>NZ_CP034539.1:0-5338568 GCF_003963535.1 Streptomyces cyaneochromogenes | reverse complement strand
AGAGGCGACGGCGAGCAGGGCGGGAGCCGGCCCACGGACGGCAGTGCCGCCGACGCCGTCCCGCTAGCCGTCGGTGTCCGTCCCTACGTCTACGACGACCCGTGCAGCCAGCACTTCCTCGTGAACAGCGAACCCGAGCAGGTCGGCCCGCCGGCGAACGAGGAGAACGCCCCGCGCTGGGCCGCCGCGTACGGGGCGGTCTCCTCGGGCGAACAGCGGATCGCCCTCACCGTCCAGGGCACCGGCAAGGACACCGTCGTACTGAACGACCTGCACGTCCGCGTCCTCACCAAGGGCGCTCCGCTCGCCTGGAACGACTACTCGATGGGCGTCGGCTGCGGCGGAGGCGTCGGCACCAAATCGTTCGACATCGACCTCGACAACGGCAGTCCCACGGTCACCGTCAAGAACGGCCAGCGCGACTTCCCGTACAAGGTCAGCGAGTCCGACCCGGAGGTGTTCTACGTCACCGCCCGCACGAAGGCGCACGACGTTCGCTGGGACCTCACCCTGGACTGGTCCAGCGGCAGCCGGCGCGGCACCATCCACATCGACAACGACGACGCCCCGTTCCGCACCAGCGCCGACGTGAACCGCCCGGGCTACGACTACCCGCTGGGCGGCGGCGAGTGGATCGAACGGATCGGCTGACGGGCTCCCCGCCCCGCAAAGCCGACGCGGTGCTCGGCCGGGCTGTGCTACCTTGACATGAAGTGGCAGTTTTGGTTACCAGAGGCTTCTGAGTGCTCTTCGACCTTCCGTCGACGGGCACTCTTTTTGTTTCCGGGGCTTTCCGGGACTTTGCAGATCTTCCCGTCAGGTCAAATCGTTGCTGCGACGCCGGGTCCGTAAGGTGCGGACTCCGGGCACTGCCTTAGGGAGATTCAGTATGGCAACTGGCATCGTGAAGTGGTTCAACTCGGAAAAGGGCTTCGGCTTCATCGAGCAGGAGGGTGGCGGCCCGGACGTGTTCGCCCACTACTCGAACATCGCCACCCAGGGCTTCCGTGAGCTTCAGGAGGGCCAGAAGGTTACCTTCGACGTCACGCAGGGCCAGAAGGGCCCGCAGGCCGAGAACATCGTTCCCGCCTGACGCTGACGCGCACGCATGGCCGGGGCCCGCACCTTGGGGTGTGGGCCCCGGCCATGTGCGACTGGTGCGACAGGCGCCACAGGTGCCGTATCGAGGAAGGTCCCCCATGAACCGCTCGGCCCGTACGAACAGCAGCTCCGCCCGGAGCAATCGCGCCCGCTCGCAGGGGACGGGCCGCCAGAGCGCTCCCTCCCGTTCGGCCAAGGCCGGGCGGAGCGGTCGCGGAGGCCGACCCGCCGCGTCGTCCGGTGGGGAGTTCGCGCTGCCGGTCACGCTGACCCCGGCACTGCCGGCGGTCGAGGCGTTCACCGAACTCGACATGCCCGAGCGGCTGTTGACCACGCTGCGCGGCGAAGGCGTGACCGTCCCGTTCCCCATCCAGGCCGCGACGCTGCCGAACTCGCTGGCCGGCCGGGACGTCCTGGGCCGGGGCCGCACCGGTTCGGGCAAGACACTGGCCTTCGGCCTCGCGCTGCTGGCCCGTACGTCAGGTCAGCGGGCCGAGCCCCGGCAGCCGCTGGCCCTCGTCCTCGTCCCCACGCGGGAACTGGCGCAGCAGGTCACCGACGCCCTCACCCCCTACGCCCGGGCGCTGCGCCTGCGGCTCGCCACCGTCGTCGGCGGGCTGTCGATCGGCCGTCAGGCGAACGCACTGCGCAACGGAGCCGAGGTCGTCGTCGCGACGCCGGGCCGGCTCAAGGACCTCATCGACCGGGGCGACTGCCGTCTGGACCGCGTCGCGATCACCGTCCTGGACGAGGCCGACCAGATGGCCGACATGGGCTTCATACCGCAGGTGACCGCCCTGCTCGACCAGGTGCGGCCCGATGGCCAGCGGCTGCTGTTCTCGGCCACTTTGGACCGTAATGTCGACCGGCTGGTTCGCAACTACCTCCACGATCCCGTGGTCCACTCGGTCGATCCGTCCGCGGGCGCCGTCACGACGATGGATCACCACGTGCTGCACGTGGAGGACGACGACAAGCACGCCACCACGACGGAGATCGCCGCCCGCGAGGGTCGGGTGATCATGTTCCTGGACAGCAAGCACGCCACGGACCGGCTGGTCAAGAAGCTCCTGGCCGTGGGTGTGCGGGCCGCGGCTCTGCACGGCGGCAAGTCGCAGTCCCAGCGCACCCGGGCCCTGACCCAGTTCAAGGACGGGCACGTCACGGCCCTGGTCGCCACCAACGTCGCCGCCCGCGGCATCCACGTCGACGACCTCGACCTCGTCGTCAACGTCGACCCGCCCGGCGACCACAAGGACTACCTGCACCGTGGCGGCCGTACCGCCCGCGCCGGCGAGTCCGGAACCGTCGTCACCCTGGTCCTGCCCCACCAACGCCGTGACGTGACGCGGCTGATGGCCGACGCCGGCATCGCCCCGACGACCACCAGGGTCCGCTCGGGCGGGGAGGAACTGACCCGTATCACCGGTGCCCGGACTCCCTCGGGAGTGCCCGTCGTCCTCACGCCGCCCGTCACCGAGAACCGCCCCGAGCGCACGGGCTCCGCTCGGCGCACCGGCCGCGGCCGCCCCGCCCAGGGCCGCCGCCGGTCCTCCTCCGCGGCCAAGGGAAGGTGAGCACCCCGGCGCCCGCCCGGAAACGGTGGCGCCGGCAAGGCACGTGCGGTGTCGCCGTACGCGGTGGACGCAGCGCCGAGTTCGACAGGCCGTGGCCCGCGTACGAGGCAGAGCGAATCGAAGTTGCTGAGCTGCACCCGTGGACAACTCACGCGTGATCGGCACGCGGGACCAGGGCCGCGATGCCGAGCAGCGTGAGCGCGGTCACCGGAGGGCCGGTCGCACGGATCGACCAGGCCGGCGGTTACGCGGTGCCGAGCGTGCGCGGCGACGCGTTCGCGGTCCGGCCGGGCGAGATCACGCTGCGGCTGGACGCCGACGGGGTGCATTCGGCGGTCGATGAGCCGGCCGCGCGTCCCCCCTCACACCGACGACGGTGTGTGGACACTGGCCGAGGAGTGCAGCGGATGGCATGCCAGTGACAATCGAGGAGGGAAATATCGCCGAGGGCCGCGGGCGGGCGGATGGACGCCGCTCAGGCCGACAGCGGGTCGTGGCGCTCGACCGCGCTGCTGAGCCGCTCCTCGATACGGTCCAGGACGCGGAGCATCGTGTCCTGTTCGTCCGCCTCCAGACCGTCGGCGACGCTGCCCTCGAGTTCCGCCCAGACCTGCTCGACGTCCTTGCGCAGCGCGAGGCTGGCCGCGGTGGGCTCGATGATGGTGGCCCGCTTGTCGGTCTCGCTGGGCCGCCGGCGGACGAAGCCCGCGGTCTCCAGCCGCTTGACCGTACGGGTCATGGTGGCCGCGTCCGACCCGAGCAGACGCACGAGGTCGGTCTGACGCTGCGGGCCGAGATCCCACAGCTGCATCATGACGAGCTCCTGCCCGGGGTGCAGGCCCACCCGGCGCAGGAGCTGGCCGGCGAGCATCCGGTGCAGCCGGGCCACCCGGAAGATCGCGTGGGTCATGGCACCCGCCCGGACGGACGGCGGCATCGGCGCACGGGCCGCGTCCGCGGCGGGGCCGGCCGAGGGGGCGGCGCCCGGATCATTCGACACGTCGTTCACGACCCCTCGCGCTGATGACTGCTTGAGCAGGGACAGCCTATGTCCGGGGCAGTTCGACGGAGATCCGGTCGGACAGCGCCCCGAGGAAGTCGCGTGCGTCGAAGATCTCGCCGGCCGAGGCGACGCCGACCGTTCTGGTCCGCCCGGTGAGGATGCGGTGGACCGCTTCCACCGCGAGGGGCGCGGTGACGGCGTAGATGTCCTGCCCGCTCGCCACGGCACGCCGTTCGGTGCCGCCGGAGCGTACGACGACGTCGACGAGGAAGGTCTGCGCGGACCGGCCGCTCTCGTCGATCGCGGCCGGTGCCGGGGTGTCCGGGGCCGCCAGGTCGCCTGCCGCCTCCGTCGTCATGTAGGTGCGCACCTCCGGGACGGACAGGTGGCTGGGGATCGTGACGACGTCGGCCATCGTGAACTCGCCGATGACGGTCCTGGTGCCCATCGGGTCGGGGAAGGCCCACTTCTCGGTCGGCGCGGCGTCGTCGCGGTACTCCAGGCGCCCGCCCGCGTAGCGGACGCGTCGGCCGCCGCGCCGCGACCGGGAGACATCGCCCGCGGTCCGGGTCCCCGCGGTGGGGTGCCAGCCGTCCAGCCCGTACGCGATGTGCGCCTCGTCGGCCGTCGTCCAGTCGCCCATGGCCGCGGTGGCCAGCAGGTCGCCGAGGCCGCCGTAGAAGGCCATCGCCGGGACGATCACCGCTCCCGCGCCGCGGGCGCGGTCCGCGAAGTGCGTGAAGGTGTCGAGGTTGGCCTCGATCTCGGCCGCCACGTCCACGTACGGGATCCCGGCGCGCAGTGCCGCCTCGATCACGGGGGCGGCGGTGACGGCGAACGGCCCGGCAGCGTTGATCACGGCCGCCGCACCGGCCAGCGCGCGGTCGAGCGAGGCCGGGTCGTCGACGGACGCCGGACGGATGTCGAGGCCGGGCGCGGAGGCGGCCAGCGCCCGCAGCTTGTCGATGTCCCGGCCGGAGGCGACCGGGACGAACCCGCGGTCCCGCAGCTGTGCCACCACAAAGCGCCCCGTGTGCCCGTAGGCGCCGAAGACGGCCACCATGTGCGCCGTTCCCATGAGTTCTCCCCGTGCTCGAAGGATCCGCCCGGTCTGCTCGACCTGCTCGACCTGCTCGACCTGCTCGACCTGCTCGACCTGCTCGACCTGCTGTGGAACAGCCTGGCGGGGGGCGGCGGTCCACCGTGAGTGTCCGGAACGACAGGGCTCGTACAATTCCGGACATGGGCACTGTCGCGCTGGCCGTCACCGACGGCATGCTCCACTTCGAACTGTCCGTGGCCCACGAGGTGTTCGGGGCCGCCCCGGCCGACGTGCGGGTCCCTTGGTACGACGTCGCCGTGTGCGGGCCGCACGCCGTGCGGGTCGGCCGGTTCCTGCTGGAGCCCGACGGCGGGCTCGACCGGCTCCGGTACGCCGACACCGTGATCGTCCCCGGCTGGGCGGACGTCGACGTCGATCCGCCGGCCGGCCTGGTCGACGCGGTGCGCGCGGCCCACGAGGCGGGCGCCCGGGTGGCCTCCCTGTGCACGGGCGCCTTCGTCCTGGCCGCCGCCGGCCTGCTGGACGGGAAGCGCGCGACCACGCACTGGGCGCACACGGAGGTGCTCGCCCAGCGCTACCCGAAGGTGACGGTCGACCCCGACGTGCTCTACGTGGACAACGGCGGCGTGCTCACCTCGGCGGGCAAGGCCGCCGCCATGGACCTGTGTCTGCACCTCGTCCGCCTCGACCACGGCTCGGCGGTCGCCAACACCGTCGCCCGCCGACTGGTCGTGCCGCCGCACCGGGCGGGCGGCCAGGCCCAGTTCGTCGCCGCCCCCGTACCCGCCCGGGACGACCACCCGCTCTCCGCGCTGCTCCCCTGGATCGTCGAGCGCCTGGACCGGCCGCTGACCGTGGAGGACCTGGCCCGCCGGGCCGGGATGAGCTCGCGCCATCTGGGCCGCCACTTCCGGGCGGCCACCGGCACCACCCCGCTGCAGTGGCTGCTGACCCAACGGATCCGCCGCGCCCAGGAGTTGCTGGAGAGCACCGACGACGGCATCGACGCCATCGCGACGGCCACCGGCATGGGCACCGCCACGACACTGCGCCGCCATCAACCGCACCCTCGGCGTGCCCCCGGACACCTACCGCCGCACCTTCCGCCAGGGCCTGCCCGGTCAGGCCGACGCCCTGACCGCCGCGCCCGCCAGGTCGGGATCCCGTACGACGCGGCGGCGCCGGACCGGGATGCCGAACGTCGGGTTGGCGACACTCCAGGCGGCGCCCTTGCAGACCAGCTCCTTGTAGACGGCGGCAAGGCGTCCTGTCAGGGCCGCCCGGACGGCGCGGTCGTCGGCGGTGACGTACTGGATCAAGCCCTCCTTGCGGCCCAGCGAAATGCACTGGTTGAAGTAGCGCAGCGGCACGTTCGGGAGCTTCCCGCCGGTCAGGCGGGCCGTGATGGCCTCGGCGGCCTGCCACGCGGTGAAGCCGCCCGAGGCGCACGACATCCGCAGGGGCTTGTCGCCGGCGCCCATCGCCATGGCCGCGTCGCCGATGGCGTACACGTCGGGGTGCGAGACCGAGCGCATGGTCCCGTCGACCACGATCTGGCCGGTGTCGGTGACGTCCAGGGTGGTGGCCCGCGCGATCGGGTGGACGGCGAAACCGGTGGTCCAGACGGTGACCGCGGCCGGGATCGTGCCACCCTCGGCGGTGCTGACCTGGTCGGCCGCGACGGCGGTGACCGCGGCGTGCTCGTGCACGGTGATGCCGAGCCCGTCCAGGACCTTGCGCAGGTGCCGGCTGCCCTTGGGCGAGAGCCAGTCGCCGAGGGCGCCACGGGCGGCGAGGGCGACGTCGAGGTCCGGGCGGGCCTCGGCGATCTCGGTCACGGCCTCCAGGCCGGTGAGGCCGCCGCCGACCACGACGACGGGCTGTCCGACGTCCAGCCGGGCCAGGCTCTCGCGCAGCCGGAGCGCTCCGGGGCGGGAGGCGATCTCGTGGGCGTGCTCGGCGGCGCCGGGGACGCCGTGGTCCTGCCAGCCGCTGCCGAGGGCGTACACGAGGGTGTCGTAGTCCAGCAGTTCCTGCGTGCCGCTCGCGTCGGTGACGGCGACGGTCCTGCGGTCGACGTCCACGCCGGTGACCTTCGCGAGCTTCAGGTCGACGCCCGTGCCCGCGAACATCTCGCTGAACGGCCGGGCCTTGAGCTCCTGGCCGACCGCGAGCTGGTGCATCCGTACGCGCTCGACGAAGTCGGGCTCGGCGTTGACGAGGGTGAGGGTGACGTCCGCGCGATGCAGCCGCTTGGCGAGGCGGCCTGCGGCGGTCACCCCGGTGTAGCCGGCTCCGAGGACGACGATGCGGTGCTGCATGTCCGTACTCCTGTCTTGGCGGATCCTGGGCGGATCTTGAGCGGATTCGCCACTTGAACCGGACGGCCCGCCGTTTCCTGACAGGAATGGAATGTGAAGCACGTCACATGGCCCGGTCGGCCGTGTGACGTGCCTTCAGAACGCGCTGCGCAGCAGGGGCTCCCCGTGGTCCGTGGCCGCCCACCGCTCGGTCGCGCGTTCGAGCTTGTCGGGGTTGACCTGGTTGCGGAACCCGGCGATGCCGTCGGCGGTCACCTCCAGGCACATGACGCCGACGACCCGCCCGTCGAGGACCGCCACGAGGGCCGGGCCGCCGTTGGCGGTCGTGGCGTACACCTCGGGCGAGCCGCCGACCAGCGCACGCTTGGCCTCGCTGGGCTTGAACAGGCCCCGCAGGAACTTCGCCACCGCCAGGGCGCCCTCGAACGCCTTGGCGCGCGCCGGGACCTTCCCACCCCCGTCACCGATCGAGACGGCGTCCTGCGTGAGCAGCCGCACGAGAGGCTCGGTACGACCGCTGGTCGCGGCCGCGAGGAACTCCTCGACGATCCGCCGGGCGGCGTCCTCGTCGACCTCGGTGCGGGCCTTGCCGGCCGCGACGTGCTTCTTGGCGCGGTGGTAGATCTGCTGGCAGGCGGCCTCGGTGAGGTCGAGGATCTCGGCGATCTCCCGGTGCGGATAGGCGAAGGCCTCCCGCAGCACGTACACCGCCCGCTCGCCCGGCGAGAGGCGCTCCAGTACGGCGAGGACCGCGTACGACACCGATTCGCGCTGCTCGGCGGTGTCGGCCGGGCCGAGCATCGGGTCCCCGGCGAGCAGCGGCTCGGGCAGCCACTGGCCCACGTAGGTCTCGCGCCGGGCGCGGGCCGAGGTGAGCTGGTTGAGGCACTGGTTGGTGAGCACCTTCGTCAGCCAGGCCTCGGGGACCTCGACACGGTCGACATCGGCGGCCTGCCAGCGCAGGAACGTCTCCTGCACGGCGTCCTCGGCCTCGCTCGCCGAGCCGAGCAGGCGGTAGGCGATGGCCGCCAGGCGGGGCCTCGATGCCTCGAACCGGTCCACGTCGTTCATGGTCAGGGCCATGGTCCGGATCCTAGCTCGCGGGGCGCGCACGGTCGGAGGGCGTGGCACTCGGCGTCGTGAGGGTCGTCACCGCGATGCTGTCGCCGACGCGGATCCGGGCGTAGAACCACTTGGCGTCCTCGGCGTCGAGGCCGATCCAGTCGCTGGTGGGGTAGGGGTCGCCCAGGGCCAACGGCTTGGTGAAGGTGCCGACGTAGAGGGTCCGGCCCTGGGTGTCGCGCAGTTCGACCACGTAGGGGACGCTCACGCTGACGGGGCCCTTGGCCGGTACGTCGACCGCCAGGTCCCTCTCGGTGTGCTTCGCGGCCACCGTCAGCGGGCCGGTGAACCCGATCGAGCCGTCGTACGCCGAGAGGATCGACAGCGGCCGGCGGCCGACCGTGAGGGTGATGTCGGGCAGGCTGAGCGTGCCCGAGACCGGCAGGGGGGTGCTCGGGGACGGCGGGACGGACTGGGCCGGGCCGCTCACCGACCCCTCCGCGGCCGGGACCTGTGGCCGGACCGGGTGGTTCGAGGGCCCGTCGAGGGCCGACGTCAGGGCGAGGCCCAGCAGTGCGAGGGCCGCGGTTCCCGCGCCGAGGGTGACGGCGGCACGGCGCCGGCGCCTGCGGCGCATCGCCCTGGCGCGTATCCCGGCGCCGCCGACGTCCGGGGCAGTGCCCTGGCTCGCGGCCAACTCGCGCAGTGCGGACGAGAGTTCATCGGACACGGCCGCTCTCCTCCCGTACCGGCCCGTCGGCCTCGTCCACCGCGAGACTCTTCGCCAGAGCCGCCCTCCCCCGGGACAGCCTCGCCTTGACCGTCCCCACGGGCGCACCGGTCTCGGAGGCTACCTGCTCCACGCTCAGGTCACACAGATGGTGCAGGACGATCGCCATCCGCTGCGCCTCGGGCAGTTCGCGCAGGGCGACCACGAGCGCGGTGTGCTCGGGATCCGGCCCCGGCGTGGACACGGGCGGCGGAGTGCGCCGTACCAGTTCCAGCCAGCGTTTCGCCCGCCGCCAGCGGCTCACCGCCAGCCGCATGGCCACCGTCCGGATCCACGCCTCGGGGGCGCTGTCCGCCAGGAACTGCCTGCGCCGGTCCCAGGCCCGTACGAACGCCTCCTGCACGACGTCCTGGGCCTCGCCGTGGTCTCCGGTGAAGGCGTAGAGCTGGCCGGTCAGCCGGGGGAACGCGGTCGCGTAGAACGCGTCGAACTCTTCCTCGGTCATGCCCCCACCGGAATCCGTGCCCTTGCCGTGCAACCCGGCCCCCTCCGCCGTGCGTACAGGTCCCGTCCGGGAAGACGGCGCACAGGGGTTCCAGGCTCCCCTTTCCTCAACGGCGTTGGCTTCCCGGCTGCTCAACCCGCCTGCGGCGAAATCGCAGTTGATCCCGAGTTCCCGAGCCGAAGGACCGCCCACGTGCCCCCGACCCCCCACGTACTCCCCGCCGACCACGACTTCGCCGCGTACGCCCGGACGCACTGGTCCGCACTGGTGACGACCGCGCGGCTGCTCACCGACGACGCCGGTGCGGCACAGGAGTTGGCGCGGAGAACGCTGGTGCGGATGTGCGCGCGGTGGCGCCGCGTGCCGCGCAACGACGTGGACTTCCATGTACGGCGCTGTCTGGTGCGGGGCCATCTGCGTCCGCTGCGTGGCCGACGGGCCGCGCGACGCCGGGCCGTTCTGGTGCTGCGGTTCTGGGAGGGGCTGTCGGACGCGGAGATCGCCCAGTTGCTGGGCTGCTCGGTGGGCGCGGTGCGGGCCCTGGTCAGACAGGGTCTCAGGGCGGCCGGCGCCGATCCCGGACGGCTGCGCGAGACGTACGCCCGTGCCGTGGAGGACGTCGCCTCGTCCGAGCTGCCGCCGGCCGGCCTCCAGGCAGAAGGGCGTGTCCGGCGGCGGCGCCGTCTCGCCCTGGCCTCGGCCGCGTGCGCGGCGCTGCTCGTGCCGGCCGCGCTGCTCGCCGTCGACCGCATGGGCCTTACGCAGGGCGGGACTTCCGGTGCTCGGGCGGGGAACGGCACCGGTCCGGCGGCGAGCCCGGTCCGGGTCGTGGGGCCGGGCGAGCGGGTGACCGCCGGGCCGGGGGTGCGGGTGTGGCTGACGGCCGATCGCGGGCACTGGGCGGTGCCCGTCCGCCTCAAGGGGCTGGAGGACAGCGAGCCCGCCCGCGACGAACCGGGCGTCTCCCTGCGGGTGGACAACGTCGACGGCGGGCTCTTCCTGTCCGGCCTCTTCCATGGCCTGGACGGCGAACCGGGCCGCGTCGAGGTGAACACCGGCGACGGCAGGACGACCGCGAAAGTCCTGGTCCTGGCGGGCAGTCCGGGCTGGGGCCTCTGGTACGCGAGCGCGCTCGTGCCCGAGAAGGACATCAAGGCGTTCCTCTCCACCGCCGCCGACGAACGGATCGTCACGGTGTACGACGCCGCGGGCAAGGTCGCCGCACGGTCGACCGGCGAGTGGTGGCGGATATGAACGAGATGAATGAAACAGGCAAGACGAGCAAGACCGACGGGACCGGCGAGGCGAACGGGCCTGACAGGCCGGACGGCCCGCTCCCGGCGCGCACGGCGCGGCGCGTCGAGAAGCGGACCCGGCGCCGCGAGCGAGTCCCGCTGCGCATCCGGTTCCGGCGCACCCGGGGCCGGCGACTGCGCCTGCTGCTCTACGCCTTCCTCACGCTGCTCGCCACACTGTGCGCGGCGGCCGTCACGGCGTACCACCTGACGCCCATTCCGAAGCCGCACCCCGAGACCGTCACCCAGAGCACCGTCTTCCTCGACACGGACGGCGCCTATCTGGGCCGGCGCGGACCGGTCGACCGGCAGGACGTCCCGCTGTCCGCGGTCCCCCGGCATGTGCAGGAAGCGGTGATCGCCGCCGAGAACCGCTCCTTCCGTACGGACAGCGGGATCTCACCGAAGGCCATCGCACGGGCCGCGCTCGCGACGCTGACGGGCGGCGAACCGCAGGGCGGCTCCACCATCACCCAGCAGTACGTGAAGAACGCGCTGCTCAGCCCGGAACGGTCACTGTCCCGCAAGGCGCGCGAGGCGATCGTCGCAATCAAGCTGGACCGCACCCGCGGTAAGGACGAGATCCTGGAGGGCTATCTCAACACCGTGTACTTCGGCCGGGGTGCCGCCGGGATCCAGTCGGCCGCGCGCAACTACTTCGGCGTGGACGCGAGGAACCTGACGGTCGCGCAGGGCGCCGCGCTCGCGTCCATCGTCAACATCCCCTCGTACTACGAGAAGGCGGGCTCCGATCCGAAGGTGACCGCGAAGCTGGAGAACCGCTGGGAGTGGGTGCTGGACGCGATGGCGGCCAGCGGGAGCATCACGGCACGGGAGCGGGCCGCGGCACGCTTCCCGGCGTTCCGGTTCTATCCGCCCGGCGAGACCGAGGGGCAGCGGCAGTACCTGATCGACGTGGCCGCGAAGGAGGCCGCCGACCGGCTCGGCATCACCGAGGACCAACTGGCGAGCGGCGGCTACAGCGTGACGACCACCTTCGACCTGGCGCTCCAGGACAGCACCGCGCAACGTGTCCAGGAGCACCCCGGGGGAAAGGGCGGTGTCCGGGTGCACACCGCCGTCGTCGGGATGGTGCCCGGCGACGGGGCGGTGCGGCTGCTGTACGGGGGGTCGGACTACGCCCGTCAGCCGTTCAACGACGCGGTGAGCGGGGCGGTGGAGGCGGGGACAGCGCTGGAGCCGTTCGGCGCGGTGCGCGAAGCGGACGAACCGCTGCGCGCGCTGCTGAGGACATCGGCGCCGACCCCGCTGAACCTGGCGTCGGCGTACGCCACTTTGGCCGCGGACGGCAGGTACGCCGCCCCGTACACCGTCGCGCGCATCACGCGGGAGGGCCGCACCGTCTACCGGGCAAGCCCCGACGTGCGGCGGGTACTGGGCGAGAAGGAGGCGCTGATGGCGGGCGCGCGCACGGGTGCCGTACCGACGCCCGTCGCCGTCGGCCCGGCGGAGGCGGGGCTCTTCACCACCGGCGGGGCGGGTGGCGGGATCACCCGGCGGACCGTGTGGACCACCGGCTACGACGCCCGACTCGCCCTGACGGTCGCCCTGTTCGCCGACCGGGCGGGCGGCAAGAAGGGCACGACGGCACCCGCGCAACTGCCGAACGTGCCGCCGCCGGTCGAGTTCGCGCAGGGGGTGGCGGCGGGGATCTGGGGGGCTGCCACGCAGGGCGGGGCGAAGGGCGGGTCAAAGGACGGGTCGAAGGGCGCCGGGGGAGGGTGACGTCGGGTGACGCGGGGGGCGCGCGAGGGGAGCGCGGGTTGTCCACAGCTGTGGACGGATTCGGCGGGGGAGGCAGGCCGGGCGGTCGATGCGCCTGTGCGCCTCGCTCTCCGACGCTTCACATGTCCCGTAAGGGGTACTCCGTGCCCGTGAGAATAAGTGTGCTGGACACGGGCTCCAACACGGTCCGACTGGCCGTGTGCGACGCGGGGGACGGAGTGCCCCTTCCGGTGCACACCGCGAAGTGGAAACTGCGCCTGTCCGAACAGGTCGGCAGTGACGGGCGCGTTGGGGAAGAGGCGACGGAACACCTGGTGAAGGCGCTGAGCGCGGCGATCGAGATGGCGCGGCAGTGGGGCGCGCCGGAACCGCTGGCCTTCGCGACCGCCGTGGTGCGCGACGCACCCGACCGGGCGGACGTCCTGGCGGCCGTACACAGCCGGACCGGCCTGCGTCTGCGCGTACTGCCGGGTGAGGCGGAGGCCCGGCTGACGTTCCTGGGTGCCCGGCGCTGGATGGGCTGGCGCTCGGGCCCGCTGGCCCTGTTCGACATCGGCGGCGGCTCCCTCGAAGTGGCCTTCGGCCGCGGCAGGACGCCCGAGTTCGCGGCCTCCCTGCCGCTCGGCGCCAACCGTCTCACCAACGAGTTCTTCGCCACGACGGACCCTCCCGCGCCGTCCGACATGGCCGCCCTGCGCCGCAAGGCGCGCCACCAACTGCGGGACGTCTCCGCCCGCATCCGCTGGGAGCACCCGCACACCGCCGTCGCCACCTCACGGACGTTCCAGCAACTGGCACGGCTGTGCGGCGCGGCTCCGGGGCGTCACGGCCCGTTCGCCGAACGGGTCCTGCGCCGACGCGACCTGCGCCAGGCGGTCGACCGCCTGGTCCCGCTGTCCGTCGCCGAGCGGGCCGCCCTGCCCGGCATCTCCGCCCCTCGGGCCCGGCAGAGCCTGGCGGGAGCGATCGTCGGACACTCCGCGATGAAACTCAGCGGCGTGAAGTCCCTGACGATCTGCCCCTGGGCCCTGCGCGAGGGCATCCTCCTGCGCTATCTGGAGGACGGCGCCGACTGGTGGGCCGACCTGGAGCGGCCCGTCGACCTGGAACGGCACGTCGACCTGAAGCGGGGCCTGGACGGAAAACGGGGACTGGACGGAGGGGTGGTCGGGGCGCGGCCACTGCGTGTGGCCGCGTCTTCGCCGACGCCCTGAGACGACGCCCGGAGAGGGCGCCTTGAAACGGCGCGCGGAGAGGGCGCCTTGAAACGGCGCGCGGAGGCCTCGCGGAACCGCCGGGCTCCCCCACGCCCCCCGCACCCACACCCGCACGCCGCGAAAACCGGGCCCGCATGCCCGCCGGGCCCCGGGGAACCCGCCCCGCATGGGTGCGAACCACACTGAGGCCCCGATTCTCGAGGCGCTCGCCCGGTATCGGAACGTGGACGAGCTGGGGTTCACGCCCCCGGGCCACAAACGGGCACGCGGCGCGGATCCACGCGCCCGCGAAGTCCTGGGCGACGCCGTCTTCTTCGGCGACGTCCTGGCCAACGGGGGCCTGGACGACCGGCTCTCCGGGGGCCGGGTACTGACGAGGGCCGAGTCCCTCATGGCCGACGCGGTGCACGCGGACCACACGTTCTTCTCGACGTGCGGCAGCTCCCTCTCCGTGAAGGCCGCGATGCTGGCGGTGACCTCCCCCGGCCACCGGCTCCTCGTCGGGCGCGACGCGCACAAGTCGGTCGTCGCCGGACTCATCCTGTCCGGTGTCGACCCGGTGTGGGTGGAGCCCCGGTGGGACGCCTCCCGGCACCTCGCCCATCCCCCCTCCCCGGCCGCCTACGCCAAGGCGTTCGCGGAGCATCCAGACGCCGACGGGGCCCTGGTCACCAGCCCCACACCGTACGGAGCCGCGGCCGACCTCGGGGGCCTCGCCGAGGTCTGCCACCGGCTCGGCAAGCCGCTCATCGTGGACGAGGCGTGGGGAGCGCACCTGCCCTTCCACGAAGAGCTGCCGACGTGGGCGATGGACGCGGGCGCCGACATCTGCGTCACCAGCATCCACAAGATGGGCAGCGGCCTGGAGCAGGGCTCGGTGTTCCACCTGCAGGGCGACCTCATCGACCCCGCCGAGCTCGCCTCGCGCGCCGACCTCCTCGGCACGACCAGCCCGAACGTCCTGATCTACGCCGGCATCGACGCCTGGCGCCGCCAGATGGTCCAGCATGGGCGCGAACTCATCGGCGGGGCCCTGGAGTTGGCCACCCGCACCCGTACGGCCATCGAGGCGATCGACGGCTGCCACGTCAACGACGCCGAGGACTTCTGCGGGCCCGGCCTCGCCGCCGACTTCGACCCGCTCCCGGTCGTCATCGACATCGGCGGCCTCGGCACCAGCGGCTACCGTGCGGCCGACTGGCTGCGGGCCCACCATCACCTCGATGCCCACCTCTTCGACCACCGGCGCATCAGCACCCAGCTCACCCACGCCGACGACGAGCGGACCACGGCGCGGCTGCTGACGGCCCTGCGCGACCTGTCCGCCCACGTCACCGACCACGCCGACCTGCGCGACGCCCCCGAAGTCGCCGTCCCCTCCCCCGCCGACCTGCGGACGGACCAGGCGCTCCTCCCCCGGGACGCCTATTTCGCGCGGCACGCGAAGGTCCCCGCGAACGAGGCCGTCGGCCGGATCGCCGCCGAGATGATCACCCCGTACCCACCCGGCATCCCCGTGATCCTGCCCGGCGAACGCCTGACCGAGCCGGTACTGAAGTACCTGGTCACAGGGGTCGAGGCCGGCATGTTCCTGCCGGACGCCGCAGACCGGCACCTGACCACCGTACGGGTCGTCGCGGAACCCTGAACCCAGCGCCGCCCCGCTGCCCTGCGGGGCCTGGGGGATTGCCGCCCGCCGGGCCTGAGGGGGCTGCCGCCCGCTGGGCCTGGGGGGGCCGCCCGCCGGGCCTGGGGGGCCGCCCGCCGGGCCTGGGCTGATTCACCGCCCTGCGAGGCTCGGGCAGATCCACTGCCCCGCAGGCCCCGGCGGGATTCGCCGCCGCCGCACACGCCGAGGACGGCAACCGCCCGCACCGCAGAGCGCACAGGCCCGACCGGCGCCCCTGCCGGCCGGGGTGGCCGCCCGGGGCCAACCGCCAAGTCCACCCGCCCTCGCCGCCGCTCTCCGCCCGCCGCCCTCCGCCGCCGACGGCACAGGGACCGTTGCACCCCGGGCTACACCCGCCCAGCGCGCGGCCGCCGGGCGATCAGGCGTCTTTCACGGCCGGATCACGCCCCCTGTCAGGCCGACCCCGGGCAGCCACCCCGAAGAACCCGGCCGGAAACACCCCCGCCCCACACGCCGAGGACGGCAACGCCCGCACCGCAGAGCGCACAGGCCCGACCGGCGCCCCTGCCGGCCGGGGTGGCCGCCCGGGGCGGACCGCCAGGTCCATCCGCCTTCGCCGCCGCCCTCCGCCGCCGACGGCACAGGGGCCGTTGCACCCCGGGCTACACGCACCCAGCACACGGCCGCCGGGGCGATCCGGCCTGGATCACGGCCGCAGCACGCCCCCTGTTAGGCCGACCCGGCCCATGGGTACTCGGCGGCGCGTCCCGGAACCGTCGCCTCACGCGTCACGACACGCCTCCACCACACGCCGCACCTGGGAGAACGCGATGCCCGACTTCGGATACTTCCTGTCGTCCGAGGAACACGGCCCGGCAGCACTCGTCGAGCAGGCCCGCATGGCCGAGCAGGCCGGCTTCGACTCTCTCTGGATCTCGGACCACTACCACCCGTGGAACGACGCCCAGGGTCAGAGTCCGTTCGTGTGGACGGTGATCGGCGCGCTGTCCCAGGCCGTCTCGCTGCCCGTGGAGACGGCCGTGACCTGCCCCGTCCTGCGCACGCATCCCGCGGTGATCGCCCAGGCCGCCGCCACCAGCGCCGCCGCTCTGGGCGGCCGGTTCCGGCTCGGTGTCGGTACCGGCGAGGCGCTCAACGAGCACATCCTGGGCACCCACTGGCCCGAGGCGTCCGTACGCCTGGAAATGCTGGAGGAGGCCCTCCAGGTCATCCGCAAGCTGTTCACCGGCGAGCGGACGAGCCACTACGGCAAGCACTACACCGTCGAGAACGCCCGCCTCTACACCCTGCCCGACGAGCCGATACCCATCGACGTCTCCGCCTTCGGCCCGCAGGCCGCCGAGGTCGCGGCGCGGATCGGCGACGGGCTGATCACGACGATGCCCGACACCGCCCTGGTCGAGCGCTTCCGCCGCGCGGGCGGCACCACCAAGCCGGTGTACGGAGGACCCAAGGTGTGCTGGGGCACGGACCAGCGGGAGGCACGGCGCACCGCGCACCGCCTGTGGGCGAACGAGCAGCTCCCCGGGGAACTGGCCCAGATCCTGCCCACCCCGAGCCACTTCGAGCAGGCCTCCGAGCTGGTCACGGAGGACCAGGTGGCGTCGTCCGTACCGTGCGGGGACGATCCGGACGCGCATCTCGAGGCCCTGACCGCGTTCGTCGACGCGGGGTTCGACACGGTGTACGTCAGCCAGATCGGCAAGGACCAGCAGGGCTTCTTCGACTTCTACCGCACGAAGATCCTTCCGCAACTGCGTGCCTGACGGCACCGGACGGACGGCGAGGGACGGACGGCGAGGGACGTGGACCGGCGGAACGGACCCGGAGAGCCGAAGGCGGCGGCTCTCGTCGTGATCGACATGATCAACACATACGACCACGAGGACGCCGACCTGCTCGTACCGTCCGCCGGGCGGGTCGTACCGGTGCTTGCGGAGCTGATCGGACGAGCCCGCGAGGCGGACGTGCCGGTGATCTACGCGAACGACAACTTCGGACTGTGGCGCTCGCACCACGGAGAACTCGTGGACACCGCGCTGTCCCGCCCGCACGCCGACCTCATCGAGCCGATACGGCCCGACGACAAGTCGCTCTTCGTGGTGAAGGCCCGCCACTCCGTCTTCTACGAGACCCCGCTGTCCTACCTCCTGTGGCGACTGGAGGTAGGACACGTGGTGCTGACCGGCCAGGTCACCGAGCAGTGCGTCCTCTACTCCGCCCTGGACGCGCACATCCGCCACCTGGAGGTCACCGTGCCCGAGGACGCCGTCGCCTCCATCCACCCCCATCTGGCGTCCGCCGCCCTGGAGATGATGCGGCGCAACATGGGGGCCCGGATCGTCACGGCGAAGGAGATCGACTTCACCCGTCCCTTCACCGCTCCGTAGCGGCCCCAAACTCACTGGCGGGGCCGGGCCCTCGCAGACGAACATGGAACGCATGACCGACGAACCCGCACGCTGGAGCCAGGCGACCGTCTACCCCGACATGTGGGTCGACCCGGACAGCGACCCCCGCAACAGCGACGGAGTCAGTCCGGACGGCGAACTCGCCACTCTGCAGGACTTCCTGACGGGCTACCGCCTGACACTGCGGATGAAGTGCGAGGGCCTGGACCCGGAGCAACTGGCCCGTCGGTCGGTTCCGCCGTCGACGATGTCCCTGCTCGGCCTGATCCGGCACCTCGCCGAGGTCGAGCGGGACTGGCAGAACTGGATCACCGACGGCGAGCCGCTGCCTCAGCTGTACGGCGGGCCCGACGGCGACTTCGACGGAGCCGTCGCCGAACAGGCCGTGGTCGACGCCGCGTACGCCGATCTGGAACGCGAGCAGGCGGCGACCGACGCCGCGCTGGCCGAGCACCCGGACCTGTCCGAGCGGCTGGGGAAGGACGGCTTCGCGGTCCGTGAGCTGCTGGTGCACCGCATCGAGGAGTACGCCCGCCACTGCGGCCACGCCGACCTGCTGCGCGAGTGCGTGGACGGCAGGGTGGGCCAGTAGGAAGGCCGACCGCGTCCGGGCCGACGTCATCGGACCGGCATCCGAGTGAATCCGGGCATGCGACGCGGGGCGGCCGGCGTCGCGGCGGGAAGGCCATCTCGCGTACCGGACCAGCGACGGGCAGGGAGCGTCCCGATGCCGAAGTTCCTCGTTCAGGCGAGCTACACGCCCGAGGGCACCAAGGGGCTGCTGGCGGAGGGCGCGAGTGGGCGCCGGGCCTCCGTCGACCAGGTCGTCGCCGACCTCGGCGGCTCGGTCGAGGCCATGTACTTCGTCTTCGGCGAGGACGACCTCGTGTGCATCATCGACTTCCCCGACCCGGTGTCGATGGCCGCCATCAGCCTCAGGGTCAAGGCCAGCGGCGCCCTGCGCACCCGGGCCACCCCCCTCCTCACCCTCGCCGAGGTCGACGAGGCCATCCGCAGGCAGGTCGCCTTCCGGGCACCCGGCGCCTAGGACCGAGCGCGCGCCCGGCACCACCGCGTCAAGGGTGTCGTACGACCACGGCAGGACCTGGAATGGCAGGCCGTCCGTGTCCACGGCGTGATCGACCGCTTTACGTGTCGGCGAGGCCGAGGCGAGAGTGACCCCATGGCCATCGACCTCACCGCCCTGCGCGCCCACTTCCCCTCCCTCGACTCCGGCCTCGCCTTCTTCGACGGACCGGGCGGCACGCAGACCCCCCGCCCCGTCGCCGACGCCATCGCGGCGACGCTGACCGGCCCGCTGTCCAACCGGGGCACCGTCAGCCCGTCCGAACTCAACGCCGAGCGCGCCGTCGCGGACTTCCGCGCCGCCTACGCCGATCTGCTCCACGTGCCCGCGAACGGTGTCGTGCACGGCCGCAGCGCCACCCAGCTGACCTACGACTTCTCGCGCCACCTGGCCAAGGACTGGCGGGCCGGGGACGAGATCGTCGTCAGCCGTCTCGACCACGACGCCAACGTCCGCCCCTGGCTGCAGGCGGCCGAGCGGGCCCGAGTGACGGTCCGCTGGATCGAGATCGACCCGGAGACGACGGAGCTCGACCTCGCCTCGTTCGAGCGGGCGCTGTCCCCCCGTACGCGGCTGGTCGCTGTCACGGCGGCTTCGAACGTGCTCGGCACCAAGCCCCCCGTCCGCCGCATCGCCGACCTGGCCCACGAGGTCGGCGCCCTGGTGTACGTGGACGGCGTGCACTACGCCGCGCACCACCTCGTGGACGTACCCGCGCTCGGGGCGGACCTGTTCGTCTGCTCGCCGTACAAGTTCCTCGGACCGCACTGCGCGGTGCTCGCGGCGGCGCCCGGGCTCCTCGAAACCCTGCGTCCGGACAAGCTCCTGCCCTCCCCCGACACCGTCCCGGAACGCTTCGAGTTCGGCACGCTGCCGTACGAGACCCTGGCGGGCGCCACCGCGGCCGTCGACTTCCTCGCCGCGCTGGACCCGGGTGCGGCGGGCACGCGCAGGGAGCGGCTGGCGTATGCGCTGGACTCCCTGCACGAGCACGAGCGGGTGCTGCGCACGAGGCTGGAAGACGGGCTGCGCGCTCTCGGCGACGCCGTCACCCCGCACTCGAAGGCGGCCGACCGCACCCCGACCCTGCTGATGACCCTGGACGGCCGCGACGCCCGCGAGGCCCAGGCCCACCTGGCCGCACGCGGCGTGGTGGCACCGGCCGGGTCGTTCTACGCGTACGAGCCCTTCGCCGCGCTGAAACTGGAGGACCCCGCCCTGCGCGCGGGCCTTGCCCCCTACAACACCGCCCACGACGTGGACCGCTTCCTCGACGGCCTCGCCACCTTCCTCTGACCTCCGCCCCCCGTAGGGTGTTTGAAAGTTTGAGCTTTGCGGTCGGATTCACAACCGCACCCCTCAGCATCACGGGCGGCACACGTCACCCGCCTCGGCCGTTCGGCCGATCCGCCGGGCTGCTCCCGCCACCTGGGCTGCGATGCGTACCCTTGGGAACGTCCGCGGCCGGCAGCCCTTCCGGGAAGACCAGTTCACCCGAGCGAATTCGAAGGAACAGCGAACGTGTCGTTGAAGAACAGTCGTCTCAGGCTCGCTTCCCTGGCGCTCATCGTGGCGCTCTCCGGCCTGGCCATGGCGAGCCCCGCCATGGCGGCCACGCAGCCGTCCATGGCGGCGTCCACGGCCGCGCAGGAGCAGGCGCCCGCGATCCCCACGGACTTCGTGGACCTGCCCACGAGCGCCCTCCCGGCCGACGGCGAGCCGCACGAGTTCACGGTCACCTACCGCAACGACTCGACGGCCGCCCGCACGGTCGCTCCCCAGCTCCTCGTGACGTCCCCGGAGGCGGGGCCGTTCCTGACCCCGGCGGACGTCAGGCTGGAGCGGCGCACCGCGCGCGGCTGCTGGGAGCCCGTGCAGGTCGGCACCCAGACGGGCACGCTGTTCACCGACCTCACGACCGCCCGGCGCACGCTGCCCGCGGGCGAGACCCTCACCCAGGTCTACCGGCTGACCGTCGTCAACCCGGAGGCCAAGGGCACGGTGGCCCCGAGGGTCGCGCTCTACGGCTGAGCCGCCCGTCCCGTCAGTCGACGCCCCGCCCCGCCCTGAACCGGGCGGCCGCCGCCTCCAGGTCCACGATCGGGGCGGGGTAGTCCAGACCCGCGCGGTCGGCGTCGTCGAGCCGCGGGAGACGGTGGACCGCCCTGGCGTCGAGGTGGCGCAGTTCCGGGAGCCAGCGGCGTACGTACTCCCCGTCGGGGTCGAAACGGCGTGCCTGGACAAGGGGGTTGAGGAGCCGGTTCGGGCGCGTGTCCGTGCCGGTTCCGGCGGCCCACTGCCAGTTGAGCTGGTTGTTCGCGACATCGCCGTCGACCAGCAGATCCAGGAAGTGGCGGGCGCCCACCCGCCAGTCCACGTACAGCGTCTTGGCGAGGAAACTCGCCGCGAGCAGACGGGCCCGGCCCGGCATCCAGCCCTCGTGGCGGAGCTGGCGCATGGCCGCGTCGACGACCGGATAGCCCGTACGGCCGTCCCGCCAGGCCTCGGTCTGCTTCGGGGCGCGGCGCCAACGGTCGCGCCGGGGGCGGTAGTCGTGGTCGGCGGCGTCCGGGCGGGCCGCCAGGACCTGGTGGTGGAACTCGCGCCAGGCGAGCTGGCGGACGAACGCGTGCGCGCCGGGGTTGTCCTGGGCGCGGGCCCGGTGCAGCAGTTCGGCGGGGGACAGGCAGCCGAAGTGCAGGTACGGCGAGAGCCGGGAGGTCGCGTCGGCGGCGAGGTCGTCGTGCCGTTCGTCGTAGGCGGACAGCGGGCCGGACAGCCAGGCCCGCAGCCTGCGGCGGGCCTCGGACTCCCCGCCGTCGGGCAGTCCCGGCGAGGGGGAGCCCGACGCGAGGGCCTGCGCCCCGGGCAGGCCGGCCGAGCGCACGTCGGGCGGCCGTACGGCGTCCGGGGCCGGCAGCACGCGCCGTACGGAGAAGCTCTCCCAGCGGCGGAAGTACGGCGTGAAGACCGCGAAGTGGTCCTTGCCGCTGCCCGCCGGGGTCAGCGCCCCCGGCGGTACGGCCGTCAACGAGGCGTCGTGGACGCGCAGTTCGCGCCGGTCACCGGCCAGCTCCGCCCGCAGCCGTTCCTCGCGCCGTACCGCGTACCGGCTCACCCCGCCCGCGAGGTGCACGGCCTCGGCGCCGGTCTCGGCCGCCGCCCGGCAGGTCTCCTCGACCACGTCACCGACCCGCACCACCAGCCGCCCGCCCCGCTCCCTGAGGGCCGCGTCGAGATCGGCCAGGCTGTCGGCGAGGAACGCCGCACGGTTGGGCACGGCGAAGCCGGTGCGACGGATGCCGCTGTCGACGACGAACAGCGGGACCACGCGTTCCGCGTCCCGCAGGGCGGCCTGCAGCACGGGGTTGTCGTGCAGCCGCAGGTCCGCGGTGAAGAGGGCGACGCAGACGCGCAAGGTTCCTCGATCCCCTGGTGGGTGGGGCCGTTTGGGGGTGGGGCCTCGGGCGGTGGGCCGGCCCCTTCGGCCGCGGCGGCGATGTTACGGGCCGTACCGCCGTAGCCGGCGGAACCTGCGCGCTGCCGCGTGGCCCGGTGCGGGTGCGGGTGCGGCCCGGACCCCGGCACGGCATCCGCACACCATGGGCGGCGCCCTGCGCGCGTGACGGCCCCTGCGATGTCAGTGGCATCCCCTGGGTTCGAGGCATGAGTTCTTCGCTGAGCGTCCACCTGCTCGACGTCGCCGCCACCCGTGCCCTGGTCGGATCCCGCAACGACCAGTTGCTGCAGGTCATACGCGACGACTTCGGGGACGACCTGACCCGCGACGACGACTGCTTCGGTCACGAGATCGAGCGCGGCGCCCCCACGGCGTACGAGGCGCTGCGCGCGGTCGTCCACGGCGGGCCCTTCAGCGAGAGCGAGGACCACGCCTTCCAGTACGGCTACGCGTACAAGCGGCTGTGCTCGCTCACCGGCACGTTCCTGGACAACAGCTGCTTCACACCGCACCGGGGCGACTGGCTGTCACAGGTCGACCAGGGCCTGAAGGCGCTCGGCATCACCGCCGTGTCCGTCGAGGACTTCGGCTACGGCGCTCTGCCCGCCCCGCTGCCGTACACCCACACACCGGGCTGCGGCACCTGGACGCCCGAGGACATCGCACGGGCGCTGGAACAGTTCGAGGCCACCAAGCGGGCGGTCGACGAGTCGGGCGAGGCGCCGCCGCTGGAGCCCGAGATCGTGGACGCCGTCATGCAGTGCCTCGGCTGGATGAGGCGCGCCGAGGAACAGCCGGGCTTCGGGGTCATCGGGTTCCGTTCCTGACGTCGCGGACGCGGGCGTTCACGGCCGGTGCCGTTCCCTTCGGTGGTCGCGTTCGCCCGCCCGGGACGGTGACGACCGGTCGAGGGTCTCCTCCGGCGCGAGTTGGGACAGGGCTTCGGTGAGGCGTTCGCAGACCCGCTCGATCTCCCCGAGGGTGCGGTTGCGCTCGGTGATGATCGCCGAGAGCAGCAGGGCGGTCAGGGACACGGTGCCGTTGAAGGCCTGGAGGATGACCATCTGGGCGAGGAGGTCGTGCCCGGCGAAGGGGCCCGCCCCCGTCGCCCCCGCGTGGATGGTGATCATGGAGGCGATCAGCACGCAGGGGGCGGCACCGGCGAGCTGGAAGCGGAAGGCCGCCCAGATCAGGAAGGGGACGACGAGGAAGAGCAGGTCGACCCGGCTGTGCGTGGCCAGCACCGAGACCGCCGCCGTGCCGCCGAGCAGCGCCACCGCCTCGGCCCAGCGCAGCGCGGACACCCGCCGTGGCCGCCGGGCCTCGCGCGCGGCCAGCAGGAGCGGCGCGACGACCAGGACACCCATCGCGTCGCCGGTCCACCACACCGACCAGGTCGGCCAGAAGTCATCGGCCGCCAGCGCGTCGGCGGCCACGAGCACCCCCGTGCCGACCGTCGCGCTGACCACCATCCCGATCAGGGCCCCGAGGAAGACCAGCGCCAGGGCGTCCTGGAGCCGGTCCAGAGTGATACGGAAGCCCACGCGCCGCAGCAGCAGGAAGGCGAACACCGGCGCGAGCGTGTTGCCGGCGGTGATGGCGAGCACGGGGAGGATCGACGGACCCAGCGTCACGTTCACCAGGAACGCGCCGAGCGCGACGGCCGGCCACATCCGCAGGCCCCACAGCAGCAGGACGACGAGGGCGATGCCGGTGGGCGGCCAGAACGGCGTGACCTGCCCGCGTACCAGTTCCTGCTGCAGACCGATCTTGCCGCTGACGTAGTAGGCGGCCACGACGGCTGCCACCCGCAGGCCTTCGACGGCGTACTGCCGGCGCAGCGCACCGTGTGCCGCGTCGGTCATCTCCGCCTGCCCCGCGGTCGGTGCCGGGCGGGGTGGTCCGCACGGGCGCCCTGCGCGTCGTATCCGACGCCGGCCACGTCATCGAAGCCGCGCATGCCCGTTCACCCCTCGTCCTGCCTCTGCTGCTGGAGCCCTCCGTAGCGAAGGACGAGGACGGCCGCGTCGTCGCTGTGGCCGGTGGCGTCCGCCACCCGGATGATCCGCCGGGCCAGCTCGTCCGGATCACTGCGGCAGGCGCTGCCGCCCGCCAGCGCGGCCACCCGCTCCAGCCCTTCCTCGATCGGGTAGCTGGGGCCCTCCACCAACCCGTCGGTGACCAGCACGAACACACCCACGTCGGTCAGCGACCGACGGGTCGACGGATAGTTCTCGCCGGCCTGGATGCCCAACGGCAGTCCGCCTTCGTTCATCACGATGTCGCAGCGGCCGTCGTCCGTCGCCCAGACGGCCGGGACATGCCCGGCGCGGGCGTCGGCGAGCTCGTTCGTCACCGGGTCGAAGCGCAGGAACGAGCAGGTGACGAAGAGGCCGGAGTCCATGGAGACCAGCAGGTCGTTGGTGCGGCGGAGCACCTCCGCCGGGTCCGTGGTGGCGGTCGCGACGGCCCGCAGACAGGTGCGCACCTGCCCCATGAGCGCGGCCGCCTCGACGTCGTGCCCCTGCACGTCCCCGATCGCGAACCCGACCGAGCCGTCGGGCATGTGGAACCCGTCGTACCAGTCGCCCCCGATGTCCAGCCCGGCCCGCGCGGGGGCGTACCGTCCCGCCGCGTGCAGGCAGGGCAGGACCGGCAGCTCGCCCGCGAGGACCTGGCGCTGCAGCGCGGCGGCGAGTTCGACGCGGGCCTGCTGGAACTTGATCCGGTCCAGTATCCGGCCTGTCAGATCGCCGAGCGTCTGGAGCAGATCTCCGGTGCCACCGGGCTGGGCGGTACGACGGTGAGGCATGGCATCACACTCCGGGTTTCTGCGGAGTTGCGCCATTCAAGACGCTTTTACGGTACCCCCTGTGCCGGGGCCCACGGGTTCCTCGCGGATCAGCGGCCCGAGCCCGGCCGGGAACTTCGCGCGGTCGGGGGGAGTTGCCAGGGGGACGCGTGGAAACACGCGCCGCGACCGGAACGACACGGGCTGAAGCCGAGGTGGCACGGATGGCGATGTGGGATCGGATCAAGGACCAGGCCAAGGGTCTGCAGCAGCAGGCGCAGGGCAGGACCGGCGCGGGCGGGCACGGCGCGGGCGGGCACGGCCGGCCGGGTTCGGGATCCTCCGGGGGCTCGAAGGCGCAGCTGGTGAGCGCGCTCAAGTCCCAGCTCACGTCCCTCAAGACGGAGCTGAAGAGCGGTGCCTACCGTGACGCCAGCATGGCCATGTGCGCCCTGGTCGCCGCCGCCGACGGGCATGTCGACCCGGCCGAGCGCCAGCACGTGGAGTCGCTGATCCTGAACAACGACGTCCTGCAGAACTTCCCGTCCGAGCAGCTGCGCCAGCGCTTCAACAAGCACGTCGACCAGCTGTCGTACAACTTCCAGCAGGGCAAGACCGAGGCCCTCCAGGAGATCGCCAAGGCGGCGAAGAAGCCGACGGAGGCCAGGGCGGTCGTCCAGACCGGCTTCGTCGTCGCGGGCGCGGACGGCTACGTCGCCCCGGCCGAGGAGCAGGTGCTGCGCGAGGCGTGCTCGACCCTGGGTCTGTCCCCGCAGGAGTTCGGTCTCTGACCGGCCTCACGGCTCGGCGTCCGCCTCGGTCGCGTGCGGCTGGAGCGGGAGCGTGGTGGCGACCTCGAAGCCGCCCTCGGGGCGGGGGCCGGCGTTGAGTTCGCCGCCGATGGAGTGGGCGCGCTCGCGCATGCCCATGACGCCGAAGCCCTGGGGATGCCCGGCCCCGGTTCCCCCGGGGGCTGCCCTGGGCCCGTCGTTCGTGACCGTGATCATCAGGCGGGTGCCGGAGTAGGCGAGCCGGACGTGGGCGGCCTCGGCGGTGGCGTGCTTGGTGACGTTGGTGAGTGCCTCCTGCACGATGCGGAACGCGGTCAGGTCCACGCCGGGGGACAGCGGCCGCGGCTCGCCCTCCGTGGTGACCGTGACGGTGACGCCCGCCGAGGCGCACGCCGAGACCAGCTCGGGCAGCCGGGTCAGCCCGGGTGACGGCTCCAGCGGCGCGGAGTCCGGGTCGCCGTTCTGCCGCAGCAGTCCCAGCGTGGCCTTCAGCTCGCGCAGCGCGGAGGACGTGGTGCCGGTCAGGTCGGTGAGGATCTTCCGCGTCTGCTCCGGACTGCTGAGCGCCAGATGGGCGGCCGTGCCGGCCTGGGCGTTGGCCAGGGCCAGATGGTGGGCGACGACGTCGTGCAGCTCACGGGCGATGCGCATGCGCTCCTCGGTGACCCGCAGCCGTGCCTCCTCCTCCCGGGTGCGCTCGGCGTGCTCGGCGCGGGCCCGCATCGAACTCAGGTAGGCGCGCCGCAGCTGCGTCATCTTGCCGGCGGCCAGGGGCAGCATCAGCCAGAAGAACGGGCCGATCGTGCGCAGCAGCAGCGAGATGTGGTCCATGGAGTCGGAGAACGCGGCCGCCAGCATCAGCGCCACGACGGTGGGGATGCCGTAGGCGCGGGTGGTCTTCCGGTCGGTGTGGTTGGACAGCCAGAACAGCGCCGCCATGATCGGCGCCAGCAACAGCGGGGTGACCAGGTATCCCACCGCCACGACGGCGACCGTGCAGACCGCGGTCACGACGAGGGCGACGCGCGGGTGGGTGCGGTGCTTCAACAGGGCGAGGCAGGAGATCCCCAGAAGGACGGCGCTGGTCCGGTCCTGGTCCGGTGGCTCCGCGCCGGGCAGGGTGAGCAGGCTGCCGAGGGTCGCGGAGCCCATCAGCGCCGCGACGACGACCAGGTCGATGACGAAAGGGTGGCGGGCGGCGAACCCCTCGAGGCGGTCCGCGTAGCGGCGCTCCTGGCTGGTGGTCACGGTGCTCTCCGGTCGGTGTGCTGCTGAGGCCATGGTGGACGATTCCGTCACGGACGGCCGACGGGGCCGCCCGTGACCTCGTACCGGGTCGCGGGCGGCCCCTGGGTGGGGGGTGGGCCGGTCGATCAGGTGTGCGCCGCTTCCAGGTCGGCCGTCCCGGCCGGGTCCCGCTCCGTCTCCGTCTCCGTCTCCGCCTGCGGCCGTCGGCCGAGCGCCTCTCCCTCCACGTCCACCCGCGGCAGGATCCGGTCCAGCCACTTCGGCAGCCACCAGGCCTTGTCGCCGAGCAGGGCGAGCACGGCGGGCACGATCGCCATCCGGACGACGAAGGCGTCCAGGAGTACGGCGGTGGCGAGCCCGAACCCGATCATCTTGATCATGGAGTCGCTCTCCCCGATGAACCCGGCGAAGACCGCGATCATGATCAGGGCGGCGGCCACGACGACGCGAGCGCTGTGCCGGAAGCCGGACGTGACGGCCTGTCCGGCCGACTCCCCGTGGACGTACGACTCCCGCATCCGCGAGACGAGGAAGACCTCGTAGTCCATGGCGAGCCCGAAGACGATGCCCACCAGGAAGATCGGCATCAGGCTCATGATCGGCCCGGTCTGCTCCACGCCCAGCAGCTCCGCGCCGTGCCCCTGCTGGAAGACCACGACGACCGCGCCGAGGGAGGCCAGCACCGACAGCAGGAAGCCGAGGGCGGCCTTCAGCGGGACGAGCAGCGACCGGAAGACGACGAGCAGCAGCACGATCGCCAGCCCGACCACCACGATCAGATACGGGACCAGCGCGGACTGCACCTTGTCGGCGATGTCGATGTTCATCGCGGTGGTGCCGGTGACCTCGAAGGTCGCCCCGGTCTCGGCCTCCACCCCCGGCCGCTCGCCCCGGATGGTGGTCACCAGCTCCTTGGTCTTCTCGTCCGTCGGCGCGGTGGACGGCACGACGGAGAAGACGGCGGTGTCACCGGCGTCGTTGAAGCGGGCGGGGGACACGGACACGATCCCCTTCGTGCCCCCGATCTCCTCGGAGACCGTCGCCACGGCACCCTTCGGATCCGCGTCCCCCTTGACGTCCACGACGACGGTCAGGGGCCCGTTGAAGCCCGGCCCGAAGGCGTCGGCGAGCGCGTCGTAGGCCCGCCGCTCGGTGGTGGAGGTCGACTTGGCCTCGTCGCCCGGCATGCCCAGCTGCAGCTGGGTCATCGGCACGGCGAGCGCCCCGAGGCCGACGACGCCGAGGAGCAGCACGGGCAGCGGCCGGCGCAGCACGAACCGCGCCCACCGGGTGCCGCCGTTGGTGTCACCGCCCTCCTCGATACGGCCGCTCTTGCGGGCCTTGCGCGACAGCACGGCGTTCGGCCAGAACCCGAGGAAGGCCGGGACCAGGGTCAGCGCGATGAACACGGCGACGACGACAGCGCCCGCCGCGGCCAGCCCCATCTTGGTGAGCATCGGAATACCGACGACCGAGAGCCCGGCGAGCGCGATGACGACGGTGAGCCCGGCGAAGACCACGGCCGACCCGGCGGTCCCGACGGCCGTCCCGGCCGCCTCCTGCGGCGTACGGCCCTTGGCGCGCTCCTCGCGATAGCGCGAGACGACGAACAGGGCGTAGTCGATGCCGACCGCGAGGCCCAGCATCATCGCGAGGGTGCCGGTCGTGGTGGACAGGCCGAGGGCGTCGGCCAGGGCGAGGATCGTGGCCATGCTGACGCCGACGCCGACTATCGCGGTCAGCAGCGGAAGCCCGGCGGCGGCGAGGGAACCGAAGGTGATCAAGAGGACGACGGCGGCGATCGCGACGCCGATCACCTCGGCCGCGCCGCCCGGTCCGCCGCCCTCGTCCATCGCGGTCCCGCCGGCCTCGACGGTGAGCCCGGTGTCCCGGGCGTCGTCGATCGCCTTCTCCAGGTGGGTCCTGCTGGCGTCGGTGAGGTCATTCGCCTTCACCTTGTAGGTGACGGTCGCGTACGCCGTCGTACCGTCCTTGCTGACCGCCTTCGCCTGGAACGGGTCGACGACGGACCCGACCTGCGAACCGTCGCCCAGCTCGGCCACGGCCTCCTCGACGGCCTTCTTGTTCTCGGCGGCGGTCACCTTCTCACCGCCCGGCGCGACGAACACGACCCGCGCGGTGGCACCGTCGGCCGTCGCGCCGGGGAAGCGCTCCTCCATCAGGTCGAACGCCTTCTGCGACTCGATGCCCGGCATGGAGAACTCCTCCTCGGAGGCTCCCGGAGCCTTGAGGGCACCCAACCCGACGGCGGCCAGCACGGCCGCCCAGACCAGGGCGACGTACCAACGCCGCCGGAAGGCCAGACGGCCCACGCGATAAAGGAAAGTAGCCACGGCAGGGGGTCTCCACATCTGGGCTCGAATGTGATCCCAGGCTGTCCGGAGCGGGGGTGCCGTGTCGTCGTGCGGGTGCCGACAATCCGCTGTACTGAGAACGCAGTACGCGGTGGTGGATACGTCAGCCAGAGGTACGACGGGGGAGGGCTACGGGGGGCTACCCAAGGGGCGGCTACCCGAGGGGTGGGCTACCCGATGTCGACCACACGAGCCCACGCGGGCGGCGAGTCCGGCACGTATTCGGGATCGTCCTCGTCCGACGAGCCGGTCGACCCCTGCCGCGGGAACAGCCCCACGACCGTCCGGCACGGCGGTCGCTCACTCGGCCACGGCGTCTGACCATCCGTCAGAGCGACGACGACATCGGGCCGGGGCCGCGTCCGCAGCGCCCTGGCGAAGCCCGCGCGCAGATCCGTACCCCCGCCTCCCACCAGCGGTATGCCCTCGGCACGGCACAGCCGGTGCACACCCCCGGCCGCCGCGTCGCACGGCACCACGCTGACCAGATCGCGCCGCCCGCCCACGGCACGGGAGATCGCGGCGACCTCCAGCAGCGCACTGCCCAGTTCGGTGTCACTGACCGAGCCGGAGGTGTCGATGACGACGCAGACACGGGGCGGCCTGCGCCGCAGACTCGGCAGGACGGCGCCCGGCACCGAGGCCGAACGGCGCGAGGGACGGCCGTACGTGTAGTCCTCGCCGGCCCCCGCGCCGGAGGCCGCCGAGCGGACCGCGGCGCCGAGCAACTCCCGCCACGGCTGCGGCGGATGGAAGGCCTCCTCCGCCCACCGCTGCCACCCCCGCGAAGCGCTGCCCGGCCGCCCCTTGATGCCCTGCGCCACCCGGAACCGGACGGCGTCCCGTTCCTGCGCGCTGAGACCGTGCGCGCCGTCCGCCCCCATGTCCCAATCCCGCTCCAGCCCGTCGGCCCCGCTGCCGCAGTCCAGCCAGGCCAGATCCTGCGTGCGCGGCCCCAGCCGGAACTGCCGCAGGTAGTCCTCCATCAGCTCGCCGTCGTGCAGCATCAGGGTCGACGGCCGGACGGCGCCTTCGGGCCGGGCGAGGCCCTCCCCGTACACGTCGTCGTTGATCTCGCAGTCCGCGGCGATGTTCATCCGCAGCCGCTCCCCCGGCCCGGTCAGCCCCCGCTCTCGCGCCACGCGGTCACTGCGCCCGTGATGGTCCCGCAGCAGATGCGACACCTCGTGCACCCACACCCCGGCCAGCTCCTCCACCGGCATACGGTCCACGAACGCGGGCGAGACGTAGCACCGCCAGTACCGGTCGACGGCCATCGTCGGCACGCGCCGGGACTCGACGACGTGCAGGGCGAACAGGGCGGTGGCGAGGTAGGGGCGGACGCGGGCGGCGTGGAGGCGGGCGGTGAAGAGTTTGTCGCGGTCGAGGGGGCGAGCGGCCAGAAGCTCGTCACGGTCGAGGGCGTGGGGCGAGACCTCCGGGGCCCCGGGCGCACCCGCGCTCATCGCCGCCCCGCCTGCGCGCCGGCGGCCGCCGTCCGGCCCGCCACCTGATCCGCCCTCCGGGACAGCGACACGACCCCGGCGAGCCGCTCGATCGACGCGGGAACGTCCCAGTCCTCCCGACGCAGGGAGGCGAGGGTGGACGCGGGTACGACGACGAGGTCCGGCGCCCCGGTCTCCAATGCCCGTACAAGAAGTGCCCAGGCCGCATCCCAACGCGCCTTCTCCATACGCCCCCGCACGGCCTCCACCACCCCGTCGAGCACGGCCTGCCGCAGATCCCCCCGCTCGGGGAGCACGGCACCCGCCGGATCGGCGAGCAGCAGCTCGGGATCCGGCAGATCCATGCGATCCACGCTCGCCAGCAGCTCAAGCCCCGGCCCGTCCCCCACGGTGCCCCTGACCAGCAAGGAGAGCACGTCCCGCGACGAACCGGCGGCGGTCGCGAAGGCGATCAGCCGCTGCGTCATCTCCCAGCTCCGCGGAGAGGGCCACGGTCCGCCCCGGCGCGTCTCACTGTTGGGCAGCCGGTGCACGAGCCCCGGACGCCCGGCCAGCAGCCCGCACACCGCACGCCGTGCGAAGTCCACGGCCTCGGCCAGCTTCTCCGGATCGAGCCGCGGCAGGGTGGCCCGTGGCCAGGTCCCGCCGAGTCCTCGTACGACGACCTCGTGGTCGTGGGCCCACTGCAGATGCACGAACCGGTTGGCGAGCGGCGCGCTCAGCTCCCAGCCGTCGGCCGCCGAGGACCGGGGGTTGGCGGCGGCCACGATCCGCACACCCGGCGGCAGCCGCAACGCCCCGACCCGCCGCTCCAGCACCAGCCGCAGCAGCGCGGCCTGCACGGCCGGCGGCGCGGTGGACAACTCGTCCAGGAACAACAGCCCTCGCCCGGCCCTCACCAGCCGCACGGCCCAGTCCGGCGGGGCCATCGGAACCCCCTGCTCCGCGGGGTCGTCCCCGACGACGGGCAGCCCCGAGAAGTCGGACGGCTCATGAACGCTTGCGATCACGGTGGTCAGAGGGAGATCCAGGGCGGCGGCGAGCTGGGTGAGAGCAGCGGTCTTGCCGATTCCCGGCTCACCCCAGAGGAGGACGGGCAGATCGGCGGCGACGGCCAGGGTGAGCGCCTCCAGTTGGGTGTCCGGGCGGGGTTCGGTGGTGGTGTCGGTGAGGAGGGTCAACAGGTCGGCGGCGATGTCGAGTTGGGTGGGGGTGGGGGCGGGGGCGTGGTGGTGGTTCTGGGTGCTCATGGGCATGTGGGATCACCTTTGGGTTTAGGGGGACGCGGTCCCCGGATCAGCGAGGTCAGTGAGAAGTCGCCTGGCAGAGTCACCTGGGCGGGTCACATGGGCGGGTCACATGGGCGGGTCAGAAGAAGGCCCTGTGGTGCCGGTGGGCCGAGGCCGGCACATGGCGCGCCTCAGTCAGATTCGCGTTGCGCGGATGCTGCGCCCGGTACTCCCGGGCCGGCCGATCCACTCGTCGTAACGAACCCGCCCCGGCCCCGGCCCGACCAACCCGGCCCTGAACAGCCCGTACGTGATCCGCTGCCGCGCGGCCGCCTCCAACTCGTCCCGCAACGGCCCGTCACGCAACACCGCGTCGGGCCCCAGCAGCCCCTCGACGACGGCCAGCGCCCCGGCGATGTCGCCGTGGTCGAGGCGCTCGCGCACGTCGGGCAGACAGTCCGGCCGACGGTGCGCCTCGTCGATGGCCCGCAGGCACGGCAGCGGCGTACCGGTCAGCGCGGCCAGCAGTTCCTCCCGCCGGACCTCTTCCGGATCATGGTCCAACGGAGCCAGTACGCCGTCGACGAGCCCGATCCGATGCCGTGCCCCCCGGCACTCGACGAGACGCGGCTGCCCCGCCGGATCGGCGCCCGGGAACGGCCGCCGCGCCGAAGGTGAACAGTCCGGCACGAGGGCGCGGGCGACCAACGGATGCAGCCCATCGGCGTCGATGAGCCCCGCGCGGAGCAACTCCAGGTCGGGAAGCACCCAGGTGGCGGCGTCGGGAAGGACGGCCGGAACGGAGGAGGAACGCCTGGCGGACGCGGCGATCCGCAGCGAGAACGATCCACCGGGACCGTCCGCACCCTCCGTCTCACCCTCACCCTCACCCAGCTCCAGAACCAGCCGATGCCGTCCCCCCAACCGCACCAGCACAGCCCCACCGGACAGCCCCTCGGCACGCAGCAGCACCCGCGCCTCGTCCGCCCACCGGTCAACGGCACAGCGGCGCCAGTAGGGCAGACGCTCAGGAAGGTCAGGATCCAACGCGGCCGGATTCCCGTGGGCGCCGTAGGCCCCGCCGAACCCTTCGGCCCCGTCGAACCCCCCGCACCGGTATCGCAGTTCACCGACCCGCCGGGCATCCCACAGATGCCGGTGCAGATCGAGCCGGAACCGCCGATTTGGCCGAGGATGCGGATGCCGAAGTGCGCTACTCGACTCGCGCCCGCCCCGGCTTCCGTCCCACAGCGCAAGGCTGATCCGCTGACCGGCATCGGCCCAAGCGGGCGGAGTCCGCACCACGAGGTGCAGCGGCCGCTGACGCTCCCGCGACTCATGGCCGTACTGGCCGTACTGGCCGTACTCGCCGTCCTGGCCATACGTGGCCAGCGTGAGAGTCAGCCCGGAACGCAGCAGCCCGTCGGGAGCGACCCGAGGCATGTGCCAACGCAGCAGGTCAGGAGCGAGAGCCCGCAGATCGGCCCGCACCCGCCCGGCGATGTCCCGCCCGTAGTCACGAGTCAGGGACCGAAGATTCAGATCGACATCGAAGCCGGCGGCGGCACAGGCCCCCGCCCAGTCGCCCACCACCCGACGGGCGGTAGCGGTCTCGATCATGGAGGCCGGCACGGCGAAGGCACGCACGCGCGGCCAGAAGGAAAACGACGAGGGACGTTGGAAGAGCCGGGTTTCGGCTGCCCCGTTCGCGATCGGAGTGCCCATCAGCACTCACCTTGCGCGGACGGGACCCCCAATCTGTCAACACAGTGAGTGGTCATCGCGGACGAGCGTAACGCCGCGCGAGGCAAGCAGCCAGAGATTTTCCGCCCCCGGCGACCGCTGACCCATGGAAAACTCCCGCACGGGAGCCCCACATCCACCACCCCCACGTGCTCTGCTGCTGCCGAACCACGGCTGACCAGCACGTTGAGGCCGCGAGGGCCTAGAGACACCCGCAGAGCCAGTAGCAGGGCGTAACATCGCGAAGTCATGACCTGTTCGAGCCCGCGGGCGGCCCGGTTCGTCGGATGCGCTGTGCTGGTGTCGGCGTTCCTTCTCACCTCGTGCACGACGTCCGGCAGCGGTGGGGACGACGCCGGGGATTCTTCGCAGTCGCCTGCACCGAGATCGACTCGAACGGCAACCGAGCCGTCGGAGAAGAAGCTCACCGAGCGGGCCCAGGCGGCGCTTGCCGCCGTCAGCAGCGGGACGCTCGTCGAGGCCGGCGTGGAACGCGTGACCGACGGTATCCACACCGAACCCGGGCTGAGCGAGGGGAAGACTTACCGGCTCAAGCTGGTATGCGTCGGCAGCGGCAGCGCGGAGCTGGAGTTCGTGCCCGCGAACGCCGGTACGGCGGCCACGGTGCCGTGCGATGAGTCAGTGGTTCAGCAGCGGGTCACTGCGGACGAGTTGGTCCGCATCAACGTCGCCGGCGCCAAGGGGGCGACCGGCGTGATCGCTTGGCAGATTGACGCCCCGTAGGACGCCCTGCGGTTCGATTCGCTGTCCCGACAACCGCCGATCTCGCCGAGTGCAGCGGCAACAGCGATCTCCCCGCACCCTGACATTCGTCAGGACCGCCAACACCGCCCCTCTCCCTAGGCTTCAAGCCGTCCCCATCAAGCGCACCAGCACCGACCCCCAGTACCAGTTCCGGGTCTGCGGTTCGCTCATCTCGGACGGCCGGGTCGAGTGCTCCGACTGGTGGTAGGCCCCGCCGACCTGCACCGCTCACCGCTCACCACGAAAGGTACGAAAGCCATGCGCAGACTTCTCCACGGCATCGCCGCGCTCGCCCTCACGACCGCCGCCGTCCTGACCGGCGCCAGCCAGGCCCAGGCCGAGGGCGGCACTTGGGACGGGTGCCCCTACGGCGCCGTCTGCATCTACCCGGAGAACGTGACTCCCGCCCACAACCCGAACCCGAGCCACATCTTCTACTCCTACGGGTTCCACCCCATCTACAACCAGTACGGCAACCACTGGATCTTCAACAACCAGTACGACGGCGCCCTCGCCGGGCTGTGCAAGTCCGTCAACGGGGACTGTCACGAGACGATCCCCCCGCAGGAAGGCTGGTACGTCGACCTCACGCCGATCAACTCGATCCTCCTGCGGGAGCACCTCCAGTGAGGCGTCGTCTGTTCGCTGCCGCCGCCGCGCTGCTGCTGGTCAGCGGCGTGGCGGGGTCCGCCGCCGCCAGTGCCTCCGCCAACGCCGGGGCCACTGCCTCCGCCAACCCCGCCGTCGCGTCCGTCCAGGTCCCCGCCGGCGTCACCGCCGGGGTCGCCGTCTTCGACCGGCAGACGGGAACCTTCACCGAGCAGCTCAACGCGAGCGCCCGCTTCCGGTCCGCCTCCGTCGTCAAACTGCTGCTGGCGCTGGACTTCCTGTGGAACCGGGGCCCCGACTACAGCGTGCCCGCCGCCGACCGGGCCCGGCTGGAGCCGATGCTGCGCAGCAGCAACGACCAGGCGGCCAACCACTACTGGTCGACGCTCGGCGGCTCGGCCGTCATCAACCGCATGGTCGGCCGTCTCGGACTGCAGGACACCGCACCGCCGCCCGCCGGGTACGAGGGCTACTGGGGCTACACCTCGCTCTCCGCCCGCGACACGGTGACGATCTACCGCTACCTCCTGGACTCGGCGCCGGGCCCCGTGCGCGACTTCGTCATGGGCAACCTGCGCCAGTCCACCCGCTGCGCCTCGGACCGCTTCGACCAGCACTTCGGCATCGCCGGGGCGTTCGAGAAGCCGTGGGCGGTGAAGCAGGGCTGGGCGGGATCGTCGTATCCGGAGGGCACGTGCGGTACGGCAACCGCCTTGCGCACGGCGGAATCGGGGACAGGGACGGAGAGCGCGCCCGCTCCGGCCGCCGCCGCCGACGTGGACCTCACCCGTCCCGCGCTGCACAGCACGGGAACCGTCGGCGCCGGTGACCGCAACATCGTGGCCGTGTACACGCTGCACCCGGTCGGCACGTCGTACGGGAAGGCGTACACGGACATCGGGCGGCTGACCCGCTCGCTGAACGTTCCTGGGGCCGCACGGCCGGCGGGGTGGTGGTACGGCACGTGGAGCGACCATGTGAATGTGCGTCCGGATCCGTCCACCGGCAAGTCAGCGATCACCCAACTCCCGGCGGGGGCCGAGGTGTTGATCGGATGCCAGGCGAGGGGGGAGGAGGTCCGAGTGCCGCCGTACACCAATGACTGGTGGGCCTATCTGCCCCAGTACGGCGGCTGGATCTCCAACATCTACGTCAGCTCGCCCGACAACAAGATCCCGGACGTCAAGGAGTGCTGAACCGTCAAGGAGTGCTGAACGCGAGCCGGCGATGAACGCCGGCGGCCGACGACCGCTTCCTCACCCCTCGTACTCGGCGAGGAAGCGAAGCACCTCCTCCACGTGCGGCCGTACGCGTTCGGGGACGCCGCGCTCCTCGATGACCGTGCGATCGCTCGTGCGGTAGCCGGCCGCGATCAGCGCGGGGAGGTCCTCCGTCGGCAGATGGGCCTGTTTGAACCGCTGGTCGAGCCAGCAGGCGTACACGCTCATCGTGGCGATCGCGTCCGGTGGCGAGCGGTAGTCCTTGTCGCCGTCGCCGTCACCGTCCACCGCCCAGGCCCGGAACACCGACGGTGTCCACATGGCGATGCCGTACTCGTCGGTCGCCGGGCGGGCGGCGTTCGCGTCGAAGCCGCTCTCCGCCTTGATCAGGGCGGCGAGCAGCGCTGGGGTGACCTCCTCGTCGGTGCAGCGCCGGGCGGCGCTCACGATGACCGGGCGCAGCGCTTCGGGTACGTCGGAATCCTCCGGGATCTCCCCGGCGGCAGCCGGAGTTTGCGCGCCGGTGACGACGGCGGGTGCGCCTCGCCCGGCGTCGTCACCACCGGCTCCACCGGTACCCCCGGCACCACCGCCCCCTCCGCCTCCGCCCCCGAGCAGCGCGAACCCGGCTACGGCGGCCGCCGCGACACCGGCCAGGGCCACCGCGGCGACCGGCAGCAGTCGGCGCCGGCCACGCCCGCCGCCGGACAGTTGCCCGATCCGGGTCGCGAGGCTCGCGGCGGTGTGGCGGAGGCGGGCCGGGTGGTCCGGTGCCAGGCAGTCCCCGATGATCCGGCGCCAGTCCTCGTCGAGCCCGGCGTCCAGACGCAGCGGTGCGGTGCCGCGGGCGTAGGCCTGGGCGGCGAGCGAGCGGGCGCGGGCGGTGGCGCCGGGGAACGGGTGGAGGCCGCCGGTGAGCACCTGGTGGGCGAGGACGCCGAAGGCCCAGATGTCGGCGGTCGTCCGCACCACCGCCCCGTCGGCGCCGGTGCGCTGGGACCACCACTCGGGCGGCAGGTGGTCGAGCGTGCCGAGGGGCGGCATGTGGGCGTGGGTGCCGTCGAGTTCGGTGGCGAGGCCGAAGTCGGCGAGCCGGGCCTCGCCGTCCGCGCCGAGCAGGACGTTGGCGGGTTTGAGGTCGCCGTGCACCCAGCCGGCGTCGTGCATATGGGCGAGCCCGGCGGCGACGCCGCGCAGGATCCGTACGGCGTCCGGGACCGGGCTGCCGGTACCGGCGGAGTCCAGCACCTGGCGCAGGCTGGCCTCGGCGCGGTCCATGACGAGCGCGATGGCGCCGTGCAGATCGGGCAGGTCGGGCGCGTCGACGGTGCACACGGCGTGGGTCCGTACGAGGTGAGGATGGTCCGCCTCGGCGCTGAACCGCACCTCGCGCGCGACCAGTTCGCCGAGCGCGGCCCGCTGATTGGGTGCCAGGGCACCGGTGGGCAGTACCTTCACCGCCACCGTCGTGCCGTCGGCGACCGCGTGCGCCTCGTACACGGTGCCCCAGCCGCCCGAGCCGATGACCGTGTCCAGCTGCCAGCCGTCGACACGGAAACCCGAGGGCAGCCGCGGCGTTGTGAAAGCGAGCTCGTCCGCACCCGCCTCTGCGACCTCCCGCGCACCCGCCTCTGCGACCTCCCGCGCACCCGCCTCTACGATCTCCTCCGCGCCCTTCTCCGTGATCTCCCCCGAGCCCGTGTCCGCGCCCGTCTCCGCGATCTCCTCCGCGCCCTCCTCGGCGCCCGGCGAGGTCACGAGCAGGTTCCCTGCGGTGCGGGCCGCTTGCGGGACGGCAGCAGGGCGAGGTGCTCCTCGCGGACCAGGCCGAAGCGCAGGGCGAGGGAGGCCAGCCGGGTGCGCTTGGCGCCGGTGCGGGCGTTGCCGTCCGCACCGGGCTCGTCGCCGACGTCCAGGCGCAGCTTCGCGAAGGCCAGGTAGTCGATGTGGTAGTTCACGGCGGAGCGGGTCAAGCCACGACAGCTCTCCAGCGGGCGCAGCCGCTCCGCGATGTCCCCCGCGCCCGGCAGCGCGCTGTCCGAGGGGTCGCGCAGCCGTGGCTCGCACAGGGCCACCAGCACCAGGAAGTACTTGGCCGTCGCGTCGAGCGCGTAGGGGTGCACGGTCAGCTCCCCGGCACCGGGCGCGGACCGTTCGTCCAGGTAGGCGTGTTGCGGGGCGAACACCTTGAAGTCGGCGGTCCCGCTCAGCGCGGGCAGGACGACCCGGGAGAACTCGAAGGGCACCGGCGCCCCGAGCCGGCCGGGCGCGACGGTGATGTACTCGCCGGCCCCCTCCAGGTTCTCGACCACATACGCGGTGTCACGGCTGAAGTTCGACAGCCGCCAGTAGTCTTCGGCCGCCTCCAGCCGCCCCGCCCGCCGGGAGATCCCGGGGTCGGGCAGGACGACGGCGACTCCCCCGCCGCCGGGCAGTCCGCGCCCGAACTCGGCCACGTCCCCCGGTCCCATGTGCAGCAGTTCGGGCTTGCCCGCGCCGACGGCATCCGGCCGCGGCGGACCGGGCGGCTGGACGATGATCGTTTCCATGCCGGCTCTCCCCCGATGTGGTCGCCAGGGTCGCGCGGCGGTTCCGGTCGCCGCCGGCCTGGCGTGGTGCGTACATGATCAGGTGTCGCGACTCCCGGCGGGTGGCGGATGGTCGGTCCGGGCCCGGTCGGTGCGGTGCGACACCGAGAGCATCACCGGTCACAGCGGCCACCGCAAGCGCTTCCGCCCGTTACTCCGCCCTGGAACCATCCCTCCCCTTCTGACCTGCGGTTACGTGCGGGCCTGGGATGCGTGCCGAGCCCTGGCCCGCACCCGTGTCAGTGCCCCCTGGCACTATGCACCGCATGACCTCGGCCACCGCAGCCGACTACGGCTGGATACGTTCCCCGTCCTCCCTGTTCCGGTACGCGCTGGAGATCGGGTACACCCTGACGCTCGTGCGCGGCGTCTCGCCTGACGAGTTGCTCAGGATGGCGGGGGCGGACACCGAGCCGCCAGGGGAGTGTGCGGGGCTCGGTGAACTGATCGAGCGGCACCAGGAGTTGCTGGAGGACTGCGACGACTGGCCCGAGGCCTTCATCGCCGGCGCGTTCACCGTTGAGGGCGAGGGAGGGGACTGGGCCCTCGTCCTGGACGTCGGCGGCGACCTGGGAACGCGGCCCGGCTTCATGGAGTCCCTCTCCGCGGGGACGCGTGCCGTCTCGCATTCGAGCAACGGGGGGAAGCCCATGGACTTCTTCCACTGGTACGAGAACGGCGAGTTGCGGACCACCTTCGAATGGCCGTCGGTCAGGACCGGCAGCACTCCCGATGACCTGAACGCCGTGATGACGGACCTCGGCCTCGACCCCTCGGGTGACCAGGACACCGATATCGATCGCAAGGCGGCTGTCTTCGCGCTGAGCGAGCGCCTCACGGGCGTACAGGTCACCGAGGAGCTGCTGGCCGAGGCCGTGTACCGGGTGGGCGAGGTGCCGGAAGAGCCCGCCGAGGAGTGGGAGAGCGTCACCGTCGACATCACGGATGCGCGCGGCGAGCGGACCTACGTGGAGCTTCGACGGGATCAGCTCTGATTCGGGCCCTGCCTCAGCGGAAGTTGACGTCGCCGCACAGGAAGTACGTCTGGTCCATGTGCGCTCCCGCACCGCCCAGGCCGCGCCTCGTGCGACACGTCCGCAACGCCGGTTCGCGCCAGATTCACGGGACTCGCGTAGGCGTCGTCTCCACCCGTGCAGGCGTCGGCACAGACGTCCGCGCGGTCGACGGTGCGGTCGTCGGCGCCGATGACGGCTCGGCCGTCGCCGCCGAACCGCCCGACGCCCTGGGCTCGGTGGGCGTCCCGTCGCTCGCCGAGGCCGAAGGAGCCTCCGTCTCCGCCGGAGCCGGAGGCACCGTCGGTGTCGGCGCGACCGATTCGGTGGGCGACTCCGACGGGGTCGGGGTCGGCGACGGCTCGGGTGGCGTGGGGCGGCTGGTCGCCGGTGGGGGTGCCAGCGGAGGCGCCGGGGTCGTGTGGCCGCCGTCGGGCCTGGCGAAGTGGAGCGGCAGGGCGATGAGGGCCGCGACCGCGACCGCCGCGCCGGCCCCCGCCGCCGTACGCAGGAGGCGGCGACGCGACGCCCTGGCGCGGATCGCCTCGTAGTGGCCGGACGGCGCGGCGAGGCGGTCGGAGGGAGGGCGCAGGATCACCGCGAGGGGGTCGTCGGGGGAGAGCTCCGGGACGTCCGGGTCGTCGTCAAAGCGTGTGGTCAAGGCTTCTCCTCAGATGGGCGCGGAGCAGTTCGCGGGCCGCGTGGAGGTCGGCCTTGACGGTCCCTTCCTTGCGTCCGGTCAGCACGGACACCTCCCGGATCGGCATGTCAGCGTAGTAGTGGAGGAGGATCGGGGTGCGGAGGCGTTCCGGGAGTGACTGGACCAGCAGGCGTACGGACGGATCCGCCGGATCAGCGTGTTCCGTACGGGAGTTGACCTCTGCCTCGGCCGTGACCCGGCGCATCGCCTTGCGCTCGCGCTCCAGCTTGCGCCAGTGGTCCCGGACCAGGTTGGCCGCCGTGACGTAGAGGAAGCCGCGCGGTTCCTCCACCCGGCTCCAGCGGGCCCAGAGCCGGGTGAAGGCCTCGGAGGCGATCTCGTGGGCCGTCTCGTCGTCGTCGACGAGCCGGCGGCACCAGCCGGCCAGGCGCGGGTACAGGGCGGCGAACAGCTCGGACGCTGCCTTGTCTCGGGACCGTTTCAACGCTCTCCATGGTCGTGAGGAACTGGCACCGCACTCCTGGGGGAAGATGCCGGGCCGTCGGCGGCCGTTCCGAAAGCCCGGGATCCGTGCGTGCCGTGTCTGCGGCGGGGCGGGTGGTCAGGGAGTCCTGGCGGTCAGGAAGCCGTGACGGTCAGGGAGTCGTCGCGGTCAACCCCGCGAACACGATCACGTTGTCGCGGTACTCGTCCCCGGCACGCGGCCCTCCGCACGTGATCAGCCGCAGCTCCGGACGGGCTACGTCCCCGTACACGTCGTCCGCCGGAAAGTCCGCCTTGGCCACCGTCCGTACGGCGCTCACCGTGAACTCCGCCGAGCTGCCGTCGTCCCTGCGCGCCACGATCCGGTCGCCCCGGTGCAGCCGGGCGAGGTGCCGGAACACCCCGTCCCCGTAGGCGCCCACCGTGACATGGCCGAGGATGACCGACGGCCCGACCTGACCCGGCGTCGGCGAGTGCCGGTACCAGCCCGCACGGTCGTCGGCCGTGACCGGCGGCACCTGGACCGTGCCGTCCGCCGCCAGGCCGAGCCGGATGACCGGGGTGTCGACGTCGATAGCCGGGATCCGTAGCCGGACCGGGGCCGAACGCCCCAGCGCCCGGGCCGAGTTCGCGGACGGCGAGGAGGACGGACCGTCGTCCGTCCCCTGCCTGCCCCGCGACCTCCGGGAGTGCGCGCTCGCGCCCTGCCCGGCTTCCTGCTCCTGGCCGCCGCAGCCCACCAGCAGCGAGGCCATCGCCGCCGTGGCCGTCGTGGCGAAGGCGCGCCGGGAGAGGGACGTCGGTGCGGACAGAGGCGTTGGCTCGGACAGCGGCACCGGCCTGGACAGCGGCGTCATGCCCCGTGCGCCCTCCGACGCCGTACGACGAAGACCGTCGCGCCCCCGGCGAGGAGCACCGCGGCGGCACCGCCCCCGATCAGCCCGCCCGCGGCGCCGGACGACGAGGACGGGTCCGTGACTCCGGTGTCCGGCGCCCCCGACGGTACGACGGAGACCTGGCCGCCCTCCGGTGCAGGCGTCGGCTCGGCCTCCGACGGCGCCGAGGGGACGGGCGAGGCGGGCCGGGTCGGCTCGGCGCTCGGGGCGGTGGTCGGCTCCTCGCTGGGCGTCGGGACGGCGGTGGCCGCGGGCTGCGAGGCCGTCCGGCCGGGGGCGGGGGTCGGGGAGGTCCCGTCGGCGAGGGCGGGCGTGGTGCTCGCCAGGACGGCGGTGCAGGCAAGAGCCAGGATGCTGAGGGCAGTTCGACGCATGGGGTCGCTCATTCTCTCGGTGACGGAATCGAGCGAAGAGACGAGGCAGCCCCGGAGCGGGTTGCAAAGAGATGGCAAAGTCGCCGGGGGGCATCACAGCCGGACCTCGAGGGCTTGGCCGTCGTCCGCCGAGGGCTCGTGCCACGGCGGGCGGCGGCAGCCCGTCATGAACATGCTGTTACTCTCCCCCCACGCGCGTGGGGGGAACGGCCGGGGGGCCGAGCGAGGAGCCGGAGCGCTGCCGAGTGTCCCACCATGCCTTCTTCTTGCCTTCCCAGGAGGAACGGTGGCCCGACTCGGCCGACGCCGGCACAGACCGGCCCTTGGTTCACGCTCAGTACGCCTCAGATCCACGGCCGCGCACACGGCCGTACTCGCGGCGACGCTCAGCCTCAGTCTCAGCCTGCCGCTCACCGCGACGCCCGCCACCGCGGCACCCTCACCGCTCGCGGCCGCCGCGGCAGGGGAACTCGTCCTGCCCGCCGCCCCGCGTGCCGTCCCCCGGGCCACCCAGATCCTCAACGCCGGTGCCACCGGGTTCCTCTGGGCCCAGGAGGGCGACGACCGACTGCTGTGGACGGACTACGCGACCGGCACCACGACCGCGCTGGAGCAGCGGCTGGAGGTCCCCGTCCAGTACGACATCGACAGCGGCTATTTCCAGGAGGCCGCGTCCTTCCAGACCGGCTACTACGGTGACGGTTCCGACACCGTCGCCCTGTACTCCGAGGAGGACCACCAGGTCACCCTCCTCCAGGGCGCGGGCGCCTCGGGCGGCACGAGCGTGGTGCCGGTGCCCGAGTACCACACCTACCAGGGCACTTTCGGCGACACCGTCCTGACCAGCACCGGCGGGGTCAACGGGAACCCGAACGCCTACCAGCTGCGGCGCGTCAACGACGGGGGCGGGGTCACCGAGACGCCCGTCACCGGGCTCCCGGACGGTGCGGGCGACATCCGGGTGGAGGACGGCGACGCACGGTCCGTCATCGTCCGCTACAGCACTGGCGACAGCGAGGACAGCCACAGTCACTGGGGCATCGTCGACCTCGCCACCGGAGTGTTCGGCGCGCTGCCCGACCGGGTCGACGCCACGGACACCTGGGAGGTGGCAGGCTTCCGGCTGGGCGCCGACTCGGTGCTGCGGCTGCGGCCCGGGCGTGGCAAGGCGGACGTGTACGACCGCGCCGACCTGTCCGCCGCGCCCCGTACCTTCGACACGGCGTCCCTGACCCACGAGGCCGCGTACGGCATCGTCGGCGACAGGCTGCTCGGCGTGGAACCGGTGTGGCCCGGCAACAACATGTACCGGGGCCAGCCCCTGTGGGCCCTCGATTCCGACGGTACCGACACCGGCATGACCGAGGTCATGGACCCGGCAGCCCACCAGATCGTCCAGGCGCCGGACGGCTCCGTCCTCGTGGCGGGCGCCGAGAAGTACGTCGACCGGGGCGACCTCGACTGGGGCGTGTACCGCGTCGCCCAGGGCGCCGACGGCTCGGTCGCCCGCACCCGGGTGACCGCCGTACAGCCGATGCCCGCGGGGATCCGCGGTCTGTCGATCGGCAACGGCATCCTCACCACGTCCGACAACAGCACGCTGTACGAGCCGGACACGATCGTCGGCGCCTATCGCAGCACCTGGCTCACCCCGGGCAGCACGCCGAGCGTGGCCAGGACCAGCGTGGACGGGCTCGTCAGCGGAAGGGACGGCGGCCGTCTGCTCGCCGACGGCACCGGCCGCCACGGCCGCCGCAACGCCTCCGAATCCGGTCTGACCGTCCTGCGCACCAACGGCACCGCCCCGTGGGGTCCGGCCCTCGACACCGGCGACAGCACCCCGGAACTCAAGGCCCTCTCCGGGCGGTACGCGATCGTCGACGGTGCCTCCTCCGACTCGCAGTACATCGCCGAGTTCCCCGTCGACGGGACGGCGCCGAAGGTTCTCCAGAAGCGCGACCGGGTCGCCGCCGCCGTCTGGGGGGACACCCTGTGGAGCGGCGCGGCCACGGGAGGCAAGGTCACGGCCACCCGGCTCCCGTCCGGCAGCGTCGTGGAGTCGTTCACCACCCGCAACGGCTGCACCCCGTCCGATCTCCAGGCCGTGGGTCGCTGGGTCTACTGGACGTGTGTGGACAACTGGGGGTCTGTCCAAGGCTCGGGCGTGTACGACCGTACGGCGAAGCGCACCGCCACCGCCCCGGACGGCAGGGTCCTGCTCGGCGACGGCTACCTCGTCCAGCGCGTCGACGGTGTCCAGTCGATCAGCGGGCTGACCCTCATCGACCTGCACAACGGACTGCCGTCCAGCGGAAGTCACTTGGACCTGCCGAGCCACAAGCTCGCGGACTGGACCGAACTCGGGCGGGACAACCTCACGGCGGGTGCCCGCTGGACCGTCGACCGCTTCGGCGGCGGCGTCGCCTACGCCGACGAGGCGCAGCGCGTCCACCTCGTGCCGACCGGCGTCCCGGCCTCCGCGCTCACCGCGATCGACTCCACGGTCACCGCCGGATCCGCGGGCTTCTCGGGCACCTGGTGGCTGTCGAAGCCCGCCGCCTCCTGGACGGTCGCCGTCCGCGACAAGGCGTCCGGCTCGACCGTCCGGACCCTCTCCGGCTCGTCCGCCCGCGGTCTGCTGAAGGCCGCCTGGGACGGCAAGGACTCCGCGGGCCGCCTCGTCGCCAACGGCACCTACACCTGGACGCTCACCGCCCAGCCCGCCGACGGCCAGGGCGCCGCCCTCTCCCGCACCGGCACCGTGAAGGTGACGGCCGGGTCGGCGGCACCGCGCGACCACGCCGGCAGCGACGGCGTGGGTGACGTCCTGACCCTCAACTCCTCCGGCGCGCTCACCATCCAGCGCGGCACCGGAACGGGCACGCTGGGCAGCAAGGTCTCCGGCTCCGGCTGGTCCACGACCGCGAAGTTCGTGCCGTTCGGCGACCTCGACGGCGACCGCTGCAACGACGTCCTGGTCCGGCTGAGCAGCGGCGCCCTGCGCGCCTACCGCCCGGCTTGCGGCACGGCGCCGACGCCCTCGACGCCGTACACCTCGCTCGGCACCTCCGGCTGGAACGCGTACGACATCCTGACCTCGCCCGGCGACGTCAACGGCGACCGGCGTCCCGATCTGATCGCGCGTCAGGCGTCCACCGGGGACGTCTACCTCTTCAAGGGCACCGGCACCGGAACGCTGTCCGCCCGCGTCAAGATCGCCTCTCGCTGGACCGGCTACAAGAAGATCATCGGCGCCGGCGACCTGAACGGCGACGGCCGCGGCGACCTCCTCGCCCAGGACAAGTCCAACGAGCTCTGGCGCTACGAGGCGAACACCACGAGCACGGGCGGCTTCAAGGCGCGCGTCAAGGTCCTCGACGACTGGGGTGCCTCCTACAACGCCGTGGTCGGCGTCGGCGACTTCACCGGTGACGGCCGGGCGGATCTCGTCTCCCGGGACACCTCGGGCAACGTCTGGCGCAACAACGGCGACGGCAAGGGGTCGTTCGGCAGCCGCACGCGGATCGCCACGGGCTGGCAGGGCTACAAGGCCGTCGTGTAGGACAAGCAGCCGGCGCGGGAAACAACCAGCAGGACAGCGACCAGGCAGAGAGGCCCGGCTCCAGGGCGGATTCCATGGGTCGTTGCAACACGCGGTCGTGTTGATCAGGCCGTGAGCAGTTTATGCAGGCGCTCGGCTGGGGTTTCCCAGCCGAGCGTTTTGCGTGGGCGGCTGTTGAGTTCGGCGGCGACCGCATCGAGGTCGTCCCTGCTGTGCCGGGACAGGTCGGTGACGTGCCCACCCTGCGCGTCGCCGCCGAGCTCGCCGAGCTCCCCTTCAAGCACGACGCGGTGATCTACGGCCTCCACGCGCTGCCGGTGACGTGGTGAGCGGACCGCGATGTGTGCGGCCGGTCACCTGGTGAGTCGGTCGCCGACGGCATACGTACGATGAGGGCGTGACAGCCCGTGCACAGCACCGCCGTGCGCCTCGGCTCCCGATGACGGGGCCGTGGCGCATGCTTCTGCTGCTCGGGCTCCTCGCCGGGCTGTTCGGGATGCACGCCCTCGGGCCCGGCAACGTGGTCGCCGCCGCCTCCACCTCGTCCCATCACGCCCACGCGCGCGCCATGGCCGCCGCCCACATGCCGGGCACGGCCGACGAGACCGTGTGCCACGGCGGCACCACGGGCGGCGGACACGCACAGCACGCCGACCCGACCTGCGCCTCCGGCGCCGTCGGCACGGGACCCGTACTGCCGGCCCTGCTGCCCGATCCGGCCGGAAACGCCGTCTCCGGCGATCTCGACGGCCGTTCCGTGGCCGCCGCACCGGAGGGCGGGCGCGCGCCACCCTCACTGGCCGAACTACAGATCCTGCGGACCTAGGACAAGGCCGAGCCGTCCCCGTCCCCGTTCCCCGACCGGGGGAGTACGGGCGTACGGGCACACGGCGCTCAGCCATGCCCATGCCGCGCCGCCCCGCGAGGCCGCGGCACGTCACGTACTTCGCAGGAGTTACCAGCATGACCAGTACCCGTACCCTGATCCGTCGCGCCGCCCTGGCCGCGACGGCCACCACCGCCGCCCTCGTCCTCGCCGCCTGTGGCGGTGACGACGGCGGGCACGACGCCTCCGGCACGCACAAGTCGCCGTCGGCGAGCGCGGACGCCTCCGCCACGGGCGCCCCGGCCGGCGCCCACAACGACCAGGACGTCTCCTTCGCGCAGGGCATGATCCCGCACCACCAGCAGGCCCTGGAGATGGCCGAACTGGCCGCCGACCGCGCCTCCTCGGCACAGGTCAAGGACCTCGCCGCGCGCGTCCAGAAGGCGCAGGACCCGGAGATCCGGACCATGTCCGGCTGGCTGAAGGCCTGGGGCGAGGACGTCCCGGCGGCCACCCCCGGCATGGACCACTCCGGTCACTCGGGCGGCTCCGGCATGGCCGGAATGATGGACCCGGCGGACATGGACAAGCTGTCGAAGGCCTCCGGCAAGGACTTCGACACCATGTTCCTGACCATGATGGTCGAGCACCACGAAGGCGCCGTGGAGATGGCCGAGACCGAGAAGGCGAAGGGCCGGTACAACCCGGCGACCGAACTGGCCGACGCGGTCATCACCGCCCAGACCGCCGAGATCAAGGAGATGAACAAGCTGCTCGGCAAGAACGGCGGCTGACGCTCCGGCGGGCAACGGGCAACGGGCGGCGGACCGGGGCACACCGACATCCGGTCGGCCCCTACGGGCCGCCGCCCGGCACCCGTCACAACCCGCCCCGGGCCTGAAGAGGCGTCCCCGAATTCAGCGCCGCCGGCGACATTCAGCCCCTCCGGCGTTTGAGGAGCGGGGGTCCAGGGGGCAGAGCCCCCTGGCGGGGTCGAAGGGGCAGCACCCCTTCAAGGACGGGACGGGTAGGGGCGGCGGGGCGAAAAACCCTCCCGGGGAATCACCCGCCCCGCCGCCCGGGTTCACCTCACGACCACCGACAAGCCGAAGACCCGAAGAGGAGCCGTACATGTCCGACGCAGGACCGGCCGAACAGCACCCCGTACGCGTCCACGAACTCCGCCTGGTCGTCACCGCGGCCGACTACGACGAGGCGCTGCGCTTCTACCGGGACGAGCTCGGCCTCCCCGAGCGGGGCGCGTTCTCCTCGCCCGACGGCCGGGTCACGATCCTCGACGCCGGCCGGGCCACCCTGGAGCTGACCGACCCGAACCACGCCGAGTTCATCGACGAGGTCGAGGTCGGCCGACGGGTCGCCGGCCACATCCGGGTCGCCTTCCAGGTGGACGACTCGAGGGCCGTCACGGCCAGGCTGGCCGCCGCCGGAGCCGAGGTCGTCGCGGAGCCCACACGGACGCCCTGGAACTCCCTCAACTCACGCCTCGAAGCGCCCGGCGCCCTGCAGTTGACGCTGTTCACGGAGCTGGGTGAAGGGGTGCGTGAGGGGGTGGATGAGGGGTGAGTGAGAGCTCGGGCCAGGCCCTGCGGCATACGCAACGCGCGTAGACAATCCGGTCACCCCTACAGGGAGCCCATTCGCCCGTTTCGGTGATAATTAGGGCATGAGTACGACGACGTTTGTACTAGCGGCCACGTCGAGTGAAGTACTCAACGTGATCGCCGCCTTCGTGGGTGGCCTGTTCATCGCCGGCGCCCTGGTCTGGGCCGTTCAGTTCGGCATGCGGGTCCGGGACCGAGAACTGCCCCGGCCCAAGGCCGACGAGCAGCCGCACCTCCCCGAGACCGGCGCGGTCCATGAGATCCGGGAGATACGGGAGCCGGACGAGGTGCCGCACGCGACGGGCAGGGAACGGCTCCTGCCGCACGAGCTGCACCACGCGGGCAGCAAGCGCAGCGAGGACCAGCACCGCAAGCGGTGGCTGCCGGGCAAGAGCGGTTCCTTCGGCGGCGGCGGTATCGGACACGCCTGAGCCGCCGGGAAATTGCGGCGCGGGGACCGGCTGCGTGATGTCACCCTGTCCGGACGACGTGCATGGCTGCGCGAATCAGAGCCGTTCAAATCCGTGCACGGGTCCGGACAGGGGGCGCATGCCCCGACGACCTGCTGGCCGAGCTGAACGGCCGTAAGGACCCGGCCAGGATCAACGACCTGCTGAGGCGTTCTCGCGCGTCGAAGCGCTGGTCGACTCCGAGATGTCCTGCGCCGTGGCCAGGGCCAGGATCACGAAGAAGTCGATGCCGACCATGATCACCGACCACACCGGCGTGTACGGCAGGAAGAGAAAGTGGAGCACCATGCTCAGTGACGCCACGAAGATGCCGGTGATCCGCGCCCACCAGGCCCCCTTGAGGATGCCGTAGCCGACCGCGGCCACGACGACGCCGAGGACGAGCAGCGTCCAGCCCCAGCCCGTGAGGCTCATCCCGAAGACGTAGTCGCCGACACTGCCGTAGACGTCGTCCTCGGCGATCGCGGAGATGCCCTGCAGGACCGCCAGCAGGCCGTTCACCAGCATCAGCACACCCGCGAAGACGAGTCCGCCGGTGACCCAGCCGGGGACGGCGGGCGCGGGCCGCGGGCCGCCGGTGGGGCCCGGTGCGGGGGTGGGGCCGGGGGCTCCGGGGCGGCTGTGCGCCGCGTCGGTCGCCTGTGACTGCGGCTGCGACTGCGGCTGCGGCTGGGACTGCTGCTGGCTCATGGTTGCCGTACCCCACTTCTCGCTTCTCGCGTGTTCTGCGGTCGGTTCGACGATGGGTTGGGGCGGGGGCGGTCACCACGGGGGAGGGCCGAACGGGTGACGGCCGGAGTGCGGGCTCGGGCTCACCGAACTTCACTGGAGGAGCCCGGAGGGGACAGTCAGGTCCCGACGCGCACGGAACGCACCCGCTGGAGGCGCCATGCCCGGTCACCGAACGCGGTGGACGACGACCACGATACTCACGACGACCGCCGCACTGGCCGCCGCCCTCCTCACGGCGTGCGGCGAGGACGACACCCCCTCCTCCGTGGCCAGCAGAGCGGCATCGGCCTTCGCCTCGGCGACCGCGGAGGCGGGCCGCCAACTGGACGACATCCAGGGCGGCATCGACGCCAAGGACGCGGTGAAACTGGGCGCGCCGAAGACCGACTCGGACGGCCGTACGACCGTGGAGGTCACCGCGGACAACACGACCGACTCGACCCGGTCCTTCGCCGTACAGATCAACTTCCGCGACGAGGACGGCAACTTCCTGGACGCCACCGTGGTGACCGTGTCCGACGTACCGGCGGGCGAGACGGGGACGGCCACCGGCCGCAGCACCCGCGACCTGGGCGGCGAGGTGCGGGCGGAGGTGGCGAGGGCCGTGCGCTACTGAGGCCGGCGCGACTTGCGCGAGTCCGTCGCCTGAGCCTCGGGCGCGCCCGACACCGTGATGTCGATCTGTTCGCTGGTCGAGCTGACGCCGTTCATCGTCGCCGTCGCCTGCAGGCGGCCCGGGCCGGGGGTGAGGGCGAGGGCGGGGACGCAGTGCCAGATGCCGTTGGGTCCTGCGGTGGTCGAGCAGACCTCGTTCTCCGCCGCGTCCCGGACCGTGATCTGGGCGCCCGGGTAGGCCGTGCCCACCGTCCTCGACAGCGCGTCCACGGGGACGCCCGACTGGGGGCGGGACAGGGTCGGCACGGGCAGTCCGACCGTCACGGTGCAGGTGCCCCTCTCCCGCACGGTGCCCTTCGCGTCCCGCAGGACCAGGGCGCAGTCGGGGAGCCTGGTGCCGGGTTCGGCCTCCGGGCCGACCGACAGGACGAAGGGGAACGTACGGCGCTTCCATGCCTCCGACGGCGAATCGGATGCCGAGCCCGGGTCGCCGCCCGCCGGCGCCGGCTCCCCAGCCGCTCCCGACGCCCCTGACGCCCCCGTGAACGTGTACGTCCCCGTGGCCCCGCCCTGCCCCACCGCTCCCCGGTAGCCGAGCGAGGCGAACGGCATGCCCGTCACCCTCGTCCCCGTCGGCGCCGTCAGTGTCAGCGTGGAACCCTCGCCCAGCCCCATCCCCTCGTAGCCCCCGACCTCGACCCGCCCCTCCCGCCCGGGCTCGATCGTCGCCGCCGCCCACAGATCAGGGCCGGACGAGCCGACCGAACCGTCCGGTCCGGACGGCCCCACCGAGATCACCGCCGCCACCGCCGGACCCTCGGCGCCGTACGACACGCCGTACGACACCCCCGTCATCGACACCACGCCCGCGACAGCGAGCGACCCGAGAACCGTCGTCTTCCAGGACCTGCTCATCGTCGGCGGGGCTCCTCACACATGCGTCGGCAACACCACTGCCTGCGATTCTCACGGCCCGTTCGCGCAGGTGGCGTGTGTTGCTCGGCCGTACGGGCCGGTCGGCCGACGTGCACCACCCGTGCGGGGGCCCGTCGCCGCCGATCAGCCGATACGGGCGAACCCGCGGGCCGTCGGCGTCAGCGGGAGCAGGGTCGCTTCCCCCTGCTCCCCCCACTTCCCCGCTGATCCGACTACGGCTGGATCCCCTGCTCCGGATGCCGTACGGCCTTCTTCACGTCCGCCTCGACCTCGCCCCGCGAGCTGCCCTGCTCCTTCGCGTATTCGGTCACCGCGGTCTGGACGTCGCGCGCGAGGTCGCGCCAGGCCCGCCACGCGGTTTCGTACGTGTCGGTCTGGAGCTCGGTCCACGGGCTGTGGGCGGGCGGCCCGTACTGACTCCGGAGCTCCTCCACCCTGGTGTGCGCCTGGTCGGCCGCGCGCTGCATGGCGACCAGTTCGTCGAAGGTGCGTGCCACGCGTACGGATCCTTCGGCAGCGGGGGCCGCGCCGGGGGCCCGCCACGCGAGGGGCCCGCACCCTTCCACTCAGACGGAGTCGGAGCGTGCCCCCAGTCGGGCCTCCAGCCCGTCGAGGATCGTCCGCACGCCGAACGCGAAGACCTCGTCGACCTGCTCCGAGAAGCTCTCCCCGCGGCGCGCCTGCGCCTCCCCGCTGGCGGCCAGCCGTGGGTACTTCGCCGCGATGGCTTGGGCCTGCGCGACGACCGCGGCCTCCTCCTCCGACTGCGCGGCCGGGTTGCGCGACGCGCGTTCCTTGACCTCGGCGGCCTCGGTCGAGGTCATGAAGGCCAGCCCCGTCACGAACATGAACGGGGTGCTCACGGCCCAGTCGAGGTCCGCGTCCCGGAAACCGGCGGTCTCGAAGGTCTCGTACGCACACTCCTGGAAGCGGGCCATCCCGTCGCTGTAGCCGACGTACGTGGTGATCACGCGCACCAGCCAGCGGTGCCGGTCGCACAGCTCGCGTGCGGCGTACATCAGCTCGCGCGCCGCCGTCCGCCAGCCCACCGCCGGGACGTCGGGCAGCCGGACCTCGCTCCACACCTCGTCGGCCGCGAGCACCAGCAGGTTCTCCTTGTTGCCGACGTGCCAGTACATCGCCGTGGCCGCCGAGCCCAGCTTCTGGCCGAGCTTGCGCATGCTCAGGCCGTCGATGCCCTCGGCGTCCAGCAGCTCGATCGCCGCCCGGACGATCTGTTCACGGTTCAAGGTCTCTCGCGCCATGGGACCAGCGTAACCGCCTCTTGCACGCTGTAAAAGTTCCTGCCCCAAAGGACTTGCACACCGTGCAAGTCAAGTTTTACGGTGTGCAAGTCCACGGAGTTGCACACCGTAAAAGTCCCCTAGAAGTCGTCGAAGTCACCGAGGAGAGTCATGACCGCCATCCACGCAGAGGGCCTGCGCAAGTCGTACGGGGAGAAGTCGGTGCTCGACGGCATCGACCTGCGCATCCCCGAGGCGTCGGTCTTCGCCCTGCTCGGCCCGAACGGCGCCGGCAAGACCACGACCGTCCAGATCCTGTCCACGCTGATCGGCGCCGACGCCGGCGAGGCCCGCGTCGGCGGCTACGACGTCGTGCGGCAGGCCGACGACGTACGCCGCTCGATCGGTGTGACCGGCCAGTTCGCCGCCGTCGACGGGCTGCTGACCGCCGAGGAGAACCTGCTGCTGATGGCGGACCTGCACCACCTGAGCCGCGGCGAGGGCCGTCGCCGGGCCGCCGACCTGCTGGAGCGCTTCGATCTGACGCAGGAGGCGAAGAAGGCCGCCTCCACCTTCTCCGGCGGTATGCGCCGCAAGCTCGACCTGGCGATGACGCTGGTCGGCGAGCCGCGGATCATCTTCCTCGACGAGCCCACCACCGGCCTCGACCCGCGCAGCCGCCGCACCGTGTGGGAGCTGGTCCGCGGCCTGGTCGAGGACCTGGGCATCACGATCTTCCTCACCACGCAGTACCTGGAGGAGGCCGACCAGCTCGCCGACCGCATCGCCGTGCTGCACGGCGGCCGGATCGTCGCCGAGGGCACCGCGGAGGAGCTCAAGCGCCGTATCCCCGGCAGCCACATCCGGCTCCGGTTCGCCGACGAGCGGCGGCTCGACGCGGCCGCCCGGGTCTTCGAGGTCGCCCAGCGCGACCCCGAGAACCTCGCCCTTCAGGTCCCCGGCGACGGCACCCCCGCCACCGTACGCGCGGTCCTCGACCTGCTGGAGGCCGCGGCCGTCGAGGCCGAGTCGCTCACCGTGCACACCCCCGACCTGGACGACGTGTTCCTCGCGCTGACCGAGACCCAGAAGACCGCCACCGTCTGACCCGCCACCGTCCGACGCACCGCCGCCCGACCCGTCCCCGAAAGGACACCCCGATGACCACCGTCCCCACCACCGCCACCACCCCCGCGCGCACCCGCTCCTACGCCTTTCGCGACTCGATGACGATGCTGCGCCGCAACATCAAGCACATGCTGCGCTACCCGTCCCTGACGGTGCAGATCGTCACCCTGCCCGTGCTGATGCTGCTGCTGTTCGTGTACGTCTTCGGCGGCGCGATCGGCGAGGGGATCGGGGTCGGCGACCGCGACGCCTACATCAACTACCTGGTCCCCGGCATCATCGTGATGGCGGTGACCTCCGGCACGATCACGGTCGCGGTGACCGTGTGCACCGACATGACCGAGGGCATCATCAACCGCTTCCGGACGATGGCGATCTGGCGCAGTTCGGTGCTCACCGGGCACGTGCTCGGCAACATGATCCAGATCGTGTTCATCCTCGCCCTGGTCACCGGGGTGGCGTACGCGATCGGTTTCCGCCCCGACGCCACCGCCGTCGAGTGGGCCGCCGCCCTCGGGCTGCTGCTGTTCCTGGCCTTCGGACTGAGCTGGCTGTCGGCCGCGATGGGCCTGAACTCGAAGACCATCGAGGCCGCGAGCAACGCCCCGATGCCGCTGATCTACCTGCCCTTCCTCTCCAGCGCGTTCGTCACCCCCGACTCGATGCCGACCGGCCTGCGCTGGTTCGCCGAGTACCAGCCCTTCTCGCCCATCAACGAGACCCTGCGCGGCCTCCTGCTCGGCACCGAGATCGGCAACGACGCCTGGATCGCCCTGGCCTGGTGCGCCGGCCTCGGCCTGACGGGCTACCTGTGGGCGCGGGCGACGTTCCGCAAGGGCGCCGGGCGCTGAGCGGCCCGTGCCCGGCCATCGCTTTACGGAGCCGATGCCAACTCGCGACCTACGCCAGCCAGACCGTCGTGTCCGGCCCCAGCCGACCCCCCTCCAGCGGCCCGCTGCCGATCAGCACCTCACCCGGCGGCAACTCGACCGCCGTACCGGAGAGGTTGGCCACGCACCGCCAGCCGTCCGAGCGGGCGAAGTGCAGCACCCCGGGCGGGCTGTCCGGCGCCCATTGCAGTTCCTCGCCCTCCAGCAGCTTGCGGCGCAGGCGCAGGGCCCTGCGGTAGAGCTCCAGGGTGGAACCCTCCACGCCGTCCTGGGCCTCGACGGCGTACGCCGCGAAAGCCGACGGCTGCGGCAGCCAGGACCCGCCCGCGCCGAAGCCGTACGACGGCCCCGTCGTCGTCCACGGCAGCGGCACCCGGCAGCCGTCGCGGCCCTTGCGCACGCGTCCCGTCTGTTCCCAGATGGGGTCCTGGAGGACCTCGAAGGGCAGGTCGGCGACCTCGGGCAGGCCGAGTTCCTCGCCCTGGTAGACGTACGACGAACCGGGCAGCGCGAGCATGAGGAGGGTCGCGGCGCGGGCCCGGCGCAGGCCCGCGGACTCGTCGACGGCCGGGGCGTGGCCGCCGGACAGGAGCCAGGCGTTGTCGTCGGTGCCGGGCGGGAGCATCAGACGGGAGGTGTGGCGTACGACGTCGTGGTTGGACAGGACCCAGGTGGCGGAGGCGCCGGCCGAGCGGGCCGTGGCGAGCGAGTCGGTGATGATCCGCTTCAGCTCCTCCGCGTCCCACCTTCCCTGGAGATACTCGAAGTTGAAGGCCTGGCCCAGTTCGTCCGGGCGGGCGTACAGGGCGCGGCGGGAGGCCGAGGTCACCCAGGCCTCGGCGACCGCCATGCGGGGCGGGCGGTAGGTGTCGAAGATCTTGCGCCAGTCGCGGTAGATCTCGTGGACCTCGTCGCGGTCGTAGAAGGGGTGGGTGCCGGGCGGGAACCGGTCCAGTTCCTCCTCGCGGCTGAGCTCCGGGGCGCCGAGGTCGCGCAGCGGCTCGCTCAGGTCCTTGGCGACGGCGTGGGCCACGTCGACGCGGAAGCCGTCGACGCCGCGGTCGGACCAGAACCGCAGGGTGGTGCGGAAGTCGGCGCGGACCTCCTCGTGCTCCCAGTTCAGGTCGGGCTGCTGCGGGGTGAACAGATGCAGGTACCACTGGCCGTCGGGGACCCGGCGCCAGGCGCTGCCGCCGAAGACGGACTGCCAGTCGGTGGGCGGGAGTTCGCCGTGCGGGCCGCGGCCGTCGCGGAAGACGTAGCGGTCGCGGGCGGGCGAGCCGGGGCCGGACCGCAGCGCCTCCTGGAACCAGACGTGCTGGTGGGAGGTGTGGTTGGGGACCAGGTCGACGATCACTTTCAGGCCGAGGCGGTGGGCCTCGGCGGCCATGGCGTCGAAGTCGTCGAGGGTGCCCAGGCGGGGGTCGACGTCGCGGTAGTCGGCGACGTCGTAGCCGCCGTCGGCCAGTTCGGACGGGTAGAACGGGCTGAGCCACAGGGCGTCCACGCCGAGGCCGGCGAGGTGGCCCAGGCGCCCGGTCAGGCCCTTGAGGTCGCCGAGCCCGTCGCCGTCGCCGTCGGCGAAGCTGCGGGGGTAGACCTGGTAGATGACGGCCTGGCGCCACCAGTCGGGGTTGCTGGACGAGAGGTCGGGCGTGGTGGGGCGAACGGTCACGCGGTCTCCTCGTGGGGTGAGTACGGCGACAGTGAGAACTCTGTCCACTTCGCCGGAAAAGCGAACACCGCGAAGAGCGGATCAGATCATTCCCCGTGTGACGGAATTGTGATTGCTGTTTGAACTTCCCTTGCGTTCCCGCAGGTTGACAGCGTTCTCGCCGCGCCCGACGATGTGCTCACGCTGTGGCGCATGTGACCAATGAGCCCAGTGTTTCTTCTTCGACCACACCCCACGATGGGATACGCATGTCCATAGCGAGACGTGTCATCGCGCGACGCCTGTTGGGGACGGGCGCCGCGTCGCTCGCCCTCTGCGCGGCCACCGTCGCCTCCGCCTCCGGTGCCTGGGCCACCGGTTCGCACGGCGGCGACGGCTGGAAGTCCGGCGGCACCTACCAGCCCGGCACGGGTGCCGGCACGGAGACGGCCACCGACCGCTGCCAGTTCTCGCTCGACGGCACGAACTTCTACGACTCGGTCAAGGTCGACGACCAGAACCTGAAGGTCACCGACGACGGCAAGGTCCACGTCGCCGTCCGCGCCGCCGCCGACGCCACCACCTGCACCGCCTCGCTCGCCTCCTACCTCGCCCACGGGCCGACGTTCGCCACCTCCGGCGAGCAGGTCTTCGTCGACTTCGACACGGTCACGGTCAAGCCCGGCCAGACCGACACGCTCGACATCGCCGTGCCGGACGCGGGCTGCTTCGCGCAGATCGACCTGTACCGGGGCGCGGTGAAGTTCGACGGCAAGCTCGGCGCGAACGACGGCTTCGAGCACGGGGAGCTGCCCAAGGGCCCGGACCGCCCGGTCATCAAGGACAAGCTGATCGCGGCCTGGAACGGCGGCACGAAGGACTGCACGACCGAGCCGCCGGCCACCGAGGAGCCGCCGACCACGCCGCCGGCCGAGCCGTCGGAGCCCGCCTCCGAGGAGCCGTCGACGCCGGCAGAGGAGACGACGCCGCCGGCCTCGGAGACTCCGTCCACCGAGACCCCGACCCCGGAGGCCTCGGACTCGCCGTCCGCCCCGGCCCCGTCCCCGAACGGCGGCGACGGCGACCTCGCCCAGACCGGCGGCAGCAGCGCGACCGGCCCGATCGCCATCGGCGCGGTGGTGCTGGTCGCGGGCGGCGCGGCGTTCATGGTCGCGTCGAAGCGGCGGCGCACGGCGCGTTCCTGATCCAGGGGAACCGAAGGGGCCCGGGGTGATCACCCCGGGCCCCTTGTCCGTCTGAGGTTCGGTATCAGCAGTTGCGGATGGACCAGACCGGGGTCCAGTCCACCTCGTGGCGGACTCCGCCGTCGGGCTTGAACGACCTGAGAACGTTGCCGCTCTGACCGTAGAAGTAGGAGGTGACGCCACCGGTCTGCTCGTCGAAGTAGTAGCCGGTGCCGTTCCAGTTGGACAGGGAGTACCTGGCGCAGGTGTAGAGGTAGTAGATCTTCCAGTCGCTCGTGGTGGGATCCCAGACCGCCGCGCAGAGGCTGCCGCTGGTGCAGTCGAAAGTGCCGCCGGGTGCCACATGGATGAAGTTGGCGGCCGGGGAGATCCCCGGCGAGACCGCGGCGACGGAGATATCCGCCGCCTGTGCGCCCTGTGGCGCGGGCGGCGCGACCGCGGCGTTGGTCGAGGACGACGCGGCCTGCGCCGGTCCGGCGGCGAACACGGCCGCCAGAGCGATGATGAGGGCGCCGATGACGCCGAGGACGGAACGTTGGGCACGCACTGTGTGCATTCTTCGAACCCCCTGGTTGATCGTGCGTGCCCTCAGGCTGGAGCCGACTCCCGCGCCGCCGCCACACGTTGAAGCCGTGCCTTAAACGGAAGCACGCGCACCCTCGAGCAGGGCGAGGCCCGTGGGGGTGATGGTGTGCAGGACGTTCTTGCTGCGGCGGACGCTCACCAGGAGCCCGGCCCGGCGGAGGATCGCGGTGTGCTGGCTCACCGCCGCCCCCGAGACGCCGAAGCGCTCGGCGAGTTCGCCGGTCGTGCGGCCGGTGACGACGTCCTCCAGGATGGCGGCCCGGGTGCGGCCGATGAGGGCGCCCAGCTCCACGCCGGCCTCCGTGCCCCCGCTCTCCCGGGCCCAGCCGAGGGTGTGCTGGATCGGGTAGACGAGGACCGGCGTCAGGTCCTCGGCGGCCAGCGTCACGGGTCTTCGGAGACAGAAGAACGACGGCTGCAGCAGTAACCCCCGTCCACCGAGCCGTAGTTCACGGCGGACCGGATAGTCGGCCTCCAGGACGGGCGACTGCCAGCGCAGCACGGGCCGGAAGCCCGCCAGCAGGCCGTCGGTGCCGCCCTCCAGCACCGCGCGGGCGCGTACGGCCCGGTCGGCGTCCACCTGGGCCCGGATCCGCGGCCAGAACGGGGCGAGGGCGCGGCGGTGATAGGTGTGCAGGGCGGTGCCCAGCCGGCGCAGGGCGTCGGGCTCCCCGTCGGCCAGGGCGCGCGTGCCGGACGGCAGCGGCCCCGGGCGGGCCCGCGAGACGGCGAGCCGTGCCAGGTCGCCGCGCAACCGGGCCCGGGGCGTGCCGAGCACGGTCTCGACGGCGCCCGCCAGGTCGAACGAGCCGCGCAGATCGGGTGTGAGGAAGTCCGGGGAGTAGCCCCGCAGCGGCAGCAGAGCGGCGAGGAGCCCGTGCACGGAGCCCACGCGGGGCCGCACGAGCCTGCGCCACTCCCCGAGGAGCAGGGGGGCGTCGGCACTGATCAGTGCCTGGAAACTGTTGGCGATCTCCCAGAGGGGATCGGGGGCGGCGGCGACGCGTACGCGCGCGAGGTCGTCGGCTGTGAAGTGCACCCGCAGCATGGGGTCTCCGATGGTGGTCGGTCATCGGTGTGCTTCGTGTGCCCCATGACAGTGCCGAGCCGCGCTTGTGCGGACAAGGCGGCATTCGGACACCCGGATTCAGGCGCGTTCCACCGCCGTCAGGTACAGCTTCACGAACCGGTCGACGTCCACGTCCAGGGCCACGTCCACCAGGTGTCGCTCACGGTCGCCGATGTGTATCTCCGACTCCCCCGGCCGCGGGCGTCGGTCGACGATCGTCTGGCCGCGCGTCGGCCCCGGGGCGAGGGAGACCTCCACGGGCAGCAGCCGGGTGGTGATGCCCGCCGGGTCCACGACCGCGCAGACCGCGCCGGCGTCGCCGATGCCGCCCGCCTCGGAGTCGGCACCGACGTCCGGCGTGGCCGGGCGGTGGGACAGCAGCTCACCGGCGAGACGTGCGCCGGGTTCCGCGCTCGCGCGCAGCCGCCGTACGTCCGCCCCGGGCACGACGACCCGCTGGAAGACGTCCAGGCCGTACATGGTGATCGGCACCCCGGCCGTGAGCAGGATCGCCGCCGCCTCCGGGTCGTGCCACACGTTGAACTCCGCGACCGGCGTGGCGTTCCCGCAGGCCACCGCGCCACCCATGAAGACGATCCGCTCGATGTTGCGGGTCACCTCCGGGTGGGTGCGCAGCAGCAGGGCGATGTTGGTGAGGGGCGCCGTGGGGATCAGCGTCACCGGCCTCGGCGAGGCGAGGATCTCGCGCCGCAGCAGCGTCACCGCGTCCACGTCGGCCGGGGCGCGGGTCGGGGCGGGCAGGCCGATGTCGCCCATGCCGTCCTCGCCGTGCACGTGCCGCGCCGAGCGCGCGGGCTCGATCAGCGGCAGGGCGGCGCCCCGGGCGACCGGGATGTCGGGGGCGCCGGCCTGCTCCAGGACGGTCAGGGTGTTGCGTACGACGCCGTCCACGTCCGTGTTCCCGGCCACACAGGTCACCGCGCGCAGGTCCAGCCCCGGGTGGCGGACGGCGAACAGCAGCGCCAGGGCGTCGTCGACACCGGTGTCGCAGTCGATGATCACCGGTATGGGCTGACCGTCGTTCGTCACGGCGAGGCTCCTCGTGGGGGGATGGGCTCCGGGGGTGGCTCCTACGACAGCGACCTTACGCAGGCCGTCCGGCGAGGGGACCCCCGTCCCACAGTTCGGAGCCCCGGGCCGCGACGCGGGCGGCGATCCGGGCGACCAGCTCCGCCCCGGGTACGGCCCCCGGCCGCCGCCCGTCCCGCAGCCGTACGGCCACCAGGTCCCCGCCCGCCTCCGCCTCCCGCTCCCCGATGACCGCCTGGTACGGCACGAGGCGGGCCGCGCGGACACGGGCGCCCAGGGTGCCGAGCTCCGGGCCGGCGAGTTCCGCGCGCAGGCCTTGGTCCAGGGCCCTGCGCAGCAGCTTCTGCGCCGGTTCGACCTGCGCCTCCGAGACGGGGAGGATCAGCAGCTGCACGGGGGCCAGCCAGGCCGGGAACGCGCCGCCGTGCTGCTCGATCAGGTGGGCGACGGCTCGCTCCACGCTGCCGATGATGCTGCGGTGCACCATGACCGGGCGGTGCTTGGCGCCGTCGGGGCCGATGTAGTGCAGGTCGAAGCGTTCGGGCTGGTGGAAGTCGATCTGGACGGTGGAGAGGGTCGCCTCGCGGCCGGACGGGTCGGCGATCTGGACGTCGATCTTGGGGCCGTAGAAGGCCGCCTCGCCTTCGGCTGCCTCGTAGGGGATGCCGGAGCCGTCGAGAACCTCGCGGAGGAGGGTGGTAGCTCGCTGCCACAGCTTGGGGTCGGCGACGTACTTGCCTCCCTCGCCGGGGAGGGAGAGGCGGTGGCGTACGGCCTGGATGCCGAGGTCGGCGTACGCGCGGGCGATGAGCTGGAGGGCCGCCCGGGCCTCCTCCACGGCCTGGTCCAGGGTGCAGAAGATATGGGCGTCGTTGAGGTGGATCGCGCGGACGCGGGTCAGACCGCCCAGGACTCCGGACAGCTCCGAGCGGTACATGCCGCCCAACTCGGCCATGCGGAGAGGTAGTTCGCGGTAGCTGTGGGAGCGGGAGCGGTAGATCAGGGCGTGGTGGGGGCAGAGGCTGGGGCGCAGGACGACTTCCTCGGCGCCCAGTTTCATCGGCGGGAACATGTCGTCGCTGTAGTGGTCCCAGTGCCCGGAGATCTCGTACAGCTCGCGTTTGCCGAGCACGGGCGAGTAGACGTGGCGATAGCCGGCCTGCCGTTCGGCTTCGCGGATGTACTCCTCCAGTACGTGGCGGACGACGGCGCCGTCGGGCAGCCAGTACGGCAGGCCCGCGCCCATCAGGGGGTCGGTGTCGAAGAGGTCGAGTTCGCGGCCGAGGCGGCGGTGGTCGTGCATGGCTGCTCCTCCAGTACGTGGCGGACGAGCACCCACGACAAAGCCCCGGGGTACTCGCCCCGGGGCTTCGGATTCGCTCAGCTGTCAGCGCGCCGGGACGGGGTCCGGCGTCGTCGTGAGAGACGGGTTGGCGCGCTTCATGGGGCGACGGTAACAGGGGCGGTGCCGGGGCGCGATCGGTTTGTTTTCACGATTCACATCACCAATGCGAATTCGCGCGGTTACCCTCAGCTACAGACCGGACGCAACGACGCGCAGCGTCAACTCGCTTGGGGGTGGCACGCCTTGGCCCACATTCGTGAACTCGATCCCACGGCTTCTCCGCTGGACTACTTCGGCTGGGAGCTGAGGAGGAAGCGGGAGGAAGCGGGGCTGACGCTGAAGCAGTTGGGCTCGATCCTCTACTGCACCGGGTCGTTGATCGGCCAGATCGAGACCACGCTGAAGGTCCCGACGAGGGCCTTCGCCGAACGCGTGGACGCGGCGCTGGTGACGGACGGGATGTTCTCGCGGCTGGTGGGGCTGGTACTGCGCAGTCAGCTGCCGGCGTGGTTTCAGCCGTACGCCGACATGGAGGCGAAGGCGACCTACATCTCCACGTACCAGTGCCAGTTGGTGTACGGGCTGCTGCAGACGAGGGAGTACGCGGCAGCGCTGCTGAGCGTGGATCACCCGGACAAGGTCGAGGAGATGGTCGCCGCCCGCCTGGAACGGCAGCGCATCCTGGAGCGCGAGAAGCCGCCCGCTCTGTGGGTGATCCTCGACGAGTCCGTGCTGTACCGGATGGTCGGCGACCGAGGCGTCATGCGTGATCAACTCGCCCACCTGTTGAGCTTCCGGACCAACCAGTGGGTGCACATCCAGGTGCTGCCATACTCCGCGGGCCCGCACACCGGGATGATGGGGTCGTTCAACCTCCTGCGCTTCGACGAGCACCCCGATCTCCTCTACTGCGAGAGCTACGCCCAAGGCCATATGACCGCCAACCCGGAAGTAATCAGGGAGCGTTCGGTCGGTTACGCTCGCTTGCAGGCCGCCGCCCTCTCACCGGATGAGTCGGCCGACCTGATCGCCCGCGTGATGGAGGAACGCTATGGACACCAGCAAGCAGCTGAAGGCCGCGACGTGGCGTAAGTCCAGCTACAGCGGCACCAGCGGCGGCGACTGCGTGGAGTGCGCTCCGCTCGGCTCGGTCGCTTGGCGCAAGTCCTCATACAGCGGCACCAGCGGCGGCGAATGCGTCGAGGTAGCCGACCTCACCCCCCGCCTCGCCGTCCGCGACTCCAAGAACCCCGAGGTCGGCACCCTCACCCTCTCGCCGGAGGCCTACGCCTCCTTCATCGGCTACGTCAGGTCGACCGTGGCCTGAGCGCCGCCTTCCGCGAGGTTCTCGTACGTCACCCGGGCGCCCAGCACCTGGGCCTGGCCCATGACGATGGTCAGGCCCAGCCCGATGCCCGTACCCCGCTCCCGCGCCCCCGTGCGGAAGCGTTGCGGCCCCTCCGCCAGGAGGTCGGCAGGGAAGCCGGGGCCCCGGTCGGACACCCGTACCGCGGCCCCGTCGACCTCCAAGGTCACCGGCGGGGCCCCGTGCCGGTAGGCGTTGGCGATCAGGTTGGCCAGGATCCGTTCGACCCGGCGCGGGTCGGTGGCCACGACCTCGTCCCGACGCACCCGCACCTCCACCTCCCGGCCCGTCGCCGCCGCGGCCCGGCGAGTGAGGTCGGCCAAAGAGACCTCCTCGCGCTGGGCCCGCTCAACACCCGGCACGTCGAGGCGGGCCACTTCCAGGACGTCCTCGACGAGTCGGCGTAGCTGGTCCACGCCCCCGCTGACCAGCTCGGTCGCCCGGCCCGGGGGCAGGAGACCGACGGCGGTCACCAACCCGGCGACGGGCGTACGGAGTTCATGGGCGATGTCGGCGGTGACCCGGCGTTCCGCCTCCAGCCGGAGGCTCAACGCGTCGGCCATGGTGTTGACCGCGTCGGCCAGTTCGGCGATCTCGTCCTTGCCCTTGGGCGTCACGCGTGCCGTCAGGTCGCCGTGGGCGATGCGCTGCGCGGTGCGGGCGGAGGCGCCGATGCGGCGTCCCGCGGCGGCCGCGACGGCGATGCCGAGGCCGCAGCCGAGGGCGACGGCGGCGGCGCCCGCGCTGAGCAGCACCTGGTCCAGGGAGTTCAGCGCCCGCACCTCGGGCGCGTAGGAGCGTCGTACGGCGACGACGTCCGCGCCGCTGCGGGCCGCGGCCCACATCACCGGGCCACCGCGGGCGCTCTCCTGGAGGTAAGTGGCCCGCACGGGCCGGTCGGTGACGGTCTCGCGCAGGACGGTCGGCAGCGCGCGCGGGTTGACCAGCGCGTTCGTCTCGACGCCGGCGATCCGGTCCTGCAGCGCCTCCACGAGCCGGGCGTCGGCCGTGCGCTCCGCGTCCTCGCGCTGGTCGTCGGCGGTGCGCTGGTGCACCAGGAGCCCGATGAACGCGGCGACGACCGCGGCGACGGCGGCGATGACCAGGGCTGTCTTCGTTCGCAGTCCCATGGCGGCGGTCAGACGTCGCCGGACGCGGGGCGCGCTCCGGCCACGAGCTTGTAGCCGAAGCCGCGTACGGTCTCGATCCGCTCGCGGCCGATCTTCGCGCGCAGCCGCTGCACATGGACGTCGACGACCCGGCTGTCGCCGCCCCACGCGTAGTCCCACACCCGCTCCAGCAGCATCGCCCGGGACAGCACCACACCGGGCTGTTCCGCGAACTCCAGCATCAACTTGCGCTCGGTGGGGGTGAGTTCGAGCACTCGCCCGTCGCGGCGTACCTCCATGGAGGCGATCTCCACGGTGATGTCGCCGAACGCGAGGGCGGGCTCCGGTACGACGGCCTGGCCGGGGCCGGTGAAGTCGGCGGCCCGGCGCAGCGCGCTGCGGATCCGGGCGACGAGCACCGGCATGTCGTACGGCTTGGTGAGGTAGTCGTCGGCCCCGGCCTCCAGGCCGAGGACGACGTCCACCGGGTCGGTCCGCGCGGAGATCATCAGGACCGGCACCCGGCTGGTCTCGCGGATGCGGCGGACCAGGCTGACGCCGTCGAGGTGCGGCAGCATCACGTCGAGCAGGGCGACGTCCGGCGCCCTGAGCCTGAACTCCGCCAGCCCCGCGAGCCCGTCCGAGGCCGTGCGCACCTCGTAGCCGTAGCGCTCCAGGGACAGTTGGGTCGCCTCACGGAGCAGGGCGTCGTCCTCGACGAGCAGGACATCGGTCATCGGTCGCGGCTTTCTGCCTAGGGTTCGGGGACGTACAGGTGCACCGAGCGCACATTGGCCTCGTACTCGGGCTCGACCTGCGGGGACACCACGGTGGCCCGGGTGTAGTACGAGACGTTCTCCTGGTGCTCCAGGCGGGTCAGCTCGATGGTGGCCGTCGGGTAGTCGCAGTCAGGGGCGCACCAGGAGGCGCTCAGCTCGCCCGTGCCCACGGCCTTCGGCTGTCCCCAGTTCCGCCACTTCACGTGCGTGAGCCCGGCGAACTCGCTGAAGGGGAAGTTCGCGGGACGGACCAGCGGGCGTCCCATGGCGTCGGAGGCGTAGACCGGGCCGTTCGCCGGACTCGCGGTGGGCGCGGGCCCCTGGACCCGCGGCCGCTCGGGGCCCCCGCATCCGGCGACGCCCACGGCCGGCACCAGGGCCAGCGTGAGGGCGGCGGCGACGGCCGTAGGTGTGCGCATTGCGGGAACCTTTGCGTACGAGGGCGGGTCGCGTCGCCGCTCAGGGGGTGGCGAGCGCGTGCTTGCCCTGAAGGTCCTCGGAATCATACGTTCCGGGATTCCCGGACAACTTGAGCGTGAAGGCGGAGTAGTAGGTCTTCCCGTTCACGGTCTTGGGGTCGGAGAGCGTGACGGTCCCCTTCAGCGGCTTGTCGAGGCAGTCGGGCAGGCACCACATGCCGCTGACGTCGCCGGTGCCGACGGCCTCCTTCGCCCCCCACTGCTTCCACTTCACGTTGTCGATGTGGGTGAACTCGGACAGCACGAGGTTGGTGGGGCGGCGCTCGGGGTGGCCGGTGTCGGCGTACTCCTCGCCGTAGAAGTTGAGGACGTGCGGGGCGGCGACGGCACGGCCGGCCTTCCCGGCGTCGTCCGACGACGCCCCCGTCGCGTCCGCCGCCTGCGAGGTGGCGAACGCCCCGAGCAGGGCGGCCGCGGTCAGGCCCGCCGCCAGGGTCGCCTTCTTGCGGGAGATCCTCGTGTCGTTCATGGCTTCCGGCTCCGTTGCTGTCGTTGGTCATCGGCTAGTGCTCAGAAGCTATGAGTGCCGCTTCTCGGTAAGTCGGCCGTCATGTTGCGGCCGCTCATCGACGGTTGTTACACGTCCGACGTAATCGCCCGCCCGCCGACCGGGGCGGTGTCACCCGGACGGCCCGGCGCACTGGTGGTCGTACTCCCGCGGTGGTGCCTTAAGAACACGCACCCGATCTTGAGCGCACCCCCGCACCCAGCACAGGAGGCTCGCGATGCCCCGTCCCCCGGCCCGCACCGTCATCGCCTCGACCCTCTCGGCGGCCGCCCTGCTGTCCACGTCCGCGTGCTCCCTCGGCGACCTGGACAAGGCGATCAGGGGCGTCCCCGAAGCGGTCACGCCCGCGGACCCCACCACCGCGCCGCCCACCCCCGCGGCCGCGCCCACGCTCACCGAGGCCCAGGCCCGTGCCGCCCTCATCGGTGAGGACGACCTCGGTGGCGGCTGGGCGGCCACCCAGGGCTTCGCCACCTGGCGGGACTCCATGCTCAAGGCGAGCGCCGAGTCGGCCGACTGCGGGCGGCTGCTCGACGCCCTGTACACGGAGGAGCTCTTCGGCCCCGAGGCCCGTACGCGCGCGTCGGTCGGTCTGGACGACGAGTGGAGCGGGGCCCAGCTGCGCTACCAGGTCGTGGCCCATCGGCCCGCCGACCTGGACCGGACGTTGGCGTGGCTGGGCAGCCTGCCGGAGAAGTGCGGGGAGTTCATCGCGACGGCGGGCGACGGGGAGATGGCCGTCGAGGTGAGCGCGGCCGAGATGCCGGAGGTCGGGGACGCCCGCGTGGGTCTGCGGATCGTCCTGAGCGCCGTCTCCGAGGACGAGGACGCGGACGCGCCCACGCTGACGCTGCACGTCGCCGCCATCCGCGTGGGCGACGACGCGATCACCCTCACCAACGGCGGCCTCGCCGAGGTCCCTTCCGACGCCACCTCGGCGGCCGTCGAACTGGGCGCCCGCCGGCTGACGGAGGCGAGGAAGCGGGGGAGGGAGGACGTGTAACCGACGGGGGACCGAGGTGGCCGCCGCGGCGGAGCGGCACGGCAGCCCCGCGCGGTCAGCCGATACGCACGACCGCCCCGCGCGTCAACCGATGCGCACGCTCAACTGACGCGCATGCTCAACTGACGCGCACGCTCAACTGATGCGCTCCACCGCCTCGTTGGCCTCCTGGAAGTCCGCCCCGGTGATCTGCCGGTAGAGCTTGATCGCCCGGATCTTCTTGCCCTTCCGCACCAGGGCCACGACCTCGGCCAGCCGAGGGTCGTCGTCCGGCACGAAGTTTCCCACCTTCTCAACCATGGTCGAAGATCCTAGGCGGGCCGGCCCGTACGGCCTAGGCCTGGTCCTGGTCCTGGTCCCGGTCGAAGCGCAGCCGGTGTGCCACCACGTCCTGGGCCACGTCCAGCGCCGTACGGCCGTGTGCGAAGGCGTGGGCGCGCAGGCGGGCCAGCGCCTCGTCCGTGCCGACGCCCAGCTGGGCCATGATCATGCCGGTGGCCTGGTAGACCTGGTCATGGTCGGTGGTCAGGCCGCTCAGCCAGCGTTCGTCGTCGAGGTCGCCCGCCTCGTCCGCGCGCGACAGCGCCATCAGCGCCACGGTCATCATCCCGGCCATCAGGCGCGCCGTCCGCAGGTCGTGCTCGGTGAGGTCGCCGGGGGTGTCCCGGTAGAGGTCGAGCGTGCCCACGCACACCGTGTCGCTGCCGAGCGGCATCGAGTACACCGCCCGCACCCCGGCGGCCGTGGCCTGCTGGGCGAAGACCGGCCAGCGCAGCACGTCCCGCCCCGCCGTCAGATCGCAGGCCAGCACCGGCGCCCCGCTCTCCGCGGCGGACTGGCAGGGACCGTCGCCCAGCGTGGCCTGGATCTCCGTCACATACGCGGCCTGCGCGTTGCTCGCCCCCAGCTGGACCGGCATGCCGTCACTGTGCAGCGACACGCTCGCGCCGGTCACGGGCAGCAGTCGTACGGCGACGTCGCACAGCCGCGCCGGGATGTCGCCGGGCCCCGCGTCGCGTACGCCCTCGGCGATCGCGTCCGCGGGACCGGCACACTCCCGGCCCCGCTCGCCTCGTTGCTCGTCTTTGGGCCGCACGGCAGCCTCCTCGTTCCGAGCGCGGCCTGCTGGATCCAGGGACCCCGCTCGACGGCCATCTCACCGCCCGCCCCGGACGACGCCCGACTACCCGTGGCCCGCCCCACGAAACCCGTCTGCGGCCCCCGGCGAGCACCCTTTCACCGACCCTCAACGCTTCTCGTACGGGTTCGCCGGCTGCGTGATCCGCCGTACCGACACGGCGTCCAGGACAGGCGGCCAGGCCCCGTCCGTGCCGAGCTCGCCCTTGGGGTGCCAGGTGCCGGTGACGGTGACCCAGGCGTCGACGGGCGGCGCGTCCGCACCCCGGATCTCGACCTTGCTGGTGGTGGCGTCGGCGGCGCAGCAGGCGACGAGGAGGCGGGTGACGTACCAGGTGCCCTCGCCGTCCCGGGTGACGAAGCCGGTCAGCCGGACCGTACGGCCCGCGAGCGAGCGTCCGCTGTCGTAGATCGCCCGGGAGCCGAACTCGGCGAGCGTCAGCTCCAGCGGGTTCCCGGACGGCAGCGCCGGGAAGGCCCCGACCCCTTGCGCCGCCCGCTGCTCGGCCTCGCGTTCGGCGCTGTAGGAGCCGAGGGCGGGCGGCGGGAAGAGCAGGAGGGCGAGGGCGGGGAGGGTGAGGAGCCAGGCGACGCGGGGGCTATGGTGGCCGCCGTGCTGATCGTGGGCGTGGGAATCCTCGCCGGACTCGTCGTGCTCGCCGTGCTCGCGTTGCTGATCGCGGCCGGCCTGTTCACCGTGCTCTGTGTGCCGGCCCTGCTCGGCGTGCGGTTCCTGTTCCGGTCGCGCGACGACCGCCGCGGCCACCGCCAGCAGCACCAGCAGAAACCCGGACACGACCAGGTATGGCCGTAGCCCCGCCTGCACATACCGCAGATACAGCTCGCTGAACAGGGAGATCCGCAGGATCGCCGCGCCCGTCAGGAGCAGCAGCACCGCGGGGCCGTACCGCCTCACAGCACCCACCACCCCACCAGCACGCTGCTCACCACGGCCACGACCCACGTCACGGACGAGAACCGCAGGGCGAAGGAGCGTCCGAAGGTGCCCGCCTGGAGGGCGATCAGCTTCAGGTCCACCATCGGGCCGACCACCATGAACGCCAGCCGCGCGGTCGGCGAGAAGCCGGTCAGGGACGCGGCGACGAACGCGTCCGCCTCGCTGCACACGCACAGCACGACCGCGAGCAGCGCCAGGAGCAGCACCGACAGCCAGGGCGAGCCGGTGAAGAGGTCCAGGACCGAACGCGGCACGGCGATGTTGAAGGTCGCCGCGGCCGCCGCGCCGAGGACGAGGAAGCCGCCCGCGTGCAGGAAGTCGTGCTGGAGCCCGGCGGTGAAGGCGCGCAGGCCGGAAGCGCCGGGGCCGGTGTGCCGTTTCGGCGGCCGCAGCCACTCCTCGCGGCCGAACCGGGCCCACAGCCAGCCCATCGTCACGGCCGTGGCCAGCGAGGCGACGAGCCGGGCGAGGACCATCTGCGGCTGCCCGGGGAAGGCGACGGACGTGGCGACGAGGACGACCGGGTTGATGGCGGGCGCGGAGAGGAGGAAGGCGAGGGCGGCGGCCGGGGCGACCCCACGCCGCATCAGGCTCCCGGCCACCGGCACGGACGCGCACTCGCAGCCCGGCAGGACGACACCGGCCGCGCCCGCGACGGGCACGGCGAGGGCCTGGTTGCGGGGCAGCAGCCGGCTGAACACCTTCTCCGGCACGAAGGCGCCGACCGCCGCCGAGACGACCGTCCCGAGCAGCAGGAAGGGCACGCCCTGCACCGCGATCGCCGTGAAGACGGTCCACCAGGCGGCGACGGGCGGGGTGTACAGGTCGAGCGCGAGCATCGGGCCGAGGACCGAGGCGACCGTGGCGACGGCGAGGAGCGCGGCACCGCCGAGCACGGCGTACACGAGCGCGCGCATACCGAGCCGCAGCCCGTCGACCACGGTCCGCTGGTTCTCCACGCGCCTGTCCCCACCTGTCCGGATGTCCCCGCGAAGGCTAACCGGTGGGACCTGTGGAAAGCCTTGGGTTCGTTCCGGAGAGGGCTGTGGGGTGGGTGCCGAAGGGGCGGGCGTCGCTGAGTGAGGGGAGGGCCGGGGGGAGGGCGGGGCGCAGGCTAAGCGGTGGAGCCCGTACTCGGCCTTGGGTTCCTCACAGAGGTGGCTGTGCGGGGGCCGGGCCCAGGGTGGTGGTGCCGGGGGCCGTGCGGTGGCCCAGGCCCGTTCGGTATGCGTCCAGGGCCGCCTCCACACGGCCCGTGCGGCGGAGCAGGTCGCCCAGCAGGCGGCACAGGTCAGCCAGGTCACCCGCCGCGCCCGCGCGTTCCAACAGGCTCAGGGCGCGGACGTAGTGCTCCTCGGCCGTCTCGGTGTCGCGGGCGTCCTCGGCGATGATGCCGAGGAGGCGGTGGGCGGCCGCGGAGTGCAGGGCGCCGCGTTCGGGGCTGAGGTCACTGAGCACCTCGTGGAGGAGGGCGGCGGCCTCTTCCGACTTGCCGCGCCGGTGCAGTACGTCGGCGAGTTCGACGGCGACCTGGCTGGTGTAGAGGGCGGCGCGCTGGGCGGTGAGCATGGCCCGGGCCTCGCGCAGTTCGGCCTCGGCGCGTTCCAGGTCGCCGTTCTGGGCGTAGACGTAGCCCCGCATCCAGTGGCAGTTGGCGAGTTCGGTGCGGATCTGCAGTTGCCGGTACAGCTCGGCGGCCTTGGCGAGGGAGGCGTCGGCCTCCGCGATCCTGCCCTCGGCGAGGAGGGTGCGGGCGACGGAGCGGTGCATACGGGCGACCAGGGCCGGGTCCGCGGCCTTCGGGGCGAGGGCGAGGGCGTACTCGGCGGCCTGGGCGGCGCGGGCGTGGGCGCCCATGTCCATGTAGGGGCCGATGACGCTGGCGTAGAGCAGGAGGAGGGCGTCGGGGTCGTGCAGTCCGCCGCGGTTGAGCTCGTCGAGGGTGGATTCGAGGAGGTAGACGGCGTAACGGAGTTCACCGGCGAGGTAGTGGGACACGGCTCTCCCGCGCAGGGCCGGGACGCGGGCGGGCAGCGGGGCGTCGGCCTCGGCGAGCAGGCGCTCGGCGCGTTCGAAGTGACGGCGGGCGGAGGTGAGTTCACCGACGTCGATGCCGCACTCGCCGAGCCCGAGCAGCGCGGTCGCCTGCTCTTCGGCGAACCCGTGTGCCTCCGCCTCGGCGAGCAGCGCGGCGTACCGCCCGGCCGCCGCCTCGGCATCGCCGGTGGCGAGGGCGCGCTGCGCCTCGGTCAGCCGCAGGCGCAGGTCCGTGACGAGGTGGGCGGGGCGTCCGGTGGCGAGCTCCTCGAAGGCGACCCCGAGCCGCTCGGCGATGTGCCGCAGCGCGTCGTCGGAGGCACGGACGCGGCCGGCCTCCAGGGTGGAGATGTAGGCGGGGGTGTACGCGGGCTCCGCCAACTGCCGCTGCGTCAGGCCGCGGTCGGCCCGCAGCTGCTGGACTCTGCGTCCGATGATCGCTGGGTCGTCACGCTCCGACATCGCTCAACTCCCCCTGCGCCCCTTGCCGTTGGAGTCCGGCGCCCCTAGGTTAAACCGCGTATTAAACGCGCTTAACCTACAGCTGTTGCGAGGTCGCCGTGCAGGAACGCACCAGCTCCACCGAGCGATACACCCGGGGCTTCGCTGCCGCGGTGGTCGCCGTGGCGACGTTGATATTGGCAGCGAACGCGGGCCCGGCCCGCGCGTCAGCCCTTCACAACCAAGGCGCTGAGCGGGCTCAGAACTCGGCGGTGTCCAGCTCGAATCCGAAGGGGGCGGGGAGCGGGACGGTGAGACCGAGCTTGTACTTGGGGTTCTGGGTGTATTCGTCGCCGGACGGCTCGGAGTAGACGGTGACCTCCGCTTCATCGCGGTCGATCAGCAGGTAGATGGGGATGCCGGCCCGGGCGTAGCCGCGGATCTTCATGTGGCGGTCGCGGTCGGCGGTGCCGTTGGAGGTGACCTCGGCGACGAGGAGGACGGGGGAGGCATCGTGCCACTCCTCCTGGTCCTGAAAACTGCCCTTGGGAGCGACGGTCAGATCGGGGAGGACATGACTGGTTCCGGAGGCCCCGGGGACGTTCAGGCCGATGCCGGTGTAGTTACGCAGGGACCGGTCAGTACACCGGTCGATGACTTGGCCGACGACCTCCGACACAATCTCCGCGTGCTCCCCGTTGGCCGGTGGCGTCACGCAGATCTCCCCTTCGATCAGCTCCACGCGCCAGCCCTCGGGGGCCGCCCCGCTGGACAACTGGAAGGCCCGCTCCGGTGCCAGGGCAGATCGTCGTTTGCCGCCGAAGGCCGGCAGCGGGCCACTTGCGGTCATGGATCACAATCGCCCTTCCGCCCGGCTGGTGTAGGCGTAGCCGTCTGCTCGCTGCAGCAGGGTGAGATTCTTGTATGAGGTGTTCGCGGGCCCGGCCGGGGTCGGGATCTGATGACGCCCAGTGGAGCGGACCACGACACGGCCCGTGTAGCAGCCCGCGTACTTCCCGCCAGGGACGACAGCTCGGACGAGGTCTCCGGTCTGGTAGCCAAAATGCCGTTTCTGCCGGGGCATGCGGAGGCGGGGAAAGCCGTGATTGTCGGTGCGGGTCCGGCAGTGAGTTCCGCGTCCCGCGCACCCGGCCACGAGCACCGTGGAGACCACCTCGGTGACGACGTCGAGCTTGCCGACGTTGAGCGCGTCGAGCGTGTGAGACTTGGGCAGGTGGTTGCGGGTGCGGTTCACATTCGTACGTCCCCCCGACGCCACGTGGGTGGGCAGGCGGGCGTCCAATGCCCTCCAGAGGACCCAGCGCACCGATTGGACGGCTGCCGCGTCCTGCAGGGAGGACTTGGCCTGTGCCTTGATTCGCGCGAGGAGCTTCGGCTTCTTTGCGAGGAAGTCCTCCACCGGCTGGTTTGACTTGGTCCGGTTGCATGGGACGCAAGCGAGGCACAGGTTGCTGACGCGGTCACTTCCGCCCCGTGACCTGGGGTGGATGTGGTCGATGTTGAGCGGCACCCCGGAAGCCCCGCAGTACGCGCAGCAGCGGCCCCACTTGGCCAGCAAGTACTCACGGACCTCGTACCCGGCGAGGGTGCCCTGCTGGTACTCGGCCCCCTCCAGCGGCCGCCCTGCCGACAGGGCGTGAGTATCGAACGCGACCCGCTCCACATGCACCGCCCGCACCGGGGCCCAGCGGGACAGCCGATCGATCCACGACACCGTGGTGTCGACACGGTGCCGCAGACTCGGGGCAAGCCAGCCGTCCGGCCTGCGCCGGTTGAGGAAGCGCGGAGCCCGGTAACGCAGATTCTTCGAACGGCGGCGACGCCGGTAAGCAGCGCGCTGCCCCAGCTTCTTCCGGACGATGGCGCCTCGGTGGTCGAGCTGGACGGCAAACCTCGCTCGGCGTTCGGCGGCCTGCATGGTGAAGACGGCCAGGCCGGTGTGCTTGGAGCCGGGGTCGACGCCTACCTCGACACCATCCACCTCCGACTCGGCGATAGTGCGGTCGGTGAGCCGGATGACGAACGGCGTATGCCGGTGAACAACAGCGCGGCCCTTCTTGAGGAGCTTGCGGGCCCGTGCGGGGGTGCAGGGCTGCAAGGGGTGGTGGTGCTTGTCGAGTACCAGGACGTACGGGTGGGACTCACGCCCCTCCTCCCCAACTCGGCAGTTGAGGGTGACGCCCGCACCGCCAGGTGAAACGGTGCGGGTCTCCTCTCGCACATGTCCCGCGCCCGGTACCACCCTGTGGTGGTCTTCGAGCCCCGTTTCGTCCCTGCTCCCGGGGTTGTCTGCTGACTCGAATTCGAGAGCGAGCTGCTGAGGAAGCACAGCCCGGTCGGTCTTCTGTCGTACGCGGAACGTAGCCAACGTCGGTCACCTCCTTGACGCGTCGTTCGGCTGGTGCTGGTCACACGAGGGCTCAGCCCCTCACAGGGGACAAGCCCCGGCCCTTCAGGCCGGGGAGCGCGTGACCAGACCTCCTTCGCTCAGCGCGACCCTCTCAAGGCGGACCGGCAGCCCGCTCACCGAATGCGGAGCCGTTCACTCGAACGAGTGTGCTGTTACGTTTCCCCTAAGTCAGCAGTTCCAGGTCGCCCAGTACCAGTTGCCCTTCAGCTCGCCGCTACCCGGGAGGAAGACCGGGGTCAGGACGTCGACGCCCGGAAGGCCGCCGTTGCCGGGGTAGTACCAGATGTAGTGGCCGTGGTTGCGACTGCCGTAGTGGACCTCCAGGTAACCCTGGGAGTGGCGGACGTACGGCGCGAACCACCAGGCGCCCTGCTGGCCGGGCGGGATGGTCGAGGTGTGGGTCTCGGTCGCGGTGTGGGCACTGCCCACCTTCCAGGTCTCGGTCTGCGACTCGCTGGCCTTCATCCCGGCCTCGAACGTGTCGCTGAAGCCGGCGGACACCTCCACGGACGTCTGCTGCTCGAAGGCGTACTCGGTGCTCGTGGTGGTGCTGTCGGTGCGGGTGAGGGTCACGGGCTGGTTGCTGGCGCAGTTGCTGATCACGTTGGAGGCCTGACGCCGCTTGCCGAGTTCGGTCTCGGCGTTCTGCTCGTGGTACTGGCACGAGTCGGCGTTGCCGTTGTTGCAGTCCCAGATCACGTCGGGCATGTCGTCGCCCCAGCCGGGGGTGGTGTTGGCGCTGGCCGTGCCTGTGGAGAAGGGGATCAGCGCGAGGGCGAGCGCCGACGTCAGCATCGCCGTCCGGCGGCGGCCGTTCTTCAGGATCTTCATGTGGGGGATCTCCTGTCGGATGCCTCGACCCGTTCGTCGGGTCGGGTCGCTGCCCCGGCCGAGGAGGGGGGCCGTTCGGAACCGGGGCAGCGACAGGTCGATCGTCGGGGGGCCGGGAGTTGATCGGCCAGCCGTTCCATCAGGTCGATCAATTGCCTGCGGCCAGGCCCACGCGGCGGAGCGGCATATCGAGCACGGCAACGCCGGACGCCTCAGTCGCCGCACACCCTGCGGTACGGCACCTCGTGCACGTACGTCTGCCACTGAGCCCGCGTCAGCTCGCGCTGTCCCGGCCGCGCGCACACCGATTCGACCGCCCTGGCCGGGTCGATGGTGTAGCGCTGGAGAGGCACGTGCGCGCTGCCCGCGTACACCGTGCCGCTGTCCGCGCCGAACGCCACCGTGTCGATCGCGTCGCCGGGTGTGGTCAGCGGTCCGCCGAGCGGCTGGTGGGTGGCGATGTCCCACAGCTGCAGACTTCCCGCTTCGCCGCCCACCGCCAGCGTGCGGCCGTCGGGGCTGATGGCGAGGGCGCTGACGGCCTCGGAGGTGTCGCCGGTGATCTCCTCGTCCATGCCCTCCGGGAGCGCGGGGAAGACGTTCGGCAGGGTCCCCTCCCGCTGCCGGAGCTTCCCGTCCCACAGCGCCACCCGGCCCGCCTGGTCGCCCGCCGCGAGCCGCGAACCGTCCGGAGCGAAGGCGAGGGCGCCGATCTGATCACCCTGGACCAGGTCACTTGGGGTGGCCTTGCCGCCGGGCAGAGCCACCGTGCGGTTGTCCCCGACCAGGAGCCCGCCGTCGGGACGGACGGCCAGGTAACTGCTGGACAGGCCGGTGAGGACGGCCGTCCGGCGGTGGCGGGCGATGTCCCAGGTCTCGTTGCTCAGCTCGCCGATGGCCGGTGTGCGGGCGAGGTGGAGCGTGCGAGCGTCCGGGCCGAGGGCGATCGTGATCACCGCCCCGACCGACGTCTGCGCCGCCAGGTCCAGCGTCGTGCGGACCCGGCCCCGGGTGACGTCCCAGATCGTGAGGCGCTGCGGGGACGCCTCGTAACCGGGCGCCGAGACGGCGTACGCGAGCGCCTTGCCGTCGGGGGTGAAGGCCAGAAGGGGGAGAGTGTCCTTCGGGCGTACCGGCCGGGAGGGGTCGCGCGATACGGGGAGCGGCGTGGGCGGCAGTGTCCTGAGCAGTCGGTCGCGGGTGTCGCGCAGCTCGAAGCGGTAGGTGTCGCCGGTGCGTCGCACGGTGGCGAGGGTGCGGCCGTCCGGGCTCAGCGACACCCTGTCCAGTGGCTCGTCCTGCCAGGCGGACGTCACGGCCGTCGCGAGGTCCAGGGTGTGGACCGTGCCGGCCTCCAGATAGCGCAGTGCCGGGTGGGCGGGGTCCCAGGCCAGACCGCCGAGGTGCTGGTTGTTGAGGGAGTGCCGGAACACCGGGTTGTCGACGCCCAGCCGCCACACCCTGATCTCCTCCCCGTCGGCGGTCGCCAGGAAGTTCCCGTCCTTGCTGAAGGCGGCGTACGTCACTCCCGTATGGGGGAGGTCGGGCAGCTGCTCCCCCGAGCGGATGTCCCAGACCCGCACGCCGCTCGGGAGCACCGCGGCGAGCCACCGTCCCCCGCCGACCACCAGCTGCAGGCGCTCCTGGCTGCAGACGTCGCCCACGCGTTCCCAGCGCCCGTGCACCGCGCGCCGGTCCGTGAGGTCCCGCACCTGCGGCGCGCCACTCCCGGGTGGGCAGAGCGCGATCAGCCGGCCGTCGTCGCTCGGCACCGTGCCGTCCGACTCCGTCTCGAACAGCAGCTTCCCGTCCGCGACCGAGTGCACCTCCACCCGGTCGTCCTCCGCACTGCCCACGGCATACGTGCTCTCGGCGAAGTCCACGGAGGACCACGCCGGCAGCCGGTCACCGACCCAGCGTCCGGCAGCGGTGTCCCACAGCCGAACCCCGTCGCCGTAGCCATCCCCCTGGATCGCCAGCAGCCGCCCGTCCGAGCTCGCCCCGACGTCGGTGCCGGCCTCCGGGAGCCGCCCCTCGGCGATCGGCCGGTGTCGTGCCACGTCCCAGGTCCGCCAGGTGCGCCCCTCGACGCTGAGCAGGGTGCGACCGGAGTCCGTCAGACGGCGGAAGGGGCCGGCGCCCGGTGCCGGGTCGCTGAAGGTGTCCAGTTCCTGCTGGCCGAGCGAGCCCAGCAGCGCCCGCCGGGTCTCCGGCAGCTCGGACACACGCCAGGCGGCGACGCCCAGCAGCTGTGCGGTGCGCGGGTCGGTCGTGCGCAGGCCGTCCGCGACGGCGGCGATGCGACGGGCCTCGTCGTCGATGCGGCGGAGCTCGTTGTCCCGGCTCTGGGTCCAGGCGGCCAGACCGGCGACCAGCGCCACCGCGAGGACGGCCGACAGCACGCCCACCGCGGCCCGCGCCCGGCGCGTCGAGCGGGCGGCAGCCCGGCGTTCCGCCTCGCGGGCGGCCAGCGCGGCGGTGAGGAACTCGCGTTCCGGCGCGGTCAGGGAGTAGTCGTGCTCGGGGTCGGGGAACAGCTCCGCCACCCGGTCCAGGCGGGTGCCCCGGTACAGGGCGCCGGGGTCGCGGTCGTGCTCCAGCCAGACGCGGGCGGCATCGGTCAGCCGACGGTGGTGGCGCAGCCGCTCGCGGTCCTCCTCGATCCAGCCGCGCAGCCGCGGCCAGCAGGTGATCAGCGCCTCGTGGGCGAGCTGGACGGCGTCCTCGTCGACGGTCAGCAGCCGGGCGCGGGCCAGCCGCTCCACCGCCGGGGGCACGTCCGGGCACCCCCACTCCTCCCGCTCGGTCCGGGTCAGCGGCCGCCGGGTGTCGGGGGTGCCCTGGCCGGGCTCGACCATCCGCAGCAGCAGCCGCCGGGCGGCGTCCGCCTGCTCCCCGGTGAGCTGCCCGTACGCCTCCTCCGCGCTCGCGGCGATCGCACCGCGCACCCCGCCCGCCGCCTCGTACGCGGCCAGGGTGAGCACCCGGCCCTTGCGTCGCCGCCAGGTCTCCAGCAGGGCGTGCGAGAGCATCGGCAGCCCGCCGGGCTCGTCGAGGACCTCCTCCACGATCCGCGCGGTCAGCTCCCGCTCCACCAGGAGCCCGACCTCCTGCGCCGGCTTGACGACCGCCTCGCGCAGCTCGTCCGCGGTCATCGGGCCGACCAGCAGTCCGGCGCCGCACAGCGTGTCGGCCAGGCCGCGGTGCTCGCCGCAGCGGGAGTAGAAGTCGGCCCGTACGGCGATGAGCACCCGCAGCCGGCTGTCCGGGTCCCGGGCGGTGAGCAGCAGGTCGATGAACCGGGCGCGCTCGGCCCGGTCCCGGCACAGGGTGAAGAGCTCCTCGAACTGGTCCACCACCACCCAGCTCTCCGGCTCGTCCGCCGCCGGGGCCAGCAGATGGCCGTACCTGGTGGCAGGCCGGTCGCCGGGCGTGAGCACCCGCAGCACCGCCGGACGCCCCTGGTCGGCGATCTCCTGCTGGAGCCGGGGTATCAGTCCGGCCCGCAGCAGCGAGGACTTCCCGCTGCCGGAGGCGCCGAACACCGCGGCGAACCGGTGCCCGCACACGAGCTGCAGCAGGTCCTCCGTCAGACGGTCCCGGCCGAAGAACAGCCCCCGGTCGGCCGGCTCGAACCGGGACAGGCCCCGGTAGGGCGGCGCCGCGTCCTCGTCGTCCTCGCGGACCTCCCCCGCCGCCTCCGCCTCGGCGTCCTTCCACCGTGGCTCCCACTCGTCCGGGTCGCCGCCGCAGGCCCGTACATAGCCCTGGACGACGGCGAGGGACGGCAGCCGTTCACCTGCCGCGGCCTGCGACAGCGTTGTCGCGGAGAAGCCCGCCGTCTCGGCCATCTTCCGGTACGAGGGGTTCCCCGCGGCCTTGCGCAGCTCCCGCAGCTCGTGCGCGAGCCGCGGCACGGGACCGGCCGTCGGGTCCAGCGGTCTTTCCGGGCGCCCCATGCGCACACCTCCGTATGACCGGCGAAAGGGACACGAGCGCGACGAACGTACAAGCCGCCCGGTGACGCCCAGGTTTCCTGCGGGTGACGTGCGGGCGATGCGCCATGTGATGTCCATCAACCAACCTCCGCCTACGAGATTGATTGACCTGACAAAAGGGACGTGGAAATCAGCGTTCCGGTTGCGAGCGTCGCTGGGGCAAAGGCCGTGAACGCCGCCGATGGTGCGGGGGCGGGCCGCGGGCAGATCCTTTCCGGCGCCCATCCCGCCGGGGCAGCGGTGTTCCTCCGGGCACCGGCACCGCCCCCGGGTCAGCGGGCTCCGGGCGGGGACCGCCGCGGTCGGTTCGGGGGCGGGGCGCAGGGCGTAGGTGGCTCTTGGCCGGGTTCAGGACGCGGGCGCTCACCACCGAGGGATTGATTGCCCTGATCGGACGGGCTGCCGATCAACTCTCCGGCTGCCAGCCTTGGATCCGTGGCCCTCATCCCCCCGAGGGGCACACCCCGGCCGGCGACCTCTCAGCCCCCCTGACGAGTCCCGGCCAACCGAGGCGCCCGTGTTCTGCGCGGGGCTCGGGCAGACAGCCGCCGGTGGACACCCCCCGTCCACCGGCGGCTTCTGGCGTGGCCCGGGCGCCGCGCGCTCGTCAGTGCCTGACGTGGCCCACGAAGGCGACGTACGCCTCCGGCGAGAGGGTGGGGGTGCCGGCCTCGGGGTTCTTGGGGTCGCGGACGGCGATGCAATCCCCTTCCGCCCACGAAATTGATTGACCTGACAAAAGGGACGTGGCAATCAACGTTCCGGTTGCGAGCGTCGGTGGGGCAAGGATCCCGGCACCCCGAACTCCCGGAGGACAGCGCATGTCCCATACCGACGACACCACGCTCCCGACGCTCCCGGAACGGGAAGCACACGAACAGCCGACCGCGGCGCCGCGGCAACGCACCCGCAAGGTCACCATCGGCTCGGTCGTCACCACCCTGGTGCTGTCGATCTTCGCCACCCTGCTCGGGCCGCTCGGCGTGCTGTCGAGCGCGAACGCCGCCGACGGCCACATCACGTGGAAGATCGGCGACAGCGACCCGAACAGCCCCACGAGCTACGTCCAGGTCGTCAAGGCGATCCGCAACGCGGTGAACGCCCAGGACCCCACGGTGCCGGGCGCCGGATACCAGGTCATGCACACGGACACGACTGCCAGGCAGACGTATGTCGACATCGACGTCGAGGACGCGTACAGCGACGCCTACGTACGCGTACGGATGCGCGCCTCGGACATGTACCTGATGGGTTGGTGGGCGAACGACGGCCGGTATCACTACGCCGACGACAGCCAGGCCTCAAGCAGCAACAGCACGCCTGCACCCTTCGACGAGGACTACGGGAGTCTGGAGCAGAAAGGCGGGACCACGCGCTACGACGTGACGTACAGCGAGGTGAGCCTGAGCAACGCGGTGCACTCGCTCCTGAAGGCGGGCGACGACAGGGACCAGGCGCGAGCGTTCCTGATGATGGCCCAGACCCTCGCGGAGGGGTCCCGCTTCCGCCCGATCGCCGAATTCTTCCACCTCGCCTCCGCTCCGAACGTGCAGGAGACCCGCCTGCCCTGGCAGCTCGTGGATATGGAGAACAGCTGGGGCCAGTTGAGCGAGCGCTTCAACACGCAGATGAAGAACCAGCAGAGCGAACCGGCCTCGTCCGCCCTGTGGATCTGGTCCTTCAACAGGAAGACGGGTGAGTGGGTCAAGATCTTCCTGAACGACCCGAAGACGTTCGCCGCGTACTGCCTGCTGATCGCCCTCGGTAAGTACGTCCCCAAGTCCGGCTGAGACACAGGCCGCGAAGCGGCACCGGGCCCCCACGGCGTGATCCCCGTGGGGGCCTCGCGCTCGTCAGCGCCCGACGTGGCCCACGAAGGCGACGTACGCCTCCGGTGAGAGGGTGAGGGTGCCGACCTCGGGGTTCTTTGAGTCGCGGACGGCGATGTGGGGGGTGAGGGGGGCGACCTCGACGCATTCGCCGCCGGTGTTGCCGCTGTAACTGGACTTACGCCACGGGACGTTGACCAGTTCCGGTGTGCTGTCCATAACGCTCCTCCAGTACGCCCTTGATCAGTTCCGCCGAATCCTCCTCGGAGAGGGCGGCTCCCTGCAAGCCAGCGTAACGAAGGGCGGCCTCGCGAATGGTGTCCGCGTTGGCCGTCATGTGGCCCGAAATCAGGTCTTCGGTGTAGACGACGTCCGGGTCGTCGTCAAAGCGGAGGAGAGTGAACGACCCCGCCAGACTCACGTGTTCACCCACCCGGAAAGGCAGCACCTGGAGCTGGATCCAGCGCTCGTCCTGGAGACCCAACAGGTGCTGGAGTTGCTTCCGCATGACCTCCGGGCCCCCGATCGGGCGGTGCAGCACCGCCTCGTCGAGCACCACCAACGTCAGGGGCGGGTGCTCCCGCTTGAGGATGCGCTGGCGTTCCATGCGGGCGGCGAGCAGTTCGTCGAGCTTGTCCGGCCGCCCCGTGGCCAGCACGGCACGGGCGTACTCCTCCGTCTGCAACAGCCCGTACACCAGTTGGCACTGGTACGTGGAGATGTACGTCGCCTTCGCTTCCATGTCGGCGAACGGCTGAAACCACGTCGGCAGTTGGCTTCGCAGAACCAACCCCACCAGCCTCGAAAAGCACCCGTCCGTCAGCAGCGCCGCATCCGCCCGCTCCGCGAACTCCCTGGTCGGCACCTTGTGGGCGGTCTCGATCTGGCCCACCAGGGAGCCGGTGCAGAAGATGCAGTCGCCCAGCTCCTGCTGGGACATCCCCGCCGACTCCCGGTACCGGCGGAGCTCGGAGCCGAAGTAGTCCAGCGGCGAGGCGGTGGGGTCGAGTTTGCGGATGTTGGGCATGCGGCGGTCACCCCCAGGTCAGAACGCGGCGCGGCGTTCATTTCGGTCTGTGGCCGAGCGTAATCACATGACTCCACTCTGATGACATGAATCGCGTAACTGCCTCTCACGAGGGAGGACTTGGCGCCCGGTACGGCACCGACTTCGCCCTCGGTGAGCACTCCGCCCGGCACCTGCGCCGCGTCCTCCGCCGGTATCTCGCCGCCTGGGAGATGGACGACCTCTACGACGCGGCGTCCCTCGCGCTCACGGAGCTGATCGCCAACGTCGTTCGCCACTGTCCCGACCGGCGTGCCGCGGTGCTGATCCTGCGGTTGCCGGAGGGGCAGGGACTGCGCGTCGAGGTCACCGACGCGAGCGCGTGCCCGCCGCTGTCCACAGCTGTGGACGAACTCGCCGAGGGCGGGCGCGGAGTGGGGATCGTCGAGGCCGTGACGGACCGGTGGGGGTGGGTTCCCCTGGCCGACCGGCCCGGCAAGACCGTCTGGTTCGAGTGCGACGGCAAGGCCGCGGCGCAACCTGAGGTGAACGGCGAACGGCGGGAGAGGAACGGGTGTTGACGCCACAAGGAACATCCCGCCGAAACACCCAGGACGATTGATCGCCCTGTTCAGGACATGCCGCCAATCAACTCCCCGCACTCCAGTCTCGGTCTCGTCCCGCCGGAATCCCGGCAGAACGAGCCAAGCGAACCACTGGAGCACCCCACATGTCTCAGACAGCCAAGCCCCGCCGACGGTCCCGCCTCGCCAAGGCCGCCCTCGTCCTGGGCAGCGCCGCCGCCCTGATCGTCGGTCTTACGGGCAGCGCGAGCGCCGAGGTCCTGAACCCGCTGCCGTGGAACGCGAGCACGTTCCAGAACAAGTACATGCCGCTCTTCGACTACGACACCGACGGCTGCTTCCCCGCGGCAGCGGTGGACGCGAGCGGACACCTCAACGGTGGCCTCAACCCCAGCGGCTCGATCACCGGCGGCTGCCGGACCGACCACCTCGGCAGAGCCAACACGTACTCGCAGTCCCTGTGCAGAAACGGCTGGTGCGCCTACGTGTACGCGCTCTACTTCGAGAAGGACCAGACGCTCAACGGCGCCGACGCCTTCGGGCACCGCCACGACTGGGAGTGCGTCGTGGTCTTCCAGAAGCAGGGTGAGGAGCGCCCCCGTTACCTGGCCGCCTCCCGGCACGGCGGCTTCAGCACCCACCCGATCAACGAGGTGCCGATGGACGGCAACCACGTCAAGATCGTCTACCACAAGGACGGCGCGAGCACGCACGCCTTCCGCTTCGCCGGGTGGGGCGAGGACACGGAGGCCTGGGGCCCGGGCAACCACTGGGACACCCCGGCCCTGGTCACGATGGAGCAGATGCCCCAGGCGCCGCGCGACGCCCTGTGGAACTCCCAGTGGGGCAGGGCCAACTTCCCGCTGACCAACAACCTCGTCAGCAACATCAACAAGGCCAAGCCCGACGAGGTCCCCTGGTTCTGACGCACGGACCGGCACCGAGCAGCCCCCGGCGGGGACACCCCCCTGTCCCGCCGGGGGCTTCCTCTCGCTCTCACCCGTCTCTTACACCCCGCTTCACCCGGCTGTCAGCGCCATGACCTAGCCTTCGATCACTCACGGCGGTACGCGTGCCCAGCCCTTTGCCAGCCCTTGGCTCCTGCCGCGTCCGCCCTCACGTCTTTTTCGTTCCGGGGGGTTCGAAACAACCGTGCGCAGACGCACTCTTCCGGCTACCGCGACGGCGCTCGCGGTCCTCTTCAGCTCGGTCGCGCTGGTCGCGACCGGCGCCGGGTCGGCGGCCGCCGACTCCACCGCTCCCCTGTCCCTGAAGTCGACCGGCGACATCGTGGTCGACGGGCTCCACCAGCGGGTCTTCATCAGCGACCCGACCGCCGGCCAGGTCGTCGTCACCGACTACGCGGGCAAGCTCGTCGGCACCGTCGGCTCCCTGCCCGGCGTGCGCGGCCTGGAGCTGTCGCCCGACTCGGGCACCCTGTACGCGGCCGTGGCGGGGGCCGCCGCGGTCGTCGCCATCGACACGGCCACCGCGGCGGAGGCCCACCGCTTCTCGACGGGCACGGCCGGCCCCAAGTACGTGGCCCTCACCGGCGGCAAGCTCTGGTTCAGCTACGGCTCCGGGGGCGGCGGCAACATCGGCTCGCTCGACCCGACCGGCACCGACCCGGCCGTCGCCCTGGACCAGAACACCGGCCGCCTCTTCTACGAGGCCCCGATCCTGGACGCCTCGGCGGGCGCGCCGGGCACGCTGGTCGCGGGCGCGGTGGGCCAGAGCCCGGCGTCACTCGCCGTGTATGACGTCTCGTCGGGCACGGCGAGCCAGACGGCGTACGCCTTCGACCCGGGCAACACGGGCGGCGGCAACCTCGCCGACCTCGCGGTGACGCCGGACGGCAAGGACGTGATCACGGCCAGCGGCGCCCCGTACTACCAGGCGGTCTACAAGCTCTCCGACCTGTCCTCGGACGGCAAGTACGTCACCAACACCTACCCGAACGCGGTGGACATCGCCCCGAACGGCGACGTCGCGGCGGGCACCGACTCCTGGTACGACCCGGACGTACACGTCTTCAAGCAGGGCGTGTCGACGCCGGTGAAGCAGTACGACTTCCCCAACACCGGCACCGACAGCGGCTCCGACACCCTCGCCGCCCGGGGCCTGGCCTGGGCGCCGGACGAGAGCAAGCTGTTCGCGGTGTCGAAGAACAACAACGACGCCTACTCGCTGCGTATCTTCGACGCCCCGACGAAGACGGCCACCACCCTCACGGCGAACGCCCCCGCCACGGCACCCCGAGCCAAGCCGCTGACGGTGACCGGCTCACTGACCTCGTCGTTGCCGTTCCCGGCCGGCACCACGGTCTCCGTCACCCGCACCGACGACGAGTCCCCGAGCGGCAAGGCCCTCGGCACCGCGACCGTCGCCGCGGACGGCTCGTACTCCTTCACCGACACCCCGCCGGCCGGCGGCAAGGTGACGTACACGGCTACCTACGCGGGCGACGCGGACCACGCGGGCGCCACGGCCTCCCGCTCGGTGACCGTCGCGAAGACGGCGACCACGCTGACGCTGAACAACAACCTCAAGGTGTACGGCTACGGCAGCACCGTCACCTTCACGGCGCATCTCGGCACGACGTACAAGAACCGCACGGTTGAGATCTGGGCGGACCCGTACGGCTCGGACAAGCCGAACGCGCTGGTGAAGAAGGCGACGGTCGATGCGAACGGCAACCTCGCCGCGAGCGTGCGCCTGACCCGGGACACCAAGGTCAGCGCGAAGTTCACGGGTGACACGCGGTACGCGGCGAAGACGACGATCAACACCGTGTACACCAAGGTGGCGATCTCGACCTCGCTGAGCGGCTACTACAAGACGGCCACGGCCTGGAACGCGAAGTACTACTACTTCCGCCAGTCCAAGGACCCGATCTACGACACGACGATGACGATGTACCCGGGCCGCAAGTACCAGTTCCAGATCGAGCAGTACTACAGCGGGGCCTGGCACACGACGGGGAGCGAGTACTTCGGCCTGGACAGCTACGGCAAGGACTCCGTCCTCCTGGAGGACAACCCGCCCACCGGCGTCCGCTTCCGGATCCGCTCCTCCTACATCGACACGGCGTCGGGCGACAACGTCAACGCGACGACGTACGGCGGTTGGAAGTACTTCACCTTCACCAGGTGACGCGGCGGCGGCTCAGCTCTGTGTCTGCAACTGCTGCAGCTGCTGGAGGACGTTCTCCAGAGCGCCCTGCCGCCGTCCCGGCACTCGGCCCCGTAGCTCCGCGAGCACGGGGCCGAGCTCGCGCGCGGGGGCAGCGTCCTTGATCTGCCCCCACTGGTGATGGGCCCGGTCCACCGCGGCCTCCACCGCGGGCGTGTCCGCGGCCTGCCCCGCGGAGAGCCGCGCCGAGGCGACGGTCAGCCAGGTACGGCAACTGCGCACCGGATCCCCCACCAGCATCGCCAGATCGGCCCGCACCTCGATCCAGTGCAGAGCCTCCTCGGACGCCGGCCCATGGGCCCGCAGAGCAACCTGCTCATAGTGCGCGGCCAACGCCTCGGCCTCACCGTGCCGACCTGACTCGACGGCGGTGGCGATGGCGGCGTGGGGGTCGTTGGGGGTGGGGGGTTGGGAGGGGGGCGGGGCGGAAGGCCCGGCGACGGGCTGGTCGAAGGCCTGGGTGGACGGTTGGACGAGGGCCTGCGTCGAGGGCTGGGCGGCTCGCTGTGCGGGGCCTGGCGGGAGGCTCTGGGCCAGGCTGGGCTGCGGGCTCTGGGTTGGGCCTGGTACTGAGCCCGGTGCCCGCATTTGCGCGGGACTGTGCGCAGGCATCGGGGGAGCGTTCAGAGGGGTCGTCGGAGTCGGCAGAGTCGACGCAGGGTTGCCCATGGGGGGTTGCGCGGGGCTCTCCGCAGCTTCCCGCGGCAGAAACCCCGCCGGGAGCTGAGCCGGGAGTTGCGTGTGACTCTGCGCGGGGTAATGCGGCGGGACTTGAGCGGAACCCAGCCCCGAGACCTCCGCAGGGATCTCCGGAAGGCTCTGCGACAGGACCTGCGCGGGAGGCTGCCCGGGGAACTGCGCAGAACTTTGCTCGGAGTCGTGCGCCAGGACCTGAGCAAGACCCTGCCCCGAGAACTCCGGCGGATTCTGTGCAGGAGCCTCCCCCGAGAACTGCGCGGGGTTGCGCCCAGGGGTGTGCACGAGGCCCTTCGAGGATCGCGGCACAAGTTCCGCGGGAAGCTGCCCAGGACCTAGCTCGGAGTCGTGCGCCAGGACCTGAGCGGGGCCCGACCCCGAGCCCCCGGCAGGGCTCTCCCGGGGCTCCTGCGGCAGAACCTGCGCCGGTTCCTGCCCCAGGATCGGCGCAGGGATGCGGGCAGGATTCTGCGCGGGGCTCAGCGCCGGCATCGGGCCGGGGCTCTGCGGGAGTTGCTGCGGCTGCACCTGTGCCGGAGCCTGCGCGGCGGTCTGGGGCGGCACCTGCCCCGACCCCACCGAGGACCCCTGAGGCAGAAGCTGCACCGTGCCCCCCGCAGGCGACGGCAGGACCTCGGCCGAACTCGCCGCGGGCGACTGAGACTGACCCTGCGCCGGACCCGCCGCAGGCGACTGAGGCCCAACCCGCACCGGGCCACCGCCCGCCGGCCCCTGCGACAGCACCCCCGCCTGAGCCGACACCTGCCCCGCCCCCACCGAGGACCCCTGAGGCAGAAGCTGCACCGTGCCCCCCGCAGGCGACGGCAGGACCTCGGCCGAACTCGCCGCGGGTGGCTGAGGGTGAAGCTGTGTCGGACCGCCCGCGGGACTCTGCGGCCGGACCTGCACGGGAGCCTGCCGCGGGGCCTGGCCCGATACCGGCATCGGCACAGGCACCTGAACCGGCATCTGAACCTGCACCGGCGCCTGCGCAGCGCCCCGTGCGGGGAACTGTGCCGGGGCGTGTGCTGTCAGCACGATGTCCGTGCCGACGCCGCCCTCGGGGGAGATGCGGGTCAGTACCTGCTGGTGGAGTTGGTCGAGGGGTGGGCGGTGGCCGCTGCGGAGGATGGTGGCGAGGGCCTTCATGTACGTCGGCACGGCCACCGTGCGGCGGCTCGGTGGTGGGGCGACGCGGCCGTAGACCGTGGTGTTGCGGCCCGAGTCAAGGGCGTTGGCGCGCAGCCACTCCCAGGTCTCCGCGTCGGCGTGCAGGTCGAGGAAGATGGACGTCGAACCCGGTGCGCGCAGGCGCAGTTCCTCGCGGATCCACTGCCAGGGGAACCCGGTGTAGCGGACCGTCGCGGGGGTCGTGCGGGCCAGCGCCAGGTGGGGAAGGTGCTGGCGGCGGTCCAGTTGGAGCTGGCCGGTGACGAAGACCGTGAGCGGGGCCTGCGCGGCCGCGGCCGCCCGCAGGCGGGTGAGGACGGCCTGCGGCTCCAGGGGATCGGCGAGTTCCACCACGTTCGCCGTGTCCGTCCCGGACAGCACCGTGGGCGCGACGGCGGCGAGGACGGGGAGCACGGAGGCGGCGTCCACCAGACAGCCCTTGCCCGCCGGTGCGGCGGCCAACAGCAGCACGGTTCCGGGCATCGGTCCCTCCCCATCCCCCGTCGATCACGTACGGCAGCACCGTAACCGCTGCGGCTGCAAAGCGGGATCTCAGGACTGTTTACGCCCGATTCCGTCCCCATTCCCCCCGCCGTTCCCCCCGCCCTTCCCCCCGCCATTCCCCACGCCGTTCCCCATACCGGCTCTCCTGCGCACCGCGAACACCGTCGTGTCGTCGGCCAGATGACCGTCGCAGTGCCGCAGCGTCCGCTCCCGGACGAAGGCGACCAGCCGTGCGGGCCGTGCGAGGGCCGGGTCGGCGGCGACGGCCTCGGTGACCTCGGCGGTGAGCGGGTAGAACGCGCCGTCGCCGTCCCTGGCCTCGGTCACGCCGTCCGTGGTCAGCAGCAGCGTCTCGCCGGGGGCGAGGGAGACGCGCAGGACGGGCGCCGGGCCGTCGGCGGGGGCGAGTTCGGCGTAGCCGAGGGGGAGGCCGTGGTCGGGCGGCAGGGGCCGTACGCCGTCGGGGCCGACCACCAGCGGGGCGTCGTGGCCGAGAACGACCGCCTCCACCGCGCCCGGCCGCTCCTCGGGGAAGCCGAGCAGCACGGCGGTGGCGAACCGGTCGCCCTCCTCCCTGCCGAGCTCCGTGCGCAGCCGGATGTGCCGCTGCATACGCAGTTCCAGGCACACGGCGACCGCCCTCAGATCCGCCTCGTGGTACGCGGCCTCACGGAACGTGCCGAGCAGCGCGGCCGCCGCCTCCACCGCGCCGAGCCCCTTGCCCTGGACGTCGCCGAGGATGACGCGGGTGCCGTGCAGGCCGATCTGGATGTCGTAGAAGTCGCCGCCGACCCTGGCCTCGCTGTCGGCGGAGAGATACACGGCCGCGTGGTCGAGGCCGCCCCAGCCGGGGGGCAGCGGGCGCAGCACGGTGCGGCGGATGGTCTCGGCGACGTCCTGCATGTGCAGCATGCGCTGCTCGCCGCGTACCCGGACCACGCAGGCCAGCGTGGCGAGGACGCCGCCGATGCCGGCGAGGACGAGGTCGGGCAGGCCGGCCTGGTACTCGTGCGGCAGGGCGGCGTCCGCGACGATGTAGGTGGCGGGCGCGAGCACCGCGTACACGGCCGTCCCCCACACCCCGCAGATCGCGGCGGCGATACCGGGCACCAGCACGATCCAGGACAGGATCCGGAAGTCGCTGCTGGTGCGGAAGTCGACCAGCACGATGCCGACGAGCAGCAGCAGCGGCGGCACCCAGGCGACACTCCGGCCGCGCACGCGCAGCAGCTGCGGCCGGCGTGGGCGGCCCAGCGGGCTGGCCCCGCCGTCGCTGACGGCCCTCATGCGCCTCAGCGAAACACGGCGTCCGGCTTGCCGCATCCGGGTACCCGGGGTTCCCGTGGCCGCCGGGCGGGCTGAAACGACCGCCCCGCCGACTTGCCACGCAGCCCCCTCAGGTGTGCCCTTGATTGCGGGGGCGACGAGAGAGAGGAGTGCTCTCATGGCTCATGCGGCACCCGCGTCCGGCGCAGGGGCGCCAAGGGCGGTGACGGCCGGCGCAGGCGGTCTGCCCGACGTGTTCAGCGAGCGGACGCACCGCATCGCGAGCGTGGCCGTGCCCGTCGTCCTCGGGCTGGTCTACGGCTACTGGGCCGCGGCGAACCAGCGCTCCGGCGGCGAGATCACCGGCTGGAACCTGCTCTTCGGCTTCGTCACGGCGTTCGCGTTCATGGTGCTCTACGTCGGCATTCGCGCCCTCGCGCCCCACATGAGGCGCGAACTGCACGCGATCCTGTGGGCCTCCTTCACCGGTGGCGCCTTCGGGTTCCTGTACAGCCTGACCGACAAGAGCATCGTCAGGTCCGTGCTGATGGGGCTTGTGGTCGGCGCGGTCTGGTTCGCCGTGCTGTTCTACCGCTACTACACGCACGAGGACGCCGAGGGCCACCGCATCCGCTGACGGAAGGCCGGAAGGCCGACTGACGGAGGACTCACGGGCGCACGGATCGGCCCCGGCACCACTGGCGCCGGGGCCGATCCGTTCCCCTTCATCCACCCACGGTCACGTTCATCCACCCACGGTCACGCTCACGTTCCAGCTCCACGAACCGGAGGCCGACACGCTCCAGGAGGGGTCCCAGTTGCTCCAGGAGCCGTCCTTCCACTCGGGGACGGGGTCGGCGCAGTCCGGTACGTGGCGTCCGCCGGTGTCCACGAAGGCGGCGCTCGACCAGCCACGGGAGTCCACCAGCCAGTACCAGAACGGATTGCCGTCGATGTGCTCACCGCGCACCTTGCACTCGATGCGGACCTCGCTGCCCGGTGCGAGCCGGTCGACGACGGCCGACCGGGTCGTGGGCGCCTCCCTGACCTTGAGATCGGTGTGGGAGACGACCGTGCCCCTGACCAGCCGGTCGTGATCGTCTACGGCCACCGCCGGGGTCCCCGCCGCCGCGACCGCGAGAGTGCCACCGGTGAGCAGAGCCGCGGCCATGATCCGCAGGGTCGGGCTGGTGCGCATGATCCGCCTCCTTGCTCCCCTGATCCATGAGACACCCGTTCGGGTGAACGCTCCACCGGAGAGCCACCGCGGAGGCATCGCTGAGCCACGGGAGAGCGGAATCGTGCGGCCGTATGCAGGCAGCCCGCTGGCGCCCCGACCCCCGCGCGCCTTGCCTGAGAACGTGCTCACCCGTCTGCGGAACGCCCTGTCGGCAGCGCTGATCGCCCTGTCGTGCCTCCTCGTGCCGTTCGGCGCGCTGGCGGCCTGGGTGACGTACGGGCTCGCGGACACGGGGCACTACGTCACCACGATGGCGCCGCTCGCCGGGGATCCGGCGGTGCAGGGCGCGGTCGCGGACACCGTCGGGGCCGGGATCATGCACGAGATGGCCCCCCGGCTCGACCACGACCTCGGCATCCGCGACGAGCGCGGCACCGTACGCCCCTTCGTGTACGACGCGGTGCGCTCCTTCACCCGGACCGACGCCTTCCGCACGGCGTGGGACGCGGGCAACAGGGCGCTGCACGGCTCCGTGCTGAGTGCCCTTCAGGACGGGAGCGAGGGCACCGTCACCGTCGACCTCGCCCCGGTCGCCGCCCAGGTCAAACGCCAACTCGCCGAGGACAACGTGCCGTTGGCGCAGAACATCCCGGTCGAGCACACCGAGGTCCCGGTGCTCCCGGCGCACGAGCTGGACCGGCTCAGGAAGGGGTACGACGTGCTCGAAGTCGCCGGTTTCTGGCTGCCCGTCTCGGCCGCAGTCCTCGCCACGACCGGCATCGCCGTCGCCGCCTGCCGCCGCCGCGCCCTCACGGCGACCGCGCTGGGCGCGGCCCTCGGCGGCGCGTTCCTGCTGCTCGCGGTGGCGATCGGCCGCCGGCTCACGCTGGCCGACCTGCCCGAGGCGGCCCACCGCCCGGCCGCCGGCGCGGTCTACGACGCCCTGACGCAGACCCTGCGCACGGTGTCCTGGCTGCTGATCGCCCTCGGCCTGACGGCGGCCCTCCTGTGCCGGCTCATCGAACTGCTCGCGCAACGCCGGCGAGGGTCCGCAGCGCCCGCCGCAGATCCGGCTCCGGGGCCGACGCGAGCCCGAGTCTGACCGCGTCCGGGGTGCGGTTCGGGTCGACGGCGAAGGCGGGGCCGGGGGTGACGGCGATGCCGTGCGCGGCCGCGGCGGCCGTGAAGGTGTCCGCGCGCCACGGTGCCGGCAGCTCCCACCAGGCGAAACAGGTGCGCGGATCGGACCGTACGGCGAACCCGCGCAGTTCCTCGCCGACGATCCGCTGCCGGTGCGCCGCGTCCGCCCGCTTCGCCGCGACCAGCCGCCGCACCGTCCCGTCCCCGATCCACCGCACGGCCGCCTCCACCGCGAACCGCCCCGCACTCCACCCACCGGAGCGCACGGCCGCCGCCACCGCCTCGACCCGTGTCTCGGGCACGACGGCGAAGCCGACGGTGAGTCCGGGCGCGACGCGCTTGGAGAGGCTGTCGACGACATGGGTGAGTCCGGGCGCGTGGGCGGCGAAGGGGTCGTCGTCCGTGAGGAAGGACCAGATGCGGTCCTCGACGACGGGGATGTTCAAGTCGACTGCGGTGCGGGCGAGTTGGTGTCGGCGTTCGGGGCTCGTCGTCACCGAGGTCGGGTTGTGCAGGGTCGGCTGGAGGTAGAGCGCGGCCAGCGGGGCCGCGCGGTGGGCGGCGGCCACGGACTCCGGGCGCGGTCCCTCCTCGTCCGTGGCCAGCGGCACCAGGGTGATGCCGAGCCGGGCGGCGATCTCCTTGACCATGGGGTACGTCAGCGCCTCGGCTCCGACCCGGCCGCCGGGCCGGACGAGGGAGGCGAGCGTGGCGGCGATGGACTGACGGCCGCTGCCGGTGAACAGGACCCGGTCGGGGGCGGGGCGCCAGCCGGGGGTGGCGAGGAGCGCGGCCGCCGCCTCCCGGGCCGCGGGCGTGCCGGTGGCGGCGGCCGGGCGCAGGGCCTCGGCCAGCACGTCGGGGCGCAGCAGCGGGCCGAAGGTCGCCGCGAGGAGCTCCGCCTCGCCCGGCACGGAGGGGTAGTTGAGCTCCAGGTTCACCGGCGCCGCGGTCGCCGCCTCGACGAGCGCCCGCCCGGACGCCGCCGGAGCGGCCCGTACGAACGTGCCGCGGCCGACCTCGCCGACGACCAGCCCGCGCCGTACGAGTTCCGCGTACACCCGCCCCGCCGTCGACCCGGCGATCCCGCGCCGCCGCGCGAACACCCGCTGCGGCGGCAGCCGTTCGCCGGGCTTGAGCCGTCCGGCGGTGATGTCGTCGGCTATCCGGTCGGCGAGGCGCCGATAGTCGTTCACGTGCTCTCCCCCTGACATTGCACCGAGGGCAAAGATCTTATTGCACCGAGGAGTTGGGCCGATCTAGGGTCCTTCACATGACCCCTTCCCCCGCATCCCGCGTATCCCGTGCATCCCTCGTATCCATCGCATACGAGGACAAAGGCGCCGACGCATCATCGACTCCCCTCGTCCTCGTCCACGGCCACCCCTTCGACCGCACGATGTGGGCCCCGCAGATCGAGACGTTCTCCGCCGCCCGCCGGGTGATCGCCCCCGACCTGCGCGGCTACGGCGCCTCCCCGGTCGTCCCCGGCATCACGCTCCTCTCCGACTTCGCCCGGGACATCGAGGCCCTGCTGGACCACCTGGAGGTGGAGACCTTCGTGCTGGCGGGCCTGTCGATGGGCGGCCAGATCGTCATGGAGTGCTACGACCGTTTCCCCGGCCGCATCCGGGGCCTGGTCCTCGCGGACACCTTCCCGGCCGCGGAGACGGCTCAGGGCAGGCGGACGCGGAACGCCATGGCGGACCGGCTGCTGCGCGAGGGCATGCGCGGATACGCCGACGAGGTGCTGGAGAAGATGGTCGCGCCGTACGCGGACGCCGAGGTCAAGGCCCACGTCCACCGCATGATGACGGCGACGCCGCCCGAGGGCGCCGCGGCGGCCCTGCGCGGCCGCGCCGAACGCCCCGACTACCGCACCCTGCTGACCCGCGTCACGGTCCCCGCCCTGGTCGTCGTGGGCGCGGACGACGCCTACACCCCCGTCGCCGACGCGCAGGCGATGCACGCGGCGCTCCCGGACTCGGCCCTGCGGGTGATCGACGGGGCCGCGCACATGCCGAACCTGGAGCGGCCGGGGGAGTTCAACGAGGCGCTGGGGGCGTTTCTGGCCCGGGTCGACGGGTGATCCGTACTCCGCCCACGAACCGCTCACTACCAGTTCAGGATGGCCACGAGCAGCACGACCGCGATCGCCGCACCCTGAACGGCATTGGCCCATCCGGGCATCGGCTCGCCCCTCCTGGACGACGAAAGCTTGGCGCCGAGGGCGACCACCAGCCCGACGACGGCGATCGGCGCGAGCAGCAGAGTCAGCCAGTTGACCTGCACAGGTGTCATCTCGGATCTCCTTGTCCCACTCGGTGACCGGCGCCCCATCATCGGCACGCACCCCCGGGACCCCTCCCGCCCACGCAACCTGCACCCCACGACCCCCGTCTTTGAGGGAGGATTCGGGCATCCCACCCGCGAGCGGAAGGCCGGCTCTTGGAGACTGCGGCTGTCTTGCTGTTCCTCGGCGTCAGCGCGGTCGTCGGCTGTCGCGTCGCCGACGCCGACTGCGTCACCCCCGTCCCGCAGTTCCTCGCCTTCCTGCCGTGGCTGCTCGTGCCCACCGGGGTCGGGCTGCTGCTCGCGCTGTTCTCCCGCTGGTGGCCCGGCGTCGTCTGGGCCGTGGCCCTGCTCGGGCTGCTGGCGTGGTACATCGAGCCGTACGGGAAGACCGGTGAGCCGGGCGGGCCGCCGCTCGTCTCCTTCCGGGTGCTGACCTCGAACGTCGAGTTCGGGCAGGCGACCGACGCCCTGGTCGACGCCGTCCGCCGCGAGAGGCCGGACCTCGTGTTCGTCCAGGAGTGCGAGTACACCTGCGAGGACACGCTCAAGCGGGCCCTCGGCACCGACTATCCGTACCGGGCGGCCCAGGTGGCCGCCGGCTCGGCGGGCTCGGTCGTCCTCAGCCGCTTCCCGCTCACCGCCGCCGAGGGTGTCCCCGGCACCATGGCCATGCCCGGCGCCGTCGCCGACGTGCGCGGCCACGCCGTACGGCTGCAGCTCGCGCATCCCATGCCGCCGATGCCGGGCCGGACCGACGCGTGGCGCGAGGAACTGGGCAGGCTGCGCGACTTCGCCGCCGAGAACACCGGGAGCACCGGTGACAGCCGTACGCCCCTGATCCTCGCCGGCGACTTCAACGCCTCCCAGGACCACGCCGCCTTCCGCCGCATCCTGGACACCGGCCTGCGCAGCGCCAGCCGCCTCACCGGCCACGACCGCACCCCCAGCTGGCCCGCGCGCACCACGCCCGTCTTCGGCGTACAGATCGACCACGTCCTCCTCTCCGCGGACTTCTCCGTCCGCAGGGCCCGCTTCCTCGACCTGCCCGGCACCGACCACCGCGCGCTTCTCACCGACATCACGCTTCACCAGCGCCGATGAGCTGAACGAGGGTGCTCATAATGGGCCGCATGCCCCGCGAGTTCCCCATCGGCCTCACACCCCCCGACTGGCTGGTGCGGAACCTCCGGGCCCAGCCGGCCCCCGTCAACCGGCCGGCCGTGATCCGCGCCGCGATCGCGATCCCCCTGCCCCTGGCCATCGGCCTCGCCACCGGCCGGCCCGAGTACGGCGCCCTCGCCGCGATGGGCGCCCTCAACGGCGTCATCAGCGACACCGCCGCGGCGTACCGCATCCGTATCCCCACCATCGCCGTCCCCCAGCTCTTCAGCGCCGTCGGCATCACCCTCGGTGCCCTCGTGTACGGCCACGGCTGGGTCGCCGTCGCCGCCGTCACCGGCGTCGCGCTGGTCTCCGGGATGATCTCGACGATCGGCGCGGTCGCCTCCGTGTCGGGGCTGTTGCTGCTGCTGACCTGCGTGGTCGGGGCGGGCCTGCCGATGCCGGGCGAGTGGTGGCACGCGCCGCTGCTGATGTCCGGCGGCGGCCTGCTCGTCCTCCTCCTCGGACTGCTCGCCTGGCCGCTGCGGATGGGAGTGCCGGAGCGGAGCGCGGTCGCGGACACCTACCGGGCGGTCGCCGATCTGCTCGCGGCCTGCGCCGTCGGCAGCACCCAGGCGTACGACGACGCCCGGCACGCCGTGACCCAGTCCCTGAACCAGGCGTACGACACCGTCCTCGCCCACCGCGCCCGCCACCACGGCCGCAGCCCCGAACTCACCCGGCTGCTGGCCCAGTTGAACGCCATCACCCCGGTGGTCGAGGCCGCCCCCGCCGCCCACCTCAGCGGCACCCCCCTCCCGCCCGAGATCCCCCAGTCCGTACGGCACCTCGCCTCAGCCGTCGAAACCGGCTGCACGGGCCCGACAGGCCTGGAGCTGCCGGCCCCCACCACCGAGGCCGCCCGCGCCGTCGACCACGCCCTGCGCCACACCGCCGAGGTCGTCGCCACCCCCGACGTGGACCCTCGCGGCATCGACGACCGCCTCGGCCGACCGGCCGCCCTGAGCATCCGCACCGCCCGCGCACTGCGCGACGTGACGCTCTCCGCCGCGTCCTGGCGCTACGGCCTGCGCCTGGCCCTGTGCATCGGACTGGCCCAGGCCCTGGTGTCCCTCATCCCCGTCCCCCGCTCCTACTGGGTCGCCCTGACCATCACCTTCGTCCTCAAGCCCGACTTCGGCTCCGTGTTCTCCCGGGCCCTGCTGCGGGCGGCGGGCACGGTCGCCGGGCTGGTCATCGCGGCGGCGGTGCTGGCCCAGGTGCCGCGCGGCTGGGCGGACGTACCGACACTGATACTGCTCGCGCCGCTGATCCCGGCGTTCACGCCCCGCGGGTACGGCTACCAGACGGCCGCCATCACCCCGGTGATCCTGCTCCTGTCGGACGTCCTGAACCGCGAGGGCACCGCACTGCTGCTGCCCCGCCTGGTCGACTCCCTCCTCGGCTGCGCGATCGCCCTCGTCGCCGGTTACCTGCTGTGGCCGGAGAGCTGGCACACCCGCGTCGGCGACCGGCTCGCGGACGCGGTGGACGACACGGCACGCTACGTGGAGGGCGCCTTCGGTCCGCACCCCGTCGACCCACCGGCCCGCGCCCGCATGCGCCGCCGCCTCTACCGCAACCTCTCCGCCATCCGCACGGAGTTCCAACGCGCCCTGACCGAACCCCCACCGACCGGACGCCGGGCGGCGGCCTGGTGGCCCCTGGTGGTGGCGGTGGAACGCATCGTGGACGCGACGACGGCGGCACGGGTACGGGTGAAACACGGGGCGACGCCGCCCTCGGAGAGCGAGGCAACCCAAGTCGCCGTCCAGCTACGGGAGCTGGCGACGGGCGTAAGAGAGGCCGAAACGCCGTACGCGGTCCGCACGGACCTGACGGGCCCGGCGGACAGCGTCCTGGAGCCCCTGCGCCAGGAGGTGGCAGCGGCACGCGCCATCACGTCACCTCATGAAGAAAGCTGATCGGCAGCCGACCTGAAGACCGGCGCGGCCGCCCCGTGCAGGAGGGCGACCGCGCCATGTGGGGGGTGGGTCTGGGATCTCGGCGTTACTGGCGTTCCTGGCGTTACCGGCGGGCGGCCTTGTGCAGGGCCTTGTCCATGGCCGCGGCGAACCCGTTGGCCCACAGCTGCTCGACCTTGGCCCGCTCATTCGCGTCCGGGACCGAGTTCGTGCAGGACGTACCGGGCCCGCCACCCGACATCAGCTCACTGCAGGGCCCCTCGTAGTGGTCCGGCAGCCCGAGAACATGCCCCGTCTCGTGCGCGGTGACGCGAGTCGAGTCGTACTCCTGGTTCTGCTGGTAGTCGAGGAAGATGTATCCGTTGCCGTGCCCGTCCGTCGAGGCGTACGAGCCGCGCGAGTCGTTGCCCTCGCGGTAGGTGAAGTCGGCGTTCGAGCCCTCCTGGAGCTGGACGTTGGACACCGAGCCGTTCCATATCTCGGTGCTGCGGGCTATCTGGGCGCTGAACGTGGGCGCGTCGGAGGCGTCGTAGACGACCGTGACGGCCGCGGCGCTCGGGTTCTCGGCGCGCTTCTCGGCGACGGACTTCAGGACCGCCTCGAAGAACGCCCGACCGGCGTCGGACTCGGCCGACTTGGCGACGTAGCCGGCGTGCACGGGTGCCGTCGCCGCCGTCGCCGGAACGGCCGTACCCAAGCCGAGTACCGCGACACTGAGACCGACCGCCGCCGCCGTACGGGTCGTACGTGCGGACAGGGACATGGACATGCGCATTGATGACTCCTAGGTGGGGGGTGAGTCGTCAAGGCGAGTGTCGGCGCCTGTGGGACGGCTGTGATGATGGCAATCGGTGATAGCACGGCCCTATCGGGGGCCCAATTGACGGTCATCCAGGGGGATTTGTACGGCTGGTGAAAGCCTTGATTCCGCTTTAGTCTCCGAGGGCATGGACCTTGAGGTCAGACACCTCCGCGCGCTGTGCGCCATAGCCGACACCGGCAGTCTGCACCGGGCCGCCCGCCAACTGGGCGTCGCTCAGCCATCGTTGAGCACGCAACTGCGGCGGATCGAGCAGGAGCTCGGCGGCGCCCTGTTCCTGCGCGCGAGATCCGGCTGCCGCCCCACTCCGCTGGGCCGCCTCGTCCTCAGCCGGGCCCGTCCGCTGGTGGCCGATATGCGTGCCCTGGTCGCCGAGGCGCGGGCGGCCGCGACGGGCGGTCCGGAGCTGCGCGTCGGCTCGACGGCCAGCAAGGCCCTGGCGGGCTGGCTGCGCCGGCTGCGCGGCCACGGCCAGGACCCGACCCTCCATATGAACGTCTCCCCGAACGCCCTGCTGCGCATGGTCGCCGACGGCCAGCTGGACGTGGCCTTCGTGCACGAGGTGGAGGGCTGCCCGCTGCGCTTCCCGCCGGAGCTGCGCCTGCGCGTGCTGATGGAACGCGAACCGCAGTTCGTGTCCCTGCCCACCGACCACCCGGCCACGGCGAAGTCGGAGGTCACCCTCCCCGACCTGGCCGAGGACCGCTGGATGGTCGACCCGACGGTCGACGGCGAGTGGGACGCCGTGCAGCGGATGTTCCGCGCGGCCGGCGTCAACCCCCATGTCCTGCATGGCGACTACTACACGGCGGACGCCCTGGTCGCCACCGGCGAGGTGGTGGCCATCTGCCAGCCGACCCACGCCGACAGCCCCACGATGGCGGTACGGCGCCTGCACGGCGACCCCCTCGGCGTGCGCCTGCTCCTCGCGGCCCGTACGGAGACGGACCTGGACGGTGTCTATCCCGCCCTGGAGGAGGCGTACTGGGAGGCGGCACGGCAGGCGCCGGCCTACCGGGAGTGGCTGGAACGCGACGGTGAGCGGCAACCGCCGGTCCCAGCACTCCCGTAACCGGTGTCTGTGGTGGCTCAGACGCCGATGTTGCAGCCGTCCTTGCGCCAGACCGCCACGACGGCCGGACGGTTGATCTTGCCCTCACCGTCGGGCCAGGCGCTCAGCGGCTTCTCGGCGGTCGCGCCGTCGATCTCGCCCGGGTGCTGCACGGCGACGAGGACACGGCGGTCCTGGACGATCGGGCCGCAGGTCTCGGCGCCCTTCGGCACCGTCAGGAACTGCTTCAGCTCACCGCGCCGCTCGCCGCGCGTGGCGACACCGAAGAGGCCGTCGTGCGAGCCGAGCTGGTTGCCGTCGGTGGAGATCCACAGGTTGCCGTACGGGTCGAAGGCGACGTTGTCCGGGCAGGAGATCGGGCTGACCTGGTCCTTCGGGAAGCCCGCGAAGTAGGTCGCCGGGTCGTTCGGGTCACCGGCCACGAGGAACAGGCTCCAGGCGAACTTCTTGCTGTCGGCCCGGTTCCAGCGCTCGGTCAGCTCCAGGACCTGGCCGTGCTTGTTGCCGATGCGGGGGTTGGCCTCGTCGACGGGCGCGTTGCCGGTGGTGCCGCGGCGGGAGTTGTTGGTGAGGGCGACGTAGACCTTGCCGGTGTGCGGGTTGGGCTCGATGTCCTCGGGGCGGTCCATCTTCGTGGCGCCGACCTTGTCACCGGCGAGCCGCGTGAAGACGCAGACCTCCTCGGCGGTCATCCCGTCCACGTGCGAGACGGCACCCTTGGCGGTGGCGGTGACCAGCGGAATCCACTCGCCGCTGCCGTCGAACTCACCGTCGCTCGGGAGCTTGCCGGTGCCGTCGATCTCGATGGCCGGGGAGTCGCCGGTGAGCTTGGCGACGTACAGCGTCCCCTCGTCGAGCAGCGAGAGATTGTGCTCACGGACGGCCCGGCTGGTGCCCTTCATCATCCGCTTGGCGCCGACGAACTTGTAGAAGTAGTCGAAGCGCTCGTCGTCACCGGTGTAGACGACGGGCCGCCCGTCGTCGGTCAGCCGCACGGTCGCACCCTCGTGCTTCACGCGGCCGAGCAGCGTGTGCTTGCGCGGCTTGGACGTGGGGTCGTACGGGTCGAGCTCGACGACGTAGCCGAAGCGGTGCGGCTCGTTGGGCTCCTGGGCGACGTCGAAGCGCTTGTCGAAGAGCTCCCACTTGCGCTCGGAGCCGGTGGCCGGCAGGCCGTAGCGCTTGTCCGTCGCGCGGGTGCCGTTGGCGAAGTACTGGTTGAAGTTCTCCTCGCCGTGCAACGTGGTGCCCCAGGGGGTCGTACCGCCCGAGCAGTTGTTGAGGGTGCCCAGCACCTTCCTGCCGGTCGGGTCGGCGGAGGTCTTCAGCAGGTCGGAGCCGGCGGCAGGGCCGGTGACCTTGAACTCGGAGGTGGCGGTGACGCGCCGGTTGAGCGAGTGCCGGGGCACGACAGTCAGCTTCCCGGTCCCCCGGTCCCCCTCCACCACGACGACGGACAGACCGTGGGCCGCCCAGGCGATCTCGGCCTGCTCGCGGGTCGGGTTGGCGGCGTCGTAGCCGCGGAACATGAGCACCTCGTCGGTGTACTCGTGGTTGGCGACGAGGAGCTGCCGGCCCCGCTCGCCGGGAAGCGGCAGCAGCGACAGGAAGTCACAGTTGTACCCGAACTGACCGGCCTGGGCGGCGGCGGTCTGCTTGTCCGGGTCGAAGGCGGGGGCGCCACGCAGGATGGGCTCGCCCCAGCGGATGACGATGTTCTGCGCGTAGCCGTCCGGGATGGTCACGGTGTCGGCGGTGTTGGGCGCGACGGGGCTGAAGCGCAGACCGCGCGCACCGTGGCCGAAGGTGCCGGTCCGGTCGGTCGTGGCCGCCCCGGCGGCGGCTTCGGCGGCGTCGGCCTGCGGCGCGGCGACGGTGACGGCACCGCCCACGGCGGCGGCCGCGGTGACGACGGCGGCGGCGCGCAGCGTCGTGCGGCGGCTGACGGCCTCGGCGATGACGTCACCGACGTACGGGTTCGTGCTGGTGTTGGGCACCTCGTGGAAACAGGCGTCACCACACCGGAACCGGCAAGTCAGGGCAGATCGCCCACCGGGGTGCGAGTCACTGTTCGTTCTGATGATCGGCAACGGTATGCGCATGGCGTTTCGTTCTCCCCTTGCTTCCCCTTGAGTGCAGCGTGGGGGACGGTAGGGGCACGTTTGTGCGGGAGCGGGGCGACCGGGTGAACGGAGGGTGAACCAGAGGTGGATGTACGGCAGTTGGGCCCGCGACCCGACTCGGCTCGATGCAGCCCTTGACGTACCTGGACCCCTTGTGTCAGCCCCTCCCCAAGATCGCCATCCGGGGCCGCTAACCTTACGTGTCCGTCCTGGCCAGGGATCTACGGGCATCAACTCACGCGAAGGGTTGCGCACATGGGCATTCTCACTCTCCTGCGGAACGCGTTCGGCCGGTCCCGCAAGGGGCGTACCGCCGAAGCAGAGGGTGCGACTCCTTCGCCGGAACCGCAGCCGGCGGTCCCCTCCCCGTCCCCCGAACCCCAGCCGACGGCTACCGCCCAGGTACCGGAACCGCGCGTCGCGGAGCCGACCGCACCGGAGGGACCGGAGACGCCGGAGACGCCGGAGACGCCGAAAACGGCAGAGGCGGCAGCGGACCCGGCGGAGGAAACGTCGAAGGACGAGCACGAGCTGGTCTCGGCCGCCTTCAACAACGTCACGGTGCCGAAGCCGGCGAAGCCGGTGGAGACGGTGACGGAGGGGGAGGCTGCGCCGGAGGGGGCGGTTTCTGGGGAGGCTGCGGCTGAGACGGCCGTGGCTGAGGAGGCGGCTGCCGAGACGGCGGTTGCTGAGGAGGCCGTCGCGGAGATTTCGGTGGCTGAGGAGGCTGCGGCTGAGACGGCGGTGGCCGAGGAGACTCCGGTTGCCGAGGAGACTCCTGTTGCCGAGGAGGCATCTGCCGAGACCCCGGTCGCCGAGGAGACCGTCGCCGAGGCGCCGGTGGCCGAGGAGCCGGTCGTAGAGGAGCCGGCTGCCGAGGAACCGGCTGCCACCGAGCCGGTCGCGGAGACCCCGGTCGCCGCAGAGCCCGAGACCGAGCCGGTCGTCGATGAGCCGGCCCCGGTTGCCGCGGCCGAGGAAGCGGCACCCGAGCCGGAGCCGGTCGTCGAGATCACCCCCGAACCGGCCGCCGAGACGCACGACGAGCCCGCGGCCGCCGACGGCGAGGACGCCCCTCAGGGGCCACTGGCAGCCGACGACGAAAGCAGCACGGGTGGTGCGGGTGGGAACCCGGAGGCCGAAGGCGAAGCCGAGGCCACCCCTGCCACAGACTCCCCCGCGGCCGCCGACGGCGAGGACGCCCCTCAGGGGCCACTCGCAGCCGACGACGAAAGCAGCACGGGTGATGCGGGTGGGAACCCGGAGGCCGAAGGCGAAGCCGAGGCCACCCCTGCCACAGACACCCCCGCGGCCGCCGACGGCGAGGACGCCCCTCAGGGGCCACTCGCAGCCGACGACGAAAGCAGCACGGGTGGTGCGGGTGGGAACCCGGAGGCCGAAGGCGAAGCCGAGGCCGAGGCCACCGCCGAGCCCGAGGCAGTCGACACCGCCCCCAAGATCCCCCGAACCCTCCGCACAGCCCACCGCGCAGCCGCCACCGCCCTCAAGAAGCACGACCTCACCGGCACCCACGCCAAGGTCTACCTCGTCCTCGACCGCTCCGCGAGCATGCGCCCGTACTACAAGGACGGCTCCGCCCAGGCCCTCGGCGACCAGACCCTCGCCCTCGCCGCCCACCTCGACCCCGAGGCCACGGTCCACGTCGTCTTCTTCTCCACCGAGCTCGACGGCACCGGCGAACTCACCCTCACCGACCACGAGACCAAGATCGACGAGCTCCACGCCGCCCTCGGCCGCATGGGCCGCACCAGCTACCACGTAGCCGTCGACGAGGTGGTCACCCACCACCACAAGACCGCCCCCGACACCCCCGCCCTGGTGATCTTCCAGACCGACGGCGCCCCCGACGCCAAGACCCCCGCCACCCACGCCCTCACCGAGGCCGCGAAGAACCACCCCTCCGTGTTCTTCTCCTTCGTCGCCTTCGGCGACCCCGAGCAGAAGGCCTTCGACTACCTCCGCAAGCTCAAGACGGACAACACGGCCCACTTCCTGGCCGGCGAGACCCCCCTGGAGCTGACCGACCAGCAGGTCTACGAGGGCATCCTGGCGAACTGGCGCCCGTAGCTCCGCCCCCGGGTCACCCCGGACCACCCCCGGGCCGCCCCGGTAGCCCACCCCGGCCGCCCCTTCCCACCCCTCAAAACGGGAAGCGGGCGGCCCACCCATGTCGGCTACGATTTCAAGGTTCGCAAAACCAGCAGCAGAACCGACCTGGGAGCATCCCCCGATGGCTCGACACCTCATCACCAGCGCCCTTCCGTACATCAACGGAATCAAGCACCTGGGCAACATGGTGGGGTCCATGCTCCCGGCGGACGTGTACTCCCGGTACCTCCGCCAGCGCGGCCACGACGTCCTCTACATCTGCGCCACGGACGAGCACGGCACCCCGGCCGAGCTGGCCGCGAAGGAGCAGGGCATCCCCGTGGCGGACTTCTGCGCGCAGGCGCACGACGCCCAGAAGGCGGTCTACGACGGCTTCGCGCTGGCCTTCGACTACTTCGGCCGCAGCTCCAGCTCCCAGAACGTCGAGATCACCCAGCACTTCGCCCGCAAGCTGCACGAGAACGGCTTCATCGAAGAGCGCGCCATCCGCCAGGTGTACAGCCCCACCGACGGCCGCTTCCTCCCGGACCGCTACGTCGAGGGCACCTGCCCCCACTGCGGCTACGACAAGGCCCGCGGCGACCAGTGCGAGAACTGCACCCGCGTCCTGGACCCGACGGACCTCATCAACCCGCGCTCCGCGATCTCGGGCTCCACGGACCTGGAGGTCCGCGAGACCAAGCACCTCTTCCTCCTGCAGTCCAAGCTGCAGAGCGAGGTCATGGAGTGGGTCGCCCGGCACGACGGCGTCTGGCCGCACCTGGCCTCCTCGATCGCCCACAAGTGGCTGACCGAGGGCCTGCACGACCGCGCGATCACCCGTGACCTGGACTGGGGCGTCCCGGTCCCGGCGGACACCTGGCCGGAGCTGGCGGCCGAGGGCAAGGTCTTCTACGTCTGGTTCGACGCCCCGATCGAGTACCTCGGCGCGACCAAGGAGTGGGCCGACCTGGACCCGGAGAACCGCGACTGGAAGTCGTGGTGGTACGACGTCGACACCGACGTGCGCTACACGCAGTTCATGGCGAAGGACAACGTCCCGTTCCACACGGTGATGTTCCCGGCCACGGAACTCGGCATCCGCGAGCCCTGGAAGAAGGTCGACTTCGTCAAGGCCTTCAACTGGCTGACGTACTACGGCGGCAAGTTCTCCACCTCCCAGAAGCGCGGCGTCTTCACCGACCAGGCCCTGGAGATCCTCCCCGCCGACTACTGGCGCTACTTCCTGATCGCCAACGCCCCCGAGTCGGACGACGCGTCCTTCACCTGGGAGCACTTCACGGCGACGGTGAACAAGGACCTCGCCGACACGCTCGGCAACTTCGTCAACCGCGTCCTGTCCTTCTCCAAGAAGCGCTTCGGCGAGGAGGTCCCGGCGGGCGGCGAGCCCGGCGAGGCGGAGGCGAAGCTGGGCGAGCAGATCGCCGAACTGCTCGCCGAGTACGAGAACCACATGGAGACCCTCCAGTTCCGCAAGGCGTCGGCGGCCCTGCGCGCCCTGTGGTCGGCCGGCAACTCCTACCTGGAGGAGAAGGCCCCCTGGCTGGAGATCAAGACCGACAAGGACGGCGCCGCCCTCACCCTGCGCACCGCGATGAACCTGATCCACCTCTACGCGGTGGTCTCGGAACCGTTCATCCCGGCGACCTCGGCAGCCATGCGCCAGGCCTTCGCCCTGAAGGACGACACCGCGACCTGGGTCGGCACGGACGAGGCGAAGTCCCTGACCGCCGTCCCCGTCGGCACCCCCTTCACCGTCCCGCCGGTCCTCTTCGCCAAGCTCACGGACGAGGACCTGGAGACGTACAAGGAGCGCTTCGGCGGCGAGTAGGCACGAAACGAGACAGGGCGAACGGGCCCGGAACCCGCCTCACCGGCTGGTTTCCGGGCCCGTTCGCTTATGCCGGTCACTCGCGTACGCGAGCGCCGGCGCGCCGACCACCGGGGCGGCGTAGACCAGCGGGAACGGGATGTGGGCGTACCACCGCGCCCGCGCCACCGTCACGGCCCCGACGAAGAGCTGACAGAGGGCACAGGCGCTGGGGCTTCATCGCCAGAAGCAGGTGAATCTTTTGGCCGATCAGTGCTCAAGTTGGGGACATCACGCGGATGTTGCCCATCCGCTTGGCACGGATAACCCCCCACCCCCACCATGCCCCCCGCGACGACCGTAAGGTTTCCGCCATGGCAGTCCCAGAGGTCATCCCGATCGCCTACGAGCCGCACGGCCGTACCGAGGCGATCGGTCATTACGCGGACGGGCAGTTCATAGGGTCCGTCACGTACGCCTTCCCCAAGGGGTTCGAGCTCGAGGCCGGCTGGGAGGACCACAAACGCCTCTACTCGGTCCTGCACACCTTCGACGCCGACGGCAGGTACCGCGACTCGGAGATCTGGTGCGCCGGCACCTGGGCCGAGCAGCAGCGCGCCCCGCACGGCCCGGAGTCCGTCCTCGCCCGCGCCCGCGCCCACCTCGCGACGATGCTGCGCAGCCTCCCCCGGCGTACGTACACGGACATCGCGATACGCCCCTTCCAACTCACCGTGGACAGCGTGCTGTTCGGTCTGCTGACGGGAGTGGACGAGGGCGAGCCCTGGGCCGAGCTCTACCCCGACCACCTGGGGTTCGGGGCACCCTGGGACGGTACGTACGACACCTGACCGTTCACGACACCTGATCGTTTACCCCCCTATGCCCGGACACCCCCGAGGCGCTATACATGGCGAAGATCACGCAAGCCAGCGAGACGCCATCAAGTGGGGGGATCCATTCATGGCACTGTTCGGAAACGCGCACACCATCGACCAGGGGCAGGCACAGCAGGACTACGCGCGCCTGCTGGGCCACGGTGAGCAGGTGCACGCCGCGTACCTGCTGATACGCGACACCATCCTGTTCACCGACCGCCGTCTGATCCTGGTCGACAAGCAGGGCATCACCGGCAAGAAGGTGGAGTACCACTCCATCCCCTACCGCAGCATCACGCACTTCGCGGTGGAGACGGCCGGCACCTTCGATCTGGACGCCGAGCTGAAGATCTGGCTCTCGGGTTCGGCGACGCCGATACAGAAGACGTTCACCAAGGGCGTCGACATCTACGAGGTGCAGGCGATCCTGACGCAGTTCGTGGCGAAGTAGCCCGTTCACACGTGTGCGGCCGCCCTCCTGTCGGGGAGGGCGGCCGCACACGTCGTTCTACGAGCGGACCTCCTGCTCAGGGGGCCAGGCAGCTGACGCCCGGGGCGCCGGCCGGGTCCAGCAGGCCGGCCGGGTCGAGGAGCGCGGCGGGGTCGGCGAGCCCCGCCACGCCGGCCGGGGTCTCGGCGAGACACGTGAGGGTCCCGACCGGGTCCGGAACGGCGTGGGCGGCCGGGGCCATGGCGCCGGCGAGGGCGAGGGCTGCGAGCAGGACGGTGGCGGTGCGCCGCATGGCGACCATCTCCTTGTCAGAAAGGAAGCGGATCGTCCGGTTGGACAGAGCGATCATTGCGGTTTTCCTCCCGCGACCTCGCCCTCCGTCACCCGCGCGGGGATGAAGCAACGATCCGCCTCCGGTGCCGGGTTGACCGGGCCCTGGGATAGGATCCGGCCACTTGTGCGAGGGCGGGGGCCCTCGTTGGGGAGGGAACCTCACGTGGGCAGACACGCCCTGAGACGGGGCGGTCGAGCCGCTCTCGTCTCCGCGCTCGCGGTCGCCGTGGCGGCCGGCTCCATCACCTTGTTCGCCGGATCCGAGGACGGCGGCGGGGCCGCGCAGGCCGCCACCGCGGCGGCCGGGACGACCGAGATCGTCCTGGACGACCCGCGCACCGAAACCCGGCGCACAGAGCAGCTGCTCGCCGCGGGCGATACCGGCTTCCTGCACCGGCAGGCCTCGGTCCCCGGGCTGCTGTGGACGGACTACGACGACGGCAGCACCGTCACCGTCCAAGGCCCGAGCGGGGTCTATGAACCCACCAACAGCCGGAACTGCTACGAGATCTCCCAGCCCTGTCGGTCCGGCACGTTCGGCCAGGGCGCCGACACCGTGGCGCTGCCCCACTACTACTCCGACTATCCGATCTCGCTGTGGACGCCCGGCGGGAACGGGCTGACGACCGTCGACCTGAACGGCAGAGACTACGCCGGTACCTACGGCACCACCCTCGTGTCGGCCGACCGTGACGCCGTCACCGACGGTCACGGCGTGGACGGCACCTGGCTGGAACTCACCGACATCGTCGACGGCGAGCAGCGCGACCGCGCGGTCACCGGCTGGCCGGCCGACGCGGACTGGTCGGGTGGCTTCGGCTCGTCCCCGCGCACCGGCGACAAGGACGGCGCGCTGCTCTCCTACCCGGTCTCCGACGGGAGCGGCTCCGCGACGACGTACACCGTCGGCTATCTGGACTTCGCCACCGCCCAGTTCACGCCGGTCTTCACGGGCGCGGACACCATCCCGGACCTGGTCCTGACCGCGGACCGGGTCGGCTGGTACACCGAGGCCGCCGGTCTGCACCTCAAGCCGCGGGCCGATCTCACGGCCGAGGAGACGGTCCCGGTGGCCGGCACGGAGAACAACGCCTCCCCCGACCCCGTCCCCGTCCTCGTCGGCGACTGGGCGGTCTTCACCAACGGCCCCCTCAAGGCCGTCTCCCTGACCGACGGCACCACGAAGACCCTGCTGACCGCCTCGTACGGCGTCCCGCTGGCCACCCCCGACGGCGGCGCCCTCGTCACCGGCGGCACCACCACGGCCGACTGGTGGGTGCAGCGCGTGAGCCTCGGATCCGACGGCGCCCCGCAGGTGAAGAGGCTGACCAAGATCGCGCCGTACGAGAACAAGAAGACCGGCATCGCCCTCAGCCGCGGCAGTCTGCGCGTCGTGGAGGACAACCCCAGTAACGCCAACAGCGACACCACGTCCCTGCGCACGCTCACCACGAACGGCGGCACCGAGCTGACGGCGTCCGCGATCACGGAGTCCTCGCCGGTCAGCCCGAAGTGCCCGTACGCGAACACCGCGTGCTCGGCCCTGTGGGGCAACTTCGACGGCACCGACGCCAGGGACGTCTACCTCGACACGTACTACGACAGCGACGAGGGCGGCAGCGGTCTGGAGAACGCGGACCGGCTGGTCAACATCGGCTACGTCCCGCTGGAGTTCCACACCGAGGGCGGCTCGATCGTCGATGTCTCCGACGACTACGCCGTCTACGACTCCGGCGGCTCCGCCCCGATGCAGTACGTCGGCGAGTTCGGCCAGGGCCAGAAGCTGAAGCGCTCCGTGCGTGCCGCCGCCCTGAACGGCTCGACCCTGTGGAGCGCCACCGCCACCGCCGGGCAGCTCACCTCGTACAGCCTCGTCACCGACAAGACCCTCGCCACGGTGACCGTCCCCGGCCTCGGCTGTGTGCCGAGCGAGCTGCAGGCGGCGGGCCGCTGGGTGTACTGGGCGTGCGGGACGGGCTCGGCCGGTGTGTACGACACCAAAGCGCGTACGTCCGTGGCCGTCACCCCGGGTGACGTGCTCCTCGGCGACGGCTTCACCGTCCGCCACGACCACGACGCCGACCGGCTGGTCCTGACCGAGGCGGCCACCGGCTCCTCCCGTGTGATCGCCTCCGGTCTGCCCGACAGCGGGCTCGCCGTGGACCGCCGTTTCCGCTGGACGGTCGACGAGTACACGGGCCTGGTCGCCTGGTTCGACGCGCGCGAGCAGACGCACGTCGCCACCACCGGCGTCGCCCCGTCCGCGGTGACGGCCTTCGACTCGGAGGTGGACAACTTCGTGGACCCGGCGGTGCCGTTCAACGGCCACTGGCTGGTGTCCCGCCCGGTCACCTCCTGGTCCTTGACCTTCACCTCGGTCCAGAGCGGCGCGAACGGAAAGGCCACCCGCACCCTTACCGGCGGCGCGTCCTCGGCGTGGGTGTCGGCGAACTGGAACGGCAGGACGGCGAGCGGGAGCTACTTCCCCAACGGCTGGTCGACCTGGGCCCTCAAGGCGACCGGCCTCGGCACCTCCGCGCCCGTCGCGGTGACCACCGGCAAGGCCTACGTCGGACGCGGAGCCCCCGTGCGCCACGACTTCGACAGCCCCGACGGCCCGGACGGCCGGGGCGACCTGGTCACCCTCAACTCCTCCGGCGGCCTCACCTTCCACGCGGGCACCGGCACGGGCAAGCTCGGTGAGAAGACGACGGGCACCGGCTGGCCCACCACCATCACGGCCGTCCCCTTCGGCGACCTGAGCGGCGACCGCTGCAACGACGTCCTGATCCGCTACAGCAGCGGCGCCCTGCGCCTGTACAAGCCGGGCTGCGGCGCGACGGTCAAGCCGTCGACGTCGTACACGACCCTCGCGACCAGCGGCTGGACGCAGTACAACGCGCTCACCTCGCCCGGCGACGTGAGCGGGGACGGACGCCCGGACCTGATCGCGAGGAACTCGTCCACCGGAGCGGTCTACCTCTACAAAGGCACGAGCGACGGCAAGCTCGCCTCCCGCGTCAAGCTCTACGACAACTGGAAGGGCTACAAGAAGATCGTCGGCGTCGGCGACATCACCGGCGACGGCCGGCCCGACCTCCTCGCCCAGGACACGGCGAACACCCTCTGGCGCTACGACGGCAAGGGCGACGGCACCTTCGCCGCCCGCGTGAAGGTCTTCGCCGACTGGGGCGGCTCGTACAACGCCGTGGTCGGCATCGGCGACATCACCGACGACGGCCGACCGGACCTGGTCTCCCGCGACACCAGCGGCAACGCGTGGCGCAACAGTGGGGACGGCAAGGGGTCGTTCGGGTCGCGGGTGAAGATCGCGAGCGGGTGGAGCGGCTACAAGTCCCTTTCGTAGCGGGTGAGTTGCGGCCACCCACTCCCTTAAGGCGCCCGTTGACTGCTGGTCACCGGGCGCCTTTACCATCCCGCGCGTGACGTCGGCGCACAAAAGGTGCGCCTGGGGTTGAGGGGACGCACATGACGCACACGCCGCGCATGACACGTATGACGTGCATGACCCGTACGACCATGAAAAGACGTATACGCAAGGGCGGTTGGCGAAGCGCCGCCGTTCTGCTCTCCGCGCTGCTGAGCGCGACGCTGCTCTCGGCGGCCCCGGCCGGTGCCGTGGACGGCGCGGTGCCGGGTGACTTCAACGGCGACGGCTACGGGGACGCCGTCCTGCCCGCGCCGGGCGCCGACGTGGCGGGCCAGGAGGCCGCGGGGGCGGTCGTCGTGCTGTACGGCTCGTCGGCCGGTCTGTCGCCGACGCGGCGCAAGACCTTCACGCAGAACTCGACCGGGGTACCCAGCTCCCCCGAGGCCTACGACCGCTTCGGCGGCGCCACCGCCACGGCCGACCTGAACCGGGACGGCTATGCCGACCTGGTGGTGTCGGCGCCGTACGAGGACACCGCCCGGGGCAAGGACACGGGGCTGCTCACCGTGCTGTGGGGCAGCAAGGCCGGTCTCGCGAGCGCCACCGAGCTGCCGATTCCCTTCATGCCGGGCGCGGGGTGGGCGGAGGGGGCGGCCTACGGCAGCGACCTCGCCGCGATCGGCCTCGGCCCGGGTGAGGGGACCGAGGTGGTGGCCGCGGGCCGCAAGCTCGGGGCCGCGCACTTCGAGGGACCGTTCAGCCGCACCGGCACGTCCGGGTCCCGGTGGATCACCTCGGAGATGGAGACCACGGCGTTCACCAGCTTCGGACTCGGCGACTTCAACGGCGACGGCAAGCCCGACGAGGCCGCCGCCACCGCCCACGACGTGTACATCCCGCCCATGAAGCTGAACGAGATGGCGCAGGGCGACGGCCGCGTCGTCGCCACCGGTGACGTCAACGGCGACGGCCGCGACGACGTCGTGGTCGGCGACCCCGAGGAGCCCACGGCGCCGGCCAGCAGGGAAGGCGCGCTCGGGGGCCGGGTGATCGTCTACTACGCCGGGTCGAACGGGATCAACAACGACGTCCAGCCCGTCGTCCTCACCCAGAACACCCCCGGCGTCCCCGGCACCAGCGAGAAGAACGACGCCTTCGGCGCCTCCGTCGCCGTCGCCGACCTCGACCGGGACGGCGTCGACGACATCGTCGTCGGCACCCCCTACGAGGGCGTCGCCGGCAAGAACCGCTCCGGCGAGGTGACGGTGATCCCGGGCCGGAAGACGGGCGCGCCCGGCACGGGCTCGTATGCGTTCAACCAGTTCACGGCGGGCGTCGGCGGCGGCAACGAACTCGACGACTTCTTCGGTACGACCGTCTCCGCCGGGGACGTCGACGGGGACGGCAGGCCCGAGCTGTTCGTCGGCGCGTCCGGCGAGAACAACTTCACCGGTACGGTCTGGGTGTTCCCCGGCGCCGCGTCGGGGCCGATCGCCAAGGGCAGCCGCGTGTTCAACGCGTTCTCCGTCAACCTAACCCAGCAGAACGGCACGCTCCTCGGCGGCAACGGGCTGCTCTGGGTCATCTAGCGGGCTGCGCGCCGGCCCCCTCGGCCATCGCATGTGAGCTCGGGGCGGATGTGTCCGCACACACCCGCCCCGAGCCCTCTGGGCTGGTCAGCTCGCCGAGGCCGACGCTCCCGGCTGGACCGAGTCGTCCGTGCCGGTGTTCGTCGCCTCCGGGTCGACGCCGACCGTGATGGTCGCGAGGACGCCCTTGGCGATGTCGTTCTTCTGGTACTTCAGCTTCAGCAGACCGCCGGTCGTGCCGCTCTGGTCGTAGATCGTGTCCTCGTCGAGCGTGGTGCGCTCGGTCGTGGACGTCGAGTACGGCTCCACCTCGGCGGAGAGCAGGACCGTCTCCTCGTCGAAGAAGAACTGGCCGGTGTGGCAGGTGTTGCCGCCCTCGTAACCGGCGTCCGTCCACTCGCCGCTCACATGCACCTTGGTGTGGATGTGGACGCAGCGGCCCTGGTACCAGCCCGGGAAGATGGTCCTGAAGGTGACGAAGCCCTTGCGGTCCGTCTTCCAGGTGCCGCGCAGATAGCGGGTGTCACTGGTGGGCTCCTCGTGCCCGCCGCCACCGCCGCCGCCGGACGGGGGCTCACCGGTCGGGGTGCCGGACGGCACGTCGGTGGGGGTGCCCGAGGGGGCGTCCGTGGGCGGCGTGCCGCCCCCGCCGCCGCCCGAGAAGCTCTCGTAGCCCGAGTACAGGCCGAGCGCGTCGCAGTGCCAGACATCCACCGCCGCGTTGGAGACCGGCTTGCAGGTCTCGGCGTCGATCACCTTGATGCGGAGGGTGAGCGGGATGCCCTCCTTGTCCTCGGTGATGTCCTGGCGGAGCTTGTCGGCGTCGATGTAGTAGGGACCCTCGGTGGTCTCCGAGGTGAGCTTGTAGCACGTCTCACCGGCACTGGAGCTGCTGCTCGGCGACGCCTTGGCACCCTTCGCTCCGGACTCACCCGCGAACGCGCCCGCCGCGACCGTGCCGCCCACACCCACCGCCGCGGCGGCTCCCGCACCGGCGACGACGACCTTGCGACGCGTGAGGTCCCGCTTGTGTTTCGGCCCTTCGGCCGTCTGGTTTCCCGTCATGCCCGGAACGCTAGGTAAGAGGGCTGTAAGCAACGTGGGTGTGGGCTGTGGCTACCTGTGGAAGCTGAAGGGGCCCGGAACCGTGTCGGTTCCGGGCCCCTTCTCAGCCTCTTGCTGCGTGCCGCCTACTTCGGCTGCGGCTTGCGCACCGACAGGTGCAGCTCCTTCAGCCGCGCCTCCTCCAGCTCCGTCGGCGCGCCCATCATCAGGTCCTGGGCGTTGCCGTTGAGCGGGAAGGCGATGGTCTCGCGGATGTTCGGCTCGTCGGCGAGGAGCATGACGATGCGGTCCACGCCGGGCGCGATGCCGCCGTGCGGCGGGGCGCCGAAGCGGAAGGCGCGCAGCATGCCGGCGAACTTCTCCTCGACGGTCTCGCGGTCGTAGCCCGCGATCTCGAAGGCCTTCAGCATGATCTCCGGCTCGTGGTTCCGGATCGCGCCGGAGGACAGCTCGACGCCGTTGCAGACGATGTCGTACTGCCAGCCCAGGATGTCCAGCGGGTCCTGGGTCTGAAGGGCCTCCAGACCGCCCTGCGGCATCGAGAACGGGTTGTGCGAGAAGTCGATCGCGCCGGTGTCCTCGTCCTTCTCGTACATCGGGAAGTCGACGATCCAGCAGAACCGGAAGACGCCCTCCTCGAAGTGCCCGGCGCGCTTGGCGGCCTCGACCCGCACCGCGCCCATGATCTTCGAGACCTCGTCGAACTCGCCCGCGCCGAAGAACACGGCGTGACCGGCCTCCAGGCCGAGACGCTCGGTGAGGACCTTGACGTTCTCCTCGGTGAGGAACTTGGCGATCGGGCCGGTCAGCGAGCCGTCCTCGGCGACGCGGACCCAGGCCAGGCCCTTCGCGCCCTGGGAGACCGCGAAGTCACCGAGCTGGTCGAAGAACTTGCGGGGCTGGGCGGAGACGTCCGGCACCGGCAGCGCGCGCACGTGCTTGCCGGCGAACGCCTTGAACTCCGAGCCTTCGAACACGTCGGTGATGTCGACGAGCTCCAGCTGGGCGCGCAGGTCCGGCTTGTCGGAGCCGTACTTCAGCATCGCCTCGCGGAACGGGATCCGCGGGAAGGGGGAGGTGACGTGGCGGCCGCCGCCGAACTCCTCGAACAGCTCGGTCATGAGCTGCTCGATCGGCTGGAAGACGTCCTCCTGCTCGACGAAGCTCATCTCGACGTCGAGCTGGTAGAACTCGCCCGGCGAGCGGTCCGCGCGCGCGTCCTCGTCACGGAAGCAGGGCGCGATCTGGAAGTAGCGGTCGAAGCCGGAGATCATCAGCAGCTGCTTGAACTGCTGCGGCGCCTGCGGCAGGGCGTAGAACTTGCCCGGGTTCAGGCGGGAGGGGACGACGAAGTCACGGGCGCCCTCGGGGGAGGTCGCGGACAGGATCGGCGTCGCCATCTCGTTGAAGCCCAGCGCCGTCATCTTGTGCCGGATCGCCGAGATGACCGACGTACGCAGCAGGATGTTCTTGTGCATGCGCTCGCGGCGCAGGTCCAGGAAGCGGTACTCCAGGCGCCGCTCCTCGTTGACCCCGTCCTCGGTGTTGATCGTGAACGGCAGCGGGGCGGCCGCGCCGAGCAGCTCGACCTCGCCGACCTCGACCTCGACCTCGCCGGTGGGCAGCTCGGAGTTGATGTTCTCGGCGCCGCGGGAGACGACCTTGCCGTCGATGCGGACCGTGGACTCCTTGGAGAGCTTGTCCAGGGCCTCGTACGCGGGCGTGCCGGGGCGGGCGACGAGCTGCGTGATGCCGTAGTGGTCGCGCAGATCGATGAAGAGGATGCCGCCCAGGTCGCGCCGATTGTGCAGCCAGCCACTCAGTCGGACGTCGGTACCGACGTCAGAGGAGCGGAGCTCGCCGCAGGTGTGGGACCTGTACCGATGCATCGTCGTTCATCCAGTCTTCGCGGATCGGGGGGCCTGTTTCACGTGAAACTTTCCGTGAAACCTCACCCAAGCCTACCGGGGACCCCAAGATCGGCTCCCCACCATTACTGCGCGCCCATACGCCCTCCCCCGGCCCCCTCCCGACCAGATGCCCCGTACAGCTTCGGTGGCAGTGTGCGATCACCTCTTCTTAGAGTGGGGCAATGCGCACTGGTGAGCCCCTGCCCAGCGTGGGGGAGGTTCTCGCCGCCCTCGCGACCGGACTGTGGCACTGGAACACCGCCACAGGACTGGTCACGGTCGACGCGGAGGCGGCACGGCTGCTCGGGCTGCCCGCCGAACAGGCCACTCTCAGCCAGGCCCAGGTGCGCGCCCGGCTGCATCCCGTCGACTGGAACGAGATCAGCGGAGTGATCCAGCTCGCCGTCGCCGAGGGCACGCTCGGCGAGGTGCGGGTGCGGATCATGGACGAGCGGGGCCGGGTCGTCCGGGTGGGCCGCAGCCGCTTCCACGCCTCCTTCGACATGGAGAAGCGGTCCTACGAGGTCACCGGCTCCCTCCAGGAGGTCACCGAACCGGTGCCGGGCACCTCCGCGGGGCGTACGGCGGTCACCGGGGACTGGCGGCGCTCACGGGAGGCGTTCCTGCTGGACGCGGGCCGTGCGCTGGCCGAGGCGCGCTCGACGGCGGAGGTGCTGCGGGTCGCGGCCGGCCTGTCGATGCCGGGTTTCTCACCCGACGGGCTCGCGGTGTTCGGCGTCACGGGCGACCGCCTGACGATCATCGGCCATCACGGCCATGAGCCCGGCGACGAGGACCCGTTCACACACATGGCCCTGGACACGGACTACCCGGCCGCCGAGGTCGTCCGCACCGGCCGTGCCGTCTATCTCTCCTCGCCCGCGAGGTACAAGGACCGCTACCCGGTCACCTGGCCGCTCGCCGCGCACTTCAACCGCCAGTCCTGGGCGTTCCTGCCGCTGACCGTGGCCGGCCGCACGATGGGCGCCTGGATGGCGGCGTTCACCTATCCGGTCGCCTTCACCCCCGACGAGCGGTCCGTGCTGACGACGGTCGCCCGGATGCTCGCCCAGGCCCTGTCCCGCGCCGAGGCCACCGAGTCCGCGCGGGAGCTGACGGACGGTCTGCAGCGCTCGATGCTGCCCCAGCTGGGCCCCGAGATACCGGGCATGAGCGTCGCCGCCCGCTACGTCCCGACCGGCGGCGGACTCCAGGTCGGCGGCGACTGGTACGACATGATCCCGCTGCCGAGCGGCCGCTTCGCCCTGGTCATCGGCGACGTCCAGGGCCATGACGTGCGGGCGGCGGGCCTGATGGGCCAGCTCCGGATCGCCCTGCGCGCCTACGCCTCCGAGGGCCACCGCCCCGACGCCGTGCTCTCCCGCGCCTCCCGGTTCCTGCACGGGATGACGTTCGGCTCCCTCGGCTCCCTTGACGAGGACCCCTCCGAGCTGCGCTTCGCGACCTGCCTGTACGTCGAGGTCGACCCCACGACCGGGCTGCTGGACATCGCCCGCGCCGGCCACCCGGACCCGGCGATCCGGATGAGCGACGGCACGGTGCTGGCCCGCCCGACGGCCGGCGGCCTCCCCCTGGGCATCGACCCGGACGCCGACTACCCGACGACCCGGATCACCCTGGAGCCCGGCGAGACCATGCTGATCTGCACGGACGGCCTGATCGAGACCGGCGGCCACGACCTGGAGACCGGCTGGAAGCGCATCCGCACGATCCTCGAGGAGCACGACGGCGACCTGGAGTCCCTCGCCGACGGCCTCGTCCAGGCCGTCCACGGCCCGTCCTCCCACCACACCACCGGCCCGCTCGCCGACCGGCGCGAGGACGACATAGCGGTGCTGCTGCTGCGCCGCCAAGGGGACGGGTGCGGCTGCGGCGACACCCTCGTCGCCCCGCCGACGATCCGGCGCACCATGCTGTCGGTCGCGCAGGCCGAGCCGGAGCGCGTCGCGGTGGCCCGTCAGCAGCTGCGGGAGCTGCTGCACGACTGGGCCTGCGAGGACCAGGTCGACTCGGCGGTCCTGCTCCTGTCCGAGACGCTCACCAACGTCCTCGTCCACACCGACGCGGACGCCCTGCTCCTCGCCGAGGTGCGGGGCGAGCCGGGCGGCCGCCGACTGCGCGTCGAGGTCACGGACACCAGCGACGACCTGCCGCACCGGCGCAGCCCCGGAGAACTGGCGTCGTCCGGGCGGGGGTTGGTGCTGATCGAGCTGCTCGCCGAGGCGTGGGGCGTGGATCCGCGGGGCGAGGGCAAGAGCACGTGGTTCGAGCTCTACGAGGCCAAGGGCCCCGACGGCTCCGGGGGCGCGGACGGTGCCGGCGACGGGGACGGCTCGGGAGGTTCGGGAGGTTCCGGTGACCCGGGGGAGTCGGGCGACCCGGGGGAGTCCGGCGGCTCGGGGGGTTCCGAGCTTCCGTAGAGCTCCCGCAGTTCGTGGACGACGCCGGTGACGGCGGCGGTGAGCGGTACGGCGAGCAGCATGCCGAGGATGCCGGCCACGGAGGCCCCCGCGGTGATCGTCACCATGACGACGGCCGGGTGCATCTGCACGGTCCGGCTCTGGATCATGGGCGTCAGCACGTGCCCTTCCAGGATCTGCACGGCGAGCACGATGGCCAGCACCCACAGCGCGATGACGAACCCGCGGTCGGCGAGCGCGACCAGCACGGCGACGGCCCCCGAGATGAAGGCGCCGAGGTAGGGGATGTAGGCCCCGACGAAGACGAGCGCGCCGAGCCCGATGGCACCCGGCACGTCGAGCACGAACAGCCCGACGGTGATGCAGACGGCGTCGATGAAGGCGATGAAGGTGGTCCCCCGCATGAACCCCTCCACCGCCTGGAAGGCGCGCCGGGCCATGGCCTCCACGACGTCCCCGTTCTGCCCCGGAACGATGGCCCGCAGGGCTCCGGCGGCCCGGTCGGAGTCCCGGAGGAAGAAGAAGACGAGCAGCAGCGCGAGCACAGCGATGGCGATGGTCTCGCCGACGACGCTCACCCCGCTGATGACACCGGAGGCGGCCGTCCCCCCGAACTTGGTGAGCAGTTCCCTGGAGTTGGACGCGAGGTCGTCCAGCGAGGTCCCGGCGGCCCCGAAGTGGTCGGCGAGGTCCTGGCCCGCCTGCTTGAGCGAGTCGACGATCTGGTCGCCGGTCTCGACGATCGCGGCGACCACGATGTACACGGCCCCGCCGACGACGGCCACGACGGCGACGCAGGTGAGCCCGGCGGCGACGGACCGGTTCACCCTGGCCGTCACCAGCCGCCGGTGCAACGGCCCGAGCAGCGCCGCCCCGAGCAGCGCCAGCAGCACGGGCACGACCGCCGTACGGAACTCCACGGCCAGCCGGATCCCGACGTAGACGACCCCGGCGACCAGCAGCACGACGACACACCAGGCGGCGAGCCGCCGGACGGGGTCGGGGAGCAGCGGGGTGGGGGCCTGCACGCTTCCAGCGGATCATGCGCGCGGCGGGGTTGTCGTGTGCGGGCGGACCGGGTGGGTGATGGGCCCGTCGGTGGGTGACGGGTGACGAAAGGCCCGAAGCCGCACCACGAGGTGGCGGCTTCGGGCCTGGTCGCCGTATGACGGAGGGTCAGGCCTCGGAGGGCCCGCTCCCTGTCATTCCGTGCACGGCGGGGATCGTCCCCAGCCGGCCCTTCTGGAAGTCGTCGAAGGCCTGCTGGAGTTCTTCCCGCGTGTTCATCACGAAGGGGCCGTAGTGGGCCATCGGCTCGCGGATCGGCTGTCCGCCGAGGAGGACGACCTCCAGGTCCGGCGCGTTCGAGTCCTGCTTCTCGTCCGCGCGGACCGTCAGCGAGCCGCCGTCGCCGAAGACCGCGGTCTGGCCGAGCTGGATCGGACGGCGCTCGGCGCCCACCGCGCCCCGGCCGGCGAGGACGTACGCGAGGCCGTTGAAGTCCTCGCGCCACGGCAGCGTGATCTCCGCGCCCGGCGCGAGGGTCGCGTGGATCATCGTGATCGGCGTGTGCGTGATGCCGGGACCCTGGTGGCCGTCCAGCTCACCGGCGATGACCCGCAGCAGCGCGCCGCCGTCGGGGGTGGTGAGCAGCTGGACGTGGCCGCCGCGGATGTCCTGGTAGCGCGGCGCCATCATCTTGTCCTTGGCCGGGAGGTTCACCCACAGCTGCAGGCCGTGGAAGAGACCGCCGGACACGACCAGCGACTCCGGCGGCGCCTCGATGTGCAGAAGGCCGGAACCGGCCGTCATCCACTGGGTGTCGCCGTTGGTGATGGTGCCGCCACCGCCGTTGGAGTCCTGGTGGTCGAAGATCCCGTCGATGATGTAGGTGACGGTCTCGAAGCCGCGGTGCGGGTGCCAGGGGGTGCCCTTGGGCTCGCCCGGCGCGTAGTCCACCTCGCCCATCTGGTCCATCATGATGAACGGGTCCAGGTAGCGGTAGTTGATCCCGGCGAACGCACGGCGCACCGGGAAGCCCTCACCCTCGAAACCGCTCGGCGCGGTCGTGACGGCGAGCACGGGACGGGCCACGGCCTCCGCGGGCGCGGCGACACGGGGCAGCGTCAGCGGGTTCTCGACGGTCACTGCAGGCATGTCGGTACCTCCTTGTGCGGCCAGTTTAGTTGAGCATTGAACTTCCTGCCACCCCTAACGGAAATGGCACGGCAGCCATTCCCGGGCACGACCGAAGGCCGACACCCGGGGTGGGCGCCGGCCTTCGTCACGAGGATCCGGTGCTTCGATGGCGGCTCAGTGTGTCAGGAAGAGCCGGGGCGATGCGGTCAGACGACCAGTTCGTGCCGCTGCTCAGGAGTCTCAGCGGCGTCCTTCGGCCCTCGCCGGTCATCCCGCATCACCAGGGTCGCCAGCAGCGCCGCCGCCGCGACACCGATCGCGCTGACCGTGAAGGTGGTGGACATCGAGGCGGTGAAGGCCTCGCGGGCCGCCGCGACCAGACCGGCGTCACCGCCGGCGACCGCCCCGGCGATCGAGTGCCTGGCCTCGTCCGGCACACCCTCGGGCATCCGGTCCGCGAAGCCGCTCGACAGCAGCGAACCCAGGATCGCGATGCCGAGGGCCGTGCCGGCCTGCTGGATGGTGTCGTTCAGGGCGGAGCCGACGCCCGCCTTGTCCTCGGGGATGGTGCCCATCAGCGCGCCGACCGCGGCCGGCATCGCCAGGCCCGCGCCGAGGCCGAGGAGACCGAGCGCCACCGCCGGGACGGTGAAGCCGGAGTCCGCCGAGACCGTGGCCAGCAGGGCGAAGCAGGCCACCATCACCAGCATCCCCGCGAGGATCACCCACCGGTTGCCGTACTTCGCGGCGAGCTTGACGCCCACGCCGTTGCCGATCAGGGCCGTGATCGCCAGCGGCAGGAAGGCGAGGCCCGCCTTGATCGGCGAGTAGCCGAGCACGAACTGCAGGTGCTGGGTGAGGACCAGCAGCAGACCGCCGTTGCCGATCTGGACCAGGGCCAGGGAGAGCGAACCACCGCTGAAGTTGCGGTGCTTGAACAGGACCAGCGGGACCATCGGGGACTTGGTGACGTTCTCCCAGACCACGAAGCCGACCAGGGAGGCGAGCGCCACCACCAGGGTGATCGTGGAGCGGCCGCCCAGCGCGCCGTGCTGCGGGAGCTCGATGATCCACCAGACCAGGGCCGTCATCCCGACCGCCGACAGCACCGCGCCCAGCGGGTCGGCCTTCTGCCAGGGCGCCCTGGACTCCGGCATCAGCGTGAGACCGGCGACGACGGCGAGCGCCACGATCGGCACGTTGATGAGGAAGATCGACTGCCAGGAGAAGTGCTCGATCAGGACACCGCCCAGCACCGGGCTGCCGACCAGACCGAGCATGGACACCGAACTCCAGGCCGCCATCGCCTTGCCGCGCTCGTCCTCGTCGAAGACGGTGATGAGGATCGACAGGGTGGACGGCATGATCAGGGCCCCGCCGACACCCATCGCGACACGTACGGCGATCACCTCGCCGGGGTTCGTGCACCAGGTCGCGGCCAGTGAGGCCGCCCCGAAGAGCAGGAGCCCGATCAGCATCACCTTGCGGCGTCCGAACCGGTCGCCCAGGCTGCCGGAGGTGAGCAGCAGGCCGGCGAAGACCAGGATGTAGGAGTCCAGGATCCACTGGGTCTGCTGCGCGCTCGCCCCGATCTCCCCGGTCATCACCGGCACCGCGACGGTCAGCGCCATGCTGTCGACGACCAGCACCAGCGTGCTCAGGCAGAGCACGATCAGAATCCACCAGCGGCGTGGATCGCGGGTTCCCTTGACGTCCATGACGGCTTCCCCTCCCGGTTTGTGAACACCGTTCCTTCGGTGCGAACACTGTACGCACAGCGGAACAGTGTTCGCAACCCTCGATTCCTGTACGCTCGATGCGAACGTTGTACGCACGGACCCGAAGGAGCCCGATGGCCGCCAAGTCGACCAAGCAGAGCCCCATCCCCTCCGTCTGGGCCCGCCCCCAGCGCGAGCCCGACCAGCCCACGCTCAGCCGCGCCACGATCGTGCGCGAGGCGATCGCCATGCTGGACGCGGAGGGCGTGGAGGCGCTGAGCATGCGCAAGCTGGCCACCCGGCTCAACGCCGGCGCGGCCTCTCTCTACCGGCACGTGGCGACCAAGGACGAGCTGATGGAGCTCGCCGTCGACGAGGTCGCCGCCGAGATCCACGTACCGCCGGCGGACAGCCCCGACTGGCGCGCGGCCGTCAGCGAGGCGGCGCACTCCTTCCGTACGACGGCCCTACGGCACCCGTGGCTGTCCTCGGTCCTCGGCCAGGCGGGCCTCGCCTACCTCGGCCCCAACCTCATGTCGTACTCGGAGCGCCTGGCCGCCCTGTTCGCGGCCGCCGGGTTCCCGGACCCCAGCGGGGCGATCGACGCCGTCCTGTCGTACGTCATCGGGATGAGCACCACCGAGGGCGCCTGGCTGATCACGGTCGCCCGCTCCGGGGAGACCGAGGCCGACTTCATCGCACGGCTGCTGCCGGCGGCCCAGCAGGCCGTCGCCGACCACGAGCATCTGGCGCAGGGGTACGCGGGGGTGGAAACAGCCGCGGCCGACCCTGTGGCCCTGCGGGACGGCAAGTTCGCCGCGGCCCTGGAGATCGTCCTGGACGGACTGGCGCTGCGGCTGGAGAAGTAGCAGGTGCGGTGGCCGGTCTAGCCGTACATCCGCCGCATCGCGAACTCGACCATCTGCTCCACGGCCTTCGCGTCGAAGACCATGCGGTGCTCGCCCTCCATGTCCAGGACGAAGCCGTACCCGGTCGGCAGCAGGTCGATCACCTCGGCGCCGGTGATGACGAAGTACTTGGACTCCTTGCCCGCGTACCGCCGCAGCTCCTTGAGCGAGGTGAACATCGGGATCACCGGCTGCTGGGTGTTGTGCAGGGCGAGGAAACCCGGGTTGTCGCCGCGCGGGCAGTAGACCTTCGACGTCGCGAAGACCTGCTGGAAGTCCTCGGCGGACATCTGCCCGGTGGTGAAGGCGCGCACCGCGTCCGCGAGCGAGGGCGGGGACGGCTCGGGGTAGAGCGGTGGCTGCTGGCCGTAACCGCCGACGCCGCCGGACATGGGCTGCTGCGGCGGGACGTAGCCCTGCTGAGCGGCGCCGCCGTCCATGGGCTGGCCGTATCCATACATGGGCGCAAGCGTACCGAGAGCGGCCGGGAGAGCGGACGGGTACGGGGGTCCTGGCAAACCGACAGCGACTTGACAGCGCGTCGACAGCCCATGCGCTGGTTTCGCACAGCCGCCGCTCCTAGCGTCCTGGTGTATCGCGAGATGTGCCCGAAAGGGGCACCGCACCAGCAAGGGGACAGCCATGCACCGACACCACGACGACGAGGACCACGAGCACGACAGAGGCCTCTCCTACGACCTTCCCGTCCTCGCCCGCCGCCGCATGATCCGGCTGATGGCGGGGGCGAGCCTGGTCCCGCTGGTGGGCTGCGGCGCGGACGAGGACACCCCGGCGTCCGCCTCGTCGTCGTCCTCGGCCGCTTCCTCCAGCGGCTCCTCCGGCGGCTCCTCCTCGTCCGCCGAGTGCGCGACCATCCCGAACGAGACCGCCGGGCCCTACCCGGGCGACGGCTCGAACGGCGTGAACGTGCTGAAGGAGAGCGGTGTCGTGCGCAGCGACATCACCAAGAGCTTCGGCGACTCCGCGGGCGGCACCGCCGAGGGCGTGCCCCTCACCGTCACGCTGACGGTCGTGGACGCCGCCTCCGGCTGCGGGACCCCGAAGAAGGGCGCGGCCGTCTACCTCTGGCACTGCGACCGGGAGGGCCTGTACTCCCTGTACTCCGAGGGCGCCACCGACGAGAACTACCTGCGCGGCGTCCAGGAGACCGACGACAAGGGCCAGGTCACCTTCAAGAGCATCTTCCCGGCCTGCTACACGGGCCGCTGGCCGCACATCCACTTCGAGGTCTACGGAAGCCTGGACGACGCCACGGCGGCGACCTCGATCACGAACACCTCCCAGCTCGCCCTGCCGAAGGACGTCTGCGACACGGTGTACGCGACGGACGGCTACACCCAGAGCGTGACGAACCTCGCTCAGCTCTCCCTGGAGACGGACAACATCTTCAGCGACAGTTACGACCAGCAGCTGGCGACCCTGGAGGGGAGTGTCGAGAAGGGATACACCGCCACACTGACGGTTCCGGTGTGACCTGTCACAGATGACCGGATCGGGGTTGCGTCTTATTACTCGCGGGTAGCATCATCGTAGCTACTTGTTGGTACGTGAACTAGCGCGAGGATCCAAGTGCCTCGCCGATCCCTTAACGGAGTCGTCACCATGGGGCACTACAAGTCGAATCTCCGCGACATCGAGTTCAACCTGTTCGAAGTACTCGGCCGCGACAAGCTGTACGGCACGGGTCCCTTCGAGGAGATGGACGTCGAGACCGCGAAGAGCATCCTCGAGGAGCTCACCCGGCTCGCGGAGAACGAGCTGGCCGAGTCCTTCGCGGACGCCGACCGCAACCCGCCGGTCTTCGACCCGGAGACCAACACCGCGCCGGTCCCCGCGTCCTTCAAGAAGAGCTACAAGGCCTTCATGGACTCCGAGTACTGGCGGCTCGGTCTCCCCGAGGGGATCGGCGGCACGACGGCTCCGCCGTCCCTGATCTGGTCGTACGCGGAGCTGATCCTCGGCTCGAACCCGGCCGTGTGGATGTACTCCTCCGGCCCGGCGTTCGCCGGCATCCTCTACGACGAGGGCAACGACGTCCAGAAGAAGATCGCCCAGATCGCGGTCGAGAAGACCTGGGGCTCGACGATGGTGCTGACCGAGCCGGACGCCGGTTCGGACGTGGGCGCCGGTCGCACCAAGGCGATCCAGCAGGAGGACGGCTCCTGGCACATCGAGGGCGTGAAGCGCTTCATCACCTCCGGTGAGCACGACATGGAGGAGAACATCCTTCACTACGTGCTCGCCCGTCCCGAGGGTGCCGGCCCCGGCACCAAGGGCCTGTCCCTCTTCCTCGTCCCGAAGTACCTCTTCGACTTCGAGACCGGCGAGCTGGGCGAGCGCAACGGCGTCTACGCCACGAACGTCGAGCACAAGATGGGCCTGAAGGCCTCCAACACCTGCGAGATGACCTTCGGCGACCAGCACCCCGCCAAGGGCTGGCTGATCGGCGACAAGCACGACGGCATCCGGCAGATGTTCCGCATCATCGAGTTCGCCCGCATGATGGTCGGCACGAAGGCGATCTCCACGCTGTCGACGGGCTACCTGAACGCGCTGGAGTACGCCAAGGAGCGCGTCCAGGGCCAGGACCTGGCGAACTTCATGGACAAGAGCGCGCCCAAGGTCACCATCACCCACCACCCCGACGTGCGCCGCTCGCTCATGACGCAGAAGGCGTACGCGGAGGGCATGCGCGCGCTGGTGCTGTACACCGCCTCCATCCAGGACGCGATCGCCGTCAAGGAGGCCGCGGGCGAGGACGCCAAGGCCGAGCACGCGCTGAACGACCTGCTCCTGCCGATCGTCAAGGGCTACGGCTCCGAGAAGGGCTACGAGCAGCTCGCCCAGTCGCTGCAGACCTTCGGCGGCTCCGGCTTCCTGCAGGAGTACCCGATCGAGCAGTACATCCGCGACGCCAAGATCGACACCCTCTACGAGGGCACCACGGCGATCCAGGGCCAGGACTACTTCTTCCGGAAGATCGTCCGCAACCAGGGTGCCGCGCTGAACTCGCTCGCCGAGGACATCAAGAAGTTCCTGGCGCTCGGTGAGGGCGGCGAGGAGCTGGCCGGCGCCCGCGAGTACCTCGCGAAGGCCGCCGTCGAGCTGGAGGCGATCGTCGGTCTGATGCTGACCGACCTCGCGGCCACCGAGCAGGACGTCAAGAACATCTACAAGGTCGGCCTCAACACCACCCGCCTGCTGCTGGCCTCCGGTGACGTCGTCGTCGGCTACCTGCTGCTCAAGGGTGCCGCGGTCGCGGCCGAGAAGCTCCAGACGGCGTCCGCCAAGGACAAGGCCTTCTACACCGGCAAGATCGCGGCGGCGAAGTTCTTCGCGGCCAACGTCCTGCCCGGCGTCACCGGCGCGCGCAAGCTCGCCGAGGGTGTCGACCTGGACCTGATGGAGCTGGACGAGGCGGCCTTCTAAGCACGCGATCCGGCCAATCCTTCCGGTCACTCACGGACAATCCACATCGCCCTCACGAGGGCCCGCTCCCCTTCACCGGGAGCGGGCCCTCGTACGTCGTTAAGGTGAACCCCATGAGCGAACCCCCCCGCTTCGACCGCGGCCACACCGACGACCTCATGTCCTTCCTGGCGGCGAGCCCGTCGCCGTACCACGCCGTGGCGAACACCGCCGAGCGGCTGGAGAAGGCCGGATTCAGGCAGGTCGCCGAGACGGACGCCTGGGACGGGACGAGCGGCGGCAAGTACGTGCTGCGCGGTGGCGCGATCGTGGCCTGGTACGTCCCCGAGGGTGCGGCGCCCCACACGCCGTTCCGGATCGTGGGCGCGCACACGGACTCGCCCAACCTGCGCGTCAAGCCGCTGCCCGACAGCGGGGCGCACGGCTGGCGGCAGGTCGCCGTGGAGATCTACGGCGGACCGCTGCTCAACTCCTGGCTCGACCGCGACCTGGGCCTGGCGGGCCGGCTGACCCTGCGGGACGGCTCGTCGCGGCTGGTGAACGTGGACCGCCCGCTGCTGCGCGTCCCCCAGCTCGCCATCCACCTGGACCGCTCGGTGTCGGCGGAGGGGCTCAAGCTCGACAAGCAGCGGCACCTGCAGCCCATCTGGGGCCTCGGCAACGACGTGCGCGACGGCGACCTCATCGCCTTCCTGGAGGAGACGGCCGGGCTCGCCGCGGGCGAGGTCGCCGGCTGGGACCTGATGGTCCACTCCGTGGAGCCGCCGGCCTACCTGGGCCGGGACAAGGAGCTGGTCGCGGGGCCACGCATGGACAACCTGCTCTCGGTGCACTCGGGCGTGGCCGCGCTGACCGCGGCGGCGACCTCGGGTGCGGCCCTGCCCTCCATCCCCGTGCTGGCCGCCTTCGACCACGAGGAGAACGGCTCGCAGAGCGACACCGGTGCCGACGGGCCGCTGCTGGGCGGCGTCCTGGAGCGTTCGGTGTTCGCGCGCGGAGGATCGTACGAGGACAAGGCACGTGCCTTCGCGGGCACCGTCTGTCTCTCCTCCGACACGGGCCACGCGGTCCACCCCAACTACGCGGAGCGCCACGACCCGACGCACCACCCGCGCGTCAACGGCGGGCCGATCCTCAAGGTCAACGTCAACAACCGCTACGCGACCGACGGTTCGGGCCGCGCGGTGTGGGCGGCCGCCTGCGAGAGGGCGGACGTCCCCTTTCAGTCCTTCGTCTCCAACAACGCCATGCCCTGCGGGACCACCATCGGCCCGATCACCGCGGCCCGGCACGGCATCAAGACCGTCGACATCGGCGTGGCGATCCTGTCGATGCACAGCGCGCGGGAGTTGTGCGGCGCGGACGACCCGTGGCTGCTGGCCAACTCGCTGGTGGCGTTCCTGGAGGGGTAGTTCCGAGGGGACCGGGTACCCGCCCCCGACCGGAACCACCGGAACCACCGGACCGGACAGGGAGGCGACAACTCATGGGCCTCGGCGGGTGCATCATCCTCATCGCCGCGGGAGCCATCCTCACCTTCGCGACCGACTGGGAGATGGACGGGGTCAATCTCGACCTGGTCGGGATCATCCTGATGATCGTGGGGCTCATCGGCACCACCACGTTCAGCAGCATCGCCAGGCGCCGGCGCGTGGTCGTGCCACCCGCGACGCCGGTCGTCGACGACGAGGGGCACCATCACAGGCGGGACGGGTACAGCGACGGGTACGGCACCTGAGAACGCGCCGGTGCGCTGGGCCGGGATCGGCCCGTCGGCCTACAGACGGCGTTTCGGATCGCGCGGCGGGGAACCCCTCGTGTCATGAGATTCCTCGTACGCGACCGGCTCCTCGGCTTCGGTGACGACTACTGGATCGAGGACGACCGGGGCAACAGGGTGTTCCTCGTCGACGGCAAGGCGATGCGCCTGCGGGACACCTTCGAGCTGAAGGACACCCAGGGACGCGTTCTCATCGACATCCGCCAGAAGATGCTCGCCCTGCGCGACACGATGGTGATCGAGCGGGACGGCGCACCGCTCGCGAAGATCCGCCGCAAACGGCTGTCCCTGCTGCGCAACCACTACCGGGTGTCCCTGGCGGACGGCAGCACGGAACTCGACGTCAGCGGCAAGATCCTCGACCGGGAGTTCGCCGTCGAGTACGACGGTGAGCTCCTGGCCGTGGTCTCCCGCCGGTGGCTGCACGTCCGGGAGACGTACGGCGTGGACGTCGTACGGGACGACGCGGATCCGGCGCTGCTGATCGCGGTGGCGGTGTGTGTGATCCACCTCGCGGAGAAGGAGCGCGGGGAGGACTGAAAGGAGCGCGGGGAGGGCTGAGGGGATCCCCCTCGGAGGGCGGCCTCTCGGAAGGTGGCCCGCCGTCAGCGGCGCGGGGCCGGCAGCCCCAGCATCCGGTCCTTCAGCGCCGGGAACTGCTCCCTGGTCGTCGCCACCTTCGCCGGGTCGAACTCCACCGTGAGGACCTGCTCCCCCGCACCGGCCTCCGCCAGCACCTCGCCCCACGGATCGACCACGATCGAGTGACCGGCCTGCGGAACTCCCGCGTGCGTCCCGGCCGTTCCACAGGCGAGCACGAACGCCTGGTTCTCCACCGCCCGCGCCTGAGCCAGCAGCGTCCAGTGCGCCCGGCGGCGCTCCGGCCAGCCCGCCGGAAGGACCAGGGTCTCGGCGCCGGCGTCGACGAGGCCGCGGAAGAGTTCGGGGAAACGGAGGTCGTAACAGGTGGCCACGCCCAGAGTGGTCTCGGGCAGCCGGACCGTCACCAGTTCCTCGCCCGCCCCCATCAGCACGGCCTCGCCCTTGTCGAAGCCGAACCGATGGATCTTGCGGTACGCGGCGACCAGATCACCGGACGGGGAGAAGACGAGCGAGGTGTTGTAGAGCGGCCCGTCGGGGTCCCGCTCGGGGATCGAGCCGGCGTGCAGCCACACGCCCGCGTCGCTCGCTGCCTTCGCCATCGCCTCGTACGTGGGCCCTTCGAGCGGCTCGGCCTCGCTGGAGAACCCCTCGTAGGCGAACGCCCCGGTGGTCCACAGCTCGGGCAGGACGACAAGATCGGCCGCCCCGGCCTGTTCCCGCACGAGCGAGGCAACTCTCAGCCGACGCGAATCAATCGATTCGCCCTCATTTACGTCGATCTGGAGCAGAGAGGCGCGCACACTACCACCGTCCTGGCATTCGAGCGGTCCACACGGGCTTCCACACGGGCCTACGATCGTCACACGAAAGCACTGCCGGGGTGCCTCACAGCAGCGTAACTTAGCGTTCCAAGACACCCGCCGACAGCTGCCGCCTCCCACTGGCAACGCCGCCACCACCTGCCCGCGTATTGACGTACCAACCGCCGAGGGGTCCCGTTCCGTGAGTCTGCATCCCACCCTCCAGCCCTACGCCGACGCCTGGACCCACTCGATCGAAGCGATATCCGAACTGGTGACGCCCCTTGTGGAGGGCGAGTGGAACCGGCGGACGCCGTGCCCCGGCTGGTCGGTGCGGGACGTGGTCTCCCATGTCATCGGCCTCGACTGCGAGATGCTCGGCGACCCGCGCCCCATCCACACGCTCCCGCGCGACCTGTTCCACGTCACCAACGACCAGCAGCGCTACACGGAGATGCAGGTCGACGTCCGCCGCCACCACACGGCGCCGGAGATGACGTCCGAGCTGGAGTACACGGTCATCCGCCGCAACCGCCAGCTGCGGAACGAGTCCCGCGACCCCGGCACGAAGGTGCGCGGCCCGCTCGGCGCCGAACTCACTCTCGAAGAGTCGATGCGAGGCCATGCCTTCGACGTCTGGGTGCACGAACAGGACCTGCGCGCCGCCCTCGGCCGCCCCGGCAACCTCGACTCCCCCGGCGCCCACGTCGCCCGCGACGTCCTGCTCGGCAAGCTGCCCGAGATCGTCGCCACCAAGGCCGACGCCCCGCGCAGTTCGGCCATCGTCCTCGACGTCCACGGCCCGATCGAGTTCCTCCGCACGATCCGCATCGACATCCAGGGCCGCGGCACCCTCGAAACGGCCCCCGCCCTCGGCCCCGCCGCCACCCTCACCCTCGACTGGGAAACCTACGTCCGCCTCGCCTGCGGCCGCGTCACACCGGAAGCGGTCGCGGACCGGGTGAAGGCGGAGGGCGACCCGGGCCTGACGACAGCGATCCTGCGCAACTTCACGGTGACGCCGTAGGCGCCGCAGGGGCACGGACGGTCAACGCAGCATCGGACGGCATATCTCAGTCGCCCGGCGTTTCGAGGCCGGTCCCGGCCTTTCAGCCCGTCCGGCGTTTGAGGACGAGGCCCTTCGGGCCGAAGCGGGGGTCTGGGGGCGGCAGCCCCCAGGGACGGGACGGGTAGGGGCGGCGGGGGCGAGAAATCGTCTGTCCCCCACCCCCGGCCCATGGCTACCGTCCCGCCATGACCAACATCGACACCACCACCGGCCACCCCCCACGCCTGACCCGCCTCACCTTCCACAGCCCACTGTCCGAGACCCGGGCGAACACCCTCGTCCACCGCCTCACCCGCACGAACCCCACCACGGTCCTCGACATCGGCTCCGGCTGGGGCGAGTTGATGCTCCGCATCCTGACCGCCGCCCCGGAGGCAAAAGGCATCGGCCTCGACATCAGCCCCCAGGACCTCGCCCGCGGCCGCCGCAACGCCGAGGCCAGAGGACTGACGCACAGGGCCGAATTCGTCGAGGAGTCCACCATCGGCACCTCCCGCGGCCCCGCCGACCTGGTCCTGTGCATAGGAGCGAGCCAGGCCCTGAGCACGGCCCCACCCCCGGACCACACCACCGAGGCCCTGCGCGAACTACGCCGCCTGGTCACCGACAACGGCCGTGTCCTGCTCGGCGAGGGCTTCTGGCAGCGCCCCCCGACCCCCGCCGAACTCTCCGGCATGTGGCCGGGAGCCGCCGCCACGGACCACTTCGACCTCGCCACCCTGCTCGACCTCGCGGTCGCCGCCGGCTTCCGCCCGGAGTGGACCGAGACGGCAAGCCTCGACGAGTGGGAGGAGTTCGAGTCGGCGTACCAGGCGGACACCGAGATATGGCTGGCCCAGCACCCCGACCACCCGCTCGCGGCCGAGACACGCGAGCGCCTCGACCGCCATCGCGCCCAGTGGATGAGCTACCGCGGCGTACTGGGACTCGCGTTCCTCACACTCGTCCCGGCCCGGTGAACCGTACGAACCGTACGAACCGCACACCGACTCACGCGGGAACGTGCACCGTCTCCACCCGGCTGGCAACCAGCCGTTCCCGCTCCCTGCGCGCCGCCCGCTTCCGCAGCCGCAGGATCTGACCGACCCCCAGCGCCTGCAGAACGAACACCACCGAGAAGGCGACGGCGTAGTCGCCGCCCGTCGCGTCCAGCAGCACACCGATCGCGAACAACGTCGTCATCGAGGCGACGAAACCGCCCATGTTGGTGATCCCGGACGCCGTCCCCTGCCGCTCCGGCGGATTCGCCGGCCGGGCGAAGTCGAACCCGATCATCGAGGCCGGCCCGCACGCCCCGAGCACCGTGCACAGCACGATCAGCAGCCACATCGGCGCCGTCTCACCGGGCCAGGCCAGTGTCGTCCCCCACAGCACCGCCGTCGCCCCGACGGTCCCGAGCGCCAGCGGCAGCCGGGCCTCGTGGTGCCGGGCGACGACCTGGCCGTAGACCAGACCCACCGCCATGTTCGACAGGACGACGAGGGTGAGCAGTTCACCGGCCGTCGCCCGGGACAGCCCCTGCGCCTCCACCAGGAACGGCAGCCCCCACAGCAGCAGGAACACCATCGCCGGGAACTGCGTCGTGAAGTGCACCCAAAGCCCCAGCCGGGTGCCCGGCTCCCGCCAGGACGCGGCGATCTGGCGTCGTACGTAGGCCACGCCCAGGTGCGGCAGCGGCTCCGGCTCGTGCCCCTCGGGGTGGTCCTTGAGGAACAGCAGCATCAGCACGAGTACGACGACACCGGCCCCCGCGCTGCCCGCGAACGCCGCCGTCCAGCCCACCCCGTGCAGCAGCCGCGCCAGCACCAGCGTGGAGACGAGGTTGCCCGCCATGCCGGCCAGTCCCGCGAGCTGCGCGATCAGCGGACCGCGCCGGGCCGGGAACCACCGGGTGCCGAGCCGCAGCACGCTGATGAACGTCATCGCGTCGCCGCAGCCGAGCAGCGCGCGCGAGGCGAGGGCCGTGCCGTACGTCGGCGAGAGGGCGAAGCCCAGCTGGCCCGCCGTGAACAGCACCACGCCCAGGGTCAGCACCTTCTTGGTGCCGAGCCGGTCGACCAGCAGGCCGACGGGTATCTGCATGCCCGCGTACACGAGCAGCTGGAGGATCGAGAACGTCGACAGGGCCGAGGCGTTCACGTCGAAGCGGTCCGCGGCATCGAGACCGGCGACACCCAGGGACGTACGGAAGATGACGGCGACGAAGTAGACCGAGACGCCTATGCCCCAGACGGCGACGGCACGGCGGCCGCCCGGAGGATCGCCGGGGAGTGCGGCGGGCTTCAACGCTCCTCACCCCGCGCGAGGTGCGAGAACCAGTCGATGTGCCGGTGGACCAGCCCGACGGCCGCCTCGGCGTCCCCGGAGCGCAGCGCCTGAAGGATCTCCTCGTGCTCGAGAAGGGTCTTGGCGATCCGGTCGGGGTGGGAGTGCAGGACGGCCACGCCCATGCGCAGTTGCCGGTCGCGCAGTTGGTCGTAGAGCCGCGAGAGGATCTCGTTGCCGCCGCTGCGGACGATCTCGGCGTGGAAGCACCGGTCGGTGACGGCGGCTCCGGCGAGGTCACCGGCGGCGGCCTGCGCCTTCTGCTGGGCGAGCAGCTCCTCGAGCCGGGCGATGAGGCCGGGCGGGGCGGGGACGGCCTTGCGCGCCGCGTGCTCCTCGACCAGGAGCCGCGTCTCCACGACGTCCTTGATCTCCTGCGCGGAGACCGGCAGGACCAGCGCGCCCTTCTTCGGGTAGAGCTTGATCAGCCCCTCGACCTCCAGCCGCAGCAGCGCTTCGCGCACCGGCGTGCGCGAGACCCCGACGGCCTCGGCGAGCTCGCCCTCGGTGAGCAGCGTCCCGCCCTCGTAACGGCGCTCCAGGACGCCCTGCTTGACGTGGTTGTAGACGCGGTCGGCGGCGGGGGGCTGCTTCAGGGGGGCGGGCGGGGCGGTAGGCATGCACACAGCATAGATACAACACGTACGCATCGGGGTTCCGGTCCATCATGCGGACGCGCGCCCCCGCCCGCCCCACCTGCCAATCGGCTGTCAAATGCCCCCTGAGGACAACCCGCCTCACCGGACGCACAACCATCTGTGCTACTTACGTGTCACACATGTGCGGCCCGCCTGTCTTCCCCTCCAACTTGGCCGCACTCAGGGGCATTCGACGTAATCGGGGTATTTCAGTTGATAACCGCCACCAAGGGCTTCCGTGTCCGCAGAGCCGCAGCCGTCGCCGTGACGACCGGCGCGATGCTCGCCACCGGAGCCCTCACCGCGGCACCCGCGCAGGCAGTGACGGCGCCCACCATCACCGCCAAGGGCGGGTTCCTGATGAACAGCGCCACCGGCACGACCCTGTTCACCAAGGCCGCCGACACGAAGAGGCTCACCGCCTCCACCACCAAGGTCATGACCGCGAAGGTCGTGCTCTCGCAGTCGAACCTGAACCTCGACACGAAGGTCACCATCCGCAAGGAAGTCAGCGACTACATCGTCTCCAAGGGCGCTTCGTCCGCCCGGCTGATCGTCGGCGACAAGGTCACCGTCCGTCAGCTGCTGTACGGGATGATGCTGCCGTCCGGCTGTGACGCCGCGATGGCCCTCGCCGACAAGTTCGGCACCGGCACGAGCGTGAGCGCGCGCGTGAAGTCGTTCATCGGCAAGATGAACACGACGGCCAAGAACCTTGGCATGACGAACACGCACTTCGATTCGTTCGACGGCATAAGCAACGGCTCCAACTACTCGACGCCGCGCGACCTGACGAAGCTCGCCCGCAGCGCGATGAAGAGCACCACCTTCAAGACCGTCGTGAAGACCAAGGCGTACACCGCCAAGACGATCACGAAGACCGGCGCCATCCGCACCATGGCGACGTGGAACAACACCAACACCCTGCTCGGCTGGAACGGCACGCTCGGCATCAAGACCGGCTCCGGCACCGAGGCCAAGTACTGCCTCATCTTCGCCGCCACGCTCAACGGCGAGTCGGTGATGGGCACCGTCCTCACGTCGTCCTCCGCGGACAACCGCACGGCGGACGTGAAGAAGCTGATCAACTACGGCTACGCCCGGATCAGCTAGCGTCCACGAGCAGCGAACAGGGGGGCGGCCACTCGCCAGTGGCCGCCCCCCTTCGTTTACCGGTGCCTCACGCCTTACCGGTGCCTCACGCCCAGGTGATCAGCCGCTTCGGCTGCTCCAGGATCGCCGCCACGTCGGCCAGCACCTTGGAGCCCAGCTCGCCGTCCACCAGGCGGTGGTCGAAGCTGAGCGCCAGCGTCGTGACCTGGCGCGGCTTCACCTTGCCCTTGTGGACCCACGGCTGGAGCTTGATCGCGCCGACCGCGAGGATCGCGGACTCGCCGGGGTTGAGGATCGGGGTCCCGGTGTCGACGCCGAAGACGCCGACATTGGTGATGGTGACCGTGCCGCCCTGCATAGCGGCCGGGGTGGTCTTGCCCTCCCGTGCCGTCGACACCAACTCACCGAGCGCCTCGGCCAGTTGCGGGAGCGTCTTGGCCTGGGCGTCCTTGATGTTCGGGACGATCAGGCCGCGCGGGGTCGCCGCGGCGATGCCCAGGTTGACGTAGTGCTTCTGCACGATCTCCTGGGCCGCCTCGTCCCAGGACGCGTTGACCTCCGGGTTGCGCTTGATCGCGACCAGCAGGGCCTTGGAGATCAGCAACAGGGGGTTCACGCGCAGGCCCGCGAACTCCTTGTCCTCCTTGAGCTCCTCGACCAGCTTCATCGTGCGCGTCACGTCCACCGTCACGAACTCCGTGACATGCGGGGCCGTGAACGCCGAGCCGACCATCGCCGCGGCGGTCGCCTTGCGGACGCCCTTGACCGGGATACGGGTCTCGCGCGCCGTGTCGAAGGTGACCAGCGGCGCCGGGGCGGCGGGAGCGGCGACCGGGGCTGCCTGCGGCACCGGCTCGGCGGCCGGGGCCGGCGGGGCCACCGCCGCGTGCACGTCCTCGCGCGTGATGATGCCGTCGGGGCCGGTGGGCGTCACCGTGGCCAGGTCGACGCCCAGGTCCTTGGCCAGCTTGCGCACCGGCGGCTTCGCCAGCGGGCGGGCCGACTGCGCCGCCGGGGCGGAACCATGCCCGTTCAGCTCGGACTGCAGTGCCTGCGCCGCCGCCACGGGCTCCTGGTGCGGGACCTCGGCCCCCTTGCGCGGGCGGCGCTTCGTCGAGGACGCGGCCACGCCGTAGCCGACCAGCACCGGCTGGCGGCCCGAGCCGGCCGCCTTGGGCTCCTCCTTCACGGCCTCCGTCGCGGCTTCCGTCGCGGCCTGCGGCTCCGCGGCCGGCGCCGGAGCGGCAGCCGCAGTCCCGCCTCCGAGATCCACCGCGATGATCGCCGTACCGACGTCCACCGTCGTGCCCTCGGGGAAGTGCAGCTCGCGGACCACCCCGTCGTACGGGATGGGCAGTTCCACGGCCGCCTTGGCCGTCTCGACCTCGCACACCACCTGGCCGTCGGTGACCGTGTCACCGGGCTGGACGTACCACTTGAGGATCTCGGCCTCGGTGAGTCCCTCGCCCACGTCGGGCATCTTGAACTCACGCACGGTCGCTTCAGTCATCGTCGTCACGACCCTCTCCTCAGTACGCCAGGGCACGGTCGACGGCGTCGAGCACCCGGTCCAGGCCCGGCAGGTACTCCTCCTCCAGGCGGGCCGGCGGATACGGGGCGTGGTATCCGCCCACCCGCAGCACCGGGGCCTCCAGGTGGTAGAAGCAGCGCTCCGTGATCCGGGCGGCGATCTCCGCGCCCGAGCCGAAGAACACCGGGGCCTCGTGGACCACCACCAGGCGGCGGGTCTTCTCCACCGACGCCTGGATCGAGTCGAAGTCCAGCGGGGACACCGAGCGCAGGTCCAGGACCTCCAGGTTCCTGCCCTCCTCGGCGGCCGCGGCGGCGACCTCCTGGCAGAGCTTCACCATCGGGCCGTACGCGGCCAGGGTGAGGTCCGTGCCCTCACGGACGACCTTCGCCTTGTGCAGCGGGCCGGGGATCGCCTCGGTGTTGACCTCGCCCTTGTCCCAGTAGCGGCGCTTGGGCTCGAAGAAGATCACCGGGTCGTCGCTCTGGATGGCCTGCTGCATCATCCAGTAGGCGTCCGACGCGTTGGACGGCGACACGATCTTCAGGCCCGCCACGTGCGCGAAGAGCGCCTCCGGCGACTCGGAGTGGTGCTCGACCGCGCCGATGCCGCCGCCGTAGGGGATCCGGACGACGACCGGCAGCTTGACCTTGCCCAGCGAGCGCGCGTGCATCTTCGCGAGCTGCGTGACGATCTGGTCGTACGCCGGGAAGACGAAGCCGTCGAACTGGATCTCCACCACCGGGCGGTAGCCGCGCAGGGCGAGGCCGATCGCCGTGCCCACGATGCCCGACTCGGCCAGCGGGGTGTCGATGACCCGGCTCTCGCCGAAGTCCTTCTGCAGTCCGTCCGTCACACGGAAGACGCCGCCGAGCTTGCCGACGTCCTCGCCCATGATGAGGACCTTGGGGTCGGAGTCCAGGGCGCGCCGCAGCGACTCGTTGATCGCCTTGGCCAAAGCCACGTTCTTGATTGTCTCCGCTGCCATGTCAGGCCCCCTCTACGTCCGCGAACGACGCCTGGTAGGCGGCGAACTGGGCGCGCTCCTCGTCGACGAGCGCATGCCCGTCCGCGTACGCGTTCTCGAAGATGGCGAAGTGGTCCGGGTCCGGCATGGCACGGACCGCCTCGCGCACTCGTTTGCCCAACGCCTCGCTCTCGGTCTCCAGTTCCGCGAAGAATCCCTCGTCCGCGTGGTTTGAAGCCTCGAGGTAGCGGCGAAGGCGCAGGATCGGGTCCTTCGCCTCCCAGGCCAGGCGCTCCTCGTCACCCCGGTAGCGGGTGGGGTCGTCGGAGGTGGTGTGGGCGCCCATGCGGTACGTGTACGCCTCGACCAGCGTCGGTCCCTCACCGGCACGGGCGCGCTCCAGCGCCCACTTCGTCACGGCCAGGCAGGCCAGGACGTCGTTGCCGTCCACGCGGACGCCGGGGAAGCCGAAGCCCTGTGCGCGCTGGTAGAGCGGCACGCGGGTCTGCTTCTCGGTCGGCTCGGAGATCGCCCACTGGTTGTTCTGGCAGAAGAACACCACGGGGGCGTTGTAGACCGCGGAGAAGGTGAACGATTCCGCGACGTCGCCCTGGCTGGAGGCGCCGTCACCGAAGTACGCGATCACCGCGCTGTCGGCGCCGTCCTTGGCGATGCCCATCGCGTAGCCGGTGGCGTGCAGCGTCTGGGAGCCGATGACGATCGTGTAGAGCTGGAAGTTGTTGCTGTTCGGGTCCCAGCCGCCGTTGTTCACGCCGCGGAACATGCCCAGCAGGTTGGTCGGGTCGACCCCGCGGCACCAGGCCACGCCGTGCTCGCGGTAGGTCGGGAAGACGTAGTCGTCCTCGCGGGTGGCCCGGCCGGAGCCGATCTGGGCGGCCTCCTGGCCGAGCAGCGACGCCCACAGGCCCAGCTCGCCCTGGCGCTGCAGGGAGGTGGCCTCGGCGTCGAAGCGGCGGGTGAGCACCATGTCGCGGTAGAGACCGCGGAGCTCTTCGGGGGTGATGCCGGCGACGTACTTGTCGTACTCGGCGTTCTTGACGCGCTTGCCCTCGGGCGTCAGCAGCTGGACGAGCTCGGGGTCCTTGCTCGCCGGTTTCCTTGCGGTCGTGCTCTTGCCGGCCGTGCTCTTGGTACCGGCGCTGCGTCGCGGTTTCCGCGCGGCAGTGCTCTCCACGGTCACGTGTGCTCCTCCGTCGGTCCGGCTACCCGGGTTCGCCGGGTGCCAGTGCGGCTCACCTGCGGCCCTCGGACGCACGGGGTGGGGTGCGGCTCGGTGGGGACAGGCGTGACAGGTGCCCCGGCGAGCGCCCTGCAACAGGCACGTTACCCAGTGCTCCACATTTCTGTGAAACCCCTCCTGACCTGCGATTTTGCTTGGATTTCCAAGTAAATCGCGAAAGTCGGGAACAAGTCCTGGTCACAGCCTTGCAGGGGGCCGGAACAACGGCACGTTATATCGGTGACCCAGGTCACGGGAAGAGTCGTCGAGGGCGAGGTCACTGAAGTCGTGTGACGCTGATCTCATACGCAGAGGCGGATAAGTCAGGGTATGCCCACAGAACGATCCGGCCACGCGCGCGTGCGGCCCGAAAAACGACACGCGAAAACGACACGCGAAACGACACGCCGAACGGCACGCCCAAACGGCACGCGCGCGTGGAGCCCGATTCCGGGCCGCACGCGCGCGTGGGATGTGTCTCTCGTCGAACCGTGCCCAGGGGCCGGTCAGGCACCGCCTCCGGCGCCGCCCGTCGGCAGCGTGGGCTCCTCGGTCGGCTCCTCCGTCGGCTCCTCGGTCGGCTCCTCCGTGGGCTCCTCGGTCGGCTCCTCGGTCGGCTCCGCGGTGGTCGGGTCCTCCGTCGGCTCGAACGTGGGGTCCTCGGTCGGCGAGTACGAGGGGTCCTCGGTCGGCTCGTAGGTCGGGTCGGTGCCCGTGCCGGTGCCGTCGTCCGTGACCGTGTCGGTCGGCTCCTCGGTCGGCTCGTCGCTCGGCGTCTCGCTGTCCTTGTTCTCGTCCGTCGTCTGCGAGGTCGTCGGCGTCGGCGTGGTGTCGCTGCCCCCGCCGCCACCGCCGCTGTTGTTCAGCGCCAGCGCGACACCCGCCGCGATGGCGATCACCGCGAGGACGGCGAGGATCCACAGCTTGCCGCGGCCGCCGCCCTTGTTGCCGTGCCCCTCGAAGCCGCCGTCGTCGCCGCCCCCGTACCTGTTGGGCAGGATCGGCTGCGGGATCTGCGTCGTACCGGAGCCGGAGTCGTGGGGGTGCCCCATGACGGTCGTGTTCGCGAAGCCCGCCGACGGGGTGTGCCGGCCCTCGTGCATCGCCACCGGGCCGGTGTTCCAGGTGCCGGTGTGGCCGCCCTGGTCGTACAGCATCTGCAGGCCGTACTGGACGAGACCGCGCATCTCCTCGGCCGTCTGGAACCGGTCGTCCGGCTCCTTGGCGAGCGAGCGCATGACCAGGCCGTCGAGCTCCGGCGGCGTGGCGTCGGAGACCTCGGACGGCGGGGTCGGGATGTCCTGGACGTGCTGGTAGACCACCGACAGCGGGGTCTCACCGGTGAACGGCGGGCGCAGCGCGAGGAGTTCGTAGAGGAGGCAGCCGGTCGCGTACAGGTCGGAGCGGTGGTCGACGGCCTTGCCGAGCGCCTGCTCGGGCGAGAGGTACTGCGGGGTGCCCATGACCATGCCGGTCTGCGTCATCGTCGACTGCGCGCCGTGCAGCGCGCGGGCGATGCCGAAGTCCATCACCTTCACGGCGCCGTTGTGCGTGATGATGACGTTGGCCGGCTTGATGTCGCGGTGCACGATGCCGTGCTGGTGCGAGTAGGCGAGCGCCTCCAGGACGCCGGAGACGATGATCAGGGCCTGCTCGGGGCCGGGTGCCTCGGCGTTGATCAGCAGGTCCCGGATCGTCCGCCCCTCGACGATCTCCATCACGATGTACGGCACGGCATGGCCGTTCACGAAGTCCTCGCCGGAGTCGTACACGGCGACGATCGCGTGGTGGTTGAGGCCGGCCACCGACTGGGCCTCGCGCGTGAAGCGGGCCTTGGAGACCGGGTCCTCGGCGAGATCGGAGCGCAGCAGCTTGACCGCCACGGTGCGGCCCAGACGTACGTCCTCGGCGGCGAACACCTCGGCCATGCCGCCCCGGCCGAGTCTGCGGGTCAGCCTGTAACGGCCGTCCCCGACAAGTCCGCCGTTACCCCACATCTCCGGCGCATCTGACATACCGCCGCCAGCCGCCTCGGGGTCGGACGGGCCCTGAGCGCGCTGCTGCTGTGCCATCAGTCCTCGCCGTCGTTTCTGCCCGCGGTGCGCGCGGTGTTGTTACGGTCTCCGTCGGCCACGCTACAGCCTCCGCGCAAGCCGTCGGTCCGAGACGGTCGCCCCAAACCGGAAGGAGACGGACCGGCCATCAAACCGGCACCCCGCCTCCTCGTGCAAATTCTGTGTACCGGCCGTACTGCCCCTGTAACGCTTGCGCGGCTCTTCTTTCGCGTACGGTCACGGAACGGGCACCTCGCTTGACCTGTCAGTGCCTTGGGGCAGACTTGGCCGGGAATAGCACATTGGATCACTCGGATCACCCGATCCACGCCAATCGCAGGCGCCCAAGAGGCTACGGGGGAAGCAGAACATGAGCCAGGACGGCGCACAGGGCGAGTACGCGGGGCGGGCGCTGGCCGGCGGCCGCTATCAACTGCGCGACCTGCTCGGCCAGGGCGGCATGGCCTCCGTGCACCTCGCGTACGACACCGTGCTCGACCGGCAGGTGGCGGTCAAGACGCTGCACACCGAGCTCGGCCGCGAGCAGGCGTTCCGCGAGCGCTTCCGCCGCGAGGCCCAGGCAGTGGCGAAGCTCACGCACACCAACATCGTCTCGGTCTTCGACACCGGCGAGGACACCGTCGACGGCATGACGACGCCGTACATCGTCATGGAGTACATCGAGGGCCGGCCGCTCAGCTCGGTGTTCGACGAGGACATACGGCAGTTCGGCGCGGTGCCCGCCGACAAGGCGCTGAAGATCATCGCGGATGTGCTCGCGGCGCTGGAGATCAGCCACGAGATGGGGCTGGTCCACCGGGACATCAAGCCGGGCAACGTGATGGTGAACAAGCGCGGCGTCGTCAAGGTGATGGACTTCGGCATCGCGCGCGCCATGCAGTCCGGTGTGACGTCGATGACACAGACCGGCATGGTGGTCGGCACCCCGCAGTACCTCTCGCCGGAGCAGGCGCTGGGCCGGGCCGTGGACGCCCGCTCCGACCTGTACTCGGTCGGCATCATGCTGTTCCAACTGGTCACCGGGCGGCTGCCGTTCGACGCGGACTCGCCGCTGGCGATCGCGTACGCGCATGTGCAGGAGGAGCCGGTGGCTCCGTCCTCGATCAACCGCGCCCTGCCGCCGGCCGTGGACGCGCTGGTCGCCCGCGCGCTGAAGAAGAACCCGAACGAACGCTTCCCGAGTGCCGAGTCCATGCGCGAGGAGAGCCTGCGCGTGGCCGCGTCCGTCCAGGCCACCCCGCCGAGCATCGTGCCGGGAGCGCAGACGCAGAGCGGTCAGGGCGTGGGCGCCGCGGTGTTCCCGCCGGTCGTCCAGACACCGCCGCCGGGTGGCCCCGTCCAAACACCCCCGCCGGGCGGCCCCGTCCAGACGCCGTACCAGCAGACCCCGGCGCCGAACCCGTACAGCACCCCGCCGCCGTCGATGCCTTCTCCGTCGTACGGCTATCCGCAGCAGCCCGGGCCCCGGACGCCCCCGCCGGCGGCGTACTCCCCGCAGCCGGGCCTGTCGACCCCGCCGCCCGGCGGACCGGTCCCGCCCCCTGGCGCCCCGATTCCGCCGCCGTACAACATCTCGCCCCAGCAGCGGCCCGCTCCGGGCGGTGGCCGGAACAACCGGTCGACGATCATCGTGTCGATCGTCGTGTCCGTCGTGGCAGTGGTCAGTCTGATCCTGGCGACGACGCTGAACGACGGCGGTTCGGACGACGACGATCCGTACAGCCTGCCGACGAGCGACTACACCTACAGCACCCCGACCGCGACCGCCTCGGGGTCGAGCACGGCGGGATCGCTGTCGGACTACCGGGAAGGCGACGCCACGAACACGGTCGAGACGACCGCGTGCACCGACCCGCTGAAGACGTACGACAGCAGTGGCAACGTGCGGGCGCCGAGCTTCCTGTTCAAGTCCTGGCCGTCGGTCAAGAAGTGCCTCGACGCCGCGGGTTGGGACTACAAGACGGTCGACGTGAACGAGAACCTGTTCGGCCACAACACCGTCATGGCGCAGACGCCCAAGTCCTACAAGGAGTTCGACCCGGACAACCCGCCGGTGTTCACGATCGAGGTCTCGACGGGGTATCCGCGGAGGTCATGACGTCCGTGAGGTGACGGTGACGTCGTGAGCCGGCGTCGTGAGTGAAAGGGCCCGGCAGCATCGGCTGCCGGGCCCTTCTCCTGTCTGGGGGGTGGTTGTTACAGGTACGGCCCGCCCGATCGGCCGCCCGGGCGCTGTTCGCCGTCCTCGTGGCCGCCGACGCCCGGCGGGAGAGCGCGACGCATCTGTTCCAACTGGGCGCGGGCCGCCATCTGCTGGGCGAAGAGCGTGGTCTGGATGCCGTGGAAGAGGCCCTCCAGCCAGCCGACCAACTGGGCCTGCGCGATGCGCAGTTCCGCGTCGCTCGGGGTCGCCTCGTCCGTGAACGGCAGAGAGAGCCGCTCCAGCTCCTCGACCAGCTCCGGGGCCAGGCCGTCCTCCAGTTCCTTCACCGAACTGGCGTGGATCTCCTTCAGCCGGACCCGGCTCGCCTCGTCCAGCGGAGCAACGCGCACCTCTTCGAGCAGCTGCTTGATCATGCTGCCGATGCGCATGACCTTCGCCGGCTGCTCGACCTGCTCCGTCACCGGGATCTCGCGGGAGTCCTCGTCTCCGTTGCCGCCGGTGAGCGCCATCCCGTCCTGGCCCACGACCAGGATCTGGGGGCTCTCGGACGGCCTTTCGTTCCTCGGCATCTCCATGCCGCCATTCTCTCGCACCCGTACAGCTCATCATCGTGGTGCCCCCGCTGGGGAGAGATCCACCGTTTACGTTGCGGGACTTTTCGTCACTCCTTGCGGCTGCGGGGGCTTTCGGGCTGTTGGTCTTGGGTCTGCCAGGTCTGGGGTCTGCTGGGTCGGGGGTACTGGCCTGGGCCGGGGTCTGCCTGGCCTGAAGGGCCTGAGGTGCCTGGGAGGCCTGGTGCATAGCAAGCCAAGAGGCCTGGGGGTATAGGCGGCCCAGGGGCCTAGCGGCCTAGGGGGCCTGGGTGAGCCGCAGGAGACGTGTCTCGCAGATGTCGAGCCAGCGGCTCTCGGCCTCGGTGTGGAAGACGAGCTGCTCCAGGACCAGCAGCCGGGCCATCTCGTCGGGGTGCTCGTGCGCCCGCGCCAGCGCCTCGGCCCGCTGCCGTACATAGCCGTGCAGGGCCTCGGCCACATGTCTGCGCTGGGCCCCCACGACTTCGCGTACGTCGACGCCGGCCGCCCCGACCGCCATCACCAGCTTGATCGCCAGCTCGTCGCGGGGCGGGCTGGCCCGCTCCACTGGTCGGATGAACCAGGCCCGCAGTTCGGCGCGGCCCGCCTCCGTCAGCGCGTACAGCACCCGCCCCGCCTCGTCCACGCCGTCCTGGGCGACCAGGCCGTCCCGCTCCAGCCGGCCGAGGGTCGTATAGACCTGGCCGATGTCCAGCGGCCAGGTTCCGCCCGTACGCGCCTGGAATTCGGTGCGCAGCCGCGAGCCGTAGCGGGCGCCGGGTTCCAGGAGCGCCAGCAGCCCGTGTCGTATCGACATACCCGGATTGTGCGCCGGATTCGGTCGGGTGGCGGAGTCCGGAATGCCGGGTGTGTTGGGTGCTGTGAGGCTTGTTCCCATGACTCCATGGCTGGCCGTGGTGAGAAATCGACGGGTACGGCCGCGAGCTGCCTCCGGCGGCCCGCGCGCCTTGCGTCGACGGATGTCGACGGCCGCGGGCGGGTTCGTCCCCGCGGCCGTGAGCGCGGTCGTGCCGGGCGGACAGGGCGGACAGGGCGGAGGGTTCCGGCGGCTTGCCCTTGGCTCGCTGAGGTGCGGGGTGGGCGGGATCGGGGTGGGGGTGGGAAGGGCGTCGGTGCTGCGGGCGGGGTGGGGGTGGTCTTTGATGCGGCGGTCTGTGGTGCGGCGGTCTGTGGTGCGGGGGCGGTTGGCGGTGCGGGATCAGGCGGTGGTCCGGGATCAGGCGGTGGTGGAGGATCGGTCGCCGATCTGGGATCGATCGGCGGTGCGGGATAGGTCCGTGGTCCGGAATCGGTCCGTGGTCCAGGATCAATCGGCGCTCCAGGCTCAGTCGACGGTGCAGGCCCAGCCGGCGCCCCGGGCTCTGGTCGCCATGCGTGCGGGGAGCGTGTTGGTCGCGCTGATGGTGGGGGCGGTCATGGGGCTGTGGGGCGCCGGGGTGTCGTACGGCCATGCCGGGCCGAGTGGTGCCGGTGCGGTCGGGGACTCCTCCGGCTCCACAGAGGCGTCCTGGGCTCTCTCCGCGGCCACGGGGTCGCCCACGGATGTCTTGCGGGACTCCTCCAGGGATTTGTCGGACCGTTCCTCCGGTGGGTCCTCGGGCCCTCCCTCCGCCCCCTCCTCCGGTCCTACGTCCGCCCGCTCCTCCGGTCCAGCGTCCGGCCCCTCCTCAGAGGATTCCTCGGATCGTTCCTCTGATGAGTCCCCCGGATCCGCAGCCGAATCCCGGCCCTCCGCCAGCCCTGCGGATGAGTCCGCGGCCGCCTCGGCCCCCTCGGCCACGCCGGGAAGGTCCACGGAATCCACGCAGCCCCGGGAGCCCAAGGAGCCAGGGGAATCCAGGGAGCCCCGGGAGTCCGGAGAGTCCAAGGCGTCCAGGGGACCCGGGGAGACCGGGGGATCCGAAGAGACGACGGGGTCCGGGGAGTCAAAGGCGTCCACAGGCCCCGGAGAGTCCAAGGGTTCCGGAGGCTCCAGGAATTCCGGCGAGTCGAGGGGGTCGTCCGCCTCGCCCGCTCACGGGCCCGTCAGCTCCCCTCCCGCGCCCTCCGACGGACCGTCCCGGGCCGGGAGCCGGGCGGGTGAGGGGCGGCAGCGGCCCGGGCGGGAGAAGGGGCCGCTGGAGGACGAGGAGGCGGCGCGGGAGAAGCCGGACGGCGGCGTCGGTGACGAAGGCGACGACGAGGACGCCGACGGCGTGACGTCGCCGGAGGCGGAGGGCGAGGACGACGGCGGGAGTGCGCGCGAGAGCGCGGGTGCCGCCGATGACCCCGCCCGGGACGCCTCCGCGGAGCCCTCCGCCCCGCCGACAGACGCCGTACGGCAGCCTGTGGCGCATGCCGAGGGCCCCTCCGAGCCCGTGATGCAGATTTTGCCCCTCGGCAGCGGGCTGGTGCTCATCGGGCTCGGTCTGGGCCTCGCCTTCGTAGGCCTCCGGCTACGACGCGGCTAACAGGGTCGGGTGCCTTCCGAGGCAGGCCGGCCGGCCGCGGGAAACGGTGCTCGGGCCGCCCCGGGCGGCGGCGCTCCTGCCGGTGCGCAGAGGCCGGCCCATGCCCGGCGACGCCCCCCTCCGCCACCGGCGCCCAACGGATGCTCGTAACCGACCCCGTCGCCCCGCCCGGGTCGGCCCTACACACAGCCGCCTTCACCACCCCTGGCCCCGGAAGCCGCTCACCCCAGCCGACCGATACTCACCCCGCCACCAGCACCCACCGGATGCTCTTAGGCCGGCCCGGACGAGGATCCCGTCGCCCCGCCCCGCGACGCCCCTGCACACGTGGGCAGCCTTCACTACCGCCAGCCCGAAGACCCTCGCCCCAGCCCACCCACACTCACCCCCACCACCAACCCCCAACAGATGCTCGCAGCCGCCCCAGGCGGGAGGCGTCCCCTCGCCCCCGCCCAGAGATGCACCCGCTCCCGCCCCGTCAGTCCCCCCCGCCTCCGCCTCCGCACCGAGCAGAGCCCGAACCGCCCGAGCAGCCGCTCACACCCCCTACGGCGCCACAAGCAGCACCTTCCCCACATGCCCGCTCTCCTCCAGCACCCGGTGCGCCTCCGCCGCGTCGCTCATCGGGATCTCGCGGTCGACGACCGGACGTACGTGGCCGCCGTCCAACAGCGGCCACACGTGCTCGCGTACGGCTGCCACGATCGCCGCCTTCTCGGAGACCGGGCGGGCACGCAGCGAAGTCGCGCTGATGGCGCCGCGCTTGGCCAGGAGCGCGCCGATGTTGAGCTCGCCCTTGATGCCGCCCTGCATGCCGATGATGGCGAGGCGGCCGTTGACGGCGAGGGTCTGGACGTTGCGGTCGAGGTACTTGGCGCCCATGTTGTCGAGGATGACGTCGGCGCCCGCCCCGTCGGTGGCCTTCTTGACCTCGGCGACGAAGTCCTGTTCCCGGTAGTTGATCAGGATGTCGGCGCCCAGCTCGGCACACCGGTCGAGCTTCTCCTTGCTGCCCGCCGTGACCGCCACCTTGGCGCCGACGGCCTTGGCGAGCTGGATGGCCATGGTGCCGATGCCGCTGGAGCCGCCGTGCACGAGCAGGGTCTCGCCGGGGCGGAGGTGGGAGACCATGAAGACGTTGGACCAGACCGTGCAGACCACCTCGGGCAGGGCCGCGGCCCGCGTGAGGCTCACGCCCTTGGGCACGGGCAGCAGTTGGCCGGCCGGTACGGCGACCTTCTCGGCGTAGCCGCCGCCCGAGAGCAGCGCGCACACCTCGTCGCCGACGGCCCAGCCGGAGACGCCGGGGCCGAGCTCGGCGATGCGGCCGGAGCACTCCAGGCCGGGGTAGGGGGAGGCGCCGGGCGGCGGGTTGTAGAAGCCCTGGCGTTGCAGGATGTCGGCGCGGTTGACGGCCCCGGCCACCACCTCGACCAGCACCTCGCCCTCACCGGGCACGGGATCGGGGACCTCGTCCCACACCAGCGCCTCGGGCCCACCAGGTTCGGGAATCGTGATCGCATGCATGGCACGGACGCTACTCCTCGGCCTCCGCTCCCCGACCCGCGTACCCCCACGGCGAACGCGAACCCGGCCGGCCTCGGTCCCCGGCCCCACACCCCTCGGACCTTCGACGGGTCCTTCGAAAATCCCTGTGCGCCACCGATGAGTTTGCGCGACCGTAAAAGTCTCCCCATGCGTAGCCCAAGAAGGCGGAAGGACCTCTCGGAAGGAACCCGAAGCATGAGCACGCAGACGACGTCCGGTCTCGCGATCGAGACCGCCGGCCTGGTGAAGACGTTCGGTGAGACACGGGCCGTCGACGGCGTGGACCTCGCGGTTCCGGCCGGCACGGTCTACGGCGTCCTCGGCCCGAACGGCGCCGGCAAGACGACCACGGTGAAGATGCTCGCCACGCTCCTACGACCCGACGGCGGCGAGGCCCATGTCTTCGGCCACGACGTCGTGCGGGAAGCCGACGAGGTGCGCGGGCGCGTGAGTCTCACCGGCCAGTACGCCTCCGTGGACGAGGACCTCACCGGCACCGAGAACCTGGTCCTGCTGGGCCGGCTCCTCGGGCACGGCAAGCAGGCCGCGCGGCAGCGTTCCGGGCAGCTCCTGGAGGCCTTCGGGCTGACCGAGGCCGCCGGGAAGCAGGTCAAGAACTACTCCGGCGGCATGCGGCGCCGCATCGACATCGCCGCGTCCATCCTCAACACCCCCGACCTGCTCTTCCTCGACGAGCCGACCACCGGCCTCGACCCGCGCAGCCGCAACCAGGTGTGGGACATCATCCGCGCGGTCGTCGCCCAGGGCACCACCGTCCTGCTGACCACCCAGTACCTCGACGAGGCCGATCAGTTGGCGTCCCGTATCGCCGTCATCGACCAGGGCAAGGTCATCGCCGAGGGGACCAAGGGCGAGCTGAAGGCGTCCGTCGGCGCCGGTTCCGTCCATCTGCGGCTGCGGGACGCGGCGCAGCGGGACCTCGCGGCGGACCTGCTGGTCCGCGCCCTCGACGCGCATGTGCAGCCGGAGCCCGACCCGGTGGCCCTCACCGCCCGGCTGAGCGGGGCGGCGAGCGAGGACACCGCGGCGGAGCAGGCCGCCCGCGCGTTGAACGAACTCGCCCGCGCCGGCATCACCGTCGACAACTTCTCGCTGGGCCAGCCCAGCCTGGACGAGGTGTTCCTCGCCCTCACCGGACACGACACCCACAAGACCGAAGCCGACAGGAACGACAAGGACGACAAGGACGAGGTGGCGGCATGAGCACCGTGACGCAGACCGAGAGCAGGGAACTCGCCCCCGTCAGCGCCGAGTCGCTCGCCGCGCTGCTCGTCGCCGGGGAGCGCCCGCCGCGGCCCAGCGCCTGGTCGGCCTCCATGACCTTCGGCTGGCGGGCGATCCTGAAGATCAAGCACGTGCCGGAGCAGCTCTTCGACGTCACGGCGTTCCCGATCATGATGGTGCTGATGTACACGTACCTGTTCGGGGGCGCCCTGGCCGGGTCCCCGAAGGAGTACATCCAGTTCCTGCTGCCGGGCATCCTCGTGATGTCGGTCGTGATGATCACGATGTACACCGGTGTCTCGGTGAACACCGACATCGAGAAGGGTGTCTTCGACCGCTTCCGTTCGCTGCCGATCTGGCGGCCGTCGACCATGGTCGGCTATCTGCTCGGCGACGCCCTGCGCTACACGATCGCGTCGATCGTGATGCTCACCGTCGGCATCATCCTGGGCTACCGCCCGGACGGCGGGGTCGGCGGAGTGCTCGCCGGGATCGCGCTGCTGGTCGTCTTTTCCTTCGCGTTCTCGTGGATCTGGACGATGTTCGGGCTGATGCTGCGCTCCGAGAAGTCGGTGATGGGCGTCAGCATGATGGTGATCTTCCCGCTCACCTTCCTGTCCAACGTCTTCGTGGACCCGAGCACCATGCCGGGCTGGCTCCAGGCCTTCGTCAACAACAGCCCGATCACCCATCTGTCCTCGGCCGTGCGCGGGTTGATGGCGGGCGACTGGCCGGCGGACGAGGTCGCCTGGTCGCTGGGCTGGGCGGGACTGTTCGTGCTGGTCTTCGGGCCGATCACGATGCGGCTGTACAACCGCAAATAGCCGGGGCCGACCGTCACATGGGCTTCATCCCCGGGGGCAGACGCCGGTCATCAGGTGCGACCTGAGTGCCCGGCGTCGCCCGTACGATCGTGATCAGCCGGTCCGTCAACTCCAGTGTCCCGACGGCAGGATCGTCGTATCCGAGCACCCGGTGCCCGCGTACGACGCTCACCACCAGGTCGTCCGTCTGCCGCGGGCTCTTGCCCACCTCGGCCTTCACGACCGGCCGTTCGACGATGTCGAGCCCGCTGCCCTGCTGGATCAGGTCCTCCAGGACCATGCCGGCGGCCGGGCTGAGCACGGAGAGGCCGAGCAGCCGGCCGGCCGCGCTGGCGCTGGTGATGACCGCGTCGGCGCCGGACTGCTTCAGCAGCGGCGCGTTCTCCTCCTCACGCACCGCGGCCACGATCTTCGCGCCACGGTTGAGCTGCCGGGCCGTCAGCGTGACCAGGACGGCGGTGTCGTCTCGCTGGGTGGCGATGATGATCTTCCGCGCCTTCTGCACCTCGGCCCGCAACAGGACCTCGCTGCGCGTCGCGTCCCCCGTGACACCGGCGTATCCGTCCGCGACCGCGGCCTCGATCACCTTGGAACTCGGGTCGACCACGATGACCTGGTCCTTGCGCAGGCCCGTCGCGCAGACGGTCTGGATCGCCGACCGCCCCTTCGTGCCGAAGCCGACGACGACGGTGTGATCGCGCAAGGTGGACCTCCAGCGGGTCAGACGCCATTCCTCCCGGGTCCGCTCGGTGAGGACCTCCAGTGTGGTGCCGACCAGGATGATCAGGAACAGCACCCGCATGGGCGTGATGACGAAGATATTGGTGAGCCGGGCGCCGTCACTGACCGGGGTGATGTCGCCGTATCCGGTGGTGGAGAGGCTGACGGTCGCGTAGTAGAAGGCGTCGAGGAGGTCGACGGAACCGTCGGAGTTGTCGTTGTAGCCATCGTGGTCTGCGTAGACGATCAAGGCGGCCGCCACGAGCAGTGACAGGGCGAGCAGGACCCGCTTGGCGACCTGCCGGAACGGATGCTCCACGATCTTCTTCGGGAGTTTGACCCGATAGGTCGCGACCCTCTCGTCCGCGCCACGGGCGATCGCGTCCTGGCCCGGAAGTTTCACGTGAAACACACCTCGATGCCTGCCGACGCCCAGGGCAGATCGAGCAGTTCGGTCTCCTGACCCGCACGGGCACCGCCCGGCGGTACGACGGCCACGGCGTCCGCCGCCGCCATGCCCCGCAGCATGGCCGGGCCGTGGTAGTGCAGCGGCACGGCATGGTCGCCGCGCAGCACGACGGGGATGAGCCGGGTGTCGTACGGATGCCCGTGCGCCGCCTCCCTCAGAGGCAGCGTGTACGACTCCGGCGCCGGGCGGGCGGCGAGGGTGCGCAGCAGGGGTTCGGCGAGCGTGAGCAGGCCGGAGACAGCGGCGAGGGGGTTGCCGGGCAGGCCGACGAGGTGCTGGTCCTCCTTGGTGCGCGCCAGCAGCATGGGGTGGCCGGGCCGCACCTTGACGCCGTCCACCAGGAGTTCGGCGCCGATGCGCCGCAGGGTGGGGTGGACATGGTCGACGGGGCCGGCCGCGGTGCCGCCGGTCGTGACGATGAGGTCGGCGTCGGACTTGGTGAGCGCCTTGTGCAGGGCCTTGGCGTCGTCACCGAGCCGGCGCAGGGCGGTGACCTCGGCGCCGAGTGCGCGCAGCCAGGACGGCAGCATAGGGCCGAGCGCGTCACGGATCAGGCCGTCGTGCGGCAGCCCTTCGGCCAGCAACTCGTCGCCGAGGACGAGGACTTCGACGCGGGGGCGGGGCACGGCGGTCAGGGTGTCGTATCCGGCGGCCGCGGCCAGCCCGAGCACAGCCGGGGTCACCAGGGTGCCGACGGCGAGCAGTTGGTCGCCGCTACGGCACTCCTGGCCGCGTGGACGGATGTCCTGGCCGGGCTCGATCTCCCGGGTGCCGTGCAGGCGGTCCTTGCTGTCCATCCGGCCGTGCTCGCTGCGCAGGACGGCGCTGGTGTCCGGGGGGATACGGGCGCCGGTCGCGATACGGACGGCCTCGCCGTCGGTGAGCGGCTCGGGCTCGGCGTGCCCGGCCAGGACTCCCTCGTCCCGTACGTCCCAGGGGCCGGGGCCCGCGACCGCCCAGCCGTCCATCGCCGAGGTGTCGAAGGAGGGCAGGTCGGTGAGGGCGGTGAGGGGGGCGGCCAGGGTGAGGCCGAGGGCGGCGTCGAGGGGCACGGAGACGGGGGCGCGGCGGCCGGCCCGGGCGGCGGTTCGGGCGGCGCGGGAGGCGATCTCGCGGGCGGTCGGCCAGGGGGTGGCCTTGTGGTGGCGGTCGGCGTTGCCGGAGCCCGGGCCGTGCGAGGTGGGGGCGCGCACGTGATCGTCGGGGGTGGGGTGGCCGTTGTGTTCGTTCACGAGGGCGAGCACCTCCTCGACGTCGAGGTCCTCGGCGTCCTCGTTCGCCCGGATGCCGCGGGCGGTCATCCGGCGTCCGGGCGGGTGTCGGGGGTGGCGTCGGGCGTGGCGGCCGGCTTGGCGGCGGAGGCCGCGTCCGGCTCGGCGGCGGCTTCCTCCGCCCAGCGCAGCGCGAGGGCGACGGCCTTGCGGGATGCCTCGGCGACGGCTTCGGGGCCGCCCTGGCCGCCCTTGGCCTGTGCCGCCGCGTATCCGACGAGGAAGGTGGTCAGCGGGGCCGCGGGCCGTGCCACGCCGTGGGCGGCGTCGCGGGCCAGGTCCAGCAGGACCTTGGTGTCGACGTCCAGGTCGATGCCGAGTTCGTCCTTGACTGCGGAAATCCATTCATCCAACACGTGCCCATGCTCCCTGATGCGTGCCCTGGCGGTGGCGATGTCGTCCCAGGTGTCGCAGTCGAAGGACGCGACGGGGTCCTGGACGCGGGTGAGGTCGAGCGCACCGGTCAGCCGGCGCAGGGGGAGGCCGGTGAGACGGCCGCCGGAGTCGGCGAGTGACGCCAGTTCGCGGCGCAGCGCGGACGCCCGGTACGCGGCGACGAGCGGCTGGTCGCGGCCGTCGGCGTCGGTGAGCAGCGCGCCGTCGGCGCCGCCGGTGCGCAGGGCGGCCAGCAGCCGCCGGACCGTGCCCTGGTCGAGGAACGGCAGGTCGGCGGAGAGGACGACGACCTGCTCCGCCGTGGTGTGCCGCAGCCCGGCGTCGAGGGCGGCGAGGGGGCCGCCGCCGGGCGGGTCCTCACGCGCCCAGATCACGGGCCGCGGGGTGGGCCGGGGGTCGGCGACGACGACGGTGGTCCGGGCCTCGGCGCAGGCCCCGAGCACCCGGTCGAGCAGGGCGCGCCCGCCCACGCGCACGGCGGGTTTGTCCACGCCGCCGAGCCGCCGGGCACCGCCGCCGGCGAGCACGACGGCGTCGTACACGACGTCGTCCCCGGTGTCGGCGGCGCCCTGGGCGCTCGTCGGCTCGTACGCGGTCACCCCCCGAGTATGCGTGCCTTCGCGATCACAGGGAACGCAGGGGAGGGGGCCGGTGGCGCATCCGTCACAGTGTGCGCAGCAGCACCGCCGGCTGTTCCACGCAGTCCGCCACGTAGCGCAGGAAGCCGCCCGCGGTGCCGCCGTCGCAGACCCGGTGGTCGAAGGTGAGCGAGAGCTCCACGATCTGCCGCACCGCCAGCTCGCCCTCGTGCACCCAGGGCTTGGGGATGATGCGGCCGACGCCGAGCATCGCGGCCTCGGGGTGGTTGATGATCGGCGTGGAGCCGTCGACGCCGAACACGCCGTAGTTGTTCAACGTGAAGGTGCCGCCGGTGAGTTCCGCGGGCGTGAGGGTGCCCGTGCGGGCCGCCTCGGTCAGCCGGGCGAACTCCGCGGTCAGCGACTCCGCGTCCCGTGCGTGCGCGTCCCGCACGACCGGGACGACCAGTCCCCGCTCGGTCTGCGCGGCGAACCCGAGGTGCACGTGGTCGAGCTGGACGATCTCCCTGGCCTCCATGTCGACCGTGGAGTTGAGCTCGGGGAACCGGGCCAGGGCGGCCGTGCAGATACGGGCCAGCAGGGCGAGCAGGGAGATCTTCGGCCCGCCGGCGGCGTTCATCGCCGTGCGCGCCCGCATGAGCTCCGTCGCGTCGGCGTCCACCCAGCACGTCGCGTCCGGGATCTCCCGCCGGCTGCGGGAGAGCTTGTCGGCGACGGCACCGCGGATGCCCTTGAGGGGGGTGCGGATGCCGGCGGGCGGGGCGGAGGAGCGGACGGGGGTCTGCGCGGGCGGGACGGGCGCGGAGGCGGCCGGGGTCGTCGGCGTCATGCGCATGTGCGGCTCGGCCGACGGCTGTGCCGTGCGTCCGTGCACCTCGGCGGCCCGCAGCGCGTACTCCACGTCGGCGCGCAGGATCAGCCCGTCCGGCCCGGAGCCGTGCAGCTCCCGCAAGTCCAGGCCGTGCTCGCGGGCGAGGCGGCGGACGAGGGGGGAGATCACGGGCACGGGGCCTTCGCTGCGGGTCTCCTCGTCGGCCGGGGCGGTGTCATGGCTGTGCCCGACGGGGCCGTGCCCCGCCGCGGCGCCCGTGCCGACGGGGCGTGCCACGCCGGTGGCGGCGTGCTCGGCGGCCGGAGCGGCCTCGCGCGGAGCGGCCCCGTTCGCCGCCCCACCCGACGGCCGACCCGTCGACGTCGTCGGCACGGCAGGCCGCACCCGCCTGCGCCGCTCCGGGGGCGCACCGGTGCCGTAGCCCACGAGGACGTTGCCCGAGCCCTCGTCCGAGCTGCCGCCCGGCGCCTCGGCCGGACCGCCGGATGCGGGCGCCCCCACGGCCACCGTCAGCAGCGGCGCGCCGACGGGCAGCTCCGCGCCCTCCTCGCCGAAGCGGGCCGTGACCACGCCGGCGTAGGGACAGGGGATGTCGACCATCGCCTTGGCCGTCTCGACCTCGACGACCGGCTGGTCGACGGCGACGACGTCACCGACCTCCACCAGCCAGCGGACGATCTCCGCCTCGGTGAGCCCCTCCCCGAGGTCGGGGAGCTTGAACTCAAGCACCTGTGCCATCAGCTCTCGGCCTCCCACTGCAGACGCCCCACGGCGTCCAGGATCCGGTCCACGCCGGGCAGGTGGTGACGCTCCAGCATCGGCGGCGGGTAGGGGATGTCGAACCCGGCCACGCGCAGCACCGGTGCCTCCAGGTGGTGGAAGCAGCGCTCCGTGACGCGGGCCGCGATCTCCCCTCCCGGGCCGCCGAACCCGCCCGACTCGTGTACGACGACCGCTCGCCCGGTCCGCCGTACCGAGGCCGCGACCGTCTCGTCGTCGAACGGCACCAGCGAGCGCAGGTCGACGACTTCCAGGTCCCAGCCCTCCTCCCGCGCCGCCTCGGCGGCTTCGAGGCAGACGGGCACGGACGGTCCGTACGTGATGAGCGTGGCGCTCCTCCCCGAGCGCCGCACCACCGCGCGGCCAATCGGTTCAACGGTCTGCGGGTCCTCCGGGTTCCAGGAGTCCTTCGACCAGTACAGCCGCTTGGGCTCCAGGAAGACGACCGGGTCGTCGGAGGCGATGGCGGCGCGCAGCAGCCCGTAGGCGTCGGCGACGGTCGCGGGCGCGACGACATGGAGCCCCGGAGTCGCCATGTAGTACGCCTCGGACGAGTCGCTGTGGTGCTCGACGCCGCCGATGCCGCCGCCGTAGGGGACGCGGACGGTGATCGGGAGCGGCATCTTGCCGCGGGTGCGGTTGCGCATGCGCGCCACGTGCGAGATGAGCTGCTCGAACGCCGGGTAGGCGAACGCGTCGAACTGCATCTCCACGACCGGGCGCAGGCCGTACATGGCCATGCCCACCGCGGTGCCCAGGATGCCCGCCTCGGCCAGCGGGGTGTCCGTGCAGCGGTCCTCGCCGAACTCCTTGGCGAGCCCGTCGGTGACGCGGAAGACACCGCCGAGGGTGCCGACGTCCTCGCCCATGACGTGCACGGTGGGGTCGTCGGCCATGGCGTCGCGCATCGCGCGCGTGAGGGCCTGTGCCATGGTGGCCGGCTTGACGGCGACGGTGGTCATCGGTGCGGGCCTTCCGACTCGGCGTCGAGCTCGGCCTGCAACTGGTCACGCTGTTCGCGCAGTTGCGGGGTGGGCTCGGCGTACACGTGCGTGAACAGGTCCATCGGGTCGAGCGCCGGGTCCTGGTTCATGCGTTCGCGCAGGTCGGCGGCCATGGCCTCGGCGGCGTCCCGGGCGGCCTGCTTGCCGGCCTCGTCGAGGAGGCCGCGCTCGGTCAGCTCGTGCTCCAGGAGCGCGATCGGGTCGTGCCCGCGCCAGGTGTCGACCTCGGAGTCGCCGCGGTAGCGGGTCGCGTCGTCGGCGTTGGTGTGGGCGTCGATGCGGTAGGTGATCGCCTCGATCAGCGTCGGTCCGCCACCCGCGCGCGCGTGCCGTACGGCGTCGCTCAGCACCTCGTGCACGGCGGCCGCGTCGTTGCCGTCGACCAGGCGGCCGGGCATGCCGTAGCCGACGGCCTTGTGGGCCAGCGAGGGGGCCGCGGTCTGCTTGGCGAGCGGCACGGAGATCGCGAAGCCGTTGTTCTGGACCAGGAAGACGACCGGCGCCTGCCACACGGCGGCGAAGTTCAGCGCCTCGTGGAAGTCGCCCTCGCTGGTGCCGCCGTCGCCGACCATGGCGAGCGCGACCACGTCGTCGCCCTTGAGGCGGGCGGCGTGCGCGAGGCCGACGGCGTGCGGGAGCTGGGTGGCGAGCGGCGTGCACAGGGGGGCCACGCGGTGCTCGTGCGGGTCGTAGCCGGTGTGCCAGTCGCCGCGCAGCAGGGTCAGGGCCGCGACGGGGTCCACGCCGCGTGCGACGGCGGCGAGGGTGTCGCGGTAGCTCGGGAAGAGCCAGTCGCGCTCCTCGAGGGCCAGCGCGGCGGCGATCTCACAGGCCTCCTGGCCGGTGCTGGACGGATACACCGCGAGGCGGCCCTGCTTCGTGAGCGCGGTCGCCTGCGCGTTGTACCGACGGCCCCGCACCAGCCCGGCGTACAGCCGGCGCAGCAGGCCGGGATCGGCCTTCGCGGCCGCCTCGGTGCCGAGGACGCGGTAGGGCTCGGCGTCGGGCAGCAGCGGCGCGGGGTCCATACGGGGCTGCCAGGCGGGCGGCGGCGATGGCCGATACGCGCCCCGCTGCTCCATGACCGTCATGACGGCACCTCCTCGTGGGAGCGGCTACGGGAGGCGCGGCTTCGGTGACGCGCCTCACCTACCGATTGTTCGGTCGTCGGCACATTTTGGCTACAGGCCCCCTCAGGCTGTGGACAAACGGTTCTCCACAGCCTCCAATGAACGCAGTACGTCCACGGCGGGAAGGTGGGGGGACATGGCGCCTGAACAAATGGCCGAAAGCCCGGACGGCGGCACCCCCCTGCCGCCGGCGCGTCCGCTCGACGCCATCGATCAGGACATCCTGCAGATGCTCCAGGCGGACGGCCGCGCGTCGATAAGGTCGGTCGCCGAACGGGTCCATGTCTCGCGCGCCAACGCCTACGCCCGTATCAACCGCCTCGTCGAGGACGGCGTCATCCGCGGTTTCGGCGCCCGCGTCAACCACGAACGCGCGGGCCACGGCACATCGGCCTACATCACCCTCAAGATCGTCCAGAACACCTGGCGCACGGTGCGCGAACAGCTCCGACAGCTGCCCGGCGCCTCCCACATCGCGCTGGTGGGCGGCGACTTCGACGTCCTGCTCCTGGTGCACACGCCCGACAACCGCGCCCTGCGTGAGCTGGTCCTCACCCGCCTCCAGGCCATCCCCGAGGTGCTCAGCACCCGCACGCTGCTGGTGTTCGAGGAGGAGGACCTGGAGCCGCAGGGCTGAGCGCCGGCCCCGCCGCTCAGGCCGCGGTCATCCACATGGCATCGGAGGGCCGTAGGTCGTTCCGGGTCATGCGGCACAGCCCAGCAGCCGGTACCGACCGGGGACATCGGGCGACATATCTCAACCGCCCACGCGCGCGTGCTCAGGCGCGCGTCGCATCGAGTGGCGCTCAGCCCGCCTGTCGCAGTCCCCCGAAGACCAGCCGCACCACCGTGTCCGCGACCTCGCGCTCGTTCATGCCGCGCCCGTCCGGCCGGTACCACTCCACGATCGAGTTGATCATCCCGAAGACGAGCCGGGTGGCCAGCCGCACCTCCACGTCCGCGCGCACCTCCCCCTCGGCGGCGGCCGCCTTCAGGAGGTCGGCGACCCGGTGGTCGAAGTCGCGGCGCCGTTCCAGCGCCCACCGCTCGGTGTCGGTGTTGCCGCGCACCCGCAGCAGCAGCGTCACGTACGGCAGGTCGGATATGAGCACCTCGACCATGCGCCGTACGACGTACTCCAGACGGTCGGCGGCGTGTCCCACGCGCGCGGGTTCCTCGTCGAGGATCTCGAAGAGCCCGTCGAGCGCCCGGCTGACGGCCCGGCGCAGCAGCTCCTCCTTGCCCGTGACGTGGTGGTAGATCGACGACTTGGAGATGCCGGCCGCCTTGGAGAGGTGCTCCATGGAGGTGCCGTCGTAGCCGCGCTCGTTGAAGACCTGCACGGCGACGGAGAGCAGCGTCTCCGGGGTGTACGTGTCGCGCTTGGCGGTGGTCATGAGGTGTTGCCCTCCCGCTTGTCGGAGGCGTACGCGTGGCGGTACAGCGCGAGGGACGGCGCGTAGCGCCCGGAGGGGTCGCGCAGGTGCAGGTCGTCGAGGAGGGCGTACGCCCAGTTACGGCCGAGCCGGCGGCTCCACTCGAAGGGGCCGAGCGGATAGTTCACACCCAGCCGCATCGCCGTGTCGATGTCCTCCTCGGTCGCCACGCCCTTGGCGACGGCGTCGTGCGCGAGGTCGACGATCCGGGCGACCGTGCGGGCGACGATCATGCCTGGCACGTCACCGATGACGCTGACGTCCTTGCCCAGCGCCTGGAAGAGGCCGATGGCCTCGGTGAGGGTCTGCGACGAGGTGTCCTGGGAGGCGGACAGGGCGACGCGGGTGGCCCGGCGGTAGTCGAGGGCCAGGTCGAAGTACACGACGTCCCGGAACTCCACCGAGGTCTGGCCGTCGGCGAGGGCCAGCTGGCCGCCGCCGGGCAGCACCAGGCGGGTGCCGTGGTCCTCGTCCTCCTCGCGCACCGGAATACCGGCCTCGCGGATCAGCGCGAGCAGCTCGGCGGCGGGGCCCAGGTCGCCCTCGGCGACGACGTAGGCGGGCTGCGGCCGCTTCTCCGCGGTGTGCGGCTCGTCGCGCTCGGCGGCCCCGTTTCCGTCGGAATAGTCGTACCAGCCGTGTCCGCTCTTGCGGCCGAGCCGGCCCGATTCGACCAGGCGGCGCTGGGCGAGCGAGGGCGTGAAGCGCACGTCCTGGAAGAAGGACTGCCACACGGAGTGCGTGACGGACTCGTTGACGTCCTGCCCGATGAGGTCGGTGAGCTCGAACGCGCCCATCCTGAAGCCGCCGCACTCCCGCAGGACGGCGTCGATGGTGGCCGGGTCGGCTCCTTGCGCCTCGTAGACCGCGAAGGCCTCGGCGTAGAAGGGCCGGGCGATGCGGTTGACGATGAATCCGGGGGTGTCGGCGCAGGCGACCGGGGTCTTGCCCCAGGCGCGTGCCGTCTCGTACGCGCGCGTGGCCGACGTGACGTCGGAGGCGAACCCGGAGACGACCTCGACCAGCGGCAGCAGCGGGGCGGGGTTGAAGAAGTGCAGGCCGACGAAGCGGCCGGGGTTCGCGAGGGCGCCACCGATCGCGGTGACGGACAGGGACGAGGTGTTGGTGGCGAGGAGACAGTCCTCGCCGACGATGCCCTCCAGCTCGCGGAAGAGCTCCTGCTTGACGTCGAGGCGCTCCAGAACGGCTTCCACGACCAGGGCGCAGTCCGCGAGGTCGGCGAGCGACTCGGCGGGCAGCAGCCGCGCGCGGGCCGCGTCGCGATCGGCGGCGGTGAGACGGTCCTTCTCGACGAGCCGGTCGAGACGCGCGCCGATCGAGTCGGCCGCGTCCTGGGCGCGCCCGGGAGCGGCGTCGTACAGCCGTACGGGATGGCCCGCGACCAATGCGACCTGGGCGATGCCCTGGCCCATGGTGCCGGTGCCGACGACGGCCACGGGGCTGCTGAGGTCGATTGCTGTCATGTGCGCGATCCTCCCGCACGGGGTTTTCCACAGATGCGGCGGACCCCCTTGTCCCGACCGATCGTTCGGTTACCCTAACTCTAACTGGCTGTCTCTGCCCATGTTTCTGCCCAGGTCATGAGCTCGACGGAGAGCTCTGGAAACTAGGAGTTGGTCTCGCATGGCCGCCGAACTGACCGCCCACGAGCTGATCGCGAAGCACCGGCCCACCCTCGACCAGGCGCTGGAAGCGATCCGCACGCGCGCGTACTGGTCTCCGCACCCCGAGCACCCCAAGGCCTACGGCGAGAACGGCAGCCTGGACGCGGCGGCGGGCAAGACCGCGTTCGACGCCCTCCTCGGCGGCCGCCTGGACCTCGGCCAGCCCGGCACGGACGGCTGGGTGGGCGGCGAGGCCTCCCCGTACGGCATCGAGCTGGGCGTCGAGTATCCGCACGCCGACATCGACGTCCTGCTGCCGGCGATGAAGGCCGGTCAGCGGGCGTGGCGGGACGCCGGCGCGGAGATGCGCGCGGTGGTCTGTCTGGAGATCCTCAAGCGGATCAGCGACCGCACCCACGAGTTCGCGCACGCGGTCATGCACACCTCCGGCCAGGCCTTCATGATGGCGTTCCAGGCGGGCGGCCCGCACGCGCAGGACCGCGGCCTGGAGGCGGTGGCGTACGCGTACGTCGAGCAGGTCCGCACGCCCGACACCGCGGAGTGGACCAAGCCGCAGGGCAAGCGCGACCCGCTGGCCCTGACCAAGCAGTTCACGCCGGTCCCGCGCGGGATCGCCCTGCTCATCGGCTGCAACACCTTCCCGACCTGGAACGGCTACCCCGGCCTGTTCGCCTCCCTGGCCACCGGCAACCCGGTCCTGGTCAAGCCCCACCCGCGCGCGGTGCTCCCGCTCGCGCTCACCGTGCAGGTCGCGCGGCAGGTGCTGGCCGAGGCGGGCTTCGACCCCAACCTGGTCGCGCTGGCCGCCGAGCGCCCCGGCGAGGGCATCGCCAAGACCCTGGCCACCCGCCCCGAGATCCGGATCATCGACTACACCGGCTCGACCGTGTTCGGCGACTGGCTGGAGGCCAACGCCCGCCAGGCGCAGGTCTACACGGAGAAGGCCGGCGTCAACACGGTGATCGTCGACTCCACGGACGACTACAAGGGGATGCTGTCCAACCTGGCCTTCTCGCTGTCCCTGTACAGCGGCCAGATGTGCACCACCCCGCAGAACCTGCTCATCCCCCGCGACGGCATCCGCACCGAGGAGGGCCCCCGGACCTTCGACGAGGTCACCGCCGACCTCGCCCGCGCGGTCGACGGCCTCCTCGGCGACGACGCCCGCGCGAACGCGCTGCTCGGCGCGATCGTCAACCCGGACGTCAAGGCCCGCCTGGAGGCCGCGGCAGGGCTGGGCGAAGTCGCCCTCGCCTCGCGGGAGATCAGCAACCCGGAGTTCCCGGACGCGGTGGTCCGCACGCCGGTGATCGTGAAGCTGGACGGGGCCAAGCCGGATGACGAGGCCGCCTACATGAGCGAGTGCTTCGGGCCGGTGTCGTTCGCCGTCGCGGTCGACTCGGCCGCGGACGCCGTGGAGTTGCTGCGGCGGACCGTGCGGGAGAAGGGCGCGATGACGGTCGGGGCGTACACGACCGACGGCGAGGTCGAGCAGGCGATCCAGGAGGTCTGCCTGGAGGAGGCGGCCCAGTTGTCGCTGAACCTCACGGGTGGGGTGTACGTCAACCAGACGGCCGCGTTCTCCGACTTCCACGGCTCGGGTGGCAACCCGGCGGCCAACTCGGCGCTGTGCGACGGGGCGTTCGTCGCCAACCGGTTCCGGGTCGTCGAGGTGCGCCGGGAGGCCTGAGCCCTGACTCGGCAGGCCTAGGCCCCGAAAGCGGCCCCGCAAGTGCCCCCGCTGAGACTCCAGTGGTACAGCGTCATCGCCACGCTGGTCGCCAGGTTGTAACTGGAGACCTGGGGGTGCATCGGCAGGGACACCAAATGGTCGGAACGCGCGCGTAGTTCCGCGGACAACCCGCTGCGCTCGGAGCCGAAGGCGAGGACGGCGTCGTCCGGGAGCTTGCTGCCCCGGATGTCGTCGCCCTCCGGGTCGAGGGCGAACAGCGGGCCCGGCGGCAACTCGTCCACCGCCAGGCGCTCCACGGCCGTCGCGAAGTGCAGGCCCGCTCCGCCGCGTACGACCGTGGGGTGCCAGGGGTCGAGGGTGCCGGTGGTGACCACGCCGGTCGCGCCGAAGCCGGCGGCCAGACGGATCACGGCGCCCGCGTTGCCGAGGTTGCGCGGGTTGTCGAGGACCACGACCGGGGCGCTGCGGGGGGTGTGCGCCAGCTTCTCGAGGTTGGCCGCGCGGGACGGACGTACCGCCAAGGCGGCCACCGCGGTCGGATGCGGGCGGGCGACGAGCGAGGTGTACGTCGACTCCGGGACCTCCGTCAGAAGCGCGTCCAGCGCGTCCCGTACGTCCGGCGCCAGTTCCTCGGCGAGGGCGAGCGCCGCCTGCCGGTCCACGGCGACCGCCATCGGGACCTCGGCTCCGAAGCGCACGGCGTGCTTGAGGGCGTGGAAGCCGTCGAGCAGGACGGAGGTCCCGGCGAGCCGGTTCCAGGAGGTCACGGTCATGCCGTGAAGCCTACGCGCGCGTGCTCGGGGTTCTCCGGGGTGCGCGGCCCGAGGAGGTCCGCGGGGTCGTCGTCACGCCGGACCAGACGTGACAGGCGGCCACGCGCGCGTGCGGCCCACTCGCCCAGGCGGCGCAGGAACGACGTCGGCAGGAAGACCGCGTCCGCCGCGATCATCGCCAGCGAGAAGAACGGCAGGCCGAGGACCACCGCGATCACGGCGTGCTCGGTGATCATCGCGGCGAGCAGGACGTTCTTGACCCGCCGGTTGAACAGCGTGAACGGGAAGGCGACCTGCACGATGACGGTGCCGTAGGTGATGAGCAGCACCATCGTGCCGCTGGACGACAGCAGGTCGGCGAGGGCGGGCCAGGGCGAGAAGTAGTCCAGGTGCAGCGGGTAGTAGACGGCCGTGCCGTCCTGCCAGCGGGAGCCCTGGATCTTGTACCAGCCGGCGGTCGCGTAGATCAGGCACGCCTCGGCCATGATCACCAGCAGGGCGCCGTTGTGCACGATGTTGCCGACCACGTCCAGCAGGACGCGGGGCTGGGCGGTCCGCGCACGTCGGCGCACCGTCCACCACACACCGAGCGCCAGCCAGACCCCCCACAGGATCACCGGCACGGTCAGGTCGCCGGCCAGGCGACCGGCCGCGGTCACCGCGATCAGCGCGAACCCGAGCACGCTCCACAGGGCCGGACCGACCCGGTCCGGCGCGACCAGCTCTCCACGCGCGCGTGCCTCTCGTGTGCGCCGGGCCCGGCGCTCGTCCAGCGACCAGACCTGGCCGCACCGCGTGAACACGAGATAGACGCACATCAGGTGCAGGACGTTGTCGCCGCCGTCGCCCATGAAGATGGACCGGTTCTGCAGCGAGAGCACGCCGACCATGAACAGCACGGACATCGTGCGGGTCCGCCAGCCGATCAGCAGCAGCACGCTGGTCAGGACGGCGAAGGCGTAGACGGCCTCGAACCAGAACTGGCCGCCGGACCAGATCAGGGCGGTGAAGGCACCGTTCGTCTTGATCAGCTGCTGGGCGAGGTCGAGGCCCCAGGGTCCGTCGGGGCCGTACATCTCCTGGCGGTGGGGGAACTCGCGCAGCAGGAACAGCAGCCAGGTCGCGGTGAAGCCGATGCGGATGACGGCCGTCTGGTAGGGGCCGAGCGCGGACTCGGTGACGCGGGCGATGCCGGAGGAGATCGCGAGGGAGAAGCGGTTCACCGGGCGCCTCCCGCGGTGGCGTCCTGGTCGTCGCCCGGGATCCACCACCAGGGCAGCACGCGGTAGGTCGCCTCGTCCGAGACCTGCTCGTCGCTCCACGTCGGCGGGCGCACATTGGTGGTGCGCGAGCGGACCTGGACGCGTTCGACGACGTCGCCCTCGCCGACCGCGTTCACACGGTCGAGGCGCAGCCGCACTATGTGCCGCAGATATGTCTCGGACAGGGCGCCGCGCAGGCCGACGGGCCGGTTCTGGGCGTCGTGCGTGGCGACGAAGAAGTCCCAGGCCCGGCGCAGCTCGTTCTGCTGGGTGTGGCTGGGCAGCAGATTGCCGTCTATGGCCCGGCCGTCCTGGGCGGACAGGTCGTACCAGCCGGTGGTGCGCACGCCGCCGTCCGCCACGTCGATCTCGGCCCGGACCTGCACCGCGATGTTCTGCTGCAGCGGGTTGGGGGCGAACAGCTTCCAGTTCTGTTCGAACTCCGGGTATATCCAGTCGTCGATCGCCTTGCCGTGCTGCTTGGTGACCGTGTTCGGCGGTGCCACGTGCAGAAAGACCATGCCGATATGGACACAGACGGCGACCGCCACGACCGCGAGGGCGAGCGCCGCGCCGATCTGGTACCGCAGGGAGAGCGCGGCCACGCCGGTTCGGGCCTCGGGGGAGGGCGACGGGACGGGTGGAGCGGGCGAAGCGAGAGAGGCGGGAGGGGCGGGCGAGACCACTGCGGTGGGCGAGGCCACAGCGGCGGGAGAAGGCATTACGACAGGAGCGGGCACGGCTGCAGGCGAGACGTCCTGCGGCTCCTGCTCCGGCCCGTGCCGGGCGCCCGAGCCTGCGTCCTGCGCGTCTGCCATTTCCGTTTCGTTCCCCGATTCCGGTCCGTCGTCCGTCTTCCCTCGGCGCTCGCACGGGAACGGTACTCAGGCCAACCCGCCGGGCACAGCCCCTGTCGGGCGTCGTTGCCCACACCATACGGGGGTGACGGAGGATCCCAGGGGGGTCACAGGGGTGCCCTACGAGACCCTCACACACGGCCCTACGAGGAGCATTCCCTTCTTCTAGAACCTGTTCTATCTTGACGCTCCGTCAGATCGCCGTGTGTGTGGGAGGGCAGGGACCGTGGACTTCACCTTCACCGAGGAACAGCAGGCGGCGGCCGAGGCGGCGCGGGGGGTGTTCGCCGGGGTCGCGCCGGACGCGGTGCCCTCTCCCTCGCTCACCCCGGGTGCCGTCGCCGACGACTTCGACCGCCCGCTGTGGCGTCGCCTGGCGGACGCGGACCTGCTGAGCCTGCTGCTCGCGGAGGAGTACGGCGGGGCCGGCCTCGACGCCGTCGCGCTGTGCCTGGTGCTGCGCGAGTCCGCGAAGGTGCTGGCCCGGGTGCCGCTGCTGGAGAGCAGCGCGGCGATGGCGGCCGTCCAGGCGTACGGCAGCCCTGAACTGAAGGCCGAGCTGCTCGCGCGGGCGGGACGCGGGGAAGCCGTGCTGACGGTCGCCGCGCACGGCCGCACCGGCCACGACCCGGCCGAGTTCGCGGTGACCGCTCGGCAGGACGGTGCCGGGTGGGTGCTGGACGGCGTGCAGACCGCGGTGCCCTGGGCGTACGACACCGATCTCGTCGTCGTGCCGGCCCGTACGGCCGTCGACCGGACCGTCCTCGCGCTGGTGCCGCGCGGGGCGGAGGGGGCCTCGCTCGGCGAGCAGTTCTCGACCAGTGGGGAGCGGCTGGGGGAGCTGCGGCTGGAGTCGGTGCGGCTCGCGGGGCGCGAGGTCATCGACGCCGAGGGGGCGTGGGAGTGGCTGCGGGAGCTGCTCGCCACGGGGACCTGTGCGCTGGCGCTCGGGCTGGGTGAGCGGGTGCTGGGGATGACCTCGCAGTACGCGAGCAAGCGGGAGCAGTTCGGGTATCCGATCGCCACGTTCCAGGCGGTCGCCGTGCAGTCCGCCGACCGCTACATCGACCTGCGTGCGATGGAGGCCACGCTGTGGCAGGCCGCGTGGCGGATCGCGTCGGGGGCGCCGGGCGCGCTGCCCGCCTCCGGGGACGTGGCCGTGGCCAAGATCTGGGCCTCGGAGGGCGTACGCCGGGTCGTGCAGACCGCCCAGCATCTGCACGGCGGCTTCGGGGCCGATGTCGACTATCCGCTGCACCGCTACCACGCCTGGGCCAAGCACCTGGAGCTGGCGCTCGGCCCGGCGGCAGCGCACGAGGAGGCGCTGGGAGAGCTGCTGGCGGCACATCCGCTGGGCTGAGCCCCGGCGGGCGGCGGGCTCAGAGGACGAAGCCCTGCTTGCCCTCGTCCGTCACCACGGGGCGTCCCGCAGCCGCCCACACCTGCATGCCGCCGTCGACGTTCACGGCGTCGATGCCCTGCTGGACGAGGTACATCGCAACCTGCGCCGAACGCCCGCCGGAACGGCAGATCACATTGATCTTGCCGTCCTGCGGGGCGGCCTCGGTCAGCTCGCCGTACCGGGCCACGAACTCGCTGATGGGGATGTGCAGGGCCCCTTCGGCGTGGCCCGCCTGCCACTCGTCGTCCTCCCGGACGTCCAGGAGGAAATCGTCGTCCTTGAGGTCCGCGACCTCGACCGTGGGCACGCCAGATCCGAAATGCATGGCTCCGACGCTACCTGACCTGCAGGGTGTGTTGGGGGCTCCTCGGAGAGAGGGTAGGTCCGCCCTGTGGAGGCTGCGGGTTCGTCGCGGCCGGTCGCGCCCACGCGGCGGAGCCGCACATCGATGCAGCCCAGCGCCCCTCAAGGCGATGCCGTCCGCCTCTCCTGCGTTATCCGCGCAGCGCCGCCAACGCCGCCTCCCGCTCCGCGACCTGGGCCAGGAGCTGCTCGGCGATCTCGTCCAGCAGGCGGTCCGGGTCGTCCGGGGCGAGGCGGAGCATCGCGCCGATCGCGCTCTCCTCCAGCTCCTTCGCGACCAGGGTGAGCATCTCCTTGCGCTGGGCCAGCCATTCGAGGCGGGCGTAGAGCTCCTCGGCGGGCGTCGGGCCCTGCTCCTTGGGCGCGGGCCCGGCGGCCCACTCCTCGGCCAGCTCCCGCAGCAGCACCTCGTCGCCGCGGGCGTAGGCCGCGTTGACGCGGGTGATGAACTCCTCGCGCCGAGCACGCTCGGCATCCTCCTGGGCGAGATCGGGGTGGGCCTTGCGGGCCAGCTCGCGGTAGAGCTTGCGGGCCTCGTCGCTGGGGCGCACCCGCTGCGGCGGCCGTACCGGCTGGTCCGTGAGCATCGCCTCGGCCTCCGGGAACAGCCCGCTGCCGTCCATCCAGCCGTGGAACAGCTCCTCGACGCCGGGCATCGGCATCACACGCGCACGTGCCTCGTCGGCCTTGCGGATGTCCTCGGGGTCGCCGGTGCGGGCGGCCGTGGCCTCGGCGATACAGGCGTCCAGCTCGTCGAGGCGGGCGTACATCGGGCCGAGCTTCTGGTGGTGCAGCCGGGAGAAGTTCTCCACCTCGACGCGGAAGGTCTCCACCGCGATCTCGTACTCGATCAACGCCTGCTCGGCGGCCCGCACGGCCCGCTCCAGCCGCTCCTCGGGCCGACCGGCCCCATCGCCCTCGGCCGTCACCTGCGCCTCACCACCCTGCTCGGCTCCACCGGCGGGCACCTCGGCACCGCCCCGCGTCCCCGCACCAGCGGGCTCGGCCTGGGACTGCTCAGCTTCCGGCGTCGTCACCCGACCAGCGTAGGCCACACCCCGCCCGGCTCTTCGTACACTCCGGCACCCACTTGATCACGATGGGCGTCCCGTTCGGGAGCGGCCAGGCGGCCGGGCGGCCAGGCCGATGGGTAGCCGGGCCAGACCGGCGGCCAAACCGGTGACCGGGGGAGATCGGTGACCGGGCGAGATCGGTGACCGCGCAGGATCAGTGAGCGGGCCGACGCTTCCGGTTCAGCCCATCGAACCCGGCGTCGACGGACACCGTTGCTGGACCCCCGGTCGCCGGACCCGCCGTCAAGCTCGCCGCACGCCACCGACGCTCGCCAGGAGCGAGCCGCTGCTCACACGCCCATCTCAGCCGCGATCCGCCCGGCCCGCACTGCTGCCACCAGTGCCGCGTGGTCCGCTTCCGTGCGGTCGGCGTAGGCGACGGCGAATGCGGCGATCGCCTCGTCCAGCTCCTCGTTCTTTCCGCAGTAGCCGGAGATCAGGCGGGGGTCGGCGCTGTGGGAGTGGGCCCGGGCCAGGAGGGCGCCGGTCATGCGGGCGTAGTCGTCTATCTGGTCGGCGGCCAGCGCGGCCGGGTCGACGCTGCCCTTGCGGTTGCGGAACTGGCGTACCTGGAAGGGGAGTCCGTCGACCGTCGTCCAGCCCAGCAGGATGTCGCTGACCACCTGCATCCGCTTCTGGCCGAGCACCACGCGCCGCCCCTCGTGCTCCACCTCCGGCGCCTCGAAACCGGCCGTCACCAAGTGCGGGACGAGCGCCGAGGACCGGGCCTCCTTCACCTGGAGGACCAGCGACTCGCCCCGGTGGTCCAGGAGCAGCACGACGTACGAGCGTGTGCCCACGCTGCCCGTACCCACCACGCGGAACGCCACGTCGTGCACCGCGTGGCGGGACAGGAGGGGGTGGCGGTCCTCGGAGAGCGTGGTGACGTAGCTCTCCAGCGACGCCGCCACGGCGGCCGCCTCCTCGTCGGGGACCCGGCGCAGCACCGGCGGTGCGTCGACGAAGCGGCGGCCGCCGTCCTCGGTCGGCTCGGTCGACCTCGCCGCGAAGCGCCCGCTGGTGTTGGCCCGTGCCTTCTCCGCGACCCGCTCCAGCGTGCCGATCAGGTCATGGGCGTCGGTGTGGGAGACGAGCTCCTCGTCCGCGATCGCGTTCCACGCGTCCAGCACCGGAAGCTTGGACAGCAGTCGCATGGTGCGCCGGTAGGCACCGACCGTGTCGTTGGCCGCCTTGCGGCACCGCTCCTCGTCCGCGCCGGCTTCCCGGCCCGCCAGTACGAGCGAGGCGGCGAGCCGCTTGAGGTCCCACTCCCAGGGGCCGGACAGCGTCTCGTCGAAGTCGTTCAGGTCGATGACCAGGCCGCCGCGCGCGTCCGCGTACAGGCCGAAGTTCCCCGCGTGCGCGTCGCCGCAGATCTGGGCGCGGATCCGGGTCATGGGGGTGCGGGCGAGGTCGTAGGCCATGAGCCCCGCCGAGCCGCGCAGAAACGCGAAGGGCGTCGCCGCCATCCGGCCGACCCTTATCGGGGTGAGCTCGGGCAGGCGGCCCAGGTTGGACTCCTCGACGGCGGCCACCGCGTCGGGGCGGGCGGCGTCCAGATCGAGGACCGCGTGATCGCCACGCGGGACTCGCCTGCGCAGCGCCTTGCCCTCCTCCTTGGGCGACCCACCACCGGGCCACTCCGCGAAGCCGCCGACCCGGGGCAGCCGACGCGCCACGGACTTCGACGGCGAATCCGACGTCACCGCAGCCGTATCCACCGCAGCCACCTCCGCCGCAGCCGTCTCCGCCGCGGTCTCGGCACCCGCCGCAGTCTCCGCACCGACCTCGGTCATACCGATCGCCTCCCCCGCTCACGCACGAACATCAACTCGTGCCGACGTTACAACCGGTGGCCGAAACTCGTCAGACCCTGTGGACAACTCCGCGCCTGTGGAAAACCCGCACGGCGCAAGCCCGCCCCCAGCAGCACCGGCCGGCTGCCTGAGCAGCAGCCTCGGATGCCTGCCTGAAAGCCCCTCGAATGCCCGGCCTGAACAACCCCATGGTCACCCCACGGAGGCCCGGCCTCAGCAGCCCTCGCCCCGCCCCCCGTCCGGCAGATGCTTCCTCGCCCATTCCCCGAGCTCCGTGAGCGCAGGCCCCAGCGCCGCACCCGCCTCCGTCAGCCGGTACACCACCCGCAGCGGAGGCCCCTCGTACACCTCACGCACCACCAGCCCCGCGGCCGCGAGCTCGGTGAGCCGGTCGGAGAGCATGCGCTCGCTGATGCCGGGGATCGCCCGGCGCAGGGCGACGAAGTACGCGGGCCCCGCGGTCAGGACGGACACGATCGGGCCGGTCCAGCGCTTTCCGAGGAGTTGGAAGACGCGGTTGATGCCCTCGTCGACCCGCTTGCACGCCGCTACGTCGTGCTTCTGCTCACCCGCCGCCATGCGCCCAGGGTACTGCCCTGCCGTATGGGGATGAAAAAAAGTAAGTGACTGTGTTATCCATAGTCGAGTACGAATTTTCAGTCCGCTCGGCGGCGTGTACCGGGCCTCAGCTGGTGCGCCCGTCCACGCCCTCCCCTCTGGAGACCCCCATGGCAACGCTCCTGCACATCGACTCCTCGGTCTTCCCGGCCGACGCCTCCTCCTCCCGGGCCGTCACCGACGCCTTCCGCCGCACCTGGCGGGAACAGCACCCGCAGGGCACGGTGATCCACCGCGACCTCGCCACGAACCCCGTGCCCCACATCACCGCCCACGCCCACACCGCCGGCTTCTCCGATCCGGCCACGCACAGCCCCGAGCAGGCCGCGGCCTTCGCGCAGCGGCTGACGCTGATCGAGGAACTGGAGCGCGCGGACGCCGTGCTGATCGGCGCCCCGATGTACAACCTGACGATCCCGTCGACGCTGAAGGCGTGGCTGGACAACGTGGTCCTGATGGGCCGTACGGCGGGCAATGCCCAGTCGGTCAAGGGCACCCCGGTCACCGTGGTCGCCAGCCGGGGCGGCGCGTACGGGCCGGGCACGCCGCGTGAGGGCTACGAGTACGTGCAGAACTACCTGTCCGCGGTCCTCGCCGACTTCCTCGGCGCCGACCTCGACTTCATCGTCCCGGAGCTCACGATGGCCCCGGTCAACCCGGAGATGACCGACCTCGTCCCCCTCTTCGAGGCCTCCCGCGAACGCGCCCTCGACGAGGCCACCACGAAGGCCAAGCGCCTGGCACAGCGGCTCGCGGCGTAGCGCGGGTCGGGCCGCACGCGCGCGTAGGCCCGTGCTGCGGGGGTCGGCGGCCGGCACCTCGGGCGGTCGACGGGTCGGCGGCCGGCACCTCGGGCGCTCAGCGGGTCAGCGGGTCGGCGACCGGGGGTACGCGCGGCGGGAAGCCGGACAGGCCGCCTGCCGCGAAGCCCCCGCTACGACGCCTCGCCCGCAGTCGCGCCGCCTTCCCGCACCGACGCACCGATTGAGGCTCCCGGCAGATCCCCGGCCGGCCGCTGCCCCGCCGTCGACGGAAGAAGCAGCGCCACGACGAGCCCGACCACCGCGAGCACGGTGACCCGCACCAGACAGGCGTCCCGGCGCTCAAGCACCACCCGCACTCCCCCGAGACGCACCCCCGCCCCTCACCCACACCCAACCCCCACCAAACGCTCTTCCTCCACCAAACGCGCATCCACGCGCCGCTCCTGCCCCACCCTCGGCCCGCCCTTCACCTTCCGCCCACCCCGCACCAGCCGCCCCACCCGCCGGACAGCCATCACCAGCTCCGTGCGCCGGAACCACACGGCCAGCACCAGCGGATAGACCAGGTACCCGAACCGCGTCGCCGGTATCAGGCACATCGCCAGCCCCGACCCGATCGCCAGCCGGTCCGCCGCGGCGACGACGGTCCGAGGCGGGCGTACCGCCAACGACACCGCCACGCCGACCGCGGCGGCCGCGAGGGCGGCCATGGCGAGGACGGAGCCCCCGGGGACGTACGAGGCCAGCAGGCAGCCGGGCAGTGGGCTGGTCGCCGGCGAGCGCACCCCGCCCTCGCCGAGCGGGAAGAGCACCACGTGCTCGACGAAGGCGTGCGGGTTCGCCAGGGCCACCGGCACCACGGCCGGCGCGGCCACCAGCACGGCGACGACCCCGGCCCGTACGGCCGCCCGCCACCCCGCCGTCACCGCGAGCAGCACCAGCCCCACCGGCAGCAGCGGCCAGGCGGTCCACTTCAGCGCGGCCGCGGCACCCATCGCCAGCCCCACCGATGTACCGGACCCGCCCCGGCCGGCCAGCGCCAGCCCCAGGCACATCAGCCCGATCACCGGCAGGTCGACCCCGCCGACGGCCAGCGGCAGCGCGACGGCCGGAAAGGCCGCGAAGGGCAGCACGGCGTTCACGCTCGACGTTGCGCCTGCCGTGCTGCCGGAGATCCCGTGCGCGAGGGCCCTGCCCGATGTCCCGCGTGCCAACCCACCGCCCGAAGCCCAGTCCCGCCAAAGGCCGTTACGCCCCGACCTCATGGCCGAGACCACCATGCACGCCAGGAACGCCGCGCAGAACCACACCCGGGCATCCGCGAGCGGCGTACCGCCGAACAGCGCGTGGGGTATTCCGAAGAGCGCCATGCCGGGCAGGTAGGGGTTGTAGTCGTCGACATCGGCCGGGTGCGGCAGGTAGGGGCTGCCGGAGTCCAGCAGCAGGCTCCCGGCGCGCTCGACGACGTGCACCTCCGACTGCCCGGCGCCCACCGTGACCATCAGCGCCAGCGGTGCCACGACGGATCCGAGCAGCGCGGCGACCGCACCGCGCCGGCCCCAGGGGCGCGGCGAGCGGCGGGCGAGTTCCGCCGCGACGGCGTACCCGACGGCCGCGCAGACGCCCCAGATCCGGTGCGGGTGAGCGTCGTCACCACAGCCAGCGTCAGAGCGAAGCCCGCGCACCCGAGCCAGAACGACACGTCCTGGCGCACCCGGAGAACTCGGCGGGACGGCTCACGGCCACCCTGAAGGGCTCCTGCCGCGCGAGGGCAAGGACGGAACCGCCGGGCCGGGCCCCGGCGGCGGGGGTGAGTGATTCGGGTGGCATCGGTGGGCTCCTGGGGAAGGGGAGCTCCAATCTCGCGCCGAGGCCACACCGGCCACCTCGGCCGAACGGCCACCTTTCACGGCCCCCGAAACCAGCGGCTCAGCCGAAAGTCCGACGAACGTCGACCACCGAACAGCTAACGACGAACGGCGAACGGCCAACCGGTTGACGGACCACGGTCACGACCCCGCCGCCGGCACCGGCACAATCACCGCATGCATCTGATCTCCGTCGTCCTCGTCGCCCTCATGGCGCTGCTGCACGTCTACATCCTGATCCTGGAGATGTTCCTGTGGCAGCGCGGCCCGGGCCGCCGCTTCTCCGGCTTCGACGCCGAAATGGCCCGCTCCACCGCGGCGCTGGCCGCCAACCAGGGCCTCTACAACGGCTTCCTCGCCGCGGGCCTGATCTGGGGGCTGATCGCCGACGACCCGACGGGCTACCGGGTCCAGATCTTCTTCCTGTCCTGCATCGTCGTCGCCGGCGTCTACGGCGCGGCCACCGCCAACCGCCGCATCCTCTTCGCCCAGGCGCTGCCCGCCGCCGTGACGCTCGCCACGGTCATCGCGGCAGGCTAGGCCCGCTGCCGTGACCTGAGAGCTTCATCACAGGTCACGGCCACCGAGGGCGCTGTACCGACCTCATGTGTCGAACACAACAGAACAAACAGAAGAGGCGGCATCGTGTCTACGATGCCGCCTCTTCGAGAGTGCGCGAGGGGGGAGTTGAACCCCCACGCCCTTGCGGGCACTGGAACCTGAATCCAGCGCGTCTGCCTATTCCGCCACCCGCGCATTGGGTGTGCCTTCCGGCCTGTGCCCCTTGGGGTTTGGCGCCTTCCGACATCCAGAACATTAGCACGCCGGCCAGGGTGGGTTCACATCCCTTATCCCTGGGCAGCCGCCCCTGCGTCCCTGGGCTGCCGCCCCGTCGCCGCCCACCAGCACAGTCGGCGCCCGCCCCGAGGACCCGCCCCGGGCCACGGGCAACCCACGGCGCCCTCCGCTCCGTATCAACGAGTACCTGTTCACGTATCAACCTCGTACCGGTAACGCACATCTCCCCAGGAGCCGGTCGGGGTCCACAGTCAGGTGCGGGACACTGGTTTGCGGCCGCCTCTACGATCCATGGCAAGACTGTGTCCGTGAGGAGTTCGAAGGGGAGCTCCGAAGGGAACTTCGAGGGCGTCGACACCCGTCGACCGGGCCGACAGGGGGAACCAGCCGATTTACCGGCGCGTGGATACGATCAGTAAGCAGTACCAGGTAAGGCAGTGCCCGCCCGGCGGGATGCACGACGAAGGCAACGACGGAGGAGGTGCCTCATGGGAGTCCTGAAGAAGTTCGAGCAGCGTCTCGAAGGTCTGGTCAACGGCACCTTCGCCAAGGTGTTCAAGTCCGAGGTCCAGCCCGTGGAGATCGCGGGAGCACTCCAGCGCGAGTGCGACAACAACGCCACGATCTGGAACCGCGACCGCACGGTCGTCCCCAACGACTTCATCGTGGAACTGAGCACACCGGACCACGAGCGGCTGAGCCCCTACTCCGGCCAGCTCGGCGACGAGCTCGCCGGCATGGTGCGCGACTACGCCAAGCAGCAGCGCTACACCTTCATGGGCCCGATCAAGGTCAACCTGGAGAAGGCCGACGACCTCGACACCGGCCTGTACCGCGTACGCAGCCGCACCCTCGCCGGCTCCACCGACCAGCAGAGCCCGCAGGCTCCCGCCGCCCCGGCCGGGCGGCCCGGAGGTGCCCAGCGCCAGGGCGGCTACGGCTACCCGCCGGCCGCCGCGCCCACCGGCGCCCCGCCCATGCCGGCCGCGCCGCCACCCGGCGGCCGCCCCGGCGGCTACGGCTACCCGCAGCCCGCGGGCGGCCAGCGTCCTCCCGCCGCGCCCGCGGCCGGCGGCCGCACCCGCTACTGGATCGAGATCAACGGCACACGCCATCAGATCTCCCGCGCGACGCTGGTGCTGGGTCGCAGCACCGAGGCCGACGTGCGGATCGACGACCCCGGCGTCTCCCGCCGGCACTGTGAGATCCGGACCGGAACGCCCTCGACGATCCAGGATCTCGGGTCCACCAACGGCATCGTGGTGGACGGGCAGCACACCACCCGCGCTACGCTCCGCGACGGCTCGCGGATCGTCGTGGGCAGTACCACCATCATTTACCGGCAAGCCGAAGGGTGAAGCGGGGGCAATGTCAGAGCTGACCCTGACGGTCATGCGGCTGGGTTTCCTGGCCGTCCTGTGGCTGTTCGTGATCGTGGCCGTGCAGGTCATCCGCAGCGACCTGTTCGGTACGCGCGTCACCCAGCGCGGCGCGCGCCGCGAGGCCGCCCGACCGCAGCAGGCCGCACGCCAGGCGGCACCGCCTCAGCAGCGCGGCCAGCAGGGCGGCGGCCGCCAGCGCCGTAACGCCCCCACCAAGCTGGTCGTGTCCGAGGGCACCCTCACCGGCACCACCGTCGCGCTCCAGGGCCAGACCATCACTCTGGGCCGGGCACACGACAGCACGATCGTGCTGGACGACGACTACGCCTCCAGCAGGCATGCCAGGATCTACCCGGACCGCGACGGCCAGTGGATCGTCGAGGACCTCGGCTCCACCAACGGCACGTACCTCGACCGAACGCGGCTGACGACCCCGACACCGATTCCGCTGGGCGCGCCGATCCGCATCGGCAAGACCGTCATCGAGCTGCGGAAGTAGTACGACAATGAGCGAGCGGAGCGAGCACGCAGCGGTGGCCCACACCACGGGCCCCGGCGCGCTCCCGACCGGAGGGTGGGCACCGTGCGGATGTACCCGGAGCCGACGGGCGAGGTGCGCATGAGTCTGTCACTGCGCTTCGCCGCCGGATCGCACAAAGGCATGATCCGCGAGGGCAACGAGGACTCCGGATACGCCGGACCCCGCCTGCTCGCCATCGCCGACGGCATGGGCGGCGCGGCCGCGGGCGAGGTCGCCTCCTCCGAGGCCATCTCCACCATCGTCGCCCTCGACGACGACATCCCCGGCTCCGACGTCCTCACCTCGCTCGGTACGGCCGTCCAGCGCGCCAACGACCAGCTGCGCTCGATGGTCGAGGAAGACCCCCAGCTCGAAGGCATGGGCACCACGCTCACCGCCCTGCTGTGGACCGGACAGCGCCTCGGCCTCGTCCACGTCGGCGACTCCCGCGCCTACCTCCTGCGCGACGGCGTCCTCACGCAGATCACCCAGGACCACACCTGGGTGCAGCGCCTCGTCGACGAGGGCCGCATCACCGAAGAGGAAGCCACCACCCACCCGCAGCGCTCCCTGCTGATGCGCGCGCTGGGCAGCGGCGACCACGTCGAGCCCGACCTGTCCATCCGCGAGGTCCGCGCCGGCGACCGGTACCTGATCTGCTCCGACGGCCTGTCCGGCGTCGTGTCCCACCAGACCCTGGAGGACACCCTCGCCAGCTACCAGGGCCCCCAGGAGACCGTCCAGGAACTCATCCAGCTCGCGCTGCGCGGCGGCGGCCCCGACAACATCACCGTGATCGTCGCCGACGTCCTCGACCTGGACACCGGTGACACCCTCGCCGGCCAGCTGTCCGACACCCCCGTCGTGGTCGGCGCGGTCGCCGAGAACCAGCAGCACCACCTGCACGACAACGGCATCATGCAGACCCCGGCCGGCCGCGCCTCCGGGCTCGGCCGCCAGGTGCCCGGACAGGGCGGCGGAGGCGGCGAGTTCGGCCCGCCCGGCTCCGGCGACACCACCGGCTACATCCCCGCGGGAAGCTTCGGCGACTACACCGACGACGACTTCGTCAAACCCCGCAAGGGCCGCAAGTGGCTGAAGAGATCCTTCTACATCGCCCTCGCACTCGGTGTGATCGGCGGCGGCCTCTACGGCGGCTGGCGCTGGACGCAGACGCAGTACTACGTCGGCGTCAACGGCGACCACGTCGCCCTCTACCAGGGCATCAGCCAGGACCTGGCCTGGGTGTCGCTGTCGGAGGTGGAGAAGGACCACCCCGAGATCGAACTCAAGTACCTGCCGCCGGTCTGGCAGAAGTCGGTCGAGGCGACCATCGCCGAGGGCGGCCTGAAGGACGCCCAGAAGAAAATCGACGAGCTCTCCGTGCAGGCCTCCGCATGCAAGAAGCGGTCCGCGCAGCAGTCCGCCGAGAGCGACAAGAACGCCGGGACCGGCGAAGGCGAGGCCGGAGGAACCACGGGAACCAGCCGTACCTCCCTTACGTCCAAGGCGACATCGACGCCGAACCCCTCGGCCTCCGAGCCCTCGACCACCCCGCCCCCCTCCACCTCCCCGACACCGACTGCGACCCCAAGCCCCGGCCCCACACTCTCGGAGGAAGAGCAGAAGGTCGTCACGAACTGCGGTACGCAGTAGGCAAGCCGTGAGAGGCCCCGTCACACGATGAGCAGTACTACGAACTCGCCGACCCACCACACGTCCACCATCGGCGCGATCGGCGCGCCGAGCCGGCGCAACACCGAACTCGCGCTGCTGGTGTTCGCGGTTGTCATCCCGGTGTTCGCCTACGCCAACGTGGGCCTGGCGATCAACGACGAGGTGCCGGCCGGCCTCCTCAGCTACGGCATAGGCCTCGGCCTGCTGGCCGGCATCGGCCATCTCGTCGTACGCAAGTTCGCACCGTATGCGGACCCGCTGCTGCTGCCGCTGGCGACGCTGCTGAATGGTCTCGGGCTGGTCGCCATCTGGCGGCTGGACCAGTCGAAGCTGCTGCAGTCGCTGCCCAACTACGTCACTGCCGCGCCCCGCCAACTGCTCTACACCGCGCTGGGCATCGCCATGTTCGTTGTGGTTCTGATCTTCCTGAAGGACCACCGCGCCCTCCAGCGCTACACCTACATCTCGATGTTCGTCGCTCTGGTGCTGCTCCTGCTGCCCCTGGTGCCCGGACTCGGAGCCGACGTCTTCGGCGCCAAGATCTGGATCCGCGTCCCCGGCCTCGGCTCCGTCCAGCCCGGTGAGTTCGCGAAGATCGTCCTCGCGGTCTTCTTCGCCGGCTACCTGATGGTCAAGCGCGACGCCCTCGCCCTCGCCAGCCGCCGCTTCATGGGCCTGTACCTGCCGCGTGGCCGCGACCTCGGCCCGATCCTGGTCGTCTGGGCGATTTCGATCCTCATCCTGGTCTTCGAGACGGACCTCGGCACGTCGCTGCTGTTCTTCGGAATGTTCGTCATCATGCTGTACGTCGCCACAGAGCGGACCAGCTGGATCGTCTTCGGTCTGCTGATGTCCGCCGTGGGCGCCGTCGGCGTGGCGAGCTTCGAACCCCACATCCAGACACGCGTCCAGGCCTGGCTCGATCCGATGCGCGAGTACATGCTCAGCCGCAACGGGAGCAACGACGGCATCCTCCACTCCGAGCAGGCCATGCAGGCCCTGTGGGCCTTCGGCTCGGGTGGCACCCTGGGCACCGGCTGGGGCCAGGGCCACTCCGAGCTCATCCGCTTCGCCGCCAACTCCGACTTCATCCTCGCCACCTTCGGCGAGGAACTGGGCCTGGCCGGCGTCATGGCGATCCTGCTGATCTACGCCCTGATCGTGGAACGCGGCGTACGCACCGCACTCGCCGCCCGCGACCCCTTCGGCAAGCTGCTGGCCGTCGGCCTGTCCGGCGCCTTCGCACTCCAGGTCTTCGTCGTGGCCGGCGGTGTCATGGGCCTCATCCCGCTGACCGGTATGACCATGCCCTTCCTGGCCTACGGCGGTTCCTCGGTGCTCGCCAACTGGGCCCTCATCGGCATCCTGATGCGCATCAGCGACACCGCCCGCCGTCCGGCCCCCGCCCCCGCCCCCAACCCTGACGCCGAGATGACGCAGGTGGTCCGACCGTGAACAAGCCACTGCGCCGGATCGCCGTCTTCTGCGGCCTGTTGATCCTCACCCTGCTCATCCGGGACAACTGGCTCCAGTACGTCAAGGCGAACAGCCTCAAGGACGACCCCAAGAACCGCCGCGTCCTCATCGCCCGCTACGCCACACCCCGCGGCGACATCATCGTCGGCGGCAACCCGATCACCGGGTACACGGAGACCAAGGGCGACTTCAAGTACAAGCGCACCTACAAGGACGGCGCGATGTGGGCGCCCGTCACCGGCTTCGTCTCGCAGGCCTACGGCGCCAACCAGCTCGAGTCCATCAACGACGGCATCCTCAGCGGCACCGACGACCGGCTCTTCTTCCGCAACACCCTCGACATGATCACGGGGAAGGAGAAGGAGGGCGGCAACGTCGTCACCACCCTCAACGCCGCCGCGCAGAAGGCCGCCTACAACGGCCTGAAGAAGCAGGGCGGCAAGGGTGCCGTCGCCGCCATCGAGCCGACCACCGGCAAGATCCTGGCGCTGGCCTCCTTCCCGTCGTACGACCCGTCGACCATCGCCGGCGGCAGCACCTCCGACGAAGAGGCCTGGGCGAAGCTCCAGAAGAAGACCAACCCGGACGACCCGATGCTCAACCGGGCCCTGCGCGAGGTCTACCCGCCCGGCTCGACCTTCAAGGTCGTCACCGCGGCCGCGGCGCTGGAGAACGGCCTCTACACGGAGGCCGACCAGAAGACCAAGACGCCCCTGCCGTGGACCATGCCGGGCACCACGACCGTGCTGAAGAACGAGGGGAACATCCCCTGCGAGAACGCGACCCTGCGAGTCGCCCTGCAGTACTCCTGCAACACCGTCTTCGGCAAGGTCGGCTCCGACCTCGGCAACGAGAAGATGCTGGAAGAGGCCAAGAAGTTCGGCTTCACCGAGGAGCAGTTCACGCCGATCCGCACCAGCGCCTCGGTCTTCTCCGAAGACATGAACCCCTCGGAGACCGCGCTGTCCTCCATCGGCCAGTTCAACACCGCCGCCACCCCGCTGCAGATGGCCATGGTCGCCTCGGCCGTCGCCAACGACGGCACGTTGATGAAGCCGTACATGGTCGACGAGGTCCAGACGCACAACCTCGACCCGCTCGAGAAGACCGACCCCGAGGAGCTGAGCAAGCCGCTGTCGGCGGAGAACGCGCAGATCCTGCAGTCGATGATGGAGACGGTCGTCGAGGACGGCACCGGCAAGAACGCACAGATCGACGGCGTCAAGGTGGGCGGCAAGACCGGTACCGCCCAGCACGGCGTGGACAACAGCGAGAACCCGTACGCGTGGTTCATCTCCTACGCCAAGGCCGACGACGGCAGCTCGCCGGTCGCCGTGGCCGTGGTGATCGAGGACGAGAAGGCGGTCCGCGACGACATCTCCGGTGGCGGTCTCGCGGCCCCCATCGCCAAGAGCGTCATGGAGGCGGTCATCAACAGCAAGAAGTGACCCCGCTCACGTCCCTTTCACATCGGTGCACGTTGCGATACCGGTCCTGTATCGGGTTACGGGCTTGGCCAGGTCACACAAGATGAGCCGGGTACGGTATGCCCGGACGGCACACCGACGCACCCACAAGGGTGAGGTCGGGACCGACGGAGAGGGCTGGTAGGTAGCTTATGGAAGAGCCGCGTCGCCTCGGCGGCCGGTACGAACTGGGCCAGGTGCTCGGTCGTGGTGGCATGGCGGAGGTCTACCTCGCGCATGACACCCGCCTCGGCCGCACCGTGGCGGTGAAGACGCTGCGCGCGGACCTTGCGCGCGACCCGTCCTTCCAGGCCCGGTTCCGCCGGGAGGCCCAGTCGGCCGCCTCGCTCAACCATCCCGCGATCGTCGCGGTCTACGACACGGGCGAGGACTACATCGACAACGTGTCGATCCCGTACATCGTCATGGAGTACGTAGACGGGTCCACGCTCCGCGAGCTGCTCCACTCCGGTCGCAAGCTGCTGCCGGAGCGGGCCATGGAGATGACCATCGGCATCCTCCAGGGCCTGGAGTACGCCCACCGCAGCGGCATCGTCCACCGAGACATCAAGCCGGCGAACGTCATGCTGACGCGCAACGGCCAGGTCAAGGTGATGGACTTCGGCATCGCCCGCGCCATGGGCGACTCCGGCATGACGATGACCCAGACCGCGGCCGTCATCGGCACCGCCCAGTACCTCTCTCCGGAGCAGGCGAAGGGCGAGCAGGTCGACAACCGGTCCGACCTGTACTCGACCGGCTGTCTCCTCTACGAGCTCCTGACGGTCCGCCCACCGTTCGTGGGCGACTCCCCGGTGGCCGTCGCCTACCAGCACGTGCGTGAAGAGGCGCAGGCGCCGTCGGTCTTCGACCCCGAGATCACGCCCGAGATGGACGCCATCGTCCTCAAGGCACTGGTCAAGGACCCGAACTACCGCTACCAGTCGGCCGACGAGATGCGCGCCGACATCGAGGCCTGCCTCGACGGCCAGCCCGTCGCCGCCACGGCCGCGATGGGCTCGGTGGGCTACGGCGGCTACCCCGACGACCAGCCGACCACGGCCCTGCGCGCCACGGACGCCGGCGCCACGTCGATGCTGCCGCCCATGAACCCGGACGACGGCGGCTACGGCTACGACGACCGCGTGGACCGGCGCCGCCAGAAGAAGTCCAACACCTCGACGGTCCTGCTGGTCGTCGCCGCGGTGCTGGTCCTCGTGGGCGCGGTGCTGATCGGCAAGTGGGTGTTCGACGGCGACGGCGTGGCCAATGACACGGTGCCGGTGCCGAACTTCAGGGGCCAGACGCTGAGCGAGGCCGAGAAACAGGCGTCCAACAGCGACCTCACACTGGTCCCGACGAAGAAGCCCTGCGAAGACCAGAGCACAGGCAAGATCTGCTCGCAGGACCCGGCGTTCGGGGAGAAGGTCAAGAAGGGCACCACCGTCAACGTCGTGGTCTCGACCGGCGCCCCGAAGGTCAGCGTGCCGGACGTGGAGGGCCAGCAGTACAAGGAGGCCAAGGCCGACCTCGAGGACAAGGGCTTCGAAGTCGAGCAGAAGACCGAGGAGTCCGAACGGACCCCCGGCGTGGTCATCAGCCAGGACCCCGAGGGGGGCACCGAGCAGGAGAAGGGCTCGACGATCACCCTCACCGTCGCCAAGGAGGCGGCGAAGTCCACCGTCCCGGACGTCCTCGGCAAGACCTGCGACGAGGCCAAGGCCCAGATGACGGCGAACGATCTGGTCGGCAACTGCTCCGAAGTGGAGACCCAGGACCCGAACCAGGTCGGCAAGGTCATCGCCACCACGCCCACGGCGGGTAGCACGGCCGACAAGAACTCCTCGGTTGACATCCAGATCGGCAAGGCTGCCGAGCAGCAGCAGGTGGCCGTGCCGAGCGTGACCCAGCTGTCCCTGAAGGACGCCAGGAAGGCCATCGAGGGCGCGGGCCTGACGGTCGGCAACATCCAGGGCTCCCAGGACGACAACGCGGTCGTCCTCGCCCAGGACCCCCAGCCGAACACCCCGGTCGCCCCGGGCACCGCGGTCAACCTTGTCGCCGTCGACCAGGGCGGCAACAACAACGGCGGCAACGACGGCGGCCAGATCTTCGGCGGCGTGACCGGAACGGCGGCCCGTACGGAGGACTGACACCGACGCACGTGAGTGAGCCCCGGTGCCCGGAACAGGGCGCCGGGGCTCAGCCATGTCCGGCTCCCGCGGCCGCGCACCGCTATCGGACATTCATTCCTTCCTCGATCGTGTCTTCTTATTTCATGACTCGTTGATCGGGTGGGGCGGGGACTCAGAACTCTGCTCCGGCCTCAGGGCCACACCACAAGTGAAGGGCAGAACGTGATCAACGAATCGGCGCTGCTGGAGTCGAAGCACCTGCGCGACAGCGTGCTGGAACGAACCGACGTGCTTGACCGGGTGAAGGCGCTGTCGTTGCTGCCGGACGGGATGCATGTGACTACGGCGATGGTGGCGGCGTACTTCGAGGTCGCCGTGAAGACGCTCGAGTCAGTCGTGGAGGACCACCAGGAAGAGTTGGCAGCCAATGGCTACCAAGTCCTGACAGGTACGCGACTGGCCCTCTTTAAGAGGGCCAGTGGGATCCAGTCACGCGCCAAAGCGCTCGCCCTCTTCTCCCGCCGAGCCGTCCTCAACGTCGCCATGCTCCTCCGAGACAGCGAAATCGCACGTCAGGTGCGTGTCTACCTCCTCGACATGGAGTACCGGGCCCGCACACAGCCTGTGGAAAACCCGGCCGCCGCTGAGGTCACCTCCCTCGACGACCGCATCGACCAGCGCATCACCCACATCCTCGGCAAGACCGTCGTCCCCATGTTCAACGCCCTGATCGAAACGTCGGGCGAGCACAGCAGGGAGCTGATCGCCCTCCGCGCAGGTGTCCAGCGCATCGAGCGACGGCTCCACCAGCACCACGCCCGGCTGCAGAGGCTCGAGGGCGTACGAGACGACAGGCCCGCCGTCGGGGTCATGGCCGCCATGGACGCCATGCACGGCCGCACGTTCGAGCACCACATCGCCAAACTCCTGCGCCGCGACGGCTGCACGAACGTCGTCGTACAGGGCGGTCACGGCGACCGGAGCGTCGACATCATCGCGCTCACGGCCGACGGACGGCGCCTCGTCGTCCAGTGCAAGAGGTTCGCGCCCTACCTCTCCATCACCAGCCCGGAAGTCCAGAAGTTCATCGGGTCGGCGAAGGTTCTCCACGGTGCGGACGTGGCGCTCTATGTAGCGACATGCCCCTTCACCCCTGAGGCCCTGAGCATCGCCGCCGAGGCCGGCATCACCGCCGTACACCGTGGAGTGCTGGAGGAGTGGAGCGCCGGGGAGCCGCTGAGGGTCTTGGAGTAGGCACGGCAAGACCACAGAGGCCCGAAGCCGCAAAGGATGGTTGCGGCTTCGGGCCTCCGCCATGCTAGGCGACCGAGGTCCTCCAAGGACCTCGGTCAGCCGCGTAGCTCCTCCGGCACCGTCCGCTCCTCATCCACCTTCTCCACCCGCTCCAACTCCCCCCACACGATGTACCGGTACCGACTCGTGTACACCGGCGTGCAGGTCGTCAGCGTGATGTAGTGCCCCGCCTTCGTCTTGCCCGACTCCTTCGGAATCGCGGAGAGGACCTTGACGTTGTACTTCGACGTCTCGGGAAGGACGGCGTAGACCTTGTAGACGTACCACTTGTCCTGCGTCTCGAAGACGATCGGGTCGCCCTTCTCGATCTTGTGGATGTTGTGGAACTCGGCGCCATGCCCGTCGCGATGGGCGGCGACGGAGAAGTTGCCCTTCTTGCCCGACGTGGGCAGGGTCGCCTTGACCGGGTCGGTGTAGTAGCCGGCGACGCCGTCGTTGAGGATCTTCGACGTCGTGCCCTTCTCGACCAGGATGTCGTCGTCGCTCATCGCGGGCACGTGCAGGAAGCCGATGCCGTTCTTGGAGTCGAACTCGGCCGGACGGTCGGAGCCCTCGTCCTGGTGGGCCCAGATGTCGCGAACCTTGTCGGCCTGTTCGGCCGCCGCCCGGTCGGCGACGACGTTCGTCCACCACAGGGAGTAGACGACGAACAGACCGAGCACCAGGCCCGCCGTGATGAGGAGTTCACCGAAGACGCTGACCGCCATCGCGATTCTGCCCATGCGACGGCGCGCCGGCCTGCGCGGGGACCCGGGCGCGTCGGTGCGCCGATCGTGCTCGGTGTCGTCGGTGGTCGCTGCCACGTTCATCTGCCCTTAACTGACGAGCGCATCCGGCTTGCCCTTGCTGCGCGGCCGTTCCTCGACCATCTTGCCCCAGACGATCAACCGGTACTTACTGGTGAACTCCGGCGTGCACGTGGTGAGTGTGATGTAGCGGCCCGCCTTGGTGAAACCGGCGTCCCGCGGAACCGGGTCCAACACGCTCACGTTGCTCGGCGACGTCACCGGCAGGATCGACGCCATCTTGTACACGTAGTACTTGTCCTGCGTCTCGACGACGATCGCGTCGCCCTGGGCGAGCCGGTTGATGTACCGGAACGGTTCACCATGAGTATTGCGGTGACCCGCCAGCCCGAAGTTACCGGCCTTGTCCTGCGGCATCGCCGTCTTCAGCTTGCCCTCGCCGTAGTGCCCCACCATGCCCCGGTCCAGCACCTGCTTGTTGCTGATGCCCTCAGCGATCGGCACGACGACATCCAGCTTCGGAATGTGCAGGATGGCGAAGCCCTGCCCCGGCTCGAAGCTTCCCGGGGCGCGCTTACCGCTCGCCCAGTCGTCCTGAAGGCTGCTCGCCTCCTTGTCCGCCTGCGCATGCGCCCGGACATTCGTCCACCACAGCTGGTAGCTCACGAACAGCAGCATCAGCACGCCGGTGGTGATGAACACCTCACCGATCGCCCGGCTGGCGAGCACGCCCGGGCTGGGCCTGCGCGCCCGTGCCTGTCTGCGCGCCTCCACTCGCGAGAGGGGAGCCTGCGAGGCCTCCGAACCGCTCTCCACGGCCTCCGACGCCTGACGTGCCCCGCCATGACGCCCGTGACGCCGCTTGGCGGCCTTTCTGCGGGCCGCACGGCCACCCGTAGGGGTTCCGGTGGCCGACGTGGCGGAAGAGGCGGCAGAAGCCGATATGGACTCGCCTGCGGGCGGCTCCGCTATCCGCAGCGCCACCGTCTCGTCGTCCGGCGGCGGTATGTACGGCTCCACGTACGGCTCTTGGGACGCGCCGACCCCCTCCGCACCGAGGCCGCCGGCGCCGTAACCCTCGCGACCGAAATCCTCGCGACCGTGCCCGCCGGTGCCGTGACCGCCGGTGCCATGACCGTCGGCCTCGTACGCCTCGGCCCCGTACCCCTCGGTCCCGTAAGCCTCAGCGCCGTAGCCCTCGTAGCCCTCGCCGCCGTAACCGTCGGTGGCATGCCCCTCGGCGCCATATCCCCCGGCACCCCGCCCCTGCGCGACCTGGTCGTCCCCGCCGTACCACTCCCCGAGCGCACCGGACGCCTCGTACGGCTGCTGCCCGTACGAGGTGCCCTGGTCGCCGGCGCCGCCGTGAGAGTCCGTGAAGGACTCCCCGTATGCGGCGCCGGACTCGCGCTCGGGGCGCAGCGCGGTCACGCCGTGGCCCTGCCCACCACCGGGGCGAGCCCCGCCGACCTCGCCACCGCACCCTGGTCACCGCACTCCACCAGCCAGTTGGCCAGCATCAGATGACCGTGCTCGGTCAGCACCGACTCAGGGTGGAACTGCACACCCTCGACCCGCAGTTCACGGTGCCGCAGGCCCATGATGATCCCGTCGTGCGTACGCGCGGTCACCTCCAGCTCGGCCGGCACCGTCTCCGGCTCGGCGGCGAGAGAGTGATAGCGCGTCGCCGTGAACGGCGTCGGCAGGCCCGCGAAGACACCCTTGCCCTCGTGCTCGACCAGCGAGGTCTTGCCGTGCAGCAGCTCCGGCGCACGGTCCACGACACCGCCGTACGCCACCTGCATCGACTGCATGCCGAGACAGACACCGAACACCGGCACCCCGGTCGAGGCACAGTGGCGCACCATCTCGATGCACACCCCGGCCTCCTCAGGCGTACCCGGACCCGGGGACAGCAGCACACCGTCGAAACCGTCCTGGGCGTGCGCCGTCGACACCTCGTCGTTGCGCACCACCTCGCACTCGGCGCCCAGCTGATACAGGTACTGCACCAGGTTGAAGACAAAGCTGTCGTAGTTGTCCACGACGAGAATGCGCGCGCTCACTGGTCGTCCACCGTCACATCGTTGAAGGGCAGCAGCGGTTCGGCCCACGGGAAGACGTAGTTGAACAGGACGTAGACCACGGCCACGACCAGAGCGAGCGAGATCAGCGCCCTCACCCACGCATTCCCCGGCAGATGCCGCCAGATCCAGCCGTACATGCCGTCCCTTCCGTCGCACCACGGCACCAGACTCACGCCGTACAGCCAACAGACTAACGGCGCAACGCTTCCGGTTTCCCGGCCTCCACAGGCTGCGTGGAGTCCAGATGAGCCCACACGATCAACCGATGACTGTGCCCCCACTCCGGATCACACGTGGTCAGGGTCAGATAGCGGCCCTCACGCGTGTACCCCGACTTACGGGGCACAGCGTCGATCACCTCAATGTCGGTGGGCAGGGTTTTGTAGGGGCCTTTGTCGATCCGATACGTGAACCAGGTAGTCCCGTCGGTCAGGACCACGGCGTCACCGGGGCGCAGCTTCGGAAAGTCCTTGAAGGGATCGCCGTACGTACGCCGGTGACCGGCCACCGAGAAGTTGCCCTTCTGACCCAGCTGGGCGGTGTTCGCGTAGTGGCCGAGCCCCTTCTTGAGGGTCTTGGTGGCGGTCCCTTCGAGAACCGGCTTGTTCCACGTGAAACCAAGGCGCGGGATGTACATGATCGCGAAGGGCTCGTCCGCGGCATACGGGGCCGGCCTGGGCGGACTCGCGGTCGCACCCGGACTCGCCGAACCGTCAGGCGCCCCGGCGGTCGGCCGTACCGCCCCCTGCGCCCACTGCTCCTCCAGCTGATCGATCTGGTCGTCCATGACGTTGTCCGCCTTCACGCCGGTCCAGAACAGTACATAGACGACGAAAAGGACGATCACCGCCCCGAAGGTGATGCACAGTTCGCTGACGGTCCTGACGACAACACGCACCGGCAGCTCCAGAGAGGAGTCACTCCACGGGCTTGGCGTACTGCAGATCCACTGTGCCCGAGTAGCCCGGCAGAGTCACCGTCCCGTCCTCGGTGACTTTCCAGCCGAGGCCGTACACATTGACGTACACCATGTAGTTCTGGATCGCCGGCGACGCCGCCAGCGCCTTCTGCAACACCTCCGGATCACCCACCGCCGTGATCTTGTACGGCGGCGAATAGACCCGCCCCTGCAGGATCAGCGTGTTCCCCACACAACGCACGGCACTGGTGGAGATCAGCCGCTGGTCCATGACCTTGATGCCCTTGGCACCGCCCTGCCACAGCGCATTGACCACCGCCTGCAGATCCTGCTGGTGAATCACCAGATAGTCCGGCTGCGGCTCCGGATACCCGGGCAGCTTGGCGGTGGCATCCGGCGGGGCGTCATTGAGCGTGACCGTGATCGCCTCACCCGTCACCTTCTGCGTACCCGCACTCCGCTCCAGCGCCGCCAGCTTGTCGTCCTCGGCCTTCGTACTGCCGTCGTCCCGCTCCGCCAACGCCTCCACGTCGTCACGCAGGGCGCCATTGGCCTCGTTCAGCCGGCCGTTCTCGTGACTGCGCTCCTGGATGAGGTCCGAGAGCTTCAGCAACGAGGCGTCCGTACGGATGTCGGTGCCCTTGGCCGTGTTGAAACTCGTGAAGAAGATGAGCCCCGCGAGAGCGAAGACAGCCCCGGTGAGCACCCGCACCGGCCGGAAACGGCCGCGGACAGGACTGGATCCAGTCCCGGGGGAGTCGGCAGAATTGCTCAACGTACCCTTATCTCCTTCGGCGCCGCGGAAGCACTACGCTAACGGACGCCCGGGGGAGCCATCAGAGTCCCCTTGTACGCTGCCCCGGAGCCAGCCACAGTTCCCTGCGCGGCCACGCAGCGCATCGACAGGAGAGACCCTCGTGCCGAAGTCACGTATCCGCAAGAAGGCCGACTACACGCCGCCGCCGTCGAAGCAGACGACGTCCATCAAGCTGAACAGCCGCGCCTGGGTCGCGCCCGTGATGCTGGCCATGTTCGTCATCGGCCTCGCATGGATCGTCGTCTTCTACGTGACCGACGGTTCGCTGCCCATCGACGCCCTCGGCAACTGGAACATCGTGGTGGGCTTCGGCTTCATCGCGGCGGGATTCGGCGTCTCCACCCAGTGGAAGTAGCGGTCGACGCGACGGCCACGTCGCGGTGAACACAGCTCTGCCCAGGGCTATCCGCTGAGTTATCCACAGCCTTGCAGCAATTTCCACAAGCTGACTGGGGAAAAGACGACGATCTGTGGATAACCCATCGAGCGTTGACGCCGGTATGACTGCCACACCGGCCCCCCGGCGCCAACCCGAATGTATGTACGCCCCCTGTCTGACCTGCGAAAACAACGGTTACAGACAGGGGGCGAACCTATCCCCGCACAGTGCGCACAAGATCCGCCACAGACTGTGGACAACAGTGCCGCTCACGTGGATAACCGTGGGGCTCAGGTGAGCTGCAGCGTCCTCAGCACGGTCACCAGGACAATCACGGCCAGGACCAACGCGCAGGTGCCGTACTGAACCAGGGCTCGACGCCGGCGCGGTGCGTGGACCATGGCGTAGCCGATGATGACGCCCGCGACGAGGCCGCCGATGTGGGCCTGCCAGGAGATGTTGAATCCGGGGCTGAAGGTGAAGATCAGGTTGATGACCAGCAGCGCGATGATCGGCCGCATGTCGTAGTTGAGGCGGCGCATGAGGACCGCGGTGGCACCGAAGAGGCCGAAGATGGCGCCGGAGGCGCCGAGCGTGGCGGTGGTCGGGGAGGCCAGCAGGTAGGCCAGTGCGCTGCCGGCGAGGCCGGAGCAGAGGTAGAGCGTGAGGTAGCGGGCGCGGCCGAGGGCGGCTTCTAGGGGGCCGCCGAGCCACCACAGGCTGAGCATGTTGAAGGCGATGTGCCAGGGGGCCTCGTGGGTGAACATCGAGGTCACGAGGCGGTACCACTCGCCTCCGGCGACGCCTTCGGTGGGGTTGAGGGAGGCGGGCGGCCAGGCGCCGAGGAGGACGAGGTCGTTGCGCAGGGCGTCGCTGGTCTGGACGGCGATGAAGATCGCGAGGTTGATCCCGATGAGGATCTTGGTGAGCAGGCGGGGGTCTGCGGTGATGGTGCCGCCGGCGATGGTGCGGGGGCGGGCGGCGTCGGGGGCGTGTCCGGTGCCGGAGCCGCCGCGTACGCAGTCGGGGCATTGGAAGCCGACGGAGGCGCTGACCATGCAGTCGGGGCAGATCGGGCGTTCGCAGCGGGTGCAGCGGATGCCGGTCTCGCGGTCCGGGTGTCGGTAGCAGACGGGCAGGCTCTGGGCATCCTGTGAGCTGCCGGTCGGCTGGTCCATGAGGTCCCCTAGGTCGTCGTACGCGATGCACGTCCTCATGCATCGCCCCGCTCTTCCTTACGGACGAGCGGGGCGTTTGGTTCCCTGTGGGAGGTGTCGGACTCGGCCTCAGCGGGTCTCGACGACGACCGACTCGATGACGACGTCATTGAGCGGTCGGTCGGTGCGCGGGTTGGTCTGGATGGTCGCGATGGTGTCGATGACCTTCTGGCTGGCCGCGTCGGTGACCTCGCCGAAGATGGTGTGCTTGCGGTTCAGCCAGGTCGTGGGGGAGACCGTGATGAAGAACTGCGAGCCGTTGGTGCCCGGGCCGGCGTTGGCCATGGCCAGCAGGTAGGGCTTGTCGAAGGAGAGGTCCGGGTGGAACTCGTCCTGGAACTGGTAGCCGGGGCCGCCGGTGCCGTTGCCCAGCGGGTCACCGCCCTGGATCATGAAGCCGCTGATGACCCGGTGGAAGACCGTGCCGTCGTAGAGCTTGGCGGTGGACTTCTCTCCGGTGGCGGGGTTCGTCCACTCCCGCTCGCCCTTGGCGAGCTCGACGAAGTTCTTGACCGTGATCGGCGCGTGGTTCGGGAGGAGCCGGACCTCGATGTCGCCGTGGTTGGTCTTCAGGGTGGCGTAGAGCTGCTCGGCCACGATCTGCCTTCCGTTGTCTTCCTGTGACCCCCTGATCCTCGCATGGACGGCGGCTTACGTCGCCCGGCACCCGTTCACCGGCCCGCAACCGTGGCGATCGCTTGCAGAAAACCGGTCGAGAAGGCCCGTGGCGGGGGCGCGAAGCGGCGAACCGTGGCATTGTCGACGACAAGCCCGCGTTGACCCGCATTAATCCGTTATTGCACTTGATCTAGTCGATCGGCACCCATATGCCCGCCCTCACATGCCGAGGTTCGTTCTGGCAGGCATGATCCGTAAAAGGGTGGAAAGTCGAAAACCGTACGCCACCGAGGAGGAGGATCCCGTGACCCGCATTGACAGCGTGCGCGCCGCGACCGGCTCGGCGAAGGACAGCGTGCTGCACGCCGCGGAAGTGGTGGCGCCCTACGCCGACACCGCCAAGGACCGGGCCGCGCAGTATGCGCACGAGGCACGCGTACGACTCGCGCCCGTGGTGACGCAGGCCACCGAGCAGGCCCGCGCGCAGGCTCTTCTGCAGTACGGGGCGCATGTCGCGCCGCGTCTGGAGCAGGCCCGTTCCCATGTGCCGCCGAAGGTCGACCACGCCGCTCATGAGGCTGCCGCCCGTACGCGTAAGGCTGCCCGGCAGGCCGCCGACTACTCCAGGCCGAGGATCGAGCAGGCTGTGGCCGCGGCAGGGCCCGTCAGGGACGAGGCGGCCGCGCGTAGTGCCGCCGCGTTGGCGGCGCTGCGCGGGCAGGTCTCGCCGAAGGACGTCCAGAGGCTGGTCCGCAAGCACGAGAGGCGCGCCAAAGCGGGTAGTGCCGCGAAGGTGCTGGCGGTGGTCGGTGTCCTGGCGGGCGCCGCCTTCGCGGCCTGGAAGTGGTGGGACAAGCAGGCCAATCCGGATTGGCTGGTCGAGCCTCCCGCCGCGACCGAGGTGCCCGAGTCGGGCCGTCTCGCTTCGGTGGATGGCAGTGGCCAGTCCGACCTGGATCCGGAGGTCCAGGCGAAGGAAGCCGAGGAAGAGGCGGCCCGGCGCGACGAGGGCCGGTGATGTGAGGGCCGGCGGCGGCCGGCCCGGGGAACTCGGCTGTGGGGCGGGAGACTTGAGGGTCTTCCGCCCCACGGCGATGTTTCACGTGGAACATCGCCGGCAGGCTCTCGGCTGTGGTGTGAGCCGGGCTGTGGGTCTGTCGGCGTGATGGCAGGGACCGAGCCCGCTGCCGTGCTCCGGCGGAGCTCGAAGTGCGGGCGGAGTGGGTCCATCTGACGCGTCGGTAGTTGCCCGATGCGCCCGGCGCAGTGGGCGAGTTCTCCTTGGACAGTACGGCGTTCCATGCCTTCGACAACTGCTCGAGGGCGGCGGCCACGGCGGGTCCTGACTCACGCCCTGCCCCCGTCACGCCGGGACGGCGCGTGTTTACGCACTCCGCCTACGATGACGTTTGCAACGGCCCATGTGTGCACGTCCCGCACAGATTTCCTTAACGGAACGCATCATTCTGATTACCCAGCCGCTTTTGTGCCAGCTCACACACGGCTTCCGCTCTGCGGCACGCCGCCCTGGCGCCGTATCGGCCTCCTGCCCAATGAGCTCGCGGACTGGATTCACCCGACCCGTTTGCGCAAACATCTGCAACGCAACTGTCTCCCGTCACGTGACACAGGTCACCCGGGGAGTGGCCCATCAGGGACCGTGGCGTGGGGACCAGGGAATGCAGAAACCGGCCAGAGCCCGCTTGGGCGTCTGACCGGTCCGAGGAGTGGAGCCTAGGGGAGTCGAACCCCTGACATCTGCCATGCAAAGACAGCGCTCTACCAACTGAGCTAAGGCCCCGGAAGACGAACGTCCAGCCGGAAGAACCACACTCCGACGGGCGCCGCAGACCAGAGTACCGGGTCGCCCCCCGTATCTCGCAAAAAGATTGGGGGTCCCGATGAACGACCACTCTCCGTAAGATGCTCGGCGTGGTTCGCTACAGCGAACCACGGTTTTTGGGGAAGCGATGGGGAGACGCAATGGACGCCGCACAGCAGGAAGCCACCGCAAGAGCGCGGGAACTGCAGCGGAACTGGTACGGGGAGCCGCTGGGGGCGCTCTTCCGTAAGCTCATCGACGATCTTGGTCTCAACCAGGCTCGTCTCGCGGGGGTACTGGGACTGTCCGCACCGATGCTGTCGCAGCTGATGAGCGGCCAGCGGGCGAAGATCGGCAATCCCGCCGTGGTCCAGCGGGTGCAGCTGCTGCAGGACCTGGCGGGGCAGGTCGCGGACGGCAGCGTGAGCGCGGCCGAGGCCACCGAACGCATGGAGGAGATCAAGAAGTCGCAGGGGGGCTCGGTGCTCAGCAACACGACACAGACGACGAGCAGTTCGGGGGCGCCCACGGTCAAGCGGGTGGTTCGCGAGATCCAGTCGCTGCTGCGTTCGGTGGCGGCCGCGGGAGACATCATCGAGGCTGCGGACACCCTCGCCTCCAGCCACCCGGAACTGGCAGAGTTCCTCCGGGTGTACGGCGCCGGCCGTACCTCCGACGCGGTCGCGCACTACCAGTCCCACCAGAACTGACCCTGAGGCCCCGGTCGCCGAAGGGGGTTCGGCAGCCGGGCCGACGGCCTGCGTTCTGAGCGGCACGAGGGGGTCGTGCGGCTCAGCGGCGAGGTCACACGGGCGTCTGGCCGACACGTTCGCGGTGAGCTGCACGACGGGGGCGTGTAGCTCGGCGAGGGGGTCGGGCCGGGAGTCGGTGACGGGGGAGCCGGCCGCAGGAGTCCTGGGAGGAATCCGTCCGGGGGTGAAGGAGGCCGGCGAGGGGGAGTCGTATCGCTCGTCGAGGGGGAAGCAAGGGGGTAACCGAAGGGGGAGGAGCGACGCGCAACCATGGGTGAGGTCTTCGCCGGCCGGTACGAACTGGTCGACCCGATCGGACGCGGAGGCGTCGGCGCCGTCTGGCGTGCCTGGGACCACCGCCGCCGCAGGTACGTGGCTGCCAAGGTGCTGCAGCAGAGCGACGCGCACTCGCTGCTGCGGTTCGTCCGCGAGCAGGCCCTGCGGATCGATCATCCCCATGTGCTCGCGCCCGCCAGCTGGGCCGCCGACGACGACAAGGTCCTGTTCACCATGGACCTGGTGGCCGGTGGTTCGCTGGTCCATCTCATCGGGGACTACGGCCCCTTGCCACCCTCCTTCGTCTGCACGCTCCTCGACCAGCTCCTCGCGGGTCTGGCCGCGGTGCACGCGGAGGGTGTCGTCCACCGGGACGTCAAGCCGGCCAACCTGCTCCTCGAGGCCACCGGCACAGCGCGCCCGCGGCTGCGCCTGTCCGACTTCGGTATCGCGATGCGGCTGGGCGAGCCGCGCCTGACCGAGACCAACCTCGTGGTGGGAACGCCCGGTTACCTCGCGCCCGAGCAACTCATGGGCGCGGAACCGGACTTCCCGGCCGACCTGTTCGCGGTAGGACTGGTCGCGCTGTATCTGCTGGAGGGCGCCAAGCCTGATTCCAAGGCGCTCATCCAGTACTTCGCCGAGCACGGAACTCCCGGTGCGCCCAAGGGAATTCCCGAACCGCTGTGGCAGGTGGTGGCCTCGCTGCTGCAGCCGGATCCGCATGCGCGGTTCCGCACGGCCACGGGTGCGCGCAAGGCTCTCGCCTCGGCCGCGGAGCTTCTGCCGGAAGCCGGTCCCGACGACGAACTGATCGAGATCTTCGACCAACTCGGGCCACTGCCACCGGGGTACGGGCCGGGCGGGCCGCTCAAACCGGCTCCGGGAGTCGAAGGGGGCAGGGGTGGCTCCCGGCAGTTCGGGGCGGGCACGGTGGGGGCGGATGTCACCGGGTCCGGATCGAGGGGCGACGACTCTGGACGCTTGGGTGCCGGCTACTCGCGGACAGACACCGGGTCCGCCGGCATCGCATCGAGCGATCCACGCCGTGGCGTCGCCGGGCCGGTTCCTGCTGCTGACGTCACGGCGTCCCAGTCCTGGCGTACGCCGCACATGCCGCCAACCCCGCACATGCCGCCGCCGGGGCCCCAACCGTCCGCCGCCCGGGAGTCGTCCGTCCCCCCGCGGTCCGGCGACAGCAGCGGGGCCCAGAGCATGTCGGACACCGGCAGCTTCCATCTGCCGCCGCCTCAGGACACCGGCTCCTCCCCTCAGACTCGAACGCCCTCTCCGCAGCCGTACCCGGTACAGGCACCGCTCCACCCGCAGGCGCACGGCCAGGGACAGCCAGAGCAAGCTCAAGGCCAGCCCCAGGCACAGGCACAGGCACAGGCACACCAGGACGCGCGGTACCACTCCGCTCACGTCTCCCCCTACGACACCACTCACGTCCTGTCCTCCCCTCCTGCGCACGCCCCGCAGTACCCGGCCCAGCCATCGACGCAGACGCCGACACCTACGCCGACGCCGACGCCACACCAGCTCGTCGATGCCTCTACTGCTTCGTACACCGCTCAGAGCCCGCAGGTTCCACCTTCGGCGCCCCCAATTCCGCAGCAGCACCGCCGCGGCAGCCATCGCGCCGCCCGCCGGGCCACCCAGGACCTCGCACGCCGCCCAGGCCCGCCCGCCAAGGTGGCGGTACCACTCCTGCTGCTGGCGCTGGCCTGCTACGCCGTGGGGTTCTGGGCGCTGGCCCACATCTGACATCGCTCACCGCGGGCCCGTACGCACACGGTCCCGCCCCCTGCGAAGCCGTGATCGCCTGTCCCCCGGCCCTACCAGGCCCCAACCCTCCGCCGAGCCACCACCGCCCACACCCCCAGCACCACCAGCACCAGAGTCCCCGCCCCGATCCCGCTCACCGCGAGCACGGTCATCGCAGCGTCACCGCCGCCCCCGGTCCCGTCCGCAGGCCCGTTCCCCGCGGCCGCTTCCCGGTCGCTCGCCGCAACCTGGAAGAGACCTCTGGGCTCGGACTCCCCCGCGTAACCGGGACCGGCCGCCTCCTCGCCCCCCACCCGCACGCGCAATGTCAGCTCGAACGGCCCGTCGCCGTACCTCTCGGCGATTCCGGCAGCGAGGTGGATCACGAGGTAGTAGGACCCGGCGAACCGCATGGCGCGGAACCGTTCGGCCTTGGCGTACCGGTTCTCGTACGCGACCGGGGGGAGGGGGGCGAGTTCGGCGGCCGTCCGTTTGCCCCTGTAGTTGGCGCTCGTGTCGTCGACGAGGCCGCGCGCGGGGTTGTAGAGCGCGAGGTTGAGGGCGCCGACCGTGTATCCGTCGCCGCTGGGGCCGCCCAGTTCGGCGGTGGCGTACAGCTGGCGGCCCCAGTCGAGGGGCACCTTGTAGAAGAGCGTTCCGCCGGGTTCGATGGCGGAACTCCAGACGCCCTGGCCTGCGGATACCGCCGAGGTGAAGCCGGAGCCGCCTTCGCGGGGCACGTCCTCGTCGGTGAGGGGGGCCGGAGAGGCGGAGTTCCAGGCTTCGGGGGCGGTTGTCTCGCCGGTCTGTCGCAGGGGCGGCTCCGAGGTGGCGAAGAGCTCCAGGTCCCAGGTGTCCGGCGCGGAGTCCGCCGCACGGACGCGCTCGACGATCACGTGGTAGGTGCCCGCGCTGTTGCAGCGAGTCCGGTGTGCGGAGACTTCGCGCACGCCCCACACCGCGATCGGGCGCGCGCTGCGGACGGCGTCCAAGGTCTCGGTTTCGAGGGAGCACGAACGGCCGTCGGGGTCCTCCACGGACACCCTGATGCCGTCGCGAGCGGTGAAGGTGCTGCCGGGGGTGGGGATCGCGGTCACGGAGACGTACGCGTCAGAGGTGGCGTCGAGGTCGAGGCTGTAGTGGATCTGGCCGCTGCTCGGCAGGGAGCTCTTGTACGTCGATCCGGGCGTGAGGGCCGCGGCGCCGCTGGTGCTCGTCGTGCCCGTGACCGGGCGCGCGTCCGGTGCGAAGGCGTAGGGGCTGGGCGTTCCTGCCGCGAGTGCGGGCTGGGCCGGCAGGGCAGCTGTCGTACACAGCAGCAAGGCCGCGCCGACGAGGGCCGCACGCGCGCGTACCGAGCGCTCGCGATGACCACGCCGCGCCCTCTCGCGGCGCCACCGCGCCGTACGCCGCCCCATCACGCGCCACTCCTGTCGTCACCGGACCATGGACGTCGGCCATCCTGCCCAGCGCGGCCGCGCGTCACCCACGCAATCCGCACGATCGTCCGAAACGCCCGGCTCTAAGGCATCCGGATCGCTCCCGCAACTCGACCCGACGGCACGACGCGACGGCACTGCACGGCCGGGATCTCCAGCGCTGCGCGCCCAGAGCACACAAAACCCCGACCGCGAGGCGGCCGGGGTCTGCTTCAGATTCCGATGTGATGGCTCACGAACCCGTGGGCACGGAGTCAGTCGCCTCCGTCCACAGATCCTGCTCGGCGCGATCCGCCTGGATCTGGCGGTACACGAGGAGCCCGCCGATGGCGGCCAGTGCGACCAGGAGAAGCTTCTTCACCGCGCGACCTCGTCTTTCTTGACGTAAGGGACCTCTGGCGCCCGACTATACACACCGACCGATATCGATCGGTGACCTGCGTCGGGGCTCAACTGCCGTTCGTGACAGCGCAGTAGAAGCGGACCGCACCGCTCCGATCGGAGGGTGATCACACCTCGACAGACGGTGACTTTCTCCCCTTCCCCTTATCTACCGCGCTTTCCCTGACTTTCCAGGCTTCTTACGCCCATCCGGGTGGTGTTCATCTGAAGATCGACGCGCCACGGGCGTCGGTCCATGACTTCGCGGCCCCCATACACATCATGAGGAAAGTACGCAAATCGCCCAACCCGAAAGTGAGGGGCCATGGCCAGGAACAAGGTCATGAACCTGTGGACCAGCATCGTTACTGCCTTCCTCGCGCTGTTCACGGCGCTCGGATTCGTCACCACCAGCGCCGCCGCGGCCGTACCGAACACCGAGACGACGCGCAGGAGCGACAGCGACGACGGCGACCGCAACACGATGCAGTTGACGGTGCCGGCGATGCCCCAATGGGCCTGGTCCTATGCCAGATCACTGCCTCCCACGATGAAGCAGCGCATCCGCGCCGAGGCCCATGGCAGAACCCCCAGCTGCAGGCACCGCCCGCTCACGGAATCGGAAGCGGCGACGGCCACCTCGTCCACCGGAGCGTGCGACTCGGTCGACGCCCCGGACCGGCCCCTGGTCCCGCACCAGCGCTGAACCGACGACTCGCCCCGAGCCGTCACGTCTCTCCTGAAGCAGCACCACCTCTTGTCCCACCGCACCGACACAGCGAGCTTGCGTACACAGCACCGCTGACCAGCACGCGTTTACCGCACCACCGAGCAGCACGCTCATGCCGTACCGCAGAGCAGCACCCTTTGATGCCGTAACCCTCATGACGAAGGCCCCTACGGCGAACCTCATCCCGCTTCGACGATGTGTCGGAGATAGGCCCACGGGTCGTTGAGGTAACGCCTCCAGTGGTCGACGAGTTCCAGATCCCGCCAGTCGGCGGGACGCATTCCGTGGTCGCCCACCTCGATGATCTCGGCGCCGGGCAGCGCCGTCAGCACGGGTGAGTGCGTGGCGCAGATGATCTGCGCACCGGAGCGCCCCAGTTCATGCAGCAGCGCGACGAGTTGAAGGCAGGAAGCGAAGGACAGCGCGGCCTCGGGCTCGTCCAGGACGTACAGCCCCGGCTCCCGGAACCGCTCGCGGAAGGCCATCAGAAAGCCTTCGCCGTGGCTCATCTCGTCCACGGCCCCGGACAGCCTTCCCGTCTGCTGCTCCCGGCCCAGCGCGTCCAGCGCGGTCTCCGCCCGCAGGAAGAAGCCCCTGCGGCGCGTGCGAGGCCCCTGCAACATACGGCGGCCGGTCGCGGTCGCCTCGAAGCGTATCCGCCCGCCCAGCGCCGACGGCTCGCGCCAACTGGCGTACTTGTAGCCCGCGGATCCGCCCCAGGAGTCCAGCCCGAACCCCTCGGCCAGCGCTTCGACCAGCGTCGACTTGCCCGAGCCGTTCTCCCCCACCAGGAACGTGACCGGCGCGGTGAATCTCAGGCCGTCGTCCAGCAGCTGGCGCACGCACGGAACCGACCACGGCCACGGGCCGTCCTCCCCGCCCTCCTCGTCTTCCCTCAGCTCGCCCTCGGCGACATGCGCGTATGCCCGTTCGACGATCATGCCGCCAGGCTCTCATCCGGTACTGACAACCGGGCATGCAAAAGACCCCCGGTCCGTGTGGACCGAGGGTCTTTTCGCTGGTGGGGCTAACAGGATTTGAACCTGTGGCCTCATCCTTATCAGGGATGCGCTCTAACCAACTGAGCTATAGCCCCGCCGCGCTCTGCGGTGTGTGTCCCGCGCGCTGACTCCTGAAGATTAGCGCACGACTGGGGCAGTCCCAAAATCGGTTGTCGGAGGACCGTCAGCCGCGGTTTAGCGGCAGGTCACTCGTCCTCCGCGAGTGTCAGCTCCACGCCGCCCACGAAGCCGGCGGAAAGGTTGTAGATGAAGGCGCCGAGCGTCGCCAGCGCCGTCGCGAGGACGACGTCGATGACCGCGATGATCGACGTGAACATCAGGACGTGCGGCAGCGACAGGAAGGACTGCAGGTCGAAGCCGTTCGACTCGTTGGAGCCGGTCGCCTCGGAGATCGTGCCGCCGACCGTCGAGAAGACGCCCATCGCGTCCATGACCATCCACAGCACCGCGGCCGCGACGATCGTGCAGATGCCCAGCGCGATGGAGAGCAGGAAGCTGACCTTCATCACCGACCACGGGTCGGCCTTGGCCACGCGCAGGCGCGCCTTGCGGGTGCGGGGCGCCGTACGCGCCCCCGTGCGCGGCCGGCGGACCGAAGCGGCCGGAGCATCCGTCTGGTAGGCCTGCGGCGGGTGGTAGGGCCCCGCGGGCTGCTGCGGCTGGCGCTCCCCGGGCAGCGGCGACGTCGGCGGCGCCTGGGCCGCCTGCTGCGCCCCTGCGGGCGCGGGCTGCGGCTGGGCGCCCGGAGCCACCCCGGGCCCATACTGCTGGGCCTGCGGGCCTCGGGTGTCCGTCACGGGTCCCCCCTGGGATCCAGGTGCGTCGGGCGAGGACGGGTTCTTCGCGGACGGCTTGATCGCCTTCAGCTGGGTGGTGTGCGGGTCCGCCGCACGCGCGGCGGAGCCACGGCCGCCGCCGTCCGTGTCCTTACCGGCCGTAGAACCGGTCGAGGTACCGGACGATCCGGCGCCCGTGGCTCCGCTCACGATGACTCTCTCCTCGTGCTACTCGGCCGAGGGTGCGTCACCCTCGTCCGTGCCGATGGTCGTGGCGGCACCCTCGGCGGTCTCGTCGGCGGCGATGTCGCCGTCGACCTCCTCCGCCTCGCGTCCCGCCTCGGCGTTACGAGCGATACCGACTACGGCATCGCGCTTGCCCAGGTTGATCAGTTGGACGCCCATGGTGTCACGGCCCGTCTCCCTGACCTCGTTGACTCGCGTACGAATCACACCGCCGCCCAGCGTGATGGCGAGGATCTCGTCGGTCTCCTCGACCACCAGCGCACCGACCAGCGATCCGCGGTCCTCCACGATCTTGGCGGCCTTGATTCCGAGGCCACCGCGACCCTGGACGCGGTACTCGTCGACGGGGGTCCGCTTCGCGTACCCGCCGTCGGTGGCAGTGAACACGAACGTACCGGTTCGAACAACATTCATCGAGAGCAGCTCGTCTCCCTCGCGGAAGCTCATGCCCTTGACGCCCGAGGTGGCGCGGCCCATGGGACGCAGCGACTCGTCCGTGGCCGTGAACCTGATCGACTGTGCCTTTTTGCTGATCAGAAGCAGATCGTCGTCGGCCGAGACGAGTTCGGCGCCGATCAGTTCGTCGTCCGAACCGTCCTCGCGCTCACGCAAGTTGATCGCGATCACACCGCCGGAGCGAGGCGAATCGTAATCCTTCAGCGAGGTCTTCTTCACAAGTCCGGCCTTCGTGGCGAGCACCAGGTACGGCGCCGCCTCGTAGTCGCGGATGGCGAGGATCTCGGCGATCGCCTCGTCCGGCTGGAAAGCCAGCAGGTTCGCGACGTGCTGTCCACGCGCGTCACGACCGGCGTCCGGCAGCTCGTACGCCTTCGCCCGGTACACGCGGCCCTTGTTGGTGAAGAACAGCAGCCAGTGGTGCGTCGTCGAGACGAAGAAGTGGTCGACGATGTCGTCTTCCTTGAGCTTCGTGCCGCGTACGCCCTTGCCACCGCGCTTCTGCGCCCGGTAGTCGACGGTCTTGGTGCGCTTGACGTAACCGCCGCGCGAGACCGTGACGACGATGTCCTCCTCGGCGATCAGGTCCTCGATGGACATGTCGCCGTCGTAGGGCACCAGCATGGTCTTGCGGTCGTCGCCGTACTTCTCGACGATCGCGGCGAGTTCCGCGCTGACGATGCCGCGCTGGCGGACCGGCGAGGCGAGGATCTCGTTGTACTCGGTGATCTTCGCCTGGAGTTCGTCGTGCTCCTGGATGATCTTCTGGCGCTCCAGGGCGGCCAGTCGGCGCAGCTGCATCTCGAGGATGGCGTTGGCCTGGATCTCGTCGATCTCCAGGAGCTCCATCAGGCCCGTGCGCGCGATGTCGACGGTGTCGCTGCGCCGGATCAGCGCGATGACCTCGTCGATGGCGTCCAGGGCCTTCAGCAGGCCGCGCAGGATGTGCGCCCGCTCCTCGGCCTTGCGCAGTCGGAAGCGCGTACGGCGGACGATGACCTCGATCTGGTGCGTCACCCAGTGACGGATGAACGCGTCGAGCGAGAGGGTGCGCGGGACGCCGTCGACGAGCGCCAGCATGTTGGCGCCGAAGTTCGTCTGCAGGTCCGTGTGCTTGTACAGGTTGTTCAGGACGACCTTGGCGACCGCGTCGCGCTTGAGCACGATGACCAGGCGCTGACCGGTGCGGGACGACGTCTCGTCGCGGACGTCCGCGATGCCGCCGATCTTGCCGTCCTTCACCAGGTCGGCGATCTTCTGCGCGAGGTTGTCGGGGTTGACCTGGTAGGGCAGCTCCGTGACCACCAGGCACTGGCGGTTCTGGATCTCCTCGACCTCGACGACCGCGCGCATGGTGATGGAGCCGCGGCCGGTGCGGTAGGCCTCTTCGATGCCCTTACGGCCGACGACGAGCGCGCCGGTCGGGAAGTCGGGGCCCTTGATGCGCTCGATGAGCGCGTCCAGGAGCTCCTCGTGCGAGGCCTCCGGGTTCTCCAGGTACCACTGGGCTCCGGCCGCGACCTCGCGCAGGTTGTGCGGCGGGATGTTGGTGGCCATACCGACCGCGATACCGGCCGAGCCGTTGATCAGCAGGTTCGGGAAGCGGGCCGGCAGGACGGTCGGCTCCTGGGAGCGGCCGTCGTAGTTGTCCGTGAAGTCGACGGTCTCCTCGTCGATGTCACGGACCATCTCCATCGACAGCGGCGCCATCTTGCACTCGGTGTAGCGCATGGCCGCCGCCGGGTCGTTGCCCGGAGAGCCGAAGTTGCCGTTGGAGTCGACGAGCGGCATGCGCATCGACCACGGCTGGGCGAGACGCACCAGGGCGTCGTAGATCGAGGAGTCGCCGTGGGGGTGGTAGTTACCCATGACGTCGCCGACCACGCGCGCGCACTTGTAGAAGCCGCGCTCGGGGCGGTAGCCGCCGTCGTACATCGCGTACAGGACGCGGCGGTGGACGGGCTTGAGGCCGTCGCGGACGTCCGGCAGCGCACGCGAGACGATGACGGACATCGCGTAGTCGAGGTACGAGCGCTGCATCTCCGTCTCGAGCCCGACGGGCTCGACACGCAGAGTCTGTCCCTCGTCAGGAGTGACGGGAGTGTTCTCGTCGGTCATTGCTGGTGAAGGTCCTTCCTGGTGCGGTCAGCTGAGACCGACTCAGATGTCGAGGAAGCGGACGTCCTTGGCATTGCGCTGGATGAACTGGCGACGGGCCTCGACGTCCTCACCCATGAGCACCGAGAACAGGTCGTCGGCCTGGGCGGCGTCGTCGAGGGTGACCTGGCCGAGGACGCGGTGCTCCTGGTCCATGGTCGTGATGCGCAGCTCCTCGGCGTTCATCTCGCCGAGACCCTTGAAGCGCTGGATCGAGTCCTCACGAACGCGCTTGCCGCGCTGCCGGCCCATCTCGATCAGTGCGTCGCGCTCGCGGTCGGAGTAGGCGTACTCGACCTCGTCCCGGCCCCACTTGATCTTGTAGAGCGGGGGACGCGACAGGAACACGTGCCCGGCCTCGACCAGCGGCCGCATGAAGCGGAACAGGAAGGTCAGCAGCAGGGTGTTGATGTGCTGGCCGTCGACGTCGGCGTCCGCCATCAGGATGATCTTGTGGTAGCGCAGCTTCTCGATGTCGAAGTCCTCGTGGACTCCGGTGCCGAAGGCCGAGATCAGCGCCTGGATCTCCTGGTTCTGCAGGATCTTGTCGATCCGCGCCTTCTCGACGTTGAGGATCTTTCCTCGGATCGGGAGGATCGCCTGGTACTCGGGGTTACGGCCGGACTTGGCCGAGCCGCCGGCGGAGTCACCCTCGACGATGAAGATCTCGCACTTGGTGGGGTCGTTCGACTGGCAGTCGGAGAGCTTGCCCGGCAGGGACGCCGTCTCCAGCAGGCCCTTACGACGCGTCAGGTCACGGGCCTTGCGGGCCGCCACGCGCGCGGTGGCCGCCTGGATGCCCTTGCGGATGATGTCCGCCGCCTCGTTCGGGTTGCGGTCCAGCCAGTCCGCCAGGTGCTCGTAGACGACCTTCTGCACGAAGGTCTTCACCTCGGTGTTGCCCAGCTTGGTCTTCGTCTGGCCCTCGAACTGCGGCTCGCTCAGCTTCACCGAGATGATCGCGGTCAGACCCTCGCGGATGTCGTCACCCGTGAGGTTGTCGTCCTTCTCGCGCAGCAGCTTCTTGTCGCGCGCGTACTTGTTGATCAGCGAGGTCAGCGCGGCGCGGAAGCCCTCTTCGTGCGTACCGCCCTCGTGGGTGTGGATGATGTTGGCGAAGGAGTAGACACCCTCGGTGTAGCTGCTGTTCCACTGCATCGCGACCTCGAGGGACAGGAGCTTCTCCTTGTCCTCCGCCTCCAGGTCGATCACGGTGGCGTGCACCACGTCTCCCTTGCGGGAGTTGAGGTACTTCACGAAGTCGACGATGCCGCCCTCGTAGTGGTAGTCGACCGACCTGACCTCGGCCTTCTCGTCGGCGCCCGCCTCGTCCGCGCCCGACGTCGCCTTGGCCGACTCGCGCTCGTCAGTGAGTTTGATCCTCAAACCCTTGTTGAGGAACGCCATCTCCTGGAAACGCCGCGAGAGCGTCTCGAAGGAGTAGTCGGTGGTCTCGAAGATGTCGGGGTCGGCCCAGAAGGTGACCGAGGTGCCGTGCTCCTCGGTGGCCTCGTGCTTGGCCAGCGGGGCCGTCGGGACGCCGAGCTTGTAGTCCTGCGTCCAGCGGTAGCCGTCGGTCTTGACCTCGACAGCGACCTTCGTCGACAGGGCGTTCACCACGGACACGCCGACGCCGTGCAGACCACCGGAGACCGCGTAGCCGCCGCCGCCGAACTTGCCGCCGGCGTGCAGCACGGTCAGCACGACCTCGACGGCCGGCTTGCCCTCGGACGGCACGATGCCCACCGGGATGCCACGGCCGTTGTCCACGACCCGTACACCGCCGTCGGCGAGGATCGTCACGTCGATCGTGTCCGCGTGCCCGGCCAGCGCCTCGTCGACGGAGTTGTCGACGACCTCCTGCACGAGGTGGTGCAGGCCGCGCTCGCCGGTCGAACCGATGTACATACCGGGTCGCTTGCGGACCGCGTCCAGACCCTCGAGGACGGTGATGGCGCTGGCGTCGTACGAGGCGGTGACCTCGCCGTTCGACGAGGTCATCGCGCCGTTGGCGCCGGCGTCGGTGGACGGGATGTTCTCGTTGGGGTTGCCGGAATCGGCCACGAAGCGCCCTTTCTGGCACAGCACGAGCCAGGCTCGTCGGCGGGTTGCCGGAGCGGCTGCGGCATGTTGCGTTGGTAAGCCTTGATCAGCGTTGCTCAGCTTTTCCCGGCGGTCCCCACGTTTGGGGCGGGATTGGCCTCCAGTCTACCGGTAGCGCCGACAGTGATGGGGGTTTGCCGGTACCTGAGTCCGCATGTGCCGCCCTGAACCCGGCTCGGCCGACTCCCGATATACGGATGGGGGCTCCAAGAGGCTCACGGAGCCACTCAGCGCTTCCGGCCGTCAACCCTTGGCTACTTCGGAGTCAGGTCGCGATTCGCAACCGCGTGCGGTTGTACGAGGAGGAGGCCGCCGGCGGCACGCCGTGACCCCCTGCGGCTACTGATGTGATGTCCGTCACCTGTGGCCGACGGGGCTCCGGGGACCGCTGTGACGGCCGCAGGGCAAGCCCGATCCACCCGCTGCCGCACGGCCGCTCACCACCCCCACGCCGGGCCGATCAGCCGTAGGTCATCAGCCGCGGGTGATCACCCGTAGGTGTCGCCGGGACCCGTGCTGCCGGGCGCGCGCAGCGGGCCGTAACGGCGGGCAGGGCCACCAGGCCCGTTCACCTTGATCTGCCGCACCGCGCCATGGCCCAGGTCCTCGTTGAGCCGGGCGACCAGCGTCGGGGCCAGCAGCCGCAGGTTCGTCGCCCAGGCCGTCGAGTCACAGCGCACGACCAGGACCCGCTCGTCCTCGTCGTACTTCTCCGGCACACAGTGCTTGGCGACGTCATCGCCGACGATCTGCGGCCAGCGCCCCATCACACCGCCCACCGCGGCCGGCGTCTCCCACCCCCGCTCGGTGATCAAGCGGTTGATGGCAGAACCCAGCGCCATGGGGTCACGGCCGTCAGCCCGCGCGCCCGAGCGCAGACCCCCTCTGCGCGCCTGCTTCTTCTGCCGCGCCGCGTCCCCACGCGCGCGTGCCTGCTCCTTGGCCGCACGCAACGCCACGCGCGCGAGGTCGACGCCAGAAGGTTCGGGAGCCTTCTTGGGCACACTCCCGGACAGATTCTCCGACGGGCTCTCGGACGGTTTCTCGCTCATACGCGCTCCACCGTCCCCTCGGACACCGTGTACCGCGCCCCAGCCAACACATGCGGTACGTCGTCGTCGACCGCGGCCGTCACCAGGACCTGCTCACCGGGCGCCACCAACTCGGCCAGCCGCTCCCGACGGCGGGCGTCCAGCTCGGCGAAGACGTCGTCGAGAACCAGCACCGGCTCGTTGCCCTCCGCCCTCAGCAGGTCGTACGACGCCAGACGCAACGCCAGCGCATAGGACCAGGACTCACCGTGGGACGCGTATCCCTTGGCGGGCAACTGACCGAGTTTGAGAAGCAAATCGTCCCGATGAGGGCCCACGAGCGTCACGCCCCGCTCGATCTCCTGCTTACGGGCCTCGGCGAGCGCCGCCATCAGTTGCTCGAAAAGATCCTCACGGGTGTGCGCCTCACCGGGAGCCGACGGCTTGTACTCCAGCGCGACGGGACCCCCGCCGGGAGCCAACTGCTCGTACGCCTTGTCGGCCAGCGGCTGGATCGTCGCGATCAGATCGAGGCGCTGAGCGAGCAACTCGGCACCCGCACGCGCGAGATGCTGGTCCCAGACGTCCAGCGTGGACAGATCCATCGTGCGGCCACCGTGCCGACGCGCCAGCGCCGCCGTCTTCAGGAGGGTGTTGCGCTGCTTGAGAACCCGCTCGTAGTCGGAGCGGACACCCGCCATGCGCGGGGAGCGAGAGGTGATCAACTCGTCGAGGAAACGGCGCCGCTCACCCGGATCGCCCTTGACCAGAGCGAGATCCTCCGGCGCGAACAGGACCGTACGGACGATGCCGAGAACGTCACGCGGTCTGACCTGCGACGACCTGTTGATACGAGCCCGGTTCGCCTTGCCCGGATTCAGCTCCAGCTCGACCAGCTGCTGCCGCTCGCCCTGCCGCACCTGCGCCCGGATGATCGCCCGCTCTGCACCCATGCGCACCAGAGGGGCGTCGGAGGCGACGCGATGGCTGCCGAGGGTGGCGAGATAGCCGACGGCCTCGACGAGGTTCGTCTTGCCCTGACCGTTGGGGCCGACGAAAGCGGTGACGCCCGGGTCCAGTGGAACTTCGACCCGGGCGTACGAGCGGAAGTCGGCCAGCGACAGATGCGTGACGTGCATGGTCGTTCGCCGACCTCCCCCAACGTGTGCGTCAACTTTCCCCAGTTGTGGACAACCGGGTCACTCCCGAGGGTGCCAGGGTGCCATCCCCAGGGTGTGGATTACTTCTGCTCGTTGCCGACCGTCGCTACTTTCCCGACGGTCACTACGGTCACTTCGTCTCGACCGCGTGGCCGCCGAACTGGTTCCGCAGCGCCGCGATCATCTTCATCTGCGGAGAGTCCTCCTGGCGGGACGCGAACCGCGCGAACAGCGACGCGGTGATCGCCGGCAGCGGCACCGCGTTGTCTATGGCGGCTTCCACAGTCCAGCGTCCCTCACCCGAGTCCTGTGCAAAACCCTTCAGCCTGTCCAGGTGCTCGTCCTCGTCGAGGGCGTTCACCGCCAGGTCCAGCAGCCAGGAACGGATGACCGTGCCCTCCTGCCAGGAACGGAAGACCTCCCGGACGTCGGTCACGGAGTCGACCTTCTCCAACAGCTCCCAGCCCTCGGCATAGGCCTGCATCATCGCGTACTCGATACCGTTGTGGACCATCTTCGCGAAGTGCCCCGCACCGACCTTGCCCGCGTGCACCGCACCGAAGTCACCCTTCGGCTTGAGGGCGTCGAAGATCGGCTCCACCTTCGCGACGTTCTCCGCGTCGCCGCCGTACATCAGCGCATAGCCGTTCTCCAGGCCCCAGACGCCGCCGGAGACCCCGCAGTCGACGAAGCCGATGCCCTTGGCCGCCAGCTCCTCGGCGTGCTTCTCGTCGTCCGTCCAGCGCGAGTTGCCGCCGTCCACCACGACGTCACCGGGCTCCAGCAGCTCGGCCAGCTCGTCGATGGTCGCCTGGGTCGGCGCACCCGCCGGGACCATGACCCAGACGACGCGCGGGCCCGAAAGCTTGCCCACAAGCTCTTCCAGGCTGTGGACATCCGCGAGGTCAGGGTTGCGGTCGTATCCGACGACGGTGTGGCCCGCGCGGCGGATCCGCTCGCGCATGTTGCCGCCCATTTTGCCGAGGCCGACGAGACCGAGCTCCATCAGTTGTGTTCCTTAGGTCGCTGAGGCGTGTGAGGCACTTTCGTACCCACGTACGAGCCTAAACCCGGACGCTCACGCACAGCTGTGGGCATACGCGCTCATTCGTACGCCCTCACCTGCAGGTTTCCCCACAGGCCGGGCCCTCTTTCTCCACGGCCTGTGGACAACTCCGGCCGCTCAGCCGCTCAGGCGCACCGGCATGATCAGGTACTTGTAGGCCTCGTCCGCCTCGGCGTCCACCGCGGGCTTGCCGCTCAGCAGCGCCGGCTTCGTGGACGTCGTGAACGCCAGCTGGGCCACCGGGGAGCCGATTTCCTTCAGGCCGTCCAGCAGGAAGTTCGGGTTGAAGGCGATCGAGATGTCATCGCCCTCCAGCTGTGCGTCCACCCTTTCCACAGCCTGTGCGTCGTCGCTGGAGCCGGCCTCCAGGATCAGCACACCCTGCTCGAAGCTCAGCCGCACCGGGGTGTTGCGCTCGGCGACCAGGGCCACGCGCCGGACGGCTTCCTCGAACGGGGCGGTCTCGATCACGGCGACGCTGTTGAACTCCGTCGGGAACAGCGTGCGGTACTTCGGGAGGTCGCCCTCCAGCAGACGGGTCGTCGTACGACGACCGGCGCCCTCGAAGCCGATCAGGCCCTCGCCCGCACCCGAGCCGGACAGCGCCAGAATGACGCTGTCACCGCTGGTCAGCGCCTTGGCGGTGTCCAGGAGGGTCTTGGCGGGCACCAGGGCGACGGCGGACGCCTCCGGGTTCTCCGGCTTCCACAGGAACTCACGGACCGCGAAGCGGTAGCGGTCGGTGGACGCCAGCGTCACCGTGTCGCCCTCGATCTCGATCCGCACACCGGTGAGGACGGGCAGCGTGTCGTCACGGCCGGCCGCGATGGCCACCTGCTGCACGGCGGACGCGAAGACCTCGCCGGGGACCGTGCCGGTCGCGTTCGGCATCTGCGGGAGCGCCGGGTACTCCTCCACAGGCAGCGTGTGGAGTGTGAACCGCGAGGAACCGCAGACCACGGTCGCCCGTACACCGTCTGTGGAAATCTCCACCGGACGGTTTGGGAGAGCGCGGGAGATGTCCGCGAGAAGCCGCCCGGAGACGAGGACAGTGCCCTCCTCGTCGACCTCCGCCTCGACGCTCACACGCGCGGAGACCTCGTAGTCGAAGCTGGACAGGCTCAGCTGACCGTCCTCGGCCTTCAGCAGGAGGCCGGCGAGGACAGGCGCCGGCGGACGGGCCGGGAGGCTGCGCGCCGCCCAGGCCACTGCCTCCGCGAGTACGTCGCGTTCCACCCGGATCTTCACTGTTGCCGCCTCCTGCTGTTGCCGGCGCTTCTTCGGCCTGCCTGGCTTCGTCGTCTGTCTCGGTGTCGTCGGCCCCTGTGACGGGAAGGACACCGGGGAACAGTCTGACGCACCCCACTGACAGTAGGTGCCTCTCGGGGTCAAGTCGTGACGAGGGGCAGCCGGGAGCCGGACAGCGAGTTGTGCACAGGGCCCTCTTCGAAACGGATTCCCAGCTCTCTCTAGTTGGGAGTAGTAGTAGGGCCTGTGGATACCGTGGATAACCTTGTTTGCCCAGGTCAGAGCGGAGATTTTGTCCACGGGGGCTGTGGGCGAAGGCGGTGGACAACCGAGCGTTTCTGTGGAGAACGGAAAGTTCTGCACACCCCATGCACAGGCCGAGGCGACTTCTCCCCAACGCCGTCCCCAGCTTTACCCATCTTTCCCACAGCCCAACCCGGCAGCTTTGTGTGACGCCTTTCACTCGACCCGGTGATGAGGCGCGTCGCGTTGCCGAACAGTGGACAGGCATGTGGAGAAGCTGGGGATCGCTGGGGACAACTGGCCCCAGCCTGTGGGTTGCCCGTGGACAACTTTCTGCACAGCCTGTGGATCTCCGCTCTGTCCACAGTCTGTGGAGATCGTTCGTCCACGAATCCACACCCGGGTGACCTGGTCTGATGGTCTTTCAACCGCGGCTCCTGTGGACACAGTCTGGACAACTTCCCAGTCCCCAGGGTGTGGACGCAAAAAAGTCACCGAATCTGTGGAGAGTGGCCGTAACGCGGCACGTATTCGAACAGCCGACGTCCGCGACATGACGAAGGGCGCCCCCGGAATCTCCTCCGTGGGCGCCCTCGGCGTCGTAGGACTGGCGTGTCCGGCCGTCCTGGCGGCCGGCTCCGTCAGCCGTTCTTGATGCGGTTGGTCAGCTCGGTGACCTGGTTGTAGATGGAGCGTCGCTCGGCCATCAGGTTGCGGATCTTGCGGTCGGCGTGCATCACCGTGGTGTGGTCGCGGCCGCCGAACAGCGCGCCGATCTTCGGCAGCGACAGGTCCGTCAGCTCGCGGCAGAGGTACATGGCGATCTGGCGGGCGGTGACCAGCTGGCGGCCGCGGGAGCTGCCGCACAGGTCCTCGACCGTGAGGCCGAAGTAGTCGGCAGTGGCGCTCATGATGGCCGTCGAGGTGATCTCCGGCGTCGCGTCGTCGCCGCCGGGGATCAGATCCTTCAGGACGATCTCCGTCAGGCCCAGGTCGACCGGCTGCCGGTTGAGCGACGCGAACGCCGTCACCCGGATCAGCGCGCCCTCCAGCTCGCGGATGTTGCGCGAGATGCGGGAGGCGATGAACTCCAGGACCTCCGGCGGGGCGTTCAGCTGCTCCTGGACCGCCTTCTTGCGGAGGATCGCGATACGCGTCTCCAGCTCCGGCGGCTGGACGTCGGTGATCAGGCCCCACTCGAAACGGTTCCGCAGCCGGTCCTCCAGCGTGACCAGCTGCTTGGGCGGCCGGTCGCTGGAGAGCACGATCTGCTTGTTGGCGTTGTGGAGCGTGTTGAAGGTGTGGAAGAACTCCTCCTGCGTCGACTCCTTGTCCGCGAGGAACTGGATGTCGTCGACGAGCAGGATGTCCATTTCGCGGTAGCGCTTGCGGAAGCTGTCGCCCTTGCCGTCGCGGATGGAGTTGATGAACTCGTTGGTGAACTCCTCGGAGCTCACATAGCGCACGCGCGTGCCCGGGTAGAGGCTGCGCGCGTAGTGGCCGATCGCGTGCAGCAGGTGTGTCTTGCCGAGGCCGGACTCCCCGTAGATGAAGAGGGGGTTGTATGCCTTCGCCGGTGCTTCGGCGACGGCGACCGCGGCGGCGTGGGCGAAGCGGTTGGAGGCGCCGATGACGAACGTGTCGAAGAGGTACTTCGGGTTCAGCCGCGCGGTCGGTTCGCCGGGTCCGGGTGCCGGTGCGGGCTGCGCGGCCAGCGGGCCGGGTGCGCCGGTGGTCGGCAGGTTGGCGCCGACGGGGCCGCCGCGGTGCACATGGCCGTGACCGGAGGGCGGTTCGGGCCGCTCGCGGCGGCTGCCCTGGTCGTAGTCACCGCGCGGCTGGTCGTAGTCGGGCCGCTGCTGGTCGTAGTCAGAGCGGTGTCCGTCGTAGTCGGAGCGGCGTGTGTCGTAGGACGGCCGTTCCATCGGCTGCGGGCGGTAGTCCTGGGCGGGGGAGCCGTAGGAGTCCTGTGTGTAGGAGTCCTGCGACGGCGAGGCGTAGGGGTCCCGCTCCGGGAAGCCGAGGCGCTGTTGCTGCCAGCTGTACTCGTCCTGCGTCGGTCGCGGCCAGCTGCCGGGGGCGGGCTCGGAGCGCTGGTACTCGTTCGGGTAGGCCGGGCGCGCGGTGGGCAGCGGGTCGGCGGGGGCGCCGGGCAGCTGGTCGTCGGCGCGGTGGCGGCCGTAGCCCTCGTACGAGGGGAGCTCGGGCTCCTCGTAGCGGGACTGGGGCGATGGGTGTCCCCCCTGCTCGTACGGAGCTGCGTGCTTGGGGGCGGAGGGCACCGGGGGGGCCGGGGGTTCGCCGGCGGAGTCGTCGACGGTGATCGCGATGCGGATCGGGCGGCCGCACTCGCGGCTCAGGGTCTCGCTGACGATGGGGGCCAGACGGCCTTCCAGTACGCCCTTCGCGAATTCGTTCGGTACGGCGAGCAGGGCGGTGTCGGCGACCAGCGCGAGGGGCTGGCAGCGCCGGATCCAGTGCTCGTCCTTGACCTCGACACCCTGTCCGCGGCCCTCGCCGAGGAGCTGCTCCAGTACTCGTGGCCACACTGCGGCAAGATCGGCAGGTACGTCAGCCACAGGGCACGCTCTCTCACGGGTCCCACGAACGTGTGATTGTGGGACGGGTCGGGTTTCAAACGGGTGGAGCCTGAATCAGGGGGACAAGGGAACGAATCGGAGTTCAGTCACGGTAGTCAGGGCGGCGGGTGCGGTTCAAGTTGTTGTCCCCAGCCTGTGGATAGTGTCTCCCGGTGGCCTCTGGTTTGACCGGATGGCGTAGCCGCGCGTACCGTAACCAGGTCGAGTTGTCGATGGCTGCTGCCGCCTGCCTCCGATGGGCACAGATCGCGTAAAGGTGATCGGTAAGCGGTGCACTCGGGCGTAACGCGAGCTACTCGTGGGCGCACGGTGACAGCCAGGACGGCACCCGCAAACCCCGATTTATTTCTGGAGCCCCCGAGTGAGCAAGCGCACCTTCCAGCCGAACAACCGTCGTCGCGCGAAGACCCACGGCTTCCGCCTGCGGATGCGTACCCGTGCCGGTCGCGCGATTCTCGCGAACCGTCGTGCCAAGGGTCGCGCCAGCCTGTCCGCCTGATTCCGGTCAGGTCATGCCGTCGTGCTGCCCACCGAGAACCGGCTGAGGCGGCGCGAGGACTTCGCGACCGCGGTTCGACGAGGACGCCGGGCAGGACGCCAGCACCTCGTCGTCCACCTTCGTAGCGGTGCCACGGACCCGCACGCGCCTGGGGAGAGCGCTCCCCCGACGCGTGCGGGTTTCGTCGTGAGCAAGGCTGTGGGAGGCGCGGTCGTGCGGAACAAGGTGAAGCGCAGGCTTCGCCATCTGATGCGCGACCGAGTCGACCGGCTGCCCCCCGGTAGCCTGGTAGTCGTACGAGCGCTGCCCGGTGCGGGTGACGCCGACCATGCACAGCTGGCCCGAGACCTGGATGCCGCTCTGCAGCGGCTGCTGGGAGGGGGCGCGCGATGAAGTACCCACTACTGGCTCTGATCAAGCTGTACCAGTGGACGATCAGTCCGCTGCTCGGGCCGGTGTGCAAGTACTACCCGTCGTGTTCCCACTACGGCTATACGGCCATCGACCGGCACGGTGCGATCAAGGGCACGGCGCTCACCGCCTGGCGCATCCTGCGGTGCAACCCGTGGTCGCTGGGTGGTGTGGACCATGTCCCGCCGCGCAAGCGTCCGCGGTGGCACGAGTTGCTGCGCAATGCGTGGCGTGCACGGAAGGGCGGGCCCTCCGCCGCCGAAACGGCCACCGAGGAGAATGTTCCTTCGAGCCCGGCCGCAGAGACCTCGTCCCATGCGCAAGGAGCATGATTAGTGGACACGATTGCCAGCCTCTTCAGCTTCATCACGACACCCGTTTCCTGGGTCATCGTCCAGTTCCACAAGGTGTACGGCGCCATCTTCGGCCCTGACACCGGGTGGGCCTGGGGCCTGTCCATCGTGTCCCTGGTGATTCTGATCCGTATCTGCCTGATCCCGCTCTTTGTGAAGCAGATCAAGGCGACCCGGGCCATGCAGACGCTCCAGCCCGAGATGAAGAAGATCCAGGAGCGCTACAAGAACGACAAGCAGCGTCAGTCCGAAGAGATGATGAAGCTGTACAAGGAGACGGGTACCAACCCGCTCTCCTCGTGCCTTCCCATCCTGGCGCAGTCTCCGTTCTTCTTCGCTCTGTACCACGTGCTCAACAGCATCGCGAACAACGACACCATCGGTGTGATCAACGAGAGCTTGCTGAAGAGCGCGCAGCAGGCGCACATCTTCGGGGCTCCGCTGGCCGCGAAGTTCACCGACAGCGCTGCTGACGTCGCCGAGCTCAATGCCTCGCTGACCACCGTCCGCATCGTCACCGCGGTCATGATCGTCCTGATGTCGGCGTCGCAGTTCTACACGCAGCGCCAGCTGATGACGAAGAACGTCGACACCACGGTGAAGACGCCGTTCATGCAGCAGCAGAAGATGCTGATGTACATCTTCCCGGTCATGTTCGCCGTCTTCGGCATCAACTTCCCGGTCGGTGTCCTCGTCTACTGGCTGACCACGAACGTGTGGACCATGGGTCAGCAGATGTACGTCATCCACAACAACCCGACCCCGGGTTCCAAGGCTCAGGCCGCGTACCTGGAGCGCCTGCACAAGCACGTCACGAACCACGGCAAGACGCGTGGTCGCGGTGAGAAGGCCATCGTCAAGGCGATCGTGGCCAAGGGCCGCGACCGTAACGAGTTCGAGCGCAAGTTCATCAACGGCCTGAACAAGGCGGGTCTCGCGGCGCAGGCCGACGGCAGCGTGATCAAGAGCGAGGGTGCTGTCGCCACCCTGGCCGAGGACGGTACGCCGACCACTGCGGCTGCTCCCAAGCGTCAGCAGCCGAAGCGCCAGAGCAAGTCCCAGCGTCAGTCCGGCGGTGCGAAGCACGCCGATGAGCCGACGTCGCTCAAGAAGTCCGACGACGAGCCCGAGGACGCCAAGCCCGACGCTGCCAAGAAGGCCGCTCAGAAGCCTGGTGGCAGCACCCGCAGCAAGGCCCAGTCCGGGCAGCGCAAGGGCGGCCCGCAGCGCCCCAAGTCCCCGTCCAAGAAGTAAGAAGGAGCCCATCCCGTGACGGAAGGCACCACCTCCGCCGCTTCCGAGGGTGCAGACACCCTGACCCGCCTGGAGCAGGAGGGTGAGATCGCGGCGGACTACCTCGAGGGTCTGCTCGACATCGCCGATCTCGACGGCGACATCGACATGGACGTCGAGGCCGACCGCGCCGCTGTCTCGATCATCAGCGACGCGGGCGGCCGAGACCTGCAGAAGCTGGTCGGTCGTGACGGCGAGGTGCTGGAGGCACTGCAGGAGCTCACGCGCCTGGCTGTGCACCGGGAGACCGGGGACCGCAGCCGCCTGATGCTGGACATCGCGGGCTACCGGGCCAAGAAGCGTGCCGAGCTCTCCGAGCTGGGCGCCAAGGCCGCTGCCGATGTGAAGAACACCGGCGAGCCTGTGAAGCTGAAGCCGATGACGCCGTTCGAGCGCAAGGTCGTGCACGATGCGGTCAAGGCGGCGGGCCTGCGAAGCGAGTCCGAGGGCGAGGAACCGCAGCGGTTCGTCGTCGTGCTGCCCGCTTGATCGGCCCTTAGGTTCTCCCGGCCCCGTCTGCCCGCAGGCGGGGCCGAACTTTGTCAGCCTGATAGTTCTGGTGGTTCTGGTGTCGGCGCCGGGTGCGCCGGCGCCGTACGGAAGGACGGTCCCCCGTGACGGAGGCAGCGGAGCTTCCCCCTGTGCCCGAGAAGGCACGTGAGGTGTTCGGCGATCGCTTCGCTGATGCGGTCCGCTATGCCGAACTGCTCGCCGAGGCGGGTGTGCAGCGTGGCCTGATCGGCCCGCGTGAGGTGCCCCGCCTGTGGGAGCGGCATCTGCTGAACTGTGCGGTGCTCTCCGAGGTTGTCCCCGAGGGTGTGACGGTGTGCGACGTCGGCTCGGGTGCCGGCCTGCCCGGCATTCCCCTGGCGCTTGTCCGGGAGGACCTGAAGATCACGCTGCTGGAGCCCCTGCTGCGGCGTACGAACTTTCTGACGGAAGTCGTGGAGCTGCTGGGGCTGGACCATGTGACGGTCGTCCGTGGGCGCGCTGAGGAGGTCATGGGGAAGCTGCCGCCGGTGCATGTCGTGACCGCGCGTGCGGTGGCTCCGCTGGATCGGCTGGCCACGTGGGGGATCCCGTTGCTGCGCCCGTACGGCGAGATGCTGGCACTGAAGGGCGACACCGCGGAGGAGGAGCTGAAGAGTGCTGCGACGGCTCTGAGCAAGCTGGGCGCGGTCGAGACGTCGATCCTGCATGTCGGGGAGGGCGTCGTGGATCCCATGTCCACGGTCGTGCGCGTCGAGGTCGGGGAGAGTCCGGGCGGTGTGCGCTTCGCTGCGAAGCGAGCGAAGGCCGCCAGGACGGGGCGTGCTCGTCGGCGCCGCTGATCCGTCCTGACGACGAGACGTACTCCACACAAGCTGGCAAACCTATGCATGCCGGAGTGTCGCGACAGTTCGGCTCCATCTGCTGTGCATCGTGTTTCACGTGAAACGTCGCTCACTGCTGCATGGCATCATCAGCCGTGGCCGCGCTGCGGCCGAACCTCGCGACCGAAAGCCCCTCGGTTCTCTCGGAGACGGTCCATCCGGTGACGCTCCGTCCTCCTGGAGGGGCACGGAGTTTTCCACAGAGGTGGATTTCTCCACAGAACAACAGGCCTCACTGGTTCACGACCCCGAAGACATGGGAGGCTCTGTTCATTGCGAGCCTGAAGTCGAGGAGAGTGAATCCTTGCGGTCCGACGCCAACATCGCGGGACCGATGACCGATCCGGTCCCCGGTCCCCGTACCGAGTCGATGGGGGAGGATGTTTCACGTGAAACACCGCCCCCGATGGACGACACTCCCATCGGTCGTGCTGCCCAACTGGCAGTGGAGGCTCTAGGCCGTGCCGGCGAGGGCCTGCCACGGCCCGAGCAGACCCGCGTCATGGTGGTTGCCAACCAGAAGGGTGGCGTGGGCAAGACGACGACGACCGTCAACCTTGCCGCGTCGCTGGCCCTGCATGGCGGCCGTGTGCTGGTCATCGACCTCGACCCGCAGGGCAACGCGTCCACTGCTCTGGGGATCGACCATCACGCCGAAGTTCCCTCCATCTATGACGTGTTGGTCGAGAGTAAGCCGCTCGCGGAAGTCGTCCAGCCGGTCCCCGATGTCGAGGGTCTCTTCTGTGCCCCGGCCACGATCGATCTCGCCGGTGCGGAGATCGAGTTGGTGTCCTTGGTGGCACGTGAGAGCCGACTGCAGAGGGCGATCCAGGCCTACGAGCAGCCGCTGGACTACATCTTGATCGACTGCCCGCCCTCGCTCGGCCTGCTGACGGTCAACGCGCTGGTGGCGGGGCAGGAGGTCCTGATCCCGATCCAGTGCGAGTACTACGCGCTGGAGGGCCTGGGCCAGTTGCTGCGCAACGTCGACCTCGTGCGGGGGCACCTCAACCCTGCCCTGCATGTATCGACGATCCTGCTCACCATGTACGACGGCCGGACGCGGCTTGCGTCACAGGTCGCGGACGAGGTGCGCAGCCACTTCGGCGACGAGGTGCTGCGGACGAGCATTCCGCGCTCGGTCCGTATCTCCGAGGCGCCGAGCTATGGACAGACGGTGCTGACCTACGATCCGGGGTCGAGCGGTGCCCTGTCTTATCTTGAGGCGGCACGAGAAATCGCGCTGAAGGGTGTCGGTGTCAGTTACGACCCGACGCATGCCCACATCGGCGCCCAGAGCAACCCGAGCATGGTGGAGGGGATCCAGTGAGCGAGCGACGGAGGGGGTTGGGCCGTGGTCTCGGCGCACTGATCCCTGCAGCACCGACGGAGAAGACGGTGGCTCCGGCCCCCGTGGGGGGCGCTACCCCCACGTCCCCGGCCGCTGTCCCGGTGCTGTCCGAGCGTGGGGTGGCCGCAGCCAAGGTGGCCACGCTGCCGCATGTTTCACATGAAACCGAGGAGCCCTTGCTGGGCGGCGCCGTGGAGGCGCCCGCGGCTCCCATGGGCGCGCACTTCGCGGAGATCCCCCTCGATGCGATCACGCCGAACCCGCGGCAGCCCCGTGAGGTCTTCGACGAGGACGCGCTGCAGGAGCTCGTCACTTCCATCCAGGAAGTCGGTCTCCTCCAGCCGATCGTCGTACGGCAGATCGGCACCGCACGCTACGAGCTCATCATGGGCGAGCGGCGCTGGCGGGCCTGCCGTGAGGCCGGCCTCGATGCGATCCCCGCGATCGTGCGGGCTACGGACGACGAGAAGCTCCTCCTGGACGCGCTCCTGGAGAACCTGCACCGCGCTCAGCTGAACCCGATCGAAGAGGCCGCTGCTTACGATCAGCTGCTGAAGGACTTCAACTGCACGCACGACCAGTTGGCGGACCGCATCGGCCGTTCCCGGCCGCAGGTCTCCAACACCCTGCGACTGCTGAAGCTTTCGCCGAAGGTCCAGAACCGGGTGGCCGCGGGAGTTCTCTCCGCCGGGCATGCGCGCGCGCTCCTCTCTGTCGAGGATCCGGAGGAGCAGGAGCGGCTGGCTTACCGGGTGGTGGCCGAGGGCTTGTCGGTGCGGTCCGTCGAGGAGATCGTGACGCTGATGGGCTCGCGCCCGCAGAAGACTCAGCGTGCCAGGGGGCCGCGGGCCGGTTCGGTGCCCTCTCCGGCGCTGTCCGACCTCGCGACCCGGCTCTCCGATCGCTTCGAGACACGGGTGAAGGTCGAGCTGGGCCAGAAGAAGGGCAAGATCACCGTCGAGTTCGCCTCTCCGGATGACCTCGAGCGAATCCTCAGCACGCTCGCTCCGGGCGAGAAGCTGGCTCTTCAGAAGAGTCTTCTGGACGATGACGCGGAGGACTCCGAGGGCTGACGCCCGGTGGGTCGGGTTCGCCTCCTGACCTGTCTGCGCGGGCCGTGTTCCGGTGTGTACCGGAACACGGCCCGCTCTTTGCTTTCTGGCTGGTGTCGATGGAAACCCATCGTGGATACGATGCGTTTGGGTATGGCGCATCCACCTGGCAGACCTCTTAGGGGAGGCGGGGTCCATGCGAACGGTGAGCCGCACCGGACTGGTGAGCGCGGGTCTTGGGTTGGGCGCGGTCGGCGGGTTCGTCGGCAGCCTGCTCAGGGAACGTAGCGCCCTGACAGCCGCTCGCGACGCCGCGGGCGAAGGAAGCGAGGAACAGCCTTCATGGGGCGTCGGCTCGTACCGCTCACGCTGGACAACCTTCAGGACCTTCCCAAGCGTTGCCGCGCGTGTGTCTTCTGGGAGTTGGACACGGTCAGCGGTGAAGCCGCGGTAAAGGCGGGGACGCCCGCCCTCGAGAAGGAAGCGTGGATCTCCGCCGTACTGCTGGACTGGGGATCCTGCGGGCGAGTCGTCTACGTCGACGACGTGCCGGTCGGCTTCGTGCTGTACGCGCCTCCGGCTTATGTCCCCCGTGCGACGGCGTTTCCCACGAGCCCTGTCTCACCGGACGCGGTGCAGCTGATGACCGCGTTCATCATGCCGGGCTACCAAGGCCAGGGACTGGGCCGGGTGATGGTCCAGACGGTTGCCAAGGATCTGCTGCGGCGGGGCTTCAAGGCGATCGAGGCCTTCGGCGACGTGCGCTGGAAGGAGCCGGCGTGTGTGCTGCCGGCAGACCATCTCCTGGCCGTGGGCTTCAAGACGGTGCGCCCGCATCCCACCGTTCCGCGTCTGCGTCTGGAACTGCGGACGACGCTGTCCTGGAAGGAAGACGTGGAGATGGCGATCGATCGGCTGCTGGGGGCCGTGCAGAAGGAGCCGGCCTTGCGGCCTCTCTGAGGCCGACGCAGTTCTCTGGTGTCTGTCCCAAGCAAATGGGCCAACCCGCTTGGGTTGGCCCATTCGTGTTTCACGTGAAACGTCACTCGGCGATGAAGTCCTCAAGGTCGCGGAGGATCGCGGCCTTCGGCTTGGCGCCGACGATGGTCTTGGCGACTTCGCCGTTGTGGTAGACGTTCAGCGTCGGGATGGACATGACGCCGTACTTGGCGGCCGTACCCGGGTTCTCGTCGATGTTGAGCTTGACGATCTCGATCTTGTCGCCGTGCTCGGCGGCGATCGCCTCGAGGGACGGCGCGATCTGGCGGCACGGTCCGCACCAGGCGGCCCAGAAGTCCACCAGGACGGGCTTGTCGCTCTTGAGGACGTCCTGCTCGAAGGAGTCGTCGGTCACATTCTTCAGGGTGCCGGCCACGGCGGGCTCCTTAACTGTTTGGTGCGTGGGGCGGGTGGGGGTCAGACAGAGGTCTTCTCGGGCTCGGCGTTCTCCTCGTCCGCGAGGGCGGCGAGGAAACGCTCAGCGTCGAGGGCGGCGGAGCAGCCGGTGCCGGCCGCGGTGATCGCCTGGCGGTAGGTGTGGTCCACCACGTCGCCGGCGCCGAAGACGCCGGTCAGGTTGGTGCGCGTGGAGGGGGCGTCGACCTTGAGGTAGCCCTCCTCGTCCAGCTCCAGCTGGCCCTTGAACAGCTCGGTGCGCGGGTCGTGGCCGATCGCGATGAACAGGCCGGTGACCGCCAGGTCCGAGAGCTCGCCGGTCTTGACGTTGCGCAGCTTCAGCGCGGAGAGTTTCTGGTCGCCCTGGACTTCGGCGACCTCACTGTCCCAGACGAACTTGATCTTCGGGTCGGCGAAGGCGCGGTCCTGCATCGCCTTGGAGGCGCGGAGGGTGTCGCGGCGGTGGACGATCGTCACGGACTTGGCGAAGCGGGAGAGGAAGGTGGCCTCTTCCATAGCGGTGTCGCCTCCGCCGATCACGGCGATGTCCTGGTCCTTGAAGAAGAATCCGTCGCAGGTGGCACACCACGAGACCCCGCGGCCGGAGAGGGCGTCCTCGTTCGGCAGGCCGAGCTTGCGGTGCTGCGAGCCGGTGGCGACGATGACGGCCTTCGCACGGTGGACCGTGCCCGCGGTGTCGGTGACGGTCTTGATCTCACCGGTGAGGTCGACGTTGACGATGTCGTCCGGGACGAGCTCGGCTCCGAAGCGCTCGGACTGGGCGCGCATGTTGTCCATGAGCTCGGGGCCCATGATCCCGTCCTGGAAGCCCGGGAAGTTCTCCACCTCGGTGGTGTTCATGAGCGCGCCACCGGCGGTGACGGCGCCCTCGAACACCAGCGGCTTCAGCGACGCGCGCGCGGTGTAGAGCGCCGCCGTGTAGCCGGCGGGCCCGGAGCCGATGATGATCACGTTACGGACGTCGCTCACGGCTTGATTCCTCGTCTCTGGAATACCTCGTCGGACCGGTGGGAGCCCCTTTCAGAACTCTCACCCCACCCAACGGATCCTAAGGGGCGCGCATTCCCACTGTGTCCGGGCACACGGTGACGCCACACTGCGGGGGTTGCCGCTTCGGACAGAGACGAGCTGCCGGCCTCTCAGTGGCGAGCGTAGGAGTCCGTCAGGAGGACCTCGGCCGTCGTGGACGACGGATGCTTCACGCAGGTCGCGTCCACGACGTAGACGGTGACTCGGCTGATGTCAGAGGCGTCGGGCAGCACGACGAGGAGAGCATCCTTGCCCTTGTAGACGCCTTCCTCGGCGGCAAGGGCCGGGTCGTTGCGGCCGATGCCCTTGCGGATGCAGTCGGGCACCGTGATCTCGCGGAAGACCTTGGGGCTCGGGGTGTCTGGCTCGCCCACCGCGCCCAGGCTGCGGTCCGGCTTTTTGGAGCTACCGGCGGAGCTCTCGCTCTTGGCGAGGAGATCGGAGACCTGATTCTCCAGCTTCGCCGCCGAGAAGGTGTCGGCGCCGCTCTGGCCCCCCTCGGCCGACGGACCGGACCCTGCGCCGCCCATCAATGAGGTCAGCAGCACTGAACCGAGTCCCAGGGCGGCGGCCGTGAACGCGGCGCTCAGTACGGCGACCCTCCGCCGTCCGGCCTTCTTGCGGTTCTTGCGGCCGGGGCCGGTGGTCGAGGAGCGGGCGTGTCCCGCCGGACGTCCTGGTGCTGCCGATGTTTCACGTGAAACATGCGCATGGTCGTCCCCACCGGAAGCCGAGGGGGCAGGGCCGACGAGCTTCGGCTGGTCGATGTCGTCGGGCGCCGTGGCGTTCAGCAGAGCCTCTGCGGCGAGGGCGGCGTCGATGCGTTCGGCTACATCGTTGGGCATGCGTGCCGGGCCGGGCAGCGTGCCGAGCAGCCCTCGGATCTCCTCAAGCGATGCGTGGACGTCCGCGCACAGCTCGCACTCCTCCAGATGCCGTCGTAGGTCGGCGGTCCTGGACGGGGGGAGAAGGCCCTCGGTGAGGTCGGAGATCTCGGCGACGTCCGGGTGCCCGGCCGTGTCCGTCGTGGATGTCACGCTCGCCCACCTCCGCCCTTCACTGCAGCTGAATCACTCGGCCCGGTATCGCGCGGATCCCTTGCTTGTGTCCCCGTGGCAGGTGGACCCGCTGCCGGTGGGACGGATGTCCCCTGCGTCCGGTTCCGCCTCTCGCCGGAGTCCTTGCCGTCTTTGGCGTTTTCCGGCCGCAGGTGGGTGAGGAGAGGCAGGAGTCTGGCTCTGCCGCGCGCACAGCGGCTCTTGACGGTGCCGGTCGGCACGTCGAGGATGCGGGCCGCTTCGGCGACGGGGTAGCCCTGCATGTCCACCAGGACGAGCGCCGCCTTCTGGTCGGGCGGCAGCGTGCCGAGCGCCTCCAGGAGCTGGCGATGCAGATCATTGCGCTCAGCGGGCGCCGAAGCGGACTCGTGCGGCTCCAGCAGCTGCTCGAGGCGCTCGGTGTCGTCGACGGGGGAGGTCTTCCGGGAGGCCGCCTTGCGGGCGCGGTCCAGACAGGCGTTCACGGTGATCCGGTGCAGCCACGTCGTGACGGCCGACTGGCCCCGGAAGGTGTGGGCGGCCCGGTAGGCGGAGACGAGGGCGTCCTGGACGGCGTCAGCGGCTTCCTCGCGGTCCCCGAGCGTTCGCAGGGCCACCGCCCAGAGCCGGTCGCGGTGACGCCGTACGAGCTCACCGAAGGCATCGGGGTCGCCGTCGACGTGGCGGGCGAGCAGGTCCTGATCGCTCACTCCGTCGTATCCGGCACCCTCGGCCATCGAACCCCCTCCCCTCAGCCTTAGCTGCTCACCTTGATGTCCGCCACGCGACCGCGGTACTCGTTGTTCTCGGTCAGCGGCAACTTGGTCAGCCAGACCAGAAGGTAGCGGGACTTGACCGACTCGTTGGGCTTGAGCGTCACGGTCGTACCGGAGCCTTCGGCGACCTTCGAGAAGGCGTTGAAGGACGTGGGTTCCGAACCTGTGTCACTGGAGGCGGCGAGGAGCTCGACGGACGTATCTCCCTGGAAGGTGATGGTCGCCTTCCCGACCTGCTGGACCTTGCCGAGGTCGAGGATGACACCTACTCCGGACTTCAGCCGACCGAAGTCGGCACTCAAGTAGTAGTCCGTCTGCCAGTACGTGCTCGCAGAGCCGTCGTAGATCTTGCTTATGTCGGTGGGCTTCTCCGAGCCGTCGCCGAACGGGTCGAAGTCCCGGGCGCCGCTGATGGCGATGGGCCCGCTGGCAGGCTTCGTCGGGCCCTTGTCGTCGTCGTCCGTCGTCTGTGACTGGTTGGGGTCCTCGGACTTGTTGCCCTGGTCCATCAGCGCATCCGCCAACTGCCAGCTGCCGAGGCCCAGGGCGGCGATCAGGAGGGCCGACACGGCCCACTTCAGGGCCTTGCCGGTGCGGCTCTGCAGCGGGGGCGGCGGGGTCGGCACCGGCTGGGTGGCACCAGGGTGCTGCGTCTGGCGGCCGTACGTGCCCTGCTGGTAGGTCGTGCGCTGATAGTCCGGAGGGGCCGTGAACGAAGGCTCCGGCGGACGGATGCGGGGCATCTCGCCGATCGCCTTCACCAGTTCCTCCGGCGTCGTGCACGCGGACTCGTGCCGGGAGGCGGTCGCGCCGTTGTTGGCCAGTGCGCGCATGGTGAGTTCCGACAGGCCGCGGTGAACGCCGGCGCGTACCTGGTCGGGGGCGATCAGACCGACGTCCTTGGGCAGCCCGGACAGGCCGTAGGCGTCGCTCTCGTAGGGCCAGCGCTGGGTGAGCGCGGCGTACAGCAGTGCGCCGATGGCTTCCGTGTCGGTGCGCTGCGGGGTTTCGGAGTTGATGCCGCGCAGGGCGGCGTTCACCGCGAGGCCGCGGATGCGCCACTGACCGGACGAGGTGCGCAGCACGGCGTTCGGGTTGAGACGCAGATGGGCCAGACCCTCGCGGTGGGCGGCGGCCATGGCGGCGGACACCTGGGTGACCATCTGGTAGGCCTCGTACACCTCCAGAGGGCCGGACGCGAGGAGCGTGCTCAGCTCGGTGGCGTCGGGGAGCCACTCATGGACGACGTAGACCAGGTCGTTCTCCTCGACGGCGTCGAGGACTTGGACGAAGCGGGGGTCGCCGAGCAGCGCCGAGGAGCGGGCCGCGGCCAGAACGGAACGGGCCCGTGTGTGGTCCGCCGGCAGGATGTGCACGCCGACGGCGCGACGGAGTTTCTCGTCGACCGCGCGCCAGCTGCTGAAACCGTCCAGACGGGTGACGCACTCCTCGAGGCGGTAGCGTCTGGCGAGTTTGTGACCGCTGTGCAGTTCGGGTGGTGAGGCCTTTCCGGGACTCTCGGTCCCGCCACTCCCCTGTGCCTCGTCGGTGTCCGTGTCCCGCTCCCGATTCTTGGCCACCCCGTCGGCCGTGGACTGGTCCGCCTGTGCGGTCAGCGGCTCGTCGCCGCTGTTGTCTGCCACGTCGACGGCAGCCGTGCTCCGTTCCGCCACCGTCGTTCCTGCCTCCCCATCCATTGCGCGCCGTACGACTTCGTGCGCGCCGTCCGACGCCGAAACCAATTGTGCCCACAGTCCGCCGCTATGCACGACACACGGTGGCGGACGATGGTTGTGCGCGTACCCCAGCTTCAGCGACCCAGCCGCCCGCGGACCATGCCGACCAGTGAGTTCAGTTCCTCGATGCGCATCTTGCGGGCGGCGACGAAGAAGACCCCGAACAGCACGACCGCACCGCCCAGCAGAGCGGCGAAGGAGCCGAGGACGCCCTGACCGAGGGTCCGGCCGATGCCGTAGCAGGCCGCACCGCTCAGCAGTGCCGCGGGCACCGACGCGATGCAGAGTCTGGCGTACGTCCGCATCACCCGGGCGCCGTCCAGGTCGCCGCCGAGCTTCTTGCGCAGTCGGTTCCAGGCGACGCCGACGCCGATCGCGTAGGCCAGGCCGTACGCGGCGGCCATGCCGACCACGGCCCAGCGGGCCGGGAGCACGAAGTAGCAGACGGCCGAGACGGCGGCGTTGCCGGCCGCCACGATGACCGTGTTGTAGAAGGGGGTCCGGGTGTCCTCGTAGGCGTAGAAGGCGCGGAGCACGACGTACTGCACCGAGTAGGGGATCAGGCCGAGGCCGAAGGCCATCAGCATGAAGCCCATGTTCGTGGCCTCGCTCGTGCCGGAGGAGCCGAACATCAGCGTGCACATCGGGATGCCCAGCGACAGGAAGCCGAAGGCGAGCGGCACGATCGCGACCGCTGTGGTGCGCAGGCCCTGGGAGATGTCGTCGCGTACGGCGCCCGCGTCGTCCTCGGCGGCCGAACGCGAGATACGTGGCAGCAGGGCGGCCATCAGAGAGACGGTGATGATGGCCTGCGGGAGGCCCCAGATGAGCTGGGCGTTGGCGTAGGCGGCGTAGCCGGTGCCGTCGACGCCGGAGTCGATTCCGGCGGAGGTGGACAGCTGGGTGACCACGAGGGCACCCGCCTGGTTGGCCAGGACGAACAGGATCGTCCACTTGGCCAGCATGGCCGCCTTGCCGAGGCCGTGGCCCTTCCAGTCGAAGCGCAGGCGCAGCCGGAAGCCGGTCTCGCGCAGGTAAGGGATCATCGCCAGGGCCTGGACGACCAGGCCGAGGAGAACGCCGACGCCGAGGAGCCGCTGGCCCTCCGGCGGAATGTTCGTGACCTTCATGCCGGAGTGCTCGGCCGTGCCGTACACCCACAGGAACGCGCCGAGCGTCACGATGATGACGATGTTGTTCAGGACCGGCGTCCACATCATCGCGCCGAAGCGGCCACGGGCGTTGAGGATCTGCCCCATCACCACGTGGACGCCCATGAAGAAGATCGAGGGCAGGAAGTAGCGGGTGAAGGTGACGGCGACGTCGTTGGCCGCGGGGTCGCCGGCCACGGGGTTGGACAGTGCGCGGACCAGATACGGCGCGCCGACCATCGCGAGGGCGGTGAGTGCGGCGAGCGCCACCATCACCAGGGTCAGCAGTCGGTTCGCGTACGCCTCGCCGCCGTCTTCGTCGTCCTTCATGGCGCGTACGAGCTGCGGCACGAAGACGGAGTTGAGGCCGCCGCCGACGGTCAGGATGTAGATCATCGTCGGCAGCGTGTAGGCGACCTGGAAGGAGTCGCCGAGCAGGCCGAGGCCCAGTGCCGAGACGATCATCATGGAGCGGACGAAGCCGGTGAGCCGGGAGACCAGCGTGCCCGCGGCCATCACCGCGCTCGACTTCAGCAGACCGCCGACCCGTCCGCTCTTCTTGGCGGCCGGGGCTGGAGCGGGTTCCGGAGCGGGCGCGGGGGGATCGGCGGGCGGCGGCGTAGTGGACGCCTGGTACGGGCCCGGGGCGGGCGCCGGCGAAGGGCCCGGAACCGCCGGGGGCTGCTGGTACTGCGGATGACCGCCCTGCTGCTGGTCCCGGAAGAGGTGAGCGAAGGCGTCGTGCTCCTGGTGGCCCTCGGTGGAGTGCGTGACGAGGTCGTCGACGCCCACGTACTGGGTCGTACGGGGGTCGTCGCCGTAGGGCATGTACTGGTTCGGGCCGTCCGGCTCAGGAGCCGGGGTCTGGGCCCACACCTGCGGGTCGGGGGCGTACGGCGACTGGGGCGGCTGGGCGTACAGCTGCTGCGGCTGCTGGTAGGTGCCCGGCGGGGGCGGCGGGTGCGCGGCACGGTCGTAGAGCGCCTCGGCGACCGGGTCCTGGGCGGAGAGGTCCTGCGCCCGGTAGGGGTCCTGGTCGTAGGCGTCCTGGAGGTACATGTCCGCGGGGTGCTGCGGCGGTACCTGGCCCTGCTCGGGCGGCGGGCCCTCGGGGTGCCCCGAGCTGCCCGCGGCCTGGCCGCGGTCACCGTCGTACGGCGCGTTCATGGTTACCCCACCTCATAGTCCCGGGCCCACTAGCCACGACATCGCTCAACGGTCCACTCTCTCACCCGTGCCGGACGGGTCGGCGCTTTCCGCTGGGGTGTCCGGTGTCGGGTCACTCTGCTGCTCCGGGGCGTCTGCCCGGGTTCGGGTGACGGACTCCTCCTCGAGGAGGTCCTCGGGCGTGAGACGGCCGTCGGGGCCTTCCGGGTTCTCCGGGTCGCCGTCGGTCTCACTCGCCTCCTGGGAGGCGTCCCGCTCGGCTTCGCGGGCGGCCGCGCGCTTGCGCTGCGTGTACATACGGAATCCGGCGAGGACGAGCAGGAGGAAACCGCCGCCGATGACCAGCATCACGGTGGCCGTGAACTCGGTGACCTTCACGTCGAAGGTGACCGGTGCACCGTACGGCTGGCCGTCCTCCGTGAACAGCTGGGCGACCACCGCCGCCTGACCGTTGGCCTGAGCCGACGTGGTGAACTTCACCGTCTGGCTGTGCCCGCCGGAGACCTCGACGGGCTGTTCGTAATAGCGCTCGCCGTCGATCTCGAGGCGCCTCGGATTCTCCGAGGTGAGCCGGAGCACCAGGTGCTCGACACCCTGGACCAGGTTGTTCTGCACGGTCACGGGGATCGTGGCGCTGCGTCCGGAGAGCTTGGTGTCGGACTTCTCGATCAGCGTGACCTGGCCGGCCAGGGAGTCGATGTACGCCTCGATGCCGTTGCGGTAGTCGGCTGCCTCGCCAGAGCGGCCGCGCCACGACGTGGACATCTCGCGGTTCATGGCCCGCCCGAAGGGGGTCACCACGCGGGACTCCTTGCTGAGGATCACCTTGAACCTGTCGAGCTTGTCCTGCGTGGTCGCGATCTGCTCGAAGGCCGCGTGCGGCAGCTCCTGCTTGCGCAGGGAGGAGGGATACGCGGATGCTGCCGGCACCTTCGTGGTGGCACCCGAGTCGGGCGTGGCCACGGCGGCGGCCGTGAGCTCCTGGGACTCCGACCATGTGCCGCCCTGGAGCGCCTTCACCGCCTCGGCCATCGCCCGGGCCTGGCTCGCCGTCGGCATCCGCTGCGGGGCTACGACGATGTTGCGCTGCTTGTCCACCTGGAGGTTGAGGGCCAGGCTCTGGGCGAGGAACCGCTGCACGGTGAGCGTCGAGCTCGACGCCCTTGCCAGGTTCCCCTGGAACAACGTCGACATCCGTGCGTCCGCGACCACCGCTGTCGTGCCGCCGCCGATGGGGCGGGCCGCGGAGGGCGTGTAGGGCAGGCCGCCGGTCTCCACGAGGCTGTCGCTGCGGGCGATCACCTTGTCCGCGCCGGCGGATGTGGCCACCTTGACGATGGACGGGTCGACGGCGCCGTTGACGGGCCAGGCGAAGTCGGTGGTCGGCTGCACGTGGAGGACCGAGTCGACCGTGTCGGCGGCGACGTCGGTGGCCTCCTTGAGGTGGCTCAGCGAGCCGGTGACGTTCGTGCCGTTGTGAGCCAGGGAGGCCACGTCGGGATCGGCGAAGGGCAGGGCGACGACTTCCTTGTCCCGCACCGCCTCCTGCAACTCGGCCAGCCACTGCCTGGCGACCTCGCGGTGGGCGCCCGCCGTGGTCGTGTCGCCCTCGCCCTGGACGCGATAGCTCTCCGTCATCGCGTCCACGGAGGCCAGCAGGTCGGGGTCGATCACCCAGGTGACATCGAGCTCCTTGCCCAGCGACACGAGCTGTTGCAGCCGACCGCCCGCGGAGATCTCCTCGGCGAGGGCGTCGTCACGGAAGACCGGAGTCTGCTCCTCGTTGGAGCCCGTCTGCGCCGTCATGTGCGAGGTGGAGACGAGCGGCCACAGAACGGTCGTCCGGGTCTTCGTATCGGCCCCGTCGGGCTGCCACGGCAGGAACGTCCGCTGGATGCCCAGCACCTGCTCCCAAGGCCGCGCGGACGTCTCGCCCGACAGCGAGACGGAGAACTGGTAGACCCCGTCCCGGCCGAGATCCAGCTTGTCGACCGGCACAGAGATGCTGAAGCGCTGGGCGACGCCCGGCGTGAGCTTGGAGAACTCCTTGACGTACTTCCCGCCCACCGGCGACCCGTCGAGGCCCGCCTGGTAGTCGGTGCGCTCGGCGACCGTGTCGATCTCGGAGCGTGTGTTCAGGGCGGGGCCCAGGAGCAGGTCCACCTGCGCGTCCGTGACCGCCTGCTTGCCCTTGTTGGTCACCGTGCCGGACACGGTCAGCGTGTCGCCCTCGCCGGGAACGGTCGGAGTGAGCGAGTCCACAGCCACGGCCACCGTTCCGGAGCCGGAAGCGGCCTTCAGGGAGTTCTGCCCGGCGGCGTGCGTGGGCCCGGCGGCGGGCAGCTGGAGCAGGCCGGCCAGCAGAGGTGCTCCGGCGAACAGTGCTCCTGTCCGCCGCAGCCACCGGCGGGCAGGTGAGGGACTCGTCCCCTGGAAGTCTGCCGCCTCGGCCACGCGCTCGCCCGTCCCTCGTCGTCGTCAGTGGTCGTCGGAATGTGCGTCCACGCATGGTAACGATGTGCGCTGAGGGGAAGTGCCGCGGAGTGCTCCGCCAGATCGGGCCGTGCCGTCGGCCTGTCCCCTATGTGTAGGTATAAAGCGGAGCGTTTCCCTGCGCCTCAAGAGCAGTCCTTGTGCACGTATGGACAGACGTGTCCGTGCACGCAGTGTGCACGTTTAATGGAGGAGCTCGCGGCCGCCGGGGCCACGTACCCTCTTCTGTTGTGCCGAACGCCAACGAAGACAAGCCCAGTGTCCTGAGTCAGGTGCAGCACCGCGCGGTGAGTGAACTGCTGCGGGTCGCCCCTGTCGCCGACGATCTTGCCCGCCGCTTCCAGGACGCCGGGTTCTCACTCGCGCTGGTCGGCGGATCGGTACGGGACGCGCTGCTGGGTCGGCTCGGCAACGACCTGGACTTCACCACCGACGCCCGCCCCGAGGACGTACTGAAGATCGTGCGCCCGTGGGCCGACGCCGTGTGGGACGTCGGGATCGCCTTCGGCACGGTCGGTGCGCAGAAGCGTGCCCGCGACGGAGCCGCTGACCGGAACTTTCAGATCGAGGTGACGACCTACCGGTCGGAGGCCTACGACCGGACCTCCCGCAAGCCCGAGGTTTCGTACGGCGACTCCATCGAGGAGGACCTCGTCCGGCGCGACTTCACGGTGAACGCGATGGCCGTCGCGCTGCCGGAGAAGGAGTTCATCGATCCGCACGGTGGGCTGGAGGACCTCGCGGAGCGTGTGCTGCGCACTCCGGGCACCCCCGAGGAATCCTTCTCGGACGACCCGCTGCGCATGATGCGGGCGGCGCGCTTCGCGGCGCAGCTCGACTTCGAGGTGGCTCCCGAGGTCGTGACGGCCATGACGGAGATGGCCGGGCGTATCGAGATCGTTTCGGCGGAGCGGGTGCGGGACGAGCTGAACAAGCTGATCCTCTCCGCTCATCCGCGCAAGGGCCTGACGCTGCTGGTCGACACCGGGCTGGCCACGCATGTGCTGCCGGAGCTGCCGGCCCTGCGCCTGGAGAGCGACGAGCATCACCGGCACAAGGACGTCTACGAGCACACGCTGATCGTCCTGGAGCAGGCGATGGCGCTGGAGGAGAGCGGGCCCGACCTGGCCCTGCGGCTGGCCGCGCTGCTGCATGACATCGGCAAGCCGCGCACGCGCCGGTTCGAGAAGGACGGCCGGGTCTCGTTCCACCACCATGAGGTGGTCGGCGCGAAGATGACCAAGAAGCGTATGACGGCACTCAAGTACTCCAACGAGCTCGTGAAGGACGTCTCGCGTCTGGTCGAGCTCCACCTGCGCTTCCATGGTTACGGCACCGGCGAGTGGACCGACTCCGCCGTCCGCCGCTACGTCCGGGACGCGGGCCCGCTCCTGGACCGCCTCCACAAGCTGACCCGCTCGGACTGCACAACGCGGAACAAACGCAAGGCGGCCGCCCTGTCCCGTGCCTACGACGGCCTGGAGGACCGGATCACGCAGCTCCAGGAGCGGGAGGAACTGGACGCCATCCGCCCCGACCTCGACGGCAACCAGATCATGGAGATCCTCGGCGTCGGTCCCGGGCCGGTCATCGGCCGTGCGTACAAGCACATGCTGGAGCTGCGGCTGGAGAACGGGCCGATGGAGCACGACGAGGCGGTGGCCGCGCTCAAGGAGTGGTGGGCGCAGGAGCCAGAGGCCTGAGTCGAGCCGCCAGACGAAGAGCGGCGCCATGTTTCACGTGAAACATGGCGCCGCCCTTCGTTGTTTCACGTGAAACAACGACCGATCAGAGGTCCTTGAGGCACAGCAGGAACTCGTCGTCGCTGGTTCCTGTCTTCATCGTCTCGGTGTAGACGCTCGTCGCCCCTTCGACCTTCCTGCACTCGGTGTCGGCGGTGATCGCGGTGTAGTGACCCTTGATCTTCTTGAGTACCTTCACCTCGGCCTCGGAGGAGGTGCAGTCCACGACCTCCAGCTTGTCGTCCGAGACCGACGACGACGGAGCCTTGAGGCAGTCGCCCGCCTCGGCGTTCTTTGCGTCGTCCTGGCTCATTATGTAGCCGACGACGATCATGATGGCGACGATCACGGCAGCGCCGACGTTCTTGATCGTCTTGAAGTTGAACCTGCGGCCCGGCTGCTGCGGCGGAACCGGTGCGTACGGCGCCGCCCCCTGCGGGGGGAAGCCCGACTGGCCCGGCTGCTGCGGGTACCCGCCCTGGGGCGGGTACGGGGCCTGACCCTGGGGCTGGCCGTAGGGCTGCTGGGCCTGCTGGGCCTGCTGGGCGTACGGGTTCTGGCCCTGGGCGTACGGGTTGCCTTGGGGCGGCGGAGTTGTCACTTGGGGGTCCCCCTAGAACATGGATGCGTGACGCGAGCAATGCGCGTAATAAGACGCACGTAAGTTACCGGCCACCACTGACAGCCCTGTAACCGAGGGGGACTCTGTGTCATTGATGTGACACGGTGCGGTGTTCATAGCGGGCCATTGCCGCAGCAACTGCCGCGTAGATAACGGTGACTGTGACCAGGAGAGGTGCCGAGCGGCCGTCCGGCGGCAGTATCAGGGCGGCCACACCCGCGGCGCTGACGAACGCGACGTTGAACAGCACGTCGTAGACGGAGAAGATCCGGCCACGGAAGCCGTCCTCGACCGACGTCTGCACGATCGTGTCGGTCGCGATCTTCGCCCCCTGCGTCGTCAGACCCAGAACGAATGCCGCCACCAGCATGGGAGTTGCGGCGAACGGGAGGCCGAGCGCGGGGACCAGGACGGCCGCTGCCGCGGCGCACACCACGATCCAGCGGCCCGGGCCAAGTCGTCCCGCCGACCAAGGGGTTGCCACGGCCGCGGCGAAGAATCCCGCGCCCGAGATGGCCAACGCCAGCCCCAGCAGCGCGAGTCCGTCATCGGCGTTCGAGGCGAAGGCGTATCGGCAGAGCATCAGCAGCATGACCAGCAGGGCGCCGTAGCAGAAGCGCATCAGGGTCATGGTGAGCAGCGCCCAGGCCGCCTCCCGGCGCGGCGGAGTGGCGAGATGGCGCACGCCTGCCGCGAGGTCGTGCGCGGTGCCGGAGAGGGCCGCTCGCAGGCGTGGCTGCGCCAACACGCGGTCAGGGCCCAGCAGTTCCCGTGACATACGCAGTGACGCCAGCCCCGCGCACAGGTACAGAGCGGCCCCCAGCAGCACCACGGCGGCATCGGAGTCCCAGACCAACAGCCGTACGACGAAGGCCAGACCGGCGCCCACGGTCGCCGCGAGCGTTCCCGCGGTCGGGGACAGGGAGTTGGCGATCACGAGGCGCTCTTCGTCGACCACGCGCGGGAGGGCGGCGGACAGGCCGGACAGGACGAAGCGGTTGACGGCGGTGACGCACAGGGCGGAGACGTAGAAGAGCCAGTCCGGGACCTCGGTGATGATCAGGAGGGCCGTGGCCGAGGCCAGAACGGTGCGCAGCAGGCTGCCGCACAGGAGAACCTGGCGGCGGCGCCAGCGGTCCAGCAGGACGCCGGAGAACGGGCCCACGAGGGAGTACGGCAGGAGCAATACCGCCATCGCGGAGGCGATCGCGGCGGCCGAGGTCTGCTTCTCCGGGGAGAAGACGACGTACGTGGCGAGCGCGGTCTGGTAGACGCCGTCGGCGCCCTGCGAGAGCAGGCGTACGGAGAGCAGGCGCCGGAAGTTCCGGAAGCGCAGCAGGACCCGCAGGTCGCGTACGACGGACATGGGGCACAGCCTCACATATGGGAAGGGTCCCCGGGCGGTACAACCCGGGGACCCTCGGCAGCTCTGGCAGGAGCGTTCTGGTGCGGCGCTGCGCCGCTGTTCTGCTTCAGTGCGCAGCTGTGTCTCGCTAGCGCTCGACGTCGCCCTTGATGAACTTCTCGACGTTCTCGCGGGCCTCGTCGTCGAAGTACTGGACCGGCGGGGACTTCATGAAGTACGAGGACGCGGACAGGATCGGGCCGCCGATGCCGCGGTCCTTGGCGATCTTCGCGGCGCGCAGGGCGTCGATGATGACGCCGGCGGAGTTCGGGGAGTCCCAGACCTCGAGCTTGTACTCCAGGTTCAGCGGGACGTCACCGAAGGCGCGGCCCTCGAGGCGGACGTAGGCCCACTTGCGGTCGTCGAGCCAGGCGACGTAGTCGGACGGGCCGATGTGGACGTTCTTCTCGCCGAGCTCCCGGTCGGGGATCTGCGAGGTGACGGCCTGCGTCTTGGAGATCTTCTTGGACTCGAGGCGGTCACGCTCGAGCATGTTCTTGAAGTCCATGTTGCCGCCGACGTTCAGCTGCATCGTGCGGTCCAGGACGACACCGCGGTCCTCGAACAGCTTCGCCATGACGCGGTGCGTGATGGTGGCGCCGACCTGGGACTTGATGTCGTCACCGACGATCGGGACGCCCGCCTCGGTGAACTTGTCCGCCCACTCCTTCGTGCCGGCGATGAAGACCGGCAGGGCGTTGACGAAGGCGACCTTGGCGTCGATGGCGCACTGGGCGTAGAACTTCGCCGCGTCCTCGGAGCCGACGGGCAGGTAGCAGACGAGGACGTCGACCTGCTTGTCCTTGAGGACCTGGACGACGTCGACCGGGGCCTCGGCGGACTCCTCGATGGTCTCGCGGTAGTACTTGCCGAGGCCGTCGAGGGTGTGGCCGCGCTGGACGGTCACGCCGGTGCTCGGCACGTCGCAGATCTTGATGGTGTTGTTCTCGCTGGCGCCGATGGCGTCCGCGAGGTCGAGGCCGACCTTCTTCGCGTCGACATCGAAGGCGGCGACGAACTCGACGTCCCGGACGTGGTAGTCGCCGAACTGCACATGCATCAGTCCGGGGACCTTGGACGCCGGGTCGGCGTCCTTGTAGTACTCGACTCCCTGAACCAGCGACGCGGCGCAGTTGCCCACGCCGACGACGGCTACGCGAACCGAACCCATTCCGGTTGCTCCCTGTGTGTACGAGTGAGGCCCTGACTTGGCTCTCACGTGGCGGTGTCGCCGGACGAATCCGTCCCGGGGGTGTCCCCGGGACGGGGCAGATCGCCCGGCGCTCCAGATGTGGTGTCCTGCTGAGCAGACCCCCCGGAGGCGGAACCGTTCAGGTCCCGCCCGGCCCGCTCGCTCTCGATGAGCTCGTTCAGCCAGCGCACTTCGCGCTCCACGGACTCCATCCCGTGGCGCTGGAGCTCAAGCGTGTAGTCGTCGAGGCGCTCCCGGGTGCGTGCCAGAGAGGCGCGCATCTTCTCCAGGCGCTCCTCCAGCCGGCTGCGACGGCCCTCCAGCACGCGCATGCGTACGTCCTGCGGCGTGCGGCCGAAGAAAGCAAATCGGGCAGCGAAGTGCTCGTCCTCGTACGCATCGGGGCCGGTCTGCGAGAGCAGTTCCTCGAAGTGCTCCTTACCTTCCGCGGTCAATCGGTAGACGATTTTCGCGCGGCGCCCGGCGAGTGGCGCGGCGAGCGTGTCCTCGGCGGTGTTCCCCGGTTCCTCGATCAACCAGCCGTTGGCGACCAGCGTCTTGAGGCAGGGATAGAGCGTGCCGTAGCTGAAGGCACGGAACACGCCCAGCGACGTATTGAGTCGTTTGCGCAGCTCATAGCCGTGCATCGGGGATTCGCGGAGCAGTCCGAGGACGGCGAACTCAAGGATCCCGGAACGTCGGCTCATCCTCTCGCCTCCTCGACTTATCTCGCGCTGATGTATCGACTCGATACATCAAGACGATAGAACGACCTCCCGGGCGCGACAAGTGGGGGAACGGTGAACGGGATCACATCAACGATTCATGTGGAGCGAGTTGCCTGATTTGGGGTGAAGTTCGGAGCTAGAGGGGCTTTGACGGTGCGTAGTGTGTGCGCCATGCACACCACCGGGAACCGAGTGACGTCCGAGGGCGTCGTCATCCTTGGTGCAGTACGGGTGAATGCGGAACCGACCGCATCCGTACTTCGGGGGGACCGGAAAACAGCCGTCGTTGCCGGGCGCCCTGGGGAGCGCCTGCCCGAGGAGTAGTCGTTCGATGAGCGAGCACCGTCGCAAACCGCCGCAGCCGCAGGGAGGCGGACGTGCCGCGGCCCGACGCGGCCAGTCCGGCTCGTCCTCAGGCCGCCGAGCGGCACCGCGAGGCGCCACCGGATCTCCTTCCGACTCGTACGGGTCGGAACCCACCGGTTCGGGAGGCGAGGAACGTCAGTACGGCGGCCGCGCCGAGGCACGACGCGCGGCACAGAGAAGTGGGGGCCGTCGCAGAGCGGCCGAGCCGCCGGGCAGGGGTGGCCGCCGTGCCGCTCCGGGCGGTCCGAACGGTCCCGGTCGGGGCCGAGGGCGGGCCGCTCCTCCTGGAAAGAAGCGGTTCATCGACTATCCGCGGGCCGGCAAGTACGGCGTCAGGCGCTGGGTGCCGTCGTGGAAGCTCGTGATGGGCATGTTCATCGGCTTCATGGGCAGCCTGGTGGCCGTGGCGGGCATCGGGTTCGCCATGGTGGGCGTACCCAAGATCGATGAGACTGCCGAGGCGCAGAACAACGTCTACTACTGGTCCAACGGGGACGAGATGGTCTCCACGGGCGGTGAGACGAACCGGCAGATCATCAATCTGTCTCAGATTCCCAAGGCCATGCAGAACGCGGTGATCTCGCAGGAGAACAAGACGTTCCGCAGCGACAGCGGGATCGACCCCAAGGGCATCGCCCGTGCCGTGTTCAACATGGCCAGTGGCGGTGAGACGCAGGGCGGTTCGACGATCACCCAGCAGTACGTCAAGAACGCGATGCTGAACGACCAGTCACAGACGATCTCCCGGAAGTTCAAGGAGATCTTCGTCTCGGTCAAGGTGGGCACCACGGTGTCGAAGGACGACATCATGGCCGGCTACCTGAACTCCGGCTATTACGGGCGCAACGCCTACGGGATCCAGGCCGCCGCCCGTGCGTACTTCAACAAGAACGCCATCGACCTGAACGAGGGTGAGTGCGCCTTCCTGGCGGCCATGCTCAAGGGCGCCACGTACTACGACCCGGCGGGCTCGGTCTCCATCGACCCTGCGGCCACGCCTGCGGCAAATCAGAAGCGGGCCCTGATCCAGATGCAGGACACCCTCAACAAGATGGTCGAGTACGGGCATCTGAGCCCCGATGTGCGGGCCAAGTACACCAAGCTGCCCGAGTGGCAGAACCCTCGCTTCAACACCGCGCTGAGCGGCCAGGTCGGTTACCTCGTCGACCTTGCCAACAGCTACCTGGTCAACAACAGCGACAAGACCACGATCACCGAGAAGAAGCTGCGCGAGGGTGGTCTCTCGATCTACACGACCTTCGACAAGAAGCAGGTCAAGCAGCTCCAGTCCGCGGTGACGAAGGTGTACAAGGCCAACATCAAGCCCGAGGAGCGACCCAAGACCGACACCCACGTCCAGTTCGGCGGGGCCTCCGTGGACCCGGCCACGGGTGCGATCAGGGCGTGCTACGGAGGCTCGGACGCGACCAAGCACTTCACCAACAACTGCGACGTGACCGGTGCCCAGGTCGGTTCGACGTTCAAGCCCTTCGTTCTCGCGGCCGCGATGAAGTGGGGCGTACGGAACCCGGAACTCGAAGCTGACCAGGCGCAGGACGAGCGCACCAAGGTCTCCCCGAAGAGCTTCTTCAGCGGCAAGAACAAGCTCAAGATCAAGGACTACAAGGGCGACATCTGGCGGAACGAGAAGGGGGAGGAGTGGAACCAGGTCAACGACGGCGATCAGTCGTACGGCACTCCCCCGAACTACCGGATCGATCTCCGTGAGGCGATGCGAGAGTCGGTGAACTCCGCCTTCGTGCAACTCGGCATGGACGTCGGGCTGGACAAGGTGAAGGAGGCGGCCATGGACTCGGGCATCCTCGAACCCAGTCTGACCGGTACCGACTACCCCTCCTTCTCCATCGGTACATCTCAGCCCAGCGCGATCCGCATGGCGGGCGCGTACGCCACCTTCGCGGCCAGCGGGAAGCAGCGTGCTCCGTTCTCCGTAACGGAGGTGAAGAGCAAGGACGGCGATGTCTTCACCCACGAGACCGTGACCAAGGACGCCTTCACCGCACCGGTCGCCGACAACGTCACGGACGTGCTGAAGACGGTGGTCGAGGAGGGCACCGGCACCAACGCCCAGCTGACCGGCCGTGAGGTGGCCGGCAAGACCGGTACCACGGACGGCAACCGGTCCGCCTGGTTCGTGGGCTACACCCCACAGCTGTCCACGGCGATCTCGATGTTCCGGATGGACGACAACGAGAAGAACCAGAACCGTGAGTTCCTGAAGATGTTCGGAACGGGTGGCCAGGAGAAGATCCACGGTGCCTCGTTCCCGGCCGAGATCTGGCACGACTACATGGAGCAGGCGCTCAAGGGAACGGAGCCGAAGCCGTTCCCGACGCCGGAGCCCGTCGGTGAGATCGTCAACGACATTCCGACCCCGACGCCCACTCCTACGCCCACCCAGACCGAGGAAGCCAGCCCGTCCCCGAGCCCGACGCCCAGCGAGTCGCTGATCTCGCCGACGCCCACGCCGACCGAGACCTGCTTCGGCTTCCAGTGCCCCGGTAACGGCGGTGCGGACAACGGCGGCACGGACGGGGGCGTGACGTCGTCACCGACTCCCACGGAGACGGAGACCGACGGCAACGGCAATGGCAACGGAAACGGAGGCATCTTCGGCGGGCCGTCAGGCTGACCGAGGCTCACCAGGCGCACGAAGGCCAGTGGCCGGCACCCCGCTTGTGGGTGCCGGCCACTGGCCTTTCCGCTCCCTGGGGGTGCCTCGGACGCAGGACTGTTTCACGTGAAACGTCGGTTTCACGTGAAACACTCAGCTTCCGGACCCTCCTCGGGACAGGTGCATGACTCTTCGTTGGGGGGCGGCGGCCCGATCGGCACACCCGCACCCAACGTTTGTCGGAGTCTTGGGGACGTCTCAGGGACGTACGGCAGGATGTCCCCCATGCCCAGCGCAGAGACGACACCCACGAGCGTGCACGAGTCGGACCCGGTGCGGCCGACCAAGGAGGACGAGGTCGCCGCGAGCGGGAGTGAGCTGATCGGTGGCCCCATCGGGCGGCGTGCCCTGCTCGGGACGTCCTGGTGGACTCCCGTGCGGATCATCGCGCTGGTCGCGATCGGTATGTTCGCCCTCGGCCTGGTCCAGAAGGCGCCCTGCTACAACGGCGCCTGGTTCTTCGGTGCCAGCTCGCAGTACACGCATGCCTGCTACTCGGACATCCCGCATCTCTACCAGGGACGCGGCTTCGCCGACGGGCTCGTGCCGTACTTCGACAAGCTCGCCGGTGACATGGAGTACCTCGAGTACCCGGTGCTGACCGGTGTGTTCATGGAGGTCGCCTCCTGGCTCACGCCGGGCAGCGGCAGCATCCAGGACCAGGAGCAGTGGTACTGGATGGTCAACGCCGGAATGCTGATGGTGTGCGCGGCCGTCATCGCCGTCTGCGTGACCCGCACGCACAGCCGGCGCCCCTGGGACGGCCTGCTGGTCGCCCTGGCCCCCGCCTTCGCGCTGACCGCGACCATCAACTGGGACCTGCTGGCTGTCGCCCTGACGGCCGCGGCGATGCTGATGTGGTCGCGCGGCCGCTCGCTCGCTTTCGGGGTCCTGCTGGGGCTTGCCACGGCCGCGAAGCTCTATCCCGTCTTCCTGCTCGGTCCACTGTTCGTGCTGTGCTGGCGCGCGGGCAAGTGGCGGGACTTCGGCAAGGCGCTGGGCGGCACGGTCTTCGCTTGGCTGGTCGTGAACCTTCCGGTGATGCTCCTCGCCTGGGACGGGTGGTCGCAGTTCTACCGGTTCAGTCAGGAACGGGGCGTCGACTTCGGGTCCTTCTGGCTGATCCTGGCCCAGAACTCGACCGACCCGCTGAGCACCGAGACCGTGAACACGCTCGCCACCCTGCTGATGCTGTTGTGCTGTGCCGGCGTCGCCGCCCTCACGCTCACCGCGCCGCGCCGCCCGCGCTTCGCCCAACTGGCCTTCCTGATCGTCGCCGCGTTCATCCTCACCAACAAGGTCTACTCGCCGCAGTACGTCCTGTGGCTCGTGCCCCTGGCCGTGCTGGCCCGGCCGAGGTGGCGTGACTTCCTCATCTGGCAGGCGTGCGAGGTGGCGTACTTCCTGGGGATCTGGATGTACCTCGCGTACACGACCAGCGGGGACGCCCACAAGGGACTGCCGCCCGATGGCTACCACTGGGCGATCGGCGCGCACCTGCTGGGCACGCTGTACCTGTGCGCCGTCGTCGTACGGGACATCCTCATGCCCGATCGGGACCCGGTACGCAGGGCCGGCGACGACGATCCCTCGGGAGGTGTGCTCGACCGGGCGGAGGACGTCTTCGTGCTCGGCCCCGCGGCTCATCCACCGCGGCACGCGGCCCATTTCGACGGGGTGCAGGTGGAGTGGGGCAGCCGAGAGGCGACCGACGGTTCGCTCTGAGCGAACAGAGCGTAGGAAGGGCACGCAAAAGGCCGTACACGGAAGAGTCCGTGTACGGCCTTTGCCGATTACGGCGTTGCCGCGCGGCAGTCGTTCAGCGGTCGACGAGGCGGTCGAACTGCGTGGTGGTGTGCCGCAGATGGGCGACCAGCTCGTCGCCGACCTTCGGCTCGGGAGCGTCCGCGGGGACGAACAGGATCGAGACCTGCATGTGCGGCGGTTCCGCGAACCAGCGCTGCTTGCCGCCCCAGACGAACGGAGAAAGGTTCCGGTTGACCGTGGCGAGGCCGGCCCGGGCGACGCCCTTGGCGCGCGGCATGACGCCGTGCAGGGCCTTGGGGGCCTCCAGGCCCACCCCGTGTGACGTACCGCCCGCCACGACGACCAGGAAGCCGTCCGAGGCCGCCTTCTGCTGCCGGTAGCCGAACCGGTCGCCCTTGGAGACGCGGGTGACGTCCAGGACCGCGCCGCGGTACTCGGTGGCGTCGTGGTCCCCCAGCCACAGCCGCGTGCCGATACGGGCGCGGAAGCGCGTCTGCGGGAACTGCTGCTGCAGGCGGGCGAGTTCCTCTGCCTTGAGGTGGCTGACGAACATCGTGTGCAGCGGCAGCCGGGCCGCACGCAGCCGGTCCATCCAGCTGATGACCTCCTCGACGGCGTCCGAGCCGTCGGTGCGGTCCAGCGGCAGGTGGATGGCGAAGCCCTCCAGCCGGACGTTCTCTATGGCGGCGTGCAGCTGCGGCAGGTCTCGCTCGCTCACGCCGTGCCGCTTCATCGAGGACATCACCTCGATGACGACGCGGGCACCGACGAGGCCGTACACGCCGTCCACCGACGACACCGAGCGGATGACCCGGTCGGGCAGCGGTACCGGCTCCTCACCGCGCCGGTACGGCGTCAGCACCAGCAGATCACCGCCGAACCAGTCCTTGATGCGCGCGGCCTCGTACGTCGTGCCGACGGCGAGCACCTCGGAGCCCAGCCGAGTGGCCTCCTCCGCCAGCCGCTCGTGCCCGAACCCGTAGCCGTTGCCCTTGCAGACCGGGACGAGTCCCGGGAACAGCTCCTGCACGTGCTTGTGGTGCGCCCGCCAGCGCGCGGTGTCGACGTAGAGCGTGAGCGCCATGGCCGGACCTGGAACCTTTCTCGTGGCTGCGGTGTATCAGAGATATGGAAGCTATCGACGGTGCAGCAATTGACGGTATCGAAGCAGGGAGCGCGAGGTCAGCGACGCGACATGTAGATGTCGAGCGCCTTGTGGAGCAGCTTGTTCAGCGGGAAGTCCCACTCGCCGAGGTACTCGGCGGCCTGGCCGCCCGTGCCCACCTTGAACTGGATCAGGCCGAAGAGGTGGTCGGTCTCGTCCAGCGAGTCGGAGATGCCGCGCAGGTCGTAGACGGTCGCGCCGAGCGCGTAGGCGTCGCGCAGCATGCGCCACTGCATCGCGTTCGAGGGCCGGACCTCACGGCCGATGTTGTCGGAGGCGCCGTAGGAGTACCAGACGTGCCCACCGACGATCAGCATCGTCGCCGCCGACAGGTTCACACCGTCGTGGCGGGCGAAGTACAGCCGCATGCGGTTGGGGTCCTCGGTGTTGAGAGCCGTCCACATGCGCTGGAAGTACGACAGCGGGCGCGGCCGGAAGTGGTCGCGCACGGCGGTGATCTCGTACAGGCGCTGCCATTCCTCGAGGTCCTGATAGCCGCCCTGGACGACCTCGACACCGGCCTTCTCGGCCTTCTTGATGTTGCGGCGCCACAGCTGGTTGAAGTTCTTGTGGACCTCTTCCAGGGAGCGGTTCGCCAGCGGCACCTGGTAGACGTACCGAGGTTGGACATCGCCGAATCCGGCGCCGCCGTCCTCACCCTGCTGCCAGCCCATACGACGGAGCTTGTCGGCGACTTCGAAGGCGCGCGGCTCGATGAAGTCGGCCTCGATGTCGCGCAGCCGCTTCACGTCCGGGTTCTGGATGCCCGCCTTGATGGAGGTGGCCTCCCAACGGCGGATGATCACCGGCGGGCCCATCTTCACGGAGAAGGCGCCCTGGTGCTTCAGATGCGCGAGCATCGGTTCCAGCCAGTCGTTCAGATTTGGCGAGAACCAGTTGATGACCGGGCCCTCGGGCAGGTAGGCGAGGTAGCGCTTGATCTTGGGCAGCTGCCGGTAGAGGACGAGGCCTGCGCCGACGAGTTCGCCGCTCTTGTCGAACCAGCCGAGGCTCTCCGAGCGCCACTCCGCCTTGACGTCCGCCCAGGCCGGAACCTGCATGTGGCTCGCCGACGGCAGGCTCTGGATGTATGCCAGATGCTGCTCGCGACTGATCGTCCTCAGGGTCAGGCTCATTCGGGGCGCTCCTCGGGCTGGTGTGTCCCCATGGGTACAGGGGCTCCGGCTCTCGCGGAAGCCTACTGCGCCTTGAGAGCGCCCCGCCTGGGCGTACGTCACCTTCGCCTCGGCCTGCGGGCCGCCGAGACGTTCGGTGCCGTTCTATTCGGTGTTTTACCGGTGTCCGGGGGACTTCCTCCGATGCCGGCGTGGGGAGGACGGTGCCCCTGGCGTCAGAAGACCCCGCCGAAGAGACCGCCGTGCGCCATGCCCAGGAAGAAGCCGACCGCCGAGGCGCCGAGACCGATGATCAGTCCGAAGCGCTCGCGGGTCGTCTCCGAGACCCACTGGCCGTAGGCGCCGGTGAGGATGCCCACCAGGCCGGTCCAGGAGCTGAGCAGATGCAGGCTGTGGAACATCGCCGTGACGAAAGACGTGATCCCCAGCACCAGGGTCACCGCGAGCAGGGTGTCCTGGAGAGGGTGGGGTTTTCCGTCCGTGGCGAAGAGGCCTCCGACGGTGTTGGGTCGCAATGCCTGTGCCATAGGGCACCTCCTGCGAAAGGCGGCGCATCGTAGCGCCATACACACCCGATGTGTACAGATTGACGGGCCCTGGGGGCTGATTTCAACCGGAAGCACGTGTGCGGGTACTCTGTACCGTCTGCACCGGTGTCTGCCCAGGCCATGCCAGGGAGTCCGCCCAGTCCAAGTGGGAAAGCCGCCAGCCGGCCCCCGATTGTCAGTGGTGGCCGATACCGTTGCGTACGCATCACGACCCTCCTGCCACGGAACGACCGTGGCCGCTGAGTCCAAAGGAGGTGGGTTCCACATGCGTCACTACGAGGTGATGGTCATCCTCGACCCCGATCTGGAGGAGCGCGCTGTCGCCCCCCTGATCGAGAACTTCCTCTCCGTCGTCCGTGAGGGCAACGGCAAGGTCGAGAAGGTCGACACCTGGGGCCGTCGTCGTCTCTCGTACGAGATCAAGAAGAAGCCCGAGGGCATCTACTCGGTCATCGACCTGCAGGCCGAGCCTGCGGTCGTCAAGGAGCTCGACCGCCAGCTGAACCTGAACGAGTCGGTCCTCCGGACCAAGGTCCTCCGCCCCGAGACCCACTGAGCATCCCGCTCAGCTGATCTCGGGATTCGAGTAGCAGCAGCACCAAGCAGCCAGCAGCAAACCCGCCGAGAGGTTCCCCCATGGCAGGCGAGACCGTCATCACGGTCGTCGGCAATCTTGTCGATGACCCCGAGCTGCGCTTCACCCCCTCCGGTGCGGCGGTCGCGAAGTTCCGTGTCGCGTCCACGCCCCGCACCTTCGACCGCCAGACGAACGAGTGGAAGGACGGCGAAAGCCTCTTCCTCACCTGCTCGGTCTGGCGTCAGGCGGCGGAGAACGTCGCGGAGTCGCTCCAGCGAGGCATGCGCGTCATCGTGCAGGGCCGACTGAAGCAGCGGTCCTACGAGGACCGTGAGGGCGTCAAGCGCACGGTCTACGAACTGGACGTCGAGGAAGTCGGCGCCAGCCTGCGCAACGCCACGGCCAAGGTCACCAAGACCGCCGGCCGCGGTGGGCAGGGCCAGGGCGGTTACGGCGGCGGTGGCGGCCAGGGTGGCGGCGGCTGGGGCGGTGGCTCCGGCGGCGGTCAGCAGGGCGGCGGCGCTCCTGCCGACGACCCGTGGGCGACCGGCGCTCCCGCCGGTGGCCAGCAGGGCGGCGGCGGTGGCGGCGGCTGGGGTGGAAACTCCGGCGGCGGCGGTGGCGGCGGCTACTCGGACGAGCCCCCCTTCTAGGCCTTCGGGCCCGGCTTTCCGGGCCTGATCCGGTCGAGGGCGGGTCGTACCCAAACTTCTTGATCACACAGGAGAAACACCATGGCGAAGCCGCCTGTGCGCAAGCCTAAGAAGAAGGTCTGCGCATTCTGCAAGGACAAGGTCACGTACGTGGACTACAAGGACACGAACATGCTGCGGAAGTTCATTTCCGACCGCGGTAAGATCCGTGCCCGCCGCGTGACCGGCAACTGCACGCAGCACCAGCGTGACGTCGCCACGGCCGTCAAGAACAGCCGTGAGATGGCGCTGCTGCCCTACACCTCCACCGCGCGATAAGGGAAGGGTGACCGACACATGAAGATCATCCTCACCCACGAGGTCTCCGGCCTCGGCGCCGCGGGCGACGTTGTTGACGTCAAGGACGGTTACGCTCGCAACTACCTCATCCCGCGGAAGTTCGCTATCCGCTGGACCAAGGGTGGCGAGAAGGACGTCGAGCAGATCCGTCGTGCTCGCAAGATCCACGAGATCCAGACCATCGAGCAGGCCAACGCTGTCAAGGCCCAGCTCGAGGGTGTGAAGGTCCGTCTGGCCGTCCGCTCCGGCGACGCCGGTCGTCTCTTCGGTTCCGTCACCCCGGCCGACATCGCGTCCGCGATCAAGGCTTCCGGTGGCCCCGAGGTCGACAAGCGCCGCATCGAGCTGGGTTCGCCCATCAAGACCCTGGGCGCCCACGAGACGTCCGTGCGTCTGCACCCCGAGGTTGCCGCCAAGGTCAACATCGAGGTCATCGCGGCCTGATTGCCGCGCTCGGCTTGAACAGCTGAATGAAGGGGCCGTACCCGTTGGGTACGGCCCCTTCGCTGCGGGTTCTCCGTGTGGGAGCGGATCGAGTTCGTTTCACGTGAAACACGCTGTTTCACGTGAAACGGTCAACGGGTCGCTCCCGTGACGATCCAGCGGCCCGAACGGGCACGTAGCCAGAGCGTCATCATGCGCACCGTCATCATCAGCGTCATCGCTCCCCAGAGCGCGGTGAGTCCGCCACCGAGCACGGGGACGAGCAGCGCGACCGGAGCGAACGCCGCCAGGGTGAGCACCATGGCCCAGGCAAGGTAGGGGCCGTCGCCCGCTCCCATCAGGACGCCGTCCAGGACGAAGACGACGCCACAGATCGGTTGGGAGAGCGCCACGATCACCAGGGCGGGCAGGGCGGTGTCCTTGACCGAGGAATCGCTCGTGAACAACGGCAGGAAGGCCGGGCGGGAGACCACCACGAGCAGTCCCAGAACGACGCCGACCGCGATGCCCCACTGCACCATGCGGCGGCAGGCGGCCCGGGCGCCCTCGGCGTCGTCGGCGCCGAGATACCGCCCGATGATGGCCTGCCCGGCGATGGCGATGGCGTCCAGCGCGAAGGCGAGCAGGCTCCAGAGCGACAGGATGATCTGGTGCGCCGCGATGTCGGCGTCCCCGAGGCGGGCTGCGACAGCCGTGGCAATCATGAGGATGGCCCGCAGCGAGAGAGTGCGGACCAGCAGGGGCACTCCGGCTTGTGCCGAGGCCCTTATCCCCGCCGCGTCGGGACGCAGGGACGCGCCGTGTTCACGGGCACCGCGGACGACGACCACGAGATAAGCCGCAGCCATTCCGCACTGGGCGATGACGGTTCCCCAGGCGGAACCCGCTATGCCGAGGTCGGCGCCGTAGACGAGACCCACGTTGAGGGCGGCGTTGGCGACGAAGCCCGCGATGGCGACGTAGAGGGGCGTCCTGGTGTCCTGCAGGCCGCGCAGAACGCCGGTGGCTGCGAGCACGACGAGCATGGCTGGGATGCCGAGTGCCGAGATCCGTAGATAGGTGGTCGCGTATGGGGCGGCGGTGTCCGAGGCACCGAAGAGGTCCACGAGGAATGGTGCCGTGGGAAGGACGACCGCGATGACCGCGGCGCCTATGAGGAGCGCCAGCCAGATGCCGTCCATGCCCTGGCGGATGGCGGCCTGGAGGTCGCCGGCGCCGACGCGTCGGGCAACGGCCGCTGTGGTGGCGTAGGCGAGGAAAACGAAGACACTGACGGCCGTCATGAGGAGGGCGGAGGCGACCCCGAGTCCGGCGAGTTGTGAGGTGCCGAGATGGCCGACGATCGCGCTGTCGGCCATGACGAACAGAGGCTCGGCGACAAGTGCGCCGAAGGCGGGGACGGCGAGTGCGACGATCTCTCGGTCGTGCTGTCGCCGGGTGGCCTTGGTGGTCGCGGGAGCCTGTGTCATGGCCACCAATCTAATCGTCCACAGGTAAGAGATGCAATGGAGTAGTGACCCTTACTTACCGTCTCGTGGTGTGCGCTTCCGTGCACCGTTCGAAGCGATCTTGGTCCGACTGGGAAAGTTTTTCTTCTGCACAGCCGGTGGATGGCAAAGGCGCAGGTCAGAGTCGGCGTCCGGGAATCGCCGGGAGCTTGTTCACAGGGCTGTCCACCGTGTCGTGCACAGGTTTTGCGGAGTTCTCCACAGCATCGGGGCCGTCGTCCACATGGCCTGTGGATAACCAGATTGGCTGACGGTGCCCGCAGGCCTACCGTGGTCCGGCGCCCACTCCGTCTGTCGGCAGGGAAACCGTCACAAAGCCGACGTGCCACAACCGGAGTTGGGCCTCTCATTTGTCAGTGGCGTGCCGTAGAACTGAGGGGCACGCCGAGGTCCGCTCGGCGGACGGGAGGAGGTGGCTCGGTGAGCATTTCCGAGCCCTTGGACGACCCGTGGGCCGACAGCGGTCCAAGTGATCGTCTGCCTGCCTCCCGCCGACGTGGTGACGGTGGTCGAGGGCGCGACGAGCAGCATGACCGCGGCCGGGAGAACGGGGAGTGGGACGGCGGCGGCTCGACCTTCGAGCGGGTACCCCCGCAGGATCTCGATGCCGAGCAGTCTGTCCTCGGCGGCATGCTCCTGTCCAAGGACGCCATCGCCGACGTCGTCGAGGTGCTCAAGGGCCACGACTTCTACAAGCCCGCGCACGAGACGATCTTCCAGGCGATCCTGGACGTCTACGCGAAGGGCGAGCCGGCCGACCCCATCACCATCGCCGCCGAGCTCACCAAGCGCGGCGAGATCAACAAGGTCGGCGGTGCCTCGTATCTCCACACCCTGGTCCAGACGGTGCCGACGGCGGCGAACGCCGAGTACTACGCGGAGATCGTCCATGAGCGGGCCGTGCTGCGCCGCCTGGTCGAAGCCGGCACCCGCATCACACAGATGGGATACGCGGCAGACGACGACGTCGACGAGATCGTCAACCGAGCCCAGGCCGAGATCTACGCGGTCACCGAGCAGCGCACCAGCGAGGACTATCTGCCGCTCGGCGACATCATGGAGGGCGCGCTCGACGAGATCGAGGCGATCGGCTCCCGCAGCGGGGAGATGACCGGTGTGCCCACGGGGTTCACCGACCTGGACTCGCTCACCAACGGCCTGCACCCGGGCCAGATGATCGTCATCGCGGCCCGTCCCGCCATGGGTAAGTCCACGCTCGCGCTGGACTTCGCCCGGGCGGCGTCGATCAAGCACAACCTGGCAAGCGTGATCTTCTCCCTCGAAATGGGGCGCAACGAGATCGCGATGCGCCTGCTGTCCGCCGAGGCCCGTGTGGCCCTGCACCACATGCGCTCCGGCACCATGACGGATGAGGACTGGACGCGTCTGGCGCGCCGGATGCCCGAGGTCTCGGCCGCGCCGCTGTACATCGACGACTCACCGAACCTGTCGATGATGGAGATCCGAGCGAAGTGCCGTCGGCTGAAGCAGCGCAACGACATCAAGCTCGTGATCATCGACTATCTGCAGCTGATGCAGGCCGGCGGGTCGAAGCGATCCGAGAGCCGCCAGCAGGAGGTCTCGGACATGTCCCGTAACCTCAAGCTCCTGGCCAAGGAGCTGGAGGTCCCGGTGATCGCGCTCTCGCAGCTGAACCGTGGCCCCGAGCAGCGCACGGACAAGAAGCCGATGGTCTCCGACCTGCGTGAGTCCGGCTCCATCGAGCAGGACGCCGACATGGTGATCCTGCTGCACCGTGAGGACGCCTACGAGAAGGAGTCGCCCCGCGCGGGCGAGGCGGACATCATCGTGGGCAAGCACCGTAATGGTCCGACGGCGACGATCACGGTCGCTTTCCAGGGCCACTACTCGCGGTTCGTGGACATGGCGCAGACCTGATCCGCTTCACACGGGGGATATGCGCTCGACTCCCGAGCGTCCGCCGGGGTGGACTGGGGGCATGACGACTTCCCAGGAAGAGCTGCTCCCCGCCACGCGCCGGGCACTGCTGCACCGTATCGCCGTGGCCCAGGCCGAAGGGCGCGCGCCCTCGCTGGTCGCCGCGGTCGTGCGGGAGGGCAGGACCGTGTGGCATGGCTCGCGCACCTCGGTGGACGGGCACGGGCCGGACGGGAACGTGCAGTACCGGATCGGTTCGATCACCAAGACCTTCACCGCCGTTCTCGTCCTGCGGCTGCGCGACGAAGGTCTACTCGACCTCGGTGACCCGCTGGAGAAGCATCTGCCGGGCACGGGTGCGGGGGAGGCCACCATTGCCGAACTGCTCGCCCATACCGGTGGGTTGGCGGCCGAGTCGCCCGGGCCGTGGTGGGAGCGGACTTCCGGATCCCTGCGGCCCGAGCTCTCCGACGTCCTGGGTGAGCAGCCCATCCTGCATCCGGCCGGCCGCCGGTTCCACTACTCGAATCCCGGCTATACGCTCCTGGGCGCGCTGGTCGAGAAGCTGCGTGGGGCTCCGTGGGAGGACGTACTCCGGCGTGAAGTGCTCGAACCCCTGGGCCTGAAGCGCACGAGTACGCGAGCGCAGGCGCCGCACGCGGGAGGCTGGGCGGTGCATCCCTGGGCCGATGTGATGCTTCCCGAGCCTGTCGAAGACCTGGGCCGGATGGCGTCGGCGGGTCAACTTTGGTCGACAGCTGATGACTTGGCGCGGTTCGCCGTCTTCCTGGCCAGGGGTGACGACCGGGTGCTGAGTGCCGGGACCGTACGGGAGATGCGGACGCCCGCCGCGCCGCCCGAGGCCGCCGACGTGGCCGATGGTGCGGCGTACGGCCTCGGTATGCAGATCCAGCACAGGGACGGACGGCTCCTCGTGGGGCACGGTGGATCGTTGCCGGGATTCCTGGCGAGTCTGACCATCAGCGTGGAGGACGATGTCGCGGCCGTGGTGCTGACCAACTGCACCTCAGGTCCGCTGGTCTCCCTCGTCGCCGCCGACCTCGTCCGCATCGTCGCCGAGGCCGAGCCGCGGATTCCCGAACCCTGGCGTCCGCTGCCTGAAGTCGAGGCCGCGGTTCTTGAGCTGGCGGGTCAGTGGTACTGGGGGACGCACGCCTTCGCCCTGCGGCTGACCGCCGACGGGCTTGTCTCGCTGGAGCCGCTGTCCGGCAAGGGTCGCCGTTCGCGATTCCGTGCCAACGGGGACGGTACATGGACGGGCCTGGAGGGCTACTACGCCGGGGAGCTCCTGAAGGCCGTACGACGGCCGGACGGGGCCGTGGACCATCTGGATCTAGGGTCGTTCGTCTTCACGCGTCAGCCGTACGAAGAGGGGGCTGCCGTGCCGGGCGGTGTGGATCCCGATGGGTGGCGTGGCAGCAAATCCTTCTGACGGCCGGGTGAGCGCCTGTTTCACGTGAAACAGGCGCTTCGTCGTCTCACAGCTGGATCTTGAATCCTACGTGTGAGGCCGTGAAGCCGAGCCGCTCATAGAAGCGGTGGGCGTCCGTGCGGCTGTTGTCGGAGGTCAGCTGCACCAACTGGCAGTTCTGCCGGCGGGATTCCTCGATCGCCCACTCGATGAGCTGTGTGCCCAGGCCGCTGCCGCGCTCGTCGGCGTGGATGCGTACGCCTTCGATGATCGACCTGGTGGAGCCACGCCGCGACAGTCCGGGAATGACCGTGAGCTGGAGCGTGCCGACGACACGGCTCTCGCGGACGGCGACGACCAGATGCTGGTTCGGGTCGCTGTTGAGCCGCTCGTAGGCGGCCAGGTAGGGGGTCACGTCATCCGGTGACTCACGCTGGGCGCCCAGCGGATCGTCCGCGAGCATGCCGACGATCGCGGGGATGTCCTCGGCGACCGCGGGGCGTATCTCAAGATCTCCCATGCCCGCACCCTATGCGGGCGCCGGGAGCGACTCCACGACCCGGACCAGGGGGACGAGTTCGGGGTTCTTCGCGGCCTCGTCGAGGGCCTCGCGCAGGGCTGTGTCATTCGTGGGCCTGGCTTCTTCGAGGAGTGTGAGGCCTGCTGGGGTGACGTCGGTGTAGATGCCGCGGCGGTCGGTGGGGCAGAGGTAGCGGGAGAGCAGGCCGCGGTCCTCGAGGCGGGTGACGAGGCGGGTGGTGGCGCTCTGGCTGAGGACGACCGCGTCGGCGACCTGTTTCATCTGCAGGTGGCCGCCTTCGCCGTCGTGCTGGCGGCTGAGGACGTCGAGCAGGGAGTACTCGCGCACGCTGAGGTCGTGGCCGGCCTGCAGGGCGCGCTCGATGTGTGCCTCGATCCTGCCGTGCAGCAGGGAGAGGGCGCACCAGCCCTGGGCGAGGGCGGTCAGCGCGGGGTCCGTCGCTGTCATGGCGTTTCCTCCGTCCTGGAGCGACTGAAGCAAGAGTAGCGCCGGGTCGAAATAGTCTGCGCTTGCAAGTATGCAGCGTCTGCAAGTATTGTCGTCACGCGTAAAGCGCTCCTGCAATCTCTGGGAAGGTGTACCCCTACATGCCTCTCGCGCTTCTGGCCCTCGCGATCGGGGCCTTCGGAGTCGGAACGACCGAGTTCGTGATCATGGGCCTGCTGCCCGAGGTCGCGGGCGACTTCGGGGTCTCCATCCCCACCGCCGGCTTCCTGGTGACCGGCTACGCGCTCGGGGTGGTCCTGGGCGCTCCCCTGATGACCGTGCTGGGCACCAAGGTCACCCGCAAGCGGATGCTGATGCTGCTCATGGGGCTGTTCATCGCGGGCAACCTGCTGTCCGCGGTCGCTCCCGCCTTCGCCGTCATGCTGATCGGCCGAGTGGTCGCCTCACTCGCCCACGGTGCCTTCTTCGGCATCGGCTCGGTCGTGGCGGCCGAGTTGGTCGCCCCGGACAAGAAGGCCGGGGCCATCGCGATGATGTTCACCGGCCTGACCGTCGCCAATGTCGTCGGCGTCCCGCTGGGCACGTTCGTCGGGCAGTCCCTCGGCTGGCGCGTCACGTTCGGCATCGTCGCCGCACTCGGCGTCGTCGGCCTGGCGGGCATTGCCAAGCTCGTCCCGGACATGCCCAAGCCACAGGGCGTCCGCCTGCGCCACGAGCTGGCGGCCTTCAAGAACGCCCAGGTCCTGCTGGCCATGGCGATGACGGTCCTCGGCTTCGGCGGCGTCTTCGCGGCCATCACCTACATAGCGCCGATGATGACCCACGTCGCCGGCTTCGCCGACGGCTCCGTCACCTGGCTGCTGGTCCTGTTCGGGCTCGGCATGGTCGGCGGCAACCTGATCGGCGGCAAGTACGCCGACCGCGCGCTGATGCCCCTGCTGTACGTCTCTCTGGGCGCCCTCGCCGTCGTGCTCGCGCTCTTCACACTCACCGCGCAGAACAAGATCCTCGCTGCGGTCACGATCGCGCTGATCGGTGCCCTGGGCTTCGCCACCGTCCCACCGCTGCAGAAGCGCGTCCTCGACCAGGCGCACGGTGCCCCGACGCTGGCCTCGGCCGTGAACATCGGCGCCTTCAACCTCGGCAACGCCCTGTCAGCCTGGCTAGGCGGCATCGTGATCGGGGCCGGGTTCGGCTACACGTCCCCCAACTGGGTCGGCGCCGCCCTCGCCGCCGCCGCGCTGCTGCTCGCGTTCGTGTCGGCAGCGCTGGAGCGCCGCGACGGAGCATCCCCCAGCACCGTCGTCACGAGTACCGCGCCCGCCGGGCAGCGAGCTGCCGTTCACCACTGAGCCGATCCGTACTGAGCCGATCCGTGTGCGGGGTCAGGGCCGCCCCCGCACCTACGGCCCCGTGACCGGCCACCTCAGCACCACACCGCAAGGAGAACCCTCAATGAGCACCGCCACTGCCACCACCGCCGTCACCGCCATCGCCCCCTTGACCACCCAGGACGCCGACGCCCTCGTCGCCACCGCCCATCAGGCCGCCGAGGCCGCAGGGGTGACCGTCAGCGTCACGGTCCTGGATGCCGGAGGCCACCTGCTCGCCTTCCGGCGTGACGACCGAGCCGTGTTGATCTCCGGGGAGACCAGCACCCGCAAGGCCTACACGGCACTCCAGCTCGACGCCCCCACCGCGGATCTCGTCGACGCCGTACAGCCTGGTGGCCTCTTCCACACCCTGCCCACCGCGCTCGATCGGCCGCTGCTCTTCATCGCGGGGGGTGCGCCGATCCATCGGGGCGGCCGGCTGGTCGGCGCGATCGGGGTCGGCGGTGGCGCGCCCGAGCAGGACCACCGATTGGCGACGGCCGCGATCGAGGCACTCGGCTGACAGCAAGCCCGCAGCCGCGAGCCTCAGCCCGCCGCCACCGTCAGCGGGGCGAACCGCCGGGTCCAATCGCCGGGCAGTTCCGCGATGCCGTACGTCATGACCGCGTTGAAGGCGACGGAGCCCAGACCGTGCTCCTTCACCCACGCCAGCAGCTCCTCGTGGCGTACGTCGATGTCAGTGCGCAACGGACGATCGGTGTGGGCGGCGAGGGAGGCGATGAGCGCCTTCGCGGTCTCCGTGTCACGGGCGATCAGCGGGCCCACGACCTGTGTGTCCATGTTGGGCCAAGCTCCCGCGTAGCCGACGATGCGGCCGCTCACCTCGGCGACACGCAGCTGGTCGGTGAAAGCGGGGAGCCGCGTGATGATGTGCGTGCGGTCCGCGCCGAACACCTCATCGTCGAGCCGCACGATCGCGGTCAGGTCCTCTGCGGTGGCCGCGCGCGTGGCGACACCGGGCGCCGAGGGGCCGGGGCGGAAGTGTCCGCGCAGCATCTCCGCCCGGCCGGTGGCCTTGAAGCCGAGCTCTTCGTAGAGCGGTCGGCCGTTCGGCGTCGCGTGCAGGGTCAGCGGCGTAGTGCCCATCGCGGCGATGACGTGACGCATCAGCCGGCGGCCGACGCCCCGTCGGGCATGGCGTTCGGCGACCAGGACCATGCCGATGGCCCCCAGATCGGGACGGCCGAGAGATCCGTACTCCGTGACCACGCAGGCGCTGACGAGACCGCCCTCGGGGTCGTCGATGCCGTAACCCTTCCCGGCCGTGAGAAGGAACCCCCACTTGTGTTCCTCGCGGGGCCAACCTCGATCCTCGGACAAGTCGGCGCAGGAGGTGAGGTCGCGAAGCGTCAGACGGCGGATGGGCAGAGCGGCGAGGGAAGGAGTCGGCACGCAGGTCAGGCTGTCTGACGACTGCCCTGATCGTCCAGCCGTTTCCGGGGAGACGTACGAGCTTTTGGCCATGTCATGGCCCACCGCACAGCGTGCCGACTGACGCCGGGTGTTTCACGTGAAACATGGACGAACGGCGAGCGTCCATCAGCAGGCGACCGTCAAGGGCTTTCGGTGAGCGTTCATGCCGAAACAGGGGAGCATCAGCCGTCCCGTTAGCCTCAAGGCCCATGGCGAGACTTCACCTCTTCGACCTCGACGGCACGCTCCTGCACGGAACATCCGCCCCCGTGGAGATCTCACGGCAACTCGGGCTGGAAGCGGAGACCGTGGCGCTCGACCGGGAGATCTCGGCGGGGCTGATCGGGCCACCGGAGTACGCGACGCGGGTGCACGCGCTCTGGGCGGATCTCACCGAGGCCCATGTGGTGGCCGCTTTCGAGGGCGCTCCTTGGCTGGCCCGGATCCGTGACGTCTGGGCGGAGATCAGGGGACAGGGCGAGTACTGCGCCGTCGTATCCCTCTCACCGTCCTTCTTCGTGGAGCGGCTGACGGGCTGGGGAGCGCACGCGGCGTACGGGTCCCGCTTTCCAGCCGTGCCGTTCACCGAGCCCGTGGACCCGGCAGGAGCGCTCAGTGCCGCGGCCAAGGTCCTGATTGCCGACCGGCTCTGCGAGGAGTTCGGGGTGACACGGGCCAACTGCGTCGCCTATGGCGATTCACTGTCGGACAAGGACCTGTTCGGAGCCGTCCCGGTTTCCGTCGCTGTCAATGCGGATCGTCATCTGGCCGGACTCGCGACCCACTCCTACATGGGGATGGATCTATGGGAAGCCTATGAATTGGTGCGCAGCGGCCGGTAATTGAAGGAATTGCTCGTTCGCCGCCGCGCCCGATTCGTGAGAGAGGAAGGGGGGACTTGTGATCGGGGCGTCGGCCGGTAGGGTCGACTCCGGTTCGTGTCCGAGCTGTGATGCGGACTCCCAGCCCGGACCGGCCGCAAGGCAAAGCAGCCTAATGGGACGGAGAGATCGAAGACCCGCATTCTCGGGTATGCGGCCGGGGCGCTCACACGCGGTGGGATGCTTCGGTGGGAGTACTGCGGCCAATGTCACACTGTCGCCTTACTTGTCCGTACTGAGCGTGAATACGGGTTGTATGTGGCCGCATTGGCCACGGCAACGAACGGGGAAGAGCAAGCCGTCGCGGGGGAAGCAGGCACCTTCCGATCGAGGAAGTGCGCAGACCGACCGAAAGATGTTCGAGGCGAGGCACACCATGGACGCTCCGACCACCACGTCGGCCGACAACGGCACTTCCGGCGGCGGGGGCGGCTGGTTCACGCCGCGCAAGCAGCCGGCGGCGACACCGGGCACCGAACAGGAGACGGCCGAGGGCCGCCGTCTGGCCGCGATGCGCCCGGTCGGCAGGACAGCGACGGGCGCGGGCACGGGCCCGCCGCCCCAGGACGGCACACAGCCCGCCACGACGGACGTCCCGGCGCCGTCGGCCCCCGCGGATGTCGGCTCCGGTCCCGGCGCGCCGGACCCCGTCGCACATCCCGCCCCGGAACGAGGCGTACCGGCCGCGATACCGACTCCAGCCGCCACCGCCCCGAGCCATATATCGCCTCCGCTGTCCGGGCAGCCGGCCTCGGCCACAGGCCAAGGTGCCCCAGCCGTCGACCCGGCTCCAGGCCAGGAGCCGCCCGTCCCCGCCTTCGCCTCGCCCCAGTCCCCGGGCCAGGCGCCCCCCACTCCCGTTCAGGCCGCCGCCACCCGGGCCGCCACGGCCCACCAGGCGATATCGAGCAGCACCCCCGTATCCCCGGCCTCCCCCCAAGTGCACGTCCCGACCCAGCGCCCCACCCCGCCCCAAGCCGCGTCTCCGGACGCCATCCTGATCCGCCGGACGATGGCCGAGGTGGGCCCCGTCGCCGACAAGGTCACCTCGTACTTCTACGCGCTGCTCTTCGTGCGCCACCCCGACCTGCGGTCCCTGTTCCCGGCCGCGATGGACACCCAGCGGGACCGGCTGCTCAAGGCCTTGCTCACCGCGGCCGAGCACATCGACAACAAGCCCGTCCTCGTCGACTACCTCCAGAACCTCGGCCGCGGCCACCGCAAGTACGGCACCCGGCCCGAGCACTACCCGGCGGTCGGCGAGTGCCTCATCGGCGCGCTGAGCAAGTACGGCGCCGGTGTCTGGAACGGGGAGATGGAGGCCGCCTGGGTCCGGGCGTACACGACGATCTCGCAGGTCATGATCGACGCGGCTGCGGCGGACGAACTACGTGCCCCGGCCTGGTGGTACGCGGAGGTCGTGTCGCACGATCTCAGGACCCGGGACGTAGCGGTCGTCACCGTCCGTCCCGACCAGCCCTATCCCTTCCTCGCCGGGCAGTACACGAGCCTCGAGACGCCCTGGTGGCCGAGGATCTGGCGGCACTACTCCTTCGCCTCGGCGCCCCGCTCCGACGGACTGCTGACGTTCCATGTGAAGGCCGTGCCCGCCGGCTGGGTCTCCAACGCGATGGTGCACCGCGCCCGGCCGGGGGACATCATCCGGCTCGGCCCGCCGAGCGGTTCGATGACCGTGGACCACACCACGGACAGTGGCCTGCTCTGTCTGGGCGGAGGCACCGGCATAGCGCCCATCAAGGCACTCGTCGAGGACGTGGCCGAACACGGCGAACGCCGACCGGTCGAGGTCTTCTACGGCGCCCGCAGCAATCAGGACCTCTACGACATCGACACGATGCTCCGCCTCCAGCAGTCCCACCCCTGGCTGGAGGTCCGCCCGGTGGTGGACCGGCACGGACTCCTCCAGCTTCCCGACGCCATACGGGAGTACGGGCAGCCCTGGAGGGAGTACGACGCCTACGTTTCCGGACCGCCCGGCATGATTCGCAGCGGCGTGGACGCGCTGCGAGACATCGGCATCCCGTCCGAGCGCATACGGCACGACTCGGTGGAGGAACTCGTCGTCACAGGGAGCTGACCTTCGGTCGGATCAGCCCAGGTCCGGGGCGTGCATCGCGCGGACGCCCTCGATGTTGCCGTCCAGGTAGTGCCGCAGCGACAGCGGTACGAGATGGACCGAGGCGATCCCGACCCGGGTGAACGGCACCCGCACGATCTCGTACTCGCCGATGGGCTCGTCCACCTCGGGCCCGTGCCGCAAGGAGGTGTCCATCGACTCCAGGCGGCAGACGAAGAAGTGCTGCACCTTCACGCCGGTCGCGCCGCCGTCCTCGCCTATGTGCTCGACGGTGTCGACGAAGCAGGGCACAACGTCGATGATCTTGGCGCCGAGCTCCTCGTACACCTCACGGTGCAGGGCGTCGACAACAGTCGTGTCCGTCGGCTCGACCCCACCACCGGGAGTGAGCCAGTAGGGATCCACACCAGGCTTGGTGCGCTTGATCAGGATCAGGTCGTCGCCATCCAGCAGAACGGCGCGTGCGGTGCGCTTGACCACGGGTCGGACGGTCATGGGAGAAATGTGGCCCGGCTGGTTCCACGTGAAACATCGCGAGACGTCACCGGTCGAGCTCAGGCCGTGACGGACCCGAACGCCCAGTTCAGGCCTGCTCGGAAGCCGCTGCTCAGGCCCCGTGGGAAGCCGGCTCAAGCCCAGTCGGAAGCCGCTCTCAGCAGCCACTCGTGGGCCCGCGCGATATGCGGCATCGCCAGCGTGCCCGTGCGGACCACCAGGAAGTACGTCCGCAGCGGTGGCACTGGCGGATCATGCAGGGCGACGACGTCACCGCGCTCCAGCGCGTCCGCGCACAGATAGCGGGGCAGTACCGCGAGCCCTGCCCCCGCGACCGCGCAGGCGAGGACCGCGCGCAGGTCCGGGACGATCGCGGTGCCCGGGGCGGCGGGGCGGGAGTCGTAGACCGAAGCCCAGTACCGGGAGACGAACGGGAGGGACTCGTGGACCTCTACCACCGGAACGTCCTCCAGCGCGTGCGCTCCCTTGTGGCGCAGTTGCCCCGCGCCGATCCGGTCGACCCAGCGGGGAGCGGCGACGAGTACGTGCTCCTCGTCGCAGAGCGGAGTCGCGGTGAGCAGAGCGCCGCGCGGACGGGCCGTACTGATGGCCAGATCGTGATGCCCGGCGGCAAGCCCTTCCAAGGTCTCCTCGGCGTTGCCGAAGGATGCGCGCAGCGCGAGTCCCTGGCTGTCCTCGCCGGTCAGCTCGGTGAGCGCGGGCAGCGCTCGCTCGGCGGTGAACTCGGGCGGGCCGGCCAGGTGCAGGGTTCGTAACGAGAAGTCGTCGTCGATACCGGTCTCGGCTATCTCCACCAGGGCGTCGAGATGCGGCGCGGCCTTGTGGGCGAGTTCGTCGCCTATGGTCGTCGGCGTCACTCCGCGGGCCTGGCGCAGGAAGAGAGGGCGGCCCAACTGTCGTTCCAGGGTGCGGATCTGTGAGGTCACCGCCGGCTGGGAGAGTCCGAGCAGCGCGGCGGCGCGAGTGAAGGAACCGGCCCGGTGCACGGTCACAAAGGTGCGCAACAAGGCCAGATCCATGCGACACCCTCCCCTTCCCCGCCCTTCTCCTCACCCCCAGGGCAGGCAGGGCCCAACTATAAATAAGTCGATAGGTCGCTGTCGCTACTGTGATTGGACACTGACAGAGAGTCAACTAGCCTTGTTCGCGCGGTTCTTCGCGCGCGGAACCGGGGGCGGTCCGAGCCACGAGGGGGGAGGCTCGGACCGCCCGTTCTATGTATGAGGACACCGACGACGGCAACGGACGCGGACAAGACTCCGGTCACTTCGCCGAAGCGTCCAGTGCACTCAGCACATCCGCCACCAGGTCCTCGGGATCCTCCGCGCCGACCGACATGCGAATGAAGCCCTCCGGCACGGCGTCGCCTCCCCAGCGTCCGCGCCGCTCGGCCGTGGACCGCACACCGCCGAAGCTGGTCGCGTCGTCGACGAGCCGCAGGGCGTCCAGGAAACGCTCGGCACGCGCGCGCGTGGGCAGCGTGAAGGACACCACGCACCCATAGCGCCGCATCTGCTGCGAGGCGATCGTGTGCGAAGGGTCCCCGGGCAGCCCCGGATAGCGCACTCCGAGCTCCTCCGGCCAGTCCCGCAGCGCCTCGGCGACCGCCAGGGCACTGGCGTTCTGCCGCTCGACGCGCAGGTGGAGCGTGGCGAGGGAACGGTGCGCCAGCCAGGCCTCCATGGGCCCCGGAATCGCCCCGACGATCTTGCGCCAGCGCCGTACGGCGGCCATGGCCTCGGCGCCGCGGCCGGTGACGTATCCCAGCAGCACGTCGCCATGTCCCGTGAGCTGCTTGGTGCCGCTGGCCACCGAGAAGTCGGCGCCGAGTTCCAGCGGCCGCTGCCCGAGGGGCGTCGCGAGCGTGTTGTCGACGGCGACGAGGGCGCCACGCGCGTGTGCCTCCGAGACGAGCCGCCGGATGTCGCACACGTCGAGGCCGGGGTTCGACGGGGTCTCGATCCACAGCAGCTTCGCGCCGTCCAGGACGCCGAGCTGGGCGTCCCCGCCGGTCGGCGCCGTGCGCACCTCGATGCCGTACGCCTCCAACTGCGCACGCACCAGGGGCAGTGCCTGGTAGCCGTCGCTGGGCAGGACGACCGCGTCCCCGGCGCGCAACTGGGAGAAGAGCACCGACGAGGTCGCGGCCATGCCCGACGCGAAGACCAGCGTCTCGACGCCGTCCTCCCCCGGCGCCTCCAACTCGCCGATGGCACGCTCGAGGTGGGACCAGGTCGGGTTCTCGTCGCGCCCGTAGGTGTACGACCCCGTGGGCTCGCCCGGCAGGTGGTAGTGGGCGGCGAACACCGGGCCCGGCAGAGTGGGCTCGTACTTGACCGGCTCGGGCAGCCCGGCCCGCACCGCGCGCGTACCGTCCCCGTCACCGGAGGGCAGCCCCTGCGTCCGCGCGTCGCTCATGCCGCCTGCCCCTCCACCTGCTCGCGGACCGCGGTGAGCAGGCCCGTGCTTGCCGCCTCCACCATCTCCAGGCACTCCTCGAAGCCGTCCCGGCCGCCGTAGTACGGGTCCGGCACGTCCAGTTCGTCGTCCGCGGCGGGGTCGTAGGAACGCAGCAGCCGCACCTTCGCCGCGTCCTCCGGCGAGGGTGCGAGGCGGCGCAGGGCCTTGAGGTGGCCCACGTCGAGCGCGATGACGAGGTCGAGACGGGCGAACCAGGACGGCTGGAACTGTCGGGCCGTGTGGCCGCCGTCGTAGCCGTGCTCCTCGAGGACGGAGACGGTGCGCGGGTCGGCGGGGTCGCCCTCGTGCCAGCCGCCGGTGCCGGCGCTGTCGATCTCGACCAGGCCGTCGAGCCCGGCCTCCGCCACCCGGGCTCTGAAGACGGACTCGGCCATCGGCGAGCGGCAGATGTTGCCGGTGCAGACGAAGCAGACGCGGTAGGTCATGAGGTACTCAGTCCCCGTCGGGCAGGACGACGTTGAGCGCCCAGGAGACGATCGAGATGATCAGGCCGCCGAGCACCGCGGTCCAGAAGCCCTCGACATGGAAGCTCAGGTCGAACGTGTCGGCGAGCCACGAGGTCAGCAGCAGCATCAGCGCGTTGACGACCAGTGTGAACAGGCCGAGCGTCAGGATGAGCAGCGGCAGGCTCAGCAGCTTGACTATTGGCTTGACCAGGAAGTTCACCACGCCGAAGATCAGCGCGACGAGGAGCAGGGTGCCGACCTTCTTGCCCGTGCTGTCACCGGTGAGGGTGATCTTGTCGAGCAGCCAGACGGCGACCGCCAGGGCGCCCGCGTTGGCGATCGTCTTGACTACGAAATTCTTCATGTGTCTGATCGTGGCAGACGGAATCGGCCATGAGCACTGGGATGAGGGCGGACAACAGCGATGAAGGCATTCCGGCTGGACGAACTGGAGGCGGAGCGCGCCGCCAACGAGGGCGCCTACCTGCAGTTTCTGCGTGAGCGGAACATGTCGGTCGGGCTGTACGCGCTCAACGCAGGCGAGCATGATCCACAGAAGCCGCACAATCAGGACGAGGTCTACTTCGTTGTGAGCGGCCGCGCCCAGATCACCGTCGGCATGGAGACGACCCAGGTGGCGCGCGGCAGCGTCGTCTACGTGCCGGCCGGCGTCGCCCACAAGTTCCACCACATCAGCGAGGATCTGCGGGTGCTCGTGGTGTTCTCTCCGCCCGAGAGCTGACCCTTGGCGTCAGGGTTCCCTAGGGGATCGATCAGGGGAGGACAAGGGCTGCGAGGCCCCCGCACGGGCACCTGCCCGCCCTAGCATCGAGTGCAGGGAATCCGCGGGTTCGAATGAATCGGCAGGTTCGAAGGATCAGGACCCGGCACAGTGACGGGCCGGAGAGGTAAGGACGAGGGCGATGCGTGAGATCTTCGCAGGACTGCCGTGGTGGGTGAAGTGGATCGCGGTGCCGGTCATCGCTCTGGTCGTGTTCGGCGGGCTGATAGCCAGCGTCGTCGGGTTCGTCATCGGACTGCTCTTCAAGGTGCTGGTCTTCGTGGCACTGGTCGGTGGACTGATCTACGTCGTAAGGAAGTTCACCTCGAGCTCCTCGTCGCGCAGCGACTGGTGAGGGCCGTGGGGACTGTGGGGACCGGTGGGCGGTAACAGGAATCACCGGTTCCCTCGGCCGAGGGAAGTTTTCCCGGCAGGGCGTCAGCGAGCGGTGACGGGCCAATAGAGTCCGGAAATCGACGCGGGGACGCCCCCGCGAGCGGCGTGCACCCCTCCCGTGTTCCCCCGCACGGGCTCCCCCCTCGCGCTCAGGGAGTGACCCTTGGCCACGGTTGACACCGCACCCTCAGACCCCCACGCATCCGTCGGACGACCGCGGTCCTCAAGTCCCCAGGTACCGCGACAGGCGTCCCCGACACCCCCCGAGCAGCCGCACTCAGCGACGCTCATCGGATCCGTCCAACGTGCGATGCGCCTGCTGGAATGCGTCGCCGGGCACGAATACGGCGCTCCCGCCAAGCAACTCGCCCGTGAGACGGGCCTGGCGCTGCCCACCGCGTACCACCTGCTGCGCACCCTGGTGCACGAGGGCTATCTGCGCCGCGACAGAGGGCTGTTCTTCCTGGGTGACGCCGCTGTGCGGCTGAGCAGCAGCGGAGCCGAGCAGAAACGTCGCAGCACGGTCGCCGACGCGCTCGCCCACTGCCGTGACGCCCTCGGCCTGCCCGTGTACTACGCCCTGTACCGCGACGGCGAGATCGAGGTCATGGGCGTCTCCGACACCCCGGGCAATCCGGCCGTCGAGGAATGGGCCGACTTCCGTGAGACCGGCCACGCGCACGCCATCGGCCAGTGCCTGCTGTCCCAGCTGGGGGAGGACGCCCGCCGGGACCATCTCGACCGCCATCCCGTGCAGGCCATCACCCCGTACACGGTGCGTGACAGCCGCACCCTGCTGCGCCGCCTCGAACGGATCCGCCGGATGGAGCCGGTGACCGAGCGCCAGGAGTACGCGCTGGGCACGGTGTGCGCGGCGATCCCGATCACGGTGGGCAGTACGGCCGCGACGATCGCCATCTCCCTGCCCGTTCACCAGGCCGACCGGCTGCTGTCGGCGGCACACCAGCTGCAGGACGAGGTCGGGCGGCTCCTGGGGTCACTCTCGATCTCTATCAGTATGTGAAAACTCACTCCTTGTGATCTCTCGTGTACGTTCAGCAAGATTCCACCAGTGTCGGGGTCCGTTCCCGGCCAGTCGACCGGCAAACGACGGGGTAGGCGATGCGCGAGTCCGTACAGGCAGAGGTCATGATGAGCTTTCTCGTGTCCGAGGAGCTGTCCTTCCGCATCCCGGTAGAGCTGCGCTACGAGACCTGTGATCCCTATGCCGTGCGGCTGACCTTCCACCTGCCCGGCGATGCCCCGGTGACCTGGGCATTCGGCCGCGAACTGCTGGTCGACGGGGTGGGCAGGCCCTGCGGCGAGGGCGACGTACGGGTCTCGCCGGCCGGTTCCGAGACACTCGGCGATGTGCTGATCCGGCTTCAGGTCGGCGCCGACCAGGCGCTGTTCCGTTCCTCGGTGGCACCGCTCGTGGCCTTCCTCGACCGCACCGACAAGCTGGTGCCGCTCGGGCAGGAGGGCGCGCTCGCCGACTTCGACGCCCATCTCGACGAGGCCCTGGACCGCATCCTGGCCGAGGAGCAGAGCGCGGGGTGAGGAGTCACGGCAGCCACGGTGGCGGTGGCGTAACGCTTCGCCAGGCGCAAACGGCGTGCGTGGGAGCTCTTCCTCGCCGGGCGGGCTCCGCATTGCGCCGGATGGGCGAGGCCGGCCGTGTCGGATCGGCGGGCGTACCTCTCACCCGTTCCACAGCCGGCTCACTCCTTCAGCGGCCGCCGCACCGCCACCACCGTCACCCCAGCGCCACCACCGTCACCCCAGCGCCATCGCCGTCACCCCAGCGCCATCGCCGTCACCCCAGCGTCATCGCCGTCACCTCAGCGCGTCCGCCGTCGTCTCACCGCTTCCGCCGTCGTCCCCGTCCTCCGCGCCCCGGCGCCGGCTGTGCGCCCGCCGGGACCGGCTGGGCACCTGTCGGTGCCGTCCCCTTCTCCGGCCGGTCGGCCGAGACCACCAGGGCCGCGAGCGCGGTGGTGACCGGCACCGAGGCGACCAGGCCGATGGAGCCCACCAGCGTGCGCACGATCTCCTCCGCCACCAGCTCACTGTTGGCGACCGTGCCGACGCCGCTCTGCGCGATCGAGAAGAGCAGCAGTAGCGGCAGCGCGGCGCCCGCATAGGCGAGGACGAGCGTGTTGACGACCGACGCGATGTGGTCGCGGCCGATGCGGATGCCCGCGCGGTACAGGCCGCGCCAGCCCATCGTCGGGTTGGCCTCGTGCAGCTCCCAGACAGCGGACGTCTGGGTGACCGTCACGTCGTCGAGGACACCGAGGGAACCGATGATGACGCCGGCGAGCAGCAGACCGCTCATGTCGATCGACGGGTACAGCCCGTGGATCAGGCCGGTGTTGTCGTCCGTGTTGCCGGTCAGGGCGGCCCAGTCGATGAACCCCGAGCCCAGGAGCCCGATCAGCAGCAGCGAGAGCAGTGTGCCGAGGACCGCCACGGACGTACGGGCCGATAGGCCGTGGCACATGTAGAGGGCGATCAGCATGATGGCGCTGGCCCCGACCACGGCCACGACCAGGGGATTCGAGCCCTGCAGGATCGCCGGCAGGATGAAGAAGGTCAGCACCAGGAAGCTGATGGCCAGCGCGACGAGCGCCATGACACCGCGCATCCGGCCCACCACGACGACCGCGAGTGCGAAGATGCCGGCGAGCAGCGCCATCGGGAACTTACGGTTCACATCGGTGACCGAGTACTGCAGGTCCTTGGGCGCCGAGGGCTCGTAGGCGACCACGACTTTCTGGCCCTCTTCCAACTGCCGCGACTGATCGGGCTGCACGATCTCCGTGAACGTACGGCCCTTGTCCTTGCCCGTGTCGACGGTGATCGTCGCCTTCTTGCAGGTGCCGTTCTCCTGCTGCACGGCGGAGGAACCCTCGGCGGTGGAGGTGCCGCCGGTCGGGGGCACCCCAGAGGCGCCCACGTCCTTGCAGCTCACCTCGACCACCTTGGTGACCGTGGCCTGCTGTGTCTGCCGGTCGAAGCCGACGCCCGTGCGTTCGTGCGACGGGGCACCGCCCGGCCACAGCACCACGAGCCCCACCACCACCGCCGCGGCGAACGGGATCAGGATCGCTGCGATGACCTTGCGCAGGTGCTGGGAGACGGGGGCCGCAGGACCGTGGGCGTGACTGTGCGAGTGCCCGTACCCGCCACCATCACCGCCGCCACGCGAGCCGCCGGACCCGTGGCCGTGTCCGTGATCACCACCGGAACCGTGCCCGTGTCCGTCACCTGGGCCGGGCCCCTGCCGTGGCGAGCCACCGGATCCTGGGCCGCGCTCGTGCGGCCCACCGAAGCCGGGACGGTGGTCGTTCAGTCCTCCGGATCCCGGCCCGCCCTCGTGTCTGCCACCGCCCCTGCTCCCAGGCTCCTGCATCCCACCCGCCCCAGATCCGTGCTCGTGCCAACCGCCGGTGCCGGCCGTGTGATCGTCGTGGCCGCCTGCGGGACCACGGCCGTACCCACCGTCGTATCTGCTCGCGGGAACCCCCGAACCCCGGCCGTCTGTACGGCCGTTGCCCCGCCCGGGGCCGTTTCCGGTGCCGGATCCACGGGGCCGCTCAGGCGGTGGGTACGGAGGTTCATGCGTCGAGGTCACCGACCGATCATCGCAAGAACGACCGGGGCCCCCTGTTCACCGCGCCCGAATTGACGCTAGCGTGGTGCCACCTTTGTACACGCGGGAGCTCGGAGCACCGGGCTGAGAGGGCGCTGACCTCCGTCCCAGCGATGTTTCACATGAAACATCACCCATCGCGAGTGATGTTTCACACGAAACGTCGGCAGACGGAAACCGCTGCGTCGACCGCCGAACCTGTTACCGGGTAATGCCGGCGTAGGGAGTAGGTCTCATGACCAACGAGGACGCACGCACGCCTGCCTCCGTCCAGGGCGAGAAGTCCCAGGAGGCCGGAAAGTCCATCGGCTGGCACAAGGCGTATGTCGAGGGCTCACGCCCCGATCTGCGGGTGCCGGTCCGCCAGGTGCACCTCACCAACGGGCAGTCGGTCACGCTGTACGACACGTCGGGCCCGTACACCGATCCATTGGCCGAGACGGACGTCCGCAGGGGCTTGCCCCCGCTACGGGAGAACTGGATCATCGCCCGCGGCGACACCGCGGAGTACGCGGGCCGTCCCGTGCGTCCCGAGGACGACGGAATCAAGCACACGTCGCCGCGTGGCGGTCTGCGCAACCTCGACGCGGTCTTCCCCGGGCGGCCGCGCCAGCCGCGTCGCAGCCGCGACGGCAAGGCGGTCACGCAGCTCGCCTACGCCCGTCGGGGCGAGATCACGCCCGAGATGGAGTTCGTGGCCATCCGGGAGAACGTTTCTCCCGAAGTGGTCCGCGACGAGATCGCGGCGGGACGGGCGGTGCTGCCCGCCAACGTCAACCACCCGGAGATCGAGCCGATGATCATCGGCAAGCGGTTCCTGGTGAAGGTCAACGCCAACATCGGCAACTCCGCGGTCACCTCCTCCATCGAGGAGGAGGTCGAGAAGATGACCTGGGCGACTCGCTGGGGCGCCGACACGGTCATGGACCTGTCCACCGGCCGCAACATCCACACCACCCGCGAGTGGGTGCTGCGCAACTCCCCCGTGCCGATCGGCACGGTGCCGCTCTACCAGGCGCTGGAGAAGGTCGACGGCCGCGCCGAGGAGCTGACCTGGGAGATCTACAAGGACACGGTCATCGAACAGGCCGAGCAGGGCGTGGACTACATGACGGTCCATGCCGGCGTGCGCCTGCCGTACGTGCCGCTCACCGCCAACCGCAAGACCGGCATCGTCTCGCGCGGCGGCTCGATCATGGCCGCGTGGTGCCTGGCGCACCACAGGGAGAGCTTCCTGTACGAGAACTTCGAGGAGCTCTGCGAGATCCTCGCGACCTACGACGTCACATACTCCCTGGGCGACGGCCTCAGGCCCGGCTCGATCGCGGACGCCAACGACGAGGCTCAGTTCGCTGAGTTGAGGACGCTCGGGGAACTCAACACGATCGCCAAGCGTTTCAACGTACAGACCATGATCGAGGGCCCGGGACATGTCCCGATGCACAAGATCAAGGAGAACATCGACCTTCAGCAGGAGATCTGCGATGAAGCTCCGTTCTATACGCTCGGCCCGCTGACCACGGACGTCGCGCCAGCGTACGACCACATCACGTCCGGCATCGGTGCCGCGATGATCGCCTGGTGGGGCACGGCGATGCTCTGCTACGTCACGCCCAAGGAGCACCTGGGCCTGCCCAACCGTGACGACGTCAAGACCGGCGTCATCACCTACAAGATCGCCGCCCACGCGGCCGACCTCGCCAAGGGGCATCCCGGTGCGCAGGAGTGGGACGACGCGCTGTCCGACGCCCGCTTCGAGTTCCGGTGGGAGGACCAGTTCAACCTCGCCCTCGACCCGGACACGGCACGGGAGTTCCACGACGAGACCCTTCCGGCCGAGCCCGCCAAGACGGCTCACTTCTGCTCCATGTGCGGGCCTAAGTTCTGCTCGATGAAGATCTCCCAGGACATCCGCCGCCAACACGGCGAGTCCCGGGAGGACATCGAGGAGGGCATGGCTCAGAAGTCGAAGGAGTTCGCGGCGGCGGGCAACCGGGTGTACCTGCCGATCGCGGACTGACGTCGACGTCCTGACCCAGGGCGCCGTGCCCTGGTGTCCGGCGCGTGTCCGGTTGTCCGGCGCACGTCCGGGCGCCGGCGTGCTGCCCGGCTGTTCGGCTTGCGCCTCCCCGAGGGGTCTCCCCGGGGTTCCGTCGAGGTGGAGTTCCCCTGGCGGGGCTCTCCTACGCGGAGGCGCAAGCCGAGGGGCTACTCCGGCTGGTGTTCCGGCCCTCCGAAGTCCGGGCTGGTGTAGTCCGGGCTCGAGAAGCTCGGCCGTGCGCCCCGCGAGGCACCGTCGTCCGGGCTGCTGAAACCCGGGCGGGCGTAGCCGAGGTTCGGAATGCGGCCCGCGGGTGTCGACGGTGGCGTGCGGTGCAGTGCCGATGCCGTGCCGGGGTCGGCGAGTGCCTCCCGAAGGAAGGGCAGGATGCCGCGCTCCAGCAGGGCCCCACGCCAGGCTTCCCTGGCCCGGGAGACCTCCTCGCTCAGTTCGCCGTACGGTCCGGCGTCGAACGCGGGCCGGTTGCGCAGGGCGGTGAGCAGAAGGCCGACGGCGGCGACCAGGATCGCGGCCGCCGCCACGGCACCGAACACCCAGCCGGTGGTGAGCATCGTCGTGGCGAACGCCGGCTCGGGGTCGAACATCTTCAGGATGTAGCCGACGAGCAGGAAGATCGCCGCGGCGGTGCCGGCGAGGACGGGTGCCAGGACGGCGAGCACGGCGACGACGCCCGGGCCGGCTGTCTCGGCGACTTCTCCCATGGTGGTGGCGAGCCCCATCGCACCCGTGCCCGACTCGGTGGAGCCGGACTCGCGGGCGGACGACGGGGTGGACGGCGCCGGCTGGCGCAGTTCCTCGCGGACCTTCACGTAGTGCTGGTACTCGGTCGCCGCGGCCGCCGTGATGAGTGCGGTGGCGTTGAGCGCCATGGTGCGCAGCTGTTCGGGGTTGAGCCGCTGTCCGACAGCGGTCAGTTCCGGGCGGTGTGGTGCGGAGCGCAGCGCCTCGTCGAGGATCCGCTCGTAATCCTGGCGGTCCTCGCTGTACAGGTGCTGCGGAACGCTGTTCATGTGCATCCCCCGATGCTCCGTAGGGCTTGGGGCTCGCATGGCAACGAGCCGTCGGGCAGAAACGGAGGGGAGCCTGCTACGGATAAGCCGATGGTAGAGCGGTGACGGCACACGGTGACAGGGGGTTTCCAAAAATTGGGCCCTGGCCTGCGCCGTCTGCCGTCACTGCCTCCTGGGGCGACGTCTGCCCCGTGAACGGTCAGATATCCAGGGGAAGTTGCTGGACCAGCAGCTTTCCGGCCATGGTCACGCCGCCGTCCATCGCGATGGCGAGGCCTTCGGCGTAGACGTGCGGTCCCTCGACCAAGGGCCTGCTGTCGTCCTCGCCCTCGTCGGAGCCGACCTCTCCCAGGAGGTAGGGGATGGGACTGTGGCCGTGAACGATGCGGGTGCCGCCGTACGTATCGAGCAGGGAGCGCACATGGTCGGCGCCGCCCTCGTCGCGGAAGGAGAAGCGCTTGGTGAACTTGCGGAAGAGATCCCAGACTTCGTCGGCGTCGTTGCGTGCGAGCGTCTCGCGGACGGTGTCGTTGACCGCCTCGATCGAGTCGCCGTAGTCGAGATAGGCGGTGGTGTCCGAGTGCACGAGCAGGTGGCCGTCGACCTCTTCCACGGCGTCCAGCCGCGACATCCACTGCAGGTGGTGGTCCTGGAGACGGTCCATGTCGGTCTTCTGGCCGCCGTTGAGCAGCCAGGCCGCCTGGAAGGTGGCGGTGCCCGCGCCGGAGTTGACGGGGGTGTCGCCGAACCGCTTGGCACCGATCAGCAGCAGCTCGTGGTTGCCCATGAGGGCCTTGCAGTAGCCGCCGGCAGCCGCCGCCTCCGCGGAGAGACGCATCACGAGGTCGATGACGCCGATGCCGTCCGGGCCGCGGTCGGTGAAGTCGCCGAGGAACCACAGCCGGGCGGTGCCCGCGCTCCAGTTCCCCGCCGAGTCGATGAGGCCCTTCTCCTGGAGGGCGGCCACCAGCTCGTCGAGATAGCCGTGCACGTCGCCGACGACGAACAGCGGGCCGACACCGCCTCCGGACGCCGGGGCGGGCAGGGAGGCCGGGTCGACCTGCACCTGAACCGTGTCACCGCGATTGATGACGGGCAGGTCGCGCTGCGTCGGCGTGTATCCCTCCGGATAGGCCTCGCCTACGGGCGGCGCGACGTCACCCGGGTGTGTGCTGTGGCCGTACGGACCGGTCTCGTGGACGTAAGCGGGCACCCGGAAGTCGCGCAACGTCGCCGTCCGCTCCACCTCGGGTCCCTGACCGGCCCCCTGAGTCATCAGACCCCTCCACCATCGCGCCGCAGCTGCACCGCATCGGACTGCCTGGTCGCAGCGGCCCGCGGGTGTCGTGGGCCCATCATAGGAATGCCGATCGCGCCATGTGATGACCCAGGGGTGGTGAATCGGAGCAGGACTCCTGTTCACCGCGGCTTTCGCCCCGATTGGGCCGGGCTTCGGCCGTCCGATGACCGTGTTCGCCGTCGCTCCCTGACTCGTCTCCGGCGCTCTCGGACCTGCGTTTCACCTTCGCCCGGCCTGCGTCGGCCGACTCCCCCGGCCCGCGTCTGCCGCCCCCGGCCTCCCGCTAGCGCTCCTCCGGCGACCGCGGCGGGCTGACCGTCGTACGCGGCGGCCGTCGCTGGGACGAGGTACGCACGATCAGTTCGGTCGGTATCACCTGCTCGACCGGCCGGTCCGAGTCCACTCCCTCGATGGCGTCGATGAGGAGCTGGACCACGGCCGTGCCGATGCGGCGCGGTTTGAGGGAGAGCGTGGTGATGGGCGGCTCGGTGTTGGCGTAGACGACCGACTCGCTGCAGCAGACCAGCAGCAGGTCGTCCGGCACGCGCAGGCCGTAGCGGCGCGCGGCGGCGAGCAGATCGGTGCCGTTCGGGTCGAACAGGCCGTAGACGGCGTCGGGCCGGTCCGGGCGGGCGAGCAGCCGGTCGGCGGCGACGGCTCCGGCGCACGGATCATGTGCCGGGTAGGCCTCGTACACCGGGTCCTGGCCGACCCTCTCGCACCAGCGCAGGTAGGCGGTGGTCGAAAGATGGGTGTACGTGTCCGTCGTGGTGCCGGTCAGCAGACCGATCCGGCGGGCGCCCGCGTCGGCCAGGTGGTCGAGGATGCCGAGTACGGCGGCCTCGTGATCGTTGTCGACCCAGGCGGTGACCGGGAGCGAGCCGGCCGGGCGGCCGTCGGAGACGACCGGCAGACCCTGTCTGACCAGCTCGCTGACGACGGGGTCCTGGTCGGACGGGTCGATGACGACCGTGCCGTCGAGGGCGACGTTCGACCACACGTCGTGGCGCGAGGTCGCGGGGAGGATCACGAGGGCGTAGCCGCGGGCGAGCGCGGCCGAGGTGGCCGCACGGGCCATCTCGGCGAAGTACGCGAACTCGGTGAAGGTGAAAGGTTCATCCCCGTACGTCGTCACGGTCAGGCCGATGAGGCCTGATTTGCCGGTACGGAGTGTGCGGGCCGCGGCCGAGGGCCGGTAGCCCAGTCGGTCGGCGACCTCGCGGACGTGGCGTCGGGTGGCGTCGGGGAGCCGACCCTTGCCGTTGAGGGCGTCGGAGACGGTTGTGATGGAGACCCCGGCAGCGGCGGCCACGTCTCTGATCCCCGCCCGCCCGGGCCGACTGCCTCGGCGTGAGGTTTCCGCGCGGCTCACCTGGTGCTTCCCTGCTGCTGTCATGGCGAGCCGATAGTAGGGCTCATCCGGTGGGGTAGTGCGGACGCATATGCACGCGTTGACAGGCACGTTTCTGCAAGGTCATGGGGCGTCAAAGTCCTTGGAAAGCAAGGGAGTTGAACGATCCAATAGTAGGACCTGACTTGTCGGCACGTATGGGCCTGCCAAGTGCCCGATGTTTCGAAGAGGTCTCAACTCACCTTCACGAGGGATGCGCGCCACGGAGTGAGCCACCGGCGCGTAGATATATGTGTGATGCGCCCCCTAATTCGTACAGCTTCGTACGGTGATGCCCCTGATGCAGGTGTGACAGAAGGGGTCCGCAGTCGAAGGCGTCTCACCTGTACGCATCGGCGGGGAATCCTCATAAGGTGAGGAGTATTGGAGCCGGCGGTGATGACGGGCCGCCGGTGGTCGCGAGGAGGACTGCGGTGAGCGAGACGAGCCCCAAGCTGCGCGCCGAGCTGGAGGGGATCCCCACCTATAAGCCCGGCAAGCCTGCCGCGGCGGGTGGTCCGGTGGCCTACAAGCTGTCCTCGAACGAGAACCCCTATCCGCCGCTGCCCGGCGTGATGGAGTCCGTGACGGCCGCCGCCTCGTCGTTCAACCGCTACCCGGACATGATGTGTACGGGGCTGATGAACGAGCTGGCCGAGCGCTTCGGCGTCCCGGCCTCCCATGTGGCCACCGGCACCGGTTCGGTCGGTGTCGCGCAGCAGCTGATCCAGGCCACCTCCGGGCCCGGCGACGAGGTCATCTACGCCTGGCGGTCCTTCGAGGCGTACCCGATCATCACGCAGATCAGCGGCGCCACCTCGGTGAAGGTCCCGCTGACGCCGGGTGATGTGCACGACCTGGACGCGATGGCCGCCGCCATCACCGACCGCACCAGGATGATCTTCGTCTGCAACCCCAACAACCCGACGGGCACCGTCGTGAGGCGGGCCGAGCTGGAGCGGTTCCTCGACCGGGTGCCCGGCGATGTGCTGGTGGTGCTCGACGAGGCGTACCGCGAGTTCATTCGTGATCCCGAGGTGCCGGACGGTGTCGAGATCTACCGTGAGCGGCCGAACGTGTGCGTCCTGCGGACGTTCTCCAAGGCATACGGCCTCGCCGGTCTCCGTGTCGGTTTCGCGATCGCCCAGGAGCCGGTCGCCGCGGCGCTGCGCAAGACGGCGGTGCCCTTCGGGGTGAGCCAGCTCGCGCAGGACGCGGCCATCGCCTCGCTGCGCGCGGAGGACGAACTGCTCGGACGGGTCGGCTCGTTGGTGGGCGAGCGCAGCCGCGTGGTCGACGGGCTGCGTGCCCAGGGCTGGACGGTGCCCGAGACCCAGGCCAACTTCGTGTGGCTGCGACTGGGGGAGCGCACGGTCGACTTCGCGGCCGCGTGCGAGCAGCACGGCGTGGTGGTCCGGCCGTTCCCGGGCGAGGGTGTGCGGGTGACGATCGGAGAGGTCGAGGCGAACGACATCTTCCTGAAGGTGGCGGAAGGGTTCCAGAAGGAGCTGTAGGACTCCGCGAGCAGGGTCAGGCGTCTACGAGTTCCACGCGTACGGGGTCACCGTCGCGCACCGTGGCCAGGACCCGGGGGTCGCCGTCGAGGCGTCCCAGGACGTTGCACGGACTCGCGAGGCGGCATTCGTCGCCCCGCGAGATCGGCGTGGGCCCGTAGGGGAGGGCGAGCGCGTCGCCGTCCGTCCAGAAGGCGACCGTGCCGGGGTCGACGACCTGCCGGGCGTTGGTTTCACGTGGAACGGTGACGCCCGTGTCGAAGTAGACCTCCTCGCCCCAGGTGCGGGCGGTGGAGGCGAGGGGCAGGGCCTTGGCGAGGGCCTGCGTGGTCGGGGTGTCGTCGAGGGTTGCGGTGAGGTGTCCCGCCGGCCAGGAGATTCGGATCTGCTGTGGTCGGTGTGTCTGCATGCCCTCGATTCAACAATATGTTGAAGTTCGCGCCAAGGGGTTGATGTCGGGAGGGACCCCCCCTCGTGGGCCGGAGTACCGGTGCTGCATAATTGCTTGTGAATGTGAACGCTTTCACAAGCGTAGGTAAGGAGCGGCGACGTGGACCTGGCTTTGGCGCCGGAGACTCTGGCGCGCTGGCAGTTCGGTATCACCACCGTCTACCACTTTCTGTTCGTCCCTCTGACGATCTCCCTGGCCGCCCTCACGGCCGGGCTGCAGACCGCGTGGGTGCGCACGGAGAAGGAGAAGTACCTCAGAGCGACGAAGTTCTGGGGCAAGCTCTTCCTGATCAACATCGCGATGGGTGTGGTCACCGGCATCGTGCAGGAGTTCCAGTTCGGCATGAACTGGTCCGACTACTCCCGCTTCGTCGGTGACGTCTTCGGCGCCCCGCTCGCCTTCGAGGCTCTGATCGCCTTCTTCTTCGAGTCCACCTTCATCGGCCTGTGGATCTTCGGCTGGGACAAGCTGCCCAAGAAGATCCACCTGGCCTGTATGTGGATGGTCTCCATCGGCACCATTCTGTCGGCGTACTTCATCCTCGCGGCCAACTCGTGGATGCAGCACCCCGTCGGCTACCGGATCAACGAGGCGAAGGGGCGGGCTGAGCTCACCGACTTCTGGCTCGTGCTGACCCAGAACACCGCGCTCGCCCAGGCCTTCCACACCCTGTCGGCGGCCTTCCTCACCGGCGGCGCGTTCATGGTCGGCATCTCCGCCTTCCACCTGCTCCGCAAGAAGCACATCGGCGACATGAAGACCTCGCTGCGGCTCGGCCTGGTCACCGTGGTCATCGGCGGCATGCTCACCGCGATCAGCGGCGATGTCCTCGGCAAGATCATGTACGAGCAGCAGCCGATGAAGATGGCCGCGGCCGAGGCGCTGTGGGACGGAGAGGAGCCGGCGCCCTTCTCGGTCTTCGCCGTCGGCGACGTCGACAAGGGCCACAACAAGGTCGCGATAGAGATTCCGGGCCTGCTGTCCTTCCTGGCCAAGGACGACTTCTCCTCGTACGTCCCCGGCATCAACGACGTCAACAAGGCCGAGCAGGAGAAGTACGGCCCCGGCGACTACCGGCCCAACATCCCCGTCGCCTACTGGGGCTTCCGCTGGATGATCGGCTTCGGCATGGCGTCGTTCACCATCGGCCTGATCGGACTCTGGCTGACCCGCAAGAAGTTCATGCTGCCGCAGCACCTGAGGGTCGGCGACGACGAGGTGCCGCATCTGGTTCTGCTCCCGAACAAGGCGCTCGGCCCGAAGCTGACCAAGTGGTACTGGCGCATCGCGATCTGGACGCTTGCCTTCCCGCTGATTGCCAACTCCTGGGGCTGGATCTTCACCGAGATGGGCCGTCAGCCCTGGGTCGTCTACGGCGTCCTGCGCACTCGTGACGCGGTCTCCCCCGGCGTCTCCCAGGGCGAGGTCCTCACCTCGATGATCGTCTTCACCACGCTCTACGCCATCCTCGCCGTCGTCGAGGTCAAGCTCCTCGCGAAGTACGTCAAGGCCGGCCCGCCCGAGCTGACGGAAGCCGACCTGAACCCGCCCACGAAGATCGGCGGCGACTCCCGTGACGCCGACAAGCCGATGGCCTTCTCGTACTAGGCCGAGGGAGCTGCACAGTCATGGAACTTCACGACGTCTGGTTCGTCCTGATCGCCGTCCTGTGGATCGGCTACTTCTTCCTGGAGGGCTTCGACTTCGGGGTCGGTGTCCTCACCAAGCTGCTCGCCCGTAACCGGCCCGAGAAGCGGGTGCTGATCAACACCATCGGTCCTGTGTGGGACGGCAACGAGGTGTGGCTGCTCTCGGCCGGCGGTGCCACCTTCGCCGCCTTCCCCGAGTGGTACGCCACGCTCTTCTCCGGCTTCTATCTCCCGCTGCTGCTCATCCTGGTCTGCCTGATCGTCCGGGGCGTCGCCTTCGAGTACCGGGCGAAGCGGCCCGAGGAGAACTGGCAGCGCAACTGGGAGCACGCGATCTTCTGGTGCTCGCTGATTCCGGCGTTCCTGTGGGGTGTGGCCTTCGCCAACATCGTGCGGGGCGTGAAGATCGACCAGAATCATGAATACGTCGGCACCGTCCTGGACCTGCTCAACCCGTACGCGCTCCTCGGCGGTCTGGTGACACTGACGCTGTTCACCTTCCACGGCGCGGTGTTCACCGCACTCAAGACCGTCGGCGAGATCCGGGAGCGGGCGCGGAGGCTGGCTCTGTTCGTCGGCCTCGCCACCGCGGTGCTGGCGCTGGTCTTCCTGCTCTGGACGCAGGTCGAGAACGGTGACGGCCAGAGTCTGGTCGCGCTCGTGGTCGCTGTCGTCGCGCTGGTGGCGGCGCTGGCGGCGAACCAGGCCGGGCGTGAGGGATGGTCGTTCGCCTTCTCCGGCGTCACCATTGTGGCCGCCGTGGCGATGCTGTTCCTGACGCTCTTCCCGAACGTCATGCCGTCCTCGCTCAATGACGCGTGGAGCCTCACGGTCACCAACGCCTCGTCGAGCCCGTACACCCTGAAGATCATGACGTGGTGCGCGGTCATCGCCACGCCGATCGTCATGCTCTACCAGGGCTGGACCTACTGGGTGTTCCGCAAGCGGATCGGCACGCAGCACATCGCCGCGGACGCCGCTGCGGGATCCGCGCACTGAGTCCGCTGTAGCGGGGTGGTTCACGTTGTTTCACGTGAAACACCCCGCCCTGGACCGAAGGGCATGTTTCACGTGAAACCGATCGATCCGCGCCTCCTCCGTTACGCCCGAGCCACTCGCCTCTTCCTGATCGCGGTCGTCGGCCTGGGCGCCGTAAGTGCCGGGCTGGTCATCGTCCAGGCGATGCTCATCGCCGAGGCGGTGGTGGGGGCGTTCCAACACGGGATGTCCGCCGCTGAACTGAGCACTCCCCTACTGCTGTTGGCGGCCGTCGCGGTCGGTCGCGCAGTGGTCGCGTGGCTCACCGAGCTCGCCGCACACCGTGCCGGCGCGGCCGTGAAGTCGGAGCTGCGGGGGCGGCTGCTGGAGCGGGCGGCCGAGCTGGGGCCCGGTTGGCTGAGCGGACAGCGGACCGGATCGCTGGTCGCCCTCGCCACGCGGGGAGTCGATGCCCTCGACGACTACTTCTCGCGCTATCTGCCGCAGTTGGGGCTCGCCGTGGTCGTGCCGGTGGCGGTGCTGGCGCGGATCGTGACCGAGGACTGGGTCTCGGCGGCCATCATCGTCGGCACCCTGCCGCTCATTCCGATCTTCATGATGCTGATCGGCTGGGCCACGCAGTCCCGCATGGATCACCAGTGGCGGCTGCTGTCCCGGCTGTCCGGGCACTTCCTGGACGTGGTCGCCGGGCTGCCGACCCTGAAGGTGTTCGGGCGGGCCAAGGCGCAGGCCGAGTCGATCCGGCGGATCACCGGCGAGTACCGCAAGGCCACCATGAAGACGCTGCGGATCGCCTTCATCTCCTCCTTCGCCTTGGAACTGCTCTCGACGCTCTCCGTGGCACTGGTCGCCGTGACGATCGGCATGCGGCTCGTCCATGGCGAGATGCATCTGTACGACGGCCTGGTCATCCTCGTGTTGGCCCCCGAGGCCTATCTGCCGCTGCGCCAGGTGGGTGCGCAGTACCACGCGGCGGCCGAAGGGCTGTCGGCCGCCGAGGAGATCTTCGAAGTGCTGGAGACTCCGGTGCCGGTGGCGGGTACCGCGGCGGTGCCGGCGGGGACGGTGTCATTCGGGTTCGAGGGCGTCTCGGTCCGCTTCCCCGGGCGGTCCGCCGAGGCCGTGTCGGACGTGTCCTTCGCCGTCGCGCCCGGGGAGACGGTCGCACTCGTCGGGCCGAGCGGCGCGGGCAAGTCGACTCTGCTGAACGTGCTGTTGGGGTTCGTTCGGCCGGCCGAGGGGCGTGTGCTGGTCGGGGGAGCCGATCTCGCCGAGGTCGATCTGGAGGAGTGGCGCTCGCGGATCGCCTGGGTGCCGCAGCGGCCGCACCTGTACGCCGGGACGATCGCCGAGAACGTACGGCTGGCGCGCCCGGACGCGGACGACGCCGCCGTGCGCCAGGCGCTGGGGGACGCCGGGGCGCTGGAGTTCGTGGACGCGTTGTCCCAGGGCGTCGACACCGTGCTGGGCGAGGACGGGGCCGGGCTGTCGGCGGGGCAGCGGCAGCGGCTCGCGCTGGCCCGGGCGTTCCTCGCTGACCGGCCTGTCCTGCTGCTCGACGAGCCGACGGCCGCGCTCGACGGGGCCACCGAGGCCGAGGTCGTGGAGGCCGTGCGGAGGCTGGCGGTGGGGCGGACTGTGCTGCTGGTGGTGCACCGGCCGGCCCTGCTGGGGGTGGCGGACCGCGTCGTACGGCTCGCGGAAGCCGAGGCACCTGTGCCGGCGGAAGGCCTGCCCAAGGTGTCCGTTGCCCGGCCGATCGAGCAGGGCGTGCACGGCGGTTCGGCCGCGGATGACGCCGAGGCCATGTCGCTCACGACGGACGCCCAGGGTGTCCTCGCCCGTGTCCGCGCCATGTCCGGTCCCCGGCGTGGCCGCCTCGCCCTCGCGCTGCTGCTCGGAAGCCTCGCGCTCGGCAGCGCTGTCGGGCTCATGGCCACCTCGGGGTGGCTCATCTCGCGGGCCTCGCAGCAGCCGCCTGTGCTTTACCTGATGGTGGCTGTGACGGCGACCAGGGCCTTCGGTATCGGGCGGGCCGTGTTCCGGTACGCGGAGCGGCTGGTGTCGCACGACGCCGTGCTGCGGATGCTGGCCGACACCCGGGTCGCCGTGTACCGGCGGCTGGAGAGCCTGGCGCCCGCCGGGCTGCGGAGCACACGGCGGGGCGATCTGCTCTCACGGCTCGTCGCCGATGTGGACGCGCTGCAGGACTACTGGCTGCGGTGGCTGTTGCCCGCCGCTGCCGCGACCGTCGTGTCCGCCGGTGCCGTCGGCTTCACCGCCTGGCTGCTGCCCGAGGCCGGTGCCGTGCTCGCCGTCGGGCTGCTGGCGGCCGGTGCCGGAGTCCCGCTCGTCACCGGCGCCGTCGCCCGCCGCGCCGAGCGCAGGCTGGCCCCCGCCCGGGGAGTGCTCGCGACACGCGTGACGAATCTGCTCACCGGCACCGCCGAGCTGACCGTGGCCGGCGCCCTGCCCGGCCGTACGGCCGAAGCGCGGCGCGCCGACCGGACGCTCACCCGGATCGCCGAGCGCGCCGCCACGGCCACCGCGCTCGGCGACGGACTCACCGCACTGATCTCCGGGCTCACCGTTGCCGCCACCGCCCTCGTGGGCGCCCAGGCGGTCGCCGACGGGCGCCTGGGCGGCGTGACGATGGCGGTCGTCGTCCTCACCCCGCTGGCCGCCTTCGAGGCCGTTCTGAGCCTGCCGCTCGCCGTGCAGTACCGGCAGCGGGTGCGCAAGAGCGCGGAGCGCGTGTACGAGGTCCTGGACGCCCCCGAACCCGTACGGGAGCCCGAGCGGCCGCGGCAGGCGCCCGCGTCGCCCTTCCCGGTCGCCGTCAGGGGCCTGACGGCCCGCCACGCGGGGCAGGACCGGGACGCGCTCGCCGGCCTCGACCTGACCCTGGAGGAAGGCCGCCGGATCGCCGTGGTCGGGCCGTCCGGGTCCGGCAAGACGACGCTGGCGCAGACGCTGCTGCGCTTCCTGGACGCCGATGCGGGCTCGTACACGCTGGGTGGCGTGGACGCGTACGCGCTGGACGGCGACGACGTACGGCGGCTCGTCGGGCTGTGCGCCCAGGACGCGCACCTCTTCGACAGCTCCGTACGGGAGAACCTGCTCCTCGCCAGGAAGGACGCCACCGAGGACGCGCTGCGCGACGCCCTCGAGCGTGCCCGGCTGCTCGACTGGGCCGACGGTCTACCCGACGGGCTCGACACGCTTGTGGGCGAGCACGGGGCACGGCTGTCGGGCGGGCAGCGGCAGCGGCTCGCGCTGGCCCGCGCCCTGCTCGCCGACTTCCCCGTCCTCGTCCTCGACGAGCCCGCCGAGCACCTGGACCTGCCGACCGCGGACGCCCTCACCGCCGATCTGCTGGCGGCGACCGAGGGCCGAACGACCCTGCTGATCACCCACCGGCTGGCCGGGCTGGCGGCAGTGGACGAGGTGGTCGTCCTGGACGAGGGGCGTGTGGTGCAGCGGGGCACGTTCGCGGAGCTGGCCGCTGCGGACGGGCCGTTGCGCGGGATGCTGGCGCGGGAGGAGCAGGCGGACCTTCTGGTGGGGACGGCGTAGCGCCCCTGTCGGCGCCCGCGTCAACACCAGTACTGACCCGTCCGCAGCAACCCGTCCCCCAGGCGTACGACCTGAACAGGACCGTGACCCGGCCCGCGGGCCAGGATCGCTGACATGCGTTCATATCGCCGACGTCTCCTCCTCGTTCCGGCGCTGCTGTGCGCGCTCGCCCTCCTCGCGGCCCTGCCCGCCGGTGCCGTCGGCGACGGGAAGGGCGCTCGGGGCCGCAATGGCACCGGGACCGGTGGTGACTCCGTTCTCAGCGCCCGGGTGGTGAAGCTGTACGCGGACGCGGCCAGGGCGACTCAGCGGTACGAGAAGGGCCGGCGGGAGGCCGAGTCGCAGCGGGCCAAGGCACAGCGGGCCGAGGCGCTGCTCGAACGGGAGCGGCGGGAGATCGGCGTGCTGCACGAGGACCTGGGCCGGATCGCACGCGCCCAGTACCGCAGCGGCGGTGGGATGCCGCTCACCGCGCAGATCATCCTCGCGAAGGACCCTGACGAGCTGATGCGCGGTCAGCACGCCTTCTCCCAGACGAACATGGCCGTCGGCAACGCCATCGAGAAGAGCCGGCGTGCCGAGGCCCGGCTTGCCAAGGTCGAGGCCAGGGCCGCGGCGGCCTGGCAGAACCTGGAAAAGCGCAACGCCGAACTCGCCGAGCTGAAGGAGGGCATCGAGCAGAAACTCGAACAGGCGCGCTGGCAGTTGCAGGGGCAGGCCGACGCCTCCGTGGCCGCCGGGGCCTGCAGTGGTGCCGTCCGGCTCGACCAGCCGAAGACGGACCTCACGAGCGAGTGGGTCGCTCCGCTGGAGTCGTACGAGCTGTCCGCGGTGTTCGGAAGCGGCGGGCTGCGGTGGGCGAACCTGCACACCGGACAGGACTTCGCGGTGCCGATCGGCGCGCCGGTGCGGGCGGTCGGGGACGGGCGCGTGGTCAGGGTCTCGTGCGGAGGCGCCTTCGGCATGGAGGTCGTGCTTTTGCATGCCGACGGCTACTACACGCAGTACGCCCACCTCGCCGCCGTCGCCGTCGACCAGGGCGAGCGGATCGACACCGGTCAGTGGATCGGCCAGTCGGGCACGTCCGGCAACTCGACCGGCCCGCACCTGCACTTCGAGGTGCGGGTCACCGCGGAGCTGGGCTCGGCCGTGGATCCGGTGCCGTGGCTGACCAAGCGGGGAGTGCGGCTCGGGTAGGCCCGGGGCTGATCCGCCGCGGCCGCTAGCGCCGTTCCGCCAGCAGCTGCTCGATCACGACCGCCACACCGTCCTCGTTGTTGGCGACCGTCCGCCCCGACGCGGCAGCGATGACATCCGGGTGGGCGTTGCCCATCGCGTACGACTGGCCCGCCCAGGTCAGCATTTCCACGTCGTTCGGCATGTCGCCGAAGGCGACGACCTCCTCGTGCGAGATGCCGCGCTCGGCGCAGCACAGCGCCAGCGTGCTGGCCTTGGAGACGCCGGGCCCGCTGATCTCCAGCAGGGCGCTGGGGCTGGAGCGGGTGACATTGGCGCGGTCGCCGATGGCGAGGCGGGCGAGGGTGAGGAAGCCGTCGGGGTCGAGGGTGGGGTGGTAGGCGAGGATCTTCAGCACCGGCTCGCCGGCCCCGGGGGCGTCCGGCGCCAGGAGGTCCTCGGCCGGCGCGAGCTCGTCCGGTATCTCCATGTGCAGCTTGGGGTAGTCCGGCTCCTGGTAGAAGCCGTACGTCTGCTCCACCGCGTACACGGTGCCCGGCGCCGCCTCACGCAGCAGCCGTACGGCATCCAGCGCGTTCTCCCGCGCCAGCTCCCGCACCTTCACGAACTTGTGGGTGCCGGGGCCGCCGTGCAGGTCGACCACCGCGGCGCCGTTGCCGCAGATCGCCAGACCGTGACCGTGGACGTGGTCGCTGACGACATCCATCCAGCGGGCCGGGCGGCCGGTGACGAAGAAGACCTCGATGCCCGCCTCCTCGGCCGCGGCCAGCGCGGCGACCGTGCGCGGGGAGACCGACTTGTCGTCCCGCAGCAGGGTGCCGTCCAGGTCGGTGGCGATGAGCCGCGGGCGGACCACGGGCGTGCCGCCCTGCTCGGGCGAAGTCGAGAGCTGGGGGGAAGCCGGGGTCTGGGGCTGTCGAGTCGCTGAGGTCACCGGGTCATTCTCCCGCATATGCCTGCACGGCCGTGCGGCAGTCCGCACATCTGAGGCCGCGCCTGAGCAGAAAACGCCCTTGAGAACACCGCCGACAGCCCCTTCACCAGCACCGTTGCGCCTGCCCGCCTCACCGCAGCTGTGCGGCCGCCTCCATGGCGATCTGCTCGAAGACCTTCTCGTCGGCCGCGAAGTCCGAGTCGGGGATCGGCCAGTGGATCACGATCTCGGTGAATCCCAGCTCCTGGTGGCGCCCCGCGAAGTCCACGAACGCGTCGAGGGACTCCAGGGGGCGGGTGCGGTCCGGCGTGAAACCGGTGAGCAGGATCTTGTCGAGCCCGGTCACCTCCCGGCCGATCTCCGCGCAGGCGTCCGCCAGCTTCTCGGCCTGTCCACGAATGGCTTGAACCGACTGTTCAGGAGTGCCGTTCTCGTACAGCTTGGGGTCGCCGGTGGTCACCCAAGCCTGTCCGTACCGCGCCGCGAGCCGTAGCCCGCGCGGGCCGGTCGCCGCGACCGCGAAGGGCAGCCGGGGGCGCTGCACACAGCCCGGGATGTTGCGTGCCTCGTGCGCCGCGTAGAAGTCACCCTCGTACGACACCGAGTCCTCGCTCAGCAGCCGGTCAAGCAGTGCGACGAACTCGGCGAACCGGTCGGCGCGCTCACGTGGGGTCCACGGCTCCTGGCCGAGCACGGTCGCGTCGAACCCGGCGCCGCCCGCACCGATACCGAGCGTGAAGCGGCCGTCGGAGACGTCGTCGAGAGAGATGAGCTCCTTGGCGTAGGGCACCGGATGCCGGAAGTTCGGCGAGGTCACCAGGGTGCCCAGCCGCAGCCGGTCGGTGACGGCCGCGGCGGCGGTCAGCGTCGGCACGGCACCGAACCACGGGCCGTCCCGGAAGCTGCGCCAGGAGAGGTGGTCGTAGGTGTACGCACCGTGGAAGCCGAGCTGCTCCGCGCGCTGCCATGCCTCGCGGCCCCCCTCGGACCAGCGGCGGTACGGGAGGATCACGGTGCTCAGGCGCAGACTCATGTTTCGAGCCTAAGCGGCCGAACGGGTTTCACGTGAAACGGTCACCGCACGCGGCTGCTCAGCCACGCAGTGAGGCTGATCAGCGGAGTAAAGCCGATCACCGGGGCGCTCCACGCCCACGACAGTGATCAGCGCGACTCGGGAAAGCGCAGGTACTCCGGCGGCACGGCCTTCGTCAGCCACACCCCGTTCGCGCTGACGTGGAAGACATGGCCGTCGCGGTGCATGGCGTCGGCGTCCACGGAGAGCACCACGGGACGTCCGCGCCGGGCGCCGACTCGGGTCGCGGTCTCGCGATCGGCCGAGAGGTGTACATCGTGCCTGTTCATGGGCCTGAGGCCCGCGCTGCGGATCGCGTCCAGGTTGCGCGCCACGGTGCCGTGGTACAGGTACGGCGGCGGTGTCGCCGGGGGCAGTCCGAGGTCGACCTCGATGCTGTGGCCCTGGCTGGCGCGGATGCGGGTGCCCTCGATCGCGAAGCGCTTCTTGTCGTTGGCGGCGACCACGTGGTCCAGCTCTTCCCGGGTGAAGCGGAATCCGTGCGCGGCCGCGGCGGCGATCAGCGTGTCGATCTCGACCCAGCCGCCCTCGTCGAGGACCAGCCCGATGCGCTCGGGCTGGTGGCGCAGGTGCTTCGATAGGTACTTCGACACCTTCACGGTGCGTCTTTCGTCCATGCCACCAGCCTGCCGGGAGCGACACGAATCACGCGAATGATTTCGCTGCGGATGTTTGATCCACAACCAAGTAGTGTTATCCACAGGGGAATTGGCGATTCTGTGGACAACGAGCCGTCGTTTCAAGGGGTTTCGTCAAGATCAGCTGATGAACTGTGATTTGCCGCGAGCCGGTCCAAGGACCGGGCCCGCACTTCCCGTTCGACGGCCAATGTGACGAACTCCGCCGCCTGCTTCGGGCCAACCAGTTTCTCCACGGCCTGCATTGTCTCGACGGATATCGGCACGGTTTGAGTGTTTTTACGAGGATCCGGCTCCTCGTCCGCTCCTAGTCGCTGACGCAGGTGCCGGACCGCCAACAGTCGCATCGCGCGCGCCAGTTCCGCGTCCACCGTCTGCTGGGCGAGCGGGCGCAACCGGCGTACGAGTGAGGCCGCCTCGGCCGCTTCGGCGTCCGTCGGGCGGTGCGGACCGTCGAGGTAGCGGGCGAAGACGTGCTCGGTGGTGAACTCCAGGAAACGGGCGGCGATGTGCTCGACCTGGCCTCTCAACTCCCTTAGGTGGTCGGAGATCGCGGAAAGGGGGACCCCGGCCGCATGCAACTCAACGGCCACGGCGAGCTCTTGAGGGCTCGGCACGAGGAAGGAGTCCGGATCCCCGGGGACCGGCTCCAGCACGCCGAGCTCCACGGCATCGGCCACCGCGGCGTCGTCCGGGGTGCCGCCGAAGCGCTCGTCCAGCTCGGCGCGCGAGATCCGTACCGCTTCCTCGTCGGTCCACGGCCCGTCCACCTCGGCGACCAGCCCGAGCACACCACCGAGGCCGCGACCGGCGTCCCAGGCCTCCAGGAGCTCCTTGATGGAGGCCAGGGTGTAGCCGCGGTCGAGGAGGCCGGCGATCTGGCGCAGGCGGACGAGGTGGGCGTCCGAGTAGACGTTGGCGCGGCCACGGCGCACGGGACGGGGGAGCAGTCCGCGGTCCTGGTAGGCGCGGATGGTGCGGACGGTCGCCCCGCTGAGATGCGCGAGATCCTCGATCCGGTACGCCTGCTCCATCCTCGGCCGCCTCCGCCCGCTGTCGTACCGTCAGTTCCAACTTGCCCACGGTGGTGGCTGCGTGAGCGCCGCGTACCCCTCCTGACCGTCGCCGCCCCCGATCACAGCGGCGGCTCCAACCGCGCGATCCTGCGCAGCGCCTTCGGCGTGAACCGCGACATGAGATATGCCCCGCGTGCCTCAGGCGTCACCGGAACGACGGCCTCCCCGCGCACCACCGCCCGCAGGATGGCGTCGGCGACCTTCTCCGGCGGGTAGTTCCGCAACCCGTACAGCCGCGCGGACTTCTTCTGGCGCCGTTTCTCCTCCTCGGCGTCGACTCCGGCGAAGTGCGCGGTCGAGGTGATGTTGGTGTTGACGAAGCCGGGGCATATCGCGGTCACGCCGATGCCCTGACCGGCCAGTTCCGCGCGCAGGCACTCGCTCAGCATCAGAACGGCCGCCTTGGAGGTGCTGTAGGCGGGCAGCGCCTTCGAGGGCTGGTACGCCGCCGCCGACGCGGTGTTGACGATGTGGCCGCCCTGTCCGCGCTCGGCCATCTGCCTGCCGAAGAGCCGGCAGCCGTGGATGACGCCCCAGAGGTTGACGTCGAGGACCTTCTTCCAGTCCTCCGGCGTGGTGTCGAAGAAGGAGCCCGACAGGCCGATCCCGGCGTTGTTCACCAGGACGTCCACCACGCCGTAGTCCCTGGCGACCTTCTCGGCGAGCTTCTCCATGGCCTGCTCGTCGGAGACGTCGACGGTCTCCGCCCAGGCCTCGGGCGCGCCGATCAGACGGGACATCTCGGCGGTGCGGGCGGCGGCCTCGGCATCCCGGTCGACGGCCACCACGCGCGCGCCCGCCTCGGCGAACGCGTACGCCGTCGCCCGGCCGATGCCGCTGCCGGCGCCGGTGACCAGCACGAGCTGCCCGCCGAAGCGATCGGCGTACTTCCCGGTCGCCGTCACCCCGTCCGGCCGCCCGCCCTCCACGGACGTCACGAACTCCGTGATCCACGCCGCCAGTTGGTCGGGGCGGCTGCGCGGGATCCAGTGCTTCGCGGCCAGCGTGCGGCGGGTCAACTGCGGAACCCACAACTCCAGTTCGTCGTAGAGCTTCTCCGACAGGAAGGCGTCCTGGAGGGGCGTGATGAGCTGCACGGGCGCGTGTGCGTACGCGTCCGGGCGCGGCCGGCGCAGCCGGGACCGTACGTTGTCGCGGTACAGCCATGACCCGTGCGCCGCGTCCGTCGGCAGGGACGAGGTCGGATAGCCGTCGCCGGGCACCTTCTCGAAGCGCTCCAGCAGCCTCGGCCAGCGCTTGCCGAGGGGGCCGCGCCAGGCCAGTTCGGGCAGGACGGGCGTGTGCAGCGCGTAGACGTACCAGGACTTGGCGCCCTGTCCGAGCAGCTCACCCACCCGGCGTGGGGTGGGGCGCTTCAGGCGGGTGTTGATCCAGTGACCGAAGTGGTCGAGGGACGGCCCGGACATCGAGGTGAAGGAGGCGATCCTCCCCTCGGTGCGCTCGACCGTGGTGAACTCCCAGGCCTGCACGGAGCCCCAGTCGTGGCCCACCAGATGCACGGGCCGGTCCGGGCTGACCGCGTCCGCGACGGCCAGGAAGTCGTCCGTCAGCTTCTCCAGCGTGAACCCGCCCCGCAGCGGCCGCGGCGCGGTGGACCGGCCGTGGCCCCGGACGTCGTACAGCACGACGTGGAAGCGGTCGGCGAGCCGCGGCGCGATTTCGGACCACACCTCCTTGCTGTCCGGATAGCCGTGCACGAGGATCACCGTCGGCTGTCCGGCATCGCCCAGCTCGGCGACGCACAGCTCGACCCCGCCGGTCCGCACCCGCCGCTCGCGCGCGTCCTGAAGCGTCACCGGCACTGTCACTTCTCCTCCGCCCAGCGCCGCACATGCGGCAGATCGTCGTCCAGCCAGAAGGCGCTCTCCTCGGGATCCGCGGAGTCGGTGACGACGAGGATCTCCTCGAACTTCGCGCCCGTACCCCGGAATCCGAGGTGCGGTTCGACCGCCCACAGGCCCGGCTGCGGCGGATGGTCGGAGAAGCGGTACGGCGACCACAACGGGGACCAGCCCTCGCGGTGGCCGTGCAGCGCGTCGCTCGCCAGGCCCTTCAGGGACTGCGTGCCGAACCCGAAGACATGCGCCGACCAGCGGCGCTGCCGGACCCGGTCGACCTTGTGCGCGATCACGCCGAAGGGATAGGCGCGGTGCCGGTTGGCATAGCCCTGGCGGACCATGAGGCGGTCCACGTTCTCGTAGATCTCCCGCAGCGGCCGCCGCTCGCGCACCTCGCGCAGGATCAGCTCCCGGTGCGCCTCCAGGTCGGCCATCAGCTTGTCCTGCACCGGGTTGATGCCGAGTGAGCCCGAGTAGCCGATGTCGGCCGTGTAGCCGTCGAACACCGGGGCCATGTCCAGGATGAACGGCATCCCGGGCTCCAGGCGGCGGTTGGTCGGGAAGAACTGCAGCGGAATCCGGAACTTCACGAACGCCGTGCGGTCCCCGAACCAGGCGAAGGGCAGATGGAACCAGTCCCGCACCCCGCGCTCACGCAGCCACTCGCGCTGCATACGCGCCGCCTCGCGCTCGGTGATGCCCGGCTCCAGCTGCGCCGCGACGGCCTCCGCGCACTCGTACGCCAGCCGCTGGACCCGTCTGAATCCCTGCAGTTCCGCGGATTCCGCACGGAGTTCGCCTGTCACCGCCGTAGTCATGCCACCGCCCCACTTTGTCCACACTGACTGCGGTACGTGTCCGTAACTTGACACTGGCGAATGTGACAGTTGTTAGAGGCTGCGTCAATAGGCCTGCCTCGGGCTGTGGAAAACCTTGCCGATGTGGAAAACATGGGCGTCGTTGTTCGACCTCAGGGTGACCCCTAGGTGCCCGTACATCTGGAGTCTGACTTCAAGACAGCTCTGCGGGGTGACGACCGGCGTGGCCCGCGTCACTACCTTCGAAGCGTGACTGTGATCGCGACCGAAAGCCTGAGCAAGCGGTTCCCCAGGGTGACCGCGCTTGACCGGCTCTCCGTGGACGTCGGGCCCGGTGTGACCGGACTCGTCGGAGCCAATGGAGCCGGCAAGTCCACACTGATCAAGATCCTGCTGGGTCTGTCCCCCGCCACCGAGGGCCGAGCCGAAGTGCTCGGACTCGACGTCGCCACCAAGGGCGCCACCATCCGCGAGCGGGTCGGGTACATGCCGGAGCACGACTGCCTGCCGCCCGACGTCTCGGCCACCGAGTTCGTCGTGCACATGGCCCGCATGTCCGGCCTGCCGCCCGCCGCCGCCCGCGAGCGCACCGCGGACACCCTGCGCCACGTCGGTCTGTACGAGGAGCGCTACCGCCCCATCGGCGGCTACTCGACCGGCATGAAGCAGCGCGTGAAGCTGGCGCAGGCCCTGGTGCACGACCCGCAGCTGGTCTTCCTGGACGAGCCGACCAACGGCCTCGACCCGGTCGGCCGCGACGACATGCTCGGCCTGATCCGCCGCATCCACACGGACTTCGGCATCTCGGTCCTGGTCACCTCGCACCTGCTGGGCGAACTGGAGCGCACTTGCGACCACGTCGTCGTCATCGACGGCGGCAAGCTCCTGCGCTCCAGTTCCACCACCGACTTCACCCAGACCACGACGACCCTCGCCATCGAGGTCACCGACACCGACGACCACCCGGACGGCACCCGCGCGGTGCGCGACGCGCTCCACGCGCGCGGGGTGGACGTTCTCGACGGCAGCGGAGGCCTCCCGGGCGCCGGACACATCCTGCTGCTCACCGCGCAGGGCGAGCAGACCTACGACCTGGTGCGCGACGTGGTCGCCGACCTCGGCCTCGGCCTGGTGCGCATGGAACAGCGCCGGCACCACATCTCCGAGGTCTTCACCGACAGCGACCAGGGCAGCGAGCAGAGCACCGACGCACAGCGGAAGGAGGCGGTCGGCCATGGCGGTTGAGCAGCCCGTAGCAACGAAGTCGGGTGACCAGACCCGCATCCACAACATCGGCTACCGCGCCTACGACGGCCCCCGCCTCGGCCGCTCCTACGCCACCCGCTCGCTCTACTCGCAGTCCCTGCGCGGCGCCTACGGCCTCGGCCGCTCGGTGAAGTCCAAGGTGCTGCCGATGCTGCTGTTCGTGGTGATGTGCGTGCCCGCGGCCATCATGGTCGCCGTCGCGGTCGCCACCAAGGCCAGCGACCTGCCCGTGGACTACACGCGCTACGCGATCGTCATGCAGGCCGTGATCAGCCTCTACGTCGCCTCGCAGGCGCCCCAGTCCGTCTCCCGCGACCTGCGCTTCAAGACCGTGCCGCTGTACTTCTCGCGGCCCATCGAGACCGCCGACTACGTCCGGGCGAAGTTCGCGGCGCTGGCCTCCGCGCTGTTCCTCCTCACCGCGGCCCCGCTGCTCGTGCTCTACGTGGGCGCGCTGCTGGCCAAGCTCGACTTCGCCGACCAGACCAAGGGATTCGCACAGGGGCTCGTCTCCGTGGCACTGCTCTCGCTGCTGTTCGCCGGCATCGGCCTCGTCATCGCGTCGTTCACCCCGCGCCGCGGCTTCGGCATCGCGGCCGTGATCGCCGTACTGACCATCTCCTACGGCTCGGTGTCCACACTCCAGGCCATCGCCGACGCCCAGTCCCTCGACGGCGAAGGCAGCAGCGGCGCCATCGCCTGGATCGGCCTGTTCTCGCCCATCACGCTGATCGACGGCGTGCAGTCCGCCTTCCTGGGCGCGAGCTCCGCGTTCCCGGGCGGGGTGGGCCCGAGCAACGGCGAAGGCGTCGTCTACGTCCTTCTCACCCTGGGTCTGATCGCCGCCAGTTACGGCCTCCTGATGCGCCGCTACCGAAAGGTCGGACTGTGACCACGCTCTCCATCGACCACGTCTCCCGCTGGTTCGGCAACGTGGTCGCCGTCAACGACATCACCATGACGATCGGCCCCGGCGTCACGGGCCTGCTCGGCCCGAACGGCGCCGGAAAGTCCACCCTCATCAACATGATGGGCGGCTTCCTGGCCCCCTCCACCGGCACCGTCACCCTCGACGGACAGCAGGTGTGGCGCAACGAGTCCATCTACCGGCACATCGGCATCGTCCCCGAGCGCGAGGCGATGTACGACTTCCTCACCGGCCGCGAATTCGTCGTCGCCAACGCCGAGTTGCACGGCCTGGGCGCCAAGGCCGCACAGAAGGCCCTGGCCACGGTCGAGATGGAGTACGCGCAGGACCGCAAGATCTCGACGTACTCCAAGGGCATGCGCCAGCGCGTGAAGATGGCGAGTGCCCTCGTGCACGACCCGTCGCTGCTCCTGCTCGACGAGCCCTTCAACGGCATGGACCCGCGCCAGCGCATGCAGCTCATGGACCTGCTGCGACGCATGGGCGACGAGGGACGCACGGTGCTGTTCTCGTCGCACATCCTCGAAGAGGTCGAGCAACTCGCCTGGCACATCGAGGTCGTGGTCGCCGGACGGCACGCGGCCAGCGGTGACTTCCGCAAGATCCGCCGCCTGATGACCGACCGCCCGCACCGCTACCTGGTGCGCTCCAGCGACGACCGCGCCCTCGCGGCCGCGCTGATCGCCGACCCGTCGACGTCGGGCATCGAGGTCGACCTGGCCGAGGGCGCGCTGCACATCCAGGCCGTCGACTTCGGCCGCTTCACCGCCCTGCTGCCGAGGGTGGCACGCGACCACGGCATCCGCCTGCTCACGGTCTCGCCGTCCGACGAGTCCCTCGAGTCCGTCTTCTCGTATCTCGTCGCGGCGTAGGAGGCCGAAGATGTACGACCCCACAGTCGCCCGGCTCACCTACCGGGCCCTGCTCGGCCGTCGCCGGGCCCTCATCCTGGGCGCGCTGCCGCTGCTGCTCATCGTCATCTCCGTGCTGGTGCGCGTCCTCGCCGGAGCCGACGACCAGACGGCGTCGGACCTGCTCGGCGGGCTGGCGCTCGCCACCATGGTGCCGATCATCGGCGTCATCGCCGGCACGGGCGCGATCGGGCCCGAGATCGACGACGGCTCCGTGGTGTATCTGCTGTCCAAGCCGGTGAAACGGCCGACGATCATCTTCACCAAGCTGATCGTGGCGATCGCCGTGACGATGGTGTTCTCGGCGCTGCCCACCTTCATCGCCGGATTCATCCTCAACGGCAACGGCCAGCAGATCGCCGTCGCCTACACGGTGGCCGCGCTGGTCGCCTCCATCGCGTACGCGGCGATCTTCCTGCTGCTCGGCACGGTGTCCCGGCACGCGGTGGTCTTCGGGCTCGTCTACGCGCTCGTCTGGGAGGCCCTGTTCGGCTCCCTGGTGGCGGGTGCGCGCACGCTGAGCGTCCAGCAGTGGTCGCTGGCGGTGGCGCAGAAGGTCGCCGGCGGGGACATGGTGACGTCGGACGTCGGGCTGACCACGGCGACGGTGCTGCTGGCCGTGGTCACCGTGGTCGCCACCTGGTACGCGGGCCAGAAACTGCGGTCGCTGACGCTCGCCGGTGAGGAGTAGGGGCGCCGGTGAGAAGTAAAGGAGCGGGCCCCTGACCGGGCTCGCTCCTGACGGCGGCTTCACCTCCGTCCGGGCACACTGGGCAAAAGGGGGACGTCCTGCTGAGCGGGCTGAGAGGACCGGGGATGGCAGACGACTGGGACGACCTCGTCCTGGACGAGGACTTCATACGGTCCGCGGAGACCGCCGAACCGTCCGCCCGCGCCCGCATGCTGGCCGCCCGCTGGCGCCGTGAGGAACCCGAGCCGCAGCCGTGGCGCTCCGACGAACCGCCGGCGGGATGGTTCTTCAGCAAAGGGCGCCGACGCAAGTGGCGCCGCCGGTAGGGGACGTACGCCGCCTTTTTGGGACCTCTTAATCAGTGGCGTCCAACTTTCCGTACAGGCACAGTGGTTGTGTCCACATCGCCGGACGGTGAGTCCGGCGCCACGTTCTGGGAGAGGAGCCGGACGATGTCCATGCACGACAGTACGTCCAGCTCCCTTCAGGGCAGTCGGCGGCGGACTCCGGAGTAATCGCTACCCCTCCGACGAGTCCGTACCGCACGGGGAGCTGCCCGGGGCGGCCGCTTCGAGCACGCGATGTCGCTCTCGCGTGGGCCGCCCACCCGGAGGATTGGCCGAGTGGTAAGGCACCGGTTTGCTAAACCGTGGTCGGGTCTGAGAGCCCGCGCACGTTCGATTCGTGCATCCTCCGCGAGACGTTGCCACTGGGGCTTGGCCGGCCTGCAGGGGTTGGGGTGCCTTGATGAGGCACCCGGCGCTGCAGGCCCTCGGCCGAGCCGACTGGCAGCCCTCAGCCGAGCAACCGCTCCAGCACCACCGCGATCCCGTCCTCCTCGTTGGAGGCCGTCACCTCGTCCGCCACGGCCTTGAGTTCCTTGTGGGCGTTGGCCATGGCCACACCGCGGGCCGCCCAGGCGAACATCGGGATGTCGTTCGGCATGTCGCCGAAGGCGATCGTGTCGGCGGACTTCAGGCGCAGCCGGCGGGCGGCCAGGGACAGGCCCGTCGCCTTCGACAGGCCCAGCGGCAGGAGCTCCACGATGCCCTCACCCGCCATCTCCACCGTGACGAAACCGCCGGCGGCCTGGCGGGCGGCCTCGGCCAGTTCGTCGTCCGACAGGCTCGGGTGCTGGATGTAGATCTTGTTCAGCGGGGCCGTCCACAGATCCGACGCGTCCGTGAAGGGGGTCGCGGGGAGCTTGCCCGTGACCGCGTAGCCGGGGCCCACCAGCACGTCGCCGTCCAGGCCGTCGCGGCTCGCCGCCAGGAACAGCGGGCCGACCTCCGCCTCGATCTTGGCCAGGGCCACGCCGGCCAGCTGGCGGTCCAGGGTGACCGAGGTCAGCAGGCGGTGCTCGCCGGCGTCGTACACCTGCGCGCCCTGCCCGCACACGGCCAGACCCTGGTAGCCGAGGTCGTCGAGGACGTGGCGGGTCCAGGGCACCGCGCGCCCCGTGACGACGATGTGCGCCGCGCCCGCCGCGGTGGCCGCGGCGAGGGCGTCACGGGTGCGGCGTGAGACCGACTCGTCGGAGCGCAGGAGCGTTCCGTCGAGGTCGGTCGCGATCAGCCGGTAGGGGAAGCCGCCCGAGTTGTCCGGGAAGCCTCCCGAGGAGCCCTCGGGATCCCCGGCAGGAGCCGTGCCGCTCACTTGGCCACCGGCTCCAGGACCTCCCGGCCGCCCAGGTACGGGCGCAGCACCTCGGGCACCCGGACGGAGCCGTCGGCCTGCTGGTGGTTCTCCAGGATCGCCACGATCGTGCGCGGGACGGCGCACAGCGTGCCGTTGAGCGTGGCCAGCGGCTGCACCTTCTTGCCGTCGCGCAGACGCACCGACAGCCGGCGGGCCTGGAAGCTGTCGCAGTTGGAGGCCGAGGTCAGCTCGCGGTACTTGCCCTGGGTCGGGATCCACGCCTCGCAGTCGAACTTGCGGGACGCCGACGCGCCCAGGTCGCCCGAGGCGACGTCGATGACCTGGAAGGGCAGCTCGAGGCCGGTGAGCCACTGCTTCTCCCACTCCAGGAGCCGCTTGTGCTCGTTCTCCGCGTCCTCGGGGGTGACGTACGAGAACATCTCGACCTTGTCGAACTGGTGCACGCGGAAGATGCCGCGCGTGTCCTTGCCGTACGTGCCGGCCTCGCGGCGGAAGCACGGCGAGAAGCCCGCGTAGCGCAGCGGCAGCTTCTCCGCGTCGAGGATCTCGTCCATGTGGTACGCGGCGAGCGGGACCTCGGAGGTGCCGACCAGGTAGTAGTCGTCCTTCTCCAGGTGGTACACGTTCTCCGCGGCCTGGCCGAGGAAGCCGGTGCCCTCCATCGCGCGCGGGCGGACCAGCGCGGGGGTGAGCATCGGGATGAAGCCGGCCTCGGTGGCCTGCGCGATCGCCGCGTTCACCAGGGCCAGTTCCAGCAGGGCGCCGACACCGGTGAGGTAGTAGAAGCGGGAGCCGGACACCTTGGCGCCGCGCTCGACGTCGATGGCGCCCAGCGCCTCGCCGAGCTCCAGGTGGTCCTTGGGCTCGAAGCCCTCGGCACCGAAGTCGCGGATGGTGCCGTGCGTCTCCAGGACGACGAAGTCCTCCTCGCCGCCCACGGGGACGTCCGGGTGGACGAGGTTGCCGAGCTGGAGCGCGAGGCGCTTGGTCTCCTCGTCGGCCTCGTTCTGCTCGGCGTCGGCCGCCTTGACGTCGGCGGCCAGCTGGCTCGCCTTCTTCAGCAGCTCGGCCTTCTCGTCGCCGGAGGCCTTGGGGATGAGCTTGCCGAGGTTCTTCTGCTCGGAACGCAGCTCGTCGAAGCGGACGCCGGACGACCTGCGCCGCTCGTCGGCAGACAGGAGGGCGTCGACGAGCGCGACGTCCTCTCCACGGGCGCGCTGCGAGGCGCGCACTCGGTCGGGGTCCTCACGGAGCAGGCGAAGGTCAATCACGCGCTCAAGGCTACCGGGGCGGGGTGACAGCCCACGACCCGCTATTCCGAACTGCGGCTTACGTTCCGTTATGGGTGAATTGCGAAACGTGTCAATAAAAAGCGTCTCACTCCCTGGAACGGGGCAGGGGTGCGGCGCCCGGTTGACTCGATTCCCTTGTGGAGAACGGGACTTGAGGTCGTGTTGTCCACAGGAATCCCCAGCCCCTGAAGAGTTATCCACAGGCTGTGTGGATGGGTTGTGGACGTCGGAATTGATCACTCCGTAACGCGCCGCGCGAGTCGAGGATTCCCAGGACAAACCCTCTGTATCCCCACGTTCGAGTGGAAAGCGGTCGCCCCAAAGGATTGCCCAAAGGAAAAGAGTGGACGAAGGGTGACTTGCGCGATGGTGGACGCCGATGGGTCCTGGGGAGCGCTTTGTCGACAGACTCATGCTTTCTTGTCGACTTGTCCCCAGGTCGAGAAGAGTACCTGTGGATAACTCCTGTGGATAACGACAATCAGCTGGTAGTACCGGCGTGAAACCCATGCCGGATCCATTCGGAACCAGTCGGAACCGGCTGGCACCGAACCGCTCAGAACCGCCCGTCCTGGCACCGAGCCACCCAGTCCGACGCCGACACGAACGCCTCGTCCGACGTCCCGAGGCGCGGCGGCTGCACATCCCCCGGCTTCATGTCCGCCCGCGGATACGAGCCGAGGAAGCGGACCTCCAGGCAGATCCGCTTCAGACCCATCAGCGCCTCGGCCACCCGGCGGTCGGAGATGTGTCCCTCGGCGTCGATGCAGAAGCAGTAGTTGCCGATGCCCGCGCCGGTGGGACGGGACTGCAGCAGCATCAGGTTGATGCCGCGGGTGGCGAACTCGCCCAGGAGGTCGCGCAGCCCGCCGGGGTGGTCGTCGCGCTGCCACAGCACGACGGAGGTCTTGTCCGCGCCGGTCGGCGCCGCGGGCCGGGCCGGCCGGCCCACCAGCACGAACCGGGTCTGGGCGTTCTCCGCGTCGTGGATGCCGGTCTCCAGGGCCTCGAGGCCGTACCGGGCGGCCGCGAACTCACCGGCGAAGGCGGCGTCGTACTGGCCCTCCTGGACCAGGCGCGCGGCGTCCGCGTTCGAGGCGGCCGACTCCCAGTGGGCGTCCGGGAGGTTCTTCTTCAGCCAGTTGCGTACCTGCGGCTGGGCGGCCGGGTGCGCGGAGACCGTCTTGATGTCCGACAGCTTGGTGCCGGGCCTGACCAGCAGCGCGAAGGTGATCGACAGCAGCACCTCGCGGTAGATCATGAGGGGCGCGCCCGCGACCAGCTCGTCGAGCGTGGTGGTGATGCCGCCCTCGACCGAGTTCTCGATCGGCACGAACGCGGCCTCGGCCTCGCCGGCGCGCACCGCGTCGAGCGCGGACTGCACGGACACGTAGGGGATCAGTTCCCGGGTCGCGGTCTCGGGAAGGGTGCGCAGGGCGACTTCGGTGAAGGTGCCCTCGGGGCCGAGATAGGCGTAGCTCGCTGGCATGACCTCACCCTAATGGGCCTTGCGAAAGGCGGTGCACGACTCTGGGCCGTGGGCCACTCCCGAGCGACCTCACTGTCGTACGACTGTGCAGAACCCGTACGACGCTCCCAGCACCGTCACCCGTCCTCACCTGGCACCTCAGCCCGCCGGTACCGTCACTCCACCCGTCACTGTCACCCCTCCAGCAACCGCTGCCCCACGTACTCCCCCTCCGCCGCCCCGCCCGGCACCGCGAACAGCCCGCTCGCCTCGTGCCGGACGTATTTCGACAGGGCGTCGCCCCGGTCGAGCTTGCGCTGGACGGTGACGAAGCCGCGCAGCGGGTCGGCCTGCCAGCAGATGAAGAGCAGGCCCGCGTCGGGTAGTCCGTCGGCGTCGATGCCGTCGTGGTACGAGAACGGGCGCCGCAGCATCGCCGCCCCGCCGTTCTGGTCGGGCCGGGTGATGCGCGCGTGGGCGTTGATGGGGACGACCAGGTTCCCTGCCTTGTCGGTCTTCTCCAGGTCCATCTCGGTCGTCTCGGTGCCGCCGGACAGCGGTGCTCCGTCGGACTTGCGGCGCCCGATGACGTCCTCCTGTTCCTTGACCGAGAGCTGCTCCCAGTCGTCGAGGAGCATGCGGATGCGGCGTACGACGGCGTAGGAGCCGTTCGCCATCCAGGCGGGGTCCTTCGAGCCGGACTCCGGCACGAAGATCCGCTCGTCGAAGTCGGCCTCCGTCGGTTTCGGATTGCGCGTGCCGTCCATCTGGCCCATCAGGTTGCGGGCCGTCATGGGGTGCGCGGTGGCGCCCGGCGACCGGTTGAAGCCGTTCATCTGCCAGCGCACCTTGGCAGCCTGGCCCGCGTCCTTCTGGATCGCGCGCAGGGCGTGGAAGGCGACCAGGGCGTCGTTGGCGCCGATCTGTACCCACAGGTCGCCGTTGCTGCGTGCCTTGTCGAGCTGGTCGGAGGAGAAGTCGGGCAGCGGGTCCAGGGCGACCGGGCGCTGCTTCTCCAGGCCGGTCCGGGCGAAGAAGCCGTACCCGAAGCCGAAGGTGATCGTCAGCGACGACGGCCCCGCGTCCCGGGCGACATCCGTGTCGTCCTGCTGCGCCCCCTCGCCCGCCATCAGCCGCCGAGCCGTCTGAGACCAGCGGCGCAGCAACGCCGCCGCCTCCTTGCGGCCCGCGCCCGCCGCCAGGTCGAAGGCGATGACGTGGCCGCGCGCCTGGAGTCCCTGGAGGATGCCGGGCTGATGTTTCCCGTGAAACATCACCTGATCGGCGCCCAGCGAGGTGAGCGGTGTCGCCTCGGCGGGCCGGGCGGCGTATCCCACGGCCCCGCCGGCCGCACCGAGGACCAGCCCGGTGGCACCGGCGGTGCCGAGCAGCCTGCGCCGCGAAACGCCCTCCTTGAGGGCGCCCTTGGCGGAGCCTTCGGAAACGCCGTCATCAAGTTCCGTCTCGCCGTCAAGTTCCGTCTCGCCGTCAAGTGCCGTCTTGCCGTTGAGCGGCGTCTTGCCCTTGCGTGGCGTCCGAGGAGTACGGGCCTCCGGAATGGACTGGTCAGCCATGGTGAGATTCAGCCGATCTGCGCGTTCTTGGAGACGGTGGCCTGGTCGATGTCGGAGGTCCGCACGGTCACGGCGATCTTCCATTCGCCGGCCATGGGGATCTGCACTCCGCTCGCCGACCAGTGTCCGGTGGAGATGTGGTCGGGGACGACGGGCAGCGGCCCGATGTCCTGGGACTCCAGGGTGAAGGCGACCTTCACCTCGGGGATGTCGAAGGCGCGGCCGTTGGGCCGCTGCACGTAGACGTGCATCTCGTTGCCGCCCACGCGCGCGGGGTCGAGGTCGATCCGTACGACGCCCTTGCCATCCTCGCCGCCGGTGTCGAAGGACATGTCCAGGGTCAGCGCCCCGGCCGTCGACCCGTCGGCGGCGGCGGACGACGACGTGGCCGCCCTGGCCTCCTCCTCCGTACGTCCCGGCTCGGTCGACGTCAGCATGGTGGTGACGGCGAGCAGGACGACGGCGACGCCCGCCTCGGCAAGCACCGAGCGGCGCAGTCCGGACCGGTTCGGGTCGGCGTCCCGCTGCTGCTTCTGGCGTGCCGTGTCGATCGCGGCCTGCTGCCGGGCGAGCTGGGCGACGCGCTTGGAGTCGCCCTGGTCGGATGAGGAGGCGGAGGCGCCCTTGTCGGCCACGGCCGCTGAGGCACCCTTCTTGCCGGCGGCCGAGGTGGCGGCGGAGGAGGTGCGGGAGTGGGCGGTGGCGTGCTCCTTCCCGCCCGCGGCTGCCTCGCTGGCGGCAGCCTTGTCCTCGGCAGCCTTCTCCTCCTCTGCTGACTCGTCCTCGACAGCCTGGCCGTCGGCCGGCTCCTTGGCCTTCCGCGGCCTCACCACGACCGCGTCGGCCAACCGCGCGGTCCACCGCCGTGAGATCCACGCGATCCCCACCAGCAGAAGTACGAGCCCGATCTTGACCAGCAGCAGCTGCCCGTACCGTGTGCCGGTGAACGCCGACCACGACCCGAGCTGCCGCCACGACTGGTAGATCCCGGTCGCGACCAGCGCCAGCACGCTGCCGAAGGCGACGCGCGAGAAGCGTCGTACGGCGGACGCCTCGAGCGGCGTGTCCGTGGGCGTCCGGTAGAGGGCGACGAGCAGCGCGGCGAGCCCGCCGAGCCAGCCCGCGACGGCCAGCAGGTGAACGATGTCGACCGGCATCGCGAGGCCGGCCTGGAGCCCGGTCGAGGCGTGTTCGGACATCGCCCAGCTCGCCGCGAGCCCCGCCGCCACGACGGTCCCGCCGATCGCGAGCCCGAAGGTCAGGTCCCGCTTCTCCTCGTCCTCCCGCTTGTCGTAGGCCCCGAACAGCACCGCGATGAACAGCGCCGCCGCGGCGAGCAGGAGCAGCCGCGACACCAGTGCCGCACCGGTCTTGGTCTGGAGCACCTGGCCGAGAAGGTCCAGGTCGAAGATGTCGCCGACCTTCCCGGTGCCGGTGTACGAGCCGCGCAGGAGCAGCAGGCCGAGCGTGGCGGCGGTCAAGGCCAGCCAGCCGGAGACGACGAGCCGCTGCAGCGCCCGCACGCTCGACCCCCGCCGCCAGCAGGCGAGCACGAAGGCGGCGCCGCCGACCAGGACGATGAAGCCGGCGTACGACACATACCGCCCGAACCCGTAGAGCCGGCCGACGACCCCGCCGCCCGCCTCCTGGCCGGAGACCGAGACGCTGGTCTGCGAGGGGGCGCCGATGGAGAAGGTGTAGGCGCCGGCGACGGGATGGCTGTCCTCGGACACCACCTGGTAAGTGACGGTGTACGTGCCGTCGGGCAGGCCGCTGTGGAGTTTCACGGCGTACGTCGTGCCGCTGAGGTTGGCCGGGGCGCCCTGGTCGATGCGCTGGCCCTTGGGGTCGAGCACGCGCAGGGAGTCGTCGGACAGGGCGACCTTCTCGGAGAAGGTCAGTGAGATCTGCGTCGGGGCCTTGTCCACCACCGCCCCTTGCTGCGGGTCGCTGCCGGTCAGCGCGGCGTGCGCGGAGACCGGCCCGGCACCGGCGAGGAGCAGTCCGGTGGCGGCCAGGAGCAGCAGCACCAGGGTCCGGACACGCAGCGGCACCAAGGGCTGGACACGCGACAGCGCCAGGGTCCGCACGCGCGGGGCGATGGTCTGGGTCAAGGCGATCTCTCCCTCAGTGTCCGGTCGTCGGGTGGTACGTCGCGGACTTCACCGGCATCTCGACGGTGACCGTGCCGGACTCGGCGAAGTGGAGCTTCACGGTCACCTTCTCGCCCTCCTCGGGCTTGCGCTTCAGCTTCTCGAACATCAGATGGCTGCCGCCGCTCTTGAACACGAGCTGACCGTGCGCGGGGACGTCGACCTCCTTGACCTCCCGCATCGACGAGTCGACCGTTTCGTGAGCGGTCACCTCGCCGATGTCGCTGGTGATGGAGGTCAACTCGTCCTTGCTGCCGCCCTTGTTGGTGATCGTCAGGAAGCCCGCGGCCATGGAGTCGGAGACCGGCTGCGGGATGTAGGCGCCGCTGATGGACAGTTCGGCCTGGGAGTCGCCGGAGCCGGAGCCGCAGCCCGCCAGGACGAGGGCTCCGGTCATCACCGCGGTCACCGGGGCGAACCGCCTCACGGCTTCTCCCCCTTGATCAGCTTGGGGAGGTCCTTGGTGTAGTCGTCGACCTGGGCGTCCTCGGTGTACAGGACGTACCCGGCGTCGGTCTTCGGCGAGAACGCGACGACCTGGGTGCCGTGGGTGGAGACCATCTTGCCGTTCTTGTCCTTGTGCGGCGGCTCGATGGTGATGCCGAGGGTGCGGGCGCCGGCCTGGATGGTGGAGAAGTCCCCGGTCAGGCCGACGACCTGCGGGTCGATGCCCTTGAGCCATTTGCCGAGCGCGGACGCGGTGTCGCGCTGCGGGTCGGTCGTGATGAACACGACGCGCAGTTCATCCTGTTCGGCCTTGGGCAGCTGCTTCTTGGCCACGGCGACGTTGCTCATCGTCAGCGGGCAGACGTCGGGGCAGTTGGTGTAGCCGAAGTAGATCAGCGTCGGCTTGCCCTGGGTCTCCTTGCGGAGGTCGTACTTCTTGCCGTTGGTGTCGGTGAGGACCAGGTCCGGCTTCTCGAACGGCTTGTCGAGGACGATGGCGGCCTTGTCCGAGCCCGCCTCCTCGGAGACCACGGTGACGGGCTTGTCGCCGTCGTCACCGCTGCCGCAGGCGGAGAGGGTCAGGGTGGCGGCGGCGAGCAGGGCGGCCGCGGCGAGTGTTGTCTTACGCATGCTGCTGCAATCTCCCGGGGGACGGCCCCCGGCCCCGGCCCGGAGACCGGTGGGCCGGGACACGGGAGGCGTCCCTAGGTGTGGGTGTACGGGGTGGGTCAGGCGTCGGTGCGCCGACGGCCGGCGAGCACGCCGTACGCCACGCCCAGCGCGCCGACGACGATGCCGACCACGCCGAGGACGCGGGCGGTGGTGTCGCTGCTGTCGGCGGGTTCGGCGGCCTCGGTCTTCGCGGAGGCGGCCTCGGCGTCGTCGGAGTCGGAGGCCTGGTCGGAGGAGGACGAGCCGTGGTGGCCGTCCTCGGCGGCGGACAGTTCGAGTACCGGTGCCGGGTTGTCGGGCTCCTCCTGGCCCTCCTGCGGCACCTCGATCCAGCGCACGACCTCCTTGTTGGAGTACGTCTGGATCGCCTTGAAGACGAGTTCGTCGGCGTCCTCGGGGAGCTGGCCGATGGCGACCGGGAACTTCTCGAAGTAGCCGGGCTCGACGCCCTTGTCCTCGGCAGTCCAGGTGATCTTGGAGACCGCCTCGGAGATCTTCTCGCCGTGCATCTCGATCGGCTTGTCGAGCTTGGACCTGGTGACCTCGATCTTCCAGCCGGGCATCGGCTCCGGCATCGCGGAGGCCAGCGGATGGTCGGTCGGGAAGGCCACCTCGAGCTTGGTGGTCGAGGCGTCGTCGCGCTCGTTGGGCACCTTGAAGTCGACGACCGCGTAGCCGCCCTTGGCAGCGGTGCCCTCGGGCTGCACGCTGACGTGGGCGAACGCGGGCGCGGACAGGGCGAGGACGGCCGTGCCGGCGAGGGCGCCCGCGGCGGCGAGGCGAGAGGTCTTCATACGGAGCACTCCACTGTGGGTGAGATTCGGGATCCCAGTAGTGATCGGGATTCCGGTGGTGATGAGGAGTACGCGTGCGCAGGGGTGTCCGATCGGTCGGGCACGAGCAGGAAAGAGCTGTCCCGCGATCGGAGAACCGGGCACGCGCGCGTGCCGCACGACGGCGGCCCCTCAGCCCCACTTCGGTGGAGTGGCGGTCGCGTCGTGTCAGGCGGCGAGAACGAGTGCGGCACCGGCAGGCGGGCCGCGCCTGATCACCGTGTGCTGGAGTGCGAGGGTGCGGGGCTCGGGCGGGCCGTACCGGTCGGCGCACTGGACGAGCGGGCCCGCCTCGGGAGCGCCCGGGAGCCCGGCACGCAGGGCGCGCACCAGCGCGAGCGCCCCGCGCAGGGATCGTACGAACGCCCCCTCGGCGACCGAGTGCGCCGACAGGGCCGACATCTCGGCGACGCGCAGCAGCGCCAGGTCCCCGCGGCGCAGCAGCCATCCCGCGACGAGAGCGGCGAGGAGGTGGGCGAGCACCATGGGCAGGGACGGCAGGAGCGACGCGGTCGCGTCGGTGGCGCCGGTGACGGTGGACACAGCGTCCGCCGACCGGTGCGGGGTGTGCGCTCCGGCGGTCGGCGCGAGCCGTGCCTCGGTGAGGAGCTTCTGGGCCTGGGCGGGGCTGATGGCCGCAGCGGCGGTCCCGCAGACGAGTCGTGCGGCCTGTTCGACGAGCGCGGCGTCGGAGGCGGAGGCGCCGGTGGTGACCGTGCCGGAGACCCCGGTGGCCGCCCCGTGCTGACCGAGCCCGAACAGCGTGTGCAGGACGGTCTGGCCGGCCGCGAGCAGCGCCGCGATACCGGGCAGCGAGCGCTCCCGCCCCGCGAACGGCACCGTGACCAGGAGTACCCCCAGGAACCCGGCGCCCAGCGTCCACAGCGGGATCGTGGCGCAGGAGCCCAGCGTGTGCCCGACCCCGGCCAGCACGACGCAGACCGCGGCGAACACCGCGGCCCGCAGTATCCGGAGATCTCCTCCGGAGCGCACCGTGCGCGGGTGGGGGGCAGTCATGGCGGGCTCATCATCGCACTGGCCTTATGACCGCCATACGGCAGGTCCGCAAGATGACGAACGAGTGCTTCGGGACATACGGGGGGATAGGGACCGTACAAACCGGAAGATCACCCTCTGGTGTGGGCCGACCCCACATACACCGATTCAAGCGTGGGCGCATCGACCATATGGGCGGCATCACGTCAAGGATGTGCTTACACCCCCGCACTCGTGGCAATACGTAACGGTATGTCGAGCCGCGGCCAGGAGGCTGGAGCATGAGCATCTGGTGGTCACTCCATCTGCGGCGGGAAGCTGCGAGCGTGCCGCTCGCCCGGCGGTTGCTGATCGGCACCATGGAGACCGCGGGCGTTGACCCGGACGTGTCGTACGACCTCTCCGTCGCCCTCAGCGAAGCGTGTGCGAACGCCGTCGAGCACGGCGGCGACAGTGCGCCGGACGGTTCTCCCCAGGCGTATCGCGTGACGGCGTACCTGGACGGCGAGAAGTGCCACATCGAAGTCACCGACTCCGGCCCCGGCTTCACGGCGCCACCCCGCGCCCCTCGGCCGGTCTCCACCGACGCCGAGCACGGCCGGGGTCTCTGCCTCATCGCGGAACTCGCCGACCACGTCCAGATCGGCAACAAGCCGGGGCGCAGCGGGGCGGTGGTGAGTTTCGACAAGATCCTCAAGTGGCGCGAGGGTACGCCGCTGGTGGCGGTGTAGCGCCGCCGTCACCGTGTACGGCCGTCACCGCCGCGCCGGCATCAACCACCGCAAGCGGAGCGGATCCTGTAAAACGCGCTCAGGTACCGCGCGTGGTACGCCGCACTGGTGATCCGCACGATCGCCTCGTCCGCCGACCGCAGTGACGACCCGGTCAGGTTGGCGCTGCCCGTGTAGACGCGCGGGGTGATGTCGCCGTTGTAGTCGCCGTCGATCAGGATCTGCTTGTTGTGCGGGCGGACGTCGATTCCGGGCCCGTTGGGGATGCGGCATCGGCGGTGCTGGATGCCGGCGGCGTTCAGCCGGCTGGTGATCGCGGAGTCGCTGTCGGCGTAGACGATGTCGATCCAGCAGCCCTGGCCGCGCAGCTGGGCCAGTTTGTCGGCGACCTGGCGGCGGGAGCCGAAGAAGCTGTGCGTCACGATGCGGATGTCGGTCTGGTGCCGCAGCCCGTCCGCGCCGGTGTAGGCGCAGCTGATCTCGTTCAGCGCGCCCACGACCGTGTCCGTGGCCGGGTTGTAGTACGACGCGTCACCTCGCGGGTAGAAGAAGCCCCGGTAGGCCGAGCCGGTCGGTGTGGAGAAGTACGCGTTGTTGTTGCCGCGGGCGAGGGTGCGGCCCAGGCGTTGCTGCTCGTGGTAGGAGACGTAGGCGTTGTACACCGTGCTGTTCGTGAAGGTGACGGCGTCGTTGAAGGACTCGACCTTGTACCAGTCGGTGAGGTTGGAGGAGGTCTGGAAGACGACCCCCGAATAGCTCGTGCCGTCGTCGAAGGGCCCGATCCTCGAGAAGACGAAGAACTTGTTGTGGTTGTACGCCGGTACGGGCGGGGCCACCGCCAGGCAGCCGCGCTGGACGTCGTCCACCCCGTCCGCGTCCTCGAACCTGTCGTCGCAGACGACGATCCAGGAGCGGGCGGCGGTGCTGGTCCCGAGCACGGCCCTGAGGGACTGGTAGGCCGGGTTGTCGAACTCGGCGCCGCCGGGGCCCACGTAGGTCGAGTCGTCGACGACGAGTCTGACGTCGACGCCGCGCGTATGGGCGGCGATCAGCGCGTTGGCGACCTCCTGGTCGAGGAACTCGTAGACCGAGCCGCGGATCTGCGCCCCGGTCGGCGTCGCGTCGATCAGCCGCACCAGCTGGGTGAAGATCGCCTTCTGCTGCGCGGCCGTGCCCAGCGGGTCGTTGAACACGGGCCCGTTGATGACCGGCTTGGTCAGTGCGGCGGCCGGGGTCGCCCCGCCGACGAGGAGTGCGCTCACCAGGGACAGGACAGCGGCGACGGCCGACAGCACCGAACGGAGGGGCCGGGCCGGACGCGGGCGCAGCGGGCGTACTGGCGAACGGGTCATCGGCTTCGCTCTCCTGGGCGGACTGATCGCGGAAGTGGCCAGTTCACTTTGCCCAGGAGAGGAGGAAAGTCACCGGAACAGGGGCATTTGGGGTAACCGGTGGGCTCTATGGGTGAGGGACCCGCCAACGCACGGTGAGGGGCCTGCCAACGCACGGGTGAGGGACCCGCCAATGGACGGTGACAGGCGTCGACTTCAGCTTCCTCAGGACTCACAGCCACCGCACAGCGCCACCCCAAGCTTCTGACGGGCGGCGTCCCTAACTTCCTGGCCATGACGGGAAACCACAAGGACAAGTCGATCACTCGGCGCCGTGCCATCGCGGTGACCGGCGGCACGATCGCGGCGGGCGGGCTCGCCGCCGCGGGCTATCAGGCGGCCTTCGCCGACACCGGCACGACCACGACCACGACCGAGGCCGCGGCGACGGCCGGCGCGACCGCCTCGGAGAGCTCCAGCTGCATGACGCTGATGTCGAGTGTCACCGAGGGCCCGTACTACCTCGACGGCGCCCTGGTGAGAAAGGACATCACCGAGGGCAAGAGCGGCGTCCCGCTCACCCTGCGCCTCAGCGTCGTCGACGCCACCGACGGCTGCACCCCGGTTCCCGGCGCCGCCGTGGAGATCTGGCACTGCGACGCCTGGGGCTACTACTCCGGCTACACCACGGCCAACCCCGGCGGCTCCGCGCCCGCCGAGAGCGAGGACGGCTCGACCGCCGACGACAAGACCTACCTGCGCGGCTACCAGATCGCGGGCGCGGGCGGGGTCGTCAAGTTCGAGACGATCTTCCCGGGCTGGTACACCCCGCGCACCTGCCACATCCATCTCAAGGTGCACACGGGCGGCCAGAAGGAGGACGGCACCTACGAGGGCGGCAAGGTCAACTACACCGGCCAGCTGTTCTTCGACGACGAGATCGCCCAGGAGATCTTCACCCTGGAGCCCTACTCCAGGCACTCCGGCAGCTACACCACCCTCGACAACGACATGGTCTACGACGGCGGCGGCGCCTCCAGCGGCCTGCTCACCCTCAAGGCCGTGCACAAGAAGGACCCCTCCAAGGGCTACAAGGGCTTCCTCACCATCGGTGTCGACCCCGACGCCGAGAACACCGGCGCGGGCAGCGGCGGCGGTGGCGGCGAGGGCGGTACGCCGCCGAGCGGCGCCCCGACCGGCGCCCCGCCCAGCGACGCCCCGTCGGCCACGGCGTCCTCGTAGGGCACGGCCATGAGCAGCCGCGAGGACGACACGCTCGCGCAGGCCGCCGTGACCGCGCTGACCGGGCAGCTGGCCCTGGCTCCCAAGCCGGGCCTGCCCGACCCGCGCGACCTCGGTGCCCGCGCCACCCGCCGGGACCACCGCATGCTGCGCTGGTCCGCCAAGGCGCTCGCGCCCGGCCTCGCGGCGATGGCCGCGGCCGCCCGGCGCACGGGCGAGCCGACGCCCGCGCTCCGCGGTGAACTCGGCGCCATCGGCAGGTGCACCGAGCACTCGGTGCACCTCGCGGGCGGCGGTCACCGGGGCGCTCTGTGGGCGCTCGGCCTGCTGGTCGCCGCGGCCGCGCTCGCCCCGGGGGCCGGGGCACGGGACGTAGCGGCGACCGCCAAGCGCATCGCCGCCCACACCGACAAGCGTGCCCCGCGCAGGCCCTCCCGGGGCTCCTCGGTGTCCGCGAAGTACGGCGCCGCCGGGGCGCGGGGCGAGGCACGGGCCGGATTCCCGCACGTACGGCGGGCGCTGGACGCGCTCACCGAGGCCCGCTCGGCCGGCGCCACGGAGGAGCAGGCCCGCCTGGACGCCCTGCTCACCGTGATGTCCACCCTCCAGGACACCGAACTCCTCTACACCGCGGGCCCCATCGGGCTGCGGCAGGTCCAGGCCGGCGCCCGTGGCGTCCTGGAGGCGGGCGGTACGGCCACGGGCCCGGGCGCCGAGGCCCTGGCCGCCCTCGACGCCGACCTGCACGCGCGCGCGTGGAGCCCGCGGGGGAGTGCGGGGCTGCTCGCGGGGGCGCTGTTCCTGGACGCCCTGCCCGTCACGGCACGAGCGCGGGCTGCCTGAGGCGGTCCTCCCGCGCCCGGCGACCGGCGGCCCACCGAGCCGCCGGTCCCATCGCGTACGACGCCGCCAGCATGGCCCCGCCCAGCAGCAGCCAGCCCGGCGTCCCCCACTCCACCAGCAGGGCCGTCAGCAGGAGCGGGCCGAGGGTGCGGGCGACGGTGACGCCGGTCCCGAACAGGCCCTGGTACTCGCCCACGCGGCCTTCCGGGGCCAGGTCGAACGACAGCTGCCAGGAACCCGCCGACTGCCCCATCTCGGCGACCACCTGAAGCACCGCGCCCACCACCAGGATCCCGACGGCCACCCACAGGGACGCACCGGCCGACAACGCGAACACCACGCACGCGGCGAGCATCACCCAGCCCGCACGGCGCACCGCGCGCGTGGCGGTGGCAAGCCCCGTGACGCCGCGCGCCGCCCGCACCTGGAACAGCATCACCGCGGCGGTGTTGAGCACGAACAGCGCGGAGACCAGCCAGGCAGGCGCTTCGGTCCTGCGGGTGATCCACAGCGGCAGCACCAGGCTGAGCAGCGGCAGCCGCAGCAGCAGCACGGTGTTGAGGAGCGCGACCACCGCATACGGGCGGTCGCGCAGCACACCGAGCCCCCCGTGCCGCTGCCGGCTCGCCACAGGCGTCATGGAGGGCAGCCGGAGCAGCAGCGACGCGCAGACCAGGAAACTCACCGCGTCCAGCGCGAACACCGTCAGATACGCCGTCCGCGTCCCGGCATGCAACGCGAGACCGCCGAGCCCCGCGCCCACCGCCAGACCGGCGTTGAGCGTCGACTGCAGATGCGCGAGCAGCCTCGTCCGCTCCCCGGCGGCCACCAGCCCCGCCAGCAGGGCCTGCCGGGCCGCCGCGAGCCCCGACTGCGCCGCGGCGTACACGCACGCGGCCAGTACGAACGGCCAGAAGCCGCGTACGACCGTGAAGGACGCCACCGCCAGTCCCGTCGCCAGCGCCAGCAGCACCGCCGTACCGCGCGGCCCCCTCCGGTCGGCGAGCTGCCCCAGCGGCACCCCCACCAGCGAACCGACCGCCCACCCCACGGTGAGCCCGAGCCCTACGCGCGCGGGGGCGAGGCCCACGACCTGGGTGAAGTACAGGGCCGACGTCGTGTAGTAGGCGCCGTCGCCGATCGAGTTGCTCAACTGGGCCAGGGCCAGGACGCGTTGCGGGCCGGCGGGCGGGACGGGGGAGTTCGTCATGCAGACGACACTAAGGACGCAATGGAGCCTTCATCAGGCCCAATCGGCGACCTTTTCACCGGCCCAATTCAGCCGCTCTCCAACACCTTCCTCAGCACGTCCAACGCCTCCGGATAGGCCCGCTCCCGAGGCGTCCCGTACCCCACGACCAGCCCTTGCTGCCGCCCCGCACCGCCGCCGGGCGCATGCCAGTGCTCCCCCAGAGACCCCACGGCGAGCCCCTCCGTCTCCGCCCGCTCCAGCACCCGCGCCTCGTCGTCGACCTCCACCAGCGCGTGCAGCCCGGCCGCGATGCCGCGCACGGCCCGACCCGTACCCAGCCGCTCCAGGAGCTGATCCCGGCGCCGCCGGTACCGCAGCCGGCAGGCCCGTACGTGACGGTCGTACGCATGGCTGTCGATCAGCTCGGCGAGCGCCAACTGGCCGATGGACTCGGTGTGATGGTCGCTGTGCAGCTTGGCGTCGGCGACGGCGTCGACCAGATGCGGCGGCAGCACCATCCAGCCCAGCCGCAGCGCGGGACCGAGCGTCTTCGAGGCCGTGCCCAGATACGCCACCCGCCCCGGCGCCATCCCTTGCAGCGCGCCCACGGGCTGGCGGTCGTAGCGGAACTCCCCGTCGTAGTCGTCCTCGACGATCAGTCCGCCACGCGCGCGTGCCCAGTCGGTGAGCGCCCGCCGCCGCTCCGGGTGCAGGGTCACGCCGGTCGGGTACTGATGCGCGGGTGTGACGACGACGGCCGCGCAGTCCCCCAACTCCTGCGCGCGCACACCTCGTTCATCAACCGGCACGGGCACGACGACGCCCCCGCCCCGCCGCACCACCTCCCGATGGAACGGCAGCCCGGGGTCCTCCATGGCGATCGTGCCGCCCGCCAGCACGCGCGTGAGCAGCGCCAGCCCCTGCACATACCCGGAGGTGATCACGATCCGCTCCGGCGGCGCGATCACCCCACGCGCCCGCCCCAGGTACCCCGACAACGCCGTCCGCAACTCGACACGGCCCCGCGGATCGCCGTAGTCGTACGCCAAGGAGGGCGCCGTGGCGATCGCCCTGCGCAACGCCCGCAACCAGGCGGCAGCCGGAAACGTCCCCACGTCCGGGCTTCCCGGGCGCAGGTCGAAACGCGGCTCACGCGCGCGTGCGGCGGCCTCCGGCGGTTCGGCGTGGACCGGGAGCAGCGGGGCGACCTGCGTACCGGCCCCTTGGCGGGCGGTGAGATATCCCTCGGCGACGAGCTGGTCGTAGGCGGCCTTCACGGTGTTCCGGGAGACCCCGAGCTCCTCAGCAAGCCGCCGACTGGCAGGCAACCGCTCCCCGGGCGCCAGCCGCCCTTCTCGCACAGCCTCACGCAGGGAACGCTCAAGCCCCGCCCGACGCCCGTCGGTAGCGGTGACTTCCACATGCAGGTCCACATCAACCCCCTCAGGGGCGCGGGGAACTGCGCTACAAGCCCCCACGACCCGCAGACCGCAACGATGGCCGAGCACCCCTCCGGTACCCGGCCATCAAACCGACGTCAGCCCTTGAGAGAAGCCATCCAGCTCTCGACCTCGTCCGACCGCCGAGGCAGCGCAGCGCTCAGGTTCCGGTTGCCGTCGGCCGTCACCAGGATGTCGTCCTCGATCCGCACCCCGATCCCCCGGTACTCCTCCGGCACGGTCAGGTCGTCGGCCTGGAAGTACAGCCCCGGCTCGACGGTCAGCACCATGCCCGCCTCCAGCGTGCCGTCGACGTACGACTCCACGCGCGCGGCAGCACAGTCGTGCACGTCCATGCCGAGCATGTGCCCGGTCCCGTGCAGCGTCCACCGTCGCTGCAGCCCGAGCTCCAGCACCCGCTCCACCGGCCCCTCGACAAGCCCCCACTCGACGAGCCGCTCGGCCAGCACGCGCTGTGCCGCGTCATGGAAGTCCCGGAACTTGCCGCCCGGCTGCACGGCCGCGATACCGGCTTCCTGGGCGTCGTACACGGCGTCGTAGATCTTCTTCTGGATCTCGCTGTACCGGCCGTTGACCGGCAGCGTGCGCGTGACGTCGGCCGTGTAGTACGTGTGCGTCTCGACGCCCGCGTCGAGCAGCAGCAGATCACCGGAGCGCACGGGACCGTCGTTGCGCACCCAGTGCAGCGTGCATGCGTGCGGGCCGGCCGCGCAGATGGAGCCGTAGCCGACGTCGTTGCCCTCCACGCGCGCGCGGAGGAAGAACGTGCCCTCGATGTAGCGCTCGGAGGTCGCCTCGGCCTTGTCGAGGACCTTCACGACGTCCTCGAAGCCGCGCACGGTGGAGTCGACGGCCTTCTGCAGCTCGCCGATCTCGAACGCGTCCTTGACCAGCCGCGCCTCGGACAGGAAGACCCGCAGCTCCTCGTCCCGCTCGGCGGTGACCTTGTCGGTCAGCGCGGCCTCGATGCCGGCGTCGTAGCCGCGTACGACACGCACCGGACCCGTCGCCTCACGGAGCTTGCCGGTCAGCTCGCGCACGTCGGACGCGGGGATGCCGTACAGCTTCTCCGCCTCGGTGAGCGAGTGCCGGCGGCCGACCCACAGCTCGCCCTGGCCGGAGAGCCAGAACTCGCCGTTCTCGCGGTCGGAGCGCGGCAACAGGTAGATCGTCGCCTTGTGGCCGTCGGCGACGGGCTCAAGGACGAGTACGCCGTCCTCCGTCTGGTTGCCGGTGAGGTACGCGTACTCGACCGACGCCCGGAAGGGGTACTCCGTGTCGTTCGACCGTGTCTTCAGATTGCCCGCGGGGATCACCAGACGCTCGCCCGGGAACCGCGCCGACAGCGCGGCACGCCGCGTGGCGGTCTCGGCGGCCTGGGGGACCGGCGCCAGGTCACGCAGCTCCGTGTCGGCCCAGCCGGACTTCATGTTCTCGGCAAGCTCGTCGGACACGCCCGGGTACAGACCGTTCTTCTGCTGCTTGATCGGCTCTTCCGACTCTTCCGGGGTCTCCGGGGTGAGCTCGTCGGCCACGGTCATCCTCCTCGATACGGCATTCGACCCCGTCCATCGTACGGTCGTGCACGCGAGGGCCGAGGGGCGAAGGACGAGCCGCCGCCTCTGCTATGGCGCAGGCCACGCGCCTGTTATGGGTGGGTCACCGAGGGCCACGGGCCGCTACTCGAAGCGAGCCGCCAGCAGGACGACGTCCTCCTCGCTGTCCGCCTGGTCCAGCCCGCCCGGCAGCACGGTCCGCAGGACGTGGTCGACGACGGCGTCCGGGTCGTGCCGGATGGCCCTGGGCACGCCGGCCGCGGCCGCGTGCAGCCGCGAGAAGGCGCGGTCGGTGGGGTCGCCGGTGCGGTGCAGCAGTCCGTCGGTGTACAGCAGAACCGTCTCTCCGGCTTCGGCCGTCAGCTCCACGCTCGGCGCCTCCCAGCAGGACAGCATGCCCAGCGGCGCGGACACGGAGGTCTCCACGAACTCCGTGCGACGGTCGCCGATCAGCAGCGGCGGGGTGTGCCCGGCACCGGCGAGCGTGATCTTGCGCAGGGCGGGCTCGCAGTAGGCGAACAGGGCGGTGGCGGAACGGGCGGGCTCGGTGAGTCGCAGCAGCAGTTCCAGGTCGGACAGGACCGCGACCGGGTCCTCGCCCTCCATGACGGCGTACGCCCGCAGCGACGCCCTGAGCCGTCCCATCGCGGCGATCGCGCTGGGCCCGGAGCCGGTCACCGAGCCGACCGCGAGGCCGAGCGCGGCGTCCGGCAGCGGCAGCGCGTCGTACCAGTCGCCGCCCCCGCGCGGGCCGGTACGGTGCCGGGCCGCCAGCTGGACGCCCGCCATGCGGGGCAGCCGGGAGGGGAGCAGTTCCTCGGCCATGGTCCGCAGGCACGCGCGCGTGCGCTCGACTTCGAGGAGCCGGGCCAGGTGCTCGGTGGCGTAGCGGGTGTACAGGCCGACGAGGTGGCGCTGGCGCTCGGCCGGTTCGGCGGGCTCGTCGTACAGCCATACGGCGGCGCCGAGGCGCCCGGCGGCGTCGGTGGACAGGGGGAGGGCGTAGCTCGCGGCGTAGCCGAGGCGGGCGGCCACCTCGCGGTGGCGGGGGTCGAGCTTGGCCTCGGCGAGCAGGTCGGGCTCGGCGATCTCGCCGTCGCCGCCCGGGAGGCCGTCGAGGATCTTGCCGTACGACATCGCGCTGCGCGGCACGGTCTCGATGTGTCCGAGGTCGGCGCGGGCGAGGCCCAGCCCGATGGTCGTGTCGGGGCCCAGCCCGTCCGCCGGCTCCAGTACGACGAGACCACGCCGGGCGCCCACGAGGGCGGATCCGGCGCGCAGGAGTTCCTCGAGGGCCTCGGCGAGCGTGTCCGTGCGGGCCAGGCGTTCGGTGAGTTCGTGGAGCGTCGTGAGGTCCGACACCCAGCCGGCGAGACGGTCCTGGAGCACCACTCCCGGTGGGTTGGGCGGGGGGACGGCTGAGGCGCCGGAGGCCGCTTGCGCGGGCGCGACAGTGTGTGCGGGCGAGGGAACCGTCGAATCGATTCCGGCCACTTTCGGAGGGTGGGGAGCGTTCATGGCGTCCGGCTTTCCGACCGGTGCGTATTGCTCAAAAGCATCGCAAACCCCCATGTCATTCTGCGCCGCTAGCAGTGCCTCCACATGTACACGCACTCGTGAGGGGATGTCCAGCATTGTCCTGCCGGGATTCCTGGTGTCCGTGGGCAACCAGAGCAGTTGCCGTAGATCTCTTGCGTAAAGGCAAAGTTGGCTTAAAACTGTCGCAGGGAACGGGGTATTGCGGTCGACTGGTTTCGCTCCACGGAGCGTCACAGCGGTCGTGATGGGTACGTACTCGGTGAAGGCCAGGGGCGGTTGACAACCACCCGGAACCTGGTGACGGACCCGGGCGTCTTAGCCACCGACGGCCGTGCCCCATCCTCCCGTGGCGGAGGCGAAGAGAAATACGCGGGACAGCAAAACGCCAGACTTCGCCACCCCACGCCACGCCCATGCTTTTGCTAGACGCAGTATGGACGGGGCTGCCGCGGAAGCAGCCAACGCTCGACCCATAGGGGTTTCCCTTGCCCAGGGCAGGGGTGTGATGCGCCATTAGGTACGCACAGTGAAGTGATCGACACATGGTGTGATGTGGCCCACGGTGTTGCCAGCGGTGCAACGGAAAGGAACGAGCGCTCATGCGCGAGATCCTCGGAAAGCGACGCAGGCTCCTGCGCGGCGACGGGAGGCCTGAGGTGATCAGCGCGGCCCTGACCTTCGCGACTCAATGGCAGTGGCCCGTACTCCCGGGTGTGGCGGCGGATTCGCAGAAGCGGGACCGCTGCGGTTGTCCGGATCCCGAATGCACGGTGCCCGGTGCCCACCCCTTCGACCCCGGTCTCCTCGCGGCGACCACCGACGAGCGCATGGTGCGCTGGTGGTGGTCCAACCGGCCCGCGGCACCGATCATCCTCGCCACCGGCGGCCAGGCGCCCTGCGCGGTCAGCCTTCCGGCCCTGCCGGCCGCCCATGCCCTCACCGCGCTCGACCGCATGGGCATGCGCCTCGGCCCGGTCGTCGCCTCGCCCACCCGCTGGGCGATCCTGGTGAAGCCGTACTCCATGGAGCAGCTGGGCGAACTGCTGTACGCCAAGGACTTCGTCCCGGGCTCCCTGCGTTTCCACGGAGAGGGCGGCTATCTCGCCCTGCCCCCGTCCGAGACGGGCCAGGGTCCCATCAGCTGGCAGCGCGCCCCGCTGCCCGGCTCGGCCTCCCCGTGGGTGCCCGACGTGGAGGCCGTGGTCGACGCCGTGGTCGAGGCCCTCACTCGTACGGGTGTGAGCGCACCCGAGTTGTAGGGGTGTACGGCGCGCGCGGAACGGCGCACGCGTGCGTGGTCGTTACATTCCGCTGTATGCCCCGTCACGCTGAGACACGCCGCCCCGGCTCAGGAAAGATCCGTCTGTTCGCCCTCACCGGCGCCGTGGTGGGCGCGGTCGCGCTGCCGCTGGCCGTCGCGTCCGCAGGACCCGTGGGCGAGGAGGAGCGCGCCCTCGGCCATACGTCACGCAAGGCCGAGCGCCCTTCGGTACGTCCCTCCCCCGCCGCCGACGACAAAGGGCCCTCCGCCGAGCCCGGCGACTCGCCGCTGCTGCTCGGCCTGGGCCTGGTCACCGCCGCCCGCTGCGGCCCCGAGCTCACCTCCCCGGAGGGCATCGAGGCGCAGACCTGTGTCCTCACGCAGGGCGAGGAGACCTGGGCGCGCACCTACTTCCGCAATGCGACCGGCGGCGCGCTGGACTCCGTCCTGAGCCTCATGGGGCCCGGCGGGCGCACGGTGCAGATGCGCTGCGCCGGGGGCGCCGGAGACGAGCCGGGGACCTGTGAGACGCCCCGGCGGCCCACTCGGGGAGGCCTGGACGCCTATACGGCGGTCGCGGAGTTCGCCGCGCGGGCCGGGAACGGGCCGCTGCTGCTGCGCGCCGCGAGCAACTCCGTGCCGGACAATTCCGAGGCGGCCACGGGACGTTGACACGCGGCGTCATTCCGTAAATGACTGCGCACATGGAAAGACCCGGTTGCTGGCGACGGGGGATGCACCAGCAACCGGGCTAATGGAACGGTAACAAGAGATCCGCCGTTCGCAAATTCGATCTGGGCTTTCCAGTCACGGATTCCCTTGCTCCGCTTGGGAGTTGTGATGGGATTCACCCCTCGGGGGAGGGCAGGTTCGGCTGAACCGCCGTTCAGCCGAACCCGATCTCCGTCCTGTGCGTCAGCTGAGCGTGACCTGCCGGTTGGTCAGGCCGCCACGCGCGCGGCGCTCGTCCGCGGTGAGCGGAGCGTCGGTGGCCAGGGCCGCGGCGAGGCGCTCGGCGAACTCGGCCGCCGGCTTCTCCACGTCCTCCGCGCCGATCTCGCTCGGCAGGTCCCAGACCGGCACGGTGAGGCCGTGAGCGCGGAAGGAACCGACGAGCCGGGTGCCTTCGCCGAGGCTCGACTTCCCTGCCGCGTGCAGCCGCGCGAGAGCGTCCAGAAGCTGCTCCTCGGGGTGCGGCATGACCCAGCGCAGGTGGTTCTTCTCCGGCGTCTCGCACCAGTAGGCGGCGTCCACGCCGGTCAGCTTCACGGTGGGGATGGCCGCGGCGTTGGCCCGCTCCAGGGAGGCGGAGACCTCAGGAGTGGCGTTCTCCGCGTCCGGGACCCAGAACTCGAAGCCCGGGTGCACAACTGGCTCGAACGCGCCTTCGGGGTCGAGCAGATCCTGCAGCCGCGGACCGTCGGCCGGGGCGCGGCGGCCCTGGACCGGGGTGCCCGGCTGGGCGGCGAGAGCCTGCTGGAGGGTGTCGGCGAGGTCACGGCTGATGTCGCCCGACGCCGTGTCGTTCTGCAGGCCGAGCAGCACCGAGCCGTCGTCGCGGCGCAGGGCCGGCCAGGCCATCGGCAGGACGGTGGCGAGGGTGACGGACGGGACGCCTTCGGGGAGACCGCCCTTCAGGGGCAGTTCGACGGTGGCGGCCGGCACCAGTTCGCGCAGGGCCACCCAGTCGCACTCGCCCGGCAGCCCCTCGAACGGGCGGTGCACGAGCTCGGTCACCGCCTGTGCGGCGGCCCGGCCGTGGCAGGCCTTGTAGCGGCGGCCGCTGCCGCAGGGGCAGGGCTCGCGTGCGCCGACGACCGGGATCTCCCCGTCGCTGAGCTGCGGGCGCTTGGCCTGGGTCTGGGGTCGCTTCTTGGCCATCGTGAGTTGTCTCCCGGTTACGGCTCGTCTCGTACGGCGCGAGCCTAGCCGTTCAGGCCATGGCCGACGGGAGCCTGTGGACAACCCACGGTTCGTGCCGGGCACGGCCTCCGGTGCCGAGCGCCCGTCAATCCATGTCGTCGAAGGCGTCCGCGAAGTCGAGGCCGGGTATCGCGCTCACGGACGGCGCCGCAACGCGCGTAGCGAAGTCGTCGCGGCGGTGCCCGGCATCAGGATCATGAACGTCGACGTGGACCACGACCCAGACCGTGACCTCACCGCGGGCGTCGTCCCGTACCCCCCAGTCGTCGGCCAGGGCGGTGATGATGTTCAGCCCGCGGCCGCCGTGCGCGGTGACCGAGGGCGTGGCTGGAGCCGGGCGGGTGGGTCCGCCGCCGTCCGTCACCTCCACGGTGAGCCTGCCGCCCGCGTCCACGCGCCATGCGGCCAGGACGTCGCCGTCCCCGGACAGTGCGTCACCCAGTGGTCGGCCGTGTTTGCACGCGTTGCTCAAGAGTTCGGAAAGAATCAGTACGGCATCGTCGATGACCGATTCCGCTACCCCGCCCCTGCGCAACTGCGAGCGCATACGGTGTCTCGCTTCCCCCACGCCCGCAGGGCCATGGGGTACGGCCATGCTCGACGACGTGGGCACCTCCTGTGCCACCACCAACGCCACCCCCGAGACCTCCTTTGCCCCACGCCACGGTGTGGATGCCCCATTGGCCTGTACCGGAAACCGGCCAACCAATGTCTGGCGACGCATTCACAACGATCGAATACGGACCGAACGCGCCGGAGCACTCCCCGTAGTCGAGATGGCTGGAAATTATCGGTGTGGCCGAGAGTGGAGGATGAGGCTGCTGGGACTTCAGGGTCAAGAGGTTGTGCAGGGATTGATGAGGTTCTAGGGGTTTCCCGGTGTGCGGCTTACCCGGGGCACACGCGCGTGCTTCGAGCGCGCGGCGCCGGGAGCACACGCGCGTGGTCAGCGGCCGAGCTGGTGCAGCACCGCGCGCGGGCGGTTGGTGATGATGGCGTCGACGCCCAGTTCGACGCAGAGGTCGACGTCCTGGGGCTCGTTCACGGTCCAGACGTGCACCTGGTGACCCGCCCCCTTCAGGCGCTCCACGTACGCCGGGTGATTGCGCACGATCCGGATCGAGGGGCCGGCGACATGGACGCCCGCGGGCAGTCGGCCGTCCCGCAGCCTGGGCGAGACGAACTGCATCAGATAGACCGTCGGCAGCGTCGGCGAGGCGGCACGCACGCGATGCAGCGAGCGCGCCGAGAAGCTCATGACGCGCACCGGGGACTCCTCGGCCGAGGCGGGCGCGTCCAGCCCGAACCGCTTCAGCAGGTGCAGCAGCCGCTCCTCGACCTGTCCCGCCCAACGCGTCGGGTGCTTGGTCTCGATCGCCATCTCCACCCGCCGCCCGGCGTCGGCGACGAGCTCCAGCAGCCGCTCCAGGGTGAGCACGGAGGTGTCCTCGGGGTCCTCCGGCCGGAACTCCCAGTCGGGCTCCTCGGCCCGGTTCTTCCACGAGTCACGGTTCTTCCGGGAGCCGAAGTCCAAAGCGGCGAGCTCGGCGAGCTCCAGGGCCGAGACCGCGCCGCGGCCGTTGGACGTACGGTTGACGCGTCGGTCGTGGACGCAGACGAGATGACCGTCCGCGGTGAGGCGTACATCGCACTCGAGGGCGTCCGCACCGTCCTCGATCGCCTTCTTGTACGCGGCAAGGGTGTGCTCGGGAGCGTCTTCGGAGGCTCCGCGATGGGCGACGACTTGGATCTGCTGCTGCCGTGCGTGGGTCACCGCGTCATGGTGCCACCGCACCGGGGTGGGCGTGCGACCGGAGGAGCAGCGGGTGCGCAGGGATTGCGCCCGTTTAGTCTCACATGGGCAATATAAAGGTTGGCCGTGGACCCACAGCGACCGCTTATGGTGCTCTGACGGCCTGTGGGAAAAGCTGACGGCATACATAAAGGCATGCACAGCTGAAACGCACCGACCGCCGACAAGCAGTGGCAAGCGAACGGGCGTGACCGAGTGCGACCGAAGACAACAGCCGTGGATCGAGGAGAGAAGCTGTGAGCACCGAGAACGAGGGCGCCGCGGTACCCCCGGCCCCGTCCGCACCCCCCGTGCCGGTGGATACTCCCGCTGCTCCTGCTTCCCAGGAGCACCCGGCCCCCGAGGGCGACGCCGCCCCGACCACGCCGCTCCCGCCGGTGCCGAGCGGCGCCCCCGCTAACGCCGACGGCACGCAGCCGTACGCCGCCCCGGGAGCCGCCGACGGGTCACAGCCGTACGCCGCCCCGGTCGCCTCGAACGGCGCCGGTGCCCAGCCGCCCGTACCCCAGCCGCCCGTCACCCAGGGCTCGGCCCCCGATGCCTCCTGGCCGCCCCCGCCGCCGCCCGGCACGCAGCCGTACGCCGACGGCGGCGCCGCGGGCGGCGGTGCCGGTGCGGGCTCCGGCTGGGGTGCCACGTACCAGCAGCCTGCGCCGAAGTCCGGCCGCGGCCGCGGCGGTCTGCTCGCCGCGGTCCTCATCGCCGCGCTGGTCGCGGGCGGCCTGGGCGGCGGCCTCGGCTACACCCTGGCCAAGAACGACGACACCACCTCCTCCACGACCGTCTCCGCCCCCGACAGCGGCGGCTCCGTCAAGCGCGACCCGGGCACCGTCGCGGGCGTGGCCGCCAAGGCGCTGCCCAGCACCGTCACCATCCAGGCCGAGAGCAGCAGCGGCGAGGGCGGCACGGGCACCGGCTTCGTCTTCGACGCCGAGGGCCACATCCTGACCAACAACCACGTGGTGGCCGACGCGGTCGACGGCGGCAAGCTGACGGCCACCTTCCCGAACGGCAAGAAGTACGACGCCGAGGTCGTCGGCCACGCGCAGGGCTACGACGTGGCGGTCATCAAGCTCAAGAACGCCCCGTCGGACCTCAAGCCGCTCACGCTGGGCAACTCCGACGAGGTGGCGGTGGGCGACTCGACGATCGCGATCGGCGCCCCCTTCGGCCTCTCCAACACGGTCACCACGGGCATCATCAGCGCTAAGAACCGCCCGGTGGCCTCCAGCGACGGCACCGGCAGCAACGCCTCGTACATGAGCGCCCTGCAGACCGACGCCTCGATCAACCCGGGCAACTCCGGCGGCCCGCTGCTGGACGCGCAGGGCAACGTCATCGGCATCAACTCCGCGATCCAGTCCGCCGCCAACGGCCTGGGCGGCACCAGCCAGTCCGGCTCGATCGGCCTCGGCTTCGCCATCCCGATCAACCAGGCCAAGTACGTCGCCCAGCAGCTGATCAAGACCGGTGAGCCGGTCTACGCCAAGATCGGCGCCTCCGTCTCCACGGAGGACACCAGCGACGGCGCCAAGATCGTCGACCAGGGCAACAGCAGCGCGGACGCGGTCGAGGCGGGCGGCCCCGCCGACAAGGCCGGCCTCCAGCCCGGCGACGTCATCACCAAGCTCGACGACAGGGTGATCGACTCCGGTCCCACCCTGATCGGCGAGATCTGGACCCACCAGCCCGGCGACAAGGTCACGATCACCTACGAACGGGACGGCAAGTCCCGCACGGTCGAACTGACCCTGGGCTCCCGCACGGGCGACAGCTGACGTTCGACGGCCACGCGCGCGTAGGTCCGGCTCCGTTTGAGGGGCCGACCACGCGCGCGTGTCTGTTTTCCGGAGAGTGAGGGAATCCGGTTCCGGGGAGTGAGGGAATCGGGGATCTGCGAAGCGAGGGGAACCAAGCTTCGAAACGGGATTCCGGGAAGTGAAGGGAACCAGGACACGGCGTACCGCGTCCCACCACACCGGGTGGCCCTCGTTCACACACAGGTGTGGACTGCGCGGTGCGCGCCGGGAGTTGCCGGTCGACCGGTGACCGTGGCCATGCAATCGAATGGGCTATCGTGCCTTCTCGACCTCGACTCTTCGCAAACGGGAAGCAGAGCCGCGAATGGCAAGCAGACAAGGGGACAATCTCGCGGTGTCCGATCTTGGACGGCTCGTCGCCGGCCGGTACCTGCTGGTGGACCGGGTGGGCAGCGGCGGCATGGGCACCGTCTGGCGTGCCGAGGACAAGATGCTCGGCCGCCATGTCGCCGTGAAGAAACTGCGCATTCCACCGCACCTGCAGGACGACGAGGTCCGCACGCTCTACGAACGCACCCGCCGCGAGGCCCGCAGCGCCGCCCGGATCACCCACCCCAACGTGATCGTCGTACACGACGTGGTCGACGACGAGGGCCTGCCGTGCATCGTCATGGAGTACGTGCCCTCGGTCACGCTGAGCGACGTACTGAAGCGGCGGGGTGCGCTGCCGCCCGGGGAAGCCGCCCGGATCGGCCGCGCCATGGCCGCCGCCCTGCGCGCCGCCCACGACGTCGGAGTGCAGCACCGGGACGTCAAACCCGCCAACGTGCTGCTCGGTGACGACGGGCGGATCATCCTCACCGACTTCGGGATCGCCATGGAGTCGGGCACGTCCTCGCTGACCAAGCCCGGCGAGCTGATCGGCTCCATCGGCTACCTGGCGCCCGAACGACTGCGGGGAGCGCGCCCCGAGACCGGTCCCGCCAGTGACCTGTGGGCCCTGGGGGCGACGCTGTACCAGGCGGTCGAGGGGCGCGACCCGTTCCGCCGCGACACCGCGATCGAGACCGCGTACGCCATCGCCACGGACCCGTACGAGCCGCCGCGCAACGCCGGTGAGCTGGCCCCGGTGATCGAGGGCCTGCTCGTCAAGGACCCGGGCCGGCGCATGGACGTGCACGAGGTCGAACGCCGCCTGGGCGACGTGACCAGCACCGGGACCGAGCCCCTGGATCCGCCCACGCGACCGAACCGTACCGACGTCCTCACGCCTCCCGCGTCCAAGAGCCGCGCCGACCGCCGCCGTACGGTGGTGCTGTCGGCCCTGGCCGTGACGCTCGCCGCCTGTCTGGCGGGCGGCACGGTGTGGTGGCTCAACGGCAGGACCGACGGGCCTGGCAGGCAGGCCTCCGGCTCCGAGGCGTCGACGCCCACGACGGGCACCAGCCCTGGCGCCGGCACCGGCTCTGGGTCTGGCTCTGACCCCGGCTCCAGTTCCTCCGTGCCGCCGGTGCCGGCCGGATACCACCTCGAGAGTCCGGACAGCGGCATCTCCGTGCCCGTGCAGGACGGCTGGACCCGCAAGACGCTCTCCGGCGGCGAAGTCGGCTACATAGACCCGTCGCGCCTCGTGGGCCTGAGGGTCAACGTCATCGAGTTCGCCGGCTCCGATCCGCTGCAGCACTGGCGCGAGACGGAGGAGGAACAGACCGCTCGCGACAACCCCGGATACGAGCGGGTGAGGATGGCCGAGACGACCTTCCGGGGAGGGCCCGCTGGGTACTGGGAGTTCACCTTCGACGGCAGGGCACGGAAGTACCGGGCCGCGGAGCTGGCCTTCGCGAGCGCCCACGGAACCCAGTACGTGATCTACCTGTCCGCGCCGGACGACCAATGGCACGAGTACCGCCCGGCCTTCGATGCCGCCGTCAACGGGGTGCGCGTGGGCGACGGCACCTGACGCGTGGGCGGCGACACCGGATGCCGAGCGACGGCACCTGACGCATGAGCCACGTCACCTGGTACAGGACGGGCCAACCGGCCCCATCCGGACCAGGAACCCCGCACAACGCGCGAGGCCGGTACGCTGTACCCGCTCCGCCCCTGGTGGGCCGGGGCCGAGGTGGGTTGCCCGAGCGGCCTAAGGGAACGGTCTTGAAAACCGTCGTGGCAGCGATGTCACCGTGGGTTCAAATCCCACACCCACCGCTTGCCAGGCGACGTAAGGCCAGGTGGGAAGGGGTGTCCGGATTTCCGGGCGCCCCTTTCGCAGTCCGGCCGCGCGGTGTGGCCGAATCGGTTCGTGCGCTGTGCGGGCCATGAGGCCGTGCCTCGGCGCGGTTCAGGACTTCTTCGCGGGGGTCCGCTTCGAGGTCCTGCCTCCACCGGCGGCGCTTCGCCTGGGTGCGGCTGCCGTGCTCTTCCGCCCGCTCACGGCCTTCTCTTCGCCTGTCGCGGCCTGCGATGACGCTGTCCGGGCAGCCGATGCGGCCGGCCACTTCAACTCGATCTCCAACTCGATCTCCCCGTCACTGACCTCGACCTCGAACTCGGTGCGAAGGTCGGAGGGGATCCGCAGGCTGAGCTTCCAGGGGTCGAGTTCCAGTTCGGCCTCCCCGCCCTCCCTCAGCGCGGCCGCGAGCGCCTCGAGCTGATCAGCCGCCTCCAGGCGGGACAGTGAACGCTTCTGTTCAAGTTTGAGGTCCTTCATAGCACTCTCCGATCCGGCACAAGCAGAGTAAACGGGCGATAACATCCATTTTGTCGCAAGGGCGTCACGACCGCTGGGCCCGCAGCAGTCGCAACTGCCCGATCTCCGCGGCGTTCTTCATCAGCTCGGCGTTCACCCAGCCGATCATGTGGGCGACGGTGTACCCGGGGTCGCTCGGCCAGGGGAACGCGGCCGTGGCGTCCAGGTCCCGGTCGTCGAGGCGGTCCAGTGCCGCAAGCCAGTCGGTGCGCAGGTCGCGCAGCCGCGTGACGGCCGCCGTCTCGTCGCCGGACCAGGTGACGTCGTCCGCTCCCGGGGCGGGCGGCCCCGCAGATGGTCGGTGGCCACGCTCCACCACCAGCCGATGCGCCGGCTCACGCAGGCGATCGTGGGCACGGGGACGGGGTCGGGCTCGGTCTCCGCCCGGTCCGGAACCCAGGTGCCGTCGGCGGCTCGGTGCACCGTCCAGCAGTGTGGCGATTTTCGAGCCGCCGACACGCCGACCCTTTGTCACGCCGAGCCCCCGCCCGCTCCTCGGGCCCAGCGCCTCGCTGTCCCGCTAGAGCTCGTAGTCCCGCGCCAGCTCCTCCCAGGGGACCTCCCGCAACGCCTCCTCCGCGTCACAGCCGGACGGCACGTACGGGGTGGACTGGAACCAGATGATCGTGAGGGCGGAGCGGTAGAGGACCGGGTCGTGGTCGCGGTCGAGGGCGGTCGAACGGAAGGCGCCGACGCACGCCACCGGCGGCAGCACCTCGACCGGGCCGAAGGCGCCCGCGTACTGGTCGGGATACTCGCGCGGCGGCGCGACGAGGTGCACCGGAGCGGCGGGATCGGCCCGCTCGGCGGCGAGCAGCAGGCCCTTGATCTTCATCTCGTTGACCGGCTTGCACGGATAGCCCTCCAGCATTCCGCCGTACGTCGAGGAGAGCCGCAGTTCGGAGAGGTCGAGCGAGCGGCCGGACGTGAGGACGACACGGGTCAGCGACATGGTCGGCACTCTAGGGCGGTGGTGCATCGAGCTCCCGTGAATTTCAAGGCCTGTGCAAGGGCCAGTGCAAGCGCCTGTTCAGGGGCCTGGACAGGGCCTGGGGGCCTGTGGAGCGGCGGCGCGCGTCAGGGCCGGTGGCCTGTCATGCGTGCCGCCGACGCGATCGTGGCGCGGGCCTCGCGTTCGGTCAGGCCGGTGTTGAGGGCGGCTTCGACGAGGGGGTCGACGAGGGCGGGGCCGATGCCGTCCTCGTAGGCGCGGCAGGCCGCCCAGAACAGGCGGGTGTTGCGCTGCCCCTCGTGCGCGGCGAGCACGAACTGGACGAGTCCCTGGCCGTGGCCGCCGGTCGACGGGGGTGCGTGGTGGTGTGTGCGGGGTGGCGGGAGCAGGAGGCGCAGAAGGGCGCGCGGGCAGGGCGCGGGGGCGATGTGGGACGTGCCGGGTGCCGTGCTGTAGACGCCGTGGTCGGTACGGGAGCCGGGGCCGACGAGGTAGCCGCCGGCGCCCCGGATGTCGATACCGGGCGCGAGGCGGCCCGCCGAGTTGGGGACGACGATCCCGGCCGGGCCGGTCAGCCAGAGGTGGCGGCCGCCGCTCGGGGTCAGGACGACGACGGTGGGCGGAATCGTGAACAGGTGGCGCAGGGCGAGTTCGCGCAGGGCGGCCGAGGAGTCCGTACCGGATTTGGTGTCGAGGTCGATGCCGATCAGATGGTGTGGCGGCAGGCCGCAGGCGATGCCGTAGCCCGTCGCCCAGGGGGCGGCCGCGAAGAGTTCTCGGATGCGGGCGGGGTCGGTGGAGGCGTCGTAGACCCCGTGCCCGAAGCGGCCGCACTCGCCGTGGCAGGGGGCGGGGTCGGGGTCGTCACGGTGCGGGGAACGCAGGGCCGGGAGCTTCGTCCGGGACAGGGGGATGACGGCCAGTCCGCGCTCGGCGGCTGACAGGGCGTGTGCGAGGGCCAGCGTCGTGGCCTGCCGGTCGGTGGTGGCCATACCTCTATGTTCGTACGAGTGTTCGAAAAAAGGAAGGGGGATTAGGGGTGACCCGGTCGGCGACTCGCCGGTCGGCGGGGATTGGCCGGAAGGATGCAGGAACGCTTCATCCCTTGTGGTGCTTGGGGTGGGCCTGTCCCGTGCCGCTCCGAACTGTCCTCATGTGCGAGCTAGGAGCTACGAAGGGGGTTTATCGACTTGTCATCACGCTTGAGGGCGAATAGGGGCTTCCGTGGTGGTTCGCCGGGGATTCGGTGGGCAACTCTGATCTCGCGACGTCGTGCAGAACTCCGAGGCGGTCGGCCAACTGCCTTGGAAACAGCAGTACTTCATGCACCACCCATGCGTCCGGCGGGGAGCCTGGGCGCACCTGTTCTGGAGGAACAAACATGGCAAGCATCCGTACCGCCCGCGTCATCGCAGCCGTCTCCGCCCTCCCGCTCGCCGCCGCTCTGTTCACCGGCGTCGCGGCGGCGGACAACGGCGCCTTCGCGGACGACGGATCAAGTGCGGCTGTCACGAACGCCGTCCAGGGCCTGATCGGCAGCGGGGTCGGCGGCGACAACTACGGCACCTCGTCCACCACCCAGCAGCAGGCGACCGGCTCGGGCGCCTCCAACCAGAGCAACACCGCCCAGGTCAACGGGTCCGCGTTCACGGCCATCAACCAGGGCAACGACAACGCGGCCGTCAACTTCACGCCGCTCTGGTGGTGAGCTGAGGGGGTCGGTGCCCCGGTGCTCAGGCATCGGCCCCCTCGGATTGTGTCGGGTGTGCTCTGTGGGGTGTAACGCGTCTGCGCGGCGGTACTTCGGTGCCGCCGCGCAGGCGTTTTGGTGCTGTCGCGAGGGCGTTCATGGACGGCCTTGACAGTGAGTCGTATCTGACGGACAGTCAGAAACCCTCGCGGGGCCTCGTGCTCGTGGACGTTCCCGAAAACTCGTGGGAACCGGATCGGCGGTCGCGGTGTACCAGAAGTGTCAGTGCGATGCGTCGTGGGGCGACGAGGTCGATGAGACGAGGGGGCGACGGTGAGCTACGAGTCGACGGTGAGCCACGAGTCGACGGTGAGCCATGAAGCGCGGACGGGCGGCGAGTTCGCGGAGACGGGCAGCGAGTTCGCAGCGCGGCTGAAGGTCTACGAGGGGCGGTCGGCCGCCGTGGCCCGTGTGGGCAAGGACCCCATCAACGTGCCCATGATCCGGCACTGGTGCGAGGCGATGGGCGACACCAACCCGGCGTACTCGGGACCGGACGCCATCGCACCGCCCACCATGCTTCAGGCGTGGACCATGAGCGGCCTCTCCGGCCGTACGAGAGGCACGCACGCGTACGACGAACTGCTCGCCCTGCTCGACGAGGCGGGCTACACCTCGGTGGTCGCCACCGACTGCGAGCAGGAGTATCTGCGGCCGCTGCGGCCGGGGGACGAGATCACCTTCGACTCGGTGATCGAGTCGGTGTCGGAGAAGAAGACGACGAAGCTCGGCACGGGGTACTTCGTCACGACCCGCATGGACGTCCGCGTCGGCACCGACCTCGCGGGCACCCACCGCTTCCGCATCCTCAAGTACGCGCCCATACGTCGGCCAGGCCGGCGTGAGAAGCCTGCACGCCCCCGCCCCGTCGTCAACCGTGACAACGCCGGCTTCTGGGAGGGAGTCCGCAGCCGCACCCTGCTCATCCAGCGCTGCACCGGCTGCGGCACCCTGCGGCACCCCTGGCTCCCCGGCTGCAACGCCTGCGGCGGCCTGGACTGGGGCACGGTCGAGGCGAGCGGCATGGGCACGGTCTATTCGTACGTCGTGATGCACCACCCGCCGTTCCCGGCCTTCGACCCCCCTTACGCGGTCGGCCTGATCGAACTGGCCGAGGGCGTGCGGATGATCGGCAACGTGGTGGGCGTGCCGTACGACAAGGTGCGGATCGGGCTGCCGGTACGGCTGGAGTTCCAGGACTGCGACGAGGAACTGGTGCTGCCGGTCTGGCGGGCTCAGGAGGCGCAGGAGGTTCAGGAAACCCCAGGAGGTTCAGGAGATCCGGGAGGTCCAGGGGATCCAGAGGAGCCGGGAGATCAAGGGGGCTGGAGCATGACGGGCGGTGCGGAGGTGACGGGGGCGTCGGACGCGGTGGATACGTCGGACGCGACGGACACAGTGGCCACGTCGGACGCGACGGACGCGGCGGAGACATCGGACGCGACGGACGTGGTGGAGACGGCGGAGGTGGCACAGGCGGCGGGAACGCCCATGAAGGCCGGGGACGAACTGCTGCCGCTGGAGATCCCGATCACCCGCATGCTGATCGTCGCCGGAGCCATCGCCTCACGCGACTACCAGGACGTGCACCACGACGCGGAGCTGGCTCGCGAGAAGGGCTCCCCCGATGTCTTCATGAACATCCTGACGACGAACGGCCTGGTCGGCCGCTACATCACCGACCACTTCGGACCGACGGCCGTACTGCGCAGCGTGGCCATAAGGCTAGGGGCGCCCAACTACCCGGGAGACACCATGGTGTTGACGGGCACGGTCGAGGAGCTTGACGGCGACACCGCGACGGTGCGGGTCGTGGGGGCGAACGGCATCGGCAGACACGTGACCGGCACGGTGAGGGTGACCGTGCCGACAGCCACCGCTCCCTCGGGAGGTGCCGCATGAGCGCGCGCACAAGGGACTCCCTCTCCGGCCGGGCGGCGATTGTCGGTGTCGGGGCCACCGAGTTCTCCAAGGACTCGGGTCGCAGCGAGCTCCGGCTGGCCGTGGAGGCGGTGCGGGCCGCGCTGGACGACGCGGGGCTGACGCCGGGAGACGTGGACGGGATGGTGACGTTCACGATGGACACCAGCCCGGAGATCACCGTGGCCCAGGCCTGTGGGATGGGTGAGCTGTCCTTCTTCTCCCGCGTCCACTACGGGGGTGGCGCGGCCTGCGCGACCGTCCAGCAGGCGGCGCTCGCCGTGGCGACGGGGGTCGCGGAGGTGGTGGTCTGCTACCGGGCGTTCAACGAGCGGTCGGGGCGGCGTTTCGGCTCGGGCGTGCAGCATCGGGAGCCGTCGGCGGAGGGCGTGGCGCTCGGCTGGTCGCTGCCGTTCGGGTTGCTCACACCGGCGTCGTGGGTGGCGATGGCGGCCCAGCGGTATCTGCACGCGTACGGACTGACGCCGGAGGTGTTCGGGCATGCGGCGGTCACCGACCGCAAGTACGCGGCGACCAACCCGGCCGCGTACTTCCACGGCAGACCGATCACCCTCGCCGATCACGCGGCCTCGCGCTGGATAGTCGAGCCGCTGCGGCTGCTGGACTGCTGCCAGGAGACGGACGGCGGCCAGGCGCTCGTGATCACGTCCGCCGACCGGGCCCGTGATCTGCCCCATCCGCCGGCCGTCATAGCGGCGGCGGCACAGGGCGCCGGCCGAGGGCAGGAGCAGATGACGAGCTTCTACCGGGACGACCTCACCGGCCTGCCGGAGATGGCCGTGGTGGCTCGGCAACTGTGGCGGACGGCCGGGCTGGGACCGGGGGAGATCGACGTGGGGATCCTGTACGACCACTTCACTCCGTTCGTGCTGATGCAACTGGAGGAGTTCGGGTTCTGCGGAAAGGGAGAGGCCGGGGACTTCGTGGCCGAGGAGCGGCTGCCACTCAACACGCACGGGGGTCAGCTGGGGGAGGCGTATCTGCACGGCATGAACGGCATCGCGGAGGGGGTGAGACAGGTGCGGGGGACGTCCGTGAACCAGATACCCGGGGCGGGACGGGTCCTGGTGACGGCTGGCACGGGCGTGCCGACGTCGGGGCTGGTCCTGGCCGCGGATGGGTGACGCCAGCCTTGCCGGTGAGCGTTGCCCGTGGTGGTGCCGCTGGTGAGTGAGTCCGGTTGTGCCGCCGAGGGCTGCCCACGGGTGCCTCCGGCCTTGCCTCCGACGGAGGGTTCTCTGCCTTGCCTCCGACGGAGGGTTCTCTGCCTTGCCTCCGACGGATGGCGCTCCACCCTCGCCGCCCACGGGTGCCTCCGGCCTCGCCTTCGACGGACGGTGCTCCGCCTACCCCGCCCACGGATGCCCCACCCTCGCCGCCCACGGACCGCCCTCGGCCCCGCCGCCGACAGATGCCTCAGCCCGCAGCCAACGGAAGGCCCTCCACGTCGCCGCCGACGGATGACCCCCAGGGGTAATCCCGCAGTACCTGTCCCCCACTCGTCCACCTTCAGGAGGTGGAGTCAGCCCCACCCCTACAACCTGAGGCGGACGCTGCTTCGGCACCTGCGGCCGATCCGCTGAAGGAGGGGTCGCTCATAGCGTGGAGCCATGACCACACCCGTCTGCACCAGCGCTTCCGACGCCGCGACGCGGGCCTTTCCGAACGCGACGTACCCCTCCTTCACGTCGTACGTGCGGGCCCGCCAGCCGGTGCTGCTGCGTACCGCCCGGTCGCTGACCGCGAACCCGAGCGACGCGGAGGACCTGCTGCAGACCGCGCTCACCAAGACATACGTGGCCTGGGAGCGCATCGAGGACCATCGCGCTCTCGACGGCTATGTGCGCAGGGCGCTGCTGAACACGCGGACGTCGCAGTGGCGCAAGCGCAAGGTCGACGAGTTCGCCTGCGAAGAGCTGCCCGAGCCGGAGCCCAGGCCGGGCTGCCACGACGACCCAGCGGAGCAGCAGGCGCTGCACGACGCCATGTGGCGGGCGATCATGCGGCTGCCGGCGCGGCAGCGGGCGATGGTCGTCCTGCGGTACTACGAGGACCTCAGCGAGGTGCAGACGGCAGAGGTGCTCGGGGTGTCCGTGGGCACCGTCAAGTCGGCGGTGTCCCGTGCGCTGGGCAAGCTGCGCGAGGACCCTGAGCTGGTGCTGGCCCGGTAGCGGCGGCGCAGAGCCGGCGGTGAGGCGGCGGTCGAGCGCCCCTGACCTGGGGGTATGGGCGGCATCGGGGTGTGGGGGCCACCTCCCGATTGCCCCGTACCCCGTTATCGTCACGGCTGCATGAACGCAACGTGACATGATCGATCGCCCGACCCTAGTGACATACCGCGCGGTATGCGCGCAGAATCTCCGCAACCCTTACCACCGCGTAGGCAATGTCGCCCCCGGGAGGACGCCGTGCTGAGCACGATGCAGGACGTACCGCTGCTGATCTCTAGGATCCTGACCCACGGGTCGACCATCCACGGCACATCGCAGGTCACCACCTGGACCGGCGAGGCCGAGCCGCACCGCCGTTCCTTCGCCGAGGTCGGTGCGCGTGCGGCGCAGCTGGCCCACGCCCTGCGCGACGATCTCGGCGTGGCCGCCGACGAGCGGGTCGCGACCCTGATGTGGAACAACGCCGAGCACGTCGAGGCGTACTTCGCGATCCCCTCCATGGGCGCGGTGCTGCACACCCTCAACCTGCGGCTCCCGGCCGAGCAGCTGGCCTGGATCGTCAACCACGCGGCCGACCGCGTCGTCATCGCCAACGGTTCGCTCCTGCCCCTGCTCGTCCCGTTGCTGCCGCACCTCAAGACGGTGAAGCACGTGGTGGTGTCGGGTCCGGGTGACCGTTCCGGACTCGCCGACGCCGACGTTCAGGTGCACGAGTACGAGGACCTGATCACCGGCAAGCCGATCACGTACGACTGGCCGGAGCTGGACGAGCGGCAGGCCGCCGCCATGTGCTACACCTCCGGCACCACGGGCGACCCGAAGGGCGTCGTCTACTCCCACCGTTCGATCTACCTGCACTCCATGCAGGTCAACATGACCCAGTCGATGGGTCTGACGGACCAGGACACTTCGCTCGTCGTGGTCCCGCAGTTCCACGTCAACGCCTGGGGCCTGCCGCACGCCACCTTCATGACCGGCGTCAACATGCTGATGCCGGACCGCTTCCTCCAGCCCGCGCCGCTCGCCGAGATGATCGAGGGCGAGAAGCCGACCCACGCGGCCGCGGTGCCCACCATCTGGCAGGGCCTGCTGGCCGAGCTCACCGCCAAGCCGCGGGACGTCTCCACCCTCGGCCAGGTCACCATCGGCGGCTCGGCCTGCCCGCCCTCCCTCATGCAGGCCTTCGACAAGCTGGGCATGCGGGTCTGTCACGCCTGGGGCATGACGGAGACGTCGCCCCTCGGCACGGTCGCCCGTCCGCCGGCCCACGCGGTCGGTACGGAGGAGGAGTTCGGGTACCGGCTGACCCAGGGCCGCTTCCCCACCTCCGTCGAGGCCCGCCTCACCGGCCCCGGCGGCGAACGCCTCCCCTGGGACGGCGAGTCGGCCGGCGAGCTGGAGGTGCGCGGCCCCTGGATCGCGGGCGCCTACTACAACGGCCCCGACGCCGAACCCCTGCGCCCCGCCGACAAGTTCAGCGAGGACGGCTGGCTGAAGACCGGCGACGTCGGCATCATCTCCCCCGACGGCTTCCTCACCCTGACCGACCGCGCCAAGGACGTCATCAAGTCCGGCGGCGAGTGGATCTCCTCGGTGGAGCTGGAGAACGCGCTGATGTCCCACCCGGACGTCGCCGAGGCCGCCGTGGTCGCCGTCCCCGACGACAAGTGGGGCGAGCGCCCGCTGGCCACGGTCGTCCTCAAGGAGGGCGCCAGCACCGACTTCGAGACCCTGCGCACCTTCCTCGCCGAGGAGGGCAAGATCGCCAAGTGGCAGCTCCCGGAGCGCTGGACGGTCATCGCGGCGGTGCCGAAGACGAGCGTCGGCAAGTTCGACAAGAAGGTGCTGCGCAGGCAGTACGCCGAGGGCGACCTGGACGTCACCCAGCTCTGACGCGTCGAGCGGGCGGTCGGCCCTGACATACGCGCGGCGGCCGGGACGAGGCGAACTCGTCCCGGCCGCCGCGTACGTTCTCACCCATGAGGGGCGTAAGTCAGTTGGTCCCGATCCGCGACAGCAGGTCCACGATCCGCGACTGCACCTCGGCGCTGGTGGAGCGCTCCGCGAGGAACAGGACCGTCTCGCCGGAGGCCAGCCTCGGCAGGTCGGCCTGGTCGACGGCGGCCGTGTAGACGACGAGCGGGGTGCGGTTGAGCTGCCCGTTCGCGCGCAGCCAGTCGACGATGCCGGCCCGGCGCCGGTGCACCTGCATCAGGTCCATCACGACCAGGTTCGGCCGGAAGTCGCCCGCCAGCGTCACCGCGTCGGCATCGCTCGCGGCCCGCGCCACCTGCATCCCACGCCGCTCCAACGTCGCCGTCAGCGCCAGCGCGATCTCCGCATGCTCCTCGATGAGCAGCACGCGCGGCGGGTGCTGCTCGGTGTCCCGGGGCGCGAGCGCCTTCAGCAGTACGGCCGGATCGGCGCCGTAGGCCGCCTCTCGCGAGGCTTGTCCGAGACCCGCGGTCACCATCACCGGCACCTCGGCGGCGACGGCGGCCTGCCGCAGCGACTGCAGCGCGGTCCGCGTGATCGGCCCGGTCAGCGGGTCGACGAACAGCGCGGCCGGGAACGCCGCGATCTGCGCGTCGACCTCCTCGCGCGAGTGCACGATGACCGGCCGGTAGCCGCGGTCGCTCAGCGCCTGCTGGGTCGTCACGTCCGGCGCCGGCCACACCAGCAGCCGCCGCGGGTTGTCGAGCGGCTCCGGCGGAAGCTCGTCGTCCATCGGCTGCGGGCGCGGTGTGTCGGCGACCTCGATGGCGCCGCCCGGCCCGTCCAACGGCTCCGGCCCCTCGGCGGCGTTCTCGTCCGGCGCGCCTATGGCGTACGACCGCCCGGCGCCCTCGGTCATCGGCGCCAGCCGCGCCTGCCCCGCCAGCGACGGCTGGGGCTGCCCGCCGAGCGACGGTTGCGCGGGCACCGGCTGAGCGGGCACCGGCTTCTCGGCCGGCGGATGCGGCCGGGCCGTCTGCTCCGCCGAGGCGGACGCCCGCGCGGCGGGGTCGGGGGGCGTACCCAGCTTGCGGCGCCGTCCGCCGTTGGTCTGATGCGGGGGAGGAGTGGCCGTCGACTGAGATGCCTGTGACAGCTGAGATGCCTGGGACAGCTGCGCCGGCTGCGGGGCCTGCGCGGGCTGCTGCACCTGCGCCGCCTGCCGCGTGAAGGGCACGCCCTGCCCCAACGTCCGCACACTGATCGCCCGACCCTGCGTGGAGTTCGGGTCGACGGGTGCGCCCGAAGCGGCGGCTTCGGCCGGGAGGGGCTGTGCCGCACGCTGCTGCTGGGCGGCCGGGCCCGCCGCCGCGGCCTCGGGAGGCAGCGGAGTGCCCGCGGCCGGGGTGCCGGGGGCGGGCTGGGGCTGGGTCTGCTGAGAGGCGTTCGGGTTCGGCGGTACGGGGGTGGCGGCGCCGTTCGCCGGTACGGCCATCCCGTCGCCGGAGGTGCCGTCGGCAGCGGGCCACGGCTGCGGGGCCGGAACGCCCTGGGCCGGCGTGCCCTGCGCGGGGACCCCGTGACCGGGGGTCTCGGCGGGGAGGGGCCCGCCCGGAACCGGCTGCGCGGGCGTGGCCTGGCCGGGCACCGGCAGAGGCTGCCCCGGCGCTGCCTGCCCCGCAGCGCCCGGGGCGGGCGTACCCTGCGCGGGCGTCCCGGCCGCCTCCCCCGGCTGGCCGACGGCCCGTCGGCGACGCCCGGTCGGCGCGCTGGTCGGATGCGGCTGCGGCGGGGTGTGGTCCTCGGCCTGATCGTGCGGTACGGCGTCGTGCCGCCCCTCGTCCATGAGTACGTCACCGGGAGCGCCCTGCCCCGGAACCGCCGGAACCGCCCCTGGAGCAATCGGCGAAGCCGGAGCCGCACCCGCAGGCGCCACAACCGCACCCCCAGGCGCCGCACCCGCAGGCATCCCAGCCGCAGCCGCAGCCGCAGCCGCAGCCGGAGTCGGAGCCGGCTCAGTGCCACCCCGCCCCTCCGGCCCGGGGGCGACCCCGCGGTCCGCCTCGGCGGGCGGCAGCGCGAACACCTTCCGGGGCCCCGCCTCCTGGGCCTGCGCCTGCTCAGCCGCACGCTCCGACGCCGCGGCCAGCGCACGCCGACGCCGCCCGGTCGGCTGAGAACCCTCACCCGAGTCGGCCGTACCGGCCCCGGAGGGCGCTTGTCCGCCGTCACCGCCCGCGGGCAGCGCGGGCGGCAGCGCGTGCTGCTCCCCGCCGTCCCGCCGAGCACGTCGCCCACCGGGCGCGGGCACCCCCTGAGGCGGAACGGTCCCGCCGAGGCCGTTCCCGGCGGCCGCGGTGCCCGCAGCATGCTCGGCGGCCGTCACAACGGCGCCCTCGGAGACACCGTCTCCGCCGTCCCCGCCGTCCTCGGCCGGTCGTCCGCGGCGCCGTCCCGTACCGCCGGAAGCCTCACCGCCACCGTCCTGTGCCCCCTGGGGGAGCTCCGGAGCGGCCGCGCGCCTGCGGCGCCGTCCGGTGGGCGCCGTACCCTCGGCGTCGGCACCGTCGACCTCGGGCGTGTCGCCCTCCAGGAAGGCGTCGACGGAGGCCCGCCGGGCCCGCCGCCGCCCACTGCCGCCACCCTGCTCGTCCCCTGCGGGGGCACCCTCGGTGACGTCACCGGCCTCGGCCGGGAGGGAGTCGACGGGAGCGGCGGACACAGCCCCGGCCCCACCCCCGATCGGCACCTCCAGGACGAACGCGCTGCCGCTCATGCCCGGCACCTCGTGCGTCTGCAGCACCCCACCGTGAGCCCGCACGATCCCCCGCACGATCGGCTCGTGCACCGGATCTCCCCCGGCGTACGGCCCGCGCACCTCGATCCGTACGACCTCACCGCGCTGCGCCGCCGCGACGACCACGGTGTTGTCCATGTAACCGCCCGCCGACACCGGCGAGTTGCCGGTCGCGTCGACCCCCGCGACATCCGCGACGAGATGCGCGAGCGCGGTCGCGAGGCGCTGTGGGTCGACCTCGGCCTCGATGGGCGGAGCGTGCACGGCGAACTGCACCCGCCCGGGCCCGATGAGCTCGACGGCCCCGTCGACACCCGCGGCGACGACGGCGTCGAGCATCACCTTCGTACGGGAGACGGCGTCACTACCGGAGTCGAGCCGCTGGTACTGGAGCACGTTGTCGATCAGGGTCGTGATCCGCGAGTACCCGGCGGAGAGGTGATGCAGCACCTGGTTGGCCTCGGGCCACAACTGCCCGGCGTCGTCCGCGGCGAGCGCGGCCAGCTCACGGCGCAGCTCGTCGAGCGGCCCGCGCAACGAGCCCGCGAGCAGCGTCAGCAGCTGCTCGTGCCGCCCCGCCAGAGCCTCGTACCGGTCCTTCTCCCGCTCCCCGAGCGCGGCGTAGCGCTCCTCGCCGGCGGCCAGCTCCTCCTGGTGCCGCTCCTGAAGCTCCTCGGCCTCAGCCACGTGCTTCTGCCGCAGGGCGGTCAGCTCGGAGGCGTGCTCCTCGGCGAGCCGCTCCAGCTCCTCGGCGTGCTGCTTCTCCGCGGCGTCCTTCTCCTCGGCGAGGGCGTCGTAGGGCCGCCGGTCGGTGAAGGTCATCACGGCGCCGACGAGCTGCTCGCCGTCGCGCACGGGCGCGGTCGTCAGGTCGACGGACACCTTGTCCCCGCCCTTGGACCACAGCACCTGCCCGCGCACCCGGTGCTTGCGTCCGGAGCGCAGGGTGTCGGCGAGCGGGGACTCCTCGTACGGGAAGGGCGACCCGTCGGCACGTGAATGCAGGACGAGCGTGTGCAGCTCGCGTCCGCCGAGGTCACTGGCCCGATAGCCCAGGATCTGAGCTGCGGCCGGGTTGACGAGCACGATCCGCCCGTCGGTGTCGGTCCCGACCACACCCTCGGAGGCGGCCCGCAGGATCATCTCGGTCTGCCGCTGCGAACGCGCCAGCTCGGCCTCGGTGTCGACGGTCCCGGAGAGGTCCCGCACGACGAGCATGAGCAGCTCGTCGCCCGTGTAGCCGTAGCCGTCGTAGGCCTGTTGCCCGTTCTCAAGATTCGCGGACGTGACCTCGACCGGGAACTCGCTCCCGTCCGTCCGCCGCGCCATCATCCGGGTCGGCTTGGTCCGCCCCTGCGGGTCCATGTGATCGGGCCGCCGCATGGAGCCGGGAATCAGCTTGGAGTCGAAATGCGGCAGGAGATCCAACAGCCCCCGCCCCACCAGAGCGGTCCCCGGTGCCTCGAAGGTCTCCAGGGCGATGGTGTTGGCGTTGACGACGGTCCCATTGGCGTTGACCAGCACCAACGCATCGGGCAGCGCGTCGAGTATGGCTGCGAGGCGAGCAGCGCCTCGGGATGGCCTGCTGCTCACGAGACGCTTCCTCCCTGTTACCGCACCTTGCCGACCGCTCGGGCCATCTTGCCAACCGGCCCGCGACGTGTCACGCGAGGGAGTCTAAGGGCTGGGGTTGCGCTCGCGACGCCGGATGAGAGGGACGTCGCACGACGAAGTGACCCAGAACGTATGACCGCCTGTGCAGATGTCCCGCCAGCCTCCCTTCCAGCACCCTTCGGACTTCGCGAGACCTTCGCGGGACATTTACGGACCCGGTGCTTCCCCCTTGGAAAGCCTGTACGAAGACTGTCCGACCGCGGACCGGAGCCCCTGCTTCCTGGCTCCGGGGAGGGGCGGAGACGGTGGGTGGTGGGGCGTCGGTCGTGGGCGGTGGGCCGTGTGGGTGATTCGGTCGTTGGGGAGGTCGGCCGTGGGGGGAAATCGGCCGTGGGGGGAGGTGGGCCGTGGGAGGTGGGCTACACCCGCCCCTCCTGCCTCAGATCGGGAAGCACCGGCACGAGCCGGTCCCACCGCCCGATCTGACACCCGTCACCACGGTCGTACCGCGCGTCGACGGGCCGCCCGGCCCAGGTCCCGGTGACATGCGCGGTGGCGGGACCGCCGTACTGCATGGTGCACAGGGTGTCCTTCGGTACGGGAGCGAAGGCGTCCTTGCCCCACCGGGTGCCGCGATCGAGGGCGGCACAGGCGTCGGCCACGTCGGGGTGGTCGCCGCCGTCGGGGTGGCAGTACAGCTCGTAGGTCCCGTCGTGGCCGCCGCCGGCGTCGCGGACGGTGACGGTGAGGTGGTCGTCGGAGCGGCCGGGCTCGTGGAGGGGTGGCAGGGGGAGGGGCGCGGCCTGGGCGTACGCCGAGGCGGGCGCGACGGTGGCGGAGCCGACGGCGACGAGGGATCCGGCGGCGACGACGAGAAGCCGCCGGAGGCGCCCGGCCGCGGCGGAACGGTTGACCTGCAACATGACCTGACTAACGCCGTACGCCCCCCGACGTTGCGCCCCGCGACGCACCCGGCGAAGCGCGCCGGGAAGGGCTTTGCCCTGTGGCCTCCCTGCCTAGTACCGTGGACGTCGATTGGTGACACCACGCTCGACTGTGTCATCATCTGCACGCACCAATCGCGCTCGCGCGAGCGGCTGTGCTGGAGGCGTCGCCTAGTCCGGTCTATGGCGCCGCACTGCTAATGCGGTTTGGGCCTTAAAGCCCATCGAGGGTTCAAATCCCTCCGCCTCCGCCACCTGACCAGGGAGTTCGGCCCGAAACGGCTGGGCTCCCTGAGTCGCGTTAAGGGCCACTTTCAGCCCCCAGATGGCACAGAGATGGCACCAACCGCCGAAAGGCGATTCTGGCGCGGGATAAAGGCAGCGATTCGGCGCGTGGCATCGGCCGCCATCTCCTCAGCGACCACCGCGTACACGTCCTTCGTGAAGGACACCGAGGCGTGGCCGAGCACCTCACTGACGAACTTGTCGTCAACGCCGGCCGCGAGAAGCATCGTCGCCGCACCGTGGCGCAGATCATGCAGACGGATCGGCGGCAGCGGCATCAGTAGGGCGACCTCAACGGCCGCGACCGTCGTCCGGTAGTGGCGGGCGGCCCGCTCGACAGACCAGCCCTTCTCCCGCACGCCGTCCCGCAGGTTCTTGTGCCGCTCGATCAGGATCCGGAAGCGGCTCGACAAGTACTCCGCCTTCAGCGCCGTTCCGTCCTCGTAGCAGTACACGCGCCCCGAATCCTGGTACAGCTCACCCCAGCGCAGCCGCTCCTCGAGCTTCCGCTTGTGCCACGCCCTGTGGACGCGCACCGTCTCCGGGTCGAGAGGGACTTGCCGCCATCCCGCCTCCGTCTTGGTGTCGTCCAGCTCGTCATCGGACTGCGACTGAAGAATGTGCAGCCGGGCCCGCTCGAGGCTCAGGCTCTGCTCTTCGGCAGCGACCAACTCGCCTCGGCGCGGCCCGTAGTACGCGTCGAGATGGAACGCCGGGTACAGGCGTTCCTCGCAGGCGTCCGCGAAGTCGAGGAAGTTGCCCGTCTGGGCCGCCGTCCACACCATGACCTTCGCCGGGACGACGCCAGTCCTCAGCCACTGCTCGACACGCTCGTCGGTCCACAGCAGGGGCTTCGCTCGGCCCGGCTTCCGCTTGCCGCCCTTCGTCCGCCAAACCCCGTCAGCCGGGTTGTCCGGGCGGATCTTCGACAGCTTCACCGCGTCCGTCAGGGCGCCGTGCAGGACCGCGTGGACGCGGCGGATACGGCTCTCGCCGATCGGTCGGGTATGCACCCGCCGGCCGCCGCGGGTGGCACGGGCGTCCTTCAGGCGGCGCAGGATCTCCGACCGGTCGCCTTGTTCCTCCGGCCGGTTGATCTTCCGCATCGCCGCGTACAGCTCACGGAAGTGCTCGTCAGTGAGGTCGACGACCTTGATGTGCCCGAGCCCCGGCTTGCCGTACAGGTCGATCGCCTCGCGCTCGGCGTCGAGGGTGCCCTTCTTCAGGCCCTCGCCGGTCTCGGCCTCCGACACGCGCCAGGCGTAGCGACGCTCGAGGTACTCGCCGAGCGTCGTCTTCCGCTCGTCGTGAGCCTTCGGGCTGGCCGCGGTGCCGAGCACCTTCGCCAGCTCCTTCTTGCACTCCGTCTCGGTGGTGTACGGCCCGATACGCGGCTGTCGGCGCTTCCCCTCGGCGGACGGTGGTGCTTCGTACCGGGCGTACCAGCCGCCGTGACCCTTCTTCGGCAGGTCAGAACACTTCTTCCCCAGTAGCCGTTTCGTCTCCGGATCCCGGCACGAGCAGGCCTTGTACGGCTTCATTCATCACTCTCCTCGGACAGTGCCACGTACTTGATGTCGAGCCCCGGCGTGTCGATGTACGCCAGGGACTGTTCGATGGGGGGAGGCGTGAGCCCCTTGCTGCGCATCTCCTGGCGGACCTCGCGGAGCGTGTCCGCGATGCGCTTCAAGGACTCGGCGGCGAACTGCGCAAGGTGCGGCTCGGATCCGCCTGCCGCGCTGCGCATGAGGTTCTGCAGGTTCAGGTTGTTCTCCCGCCAATCAGCCGTCAGCTGGTCGTGTCGGCGGAACAACTGCACCGGCTCGGCATCCTGCCGATCGGCCTCCTTGTCCAACGGCAGACGGTCTTCCTCGCCGGTGAACCACTTGAGAGCCGCCCATGGGTCGACAGCCTGGCCGGGCAGAACCTCGGTCAACTCCTCAAGGCCAACAGGGAACAGCAGCTGCGCGGGTGGGACGCGGAGGATGCGGGCGATAACGATCAGCTCGACCACGCTGAGCGCCGGCCGACGGCCGCCTTCGAAGTTGGCGAGGACGGAGCGCTTGATGGGCAAGCCGTACTGCTCAGTGCAGATGTCAGCCAGCCCCTGAACGCTTATCCCGCGCTCAAGGCGGTAGCGGCGTACCTGCTGGGCGACACCCTTCACGAGCCTGGCCTTCCACTCTTCCGCCTCCACGCGCCTCCACCTTCACCCTCGTGACCGTTTTCTGAGATGACAATACATGGGGAAGTTGACACCTTGCACCCCCACGTGCACCCTTGTGCTTGTGGAAAACGAATCCGCCGATGTTCGGCATCTCAGCGAACGCGACGCGGGCATAACTCGGCGCGAGTACGCCGCTCTCGCCCGCGTCCACCCCGACACCATCAAGCGCTGGGCGCGCGTCGGAATCGGCCCCAAGCCGCGCCGAGTCGGCCCGCGCCTCCTGCGCTACGACCGCGAGGAAGTCCTCGCCTACCTCCAGATCTCCGGGACCGAGGTGTCGGCGTCATGACGGGCGCATGGACCCGTGAGGCTGTCGAGGCGCAGGGCCCGACGACAGCGGTCCCGGTCCTCGCCGAGATCCTCGGCGTCGACAAGGACACGATCTACGACGCGATCCGCCGCAATGAGTGGACGATGACCCGCGTCCTCCGCCTCGGCCGGCGCATCAAGATCCCGACCGTCGACATCGTCGCCTATCTGTTCGGCCCCGCCGAGGCTCCCCCGGTAGTGCCATCGCAGTGCCAACACGATGAGTCGCCGCAGGTCACAGTGCACCAACCGCAGTCTCAATGCGGTTGCACCCCTGCCGCTTCGGGCGTCGTGCACCAGCTCCGGGGCGCCTAGTTCACCCCATCCACTCGCGAGACGGCCTCAGCTCGGGCACCCGCACCGCCTCGCCTCGCGAACGGACAGCGAAGTGACCTCACGAGAAAGGGGCCCGGCGCTCATCCCGGACCCCACCCCGACGCCTGCTACGACATCGACCTCGACTACGAGTGTAGTGCGGCCCGCGATGCGGCTACCAGGCGAACAGCCAGACCTGCCAGACGCCATGCACAGCGACCCGCTGCGCGAGCAGCTGATGCGTGAACGCGCCCGCCGCGAACTCGTCATCAGCTCCATCCGCGCACACCTCGCCGAACAGCCGAGCCCGCGCGCCGTCCGCGCCTGCGCCCGCCGCTGGGTTCGAGACGTCCACTTCATCGCCGACGGCGTCATCGCCGCCCTCAACAGCACGGAGAACGAGTGACCGCCGAGCAGCCGCCGTTGACCGCGGACCCGGACGTGATCCGGACGTGGCTCACGCACCTGTACGCGGGCTGCCCCGGCTTCGTCAGCATCTGCTCCGACGCCGATGGATGGGCGGGCCGGAGATTCGCCACCGACGAAGCCGGCCTTGCGGCCGCCACCAAATACGCCGTCGGCATCGACGGTCGCAAGCCCCAAGGCATCTACGCCCAGGTAACCACCCTGCGCGAGCACCCCCCGATCGGCCCTGACGGGAAGCAGGGGCGGGGCGGCGAAGACCTGGCCCACGGACTTACCTACCTGTGGGCCGACGGAGACTTCGGGACCATCGGCCACAAGCCCGGGCCGGACGACCTGGCCGCACCGCCCGACGCCGACGCCGTCGTCAAGGTCGTCGCCGAATCGCCAATGCCCGACCCGAGCGGGTGGACCAACTCGGGCGGCGGCTACAACCCCGCATGGCTGCTCGCCGAGGCGCACATCATCGGTGACGAGGACGACCGCGCCCGTGCCAAGGAACTGACCATGGGCGTACAGGCCATCCTCGCCGCGCAGGCCTACCAATACGGCTGGTCATGGGACAGCGAGGTCGGCAACCTCGACCGGCTCATGAAGCTGCCCGGCACGGTCAACCGCAAAGAAGGCCTCGAGCGGCCGACCAGCATCGGCCCCGGAGACGGCACCGTGTACGACATCCGCGACGTCGCCGCACTCGTCGCCGAACACGCGCCCGCCGCACGGGAAATCCTCGAGCAGGCGGCACGGGAGAAGCAGGAACGGAAGCGGCAGCGGCTCGGCCTGCCCGCGCCCGCGCCCCGTAGGCCGCGACCCGCAGGGTGGCAGCAGCCGACCGGCGACGGGCCCCTCGACATCCTCGCCGCCACCCTGCGATTCGCGGACGTCCTCGAGCCCCACGGCTTCACCTACGAGGGAACCCACAGCGACGGCCGCGAACGGTGGAAGCGCCCCACCGTCGGCGGCGACTCCTCGAGCAGCGCCTACAGCCTGCTCTGCGACGACCACGTCGCCGTCAACTGGTCCGAGCGCTCAGACCTGCCCGTCGGCGCCCAGCCAGCCGGGCGGAAGCTCACCATCGGCAACCTGTGGGCGCACCTCAACTACGGCGGCGACGTCAGCGAAGCCGCCAGCGACATCCTCCGCGCAGCAGCTGGCCGCGACAGCCGAGGCGCCGCCGGCTCCCTGCCGGGGACCGTGCTGGACGAAGTCCGCCGCCGCTGCATCCGCGAGGACGTCAAGCCGCCCCGGCTCGAGGAGGGGGTCAACTGGGACGACCTGAGCGAACCACCGGACGAGCCGGACGAGTCGGCCGGTCCCGCGAAGCCGTCCGGGCTGCTGCCGGAAGAGTTCTACGCCCGCCGCGAGGAACTGCGGCACATCCGTCAGGCCGGGCACTCCCGCAACCGCTCAGGGGATGTCGCTGTCCTTGCCACGCTCACCCGATTGTCTGCCCTCGTCTCCCACTACATCCGCGCAGACACGGGTGTCGCCGGGCACGCCTCCCTCAACCTGTTCGGGGGACTCATCGGCCCTTCCGGCATCGGCAAGTCGACAGGCGTCGAGGTCGCCGAGCTGTTGCTGCCCACGCCGCAGGGCCTCGACTTCCGCGACGGTCTCCCCATCGGATCTGGCGAAGGCATGGCCGAGGTCTTCATCGACGTCGTCGAGGAAGAAACGGGCGAGGTCAACAGCCGCGGCAAGGCGATCACCCATCGCGTCCGAAGGCAGGTCAGGCACAACGCGTTCTTCTACGTCGACGAGGGCGCCTCACTCACCCGGCTCATGAAAGAGCGCTCAGGTTCGACGCTGGGCGAGGCCCTGCGGAGCGCAGCCGTCGGGCAGACCCTGGGGCAGACCAACGCCAGCAAGGAAACCAGCAGGTACATCCCCAAAGGCTCGTACAGCATGGGCGTCCTGGTCGGCTTCCAGCCGGAAACGGTGGCCCCGCTGTTCGAGGAGGTCGGAGAGGGGACTCCGCAGCGCTTCCTGTGGCTGCAGGTCATCGACCCGTCCATCCCTGACGAGCAGCCGCCGTGGCCCGGGGAACTGCTCGCCTGGCGGACCGCGGTCGACGTCGAGGCGCCCACCCTGATCAGCTTCGACGAGGAGATCCGGACGGAGCTGCGCCGCGCTGACCTGGCGAAAGCGCGCGGAGAGATCCCCGTTGCGGAACTCAACCCGCTGGACTCCCATGCCCCGTTGATGCGGGTCAAGGTGGCTTCGCTCCTGGCGGTCCTCACCGGTCGGCTTCATGTCACCGGCGACGACTGGCAGTTGGCAGACATGGTCTGGCAGGCGTCGTGTGCGACTCGCGACGCGGTCCTCGAGGACATCGAGCGGCAGTGGCGGGAGGAGCAGGAGAAGCGCACACAGGCCCGCATCTTCGAGGAAGTCCGCGTCGAGCAGGCAAAGATCAGCGCCGAGAACGAGCGGTCCGACAAGGCGGTCCTGCGTATCGCTACGCGTATCGCGCACTACGTCCAGGGCGGCGAGCTGAACACCCGCAAGGCGCTCCGGGCCAGGTTCTCCGGGCGGGACAAGAAGCACATCAACGACGCCATCGCCTACGCCGAGTTGCGCGAGTGGGTCACCGACAGGGACGGACGCCTTGCTGCGGGCCCGATCGCACCGGAGTGACGGGGGGACAGGGGGGACGGGGGACAGCGAATGTCCCCCCCTCTCTCCCCCGGGCGATACCGAAAGTCGTTCACCCGCCTAAAGGTCTACGGATCAAACGAGCCTCTGACCTGCACATATAGAGATCAAGATCAATTACTAGCTGACTCGCATCACGCGCGAGAGGCGGGGGGACAAACAGCGTCCCCCCTGTCCCCCCTCACGTCCCCCCTCCGGAAGGAGACCGACATGCTCGACCCCAAACTGATCGCCAACGTCGACGAGGCAACCGCTCTCGGTATCGCCGCCCTCTGGAACGACGCCATCGAGCTGGTTCGACACATGCTCGACCACCAGGTCGACGACATCGACGACGGCATCCGGCAGGCCCTCGAATGCGACCGTGACGACTGCCAGACGCACGACGTCCGCCACCGCGAGGGAGACGACACCTGCCCCTGCTGGGCGTGCGCGAACGGCGGCCTGCTCTACATGGCGCGGGACCTGCGGGACTGGCTCGACGACCTCGAGGCCGGCGCACCTATCTACCGCAAGCCGTCCAGCGCCGATCGGCTGCTCAGCCTCGTCACCGACTGGCTGCACGTGAACGACCGCGTCCCCCGAACCAGCGTCCCGAACTACCACCTCGGCGCGGTGTATCGCCTGCTCGCCGAACTTGCGGACCAGACCAAAGCGATCTACGCCGAATTCAGCGAGGTCACTCCATGACCAGCCATGTCGAGCAGCAGATACAGGCGCGCATTGCCCGCGCCAAGGCCGAGGCCGAACGCAAGCGCCAGCAACGCGAAGAACTCGCTGCAGCCCGCACCGCCGGCCTCGCCAAGAGGCACGCCGCCAAGCTGCGCCGCCTCGCTGAATTCGGGCAGCAACTCGCCCCCATCTTCGACCCCGACAGCAACGAGACACTCGCCGCAAGCGGGGCATAGCGGGAGAAATCTCCCGCACGTAGAAACACGCCCACCAACGAGGAGAACCGTGACCGACTACGACCACACCTTCAGCCACGCCGGACGCTCCGCCATCCGCGTCAAGCTCACCCGCGCCCACCTCCCCGCCGCCCTCGCCAAGCTCCTCGACAAGCTCGAGACCGCCACCGCCAAGGTCGACGAAGCCAAGGAGGCGGAGCGCACCTGCGGGCACGGCACCGGCCCCGAGCTGGCCGCGTTCCAGAAGAAGACCCGGGCCGCCCAGGACGCCGAGCGGGACGCCCTCGACGTCCTGCTCGGCGCCAGCCTGAAGCACCGCGGCGCTCTCCTCGACAGCAGCGCCGCCGGCTTCGACGACGCCCTCGAGCGGGCCACCCGCGCCAAGGCCGAACTCCTCGCCGCCCTCGAGGAGGCGACCGAGGCCGCAGCCCTTTACGCCTGCGCCCAGGACAGCCGAGCGGTCCTCGACGTCGACGACCGGACGACCGCCCGCAAGCACCCGGCCCGCAACGCCGCCAGCTTCGCGGCCAGCTACGTCCGCGAGACGGTCCTGCCCACCCTGTACGCGGAGCGTGCGGCGTGACCGGCCGGCCCGTGAGCAGCGCTCAGCGTCTCGCCGCCAAGGCCCTCGGGGTGGTTCTGCCCGAGCCGGAGGCGGACCCGCACACGAAGGCGGCGCAGGCCCTTTCCGAGGCCGCGCGTAGTTGCCCGCTCGGTTGGTCGGTCGGAGACGCCTCTGCGGTCATCAAGGCGTCTCGTGCCGCCGTTGCTGTTCGTCGCGGCGAGGAGCCTCCCGCCGCCTGACAACCCCTCGGCCGCGGACCGCGATGGACCGTGGCCACCACAGGAAGGAACCACATGACGACCCGAGTTGAGATCACCGAAGAGCAGCTTCCCGAGCAGCTGCGCCCCCTGCTCGCCGCGTACCGCGAGACGCGCCAGAAGGCGGCCGACGCGTTCAACGACCAGCGGGTCGCCCCGGTGCACGCCAAGCACCAGCTGCAGGCGCCGCTCGACGAGGCCAACCGAGCCGCCAGCGAGGCGCACACGGCGCTGCTCGAGGGCTCCCGCGAGCACCCCCAGGAGATCCGGCAGTACTCGCACGCCCGGTTCGCCGCCTGCGTGGAGCGGGCCCGTGAGCATCTCGTCGCGGCCGAGCAGGAGTTGCGGAAGGCCGCTGGGCACGCAGCGGTACACGCGTCGGTGCGAGATGGCCGGCCGACGGTCAACGCGGAGCGCGGCCAGGAGTCGCCGGGCAAGAAGGCGGCGATGTTCGCGATCGGCCTGGTGCAGGATGCCGCGGGCAGTCTCCCGGACGGGATCGACTGATGGCCCGGGTCAGCGCGGAGAAGAAGGCCGAGGGCGCGCGGTGGCTTGCGCAGGGCCGGTCCGCTGAGTGGGTCGGGCAGTTGTGCGGCGTCACCGAGAGAACGGTGCGCGCCTGGCGCCGCAACGACCCGGAGTTTCGGCGCGTGTACGAGCAGCAGCTCGGCGGCCTCCGCAGCCAGGGCCTGCTGGCCATAGCCGAGCAGCGGCAGACGCCGCCACCGCTCCGCAAGAAGCAGGACGAGACCACGCTCGAGGCCCTGGGGGCCGCGGCGTTGAAGATCGGACGAAAGGAGGCCGACCGTGGCCGATAGGAAGAGCTGGGCTGAGCGGCTGGCATCACGCGTAACGGGCGACGGCGTCACGGCGGATGAGCTGGCGGAGGCGAGGACTGCCGCGCAGCCTCCGACGCCGGCATGGGCGCGGAGGGCGGCCGAGCGGATGCTGACACCCCGCGAGGATGTCGAGGAGCCGCCGCCCGCTGCCTGAATTCACTGCCTGCTGATTTTCGCCCGGCCGCACCGCACGGTGGCCGGGCGCAGCTGTGTCTGCGTTGTCTTCTGCGCAATGCAGGTATGGGGCTCTGCCCCATAGCTGGGGCCAACCGTGTCGATATCGACACGGTTGCGGGTTCCGCTTGCGGTGCGGATGGGGCCTCTCTCCATGGTGTGGAGGACCACGCAGGGGTATGCCACTGCCGACACCCCTCGAATGCCAAGGGTGTAACCGCATAGGTGATGCGGTTGGCACGCTGTGACCTGAGCATTCGTTGGCTGTTGGCACGCATGCGGCACGGCCGGGTTTCTCAGCGCAGCGGGTACGTCCAGGTCTCACGCCCCCACGGCCGGCCGTCCCAGGTGATGACGACAGCCACGTCCTCGCGGGAATCGCTGTCCGTCGCTACCGGGATCCGAACCGATTCGCTCGGGGAGACCGACTCGGCTCGCCGCTCGTCCTCCACATTCGTGGGGTCAGATGCGGAACCCACGCGCACATGTACCGACTTGGCGGTCGCATCGCCGATGTTCACGGCGCGGAACCCATGCCGACTGCGGCCGTCCTGCTGCAGCTGCCATGCGACGGAGGCGCGCCCCCGCCACCACACCGCTACGGATGCCACGGCCGCGACTGTGGCCGCCGTCGACCCCACCCAGGTTGCCCAATCCCCTGCTTGCATGGCCGAACCGTAGCGCCTGGCAGGCGCAGCAATGCGAACACCTGAGGATCATTGGACGCAGCGGCCAAATAGCCTTCGATTCTATGGCCAGAGTGGCAGGGTTGGCGTACAGTGCCAATTGAGGTTGCTGCCACATGCCAAGGTCCCGGCGGACCGTGATGGTCCGCTCAGGCAGGACGCCAGACAGGGACAACGGCGGGCACCGGTAGGCGATAGAGCGGCGTGATGCCGCGGGCCGTCGCGGGATGCGAGCCGGACGAGAGACCTCGAGCCCTCTCCGCTGCCACGCCCTGGGATGCCCTGTGCCGCGTATCTTCTCTGGCCCTGCCCTGCGGACCGCTCGCCGCGATGCAGGCCTGTCCGTCCACGACGTTGCCACCCGCGTCGGACGCTCCTGCTGGCAGGTCTACCGCTACGAGCAAGGCCGCACGCCCGTACCCGTCGACGTCGCCGACGCGCTCGCCGAGGCGGTCGACGTCCCCCTCGACCGGCTGCTCTGGCGTGACGAGCTCGCGGAGGCCGCAGCATGAGCTTCCTCGTCGCCTCCGGTCATGTCGATGTCACGGCCAATACGCGTGAGGCGAAGGACGAGCTCGAGCGGTTCATCGACAAGCTGAAGCGGGTCGGGCCCGAGGCGGCACGCGCGTTCGACCGTGCCGACCGGCAGGCCGCGAAGCTCGAGGGCACGCTCGGCCGCATCAAGGCCCTCGGGAACATCCGGCTACGCGCCGACCTCGAGGACCGCGCCGGCGCCGGGATTGCCGCGATGCGTGACTCCATCCGGGACCTTCAGCGGCAGAGCCCCGTCCAGCTGCGCGCCCGGTTCAGCGGCGACACCGCCCAACTGGTCGCCATGGCACAGGCGATGCGGGACCTGCGGGACGACACCAGCCGTACCAGCACCCCGCTCACCGGGCTGGCAACCCGCAGCGCAGCCGCCGCAGCCGCGCTGCAGCTCCTCGACAACGCCGCTGGCGACGCCTCCCGTTCGCTGCGTACCCTGCGTGGACGGGTCGCCGCCACCGCAGACGCCATGCGGGACCTGCGGGACACCACGGCCCGCGCTGGCACCGCCATGAACGCGTTCGCCAACCGGGCGCAGACCGCGGACGGCCGCCTCAACACCCTGTCCGGGAACACGCGGACGCTGCGAGGCGACCTCGACGACCTCGACGGCAGCCTTCGCCGCGTCGGCGGAAGCATGGGCGCCCTGCGCCCCTCCCTCGGAGGGCTTGGCTCGGGTGGCGGAGGAGGTGGCGGGGGCCTCGAGAAGCTCACGCAGGCCGCGCTACTCCTCAGCCCCGCGCTCATCCCCGTAGCGGCCAGCCTGACGGCGATTGCGGCGAAGGCGGCAGCGGCCGGCGCGGGTGTCGCCGCGTTCGCGGTCGCGGCGGCAGGGCAGATCAAAGACCTTGCTGAGGCGTCGCAGGCACAGACGAAGTACAACGAGGCGGTCGAGCAGTACGGGCGGGGCTCGGCCGAGGCCGCGAAGGCTGCCCTCGAGCAGCAGCGCGCTCTCGCGAGGATGCCGGCCGCCACCCAGCAGGCGGCGGCCTCCCTGTCCGTCTTGAAGGACGAGTACAACGCCTGGTCCGACGCGCTCGCAGCGGACACCATGCCCGTGGTCACCAAGTCGCTCGGCCTGTTCCAGGCGATGCTGCCGCAGCTCACACCCACAGTGCGCGGCGTCTCGGCCGAACTGCAGCACCTGATGGACGTCGCAGCCGGCGGCATGCAGACACCCGGCTTCGACCAGTTCATGAACAAGCTCGCCGGATGGTCCGCTGGCGCGATAGCCGACGCCACCCGCGGCCTGGTGAAGTTCTCGCAGGCTCTCGACGGCGGCGAAGTCGGCAGCGACATGCAGGAGTTCATGGACTACGTGCGCGCCAACGGGCCGCTCGTCGCCGACACGTTCGGCAATCTCGCAAAGGCTGCGGCGCATCTCCTCGTCGCCGCCTCGGACGTCGGCGTCGGAATCCTGGACGTTGCGAACGCGTTCGCGAAGCTCGTCGCCTCAATCCCGACAAGCGTCCTGTCGACCATGCTGGAGCTGTACGCGGCACTGAAGCTCGTGAGCCTCGGCGTAGCCGGCGTCAACGCGGTCGTCACCTCGTCGGCCATCGCCCGCCTCGGCGCCTACTTCACGCTGATGCGCACGGCCGGTGTGGGGCCGACGCTGTCGGCCACGGCCGCGAGTATGACCCGGGTTCAGAAGGCCAGTGTCGGGCTCGGTGTCCTCGGTGTTGCGGCGTTCGCCATCAACGAGCTGGCGGAAGCGTCACGCGGCGCACCGCCGGACCTCGACAAGCTCAACACCGCACTGAAGACCCTTGCGACCACCGGCAAATTCACCGGCGAGTTGAAGGCCACGTTCGGGGACATGGACGGATTCGTCGCCAAGCTGGGCAAGCTGAAGACGGAGTCCGCCGCCCTCGAGAAGGCGAAGCCATTCACGGCGTTCTCCGGGCTAGGAGCCTTCACCGACACGGCGATCACCAAGCTCGACGACCTGGTGCGCGGCGCGGAAAGCGTCGGCGCCACCAAGGACGACTTCAAAGCGGTCGACCAGCAGCTCGCCGCGATGGCCACCAACGGCTACGCCAACCAGGCAGCCGAACACTTCCGCAACTTCAAGGCGGCGGCGCTCGCGGGCGGTATGTCCCTCAAGGAGTTCAACGCCGCATTCCCCGGGTATCGGGCGGCAGCCGCCGGGCTGAAGGCCGAAGCGGACCTCGCCGCGGCCGGCATGGGTGCCTTCGGGCAGCAGGCCATGGCGACCAAGGCGAAGCTCGACGCCCAGAAGAGCGCGGCGGACGGGCTGCGGGCGAGTCTCATTGCCCTCAACGACACCAACCGGTCCGCCTACGATGCGCAACTCGCCTTCGAACAGGGCATCGACGACCTGACCGCGTCGTTCAAGGAGAACGGCGCCACCCTCGACGAGCACACCGAGGCTGGCCGCCGGAACGGCGAGGCCATGTCGAACGTCTCGAAACGGCATGACGAGATGATCGTGTCTGCGCTCGCCGCTGGGGACTCGATGGCGTCGATGAAGTCGGAGTCTGAGGGGCTCCGCGCCACGATGATGGAGCTCGCGACCAAGGGGTTCAAGGGCAACACGAAGGCCGCAACCGAGTACGTCAACCGGCTCCTCGGCACGCCGGAAAGCGTCGAGACGAGCATCAGGCTGGAGCGCCAGGCGGCCATCACTGGCCTGCAAGAAGTGCAGGCCGCGATCAAGAAGACGCCCAATGCGAAGAGCGTCAAGGTCGACACCCTTAACGCCGCGGCTATCAAGGCGCTCGAGGCCGTGGGCTTGAAGACGAAACAGTTGCCCGACGGCCGGACCGAGGTGTTCACTGCGAACGGGCAGTCGCTCGGCGACATCGCCGCGGTCGCGAAGGCGCTGAACAACCTCAACGGCAAGACCGCGAACACGTACACGAACCACAACATCACCTACCACTACCGCAGCGACGGCGCGTCCTTCCTCGGCCCGTCTGGCCGCTACGCCTCGGGCGGTCGTGTGCGCGGATACGCCTCCGGCGGGGATGTGCAGGCGTTCCCGTCCGGCGGCTACGTCGACGGGCCCGGCACCAGCACGTCGGACAGCATCCTCGCGATGATGGGCTCGGGCGCCGCGGCCATGGTTTCTAACACGGAGTACGTGGTGCGGGCGGCGGCTGTCGCGAAGTACGGCGTCGGCTTCCTGGACGCGCTCAACGCGGGCCGGCTGCGCCTGGCCGGGTTCGCGAAGGGCGGCAAGGTCTCGAAGGCGGAGAAGGACGCCCGCAAGTCGGCCACGCCCGACCTGACGATCTCGCACTTCGGCAAGATGGCGGGCTATAAGACGACTGAGTTCGCCGGGGACATGGCGCGCCCGGACAGCCTCAACGATCTGGTCGGGACGCTCAACAACTGGCGCAATCAGATCAAGAAGGCGACGCACGGGTCGGCGGAGACGAAGCTGCTGAAGCAGCTCGACGGCGCGGGCAAGGCGCTGCTTGCCAACGAGAAGAAGCTCGCTGGGGTCAACAAGGCGCTGGAGTCGGCCAAGGGCAAGCTGGACGACTTGAAGGGCAAGTTCGACCAGCTCAAGACGTCCGTGTCGTCGTCGCTGGTGTCGTTCGGGAACATCACGAAGATCGGGGAATACGGGACCAGCCCCGAGACCCTGATCAAGCAGCTGTCCATGGACGCGGGCCGGACGACGGAGTTCGCCAAGCAGCTTGAGGCCCTGAAGGCGAAGGGCCTCAACGCCACGGCCATCGCGGATATCGCCGGGGCCGGCATCACCGGCGGCGGTATGGCCACCGCGCAGTCACTCCTCACGGCCACCCCCGAGCAGATCAAGCACATCAACGAGCTGCAGAAGCAGTTGGAGACCTCGGCGAACAAGGCCGGGACCACCACGGCCGATGCGATGTACGGGGCTGGCATCAAGGCCGCGGAGGGTCTGGTCAAGGGCCTGACGGCGCAGCAGAAGGCGATTGAGGCCGCGATGATGGCCATCGCGAAGGGCATGGAGAAGAGCCTGAAGGCTGCGCTCGGCATCAAGTCCCCGGCCAAGCTGATGGAGCCGATCGGCGAGTTCTCCGCGATGGGTGTCGAAGCCGGCTGGACCAAGCGCCTCGCCAAGGGCGACACGCTGCTGTCCGGGAACACTGCGGGGCTGAGGGTCCGGCCGGCCCTGATGCCCGGAGCATCTGGCGGCGCGGCCACGGCGACCATGGCGCCCGTCGTGAATCTGACGGTGAACGTCTCCAGCAACGACCTGCTCACCAGCTCGGCCAAGCGGAAGGCGTTTGCCGACCTCCTCGCCAAGGAGACCAACGACGCCCTCCTCACGTACCAGAAGGGCAGGCGCCGCTGATGCCGGAGACGAACAGCGTCGTGCACTGGCCGCTGCCTGGCGGCGGCTTCAGCTGCCCGACGTGCGGCGCCGTGGAGGGCATCACAGTGGCCCTCGACCTCGAGGACGCCGGGCCGGATCCGTCGTACATGCGCTGCCCGGACGGCCATCTGTGGCCCGAGCCGTGCTTCCCGCGGCTGCTCGGCGCCGGCATGCTGCGCCGCGCCCTCGAACACGACCCCGAGTTCCTCGACCGCATCCACCCGCTCGGCGAGGGCCTGCTACGTCCTCGGGACACCGGATGGATCCACCTGCCGGACGGCGCGAGCGGGCCGGACGAGCAGCCCATCGCCTGCCCCGAGTGCCGCGCCACGTCGGGCCTGGCGGCCGTGTACGACTCCTACGTGTTCGACCCCGATCCGTCGCCCATGTCCTGCCTGAACGGCCACAGGTGGAGCGAGGAACGCTTTCCGCGGTGGGCGGCAGCCGACACCGCCCGCCGCACCCGCGAGGCCCTCGGCGAGGCGTAGCCGTTACGCCTTGGGGACCTTCCACTCGGCGCCCTCAGGGAGCGCCTCAGGCGTGTACAGCACGCGTTCCGGACGCTGGTTGCCGGGCACGGCGAACACCGTCTTCCCGCGCACGCAGTCGCCGGCCTTCACGGTGGCTTCGTAGGGGTACTCCGGCTTGGGGAAGTCGCCGTAGGTGACGCTGCTCGGCTCGATGCGGGCGCCGTCCGTGTAGGCGAGGGTCCACGGGTAGCGGGTCGTGCCGCCCGTGCCCTTCGTGATGCACGTCTTGATCTCGACGGCGGCCCACTCGTAGCCGTCAGTGTTGAACTCCTGGTCTGCGGAGCTCTGCGCCTTGATGCCCTGCTCGTAGCTGAGCACCGTGACGTTGACGGTGACGTCGCCGACGGAGTCGTTGAAGGTGAGTACCTCGCCGAAGTCTCTCGTCTCGTCCTCGGTCGGGCTGGGCGCGGCGCTCGTCTTTGCGGCGGCCGGGGCCTTCAGCTTGCTGGCCTTACTGTCGCCGGCTGCTGGTTCGTCGCTGCTCTGGCAGGCGGTGAGCACTGCGAGAAGTAGGGCCGCGGTTGCGGCAGTTGTGCGGGTGCGCATGAATCCCCCCAATGGTGCGGATGGTGAGCATCATGCGCGGCGAGCACAGGGCGCGGAGGGTGAGTGATTGTCCTGTGACCCAACGTCGCGTAGAGGAGCCCCGGCCGGGATGCACCCCACCGGCCGGGGCTCTCGAGGCCGCCCGCCCTCCGGGGGATTGGAGCGAGGGCGAGCGGGATCAGCCAGGGCTCTAGCTTGCCGAGTCGTCCTCGCCGTGAGGCAGCGGACACATGTCGACGTCCGGTCCGGCCAGCATGGGGATCATCTGCTGGCTGGGGTGCACCGGGCAGTAACGCCGGCCCCGAGCCTGGTCGGTCTGCCAGTCGTCCTCGGCGATGTCCCGAGGTGTGGGCGGGCGGTACCTGTTACTAGTGGCCATGGCCTGCTGCTCCTACTGGTTGTCGTTGGGCGGCGGGGTGGGCGGGTCGTCGTCGGGCTTGGGTACGGGCGGCCACGTGGCGACGGTTCCCAGAGTGCTGCGCATGGCTACCTCCTTCGGCTGCTCGGGCCGACTACGGTCAAAGCCGGTCGGTCTCTTGACGGGGACTTGCCGCCCCGCTTCGGTGCTCGACCTGTCCAGGGGCGTGGACACCGGGGCGGGGGTCTTGCAGACCCCTTCTGCCAGAGGCGTGCGGCCCCTGGCAGAAGGGGGGCTAATGGCTGGCCGTGCCAGCGTTGATCCGCTCGTAGTGGTCGCACAGGGCTGCCAGGGACCGGGCCAGGCGCCGGGCGTGGGCGACGCGGGCATCGAGCACAGGGCGTGGCGTGACCGTCAGCTTCCGGCGCGCTTCGCCGACGCAGGCGAGGGCGCAGTACGCCTGTACGTCCTTGGGCCGCGGGCCGACTGCCCGTTCGACCTCGGGGAGGATCAGCGCCAGCTGGCCGCGCAGGGTGCTGTCGAGGATCTCGATCTCTTCGGAGCCTGGCGGGAGGGCGTCAGGCCCATCGTCCGGGCCGAGGGCTCGGGCTGCAGTGGCGCGCATCGTCTCGATGTCCGGCGGATGCACGTCTGTCCCCGCCGTGCGCGCGAGTTCTCCGCTGGGGGCGGTCATGGTGGCATCACTCCCACTACGCTGAGTTGCCCGGTAATCACCCATGACAGTAGGTAGTCGTGATTACCGCTTGTAGTGACCGTGAGTACGGGTAACGGGCCCGCTGTGGGCGGGCAAGGGGACGCCATGGGGCAGCAGGCGAACGGAACCCCGACCGGGGGTCAGGGAACGCCCGGACGAGGGCGCGCGGGCATCATCTCGGGCTACGTCTTCCGGGTCATCCGTGAGCAGTTGGGGCACACGCAGGACAGCCTCGCCGAGCTTTTCGGGGTGGCGCCGGACACGATCGCCGGGTGGGAGACGGGGCGCCGGCCGCTCACCTCCCTGCCGGTGGGCCAGATGCTGGTGCATCGCCACCGGCTTATGCAGATGGGTACAGCGCCCGCCCTGCTCGCCGCCCTCGAACGCGCGATGGAAGCCGACATGCTGCTGGCCAGCGCGCTGGAAGACGAGGCGCCCGCCGGGCCCAACCCGCTCGGCGCCTGGGTCATGCAGCGCGACCTCGTCGAGGTGCTGACCTGGCCCCTCAACGGAGTCCCACCCAGCCCCGTGCGCGAACTCCCGGCTCCCCCTCGCCCGCGCCGCGGCCCGGTGCCGACGGCGCCGGAACTACCCACGGTCGACCGGCGCCGCTTCTTCAGCCGCATGCGGGAGACCGCCGAGCAGGCCCGAGGCGGCCGGGACTTCCTTCTGCGCCGGCAGGCCCTCTACCTCGCCGGGTTCGACCAGGACGCCGATACCTCCGAGTGGCTGGCGCACCAGCAGCGGACCGAGCGGCCGGACGACTGGCTGACGCAGTGGCTCAACTCCCGATCCGTGGCCGCCGTAGCCGCGCGCCAGGGCGACCGAGACCGAATGGCCCACTTCATCGGCCGCACCCTCGGCGACAACGACCGGGCCGAGGCGGCGAACCTGAACTACTGGGCGTACTGGATCGGGGAGTCCCCGCACGTCCAACTGTCGGACGACTTCATCGGCGAGGCGACGCCCGGACCCTGGCACGGTGAACGGCTGATGGCCCACCTGGTCCGGGGCCTCACACCGAAGCATGGCTTCTTCGATCTCAACGTCCACACCCTTTGGACGCTGCTGGCCGCCCGCCCGAACCTGCTGCGTGCGCGGTCGGCCGCCGGGCATGCCCTACGCGAACGCCTCCCGGTGATGTTGGATGACTCCGGGCTGTCGCCGCAGGCTCGGCGGGAGCTGGAGGGAATCCGGTACGCAATCCGCCTCGCCGAGGCGTGAAAGGGGACACCCGTGGGTGACCAGGACCTGGCGGACGTAGCTCACTTCCTGTGGGAGGCAGGAACGCTGAAGACGGCCCGCCGAACAGGGTGGTGGATGGCGGGCGTTCGTGACCCCGAGAGTGTCGCCGAGCACGCATGGCGCACGTCCGTCATCGCCTCGGTCATCGCAACCCTGGAGGGCGCCGACGCCGCGCGGGCCGCGCACCTCGCGGTGTGGCACGACTCGCAGGAGACGCGCACGGGCGACGTGAACCACCTGGGCAAGAAGTACGCGGCCCCGGGCGACCCGGTGGCGGTAACGGCGGACCAGACGGCCGGCATGCCCGAGGTGCTGCGCGACGCTGTCCGCGCTGTCGTCGCCGAGTACGAGGCGCGCGAGACACCAGAAGCCATCTGCGCACGCGACGCGGACAAGCTGGAGTGCATGCTGCAGGGCCTGGAGTACAAGGGCCAGGGATACGAGGCGGCCCAGCGGTGGGTCGACAACAGCCGCGCCCGGATCGTCACCAAGTCCGGCCAGCTGCTCGCCGACCAGCTTCTGGCGCAGGCCCCCCTCGACTGGCTTCGCGCGGCGATGGGCGAGCACGGATGACCTCCTAACCGCATAAGGTGTGCGATTTGATGGCCTTGACCTGCGGGTTTCTGGCAGCGATGGCACTGATATGGCACACGCGGGGACACAAGAAAAGGCCCCCTGCTCGGTCGCGATGACCATGCAGGGGGCCGTTTGCCGTTCAGCTAGAGGTCTGTTCGGCCGCCGAAGTGCTCGGGCATTTTCGCGCGGAGTGTGCGCTCCACATCGTCGAACTCTCCGGCATCCGACAAGCGAGACCGGTGCAAAGCGAATTGAAGGCCCTTGATCAAGGCGTCCATCCGCAGTTCTACGCCGTCGGGAGCGTTGTCCCGCGCCGTGGCCAGCAGCTGCGCGAAAGACGACACTGCCGTGTCACGCCAGTTGTCCCACAGCCAGCCGAACACGTCACCGAAGGGATCGCCCGGGTGGGCCACGTTTCCGCCCGTGTAGCGCTGGCCAGCGTCCACCGCCTCACCATGAACGAAGCCTGTCAGCAGGTACTCGAAGGTTCGGTAAGGCACTTCCACATCGTCCATGTACGGGCCCCTCGTCGACGGCTGTCGGGATCATCCTGGCGGCAGTCCGCCGACAGCAACAGGGCGCCTATTGGCCCTGCTTCGCCCAGTCGACAAAGCCTTGCCAGGCGGCTGGGCCGAACGGTACGCGCGCCCGCTCACGGGCCTTGGTGTCGCGAACGAGGACGCCCGCGGCGGGCCGTGCCCATTCCACGCATGACCCGGAGTCGGTGTACGTCGACGTCTTCCAGATCAGCGGCTCTTCTGCAGCCTGCGGCACAGTGTCTCCCTCGTACCGTCGATGAGCTCAACCGACTCCTGGGGCGAAAGCGCGAGGCCGCGGAGCCGATCCCACGTGGAACTGTAGGCGGCGACGTCGTCCGGGCGGGTGGTGATCTCGGAAGACGTCAACGACTCGACGAACACGGCCCGTTGCCCAGCCGCTCGGTACAGCGTGAACGCCCCGGCCAGGCCGGGATGGGCCTCAATGCCCTGCGGCAGCACGCGCACGCTCAGCGACGGCTGGAGCGCCTCGAGGGCAAGCAGGTGCTCGAGCTGGTCGGCGAGTGCTGCGTAGCCGCCCACGGGTCGGTACAGGGCGCTCTCGTCGACGATGACGGCGACGCTGCGGGCGCCGGGCCGGCCGAGGCGGTCGATGCGATGACGGCGTGCCTCGGCTCGTTCGGAGACGACCTCGAGCGGCAGTGCCGGAGCGGTCGCGTGGATCGCGGCGCACGCGTAGGCGTAGGACTGCAGCAGCCCCGGTATGAGCATCGGCTGCCATGCCTGCACGGTGTCGGCCTCGCCCTCGATGGCGGCGAGGCGGCCGATGTGCTCACCGAGCGTCTCCGCCGGCGAGTCGAATATGGCGGTCACAGGTGTCCTCTCAAGACGTGGGGGAGGGAGGCAGCGGAGGGGAGGCCAGCCCCCCGTTTTCCGGGGGCGGCGCGTCTCTCCGGCGCTGCCTCCCTTGCCTCCCTGACTGGCCATTTCCGCAGGTCATGTATAGGGAGGCAGGGTGGGGAGGCGGGTAGGGAGAACTCCCCTACTCCTCGGTGCCTCCCTCGTCGTCGAGGTCGTCCTCGCGGGCCGCGATTGCGTCGAGAATCCGGTCGAGACTGACGTGCATCTTGCCGCCCGTCTTGTACTCGCCGTGCCCGGCGTCGTCGAGGACGCTCCTCAGATCGCGGAACGACCAGCTGCCGTACTCGACTGCGTTGCGGTCCTGCAGGCCGCGCAGCACGTCCAGCGTGAGCATCTTCGTCTCGTGCCCCAAGACGGCCGCGATGTCGGCCAGGTGGTCGACGGGGGCGAACGCGGGCGCGTCGGCCGGCCCGCCCTCGTACAGCGCCATGGCGCGCTCGACGACCGGCGTCACCTCGTCGATGCCTCGCTCGGCGTCTCGCTGGACGTAGTGGGACCGGATGATCTCGAACGGCTTCGAGGTGAACCCGTAGGTGACCGCTGTGCCCACGTCCTGGCCAGGCACCAGCTCGGTGGCGCGGATGCCGGCCTTGTACTTGCCGGAGCCGAGCAGGCCGTCGTTCGCGACCTGGTCGCCGACCGCGAACGCCACACGGTGGGAGGTGTTGCGGGTGACGTCGCGCGGGATGCTGTCCGCAGTCGGAGAGACCGTGACCCAGATGAGGGTGATGCCCACCTTGCGGGCCTTCTTCATGACGCGAATGGCCAGCTCAGCGGCCTCTTTGCCGTACTCCTTGTTCATGAACAGCTCGTGGCACTCGTCAAAGACGACGACCTTCGGCCGCATCCGCGGGTCCTTGAGCGCCAGTTCGCGCGTGAGCTTGGTCGACTCGCCGCCGAGTTCCTCCAGCAGCTTGCCGCGCTCGGTCACCTCGTTCGCCAGGCCCCGCAGCGCGTCCAGGGCAGCCCGCAGTTCCTCGGGGTCGTCGCCCTTGACCAGGTTGCGCAGGCGCGGCCTGAGTGGGTCGTAGTCCACGTTCGCGGCCATCACGTACACCTCGGCGATGACCAGCGGATCGAGGATGGCTCCGAGCAGCAGCGAGACGACGATGGACGTCTTGCCGGAGCCCATGATGCCGCCGACGATCCAGTTCGCGGCCATGAGCTTGCCGATGATGGGTTCGCCGCGCTGGGAGACGGCGACGGGGACGCCCTTGAAGTAGTCGGTGGTGCCCTCGTGCAGCAGCGGCCAGTCGGGTACCGGGCCGTTCAGTGAGCCCTGGTCAGCGACCCACAGGTCGAGGACGCCGGGCATGTTGGGCGGCTCGGTCGGCCAGGTCTCGACGGGCTTGCGCATCAGGTTGTGCGCAAGAACGTTCTTCTTGGCGTTGACCATCTCGACAGTGACGCCCATCGGCAGCTGAAGCTGCGTGTGATAGCCGTTGCCGAGCCTGGTCGTGGGCTGCACCCAACGGGGCTGCCAGCCTTCCTTGATGGCCGCGTTGAGCTGCGGAATCGACAGCTTGCCCAGTGCGCGCAGGATGGCGTTCTCGTCGGGGATGACGCCCTGCTCACCCGTGTCTGCGGGCAGGGCCCAGGTGGGTGCGGTCTTCTGGTTCTTGCCGACCGCCCACGCGCCGCCCAAGGCCAGGACGGGCAGGGAGTACAGCAGCGGCTCCCAGATGACGCCGGCGAGGAACGCCACCCAGCCGACGAACTCGATCACGGCGTTCGTCGGGGCGAGGACGTCGCGGACGTCGTGGTTGTAGACGGCCAGCATGATTCCGAGCATCAGCAGCAGCCCGCCGAAGCCCATGGCTGCGGAGGCCATCGCCCGCGGGGCGTTCATCGCCATCTGTAGCAGGTCCATGCGCCGCTTGTGCCGGGCGAACCGGTAGGCGTAGGCGCGCTGCTCCCACGTGCGCAGCAGCTCCTCGTTCCCGGAGGCTTCGGCGATGCGCATCATCCGGGCGTGCACGGCCGTGGTGCGGGCCTCCCAGCCGCGGCGGGTGAGGATGCGTGCGCCGCCCCACACGTAGGCGCCGTGGCGGACGGTGAACCGGTACGTGGGCTTCTGGCGAACGTCGATGAACACCCGCCGAAGCGAGTCGATGCGAACACGGCGGCGGGGCCCCGAAGCGCGTTCGGCCTGGTCGACGGGCTGTTCGGGCTTAGCGAGCGACACCGGTTCGGGTGTCTTCTCGGCCTCGATGGATGGACGGCTGGTGATGTCCGTCATGCTGGTGCTTCCTTCTCTCTGCGGAGGGATGGGAGGCCCGGGGGCGGCGACTGCTTGGTCGTGGTGCGCCGCCCCCGGGGCGTTGCTACTTCTTCTTGCGGCGGAGCGCGTCCTGCTCGATGCGCTCGATCCGGCGCTTCAACTTGGTGAGGTTGGCGCGGGGCAGGGCCATGCGGGCCGTCAGGCTGGCGATGGCTGCTTTCTCGCCGCGCGTGAAGTCAGAGAAGTTGAGGTCGCTGGCCATGGGTTAGTTCTCCGTGTCGGTCGTGGCGGCGGCGATGTCGGCGTAGGCGCGGGCGACGTCCGCCCACAGGGCGCCGGCGGCCGCGAGGTTGGGCGTCAGGTGCTTGCGGTCGAGGTTCTCCGCCGAGGCCTCGGCCTTGCGGGCGAGGGACTCGGCCTTACCGGCGGCGATGCGGGCCTCGGTGAGGGCTTCTTCGCGGTTCACGGGTTCCTCCTTGGCGGGGTGCTGAGGGTGGTGCTCATCAGGCTCATGACGTGGGCGACTTCGAGTTCGGTGTAGTCGCGGCCGTCCTGGCGGGCGAGGCGGGCGACGTCGGCGGCGCCGAGCCCGCCGTGGATGCCGCGCTGCTGCCGCACATAGGCGGCGATCTCCCGTTCACGGGCGTCCCGTTGCCGGGTCCGCGGTCGGAACACTGCGCTCACCTGCTGCCTCCTCGGGTTTCGGGCCGGGCTATCCGGCCCCACCGCACCCCCGCAGTCGTCGCTCAGCGGGCAACGACTGGCGGAGGACGGAAGGGCAGGTCAGTGCCTGTGCCCTCGGTTGTGGTCGCGGAGCGCTGCTTTGCAGGACGGGCATTTCTTCACGGGCTGACCACGGGTGAGGCCCTGGATGGTGGCTCCGCAGATGGCGGGTGTGGTGCCGAGGATCAGGCGCGGCTGGCACTTCGGGCACTGGAAGTGCATGAGCTGGACGGTCATGGTCAGCGCCCCTTTCGCTTCGAGCCTTCGCTCTTCACCGCGGGCCGGATCTTGGAGGCGGCCCATCCGGCGGCGACGATCGCACCGACGAGGCAGAGGGTGAGCATGGTCAGGTTCTGGCCGACGGCGCCGATGATGCCCATCAGCGTCCCGCCCATGATCACGACGACGGCGCAGACGGAAGCCGTGCAGACGACGATCACGGCGAGGATCAGGAACGTGACGATGATCAGCCGCTGCAGGGCCGGGTCCATGCCCTGCTGAACCGGGGCCTGCACGACGACCGGCGGCGGGGGCAGGGGCTGGCCGATGGTGAAGTGCACTGGCCTGCCCTGCTCGTCATACAGCACGTTCGGCGGCCGGTGGTGGGCGGACACCTCGCCGACCAGCGGGTTGGCGTACCGCCGGTACTGCTCCGGCAGGCCCGAGAGTTCGTCACTCATCGCGCCCACCTCCGCATCCCGCGCATCCGGAGGCCAGCCACCAGGCCGAGGCCGAAAGCGACGATGAGGGGCTGGGACAACAGGGCCGCGATGATGACGGCCACGACGGCGCGCAGTTGCGGGAAGAGCAGGAGCAGGCCCAGCAGGACGCCCATCAGGATGTAGCGCATCAGTTGTACCCGTCCTTCATCTCGTCGTCGGCAGGGGCGGCGGGGGGCTTCTTCGCGGCCCTCGACAGGGCCGCGCGGACGTGGTTCTCGGGGACGACCAGGCGCCGGTGCCGCTCCAGGTGCTCGGCAATGTCGCGGGCCGATGCGTCCTCGCCGAGGGCTGTTGCGGCCTCCTCGACGGCGCCTTGCACGCCGAGCGCGGGCAGCTCGCTGAGCTGCAGCGCAACGCCCGCATCAGGTCGGTCGACGGTGTACTCGGCGGGCCGCTGGCCGAGGACCAGTGCGACGGCGACGGGGTCGACGTGGACGTCGTAGGTGCCGAGGATCGCAGCGAGCTCGGCCGGGGGCGCATCAGGTCGGGCCTCGGATGCGAACCGGATCGCGTCCGCCGGATCCATACCAGCGAACCGGGCCCGCAGGACGTCCGTCGCGCTGGCCGAACGGGCGGGACTGACCGACGGCTTGTCGGTCTGTCCGGCGTACATCGTGGCGAGGGCCGCATCAGCCCCTTCGCGGAGCCGTACCCGCTGCACCTCGACGAGGCCGGCCCCGAGGACCTGGTCGCCGACACCGACCTTCTTGGCGAGCTCCCACGACGTCCGCAGCGACGCGGCCCGGGTGTCCTCGTCCGGGTGCCGTTCGGCGGCGGCCTGGTGGTATGCCAGCTGCTGCACGGCGTCCGCGTTGCGGCGCTGCGCTTCGGCGTCCACACCGGTCGTGTAGATGACGACGCGGCGAGCGATCAGACCGAGACCCTCGGCGGCACCGCTCATGCCGAGCGGGGTGGTCGCGTAGACCACGCCCTCGGTGACGTTGCTCGCGAGAGACAGCCCCATCCCGCACGCGGCGAGAGGAGCGACCCACAGCCCGATGCGGACCCAGACGGGCGAGGACTGGCCGAGCAGGGTCAGGCCCAGCATGGTGACCGCGAGGACGAGGGTGAGCCCTTCACCTGCGGCGACGACACCGGCCGCGGTGGCCTTACGGCCGAACTCGGCGAGCGCGTTGGAGAAGGTGCCGACGGCGCCGGCGACGCCGACGGCGACCATGATGCCGGCCGCGGAGCCGAGGACGATCCGCTGACCTTTGGTGAGGCGGGTACGGGTCGGGGGTTTCGTTTCGTATTTCGTTTCGGTGCTCACTGAGCCACCTCCGGGGCGGCGGCCCGCACCACACGGTGCGAGCTGAGGCAGATGCCCTCTCGGTCCTGCTGGGCGACAGCGTCGACCAGAGCGGCCATCAGGGCGGGAACAGGGGCGAGTTGGCGGGGGCGACGGTGCCGGTTGTCGCGGTCGATGGCGCGTAACGCGGCGTTCTCCGTCGGCCGGGGGACGGGCCATTTCTTCTTCACTGCGGTCCCTCCTCGGCGAGGTCGTCCAGCTGGTCGGCCATGGCCTCGAGACGGTCGAGGTAGGTGCGGCCCGCGGTGACCAGGGCGCGCAGCCCGGCGGCGTCGAACGATGCGGCCTCGAGGCCCTCCACGTAGGCGAGGGGGTGCGGCTCGGGCTGCTGTACGAGGTAGGGGGCGTGGGTGAGGTTGGCCCTGATGAGCGGCACCGGGCCGACGTCCTGCGACTCGACGGTTGCCGTCATGTGCGGCCCGTCGTGCGACACCTCCGCAAGCGGGCCGACGAGCTGGCCCTCATGGCCCGTGCACCACTCCGGCTCGGGGATGGTGATCTCGCCGCGGTCGAGGGTCGTGAGGGTCACCGTGCCCTCGCCGTACCGAGGCTCCTGCACAGCGGCCGGCGCACGGCGCGGCGGGTAGGCCCGTTCCAAGGCGTCGGCGAGCAGCTGCATCACGGCCTGCTGGGCGGGCGGGAACGTCCGCTGCCGGTCGCGGTCCATCTGCGCGTCGAGCTCGTGGAACGCCTGCACGGACAGGTACGCCTCGACCTCGTGCCGCACCTCGCGGACGGTGAGCGACTCCGGGTCACGATCCCCGGCCATCTCGGCCCAGGCGATCCCGAGCGCCGTCGTGATCTGCTCACGCGACATCAGGAAGTCGACCCGGACGACCACGTCGGGGGTGTGCTCCTCGTCGCCGAGCGGCTCCGTCGGCCCGTACACGGGCAACTGAGCGCGGCGATTCTCCGCGTGGCTGAGCTGAGACGGCTCGGTCCGCGGAGCCTCCGTCATCCAAGGGAACGGCCGGATGCCGGCGGCGGCCTTGAACACTCGGATAGCTGCGCCTGCCGGGGCGTCCGGCAGGGCGTACACGCGGCCACCTTCCAGCGAGGCGAGCAGCCGGGCGCCGTGGTGCTCGCACCCGTCCGCACCCGCGTTCTGCGCGTCCAGCACGGTCACGACGGGCGGACCATCGCACGGCGTCGGGTCCTCGAAGTGGGCGGCGGGGCAGCGGCGGGCGGTCACTGGTCCACCCCCGCGGCGTCGATGACGATCAGGGCGGCGCGGATGGACGCCTTGAGGGCGCCGTTCCGGGCGGCCAGGTCGCGCACGTAGGTGGTGGGCTGGTCGGGCTGGCCCAGCGCCTCCGCGAGGAGACGCCGGACCAGGGCCAGCGCTTCGCGCTCGCTCACGCCGCACCACCGATGTGGGCCTCGTACCAGTCGAGGAGCAGGCGGCGGGCCTGGTCCTCGCGCATGTACTGCGACATGTCCGGCTTGACGCGCAGCTCCATCGCCCCGGGCTCCCCGTACAGGGCGGCCACAGCCTTACGGCCGGTGTCCTCGGTCTCGACGACCTTCACCCCGTACACCTTCAGCAGGTACGCGATCGGCAGGGACTGCACGTCGGTACGCCCGAGCGACGACCATGCCGTGCCGCCGTCCGTGACGTGGCGGGAGTGGTCGACGGCCTGCGCCTCGGCGAGCTGGTCCCCCAGGTCGATGAGCGCCTGCAGGTGGGCGCGCACCTTCCGGATCTCGTCGTCGAGCTCGAGCCGGTTGTGGCAGTAGACGCTCGCGCCAGTGCCGACCTCGGGCGTGATCTCGACGTAGGGAACGGACTCCTCGGGGTCGCCGGAGAACGGCCACTGCCCGAGGCGGGCCTGCAGGACGCTCACGGGGATGCCGTCCGCGTTGTAGTCGAGACGGACCGGCTCGCCCTGGTGGAGCAGGTCGGCGGGGTGGATGCCGCGGGCGACGTCGTCGGAGTGGTCCGACGTGCACCAGGCCGGGCAGGGCGTGGTCAGCGACCCACCGGTCTTGACCGGGTAGGTGATGGTGCGCGGCTCGAGGGCGGGCGTCTTCTCGGTGGACGATTCCCGGGCGGTCTGTACGGTGTCCTGCATGGTCTGACTCCCTGAGTCCTCGCAGGTGAAGGGATCGGATCTAGGCCTCGGGGCGGCGGTAGGGTCGCCGGCCCCGGGGCCGTTGTGCTTCTAGTCGTCGGCGTCGTCGCCGTCGTCCTGGTCGTAGAGGTCGTCCCAGTAGGCGGCGTCCTCTCGGGCCGCCTCGCGGACGGTCGGGCCGTTCCAGCTGGCCTCGGGCATCGCGGTTCTCCTCACGCGGCGATCAGGAGACGGGCCGCCGCCTGGTGGTAGCAGCGCCGCCCCTTCAGGCCGCCGGGGCAGTTGCAGTTCGTCGGGTGAGACAGGTACGTCTCGTTGCCGTCCGAGGAGACGGCCGCGAAGACCTGACCGCGGAGGGGGACGATCGCCCCGTCCTCGATCAGCTCGCGCGCCGAGTCGACCTGAGCCGGCTTGAAGTCGGTGAGGTCGGCGGCGGTGCTTGCGGCGTTGACCTTGGCGCGGCAGCTGCGGCCGTAGCCGCTGGCGATGCTCGACGTGCTGAAGAGGCGGCGACCGCAGCGCAGGCAGTGCGCCTGCTCGGTGTTCTTGCTGGTAGCCATGTCCCCACCCCTCACTTTGTCCGTCTGACATTGACAAGGTTAGGAGGCGACGGGCAACCTTGTCAACATGAAACGAGCGAGGTTGTGGAAGCGGCGGGAAGTCGGGTCCGGCATAGACTTTGTCCACGCCAGACTGACAAGGGGACGAAGAATGGCCGACCCGGATGCCGACTACTGGACGATCGCGGACGTCGCCGAATACTGGGGCGTCAGTGCCCAGACGATCCGCACGTACCGCTCGCGTGGCCGCGGGGAGCTGCCCGATCCAGACAAGGTCTTCGGTCGCTCGCCCGTGTGGAAGCCGGCCACGATCGTCGACTTCAAGCGCCCAGGCCAGGGGGCCAGGACGGACCTCTCGTAGGCCGCTCCCCGCCTCCGGCTGATGGCACAGCGATGGCACCAAGAGGCGGGGAAGGCATCCGATGGGTTCCGACGGGCCCGGGTGGGGTACGCCCCCTGACGTGCGTGATCGAGTTTTGAGGGGTTGCCTCCCGTCCGTGTCGGACGGGAGGCAACACACTGCTAATGCGGTTTGGGCCTTAAAGCCCATCGAGGGTTCAAATCCCTCCGCCTCCGCGCTCGATCACGAAGCCCCGGTCCTGTGGACCGGGGCTTCGTCGTTGGCCGGCTGCCGTTCGACGGCTCATTGCCGACTACCGCCTCAGAGGCGTTTCCGCAGGTCACAAGGGGTACGGCTAACGGATTTCACATGGCGGCGCCGGTCATGTAATGTTCTTCCTGTCGCCGCGAGCGGGCCGGAAGGGCCGGGAGCGGCGAAGAAAACAGAACAAGCACTCGTAGCTTAACGGATAGAGCATCTGACTACGGATCAGAAGGTTGCAGGTTCGAATCCTGCCGAGTGCACAGCACGTCAAAGGCCCTGTGGAGTGATCCACAGGGCCTTTGCTTTATGCCTTGACGGCAGTGTTTGACGACAACCGCCTCACTGGGCGTCGCGGAGCACGGTGAGCATCTCGTCGTAGTCCTTGCCCATTTTGGTCAGCCGGCCAGCCAGCCGGGGGGGATGTCGTCGGTCGGCTGTCCCGGCACGGGGTGCCCAAGCCACCGCTGCCCGAGCCCAACTCCAGGCAGGTGTGCAGGATGTCGGCGAACCTGATGGCGTTGCCGTCGGCGCCGACGGTAATCACGTCGGTGCCGGGCCCGCCGCCGCGGACTGGGGGCACCGGAGAGAACGGGTAGTCAGGGTCCTGGGAGAAGGGCGCCAGGAGACGGCCGGTCGGTGCGCTCGCAGCCGTCGCGGGGGACTTCGAAGGCGTCGCCCGAGTCCGGGATGGCCCCGGCGGAGGAGTCGCCCAGGGTGACCCACTCGTACGAGTCGGCCCGTAGTCTCAGCGCACGGTGCCGGCGGTGCGTTCCCGGTGTCCGTCGTAGTCGGGGGAGCCGCAGTGGCCCGGCTCGCGTTGCGTCTCGCCGAGCCACAGGTGGGGGGCGTAATTCCGGATCGCCTCCACCAGGGGGCCCCGGTATCTGGCGTACTCGCCCGAGGTCACGAAGCGATAGCGCAGGCGCGGGAGGCCGGGCGTGAGGGGCTCGTCGTCGCGGACCAGGCCCCAAAGGACCGGGTCGTCCCGGTCGATAGGGCCGGACGGACACAGCTCGATTGAGTACTGTCTGACATTCCGGTCGTTCTCGCTCCAATGCACGGCAACCCCGGCGAGGTTGTCCCAGCGAATGACGTTTTGCCCAGCACTGTTGCGCAGCCAAAGCCCGGTGTCGTCGATGCTTACGGACTGCGGGCGGAGCGCGAGAGCCGAGCGGAAGAGCTTGAGGCCGGAGTAGCCGATGGTCGCGAAGAGCAGGGCTACGAGTCCCACCGGCTGGGGGTCGTTGCCGTTGAGCCCGGCCGTGATGATCACCGCCAGGACCACGAAGAGGACGCCCATCGCCATGAAGATCCCCCCGAGCACGAGCCCCTTTCGGGTGATTCGCTGGGCATAGGAAATGACTGTGGCGGTGGGGGCGGGAGCAGCGGGGCCATGCGTGGGGGACGTCGACATGATCTTAGAGTCTAGGCAGGTTCCGGCATTGCAGGGTCTCCTACAGATGTGTTCACGGGAGCGTGTGTCAGTCCGCCGCGAAGCGGTCCCGCGCGTACCTCACGGCCACGGTGGCGTGGGCCGGCCCGATCTCGCCCCGACTCAGTACGCCAGGCGCTCCGGCCCGCGAGTGGTAGCCGACGCAGATGACCGCGTCGTGCGCGGCGGACGGCGGCACCGCATGGCTGGCAATGTGTGTGCGGTGGTCCGCGGCTTCAGGTGAAGATCTGTGTCACGACCGCCGAGGACGCCGTCCCGACGCCCAGCATCTCGCACGCGAAGGCGGCCATGAGGCACAGGGCCTGCCGCTGGGCGGCATTGTCCTCCGACCTCAATACGTTGAGTCTCGCGCGCACGATCACCCTGCTTGCTTGATAGCTCGGCGCGGACCAGTGGTCGAAGTCAATGGCACGCTCAATGCTGTCAGGGTCCAGATCATGAGACCGACGCGGCAGATTCACGAGTATTGCCCCGAGGCATGACAATGCGAGAAAGGTCGACGAAATGCCGACGAGAACTCGAGATGAAACGGACAGATCCTGGCCGCCGGAAAAGGCGGTGACCAGGGCGAGCTGCAGTGTGACCAGCACTCCCGCGGAGCTGATGACGGCAACTGCCCGGCCTTCGAGCGAAGCCCTCCTGGCGCGGACGATCTCCAGCTGGTTCTTGACGAGCTCGCTCATCTCGTCGCCGGCGGACACCTATGGGATCACTTCGTGAGGTAGTTCCGCCGTCGCACGTCTATTTTCGGGTACTCCCGCTTCTCCTCCGGCTGCTTTCCCTTCGTGCCGTCCTTCGACGTGTCCTCGGAACCGCTGCGGGTGTCGCCGTCGTCGTTGGCCACCGTCACATCCCCCTCGCCCTCAACGCGCTCGCCTCGGCGGCAGTATGAGGCTGACAACGGTGCGGTATGGAGGGGCGCACTGAAGCATGCGGGTATGTAAGCGCGCGCCCTGAACGCGCCGTCCCCGTGGCCGCTCTGCTCAGCCGGACGGTGCCGTCGGATGCCGTAAGAGCCACGTCTGGAGTTCCTTGTGGCGGAACTGGTAGGTGCTGCCGGACACACGTAGGAGCCCTGCCCCGTAGGCCCACTCGAGGAAGCGGACGAGCCGCCAGGGCAGGAGACGGCGTGTCCAGGCGCACAGGAGGAAGGCGAAGTAGCGGCGGCCTGCGCCGGTCCACCACACCATGCCGCAGGCCAGGCCGCCGAGCACGCCGGCGCCGACGCCGACGACGTAGTCACCGCTGTAGCCGACGACGGTGCCGAAGGTGAGGCTGAACAGGGCCGAGAAGCTGAGCCCGGAGTTGATGTCGTCGCGCAGCAACTGGCGGGGGTGCGAGGCGCTCCGTTCGTGGCGCTCCCTCGTGCCGGCGGCCAGTTCGGAGACGAGGCTGAGCACGAGACCGGCGGTGAGCACCGCGAGGACCACCGCGACCAGGCCGCCCGAAGCGACTCCGTGGAAGACGAGTACGGCCAGGGCGACGACGGCCGCGCCGCGCAACCGGTGAACGAGCAGCCTTCTGCCGTCCGGGGTACGGATACGGCGGAGCTTGCCGCCCTGCGGGGCGGGCACGCCGCTGCTGCCGGCTCGCAGCAGCAGGACGAGCACCAGTACGGCGATCCCGGTGGCGGCCGGTAGGTGCCTCATATCCGGTCCCGCGCCCGTCTTGAGCAGCAGTACCGCGGCGCCGGCGAGGATGACCAACGAGGTCAGGGCGGCATCGACGGCCCGCACACGGCGCCGCCCGGCGAGGGGCCAGAGTTGATGGGGAGCCAGTCCGGGCGACGCGCCCGACGCCTCCTGACGCTGGGCGTGCAGGGCCAGTTGGCGGAGCCAGTGGTGCACCTGGTGAGGGCGGCAGGAGCCTCGGCGAGGGGGATGGAGGCGGGTCGCGGCGGGGATGTAGCGGCGCAACAGGTCTTCGTCCAGGGCGGCCGGGCTGTCGTGGCGGAGGAGTTCCCCGGGGTCGCCCCGCTCCCCGTACGCCGTCACCGCCAGCGTCAGTCGCCACGGGGTGGACATCGCACGGGCGAGGAACTGCCCCGAGCCGGTGGCTTCGCCGAGAATGCGCAGCACGCCGCTCCAGCGGTCCTGGGCCTGCGGCATCCGGTGGGCGAGGTAGGCCCGGGCCTGGTCGGCGGCGACGGGCCGGATCTCGATGCGAAGGGCGTCGGGAATCCCGCTGCCGACGGACTCCAGACGCTCGTACCAAGCGGTGCGACAGGTGACCACCAGCGGCAGCCCTCTCGCTCCGTCCTGGTACTCGTCGATCCGTTCGACCGCGGCGCGGGCGCGTGAGGTCTCCACCCGGGTCGCGTCGGCGGGGTCGGGCCCCGTGCCGGCTTCTACTGTCTCGTCCATTTCGTCCAGGCCGTCGAGGATCGGGAGCACTCGCCGCTGCTCGACCAGGTCGCGGGCGACCCGCGGTTCGCGGTCGTAATCCTGGACGAGCCGCTCGACCAGCCACTCCTCGAAGTCGACCTGGGGGTCCCAGCCGGACAGCGAGAGGCGTACCGGTACGGGCAGGTCCGTTCCGTTCCTCTCGGTCAGGCCCAGGAGCAGGGCCAGCGCGAGCACGGCCTTGCCGGCCCCCGGGGCGCCGGTGATCACCAGCCGCCGGTCGCTCAAGACCAGGAAGTCGTCGGTAGCCCTGGACATCCGGCCCGCGAACCCTGGCGGCGGGCTCGCGCTGCGCGACGAGGAGTGCGGAACGTCGTAGCGGAGGTCGATGAAGGCCCGGTCACCGCCGAGCAGTTGACGCCACTGGCGGCCTTCGGCGACCCGGACCCGGTGTCTCAGGCGTGCGGCCGCGGCTTCGGGGTCGGCCTCCTGCCCCGCCCGCCGGCGGAGCGCGGCGACCGCCGCGACCAGGCTCATCGCGCCGACCACGAGCCCGATCAGCCCGGCGGTGTCCTGAGGCTTCAGGCCTCCCTCGGCCAGCACGCTCGCGGCCCACACGATCGTCCCGAGGACGAGCACCCAGCAGGTGGTCAGTACGGCCAGCCACAGCCGTCGGTGACGGATCCCACCGTGCTCCATACGGCGCCTTCGCCCCCCCCGTGTCCCGCTCACTCGACGCTTCGCTCCAGCCTCGCACGGTGGTGGGGGATGCGGGGATGTTCGTGACAAGAGAGGCGTGGGAGGGCTCCGCGTCGCCTAGGACGGGCGTGCGGTCAGGCCGCGGCCCGCGCCAGCCGGTGGAACACCTCGGTGGTGTGGGGACGGGCGAGCTTGTCCAGGAGGTGGCGCCACTCGGGGTCGGTGGTGGAGTGGGCCAGGTCCCAGGCGGTGAGCAGGGGGGTGAGGTCCGGCTCGGGCAGGTCGTGCGGGGGGGGGGCGTCGAGGACGGCAGTGATGTCGTGGCCGACTGCCTTCCGGGTGGGGCCGCGGGCCCTGCGTTCGGGTTCCGTTGCATCAACCTTGCCGTCGTTGCCGTGGCGCAGCCATGGGGCGGCCCACCCGATCGAGGGTGGAGCCGGCTGCACCCCGAGGGGGCTGTTCCCCTCCCGGCCGGGAGGGGAAAACATGTCGCCGCGAGCCGCGGCAGGCCCGTAACGTCGTCCGGATGAGGCTGCTCTCCGTCAACGTAGGCAATCCCAGCCCCAACCCCTGGAAGGGGCTCGGTGCGACAGGTATCGACAAGCGGCCCGTGGACGGGCCGGTTGCCGTCAGTGCTCCCGGGCCCAAGGGCACCGGTGCGGTGGGACTCGCGGGTGACCGTGTCTATGACGTGCGGAACCACGGGGGTGGCGACCAGGCCGTGTACGCGTATGCCCGTGAGGATCTCGACGGGTGGCAGGCCGAGTTGGGGCGGACGCTGGCCAACGGTGTCTTCGGTGAGAACCTCACGACCGTCGGGGTGGACGTCAACGGCGCGGTGATCGGTGAGCGTTGGCGCATCGGGGCCGACGTGGTGCTGGAGGTGTCGTGCGCGCGGATCCCGTGCGGGACGTTCCAGGGGTGGCTGGAGCAGGACGGCTGGATCAAGCGGTTCACGCAGGCCGCCCTGCCAGGCGCGTATCTGCGCGTGATCGAGCCCGGTGACATCCGGGCCGGCGATCCGGTCGAGGTCGTCCATCGGCCCGACCACGACGTGACCGTCGCCGTCTCCTTCCGCGCGGTCACCCGCGAACCGGATCTGCTCCCGCTGCTGTTGGCCGCTGACGCGCTGCCGGAGGAGATCAGGGAGTTGGCCCAACGGCGTACGGCCGGGTAGGGCCCCGAGCCCGAGCCCGGATCCTCAGGCCCAGCCCCGCGCCGGCGCCCAGCCCTGCCTACAACTCCTGGTCGGCCCCGAACAACTCCTCGCCCCCGAAGCCCAGCCCGTCCAAGTCCCCATCGAAGTCCCCGTCGAAGTCCTCCCCCAACCCCGCCACCCCGAGGAACATCCCCTCCAGCGGATCGGCCCCCACCTCCCCCCGTACCGCCTGTTCCGTCCAGATGCACTTCCCGGTCGGGGTGTACCGCGTCCCCCACCGCTGCGAGAGCGCCGTGACCAGTTGCAGCCCCCGGCCTCCCTCGTCCGTCTCGGTCGCCCGGCGGATGCGTGGCATCGTCAGGCTGCCGTCGAAGACCTCGCAGATCAGGTCGGCGCCGTGCAGGAGGCGGAGGCGGAGGGGGCCTCTGGCGTGGCGGATGACGTTGCCGACCAGTTCGCTGGCCAGCAGTTCGGTCGTGGGGGTGAGGGCGTCGAGGCCCCAGGCCGCCAGTTGGGTGCGGATGAGGGCGCGGGCCTGGCCGGCTGCTCTGGGGTCCTGGGGGAGGGGCCAGGAGGCCATGCGGGAGGCGGGCAGTGCGTGGAGGCGGGCGAGGAGGAAGGCCGCGTCGTCGGCGGCCTGGTGCTCGGTGGGGAGGAGGGCGGTCGTGATCCGCTCGCAGAGGAGCTCCAGGTCCTTCGCCGTGCCGTCCGTGTGGGAGGTGGCGAGGACGTCGGCGAGGGCCGCCATGCCCTCGTCCATCTCGCGTTTCGACGACTCCACCAGGCCGTCGGTGTAGAGGGCGAGCACGCTGCCTTCGGGGACCTGGATCTCCGTCGTCTCGAAGGGGGGCTCCGCCGCGCCCAGGGGCGGGTCGGCCGCGAGGGGCGGGAACACCACCGTGCCGTCCGGGTGGAGCAGGGCGGGGGGCGGGTGGCCCGCCCTCGCTATGGAGCAGATCCTCGTCGTGGAGTCGTACAGCGCGTACAGGCAGGTCACGTACGACTCCTCGCCCATGGCCCCGACGATGTCGTTGAGGCGGCTCATGATCTCGTCGGGCGGCAGTTCGAGGTCGGCCAGGGTGTGGACCGCCGTGCGCAGGCGGCCCATGGTGGCCGCCTCCGGCAGGCCGTGGCCCATGACGTCGCCCACGACCAGCGCCACCTGGCCGCCCGAGAGCGGGATGATGTCGTACCAGTCGCCGCCGACGTCCATGCCCTGGCCCGCCGGGAGGTAGCGGGCCGCGGCCGTGCAGGCGGGGAGGGTGGGCAGGTCGCGGGGGAGCAGGCCGCGCTGCAGTTCGCGGGACCGGGTGTGCTCGGCGTCGAAGAGGCGGGCGCGTTCCAGGGCCTGGGCGACCAGGGCGCTGGTCGCGGTCAGCAGGGTGCGCTCCTCGTCGGTGAGGCGGCGCGGGTGGTCGAAGGTGACCGCGCAGATGCCGAAGGTGTGGCCCGAGGCGGTGAGGGGGAGCAGCGCCCAGGCCTGCTTGTCGGCGCGGGCGGGCAGGTCGGCGTCGTCGGGGTAGCGGGCGACGAACTCCTGCCGGGAGGACAGGAACAGGGGCGCACCGGCCAGTATCGCGTCCCACAGCGGGCTGGGCTCCGTACGTTCACGGCCGTCGAGGGCGGCGAGGACGTCGTCCGGGTAGCCGACGGAGCCGACGGTGTGCAGCCGGTCGCCCTCCACGGTCTGCACCACCAGGCCGGTCGCCTCGAACGGCGGCAGCACCCGGCGGGCGACCGCGTCCACCACGTCCTTCGAGGTCGTCGCCTTGGCGAGCGCGGTCGTCAACTCCGCTATTCGCGCGGCCCGTTCGATGGCGGCCCGCTCGGCGGACCGGCGCTCCTCCTCCAGGCGGCGCTTCTCGGTGACGTCGGTGAAGTAGATCGTGCGGCCATCGGGGCCGGGGACCAGCCGCAGGTGGCACAGGCGGCCGTTGGGCAGCCGTACGTCGAAGCTGACCGACTTCTCCGCGGCGGCGGCCTGCCGGCAGCGGATCTCCAGGCCGGGCACCTGCTCGGCGGCGGGCAGGTCCCACAGCAGACGGCCGAACAGCTCCTCCTCGGAGTAGCCCAGGGTGCGTTCGGCCTCCACGTTGGCGAAGGTGATCCGCCAGTCGTCGTCCATCGCGAGGAAGCCGTCGCTCATGTGCCGCAGGGCCCGGCCGAGCGCGTCGCGGGCGGAGCGCGGCTCGTCGCTGTCCCAGCCCACGCCGATCATCCGGTGCGGCTCGCCGTGCTCGTCGTACGTCGCCCTGCCGCGGGCCTGCGTCCAGCCCCAGGTGCCGTCCAGTTTGCGCACCCGGTACTCGGCCTCGAAGACGCCGCCGTCGACGATCGCCCGGTCCGCCGCCGCCAGGGTCGGCGCGAGGTCGTCGGGGTGGACGCACCGCATCCAGTTCTCGACCTTGCCGGTGTAGTCCTGCGGCCGGGTGCCGTAGAGCTCCAGGGCCGCCTCGTCCCAGAGCAGGTCGCCGGTGCGGATGTTCCAGTCCCAGGAGCCGACGCTGACCTCCTTCAGGGACTGGCGCAGGCGCTCGCCGTTCTTCGCCGGCAGGACCGGTCCGATGGGCGGCGGAGCCTGGACCATACGGTCCTCGGTCCAGGCGATGAGGGCGCGCAGGAACTCCCAGTGCTCGGGCGTCGGTTCGCCCTGGTCGCCCATCAGGACGCTGAGGGCGCCGGTGCTGCGGTGGCCGCTGTGCATCGGCAGCGCGGCGAGGCCGGTGCCGGGCCAGGTGGCGTCCGGGGTGTCGACCGCGCCGGACGGGCTCAGCGGGACCCAGACGCCGCTTCCCTCGTGCAGCGCACGGGCCGGGGCCAGCGGGCCCTCCTGGTCGATGATCTCCCAGCAGAGGGTGAGGGCGGGCGGCAGCCCGGCCGTCGACACCAGGCGCAGTGCGGACATCGGGCCACGCAGATGGATCATCCCGCCGAGCGCGCCCAGCTCGCCCACCGCATGCTGCAGGGCCAGCCGGAAGACTTCGCTTTCCGCGACACCGGGGGCCACCGTGCCGAGCAGTGCCAGCCGAGCGTTCATGCTGCGGACTTTACCGTTCCGGGCTCAACCGATTCGGTGCTTCGCAAGATCCTTACGCCGCCGTTCCCGCTGCTCGACAGGCCGTCAACCACCCGTATCCAACGCGGAGTTGGCCTCCCCGACTTAGCATCACCCGGTACCCCCGACCCGCTGAGGAGCGGCATGGACATCGGCGTATTCATCCCCATCGGCAACAACGGCTGGCTCATATCGAAGAGTTCACCGCAGTACATGCCCACCTTCGAGCTGAACAAGGCCATCGTGCAGAAGGCCGAGGAGCACGGTCTCGACTTCGCGCTGTCGATGATCAAGCTCAAGGGGTTCGGCGGCGAGACCGAGTTCTGGGACCACTGTCTGGAGTCGTTCACGCTGATGGCGGGCCTGGCCGCGGTCACCGAGCGGATCAAGCTGTACGCCTCCACGCCGATCCTCGTGCTGCCCCCGGCGATCGTCGCCCGCATGGCCACGACGGTCGACTCGATCGCCCCCGGCCGCTTCGGCATCAACATCGTCACCGGCTGGGCGCCCGGCGAGTACTCCCAGATGGGCCTGTGGCCCGGCGACGAGCACTTCGGCAACCGCTACGACCGGGCCGTCGAGTACGTCACCGTCATGAAGGAGCTGTGGGGCGAGGGCGTCAGCGACTTCAAGGGCGAGTTCTACGAGATGGACGACTGCGTGCTGTCGCCGCGCCCGGCGAACGGGCACATCGACATCGTCGCCGCGGGCCAGAGCAACACCGGCATGCGGTTCGCCGCCGAGCACGCCGACTACAACTTCATCCTGGGCAGCGGCGTCAACACCCCGCTCGCCTTCGCCGACACCACGGCCACGCTCGTGGACGCGGCGCGCGAGACCGGCCGGGACGTCGGGGCGCTCTCGCTCTTCATGGTCATCGCCGACGAGACGGACGAGGCCGCCCAGGCGAAATGGCGGGACTACCACGACAACGCCGACCACGCGGCCCTCGCCTACATGGCGGGCGAGTCGGCCTCGGACACCACCGCCGACGACTCCTCGACGGCCCGGACCATCGTGCTGCCGGAGGGCGCGGTGAACTTCAACATGGGCACGCTCGTGGGGTCGTACGAGAGCGTGGCGCGGATGCTCGACGAGGTCGCCGAAGTCGACGGCACGAAGGGGATCATGCTGGTCTTCGACGACTTCCTGGCGGGCATCGAGAACTTCGGCACGCGGATCCAGCCGCTGATGAAGTGCCGGCGGGGATGAGCGGGTTACGGCGGCGGGCCGTGCGGGAGGAGTCGCAGGAGAACGACTACGAGCGGGCCGGCCTGGACGGCAGTCTCACCCCCGGCACCTCCCCCGCCCTGCTCCTGGTCGACCCGGCCCGCGCCTATGTGGACCCCGACTGCCCTCTGTACGCCGGGGTCGAACCGGCCGTGGAGGCGATGAGGGCGTTGCTGGCGGGGGCGCGGCGGGCGGGGATTCCCGTGGTCGTCACCCGGGTGCGGTTCCGACCCGACGGCGGTGACGGCGGCGTCTTCTTCCGCAAGGTGCCGACGCTGAGGGTGTTCGCCGAGGGCAGTCCGTACGGCGACTTCATCGACGGACTCGCCCCTACGCCGGACGAGTTGACGGTCACCAAGCAGTACCCGAGCGCATTCTTCGGCACGTCGCTGGCGGCGTACCTCACGGCCAACCGCATCGACACGCTCCTCATCGGCGGGCTGTCGACGAGCGGCTGCGTGCGAGCCACCGCGCTCGACGCGATGCAGCACGGGTTCGTCCCGGTCGTCGTGGAGGACGCGGTCGGCGACCGGGATCCGGACGTGCACGCGGCGAACCTCTTCGACATCCGGCACAAGATCGGGGAGGTGTGGCCGTTGGAGCGGGTCATGGGCTATCTCGCGGGGGCGGCCCCGCGGGGAGAACGGCCTTGAGTGCAGCGGTGGTCGCCGAAAACCCGAAAGCCGCCTCGGGCACCCTCGGAGGGGCAGCGGTCATGCGACGGACGGGACCAGCGGGGTGAGCTGGGGACCGGTGTTGAGGGCGTCGGTGGACAGGGCTGCGCGGGGCTGGACCGGGGCCGTCGTCTCCTTCTTCCGGTCGGCGAAGACGAACAGCCGCAGGACCAGGAACCGGCCGATGCCGGCCAGGCCGGAGGCGGTGAGGTAGACGGCCTGCTCGCGGAGCAGCGAGGGGGACGGCTGGACGGCGTGGAGTATGAGCATCGCGGCCGTGGTCACGAGGTAGGCGGCGGTGGCCGAACCCGCCGACTGCAGGTGCCGGCGCAGTCCCGCGCGGCGTCCGGTGCCGAAGGTGAACAGGGCGTGCAGCTCGGTGCACAGGAGGGTGGAGGCGACGGTGATCAGGGCGTTCGCCAGCGCCCAGGGCATCGCCCTGGCCAGCAGCGGCACGGCGGCCCCGGCGAGCAGCCCGACACCGCCGCCGCACACCACGAACCGGACGAAGGAGGAGAGGGCGCCGGGCTTCGAGGGTCCTGGCGTCGACGGCATCGACGTCGACGGCATCGGCTTCGACGGGAGCTGCGACTCCATGGCGGTTTCCTTCCGGGCGGACCTGGACCTCTGACGGATCCACAGCTCACCCCGGCACGGCTTCAGCGCTGCCTCAGTCGGGCTTCAGCCGGGATCAACCGAGGTCAACGATTCCGTTGTCCGCGCGTGGAAACGATGGAGTGACCTGCCGGAAGAAAGGTGGGGCAGGCACCACCACGGCTCCTGCACCGCGCCCTACCGAACGCCCTCACGCCGCGCCCTACTTGAAGGCCACCAGGCCGCTCCCTACTTGAACGCCCCCGCACTGCGCCCCGCCCACTCCGCGAACGACCGCGCCGGCCGCCCGAGGACCTTCTCCACATCGGGGCTCACCCTCCGCAGCGCGGCCGACGGGGCCCCCAGCATGTCGAGGGTGCTCTCGACGACCGGCTCCGGCATGAACCCGAGCATGCGCTCCCGGGCCTCGGCGCGGCTGAGTTCGACGAACCGCACCTCCTCCCCGAGCGCCTCCCCGATCGCGGCCGCCTGCTGCCGGGGCGAGACGGGTGCCGGGCCGGTCAGCTCGTAGACCTCGCCGTAGTGCCCGGGCTCGCGCAGCGCCACGGCGGCGACCTCCGCGATGTCGGCCGGATCGACGGTCGGCAGGGCGACGTCGCCGAAGGGCGCGGCCACCTCCCGGCGGGTGCGGACCATGTCGGCCCACTGGAGCGTGTTGGAGTGGAAGCCGCCGGGGCGCAGCATCGTCCACTCCAGCCCCGTCGCCTTGACGGCTTCCTCCAGGAACGGGGGGTGGTCCCCGGTGCCGACGCCCTGGGAGGACAGCAGCACCACACGCCGGACGCCCGAGTCCCGTACGACGTCCAGGACGGCACCGAGGTCACCGCCGGCCGCCATGAAGTCGCCGGACGTCAGCAGGAACAGGGCCCCCGCCCCGTCGAGCGCGGGCGCCAGGCGCTCGGGTTCGGTCAGGTCGGACTGGTGGTGGCGGGCGCCCGCCGGCACGTCCCGCGCGGAAATCCGGCGGGAGACCGCGGTCACCTGCTCGCCCGCGTCCACCAGGGCCCGTACAAGTGGCCGTCCGACATTGCCCGTTGCTCCGGTCACCACGATCATCTTCGGTCTCCGTTCCGAGTTCGGATCTCATGGCTCGTCTCGTACGGCGACGCTACTGTTGTGGAGGTAGTAGGTACCTAGAGGAAAGTATTGGCGAGCGGGGGTAGTTGTGACCGAGGACACAATGAAGCGGGTTCCGGGCGAGGTCGCTCCCGAGAACGCCTGCCCGATCGCCCCCGTCGTCGACATCGTCTTCAGCCGCTGGACCACCCCGATCCTGTGGGCGCTCCACGAATACGGCCGTCAGCGCTTCGTCGAGCTGGAGCGCCGTATCGCCACGATCACGCCGAAGGTGCTGACGCAGCGGCTGCGGCAGCTGGAGCGGGACGGGCTGGTCGTACGCACCTATTTCCCCGAGGTCCCGCCGCGCGTGGAGTACGAGATCAGCGAACTGGGGCGCAGCCTGGCGCCGTTGTTCGCCGCGCTGTCGGAGTGGTCGGTCAATCTGGGCGAGGTCGAGCGTGCGCGGGTGGCGTACGACGCCCGGGAGGATGGCCCCGGGCGGGGGCGCGGCCGTTGAGCCTGCCGGTGAGGAGGTGCGGCGTGGCGGGCGGTGGGTCGGCCGGTGCTTCAGTCCGTGCGGCAGTGCTCTTCCAGGTAGCCCGCCGCCAGCGCGCTGGCGCGGGTGAACCAGTCGGTCAGGACGGCGATCTCGTCGGGTGAGTAGTCGGCGAAGAGGTCCATCAGGCGGGCGTAGTACGGCTCGTAGATCTCACGGATACGGGCCTCCGCGTCCGGCAGTGCGGCCACGCGTACACGGCGCCGGTCCGTCGGGTCGGGGCGGCGGGTGACGTAGCCCGCGCGTTCCAGGCGGTTGAGGATGCCGGTCACCGCGCCCGTGGTGACGTGGGCGCGTGCCGCCAGGTCGCCGGCCGTGAGCAGGTCCTCGCCCGCTTGCAGCACGTAGGCGAAGCAGGTGAGGTCCGTGACGTTGAGGCCGACCTGCGCGGCGATCTCCTGCTGCCCGACCATGGCGGTCGCGATGAGGTCGTCCATCGCCGTCAGGGCCTGGACCGGGGAGGCGGCGGGGCGCGGCTTGGCTTGCATTCCAGATTGCCTTAGTTAGTGAGAGGTTTATGCGCTAAATTTCTTACAAGGTGAGAGGTCTTGGTGAGAGGTCTTGGTCCGGAGGGAGCAGGTACATGAGCCAGTATGACGAGGGGCATACGGTCGCAGGATGGACCGGAACCGCGATCGCGACCGTCGGTTCCGCCGTGCTGGGCGCGGGGATATGCATGGTTTCGGCGGTGTTCATCGCGGGCGGGACCGGGATTCTGGCGGCGAGCGTCCTGGTCACCTGGGCGCTGCATCTCGCCGGGTGGGGCAAGCCGCCGGGCGTCCGGCCGCGCGGTGAGTGGCGGATGGGGACGCGCGACCTGAGCGCGCGGGACGGGCACCCGGACTGCTGGGGATGCCGGTTGGCGGGGCGTGGCCGGCGTACGGCGGCGGGGGTCGTGGCGGTCGCGGTGGCGTCCGAGGCGGGCCGTGTGGGTGCGAAACCCGAGCCCGCTGCCGGTGCTGCTGCCGGTGCTGCTGCCGCTGCCGGTGCTGCCGGTGCTGCTGAGGCCGGGCGCTGAGGCGGGTGCTGTTGTCGCGGCGCCGTTGTCAGTGGCAGCCCCTACGCTCGAAGGGCGATGGCACAGGCATGGAGATGCAAGGGGCTGCGCTGGTCGGCGAGCGGTCCTGAGCTGGCGTGGGACGGTGGGCGGCGCTCGGCGCTGACCTGGGGGAAACGGGTGGCCTTCGGGGTCGCGGAAGGGGGCGTGCGGAGATGCGTGGGAGCGCGGGGGCACGCGTGTCCGGTGCGGGCGGTCGTGCCGGGGCGGAGTACGGGGGCGCGGTGCGAGGAGTGTGCGCGGCTGGATCGGGCGCACTCGGTGGCCGCCGACACGATCGCGGACGACCCGCGGCCGTATCACGTATATCTGGCGTGGTTCGGCCCCGGCATGACGAAGGTCGGCATCACCGCTCTTGAGCGCGGCTCGGCACGGCTGCTGGAGCAGGGCGCGGTCTGCTTCAGCTGGCTGGGCGTCGGCCCGTTGATGGCGGCGCGGCGCACCGAGGAGCTGTTGCGCGCGGCGCTGCGGGTGCCGGACCGGATTCCGTACGGCGACAAGCGGGCGGTACGGTCCGCGCTGCCGGCGTCGGCGGTGGAGCGGGCGGCCGAGGTGGCGGACCTGCACGCCCGGGCCGCGGCGCTCCCCGGCTGGCCCGAGTCGCTCGACCGCGAGCCCTGCCAACCGGTGGACCACGCGGGGGTCTTCGGCCTCGCGGACCTCCCGGCCGCCGTCGGTGAGGTGAGCGGGCTCGTCGCGGGCGGGGCGGTGAGCGGGCGGTTGGTGGCGGCTGCCGGGCCGGATCTTCATGTGGAGACGGGCGGCGGGGTGGTCGTGGTCGACACGCGGCTGATGGCGGGGTGGGAACTGGTTCCGGTGAGCGAGGACAGTGAACTCACGCTTCCGGTACGGGAGTTCAGGAGCCAGGACGCGGGGGTGCAGGACGAGTTGTTCTGAGCCGCGGTGAGCCGCGGTTCCGGGCGCCCGCTCAGGTCGAAATGACGCCGGGCAAAGGGCGTTTGAGCTGCGGTTTGTCATGTTAAGCTCACGCGGCGATCAAGCAGCTGAAGCGGGGGCACAGCATGAGCGGTTCGGGCGGATACGACGTCCAGCGAAGCGGGATGAGCAGCGAGGCGGACAAGCTCGACAGCGCCGGTGATGACACCGGGAACATCCGCACCGCCATCTCCGCACTCCCCTGCTACTCCTCGGACGCCCTCGGCGGCTCCGACAGCGGCCCGGCCTACACCCGCTTCGCCGCTGCCTGGCAGGCCGAGACGAAGGTCCTGGAAGAGGCGCTGCACGAGCTCGCCGACAAGGTCCGCGTCTCCAGCCAGGCCTATGGCGGGGCCGAGCAGCAGGCCGTGGCCGGGCTGAGGTCGGCTGTCGCCGGCAGCGGCGCGGGGCCGACGCCGGCGCCGGCCGGGGGCGTGCCGGTGACGACGAGTTCTCCCTTCGGGTAGACGCCGGATCCTGCCGGAGAATGCCGGAGTTCTTGGACCGCCGGAGTACTAGGTCCGGCGGACACCACCGGATTCCGCCGGACCGTTGGACCACCGGATCCCGCCGGACCGTTGGACCACCGGATCCCGCCGGACCGTTGGACCGCCGGATCCCACCCGAGGCCACCCGAGGCAACCCGAGGCCGCCCGAGGCCTTCGCCGACCTGGACGGCGTCGCTCCGACGTCGCCCGCCACTTTCCTGCCCACCGCACCGATGGGGTACCAGTCAGCCATGCCCGACGCCGGGGAATCCACCACCGACCGCCGCGAGGAACTCGCCGCCTGCCGCAAGGACATCGCGGGCGCGGACAGCAAGAACGACCTCGTCGGGGCGATCAACAGGGCCCTGGGCATCTCCGCGCCCGTCGGCGACCCGGGAGTCCTCAACGACCTCGGGGTGACCTACCAGAAGAAGGCCGACGACGCCGAGAAGATCCACGACGACGTCAAGGCCGTAGGCACCAAGGGACTGCCGAGCGTATGGGTGGGCCAGACGGGCGCCCAGGCGTCCGAGGTCGTCGCGGCCGCCTATCGGGACGCCGACCAGATGGCCATAGCCTTCCGCGCCGTGGGAAACCAGCTGATCCGCCTCTCCGGTGCGCTGGAGTCGGCCCGCACCGAGGACAGTGGCGGGCGCGGGCAACTGCGTGAGGCGCTGACCATCCTCGGCGCGGAGGACGGCTTCTTCGACGACATGATCGAGAAGGACGAGGAGGAGGCGGAACGGCTGCGCGCCCGCTCCATCGCCGACACCGGCGCGCAGCGTATGCACCAGGCCGCCGAAGCGGCCGACGACGCCGCCAGGGCGGCGGCCCGGGAGCTGAACAAGTACGCCTCCGAAGCGCGCGCCGGCCGGCTCGGCACCGACGAGATATCCGCCGCCGACCGCCTCGTCCTCGCCGACACCGCCGTCCCCGGCGGCCCGCAGGAGTGGAACGAGCTGCTCACCGCCACCGATCTGGAGCGGTCCGGGAAGCGCATGGAGAGCATGAACGCGAAGGACCGGGCGGAGTTCGAGCGGATGCTCTCCGAGGCCAAGTCGCCGCAGGAACGCGCGTATCTGATGAAGGCCCTCGCCGCCGGATACGGGATGGACGAACTCGGCGAGTTCCGCGACAAGATCCACGGCAAGGACCCGGCCTGGCTGCAGCGCCATCTGACCCCGGTGGTCACGCAGGGCGACAGCATGAAGAACGAGGGCCTCAACCCCGACGGTGCGAACACCAACTACGACGAGGTCACCTTCAACGGGAAAAAGTGGTCCCAGGACGGCAACACCTGCGTCCCGTCCTCCACGGTGAACGCCCGCGCCATGGTCGACCCGATCTACGCACTGGAGCTGACCGGCGGTCCGTCAGGTCAGGAGGACGACCCCGCGGCCTTCCGCGAGCGCCTGACGGCGGAGCAGGAACGGGTGCACGAAGAGGGCGACGGGAACTACGAGTACCACTTCCCCTGGGGTCGCTCTCCCTCCGGCATGGACAACGACGGCAAGACTGACATCGTCAACGAGGAGATCAGCCCGCACACGGGCAGTTCGTACGAGTTCCAGGAGACCCGCAGCGCCGACGCCCGCCGTGATGTCCTGCCCGACATCGAGAGGGCGGTTGCCGAAGGAAAGCCGGTGCCGATCGGCGTCGAGGGGTATCCGGACGGTGAACGCGCGGGCCACGCGATGATGATCGTCGGCCAGGAAGGCGACATGCTCCAGGTCTACAACCCCTGGGGTCGCACCACCTGGATCAGTGAGGACGACTTCATCAACGGCCGGATGGGCAAGGCGTCGGACAACCGCATGCCGGACGCCTACGCCGTTCACCTTCCCTCCGACTGAGCCAAGCACCCGCCGACTGAGCCCAGGACCCCTGATGACCAGCACCCTCCGCCCGCCCCGCCTCCGGCGGCTCCTCCTGCCGGCCGCGGCTTCCGCCGTACTCCTGCTCACCGGCTGCGGCCTGGTGGGCCCCGCGGAGTACGACACCGAGACGCGCACCATCGAGGCCGAGGCCGGGGAGGAGTTCAGCATCACCGTCCCGTACTCCCCCGGGCAGGGTGAGTGGTGGTACCGCGTGGACCCCCGCCCCGACGACGCGGTCGTCCGCATCGGCGGCGAGCACCAGGACCTCGACGGATCGGACCTCGACGGCGGGACCGACGGCACCAAGTCCTTCGACTTCGAGGCCGTGGGGCCAGGCACCACGAAGATCCGGATCCTGCACTGCCCCGTCGGTACCTGCGTCGGCTCGGGCGCCTCGGTCTCCCCCTCACCCGTCGCGAGCCCTCGGCAGACCACCACCGACCCCCAGCCGCGCTACTACACCTACACCGTCACCGTGAGGTAACCCGCCATGGCCCCGCACCCCGCCCCCGCCCCCGCTCCCCGCACCGAAGCCGAACTCGCCGAACGAGACCTCACGGTGCTGCTCCGCTACGGCCTCACCCGCCCCGGCCCGCAGCGCACCGCGCTGTTCGGCGACGGTGCGGTCGGCGCCGCCGTCACCCTCGACGGCCTCGGCGTACGGCCGCGCGCGGTCGCGTACCTGGCCAGGCTGGTCCGCGCGGGCGGCGTCCGCCATGCCGCAGCGCTGCCCGAAGTGCTCCCCGGCGCGCAGGCGAACGCCCTGGTCCTCGACTGGCTGACGACGGCCGCCGCGCACGACCCCTCACTCGAAGGCGACGAGGCGATGGCCCGCTGGCTGATGGCGGTGGCGGATGTCATGGGGCTGCGGGAGGCGGTGCGGCCGGAGGGCTGACAGCCGGGCCGGGACGGGTGCGCCGCGCACCGGAGGTAAAGAGTTGGATCCCTCCGGGATCCCTTTCGGCAAGGAACCTGGACGCCGCATGGTGCGGGGGCCGACCGTGGGTGACATGAGCGATCACCACGTGACACCTGTCATTCCTGTGCCCGTTCCCGCCCACGAACCCCCTTACTACGCCGTCGTGTTCACCTCAGTACGCACCGAGGGCGACGGCGGATACGGCACGACCGCCCAGCGCATGGGCGAACTGGTCAAGGAGATCCCCGGGTTCCTCGGCGAGGACTCCGCCCGCACCCCCGGCGGTCTCTCGATCACCGTCGCCTACTTCAGGGACCTCGCCGGCATCGAGCAGTGGCGTGACCATGCGGAGCACCGGGCGGCCAAGGCGTACGGCCGTGCGCACTGGTACGCGAGCTACTCGCTGCACATCGCCAGGGTCGAGCACAGCAACGGGTTCGAGCGGGCGAGTAGCGGGAACGCCGACGGGACCGGTGACGTGCCGCCCTCGCCCGAGGGCGCCTCAGCGGTGATGTGAGACCAGGCGAAGGAAGGCCGTCCAGGCGCCGGGTATGAGCTGGAGTATCGGTCCGTCCGTGTCTTTGGAGTCTCGGACGGCAACGGCGCCTGGAATGTTGCGGGCGACTTCGACGCACTCGCCGTTTCCGCTGCTGTAACTGGACTTCGCGAACTCGAAGTTCGGCACGGCTCACAGCTCCTTGCGGATGCGTTCGATCAGGTCGACGGAATCGCGAAGAGCGAGTCCGGCCCTGGCGATCCGTTCGAACTTCGTGTTGTGACGTGCGGCGTCGGCCTCGCTCTCCAGCCACAGGGTAGACGAGGTGGTGTCCATGTAGACCACGTCCATTGCGCCGGGTTCCGCGAACGACACGACGCTGAAGGCGCTGGTCATCCCGGGGTGGGAGCCCGCGAGGAACGGGACCACCTGGAGCTTGATGTTGGGCTGGCGGGATGCCTCGATCAGGTGCGCCAGTTGCCCGCGCATGACCTCACGACCGCCGACCAATTGGCGCAGTGCTCCCTCGCCCACTACAGCCCACAGGTTGACGGGGCTTGCGTCCGTCAGCCGGGCCTGTCGCGCGATCTTCGCCTCGACAAAGCGCTCGATCTCGTCCGGGTCGTCCCAGTCGGCATTGCCGATCGCGAGGGCCCGGGCGTAGTCGGGCGTCTGCAACAGGCCGGGAACGAAGGCTCCCTGCCACGTGCGGACGCCGGTCGCGATGTCCTCCAGCGCCACGTACTCCACGAGTGAGCGCAGCTCGGGGTACTGGTTCCACCACCCCTTGGCCTTGCGGCGCTCACGGTCGGTCTTCGCGAGGCTCAGCAGCCGTTCCACGGCCTTCGAGTCGGTCACGCCGTACCGATCACACAGAATCCGGATGTCGGGGTCACGGAAGGGCACCCAACCGCGCTCCATCTTGGCGACCTTGGCCGCGGTCGCGGACAGAGCCTCCGCGGCCTGCGGCTGCGTGAGGCCGGCCGCGTCGCGCAACTGCAGCAGCTCGCCGCCGAGCTTGCGGGCGAGGACCGTAGATACGCGGTTGCCGCGAATGAACTGGCCTGCGGTCACGTCGGATTACCTCCCGGGTTGCGGTCAGTGTGCAGGGCGCCGAAGTGGCGGGGCAAGCACCCGTGGGGATTTATTTCCCTGGGACTGCTTGCGATTCTAGTTGAGCCGCCGCTACGGTCAGTACTCAATCGCCCACTAAGCGGCACTAGTTGGCGGAAGTGCACCGTGTTGCCCGCATCGCCGTAGCGCGGCGGAGCCACCCCAACTCCCCTATCGCCGGAGGACCCCGTGACCGACTCCTGCCCTCCTCCACTCCCCAAGGCCTACGACCGCTACGACACCGCCAGCTACACCCAGTACCCCCGCAACATCCCCCTCGCCCGCAGGCACGTCGCCCAACTCGCCCTCGACTGGGGCCATCCCGGCCTCGCCCATGACGCGGCCCTACTGACAAGCGAGTTGTGCACCAACGCCTTACTGCACGGCTGCCTCAGGGACCGCCTCTTCCGTGTCGAGACGTCGCTCACCGGCAAGGCGCTCCGGGTCGCCGTCAGTGACCCGAGAGGCGAACGGCTCCCGGCCACCCGCAACGCCGACCCCGACGACCAGTTCGGCCGCGGGCTCCTCCTCGTCCATGCGTACGCCGATCGGTGGGCGGTCGAGAAACTCACCGTGGGCAAGACCGTCTGGGCGGAACTCGACATCCTCAGGAGCCTCGATGCGTAACGTGCTGAGCCGTCGGCGGTCCGACGTCCACCGTCCGAGATCGACGCCATCGTCACCGGAGCCGAGTCCTGTTGAGCTACACGATCATCTGGGAACGGGCGGCCTCCGAAGGACTCAAACGACTCCGGGCTCATCGTCGCCGTTGCGGTGCACCGCCCTAGCGGGCCGATGGTTCTCCCGTATCGATCACCCAAGCGCCCCCTGAGAGTCTCCTGTGCGTTTCTTAGGAGATTCACAGCTTGTGGAAAGCGTGTTCTAAGAGGGCCCCGACATTGTTTCCAGCATGACCACGACCTCGCCCCAGGGGCGCACCGAACTGCTGAGGCCGGACGGGAGCCCCGTCCGAGTGCTTGTGGTGGACGACGAGATGTCGATCACCGAACTGCTGTCCATGGCCCTTCGCTATGAAGGCTGGCAGATCCGCAGTGCGGGGGACGGCCAGGGTGCCGTCCAGACCGCGCGTGAGTTCCGGCCCGACGCCGTCGTCCTGGACATGATGCTGCCGGACATGGACGGGCTGACGGTCCTCGGGCGGCTGCGTCGGGAGCTGCCGGACGTGCCGGTGCTGTTCCTGACCGCCAAGGACGCCGTCGAGGACCGTATTGCCGGGCTCACGGCCGGTGGCGACGACTACGTCACCAAGCCGTTCAGCCTGGAGGAGGTCGTGGCCCGGCTGCGCGGGCTCATCCGGCGCTCCGGCGCGGCCGACCGGCGCTCCGACTCCGTCCTCGTCGTCGGGGACCTCACCCTCGACGAGGACAGCCACGAGGTGTCGCGGGCGGGCGAGGGCATCCACCTCACCGCCACCGAGTTCGAGCTGCTGCGCTTCCTCATGCGCAACCCGCGGCGCGTGCTCAGCAAGGCCCAGATACTCGACCGGGTCTGGTCCTACGACTTCGGCGGGCAGGCCAACGTCGTCGAGCTCTACATCTCCTACCTCCGCCGGAAGATCGACGCCGGTCGCGAGCCGATGATCCACACTCGGCGCGGCGCCGGCTACCTGATCAAGCCCGCGGCGTCATGAGCGGGCGACGACGACCGCGTACGCAGAAGAGACGGGCGGGTCAGCCGCGTACGCTGCGGACGCGGCTCGTCGTCGCGTCGGTGGTGCTGATCGCCGTGGTGTGTGCGGTGATCGGTACGGTGACCACACTCGCCCTGCGATCACATCTGTATGAACAGCTGGACGACCGCCTGCGCGAGGTCAGCGGACGTGCCGCAGGCTTCGGCGCGCCTCCCGGCAGCGAGCCTGACAAGAAGGACGCGGTCGGCAAACCCGCCCAGACCTTCACCCTCGGTGAGTTCGTCACGCGTGGACCCGAGTCGAAGAACATGGTTGCCGCCAAGGTCCAGAACGGCACCATCACCGAGGCCAAGGTCAGCAAGGAGTCGTCCGACAGCACCGACTTCAGCGGCATGGATCCCGTCGACCTCGACGAGGCCCAGACCACCGCGCTCAACGCCGTCTCCCAGGACGGCGAGGAGCACACGGTCGAGATCCCGGGCCTCGGCGACTACCGCGTCACGTACCGAAGCGGCACCAACGGCAGCTACTACGTCGCGATTCCGACGACGGATGCCGACAAGACCCTCAGCACCCTCGTCCTCATCGAGGCCAGCGTCACCGCCGCCGCCCTCGTGGCCGCCGGTATCGCCGGCACGGTGATCGTCGGTGTGGCCACCCGACCCCTCCGCAGGGTCGCCGCCACGGCGACCCGCGTATCCGAACTCCCCCTCCACACCGGCGAGGTCAACCTCAGCGAACGCGTCCCCGAGTCCGAGACCGACCCGCACACCGAGGTCGGCCAGGTCGGCGCCGCGCTCAACCGTATGCTCGACCACGTCCACGGCGCCCTGCACTCCCGCCAGCAGAGCGAGACGCGGGTACGCCAGTTCGTGGCCGACGCCAGTCATGAGCTCAGGACACCCCTCGCCTCCATCCGCGGGTACGCGGAGCTGACCAGACGCGGCAGAGAAGAGGTCGGCCCCGACACCCGGCACGCGCTCGGCCGTATCGAGTCCGAGGCGGGCCGGATGACGCTGCTGGTCGAGGACCTGCTGCTGCTCGCGCGCCTCGACGCCGGACGACCCCTCCAGTTCGAGCAGACCGACCTCATCCCGCTCGTCGTGGACACCATCAGCGACGCCCGCGCGGCCGGCATGGACCACAATTGGCGCCTCGAGCTGCCCGACGAGCCCGCGCTCGTGTCGGCGGACGCGGCACGCCTGCAACAGGTCCTCGTCAACCTCCTGGGCAACGCCCGCAACCACACCCCACCCGGGACGACGGTCACTGCCCGTGTCCAGAGGCGGGGCCCGTGGCTGTGCGTGGACGTCGAGGACAACGGCCAGGGCATCCCCTCGGATCTGCTCCCGCACGTCTTCGAACGGTTCGCGCGCGGCGACTCCGCGCGCTCCCGTGCCACCGGCTCGACCGGCCTCGGCCTGGCCATCGTGCAGGCCGTGGCGACCGCGCACGGGGGTGCCGTGACCGTCGACAGCGTGCCCGGACGCACCGTGTTCACGGTGCATCTGCCGGCGCTCCCGACGCCGCCCAGCCCCGAAATGAGCTGGCAACAGCACTCACAGGCACAGCACAGCGTCACCACATGGGCGGAACAGGGCGCCTGACGAAAGTCGGTGTCATGCGAACCGACTCTTCTCCCGGCACTCTGCCGGCGCGGGAGCACCTCCCGGCCGGCGACGCCGGTACGCCTGTCCTGGACGTAGTGATCCCCGTCTACAACGAGGAGAAGGACCTCCAGCCGTGTGTGCTGAGACTGCGTGATCACCTCAAGCGCACGTTCCCGTACGCATTCCGCATCACCATCGCGGACAACGCGTCGACGGACACCACCCCCCAGGTGTCCCGGCGGCTGGAGGCGGAGCTCCCGGAGGTCAAGGCCTTCCGGCTGGAGCAGAAGGGGCGCGGCCGGGCGCTGCGGACCGTCTGGTCCGCCTCGGACGCCCCGATCCTCGCCTACATGGACGTGGACCTGTCCACCGACCTCAACGCGCTCCTCCCCCTGGTGGCGCCGCTGATCTCGGGTCACTCGGACCTCGCGATCGGCTCCCGTCTCTCCCGCTCCTCGCGCGTGGTGCGCGGGGCGAAGCGGGAGTTCATCAGCCGCTCGTACAACCTCATCCTGCGCGGCTCCCTCCAGGCCCGCTTCTCGGACGCCCAGTGCGGCTTCAAGGCCATCCGGCGCGATGTCGCGCAGGTGCTGCTGCCGCTGGTCGAGGACACCGGCTGGTTCTTCGACACCGAGATGCTGGTGCTCGCCGAGCGTGCCGGACTCCGAATCCACGAAGTCCCCGTCGACTGGGTCGACGACCCCAACTCCACGGTGCACATCGTGAAGACGGCGACCGACGACCTCAAGGGCGTGTGGCGGGTCGGCAAGGCCCTCGCCTCCGGCGCTCTGCCGCTGGACCGGCTCACCCGCCCCTTCGGTGACGACCCCCGCGACCGCGACGTCCAGGACGTCCCCCGCGGCCTGGCCCGCCAGCTCGTCGGCTTCTGCGTCGTCGGCGGCCTGTCCACCCTGTTCTACCTGCTCCTCTACAGCGGCTTCCGGGTCTTCACCGGTTCGCAGATCGCCAACGCGCTCGCCCTCTTGGTCTCCGCGATCGCCAACACGGCGGCCAACCGGCGCCTGACCTTCGGGGTGCGCGGCCGCGGCGGCGCCGTACGGCACCAGGCGCAGGGCCTGGTCGTCTTCGGTATCGGCCTCGCCCTGACCAGCGGTTCGCTCGCCGCCCTGAACGCCGCCAGCAGCGACCCCGCGCACTCGACCGAACTGGCGGTGCTGATCGCCGCCAACCTCGCGGCGACGGTGCTGCGCTTCCTGCTCTTCCGGGCGTGGGTGTTCCCGGACCGACGCGACGCCGACTCGACGGTCGTCGCCTCGGACCTGCCGGTCCCCAACCCGTCCTCGCCGACCTACGCCATGGCCGGGCAGCCCGCTGCCCACTACGGCCCGCTCCCGCAGCGCCCGGTGGCGCAGGGCGCGCCGCACCACACGTACGAAACCGCACAGTTCCGCGCCGGTGAAGCCGCGGACGGCACCTGGCGGGACACCACCGTGCAACTGCAGCCGGTACGCCCGCACGACACCGACTCGAGGGACTCCCGATGACCATCCACTACGACCGGACGACGACACAGGGCAGAGGCACGAACCCCGGCACCTGGGAGCGCCCCCCGGCACCTCCGTCCGCCGCCACACCGGCCCCCGACTCCGGTGAACCCAAGCAGCCCTTCGTACGGCGGCTGTGGCGCGGCCGCCCCGAGGACCCGCGCTGGGCGCGCCCGGCCTTCCTAGGCCTTCTCCTCGCCACCCTCCTCCTCTACCTGTACAACCTCAGCGCCTCCGGCTACGCCAACTCCTTCTACTCGGCGGCCGTCCAGGCCGGCAGCCAGTCCTGGAAGGCCTTCTTCTTCGGCTCCCTGGACGCGGCCAACGCCATCACCGTCGACAAGCCCCCGGCCTCCCTGTGGCCGATGGCCCTGTCGCTGCGGCTGTTCGGGCTCAGCTCGTTCGCGATCCTGCTCCCCGAGGTCCTCATGGGCGTCGGCACGGTCGCCGTGGTCCACGCGGCCGTACGCCGCCGGTTCAGCCCCGCGGCCGGCCTGATCGCGGGCGCCGTGCTCGCGCTCACCCCCGTCGCGGCGCTGATGTTCCGGTTCAACAACCCGGACGCGATGCTGGCCCTGCTGATGGCCGTGGCCTGCTACTTCGTCATCCGGGGCCTGGAGGACGGCCGTACCAAGTGGCTCGTGTGGGCCGGTGTCGCGATCGGCTTCGCGTTCCTCGCCAAGACCCTGCAGGCCTTCCTGATCCTGCCGCCGCTCGCGATCGTGTACGCGGTCTGCGCGCCGGTGTCGGTGAAGAAGCGCATCGGCCAGCTGGCCGCGGGCCTGGTCGCGATCGTCGTCTCCGGCGGCTGGTGGGTCGCGATCGTCGAGCTGTGGCCCGCCTCCTCCCGCCCGTACATCGGCGGCTCGCAGAACAACTCCTTCCTGGAGCTGACCTTCGGCTACAACGGCCTCGGCCGGCTCAACGGCGAGGAGACCGGCAGCGTCGGCGGCGGTGGCGGCGGCAACGGCGGCGGCAACTGGGGCGAGACCGGCTGGGACCGCCTGTTCAGCTCCAGCATCGGCGGCCAGATCTCCTGGCTGATCCCGGCCGCACTGATCCTGCTGGTCGCGGCTCTGGTGGCCACGCGCAAGGCACGCCGTACCTCGGTGACGCGCGGGTCGTTCCTCGTCTGGGGCGGCGCACTGATCACGACCATGCTGGTCTTCAGCTACATGCAGGGCATCTTCCACGAGTACTACACGGTGGCCCTCGCCCCGTACATCGCCCCGCTGATCGGCATGGGCGCGGCGCTGCTCTGGGAGAAGCGCGACAAGATGTGGGCCTCGCTGAGCCTGGCGGGCGCGATGACGGCCACCGCGGTCTGGGGCTACGTCCTGCTCAACCGCTCCACCGACTACCTGCCCTGGCTGAAGTGGGTCGTCCTGGTCGGCGGTCTGGCGTCCGCGCTGGGCCTGATCTTCGCGAGCAGGCTGGGACGTCAACTGGCCATGGCTGTCGTCGGGTTGGGCCTCGCCGCCGCGCTGGCCGGCCCGGCCGCGTACACCCTCACCACGGTGAACGAGGGCCACACCGGCTCGATCGTCACCGCCGGTCCCGCGGTCGCGGGCGGCCGGGGCGGCCCGGGCGGCGGTGGCATGGGCGGCGGTCCCGGCGGGGGCGGCATGCCCGGCCAGAACCAGCAGAACGGCAACGGTTTCCCCGGCGGCGGTATGCCGGGCCGGCAGAACGGCAACGGCAACACCCAGGGCCAGAACCAGGGTCAGGGTCAGAACCAGCAGGGCGGGCAGGGCGGCCCCGGTGGCCAGACCGGTGACGGCGGCGGCATGGGCGGCGGTGGCGGCATGGGCGGTCTGCTCAACGGTGCCAGCGTCAGCGACGAGGCCAAGGCGCTGCTGGAGAAGAACGCCGGTCATTACACCTGGGCGGCCGCGGCCATCGGCGCCCAGAACGCCGCGAGCTACCAGCTCTCCACCGGCGACCCGGTGATGGCGATCGGCGGCTTCAACGGCACCGACCCGTCGCCGACGCCGGCCGAGTTCAAGGAGTACGTGGAGGACGGAAAGATCCACTACTTCATCGCCAGTGGCAGCGGCGGCGGCATGGGTGGCAGCAGTAACGGCACCTCCTCGCAGATCAGCTCCTGGGTCCAGGAGAACTTCGAGTCGGTGACGGTCGACGGCACCACGTTCTACGACCTGACGCAGCCGAAGAGCGACAGCTGACGGCACTTGACGGTCTCCGGTGAGAGGGGGGCGGTGGCTCGCGCCACCGCCCCCCTCTTCGTATCTCCTGTCTCCCGCCTCCTAACTCCGTTGTACGCCGTATAGGAAGTGTTCTACGGTGTACAGCATGACGACGTCCCCCCAGGAGCAGGCCCCGGCCCAGCCGGAGCCCCAGCCGCAGCCCCAGTCACCGGGTGGCCACCCACAACGCTGGCTGATCCTCGGTGTCATCTGTCTCGCCCAGCTGACGGTGCTGCTCGACAACACGATCCTGAACGTGGCGATCCCCTCGCTCACCAGCGAACTGGGCGCCGCCACCTCGGACATCCAGTGGATGATCAACGCGTACTCGCTGGTGCAGTCCGGTCTGTTGCTGACCGCGGGCAGCGCCGCCGACCGCTACGGCCGCAAGAAGATGCTGGCCGTGGGCCTCGTCCTGTTCGGCGTCGGCTCGCTGGTGGCCGGACTGGCGGACAGCTCCGGGCAGCTGATCGCCGCCCGGGCGGGCATGGGCATCGGCGGTGCGCTGCTGATGACCACCACGCTCGCCGTCGCGATGCAGATCTTCACGCCCGAGGAGCAGCCGAAGGCGATCGGCATCTGGGCGGCCGTGAACTCGCTGGGCTTCGCGACCGGGCCGCTCCTCGGCGGCTTCATGCTGGACCACTTCTGGTGGGGTGCGATCTTCCTGATCAACCTGCCGGTCGCGGCCCTCGCCCTGGTGGCGGTCGTCATCCTGGTCCCGGAGTCTGCGAACCCGCAGGGCGACCGCCCCGACCTGCTCGGCGCTCTGCTGTCCACGATCGGCATGTCCTCACTGGTCTTCGCCATCATCTCCGGACCCGAGCACGGCTGGACGTCCGGCAGGGTGCTGGCGTCGGCGTCCGTCGCGGTCGTGGTGCTGGCCGGCTTCGCGTACTGGGAGAGCCGGATCCCGTATCCCATGCTCGACATGCACTTCTTCAGGAACCGCCGGTTCACGGGAGCGGTCGCGGGCGCGGTGCTGATCACCTTCGGCATGGGCGGATCCCTCTTCCTGCTCACCCAGCACATGCAGTTCGTGCTCGGGTACGGCCCTCTGGAGGCGGGGCTGCGCACGGCGCCGCTGGCGTTGATGATCGTCGCCCTGAACTTCACCGGCGTGGCGGCGAAGTGGTCGGGCAAGCTCGGGACACCCGTCTCCATCGGGCTGGGCATGACGGCCATGGCCGCCGGCCTCGTCTCGATCGCCACGCTCACCGAGCACGGGTATCCGGGCACGCTGCTGGGTCTGGTGCTCATCGGCGCGGGCGCGGCGGTCGCCAGCCCGGCGATGGCCCACGCGATCATGAGCGCGATTCCGCCGGAGAAGGCCGGTGTCGGCGCGGGCATCAACGGCACGGTGGCTGAGTTCGGGCAGGGCCTGGGCGTCGCGGTGCTGGGCGCTGTGCTGAACTCGCGGTTCGCGGCGTTGATTCCGGTGGCGGCGAGTTCCCTGCCGGGGGCGTTGGCGGCGGCGGGGTCGGCGGAGGAGAAGGGACGTATCACCGATGCGTTCGCCTCCGGCCTGGAGACGAGTCAGTTGGTGGGGGCGGTCGCTGTGCTGGCCGGAGGGGTGGTGGCTGCGGGTCTGCTGCGCAGGGCTGAGCGGGCCGGCGCCTAAGGGCTCGGGGCGCTGGGTATTTGTGCGACTGCGAGCCTCGTTGTGGCTGGTCGCGCAGTTCCCCGCGCCCCTTTGGGGGCGCTTAGCATGACCAGAATCAGAACGTCGAGGAAGGTGCGCCATGGTGAGGGCAGCCGGGAAGGCGGCGCGGACCAGCGTCTGGCTGGAGGGCAAGGAACGCCGTAGCGGGCGTGGCGGGGGACAGCCCTCCGGTCTGGACCGGGACCGCATCACCGCCACCACCGTCCGGCTGCTGGACGCCGAGGGGCTGGCCAAGTTCTCCATGCGGCGGCTGGCGGCCGAGCTGAACGTGACCGCGATGTCCGTCTACTGGTACGTCGACACCAAGGACGACCTCCTCGAACTCGCCCTGGACACCGCCTTCGGCGAACTGACGCTGCCCGACCCGGAGGCCGACGAGGACTGGCGGGACCAGCTGCGCGCGCTGGCCCGCATGTACCGCGACCTGCTGGTCCGCCACCCGTGGCTGTCGCCGCTGATCGGCACCTACGTCAACATCGGCCCGAACAGCCTCGCCTTCTCCCGCGTCGTCCAGCGGATCATCCGCAAGACCGGCCTTCCCGCACACGGCCTGGTGGCGGCGATCTCCGCCGTCTTCCAGTTCGTGTACGGCTTCGGCACGATCGAGGGCCATTTCATCGCCCGCAGCAGGGCCTTCGGCATGACCCCCGACGACTACTTCCAGCACGCCATGAGCACGGTGACGCAGGCTCCGGAAGCCGCCGACATCGTTCAGGAGTCAGCGGAGCTCATGGAGGCTCGCGGCGGCGACACGGTGGAGGAGATGTGGGCGAGGGACTTCGAGTTCGCTCTGGACCTCTTGGTGGCGGGCATCGAGGCGATGGTCGAGAAAACCGGGCACGCGTAGTGCCCTTCCGTCAGTCCCCCTCGACCAGCCGCGCAGGGAACCCACCGGTAGCCACCGGCCCCCACTTCTCCGGCGTCACCCGAATGATCGACTTCCCCTGCTTCACCATCGCCGCCCGGTACTCGTCCCAGTCCGGATGCTCCCCGGCGATGTTCCGGTAGTACTCCACCAGCGGCTCCACGGACTCCGGCGAGTCGATCACCTCGGCGGAACCGTCGACCTGCACCCACGGCCCGTTCCAGTCGTCACTCAGCACGAGGAGGCTGACCCGCGGATCCCGCTTCGCGTTCCGTGTCTTGGCCCGCTCGGGATACGTGGAGACCACGATCCGCCCCGAATCATCGACCCCGCAGGTCAACGGCGAGGCCTGCGGGCTGCCGTCGGCCCGCCGGGTCAGCAGGATGGCGCGATGACGGGGCCGTACGAAGTCGAGCAACTCTTCGAGCGAGACGCGGGTGTTGGTCGCGATGTTCGGTGCCATGGGCTCAGCGTAGGCGCTGGGTGTCCGTCTCAGCGTGACCCTGCCGTGCCTACCCTTGCGGCGGCCCCCGCTCGCAGCACGATCCCGCAGCACAAGCAGTCCTTGCCCGGCGGCGTCACGCCTGCGGGAGCCCCTCCCCCTGCACCGCCTGAACGTCCAGCTCCACCTTCAGCGTCGTCCCGATGGCCGCGATCCCCGCCTGCACCACCTGGTTGTAGTTCATGGCGAAGTCGTCCCGGTGCAGCTCCGCGGTCGCCCGGAACGCCGCCCGCGTCCCGCCCCACGGATCGGCCCCCGTGCCGAGGTAGGCCAGGTCCAGGTCCACGGGCCGTACGACACCGTGCATGCCGAGTTCGCCATGCACCGTCCAGCGGTCGGAGCCGGCGGCGGCCGTGACGCCCGTCGAGCGGAAGGTGATCTCGGGGTACTTCTCCACATCCAGGAAGTCCGCCGACCTCAGGTGCCCGTCCCGCATGTCGTTGCCCGTGTCGATTGAGCCGGCCCGGACCACCGCCTCCACGCGGGACTTGGTGACGTCGTCCGGAGCGATCTCGATGGCGCCCGCGAACTGCGTGAAGCGCCCCCGCACGCTGGAGATGCCCAGGTGCTGGGCGACGGCGGCCACGGACGAGTGCGCCGGGTCGATGGTCCACGGTCCCGGCGGCGGCAGTTCCGTGCCGCCCCGGCGGGCCAGCGTCACCGTGCCGACCTCGGCCCGGCCGCTCGCCGTCACGATCGCGCTCGCGGCGGCGGGGGCGTATCCGACGGCGGTCACGATGACGGTGTACGCCCCTGCCGCCAGCGGCATCGCGTCCCGTACGGCTCCCTCCGCGTCCGCCTCGGCGCGCAGCACCTGTGTTCCGGTCATGTCGGTCACCGTGACGACCGCGTGCGACACGGCCCATCCGTCCCGGGTACGGATCCTCGCGGTCAGTCCCATCTCACGTACTCCTCACAAGCTCAAAGAAACCGGCCCGTGGCGGGCGGCACCGCCTCCGCTCAGAGCGGGCGCCGCCTCACCACGGGCCGGGGCCCGACTACTCGCCGGGGTGGGCGAGTTCGATGTCGTGGTCGTCGGCGCCGCGGCCGGTGACCGTCAGGGCGGTGGCCACGGGCGGGTAGCCCGTCGCGATGACCGTGTACTCGCCGCCGTCCAGGTCGGTGAAGGCGTACGCCCCGTCCGCCCCGGTGGTGGCGGTGCCGACCACATTGCCCGCCGCGTCGACCAGCGTCACCCGCGCGTCGGCCAGCGGACCGTGCGGCGCCCGTACGACGCCCTGGACCTGGGCGCCGGCGTCGAGGTCCACCTCGATCCGGGTCACCCCCGTGCCGCCGATCTCGACGGGCAGGGCACGCGGCCGGAACCCGGCGGCGTTCACCGCGACGGTCACGGCACCCGGCACCAGCTCGGCGAAGCCGAACTCGCCCTGCTCACCGGTGGCGGCGGTGGCCAGCAGGTCGCCGCGGACGTCGGTGACGATCACCATGGCGTCCTTGACCGGCAGCGCGCTCCCCGCGGCCCGGACCACACCGGTCAGGCCGCTCGTGCCGCTGAGCAGGATGTCGTACGCCAGCGGCTCGTCACCGCCCACCACGATCGTGGACGCCTGCGGCTGGAAGCCGTCGGCGGAGGCGATCAGGACGTACGAGCCCGCTCCCGGCGCGTCCACGGCGTACGCACCGTCGGCCTGCGCCACCGACCGGCCCAGCTGCCGTCCGGCCAGCGAGATCAGCGTGACCGCGGCCTGCGGCACCGGCGCGCTCTCGGCGCCCCGCACGAAGCCGCGCACCGGGACACCGCCGGACGAACCGGCCGACTCCTCGGGCCGTGCCACCGTGGCGACGGCGGCGAGCTTCTGGGTGCCGTCGGGAGCGGCCTGCGTGTCGGAGGAGGTGACGGCCCAGCTCGGGACCCTCTCCTGCGCGGCGGCCGGCGCGGGGACCTCGGCGGCCTCCGGGCTCTCCGACTCGGCGGCCTGCGCCAGGGCACCCTTCGTCTTCAACGGGACCTCCTTGATGAACAGGGCGAACAGGAGGGCGAGGAAGGCGATCGGAGCGGCGTAGAGGAAGACGTCCGCCACGCCGTGGCCGTACGCGCTCTCGATGACCGTGCGCACCGGGCCGGGCAGCGCGTCGAGGTCCGGGATCTCGCCGTGGCCCGACGAGCCCTGCACGCCGAGCTTGGTCAGGCCCTCCTCGGCATAGTGCGTGATGCGGTGGCTGAGGACCGCGCCCAGGGCCGAGACGCCCATGGCGCCGCCGAGGGAGCGGAAGAAGTTCACCACCGAGCTGGCGGCGCCCAGGTCGCTCGGGTCCACCTGGTTCTGGGTGGCGAGGACCAGGTTCTGCATCATCATGCCGACGCCGAGGCCGAGGAGGGCCATGAAGATCGCCACGTGCCAGTACTCGGTGTCGTAGCGGATCGTGCCCAGCAGCCCGAGGCCCGCCGTCACCAGCACACCGCCGGCCAGCAGCCACGCCTTCCAGCGGCCGGTGCGGGTGATGACCTGGCCGGAGACGGTCGAGGAGATGAACAGGCCGACGATCATCGGGATGGTCAGGACGCCGGACATCGTCGGCGACTCGCCCCGGGCCAGCTGGAAGTACTGGCTGAAGAAGATCGTGCCCGCGAACATCGCGATGCCGACGAAGAGCGAGGCCAGCGAGGCCAGCGTGATCGTGCGGTTGCGGAACAGCCGCAGCGGGACGATCGGCTCACTCGCCTTGGTCTCGACGAAGACGAAGATCAGCAGCAGCGCCAGCGCGCCACCGGTCATCGCGCCCGTCTGCCAGGACAGCCAGTCGTACTTGTCACCGGCGAAGGTCACCCAGATCAGCAGCAGGCAGACCGCGGCGGTGATGAAGAAGGCGCCCGCCCAGTCGACCTTGACCTTCCGCCTGACGACCGGGAGGTGCAGGGTGCGCTGCAGCACGATCAGCGCGATCACGGCGAAGGGCACGCCCACGTAGAAGCACCAGCGCCAGCCCAGCCAGTCGGTGTCGGTGATGACACCGCCGATCAGCGGGCCGCCGACCATCGCGGTGGCGAACGTGGCGCCGAGGTAGCCGTTGTAGCGGCCGCGCTCCCGCGGGGAGATCATCGCGGCCAGGATGATCTGGGCCAGCGAGGAGAGCCCGCCCATGCCGATGCCCTGCACGGCGCGGAACGTGATGAGCATGGCCGGGTTCTGGGACAGACCGGCCGCCGCGGACCCGGCGACGAAGATGACGAGGGCCAGCTGTATCAGCAGCTTCTTGGAGAAGAGGTCGGCGAGCTTGCCCCACAGCGGTGTGGAGGCGGTCATCGCCAGCAGCGACGCGGTCACCACCCAGGTGTAGGCGCTCTGGCCGCCGCCGAGGTCCTTGATGATGTCGGGCAGGGCGTTGGAGACGATCGTCGACGACAGGATCGCCACGAACATGCCGAGCAGCAGCCCGGTCAGCGCTTCCATGATCTGCCGGTGCGACATCGGAGCGCCGTGGGCGGACGGGCCTCCTGAATGCTTGGCGTGGGCCCGCACACCGGCTGGTGTGGTCGTTGCCATGGGCTTCCTTCTCTTACTGGCTCTCTGGCTTCAGTGGCTCGGAGGCTGTTACTGGGTGATCGCGGGGGTACGGCAGTCGTCGAAGCTGGCTCTCAGCCGGGCCATGAGCCGGGTGAGCTGGGCGACCTCGTCGTCGGTCCAGTCGCTCAGCCGCTCGGCGAGCAGTTGCGTCGTCCGCCGGGACATCTCCCGGACGCGCTCCTCACCGGCCGGGGTGAGGCGCAGGATGCGGCTGCGCTTGTCCGCCGGGTCGGGGGAGCGCCTGATCCAGCCGCGCTCGGCGACGTGGGCGACATGGCGACTGGTGACCGACATGTCCACGGCGAGCAGCTCGGCGAGCTTGCTCATGCGCATCTCTCCGTGGCGGGCCAGCAACGTCAGTACGGCGGCGGAAGCCGCGGGGCAGTCGGACGGCAGCGTCCGTCCCATCTCCCGCTTCACGGCGCCGAAGGCGCTGAACTGGCGCACCAGCTCCTCGTACTGCGCCTGCTCGGCCATCACACCTCCCGTGTTTGTTGCTTTGGGCAACCATAGAAGCGATTGGTTGCTACAGGCAAACAAATGGAGGGTGAGAGCCGCAAAAACTTGGCAAAGGCAAGTATTGCGACCGTAAATGTGCAGGTGGGGTGGGTCCTGTGACCCCCTGTGCAGGGGCGGGGTCCGCACTTGGGCCGAACGGGCGGATTCGCTAGGGTCTCAGGTCATGGCTAACACCCAGGGCCCCCAGGGCAACCACGACCCCGCAGGCAGCACCCAGATGTTCCGCGCGTTCGTCGACGAGGGCCCGCAGGCCGGTCGGCAGCAGGCCGCGTCCTCCGGCGGCCCCCGCATCGGCCTGATCCTCGGCATCGTCGCCGCGGTGGCGGTCCTGGCGGCGGTGGCCTATCTGGCGTTCGGCAAGTAGGGCTTACGGCTCCTGCTCCCATCGGGCGTAGCGGCCGTACGGGCCCCTACTCCCACTGGACGGTGACGTCCCGCGTCTCGACGTGCATGCCCAGCGGCACGCGCCAGGCGTCGACGCACACCGTCCAGGTCTTCTCCTTGCGCGCGCCGGCCTCGATCGGCGCCGGGAGCTCATGCGTCGACTCCACCGTCGCCCAGTCGATGCCGAGGGCGCCGATGATGTGGGTGCCGAAGGCGACGGTGCCCGCGCGCACGGCGGTGCCGCCGGAGTTGTGGAAGTCGAGGGTCACCTTCTCGCACCAGCGCTTGTCCGTGGGCTCCCGTACGGGGTCGCTCACGGTCAGCCTCGCGGGCGTCGGCGGCGTCGCGGCCGCCGGAGGTGCGGGTGAACTGCTGGGCGGGGCGGCGGAATCGGCCGCCTTGCCCGCGGGTTCGGGGGTGCCGCTCGGGAGTTGTGCCGGGCTCTCCGCCACGTCGGAGGCGGGCGGCGCCTGACTCCCGTCCCGCTCGGCGGAGTTGCCCGAAGCGGCCGCGGTTCCACCGGCGTCGCCGTCATCACTGCCCGCCGGCCCGTCGAGCGGCACCAGCGTCACCTCGCCCGTCGGCCGGGCCGCCGGACCGGACACCCTCGGCGGGCCGCCTGCCGCACCCGTCGCGACGTACCCCTCGCCGCCCCCACCGCCCCCGCACGCGGCCAGTACCCCGCCCAGACAGACGACGGCCGCCGACGCGCCGATCAGGGCGCACCGACGGCCATGTGTCCATGTCGTCCATGGTGAGCGAAGCATCGGGCCATGGTGGCTGACACTCCGTCAAATATGAAGGGGGCGGAAGGGGTCAGTCGGAGATGAGGCCCTCGCGCAGCTGCGCCAGCGTCCGGGTCAGCAGCCGGGAGACGTGCATCTGGGAGATGCCGACCTCCTCGCCGATCTGCGACTGGGTCATGTTGGCGAAGAAGCGCAGCATGATGATCCGCCGCTCGCGGGGCGGGAGTTTGGCCAGCAGCGGCTTGAGGGACTCGCGGTACTCGACGCCCTCAAGGGCGGTGTCCTCGTAGCCGAGGCGGTCGGCCAGGGAGCCCTCGCCGCCGTCGTCCTCCGGGGCCGGGGAGTCCAGCGAGGAGGCCGTGTAGGCGTTGCCGACCGCGAGGCCGTCGACGACGTCCTCCTCGGACACGCCCAGCACGGCGGCGAGTTCGGTCACCGTCGGGGAGCGGTCCAGCTTCTGCGAGAGCTCGTCGCTGGCCTTGGTGAGGGCCAGGCGCAGCTCCTGCAGACGGCGCGGGACGCGCACCGACCAGGACGTGTCGCGGAAGAACCGCTTGATCTCGCCGACCACCGTCGGCATCGCGAACGTCGGGAACTCCACGCCCCGTTCGCAGTCGAAGCGGTCGATCGCCTTGATCAGGCCGATGGTGCCGACCTGGACGATGTCCTCCATCGGCTCGTTGCGCGAGCGGAAGCGGGCCGCCGCGTAGCGCACGAGGGGGAGGTTGAGCTCGATCAGGGTGTCCCGGACGTATGCACGCTCGGGGCTGTTCTCGTCCAGGGCGGCGAGCCGCAGGAACAGGGAGCGGGACAGGGTGCGGGTGTCGATGTCCCCCGAGGCCGGCACGGCCGGGACATCAGTTGCCGGGAGGGCCGGGGCCTCGGCGGCCGCCAGGGCCGTCACATCATCGATGGGGCCGAGCGCGGCGTCGGGCGCGGACTCGCTCTTCGTGAGCGTGAGCACCTTCGAGCTGCCCTGGTCTGCGGACATGCCACCCCCTTTGGGTCGCGGGACGGTCGAGGCGAACGCTCCGATCGAGGAACGCCAACCTTCACCTGAATACCGGAGCCGAGGCCACGGCAAACGCGCTTCCCGAAGAATGTCACATGTCGGCAACACGCTGTAGTGACATGTCGACATGTGAGACTTGAATCCGCCCTGGATAAACGGGGTCTGACGGTTTTTCATCGCAGAACTGTCGGGATCCGCCCTGGTGAGCGATTCGCTCGCACCGGTTACCCGTCGATCCTGTTTGCGGTTACGCGTCGATCCGGTTCGCCGAACGCAGCCGCTGGAAGCTACGCGCGAGTAGCCTCGAAACGTGCATCTGGGAGACCCCGAGTTCCGCACTGATTTGCGACTGGGTGAGGTTGCTGTAGTAGCGCAGCAGAAGGATTCTCTGCTCGCGTTCGGGGAGTTGCACCAGCAGGTGCCGGACCAGGTCCCGGTGCTCCACGCCGTCCAGGGCCGGGTCCTCGTAGCCCAGCCGGTCCAGCAGCCCGGGCAGCCCGTCGCCCTCCTGCGCGGCCTCCAGCGAGGTGGCGTGGTACGACCGCCCGGCCTCGATGCAGGACAGCACCTCGTCCTCGGTGATGCGCAGCCGCTCGGCGATCTCGGCGGTGGTGGGGGTGCGCCCGAAGGTGGTCGTCAGGTCCTCGGTCGCGCTGTTGACCTGGACCCACAGCTCGTGCAGCCGGCGCGGTACGTGGACCGTGCGGACGTTGTCGCGGAAGTACCGCTTGATCTCGCCGACGACGGTCGGCATCGCGAACGTCGGGAACTGCACGCCCCGGTCGGGGTCGAAGCGGTCGATGGCGTTGATGAGCCCGATGGTGCCGACCTGGATCACGTCCTCCATGGGCTCGTTGCGGGAGCGAAAGCGGGCGGCCGCATAGCGCACGAGCGGGAGGTTCGCCTCGATGAGCGCCCCGCGCACGCGGTTGTGCTCCGGCGTGCCCGGCTGCAACTCCTTGAGCTCGCCGAAGAGCACCTGGGTGAGCGCCCGGGTGTCGGCTCCGCGACTCCGGGGCGGCGCGGCCGTGGGGGTGTCCTCCTGGCTGGGTGCTTGGGGGCCGGGAGCCTGGGGGCTCGGGGCTTGAGGCGCAGTACTGGCCGGCACGGTCAACTCCACCTCGTGATCCATCAACTCATCGGTCAAAAGCGGTCATAGCATCACAAGACAGTTCATTGTGTTCAAGTACCGCATAATCCCGTGTTGGGGATGGATCGGTGCGTAAGACACGCGAAAGCCCCCCGCCGTTCCGGCGGAGGGCTCTGGCGGGCAGCGGCTCAGTATTCGTAGTCCGCGATCACCCAGGTGGCGAACTCCCGCCACAGGGTGACGCCCGCCTGGTGCTCGGGGTGCTCCGCGTACGTCCGCAGGGCGGCCGGGTCCTCGAAGGCGGAGTTGATGGCGAAGTCGTAGGCGATGGGGCGGTCGCTGATGTTCCAGCCGAGTTCCCAGTGCCGGATCTCGGCGATCTTTCCCTCGAGCGAACGGAAGGCCTCGACACCCTCCACGACCCGCGGGTCGTCGCGCTCGACGCCCTCGTTGAGCTTGAAGAGGACCAGGTGGCGGATCATGGGTACTCCCTGGGTCAGGCCTATGGCAGGCCCTAGCTGTCGCCCCCGTTGGCGATCCACGTCATGAAGTCGCCGATGGCCTTGGCGGCGTCCGATATGCCCTCGAACCCTACCTGCACGTAGTCGGCGGCCTTGGCCGGGTCCGTGATGATCACGTAGAGCAAGAAGACCACGAGCACATAGACGGCGACCTTCTTCGAATTCACCGCCATCGCGGCCTCCCCTGTGCCTGCTGTGTCTGGTGTGCCGAATGAGTCGAAAGAGCCGAAAGGGCCCGCAGTTACCGGCGGTGAGTGTAACCTCCGCACCTCTCCGGAGATCAACAGCACGAAGGGCCCCGTCTGTCGACGGGGCCCTTCTTCAGCGGTAGCGGAGGGATTTGAACCCTCGGTGACTTGCGCCACACTCGCTTTCGAGGCGAGCTCCTTCGGCCGCTCGGACACGCTACCGAGGGAGACCTTACAGCACGGTGGGCCCTGCTCCGAAATCGGTATTCGGGGCCGGTCACCTGTCCCGGAAGAAGTCCGTGAGGAGGCGGGCGCACTCCTCGGCCAGGACGCCCTCGACGACCTCGGGGCGATGGTTGAGCCGCCGGTCCCGTACGACGTCCCAGAGGGAGCCCGCGGCGCCGGCCTTCTCGTCCCGGGCGCCGTAGACGACCCGGTCCACCCGGGACTGCACGATCGCGCCGGCGCACATCGTGCAGGGCTCCAGCGTGACGACGAGCGTGCAGCCGGACAGCCGCCACTCGCCGACCTCGGCCGCCGCCCGCCGGATCGCGAGGACCTCGGCGTGAGCGGTCGGATCGCCGTTCGCCTCGCGCTCGTTGTGGCCGACGCCGAGCACGGTCGTCCCGTCGGCGGCCAGCACGACGGCGCCGACGGGGACGTCCCCGCCCCGGACGGCCAGTCCGGCCTCGTCCAGGGCGAGCCGCATCGCGGCCCGCCAGCGGTCGCGTACGGGGTCGGGCACCGAGGGCACCCCGGGCACCGGCCCCTGGTCGAACGAGGTCAGCGGACGGTCTCCAGCACCTCCGAGGCGCCCAGCGCCTCGGCGATCGACCCGAGCGCGTCCTCTGCGTCCAGAGCCTTCAGCTCCTTCTCGCTGACGCCGAGGTCGTCGAGGATCTCGCTGTCGCCGACGGGGCTGTGCGGGACCGCCTCGGCCCCGCCGCCGTCCTCGTCGTCGTCCGAGTCGCCGTCGGGCTCCTCGGTGCCGTCGAGGTCCAGGGAGTCCAGGTCGGCGCTGTCGTCGCCGGGCTCCCTGCCGAGCAGTTCGTCGGTGAGCAGGATCTCGCCGTAACTGCTGCGGGCAGCGGCGGCGGCGTCCGAGACGTAGATACGAGGGTCGTCCTCGCCGTCGATCCGGACGACGCCGAACCAGGCGTCCTCCTGCTCGATGAGCACCAGCACCGTGTCGTCCTCGGGAGAGGCTTCACGGGCCAGTTCGGCCAGATCCGACAGGGTCTCCACATCGTCGAGCTCTGTGTCGCTCGCTTCCCACCCGTCTTCGGTGCGCGCGAGCAGTGCGGCGAAGTACACCGTGACTCTCCCACTGGTCATAGGCGTGCCGGTTGGGCTTCCCCCCGGCGGAGGTTGCGGGCGGGGAGGCTCGGGGTCCGAGCCCCACCCACTCGGAATCGTGGCAGAAACAAGGCGTTCAGGGGACGTCTTCGGCACCCTGTGTCCGGCAGTTTTGATCGCGTTGGCCCGAGGGGGTCCGCAAGCACGTCCGTAAAGGACTCACCAGCGCACTCGTTGCCGCCACCTGCGGATCGTACGCGGCTTTTCCGGGTGTCCACGCACGACCGCCGCTGCGACGCCCCCGAGAGCCGCGGATCTTCCCCCGGCGGCTCGCCCTACCAGCGGAACGTTCGCATGCGCATCGCGTGCCGCAGGCGGGCCGCCTTGGCGCGGCGCGGCTGCACGCGGTCCCGCAGTTCGCGGGCCTCGGCGAGCTCCCGCAGGAACTGGGCGCGGCGCCTGCGGCGCGCGGCGTCGGTCTCGGACTGCGTGTCCCGCGTGTCCCGCGTGTCCTGTGCGGGATCCGCTGGGGACTCAGGATCGGGCATAGGGTCACCACCCCCGGTACGTCCCTCCCACTTTCCCTCCGATGGGCCGTTTGATGCCAGGGCAAGGGTCAATTGATGGCCTACGGCTTGCTGCGTGTGAGGGCGCTGGGCCCATCCGGCCCGGTTAATGTTGTGGACATGCGTCTCCACGTCGTCGACCACCCCCTGGTCGCTCACAAGCTCACCACGCTGCGCGACCAGCGCACCGACTCCCCGACCTTCCGTCGGCTCGCCGACGAACTGGTCACCCTGCTCGCCTACGAGGCCACGCGGGACGTGCGCACCGAAGCGGTCGACATCACGACCCCGGTCACCGACACCACCGGCGTCAGGCTCTCCCACCCGCGCCCGCTGGTGGTGCCGATCCTGCGGGCCGGCCTCGGCATGCTGGACGGCATGGTCCGGCTGCTGCCGACCGCCGAGGTGGGCTTCCTGGGCATGATCCGCAACGAGGAGACGCTCGAGGCGTCCACGTACGCCACGCGCATGCCGGAGGACCTCTCCGGGCGTCAGGTGTACGTCCTGGACCCGATGCTCGCGACGGGCGGCACGCTGGTCGCGGCGATCCGTGAGCTGATCAAGCGCGGGGCGGACGATGTGACGGCCGTGGTGCTGCTGGCCGCGCCCGAGGGCGTCGAGCTGATGGAGCGGGAGCTGGCGGGGACGCCGGTGACGGTGGTGACGGCGGCGGTCGACGACCACCTCAACGAGCACGGGTACATCGTGCCGGGGCTGGGGGACGCGGGGGACCGGCTTTACGGCGCGGCCGAGTAGCCGAGTAAGGCGGCCTCGCGCCCCTTGTTCAACGTTTGTTCGGCGTTGCTCAGCAGGTCTGCTTGTCGGTGGACGTCGGCTCGGGCTTGGCCAGCGCGGCCAGTGCCTTGTCGGCGTCCGCCTTCTTCGTCAGGCCCTTGAAGGCCGTGCCGATGATCAGGTCGACGTCCTTGCCCTTGCGGGCGGCGTCGGTGCGGCGCTCGGCCGCGGTGAGCTGGGTGGCGAGGACGGGCAGCGAGGTGGTCTCCGACGCGCCCGGGCCGAGCAGTATGCCGGTGCCCTTGACCTTCTTGTCGAACTCCTTGGCCGCGTTGCCCACGTCGCCGATCTTGAAGCCGCGCTTCTTCAGCTCGTCCGCCGTCTGCTTGGCGAGCCCGCTACGGGTGGTGGCGTTGAAGACGTTGACGGTGATCCCGCCCGGCTCGGGCAGCGGTGCCGTGGCGGGGGCCGAGGGGGTCACCTTGCTCTCGCAGTCGGCCTTCGCGCCGACTGCCGAAGCCTTTCTGCCGTTGCCGGTGAAGACGTCGATGAGCTGCAGGGTTCCCCAGCCGAGCATGCCGAGCACGGCGACGGAGGCGACGGCCAGGACCACGAGCCTGCCGCGCCGCCGGGGACGGCGCATCCGCGGGTACTTGTTCCCCCTGATCCGGTACCGGCCGCCCATGCCCGGGGGAGTCAGCATGCTCATGGGCGCAGCGTAGTGCGCCGGAGCGGCCCTGCCTACCAGATGATCATTCGATACCGCTCAGTCCAACCCGAAAGGGCCAAGGGTTGACGCACCGAAGCGCCGGCCGGGCTCGTGCGGGCTCGGCCGGGACGGGGGCGGTTCGTCAGTCCAGTTCCAGGACTCTCGCATGCAGCACCTGACGCTGCTGCAGCGCCGCGCGCACGGCGCGGTGGAGGCCGTCCTCCAGATACAGGTCGCCCTGCCACTTCACGACATGCGCGAAGAGGTCGCCGTAGAACGTCGAGTCCTCGGCGAGCAGCGTTTCCAGATCGAGCTGACCCTTGGTCGTCACGAGCTGATCGAGGCGGACCGGGCGCGGCGCGACGTCCGCCCACTGCCGGGTGCTTTCCCGGCCGTGGTCGGGGTACGGCCGGCCGTTTCCGATGCGCTTGAAGATCACACGGAAAGCCTACCGGTCAAGACGTTCCGGGCGCAGCCATGGCGACGGAGTGCGACGCTGGAAAAGCTCGGGCAAACCGGGGCGAAGCGGCGAGGTGTGAGGGAACCGTGGCCGGATCGGAAGCCGGAACGGACCTGAACGGAACCGGGCGTGGCGGCCGGAGCCGAACCGAACGTACGTCGGAACGGGTGATGGATCGGCGGTCCGTCGGCAGGCAGAGCGGGGTCGCTCGGACGGCGGAGTGGGGCGGTGCGGTGATTCGGGTGGCTGTCCGTCGGGCGGTCGGTGTCGGGCGCTCGGGCGGCGGTCCGGATGGCGGTCGGTCGGTGGTCGAAGAGGTTGTCGGTGGGTGGTCGGCTTGGTGCGCGCGTGTGGGAGCGACGACGCGTCCGAGGCGTTCCTGGACTCGATCACCCAGACCGTGCGTCTCATTCGCTCGAAAGGGGTCGGCGTCTTCTTCGTGACGCAGACTCCGACGGGCGTACCCGCCGAGGTGCTGGGCCCGCTCGGCAACCGTGTCCAGCACGCGCGATCAGAAGGCACTCGGGGCGACGGTGAGGACCTTCCGCAACTCGGTGTACGACCTGGAGGAACTCCGCACCGGCCTCGGCACCGGCGAGGCAGTGGTGACCGTGCCGAGCGAGAAGGGCGCGCTGGAGCAGGCGGTGACGGCGTCCGGGCTGTACGGGCGATATGCACAGGCTGTGGACAGGGAGTCGGCGTACGAGAGGCTGCGGGCGTCCCGAGGGGCGCAGGAGCCGGACGAGATGCGCGAGGCGGTGGCCGCCGGGGAGCGCGGGGCAGGGGAGAGGGAGCCCGGCGCGCGCAGGGCCGGGCAGAAGGCCGAACAGAAGGAGCAGACCTCGGTCGTCGAGCAGGTCGTCGGGAGCGGCATGTTCAAGTCCCTGGCTCGGTCGATCGGTACGCAGATCGGGCGCGAGATCACCCGGTCGATCTTCGGGGCGGCGCGGCGGAGGCGGTAGCCCGTCGGGGGGGCGCGGGCTGAGGGGGCGGCTCTCTGGCCGGCATCGGCTGAGGTGGCCGGTCGTCGGGGCGGTACGGGCTGACGTGGCAGGTCGTCTGGGTCCGTCGGCTGGAGGGATAGGTCGTCGGGGTGGCTCGGGATGAAGTGGCAGGTCGTCTGGGTCCGTCGGCTGAAGGGACAGGTCGTCCGGGCGGCACGGGCTGGGGTAGCAGGTCGTACGGAGGGCACCGGCCGAGGTGGCAGGTCTTCGGGGCGGCGCGGCGGAGGCCGTAAGCCCGTCGGGTCGTCTATTGACGGAGGTGACGGATTGTCGGGGTGGTGTCGGGAGAGGTGGCGGTTCTCGGGGCGGCATCGGCGCAAAGGGCCAGGTCTTCGGGGCGGTTCCGGCTGAGGTGGCAGGTCGTTGGGGCGACGGCGGGGCGGAGGCGGAGCCTGTCGGGTGGGGCGGTGGCCCGTCGGGGTGGTGTCGGCGGAAGTGGCGGGTTGCCGGGGTGGTGTCGGCGGAGGGGACAGGTCTTCGAGGTGGCACCGGCTGGGGTGGCCGGTCGTCGGGGTGGTACGGGCGGACGGGGCGGGTCGTAGGGATGGAACGGCTGGGGTGGCCGGTCGTCGGGGTGGTACGGGCGGACGGGGCGGGTCGTAGGGACGGAACGGCCGAGGTGGCAGCGCTTCGAGGCGGTGTGGGCGGACCGGGCGGGTCGGTTGCGGTGCGGCGGAGGGGGCGGGTTCGGGGGAACGCGGCTCCTCCGCCGCGCCCGCGTCAGCCGCGCTGCCGTTTCTGCGGGGGCTGCTGCGGCTTCTCCTGCTTCACCTGTGGTTTCGGGGCGTTGCGTACGGCCTCGGCGCGCAGTAGGGCGCGCAGGACCGCGTAGTGGTCGGTGGGCATGACTGTGCTCCTTGTGTCGTACTGACTGGCCTCGTCGCGGGGGTCTGTCAGCAGCGCAGGACCACGGTGCGCAGGATGTGCGGGACGTACGGCGGCTGGGGTGGCCGGGGGATAGAGAGGGAGAGGCGGGCCGGGACGCGCGGTGTCGGTTGCGGCAGGGGCGCGGGGCACCGTCGTACGGTGCTGCGCCGGTCGGCGCGGGCCGGTGGCCGCAGGACCGTGTCGAGGGCGTCGTGTTCGGTGGCCTCGCCCGAGATCCCGGCCACGGCGGGCACGGCGTGCGCCTGGGTGTGCGCGCCCGGCACCAGCAGGGCGAGCAGCAGCACGAGGACCCGCAGCCAGGTGCGGCTGCGCGGGAGGATGCGCGCGGTGCTCACGGGAGGTCATCTCCCCGGTGGCCGTACGGCGTTCATCGCCTCGGGCGTGAGATCCGCCCGCTCGGCGTACCGGTGCGCCGAGCCCGTCACAGTTCGTGCGGGACCTGGCGGGCCCGTCCCCGCATCCGGACCCCGGTGACGATCTCGACGACGCCGACCGCCACCAGCCACCATCCGGCGAGCAGCGTGAGCACGGTGACCGACTCGATGGGGGAGTCGATCAGCACGATGCCGCCGATGACGGTGACGACGCCGAGGAGGATCTGCCAGCCGCGGGCCGGCATGGACCGGTCGGAGGCGGCGGCCAGGGTCTGGGTGATGCCGCGGAAGAGCCAGCCGATGCCGATCCACAGCCCGAGCAGCAGGATCGACTGCATCGGGCGGCGGAAGCAGAACAGGCCGAGCAGGACCGACAGGGCGCCGCTGATGAACGCCAGCACCCGCAGCGAGGTCGTCTTGTGCGTGCCGAAGGCGGCGATCAGCTGGAACACGCCGCTGATCAGGAGGTAGAGGCCGAAGAGGACGCCGGAGACGAAGAGCGAGGCGTCCGGCCAGGCCAGGATCAGGATGCCCAGGATCAGGGAGGCGACGCCGGTGAGCAGGACGACCTGCCAGGCGGCGCGGGAGAGGGCGTGCAGGGGGCCCTCGAAGGGCGGCTCGGGCTCGTGGGGCGTCCCCGGCTCGCGGGATATGCCCGGTCCGGGCGGACGGCCGGCATGGACCCGGCGGTCGTCGTAGTCGCGGCCCCCCGGGGAGCCGGTCGGTGCCTCGCTCATGCTCCATGCTGGGAACGAGGCCGCCCGCCCCGCCATCCGGGACGGGCCACTCGACTGACGCCGGACGCGGCCGCGTCCGGGGGAAGCGCTACTTGCGGGCCGCCTTCGCGGCCTTCGCCGCCGCCTTCATCTCCTGCTTGTGCGCCCGCACCTTGGCCAGCGACTCCGGCCCGGTGATGTCGGCGACGGACCGGAAGGACTCCGCCTCGCCGTAGGCACCGGCCGCCTCCTGCCACCCCGTCGGCCGCACGCCCAGCTGCTTGCCCAGCAGCGCGAGGAAGATCTGGGCCTTCTGCTTGCCGAAGCCGGGCAGTTCCTCCAGGCGGCGCAGCAGCTCCCGGCCGTCGTCGACGCCCTTCCAGACGAGCTCGGCGTCACCGTCGTAGTGCTCGACGAGGTACTGGCACAGCTGCTGGATCCGCTTGGCCATGGACCCCGGGTAGCGGTGCACGGCCGGCTTCTCCGACAGCAGGGCCGAGAACGCCTCGGGGTCCTGGGCAGCGATGTCGTGCGCGTCCAGGTCGTCCGCGCCGACCCGGTCCGCGATCGTACGGGGCCCCTTGAACGCCCACTCCATCGGAACCTGCTGGTCCAGCAGCATGCCGACCAGCGCGGCGAGCGGGCTGCGGCCGAGGAGCTCGTCGGCCTCGGGGTCCTGGGCGAGGTGAAGGGTGACGTCCATGACCCCGATCATGCCCCTGCCCGGATCAGTTCTCCACGTGAGGGCTGGTGAGGGCGGCGCCGAAGTAACCCTTGATCCCGCGTACGGTGATGCCGGCGCTCTTGCCGCACAGGTTGACCGAGCCGTTCAGGACAGGGCCGGATGCCGAGCCGCGGGCGACCCAGACGCAGCCGTCGGAGTTCTCGGTGGGGGCGCCCACGACCGCCTCGGCCTTGCCGTCCTTGTTGAGGTCGGCGAGGTGGACGGCCGCGCCGAACCCGTCGCCGGTCTCCGCCGTGCCGGGGACGCCCGCGGTGTCCTGGGTGTATCCGGCCGCCTTGGCCGTGGTCAGGCCGGAGGCGGAGCCGCGCAGAAGGACGGCGGCGCCCGCTGAGGCGCGCGACCCGATGGCCTCCTCGGGGGAGCCGACGAGGACGTCGGCGTACCCGTCGGCGTTGACGTCACCGACGCTCAGGGACTGGCCGAACCAGTCGCCCCACTCCGCGCTGCCGGGAACGCCGGCCGTGTCCTGGTGGAAGACCTTCGGCTGCTGCTCGGCGGTGATGCCCTGGGCACTGCCGTAGAGGACCTGGATCTCGCCGCCGCGGCGGGCCGCGGGTGTGGGTGCGTTGAAGTGGGAGTCGTCGCCCGCGATGCCGGTGACCAGGTCGCCGTAGCCGTCGCCGTTGAGGTCGCCGATCTGTCCGGCGTGGCCGTCGGCGTACGGAAGTTCGACGCCCTGGTTGACGAAGGGGTCGTCGGCGCCGGGGGCGCCCGCGTCGAGGGTCACCGGACCGCGGATGTCGCCGTCGGTGGGGCCGGCCAGATAGAAGCGCTCCGCCCTGCCGTCGCCGTTCACGTCGCCCATCACCACGCCCCGGGCGTTCTCCCGCCACTCGAGGTAGCGGGAGGCGGCCTGGCCGGTGCGGGTGAAGGGACCGCTGTAGGACACGACGGCGCAGCCCGAGCCGACGCCGACCTCCGGGGCGCCGTCGCCGTTCATGTCGCCGGTGGCGATGGACATGCCGAAACGGCAGTAGGTCCTGTCCTCGCCGTACCCGGCCGGAGGCGTGAGGTTGGCGCCGCCTTGCAGCCCGTTCGGCCCGCCCCACACCACGGTCACGGAGCCCCGCGACGCGGCGTCGCCGACATCCTCGCCGGGGGCCCCGACGAGCAGGTCGGCGTAGCCGTCGCGGTCCAGATCGGCGCTGGTCACGGTCCTGCCGAAGCGGTCGGACTCCTCGGCGGTACCGGGGATCCCCGTGGTCGCCTGGGTGATGACCGTGCGTCGGGTGGTGCTCACCGAGGACGCCGAGCCGTAGAGCACGACGACGGAACCGGCCTCCTCCACCGTGCCGTTGGCGGCGCCCGGCGCTCCGACGGCCAGGTCGCGATAGCCGTCCCCGTTGAAGTCGTCCTGTACGGCGGCCGTGTTGGCGCCCTTGTACGGCGCCGCGGCGGAGGACGTCACCGGGGTGAGCGTGACGGCGACGGAGGCGGTGAGCACGGCGGCCGCCGTGACTGCTCTGCGCAACGGGACTCCCAGTCTTGAGCGATGGACGTCCCACTGGACACACCAGCCACACGAAAGGTTGTACGGCCGGCCCCGCCGATTGCTGTGGTCTGGCCCGCCGGCAACCGTGGCCGGGCCCGCCATGAGCCGCGGTCAGGGCCGCCAGTAACCCAGCGCGTTCACCCGCTGCTTCGGCACGCCCAGCTCCCTGCGGACGTACGCCGTGAGCGCCCGGGTCGTCGCCGTGTCGCAGGCGATCCAGACGTACGGGTCGGGGGTGCCCTTGAGGAGGTCGGGGAGGGCCTCCTTCACCTGGGCGACCAGGTGGGCGCCGGCGTCACGCCTCGGCAGGGTCCGTATGTCGTGGCGGGCGGGCTCGGTACGGAAGGGGAGGTCGCCCTGCTCGCCCTCGAACCACACCGTCGCCGGGGCCGAGTCCAGGGTGGTGAGCAGGGAGTTGAGGGCGGGCAGCGAGGCGGGGTCGGCGACGGCGAAGACGTGGGAGGGCGCGGGGTCGGGGTCGGTGAAGCCCGTGCCGTGGACGGTCGCCTCGATCGTGTCGCCGGGCTTCGCTTCCCGCGCCCAGTCGCTGGCGCGGCCCTCGTGCAGGGCGAACTCCAGGCTGAAGGTGCCGGCCGCCGGGTCCGGGTCGACCAGGGTGTACGCCCGCTGGTGGGGCTTGCCCGCGTTGTCGAACCACAGGCGGACCCACATGGTCGGGTGGACGCCGGTCGCCGCCAGCATCCCGCCGTCCGTGAGGTGGACGCGGCGGTAGTGCTCGGTGACGTCCTCGGCGCCCGTCACCGTGAACACGAAGTCCTTCGCGCGCAGCAGCTTCAGGACCGCGCCCTCCCAGCCGTGCCCCTGCGCCATGGTTTCTTCACCCTTCAAGTACGATTCCTGCCCGGATTACTTAGGGAAGGCTAACCTAAAGCATTGGAGGGGCACAGGGTGACGGGTGAGATCTACCGCGACGCCTGGGGCATTCCGCATCTCCGCGCGGACGACGTGACCGAACTCGCCCGCGCCCAGGGCCGGGTGACCGCCCTCGACCGGGCCTGGCAGCTGGAGGTCGAGCGGCACCGCGCCCAGGGGACCTCCGCGTCCTTCCTCGGCGCCGAGGCGCTGCCCTGGGACCGGTTCGTCAGACGGGTCCGCCTCGACGACACCGCGAGACGGTGTTTCGCCGAGCTGGAGAGACGGGACCCGTCGACGGCCGGGTGGGTGCGGGCGTACGTCGACGGGGTCAACGAGGGGCTGGCCGAGGGCGCCCGCCGCAGCCCGGAGTTCGCGAGGGCCGGGCTCGCTCCCGGCCGCTGGGAGCCCTGGACCCCGCTCGGCGTCTGGCTCGGCATCCACATCCTGTTCGCCGGCTTCCCGGCCAAGCTCTGGCGCGAGCAGGTCGTCCGGCATCTCGGCGCGGACGCGGTCGGGCTGTTCGCCACCGACGGACCCGGCACCTCCGGCAGCAACGGCTGGCTGGTGAGCGGCGAGCGGACCGTCACCGGGCACGCGATCATCGCCGGCGACCCGCACCGCTTCATCGAGGAACCCGGCGTCTACCAGCAGATCCACCTCTCCTGCCCCGAGTTCGACGTCGTCGGCCTCGCCGTCCCGGGCGTCCCGGGCATCGCCCACTTCGGCCACACCGGCACGGTCGCCTGGGCCATCACCAACGCGATGGCCGACTACCAGGACCTGTACCGGGAGCGGCTGCGGCGCACCGGGGCGGGTGTGGAGGCCCTGGGGCCGGACGGGGTGTGGCGGCGCGCCACGCGGCACACCGAGGTCGTGGAGGTGGCGGGGGAGGAGCCGGTCGAGGTCGAGGTGATCGAGACGGAGCGGGGGCCGGTGATCATCGGAGGGCCCGAGGGGTTGCCCGAGGGGCACGAAGGGCCGGCGGATGGATTGCAGGAAGGTTTCCCCATACCCCTCGCCGTAGCCCTCCGCTACCCGCCCCGCGTCACCGCCGACCTCGGCTTCAGCGCTCTCCTGCCCCTCCTGCGCGCCCGCCGGGTCGCCGACGTCGACCGTGCCGTCGACCTGTGGGCGGAGCCCGTCAACGTCGTCCAGGCCGCCGACACCGAGGGCGGCCTGCTGCACCGGGTCGCCGGAAGGGTGCCGGTGCGCTCCGCGGCCAACCGCACCCGGCTGGTGCCCGCCTGGGAGCCCGGCCACGACTGGCAGGGCTGGCACGAGACGCCCCGCGGCGGCCTCGCCGACGGCATCGCCGCCATGGCCAACCAGCGAGGCCTCGCCACTCCCCTGGGCGTCGAGTTCGCCCCGCCCCATCGCGCCGACCGCATCACGGAGCTGCTGGGGGAGCGGGCCCGCTGGTCCGCCGCCGACATGCCGGCGATCCACATGGACACCCGGCTGGCGTCCGCGGAACCCCTGCTGGACCTCCTGAGCTCCCTCGACACCCTCACCCCCGAGGCCGCCCGCATCCGCCGGACCCTCCTGGCCTGGGACCGCCGCATGGACGCGAGCAGCGAGGCCGCGGCCCTGTACGCGAAGGTGCGCGGGGCGGTCGTACGACGACTCGCCGCGCACCCGGCCTTCGCCGCACTCTCCTCCCCGCCCGCCTACCCGGAGGTCCTCCTCCCCTGGCTGGCCCTGCTTCCGAGGGTCGGTTTCGCCCTCGAACACCTGCTGCGCGCCGAGGACTTGTACGGCATCGACCGCGCCGAGGCGGTCCGCGCGGCGGTGGAGGAGGTGGCCGCGGAGCAGCCCACCGCAACCGGGCGGACCTGGGGCGACACCCACCGCCTCGCCCCCTGGCGGGCCCTGCCCGACCCGTCGTACGACGCGCCCGGCCTCTCCGGCGACCACGACTGCGTCCTGTGCACCTCGGCCGTCCCCGGCCTGACCGACCTGAGCGTGCGCGGCCCGGCCGCCCGCTACGTCTGGGACCTGGCCGACCGCGAGGCCAGCCGCTGGGTGGTCCCGCTCGGCGCCTGCGGAGTTCCGGGTTCGCCCCATCACCGCGACCAACTCCCCCTGTGGCTTGGGGGAGAACTGGTTCCGGTCCTCACCGATTTCACCGACCTCGAGAAGGAGTCCGATGTCTGAGCGGTCCGCGACAGTCCCCGAAGCCGTCCACGAACAGGCCGTCGACGGCTTCGGCACGGTCAGCATCCGGCCTCTCGCTCCGCACGCCGACGCCGACGTCGTCCACGGCTGGGTCAGCGAGGAGCGGGCCGCCTTCTGGGGCATGAACGGCCTGACCAGGGACCAGGTGGCCGAGATCTACGCCCACATGGACACCCTGGACACCCACCATGCCTTCCTGGTCCTGCGGGACTCCGACCCGGTCGCGCTCCTCCAGACCTACGAGCCGGAGGCCGACCGCGTCAGCGAGTGCTACGACGTCCGACCCGGCGACATCGGCGTCCACCTGCTGCTGGCGCCCGCCGGTGCCGGGGGCGGGCGGTCCGGTTGGACCTCGGCGCTGCTGACGGTCATGACGTCGTACGTCTTCCTCACCCTGGGCCGGCAGCGGGTCGTGGTGGACCCCGATGTGCGCAACGAGAAGGCCGTCGCCCGATTCCTCAAGCAGGGCTTCACTGCGGGCCCGGCGGTCGTGCTGCCGGAGATCGACCTTCCGGAGGTGCACATCCCACGGAAGGACGCCCAACTGGCCTTTCTCACCCGGGAGGTAGCCTTCCCGGCGTGACCCCTGAAGACCTCGTCGCGCACTACTCACTGGAGCCGATCCCGCGGGAGGGCGGCCTGTTCCGGCGCACTTGGGCGGGACCTGAGCTGGCCGACGGGCGCCCGCAGGGCTCGGCGATAGTGGTGCTGCTCACCGCGGACGACTTCTCGGCCCTGCACCGCCTGCCGTCCGACGAGATCTGGCACTTCTATCTGGGCGACCCGCTGGAACTCCTGCTCCTCGCGCCCGACGGCACGTCCCGCACCGCCGTGCTCGGCCCCGACCTGCTGCACGGCCAGCACATCCAGCTCACCGTGCCCGCCGGTACCTGGATGGGCGCGCGGGTGGTGACCGGCGGGTCCTGGGCGTTCTTCGGCTGCACGATGGCACCGGGCTTCACCTACGAGAGCTACGAGCACGGCGAGTCGGCGGAGCTGACGGCGCGGTATCCCGCCGAGGCCGCGCGGATCGCGGCACTGTGCCGCCCATGAGCGGACGCGGGCTTCTCGAAGGACAGGTCGCCCTGGTCACGGGTGCGGGCGGGGGCATCGGGCGCGGGATCGCGGTGCGGTTCGCGCAGGAGGGGGCGGCGGTCGCGCTGCACTGCCGTACGGCGGTTCAGGCGGCGGGAGAAGTGGCGTCCCGTATCCGGGAGTCGGGTGGACGGGCGGTCGTGCTGCGAGCCGACCTGACGGACGAGGAGGCGTGCCGGCGGCTGGTGCGGGAAGCCGCGGACTGGGGTGACGGGCGACTGACCGCGCTGGTCAACAACGCGGGCGTGCAACCGACGCAGGAGCTGGCGGGCATGACGCTGGCGCAGTGGCGGGCGGTCGTGGACACCAACCTGTCGAGTGTCTTCGCGTGCACGCAGGCCGCGGCGGAGGTCATGCGGGGGCAGGACGGGGGTGGTTCGGTGACCCACATCGCGTCCATCGAGGCCAGTGGTCCGGCACCCCTGCACGCCCACTACTCCGCCTCCAAGGCGGCGGTGGTGATGCACGCCCGCTCGGCCGCCCTGGAGTACGGCCCCTTCGACATCCGCGTCAACACGGTCTCGCCCGGGCTGATCGAGCGGGAGGGGCTGGAGGGGGCGTGGCCGGACGGGGTGCGCAGGTGGCGGGAGGCGGCGCCCGTGGGGAGGCTCGGGCGGCCGCAGGACGTGGGGGACGCGTGTGTGTTCCTGGCGTCGGGGCTGGCGTCCTGGATCACGGGGCACGATCTGGTGGTGGATGGCGGGGTGTCGGCGCGGCCGACGTGGTGAGGGGTTCTCGCTCCCCGGCCGCCCCTACCCGTCCGATTCGGTCCTGGGCTGTTCGCACGCGGGGATGCGGCTGGTGATTCGGAAGCCGTACGGGATCCTGTGGTCGTGGCGACCTGCCAAGCACGGGACTGTCACGGCTCGGCCGAACTCTCCAGGATCCCCGCCTGCACCGCTCGTACCGCTGCGCTGACGCGGTTGTTCACGCCAAGCTTCTCGCAGACGATGCTGACGTGCTCCTTCACCGTGTGAGGGCTGAGGAGCAGCCGGGAAGCGATATCACGGTTGCTCAACCCCCGCGCCAAGAGCTGCAGCACCTCCCGTTCCCGAGTGGATAGAGCGGGATTCTCGGCAGGTGGGACGTTCCTTCGTGCCTCGTGCGCACAGTTGTCCGTGCCGAGGATGTGTGCCACTTGGCGGCTGAGTACCACACAGCCTGCCGCGACAGCCCGGATGACCTGGGCCAACTGCCCCGATCGCATCGGCTCCTGGATGAATCCGTAGACCCCTGCGCGCAGTGCCGTCCGGACCTCCTCCGGCGAGCCGATTTCGCCGACCACGACCCAGGGGGCGGCAGGGCGGATTCTGCGTGCGTAGTCCAGGAAGGCCGTCGCTTCAGGCGCTCGCAGGTCTCCCACGAGCAGCAGCACATGCGCGTTCTCCGCCTGTTCGACGAGGGTGCGTACGTGGCTGATGGTGCCCTCGATCACCACATGGATCCCGTCCTCCGCGTCCAAGGACTTCTGCGCCTGAGCGCGGCGGAGCGCGGAGTCACCACAGATGGTCACACCTATCACGCTCGTCCCCGTCTCTCTCAACTTCAGCCATATTTGCACGTCACTTTTCAGTCATTTAACCCCTGGATAGTCGTAACGGCAGCAAATCGACGACCGATCGGGGGGTGACATGGCCATCGCGTCGTGATCAGGTAATGCCCGACCACCTGCGGTTTCACCAACCGCGGGAACACGGGGATGCGCGAATCGAAGCATTCGCGTCATGAATTCGGGGAGCAACAAGTGAAGAAGACACTGCTGACCACAGGTCTCGTCGGGATCCTGATGGTGGGTGCGGCCGCACCTGCCATCGCCTTCGAGGACACGGCGTCGACGCCGTTGCCCGGCACGGGCGCGAAGGTCGAGGCGAACGCGTGGCAGTGCAGCACATACTTTGACAAGTGCTCCTTCAAGACCTCGACCAAGGCTTTGAAGGGCAGCGCGAAGTACAAGGTCAGCAAGATCACCAACACCGCGACCGTGAAGGCCAACGGCTGGCAGGCGACGCTGTCCCTGAGCCCGAGCGGCACGCAGGTGAGTGAGAACACCCGCCAGGTCAGCTGGACCAACAAGAACACCTGGATCTCCGACATCAGCGGTATCGCAGATCCGGGTGGCTCTCTCAACACGAGCGTCACCACCTGCTCCGACGGCGGTGCCTTCACGGCCGGTGTCAAGGCGTTCGCCTCGGCCTGCGCCAACGACTGACCAACGATCCGATCCACCCGGCTGCGGGGTCACGCGTGCGCGTGGCCCCGCTCAGCCATGAGGAACCGCATGAAGAACAGCCTCCTCCAAGGCGGTACGGGGCGTCGCAACCGTGTGCTCGCGGCCGTGGCGGTGACCGCAGCCGCAGCGGCCCTGGGTGTCTCGATGTTCGGTGGCGGTACGGTGGACCGGCCCGACCGGCCCGGCGGCGACCTGGCCGAGCAACTCGACGCCCTGCGTGGTGCGAACGACTTGGTACGTGCCACCACTGAAGACGTCGGGCGTGACCCCGCGCTCTACCCGACCGCATACGGGCGTTTGGAGGCCGCGCTCCCCACGAGTAGTAGCCGATCCGCCGAACCGATACCCCAGATCCGCCCGCGCGCGCTGGCGGATCTCGCTCGCACCGAACTCCTGGACACCCCTGCCTGGCGGGCGCACTACGTGTGTCTGTCGCTGACCGGGGCCAGGAAAGCTGATGCGGCAACGGTTCTGCAACGGGCCGGTATCCGGGAGAAGGCCGAGAACGAGGCGCTTGCCTATCTGCGCGCGCCGGACAAAGAAGACGACGCGCTGACCTCACTCGCGACGCGGGCCGCCTTCCTGCAGACCCTTACCTGCCTGGGTCGCGACGACGAGGTGTCCCGCGCCGGCCTGGACCGTCTCGCAGCGGACACCGAGCGCGCCGCCGAACCCGTACCAGTGCTCTATGCCGTCGATGCGTTGCGGTCGGTCGGGGTGCGCGCCCATGCCGCGCGTGCTCTGAGGGACGCCGATGAGCTCCTGAAGACCGACTGTTCCCGGCTCGACCCCATGCAGCGAGGTGCCCTGGCTCTGCTGCGCGGCCGCGTGGCGGAGCACACGCGCTCTTGTCTGCTGCCTGCTCTCAAGGACTCCGACACCCAGACCCGCTGGGTTGCCCGGCGTGCTCTCACTCTCGGCGCCGCCAAGTCGTCCGGGCCGCTTCCAGCCCCGGTGGGCAGCATCCGGGCCGACGGCCTTGTCGCCAAGTCCCCAGCCCAGCTGGGCACACTCACCGCTACCTACAATGCCGCGCGGGCTCTGACCGCCAGTGCCCAGCAGGAGCAGGCGCCGGACTGGCTGACGAAGCGCCTGAAGCAGTTGGGGTCCGACCCCGAACTCGATCCGTCCGATCGGGTCCTGCTCGCCATGACGTGCCACCGGCTGACTCTGGCCTGTGGGCCCCAGGCCGACAAGGGCGTCAAGGAGGCTGCCGCGTTGACGCCACCGGCACGCCTCACCACGGAGAACCAGCGCAGCTGGTACGGCGCCATGGCAGCTCGTGCGGAGTTCCGTCTGGGCTGTCGGCGCACTTCCGTGGAGTTGCCCAAGGAGGAGGACAGCACGCTGTCCTCCCGCTCGCTCCACATCGTGGTGGTGCTCGCCGACGCGGGGTGTGCGGCCCAGGCGCAACGGCTCACCGAGGGAACCGATCTCGTCGCTCAGGCCCGCAAGGCTCTGCGGGAGGGGAATGTGCTGACCGCCTCCGACGCGGTTCAGGCCGCCCTCGCCTCCGACCAGAACATTCCGCAGTCGCTGTGGGACGAGATTCCCGGCCTGCTGGAGCGCTACCGCGACGCGAAGTACCCGGACCTGTACGCCGTCTCGCCGGGTGTTGCCGCATCCGCGGACGCCACCAGAGCCGCCTACTACCTCCTGGCCTGAGCCCCACCCCGTCCCCCCACTGCAAGAAGGAAACCCCTCACATGAACACCGCCTCTCCACCCGCCGTCGCGGCTGAAGGTCTGGCCTTCAGCTACGCGTCCGGCGGTGGTCTGACCCGCGCGGACCTCACCCTTGAGGCAGGAGCGATGGCTGCCGTCGAGGGCCCGTCGGGCTCGGGCAAGAGCACCCTGCTCGCCCTCCTCGGACTGATCCTCTCGCCGTCGGCCGGCTCCTTGCACATCACCGGCACGGACACCGGCGCCCTGGCCCCGGCCGAACGGGACCTTCTGCGTCAGCGCTCGATCGGCATTGTCCTGCAGGACCTGGGGCTCCTGCCGTTCCTCAGCGCCTGGGAAAACGTCGCCGCCGCGTTCGGTCCCCGTCTCGGTCGGCACCGCACGGCAGCCCGCGACCTGCTCGGCGACCTTGGCATGGCGCAACTGGCGGACTCCCGGGTCACCGAACTCTCCGGTGGCCAGCGGCAACGTATCGCCGTCGCCCGCGCGGCCGTGAAGCAGCCGGTGCTCATCCTGGCCGACGAGCCGACCTCGGGCCTCGACCCCAAGACCGCGAACTCCGTGATGAACTCCCTGCGTTCCTGCGCCGAACGGGGATCGGCCGTGCTGATCGTCACGCACGACTCCACGGTCGCCGGAGCATGCGACCAGCGCTACGTGCTCGACGAGGGCGTGCTGTCGACCGCCCATAAGGAGACCGCTCGCAAGGAGAACCTGGCATGAGCCGTTGGAGCCTCTACACCTGGAAGCGCGACGGGCGCTCCCTGCGCAGGGCACTGCCCACCCTCACCGTCCTGGCCGCACTGCTGACCACCTCCGCCGGCGTGGCGGCCGGAGCAGCCGAAGCCGTGGAACGTGACGTGCTGGGCTCAGGCGGGCTCACCCAGATCGAGCTCTCCTCGTTCGAGGGCGAAGAGTCGGTCCGCCCCCTGACCACCTCAGCACTGCAGGACGCGGAGAACGCACCGGGTGTCCGTCAGGTTGTTGCCGACTACTCCTCCGGGCTCTACGCCGAGGAAGACGGGACGTACGACCTCACCAGCCACACACTGACGCCGGGCGACGACCTCCCTGTCACCAAGGGCAAGGTGCCGGCGGAGCTCGGCCGCAGCGAGGTCGTTCTCCCTGCCGTCGCGCAGGGAACCGACTTCGCCCCGCTCCTCGGGCGGACCGTCGCTTTCGGCTACACCAAGGCGACCGGTGCCGCGTCCGGCACCACCGCGGTCATCAAACTGAAGATCGTTGCGCTGTACGACCCGACCTGGCAGGCAGACGGACCGGGCGTCGCGTATCTCTCGGAGGACACCGCCGCGCTCCTGGCTGCGGCACGTGCCGGCCAGGAACCCGAAGTCTTCCGGGACAAGGAGGGGGCACAGTCCGCCACCGTCGTGGTCGACCACCAGAAGCAGGTGGCGGCCGCCACCAAGACACTGCAGGACGACGGGTTCTCCGCGTCCCCGGTGTCCGACCGGGTGCGCAACCTGCCCGGTCTGTTCGGCGCGGCGGATCTCGCGATGCGTGTCGGCGTTCTGATCCTGGCCTTGGTCGCCATCGGACTCGGGGTTGTCCGGGCAGCGGACAGCACGCGGGCGCGGATCGGCCAGTTCGCCATTCTGCGGATCCTCGGCTCCGGCCGGCCCGAACTGCGCCGGATCCTGCTCGGCGAGGCGGTCCTCTCCGGTGGTGTGGCGGGTGTGGTCGGCGTAGCAGTCGGCACCGGTGTCTCCTTGGCTCTGGTCAGCCCGCTCAGCGACGTGCTCGGACTGCCGATCAAGCTCACGGACGCCCTGCCTGGACCGGGCTGGGTTGCCGCGGCACTGCTGTTGCCCGCCCTCGGCCTGGCCGTCGGCACCCTCCTCGGCAGCCGTGAGGTCCTGCGCCGGGACCCGTATCTCACGGCACGGGCGCACAGCTGATCGGGAGCGGCCATGTGAGGAAGGCGCCGCGCTGCTTCCGTACCGAATCGTCGTTACCGACAGGGGGAGGGCGAGCTGTTCCGGCAGACCTGGGCGGGGGCACGAGCAGGCAGACGGGCTGCCGCAGGGCTCGGTCAGCTGAGGGGGCAGGGCAGGCCGGGCATCGAGCGGTTCGGGGAGCATGTCACCAAGGCCATGGACACGTATGCGGGGCGTTCGAGGTAGAAGCCGTACGACACGTCCGCTCCCGTGGCGAGCCGTACAGCGGCGGAGTCGACCAGGCGGCATAGGTGACCGGTGTCCCGGTCATGCCCGTCCGCGAACCGATACGCGTGCTCGGCCAGCCGCTCCCCTAGCCAGGCTGCCGCTTCCTTCGCCTCGTCCCAGGTGCCTCGAACGAGCGAGCGCGGCTTGACGAGCCAGTTCGCCGTCTCCAGCGGCGGTAGATCGGAGGTCGGGAACTCTGCCGCCACTTCCCGGTAGCGCTGGAGCAGGCGTTCCCCTGTGGGGTCGTTGGGGGCCGGTGGGGGTGGGGGCTGAGGATGCGGGGGCCGCCGTAGGGCTTCGTTGTCGAAGCGGTCTTTGGGGCCGGTCCATAGGTAGGCGTGGTGGTGCACCTGTCGTTCCCGTTCGAACAGTGCCGGTCGGGCCGGAACCAGGGGCGGGGGTGGGTCCGGCCCGACCGGTGGGGGGAGTGGGTCAGAAGGTCAGGCCGAAGCGGGCCGGATCGATACCGGCCGCGTCCAGCTCCTCGGTGGTGAAGCGGAGCGGCTGCGCGTCCGGCCGCTTGCTGTCGCCGAGGGCCCAGGTGCCGTCGCCGATTCGGGCCAGGGTCACGCACCCTTCGGTGCAGGGGCCGCCGCATGCCTTCACGAAGGAGGCCCCGGTGATGTCGAGTGTGTACAGGTCGGTTCCGTTCTGCATCGTTGTGCCTTCCTGCTCACTGATCTGGTCGCGGCCATGGCTGACCGCCGCCGCCCAGGGCGGGCGGGAGTTCAAGGGAATGGGCCACGCTTCAGCCGCTGGAGTGCCTGCCGGGCCCGGTACAGCGCCAGCACTGACATGGAGGCCATGCGGTCGTGGTCAGAGGCGGGAGATCAGCCGTGGCGAACACGGCTCGCTCGGACTGCCAGGTCTGCCCGGAGTCACGCGAAACCCGGAGCGTCATCAAAGGCCGTTCGACGAAGAGTTGCGCGTAAGCTTTGCCACTCACGATTCGTGCGCCTCTGACTGGTGCTGGCGCAGCTTCACATTCGCATCAGAAACCGCGCTGTAGTCACCTCTGGATCGCGCGTTCTCCCGGCTCACACAAATACCCAGGCATCCGCTACATCCTGGTGCCGCCTTCGGCTCTGCGGGAAAATCCGTCAGTACGTACCCTTGGGCCTTCTGCGTACCCGCCATCAATCCTCCCCGGCTTTCATGACCTATCCATGGTCTACCGGTTGACGGGTCCCGGCGAACGTTATTCCCGTTCTGGGCTAAAGATCACCGGTAAGCCTCTGCCCATTGCCGAAGCAGAATCCGCGCGTCTTCGTCGAAGTGGGCGCGGTCTTCGAACAGCGAGAACACGGCCAGATACTCAGCGATGTCTCGGGCGTCCCGAAAGACCATGCGGCCCGTGAAGTTCTCAACTGTGGCCAATCGGCGGTCATAGATCGTGAAGGTGTTCATAGGCCCGCGAGGTGTGACGGCCCCTGTTGGTATGACGCCGATGCGCAAGTTCGGCAGATGAGACAGTGATATGAGACGGTCGATCTGTATTGCCATAGCAGGAGCTGGAACGATCGCCCACCTTGCGGCCTGTTCGGTAAGGAGAAAGGTAAAAGACTTCGACGTGTCGTAGAGAACCGCCTGACGCTCCAGTTTTCGGGCCACCGTCTTGGCGGGATCGCCCGGAGTGTGACTCAGGCTGGCGCGAATGAATTCGGGTGTGGCCAGCAGCCCCGTCATCATGGACGGTAGGAAGTATCTGAGTTCCGTGGCTTCGGCCTCCAGCGAAGCCAGCTCCGTCTGCCGCTTCTCCATGCCGCGACGCCAGGAAGATCGCTTGTCCTGCCACTCGGTATTAGCGATGCGCGCGAGAGCGGTGATCTCGGCCACTATTTCAGGTGGGGCATCAAGGGCTTGAAGGATGCGCTCGACATCCACAAGCTTCGGTGTCTTCCTGCCTGTCTCGAACTTACTGATCTGACTCTGGGACATGTTGCAACGCCAAGCGAGCCGGGCCCCGGTGAGGCCGGCTCGCTTGCGCAGCTCGCGGAGCTTTTCCGCCAGGTCGGTCCTGGACTGGCCGAGCTGTTCAGGCTCGAATGTCACTCGGAATCTTTCACGTACTCGGCGAACGGTACGGAGTGAGTCAGGGCAATGCGCTTCCACTCCAGGTAAGGAGTGACGTCACCCGTGAGCAACTCTCGATTGATCTGCGTTCCGTCGGGCCGGTAATTCAAGTGGACGATTCTCGACGCATCAAACATCCACCAGTCGGTGCCCGAGAGTGGGAGGCCGTAGTCATCCTGGGTTACGTCCAGAATGCGAATGTCTTCACCGGCCTCGATGTTGCCGGGAATTCCCCAGGCGAATTGGTATCGCTGGTATTCCGTCAACGGCTGCCGAACGATCCGTACTCGCCCAATCGTGCGCCCGGACGCCACAAAGCCGCGCACGCGCTCATGCCACCGCGCATTGTGGTCGGCCGGCTTCGGCTCTCCGCGAAGGAAGCGAGCGACGTTCTCAGCCTCCCTGGGCATGGTGTAGGCGGGTTGTGACTCGAAGCGCCACGCCTCACGTTCGTACGCGTCGAACGTCCTCCGCCATAGGTCACCATCCAAGAGCACGTACGGCCTCCCTTAGTACTGCTTCCGGGATCTCCACCAGGGCTTCGCCCTCCGGTGGCTGGAAGGCGCTGGACAGGGCCCCTTGGACCACGATGGAGCCGTTCGCCGTGCGGTAGACGTTCGGGCAGTCGTCATCGTCACAGTTGGGCCCGTTCAGGCTGCCCGTAAGCCGCGTCAGTTCGCTGCGCGCCATGGTGCCCCCTCTCGTCCGGCCCCAGTTGGGGCCCCTGCCCGACGACGCTATGAAGAGCGTCGCCCGTCGTCCATGCCGACTCTGAAATATTCCCGATCCGGCATAAAAGATCTCGTGGCGGGCGGCCCGTTCGGGGAGGTTGCCGCCGGGGATTGTGGATCAGGCGAGCCTGTAGTCCTCGTGTGGCACTGCCAGGGCCCAGACGGCCTCGAAGGCATCCGCGCACAGCTTCACGATGCCTGGATCCTCAGTGAACTCCTCGTCGTCCGGGGCGAGTTCACCATCACCGGCGAAGTGGTTGAAGACGACGGAGCTGTCGTCGAAGAGCCAGAAGTCGTTGCCGGGCAGGGACAGCGCGGAGGCGTGACGGCGCGGCAGCCAGCGCACTTGCTCGCCTGCCTCGATGTTGGGGCCGGTCAGGTGGTGCTCGAAACGGATGTAGTCCGACACGGGCTCCGACACGATCCGGGCCCTGCGTACCTCGACTCCGCGGGCAATGAGGTCGGCGACGAGCCGCAGCCATGGCCGACGCTCCGGGTCGCTCTCCGCCAGGCCCTTCCGGTCCAGTCCTTGCGATTCAGGTTCGATAGGCACTGAACGGTATGGCTCTTTCCAGAGCGAGATCCCGCCAAGCGAGATACTTTTCGATTTCCGGGTCCTGGATCAGCTCTCGATTGATCTGCGTTCCGTCGGGGCGGTAGTTGAGGTGCACGACGGTCGTCTCGTCGAACATCCAGAAGTCCTGTTCCGGCAGTCCGGGATTCGGTCCTTCGGTCAAATCGACGATTTGGTAGTCCTCCCCGGCTGCGACATTTCCCGGGGTGGCCCACGCGAAGAGATAGCGGCTGTACGGCGTGAGCGGCCGATGAACGATCTTGGCGCGGGTCATTGTCCGTCCCGCCGCCGCGTGATCCCGGATGGTCTGGTGCCAGGACCCATTGAAGTCCTCTGGGATCGGCTCTCCGGACAGGAAGGCGCGGAAGGTCTCAGCCTCACCGGGCATCGTGTACGTCTGGTGCACTTCGAGCCGGAACGCGGAGCGCTTGAAATTGCGAAAGTACGCCTTCCATTCGTCGCCATCCAAGTACACGGGTTCAGAGCCAACCTCGGGCACGTGCCGCCTCCTTCAGATCAGTACGACCGATTCGCCGTCCGGCGTCGGGTGGGCCATGTCGTAGCCCTGGACGGCCAACACGCCGGGCTACGGCGTGGCGTACACGGTCGGACAGTCCCCATTCCCGCGCTTGTCGTCTTTGCCGCTCCGGCATGGCCCACCAGCGGTGATCCTCAGTCCGTCCACTGAGACCGCTTCCAGTCATGAGCAAGTTACGGACCGTTGTACCCGGGCTGCAAGGGCGGCCCTCTGTCTAAGGCTTGTCCCGCAATGATCTTTGAGCGTCGTCCCCGGGCTCTCCCGCCAACGAGGCTGTGCGGTTCCGGGGCGTGCGACCTTCCTCAGAGGTCCGGGAACGGTGGCGCCTCGTCCATCGTCAGCAGCAGTTTCCGTGCTGGTTCGGCCTCTTCCGGCCGCATGGATGAGGCGAGGCCCTCGATGACCAGTCGGCCTGCGTGCACGGCTTCCCTGGCGGCTACTTCCCAGGCAGGCTGCTCCCGGAAGCTCGTGCGCTTCGGGCCGCCAGCCGCCGCGGCCGAAGAGTGCCAATTATCGGTCCGGTAGATGCTCTCCAGTAGATCCAACAGCTCGGCCTTGCAGGGCACGTACGGGGCCCCAGCGAGTTCCAGGAGGAATGGGACCGTCGAAGCGGTTGCCTCACCGACTACGAACCCCAACGCGCAGACGCGGTCTCCTAGTTCGTCGACCGCGAGGCGGGCAATGTCCTCACCTCCGTACGCGATCCGGGAGAGCAGCGGCGGGATGTCCCCGGCGGGGAGCTGTCGGGCGTCGCGCAGTGTCCCCCAGCGGACGCCAGAGACGCCTTTCAACAGACTTCCCACGCACTGTCACCTTTCATGGGGCTCGCGATAGCCCTGTCATCGGACCATCAGCGTCCTGGGGTGGGCGATCGGCGTCAATCCCAGCTGTTTCGGTGATCCCGACCAGCGGCACTCCGACCGGGCCCTTAGTCACGAAGTCGCATAGAGCGGTGGGCGTGAGTCAAGAAGCGGATCACCGGGGCTTTCGTGCTCGGCACCCTTACTTCGCCGCGTACGACACGAAGTCCGCCCAGGCGGTGGGCTGGAGGGCGAGGCGGGGGCCCGCGGGGTTCTTGGAGTCGCGGATGTGGATGGTGGTAGGGGTGGTGGCTATCTCGACGCAGTTGGCTGCTTCGGCGCTGTACGTGGACTTCTGCCAGGTCAGTTCGGGCATGGCGGGGTTCCTCAGAGTTCGGTGACGATGCGGTGGATCAGGTCTCGGGATTCGGGCTCGGAAAGAGCGCGTGACTCCATGCGGTCCAGTACGGAGTGGTACCGGTTCAGCTGAGCCTCCGCGTCCAGGAATTCGCATCCGTGGTCGGTGTCCAGGACGACAGTGTCGAGCTGCGGGACAGGGCCGATCGCGCACGTGATGGGTTGCCCCGATGCGGGGAAGCCGGTCTGGCCGAAGGGCAGCACCAGCACGGTGACTGTCGGCTGCTCGCTCATCTCCAGTAGGTGCCCCAGTTGGGCGCGGGCGATGTCCGCGCCGCCGAAGCCCATACGCAGGGCTGCCTCATGGACGATGGCCGTGTAGGGGGTGGGGGTGCCCTCGAACAGGACGGCCTGGCGCTTCACGCGGTAGGAGACGCGGTGCTCGATCTCGTACGGACGCAGCGGCGGAACGGCTTCCCGCATGGTGGCGCGAGCGTGCTCCGAGGTCTGGAGCAGCCCCGGCATGTGCACGGTGACGGCTACGCGGAGCGCCGTGGCGTGGAATTCGAGTTCCGCCAGGTCGAGGAGTCCGGACGGGAGGTTGTCGCGGTACTCCTCCCACCAACCCCGGGTACGGGCGCCCGTCATGCCGGCGAGGGCGTCGACGTAAGCCTCGTCGGCGCAGCTGTAGTTGCGCGCCAGCGTGCGTACGCGATCGGCGCTAACGGCGTACCGCCCTGCCTCGATGTTGCTGATCCGAGCCTGCGGGGCGCTCAGGAGCCCGGCGGCCGCGGTAGACGTCAGGCCTGCGCGCTCGCGGATTTTGCGCAGCTCGGCGCCGAGGCGCTGCTGGCGCAGGGTCGTGATGGGGGCGGGAGGCATGTCGAGCCGTTTCTCTTCTCGGCGCGGGCGTGCGGCGTCACCCACACGGGTGGTCATTGGTAGGTCTTCGTGGATTCAATGGAATACCTTCCAGTCTCCACGCTACGTTGCACGAGCTGGCAGCTCAACTCCCCGCGCTCATAAGCCGGAAGCGCACCGATCCAGGCAATGCCACCGCCGGGCACGGCAGTTGAGCGACCCAAGTACCCCTTCCCGCGAGATGTCCGGAGGTCTCCATGCGCACCGTATCCCCGCCCGACACCTGGGTGTACGCCCTCCGCCTCCCCCACGACCCCCGCGCGGCACGAGTCGCACGCATGACCGTACGGTCGGTGCTCGCCAGTCACGGCAGGACCGAAGTCTTCGATGCAGTCGAGTTGTTGACCTCCGAGATGGTGACGAACACCTACCTGCACACCAACGGCCCCTCATCACTCCGCCTGACCGCCCTCGCCGACGGACGTCTGCGCGTCGGAGTCTGGGACAGCCACCCCCGCATCCCCGCACCCTTCGGACACCCGCCCCACGACCACGTCCCGCTCGCCCCGCCCGACGCCGACAGCGGTCGCGGGCTGCGCCTCGTGCAGGAATACGCCGACTGCTGGGGCGGTGTGTCCCTGAGGGACGGCGTCCTGGACCGTCGTGCCGGGAAGTTGCTCTGGTTCGAGACGGGGAAGTGAAAAGCTGTTTCAGATCAAGCTTGGTGCGACCGCTGAACCTCAGCGGCGGGACATGTAGAGGTCGAGGGCCCTGTGCAGGACCTTGTTGAGCGGGTAGTCCCACTCGCCGAGGTATTCGACGGCTTGGCCGCCGGTCCCGGCCTTGAACCGGAGCAGTCCCAGTAGGTGGTTGTCCTCTTCCAGGGTGTCGGTGATGCCGCGGAAGTCGTAGACCGCCGCTCCGAGTTCGTGGGCGTCGGACATCATCCGCCACTGGATGGCGTTGTTCGGCTGGACCTCGCGCTTGCGGCTGGTGGAAGCGCCGTAGGAGTACCAGACGTGCTCGCCGACGGTCAGCATTGTGGCGGCGGCGAGTACCTCGCCCTCGTGATAGGCGAGGTAGAGGCGCATCCGGTCGTCGTCCTCGGCCTGCAGCGCGGTCCACATCCGCTGGAAGTAGCCCAGCGGGCGCGGGATGAACCGGTCCCGCTCGGCGGTCTCGACGTAGATCTCGTAGAAGGCGGGCAGGTCCTCGTAGCCGCCCTGGACGACCTTGACGCCGGCCTTCTCGGCCTTCTTGATGTTGCGGCGCCACTGCTGGTTGAAGTCACGCTGGATCTCCTCCAACGACCGCCCGGCGAAGGGGACCTGGAACACGTAGCGCGGCTGACCCGCGGCGAAGCCGTCCTCGCCACCGGGCTCGGTCTGCTGCCAGCCCATCCGGCGCAGCCGGTCGGTGATGTCGAAGGCCCGCGGTTCGTGCGCGGTGGCCGCCACGTCCCGCAGTCGCCGGGCCTGCGGGTCGGCGATCGCGGCCTTGACCGCCTCGGAACTCCAGCGGCGGGCCACGACGGGAGGTCCCATCTTCACCGAGAACGCGCCCTGCTCCTTCAAGTACGCGAGCATCGGCTCCAGCCATTGCTCGAGATCTGCCGTCGCCCAGTCGATGACCGGTCCTTCCGGCAGGTAAGCGAGGTACCGCTTGAGCTTCGGCAACGGCCGCAACAACGCCAGTCCGACACCGACGAGGCGGCCGTCCTGGTCGAACCAGCCCAGGCTATCCGCCCGCCAGTCCGGCTTCACATCCCCCCACGAGGGAACCTGCATGTGACTCACCGAGGGCCGGACCGCGACGAAGGCCAGATGTTCATCGCGGGTGATCGCCTTCAGGTGATAGCTCATGCGCAGCGCTCCTTTGTTCGGCGCACAAGCCTACGTCCGTCGGCTAACGGGTTTCCTCGGCTGCCGCCTCGCCGCGTCCGATGGTCAAGGACCAGCGCACGGTCGTCGGCGCCTCGACGGAGACGGTCCCCTTGTCCTCTGCACCGGCGACGTCCACCTGGTTGTGGATGGTTCTCACTTCGCTGTCGCGGCATTCCAGTGGAAAGGAGACGTCAGTGGGTCGCACAGTGACGTTGAGGGTCCCTTCGCCCTGGCATCGCATGGCGACGATGAGCGCGTCGCCCTTCTTCCCCTTGCCGAACTCGAGGTTGCGATTGCCGTGCGTCTCACCCTGCTGCAGGGCAACGGTCTCGGTCGCGTCCAACTCTGGAGGCTGCGCGACGGACGGCTGCGTGGGGTCGTCGGACGGGGTGGCCGCCGTCTCCGCCGGCCTGCTGGGCGCGGAGGACTTCGCGGGCTCCTCCGCTGGGGAGTTGTCCGCGGAGCAAGCAGTTCCGGAAAACACCACAACAGCCGAGAGGAGGATCAGGGCGGCCAGAGTTCGGCGAGACATTTCATTTCCCCCAGAGGTGGCGTGATACCAGTGGCCGGGCTTGCATGCCGCGCCGCGGGTGATCGCATCGTTCGCAGCTGTTGCGATCATGACCGGGCGTGCGACCGATGGAAAGCGATTCCGCGGGTTCTGAGGGGAACTTGAGGCTTGCGCGATCCAGTGAGCGAAACCGCCGCCCGGCGCTGAGCCCGAACGCCTTCCCATCCGTACCTCCCCCTGAGGCCTCAAGTCCGACGACGGAGATGTGACACACGTGGGGTGCGATGACCGACGACGACCGCGGTGCCGAGTCAACGGGCGGCGGCGGGGACTTCAACGGCTGGTGCTGCTGGGCCCCCTGCTGGTCCTGCTCCTCCTCGGCGGCACAAGCCCCGCGTCGGCCCACGCTGCCCTCCGCTCCACCGACCCCGAAGACGGAAGCCTCCTCAAGTCGGCTCCCCGCCACCTCACCCTGAGTTTCACGGAGTCCGTCGGCCTGTTGGAGGACTCCTTCCGCGTCCTGGACCCGGACGGGCGCCGGCTGCGTACGGGAGAGCCGGAGCACAGTCCGGACAGCAGTGACACCGCCCGGGTGACGCTGCCGGCGAAGCTGGCGCAGGGGACGTACACCGTCGCCTGGCGGGTGGTGTCGGCGGACAGCCACCCGGTCTCCGGCGCGTTCACCTTCTCCGTCGGCAAACGGTCCCTCGCCCTGGCCCCGGTCGACACCGGCCCCACCGAGGACCCGGCGACCAAGAGCCTCTACAACATCGCCCGCTATCTGGCCTACCTCGCCGCGGCCCTGCTCATCGGCACCGCGACGTTCATGGCGGTCTGCCGCCCGCCGGACGCCCCCGTGCTCGCCGGACTGCTGAGGACGGGCTGGTGGACCCTGCTCGCCGCCACCCTCGCCCTGCTGGTGCTGCGCGGCCCGTACGAGGCGGGTGAGGCCCCGCTGGGGGCCCTGAGCGCCGACTCCCTCACCCGCACCCTGACCAGCCGCCCCGGCGTCGTCCTGCTGGCCCGCCTCGTCCTTCTGCTGGTGGCCGCCGTCCATCTCGTACGACAGTCCAGGCGCCGCCGGCCCTACGGCTGGACCGGCGCCGCCCTCGCCGTGGGCCTCGCCGTCACCTGGGCCGCCGGCGAGCACGCCTCCGCGGGGATCCAGGTGCCGGCGGCGATGACGTCCTCGGCGCTGCACCTGCTCGCCACGGCGGTCTGGCTGGGCGGCCTCACGGCCCTGCTCGTCACGCTGTACCGGGCCCACCTGACGCCGGCCGCCGTCACCCGCTTCTCGCGCCTCGCGTTCGCTTCCGTGACCGTTCTGGTCGTCACCGGCGTCTACCAGTCCTGGCGCGGCCTCGGCTCCTGGGGCGCGCTCACCGGCACGACGTACGGCAGGCTCCTGATCCTCAAGCTGGCCGCGGTGGGTCTGCTGCTCGGGGCGGCGGCCGTGTCCCGCCGCTGGACGGCGCGGCTCGCGACGGCGGACGCGGAGGAGGAGGCGGAGACGGTCGTACGGGAGAAGGTTCCCGAGGCGGTCGGGGGGCCGCCCCTGCCGGAGGCGTCGGGCGACCGGCCGGAAGGCTCCGCACCGGTGGACGACGAGCCTGCGCGGCACCTCACGCACCGCCGTGCCCTGCGCCGCTCCGTCCTCGCCGAGGTCGCGGTCGGCGCCGCCGTGCTCGCGGTCACCACGATCCTCACCAGCACGCTGCCCGGCCGGGCCCAGGCCGAGGCGGCGGCGCAGTCGCCCGCCGTGGTCGGCGCCTCCGTCACCGACGTCCCGTTCGACGTCGGCACCGCCGGCGGCCGCGGCAAGGTCCAGATCACCCTCGACCCGGGCCGGGTCGGCGACAACTCCATCGAGGCCCTCGTCTTCGGCCCCGACGGCGGCGTCTCCGTCGTCCCCGAGCTGCGGATCTCCTTCACCCTCCCGGCCAAGGACATCGGCCCCCTGGACGCCGAGCTCACCGACAAGGGCGGCTACTGGGGCAACAGCTTCCTCAACCTGCCCATCGCCGGGAAGTGGGAGATGAAGGTGACCGTGCGGACCTCGGAGGTCGACCAGGTGAGTGAGACCCGCACGGTGGTCGTGCGCTGACCCCGGTCTCACGGGAGAGCGCGTACGAGGGTTCAAGATCGGTTCGAGATATCAGTCACGTTTCCGAAACGTCGATCGTCACCTCTTGACGCATGACCTGACATACGGCTGTTATTGCGCCACCGTGTTCGGTCAAGTTGATTTCTGATCGGTTAAGACGGACTTCGGCGAGCCCAACCCTCATGATCGAACCCTGCCCTCAGGAGCCGTAGATGCACGACCTCTCTCCCTCCGGTCTCTCCCTCCCCTCGCCCAGCCGCCGCACCCTGCTGCGCGGCGTCGGCGGCGCCGCCGTACTCGGTGCGGGCATCCCGCTGCTCAGCGCCTGTGGCGGCAGTGGCACGGCGAGCGACCCGAAGACCGTCACCCTCGGCTCCAAGGCGTCCGACCCGGTGCCGAAGAAGGCGTTCGCGGACATCTACGCGGCGTACAAGAAGAAGTCCGGCATCACGGTCGACGTGAACACCAAGGACTCGAACACCTTCCAGGAGCAGATCAACTCCTACCTGCAGGGCACGCCGGACGACGTGTACACCTGGTTCGCCGGCTACCGGATGCAGTTCTTCGCGGCCAAGGGACTGGCCACGCCGATCGACGACGTCTGGAAGACCATAGGGGGCAACTTCCCCGAGGCGATGCACAAGCTCAGCAAGGGCGAGGACGGCAAGTACTACTTCGTGCCGCTGTACACGTACCCGTGGGCGCTCTTCTACCGGAAGAGCGTCTTCCAGGAGAAGGGCTACGAAGTCCCCACCACGTGGGACGACTTCGTCGCGCTGTGCAAGCAGATGAAGAAGGACGGGCTGGTGCCCATCGCCTTCGGCGACAAGGACGCCTGGCCCGCGCTCGGCACCTTCGACCAGATCAACTTCCGCCAGAACGGCTACGACTTCCACGTCGAGCTGATGGCGGGCAAGGCCTCCTGGACCGACGCCAAGGTGCGCAAGGTCTTCGACCTGTGGACCGAGATTCTCCCGTACCACCAGGAGGGCGCCACCGGCCGCACCTGGCAGGACGCGGCCCAGACGCTGGCCTCCAAGAAGGCCGGCATGTACCTCCTCGGCACCTTCGTGGCCCAGCAGTTCACCGACAAGGCCGCTCTGGAGGACCTCGACTTCTTCGCCTTCCCGGAGATCGACCCGGCGTACGGCCAGGACACCGTCGAGGCGCCCACCGACGGCTTCATGATGAGCAAGAGCCCGAAGAACAAGACCGAGGCCGTCAAGCTCCTGCAGTACCTGGGCACCTCGGACGCCGAGGACATCTACCTCAAGTCCGACCCGAGCGTGGTGCACGCCTCCACCAAGGCCGACACGTCGTCGTACACCGCCCTGCAGAAGAAGGCGTACGACATGATCGTCGGCGCCAAGTCCCTGACGCAGTTCATGGACCGCGACAGCCGGCCCGACTTCACCTCCACGGTGATGCAGCCCGCGCTGCAGAAGTTCGTCCGTGACCCCAAGGGCGTCGACAGCGTGCTGTCCTCGATCGAGCGCCAGAAGAAGACGATCTTCGCTTCCTCATGACCACGAACACCACCAAGGAGATCCCGGAGGCGGCCACTGTGCCGCCTCCGGGCGCTGCCCCCGCCAACAAGGTGCCCCACGGGCACAGCCGTCTGCTGACCCGACGCGACCGGATCACCCTCGGTCTGATGGCGGGTCTGCCGACCGTCCTGCACATCGCCCTCGTCTGGGTGACCGCCCTCGCCTCCATCGCGCTGGCCTTCACCACCTGGGACGGCATCGGCTTCGACTCCATCAAGTGGGTCGGGCTCGAGAACTTCAAGGAACTGTTCACCAACAACCCGCAGTTCTGGCCCGCCGTCGAGCACAACGTCATCTGGTTCGTCGTCCTGATCGTGATCCCGACCCCGCTCGGCCTGTTCCTGGCCGTGCAGCTGGACAAGAAGATCCGGTTCAGCAGGGTGTACCAGACCGCGTTCTTCCTGCCGGTCGTGCTGTCGATGGCCGTCATCGGCTTCGTCTGGCAGCTGATCTACAACCCCGACACGGGCCTGATCAACAGCATCATCGGGGCCAACGAGCCCGGCAAGTACATCGACTGGATCGGCGACCCGGACCTCAACCTCTGGGCGATCCTCATCGCCGCGTCCTGGCGCCACACCGGCTACATGATGATCCTGTACCTGGCCGGTCTGAAGGGCGTCGACCCCTCGCTGCGGGAGGCCTCCGCGCTCGACGGCGCAGGCGAGTGGCAGACGTTCAAGAACGTCATCTTCCCGACCCTGCGCCCCACCAACACGGTCGTCCTGGTCGTCACCATCATCGAGGCCCTGCGCGCCTTCGACCTGGTCTTCGTCTTCAACAAGGGCGCTGAGGGCACCGAGCTGCTCTCGATCCTGGTCACCAACAACATCATCGGCGAGTCCAGCCGCATCGGATACGGCTCCGCCATCGCGGTCGTCCTGCTGCTGATCTCCCTGATCGTGATCATCCCCTACCTGGTGGCCACCTTCCGGAAGGAGCGGCGCGCATGAGCAGCAACGCCATGACCAAGCCCCGTACGCCCGTCCGCCCCGCCCGGATCCTCCTGCACCTCTTCCTCGCCGGGGCGGCGCTGGCCTGGCTCGCGCCGCTGCTCTGGGCGATCTACTCGGCGATGCGGCCGTACGCGGAGACCAGTGAGAAGGGCTATGTGTCCTGGCCGGACACGCTGAACTTCGACAACTTCACGAACGCGTTCACGCAGTCGGACATGAGCCACTACTTCGTCAACACCATGATCATCGCCGTCCCGGCGGTGCTGTTGACGCTGTTCCTGTCCTCGATGGTCGCCTTCTACGTCAGCCGCTTCGACTTCCGCCTCAACCTGGCGCTGCTGCTGGTCTTCACGGCGGGCAACCTGCTCCCGCAGCAGGTCATCATCACCCCGCTGTACCGGCTGTACCTGCTGATCGACCTGCCCGGCATCACGATGAGCGGCAAGCTCTACGACTCCGCGCTCGGCCTGGTCCTGATCCACGTCGCGTTCCAGTCGGGCTTCTGCGCCTTCGTGCTCAGCAACTACATGCGCACGCTGCCGCACGAGCTGACCGAGGCCGCGCTCGTCGACGGCGCCTCGGTGTGGCGGCAGTACTGGCAGATCGTGCTGCCGCTGTGCAAGCCGGCGATGGCGGCCCTGGCGACGTTGCTGTCCATCTGGATCTACAACGACTTCTTCTGGGCCCTGGTCCTGATCTCGACCGGCGAGAACATGCCGATCACCTCGGCGCTGAACAACCTCACCGGCGCGTACTTCACGGACCCGAACCTGGTCGCGGCCGGTGCGTTGCTGACCGCGATCCCGACGCTGATCGTCTACTTCGTGCTGCAGCGGCAGTTCGTGAGCGGTCTGACGCTGGGCGCCAACAAGGGCTGACCGCGCCCGACGACGACGGCTATCGGCCCCTTTCTTGAAAGAGACCCCCGTGCACCACCCCTTCACCCCCGTCGCCTCCGTGCCCGTGGACCCGGCCCGTGCCCGTGTCCACGAGGAGGGCTGGCAGTCCTGGAGCCCCAGCGGCTCCTACGCCCTCGGCGAGAAGCCGTACCGCCCGACCAACGACAACTGGGCGACGGTCTGTTACCGCCCCGGCGTCACCGTCCCCGAGGGCGCCTTCCAGGGCGAGGGCCTGCTGGCGCTCGACCCCGGCGACGGCTCGCCGGTCCGCCTGTGGGCGGCGCCGGACCCGCTGACCGAGGTCCCCTCCGTCCGGCTGGTCGTGACGGACGGCGTGGCGGAGGTCAGTGCCGACGGCCCGGTGAAGGAGTGGACGGGCGCCACCGTCCAGTCGGTGCTGGGCGACTGGGCCGACAGCCTCCGGCTCGCCGCCCCCCGCCCGGCCCCGACGGTCTGGTGCTCCTGGTACGAGTACTTCACCGCCGTCACAGAGGACGACATCCACGAGAACCTCCGTGTGATGGACACCCTCGACCTGCCCATCGACGTCGTCCAGATCGACGACGGCTACCAGAAGGCCCTCGGCGACTGGCTCACCCTCTCCGGCCGCTTCCGCTCCCGCGCGGGCATCGCCGACGCCATCCGCTCCCGCGGCCGCCGCGCCGGCATCTGGACGGCACCCTTCCTGGTCGACCCGGCGAGCGACCTGGCCGCCGAGCACCCCGAGTGGCTGGTGCGCACCGCCGACGGCGGCTTCGCGCACGCCGGCCGCAACTGGGGCCACGACCTGCGCGTCCTGGACACCACGCACCCCGAGGCGGCGGCGTATCTGACGGAGGTCTTCCGTACGCTGCGCGCCGAGGGCTACGACTACTTCAAGGTGGACTTCCTATACGCGGGCGCGCTGGACGGCGTACGGCACGACTCGGAGTCGGACGCGCTGACGGCGTACCGCTGCGGTGTCCGGCTGATCCGCGAGGCGATCGGTGAGGACGCCTACCTGCTGGGCTGCGGGGCGCCCCTGCTCGCCTCCATCGGCCTGTTCGACGCGATGCGGGTCAGCCCCGACACGGCACCGCACCGCCGCCCCGAGGCCGACGACTACAGCCAGCCCGGCCAGGACCCGGCGGAGTTCACCGGCGTCGGCCGCCAGTGGCAGCACGGCCGCCTCTGGATCAACGACCCCGACTGCCTGATGGCCCGCCCGGCGGTGGAGACCCGCGAGCGGTGGGCCGCGCACGTCGAGGCGACCGGTGGCCTGATGGCGTCCAGCGACCGGCTGCTGTCGCTGGACACGTGGGGCGTGGAGACGACCCGCCGGCTGCTGTCGGGGGGTGCCCGATGACGCGCGAGCTTTCGGTGGAGGGCATCGCCTACGGCGGCGACTACAACCCCGAGCAGTGGCCCGAGGAGGTCTGGGCCGAGGACGTACGCCTCATGCGCGAGGCGGGCGTGAACATGGTCAGCGTCAACATCTTCGCGTGGGCGCTGCTGGAGCCGCGCGAGGGCGAGTACGACTTCTCGCGCCTCGACCGGATCCTCGCCCTGCTCCACGAGAACGATATCGCCGCCGACCTGGCCACCCCGACGGCGGCGCCTCCGGCGTGGTTCTTCAGGGCCCACCCCGAGGCGCTGCCGGTGGACCGGGACGGGCGCGGACTGTCGTACGGCAGCCGCCAGACGTTCTGCCCGTCGAGCCCCGCCTACCGCGAGGCGGCCCTGCGCATCACGGGTGAACTCGCCCGGCGCTACGCCGACCACCCGGCGGTGGTGATGTGGCACATCCACAACGAGTACGGCTGCCACAACGCCGAGTGCCATTGCGACGAGAGCGCGGCGGCCTTCCGGCGCTGGCTGCGGGCGAAGTACGACGACGACCTGGCCGCCCTCAACGACGCCTGGGGCACCACCTTCTGGAGCCAGTGGTACTACGACTGGGACGAGATCATCCCGCCCCGCCCCACCGGCGCCGTCCCGAACCCCACCCACCAGCTGGACTGGCGCCGCTTCTGCAGTGACGCACTGCTGTCGCTGTACGAGGCGGAGCGCGAGGTGCTGCAGGAGGCGGCCCCCGCCACCCCCGCCACCACCAACTTCATGGTGATGTACAACTTCGACGCGCTGGACTACTGGCGCTGGGCCCCGAAGCTGGACCTCGTCTCCAACGACCACTACCTCCAGTCCGCCGACCCCGAGTCGCAGATCGACGTCGCGCTCAGCGGCGATCTGGTCCGCTCCCTCGCCGGCGGCCCGTGGCTGCTGATGGAGCACTCCACGGGCGCGGTCAACTGGCAGCCGGTGAACAGGGCCAAGGGGCCCGGTGAGCTGCGGCGCAACGCGCTCGCCCATGTGGCCCGCGGCGCGGACGGCATCGCCTACTTCCAGTGGCGGGCGGCGAAGGCGGGCGCAGAGCAGTGGCACTCGGCGATGCTCCCGCACGCCGGCACGGACAGCCAGATCTGGCGGGACGTGGTCCGGCTCGGCGCGGACCTGCGGGCCCTCGCGGAGGTACGCGGCAGCGTCGGCACCGCCGAGGTGGCCGTCGTCTGGGACTGGGACGCCCGCTGGGCGATGGAACTGCCGTCCCAGCCGAGCGCCGAGCTGCGCTTCCAGGACCTGGTCCGCGCCTGGTACGAGCCGCTGTGGCGCGCTGGCGTCGCGGTGGACTTCGTACGCCCGGACGCGGACCTGTCGGCCTACCGGGTGGTGCTGGCCCCCTCGCTGTACCTGGTCGACGACGAGGGCGCGGCGAACCTGGTGTCCTTCGCGGCGGGCGGAGGCACGCTGGCGGTGGGCTTCCACAGCGGGGCGGTGGACGAGAACTGCCATGTCCGGCTGGGCGGTTACCCGGGCGCGTTCCGGGAGGCGCTGGGGGTGCGGACCGACGAGCTGTTCCCGCTGCTGCCCGGGGAGACGGTGGGTCTGAGCGGCGGCGGCACCGGGGCCCTGTGGTCGGAGCGGGTGCGCCTGGCCGGCGCCGAGCCGGTGGAGTCGTACACCACGGGCCCGCTGGCGGGCGCACCGGCGGTCACGCGCAACTCCCTCGGCGAGGGCACCACGTGGTACCTCGCCACGCAGCCGGACCCGGCGACGCTGGCCGCGCTGCTGGACCGTATCCGCACGGAAGCGGCCGTGGAACCGGTGCGGACCACGCCGCAGGGCGTCGAGGCGGCCCTGCGCCGCGGCCCCGACGCCGACTACCTCTTCCTGATCAACCACACGGACCGGGACGCCGAGGTCCCCGTCTCCGCGCACGCCACGGAACTCCTCACCGGCAGGCCGGCGGACGGCTCGGTGGCCGTCGCTGCGGGGGATGTGGCGGTGGTGCGGGAGCCGCGCGGGGACTGAGGAACCGGCGTGGGGGAGACGGGGTGCGCGTCAGTGGGCGAACGGCGGCGCGAAGCACCCCGTTTCCAGGTACGGCCCGTTGGCCCGCACGTCGAAGTTGGACTTCTGCAGGAACGCCGTGACGCAGGCATCCGCATGGACGCGCAGGCCGACCCGCGCCCCTTCGGGGGTGACGTACCCGCCGTCGCGGTAGCGCGACTCCATCTCCTGGACGGTGAGCGACCCACCGAGCCGCCTGCCGTCCGCGGAGATCCGCTCCTCCTCGTACCCGAGCCGAAGCAGCGCCGCGCGCACCGTCGCCGGGTCCCACTTCCGCTGCTTCCACAGCCGCTCGAGCACCGGCCTGATGCGCTCGGCCTCCCGCTCGGCGTCCTTCGCGTGCGCGGGAGACATCTCGCCGGGCTGCCGGTGGGCGTTGTTCTCGTTGTAGTGCGGAGCACCGTCTCCGGCCCCCGGCTCCACATACGGCGAGGCTCCCGGCGCGGCGCTCTCAGAAGCGCTCGCCGACGCACTGGCCGATGTGCCGGGCGTGGCCCCGGCCGCCGGATCCGACGCCCGCACCTGACCGCAGGCGGTGAGCGCCAGTCCGGCGGCCAGGAGGAGCCCGACACCGGCAACAGGGCTACGACGGACGGAAGTTGAGGGGGTCATGCCGGGAGTCTGTCACCCGGGTCGAGCGCCCGGATGGGTAGTTCCACGGGCGGGACCTGAGTACGCGTACTCACGACATGTTCGCCTCGTCCTTCGCCTCGTCGGGGAAGAACAGCCGCACGCCCCCGTAGATCGCCCCGAAACAGCCCAGTACGAGAGCGAACCGTCCGACCCGTGCAGGGCCCTCCCAGTCGGCCGGAGGCCCGAGAGCCAGCCAGAACGCGACAGCCATCGCCGCGAGCACCAGCATCAGGCCGGCCGACCGGCGCACCACGTGCTTCATTCGGCGGCCAGGCCCGGGATCCCGGGCGGCGTCGGCAGCGGCAGCGGGTTGGCGCCGCCCCGATCGCCCGCCGCGGGGGCGGCCTGGCAGGTCAGGTCCGCCGCCGGCAGCCTGCCGGTGGTCAGGTAGGCCGTGGCCGTCTTGTCCGCGCACGACTTGGAGCCGTAGATGCCGTGTCCGACGCCCCCGGCGACGGTGACCATCTTCGCGCCCTTCATGACCCGGCGCAGGCCCTGGCCGCTGGTCAACGGCGTCTGGGGGTCCCACTCGTTCTGCAGGATCAGCGCGCCGACCTTGTTGTCGACCTTCGTGGCGGCCTCACCGCCGTTCTTCTTCCAGAACGCGCACGGCATGATGTTGGAGACGAAGTCGCCGTACAGCGGGTACCTGGCCTTGTCCCGGATCGCGTCTTCGCGGTACTGCTCGGGATCGCGCGGCCAGTTGCGCGTGTCGGCGCAGACGACGGCCCAGAAGCCGGCGGTGCCGTTGTCCGAGGGCACGGCGCGGCCGAACGACGGCGGTTGCGGCGTGGGCGACGCCGGCGTCGTGGTCTCGGGGGCGGCGGACCGACGGCTTCCCGCGGCGGCCTTCTTCAGTTCGACGACCGACTCGGCGGCCTCGCGCACGCTGAAGAACGTGCCACGGCTGCCGGAGCGGATGTCGTAGCCGGTCAGCTTGGTGCCGTCGAGGTCGATCGGCTTGCGGTCGGCCTGGGCGACCAGGTCGTAGAAGGTCTTGCGGACCGCCTCGGGCGTCGCACCCAGCTTGTACGTGGAGTTCCGCTCGGCGGTCCACTCGGTCCACCGCGTGAAGGCGGGCTCGCTGCCCTCCGCCCAGACCTGGATCATGCCGCGCCAGACCCGGGCCGGGTCGACGGCGCTGTCCAGCACGAAGCGGTCAACGCGCTTGGGGAACATCTGCGTGTATACCGCGCCGAGGTAGGTGCCGTACGAGTACCCCAGGTAGGAGATCTTCTTCTCGCCGAGCACGGCACGGATCACGTCCATGTCCCGGGCGGTGTTGCGGGTGGTGATGTGGCGCAGCTTGTCGCCCTGCCTGGCGTCGCACTTCTCGGCGACGGTCCGGGCCCACTTGACGTCCTTGGCGAACGTCTCGGCCTTGTACGCCCGTTCCCAGTTCTGCTCCCCGTCCGTCAGGCGGCAGCCGACGGGAGAGCTCTGGCCGATGCCTCGCGGGTCGAAGCCGATGAGGTCGTACTTGTTCTTCACGGACTTCGGCAGCTCGCCCGCCAACAGCTGCGGCAGGTCGAGGCCCGGCCCTCCCGGGCCACCCGGGTTGAGCAGGAGCACACCGCGGCGCTCGCTCTTCTTGCTCGTCTTCAGCCTGGATATCGCCAGGTCGAGCTTCTTGCCGTTCGGGCGGCTGTAGTCGAGCGGCACCTTGATCGTGGCGCACTGGAAGGCCGCCGGCATCGCCGAGTCACATCGATGCCAGGCCGGCTTCTGCTGAACGTACTGGCTCAGGGGGTTCCCGGCGGCCGATGCCGGGGCCGGCGCGAGCGCGGGAACGAGCGCGGCGACGGTACCGACGGCCAGGAAGGGGGCTATTCGACTTCTGCGCACGTGGGGGGTCCTTGGAGTGGGTACAGATGACACGCACCAACCCTTCCGTGCGGAGGAGTTGGGCGAATCCATCACAGGGGCAGGATTTGTCCGACCGGGGAGGGACAGCCGGCGTCACGGATGGTCCGGGAGTCGCACAACCGCGACCGGCTGCGCACCGTCTTGCTCAAGTGGCCCTTGTTCAGGCGGACCTTGGGCAGGGCGAGGCAGGGCTGGGCAGGTCAGCGCACGGGAAAACCGAAGGAGTACCCCTGCTCCTTCAGCCACGGCAGGAGTTCACGCAGGGCGGCCACGGTCTGGGAGCGGTCTCCGCCTCCGTCGTGGAAGAGCAGGGTCGGGCCGTTGGACATCTCGCCCTTGACAGTCGCGACGATGGCCGCCGTACCCGCCCGCTCGAAGTCCTTGGAGTCGATGTTCCAGCCGAGCGGACGCATGCCACGGGACGCGGCGAGGTGCCGGCTGTACGGGGTGAAGGCACCTCCCGGGGCGCGGTAGTACAGCGGGCGGACGCCCCCGGACGCCTTGGTGATCATGCGTTCAGCGTCCAGGATCTGCTGTGACTGGTAGGCCTCGGACTGGCGGTCCATGGTGACGTCGTGCGAGACGGTGTGGTCGCAGAGCCGGTGCCCGGCCGCCACCACGTCCTTGACCAGGTCCGGGTGGGCCTGCGCCTGCGTGCCCACCATGCAGAACGTGGCCTTCACGCCGTTGTCCCGCAGCACCTCCAGCATCTGCGGCGTCCAGGCGGGGTCCGGCCCGTCGTCGATGGTGATGTTGACGCTTCGGGCGCCTCCGTCGGAGGCATGCTCGATCTCCTCCGACACCGGCACGGTCTTCTGGCCCTGCGCCTGGGCGTCGGGCCCGGACGGCGACGCCGAGACACTCCCTCGGTCGGGCCGTCCCTCGGACGACCCGAACCGGGTGTCCCAGAGCGAGGTCATGGCGGCCACCGCGGTCACCCCGAGCGCCGCCGCGATCACCTTGCCGTACCAACCCCGTCCGCCGCTGTGCGCCATGTCTTCAGTTCCTTGCCGTTGCTGTGGGGGCCTGTGCGTCCGGCAAGAGGGGGGAAAGCGGCCGCGGGATCCGTCTGTTACCGATCACGCACAATTCCGCAGGGATGCCGCGACGACCGGCCGACGGATCGCGCTCACGGACCGAACCCGCACTGCCCTCAGGCCATCTCAAGGAGGGGGACGACCAGTGGGCACCGTGCGAGGCGACGAGAACCGGAGGGGGGAGAAGCGTGCCGGCGATCAGTCAGCGGGTGCACCTGGTGCTGCTCACGGCCTGGACGACCCTGTGGTTCGCCGTGGTCCAGCCGAACGGAGGTTTCTCCTGGCACTACCTGCGCACCGGCGGGGAGCTGCTGTACGCGGGCACGGGCAGGCCGGACGGCGGTCTCGCCCTGTACGCCCACCACCCCGAACTGCAGATGGGCCCCGTCAGCTTCCTGACGGCGGGCCTGTTCAACCCGTTTCCCGAGCCGGTCGGGCAGTTCCTCGCCGCCGCCCTGATGTCCCTGCTCGGCCTGGTGATCCTGGTGGTCGCCGGACGCAGCGCCGCCTGGCACTTCCTGGGCACCGGGACCAACCACCAGCGGCTGCGGCAGCGCGTGCTGATCGCGGGCTTCGCCTTCATCCCGATGTGGATCGAGGTCTCCGTCCGCTTCGGTCACCTCGACGACGTACTGGCCCTCTTCTTCACCGCCCTGGCCGTGCACTCCCTCACCCGCGGCAACGCCGCCGCGACCGGCATCTTCCTGGCCCTGGCCATGGACTCCAAACCGACCGCGCTGGTCTTCCTGCCGCTGCTGCTCGCCCTGCCGAGGGGGCAGTGGCTGCGCGCGGGCCTGTGGTGCGCGGGCCTGGTGGCGGCAGCCTGGCTGCCGTTCTTCCTGGGCTCCCCCGAGCCGTTCGCCGCGGCCGAGTTCACCATCCCCAACCAGCCCGCGTCCGCGCTGCGCTGGCTCGGCGTCGACGACCCGCAAACCCCTCCCTGGGACCGGCCCGCACAGGCCGCCGTTGGCCTGGTCCTGGGCTGCGTCGCCGTCCGCCGAGGCCGCTGGCCCGCCGTCGTCCTGCTCGGCGCCAACGCCCGGATCGTCCTGGACCCCAGCGTCTACACGTACTACACCGCCTCCGTCCTGCTGGGCACCCTGCTGTGGGACGTGATCGGCCAACGACGCCTCGTGCCCTGGTGGAGCTGGATCGCGCTGATCACCCTGTACGGCACCGTCTTCGTCGTCCCCGACGACGCGACGCGCGGCCTGATCCGCCTGACCTTCGTCGTCGTCTCCACGGCATACGTCCTGCTCTGGCCGGTACGGGACCGCCGCCGACGCCGACGGCACCCCCCGTCCCTGCGCGGCGGGCGTGCGGGGAGCGAGGACACCCCGGACGTGACGAAACGCACGACACCGGGCATGCCGACGGCGCCGAGCCCCTGACCTGCCACGGGGCCGTGGCTTTCGAGACGCCGGGGCCACCCCCTTGACCTCGGTGGCGGCGGCCACTAATTTGCGGTAGACGTCGACCCATAACCACCGAAAGGAGGCGACCAGCAGATGAACACCAGCTCTGATCTCGGTCGCCTCGCCCAGCGCACGGTCTGGGTTCCGGGTCGGATCGCGCACGGCTGCTGAGTAAGCCGTTCTGATGTGCCCCTTCGTGGCACATTCCGCATTTCCCGTCACCATTTTTCGGCACGTCGCTGTCGCGTGCCCTTGTGCGCCCGCTCCGTTCACGTGGTGCGTTTGAACACAGAAAGCTGCCTGAAATTGGCGAACATGATGAATCGACCTGTCACGCACGGAAACGAAGGCCTGTCATGACTGAGGCGCGGATCACGGTCAACGGGAAAGAAACACCGATTTCACCGGCTGCGCCGCACACCACCGTGCTGGATTTCCTGCGCGAGCGTGGCCTCACCGGCACCAAGGAGGGCTGCGCCGAGGGTGAGTGCGGCGCCTGTTCGGTCCTGGTGGCGCGTCCCGGGGTGAACAAGCCGACCGACTGGGTGGCGGTCAACGCCTGCCTGGTCCCGGCCGCGGCGCTCGACGGTCAGGAGGTCATCACCTCCGAGGGCCTCGCCACCGTCGGCGCGGACGGCACGCCGCCCACCCCGCACCCGGTGCAGGAGGAGATGGCGGTCCGCGGCGGCTCGCAGTGCGGCTACTGCACGCCCGGATTCGTCTGCAGCATGGCCTCCGAGTACTACCGGCCCGACCGCTGCGCGCACACGGACTCCGACTCGCACTCGGACTCCGGCGCGGCCGACAGCGCCGACCACGAGCACGGTCCGAACGGGTTCGACCTGCACGCGCTGAGCGGAAACCTGTGCCGATGTACCGGGTACCGCCCGATCCGCGACGCCGCGTTCGCCGTCGGTGAGCCCACGGACGAGGACCCGCTGGCCCAGCGCCGCGAGCAGGCCCCGCCCGCCCCGGTCGCCACCGAGTACACCCAGGACGACAGCACCTTCCTGCGGAAGGAAACCCTGGCCGAGACGCTGGAGCTGCTGCGCGAGCGGCCCGACGCGGTCATGGTCGCCGGCTCCACCGACTACGGCGTCGAGGTGAACATCCGCTCCCGCCGCGAGGACTGCGTCGTCGCCATCGACCGGCTGCCCGAACTGAGGGAGCTGCGCGTCGAGTCCGACCACATCGAGATCGGGGCGGCGCTGACGCTCACCGAGATCGAGCGCCGCCTCGACGGCCAAGTCCCGCTCCTCGCCGAGCTGTTCCCGCAGTTCGCCTCCCGGCTCATCCGCAACAGCGGCACCCTCGGCGGCAACCTGGGCACCGGCTCGCCCATCGGTGACAGCCCGCCGGTGCTGCTCGCCCTGGAGGCGTCGCTGGTGCTCGCCGACGCCGACGGTGAGCGCGTGGTCCCGCTCGCGGAGTACTTCACCGGCTACCGGCAGAGCGTGCGCCGTCCCGGCGAGCTGATCCGCGCGGTGCGCGTCCCGCTGCCGCTGTCGCCGGTCGCGGCCTTCCACAAGATCGCCAAGCGGCGCTTCGACGACATCTCCAGCGTCGCGGTCGCCTTCGCGCTCGACATCGAGGACGGGATCGTCCGCAAGGCGCGCATCGGCCTGGGCGGCGTGGCCGCCACCCCGATCCGCGCCCTCGCCACCGAGGCCGCCCTGGAAGGCAGGCCCTGGTCGGCGGAGACTGTAGAGACCGCGGCCCGGGTGCTGAGGGGTGAGGGCACGCCGATGGACGACCATCGCGCCAGCTCCCTCTACCGTTCCGCGATGCTCGGCCAGAGCCTGCTCAAGCTGCACGCACAGAACACCGAGGCGGTGTCGTCATGAGTCACCTGTCCGAGCGCCCCGAGAAGCCGGTCGTCGGCGTCTCCCTGCCGCACGAGAGTGCCTTCCAGCACGTCACCGGCGCCGCGCTCTACACCGACGACCTGGTCCAGCGCACCAAGGACGTGCTGCACGCCTACCCGGTCCAGGTCATGAAGGCCCACGGCCGGATCACCGCCCTGCGCACCGAGCCGGCGCTCGCCGTGCCCGGTGTGGTCCGCGTGCTGACCAAGGCCGACGTGCCCGGCGTCAACGACGCCGGCATGAAGCACGACGAGCCGCTCTTCCCCGACGAGGTCATGTTCCACGGCCACGCGGTCGCCTGGGTGCTCGGCGAGACCCTGGAGGCGGCCCGGCTCGGTGCGGCGGCCGTCGAGGTGGAGCTCGACGAGCTGCCCTCCGTGATCACGCTGCAGGACGCCATAGCGGCCGAGAGCTTCCACGGCGCCCGGCCGCTCATGACGCACGGCGACATCGACGCCGGCTTCGCGGACTCCGCGCACGTGTTCACCGGCGAGTTCCAGTTCTCCGGGCAGGAGCACTTCTACCTGGAGACGCATGCGGCGCTGGCCCAGGTGGACGAGAACGGGCAGCTGTTCATCCAGAGCAGCACCCAGCACCCGTCGGAGACCCAGGAGATCGTCTCCCACGTGCTCGGCGTGCCCGCCCACGAGGTGACCGTGCAGTGCCTGCGGATGGGCGGCGGCTTCGGCGGCAAGGAGATGCAGCCGCACGGGTTCGCGGCCATCGCCGCCCTCGGCGCCAAGCTGACGGGCCGGCCGGTCCGGTTCCGGCTCAACCGGACCCAGGACCTGACCATGTCCGGCAAGCGGCACGGGTTCAACGCCACCTGGAAGATCGGCTTCGACGCGGAGGGCCGTATCCAGGCCCTGGACGCCACCCTCACCGCCGACGGCGGCTGGAGCCTGGACCTGTCCGAGCCGGTCCTCGCCCGCGCGCTGTGCCACATCGACAACACGTACTGGATCCCCAACGCGCGCGTCGCCGGCCGCATCGCCAAGACCAACACGGTCTCCAACACCGCGTTCCGCGGCTTCGGCGGGCCGCAGGGCATGCTGGTGATCGAGGACATCCTGGGCCGCTGCGCGCCGCGGCTGGGCCTCGACCCCATGGAGCTGCGCGAGCGCAACTTCTACCGGCCGGGCCAGGGCCAGACGACGCCGTACGGGCAACTGGTCACCCAGGCCGAACGGATCTCCACCGTCTGGCAGCAGGTGCGGGACGACGCCGGCATCGCCGACCGGGGGCGCGAGATCGCCGCGTTCAACGCCGCGCACCCGCACACCAAGCGGGCGCTCGCGATCACCGGCATCAAGTTCGGTATCTCGTTCAACCTCACCGCCTTCAACCAGGGCGGCGCACTGGTGCTGATCTACAAGGACGGCTCCGTCCTGATCAACCACGGCGGCACCGAGATGGGCCAGGGCCTGCACACCAAGATGATGCAGGTGGCCGCGACCACGCTGGGCATCCCGCTGCACAAGGTGCGCCTCGCTCCGACGCGGACCGACAAGGTGCCCAACACCTCGGCGACCGCAGCCAGTTCGGGTGCCGACCTCAACGGCGGGGCGATCAAGAACGCCTGCGAACAGCTGCGCGGACGGCTGCAGCAGGTGGCCGCCTCCCAGCTGGGGGTGAACGCCTCCGACGTACGCATCGTCGAGGGCGTCGCGCGCGCTCTGGGCAGCGACAAGGAGCTGGGCTGGGACGAGCTGGTGCACACCGCGTACTTCCAGCGGGTGCAGCTGTCGGCGGCCGGTTTCTACCGGACCGAGGGGCTGCACTGGGACGTGAAGTCGTTCCGCGGTACGCCGTTCAAGTACTTCGCGTACGGCGCCGCGGCGACCGAGGTCGAGGTCGACGGGTTCACCGGCGCGTACCGCATCCGGCGCGTGGACATCGTGCACGACGTCGGCGAGAGCCTCTCCCCGATGATCGACATCGGTCAGGTCGAGGGCGGCTTCGTGCAGGGCGCGGGCTGGCTGACCCTGGAGGACCTGCGCTGGGACACCAGCGACGGCCCGAACCGCGGCCGGCTCCTGACCCAGGCGGCGAGCACCTACAAGCTGCCGAGCTTCTCGGAGATGCCCGAGGAGTTCAACGTCAGGCTGCTGGAGAACGCCACCGAGGAGGGCGCGGTCTACGGCTCCAAGGCGGTGGGTGAGCCTCCGCTGATGCTGGCGTTCTCGGTGCGCGAGGCGCTGCGGCAGGCCGCTGCCGCGTTCGGGCCGAGCGGGGTCAGCGTCGATCTGGCCTCGCCCGCGACGCCGGAGGCGGTGTACTGGGCGATCCAGGAGGCCCGCCAGGGCGGCGACGCCTCGCGGCTCGTGCACGCCGTCAACGGGACCGCCGTGAACGGTCACTCCGCGAACGGTCACTCCGGCAACGGTCAGTCCGGCAACGGTCAGTCCGGCGACGGCAAGGTCCGTACCGACGCGGAAGCGCTGAGCGGTGCCTGACATGACGTGGATCGCCGCGGTCGCACGGTTGCGAGCACGCCGGGAGCCCGGCGTGCTGGTGACCGTCGCGACCGTGCGCGGCCATGCCCCGCGGGACGCCGGAGCGAAGCTGGTCGTGGGGCGGAGCGAGACGTGGGGCTCGATCGGCGGGGGCAACGTCGAGGCCGTCGCGATCGACCGGGCCCGCGAGATGATCGCCGCGTCCAAGCCGGAGCCCGAGCTGATGGATTTCGCGCTGAACGACAAGGTGACCAACCAGCACGGCGTGCAGTGCTGCGGCGGCACGGTCCAGGTGCTGCTGGAGCCGCTGCCGGTCGTACGGGCGGTGGCGATCTTCGGCGTAGGGCACGTCGGTCTCGAACTGGCGCGCATCCTGGCACGTCAGGACCTCGACCTGCATCTGATCGACTCCCGCGCCGACATCCTCACCAAGGAGCGGCTCGACGTGCTGGCGGACGCGGTGGCGCAGGTGCACACGCATCACACGCCGCTGCTGCCCGAGCAGGTGCTGGAGGATTTGCCGCCCGGCACCCACATCCTGATCATGACCCATGATCACGCCGAGGACGCCGCTCTGTGCGACGCCGCCCTGCGCACCGCCCATCTCGGCTCCATCGGGCTGATCGGGTCGGCGGCCAAGTGGGTGCGGTTCCGTAAACGCCTCGCCACCGAGGGCGGTCACGACGAAGCCGCCATCGATCGGATCAAGACCCCGATCGGGCTGGCCGACATCACCGGCAAGGAACCCGCGACCATCGCCGTGAGCGTCGCGGCCGATCTGCTGCGCGCTTTCGAGGGCGAGGAGCGCTGACCCACCCTCGGCTCTTCGATCCTGTTTCGGACGGAAGGCGCTGAGGTTACGGGCTCCCGCCATTCATGCGAATCTACAAGAGGGGCCAGCCGACCAGCCAATTCCTTCATGGTTTCGGTGACTGACCCTCGACGGGGCCCGACGGGTGTACTTGCGCTGTTCCGCACAAACAGCAACGGGGAGTTCCCGCCGTCTGCAAAAAGGAGTAACCGTGACCGCGCACATCCAAGAAGCGAGCATCCAGGAGATCGAGCGCGCCTGGATGGACGAGGCCATCGGCCTTGCCACCACCAGCGTGCAGAACGGCGGCGGTCCGTTCGGCGCGCTGATCGCCAAGGACGGCGAGATCGTCGCGATCGGGAACAACAAGGTCACGTCGCACCTGGACCCGACGGCGCACGGCGAGGTGAGCGCCATCCGGGCCGCCTGCCAGAAGCTCGGCACCTTCTCGCTCGAGGGCTGCGTCCTGGTCACGTCGTGCGAGCCGTGCCCGATGTGTCTGTCCTCCGCGCTGTGGGCGCGCGTCGACCGGATCATCTTCGCCGCTGACCGGGACGACGCCGCGGTGGCCGGTTTCGACGACCGCAAGTTCTACGACCTGTTCGAGAAGCGGCCTTCGGAGCTGTGGCCGCTGGCGATCGAGCGAGTGGACATGCCGAACCGCACGGCGCCGTTCGACGCGTGGCTGGCGAAGACCGACCGCGTCGACTACTGAGAACCCGTCGACTACTGAGAACCCGTCGACTACTGAGAACCCTTCGAACGAGGCCTCTGAGCCGCCGTGTTGAGACCCCGACACCTCAACACGGCGACCTGGGGGCCTCGTCGGCGTTCTGCCCTTGTGCAATTGGCCAAGCCCGTCTGAGCTGCGGTTCCGTAGAAACGCACAAACTGCGGCTGTCGAGCCGATCAAGGTTTCATGCTTTCAACGCCTGCCCGGAACAGGCCAGTTGGCGATGGACTCCCAGGACAAGCCGAACCAACGAACGGGGAAAGCCTTGTCCGAGAAGTTGCCTGGCCGTCAGATCGAGATCTCCTGGCCCGACCTCGGCATCACGGTCACCGCCGACCTTGACGACCGCAACCCGGCACTCGCCGAAGCCCTGTGGGAGTCCTTGCCCTACCAGAGCCTCCAGGGACACGCCCTCATCGCGGGAGAGCACCTCTACCACGTGGCGCCGATACCCACGCTGCTGCACACCCCCCACACCACCCGGATCCCCGACCGGCGCGACGCCCCCGACGGCACCGTGTTCTGCTCGGGCCTGCAGCACCTGGGCATCAAGTACGGCACCCTGACCGAGCCGATGCCCGCCACCCCCGTCGGCCGGATCCGTGAGGCGGACATGCCCGCCCTGCGGGAAGCCGGGGCCGCGATCTGGGACGCCGTCTACTCCACGAAGAAGCAGATCCTCGCCGAAGTCCGCCGCGCGGGTGAGCCGGGCGGCCACCGCATCCCGATGCTCCACGCCACCAACACGGCGGCCAGTCACCTGATCGCCGACATCGTCGCCGAGACCGAGCGGATCTGGCTCGCGCCCCCGGCCGAGCTGGACGACCTCCACCAGGGCATCATCCCCTCCCAGGCGGGCAACTTCGGCACCGTCCTGCCCACCCTGCTGTTCGTCAACGGCGAGACCCGGCCCCTGGGATACGCCGCCTACGGCGGACTCGTACGCGCCGCGGTCCAGGGCATGCCGATGGACTCCCTCGTCCACATGACCCGCCTCCTGGTCGGTGTCCCCGCCGAGTTCCTGGGCTACTGCGGTCTGGAGAAGCTGTGGGCGTTCACCCAGCGCTTCCTCGACGTCCTCGACCGCCTCGACCGTGACGACTTCTACGCCGTCACCAGCCAGATGGCCCTCTACATCAACTGCCTCGGCGGCTGGAACCTCCAGCTGTACCCGTGGGACACCGGCGACCACCTGCGCCGCCAGGACGCCACGGTCGGCGCGTAGCCATGCCCGCACAGACCTTGAGCGCCCTGCCCGCCCGCGCCGACGCCGTCGTCATCGGCGGGGGAGTGATCGGAACCTCCGCCGCCTACCACCTCGCCGAAGCCGGCGTGAACACCGTGCTGCTGGAACGCGGAAGCCTCGGCGGCGGGGCGTCCGCGCACACGGCGGGCATGGTCCGCACCTACTTCCCCGGCGACCCCCGCACCGGGCAGATGGCCGTGCGCAGCCTGAACGCCTATCAGGACTTCGCCCGCCACACTGCGGCCCCCCTCGCCCTGAAGCGGCTCGGTTTCCTGGTGCTGTTCACCGACGAACAGCAGATCGCCGACTTCGAGGCCGGCCACCAGGCCCAGCGGGCCGCCGGCGTCCAGGTCGCCCTGATCAGCGCCCGCGAAGCGGCCGCACGCAACCCGCTGATCAACGAGCGCGTCGTCCTGGCCGCCGCCTGGTCGCCCGAGGCGTATCACGTGGACGGCCTCGACATCGTCCGCGGCTACGCCGCCGCCGCCCGCAATCACGGCGCGCGCCTGTTCACCCACACACCCGTCACACGCATCGACGACGACAACACCCTCCACACCCCGCTGGGCGGCATCAAGGCGGACAGCATCGTGTGCACGGCCGGGCCCTGGTCCGGCGAAGTGGCGGCCATGGCGTCGGTCGACCTGCCGATGAGACCCCACGTGATCGAGATGCTGTTCACCGACATCCCGCCCTTCCCGCACCCCGATCTGCCCATGACGATGGACGCCGCGTCCGGCCTGCGGATCCGCTCGTGGAAGGACCGCGTCCTCCTCGCCATGGGCGCACCCAAGGCCGGCGAAACGCGGGATGCCTGGCTCGGCCGTATCGGCGGCCATCTCGGCACGCTGTTCCCCGCCCTGGACGGCATCGGCCTGCACCGCGCGTGGAGCGGCGACTTCGACGCCAGCCCCGACAACACCGCCTTCATCGGCGAACACCCCACCCGCCGCTTCCTGTACGCGGCCGGATTCACCGGCGCGGGCCTGTGCCAGGCGCCCGCGGCCGGGGTGAAGCTCCGCGACCTGCTGATGGCCAAGTAGCCCCGTAACAGGCCCCACAACAGGAAAGATTGCTGTGATCGTTCTCGGATGTAATGGATTCAGCCGGGTGTCGGAGTTCTTCTCCGAACGCTTCGGCGCGACCGGCATCAACAAGCACTACCTCCTGGGCCACGACGCCGCCGCCGCACTCCTGATCGACGGCCGCCTGGTCGCCGCGGTGGAGGAGGAACGCCTCAACCGGGAGAAGAAGACCACCGACTTCCCCGTGAACGCGATCGACTGGTGCCTCGCGGAAGCCGGGATCACGTACGACGACGTAGACCTGTTCGCCTTCCCCTGGAACTGGTCCGCGCAGGTTCTGGACGAGACCCTGGACGCCATCCGCGCCTCGTCGGCACCACAGGACACGAAGACCGGCCTCATGGCCGACATGACCGACCTGTACGACCAGGTCGTCAGCCCCGAAGCGATCCTCGCGGACTTCGAAGCCCGCACCGGACACCGCCCCGACCCGGCCAAGGTCCGCTTCGTACCTCACCACTTGGCCCACGCGATGACCGGCTACTACCTGGCCGGCATGAAGGACGCGGCCTTCCTCGTCAGCGACGGCCGCGCCGAACGCTTCTCGACCTTGACGGGCGAGATCCGCGACGGCCGGATCACCGTCTTCGACGACACGGTCATCGGCGCCCAGTTCTCCATGGGCACCCTGTTCTCGTCCATCACCCGCTTCCTCGGTTTCGTCCCCAACAACGACGAGTACAAGGTGATGGGCCTGGCCGGATACGCGGCCCCGCCGACGCCGAACCCGTTCATCGACAAGCTTCTGACGTTGCACGACGATGGCCGTTACACCTTCACCAAGCCCTTGCAGACCGACAACCTGCACAGCCACGACGCCCTGTTCGAGGAGTACTTCGGCCCCTTCGAGGACACCCTCGCGTACACGTCCCGCGTCGCGGCCGCAGCGCAGGAGATGCTGAACGTGGCCACGGCTCACCAGGTCAGCCACTTGGAGAAGCGGACGGACCTGGACCGGCTGCTGTTCGAGGGCGGCGTCGCCCTGAACTGCCTCAACAACACCCCGCTGTTCGAAGGCTCCCGCTTCGAGGACATGCAGGTCAGCTTCGGCGCCTCCGACACGGGCATCACCATCGGAGCCGCGGCCCACGCCTGGCTCAACCACCCGGACACCGCCCCCGCGGACATCAGGGCCGCGTCCGGGCCCATCACCCCTTACCTCGGCCCGTCCTACGACGAAGCCGCGATGGAGAAGGCCCTCCAGCCCTTCACCGACCTCGTCGTCGTCTCGCGCCTGGACGACGACGAGGTGATCGACCAGGTGGCGAAGCTGCTGACGCAGAAGGTCGTGATCGGCTGGTTCGAAGGCCGTATCGAGCACGGGCCACGCGCGCTGGGGCATCGCAGCATCCTCGCCAACCCCGGCTTCAGCGACATCAAGGACATCATCAACACCCGGGTCAAGCACCGCGAGCCCTTCCGCCCGTTCGCTCCCCTCGTCCTCGAGGAGCAGGCGCCGCAGATCTTCGACATGGGGCGCAAGAGCAGTTCCCCGTACATGACGTTCGTCTTCCCCGTGCGCGACGAGTACAAGGACCGCATCCCCGGCGCCGTACACGTGGACGGCACCTCGCGCATCCAGACCCTGACGGACGAGGGAACCCCGCGCCTTACGGCGCTGCTGCGGAAGTTCACCGAACTCACCGGCACCCCGTGCCTGATCAACACCTCGTTCAACGTCGCCGGCGAACCCATCGTCTGCACGCCCACCGACGCCCTGAACTGCTTCATGGGCACCGAGATCGACTACCTGATCCTCGGAAACCACCTCGTCGCCAAGAAACAGAAGAAGGAGCACCCCGTGCCGACGATCCAGCGCAAGCACACCATGTACCACTCCACCGTCCTCGATGCCGACCCGGACACCGTGTGGGCGACAGTGCGCGACGCCATGCAGATCCTGGACATCGTGTCCCCGGGCGACCTGGACATCCACCGGGACGTCAGCTGGGTGGAAGGCGGCTCGGTCGACACCGTCCCGGCCCGCTATGACTTCAAGCTCACGCTCAACGGCCGTCTCGTCCAGCAGGAGATCGCCGCCCGCGACGAGATCAACAAGACCCAGTCCTACCGGGCTGTCGCCCCCACCAGCGGTGTCGCCAAGTACGAGGCCACCATCCGCGTATTCCCCATCACCAACGACCCGGCCCGCAGCTTCTTCGACTGGTCGCGGACCCTGGACATCGCCGAGGACGCCGACCTGAACGTGGTCGAGGCCATCATCGACGTCATGGAGAAGCAGACCGACGCCGTACGGGACCACTTCGCGAAGACCGCGAAGTGAGTGACGCGACGACGCTCGTACTGCTGCGGCACGGCGAAACCCTGCTCACCCCCGAGCGGCGGCTCTCCGGCAGCGGAGGATCCAACCCGGGACTCTCACCGGCCGGCCGCCGCCAGGCCGAAGCGGTGGCAGAGGCTCTCGCCCGCCGTGGCGGCATCGCGGCGGTCGTCACGTCACCGATGCGGCGCTGCCAGGAGACCGCTCGCTCCGTGGCCGCGCGCCTCGGCCTGAGCGTCCGGGTCGACCGGGACCTGCGGGAAGCGGACTTCGGCGCCTGGGAAGGCCTGACCTTCACCGAAGTCCGCGAACGCCACCCGGACGACCTGAGCGCATGGTTCGCCTCGCCCGAGACTCCTCCCACGGGCGCGGGCGAGACCATGCAACAGGTCACACGCCGGGTCGCCGCCGTACGAGACGGCCTCCTGGCCCAGCACGTGGGCGCCACGGTTCTGGTCGTCTCCCACGTCGGCCCCCTCAGAACCCTGCTCCGCCTCGCGCTCCAAGCCCCACCACACGGTTTGTTCCGCATGGAAGTCGCGGCGGCCTCCCTGTCGACGGTGACGTACGACGAGGACGGCACCGCCACGGTGCGGGCCCTCAATGACACCCACCACCTGAACTGAACGTCGAAGGCGTCAAGCCTCATCTGAAGCTAGACATCGGGCGAGTGGTGCTGTGTCTTGGGTGCTGGGCCTGTTCGTGATCTGAACTCAGAACAGACCCTAGGAGCTGGGCCTCGGCGAAGTCGCGTGATGCCCGGTGGTGAGGGCGCCGAACGTCCACGAACTCGAGTGCTGATAGCTTCCCGCCCGTGATCGTGTATCCGCTGTGGCATGTCGGCCACCAGAACGAAGCCGGCGACGACGGCTCGACAGTGCACGTCGATGAGAGCGGCGTGTTCTGCGACGAGCTGGACGGCGACGACGTGAAGCTGCTCGGTATCTACTCAACCCTTGAACGGGTTGAAGAGCGTGTGCGTCAGGCTCGACTGCTACCGGGCTTCCGTGATGAACCGGAGTGCTTCTACTTCGACGCCTACGAGCTCGATGAGAACGGTTGGACCGAGGGCTTCGTTCGAGTTCCGCCGGGCGAGTAGGCCCGTGGGCAGAGTCTCGAGAACTCTATGATCCTGGCGTCCCGGATGTCGAGATCGACGCGATCATGGGTTGGGAGCCCGGGGGAGCGGGTTCTCTGGCAGCCACCCGGAGCCGACGAAAAATCCAACCGAGACGGAAACTGATTCGAAAATCCACCGTCCGCGTCTTCGTGGCCGCTGGTCAGACGGCTCCTTCTGTCTGAAGGGTGACGTGGTAGCCGAGTTGGTTGAGTTGGCTGACCAGGCGCCGTGTCTGCCGGGCCCGGCCGGTGCGTTCGATGAAGTACCGGCCGCCGAGGTCGGCGTATTCGGTGTCGCGGGTGAACATGTGCCAGACGGAGATGAGGATCGAGTGCTGGAGGGCGACCAGGGCTCTCTTCTTGCCGCGGCGGGCGGTGATGCGCCGGTAGCGGGCGGCGAGGTAGGTGTCCTTGGTGCGTGAGGCCGAGACGGCGGCCTGGCCCAGGGCGGCCTTGAGCCAGGGGTCGCCGTGGCGGGTCCTGGCCGGGCCCTTTCTGCCGCCGGACTCGTTGTTGCCGGGGCAGACGCCGGCCCAGGAGGCAAGGTCGGCGGCCGTGGGGAAGCGGGCGATGGCGTCGCCGATCTCCGCGAGGATCACCTGGGCGGTGCGGGTGTTGATGCCGGGAACGGTCACGAGCAGGTCGATGCGGTGGTGAAACGGCGCGATCTGTTCGTCGATCCGGTGATCGAGCCGCTTCTCCATGGCGGTGCAGGCATCGATGCGATCGAGCATGGCGCGGGCCAAGAATGCGTGGTGGTCGGTGAAGTGGCCGGTCAGGGCCTCGATGAGGGCGTCGGTCTTGCGCCGCATGGAGCCCTTGGCCAGGTCGGCCAGCAGGTGGGGGTCACGGGTGCCGGTGATGAGGGCGGCCAGCATGGCCCGGCTGGAGACGCCGAGGAGGTCGGAGACCACGGCGGACAGTTTGATCCCGGTGTCTTCCAGAAGTTTCTCCAGCCGTTGCGCCTCGCGGGTGCGTTCGCGGATGACCTCGGTGCGGTAGCGGGTCAGGTCGCGCAGTTGCCGGATCGGTTCCGGTGGCACGAATGAGGGCCGTACCAGGCCGTGTTCGACCAGCCGGGCGATCCACTCGGAGTCCTTCACGTCGGTCTTGCGGCCGGGCACGGCCTTCATGTGCCGGGCGTTGAGCAGCCAGCACTCCATGTCGTGTTCGAGCAGGTAGAACACAGGCTTCCAGTAGGCGCCGGTGGCCTCCATGCCGGCCACCGTGATGCCCTCGGCGAGCAGCCAGTCCCGCATGGCCAGCAGTCCGGACGTCATCGACGAGAAGGTACGGGTCTCCTTGCGGCGGCGCTTGCCCGCACCAGGCGTGCGGATCGTCACCTTCACGTCCACCTTGCTGATGTCGATCCCCGCGCAGCGTTCGTGGATCACATCCATCCCCGGCACCCCCCATCTCGTTCACGGCCGCAGGCGCGTGACCGGCCGGCGGGGGTCCGGCAGGCGGGAGAAACTGATTCACGTGCTCGGAGCAACACATCCGGGTGCCTGGCGATGGACCCCCAGCGTCCTACTGAGACACAGGCTCGGATCGCACCAAGTTTCCTCGACGTCCGCCGGACGGCCACCCACCGATTTTCACGCCCACGGGGTGGAGCCGTCAGGCCCCCGGATTACTGAGACGGACAACGTCGAAGGGCCCCACCGCGAAGGGTGGGGCCCTTCGACATCGTGCCCGGTGAGGCACTGGCGGAGGATGCGAGATTGGAACTCGTGAGGGGTTGCCCCCAAGACGCTTTCCAAAAGTTCGTCTGGGGGTTCGGGAGTGATCAGGAGCGTCCTGACCTGCGGCGGAGCGGGTGCTGTCAGAGGCTATGGACGCCGGTGGACGGTGGTGAATGAGACCAAAACTGAGACCAGGGTGCCGGGTCATACCTTCTTGACAACGATGGTGTCCGGGAGGAGCTTCTCCAGGTCGTCTACGTCCGAGGTGAAGACTGTGACCCGCCCTTTCTGCTGGCGTGCGATGACAGCGAGCACGGCATCGATTGCGTACTTGTGACCGTGCAGCTTGGCGTCGGCCAGGAGACGCCGGGCCTGGCGGGCCTCGTCCTTTCCGATATCGGCGACCTTGAGCCGGGAGAGCACCCAGTCCCAGCGCTGCTCGGTGGTCCTGCCGTCGTACGCCTCGACCAGCGTCATGGGAGACGTCACCACTTCGGCCTCACCCCCGGCCGCGAGGTCGAGCCAGGCGATCATCATGCGGTCGCCGCGCACGGCCAGGGACAGGGCTTCGCAGTCGAGTACGAAGACGCGCAGTGGCTGCTGCCTGTGCTCACCGGCGCGCTTCTTCACGCGGCCTCTCCGGCATCGTGTCCTCCGGCGGTGCGACGGCGCTCGTGCTCGGCGTCGAGATCGTCCAGTTCCGCGAGGGCTGCCGCGCGCTCGTTTTCGGTGACCGGCCCGTGTTCCTCCTGCAGCCAGTCGACCAGCTCCAGCAGCCGGTCCCGATCGCGCTTGAATCGCAGTGCTTCGGCTACATACGCCGAAAGTCCCCGCTCAGCCGCGTCGGCGCGGATCTCGTCGAGGAGATCTTCGGGGATCGTCACCGTGACTTTTTTCGTCGCCATACTAGAGACCATACTCCTGGTGTAAGCGCCCTTACCAGGGCCGCTGAACCAGTCAGGCCCAGGATGCGGATGGATGATCCCGTGGCCTTCCCCGATGTTGATCGCTGGGACACATCGTTTCACTCGGTCACCCCGTGTCGTTCACTCCCGCCAGCGCATGCATCGGCTGGTGCGGATAGTCGCCCTTCGCCGCGGTGAGCCTCCTGCCGTTGCCGGAACCACAAGAGGAGGAGCCGTGTCCCTGCTGCCTTCGGCAGACGTCTTCAGATCGATCGAGCTAAAGGTTTCGCAGTTGCTCGGTGGGCAGTTGGTGTGTCCACATGCGCCCGGGGAGAGGTGTTCGGTGGGTGAACACCTCACGCTCTCGGAGGCGAAAGATGCGGCGGCGCGAGATGCCACCGACGTTGCTCTTCGGGACGCGCTATGGCGATGTGTAGGCCGCGATGCCCATAGTGACCTGCCGAACTTGGCTCAGCGTAGCCAGTTGCTCGTGCTCTATTTCGTCATCCCCTACCTCCGGAAGTCGGCCGGGAGAGTGTCGAGGAGGCTCTGCGTCGACGTCGCCGAGGTGAGGTCGGCCATGGTGTTCGGTGCGTTGTACGGTCTGGCGCTGGCCACCGAAGGCGACGATGTCCGTGACGAGGTTATCCGGTCCGCCAATGCGGCCGACTGGGCGGTGGAACGGGCTGACCCGGCCGAGCGCACAACGGATCCGTACAGCCTTGTCGACCGCGCGAGCCGATGTGATGACGGCTACTCGCCCATCCGCAAAGAGTCGGACATCCAGGTGGTCGACGAGATGGACCCTTTGTTGTGGGGGCGCATCAGCGGCGAACGCATGGGCGCTACCTTGCACCGCCTCGGGCTCTTGGGCGAGTTCCTCGCCTTGGGTTCGGAGCAGGTGCCCGAGGGCGAGTCCGACGAACTCGACGGGCCGCAGAAGGAAGCCGAGTGAGCCCAAGTGCAAGGCGACTGTCGCAGTGGCTGGCCGAGCCAATGCCCCTGCGCAAGGTGGCAGATCTCCTCGGGGTCGACCCATCGAAGGCATCCGGGCTGGTGAGGTCGAACCGCTTTCCCTGCCGTGTCACGAAGTTGAAGGGAAAATACGTGGCCCTTCCCGCCGATGTGCTGGTGGCCCTGGGGATCGATGATCCGATCGTGCGGACGGGCGACCTGCTGGCCGGTGCTGAGTTCGCGAGGCGATGGGACTGAGGGTGGTCGCCGGAGGCTGAGTGCAAGGTCAGAGGGCCGGGGTGCGCAAATGGCTCGACCCTCTGGGGCAGCGTGCGACCTGGAAGGCGCTGGTAGGGCGGACGTGGATGGTCAGTGCACTACCTGGCTGCGGGTTGCTTTCTGGGGGCACGTCCTGCGATGTGGGGCAAGCGTCACCTGAGGCTGATCTTGGCCGTCGGCCTTCAGCGTGCAAGTCGGGGAACGAACGCTTGGACGGCGACCCACCGTCGTCGCCGGAGGCGTGTCGCCATGCCGTACAGAATGCCGCATATGTCGGAAACAAATGAGACCGAAACTGAGGCCAAGACATGTTGAGAACCCCGGCCGCCGAAGCGGTCCGGGGTTCTCGTTTCGCCTGTTCAGGCGGCTGCGGAGGATACGAGATTCGAACTCGTGAGGGGTTGCCCTCAACACGCTTTCCAACTGTGGTGGTGGGCGCTGGGGCATCGTGCGGGGGCGTTCACCTGCGTTCATGGGCGGCTGGCCGGCCGTGCGGGGACGGCTCCGGGTCTCGCCTGAACGGCTGTGAACGGCGCTGAATGAGATGGAAACTGATTCGAAAATCCACCGTCCGCGTCTTCGTGGCCGCTGGTCAGACGGCTCCTTCTGTCTGAAGGGTGACGTGGTAGCCGAGTTGGTTGAGTTGGCTGACCAGGCGCCGTGTCTGCCGGGCCCGGCCGGTGCGTTCGATGAAGTACCGGCCGCCGAGGTCGGCGTATTCGGTGTCGCGGGTGAACATGTGCCAGACGGAGATGAGGATCGAGTGCTGGAGGGCGACCAGGGCTCTCTTCTTGCCGCGGCGGGCGGTGATGCGCCGGTAGCGGGCGGCGAGGTAGGTGTCCTTGGTGCGTGAGGCCGAGACGGCGGCCTGGCCCAGGGCGGCCTTGAGCCAGGGGTCGCCGTGGCGGGTCCTGGCCGGGCCCTTTCTGCCGCCGGACTCGTTGTTGCCGGGGCAGACGCCGGCCCAGGAGGCAAGGTCGGCGGCCGTGGGGAAGCGGGCGATGGCGTCGCCGATCTCCGCGAGGATCACCTGGGCGGTGCGGGTGTTGATGCCGGGAACGGTCACGAGCAGGTCGATGCGGTGGTGAAACGGCGCGATCTGTTCGTCGATCCGGTGATCGAGCCGCTTCTCCATGGCGGTGCAGGCATCGATGCGATCGAGCATGGCGCGGGCCAAGAATGCGTGGTGGTCGGTGAAGTGGCCGGTCAGGGCCTCGATGAGGGCGTCGGTCTTGCGCCGCATGGAGCCCTTGGCCAGGTCGGCCAGCAGGTGGGGGTCACGGGTGCCGGTGATGAGGGCGGCCAGCATGGCCCGGCTGGAGACGCCGAGGAGGTCGGAGACCACGGCGGACAGTTTGATCCCGGTGTCTTCCAGAAGTTTCTCCAGCCGTTGCGCCTCGCGGGTGCGTTCGCGGATGACCTCGGTGCGGTAGCGGGTCAGGTCGCGCAGTTGCCGGATCGGTTCCGGTGGCACGAATGAGGGCCGTACCAGGCCGTGTTCGACCAGCCGGGCGATCCACTCGGAGTCCTTCACGTCGGTCTTGCGGCCGGGCACGGCCTTCATGTGCCGGGCGTTGAGCAGCCAGCACTCCATGTCGTGTTCGAGCAGGTAGAACACAGGCTTCCAGTAGGCGCCGGTGGCCTCCATGCCGGCCACCGTGATGCCCTCGGCGAGCAGCCAGTCCCGCATGGCCAGCAGTCCGGACGTCATCGACGAGAAGGTACGGGTCTCCTTGCGGCGGCGCTTGCCCGCACCAGGCGTGCGGATCGTCACCTTCACGTCCACCTTGCTGATGTCGATCCCCGCGCAGCGTTCGTGGATCACATCCATCCCCGGCACCCCCCATCTCGTTCACGGCCGCAGGCGCGTGACCGGCCGGCGGGGGTCCGGCAGGCGGGAGAAACTGATTCACGTGCTCGGAGCAACACATCCGGGTGCCTGGCGATGGACCCCCAGCGTCCTACTGAGACACAGGCTCGGATCGCACCAAGTTTCCTCGACGTCCGCCGGACGGCCACCCACCGATTTTCACGCCCACGGGGTGGAGCCGTCAGGCCCCCGGATTACTGAGACGGCCGAGACCGGGCCACACAGCTGGTTGGCGCCCACGCTCGCAGGAGACAGACGGTCAACGGCAGGCGACCGCATCGTTTTGCCCGCAGATTGGTCGGCCTGCTGATTGCATTGCAGTTATGCCGACGTCTCCAGCCCCGACTGATGAGCTCGCATTCCTCCAGTACCAAACGGTGGCCACCCGCCGTGCCGGCTACGACTCGATGATGTGGCAAGCACCCGGTCTGGGGCTTGCAGCTCAGGCGTTCCTCATGACCATCGCGCTTCATCCTGATACGGGGCGACTTGCGCAGGTAACTGCCGGCATGCTGTCGATGGTCGTCTCCTTCATGTCTGTGCAGCTCCTAGCGAAGCACCGCCGCCATGAACTGGCCGACAGCATTTGGCTACAGGAGTTGGAGAGGACAAGAGGACTTCCGCAGGTTCATGCCCCCGCAGAACGGCGCTGCCGAGACGCGGGAATGCCGTCAAAGGGGCTGGTCAAGTTCCGATCCCACCAGGTATGGACTGCGGGGCTAGTTGTGTTCGGCTTGGCCGGGCTTGCTACAGCCATTGTCGGCTTCGTGCGCGGGTGACTCGCAGCGGGGAACATTGCTGCGGCTCCGAGGCCCCAAACCGCGTTGACCGGCGCTCTCAGCTTGGGAAGCTGCGATCACCCGAGGCTCGATCAGGCTCTGACCTGGGCGAACATCCGTTTCGTGACCTCTTCAGGGCCGGGCAACTTTCACCGTGATTCCCCGCTACTCCCCGCAGGATCTGGTGCGGTTATGGTGCGCTCGCCTGGCTGGGGATCATTCCCCCAGAATCGGCAAACTGCGCTGCTGCCAGAGGGGCCCGACGGGGGAACCCGAGCCCACACACAGCACAGACCGAAAGGCGTCCCTCAGTCCGGGACTTGGGGAAACCTCAGGTGCCCGGCGCGAAGATGTGAGCGGTGGTACGGGGGCGCACGCAGAGGCGCGCGCTGTTCGCGAGTGCATCGGCCTCAATGTCGCGATATGGAAACAGGCCTTCCGCTTGGCGGTGATTCCTTGAAGCCTTGACCAAGCAAGGAACGGGGGGAAGTGTGAAGATCCTTTCAAGGTGGTCCGGGGTGCCCGTAGCCGCAAAGCCGTGGGCGGCTGACGGCTGTCGAGATGCCTCAGGGTGAGCCGGGGTCGCATCGCAATCGCCGCGATGCCCCTTCAGTGACAGGGTTCTGACGACTCGGCACCCCGCTGTCGGGTGGCCTCAGTGGCGATTCACAGGTTTCGAATCGGCAAAGAGGGTTCCGCCTAGCGAGTTGTTGCTGAACTCTTGAGATCCACAAATTAGGGGGGTTTGTGAAGATCGCCGACCATGGTTTGTGCACGTTCAGGCAGGGGGCCTGGGCAGGTCGGTGACGCGGTGATGGTTCGACGCAGGCGTTTGCTGCAACCAGACGGGGTTCAGTCCGACGCTCCCACACCGCTTTATGCAGTATCCGACGCCGCGACTGCCTGCTTCAGGGACAGGCAGATCGCAATTCAGGGGCGCCGTTTTCCAGTTCGCGCATGTCCGTGGACTGGTTTCAAGGGGAGGAAACCACGATGCATGTTTGCGTGCTCGGGCAGGGCTATGTCGGCCTGCCCCTGGCCCTGAGGGCCGCCGAGGCCGGACACACCGTGACTGGCTACGAACCCGACCGGAAGCGCTGCGAGAAGCTGGCTGCCGGATCGTCCTACATCGAGGACATCGACTCCACCCGCCTGCGACAAGTGCTGCGTTCGGGTGCCTACACCGCCAGCTCGGATCCGAAGGACCTCAAGGGCTTCGACGTTGCGGTCATCACTGTGCCGACGCCGCTGACCGACCGTGCGCCGGACCTCAGTTGCGTACGAGAGGCCGGCGGCGTGCTGGTTGAGTGGCTGGAGCCGGGTGCCTCCGTGGTGCTTGAGTCGACTACGCATCCAGGCACCACGCGCGAGGTGCTCATCCCACTGCTGGAGGAGGGCTCGGGCCTGGTCGCCGGGCAGGACTTCCATGTCGGATTCAGCCCCGAGCGCATAGATCCCGGCAACGCGGACTGGCGGCTGGAGAACACGCCCAAGATCGTCGCCGGGCTCACGGATGCCTGCTTGCGCCAGGTGAAGGCCTTCTACGACTCGGTCACCGAAGTCACCGTCCCGGCATCGGGGCTGGAAGAGGCCGAGCTGGCCAAAGTGTTCGAGAACACCTACCGGCACGTCAACATCGCCCTGGTCAACGAGCTCTCCCGGATGGCTCACACACTTGGCGTGGACGTGTGGCACACCCTGGAGTTGGCCGCGACCAAGCCGTTCGGGTTCACCAAGTTCCTGCCTGGACCGGGCGTCGGCGGGCACTGCCTGCCCATCGACCCTGTCTACCTCAGCCATCACGTCAAGGCACGGCACGGGCAGACCTTCCGGCTCATTGAGCTGGCTCAGGACATCAACGAAAGTCAGCCCGACTACGTGGTTCGCCGATTGCAGGACTCGCTCAGCCGCCGCTTCCGCCGCAGCGTGCACGGTGCTCGCATCCTCGCCCTGGGTGCCGCATACAAGCCGGGAACCGCGGACGCCCGCCAATCGCCGGCCGTTCAGGTCATCGACCGGTTGCGCACCATGGGGGCCGACGTCACCGTCGTAGATCCCTACCTGCCGGACGGCGGCTCCAGGGAGATTCCCTTTGCCACCGCGGGGAACGGCATGAGCGTCGCCGACTTCGATGCGGTCGTCCTGCTCACTCCGCACGGCGAGTTCGATCTCACCCAGGTCGCCGCCGAGGCCGCGTACGTGCTGGACACACGTGGCGTCATGGCGGCCGCCCCGCACATCGAGCGGCTCTAGAGCACAGATAGAGCAGCGCCGTAGCTAGGCGTGCGCACGGACAGTGGCGTGCCGTCGAGCTTCACAGCCGGCAGCTACGGCCGTCGCCGGGGAATCAGAAGGGCGTCGCGAACGCCCTGACTCCATCCGGAAGACGGGGATGAGGAAACGAGATCCCATCCCGGTCGAGAACCAGGACGCCGTGGGACCGGTGACGGCCCACGACGTACTAGCGGTCACGAAGGTCGCCGACGAGGCGGCCCATGTGCTGAACATACGCGGTGTCTTGCCGGCCCGCGACGACGCCGGACGTCTCTGACGCCCGGGAAAGAGGCAAACATGTATGGACAGAACGGTGTGGGTGCCGCGATCGGTACAGCCACGGGGGGAGCAGCATTGGCCGCTACGGGCGGCACAGCTCTGGGGTGGATCGTGCTGGGGGCCATGCTCTTTGTGATCGGCGGCGTGGCGGTCTTCCGCCTGGCGACCCGCGGTAAGCGGGTGACCGCTTGAGCACTTCATCACGGGCCAGATTCTCCGTGGTGACCGCTGTGGTGGTGGCGGCTCTGGCCGCTGCCACCGTGGTGGTGCACCTCCAGTCCAAGAGCCCGATCCTGACGTTCTACTGGTGGCTGGGCATGATGGTGATCGTGCTCTGCCTGGTCTCGTTCCTGAAAGGCCGGTCCTTCACGCACCTGCCCGTGGCTCCTGGCCGAACGGTGGCGATCATCCCCGCTTTCGAGGAGCCCACGGAAAACCTGCACCGAACGGTGTGGTCGCTGCTGGCCCAGACACATCCGGTCGACGAGATCCACGTCATCGATGACGGCTCCAAGCAATACCCCGTGGAGCCCTTCGAACACCCGCAGGTCTTCTGGCACCGGCAGGAGAACAAGGGCAAGCGTGGAGCGCAAGTCACGGTGCTCCGCCATCTTCAGGCGCAGGGCAAGCACTTCGACTTCGTTCTCACCATCGACTCGGACGGCGAGCCCTTCCCGGATGCGCTGGAGCAGCAGCTGCGGGCCATGAGCAATCCGAAGATCCAGGCCACCACCGGGATGATCTACATCCGCAACTTCGAGGAGACCTGGGTCTCCAGGGCCGCAGACATCGACATCGGCACCTCGTGCGTGATGATGCGGTCCTCGCGTTCGATGCTCGGAGCGCTGGAAACCACGTCGGGTGCCCTTGCTCTCTACCGAGCCGAGCTGCTCTACGACCACCTGGACGCCTACGAGGTGGAGTGCGGAACGGGCGACGATCGCTGGCTGGCGCTGCGAGCCCTCATGCGCGGTGAGGTCGTGGCCGTCAACGAGGCCGGCGTGATCACCGACATGCCAACCACGCTGAAGAAGACCTACCGTCAGCGTCTCCGCTGGGCTCGGTCGTGGTGGTGGATGCTGCCGTTCGTCTACTCCCGGCTGTCCCTGAAGCAACTCATATCGCCAACCTTCGGTCTGCTCCAGCTCGTCATCACCCCCGTGATGCTGGCCTGGACTCTCGTGATGACGCTGATGACCCTGGGCGGCCGCTACCACAACCCCGGCGTGGCCCTGGTCTACCTCGGGGTCTACCTCGTGGTCCGGTACGGCCAGTCAGGTCTGTACGTACTCATGCGTCCGGACATGACCACGCGCCAGCGGTGGCGCTCGTGGCTCGTCGGAACTCCGACGGCCGTCTTCATGAACATCGTGCTCCTGTGCCCCACCCGCTACTGGGCTCTGTTCAAGCTCCGTGACAACGCGTGGCAGTCCCGAGGACTGACGGCCAAGACGGCTCTACCGAAGGGTCGCCACCGCGCGGAGTCGAAGGATCTGATGAACGCGTAAGTGCCAACAAAGCGATCACCAGCGTGTGGCTGAGGCCCCTCACCGCCGCCTGGCACAAGGTCCAGCTGAGTAATTGGACCAAGGGTCGCACCCGCTCGACGTCTCTGCCGACCGCATGGCAGTGGTGGCACGCGTGTGGCACAACCACGAACACGACGAAGGGCCAGCTTGGGAGGGAAATGCTCCTGAGCGGGCCCTTTGGTCTGTGCCCCCGGCAGGATTCGAACCTGCGACACCCGCTTTAGGAGCGAGGTTGGGCGACCGTCAGCGTGACCTGCGGTTTCCTCGCCCGGGCTGACCTCTTGCCGTTGTTCCCCTCAACGCTGCGGTTCCCCGTGAGTCCCCGCCCGTTCTGGCACGACAGTGGCACGGCCCGGGGACGGTGCCGTGACTTCTCGGAGCGGCAGGCTGCTATGTCGTCGCTCATCCTCGGCCAGTGCGCTGGAGCCGTCGCCGGGTGCGTCGCGCGGCGCGGCGGGCCTTCTCGCCAACCCCAAAGAGAGCAGTTGCTATCCCGAGGTAAACCGCTGACATCGTGCCCTTGTCCTTGTCGATCTCCTTCAGCAAGAGGAGGCAGGCAAGGATTCCGGACAGGTACAGCAGGGCAACCCCCGTATAGCACACTCGGACCAGGAATTTGTCATATTGGGCCAATCTCGCTTGATCAGTTGCCGATAGATGCCCTGAGGGGCCGGTCCGCGTACTGTCGTTCATATAAGCTCCGCTGGGTCTCGACTGCAGAGGGGCTGGATAAGCCCAGGGGGCTGAACTGCTGGCGTGGGACAGTCCCCTGGGCTTTCACGCGTCGAGAAAGACTCAAAGCCTTGGCCTGAGCGTCACTCTGATCGCACCTCAAGTCTCTCCGGTGGGAGCCTCCCTCGCGTCGCCTGTTCACTCGTCCAGGTGGCATATTTGCGGGTGGCCTAGCTTTTAGAGTCGCGGAGGCGCATAATGCCTGGCTTGCAATCTGCCCAAGTGATCGGCAAGGTCTCAATGACCGATGCAAGCCAGCGGGGCGCCGTCCATCGATTGAGGCGGCGCCCCGCGTTGGGCGCAGGATTTCGAGGTCTGGCCTCATCCTTATCAGGTCGATCATGGGACTCCGTCGTCCTGGGACAACCCGGTCTGCAGCAGGCCGGGCCGTTCGCCAAGGTACGGCTTCAATCACTGCCGTTCGCACCTGTTGGTGTCAGACGTTGGTGTCAGGAACCAGGGTCGCCCTTGACGAACTCGACCGAGCGCTACCGATCAGCCTCACTGTAAACAACAGCGCTCGCCAGCTCACGAGCAGCGGAAGGAAGCTGAAGGCTGGGGAAACGGCCAGTCCGTCGCCCTCGTTGAAACCACGCTTCGAACTCTTGGCTCACCTGCTTCGGCGTCAGCAACAGAACTACGCCCATTGAACGGGCCCTGCCCCCTTCCAGGGTGGTTACCTTGAACCATCCGGCTACATCCGGGGCCAGCTTCTCTTTCGGCCAAATCTCACTGCCGTTGGGAACGCGGTGCACGATCCACACTTCATGATCTTCAGGCGGGTCAAGGACTCTGCCTTCGATCTGGATCTCGGCATCAAACGAGTCACCGTCGATTGGGCTGGTGAGCCAGCCCCGGCTTCCCTGCCCCGGCCCAGCGTGAGCCTCTCTTCTGACTCGCCGCCGTTCCGGATACGACAGCAACCGGGCCAACAGGCGTTGTCCGTGACGGGTGCAAGCGACAACGACGGACACAAGGATGGTGCTCAACGCACCCGCCAGCGCCCCTATCAGCAGATTGATCATCTCCACGCGGCGCGCACCGGTGAGAATGTCGCTGCGCACCTCCCCCTCAGCGAGGAGATTAGGCGCCGGGCAGCTTCTGTCATACCTGCCTTGCGGTTCCGAGCGCGCAAGACGCGCGATGACCTGGTTGAAGAAGTCAAAAAGCTGGAGAAGCAGCGCGACGGGGGTTCCGCCCAACAGCCAGGCAAGGCGTGGACGGTTGAGAAGTGGCTTCAGCACTGGGTTGAGAACATCGCCAAGCCGACCGTCAGCGAGAACACGTACGACGGCTACGAGGTCGCCGTTCGCGTTCACCTCGTGCCCGGCGTCGGCAAGCACCGCCTTGACCGCTTGCAGCCCGAGCACCTGGAAAGCCTGTACCGCCGAATGCAGGCGAACGGGGAGCGCAAGGCCGGCACGGCTCACCAGGCCAACCGCACCGCCCGAACCGCACCGGGGGAGGCGGTACGGCGCGGCTACGCGGCGAAGAACGCCGCCGCGTTGGCGAAGCCGCCGCGGATGGAAGAGGACGAATCCGAGGTAGAGCCCTACTCCGTGGAAGAGGTCCAGTGCCTCCTGCTCGAAGCGAACAAGCGCCGGAACAGCGCCCGGTGGATGCTGGCGCTGGCGCTCGGGCTGCGACAGGGGGAGACGCTCGGACTGCGCTGGTCTGACGTCGACCTGCGCAACGAGTACCTGAAGCTGCGCCGGAACCGTCTGCGCCCCCGCTACAAGCACGGGTGCCCAGAAGCCTCACAGTGTGGCCGGAAGGCGGGGTACTGCCCGGCCAAGGTGCAGGTGCGACGTGAGACCAAGAACACCAAGTCGCGCGCGGGCCGCCGCGCCGTGCCCCTGCCCGGCCCGCTGGTCGCCATGCTCCGTGCCCATGCCGAGACGCAGGAGCGCGAACGCAAGAGGGCCGGCGACCTGTGGACCGAGTCGGACTACGTGTTCACCAAGCCGCTGGGTGGCCCGCTGAGCCCGAACACGGACTATCACGACTGGAAGCGGCTGCTGGAAGACGCGGGGGTCCGGAACGCCCGGCTGCACGACGCCCGGCACACGGCCGCCACCGTGCTCATGCTGCTCGGTGTCCCGGACCGAGTCATCGATCAGATCATGGGGTGGGAGCCGGGAACCTCCGCGAGCATGCGGGCGAGGTATCTGCATGTGCCGGACGCCATGCTGAAGGACGTGGCCCGGAAGATCGCCGAAGCCATCTGGGGAACCCCGGAAACACCCGCTGTGGACAAAAACCAGGACAACGAGGTCTGAGGACAACGTCGAAGGGCCCCACCTTGCGGTGGGGCCCTTCGACATCGTGCCCGGTGAGGCACTGGCGGAGGATACGAGATTCGAACTCGTGAGGGGTTGCCCCCAACACGCTTTCCAAGCGTGCGCCCTAGGCCTCTAGGCGAATCCTCCGCCGGAAACATTACATGACGCTGGAGGGTGCTAGCGAACTCGTTCGGGCGCCCGGCGATCGGGTAGGCTGGGGCTCAGCCCCTCACGCGGCGCTATCTGACTGAACTCCCCCAGGGCCGGAAGGCAGCAAGGGTAGGTTGGCTCTGGCGGGTGCGTGAGGGGTCTTTGTTTTCCCGCGCGGCCCGCGTGCCCGCACCGGGCAGGTTTCACGCAGCCCGCAGCCCGCAGCCCGCAGCCCGCCGCATCCCCGCCCTCCGGGCCGGTCCGCGTTGTCAGTGGGCGCCTATAACCTCGTATGCGTGTCGTCTCTCGCGCTGTACCGCCGCTATCGCCCGGAGTCGTTCGCCGAGGTCATCGGGCAGGAGCATGTAACCGACCCGCTGCAGCAGGCGCTGCGGAACAACCGGGTCAATCACGCGTACCTGTTCAGCGGTCCGCGCGGCTGCGGCAAGACGACCAGCGCGCGGATCCTCGCGCGGTGCCTGAACTGCGAGAAGGGCCCCACGCCGACGCCGTGCGGGGAGTGCCAGTCGTGCCAGGACCTCGCCCGCAACGGCCCCGGGTCCATCGACGTCATCGAGATCGACGCGGCATCGCACGGTGGTGTGGACGACGCCCGTGAGCTGCGCGAGAAGGCCTTCTTCGGACCCGCCAGCAGCCGCTACAAGATCTACATCATCGACGAGGCCCACATGGTCACGTCGGCCGGCTTCAACGCGTTGCTGAAGGTCGTCGAGGAGCCGCCCGAGCATCTGAAGTTCATCTTCGCCACCACCGAGCCCGAGAAGGTCATCGGGACCATCCGGTCGCGGACCCACCACTACCCCTTCCGGCTCGTCCCGCCGGGCACCCTGCGGGACTACCTCGGCGAGGTCTGCGGCCGCGAGAACATCCCCGTCGAGGAGGGCGTCCTGCCCCTCGTCGTGCGCGCGGGTGCCGGGTCCGTGCGTGACTCCATGTCCGTCATGGACCAGCTGCTCGCCGGAGCGCGGGAGGAGGGTGTGACGTATGCCATGGCCACCTCCCTGCTCGGTTACACCGACGGCTCGCTGCTCGACTCCGTCGTGGAGGCCTTCGCCACCGGTGACGGGGCCGCCGCCTTCGAGGTCGTGGACCGGATCATCGAGGGGGGCAACGACCCGCGTCGCTTCGTCGCCGACCTGCTGGAGCGGCTGCGGGACCTGGTGATCCTGGCCGCCGTGCCGGACGCCGTCGAGAAGGGGCTCATCGATGCTCCCGCTGACGTCCTGGAGCGCATGCAGGCCCAGGCCGGCACCTTCGGGGCCGCCGAGCTGAGCCGCGCCGCCGACCTGGTCAACGAGGGGCTGACGGAGATGCGGGGGGCCACCTCACCGCGGCTCCAGCTGGAACTGATCTGCGCGCGCGTGCTGCTGCCGGCGGCCTACGGGGACGAGCGTTCCGTCATGGCCCGGCTCGACCGGCTGGAGCGGGGCGTCAACTTCTCCGCTGGCGGCGCCGGCATGCCCGCGATGGGGTACGTGCCTGGTCCGGATGCTCATGGCGGTGCGGCCGGCGTGCCCGTTCCGCCGGGCGGTGGCGCTGCGGCGGCCAGGGCTGCCGTACGGGCTACGGGGGCGCCCGGTGCCGGTCCCGCACCTGCTCCCGGCGCGGCTCCGGCAGGGCAGGGCGCCCCCATGGGCCAGCCGACGCCCACGCCCACTGAACCCACGGCTCCGGTCGGCGCACCGCAGACCAGCCAGCAACCTCAGCCGCACCAGGCCCCGCCCACCCCGGCGCCCACACCCCCGCCCACCCCTGCCCCTGCTCCCGCCGCCGCGCCCCCGGCTTCCGCCCCGGGCGCCTGGCCCACCGCCGCGCCCGCAGGCGGCGGCCGACGCCCCGGCGGCTGGCCCACGGCGACCCCGGCGGGCGGCGGCTCCCAGCCCCAGCCCCCGGTCCCGGCGAGCGGGCCCCCCTCGCCCGCACCGCAGCCCGCAGCACCCACACCCGCTCCCGCCCCCGGCGCGGCACCCGCCTACGCGGCCCCGAGCGGCGGCCCCGACCCCCGCATGCTCTGGCCGAACATCCTGGAGGCGGTCAAGAACCGCCGCCGCTTCACCTGGATCCTGCTCAGCCAGAACGCCCAGGTCGCCGGCTTCGACGGCACCACCCTCCAGCTCGGCTTCGTCAACGCCGGAGCCCGCGACAACTTCGCGAGCAGCGGCAGCGAGGACGTACTGCGGCAGGCGCTGGCCGAGCAGTTCAACGTCCAGTGGAAGATCGAGGCGATCATCGACCCGTCGGGCGGAGGCTCGGCTGCCCCGGCGACCGGCGGCTCGTCCGGCTTCGGCGGCGGAGGCGGTGGCTACGGCGGAGGCGCCGGCGGTTACGGCGGTGGCGGCAACAGTGGCTACGGCGGTGGCGGCACGACCGCCCAGCCCCCGGCCCCTCCCCAGCCGACGCCCACGTCACCCACCCCACCCCCGACGGCCTCGTCGGCTCCGGCACCGGCCCCGGCCCCCCAGCCCTCCGCGGCCCCGGAACCCCCGGTCCATGTCGCCCCCGAGGACGACGTCCCCGAGGACGACGACCCCGACCTCAACGAGTCGGCACTGTCCGGCCACGATCTGATCGTGCGGGAGCTGGGGGCGACGGTGGTGGAGGAGTTCACGAACGAGTAGCGGGCTCTTCTTGGGGCGCCGGCCGGCTGGAGCTTGGAGGAACGTACAGGTCGCCAACCCCCGGCCACTCATCGCCCCGCACAAAAACCCCGTTAGGCTGACCCCCGTGAAGGTCCTCGTCATCGGTAACGGCGCCCGCGAACACGCCCTGTGCCGCTCCCTGTCCCTCGACCCCGACGTCACCGCGCTGCACTGCGCCCCCGGCAACGCCGGCATCGCCGAGGTCGCCGAGCTGCACCAGGTCGACGCCCTGGACGGCAAGGCCGTAACCGCGCTGGCCACGGAGCTGGGCGCCGACCTCGTGGTCGTGGGGCCGGAGGCACCGCTCGTCGCCGGGGTCGCCGACGCCGTGCGCGAGGCGGGCATCCCGGTCTTCGGGCCCTCCGGTGAGGCCGCGCAGATCGAGGGCTCCAAGGCCTTCGCCAAGGACGTGATGGCCGCGGCCGGCGTCCCGACGGCCCGCTCCTACGTCTGTACGACCCCGGCCGAGGTCGACGAGGCGCTCGACGCCTTCGGCGCCCCGTACGTCGTCAAGGACGACGGCCTCGCCGCAGGCAAGGGCGTCGTCGTGACCGCCGACATCGAGGCGGCCCGGGCACACGCCAACTCCTGCGAGCGTGTCGTCATCGAGGAGTTCCTCGACGGCCCCGAGGTCTCCCTCTTCGCCATCACCGACGGCGAGACGGTCGTCCCGCTCCAGCCCGCCCAGGACTTCAAGCGCGCGCTCGACGGCGACGAGGGCCCCAACACCGGCGGCATGGGTGCGTACTCCCCGCTCCCGTGGGCGGACCCGAAGCTGGTCGCGGAAGTCATGGAGACCGTTCTCCAGCCGACCGTCGACGAGATGCACCGTCGCGGCACTCCGTTCTCCGGTCTTCTCTACGCCGGTCTGGCGATCACGTCGCGCGGCGTCCGCGTCATCGAGTTCAACGCCCGTTTCGGTGACCCCGAGACCCAGGTCGTCCTGGCCCGCCTGAAGACCCCGCTGGCCGGCGTCCTGCTGGCCGCCGCCCAGGGTGACCTGGCCGACCTGGAGCCGCTGCGCTGGAGCGAGGACGCCGCGGTCACCGTGGTCGTCGCCTCGCACAACTACCCCGGCACCCCGCGCACCGGCGACCCGATCACCGGCCTCGACGAGGTGGCCGCCGAGGACGCCCCGCACGCCTACGTCCTGCACGCGGGCACCAGGCGCGACGGCGACGCGGTCGTGAGCGCCGGTGGCCGCGTCCTGTCGGTCACGGCGACCGGCAAGGACCTCACCGAGGCCCGCGACCGCGCCTACCAGGCCGTCACCCGCATCAAGCTCGACGGCTCCCAGCACCGCACGGACATCGCGGCGAAGGCGGCGGAAGGCGCGTAGCGCAGGGCGCGCGACCGCCCGAGCGACCGAACCCGTCGGGCTCCGATAAACCCAACAGGCCCCGAATCCGTCTCAGGATTCGGGGTCTGTTCCATGCCCGGATTCCCGGCGGCCTGCCCGCCGGGTTTCCTCCGGGGATCAAGGGCCTGATCCTCGCTGTCCGTCATCCACCTCTCCCCAAAGCCATTCCATCGAGTGACCGATGCCCCATCCGGCTGACGTGGGTCGACGCCCCAACTAGGGTGCGGCGCAAGCGTTCCGGCACTTGGCCCACCGGCATTGCGATGTCAGTGGTGGGTGCCACAGTGGGGGAGTGAGCAAAGCCAGGACAGTTCGGACAGCCAGGGCAGCGCGGAGGGGGTGAGGTCCGGCCGTGACCGGTATGGGTGTCGAGGTGGGTGCGCAGGCCGCGCGTGGCCGGGCGCTCGCCGTGCTGCGCATCCGCAGTCGCGCGCTCGCCGTTGCCCTGCTGCCGGCGGCGTTCGCCGTGGTGCTGCTCGTCGGCGCCTCGACCGGCCACCTCGTCGGCCCGGGCTGGCACGCCGCCCGCTGGGTCGTGACTCCCGTCGCCGTCCTCGTCCTGCTCGCCGCCGCCGTCATCGCCCTGGTCGTGGCCCGCGCCCGCCCCGCCGTCACCCCGACGGTCCCGATAGCCGAGGGACAGGCCCCGGACCTGTACCGGATGGTGCGCGACCTCGCCGACCGCCTCGACGTCCCCGCCCCGTCCGCGATAGCGCTCACCCCGGACTGCGACAGCTGGCTGGAGGACCGCACCCACCCGTCGCACGGCCCGCCGCCGAGCGAGGACGACGACGGGCTGGGCGGTCTGCGCGGCGGCGCCATGCGTGGCGGGCCCCGCCGTGCGTCCGTCGCCCCCGTCCTCGTCATCGGCTCCCCGTTCCTGTGGTGGATGCGCGTCGGCGAGCTGCGCGCGGTCCTCGCCCCGGTCGTCGCCGGCACGGGCCCCTCGGCGCACCCGGACATAGCCCAGGCCCGGCGCTTCGTCCGGGGCCTGGACGCGGCCGTGGCCGTCGCCTCGACGAGCGGCCGCTGCCCGGGATCCCGGGCGGTGTGCGCGGGCATCGGCTGGGTCGCGCGGGTGCTGCTGCGCAGTTGCCGGGACCACGCCACCGAGATGGAGCGGGGCGTGGCCGCGGCCGCCGCCGAGCGTGCACAGGCTGTGGATTACGGACTGCGGATCGTCGCCCAGGAGCAGGTCGGGCTGGCGTACGCGGGCTGGGACCGGCTGCTCACCCGGGTCGCGCTGCCCGCCTGGCGGATGGGCCGCTGGCCGTCGCGGCTGGACGCGGGCGTCGTCGCGGCGCTCACCGAGCTGTCCCGCCGGGACCGTCTGGCCGAGGGCTTCGCCTCCCGGCTGGGCGAGCGCCCCGCCTGTGACCTGCTCGAAGAGCCCGGCGCCGTCGACGAGGCGACCTCGCTCCTCGCCGCCCGCCTCTTCCACGGCGGCCCCGCCGAGCCCGGCCCGGACTGGTCCCCGGTGGACTGGCAGGCGTATCCGGAGGAGGTCGTCGACCGCAAGTGGCGCACCGACGCCGCCCGCCTGCACCGCGTCCTCGATGCCCTCGGCGTCCGCCGCACCACCGAAGGCGCGCCCCCGGAGGCGGACGGCCCGACCCTGGCCCGCGTCCTGGAACACCTCGCGACCCCACCGGCGTCCGCAGTCACCGGCCCCCCGGCCACCGGTCTCCCAGGCACCGATCTCCCGGCCACCGACCTCACCGCCCGCCACGGGACCCCCGGCCAACCCCCGGAACCCGTCGAGGCGCCGAAGCCGCCCAAGCCCCCCAGGGCCCCCTACGCGGCCATGGCCGAGGATGCCTCCCTCGAGGACGAGGACCAGGAGACCGAACGAAGCTCCGCCCTTGCCGCCGGCCTGACCGCCGAACTCGCCCGCGAGGAAGCCGCGACCCCCGCCGAACAGAAGGCGTCGCCCGCCCCCGGCACCACCCTCCTGGACACCGGCGCGCTCCCCCTCTTCCCGCTCCAACCACCCCGCACCGCCCGCGAGTTGCTCACCGACCACGTGACGGCGATGGTGTGCTGCGCCGCGATGGACACCGCGGGTGCGACCCCCGGCCTGGACTGGCTGGACGGCCCCACCCTCCTCATCGACGGCGAGCGGGCGGCCGACCTGACCCCGAGAGTCCTCAGCCTCATCGAGGACGGCGATCCGGTACCGCTGCGCGCCTGGCTGGTGGAGTCGGGGATACGCCCGGAGAAGCCGGTACGTCTGGTCTGAAGCCCGTATCGGGTCGGAAGCCCCGGTTCCACTTTCGGCCAATTCGCAACGAATAGTGACAGGATGCGTGCGCAATGTGATGTGCTGGGATCGATAGCGCATATGGCAAGGGCTTACGACATACGACAGGCACACAAAAGCCCGCGCCACGCGACAGAAACCGCAAGCGCGGTCAGCGCCCGTACCGGCGCACAGCGCTCGACGCACCACCAGACGCACCACCAGAAGCACGACCAGGCGCACCACCACGGGGGCACGAGGGAGGGGTACGGCATGGGATCCGAGCAGATCCGCCGCTGGGAGTCGGGAGCACTCGCGCACGCCGTGACGGACCCCTTCGGTCAGGGCCCCGTTCCCTGGCTGCGCGGCAATGTGACGTACTTCGACGACACCGGCCAGGTGGTCCCCTGGTACGTCGACGGCCAGGCCCACCCCCCGACGTCGAACACCCCCAGGGTCCCCGCGCCCCGCAGCGCCGGCCCGCGCTCCGCCGACGACGTCCACCGCCAGATCAAGGGCTTCACCTCCACCGGCGCGGTCGCCCCCGGCGAGGCGGTCGACTTCCACATCACGGTCGACCCGCCGCAGGAGTTCGCCGTCGACGTCTACCGCATCGGCCACTACGGCGGTGACGGCGCCGCCAAGATCACCACCAGCCCCCGCCTCTCCGGCATCGTCCAGCCCCCGCCGCTCACCGCCGACCGCACGGTCTCCTGCCACCACTGGTGGCTGTCCTGGCGTCTGCAGATCCCGAGCTACTGGAGCATCGGCGCGTACGTGGCCGTCCTGACCACCGCCGACGGCTACCGCTCCCACATCCCCTTCACCGTCCGCGACAAGCACCCCGCGGACCTGCTCCTGCTTCTGCCCGACGTCACCTGGCAGGCCTACAACCTCTACCCCGAGGACGGCCGCACCGGCGCCAGCCTCTACCACGCCTGGGACGAGGACGGCCGCTTGCTCGGCGAGGCCGAGGCCGCCACCACCGTCTCCTTCGACCGCCCGTACGCGGGCGCGGGCCTGCCCCTGCACGTCGGCCACGCCTACGACTTCATCCGCTGGGCCGAGCGCTACGGCTACGACCTCGCCTACGCCGACGCCCGCGACCTGCACGGCGGCCACGTCGACCCCACCCGCTACCGCGGCCTGGTCTTCCCCGGCCACGACGAGTACTGGTCGACGAGCATGCGGCGCACCGTCGAGCTCGCCCGCGAGAACGGCACGTCCCTGGTCTTCCTCTCCGCCAACTCCATGTACTGGCAGGTGGAGTTGGGCCCCTCCCCGTCCGGCGTCCCCGACCGCCTGATGACGTGCCGCAAGCGCCAGGGCCCCGGCCGCCCGGTGCTCTGGCGGGAGGTCGACCGGCCCGAGCAGGAGGTGATCGGCATCCAGTACGCGGGCCAGGTCCCCGAGCCCCACCCCCTGATCGTCCGCAACGCCGACCACTGGCTGTGGGAGGCGACCGGCGCCCACGAGGGCGACGAGATCGCGGGCCTGGTCGCGGGCGAGGCCGACCGCTACTTCCCGCGCACCCCGCTCCCCGAGCACGAGGAGCGCATCCTGCTCGCCCACTCCCCGTACGCCGACCGCGAGGGCGCCCTCCGCCACCAGGAGACGTCCCTGTACCGCGCCCCCTCCGGCGCCCTGGTCTTCGCGTCCGGCACGTTCGCCTGGTCCCCGGCACTGGACCGCCCGGGCCACGTCGACGCCCGCGTCCAGCGCGCCACCGCGAACCTCCTGGACCGCATCTGCAAACGTGACTGAGCTCACCCAGCACACCCCAAGTCCAAGGTCAGCGGCCCATACGGGACAATCGACCCATTGGACAGAACCACGGGGAGGAACCGTGTCCGGATTCGTAGAAAAGCCCGAGCCGATCCAGGTTCCGGGTTTGGTACACCTGCACACCGGCAAGGTGCGCGAGCTGTACCAGAACGAGGCGGGCGACCTCGTGATGGTCGCCAGTGACCGCATGTCCGCCTATGACTGGGTGCTGCCGACCGAGATCCCCGACAAGGGGCGCATCCTCACCCAGCTCTCCCTGTGGTGGTTCGACCAGCTCGCCGACCTGGTCCCCAACCACGTGCTGAGCACCGACGTACCCGCCGGCGCCCCCGCCGACTGGGCGGGCCGCACCCTCGTCTGCAAGTCGCTGCAGATGGTCCCGGTGGAGGCCGTGGCCCGCGGCTACCTCACCGGCTCCGGCCTGCTCGAGTACAACGAGTCCCGCACCGTCTGCGGCCTCGCGCTCCCCGAGGGCCTCGTCGACGGCAGTGAACTCCCCGCCCCGATCTTCACCCCGGCCACCAAGGCGGCCGTCGGCGAGCACGACGAGAACGTCTCCTACGAGGAGGTCGCCCGCCAGGTCGGCGCCGACACCGCCGCCCGGCTGCGCCAGGCCACCCTCGCCGTCTACTCCCGCGGCCGGGACATCGCCCGCGACCGCGGCATCATCCTCGCGGACACCAAGTTCGAGTTCGGCTTCGACGGGCAGACGCTGGTCCTCGCCGACGAGGTCCTCACCCCGGACTCCTCCCGCTTCTGGCCGGCCGACACCTGGCAGCCGGGCCGCGCGCAGCCGTCGTACGACAAGCAGTTCGTCCGTGACTGGCTGACCTCGCCCGCGTCCGGCTGGGACCGGAAGAGCGAGCAGCCCCCGCCGCCGCTGCCCCAGGAGGTAGTGGAGGCGACCCGGGCGAAGTACGTGGAGGCGTACGAGCGTCTGACGGGCATGAGCTGGGGCTGATCCCACGAGAAAGGCCCCGGTCCAGTGGACCGGGGCCTTCATCAAGAGCGAACGACGAGGTTCGAACTCGCGACCTCAACCTTGGCAAGGTTGCGCTCTACCAACTGAGCTACGTTCGCATGCGCCGTGGCGCGAGAACCACTATACCCAACCTCGCTCCCGCGCGAGCCGCACCGCCGCGTGCCGGTTCTCCGCCCCGAGCTTCGACACGGCGGACGACAGATAGTTCCGCACCGTCCCCTGGGACAGCGCCGCCCGCTCCGCGATCTCCGCGACGGGCGCTCCGTCGGCGGCGAGTTCCAGCACCTCGGCCTCCCGCGTGGTCAGCGGCGAGTCGCCGGATGCGATCGCGTCGGCGGCCAACTCCGGGTCGACGTAACGGTTTCCCGCGTACACGGTACGGATGATCTCCGCGAGCCGCTGAGCGCTGACGGTCTTCGGGACGAACCCCCGCACACCCGCAGCAAGGGCCCGCTTCAGATGTCCGGGCCGCCCATGACTGGTCACGATCAGCACCTTGCAGCCGGGCAGTTCGGCACGCAGAGATGTGGCGACCTTCACACCGTCGGCCCCCGGCATCTGGAGGTCGAGGACGGCCACGTCCGGCTCGTGCGCCCGTGCCATCGCCAGCGCCTCCGGCCCGCTCGCCGCCTCGGCGACGATCACGAGGTCGTCCTCCAACGAGAGCAGTGTGGCGAGCGCACCCCGGATCAGATGCTCGTCGTCGGCGAGCAGCAGCCGTACGGGCCCGGTCGCACGGCCGGCCGTACCGCCGCTCTGGAGGGCGGTCATACGGTGACCTCCCGCACACCCGTCCCCGCCCCCGCCAGCGGCACCTGAGCCACCAGCCGGAACACCCCCTCCCCGCCCCGACCGGTCTCCAGCGTCCCGTCCACCGCGGCCAGCCGCTCCCGCAGCCCGGCGAGCCCGGAGCCGCCACCCCCGTCGGAGGCTTCGGCGGCCCCGTCGTTCTCCACCGTCAACATCACACGCCCCTCCGACACCCGCACTCCCACCAGACACCGCTCGGCATCCCCGTGCCGCAGCACATTGGTGGTCGCCTCCCGCACCACCCACGCCAGCGCCGACTGCACCTCGACAGGCAGCCCGGCCGCCTCCCCGGTCACCTCGCACGCGATCCCGGCCGCCGTCAACACTCCCTGGGCGCCGGCGAGTTCGACCGCCAGATCGGCCTCGCGGTATCCCCGTACGACGTCCCGCACCTCGCGCTGCGACTCCTGCGCGATCCGCTGCACCTCGATCATCTGCTCCACGGCCTCGGGCCGCCCGCGCCGCGCCAGCTGCACGGCGAGCTCGCTCTTCAGGGCGATGACCGCCAGGTTGCGCCCCATCACGTCGTGCAGATCCCGCCCGAACCGCAGCCGCTCCTCGGCGACCGCGAGCCGGGCACGGGTCTCGCGGGCCTCGTCGAGTTCGTAGACGGACTTGAGCAGCCAGACGGAGAAGACGGCCGTGAAGGCCAGGAATCCACAGCCGATCAGCACGAGCAGCGCGATGACCAGCGCGCCGAGAACGGGCATGCCCGTCAGGAGCGCGACGATCCCCGCACCGCTCGCGAAGGCCGCCAACACGGCGTACACCTGCCTCCGGCTCTCCAGACCGAGTGCCGTGATGCCCGCCCCGAAGACGAGTACGACACCGATGAGGCTGCCCGCCGCGGAGTCGGCGTCGTCACCGCCCGGACCGTGTGTGGCGTAGGCGAGCGCCGTGACGGCGACCGCCGCGGTGCCGGCGCCGAGCGTCCACATCAGCCGTACGGGCTGCTCCCGCCGCCCGCACACCCAGTCCACCGACCGCGACACGGTCAGGGCGCAGATCGCCGCGTGTGCGCTCACCAGGAGCATCAGCCAGAGAGCCGGCGCGGGCCCGGCAGCATTGCCGACCGCCACTCCGACCGAGAAGACCTCCATCACCGCGAAGAAGTGGAACGACCCCCGCGTGTACGTCTCCACCTTCGCCGGCGTGCTCTTCCCCCGCCACCACTTACCCGGCCCGCGCATGCGGCGTCCCCCCTGCTTCAGTGCCGTGGCTCCCAACGGAACCACCGTCGTACAGCCAACACGCCCAGGACCGCCCAGGCCAGCCCGGTCACGACGGGACCGATCACCTCGTACGCCGACAGCTCGCCGGTCCACCCACCCCGTATCAGGGTGATCACCGGGGTCAGCGGCAGCAGTTCGCACACCGACGCCACCCGGTCCGGCAGCACCTCCAACGGGAAGAACATCCCGGAGCAGAGCATGGAGATGAACGTCACCGGCAGTGTCGTGACCTGCGCACTCTCGACGGTGCGGGTGAAGGACGCGGTCACGGCGGCGAGCGAGGCGCACAGGACGATGCCCAACAGCAGGCCCAGCACCGCGAGATGGGGAGCGCGGGGCGCGCCCAGGTCCAGCAGGACGGTGCAGCCGACCGCCAGCACCAGGCACTGCGCGAGACCCGTGGCCACGGCCGGCAGCGCGGCCCCCGTCAGGATCTCGGTGTCCTTCAGCTCGCCGGTGCGCAGCCGCTTCAGGACGAGCTCCTCGCGCCGGCCGGTGTAGACGCTGACCAGCGTCGTGTACACCGCGTAGAGCAGTGAGAAGCCGATCGAGGCGGGCAGGACGACCGTGCCGAGGGAGAGCCCGGCCTCCGCCAGGTCCATCCCCTTCGCCGCCTCCCGCACGCTGACGGGCATCACCAGCGGCACGAACAGCGCCGCGAACAGCGTGCCCTTGCTGCGCCCGAGCAACGTCAGCTCGGCCCGGGCCAATGCCGTCATGCGCCCCACCGGGGTGGTCACCACCGCCGTACTCATGCCGCGTACTCCTTCGTCCCGGCGGCCTGCGCCGCCTCCCGTGCGATCCCCAGGAACGCCTCCTCCAGCGACGCCGACCGCACGTCAAGCCGCCGCAGCTCCACCCGGGCGGTGTCCGCCCACACCAGCAGCCGCGTCGCGGTCCGCTGCAGCTCGCGGGTCCGCAGCCGTACGGCGCGTCCGTCGACCTCGTGCTCGCACACGCCCATGTCGTCGAGGGGCGGCAGGTCTCCCACGAAGTAGCCCTCGGGCAGCTCGAAGGAGATCCGCGAGGGCTGGGCCGCCGTCACCTGGGCGGGTGTCCCGGCCGCCGCGATGCGCCCCTCGTGCAGGATCGCGAGCCGGTCGGCGAGGTTCTCGGCCTCTTCCAGGTAGTGCGTGGTCAGCAGCACGGTCGTACCGGCGTCCCGCAGCTCCCGCACCAACTCCCAGGTTTCCCGGCGCCCTTCGGCGTCCAGGCCGGTCGTCGGCTCGTCCAGGAACAGCACCTCGGGCCTGCCGAGCAGCGCCAGCGCCAGGTCCAGCCGCCGCCGCTCACCGCCGGACAGCTGCTTCACCCGCACCCCGGCCCGCCGCCCGAGCCCGACCCGCTCAAGCGCCTCCGCCTGGGGCATGGCCCCGCTCACGCAGCCCGCCCACATCCGCGCGGTCTCGGCGACGGTCAGCTCGGACGGAAACCCGCCCTCCTGCAGCATGACCCCGGTCCGGGGCCGTACGACGTCCCGCTCGGCGTACGGATCGTGCCCGAGCACCCGGACGTTTCCCCCGGCCGGCCGGGCGAGCCCTTCCAGCAGCTCCACGGTCGACGTCTTGCCCGCGCCGTTGGTGCCGAGCAGTGCGAAGACCTCGCCGCGGTCCACGGAGAAGGAGATTCCGCGCACCGCCTCGAACCCGCCCCCGTACACACGTCGCAGGTCGGTGACCTCAATCACGTGTTCGTGTTCGTTGGTGTTCATGACACCAGCGTCCCGGCGATCCGAAGCCGGAAGCAGTGCGCGCTGTCACCACTCGGCATGACAAATGTCAGAGGCCGGCGGGAGGACAAGGCGGGAAGGCATGACGGGGGACACGAAAAGACCCCGGTCCATCAGGACCGGGGTCTCATTCCCGAGCGGACGACGAGGCTCGAACTCGCGACCTCAACCTTGGCAAGGTTGCGCTCTACCAACTGAGCTACGTCCGCATTGCCTCCGACCGGCTCTCACCGATCGGTGCGAGCACCAGCCTACCTGATCCACAACAGTGGTTCGTACGGCGGTGCAGAGCGGGTGACAGGAATTGCACACTGCGCCTTCCCCCTGGAAGGGGGATGTTCTACTACTGAACTACACCCGCAAGCCTCCGCGAGCTGGGCTTTTCTGGCCCGCCCGGCGGCGTGTCCCAGACATTAGCTGATCAGCAGGGGGGTAGCGCAAGTCGGTTGCCGCGACCGCCCAAGTCGGCTGTCCTCAGGGCCCGCTGACGGGCCCTGAGGCGGCCCGGACATGCCTCAGCCCGGCGTCACTGCGCCGCGCTGAACGCCTCGTAGACCTTCTTGGGGATCCGGCCGCGGGCCGGCACCTCCATCTTGTTGGCCTGCGCCCAGGCCCGGACGGCCGCCGGGTCAGGGGCGACCTCGGTCTGCTTGTACGCCTTGCCTGACTTCGACCGCTTACGGCCGGCGTCCACGTAGGGCGCGAGCGCCTTACGCAGTTTCTTGGCATTGGCTTCATTCAGGTCGATCTCGTACGACTTGCCGTCGAGTCCGAAGGCGATCGTTTCCGCCGCTTCTGAGCCGTCGATGTCGTCAAAGAGCGTGACCACGACCTTCTGCGCCACGAATATCGGTCCCTTCGTACCGGCACGCTGACAATTCATTTGTACAGTGCCCGACAATGCGATGTGAAGCCCGACTAAATCCTCCCGCGTGTCCGAGCGCAATAGGTATCGGGTGTCGATCTGGGATCTTTTCCGGAACTTTTCGCCGCCGGTCGCTCCTGCTCCCGGCCGTGACAGCCGTCACGTAGTTTCCTACAAGGTGACGCGCGTAGAAATTTTGTGCAGGTAGTCTGAAACCACCTGCAGGAACCTGCTCAGCACCACACCACCGGGAGTGCACGTGGCACGCGTCGTAGTCGACGTCATGCTCAAGCCGGAGATCCTCGACCCCCAGGGCCAGGCGGTGCAGCGCGCACTGCCGCGGCTGGGTTTCGAAGGCATCTCCGACGTACGTCAGGGAAAGCGATTCGAACTGGAAGTTGACGGCCCGGTTGACGAGGCCGCGCTCGCCCGCATCCATGATCTTGCGGAATCCTTCCTCGCCAACACCGTGATCGAGGACTTCACCGTCAAGGTGGAGGAAGTCGCGGAGGCCGCGAAGTGACCGCTCGTATTGGCGTCGTCACTTTCCCGGGGAGCCTTGACGACCGGGACACCCAGCGGGCGATCCGCCTCGCGGGCGCCGAGCCGGTCGCCCTGTGGCACAAGGACAAGGACCTCAAGCAGGTCGACGCCGTGGTGCTGCCCGGCGGTTTCTCCTACGGCGACTATCTGCGGGCCGGCGCCATCTCCCGCTTCTCGCCGGTGATGGAGACGGTCATCGAGCAGGCGAAGGCCGGACTGCCGGTCCTCGGCATCTGCAACGGCTTCCAGGTCCTGACCGAGGCCCACCTGCTGCCCGGCGGGATGCTCGGCAACGACCACCTGCACTTCATCTGCAAGGACCAGAAGCTCCGGGTGGAGAACGCCGGCACTCTCTGGACCAGTGACTACGAGCAGGGCCAGGAGATCAGCATCCCGCTCAAGAACATGGACGGCAGGTACGTCGCCGACCAGTACACGCTGGACAAGCTGGAGGCCGAGGGGCGGGTTGCATTCCGCTACCTGGTCCGCGGCGAAGCCGCTGATGGATACGGCAACCCGAACGGCTCGCTCAACGACATCGCCGGCATCACCAACGAGGCCGGCAACGTCGTAGGCCTCATGCCGCACCCGGAGCACGCCGTCGAGCCCCTCATCGGGTCCGGCCGCACCGACGGTCTCCCGTTCTTCACCTCGATCCTCAAGAAGCTGGTCAACGCATGAGCCGGACGCCTCTGGACACGGTCGAGCACGCGGCCGCGACCCCCGACGTCGAGCTGCCCTGGGCCGAACTCGGCCTGAAGAAGGACGAGTACGAGCGGGTCGTGGAGATCCTCGGCCGCCGGCCCACCGGTGCCGAGCTCGCCATGTACTCGGTCATGTGGTCCGAGCACTGCTCGTACAAGTCCTCGAAGGTGCACCTGCGCCAGTTCGGCGAGAAGGCGCCGCAGAGCGACGCGCTGCTCGTCGGCATCGGTGAGAACGCCGGTGTCGTGGACGTCGGCCAGGGTTACGCCGTGACCTTCAAGGTCGAGTCGCACAACCACCCGTCGTACGTCGAGCCCTACCAGGGCGCCGCGACCGGCGTCGGTGGCATCGTGCGCGACATCATCGCGATGGGCGCGCGGCCGGTCGCGGTCGTCGACCCGTTGCGGTTCGGTGCGCCCGACCACCCCGACACCAAGCGCGTCCTGCCCGGCGTCGTCGCCGGCATCGGCGGCTACGGCAACTGCCTGGGCCTGCCCAACATCGGCGGCGAGGTCGTCTTCGACGCCTGCTATCAGGGCAACCCGCTGGTCAACGCCGGTGCCATCGGTGTGATGCGGCACGAGGACATCCACCTGGCGAAGGCGTCCGGCGCGGGCAACAAGGTCATCCTGTACGGGGCCCGGACCGGTGGTGACGGCATCGGCGGTGCCTCGATCCTCGCGTCCGAGACCTTCGACGACGCCAAGCCCTCGAAGCGTCCGGCCGTCCAGGTCGGCGACCCCTTCCAGGAGAAGCTGCTCATCGAGTGCACCCTGGAGGCGTTCGCCGAGAAGCTGGTCGTCGGTATCCAGGACCTCGGCGCCGCCGGTCTTTCGTGTGCCACCTCCGAGCTCGCCTCCAACGGCTCCGGCGGCATGCGCGTGACCCTGGACGACGTACCGCTGCGCGACTCCACACTCTCGCCCGAGGAAATCCTCATGAGCGAGTCGCAGGAACGCATGTGCGCGGTCGTCGAGCCGGCGAAGGTCGACCGGTTCCTGGAGATCTGCGAGAAGTGGGACGTCATCGCCACCGTCATCGGTGAGGTCACCGACGGCGACCGGCTGGAGATCTACTGGCACGGCGGCAAGATCGTCGACGTCGACCCGCGGACCGTGGCGCACGAGGGCCCGGTCTACGAGCGCCCCTACGCCCGCCCGTCCTGGCAGGACGAGCTCCAGGCCGACGACGCGAACAAGCTGCCTCGGCCGGGGACGAGCGAGGAGCTGAAGGACCAGGTCCTGAAGCTGGTGGCCTCGCCCAACCAGGCCTCCAAGAAGTGGATCACCTCGCAGTACGACCACTTCGTGCAGGGCAACACCGTCCTCGCCCAGCCCGAGGACTCCGGCATGATCCGCATCGACGAGGAGACCGGCCTCGGCGTCGCCATCGCGACGGACGGCAACGGCCGGTACGCCAAGCTGGACCCGTACGCGGGCGCCCAGCTGGCGCTCTCGGAGGCGTACCGCAACGTCGCCACCACCGGTGCCAAGCCGCTCGCCGTCTCGGACTGCCTGAACTTCGGTTCGCCCGAGGACCCGGCGGTGATGTGGCAGTTCGCGGAGGCCATCCGTGGACTCGCCGACGCCTGCCAGCAGTTGGGCACCCCGGTGACCGGCGGCAATGTCTCCCTGTACAACCAGACCGGCGAGGTGGCCATCCACCCGACCCCGGTCGTGGCGGTTCTGGGCGTCATCGACGACGTGGCCCGGCGCACGCCGGTCGCCTTCCAGGAGGAGGGCCAGCTGCTGTACCTCCTCGGCGACACGCGTGAGGAGTTCGGCGGTTCGGCCTGGTCGCAGGTCGTGCACGACCACCTCGGTGGTCTGCCGCCCAAGGTCGACCTGGAGCGCGAGCGCCTGCTCGCCGAGATCCTGATCTCCGCCTCCCGCGACGGCATGATCGACTCCGCGCACGACCTGTCCGACGGCGGCCTGATCCAGGCGGTCGTGGAGTCGGCGCTGCTCGGCGGCAAGGGCGCGCGGCTGGTCGTACCGGACGGGCTCGACGCGTTCACCCTCCTCTTCTCCGAGTCGGCGGGACGCGCGGTCGTCGCCGTGCCGCGCTCCGAGGAGCTCCGCTTCAACGACATGTGCGGTGCGCGGGGGCTGCCGGTCACCCGCATCGGTGTCGTGGACGGTGACTCGGTAGAGCTGCAGGGCGAGTTCGCGCTCTCCCTTGAAGAGCTGCGTACGGCCCACGAGGAGACCATTCCGGCACTGCTCGCCTGAGTTCCGTAGCCCCGCAAGCCCCCGTCCGGTCCGCCGGGCGGGGGCTTCGTCGTGCCGTCACCGCGTGCTGCCGCCTTCCATGGGTTGCACGTAATTACGTAGTTCCGTAATATCGCGGGTGTGGAACTCGAACAACGCGTCGCCGACCTGGAGCGACGACTGGCGGCGCTGGAGAACGCGCAGCACACCGCTCCCCGCCTCGGCGAGGGCGACTTCTGGGCGCTGGAGGGCTTCAAGGACCAGCTGGCCGGGCTGCAGGCGGCCGACGGAGGAGTGCTGTTCACCGGCGCCGTACGGCTGCCGACGGGGGAGCAGTACGAGTGGCAGCACGGCTCGCTGACCGAGGGCCTGCTGGACGCCGACTGGACCGAGGCCGCCGAGTCCTTCGCGGCGCTCGGTCACCCCGTCCGGATGCGGCTGCTCCGCGAGATCCTCGGCGGCCGGCGCACCGCGGCCGAGCTCGCCGAGCTGGACGAGGTCGGCACGACCGGCCAGATCTACCACCACCTGCGCCAACTGACCGGCGCGGGCTGGCTCCACACGACGGGGCGGGGCCGCTACGAGGTGCCGGCGGGGCGGGTCGTACCGCTGCTGGTGGCGCTGTCGGCGGCCCGGCCGTAATCACGACCGACCTGGGGGAACCATGTCCGCACGCAAACTCGTCATGATCGTCTACCGCCTGCTGCAGCTGACCTTCTTCGGCCTGGTCATAGCCGATGTCTCGCTGGACCTGGGCCATCCGTGGTGGTGGAACTTCCTGCCGATCGTCCTGTCCTACGTGATCCTCGTCGTGGCCCACAGGTGGGGCGGCGCCCCGGACAGCCCGCGCGTGGCACGGGAGCCCCTCGAGGTCGACCCGCCCGTCACCGGCCGCTGGTCCGCGCTGAACAGCCCGGCCGACCGCACGCCGAGCCATGGCACGCACGCCTACGGCCAGACGTACGCCATCGACGTCGTCGCCGAACCCGAGCCCGGCGCCCGCCCCGGCTTCCGCCCGCTGTGGCCGCTCGCCCGCCGCAACGGCGACTTCCCCGCCTTCGGCGCGCCCCTGCTCGCCGTGGCCGACGCCACCGTCGTACGAGTCGTCGGCGATCAGCGCGACCACCTCAGCCGCACCTCGCTCCCCGCGCTGCTGTACCTGATGACCGTGGAGGCGTCCGTGCGGGACCTGGCCGGCGTCAAGCGGATCGTCGGCAACCACGTCGTCCTCGACCTCGGCGACGGGACCTTCGCGCTCTACGCCCACCTGCAACGCGGCTCGCTCACCGTCCGCGAGGGCGGCCGGGTGACCGCCGGGCAGCAGCTCGCCCGCTGTGGCAACTCGGGCAACTCCACCGAGCCGCACCTGCACTTCCAGCTGATGGACGGCGCCGACCCGGACACCGCCCGCGGCGTCCCCTTCACCTGGCGCGGGATCGGCGTCCCCGGCAACGGCGAGATCTTCGAGGTGCCCGCTCCCGCAACACCGTCGCAGCCCACGTAGGCAGGCCGCCGTACAGCGCCCGTCTACTGCGCCGTACCGCAAGTGACCTACTATCGGTCCGTCATCGCACCGGCCGGCCGCGGCAACTCACCGCGCAGCGGGTGGCCTTGACGCCATGAGTATGCACACGGGGGAGGGCGCCATGAGCGCGGGGCAGGTCGGGACCGGGTACCAAGTACAGGCCGCAGAGCTGGACTCGGAGGCCGACAAGCTGGACGCCGCCGGGGACGACACGGCCGGGATACGCACGGCGGTCACCGCCACCCAGTGCTACACGCCCGAGGCGCTCGGCGGCTCCGACATGGGCCCCGCCTTCAGCGACTACGCCGGGGCCTGGGAGGCCGAGGCGAAGACCCTGTCCGAGGCGCTGCACGAGCTCGCCGACCGGGTGCGTACCTCCAACCGCGCCTACGGCGGGGCGGAAGGGGAAGCCGTCACCGGCCTGCGCGCCGCGCAGTCCGGCGGCGGCATCGTCGCCCCCGTCGCGTACGGCGAACGGCCCTTCCCCGGGGGCATCAGCACACAGCCCGCTCAGGCCGACCCGGGGACCACGCCGTCCGTCTTCGGCTGAGCCCCCCGCTTTCCGACGCCCCTTCCCGCCCCGCCCCGCCGCACCGCTCAGGGATCGCCGTGACCGAATCCACCACCGACCGCCGCGAACGCCTCACGCAGCTGTGTTCCACCATCGCGGGCGCCGAGAGCAAGAACGATCTCATCGCGGCCATCGACGCCGCCCTGGCCGTTCCCGCTCCGTACGGCGACCCGGACACCCTCAAGACCCTCGCCAAGCGCTACCGCTCGCAGGCCGACGAAGCCGACGACGTACGCGACCGCGTCGACAAGGTCGCCCGGCAGGGCCTGCCGAACGCCTGGGTCGGCACCACCGGCGCCCGGGCCGGCGAGGTCGTCGCCGCCGCGTCCCGCTCGGCGGAGCAGATGGCCTGCGCCTTCCGCGACGGCGCCCAGGCCCTGCTGACCCTGGCCGATGTCCTCGTCGACGCCCGCAAGCGTGACCAGACCGGCCGTGAGCAGCTGAACGAGGCCCGCGGACAGCTCGGCGGGGAGGACGGCTGGTTCGACGGTCTGCACGAGGACGACGGTGAGGAGCAGGCCCGGGTGCGCGCCCGGTCGATCGGCACCGCCGGCGTCGACGACCGCCTCGCCGCGGCCGTGGCCGCCGACGACGCGGCCCGGGCCGCCGCCCGTGACCTGAACAAGTTCGCCGCCGAAGCCCGCGCGGGGCAGATGCGCACCGACAACCTCTCCGCCGCCGACCGCCTCGTGCTGGCCGACACCTCCAACATCGACGGCGACCGCGAGCTGAACGAGATCCTCACCGCCAACGACCTCGAACGCGCCGGTACCCGCATGGAGAAGCTCTCCGCCGCCGACCAGGACCGGATGGAACGCCTGCTGGCGGACGCGAAGACCCCGCAGGAACGCGCGTACATCATGAAGTCCCTCGCCGCCGGCTACGACGTCGACCAGGTCGAGGACTTCGCCGGGAAGATCCACGGCAAGGACCCGAGGTGGCTGCAGGAGCACCTCGCTCCCGTCACCACCAACGGCTGGGGTCAGGAGCAGCAGACGTACGGCCAACAGAACTGGTCCCAGGACGGCTCCACCTGTGTCCCGTCCTCCACCGTCACCGCGCGCGCCATGGTCGACCCGGTGTACGCGCTCGGGCTCACCGGCGGTCCGGACGGCACCGACGACTCGCCCGAGGCGTTCCGTGAGCGGCTCACCGACGAGCAGATGCGGCTGCATGAGGAGGGCGACGGCGCCAACTCCGGCTGGCTGTGGGACCGGCAGCCCGCCGGCATGGACTCCGAGGGCCAGGAGAAGATCTCCGACTCGCAGCTGTCACCGCACACCGGGGACCGCTACGACGTGCAGGAGATGGGGTCCGACGACGACCGGCGCGATGTCCTGACCGACATCGAGAAGTCCGTCGCCGAGGGCAAACCCGTGCCGATCAACGTCGAGGGGCATGAGGAGAACGGCGACTGGGTGGGGCACGGCATGATGATCGTCGGCCAGGAAGGCAACATGCTCCAGATCTACAACCCGTGGGGTACGACGACCTGGGTCAGCGAGGAGGACTTCGTCAAGGGAGACCTCAGCGCGGCCAGCGACGACCGGTTCGACAACGTCAACAACGTCTACATCGAGCAGGGATGACACCCGTGCGCATACGCACCGCCCTCGCGGCGCTCCCCCTCGTGGCTCTCGCCGGCTGCGGGCTGACCGGACCAGACTCGTACGGCACCGACGAGCGGAAGGTGACCGTCGACGCAGGCGACGAGTTCACTCTGGAGGTGCCCGCCAGCCCTTCGCTCGGCGAGAACTGGTACCTGGCCGAGCCGCGGCCGGACTCGGCCGTGCTGCGCTACGAGAGCAAGGGCGAGGACTACGAGGGCGGCGACAAGGGTGTCACCGGCGCCGGCGGTGGTACCCAGCAGTTCGAGTTCACCGCGGTGGCCCCCGGCAAGACCACGGTGAAGCTGCTGTACTGCCCGCACGGGCTGTGCCACAGCGCGGCCGAGGTCACGGCGAGCCCGTCCCCCGGGGTCAGCGCATCGCCTCCGGTCCTGACGGCGGCCGAGACGGACACCCCGGACGACAACGACAACCCCACCTACTACCTCTACACGATCACCGTCACCTGATCGCCGCGCAGCCGAGGAACCCCACCATGCCGCCCACCCCCGCCCCCCGTACCGACGACGAGCTGATCGCGGCCACCGACATCGGCACCCTGCTGCTCTACGGGCTCACCCGGGACGCCTTCCACACCGCTCTGTTCGGTGACGGTGCCGTCGCGGCCGCCGTCACGCTCGACCGGCTCGGGGTGCTGCCGCGCTCGGTGGCGTTCCTCGCCGACACGGTGCGGGCCGGCGGCGTGCGGTACGTCGCCGAGCTGTCCGAACCGCTCCCCTCGCCCGAGGCGTCGCAGGTGCTGCGCGGCTGGCTGCGGACCGCGGCGGACGTGGCGGCCGGTCCGGACGCCGAGAACCGTGTCGCGCGCTGGCTGGACACCGTCGCCGAACTGATCGGGGCGCGCCGGGATTCCCGTACGCCCCACCAGTAGTTACGGGTTCCACGACGTGTGAGGGCCCCGCCTGTCTCCACGGGCGAGGCCCTCACACATGTGCTCAGACCTCGATGCGGACCTGCGCCTGGGTGACGAGCCCGGAGACCCGCAGGGCGTCGGTGACGATCTCCAGCACCCAGATCGCGGTATCGAGGGACCATTCCCGCAGCCGGCACAGGATCCGGGTGCCGTCGTGGTCGAAGCGGGCGGCCTCCCCGGCCCGTTCCCGGCAGGCCGCCACGACCGCGGCGGCCTGCGCCGGGTCGGCGATCGCGTCGACGCTCACCGCGCACTCCGCGCGCCCGGCCGGGTCGGCAAGACCGGCCCAGGTCGCGGCGTACGCCAGGTCACGTCCGGCGTCGACCGCCTCGTACACCGGAACGCTCACCTCGACTGCGTCGACGTCGAACGTGCCGACACGCGAGAGGGACTCGGCGACGACGCGGCCCAGCGGCGTGAGCGGCACGCGCTGACCGGCCGGTGCCTCGGCGCAGTCGACCTGGATCCAGGCGATCTCCCGGGCCTCGCCGTCCTGCGTCCAGTCGCCGCCGGCGTCGTTGTGGCCCCACCGCGCCCCGCCGAGCCCGTGCCCGAAGTCCGCCCAGCCGTAGGCGGTCGTGCGGGCGACGGCCAGGGAGAACAGGTCCTCCTCCAGCCGTCCCTCACGGTGTGCCGCGGCGAGCCACGGGTGCAGGGTCAGCCGGCCGTGCACGCGCATCACCAGGGACGCGGGGAAGCCGTCGCTCATGCCGTTACTCCAGCGGGAAGACCGTCACTCATGGCAGTACTCCATCAGAAGCCGCACCACAGCGTGGCGGCCTTGGTGCTGACCTTCTCCGGCGAGTCGGCGACGCCGATGATGTCGACGTCGATGATGCTGCGCCACTCGGTCTTCTGGATCAGGTTGGTGCAGGTCTTGCGGGCGGTGGCGCGCTTGCCGGCGCCGCCGCCGGACTTCACGGTCTTCGAGCCCGTGGCGACGTCCTTCCAGCCCGAGGTGCCGTAGGGGCGGGCCTGGAGCGTCACCGTGACCTTGGCCTTGGTGCCGGGGCCGCTGATCTTCTTCCACCAGCCGTGGCCGGAGGCGGTGGGCGGCGGGGTGGAGGAGACGTGGACACGGTCGCCGTCGGTGATGAACACCCCGGCGGACGGGGCGCGGTGCTGCTGAAGGGCCTGTGCCCCCTCGCCGGTACGTCCCTCGGCGGGCGCGGCGACGAGCCGGTCCGTGGAGGTGTCGGCCGCCGCGGAGGCGTCGGCCGCGTGGGCGGCGGGGACGGCGGCGAGCAGCAGGGCGGCCGTCGAGAGGCCGGCGGCGACGGCACGGTTGCGTACGAACAAGGTTTTCCCCCATGTGTCGACGCGGGGGCAGAGCATGCGGACGCGCCTGACGCGCCACAGCGTTCCCCCGCTGGTCATCAAGTTGCCCCGGAGAGAAGCGGATTGGTCGGATCCGCCCGTCCTGGGCGCGGCCACTGTAGGCGGGGCGTCGACGCGGGCGCCATGGCATTCGATCACCGGATCGGCCGGAAATGATCTGTCCGGCTCCGGGGAGGTGCGCCAGGAGGAGGCCGGCCGTTTTCGTCAGCGTGTTCGAGTTGGCCGAAATGTTTCGATCTGGGCGGCTGGAGGGGCGGCAGCGGCCGGTGGGCCGCCTCCGCCTCCGCCTCCGCCTCCGCCCGCGCCGGCCGGCCCGCCCTGCACACCCTCAGCGTCCCCTACTCCTACGAGGACGTGATCAAGCCCCGCCTCCGCTCCCTCTTCAAGGCCTACGTCGACGACATCGCCGCCCGCCGCCACTGCACGAACATCAGGTTCCCGGCCGCGTCCACGTTCACCGCCAACTAGGCTCGCCGCCATGCCTCCGGCCAAGAAGCGCGCCCGTACCTACGACCCGGCCAAGATCCGCACCGCGGTCCTCACCCAGTTCGGGAACGTGCGGCAGGCCGTCCGCACCCTCACCGCCGAACAACTCGCCCTTCCCACCCGCCTGGAGGGCTGGACCGTACGGGACCTGGCCGCGCACGTGACCATGGCCGTGGAGACCGTCAGCCACAACCTCGACCGCGACGAGCCGGCGGCGAAGCAGGGACTGACCCTCCTGGAGTGGCCCTTCACCACCGCCGGGCGCGCCGAGGGCATCGCCGACGACACCCAGACGCTCGCCACGGAAAACCCCGACCTCGACGCCCTCTACACCCGCACCGAGGAACGCGTCACGCACAGGCTCGCGTCGGCCCCCGGCGACCGCCTCATCGGCAGCCGCACCGGCGCCATGACCCTCGCCGACTTCCTGGTCACCCGCACCGTCGAACTCGTCGTCCACACCGACGACCTCAACGCCGCCGTCCCCGGCCTCGACATCCCGTACGACCGCCAGGCGCTCGCCGCCTGCACCCGTCTCCTCGCCGACGCGCTCGCCTCGAAGGCGCCCGGCGGCTCGACCGAGGTGCGGATCCCGCCGTACGCCGTCGTGCAGTGCGTCGAGGGGCCGAGGCACACCCGGGGCACCCCGCCCAACGTCGTCGAGACCGACCCACTGACCTGGATCCGGCTCGCGACCGGCCGGGTGGGCTGGCAGGACGCCGTGGCGGAGGCCAAGGTGAGCGCGAGCGGGGAGCGGGCCGACCTGGGCGGGTTGCTGCCGCTCATGGGGTGACCGGCGACAAGCGGAACCGAGCGGAACCGGTCCGGTGTCCCTCCCGTCCCACCGGCATGGACACACTCGGCATGGACAAACCGCAGCGACTGGCCGCTCTCGCCGCACTCACCCTCCTCCCGCTCGCCGTGGCCTGCGGCGGTGAGAAGGCGGGCAGTGACACCGTCGGCGCCGGGGCGGCGGCCTCCGTCACCGGCGTCCACTGGGCCGTCGACGACCTCACCGTCGACGGGAAGAAGAGCGCCGCGCCGAACAGCGCCTGGCTGCGCATCGCCGACGGCGGCGAGGTCAAGGGCAACCTGGGCTGCAACAACTTCGGCGCCGACGCCGCCTTCGCCGACAGCCACGTCACCTTCGACAAGGTGGAGGCGACCGAGATGGCCTGCGAGGGCGTCGCCCCGGACTTCGAGACGACTCTCGCCCGCACCCTCGCCGACGGCGACCTCAGCACCGAGGTCAAGGGCGACAAGCTCACCCTCACCACACCGGACGGCGACCGGGTCGCCCTCACCAAGCAGGAGGCCGCCCCGCTCAAGGGCACGAAGTGGACCATCACCAGCCCCGACGCCGACGGCAAGGCCCACCTCACCTTCGACGCGAAAACCGGACAGGTCAGCGGCAGCCTCGGCTGTAACAAGGTGAGGGCGACGGCGACGGTCAGCGACGGCCGTATCACGCTCGGCACCGCGTCCACCACGCGAATGATGTGCGACACCTCACTCATGAATACGGAGAAGACCCTCCTGGAGCTCTTCGACGGCACGGTGAAGTACGAGGTGAATCACCGCAACCTCACTCTGACCAGCGAAAACGGCGAGCGCGTGAACGCGGCCGCCGCCGAGTGATCCTTTACGGTCGCGTATCCCCAATTCGGACCAGTGGTCGATCTCGCCTACACTCGGAGCCGTGCCACGTGGTGACGGTCGACTCAATCACGATCTGCTCCCCGGCGAGAAAGGCCCCCAGGACGCGTGTGGCGTCTTCGGTGTCTGGGCTCCGGGCGAAGAGGTCGCAAAGCTCACGTACTTCGGGCTCTACGCCCTCCAGCATCGGGGCCAGGAATCCGCGGGAATCGCGGTCAGCAACGGCTCCCAGATCCTCGTCTTCAAGGACATGGGCCTCGTTTCCCAGGTCTTCGACGAGACCTCTCTCGGTTCGCTCCAGGGTCACATCGCGGTCGGTCACGCCCGCTACTCGACCACCGGTGCCTCCGTGTGGGAGAACGCCCAGCCGACGTTCCGCGCCACCGCGCACGGCTCGATCGCGCTCGGCCACAACGGCAACCTCGTCAACACCGCCCAGCTCGCCGAGATGGTCGCCGACCTGCCCAAGCAGGAAGGCGGCCGCACTCCGCGCGTCGCGGCCACGAACGACACCGACCTCCTCACCGCGCTGCTCGCGGCCCAGGTCGACGAGGACGGCAAGCCGCTGACCATCGAGGAGGCCGCCCACACGGTCCTTCCGCAGGTCAAGGGCGCCTTCAGCCTCGTCTTCATGGACGAGAACACCCTCTACGCCGCCCGCGACCCGCAGGGCATCCGCCCGCTGGTCCTCGGCCGCCTGGAGCGCGGCTGGGTCGCCGCGTCCGAGTCCGCCGCCCTCGACATCGTCGGCGCCAGCTACGTCCGCGAGATCGAGCCGGGCGAGTTCGTCGCCATCGACGAGAACGGCCTGCGCACCTCCCGATTCGCGGAAGCGAAGCCCAAGGGCTGTGTCTTCGAGTACGTGTACCTGGCCCGCCCGGACACCGACATCGCCGGCCGGAACGTCTACCTCTCCCGCGTGGAGATGGGCCGCAAGCTCGCCAAGGAAGCCCCGGTCGAGGCCGACCTGGTCATAGCGACCCCGGAGTCCGGCACCCCGGCCGCCATCGGCTACGCGGAGGCGAGCGGCATCCCGTTCGGTGCGGGTCTGGTGAAGAACGCGTACGTCGGACGTACGTTCATCCAGCCCTCGCAGACGATCCGCCAGCTCGGCATCCGCCTGAAGCTGAACCCGCTCAAGGAAGTCATCAAGGGCAAGCGCCTGGTCGTCGTCGACGACTCCATCGTGCGCGGCAACACCCAGCGCGCCCTGGTCCGCATGCTCCGCGAGGCGGGCGCCGCCGAGGTCCACATCCGGATCTCCTCGCCGCCGGTGAAGTGGCCCTGCTTCTTCGGCATCGACTTCGCCACCCGCGCGGAACTCATCGCCAACGGCATGACGATCGATGAGATCGGCACCTCGCTCGGCGCCGACTCCCTTTCGTACATCTCCATCGACGGCATGATCGAGGCGACCACCATCGCCAAGCCGAATCTCTGCCGCGCCTGCTTCGACGGCGAGTACCCGATGGAGCTCCCCGACCCCGAGCTGCTCGGCAAGCAGCTCCTGGAGACGGAGCTGGCCGCCGGCCCGGCCGCCACGGCCGCCGCCGACGCGATCCGCCGCCCGTAAGCGGCCCGTGCTGTGCTTTTTTAAGAAACGCCTGCCGTACGACACGAAGGTTCTCTACTGCCATGTCTGAGACAACTGGTGCCAGCTACGCAGCCGCGGGCGTCGACATCGAGGCGGGCGACCGCGCGGTCGAGCTGATGAAGGAGTGGGTGAAGAAGACCCAGCGCCCCGAGGTCCTCGGCGGCCTCGGCGGTTTCGCCGGCCTCTTCGACGCCTCCGCCCTCAAGCGCTACGAGCGCCCCCTGCTCGCCTCCGCCACCGACGGCGTCGGCACCAAGGTCGACATCGCGCGCCAGCTGGGCGTCTACGACACCATCGGCCACGACCTGGTCGCCATGGTGATGGACGACATCGTGGTGTGTGGCGCCGAGCCGCTGTTCATGACCGACTACATCTGCGTCGGCAAGGTCCACCCCGAGCGGGTCGCCGCCATCGTCAAGGGCATCGCGGAGGGCTGCGTGCTCGCCGGCTGCGCCCTGGTGGGCGGCGAGACGGCCGAGCACCCGGGTCTGCTGGGCGCGGACGACTTCGACGTGGCCGGCGCCGGTACGGGCGTGGTGGAGGCCGACCGCCTGCTGGGCCCCGATCGCATCCGTACGGGTGACGCGGTGATCGCCATGGCGGCGTCCGGGCTTCACTCGAACGGGTACTCGCTGGTCCGCCACGTCCTGCTGAACCAGGCCGGTCTCGCCCTGGACGCACAGATCGACGAACTCGGCCGCACCCTCGGCGAGGAGCTGCTGGAGCCGACCAAGATCTACTCGCTGGACTGCCTGGCCCTCACCCGAACCACGGACGTGCACGCGTTCAGCCATGTCACCGGTGGCGGTCTGGCCGCCAACCTGGCCCGGGTGATCCCGGACGACCTGCACGCGATCGTCGACCGCACCACCTGGACCCCGGCTCCGATCTTCGACCTCGTCGGCAAGACCGGTCAGGTCGAGCTTCTGGAGCTGGAGAAGACCCTGAACATGGGCGTCGGCATGATCGCGATCGTGCCCGAGGAGTCCACCGAGGCGGCGCTGGCGACGCTGGCCGACCGCGGGGTCGAGGCGTGGGTCGCCGGCGAGATCACGGACAGGGGCGACCACGAGACGGGCGCCGCGATGGTGGGCTCGTACTCGAAGTAGGAGCGCCGCCCGAGGATGCCCGGGCGGCAGCACGAAACCCGGTCCAGTGCCGAAGCCCCGGACCGGGTGAAGTGCAGTTGTGACGGGAACTGCGAAGCGCGCTAGGTCAAGCGCCGCGACGCTGCGACGTGGGACCGGACTCGTCGTCCTCTTCGTCCTCGTCGTCGTCGTTGTACAGATCCGCGTACTGCGCGTACGGGTCGTCGTCGTCTTCGTCGTCCTCGAACGGCTCGCCGTTCGGCGGCTGGTTCGAAGTCGAAGCGCCCAGCTCGTTGGCCAGACGCGACAGGTCAGTCCCGCCGCTGTTGTACTTCAGCTGGCGGGCGACCTTCGTCTGCTTGGCCTTGGCCCGGCCGCGCCCCATGGCTCGACCCCCTCGGTGACGGGGCTCGACGGCCCCAGAGTCTCGACACGCGTTCATGATCTGGAACGGACTCTCCGTGGAGAGGCCGGTCCGTAGGGCTTCCACGGTACCTGAGCCCGCGCCCATACGGTACGTCGCCCGCAGCACGCGCGTGTGCCCAGGACCTTCGAGGCGCCCCGTCCTCGCTGGTCAACCGCGATTTTAACCACTTCTTGGCGGTCGACCCGCCGGTAGAAGTGAGAGTTCTCTCCAACTGCCCACCCGCGGGTACCGGCCAAACCCGTGTTATTGGGTTCCGGCCGGGTCCGTTTTCGGATTCCGGCCGGAACCGTTCCACTTCTCAGAGCGCCCGGCGTGCCTCCGCCATCCGCTGCTCGGCGATCCGGTCGGCCGCGGCGGCCGGCGGAATCCCGTCCGTCTTCGCACGAGCGAATATGGCCAGCGTGGTGTCGTAGATCTTCGCAGCCTTCGCCTTGCACCGGTCGAAGTCGAAGCCGTGCAGCTCGTCGGCGACCTGGATGACACCGCCGGCGTTCACCACGTAGTCGGGCGCGTAGAGGATCCCTCGGTCGGCGAGGTCCTTCTCGACGCCCGGGTGGGCGAGCTGGTTGTTGGCCGCGCCGCACACCACCGTGGCGGTCAGCGCCGGCACGGTGTCGTCGTTCAGGGCCCCGCCGAGCGCGCAGGGGGCGTAGATGTCGAGGCCCTCGACGCGGATCAGGGTCGCGGTGTCGGCGACGGCCGTCACCCCGTCCGGGTGCGCCGCGAGGATCCGGCCGACGGCCTCCTCGCGGACATCCGTGATGACGACCTCGGCGCCCTCCGCGCGCAGGTGCTCCACCAGGTGGTGGCCGACCTTGCCGACGCCCGCGATACCGACCTTGCGGCCGCGCAGCGACGGGTCGCCCCACAGGTGCTGTGCGGAGGCGCGCATGCCCTGGTAGACGCCGAAGGCGGTGAGCACGGAGGAGTCGCCGGCGCCGCCGTTCTCGGGGGAGCGTCCGGTCGTCCAGCGGCACTCGCGGGCCACGACGTCCATGTCGGCGACGTACGTACCGACGTCGCACGCGGTGACGTACCGGCCGCCGAGCGAGGCCACGAACCGGCCGTAGGCCAGCAGCAGCTCCTCGCTCTTGATCCGGTCCGGGTCGCCGATGATCACGGCCTTGCCGCCGCCGTGGTCGAGACCGGCCATGGCGTTCTTGTACGACATCCCGCGCGCGAGGTTCAGCGCGTCGGCGACGGCTTCTTCCTCGGTCGCGTACGGGTAGAAGCGCGTACCGCCGAGAGCGGGGCCCAGCGCGGTGGAATGGATGGCGATGACGGCCTTGAGGCCGCTGGCGCGGTCCTGGCAGAGCACGACTTGCTCATGACCCCCCTGGTCCGAGTGGAACAGGGTGTGCAGGACGCCGTGTGTTACGTCGGTCACTGTGGTGACTCCTGAGTACTGGCGGCGATTGGAGCGAGCTCCCGTACGGGTGGCGGGGGCTGTGAGCATGAGATTAGACCCGTTGGCGCCCGTCCAACCCGCAGTGCTCAGGATCACCTACTCGCGGAGTAAGGCCGTGCGACGATTTGCATAGATTTCCCGCACGTTTGTCAGCGGGTTTCGCAGGTTTTCCTGGCAGACGGCGGGGGAGGGAGCAGGCGTGCCCAAGGTGTCCCCGGTGATCGTCCCGTACGCGACCTATCTGCGCGTCTACGAGCCGCTGGCCGCCTTCCCGGAGCCGGAGCGCGGCCACTGGGACCGCTACGCCCGCCGCCCCGACCGTCCGTCGTACCAGGACGAACTGCGCCGCTCCCTCGCCGACTTGCTGCCCACCCCGCCCATCCCGGTGCCGGTGCACGAGAGCAGCGACGCCTTCGTCACGGAGGTCGACGGGGTGCTGTGCGTGTGCCCGTGGCGCACCCGGCTGCGCGGCTGGCAGGCGCTCGGAGAGCTCCCCGAGGAGCTGCCGAAGCCGGTGCTGGACGCGGCGCTGCCGGAGGTCGTACGGCACCAGGCGGCCCAGGACTACGAGCGCTGGCTGGCCCGCAACCCGGACGCGCGGCCGTGGATCCGCACCGCGGCCTGGCAGGTGCCGCTGCACTGGTTCGTGCTGGTGTCGGACGAGGAGCGGCGCTTCGACAAGGGCTCGGGCGACATCCCGCCGATGCTGCGCTACCGGACTCCGATGGTGCAGGCCCGGCGGCGGGTGGCGCGGGCCCTGCGGACGCTGAAGGACGCCATCGACGAGGGGCCGCTCATCGACGGCCTCGTGGACGTCGGGCGCTGGCTGGAGGAGTTCCACCCGCGCTCGCTGGTCGAGTTGGACTACGGCGGCCTGGTGCACACCCTGCCGGCCGGCGATCTGGAGGACGACCACTCGGCGGCCGACGTGGCCGCCGGCATCGAGGCGCTGCGACACGGTGACGGGGCGGCCGCGGGGGCGGCTTACGCGCGGCTCGTGGAGCGGTGGCGGGCGGTGCGGGACCGGCGCTCGGCGAACTGAGCCGGGCCAGTGTGACCTGACGCACTGCGTCCGGTGTGATCTGACACACTGTGTGACGTAACGAACTGGCGTTTGACGGGGCGCCCGTTTTGGGGTTTCGTGCTCGCTCTGAGGTTCTTGATGCCACGTCAACAAGGGACGTAGGGCCCGATCCGGGCGTATGTATCAAGGATGCGTCAACGCGCGTAAGCGTGACGGACCGCACGTACGCGGCCCTTGCGCCCCTAACCCCTCCTCGTGCCAAAATAGGACAAGGAGTCCGGGGAGGGCTCCATCTCGACATTGCACGCTATGGGGGGTCTTGAGACTCCTGCACGCCACTGTGACTGATCGTCACAGTGGCGTGACTGTCCGCTATGGCATGGTCCATCGGCTTCCGTCGCTGATGAACACCTGGGAGGGCAATTCCATCGGTTTGGCCGACGCGGCTGGACAGATGGTGTAGTTGTAGTGCCGAGGACAAGCCGTTCGTCCTATAACCGACTCGACTCGTGTGCGCCATTTCGGGCAACGCGGGTCAAGGTGCAGAATTTAGAGGAAAGAACCGAGAAGGTTCGGTTCTCCCGAGGAGGCCGCTCATGACCGCTCGCACCCCTGATGCCGAGCCGCTGCTGACCCCGGCTGAGGTCGCCACGATGTTCCGCGTCGACCCCAAGACGGTCACGCGGTGGGCGAAGGCCGGGAAGCTTACTTCCATCCGTACGCTCGGCGGACACCGCCGCTACCGCGAGGCTGAGGTCCGCGCGCTGCTCGCGGGCATCCCGCAGCAGCGCAGCGAGGCCTGAACAACTGCATAACCGGGCAAACCGGCGGTTCCCCCAACTTGCCGTGGCGCCCGAACTCTAGCTCCAAGCGACGCGGGTTCTGCCCCAACAGAGCCCACGCCCAAGCCGATCAGAGCTTCGCAGGCACGCAACAAGGGTGCGTCGTAGATCGCGCTGGACTCCGCCGGGTCCAGCGCGATCTTTTTTGTGTGCGGAGCGTGTGCCGGCCGTCCTCCTGTGGGGAGGCTTGTCGGAGTCTGGGGAGGGGGGTCGGATCTCCTGTGGAGTCGCTCTGGGTGGTTGCTGAGCGTGTGCGGGTCGATCCCCGTCAGTTGGTGCAATTGCACATATTAAATTGACCAGTTGTAGGTGGGGTGTAAGTACCGCGCTTCCGGAAACTCATGCGGTGACACCCGTCACATACCGGGGAGCTTGTTGTCATCGACCCAAGTGCGCTAATGGGGTTCTCGGGTTCCAGCACCCCATGCCCGCACGGGAGTTGGCATCCCGCGAGGCTCACGCGGTGGAAGCGGTTTCGTCCTCGCTGACCTCGTCCGGAGCCGTCTGGACGGGGCGCGGGGCGGAGTCCATCGCGAGCCGCAGCAGGCGGTGGCAGATCGGGCAGTGGCGGGTCAGGTGGCGGTACGAGGTGGCGGCCGACAGGTGGGCGCGGAGCAAGGCCCGCGTTTCGTGCCTAGCCGATGCCGCCATGCGCCACCTCCGGGGAGCCGTGCCGGGAAGAGCCCTGATTTCTGGGTACCGAGCGAATGTGACTCCGTCAAGGTGGCGTGGGGCTCCGCCGGGCGCGGCTGTTTGTGTGCCCGGCGCCTTGGCGGGTGCCCGGTGCTGTGGTGGCCGTCGCTGGGGGCTGCCGCCCCCAGACCCCCGCTTCGGCCCTCAAGGGCCTCGTCCTCGAGGGCGCCTGCCCTGCGAGACTCCTACTGCCGGACATGAAGAAGGCCCGCGTCCCTCGACGGGAGCGGGCCTTCTGCTTCACTGCGGTCCTGACGGGATTTGAACCCGCGGCCTCCACCTTGACAGGGTGGCGAGCACTCCAAACTGCTCCACAGGACCAGATTTCGCTGCGCCATTCGTGCGTTGCGCTGCGAGAAGAGACTGTACAGGAGGGTGAGCCCCCGGTCGAACTCACCCAGCGTACACGCTCCGTTACGGGGCGAGCGTGTCGATCGCCTTCACGATCCGCTTGTCGGAGATGGGGTACGCCGTGCCCAGCGCGTGGGCGAAATAGCTGACGCGGAGCTCCTCCAGCATCCAGCGGACGTCCAGGACCTGCTGCGGCACCGGGCGGCCCTGCGGCATCTGTTCCAGAAGCCAGGCGTACTCGTCCCGCATCTCGTGGACCTTCTCCATGCGCGTCGTGTCGCGCTGGACGTTGGTCGGCATCTGCTGGAGACGGCGGTCCACCGCGATCAGGTAGCGCATGAGGTCGGGCAGGCGCCGCAGACCGGCCTCGGTCACGAATCCGGGCTTCACAAGGGCGTCCAGCTGCCCTCGCACGTCCGTGAGGTTCGGGAGCAGGGCGGGGCTGCGTACGGCCTTCAGGCGGCGTTCAGCGGCCTGCCAGGCGGCGAGGACCTGCTGCACCTGGCCCACCGCACGGACCGTCGTGTCGACGATCTCGGCGCGCACCTTGTCGTACAGCTTCCGATACGACTCCTCGTCCCACGCCGGCCCCCCGAAGTCGCCGATCAGCCTGTCCGCGGCCGCCATCGCGCAGTCGTCGAACAGGGCTTGGATGGAGCCGTGCGGGTTGGCGGACAGCGCCAGCTTCTGGGCGTTCGTGAGCTTCTCGGACGCGAACTTCGCCGGGTTGACCGGGATGTTGCGGAGGATCAGCCGGCGCGTGCCCTTCCACATCGCCTGCTGCTGCTCCGCCTCCGTGTCGAAGAGGCGGACCGACACCGTGTCGCCGTCGTCGACCAGCGCCGGATACGCCTTGACCGGCTGGCCGGCGCGACGGGTCTCGAAGACGCGGGTGAGGGAGCCGATGGTCCAGTCGGTCAGGCCCTTGCGCTCCAGGGACTCGCCGCCCTCGCGGGAGGCGGTGGCCGCCGCGGCCTGCGAGAGGGCCTGCCGTGCCTTCGGCTTCAGACGGAGCTTCAGGGTCTCCAGGTCCTTGTCCTCGGCCAGCTTGCGACGGCGCTCGTCGACGATCCGGAAGGTGATGCGCAGGTGGTCGGGGACCTTGGGCCAGTCGAAGTCGTCGGCGGTGAAGGGCACTCCGACCATGCGCTTCAGCTCGCGCGCCATGGTCACCGTCAGCGGCTCCTGCAGCGGCACCGCCGTGTCCAGGAACCGCTGCGCGAAGTTCGGCGCCGGCACGTAGTTGCGGCGGATCGGCTTCGGGAGGGAACGGATCAGCTCCGTCACCAACTCCTCCCTGAGGCCCGGGATCTGCCAGTCGAAGCCCTCGTCCGTGACCTGGTTGAGGACCTGGAGCGGGATGTGGACGGTCACGCCGTCGGCGTCCGCGCCCGGCTCGAACTGGTACGTGACACGGAACTTGAGCTGCCCCTGCCGCCACGAGTCGGGATAGTCGGCCTTGGTGACCGCCGCCGCCGACTCCCGGATGAGCATCTCGCGCTCGAAGTCCAGGAACTCCGGCTCCTCGTGCCGCTTGTGCTTCCACCAGGAGTCGAAGTGCGCGCCGGAGACGACGTGGTCGGGGACCTTCTGGTCGTAGAAGTCGAACAGCGTCTCGTCGTCGACGACGATGTCCCGGCGCCGGGCCCGGTGCTCCAGCTCCTCGACCTCGCTGAGGAGCCTGCGGTTGTCGGCGAAGAACTTGTGGTGCGTGCGCCAGTCGCCCTCGACCAGGGCGTTGCGGATGAACAGCTCGCGGCTGGCCTCGGGGTCGACGCGGCCGTAGTTCACCTTGCGCTGGGCGATGATCGGGACGCCGTACAGCGTGACCTTCTCGTACGCCATCACCGCCGCCTGGTCCTTCTCCCAGTGCGGTTCGGAGTAGGTGCGCTTGATCAGGTGCTCGGCGAGCGGTTCGACCCACTCGGGCTCGATCTTCGCGTTGACGCGGGCCCACAGGCGGCTCGTCTCCACCAGCTCCGCCGACATCACGAAGCGCGGGGGCTTCTTGAAGAGGGCCGAGCCCGGGAAGATCGCGAACTTGGCGTTGCGGGCGCCGAGGTACTCGTTGCGGCCGCCCTCCTTGCGGGCGCCGCCCGGGCCGGAGTCCTTGGACTCCTTCACGTCCTTCATGCCGATGTGCGAGAGCAGGCCGGCGAGGAGGGAGACATGGATGCGGTCGGCCGGGGCGTCGTCCTCGCTGAGGTGGATGCCCATCTGCTTGGCGACCGTGCGCAACTGCGAGTAGATGTCCTGCCATTCGCGAATGCGCAGGAAGTTCAGGTACTCCTGCTTGCACATCCGGCGGAAGGACGACGATCCGCGTTCCTTCTGCTGCTCGCGGACGTAGCGCCAGAGGTTGAGATAGGCGAGGAAGTCGCTGGTCTCGTCCTTGAAGCGGGCGTGCTGCTGGTCGGCCTGGGCCTGCTTGTCGGCCGGGCGTTCGCGAGGGTCCTGGATGGAGAGCGCGGCCGCTATGACCATGACCTCGCGGACACAGCCGTTCTTGTCGGCCTCCAGGACCATGCGGGCCAGGCGCGGGTCGACGGGGAGCTGCGCGAGCTTGCGGCCGGTGTCCGTGAGCCGCTTGCGTACGTCCTTCTGCGTCGGGTCCAGCGCGCCGAGCTCCTGCAGGAGCTGCACGCCGTCGCGGATGTTGCGGTGGTCCGGCGGGTCGATGAACGGGAACTTGTCGATGTCGCCGAGCCCGGCCGCGGTCATCTGCAGGATGACGGAGGCGAGGTTCGTCCGCAGGATCTCCGCGTCCGTGAACTCCGGGCGGGCGAGGAAGTCGTCCTCGGAGTAGAGGCGGATGCAGATGCCGTCCGACGTACGGCCGCAGCGGCCCTTGCGCTGGTTGGCGCTGGCCTGCGAGATCGCCTCGATGGGCAGCCGCTGCACCTTGGTGCGGTGGCTGTACCGGCTGATCCGGGCGAAGCCGGGGTCGATGACGTACTTGATGCCCGGGACGGTGAGCGAGGTCTCGGCGACGTTGGTCGCCAGAACGATCCTGCGCCCGGTGTGGGGCTGGAAGACGCGGTGCTGCTCGGCGTGCGAGAGGCGGGCGTAGAGGGGGAGCACCTCGGTGAAGCGGTAGTTCTTCTTCACCAGCGCGTCGGCGGTGTCCCTGATCTCCCGCTCTCCCGAGAGGAAGACGAGGATGTCGCCCTTGCCCTCGCCCTGGAGCTCCTCGACGGCATCGCAGATCGCGGTGATCTGGTCGCGGTCTGCGTCGTCGGAGTCCTCTTCGAGGAGCGGCCGGTAGCGCACCTCGACGGGATACGTCCGCCCGCTGACCTCGATGATCGGCGCGTCGCCGAAATGCCGGGAGAACCGCTCGGGATCGATGGTCGCGGAGGTGATGACGACCTTGAGATCGGGACGCTTCGGCAGCAGCTGCGCGAGATACCCGAGCAGGAAGTCGATGTTGAGGGACCGCTCGTGGGCCTCGTCGATGATGATCGTGTCGTAGGCGCGCAGCTCGCGGTCGGTCTGGATCTCGGCGAGCAGGATGCCGTCGGTCATCAGCTTGACGAAGGTGGCGTCCTGGTTCACCTGGTCGGTGAAGCGGACCTTCCAGCCGACGGACTCGCCGAGGGGCGTGTCGAGCTCCTCCGCCACCCGCTCGGCGACGGTGCGCGCGGCGATGCGGCGGGGCTGGGTGTGGCCGATCATGCCGCGTACGCCGCGGCCCAGCTCCATGCAGATCTTCGGGATCTGCGTGGTCTTTCCGGACCCGGTCTCACCGGCGACGATCACGACCTGGTGGTCGCGGATGGCGGCCGCGATCTGGTCCTTCTTCTGGCTGACCGGCAGCTGTTCGGGGTACGTCACCACCGGTACGCGCGTGCGGCGGGTGGCGATGCGTTCCTCGCCCTTGGCGATCTCCGCCTCGATCTCGGCGAGCACGGCGGCGCGCGCCTCCGGCTTACGGATCTTGCGCGCACCTTCGAGCCGCCGACCGAGCCGGTGCGCGTCGCGCAGGGAGAGCTCGCTCAGGCGGGGGGCCAGGGGGCCGAGGGCGGGGGCAGGGTGCGTAGACATACGCGATCCAGGATCTCATCCCGGCGAAAGAAGGGTCGAACCCTTTTGTGCCGGCCCCCGCGCACGGTCTGGTCCGACACGGAAACGGCCCCACCGAAGATCTTCGGTGGGGCCGCGTGCCCTGGTGAGGGCTGCGGTGGCTGGGGCCGGGGTCGAACCGGCGACCTTCCGGCCGCGGCGCAGCCGCAATCCGATACGGCCAGGTGGACGCTGGTGCCAACTGAGCTACCCAGTCATGAGGCTTCGAGAAGCCTCAGCGGTCCTGACGGGATGTGCTGTACCCGATTGCGGCTGCGCCGCGGGCGCGGCCTCCGCCTGGGCGGGGTAGCGAGTGGGGTGGGTGCGGGGATATGAGAACACCCCCTCGGGGAGGTCCCTGAGGGGGTGTTCGCCCTGGTCAGGGCTGCGGTGGCTGGGGCCGGGGTCGAACCGGCGACCTTCCGCTTTTCAGGCGGACGCTCGTACCAACTGAGCTACCCAGCCATGAGGCTTCGAGAAGCCTCAGCGGTCCTGACGGGATTTGAACCCGCGGCCTCCACCTTGACAGGGTGGCGAGCACTCCAAACTGCTCCACAGGACCAAGCGATGCGTACGACAGTGTCGCACACCGTACTGCGTGCCCCCAACGGGATTCGAACCCGTGCTACCGCCTTGAAAGGGCGGCGTCCTAGGCCGCTAGACGATGAGGGCTATCGGCCCGCCTGGGCGCTTCTCAGCGCGTCGGGGACGTGAGAAGCATATGGGATGGCGGGAGGTATCGCCAAAACGGTTTACGGGCTGGGGGTGGGGGAGGTGACGGACGGGCTGGGGGAGCCCGTCGCGCCCGGCTGGTTCTCCTCGGGGAGGTGGCGGCGTACCTCCGCCGTCGTCAGGCCCAGGCCGCCCAGTTCGATCTCGTCCCAGGCCTGCAGGCGGCGGGTGTCGCGGTCGAAGTAGAGGATCGACGTCTGGATGGGGTCGGGGTGTTCGCCCTCGATCGCGCGCAGTCCGCTGCCGCCCGTGGAGCCCTCGATGCGCAGGCGCGTGCCGTACGGCAGGACCTCCATCTCCTGGTGGTGGAGGTGGCCGGCGAGGGCCAGGGGGACCTCGCCGTCGGTCTGGCGGGCGGCCACCGGTTCGTGGGCGACGGCCACGTCGACGGGGGTGCCGGCGGCTTCCTGGTCGCGCAGGGACGTGGCCAGGCGGGCGCCCGCCAGTTCGTTGGCCGCGTCGCCGCCGGGGACCTGGGAGCGGTCGGGGGTGAACTGGGGGTCGCCGATGCCCGCGAAGCGCAGGCCCGCGATGGTCTTCGCCTTGCCGTCGTCCAGGACGTGGACGTTCTTCAGGTCTTCCAGATAGCGCTGGGTGACGCGGGAGTCGTGGTTGCCGCGGACCCAGACGTAGGGGGCGCCGAGGTCCTCGATGGGGTCCAGGAAGCCGTTCTCGGCGGCCGTGCCGTGGTCCATGGTGTCGCCGGAGTCGACGATCACGTTGACCTTGTACTGGTCGACGAGCGAGGCGATGATCTTCCAGCTCGCGGGGTTGAGGTGGATGTCGGAGACGTGCAGGACACGGATGGTGCTCGGGTCCGGGGCGTACGCGGGGAGCGTGGACGTGGCGTCGTAGAGCTTGGTCACGTTGGTGACCAGGCGGGCCAACTCCTTCTGGTAGACGTCGAATTCGGTGACGATGCTGCGTGCGTTGCCGACCAGGGACGGGGCCGAGGAGAGCAGGCCCGAGAACCTCGGCTCCAGGACCGACTCGGGGTTCCAGGTGGCGAACGCCGTGCCTCCGGAGGCGGCCAGGAGGGTGAGGGCCAGGCCGCCGGCCGCGAGGGCCCGGCGGGGGCGGCGGTAGACGGCGAGGCCCAGCGCGGTGGCGCCGGAGACGACGGCCACGCAGCTGCGTACGGCCAGGTCGCGGGTGCCGTGGGCGACGTCCTGGGAGACCTCGTCCTGGAGGCCGGAGAGACGTTCGGGGTGGTCGACGAGGGCCTGGGAGCGGGCTGCGTCCAGCTGGTCGACGTTGACGTCCAGGCGCACGGGGGCCACGTGGCTGTCGAGTTGGAGGGCGCCGAGCGGAGAGACGTTGATCTTCGTGCCGCCGGTGAGGGAGGGGCGCAGGGTCATCGTCGTGTCCATGGGGCCGACCGGGACGCGCACGTTGCCGACGATCAGCAGGCCGAGCCAGGTGCCGACGAGGGCGACGGTCACCAGGCCCAGGGCGCGTGTCCAGGGGTGCGGCTGGGACACGAGTTCCGGGGTGGGGTGCGGGCGGCGGTTGGCGTAGCGGCGGGCCAGGGCGTGTGGGGCCCTGGGGAGGTGACCGAGGGCCTTCAGGACTGCGGCGGGGACGCGGGCCATTGGTCCCGTATGCCCAGGCGCCGGGATGGATATGCGGGGCCGTTGGCGGCTCCTGCCCCGCGGCATCCTGGGTGTCGTACCCGACAATGGGCCTGTGCTGGAGATGACGCGCGAGGAGTTCGAGGAACTGGTCGCCGAGGCGCTGGACCGGATTCCGCCGGAGCTGACGCGGCTGATGGACAACGTCGCGGTGTTCGTCGAGGACGAACCGCCCGCGGACGATCCCGAGCTGCTCGGGCTGTACGAGGGAACGCCGCTGACCGAGCGCGGGGAGTGGTACGCCGGGGTGCTGCCGGACCGGATCACGATCTACCGGGGGCCGACGTTGCGGATGTGCGAGTCGCGGGAGGAGGTCGTCGAGGAGACCGAGGTGACGGTGGTGCACGAGATCGCGCATCACTTCGGGATCGACGACGAGCGGCTGCACGCGCTCGGGTACGGGTGAGCGAGCGCCGGTCGTGCCGGTGTGAGGCTCTGTCGCGGAGCGCGTGTCCTCTTGTGGGCGGCGGGAGTTGGGCAGGTTGACTTCTTCGCCCGCCCTTGGAGGTGGCTCGCGTGCGCCCCTTGTACGTACCCGTCCGTCTGGCCGCCACGGTCATGGCCGTCGCCGCTGCCGCCGGCTGCATGAGCGTGGGCGACGACGGCGGAGGCGGGAGTGCGAAGCCGTCGCAGTCGGCCGGGCAGCGGGGTGGTGAGGCGCCCGACGGGGGGTCGGCCGTGTCCGGCGGTGGGGCCGGGGACGGGGCCCATGCGGAGGGCGGCAAGCGGGAGCGGGGCAAGGACAAGGACGGCAAGGGCGCGCGGAAGAAGAAGGCCGGCGAGTCCGCGGCGCCCTCGGCCTCGCCGTCCGCGGAGGTGAGCGCGTCCGCTCCGGCGGGGGGCAAGCCGGGGCGGCCGGGGGAGAGCCAGCAGCCGGGACCCACGCGTACGGCCGAGCCGACGCCCACCCGGACGGCGGATCCCGAACCGACGCCGACCGAGCAGCCGACGTCCGCCACGCCGACACCCACGCAGGCCGAGCCGTCGTCGTCGGCGCACCAGGAGACGGGGCCGCAACTGGCCCAGCGGGAGCCGGCGCCGGCCGCGGGGGCACCGGCGTGAGGCAGGGCCGGCGGGGCGGTCATACGTGACGTTGCCTACACGGGTGGCCGTCGGTTTGCCTTGGGGGGCTGGGGGTGCGTATGGTGGTAGATCGTTTGATCCCATTTGCCCGGCGCCACCGCAGAGCGCGCCGTGTGGCGCGTACTCTCCCTTGCCGTGGCTGACCGCATTGAGGCGGTCGTATTGCGAATCACGGAGTTGACGGGCGCGTGCCGACGAGACTCCGGAAGGTTTCGCATACGCATGTCCATTTCCAGTACTGATCACGTCGTCGTGCCCGAGAACGGCGAGAACGAGCAGGTCGAGGAGACCCCCACGGTCACCTTCGCCGACCTCGGTCTCCCCGAGGGCGTCGTGCGCAAGCTCGCGCAGAACGGCGTGACCACCCCCTTCCCGATCCAGGCCGCGACCATCCCGGACGCCCTGGCCGGCAAGGACATCCTGGGGCGCGGTCGTACCGGCTCCGGCAAGACGCTGTCGTTCGGTCTGCCGACGCTGGCCCGTCTCTCCGGCGGCCGCACCGAGAAGCACCGTCCGCGCGCCGTCATCCTCACCCCGACCCGGGAGCTCGCGATGCAGGTCGCGGACGCCCTCCAGCCCTACGGCGACCAGCTCGGCCTGAAGATGAAGGTCGTGTGCGGCGGTACGTCGATGGGCAACCAGATCTACGCCCTGGAGCGGGGTGTGGATGTGCTGGTCGCCACTCCCGGCCGCCTCCGCGACATCATCAACCGCGGCGCCTGCTCGCTGCAGGACGTCGAGGTCGCCGTGCTCGACGAGGCCGACCAGATGTCCGACCTGGGCTTCCTGCCCGAGGTCACCGAGCTGCTGGACCAGGTTCCGGCGGGCGGTCAGCGAATGCTGTTCTCCGCGACCATGGAGAACGAGATCAAGACCCTCGTCGACCGCTACCTGACGGACCCGGTCCTTCACGAGGTCGACGCCGCCCAGGGCGCGGTGACGACCATGTCGCACCACATCCTGATCGTGAAGCCCAAGGACAAGGCGCCGGTCACCGCCGCGATCGCCTCCCGCAAGGGCCGCACCATCATCTTCGTCCGCACCCAGCTGGGCGCCGACCGAGTCGCCGAGCAGCTGCGCGAAGCCGGCGCCAAGGCCGACGCGCTGCACGGCGGCATGACGCAGGGCGCGCGGACGCGGACGCTGGCCGACTTCAAGGACGGGTACGTCAACGTCCTCGTCGCGACCGACGTCGCCGCGCGCGGTATCCACGTCGACGGCATCGACCTGGTGCTGAACGTCGACCCCGCCGGTGACCACAAGGACTACCTGCACCGGGCCGGCCGTACGGCGCGTGCGGGGCGTACCGGCACGGTCGTCTCCCTCTCGCTGCCGCACCAGCGCCGCCAGATCTTCCGGCTGATGGAGGACGCGGGCGTCGACGCCTCGCGCCACATCATCCAGGGCGGCAACGCCTTCGACCCGGAGGTCGCCGAGATCACCGGCGCCCGTTCGATGACCGAGGTGCAGGCCGAGTCCGCGGGCAACGCCGCCCAGCAGGCCGAGCGTGAGGTCGCCCAGCTCACCAAGCAGCTGGAGCGGGCGCAGCGGCGTGCCGTCGAGCTGCGTGAGGAGTCCGACCGGCTCGTGGCCCGCGCGGCGCGTGAGCGCGGTGACGACCCGGAGGCCGCGGTGGCCGAGGCGCAGGCCGCGGTGGCCGAGGCCGCCCAGGCCGTCGAGGTGGCCGTGCCCGAGCAGCCGGCGGCGCAGGACGTCGACCGGGCGGAGGCTCCGGCGTACGAGCGTCGTGAGCGTCGGGACAACGACCGTGGCGGCTTCCGCCGGGACGACCGCCGGGACGACCGCCGGGACGACCGGGGTGGGCGTTCCTTCGAGCGTCGGGACAACGACCGCGGTGGGTTCAACCGTGACCGTGGCGACCGTGGGTTCGAGCGTCGGGACAACGACCGTGGCGGCTTCCGTCGCGACGACCGTCGCGATGACCGGGGTGGGCGTTCCTTCGAGCGTCGGGACAACGACCGCGGTGGGTTCAACCGTGACCGTGGCGACCGTGGGTTCGAGCGTCGGGACAACGACCGTGGCGGCTTCCGTCGCGACGACCGTCGGGACGACCGCGGTGGCCGTACCTTCGACCGTGACCGTGGTGGCCGTTCCTTCGAGCGCCGCGACGACCGTGGCGGCTTCCGTCGCGACGACCGTCCGTCCGGCCGTCCCTTCGAGCGCCGTGACGAGCGCGGTGGGCACCGTGGCAGCGACCGTCCGTTCAACCGCGACCGTCGTGACGACCGTCCGGGCTTCCGCTCCGGCGGCCACGAGCGTCCCTACGGCCGCCGTGACGACCACCGCGGCAGCACCGGCGGCTCGTCCTTCGGGCGCCGCGAGGACAAGCCGCGCTGGAAGCGCAACGGCTGACGCCGAGTGAGTGAGCGAAGCGCCGTGGCCCCTTCGGGTCACGGCGCTTCGCTGTGCGACGGGTGTGGGTCGACTGTAAGATCAGCTCACTTTTGAGGGGGGTGCGACGGCCGGGCCGGGGGCATCCGAAGCAGATCTGACGCAGCGCCCGCTCCCCCCTCGTCTTCCTGGGGAGGGAACGCCTTGGCCCGTCATGCCTTCGTACGTCTCACACGCGCGAGACGCGCCGCCATCGCCGTCGCCGCGTCCGCGGCGCTCGCGGCGGGGCTGAGCCCGCTGCTGCCGACCGCGTCGGCTGAGGAGGCGCCGCAGGAGACGGTGGTGCCGGCCACCTACCGCAGCACGTACACGTCGGCGACCCTGATCAGCCCCGACATCACCATCGGCGGGGACGGCGCGGGCGCGCAGGGCGTGTTCCACCGGATGGAGGGCCACCCCAGGCAGGTGTGGACGCGGTACGACGACGGCAGGTCCTTCGACGCGCCGGCCTTCAACAGCTCGGCGATCGCGGTGGGGACCGGCAGCGACGTCCTCGCCTACCGCCACGGCCGTACCGTCGACTTCTGGAACCCCGTCGACGGCACGACCGCCACCGTCCAGGTGCCGGACGGGCACAACACGCTCGGCGTCTTCGGCAGCACCGTCGTCACGTTGGAGATCGTCCCCGCCGAGGACGGCACCACCACGCGGATCACCCGTCTGCTGACCCCGCGGCCCGACGGGAGCACGCGTGAGGTGACCGTCGGAGGCGAACCCGCGGGCATGAAGCTGGCGGGGCCCGTGCGGGGCGACGCGACGACGCTGTTCTTCCGCGCCGCGCTGGACGGAAACACCCATATGGTGGCCGTCGACCCGGCGACCGGCCAGGTCCAGAGCTGGACCCCGCCGCTGCCCGCCATATACGCCAAGATCTCGCCGGATCACCTGGCCGTCTACGGTGGCCCCGCCAGTTCCAAGGTGTACGTCTACTCCCGTTCCGACCTGTCGGCCGCCCCCACCGAGGTGACGCTGGACGGTGCCGACACGACCGCCCCCGCCGACGACCTCTCCGTGGTCGGCGACTGGCTCGTCCACCGCGCCGGCGGCACCGCGCCGGTGACCGCCGTTCCGATCGCGGGCGGGGACCCGGTGACCGTGCTGCCCTCCTCCGGCTCCGGCATCTCCGCCGCCCCGGACGGCACCGCCGTCGTGGTCGGGCGCACGGGCGCCGACGACTGGGGTATCCAGCGCATCCACCCGGGCGCCGACGGCAGGCCGACGGTCACCATGGTCAAGGCCCTCCCCAAGCCGCCGTACAAGATCCAGGGCCTGGCCCTGGAGCAGGGCCGGCTGCTCGTCGCCGACAAGAGCTGGGCCGGATACCGCGACACCTACGTACGGACAGTGGCCGCCACCGGCACGCCCACCTTCGGCCAGCGTTCCTCGTACGACGGAACCGAGCTGGTGATGTACGACTGCCCGGCGCAGGAGGGCGGCTGCGCCCTGCACAACACCGCCGACGACCGGGCCGTCTGGCTGATGAAGGACTCGGCGGGCTACGACCTTCTCCGGGTCAACGGGTCCGCCCCCTACACATTCTGGCAGCGCGGGGTCCCGGCGGGCGGGCGGATCACCGATGTCTCCGGCGAGTATCTGATCCACACGACCGCGACCCAGCAGACCGTCCTCAAGATCGGCAACGACGGTACGCCGGCGGTGACCCGCGCCCCCGGCGCGGCCGCCCTCTCCGGCGACACCCTGTGGACCGCGGGCACCACCCCCGGCGGTGTCACGGCGTACGACCTGACCGCCAAGAAGACCACCGAGACCCTCACCACCGACGCCGACTGCTCCTTCACGGAACTCCAGGCGCTGGGGTGGTACTTGTACTGGACCTGCGCGGACGGCACAGCCGGGGTCTACGACCGTACGGCGAAGGCGTCCGTGCCCGTGCCGGGCGGTGAGGCCGAGCTCGGTGACGGGTTCGTCGTCACGCACGACAGGCAGGCCGGGAAGCTGACGATGACGACCGTCGCGGACGGCACGCCCGTGAGCCGGGTCATCGGCGATCTGCCCGACACCGGCGTCTCGCAGCGCGACGTGCGCTGGACCGTCGACGAGTCGGGCGCGAACGCGGCCTACGTCGATGATCAGGAGCGCGTCCACCTCGTACCCTCCGGGGTGGCGCAGCAGCCGCTGCGGCTGCTCGGGCCGGTGCGCAACGCGCCGTCCGTCGAGGCGCGCGAGATCGACACGGCGCCCGACACCCTGACCACCGTGCCGCTGTCGAAGCCGTCGTCGGGCTGGAACCTGACCGTGCGTCATCGCGCCACGGGCAAGGTCTACGGCGACGGCGTGGACGGCGAGGCGGCGCGCGGTGAGCTGAATGTCGGCTGGCACGGTGACGACCCGGCGGTCCAGGGGGACGTGTTCCTGCCGAACGGGACCTACGACTGGACGCTCACCGTCACCCCGGCCGACGGCGTCGGCGCCCCCCTGGAAGTGCGCGGCTCAGTGAAGCTGATGCACGGCAACCCCGCGCGCCACGACCACGTGGGCCCGGACGGGCTGCCCGACGGCGCCGGCGACCTGCTCACCCTCAACTCCTCCGGCACCCTGACCTTCCAGCAGGGCACCGGCAAGGGCACCTTCTCCGGGAAGGTCTCGGGGAGCGGCTGGTCCACGAAGGCGGTCGCGGTGCCCTTCGGGGATCTGAACGGCGACCGGTGCAACGACGTGCTGGTGCGGATGAGCGACGGCTCGCTGCGCGGCTACAAGGTCAAGTGCGGTCTGGCGCCGGAGACTTCGATGGCGTACACGAAGCTGGGCACCGGCTGGAACGCGTACGACGTGCTCACCTCGCCCGGCGATCTGACCGGGGACAGGCGGGCCGATCTGCTGGCGCGGAAGGCCTCGACCGGGGACATCCACCTGTTCGCGGCGAAGAGCGACGGCACGCTGGCGGCCGCGAAGAAGATCCGTTCGGCGTGGACCGGCTACACGAAGATCCTGGGCGCCGGTGACCTGAACGGCGACGGCCACGGGGATGTCCTCGCCCGCGACAAGGCCGGGACGCTGTGGCGCTACGACGGTCTCGGCAACGGTCTGCTGAAGGACCGCGTGAAGGTCTTCGCGAGCTGGGGCACCGGCTACAACGTGATCGTCGGCCCCGGGGACATCACCGGGGACGGGAAGGCCGACCTCGTCTCGCGGGACGGCAGCGGCAATGTCTGGCGCAACAACGGTGATGGCAAGGGGTCGTTCGGGGCGCGGGTGAAGATCGCGACTGGCTGGCAGGGGTACAAGGGCCTTTTCTAGCCAAGCTGTGACGTGTGTCATGCCCCCGGCGCGGGAATCGCTGGGGACATGACAGATGACGCCATAGCGAGTGGGCGGCCGGACGGAAATCTCTCCGACGAGGAGCGGCTGGCCCAGCTCGGCTACACGCAGGTTCTCGCCCGCCGCATGTCGGCGTTCTCCAACTATGCGGTCTCCTTCACGATCATCTCGGTCCTGTCGGGCTGTCTGACGCTGTATCTGTTCGGCATGAACACCGGCGGCCCGGCGGTGATCACCTGGGGCTGGGTGGCCGTAGGCCTGATGACGCTCTTCGTCGGCCTGTCGATGGCCGAGATCTGCTCGGCGTACCCGACCTCCGCCGGCCTGTACTTCTGGGCGCACCGGCTCGCTCCGCCCCGTACGGCCGCCGCCTGGGCGTGGTTCACGGGGTGGTTCAACGTCCTCGGCCAGGTGGCGGTGACGGCCGGCATCGACTTCGGGGCCGCGTCCTTCCTGGGCGCGTATCTGAACCTGCAGTTCGGCTTCGAGGTGACACCGGGCCGGACGATCCTGCTCTTCGCGGGGATCCTGGTGCTGCACGGCCTGCTGAACACCTTCGGCGTGCGGATCGTCGCGATCCTCAACAGCGTGAGCGTGTGGTGGCACGTGATCGGCGTGGCGGTGATCGTCGGCGCGCTGACCTTCGTCCCCGACCAGCACCAGTCGGCGTCCTTCGTGTTCACGGAGTTCGTCAACAACACCGGCTGGGGCAGCGGGGTGTACGTGGTCGCGCTCGGCCTGCTGATGGCCCAGTACACCTTCACCGGCTACGACGCCTCCGCCCACATGACGGAGGAGACGCACGACGCGTCGACGGCCGGCCCGAAGGGGATCGTGCAGTCGATCTGGACGTCGTGGATCGCGGGATTCGTCCTCCTCCTCGGCTTCACCTTCGCGATCCAGTCCTACGACGGTGCGCTGAACTCCGCGACGGGCGCGCCCCCGGCGCAGATCCTGCTCGACGCGCTGGGCGCCACCGCCGGCAAGCTGCTGCTGCTCGTCGTCATCGGGGCGCAGCTGTTCTGCGGGATGGCGTCCGTGACGGCCAACAGCCGCATGATCTACGCCTTTTCGCGCGACGGTGCGCTGCCCTTCTCGCACGTCTGGCACACGGTCAGCCCGCGCACCCGCACGCCCGTCGCGGCGGTGTGGCTGGCGGCGGGCGGGGCGCTGGTGCTCGGCCTGCCGTACCTGATCAACGTCACGGCGTACGCGGCGGTGACCTCGATCGCGGTGATCGGCCTCTACATCGCGTACGTCATCCCGACGCTGCTGCGGCTGCGGAAGGGCGAGGCCTTCGAGCGGGGGCCGTGGCATCTGGGCCGCTGGTCCGGGGTCGTGGGAGTGGTGGCGGTGGCGTGGGTCGGCGTGATCACGGTGCTGTTCATGCTGCCGCAGGTCTCCCCGGTCACCTGGGAGACCTTCAACTACGCCCCGGTCGCCGTCCTGGTCGTCCTGGGCTTCGCCGCGATCTGGTGGGGGGTCTCGGCTCGGCACTGGTTCCTCAATCCCGAGCACGAGCGGACGGCGGCTCGGGAGGCGGGGCGTGCGGGGGCACCCGAACCGGTCGATCCGTAGCACTTCGTCGCATCAGGGCCACTGACGGCTCATTCCACCGCCCTCCGCCGACGACGACGCGGCCGTGTCCCCGATACCCGATCGGAGACTCGGCCACGTGCGGCTATGCTCGGGGTGGCAACATCGCCTGGGCCCTTAGCTCAATTGGCAGAGCAGTGGACTTTTAATCCATTGGTTGTGGGTTCGAGTCCCACAGGGCCTACCGGTGGCGGGGAGGGGAAACCCCTTCTGACCTGCTACGCAGCGCCTGAGTCGGCTTCGGTCGGGTCGGGCGCTGCTTCGTTCTCCGGCCCATGCGTGAGCGGGAATTGTGCGCGCCTGTGGCGGGTTGTGTGGGGCCTGGGCGGGTACCCGAGTGGGCGTGGAGCCAGGCAGTGTGCCCCACCAGTGGGCCGTCTGCCCCGGATGTCTCCACGAGCCCTCGGCAGGCGGTGCGCTCGGTTCGGACGAGCCCGCCCGATACCGTGGGTCGAGGTCGTCGGCGGCGTACGGTGGAGATACCGAGGGCATCGTGCATTCCGGCCGCCCTGCTGGGTCGTCCTCGGCGTGAGACGAACCCCGGGCCGTCCGAGCGGACGGTGCGGAGACGGGTCGGCATCATGTACGCTGCGATCACTGCAACTCCGCGCACTTCCCCTGTCGTTGTGAATCCCTGTCGAGGGACGGGGATGGCGGTGCGGCGGCTGGACATCCACCGGCGTGACAAGGGGGAGCGGGCCCTGGTCACGCTCCTGGGCGAGGTGGGGCCGGCCACGGCACCCCTGCTGCGGGCCGCGCTGGAGCGGTGCCTGCGCGACGGCATGACCGTCATCGACGTCGATCTCACCACCGTCGACTCCTGCGACGCCAAGGGCCTGGACGTGTTCCTAACGGCGTCACGCCGTGCCGAGCGGGTGCACGCCGCGCTGCGGCTGCACCATCCGTGCGCACAGATCACCCGGCTCCTCGCGGTCACCGGCTCCGCACCCCTGCTCCTCGCGGCCCCGGTCCATCCGGTGCCACCCGCGCTGCTCCATGATCTGCTGGACACATCTGCGTCGGTCGCGTCGGCCGGAGGGACACACGCGTCCGGCGACAGTGCGGCTGTGCCGGTGGTCAAGGACGGGATTCGTCTGCGCCGGCTGACTCGCCGGCAGACGGAGGGGATGAGCGAGGACATCGCCGACCTGGTGGTGGAACCCGTCGCGGGCTCCTCCGGACAGGCGCACCGAGAACGGCTCGACTTCCTGTGGCGGCTTGCCGTCAGCGCACGACGGACCGGGTTCGCGTTGCTGCTCGCCGAGACGACGGTACCGGTGGGATGTGCCTTCGGATTTCCCGTTGGCCCCGGCGGCCGGTCCGAGCGAGGGCTGCAGGAGTGCATCGGGCGGCTCACCGGCCGTACCGGGTTCCTGCTCCTCACCCAGGTCGTGGCGCAGCATCACGGCCAGCACCGCGACATCGGCCGCCTCCTGCAACAGCGCCTGCTGGTCGATCGGCACGCGGCACTCGGGGTCGCCCTGCTCCACCCGGCGGACCGGGCCGCACAGGCCGCTTACGAGTCGTGGGGCTGGCGGAACCACGGAGAGCTCATCGGGCTGCCCGGTCGGGGCGCTCCCTGCGTGCTGACCCTGTCCCGCGAGAGCGCCCCTGCGGTGCCGGTGCCTCGGGATGCCGGGCGGGGGCGGGCGTAGCCTGGGAGACACCGAGAGCATGTCGGGCGCACGATCACGACGGCGCCGTTCCCGGCGAGTGACGAACGAGGGCGGTCCGAGGGCCGCCCAGGACGGGACCGCTCGATGGACTCCCCCACAACGCCCGCCGGAAGCACCCCACCGGGTGACGCGCACACATACACGATGCCGCTGTCGCGACTGAGCCTCACGCCGGAGGCCAGCCACGGTCCGCTGGACGGAGCATGGTGGCCACGCTGTGACGCCCTGGAACTGGAATTGCCTGCGCTCGTGGGCTCGTTGGACCCCGGCCATGGCACAGTCACCCGCGTCACGGTGGGTGCCGCGACGTGGGCCGACTCCCCGCGGACGATATCGGCGCCCGACCACGTGATCGAGGTCGTCCTGACCTACGCCGCCGACGAGGAGCACACCATCACCCTGGACTGCGGCACCGTGGGGCAGTGGGAACTCCTGGTCATCCCGCCCGAGGAGCCGGTCCGAACGGCCGAGCGCCTGCTGACCGCCGCCGCCGATCCGTGGAACTCGTTGTCGGCCCAGCGCATCCTGGCACGGGCTGAGGACGGCTTCGGCCGGTAGGGCGCGGGGGAGCGGTGCGGTCGGCCACACCGCCGGTCTCGGCCGTGGGGCGGCTCGGTCCGCGCGTCACTGCTGCGGCGTCTGTCCGCTTCCCGTGTCGATGAGGATCTGCTTCGCCGGGCTGAGATTGTCGGCTCGGGCAGCCTGAGCCATCGCCGCGTGGGCGGCCTCGGGGGTCGCGTCCGGCGGGACCACCAGCAGCGAGAACACGTCCGTCTCGCCCCGGGTGATCAGGACGGTGCTGTCGCCCACCGGGAAGGAGTCGATGTGCACCACCCGGTCGTCCACGACGATCCTCGTCGGGAGCCCGTCCCAGGCCGTGGCGTCCAGCCCGACACGGGTCAACGGGCCGAGGTGCCCCGTGAGCGCGCTCAGCAGCGCGGGCAACTCCGCACCGATGTCCCGCGATCGCGGCCACCACGCGCCGTCGAGGATGCCTTCGCGCGATGCCGTCGTCTCCAGCCGGAGCAGCACGGTCCCCGGCCGCACGGCATGGTGCACACCACTCGGCAAGTTCCGGGGACCAGGGGTTGACTCGGAGTGGGTCACGGGGACCACCCTCGTTCGGGATCCGGTGCGAAGACGCGATTCGCCTCCCCGACCACGCTACTCCGGGTACCTCGCGGCACCAGCGCGTCCGACCTAATCGTCGGCCGCCGGGCGAGACCGGGGATCAGCTTCGCTGCCTCTCGGCGATCTCGCGGATGTCGCCGCCGCCTCCCGTGCGTGAGCGTCGCGGAGGCGCTTCGGTGAACACCTTGCCGGTGTCCGGCCCGTTCCTGCACACCTACAACCACCATCGCTGCCACACCGCACTCGGCGGCCACCCACCGATCAGCCGCGTGAACAACGCTGCGGGTCAATACACCTAGGGCACGGCGTGGCGCAGTACACGCCCCCACATCGACGCGTACTGCCGCCACAGCGGTCCGGTGATGTACGGCAGTCCGCGCCGGGCGCAGATCTCCCGTACCCGGGGCGCGACCTCGCCGTAGCGGTTGCTGGGGAGGTCCGGGAAGGCGTGGTGCTCGATCTGGTGGCCGAGGTTGCCGGAGAGGACGTGGAAGAGGAGGCCGCCGTCGATGTTCGCCGAGCCCTGGATCTGGCGTTCGTACCATTGGCCGCGGGTCTCGCCTTCGATCTGGTCCTCCGTGAAGGTCTGAACGTCGCCGGGGAAGTGGCCGCAGAAGATGACGGTGTGGGCCCAGACGTTGCGCAGGGCGTTCGCGGTGAGGTTGCCGAGGAGGCAGGGGACGGCGGAGGGGCCCGCGAGGAGCGGGAAGAGGACATAGTCCTTGGCGAACTGGTGGACCGCCTTCCGTGCCAGTCCGGCCACGTCGCCGAGGAAGCTCCGCACGCTCTTGCGGCCGTCGGCGACCGCGTCCGCCTCCAGGTCGTACAGGGCGATGCCCCATTCGAAGACCGGCGCGAGCAGCGCGGCGTACAGAGGTTGGAGGAGGTACACCGGGTGCCAGGGCTGCTCGGGGCTCATCCGCAGGATGGTGTAGCCGAGGTCGCGGTCGCGTCCCACGACGTTGGTGTAGGTGTGGTGCAGGTGGTTGTGGGTGCGCTTCCAGGCGTCGGCGGGAGTGGCGAAGTCCCACTCCCAGGTCGTCGAGTGGATCGCCGGGTCGCCCATCCAGTCCCACTGGCCGTGCAGGATGTTGTGGCCCAGCTCCATGTTCTCCAGCGTCTTGGCAACGGTCAGCATCGCGGTGCCGGCGCACCAGGCGGGCGGGAAGAGCGAGACCGAGAGCGCGAGACGGCCGCCGGTTTCCAGGCCGCGGTGGACGGCGATCACGGTGCGGATGTAGTGGGCGTCGTCCGCGCCGCGTGCCGCGATGACGTCGGAGCGGACGCGGTCGAGTTCCTTCCCCAGTTCTTCGGTGGGGTCAACAGCCTTGACGGGCAGGGCACTTGCGGTCACGGAGTCCTCCTCGGAGGTCCTAGACATCGAGGACGAGCGGACCCGTGGCACCGTTGACACAGGTCTGGATCAACTCGCCCGGCTCACCGTGCACTTCACCGGTCCGCAGATCGCGGACCCGCCCGTCGACGAGCCGGACGAGGCAGCCATGGCAGACACCCATGCGGCATCCGTACGGCATCACGACACCCGCCGCCTCACCGATGTGCAGCAGGGGGGCGGACGGGGCCGCATCCGCCCGCCGGACGCGCCGGCGTCCGGCGCGTCCAGGGGGACGAGGCGGAACCGCTCCACGTGCAGCCGCTCCGCCGCGCTTGCCGCGGCCCAGTGCCCCTCCAGCGTGTCGAGGAGCCCGGCCGGACCGCAGGCCCAGGTCTCCCGGGCCCGCCAGTCCGGGCAGGCCACGGCGATGTGCTCGGCGGTGAGCCGGCCGACGGTGCGCGTGTACCGCAGATGGAGACGCAGCCACGGCAACCGGGCGGCCAGGTCGGCCAGTTCGGCGCGGAAAAGGCAGTCGCCGGGACCGGGCGCGCAGTGCAGCAGGAAGACGTCGGCAGGTGCTGGCGAGGGGCGGAGGGCGAGCGTGCGCAGCATCCCCATGACCGGCGTGATGCCGCTGCCCGCCGTCACCATCAGCATCCGGGCAGGCGGGGGCTCCGGCAGCACGAACTCCCCCTGCGCGGGCCCGAGCCGCACCGCCGACCCCGGCGGCGTACGACGCACCAGATGCGGGGAGACCGTGCCGCGCGGCTCCTCTTGGACCGTGATGGTGAGCGCTCCGTACCGCCCGCCGCCCGGCGGGCAGGTCAGCGAGTACGTCCGCCAGTGCCGTACACCGTCCAGTTCGACCCCGACCGGCAGATACTGGCCGGCCCGGTGACCCGACCATCCCCGCCCCGGCCGGATCTCCAGGGTGGCCGCACGCGGTCCCTCGGACCGTACAGCCGTCACACGGCCCGTGGGATGGCGTGCGGACAGCAGCGGGTCGATCAGGCAGAGGTAGTCGTCGGCGGCGAGTGGACTGGTCAGCCGACCCAGGGCGGCCAGCAGCGGCCGGCCGACCGGACCGTCGGCCGGGCCGACGAGCCGGTCGGTGAGGGCAGGTAGCGGGGGAACGGGCATACGCGGGTATCCCCTCCTCGCGCGACGAGGCACCAGTACCGGCGCCGGCGCGAATACGGCAGATCGTGACGGGCGACCCACTGCGGACACGACACGTCCACGGCCCCGCTTCCCACGGCTCACGGGAAGGGAGCCCGCATCTGTCAGAGAACCACGACGAGAGCGCCGACGGGGACACGCCCGGCTTGTTCCCGCCATCCGTCCCCGCCGTCTCACCGCCCCTGACCCAACGGCGGAGCTACGGCCGACGCCGGACACCCGGTCCGGGCTGTGTGTTGCGACCGCGTCCCCGGCCCCATGCCGTGCGGCACATGGCCGGATCCCGCGTGCGGCCGGACCCGGACGCACGCGCGCCACCGTACGGGCACGGTGGGGACCGTGCGGCATCGCAGACGGGACCTTGACACGCCGAAGGCCGCCGGGGCGATGCCGTCACGGCGCCCGGCGGCCCGGCTCGTCCGGCCCCAAGCGGGGCGGGGAGCCTCCGTTCTCGGCACGAATTCCTCCGACGACCGGGACGGGCTTGAGGGACATCCCGGCGGAACACGGGGCGGAAACCGGCCGGGGCTCAGTGACCGAACTGACTTCTGATCCCGGCTGATGCCGATGCGGTCGTTCGCATGGTGCCCCGCAGGTTCCAGAGCTGCGGTGTGAACGGCTGTCCACCGGTGCGGGGCAGGGAGTGGGGCCCGTGTGCCGGCCCGCCGACACTTTGGGCCGACGGTGCACGGACAGCTGCGCGACTGCGCTCAGTGCCTGGCCCCACTGTAAGCCCGCCGGACCAGGTACGACATGGTCATCCGCCTCCCGCCGAAACCAACGACGAATGGGCCCATGGGCGGCGGGAACCGTACCCGTGGACCCACGACGTACCGCGGTGGGACCGTACGTCCATGCCTCCGGCACAACGGACCGCCGGTGTGCAGGTGGTCGCGGGCTGAAATCGCAATCCCAAGGCGGCAACGGCCAAGGAGTGGGCATCCAGAAGGTGACCGGGCCACGGGTCGGCAAGGTCCTGTTCACGTTGTATGGCGCCCTGCTGTGTACGGACGGGCATGCCGGCTTCCTGATCGCTCATCGGGCCGAGAGCATCGGGGTGTTCATCCGGCGGCGACTCGTCCGGGTGATCCTTTGTGTCGATTATCCCCCGTACGCGCGTCGGTCAGCCCACCCAGCAGAGGCATGGATTCGCGCAGCTTGCCGGTGGAGTCGAGGTACCGCAGGAGCTGGGTGTGGGTGTAGACGGGCTCGGGTGGCAGGTGGGGCACGATGTCGTTGTTGTTGACGAAGCGGTGTGTGCGTTCGGCGCGGGCCAGGGGCCTGACGGCCGACCTCTTCGCCCCGGGAAGCGACGGCATCAGGACCACTTCATCTTCAACTACATCGACGTCATGGAGAAGAACCTGGCCCGGAGTTGAGTCGAGCATCTCGCCGGGCCGCGAGCGGGCGATGGCCCCTTCCTTGCATTCCCGCCCGGCCCGTGCGCATCGCGCTCGCCGTGGGACCCGTGTGTTGTGCCTCGAACCGATGGACCAGGCGTCTCACCGCAACGACCAGGATCAGCAGAGCACTGACAGCCAGGGCGGTGACCACGGCGGCCACACCCCCACGGCGCTCTGCTGAATCCGCCCGCACGACAAGAAGGCCCCGCCGGTGCCGTCCTTCCCGGCCCGCGGTGCGGGTCAGCAGAAGGATCGAGTATGGATCCAGCTCAGCGGTGAACCAACCGACCTTCACCGCATGCCCGTTGACGAAAGTCCTGGGCGGGAGGATCGAGAGCTCGCTCGGAAGGTCACGTGAGCGAAGCCACCAGGCGCCGTCCAATGCAGTGGGCCCGCCGGGAGGGTTCTCGGATTTCAGCGCGAGGCGCGCGGTCGGGGCCCTGAAGGGAACGGTCCGTGGCGGGGGACGTCGGGAGGTGGTCGCGGACATCAGGCAAACCTGTCTTCGGGCCGCTGCGCGAGCACAGCCGCCCGACGTCGTCACTCACCGGGAACGACACCGGCTTCGGGGCCGGTGCGCGAAGCGCTCCCGATGACTTTTCACGCCCCCCGAGAGGGCCGGCGGACCGTTCCCCGAGCCCGGCTCACATCCGCCCGCGGCCGTCCTCCGCGGACCGGCTGGTCTCCAGCCACGACCGTGCGGGTTCTGCCGCGCGGGAGGTGTCCACTGTGAGGTCGAGGCGGGTCCCTCCGTCGGCGCCCGCGGGGTAGCTGCGCTGCTCGGTGGCGGCAAAGCAACGGCGGAGAACCTCCGCGACCCGACGGGCGACTTCGGGCGAGGCGGCGACGATACGAACCTCGGCGTGCCCGTCCGAGGGCCTTTCCGTGGACTGCATGGCGACCTCGGAGTTCGATTTCCCGGTATGAGACGGACCGGATCTCTCACTCTACTCCGGCGTGCCCCACAGCCCCCGCGAGTGACCGGCGGGCGGGCAGGCGCGATGTCCGACCCCGGCTCCCCGTTTCCCGCGACGTCGCCGCCGAGCTTCCCAACCTGATACCGCACTGACCGAGTGCCTCGGCCCCATCACACCCGTCGGCCTGGACGCCGACGTCTGGGAAGAGCCGCCGACGCGGACGACCACCGACGACCGTGTCGTCCGTATCGACTCCGCCCTTGATCTGGTCGATGATGACGCGGCTGGTGAGCGCGGTCTCCAACTGTCTGTTCTCGACGTATGACTGCTCCAGCGTGCGCTGCCGCAGGATCGCGATGGTGGCCACGTCGGCGAGGGCCTGGGCGAGCGTCAACTTACTGCCGGGAGGGAGGAGACGGGCCCCATCGCCGGTAATTGACGGGATTTTCAAAGGTGTCCTCTGGTGTCGCCCAAGTCCGGTCGTGTTGGCCCGGGACCGTGTGCCTTGATGGTTGCCGTCGGGGACGGCGTTGCAGGTAGGGACGCGGGGGGCTGTTCCTCCGTTGGTCGTACGGTCTGTTCGCGCTGCCTCGGGGGTACGCTGAAATTACCGAGGATATTTCGCGCACCGGCCTCCACGCCCGTGTCGTTTTCGGCGATCGAATATGCCGGGCCGGTCACAGCCGGCCCGGGGCAGGGTCCGCGCTCGTGATGACTGCGACCATCTCCTTCTCGCCGACATTCGAGGCTGCTTGCCGTTCCTCCGCGTCCTCGGTTCGTCGGTCGCTGGTTCCCGTCGATTCCGCACTGGCTCCGCTGGACGGCGCCGGGTGGTTCCGCTGCCGCGATCTCGGGGCGGAACTCCTTTCTCTGACCGCCGCTTTGGACTCTTCGTGGGAGCGGATCACCCAGGTCACGGCACATCCCATCCACTGGTCGGTCGTCCAGCGCAAGGTGCCTGTCGCCGGGCACGTGGTGATGGTGGGCTGGTTCCTGCCCGAGCAGGCCCTGCACGAACTGCTGCCGCTCTCGCGCCATATGGGCCGCTGGGGCCTCCTGGTGGTCCTGCGGCAGACCCCTCCCGTCTCGGCCGCGTGGCTGATGGCGGCCGCGAGCGATCCACCGGGCACGTCGACCGCGAGCCGGCTGATGGAGGAGGCGCGCCCGCGGACGGTGTCCGAGACCGACCGGGCCGTGGGAGCGGTCTGGGACACCTGTCCACGGGCAGTGGGCCGCCCGGGTGTGCGGTCGGTCGAGGTCGTGCCGGGCGGACATCTCGTCTCCCGCATGCGGTATGACTCGCCCCTCGTGTGGCGGCCTGGGACGTGGGGCGACGCGGGCATTTCTTACCGCGAGGGCGTGTACCCCTGATGGATGTCGAGCCGCGCGGTGGTCAACGGCTGTCGCTTCGACGGGTGCCTGCCGGCCCCTGCTTCTTTATGACGCTGCATGTGACCGGCGAGCTGGATTCCGCCAGCATCCCCGCACTGTGCGAACTGGTCTCCGTCGTGCTGGCTGAGGGCAGCCGGCATGTGACGCTGGTGTTGTACGGGGTGACCCAGTGCGACAGCGCCAGCTTCTATGTCCTGCTCGGCGTGAGACAGGCTCTTCACCACGCCGGGGGCAGCCTCAGCCTGAGCGGATCCAGCACAAATGTGCGACTCGCCTTCGAGTGCAGCCCACTGCGGCATGAGTTTCCGTTCCACGACGAGAACGCCCCCGCGGCTTAGGGCGACGAAGCGAGGAGCACTTCGGTCAGGACGATGTGGGCGTTGTGCAGGAGCAGTTGAACCTGCCGAACGCACTGGTCAACACGTCCTTCTGCGTGAGCGATGCGTGAGCGGACGGAGTCGCACAGGTCATCACGGAGGAGACCGCGTAACGAGCCGCAGCTGTCCTGACCAGGTGGTTCCGGACACCGAAGAAGCGTCCGGAACCACCCGGCAAGATCCCGCCAGGACTTTTAATCCATTGGTTGTGGGTTCGAGTCCCACAGGGCCTACCGCGCGGGTGACGGGGGTACCCCCCTCTGACCTGCTGTGCAGCGCCTGAGTCGGCTTCGGTCGGGTCGGGCGCTGTTTCGTTTTCGGGGCTGTGCGTGGGCGATGCGTGAGCGGATGCGCCGGGGGACGCTCCGCCTGGAGAGCCTTCGGCTTGCTCATGCCGGCAGATCGAACTGCTTGAGCCAATCCGGATCGGCGTCGCCGACCGTCGCGACCAGGCCGCCGCAGAGCATCACCATGTACAGGGTGAAGTTGATCGGGTCGCCCCCATAGTGCTCGATCGCCTCGTTGAGCGTCACATTCGGCGCGTCCGGGTGACCGATGAATCCTGCTGCTTGGACGAGAGCATCGTGCTTGATTCCCTGGCTGTCTGAGACCCACCTGACGGCGTCGCGCGCCTGCTCCTCGGTGATCTGCTCCCGAGCCGCGACGAGCCAGAAGGCCCTCGTCCGGGCGGGTTACGACTACAACGACATGGCGAAGTACGCCGAGAAGTACTGGAGGAGCTACAACTCCTGGACAATGTCTACAAGTTGGGTATCGGGGACATCCTCCAGATGGACTTCACCGGCAACCGGTCCAAAGACCACTCCATGATCACCGTGTACAGGAGCGCAGTACCCGAATGCGAAGTATTACACCTTCCGCACCTGACAGGCGTGGCCGCCGGCCGCGACAGCGTCGCGCCGGACTGCTCATGGCCATGCTCAGCGCCGTACTGCTCACCGCGTGCGGTGGCGGGGACGGCGCTGAGGCGAAGTCCCCAGACCTGGCCGACCAGGACCGTTTCCTGCACGACTACGTGGAGTTCCTCAACGAGTCGGACGAGAGCGGCCTCGCCCGGCTTCTCGATGCCCACCCTCAGGGCGACAAGGACGCCCGGGCCCGGATCAAGGCATACGGCGGACAGCAGTGGGACGTCCGATGGAGCCGCACCTCGGAGTTCGAGGGGGCGTGGAGGGTCGACATGACCGGCACCGCACGTGCGGAGGACAAACCCGTCCGCGTCACGGAGACGGTCGCCTGGGAGGACGGGAACTGGGTAATGGCTCCGCTGCCCGGCGTCGTACCGACACCGTCGAACGCGGCAGGAACCGAACCACCCGGCTGAGCCTGGTGCCGACGGGCAGACGACAGGAGGTCCGCGTGGTCCCGGAAGGGTTCGCGCGGACCTTCGCCATGTCGAACACCGCTGACACGAGAGCTGCTGCTGATCAGCGGGAGGTCCTGCGTGAGCGATGTGTGAGCGCCATGATGCGGTAGAGGCCATCACGGACGGTTGCCTTCCCATATCCGTGTAGAGGGCCGGCGTCATACGATCGGAGGCCGCTGCGACTAGGGGGTCCGATGCGGCGTCGGGACGAGTTGGTGGGCCGGTTGGCGGAGGCCCTGCGATGGATCGGGAACTCGGGTGATCCGTCACTGGCGTTGACGCCGGGCCTCGACGCCATGGCCGCCGAGATCAAGCGCGATCTCGACGAATCCGGGACCACGGGCACGGGCACGGGCGAGTCAGGGATCACGGACACAGAGGCCAGGCACGCGCTGGGCTGGCTGAAGTGGTATCAGTTCCAGGCGCTGCCTCAGGGGCTTCGGAAGCAGGCGGTGCTCGAAGAGGCTCTGGAGCAGCTCACCCCGGCCGCGATCACCATGGGGCTGTGGGAACTGCCCGAACCGCTGCTGTCCGCGCTGGCGGACAGGGCCGCACCGCGCCTGCTCGATCTGCTCGAGTACGCCTCGGCCGGCTCCGACACGACCCTGCTCTCCTATGTCGTCGACCATTGGGTCCATCTGGTGAACGCCACGCCGGAAGGCCATCCGGAACGGCCTCACCGTCTGGCGATCGTCTGCGGCGCGTTCTGGATGAGGTTCTCGCGGACCGGGGACCCACGGGATCTGGACGGCGCGCTGGCCACCGGGCGGCGGGCCGTGGAGATCGCCTCGGAACGCCGTCACCTGGTGATGGCCCTGTCGAATCTCGGCGCCGCGCTCAAGGGACGCTACGACCGCACCCGAGCCGAGCCCGATCTGCACGAGGCGGTGACGGTCGCGCGACGGGCCGTCGAGGCCGCCGAGGGCTTTCCGGGGCAGGGCCCGATGCTGGCGAATCTCGGCGCGGTGCTGCAGGCCCGCTTCGGTCTCAAGGGCGACTGGGAGGATCTCGCCGAGGCGACGACCGTGGCCCGACGCGCGCTTGCCGCCACCAGCGCGGACAACCCCGACCGCGCGGCGATGCTCAACAACCTCAGCACCGCTCTGCGGAGCGCGTTCGCGCATCGGCGGCGGACGGCGGACCTGGACGAGGCGGTGCGGGTCGGCCGTGCGTGCGTGGAAGCCGGGGCGGCGCATCCGGACCGGGCCAGGTATCTGACCACCCTGGGCGAGGCCTGCCACAGCCGGTTCCGGCAGACCCGGTCGGCGGCGGATCTGGACGAGGCCGTGGATGCGCTGCGGCGGGCCGTCGAGGCGACCCCGGCGGGGCAGGAGCAGTGGGCCTCGCGCCTCGCGGAGCTCGGCAGCGCCCTGCGCTCCCGGTACGACCTGACCGGCGCCCGGGCGGATCTGCGACAGGCGATGGACGTACTGCGCCGGGCGGCCACCGCCACACCGCCACACGTCCGCCGGCCCACACCTCTCCTCCTGGAGCTCAGCAGGACGCTGAACGAGAGCTTCAGGGCGACCGGCGCGGCCGCCGAGGGCGACGAAGCGGTCGACGCGGCCCGGCAAGCCGTCGAGTCCGTCGATGACGCCGACCGTTCCGCGCGGGCGCTGATGCTCACGAACCTCGGCACCGTGCTGCTGTCGCGCCACGAGAAGACGAACGGGGCGGCAGACCTGGACGAGGCCATCGACTCGTGCCGTCGAGCCGTCACGGACGCGGCGGACGACGACCTTCATCGTGAGCTGTCTCTGATCGCCCTCGCCACCGCGTTGTGGAAGCGCTTCGAACTGCTCGCAACGCCCGAGGATCTTGACGCGGCCGTCACCGCTCGGCAGCTGATCGTCGAGGTGACCGCCGCCGGCCATGCCGAACGGTGCGCACGGCTGCGCGCCCTGTCCACCGCGCTGATCCGGCGTTACGAACGCGAGGAGGCGCTCGACGATCTGCACCGGGCGATAGCCGCCGAGCGCGAGGGGCTCGAAGCCGCGCAGGACGGTTCCGGGCGCACGGCGTGTGCGGCCAACCTCTGCAGCTCGCTGTTCATCCGCTTCGACCGCCTGGGAGACCGGGAGGATCTGGACGAGGCGGTCGCCTTCGGCCGGGTGGCCGTAGCGGCGTCGGACGATCCGTCCGACGACGCGCTCGGAACCGCCCTGCGGAATCTGTCGCAGGTGCTGCTCCGCCGCTCACGGCTGACAAGATCGCTGCCCGACCTCGACGAGGCGGTCGGCTTCGCCCGCCGTGCCGCCGACACGGCCGCGCTGAGGAATCCGGACGGGAGTCCGAACGGGATTCCGGGCGGGCGTCCGGGCGGGATTCCCAGCGGGAGTCCGGAGGAGGCCGGTGGTGGGGCCGCTGCCGGGGGACGGGCCGTCAGGGCCGCAGGTGAGGGACAGTCCGTCAGAATCGCCGTCGGCGGCCGTCCCGAGCACGCGGACTGTTTGGATCAGCTCGCCGACTGCCTCGGGGATCGCTTCCAGCGGACGCGCTCGCTGGCCGACGCGGATGAACTGGTCGAGGCACGACGTCGGACCGTCGAGGCCACGGCCCCGGACGCCGCCGGACGGGCAGGGCGTCTGGCAGCCCTCAGCTTCGCGTACCGGCTCCGCTACGAGCGCGCCGGCCGGCGGGCGGATCTCGACGCGTCGGTGGAAGCCGGGCGTGGGGCCGTCGACGCCTCCCTCGCCGAGGGATCCCAGCGCGCCCTGTACCTCGCGTCGTTGAGCAATGCCCTGCACTTCCGGTTCCAGCGCAACAGGGAGGCGGCCGATCTCGACGAAGCACTGGAGTTCGGCCGCCGTGCCCTCGAACGCGCGACCGGGGACGGAGAGGACCGGGTCCAGGCCCTCTCCAACCTGTGCCATCTCCTCGAGGCCCGCTTCGACTTCGTCGGGGACAGGAGGGATCTCGACGAAGCGGTGGACACGGGACGCCAAGCCCTCGACGCGGCCTCCGCCGACCACGGCTACCGCCCCGCGACCCTGCTGGTGACGGCGGCGGCCTTACGGTCCCGGTTCATCCGTGGCAAGGCTCCCGCGGACAAGGAAGAAGCGCTGCGTCTCTTCACCGAGTTGGTCCGGTGCGAGACGGCGCCCCCGACGGTGCGCATCCAAGGTGCCCGATTCGGCGCGCTCCTGATCGACAACACGGATCCCGCTCTGGAGGCCGAACTGCTGGAGACCGGGGTCCTGCTGCTGCCCGAACTCGCCTCGCACCGCATGGGGCGCGCTGATCAGGAGTACGCCATCGCATCCGTCGCCGAGTTCGCGGACAGTGCCGCCGGCGCCGTGCTGGCCGATACGACCCGGCCGCTCCCGGAGCGTGCGCAGCGCGCGCTCTCCCTGCTGGAGGCGGGACGCGCGGTCCTGCTGGGCCAGACCCTCGACGCCCGCAGCGACCTGGCCGAGCTGCGCCGCGTCCACCCTGAACTCGCGGCACGTTTCGCCGGGCTGAGGGAGAGCCTCGACCGTGACATCGAGCCTCTTCACGCCGGGAACGCCGGCCCGCGCCGGCCCGACGACCGCGTCGACGCCGCCGCACAGATGACGGCGCTGCTCGGCCGGATCCGTGCCCTGGACGGCTTCGCCGGCTTCGCCCTGCCGCCCACCGCCGACGAACTGCGGTCCGACGCCGGGCCGGGACCGGTCGTCACCTTCGTCCTCCACGACTGGCACAGCCATGCCCTGCTGCTCACGGCGGACGGCGTCACCGCGCTGTCCCTGCCCGCGCTGACACCGCGAGCGGTGATCGACAATGTCAACGCGTTCCATGTGGCGCTGCGCGAGGCCACCGATCCGGACGCGGACCGCGTCGCCGCCCAGGCCGCCCTCGGCGACATACTGAAGTGGCTCTGGGACAGCGCCGCCGGGCCGGTTCTCGAAGCCCTCGGCCACGACACCACTCCGGCCGAGGGAATCACGTTGCCACGTCTGTGGTGGGCGCCCAGCGGTCGCCTGGGCATGCTGCCCCTGCATGCGGCCGGTCACCACGACGACCCGGTCTCGCCGGCCCGCCGTACGGTCATGGACCGGGTGGTGTCCTCGTACACCCCCACCATCAGGGCCCTGCGGCACGCGCGTCGACGCCGGTCCGCCGCCGGGGCGGCGGACCGTTCGCTCGTCGTCGCGATGCCCACCACCCCCGGGCTGCCGCAGGGCGGGCCGCTCCGGTACGTCGAGGCCGAGACGGAGGCGCTCGCCCGGCTGCTCCCCGATCCCCTGGTGCTGATCGAACCGGACCCGGACCCGGACGCGGCGTCCGGTGCCGACGACGGCAGGCCGCTTCCCACCCGGGACCTCGTGCTGGCGGAGCTTCCCGGGCGCGGCGTGGTGCACTTCGCCTGCCACGGCGACTACGACCACCGGGACCCGTCGGCGAGCAGGCTCCTCCTGCACGACCACGAACACAGTCCGCTGACCGTCGGCAGCCTCGCCGGCATCGACCTCGAAGACGCCCAGCTCACCTATCTCTCGGCGTGCCACACCGCTCTGAACGCCGCCGGTCGTCTCCTCGACGAGTCACTGCACCTGGCCGGTGCCTTCCAGCTCGCCGGCTTCCCCGGAGTGGTCGGCTCCCTGTGGATGGTGGACGACGAGGTCGCCGTCGACATCGCCGAGGACTTCTACTCCGCGCTGCGCGACCCCCGGGACGGCACGCTCGACCTCGGACGGGCCGCGCACGCGCTGCACCGCGCCGCCCGCAGGCAGCGGGACCTGTACCCCCGTACGCCGTCGCTGTGGGCCGCGCACCTGTATACGGGGGCCTGAGGGAGGTCAGCGCACGGGGCCTGAGGGAGGTCAGCGAGTCCCGAGGATGATCTTCTTCAGCGACGACAGATACCGGACCGTCGGATCGCCTCCGTACGACAGCGGTCCGGGGTGCAGCACGATGGCGCCGAACCCGGGGGAGTCCGGCCGGGGACCGTGGACGCCGTGGGGCGTGCCGTCGCCGTTGACCTCGGGGGACGTCGCGTACACCGGTCCCGTGACGCGCAGCCCGCTCGCGGTCTCGGTCCCCGCGGACGCGGAGCCGAGGAGGACCAGCGCATCGATGTCCATGCCGTGGTCCCGTGCCGCGAAGCCGGCCACGAGTCCGCCGTAGCCGTGCCCGATGACCGTGATCCGCTGAGGGCCGGGCCCGCGGCCCCAGGCCTCCGCCGTCACCCGGCGGTCGACGATGAAGTGGGCCAGCCGGGTCGCCCCCTGCGCGGCGAACGCCGGATCGCGGGCGTCCGAGGGCGACGCGGGTGCCTTGTAGTCGACCCAGGTGATGACCGAGACGGCGTCGTCGTCCGGTGTCGAGGACAGCTCGCGGCAGAGGACCTCGGCGCGGAGCAGGAGCGGGTCCAGGCCGGACGGCCACGCGCCGACACCGGGGATGAGGATGACGACGTAGCGCGCGTGATCCGGGTTGTTCCGCGCGATGACGACACGTCCGTCGGCATCGAACCCCAGGAGGAAGACGCGACGATCCTCACCTGAGGAGTCGTCCGCTGTTCCTAAGTGCCCCGCCTGTGCCATGCGCCGTAGTCTGTCCCACAGTTGACGGGAGCACAATGCCGTCGGGGCGGTGGCGAACACGGCTCTACGGGGTCGTGTCCGACCCCTCTGCAGCGTCGGTTCCGACCAGTTCTACGGGGCCGGATCCGGCCGGGGAACCGGGCTGCTCAGCTGTCGCATGAGCGCCGCACCGAGCCGTGGGCCCACCGGCAGTTCCCCGATGTTCAGCTTGACGGCCAGGTCCGTCAGGTGAAGGCGCGCGGATGCCTCCAGCAGGGTGGCGTAGGTGTCCGAGGCGGTACGCAGGCGTCGTGCCGAAATGGTCACGAGCGTGGCGGCGAGTGGCGCCGCGGGCCACCACCACCAGGTCAGGGGCAGGTAGAGCAGTGCCCATCCGCCGAGCACGGCGGCCCGGGTCAGCGCGGCGCGGGCCCTGCCGATCTCGAGCCGTGTCTCCTCCGGCAGCACGAGCCAGAGGTGCGGCCAGACGACGAGCAGGCTGATGTGTGTGTCCCGGTCCAGCCGGACCGCGGCGGCATGGATGCGGTCACCGCTCCAGGTCGGCCGCTCGGGCCGCTCCACGGAGACGCGTTCGCACCTGCGGGCCGCACGGTGACGCTCCAGGGGACTGGGCCGGTCGGCCGGACGCGGAGCGCGTTCCTGGGTGAGTAGAACCTCGTACGCCGCCCGCAGCGCGTCCCATCGGCGTCGCCTGTGTGCCGTGCGGCGCTCGGCCAACTCCCCGAACGGCCACGGCCATGCGGCCCAGCCGGCGGCCAGGGCGGCACGCTCGACGGCGGATCCGAGGGCCTGGGCGGCCAGGCCGGCGGCGGCCGCACCGGCCAGGACGGCGGTCAGCAGCACGACCTGTCCGCCCACGGTGGTCACCTGGGGATCCCGCGCGGCAGCCGAGACGGCCTGGGTGAGCCGCCCGACGTCCAGCGCCGCACCGTGCCCGAGGGTGTGTCCGGCCGCGACGACCGCCAGATACAGCGCGCCCGGCAGGACGAGGAGGGTCAGCCACTGCTCCGCCAGCTTCTTGCCGAGTTCGCCCAGGAGCCCTCCCACTACGGGAGCCTCTCCCGGACAAGTGCCGTCCCCTGCGGGGCGAACCGGCAGTTCGGCGGATCGCCGTCGACTTCGTGGCCGGAGCGGCCGGTGCACAACTGCAAGGGGCACCGGTACACGACGTCCAGATCACCGACACCCGCCGGTGTCACGCTGCGGCCCGTTCCGCCGTACACCCCGAACGGGTCGCCCGCACGGCGGACCGCTCTGTGCAGGGTGTCCAGGAGGGGGGAGAGCGAGGCGTCGTCCGCGACGGGGCCGGCGACCGCGGCTTCGAGGGCGCGCAAGGCGGTGCCGTCCTCGTGGAGCAGCGCGGCCAGTCGGTCCCGGCGCCGGCACACGTACGACAGCGCCTCGGCGATCCTCAGCCCGTCCGACTCCCCCCGGCTCGTCATACGGAACTCCGTCCCTGCGCGTCGTTGGATCACCCTGGGGCCCGAGCGGCCATTGTCGCTCCGGATGCGCGTGCGCATGTCAGAGTTCGGCGAAGTCCAGCCACCGGCGAGAACACCCGCGCCGTCCCGCCCATCGCCCTCGCCGCCGTCCCGTCGGTCACCTTCGGCGGCCCGGTTCGCATCGACGAGTTCCCGGGCACGCGACACGTGGCTTCTCACGTTTGGGTTGCATCCATCCGTGAGGCGCGGTTAGCTGTGTCTCACGGATGCGATCCCTATCAAACGTGAGGTCTGGCGATGGTCGACACCCGCACCACCACCGAGCAGGTCCCCGCCCCCGTCTCCGTCCGCGTCTTCGGCGGCCCCACCGCCCTCATCGAGTACGGCGGCCTGCGCCTCCTCACCGACCCCACCTTCGACGCCCCCGGCGACTACCCCCTGGGTGGCGGTCGCGCGCTGACCAAGACCGCCGCCGCCTCCGCCTCGCCCGCCGAACTCGGCCGTATCGACGTGGTGCTGCTCTCGCACGACGAGCACCCCGACAACCTCGACGTCTCCGGCCGTGCCCTGCTCGCCGATGTGCCGCTCACTCTGACCACGCCGAGTGGGGCGGGACGGCTGGGCGGTACCGCTCGGGGGCTGAAGGACTGGGAGTCCGTGGAGGTGGGGCGGCCCGGCGGGGGCGCGATCACCGTGACCGGGGTGCCCGCGCTGCACGGCCCGGGCGAGCGGGAGGAACTCGAACCGGTCATCGGGCAGGTCGTCGGGTTCGTGCTGGCCGGGGACGGTCTGCCCACCGTGTACGTCAGCGGTGACAACGCCCAGCTCGGGCCGGTCAAGGAGATCGCCGAGCGGTTCGGGCCGGTGGACACCGCCGTGCTCTTCGCCGGCGCGGCTCGCGGCGACATCCTCGACCGCCAGTTGCTCACCCTCGACAGCGCCCGGGCCGCGGAGGCCGCGCGGATACTCGGGGCGCGGTGGATCGTTCCCGTCCACTTCGACAGCTGGGCCCACTTCACCGAGGGCCGCGCCGAGCTGGTGGACGAATTCACCGCGGCCGGGCTGATCGACCGGCTTCAGCTGGGCTGAGCGGCGCTCAGGGGGCCGTAGAGGTCGTCACGCCGAGGTCGGTCAGCAGCGCGCGGACGCGTCGCTCGATCTCCTCACGGATGGGCCGTACGGCGTCCACGCCCTGGCCGGCGGGGTCGTCCAGCGTCCAGTCCAGGTAGGTCTTGCCGGGGAAGACGGGGCAGGTGTCGCCGCAGCCCATGGTGATCACGACGTCGGACGCCTGGACGGCCTCGGTGGTCAGGATCTTCGGGGTCTGCGCGGAGATGTCGATACCGGCTTCCCGCATCGCCGCCACGACCGCGGGGTTCACCGTGTCGGCGGGCGCCGAGCCGGCCGAGCGGACCTCGACCGCGTCTCCCGCAAGATGGGTGAGGAAGGCCGCGGCCATCTGGGAGCGGCCGGCGTTGTGGACGCAGACGAAGAGGACGGAGGGGCGCTCGGCGGGGGAGCTGGGGCTCATGACGTGGCCTTCTGTGTGTTTCCGGGTGACGGTCCGTGCGTTTCGGGGTGGCGGGTCCGTGTGTCTCCGAGCAGCGGTGGTGGTTGTCCGGGTCACGGTCGCGGTTGTCCGAGGGAGGTCAGGGAAGCGTGGGCGCGGTGACGCCCGGCGCCTCCCGGGGTGCGGCGGTCTCCACCCGTACGGCCGTCCCCCGCCGCCCGAAGACCACCGCCACCAGCGCCAGTCCGAGCGCGCCCCCCACCAGCTGCGCCGCCACGAACCCGCCGACCGAGGCGGGCGCGATCCCCGCGAAGGTGTCGGTGAACGCCCGGCCGACCGTCACCGCCGGGTTGGCGAAGGACGTGGACGACGTGAACCAGTAGGCGGCGCCGATGTACGAGGCCACCGCCACGGGGGCGAGCCGGTCGCGGCCGACGCGGGTCAGGCCGAGGACGAGGAGGACGAGCCCGGCGGTGGCGACGAGCTCGCCGAGCCACAGGTGACCGGCCGAGCGGTCGTGCGTGGACCACTGGACCAGCGGTCGCGCGAACATGGCGTCGGCCAGCACCGCGCCCCCGATCGCTCCCGCGATCTGTGCGGGGACGTACGCGGCCACGTCCCGCCCGGTCGGACCGTCCCCGCCCCGTCGGCCGGTGAACCAGGCGGCGAGCGTGACGACCGGATTGAAGTGGGCGCCGGAGACCGGGCCGAGCAGCGCGATGAGCACGCCCAGGCCGAATACGGTGGCCAGCGAGTTGGCGAGCAGCTGCACTCCGACGTCACGGGAGAGCTCGGTCGCCTGGATGCCGGAGCCGACCACCACCGCGACCAGGGCTGCCGAACCGACGGCCTCGGCCGCCGCCCGCCGGGCCAGTGGCGCGCTCACGCGGGCGCTCCGGCGGCCTGCGGTGTCCTCAGGAACTGGGCGAGCAGGTCGAGGGTGTCGGGCAGCACCCAGTAGTAGACCCACGTGCCCCGCCGCTCGCAGTCGATGAGGCCGGCCTGGCGGAGGAGCTTGAGGTGGTGGGAGATCGTCGGCTGGGACAGCTCGAAGGCCGGGGTCAGTTCGCACACGCAGACCTCGCCGCCGTCCCGTGAGGCGATCATCGACAGCAGCCGCAGCCGCACGGGATCGCCCAGGGCCTTGAACAGCTTCGCCAGCTCGGCGGCCCGGTCCTCGGCCAGGGGTGCGGAGGCCAGGCCCGCGCAGCAGGCGTCGGCCGCGTCCTGGCCGAGCACTTCCAGCTCTTGTTTCGACACACTTCTATGTTGACATCCTTCGATTCAAGGCGCAACGTTGGAGTCAGCTGCATCGAAGAACTTCAATGCAGCCCGGTAGCGGCCATCCACCCGTTCGCGGCAACCCAGGAGTGAGTCATGAGCGACCAGCCCACCGACCTGCGCGAAACCGTCCGTCAGCGGTATGCCACCGCAGCCCTGAAGGTCACCGAGGGCGGCTCCGCCGCCTGCTGTGACTCCACCTGCTGCGGACCCGAGCCCGTAGAGGTAGACGACAACTTCGGTTCCACCCTCTACGCCGCCGCCGACCGCGACACCCTCCCCGCCGAGGCCCTCGCCGCCTCCCTCGGCTGCGGCAACCCCACAGCCGTGGCCGAACTCCGCCTGGGTGAGCGTGTCCTCGACATGGGCTCCGGCGGCGGCATCGACGTCCTGCTCTCCGCCCGCCGGGTCGGCCCGACCGGCAAGGCGTACGGGCTGGACATGACCGAGGAGATGCTCGCCCTGGCCCTCGCCAACGCGAGGAAGGCGGGAGCCGCCAACGTCGAGTTCCTCAAGGGCACCATCGAGGCCGTCCCGCTGCCCGCCGCCACGATCGACGTCGTGATCTCCAACTGCGTCATCAACCTGTCCGTCGACAAGCCGGCCGTCTTCGCCGAGGCCTTCCGCGTGCTCAGGCCGGGTGGCCGGATCGGCGTCACCGATGTCGTCGCCGAGGACACCCTCACCCCCGCCCAGCGCGGCGAGCGCGGCGACCACGTCGGCTGCATCGCCGGCGCGCTGTCCTTCGCGGAGTACCGGGAGGGGCTGGAGGCGGCCGGCTTCACGGATGTCGAGATCACGGCCACGCACGCCGTCGCCGACGGCATGCACTCCGCCATCGTCCGGGCCGTGAAGCCGACGGTCTGACTCAGCAAGGCCGTGATCCACCAGGCCGTGATCCACCAGGCCGTGACTCGCCGGGCCGTGACCCAACAGGCCACGACTCATCAGGCCCCTGGCTCACCAGAAACCCCAGCAACCCCTGCCGACTCACAGGAATGTCACAGCATGGTCCGTTAAGTCCCTCGTGGCGTATGGCGAGTATGTGCCAGTCCACGATCTCTCCTCCGTGAACTATCAACAGAAATCGGTCCCTTGAGGAAAGCTAGGCGATCATCCGGGATCACTATCCGGACCGCGGCGGTCGAAGGTGCTCGTTCCGGCCGCCGACGCCTACGTTCCTTCAGCACCAGGGATCACCATGCCCACCACCCCCCACTCGGCCCCGATATCGGGCGCGAAACGCGCTGCCCGTATCGCCGTGGCCGCAGGCCTCGTCGCCGCGCTCTCCGCGGCCGGGCCCATACCCCTCGCCCTCGCCGCGGACGGCACCACCGCCACCGCGGCCGACCCCGGCGTCAAGTCCGCCCACGACAAGCTCGGTTCGGACGACGCCGACCTCCTCGCGGAGGCCAAGGCACAGCGCGACAAGACCGTCACGATGATGATCGCCACCGCGCCCGGCCAGACCGAGAAGGTCGCCGCGGAGCTGGACGCGATCAAGGGCGGCTCCGTGGGCCGTACGTACGACAAGCTCGGCTACGTACGCGCCACCGTGCCGACCGGCAAGGCGGACTCGGCCATCGCGGCCGCCGCGAAGCTCTCCTCCGTGCAGGCCATCGACCTGCGGGACGAGATACCCCTCGAAGAGCCGAGCCTCGACAGCGGCACCAAGTCGAGCGCGACCGCGGCCACTTACCCGGGCCCGGACGAGAACACCCCCGCGAAGAACCCGTACAACCCGTCCTTCGAGACGGGCGCCGTGGACTTCGTGAAGAAGAACCCGAAGGCCGACGGGCGCGGCGTCACCATCGGTGTCCTCGACACCGGTGTCGACCTCGCCAGCCCGGCGCTGCAGAAGACGACGACCGGCGAGCGCAAGATCGTCGACTGGGTGACCGCCACCGACCCGATCGTCGACGGCGACGGCACCTGGCGGGCGATGACCACCTCCGTCTCCGGCCCGTCCTTCACCTTCGGGGGCAAGAGCTGGACGGCGCCCGAGGGCTCGTACCAGATCAGCACCTTCCGTGAGGCCGTCACCAACCAGGGCGAGGCCAAGGACGGCGACGCCGACGGCGACGTCAACCGCGACGGCGACAAGACCGACGACTGGGGCGTCCTGTACAACCCCACCGCCGGCACGGTCACCGTCGACGTCAACGACAACGGCGACTTCACCGACGACACCCCGATGAAGCCGTACAAGGACGGCCACCAGGTCGGCCACTTCGGCACCGACAACCCCGCCACGGACATCCCCGAGACCCAGGACTTCGTCGTGGAGGTCCGCAAGGACGTCCCGATGGACCCGCTGGGCGGCGACTGGGTCGGCAAGAAGGCCGACTTCGTCAACATCGGCCTCACCGCCGGCTCGCACGGCAGCCACGTGGCCGGCATCACCGCCGCCAACGGCCTGCTCGGCAGCAAGAACATGAACGGCGCCGCCCCCGGCGCGAAGATCGTGTCGTCCCGGGCCTGCGTCTTCGGCCCCGGCTGCTCCAACGTCGCGCTCACCGAGGGCATGATCGACCTCGTCGCCAACCGCGGCGTCGACGTCGTCAACATGTCCATCGGCGGCCTGCCCCCGCTGAACGACGGCAACAACGCCCGCGCCGAGATGTACACGCGGCTCATCGACACCTACGGCGTCCAGCTCGTCATCTCCGCCGGCAACTCCGGCCCGGGCGCCAACACCATCGGCGACCCCGGCCTCGCCGACAAGGTGATCTCCGTCGGCGCCGGCGTCTCCAAGGAGACCTTCGCCGCCAACTACGGCACCGGCGTCGAGAACGAGTACCAGCTGTTCAACTTCTCCTCGCGCGGCCCGCGTGAGGACGGCGGCTTCACGCCGACGATCGTCGCCCCCGGCTCCGCGGTCAGCACCATCCCGGCCTGGATGCCCGGCGCCCCGATCGCCGAGGCGGGCTGGAAGCTGCCGGCCGGCTACGCGATGTACAACGGCACCTCGATGGCGTCCCCGCAGGCCGCGGGCTCGTCCGCGCTGCTCCTGTCCGCCGCCGAGCAGCGGGGCATCAAGCTGACGCCCGAGAAGCTGCGCACGGCTCTCACCTCAACGGCCAAGCACATCGAGGGACTTCAGGCCTACGAGGAGGGTGCCGGCCTCATGGACGTCGCCGGCGCCTGGAAGGCCATCAAGGCGGGCGCCACCGCGCACGACTACGCCGTGAAGGCCCCGGTCGACACCGCGCTCGACCAGGCCCTGAAGACGCCGGGCTTCGGCACGGGCGTCTACGACCGCGAGGGCGGCCTCAAGGCGGGCCAGAAGAAGACGTACGACGTCACCATCACCCGTACGTCCGGCCCCGCCGGCTCGCTCCCGCACACCCTGCGCCTGGCGAACAACAAGGCCCGCACCTTCTCGATCGCCGGCCCGAAGGTCGTCAACCTGCCGCTGAACAAGGCGGTGACGGTCAAGCTGCAGGCCGCGCCCAAGCACGCCGGCATCAAGAGCGTGATCCTGGAGGCCGACGACCCGAGGACCGCGGGCGTCGACAAGCAGATCCTGAACACCGTCGTGGTCTCCACGCCGGTCCAGCACACCTTCACCGCCTCCGGCTCGGTGCAGCGCAACAACTTCAAGTCCTACTTCGTCACCGTTCCCGAGGGCGCGAAGTCGCTCCAGGTCACGCTGGACGGACTGAAGGAGGGCAGCCTGGCGAAGTTCAGCGCCATCAGCCCGTACGGCGTCACGGCCCCCGACAACGACCCCGACACGACGGACATCGCCTCCTACGAGGACCCGCTGCCCGGCGTCTGGGAGATCGAGGTCGACGTGCGCCGTACGTCTGCCCTGCTGGACAACCCGTACAAGCTGAACGCCACGGTCTACGCCGCGTCCTTCGACCCGGCCGCCGTGACCGTGCCGGAGGCCAAGGTCGGCACCCCGGTCGCCGCCAACTGGACGGTGACCAACAAGCTGCAGGCCGTCGACGGCAAGCTGAAGGGCGGCGCGCTCGGCTCCTCGAAGACCGCGCGGCCGACGATCGCCGACGGCGCGACGCAGACCAGCACCGTCGAGGTGCCCGAGGGCACCACGTCCCTGGACGTCGCCATCGGCAAGGTCTCCGACCTGAGCTCCGACCTCGACCTGAACGTGTACGACGCCGAGGGCAAGCTCGTCGGCCAGTCCGCGGACGGTGACTCCGAGGAGGCCGTCTCCATCGCGAACCCGGCCGCCGGGACCTACACCGTCGAGGTCATCGGCTTCGAGGTGCCGTCCGGCTCGACCGCGTTCGACTACCGGGACGCGTTCTTCTCCTCCGCGCTCGGCTCGGTCACCGTCGACGAGTCGACGCCGGTGAAGCTCGGCACGGGCGACTCGGCGAAGGCGTCGGCGAACATCACCGTCGCGCGGGCCGTGCCCGAGGGCCGGCAGCTCTTCGGTGAGGTACGGCTGCTGAACGCGCGCGGGACGACCGCGGGCGTCGGCGGGGTGACGATCGAGAAGGTCACGCCGTAACCGTCGTACACACGACAAAGGGGCGGGCGTCCGGAGTTCGGACGCCCGCCCCTTCTTGTTGCGTGCGCTCAGCCCACGTTGAGCCCCGCGAGGTCGCCCAGCGGCAGCGTGTGCTGGGTCTGCAGGACCTTCGCGCGCAGGTAGCGGACGTTGTCCGGGGTGGCGAAGACACCGGTGGGGACGCGGTCGCGGACCTCGATGCCGAGGTCGCGCAACTGGTCGGCCTTGTCGGGGTTGTTGGAGAGCAGGTCCAGTGCGCCGATGCCGAGGGCGGTGAGCATCTGGGCGGCCGCCGTGTAGTCGCGGTCGTCCTCGGGCAGGCCCAGCGCGGCGTTCGCGGCGTAGGTGTCGAGGCCCTGGTCCTGGAGGGCGTACGCGTCGAGCTTGTTGTAGAGCCCGATGCCGCGGCCCTCCTGGCGCAGGTACAGCAGCACGCCACCGCGCTCGGCGATGCGCTCGACGGCCTCGCGCAGCTGGGGGCCGCAGTCGCAGCGGGCCGAGCCGAAGACGTCGCCGGTCAGGCACTCGGAGTGGAGGCGGACCAGCGGGGTGGTGCCGGGGGCCGGGTCGCCGAGGACGACGGCGACGTGTTCCTGACCGTCGGCGAGGCCGTGGAAGGTGACCAGTTCGGCGTCGGCGCGGTAGCCGTCCTGGAAGCGCAGCGGGACCCGGACACGGGCGCGCTGGGTGGCGGCGGCGGTGAAGTCGGGCATGCGGGTTCTCCGGGTTCCGTACATGGGCTGTCTGCTTCAGATTTGAAGCAGCTCCTCGGATCAGGACCCTACCCCATGCTTTAAATTTGAAGCAACAACTTCAGAAACGCTTCATGGGTTTGTCGCACAGATCACGAACAGGGCCGACAGGTCACGAACGGGGCCGACGGGCCATGAACGGGGCCGACGGGTCAAGAACAGGACTTGGACGAGCGCCGCCGCCACGGCACGTCATCCCCGGTGGCCTGTGCGGTGCCCCCTTGGAACCCCTCGCCGACCGCCGTGAAGATCTCCTCCAGTTGCCCGACCTGCTCCGGGGTCAGCCGGTCGAAGAGCAGTGACCGTACGGTCTCGACATGGCCCGGCGCCGCGCCCTCCAGGACCCGCATCCCCTCGTCGGTGAGGATCGCCACGCTGCCCCGCTTGTCCCAGCGGCAGTCCTCGCGCCGCACCAGGCCGTCCTTCTCCAGTCGCGTCACGGCGTATGTCAGCCGGCTGCGGGTGATCTTCAGCCGTTCCGCGAGATCGGTCATCCGAAGTCGGCGTTCCGGGGACTCGGACAGGGTGGAGAGGATGGAGTAGTACATGTGCGGCATGCCGGCCTCCTGCTGGAGCTGCCGGTCGAGCGCGTCCTCGACGAGGAGGGCGGCGCCGATGTACGCGCGCCAGGCGCGTTGCTCCTCGGGGGTGAGCCAGCGGGTCGTCATGCTGCCAGTGTAAGTTTGTTTCAAACTTTAACCAAGCCCGAGACCGCCGAGCCGGAGAGCGCGCCGATGCCGTCGTACCCCTACGTCCTGCTGTCAGCCGCCGTCTCCCTGGACGGCTACCTCGACGACACCACCCCCGAGCGCCTGCTCCTGTCCAGCCCGGCCGACTTCGACCGGGTCGACGAGGTACGGGCCTCCGTGGACGCGATCCTCATCGGCGCCGGCACGATCCGGGCGGACAACCCGCGGCTGCTGGTGAACTCGGCCGAGCGGCGGGCCGCCCGGGTGGCTTCCGGCAGGCCGGAGTATCCGCTGAAGGTCACGGTCAGCGCGTCCGGCGAGCTGGACCCGACGGCGAACTTCTGGCACACGGGCGGCGAGAAGATCGTCTATACGACGGAGAAGGGCGCGGAGCGGCTGCGGCGGGAGCCGGTCGCTGCGGACGTGGTCGCGCTGGGCACGGAGCTGGACTGGCGGGGTCTGTTGCGGCACCTGCGTGAGGTGCGCGGCGTCGAGCGGCTGATGGTGGAGGGCGGCGGCACGATCCACACGCAGCTGCTCCAGCAGGGGCTGGCGGACGAGCTGCAGCTGGTGCTGGCGCCGCTGTTCGTCGGCGACCCGGACGCGCCCCGCCTCTTCGGGCCGGGCGGGTACCAGGGCGGGCGGCTGCGCCTGCTGGAGACGCGGCGCATCGAGGACGTCGTACTGATGCGCTACGAGCCGACGGCGCCCGGCGCCGGTGACCTGCCCGCCGCGGCGGACCGGCACTGGCTGGCGCTGGCGTGCGAGCTGGCGGCGCAGTGCCCGCCGTCTCAGACGGCGTTCAGCGTCGGGGCCGTGGTGGTGGCCGCCGACGGGACCGAGCTGGCGCGCGGGTACTCCCGGGAGGACGGCGATCCCGCGGTGCACGCTGAGGAGGCGGCGCTCGCGAAGATCGCGCCGGGTGATCCACGGCTGGCGTCCGCGACGGTGTACAGCAGCCTGGAGCCGTGCACCCGCCGTGCCTCCCGTCCCGTGCCGTGCGCGCGGCTGATCCTGGAGGCCGGGGTCCGGCGGGTCGTGACGGCCTGGCGGGAGCCGGACACGTTCGTGGCGGGGGCCGACGGGAGCGGAATGCTGGCGGGGGAGGGCGTTCAGGTGGTGGTCCTGCCGGAGTACGAGGACCGGGCGAAGGCACCGAACGGGCACCTGCCGGACTGAGTGATCCGGCTCTCATCAGCGGCGTCGAGGGAAAGCCGTGTGCTTTCGGTCCTGCGGATGGGGTACTGTTGAGTCATCGCCGCGGGGTGGAGCAGCTCGGTAGCTCGCTGGGCTCATAACCCAGAGGTCGCAGGTTCAAATCCTGTCCCCGCTACTGAAGACTCAGGGCCGGAACTGATCAGTCAGTTCCGGCCCTGAGTGTTTCTCCCGTCACCGGCGTCCGTCCGCTCGTCCGGTCGGCCCTCCCCGCTCGCCCCCCACCCCCACTTCGGCAACGCTGGTCAGGTGGAGGAACGGCGGATCTCGTACGCACGCCGGTTCGTCCGGTTGCTCCCGGCCCTGTTGATCGGGGCGGGGAGCGTGTACGACTACGTCACCCCCACCGACTTCACCGGCGCCCCCTTCTTCACCGCCGCGCCCCTGGTCGCCGCCCCGCTCTACTCGCAGCGCGGCACGGTGCTCACCGGCCTCGCGGCCGTCGCCGTACTGCTCGTGCTCCGCATCGCCATCGGCGGCCTCCCCTCGGCGGAGGTGATCACCGAGCTGGTCACCGTGGTGGTCGTCTCCGTGCTCGCCGTCCTCATCAACCTCCTCGTCCGGCGCAGCGACGAGCGCCTCGCCTCCGCCCGCGAGATCGCCGAGGCGGCCCAGCGCGCGGTCCTGCCGGAACCCGCCGAGCGGATCGGCGGCTTCCAGATCGCGGCGCGGTACGAGGCGGCACAGGAGGGCGCCTCCATCGGCGGCGACCTGTACGCCGTGCAGGACAGCCCGCACGGCGTGCGGATCATCGTCGGGGACGTGCGCGGCAAGGGCATGGGGGCGGTGGGGGCCGTCGCCGTCGTCATCGGGGCCTTTCGGGAGGCGGCCGAGCAGGAGGCGACGCTGGAGGCGGTCGCCCAGCGACTGGAGCGGGCGCTGGCCCGTGAGCGCACGCGCAGCGAGGGCGTCGAGTCCTCCGAGGGGTTCACCACCGTCGTCCTCGCCGAGCTGCCGCACGGCGACAGCGTCGTCCGCCTCGTCAACCGCGGGCATCCGTCGCCCCTGCTGCTGTACGCCGACGGCACCGTGCGTGCGCTGCCCGCCGTCGAGCCGGCGCTGCCGCTCGGCATGGGCGAACTCGGCGCATGGCCCGACCGGGCCCAGGAGGCCGACTTCCCGGGCGAGGCCACGCTGCTGCTGCACACCGACGGCCTGTCCGAGGCGCGCGATGCCGAGGGGCGGTTCTACGACCCCGAGGCGGGGCTCGCGGGACGGGCCAACGCGCGACGCGCTCCGGCCGAGTTGCTCGGTGTGCTGGCGGCGGACGTGCGCCGGCACTCCGGGGGCGGGATGGCGGACGACCTGGCGCTCATCGCCGTACGGCGTCCGTTACCCGTCCTTGATCCTTCTCACCAAGGGTGATCGGGTGACCGCCCTCCGCATAACAACTGACATACCGTCAATACCTGTGTGGTGCCTGAGCCTCGGCCAACTCGCCCGATTTAGGCCGCTCGTGACCTGTAAGTCCGGGCGAAATTCGTTAATGATCAAGTGGAACAGCTTGGAATCCGCACCCCGGGTCTATTAACGTTCGATAACGCAGCGCGGTCGTCCCAGCCGTCACAAGAGACGGCTCCGTGCGCACGCGCCGAGTCCCGCAAGGGAGCCGGGGAACCACCACCCTGGGGTGAATCGCGCGGATTCCACCGTGAAATCACGGTTGGTTTACGCGCGTAGGAGACCTTCCTGCTCCGAACCCGTCAGCTAACCCGGTAGGCGAGAAGGAAGGAAAGGAGCACGCCCACGTGGCGTCCAACAGGCCTGCTACGCAAGCCCCGTTCGTGCCGAGTCAGCGCAGTGACGACACCTTCGGCTACGACCGCTATCGCACCGACGAGGGCCCGTTCGAGGAGTGGAACCCCACCGCGGAGTCCATTCGTCCCGTACGTGGCAGGCACCGCGTGGCCAAGCAGCGGGGCGGGGGACTCGCCCGCAGCTCCACGGTTCTCGGCGTCGGTGTCATAGCCGCCGTCGGCGCGGGCGGCATGGCCAGCGCGCAGAGCGGCAAGCCGCCGGTCGCGATCACCATGCCCGACCTGCCCCTGATATCCGACGACGACTCCTCCGCGCCCGCCGAGGACACCGGGACGGCCCTGAGCACCATGGGCGCCGCGACCGAGGAGACCAAGCAGGGCACCGGCGACGCCGGTGAGGCGCTGCGGGCCCGGATCATCGCCCAGGTCGAGCAGCAGCAGGACCAGGTCGACAGCAAGGCCGCCGCCGAGGCCATCGCCGCCGCCGAGAAGGAGGCCGCCGCAGCGGCCGCCAAGGCGGAGCAGGAGGCCAAGGAGAAGGCCGCCGCCGCGAAGGCCGCCGCCGAGGAAGAGGCCCGCAAGAAGGCCGAGGCCGAGCGCCTCGCCGAGCTGGCCAGGCAGTACACGCTGCCGACCTCCTCGTACACCATCACCTCGACCTTCGGTCAGGCCGGCGCCTACTGGTCCTCCGGCTACCACACCGGCCTCGACTTCGCCGCCCCCTCGGGCACCCTGATCAAGGCGGTCCACTCCGGCACCATCACGTTCGCCGGCTGGGACGGTTCGTACGGCTACAAGACCGTGCTCACCCTCGACGACGGCACCGAGCTGTGGTACGCGCACCAGTCCTCGATCAGCGTCAGCGTCGGCCAGAAGGTCAACACCGGCGACGTCATCGGCCGCGTGGGCGCCACCGGCAACGTGACCGGCGCCCACCTCCACCTCGAGGTGCACCCCGACGGCAGCACGAGCGGCATCGACCCGATGGCTTGGCTGCGTGGCAAGGGGCTTACGCCCTGAGGCCCTTGAGGGGCGGTCTCCTGATCGCACAAGAACGTTGACGTTCCGGCCCGGCCTTCCTCGCAGGAGGCCGGGCTCACGTTGTTTCAGGGATCGCAGGCGCCGGACCGGCCCGCCCATTGCCGGCCCGAGAATCCGCCCTCGGGGTTGTCGAGGTCGTCGTCGAGCCGGATGAAGCCCCGGACGACGGTGAGGGCGAACGCGACGGCGGCCAGGGCCGGCAGCCACAGGTCCCCGACGTCGAAGTCGCGGAGGCCCACGATCACGTGCGATACGGGTTGTACGCGGGATACGGCGCCGTCGGTCCGTATGGGGCGCCCTGCGTCGGCCCGTACGTGGCACCCTGGGTCGGCCCGTATCTGGCGGCGTGCCCCGGTCCGTACGGCTGCCACTGAACCGGGGTCCCGTAGCCGTGCCCGTAAGCACGCCAGGGCTGCGCGGCGACCGCATGCTCCAGTGCCGGCCGGGCGAACCCCCGCCGCCCCCACAGCTCGTGCAACAGCTCCTGTTCCCGTACGACGAAGTCCGCGCCGGCCCGCCCACGCCGCCCCCGGTGCCGCAGGAACGCCAGGGACGTGGCGTACGCCTCGTACTGCGCCACCGCCCGGGCCGCCGCCCGCCCCCCACGCCGCCGCGCGTACTGCCGGGCCACCCGCCGCGCCCGCATCGAGCCGAGCGCGAAGGGATCGCCCGGGGCCAGCCACCCGGCGACGACGTACGCGGGCAGTTCCTCGCGCACGGTGCGCAGTTCGCGCTGCCGGGTCCAGATCACCAGCCAGGTCAGCAGTCCGAACGTGGGCACCATGAAGGCGGCGTACACGGCGAAGAACCCGAACTCGCCGAAGGCCGACGAGCCGTTCCACAGGGCGTGCATGCCCATGGCGAGCAGGAGCCCGGAGAGCGGGAGGAGAACGCGGCGCACATGCTGTCGCGGGCCCGACAGGGCGGCGATGCCGAAGCCGATGCCGGTGAGGACCGTGAAGAGGGGGTGCGCGAAGGGCGACATGATGACGCGGACGAAGAAGGTCGCCGCCGTGACGGAGGCGATGCCGCGGTCGCCGGAGAGCTGGTCGGTACCGAAGGCGGTGCCGAGGTAGAGGATGTTCTCGGTGAAGGCGAAGCCGGTCGCGGTGACGCCGGCTATCACCACGCCGTCGACTATCCCGGTGAAGTCACGTCGGCGGAAGAGAAAGACGAGCAGGACGGCGGCCGCCTTGGCTGTTTCCTCCACGACGGGCGCTATGACGGTGGCGCCCAGGGTGTCCGCGTGGGACGGATCGGCGGTCGCCGTGGCTATCCATCTGGTCGCGAAGCTGTTGGCGATGATCGCTATCAGCGCCGCCGCGAACGCGCCCCACGCGAAGGAGAACACCAGATTGCGCCAGGGGCCCGGCTCGACCCGGTCCAGCCAGCGGAAGGCGGCGACGAGCAGCGGCACGGGCAGAACGGCGAGCCCGAGCCCGACCAGGAACCCCTCGGTGCCGGTCTGCTCCCGCACCAGGGCGAGGATGACCAGCCCGGAGAGCGCGAGCAGCGTGCTCAGCGCGCCGTAACGCACCCACCGCTTCTGCCACCAGTGCGCGTGCCGCAGTGTCCCGCCGGCGGGACCGGTGGGGTACGTCGGGTACAGGGGACTGGTGGCCACGGCATTGACCCTAACGAGACAGGGGCGCCACCCGCAGCCGCGCGAGGGGCTCTGGCGCCCGAGGGGGGTTTGCTGTCGGTGCTGTTTCTTGCCGGTCTGCTGCCCGGTCTTCGTTCCGGCTGCTCCTCCCGCTGCCTCTACGGCTGTACGCGGCGGAAGAGCAGGTCGTTCACCACATGACCCTTGTCCAACCCCTGCCCCTCGAAACGGGTCAGCGGCCGGAAGTCCGGACGGGGCGAGAAACCGCCGTCGGCCCGGGTGTTCTCGAAGTCGGGGTGAGCGGTCAGAACTTCGAGCATCTGTTCGGCGTACGGCTCCCAGTCGGTGGCGCAGTGCACCAGGGCGCCGGGCTTCAGCCGGGTCGCGGCGAGGCTGAGGAACTCGGGCTGGATGAGGCGCCGCTTGTGGTGCCGCTTCTTGGGCCAGGGGTCGGGGAAGTAGACGCGCAGCCCGTCGAGCGAGTCGGGGGCGAGCATCTCGCGCAGCAGGATGATGGCGTCGCCGTTGGCGACACGGACGTTGTTCAGCCCGTGCTGGTCGGCGAGATTGAGCAGGTTTCCCTGCCCGGGCGTGTGCACGTCGACGGCGAGCACGTTCGTCTCCGGGTCGGCGGCGGCCATCTGGGCGGTGGCCTCCCCCATCCCGAACCCGATCTCGAGCACGACCGGATTCTCGTTCCCGAACAGCTCACCGACGTCGACGATCCGCTGCCCGTCGATGTCCAGCCCCCACTTGGGCCACAGCCGCTGCAACGCGTCCGCCTGCCCCGCGGTCACCCGACTGCGGCGCGGCTGAAAACTCCGAATCCGCCGCTCGAAGTGCGACCCCGCAGGATCGGCCTTGGGCCCGTCCGGGAACCGGGGCTCACCTTTGGCCCGGGTGTGCCGGACAGACACCCCGGGGACATGACGGGGCCGCCCGCCGTCGGTGCCGGGCTGGGGGACTTCTGGGGCGTTGAGAGACTCAGACACAGTGGGACCGATTTTACGGGGAGGGGGAGGGCTGCCCCCCGACCGTCACCTCTGGACGCCGGCCCAGGCATGCCAGCCGGCCCGGCGTTCGAGGCCAAGGGCACATCTCAGCGCAGGCCCAGGCAATCTCAGCCCGTCCGGCGTTTGAGGACGAGGCCCCTTAAGGGCCGAAGCGGGGGTCTGGGGGCGGCAGCCCCCAGAAGGGCCCAGGGTCGAAGGGGCGGAGCCCCTGGAGGACGGGACGGGTAGGGGCGGCGGGGGCGAAAGAACCCTGCGTTCGCACCCGCACCGCGCCCGCCCGTGCAGCCCACCCCCGTCAAGCCCCCTCCAACACCCCCAACGCCCGCCGAGCCACCTCCCGCCCGATCGGCAGCGAAGCGGTAGCCGCAGGACTCGGCGCATTCAGCACATGCACGGCCCGAGCCCCCTCCCGTATCAGAAAGTCATCCACCAGCCCGCCGTCCCGCAACACCGCCTGCGCCCGCACCCCCGCCGCCGCCCGCACCAGATCATCGGACGTCACCGCGGGCAACAACCTCCGCACCGCCTCCGTGAACGCCCCCTTGGACACCGACCGCCGCAGCTCCCCGGCCCCGTACCGCCAGTGCCGCCGAGCCATCCGCCACGCTCCGGGCCACGCCACCGTCCCCCCGACCTCCGACAGCCGTACGACCCCCCACCCGTACCCCTCCCGGGCCAGCGCCGGCACCGCGTTGGGCCCGATGTGCACATCCCCGTCGATCCCGCGCGTGAGATGCACCCCGAGGAACGGAAACGCCGGATCCGGCACCGGATACACCAGCCCCCGCACCAGATCTGGCCGCGCCAGCGAGTAGTACTCCCCCCGGAACGGCACGATCCGCACCCCCGGCTCGTCCCCCGTCATCCGGGCCACCTCGTCGCAGTACAGCCCGGCACAGTTCACCAGCACCCGCCCCCGCACGACGTCCCCGCGCGTCGTCCGCACCGCGACCCCCAGCCCGGCCCGCCGGTCCACCCGCTCGACCTGCGCGCCGTACCGGATCTCGGCCCCCGACGCCTCCGCCAGCTGCCGGGCGACCCCGACGAAGTCGCACACACCCGTCGTCCCGACGTGTATGGCCGCGAGTCCCCGCACCTCCGGCTCGTACTCCGCGATCTGCGCGGCGCCCAGCTCCCGTACCGGAATGCCGTTCTCCCGCCCGCGCTGCACCAGCGCGTGCAGCCGCGGCAGCTCCTCCCGCTCGGTCGCCACGATCAGCTTGCCGGTGACGGCGTGCGCGATGCCGTACTCCGCGCAGAACTTGACCATCTCGGCCGCGCCGCCGACCGCGTACCGCGCCTTCAGCGACCCCGGCCGGTAGTAGATCCCGCTGTGGATGACCCCGCTGTTGCGCCCCGTCTGATGCCGGGCGGGCCCCGGCTCCTTCTCCAGCACCGTCACCCGCGTACCCGGCGCGGCACGTGTGATCGCATACGCCGTTGCCAGCCCGACGATCCCACCGCCGACCACGAGCACATCACAGTCGTAAGCGATCGTCCGCACCTGCTCCACCTCCCGGTTTCGATAATGCACTGCGCCACTGACAACGCCCTCAAACCCCCCGCGGGGCACCCGCGGGGGCGGCGCCGGGCGGACAAGGCGATTCCAGAGGGGAACCTTTGGCAAGGGCGGGACTTCCGGCCACTCATCAGCCGTGATCCGGCCACGGCGTCTTCACGTACCGCTCCGACGATGCGGCAGATCCCCCGGCTGCCGCACAGGTGAGCCCGACCCGCACCGACGTCGACCTCCTCTACTTCCACAAGGCGGCCGGCGCCGTGGCCTACCGCGACCACATCGCGAACGACCAGCGGCTCGCGAGCACCCTGAAGTCGATCACCGACCAGCCCACCACCCACCGCGCCGCCCGCGACGTACTGAGGGGATGGGGCATGGAGCGGTTCATCTCCAAGCGGGACGCGGCCTGGTTCGGGTACCTGAGCGACGCCGAGGACTTCTACCACGCCGAGGAGATCATTCCGCTGGCCGCGCTGATGGGCCTGCCCGGCAGCACGAAGGGTGCCACGGCCGAGCAGCCGTACACCTATGCCGACAACCCGTGGCGGGGCGCTTCCGTGGCGCCGCTGGGCTCGAACATCCGGTGGGACGCCTTCCGCAAGGGCGACACCTACCTGCTGCGCATGTTCTACAACGAGCGGGAGACCGCCTTCAGGACCGGCTGTCGGCCGATCGCCAAGGGCAGCTCCTTCTACGACCTCGACGAGCTGGAGCGCTGCTTCGGGCGCGCGGGCAGCGCGTCGTGACGGCCCGCCCCGGGCAGGACGGAGGGGGCGGCGGCCCGGGTCTGCCGAGCCGCCGAACGCTCCGCACGCGTGCGCGTGTGTGCGTGTACCGAAGATCTCCGTGGTCTCCGTCAGGCCGGTGCCATGAGCAGCGGCCGCGCCCGCTCCCGCAGTTCGACGACCCGGGGCTCGTCGCCGTACGGCTCCAGGCGGTGCAGCAGGTCCTTCACGTACTCCGTGGTGCGCGCGGACGATATGCGCCCCGCGACCTCCACCGCCCGCACGCCCTGCTCGCATGCCGCGTCGAGATTGCCCGACTCCAGCTCGGCGACCGCCGAGACGACGAGCCGCAGCCCGTGCGAGCGCACGAACTCCTCCGTCGGCTTCGACAGCGCCTGCTCCGTGAACCGCCGTACCTGGCGCGGCGCCTTCAGGTCCCGGTAGCACTCCGCGGCGTCCGCGGCGAAGCGGTCGTAGGAGTAGAAGCCGAGCCACGACGGGTCGTTGTCGCCCTCTCTGGACCGCTCCAGCCAGCTCTCCGACGCCTTCAGGGCCGCGCCGGCGGCCTGTGCGTCACTGGCGCGCGCGTGTGCGCGTGCCTCGACGAGGCGGAAGAAGCTCATGGTGCGGGCCGTGGCGAGGCCACGGTTGCGTTCCAGCGCGGCCTGGGCGAGGTCGACGCCCTCGTCGCCGAAGCCCCGGTAGGTCGCCTGGAGCGACATCGACGCCAGCACGTACCCGCCGAGGGGTACGTCGGCCGCCGCGCGAGCGAGCCGCAGCGCCTGGATGTAGTACCGCTGGGCGGCCTCCTGTTGCCCGGTGTCGAAGGCCATCCACCCGGCGAGCCGCGTGAGTTCGGCACTCGCTCCGAACAGGGCGCGTCCCACTTCGTCGGAGTACGAGCCGAGCAGCAGCGGCGCCGCCTCCACCCGCAGACACTCCGGCACCATGGACGAACGCCAGTCGCCGCCTCCGTACTTGGAGTCCCAGCGCCTGGCGTCGTCGGCGGCCTCCCGCAGCTTCTGCACATCGCTGTGGCCGACTTTGAGCGGTGCGCCGGAGCCCTCGGAGGGGCTCGCCTCGCGCGCCACCGAGCTGTCGGCCGGGGTTATCAGCCACCGTGAGGCAGGCGTTGCGTATGCGCTTACTGCGAACGAACCGGCCAGCGACTGCCAGATGCCGCCGGTGCCGGTACGGCGACCGGCGAGGTCGAGACGGTACAGCTCCGTCGCCGACTTCACCGCCTGTCCGACGTCCCGGGGGAAGGCGAGGCCCACTTCGGGTGCGGGGTCCGCGTCCGCCAGGCCGATCTCGTGGAGCGGCACAGGGCGGCCGAGCTTCTGGCCGATCGCGGCGGCGATGAGGTGGGGCGCGGCACCCTGCGGCACCATGCCCTTCGACACCCAGCGCGCCACCGAGGTCTTGTCGTAGCGAAGAGTCAGGCCCCGCTGAGCGCCAAGGTCGTTGACGCGTCGAGCGAGTCCTGCGTTGCTGATTCCCGCGAGGGCGAGAACGGTGCCGAGTTTTTCGTTCGGCCCGCGTTGCTCCCTGGACATGCGCCACCCCTCGACACAGACGGCTGCCGCGCTGGCATAACCACGCGGCATTCGTAAACCCAGCGTAGTTCGCCGCATCCCAAGCGTTAAGGGGCATTCTTCCGGATGGCGGGATTGTGGTCCGCACTCAAGTGCGCACCCCCTACGCACAGTTGTGGCGTGCTCCCGCTGTGTGGCTGTGCGCCCGTCCGTGCGCTCTTCTCCAGCCACCGGGGGAGCGGTTCCATGGCTCTTGCGTGGGTCGGCCCGCTGTACTGGATCCAGTGGGCTGGGGGATTCCGCCGCCTACATCCCCGCGGGTGGCGGATCGGTCCGGGGGGCGCACTCCGTTCCCCGGACTGCGCGCACGGCGAGCACGGCGAGTAGTGCGGAGGGCTTGTACGGAGCGTGCGTGAGCCTGTCCCTACGGCGCCGATTTGGCTGAAAATCGACCCCGGTTCTCCCGGGTGATTACCGCTCCTACCACGGTACTTGAGGGCGCAGAGGGCGTTTTCGGGGAGCGCATCGGGGGCGCATTCGCGTCGCAGGCGTGACGCGATCTCCTCGCCCCGCCCGGCCGGATCCCTTCGCTCCGCGAGGGTGGATCCCCTTTCCCCGTGCGGGAGTTCAGGTGCCGCGCGGCCGCCCGGGGGCGCCCACGCGGGCGCGATTACCGGAGCTCGAGCGGCTCCGCCACCCCTCCGCGCGCGTCCTTCATGGCAGCATGGTGAACCGGTTCGTACGGTGCACTGGTTGTCCACAGCCTGTGGAGGCGTCGATGCGGTGGTTGGTGGGATGGAGCAGCACCACCGCGGTGGCAGCCGGGATCGGCTCCGCGGGGGCGACCGGAAGCGACGGCGAGACCGTGCACCCGGTGGGCTCCCAACTCCTGTGGGGTGACCCCGATCCGCTGTGGGCGGTCGGCGACTGGCGCCCGGACGAGGTGCGCGTGGTCAAGGCCGACGCGCAGACCCGGATCGCGGTGCTCGGCACCTGCGGGGCGAGCGACGAACAGCTGCGGGTCGGCCTGTTCGCCGCGCGCGGAGGGGCACTTCGGCATCTGACGGCGTGGTCCGGCAGCTACACGGCCGTCGTCCAGGTCGGCCGCCGGGTCACGGTGTGCGGCGATCTGGCGGGCGCGCGGCCGGTGTTCTACACCCCCTGGGCGGGCGGTACGGCGTACGCGACGGCCGCGCTCCCCCTCGCCGACCTCATCGAGGCCAACCTCGACTTCGGCCACCTCGCCGCACTGCTCGCCGCCCCCGACGTACCGGCCGCCCTGCACGACTCCACCCCGTACGACGGCGTACGACGCATTCCGCCGGGGCATGCGCTGATCCTGCGCGCCGGGGCGCGCGAGATCGCCGGGTACGAACCGGTCGCCTCGCTGGCGGTGGCGGCGCCGACGGCCGATCCGGACAGCGCGGTGGACGCCGTACGCGACGCCCTGGTGGAGGCGGTACGCGCGCGTCTGTCCGCGCCGCGCCATGTGCCCGGCGCCGACATAGACCCAGGCCCGGTGCCCGGGATGGGCCCCGCCGAACGGCGTGCCGCGCGCGGGATGCCGGTTCCGGGCATCGGCGCGGACCTGTCCGGCGGCCCCGCCTCCGGCACGCTGGCGCTGCTCGCCGCGGGCCTGCCGGGGATGCCGGGCACGGTCCTGGGCCACGGCACGGGCGCGGGGGAGCGCCTCCTGGCAGTCACTTTCAACGACCTGGCGGTCGGCGGCCGCGAGGCCGAACTGGAACGCGCCGGAACCCTGGCGGCCAACCCGCGCCTGCACCACGTGGTGGTGACCGGCGGCGAGGACACACTCCCGTACGCCGACCTGGACGGCCCGCTGACGGACGAGCCGGGCCCGAGCCTGGTGACGGCGGCGAGGCACCGCGCACGCCTGGCGTCGGGCAGTGCGGACCACTTCACCGGCTACGGCGCCCGCCAGGTCCTGGACGCGCACCCGGCCCGCCTCGCGGACCTCCTGATGGACCGCAAACGGCGCCACCTGGTCCGCCCGGTCGCGGCGCTGGCCAAGGCGGACGGCTCGGTGCTGGTCCCCGCGCGCGTGTACGGCGCGGCACGCAAGCTGGCCCGCACTCCCTACCGAACGGGCCTGGACGCCCTGGCGGACCGCCTCCTCCACCGCCGCTTCGACGAACCCGGAGGTGCCGTAGGGGCGTCGCTCGCCGCGCTCACCTGGGCCAGACCGGGCCCGGCGGCACGCTGGCTGACCGGCGAGGCGCTCGCTGAAGTATCGGTTCGCCTGCAAGCGGCGTCGCACCGCAACGGGGTCGGCCCGGGCCAGCGTCCCGGCGACTACCGCGCGCGTGCCGCCCTGGCCCGCCACGCCGCGGACCTCCGCGTCCTGGAACAGGCCGCCGAGGTCCGCTTCCAGCGCCTGCACGCCCCCTTCCTCGACAACCAGGTCGTCCGCGCCTGCCGCGCCCTCCCCGAGGCCCTACGAGTCCAGCCCGGCGCCCGCGCCGAGATACTCCGTACGGTCCTGGAGGGCGCCGGAGTGGCCGACCTCCCACCCGGCTGGGGCGCCCCCTCCCACGCGTCGTCGGCGGTGGCGGCACGAACCGGCCTGAGAGTGGCCGCCGACTCCCTGATGGCCCTCTTCGGAACCCCCCTCCTCGCCCAGGCGGGCCTGGTGGAGGCCCGAGTGGTCCGCAAGGCCCTCCGAGCAGCGGCCGAGGGCGAACCCCTCCCCCTGGACGGCCTGGCCGACCTCGTCTCCCTGGAACTCTGGCTACGCCGCCTACTGTCCCGCCGCGGCACCTGCTGGACAGGCACCCCCGCCCGACAACGAGCGGTACCGGCGGGGATCACGCCGCAGAGGGGGGCGTTGGGGGCGGGGGCGGGGACGGGGGTGCGGCGGGGGTAGGGGCGGTGGCTGCTGTGGCCGCCGGCGAGGCTGCGCAGGGCTGTCCCGACCCCTCACCCACGCGCAGGGGGGCGCCACTGGGGCGAGGGCGACTTCTCGGCGCCGGCCCGGGCGTTTCGGCGCGTGTGGCGTTCGAGGGGGAGGCCGCCGTCCCGAGCCCCCACCCACCCGCAGGGCGCCCCTCGAACCGGGGCCACATCTCAGCGCCGGCCCGGGCGTTTCGGCCCGTGCGGTGTTCGAGGACGGGGTCCCGCCGTCCCAACCCCCCACCCACCCGCAGGGCGCCCCTCGAACCGGGGCCACATCTCAGCGCCGGACCAGGCATGTCAGCCCGTCCGGCGTTTGAGGACGAGGCCCCTCAAGGGCCGAAGCGGGGGTCTGGGGGCGCAGCCCCCAGAAGGGCCCGGGGTCGAAGGGGCGGAGCCCCTGGAGGACGGGACGGGTAGGGGCGGCGGGGGCGAAACCCCTCCCGCCGCGCCGAACGGCCACCTCACCCACGACACCCGACGCCGACAAAACCCGTGCCCCCAACATCCACCCCCGCGACAATGACCCGGTGCGGTACAGAATCCTGGGCGTCACCCAGGCCGAAGACGACCAGGGCACCGTCGTACCCATCGGCGGCCCCCGCCTCCGCGCCCTGCTCACGTCCCTCACCCTGCGCCCCGGCCACATCACCACCCCCGACACCCTGATCGACGAGGTCTGGGCCGGCGCCCCGCCCCAGGACGCCCCCGCCGCCCTCCAGGCCCTGATCGCCCGCCTGCGCCGCACCCTCGGCAAGGACACCGTCACCTCCGCCCCCGGCGGCTACCGCCTCACGGCAGCACACGACGACGTGGACCTGTTCGTCTTCGAACGCCTCGTACACGAGGGCACCGCGGCCCTCGGCCGAGGCGACCCGTCCTCCGCCGCCCGGACCCTCACCACCGCCCTCGCCCTGTGGCGCGGCCCGGCCCTCGCAGACCTCCCCGACCGCACCGCCGCCGCCACCCGCCCGGAGGCCCTGCGCCTGGAGGCGACCCGAGCCCGCATCGAGGCGGACCTACGACTCGGCCGCGCCCACGCCGCCGTACCGGAACTCCGGGAACTGACCACCACGCACCCGTACGACGAACCACTGCACGCCCTGCTCATCCGCGCCCTGCGCGACACGGCCCGCCCCGCGGACGCCCTGGCCGCGTACGAAACGGCCCGCCGCACCCTGGCCGAAGGCCTGGGAACGGACCCCGGCCCGCAGCTCCGCGCCCTGCACACCGACCTGCTGACACCGGCGCCCGTCGAGACAAGTACGCAGCCGTCCCTTGCTGCGAAACCCCAACCGCAGCCCAGCCAACCGCAGCCCAGCCAACCGCAGCCCAGCCAACAGACCCCACACCACCCGCACCCCTCTCACCGCCCACACCCCTCTCTCCACCCGCACCCCCCACTCCACGCACACCCCCCTGTCCACCCCGAACGCAACGGCAACCTCCGCCCCCGCCTTACCTCTTTCGTGGGCCGGGAACTCGAACTCCACGCCATCCGTTCCGAATTGCACAGGGCCAGACTGGTCACGCTCACCGGACCGGGCGGCTCTGGAAAGACCCGCCTCGCCGAGGAAGCCGCCGCCGGGCTCCCACAGGCATGGCTGGTCGAGCTCGCCCCGCTCGACCACCCGGAGGCGGTGCCAGGCGCGGTGGTCAGCGCGCTCGGTCTGCGCGAGACCGTGCTCAAGACCACCGAACTGACGGCCCCGCAGGACGACCCGCTCGCCCTGCTGATCGAGTACTGCGCCCCGCGCAGCCAACTCCTGATCCTTGACAACTGCGAACATGTCATCGGCGCGGCCGCCGCCCTCGCCGAGAACCTCCTCACCCGCTGCCCGGGCCTCACCGTCCTCGCCACCAGCCGCGAACCCCTGGGCGTCCCCGGCGAGTCGGTGCGTCCGGTCGAGCCCCTGCTCCCCGACCAGGCGCACCGCCTCTTCGCGGAGCGCGCGGCGGCGGTCCGCCCCGACGCCGCCGCCGTGCTGCGCGACGCGCGCGAGGAGGGTGCCGTCGCGGAGATCTGCCGCCGCCTCGACGGACTGCCCCTCGCCATCGAGCTGGCGGCGGCCCGGCTACGGCTGCTCACACCTCGCCAGATCGCCGACCGCCTCGACGACCGCTTCCGCCTCCTCACCTCCGGAAGCCGCACGGTCCTGCCCCGCCAGCAGACCCTGCGCGCCGTCGTCGACTGGTCCTGGGAGCTGCTCGACGAGCGGGAGCGGACGGTGCTGCGCGAGGTGTCCGTCTTCGCGGGCGGCTGGGACCTCACGGCGGCGGAGGCCGTGTGCACCGGCCCGGCCGCCGACCTCATCGGCGCGCTCGTCGACAAGTCCCTGATCGTGGCCACCCCGTGCGAGCGGGACGGCTCAGACGGCATGCGGTACCGCATGCTGGAGACCATCCACGAATACGCCGTCGAGCGCGCCACCGAGGCTCCCGAGCTGCTCCTCGCCGCCGAGCGCCGGCACCGCGCATGGGTGCGCGCCCTCGTCGAGGAGGCCGACCCGCTGCTGCGCTCCGCCCGCCAACTCCCGTGGATATCCCGCCTGGAGACGGAGCTGGACAACATCCGGGCGGCCCTCGACCGCGCCCTCACGGCAGGCGACGAAGCGGACGCCACGTCCATCGCCCTCGCCATGGGCTGGTTCTGGTGGCTGCGCAACTACCGCGTCGAGGGCGCGGCTTGGATCGACCGGATCCTGCGCCTGTGCGCCTCCCTGGATGCCGCCGCCCTCGGTGCCGCCCCCGCGGCCGACCCCGTGGACGCCTTCCTCTCCGCCCCGGAAGGCCAGGCACACCACCCACGGCACGCACCCCGGATGAGTCTGCGCATGCTGCATCTGTTCCTCGCCATCGAATTCGAACCGGTGGAGCACTGGCGGGAGGAACGACTGAAACGGTACGTCGAGCGGATGCGGGCCCACTTCGCGCGGGGCGGCCCCGAATCTGCCCGCCTCCCGGGCCTGGTCTGGCCGTTGACCCACTACATGCTGGGTGAGACGGCGAACGCCGGGCCTGTCATGGACGCCGTGCTGGCCAACTGCCGTGCGCACGGCGGCGACTGGGAGGTCGGCTGCATCCTGATGTTCCGCACACACATGCTGGTCGACTCACCGGGCGGCTTGGCGAACGTCGACGTCGGCCTCGCGGAGCTGCGGAGCCTCAGCCGCCGGGCCGGCGACCGGTGGATGCGGGCCCAGGTGTGCAGCGCGGTCGGCGAGACGGCCATGCTGCGCAGCCGCTTCGAGGAGGCCAGGGGCGAGTTCGAGGAGGCGCTGCGCCTCGCCCACGAGGTGGGCGCGTACGCCGAGACGCCCTTCCTCATCGCCCGGCTCGCCGAGATCGCCTATCGCTCGGGCGACCGTACGGCCGCCGTGGCCGCGCTGGACGAGGCGAGCGCCGCGGCCGACCGGTACGGCGTGGCGGACTCCCGGGCGTTCGTCCTGCTGATGCGGGCCCAGATCGCGCTGGACGACAAGGACACCGCACGCGCGCGTGAGCTGTGTGAGGCGGCCCGCGTGGAGACCGGGCGCGCCACGCCACCGCCCCAGTTCCTCGCGATGCTGAACGCGGTCGACGCCCTGACGGTGACGGCGGAGTCGGGTCCGACCCACGGACTGCCCCGCCTGGCCGCCACCCTGCGCATGGCCGTGGAGAACCGCTGTTCCGACGTGATCACGGCGACCCTCGCGGATGGCGCGGCGGAGCTGCTGACCCGCCTCGGCGACCATCCGCGCGCGGTCCGCCTGCTCGCCGCCTCGGAGCACTGGCGCGGTGGCCATCCGCGCCTCCTGCCGGAGCGCACGTACGCCGAGCGGGCCGAGTCCGCCGCCCGCACCGCCCTGGGAGCCGAGCGGTTCACCGCCGAGCACACCCGGGGCACCGCCCTCACCTACGACGACGTCCTGCGCGAACTCGACGAGGCCGTGCGCGACCTCCACGTCCCGGCCGAACGGGCGCCCTGAACCCGAGAGCCGCCTGAACGCCCCTACACGCGGCGGAACCCGCTGTACGCGGCTGAACGCAGCTACACGCAGCTGAACTTCGACTCCGCCCAGTCCGCCAGCATCAGGGTGTCGACGGTGCTGTGCGGCTCGACCACCAGCCGTACGGTCTCGCGCCCGGCGAGGTTCACATGGACGGGCACCGCCGCGTCCCCGCCCTTGAGCACTCCGGACCGCCACAGGCGGACGCCGTCGGCATGGACCGAGAAGGAGAACCTGCCGAGCCCCAGCGCGGTGTCGTCGACGCCGACCAGCGCGTCGTAGGCCGAGCACTCCCGGTTGAGGTCGATGACGACGGAGGACCGGCCGTGCACGGTGACGCCGTGCGAGTACCGCTTGTCGGCGATCGAGACGCCGTACCGCTGCCACACCCAGCTGCTCTCGCCGATCCGGATCTCGGGTGCGCTGCCGTCGCCGGCGACGTCGTACGACAGCTCGCTCAGCTGGTAGACGACCGGGGCGGGCGGGGGAGTCGGAGTCGGAGTCGGCGTGGGCGGCGTAGGGGTGGGGGTAGGTGTCGGCGTCGCGGAGGGCGTGGGCGTCTGACCGGGCGTGCGGGTGGGCGTCGGGGCCGGGGTGGGTGTCGGGGCCGGCTTCGGCTTCGCGGCCGGGACGATCGCCGGCGGCTGCGGGGCGGGCTCCTTCTCCGACGGCTCGGGCGTCGGCGTCTCCTCGACGATGGGGGAGGGCACGGGGGGCTGTTTGGCGTCCTCCTTGTGGGCCGGCCGGTCGTTGCCGGCCAGCGTGAGCACGATCGCCGCCGCCACGCCCACGGCGACCACACCGGCCGCGATACCGGCCTTCAGCGGAGCGCCCAGCCCTTCGGAGGCCGCCGCACCGCCCCCGGCACCCGCCCCGCCGGACGAACTGCCGCCCGCCGCGGCCGCGCCTGCCGCCGCACTGCTCGACGAACCGCCGCTCGCCGCCGCGGCACCGGCCGCACCCGCCCCGGCACCACCGGCGATGAGCCCGGCCACCTTGGCGTACCCGGCGGCGCCGAACCAGCCGATGACCGCGACCGGCACGACGGCCGGGATACCGCTGGCGACTTCCTTGATCTGGCCCGCGGCCAGCCGGCACTTGGCGCACTCCTCCAGGTGCTTGCGCAGCCCCCGCTCGGCACGGGCGCGCAGGCTGCCGCGGGCGTAGGCCCCGAGCCGGTCGGCGTAGCGGGCGCACCCCTCGTCGCCGACGAGGCTGGCGCTGACGTGGGCCTGCAGATAGGCCTGCTTGAGGCCTTCGCGGGCACGGCTGGCGAGCACGCGCGTGCCGTTGGCGTCGAGCCCGAAGAGCGTGGCCACCTCGCTCGGCGACTCGTCCTCGACCTCGGTGTGCCACAGCACCGCCTGCCAGCGCTCCGGCAGCGACCGGAAGGCCTGCATGGCCAGGGACTGCTCGGCCTCGTGCATCGCCCGCACATCGGCGCCCAGGTCCAAGGTGTCGTCGTCCGAGACCTCGGACACGCGCGCGGACTGCGCGGCGAACACCGCGAAGTCGTCGACCAGTTGCTCGCGCCGAGCAGACCTCGTCCAGTCCGCGGCGGCCCGCCGGATCGAGGTGAGCAGATACGCGCGTACGGCGTGCTCGGGACCGGAGCCGCCGCGCACCGCCTGGAGCATGCGGGCGAAGACCTCGGCCGTGAGGTCGTCCGCGGTGTGGGTGTCACGGCAGCAGGTGCGCGCGTACCGGCGCACCGCTTCCGCGTGGCGCCGGTACAACTCCTCGTACGCGCCGTCATCGCCGGCGCGCATCCGCCCGATCAGGTCGGCGTCCGACGGCGGCAGGTCGCGCGGCGTGGGCAACGCGCCGTCCTCGCGCCGGTCGCGCTGTGCCGGGACACTGCCTTCCGCGCGCGCCTTTCGACGGCTCTCGGCGGGGCCGCCGCCCAGCGGCAGATCCGCCCGTCCGCCCTGACTCGGCACCTGCGGAGTCGCCGAGTCACCGTCACCGCGTGACTCGTCCCACCCGTCACTGCTCATCGCGGAAAGCCCCCGCCGCCAGCTCTACCAGTCCCGGACACCGGGTCAGGGTGCCATATGGGCTTTTGGTCAGGCCCCACCTGTACGGACATCCACCCATCCGTGGGGACTTCCAGCACCGTAGTGCTACCTCTCGCCCATGTGGGAAACGCTCAAAGAACCTTCACAGGACGAAAGTTGACCATGAGGCCGGAAATGTCTGGCTTGTTCCGTGACGGTGTTCGAGGCGAGGGCGGCGCAGCACCCCGCCTCTCGGACACCTGCCTGGTCAGCGTCTTGGTCGCTCTCCTGGTCACCGAGCCACGACGGTCACCTCGGCCGGCTCACGACTGAGGCCGCGACCGCAGTCCCTCCAGCAGGATGTCCAGCAGTCGCGACGAGGCCGCCGCCTGCTGCGCCGCATCCGGCAGCGAGGGCGCCGCCGTCGCGATCACCAGCAGGACGTCCGACACCGACACGTCGGCCCGCAGTTCACCCGCCGCGCGCGCCCGCTCCACGAGCTGGCCCACCACGTCGAGCAGCGCCGCCGCCCCCGCGTCGTCCGCGGGCACCGCCGTGGACTGCTCGGGCACCAGCCGCAGCTCACCCGCGCCCGGCTGCGTCCGCTGCTGCGGCACCCGGGCCTCGTCGACCCCGGCACCGTCCTCGGCGACCCCGACCCGCAGCACCTGCGGCGGCAGCAGCCGACCCGCGCCCGACGCCACCGAAGTGCGCAGGAAGCGCGAGAGCGCCGACCACGGCTCGTCCTCCTGGCCGAGCGCCGCACGTGCCTGGTCGGTCAGCCGGGAGGTCTCCTCCTCGGCTATCCGCCGCACCAGGACGTCCTTGCTCGGGAAGCGCCGGTACACCGTCCCGACGCCGACCCGCGCGCGCCGCGCCACGTCCTCCATCGGCGCGCCGTACCCCAGCTCGCCGAAGACCTCGCGCGCCGCACGCAGCACGTGCTCCAGATTGCGCTGTGCGTCCACGCGCAGCGGCGTCGTACGCGCATCCGCGCGTCCGTTGCCCGCCGCCGCGCTCATCGTGCCGCCCACCGCTCCGCCGCCCGATGCGATGGCGGATGCGGAAGACCATCGAGAATCCTGAACATGCATAAGCGATCCCCCGGTAATGACGTCTCCCCCCGGAGACACTCCCCGTCATTGCAAAGCCGGAGCGTCGCGGAACCAGCCCGGACAACGAGCCCGCCGTGTGTGACTCACGGACCCGAAGAGCGCATCCCCCTACACCCCGTCGACACAAGAACATAGTTGAGCGAGGGTCAATTCAGAAGGGGCACGTTCCGCACGGAGCGCCCCTCGATCGGAGTACGCGTCGTTTACGTCCCGATTAAGCCACCTGTGATGCCCCGGCGCACACCCTCTGACCTGCGATGTTTCCGCGCACTCCGGCAAATCGGCCAAACCGTGAGGTCGACGGCCTCCGGTCACACAAATTGTCGAGCCTGTGGACAAACGCAAGCGTCGGGTGCGTCATGGGATGGTGAAGGAACGTGCGCGCATTCTCGTTGTCGGCGGCGGCTACGTCGGGATGTACACGGCCCTGCGTCTTCAACGGAGGCTGAAACAGGAACTCGGCCGGGGCGAAGCCGAGATCACCGTCGTCACCCCCGACCCGTACATGACCTATCAGCCGTTCCTCCCGGAGGCGGCCGCCGGCTCCATCTCCCCGCGCCACGTGGTCGTACCGCTGCGCCGCGTCCTGTCCCAGTGCCGGGTCATCATCGGCGAGGCCACGGCCATCGACCACGCCAAGCGCACCGCGACCCTGAGCACCCTCGCCTCCGAGGAGGAGGGCACCGGCACCGAACAGCTGTCGTACGACGAACTCGTCCTCGCCCCCGGTTCCGTCTCGCGCACGCTCCCGATCCCCGGGCTCGCCGACCACGCCATCGGCTTCAAGACCGTGGAGGAGGCCATCGGCCTGCGCAACCACGTCATCGAGCAGATGGACATCGCCTCCTCCACCCGCGACCCCGCGATCCGCGACGCCGCCCTCACCTTCGTCTTCGTAGGCGGCGGCTACGCGGGCGTGGAGGCGCTCGGCGAACTCGAGGACATGGCCCGCTACGCCACGCGCTACTACCACAACGTCCGGCCCGAGGACATGAAGTGGATCCTCGTCGAGGCCTCCGACCGCATCCTGCCCGAGGTCGGCGAGGACATGGGCCGCTACACCGTGACCGAACTGCGCCGCCGCAACATCGACGTACGCCTGCACACCCGCCTGGAGTCCTGCGCGGACCGCGTCGCCGTCCTCAGCGACGGCGCCCGCTTCCCGACCCGTACGGTCGTCTGGACGGCCGGCGTCAAACCCCACCCGATCCTCGCCGCGACCGACCTGCCACGCAATGAGCGCGGCAGGCTGAAGTGCACTCCCGAGCTGACGATCGAGGGCACCACGCACGCGTGGGCCGCGGGAGACGCCGCCGCCGTCCCCGATGTCACCGCTGGCGCACCCGGCAAGGAGTGCGCCCCCAACGCGCAGCACGCACTGCGCCAGGCGAAGACGCTCGGCGACAACATCGCCCACGCCCTGCGCGGCGAACCCCTGGAGGCCTACGCCCACAAGTACGCGGGTTCGGTCGCCTCCCTCGGCTTCCACCAGGGCGTCGCACACGTCTACGGACGCAAGCTGAAGGGCTACCCTGCCTGGTTCATGCACCGCGTCTACCACCTCAGCAGGGTGCCGACCTTCAACCGCAAGGCCCGCGTTCTGGCCGAGTGGACACTGTCGGGGCTCTTCAAGAGGGAGGTCGTCTCCCTCGGATCGCTCGAACATCCCCGAGCGGAGTTCGAACTCGCGGCCGGTGGAAAGCATCACCTCAACCGGGGAGACGACACGAAGGGGTCGTCCTGACCGGACCCAGGAACTCCACCGACGGGGCAGGCGTCTGACGGGTGTCGGCCAGGTCGGCCGCACTGCCAGACTGATCCCCGAACCGATCCCGACCCTGGACGACCTTGGACGGGCACCCGCCCGCCCTTCGACCCACGAGGCTCCCCCACAGTGCTGCATTCCCGGGGTGCCATTGCCGCCCCTCAGACCCCAGGCCGGGTCCGGAGCCGGCCGAAGACGACGACACGAGGCAAGGATTCGTGAACTTCACGCGCTGGAGCGCCCGGCTCCCCGGAACGCAGCGCCGCGCCGCAGCGCGGACCGAAACCGCGGCGGCGGTCACCCAGGAACGCCGGGGAGAGAGCCCGGGCGCCGTCCCGGCGGCCCGCGCCGAACACCTCACCGACGAGGCCAAGCCGATCCCCGCCCTGGACGAACTGCCGGTCCGCGAGGTCCTCGACCGCGTCCCGTCCCTGGTCGCCCTCGTCCACGGCTCCGACCACCGTCTGGCGTACGTCAACGACGCGTACGTGGCGGCCTTCGGCGCACGCCCCCCGGGTGAACCGGCCCGCGAGGCCCTCCCCGAGCTGGCCGAACTGGGCCTGCTCCCGCTCCTCGACCAGGTCCAGCGCAGCGGCAAGCCCCGCACCCTCAAGTCCCGCAAGGCCCCCGACGGCCGCTCGTACACCTTCACCTGTACCCCCGTCATGGAGGGCGACGGCAGCGGCAGCGGAGTCCTCGTGTTCGCCACCGACGTCACCGACCACGCGGAAGCCGCCGAACGCCTCCGCGCCAGCGAACGCCGCCAACGCGAAACGGCCGTCACCCTCCAGCGCTCCCTCCTCCCCCAGGAGCTCGAGGAACCGGACGACCTGCGCATCGCCGCCACCTACCACCCAGGCGGCACGGAGGCCGCGGTCGGCGGCGACTGGTACGACGTGATCACCCTGGGCGGCGGCCGCACGGCCCTGGTGATCGGCGACGTGATGGGCAGAGGGGTACGCGCGGCGGCGGTGATGGGCCAACTCCGTACGGCGGTGAGGGCGTACGCCCGTCTGGACCTCCCCCCGCACGAGGTCCTCCAGCTCCTGGACGGCCTGGCCACGGAGATCGACGCCAACCAGATCGCCACCTGCGTCTACGCCATTCACGACCCGAACGAGGGCCGCCTGGTGTACGCCTCCGCCGGCCACCTCCCCATCCTGGTCCGCGACGAGAACGGCGCGGTCCAGCGCGCCGACGAACCCACCGGCCCGCCCCTCGGCACGGGCGGCTGGATGCACGCGTCCGGCTCGATCGCCCTGAGCCCCGGCTCCACGGCGGTCCTCTACACCGACGGCCTGGTCGAACGCCGTGACGAGGACCTGGACGAGGGCATCGCCTCCCTGGAGCGCGCCCTGGCCGGCGCGACCGGCACCCCGCAGGTGGTCTGCGACCGCCTGGTCCGCACAGCGGGCGTCACCGCCGACCACGACGACGACGTAGCGGTCCTCGTCCTCCAGCACCCGGCCCGCACGGGCCCCGACAGCGACCTCTTCCGCAACGCCGCCCTGGAGCTCCTGGGCGGAGTGGAAGCGGCCCCCCGCGCGCGTGCCTTCGCCTCCGGCGTCCTGACGAGCTGGCGTTTCCCACAGGACCTGCACGACCTGGGCGTCCTGGCCACCAGCGAACTGGTGGCGAACTCCCTCCAGCACGGCACCCCACCCATGCGCCTGCGCCTGCGCCGCACCGACCGCCGCCTGATCATCGAGGTCACCGACGGCGACGACCACCTCCCCCGACGCCGCCGAGCCGAACCGGCCGACGAGTCGGGCCGAGGCATCGCCATCGTCGCCACCATCGCCTCCGCATGGGGCTCACGGCGGACCCCAGGCGGCGGAAAGGCGGTCTGGTGCGAGTTCGCACTACCGAAGGCAGCCGTGGACACCTCGAGAACCTGACGGGAAGGCCGGCGTGTTTCAGCCCGTCCGGCGTTTGAGGACGAGGCCCCTTCAGGGCCGAAGCGGGGGTGTGGGGGCGGCAGCCCCCAGGGACGGGACGGGTAGGGGCGGCGGGGGCGAGAAAAACTCAGGCGTGCGCCCGAGCCTGCCCGCTGGCCGACGCACTCCCCTGCGCCACCACCCGGCTCTTCGCCAGCCACGGCTGATCCTGCACGGCGGTGAGCTGACGCCCCATCCGCAACGCAAGCCACGTGATCCCCAACGAGAACCCCAAGAACGTCACGACATACGGCCCGTGCAGAGCCGCCCCCATGGGCCCACCCACCGCCGGCCCAACAGCCAGCGCAAGCTGCTTCACCAGGGCGAACGCAGAGTTGTACTGCCCAGCCATCCCCTCCGGCGCCAAGTCCGCCACCAGCGGAGCAACCGTCGGAGACAACATCGCCTCACCCAGCCCGAACAGCGCGTACGTCGAGACGAAGGCCGCCGTAGCCATCTCCTGGCTACCGTGCCCCAGCCCGGCATACCCCGCCGCGACCCACGCCACGGCCCAGATCAACCCCACAGCGGCGATGACCCGCGACCGCCTCCGCCGCTCGACGAACTTCAGCACCGCGAACTGTGCCACCACGATCATCGCGGTGTTCGCCGCCAGCGCGGTCCCGAGCGCGGACGTGGAGACCCCGGCCGCCTCGACCCCGTACGCACTGAGCCCCGACTCGAACTGCCCGTAGCAAGCGAAGAACAGCACGAAGCCCAGCACACACAGCTGCACCATCGCCCGGTTCCCGAGCAGCTGCTTCCAGCTCCCCTTCGCGCCCCCCGGCGCCCCCTCGATCCGAGGCGCCCGCGGCATCCGCACCGTCGACATCACCACGACGAGCAGCAGGAACATCGCCGCCTCGATCGCGAACAGCACAGTGAAGGACGAGACGCTCGACGTGTCGACGAGATGGCCACCGATCAGCCCACCGACGCCCAGCCCCAGGTTCTGCAGAAAGAACTGCGTCGCGAACGCCCGCGACCGGGTCTCCGCGCTGGAGCAGTCCACGATCATCGTCGCGAGCGCCGGCTGCATCACGGCCTGCCCCGCCCCGAGCGCGGCCGCCGACAGCAGCACGGCCGCCGCACTCCCCGCGAGCCCCAGGCTCAGCGCCCCGAGCGCGGCGGTGACCAGGGCGGCGAGCAGCACCGGCAGCGGGCCCCGCCGGACGATCGCCCGCCCGGCGAACGGAAGCACGACCAGCGCGGCCACGGCGAAGACGGCGAGGACGAGCCCCGCCGTCATGGAACCCAGCCCCCGCACCTGCGCCACATAGACGTACAGGTAGGGGACCGTGAAACCGAGCCCGAACGCGCTGAGTGCATTGCCCACGTGGATCCGGCGCATCGCTGCGCCCATCGCCCTGGTCACGTTCACCTCTCCTCATATGCAGACCTGAAGACTTCAAAGCTAAACTTCGAAGCTAAAGAGTACACAGAGAAGGACTTCAACGCCAAGCAGGCCCATGCCATACTCGGCCCATGGGTGACACCCCCGGCGCCAGTGAGCCGACACTCGAAGAACAGATCGCCGCCTACCAGCGCGAGTTCCAGGACCTCGACCCCCAGGTCGAGAAGATCGTCTCGGCGCTGTCCCGCCTGAACCGCCGCATGAACGTCGCCTACGGCCGCCAGACCGCCGCCCTCGGCATCAGCAGCGCCGACTGGGAGGTCCTCAAGGCCCTCGTCCTCTCCGGCGCCCCCTACCGCATGGGCCCAAGCGACCTCGCGAAGCGCCTCGGACTCACCCCGGCCGCCATGACCCATCGCATCGACCGCATGGTCGCCGAGGGTCTGGTCACCCGGGAGCGCGACGAGTCCAACCGCGTCCGCGTCATCGTCGAGCTGACCGTCGAGGGTCGCGAGAAGTGGCTCGAGGCGATGCGCCTCGCGTCCGTCTTCGAGGAAGACCTCCTGCAGGACCTCTCCGCGGAAGAGCGCACCACCCTCGGCGAAGTCCTCACCCGCCTGCTCCGCCGGGTGGAACACGCCCAGCCGGACGCCGGCGGACGCCTCAGCGACCTGGACTGATGCGAGGTCGCCCCGGACAGCAAAAGATCTTGACAGGGGATGCTTGACAGCCCTCTGCCCGATCCGTAAAGTTCTTCGGGTTGCCGCCGAGCCGTAACGGTTCTGCGACAGCACCTCCCGCCGCGTGAGCGGCAACTCAAACCACCAGCACGATCTCCCCGCGGGGTTGATTTCGGCATGCCCGAATTCAATTCGAATTGGGGCTCGGCGGCCCGATTGGGAATCGCCGAGAGGATCCGCTAAGGTTTGAGACGTCGGAACGGCCCAACAGCCGCAAAGACAAGCCCGCCTGACCGGGAATCAGCTCCGAAAGGATCTGATAGAGTCGGAACCGCCGGAAAGGGAAACGCGAGAGCGGAAACCTGGAAAGCACCGAGGAAATCGGATCGAGAAAAGATCTGATAGAGTCGGAAACGCAAGACCGAAGGGAAGCGCCCGGAGGAAAGCCCGAGAGGGCGAGTACAAAGGAAGCGTCCGTTCCTTGAGAACTCAACAGCGTGCCAAAAATCAACGCCAGATATGTTGATACCCCGTCTCCGGCCATCACGGTCGGGACGAGGTTCCTTTGAAAAAACACAGCGAGGACGCTGTGAACGGTCGGGCCTATTCCGCTCGACTGTTCCGCTCTCGTGATGTGTCGTCCCGATTACGGGAAAACATTCACGGAGAGTTTGATCCTGGCTCAGGACGAACGCTGGCGGCGTGCTTAACACATGCAAGTCGAACGATGAACCACTTCGGTGGGGATTAGTGGCGAACGGGTGAGTAACACGTGGGCAATCTGCCCTTCACTCTGGGACAAGCCCTGGAAACGGGGTCTAATACCGGATATCACTCTCGCAGGCATCTGTGAGGGTTGAAAGCTCCGGCGGTGAAGGATGAGCCCGCGGCCTATCAGCTTGTTGGTGAGGTAATGGCTCACCAAGGCGACGACGGGTAGCCGGCCTGAGAGGGCGACCGGCCACACTGGGACTGAGACACGGCCCAGACTCCTACGGGAGGCAGCAGTGGGGAATATTGCACAATGGGCGAAAGCCTGATGCAGCGACGCCGCGTGAGGGATGACGGCCTTCGGGTTGTAAACCTCTTTCAGCAGGGAAGAAGCGAAAGTGACGGTACCTGCAGAAGAAGCGCCGGCTAACTACGTGCCAGCAGCCGCGGTAATACGTAGGGCGCAAGCGTTGTCCGGAATTATTGGGCGTAAAGAGCTCGTAGGCGGCTTGTCACGTCGGGTGTGAAAGCCCGGGGCTTAACCCCGGGTCTGCATTCGATACGGGCTAGCTAGAGTGTGGTAGGGGAGATCGGAATTCCTGGTGTAGCGGTGAAATGCGCAGATATCAGGAGGAACACCGGTGGCGAAGGCGGATCTCTGGGCCATTACTGACGCTGAGGAGCGAAAGCGTGGGGAGCGAACAGGATTAGATACCCTGGTAGTCCACGCCGTAAACGGTGGGAACTAGGTGTTGGCGACATTCCACGTCGTCGGTGCCGCAGCTAACGCATTAAGTTCCCCGCCTGGGGAGTACGGCCGCAAGGCTAAAACTCAAAGGAATTGACGGGGGCCCGCACAAGCAGCGGAGCATGTGGCTTAATTCGACGCAACGCGAAGAACCTTACCAAGGCTTGACATACACCGGAAACGGCCAGAGATGGTCGCCCCCTTGTGGTCGGTGTACAGGTGGTGCATGGCTGTCGTCAGCTCGTGTCGTGAGATGTTGGGTTAAGTCCCGCAACGAGCGCAACCCTTGTCCTGTGTTGCCAGCATGCCCTTCGGGGTGATGGGGACTCACAGGAGACCGCCGGGGTCAACTCGGAGGAAGGTGGGGACGACGTCAAGTCATCATGCCCCTTATGTCTTGGGCTGCACACGTGCTACAATGGCCGGTACAATGAGCTGCGAAACCGTGAGGTGGAGCGAATCTCAAAAAGCCGGTCTCAGTTCGGATTGGGGTCTGCAACTCGACCCCATGAAGTCGGAGTTGCTAGTAATCGCAGATCAGCATTGCTGCGGTGAATACGTTCCCGGGCCTTGTACACACCGCCCGTCACGTCACGAAAGTCGGTAACACCCGAAGCCGGTGGCCCAACCCCTTGTGGGAGGGAGCTGTCGAAGGTGGGACTGGCGATTGGGACGAAGTCGTAACAAGGTAGCCGTACCGGAAGGTGCGGCTGGATCACCTCCTTTCTAAGGAGCACTTCTTACCGAGCTCTTCGGGGCGAGGTCAGAGGCCAGTACATCAGCGAATGTCTGATGCTGGTTGCTCATGGGTGGAACGTTGATTATTCGGCCGGGTTTTCGGGTCGGAGGCTGCTAGTACTGCTCGCAAGAGCGTGGAACGCATGATCTCCGGACGGAGCCTGGCCGGGCACGCTGTTGGGTGTCTGAGGGTACGGCCGAATGCGGCTGCCTTCAGTGCCGGCCCCGGTGAAGCATCGCGTGAGTGGTGTGTGACGGGTGGCTGGTCGTTGTTTGAGAACTGCACAGTGGACGCGAGCATCTGTGGCCAAGTTTTTAAGGGCGCACGGTGGATGCCTTGGCACCAGGAACCGATGAAGGACGTGGGAGGCCACGATAGTCCCCGGGGAGTCGTCAACCAGGCTTTGATCCGGGGGTTTCCGAATGGGGAAACCCGGCAGTCGTCATGGGCTGTCACCCATACCTGAACACATAGGGTATGTGGAGGGAACGCGGGGAAGTGAAACATCTCAGTACCCGCAGGAAGAGAAAACAACCGTGATTCCGGGAGTAGTGGCGAGCGAAACTGGATGAGGCTAAACCGTATACGTGTGAGACCCGGCAGGGGTTGCGTATGCGGGGTTGTGGGATCTCTCTTCTGTCGTCTGCCGGCGACAGGACGAGTCAGAAACCGTTGATGTAGGCGAAGGACATGCGAAAGGTCCGGCGTAGAGGGTAAGACCCCCGTAGTCGAAACGTCAGCGGCTCGTTTGAGAGACACCCAAGTAGCACGGGGCCCGAGAAATCCCGTGTGAATCTGGCGGGACCACCCGCTAAGCCTAAATATTCCCTGGTGACCGATAGCGGATAGTACCGTGAGGGAATGGTGAAAAGTACCCCGGGAGGGGAGTGAAATAGTACCTGAAACCGTGTGCCTACAAGCCGTGGGAGCGTCGGATGGAAGCTTGCTTCCATCTCGTGACTGCGTGCCTTTTGAAGAATGAGCCTGCGAGTTTGCGGTGTGTTGCGAGGTTAACCCGTGTGGGGAAGCCGTAGCGAAAGCGAGTCCGAATAGGGCGATATAGTAGCGCGCTCAAGACCCGAAGCGGAGTGATCTAGCCATGGGCAGGTTGAAGCGGAGGTAAGACTTCGTGGAGGACCGAACCCACCAGGGTTGAAAACCTGGGGGATGACCTGTGGTTAGGGGTGAAAGGCCAATCAAACTCCGTGATAGCTGGTTCTCCCCGAAATGCATTTAGGTGCAGCGTCGTGTGTTTCTTGCCGGAGGTAGAGCACTGGATAGGCGATGGGCCCTACCGGGTTACTGACCTTAGCCAAACTCCGAATGCCGGTAAGTGAGAGCGCGGCAGTGAGACTGTGGGGGATAAGCTCCATGGTCGAGAGGGAAACAGCCCAGAGCATCGACTAAGGCCCCTAAGCGTACGCTAAGTGGGAAAGGATGTGGAGTCGCAGAGACAACCAGGAGGTTGGCTTAGAAGCAGCCACCCTTGAAAGAGTGCGTAATAGCTCACTGGTCTAGTGATTCCGCGCCGACAATGTAGCGGGGCTCAAGCGTACCGCCGAAGTCGTGTCATTGCGATATATACCCCCAACGGGGATCGTGATGGGTAGGGGAGCGTCGTGTGCCGGGTGAAGCCGCGCCGGAAGGCAGTGGTGGACGGTTCACGAGTGAGAATGCAGGCATGAGTAGCGATTCACACGTGAGAAACGTGTGCGCCGATTGACTAAGGGTTCCTGGGTCAAGCTGATCTGCCCAGGGTAAGTCGGGACCTAAGGCGAGGCCGACAGGCGTAGTCGATGGATAACCGGTTGATATTCCGGTACCCGCTGTGAAGCGTCAAACATCGAACCAGGCGATGCTAAGTCCGTGAAGCCGCCCTGGAGCCTTCGGGCAAAGGGGAGTGGTGGAGCCGACGGACCAGACTTGTAGTAGGTGAGTGATGGGGTGACGCAGGAAGGTAGTCCAGCCCGGGCGGTGGTTGTCCCGGGGTAAGGGTGTAGGCCGGTGTGTAGGTAAATCCGCACACCGTTAAGGCTGAGACCTGATGCCGAGCCGATTGTGGTGAAGTGGATGATCCTATGCTGTCGAGAAAAGCCTCTAGCGAGTTTCATGGCGGCCCGTACCCTAAACCGACTCAGGTGGTCAGGTAGAGAATACCGAGGCGTTCGGGTGAACTATGGTTAAGGAACTCGGCAAAATGCCCCCGTAACTTCGGGAGAAGGGGGGCCACACCTGGTGATGGCACTTGCTGCTTGAGCTGGGGGTGGCCGCAGAGACCAGCGAGAAGCGACTGTTTACTAAAAACACAGGTCCGTGCGAAGCCGTAAGGCGATGTATACGGACTGACGCCTGCCCGGTGCTGGAACGTTAAGGGGACCGGTTAGTCATGATTCGTCATGGCGAAGCTGAGAACTTAAGCGCCAGTAAACGGCGGTGGTAACTATAACCATCCTAAGGTAGCGAAATTCCTTGTCGGGTAAGTTCCGACCTGCACGAATGGCGTAACGACTTCTCGACTGTCTCAACCATAGGCCCGGTGAAATTGCACTACGAGTAAAGATGCTCGTTTCGCGCAGCAGGACGGAAAGACCCCGGGACCTTTACTACAGTTTGATATTGGTGTTCGGTTCGGCTTGTGTAGGATAGGTGGGAGACTGTGAAGCGGGCACGCCAGTGTTCGTGGAGTCGTCGTTGAAATACCACTCTGGTCGTGCTGGATGTCTAACCTGGGTCCGTGATCCGGATCAGGGACAGTGTCTGATGGGTAGTTTAACTGGGGCGGTTGCCTCCTAAAGGGTAACGGAGGCGCCCAAAGGTTCCCTCAGCCTGGTTGGCAATCAGGTGTTGAGTGTAAGTGCACAAGGGAGCTTGACTGTGAGACCGACGGGTCGAGCAGGGACGAAAGTCGGGACTAGTGATCCGGCGGTGGCTTGTGGAAGCGCCGTCGCTCAACGGATAAAAGGTACCCCGGGGATAACAGGCTGATCTTCCCCAAGAGTCCATATCGACGGGATGGTTTGGCACCTCGATGTCGGCTCGTCGCATCCTGGGGCTGGAGTCGGTCCCAAGGGTTGGGCTGTTCGCCCATTAAAGCGGTACGCGAGCTGGGTTTAGAACGTCGTGAGACAGTTCGGTCCCTATCCGCTGTGCGCGTAGGAGTCTTGAGAAGGGCTGTCCCTAGTACGAGAGGACCGGGACGGACGAACCTCTGGTGTGCCAGTTGTTCTGCCAAGGGCATGGCTGGTTGGCTACGTTCGGGAGGGATAACCGCTGAAAGCATCTAAGCGGGAAGCCTGCTTCGAGATGAGGACTCCCACCCACTTGATGGGGTAAGGCTCCCAGTAGACGACTGGGTTGATAGGCCGGATCTGGAAGCACCGTGAGGTGTGGAGGTGACCGGTACTAATAGGCCGAGGGCTTGTCCTCAGTTGCTCGCGTCCACTGTGTTGGTTCTGAAACCACGAACGGCCCCACGTTCCCATGGAGCGTGGTGCGGCATGTTTGACAGTTTCATAGTGTTTCGGTGGTTATAGCGTGAGGGAAACGCCCGGTTACATTCCGAACCCGGAAGCTAAGCCTTACAGCGCCGATGGTACTGCAGGGGGGACCCTGTGGGAGAGTAGGACGCCGCCGAACAAAATTTGAAGAAAACCCCCGTACCAATTATTGGTACGGGGGTTTTCTGCGTTCGGCTACGGTGGCTGGCATGAACTACAAGATCCGTTCCGTGCGCGCTGACGAATGGCCCTCTGCAAAGGCGCTACGGCTCGCCTCGTTGCAGGATCCCGTGGCGCATCTCGCCTTCCTGGAGAGCTACGAGGAGGCCTCGGCCCGCCCGGATTCCTACTGGCAGGAGCGGACCGCCCGTGGCGCCGACGGTGCGGCCGACGCGCAGCAACTCATCGCCGAGGGGCCGGACGGGGAATGGGTGGGAACGTTGACCGTGCTGATCGAGGAGCCCGGGGCGACGGACTGGGCCGGGTTTCCGATCGAGCGGAAGCAGGGGCATGTCGTCGCGGTGTTCATACGGCCCGAGCTCCGTGGCATCGGTCTGACCGAGGTGCTTTTCGATGCCGGTCTGGAGTGGGCGTGGGGGCGTGGTGTCGAGCGAGTGCGGCTCATCGTGCATGAGGAGAACGGTCGGGCCCAGGCCTTCTACCGCCGGGCGGGGTTCCAGCCGAGTGGACGGATCGTGCCGCTCGCGAAGCGCCCGGGTGAGGTGGAGTTGGAGTTCGTCCTGGAACGAGAGTGATCGGCTACACCGGGAGTTCGTCGTGCGGCCAGCGGGAGCGGGCCTGTTCCCGAGACCGGAGCAGGGCCAGGGTCGGCATACCCCGGTCCGCTCCGGTGGCCAGCAGCTCCGGGAGCTGGGGAAGCGGAGCCACGGCGGCGACGTCGTCCAGGACGAGCGTCATTGGTGGGTCGAGGCGACCGGAGGATGACCGTTCGGCCATGCGCCGGCCGCGCTCGACCACGCTTGCGGCGAGGGCCGTCAGGAGTGGCATGGCGCCCGGGTTGGCTCGGGGGTCCTCGATGGATTCACCCACCAGATAAAGCGTGCCCCCTTCGTGGACGAAGGAATCCAAGGTGAGGGCATCAGTTCGGTTTGGAGTGCAGGCTTCTCGGATGTTGACGGTGTGGAGGGCGGAGAGAGCCCGGGTCGTCAACTCCTGCGCCATGTCCCGGCGTTCGGGGTGGGCCGTGAGGGCGGCTTCGAGTTCGCCTGCCGCGCCGGGCGCTGCCTTCGGGTTCGTGCGGAGGGTTCGTACGGCGTCCTGGACCTGGGTGCCCTGGGACCAGCGGTGGACGTGGCGGATGGTGCGGCCGTCGATGGCCGCGGCGTGCAGGTAGCTGCGCAGGAGCGTTTCGGCCACCGCCGCGAGAGCCTGGTCCAGTTTGGCGGTGGGGCGGACCGGTGCGAGGAGGGCGGCGGCTCTCTCCGTTGCCGTTTGTCTGTCCTCGCAGCCCGTGGTGGGGGACCAGTGGAGGCGGGACGGGGTGTCGCAGAGGTGGGTGGGGTCGTAGAGGAGGACCGGGCCCAGTTTGGATCTGGCGTCCTTGGTCGCCTGCCAGAGGGCTGGGTTCGAGGTGACTACGAGGGCGGGGCCTTCCGCGTCGCGGACTGCCTGGGTCGCGGTCGCCTGGCGGCGCTCCCTCGGGGCCACGAGGAGCTTCTCCTGGGCGCTCGTCCGTTCGCCCAGCAGCAGGCCGTGGGGTTCCGGCTCGGGTTCCGCCTGAGGCCTCATGGGCTCCGCCTCCGTGCGCGGCGCGGGCACCTCGCCCTGGACCGGCGTAGGAGCCGCTCCTGAGCCCGAGAAGCCCCCTCCTGAGCCCGAGAAGCTCTCTCCGGAGCCCGATACGCCCGCCCCCGCGCCCGAGGGGCCCTGCTCCCCCGCACCCTCTGTCTTCGCCGCGCGCCGGCCCGCCCTGACGGCCCGCCACCTGGCCACCGTTCCCAGCACGAACACGGTCAGTACGACGAGGACCATCAACTGGCCGATGAACAAGCCCCAGAACAGTCCGTACCCCGACAGTTGGCCCGCCGGTGTGGAAGGCCAGGCGCCGGGGATGTCGTGGGGCTCCTCGATCAGGTAGCGCATGGCCAGTGGGGTGCGGGTGAAGGTGACTCCGGACGGCCAGGCGCCGTGGGCGAACAGGGCCGCCAGGCCCGTCGCCGTCCACACCAGCAGCGTCATGCCGAGGAGGAAGGCGAGTATGCCGATGAGCAGGCCGTCGGGGATGCCCCCTTGGCCTTCCCGGCTGCCGCGGCCGTCCCGGTGTTCCCGGCGGTCGTCCGGTCTCACGCTGCCCCCTACGCCACCGTCGATTCGGAGTCGCCCAGGTGTTGCTCCACGAAGGCCGCCGCCCGCTCCTCAGCCTCCAGTTCGGCGGCGCGCAGGGCGTCGTCGGTCAGGTCGCTGGCCGACTCGGTCATGGCGCGGTCGGTGAAGACCAGGGGGCGTTCGGTCTCGGTGACCAGGTGTTTGACGACCTGGACGTTGCCGTTGACGTCCCACACCGCGATGCCGGGGGTGAGGGTGGGGATGATCTCCACGGCCCAGCGCGGCAGGCCGAGTACCCGGCCCGTCGCCCTGGCCTCGTCGGCCTTCTGGGCGTAGATCGTCCTCGTGGACGCCATCTTCAGGATCGCGGCCGCCTCCTTCGCGGCCGCGCCGTCGACGACGTCCGAGAGGTGGTGGACGACGGCGACGAAGGACAGACCCAGGCGTCGGCCGAACTTCAGCAGGCGCTGGAAGAGTTGGGCCACGAACGGGCTGGCGATGATGTGCCAGGCCTCCTCGACCAGGAAGATGCGCTTCTTGCGGTCGGGGCGGATCCAGGTGTGCTCCAGCCAAACGCCGACGATCGCCATCAGGATCGGCATGGCGATGGAGTTGCGGTCGATGTGGGACAAATCGAACACAATGAGGGGCGCGTCCAGGTCGATACCGACCGTCGTGGGGCCGTCGAACATGCCCCTGAGGTCACCGTCGACCAGGCGGTCCAGCACCAGCGCCACGTCCAGGCCCCAGGCCCGTACGTCGTCTATGGCGACGTTCATCGCCTCGGCCGACTCCGGCTCGGGGTGCCGTAGCTGCTCGACGATGTCGGTCAGGACCGGCTGGCGTTCGATGATCGTTTCGTTGACGTAGGCGTGCGCGACCTTCAGGGCGAAGCCGGAGCGTTCGTCCAGGCCGTGGCCCATCGCGACCTCGATGATCGTGCGCAGCAGGGCCAGCTGGCCCGTCGTCGTGATCGACGGGTCGAGGGGGTTGAGGCGGATGCCGTGGTCCAGGGCGGCCATCGGGTCCAGGCGGATGGGGGTTATCCCCAGCTCCTGCGCGATGAGGTTCCACTCGCCGACCCCGTCCTCGCCCTGGGCGTCCAGGACGACGACCTGGCGGTCGCGGAAGCGCAGCTGTCGTAGGACGTACGTCTTCTCCAGCGCCGACTTGCCGTTGCCGGACTCGCCGAGGACCAGCCAGTGGGGGGCAGGGAGCTGCTGGCCGTAGAGCTGGAAGGGGTCGTAGATGTAGCCCTTTCCGGAGTACACCTCGCGGCCGATGATGACGCCCGAGTCGCCGAGGCCGGGGGCGGCGGTCGGGAGGTAGACCGCCTGGGCCTGGCCCGTCGACGTGCGCACCGGCAGCCGGGTCGTCTCGACCTTCCCGAAGAGGAAGGACGTGAAGGCGTCGGTGAGGACGGACAGCGGGTCCCGCATCAGGTCCTACCTCCGAATGCCGGTGGCGAAGGGGAGTGTGTTGACGAATGCCCGGTGGTGCTCCCGGTCGCACCATTCCAGCTTCAGATACGACTTTCCGGCTGACGCCCGGATGGTCCGCTTGTCGCGCGCGAGGGCCTCGGGGTTACGGGAGGAGACGGTGATGTAGCCGACCAGGTTGACGCCGGCGGCGCCGCTCGCGAGGTCCTCGCCGCGCTGGTCGAGGCGGGTGTGGGCGGCGACGTCGCGGGGGTCGACGGTGCGGTTCATCTTGGCGGCGCGGCTCGCCTCCGCCTCGTCGTTGGTCTTCTCGGTCAGCATGCGCTCGATGGCGACCTCGGTGGGTTCGAGGTCCATCGTGACGGCGACCGTGCGGATGACGTCGGGGGTGTGGACGAGGAGCGGCGCCAGGAAGTTGACGCCGACCGGGGTCATCGGCCACTCCTTCACCCAGGCCGTGGAGTGGCACCAGGGCGCGCGCGTGGAGGACTCCCGGGTCTTCGCCTGGAGGAACGTCGGCTCCACGGCGTCCAGCTCGGCCGGCCAGGCGTTGCGCTTCGTCATCGCCTGGATGTGGTCGATCGGGTGGTCCGGGTCGTACATGGAGTGGATGAGGGAGGCGAGACGGCCCTGGCCGAGGGGCTGGCGGACGCGGATGTCCGCTTCCTGGAGGCGGGAGCAGATGTCGGTCAGCTCGCGTGCCATGACGACGGCCAGGCCCGCGTCGCGGTCGACCTTGCCGCCGTGCGGGCGGGCCGCGCGGGCCATCGCCATGGCCTCGGCGGCGAGTTCGCGGGTGTAGTGCATGCAGGCGACGAGGTACGCGCGGTGCTGCTCGCTGCTCGTCGACACCATCGACTGGAGTTGGTCGTACGACTGCTGCAGCCATCCCGGGGCCCGCTCGTCGCCGCGTACGGCGACGTCCTTGGCGTGGGCGTCCGGGTCGGCGGGGAGGGTGCGGGCGAGCATCTGAAGGCGCGTCACGAAACCGTCGCCGTTGGCCACGTGCTTGAGGAGGGTGCCGAAGCGGTCGACGAGGGCTTCCTGGTCCTCGGAGTCGCGCAGGCCGACGCCGGGTCCCTCGATCTCGATCACGGCCGTGACGGTGCGGCGGTCGGCGTGCAGCAGTACGGCGATCTCGTCGGGCCCGAACGGGGCGGCCAGCCAGGTGACGCGGCCGATGCCGGGGGGCGGGCCGACCTCGACCTCGCGTCCGTCGGCCTGGGTGCCGGCCTCCATGACGCCGGAGCGGTAGGTGGTGCCCTGGCGGAGGGTGCGCTTGTAGCTGCGGTTGATCTCGAACCACTTGTAGATGGTCCGGTGCTTGTACGGCACGTAGACCGCGGCCAGCGCGAGCATCGGGAAGCCCATGAGCAGCACGATGCGCAGGGACAGGACGGGGACGAGGAGCCCGCACATCATGCCGAGGAACGCGCCGCCGATGATCAACGCGATCTCGCCGGTTTCACGGTTCCGGCCGACGACCGCGTTCGGCCGGGCGCGGCCGATCAGATACGTACGGCGGGGCGTGACCGGATGGGACACGTGGGACTGCGTCGTCAACGCCCGTCACCTCCTGAACGATTGCTGTTGCGGGTATTGCTGGCGTGGGGGGTGTTCACCGGGCTGCCCGAGCGGGGTGCGGGTGCGGCGGAGGGGACAGATCCGCCGCCTCCGTTCGAGGAGCGCGAACTGTGCGCGGCGACGCCGCCGGAGGCGGGGTTCGAGGGGCGGGCGCCGCCCGACTGGCCGCCGCCGCCCTGGTTGTCCGCGCGGGAGCTGTGGGTCTTGATGCCCTGGGCGACGAGGGTCGCGGGAGAGCTTATGACGGCGGCGGCCTTGCCCTCGGCGCCGCGCATGATGCGGTTGTTGCGGGAGCCGGCGAGCTCGTCGCCGAAGCCCGGGACGAAGCGGTAGATCATCGCGCTGGCGAAGATGGCGAGCAGGATGATGGCCAGGCCGGAGACGACGGCGGAGAAGGCGTTCGGTCCGTCGTCGGCGGACAGGGCGCCGGCCAGGCCGAGCACTATGACGATGACCGGCTTCACCAGGATGACGGCGATCATGATGCCCGCCCAGCGGCGGACGTGGCCCCAGAGGTTCTTGTCGACCAGGCCCGCGTAGACGACGGTGCCGAGGAGGGCGCCGACGTAGAGCAGGGCGGCGCGGATGACGAGCTCCAGCCAGAGGATGCCGGCGGCGAGGATGCTGACCAGGGAGACGACGATCAGCATGATCGGGCCGCCGCCGATGTCCTCGCCCTTCTCCAGGGCGCCGGAGAAGGTGCCGAAGAAGGTGTCCGTCTGGTCGCCTGTCGTTTTCGCGAGGACGTCCGTGATGCCGTCGGTCGCCGATACGACCGTGTAGAGGATCAGCGGGGTGAACGCGGACGCGAGGACTGTGAGCCAGAGGAAGCCGATCGCTTCGCTGATGGCGGTGGTCAGGGGGACGCCGCGGACGGCTCGTTTGGCCACGGCCAGGAGCCAGAGGAGGAGCGTGAGGATCGTCGACGCCGCGAAGACGACCGCGTACTGCTGGAGGAACTTGGGGTTCGTGAAGTCGACGTTCGCCGTGTCCTTCACGGCCTCGCTGAGCTTGTCGACGGTCCAGGCGGCGGCTTCGGCACAGCCCTTGGCGAGGGAGGAGAGGGGGTCGAGGGTGGAGGTGGGGTCGGTCAGGGAGCGGCCGCCGGTGCTGGTGCCGGATCCGCTGTTGTCTTGTTCGCAGTAGTCCTTGGCGGGGCCGACGATGAGGTCGCAGTTGTCACCTGACGGGGTCGGTGAGGGCGTGGGCGCGGCGACGGCCCGCGTGGCCAGCAGCACGACCGTGGTCTGTACGGCGGTGAAGGCGGCGGCGACCTTGAGTACGCGGCGCGGGTTAGCGGGCATACGTGAAGCCTCCGTACTCCTCGACGGCCTTGGCCATCTCGTCGGCGCTGGACGCCCGGTTGTCCCCGGGGACGGGTGCAGGGCCGTTCTTCTGGGAGAAGCTGTCGACCTTCCAGTCGCTGTTTGCCCAGCGGAGCTGGAGCGTCATGGTGAACCAGTCGCTGCTGGCCGGATTGGTCGAGCTCTCCCCGGCCATGCCGAACACGCCGGTGCACCACACCTCGACGGTCGCCGCGGAGGCCGAGTAGCTCGTGACCTTGGTCCCGACCGGCACGGTGCGCGAGACGTAGGTGTTGCCCTCCGTCGCGTCGCCGTTCTCGTCAAGGCCGATGCTGCTCAGGAACTCCTTGGAATATGCCTGGTCGAACTTGGCGGCGAGTTCGGCCTGCTTGTCGGCGACGAAGACCTGCTGGACGATCTCGGCCCTGCGGGCCGGCTTGAGGATGTCGGCGGACACCAGTGTCACCGCGTAGTTGGCCGCGGCGCTCTGTACGCCTTGCGCATCCTGAGCGAACCCCGCCGGAATCCCCCCGGACGCCCCCTCCACCGGCCGCGCCCCACTCGCCGCCGTCGCCGAGGAATTCGGCTGGTTTTCGTCCCCGGTCGCGGAATCGGAGTCGTCGCCTCCACGGTTCGCGAAGGCGATCGCTGCGATGAGGAGGACCACCACGCCGACCACGGTGACCAGGCTCCGGGACGACGAGCGGCCGCCTCTCCGTGCGCCCCCGTACACGTCACCGCCGCTCTCGGGCAGTCGTGTGCGGGTCTGGCCCGTGCCTCCGTAACCGCCGGAGGACTCCCGCTCGTCTCCGAGACTCATGCCGCGTACGCCCCCTCGGCGTCGGACGAAAACACGTAGGAGTACGACGGTAGCCGTGCTGGTTCCCGCGTGGGCGCGGTGTGGTGACTCGACATCAGGGAAACGCAACCTCAGCCGGTGAGCACGACGGGTGGGTGGGGGACTCGGGGAGGGACCGGGCGTGCCCGGAGCGGACGGAGGGAGCGGAGGAGGCCGCGGGGGCTAGACCGCCATGCCGTACACGATGGTGAACAGCGTGCCCAGTGAGCCGATGATGAAGACGCCCGTCAGACCGGCGATGATCAGTCCCTTGCCCTGCTCGGCGCTGAACGTGTCGCGCAGGGCCGTGGCGCCGATGCGCTGTTTGGCCGCGCCCCAGATGGCGATGCCGAGGCAGATCAGGATGGCCACCGCCATCACGACCTCGATCATCACCTTCGCCTCGTTGCCCAGGCTGCCGAAGGGGCCCCAGTCCGGAGCGATTCCACCGATGATGGTGTTGATGTCGCCCTTATCGGCCGCAAAGAGCATGTAAGTCACCGCCCCTGTTGGGTAGTTCCGCAGTCCCCTGCGCTGCGCAGAGGTCAGGCCTCATTCTCGCCGACATTGTCGCCGTCGTATGTCGACTTGGCGTCATTGATGGGCGGGATTCGTACGAATGGCACGTACGGTCACTCTGTGTATCACGGCTGGTCACGCCGGGCAATGAGGTCTGAGCGGAACCTGTCGTGTGGTTCCGTCGTTAGCCCTCCTCACGCCGGGTGCCGTTTCTGGCGGCCGGTCGGGTGAGTGATCGCGCCCGTGTTCTGCGGGTGAAGGCTATCCCGGCAGCGCGAACGGGCCACGGCGGGGTGCCGTGGCCCGTTGCTGTCAGGGGTGGTGACGGAGTGTCAGGGGGGTGTCAGCCGGTGAAGGGGTTCAGGCCCTGTGGAGTGCCCCAGCCGGTGGGGCCGTCGTAGCCGGTGCGGGCGGTGCGGAAGTACGGCGTGGAGCAGGCTTCGTCAGCGGGGCTTCAAGCCGTGCAGCAAGTGGTGGACCAGGCCCTCCACCCCTGTTAGGGCCGCCTCCGGTGTCAGCCAGCCGGCCGCGATGAAGCCGGCCATGCCGTGGAGGGTGGCGCCCGTGACGAGGTTGAGTTCCTCGGGGTCGCCCTCGATGATCTCGCCTCGTTTCTGGGCGTCCGCGAGGACCCGTTCGAGGCTGCCGACCGTGCGCTCGACGGCGACGGCCATCTGCTCCGAGGCGTCCGGGTCGTGCTTGCGGGCGTACATGAGCTCCAGGAGCTCGGCGTTGTCGATGGCGAAGGTGAGATAGGCCCGGGCCAGGGCGGTGAGGCGGGGTTCCAGCGGGAGTGCCGGGTCCTCGGCCGCGCTCAGGGACCGGCTGAGGCGCTCGTACCCGGCCAGGGCCAGGGCGTTCAGCAGAGCCTGCTTGTCCTTGAAGTGGCGGCCGGGCGCGGCGTGGCTGACGCCGACCTCGCGGGCCAGTTCGCGCAGGGAGAGGGCGGCGGCGCCCTTGTCGCGCAGGGTGCTTTCCGCGGCGGCTAGCAGGGCGGCGCGCAGGTCTCCGTGGTGGTAGGGGCGGCTCTCGGGCATGCGCACCATCGTAGCTTGATGTTGGCGCTGTCATCTTTGTTGGCGTCGTCACCATTGTTGTCATTGACAGCATTGTTGGCGGCGCCTACATTCGAGGCATGGCTGACAACACGAAGAAGAAGACCAACGGGACATGGGACGCGACCCGCCTTCCCGACCTCGCGGGCCGCACCGCCGTCGTGACCGGCGCCAACAGCGGCATCGGCCTCACCGCGGCCGACGCGCTGGCCCGCGCGGGCGCGCACGTCGTGTTCGCCGTACGGGACCCGGAGCGGGGCCGGACAGCGGCGGCGACGGTGAACGGCAGCACGGAGGTGCGGCGCCTGGATCTGGCGGATCTGTCGTCCGTGCGGGAGTTCGCGGACGGCTGGCAGGGGCGCCCCCTGGATCTGCTGATCAACAACGCGGGCGTGATGATGCTGCCGCAGCAGCGGACGGCGGACGGCTTCGAGATGCAGTTCGGCACGAATCATCTGGGCCACTTCGCGCTGACGAACCTGCTCCTGCCGTACGTCACCGACCGGGTGGTGACCGTGTCGTCCGGGGCGCATCGCTGGGGCAACGCGCGGATCCGCTTCGAGGACCTCGACTTCACGGCCGACTACGACCCGCAGCGCGCGTACGCCCAGTCGAAGCTGGCGAACCTGCTCTTCACGCTGGAACTGCAGCGCCGGCTGGCCGCCTCCGGGTCCCCGGTCCGGGCCCTGGCCGCGCACCCCGGCTATGCCGCCACCAACCTGCAGAGCCATGCGGCGAACCCGGTGATGCGTGGGCTCATGAAGTTCGGCAACAGGTTCCTCGCCCAGGACGACAGGGCGGGTGCGCTGCCGACGCTGTACGCGGCGACCCAGGATCTGCCCGGCGCGAGCTACGTCGGCCCGGACGGGCTGGGCGAGATGCGGGGCGCGCCGACGCTGGTGGGGCGGACGGCGGCGGCGAGTGACGCGGGGGTGGCGCGGCGGTTGTGGACGGTGTCGGAGGAGCTGACCGGGGTGAGCTGGCCGTCGGGGCCGTCGGGGCCGTCGGGGCCGTCGGGGCAGTCGGGGGAGTCGGGGGCGGCCGGGCCGGCCAAGGTGGCCGGTGGGATTGGGGCTGGTGGGGTTGGGTGAGGTGGGGGGCCCGGGTGCGGTGGCGGTCGGGCGCCGGGGGTGCCTCGTTCCCGGGGCCCGCCGAGTGCTGGGGCGCCGTGCCAGGGTCGGCCCGTCCGGCGCCGGCGTGCCGTCCCGAGGACCGGCCCGCCTGCCCGCCTGCCCGCGGGCCACACGCCGCAGGCCGCGCAGGCCGTAGGCCGCCTGAGCCCGCGCGCCCACGGGTAGAAAGGCACCCGGAGGTGATCGCCCGATGCCGTCGCCCAGCCTGCTCGGGGTCTTCGCCCACCCGGACGACGAGTCCCTGTTCTCGGGCGGAGTCCTCGCCCGGCACGCCGCCGAAGGCGCTCGCACCGCGGTCGTCACGGCGACCTGGACCCCGGACACGCAACGCGGCGCCGAACTCGCCGAGGCGCTGCGGATCCTCGGCGCCGGTGAGCCGCGGATGCTCGGCTACGCCGACGCCGGGGTGCCGCACTCCGCGCCCGGCAGCCCGCGGCTGTGCGAGGCGCCGCTCGACGAGGTGGTGGGCCGACTGGTCGCCCACCTCAGGGAGTTCCGTCCGCGGATCGTGGTGACCCATGACGCGTACGGCGGCCTGACCGGCCATCCCGACCATGTGCACACCCACCGCGTCACCACGCTCGCCGTCCAGGCGGCCGGCCTCGAACGCCTCTACCCGGACGCCGGCGCCCCCTGGCAGCCGAGCGCCCTCTACCTGGCCACGCACCCCCACTCGGCCCTCGCCGCGCTGAGTGAACTGGCCCGTGCGGGCAAGGGCGTGAACACGGTCCCGGACGAACGGGTCACCGCGACCGTCGACGTCAGCCCCTGGCTTCGGCAGAAATGGGCGGCCGTACTGGCCCACCGCACGGAGGTGGAGCGGGGAGCCGCACCCGGACTGCTGGCCGGGTTCCCCGAGGCGGTCCGTGACGGGATCCTCTCCACCGAGTGGTACATCCGGCAGGACGCGGTCTCCCGGGCGACGGCGCAGACGGAGCTGACCAGCTGAGGGCGCGCCTGCTCCGGCTCCGGCCCGGTGAGCCAGGCCGGCTGCGCAACGACGGGACGCCCGCGTGCCTCCGGCAGTGCTGCCCGGCAGTGCTGCCTGGCAGTGCCGCCCGGCAGTGCTGAGTTGAGTGCTACTCGTCCCGCAGCGCGTCCCGCATGACCTTGGCGGTGACGGTCGGGTCGTAGCCCTCAGGGACGCCCTCGACGAGGATGATGTCGCCCTCGATGTGCCGGGAGCGCAGGGGCGCGATCTCCTGGTAGGCGGGCGAGTCCCACCACGCCCGCGCCTCCTCGATCCCGGGGAAGCCGATCACCACCACGTGCCCCGGCCAACTGCCCTCCTTCGTCTCGTGCGGCGTGACGTGCACGAGGAAGCGGCCGCCGTACGGTTCGAAGGTGGCGGGTATGCGCTCGATGTACTCGGCGATCTCCGGGTGCGGGGCGGCGTCCCGGAGGTGTGCGATGGCGTAGGCGGGCATCGTGTGGGCTCCTTCCGGCGGGTGGGGCTCCTTGTGCCGACGATCGTGACAGCGGGGCCCGCCGGAGTCGATGACCTGTCAGGTCATGCGGCCTGCCGCGCACCATCGGCGGCAGCCGTCCGGCTGTGCCGTGTGGCTCACGGTGCTCAACGCGGCGGTGTGAGGGGGCCGTTCGTGGGCCGCGGGGTGGCGTGAAGCCTTGGGCGTGGGCGCGACGCCTGTTGGGGGGCCGGGTCCGGTGGGTACAACCCCTGTGCGCGGTGGGCCGTCGGGTGCCCTCTCCTGCCCGGATCCTGGCCTGCCCTGTGGGCCGTTGGCGAGTTCGGGCATGTGGCAGGCGGTTGGGAGGAGGCGGTGTTGGCTGCGGAGAGTGCCCTGATTGTGTGGCGGAAGAGCAGTTACAGCGGTTCGAACACGGAATGCTGTGAGGTCGCTGCTCTCCCGACTGAGGTCCGAGTACGTGATTCCAAGTGCCCCCAACGGGCTGTGCTCCGGTTCTCCTTGCCCATCTGGCAGGTGGCTGTAGCGTATTTCGCCTGGGGAGAATCCGCCGGAGGCAGTCATGAACAGTTGTGATCCAGCCGATCGCGCCGGGCATGCGGAGACAAGGCGGGGTGAGTTCGCGCGCTATTGCGCGGTGACCGGACTGGTCGCCGCCGCAGCCGGGGGCGGAGCCTCCCTGCTGGGCGGGGAACCGGTCGTCCGTCTTGTGGTGTGGGCGCTGGTCCTGATCGTCGTTTCCGCGGCCGCCGGCTGGTGGTGGGCCGCGGCGCCCGCTACCGCTCATCGGTGGACGGTGGGTCTTTTGGTGCGCCCGGTAGCGAAGGCCGAACCGACTCGAACGCTTTCGCGAAGGTCCTGATGAGGAGGATGGCCGCACCGAAAGTGCCGGCCACGCACGCCTCGGGCGGGATGCCCATGCGGATGCCCGCGTAGGCCACCAGGGTCAGGGTGGTCGAGGAGAACACGGTCAGTGCGGCCAGGTTGCGCACGATCCGTATCAGATCGTCCGTGTGCGCCCTTCTGCGCCGTATGGCGTTGTCCGTGTCGTCCTGGCGCAGGTGCCGCAGGCGGGAACACGCGTCGTCGCTGGTGATGCCCTGCGCTGTGAGAGAAGCGGGCACCGACGGGTCGTGTGCGGGCCGTGGGCGTACCCGGCGTGCCGTCGTGGTGGGGGAGCGGCCGTTGCCCGGGCATGGCTGCCGGTCCTTGCGCCTCCGTTTCTCGTTCGCCATGGACTGTGCCCCCGTCGGTGCCTGGTCGGATTCTCAGGAACGGTTCAGTTGGTCGAGGAGATCGTCGAGGAATGCGGCCGAGGCCTCCGGGCTCAGCGCCTTGTCCGTCAGGTCCTCGAAGCTCTCCTGGTAGCGGGCGACCATCTCGCGGTTGTCCCGGTTGGTGAGCACACCGCCTGGTCCGGCCACGTACAGCACGTCCTCGTCGTCATGGAAGCCGAGCAGGATGAAGCTGTTCTCCAAGCTGTCGTGGGCGCCCGCAGTCAGGGGCAGCACCTGGAGCTTGATCTTCCCTTCGGCGGCCCGCTGTTTGATGTGGGTCAGCTGCCCGCGCATGGTGCCGATGCCACCGATCAGCCGGCGCAGTGCGGACTCGTCGACGATCACAGTGACGCTCGGGCCGCCGTCCGCGAAGACGCGTTCCTGGCGGGCCGTTCGGAGGTCGACGTTGCGCGGGATGGGGGTGGACGGAGGAGACGCGTGGAAGAACGCGGTCATGTAGTCCGTCGTCTGGAGCAACCCGGGGATGAGCGTGGGGTGGTACGTGCGGATGCTGTCCGCCGCGTTCTCGTAGCCCAGGTACTGGGCGAACGGGGGCGCGATGATGTCGTTGTACTCCGACCACCACGACTGGCCCTTGCTGCCGCGTGCCGCCTGTTCCAGTTCCTTGACGACCGATTCGTCGGTCACCTCGTAAAGGCGGAGCATCGCCTGGAGGTCGGTGACGGACAGGCTCACTGTGCCCGCCTCGATCCGGATCACCTTTGACAGAGACCAGTCAAGGTGGTCTGCGGCGTCGCGTTGCGTCAGGGCCTTCTTGTCGCGCGCGGCCTTGAGTGCGAGGCGCAGCTTTCGCCGGTTCAGGCTTGGGTCCGAGGCGGTGGGCATGGGGCTCCTTCTGTGACGCGCTGGACGCGCCTCAGTGCGAACTGCCACGCGACCAGCGGCTGGGCATGGTCGCGTAGCACGCTAGGTGCGAATTGGCTACCCCTGAAGGAGGCTTGCGGAAAAGGTGATGACTCTGTTAGCCCAGGTCATTCAGCCAGAAGCGGACGGCTTTAGGCTGATTGGACCCGGTCGGATGGCTTCGGTCGGGTCGGTGTCGTCAAATTGGTGCTACCCAAAAGACATGTTGCTAATCGACCGATCGGGTGACATCCGGTCCAATGTGCTGCAGGTCACACGACTGGAGGTTTCCCGGTGGTCGCCACCTGAACTGGCCGAACTCGCACGCCCGTACGGCGGGTGTGACGGATCCGATTTGCGTCGGGGCCGCGGGGGCGTCTGACGCTTCTCTCACCTTCGTGGGCCACAGTGACCCCCGATGAAGCCCACCTCCCGTACCTCCCACTCCCCTCGCCTCTCCCTGTACGCCGCCGGCCTTCTCCTCGCCCTCACATCGGCCTCCGCCGCGGCAGGCGGCGCCGGCGCAGGTCCTTTCGGTGTGACCACCTTCGCCGCGGCCACGGCGCGCAGCGCGCGGGTGGGTGCGCTGTTCGCGGCGGACCGTCGTGACCGGCTGCGCGGCGGGCACTTCTGCACCGCGTCCGTCGTCCACAGTGCCCACCGGGACCTCATCGTCACCGCCGCCCACTGCCTGAACGGACGGCCCGACGATCTCGTGTTCGTGCCGGGGTACCGGGACGGCGAGGCGCCCTACGGGGTGTGGAAGGTCGGGCGGCGGTTCCTGTCGGAGGGGTGGAAGGAGAGGCGGGACGAGGACAGCGACGTGGCTTTCGCGGTCGTGGAGGAGCGGGGTGGGGAAGGCGTCGAGGACGTGGTGGGCGGCGAACGGTTCGCCACGGACACGGCCACCGGGGCCACGGCGGTCACCGTCACCGCGTATCTCAACTCCCGTGAATCGCCGGTCAGTTGCACCAACAGGCCGCGACCGCAAAGCCGTACGCAGCAGCGCATCGCATGCCCCGGCTTCAGCGGAGGGAGCAGCGGGAGTCCCTGGGTCGACGGGGACGGGGCGGTCGTCGGGGTGTTGGGCGGGCACGACGGGGGTGGGTCGACGGCGGACGTGTCGTACAGCGTGGTGCTGGGGGCGGAGGCGGCGGAGCTGTTCCAGGAAGCGGAAAGGGACTCCGCGTCGAACTGATCTCTGTGGCAAGGTCGGTTCGGTGGACGCACTGAGGGATCGGGATCCCGCGCACATAGGCGCATACACACTGCTGGCACGGCTCGGTGCGGGCGGTATGGGACAGGTCTATCTGGCCCGGTCGCCGGGTGGGCGGCTGGTCGCCATCAAGGTCATCCGGGACGAGATCACCGATCACCCGGAGGCGCTGGCCCGGTTCCGGCGTGAGGTGGAGACGGTGCGGGCCGTGCGGAGCGCGTACACGGCGAACCTGATTGACGCCTCGTTGGATGTGGCGCCGTACTGGCTGGCCACCGAGTATGTGTCGGGGCCGACGTTGGGCAAGGCTGTGGGGGAGCGGGGGGCGTTGCCGGCCGAGACGTGCCGTGGGGTGCTCGCGGCCCTCGCCGAAGGCCTCGCGGCGGTGCACGCGCACGGCGTCACGCACCGGGACCTCAAGCCGCAGAACGTCATCCTCGCCACCCAAGGGCCTTCGCTCATCGACTTCGGCATCGCACGCGGTGCCGGTCAGACGGCCCTCACCGAGGCCGGGTTCGCGCCGGGTACGCCCGGCTTCACGGCGCCCGAGGTGCTGATACGCAACGAGGTCGGTCCGGCCGCGGACGTGTTCGCGCTGGGCGCGACGCTCGCGTACGCGGCGACCGGGCGGCCTCCGTTCGGCATGGGCGAGCCGGCCGGGGTCAGTTACCGGGCCGTTCACGAGCCCATCGATCTCGCGGGCGTGGAGCCGGAGTTGGCGGCCCTCGTCGAGGCATGCGTGGCCAAGGACCCGGCGGAGCGGCCGGGGCTCGGCGAGGTGATCGCGCGGTGCGGGGTGCGGGCGGCGCTCGTCGAGGACCCGTTCTACGCGGGGCTCGCCCAACTGGCCGAGGCGGTGCCGCAGACGCCGCCGACTGGGCAGGCGGGGGCCACGGTGCCGGTGCCTCCGGCGCATCCGCCGCTGGGGGCGCACGAACTGCCCACGGCCGGTGCGCCGAACGGGTACGGGTACACGCCGACGCAGGTGAGCGGGCCCACGCAGGCCGTCCGCCGTCGCCGTATCGCGCCCTGGAGGGTCGCCGTGGCCATGGCGGTCGCGGTCGGCGTGGCCTACGTGCTCATGGCGCCGGACGACGACAAGGGCGGCGGCTCCGCCGCAGGGGGCGACAGGTCGCCCGGCCCGTCGTCCTCGGCTGCGTCGAAGGAAGCACCCGCGTACGCGGGGGACAAGCTCGACCGAACGCTGTGGTACTCGGACACCGGCGAGTGCCAACTGCCGCCGGAGGAGCGGGCAGGCAACGGCTTCATGGGCTCCATCAGCGACGCCGACGACCCGGATGCCGGCACGGAGACGCTCACCCTCGACGGCAAGGTGCGGATCGGATTCCGCGACAAGTACGCGACCGAGGGCAAGGCGCCCTATTACGTCACCGTCAGTGTGAAGCCGCCGCACGACATCGACCCGTCCACCGGGAAACCGGTCGAGGGACTGCTGGCCGACAACGCGAACGTGGGCTACACGAGCAAGCCCGTCGACGTGTACGGCGGCAGCAACCCCGGAGACTGGAAGTACGTCACGTATCCGGACGACTTCAACTCCTGGGTGCGGGGCAAGCCGTCCCCCGCCATCCCCTTGACCAATGACCCCGGCGACTGGACCGTGCAGTTTCATCACATCCGTACGCCCGACGACTACTCGAGCGTCTTCTGCCGTGGCTTCACGGTGAAATAACGCCACTCTCACCGGATACGGTCTTGAACAGCGGCGATATGGGGGAGGGTTGAGCCGTGCGAAAAGTATGGGTGGCCGGTGGTGTCGCGGTCGCGCTCGGACTGAGCTTCGTGATGCTGCTCGTCGTCGGGGTGTACATCGTCGCCGGAAACCTGGTCAACGGCGTCGGCAAGGGCAGCGTCGGACTGGCCAAGGGATCGGTGCCCGGCGCGTACAAGACGCTCGTGCAGAAGTGGGGCAACCTGTGCCCCGCCATCAACCCCGCCCTGCTCGCGGCCCAGCTCTACCAGGAGAGCGGCTGGGACCCGGACGTCGTCAGCCACGCCGACGCCCGCGGTATCGCCCAGTTCATCCCGAGCACCTGGGCCACGCACGGTGTCGACGGCGACGGAGACGGCGACCGCGACATCTGGGACCCGAACGACGCGATTCCGTCGGCCGCGTCGTACGACTGCGAACTCGCCAAGTACGTCAAGGACGTCCCCGGCGACACCACGAACAACATGCTCGCCGCCTACAACGCGGGCGCGTACCGCGTCATAAAGGCGGGCGGGGTGCCGGCCATCACCGAGACGCAGAACTACGTCACCAGGATCCGCAGCCTGGAGAAGAGCTTCGCCGCGCCCGTCAGCCGCGTGGACCCCTCCAAGCAGGCCGCCGGCGCCATCTACTACGCCCAGAAGAAACTCGGCACTCCCTACCTCTGGGGCGGTGAGGGGACCGCCGCGGACGGTGGTCGGTTCGACTGTTCCGGGTTGACCCAGGCCGCTTACGACAGTGTCGGGATCTCCTTGCCGCGGGTCGCCAACGATCAGTACAACGCGGGGCCGCATCCGGCCAGGGACGAGCTGCTCCCGGGGGATCTGGTGTTCTTCTCGGACGACCTCACCAACTCGCGTGCCATCCGGCATGTGGGGATTTATGTGGGCGGCGGCTACATGATCGACGCGCCGAGAACAGGTGCTGTGATCCGGTTCGACCCGATCGACACCCCGGACTACTTCGGGGCCACCCGAGTCACCGAAGATGGCGCGAAAGCGCTGCCCACCGCGGTTTAGACGGAGTGTGAACCCACCCCCTGAGCTGCGGTGATGGGTCTCTCTTCGATAACGTCTGCGTGATCATTCAGTGGAGTGTGGAACGTATCCACAGGGGCCGTGCGTTCCTGGTGACGTAGCCGGATCACAACCACGGGGGTGGGCGGAGCGGCGTACGCAGGATGCGCCGAGAGACGACGAAGGGGCCGCGGCATCATGGCTGGACTCGCAGAATCCGGGTCGAACCCCGACGTCGAGCTGCTCTACGACATCAATGGCCTGGCCAAGGACGCGCCGCGCTGGTTCGACGGGGTCATGGAGTACGTCGGTGAGTACGGGCTCGTCCTCGCTCTGATCCTGCTCGTGGTGTGGTGCTGGTGGTCCGTGCGGCGCAGGGGCGCGGAGGACGCCGCCTCGTCCGTGGCCGCGCTCGTGTGGGCGCCGCTGGCCGCCGCCGTCGCGGTGCTCGTGAACGTGCCGATACGGGGGTTCGTGGAGCGTCCGCGGCCCTTCAACGATCATCAAGGGCTCGAGGTCCTGGTGAGCGGCAAGACCGACTACTCGTTCGTGAGTGATCACGCGACGATCGCCATGGCCCTGGCGGTCGGGTTGTTCGTCGCGAACCGGAAGTTCGGGCTGGTCGGGATCGGGATCGCCCTTCTCGAGGGTTTCTGCCGGGTCTACATGGGCGTGCACTATCCGACCGACGTGGTGGGCGGATTCGCGCTCGGTACGGCGGTCGCGCTGCTGCTGTCGCCGCTCGCCATGGCGCTGCTGACACCGGTGATGTCCGCCGTCGAGCGGTCGCCGCGGGTGGGGTGGTTGGTCAGCGCGCGGGGACGGTCCCGGGTGGGTGGCCAGGACGCGCTGATTCCGGGGGCTCGGAAGGAGACGGCCGGGGCTGAGGAGCGGGATCTGGCGGCCTAGGGGCCTGGGTCCTGCCTTCGACTTCGACGTCGACTTCGACACCGGTTCCGGTTCCGGTTTCGGTTTCGGGTCCGGCTTCCGAGGCGTCGGTGCCTACAGCGCCTGCGGGTACGTGAAGAACCTCTCCGGGTCGTACTGCTTCTTCAGCTTCGTCAGGCGCGTCGCCGCATCCCCGTAGTACGCCTTGCGCCAGTCGCTCAGGGACGGGTCGGTGTAGTTCTGGTACGCGGCGCCCGAGGCGTACGGCCGCATCGCGTCGTGGGCCGATTTCAGCCACGCCTGGGCCGTGGAGCCCGTCGTGCCGGCGCGCCAGGAGGCGATGTACTGGGCGAGGAAGCGGGAGCGGCGGTGCACGAAGGCCGTGGCCGTGGGGGAGACGCGGTTGACGGCTCCGCCGAGGGCCGTGAGCGCGATGCTGCCGGAGCCGCCGCGGACCGACCGCATCTGCTTCATCAGGGTCTGGATGCCCGCCTGCGAGAGGGAGCGGTCGAAGAAGTCCGACTTCGCGGTGTACGTCTCGCGGCTCAGCGCGCCCTGGGGGGAGCGGCCCGGGGTGGAGCCGGGGAGGTGGCACTGGGCGTCCGTGGCGAAGGACGAGCAGCCCGCGTAGAGCTCCATCGACTCCTCGTACGAGCGGCGCCTGAGGGCGACGCTGCTCGCGGGGCCGGGTCCGCCGGGGCCGTCGGCGAGGCGGTCGACCGCGTTCTGGAGTTCGCCGTAGGTGCCGAGCGAGAACGCCGCGACCGTGATGGTGGGGTTGCCGCCCGCGTGGTTCGAGATGCTCAGGGCCGACCAGATCTCGTCGGGCCGGGTCGGGCCCCACTCCTGCCACGCCTTGATCAGCGCGGCCGCCTTCGACCAGGGCCAGGTCATGTACGCCGTGACGGCCTGGGGGGCGGGGTGGGTCTTGAACTGGAGTTCCGTCACGACGCCGAAGTTGCCGTTGCCGGCGCCGCGCAGGGCCCAGAAGAGGTCCTTGTTGGTGCCGGCGTTGGCGGTGAGCTGCTTGCCGTCGGCGGTGATCACGGTGGCCTGGGTGAGGCTGTCGCAGGTCAGGCCGTACGCGCGTGAGGTGACGCCGTGGCCGCCGCCGAGGGTGAGGCCGGAGACGCCGACGGAGGGGCAGGAGCCGGCGGGGATGGTGACGCCCTTGGCGGCGAGGGCCCGGTAGACGTCGATGAGCTTGGAGCCGGCGCCGATCACCGCGGTGTTGCCCGAGGCTCGGATGCGGTTGAGCCTGGAGACGTCGATGATCAGGCGGTTGTTGCCGGAGGACCAGCCGGCGTAGGAGTGGCCGCCGTTGCGGATGGCGACCTGGAAGTGGTGGGCGCGGGCGTAGGCGAGGGTGGTGCGGATGTCGTCCTGGTGGGCGACGTAGGCGACGGCGGCGGGCTTCAGGGTGTCGAAGCGGGTGTTGTAGAGCTGGTGGGCGGACTTCCAGTCGGTGTCGCCGGGGCGGATGAGGGTGCCGTCCAGGTCCTGGGCGAGGGCGGTCCAATTGGCGGGGGCGGTGGCTGGAGGGCGGGAGGAGGAGGAGGCGGACTGGGTGCGCGTGGCTGTGTCCGCGCCTGTTCCTGTCCCTGTACCTGTGGCGGAGCCGTTGCTGCTTTTGCAGGCGGTTGCCGTGAGGGCGGTGAGCGCTGCTGCGCCGCCGCCGATGAAGGTACGCCGTTCCATGTCGCCTCCTGGGGGTTACGTGGACGGAGACGGGGTGGTGGGGGTCGGGGTTCCATGGTGTGGGGGGCCATCGGGGCGGGCCGGCCTGGTCCTCAAACTCCCCCAGAGGGGGGACCCCCAGACGGGCTGGAACACCTGGGCCGGAAACGGAGTCCCCTCGGCGGGCCGCGGGGATGAAGGTGCTCGGTGAACGTTCCCCGGCGCTCACGGGGCCGTCAGCCCCCCACGTGTCCCTCGGCGTCGGCCCGCGCCGCGCTGCGTGCGCGTCTCGCCGGGCCCCGCCAGCCGCAGGTGCAGCGGGCTGTGCAGAAAGGGCCCTTTTCCACCGTCGTCGTGCGGTGTTCGTCGGGGCCGCGATGTTTTCGGGGGGACGTCGGTCCGTCCTGCTGCGCCACGTCAGCAACGTTACCCAAGGCAAGTAAGCGCAACGCCCTCGGGCGGCGTGACGGGGGCACCTACTCGTCGTTAACCGGAACGACAGGGGGCCCGTGACGGACGTACCGGCTGGGGGTAGGCAGGCGATGACGGAGCGGCAGCAGCACAGGCGGAGGCAAGGGGCCGGCGTCGCGGCCGGGGTCCTGTGTGTCTGTCTGGCGGGCAGCGGGTGCGCGGGGAGCGGGGCGGCCGCGGAGGATTCGCGTGGGCGGGACGCCGTGGAGGTCGTGCGGCGCGCTGCCGACGCGCTCGTCGGGGCCCGGAGTTCCAAGGCCCGTACGTCCATGGAGATGGCCACCGGCGGCACCCGCGTCACCATCCGCGGTGAGGGTGTGTACGACTTCCGCAAGCAGCTGGGGCAGTTGAAGGTGCTGTTGCCCCAGGATCCCGCCGGTGCGACCGCGCATCGGCCGATCATGGAACTCCTCGCTCCCGGGGCGCTGTTCATGAAGAACCGGGGCGCGGGTGTGCCCGCCGACAAGTGGGTGCGGGTCGATACGCGGTCGCTCTCGGACGGGAATCTGGTCACCGGCGGCGCCACCGATCCGTTCGCCGCCGCCGAGGTGCTGCGCGGGGCGCGGACGGCGACGTATGTGGGGGACAAGGAGGTCGCGGGTACCGCCGTGCGGCATTACCGGGGGACCGCTGATCTCGGTGCCGCCGCCCAGGAGGCGTCCGACGGGAACAAGGAAGCGCTGGCGGCAGCGGCGAAAGGGTTCGCCACGGACGAGGTGCCGTTCGATGTGTATCTCGACGACGACGGCCGGATCCGGAAGGTCCGGCATCGGTTCAGTTTCGTCAACGGCCAGCCGAGCGGTGGTGCCGTTGCCGTGGCTTCCACGACCTTGCTCTATGACTTCGGGGCGCCTGTCGACGTACGCCTTCCGGAACGCGAGGACATCTACGCGGGGAAGATCGCCGAGGAGTGAGGTGGGCGTATGCGTGCGTGACGGGCGTCAAGAACTAGCCCGTCCGTGCCATGCGCGGTGTGTAGGCCGCTCCCTACTCTAGGAAGTCGGTAACGGCAGAGACGAGGTGATGCACGTGGCTCCGGTCGGCGGTACGGCAGTTCAGGACTACGTGGCCCTCGCCGAGATCGAGCTGTGCGGAGAGCTGATCATCGCGGCCTCGGCCGCCCGTGAGGACCGGCTGAGTCTGGAAAGCATCGATGAGGTGCTGAGAGTCGCGGAGGAGCGGGGTACGGAGGGCGAGTGAGCTCCCCCGCAGCGGCGGCAGCCGTCAGGTTCGCAGCAGTCGTCCGATCGCCTTCGTCGCCTCCTCCACCTTCGCGTCGATCTCCGCACCGCCCTTGAGGGCCGCGTCGGCGACGCAGTGCCGGAGGTGTTCCTCCAGCAGCTGGAGGGCGAAGGACTGCAGGGCCTTGGTGGAGGCGGACACCTGCGTGAGTATGTCGATGCAGTAGACGTCCTCGTCGACCATCCGCTGCAGGCCGCGGATCTGGCCCTCGATGCGGCGCAGGCGCTTGAGGTGTTCGTCCTTCTGTTTGTGGTAGCCGTGGATGCCCCGGTCGTGGTCCGTCACGACCTCCGTGACGTTCGCGACATCCGCCGCGTCCGTGACGTTCGTTTCCGCGGTCCGGTCTGCTGCGGAGGGCGCACCCGCGCCGGCCTCGGTGGTCGTCATCGCGTCCTCCAGACGTAAACCGCTTCATATACCCCTACTGGGTATATCGTACCGAACTTTGCTGGGTATAGGGCCTGTGGCCGATGCCGCGAACGGCCGTTGGACTGGACCACTGGGCAGCCCCCGTGCCGACCACTGTGCCTGATGGGCGACACTGGAGGACGGCCCATTAGCCGTGGCCGGATGATGCGCCTAGCATCAGCCTGACCGAAACCGATGCTCTCTGAGGACCCCACGTGCGATTTCGTCTGACCCCCCGGGAGACGAGCTTCTACGACATGTTCGCCGCATCCGCGGACAACATCGTCACGGGCTCGAAGCTCCTGATGGAACTGCTCGGGGCGGACAACGCCGGCCGGGCCGAGATCGCCGAACGTATGCGGGCCGCGGAACACGCGGGTGACGATGCCACACACGCGATCTTCCACCAGCTGAACTCCTCGTTCATCACGCCGTTCGACCGTGAGGACATCTACTCCCTCGCATCCTCCCTCGACGACATCATGGACTTCATGGAGGAGGCCGTCGACCTGGTCGTCCTCTACAACGTCGAGGAACTGCCCAAGGGCGTCGAGCAGCAGATCGAGGTGCTGGCGCGGGCCGCGGAGCTCACGGCCGAGGCAATGCCGAACCTGCGCACGATGGACAACCTCACCGAGTACTGGATCGAGGTCAACCGCCTCGAGAACCAGGCCGACCAGATACACCGCAAGCTCCTCGCCCACCTCTTCAACGGCAAGTACGACGCCATCGAGGTGCTGAAGCTCAAGCAGATCGTTGATGTGCTGGAGGAAGCGGCCGACGCCTTCGAGCACGTGGCGAACACGGTGGAGACCATCGCCGTCAAGGAGTCCTGAGACCCGCCCATGGACACCTTCGCGCTGGTCGCGACCATCGGGGTCGCGCTCTTCTTCACGTACACCAACGGCTTCCACGACTCCGCGAACGCGATCGCCACGTCCGTGTCGACGCGGGCGCTCACGCCGCGTGCCGCGCTGGCGATGGCCGCGGTGATGAATCTGGGCGGTGCCTTTCTGGGGTCCGGCGTCGCCAAGACCGTCAGTGAGGGCCTGATTCAGACACCCGAGGGCTCGAAGGGGATGGGGATTCTGTTCGCGGCCCTGGTGGGCGCGATCACCTGGAACCTCGTCACCTGGTACTTCGGGCTTCCCTCCTCTTCCTCGCACGCGCTGTTCGGCGGCATGGTGGGGGCGGCGCTCGCCGGAGGGACGACGGTGTACTGGAGCGGGGTGCTGGAGAAGGTCGTCATCCCGATGTTCGTGTCGCCCATCGTCGGGCTGTGCGCGGGCTATCTCGTGATGACGGCGATCATGTGGATCTTCCGGCGGGCCAATCCGCACAAGGCCAAGCGGGGGTTCCGGATCGCGCAGACCGTGTCGGCGGCCGGGATGGCGCTCGGGCATGGTCTGCAGGACGCGCAGAAGACCATGGGCATCGTGGTGATGGCGCTGGTCATCGCCGATGTCGAGGACTACGGCGATCCCATTCCGGTGTGGGTGAAGATCGTGTGCGCCGTGATGCTGTCGCTGGGGACGTATGCCGGCGGGTGGCGGATCATGCGGACGTTGGGGCGGAAGATCATTGAGTTGGATCCGCCGCAGGGGTTCGCCGCGGAGACGACCGGGGCTTCGATCATGTTCACCACCGCCTTTCTCTTCAAGGCGCCGATCTCCACGACGCATGTCATCACCTCGGCGATCATGGGTGTCGGGGCGACGAAGCGGGTGAACGCCGTGCGGTGGGGCGTGGCCAAGAACATCGTTCTCGGGTGGTTCATCACGATGCCCGCGGCGGCGCTGGTGGCTGCGGGGGCGTTCGGGGTCGTGAACCTGGCGTTTCTGTAGGCGACGGGTCGCTGCGGCCGGCGCGCCACGGGTTTTCCTCGCCCCCGCCGCCCCTACCCGTCCCGTCCCTGGGGGCTGCCGCCCCCAGACCCCCGCATCGGCCCGAAGGGCCTCGTCCTCAAACGCCGGACAGGCTGAAATGCCGGCATCGGCGTCCAGAGGTGACGGGGGCGGGTGGGGCCATGAGCTTCAGCGCTGCCCCGATCCCCGCACCGCCGACAGACACGGGCCCGCCCCCCGGGAGCCAGGGGGCGGGCCCTTTATCTGCCTCGCGGTGGCACCGCCATGCAGCACCGCGAGGGGTTCATGTGGCCGGGTGGGTCACCCGAAGCGGCCAGAGATGTAGTCCTCCGTGGCCTGGACCGACGGGTTGGAGAAGATGCGCTCCGTGTCGTCGATCTCGATCAGCTTGCCGGGCTGGCCGACGGCCGCCAGGTTGAAGAAGGCGGTGCGGTCGGAGACACGGGCCGCCTGCTGCATGTTGTGCGTCACGATGACGATCGTGAAGCGCTCCTTGAGCTCGCCGATCAGGTCCTCGATGGCGAGGGTGGAGATCGGGTCCAGGGCCGAGCAGGGCTCGTCCATGAGGAGGACCTTCGGTTCCACCGCGATCGCGCGGGCGATGCACAGACGCTGCTGCTGGCCGCCGGAGAGACCGGAGCCCGGCTTGTTCAGGCGGTCCTTGACCTCGTTCCAGAGGTTGGCGCCCTTGAGGGACTTCTCGACGATGTCGTCCAGCTGCGACTTCTTGTACGAGCCGTTCAGCTTCAGGCCGGCCGCGACGTTGTCGTAGACGGACATCGTGGGGAAGGGGTTCGGGCGCTGGAAGACCATGCCGACCTCGCGGCGCACGGCCACGGGGTCGATTCCGGCGCCGTACAGGTTCTCGTCGTCGAGCATGACCTTGCCCTCGACCCGGCCGCCCGGCGTGACCTCGTGCATCCGGTTGAGGGTGCGCAGGAACGTGGACTTGCCGCAGCCGGACGGGCCGATGAAGGCCGTCACGGAGCGCGGCTCGACGGTCATCGAGATGTCCTCGATGGCCAGGAAGGAGCCGTAGTAGGCGTTGAGGCCGCTGACATCAATACGCTTGGCCATGGAAATCACTGCTTCTTTCAGGGGGGAATCGGGTCGCTGATCGGCCGCGTCAGCGGCCCGTCTTGGGGGCCTTCCAGCGGGCGATGCCGCGGGCCACCATGTTGAGGATCATCACGAAGGCGATCAGCGTCAGCGACGCCGCCCACGCACGGTCGTAAGCCGGAGCCTCGCCCGATCCGTACTGCTGGTAGATGTACAGCGGGAGCGACGCCTGCGCACCGTCGAAGGGGTTCGAGTTGATGAACTTGCTGCCGAACACCAGCAGCAGCACGGGCGCGGTCTCACCGGCGATACGGGCGATGGACAGCATGATGCCGGTGATGATGCCGCCGAGCGAGGTCGGCAGGACCACCTTCATGATGGTGCGCCACTTCGGCACGCCGAGCGCCAGGGAGGCCTCGCGCAGCTCGTTCGGGACGAGCTTGAGCATCTCCTCGGTGGAACGGACGACGACCGGCATCATCAGGATCGCGAGAGCGAGTGAGCCGGCGAAGCCGAAGGGCTCCATCTCGAACATCAGCATGATGCTGAGGATGAACAGGCCGGCGACGATCGACGGGATGCCGGTCATGACGTCGACGAAGAAGGTGACGGCCCGAGCGAGGCTGCCGCGCCCGTACTCCACCAGGTAGATCGCGGTGAGCACGCCGATCGGCGCGGCGATCAGCGTGGCGAGGCCGACCTGCTCCAGAGTGCCGAGAATGGCGTGGTAGATGCCGCCGCCCGGCTCCGAGTCGGCGACCACGCCCATCGAGTGGGTCAGGAAGTAGCCGTCGAGGACCTTGATGCCGCGTTGGACGGTCGACCACACCAGCGAGGCCAGCGGCACCACGGCGAGCAGGAACGCGACCCACACCATCGAGGTGACCACGCGGTCCTTGGCCTGGCGGCGGTTCTCGATCCAGGCGGAGATGACGTACGTACCGATGACGTACAGGAGCGCTGCGATCAGCGCCCACTGGATGTCGCTGGCCAGACCTGCGGCGGTGCTGATGCCGAATCCGAGCGCGATGGATGCGGCGCCGATGGCCCAGGGGGCCCACTTGGGCAGCGAGGCGCCGCGTAGGGTGCTGGGGCGCTTTCCGGCGAGGGAAGGTGCGGTGCTCATGCGTTGGCCCCCGAGTACTCCTTGCGGCGGGCGATGATCGCGCGGGCCGCGCCGTTGACCAGCAGGGTGATGACGAACAGGACCAGACCGGAGGCGATCAGCGCGTCACGGCCGAACTCGGTGGCCTCACTGAACTTGCTGGCGATGTTCTGGGCGAAGGTACCGCCGCCCGGGTCGAGCAGGCTGGTGTGGATCAGGAAGTCCGGGGAGAGCACGGTGGCGACGGCCATCGTCTCTCCGAGTGCGCGGCCGAGACCGAGCATCGAGGCGGAGATCACGCCGGAGCGGCCGAAGGGGAGGACCGCCATGCGGATCACTTCCCAGCGGGTGGCGCCGAGGGCCAGGGCGGCCTCTTCGTGGATCTGCGGGACCTGGCGGAAGACCTCGCGGCTCACGTTGGTGATGATCGGCAGGATCATGATCGCGAGCAGGATGCCCACGGTGAGCATGGAGCGCGCGGCGCCGCCCTGCCACTCGAAGATGCCCGTCCAGCCGAGGTAGTCGTTCAGCCAGCCGTTCAGGCCGTTCAGGTGCGGTACCAGGATCAGGGCGCCCCACAGGCCGTAGACGATGGACGGCACGGCGGCGAGCAGGTCGATCACATAGGCGATCGGGCCGCTCAGCCGGCGCGGGGCGTAGTGGGTGAGGAACAGGGCGATCGAGACCGCGATCGGGACCGCGATGACCATGGCGATGATCGAGGAGACGATCGTGCCGTAGGCCAGGACCGCGATGCCGAAGACCGGCGGGGTGGCACTGGTGTTCCACTCGAAGGTGGTCAGGAAGTTGCCCTCGTCCTTGCTGATGGCGAGGGCGGCGCGGTAGGTGAGGAAGCCCGCGATCGCGGCCATGATCACCAGCAGCAGAATGCCCGATCCACGGGAGAGGCCGAGGAAGATCCGGTCTCCGGGTCGGGTGGCACCACGGGCCGCGCGCTTCTGCTCGGTCGCGGACGGCTGTGGAGTGGGGGGAGGTGCGTCAGCTATGTGTGTGGTGTCCATCGGGTTCTCCGGTCTGCGGAACCGCACGTGGTGTGCGGCCCCTGGCGGCGGTGCACCGGACGGTGCGGTCCGGTCCCGCTGGGGGACCGGACCGCACGCTCAGGTCAGCTCAGGGATTCGACGGTGGTGCGGACCTTGGCGATGATGTCCTCGGGCATGGGCGCGTAGTCCTTCTCGGCGAGGATCTTCTGACCGTCCTCGGAGGCCGCGTAGCGCAGGAACGCCTTGACGGCGGGCAGGGTCTCGGCCTTGTTGCCCTTGTCGCAGACGATCTCGTACGTCACCAGGATCATCGGGTAGGCGCCCTCGGCCTTGGTGGCGTAGTTCAGCTCCAGGGCGAGGTCCTTGCCGGTGCCGACGACCTTGGCGTCCGCGATGGCCTTGGTGGCGTTCTCGACGTTCGCCTCGACCGGCGCGGCAGCACCGGTGTCGATGGCGACGGTCTTGATGCCGTCCTTGGCGTACGACAGCTCGAAGTAGCCGATCGCGCCGGCGGTCTGCTTGACCTGGGCGGCCACACCGGAGGACTGCGGAGCGGACTGGCCGCCCTTGGCCTGCCAGGCCTTGCCGCCCTCGTACGGGAAGTCGCTCTTGGCGGTGGCGATCAGGTACTTGGTGAAGTTGTCCGTGGTGCCGGACTCGTCGGACCGGTGGAAGGCCTGGATCTTCAGGTCGGGCAGCTTGGCGTCGGGGTTCAGCTTCGCGATCGCCGGGTCGTTCCAGTTCTTGATCTTGTCGTTGTAGATCTTGGCGATCGTCGGGGCGTCGAGGACGAGCTTGTCCACACCCGGGACGTTGTAACCGAGCGCGATCGGGCCGCCGACCATCGGCAGGTCGATGCCCTGGCCGCCGGAGCAGATCTTCTTGGAGGCCTCGACCTCTTCGGGCTTCAGCGCCGAGTCCGAACCGGCCCAGGGGATCTGGCCCTGCGTGAACGCGGTGACACCGGCACCGGAACCGCCGGCCTTGTAGTTGATCTCGACCTTGCAGGCTGCCGAGAACTGCTTGACCCACGCGTCCACGGCGTTCTTCTGCGCGGAGGAGCCGTCGGCGAGCACCTGCCCCGAGGCGTCGTCACACTTGATGTTGCTCGCGCCGGTGCTGGAGGAGGCGTCGCCGCCGCCGTTGCCGGTCTCGTCGGAGCCGCACGCCGTGAGGGCCAGGGCGCCGGAGACGGCGAGAGCGCCGAGAGCGAGGACGCGCCGGTTCTTGCGCTGAAGCTTCACTGAGGGTGTTCCTTCCGGGAGCCGCCGTCCTGAATTCCGGCGGCGTGCGAAGAATGGGTGATGCGAACCCGTCCCCCCGGGGCGCGGTCCGTCATCGTGCAGGGCCGAAATTAGGCAGATCAGGTGAAGGCGCCGAAGGCCGTAAATGAACGGGGGGTGAACCCCTGGGGACGGTGCGGTGAGGTAACGGAACGCTTACGTTGAGGACACGGGTGTATGCCGACGCTTTGTGCGGGTTGCTTCGGACTAGGCCGGCCGCAGCGACTCCAGTAGGGCGTCCACGAGTGGGCGGTCCCTCGGCTGGCTGAGACGGCACCGGGCGGCGGCGGGGGAGAGCCACAGCAGGCGGTCCACCTCAGCGTTGGGAGCGAAGCGGCCCGGGCCCGCCTCGGCCGCCCAGTACCGGACCTCCTTGGGGCGGTCGTTGGCGATGTACCGCAGCGTCGGCAGTTCGGCGCCCGGCTCGGCCTGGTGGCCGGTCTCCTCGGCGACCTCGCGCAGGGCGCCTTCGAGGGGGTCCTCGCCGCGTTTCAGTTTGCCCTTGGGATGCGACCAGTCGTCGTACTTCGGTCGGTGGACCAGGCATATCTCCACCTCACCGTCTACCGGCGAACGGCGCCACAGGACGCAGCCGGCCGCGTGGACGGTGAGGTCTTGGTTCGGGTGAGTCACCGGAAGAGTGCCTCCTTCGGGAGTACCTGTGGTGCAGGGGTTCCCAGGGCGGGCCTCAGGGTCGCTGAGGCGCGCCCACCGTCTTCATCTGCCAGGACTGCTGGAACGCGAAACGGGCCGCCTCCACCTCGTGCCGCTGGTCGGCGTGCAGCACGCCGAGGGCGTACGCCGTCGCCGGGGCGATCCGCGGGGTGCGGGCCGCCTGGGCCGCGGCGGCCGCCGCCTCGGAGGCGTCCCGGTGCCGGTTCAGGGCCTGCCCCGCCGCCAGCAGCCGTACGTCCACCGGGGAGTCGTCGCCGTGGAGGACCTCGCGGGCGTAGCGGTGCAGGCGCAGCAGCAGGCGTACCTGGTGCCAGGGGGCGTCCTGCGGATGCGGGGCCGGGTCCGGGGAGAGGCCGTGGATCAGGGCCTCGGCGTTGTAGGGGTGGCCGGCGGTCACCAGGGGGAGCGCGGCGACCGCGTCGGTGAGCCGCTCCTCGGCGGCGGCCGCGAGGGGGCGCAGGTCGGCGGTGGTCGCGGCGGGGGTCAGGGGGACCTCGCTGGCCAGTACGGCGATGTTGTCGGCGACGGCGTGAAAGCGGGAGGAGCCGAGGGCCTGGAGGGCGGTGCTGTGCGCTCGGGTGCGGGCGAGGGTGAGCTGGCGGTCGAGGAGGGCGCCTGCCTTGGCGGCGCCCACTGTGAGGTTGCCGCGTTCCGGGGTGGGCGCCGGGTGGGACGAGGGGCCGGCGGCGCCGGGTACCGCTTTGGGTGGGACGGGCGCCGCCCCGGCGGCACGACTGCCCGCGGCCACGTCGGCGCGGGTGCTCGCGGTCACGTCGGGGCGGCTGCCCGCCACCGCCCCGGCCGAGCCTCCCGCACCCGCCCCGCCCACGTCGGTCGTGCCCGCCTGGGCCGGCAGGACCGCTGCTCCCGACAAGCGGTGCAGGGCCAGCAGCAGGCGTTCCAGGCGGGCCGCGTAGGCGTGTTCCATGGCCAGGGTTCCCGAGAGCCAGGCCAGTTCCGGGCGGATGGACTCCGACCAGTCGGTGTCCAGCAGCGGGCGGAACGTGTGCAGGCTGGCGCTGATGCGGCGGGCCGAGCGGCGCAGGGCCCGGGCCGCGTCGACGCACTCCTCCGAGCCGCTCGAACCGTTGCCCGTGCCGCCCCCGGTCTCCCGGTGCAGGCGCAGGGCTCGGAGGAACTCCGTGGCCTGGGCGCGCAGGTAGCCCGCGAGGGCGTCCCCGGCCACCGCGCCGGCCGTGGGGTCCGTCGGATCAAGGTGTTGCTGTGCCACGCCGGCGCCTCCGGGCGTCTATGAGCATCTCCTGGACGTTGCGCAGTGGCTGGCCGTCCGCGTCCGTCGCGTGCCGCGTCCACTCGCCCTCCGGGCCGAGGTGCCAGGACGCGGTGGTGTCGGACATACCGGTCTCCAGGAGCCGGTTGAGCGCGGCGCGGTGGGCCGGGTCGGTGACCCTGACCAGGGCTTCGATACGTCGGTCGAGGTTGCGGTGCATCATGTCGGCGCTGCCGATCCACACCTCGGGCTCGCCGCCGTTGCCGAAGCCGAAGACCCGGGAGTGTTCGAGGAAACGGCCGAGGACGGAGCGGACGCGGATGTTCTCCGACAGCCCCGCCACACCCGGGCGGACCGCGCAGATGCCGCGGACCCAGATGTCGACCGGTACGCCCGCCTGGGACGCGCGGTAGCAGGCGTCGATGAGCGCCTCGTCGACGATCGAGTTGACCTTGATGCGGACATGGGCGGGACGCCCGGCACGGTGGTGCTGGACCTCCTTGTTGATCCGCGAGACCAGGCCGTCGCGCAGGGACTTGGGGGCGACCAGCAGCCGCCGGTACGTCTCCCGGCGCGAGTAGCCGGAGAGACGGTTGAACAGGTCGGACAGGTCGGCGCCGACCTGGGGGTCGGCCGTCAGCAGGCCCAGGTCCTCGTAGAGCCGGGCCGTCTTCGGGTGGTAGTTGCCGGTGCCGACGTGGCTGTAGCGCCGTAGCGTGTCGCCCTCCTGGCGGACCACCAGCGACAGCTTGCAGTGGGTCTTCAGGCCGACGAGGCCGTAGACCACATGGCAGCCGGCCTCCTCCAGCTTGCGCGCCCACTTGATGTTGGCGTGCTCGTCGAAGCGGGCCTTGATCTCGACCAGCACGAGAACCTGCTTGCCGGCCTCGGCGGCGTCGATGAGCGCGTTGACTATGGGGGAGTCGCCGGAGGTGCGGTACAGGGTCTGCTTGATCGCGAGGACGTCCGGGTCGTCGGCCGCCTGCTCCAGGAACGCCTGCACGGAGGTGGAGAAGGAGTCGTACGGGTGGTGCAGGAGGACGTCCCGGTTGCGCAGGGCGGCGAAGATGTCCGGCGCGGACGCCGACTCGACCTCGGCGAGATCGCGATGGGTGCCCGCGACGAACTTCGGGTACTTCAGCTCGGGACGGTCGATGGAGGCGATGCGGAAGAGGCCGGTGAGGTCCAGCGGGCCGGTCAGCGGGTAGACCTCGGCCTCGCTGATCTTCAGCTCGCGCACCAGCAGGTCCAGGACCTCCTGGTTGATGTTCTCCTCGACCTCCAGGCGCACCGGCGGCCCGAAGCGGCGCCGCATGAGCTCCTTCTCCAGGGCCTGGAGCAGGTTCTCGGCGTCGTCCTCCTCGACCTCCAGGTCCTCGTTGCGGGTGACCCGGAAGGCGTGGTGCTCCAGCACCTCCATGCCCGGGAAGAGCTCCTCCAGGTGCGCGGCGATGACGTCCTCCAGCGGAACGTACCGGCCGGGGGAGGCCTCCAGGAAGCGGGAGAGCAGCGGGGGCACCTTGACGCGGGCGAAGTGCGGGGTGCCGGTGACGGGGTTGCGCACGCGCACGGCCAGGTTCAGGGACAGGCCGGAGATGTACGGGAACGGGTGCGCGGGGTCGACCGCCAGCGGGGTCAGGACCGGGAAGATCTGGTGCCGGAACAGGGTGAAGAGGCGGGCCTGCTCCTTCTCCTGCAGTTCGTTCCAGCGGACCAGGTGGATGCCCTCCTCCGCGAGCGCGGGGGCGACGTCCTCGTGGTAGCAGGCGGCGTGCCGCGCCATCAGCTCGCGGGAGCGGGCCCAGATCATCTCCAGGACCTCGCGGGGCTGCAGGCCGGACGCGGACCGGGTGGCGACACCGGTGGCGATACGGCGCTTCAGTCCGGCCACCCGGACCATGAAGAACTCGTCCAGGTTGCTGGCGAAGATCGCCAGGAAGTTCGCCCGCTCCAGGAGCGGGGTGTTCGGGTCCTCGGCGAGTTCGAGGACGCGCTCGTTGAACGCGAGCCAGCTGCGCTCCCGGTCCAGGAAGCGGCCCTGGGGCAGCTGGACCCCGTCGACGAGTGACTCCTCGTAGGCGTCGAGGTCGGCGTCGAGGTCGGGTTCCAGATCGGAGACGACCGCGGAGACCGTGTGCGGGCGGTGGGCCGCGATGGAGCCCACGGAGGGCTGCGCGTGCTGGACGTTGGCCTGGGAGTTTGTGGACTGGCTCATATGCCCATTGTTCCGCGCATCGAGGCCGATGGGCGCGTCGGAAAGCGCGGGCGGGAGCGTCGCGGGGAGATGTCGGGCGTCCCCGTTCCTCGCGTTTCCCTCCGGCGGCGGCGAAGGCGCTGGCACGGCGGCGGTCATTGGCTGAGCGTCGCAAGTCCGTCTGAACCAATGGTTACGGAGACATGGCGTGCGGGATAGCGGGGGGCGGCTCCCGGGCGTCTACATGACGGAGCGTCTGTCCGGACGACGCCCCAGCCGCACGTCCCTCCCCCCGTGGAGGGACGTGCGGCTGGTCCTTGGAGCCGGTTCGCAGGCTTTTACGGGGTGCGGCGGCGCAGCAGCCAGAAGGCGGCGAGGGTTGCGGTGGCCGCGACGGCGAGGAGGATGCCGGTCTCGACGAGCTGGAGGGGCCAGAAATGGGACCGGGGGTGGAAGGTCGCGCTGGTGAACCGCGGGGTGCCCTCTCCGGGATACCGGCCCCAGGTCGCGTTCCAGTCCACCTGCCAGGCCGAGCGGGGCAGCTCCAGTTCACCGGCCTGGCTGCGGTCGGCCTTCGGCCAGAGGTCCTTGCGGAAATGGTCCAGCACGAGGTACAGGACGAGCGAGGACGCGAACCCCGCCCCGGCGGCGGGCAGCGTCCGGCGCACCAGCAGTCCGGCGAGCGCGCCGAGGGCGAGGCCGGCCAGTACGTAGCCGACGGCCGCCGGGCCGATGCCGACGAAGACGTCCGGGCCGTACCAGTCCCCGACCACGTTGGGGTTGCCGTCCGTCTGTGCCCAGCGGTTCAGCAGGACGAGCGCGCCGGTGCCGGCGGCGAGCAGGACCGCCGGGACGGCGAGCTTGGCGGCCAGCCAGCGGACCGGACTGACCGACTGGGTCCAGGCGAGCAGCGCGGTGCCGCTCTCCAGCTCCCGCCCGATGAGCGCGCCGCCCGCCCAGGCGGCCACGGGGAAGATCGCGAAGGTCAGGGCCGAGGTGAGGAGGGCGATGCCGGTGGAGTAGTAGTCGTCGGCGGTGATCGCATCGAGCGAGGAGCAGGAGGGGTAGCCGTCCGCGGCGACCGGCTCGGAGCACGGGAGGTAGGCCCGGCGGGCCTCGTCGGCGATGACGTACATCCAGATCAGTCCCGCCGTCGCGGCGGTCAGGGCGAGTCCCCAGAGGACCAGGGCGGTCCGGTGCACCCGCAGGACGGACCAGACCAGGCCGCGCGGCCCGCGCGGGGTGGTGCCGGCCGGGGTGGTGCCGGTGGCGGTGAGGGTGGCGGTCATACGGCGGCTCCGGTGCGGCGGCGCAGCAGCCGGAAGGCGGCGAGGACCGCCAGGGCCACCACGGCGAGGACGATGCCGGTCTCCACGAGTTGGAGGGGCCAGAAGTGGGAGGAGGGGTGGTAGTCGCGGTAGAAGCCGACGATGTCGTGGTCGGCGAGGCACTTGGTGTCGTTGATGCAGAGGGGGTCTTCGACGCGGGCGCCGGTGGAGGTGAGGGCGCCGTCGTCGAGGACCATGCCGGTGTACGGCGGGTACATGCCCTTCTGCGTGAGCGTCTCGACCGGCCACAGGTACGGGCGCAGTGAGCCGAGGGCCTGCGTGAGCACCAGCAGTCCTACGGCCGCGGCGGCGAGCGCGGGCAGGGCGCGGCGCAGGAGCAGGCCCGCCAGGGCGCCGACGGCGAGGCCGAGGAGGGCGTGGGCGGTGGCGAGGGTGCCGTTGGCCAGGAAGATGTCGTCGTCGTACCACTCCCGCCAGGGCACGATGGACCGCAGGGGGGCGGCCGACGACCATGCCAGGCGGTGCAGCAGCGTGAGCAGGGTCGTGCCCGCGACGAGCAGGGCGGCCGGGACGGCGAGCTTGGCGGCCAGCCAGCGGGCCGGGGACACGGACTGGGCCCAGGCCAACTGGGCGGTTCCGTTCTCCAGTTCACGCCCGATGAGCGCACCGCCGGCCCACGCGGCGGCGAGCAGCGGCACGAAGTTCAGGAGGCCGCCGAGGCTGTTGGCCAGGCCGAGGCGGCTGATGGCGGGACCCGAGTAGTCGCAGGCCTGGCCGACCTCCGGCGAGTCGCATCCCATCGCCCGGTACTCGGACCAGGCGGCGTCCGTCCCCGGCCCGTGGACGAACAGCAGCGCCCCCGCGCCGACGGCCACCAGCAGCACCCAGAACCACAGCGCCCAGCGATGCACCCGCAGCATCACCCAGACCAGTCCGCGCGGCCCCCGGGAGGGCGCGACGGCGGTGGACGTCTCGATGGTCACGACGGTGGTCATACGGCGGCCTCCGGCACGGAGTCGAGCCGCAGGGCCGGTGCCTCGGGGGCGCGCAGGTGGGCGAGGACCAGCTCCTCCAGGGTGGGGACGGTGCTCTGCCAGGTGTCGTCGAGCGGGCCCTCGGGCCGTACGAGTGCGGTGAGTTGGCGTCCCGTGGTGCGGGACTCGACCACGGTGTGCGGGTCCAGGCCGGCGTCGGCGCGGCCGGTGACGAGCCGGTGCGCGGCGAGCAGGTCGTCCAGCGGGCCGGCGAGGCGGACGCGGCCGGCGCCGAGCAGCAGGAGGTGGTCGCAGGCGCCCTCCAGCTCGGCCACGACGTGCGAGGACATGACAACCGTAGTGCCGCGTTCGGCGGCGTCGGCCATGAGCGTGGCCATCAGCTGGTGCCGGGCGAGTGGGTCGAGGTCGGCCATCGGCTCGTCCAGGAGCAGCAGTTCGGGGCGCTTGCCGAGGGCGAGGGCGAGCGCGACGCGGGTGCGCTGGCCGCCGGAGAGCGTGCGGATCTTGGCATCGGGGTCGAGGTCTCCCTCGGCGACGATCCGCTCGGCGACCCGGTCGTCCCAGCGCCGCTGGTTCAGCTCGCGGCCGAAGCGCAGGGTGTCGGCGACGGTGAGCTGCGGGTGCAGGGGCTTGTCCTGGGCGACGTACGCGACCTGCTCGCGGGCGGCCGCCGGGGCCTGGCCGAGGACGGTGATCGTGCCGTCGCTGGGGTGCAGCAGACCGGCGGCGAGGGAGAGGAGGGTCGACTTGCCCGCGCCGTTGGGTCCGACGACGGCGCAGATCCGGCCCGCCGGGAGCTGGAAGGCGCAGCCGTCCAGCGCCCGCTTGCGGCGCCGTCCGAACCTCTTGCCCAGCGCGGCCGCCTCGATGGCGGTCTCGGTCATGACTCGTCCCCCTTGAAATGCGTGTCCAGTACGGAAGTGAAGAGCGCGTCCACGTCGTCGCGCTCCAGGCCGGCCTCGCGGGCCCGTACGGCCCACGCCTCCAGCTCGGTGCGCAGCGGCGAGTCGGCCGGCGCGGTGTTCAGCCCGCGTCGCACGAACGTGCCGAGCCCCCGTCGTGCCTCGACCAGCCCCTCGCGTTCGAGTTCGCGGTAGGCCTTGAGGACGGTGTTCGGATTGATGGCGGTCGCCTCGACGACCTCACGGGCCGTCGGAAGCTTGTCGCCGGGCTCCAACAGGCCGAGGCGCAGGGCCTGTTTGGTCTGCTGGACGATCTGCACGTAGGTGGCGACGCCGGAGCGCCGGTCGATGCGGTACTCGACCATCCGTTCCACCACCCTTTCACTAATTGAGTAGTGAAAGGGTGGTGGCGGGGGGGATCAAAAGTCAAGTCGGGCCTCTGGTGGCCGGCGGGGCCACTGGGCCCCGGGCAAGCGAACTACGCTCGGAACTGCGTTGCATCGGCGGCGCGGTCAGCGAGCAGCTGATGCGTCGGCTTCAGCCGGCGTCTCGCCGACCGGGTGAGGGAACGCTTCGCCGGCGGCGGTACGTTCGTGCCCGTCGGCCTCCCGGGCAAGCCCGTGGGCAGATCTGCTGTGCGACCTCATCGGCGAGGACAACCTCGAACTGCGCCTCGTCTGGTCCACCGACCCGGAGGCCAAGCCGCACCCGGCCCCGATGGGCTTCCGACAGACGGGGCCTGTCGTGAAGGCCCGAGCGTGGCACGGCCTACTTGAGAACCGATCACGGACCGCGAGGAGGAGCAGATGGCCGAGCCGACTCCGCGAGACCTACGAGTGGTCGCCGTCGACATCGGCTCCGTACGGACCGGTTCCTTCGCCTGGGCCGCCGTCGACGTGCCGAGGGCGGGACCGGTGCCGGAGGCGCTCGCCGGGTACGGGAGCGACCCGGCGACGGCGGTCGAGGCGGTCGCCGAGGGCCTGCTGAGCGGCGGGCGGGCGGTGCTCGCGCTGGAGGCGCCGATGTCCGTGCCCGTGTCGGGGGACTGGGCGCTGCTGGGCAAGGGGCGCGCCGGGGAGGGGAATCGGCCCTGGTCCGCGAGTGCGGGGGCCGGGGCGTTGGGGACGGGGCTCGTGCAGGGCGCGTGGATGCTGGCCGAGCTGGGTCGGGTGGTGACCGGGCTGTCGGTCACGACTCAGGTGCGGCGGTGGAGCGACGGCACGGCGGATGCGGCGCGGCTGCTGCTGGTGGAGGCCTTCGTGTCGGGGGCCGGGAAGCCGGTGGCCACCGTCCTCGGCCAGCACGCCGCCGACGCCGAGGCGGCCGCCCGGGTGGTGGCCGAGCGGCTGGCCGGCGGCGGACGTGAGAGTGATGTGGTGTGCGCCCCGCACCGGGTCTTCAACCTGCTGGCCGCGCAGGCCCTGTGGGCGGGGCTGGACATCGGGGACGACGAGCTGGGGTTGGACGTACTCGTCGTACGCGCCCGGCCGGTCGTGCGGTGACGGCCCTCAGGTATACGGCCCTCAGGTCTACGGCGCTCAGGTCTACGGCCCCCAGGTCTCCGACTATCAGGCCTACGGCCCCCAGGTCTCCGACTATCAGGCCTACGGCCCCCAGGTCTCCGACTATCAGGCCTACGGCCCCCAGGTCTCCGACTATCAGGCCTACGGCCCCCAGGTCTCCGACTCTCAGGTCTCCGACTCTCAGGTCTCCGACTCTCAGGTCTCCGTCCGATACATCAGATCCGTCTCGTACGTCACGAACCCCAACCGCTCGTACACCGACACCGCCGCCTTGTTGTCGGCGTCGACGTACAGCATCGCCGTCGGCAGCCCCTGGGACGCCAGGTGCCGCAGGCCGATCGTCGTCAGGGCCTTGCCGAGGCCGCCGCCCTGGGCGCCGGGGCGTACGCCGAGGACGTACACCTCGCCGAGCCCCTCCTCCGCGTGGACCTTCGTCCAATGGAAGCCGATCAGCTCGTCGTCGCGTTCCGCCAGGAAGAACCCGGCCGGGTCGAACCACGGCTCGGCCCTGCGGTCGTCGAGGTCGCGCTGGGTGAGGGAGCCCTGTTCGGGGTGGTGGGCGAAGGCGGCGGCGTTCACGGCGAGCCAGGCCGTGTCGTCCTGGCCGGGCACGAAGGCGCGGACCGTGACGCCCTCGGGGAGTACCGGGTCCGGCAGGTTCAGGTCCGCCAGTGAGCGGCGCATCTGGCGCAGCTCGCGGAAGAGGGTGAGGCCGAGCACCTGGGAGAGATGGCGGGCGGCGGCGTGGCCGCCGTGGGCCCACACCCGCAGCCGCTTTCCGGACGCGGCGAGGAGGGCCGAGCCGAGCGCGCGGCCGTGGCCGTGGCCGCGGTGCGCGGGGTGGACGACCAGTTCGGCGGCCGGGGCCTCCACCGGGTCGGTGTCCTCCAGCTGGGCGTAGCCGACGAGTTCGTCGGCCACGGTCAGCAGCAGATGCGACACGCCCTCGCGCTCCCCGCCGCGCAGCTGCAGCCGGCCCTGCTCGGACACCGCCTGCTGCCCGTCGTTCCGGGCGGCCTCCGCCAGCAGCTCCAGTACGGCCTCGGTCTGCTCCGGGGAGAGCGCGAAGTGGGTCTCGATGGCGCGGGTGGGGAGGGGGCGTGCGGTGTCGTCGCTGGTCATGCGTACGAGGGTAAAGGGAGCGCCCGCCAATGTGGCGGCAAAGGGGCGGGCAAAGGGAAACCAGAAAGTAACCATGAACCCTCTGTCGCGCTACGCGCGTTGACTCTAGGCTGCGCCCGACGGGGCCATGTCACTTTCGACCCACAGGGGGGCGTATGCCAGCCGAGTCACGCGCGCACCAGCGCCGCAGACGCCGTACTCACCTTCTCCTCGCCGGGGCCGCCGGTCTCGCCACCGCCGGCGCACTGGCCGCGGCGCTCCCCGCGACCGCGACGGCGGAGGAGAGCTCCGCCAAGCACGGCAGCGGGTACTTCAACCGCTACCAGGACGTGCAGCTGCTGTCCTTCAACGACCTGCACGGCAACCTGGAGCCGCCGGCCGGTTCCTCCGGCCGGGTCACCGAACTGCAGCCGGACGGCACGACGAAGACCATCGACGCTGGCGGTGTCGAGTACCTCGCCACGCATCTGCGCCAGGCCCGCGAGGGCAACAAGTACTCCATCACCGCGGCCGGCGGCGACATGGTCGGCGCCTCCCCGCTGATCTCGGGCCTCTTCCACGACGAGCCCACCATCGAGGCGCTGAACAAGCTCGACCTGGACGTCACCTCCGTCGGCAACCACGAGTTCGACGAGGGTGCCAAGGAACTGGCCCGCCTGCAGAACGGCGGCTGCCACCCCACGGCCGGCTGCTATGTGAAGGACGAGGAGTTCGAGGGCGCCGACTTCCCCTACCTCGCCGCGAACGTCCTGGACGAGAAGACCGGCAAGCCGATCCTCAAGCCCTACTGGGTGTGGAAGAAGAAGGACGTCAAGGTCGGCTTCATCGGCGTGACCCTGGAGGACACCCCCGGTGTCGTCTCCGCGGACGGCGTGAAGGGCCTGAAGTTCAAGGACGAGGTCGAGACGATCAACAAGTACGCCAAGGTGCTCCAGCGCCAGGGCGTGAAGTCGATCGTCGCCCTGATCCACGAGGGCGGGCTGCCGGCGTCGGGGTCGTACAACTACAACTGCGACTCCCCGGGCGCCGGTGACGGCGTCTCCGGCCCGATCGTCGACATCGCGAAGAACATCACGCCGCAGGTGGACGCGCTGGTCACCGGCCACACCCACGCCGCCTACGTCTGCACGATCCCCGACCCGGCGGGCAAGCCGCGCATGGTGACGTCGGCCGCGTCCTTCGGCCGCCTCTACACCGACACGACGCTGACGTACGACCGCTTCACCGGCGACATCGCCCGTACGTCCGTGAAGTCGGCGAACCACGTGGTCACCCGGACCGTCGCCAAGGCGCCCGACATGACCGAGCTGATCGGCAAGTGGAACACCCTCGCGGCGCCCATCGGCAACCGCGCGATCGGCTACATCTCCGCCGACATCTCCAACACCGGCACCGAGTCCCCGATCGGCGACCTGATCGCCGACGCGCAGCTCGCGCACGGCAAGGAGCTGGACCCGGAGACGGACCTGGCGCTGATGAACCCGGGCGGCGTCCGGGCACCGCTGACCTACGCGGCCAAGGGCAGCGAGGGCGACGGTGTGGTGACGTACGCCGAGGGCTTCACCGTGCAGCCGTTCTCCAACACCGTGAACCTGCAGGACTTCACCGGCGCGCAGCTGATCCAGGTGCTCAAGGAGCAGGTCAGCGGCACGAACGCGGCGTCGCCGAAGATCCTGCAGCCCTCGTCGGGTCTGACGTACACGCTGGACCTGACCAAGTCGGGCGCCGACCGGGTGGTGACGGACTCCATCAAGCTGAACGGCGGGGCCATCGACCCGACGGCCACCTACCGCGTCGCCACCAACAGCTTCCTCGCGGGCGGCGGCGACGGCTTCCCGACGCTGGGCCAGGGGACGAACGACCTGGTCGGCTCGGACGACCTGACGGCGCTGGAGAAGTACCTGACGGCCAACTCCTCGGCCACGAACCCGATCGCGCCGCCGGCGGCGAACCGGATCACCGTCGTGAGTCAGTGAGCGCGCCGGCACTGGTCGTTGAATGATTGACCGAGAGTCAGTGATCGTGAGGTAGATCGCATACCTTCGATTGCGGTTGCGGGTGGGGGGCGTGCGCATGGTCGGATGGGCCGATGCGTTCCCCCCACCACATAACGGCGCATCCCTATACGAACCCGTACGAGGAGCTCGGCAGGCTGGACGACGGCCCGCAGGACGTCGGTCCGTCGGACGTTGGTCCGTCGCACGCCGGTCCACAGGACCTCGGTCCGCTGGACGACTTCTTCCACGAGGACGTACCGGACGAGCGTGACGAGGCGGAGGCCCAGGACGATCCCTGGGCCCCGCCCAACCACCGCCGAGGCGGCCGCCGCCGTCGACGCGGCCGCTTCGCGGGGCTTCCCCTCGCACTGAAGGCGGTGGTCGGCCTCGTCGTCCTCGCATCCTTCCTCACCCTCGCCGACCGCTGGGCCCTGCTGTACGCCGAGCGCAGAGCGGCGGACACCCTCAAGGACCGCCTCGACCTGGCCGCCGCCCCCGAAGTCGAGATCGGCGGCTTCCCCTTCCTCACCCAACTCGCCGACGAGCGACTGGACTCGGTGAAGGTGACCGTCCCCGACGTGGCCGCCGACCGCGTCTCGCTCGCCCAGGTGACGGCCACGGCGCGAGGCGTACGGCTGGACACCGACGGTCCGACGTCGGTGCGCGGCGCCGACGTCCCCCGGCTGGAGGGCGACGTGCTGCTCTCCTTCGCCGACCTGAACCGTGAACTGGGCGCCTCCCAGGTGACGTTCACCGGAGAGGGTCACGACCGGGTCCGGGCGCGCGGCACGCTGCCCGTCGCCGGCCACGACCTGCGGCTCCGTGCCGAGGCGCGCATCGTGCGCGAGGGCGACCGCGGCATCGCGACGCACATCGGCGGCATGCGCCTGGACATCGGGAAGCTGGCCACGTACCGCCCCGGCGCCCGCGCCTCGGAGGGCCTGCACCTGAGCCGGCAGTCGGTCGCCCGCTTCGCCCACGAGACCCGCAAGGCGAAGGCGCTGCTGTCGGTCCCGTCGATCGTGCGGCGGCTCGGGGTCCCCGACTCCGTCGTCCGCGAGGCCCTGCGCAACGAGTCCAGGCTCACCGAGCTGACCGGCACCCCGCGCTTCGCGCACCGCGCCATGCAGCTCAACCTCATCGACCTGGCCCTCGACCACCCCGAACTGCTCAAGCTCCTGGGCTTCGACCCCGCCCTCCTCGACGCCCTGCCCCGGCTCACCCGTCCGGTCCTCGCCGACCAGCTGTCCCTGGGCTTCCGGCTGCCCGAGCCGCCGAGCGGGCAACTGCGGCTGCGGGACGTGCGGGTGGAGAAGGACGGGATCAGGGTGCGGCTGGAGGGGGAGGGGCTGACGGTCGGCCGCTCCCGCTGAGGCACGCGGAGTAGGTGGCGCGGGGCGGGGCGTATGCGCGGCCGGCGGGGCCGGTGCCCGAGGCGTTGACGGAGGAGACGCTGGTTTCGAGGCGGTGAGGGCCGCAGGGCCAACCGTCGACAGCGACGTCCCCCGGCATGCTCGGCTTCCACTGAGGTCGCCGGGCATGCCGGGGGCGCCGTCGCGTGTGGTCGTCAGCCGACCCGGTGGACGCGCTGCGTGTCCAGCTCGTAGCGGGCGCCGACGATGGCCAGTTCGCCGGAGGCCACCTTCGCGGCGAGGTCCGGTTCGGCGGCGAGGCGGGCGAGGACGGCGCACACGTTGGCGTCGATGGTGGAGTCGACGCGTGCGTCGCCCTCCTCGCTGCGGTCTATGTTCGGTTTTATCTGGTCGGCGATGTACTGGATGTGCGCCGGCAACTGCTCACCCGACTCGTCCGCCGCGACGGCCGCCTTCACGGCGCCGCACGACTGGTGCCCGAGTACCAGGACCAGCGGGATGTCCAGTTCGAGCACGCCGTAGGCGACGCTGCCGAGTACGGCCTCGTCCAGGACCTCACCGGCGGAGCGTACGGTCATCAGGTCGCCGAGGCCCTGGTCGAAGACCAGCTCCGGCGGCACCCGGGAGTCGATGCAGCCGAGGACGAGGGCGAAGGGGTGCTGACCCGAGGTCAGGGCCTGCCGCACGGCGGGCGACTCGTCGGGGTGCTGCTCACGGAAGGTGCGCCAGCGCCGGTTGCCCGCGGCGAGCTCACGCAGGGCTTCCGCGGGGGTGCCGGGGCGGCGACGGGAGGTGGGGGTGGCGGGCGTAGCGCGGGGCGCGGCGGAGGCGGTGGCCGTGCCGAGGGCGGCGGTGGTCCCCAGCGCCGCGGCCCCGGTCAGCCCGGCCCGCAGGAGTGCGCGGCGGGCGAGCGAGGGGAGAGCGAACCGCTGGTGAGCGGCGGTGGCCGGCTGTGAGCCGGCGGATCTGTCGGAGTTCACGGGGTGGAACGTACGCTCGAAACTTCACATAAACGTTCGCGTTGCTGAATCATGGACGGGGGCGGGGAAGTCATGATCGGGCGTTGGACTGCTCTTGGTGTTTCGCAGAGCTTTCGATGACCTTGCTCTTCCCGGCCCTGAAGCTCCGAACATCCTCAACTCCCTTGTGGCCCGTTGGGCGTGGTCCCGATCCCGACGACCCATGGAGATCGCATTCAAGGCGTCGTTGCGCAACCCGTCCACCGACAACGCCGCCCACGCTGGCTCAGCTTGTTCCAGGACACCGTGACGTTCGTGCTGTCCTTGCGCGCCCTGGTACGAGTCCCGGACGGTCAGGTTCCGGATGATCACGTTGTGCACGCCGGAGCCGAGGAAGAACCCGCCGCCGACGATGTGCCCGGACGTCCCGGACCCGACGATGGCCTTGTCCGACTGGACCTTGATCTCCTTCCCGACCGGGTTCATGTTGATCGTCCCGGCCACGACGATGACGTACGGCTCGGCGGCCGTCGCGTACTTCTCCAGATCGGCCTGCGTCCTCACGGTGACGATCGAACCGTCACGCCCGCCGTAAGTCCCGTTCTGCTCCAGTGAGTTGACGGAGGCGAACCCGTCGGCGGCGGCGGTGGCCCATCAGTCATACGGCGATCCGTTCCGTGCGGGGGGATGATCCGGGGATCAGTCGCCGCTCCGCACGGAAAGGTTGCCGCCCTGAGGGCGGTGAAGGGCCTTACTTGGCGCAGGTGTTGGGGTCCAGCTTCTCTTCCACCTTGTCCTCACGGCCGTCGGGCTGGCCGTTGGGGAGGAGCTTGTCGGAGGTGCCGTCGATGTAGTAGCCGTACGAGTAGATCGTCTTCCAGCTCGCGTCCCGGCCGCGCCAGGTGTGCGTGGTGACGTCGCCGTCGCCCTTGTTCCACTGGTAGTCCTCGACCTGGAAGATCGGGTTCACGCGCACCACGCGCTGGTACGGCGTCCAGGTCACGGCCACCTGTGTGCAGGGCGGGACGGACTTCTCGCTGCGGCGCTCGAACGAGGAGGTCTTCTCCCAGCCCCACTCGTAGCCGGCGCTGCCGCCCACGCCGCCCGAGAAGATGCTCTTGGCGAGGGAGAGGCTGATGGTGCCGCCGACGCTCTTCTTGGCGAACGTCTTGGTGCTGTAGCCGCTGACGAAGGTCTCCTTGTCGTCCGTCGAGCCGTGGTTGCCGATCCACGGGGACGTGCGGACCGTCTCGCCCTTGGTGGACCAGGTCGAGGCCTCGGCGTAACCGCACCAGCCGCGGAACAGCTCCCACGGCCCGGCCGGCTTCCACAGCCCGAAGACGTCCCGCAGGTACTCGTCCTGCGTCTTGAACTCGCCGGTGTCCACGTTGTATGCGCCGTAGACGCCGGTCAGGCTCGGCTCCTGGTTGCAGAGCCGCTCGACCAGCAGGTCGGTGTTCCCGGGGTCCGTACCCCGGATGTTCGACGCACCGCCCGGCCCGTTCCCGGCCGCCTGGGCGGAACCGGTGCCGGTCAGCACGCCGGATATGGCGAGGGCGGTGGAGGCGGTGATCAGGGCGCTCTTCCTGACGCTGTTCCCGGCGCTCTTCCTGAGCTTCGATTTGCGAATGAGTCGCATGGGGGGTGGCTCACTCCTGTGTGCTCGTGCACGGTGCCGACGGGTACGTCCGGCACCTGTCTGACAGCCACGAAGGCTTGCAGAGAACTGGTGGGTAGGGTCGGGAACAGGTGCGGATGACAGGACATTGACAGGTGGGAGGGGCTGTCTGTCGTTCTTTGTCCCTCTTCGCCTGCCACCGCTTCACAGGGGTAACTCCGCTGGGCTGTGGGGGGAATTGGAGCAGCTGGTCCTCTTGCGGCTCTCCGTGAGTGATACGGGTCCATGGCGGCGATGGTGGATGCGGGGCTGCGCGGAGGGGTACCGCGGCCGGCGCCGTATGCGTTCGCGATCATGTTCCGCGTCGGCGCCCGGCCCGGTCCGGGGGGAGGGGGGTGGAGGCTGAGCTGCTTCTCAACCACACCTGCCCGCGTCGATGGGCCGGTTGTCGGCGCACTACTCCTGCGGCTCCGCGGGCGGCGGCGTCGGCGCCCCCGGCAGTCGTACGGTCGCCACCGTCCCGCCGCCCTCCGCGCGGGCCAGCGTGACCTCGCCGCCCGCCTGCTCGACGGTGCGGGCCACGATCGACAGGCCGAGGCCCGAGCCCGGCAGGGCCCGTGCGCTGGGGGAGCGCCAGAAGCGGTCGAAGACGTGGGGGAGTTCCTCGGCGGGGATGCCGGGGCCGTGGTCGCGGACGGTCAGGACGCCGTCGTTGAGGGCGACCTCGACCGTGCCGCTCTCCGGGCTGAACTTCACCGCGTTGTCGAGGATGTTGACCACCGCGCGCTCCAGCGCCGCCGGTTCCGCGCGGACGTACCAGGGGTGGAGATCGGCGGTGATCGTCAGTTCCGGGCCACGGAGACGGGCGCGGCGCAGCGCCGCCTCGACCGTGTCCTCCAGCGAGATCACCTGGACGCGTTCACCGCGCTGGCCCTCCGAGCGGGACAGCTCCTGCAAGTCGCCGATCAGGGAGGCCAGTTCGGTCATCTGGGCCTTCACCGAGGCGAGCAGCGCCTTGCGGTCTGCCTCGGGGATCGGGCGGCCCGTCTCCTCGCTGCGGGTGAGCAGCTCGATGTTGGTGCGCAGGGAGGTGAGGGGGGTGCGCAGTTCGTGGCCGGCGTCCGCGATGAGCTGCTGTTGCAGGTCGCGGGAGCTGGCCAGGGCCGAGTTCATGGAGTTGAAGGAGCGGGAGAGGCGGGCGACCTCGTCCTCGGAGTCGTCCTCCACCGGGATGCGGACGGTCAGGTCCTCCGTGCGGGCCACGTGTTCGACCGCGGCCGTCAGCTTGTCGACGGGGCGGAGGCCCGCGCGGGCCACGGCCAGGCCGGCGGCTCCGGCGCCGATGACTCCGATACCGGAGACGAGAAGGAGGATGAGGGCGAGTTCGTTGAGCGTGGACTGGGTGTTCTTGAGCGGCACCGCGACGAGAAGCGCGGTGTCGGGGTACAGCTGGGGCGGACTCACCGGGCCCTGGCTGACGACCAGCGGCACGGTGAACACGCGCACGGCATTGCCGTCCGTGTCGGTGCCGTTGCGGGTGATCCCCTCGAGAATGTTCCCCGTGGTGTTGTCCGCGTCCTTGATCACGTTCTTGTCGGCGTCGGTGACCTTGACGGTGCCCGCCGAGGTCGAGGAGACGCAGGGCGTCCCGTCGGCCTTGACCAGCTGGATGTAGGTGCTCTGCGCCCGCAGGCCGTTGGCGCCGGTCTGGAAGGTCTCGTCGGTCGGGACGCTCTGGGGGCAGGCGTTGAGGAGCTCCACGACCTGGCTGTACCGCTGCGGTTCCGACATCTTCCTGAGGTCGGCGTTGACCTGCTCGTACAGCTTCCCCTGCACGATGAACCAACACGTCACCGAAACCGCCGCCACCGCGAACGCCACCGCCGCGGCGACCAGCATCGACAGCCGCGCCCGGATCGGCAGCGACCGGAACCGGCGTAGAACCCTGCTCACTCCGCCCCGCCCTGTCGCAGCACATACCCCACGCCCCGAACCGTGTGCACGAGCCGCGGCTCGCCGCCCGCCTCGGTCTTGCGGCGCAGGTACATCACGTACACGTCCAGCGAGTTCGACGACGGCTCGAAGTCGAAGCCCCAGACCGCCTTGAGGATCTGCTCCCGGGTGAGGACCTGGCGCGGATGCGCCATGAACATCTCCAGCAGGGTGAACTCCGTACGGGTCAGCTCCACCGGCCGCCCACCCCGCGTGACCTCCCGCGTCGCGAGGTCCATGCGCAGGTCCGCGAAGGTCAGCGCCTCGTCCTCCTGCGCCTCGCCCGCACCGGCCGGCGCCGCGTAGGAGCTGCGCCGCAGCAGCGCGCGGACCCGGGCGAACAGCTCGTCCAGTTCGAACGGCTTGACCAGGTAGTCGTCGGCCCCGGCGTCCAGCCCGGTCACCCGGTCGCCGACCGTGTCGCGGGCGGTCAGCATGAGGATCGGCGTCGTGTCGCCGGCGCCGCGGATACGGCGGGCGGCGGTGAGGCCGTCCATGCGGGGCATCTGGATGTCCAGGATCACCAGCTCGGGCCGGTAGGCGGTCGCCTTCTCCAGGGCGTCGGCGCCGTCGACCGCGACCTCCGTGTCGTACCCCTCGAAGGCGAGGCTGCGCTGGAGCGCTTCGCGCACCGCCGGCTCGTCGTCGACGATCAGAATGCGCTGGGGGTCACGGTCGCCATCGGCGGGGCTCATGGGCTCGGGATCCTCGGGTGCGGTGGGACAGGGGGCCGGACGGAGGGCTGAGCGGCTTGAACGCCTTCAGCCTCGCACGTTCTCAATTCTGTACAGTCTCAGCCCCGGACGGTACGGCGACGGCTGCGGGACGCGGTCGCCCTGCGGCCCGCGCTCAGGCGGACGGTCGCCAGCTCCGGCGCCCGGGACGGGGCGGTCGGCGCGTGCAGGGCGCCGGCGACAGCGAGGGCCAGGGCGAGGTCGGAGGGACCGACGCCGGTCGCGGTGTGCTCAACCTGCTGGATCATGACGTACCCCTTCAGTCCTGTGGGTTCAGCTCTGCGAACCCGACCGCAGCTTCGCGAGGTCGGCCTTGACGGTGTTGATCGGGATCGCGAAGCCGAGGCCCACGCTGCCCGCGTCGGACGAGCCCGAGCCTGAGGCCGAGTACATCGCCGAGTTGATGCCGATGATGTTGCCGTTCATGTCGATCAGCGCGCCGCCGGAGTTGCCGGGGTTCAGGGAGGCGTCCGTCTGTATCGCCTTGTACGTCGTCGTCGACGAACCGGTGTCGCCGTTGAACTCCTGACCGCCGAACTCGAACGGCCAACCGCCGCCGCCCTGCTGCTGTTGCTGCCGGCCCTGGCTCTCGTCCGTCGAGACGGTCACGTCACGGTTGAGCGCGGACACGATGCCGCTGGTGACGGTGCCGGTCAGGCCCTCGGGCGAGCCGATCGCCACGACCTCGTCGCCGACCTGCACACCGCTGGAGTCGCCGAGCGTGGCCACCGTCAGCCCGGACGCGTTCCGCAGCTTGATCAGCGCGAGGTCCTTGCTGCTGTCGGTGCCGACGACCTCGGCGGTGTACTCCTTGCCGTCGCTCGTCGTCACCTTGATCTGCGAGGCGCCGGCGACGACGTGGTTGTTGGTGACGATCTCCCCGTCACTGGTGATGATCACGCCGGAGCCGGTGGACGACCCGGCGTTCGAGGCCGCGCTGATCTCGACGATGCTCGGGCTGACCGCCTTGGCGACCCCGGAGACCGTGCCCTTCTGGCTGGAGGGGACCACGTTGGTGCTGGTGGAGCTGGAGGTCGCGACGGTGTCGCTGCCGGTCAGCTCCTGGATGCCGTACGCCGTACCGCCGCCGATCGCCGCGGCGACGATCGCCACGGCCGCGAGGAGGGCGACGGGACCGCGGGGCCGGCGCCGCCGCGCCTTCGGCGGCTGGGCCACGGGCTCGGTGAGAAGAGCGGTCGGGGCTCCGCCGCCCGCCTGCTCCGCCGTCGGCTGGTACGCCGGCGGGGGCGGCCATTCCGGGTTCACGGGGGAGGAGGCGTGCTGCTGGGCGCCCTGGTAGGGGTTCTCGTAGTCGCCGCTGCGGCGGAAGCTCTCGGTCATGGAAATGAGCTTGTCGCCCCACCATGAGAGCTTCCTGAGTGCTCCCTGAGAAGCCCGGCAGAAGCTCGTATGCCCGATGTAAAGGCGGTTCCGGCAACGCGGCGAGCCCTCTCAGGCAAGCTTCATGGAAACGCCCTCAGGGGCGCGGGGCTGTATCAATGTGCGGCTCCGCCGCGTGGACGCGACCAGCCACACACGACCGAAAGCCGCACCACGACACAACCACCCGAGCTCTCAGGCGCATCCACACGATCGCCGCGCAACCAACCGCGACGGAAACACCTTCAACCGCTCCCGCCGCGACCCCGCAACCCGAAGCCCGTCATCAAGCACAAGATCCACCGCGGCCCGGGCCATGGCCGACCGGTCCGACGCGATGGTCGTCAGCGGAGGATCCGCCAGCGCCGCTTCCTTGATGTCGTCGAACCCGGCGACAGCCAGCTCCCCCGGCACATCGATCCGCAGCTCGCGCGCCGCCCGCAGCACACCGAGGGCCTGGTCGTCGGTGGAGCAGAAGATCGCGGGAGGACGGTTCGGCCCGGAGAGAATCTCCAGCGCTATGCGATACGCGTCGTAGCGGTTGTACGGCGCCTCGAACAGCCGCCCCTCGGTGGGGATCCCCGACTCGGCCATCGCGCGCCGCCAGCCCTCGACGTGGTCGGAGACCGGGTCGCCGACCGCGGGCGTCTCCGCGGTGCCACCCATACAGGCGACGTACTCGTAGCCGTGCTCCAGGAGGTGGCGTACGGCGAGCTGGGCGCCACCGAGGTCGTCGGTGACGACGGCGACGTCGTCGATGGCCTCCGGCCGCTCGTGCAGCAGGACGACCCGGGCGTCCCAGGCCTCGATCTCGGCGGCGGCCAGATCGTTCAGCGCGTGCGAGACCAGGATGAGCCCGGAGACCCGCATACCGAGAAACGCCCGCAGATAGTGGACCTCGCGCTCGCCGACGTAGTCGGAGTTGCCGACGAGAACCATCTTTCCGCGCTCGGCGGCGGCCCACTCGACCGCGTGCGCCATCTCCCCGAAGAAGGGCTGGCGCGCGTCCGGGACGATCAGGCCTATGAGATCCGTGCGCCGCGAGGCCATCGCCTGGGCGACGCGGTCGGGCCGGTAGCCCAGTTCCTTGATCGCGGCGAGAACGCGCTCGCGCGTGGCCGGGGCGACCGGCCGGGGTCCGTTGTTGATGACATAGCTGACGACGGCAGTGGAGGTCCCTGCCAGCCGCGCCACATCATCCCGAGTCACCTTGGCCACGCGCGGAGTCTACGCGGATGGACCCGCTCTGGGCAGGGCGTGAAGGAGCTTCCCTGTCGCCCGGCTGTCACTCCGTTGCGCCGAAGCGATGCCGATGACGCCCCGCCCGAGCGTCCGCCGTGCCCTTCTATGCCTCGGCCCCGATCTCGATGCCGTCCAGGGCGTCCGCCTCGTCCGCATCCTCCGGCTTTGCCTGGGCGGCCTTGGCCTTCGCATCGTCGGCGACCCGGTCGCCCTTCTCCGGGGTAACGAATCGATAACCGACGTTCCGTACGGTGCCGATGAGCGACTCGTGCTCGGGGCCGAGCTTGGCGCGCAGTCGTCGTACGTGGACGTCGACCGTCCGGGTGCCGCCGAAGTAGTCGTAGCCCCAGACCTCCTGCAGCAGCTGCGCGCGCGTGAAGACGCGGCCCGGGTGCTGGGCGAGGTACTTCAGGAGCTCGAACTCCTTGAAGGTGAGGTCGAGGACCCGTCCCTTCAGTTTCGCGCTGTAGGTCGCCTCGTCGACCGACAGGTCGCCGTTGCGGATCTCCATGGGGGAGTCGTCGTTGACGATCTGCTGGCGGCCCATGGAGAGCCGGAGCCGCGCCTCCACCTCCGCCGGGCCGGCGCTGTCGAGGAGCACGTCGTCGATGCCCCAGTCGGCGGTGACGGCGGCGAGGCCGCCCTCGGTGACGACGAGGATGAGGGGACAGCCGGGGCCGGTCGAGCGCAGGAGCTGGCACAGGCTGCGGACCTGCGGGAGGTCACGGCGTCCGTCGATGAGGATGACGTCGGCACCGGGGGTGTCGACGAGGGCGGGTCCCTCCGCCGGCGCCACGCGCACGTTGTGCAGCAGTAGGCCGAGTGCGGGGAGCACCTCCGTCGACGGCTGGAGGGCATTGGTCAGGAGCAGCAGAGAACTCATACGTCTGGTTCCTCCTCGGTCCCTGCGAGGACGTTTGCGGTACGGAACTGCTCTGCGATCCCGAAGGCCCCGTACACCTGCGGTTTCCCGCGTCGTATACAACGCTTCCGAAAGCACAAAAGGACCCGGGGGCTACGCTGCCCGAGTCCTCTGCCCAGCAGAATAGCCCACATGAGCAACGGTCCGGCAGGTCATGTGGCACGATCGACGGTTCGTCCGAACTCTGAGACGACCAGACGCACACCTATGCGGACGTTTCTGTACACCGACGACGGGGTGACGATCGATTCCGTATACGACCCGGGTGCGGTCGTATACGACGCCTCCCGTCCACCCGCCGATGACCTGGTGTTCGTCGTCGCCCACGGCTTCACCGGGGACGTGGACAAGCCCCATGTCGGCCGGGTGGCGGAGGCCTTCACCCGGCAGGGGGCCGTCGTCACGTTCTCGTTCCGCGGGCACGGCGCGTCGGGCGGCCGCTCGACGGTCGGCGACCGCGAGGTGCTGGACCTGGCGGCGGCGGTGCGGTGGGCGCGGGAGCTCGGGCACGCGCGCGTGGTGACCGTCGGCTTCTCGATGGGGGGCTCGGTGGTGCTCCGGCACGCGGCGATCTACGGCGAGAACGGTGGGACGGCGCCTGAGCGCGGTGCTGAGCGCGGGGCGCATACGGACGCCGTCGTGTCCGTGAGTGCGCCTGCGCGCTGGTACTACCGGGGTACGCCCCACATGCGCCGGCTGCACTGGCTGGTGACCCGCCCGGAGGGGCGTCTGGTGGGCCGCTACGGATTCCGTACCCGGATCCACCACCGGGAGTGGAACCCGGTGCCGATGTCTCCGGTCGAGGCAGTCCCGAGGATCGCGCCCACGCCGTTGCTGATCGTGCACGGCGACCGTGACGGCTACTTCCCCCTCGACCACCCCCGCATGCTGGCCCGGGCGGCCGGTGACCACGGCGAACTCTGGCTGGAGCCGGGCATGGGCCACGCCGAGCACGCGGCCGGCGACGCCCTGCTGGAGCGCATCGGGCACTGGGCCGTCTCACAGGGCGGCTAGCCTGACGGGGTACACAGCCGATCGATTGAGGAACCGGATGCCAAAGGTCACGGTGCGCTACTGGGCCGCCGCGAAGGCCGCGGCCGGGATCGCCGAGGAGCCGTTCGACGCGGACACCCTCGCCGAGGCGCTCGACGCGGTGCGCGAGCGACACCCCGGGGAACTCGTGCGCGTCCTGCAGCGATGCTCGTTCCTCGTCGACGGTGACCCCGTGGGCACCCGCGAACATGAGACGGTACGGCTGGCCGACGGCGGCACGGTCGAGGTGCTCCCGCCGTTCGCAGGAGGGTGACGATGAGCGAGCAGCCGTATCAGGGACACCAGGGCCACCAGGGCCACCAAGGGCATCAGGGGCAGGGGTACGACGGGTACGACCCGTACCAGCAGCCCGCCCCGCAGGCGTGGCCCGGGCAGCAGGCGCACGACGATCCGCAGGCCGCCCAGCAGTACACGCAGCAGTGGCAGGGGCAGACCTGGGAAACGCAGGTGCACACGCCGGTGACGTCGGGCTCTGCGGGTGCCGCGGCTTCCGCGGAGACCTCGTATCTGCCGTCGCAGGGGGCGGGGGACCCCGCCGCGTATCAGAGCGGCGGCTGGGACGGCGTGCCGCAGGGGCAGGCCCATGCGCAGCCTCAGGCTCAGCCGCAGCCGCAGCCGCAGCCGCAGCCGCAGTACCAGTCGCAGGCGCCGTTCCCGTCGCCCGCGCAGCAGCAGAGCTCCGGCACGGACGCGCGGCCCGCGGACGGTGAGGACTCCGGCTACGGCCCTGCCACCCTTTCCGGCAACTCCCGCGTCACGGACGCCCAGCGGGCCCGGCAGGAGGGCCGGTCCCCGATCATCGAGCCGGGCATGCAGCCGGCCGCGCTCACGGCGCTGCTGGGGCTGCTGCTGTCGGGATCGGCGGCGATGGGGCCGTACGCCCTCCTGGTACCCCTCGTCGTCCTGCAGGCGGTGACCGCGGCGGGCTGGTTCCGGCTGAACGGCATGTGGCCCGCCCGGCAGGGCATCGCGCTGGCCTTCGCCGGGGCGGTGACTGCGGACGTGGCGCTGCTGGTGGCCGACGGGGCGCCGGCGGCGATCCTCGGGACGCTGGGTGTCTGGGTGCTGTTGGCGCTGGTCCTGCAGCTGCGGTCGCACGCCGATCCGGACGAGCGGATGTACGGCCTGATGGCGACGGTCGCCTCGGCGGCGCTGGCGATCATCGCGGCCGGGTATCTCGCGGCCGAGGCGGACGCGGTGACCGTGGGGGCGATGGCGGTCGCCGTAGGCGTGCTGGCGCGGGCGTTGCCGTTGCCGACCGCGGCCTCCGTGGTGGTCTCGTTGCTTGCGGCGGCGGGTGCCGGGGTTGCCGTGGGTGCGATGACGGGGGTGGGTGCCGGTGGGGCGCTGCTCGGGGCGGGAGCCGCCGTGTGTGCGCTGATCGGGCACCGGGTGGCGAGCTACGACTATCCGTCACGGTTCGTCCACTTCACGGCGGGCGTTGCGCTGCCGTTGGCCGCGGCGGCGCCGGCGGTGTATGTGCTGGGGCGGGCGCTGGCCTGAGGCCGGATTTTCCTCGCCCCCGCCGCCCCTACCCGTCCCGTCCCTGGGGGCTGCCGCCCCCAGACCCCCGCTTCGGCCCTGAAACGGGCCTCGTCCTCAAACGCCGGACGGGCTGAAGTTGCCGGGACCGGCGTCGACAAGTGACTTCCGCCCAGATCACGCCCCGTGCGGGTGGGTGGGGGCTCGGGATGGTGGGGCCTCGTCCTCAAACGGCGGACGGGCTGAAATTGCCTGGCCCGGCAAAATCCAGCCCCTCCGGCGTTTGAGGAGCGGGGTCTGGGGCGGAGCCCCAGAAGGATGGGACGGGTAGGGGCGGCGGGGGCGAAAAACGACTCGGCCCGCCCTGTCACAGGTGATCGACAATCCGTCGGTCACCCGCACCCCAGGGTTACCCTCGCGCTGGACGGCCACCCGGCCGTCGTGACCGTCGTTCGTCGTTGTCGACCACCGATGTGGGGGAACACCACACCATGCGCGCCCTGCGGATACTGCTGATAGTCGTCGTGATACTCGGCGGCCTCTTCGTGCTGGCCGACCGGCTCGCCGTCGGGTTCGCCGAGGACGAGGCGGCCGGAAAGCTCCAGGCCAGCGAGAACCTCGCCGCCGCCCCGGACGTGTCCATCAAGGGCTTCCCGTTCCTGACCCAGGTCGTGAGCGGCTCGCTGGACGACGTCGAGGTCGGCATCAAGGACTACGAGGCCGCCACCGGCGCCGACGGCAGGACGATCCGGATCGACGACCTCACGGCGAACATGAAGGGCGTCGAGTTCTCCGGCGACTACAGCTCCGCCACCGCGGCCACCGCCACCGGCACCGCGTCCGTCACCTACGCCGAGCTGCTGAAGACCGCCAAGTCCGAGCCCACCCAGGTCGCCCCCGGCGTCACCGCCAACGTCGTCGGCCTCTCCGACGGCGGCAACGGCAAGATCAAGGTCGCCGTCGAGGCCACCGTCCTCGGCACCAGGATGCCGAACCCGGTCTACGTCCTCAGCACGGTCACCGCCCAGGGCGACTCCGTGCGGGTGCAGGCCGACACGCTGCCCAGCTTCGGCGGCGTCGACATCGCCGAGTCCCGGGTCCGCGCGATCACCGACTTCGAGCAGAAGATCGACGGCCTGCCCGGCGGCATCCAGCTCGACAAGGTCCAGGCGGCGAAGGACGGCGTCGAGATCACGGTGAAGGGTTCGAACGTCCGCCTCGCCGGGTAGTACGGGGACGGGCGGGCGCCGGGTGTCCGACTGGCGAGACGACGCCGTCCGCACCGTAGATGTGATCGCCGATACACCCGCCCTCGAGCCGCGTGGGGACACGGTCCGCGGTGATTCATTCCCACATCGCGGACAATCTCGTCTCAGTATGCGACACGCCGGTGACACGCCCGTATGTCCGTCCCTACGATCGAGCCCATGAAGCGACAGGCGGATCTCACGAAGCGGCGGGCAGTCGACCTGTGCCGCGTCGCCGCCATGCTCTGTCGCCCCTTCTGAGCGGAAGCTCCGACTTCTGCGTTTCCCCGCGCCCTGACCAGGGCACAGGTGCGCCGTCTCGGTCCGAGCGCGCACCCCCTCGCACTCGCACGCCCCGCCGCAACTGCCCCGGAGGAGAGAAGAGCATGAGCCGCAGCGACGTCCTCGTCGACGCCGACTGGGTCCAGGAGAACCTGGACAACGCCAACATCGCGATCGTGGAGGTGGACGAAGACACGTCCGCCTACGAGAAGAACCACATCAGGAACGCGATCCGCATCGACTGGACCAAGGACCTGCAGGACCCGGTCCGCCGCGACTTCATCGACCAGGAGGGCTTCGAGAAGCTCCTGTCGGCGAAGGGCATCGCCAACGACACCCTGGTGATCCTCTACGGCGGCAACAACAACTGGTTCGCGTCCTACGCCTACTGGTACTTCAAGCTCTACGGCCACGACAACGTCAAGCTTCTCGACGGCGGCCGCAAGAAGTGGGAGCTCGACGCGCGCGAGCTGGTCGAGGAGGTCCCGGAGCGGCCCGCCACCGACTACAAGGCCAAGCCGCAGAACACCGCCATCCGCGCCTTCCGTGACGACGTCGTGGCGGCCATCGGTTCGCAGAACCTCGTCGACGTCCGCTCGCCCGACGAGTTCTCCGGCAAGCTGCTCGCGCCCGCCCACCTCCCGCAGGAGCAGTCGCAGCGTCCGGGCCACGTCCCGTCCGCCCGCAACATCCCGTGGTCGAAGAACGCCAACGACGACGGCACCTTCAAGTCGGACGACGAGCTCAAGGAGCTCTACGCCGAGGAGCAGGTGGACCTGGCGAAGGACACCATCGCCTACTGCCGTATCGGTGAGCGCTCCGCGCTGACGTGGTTCGTGCTGCACGAGCTGCTCGGTGTGGAGAACGTCAAGAACTACGACGGCTCCTGGACCGAGTACGGCAGCCTCGTCGGCGTCCCGATCGAGCTCGGCGCCAGCAAGTAAGACCAGGCAGTAAGCGAACAAACCCGCAATCCCGACCGGCCTTCCTCCGGTCAGACCCCTCTTGGAGAAAGACATGTGTGGAGCGAAGGCCGGCGGCCCCGACGCCTCGACGATCAAGCCCGGTGAGACCACGATCCAGGGTCAGGTGACCAAGGACGGCGAGCCGGTGACGGGCTACGTCCGTCTGCTGGACTCGACCGGCGAGTTCACCGCGGAGGTCCCCACCTCCGCCACGGGCCAGTTCCGCTTCTACGCGGCCGAGGGCACCTGGACCGTACGTGCGCTCATCCCCGGCGGCACCGCCGACCGCACGGTCGTCGTCGCCGAGAAGGGCGCGCTCGCCGAGGTCGCGATCGCGGTCTGACGGTATCTGACGGTACTTGTCGGCCGAGGGGCCGCATCCCATGGGTTGGACGCCCGGGGTGCGGCCCCTTCGGCGTGTGCGGAGCCCTACGCTGGAGGTATGTACGCGCGGCGGCGTCACATCTACTTCGCCATGATGGGCACGTGCCTCACGCTGTTCGTCCTGGCCTGGGGCGTCGTACGTCTGTGGTCGGTCCCGGTGGCCGTGGGGATGTGCGTGGTGGCGATGGTCATCCCACCCGTCGCCGCGATGATCGCCAACCGCCGAGGGCCCGAGGACCGCTGGTGGGACGACCCCTCCGGGGACCCCAAGTCCGACGAGTGGTGGGACGAGCTGGACGGCAAGAAGCGGCCGCGGTAGAAGACGTGCATGTCGCCCACGAGGCTGTCGACGGTCGTACTGGACGCGCATGACGCCCATGCGCTGGCCGACTTCTACGCGCGCCTGCTCGGGTTCGTCGTGCGCGCCGAGGAGCCCGACTGGGTGCTCATCGGCCCGCCCGGTGGCGGAACGGGGCTGTCCTTCCAGACCGAGCCCGCGTACGTACCGCCCGTCTGGCCCACCAGGAAACCCGGCGACCAGCAGATGATGCTCCACCTGGACATCGAGGTCGACGATCTGGAGAGCGAGACCGCGCGTGCCATGGCCGAGGGTGCCACGCTCGCCGAGTACCAGCCGCAGGACGACGTACGCGTGCTGTTCGACCCCGCCGGGCACCCCTTCTGCCTCTGGACCCAGCCGTCTCAGTAGACGAGCGCCTGCGTCTCGTCCGCCAGCGACTCCTGTACGAACACCTGCGCACCCGCGATCCGTACGCCCTCGATGACGTCCTTCTCGGTGATGTCCCGGCGGGCCGCGCACTGCGTGCACAGGGTGAGCCGGCCGCCGGCCAGGATCGAGTCGATGAGGTCGGGCAGCGGGGCGGCGTGCGGCAGCTCGAACTCGGCGGCGCGGCCCGGCAGCGCGAACCAGGCGGACTCGCCGGTCAGCCACAGGGAGACGTCCACACCGCTCGCCACGGCCACCGCCGCGACCGTGAACGCCTGTGAGCAGCGTTCGGGGGCGTCGGCCCCCGCCGTCACCTTGATCACCAGCTTCTTCGCCATGGCTGAATCGTAATCAACCGCGGTGCAACCTCGGGTGTTGGCCATGGGTCTCCTGTGCGCGCATACGGAGTGCGCACTTCACGTTCCGTGGGGGATGTCTTGGAAGTACCTGAAGAAGCAGCAGGGGCCGCGCCCGTGCCCACGGAGGTGCCCGCGCCGCCAGAGCCGGCCGTCGCGCCCCGGCCCCGGCGTCGCGGGCGTACGGCGCTGCTGATCGCCGCCGCCGTCGTGCTCGGGCTGGTCGCCGGGACCTGCACCGGCTACCTCGTGCAGGCCGACCGCGAGCCCACGAGACTGCCGCCCCTCTCCCAGCCGGTGGTCGATCAGGCTGAGGGCGAGGTCGAGCCGTTGTCCGCCGCCGAGGACCGTCGGCTGAGGACCGACGGCGATCTGCGCAAGCTGCTGCTCAAGCGGCCCCAGGGCGCCCGGGACGCAGAGTTCGAGCTGGGCACGGACGGCTGGCTCAACCTGGCCGACTACGCGCGGACCTACGAGGAGCCGGGCGAGGTCATCGGCAACCTCATCGGTGACGAGTTCCGCCGTGCCGCCGTCGCGAGCTGGCGGGTGGGCAGCACGCACAGCGTCGCGATCCACCTGACGCAGTACCGCCAGGAACAGACCCTGGCGGCCTCCGCCAACTCCGAGGGCGCGCACTACTGGGCCGAGGAGTCGGACACCCGCAGCTGGCCCATCCCCGGCACGGGCGACGGCATGGCCTATGTGCACGACACCCCGGAGCGGGAGGCCGGCTACCTCCCGCTGTACTCGGCCGAGGCGCACGCCTGGCGCGGCGACATCGCGATGAACATCTGGGTCTACGACACCAAGCCGATCCCCAAGAAGAAGATCATGGACCTGGCCGAGCGGCAGATGGGACGGCTGTGAGCGAGACACCTGAGAGCCCCCAGAGTTCGGAGAGCCCGCAGAGTTCCGAGAGCCGGGAGGGCTTCGAGAGCCCCGAGAGCCCCGAGAGCCCCGAGAGCCCGGAGAGTTCCGTCAGCCCTTCCGACGGCCCCGTGGGCCCCGAGCGCAAGCGCCCGCGCGCCTCGCGCCTCGCCGCCCTCGCCGGCGCCGTCCTGCTGCTCGGTGCCGTCCTCGGCGGTGCCGGCTACACCGTCGTGACCGTCCAGCACGCCGACCGTGATCCGGGCGCGCCGACCTGGAAGTTCCCCAAGCCCTCCGCGGCCGGTGACAAGGCGAAGGGGGCGGTCCCGGGGCTGCGCGGGCTGCTGCTGCCGTACGACGAGCACGGCTACACCCGCGGCCCGGACCTCGCGGAGTTCGGCTCCGACGCCGAACTCGGCGGCCGTCAGGCCACGGCCCTGCGCAAGGAGTCGCTCAAGGACCTGCCCCGCAGCGAGCGCCGGTCGCTGGAGAAGGAGATCGACAAGCAGAGCGTCGAGGGCATGGCGATGCGCAGCTACGTCTATGCGACCCGCCACGCGATCAACCTCAACGAGGCGTTCTCCGTCAGCGTCGGCCTGGTACGGATGGAGAGCCGCGCCGCCGCACGGGACATCGCGACGTCCCAGAACAAGTTCTTCTCCGCCCTGGGCGTCTTCCGCGCGGGCCCGAAGATCGAGGGCCACAAGAACGCCAAGTGCTTCCTGACGCCCAAGAGCGAGGACGAGGGGCTCGACCGCGTGTTCTGCGCGGCCTATTCGGGAGACGTGCTGATCAGCTTCACCGCGTCGGGCAGTCGGCCGGTCGACATGAACGGCATCGGGGTGTTCGTCACCCGACAGCTCGACCGCATCGACGACCCGGGGATGGCCGTATGACCGAGCAGCAGCACACCATGACGGCGCCCGTGGCCGACATACCTCCGCCGCCGGAGGCCGATCCCGCCGTTCCCCCGGTGAAGAAGGGCCGCGGCGTCCTGCGCGCCGTCCTGCGGTGGACCGCGGCCGTCACCGTCTTCGCCGCCGTCGCCGCCTCCACCGCGTACGGCATCACACGGATGGAGCGCACGGACGTACCCGGTCTCGCGACCGAGACGGACGGGCGCTGGGCGTACCCGGAGGTCACCAGGCCGCCGCTGCCCTCGGGCAGTCCCGCGCCGTTCGCCGAGGAGAACGCGGCCTCCCTCCACCACGCGGACCTGCGCGAACTGCTCCTGCCGGCGCCCGAGGGTGCCACCGCCGACAAGGCCCTGAGCGGCCGCAACGGCTGGCTGGCGACGAAGGACTTCCTGGCGGCGTACGAGTCCGGGGAAGACCGGGACACCCTCGCCCAGCTGCTCACGGACCACGCCCTGCGGCACATCGCGGCCCGCGGCTGGACCATGCCGGACGGCACGCGGACCCGGATCTACCTGCTGCGGTTCGGGTCCGGCCAGGTGGCGGACGTGCTCCAGCAGGACCACCTCACCAACTACGACTCGCCCACCTACGCCCTGCGCGGCGCCGCCCAGGTGCACCTCGACGAGGACTTCCCCACCGACGCCGAGGTCGTGGACGTACGGCACTACGCCTACGCCGAGGCGAAGCCGTACGGCGCCGAGCAGGTCCGGCAGGCCTACCTGGTCTCGGGAGACGTGCTGGGGCTGGTCGTGCAGTCCCGCAAGGGCGGTGCCGAGGCCGTCCCCTTCCAGCAGACGGTGATCCTCCAGAGCCAGCTGCTCGGCTGACCCGGCGAGGGCGTACCTCACAGGAAGGGCCGGGTTCCGGCCGCGTAAGCTTGGGACCCGGCCCTGTACGTACCGCACAACCTCCGCTCAATCGAGGAGCACCCCGTGGAGATCTTCTTCGAAGCCCTGCTGGTCCTGGTCTGCGTCGGCGTCCTCGCCTTCGCCGGACTGACCGTGAAGAAGCTGTACCAGGGCCAGCGCTGACCCACATCTAGGAACTGCCTCTCATGATCGAGATCCCGTCCGACCTGCACAAGGACCTCGTCCCCCTCGTCTTCCTGCTCGGCAACTGGGCTGGCGCGGGCGTGCACGACTTCCCCGGTGCCGAGAAGTGCAACTTCGGGCAGGAGGTCACCTTCAGCCACGACGGCCGGGACTTCCTGGCGTACGAGTCCCACACCTGGGTGCTGGACAACGACGGCAACAAGGTCCGGCCGCTGGAGTCCGAGCACGGCTTCTGGCGCATCGACGCCGACCGCAAGGTCGAGGTCACGATGGTCCGCGACGACGGCGTCGTCGAGATCTGGTACGGCGAGCTGGCCGCCAAGAAGCCGCAGATCGACCTGGTCACGGACGCGGTGGCGCGCACGGCCGCCTCCGGCCCGTACAGCGGCGGCAAGCGGCTGTACGGCTACGTCAAGAGCGACCTGATGTGGGTCGGCGAGAAGCAGACCCCCGAGGTCGAGCTGCGCCCCTACATGTCGGCGCATCTGAAGAAGGTCGTCACCCCGGAGGACGTCGAGCGCTGGGCCAAGGCCCTGCCGGACGATATGCCGGACGACGGGATCGCCTTCTTCAAGTAGGCCTTCGTGCGAGTGGGCCTAGACTCGTCGGTGTGGTGAGCACCGACTGGAAGAGCGACCTCAGGCAGCGCGGCTACCGGCTGACGCCGCAGCGGCAACTCGTGCTCGAAGCCGTGGACACCCTTGAGCACGCGACCCCCGACGACATCCTCGTGGAAGTGAGGAAGACGGCGTCGGGGGTCAACATTTCCACCGTCTACCGGACCCTGGAGCTCCTGGAGGAGCTCGGGCTGGTCAGCCACGCCCACCTGGGGCACGGCGCGCCGACGTACCACCTCGCCGACCGGCACCACCACATCCACCTGGTGTGCCGCGACTGCACGAACGTGATCGAGGCCGATCTGTCGGTGGCCGCGGAGTTCACGGCCAAACTGCGCCAGACCTTCGGGTTCGACACGGACATGAAGCACTTCGCGATCTTCGGTCGGTGCAGGGACTGTGCGGACCGTTCGGCGAAGGCATCGAACGCCAAGACTTCAACTACCGAGTCGTAGGCTTGTGCCCATGAAGAGCCCCCTGCTGACCCTGCCCGGCGCCGTGCCCGCCGAGGGCGTGGACGAAGGCGTCGCCGCCCACTACGGCGATCTGTTCCGTGAGCAGCGCGCCCTCGCCGACGGCATCGGATTCGTCGACCTCTCGCACCGCGGAGTCGTCTCCGTCTCCGGCGACGACCGGCTGAGCTGGCTGCATCTGCTGCTCACCCAGCACGTCAGCGACCTGCCGACCGGCGAGGCCACCGAGGCGCTGATCCTCTCCGCGCACGGCCACATCGAGCACGCGCTGTACCTCGTGGACGACGGGGCGACGGTCTGGGCCCATGTCGAGCCCGGCTCCCAGGGCGCGCTGATCGCGTACCTGGAGTCGATGAAGTTCTTCTACCAGGTCGAAGTCGCCGACCGCACCGACGAGTTCGCGGTCGTGCACCTGCCCGCCGGGTCCATCGCCGAGGTGCCCGAGGGTGCCGTCGTACGCGAGACGGCGTACGGCCGCGATCTGTTCGTCCCGCGGGCGGACCTGGAGTCGTACGCGGACAAGGCCGGCCCCGCGGCCGGGATCCTGGCGTACGAGGCCCTGCGCGTCGAGCACCACCGCCCGCGCGTCGGCTTCGAGACCGACCACCGCACCATCCCGCACGAGCTGGGCTGGATCGGCTCCGCGGTGCACCTGCAGAAGGGCTGCTACCGGGGCCAGGAGACGGTCGCCCGCGTCCAGAACCTGGGCAAGCCCCCGCGCCGCCTGGTCTTCCTCCACCTGGACGGCAGCGAGGTCCACCTCCCGCCCCACGGCACCGAGATCCATCTCGCGGACGACGGCGCCGACGGCCGGAAGATCGGCTTCGTCACGACGTCCGTACGCCACCACGAGCTCGGTCCGGTCGCGCTCGCGCTGGTGAAGCGGAACGTGCCGGTGGACGCGCGGCTGATGGCGGACACGACGGCGGCGGCGCAGGAGGTCGTGGTCGAGCCCTGACGACCGGCGCCTCTAGCGCAGGGTTCGTTCGACCTCGGCGACCTGGGCACGGATGAGCTGCTCCTGGGGTTCGGGGGTGAGCTCTTCACGCTGCTGGTCGGTCAGGCCCATGCCGAAGACCGTCTCGGACTTCACGTACGTGATCACGCCCTGGACGCGTACGACGGTGAAGCCCTGGTAGAACGAGGGCGAGTTCAGCGAGTACCGCAGTGTCTCGTCGCCCAGTTCCGGGCCCTTCTCGGCCTGGAAAACGGCCTCCCTGGTGCCGTTGCTGTTGATGTTCTCGAACTGGATCGCCCGACACTTCCCGAGCGCGCTTCGCAACGCCGCCATCCGCACCTTCGCATCGCTCTCTGCCCAGCTGACGAGCGCCATGCTGTGCTGGTCCAGCTCGTCGCTGGGCCGGTAGAGCTGCGCCGTGGCGACAACCGTCTCCGCCCTCGCCTTGGTGTCGGGGTTGCGCAGCACCGCGCATTCCTCCGGCCGGACCTTCTCGGAGACATCGGCCGGAGGGCTGCTCGGTTCGGTGGCGGCGGTGCGGTAGACCTCGAAGCCGCTCGGCGTCTGTGCCGTGGTGAGCAGCGCGGCCTTCAGTTCCTTCGCCGTGTAGGGCGAGGGGAGAGGATCAGTAGGGGCCTGCTTCCCGGTGTCCCCCTTGGTGTCTCCCTTGGTGCCCCCCTCGGCGCCGACCTCGGTCTTCCCCTCGGTCGAGCAGGCCACCAGTGCGAGCAGAGCGACTCCGGTGACGTACGCGGATCTCTTCATGGTCCCCCCAGGACGATGGCACCGCCGATCGGCTCTCGACCGGCGGTGATCAGTTGGTGTGCAGATCGCGTTTTCGGATGGTGTTCAGATCTCGATCAACACCGTGAACGGACCGTCGTTGGTCAGCGCCACCCGCATCTTCGCGCCGAACCGGCCCGTGGCCACCGTCGCGCCCAGCGCGCGCAGTTGGGCGACGACCTCGTCGACCAGCGGCTCGGCGACGTCGCCGGGGGCGGCGGCGTTCCAGGTGGGCCGACGGCCCTTGCGCGCATCGCCGTAGAGGGTGAACTGGCTGATGACGAGGAGCGGGGCGTCGATGTCGCTGCAGGACTTCTCGTCGTCCAGCATGCGGATCGACCAGAGTTTGCGGGCGAGTTGGGCCGCCTTCTCCTTGGTGTCCTCGTGGGTGACGCCGACGAGCACGCACAGCCCCTCGCCGGTGATCTCCCCGACCGTCTCGCCGTCCACGACGACGCTCGCGCCGTCCACTCTCTGCACCACAGCTCGCATGCCGCCCATCATGCCGTGTGCGGGGAGTGGCCTGGTGAGGGCCCGGATGGAGACCCCATTGGGGGCCTCTTTTTGGATCCTTAACCCCCCATCTGGGGCTGTTCGTGGGCACTCGGTCACATAGCGGCCAGTTGGGATGGCACCATGCTTCCACACGCCGGTCGAGGGGACGGTAGAGGCACATGAGCACACCGAGTACCGGGCAGCCCCCTGGGGCTGTCGTGTTGACCCACGCGGGCCAGCCGGCCGCAATCCGGCCGCCCACACAACGCACCGCCGACGATCCGGGCCCCGGCCCGCACGCACCGCTGCCCACGGAGCCGCCCGAGCAGGACCTGACCGTGCTGAGCCTGCCCGAACTGCGCACCCTGCGCCGGGACGCGCAGAGCGACGAGGCGGACCTGAGCTATGTACGGCGGCTGCTGCAGGGCCGCATCGACATCCTGCGGGCGGAGCTGGCCCGGCGCTCCCCGGCAGGCGCGGCCTCCGTCGTGGACCGCCTCCCGGAGATCCTCACCGACGCCCCCGCCCGCCACCGCTCCTCCGCCCGCCACGTGACGCTGGGCACCCCGCAGAGCGAGGAGTACCGGCTGCTGGCGGCGGAGATGCTCGCCGAGGTGGAACTCTCGGACCTGGAGGCCCGCACCGACACCGAACTCAACACCGCGATGGGCCGCCTCGTACGCTACGAACAACAGGTCTCCCGCCGCCGCCAGCACCTACAGCGAACGGCGGACGACTGCAGCGCCGAGATCACCCGCCGCTACCGGGAGGGCGAGGCCCAGGTGGACGACCTGCTGACGTAGCCGACGGGCCAGGGGGCTGCGCAGGCCGCCGGGGGGGCTGCTTCTCGACGTCGGCCCGGGCATTTCAGCCCGCGCGGAGTTGGGGACGCGGTCCCGCCGGGGCGCCATAGACGAGGGCGACTCACAACGCCGGGCCCGGGCATCTCAGCCCGTCCGGCGTTTGAGGACGAGGCCCGTTCAGGGCCGAAGCGGGGGTCTGGGGGCGCAGCCCCCAGAAGGGCCCCGGGGTCGAAGGGGCGGAGCCCCTGGAGGATGGGACGGGTAGGGGCGGCGGGGGCGAGGAAAACCCGGCGACACCCCCGCGCACGCCCACCTACCGTGACCCCATGAGCCGTCCCGAACCCCACATCGAGGTCCGCCCGATCACCGAGGCCGACATCCCCGACTGGAGCAGGGCCCTGAACACCGGCTTCCTGCGCACCCCCGCCGCCACCGAGGCGGAGATCGCGGACCGCGCGTCGTACATCGACCCCACCCGCACCCTCGGCGCCTTCGACGCCGGCCGCTGCGTGGCCACCTTCCGTTCCTTCGCACAGGAACTCACCACCGTCGGCGGCACCCCCGTCCCCGCCGACGCCATCTCGAACGTGACCGTCAGCCCCACCCACCGCCGCCGCGGCCTGCTCACCCGGATGATGGCCCACGACCTGGCGGCCGCGAAGGACCGCGGTGACGTCGTCGCGACCCTGATCTCCGCCGAGTACCCGATCTACGGCCGCTACGGCTTCGGCCCGGCGACCTGGACGGCCCAGTGGACGGTGGACGTCCCCCGGACCGGCCTCGACCCGAGGTGGCCCGGCCCCGAGGACGGCGGCCGTATCGACATCGTGGACCCGGCGGACGTACGCAAGATCGGCCCGGAACTGCACGAGCGGCTGCGCCGCGCCCAGCCGGGCGCCGTCGACCGCGACGAGCGCTGGTGGCAGACCAACACCGGCCTGCTGCACCACGGCAGCTCCCCGTGGGCCGAGCCGTTCTTCGCCGTGTACCGCTCGGCGAGCGGCGAGGTCGACGGCCTGGTGTCGTACAAGGCGGACGACCACTGGGGCGACGCCAAGCAGCCGTTGAACACGGCGACCGTGAACTGGCTGATCGCGGCGACCCCGGCCGCCGAGCGCAACCTGTGGCGCTACCTGTGCTCGATCGACTGGATCACGACGGTCAAGAGCGGCTGGCGAGGCCCCGACGACCTGCTGCCCTTCTACCTGCCCGATCCGCGCGCCGCCCGGCTCACGACGCTGGCGGACTGGCTGTGGGTGCGGATCCTGGATGTCGTACGGGCGCTGGAGGCGCGTACGTACGACGGGGAGGGCTCGCTGGTGCTGGAGGTCGTGGACGGGGGCGGACCGGCCGGGGGGCGGTACCGGCTGGAGGCGTCCGCGGACGGCGCGTCCTGCACGCCCACCACCGACGCCGCCGAACTCGTCCTGGACGTCGCCGACTTGGCGCGGCTGTGGCTCGGTGACGAGTCCGCCGTACGGCTTGCCGCGCTGGGGCTGGTGCGGGAAGAACGAGCGGGCGCCGCCCGGGTGGCCGACGCCCTGCTGCGTACGTCCGGGCGACCTTGGTGCCCGGACATCTTCTGAGGTCTCCTCTCTGCCGACGACAGGTCTGCTCATCCGTAGCGAGCTGTGCGGTTGTGGATGCGGTTGTTGTTCAGTTGTGGCTGTGCGTTCGCTGTTCGGTTGTCGATGTGGAGTTGTGACTGTGCTGACCGACCGGGCTCCCGGCTCCCCTCCGGAAGGGAGCCCGGTCGGCCGAACCTGGTACCTGGGTCCTGCCGTAGCAACAGGGCCTAGTGGGCGAGCAGCATGACGAGGATCACCGCGCCGATGCCGCCGATCATGGTGTTCTTTGCCTTGATGCCGATGGACAGCGCCAGAAAGGCGACGATGCCCATCGGCCCGTACTTCCACTGGACGAGTTGCTCGAATCCGATGGCGAGTGCGGCGACAGCGAGGTAGACGAGCGGCATGCCGACCCCCCTTCCAGGCCAACCCATTTGAAGTTTGACCATGTTGTTGAAGTTGGTCGCCAACTTCACTGTACTTATGACCGCTTGGAACGTCTCATAACCACCATCCCTGGAACTGCCTAAAGATGGCGGGAAGTTGTAGTGTTTGGTCGTGGAGCCGAAACACGCCTCCGTCAATGGGCGGAAGAGGTCACAGCGGCCACAGAAGTCACATCGGGAGGTGGCCGACGAGCTGCGCGCCCGGATCACCTCGGGCGAGTTGCGGCCCGGCCAGCGCATGCCCACCCAGGCCAGGCTGGCCGACGAGTTCGGCGTCGAGCGCGGAGCCGTACGGCAGGCGCTGCGCATCCTGCAGTCCGAGCATCTGCTGACCAACGTGTCCAAAGGGGCGCCGGCGACCGTCGCCCCCGACCTCGGCAGGGCGCTGACCGGCCCCGGAGCCGCGCCGCAGCCCACCATGGTGGCCCTCGCCCCGCGTATCGCCGCCGCCTTCGCGGCCCCGCACGTCGAGATCGACGCCCTGTGCCTGACCGCGGTCTCCCTCACGCTCGCCATCGGCGAACCGCTCCGCCAGATCCACGCCGGACAGCTGAAACCGGCCAAGGTCGACGTCCGTGTCCTGCTGCCGAGCCGGGACATCTCGCTCGCGTTCCCGACGCCGGTGGACGCCACGGCCGACGCCGCCGACGAGCAGCTGCGGCTGCGCTGGCTGGCCCAGCGCAACGCCCAGGGCCAGGTGCTCCGGCACAATCTGCAGGCGCTGCGGTCCACGCACGGCATCGATGTGCGGATCAGCTTCCGCGCGCTGCCGTTCACCCCGCCGGTCAAGCTGTACCTGCTCAACGGCACGGAGGCGCTCTTCGCCTACTACACGCTGGCACGCAGCGAGGTGGAGATCGACCACCAGCAGCTGGAGATGTACGACGCCCCGGGCATCCAGTCGACGCTGTTCGCCTTCGAGCAGGGGGCGGGACTGCGGGACACGACGTTCGTGGAGCAGTCGCATGTGTGGTTCAACGCGCTGTGGGAGACGATCAGTTCGGAGCTGGTGCTCACGAGCTGATCGTCCCCCACAGCGTTTGACCTGTGTGTTCGTCGTTCTCGTCGCTCCGGTCGGGCGCAGGGCTCATAGAGCGGGCCCCGAGACCAGGACGGCGAGGACGACGGCCCCGATCGAACTGATGATCGGGCTCTTGGCCTTGATGCCTATGGTGAGCAGCAGCAGGCCGATGATGCCGGTGGCGCCGTACTTCCACTGGAGGGTCTGCTCGACACCTACGACGAAGACGGCGGAGAGGAGTGCGAGGACGGGCATCGGTGTTTCCCCCTTCGGGCTCCTGGGGATGGAAGGATTACTTCCGCCAACTCAACCAACTTGACGCCAACTCTGACTAAGTTGTCCCCACTTGGCCCCTACTTTGAAACAAGCTACAAACAACTCCCGCTAGATGGGTATGAGTTGTAGCGTTTGGTCGTGACTCAGGAGAACGTGGCAGTGAACGGCAGCAGGAGACTCTCTCCCCAGGAGATCGCGGACATCCTGCGGGAACGCATCCGCGTCGGTGAGCTCAAGGCGGGCGACCGCCTGCCCACCCAGGCCGAGCTGGCCGAGGAGTTCGGCGTGGAGCGAGGCACCGTACGCCAGGCCCTGCGCGCGCTCCAGGAGGACGGGCTGCTCACCAATGTGAGCAGGGGGAGCCCGCCGCGGATCGCCGAGTCGACGCCGGCGCGGGAGGGGCCGCAGCCGACGGTGGTCGGGTTGGCGCCACGCCTGGTAGAGGCCTTCGCGGCACCGCGCGTGCGCATCGACGCCGTCTGTCTCACGGCCGAGAGCCTGATGCTCGCGCTGGGCGAGCCCATCCGGCTGATCCATGAGGGCACCCTGCACCCCGAGTCGATCGACGTTCGCATCCTGCTGCCCTCCCGGGACATCACCCTCGCCTTCCCGGTCCCGGTCGAGAGCCGCGAGAGCGACCTGGTCCACCAGCGCTGGCTGGAGATGCGCAACGCCCAGGCGCAGGTGCTGCGGCACAACCTGCAGGCCGTACGGTCCACCCACGGCATCGACGTGCACGTCACCTTCCGCGCGCTGCCCTTCACTCCGCCGGTGAAGCTGTACCTGCTCAACGGGGTGGAAGCGCTGATCGGCTACTACGTGCTCACCGAGCGGCAGGAGGAGTACGAGAGCGAAATGCTGGAAATGTACGACGCCCTGGGCTCGAAGTCCGTCCTCTTCTCCTTCGTGAAGCAGGCCAGGGCGCGTGACGCCGCGTTCGTGGAGGAGTCCGAGAAGTGGTTCGACGCCCTCTGGGAAACCATCACGACCAACCTGACACTCTCCTAGTGACCCGTGATACGACGCAGACTGATCCGGTGACAGTAGAGACAGGGAACCTGCGAGAACTGATCACCAACGCCCGCTTCGTCCTGTTCGACTTCGACGGCCCCGTCTGTCGCCTGTTCGCAGGGCACACAGCGGAACAGGTGGCGAAGGAGCTGGTCGCCTGGCTGGAGCAGCAGGGCCTGCAGGGGCTGCTGACCGAGGAGGAACGGGTCCACCCGGATCCAATGGTGGTGCTGTACGCCGTCAACAGGCGGCATCCGCAGAGCGATCTGGTGACCGAGCTGGAGGAGAGGCTCACCCAGCACGAGCGCAAGGCGGTTGTCTCCGCCATGCCGACGGCGTACGCGGATCCGCTGATACGCACCTGGAAGGCGGTCGGCAGCCGTCTGGCCGTGGCCACCAACAACTCCCCCCGCACGGCGTCCGACTACCTCTCCCTGCGCGGCCTCGCCGACTGCTTCGCCCCGCACGTGTACGGCCGCACCAGCAGACTCGACCTCCTGAAGCCCAACCCCCACTGCCTCAACCGTGCCCTGAACGCCATGGGCGCCGCCCCCTCCGCCGCCCTGATGATCGGCGACGCACCCACGGACCTGTACGCGGCCGAGGAGGCCGGCGTGCCGTTCCTGGGCTACGCGCGTAACGAGGACAAGGCGAGGCAACTGAGGGAGGCGGGCGCCCGGGTCGTTGTCGGGTCGCTGCTGCCGGTGCTACGGGTTTTGCGGGATCAGGCCTGAGTCATCGCGAGTGCCAGCATCGCGGCGCCGATGGATGCACATGTCGCATTGCGGGCCTTGATGCCGACGGTGGTGAAGCAGAGCCCCAGAACCCCGAGAGTCCCGCAGCGGGTCAGGAGCACCCGCTGCAGACCGGGCGCCAACACGGTGCCGATGAACACTTGGAGTACCACCACGCGACCCCACCCCAATCCATTTCCGATCAACTTGTGGAGACCGATCAACTACCGGTCCAATTGGACTGCTGCACTGAATTGGTTGTGCCCTGGCTGCTTGATCCCCTAACGGCCCTTCAACTTCCTGATGTGGAACCGTTCAAACCGGCATCCAATGTGACTGAAAGTGGTTTGCTCGGGTCGTAGGAGAGGTACGGTCGCGATGTGAGCGCGGAACGTGGAGACGGCATCGGCAGGGGATCCTTTCTCCTGGAGACGCTGCGTGCCCGCATCGCCAACGGCGTGTACCCGGTGGGTTCGTCCCTGCCTGCGCAGCGCGTGCTCGCCGAGGAGTTCGATGTGTCGCGCGACACGGTGCAACGTGTCCTGCGCGAGTTGAAGAGCGAAGGATGGGTCGATTCCCGCCAGGGCAGCGGGACCCGGGTCATCGAGCCGCCGATCCACTCGACGACGCGGCCGCAGGCGGCGCCGCGACTGCGGGCGGCGCTGGGGACCTTCATCGCCCGGGCTTTTGCTCAGCGGACCGTGCGGTTGGATGTCTTCACTCTCACCTCCGAGAGTCTGGACGCGCACATCCGGCTGCAGGCCGAGCGGATCCGCACGAAGGAGATCAGCAGCCCCGAGCGCATCGAGCTGCGGATGCTCCTGCCCGCGGAGTCGGCCGAGTCGCCGTATCCCCGGGCGAAGCGGCCGGTCGAGGGCGGAGGCGACACGACGGACGTCGACCGGCGGCTCCAGGAACGGCTGCACGGCATCACCCGACGGCACACGTCTTCGCTGCGCGCCGCGCTGAAGGACCTGGAGACGGAGGGGCTGGTGCCGTCCGTGACCGTGGAGGTCCGGAAGATACCGCTGGTCCCGCCCTTCAAGCTCTATCTGCTGCGCGACACCGAGGCCCTGTTCGGCCCCTACAAGGTGGTGGAGCGCTCGATCCTGCTGGACGATGACACAGACATCGACGCTGTGGATGTGCTGGGCCTGGGTTCGACGCTGACCCGGCATGTCAACGACGAGGGCGACCCCAACTCCACCGGATCGGTATTCATCGAGAGCTGGCAGGACGCCTTCGACTCCTGGTGGAACCTCCTGGCTCCGACGTCCTGAAATGGCACCGACGTCCTGAAACTCGCTCGACACGGGCCGAAATTCGGGTGGCGCGAGACTCGAGTCCGGTCACAACGCGGTCAAGTGTGCCGCTCTTTGGCGGCGTTGGCCTCCCGAGCGCGCGCCGGGCACTAGAGTATGGCCATTCCGGATGCTGCATGAAAATCAGCAGCATAGCATAGTCATTCAACAGGAGTGCCCCTTGGGTGGTCCACCAAACCCCTTCGTTCGACGGTCGGCGTACGACGATCTCGTGCGCTATGCCCGAGCCTTGGGGGAGTTCGGCCGGGGGCATCACAATCTCAACTACATGGTGCGGCCGCTGACGGAGGCGCAGCGATCGCTCATCGGCTGTGAGGACGGGGAGCCGGTCACGGTTCGGGAGCGGATCCGCTCCGCGCTGCCCGTGGTCATCAGGACCTGGCAGGACGAGGCGGAGATCCTCGGCGCCATCCGCGGGTCTCTGCCGCATGTGCCGCGCTGTCTGGTCCAGAACCGCCGTGTGACCGTCCTGAGCTATGTGCAGGGTGTGCCGCTGTCCAGCATCTGTCCCAACGGCAAGCCGGTGGACTCCGGCCTGATCGCCGCCCTGGCCGGTCTGCTCGCCGACATGACGCAGGTGGGCAGAAAGGATCTGCCCCCACTGCCGCAGTCCTGGCCCCGTTCCAGCCGCGACAGCCGGGCCTTTCTGCGGGCCCTGGCCCATGCGGCCGAGGAGCAGATCAGGCAGCCGAACTGGGCCAGGTTCGGTGGACTGTTCGCCACGCTGGGCATCCCCGAGGACGCGATGGTGCGGTTCGCCGAGCGGGTGCCGGCGATGATCAGCCGCCCCTTCAGCCTGCTCCACACCGACCTGCACCGCGACAACGTGATCGTGTCGTACCACGGCGATCCACCGCTGATCTGCGTCGACTGGGAACTCGCGAGTTACGGCGACCCGCTGCACGACCTCGCCACCCACCTGGTGCGGATGCAGTACCCCGAGGATCAGTGGTGGGAGGTGACACAGGCGTGGCGCGAGAACATGGCGAAGCGGCGCCCCAAAGCCGTCAACGGGCTTGAGCGGGACCTGAAGCACTACCTCGCTTTCGAACGCGCCCAGTCCGTCTACCCGGACGTGATGCGCGCCGCGAACTCCCTCGGTGACTCCTACGACCAGCGGGACCTGGAGGCGGCGACCCGCACGGTGCGCCGGGCTCTGGTGGCTGCGGAGGAGCCCCTGAGGCTCAAGAGCGTGCCGGACGAGACGGCGATCGAACGCATCCTCTTCCGCTGGAACGTTTCCCACGGCAAGCGGCACAGCCGCGACCGTGCGGTGTCGTCGATCTCCTGGGATCCCGACCTGAGGGTGCCGCAGCACCCGATGTTCCCCCCGTCGGCGGTGCAGGAGGCGCTGTTCGAGGAGGGTGCGGCTTCGGCGGACCGGGTGTTCAAAGGGACGGCACACCTCAGCACGGCCGTGCGGGTGAGCGGATACCCGGACCCGGTGATGGTGCGGCGGAAGGTGGGTACGGCCAGTCCCCGGGAGAGACGGTTCCTCAACGAGCACGCGGTCCTGAGGGCGATCGAGACATCGGGGGTGGTGGTGCGCGCGCCGAGGGTGCTGGCGCTGGGCACCAGTGAACTCGGGGATCAGTTCACCATTCACTCCTACGAGGGTCCCAAGGGCGAGATCAGGCATCCGGATCATCCGGCGGACGGTCTGCTGCCGTACGAGGCCGACGATCTCGTCGACCAGCTGTGTGCGTTGACCGATGTCGAACTCAGGAAGCTCGACTCGCCCTTCGGGTACTCGGACTTCTACGCGTACCTCAGTGACGAACTGATCCGCATGGTCTCGGATCTCCCCAAGCAGACCACCGATCTCGCACGTGAGCTCGGTCTGCCCAGCAGCTTCAGACTCGGGTTGATCCTCGGCCGGCACATGGTGACGCCGCGTCGGCCGGTGCTGCTGCACGGCGACCTCAACCCGTGGAACCTCGTGCGCCGTGAGGACGGCAGCGGTCTGACCCTCATCGACTGGGAGATGGCGATGGTGGGCGACCCGCTCTACGACCTCGTCCGCCACATGCACCTGACGCCGACCCTGCCGGACATCCGCGGGCGTCTGTTCGCCCGCTGGTCCCGTCTGCTGCCGGAGGACTGCACGAAGGGCTGGCGGCAGGACTGGCGGGTGTACCGCTGGATCGAGACCGTCCGCTCGGCCTATGTGGACCTCGACCGCCTCGTGACCGGCGACAGTCTCGATGCCCCGAACGTCCACCGGGCGGTGCAGAGGTACGCCATGACCCTGTCCGAGGCCACCGCCAACATGGGCCTCCAGGTCAAGTCCACCGCCAACCCCTATCTTGCCCGCGCGCTGCCGCACGGAGAGCATGGAAGCTGGTCGGCGGACGGGTATCCCGACGGCATGTGACGCGGGGCAGGCACGTCGCACGGGGGAGGGGCTGCGCATGTCCGGTGGGGGGAGCAGGCGGCCTGACGAGGGTGTGGGCGAACGGCTGAAGAGATTCCAGGCGCGCTACGAGCCCATCGCCACACGTCTGCTGCTGCTCGGCATCTTCGTCACGGGACTGACCGCCCAGTTCGTGAAGCCCGTCGGTGACGCCCTGGAGGGCAAGGCTTTCCTCGGCGGCGCGCTGCTCAGCCTGGTGGGCTATGTGCTGTACGACACCGTGAAGGACCTGGCCGCCTCCCTCCGGACGCCGACGCGCGCACAGGTGAAGTCACGGGACCTCGGCACGTTCGTGACCGAGGCCTTCGAGGCGCGAAACGTGGAGATCAGCTTCCTCGGCTACACGGGCGAGACGCTCTACAACGCGCTCTACCACCGTCTGGAGGGCTTCCTCGACGATCCGGGGCCCACGAGGCGCGTCTCGGTCAGGTTCCTGATCCCGGACTTCCGGCAGCCCATGATCGTTCCGTCTCGGGTGGGTGCGGACGGCGCACCCGTCGACGACGAGGAGTTCCGCAAGCGCCTGGAGCTGAAGTGCCAGGACTACGACCGGTCGTTGTCGGCGATCGCACAGCGGCTGACCATGGTGGGGCGGGTGACGGTCGAGTGCGAGTACCGCTTCTACCCCGGCATACCGCGGGACAAGGTGTGCATCTTCAACCGGGAGCTGGTGCTGCACGGTCTCTACGACATGGCCGCCCGCACCATGGGCTTCGGCCCGGAGCCCGAGTACTACGACCCCAAGGGCTACCGCACGGACCTCAACGTCTGGTCCCGCGAGGACAGCGACGACGCGAAGGCGGCCGTCGCGACCTGGAACAAGCACTTCGACGACCTGTGGGGTCTGGCCGAGCGGCCGCCCTGGCACCGGGGTGCGGCGGCCTGAGCCGCACCGCAGCGCTCCGCGCTCGAGCAGCAGGACCTGGCCGGCCAAAGGTGGCCCGTACGCTCGGAGCATGAGCGACACCGGCCTGCGCCAGCGCAAGAAGCAGCGGATGTACCAAACCCTGTCCGACACCGCCGTCAGCCTCTTCCTGGAGAAGGGCTTCGACGCCGTCTCCGTCGCCGAGGTGGCGGCCGCTGCCGAGATCTCCAAGCCGACGCTCTTCCGGTACTTCCCGACGAAGGAGGATCTCGTCCTGTACCGGTTCGCCGACCACGAGGGCGAGGCCGCGCGGGTCGTGCGGGAGGGGCCCTCGCCGGTGGAGGCGCTGCGGCGGCATTTTCTGGACGGGCTGGAGCGGTTCGATCCGATCACCGGGCTCAATGACGATCCGCACGTGCTCGCCTACCAGTCGATGCTGTACGGGACTCCCGCGCTGGCCGCCCGTCTGTACGGCTACCTCGAACGCTCCGAGGCCGCGCTCGCCGAGGCGCTCGGCGGAGGGCTGGACGCGCGGCTGGCGGCCGGGCAGATCGTCGCCGTGCAGCGGGTGCTCGCGCTGGAGAACTGGCGGCGGATCGCGGCGGGGGAGCGGGCGGCCGAGGTGCGCGGGGACGCGGTGGCGGCGGCCGAGCGGGCGTTCGGACTGTTGGAGACGGGGTTGCCGCGGCTGACCGTCCGGTGAGGGCCGACGCGGTTGAGGCTCGGTAAAATATTTAACTCGGTTACGTTTTTTCGGTACGCTCGGTGGAATGACGTCGACCGACCCTGCCCTGCGCCACGCCCTCCGCGACGAACGCGCCCACCACGACCGCTGCCGCGCCGCCCTCGCCGCCATGGTCGACGGGGCCCAGGAACACGTCGTCACCGGCGAGGACGTCTCCGCCTCCGGTGCCGACGCCGAAGTGCTGGGGTATCAGCTGCGCAGCCGCGCGAAGGAGATGCGCGAGCTGCCCGAGGGGCCCCTGTTCTTCGGGCGGCTGGAGACCGATCGGCAGAGCCTGCACATCGGACGGCTGCGGATCACCGAGCGCCCGGCCGACCCGCCGCTGGTCGTCGACTGGCGGGCTCCCGTTTCCCGCGCCTTCTACCAGGCCTCCGCCCGTGACCCGCAGGGCGTCGCGGTCCGGCGACGGTTCGGCTGGGCGCCCGGCAGCCGTGGGGACTCCGCGGACCTCACCGGGCTGGAGGACGAGCACCTGAACCGGGGCGAGTCGCGGGCCAGCGAGATCGTCGCCCGGGAGATCGAGCGGCCCCGCGTCGGGCCCATGCGGGACATCGCGGCCACCATCCAGCCCGAGCAGGACGATCTCGTACGAGGGGATCTCGCCCTGTCGGTGTGTGTGCAGGGCGCGCCCGGTACCGGCAAGACCGCCGTCGGCCTGCATCGCGCCGCCTACCTGCTCTACACCCACCCGCAGCGCATCCGCCGCGGCGGCCTGCTGATCCTCGGCCCCAACCGGACCTTCCTGACGTACATCTCCCAGGTTCTTCCGGCCCTCGGCGAGACGGGCGTGCGGCAGTCGACGCTCGGGGAGGAGATCGCCCGCAGTCCGGTGCGGGCGGTGGACGGTGAGCGGGCGGGTGTCGTCAAGCATGACGTCCGGATGGCGGAGGTGCTGCGCCGGGCGCTGTATGCCCGGGTGGGTGACGCCGGCGGGGCCCTCGACTCCCTTGTCGTTCCCGACGGTTCGTATCGGTGGCGGGTTTCGGCGGACGAGCTGGGGCGGATCGTCGCGGGGGTGCGGGCCGAGGAGCCGCCGTATGCCGTCGGGCGCGAGCGGGTGCGTACGCGGGTCGTACGGCGGATCCAGGAGCAGGCCGAGCGGCGGGCCGGGCCGCAGAACGGCGCGTGGGTGCGGAGGATCTCGGGGGCGCGGGCGGTCGGGGCGTATGTCGACGCCGTGTGGCCGCGGGTCCGGCCCGAGGAGGTCGTGGCCGAGCTGTTCACCGATCAGGAGGTACTGGAGGCCGCGGCCGACGGGCTGCTGGACGGCGACGAGCGCAAGGCGCTGCTGTGGGCGAAGCCGCCGCGGTCGTGGAAGTCGGCGCGCTGGTCGGCCGCCGACCTGGTGCTGCTCGACGAGGTGGCCGGGCTCATCGAGCACCCGAAGGGGTACGGCCATGTCGTCGTCGACGAGGCGCAGGACCTGTCGCCGATGGAGTGCCGGGCGATCGCGCGGCGGGCGGTCTTCGGGTCGGTGACCGTCCTGGGGGATCTGGCGCAGGCGACGACGCCCTGGGCCGCGCGGTCCTGGGAGACGGTGCTGCGGCATCTGGGCAAGCCGGACGCGGTGGTCGTGCCGCTCACGGCGGGGTTCCGGGTGCCCGGGGCCGTGCTGGCGCTGGCCAACCGGTTGCTGGAGCGGCTGGACGTGGAGGTGCCGGCGGCCCGTTCGCTGCGGGGGAACGGCGAGCTGCGGTTCCGGGCGGCCGACGGCGATCTGGTGGGCGCGGTCGTGGATGCCGTACGGGACGCGCTGGGCCGGGAGGGGTCCGTGGGGGTCGTCGCCGCCGACGGGGACGTGGGGCGGGTGCGGGAGGCGCTGGGGGCGGCCGGGATCGCGGTGGGGGGTGCGGACGAGCTGGGGGCGCGGGTGGCGGTCGTGCCGGCGAGTGTGGTGAAGGGGCTGGAGTACGACCATGTCGTCGCCGTGGAGCCGGCCGCGATCGTGGACGCGGAGGAGCGGGGGTTGCACCGGCTGTATGTGGTGGTGACGCGGGCGGTGGCGGGGTTGGAGGTGGTGCACGGGAGGCCGCTGCCGTTCTGAGGGGCGACGGGGACAACGGCCTCCCATCAGGCGTTACGCGGCGTCGAGCACCGGTATCAACTGCTCCTCCTCGTACGTCAGATGCGCCTCCAGCTCCGCCGTGAGGCGCTCCACCTCGGCGCGGGCGGCGGCCGGCTCCGGGTGCTCGGCGGTCACGACGCGCCGCAGGTCCTCGACCAGGCCGGCGATGCGCTCGTGCTCCTCCCGGAGGCGGGCCAGGGCGGGGGCGAGCTCGGGGCGGCTGTCGGCGAGGAACGGGAACATGCCCAGGTCCTCGCCGGTGTGGTGGTTGTGGAGGCCGGCGCAGAAGGTGAGGCAGTTGACGCGGAGCTGGGCGCCGAGGGTGGCGCCGCCCTTGGCCATCTCCTCGCGGATCAGGGCGAGTTCGCGGCGGAAGACGTCGTGGACGACCCTGATGGCCTCGCCCATGGAGGACGCGTTGATGTTCGGCGGGCCGCCCTGGGCGATCTCGTGCAGGGCCACGACGGGGATCACCCGCCGTGTCTTCTCCTGGTACGCCGCCCAGCCCGGGTCCGCCTCCACGGCCCGCGCGAACGCCCGGTCCCGCTCGTCGCCGTCGAGGACGACAGCCCGCGCCTCGTAAGTGAACGCGCCGCTCTCGACGGTGACTTGGGGGTTGGCGACGAGGTTGTGGAACCACGCCGGGTGGCTGGGGGCGCCGGCCGCCGAGGCGATGACCAGGACGCGGTCGCCGCCGTCGGGGAGGTAGCCGACGGGGGTGGTGTGGGGGCGGCCGGTGCGGGCGCCGGTGGTGGTGAGCAGCAGGAGCCGGGCGCCCTCGAAGTAGCCGCCGACGCGGCCCTTGTTGGCGCGGAACTCCTCGATGACCTGCTGATTGAAGTCGTTGGGCATGCTCTGCTTTCTGTGTCTCTTACTCTGTCGCTGGTTTCCGTACGGAGGGAAGGCGAAGAGAAAGAGGCGGGCTCCTGGCCCGCCGCCGCGACCTCACTCAGAGGCCGGGCAACACCCAACTCGCTCACGGCACACGGCCGACCCGGCAGTCATGGAGCTGACGGTAGCGCAGCGGCCCGGCCGGGGGAGATTCTTTTTCCGATGCCTCCTTTCGCCCTTCTCTTCCTGGATGTCGACGGAACGCTCATCCCCTTCGGGGCGGAGCGACCGTACGCACTGCACGAACCGCCCCACCCCCTGCCCGGGACGGTCACCCACCCCCTCCTCGCCCGCATCGACCCCGCACTCGGGACCCGACTGGCCCGGCTCGCCGAACTCGGCTGCGAGCCGGTGTGGGCCACGACCTGGATGAACGACGCGAACACCGCCGTCGCACCCTGGCTCGGACTGCCCCCGCTGCGAGTGGTGGACTGGCCGGAGGAGGGCGCAGAACCCCGGCTCGGGCCCCGCGGCCTGCACTGGAAGACACGGCCCCTCGCGGCCTGGGCCGCCGGCCGCCCCTTCCTCTGGGTCGACGACGAGATCACCGACGCCGACCGGGCCTGGGTGGCCGGCCACCACCCCGCGCCCGCCCTCCTCCACCGGGTCGACCACCGCTACGGCCTCACCGACCGGGACTTCGCGGTCCTGGAGGAGTGGATCACCGCAGGTGGCGGCCCAGGAGTTCGGTGACCCGCATGAAGCCGTCCGTACCGTGGCCGAGGGCGATGACCCGGCGGGCGAGTCCTTCGGCGGCGCGGATCACGCCCGCCTCGATGCCGTGGGACTCGGAGGCCTCGACGATGTGCGCCATGGTGGAGACGCCGGAGGTGATCGGGTTGAGCTCGCCGGAGTAGGTGCCGTCGTCGACGTCGCCCGCGAACTCCTCGAAGAGCGGCGGCAGGATCGCACCGATTCCCTGGGCGAACGGGACGAGTTCGCGCGCGGTGATGCCCTCGGCCCGGGCCACGGCCAGGGCGTGTGCGTAGCCGGCCATCGCCGTCCAGAAGATGTCGAGCAGGGCGATGTCGTAGGCGGCGGCCCGACCGATGTCCTCGCCGAGGTGGGTGTGGGTGCCGCCGAGCGCGTCGAGGACGGGCCGGTGCTCGCGGTAGAGCTCCTCCGGGCCGCTGTGGATGAACACCGCGTCGGACGTGCCGATCGTCGTGGTCGGCGTCATGATCGCGCCGTCCAGGTAGCGGATGCCGTGCGCGGTGGCCCAGTCGCCCGTGTCCCGGGCCCGGGCCGGGGTGTCGGCGGTCAGGTTCACGACCGTACGGCCCTTGAGCGCGTCGGTGACCGGGTCCTGCCGCAGTACGGCGTCGGCGGCGTCGTAATTCACCACGCAGACGACGGTCAGGGGACTGGCGGCGACCGCCTCCGCCGGGGACGCGGCGGAGGCGGCACCGCGGTCGAGGAGCTCCCGGTCCCGGCCCGGGGTGCGGTTCCAGACGGTGACCCGCAGCCCCGCGTCCAGGAACGCGCCCGCCAGGGCCCGGCCCATCGGGCCCAGACCGAGGACGGTGACGGCCGATTCGCCGACGTAGGTGGACATGACTCAACTCCCTGTAGGGTGGCGATAATTGATGACAAAAGGGGTGTCGTATGAGGGGTGGGACATGACGCATCGGCGCCACGACCCGAACGTGTGCGGGGTGACCGCCGCGATCTCCGTGATCGACGGCAAGTGGAAGACGTCGCTGCTGTGGCTGCTGGAGGACGGCCCCCGCCGCCCGGCGGAACTGCGCCGCAGGCTGCCGGGCCTCAGCGAGAAGGTGCTGACCCAGGCGTTGCGCGAGATGGAGACGGACGGGCTGGTGCATCGGGAGGTGTACGACGTCCTGCCGCCGAAGACGGTCTACTCGCTGACCGGTTTCGGCCGCGACCTGGCCGAGGCGCTCGGCCCGCTGTCGGACTGGGGCCACCGGCGCCTGGATCGCATGACCGGCGGCCGGCCGGTCTCCCTTCCCTGAATCTCCCCTCCGTCCGTCATCCGCCCCTCGTCCGTCCGGGCACCTCGTCGATCACCCACATCAAGGGTCCGACGACGGTCGCGCGCTGCCAAGTACGCACAAAAAAGTGGGTATCGGGGGTACGGCTACGACCGTGCCAGCTCCTCCCGGAAGCCCTGGCGCCACGACGGATAGCGCGGCTCCCAGCCGAGCTCGCGCCGGGCCTTGGCGTTGGAGAACCCCCGCCCCTCGGTCATCATCGTCACCACCACGTCCCCGGCGAGCAGCCGGGCCAGCCACTTGGGGACCCGCAGCGGAGGCTTCGCCCCGGCGCATTCGGCCAGATACGGCAGCCACTCACTGGCCGGCGCCGGTTCGTCGTCGACGATGTTGAACACCCCCCTCGCCCGCTGCTCCACGGCCAGGACGGTGGCGCTCGCCGCGTCGTCGAGATGCACCCAGGAGCAGTAGCCGGTACCGCCCCCGACCAGCGGGAACTGCCGTTTGCGGACGAGTTCGACCTGGTCGTCGGTGGCGCCCGGCCCGTAGAACCCGCCGTAGCGCAGGACCGTCCCGTCGGCCTTGAGGACCACGTCCTGGATGTGCCGGACCGCCTCCCCCAGCGCGCGCAGCCTGCCCGTCTCCACGGGCAGCGGGTCCTCCTCCGTCTTCACCCAGCCGCCCTCCCGGATTCCGTTCCAGATGGCGGCGCTCTGCGCGACGACATGGGGGCCGCCGGTCGCCGCCGCGGCGGCCAGCAGGTGGTCGGTCCCCTCGGTGCGCAGCCGGTTGGTGGTGGCGAACCACCGGTCGAAGTGCCTGATGTCAGGCTTGCCGGAGTGCGGTGCGGAGATCGCCGTCATCTGGTGCACGATCACGTCCGGCCGGGCCGCCGCCACCGCCGCGGTGACGGACGGGCCGTCGAGCCCGTCCATCACGACGCCCTCCGCGCCCATCCGCTTCACCAGGTCGAGCTTGGCCGCGCCCGTCGTCGTGGCCGTCACCTGGTGCCCGCGCTCCACCAGCCGCGGCACCAGGCGCCGTCCGATGACCCCGGTCCCGCCTGCGACGAACACCCGCATGACACTCACCGTCCCGAGTCCGGAATACGTCTGTGAAACCTAGGACGAGACGGCCCGCCCGTGGTGTGACATGGCGGGGAGGCGGCGCTTCCCCGGGACAGTGGTCCGTACGCCTGGCCTCAGCCGCCGAGCACGGGCAGGGAGAGACCGCACTGGACGGGCTCGGCGTGGGCGGGGTCGAGGGCGTTGCTCACGAGCTGGGCGGCGTTGGTGTCGTAGGCGAGGGACAGGTGCTCGGAGAGGTCCTCGGGGCAGATGTCCTGGATCGTGATGTTGCGGACGGTCGCGCGCGGGCCTGCGGTGAGGAACTGGTTCGTGTAGGGGGTGACGACCTCGTCGAGCCGGGTGGCAATGACCGTGTAGTCGACCCCGGGCTGGGTGTCTCCGTCCCGGTCCAGCTTCCTGTTCACTTCCGAGCCGACCATCTGGTCCGACCAGGCCTGGCCGACCAGGGCGGACACCGCAGGGTTGAGACCGAGCTTGGTGACCAGTGTGCCGAGGCCCAGGGCGGTCGTGCCGTGGTTGGACGGCGCCAGGCCGATGAGGCTGTGCACCTTGTTCCGCTTCGGATGCGCGGCATCGGTGCCGCCCTCGAACCGCAGATACCAGCGGGGTGTCACACCGCCGCCCTGGGAGTGCCCGACGAGGTCGACCTGGCGGGCACCGGTGGCCTTGAGCACGCGGTCGACGTAAGCGGCGATCTGCCGGGCGGAGACCGGGACGGGGCCGCTGGCCTTGAACGGACTGCCCGGCGCGCCGCCGTAGTTGGGGGCGAAGACGCAGTAGCCCTGATCCTTCAGCCACGGGGCCAGCATGCTCCAGTCGGAATAGGCGTTCGTCCAGGTCGCGTGCACCAGTACGACCGGGCGCGGATGTTCGCGCGTGGGACGGCAACTCCAGTCGTCGGCTCCGGCCGGCGGCGCGTCCGGGTGGAGGAACCCCTTGGTGAATGCCGCGGGGACGTCGAGGAGCCGACCCGGCGGCCGCGGCGGCGCGGGAGTGCCGGACGCCGTCGCCACGCCCGGAAGAACCGCGGTCAGCGACAGGGCGAGCCCCGCGCAGACCGCGGCCCACCTGGCGCGCAGCCGGTTCGACCGTCCCCGGGATGCATTCCGATCCGCCACGCGCCGCTCCTCGCCTCAGGCCGGCCGAGCGCCGACGCGAAGATGATCGAGGAGCGGATCCGCCCAGGACCCAACAGCCGCTCGCGGTACTACTTATGGAGCAAGCCGCTTTCATCCGTCCAGCCCACGGGAGACGAGGGGTGCGGAGCCGCGCCTCACCTCCTTGACCTCAAGCGGAGTTGGGGTTCTAGCGTGCGGTGGACGTGATCACCGGCTGACCACAGAGACGAGACGACGACGATGATCCTCGTGACCGGCGCGACCGGAAACATCGGCAGTGCTCTGCTGGAGGAGTTGCACCTGGCCGGCGCGGCCCCCGTGCGAGGCCTGACCCGTGACGCGGCTCGGGCCCCGTTTCCCGAGGGCGTCGAAGCAGTCGAGGGCGATCTCGCGCGGGCGGATTCCCTGAAGGCCGCGTTGGAGGGGGCGCGCTCGCTGTTCCTGCTGTCGGGGATGGGCGCGGAGGCCGAGGTCCTGGCGGCTGCCCGGCAGGCCGGCGTGGAGCATGTGGTGCTGGTGTCGTCGATCACGGTGCAGACCCATCCGCATCTGCCCGCGGCCGGCCGGAACCTGGCCGTCGAGCGGCTGCTCAAGGACAGCGGCATGGCCTGGACCGTCCTGCGGCCGACGCAGTTCGCCTCGAACACCTTGTGGTGGGCGCCGGCGATACGCGAGCAGGGCGTGGTCCGGGCGCCGTACCCGGACATCGGGCTCCCCGCCATCCACCCCGCGGACATCGCGGCGGTGGCCCGCGCGGCGCTGACCGGGCCGGGCCACCAGGGGCGGACGTACGTACTGACCGGGCCGGCACCCGTCACGGCCCGTCAGCAGGTCGCGGCCATCGCCGCGGCGTCGGGGCGGGAGGTGTCCCTCGTCGAGATCAGCCGGGAGGAAGCCCACCGGCAGATGGCCTCCCTCATGGGAGACGAGACCGCGGACGCGGTCCTCGACCTGATGGGCGGGGACGTCAATGACGACCTGCTGACGGTGCACGACACCGTCTGGGGGGTCACCGGGTCCGCGGCCAGGCCGTTCCGGCAGTGGGCGTCGGACAACGCCGCCGCCTTCCGCTGAGAGCTCCCGGAAGTCCCCTCGTCCAGGGCAGGCCGGACGAGTGTCCGGTCAGGGCAGGGCGAGGACGCAGAACTCGTGGCCCTCCGGGTCGGTCAGGCACGTCCACGGGACGTCGCCCTGGCCGAGGTCGAGGTCGGTGGCGCCGAGGGCCCGCAGACGGGACACCTCCGCTTCCTTGTCGTCACCGGGGTACGGCAGCAGGTCGAGGTGGATGCGGTCCGGCACGGTCTTCACGCCGGGCGTGCGGAGGAACTCGAGATACGGGCCGACACCCTTGGGGGAGCGGAACAGCGCATGCTCGTCGGTCACCTCGTGCAGGGTCCAGTCCAGCGCCTCACCCCAGAACCGCGCCATGGCCCGCGGATCCGCACAGTCGACCACCATCACGGCGACCGGCCCGGTGTCCCGGTGGATCTCCCGCGGCTCCAGCACGCAGAACTCGTTGCCCTCCGGGTCGGCGAGGACCGTCCACGGCACATCCGCGCCCTGGCCCACGTCGACGGGCCTTGCCCCGCGGTCCTTCAGACGTGCGATCAACTCCGCCTGATGGGCCGCGGAGGTGGTGGCGAGATCGAAGTGCACACGGTTCTTCGTCGCCGTCTTGGGCTCCGGGACGGGAACGACGTCGATGCCGACGACGACCGGGTCCGGCCAGACGAGGCCGCCGGCAGGGCCGACGTAGGTGCTCACGCCGGCGCTGTAAGCACTCCAGCCGAGCGCTTCCGCCCAGAACCGGCCGACCGCCGAGGCGTCAAGAGCCTTGATGTTCAGATGAGCGGGTCGCAGTGCCATGCCGACGATCCTAGGGACCCGCCCGGCATCGGCATCCGCCGGTATCGTCGCCGAACAGAGATCGACTCGCTCTCCCGGCCGCCGTGCTCGGCTCGCCGACCAGTGCGCTCAGCCCTGGCGGGTGGGCCGCTTGTCCTGTCTCACTCAAGTCCGGGCAGGAAGCCGTGCTCTCGCGGTCCGGCGGCCAGGCCCTGTCGTTTGGATCATGCCGACCCGAACGACAGGGCCTAGTGGTCGCCGGACCGCGATGGGCTCAGGCGTCTGCAGGTGTGGCGTGAGTCCGATCAGCAGGTCGTCGCAGTCGATGCGGTCGGAGTCGTTCCGCTCGGACCGTGTCTGCGCGATGGCGATGGCTTTGCGGGAGTAGGGCGTCCAAGCGATGCGCTCGGCTGCCTGGGAGGCGCCCATGCTCAGCCGGGTTCCGACGGATCGGTGGACCGTCTCCGGCGAAACGTTGGCGGCACGCAGGAGGCGGGTGGCGCTGTTGTCCTGCGCCGTCAGTCCCCAGAGCAGGTGCTCGGTGCCGATGTGGGCGCCGATGTCCGTCCATGAGTTGCCGTGCATCCGGCAGTGCTCGACGTAGTCCTCGACCAGGTCGTCCGCCAGTGCCTGCATCTGGCCGGCGAGTTGGCCGGCGACCGTCAGCAGGGCGAGCCAGTCGGGCTGTTCCTGTCCGTCGGGGCGGTGTGCGGTGTCGCCCAGATCTCCGGACAGCCCGGACATCGCGGAGGCAGGACGGCTGTCCCGTCTCTCTAGAAGTGGGCCATCCCGGTGCGCTGACCTGGGGTGGTTCAGGTTAACTGAGGGGGGACAGGCTGACTCGTTTCACTCAACCTGAGCAGTGTGCGCTGTCCGGACTACGTGTCTTGGGGATGCCGATGAGTGCGCCAGAGACGTCTGAGGGCTTCGAGTTCGGTTCGGGGGAAGTGCTCACCCCACTTGCCTCGGTAGCCGCTCTCGCCATAGGTCTGTGCGACCTCGTCGAAGCAGCGGATCACGGCGCGGGCGAGCTGGTCGATGCCGAGCTGACTCGACCAGATCTCGGCTCCCTTGTTGTCGTGGTCGCTGCCGTCGCGCAGTTCGAGCACGCGGATCCAGGTGTCCTCGCCTTCGCGGTAGAAGATCCACCGGTAGGCGGTCGGCTCGGCCTCGAACTGGGCACGGGTCTCTGCCTCACCGGCGACGAGCCGGGCCACCGCATTCAGAAACTCCTCGGGCGCATTGCTGATGTAGGACGCGGTGAGCTCGACTTTCGCCTGGTGATCTTCAAGGGTGCAGTCGGCCCACCCGGATCCCGCCAGCATCCAAGTGATGCGCATGCCGGATGTCACGGCTGCTCCCCGGTGAGGAAGTTCCTGACATCGGCCGCCAGGGAAGCCATCTCCTCGCCGGCCTCCAGCCAGGTGGTCACCGAGGCTCCCCAGCCGCCAGCGGTCTGTGGCCAGGGCCGCAAGGCCCAGGTCAGCCCAACGTGGCCGCCGGAACGGAAGACGGCCGACACTGCCAGGTCTCGGTCGTTGGTCTGCCAGCTCCGTTCGCCGTCCCATCCCTGGTAGTCCGCGGCGAGCGCTTCCAGGAACGTGGTGAGATCGCTGTCCCAGATCCAGGCGACGACCTCGTTGACGCGAGCGGTCAGGCCCGGGGCCCGCAGCTCGACGGCATAGTGCACGGAGTCCGCGTCGAAGCTGAACCGATCGCAGAAGGTCACGCCGACGGAGGCGTTGTCCTGGCAGCGGATGGTCACCCTGGGCTTGTCGTCGGTGTTGTCGTCCGGGGAGGTCATGGGCGGAACGCTAGGTCAGCGTCGCGTTCGACGTCATCGGGATTTTCCCCTTTCAGGGCTCTGAACCGCCCCGGTTCGAATGGAGAAGGTCCTGTAGGGAGAGGAGGTTGCCGCCCCATGGTCAGGTTCTGGCTCCCCAGAGGACGGTCCGCGCCGGGTCGGGTACCCACACGTCAGCAGTGGCGCTGCAAGGGCGGTGCGGCACGGCCGCTCGTCACGGTGGCTGCACGCGATGGGCCAACCTGCGGCCCCAGGTCTGGCTCGGTGCTTCGATGAAACGATAGGTCAGCACGCACAAGGGCAGCAGCACAATGAAGAACGCTACTTCGAGCGGGAGATTGTCCTGCCGCCGGCGGCCGATCGTGCTGTCGATCACCGCCAGCAGCACCGGATGCACCAGATAGACCGAGTAGCTGATCGTTCCCAGTCCGGTCAGCAGACGCGGTATGCGTCGGCGACGCGAGGCCAGTCCGGCGCCGAAGGTGAGCACAGCCAGTAGGAATGCGACGATCCAGCCGCGCCGTGTGAAGTGGTCACCGTCGCCGTACCGGTACGCACTCCCCATGGCACAGGCGACCACCATGACGGCAGTGCCCGCCGCGTACCTCCAGGTGCTCTGACCGTTCTCGGCACGGTAGACGGCGGTGCCGAGGAACATCACCGCGAGGATCACCAGACCCTCCCACAGCGGTACCGTGCCGTTGAATGCGGCCAGGACGAGCGCCAGCACCCCACCCAACGCGCCCCCGAGCACCCGGAGTACAGGTGACCTGGCGCTCGCACAACAGATGGCGACCACCATGGCGATCGAGGCGAACGCGATCAGGGGACCGGTGCCGACCATGCCGGACAGGGCAGAGGCCGGCAGCACGGCCCCTGCCGTCACGCTCACAGCGGCGAGCACGGCCAAGATGACGGCGACCGCCGCGGGCCGCTGGTGAAGGCGGACTGTGAAGAGGGCGACGACCAGCAAGTAGAAGGCCATCTCGTACGAGAGCGTCCACAGGACCAGCAGGAGATTGGGTGTCCCCAGCAACTCCTGGAGCATGGTCACGTGGGCGACAGCCACCATGGCAGCGCTCTGCTGACCGAAGTCACGCATCTCCGCAATGCCCAAGAGGTTGACGGCAAGGAGCACAGTGACGACAGCCGCCCACAGCGGGTACACACGGAAGATCCGCCCGATCCAGAACGTCCGGACGCAGCCTCGGCGCTCCAGCGACGCGGGGATGATGTAGCCGCTCACCAGGAAGAACACCATGATGCCGTAGCGGCTGGTGTTGAACTGCGGCATCAACTCCCGCCGGAAGTCCGCCATGAAGGTGTACGACGAATGGTCGAACACCACGACGAGCGCGGCGAGGCCGCGCAACGCATCCAGCCAGCCCAACCGCGACGGACCGGCCTTCGCCACGATTCTAAGTAATCGTGAAGTAACAGAGGGTGAGTCGTCCGGTGAAGTGGGGACGACGGGTGGGGATTCCATGCGTGGACAAAATCCTCTGTGGTGAGGTGTGGTTGGGCTCGTCGTGGGGGCGTGCCGACGTGGTCCGCAATGGGCGGGTGAGAACGCCGAGGGGCGAAGTAGACCTCCGCTTGCAGGCCGCCCTGACGCTCGCATCACCGAGTTCAGCGGCTGGAGCATTGTTCGGCAGTACCGTTCTGGCGGCCGAACAATGACGGGATGCGCGGGCCGTTCGGGTGTCATAGGGGTGCATGGGTCGGCTGCTCGCTCTGAGGCAGGGACAGCTGGAGGGGGAGAGGGCGTGGCGGGTCGTCGTGAGGTGCCGGTGGATCCGGCGGCGGGTCCGGTGCAGCGGTTCGCGTTCGAGTTACGCAAGCTGCGGGCGGAGGCGGGCGGGGTCACCTACCGGGCGCTGGCCCAGCGGGCGGGCTACTCGGTGACCACGCTGTCGCAGGCGGCAGGGGGTGAGCAGCTGCCGACGCTGGCGGTGGCCCTGGCCTATGTGCGCGGCTGCGGCGGCGATGCGGTGCAGTGGGAGGCCCGGTGGAAGGAGGCGGTGGAGGAGTCCGCCGGTGACGGCTCTCGGGGCGACGACGGAACACTCCCGCCGTACCGGGGCCTGGCGCGGTTCGAGCCCGGTGACAGCGCCTTGTTCTTCGGTCGGGAACAGCTCACCGCCGACCTGGTAGACCTGCTGAGCCGTCGGCGGTTCGCGGCGGTCTTCGGCCCTTCCGGCAGCGGCAAGTCCTCCCTGCTGCGGGCCGGCCTGGTACCCGTCCTCCGGCAGGCTCAGGAGCCGGACCTGCGTCCGGCCGCGATCCGCATCCTGACCCCGGGCGAGCGCCCCGCCCGCACCCACGCTCCTCTCCTCACACCCGCAGTTCCCGGCGACGGCAGTGCCGGGGCGGACACGTTCGTGATCGTCGACCAGTTCGAGGAGGTTTTCACCCTCTGCCGCGATGCCACCGAGCGTGCCCGCTTCATCGACCTGCTGCTGGCCGCCCGGCAGCCCGAAAGCCGCTTACGGGTGCTGTTGGCCGTGCGCGGCGACTTCTACGGCCGCTGTGCCGAGCACCGCGCCCTGGCCGACACACTGCGCGATGCCAACCTGCTGGCCGGTGCGATGAGCCCGGCGGAACTGCGCGACGCTGTCGTCAAGCCGGCCACGGCCGCTGGACTGACCGTGGAACGCTCCCTTACGACCCGGCTGGTCAAGGAGGTCGCCGACGAGCCGGGCGGGTTGCCGTTGCTGTCCCACGCGTTGCTGGAGACCTGGCGCCGCCGCCGTGGCAAGACGCTGACCATCGCGGGCTACGAGGCGGCGGGATGCCTGGACGGCGCGATCGCCAAGACCGCCGAGCAGATCTACGGCCGGTTCACCGAAGACCAGGCGGCTGCTGCCCGCCGGGTGTTGCTGAGGCTGATCGCCCCCGGTGACGGCACTCCCGACACCCGCCGTTCCGTCGAGCGCTCCGAACTGTCCGGCACCGAACGGGATGACACCGCCCAGGTCTTGGAGGCACTCGCCGAGGCACGGCTGCTCACCCTAGACGGCGACACGGTCGAGTTGGCCCACGAGACCCTGATCACGGTTTGGCCCCGGCTGTGCGGGTGGATCGAGGAGGACCGCGAACGCCTGCGGGTGCACCGGAACCTGACCGATGCGGCCCACGCCTGGCAGGAACTGGGCCGCGAGGACGGAGCCTTGGTCCGGGGAAGTCGGCTCGCCGCCGCCCAGGAACACTTCGGCGGTGCACCGCGCGAGGACCTGACCGACTTGGAGCACGCCTTCCTCGAAGCCAGCCGTGACCACGAGCAGAAGGGGCGTCGCCGGTACCGGCTGGTGCTGGCCGCGGTCACTACCGCCCTGTGTCTCGCCCTCGTCGCCGCTGGCGTCGCTGTGGGGCAGTGGCAGAGCGCGGTCACCGCCCAGCACCTGGCCCAGTCCCGGCAACTGGCCGCTCAGTCCAGTGCGTTGCTTGACTCCGAACCGGACCTCGCCTCACTGCTCGCTGTCCACGCGTACCGCACCAGCCCGACCCGCGAAGCCACCGCCGCCCTGTATGCCGCTGCGGCGCTACCGCTGCGCAAGCGCCTGACCGGCGGCACCGAACCCGTGGACGCCATCACGCTCAGCCCGGACGGACGGACCCTCGCCGCGCACAGCGGAGACGGCACGGTGCGGATTTGGGACCTGCCCGGAGGCCGGGTCCGACGAGCCTTGTTCACTGGCCACAACACCAGCAGCGAAGCCGCGGCGTTCAGCCCCGACGGACGCACCCTCGCCGTCGCTACCTCCGGGGGCACCGGCGCGGTGGTAGGCCTGTGGGATCCGGTCACCGGCAGGAAACTCAGAACCCTCACCGCCCCCGATGGTTCGGTACGTGGGATGGACTTCAGCCCTGACGGTCGTGCCGTGGCCGTGTCCTCGCCGGCGGCTGTACGGGTATGGGACGTGGCCACCGGGCGCAAGCGGCACAGCTTCACCAGCCGTACCGACGACCCGGAGGCGGTGGCCTTCGGCCCTGACGGTCGTGCCGTTGCCGCGATAAGCGGCAACGGAGTGGTGCGGGTGTGGGATATGGCCACCGGTCGAACTCGCACTGTCCACGACAGGCAGATCGAGCGTGGGCTGGGTTTCAGCCCCGATGGCCGGACATACGCGGTTGGCCACACCGACGGTTCGGTGCAACTGCGGGAAGTGGCGACCGGCCTCGTCCGGCGCACCATCAGGGATGGCCGCATGAAGGCGAACCAGGTGGCCTTCGCCCCGGACGGGCGGACCCTCGCCATCCCGGGCCCTGGGGACACGGTCCGACTGTGGGACACCGCCTCCGGCACGGCGCGGGCCACCGTGACCGCCGGTCACCAGGGACGCGGGCTCATGGCAATGGCCCTCGGCGCGGACGGCCGCACTCTGGTCACCAGCAGCTACTCGGAACCCACCATCCGCGTCCACCGCCTCTCCGCTGATCAGCCGCTGATAACTCTGCGGGGCCTTGCCGGCACGTCCGTTGATGACATGACCTTCAGTGCGGACGGACGCATGGTGGCCACGGTTCACCAAGGCCCGCCCGGCCGTGGGTCGGTACAGGTCTGGGATGTCAGGACCGGCGATCGCAAAGCCACACTGGCGCTCGACACCGACCTGGCCCTCCGAGGAAAGCAACTGCCTTCCTCGGTTTGGCGCCTCGGAGCTGCGGGGTTCAGCCCGACCGGGCGTGCCCTGGCCGCAAGGGCCAGGAAGGCCGGGGCGGTGATCGAGGTGCGGGACGTCGCCACGGGCGGCCTTTACCAAGTCCGTGCCCTGGGCGCCATCAGGGCGGTCTTCAGTCCCGACGGGACGCGGCTCGCCGTCGCCGGCGGGAAGGGATGGGTGCGGATCTGGCGCCTTTCTACGGGCGCGCTGCACACCGTCCGCACCGGCCACGGCCAATCGGTCAGAACGTTGGCGTTCACCCCGGACGGCCGCACCCTTGCCGTGGTGAACGTCGAGGACAGCGGCGGCGACCAGGTCACGCTGCTCGACGCCGCTACCGGCCGCACACAGCGCACCATCAAGCCGAGCAGCCGGAGCCCGCTGACCCTCGCGTTCAGCCCGGACGGACACACCTTGGCCACCGCAAGCGCCGGCAGCGGACTCGTGGAGACGTGGGATGCGCGCACCGGTCGGCTCCAGGACAGCTTCAGTACCAGCGGTGAGGTGGAGTCCCTGGCTTTCAGCTCCGATGGCCGCACCCTGGCCACAAGCAGCGCCAGAGGCGTCCAGTTGTGGGACCTCGCCACCAGTCAGCCCAGACGCACCTTGCCGACCCCCTTGCCTGGAGTGGTGGCGTTCAGCCCGGACGGACGCACCCTGGCCATCAGTACTGGCAGCTCCGTCGAACTGTGGAACGTCGACCTGCCCGACCCGGCCCGCGCGATCCGCACCATCTGCGAGGCCATCGACGCCGCTCTCACCCCTCAGGAACAGTCCCGCTACCTGCACGACCAGTCAGCTAGGACCGGCTGCCCGCCAGCTGGGCGATAGGACCTCACTGCAACACCACATGATTCGAGCACCGGACCCAGGAGTCGACCTTGGTGAGGCGCTGGCCAGCACCGGCCGGGCCGGGAGCGGAATGACGGTGGCTGCAGCGCCCAAGTGGGACGGTTTTCGGGCTTGTGTCTCACTCACCCGGAGGGAACAGGCTCAGAACGGTTGGTCGTGTTGCCTCCGCCAGGGTTTCCGGCCGCGTCCTGGATGGTGTGCGCGATGGTGCGGAGCTGCTGGATGAACCAGGGCTTTGCCGTTGTGCGCAGAGGGCTCTCGTTGGGGAGCCGACGTGTGAACTCCGCGTGGAAGGCCCGGAAGTCTTCCTCGTTGGTGGACATGGCCAGGCGGCGCCAGTACGGAGAGGCGTAGAGGGCCATGGTCGTGACGATCTCCGGATAGACCGCGGCATAGCGTTTGGGGTCCCAGGGCCGGACGCTGCGGGCAGGGCGGGGTTGGAGCCGGACGAGGCGGCGGGAGCGGTCGCTGATCCGGTAGCCGTGCTGTATGAGGACGTGCCAGAACAGGGAGATCTGCGCGTAGCACGGGTTGAGCACGTGGGGGCCGTGGCGGCGAAGGAGCCTGTAGTGGCGCTGTTGGGCGGCGACGATCTCGGGGAGGTCGGCGAGGTCGAACTGGGTGGCGGGGGACTCGACGGCCCGGCCGATCCAGAGGCGGTGGGGGACGCAGACCTGTTCGTGGTGCTTCGACATCCAGACCATGACGCCCTGGTCCGGGTTGCCAGTCCTGCGGGCGACGCAGCGGCGGCAGGCCCACCGGATGGTCGCAGCGAAGGGGCCCTGCGGGAGGTTCCACGCCTGTTTCTCCCAGCGGGGGATCGCGTGCTGGATGCTGGTGCGGGGCTGTCCGCTGAGGACGCTGAGCTGGTCGGTCGGGTCCAGGCGGGAGGTCAGCCAGAGGGAGGGCTGCTGAAGGCGCCGAACGGGCATCGCGTTCGCTGCAGCGAGCCGGTCCAGGAACGATGCCTCGGTCTCCTGCGGGAAGGGTTTCAGTGGACGCGGCAGCGGTCGGAAGACGATGGGTTCGAACCGTGCACTCATCCGGCTGCCCTGCGCGGTTCGGGCGGGGAGTCGGATTCACTGTTGTGGTCGATCCGGATGTCGCGCAGGCCGGTTTTGGTGATGCGTTCGCTGCCGTCAAGGATGGCGGAGACGGCTGCGGCCCGGATCAGATGGGACAGGCTTCCGATCATGCCGCCGGTGCGCTGGTGCAGGTATTTCGCGAGCTTGACCAGAGCGCCGTTCTGGTGCCGGTGCAGGCGGAGGGTTGTTTCCAGGGAGGCGACCAGCGCTTGCCACTCGGCGTTGGGCGGGAAGGCGCCGGTGCGGACGAGGATGCAGCGGCCCCCGAGCTGCTTGCCACGGACTCCGGTGAACAGGCCGGACTTTTCGACGTTGATCCCGGCATAGATGAACGTCGCGGGCAGGTGTTCGGTGAAGTACTTCAGATGGTCGGAGAGATCCTCGCCGGCGGTGGTCGCGTGGTTGAGCAGGTGGATCTCGTCGACCAGGACCAAGTCGGTGCGGGCCTCGATCAGCACCTGGCAGACGGCGCTGGTGACGTCGATGGTGTTGTGCCGCGGGTTGATCACGGGAAGCCCGAGGAACCGGGCGAACTCCAGGGCGAGTTTGCGCGGGGAGCCTTTGGGCGGGGCGGTGATGTAGACAACGGGGATGCGGTCGCTGCCGGGGTAGCGCTGCCGGATACGGAGTTCGTGGGTGCGGCCGAGTTGCTTGAGTGCGGTGGTCTTCCCGGTCGTCCACTGGCCGGAGACGATCATCCCGCGGCGGGCGCCGTGCTCACGCTGGTTGAGCAGGGTCAGCAGCCGTCCCTGATGGGTGATCTCCTTGACCGTGGACGTGCGCACGACCTGGAGTTCGGAGTGGTAGGCGATGCGGGCCTCGTCGTAGGTCTCCCGCAACTGCGGGGACAGGGCCTGCCACTGCTGATCGGGTAGCAGTTCGAAGGTGGCTGGATCGGCTTCCACGAACCGTCGCCAGCCCTCCAGCCGGGTGGAGGGATCGGTCCGGTCATCAGGCAGACCGGCTTCTTCCCCGCCCGGCTCCGCAGCGTTCACCACCACTTCTCCGCCTCCTTGCGCGCATCGAAGATCTCCAGCGGGACGACATCGGCGAGTTCGCCGAGTTCGCCGGCGTCCTCGTCATCCGCCGGTTCCGGCTCCCGCGCGGGCGCCGGCCGCGGCCAGGCGGGCTCGCTGGTGGCCCGGGTGCGGGCAGCGACCTTTCGGTCGCGCCGCCGGGTCGGCCGGTCCCTCCCCTCGGCCCGGCGGCCAGGCTCGTCACCGGGCCCGTCCGAGGCCCGGTCCAGCAGCTCTGCCGCCACCTGTGCGACGGCTTCCTCGTCCGGCTTGCGCTGCCCGCGTTCGGTCAGGATCTGGTGGGCCCGGTCGAAGACCAGCTCGCCCATCGGGACGGGAGACGTGCGCAGGTGGCGCCAGGTCGCGGTGATCCAGCCCGTGCCGTGGTGGTTGCGTACCCAGACGCAGGAGATGTCGTAGGGGTCGTAGTGGACTTCCCAGAGCTTGCCGTCCGGACCTTCCCCCGAGGGCTGACGCCGGAAAGGAGTGAGTCTGGGGGCGTCGTAAGTACGGTTGTTGATCCGCACCCCGCTGCGGCCGATGACCCGCCATTCACGAGGCATGAGCTGGATGTACTCCTCCGGGCTGAGCGCGACGGGGACGTATCCGGCTGCTGACACCAGCGCGGCGTACTTCTCGTTCGGGCTCAGCGGCCGGTCCGGCATCAAGGGATCGCGCAGCCCGTCGTGCGGCCTGGCCTGCCAGACGACGATCCACTCCTGGAGGAGTTCCTGCAGTTCATGGATGGACCAGGCCGCCTGAGCGGCCGGGTCCCTTCCTCGCATCTCGGCACTGCGTCCCGTGTAGCCGGCCACGTACTGGGCGAACATCGTCGACACCGAGCCCAGCGTCCGCTCGATGTGTGGCCTGTCGGTCGGGGTGTCCGGGTGCGCGGGCTGGAACGAGATCCCCAGGTGGCGGCAGGCGTTGCGGAAGTTGTCCGAGATGAACGCCTTGCCGTGGTCGCTGACCACCGTCTCCGGAACGATCACCGGGATCGCGGCGGCCTTGTCCAGCCGCTCGTCCAGCGACAGCAAGGAGGCGTACGGCAGCACGGAGCGCGACATGCGCAAAGCGTCGGACCAGCCGGGCCGCACCGGTTCCGGTGTCATGGCGCGTGCCAGCAGCAGCGCGGCGTCCACCGCCTTCGTCGACGGCCGCAGCACCACTGCGGCCAGCGTCCGGGTAGCCAGGTCAATCAGCCCGGTCAGCTCGCAGCGGTCCACTGTCCCGTCATCGTGGATGACCATGACATCCAGCGGCGTGGAGTCGATTTCCATCACCTCGCCGGGGCGAGCCGCCGTCAGCTGCCTGAACATCCGCTTCGGCTGCTTGCCCAGCGAGCGGCGAGTGCGCGCCGAACCGAAGAGATACTGCCCGGTCGAGATCGCCTCCAGCAGACGGTAGAACGTCGACCTGGACGGCATCCGGACTGCTCCGGCACCGTGCTCGGCGACCAGGAGCCGTTCGACGCGGCGCCGCAGCACCTGCGCGGAGACGGTCGGTTCGTCGGTCCGGCTGCCCGCGACCTTCGCGATCGCGTCGACCACCCGGGGATCGGCCCGGCTCGTGCCGGTGGCGGGCTTGCGCAGCCTGCCGTCCACCAGGCCCGCCACCCCTTCGCTTTCGAAGCGGGACCGCATCCGGCGCAGCGTGCTCAGCCCCACCTCCTCACCGCAGACCCGCAGTTCGGCCAGCTTGGTCAGCTCCCGCTGCCGCAGAGAGTGCACCGTCGGGTCGTACTCGGCCCGCACCGGGACGTTGGTATTGCCGTCCGGTCGGCCGGTGAGCAGCTCGGTCAGGTGCCGCCGCCACCACTCAGCTCGCTGTACTGCTTCCTCTGGCAGGCCCTCCAACACCCCGGCCTCCGGCAGCGGTGGGCGGCTCAGCGCGGTGCTGAGCACGGCGAATCCCTCGGAGGCCAGCAGGTGTCCCAGCAGCACGACACTGGCGACCTGGGCATCATCGACCAGCCGCACCGACGTGCCGTGCAGGGCGGCAATCGTGTGCTCCCGTCCGTCGTAGCGGACCCTGTCACCCAGCGACAGCAGCCGCGGACGCGCCGGCATCCCCGCCCACCTCCTCCGCGACCGCAGGAGCCGGGCCCACCAGCGTGGCCGCCGACAACAGACCCGCCTCCAAGTCCACCGCCAGCTGCCGGCACCAGAGCAAATGGAAGAGCACAGGCAGCACGGCGATCGGATCGCCCACCACACCAACGCCCGCCAAGAGACCCCGGGGCCGGGCGAATGCCGTCCGCAACTTCGCTGCCACCGGCTCTCGCCGTACCCGCGGATGCCGGTATCCCGACAACCAGCGCAGATTCGCCGCCAGCACCGGATCAAGCACACCAACCCGCTCAAAGCCCCAGCCGACCCGCGCGCAGGCCGCTGCCGTGACCTCGAACTTCACCGCGTCCTCGGGCTCGATCCGATCGTCGGGACGCACGTCCAGCACCACTCCGGTGCCGTCCCGACGACGTACGAAGTAGTCCGGCGTATGGCTGATCCGCCGGGCCCGGCCGCCGGACCGCCACGAGAGCCGGAACGGCTGCGACGCCATCGCCACCACACCCGGATCGGAGTCCAGCCGCATCAGTTGACCGAGCTCCACCCACGACTCGTAACCCACCAACTCGGCACCCGTGGCAGCCCAGTACCATCCGGGGAAGCTGCGCTGGCCCCGGTAGGACGGGAACGTCCGCACCTGCCCGGCCGCCTCGAAACGCGACGACCACATCACCTCAAGCGGCCCTCCATGCAGCTCACCTCGAGCGTCGACGTACTCCAGCCAGAAGTCCTCAACCTCCACCAGCCACCCCCACCCGACGCTGACCACGTACAACGACCGTAGGCAACTGGACGCGGCAGTGGCTCAGGAAGAGCGAGACGGATCAGCGGATGGCCAAGGTCGACTGAGACGCAAGCCCGGATGGCCCAGATCGACCGAGACTGCCCCACCTTCAGCGAGACAGGTCAACGGCTCACTCGCAGACGAAGTGCCGAGATCTGGCGTGGCGTGGCGCACTTTTGCAAGCGGCTGCTTGCAATAGTTAGCGGGGTTGGGGCAAGGTGGAGGCATGGCATCGCTCAACGTCGGCAATCTCGGCGAGTATCTGCGTGAGCAGCGGCGCAACGCGCAGCTGTCACTGCGGCAACTCGCCGACGCCGCCGGGGTGTCCAATCCGTACCTGAGCCAGATCGAGCGCGGGCTGCGCAAGCCGAGCGCGGAGGTGCTGCAGCAGGTCGCCAAGGCCCTGCGGATCTCCGCCGAGACGCTGTACGTGCGCGCCGGCATCCTCGACGCCGAGCGGGACCGGGACGAGGTGGAGACGCGCGCCGTCATCCTCGCCGATCCCACGCTGAACGAGCGGCAGAAGCAGGTGCTGCTCCAGATCTACGAATCCTTCCGCAAGGAGAACGGGTTCGGGATATCCCCGCAGACGGGGGAGGCCGCCGAGGTGGTCGAGCCGTCCGAGGCGGTCCGACTGGCCGATGTGGGTACCCGGCAGAGCGACAGCCAGCAGGACGCGGCGGACCCGGCGGACGCTCAGGGCGGCGACGCCGCCGTACGCCGCAGCCGTACGACCCGCAAGACGCGCACCACCCGTACGCCCCGCACCACCCGCACGACCCGTACGTCCGACGGCAGCGACGCCGACCCGGAGAACCCGAACAACCCGCAGCAGTCGGCCGGCTGACCGAGCACCGGTCGTACGCGCGCCACGACAGGCACGTGTAGGCACGCAAGGGCACGCGACGGCGAGCAGCCGTCCGTCTGGCCGGCCGTCCGCGGAACCCAAAACCCTCACCTCACAGCAACCCGGGAGGACCATCACCATGGCCATCGCCGACGACCTGCGTAAGACCCTCAGCGACCCGACCCCGCTCTACTTCGCCGCCGGCACCGCCGACCTGGCCTTCCAGCAGGCCAAGAAGGTGCCCGGCCTGGTGGAGCAGCTGCGCGCCGAGGCGCCGGCCCGGTTCGAGGCCGTTCGCAACACCGACCCGAAGGCCGTCCAGGACAAGGCCACCGCCCGCGCCAAGGAGGCCGGTGCCAAGGCCAAGGAGGCGCAGGAGACCATCCAGGCCAAGGTCAACGAGTTCATCGGAAGCCTGGACGCCGACATCAAGAAGTTCGGCAGCAACCTGGACGCGGACTTCAAGAAGTTCGGCAGCAGCATCGACGCCGACCTGAAGAAGCTCGGCGAGACCGCCCAGGACATCGCGCTGCGCGGCGTCGGCGTCGCCGCCGAGTACGCCGTGAAGGCCCGCGAGACCTACGAGAAGGTCGCCGAGCACGGCGAGCAGGCCGTGAAGACCTGGCGCGGCGAGGCGGCCGAGGAGATCGAGGAGCTCGCCGTGGCCGTCGAGCCGAACGCCGAGCCGGTCGAGGTCAAGGAGAACAAGGCCGAGGCCAAGCCCGCGGGGGCCGAGCCGGCCGCCGCGGAGGCCACCCCGGCCAAGAAGACCACCGCCAAGAAGACCACGGCACGCAAGACCACCGCCAAGAAGACCACTCCGCCCGCCAAGTAACACGGACGGGTGAAGAGGGGCTGTTCGACACGGGCCGGGCACTTACGGAGTGCTCGGCCCGTTGTTCGGGTAGCGGCCCTGGGGTTGCGGGTACGGTGACCGCGTAGGTTCGAGCCGATTCAGGTGGTGGACGTTGTGCTGATGCAGGGCTTCGCGGGGTTCATGTGGCTGCTGAGCATGGCCCTGATCCTTTTCAGCGGCTTCGCGCTGATCGACGCGGCCACGCGCCGAGAGGACGCCTATCGCGCGGCCGACAAGCAGAGCAAGCCGTTCTGGCTGATCATCCTCGGCCTCGCCTTCGTGGTGAACCTGATCTTCAACATCCTGTCGTTCCTGCCGATCATCGGCCTCATCGCGACGATCGTGTACATGGTCGACGTCCGCCCCGCGATCAAGAGCCTCCCGGGCGGCGGCCGCAGCAGAAAGGGCGGCTCCAGCAGCGACGGCCCCTACGGCCCGTGGAACGGCGGCCGCTAGCCGGCGAGTGGTAACGGCGGCTGCCGGTCAACCGGAATGGACGGGTGCCAGTCAGCGCCGCTCAGGGGGGCAACGCCCCTGAAGGGGCGCGGGGCCGTGTCGATATGCGGCTCCGCCGCGTGGGCGCGACCAGCCCAAGCGGATCCGCACCCGGCATTCGACAGAACCCGCCGCGGCGAGTCCCCGCTCAGATCCCCCGGTCCAGCAACAGCACGGCCACATCGTCCGCCAGCTCGCCCCCATTGAGGTCCCGAACCTCATTGACGGCGGCCCGCAGCAACGCCTCCCCCTGCAGCCCTTCGGACAGCTGTCGCCGCACCATCTCCACCATGCCGTCCTGACCGAGCCGCTCCCGGCCCTCGCCGATCCGACCCTCGATCAAGCCGTCGGTGTAGAGCATCAGACTCCACTCCGCCCCCAGCTTCACCTCCATCCGCGGCCACCGCGCACCGGGCAGCAGACCGAGCGCGGGCCCGTTGTTGTCGTACGGCAACAACTGGGCCGGCCGCCCGGGCCGGGCGAGCAGCGGCGACGGATGCCCCGCGAGACACAGCCCCGCCCGCCGTCCGTCCGGCGCGATATCCACCGTGCACAGCGTCGCGAAGATCTCCTCGTCGGCCCGCTCGTGCTCCAGGACCTGCTGGAGCGTCCCGAGCAGGGCGTCCCCGCACAGGCCGGCCAGCGTCAGCGCCCGCCAGGCGATCCGCAGCTCCACGCCGAGCGCGGCCTCGTCGGGCCCATGCCCGCAGACGTCGCCGATCATGGCGTGCACGGTGCCGTCGGAGGTGCGGACGACGTCGTAGAAGTCCCCACCGAGCAGGGCACGCGAACGCCCCGGACGGTAGCGCGCGGCGAACCGCAGCGACGACCCCTCCAGTAGCGGCGTCGGCAGCAGACCGCGCTCCAGGCGGCGGTTCTCCTGCGCCCGCATCCGGCCCTCGGCAAGCCGCCGCTCGGCCGTGTCGGAACGTTTCCTCTCCACGGCGTACCGGATCGCGCGGCTCAGCAGCCGCCCGTCCAGTTCGTCCCGGAAGAGGTAGTCCTGGGCGCCGACGCGCACGGCCTCCGCGGCGCGCTCGGCGTCGCCGGAGGCGGTGAGCGCGAGGACGGCATGCCGGGGCGCGAGCTCCAGGACGTGCTTGAGTACGCCCAGCTCGTCGTCGGCGGCCCGGCCGGGCGCCGGCAGCGCGAGGTCCAGCAGGATGCAGTGGACGTCATCGGTGAGCAGCCGCTCGGCCTCGGTGAGGTTGCGGGCGGTGCGCACACGGATCGGCTTGCCGGCGGAGTCGAGCAGCTCGGGCACGAGTGCGGAGCCGCCGGGATCGTCCTCGATCAGCAGCAGCGTCAGGTTGGTGTGGGTGGTGTTCTCGACCGTCTCTTCCTTACGCGGGGCCTCTTCCTTGGAGGTGCCGCTTGGGGGCGCGGCCGGCGCCTGACCACTCTCCACGGCCGGGATGGCTCTCTGCCGCGGTATGGGTAGGGGCATCGTTCTGAGTTCCTTCCCTCCCCCCGAGGGCTGGTGGGAACGAGGGACCTCGATCCACCGACGGGGACCATAGCGGTAGTCGGCGCCGCAGCGGAATGGTGTGAGCCACCCTGCGCCGACACCGGCCACTGTCATATGCCGCGTTCCCTACCGCAGTTGGACAGGCCGACGGGACGGCGAGGATGACGAACGTCACGTCCGCACCGGGTTTGGGGAGGGATGTGACGTGGGGTGGGTCACGTGGCGAGGGTCACGACCCGGCCGCCACAAGACCCCCTGAATCCTCACGCATCGGGCCGAACCACCCCGAGGATCGGCATCGAGCCGGCCCCCGCGACCGTCACCGTCCGCCCCGGGCGCGGGGCGTGGATGATGGCGCCGTCGCCGACGTACAGGGCGACATGGCTGGCGTCGTCGTTGTAGATGATGAGGTCGCCGGGCCGCATGTCCTCGATGTCGATGCGCTTCAGCTGCTTCCACTGCTCCTGCGAGGTTCGCGGAATGCCGCTCCCCGCGCTCGCCCACGCCTGCGACGTCAGGCCGGAACAGTCGTACGTCTTCGGCCCCTCGGCGCCCCATTCATACGGTTTGCCCAGCTGGGCCGTGGCGTACTCGACGGCCTTGCGGCCTTGCTCCGAGGCCTTGGTGTCGAGGTCCTTCAGGATGCCGGAGTCCAGCCAGGCGGTCTGCGCCCGGTAGGCGGCCTCCCGCTCCAGCTCGGCGAGGCGCTCCTTCTCCGCCTTCTCCAGCCGGGACTCGAGCTGTTCGGCCGCCTTGATCTGCTTCTCGACCTTCTTCTGGGCGGCGGCCTTGGCCTTGCGGCCCGCCTCCAGCTTGTGCCACTGGGCTGAGGCGTCCTTGGCGTAGAGCTCCAAGTCCTCCTGGAGGCGGGTCATTTCGGTCAGCATCCCCTTGGTGGCGCGCTGGCCCTGCAGCACCCGGCCCGTGCTGTCGAGGAAGTCCTGCGGGTCGTCACTGAGCATCAGCTTCGCCTCGTCGGGCAGCCCGCCCGAGCGGTACTGCGCGGCTGCCGCGTCACCCGCACGTTTCTTCAACTGGGCGAGCTTCTCCTGGCCTTTGACGATCCTCTTGGCCAGCGCGACGATCTCGGCGGACTGCTTCTCGGCCGCCTCCTCGGCGGCGTTGTACTCGTCGGTGGCGACGGCCGCGGCGTGATAGAGGTTCTCGAGCTTCTGGCGGACCTCCTCAAGGTCCTTGCTCGTCACGGCGGTCGAGGACGAGGAACTGGGCGACGGGGTGGGTGTGGGTGCCGCGAATGCCGTGCCTGGTGCCGCCAGTACGGTGACCGCACAGACGACGATCACGGCCGATGCGACCAGGCCGCGCTTGCCCGAGCCCATACCTGTTGCCCCCAAACTGATGTCCCGTCAGTAACTTACGAGCGTCCGGGGGATCGTGCCACGACAGCGCGCAAAGTGACAGAGGTCTGCTTCCCCCCATTCCCTCCCCGTCATGACGGTCTCCCCGCTTTTGTGACGAACGACTCGTGGAGATCGTTCCCCGCAGGGCTCACCCGCGCGGGGCCAACGCCTCCCACCGCACCGTCACTTCACCCTGCCGCCACCGCCCCGGCCCGTCCGTCACCGGCCAGTCGGCCGCGAGGTCCCGCACCGCCCGGATCCAGCGCTGACGTGCGCCGTACGACGCGTAGGGCGCGGCGGCGGCCCAGGCGCGGTCGAAGTCACGCAGGAACGCATGCACGGCCTCCCCCGGAACATTGCGGTGAATCAGAGCCTTCGGCAGCCGCTCGGCGAGATCCGACGGCCGCTCCAGCGAGCCGAGCCGCGTCGCGAAGGTCACCGTCCGCGGCCCCTCGGGCCCGAGCGCGACCCACACATGCCGGCGCCCGATCTCGTCGCAGGTCCCCTCGACGAGCAGCCCGCCCCGCGCCCCCGAGACCGGATCGGCCGGCGCGAGCCGCGCACACAGCCGCTCCCAGACCCCGGCGACCTCGCCCTCCTCGTACTGCCGCAGCACATTCGCCGCACGCACCAGCACCGGCCGCTGCGGAAGGGGAATCTCGAACCCCCCGTGCCGAAAGACGAGCCCCTCGCGCTCATAGGCCTTGGCGGCGGCGACTCGAGCCGGTTCGATCTCCACACCGACCACACGCGCGCGGGGCGCCACACCACGCAGCCGCCCGAGCAACTCCACCGCGGTCCACGGAGCAGCCCCGTACCCAAGATCGACCGCGACAGGATCAGCGGCCCGCCGGAGCTCGCCCCCATGCACTTGGGCGATCCAGCGATCCATACGGCGCAGCCGATTGGGGTTGGTGGTCCCGCGCGTAACGGTGCCCACGGGCCGGGCAGAGGCACGGGATGTCATGCATACGAGGGTAAGTGGCCCGCACCAGGCGGAACGCGACCCGCACCGGCGCAACGGCGAGCAGGGGACGTGCCGGGGGGTGTCCGCCCGCAGTGTCGGGCGTCAAGGAGGAGCCCCTCCAGGCCACGGCCAACCGCCCGACCGAGGACGGACACCCCCCCGGCGCGGCCCCGACCCCCAACGAACGAGTAGATGCGCAACGCGCACCCCCACCGACCCCGCACGGGCCGCCGCAGGCATCCCTGACAACGCACCCAAGCCCCGAACAGTTGAGCGACCCGCGGTAATGCCTCGGCAAAAACCACCCCACCCGGAATGGGAATGCCTCCCTCCGCTGTTGCACCCCCTTGGAGGGCGCCCGCACCCTCCGTCCGGCATGCCCGCAGCCAAGGAGGAACGCCACGTGAGCCACTACGTCAGCAGGCTCGGGCGTCGCTCCCCGGCGACCCACCCCCGGCTCCGCCTCCCGCACCGCCGCCCCCGCCGCGTCGCCATGCTCTCCGTGCACACCTCCCCGCTCCACCAGCCCGGCACCGGCGACGCCGGCGGCATGAACGTCTACATCGTGGAGCTCGCGCAGCGCCTCGCCGCGATCAACATCGAGGTGGAGATCTTCACGCGCACGACGGCCACGGGCCTGCCCCCGACCGTCGAACTCGCCCCCGGAGTCCTCGTCCGCCACATCGACGCGGGCCCCTACGAGGGCCTCAACAAGGAGGACCTCCCCGCCCAGCTGTGCGCCTTCACGCACGGCGTGATGCAGGCGTGGGCAGGCCACCGCCCCGGCTACTACGACCTGGTCCACTCCCACTACTGGCTCTCCGGCCACGTCGGCTGGCTGGCGGCCCAGCGCTGGGGCGCCCCCCTGGTGCACGCCATGCACACCATGGCCAAGGTCAAGAACGCCAACCTGGCCGACGGCGACACCCCCGAGCCCGCCGCCCGCGTCATCGGCGAGACCCAGATCGTCGCGGCCGCCGACCGCCTCATCGCCAACACCGACGAAGAGGCGGACGAACTCGTACGGCACTACGCGGCCGCCCCCGACAAGGTCGCCGTAGTGCACCCCGGCGTGAACCTCACCCGCTTCTCGCCCGCCGACGGCCGTGCCGCCGCCCGCGCCCGCCTCGACCTCCCGCAGGACGCCCTGATCCCCCTGTTCGCGGGCCGCATCCAGCCCCTGAAGGCCCCCGACGTCCTCCTGCGCGCGGTGGCCGTCCTCCTGGACGAGCGCCCCGAGCTTCGCTCCCGCATCCTCGTCCCGATCGTGGGCGGCCCCAGCGGCAGCGGCCTCGCCAAGCCCGAGGGCCTGCAGAAGCTGGCCGCCCGCCTGGGCATCGCGGATGTCGTGCGGTTCCGCCCGCCGGTCGGCCAGGAGCAGCTCGCGGACTGGTTCCGGGCGGCGTCGCTGCTGGTCATGCCGTCGTACAGCGAGTCGTTCGGGCTGGTGGCGATCGAGGCGCAGGCGGCAGGTACACCCGTCCTCGCGGCAGCGGTGGGCGGCCTCCCGGTGGCCGTACGGGACGGCCGTACCGGCTTCCTGGTACAGGGCCACAACCCGGCCGACTACGCGCGCGTGCTCCGCGCCTTCGCCGACGACCCGCACCTGTCCCCGCGGATGGGCGAGGCCGCGGCCCGGCACGCCCAGTCGTTCGGCTGGGACGCGGCGGCGGCCGCCACGGCGGAGGTCTACGTCGCCGCGACCCAGGCCCACAGGCGTCACGTACGCTCCCACCATGGGTGACGGACGTATGACTGACACACACAGGACGGCGGAGGTCGTCGAGGGAGCCCTGAAGGACGCCGAGCTGGAGTGGGAGAGCCCCGCCCCCGGCACCTACGTCGTCAAGCTCCCCGGCACCCGCAAACTGTCGACGACCGTCTCCCTGATCGTCGGCCGCCACTCCCTGTCGCTGAACGCCTTCGTCATCCGCCACCCGGACGAGAACGAACCGGGCGTCCACCGCTGGCTGCTGGAGCGCAACCTCAAGCTGTACGGCGTGAGTTACGCCGTCGACCGGCTCGGTGACATCTACGTCGCCGCCAAGCTCGCGCTCGCCGCCGTCACCGCCGACGAGATCGACCGCCTCCTCGGCCAGGTTCTGGAAGCGGCCGACGGCGCCTTCAACACCCTCCTGGAGCTGGGCTTCGCGTCCGCGATCCGCAAGGAGTACGAGTGGCGCGTCGCGCGCGGCGAGTCGACGCGGAACCTGGACGCGTTCACCCATCTGACCCAGCGCCCCGCCGACTGAACCCACGGGCCGGTACGGCGCTCAGCGCGCGCTGTTCCGGTAACGCCCCGGCGGCACCCCCACCAGCTTCCGGAAGTGGCGGGTGAGATGGGACTGGTCGTAGAAGCCGGTCGCGGCGGCCACCTCGGCGGGCGAGCGGCCCTCCAGGAGCAGCCGGCGGGCGCGGTCGACGCGGCGGGACATCAGGTACTGGTGCGGGGCGATGCCGTACGCGGTGCTGAACGACCGTACGAGATGGGCGGGATGGGCCTCGACGAGTGCCGCGGCCTCGTCGAGGGCGATGCCCTGGACCACTCGCTCGTCGAGGAGTTCACGCAGCCGCCCGGCGAGCGCGGGATCGCGGCGCGGGACGTCCGTCACGCTCCTGGGCCGCAGGTGGGCGCGGAGCCGGTCGCCGATGAGGGTCAGCCGGCTGTCCGCCTCCAGTTCGTCGCCGGGGTGCGCGAGGGCGGCGTGCAGTTGGCCGACGCGCAGTCGCAGCACCGGGTCGCGGAGGTCGGGGGAGTCCACGGCAGGACCGATGAGATCGTCACCCAGCCGGGTGCCGTCCAGGTACAGGACGCGCTTGCGGAAGCCGTGCGGGGTGGCGGGGGAGCCGTTGTGCGGGACGTGCGGCGGGAGGAGGGACACCGTGTCGTGCGGGGTGCCGTGCTCGTGCCGGTCGAGGTCGTAGCGCACGGCTCCGTCGTCGACGATGAGCAGCGTCCAGGCCTCGTGGACGTGCATCGGGTACGCGTACTCGGTGAAGTGGGCGTGGAAGACCTCGGTGACGCCCGGGACGGAGGGGCGCCACGCGGAGACTTCCTGGCGGTTCCGGGCGGCGGCCATGCAAAGAACGTACAAGACGCAGGCGTACGGCGGCCGCCAGTCTCGCCGTATGAACGACATGAGCGACGCGACTGCCGCGACCACCACGACTGCCGCGACCCCTACGAACGCCACCATCACCACCACCGCCGCGCAACCGGTCCGCTTCGACACCAAGATCGCCGTCCTGCTGCGCGAGGACCTGGAGACCTGGCAGCGTCTGAACGTCACCGCGTTCCTGGTCAGCGGCCTGGGAACGCCGCTTCCCGAGGTGATCGGCGAGCCGTACGAGGACGCGGACGGGGTGGGCTACCTGCCGATGTTCCGCCAGCCGGTCCTGGTCTTCGAGGGCACGAAGGAGACCCTGACGACGGCCCACGCGCGCGTGCTGTCCCGAGCCCTCCCGCGCGCGGTCTTCACCTCCGACCTCTTCACCACCGGCAACGACCGCGACAACCGGGCGGCCGTGCGAGCGGTGTCGACGAGGGAGCTGGATCTGGTGGGGCTGGCGGTGTACGGACCGCGGAACGCGGTGGACAAGGTGATGAAGGGGGCGCGGATGCACCCCTGAGTCGGTTGAGTCACGGGTGCATCCGTTGAGTCCGTGCGGCCGGTGGTCCCGTCAGGCCGTGCTGACCTCGGGCTTCGCCTCGGCGGGCGCCTCGGCCGCGATCGGGGTCTCGGCGGGCAGCCGCCGCATGAGGACGCCGTAACCGACCGCCGCCACCGTCCCGACGACCGCGCACAGCCCCCACAGCCACTCCGCACCGAACCGGTCGATGACGAACCCGGACACGAGGGGCGCGACCAGCGCCGCCACCGACCAGGACAGGGTGTACATGCCCTGGTAGCGGCCGCGTCCCTGAGTGGGGGAGAGGCGGACCACGAGCCCGGTCTGGGTGGGCGCGCTCAGCATCTCGCCGAGCGTCCACACGCACACGGTCAGCGCGAAGACGCCGACCGACCCGGCGAACGCGGTGAGCCCGAAGCCGTACCCGGCGAGCAGGGACGACACGATGAGGATCCGCCCGGCGTCGCGCCGCTCGATGAACCGCGTGACCGGGATCTGCAGGGCGACGATCAGGACGCCGTTGACGGCGATGGCGAGACCGTAGTCGGCGGGCGAGAACCCCGCGCCGCCCATGGCGACTGGCAGCCCGACCGAGCCCTGCTGGAAGATGAAGGCGACGAGGAAGGACAGCCCGACGACGCTCATGAAGCGCCCGTCGCGCAGGACGTGGCCGAGCCGGACCTCCTCGCCGGCCGCCTCCTCCGCCTTGGTCCGCCGGGGCCGCGACTCCGGCAGCTTGACGAACACCACGACCGCGCAGACGGCCGTCATCCCCGCCTCGATCAGGAACCCGGCGAGATAGCTGACCTCGGCGATGAAGCCGGCGGCCATGGAGGAGACGGCGAACCCGAGGTTGATGGCCCAGTAGTTGAGCGAGAAGGCCCGCACCCGGTCCTCGGGCCGCACGATGTCGGCCATCATCGCCTGCACGGCGGGCCGGGAGGCGTTGGAGGCGGCGCCTACGACGAAGGCGACGCCGGCGATGGCGACGGGGTGGTGCACGAATCCGAGCGCGGCCACGGACACGGCGGTGGAGGCCTGGGCGATGAGCAGCGTGGGCCGCCGGCCGATCCGGTCGGTCATGACGCCGGCCCCGATCGACGAGATGACGCCGCCGAGGCCGTGCAGCGAGGCGACGAGACCGGCGTAGGAGGCGGAATAGCCGCGGTCGATCGTGAGGTACAGCGCCATGAAAGTGGCCACGAAGGCACCGAGCCGGTTCACCAGTGTGCTGGTCCACAGCCACCAGAACTCGCGGGGGAGCCCGGAGACGGTCTCACGGGTGGCACGTCTCAGACCGGCGATGGACACAGCGGATCCCCCACGGAACGACTACGACTACGGCTAGGGCTACGGCGACGACTACGGATACGGCGGCGGCTACGGCTTCGGTCACGACCACGGCGTCGACCACGACCGCGGATGTAAGAACCTCAACCGGCATCCGCAACTTACAATCACGCTCGCCAGGGAGGCCACCGGATTAACAGATCCCGTCAACCGTCCGCCCTTCGGGCGCGGGGCGCACCCGGCCAAAGCCTTCGATTACGCTCGGACGCATGGCCGACGCACCGTACAAGCTGATCCTCCTCCGCCACGGCGAGAGCGAATGGAACGCGAAGAACCTGTTCACCGGCTGGGTGGACGTCAACCTCAACGAGAAGGGCGAGAAGGAGGCGGTCCGCGGTGGCGAACTCCTGAAGGACGCCGATCTCCTCCCCGACGTGGTCCACACGTCCCTTCAGAAGCGCGCGATCCGCACGGCGCAGCTGGCCCTCGAGGCCGCCGACCGCCACTGGATCCCGGTCCACCGCAGCTGGCGCCTGAACGAGCGCCACTACGGAGCCCTCCAGGGCAAGGACAAGGCGCAGACCCTCGCCGAGTTCGGCGAGGAGCAGTTCATGCTGTGGCGCCGCTCGTACGACACCCCGCCGCCTGAGCTCGAGGACGGCACGGAGTTCTCCCAGTCCGCCGACCCCCGCTACGCGACGATCCCCCCGGAGCTGCGCCCGCGCACGGAGTGCCTGAAGGACGTCGTCGTCCGCATGCTCCCGTACTGGTACGACGGCATCGTCCCCGACCTCCTGTCGGGCCGCACGGTCCTGGTAGCCGCCCACGGCAACTCGCTCCGCGCCCTGGTCAAGCACCTCGACGGCATCTCCGACGCCGACATCGCCGGGCTGAACATCCCCACGGGCATTCCGCTCTACTACGAGCTCGACGCCGACTTCAAGCCGGTGACGCCGGGGGGTAAGTACCTGGACCCGGAGGCGGCTGCGGCTGCTATTGAGGCGGTCAAGAACCAGGGGAAGAAGAAGTAGGTTTCGTGATCATGCCCCTGAGCTGCGCATACGGCGCAGTTCAGGGGCGTTTTCATGGCCTGGGCCCACTGAGAGCCCCTCGGCGCCCCGGATCTTGCGGCCGTGAACGAAGAAGGCGCGCGCCTGTGCCCGCCCCGGCCGGAGCACGGCGGGCGAGGTGGCTGGGATAGCGTCCCTCCCACGCCGGATCAGTGAGGGGGACGTCGTGCAGGTTCAGGTGCGTGGGCAGGGTGCCCGCCGGTGGATCACGTTCGGGGCGATCGCGTTCGGAGCGCTTTTCCTGGTCGTCGGGCTCGTCCTCGCGGGGGTGTCGGTCGCGTTCCTGGCGGATGCGGAGCGTGCCCAGGGCACGGTGGTGTCCCTGGAGTGGCGGAGCGAGAACAACAGCGCATCGCGCAAGAAGCGGACGGACGACAGGCCCGTGGCGTACCCGGTGGTGGAGTACACGTCCGCCCAGGGCACGCCCAGGACGTTCCGGAGCTCCACGGGTTCCAATCCGCCGTCGTACGAGGTGGGTGAGCGGGTCGAGGTGCTGTACCGCGCCGATTCCCCCGACGACGCGCGGATCAACGGGTTCGCTTCGCTGTGGCTGCTGCCGCTGATCTTCGGCGGGATCGGTCTGGTGATCGCGGGGATCGGGACGGCCGTTGCCTTGGCGGGGCGGCGGCGTTCGTAGGGTCCGAATGTCGAGCCTCCTATCTGCGTCGCCGCAGGTAGGAGGCTCCGTGCTGCTGCCCCGGGATTGCCGCCGGGCCGTCAGCCCTCGCCCGGCGGCGTTCTACGCCCGGCGGGCGCCTACGCCCGACCCTGCATCTCGGCGTCCGCCACCGCGATCGTGATGCCCAGGGCCTTGGCGATGTTGCCGGCCGCCGTCATCACGCGGGCGGTGCCCACGACGGGGGCGATGGCGACGAGGACGTCCTGGACCTGCTCGGCGGTCATGCCGGCCTGGATGGCGGGGTCGATATGGGCGACGTAGGAGATCGGCGGGGCGTCCGACGCGGCGAGGGCCGCGATGCGGGTGAGCATGAAGGTCTCGGGGCGCAGCCCGCACCGCTCGACCGAGTCCACCGTCATCGCGGCGATGGTGTCCAGTACCGGGGTTTCAGAAGCTGTGGCCATGGGAGGTCGTCTCCTGTCGGTGTCGAGAAGGGATTCGACCGGCGCCGACAAGCGAGAACCCCCACTCACCGCAGCGCCGCCTACCGCTCGACGGTAAGTCCGTCTCCCGCGGATCGCCTGTTGAAGGGAACGCCGAGGAGCGTCGGCCGGGTGATCGGGCGCCTCAGGACTCCAGGACTCCCGTCTCCGGCCGGTCCCTCACCTCTGCCTGCGCTCCCACTTCGCGCAGGGCCGTGGCTGCTGCCTCCGCGTCCTCCTGCGGGACGCCGACGAGAATCACGGCAGGCAGCTGCGTTGCCAGGTCCTTGCTCCGCCAGAGGCTCAGCCCCGTCAGCCGACGCACGACCCGGGCGACGTCCAGCACACGGATTCCGGGGTCGGTCAGCACCACGTCATGAGGCACGTCGTCGCACACCAACAAGAAGTACTCGTCCGCCATCGCAGCCCCGCCCTCCCTCCGGGCGGAGCCTAATTGCTGCCCAGCCCTGCGAGTGCGCTGTCCTACCCGGCTCGCAAACTGACCCCTGCTCATAGGGACTTCGGGCGCCGATGCCGACGCCGACCGAGGTGCCGACGTATACGCCGACACCGCCGCCGCCAGCCGGCATACAGGGCTCCGACCTCGCTGACCACCACCGCGACGCGGCACCCGATCTCGTCGCCTCAGCGATCGCCTGCAAGGCGGCGGATCAGAGGCATCCCCTGCCTGCGACGTACCCAGGCAGGGGATCAAAGGCGGCGGCAGCGCCACTCTCCGCAGCGCCACTCTCCGCACCGCCATTCTCATCAGCGCCGCGCCACCGCGCCTCACACCATCAGCGGCACCGAATGGATCTCGTCCGGCACCCCGCCGCCCCCACGTTCGTGCACACGCTTGACCGCAGCGGCCGAGGGACCCTCGCTGAGGCAGTAGACCGTGCCGGACCCGGGGTCCGCCCAGGCGTGTTCGAAGTGGACTCCCTCTTCCTGCTCGATCGCGACCGTGGCGTCGTGGGCCTGCTGCAGCTGCTCGGCTGTGATGCCCTGCATTCCGTGGTGTACGTCCATGAACCGAGGCATGCCCCGCACCTCCTTCCACTTCCCGGAGCGCGTTCGCCTGCTCTCCTTCCATACTGCGCCCGCCCGACACGGCAGGCGAGGCGCACCCGGAGCACCCAAGGCCGCGCACAGCGAAGGCCCCGGCGCCTCCACAGCGCCGGGGCCCTTCACCGTCGTACGAGATCTACGCACCCTCACCCGCACTGGCAAGGATTTCCCGACTGGCACCCGCACCCACAGCCGGAGCCGCAGCCGCAGGCGCCGAAGAGCGGGAGGCTCCTGATGTCGGCGGGCTGGTCCGTCGGGCGTGACTGCGCGGGGTCGGGTGTCGTGCCGGGCGTGCTGGGGGATTCGGCCATGGTCCCTCCTCGGGGCTGGTGCCTGTGCCCATTCCATGCCCGCCCCGCTGGGCGCATCAACGGCGCACAGAGGCTTGCACCCGCCCCGAACAGGCCCCCGTCAGACCCCGCAAGCCCGCGCACGAGCCCACCGGACCGGCACATCACAAGCCCCGTGCCCCTCGCGCGGACCCGACCGGACGCCCCGGCCCGGGCACCCCGGTCCCGGACACCCCCGACCCGGGCACCCCGGGCCCGGACACCCCCGCAGGGCTTACGCCCCCTCCGCCCCCGAAACCGACTGGATCTCCGGCTGAATGTCGGCCTGGAGCTCATCGGCGTGCTCACCCGTCACCAGGTAGACCACGCGCTTCGCCACCGCCACCGCGTGGTCGGCGTACCGCTCGTAGTAACGGCCGAGCAGCGTCACGTCCACGGCCGTCTCGATGCCGTGCTGCCAGCGCTCGTCCATCAGGTGCTGGAAGAGCGTGCGGTGCAGGAGGTCCATCGCGTCGTCGTCCTGCTCCAGCTGGAGCGCGAGGTCGACGTCCTTGGTCACGAGCACCTCGGCCGCCTTCGCCATCAGGCGCTGCGCGAGCTGGCCCATCTCCAGGATGGTCGCGTGCAGGTCCTGCGGGATGGCGCGCTCGGGGTAGCGCAGGCGCGTGAGCTTGGCCACGTGCTGGGCCAGGTCGCCCGACCGCTCCAGGTCAGCGGACATCCGCAGCGAGGTCACGACGATACGGAGGTCCGTCGCCACCGGCTGCTGGCGGGCGAGCAGCGCTATGGCCCGCGCCTCCAGGTCGTGCTGGAGATCGTCGACCTTCTGGTCGGCCTCGATCACGCTCTCGGCCAGCTTCAGGTCGGAGTCGAGGATGGCGGTCGTCGCGCGCCCGATCGCCGACCCGACCATCCGGGCCATCTCCACCAGGCTGTCGCCGATCGAGTCCAGTTCCTCGTGGTACGCGTCCCGCATCAGGGGTCCCTCTCTTATGTCTGCCTCGGGGGTTCCGGGGGCCGGGAGACTGCCGTCGACCGCCGGCCTTATCCGCTTCGTTGTCCTCAAACCAGTCAAACCGTCGAGCGGACAGTCTGACGGTCATGACCTCCGACAGTAAGACTGTCCCGAAAACGCCAGTCGGACTGTCGTGAAACCGCCAGTGTGATCTCCACGCTAAACCGCCAGGGCGAAGCCGACGCTCCCACGATCCGGCGCCTACGCGTCCGTTTCCGCCACCCCAAATGAACCACCACTGGCTCCAAGGTGAACTCTGGGCGACGAGTGTTCGAGCTCGCACTCCGACGGCTGTGGCCACCGGCTGCGCCATGCCTAACCTGGGTGCATGGACGTGAACGCGGCGGTCGCCGCAGCGGCAGCGATCGCCGGGGTGCTTACCGGCGTCATCGCCATGCTGGCGTTCCGCTGGAGCGAACGCGACCTGAAGCGACCCACCCGAACCTCTCTGCACACCGACCCGGTCCTGCCGCCCGGCGTGGACACGGTCCTGTCGGTGCTGCGCTCCTCGGCCGTCGTCCTCGACGAGGGAGACGCCGTCGTCAAGGCCAGCTCGGCGGCGTACGCCCTCGGTCTGGTGCGCGGTGGCAAGCTCTCCGTCGAGCCCATGCTCCAGATGGCCCGGGACACCAGACGTGACGGCGAGATACGGCAGGTCGAACTGGACCTGCCCCGGCGCGGCACCGGACGCGGCGAGGCCCTCGCCGTGTCGGCACGGGTCGCGCCCCTCGGCTCCCGCCTGGTCCTCCTCCTCGTCGAGGACCTCACCGAGGCCCGGCGCATAGAGGCGGTGCGGCGCGACTTCGTCGCCAACGTCAGCCATGAGCTGAAGACGCCGGTCGGTGCGCTCTCCCTGCTGTCGGAGGCCGTCATGGACGCCTCCGACGACCCCGAGGCCGTGGAGCGCTTCGCCGGGCGCATGCAGATCGAGGCCACCCGGCTCACCAACCTGGTGCAGGAGCTCATCGACCTCTCCCGGGTGCAGAACGACGACCCGCTGGAGGACGCCGAGCCCGTCCGCGTCGACGAACTCGTCGCCGAGGCCATGGACCGCTGCCGGCACGCCGCCGGCACGAAGCAGATCACCATGGCCGCCGGGGGCACCGAGGACCTCATCATGTGGGGCAACCGCGGCCAGCTCGCCGCCGCGCTCGGCAACCTCGTCGAGAACGCCGTCAACTACTCGCCCGCCCGAACCCGCGTCGGCATCGCCGCCCGCCGGATCAACGCGCCGGGCGGGGACCTCATCGAGATCGCCGTCACCGACCAGGGCATCGGCATCTCGGACAAGGACAAGGAGCGCATCTTCGAGCGCTTCTACCGCGTCGACCCGGCCCGTTCCCGTGCCACCGGTGGCACCGGCCTCGGTCTCGCGATCGTCAAGCACGTGGCCGCCTCGCACAGCGGGGAGGTCACGGTGTGGAGCTCCGAGGGACAGGGCTCCACCTTCACCCTCCGGCTGCCGGAGGCCGGTGCGGCCCGTGACCGCGCACACCAGCACCCCGATCTCGACGACGAGGACGGGCAACCCGCACCACCCGATTCCCCCACTTCCCCCGACTCACCCGCGTACGAAACGCTTTCCGCCCCGGAGGTCCTTCCGTGACCCGAGTGCTTGTCGTCGAGGACGAGGAGTCCTTCTCCGACGCCCTGTCGTACATGCTCCGCAAGGAGGGCTTCGAGGTCGCCGTCGCGACCACCGGGCCCGACGGACTCGACGAGTTCGAGCGCAACGGCGCCGACCTCGTCCTCCTCGACCTGATGCTGCCCGGCCTGCCGGGCACCGAGGTCTGCCGCCAGCTGCGCGGCCGCTCCAACGTCCCCGTCATCATGGTGACCGCCAAGGACAGCGAGATCGACAAGGTGGTCGGCCTGGAAATAGGAGCCGATGACTACGTCACCAAGCCGTTCTCCTCGCGCGAGCTGGTCGCCCGTATCCGGGCCGTCCTGCGCCGCCGCGGCGAGCCCGAGGAGGTCACCCCGGCCGCGCTGGAGGCCGGTCCCGTCCGTATGGACGTGGACCGTCACGTGGTCACGGTCTCCGGCTCCAAGGTCGACCTCCCCCTCAAGGAGTTCGACCTCCTGGAGATGCTCCTGCGCAACGCCGGCCGCGTCCTGACCCGCATGCAGCTCATCGACCGTGTGTGGGGCGCCGACTACGTCGGTGACACCAAGACCCTCGACGTCCACGTCAAGCGCCTGCGCGCCAAGATCGAGCCGGACCCGGGCGCGCCGCGCTACCTGGTGACGGTGCGGGGGCTCGGCTACAAGTTCGAGCCGTAAAGAGCCCGGCCGCACGGCGGCTACATCGAAGGGCGGGACCCCCGTTTCCGGGGGTCCCGCCCTTCTTCTACGACTGTGCAGGAGTCGTACGACTACTCAGTGCCGACCGCTCAGTGACCGGCCGCCGTGTGCGAGGCGCTGTCGGACGCGGTCGCCGCGCCCCCGGCGTCCGTGCCGGCTTCGGCACCGGCACCGGCCGCGGCGCCGTCCGTCGACGTCGCGCTCGCGGTGGACTCCTCGGTCGGGGTGACCCCGGTCGGCGAGCCGGTCGGGGTGGGCGTCTTGCCCGGCGCCGCCGGGACCTCGGTCGGGCCCCAGTCCTTGAAGTAGTGCTCGGCCGGGACGACGAAGGCGCGCAGGCTCACGTCACCGGTCTTGCTGAAGGTGAAGGTGATCTTCTGCGCGTTGCCGTCCTGGATGGCCTCGCGGCTGCTGGGCAGCGTGGCGGAGGCGTTGTCCTTGCCGCCGAGGATCAGCGAGCCGCCGGCCGGGATGGTCAGGCTGCCGCCCTTGGCGGGCTTGAGCGCGGCGGTCTTGTCGGTGTCGTCCACCTTGATCGCGTCCAGCGTCTGGGCGGTCCGGCCGGAGTTGAACAGGGTCGCGGAGATCACGGCCGGGCCGGTCGACTCCAGGTCGGGCTGGGTGATGACGATGGCGTTCTGGATCTTGATGTCGCCGACCGTGGTGGCCGCGTTGTCCGGCTTGATCTCCAGGGTCTGGCTGTTGTTGCCGGCCGCGCACGCGGAGAGCGAGGCGATCGAGAGGGCGATGGCGGCGGCGGCGAGGGCGCCGCGTCGAAGGCTGCTGCTCACGGCGGCGGCAACTCCTTGACTCGAACGGGGCGGGCGAATAAAGCCGCCCTAAGTGTCTGTCAGCGGCCTTAGGTTACCGAGCCGTTCCCGCGCGACCGCACCCGACCCTCCCCTGAGCGGCCGCAGTACCTCTTCGGACGTCTTCGGCCCCTCTTCGAACCCTCTTCGGGCCCCTTCATGATCAGTCCCGTCACCCACGAGTGACCCGCGAGTCAGATTGCCCCGCGCGCCTCGTCCGCCATTCACATAAGCCCCTCGCAAGGCGCCTCGCAAAATTTCCGTGAAGGAATGCACGACCTTCCGGAATTGATCACCGAGAGCGCTGCCGACCTGGGTCGTGATCAATTCCGGAATCGTCCGGTACCCGACTCCGGACGTCGAACGGAGTAGCGTAAGTCGCACACTTGGAACCGGACATATGTGGATGTTCGGCCACTCGGAGGTGCCTCCGGACGTGTGTAACGTGAGCGTTTCACCTCGTCCGCAGAGCCGCTCCGACCTGCGAATACCTGCTTCCGATCGGCCCGCGAAGCACGTTCCTGTCGGAGTTGTCAAGCCCCGAGATATGCCCTGACCTGCGAAAACGCCATTCAGAACCCGCAGTTTCCGTGTTACCCTGGATAGCCACGGAAGGGGTACCTGTCACATGACGTTCAAGGTTGGCGACACCGTGGTCTATCCCCATCACGGGGCCGCGCTGATCGAGGCCATCGAAACTCGCCAGATCAAAGGCGTGGACAAGACCTACTTGGTGCTGAAGGTCGCCCAGGGTGACCTGACGGTACGTGTGCCAGCGGACAATGCGGAGTTCGTCGGCGTGCGTGATGTGGTCGGTCAGGACGGGCTGGACCGGGTCTTCGAGGTGCTGCGCGCGCCGTACGCCGAGGAGCCCACGAACTGGTCGCGTCGATACAAGGCAAATCTGGAGAAGCTCGCCTCCGGCGATGTCATCAAGGTCGCGGAAGTCGTGCGTGACCTGTGGCGTCGTGAGCGTGAGCGTGGACTCTCCGCCGGTGAGAAGCGCATGCTCGCCAAGGCCCGCCAGATCCTGGTGAGCGAGCTGGCTCTCGCGGAGAACACCAACGAGGACAAGGCCGAGGCCCTGCTCGACGAGGTTCTCGCGTCCTGACGCGGTCCGTCCGCCTCAGTTCAGCACTGTGCTGAATCATTAAAAGAAGTGCCGCGGTGCCCGATGACGTATTTCCTGTCGCCGGGCGCTGCGGCATGTTCGTACTCGGCACGCCTACGCGGGTTCACCCCTCGGGGGAAGATCCCCCGATACTTGGCGTGCCGGGCCCGGGCAGCAGGCTCGACCGGCGTCACGGAAGGGTCCGGTCAAGGCGTCGCGCCCGGCACGCTGAGGCCATACCCACGTAGGCCGAGCACACAAACCTGACAGGAACCGATGTCTGACGATTCGCGTCCTTTGCCCGCGGAAGTCCGCACAGCCGTCGTGATCCCGGCCGCCGGCCGGGGCGTACGTCTCGGCCCGGGCGCCCCCAAGGCGCTCCGCGCGCTGAACGGCACGCCCATGCTCATCCACGCCGTGCGCGCGATGGCCGCCTCCCGCGCCGTCTCCCTCGTGGTCGTCGTGGCCCCGCCCGACGGCGCCCCCGAGGTCAAGAGCCTCCTCGACGCGCACGCGCTGCCCGAGCGCACCGACTTCCTGGTGGTCCCCGGCGGGGAGTCCCGCCAGGAGTCCGTCAAGCTCGGCCTGGACGCGTTGCCGCGGGACTACGACATCGTCCTGGTGCACGACGCGGCGCGCCCGCTGGTCCCGGTGGACACGGTCGACGCGGTGATCGAGGCGGTACGGGACGGTGCTCCGGCCGTCGTGCCCGCGTTGCCGCTCGCGGACACGGTCAAGGAGGTCGAGCCGGCCGCGGCCACGGGAGAGCCCGAACCGGTGGTGGCCACCCCGGAGCGCGCCCGCCTGCGTGCCGTACAGACCCCGCAGGGCTTCGACCGCGCCACGCTGATCCGTGCGCACGAGACGGTGACCGACGACGTCACCGACGACGCGAGCATGGTCGAGCAGCTCGGGCTGACGGTCGTGGTCGTCCCCGGCCACGAGGAGGCCTTCAAGGTCACCCGCCCGCTGGACCTGGTCCTGGCCGAGGCGGTCCTGGCGCGCCGGAGGCTGAACGATGGCTTCTGAACAGCTTCCGGCCCTGCCCCAGGTCGGCATCGGCACCGACATCCACGCCTTCGAAGAGGGCCGCGAGCTGTGGTGCGCGGGCCTGAAGTGGGAGGGCGAAGGCCCGGGGCTCGCCGGCCACTCCGACGCGGACGTCGTCGCACACGCCGCGTGCAACGCCCTGTTCTCCGCGGCCGGCCTCGGTGATCTGGGCCGGCACTTCGGCACGGGGCGCCCCGAGTGGTCGGGCGCCTCCGGCGTCGTACTCCTCACCGAGGCGGCCCGCATCGTGCGCGAGGCGGGCTTCCGGATCGGCAACATCGCGGTCCAGGTCGTCGGCCCGCGCCCCAAGATCGGCAAGCGGCGCGACGAGGCCCAGAAGATCCTCTCGGAGGCGGCCGGAGCCCCGGTTTCCGTATCCGGCGCCACGACCGACGGCCTCGGCTTCCCGGGCCGCGGCGAGGGACTGATGGCGGTCGCGACAGCGCTGGTCGTGCGGGCCGGCTGACGAGGGCCGGGGAAACCCGGCCACCCACCATGCCCACGGCCGACGACGGCCAAACCACACGCAGACGACGGCAAACCGCCCTTGCGCGCCGGGCACTGCCCTCCGCCCACTACCCTGGTGTCGTGACGATTCGCCTGTACGACACCAGCGCCCGGCAGATCCGTGACTTCACCCCGCTCCAGCCGGGCTGTGTCTCGATCTACCTCTGTGGCGCCACCGTGCAGGCCGCGCCGCACATCGGGCACATCCGCTCGGGGCTCAACTTCGACATCATGCGCCGCTGGTTCGCCTACCGCGGCTATGACGTGACGTTCATCCGGAACGTCACGGACATCGACGACAAGATCATCGCCAAGTCCGTCGACCAGAACCGCCCCTGGTGGTCCATCGGCTACGAGAACGAGCGCGCCTTCACCGACGGCTACACCGCCCTCGGCTGCCTCCCACCGACGTACGAGCCCCGCGCCACCGGCCATGTCACCGAGATGGTCGAGATGATGCGCGGCCTCATCGAGCGCGGACACGCCTACGAGGCGGACGGCAGCATCTACTTCGACGTCCGGTCCTGGCCCTCCTACCTGGAGCTGTCCCGGCAGGACCTCGACGAGATGCGCCAGCCCGCCGAGGAGGGCATCACCGGCAAGCGGGACCCGCGCGACTTCGCGATGTGGAAGGCCGCCAAGCCCGGCGAGCCCGACTGGGAGACGCCGTGGGGCCGGGGCCGTCCGGGCTGGCACCTGGAGTGCTCGGCGATGGCGCACCGGTACCTGGGCTCCGCCTTCGACATCCACGGCGGCGGACTGGACCTGATCTTCCCGCACCACGAGAACGAGATCGCCCAGGCCAAGGCGTACGGCGACGAGTTCGCCCAGTACTGGGTGCACAACGCCTGGGTCACCATGAGCGGCGAGAAGATGTCGAAGTCGCTCGGCAACAGCGTGCTCGTGTCCGAGATGGTCAAGCAGTGGCGTCCGATCGTCCTGCGCTACTACCTCGGCACCCCGCACTATCGCTCGATGATCGAGTACAGCGAGGAGGCCCTGCGCGAGGCCGAGTCGGCATTCGCGCGCATCGAGGGCTTCGTGCAGCGCGTGGTGGAGAAGGCGGGCGTCGTCGAGCCGTCCGCCGAGGTGCCGCTCGCCTTCGCCGAGGCGATGGACGACGACCTGGGCGTCCCGCAGGCGCTGGCCGTCGTGCACACCACGGTCCGCCAGGGCAACAGCGCACTGGCCGCGGACGACAAGGAAGCCGCCGTGGCCCGCCTCGCCGAGGTGCGCGCCATGCTCGGCGTCCTCGGCCTCGACCCGCTCGATGCGCACTGGGCCGGCGAGACCGACCGCGGCGAGGACCTGCACGGCGTCGTCGACACCCTGGTCCGCATGGTCCTCGACCAGCGCGAGGCGGCCCGCTCCCGCAAGGACTGGGCCACCGCGGACGCCATCCGCGACCAGCTCAACCAGTCGGGCCTGGCCATCGAGGACAGCCCGCAGGGCCCGCGCTGGACCCTCGGCCCGCGCTGACGGGGCCGGTGCTCGGAAAGATCGATTGTGCCGCCCGGCCCTCCGGGCGGCACACTGCATAGACGTACATACGAACGCTTCACGACAGACAGGTAGGTCATGGCCGCGAACAACCGCCGCATGTCCGGCAAGAAGGGCGCGCAGGTCGGCAGTGGCGGCCAGCGGCGCAAGGGCCTCGAGGGCAAGGGCCCGACCCCGCCCGCCGAGATGCGCAAGGGACACAAGAAGAACCGCATCGCGGGCGCCAAGGCGAAGCAGACGGTACGCCGCCCCGCGCCCCGCGGCCGCGGCGGCAAGGGCACGTCCGAGCTGGTGGTCGGCCGTAACCCGGTGGTCGAGGCCCTGCGCGAGGGCGTCCCGGCTTCGACGCTCTACGTCCAGCAGTTCATCGACAACGACGAGCGCGTCCGCGAGGCACTCCAGCTCGCCGCCGAGCGCGGCGGCATCAACCTCATGGAGGCCCCGCGCCCCGAGCTGGACCGCATGACGAACGGCCTCAACCACCAGGGCCTCGTCCTCCAGGTCCCGCCGTACGAGTACGCCCACCCCGAGGACCTGGCCAGCGCCGCCTACGACGACGGTGAGGACCCGCTCATCGTCGCCCTCGACGGCGTGACCGACCCGCGCAACCTGGGCGCGGTCGTCCGCTCGGTCTCCGCGTTCGGCGGCCACGGCGTCGTCGTCCCCGAGCGCCGAGCCGCCGGCATGACGGCCGGCGCCTGGAAGACCTCGGCCGGCACGGCGGCCCGCACCCCCGTCGCCCGCGCCACCAACCTGACCCGCGCCCTGGAGGCGTACAAGAAGGCGGGCATCGTGGTCGTCGGCCTCGCCGCCGACGGCGAGGCCGAGCTCGGCGACCTGGAGGCCCTCGACGGCCCGGTGGTCATCGTGGTCGGCAGCGAGGGCAAGGGCCTGTCGCGGCTGGTCGGCGAGACGTGCGACTTCCGCGTCCGCATCCCGATGCCGGGCGGGGCGGAGTCGCTCAACGCCGGTGTGGCGGCGGGCATCGTCCTCTACGAGGCGGCTCGCCGACGCGTCTGAACAGATATCCGTTGCGTCACCCGTGCGGGTTAATTCTGGTGAGAGTGGTGCGACCTGCGCATCCTTGACGGGGTCCGGACAGATCGGACCGGTCAAAGCAGTGTCCTAACCACATGTCACTCGGTTAGTTGAGTGTGGACACCAGAACACCCCGCACACCCACGGGGGACCGCTCGTCGGGATACGACGACGCTCCCGCGCTGAGCATGGTGAAGGTGCCGAGCGATCCGGCGCAGATCATCGTCAATCACGCGAGTTTCCGCGTGCTGCTGGGCGCGTCTACCGGGCGCACCAAATCGCTGCGGATCGCACGGCACTTGAGCGCCACCGACGACACCGCCCGCATCCCCGCCGTCAACGCGGCCGGCAGAGCGGGCGCGGCCACCGGCCCCCGCCGCCGGGTCGCCGTCTGGAACGGCACGTCCGCGCCGGACGACACCGGCGCCCACCGCCTGCTCCAGGCCGTGCGGGACGGCAGCGTCCGCCACGGCGACGAACCGGCCCCCGCCGGAGCCACCCAGGTCATCCCGCGCGTGGACGTGGGCGGCGGCTACGACATGGGTTACGACGACGAGTTGACGCAGACGGTCGAAACCCCGATCGTCGGCGCTCAACGCACCCACGAGTCGGTGGAGACCCGCCTCCTTCCGAACATGCGCACGGTCGAAAGCGCATACGACGAGGAACTCACCTACGAGGCCGAGGACTTCGACGACGTAGACGAGGCCGACGGCCCGGACGAGACGGGCACGCAGCTCAAGCGCCCGGGCGACGACCCGGCCCGGCACGCCTACTACCCCGGCCGCCGTATGAACCTCGGCGTCGTCCTCCTCCCGCTCCGGGTCTTCCTCGGCTTCATCTCCATCTACGCCGGCATGGGCAAGCTCTGCGACCCCGTCTACTTCGACGGCGGCAAGCGCGGCTCGATGGTGAAGTGGCTCAACACCCTGCACCCGTGGGAAGTCGCCGAGCCGCTGCGCCAGTTCGCCCTCGAACACCCCGTCGGCTCCGGGCTCGTCATCGCCTTCTTCCAGGTCATCGTGGGTGTTCTCACGGTCCTGGGGTGCTGGCAGCGGGTCGCCGCGGTCGTCGGCGCGCTGCTGTCGGCGGCGCTCCTGGTCACCGTCAGCTGGAAGAGCGTCCCGGTCTACGACGCCCCCGACATCATCTACCTGGCGGCGTGGTCCCCGCTGATCATCGCCGGTGCGCCGGTCTACTCGATCGACGGCCGCCTGGCCGGGATGGCCTGGCGGCGCCTCGGCCCCCGCTCCGACATCTGGGAGCTGCGCAACTACGTCCTTCGCCGTGGCGCGTTGATCACCGCGATCGTCACCGGCCTGACCCTCCTCATCGGCTCGTTGCTCGGCGGTGCGGTCCGCGACGCCGACCGTGTCGTGGTCCCCGGCCCCGGCGAGGCCCCGCGCAACGAACTCCCCGGCTCCCCGCTTCCCGAGCCCGACCAGCGCCGGAAGACGCCGTCCGCGTCCAACTCGCCCACCCAGGGTGCCACGTCGGGAGCGGCCACTCCGTCGGCCGCGACGACGCCGGGTGCCACCAGCGACACGGGTACGACGGGTGCCGGTACGCCCAGCCAGACCCAGGGCACGGCGGGCCAGGCCCCGCCCCAGCAGTCCACTCCGGCCGACGAGGCCCCCAGCACCAGCACCGGTCCCACCTCCGGAGGCCCCACCTCGGGTGGCGGCTCCAGCACCGGGGGCTCCACCTCCGGGGAACCGGGACTGGTAGGCGGCCTGTTGGGGTAAACGGGCCGGTGGACAACCTTCTCGGCAGCTCCTCCACCGGCTGACAGCACCGATATGACGCCGAGCCCGCGAAGACGGCGAAGGGCCCCGGACGTGGTGACGTCCGGGGCCCTTCGCCGTGGGGCCACGGCCTGAGGCCCCATTGTTCTCGCCCCCGCCGCCCCTACCCGTCCCGTCCCTGGGGGCTGCCGCCCCCAGACCCCCGCTTCGGCCCGAAGGGCCTCGTCCTCAAACGCCGGACGGGCTGAAATTGCCTGGCCCGGCGTCCATGGGTGACGGTTCGCTGGGGGCGGGTGGGGGCTGGGGACGGCGTCCCCCTCGGGTGGGTGGGGGATCGGGACGGAGCTCCCTCGTCCTCAAACGTCGGACGGGCTGGAATGCCGGGACCGGCGTCCGTAGGTAACGGCTCGCTGGGGGTGGGTGGGGGATCGGGACGGGGCTCCCTCGTCCTCAAGCGCCGGACGGGCTGAGTTTGCCTGGGCAGGCGTCGCGGAGCGGGGCGTACTCCCACGGCGCCGCGGTCGCGTACGGCGGGAGGTCGATGTGTCGGGGAGGGGCGTACCCCCACGCACCCGGCGGTCGCGTACGGCGGGAAGGGGACGTGCCGGGGGGTGTCCGCCCGCAGTGGCCGGCGTCAACACGCGGCACCTCCCGGCCTAAGTCCAGTCGCCGGTCCGAGGACGGACACCCCCCGGCACGGCCCCGACCCACAACCCACCCGCAGGCGCTACGCGCACCCCCACCAAACCCGCACAGGCCGCCGCAGGCATCCCACATCGCACCCGCGGAGCACTCAGCGCCCCAGCGCCGCCAGTTCCTTCGCCGCCTCCGTCAGGTCCTTCGCCGTGTCGATGGCGCGCCAGTACGCCCCCTGAGGGATCGGGAACCCGGCCAGCCGGCGCTCTCGGGCGAGGTGCGGGAACGTCGTGCGTTCGTGGTCGCCGCGTTCGGGGAGGAGGTCGGCGAAGGCGGGGGAGAAGACGTAGACGCCCGCGTTGATCTCGAAGGTCGACGGCGGTGCCTCGATGAAGTCGGTGATGTGCCCGAAGCCGTCCGTCTTCACCGCACCCCACGGGATACGAGGACGGGCCAGCGCAAGCGTCGCGACGGCATCGCGCTCGGTGTGGAAGTCCGCCATGTCCCGCAGCGAGAAACGCGTCCAGATGTCACCGTTGGTGGCGTACCAGGCCCGATCGGGATGCGGGAGATGCGCGGCCGCGTACTTCAGACCGCCGCCCCTGCCGAGCGGCTCCGTCTCGACGACGGTCGTCACCCGCACCGGCAGCTCGGCCGACTTCAGCCAGTCCTGCAGCACCTCGGCCAGGTGGCCACAACTGATCACCACATCCGTCACACCCTCCTCGGCCAGCCAGACAAGCTGATGGCCGATGATCGGCGTCCCCGTCCCGGGGATCTCGACCATCGGCTTGGGCCGGTCGTCGGTGTACGGACGCAGCCGGGACCCCTGGCCACCGGCCAGGACGACGGCTTGAACGGGGCGGGACGCGGCATTCGGATCAGTCATGACCGAACTGTACGCGGCGCCCCGCTCACGGCATTCCCCGGCAACCGTTCCGTAATCAGCCGTTACCGTCCGCAATAGGAGTGTTCAGTTAAGAGGGTGTTCAGCGAGAGAGAGCGTTCAGCCAGAGAGGGTTCAGCTGTGCGCGGCCGCCACGCCGGAGGCGAACGCGGTGTCGCAGACGGGCCGGGCGTAGGACTGCGCGCGGTTCGGACCGTACACCCGCACCGCCGCCCGCCCGAGCGCACGGGCGATCGAGGCGCAGTGCCGGGCCAGGGACGGGCGCTCGTGGACGGCCTGCTGGAGGTGGGTCAGGGCGGTGCCCGGGTCCTTCTCCTGCAGCTCGGTCAGCAGCTGGTCGCGCAGCACGTCCTGCGGGGCGCGCGCGGCGGCTTTCTTCGCGTCACCCGCGCTCGTGACGTCGGTCGCGGTGAGCACCGAGTCCGAGGGGTTCCCCGACCAGTTGACCCGGGTGACCGCGAGGGTCCCGGAGAGCACCAGGACGACGGGCAGGACGAGGGCGAGAGTGCGGCCGAGCTGGCGGGCGGGGCCCCGGTGGCCGCGTCGTGTCTGTTGGGTGGTGGAGTGCTTCACGCGAGTGAGGGTAGCGTTCGGTACTGATATGGCGACATTTGGTCACCGGTTCGGGGGACGAAGTGGTGCCCTCCCTCGAACGGCGTGTTGACGCACAGCGCTCGAAATGACCCGATCTGCCGGGGTATTTGTCGACAACGAGAAGGGCCCCGCAGCACTCTGCGGGGCCCTCTTCGTCAACCTGGGTGAATTACCCCGGGTTGTACTGCCGCTGGTTGTCCTCGGCCGCGTCAGTCGGACAGTCGCTCGCCCGTGGACGTCGAGAACACGTGGGTCTCGCCGGAGCGCGGGACGATGTGCAGCGTGCTGCCCTTCTCCGGGACGTCACGGCCGCTGACGCGGACGACGAGGTCCTTGGAGTCGTCGCCGCCGACCTTGGCGGTGCCGTACACGTACGCGTCGGCGCCGAGCTCCTCGACCACGTTGACGGTGACGGCGAGGCCCTGCTCCGACTCGGAGCCGGCCACGTCGAAGTGCTCGGGGCGGACACCGACGGTGACGGTCTTGTCGGTGGCGGCGGAGAGCGCCTCACGGTCGACCGGGACGACGGAGTTGCCGAACTTCACGCCGCCGTCGGTGATCGGGACCTCGACCAGGTTCATGGCCGGGGAGCCGATGAAGCCGGCGACGAAGAGGTTGGCCGGGCGGTCGTACATGTTGCGCGGGGTGTCGACCTGCTGGAGCAGACCGTCCTTGAGGACCGCCACGCGGTCACCCATCGTCATGGCCTCGACCTGGTCGTGGGTGACGTAGACGGTGGTGATGCCGAGACGGCGCTGCAGCGACGCGATCTGCGTACGGGTCGACACACGGAGCTTGGCGTCCAGGTTGGACAGCGGCTCGTCCATGAGGAAGACCTGCGGCTCACGCACGATGGCGCGGCCCATGGCGACACGCTGGCGCTGACCACCGGAGAGGGCCTTCGGCTTGCGGTCCAGGTACTCGGTGAGGTCGAGGATCTTCGCGGCCTCCTCGACCTTCTTGCGGATCTCCGCCTTGTTGACGCCGGCGATCTTGAGCGCGAAGCCCATGTTGTCGGCGACGGTCATGTGCGGGTACAGCGCGTAGTTCTGGAACACCATGGCGATGTCCCGGTCCTTCGGCGGCAGGTGCGTGACGTCGCGGTCGCCGATGCGGATGGCGCCGCCGTTGACGTCCTCGAGCCCCGCCAGCATGCGGAGCGAGGTGGACTTGCCGCAGCCGGACGGGCCGACCAGTACGAGGAACTCTCCGTCCTCGATGTGGATGTCGAGCGCGTCTACGGCGGGCTTCTCGGTGCCCGGGTAGATCCGGGTCGCCTTGTCGAACGAGACAGTGGCCATGGTGAATGGGCCCCCTTCTACCGGCAGGAACGTGCCGGACGATCCGTTGTAGGAAGGTGGTTGTTTAGTCCACATGTGCGGACTGGCTCTGGACGGTACCCGGCGTTCGCCTGATCTGTCAGTACCTGGGGGCATGTGAACTTCGCGGAAATTTTCGACAGGGCCCGCTCGGAACCTGGGTACACTGCACGGGCGCGTGCGTCTCGGGCGCGCGCAGGCCTCCTTAGCTCAGTTGGTCCAGAGCGGCTGTCTTGTAAACAGCAGGTCGTCGGTTCGAATCCGACAGGGGGCTCCGACAATATGAACAATTCGTCGCAGTGGCCCAGGCGTGAATCCAAATACGCCTGGGCCGCTCCGCGTTTGAGCGTACAGACCACTCTCGGTAATTCCGCGCATACCCATCTCCCCCGTCGGACACGGGATATGCACCGGCATGGAACCGCGTCGCTACTGCTAGTGTTCGTTCAGTCACAGTAGGCAACCAGCCTCAATGCATAGGTAATGAAAACCGAGGGTTCCATGCGCAAGCTTCACCAGGTCATGATCGTCGCGGCGGCGGCCGGCAGCCTGTCCGCCATCGGTGCCGGTACCGGTGTCGCCTACGAGGTCAAGCCGGCCTCGACCGACCTCTACCGCCCGTACCAGGAGTGCAGCCCGCAGACGGTGGCCAGTGGCGACCTCCCGATCGCCGTGCTCGGCCTCGCCGAGACCTTTGACACCACCTGCGGTCAGTTCAACAACGCCTTCACTGGCTGAGGTCGGCGGCACGGTCGTGCGCGACGCCTTCCGCGGGCCCCTTCGGGGTCATCCCCCGAAGGGGCCCGTACGCGTCCACGACCGCTGAACTTCCGTGCGTCGACGAGTCGTTACGGCGGCCGCCTCCGGGCGGAATCGCGTGCGGCGCGGGTACGGCGCGCACCCCGAACCTCGAAGCCCAGGTCACTCCTTTTCACTTCGTAAGCGAAACGGCCCCGAGCATCCCGGACATGAGCGGAACCCGGGGCCCGTATCTCCGACTTCCCGGGGTCCGGCGCGGCGGTTCGCGGCGCATGACGCCGGGGCACCCCTCACAAAAGGAGACGCAACACATGTTCAACGGAAAGAAGATCGCGGCCGTCTCGGGGCTTCTTGGCGGCCTCGCCATGACCTGGATCGGCGTCGCACCGGCGCACGCCGCGGCGAACCCGGGTGCCTGTGCGCCCGACAACCAGGGCAACATCATCTGCACCCAGCGAATCGTGGGCCAGCTGCCCGAGGGTGGCGACTTCACCGTCCGCCGGTCGGTCACCTGCCAGCCGACCGAGCCCGTGACCCTGCCTGCCGCGGGCCTGCTGAACAGCGGGACCACGCGGATCGGTCCCCACATCACCTGCAAGGACATGACGCGGCCCACGTTGCCGGCGCCGGCGCCGGCGCCCGCCGCCAACGACGCCAGCGACGGCGGCCACCTCAGCGCACTGGGGCGCATCCTGGGCGGCCCGGGGGCGTAACCGCCGACGAAGGGCCGCTCGACGGCCTGCCCCACCTCTCAAACAGCGGACGGCCGGACCGGGTTGACCTGGTCCGGCCGTCCGCTGTTTTCCGTCTTCTGGTTCCGGGTCCTCATGGGTCGGCAAACGGGTGACTGCCGCTCGCCGCCCGTGACTCGCCCTCGGGGAAGCGTCGTTGCTCTCAGGAAAGCACCTCCCCTTCGCGTCCATGGAGAGCCGGACGAAAGGGCTCCTTGCCATGGGCCGACACGACACAGAGAAGGGTCAAAGATCCCAAATTGCTACGGATTAAGTGTATATGCTCACATTAAGTAGTCAACCAGGGCTTCGTGCCCGGGAAGAAAGGGTCAAACTATGCGCAGGTTTCAGCGCGTTGCGGTCGTAGCTGCAGCGGTCGCGGGTCTGTCCGCCTTCGGTGCCGCCGGTTCCGCGTTCGCTCACGAGGACGGCTGGGACGGTCAGAACGTGACCGCCGTGGCCACCTCGACGGCCAACGCCGTTGGCACGTGGGGCGTTCCGACCGACAAGGCGCAGGCTGCCCCGCAGCAGGCCACGCAGGCCGCGCCTGCCGCTGCGCCGGCTGCCGCGCCCGCTGCCGCGCCGGCCGCCGCTCCGGAGGCCGCCCCCAAGACCGTGGCGCCGGAGTACGGCTACGGTGAGTACTCCGCTCCTACCTACGCCGCTCAGTAACGAAGCACCGAGGAATCGATGCGCGAGTTTCAGGGCACTGCGAACGTCGTCGTGACGGCCGCGGAGCGGATGGCTCCGTACTCCGAGCCACGGCCGACCCCATAGGGCGTTTCTCACGACAGGCGCATCGATATCAGTCGGACCTTTAGCGAATTGCAGCCCGGACGCGCGGCAGAACCCTCAGGGGTGCGCGGCCGGGCTGCAGCAGTGCCGTCACCGGACCAGGCCGAGAACGTGCCGGGCGACGGGCGTCGTATTTCTACGTTCTCCAAGGCTCGGGCGGGCGCCGGTCGACGGCGCGGTCGCCCGGGCCTCGATTGCAAAGGAACGAAGTACATGATCGGTCGACAGAAGATCGCCACCGTCTCGGGGCTCCTCGGTGCGCTCGCGGTGATCTACGGCGGTGCCGCGCCGGCGTACGCGGATGACGATCCCAAGGGTGCGTGCACGATCACCGCCCAGGGGGACATCGTCTGCATCAAGAAGAGCGAGCAGGTCCGCAAGGACAAGCGCAAGTTCGTCATCAAGCAGGCGCAGGACTGCCAGATCGTCGAGCGGCCCCGCTTCACGTTTCCCGAGCAGACGATGCTGAGGGACGGGTCCCTGCACTCCGGTCCGGTCGTGGAGTGCTCGAACAGGGCGAAGCTGCCCAAGGGTTTCAAGGTGCCGAAGTTCAAGTTCTGAGGTGCGAAACGGAGAATGCCGGACCGGGATGTGATCCCGGTCCGGCATTTCTGCTTTCCGGGCGGAAGGCGCCCGGGGAAAGCCCGGTGCCCCGGCTTGCGGCCGGGGCACCGGGTGGGGGTGGGGCTTTGGCCTACTTGCCGCCGACGGCGTTGCTGCAGCCCATCGACGAGCCCAGGCCGGTCTCCTGCGCGCCCGGGTTGCCCTCGCCGTTCAGCAGGTTGCCGCCCAGGCCGTTGGCGATGCCGACCTGGCCGAGGACGTCGACGTTGGCGTCGTGCGACTTGCAGGAGGTGCTCTGCAGGACGCTGAAGCTGGAGCCGCTGTGGCTCCGGCTGTTCTTGCTCCAGCCACCCTGGTCGGCGTGGGCAGCGCCGATGCTCAGGATTCCGACGCTCCCGAGGGCGGCGACCAGGACGGCGGCCTTGTGGAGCTTGTGCATGTTCTTCTCCGGTGGAGTGAAGAGGACGCGACCCGTAATGGATCGACTTCGAACAGTTACGGAGGCTAATAGGAAATATTCGTGATTAATAAGCGGCACGCCGAATTTGAAGAAGTCTCACCGCCTTGGCGGATATCCGGAAATTATTGCGCGTCGTACTTGAATCGCGACACAAAAAGGTGTCCCGGTACCAGGCGCGAGGCTCGGTACCGGGACCTTTTCCTGCGGGCGGCCGGCTAAGCGGCCGTCATGTGCTTAGAAGGCGCTGTTGTTGCAGCCCATCGACGAGCCGAGGTGGGTGTCCTGCCCACCGGCGTTGCCCTCGCCGTTGAGCGCGTTGCCCAGCAGGCCGTTGAGGATGCCGACCTGGCCCAGGACGTCGACGTTCAGGTCGTGCGACTTGCAGTTGGAGCTCTGCAGGACGCTGAACTTGCCGCCGCCCTTGCCGCCGTGACCGTCGAGGCCCTGGGCGGTGGCGGTGCCGGCGCCCAGCAGGCTGACGGTGCCGAGGGCGGCGACCAGGACGGCAGCCTTGCGAAGCTTGTGCATGTCATCTCCGGTGGAGTGAGGTGGGTGCGATCTGTGAGGGATCGACTTCGTACAGTTACGGGAGGTTAATACGAAGTATCCGATATGTCTCACAGCGGCACGCCGGAATTCGTGATCTCGTATCAGAAGCACCCAGAAGCCGGATCGAGGCATGGGAAAGTGCTGGTCACAGCCGTTTGTCGAGGGCTGCGACCAGCACGGTCGTCGCAAGTGGAGGACGGTGTCCTAGCTGGTGGCGCGGGCGGAGGCGGCCGCGTTCGCCTGGCTGTTGGCCTGGTCGCAGTCGACACCCGTGGCCTCGGCGGCGGCGAGGGCGGCGACCGGGACGTTCGCGTTGAGCAGGGACTGCGGGCTGCACTCCTGGTACGGGCGGAAGAGGTTGGACTGCTCGAGCGGGCCCGACTCGGAGGCCGGCGCGGGGGAGAGCTGCGGGTTGATCTGCGGGCTCAACTGGGGGCTGACCTGCGGGCTGACCTCGGCACCGCGCTGAGGCACCGGGGCCTGTCGCTGCCCGTAGGACGAGGGCGTGCCGGAGGTCTGGACGCTGGCCTGCGAGCGGGTCCAGGTGTGGGCCTGGGCGTCCCGCTGCCCGACGGGGGGCGGAGTGCTGCCGCGGTATGCAACGGGAGCGTCGGCGACGCTGGGGCCGGCGCCGATGGCTGACAGACCACTGGCTGCTGCGACGACGAGCGCGACCTGCTGGAGCTTGCGCATGGAACCTCGGCCCTTCATTGACCTGTGCATGGAACGTACGGAAATGCTCTGAGCCATTGCTCTGACCTTGTGGGGAACGAGGCGGGCGCATGGCCGGTCACGTGCATCGGGATTCGGTCACCCATTTGCCAGAGGTATTAATCAATGACAAATCCTCAGAACCGTTTATCGGATTGATGGCAATAGAGTGACGGGCTTTCCGATCCCGTGACTCGGTCAGGAAATTGTCGTTGCCAGCGGAGAGAGGGCAGCGATCAGGAGTCGGAGAGGTGCAACGGGATCCGCTGCTGGCTCCACTGAATACAACGGATTCCCTGTACAGGTAATGAAGGGCCGAGGGTTTCATGCGCAAGCTTCACAAGGCCGCGCTCGTCGTAGCGGCGGCCGGCGGATTGACCGCCATCGGCGCCGGCGTCAGCGAGGCGGCCGAATATCCCTACGGGTACGGTGCTCCGGCACCCGCCCCCGAGTACCCGCCCCAGTACGCGGCCCCGGCGCCTCCTCCCCAGTACGCGCCGCCCCAGTACGCGGCCCCGGCACCCCCTCCGCAGTACGCCCCACCCCAGTACGCCCCGGCGCCCGCTCCCCATTACCCGCCGCCCCAGTACGCCGTGGCGGAGGCCCGTTCGACGGGTCTCGCCCACGCCTCCACCCCGCCGCCGGCGCCCCAGTACGCGGCCCCCGCCCCGGCGCCGCAGTACGTGCCCCCGGCCCCGCCCCCGGCTCCGGCGCCCGCTCCGCCCCCCGCGCCCGCGCCCGCGCCGGCCCCGGCCCCCGCGCCCGCCCCGCAGCCGCAGGGCGGCCACGCCTCCGCCTCGGCGTCGTCGGGCGGCGCCGCGCAGGCCTCCAACGGTCCGCACGCCGCGCCGCAGCCCGCCCCCCAGTCGCCGGTGTCGCAGGTCGTGCCGCAGGTCACCCCGCAGACGGCGCCGCAGGTCATGCCGCAGGTCGCCCCGCAGGTCAACGCGCCCCAGGTGTTCAACCCGGAGCCCCCGCCGCGGGTTGCCCCCCAGGTGAACCCGCAGGTGAACCCCCAGGTGAACCCGCTCATCAACCCGCTGGTCCCGACCGCCGGCCCGCCGCAGGTGCCCGGGCTCGGCCTGGGACAGGTCCAGGCGCCCCCCGTGGGCCAGTTGGGTCTGCCGCGGCTCGGCTGAGCTGCCTCCCGTAGTTGTCCACCGTTCCAACTCGATCTGCTGCACAGCACATCTGCTCGACCAACGGAGAAGAAATGCGCAAGCTTCAGAAGGTCGCCCTCGTGGGCGCCGTCCTCGGCAGTGTCGGCTCCTTCGGCGTCGGCACCGCCGCCGCCCACGGCGAGGCGGGAGCCCACGACCTTGACATCACGCAGGGCATCGAGTGCCGCTCGCACGACATGAACATCGATGTCCTCGGCAGCGTCGGCGCCCTCAACAGCCTGCTGGCGAACGCGCTCAACGGCGAGGGCAACCCGGGTGCGCAGTCCACCCACCTCGGCTCGGACATGGGCTGCAACAGCCAGGTCAAGTAGAGGGTGTGAAGCGTTCGGTCCAACGCCCGCTCCAGCACGGGGCGGGCGTTGGACTGTTGAACGCGCCATATACGTTGAGTGAAGGTTCGTCACCCTGCGTGTAGGGTGATCTCGTTTACCAGGAAGGGTGGGCGACCTGTCGCATGAGACTGTCCTGTGCCGACGAGATGCTGTTGCTCAACGGGTGTCCGGGAGTCATCGGCCTGGCGGCGGTCTTCTCCGGTGAACAACCGGATGTGGATCAGGTGCGGGCCCGCGTCGCCGAGCGGTGGACGGGCCTGGAGCGGATGAACTGTGTGCTCGACCGTCCCTCGGGTGGCGGCGGGCCGGCGCGGCGGGGGTTGTTCCGGCGGCGGCGGGTGCGGTGGACCGTACCGGGACCCTTCGATCCCGCCGTGCATGTCACGGTGGCCCGCAGCAAGTTGGACGACCTGTGGGCGCAGAGCCTGGACCGGCCGCTCACCGGCGCGGTCCCGCCCTGGCGGCTCTTCGTGGTCCCGGACGCGGCGCACGGCGGAGGGTTCGCCCTGGCGCTCGTGGCCCAGCACGTGCTGCTGGACGGACGCTCCCTGGCGACGCTGATGCGCGCGTTGACGGACAGCCCGGTGGCGGCGCGGGAGTCGGCGCGGTCGGCGCCGCTCACGCGTACCGGGCTGGGGGCCGCGGGCCGGGAACTCAGGGCGATGGCGGCCGCGGGGCAGGCCCTTCCGATGCGGTCGCCGCAGGAGACGTGTCCCTCGGTCGCGGTGAGCGAACTGCCCGCGCATCTGGTCCGGTCCGCGCGCCGGCAGCCCGCCGACGGCCGGGGCGCGACGCTGAACGAGCTGCTGGTCGGTGCGGTGGCCGGCGCGCTGCGGGCCCAGTACGGCCCGGTGCGGGGTTGGCGCCAGCGCGACGAACCCGCGTACACGGCCGTGCCCTGCGACCTGCGCACCCGGGCGAATCCGCGGGAACTGGGGAACACCCTCACGGTCGTTCGGGTTCCGTTGCCCGTCGACGTGGACGGTCCCGTGGCGCGGCTGCGGGCGTGTCAGGACGCGTTGGCCACGGTCCCCGAGCGGGCCGCCGTCCACGCCGGTGTGCTGTTCCCCGCCGCGGAAGCGGTGCGGCGGACGGGGCCGTGGGTGACCGGGCTGCTGGCCAACCGCGGTCGCCGCTCCTGTTTCGCGGCGACCGCGACCACGGCCATGAAGTGGCCCGGCGGACCGAGCACCTTCGAAGGGCGCCGGCTCGTGCGCACCGTCGGGCTGCCGCCCCTGCAGCACCCGGGCACCGTCAGCTTCGCCCTGGCCCAGGCAGGAGACGCGTTCACGCTCACCGCGGTGTGCAACGTGCGCCCGGACGACGCGAGACGGCTCGCCGACGCGGTCGTCACGGAGTTCGAGACATGGGCTCGGATGGCGACGCCGTCGGCGTGAGTCAGCCCTGACGGCACCAGGAGATGGAGGCAGTTGCATGGATGTGGAACACGGCGACGTATGGGAAGAGCTGCGCCCGCTGTGCGCGCGGGTGATGTCGGTGCCGCCGGAGGCGGTCGTGCCGCAGGCCCGGCTCGTCGCCGACCTGGGAGCCGACAGCCTGGACATCACCGAACTGGAGGCGGCGTCCGAGGAGTTGTTCGGGGTGTCCCTGCGGGGGACCGACAAGTCCGGGGTGTCCACCGTGGGTGACGTCGCCGACCTCATCGTGAGTCTGCGCACCCGCCCCGCCCACACCCCCGTCGCACGGTGACCCGCCGACCCGCTGTCGCCGTCACGGGCCTGGGCGTCCGCTGCGCGGCCGGAGCGACTCCGGTGGCGCTGTGGGAGAGCCTCGTACAGGGCCGTTCGGCGACGTCGCTGCACACGTTCGACGACGAGGGCACCGTCGTGTATCCCGCGTGTCCGATGACCGACTTCGACCCGGCCGGCTACCTGGCGCCCAAGGAGATGCGGCGGGCCGACCGGTCGGTGCAGATGGCGGTGTGCGCGGCCGTGGACGCCGTGGCGGACGCCGGCGGACTGCAGGTCGAGCCCGCGCGGCGGGCCGTGGTCACCGGTACCGGGTACGGCGGGGTCATCAGCCAGGAGAACGGCATCGGGCATCCCGATGTGCTCTACGCGCCGCGTCTGATGCACAACGCCGGGGCGTACTGGATCAGTGCCCGGCTCGGGATCACCGGACCCAGTCTGACGGTGTCCACGGCGTGCGCCTCCGGGACGCACGCGGTGGGTGAGGCGATGCAGATGATCCGGGCGGGGTGCGCGGACGTGGTGGTGGCGGGTGGCCATGACAGCCCCCTGACCCCGACGACCGCGCTGGCCTTCGGGCGGGCCGGTGCGATGGTCACCGAGTGCGCCGATCCCACCGCCGCGTCACGTCCGTTCGACATCGGGCGGCAGGGGTTCGTCCTCGCCGAGGGGGCGGCCTTCCTGGTGCTGGAGCGGCTGGACCTCGCCCAGGCGCGCGGTGCCCGGATCCACGCCACGCTGACCGGGTACGGCCGTACGTCCGACGCCCACCACCTCACGGCGCCGCATCCCGACGGTGCCGGTGCGCGGGCGTGCATGGAGCAGGCGCTCGCCGACGCAGGCACGACCGCGGAGGCCGTCACGTACGTCAACGCGCACGGCACGGGTACCGAGTTGAACGACATCGCGGAGGCGCAGGCCATCACCGCCCTGTTCGGTCCTCGCAGGGTGCCGGTGACCGCGCCCAAGTCGGTGACCGGGCACGGGCTGGGGCTGGCGGGGGCGCTGGAGGCCGTGATCGCGGCCTTGTCGGTGCGGGAAGGGCTGGCGCCGCCGACCGCGTCCCTCACGCGGCTGGACCCCCGGTGCGAGCTGGACGTGGTCGCCGGCGAACCGCGCAAGATCCCGAACGGTCCGGTGATCAGCAACAGTTTCGCCTTCGGGGGTCACAACGCCTGTGTCGTGTTCGATTCGCCGCACGGTTGATCAGCGGAGGGTTCGGCCCATGAGACTGACCGCCATCGAAGAAGGACACCTGCGCAACGGGCTTCCGGGGACGATCGGCATCGCCGCGGTGTTCCCCGGGAGGCCGTTCGAGCCGGCCGAGGTCCGGTCCCGTGTCCGCGACAGGTGGGGCGCACTGGAGCGGATGAGCCGGGTCCTCCTGCCCCCGGCGGGGTCCGCCGCGTTGTCGGGCCACCGCTGGGCCGAGGCCCGGTCGTTCGATCCCGGCGCGCAGGTCACCGACACGGACCAGGATCTCGAATCGCTGCTGGCCGAAGGGGTCAGTCACCCGCTGCCGGCCGAACGGCCCCTGTGGCGGCTGCTGGTGACGCGAGCCGCCGACCCGGCGGGCGACCACGCCCTCGTGCTGCTCGCCGATCACGCGCTGCTGGACGGCAGATCCCTGGAGACCCTCTTCCGGCTGCTGATGGACGACGCCGTACCGCCGGCCCCGCAGGGAGCGGCCGCACAACCGCTCGCCACGGCGCGCCCGCGGGTCCGTCCCGCCGTCGTGGGGCGGGAGTTGCGCCGCATCGGGGCCGTCGGCCAACCCCTTCCCACGGCGTCGTCCGGCGAACCGCGGCCGTCGGTGGCCGTGGTCGGGCTCGACCCGCAGGTGATGCGTGCGGCGCGCCGTCAGCCGGCCGGCGGACGGGGCGCGACGCTCAACGAGCTGTTGCTCAGCACGTACGCCGGCGCCCTCCGCGCCTGTTACGGCCCCCTGTCCTCCTGGCCCAGGGGATCAACCCCCTTCTACGCCACGGTCCCGGTCGACCTGCGCACCCGGCACGACGCACAGCGGCTCGGCAACGGCGTCACCGCGCTGCGCATCCCGCTGCCCGTCGACGGCGACGCCCCGGTGGCCCGGCTCCAGGCGTGCCAGGACATGGTGGCGGCGTTCCCCCGCCGCCTCGACGCCCACCGCGCGATCCTGCCCACGCTGCAGGCGGCCGCGCGTACCGTGCCGTCGCTGGCCGGGGTCATGGCCAGGAGCCTGGCCCGTCCCGAGGCCACCACGAGCCTGTGCACCGCGTTCAAGTGGCGGGACAACCCCAGTCGGCTGCTCGGTCGCCCCCTGTCGCGCATCGTCCCCCTGCCGCAGCTCTCCCCGCCGGGCACGGCGAACCTCTGTCTCGTCCACACCGCCGACACCTACACGCTCACCGTCGTCAGCCACGCGCGTGCGGGTGCCGCGGGGATGATCGGTGATGCCGTGGCGCAGGAACTGAAGGCAGTGGCGGCGTGTGACGTTCCTGCCGGGTCTGCCGGACCGTCGTGGTGAGAGCCCTGGCCAGGGCAGGGCGCGTCAGTACGTCCGTACTGTCGGCGAACTGATCCACCGCCCCGACGGGCGGCAGGTCCCTGAGGGCCGGGTCGGTGATGCGGGCGGTCAGGGCCTCGGTGAAGCGGTCGGCGCGCAGGGCCTGGAAGGGGCGGGAGTGGTACGCGCGCGTGGCCGGGTCGACGCGGTCGGTCAGGTGGAGCTGGTTGTACTGGTGGGCGACGATCTCGTCGGCGTGGACCAGGTGTTGCTCGCGCGTGTGCCGGTCCGTGGCGGTGAGGGCGGCCGTCAGGACGGGGGACAGGCGGGCGGCGGTGACGGCGGAGCCCAGTTCGTCGCCGACCTCGCCGCAGCGGCCCACGAAGGCCTCCTCCTGCGCGACGCGCTGCCAGTGGCAGGCCAGGGGGGCGGGTCATGCGCAGGACGTTCACACCGCGGCGCGGTCCGGTCCCGCGCCCAGCTCGGCGAGCGCGTCGTCCGTGAGCCGGTACACCGTCCACTCGTCCTGGGGGCGGGCGCCGAGGGCCTCGTAGAACGCGATGGACGGGGCGTTCCAGTTCAGCACGGACCACTCGAGGCGCTGGTAGCCGCGCTCCACGCACAGCCGGGCCAGCTCGGTGAGCAGGGCCTTGCCGTGGCCGGCGCCGCGGGCGGTGGGGCGGACGTAGAGGTCCTCCAGGTAGATGCCGTGGACGCCGCGCCAGGTGGAGAAGTTCAGGAACCAGAGCGCGAGGCCGAGGGTCTCGCCGGTCGTGTCGTCGGCGGCGATGTGGGCGTAGGCGGCGGGGTGGTCGCCGAAGAGGGCCTCGTGCAGTTGATCCGGGGTGGCCTTGGCCTCCTCCAGGGCCTTCTCGTACTCGGCGAGTTCCCGGATGAGGGTGTGGATGGCGGGGATGTCGGCGGGGGTCGCGGGTCGGATCATGGGCGCAGGCTAGCTGCCGCGCGCGTGCAGCCGCCTCGCGATTTCCAGCTGGCGGTCCTCCACCGGGCGGCCGTCCTCGATGTCCCAGAGGCAGTTCTGCAGGAGGCGGCCGTACGTCCACGCACGCGCGCGTGCCCGGTCCAGGCCGAGGACGTCGGTCATGGCGTCGAAGCGCCAGCGGACGTCGTCGGCGTCGAAGCGGTTGTCGAGGGCGGGCCACAGTTCGAAGCCGGGGTCTCCGGCGAGGGGCTTGGGGTCGATGGCGAGCCACGGGGCGCGCTCGCCGGCGAGGACGTTCTCGTCGTGGAGGTCCCAGTGCAGGAGGCGGTCGCCGGGTTCGTCGACTACTTCCCGTACGGCCGCCGCGCAGTCGGCGACGATGCGGCGGGCCTCCGGGTCCGGGATGCGCTCCAGCGCCCAGGGCGTCTGCTCCAGCATGGCCTGCGCGATGTCGCCGAGGCGGCGCAGTCCGGCGGGCGCGGGGAACGACGTGAGGTGGGCCAGGAGGCGTGCGATGACCAGGACCGACTCGTGGGTGTCCGGGTGGTGCGCGAGCATGCGGGACGAGTCGAGGCGTTCGAGGAGCATCGTGCCGGTCGTCGCGTCGTGGTCCAGGAGCCGCACCGCCCCGTCGCCGTCCCACGCGCGCAGGGCCACCGGTTCGCCCTCGCTCTCCTCGTCGAGGAGTTGCAGCTTCAGGACGGCCGCAGCGCCGTCCCGCCGGAGGACGGGGAGGACCAGGGCGCAGACCCCGTGCATCGGCCGTCCGTCGACCGTCAGTTCCCAGCGGTCGAGGAAGCCGGCCGTCAGGTCCGGCAGTCCGGCGATGAAGGCGCTGCCCTCCTCGCCGTTGTACTCCTGCTGTGATGCGGCGAGTTCCCGCGGGATGTCGATCACATGACGGACCCTAGTGGGCTCCCGGAATCGGCTCACCCCCATTACCGTCCTCGCATGAGCAGCTCGGTCAGTGGTGCAGTGAACGGCGGCATCTCCTACTGGTACGCGGACGACGGCCTCCCCGACGTGCGCGAGCCGCTTGCGGGGGACGCCTCCGCGGACGTGGTCATCGTGGGCGGCGGATACACGGGACTGTGGACCGCGTACTACCTGAAGAAAGCGGTCCCCTTCCTCCGTATCACCGTCCTGGAACAGAAGTTCTGCGGATACGGGGCTTCGGGACGCAACGGCGGATGGCTGTACAACGGCATCGCGGGGCGCGACCGGTACGCGAAGCGGCACGGCCATGACGCGGCCGTACGGCTGCAGCGGGCCATGAACGACACCGTGGACGAGGTCATCAGGGCGGTGGCGGAGGAGGGCTTCGACGCCGGCATCCACAAGGGCGGGGTCCTCGAAGTCGCCCGCACGCCCGCGCAGTGGGCGCGGTTGAAGGCCTTCCACGAGCACGAGGTGTCGTACGGCGAGAAGGACCGTGTGCTGTACGGGGCCCGGGAGACCGCCGAGCGGATCAGGGTCGCGGACGCGGTCGGCTCGACGTGGACGCCGCACGGGGCGCGGGTGCACCCGGTGAGGCTGGTGAAGGGGCTGGCGGCGGCCGTGACGGCGCTCGGGGTGACGATCCATGAGCTGACCCCGGTGACGGAGATCCGGCCCAAGCACGCCGTCACGCCGTACGGCACCGTCCGCGCGCCCTATGTCCTGCGCTGCACCGAGGGCTTCACGGCCGCCCTGAAGGGGCAGAGGCGGACCTGGCTGCCGATGAACTCCTCGATGATCGCCACCGAACCGCTGACCGAGGAGCAGTGGGAGGCCGTGGGCTGGGCGGGCCTCGAGACGCTCGGCGACATGGCGCACGCCTACATGTACGCGCAGCGCACCGCCGACGGGCGGATCGCGCTGGGCGGGCGCGGGGTGCCGTATCGCTTCGGGTCGCGGACCGACAACGACGGGCCTTCGGGTCGCGGACCGACAACGACGGGCGGACGCAACCCGAGACCGTCGAGGCCCTGCGGGAAGTCCTCGTCGAGTTCTTCCCGGCGCTGGCCGGAGTGCGGATCGAGCACGCCTGGTCGGGTGTGCTGGGCGTGCCGCGCGACTGGTGCGCGACGGTGACGCTGGACCGCTCGACGGGGCTCGGCTGGGCGGGCGGTTACGTCGGCTCGGGCGTCGCCACCGCCAACCTCGCCGCGCGCACCCTGCGGGACCTGGTGCGGCAGGACTCCGGGCAGGGCGGGCGGACCGAGCTGACCGACCTGCCGTGGGTCGGGCACAAGGTGCGCAAGTGGGAGCCGGAACCGCTGCGCTGGCTCGGGGTGCACGGGCTGTACGCCACCTATCGGGCGGCGGACCGCAGGGAGCGCCTCACCAGCAGCGTCGAAGCCTCGAAACTGGCCCGGATCGCCGACCGGGTGGCCGGGCGGCACTGACGAGACTTTCGACCGCTGCTCACCCGCCCAGAAGACCATGGCAAGGCCGTACCGCATCTGGGGAGGGCTGACGTATTCGCTGGTGCGGGGGCCTGCGGCCGGTCACGGCTCCAGTACCACCTTTCCGGTGGTTCCGCGCGTTTCGAGGGCGCGATGCGCGGCCGCCGCCTCCGCGAGCGGGAAGCGCTGCACGGCCGGGGTGAGGCGGCCCGCGGCGGCCTCGGCGAGGGCGCGCAGTTCCAGGGTCTGTACGGGGTTGGGGCCGCCGGCCTTTTGCATCATCACGGGGCCGAGGACCTGCTCGGAGACGCCGTCGACGAAGTAGGGCTTGCCGTCGTGCAGTCCCGCGCCGGACCAGCCGAACACGAGGTGCCGGCCGCCGGGGCCGAGCACGGCGACGGACTCGCGGGCGACCTCGCCGCCGACGCCGTCGAACACGACGGTCGCCGGCCGGCCGCCCAGGAAGGCGCGGACCTTGCCGGGCCACGCGGGGTCCTTGTAGTCGACGGCGAGATCGGCGCCGTTCTCCCGCACCCGGGCGGTCTTCTCGGGCCCTCCCGCGAGGCCGATGACGACGGCGCCGGCGTTCCTGGCGTACTGCACCAGCAGCGTGCCGATGCCGCCGGCGGCCGCCGGGATCACGGCGACCGCGTCCGGGCCGAGCTCGGCGAACTGCAGGATCCCCATCGCCGTACGGCCCGTGCCGATCATGGCGACGGCCTCGGCGAAGTCGAGGTTCGCCGGGATCTCGTGGACGCGGTCGACGTCGGTGACGGCGAGCTCGGCGTAGCCGCCCGGCGCGAAGCCGACGTGGGCGACGACGCGCTTGCCGAGCCAGAGCGGGGCCACGCCCTCACCGAGGGACTCGACGACGCCGGCGACCTCGCGGCCGGGGACGGTGGGCAGCGTGGGCAGCTGCGGCGCCGGGCCCTGCACGCCTTCGCGCAGGGTGGTGTCGAGGAGATGGACGCCGGCCGCCGCCACGGCGACACGGACCTGGCCGGGGCCCGGTGCGGGGTCGTCGACCTGCTCGTAGGTGAGGTTCTCGGCCGGGCCGAAGGTGTGCAGGCGGATGGCGTGCATGGGATCCCCCATCGTCGTGGAATCGGGCCGGCTGGGCGCCCACCCCGCCGCCGGAGGCGGCTGTGAGCAATGCTGCGACCTCAAGCGTGCTTGAGGTCAAGGGCGTACCGGCCGAGGGCCAGGGACACGGCCGTGAGGGCGCTGTTGAAGGAGACCTCGGACAGCACACCGGGGGCGGCCACCTGGTCCCCCGCCAGATAGACGCCGTCGCCGCGGTCGACGGCCGGACGGTCGCGCCAGCTCGTGCCGGGCAGGTCGACGGCGCCGGTACGGCCGTTCGCGACGGACTCGCGCCGCCAGGTGACGCGTTCGCGCCAGCCGGGGAAGCCGAGGTCGAGCAACTCCTCGGCGCGGGCGACACCCTCCGCCTTGGACTCGTGCGGGGCGAGGGGGATCTGTCCCTGGATCAGCTGCTCACCCTCCGGCGCCAGGGAGCGGTCCTGCGCGGTGAACCGCTCGATCCACCCGGTCTCGTCGAGATCGGATACGGCGAAGGCGTCCCCGCGCCGGGTCCGCACCGCCAGATCGACGAGTGCCGTACGACCGCTGGTCCAGGTCAGGGAGTCGTCCTTGAGGAGGCGGCGGGCGGCGTCGAGGGAGGTGGCGACGATGACGGGCGTGTCGGTCGGGAGCTCGTCGACGCGGGACAGGGTCTCCATCCGCACCCCGAGATTCCACGCCCGGGCCGCCATCCGGTCGATCATGGTCGCCCAGCCGCCCCGCGGATAGTGCGCCTCCGGCGGCAGCTTGGTGGCCCGGCGCAGCCGCTCCCGCACGAACGCCGCTGACAGGGCGCCGGGGTCGTGGTGGAACAGGGCGACCGCGGAGTAGTGGGCGGCGGCCCGCGCGCCCTCCTCGCCCGCGATGCCGGTGGCCCAGGTCAGGAAGTCGACGTCGACGGGTGCCTGCGGAAGGCCGCGCCGCAGCAGCTTGAGCATGGCGAAGGGCGGGGTGCGGCGCAGCACACCCCGGTGCCGCAGCCGCAGCCGGGCCGCCTCCAGGGGCGGGAGCGGCGCGAGCGGCCCGATCAGGTCGCGCTGCTTGAGCCAGGCCCAGTGCAGGCCGCCGTTGTACAGGGCGTGCGGTCCCTCGTTGGTCCGGTACGGCCCCTCGGCGGTCCGCGCCCGTCCGCCGAGCGTGTGGTGGGCTTCGTACACGGTGACCTTGGCGCCCGCCTCGGCGGCGGTGATGGCCGCGGTGAGTCCGGCGAAGCCGCCTCCGATGACGGTGATGCGGTGCATGGCTGGGGGTCTCCCTCTTTGGTCGGGGTCGCCTTTCTTGCCTTTCGTGAGTACGACGGTCCTGAGCCCCCGGAATGTGACATGGGCGGTGTCGACGCAGGTCAGGGGCGATTGTCAGTGGCGGGGTGCAGCATGGGGGCATGGCGAGGAAAGCGATGGGTGAGGGTGGCGTGAAGGGCGCGCGGCGGCCCGAGGTGCGGCTGCCGCCGCTGGAGCCGTACCGGGACGGGCAGTTGGAGCCGGACGGGGACTACGACAGCCTGGAGTTCCGCGAGGAGGACCTCACCGGGCAGGACGGCGCGGGCGCCCGGTTCATGGACTGCGCGCTGCGGGGCTGCGCCCTGGACGAGACGAGACTCCGGCACGCCCGGATCCTCGACTCCGTCCTGACGGCCCCACGCGGCGTCGGCACCGACCTCGCCGAGGCGACCCTGCGTGATGTGGAGCTGGTGGACGCCCGGCTGGGCGGGGTGCAGTTGCACGGCGCGGTCCTGGAGCGGGTGGTGATCCGAGGCGGCAAGATCGACTACCTGAACCTGCGCAAGGCCAGGCTGAGAGACGTCGTTCTCGAGGGCTGCGTCCTGGTCGAGGCGGACTTCGGGGGCGCTCGCCTGGAGCGGGTGGAGTTCGTGGACTGCGTGCTGAAGGGGGTCGACCTCAGCGGGGCCACGCTGACGGACGTGGACCTGCGGAGGGCGGCCGAGCTGGACATCGCGCGGGGGGTGGAGCGGCTGTCCGGGGCGGTGATCAGTCCGGCGCAACTGCTCGATCTGGCGCCGGTGCTGGCGGCGGAGCTGGGGGTGCGGGTGGAGGCCGGTCCGTGATCGGCACCGGGGCGGGTCCGGTATGATTGACGCAGAGCTGCTCGCCAGAACTCCTGGCGGTCGGTGATGCGTTGGTGGTCCAAGGAAAGACGCCCCGCTTCCTGCGGGGAAATGCAGGTGCAAGGCCTGCCCGGCGCTCTGACAAGGAGCCCCTCCCGGATGACGGGAGGGGCTCCTTCTTTGTCGTGCTTTGGCGTGGGGGCGCCACCGGCGAGGCACGGCGGGGGCGCCCGCGGAGGCTACGCCACGCGTGGGAAGCGGGCCTGCAGGGTCCAGATCGCCGGGTTCTCGCCCAGGTCCTCGTGCAGGTCGATCAGGTCGGCGAGCAGGTCGTGCAGGAAGTCGCGGGCCTCGCGGCGCAGTTCGGTGTGGGAGAACGTCAGCGCGGGTTCCTCGGCCGGCATCCAGTCCGCCTCGATGTCCACCCAGCCGAAGCGGCGCTCGAAGAACATGCGGTCCGTGGACTCGGTGAAGTCCAGTTCCGCCCGCTGGGGGCGGGAGGCGCGGGAGCCGGCCGGGTCCTGGTCCAGCCGCTCGGCGATGTCGCACAGGGCCCAGGCGAAGTCGAGCACCGGAACCCATCCCCAGGCTGTGGACAACTCCCGGTCCGCCTTGGTGTCGGCGAGGTAGACGTCGCCGCAGAACAGGTCGTGGCGCAGGGCGCGGACGTCCGCGCGACGGTAGTCCGTCTGCGGGGGGTCCGGGAAGCGGGTGGAGAGGGCGTAGCCGATGTCGAGCACGCAGGTGATGGTGTCACGGCCGACGCTCATAGGATCACTGGCGTGTCCCGATCTGCGCCCCTTGTCCGGACGGTCCGTAGAGTCCCGGCCGCCCGCACGGTCCCGGCCGCCCGTGCGTTGCCGACCCTCCGTACGCTCCCGGCCCTCCGTACGCTCCCGGCCCTCCGTCCCTTCCGGTCCGTAGGCTGCGCCCTGCTCGCCGTCCTCGCCCTGACCGCGTGCGACGGCGGTGTGCAGGGCACCCCAGGCGGCTCCGGCGCGCGCGACCCGTACTTCCCCAAGGCCGGCAACGGCGGCTACGACGTCACCCACTACGCCCTCGACCTCTCGTACGACCCCGACGACCGCCGCCTCTCCGGTACGGCGGAGATCACCGCACGCGCCACCCAGGACCTCTCCGCATTCGACCTCGACCTGAAGGGCATGGACGTCGAGCGGGTCACGGTGGAGGGCGCACGCGCCCGCTGGAGCCGCAACGGCCAGGAGCTGGTCGTCCGCCCGCACGGCGAACTCGACCAGGGCGAGACCTTCCGGCTCACCGTCCGCTACTCCGGCACCCCGCAGACCATCACCGACCCCGACGGCTCCGAGGAGGGCTGGCTCCCCACCGACGACGGCGCGATCGCGCTCGGCGAGCCGACGGGGTCCATGGCGTGGTTCCCCGGCAACCACCACCCGTCCGACAAGGCGTCGTACGACATCGCGGTCACCGTGCCGGCGAGGCTCCAGGCCGTCTCCAACGGCGAGTTGACCAACCGGACGACCAACGGCCGCCGCACGACCTTCCGTTGGCGCACTGCCGAACCCATGGCCAGTTACGTCGCCACCCTCGCCATCGGCGACTACGAGATCCACCGCTCCACGGTCGACGGCGCGACGGGCGGCGAACTCCCCGTGTACACCGCCGTGGTGCCCTCCCAAAAGGGCCCCGCCCGGGCGGTCCTCGCCCGGATCCCCGAGGTCATGGAGTGGGGCGAGGAGAACTTCGGCCCCTACCCCTTCTCCTCCACCGGCGCGATCGTCGCCCGCGTGAACGCCTCCGCCTACGCCCTGGAGACCCAGAACCGGCCTGTCTTCCCCGGCGCCCCCGACACCGAGCTGCTCGTCCACGAGCTCGCCCACCAGTGGTTCGGCAACTCCGTGACGCCGAAGAGCTGGCGCGACATGTGGCTGAACGAGGGCCTCGCGACGTACGCGGAATGGCTGTGGGAGGAGGACAACGGCGGCGACAGCGCCCAGGAGACCTTCGACGCCCTGTACGACCACGGCGAGGACGACTACGAGGACCTCTGGGACTTCCCGCCCGCCGAGCCGGCCGGCGCCGCGCAGGTCTCCGCCGACCCCGTCTACCAGCGCGGCGCGATGGTCGTCCACAAGATCCGCCAGGCCGTCGGCGACGACACCTTCTACGACATCGTCCAGGGCTGGACGGCCGACCACCGTCACGGCAACGCGGACACCGACGACTTCACGGCGTACGTGGAGGAGAAGGCGCCGGACGAGGACTTCACGTCCATCTGGCGGGAGTGGCTGTACGGCGACGGGAAACCCGACCGGCCGTAAGCCCCCCGTGTCGGCGGCCGGTGCTTCAGCCCGTCCCCTCGAGGTCCCGCCGCATCGCGGCACGCGCCGCCCATATCGCCTCGGCGTGTCTGAGCCGTAGCTCCTGCAACTCCGGCGAGTGCGGCGGCGGATCACCGGCCGCGAACGCGTCCTGGAGTTCGCGCAGGGTCGCGTAGACCTTCTCCAGTACGTCCGACATCTCCTGCGGCGCGCAGATCAGGGCGGTCTCCCGGGCCTCGTCGCAGCCGGATTCCCGGAACGCCTCCCGTACGGCCGTCTCCCGGGCCGCGGGCGCCTCGTCGCGGCCGGTGACGGCCACCGCGTGCATCGCCTCGTAGGCGAGCCGGTACTTCGTCAGGACGGTGACGTAGATCTGCTTGCGTTCCTGCCGGGTCCGGTCGGCCAGATCGCGGCGCCAGCGGGCCCGGTCCGCGAGCAGCGTCGAGCCGACGCCGACGAGTGCGCCGAGAGCGGTGCCGGCCAGGGGCGTCCAGTCCACGTGGCTCAGGCCTCCCGGCGCGCGAGCGACGCCTCGGGGGTGCGGGGGAGGGGGTCGATGATCACGCGGGGCAACCTATCGAAGTCCCCGATCGCCGAGCCCGCCAGGCCAAGCCCTCCAGCGCCGGCCCGTCCGACGTCGAGCCGTGCAACGCGGGGAGCCCTCCAACGCCGGGAGCCCCCGGCCACGGTGTACCGCAGCCAGGGGCTCCCGCTCGCTCAGCGCAGCGAGGGTCAGACGTTCACGCCGAAGTCCTGCGCGATGCCCACCAGGCCCGAGGCGTAGCCCTGGCCGACCGCGCGGAACTTCCACTCGGCGCCGTTGCGGTAGAGCTCGCCGAAGACCATGGCGGTCTCGGTGGCCGCGTCCTCCGACAGGTCGTAGCGGGCGATCTCGGCGCCGCCGGCCTGGTTGATGATGCGGATGTAGGCGTTGCGGACCTGGCCGAAGTTCTGCGAGCGCGACTCGGCGTCGTAGATGGAGACCGGGAAGACGATCTTGTCGACGTCGGCCGGGAGGCCGGCGAGGTTGACGTTGATCGCCTCGTCGTCGCCGGCGCCTTCACCGGTGCGGTTGTCACCGGTGTGGACGATGGTGCTGTCCGGCGTCTGCTTGTTGTTGAAGAAGACGAAGTGGGCGTCCGAGTAGACCTTGCCCGTGGGGTTGACCGCGATCGCCGAGGCGTCGAGGTCGAAGTCCGTGCCGGTGGTGGTGCGGACGTCCCAGCCGAGGCCCACGGTGACGGCGGTCAGGCCCGGAGCCTCCTTGGTGAGCGAGACGTTGCCACCCTTGGACAGGCTTACAGCCATTGTTGGGAGTCCCTTCCCTCGTTGCGGTACGGCTAGAAGCTACAGCTACCCCTATGAACGCAGAGAGGGGTACCTCAAGTTCCAGGTGTCTTTACTTTCTTTGCCAAAGAGCACCCGTAGGGGATACGCGAACGGCTGGGAGGGCGATATTCGCGTGACGTGGACCGGACAGAACGGGGAACATGGAGGGCATGTCCGGTCCTCACGTCATCCGTGGCTCCGTCTCGCTTCCCGAGGCCGAGCTCATGTGGCGTTTCTCGCGCTCCAGTGGCCCGGGCGGCCAGCACGTCAACACCAGTGACTCCCAGGTCGAGCTGCGCTTCGACCTGGCGAAGACCGAGGCGCTGCCCGAGGTCTGGAAGCAGCGGGCGCTGCAGCGGCTGGCGTCCCGCCTCGTCGACGGCGTCCTCACCGTCCGCGCCTCCGAGCACCGCTCCCAGTGGCGCAACCGCGAGACCGCCGCCGTACGCCTCGCCGCGCTCCTCGCCGAGGCGACGGCCCCACCGCCCAAGCCACGCAAGCCCACCCGCATCCCCCGCGGGATCAACGAGCGGCGGCTGAGGGAGAAGAAGCAGCGCTCCGACACCAAGCGGGGGCGGTCCGGGCGGGACTGGGGCTGATCCGCCGGAAGGGCCCTGGCCGACGGTGTCCAGCAAGGGTCGGCGTGAGAGTGCCCGTCGTGCCGCGCGGCCGGACGGGTGGATCCGGTGCCTGGACGGACCAGCCCGCTTGGCGGGGCTCCTCGACTCCGGTTTTCGCTGGTAGGGCCGCTTCGAGGACGGGGCGGCCGTCGCCGCCGGACGCTCTCGGGCGGGATCCCGAGGAGTCCTTCATGAAGAGGAAGAGCATCTTCCGGCTGACGAACCTGGGCGCGGTGGCAGGTCTCGCCCTGAGCGTGTCGGTACTGCCCGTAGCGCCTGCCCACGCGCTGACCTTCGTGCCCTGCGGGAACATCGCCGCCCTCAGGGCCGCGATCACCGCCTCCAACACGAGTAACGAGAACATCGTGCTCGCGCCGTTCTGTACGTACACCATCACGAACACGGCGAACACCGACGACGGAGGCAACGGACTGCCTTCGGTCACGGGTTCGTTCAGCATCAGCGGGTTCAACGTCACCGTCAGACGCTCCGCGGCCACCGGCACCCCCAACTTCCGTGTCTTCAACGTCGAGTCGGGCGGCGACCTGACGCTGAACTCGATCCACGTCCGCGGTGGAAGGGTGCCCGGCAACGTCGGAGGCGGCATCAGGGTCTCCGACGCGGGCAGCACCCTCACCGTGCGGGGCGGCAGCATCCGGGACAACGACGCCGGGTTCGGCGGCGGCATCCGCCTGCGGGAAGGCGGCTCGGCCGTGCTGCTCAACACCCTCGTCAGCGGGAACGACGCCACCGGGAGCGGCGGTGGCATCAGCCATGCCGGCAGCTCGCTGAGGGTCGACTTCTCCAGGGTCCTGGGCAACACGGCCGGTCTCGAGGGCGGCGGCATCCGCACCACGTCGCCGGGCGTGGCGACGCTGCGCGCGAGTGTGGTGACCGGCAACACCGCGCTCGGAACGCTCCAGGGCGGCGGCATCTACGAAGGCCCCAACAGCCAGGTCACCCTGGACTCCACCCTCGTCTCCAACAACACCCCGAACAACTGCCGTCCGGTGGGGGCCGTGCCGGGCTGCGCGAACTGACCGCACGCGTCCGGCGCCCTGCCCGCGGTCGCACCGGGGGCAGGGCGCCGCACCGCGTCTGTCACATCGTCGCCCCGAGATCCGTCAAGTCATCGACCCCCTCACCACGGGCCCGCGACGAGAGGCTGTGACGGACCGATGAGCGACACCGACTTCCTTGCCCGGCGTTTCGAGGCGCACCGCGGCCACCTGCGTGCCGTGGCGCACCGCATGCTCGGTTCGACGGCCGAGGCCGAGGACGCGGTGCAGGAGGCCTGGTTCCGGCTGAGCCGTTCCGACACCACCCGGGTCGACAACCTCGGCGGCTGGCTGACGACCGTCGTGGGCCGGGTCTGCCTGGACATGCTCCGCTCCCGCAGGTCCCGCGCGGAGGAACCCCTGGACGCCGCGGCGCCGTCGCCCGCCGAGCCCTCCGCCTTCGCCTCCGCGGCCGTGCCCGACCCCGAGCAGGACGCCCTCCTCGCCGACTCGGTCGGCGTCGCCCTGCTCGTCGTACTGGACACCCTGACCCCGGCCGAGCGGCTGGCGTTCGTGCTGCACGACCTGTTCGGGGTGGCGTACGACGAGGTGGCGGCCGTCGTGGACCGTACGCCGGCCGCCACTCGGCAGCTCGCCAGCCGGGCCCGGCGCCGGGTGCAGGGCGCCGACGCGTCCGAGGCCGGCGGCGCCGGGCGGCGCAGGCAGCGGGAGGTCGTCGAGGCCTTTCTCGCCGCCGCGCGGGAGGGGGACTTCGAGGGGCTCCTCGACGTCCTCGACCCGGACGTCGTCGCGCGCACCGAGGTCGGGGTGACCACGGGCGCGGCGGCGGTGGCACGGGGCGCGGCGACGTTCGGGCCGCTCGCCGGGGCGGGGCGGTCCGCGCTGGTCGACGGCGTGCCGGGGTTCGTGGTGTTCGCCGAGGGACGGGTGGAACGGGCCCTGCGGTTTGCGTTCGTACGGGATCGGATCACCGTGATCGACATCGTGACGGACCCCGGGCGGGTGTCCCGGCTCGATGTCAGGTTGATCTAGGGCGGTTCCGCGGGGAACCGCGCGAACCGCCCGACGGCGCCGCGGACGACCGACTACGAACCCCTGCTACGACCCTTCCAGCCCCTCCAGCTCCAGCACCCCCACCGTCTCGCCCTCGCTGGTCTCGCCGTCGGGGCGGAAGCCGAGGCCGAGGTAGAAGCCCTCGGGGCCGTTCGGGCCGGGGTGCCAGGTGACGTACAGCTGCTTGCCGCCCCGGCGGCGGATCTCCGCGGCGACGGACTCGACCGCGAACCTGCCGTATCCGCGGCCCTGTTCCTCGGCGGCGATGTTCAGCCGCCACAGGCCCGAGCGGAACAGGGTGCCGTCGGCGCGCCAGTCGATGTCGAGGAAGGCCATCAGGAAGCCGACCGGGCGGTCACCGTCGACGATCAGGCGGGGCCAGGCGACGCCCGCAGGGTGGACGTATGCCTCGGCGAGGGACTGCATCACGGGGGAGACCGCGAATTCCTGCTCGGGGCGGACCCGTATGCCGGTGGCGGCCTCGAAGTTCGCGGGTGTGATTTCTTCGAGGCGCGGTGTTGAAGTCGTCGACGTCATCCCGGCACGGTAAGGGCGGATGATCATTTGCCGCTACGGAATTGTGTGCCCGTCCTTCCCGGGAGTTCACCCCAACTGCCGGTAACGGCCCCGGAAATAGGTCAGCGGTCCGCCGTCCGAGCTCGGCAGTGAGGCCGACAGGACGCGGCCGATCACGAGGGTGTGGTCGCCGGCCGTCACCCGCTGCTCGGTGCGGCACTCCAGGGTGGCCAGGGCGCCGCCGACCAACGGAGCGCCGGTCTCCTTGCCGCGCACGTACGGGATGTCGGCGAACAGCAGGCGGTCGCTGACGCGGCCCTTCATGGCGAAGCGGCCGGCGATGTGACGCTGGCTCTCGGAGAGCACCGAGACGGCCCACAGGGGCTGTTCGTCGAGCAGGTCGTCCATGCGGGAGCCCTCGCGCAGGCTGACCAGCACCAGCGGCGGGTCCAGGGACACCGACATGAACGCGGTCGCCGTCATGCCGACGTCCTCGCCGGCCGGAGCGTGCGGGTCGTCCGGGTCCAGCGGCGGCTCCAGCGCGGTCACCAGGACCACACCCGCGGCCAGCCGCGACATGGCGGCACGGAACTCGTCGTTGCTCACTCCCTCAGCATGCCCGGAGCCGCTCCGGGAGGCGGGGAGGACGGCGGTCACGGGCGACGCGGGGGGCGGGGAAGTGTTCGGCACGCCGAAGACGCTAATGTCACCTCCGCGCCTCCCGCATCGGGCCTCCGCCCGAGAACGGACCTAGGACCGCGGACCGAGCGACAACCCCGCAGTGCCTGTTCGGATACCTTTCGTGGGATCTCCACACGCGCACAAAGTTTGCGTTCAGTAAACGCACAGGAAAAACGCAGAAACACCGCTCAATTGTTCACGTTTGCCTGTGACTTGAGTCACAAGAGCCATTAATTGTTGACCCTGTGTACCGAGTGGGCAGCGCGCTGTGATTCAGTGGCGGGGAACTAGCAAGGGAAGTTACGCCGAAGTAGAACCCTTGATTCGCTGCGAGGTCTCGGGGGGAGGGCGAGCATGGAGACCGAGTCGGAGCCGTACGTCCGTCTTGCGACCCTCCGACAACTGCACCAGGTGATGGCTGACATGAACACGGCCCGCAGCCTGGCGGACACATTGCAGACCGTCGCCGACGGTGTCGTCACCGGCCTCGGCTTCGAGCTCGCGTGCGTCAACCTCGTACGCCCCGACGGCGACCTCGTCGTCGCCGCCTTCGCCGGAAACCCCGCCGCCGAGGCCCTCATCACGGGCCGCGTCGGCTCCCGGGAGTCCTGGGAGCGCCGGCTGAACATGGGCGAGCACTGGGGTGACCTGGTCTTCATCCCGCACACCGAGGGCTGGATACTCGACGACGACGACGTCCCGCAGTGGTACACCGACGGCCCCGCGCCCCGCTTCGAGGACGAGTGGCACCCCTCGGACCGCCTGTTCGCGCCGATGTACACGCCCGGCGTACGGGGCGGCGCCTGCGGCGAGCTGATCGGCGTGCTGTCCGTGGACCGGCCGCGCAACGGCCGGCTGCCGGGCGCGTGGGGGCGTGAGGCGCTCCAGATGTACGCGTTCCAGGCCGCCATCGCCATCAGCAACGCACGTCTACGCGCGAATATGCAGCGGGCGCTGGTCAGGCTGGAGCGCGAGCAGCAGGCCCTGCGCGCGAGTGAGGAAAGCTTCAGGCAGGCCTTCGAGTACGCCCCCTCCGGCATGGCCATCGCCGAGATGGGCGGCGACCAGCACGGCCGCATCCTGCGCACCAACGACGCCCTGTGCCGCCTGCTGGGCCGTCCCGCCTCCGCGATGCGCCGCTACTCCTTCTCCGACCTCGTCCACCCCGAGGACATCGGCACGCTGCTCAGGACCTCCGCCGAGGGCGGCCGGGCGGAGCTCAGGCTGGGCCGCCGGGACGGCACGTACGTCTGGGTGTCGCTGCGCAACTCCGTCGTCGCCGACGCCGCCGACGGCCCCCGCTTCCTGCTCACCCACGTCGAGGACATCGAGGACCGCAAGCGCCGCGAGCTCCAGCTCGCCCACCGCGCCTCGCACGACTCGCTCACCGGCCTGCCGAACTCCGCCGAGCTGCGCTCCCGCCTCTCCTCCCGGCTGTGCACCCGCCCCACCAACGCGGGCGCCCTGGAGTCCACCGACGCGGCCTACGGTCACCCCGCCGTGTACGACGCCAACGGTCACGGCTTCGACTTCCGGCCGGGCGTGGCGGCGTTCGAGGGTTACGACCATCACGTCCACACGGTCGCCCCCGACGAGCGGGAGCGCGACGACGGCACCAAGGGGCTCGCGGTGCTCTTCTGCGACCTCGACGGCTTCAAGTCGATCAACGACCGGTTCGGGCACAACGCGGGTGACGCGGTGCTCATCGAGGTGGCCAGGCGCCTCACCCGCCAGGTCCGCGACGGCGACACCGTCGCCCGGCTCGGCGGCGACGAGTTCGTGATCCTCGCCGACGGGCTCGGCCGGGCCGACGCCGAGGACCTCGCCGTACGTCTGCGCAACGAGATCATCCAGCCGATCCGGGCCGAGGGGCGGGCGGTCCGCGTCGGCGCCAGCTTCGGGATCGGGTGGGCACACTGCGGCATGACTGCGGACGAAGTGTTGAAGTCCGCCGACGAGCGGATGTACGTAGAGAAACGATCTCGTCCCAAACAGCACAGACGCGCGGGGTAACGCCCAGGTCAGCGAGCTGATGCGATCCGCGTCACCCGTTTGGGCCAGCCGGAGCGGGTAGGCTCGCCATTCATCAGACCTATCGCATCCGCCCGCACCTGGTGAGGAGTACCAAGGGATGACGTCCGGCAACAACGGCGCGAGCACGCCTGAGGACGACGACCCGTTCGGCTACCTCTACGCCGACGGGCAGGCCAATGGAGCCCAGCCGCCGTCCGGTGGCGGGGGCTACGGCTATCCGGGCTCGGTCAACCGCGTGCGTGCGGTCGGGCAGCGTCAGTACGGCCAGCAGGCACCGGCACCGGCGGCGGCCCCCCAGGGCCAGATCCCGCAGCAGCAGGGCACCTATGGCCAGCCGAACGCGCACTACGCGGCCCCGGAGACGCTTCCCGGCGGGGCCCCGACGACCCAGCAGTCGGCGTACAGCGGCGGCAGCGGGTCCGGTGCGGGGCGCGGCCGGGGGCCCAACACCAAGGGCCTGCTGATCGGCGCGATCGCCGTGGTCGCGGCGGTCGTCATAGGCATCAGCGTGGCGATGCTGGGCGGGGACGACGAGCCGGGCGGCAGCGGCAACGAGGCGGGCTCGACGCCGACGCAGTCCGAGAGCGCGGAGTCCAAGCCTTCGGCCAGCAGCAGCGCCGAGGACGAGGTGGATCTGCCCGCGATCGAGGCGAAGGCGCTGCGCCTGCAGGGTGCGGCGACCGCCTCGGACGTCGAGGGTGCCCAGTCGGACGGCGGCGTCTATGTGGCGAACCTCAACCAGGTCGGTTCCTCGGTCACCTGGACGGTCAACGGCATTCCCAAGGAGGGCGTCTACACCCTCTTCACGCGGTTCAGCGCGACGGGCGAAGACCAGTCGATGACGCTCACCGTCAACGGCAAGCCGTTCGGCACCAAGCTCAACCTGGGCAACTTCACGCACGCCAAGGAGGGTGACTTCGCCAAGGGCTGGACGAAGACCTACTCCTGGCCGTCCCTCAACAAGGGCACCAACACGATCTCGATCTCCTGCCAGGACGGCGACAAGTGCAACGTCCTGCTGGACCAGCTGTGGTTGAAGGAAGGCCAGGTCAAGGACTAGGGCCTGTCGTTTGGATCATGCCGGCGTCGCGGGGCGTGGCACGCGCTCCCCCAGAGGGGGCCCCCAGCCGCGTTGTCGTCGGTTGCCGACGCTCCGCGTCGCCGCCCTCCTCCGCCTTGCAGCTGCACGCACCACGCCCCGCTCGGGTCAGCCAAGATGCGCAGTCTCTCTCAGCCGACCTGATCCAAACGACAGACCCTAGGCCGCGCTGACCTCCCCGGTCACCGCAACCCTCCCCGACAGCTCCTCGTACGCCTTCCTGTCGAACTCCCCCGCCACCGGCGCCAGCACGCTCGCCGCGCTGAGTGCCGCCGCGCGGGTCAGGCGGTCCGGCCACGGCAGCCGCTCCACCAGCCCCGACAGCAGGCCCGCCACCGCCGCGTCGCCCGCGCCCGTCGGGTTGCCGTGGACGCGGGTGGGCGGGGTGGCTCGCCAGCGGCCCTCGGGGGTCAGGGCGAGCAGGCCCGCCTCGCCGAGAGAGGCGACGACCGCCCGGGCGCCGCGCCTGCGGGCATCCTGCGTGGCACGTGACGGCTCGTGGGAGCCGGTCAGTTCGGCCAGCTCGTCGGCGTTGGGCTTGATGATGTCCGGGCGGGCGGCGACGCCCCGGCGCAGCGCCTCTCCGCTGGTGTCCAGCAGTACGGGTACGTCGGCCGCCTTCGCGGACCGCACCAGACCGGCGTACGCCCCGACCGGCAGCCCCGGCGGCAGGCTGCCGCACAGGGCCACCGCGGAAGCCGACGCGAGCAGGTCCTCGTAGGCCTCCTGGAAGGCGGACCACTCTGCGGGGGTGATCGTCGGGCCCGGCTCGTTGAGCTGGGTCGTGTCGCCCGTGTGCTCGTCGACGACGGCGATCGTGCGCCGGGTCGCTCCCGTCACCGGGACCAGCGCGTTCACCACGCCCGGCGTGTCGGTGAGCTGTTCCTGGACCACGCGGCCCGTCGCGCCGCCCGTGAAGCCCGTGACCGTCACCTCGTGGCCGAGGGCCGCCAGCACCCGGGCCACGTTCAGACCCTTGCCGCCGGGGCGCTCGGTCACCTCGGAGACCCGGTGGGAGGTGTGGGGCCGCAGCGCCGGTACCCGGTAGGTGATGTCGAGAGCGGTGTTCAGTGTGACCGTGAGGATCACCTGGGCCGACCTCCCCCGAAGTTCGCAATGTGTTCGCCGTCTGTCTGCCGGACGCTCCGCCCGGAGGCCTGATCATGCCAAACGGGCGGCGGCCGTCCCAGTCTCCCAGGACAACCGCCGCCCCCAACAGCAGGACAACTCACCCCAGTTGGGGCTCAACCACCCATTCGCCCCGGCGCATCACGCCCTTGAGCTCGAAGTCGGAGTCCAGCAGGACCAGGTCGGCGTCCTTGCCGGGCTCCAGGGAGCCGATGCGGTCGTAGCGGCCGAGCAGCTTGGCGGGGTTGGCGGACAGCGCCGCCACGACGTCCTCGATCGGCAGCCGGTCGATCGTCACCGCCCGCTTGAGGGCGCGGTCGAGGGTGAGGGTCGAGCCCGCGATCGAGCCGCCCTCCACCAGGCGCGCCACACCGTCGGCCACCTCCACCTCCAGCGGGCCGAGCATGTAGCGGCCGTCGCCGAAGCCGGCCGCGTCCATCGCGTCCGTGATGAACGCGACCCGGTCCGCGCCCGCGTGATGGAACGCCAGCTCCAGCGCCGCGGGGTGGAGGTGTGTGCCGTCGTTGATCAGCTCGACCGTCACCCGCTCGTCCTCCAGCAGGGCCGCGATCGGGCCCGGCTCGCGGTGGCCGAGCGGAGGCATCGCGTTGAAGAGATGGGTGGCCACCGTGGCGCCCGCCTCGATCGCCTCCACCGTCTGCTCGTACGTCGCGTCCGTGTGCCCGATCGCCGCGATGACGCCGTGATCGGCCAGCAGGCGTACGGAGTCGATGCCGCCCGGCAGTTCGGTGGCGAGGGTGACCATCGTGGCGTGGCCGCGCGCCGCGTCGATCAGTTTGCGTACGTCCGCCGGGTGCGGGTCGCGCAGCAGTTCCTCGGAGTGGGCGCCCTTGCGGCACGGGGAGATGAACGGGCCCTCGAAGTGGATGCCGGCGATGTCGCCCTGCTCGGCGAGCTCGGAGAGGAGGCCGGCCCGCTGGGTCAAGAAGTCCATGTCGCCGGTGACGGTGGAGGCGACGAGGGTGGTGGTGCCGTGCAGGCGGTGAGTGTGGATGCCGGTGACTACGTCGTCCGGCGTGCCCGAGGTGAAGGAGGCTCCGCCGCCGCCGTGGTTGTGGATGTCCACGAATCCTGGCAGGAGCCAGTGGCCGGTGAGGTCGATGCGGTGGGCGTTCTCCGGGGCTGTGCCGGTGATGCGCGTGCCGTCGACGATCACTTGGCCCTCTTTGAGGGTTCCCGTCGGCATGACCACGTTGGCGCCCGACAGGATGAGGGGCGCCTTGCCGGATGCGGGGTGCGGGTTGTGGGTGGTTGCTCGCGCAGTTCCCCGCGCCCCTGGGTGGGCTGCCATCAGGCCGATTCCTCCGTGCGGTCGGTGGATGTGAGGAGATCCCAGGCGAGCAGGCCTGCGCCGAGACACCCCGCCGTGTCGCCCAGGGCCGCGGGGACGATCTCCGGCAGCTTCTGGAACGTGACCCGCCGCCGGACGGCGTCCCGCAGCGGTGTGAACAAGGTTTCCCCCGCCTCGGCGAGCCCGCCACCGATGATCAGGGTGCGGGGGTCCAGCAGGGTGAGCGCGGTGACCAGGCCGTCGGCGAGGGCGGCGACGGCCTCCTCCCAGACGCGTACGGCGTTCGGGTCGCCGGACGCGACGGCCTTGGCGCAGTCGGCGGCGTCCGCCTCCGGGTCCCCGCAGGCGGCGGCCCATGCCTCGCTCACCGCCGCCGCGGACGCGTACCGCTCCAGGCAGCCGCGCTGCCCGCACGGACAGGGGGCACCCTCGGGCCGTACGACGATGTGGCCGATCTCGCCCGCGAAGCCGTGCGCACCCGCCTCCACCCGGCCGTCGATGCCGATGGCGCCGGCGATGCCGGTGCCGAGGGGTACGAAGAGGAAGCGGTCGGCGCCCCGGCCCGCGCCGATCCGGCCCTCGGCGAGGCCGCCGGTGCGCACGTCGTGGCCGAGGGCGACGGGGGTTCCGCCGAGCCGTTCGGTGAGCAGCTGCCGCAGGGGCACGTCCCGCCAGCCGAGGTTGGCCGCGTAGGCGGCGATGCCGTGCTCCTCGTCGACGATGCCGGGGACGGCGACGCCGACGGCGGCCGCGGGCTCGCCGAAGTGCTGCTCGCCGTACGCGCGCAGCTCGGCGGCGAAGTCGAGGATGCCCTCGACGACCGCGTCCGGTCCGCGCTCGCGGCCGGTCGGGCGGCGGGCCTGGTGGAGCAGGGAGGCCGTGGGGGCCCGCGGCGGCAGCCGCTGATCGACGTCGCCCCCACGGGGCACGGCGCCGCTCGCTCCCGCCAGGGCGGCCTTCATCCCGGTGCCGCCCACATCGAGGGCGATGACATGTCTCACGGGGGACAGTGTGTCTTGCGCACCCGCGAGAGGTCTAGTCCACTTACGTGGTGTAGACCTTATGGGGGCAATATGTATGACGTTTCGAAAGTTTCGAACATGGGTGTGGGGCAGGTTTGCGTGCAGCGGCGTAGGCGTACGGGAGATACCGGGCGTACTGGACGTAACGGACGTACTGGAACGATCGCGGTGGTGACCGCGCTGGGTCTGACGGCGGTACTGGGTGGCTGCGGGCTGACCGGGGGTTCGGACGAGGTGACGCTGAAGCTGGTCGCCGCGGACTACGGGGACAGTGCGGCGAACGGTTCCCAGAAGTACTGGGACAAGCTCGCCAAGGCGTACGAGGCCGAGCACCCGGGGGTGTCGATCGACGTCACCGTGTACTCCTGGAACGACGTCGACGCCAAGGTCAAGGCGATGGTCGCCGCCGGGGACGCGCCGGACCTGGCGCAGATCGGCGCGTACGCCGACTACGCCGCGAAGGACCTCCTGTACGAGGTCGACGAGCTGCTCTCCATCCCCGTCCAGGCCGACTTCGTCTCGCAGCTCGCGGACGCCGGGCAGGTGAACGGCGTGCAGTACGGCATACCCTTCGCCTCCTCCACCCGGCTGCTCTTCTACAACAAGACGCTCTTCGAGAAGGCCGGCCTCACCCCGCCGACCACCTGGAAGGAACTGGCCGCCGACGCCGAGGCGCTGAAGGCGGAGGGCGTGAAGTACCCCTACGCGCTGCCGCTCGGTCCCGAGGAGGCGCAGGCCGAGACGATGCAGTGGCTGCTGAGCGGCGGGGGCGGTTACACCGACACCAACCTCGGCACGTACAGCATCGACTCCACGGAGAACGTCGCCACCTTCGACTGGCTCAAGAACGACCTGGTCGGCAAGGGGCTCACCGGGCCGGTCGCGCCCGGCGAGCTCAACCGGGCGGACGCGTTCTCCGCCTTCGCGGCCGGGGACGTCGGCATGCTCAACGGTCACCCCTCGCTGATGCACATGGCGGAGAGGAAGGGCGTGAAGTTCGGCATGGTGCCGATGCCCGGCGCCGAGGGGCCCACCAAGATCTCCATGGGCGTGGCCGACTGGATGATGGCCTTCAAGCAGAACGGGCATGCCGAGCAGGTGGGCGAGTTCCTCGACTTCGTCTACGACAAGGACAACGTCCTGGACTTCTCCCGTGAGTACGACCTGCTTCCCGTCACGAACTCCGCGTCCAGGGTGATGACCGCGGCCAAGCAGGACGCCGACCTCAAGCCCTTCCTCCAGGAACTCCCGCTCTCCGAGCTCTACCCGGTAGGCCGGACCTCCTGGGCGGCCGTCAGCGCGGACGTCAAGCGGCGGATCGGCGGCACGGTCGCGTCCGGCGGCAGCCCGGCGGCGATCCTGGGGCAGCTGCAGTCGACGGCGACGCGGGCGGAGAGCGCGGAGTAGTCGCCGGTTGTCGGTGGCGGGGGCTACGGTGCGACACATGGACCAGGACCAGCCCGAGGCCGCCGCCCTCGCCGACCGCGAGCAGGCCATCCTCGCCTTGGAACGCCGGGGTTTTCCGGGCCCCGGCGCCAAGGAGCGGGCGATACGCGAGGAGCTGGGCCTGGCCCCCGTCCGCTACTTCCAGCTCCTGAACGCCCTGCTGGACGACCCACGGGCCCTGGCCCACGACCCGGTGACGGTGAACCGCCTGCGGCGGGTACGGGAGGCGCGGCGGTCGGAGCGGTGAGGGAGGGGTACGTGCGGTGTTCCCTGGATAGGGTCGCCGTATGGGCAGTCACAAGGACCTGACCGACTCGGACTCATCCACTTCGGACTCGACCACCTCGGACTCGACCACCTCGGACTCGACCACCTCGGACTCGACCATCTCGGACCGGACGAACTCCATGGACCCCCTGCCGACACCCTCGACCCAGCCGGGGCGTGACGCCCTGGCCGCCCTTCTCGCCCGCCCCGCGCGGGCGCTGATCGCGCTCGACTTCGACGGGACGCTCGCGCCGATCGTCGAGGACCCCGAGCAGGCCCGGGCCCACCCCGACGCCCTGCCGGCGCTCGCCGCGCTCGCCCCGAAGGTGGCCGCCGTCGCGGTGATCACCGGGCGCCCGGCGGACGTCGCCGTGCGGTACGGCGGTTTCGCCGGGGTCCCGGGGCTGGAGCACCTCGTCGTGCTCGGGCACTACGGTGCCGAGCGCTGGGACGCCGTCAGCGGCGAGGTCACCGCACCCGACCCCCACCCCGGCGTCGCGGCCGTCCGCGCCGAACTGCCGGGCCTCCTCGACGGGAGCGGTGCCGGGCAGGGCACCTGGATCGAGGACAAGGGACACGCCCTCGCCGTCCACACACGCCGCGCGGCCGACCCGCAGGGCACCTTCGACGCCCTCCGCGAACCCCTCACCGACCTCGCCACCCGCAACGGCCTCATCGTCGAACCGGGCCGCATGGTCCTCGAACTCCGCCCACCCGGCATGGACAAGGGCGTGGCCCTGACCGAGTACGTCCGCGAACTGGGCGCCGAGTCCGTCCTCTACGCCGGCGACGACCTCGGCGACCTCCCCGCCTACGCCGCCATCGACAAACTCCGCTCCGACGGCACCCCCGGCCTCCTGGTCTGCAGCGGCAGCGAGGAGGTCACCGAGCTGTCGGAGAGGGCGGACATCGTGGTCGACGGCCCGGAGGGGGTCGTACGCCTGCTGCAGACGCTGGCGAACCGGACGACCTGACCCCGCAGACCCGCGAGGGGGTTGTGGTTGCGCTGGAGGTGGGGACGCTCGCCCGCGCTTGCGGGGTGCCGCCTGCGCCCACCCGTGCCGCCCCAGCGGCACGACTGCCCGCAGGCTGGGTGGGTCTCAGACAGGCCGCCCGGTCCGGGCGCCCGACTCGGCTCAGCCGGGCCGACCAGCCTCAGCCGGGCCGACCAGCCTCAGCCGGGCCGACCAGCCTCAGCCGGACCGCCCGGTCTCAGCCGAGCCGCCCGGCTCAGTCCGGCTCGCTCGCCCTTCCCTCCTCCAGTGCGGACAGCTGTTCCAGGAACCACTGGGTCGGCGGTAGTGCGGTCGCGGAGGCTGCGAGGCGTTTTGAGCGTTCCGCTCGGTCCTCCGGGCCCATGGACAACGCCTCGTGCAGTGCCTGTGCCGTGCCGATGACGTCGTACGGGTTCACGGCGAGCGCGTCCTCGCCCAGTTCCTCGAAGGCGCCCGCCTCGCGCGACAGGACCAGCACGCATCCCTCGTCGGAGACGACCGGTACCTCCTTGGCGACGAGGTTCATGCCGTCCCGGATGGGGTTGACCAGGGCCACGTCGGCCAGCCGGTAGGCCGCCAGGGAGCGGGCGAAGTCGTCCTTGACGTGGAGGACCACCGGGGTCCAAGTCGGGGTCCCGTAGCCGGAGTTGATCTCCTCCGCCAGTCGCTGGACCTCGGCCGTGTAGTCCCGGTACACCGCAAGGTCCTGCCGCGAGGGGTACGCGAAGGCCACGTGCACCACCCGATCGCGCCACTCGGGGTGGTCGTCGAGCAGCTGCCGGTACGCCAGCAGACCCCGCACGATGTTCTTGGACAGCTCGGTCCGGTCGACCCGCACGATCGTCCTGCGGGCGCTGCCGTCCGCGGCCGTGCCGATCTCGTCCCGCAGCGCCGCCATCCGTTCGGCCACGTCGGGCTGATGCGAGCGCGCCCGCAGGAAGTCCGCGTCCGCCCCCAGCCCGTGCACCCCGACCCGCGTGTCGCCGAGCCCGCCGGCGAACCGGTCGCAGCACGCCTCGAACGCGTCCGCCCAGCGCCGCGTGAGGAATCCCAGCCGGTCCGCGCCGAGCATCCCGCGCAGCACCTGCCCGGCGATGTCGTCCGGCAGCATCCGGAAGTACTCCGGCGGCGCCCACGGCGTGTGCGAGAAGTGGCCGATACGCAGGTCGGGACGCAGCTCGCGGAGCATCCCGGGCACCAGCGTCAGGTGGTAGTCCTGGACCAGCACCGCCGCCCCCGGCGCCGCCCGGCCGGCCAGCGCCTCGGCGAAGGCACGGTTGTACGTCTCGTACGACGCCCACTGGCGCCGGAACTCCGCGTCGAAGACCGGCTCCAGCGGCGTCTGGTACAGCATGTGGTGGACGAACCACAGGACCGAGTTCGCGATCCCGTTGTACGCGTCCGCGTGCACGCCGGCCGGGATGTCCAGCATCAGCACGCCGTCCTCGCCGACCCCGCGCCGCACCGCCTCGCGGTCCCCGTCGGACAGCGCCGAGCACACCCACAGGGCGCCCGCGTCCGGCCCGATCGCCGACAGCCCGGAGACGACTCCGCCGCCGCCCCGCTTGGAGTGCAGCGAGCCGTCCTCGCGCACCTCGTAGGAGACCGGCCCGCGGTTCGACGCGACCAGCACCCTGGCCGCACCCTGCGCATCCTGCGTGGTAGCCATACGCCTCAACCTAGCCCGGCCCGGAAACGCTCAAACGTGCGGTTCCGCTCAGTGGGCGGCTCTTGCACGCCCTGTATACGGCCGGTTTCCGGCGTTTACGCGACCTTCCGCGTCGCGTACTCGGCGATCTCCACCATCGGCGGCCGCTCCTCGGTGTCCACGGAGTACGTACGCGGCTCGAATCCGTCCTCGCCCCGCTCGAACTGGGTGAGCGACGGCCGGATCAGATGCCCGCGGGCCAGCCGCAGCTGGGCCGTGCGGTAGATCGCGGCGGACATCCGGCCGAGCGCCTGCCCGTCCTGGTGCCGGTGCTTGCGCACTCCCACGTCCACCTGGGCCAGCGCGTCCAGACCCACCAGGTGCAGGGCGTCGATCAGCATGCCCAGCTCCACGCCGTATCCGACGGGGAACGGGAGCTGTTCCAGCAGGTTGCGGCGGGCCGCGTACTCGCCGCCCAGCGGCTGCACGAAACCGGCCAGCTGCGGCCAGTGCATGTTCAGCAGCGGGCGCGCCATGAGTTCGGTGACCCGGCCGCCCTGCCCGGCGGCGCCGCGCAGCGGACGGTCGTACATGCCCTTGACCAGGTCGACCTCGGGGTTGGTGAGCAGCGGGCCCACGATGCCGGAGACGAAGTCGGAGGAGAACTCCTTCAGGTCGGCGTCGATGAAACAGACGATGTCCCCGCTCGTGACCAGCAGGGAGCGCCACAGGACCTCGCCCTTGCCGGGCACGGAGGGGACGCGCGGGAGGATCTCGTCGCGGTGCACCACCGTCGCGCCCGCTGCGGCGGCCACCTCGGAGGTCCGGTCGGTGGATCCCGAGTCGACGACGACGATCTCGTCGACCAGCGGGACCTGTTGCATGAGGTCGTGACGGATGATCGCGACGATGTCGCCGACCGTCTCCTCCTCGTTGAGCGCGGGCAGCACGACGGAGACCGACTGACCCGTACGCTGTTTGGCGGCCAGGATCTGATGGAGCGGGCGATCGGTCACGGACCAGGAGCGGGTGCTCAGCCAGCGCTCGACTTCTTCCAGCACAGTCTGCGGCTCCTAACTGTCGTGATCACAGCAGGTAATCGTGTGATCCATCTCGCGGTTCGGACGACTATCTCAACTGTCCTGGCCTTCGGTTACAGTCTTGAACAACGCGGATGACCATCGCATGTCCGGGGTCAACCGTTGTTAACAACCGCATACAGCTCATCCAGAGGGGCAGAGGGAAACGGCCCGATGAAGCCCCGGCAACCCTCCAGTCGGCTCTCGTAACGATCACTGTCGATCGTCTCCGCGAGGCTCCCGGCTTGGGAAGGTGCCAAATCCGTCTCACGGCGAGATGCGTCGTGAGGAAGATGAGGAGAAAGGGCCTCGCCTCACATGGCTGTGCAGACTGTTGCAAGCACCACCGATTCCACCGTAGACCTCGGTCCCGCCGCGGCGCTGTCCTGCCGCGAGTGCGGTCACCGGGTACCCCTCGGACCGGTCTTCGCGTGCGAGGAGTGTTTCGGCCCGCTGGAGATCGCTTACGACTTCTCGGCGTACGACACCGAGGAGCTGCGCAAGCAGATCGAAGCGGGCCCCGCGAACATCTGGCGCTACGCGCCCCTGCTGCCCGTCCCCGCCGACGTGGCCACCAAGCCGAACATCAACCCCGGCTGGACCCAGCTCGTCAAGGCCGACAACCTCGCCCGCGAACTCGGCGTGACCGGCGGTCTGTATGTGAAGGACGACTCCGGTAACCCGACGCACTCCTTCAAGGACCGCGTCGTCGCCCAGGCCCTGGAGGCCGCCCGCGCCTTCGGCTTCACCACCCTGTCCTGCTCCTCCACCGGCAACCTGGCCGGCGCGGTGGGCGCCGCGGCGGCCCGCGCGGGTTTCCGCTCCTGCGTCTTCATCCCGCACGACCTGGAGCAGGGCAAGGTCGTCATGGCCGCGGTCTACGGCGGCGAGCTCGTCGGCATCGAGGGCAACTACGACGACGTGAACCGCTTCTGCTCCGAACTGATCGGCGACCCGGCCGGCGAGGGCTGGGGCTTCGTCAACGTCAACCTGCGGCCGTACTACGCGGAGGGCTCCAAGACCCTCGCGTACGAGATCTGCGAGCAGCTCGGCTGGCAGCTCCCGGACCAGCTCGTCGTCCCGATCGCGTCCGGTTCGCAGCTCACGAAGATCGACAAGGGTCTGCAGGAGCTGATCAAGCTCGGGCTCGTCGAGGACAAGCCGTACAAGATCTTCGGCGCGCAGGCCGAGGGCTGCTCGCCGGTGTCGACGGCGTACAAGGCGGGGCACGACGTGGTCCGCCCGCAGAAGCCGAACACCATCGCCAAGTCGCTGGCGATCGGCAACCCGGCCGACGGTCCGTACGTCCTGGACATCGCGCGGCGTACGGGCGGTGCGGTGGAGGACGTGACGGATGAGCAGGTCGTCGACGCGATCAAGATCCTCGCCCGAACGGAGGGCATCTTCGCGGAGACTGCGGGCGGCGTCACGGTGGGCGTCACGAAGAAGCTGATCGAGAATGGCCTCCTCGACCCCACCAAGACCACCGTCGTCCTGAACACGGGCGACGGCCTCAAGACCCTCGACGCGGTGGCCGGCACCGGCCTCACCGCCACCATCCGCCCGAACCTGGACTCCTTCCGAGAGGCTGGCCTCGCATGAGCGTGACCGTCCGCATCCCCACCATCCTGCGCACCTATACGGGTGGCCAGGCCGAGGTCGCCGCCGAGGGCGCGAACCTCGCCGAGGTCATCGCCGACCTGGAGAAGAACCACACGGGTATCGCCGCCCGCGTTCTCGACGACCAGGGCAAGCTGCGTCGGTTCGTCAATGTGTACGTCAATGACGACGACGTACGTTTCGAGCAGGGGCTGGAGACGGCCACCCCGGACGGTGCCGGCGTTTCCATCATCCCGGCCGTCGCCGGCGGCTGACGGCGGGTGACCGAATGACCGATCATTACCATCGGTAACACCGGTCACTAAGAGTTCATCGAATTGCCCCCTCCGTGAGAGAAGCGGAGGGGGCAATTCTGTGTGGTTGAGCGAGGTACAGTTGGGGAACGTACCGCCGCTCCACAGGTCGGCGGCCCTTGATTGGCCTTTGATTTCTGCCGCAAGCCCGACAAGAAGTAGCCAAAGTATGCGGGTTTTTTGCGGCTTTTGTTCCCTTTGCCGGGTCCGACTTGACCTGAAGTCAGGGTAATTGTCCCCACATTCCCGACCGGTCGTGCCTGGATTTCTCGTCCGATTGACCTGTTGCAGACGGCAGTTGGGCAGATACATTCAGCCGCGGTCGACGCGTTCCGGCGCACGCCCCCGACCAATGGGGGGTGAGGTCTGACCCGGATCCGCGAAGTGTGGATCTGTGCAAGGGCCAGTAATAGGGGAGTTAGGCATGGCTCAGGGCACCGTCAAGTGGTTCAACGCGGAGAAGGGGTACGGCTTCATCGCGGTCGACGGTGGTGCGGATGTTTTCGTCCACTACAGCGCGATCCAGATGGACGGTTACCGCACCCTGGAGGAAGGTCAGCGGGTCGATTTCGAGATCTCGCAGGGCCAGAAGGGGCCGCAGGCGGACATGGTTCGTCTGGCGACCGGCTGAAGCACGCGTCGACTAACTGCAGCGACGTTCTTCTTCGAAGGGCCCGCACCCCCCGGGGGTGCGGGCCCTTCGCCATGGTCGGACGCGTCCGGCGCCCTGTTCGCGCCCCGCGGATCACCCCTCCCGATCCCCGAGAGCCGCTTGCACTCGCATGGGTCGAGTGCTAATCATTGCGTTAGCACTCTGAAGGTGAGAGTGACAACGAAGGACCGGGTCGGTGAGGCCCGCAGGCCGAGTGGGGCAAGGAACCACAAGGCATGCGAGCCGTCCGTCGCGGGCGCGGGCGCGGTCCGAAGGAATCACCCCCAGTCCTGGAGGGACCACTTCACATGGCCAAGATCATCGCGTTCGACGAGGAGGCGCGGCGCGGCCTCGAGCGCGGCATGAACCAGCTCGCGGACGCCGTGAAGGTGACGCTCGGCCCCAAGGGCCGCAACGTCGTCCTCGAGAAGAAGTGGGGCGCCCCCACGATCACCAACGATGGTGTCTCCATCGCCAAGGAGATCGAGCTCGAGGACCCGTACGAGAAGATCGGCGCCGAGCTGGTCAAGGAAGTCGCCAAGAAGACGGACGACGTCGCCGGTGACGGTACGACCACCGCGACCGTTCTCGCCCAGGCCCTGGTCAAGGAAGGCCTGCGCAACGTAGCCGCCGGCGCCAACCCGATGGCCCTCAAGCGCGGTATCGAGAAGGCCGTCGAGGCCGTCTCCGCCGCCCTGCTCGAGCAGGCCAAGGACGTCGAGACCAAGGAGCAGATCGCCTCCACGGCCTCCATCTCCGCCGCCGACACCCAGATCGGCGAGCTCATCGCCGAGGCCATGGACAAGGTCGGCAAGGAAGGCGTCATCACCGTCGAGGAGTCCCAGACCTTCGGTCTGGAGCTGGAGCTCACCGAGGGTATGCGCTTCGACAAGGGCTACATCTCGGCGTACTTCGCCACCGACATGGAGCGTATGGAGGCCGTCCTCGACGACCCGTACATCCTGATCGCCAACTCCAAGATCTCCTCGGTCAAGGACCTGCTCCCGCTGCTGGAGAAGGTCATGCAGTCGGGCAAGCCGCTGCTGATCATCGCCGAGGACGTCGAGGGCGAGGCCCTGTCGACCCTGGTCGTCAACAAGATCCGCGGCACCTTCAAGTCCGTCGCCGTCAAGGCCCCGGGCTTCGGTGACCGCCGCAAGGCCATGCTGAACGACATCGCCATCCTCACCGGTGGCGAGGTCATCTCCGAGGAGGTCGGTCTCAAGCTCGAGAACACCTCCCTGGACCTCCTGGGCAAGGCCCGCAAGGTCGTCATCACCAAGGACGAGACCACCATCGTCGACGGCTCCGGTTCCTCGGAGCAGGTCGCGGGTCGCGTCAACCAGATCCGCGCCGAGATCGAGAACAGCGACTCGGACTACGACCGCGAGAAGCTGCAGGAGCGCCTGGCGAAGCTCGCCGGTGGCGTCGCCGTCATCAAGGCCGGTGCCGCGACCGAGGTCGAGCTCAAGGAGCGCAAGCACCGCATCGAGGACGCCGTGCGCAACGCCAAGGCGGCCGTCGAGGAGGGCATCGTCGCCGGTGGTGGCGTGGCCCTGCTGCAGGCCTCCGGTGTCTTCGAGAAGCTGGAGCTGGAGGGTGACGAGGCGACCGGCGCTGCCGCCGTCAAGCTCGCCCTTGAGGCCCCGCTGAAGCAGATCGCCGTCAACGCCGGCCTCGAGGGCGGCGTCGTGGTGGAGAAGGTCCGCAACCTCACCCCGGGCCACGGCCTGAACGCCGCGACCGGTGAGTACGTCGACCTGGTCGCCGAGGGCATCATCGACCCGGCGAAGGTGACGCGTTCCGCGCTGCAGAACGCCGCGTCGATCGCCGCGCTGTTCCTCACCACCGAGGCCGTCATCGCCGACAAGCCGGAGAAGGCCGCCGCGCCCGCCGGTGGCGGTATGCCGGGCGGTGACATGGACTTCTGATCGACCTCGGGGTTTCGGCTCCGGTTGATCAACGTCCTTGCCGAGGGCGGCACCTCCTGTTGCGATATTCGCGACGGGGGTGCCGCCCTCGGTGCGTTGGCGGGTGCGGGTGGTTCGTGGCCGGTCGCGCAGTTCCTCGCGCCCCTGAAGAAGGCGCACCCGCAGCCGCTCGCAGAACCGATCCCCCTCTCTGGGAATGCGCAGTCTCACACTCATCGTTGCTTAACGAGGTGCAACAATGCCCATGCACATACCAGCTGGTCTCTAGCTACAGTCCTCGAGGAGCCCACGACGTGACCGTCACCGAGTCCCCCGCCTCCCGCGCGGCCCAGATCCTGTCCCGGCCGACCACGATCAACGGCCTCACCGTTCCCAACCGCATCGCGATGGCGCCGATGACCCGCATGTTCTCCCCGGGCGGCGTACCCGGCGAGGACGTGGCGTCGTACTACTCCCGCCGCGCCGCCGCGGGCGTCGGTCTGATCGTCACCGAGGGCACGTACGTCGGCCACGACTCCGCCGGACAGAGCAGCCGCGTCCCGCGGTTCCACGGCGAGGAGCAGCTCGCGGGCTGGGCGAAGGTCGCCGAGGCGGTGCACGCGGCGGGCGGCACGATCGTCCCGCAGCTGTGGCACATCGGCATGGTGCGCGAGCAGGGGCAGCCGCCGGTCGCGGACGCCCCCGCCGTCGGCCCCTCGGGTCTGCGTATCGGCGCCACCGAGCCCACCGGCAGGGCGATGACCCGCCAGGACCTCGACGACGTCATCGGCGCGTTCGCGCAGTCCGCCGCGGACGCCGAGCGCATCGGCTTCGACGGTGTGGAGATCCACGGCGCCCACGGCTACCTGGTCGACCAGTTCCTGTGGGAGGGCACCAACCGCCGCACGGACGCGTACGGCGGTGACCCGGTCGCCCGTACGCAGTTCGGCGCGGAGATCGTGGCCGCCGTACGCGAGCGGGTCTCCGCGGAGTTCCCGGTCATCTTCCGCTACTCGCAGTGGAAGCAGGAGGCCTACGACGCGCGCCTCGCCGAGACCCCGGAGGAGCTGGAGGCCATCCTGACCCCGCTCGCCGCGGCCGGCGTCGACGCCTTCCACGCCTCCACCCGCCGCTACTGGATCCCGGAGTTCGACGGCTCCGACCTCAACCTGGCCGGCTGGACGAAGAAGCTGACGGGCAAGCCCACGATCACCGTCGGCTCGGTCGGCCTGGACGGCGACTTCATCAGGGCCTTCGCCGGTGAGGGCTCCGCGGTCAAGGGCATCGACGATCTCCTGGACGCCCTGGAGCGCGAGGAGTACGACATGGTCGCCGTCGGCCGTGCCCTGCTCCAGGACCCGGAGTGGGCGGCCAAGGTGCTGTCGGGCCGTGTCGACGAGCTGGCGGCGTACGACGCGGCGGCGCTGAAGACTCTGAGCTGACGTCCGGTTGGTCATTCCCGCTGTGCGGGGGTGACCTGCGTCGCTTGAGTAAGTCAATCAACTGACTTAAGGTTGCCTCGGTCAATCAGCAGTCTTTCCTTGCTCGTGCGCCGACGGAGGCCCCGCCATGTCGTCCCACCCCCCATCGCCGAGAACGAATTCCGTGGTGGCGGTGCTGGCCTTCGCCGGGATCGTCGTCTCGCTGATGCAGACCCTGGTCATCCCGATCGTCCCGGAGCTGCCCAGGCTGCTCGACGCCCCGGCGTCGGACACCGCCTGGGCCGTCACGGCGACGCTGCTCGCGGCGGCCGTGGCGACGCCGGTGATGGGGCGGCTGGGCGACATGTACGGCAAGCGGCGGATGCTGCTGGTCAGCGTCGTGCTGCTGGTCAGCGGCTCGGTGGTCTGCGCCCTGAGCGACTCGCTGGTCCCGATGATCGTCGGACGGGTGCTCCAGGGTCTGGCCTCCGGGGTGATCCCGCTCGGCATCAGCATCATGCGCGACGAGCTGCCCGCCGAGCGCCTCGGCTCCGCGACCGCCCTGATGAGCGCCTCGCTCGGCATCGGCGGCGCCCTCGGGCTGCCCGCCGCCGCGCTCATCGCGGACAACTTCGACTGGCACGTGCTGTTCTGGACGTCGGCCGGCATGGGGGTCGTCGCGCTGGGGTGCGTGCTGCTGGTGGTGCCCGAGTCGAAGGTGCGCACCGGCGGGCGCTTCGACCTCGTCGGCGGCATGGGCATGGCGGCCGGCCTGGTCTGTCTGCTCCTGGGCATCTCCAAGGGCGCCGACTGGGGTTGGACCAGCGGGACCACGCTCGGCCTGTTCGCGGCGGCCGTGGTGATCCTGCCGGCCTGGGGCTGGTGGGAACTGCGCACCGACCAGCCGCTGGTCGACCTGCGCACGACGGCCCGCCGCCAGGTACTGGTCACCAACCTGGCCTCGATCGCGGTCGGCTTCGCGATGTTCGCGATGAGCCTGGTCATCCCGCAGCTCCTCCAGCTCCCCTCCCGGACCGGCTACGGCCTGGGCAAGTCGATGCTGGTGGCGGGCCTGTGCATGGCGCCCTCGGGTCTGGTCATGATGGCCACGGCCCCGGTGTCCGCGGCGATCTCCCGGGCCAAGGGCCCGAAGGCCACCCTCATGATCGGCGTCCTCATCGTGGCCGCCGGCTACAGCCTCAACATCGTCCTGATGTCCGAGGTCTGGCACTTCATCCTGGTGGCCTGCGTCATCGGCGCCGGAGTCGGCTTCGGCTACGGCTCGATGCCCGCGCTCATCATGAGCGCCGTGCCCGCGTCGGAGACGGCCGCCGCGAACAGCCTCAACACGCTGATGCGTTCCCTCGGTACGTCCATGGCGAGTGCGGTCGCGGGCGTGATCCTCGCCCAGATGACGACGGACCTCGGCGGGTACGCCCTGCCGTCCGAGAACGCCTTCAAGGTGGTCCTGGCGGTGGGCGCCGGGGCGGCGCTGCTGGCCTTCGTGGTGGCGTCGTTCATCCCGCGTCAGACGGTGACCGTGGGCGGGGAGCCGGTGGCGGAGGGCGCGGCGGAGCGGGTGGGGGCGACGGCGAAGTCGTAGGGCGGCAGGAGGCGCGGAGGCCGTACGGGTGTGAAAGCCGTACGGCCTCTACAGGTTCCCCAAGGGCTCGATGTCGACCTTCACCGGTGCGCCCCACACGCGCAGCACCTCGTAGTCGGTGAACTCGTGCACGAGCCGGTAGGCCATGGCGGGGCGCGGGCCGCGGCGCTGGGCGGCGAGATACAGCTCGGCCTCGCGGCGGTCGCGGCGCGGGGTGCCGCAGAGCTGCCACTCCTGGCCGTTCCACAGCTCCGGCAGCCAGCGCTGCTGGGGCTGGGGGCGGTCGGCGCGGACGCCGTAGCGGGAGGGGGCGGTCTCGGTGGCGTGCGGGGGTACGGGACCGCCGCTGTACTCGGCGCGGCGGGCGGCTCGGCGGCGGGTTTCGCAGAGCAGGCACAGGTCGTGGGCGTTCTCGTCGACCGGGCCGTTCGGGTGCTCGGGGCAGCGGGTGGTGGGGGCGGCGCCGGCGACGCTCTCGTCGAGGAGGTCGAGGGCGCGGCGCAGGTCGGCCTTGACCTCGTGGAGCTTGGCGTCCGGGGTGGTGGCGGCGAGGGCCTCGCCGTGCTCGCCGAGGAGGCGGAGGGCTCGGCCGAGGGCGGTTAGCTGGGCGTGGTTCATCGGGTGGCTCCGGGGCTTGGCGGGGGCCCCGTCAAGGGCTGCGGCCGACCTTCAGCATGCACCTTGGGGGGCCGTTGCCTCCAACTGGGCCACGAACTCTCGTCACGTTGCCCAGTAGTCGCGATCCGGCAGTTCGACCCAGTGGTCCGGCGGGCCGAGGACCGCGCGGGCGTCGGTCGGGCGCAGTCCGGCGTACGCGAGCGAGTAGGCCACCGCGTGGTGGCAGTAGACGTACGAGAACAGGACCTCTTCCGGGCTCTCCTCCGGGTACGGGCCGCCCCCGGGGTGCAGGTCCCAGCCCTGGCCGACGCCATCGCGGTGGATGCTGCCCTGGTTCCCGCTCTTGGGGTTGGCGTACAGGCCGTAGGAGACGGTGCCTGCGGAGAGGCGGGTGTGTATGCCAGGCATCGAAGGGCCGTACCCCCACGGTTGGGTGATGACGCAGCCGCCCGGCACTGTCGTCACGCCGACGAGCCGCAGGGTCTCGTCCAGGTCGTGGTCGAACGGGTCCGCCAGTAGGTCCTCGATCAGTTCGCCGTCGGCCGGGGTCGCCTCCAGGCGGCGTATCGCCTCCTCGGCGTCGATCCCGCCCACGGCCGCCAGGCCCAGGCCGTCGTAGTAGAAGTCACCGAGGGCCGCGATCAGCCGTCGGCCCTCCTCCGCCACCGCGCGCTCCGCCTGCGACAGACCCGGCTGAGCCTCGGACAGGTCGAACAGGTCCGGCTCCGGCCCGGCGAGACTCAGCCGCCCTGGCGTCCAGCCGCCGTATCCGACCCACTGCGGGTCGGCTCCGGCGGCGGCCAGCGCTCGCGCGTTCTCCGTACGGCCCGCCACCACGGCGTCCCACAGCGCGGTCGTTCCGTTCTCCAGCGCGTCCACATCCGCCACGCGCCGGGCCAGTTCCGCGACGACCTCGGGCGAGCCGAACACCGCGGCGCGATGCAGGGGCCGCGAGCCTCCGACGCCCCACCTCTCCGGATCGGCCCCGGCGTCCAGGCGCCGCGTGACGTCCCCGTGGTCCTGCCAGCCGCGATAGTCCATGCCGGTCCAGCCGCCGGCGTCCCGCCCTGTCATCTACCGGGCCTTCACGTCCTCGACGAACGCGGCCCATGGCTCCGCCCGGAACACGAGCTTCGGGCCGTGGGGGTTCTTGGAGTCGCGGACGGGGACGAGGGTGGGGTGGCCGTCGGCTACTTCGAGGCAGTCGTTGCCGCCGCCGCCGCTGTAGCTCGACTTGCGCCAAGTGGTCGTGCTCAGGTCGTGGTCAGGGATGTTCCTCATGGGCGTAATCCTGCGCCAACGCCTCGATCAGGGCTAGGGACTTCTGAGGCGAGAGTGCGGAGGCCGTGAGGAGTTCGAAGGTGAACCGCAGCCGGGCGACGGTGGCTGGATCGTCCTCCAGGCGTCCGGTTCCCGGCCCTTCGAAGTAGACCAGCGGAGGGGCGTCCTCGAAGTCCATCAGCTTCAATGAGCCGTCCATTGCCTTATGTGCTCCCGCGCTGAACGGCAGTACCTGCACGATGACCCGGTTCCGGCGGATCAGGTCCGCGAGGTGGCACAGGGCCTCCGCCATGAGGGCCCGGCCGCCGGTCTCCCGGCGTAACGCTGCTTCGTCAAGCACCGCCCACAACACAGGATTTGTTGGATGGTCGAGCAGGCGGGTGCGCACCATCCGGCCCTCCACCCACTCGTCGATGGTCGCCTCCGGCGCCGTCGGGTCGTATGCGCGGTTGACGGCCCGTGCGTACGCGCGCGTCTGGAGCAGGCCGGGGATCAGCATCGGCGCGTACATCCGGATCGCCGTGGCTTCAGCCTCCGCCTCCGCCGCCTCCGCGAAGTGCTCGGGATAGCGGGACTTGGCCGACGCCTTGCAGTTCCGCTGGAAGAAATCCCCCGTCCCCAGCACCTCGTCCAACACCCGGGCGTGTTCCGGCTGTATCCGCCGCGTCCCCGCCTCCAACTGCCCGATGAACGAGCCGCTCGCGAACAGCAGTTGGCCCAGCTGCTCCTGGCTGAGCCCCGCCTTCTCGCGCGCGTGCCGCAACTCCGCGCCCAGCAGCGCGCGCGGCGACGACGACGGGTCGAGGTCCTTCGGTCCTGGCATGGGCAACTCCCGGTTCACCAGACGGCGTTGTTGGTGCGCCACGTATGGCCAGGTTAGGCACACAGTCGCCACGCTGTGTTGCGATTCGCAAACTCAGCGTGGACAGCGTGGATGTGGAGGCAAGTGTGCGGTCGACCGAGGAAGTCGTGATGTCCCTGAGGGAGGCCCTGGTGGGGGCCGGCGTCGTCCTGCCCTCCCTGTGCGTGGATCCGGTGACCGGCGCCGGTGACGAGCCGTTCCCGCTCGTCGACCTCGGGCGCTGCAACGTCCGTGTCGCGGAGAAGCTGGCCTCCGTGGTGCGTGGGGAGCGGCCGGTCGTCGGGAGTCATGCCGTGGACGCGCGGGACGGGCGTATCGGCGAGGTCAGGGGGCATGTGGGCGGCAAGGTGCAGTTGCGGCCCGTCGGGGGTGGGCGGGAGTGGGACTGTCCGCCTGATGCCGTGCAGGTCGCGTCGCGTGCGGAGGTGTTGCGGGAGCAGGTTCAGGCCGTCAACCGGGAGGGCCGTATGCCCTGTTGAGTCGTTGAGTCGTTGAGTCGTTGAGTCGTGTCGGTCCGCTGTCGGTGGCTGTCGGTCCGTTGTCGGTGGCTTGTAAGCGGGGTCCTGCACGGTTCCGGAGACGGCCGGCCGGGGTTCACCGGGCGGCCCCGATCCCGAGGAGCCACCATGCACACCCCTGTCACGATCATCGGCGCCGGACTCGGCGGACTCACGCTGGCCCGTGTCCTGCACGTCCACGGCATCCCGGTCACCGTCTACGAGTCCGAGGCCTCCCCGGCGGCGCGCACGCAGGGCGGGATGCTCGACATCCACGACTACAACGGGCAGCTCGCACTCGAGGCGGCCGGTCTGATGGAGGAGTTCCGTGCCATCGTCCTGGAGGGGCGGCAGGCGATGCGGGTCCTCGACCCGGACGGGACCGTCATGTTCGAGCAGGGCGACGACGGCACGGGCGGACGCCCCGAGGTGCAGCGCGGCGAACTGCGGCAGATCCTGCTCGACTCGCTCCCGGACGGCACCGTCCGGTGGGGGCACAAGGTCAGCGGCACCCGTGCCCTCGGTGAGGGGCGTCACGAGGTGACGTTCGCCGACGGCGGCACCGTCGTCACGAGGCTGCTGGTCGGCGCGGACGGCGCGTGGTCGCGGGTGCGGCCGCTGCTGTCCGCCGCCGCACCCGAGTACGCCGGTACGTCGGCCGTCGAGACCTACCTGTTCGACTCCGACACCCGGCACCCAGAGGCCGCGAAGGCCGTCGGCGGCGGGGCGATGATCGCGCCCTCGCCGGGCAAGGAGATCTTCGCCCACCGGGAGAGCGGCGACACCCTGCACGCCTACGTGATGCTGTCCAGGCCGCTGGACTGGTTCGCCGCCGTCGACTTCACCGATGCCGCCGCGGCCACCGCGCGGATCGCGGCGGAGTTCGAGGGCTGGGCGCCGGAACTCACCGCGCTGATCACCGACGGCGACACCGCACCGGTCCTGCGCCCTCACTACGCTCTGCCGACCGGGCTCCGGTGGGACCGCGTGCCGGGGGTGACGCTGCTCGGCGACGCCGCCCACCTCGCGGTCCCCAACGGCGAGGGCGCCAACCTGGCCATGCTCGACGGCGCCGAACTCGGCAAGGCCCTCGCCGCGCACCCGGACGACGTCGAGGCCGCGCTCACCGCGTACGAGCAGGCGATGTTCCCCCGCAGCGCCGAGGCGGTCACCTATGAAGGTGTAGAGGTGCAGGGGATCGCCTCCGAGAACAACACGGCTCAGGGCCTGATCGAGATGTTCACCGAGGAGCGCCGGTGAACCGGAGAAACCGATCGAGCCCCGAACCGCCCCGAGGCCGGGTCAGCCCATGCTCTTCGCGCCGTCCAGGGACTCCCGGAGGATGTCGGCGTGACCGGCGTGCTGGGCGGTCTCGGCGATGATGTGCAGCAGGACCCTGCGGGCCGACCATTGGACGCCGGGCTCGTTCCAGGGGGCCTTGGGCAGCGGGTGGGCCCTGTTCAGGTCGGGCAGGGTGGCGACCAACTCGTCGGTTTGGCGGGCCACTTCGTCGTACTCGGCCAGTACGGCGTCCAGCGTGTCGCCGGGCAGCATGCGGAACTCGTCGGCGCGCTTGGCGAAGTCGGCCTCGGTCATCGCGGTGAAGTCGGGCATGGCCGACGGACCGTGCTGAATGAAGTCCGCCCAGCTCCGTTCCACCGAAGCGACATGCTTGATCAGGCCGCCGAGACACAACTCGCTGGCGGTGGTCCGCCGCCCGGCCTGCTCGTCGGTGAGGTCGCGGGTGGTGAAGCGCAGGAAGTGGCGGTGCTTGGCCAGTGCTTCGAGAAGGTCGGCGCGCTCGTCGGTGACGGTGGTGGCGGTGTCCTGCGCGGCGTCGTGCGTGGCGTTCTGCATGGTCTCGGCCTCCATGGATGTCTGTGCCGACGGATTTCCGCTCCGTCGGTCGAGACCCACGCTAGGAGCCATTGAGGTCAGATTCTGACCTCAATGGCCCGGCACATCAATGGTGTGTCGGTTCAGGCCACCGTCGACCTCTGCTCGGTACGGCTGCGCGGGCGGACGGTCATCCGCAGGTTGCGCGGCCGTACGGTGAGCCGGGCGACGGGGCGGACAACCTGGCCCTCGGCGAGTTCCAGCCGCACCGACCGCAGGATGGTCGCGAGCGCCGTGGTCATCTCGGTGAGGGCGAGGCGGTCTCCCATGCACTTGTGCTTTCCTTCCCCGAAGGGCAGGAACGCGCCCGGCGGAGGCGTCGCCGCGGTGCCGTCCCACCGGTCCGGGTCGAAGGTGAGCGGGTCGGGGTAGAGCTCGGGGTCGCGGTGCAGGGCCTGCTGGCAGTAGGCGAGTTCGGTGCCCGCGGGCAGGGTCCACTCGCCGAGCCGGGTCTCGGTGATGGTGCGGCGGGTGACGAGCCAGCCGGGGTGGTGCAGCCGCAGGGCCTCGGTGATCACGCGGTTCAGGTACGGCAGGCGGGCCACGTCGTCGAGGGTGACCGGCCGTTCGCCGAGGACTTCGTCCAGTTCGGCCAGGACACGGGATTCGATGCCGGGGTTGCGGGCGAGTTCGTACAGGGTCCAGGACAGGACGGACGCGGTGGTCTCGGTGCCCGCCACGGCCAGGGTGAGAATCTCGGAGCAGATCTGATCTCCGGTCAGCGGTTCGCCGGTCTCCTCGTCCTTGGCGCGCAGCAGCATGGACAGCATGTCCCCGGTGTCGTGCCCGGAGGTCTGAAGCTCGTCGACGGCGGTGTTGATGGTGGCGCGTACGCCGTCACAGGCCTGGTCGAAGCGGCGATTGAAGGGCAGCGGCAGCCGCTCCACCCAGTCGGGCAGCATGATGCGGGTGCCGACGCCGTTCATCAGCACCGACAGGTCGGTGCGCAACCGGCGGAAGGTGGCCTCGTCCAGGCTGCCGGAGAACACCGTCTTCGCCAGCATGTCGAGGCTGAGCCGGACCATCGCCTCGCGCACGTCGAGGGGCTGCCCGGGCTCCCAGCCGGCGACCGCGGCCGTCACCTCGGCGCGCATGGTGTCGACGTAGCGGCTGATCTCTGTGTGGGCGAAGGCCGGTTGCAGCTGGCGGCGCTTGCGTACGTGGGGCCGGCCGGCGGCGGTGACGACACTGTCGCCCAGCAACTGGCTGAACTTGTCGTAGAGCCGGCCCTTGTCGAGGCTCGGGGCGAGCGCCTTGAGCATCTGGTGGATCAGGGCGGGGTCCTGCACCACGACGGTCCGCGTGCCGGGTTGCAGGACGATCTCGATCAGCGGTTCCCGTGTCTCGCGCAGCGAGGCGATGAAGCCCAGGTTGTCGCGCATCTTCAGGGCGTGGCCGATCAGCGGAAACGATCCTGCGGCCCGAGGTATGGGGGGAGGCGCAGTGGACGTCACGGGTCATCCCTTCTCGGCAATCATGGGCGCCCTATGACTTCCCTGACTCTTCCCCAACGCAATCCCGTAGCGAACGTGTCCTGCGCCACGTGGGACGAGCCGGCCGGGTGGGAGGGGGAAGCCAGTCCCACCCGGCCTCCGGTCAGCCGAGCTTGGCCGCCTGCGCCTCGATGACGGCGGTCGGCTGCTCGTACGCGTCGCCCCGGGTGACCGCCGCGATGTTGAAGGACGAGAATCCCGCGAGCGTGGTGCCCTGCCGGAAGACGACGACCTTGGTCTCGGCGGGGGTGCCGCCCGTCTTCGTCGCCACCGTCCAGGCGACGGCGTCCTCGCCCGCCGAGAGCTTCTCCTCGGTGACCTTGGTGACCTGCTGCTTCTCCCCGTCGAGCGTCATGGAGAAGCCACCGGCGCACTTCTTGCCCGCCTCGCGCAGCGTGGCGAGGGTCTGCTCGGCGCCGTCGGCCTCGTAGGACCAGAGGGAGGTCATCGTCTTGGTGATGTCGAGCGAGTCGAGCGTCGCCTGCTCGGCCTCCTCCTCCGTCATCTTCGCGAGCTCCTCGATCGAGGGCATGTCCTTCTTGGCCGCGTCGGGCTCCTGGACCACGAGCCGCTGGACGCTCGACGCCGGCTTGCTCGCCGGCAGGGCCGACATCGCCTGGCCGACGGGCTCGCACTCGGCCTTCTCGACGGACACGGCACCGGGCTCGAAGGTGTCGTCCTTCCCCGGCACCGTGATCTTGTGGCCCTCGACATCGCCCTTGGCGACGACGAGCTTCTCCAGTTCGGCGGCGGTGAGCGCCTTCGCCGCCGACTGCTCGGACTGGCTGCCGCCCTTCGTCTCCTTCTGACCGCCCGCCTCCTCGCCGCCACCGCAGGCGGTGACCAGAAGGGCGAGGGAGACCGCGGAAGCGGCCAGGACGGAACGACGAATGGCTGTGGCTGACATGGTGTATCTCCCGTGCTCAACGCTCCGCGCCCGGTTGCGGCGCGGAGCTCACGCACGAAAGACCAACGTGACCGGGGCAGGGTTGTGCGCGACCTACGGGGTTTCTGTGGCGGCGCGACTCAGACGTTCGTACTGCTCCCGCCCCAGCCGTACGGCGTCCGCCCCGAGGTTCTCCTCCAGGTGCGCGACGCTCGACGTCCCCGGAATCGGCAGGATCACCGGGGAGTGGGCGAGGAGCCAGGCGAGAGCGACCTGGGTGGGCGTGGCGCCGAGTTCCGCCGCCACCGCGGTGATCTCCGCCGACCTCCCCCCGGACGCGCCCGCCGCCGCCGGCCGCCACGGCAGGAAGGCGATGCCCGCCGCCTCACAGGCCTTCAGCACGGGTTCGTGCTCACGGTCGAGGAGGTTGTACCGGTTCTGGACGCTCGCGATCTCCACGACGGCCCGCGCCTCGGCCAGCTCGTCGGCGGTCACCTCCGACAGGCCGATCCGGCCGATCTTGCCCTCGTCGCGCAGGTCGCGAAGGGCGCCGAGCTGGTCGGGGAGCGGTACGTCCGGGTCGAGGCGGTGGAGCTGGAGCAGCTCGATACGGTCCAGGCGCAGCCGGCGCAGAGCCTCGTCGACCTGCCCGCGCAGATCGTCCGGCGCGCCCGCGTGCCGCCAGCCCTCACCGGACGTCGTGTGCCGGATGCCGACCTTCGTGGCGATCACGAGCCCTTCCGGGTACGGGTGCAGGGCCTCGGCGAGGAGATCCTCGTTCGCTCCCCAGCCGTACAGGTGCGCGGTGTCGACCAGCGTGACGCCCAGTTCGACCGCGCGCCGGGCGACCGCGACGCAGGCCGCGCGCTCCTCGGCGGATCCGGGCCGCAGGTGCATGGCCCCGAACCCGAGCCGTCGTACTTCCAGATCGCCGCCGATACGGAACGTCGTAGCTGCCGTCATACGGGCACGCTAACAACGGAGTTGACTCAGCCGCCCGCCGTTTTGAGCGCCGCCCGAAGGTGGCCGTCGGCCTCGGACAGCAGCCTCGTCGCCGTGGGTCCGTCCACCTCCGCCAGCAGCACCAGGATCGCCGTCTTCACCTCGCCGCCCGCCTCGGTCAGGGCCCGCTCGATGTCGGCGTCGGCCGCGCCGGTGGCCAGGGCGACGATACGGCGGGAGCGGGCGCGCAGCTTGTCGTTGGAGGCGCGGACGTCGACCATCAGGTTCCCGTACGTCTTGCCCAGGCGGATCATCGTGATCGTCGACAGCATGTTGAGGACCAGCTTCTGCGCGGTGCCGGCCTTCAGCCGGGTCGAGCCGGTCAGCAGCTCCGGTCCCACGACGATCTCGATGCCGTGCTCGGCCGCCGCGGCGAGGGCGCTGCCCGGGTTGCAGGACAGCCCGACCGTCAACGCGCCTTGCGCCCGGGCGTGTTCGACCGCGCCGATCGCGTACGGGGTCCGCCCGGACGCGGAGATACCGACGACCGTGTCGGCTGGGGTGAGCCGGAGGGCGTCGAGATCGGCCCGGGCCAGCGCCGCGGAGTCCTCGGCGCCTTCGACGGAGGTCACCATGGCCTCCGGCCCACCCGCGATGAGCCCGACGACCTGGTCCGGGTCGGTGTTGAAGGTGGGCGGGCACTCGGAGGCATCGAGCACGCCGAGCCGGCCGGCGGTACCCGCACCGGCGTACACCAGACGCCCGCCCCGGCCCATCCGCTCCGCGATGGCGTCGATGGCGGCGGCGATCTCGGGGAGGCGCTGCGCGACGGCGGTGGGGACGGCCGCGTCCTCGCCGTTCATGAGCCGGGCGATGTCGAGGGTGGGCAGCTGATCGATCTCGGCGAGCTCGGGACGGAAGGCTTCAGTGGTCAGTGCCTCCAACTCGGCCCGGAGATCACGGGGGTTGGATGTAGAGGTCATGAGGGAGGCCGCTCTTTCCAGTTTCCGGTGTGCTGTCCGACCCAAGGGGCGCGGGGCTGTGTCGATGTGCCGCTCCGCCACGTGGGCGCGACCAGCCACAACGGACCCGCAGACAACCCACAACAGTCGGACCTACGGTCTATCTACGATGCCGATGCGCCAGCGCCTCGTAAGACGCGGCAAGCGCAGGCGCCGCCGTCTCATACGTCCGCTGGGCAACCCCCACGAACAAACAGTCCACCACCAGCAACTGACTGGTCCGCGACGACATCGCCGCGGGCCGCAACTCACTCTCCCGAGCCGTGGACGTCGTAAGGATGTGATCGGCGTACTGCGTCACCGCCCCGTCCGGCCGCCCGGTGATGGCAACCGTCGTGGCCCCGTGCTCGAAGGCGACCCGCAACGGCTCGATGACATCCCCCGTCGACCCGGAATGCGTGATCGCGATCGCCACGTCACCCGCCCGCAACTGCACCGCGTTCGTCACGGCGAGATGCGGATCGCTGTGCGCATGGGCTATCAGCCCTATCCGCAGCAGCTTCTGCGCGAGATCCTGGGCGACCAGACCGGACGCGCCGACGCCGTACACATCGATACGGCGGGCGACGGCGGCGGCCGACACCGCCGCTCCCAGCTGGCCCGTGTCGAGCCCGGCGGCCGTGTCGGCGAGGGTCTGCTGCTCGTCGTAGGCGAGCTTGGCGACCACGTCCGCGATCGGGTCGTCCACCGCGATGTCGGTGGTGATGGCCGGGGCGCGGCCCGACTGCTGCTGGGCGGCGAGGCCGGCGAGGGCGAGGCGCAGGTCGCGGTAGCCGGGGTAGCCGAGGAGGCGGGCGGTGCGCACGACGGTGGCCTCGCTGGTGCCGGTGTGTTCGGCGAGGCCGGTGACGGTGAGGGCCGAGCAGCCCGCCGGGTCGTTCGCGACCGCTTCGGCGACGCGCTGCATGGAGCGGGTCATCGACGGGGCGAGCGTGCGCACCTTGGCCGCGAGGGCGGCGGGCGCGGGCGGGGGTCCGCCAGGGCCGCTGCCGAAACTTTCCTTCACATCCCGGGTCACAGATGAAAGATATTTTCGGCTCGGCGTCGTGGTCAAGAGTGCGCACAATGGGACCATGGAACCCATCAGTCCGCTGGAGCAGGCGCTGCACACGGCCCGCGCCCTCGTACTCGCCGACCTGGTCGCGGGCGAGGTCGCCGAGGCGGACGTCGTCTCGCTGGTCGAGGAGTCGGTCGTACAGCGGCGCTGGTGGGTGGAGCAGTGGCCGGACGGCGTGGCGTACGTGGCCGGGCTCGTCGCCCAGGACGTGCAGGACGCGCTGCTCGACAAGTACGGCCGCTGGCCGCTGTGTCCGGTGTGCCGTTCCGGAGACCCGCACGCGCTGGACGTCGAGCCGGAGCTGGGCCCCGATCCGCACTGGGTGTGCCACGAGGCGGGGGTGAAGGTCGCGGCGGTGGGGGCGCTCGGATCCGCCGGCGCGGGCGGCGGGCCGGCCTCGTGACGGAAGCCGCGCCAAGAACCGTGAGACGGAAGCCGCGCCAAGAACCGCGGCCAAAGCCCTGACAGGAGCCGCGACGGAAGCCGTGACGCCGTGACGATCTACATCGACCCGCCGACCTGGCCCGGACACGGGCGGATGTGGTCGCACCTCGTGAGCGACGTGTCGTACGACGAACTGCACACGTTCGCCGAGGAGATGGGCGTGCCGCGCCGGGCCTTCGAGCGGGACCACTACGACATCCCCTCCCATCGGTACGCCGACGCGGTGCGCGCGGGTGCCGTGGAGGTCAGCAGCCGTGAGGTGGTGCGGCTGTTGCAGGGGTCGGGGTTGCGCAGGCCGAAGGGGCGAGGACTGGGCTGACGCCCCCTCGCCCCACGCCCCCTCGCCCCACGCCCCCCGTTACGCGAACTGACCGGGCTGGTAGCTCCCCGCGGGCTGCTGGATCATGACGTTCAGCCGGTTGTAGGTGTTGATCATGGCGATCAGGATCACCAGTGCGGCGAGCTGCTCCTCGTCGTAGTGCTTGGCGGCGTTCTCCCAGATCTCGTCCGAGACCCCGCCGGCCGCGTCCGCGATCCGGGTGCCCGCCTCCGTGAGTTCCAGGGCGGCGCGCTCGGCCTCGCTGAAACAGGTGGCCTCCCGCCAGGCCGCGACGAGGTTGAGGCGCAGCCAGTCCTCGCCGGCGGCCACCGCGTCCTTGCTGTGCATGTCGGTGCAGAAGCCGCAGCCGTTGATCTGGCTGGCGCGGAGCGTCACCAGGTGCTGTGTGCTGAGGGGCAGCGGCGAGTCGTGCACCGCCTTCCCGGCCGAGGCGAAGTGCTTGATGACCTTGCCGGCGATCGGGTTCTCGAAGAGGTTCAGACGGGCGCTCATGGCCAACTCCCTGCCGTTGTCGTCGGTTACACAGCTATGACGGATCGGCTCGGCGGGATGTGACGTGAGTCGTGGCCCCTCGAACGTGACGTGGGTCACGCATGCGTGGTGCGGTGCATGGGGTACCAGGAGTCGCCGGAGGGCAGCGGAGGGTCGGACAGGTTCCAGCTCCACGAGAGGGTCGGCGTGATGCGCAGGTAGTGCCCGGGACCCACCATGCCCGTCCGCCGCACGGGCCCGTCCGCGACGCCGTACACCCGGATGCCGCGGGCGATGAACGGCTCGATGGAGATCAGGTCGTCCACGACGAAGGCCACCTTGTCGCGGCCGTGCCCGACGTTGCGGAACTTGCGGGTGCGGAGCACCTCCGCGCGCGGACCGCCCACCCAGAAGTGCGTGCCGTCGAACTCCAGGGCCACCGGCACCACATCGGGCTGCCCGTCCGCGCAGAGACTGGCGAACCGGGCGAGCGGGTTCGCCTGCAGGTAGGCGGTCTCCTCGTCGGTGAACGACATGGCGGACGGTTTCCCTCCGGCGATGCGGGGTCGATTCGCCCCGAGATGGGACGATTCCGCAAGCCTAGGCCTCCGAGAGCCGCCCCCTGCGGACGTACAGCTGAAGCGTCCGGTCCATGTCCTGCTCCTCCTGCGCCGTCCGCTCCTCCTCCACGGTCGCCCGTACGTACCCCGCGCGCGTGGCGACGCCCTGCGACGGGAGGTTGTCGGTCTCTATCGCCGCGACGAGGAGCTGTACGTCGTCCCTGGCCAGGGCGTGTTCGGAGAGTGCGCGCAGGGCCTCGGTCGCGTAGCCGTGGCCGCGGGCGGCCTCGGCGAGGTCGTAGCCGACCTCGGCGTGGCCCTGCTCGTCCGGTACGCCGTGGAAGCCCATGCCGCCGACCGCGCGGCCGTCCTCGCGCCGGACGAGGACGAACAGCCCCCATTCGGGCCGGTGCACCCCCTCCTCGTACGCCTTCACCATCATCCCCGCGGCTTCCCGTGTCCCCTCGAAGGGCCCGCCCCCGACCCACTCGAAGCCGCCGTCGCCGCCCGTGCGGAGGTCGGCGGCGGATGCGGGGGTGACGCCCTGGAGGGTGAGGCGGTCGGTGGGGATGACGAGGTTGTTGCGCCAGCGCCACTCGGTGACGGGCGCGCGGCCGGGCAGATCACCGCGGCCGGTGGCCCACAGCAGGGTGGTCCAGGGGGTGGGGCCGGGCTGGATGTGCGGGAAGAGCGTCGTGAGCACGAACTCGGCGAGCTCGGCGGCCGGTTCGTACCTCAGGCCGAGCCCTTCGGCGATGTCGTGCGTGTGCAGCAGCACCTCCGCGACGCCCATCGCGGCGAAGCCCACGCGGTTCGCGCTGCGGAAGGGGTAGGGGTGGAAGGCGCGCACCTCGCGGGGGGTGGTGCGGATGGTGGTGGTGAGGAGGGTGCCGGTCGTCTCGATGACGTGGAGGATGCCCTCGTTGTCGGCGTCCTCCTCAAGGGTGATATCGAAGGGGACGTACGCGTTCTGCGCCCGTCCGGCCAACTGCCCCGCGTACGCGATGAGATCACCGGCGATGTGCTCGGCCGTGTCCCGGCAACTCCAGTCCAGCCGCCCGGCCCGCACCCCGGCCCAGTCCCGGTCCACGGCCGAACGCAGGAACGTCACGGCCCCCGCGACGGCTTGTTCGACCCGTGCCCCTGGTTCCCCGGTGATCCCGCCCATGTGTCGCATGTGCGGCAGGCTACGGGCCGGGGCTGTTCAGGGCGACAGCATTTCCAGCTCGCCGGCGAGGTTGTAGCGGGCGGTGGCCTCCCACTTCTGCTTTCCGTGCGGGGTGCTGAACAGGCTCGGCAGGGCGAGGAGTTGGCGCAGGATCGCGGCGCGGCCCTCGCGGAAGGCGTCGTTCGGCACGAAGTGGTACTCCTCGCGGACGGCGGCCGTGTAGGCGGCGTACGCGGAGGGCGGCGCGGCGAGGATCGCGAGGTCGGCGTCGCACAGCACCTGGCCGTTGCGGTCGTCCGGCGCCGGGGCGTGGGTGGTGGTGAGGCGCACGAGGCGGGCCACCTCGGCGGTCCGCTCCGCGGGGACACCGGCTTCCGGGAGGGCGCGTTCGGCCAGACGGGCGGAGCGCTCCTCGTTCTCCGACCGGTCCGGCAGGTACACGGCGTCGTGGAACCAGGCGGCGAGGCGCACGACGTCCGGATCGTCGGCGTGCCCGGCCAGCTCGTCGACACGGTCCAGGACCGCGGTGAGGTGGGTGAGCGTGTGGTAGTGGCGCTGCGGTTCCTGCCAGCGGGTGAGGAGGCTGTCGGCGTACGGGGTCGGGTCGGGGGCCGGTTGCGCGGCCGGTTCGGTGGTGGCGGGGGATGCGGCGGCGGAGCGGGCTGCCGTCAGGGCTTGGGCGAAGCGGGTGCGCAGGGCGTCGAGATCGGCCATGGCGTCATTGTTGCGGGTCGGCCGGCCCGGTGATCGCCGAGGCGGGCGGGGCGCTGGACGGCATCGCGCTCGGGATGGGGGTCCCCCCACGCCTTTAAGGCAGTGGGGGAGGGTGCACGCCGGTGTTGTGCGGGAGGTGCTGGGGGAGCCGGGGGCGTATGCCGGGGCCGGTCTGCCGGATGCGCTGCGGCTGCTGGTGAGGCTGACCCGGGAGCGGGGGCACATCCCGCTCCGCGCCGACCTGGACGACGCCGACGAGCCCCTGCGCCTGGGCGAGCCGACGGCCCGCGCCCGCCCGCGCGCTTCATCGGCGACGCCGCCACCCTCGTACGGCTCTGTGCGGGCCGGTCGGCGGAGAGTGCGTCGTACGGGCTGGCGTGGGCGGAGGCGAGGGTGCTGAACATCCTCGGGTGACCCGCGCGATTCGCGCCAAGTGGGTGGGCCTCCTCCGCGACGGCTGCTCCGACCCGTACCCTGGGATTGGACTAGACCTGTAGCCGCCGTCGAATGCCGAGGAATGGGGTCCCATGAGCAAGCGTGCAGTCCTGGAGGTGATCGCCCTCGGGGTCGAGGACGCGGTCGCCGCCCAGGCCGGGGGTGCGGATCGGCTCGAACTGGTCACCGACATGGCGGCCGACGGGCTGACCCCGCCGGTCGAGACCTTCGCCGCGATCCGCGCCGCCGTCGGCATCGACCTGCGCGTGATGCTGCGGCTCGCGGACGGTTTCGCGGCGGGGGACCTCGACCGGCTGGTCCGGACGGTTCGCGAGATGCGGGGCGCCGGGGCCGACGAGTTCGTGCTCGGGTTCCTCGACGCCGACGGGGGGCTGGACCTCGCGGCCGTCGAGCGGGTGGTGGGCGCGCTGGACGGCTGCCGCTGGACCTTCCACCGGGCCATCGACCGGTCCGCCGACCGGGACGCGCTGCGCAAGCAGCTGGACGGGATGCCGGGACTGGACACGTACCTCACGGCCGGTTCGGCGGCGGGGGTGGACGACGGGCTTCCCACGTTGCTCGCGGAGGCGGCACGGGGCGGGGAGCCCGGGTACGAGCAGCGGATTCTGGTGGGGGGCGGGCTGCGGCTCGACCATGTGCCGGGGCTGCTGGCGGCCGGGATCGACGCGTTTCACATCGGCGGCGCGGCGAGGCCCGGGGGGTGGGACGGGCCGGTGTCCGTCGAGGCCGTCGCGCAGTGGCGGGCCGTGCTGGACGGGGAGGCGTAGGCGGGCACGCCCGAGGTCGGCCGGCAAGGCCGGCCGCAACGCCCTTGGGGGCGCGGGGAGCTGCTTCCCGGCCGTGAAGGACGTCGGCTCGGGCGGGTACCGGGATCGCCGAGCGGCGCCTTCTGGACGGGCGTGGCATGGCCTTGTCACAATTTGCGGATGACAAGTGGATTCTCGGCTGAAACGCCGTCGATCGACGGCAGCGCGCACCTGTTGCTGGAGATAGCGTCCCTGCTCCATGCGGGCCGCCTCGACGGAGACGCCGGCACGATGGCGCGCGCACCCCGCTCGCATCCCGAAGTCGGCCGGAAGGTCGACGAGTTCGCGCGCTTCGCGGACGACCAGTACCAGGACCTGGTGACCCTGCTGACCGCGCTGTCCACGAAACTGCGCGCCACGGGTTCGGCGTATGTACAGGTGAACGGCACGGTCCAGGCCGACCTGGACCGCATTCTCACTGACGGCCGATATGTGGCCCCGAAGGACCGGTGACCGAGACCACCATGACGTACCACGCCGATGTGGAGTTCCTGGAGGACTGCAACCCCGCGCTGATCGAGCGCAACGCCCAGGAGTTCACCCGCATGCGGGATCTGCTGGACTCCGTCGAGGACCCGGTGAAACGGGCGAAGGACGGAACCAAGTGGGAGAGCGTGCACCGGGAGTCCTACGACGAGCGGTTGGTGCAGGTCGCCTCCCTGGTCCGGGGGCTGTCCGACGGCTTCGGGAAGGCGCGCAACGCCCTGCTCGGATACGCGGACGCGGTGACGGACGCCAAGCGGCACCTGGAGACCGGCATCCACCACGAGACGCGCCTCGACGCGCTGGTCGCCTCGGTGGCGACGGCCATCACCCGTACCGCGCAGGCCGCCGAACCGATGCGGCGGTGGGAGGACATCCGTGAGACCACGGGGTTGCTCGACTGGATCGCCGAGATAGGGGTGGACGCGGACTCCATCCGGGAGGACGCCGAGCGCGAGTACAGCGCGGCGGAGGCGGCCTTCTCCCGTGCCCGGACCCTTGAGGAGAACGCACGCCGGGACTGCCTGGGGCGGCTGCGGACGGCGTACGCCGACCTGCCGGACTTCCGGGGCGGCGACTTCAAGGACGGTCAGGACGTCATCGGCTGGATCGCCCCGATGATCGAGGAGGCGGCCCAGGCCACCAGGATGGACGCCGACACCCGGCTGCCGGGCGGCGACCTGCGCAAGAACCCGTTCCCGGGCGCCGGCGACGCTCGCGTCTCGCCCGCTCTGCAGGACATCCGCAACCAGCTCAAGAGCCTGCCCGAGGGCGACAGCCTCTGGCTGCTGGACGAATTCGGCGGCCGGGACCAGTTCATCGCCGACAACAAGGAACTGATCAACGCGGCGGCACGGCAGACCGGTCTGCCCCCGGACATGATCGCGGGGATCGCGTTGAAGGAGGTCGGCGGCAAGCCGTACGTCCTGGACAGCGTGACGGAGACCGTCCGGGAGGCGGCGGAGGGCTGGGCGAGCCCGGTCGTCCCCGACTATCTGCCGGGACCGCTGGCGGGCGACCGGGACAACACCTCGTACGGTCCCATGGCCGTGCAGATCCGGCGTGCTGCGGAGGTGCTGGGCTACGACCCGGAGCGGCTGAGCGAGGACCAGCGCGACGAGATCCGCGGAGCGCTGAAGGACCCGGCGCAGAACCTGTTCATCGCCTCGAAGTACCTGGCGAACCTCAAGGCGGAGAGTGAGTTCGCCGACGTACCGGCCGAGCAGATGACGGCAGCCCAGTACCGCGAGCTGGCCGCACGCTACAACGGCGGCCCGTACTACCAGGGCGAGCAGGCGCAGGCGTACGCCGACGACTTCGAGGCGCACCGCGCCGAAGCCGGGCGGGCACTGCGGTGAGGAAACGTGCGATGGCCGGCGCCGCCGTGCTGGTGGCGCTCAACGGCCTGGCGCTGTGCCTGGTGGCCCTGGCCTACTACTTCATGCCGCAGTACCGCCTGGACCGCGACACCCTGGACAGCGCGGGGACCTGTGCCCTCCTCGGTGCCTGCACCGGAGGGCTCGCCCTGCTGCTCACCTGGCCGACCGTCACCGCCGGATGGCTCAGGCGGGGCTGGTACCTGCTGCCACTCGGACTGTCGGTGCTTGCGGTGGTCCGCTATCTGTACCTGGACGTGGCGTACGACGCCTGGTAGCCGCGATGGCTCACCCGCACCCGGCGGCGAAGCCCACCAGGCACCCCGTCAGCCGCCCAGCTGAGCCGGCAACGGCGCCCCATGCACCACGATCAGCCCTGACACGGCCCGTGTCAGGGCGACGTACAACCGGCGGAGCCCGGTCCGCTCGTCCGGCTCGCCGTCCACCACCGCCCGCGGCTCGTCCAGGACCACGTAGTCGTACTCCAGGCCCTTCGCGAGCGACGCCGGGACCAGCGTCAGACGGGTCTCGTGGGTCGTCTCCTCGCCGGGGGCCAGGCAGGTGATGCCCGCCGCGGTCAGCGCCGCTGAGAGCTCCGGGATGCGCGCATCCGCGGCGATCAGCCCCACCGACCCCTCGTTGCCCAGCAACTCCTCGCACGCGGCGACGACTTCGGCCGCCCCCGACGCCGTACGGACCTCGAAGAACCCCGGGTTCTCACGGATCGACGCCACCGGAGTCAGGCCCGGCGCGATGTGGGGGAGGAGGCGGGAGGCGTAGGTGATGACGTCCGTCGGGACGCGGAAGCCTGCCGTCAGTTCCTCGATGACGCCGTCCGACTTGCCGAGGTGGGCCAGCGCCTCGCCCCAACTGCGGGTCGCCCAGGGGGTCGTGCCCTGCGCCAGGTCGCCGAGGACCGTCGCCGAACCGGTCGTGCAGCGGCGGCCAACCGCCCGGTACTGCATGGGGGAGAGGTCCTGCGCCTCGTCGAGGACGACATGGCCGAGGGAGGGCGTGCGGGCCACGATGTCGTTCGCCTCGTCGATCAGGACCGCGTCCGCGGCGGACCACTTCGCCGACTTCACCGATCGCGCCGGCTTCGCCCACAGGATCGTCTTCTGCTCGTCCTCGTCGAGCACCCCGTCCGCGTGCACGGCGAGGAAGTCCGCGTCCGACAGCAGCCGCAGCACCAGTTTCGCCGGGTCGACAGGCGGCCAGATCACCTTGACGGCCGCCTTCACCGCGCTGTTGCGGGCCACCGCGTCCTGCACCCGGTCGTCCGGCGCCTCGCCGGACCGCTCCATCTGCACCAGCACGGCGTGCGCGATGCGCTGCGGGAGGGCCTCGCGGGCGGCGCCGTAGCGGATGTCGCGGGCGAGCAACTCGCGGACGATCTCCTCGACTTCGTACGCCGGGACACGCCACCGCCGTGAGCCGCGGACGACGACCACCGCCTCCGTCGGCATGGTCACATGCGAGTAGACCGCCCGCCGCAAGACCTCCGCCATCCTCGCGTCGCCCTTGACCACCGCGGCCGCCGCGTCGTCCGTGCCGCGCACCTCGACGTGCGCGACCAGGTCGTCCACCGTCGCCTGGCGGACCGTCAACTCGCCCAGCGCCGGGAGCACCTGCTCGATGTAGTGCAGGAAGGACTTGTTCGGCCCGATGACGAGCGTGCCGGTGCGGGCGAGCCGCTCGCGGTGGGCGTACAGCAGGTACGCGACCCGGTGCAGGCCCACCGCCGTCTTGCCGGTGCCGGGGCCGCCCTGGACACAGACGGTGCCGCCGAGCCCGGACCGTACGATCTCGTCCTGCTCCGGCTGGATCGTCGCCACGATGTCCCGCATCGGGCCGACGCGCGGACGCTCGATCTCCTGCTGGAGCAGCTTGCTGGTCCGGGCGGCCTCGGCGGGGTCGGAGAGGTGCTCGTCCTCGTACGCGGTGAGCTCGCCGCCCGTGTAACCGAAGCGGCGGCGCAGCGCGATGCCCATCGGGCTCTTCTTCGAGGCCCGGTAGAACGGCTGGGACACCGGTGCCCGCCAGTCGATCACCATCGGGTCCCCGTCGGCGTCGTGCACATGCCGCCGCCCGATGTGCAGTGTCTGATAAGCGGCCTCCGGCCGCGGGCGCTCCCCCTCCGCTCCCTCCGCCCGCTCCACGCCGGGTGCGTGCAGATAGTCGAGCCGGCCGAAGAACAGCGGAGTGTCGCTGAGGTCGGCCAGGGCCTTGATGCGCAGGTCGATCTGGTGCGCGAGGACTTCGGCGTTGACCCAGTTCGCGGTGACGTCGCTGATGTCGAGGGCCTCGACGTCCTCCCGCATGGCGCGCAGGGCGGCGCGGGAGCCGGCGAGGTGCGAGCGCTCTCTCGAGAGGGGGTCGACCGGATCGAGGGGGCCGAGCGGGTCGTCGACGGGCGTGGACAAGGGGGTGCCTCCGGAGGACCTACGAGTGAGTCGGGGTGGCGCTGCGAGATGCCGACCGGTTTCCGTCCGGGCGACGGCGCTCCATGAACGGAGGCGGGCAAGAGCGGAGATTTTAGGTGAGCGCCGGCCTCCGATGCCAACGAATATTCCGTCCCCTAGGGGACGCGGCCCTCCCCCTGGGGGTAGGGGGGTCCGTCCGGAGGCGTACGGCGGCAGTACACGGCTTGGCACCGCAGGCCGATGCCGTCCTTACGCCTGCGAGCCCATCATGGAGACATGAGCGCAGCAACCATCCACCCAGCCCCTACGGGCCCCCGTGGAGCGACAGCGATCCAGGGGAGCCACCGTCATCGCCTCGGCGAAGCCCTGCGTGCTGTCAGGGTGTTCGCGGGTGCGGCCTTCGACGTGATCGTCCTCGGTGAGTACGGCGAGGAAGCGGGCGTCCGCCACAAGTGACGCCCACGCTCACTGTGTGACCGGCCGATCACACTCCGAAACTCCCCACTCCCTAGCCCTCCGCGAGGATCTCGTCCGCGTCCACGATCCGGTACGCGTACCCCTGCTCCGCCAGGAAGCGCTGGCGGTGCGCGGCGAAGTCCTGGTCGATCGTGTCGCGGGCGACGACCGAGTAGAAGTGGGCCTGGTGGCCGTCGGCCTTGGGCCGCAGCACCCGCCCCAGCCGCTGCGCCTCCTCCTGGCGCGAGCCGAAGGTGCCCGAGACCTGGATGGCGACCGTGGCCTCCGGCAGGTCGATGGAGAAGTTCGCGACCTTGGACACGACGAGGACGCTGATCTCGCCCTCCCGGAAGGCGTCGAAGAGCTTCTCGCGCTGGGCGTTGGATGTCTCGCCCTTGATGACCGGGGCGTTCAGGTGCTCGCCCAGTTCGTCGAGCTGGTCGATGTACTGGCCGATGACCAGGATCTGCTGCCCGGCGAACCGGCGGACGAGGGCCTCGGTGACCTTCCGCTTGGTGTCGGTCGTCGCGCAGAAGCGGTACTTCTCCTCCTGCTCGGCGGTGGCGTACGCGAGCCGCTCGGAGTCGGTGAGATTGACCCGGACCTCGACGCAGTCGGCGGGCGCGATGTAGCCCTGCGCCTCGATCTCCTTCCACGGAGCGTCGAACCGCTTCGGCCCGATCAGCGAGAACACGTCCGACTCACGCCCGTCCTCCCGGACCAGGGTCGCGGTCAGTCCGAGCCGGCGCCGGGCCTGGAGATCGGCGGTGAACTTGAAGACGGGCGCCGGCAGCAGGTGCACCTCGTCGTAGAGGATCAGGCCCCAGTCGCGGGAGTCGAAGAGCTCCAGGTGCGGATAGACGCCCTTCCGCTTCGTCGTCAGCACCTGGTACGTGGCGATGGTGACGGGCCGGATCTCCTTCTTCGTCCCGCTGTACTCGCCGATCTCGTCCTCGGTGAGCGACGTCCGCTTCACCAGCTCGTGCTTCCACTGGCGGGCCGAGACGGTGTTGGTGACCAGGATGAGCGTGGTCGACTTCGCCTGGGCCATGGACCCGGCGCCGACGAGGGTCTTCCCGGCGCCGCACGGCAGCACGACGACCCCGCTGCCGCCGTGCCAGAAGTTCTCCACGGCCTGCTTCTGGTAGGGCCGCAGCGCCCAGCCGTCCTCGTGGAGCTCGATCGGGTGCGCCTCGCCGTCGACGTACCCGGCGAGGTCCTCGGCCGGCCAGCCCAGCTTCAGCAGCGTCTGCTTGATCTGCCCGCGCTCGGAGGGGTGCACGGCGACGGTGTCCGGGTCGATGCGGGCGCCGACGAGCGGCGCGACCCGCTTCGAGCGCAGCACCTCCTCCAGGACCGGGCGGTCGGTGGTGGTGAGCACGAGGCCGTGCGTGGGGTGCTTGGAGAGGGTCAGGCGGCCGTACCGGTCCATCGTGTCGGCGATGTCGACGAGCAGCGCGTGCGGCACGGGGTAGCGGCTGTACGTCACCAGCGCGTCGACGACCTGCTCGGCGTCGTGCCCGGCCGCGCGCGCGTTCCACAGGCCGAGCGGCGTCACCCGGTAGGTGTGGATGTGCTCGGGCGCCCGCTCCAGCTCCGCGAACGGGGCGATCGCCCGACGGCACGCGTCGGCCTGCTCGTGATCGACCTCCAGGAGCAGGGTTTTGTCCGACTGGACGATCAGTGGTCCGTTCACGTGCGTCAGCCCTTCCGCTCGACCACCCGGCCAAACGTCCAGTGTGCCTGATCCTTTACGGAGTCCTACAGGATGTCTTTTCATTCTTGTGAGTGACGTGGTTTTCACCTGGACGGCGGCGGCTGCGAAGAATGCCGAGCGTGCAGCCCATCAGCAGTGATCCGTCGCCCACGACCACCACCCTCGGGTACGCCCTGTTCGCCACCCGCTGGCTGCAGGCCCCGCTCTACTTCGGCCTGGTGGCCGCTCAGGGGGTGTACGTCTACAAGTTCTTCAACGAGCTGTGGACCTTAGTGCTCCGGTGCGTGACCGGGCAGGCGACCGAGACGTACGTCATGCTCGCCGTGCTGAAGCTGGTCGACGTCGTGATGATCGCCAATCTGCTGATCATGGTGATCGTGGGCGGCTATGAGACATTCGTCTCGCGCATCGGTCTGCAGGGCCACCGCGACCAGCCGGAATGGCTCTCGCACGTGAACTCCAACGTGCTGAAGGTCAAGCTCGCCACCGCCATCGTGGGCATCTCCTCCGTCCATCTTCTCCAGATGTTCGTGGATGTCCACCACACCTCGCGCCACTCACTGCTGTGGGGCACGGTGATCCACATGGCGTTCATCGCCTCGGCGGCGATCCTGGCCTACATGTCGGGGCCGATGGCCGCGCAGGCCGAGCGGCAGCACGCGCACCGCGAGCACACCCCCGAGGAGCCCGCCGAGAAGGTCTTCGTGCCGGCCCAGGCCGCGTCCCGCGAGGACGAGCCGAGCGCCGAGCAGCGGATGCGCGCCGCCGGTTTCCCCGCCCGCAAGCTGCTGGAGGACTTCGACTTTGAGCACCCGCGCTCCTTCGACCGGGAGACCGTGGCCCGGCTCGGCAAGCTGGACTTCGTCACCGCCGGCCGCAACGTGGTCTTCGTCGGCCCGCCCGGCACCGGCAAGACGCACCTGGCCGTCGGCCTCGGCGTGCGCGCCTGTCAGGCCGGGCACTCGGTGCTGTTCGCGTCCGCAGCCCAGTGGGCCGCGCGGCTGGCCGGCGCCCGGGACGCCGGGCGGCTCGCGCAGGAACTGGCCGCGCTCGACGACCACGCCGTGCTGATCGTCGACGAGATCGGCTACACCCCCTTCGACGCGGAGACCACCGCCCTCTTCTTCCAGCTGGTCGCCCACCGCTACGAACGGGCCTCCCTGATCGTGACCGGCGACCGCCCGCTCGGCCGCTGGGACGAGATCTTCGGCGGCCCCACCGCACTGGCGATGGTGGACCGGCTGGCCCACCACGCCGAGGTCGTACGGATCGACGGGGACAGCTACCGGATGCGCCGCGCTACTTCAGCGTGGGCAGATTGAGGTTGTTGACCAGCGGTCCTTCGATGGTGACCCCCTCGGTGACGAGGGACTCGGCCCCGGCGGCAGGCAGCGGCAGCGGCAGGGCGGAGGGTGCCGCCGAGGCGGCGGGCGCGAGGACGGCCACCGTCGCGGCCGCCGACACGAGGGCGGCGACGGCGAGGCAGGTACGGGTGGGGACGGGGCGCTTGGAACGCATGGGGACTCCGGGACCTTTCACGTACGGAGGGCGGGCCGGCCCTGGAGCGCCGGGACCGACCCGATGGGTGCGCTGCGGTCGCGTCAGATCTGCGGGGTCTCGATGACCAGCCCGGCGGCGTCGATACCGATCGCCGCGGCCTGGGCGGTGAAGGCGCCCATCATCAGGGCTGCGGCGGCCAGAACGGTGGCCAGACGACGAGCAGTGCGCATGGGACAACTACCTCTCTGTTGCGCTCACTTGAGCGTGATCAGGACATCGGGTGGCTGCCCTGCGCCACGCGGCGCGATGCGGAGAGAACCGAAAGGTCCCCCAAGAGTCTGAACAGCCCGGCGTGGCGTGCATGAACCGCCGCGTACGCCCGAACGAGTGGCCCACGGCCACCGGACCCGGTCTCAGATCTGGTCGTCCGCCAGCTCGGCCACCCCGGTGATCCGGTGCAGCGGATACGTCCGGACCTCGTCCGCCGTGTGGTCGTACGCCGTCACGAACCCGCCCTCGACCCGCACCGGCGCGATCACCCGCTGGCTCGCGGCACCCTCGGCGTTGACGTAGCCGATCCACAGCGCCTCGCCGGTCAGGACGGCGGCCTGCATGGTGGCGAGGGTCTCGGCGGAGGTGGTGCGGGGCAGGTCGCCGCCGGTCACCTGAGCCGTGCTCGCGCTCGGCTTGCGCGGTGTCGTGGAGGCCAGGTCGCCCGCCCGGATGGCCCGGATCGCGGCCGCCAGCAGCGTGGCGTCCGGCGTCGGCGGGCCGTCCGGGACCGGTGCGGGGGCTGTGCGCGGCGGGGTGCGGTGGGCGTCGGCGCGGGTGATCAGGACGTCACCCTCGGCCGACTCGGCGGCCGGCGCGAAGCCCATCGCGCGCAGGCCCTCCAGCAGCGCGGCCGGGTCGGCCTGGGCGGCGAGCACCGTCGGCGCGAGGCGGCGCAGACGCAGGCCGGCGGCCCGCTTGTCGGCGAGGATCTCGTTCAGCATCGCGTCGTCGTCGCAGCGGACGTACGCCGACGCGGCGCCCACCCGCAGATGCCCGTGCTTGCGGGCCACGTCGTCGATCAGATACGCCAGCGGCTGCGGCACCGGCGTACGCGAGTGCTCGGCGAGGAAGGCGTGCAGGTCGGAGGCGCTGCGCCCGGCGTCCAGCGCGCGGCGCACCGAGGCGGGCGTGAACCGGTACACCGTCGCCCCGCCCTTCGACTCCACGTCCGCGAGCACGTCCAGCACGGCGGCGAGCGGCCGCTGCAGCGGTCCCGGAGCCACGGCCGTGAGGTCGGCCTGGAGCAGGACGTGGTCGAGCGGCTCGGGGAGCAGCGGGGTGAGGAGCCGTACGGCGGCCGCGGTGGCCGTGGCCTGTTCGGCGGGGGAGAGGGGCTCGGGGGGAGCGGCGGGGCGGGGGTGCTCGTGGTGGATCGGGAGCTTGTCGCCGGGGCCGGTGGGAGCGTCGGCGGGCGGGGGTGACTGGGGGGACGGGCCGGTGTCGCGGGTGGCCGCCGACGGGCCCGTGGCTGTGGGGTCGGCGTCTCGGGTGGCCGCCGACGGACCCGTGGCCGAGGGGCCCGCGCCCCGGCCCGCCGCCGCAGGGCGCCGCTCGGCCGCCGTCGTCGCGGGCGCGCCCAGCAGCGCCCGGCCGTGGGCCGACAGGGCCCCCCGCCCCGTCACCCCCAGCAGCTCCGCCTCGTTCAGCGCCCACCGGGCGAGCCTGCCGCGCAGGTCGTCGTCCTGCTGGGGGCCGCGCAGCGGCCGCTCCCAGCGCAGCCGCGCCAGCACCGACTCGGCGGACGGGGACTGCCCCTCCGGCAGCCCGGCGAGCAGGGTCAGCACCCGGTGCCGTACCTCCGGCGCGGCGGAGCGGTCGAGCCCCGGGCCCAGCGTGGACAACGTACGGTCCTTCGCGTCCCGCCCCCCGATCAGCCCCGCCGTACGCGTCGCCGTCAGCCACGTCTCCGCCAGCCGTGCCCAGCGCTGCGCGGCGGGCTGCTCCAGCCACTCGTCGTAGGCGGGCGTCGCCGCGTACCGCTCGTCGGCCTCGCCGTCGGAGGCCAGCAGCCCGGCGGCGTAGGCCAGCTCGACCCAGAAGGCGGCGACGGGCTCGGGCACGTCGAGGGCGACGGCGGTCCGCTTGAGGTCGCGCACGCTGAGCCCGCCGGCGCGCAGCACGGCCGGCCCGCCCTCGTCCCAGTCCTTCAGCAGCTCCTCTACGGTCGCCAGCGCCGTGTACGCCTGCCCGGCCGCCGTCGCGTCCACAACCTGTGGACGGTGCGTCGCGGCCGCCTCGACGGGCGGCGGCAATGGCTCGGTGGCGCGGTGCGCGCGGCCCGCGCGCAGGTGCAGGGCCACCTCGCGGGGGAGTACGACCGTGCCGGGCGTCGTCGGCAGGAGCAGACCGCGGTCCAGGAGCCAGCGCAGATGGGGCGCGGGATCGGCGGTGACCTGGCCGTACGGCGGGCCCCAGACCAGCCGGGACAGGACCTCCCGGGACTCCTCCGGGGCGTCGGCGAGCAGCGCCGCCATGCGCCGCCGGTCGGTGAACAGGGCGGTCAGCGACGCCACGGCGGACACGGCGTCGTGGGTCGAGGTCAGCCCGGCCGCCGCGACGATCTCCTGGATACGGCCCGGGGACATGCCCGCGGAGGCCTCCTGCACGCTCGGGCCGAGCCCGGTCGGCGACGGATGCTGGGGCGCGGGCGCCAGCAGCTCACGTGCGGTACGGACGAGGCGCAGCCGGTCGTCGCCGCCCCACACCAGGGCCTGGTCGCGCAGGGCGCCGAGGGCGTGCGGCAGGGCGCTCGCCACGGCCGGGTCGCCCTCGTCGCCGGCCATCAGACCGAGAAGTTCGTCGTACGTCGCCGGGTCCGCCGCCACCGCCAGTGCCTCCGCCGTCTGCAGCGCGAAGCGGTCCAGCCGCTCCAGGGCGCGCACGACCGAGGCCCGGGTGCCGGCCCGGGTCGCCAGCTGGGTGAGGTCGGTCGGGACAGGGGTGATGAGGTCGGGGCGGCTGCGCAGGAGCACGGCCAGCGAGGCGTCGTCCCGCGTGCGGAGGGCCTCCGCGAGGGAACGGGGCGGTGTAGCCGGGTCGCTCATCCTGCCCACGTTAGCGGGTGGGGCGGCTGGGCCGGGGTGGGAGCGGGGCCTCGAACGCCGTCCGGTCGGCGAACGGGACGTTTCGCAGTTGACCCCCGGATGAACATCGTCCGGAGGATTCCGGCACCTCTGGCGACACCGCGCACCCGGTCGTCACTCTGGGCTCCCTGCCAACTACTTCACGGCTCAAGGGAATTGGGGGTTCCGGCGGTGAGCGAGCAGGTAGAGCAGTGGATCGCCGTCGTCAGCCTCGGGATCCCCGTCTTCGCGTTCCTGTGGGAGTTCGCGGTCGTCGGCCGCAAGCGGCTCGGCTACCGGGTGCAGATGGACACGCTCGCCGCGGACGACACCCGCTCGGAGCACGCCGAGATCCTCGAGCAGTTGGAGCGGGACGGCCACCGGCTGAAGGACCCCTCGTTCGTGCTGTTGCGCATCGAGAACGCCGGATCGGCGCCCATCGAACCCGGTGACTACCTGACCGACGAGAACGACCCCAGCGGCATATGGGCGACCTTCCGCCGCCGGCAGGTCGCGGGCATCGTGGTCACCGAGCTGAGCCAGCGCGAGCTGCGCCGGTTCTTCCGGGACGGTGCCGCGGGCTACGGCTTCCGCAACGACGAGGCCAGACGCGCGGGCGTCGTCGAGCTGCCGAAGGTCAAACTGCCCCGGCGGGCCGAGTACAAGGTCCTGGTGATCCTGGAGCGCTGGCAGGACGACGAGAGCACCGAGGACTTCCCCAAGCCGGACATCGTCGGTGCCGTGGGCGCCGACCGGCGCTGGTTCGACCCGCTGGCGAAGTACTTCCGGTTCAAGCTGGCCAGGACCGAGAGCCACCTGTTCGCCTCCCGCCCGGCCTGGTTCGCCATCGGGTTCCTGGCGGCGGCCGTCGCCGTCCAGGCGGTCTTCACCCTGTTCCTGCGGGAGGACCGCAGGCCGCCGCTGGACTGCGTGGGCGGCACCCTGTACCTGCACGGCTCCACCGCCTTCGAGCCCGCGGTACGGGCCGCCGCACGCGACTACCTCAAGAGGTGCGACGGCGCGGACGTGCACATCCCGCTCGCGGACGACTCCTTCAAGGGCAGCACCGACGGCGTCACCGACCTGGACAGGGCCGGCCGGGAGGCCGAAGTCCCGGTCGGCGAGGGCCTCGGCGACCACATCGCCTTCACCGACGGCCTCGCCTCCGACGGCCACCCCCGGCTGATCCCCAGACCCGTCGCGCTCTCGGTGTTCACCCTCGTCGTCAACAAGGACGCGGGCGTGGAGAACCTGAAACTGGCCCAGATCCGCGAGATCTTCGCCGGCCGGGTCCAGAACTGGTCCGAGGTCGGCGGCAACGACGTACCCGTCCACCTCGTCAACCGCGACCCCGGCTCCGGCACCCGCAGCACCCTCGTCGCCAAGGTCCTGAACGGCAAGGAACCGCCCCAGTTCACGGAGACCGACTGCGCGTCCCTGAACCCGAAACGGTACGGCCGCTGCGAGGTCACCAGCACGGACACCATGTTGAACACGGCCGCCTCGACCCCCGGCGCCCTCGGCTACAGCGAGACCACCGGCGTCGACGGCCACAAGGCGGCCGACGGACTCGCCAAGCTGACGATCGACGGCAGGAAACCGACCGCGGACGGCGTCGAGGACACCAACTACCCCTACTGGCAGACCGAGTTCGCCTACACCTACGGCGAGACCCCGGCCGGCTCGGTCGCCGCGGCCTTCCTCAACTTCCTCACCCAGCAGAGCGGCCGCGACATCCTCCGCGACCACGGCCACGGCCTCTGCTCCGAAGCACAGAACTCGGGGGAGTGCCGCCCGCTCTGACCCACCTCATATCCTGCGCTAACGTCGTCCCACGGGGTAACCAACGCACCGCAACGCACCCACCCCGGAGGGGACTTCGTGGGGATCGAGAGCGACCAGGTCGTCTACGAGTATCTGAGCCGCGTCGGCGACGTGGCCCAGCGGCGACAGCTGCCGTCGGCCACCCGCATGCGCCTGGTGTCCGAGCTGCGTGGCGAGATCGACCGGCGGCGCGCCAAGGCCCCCGTCGACAGCCCCGCCGCCGTCCGCCGCATCATCGCCCGCCTCGGCACCCCGGACGAGGTCGTCACGGCCGCTGGGGGTACCCCCTCTGGGGGAGGCAACGCCGCCCCCGCGCCCCAGGCCCCGGCCGCCTCCGTGCCCATACAGCCGGAGAGCCGGGACGACGGGACGGACGAGGAACGCCCCAAGGGCCTGCGCCGCCTCGTCCCCCGCCCCCGCCCCGCCGAGCCCCCGGCGGCACCGGACGACGCCGCTCCACCGCCGCACCTCGCCAGTACGGCGGACCTCGGCGGCAGCGCGACCCAGCCCGACTGGTGGCGGATCGACAGCAGCGCCTTCGGCCCCGGCGAGGACGTCCCCGGATTCGTCGGCGGCGTGGAGATCCCGGAGATGCTCAGACGCCCGCCCACGAAGGACGAGGCGGCGGCGCGGAAGAAGGAGCCCGCGGAGGAACCCGCCCCGGCCGTCGTGGAGAAGGCCGAGGACCCGGACGCGGAAACCGCCGGCCGCCGTCGCCGCCGCCTGCTGCCCCGCCCGACCCTCCCCACCGGCCGCTGGAGCAACCCCCTCCTCCTGCTCGCCGCCGCCCTCCTGGTCACCGGCGCCGTCCTCGGCAACCTCATCGCCCTGCTCCTCGGCTGGCTCATCGCCTGGGGCTCCCGCCGCCTGAGCGACGCCGAGACGAAGTGGGCGGTGGTGATCCTGCCCGCCCTGTCTCTCACGGCAGGCATCACCTGGCTCTGGGGGCGCACCAACGGCCGCTGGGGGGACCCGATCGCGGAGGGTCAGACCAACGCCGCACTCGCGGACACCTGGCCCTGGGTACTGAAGGGGGCGGCGGTGGCATCGGCACTGTTCATCGTCTGGCGCTCACAGAAACGCCCCTAGGGGCGCGGGGCCGTATCGATGTGCGGCTCCGCCGCGTGAGCGCGATCAACCCCCACCGGCCCGCAGCCGCCGAAAGGGAAAGGACCGAGCTACTGGGCGCACATCACACACCCACCCCCGTCTGCCCCACCACAGGCCTGGGCACAATGGCCCATATGGCATTCACCGTCGGCTTCGACCTCGACATGACCCTCATCGACTCCCGCCCCGGCATCCACGCCTGCTACACGGCACTGGCCGAACACACGGGGACGTACATCGACGCCGACCTCGCGATCACACGCCTCGGCCCCCCGCTCGAGGAAGAGCTGATCAACTGGTTCCCGGCGGAGCGGATCGCGGCCATCGCCGACCGGTACCGCGGGATGTACCCGACGATCGCCATCGCCGCGACCCCCGCCCTGCCCGGTGCCCGCGAGGCGATAGCCGCCGTACGCAAGGCCGGTGGACGCGCGATCGTCGTGACGGCCAAGTACGAACCGAACGCCAAACTGCACCTGGAGCACCTCGGCATCGAGCCGGACGCGGTCATCGGCAACCTCTGGGCCGAGCAGAAGGCGGCGGCCCTGCGCGAGCACGAAGCGAGTGTCTACGTCGGCGACCACGAGGGCGACGTACGCGCGGCCCGCGCGGCCGACGCCCTGTCCGTCACCGTGGCCACGGGGCCGTACGACGCCGCCGACCTGCGCGCCCTCGGCGCGGACGTCGTCCTCGACGACCTGACGGAGTTCCCCGACTGGCTCGCCGGCTACCGCGAAGCGCCCCGCGCCTGACGCCTCCCGGCCGCGATCGACTGGAACACCCCCGCGCCGGCGACGAGGAATCCGACGCCCATGAGCATGCTCAGTCCGAACATGTACGTCGGAAATGGCGTCGTACCGAGCAGGAACGGCGCCACCGTGACCAGAGTGGCCACGGTACCGATGAAGAACAGGACCGCACCGGCACGGATCAGTCGGTCACCGGGAGCGGCGGAATTCGTTTGGGTTTTGTCACGCACCGGACCAGGGTAGTTCCCTGCGCGAGGGAACAACCGGGCGACGTCTTGTCACCTGCCCGGGGAGCATTAGCCTTGGTACCGGCGGGTCATGGTCGACCCGCTGTAGTGCTATCAAGAGCCGTTTTCAGAAGCAGTTTTCCGACGAGTACGAGGACGAGGACAGACGTGCCTACCGGCAAGGTCAAGTGGTTCAACAGCGAGAAGGGCTTCGGCTTTCTCTCCCGCGACGACGGCGGTGACGTCTTCGTCCATTCCTCGGTCCTCCCCGCCGGAGTCGAGACTCTCAAGCCGGGCCAGCGCGTGGAGTTCGGCGTGGTCGCCGGCCAGCGTGGCGACCAGGCGCTTTCGGTCACCGTTCTGGATCCGACCCCCTCGGTCGCGGCCGCCACCCGCAAGAAGCCGGACGAACTGGCGTCGATCGTCCAGGATCTGACGACCCTCCTCGAGAACATCACGCCGATGCTCGAGAAGGGCCGCTACCCCGACAAGGCCTCCGGCAAGAAGATCGCCGGCCTGCTGCGCGCGGTCGCCGACCAGCTCGACGTATAGACCCTTTCTCGACATGCGGGCATTTCTCGACGTACAGCCCCTTTGCGGACTTAAACGGTCCTAAGGGAAATCCAGCACATCCGGGCCGAGGGGCGGCACCAGCCCCTCGGCCGCCGCACGTGTGAGCAGACCGCGCACCGCCGCGTAGCCGTCCTCGCCGAGCCCGGCCGTGAACTCGTTGACGTACAGGCCGATGTGCTGGTCGGCGACGGCCGGGTCCATCTCCTGTGCGTGCTCCATGACGTACGGGCGGGAGGCCTCGGGATCGTCCCAGGCGGCGCGCACGGACGTGCGGATCGCGTCGGCGAGCCGCGTCAGCGCCGCCGCGCCCAGCGACCTCTTCGCGATGATCGCGCCCAGCGGGATCGGCAGCCCGGTGGTGTCCTCCCAGTGCTCGCCCATGTCGGCGAGCTTGTGCAGCCCGTAGTTCTGGTACGTGAACCGCGCCTCGTGGATGACGAGGCCCGCGTCGACCTTCCCGTCCCGCACGGCGGGCATGATCTCGTGGAACGGCATGACCACGATCTCGCCGACGCCGCCGGGAAGCGTGTCCGCGGCCCAGAGGCGGAACAGCAGATACGCCGTCGACCTCTCGCTCGGCACCGCGACGGTACGGCCGGTGAGGTCCACCCCCGCCTCCCGCGTCAGCACCAGCGGCCCGCAGCCCCGGCCGAGCGCGCCTCCGCAGGGCAGCAGGACGTACTCGTCGAGGACGTACGGCAGCACGGCGTACGACACCTTCAGCACGTCGAACTCACCGCGCTCGGCCATGCCGTTGGTGATGTCGATGTCGGCGAACGTGACGTCGAGGGCGGGCGCGCCCGGGACGCGGCCGTGGGCGAGGGCGTCGAAGACGAAGGTGTCGTTCGGGCAGGGGGAGTAGGCGATCTGCAGCGGCTCACCGGTCATGTGGGTTCCAACTCTCCAGTACGGGCGTGAGCTTCCCGAAGCCCTCCGTCAGGGCGGCCAGCGCGTCGCCGATGCGCCAGGCGGCGCGGTCGCGGGGGCCGACGGGGTTGGAGATCGCGCGCAGCTCCAGCACCGGCGTGCGGTGGACCGCGGCGGCCTCGGCGACGCCGAAGCCCTCCATCGCCTCGGCCAGAGCCGTGGGGTGGCGCTCACGCAGCCGTGCGGCGCGGACGGCGGTGCCGGTCACCGTGGAGACGGTGAGGACCGCGCCGGGGCGCGCGCCGGTGGCGGTCGCGACCTCTCGTACGAGTGCTTCCGGCGGACGGTGGGTGACGGCGCCGAAGCCCAGCTCGGTGACCGGCAGGAAGCCGTCGGGGGTCTCCGCGCCCAGATCGGCGGCGGTGATCTCGTCGGCGACGACGAGGGAGCCCACGGGAGCGTGGGGGGCGAAGCCGCCGGCGATGCCGGCCGAGACGACCAGGCCGTAGGGGGCGCCGTCGAGGGCGGCGGCGGAGAGGGCGGACGCGGTGGTGGCGGCGGCCCGGGCAGGGCCTACGCCGGCGGCGAGGAGGTCGACGACCGGCCGCCCGGCCGCATCGGGCACCGGACCGACCGGCCCAAGGAGCACCCGCCCCTCGTCCGCGGCCGCCGCGAACGCCTCGGCCACCGCGTCCCTCTCCGCAGGGACCGCGGTGGCCACGAGCACGCGCAGCGCGGCGGCAGCGATCAGCTGTCCTTCTCCAGCTTGAAGGACCACAGACCCGTCACGTCCTTCTCGCCCTCCTTGATGGAGACCAGCGTCGAGTCGCCGCTGGCGCCGTACTGGGCGTTGAAGAACACGCTGCCCGGGACGGTGCGGTACGTCTTCTTGCTGGAGTCGGTGAGCGGCTGGCCGTTCATGAGGATGGTCCAGCCGTTGTCCGCGATCTCCGGGTCGACGCCGAAGCGCACGGTGTCGTCGGGGTCGACCTTGATGGACTCGATGCCCTTGTCCTTCAGGCACCCCGCCAGGTCCGCGGTCTTCAGGGCGTCGCCCTCGCCACCGCAGGTCGCCTCCGAGTGGACGGAGGACGTGCCGACGGTGATCGTGGCGATCGGCGTCGGCTTGTCGCAGGCCGACAGGACGAGCAGTCCGGCGGAAACGGCGCCGGCGGCGGCGAGCGCGCGGCGGCGTCGCACAACGGATTGCATGGTCATGGGCGAAGGCTATCGGGCTCGTATGGCGCTCTCTCTACGTGGGGGCGGCGTGCCGTGCGTCACGGAGGTGTCGGGGCGTACGTCACGGGAGGCGAAGGTGCGTACGCCACGGCCGTGTCGCGGCGTCTCAGGCCACCCGTGGCCGAGTGTGGCCGCCGTGCCGGGCCGAGCCGATCAGGCCCTTCGCGGTGGTCAGCCAGCCGATGGCGACGATCGCCGCGCCGACCGCCAGGCCCAGCGAGCCGTTCAGCGGCAGCACGATGCCGATCGCGCCGCCGAGCACCCAGGACATCTGCAGCAGCGTCTCGGAGCGCGCGAACGCCGACGTACGGACCAGCTCCGGCACGTCCCGCTGGATCAGCGCGTCCAGCGACAGCTTGGCCAGCGCCTGCGCGAACCCGGCGACCGCCGCCAGGAAGGCCACCAGGATCGAGCCGAAGAAGAGCGCGGCCGTGATCGCCACGGCCAGCACGAAGCCCACGACGGTCACGATGATGATCTCCGGTGCCCGGGATCTGAGCCACGCCCCCACGGCCGTACCGAGCGCGTTGCCGGCGCCGGCCGCGACGGCCACTATGCCCAGGGACACGGCGGCGCTCTGGCCGGCCATCGGGTGCTCGCGCAGCAGGAACGCGAGGAAGAAGATCAGGAAGCCTGACAGGCAGCGCAGCGCGGCGTTCGCGCCCAGGGCGTGGGTGACGGCGATACCGACCGTGCGCAGGCCGGGGCGCTTGACGGGCTTGCGGTGCGGCCCGTGCAGATGCTGCTCGTCGGCGGCCAGCAGCGCGGTGTCCTCGCCCTTGGCCGAGTCGACCTTGTGCGGCAGGGAGAAGGACAGGAACGTACCGGCGATGAAGATCACGAAGGCGCCGTAGAGCGGCCAGCGCGGCCCGATCGCCTGCAGCCCCGCACCGATCGGCGCCGCGATCCCGGTGGCCAGGAGCCCGCCGAGGGTGACCCGTGAATTGGCCTTCACCAGGGAGAAGCGGGGTGGCAGCAGCCGGGGCACGACGGCGCTTCTGACGACCCCGTACGCCTTCGAGGCCACCAGCACCCCGAGCGCGGCCGGATACAGCTGGAGATCGCCGCTGACGACGGCGCTGGACAGGACCAGGGCGAGCAGTGCCCGGGCGAGCATCGCGCCGGCCATCGCGGCGCGGCGGCCGTGCGGGAGGCGGTCGAGGAGGGGGCCGATCACGGGCGCGAGGAGCGTGAACGGCGCCATGGTGATGCCGAGGTAGAGCGCGACACGCCCACGGGCCTCGTCGGTCGGGACGGAGAAGAAGACGGTGGAGGCGAGCGCGACGGTGATCATCATGTCCCCGGCGCCGTTCACACCGTGCAGCTCGATCAGCTTGCCGAGGCCGGACTCGCCGGCGCCCTGCGCGTGCGTGGCCTTGCGGATGCCGCGGGCGGGGCCGGTCAGCGGGAAGTGCAGGGCACGGCCGAGCGCGCGGAGGGGGCCGCCCATCCGGCCCGTTCCGCCGCCTCGACCCCGGCCGCCCTTGGAACCACCGACACCGGTGGCTCCTTGCGGCTGCCTTGCGGTTGCCACGACGCAATAGTGCCCCGAGATGGGGGCGGGTAGTGCGGTTACGGCGCGTATGGGGGGAAAGCCATGGGCAAGGTCTCAGGTCGGTGCCGGGCAACTCTCGGGCCGACGGCACGGGTTCCATGGCGTCCGGCGGGCCGCCGCGCACGGTGAAAGGGCCGTCGGTGTAGGCCCAGCGCTCGCGAACAGGTAGCGTGCGTATCTCAGCCATCCCGCACAATGGATGACGTAGGTGCGCCCGAGCGCGATTCGGATGCGGACGTCGACGCGGCCCACAGGTCCGCTCCGTCCGTTCCCACCGCCTCAAGGCACCGCACCCGAGAGACGGCGTAGGAGAGAAGCGATACCTGTGAGCGCAGCGACAACGCGAAGCCGCACCCCCGACCGTCTGTGCGCCGAGGCCGTCGACCTCGCCCGCAGTGCCGCCGAGGAGGCCGCCGCGCCCGGCGTCGTGGGCGAGCACGCGGGTCTGGTCTCCGAGGGCGACCGAGTGGCCACGCATTTCTTCGAGTGCAAGGAGCTCGGGTACCGCGGCTGGCGCTGGGCGGTGACGGTGGCCCGAGCCTCCCGCGCGAAGGTGGTGACGCTGGACGAGGTGGTCCTCCTCCCCGGCCCGGACGCCCTCCTCGCCCCCGAGTGGGTGCCGTGGAGCGAGCGCCTGCGCCCCGGCGACATGGGCCCGGGCGACCTGCTCCCCACGGACGCCGAGGACCTGCGCCTGGAGCCCGGCTACTCCGGCGAGGACGAGCCGGCGCCGAACGCGCCCGTCTCGCACGAGATGGCGGAGCTGGTGGAGGCGGAGGACGCGGAGGTGACGGCCGGGGTCCCGGCGAACCTGCCCTTCGGCCCCTCCCGCGGCTCGATCGCCGCGGTGGCGGAGGAACTGGGCATGCGGCGCGCCCGCGTCCTGTCCCGCTACGGCCTCCACATCGCCGCGGACCGCTGGGAAGAGGCGTACGGCGCGAAGACCCCCATGGCCCAGGCGGCCCCCGCCTCCTGCGTCACCTGTGGCTTCCTCGCCCCGATCGGCGGCTCCCTGGGCCAGGCCTTCGGTGTCTGCGCGAACGAGTTCGCCCCGGCGGACGGCCGGGTTGTCTCCCTCACCTACGGCTGCGGAGGCCACTCCGAGGCCGCGGTCATGCCCAAGCCCCCGCGTCCGGCCCCGCCGGTGATCGACGAGACCCGGGTGGACCCGTTCCCGCTGCGTCCGGCGGCGGATTCCGGGTCGGTGTCGGTCACGGGGGACGAGGAGTCGGCGGAGCTGGGGCACTCGTAGGGTCCCCGCCCTCCCCTTCGCCTCTGCCTTGCCCGGCAGGGTGCTCCCCGCGCGGGTGCGGCGCCGGGCAGCTCCGGCCGACGAGAAGAACCGACGAGAAAAGGTGACCGTGCAGACCCCGCACGTCGACGACGAACTCATCCAGGCCGCGGCGCACGTCGCCCGCACCCGATGCCGGGGCGACAACCACACCATGGCGGCAGCGGGCCGTGCGCAGGACGGCCGGATCGTCACGGCGGTGAACGCCTATCACTTCACCGGAGGCCCCTGCGCCGAGCTGGTCCTCATCGGCGCGGCGGCCGCCCAGGGCATCTACGAGCTGGACACGATCGTCGCCGTGGGCGACCGCGACCGGGGCGTCGTCCCCCCGTGCGGCCGGTGCCGTCAGGTCCTTCTCGACTACTTCCCCGCCCTCAAGGTCATCGTCGGCGCGGAGGACCGGGTCCGAACCGTCCTCGTCACCGACCTGCTCCCCGAGAGCTACGTCTGGGCCGACCACCAGCTGGACGCCGAGTGACGTAGGCGGCACGGGTTCTCTCCCGCGCGATACCTTCTCCTCAGCCGATGAGGAGAGTGATCGTGAGCAAGTTCGTGCGTCCCGCAGCCGAGGGTGCCGACCCCTTCGGGACGGCCCGGCTGCGCCGCGGTGTACTCGACGCCTGGGCCACCAGTCCCGCCCGTTTCCGGGAGGACGCCAACGCCGAGGAGGATCTCGTCCTCGGCGGGTACCGGGACCGACTCGTCGTCGAGCTCGCTCAGAACGCCGCCGACGCCGCCGCCAGGGCGGGGGTGCCGGGAAGGCTCCGGCTCACCCTGCGCGACGGGGTGCTCGTCGCCGCCAACACCGGCGCCCCGCTGGACGCCGCCGGCGTCGAGTCGCTCTCCACCCTGCGAGCCTCGGCGAAACGGGACACCGCCTCCATCGGCCGCTTCGGCGTCGGGTTCGCCGCCGTCCTCGCCGTCACCGACGAGCCCGCCGTCGTCGGGCGGCACGGCGGTGTCCGGTGGGCCCTGGCCGAAGCCCGGGAGCTGGCCGGCAGCACCGCGCGGCACAGCCCGGGGCTGGGGGACGAGATCCGGCGCCGTGACGGGCACGTCCCGCTGCTGCGGTTGCCGTTCGCCGCCGAGGGCACGGCCCCGGACCCGTACGACACCGCCGTCATCCTCCCCCTGCGCGACACCGCGGCCGCCGACCTCGCCGAGCGGCTGCTGCACGGGGTCGACGACGCGCTGCTCCTTGCCCTGCCCGGCCTCGAAGAGGTCGTGGTCGAGGTCGGCGACGGCGAGCCGCGCACGCTGCGCCGCCGGGTCGACGGCCCCTTCACGGTCGTGGAGGACTCCCGTGACGGAGTCACCCACTGGCGTACGTCCGCGGCCCACGGCCCGCTCACGCCCGACCTCCTCGCCGACCGCCCGCTCGAGGAGCGGCTGCGCCCGCACTGGTCGCTGACCTGGGCCGTCCCCGTCAACGCCGCCGACAGCACCCCCGCCAGGCCCCGCACCGCCCCCGTCGTCCACGCGCCCACGCCCAGCGACGAACCCCTCGGCGTCCCCGCCCTCCTCATCGCGTCCTTCCCCCTCGACACCACCCGCCGCCACGCCGCCCCCGGCCCGCTGACCGACTTCCTCGTGCAGCGCGCGGCGGACTCGTACGCCGAACTGCTCGCCGACTGGCGCCCGGTGAGCGACGGCATCATCGGCCTCGTGCCCGGCCCGCTCGGCAAGGGCGAGCTGGACGGCACGCTGCGCCAGGCGATCCTGGAACGACTGCCCCGCACTGAGTTCCTCCCGCCGGCCCACCCGGTGTCTCTCTCGCCCGCCCACCCGTCGTCTCTCCCGCCCTCCGCCGAGCCGCACGAGCCCGACTCCGAGCTGCCCGAGTCCCTCCGCCCCCGCGACGCCGAGATCGTCGAGGGCGCCGGCGCCGACACGGTGAGCGTGCTGGCCGAGGTTCTGCCCACCCTCCTGCCCGCCGGGCTCGAACGGCGTGTGGAGCTGCGGACGCTGGGGGTCGCCCGCGTCCCGCTCACCGACGCGATCGACCGTCTCGCCGGGCTGGAGAAGGAACCGGGCTGGTGGCGGCGGCTCTACGACAGCCTCGCGGGGGTCGACCCGGACCGCCTGTCCGGGCTGCCGGTGCCGCTGGCCGACGGACGTACGACGATCGGGCCCCGGCAGGTCCTCCTCCCCACGTCCGACGGCGCGCCCGTCGACCCCGAGATCCTGGCCCGCCTCGGCCTCAAGGTCGCCCACCCGGACGCCGCACACCCGTTGCTGGAGAAGCTGGGCGCCCTGCCCGCGACCCCCCGCGCGGTCCTCACCACACCGCAGGTGCGGGCCGCCGTCGCCGCCTCCCTCGACGAAGACGGCGGTGTGAGCTGGGAGGAGGACACCCCCGACGCCGAGGAGCTGGCCGACACCGTGCTCGCGCTCGTCCGGGAGGCGGGCCTGGAGCCGGGTGACGAGCCGTGGCTGGGCGCGCTCGCCCTGCCCGACGAGGAGGGGGAGCTGGCGCCGGCCGGTGAGCTGGTCTTCCCCGGTAGCCCCTTCCACCAGGTCATGCGTGAGGGTGAACTGGCCGCGATCGACGCCGAGTTGGCCGACAAATGGGGCGAGGCGCCGCTCGCCGCCTGCGGGGTCCTCGCCAACTTCGCCCTGGTCCGGGCGGCGGACGTCGTCCTGGACCCGGACGAACTGGAGCCCCGCGAGGGGGACTTCGCCGAGCCCGACGACGCGGGTCTGCTGGATGCCGTGGACGTCTGGAGCGAGGACATCCTCGACCGCTTCCCGGACACGCCGGTCCCGCCGGTCGCCACCGAGCTGATCGCCGTACGCGACCTGGACCTGGTCGACGAGGACAAGTGGCCCCAGGCCCTCGCCCTGCTCGCCCGGCCGCCGCTGCGGGACGCGCTCACCCAGCAGGTGCGGATCCTGCTGCCCGACGGCACGCACGAGGTCGTACGGCCGTACACGGCCTGGTGGCTGCGGGGCAACCCGGTCCTGGACGGCCGCCGCCCGGCGGGCCTCCTCGCCTCCGGCGGCGACCCCCTGCTGCGCGGCCTGTACGACGAGGCCGACGCGACCGGCTTCGACGACGAACAGGTGCTGCGGGCGCTGGGCGTACGGACGTCGGTCGCCGCGCTGCTGGACGAGCCGGGCGGCGCGGCCGAACTCCTGGACCGCCTGGCCGACCCGGACCGGGAGGTGTCCGCCGCCCAACTGCACGCCCTGTACGGCGCCCTGGCCGACCTCGACCCCGAGCAGGTGACCCTGCCGGACGAGCTGCGCGCCGTGGTCGACGGTCACCTTGAGGTCGTGGACGCGGCGGACGCGGTGGTCGTCGACTCGCCGGATCTGCTGCCCTTCACCGGCGGGGTCCCGCTGCTGCCGGTCCGCCCGTCCCGGGCCGCCGAGCTGGCCGAGCTGTTCCAGGTACGGCGGCTGAGCGAGTCGGTGACGGGGTCGGTGGACTCCGAGGGGACCGAGCACGAGGTGCCGGAGTCGGTGCGGGTGCTGCTGGGGGCGCGGACGCCGGCGTCGTACGTCGAGCATGAGGAGCTCGTCGTGGACGGGGTCGAGATCGACTGGCGGCTGACGGACGACGGGGTGCTGCATGCGGCGACCCTGGAGGGCGTCGCGGCCGGGCTGGCGTGGGCGGCGGGGCAGTGGCCGCGGCGGTTCGAGGTGGCGGCGTTGTTGGAGGATCCGTCGCGGACCGGGGAACTGGCTCGGGATCGCTGGTTCGACTGAACCGCAGGGACGAAGAGGCCGCCCCGCCGGTGAGATTCCGGTGGGGCGGCCCTTTCCGTCTGGCTGTCTATCCCCAGATGTGCGCGTACATCGCTTCGTACCGTTTGTACATCAGCCCCAGTTCTCGTGGCTTGTCCCGTACGTCCAGGAATTCGAGGACGAGTGAGAACAGGTGGTCCACGGCCTGTTGGTGCTGCTCCGGGGTCAGATGGTCCTCGTTCTTCCAGCCCTTGAGGTCGATGTCGGGGAACAGGTCGAGGAGGACGAGCTTGTGCCAGTAGAAGCTGCTGCACTCGCCCCTGCGGACGACCAGCCACTCGGTGAAGCCGCGCAGCAGTCCACCTGACCTGCCGAAGTCGATCCCCGTGAGGAACATGGCCGTCGGGTAGTAGGTGCCGTCCAGGCTGTCCATTCCCGGCCGGTCGCGGATCTTCTCGATCAGCTCTCTGTCACTCATGGTCATCTTCCGTCATTCCGCCTCGGTTTCCAGGAAGTACTCGTACTTCTCCAGGTCGAGCGCGATACCGGTCAGACGCCGGACACGCTCGGCGTGTTCCTGCTTCAGCGGATACACGTCGTACAGCTCGTCCGCCGGCATCCCCAGGATCTCTCCGAGGGCTTCCGCGCCGACCGCGGTGACGTCGGTGGTCGAGTCGGGGAAGTCCTCGTCCTTGAGATAGCGGGTGACAAGGAAATACACGGTCACGACGGCACCTTCCGGGGCGGGCCTGCGGGCCTGCGGGCCTGCGAGCTTGGTCCGGGCCTACATAAATTCTTCACGGACTGTACAACCATCAGCCCCTGTTGAAGATCTGATCAACCGAGTCAACAGACTCCTTGATCAATTGAGCCCCGCGGGACCCGGACCGTGTGACCGACAACCGCGGGGCTCCTCTCCATATGGAGAACGCATGCGCATCAGTGCCACCGTGGCCGCCGTCTCTGGCGCCCTGGTCCTCTCCGCCCTCGCCGCGCCGTTCGCGCAGGCCGACGGTAGCGGGCCCAGCAAGGCCGACGTCTTCCAGGCCGCCGAGGCCGCTCGCCAGGCCGCCTCGGGGAAGACGGCTTTTGCCGGCTCGACCGCCGCTGACACCGGCACGCCCTACGCCCTGGACGTCACGTTCTCCGGCGTGAAGGTCAACAACGGTAAGCCGATCGTCGTCGGCACCACCAACAAGGTGACCGTCCCGGTGACGTACACGGTCACCCACGCCGCCGACGTCGACCTCGCCGCGGTCGACACCTGGATGGACGTCGAGATCTACCGGGGCGAGTACGGCGACCCCGTGAACGGCAACATCCTGATCGGCGACGACTGGCCGGTGTGCACGGCTGCCTCCGCCACGGTCGACACGTGCAAGGGCACCATCGACATCTACCCGACCGAGGAGCTGACCAACGCCGACGCGACCAGTTGGAAGGCGCTCGGCTACGTCATCGACTGGAACGAGGTCGACCCCTTCAGCGACGAGGACATCGACTGGAGTCAGGTCGGCGTCGCTGAGCAGGACGCCCTCGCCACCACCAAGCTCCAGCGCTTCTCCAAGCTGACGGTCAACGCCTCCCCGGAGCCCGTGAAGAAGGGCAAGACCATCACGGTCACCGGCAAGCTGAGCCGCGCCAACTGGGACACCAACAAGTACGCGGGCTACTCCACCCAGTCGGTGAAGCTGCAGTTCCGCAAGAAGGGCTCCAGCACCTACACCACGCTGAAGACCATCAAGACGAACACGTACGGAGACCTGAAGACCACGGTCACCGCGTCCACGGACGGCTACTTCCGCTACTCCTTCGCGGGCACCTCGACCACCCCGGCGGTCAATGCCACGGGTGACTTCGTCGACGTGCAGTAGCAGCAGGACGCGCCCGTAGGGGCGCCAGTAGGGGTATTCGTCGCGAACTTCCCGTCACCCACGGGGAGTTCGTGACGAAGCTCACTAACTTTCCTCGGCGACCACACAACCGGGAACCCCTGCCGACAATCTGATCACATGGGCCAACAGGCCCCTCGATCACCCGGGCCCCGGCGTGACCCGCAGTGCAGGGAACGACGACCAGCGGGGCCCCTTTCCGTACCAGGGGAACGCATGCGCATCAGAGCCACCGTGGCCGCCGTCTCCGCTCTCTCCGGCGCCCTGGCCCTCTCCGCCCTCGCCGCGCCGGCCGCCCAGGCCGAGGAGCCCGCGGCCTCCGTCGCCTCCTACCGCGCCGCTGTGGCGAAGATCCGTCAGGCCGCGCAGGCCGAGTCCGGCAGTCAGCGGGCAGGTGCCCGGTACGACCTGGACGTCACCTTCTCCAACTTCAAGATCGCCAAGGCGATCAAGGTCGGCACGACCAACCACGTCGCCACGAACGTGTCGTACACGCTGACCCACGGCGCGGACGTAGACATCACCGCCGACGACTTCATCACCGACCCCATCATCTACCGGGGCTCCCACACCTCGCCGGAGGCCAGGCTCTTGGGCAACAAGCCGGCCAAGTGCACCGTGACCTCCGCGACCACCGCCAACTGCAAGGGCACCATCGACGTCTACCCGGGCGCCGCTGCCCACGAGCTCATCAACTCGAACGCCGGTACCTGGCATGCCGCGGCTGAGGCCACCGCCTTCAACGGCCAGGACCCGGCGGGCGAGAACTACGACGACAGCAAGGTCGGCTACAAGGGCCAGGACGGCCTCGGCACCACCCTCGTGCAGCGCCACTCGAAGCTCACGGTCGACGCCTCCCCCGAGCCGGTGAAGAAGAACAAGACCATCACCATCACCGGCAAGCTCTCCCGCGCCAACTGGGAGGACAACAAGTACCACGGTTACGTCAGCCAGCCGGTGAACCTGCAGTTCCGCAAGAAGAACAGCGACACCTACACCACGGTGAAGACCATCAAGACCAACGCGACGGGCAACCTCAAGACGACCGTCAAGGCCACCGAGGACGGCTACTTCCGCTACGTCTTCGCGGGCACGACGACGACTCCGGCGGCCAACGCCACGGGCGACTTCGTCGACGTCCAGTAGGACAACGCCCTACGCAGGGAAGCGGCGGTCGACCCACCTCCACATAACCTCCAGGGCGACCGCCGCCCCCGCCGAGATCCCCACCGCGATCCACGGCATCGTCACCCCGACCAGCCGCAGCGCGAAGAACTCCTGCAACCACGGCACCACCAGAACCAGCAGGAACCCCAGACCCATCGCCGCCACCAGCCCGAGCCGCCACCACGTGTACGGCCGGGCGATGATCGCCAGCACCCATATCGAGATCAGGAAGAGCGTCAGCGTGGCGACGCTCGTCTCCGCGTCCAGCGAGCCCTCGCCCGAGTAGTAGCTACGGGCGATCAGATACGTCGCGAAGGTCGCCACCGCGGCCACCACCCCGCCCGGGATCGCGTACCGCATGACCCGCCGTACGAAGTGGGGTTTCGCGCGTTCCTTGTTGGGTGCGAGAGCCAGGAAGAAGGCGGGGACGCCGATGGTCAGGGTGGACAGCAGGGTCAGGTGGCGTGGCAGGAACGGGTACTCCACCTGCCAGCACACCACCATCAGCGCCAGCAGCACCGAGTAGACCGTCTTGACGAGGAACAGGGTCGCGACGCGTGTGATGTTGCCGATCACCCGCCGCCCCTCCGCCACCACCGACGGCAGTGTCGCGAAGCTGTTGTTCAGCAGCACGATCTGGGCCACCGCCCGCGTGGCCTCCGAGCCCGAGCCCATCGCGACGCCGATGTCGGCGTCCTTGAGGGCCAGGACGTCGTTCACGCCGTCGCCCGTCATGGCGACGGTGTGCCCGTGGGACTGCAGTGCGCCCACCATGTCCCGCTTCTGCTGCGGGGTGACCCGCCCGAACACCGTGGCCTCGTCGAGGGCCGTCGCCATCCCGTCCTTGTCGGCGGGGAGCCGGCGCGCGTCGACCGTCGAACCCGACAGGCCGAGCTTGCTCGCCACCGCGCCCACCGACACCGCGTTGTCCCCGGAGATCACCTTGGCCCGGACGTTCTGCTCGGCGAAGTAGCGCAGGGTGTCGGCGGCGTCGGGCCGCAGCCGTTGTTCGAGTACGACGAGGGCGGCCGGCTTGGCGCCCTCCGCGACGTCGGCGGCGTCGAGGTCGCGGCCGGTGCGGGCGAGCAGCAGGACCCGTAGGCCCTGTTCGTTCAACCGATCGGTTTCGGCCAGGGCGGGATCGTCGGGCGGGAGGAGCACATCGGGCGCGCCCAGCAGCCAGGTGCTCGCCTCGCCGTTGCCCTCGCTGAACGTGGCGCCGCTGTACTTGCGGGCCGAGGAGAACGGCAGGGACTCGGTGCAGCGCCAGTCCTCGGCGTCCGGGTAGGCCTCGATGATGGCCTGGAGGGAGGCGTTCGGGCGGGGGTCTGACTCGCCGAGGGCGCCCAGCACCCGCCGTATGTACTCCTCGTCGCTGCCGTTGAGGGGGCGCAGTTCGGTGACGTCCATGCCGCCCTCGGTCAGGGTGCCCGTCTTGTCGAGGCAGACCGTGTCCACGCGGGCGAGGCCCTCGATGGCGGGCAGCTCCTGCACCAGGCACTGCTTGCGGCCCAGGCGGATGACGCCGATCGCGAAGGCGACCGAGGTGAGCAGGACGAGCCCCTCCGGGACCATGGGCACGATGCCGCCGACGGTCCGGGCGATCGAGTCGTCGAGCTGGTTGTCCTTGACGACGAGCTGGGTGATGATCAGGCCGGTCGCGGCCGGGATCATCATCCAGGTCACGTACTTGAGGATGGTGGAGATGCCGGAGCGCAGCTCGGAGTGGACCAGGGTGAAGCGGGAGGCCTCCTCGGCGAGCTGGGCGGCGTAGGCCTCGCGGCCGACCTTGGTGGCCTGGAAGGCGCCGCCGCCCGCGACGACGAAGCTCCCGGACAGCACCTGGTCCCCGGGCCGCTTGACGACCGGATCGGCCTCGCCGGTGAGCAGCGACTCGTCGATCTCCAGCCCGTCCGCCTCGACGCAGACCCCGTCCACGACGGCCTTGTCCCCCGGCCCGATCTCTATCAGGTCGTCCAGCACGATCTCCGACGTGCTGACCTCGGCGGCGACCCCGTCCCGCCGAACCGTCGGCCTGGCCTCGCCGATCACGGCGAGCGAGTCGAGGGTCTTCTTCGCCCGCCACTCCTGGATGATCCCGATGCCGGTGTTGGCGAGGATCACGAAGCCGAACAGGCTGTCCTGGATGGGCGCGACGCACAGCATGATCAGCCAGAGCACGCCGATGATCGCGTTGAACCGGGTGAACACGTTGGCGCGGACGATGTCGGTCATCGACCGGCTGCTGCGCACCGGAACGTCGTTGACCTCCCCGCGCGCGACCCGCTCGGCCACCTCGGCGGCGGTGAGCCCGCCCGTCGCCACCGGGGCGCGGGCGGAGTGCACAGGGGTGTCTATTCCGGCGCCCGCGTCGGTATGCGTCATGCATTCGACGGTACGTGCGGATTTACGGCTTCACCCGCCGAGTGCGCGGAAGTTCCGACTTGGGGAGGACGGGGGAGGACGGGGCGTCGTGCCCAGGTTGTAGGGGGCGACCTCAGGACGACTGGGGTTCGCCTGCCGTCTCCCGGGTCTCCGCGGGGGCCGCGGCGGCCCGCTTGATCGCCGCGTCGCGCCTGCGGACGTACCAGATGCCGATGAGCCCCAGTCCGCCGCCGGCCAGGCAGGTCCACACCCACCAGGTCTGGTCGCGGTCGTCGAACCAGCCGTAGAACGGCAGCTGTACGACGAAGAGGACGAACCAGAGGATCGTGCCGCCGGTGATGGTGGCGACCACGGGCCCTTCAAGGGGCTCGGGTGCCTCGTGCCTGGGGGTCCACTTCGCCATGAAGGACAGCTTACGAGGCGATCGGATCCACACCGATCTACGCGCGGAGATGGCCGATCCCGGCTTTATATGTTCATACTGAAACGGTTTGTGTCTGACCACTTCTCTTCGTAGGAACAACCAAAAGCATGCCCACCTCGGCTCCTGCCAAGGCCCCCACCCCTGAACAGCCGGGAGCCGGGCCCACATACGGTGCACTCGACCGTTTCTTCAAGATCTCCGAACGCGGCAGCACCCTGCCCCGCGAGATCCGCGGCGGTTTCGCCACCTTCTTCGCGATGGCCTACATCATCGTGCTGAACCCGATCATCCTCGGCAGCGCGAAGGACATGTACGGCCATCAGCTGGACAACGGCCAGCTGGTCACCGCGACGGCCGTGACGGCCGCGTTCACCACGCTGCTGATGGGCGTCATCGGCAACGTGCCGATCGCGCTCGCCGCCGGTCTCGGCGTCAACTCGGTCGTCGCGCTCCAGCTCGCGCCCCGCATGTCCTGGCCGGACGCCATGGGCATGGTGGTGCTCGCCGGCTTCATCGTGATGCTGTTGGTCGCCACCGGTCTGCGCGAGCGCGTCATGAACGCCGTGCCCTACAGCCTGCGCAAGGCCATCTCCATCGGCATCGGCCTGTTCATCATGCTGATCGGCCTCGTCGACTCCGGCTTCGTCTCCCGCATCCCGGACGTCGCCCAGACGACCGTGCCCCTCCAGCTGGGCGCCGACGGTCACCTCAACGGCTGGCCGGTGCTCGTCTTCATCCTCGGCGCGCTGCTCACGCTCGCGCTCATCGTCCGCAAGGTCTCCGGCGCGATCCTCATCTCGATCGTCGCGATGACCGTGCTCTCCGTGATCATCGAGGCCGTCGCGAACGTGCCGTCCTGGGGGCTGACGACCCCGAAGTGGCCCGGCAACCCCGTCGCCAGCCCCGACTTCGGCCTGATCGGCCAGGTCAGCCTGTTCGGCGGCTTCGACAAGGTCGGCGCGCTGACCGGCACCCTCTTCGTCTTCACGGTCCTGCTCTCCTGCTTCTTCGACGCCATGGGCACGATCATGGGCGTCAGCGACGAGGCGAAGCTGACCGACGCCCAGGGGCAGATGCCGGGCATCAACAAGGTGCTGTTCGTCGACGGCCTCGCCGTCGCAGCGGGCGGTGCCAGCTCCTCCTCGGCCACCACCGCCTTCGTGGAGTCCACGGCCGGCGTCGGCGAGGGTGCCCGTACCGGTTTCGCGAACGTCGTCACCGGCGCCCTCTTCGGTGTGGCGCTGTTCCTGACGCCCATCGCCACCATGGTCCCGTCGCAGGCGGCCACCCCGGCCCTGCTGGCGGTCGGCTTCCTGATCCTGGCCAACTCGGTCAAGGAGATCGACTGGGCCGACTACACGGTCGCGATCCCGGCCTTCGTGACGATGGTGATGATGCCGTTCACCTACTCGATCACCAACGGCATCGGCATGGGCTTCATCACCTTCGCGGTGCTGCGCCTGGCCGCCGGGCGGGGCCGGGAGGTGCCGGTGGCGATGTACGTCGTGGCGGCGGTCTTCGCCTTCTACTACCTGATGCCGGCGCTGGGGCTCACGTAGGCCGTCTCATGTGAGGCCGTAGAACTTCTCGGTCTCGTCGACGGCGGACTGGAACCGCTCGTCGAAGTCATCACGGATGAGCGTCCGGACGACATAGTCCTGGACGCTCATTCCTCTTTTCGCCGCATGCTCTCGGAGTCGTTCGAGCAGCTCGTGGTCTATCCGCAGGCTGAGCACGCTGGTCCCCATGAACACGAGGGTTGCGGCATGCGTCGGTTCGGCGTGTCACGTTCCGCCACCGAATCACCCGGATGAGTGATATTACCCCTGGTGGTCTTTAGTCAGGGTAATGAGTTACGCTAAAGAACATGTCGGACCTTACCCATGGCGACGACGTTGCCGCCGTGAACTCTCTTCGCTCCGCCGTGATGCGACTGTCGCGTCGGCTCAAGCACCAGCGGGTCGACGAGTCGCTGAGCCCCACCGAGATGTCGGTGCTGGGCACCCTCTCCCTCTGCGGCAAGGCCACCCCCGGTGAGCTCGCCCGCAAGGAGCACGTCCAGCCGCCGTCGATGACCCGCATCGTCGCCCTGCTGGAGGGCAAGGGACTGGTCCGTCTGGAGCCGCATCCGGAGGACCGGCGCCAGAAGGTCGTCACGAAGACCGAGCAGGCCGAGGCGATGCTCGAGGAGAGCCGCCGCAAGCGCAACGCCTTCCTGGCCACCCTGGTCGAGGGCCTCGACGAGGACGAGTGGGCGAAACTGCGCGCCGCCGCCCCCGTGCTGGAGAAGCTCGCACATCTGTAAGCCGTACGTGTCGCAAGGAGGCGAACCCTTTTGAGTTCGGGACCCGGAGCAGCTTCCGCCCCCGCACCAGACCCCGACTACTCCCCGCCCGCCCTCGAACCCCCCAAGCTCCCCAGGCCCCGCAAGTCCTCGATGTTCAGCTCGCTGAAGGTCAGGAACTACCGCCTGTTCTTCCTCGGGCAGGTCGTCTCCAACACCGGCACCTGGATGCAGCGCATCGCCCAGGACTGGCTGGTGCTCAGCCTCACCGGCTCCGCCACCGCCGTCGGCATCACGACGGCCCTGCAGTTCCTGCCGATGCTGCTCTTCGGCCTCTACGGCGGTGTCCTCGTCGACCGTCTGCCCAAGCGCCGCACGCTGCTCGTCACGCAGACCTCGATGGCCGCCACCGGTATCGCGCTCGCCATCCTCACCCTGACCGGACAAGTCCAGGTCTGGCACGTCTACCTCGCGGCCTTCGCCATAGGACTGGCCACGGTGGTCGACAACCCCGCCCGCCAGGCGTTCGTCAGCGAGATGGTCGGCCCGGACCAGCTCCAGAACGCCGTCAGCCTCAACTCCGCGAACTTCCAGTCCGCCCGGCTGGTCGGCCCCGCCGTCGCCGGCCTGATGATCACCGGCGTGGGCACCGGCTGGGCGTTCCTCGCCAACGGCCTGTCCTTCATCGCGCCCATCACCGGTCTGCTGCTGATGCGGGCACGTGAGCTGTACCCCGTCGAGCGGGCCCCGCGCGGGAAGGGGCAGATGCGGGAGGGCCTGCGGTACGTCGCCGGGCGCCCGGAGCTGATCTGGACCATCGTCCTCGCCGGGTTCGTCAGCACCTTCGGCTTCAACTTCCCGGTGTACCTGTCCGCCTTCGCCGACGACGTCTTCCGTGCGGGCGCCGGCTCCTACAGCCTCTTCAACACGCTGATGGCGGTCGGCTCCCTGGCCGGTGCCCTGCTCGCGGCCCGGCGCGGGACGGCCCGGATGCGAGTGCTGATCGCGGGGGCGGTGGCCTTCGGCACGATGGAGATCGTGGCCGCCTTCGCCCCGTCCCTGTGGATGTTCGCCCTGCTCATGGCCCCCATAGGCATCTTCGGCATGACGGTGAACGTCACCGCCAACAGCAGCATCCAGATGGCGACCGACCCGGCCATGCGGGGCCGGGTGATGGCCCTGTACATGATGGTGTTCATGGGCGGAGCGCCGCTGGGCGCGCCGATCGCGGGCTGGATCACGGACGCGTACGGCGTCCGGGCGGGCATGGCAGTGGGCGGCGCGATCACTGCTGTCGCCGCCGTGACGATCGCCGTGTTCCTGGCCCGTGTGGGGGGCTTGCGGTTGTCGGTGGGCTGGAACCAGGGACATCCGCGGGTGCGGTTCGTGCCGCGGGAGCGGCGGGAGGAGGAGCTGGCGACGGTGGTGTAGGGGCGTCAGTCGCGGGGGAACTCGTCGGTTTTGAGGGTGAGGCCGACCGGGGTACCGGTCAGGTTGATGTCCTCGCCGAAGGAAAAACTGACGTCGCTGTGGTACTTGCCGTCCTTCGGCAGGGTGTGCAGATGCCACTCGCCGGTGTACGGATCCACGATCAGGTACACCGGCACTTCGGCCGCGGCGTAGGTGTCCTTTTTCGGGCCGTAGTCGTTGCCCGCGGTGTCCTTGGAGATGACCTCGGCCACGAATTCGACGTCCTGATAGCGCCAACGGCCCTTGCTGTCCTTCACCGACCGCTCGGCCATGGCCGCCAGATCGCAGGCGAAGCCGTTCAGATGCCCGGGGAAGTCGATCCGCACATCCGATGCCAACCGCTTGCGGGGATACTTGGCGCGCAACTGCTCCGCGATGTCGAAGATGATCTCCCAGTGGTTCTGCCGCTGCGGTGACATGAAGATGTTCCCCCCGACGATCTCGACCTTCGTTCCCTCGGGGATGGGCATCTTCTCGAGCCACTCGAACAGGACGTCCAGAGTCAGCTCGCCGCACTCCTCGGCCATCTCGATCCTGTCGTCAAGGACGGTCATCGTGGCGCTCCTCCCCGGCTGCCGCTCGGTCACGGCCAGCCGCGCAGTACAACGATACGCACGGTGACGGCGTCACGTGTGGCCATGGTCACGCTCACGGCACCGAGGCGACTAAACCCTCCGGGCCAGCACCTGCCCCGGCCAGTCGTCCGTCCCCTTGTACGTCTCGGTGCGGACGAAGCCGTTGCTCTCGTAGTACCGGACGAGCTTGCCGTCGGCGCCCGCGTAGCAGTCCACGCGCAGCAGGGAGACGCCTGCTCGCCGGGTCACCTCGGCGGCGTGCGTGAGCAGGGCGCTGCCCACGCCGTGGCCCTTGAAGCGGCGGTCGGAGGCGAGCCAGTGGATGTAGCGCTCGGGCTCGCCGGCCGGCGGGAGGTGGGCCAGGTAGGGGCCGGGCGAGTCGGTGAGGGTGAGGGTGGCGGCGGGCACGCCGTCGACCTCGGCCATGAAGACATCGCCCTCGTCCATGTACCGGGCCACCGACTCCACCGTCTTCGGGCTCTGCGACAGCGGCTTCGTCCCCCACTGCCCGGTCCGCCCCTGCGCGACCAGCCACTCCACACCGCTGTCGAGCATGCCGAGTATCGCGGGGATGTCGTCGGGCCCGCCGTCCCGGATGATGATCTCCATCCCCTCATCGTGCCAGGCTGGGTGCCATGAGACTCTTCGCCGCCGTACTGCCGCCCGAGGACGTGACCCGTGAACTCGCCGCCGAGGTCGCGGAGTTGCGCGGGTTGCCCGGCGCGGACCGGCTGCGCTGGACCGGCCGCCCCGGCTGGCACTTCACCCTCGCCTTCTACGGCGAGGTCGACGACGACCTCGTACCCGACCTGTCGGCCCGTCTGGAGCGTGCCGCGCACCGTACGCCGTCCTTCCCGTTGGCCCTCAGCGGCGGCGGCCAGTTCGGGCACGGGCGGGCCCTGTGGACGGGGGCGGAGGGGGACCTGGCGACACTGCGGCTGCTGGCCGACCGCAGCGAGGCGGCGGCGCGCAAGGCGGGGGTGCCGATGGGGGAGCACCGGCGGTACAAGGCCCACCTGACGGTGGCCAGGAGCCGGTCGGCGGTGGACGTACGGCCGTATGTGGCGACCCTCGCCGAGTTCACGAGCCGGACCTGGACGGTGGCCGAGCTGGCGCTGGTGCGCAGCAATCTGCCGAAGTCCGGGGTGGCGGGCGAGCAGCCCCGGTACGAGGCGGTCGCCCGCTGGCCGCTCGGAGGGGCCGGTTAGGCTCGGTCCCGTGGACCCGAAAACCCGGAACCGGATCATGGCCGGTGCGCTTGTGTTGATGTTCGTGGTGGTGGCGCTGGCGGCGGCCCTCGGAAGGTAGGAGCCGTGGCCGGCCGCTCGGCCGTCGGCGCCCTCTCTCGCCGCCCGCCGGTCAGGCGAGCTCGATCAGCCCCAGCCGGACGGCCTCGCTGACGGTCGCGGCCCGGTTCTCGGTGCCGAGCTTGCGGTAGATCCGTACGAGGTGGGTCTTGACCGTCGCCTCGGCCAGGAACAGCGTGTTCGCGATGGCGCGGTTGCTGTGCCCCCGGGCGAGCAGCCGTACGACCTCGATCTCCCGTTCGCTGAGCACCGGCCCCGGCTCGACCGCGTGCCCGACGACACTCGCGGCGGCCTCCGGCGCCAGCGCCATGCCCCCCGCCGCCGCGGCCCGCACGGCACGGAACAGCTCCTCGGGCGGGCCCGCCTTGAGGACGTAGCCGCGGGCGCCGGCCTCGACGGCCCGCAGGACGTCGGCCGTACGGCCGTGGCTGGTGAGCATGACGACCCGGACCCCGGTGCCGGCCGCGAGGATCCGGCGGGTGGCCTCGATGCCGTCCATGTCGGCGACGCGTTCGACGCCGTCGGCTCCGGCAGGGGACCTGCCCGGGTCGGTGAGCCGGAGGTCCATGAGGACGACGTCGGGGCGCAGCCGCCCCACCAGGCGTACGGCGTCGGTGCCGTCGCCGGTCTCGCCGACGACCTCGAAACCGGGCTCGCCTTCGAGCAGGGCGCGCAGACCGGCCCGTACGACGGTGTGGTCGTCGACGATCAGCAGCCGCAGCGGCTCGGCCGCGTCGTCGCTCATCGGGCGCCGACCGGGACGCGGTCCTCGGCGGCCCGTGCGACCGGCAGCGTCGCCCGGACGCGGGTGCCGTGGCCGGGCGCGGTGTCGACGGTGAGCGTGCCGCCGAGGGCGCCGAGCCGCTCGCGTGCCCCGGCGAGCCCGAACCCGCGCCCGTCCCTGGAGGTGGCCGACCGTACGGGTTCCGGCTCGAACCCCACACCGTCGTCGCGGACCTCGACGGCGGCGACGGACCCGCCCTGGATCAGGGTGACGTGCACGTGCGTGGCGCGGGCGTGTTCGCAGGCGTTGGCGAGGAGGCCCTGGGTCACCCGGAGCAGCGCCACGGCCTGCTCCACGGGAAGGGCGGCGGGCGGGTTCTCGGCGCTGAAGGAGATCCCGGGCGCCCCGGCGGCGGAACCCGTGCGGGCGGTCAGCTCACGCAGTGCCGCCTCCAGGCCGTCCCGGGCGAGGGCGGGCGGGGTGAGGTCGTCGATGATGCCGCGGGTCTGGGCGAGGTGGTCGCCGAGCGCGTCGGTGACCAGCCGCACCTGGCGCCGGGCCGCCTGCGGGCGGCGGTCCCAGTCGCGTTCGGCGGCCTGGAGGAGCATGCGGCTGCCCGCGAGTTCCTGGGCGAGCGTGTCGTGCAGGTCGCGGGCGATGCGGGCCCGTTCGGCCAGCCGCCCGGCCTCCCGCTGGCGACGCGCCAACTCGCCCCGGGTGTCGGCCAGTTCGCGGGTCAGCCGCTGCTGGCCGCGGTAGAGCAGGACGGTCGCCCACAGGGCCGTGACCGGCGGTGCCAGCAGATCCGGGTCGAGGCCGCCGCCGGCCCGGACGAGCGCCGCCATCAGCAGCACTGTGAGGACGCCGAGGGCCACCGCCCGCTCCGCACGGGTGGGCATGCGCAGCGCCAGGACGGCCAGCGGCACGGCCAGCCACGCGTATCCGAAGGTGAGCGGCGTGGGCAGGACCCAGGCCACCCACGACCACAACAGCAGGAGCAGCCCGAACCAGACCGGCCGCCCCGCCCGGCCCAGCCGCTCCCACGGGGCCGGCCCGGCGGCGTACAGCAGGGCCAGTACGGCCATGGGCGGCGCGACGGACCAGCACAGTTCGTTGTTGAGCTCGACGAGCCGTACGAGGGTGCCGGCAGCGGCGACCAGGAAGACCAGGTGCGGGAGGTGCCGGGCCGACAGGCGGGACGGGCGAACGGCGAGAGCGGTGGCGGGCACGGCGGTGACTCCCTGGACGGGCCGATGGGAAGCGGCGATGCCGTCAGGAGTTTAAGCCGTTACTCGTGTGACTGTTGTAAACGACAGTGAATGACAGTGAACCGACAGGGTTCAGCGTCCCGGGTGCAGCCCGAGCCAGCCCGGCGTGGGGTCGCCCTTCACTTCGCCGAAGTACAGCGCGAAGGTCTGCTTCAGGCGCTCGATCGCGGCGCGGTCCTCCATGAACTTCGGGAAGCCGTCCACATGGGCGTCCGGGTTCTCCCACACCGGCTTCAGACCGGGGGACGGGGTGACGTCCGTGCGCACCGACCAGCCGTTGAAGGCGGCCTTCTGCCGCTCCTCGGACAGCGCCCAGTTCAGGTACAGCTTGCCGGCGGTCGGGTTGGCGGCCTGCTTCAGCACGGCGGCCCGCTGCCCCCACGCCATGAAGGGGTGCCCCTCGGGCACGACCCACTTCGTCACGGTCGACGTCGACACCGCGCTGCCCGACCCCCCGACGCCGATGGCCTTCTGCTTGCCGTTGACCGCGAGGCCCGGCGTGTGCGAGCCACGGGCGAACTGCGGCTGCTGCGCGGCGAACTCGGCCACCCAGTCCCAGCCGTAGGTCCGCTGGTAGAGGGAGAAGAGGTAGAGCACCGCGTCGTCGTCGTGCGGGTAGGAGGAGGCGATCTGCCCCTTCCAGCGCGGGTCGACGAGGTCGAGGGGCGTCCTGGGCGCGTGGGCGCCGGCCGCCTCGATGCCGTACATGAAGCTGAAGCCGATGACCATCAGCGCGGTCCAGGCGCCGTCCGGGTCCTTGAACCCCTCGTGGACCTTGGAGAACCCGGCGGGCTTGTAGGGCAGCAGCCTGCCCTCGCGCTTCCAGCGGGTGAAGTCCTGGAGGGTCTGCAGCTGTACGACGTCGGGGACCAGGGTGCCGGTCGCGAGCTGGTTGTCGACGCGGACGTCGTGGTACTTGCTGTAGTCGACGACGACCGTCAGATCTATGTCGGGGAACCGCTCACCGAAGGCGGCCCGCACACCGGCCGCCTGGCTGTCGACGTCCCCGCCCTGGTAGAGGACGAGCTTGCCGCCCTCGGCGACGGCGGCCGCGTACAACTCCTCGAGCGAGCGGGTCTCCTCGCGGACTCGGGGGCCGGACGAGAGGGTGCTCGCGAAGGAGTTGCTCGCGGAGAGGGCGTTCGCGTTGGCCGGCACGCCGGACGCCGAGACCGCGGCGGCACCGCCGAGCGCGACCCCGGCCCCCGTGGCGAGCAGTCGGCGCCTGCTGAAGTCCCTGGACATGTGGGGGGTCCTCCTGACCTGTCGCGCCGCCACGTCCGTTACGCGGCGGCGCGGCAAGTCTGGCGAGCGGAGGGGATGCTCCGCGTCGTCCGCCCGCTGCCTCCTTGTTCAACCGTTCGATGGAACGGAGCCCAAGAAGGCGGGCGAGGGGAAGGGGAGAGGACTACCAGGCGAAGGCCTCCGGAGAGGGCCCCGGACCCGGGAAGATCTCGTCCAGCCCGGCCAGCAGCTCCTCGCTCAGCTCCAACTCGGCGGCGCGCAGGGCGGATTCGAGCTGCTCGGCCGTGCGCGGGCCGACGATCGGGCCGGTGACACCCGGGCGGGTGAGCAGCCAGGCCAGGGCCGCCTCGCCGGGCTCCAGGCCGTGCTTGTCGAGCAGGTCCTCGTACGCCTGGATCTTCGCGCGTACGGCGGGGTCGGCGAGGACCTCGGCGGCCCGCCCCGAGCTGCGCCGTCCGCCCTCGACCTCCTTCTTGATGACGCCCCCGAGCAGCCCGCCGTGCAGCGGGGACCACGGGATGACGCCGAGGCCGTACTCCTGCGCGGCCGGGATGACCTCCATCTCGACGCGGCGCTCGTAGAGGTTGTACAGGCACTGCTCGCTGACGAGGCCGATGGTGCCGCCGCGCCGGGCGGCGATCTCATTGGCCTGGGCGATCTTGTACCCGGGGAAGTTGGAGGACCCGACGTAGAGGATCTTCCCCTGCTGGACCAGCACGTCGATGGCCTGCCAGATCTCCTCGAAGGGAGTGGCGCGGTCGATGTGGTGGAACTGGTACACGTCGATGTAGTCGGTCTGCAGCCGCTTGAGCGAAGCGTCCACGGCGCGCCGGATGTTCAGGGCCGACAGTTTGTCGTGGTTGGGCCACGCCGGGCCGTCGGCGCCCATGTTGCCGTACACCTTGGTGGCGAGGACGACCTTGTCGCGCCGCTCGCCGCCCTTCGCGAACCAGTTGCCGATGATGGCTTCGGTACGGCCCTTGTTCTCGCCCCAGCCGTACACGTTGGCGGTGTCGAAGAAGTTGATGCCCGCGTCCAGCGCCGCGTCCATGATCGCGTGGCTGTCCGCTTCGTCCGTCTGCGGGCCGAAGTTCATGGTGCCGAGGACGAGTCGGCTGACCTTGAGTCCCGTGCGTCCGAGCTGCGTGTACTCCATGGCTTGAACGCTAGCTGTGTGGAGTGCGCTCTAGGCAAGGGATCTTGACGCTAACTGGAAGTTAGTGCTTTCCTATGCGCAGTGCGAGATTGAACTTTCAATATTCATCTCTGGAGAGAGCGCCATGCCCCCCACCACGCCTGTCCGCCCTGTCCGCAGGGCACTTGCCGCCTTCGTCGCCTCCGCCGCGCTGCTGGGCGCCGCCGCCGTGCCGGCCCTCGCGTCCGTGCCGGTCACCCACGTGTCCGTGCTTTCCGGCTACGACGACTCCGCCCGCCTCGGCTACCAGAAGGCCGTCGCCGTCCGCGTCCTCAAGGGCGTCTTCGAGCAGGGCGACACGGCCGTCGTCGACCGTTACGTCCGCCCGGACTACATCCAGCACAACCCGCTCGCGCCCGACGGCGCGGAGACGTTGAAGAACCTGGGCAAGGCCGTCCACCAGCAGTTCCCGGACTTCTCGTACGACATCAAGCGGGTCATCTCCGAGGGCGACCTCGTCCTGGTGCACTCCAACGTCGTCGCGACGCCGGGTGCGCGCGGGCAGGCCGTCTTCGACATCTTCCGGTTCCAGGACGGGAAGATCGCCGAGCACTGGGACGTGGGGCAGGACGTGCCGGCGACTTCGGCCAACGGCAACGACATGTTCTCGACGGAGAGTTGGCCGCGGACGGAGCGGCCGGGGCCGGGGTGGCTGACGGCGTACAACAAGCAGCTCGTCACCAAGGCCTTCGACCAGCTGCTCGTGCGGAAGGATCTGTCCGCGATCGACCGCTACTGGGGTCCTGAGTACCACCAGCACAACCCGAACATCGCGGATGGTGTGGAGGGCGTGAAGTCGGGGCTGGGCGGGTACTTCGCGGCGTTCCCGCAGCTGAAGGTGACGCCGAAGCGGGTGATCGCCGAGGGTGACCTCGTGGCCGTCCACAGTCACTACGTGAACGCGCCGGGGGAGCGGGGTCAGGCGATCGTGGATCTGTTCCGGGTGCGGGGCGGGAAGATCGTGGAGCACTGGGACGTGATCCAGGATGTGCCGGCTACGTCCGCGAACGACAACGGGATGTTCTAGAGCAGGGAGTTGAGGAAGGTCGTCCAGGTGATGGGGGTTATCTGGACGGCCTTCTGTTCGTGGTCCTTGGGGGTCTTGGAGTCGCGGAGGTGGATGGTGGTGGGGGTGAGGGCTACTTCTACGCACTCGCCCTGGTCGCCGCTGTAGCTGCTCTTGAACCAGTGGAGGTCCGCGCTCATAGCCCCTCTGCCACTTCGTCGATCAACTTCGCGGACTCGTCAGGGTTGAGAGCCTGCGCTCGCAGAATGCCATACCGTGCGAAGAGTTCCCCCAGGTCGGGTTGCTCGCTGACGAAATAGCCACCACTCGGTCCTTCCACGTAGGCGAGTTGGCGGTGTTCGGGTGTCTCCAGCAGGATCATGGCGCCGTTGAGTCCGGCGTGGGCCTGGCGGGCATGCGGCATGACCTGGATCTCGACGTGGCGAAGTTGGCCGATATCGAGGATGTGGAGCAGCTGCTCTTTCAGCGCGGCCGGTCCGCCCAGTGGACGTGTGAGCGTGCTCTCTTCCAGTACGTAGCTGACGATCGGCTTGGGCTTGCGCTGAAAGAGCTGTTGCCGCTCCTGCCGCGCTGCCACCCGCCGGTCGATCTCGTCGTCGTCCAGCGCCGGACAGTGGCAGCCGTAGATCGCCCGCGCGTACGCCTCGGTTTGGAGTGAACCCGGGATCACGTGGTTCTGGTACACGTGAAGGGCCGCGGCCTTCCGCTCCTCCGCCAGATAGTCCTCGGTCCACGGCCGGAGCCCGCTGTTTCCGAACTCCTTCTCCGCCAGCACCAGCAGTGCACCTTGTGCACCCAGCACCCGGTCCGCGATCTCGACGAACTGCCCCTTCGGCGACCGCTCCCCCCGCTCCACCATCGCCACCTGCGACTTGGAGTATCCGACGTGCTTCGCCAACCCCTCCTGCGTCATCCCGGCCTGCTCGCGAAAGAACCTCAGCAACGCACCGAACGACTCCGACCCTCGATCACCGGAACGCACACGCGCCTCCCCAACTGCACAGCCCCGCACCACCACCACGAACCCCTGGTCACAGTATGTAAGCACCCGGTTGCATTTGCGGCATGTACGAGAAAATCGCCAACCCCTGGCTCCCCACCTGGATCCCCGACACCGGCCACGCGCTCCGCCACGCGGGCATCCACTTCGACGCCGTACGCATGAAAGGCGCCCAGGCAGAAGGCGCCGCCGCCGAACTCCTGCTCCGCACCCACTTCGACGCGGGCCCGATCATCCGCGAGCTGACCGGAGAGCGGTACCTGTACTTCCTGTTGCCCCCGCAAACCGCCACCACCCACCGCTGGCCCCCCGGCGTACGCACCCTCACCCGCGCCGCCGGCTACTCGGCGTACGTGGGCGTACCGGCTCTGACCGGCGTCACCTGGCCGCTGGAATGGCGGTCGATGCCGACGGAGGAAGTCCCGTTCGTCAAGGGCGAGTTGCTGCATGAAGTCGTCGGGAGAAGCTCCGTCGGCGGGCCACGGTCAGCTCGGCCGGCGTAGCCCCGCGACGAGGAGTGCGACCAGTCGGCGCGCGTCGTACCGGGGGTCGCTCTCGGCGCCGATGCAGAGGTTTCCGATGCCGCGCATGAGCTGGTAGGCGTCGATGCCGGGGCGGATCTCGCCGGAGGCGGCGGCAGCGTCGAGGAGTTGGGCGCACACCGGCAGGAGGCGGTCGAGGAAGTAGGCATGCAGTGTCTCGAAGCCGCTGCTGTCAGTCCGCAGTACGGCGGCGAGGCCGTGCTTGGTGACCAGGAAGTCGACGAAGAGGTCGACCCACCGTTCCAGGGCGGCGTGCGGTGTCGGGCAGGTCGTCAGCAGGTCCGGCCCGGCCTCGGCGCAGGCTTCGACCTGGTGGCGGTAGACGGCGATGATCAGGTCCGCCCGGGTGGGGAAGTGACGGTAGATCGTGCCCGTCCCGACGCCGGCCTCGGCGGCGATGTCGCGTACCGGTGCTTCCACGCCCGAGGTGACGAAGACCGAGGCGGCGGCGTCCAGCAGGGTCTGCTGGTTGCGCAGGGCGTCCTTGCGCTTGGATCCGGCCGCGCTTCCCGTGCTGTGGCCGCTGTCGTTCACCGCGGCGCTCCTTCCGTGATTGCCAAAGCGGAACCGTGTTCCGTATTGTTTGCGGAACGAGGTTCCGTTTCGCCCATGATGGCAGACCAGGGGACCGGTCTGTCCATCTCCATCAACGGAGGCACTTCCATGTCCGACTCGAACAGCACCGTGAACGTGCGGAAGAGCGCAGGTGCGCCCGCCACGGTGATATCCGCGAAACCGGTCGTACTGTCCGCCCCGGGCCGCGGCGAGGACCTGCAGGTCCGCGTGTCCGCCCCGGCGAGCGGCGGCGACCTGCCGGTCATCGTCTTCTCGCACGGCTTCGGCTGGTCGATGAACGGCTACGCCCCGCTCGCGGACTTCTGGGCCGCGCAGGGCTTCGTGGTCGTGCAGCCGACCCACCTCGACTCCAGGACCCTCGGCCTCCCCGCCGAGGATCCCCGTACGCCGCGGATCTGGCGCTTCCGTATCGAGGACCTCAAGCGGGTGCTGGACGGACTCGACGTCCTGGAAGCCTCGGTGCCGGGACTCGGCGGGCGCCTCGACCGCAGTCGCATCGCGGTGGCGGGCCACTCCTGGGGAGCTCAGACGGCGAGTGCCCTGCTGGGCGCGCGAGTCCTCGGCTCCGACGGCGTTCCCGGCGAGGACATGTCCGACCTCCGGGTCAAGGCGGGTGTGCTGCTCGCCATGGCCGGCCTGGGCGACGACCTGACGCCGTTCGCCTCCGAGAACTTCCCCTTCATGAGGCCGTCCTTCGCCGACATGGCCACGCCGGCTCTCGTCGTCGCCGGGGACCACGACCAGTCCCACCTGACCACGCGCGGACCGGACTGGTTCACCGACGCCTACACCCACAGCCCGGGAAGCAAGAGCCTGCTCACGCTGTTCGGGGCGGAGCACTCGCTCGGCGGCATCCCCGGGTACGAGGTCGCCGAGACCACCGACGAGAGCCCCGCACGCGTCGCCCTGATCCAGCAGCTCACCTCCGCCTTCCTGCGCGGCGCCCTCTACCCCGAGGACACCGGCTGGAAGACGGCGGTCGCCTCGCTGGAGGAGGACCCCAGCCCGCTGGGGAAGCTGGAGAGCAAGGTGCTCTGACGGGCCGTCGGGGGCGTCAGTCGCGGGGGAAGTCGTCGGTCTTGAGGGTGAGGTCCACAACGGTACCGATCAGGTCGACGTCGGTGCCGAAGTCCACCGGCGTCCGATTCTGGTAGTCGCCGTCCTTCGGGTCGGTGTAGACGCAGCACCGCCCCTGGTAGGGGTCGGCGATGACGTAGACGGGGACCTCGGCGACCGCGTAGGCGGTCTTCTTCGGGCCGTAGTCGTTGGCGGCCGTGCCCTCGGAGATGACCTCGGCGACGAACTCGACGTCCTGGTAACGCCAGTGGCCTTTGCCGTCCTGCTTTGCTGAGTCCTTGAGCATGGCCACGTCCGGGCAGAAGCCGTTCTGGTAGCCCGGAAAGTCGATGCGGACGTCGGAGAACACCATGACGTCCCTCCCGAACCTGTCCTCCACGGCCCACAGGAACCGGCGGATGATCTGCCAATGAGTGTTCCGCTGCGGCGTCATAAAGACGTTGCCCCCGACGATCTCGACCCTGAATCCTTCGGGGACGGGCATCTTCTCGAGCCGCTCGAACATCTCATCCAGCCAGTGGGTGTCGCTCTCGGCCATGAGTTCAACGATACGCACAGCGACCACTACATGGAGACGAAGCTCGCATGCCCACCCCGGTCCTGGTCGTCGCACTCGAACCCACGACCCATGCCCAACGCCGCACGCTGGTCGAGGAGTTGCTGAAGGTCTCCGGCCGTTGGGGCCACGCGCGGAGGAAGCCGGCGCAGGGGCTGACCCCGACGGCCATCGAGGCCATCGCCGGTCAGTCGGCGGCGTACGGCTCGCCCACGCCCCACGCCTGATACATCGCGTCCGCGAACGCCTCCGCGATCTTGTGCTCGCCGCTCGCGTTCGGGTGCGTGCCGTCGTACGTGTCGAGATTGATGTCGTACGACGGGGGAGGGGACGCCAGGAGCAGCGGTGAGCGGGGCTCGTCCAGGTCGGCCACCGCCTTCGCCAGCAGCTCGTTGAAGCGGCTGACCTGCACGGCGAACTCGGCGTCCGACTCCGCCCGGACGTTCGGGATCACCGGCAGCACGACCGTCCGTACCTTCGGGTTCGCCGCCCGCGCCGCCGACACGAACGCCCGCGCGTTCTGCGCCGTCTGCTCCGCGTTCGTGTAGAACCCCAGGTCGATCAGGCCCAGCGACACCAGCAGCACATCCGCCCGGCACGACCGCACGGCCTCGCCGATCAGCGGTGCCATGTGCAGCCAGCCCTCGCCCCAGCCGGCGAGGTGGGCGCGAGGGAAGGACGGGTCGCAGTCGGCGGCGTACTCGTACGACGTCGGCTCGTCCGTCGCCTTGTCGTACAGCGTCTCGCGCGGGCCGACGAGGGCGAAGGGGCCGCCGTACGTCTCACGCAGGTGCTGCCACATGCGGTAGCGCCACGTGTGTTCGCCGGCGCTGCCGATGGTCATGGAGTCGCCGACGGGCATGAACCTGAGCATCCGCTCATGATGGACGATCGCTACCTGTCGGTAGGAGCAGGCGGCGTGTGAAGCCTGACACGCCGCCTGCGCGGGGTGTTACGAGGTCCAGCCGCCGTACGGCACGGTGATCAGCTCCATGGCGTGGCCCGCCGGGTCCATGAAGTAGACCCCGCGGCCGCCGTCGTTGTGGTTGATCGTGCCGGGGTGCTGCTGCTGCGGATCGGCGTAGTGCTCGATACCGCGCTCCCTGATCTGCGCGTACGCCGCGTCGAACTCCTCCTCGGAGATCAGGAAGGCGTAGTGCTGGAGCGCGATCCTGTCCGCGGGGATGGTGGCGAAGTCCAGCGTGACGCCGTTGCTCAGGGCGACGGCGATGAAGGGGCCCCACTCCGCGGTGATCTCAAGGCCCAGCAGGTCCGTGAAGAACTCCGCGGACTCCCGATTGTCCCGGGCATGGATGATCGTGTGGTTCAACTCGACTGACAAGGAATGCCTCCGAGGGCATCTCCCGACACCTCCATGCCTCACCCAGCCGGTGACCGGCACGCGATGTCCCCGTGGATCTTAGTCAGGCCGGCCCGGCTCGTGAACCCGGCCGGGATGGCAGGCTGGGGGCATGCGCCGACTGCTCGCGTCTCTTGCCGGGGTCCTTCTCGTGGGGGCGTTCACCGCCGTGCCCGCCTCCGCCGCCGCGTCCGCCGGGGACGGCAACGAGGACTTCACGATCAAGGACCCCCGCATCACGGAGTCCAGCGGCCTCGCCGCCTCCCGTCAGCACCCGGGCATCTACTGGACGCACAACGACCAGGACGAGGGCGCCTTCCTCTACGCGGTCGACAGCAGCACCGGCGAGACCGTCGCGACGATCACCATGACCGGCGTGGGCACCCCGCGCGACGTGGAGGCGATCGCCATCGGGCCCGGCAACGAGATCTACGTCGGCGACATCGGCGACAACGACGGTGTGGAGTGGCCCTATGTGTGGGTCTACCGGCTGCCGGAGCCGAAAACGCTCAAGGACCAGTCGATCCGCGCCACGCAGTACGTGGTGAAGTACTCCGACGGCAGCCGCGACGCCGAGTCGCTCGTCGTGCACCCCAAGACCGGGCGCGTCTACATCATCGACAAGCAGGAGGACGGCGGGCACCTCTACGAGGCCCCGGCCGAGCTCTCCCCCAAAGGCACCAACGTCTTCAAGCCCATCACCCCGGTCGAGCTGTGGGCCACCGACGCCGCCTTCTCCCCGGACGGCCGGGCCCTCGCCGTACGCGGCTACTTCGGCGGCGTCGCCTACGACTGGAACGGCGGCAGACTCAAACGGCTGGAGCGCATCAGCGTGCCCCTGGGCCAGGGCGAGTCCGTCAGCTACTCACCCGACGGCACCAAGCTCATGCTGGGGAGCGAAGGGGCCGGCAGCGCGGTGGTCGCCCAGGACGCCCCCAAGGACGGCGGATCCTCCGACTCCTCGTCCGGCGGCGGCAGTTCGGCCTCCGGCGACGACGGTGACGGCGACGGCGGGCCGAGCGGGGACATCAAGGTCGGTGCCGTCGCGGTGGTCGTCGCGTGTGTGGTTGTGTTCGGCTTGCGCAGGCTGCTGCGGCGGGGGTGAAGGGCATCGGCCGCGTGTCGGAGAATGCCCGAGGCGCCCGACCTCGTACGAAGGATCACCTCACCCCACATGGCCAATCCGCCCCCCGCACCCGACGTCGCGCAGGTGCTCAGGCACAACCGCGCTCTGCTGTACCGGCACATCGTCACCCGCCTCGCGCTCGCCGTGACCTTGTTCGCCGTCCCGTACGTGGCGCACCTGGCCGGCTATGACGCCGCCCTGCCCGGGTTCGGCATCCCGGCCGCCCTGCTCGTACTGATCTTCCTGATGCTCCGGCTGCGCCACGGCTCCCGGCTCAAGGTGTGCGAGAAGGTGTTGCACACCTACCCCCTGGAGTACCGCACCCGGGTCTCCAGGAAGGGCTCGGAGTGGAAGTACCTAGGCGACGTGCACACCGTCCGGCTGTCGGTGCGCGGGCAGCGCGGTGCGCCCTCGCTGCGCGCGGTCAACGCCTCGACGGTGCGCCGTTGGCCGAAGGAGGCCGAGGAGGGCGGTGCCTGGTTCGCCGGGGACCCGGCCTTCGGCGGCGTCATGGTCGTGCCGGGGAGCGACGACATGTTCTTCGTGCAGCCCGCGGACTGGAAGAAGTACGAGCAGGAGCGCGCCCAGGCCGGCCCGCAGCGCGTGGCTCTCGCCGAACAGGCCGGCATCTCAAGGCTGTTGGAGAAGGAACCGAACATCTTGGTGGGCGGATGAAGCGTGTACTCGGCTGGGTGTGCGGGGTACTCCTCGCCCTCGTCGCCGCCTTCTGGTGCGTCACCGCGACCGCCGACCTCGCCCTGTCCGCGGGGGTCTACGGCACGCCGGGCAGGTACGAGGTGGACACCTGCCGCGACACCAACAGCGGCGGCAGGAACTCCCGTTACGACTGCTACGGCGACTTCACGCCGGACGGCGGCACGGCCGGCGACGCCGTGTACGTGCACCTCGAGGACACCGGGCACGACTATCCGGACGGCAGTGGGTTCGACGCGCGGCAGGGGATCGAGCCGGAGACGGTTCAGCGGGTCGGCTTCTGGGGTGTCGTGGGCGAGCTCTGGCAGGTCGCGGTCTGCGTGGTCGTCCTCGCGGTCCTCGCGTACCAGGCGATCAAGCCGCGCGGGAAGGACCGACGCAAGGAGGCCCACCGGCGGGAGCCCTCGCGGCGGCAGAAGGTGGCCGACCGGGTGGGCTACGTCGTCGTGGTCGCCATCCCCGTGGGCGTCCTGAGCTGGATCGCCATGATCGCGGAGCCCACGCCCTAGGACTCGTCACCGTCGGCGTCGCCGGTCGTCTCCGCCCGCCGCGCCACGAAGACCTCCAGCCCGTCCAGGATCCGCTGCAGCCCGAACTCGAAGTGGTCGAAGTCGGGGCCCCAGGTGTTCTCGTCGAGGGAGGCCATCAGGGGGTAGCGGCCGGACGCCAGGACCTTTTCCAGCATCGGGGTCTGGGCCTCCCAGAACTCCGCGTCCGTCAGGCCGGTCCGGCGCTCCGCCTCCTGCGCGTACAGCTGGGTGCGCGCGGCCCCGACGACGTACCCGTCGATCATGATGATCGCCGAGACCAGCTCCGGGTCGGACAGGCCCATCGGCTTGATGCGGGCGAGCACCTTCTCCATGCCGTCCAGGGCGCTCGGGCCCAGGATCGGGCGGGACTGGTTGACCTGGAGCAGCCAGGGGTGGCGGCGGTAGAGGTCGAGGGTCGCGCGGCCCATGGCCTCCAGCGCCGCGCGCCAGGTGCCGTCGCCGAGGTCGGCGGGGTTCTCCGAGGGCCGCTGGACGCGATCCAGCATCAGGTCGAGCAGCTCGCCCTTGCCGGGAACGTAGCGGTACAGCGACATCGTGCCGGTGCCCAGCTCGGCGGCGACCCGGCGCATCGACACCGACTCCAGGCCCTCGGCGTCCGCGACCCGGACCGCCGCGTCCACGATCTGGTCCAGGGTGAGGGCCGGCTTGGGCCCGCGGCTCGGGCGTCGACCCGTCTCCCAGAGCAGCTCCAACGTGCGGACGATGTCGCCGCTGCCGCTGGTCTCCGTACCGCTGGTGCCGCCCTTGCCACTCGTCATGCGATTCAGCTTAAGTCCTCCCGAAAAAACTGGGTACGGTGTACGCGCAATCGGGTACGGTGTACTCAATTACCGAAAGGGGGACCCGATCCATGGGTGACGACGGACATCACGGAGACCACGGACACGACGGATACGCGGTACGGGCCGAGGGGCTGGAGAAGCGCTACGGCGACAAACGCGCCCTCGACGGCTTCGACCTGGCCGTGCGCGAGGGCACCGTGCACGGCCTGCTCGGCCCGAACGGCGCCGGAAAGACCACCGCCGTACGCATCCTGTCCACGCTGATCCGGCTCGACGGCGGCCGGGCGACCGTGGCCGGGCTGGACGTGGCCCGGCAGCCGCGCGAGGTACGGGCGCGCATCGGCCTCACCGGTCAGTACGCGGCCGTGGACGAGGTGCTCACAGGCCGGCAGAACCTGGAGATGTTCGGCCGCCTCTTCCACCTGGGCGGCAGGCGGGCCAAGCTGCGCGCCACCGAGCTGCTGGAGCAGTTCGACCTGACCGACGCCGCCGACCGGGGCGTCGGCAAGTACAGCGGCGGTATGCGGCGCCGCCTCGACCTCGCCGCCTCGATGATCCTCGCCCCGGCCGTCCTCTTCCTGGACGAGCCGACGACCGGGCTCGACCCCCGCAGCCGGGGCGAAGTCTGGGAATCGGTACGGGCGTTGGTGGCGGGCGGCACGACCGTACTGCTGACGACCCAGTACCTGGAGGAGGCCGACAAACTCGCCTCGCACATCACCGTCATCGACCAGGGGCGCGCCATCGCCGACGACACCCCCGACGGGCTGAAGAACCTTGTCGGCGGCGACCGTATCGAGGTCGTGGTGGCGGAGCGGTCCGACATTCCGCGGGTGGTGAAGGTCGTCGCCCGGGTCTCGGACGGTGAACCCGAGGCGGAGGAGGGCGAGTCGCGGGTGCACGCACCCGTCATCGACCGGGTGTCCGCCCTCACGGAGGTCGCCCGGACGCTGCAGGACGAGGGCGTCCAGGTCGAGGACATCGGGCTGCGCAGGCCGAGCCTCGACGACGTGTTCCTGCGCCTGACCGGACACCGCACCGAGAAGACCGAGCAGCCCGAGAAGGGGGCCGTCGCATGACCGCCGTCGACCTGACCGTCCCGGCCGAGCGCAGTCGCCTGTACTGGGCCCTCGCCGACGTCTGGAACGTCGTCCGCCGCGGACTGACCCACTATCAGCGCCAGCCGGTCAACATCGCCTGGCAGTTGGGCTTCCCGATCCTCTCCGTCCTCCTTTACGGCTATGTCTTCGGCAGCGCCATGAAGGTGCCCGGCGGCGGGGACTACACGCCCTTCCTGATGCCGGGCATGTTCGTGATGACGATGGCGTTCGGCTTCATCAACACCGCGACGCTCGTCGTCTACGACTCCACGAAGGGGGTCATCGACCGTTTCCGCTCCATGCCGATGGCCTCGTCGGCGGTGGTCGCCGGGCGCGGGATCACCGATCTGCTCGCCGCCTGCGCGGAATTGGCGATCATGATGCTGACCGCCTTCGCGATGGGCTGGCGCCCGGACGGCGGATTCGGCTTCCTCGGCGCCTTCGGGCTGCTGCTCTGGCTGCGGTTCGCGCTGATCTGGATCGGGGTGTGGCTGGGCCTGCTGGTGCCCAACCCGGAGGCCGCGGGCGGCCTGTTCGCCGTCGCCTTCCCGCTCACGATGATCTCCAGCATCTTCGTCGCACCGCAGCTGATGCCGGACTGGCTGGGCTGGGTGGCGGCCTGGAACCCGATCTCCTCCACGGCGGCGGCCACCCGCGAGCTGTTCGGGGTGCCGGCCGGCGTCGTGGCCGGGGACTCCTGGGTCGAGCAGCACGCGCTGCTGATGGCGGGGGTGTGGCCGGTGATCCTGACGGCGATCTTCCTGCCGCTCGCGGTGCGGAGGTTCCAGAAGCTGAGCCGGTGACGCCGGGCGGCTGAGCCGCGAATTGATACGGCGTCCTTGACGTGTCCATGTGACCTGACTTCCATAGGAGGTGCGGGTGGTGGGAGCGCTCCCACCCGTTCCGGGCCCGCGCCTCCGAGAGGAAGCAGCGACATGTTCCGCAGCTTGCGAAGAGTGCTGGGCGCCGCCGTGACGGCGCTCGCGCTCGTGTTACCGCCGGGACTCGGTGCGCAGACCGCCCACGCGGCAGCGCCCGGCGCCGTAGCGGCGGCCGAGGCGGGTGCCGGCTACTGGCACACCAGCGGCCGGCAGATCCTGGACGCGGCCGGGCAGCCGGTCCGTATCGCCGGGATCAACTGGTTCGGCTTCGAGACCGGCAACCACGTCGTCCACGGCCTGTGGGCGCGCGACTACAAGAGCATGCTCGACCAGATCGAGTCGCTGGGCTACAACACCCTCCGCGTCCCCTTCAGCGACGACATCCTCAGGACCGGCACCATGCCGGACAGCATCAACTTCGCCGACGGCAAGAACGCCGATCTGCAGGGGCTGACGTCCTTGCAGGTGCTGGACAGGATCGTGGCGTACGCCGGCCAGATCGGCCTCAAGATCGTCCTCGACCGGCACCGGCCCGACGCGGGCGGCCAGTCGGCGCTCTGGTACACGTCGGCGGTCCCCGAGTCGACGTGGATCGCGAATCTGAAGGCGCTGGCAGGGCGCTACAAGGGCGACAGCACGGTCATCGGGATCGACCTGCACAACGAGCCGCACGACCCCGCCTGCTGGGGCTGCGGTGACACGACCCGTGACTGGCGGCTCGCCGCACAGCGCGCCGGGAACGCCGTGCTGTCCGTCCACCCCGACCTGCTGATCATGGTCGAGGGCGTCCAGTCGTACAACGGCGTCAATGGCTGGTGGGGCGGCAACCTCATGGGCGTCGCCCAGTACCCGGTCCAGCTCGACGTCCCGAACCGGCTCGTGTACTCGGCCCACGATTATGCGACGAGCGTGGCCCAGCAGCCCTGGTTCAGCGATCCGTCGTTCCCCGACAACATGCCGGGCATCTGGGACAAGTACTGGGGCTACATCTTCAAGCAGAACATCGCCCCGGTGTGGCTCGGTGAGTTCGGTACGACCCTCCAGTCGACGGTGGACCAGAAATGGCTGACCGCGCTGGCGACGTACCTGCGCTCGACGTCGACGTACGGCTCGGACTCGTTCCACTGGACCTTCTGGTCCTGGAACCCCAACTCCGGTGACACGGGCGGCATCCTGAAGGACGACTGGTCGACCGTGGACACCGTGAAGGACGGCTACCTGGCGAGCATCAAGGCACCGGGGTTCCCGGCCGGCGGGGGCGCTGACCCCGGTGACCCGGGAGACCCCGGCGGGGGCACGGCGGCATGCAGCGCTGCCTACACCGTCAGCAGCGACTGGGGCGGGGGCTTCAACGCCGAGGTGAAGGTGACCAACACCGGGACGACCCCGATCAACTCCTGGAGGGTGACCTGGACCTGGGGCGGGTCCCAGCGGGTGACGTCCATGTGGAACGCCTCGTACACCCAGAGCGGGGCGACGGTGAACGCGTCCAACGCCGGGCACAACGGGGCGGTTGCGGTGGGCGGGGCGGCGAGTTTCGGGTTCGGGGGTGCGCCTGGGGGTGGGGGTGTGCCGACGGTGAGCTGTCTGGCGCAGTGACGGTATGAGACGGGGCGCCCGGTGATCGCCGGGCGCCCCGTCGGCGTGCCGCACCTGCGACTGCTTGTCCTGATCGTTCACGCAAGAACAGTCGGCGTCAGAGATCGCCATTAACGATCTGTGTCATCGCGGGCGCCCATCTCTGCGGCAGACTTCTGGGCCCTGGGCTCGGTCGCTTTCCGTAACGACCTGACCACAAGCGATATCTGAAAGGGCCGGTGCAACGGTAGATGGGTCGCATACGTGCTCGACATCTGAGGCTGCAGAGTCTTGTGTTGGTGGTGGCTGCCTCGGTCGGCTCGTCTGCGGGCTGCTCCTCCATGTCCGCTCATGAACCTGGTCCGGACGCACCGCGCGCTCCTCTGGGTGCACCGGCGGCCGACTCACCCAGCGAGAGTCGCCATGCCCGGCCGGGCGCACACGACGGGCACGGCAGGCACGGCGCGTCGAGCGCCCCCCGGAGCAGTGCCGCTCCGGCGGGGACCCGGACTCCTTCGAAGCCAACAGGTGAGTCGGGCACCGCCCTGCCTCTGGGTGGCGACCCCGTCGACCCCGTGCCGGAGCCGACGCGGGATCCGAGTCCGCCACCCACGCCCGTGATCGTGCCGGAACCAGTGCCGTCAGGGTCGGTGCCGGGCCCGGAATCCAACTGTCCGGCCGAGCCGTGTTCCACCGATGACTGTTCCGGCGACCCTTCCTCCGGCGCATCCGGCTCCCCCGACCCTTCCGCCAGCGCATCCGCGTCTCCGGGAGCTTCCTCCTCCAGCGGCCGCACGCGTCCGTGCATGTCCACATCCACGGCATCACCCGAGGCAGGGCCGACGCCGACGCCGCCGTCATGAACAACGCGCCTTCCTTTCCCGCTCCCCGCATCCGGGCGTCCACGCCGGAGCGCGAACGGCACCTGCGGCGTGCCGGTGCCCGGCGACGGCGCAGGCGGGCTCTGCGGCGCGATTCCGTCCCTCGTGGCACCGAGCCGCCCAACGCCCAGCACCCGGCGGTCGGTTACACCGCCGATCTGGCGACGCTCTTGTCGCTCGCTGCGGCGCTGTTGTTCTACGCCGGCGCGGTGCACACCCGGGCGTTCTTCGAGTACTTCCACATCGACGTGCTGGCTCTGGGCCTGAGCTTCCCGGAGTTCGTCATGCGCAGCCTGCGGCTGGTAACTGCTCCGGTGGTGGTGACTGCTGTAGTGGCTGTGCTCGTGCTGCGTGATCCGCAACTGCTCAGCCGGTCGGTCCTGCCTCTTCTGCCGTCCACCGTGGTCGACCCGTGCCGACGAGCCGCGCGGCGGGCGGCCCGTCTCCATCTGCTCGTGCTGTGCGTGGCCGTCATCATGTTGTTCAGCTGGGGCCGAATCCAGCCGTACCAATGGCTGGTGCCCTTGCTGTTGGCCACCGGCATCCTTCTGGGGCAGTCCCCCGCTGCGAACAACGGCCACCGCCCGAGCGGCATCCGGGCACGGGGTGCACCGCTCACGGCAGCATGCCTGTGCCTGCTCTGGGCTGTCGCACTCGCGGCGCAGCAGTCGGGTCTGCGCGACGCCGAGCACAGCGCAGATCATCTGCTGGGCAGGACGGCGATCGTCGTCTTCAGCACCGAGCAGCTGAGCATCACCGGCCGCGGACTCCGGATGAAGGATCTCGGAGAGCGGATGCACTACCGCTACCGGTACACCGGGCTGAGCCTCATCATCGAGCGCGGCGGGCGCTATCACGCCGTCGCTGTGGGCTGGCAGCACGACACCGACTCGACCTACGTGATCCGGGAGACCGACGACCTACGGGTCGAACTCATGCCGGGGGCCCGATGACGGCCCTTGCCCGAACCGAAAACGAAGAAGGGCGCCCGGTGTTTGCCGGGTGCCCTTCTTCGTCGTACTGCTGGGAACGACTACAGCTTCTCGATCACGTAGTCGATGCACTTCGTCAGCGCCTCGATGTCCGCCGGGTCGATCGCCGGGAACATCGCGACGCGGAGCTGGTTGCGGCCGAGCTTGCGGTAGGGCTCGGTGTCGACGATGCCGTTGGCGCGCAGGACCTTGGCGACGGCGGCGGCGTCGACCTCGTCCGTGAAGTCGATGGTGCCGATGACCGCCGAGCGCTTGGCCGGGTCGGTGACGAACGGGTTGGCGTACTTGATGTCCTCGGCCCAGCCGTACAGCGTCCGGGCGGAGGTGGCCGTGCGGCGGACCGCCCAGTCGAGGCCGCCCTGGCCGTTGATCCACTCGAGCTGCTGGTTGAGCAGGAAGAGGGTGGCGAGGGCCGGGGTGTTGTACGTCTGGTTCTTGCGGGAGTTGTCGATCGCCGTGGGCAGCGAGAAGAACTCGGGGATGTGGCGGCCGGAGGCGTGGATGCGCTCGGCGCGCTCGATCGCGGCCGGGGAGAAGACGCCGATCCACAGGCCGCCGTCGGAGGCGAAGGACTTCTGCGGGGCGAAGTAGTAGACGTCCGTCTCGGAGACGTCGACCGGCAGGCCGCCGGCGCCGGACGTGGCGTCGACCAGGACCAGGGAGCCCTCGTCCGCACCGTCGACACGCTTGATCGGCATGGCGACGCCGGTCGAGGTCTCGTTGTGCGTGAAGGCGTAGACGTCGACGCCCGCCTCGGCGACCGGCTCCGGGTGCGTGCCGGGGTCGGAGGCGATGACGGTCGGCTCGGCCAGCCAGGGGGCCAGCTTGGCGGCCTTCGCGAACTTCGAGCTGAACTCGCCGAAGTTCAGGTGCTGCGACTTGTTCTCGATCAGGCCGTGCGTCGCGATGTCCCAGAAGGCCGTCGAGCCGCCGTTGCCGAGGACGACCTCGTAGCCCTCGGGGAGCTGGAACAGCTCGCTGATGCCCTCGCGCACCTGGCCGACCAGGTTCTTGACCGGGGCCTGGCGGTGGGAGGTGCCGAGCAGAGAGGTTCCGGTGGCGGCCAGCGCGTCCAGCGCTTCCGTCCGCACCTTGGAGGGGCCCGCGCCGAAACGTCCGTCGGCGGGCTTGATGTCAGCGGGAATCTGGATCTCAGCCACGGGGGGAGCGTAGCTGTTTCGGGAAACCTCGGTGAAACCTCGTCCGTCGGGTGAGACGGCGTTGTCGCGGTCGTGACCTGGCGGCTGCCGCCCCCAGACCCCCGCTTCGGCCCTTGAGGGGCCTCGTCCTGAAACGCCGGACGGGCTGATTGAGTGGACGTATGTCGGAACTTGAGGTGGATCTGCGCAGGGTCGTCCGGGGCGAGGTCGGGTTCGATGTCACCTCGCGGGCGCTCACCACCATGGACGCGTCCAACTACCGGCGTGTCCCGCTCGGTGTGGTGGCGCCACATGACGCCGACGACGTCGCCGCCGTGCTGGAGGTGTGCCGGGACCACATGGTGCCGGTCGTGGCGCGGGGCGGAGGCACCTCCATCGCGGGGCAGGCCACCGGCGCCGGCGTCGTGCTCGACTTCACCCGCCACATGAACCAGATCGTGTCCCTGGACCCGGAGACCCGCACCGCCGTCGTCCAGCCCGGCCTCGTCCTCGACCGCCTTCAGGAGGCCGCCGCCCCGCACGGGCTCCGCTTCGGGCCCGACCCCTCCACCCACAGCCGCTGCACGCTCGGCGGGATGATCGGCAACAACTCGTGCGGCTCGCACTCGGTGGCGTGGGGGACGACCGCGGACAGCGTGCGGGAGCTGGACGTGATCACCGCGCGCGGGGAGCGGCTGCGGCTGGGGGAGGAGTGGGCCGGGGCGCCGCGCGGGCTGCGGGAACTGGTCGAGGGCGAGCTGGCGCGGCTGCGCACCGGGTTTCCCGAACTGCCCCGCCGTATCTCCGGATACGCCCTGGACGCCCTGCTGCCCGAGAAGGGCGCCGACGTCGCCCGCTCCTACTGCGGGAGCGAGGGCACCCTGGGGATCCTCACCGAGGCGACCGTGGGGCTCGTCGAAGCTCCACGCGCGCGTGCGCTCGCCGTGCTGGCCTACGCCGACGAGAGCGCGGCGGCACAGGCGGCGGCCGGGCTGCTGCCGTACGGGCCGTTGACGGTCGAGGGCATGGCGGTCGACCTCGTGCGCTCGACCGCCGCGCTTCCCCGGGGCGGCGCCTGGTTGTTCGTGGAGACGGGCGGGGAGTCGGAGGGGGAGGCACGCGCGCGTGCGGAGGCGATCGTGCGGGCCGCCGATGTCGTCGACGCGCGGGTCGTGACGGACGCGGCCGGGCAACGGGCCCTGTGGCGCATCCGGGAGGACGCGAGCGGTACGGCGACCCGGATGCCCGACGGCAGCGAGGCCTGGCCCGGCTGGGAGGACTGCGCGGTGCCGCCCGAGCGGCTCGGCGCGTATCTGCGGGACTTCCGCGCGCTGCTGACCGCACACGGGCTGCGCGGTACGCCGTACGGGCACTTCGGGGACGGCTGTATCCACGTCCGTATCGACTTCGACCTGCTGACGGAGGCGGGCATCGGCCGCTTCCGGCGCTTCTCGGAGGAGCTCGCCGAGGTCGTCGTGGCGCACGGGGGCTCGCTGTCCGGGGAGCACGGGGACGGGCAGGCACGGGCCGAGCTGCTGCCGAAGATGTACGGGGAGGAGATGGTCCGCCTCTTCGAGCGGGCGAAGGGGGTCTGGGACCCGGACGACCTGCTCAACCCGGGCATGCTGGTGCGCCCCGCGCCCCTGGACGCGAACCTCCGGTTCTCGGTCCTGCACCGCGAGCCGGTGGACGTGGCCTTCGGATACCCGGCCGACGGCGGGGACTTCTCTGCGGCCGTACGGCGGTGTGTCGGGGTCGCGAAGTGCCGTACGACCTCGGTGGCGGGCCCGTCCGTCATGTGCCCGTCCTTCCGGGCCACCGGCGAGGAGGAGCACTCCACGCGCGGGCGTGCCCGGTTGCTGCACGAGATGCTCGCCGGGGAACTGGTGACCGACGGGTGGCGGTCGACCGAGGTGCGGGACGCGCTGGACCTGTGCCTGTCCTGCAAGGGATGCCGGTCCGACTGCCCGGTCGAGGTCGACATGGCCACGTACAAGGCGGAATTCCTGTACCACCACTACGAGGGGCGCCGCCGCCCGGCCGCGCACTACAGCATGGGCCGGCTGCCGCAGTGGCTGCGCCTGGTGGCCCGCACGCGTACGGCGTCGCTGGTCAACGCCATGGCCGCCGTAGGGCCGTTGGCGCGGGCGGCGAAACGGCTCGGCGGGATCGCGCCGGAGCGGGAGATTCCGCGGGTGGCGACGCGGACGTTCAGCCGGTGGTGGGAGGCGCGGCGCGCGGAGGCGGGGGGCGGTGGTGGGCTCGGCGGGGGTGACGCCTTGGCCGACGGGGTCCGCGAGCGCGGTGAGCGCGGTGAGCTGGTCGTCCTGTGGCCGGACACCTTCACCGAGCACCTGTCGCCGTCCGTGGGGGAGGCGGCCGTACGGGTGCTGGAGGCGGCGGGACTGCGGGTGGCGCTGCCGCCCACGGTGCGGCTGAGGAGGGTGCCGGTGGGGGGCGGGGAGTCGGTGGGGGACGAGGGGATTGTGGAGGGAGGCGACGGGGGGTCCGGGGGTGACGGTGTGCGGGTCGGTGGCCGGACGGCGGTCGCGATGGACCCGCTGTCCCTCCTACGGGGCCGAAGCCGCGTCTGCTGCGGGTTGACGTACGTCTCGACCGGGCAGCTCGACCGCGCCCGCGCGGTGCTGCGGCACACGCTCGACCTGATGGAGCCGGTGCTGGAGACGGCCGCCCCGGTCGTCGTCCTGGAGCCGAGCTGTGCGGCGGCCCTCCGCTCGGACCTGCCGGAACTGCTGCACGACGATCCGCGGGCCCGGCGCCTGGCCGACCGGGTCCTGACCTTCGCGGAGGTGTTGGAGCGGCATGCTCCGGACTGGACGCCGCCCCGCGTGGACCGGGCGGTGGTCGGGCAGACGCACTGCCATCAGCACGCGGTCCTCGGTGACGGGGCCGATCGCCGGCTGCGTCAAGCCGCTCTGCTCTCGGGCGAACTGAGCGGGGGGTGCTGCGGTCTCGCCGGTAACTTCGGTTTCGAGAAAGGGCACTTCGAGGTGTCGCTGGCCTGCGCCGAGGAGCAGTTGCTTCCTTCGGTGCGGGGCGCGCGGGAGGGGGCGGTGGTGCTGGCGGACGGGTTCTCGTGCCGGACGCAGCTGGAACAGCTGGCCGGGGTGCGGGGGCGGCACCTGGCGGAGGTGCTGGCGGAGGCGTTGGGGGACGGCGAAGGGGTGACCGATGAGTCGGGGGACGGCGAAGGGGTGACCGATGAGCCGGGGCGATGAGCCGGGCCTTGGGCTGAACCCTGCGCCGGACCTCGCGCCGGGCCCTGAGCTGGAGCGGGTGGCCGTCCTCTCCGACATCCACGGGGTGCTCCCCGCGCTGGAGGCGGTGCTCGCCGAGCCGGAGGTCCTCGCCGCCGAGCGCATCGTGCTCACCGGGGACATCACGGCGGGACCGCAGCCCGCAGAGGTGCTCGACCTGCTGTACCGGCAGGGCGACCGCGTGCTGTGGATCGCGGGCAACGCGGACCGGGAGCTGGTCGAGTACCGGCGCGGCGAACGGGTCGAGATCCCCGACCCGATCGCCCCCTACGCGGCGGGTCGGCTCACCGAGGACCAGGTCGAGTTCCTCGCCTCCCTTCCCAGGACGCTCACGCTGCGCGTGCGAGGCCTCGGCGACGTCCTCTTCTGCCACGCCACACCCCGCGACGACGAGGAGGTCGTCCTGGTCGACTCGCGCCCCGACCGGTGGGCGGAGGTCTTCGACGGGGTCGCCGACTCCGTCCGCACGGTGGTCTGCGGGCACACCCACATGCCCTACGCACGGCTCGCCCACGGGCGCCTGGTGGTCAACCCGGGGAGCGTCGGGATGCCGTACGGACGGGCGGGCGCCCACTGGTGCCTGCTGGGGCCGGGGGTCGACCTGCGGGTGACGCCGTACGACGTGCCGCGGGCGATCGCACGGCTGACGGCGGAGTGCGCCTACGGCGGCATCGCGGAGTGGGCGGATCACTTTCTCAACGCCCGCGCCACGGATGCGGACGCGCTGAGGGTGTTCGGACCGAGGGACGGTCGGGGGGCTTAGTCCATATTCCGGGACAGTGGCGTAATGGGTTCACACGCCTGACGAGGTCCACTACCCTGGACTCGGCAGTACAGCATGATGAACAAGCCGCGCCAAGCCCCTGGAACGCCCGTGAGTACCCCTGACGCCGCCGCCACGCCCACACCGGCCCACACCCGGGCGGCCGCCCCGTCCGAGCCGACGGGCGGTGCCCCGCGCCGGTGGGACGCGCTCGGTCCCGTGGGCCTGGTGCTGGCCGGCGGGATCTCGGTGCAGTTCGGCGGCGCCCTGGCGGTGAGCCTGATGCCGCGCGCCGGTGCGCTCGGCGTGGTGGCGCTGCGGCTGCTGGTGGCGGCGGTCGTCCTGCTGCTGGTCTGCCGGCCCCGGCTGCGCGGTCACTCCCGTACCGACTGGGGCACGGTGATCGTCTTCGGCGTCACCATGGCCGCGATGAACGGCCTCTTCTACCAGTCGGTCGCCCGTATCCCGCTGGGCCCGGCGGTCACCCTGGAGGTGCTCGGCCCGCTCGCGCTCTCCGTCCTGACCTCGCGCCGCCTGGTCAACGTCGTCTGGGCCGGACTCGCCCTCGCCGGGGTCTTCCTCCTCGGCGGCGGAGGCTTCGAGAGTCTCGACCCCATAGGTGTCGCATTTGCCCTGGCGGCCGGCGCCATGTGGGCGGCCTACATAGTCTTCAGCGCCCGCACCGGCCGACGCTTCCCGCAGGCCGACGGGCTGGCGCTCGCGATGGCCGTGGGCGCCGTACTGTTCCTGCCGCTCGGCATCGCCGAATCGGGCGCGAAGCTCATCGACCCGGTGACCCTCGGGCTCGGCGCGGCCGTGGCGATCCTCTCCTCGGTGCTCCCCTACACCCTCGAACTCCTCGCCCTGCGCCGCATGCCCGCCCCCACCTTCGCGATCCTGATGAGCCTGGAGCCGGCCGTCGCCGGAGCCGCCGGCTTCCTCCTCCTCGACCAGGCCCTGTCCACCGCCCAGGCCGTCGCCATCGCCCTCGTCATCGCGGCGAGCATGGGAGCGGTGCGGACGCAGGTGGGGCGGGGGAAGGCGACGGAGCCGGGGGCCGGTAGCTGACCGTTCTGTACGGGGTGAGGTGGAGTGGGGCCGGAGTCGGCGGCTGCCTACGGCCAGGCCCAGGACTGCGCCCTGGCGGACGCCGTGGAGTACGGCTCCCTCTGGCAGGCCACCCCCGACCCTCTGCGAGCGTGGCGCGCGTCGCCCCCCGAGTCGCCGTAGCCATGGGCTGAAGCCGCTCATCGCCCCTGCGCAAATCAATGCAAGCATGCTTGATTGTTTCTGCTCCCGCTGTCATGCTCCTCACCACGCTGCACCACCCCGCACCACCCCGCACACCGCCGTGCCCCAGGGAGCGCACAGTGTCCGATCCGACGCCCGTCTTCGATGATCTGCGCGCGGAGAGTGAGGAACTCGACCGGCTCGTCGCGGAGTTGAGCCCCGAGCGGTGGGGGCTCCCCACACCCGCCCCGGGCTGGACCGTCGCCCACCAGATCGCCCACCTCGCCTGGACGGACCGCTCGGCGCTGCTGGCGGTGACCGACGTGGACGGGTTCCACACGCTGGTGGAGAAGGCGCTGGTGTCGCCGGGGTCGTTCGTCGACGAGGGTGCGGAGGAGGGGGCCGCGCTGCCGCCCGCCGAGCTGCTGGCGCGGTGGCGGGAAGGGCGGGCCGCCCTGGACACGGCACTGCGCGAGGCGCCGCAGGGCGTCCGGTTCCCCTGGTACGGCCCACCCATGTCCGCCGCCTCCATGGCAACGGCCCGACTCATGGAGACCTGGGCCCACGGTCTGGACATCGCCGACGCCCTGGGTGTGGTGCGCACACCCACCGACCGGCTCAGGCATGTGGTGTGGATCGGGGTACGGACCCGGGACTTCGCCTTCGGCGTGCACGGACTCCCCGTACCTCTCGACGACTTCCGCATCGAACTCGTCGCGCCGTCCGGTGAGTTGTGGGCCTACGGCCCCGAAGACGCCCCACAGCGCGTGAGCGGCCCGGCGCTCGACTTCTGCCTGCTCGTCACCCAGCGCGCCCACCGCTCCGACCTCGCCCTGCGCGCCGAGGGCCCCGACGCGGACCGCTGGTTCGACATCGCCCAGGTCTTCGCGGGCCCGCCCGGCCAGGGCCGCACGCCGAAGGGAGCCGCGCGGTGACGCCCGCCGCCCGCCCGCTGCGGATCGGCAACGCCTCCGGCTTCTACGGCGACCGCTTCGACGCCATGCGCGAGATGCTCACCGGCGGCGAACTGGACGTCCTCACCGGCGACTACCTCGCCGAGCTCACCATGCTGATCCTCGGCCGCGACCGCCTCAAGGACCCCCGCGCCGGATACGCCCGCACCTTCCTGCGGCAACTGGAGGAATGCCTCGGGCTCGCACACGAGCGGGGCGTCCGGATCGTCGCCAACGCGGGCGGCCTCAACCCGGCCGGACTGGCGGACGCCGTACGGCAGCTGGCGGACCGGCTCGGCATCCCCGTCCGCGTCGCCCATGTCGAGGGCGACGACCTCCACAGCCGGTATCCGGACAGCCTCGCCGCCCACGCCTACCTCGGCGGCTTCGGGATCGCCGCCTGTCTGCGCGAGGGCGCGGACATCGTCGTCACCGGCCGGGTGACGGACGCGGCCCTGGTCACCGGGCCCGCCGCCGCCCACTTCGGGTGGGGGTCGGGCGACCACGACCGGCTCGCGGGCGCCGTCGTCGCCGGACATGTGCTGGAGTGCGGGGCCCAGGCGACCGGCGGCAACTACGCCTTCTTCCACGAGTTCCGCGAGAGCGGCGGCGACCTGCGCCACCCCGGCTTCCCGCTCGCCGAACTCCACGAGGACGGCACCTGCGTCATCACCAAGCACCCCGGGACCGGCGGTCTGGTCGACGTCGGCACGGTGACGGCCCAGCTGCTGTACGAGACGGCGGGCGCCCGGTACGCGGGCCCGGACGTCACCGCCCGCCTGGACACCGTACGGCTCACCCAGGACGGCCCCGATCGCGTCCGCGTCGAGGGCGTACGGGGCGAGGCCCCGCCCCCGACCCTCAAGGTCGGCGTCAACCGCCTGGGCGGCTTCCGCAACGAGGTCGCCTTCGTGCTCACCGGCCTCGACATCGAGGCCAAGGCGTCCTTGGTGCGGGAGCAGATGACGGACGCGCTCTCCAAGTCACTGCCCGCCGAAGTCCGTTGGGACCTTGTGCGCACCGACCGCCCCGACGCCCCGACCGAGGAGACGGCGAGCGCGCTGCTGCGGCTCGTCGTGCGCGACCGGGACCAGGAGACCGTCGGGCGGTCCCTGAGCGGGGCCGCAGTAGAGCTGGCCCTCGCCAGTTACCCCGGCTTCCATGTGCTGGCGCCACCTGGGAAGGGCTCGCCCTATGGGGTCTTCGAGGATGTGTACGTCCCCCATGGTGCCGTCGACCATGTGGCCGTCCTCCACGACGGACGCCGGATCACCGTGCCGCCGGCCCCCGACACCGCCGTATTCGACGACGTCCCGCAGCCACCCGCACCGGACCCGCAGCCGCCCCTACCGGACCCGCAGCCACCCGGCCCCACCCGGCACGCTCCCCTCGGTCTCGTCGCAGGTGCCCGCAGCGGCGACAAGGGCGGGAACGCCAACGTCGGGGTCTGGGTACGGACGGACGAGGCCTATCGCTGGCTCGCGCACGAGCTCACGGTCGACCGATTCAGGCAGCTGATCCCCGAGAGCGGACAGCTGAAGGTCACCCGGCACCCCCTCCCCGCCCTCCGCGCCCTCAACTTCGTCGTCGAAGGCGTCCTCGGTGAGGGAGTCGCCGCCCAGCACCGCTTCGACCCGCAGGCCAAGGCCCTCGGCGAATGGCTGCGCAGCCGCCACCTCGACATCCCGGAGACGCTCCTGTGACCGTCCTCGCCTCCTCCCTGGACACGAAGAGCCCCGAACACGCGGCCAACCGCGAGGCCATGCTCGCCAAGCTCGCCGACCTGGACGCCGAGCACGCCAAGGCGCTCGCCGGCGGCGGGGAGAAGTACGTCCAGCGCCACCGAAAGCGCGGCAAGCTGCTCGCCCGTGAGCGCATCGAGCTGCTCCTCGACCCCGACACGCCGTTCCTGGAGCTGTCCCCGCTGGCCGCCTGGGGCAGCGACTACACGGTCGGCGCGTCCCTGGTCACCGGTATCGGGGTCGTCGAGGGCGTGGAGTGCCTGATCACCGCCAACGACCCGACCGTGCGCGGGGGAGCGAGCAATCCCTGGTCGCTGAAGAAGGCCCTGCGCGCGAACGACATCGCGCTGGCCAACCGGCTGCCCTGCGTCAACCTCGTCGAGTCGGGCGGCGCCGACCTCCCCTCCCAGAAGGAGATCTTCATCCCCGGAGGCGCCATCTTCCGGGACCTGACGCGGCTGTCGGCGGCCGGGATCCCCACCGTCGCGGTCGTCTTCGGCAACTCGACGGCCGGCGGCGCGTACGTGCCCGGCATGTCCGACCACGTGATCATGGTCAAGGAGCGCGCCAAGGTGTTCCTCGGCGGACCGCCCCTGGTGAAGATGGCGACCGGCGAGGAGAGCGACGACGAGTCGCTGGGCGGCGCGGAGATGCACGCGCGCGTGTCGGGTCTCGCGGACTACTTCGCCGTCGACGAACCGGACGCGCTGCGGCAGGCACGCCGCGTGGTCGCCCGTCTCAATCACCGCAAGGCGTACGGCGATCCGGGCCCCGCCGAACCCCCCAAGTACGACGCGGACGAGCTGCTGGGGATCGTGCCGGGCGATCTGCGCACCCCCTTCGACCCGCGCGAGGTCATCGCCCGGATCGTCGACGCCTCCGACTTCGACGAGTTCAAGCCGATGTACGGCACGAGCCTGACCACCGGCTGGGCGGCCCTGCACGGCTATCCGATCGGCGTGCTGGCGAACGCCCGAGGCGTCCTCTTCAGCGAGGAGTCCCAGAAGGCCGCCCAGTTCATCCAGCTCGCCAACCAGCGCGACATCCCCCTGCTGTTCCTGCACAACACCACCGGCTACATGGTCGGCAAGGAGTACGAGCAGGGCGGCATCATCAAGCACGGCGCAATGATGATCAACGCGGTGAGCAACAGCCGCGTGCCCCATCTCTCCGTCCTCATGGGCGCGTCGTACGGCGCCGGCCACTACGGCATGTGCGGCCGCGCCTACGACCCCCGCTTCCTGTTCGCCTGGCCCAGCGCCAAGTCGGCCGTCATGGGCCCCCAGCAGCTCGCCGGCGTGCTCTCGATCGTGGCCCGGCAGTCGGCGGCCGCGAAGGGGCAGCCGTACGACGAAGAGGGCGACGCGGCGCTGCGGGCGATGGTGGAGCAGCAGATCGAGTCCGAGTCCCTGCCGATGTTCCTGTCCGGGCGGCTGTACGACGACGGGGTCATCGACCCGCGCGACACCCGCACGGTCCTCGGCATGTGTCTGTCCGCCATCCACACGGCGTCGTACGAGGGCGCGCGCGGTGGCTTCGGCGTCTTCCGGATGTGAGGAACCACCAGTGATCACTTCTGTGCTCGTGGCCAACCGGGGCGAGATCGCCTGCCGCGTCTTCCGCACCTGCCGTGAGTTGGGAATCCGGACGGTCGCCGTGTACTCGGACGCCGACGCGAACGCCCTCCACGCGCGCGTGGCCGACGCGGCGGTACGGCTGCCGGGAGCGGCGCCCACCGCCACGTATCTGGACGGCGACCTGATCGTGAAGGCGGCCGTGGCCTCCGGCGCGGACGCCGTGCACCCCGGCTACGGCTTCCTCTCCGAGAACGCCGACTTCGCGCGCGCCGTCCTCGACGCGGGTCTCGTCTGGATCGGTCCGCCCCCGGAGGCGATCGAGGCGATGGCGTCCAAGACGCGGGCGAAGGAGCTGATGGGGCTGTCCCCCCTGGGCGAGGTCACCGAGGCCGACCTTCCGGTCCTGGTGAAGGCGGCCGCGGGCGGCGGAGGGCGCGGGATGCGGATCGTACGCCGCGTCGAGGAGCTGACCGCCGCCCTGGAGAGCGCGCGCACCGAGGCCGCGAGCGCCTTCGGCGACGGCGAGGTCTTCGTCGAGCCGTACGTCGAGAACGGCCGCCACGTCGAGGTGCAGATCCTCGCCGACACCCACGGCACGGTCTGGGCCCTCGGCACCCGGGACTGCTCCCTGCAGCGCCGCCACCAGAAGGTGATCGAGGAGTCCCCGGCGCCCGGACTCCCCGAGCGGCTCACGGACGAGCTGCACGCGCTCGCCGTACGGGCCGCCCGCGCCGTCGACTACGTCGGCGCCGGCACGGTCGAGTTCCTGGTGGCCGGCGACACCGCGCACTTCCTGGAGATGAACACCCGCCTCCAGGTCGAACACCCCGTCACGGAGGCGGTCTTCGGCCTCGACCTGGTCGCGGAACAGATCCGCGTCGCCGAAGGCCACGCCCTCGCCGACACCCCGCCACACGCGCGTGGCCACGCCGTCGAGGCCCGCCTGTACGCCGAGGACCCCGGCCGCGACTGGGCCCCGCAGACCGGCACACTGCACCGCTTCGCCGTACCCGAGAGCGTCCGGCTGGACACCGGCTTCACCGACGGCGACGACATCGGCGTCCACTACGACCCGATGCTCGCCAAACTCGTCGCGCACGCCCCCACGCGCGCGGAGGCGGTCCGCAGGCTCGCCGGCGCCCTGGAACAGGCCACGATCCACGGCCCCCTCACCAACCGTGACCTCCTGGTCCGCTCCCTGCGCCACGACGAGTTCACGTCCGCCCGCATGGACACGGGCTTCTACGACCGCCACCTCCCCGACCTCACCGAGCCGGCCCCCGACCCCTACGCCCCCCTCGCCGCGGCCCTCGCCGACACCCACGGCCGCTCCCGCTTCGGCGGCTGGCGCAACGTGCCGTCCCAGCCGCAGACCAAGCGCTACGAGGTGACCGGCGAGGAGATCGAGGTCCGATACCGCCACACCCGTGCGGGCCTGGAGGCCGACGGAGTGCGCGTCGTACACGCCGACGCCGCCCTGGTCGTACTCGAAGTGGACGGCGTACGCAGGAACTTCGACGTCGCCCGGTACGGCGACGAGATCTACGTCAACGCCACCCGCCTCACCGCCCTGCCCCGCTTCCCCGACCCGACGGCCCAGCACGCACCGGGCTCCCTCCTGGCCCCCATGCCGGGCACGGTCGTCCGCGTCGCCGACGGCCTGACGGAGGGGACGGCCGTGGAGGCCGGACAGCCCCTGCTGTGGCTGGAGGCGATGAAGATGGAGCACAAGATCACAGCACCGGCCACAGGAACGCTGAGCGCGTTGCATGCGCTACCTGGCCAGCAGGTGACGGTCGGCTCATTGCTGGCGGTGGTGCAAGAAACCTAGGGGCGCGGGACTGCATCAATATGCGGCTACCGCCGCGTGAGCGCGACCAGCCACCCACAACCCGCACCCGGGAGGAGTCTCATGCCCACCACTCTCGAATCCGAGGAACACAAGGTCCTACGAGCCGCCGTAGCGGCCCTCGGCAAACGCCACGGCCGCACCTACGACCGAGAAGCACTCTGGTCCGAAGCAGCCAAGCTCGGCTACCTCGGCGTCAACCTGCCGGAGGCATACGGCGGTGGAGGCGGCGGCATCGCCGAACTCTCCATCGTCCTCGAAGAACTCGGCGCCGCAGGCTGCCCCCTGCTCATGATGGTCGTGTCACCCGCCATCTGCGGCACAGTGATCGCCCGCTTCGGCACCGACGCCCAGAAACAGCACTGGCTCCCCGGCCTCGCCGACGGCACCCGCACCATGGCCTTCGGCATCACCGAGCCCGACGCCGGCTCCAACAGCCACCGCATCACCACCACGGCCCGCCGCGACCCGGACACCGGAGACTGGCTGCTCACCGGCCGCAAGGTCTTCATCTCCGGCGTCGACATAGCCGACGCCACCCTCATAGTCGGCCGCACCGCAGACGCCCGCACCGGCCACCTCAAGCCCTGCCTGTTCATCGTCCCGCGCGACGCCGAAGGCTTCACCCGCCGCCAGATCGACATGGAACTCAACGCGGCCGAGAAGCAGTTCGAGCTGACCCTCGACGACATACGACTGCCCGCCGACGCCCTGGTCGGCGACGAGGACGCCGGCCTCCTCCAGCTCTTCGCCGGACTCAACCCCGAACGCATCATGACCGCCGCGTTCGCGATCGGCATGGGCCGCCACGCCCTCGCCCGCGCCGTCGAGTACGCGCGCGACCGCACCGTCTGGAAGGCCCCCATCGGCGCCCACCAGGCCATCGCGCACCCTCTGGCGCAGGCGCACATCGACCTGGAACTGGCCCGCCTGATGATGCAGAAAGCGGCCCACCTCTACGACGCCGGGGACGACGTCGGCGCGGGCGAGGCAGCCAACATGGCCAAGTACGCGGCAGGGGAGGCCTGCGTGAAGGCCGTCGACCAGGCCGTGCACACCCTCGGCGGCAACGGCCTCACGCGCGAATTCGGGCTCGCCTCGTTGATAACCGCGGCGCGCGTGTCTCGTATTGCTCCGGTGAGCCGGGAGATGATTCTCAACTACGTCTCCCACCAGACCCTGGGCCTGCCCAAGTCGTACTGACGGGCACCCGTCCGGCACCTGTCCGGCACCGTGTCGCGAGGAGGAACCGTGTTCCGCAGCGAGTACGCAGACGTCCCGGCCGTAGAACTCCCCATCCACGAGGCGGTACTGGGCCGGGCCGCCGAGTTCGGCGACGCACCCGCGCTCGTCGACGGCACGGACGGCACCACCCTCACCTACGACCAACTCGACCGCTTCCACCGGCGCACAGCCGCCGCCCTCGCCGAGGCGGGCGTGCACAAGGGCGACGTCCTCGCCCTGCACAGCCCCAACACGGTCGCCTTCCCCACGGCGTTCTACGCCGCCACGCGCGCGGGTGCCTCCGTCACGACCGTGCACCCGCTCGCCACGCCCGAGGAGTTCGCCAAACAGCTGAAGGACTCCGAGGCCCGCTGGATCGTCACCGTCTCGCCGCTGCTGGAGACGGCACGCCGCGCCGCCGAACTCGCCGGCGGCGTCCGCGAGATCTTCGTCTGCGACAGCGCGCCGGGACACCGCTCGCTCATCGACATGCTGGCGTCCGCCGCCCCCGAACCGCAGATCGACATCGACCCCGTGACGGACATCGCGGCCCTGCCGTACTCCTCGGGCACCACCGGCATCCCCAAGGGCGTGATGCTCACCCACCGCCAGATCGCCACCAACCTCGCCCAGCTCGAACCCACCATCCCGGCAGGCCCCGGCGACCGCATCCTCGCCGTGCTGCCCTTCTTCCACATCTACGGCCTCACAGCGCTGATGAACGCACCCCTGAGGCTGGGCGCGACAGTCGTCGTCCTGCCCCGCTTCGACCTGCAGACCTTCCTCACGGCGATCCAGAACCATCGCATCACCGGCCTGTACGTGGCCCCGCCGATCGTCCTGGCCCTCGCCAAACACCCGCTCGTCGAGCGGTACGACCTGTCATCCCTGAAATACATCATCAGCGCCGCCGCGCCCCTGGACGCGAGCCTCGCGGCCGCCTGCTCGCAGCGACTCGGACTGCCGCCCGTCGGCCAGGCGTACGGCATGACGGAACTGTCCCCCGGCACCCATGTCGTCCCGCTGGCCGCGATGCACGACGCCCCCGCCGGAACCGTCGGCAGGCTCATAGCCGGCACCGAGATGCGCATCGTCGCCCTCGACGACCCCGACAAGGACCTCGGCGTCGGCGAGTCCGGCGAGATCCTCATCCGCGGCCCCCAGATCATGAAGGGCTACCTCGGCCGCCCCGACGCCACCGCCGCGATGATCGACACCGACGGCTGGCTGCACACCGGCGACGTCGGCCATGTCGACGACGGCGGCTGGCTGTTCGTCGTGGACCGCGTCAAGGAACTCATCAAGTACAAGGGCTTCCAGGTGGCCCCCGCCGAACTCGAAGCCCTCCTGCTCACCCACCCCGCCATCGCGGACGCGGCGGTGATCGGCGTCTACAACGACGACGGCAACGAAGTCCCCCACGCGTACGTGGTCCGTCAGTCCACCGCCACCGACCTCTCCGAAGGAGAGGTCATGATGTACGTCGCCGAACGCGTCGCCCCCTACAAGCGCGTCCGCCAGGTCACCTTCATCGACGGCGTCCCCCGGGCCGCCTCCGGCAAGATCCTGCGCCGCGAACTGCGGGCACCCAAGGAGGCCACGTGACACTGATCGGCCGCACACGCGCGCGTGGCGTCGAGACCCTCACCCTCGACTCCCCGCACAACCGCAACGCCCTCTCGGCAGCGCTCGTCGGCGAGCTGACCGACGCGCTGACGGACTGCGCAAAGGACACCGACGTACGCGCGATCGTCCTCACCCACACCGGCAACACCTTCTGCGCGGGCGCCGACCTGCGCGACCCCCCGCCCCCGGAGGGCATGGTCGCGCTGCTCCGCCAGATCGTTGAGCTGCCCAAACCCGTCGTGGCCCGGGTCACCGGCCACGTACGCGCGGGCGGCCTCGGCCTGCTCGCCGCCTGCGACATCTCGGCGGCCTCACCCCAGGCCACCTTCGCCTTCACGGAGGTCCACATAGGCGTGGCCCCCGCGGTGATCTCCCTCCCGCTCCTGCCCCGCACCGACCCCCGCGCCCTGGCCCGCTACTACCTCACCGGCGAACGCCTCACCGCGCCCGAAGCAGCCCGCATCGGCCTGCTGACGACACAGGGCGAGGACGTCGACGAGGCACTCTCCCCCATCCTCGACGGCCTCCGCAGAGCAGCCCCCCAGGCCCTGGCCGAGACGAAGGCGCTGCTCACGGCTAAGGTGCTGGAAACCTTCGACCGGGACGCGGCCGACCTGACCGCACTCTCGGCCCGGCTGTTCTCCTCTCCGCAGGCCCGCGAGGGGATGACGGCCTTCCTCGAAAGACGGGATCCCGCATGGGTGGTGTGAGCACAGTCGGCGACCGCGTGGACCGTACGGACCGCGTGCCCAAACAGGACCGCAGCCGCGTCACCCGGCAGCGGCTCCTGGAAGCCGCCGTGGCCTGCCTCGCCGAACACGGCTGGGCGGGCTCCACCGTCTCCGTCGTCGCCGAGCGCGCCGGCGTCTCCCGCGGCGCCGCCCAGCACCACTTCCCGACCCGCGAGGACCTCTTCACGGCGGCCGTCGAGTACGTCGCCGAGGAACGCTCCACGGCACTGCGGGACCTGTTCCCCGACGGCGCCGCCGGGGACCGCCACGCGGTGGTCTCGGCGCTGGTCGACCTCTACACCGGCCCCCTGTTCCGCGCGGCCCTGCACCTGTGGGTGGCCGCCTCGAACGAGGAGCAGCTGCGCCCCCGCGTGACGGAACTGGAGGCCCGCGTGGGCCGCGAGACCCACCGCATCGCGGTGGACCTGCTGGGCGCGGACGAGACCAGGCCGGGCGTACGGGAGACGGTCCAGGGCCTCCTCGACATGGCCCGGGGCCTGGGCCTGGCGAACCTGCTCACGGACGACACCACCCGCCGCGAGCGCGTGGTGGCGCAGTGGGCGGGGCTGCTGGAGGAGACGCTGGGCTGAGGGCGTTGTCGGTGGCGGGGGCTACGGTTTCGGCATGGGGGACCACTTCCGAACGATCGTCGACCTCGACGCGAGCCCCCAGCAGGCACCGCGCCTCGCGCAGCGTGTGGTCGAGTCGCTCGTCGCCGGGGCATCTTGCTCCCAGAGCCGACGCCGCACCGCGTGCACGCGCAGCCGTCCGGCCGTATGCCGGGCCCGAACTGGCACCGCGGTGGCACCGGAAGGTGCCCGCTCCGAACCGGGCGACGGCCTCGCGATATACGCCGAGCGCACTGTTTCCACAAGCGTGGCCAAGGCGGGTTGGACCACGCCCGCTGCCCGCGCTGCGCGACCACCATCCCCCTCCGGGACGACGGCGGCATGATCCCCGGGGCCTGGTGCCCGTTCCTCCTGGCCATCGACGCCTGGCACGAGACAGGCGCGGCCGACGTCCCCTGCCCCTACTGCGCCGAGTCCGTCCCCCTGACCGAATGGACCTGGACCGACGACTACTTCTCCTTCGCCCACCTCGGCTTCCATGTCCGGAACTGGTCCGAACTGACCCTCGGGTTCCGCGCCCGCATATCCGAGCTCCTGGGCGGCCACCGTACGGCGTACATCAGATCCTGCGGCCCGCCGGGCAAGCCCTGGCGAGCCCCCTACTCACGGACTGAGCCGCTGCACCCGCCAGCTGCCGTCCTGCTCCGCCACGTACCGCAGGCGGTCGTGCAGGCGGTTCTCCCGCCCCTGCCAGAACTCCACCGTCCGCGGGGCCACCCGGAACCCGCCCCAGTGCGGCGGTACCGGCACCTGCTCACCCTCGGGGTAGCGCGCGGCCAACTCGGCGTAGGAGGCGTCGAGTTCGGCGCGGGACGGGATGACGCTGGACTGGGTGCTGGCCCAGGCGCCGAGCTGGGAGCCGTGCGGGCGGGTGCGGAAGTAGGCGGCGGTCTCGTCGCGGCCGGTGCGCCGGGCCACGCCCGAGACGATGACCTGGCGGGCCATCGGGTGCCAGGGGAAGAGCAGGGAGACGTAGGGGTTGTCGGCGAGGTCGCGGGCCTTGCGGGAGTCGTAGTTGGTGTAGAAGACGAAGCCCTGCTCGTCGAACTGCTTCAGCAGCACCGTTCGTGAGCTGGGCCGCCCGTCGGCGTCGGCGGTGGAGACGATCATCGCGTTCGGCTCGAAGAGGTGGGCCTCCGACGCGGCCTGCTTGAACCAGCGCGCGAACTGCTCGACGGGCGTGGCGGCCAGGTCGTTCTCGGCGAGGCCCTCGGCCCGGTAATGCTTGCGCATCGCGGCGGGGTCGAGGGGGACGGCGTCTCGGTCGGTCACGCGGTCATCTTGCCGTATGCGGCGGGTGCCGTCCGGGACGGTGTCCTTCGTCACTGCGTGGCACTGAGTGCCGCAAAGCCTCCCCAAGGGTGGCACTCGGGGTTATCGTGCTGTTGCCGTCGCGGTTGGATGACTGTCGGCCGCACGGGGCATCACAGGGGTACGCCACCGGACCGCGAGTCCGCCGAGGCTCGGAATTCCGGACGCCGGAAGCCTGGCATCCGAAACCGAACCGAGTCCGTGACCGTGGATCCAACGGCGTACGTTGATCTCTGCCGACTGAATGTGGTCGTCCCACCCACAACCCCACCCGTCGCACACATCATGAGGAGCCGCCTGATGTCCGACTTCGTACCCGGGCTCGAAGGAGTCGTCGCGTTCGAGACGGAGATCGCCGAACCGGACAAGGAGGGCGGCGCCCTCCGGTACCGGGGCGTCGACATCGAGGACCTGGTCGGCCACGTCTCGTTCGGCAACGTGTGGGGGCTGCTGGTCGACGGCGCGTTCCGGCCCGGCCTGCCGCCCGCCGAGCCCTTCCCGATCCCCGTGCACTCCGGCGACATCCGCGTCGACGTCCAGTCCGCGCTCGCCATGCTCGCGCCCGTATGGGGCCTCAAACCGCTGCTGGACATCGGCGAGGAACAGGCCCGTGAGGACCTGGCCCGGGCCGCCGTCATGGCCCTCTCCTACGTCGCCCAGTCCGCGCGCGGCCAAGGCCTGCCCATGGTCCCGCAGAGCGAGATCGACAAGGCGCAGTCCGTCGTCGAGCGCTTCATGATCCGCTGGCGCGGTGAGCCCGACCCCAAGCACGTGGCCGCCGTCGACGCGTACTGGACGTCCGCCGCCGAGCACGGCATGAACGCCTCCACGTTCACGGCCCGCGTCATCGCCTCCACCGGCGCCGATGTCGCCGCGGCCCTCTCCGGTGCCGTGGGTGCCATGTCCGGCCCGCTGCACGGCGGCGCCCCTTCCCGTGTGCTGCACATGATCGAGGAGATCGAGCGCACCGGCGACGCCGAGGCGTATGTGAAGCAGACCCTGGACAAGGGCGAACGCCTCATGGGCTTCGGCCACCGTGTCTACCGTGCCGAGGACCCCCGCGCGCGCGTGCTGCGCCGTACGGCCCGCGAACTCGGCGCCCCGCGCTTCGAGGTCGCCGAGGCTCTGGAGAAGGCCGCCCTGGCGGAGCTCCACGCCCGTCGCCCGGACCGTGTCCTCGCCACGAACGTCGAGTTCTGGGCCGCCATCGTCCTGGACTTCGCGGAGGTCCCGGCGCACATGTTCACGTCCATGTTCACGTGTGCCCGTACGGCGGGCTGGTCGGCGCACATCCTGGAGCAGAAGCGCACCGGCCGCCTCGTCCGCCCGTCCGCGCGCTACATCGGCCCGGGCCCGCGCGACCCGCGCGAGGTCGTGGGCTACGCCGACATCGCGCACTGAGCCCCACGCGCGCGTACCCCTCCGGCGGGCTTGTGCCAGAGGGGTACGCGCGGCGGACCCCGCTCCGCCTGAGGCCGCTGTCGGAGCCTGCCACCCGGCCACGGCACCGCCCGAACCATGCCGCTGAAGATCGCACACGGAACGTGACTGATCCGCTCCGCCAGTATGCTGGAGCGGCTGCGGCAACCCACCATCACCCGTCCCTACGTGGTGAGTTACGGCCTGCGGCGATCAGGACGTCTCACGGCATGGGGATGGGGAAACAAGTGCTGATAGCGGGCCGCTACCGGCTGGGCGAGTCGATCGGGCGCGGCGGGATGGGGGAGGTCTGGCGGGCCTACGACGAGACGCTCGCCCGGCAGGTGGCCGTCAAGCTCCTCCTGCCCCAGGACTCCGACCCCACCGCCGCCCCCCGGTTCCGGCTGGAGGCCCAGACCGCCGCGCGGATCGACCATCCGAACGTGGTCGGCGTACGGGACTTCGGCGAGCACGACAACCAGCTCTACCTGGTGATGGAGCTGGTCGAGGGCGACAGCCTCGCCCGGACGCTGGCCCGCTCCGGCGCGCTGCCCGCCGAGCGCGTGGCCCGTATCGCCGCCCAGGCCGCCGCCGGGCTGGCCGCGGCGCACCGGCAGGGCATCGTCCACCGGGACATCAAGCCCGGCAACCTGCTCCTGGACTCCGACGGCACCCTCAAGATCGGTGACTTCGGGATCGCCCGCTTCCTGGACGACCCCGGAGCCGCGCTCACGGCCACCGGGCAGATCGTCGGCACGAGCCTGTACCTCGCCCCCGAGCGGGCGCTGGGGAAGCCGGCGGGCCCGCCGTCCGACGTCTACGCGCTGGGCTGCGTCCTCTACCAGCTCCTTACCGGCCGCCCGCCCTTCCACGCCGACACGGCCGTCGCCATCCTGCACCAGCACCTCGACGCCGCCCCCGTGCCGCCCCGCGAGCTGGGTGTCCCCGGCCTCCCGCCCGCCTTCGAGAGCTACCTCCTCGGCCTGCTCGCCAAGGACCCCGGGCACCGGCCCACCGCCCAGCAGGCCGCCGAGTGGTTCACCGGCGGCGCCTGGCAGGGTCGCCCCGAGCCACTGCCCGACGCGACGCCGCCCTCCCGGCGCCAGACGGCCGTGTCGGCCTCGGTCGCCGGGGCGCAGCAGGTGGGTGAGACCAGCAACCCGACGACGTACATGCTGCCGTCGGCCCAAGGGACGGCGTCCGCGGACAGACCCGGACCGGGACACAGACCGAGATCCACACCGAGGTCCAGATCGAGATCGCGGTCCGGGACCAGCCGCGTGGCCGTCACGGCCGCCGGCGCGGTGCTCTTCATGATCGCGATGCTCCTCGGCATGCTGTGGTTCTCCCCCGACAACACCGGGTCGGAGGGCACGAAGTCGGAGGCCCCGCCCGGCCCGAGCGCGTCCGCCTCCGCGCCTCCCCTTGAGTCGCCCCCGTCCCCGTCGGTCTCCCCGTCCCTGACGGCTTCCCCCAGCCCGGCTGCGGAGACGAGCGCCGGTCAGGAAGGGCAGGACGAGGGGAAGTGGGAGGAGAGGCGCGATCAGGAACGGCAGCAGGCAGAGCGGGAACAGCAACGGCAGCAAGAGGTGCCGCAGGACGACGACGGCGAGGAGGACGACTGAGCTGTCGAGGCATTGAGCCGTCGAAAATGCAGACGACCCGCGAACTCGGATCCCACGCCTGGGCGGGGGAGCCGGCCGGACGTGCCGGCGAGCTCGCGGGTCGGGTGACTGCTTGAGATTGGGCCGGCTGCACGTTTCTCTCGCGTGCTGGTCCGGCACCGCACTGGGTGTGGTGGCGAGCCGCTAGCCCGCAGCCACCTCGCGAGTCCGGGTTTCACTCATTTACCCGATCACCTCCTTTCGGCGTAAGCCACACCCTAGGAACCGGTCGGGCACGGATCAACCGTTTTTCCGGGATGTTGGAGGAGCGGATTCGCGCAGGATGCTGTAGCCGTATCCGTCGCCCCGTTGCAGGAGCTCCAGATTCCAGTGCGAGACGTTGACTCTGCCCATCGGCGTCGTGAGGCTGTGCTGTCCCCTGGCTCGGACCGAGATACGGCCGATCCACGTGCCCGCCCACTTCCCGGTCGGGACACTGGCGCGCACGAGATCTCCGGTGAAGTATCCGAAGTGCTGCTTGGTCCGGGCCCGCCGCAGGCGCGGGAATCCGTAGCGATCCGTGGTGGTACGGGCGTAGGAGCCGCGCCCGGTGGCCTTGGCGACGAGGACCTGCCCGGGGTATCGCACGATCGCGTCACCGGCCTCGTGATCCAGGTGCCCGACGGACAACGCGTCCAGGGTGTGTGTTTTGGCCAGCCCCATGGCGCATCGGTTGTCCTTGGTGCACATGCCCGTCGAGGTGTGCACCGGCAGGCCGAGCGTGGCCAGTGCCTCCGTGAGCTGCCATCGGGTCGCGTTCATGGCGGCGGCGTCGTGGAGTGGTGTCTCTATCTGCTGGAGGATGCGTGCGAGGCGGTCGGGTCGTTGGGCGAGGAAGACCTCGACGGGTTTACTGCCCTTGGCCTCGTTGCAGGGCGTGCAGGCGAGGACGAGGTTGGTGATGCGGTTGGAGCCTCCTCGGCTGCGAGGTCTGAGGTGCTCGATGTTCAGGGGGACGCCGGTGGCGTCGCAGTAGGCGCAGGCGTTGTTCCACATGGCGCGCAGGTAGACACGGGCATCGGTTCCGGCGAGCGTTCCCTGCTTGTACTCAGCGCCTTTGAGGGGTCTGCCCGCGCTCATGGAGTGGGTGTCGAAGGAGACGCGCTCCACGTAGATCTCGGTGACGGGCGCGAAGCGGCCCAGCCGTTTCGCCAGGGAGAACGTGCTGTCGACGCGGTGCCGCAGGGAGGGTGGTAACCATCCTGCCGGGCGCGTGCGGTTGTCCGAGCGGGGTGCTCGGTAGCGGCAGTTCGCAGATCGCCGTCTATGGCGGTATCCGGCACGCTTACGCATGGATGAACGGATCTGCTCGCCGCGATGCTGGAGCTCGATCGAGATGAGGCCGCGTCGGACGGTTACGGTGGTGCCGTGTTCGTCGATCTCCTTCTTCTCGTCGGTGAGGACGAGGCCGGTGCCTTTGGAGCCGGGGTCGATGCGTAGCTGCAGGCCCTCGACTGCTGACTCGGCTCGTGTGCGGTCCTTCAGGCGGATGGTGAAGGGGACTTGCCGGGCAACCACGGCTCGTCCCTTGCCGAGGAGTTCGCGGGCGCGGGCGGGGTGGCAGGGCATGAGGGGCTGTCCGTCCTTGGACAGCACGAAGACTCTGCTCGCGCCGACGCCGCCTTTGTACGACGGATTGTGTGTGGGAGCGTCACCGCTCCCGTTCTCTGCCGCGTTCGCCACCGTGGTGGCGCCCTTGGCGTGACGCCGACGAGGCCTGGTGCCGCGCCCGTCGGTCTCCCCTCGCCCATGTTCCCTGCCGGTGCCCCACGCGGTGGCGGGGTGTCCGTGAGCCGTTTCGTCCCTGCTCCCGGGGGTGTCTGCTCCCACGGATTCCAGAGCAGGCTGCTGAGGAAGCACAGCCTGGTGGGTCTGCTCGCCTGCAGGAAACGTAGTCATCGGGGCACCTCCCTGATCATGCCGATCGTGATGACTGAGGCTGGTCACTCGACGACTTCGTGGTCGGGGAGCGAGTGACCTCCCTTCTCGTGTGCTGCCGAAGCTAACGGCAATGATCTGCGCATCGGGTGAAAGTCATTAGAAGTCGCTCATTCGTGCGAACTGATCGAATTCTCTGGACGCATAGTCGATTGGGGCGTACGCGGAGCCACGAGCCGGAACACCACTCCACGTGAGATTGATGCGGTGGATGCTGGTGGGGCTAGGGAGGTGCTGGATTCCCGGTAGACCTATCAACAGCGCTCACCTAGCGTTCCGATCATGACGGAGCAGCATGCAGGGCGGGTTGCGATTCTCAGTGGTTCGACCTTCGAGGAGCAGATCGGGTACGCGCGTGCCGTGGTCGACGGGGACTGGGTGCATGTGTCGGGGACGACGGGGTTCGACTATGCGGCGATGACGATCTCCGAGGACGTCGTGGAGCAGGCCGAGCAGTGTCTGCGGAACGTGGGGGCCGCGCTGGAGGAGGCGGGGTGTTCGTTCGCGGATGTGGTGCGGGTGCGGTATCTGCTGCCGGAGCGGGAGGACTTCGAGCGGTGCTGGCCGGTGCTGCGGCGGTATTTCGGTGAGGTGCGGCCGGCGGCGACGATGATGGTGTGTGGGCTGGCCGATCCTCGTATGAGGTTCGAGATCGAGGTGTACGCCCGGCGGGGGAGTGGCGCGCGTGTCTGAGCTTCGGATCGTGCCGGTCGCCGGCGAGGTCATGCTTGAGGAGTGGCGGTACGTCCACAACGTGATCGTTCCGCCGGCGGCCATGGATCTGGCAGACGTACGGGAGCGCAGCGGCCGGTACCGGCTGCGGAACGCCTACGTCGGTGATGTCCTCGTCGGCTGTTCGACCGTGCGGCCGCCGGAGGGCGAGGAGGCCGTGGCGACGGTCATCGCGCGCGTGCTGCCCGAGTACCGGCGGCGCGGGTACGGCGGGGAGCTGTACGAGGATGGGCTCGCGCACGCGCGCGTGCTGGGCGCCGGGGTGATCGAGACCTGTGTGCTGGCCGCCAATGAGGACGGGGTGCGGTTCGCCGGGGCGCGTGGGTTCGTGGAGGTCGATCGCTATGTGCTGGACGGCGAGAGCGATCTGTGGCTGGACCTGCGGTTGGAGTAGGTGCGGGTGAGCACTCGGGGGGACGCGACGGCGCGTACAACGATTCCTTCAATCTTGGGGAACACGGTGTGTGCTGCGTCACGTTCCAGTTAGATGATTGCAAGTGAGCGAACCGACGAGTCGTACGTGCGGACGCAGCTTGGCAGGGGGTCCATGTGAGTGCTTCCCGGCGTAGTGGGACCACCGACGAGCTGGGGCCGGACGAACCCGGGCGGGACGGTCCGGAGGGATCGTCGGCGGGTCCGGCGGGTCCGGCCGGTTCGGAGGGTTCGGCAGGCGGTTCCGATCTGCTGGCCGCGCTGCTGGACGGGATGGACGCTGCCTTGTGCGCCTTCGACGCGGACGGGGTCGTCACCCATTGGAACCGTGAGGCCGAGCGGATCCTGGGGTGGAGTGCGGACGAGGCGGTGGGGCGGCACGGGTTCGCCGGGTGGGCGGTGCGCGAGGCCGACGCCGAGGAGGTCGAGGCGCGGCTGATGTCCGCCATGCACGCTCCGGGGCGCCAGGTGCACGAGTTCGCCCTGCTGACCAAGGACGGCGGGCGGGTGCTCGTACGGACGCAGTCGGCTGCCGTTCGCGGGCCGGACGGGAAGCCGGCCGGGGTGTACTGCGCGTTCAGCGAGGTGCACGCGCAGATCGATCTGGAGCGGTCGATCGCGTTGAGCGAGGCGTTGTTCGAGGACGCGTCGTGGGGTGTCGTGCTCGTCGACGCCGATCTGCGGCCCGCGGTGGTGAACGCGCATGCGGCCCGTGCGCTCGGTATCGGGCGTACGTCCGTGCTCGGGCGGCCGCTCGGGGAACTCCTCGCCCAGGGCGTCGAGGAGCTGGAGAGCGCGCTCACACATGTGCTCGCGGAGGGTGCGCCGCCGGCGCCGGCCGAGGTCTGGGTGAGCGTACGGACGCCGGAGGGCGAGCGGCGCCGGTGCTGGCGGTGTGGCTTCGTTCGGCTGGCCTCGCCGCTCGCGGAGGAGCCCGTGCCGTTGGGGGTGGGCTGGCTCTTCCAGGATGTGACCGCGGCCAAGCAGGGGGAGCAGGAGGCGGCGCTGCTGCGGTTCAGGACGAACCAGTTGCATCGGGCCGCGCGGGCCGCCGCGGAGTGCGAGGACCCGGCGGAGGCGGCCACCGTGCATCTGGACTTCGCGCTGGCCGGGTTCGCCGATCACGCGTTGATCGACCGGGTCGCGGGCGGTGCGGTCATGGATGCGGATACGGCGGATCCGGTACGGCTGGTTCGGGTCGCGGTGACGCCTTCCGGGGCGCCGGGGCCGAGTCTGCTGGGCGGGGAGGCCGGGCTGCCGGTGCGGTATGCCGAGGGGCATCCGGCGTTGCAGTGTGTGGCGCGGGCCGGGTCGGTGCGGGCGGACGCGGGGAACCTGCCGGCGGAGCGGGCGCGTGAGTGGGCCGTGGGCCGGCAGTGGCCGGCCGACGTGGTGCACGCGTTGTGTGCCGTGTTGCGGAGTCGGGGGCGCACGCTGGGGGTCGTGACGTTCCTGCGGGGCGCCGGGCGCAGCGCCTTCGAGCGGGGCGACGCGGTGTACGCGGAGGATGTGGCGGTGCGGATCGCTTCCGCGTTGGATCTGGCGGGGTCGCTGGACTCGGAGTAGCGAGCACCGGGACGGGGCTTCAGTGCCGGTAGAAGATCCGGTCGCCGTACTTCTCGAACACCCGGCTGTTCCAGTCGAGGCCGCCGTCGACGTTCCCGGAGCGCAGGAGCGGGGGCTCGATGCCGCGCTCGGCGAGTGTGCTCGCGGCCGTGGCCATGACCGCCTGGAGGACGGCCGACGTGACGACCGTGGAGGCGGGGGCGAAGGGGGCCGGGATGGTGTCGAGGGTGAGTTCCGCGTCGCCGATCGCGATCTTCGAGTCGAGGACGATGTCGCAGTGGTCCTTGAGGTAGGTGCCGGAGACATGGCGGGACCGCGTTTCCGAGGCGTACGCCACCGAGGTCACGCCGATGACGCGGACGCCGAGGGAGCGGGCGCTCATGGCCATCTCCACGGGGAGGGCGTTGCGGCCGGAGAGGGAGATGATGATCAGCGCGTCGCCGGCGCGGAGCGGGGAGGTGTCCAGGACCGCGCTCGCGAGGCCGTCGACGCGTTCCAGGGCGGAGCCGAGGGTGGCGGGCATGACGTCGACGCCCACGACGCCGGGGACCGTCAGCAGGTTCATCAGGGCGAGGCCGCCGGCGCGGTAGACGATGTCCTGGGCGGCGAGGGAGGAGTGACCGGCGCCGAAGGCGAAGAGCCGGCCGCCGGTGGCGACGGTGTCGGCGAGCAGGGTGCCGGCCGCCCCGATGTTCTCGGCCTCCTCGTCACGGACCCGCTGGAGCAGGCCGATGGCGGCGTCGAAGAACTGGTCGGCCGGCGTGCTGTCGCTCATGCGGGGCCCTCCGGGTGGGGTGGTCGTCGGGTGACGGTGTGTTGCGGATCACCGTGCGGTCTGGACCAGTGCGGTGTCAATACGGCCGGATGCCCCCGCTCGGCCGCACGCACCGCCCCCGCGTAACCCGTTGGTTTCAACTGCGCGGCACGGTTGTCAGTGGTATCCGGCAGAATTGAGTGCAGGGCCAGCGCACGCGCCGTGGAGCTGTCTCGCTTCCGGCTGAGCTGATCGCAGAGCTAGCTGAGCTAATCGCAGAGCTAATCGAGGGGCACGTATGTCCGGACTGATCGACACCACGGAGATGTATCTCCGCACCATCCTCGAGCTGGAGGAGGAAGGTGTGGTCCCCATGCGCGCCCGGATCGCCGAGCGGCTGGACCAGAGCGGGCCGACCGTGAGCCAGACGGTGGCGCGGATGGAGCGTGACGGGCTGGTGTCCGTGGCGTCCGACCGGCATCTGGAGCTCACGGACGAGGGGCGGCGGCTGGCCACCCGTGTCATGCGCAAGCACCGCCTCGCCGAGTGTCTGCTCGTCGATGTGATCGGGCTGGAGTGGGAGCAGGTGCACGCCGAGGCGTGTCGCTGGGAACACGTGATGAGCGAGGCCGTGGAGCGGCGTGTGCTGGAGCTGCTGCGCCACCCGACCGAGTCGCCGTACGGCAACCCCATCCCCGGCCTGGAGGAGCTCGGCGAGAAGGACGGCGCCGATCCGTTCCTCGACGAGGGCATGGTGTCGCTGGCCGACCTCGACCCGGGCGTCGAGGGCAAGACGGTGGTCGTGCGCCGTATCGGCGAGCCGATCCAGACGGACGCGCAGCTGATGTACACGCTGCGTCGGGCGGGTGTGCAGCCCGGCTCGGTGGTGAGCGTGACCGAGTCGGCGGGCGGTGTCCTGGTGGGCAGCGGTGGCGAGGCGGCCGAGCTGGAGGCGGACGTCGCCTCCCATGTGTTCGTCGCCAAGCGCTGAGGCGGCGTCGGTGCCGGTCGGTCCCGATCCGGCCATCTCGAGTTCTCTCCCGTGTAAGTCCCGTTGAGGGAGGGGGAGTTGGGGCGGTCGGGGTGGCGATCCGTCCAACGCGTCGAATCGAAGATTCACTGCGTCAAATCGCAGCGCTCGGACTTTTCGCGTGCCAGGCTGTCGCGTGAGGCATACGGCCCGAGGGCTCTGGGCCGTGGTCGACATCGATGCGACCGGCCGGTGAGGGGGCGGGCGGATGTGCCGTGGTTGTGGAGAGGGCCCCGGCGCCTTGCGGCGCCGGGGCCTGTCCTCCCCTGTGCTGACCCGGAGCCCCGAGCTCTCAGGGTCATCCCCCTCGGACCGGTTTCCCCGATCGGTCCGCCTCCCGCTGAAGATCTCCCCTCAGCAGGGACGATCAATCCTCGCGGGGGGTCACTCGAATGAGGGGTGTTGGCCACTCAGACCGCATTTTCGAATAGGGGTTCGATAGTCTGCGGGTGACGGGTCAGGCGGAACGTGCGCTTCAGGAATGTGCGCATAAGATCACGTGAGACACACAGGACATGCACATCGCATGCGAGGGCATCTACGGCGCGTGGGACACAGGTGGCGCGCGGTGCTCCGGGGAGCGATGGCGGATACGGCAGGCAGAGCAGGCACGGCAGGCAGGACGCGGTTCACAGGATCGGCCGGCGCGAGCGGGAGCGAGCGGTCCGAGCGGAGCTAGGGGGGTGCCAGGATCTATGGCGCGGCGCATCGACGTGACCGGGACGGACGGCGTACGTCTCGCGGCCTGGGAGTTCGGCGACCCTCCCAAGACCGACCCCGCCAAGGAACAGAACGACGGAACGAGCGGCGTCCTCTTACTGCACGGCCTGATGGGCCGCGCCTCCCACTGGGCCTCCACCGCCCGCTGGCTCTCCGAACGGCACCGTGCCGTCGCACTCGACCAGCGCGGCCACGGCCGTAGCGACAAGCCGGTGCAGGCCGCCTTCACGCGCGAGGCGTACGTCGACGACGCCGAGGCCGCCCTCGAACAGCTCGGCCTCGCCCCGGCCGTCCTCGTCGGCCACGCCATGGGTGCGCTGACCGCCTGGCAGTTGGCCGCCAAGCGGCCCGACCTGGTGCGCGGCGTGATCATCTGCGACATGCGGGCCTCCGCGCTCGGAGCGGCCTCGCAGCGGGAGTGGGCGGACTGGTTCAAGTCCTGGCCCGTTCCCTTCGCGACGCTGGCCGACGTACGCAAGTGGTTCGGTGAGGACGACCCGTGGGTCGAGCGGCCGAACCCGGCGCGCGGGGAGTTCTACGCCGAGGTGATGCACGAGTGCGAGGACGGGTGGCGGCCGGTCTTCGAGCTGGACCAGATGCTCGCCTCCCGGGAGACGTGGGTGTACGACGCGCACTGGGAGGAGTTGGCTCAGGTGCAGTGCCCCGCGCTGGTTGTCCGTGGGCTCGACGGGGAGTTGGGGCGGGCCGAGGCGCAGGAGATGGTGCGGGTGCTGCCGCGGGGGGAGTATGCGGAGGTGGCTGACGCCGGTCACTTGGTGCATTACGACCAGCCGGACGGTTGGCGGGCCGCGATCGAGCCGTTTCTCGATGCGGTGCGCTCCGCGGGGTGACGCCGGGCGCCTATGAGCTCGGTTCGCTCTGTTGGACGGCGGCTGCGGGTTGCGTGTGGCTGGTCGCGCCCACGCGGCGGAGCCGCACATCGAACACAGCCCCGCGCCCGTTGGCGGTGTTGCAGGCCCTGCGTCAGAACGAGCGCCGTCAGCCCTTGCTCACCGCCGCGAGGATCTCCGGTAGGCGTGCCGCGGTTCGTGGGGCCGCCAGGCGTAGGCCCAGCCATATGACCGCCGCACCGTATGCCGCGCCCGCCGGCAGCAGCAGCCACGTCCACCCGTCCCCGCCCTCGCTCACGTTCAGCCAGATCGTCGCCGCGATGACGGGTGCGCAGAGCAGGGCTGCCGCGATCATGCCGCCGAAGACGGCGATCCAGGCCAGCCCCGCCTGGCCGGGGGCGACGTTCTTGTAGCCCTCCTGCGGGATGGAGTACGGGAAACGGGCCGACGTCCAGGCGCCCGTCGCGAGCATCGCGCCGAGGAGGGCGAAGGACAGGCCGAGTACCTCGGGAAGCTTGGGCCAGTCGCCGAGGAGCGCTGTCGTCAGGACGGTGACGAGGGCGGCGTACGGCAGAGTGATCAGGAGGAGGGCCAGGGCCCGGCCGCGCAGCTCGACGTAGGCGTCCCGGGGCGACGAGATGGTCAGCGCGACCATCCAGAACGCGGACGTGTCCTGCCCGAACTGGTTGTACATCTGGATGCCGAGCATCCCGGCGGCGAAGCAGGCGAAGTAGATCGAGCCGGTGCCCTGCAGGGCGTTGAACAGCGGCACGATCAGCCCGATGGCGAGCGAGGTCACCCAGGCCGCCTTGGTCTTCGGGTCGCGCCAGACGTAGCGCAGGCTGCGCTCCATGACGGTGCCGGTGCGGCCGGCCGGCAGGAAGCGGGCCAGTCCGGTCGAGGTCCGTTCCCGTACGGCGGCCTCGGTGGCCGCCTGGAGCGTGGAGCCGTCGGGTGAGGTCATCAGCCGCGTCAGATGCCGTGACCATACGGCGATCAGAGCGGCCAACGCACCTGCGGCCAGAGCGAGTTGGAGGAGCCCGACGCCGTACGAGCCCTCGCTCACCGACTCCACGGCACCGATCGCGGACGCCGGCGGCACCCACCGCAGCACGTCCGAGGCCGGATCGAGCTCGCCCAGCCCGGACGAACCCAGCCGCTGCGCCCCGAAGTTCACGACCTGCGCCCCGATCGCGATGACGAGCCCGCTCAGCACCGCCAGATCGCGCCCCTTCCGGCTGGTCAGCAGCCGGATGTTGGCGGCGGCGACGGCCCGCGCGAGCGCCACGCACACCAGCAGGGCCAGGACGACGCCGATGACGCCGACGACGTAGGCCATCGCGCCCCGCGCGACCGCGATCACCGATCCCGCGAACAGGCAGAGCGTGAACAGCGGCCCTATCCCCACCAGCGAGGCCGCGAGCAGCGCCCGAACCAGGGGCCGGGGGCGCAGCGGCAGCATCACCAGGCGGGTGGGGTCGAGGGTCTCGTCGCCGCTGGGGAAGAACAGCGGCATCACGGCCCAGCCGAGGGCGAGCACCGCGACCAGCAGGACGACCACGGAGCCGGCGTGCGCGTTGCCGCGCAGCAGGACGAGCCCGAGGAACTGCAGGGCGGCGAAGAGGAGGACCAGGACGGCCGAGGCGACGTAGGCGGCCCGCCGCCCGGCGGACTGCCGCAGTCCGTTCCGCAGCAGGGACAGCTTCAGCCGTACGACGACTCCGGTGACGTCGGTGCTCATCGCGCCGCCCCGCCGCCCAGCCAGTCGAGGTCGCTCCCGGCGTCACGGCCGTTCGCGCCGACGAGTTCGAGGAACGCCTGCTGCAGCGAGGCCGCGTCACCGCGCACCTCGGCGAGGGTGCCGTGGGCACGGATGCGCCCGGCGGCCATGACCGCGACCCAGTCGCACAGCGACTCGACGAGCTCCATGACGTGGGAGGAGAAGACGACGGTCGCGCCGGAGGCGGTGTAGCGCTCCAGGACTCCGCGGATGGTCTGGGCGGAGACGGGGTCGACGCCCTCGAACGGCTCGTCCAGGAAGAGCACTTCGGGATTGTGCAGAAGTGCGGCAGCGAGCCCGATCTTCTTGCGCATACCGGTCGAGTAGTCGACGACCAGCTTGTGCTGGGCCCCCGCCAGATCGAGTACGTCGAGCAGTTGAGTGGCCCGCTTGTCGATCTCGGCACCGGGCAGTCCGCGCAACCGCCCCGAGTACGCGAGCAGTTCCCGCCCGGAGAGCCGCTCGAAGAGCCGCAGCCCCTCGGGCAGCACCCCGATCCGGGCCTTGACCTCGACGGGGTCCCGCCACACGTCGTGCCCGGCCACCTCGACGGACCCCTGATCGGGCCGCAGCAGCCCGGTCACCATGGAGAGGGTGGTGGTCTTGCCCGCTCCATTTGGCCCCACGAGCCCGATGAACTTCCCCGCGGGCAACTCCAGATCAATCCCGGCAACAGCGACTTGCTGCCCGAACCGCTTCCAGAGCCCACGCACACGAACAGCCGACGTCATGAACGCCAACCCTAAGGGGCGCGGGACTGTATCGAATTGCGGCTCCGCCGCGTGGGCGCGACCAGCCACAGACAAACCGGCGGCCGCCAACGACGATCAACCAGGCGGACGAACCGGCGAACTACCGATCCCGCCCGCAGGCATAGGCAAGCGGCGAGATCAACTCCTCCGCATCCGGCAACCACCGATTGGCCGGAGTGGGCCGACAGGCCCACTGCACAGCCCCCCGAGACCCGAACCGCGTGGGAGGCCCGGCGACATACGCCCCCTCCCCGAGCGCGACCAGATCCAGCGACCCGACCGACCACCCCAGCTTGCGCACCAGCTCGGGCACCTTCACCGAGGCCCCCGGCAACACGAAGAAGTGCATCCGACGATCCGGCGTCAACGTCACGGGCCCGAGCGACAGCTCCATCCGCTCCATCCGCGCCAGCGCGAGGAACCCCGCCGTCTCCGGGACGGAAATCGCGTCGAAGGTCCGCCCCGTCGGCAGCAGGATCGACGCGTTCGGCTGCTTCTGCCACATCCGGCGAGCGACCGTCGCGCTCCCCGTGGCCTGTGACGCCCAGTCGGGGCGCGCGGCGTGCGCGCCTGGCGCGGGGCACGCGGCGTCGCCACAGGAGCACAGCTGCACCCCGTCGACGGCTTCCAGCCAGGTACCCGGGAACACGTCCCAGTGACGCTCCTCGGCGTAGCGAACGGCGGTCTCCAGCAGCGTTTCGCCGCGCTGCTTCGGAATCTGTGCGGCTTCGGTGGCCGGGATCGTCTCTTCCACGCTGAACACAACTCCCGCACCCACCTCGGGTTACGGCCGAAGCGCGCGCGGGGGAGGAGCACTGATTCCTCATCTGGGGCGCATGGGTGCATGTGTGGGGGCGCGCAGGAGGATCCATGGCCCGGGCTGGGTAGCCAACTGTGGGGTCGGCTTCCGCCTTTACCCCGGCAATCCTCACAAGCCTCGCATTTTCGGTATGCCGACGGGGCATTGATCTTCACGGCCGGATCCTTTCGATGCACAGCCAGTGCCCGAAGGGCCGGATTCGGCGGTGGAAGAACGTCAACTCGGTGCGTGGGCAGGCACCGCAGCCACAGGGGGTACGCCATGGCCGCAAGGCCTCTCGTCGCGCGACAGCCGAACGAACGGCTGCAGGCGCTCATCCAGGAAGCGGGCTGCTCGAACGCAGGGCTGGCCCGCAGGGTCAACATGTGCGGCGCGGAGCACGGCCTCGATCTGCGCTACGACAAGACGTCCGTGGCGCGCTGGCTGCGTGGACAGCAGCCGCGGGGACGGGCGCCGGCGATCATCGCCGAGGCGCTCGGCCGCAAGCTGGGCCGTACGGTCACGATCGACGAGATCGGCATGGCCAACGGCAAGAACCTCGCGTCCGGAGTCGGTCTCCAGTTCTCGCCGACGGTCCTGGGGGCGATCGAGCAGGTCTGCGAGCTGTGGCGCAGCGACGTCGGGCGGCGGGACTTCCTGTCCGGCTCGTCCGTCGCCGCGTCCGCGCTGGTCGAGCCCAGCCGCGACTGGCTGATCTCGTCACCCGACTCGCAGGTGTCGCGCTCGGCGGGGCCGCGGGTGGGGCAGTCCGACGTGGCGGCCGTGCGGGCGATGACGCAGGCGCTCGTCGACCTTGATCACCAGTACGGCAGCGGGCATGTGCGTCCGGTCGTCGTGCACTACCTGAACAGTGTCGTCTCCGGGCTGCTGGCGGGGTCGTACCGGGAGGCGGTCGGGCGGGACCTGTTCGCCGCCGTCGCCCGGCTGACCGAGCTCGCCGGGTACATGGCCATCGACACCGGGCAGCCGGGGCTCGCCCAGCGGTACTACATCCAGGCGCTGCGGCTGGCGCAGGCGGCGGGCGACCGGGGGTACGGCGGGTATGTGCTGGCCGCCTCCATGAGCCACCTCGCCGCGCAGCTCGGGAACCCGCGTGAGATCGCGCAGTTGGCGCGGGCGGCGCAGGAGGGGGCGCGGGGGCGCGTGACCCCGCGCGCGGAGTCCATGTTCTATGCGGCCGAGGCGCGAGGGCATGCGCTGATGGGCGACGCACGGGGCGCCCAGGTCGCGTCCGGGCGGGCCGTGACCGCGCTGGAGACGGCGGATCCGGAGTCCGGGGACGACCCGGCGTGGATCGCGCACTTCGACGAGGCCTATCTCGCCGACGAGTTGGCGCACTGCCACCGCGACCTCGGCCAGGCCGAGGCGGCGGCGCGGCGCGCGGAGGAGTCGCTGGCCGGGCTTCCGGAGACGAAGGCGCGGCGCCGGGCGATCGGCTATGTGCTGCTCGCCACGGCACAGGTCCAGCAGCGCGAGGTCGAACAGGCCTGCCACACGGGGCTGAAGGCCGTCGAACTCCTGGAGACGCTGCGTTCCAACCGGGGTGCCGAATATCTGGAGGACTTCCAACAGCGGCTGGAGCCGTTCCGGGACGAGCCGGTGGTAAGGGAGTTCGGGGCGCGGCTCGACCTTCAGACCGCGGCATGAAACCAGCGGGTACGACTGCGTGAACGGCAGGGAAATGAAGGTGCCGGTGGGAAGGGAGAGCGTTAACAGCGGATTGGGGGCCGTTGCTGTTACCGCGGTCACAGGGACGCAGGTCACGTCCTTGGCCGCGTAGCAGCAGTCTCGGAAGACCCGGTAGCGTGAGCCGACGATTCCGAAGGTCCCCCATTCGTAGGAGTCCCGGTGACGCAGAGTGGACAGGGCGAGGAGCCCTCGGCGCGGCAAGCGCGCGAAGGCATCGTGCTGCCCTCGGACGGTGGTGAGCCGCTGCTGCCGGGCATGACGGGCCGGCCGACGCCGGTACCGGCCACGCCGCCGACGACACCCCCGCCCTCGGCGCCGCCCGGCGGCCAGGCCTGGGGCACCCCGTGGGGACCCGAGCAGCCCGCGACCCCGCCGCCGGCCGCGCCGGGCCAGGCCTGGGGGGCGCAGCCCGGTCAGTCGTGGGGCGGGCAGGAACAGCAGTACCAGGCGCAGGCGCCGGCCCCGTGGGGCGCGGCGCCGGAGGGCGGGGCGTACGGCGGGGGCGTGCAGGGCGCACCGCCGAGCACGCCGTCGTACGGGCAGGGGGCGCCGGCCGGTCCGTCGCTGCCCGCGCCGCAGCCGCCGTACGGGCAGAGCGGCGGTCCGTCCTCGACGCCGCTGCCGCCCGCGGGCGGTCAGGCCTACGGGGCTCCGGGCGGGAATGCGCCGCTGCCGCCCGCCGGTGCCCAGGCGTACGGCACACCTGGCTCCGCTGCGGAGGCGTACGGTGCTCCCGGCTCCGGTGGGGCGCTGCCGCCTGCCCAGCAGGGCGGCCCGGGCGCGCCGCTGCCGCCCGCCGCGCCCCTCCCGCAGGCCGGGGCGGGGGCCGGTGGTTTCGGGGCTCCGTTGCCCCCGGCCGACGAAGGCGCCACCCAGTACATACCGCCGGTCAGTGCGGCCCCTGCGGGCGCGGACGACCAGGCCACCCGCTTCATACCGCCCGTCGGCGCGGCCGGCACGCCTCCCGCGTCCGAGGGCGCCACGCAGTACATCCCGCCGGTGGGGCCGGGCGCGTTGCCGCCCGAGGTGTCCAACGAGAGCACCCAGATCCTGGGGCGGGCCCGGCAGGGCGGCGGCGCCGGACCGATGCCGCAGGCGTCCGGGCCCGACGCCGACGCCACGCAGTACATCCCGCCGGTGCCCGGTCAGGCGGGCGGGGCGCCGCACGGCGGTCCGCAGCGGCAGCCGCTCTCCGACTTCGACAACCTCTTCCGCAGCGAGCCGGGCGGCGAGCCCCCGGCCGCGTCCACCCAGCAGCTGCCCCGCTTCCAGCAGCCGCCGCAGCCGCAGGGCCGGCACGAGGGCGGGTACTTCCCGCCCGGCGCGAACGGCCCGCACAGCCCCTACGGCCCGGGCGACGACGACGGCGGCCGTGGCGGTCGTACGGGCTCCCGGCTGCCCCTCATCGCCGCCGTGGGCGTCGGTATCGCCGTCCTCGGCATCGGTGCGGGCGCGCTGCTCGCCGGTGGGGGCGGGGACGACGAGAAGGACGACAACAGCCCCGTCTCGGCCACGGCCCCGGCGACCGAGGGTTCCTCCTCGCCGTCCGCCGACCCGGCCGAGGAGCAGGCGGTCGCCCTGGACAAGCTCCTCGCCGACAGCGGAGACAGCCGTACGTCCGTGATCAACGCGGTGGACGACGTGAAGTCCTGCGACAACCTCGCGCAGGCCGCCAAGGACCTGCGGGACGCGGCCGGGCAGCGCAACCGGCTGGTCACCGACCTGTCCAAGCTGGAGGTCGACCAGCTCCCGAACCACACCGAGCTGACCACCGCGCTGACCAAGGCGTGGCAGGCCTCGGCGTCCGCCGACAACCACTACGCGGCGTGGGCCGACCAGGTCGCCGGCAACCAGAAGCTGTGCAAGAAGGGCCAGGCCCGCTCCACCGGCCAGACCCAGGCCGGCAACCGCGCCAGCGGCACCGCCAGCACGCAGAAGAAATCGGCCGCGCAGCTGTGGAACACGATCGCCAAGAAGTACGGCCTGACGGAACGCCAGCCGACCCAGCTGTAGGACCGGCCGGGCCCCCGGCCGGTCAGTTCAGGTCGGCGGTCTGCAGCGTCCTGGTCACGTCGATGAAGCCCTTGCGGGCCGCCACCAGCCGGCCGTCCCGTACGACCTGGAGGGTCACCTTGCGGTTGACCAGACGGGGGTAGCCGACGGAGGCCAGGACGTCCTGGAACTTCCACCGCAAGGGCGGGGTCAGTCCGCCCGTGGAGACCGTCAGGCCCTTGTTCAGGGCCTCCCGCACGGAGTCGGCGCTCACGTCGCCGTCGCCCAGCGACTCGACGGCCTTCTTGAACACCGTGTACGCGATCCATGTGGTCTGCACACCGGCGTCCGCGGGATCGATGCGGTTGTCGCCGAAGGCCTGCTCGCTGATCACCTTCTTCATGGCGTCCCAGCGCGGATCGCTCGCCACGGGGTACCAGCCGGTGATGTACGACCCCTCGTACGGGCTCGACGCCCCGCCGGTCGCGTTGATCACGGTCTGGTCGACGCTGCCGAGGACGGTGGCGGTGCGCACGTCGGAGTACTCCTCCCGGGACCGCCGGAAGGAGTCCATGAACGTGCTGGTGCGGTCGCCGAGGGCGGGCACCACACAGCCGGTGTCCGACAGCTCGTCGGCCGCGTAGTCCAGGGCCCGCGCCGACTGGGTCGCGTACTCGGTGGCGTCCTCGTCGGCCAACTGGTCGCTCGAGTCGAGGTGCCTGCCCGCCTTGAGACCGGAGTTGAGCAGGGGCGGCAGCTCGTCGCCCGCGATGCTGTCGGGGCGCACCAGCGCGACGGGGCCGCAGCGGCGGGCCAGCTCCTTGCCGAGGCCCGCCAGGAGGGTGGGCTGGCCGCCGTTGACGGGGTAGGAGAGCGGGCTGGTGAACTCGGCGTTCGTGACGCCGTAGCCGCCTATGTACGGGATGCCGGCGCTCTCCAGCGAGGGCAGGAAGGTGTCGCCGTACTGGCTGTAGGAGCCGATGACCGCGACGACGTTCTCCTCGACCGCGCGGTCGGCGCACTTCGCCGCGGCCACGCTGTCGTTGTGGTCGTTGCAGGTGAGGACCTTCAGGTCCCGGCCGTTGATGCCGCCGTGGGCGTTGACCCAGCGGGCGTAGGCCTGCGCGAAGGCGGGCATACCGGGCTTGTTGGTGGCCTTGGTGTTCTCGGGAGCCCAGGTCATGACGGTGATCGGACCATCCCCGGAACCCCCCGTGGTACCGGGGATGACACCGCATCCGACGGCGAGCGACGCGCACGCCACCAGTGCCGCCGCGGTACATGCGGCACTCCGGCCGGGCCGGTTGGTGAGGCTGGGGAGGAAGGTGCTGCGGATGCGTCGCCTGCCGGTCATGGCTATGCACGATTCCGCCACATCACTAACCTGAGCGTGACCCTTGGTTATCCTTCGGTGACGGGAAGGTGAATTACGGGGGCCGGTGAGGCTCCTGTGAGGGGGAACGTACGATCGATGACCGTGCAAGGTTCGGATAGCTCTTCCCGTCGCGGCCGTCGCTCATCCACCATGGGCGGCATGCCACTCAATGACATGCCGTGGTGGCGCTGGCGCAGCAATGTGCGCTCCGCGCTGCACATGCTCTCCGACCAGGCGTTCCAGCGGGACGTCTGGCTCGCCGGTGTCGACGGGTACGGCGACGTCACCGACGCCGTCTACCGCCTGGTCGAGGACACCTGGCTGGACAACTGGTCGGCGGAGAAGTACGTCGGCACCATATTCCGGGACTCGCAGGAGGCGGCGCTCGTCGACACCGCCGTGCTGCGGGTGCTGCGGATCATGCACCAGGTCGGCCCGGACGCGCCGGTCTCCGCGTACATGGAGCACCAGGGATGGCCGGAGGCGGTGCGGGCGGCGCGGGACGCGCACGTCCGGATGGCCATGGCCGACGGCGAGGACCCGGACGCACCGCCGCGCACCCTCGAGGTGCTGCGGATCATGACCCGGTCCGCGTAACGGGACGGCTGCCCGCCGAGGGCCTGGGATATGGGACCCTGTGCTGCATGAATGAGCAGTCCACCCGAGCCGCGGTTCCCGCCGAGCAGTATGTCCTCATCCTGTCGTGCCCCGACAAGCAGGGCATCGTGCACGCCGTGTCGAGCTACCTCTTCATGACCGGCTGCAACATCGAGGACAGCCAGCAGTTCGGTGACCACGACACGGGACTGTTCTTCATGCGTGTCCACTTCTCGGCGGAGTCGCCGGTGACGGTGGACAAGCTGCGGGCGAGCTTCGCGGCGATCGGTGACTCCTTCCAGATGGACTGGCAGATCCACCGGGCCGAGGAGAAGATGCGGGTCGTCCTGATGGTCAGCAAGTTCGGGCACTGCCTGAACGACCTGTTGTTCCGCGCCAGGATCGGTGCGCTGCCGGTGGAGATCGCCGCCGTGGTGTCCAACCACACCGACTTCGCCGAGCTCGTGGGGTCGTACGACATCCCCTTCCACCACATCCCGGTGACCAAGGACAACAAGGCCGAGGCCGAGGCGCAGCTGCTGGAGATCGTGCGCGAGGAGAGCGTGGAGCTGGTCGTGCTGGCCCGCTACATGCAGGTCCTCTCGGACGACCTGTGCAAGCAGCTGAGCGGGCGGATCATCAACATCCACCATTCCTTCCTGCCGAGCTTCAAGGGCGCGAAGCCGTATCACCAGGCTCACACCCGGGGCGTCAAGCTGATCGGCGCCACGGCTCACTACGTCACCGCCGACCTCGACGAGGGGCCGATCATCGAGCAGGAGGTCGAGCGGGTGGGGCACGACGTCACGCCGGACCAGCTGGTCGCGATCGGGCGGGACGTGGAGTGCCAGGCGCTGGCTCGGGCGGTCAAGTGGCATGCCGAGCGGAGGATTTTGCTGAACGGGCGGCGGACGGTCGTTTTCGCCTAGGAGCTCGGGGAGTTCTGATGTGCGGCGGCTGCGGGTAGTCGTGGGCCGGTCGCGCAGTTCCCCGCGCCCCTTGAGTACGTGCAGTGGACGCACCTTCAGGGGCGCGGGGAACTGCGCGAGCAACCACGGACCACCCGCAGCCGCCGTCCCGCCCCGTCCCGCCCCTACATCCGGCTCAAACTCGCCGCCGCGAACAGCACATCCCTGATCGCCTCCCGGTCGCCGACCTGACCCGCCGCCGCCTCCGTCGGAGACACATGCCCCGCGGCCAGTCGGCAGAACTCCCCGCCGTCCAACGCGATGTGCGCCACCTCGTGATCCGCCGAGCCGACCGCCCCGGGAGAGTCCAGCGGGATCAGCCACTCCCCGCCACCGGAACCCTCGATCTCCAGCCGGAGGCTACGGCCGGGCTCGCCGGCGGGCACCAGGTGGCGGTGCGGGCCGGGAGACGGCGCCGCCAGGCCCACACGGCGGCGAGCCGAAAGCACCGTCGGGAGCATGCGGGCCGCCAGGTCGACCATCTGGTGCAGATCACCGCCGGACGGCGGCTCGTACGGGTAGTCCACCGCCTCGGCGATGTCCTCCGCGTGCACCCAGCACTCGAAGGCGCGGTCCAGCATCGCGTCGTGCAGCGGAAGTTCGAAGTCGCCGTACGGCACCGACAGCTTGCCCGTGCCGCCGCCCGTGAAGGACACCGTGCGGACCAGGTCGTGGCTCTGCTCGCGCCACGGTGCCCGTACGGCGCGCGTCGGCGGGTAGTGCGAGGCCCGCCAGTACGCCTCCGTGCGCGCGGACGGGGTCGGGCGGTCCGCGGCCACGTCGCCCATCGGGTCCTTGAGGCCCAGCGCGATCGCCACCAGCCCGTCGACCGTCAGCAGGTGCGCGATGACCCCGGCGACGGTCGTACGGCGGCTGGTCGGCTCGTCCTTCTCGAACCACCGCAGCCGCACGGGCGCGTGCCACTCGGCGTCGCCGAAGTCCTGCAGCAGGGCGTCGAGGCGGGCCGTCTCGGCGTCGTACGGCGTCGCCCACTCCGGCACCGGGATGCGCGGTGGGCGCCGCTCCAGGCAGCCCGCCAGGACACGGGTGCGCAGGGACGGGTCCAGGTCGAGGGACTCGGCGGGATGCAGCAGACCGACGGCCTCACGCAGCCGCCGCGCTTCGTCCGCGCAGGCACCGCAGTCGCCGAGGTGCTCCTCCACGGCCGCCGTCTCCTCCGGCGAGCAGGCGGCCAGCGCCCACGCGCCGAGGAGCGCCTTCAGGACCCGGTGTTCGAGGACGAGCGGCGCACTGGGCGGTGGCGCGGGGGCGGCGAGGTCCTGCGCCCGCAGGTCGGGCAGGGGCCGTCCGGTGTCCTCCACGGAGGCGCGGGGGAGCGGTATGCGGGGCGGCAGGTCCGGGCCCGACTCAGGGGTGGGGTGCCGGTCGTCGCCGTTGCCGCTGCTCATACCGTCCGCTCCACGGGAGGCGTTCGCCGCGCCGCTTTCCCTCTCGCCCTTCTCGTACGGGTCCTCGCCCCCGTGTCCTCCTTGCCCCTCGTGCTCGTCGTACACCTCGAACCGTCCTGCCTCGTTCACACCGCACCCCCGTAGCCCGGCGGTGCCCCCGGCGCGGCTCCGGCGTCGTGGGCCGTGGAGAGCAGCTGCAGGCCCAGGCGGAGGCGGCGGCGGGCCTCGTCCTCGGTGACGCCGAGGTCGACGGCGGTCTGGCGGTAGTCGCGGCGCTGGAAATAGGCCAGTTCCAGGGCGGCGCGCAGGGGGACGGGCATCGACTGGACGATGTAGTCGGCGCGGGCGGCGACCGAGGCGTGCCGCACCTTGCGCTCCAGTTCCTCGGTGGAGCCCTGGCCGCCGGCCTGGACCAGGGCGGCGGTCTCGGTGGCGCGCAGCCGCTGCACCGCGAGGCGGTGGGTCAGCGCGGCGACCCAGGAGCGCAGCGGGCCCTGCTTGGGGTCATAGGTGTCCGGGTGCTCCCAGACATGGGCGAAGACGTCGCGGGTGAGGTGGTCGGCGGCACGCTCGTCGCCCAGCACCGTGTGGGCGAGGCCGTGCACCAGCGAGGCGAACCGGTCGTAGAACTCGCCGAGGGCGGCCGCCTCACCGCGGGCGAGGCGCTGCTGCATCTTGCGGTCCCAGCGGGGCGGTGCGTCCTTCTTCGCCATACGGCCCCCTCACCGGTCCGTCCCTGTCCAGCGTGTGTCCGCCGTCTCCCCGAATGTAGTCGGCACGGCTGACAGCGCACGCCCCTTTGTCGCAATGTGCGCCCCTGGAAGAGCCATGGCTGGTGACGCTCCTCGCACTCGTGATAGGGGGCCTCCGCGGAGGGCACAGGGCCTCGCACCCGCTCGGTTACCCGGGCGTCGCGCGATCAGACTCGATCGAACAGGATCGAATGCGATTGAAACAAGCCTCTTCTGATCGATGACCGTTTTCTGGAGGGTGTTTCAGGGAACAGCCGCTGGGCAGCCGCGCTGCAAGGAAGCGTAGGAGTCGCTTCCGGTTCGGCGAGGTCGGCGAGCGAGGGGCGTGGTGGTGACGGTGAAAGTGACCGGCGGCGAGCGGGGCGACTGGGCCGTGCTCCAGGTGTCGGGCGAGCTGGATCTGGTGACCTCGCCGGTGATGCGTCAGCACATCCATGACGTGGTGGCCGAGGGTCGCCACAGCCTCGTCCTGGACCTCTCCGAGGTCATGTTCTGCGACTCCAGCGGGGTCGGCGTCCTCATCGCGGCCCGCCGTCTGATCCGCTCCTGCCAGGGCAGCCTGCGGCTGATACTCCCCGCGCAGGGCGCGGCGGACGGATCGCACGTCAACCGGGTCCTGGGGGCGCTGGGAGTGCGCCGGCTGTTCGACGTCTACCCCGACGTCGCGGCGGCGGTCGCGGACGACGCGGGACCGTTGTCGGCCTGAGAAACCCGTTGCCGGCCTGAGAACCTGTTGCCGGCCTGAGGAACCCGCTGTCCGCCCGAGGGGCGCGAACAGCGCACATTCCCTCGAAGTGCCACACCGTTGTCCCAAAATTCCCCCGGTCTTGGCACAACCGCCGCTTTCCCGCGCCCGGACGGCCCGCGGCGTCGTACGCTCCCTGCCAGAGGTACCCCACGTGACGTAAGGCGGCCCGATAAGACATGGTCAGCAGCGAGTACGAGCGCAGGATCGCCGCCCGGTTCGCCACCTTCGACCAGGACGGCAACGGCTACATCGACCGGGAGGACTTCAGTGCGGCGGCCAAGGCGCTGCTCGCGGAGTTCGGCACCACCGCCCGGTCAGACAAGGGCCAGGCCCTGTACATCGGGGCCGAGGCGTTCTGGCAGGGCATGGCCGGGATCGCGGACCGCGACGGCGACCAGCGCATCACCCGCGAGGAGTTCGTGAACGGCGCGGTCAAGCGGCTGCGCGACAATCCGGACCGGTTCGCGGAGATCGCCCGCCCCTTCCTGCACGGCGCCCTCGCCGTGGCGGACCCCGACGGTGACGGATACGCCACCGTCACCGACACCGCGCGCGTGCTCGGCTGCCTCGGGGTCGCGCAGGACGTCGCCCAGGCGGCCGCCGCCGTGCTCGACACGGACGGCGACGGCAAGGTGGCGGAGAGCGAGATCGTGACGGCGTTCGCCCGCTACTTCACCGTTCCCGAGTAGCGCTCCCTGAGCTTGTACTTGAGCACCTTCCGCAGGGTCTCGTTGCGCGGAAGGGCGTCGACCACCTCCAGCTGCTCCGGCAGCTTGTGCGTCGACAGCCCTTCCCCGCGCAGGTAGGAGGTCAGCTCCTCGAGGGTCGGTTTCCCGGCGGCGCCGGACGGCTGTTCCACGACCGCGCAGACCCGTTCCCCGCGCTCCGCGTCCGGCAGCCCGATCACCGCGACGTCACCGACCGCCGGATGCCGGTGCAGCAGGTCCTCGATCTCCTTCGCCGAGATGTTCTCGCCCTTGCGGATGATCACGTCCTTGAGGCGGCCGGTCAGCACCAGATGCCCGCTGCCGGTCAGATACCCGAGGTCACCGGTGCGCAGGAACCCCTCCGCGTCGAAGGCCGAAGCCGTCTGCGCCGGGTCCAGATACCCCCGGCACACCGCCTCCCCGCGCAGCCGCACCTCCCCCTCCACGATCCGTATCTCCATCTCCTCGGGCGGCCGCCCCTCCGTCGTGGCCAGGTTGTCAGCCGTGTCGTCCGGCGCCCCCATCGTGATCATCGGCACCTCGGTCATGCCGTAGCCGTGCGTGAGCTGCACGCCCATCTCGCGCACCACGGCGTGATACAGCTCCGGCGGCTTCGGCGCCCCGCCGCCCGCCAGCAGCCGCAGCGAGGGGACGACCTTTTCGCCGCCCGGCAGCCTGCGCTGCTCCGTCAGGAACATCGAGTAGAACGCCGTCGACCCACCCGCGATCGTCACGCCGTGCCCGCGGAACGCCGCCAGCGCGTCCGGCAGCGCGAACTGCTCGAACATCACCGCGGGGAAGCCGTACAGCAGCAGCATCACCATGTAGTCGGGGCCGCCTATGTGCGCGTACGGGAAGGCGATCGACCCGATGTCGTCGGCCGTCGGCCGCAGCGCGTGTGCCAGGCACGAGCCGCCCGCGATCAGTGAACGGTCCGTGTGCAGTACGCCCTTGGGGTCGGACGTCGTCCCCGAGGTCCAGTAGATCCAGCGCACGGAGGTGCCCTCGGCCGGCGGCGGGGGGAGTACGGCGGGATCGCCGTCGGGCAGGGTGTCGTACGCCTCGAAGATCCCCTTCGCGCCCAGTCGCCGCGCCATCTCGGTGTGGTCGAAGCCCCGCCACTCGCCCGGCACGGCGAAGAACTCCGCCTTCGACTCCCGCAGCGCGAAACCGACTTCGCGGTCCCGGTAGAAGGGGATGACCGGCGACTGCACGGCGCCCAGGCGGGCCAGCGCGAAGGAGAGCAGGGCTGTCTCGATGCGGGTGGGCAGCTGCCAGGCGACGACCGTGCCGGGGCGTACGCCCATGTCGTACAGGCCGGCCGCCACGCGCTCGGCACGCGCGCGTAGGTCGCCGAAGGACAGGGAGCGGTCGTCCTGGAGGAGGACGGGGCGGTCCGGGGTCAGTTCGGCACGGCGTGCGACCAGTTCCCAGAGTGTGCGTGAGGAACCCAGGGCGTGTGCGGTGTCGTTCACGACGACCCCCTCCAGCTGACGATGTGTCAGATCGTGCCGAGAGCGTAGGGCTCACCGCCTTGCCGGTCCAGGGGTGCGGGGCTAGCCTGCGGGGGAATCTGACGGGTCGTCAGGCAGGTGGTGGATGGACCTCACGTACACGCCCGAAGAGGAGGAGTTCCGGGCACGCTTGCGGGAGTGGCTGGGAGAGACCCTGCCGACGCTCCCGCCGAAGCCGTCCCCCGACGACTGGCCGGGGCGCCGTGCCTACGACCTCGGCTGGCAGCGCAGGCTGTACGACGCCGGGTACGCCGACGTCCACTGGGACGCGTCGCCGACCATGCGGCTGATCTTCCTGGAGGAGACCGAGAAGGCGGGCGCGCCCTATGTGGGCGCCGGCTTCGTCGGGCTGCTGCACGCGGGACCGACCATCGCCGCCGAGGGCACCGCCGAGCAGCGGGCGCGCTGGCTGCCGCCGATCCTGCGCGGGGAAGAGGTCTGGTGCCAGGGCTTCAGCGAACCGGACGCCGGATCCGACCTCGCGGCGCTGCGCACGCGCGCGCGTAGGGACGGCGACGACTATGTGGTGAGCGGGTCCAAGATCTGGACCTCCCATGCCGAAGTGGCCGACTGGTGCGAGCTGTTGGTGCGCACCGACCCCGCCGCGCCCAAGCACCGCGGGATCAGCTGGCTGGCGATGCCCATGGACGCACCTGGCATCACCGTACGGCCGCTGAGGACCCTCGCCGGGTCGGCCGAGTTCGCCGAGGTGTTCCTCGACGACGTGCGGGTGCCGGTCGGCAACCGGGTCGGGGACGAGAACGACGGCTGGCGCGTGACGATGGTGACCCTCTCCTTCGAACGCGGTACGGCCTTCGTGGGCGAGGTCGTCGCCTGCCGGCGCGTCCTGCGCGAACTCGCCGGTGAGGCCCGCAAGAACGGGCGTTGGGACGATCCGGTGCTGCGGCGGAGGCTGGGGCGGCTGAACGCCGAGTTCCGGGCGCTTTGGCGGCTGACGCAGTGGAACGTGAGTGAGGCGATGGGGGTCCCCCCGGCCGAGCGAAGCCGAGACCGGGGGAGGACGGGGGGCGTGCCCGGTGTCGGGGGTTCGGTTTTCAAACTGAGGTATTCGCACGCCCGCCAGGAGCTCTACGACGCCGCCGCCGACGTCCTGGGGCCGGAGTCCCTCGACCTCGACCGGCCGTGGGTCCTCGAACGGCTGTCCTCGCTGTCGTACACCATCGCGGCCGGCACCTCGCAGATCCAGCGGAACATCGTGGCCGAGCGGATTCTCGGGCTGCCGAAGGGGCGGTGAGCGATGCGCTTCCAACTGACCGATGACCAGCGGGCGTTGCGGGACGGCGTACGGGAGCTGCTGACGCGCCGCTTCGGCGCCGAGGCGCTGCGGGCCGCCGTCGACGCGCCCGGACGCCTGGACCGGGCGCTGTGGCGCGAGCTGGGGGCGGCCGGGTTCTTCGCGCTGCGGCTGCCGGAGACGGAGGGCGGGGTCGGACTCGGGCTGCCCGAGGCGGTGTTGGCGTTCGAGGAGGCGGGCCGCGCGCTGCTGCCGGGGCCACTCGTGGCCACCCACCTCGCCGCGGGGGACGTGCCGGGCGCGGCCACCGGGGAGGCGGTCGTGACGGCCGTCGGCAACGGCCTGGTGGAGTGGCTCGCGGCGGCGGACGTCGTCCGGGGTGACGCGGCGGGGGCCGTGCCCCTGCGGTCGGTCGACCCGCTGACGCCCCTGCACCGGGTCCCCCTGGCCCGTGCCGTGGATCCCGTCGCCGTGCTCCTCACCGCGGCCGAGCAGCTCGGCGGCGCCACGCGCGCGTGCGAGCTCGCCGTGCAACACGCCCGGGCGCGTGAGCAGTTCGGGCAGCCGATCGGGGCGTTCCAGGCGGTGAAGCATCTGTGCGCGGAGATGCTGGTGCGGACCGAGACGGCTCGCACGGCTGTCTACGCGGCTGCCGTCACCGCCGACCCGGTCGACATCGACGCGGCCCGGTTGCTCGCCGACGAGGCGGCCGTGCACGGCGCCCGCGACTGTCTCCAGGTGCACGGCGGCATGGGATTCACCTGGGAGTTCGAGGTCCACCTGCATCTGAAGCGCGCATGGGTGCGAACACACCGTTCCGGCGACGCTACGGACAGTGAGGAACGGTTGGCCGCCGAACTTCTCGCACACGCGACCTAAAGAGGCTTGGTCTGCGATATCGCCGACGGCGCCCGCGCGGATGTCGCGGATTGTGGCATACCGGAATTACGCAGCGTTGATATCGGGTTGTGTCCTACGCGTGACTCGTCACGGCCTGGAGTCGGCGGTCTGCTCCGGTACCTTGTGTGAGATGCGAGTGGTTCCGAGCATGAGCCATGGCGGAGTTGCCCTTGAGGTGGCCCCGGATCCGGCGGTGCGCCCCGCTGCTCGCAGGGTGGGAGGGCTTTCTGCCCCCGCCTGTTCGACTCCTCGCAACAAGCGTCGCACAGTATGCCGCACGGGTACTCCTTCGCGCTGGAATATGCCCGAAGCGCTTGTTGGGGTGACTGTACGTCAACCATGCTGTCAGCTAAGGGATTCACGTTCCGTGACCCTGGCTTTGGCCATTGTTCTGGCCATGAAAAAAATGGCTAGGATCGTGGCCCTCGTGAGGCGCGGGGTTATGTGTCCGCCGGTTCGGATGGTGTGAGCGGTGCAGGTGCTTCAAGTGCAGCTGGAGATCCGGCCCGACCCCGCTGAGGTGGGGCGAGCCCGGCGGTGGGCCCGCTCGCGGCTCGCCGGGTCCGGGATAGGGGCCGACGAGCCGCTCGCCGAGACGCTGATCCTGCTGGTGTCCGAACTCGTCACCAACGCCGTGGTGCACACCGGCTGTCCGGCCGTGCTGCGGCTGTCCCTGCCGGGGGCGGCCCAGGAGGACGCCACCGTACGGCTGGAGGTGGCCGACCGTAGTGGCCGTGCGCCCGTGCCCCGGTGCGTCGACGGTGACGCGACAGGTGGCCGGGGCCTCGCGCTGGTCGACGGTCTGGCGGACCGGTGGGGCTGGAGCTCCGAGGGCGCCGGCAAGCGGATCTGGTGCGAACTGGACCGTGCCGCGGGGTCGGAGGGATCCGCGTCCGCCTATGGGAGCGGGGCGTCGGCGTACGAAGGTCTCGCGTACGAAGCGGTGTGACGGGCGCACGTCGCCACAACTGCGCCGGGTTCGGTGCACGGTTGCAGAAAGCGCTGTCCCCCCTGCTCGGGCCGACCTCGGTGCGCCCGGGCATGCTTCTGTGCGCGCCTGCTGCAAATAGGGCTTAAGTAACAAATCCCCGTGTGGGTGTTGACGCCGAGTGTCCGGTTGATCACGCTTGTGGTCAGCGATTCGCCGCGAGGGGACGACGAGGGTTTCGGTGACGGGAGCCCTTGCCGAGTGTGGGTCGTGATTCGGCGTCGGTTCTCTCAGGGCAGGGGGAGTCGAGGAACCGGGGCGGGTACGCCGGAGTCGGATGGTGGCGCGGTGCCGTGCTCGGGGCGGTCAGGCCGCGCCGCCAGCCGACCTCGTCAGAGCAGGGCCACGGGTGCGACGGGAGTCCCCGTGCCGCCGACGAAGGGCTCGGGCATCGCCGACAGCAGGAACGCGTAGCGGCCCACTTCTCCACAGGCTGTGGACAACTCTTCGAGATTCCAGTTCTGGCCCTGCGGCATCCCCATCTCCACCAGGTCGAGCGCGTGTACGGGCAACCACAAATCCTCTGTCTCGGGCGGAAAGATCTCAAACGTGAGCGTGTCGTTCGCGACCGCGGCCACATCGCGCGCGTGGAACCACTCCGGCGTACGGATCGACAGGCCGGGCGAGGGATAGCCGTACGCGTGCTTGTCGCCGGCGAGAAAGACCTGGATCTGCCCCGTCCGTACGAGCACGATGTCGCCGGCACGCACGCGCGTGCCCGCGAGTTCCTCGGCCGCCTCCAGGTCCTGCGGGGTGACCGCGTGCCCGCCGTCTAGCCGGGCGACGCCCCGCGCGCGTGCCACGTCCAGCAGCACGCCCCGCGAGACGATGTGCCGCGCCTTGTCGATGCCGCTGAACTCGGCGCCGCCGTGCGGGGTGATGGTGTCGGCGGGGCGGCCGTTGTAGAGCCGGCCCGAGTGCGAGACGTGGGTGAGCGCGTCCCAGTGGGTGGCCGCCTGCAGGCCCATGGTCACGATGTCGTCGCTGCAGGCGACGGTTCCCGGGCCGAAGATCTCCTGGTTGATCTGCACCATCGTGTGCAGGGGGTTGACGCGTCCGGGGATCATCCCGGTCTGGACGCCGTCCTGTTGCAGGGGCAGGGCGAGGGGGATGCGGCGGCCGGTGCGGACACAGGCGGCCGCCTCGCGGACGACGTCGTCGGTGATCAGGTTCAGGGTCCCGATCTCGTCGTCCGAACCCCAACGGCCCCAGTTGTTCACACGCTTGGCGATCTCGTGGAACGCGTCCGGCAGTGACATGGGTCCTCCCCGGGGCTTGTCTCCGTGTATCTGACGGGTCGTAGAATCGAGTCGAATCTAACGGACCGTCAGAAACTGCGGGAAGGGGCCGGGGCATGGGGAACTTCTTGGCAGGCAAGGTCGTCGCCGTGACGGGTGCCGGGCGGGGGATCGGACGGGCGGTGGCCCTGGCGGCCGCGGCCGAGGGGGCGCGGGTCGTTGTCAACGACTATGGCGTCTCCATGGACGGCGCGTCGCCCACCAGCGCGGTCGCCGAGGCCGTCGTCAAGGAGATCGAGGCGGCCGGCGGGGAAGCGGTCGCCGTCGGGGACGACATCTCCACGATGGCGGGCGGACAGCGCGTCGTGGACACCGCGGTGTCGGCGTACGGGCGGATCGACGGAGTCGTGTGCGTCGCCGGGATCCTGCGTGAGCGGATGCTGTTCAACATGACCGAGGAGGAGTGGGACCCCGTTGTCGCCACTCATCTGAAGGGAACCTTCACGGTTTTCCGGGCCGCCGCCGCCGTGATGCGCAAACAGCGCGCCGGGACCTTGATCGGATTCACCAGCGGGAATCATCAGGGGTCGGTTTCGCAGGCGAATTACAGCGCGGCGAAGGGGGGCGTCATCTCGCTGGTGCGGAGCGCTGCGCTGGGCCTGAACAAGTACGGGGTCACCGCCAACGCGGTGGCGCCGGTGGCTCGCACGCGGATGTCCGCCAACGTTCCCATGGAGTTGGCGGAGATCGGCGAGCCGGAGGATGTCGCGGCGTTCGTGGTCTATCTGCTGTCGGACGCGGCTCGGGAGCAGGGGGTGACCGGGCAGGTGTACACCGTTGCCGGGCCGAAGATCGCGGTGTGGGCTCAGCCGCGGGAGCTGCGCGCCGCTTATGCCTCCGGCGGGTGGACGCCGGAGTTGTTCGCGGAGGTTTTGCCTGGGTCGGTGGGGGTGGATCCGATGCCGATGCTTGCTCGGGTGGAGGCGATGGAGAAGGCGGCGCGGGACGGTTCTCGGCCGAACGCCTAAGAGCTCGGGGGGCGTTCTGGGAGGGCGGCTGCGGGTTGTGTGTGGCTGGTCGCGCCCACGCGGCGGAGCCGCAGTTCGATACAGCCCCGCGCCCCTGAAGGTGGGATATCTGACCGGTTCCTAGGAGGTCCCTGTGGACTTTGGATTCACCGCTGAGGATAGGGCGTTTCGGGAGGAGGTCAGGGCGTGGCTCTCCGAGCATGTTGCGGGTGCTCAGGAGCGTCGTACCTGGGAACGCACCCTCGGGAAAGCCGGATGGATCGGGCTCGGATGGGCCGAGGGCGGGTACGGGAATCGGTCCGCCACGCTGACTCAACAGGTCGTCTGGGCCGAGGAATACGCCCGGTGCGGGGCGCCGCCGCGTTCCGGGCACATCGGGGAGAACCTGTTGGGGCCCACTCTCCTGGCCCACGGGACCGACGAGCAGAAGGCTCGCTTTCTTCCGCCGATCGCCGTCGGTGAGGAGCTCTGGTGCCAGGGGTACAGCGAACCCGGTGCCGGGTCCGACCTCGCGGGGGTTCGTACGAAGGCCGACCTCGGCTCCGACGGGACGTACCGGGTCACCGGGCAGAAGATCTGGACCTCGCTCGCTCGTGAGGCCGACTGGTGCTTCGTTCTCGCCCGGACGGATCCGGACTCGACCCGGCACCATGGGCTGACCTTTCTGCTGGTTCCCATGGACCAGCCGGGGCGTATCGAGGTGCGGCCCATCCGGCAGATGACCGGCACCAGCGACTTCAACGAGGTGTTCTTCGACGGTGCGCACGCGCGCGTGGAGCACGTCGTCGGGGGTGAGGGAGCGGGGTGGACGGTGGCGATGGGGCTGCTCGGGTTCGAGCGAGGGGTGTCCACGCTTGCCCAGCAGATCGGGTTCGCGCAGGAGCTGGGGCGGGTCGTGGAGGCGGCCGTGCGGTCGGGTGCTGTGGGTGATCCGGTCGTGCGGGAGCGGCTGGTGCGGCAGTGGGCCGAGCTGCGGGTGATGCGGTGGAACGCGCTGCGCACGCTGGGGCGGGGCGGGGACGCGGGTGCGCCCAGTGCGGCCAAGCTGCTGTGGGGTGGCTGGCATCAGCGGCTCGGGGAGCTGGCGATGCAGGTGCGGGGGGCCGCGGCGGGGGTCGGGCCGGTGCAGTGGTCGCCCTCCGCGCCGTACGAACTCGACGAGGCACAGCATCTGTTCCTGTTCTCCCGGGCCGACACCATCTACGGCGGGTCGGACCAGATACAGCGCACGATCATCGCCGAGCGGGTGCTCGGGCTGCCCAGGGAACCCAAGGGGGTTGTGTGATGCGCGGCGTGGTGTTCGACGGGAAGCGGGTCGAGGTCGCGTACGACCTGGAGGTGCGGGATCCCGGGCCGGGTGAGGTGATGGTCGGGGTCTCGGCCGCTGGGTTGTGCCACAGCGATCTGTCTGTGGTGGACGGGACCATACCTTTCCCCGTTCCTGTGGTGCTGGGGCATGAAGGGGCGGGGGTGGTCGAAGCGGTGGGTGTGGGGGTCACCCATGTCGCACCCGGGGACCATGTGGCCCTGTCCACCCTGGCCAACTGCGGTACCTGCGCCGAGTGTGATCGGGGGCGGCCGACCATGTGCCGGCAGGCGATCGGGCGGCCCGGGCAGCCGTTCGCCCGAGGAGGGCGGCCCGTCTTCCAGTTCGCGTCCAACTCGGCTTTCGCCGAGCGGACCGTGGTGAAGGCCGTGCAGGTGGTCCGGATCCCGAAGGACATTCCCATGCCCTCGGCGGCGCTCATCGGATGCGGGGTGCTGACCGGGGTGGGCGCCGTGCTGAACCGGGCCAAGGTGGACCGTGGGGACAGCGTGCTCGTCATCGGTACCGGGGGCATCGGGCTCAACGTCCTTCAGGGGGCGCGGATCGCGGGTGCGCTGCGGATCGTCGCCGTCGACGCCAATCCGGCGAAGGAGGCGGTGGCACGGCGGTTCGGGGCGACCGACTTCCTGACGTCGGTCGAGGGGGTGCGCGAGCTGCTGCCCACGGGGGCGGACCATGCCTTCGAGTGCGTGGGGCGCGTCGAGCTGATCCGGGCGGCCGTCGATCTGCTCGACCGGCACGGGCAGGCGGTCCTGCTGGGGGTACCGCCGGCCGGCGCCGAGGCCTCCTTCCTCGTGTCGTCCATGTACCTGGACAAGTCGATCCTGGGGTGCCGGTACGGGTCGTCCAGACCACAGCGGGACATCGCGCTGTACGCCGACCTGTACCGGGAGGGGCGGCTGCTGCTGGACGAGTTGGTGACGGAGACGTATCCGGTCGAGGAGTTCGAGAGGGCGGCGGCAGATGCGGAGGCGGGGAAGGTGGCTCGGGGGGTGCTGACCTTCTGAGGCGGCCGGCTTTCCGGATCCGGGGCGGCTGGTCCTCCGGCTCGGAGACGGTTGGCTCTCCGGGGGCTGCGAGGTGGTCCGGCGCCGTTTTCCACAGGCCCGGAAAACAACTGCCGGGTTGTCAGTGAGGGCGCTTACCTTCATCTCCATGACCTATCGAGACGTCGCCTCCAAGCAGGTCCTGATCTGGGCCTGCACCGCCGTCGCCTCTCGTATGCCGGTCGCCATGACGCCGTTGGCTCTGGTGTTCCTGGTGCGGGAGCGGCCCGGCGGCTACACGCTGGGGGCGACGCTCGCGGCCGCCTATGTGCTCGGCGAGATCATCGCCGCCCCGGTCCTCGGGATGCGGCTGGACCCGGCGCGCGGCCGGCGCCATCTGGTCGCCGGGCTCGCGGGCGGGACGGTGGGGTTCGCGGGGCTCGGGGTGCTGGCCGGGGCGCACCCCCTGGTGCTGGGGGCGTTCGCGTTCCTGGCCGGTGGGGCGCCGGCCGCGACCGCCGGTGGTCAGCGGGCGCTGCTGACCTCGCTGGTCCCGGAGCGCGCCGTGGCGCAGGCGCTGTCGGCCGAGTCGATGCTGATGTCCGGCGTGTGGGCCGTCTCCCCGGTCGCGGTGGCCGGCCTCGCCCTCGGGGTGGCGCCACGTGTGCCACTGCTGCTCGCGGGCGTGCTGATGGCGTCGTCGATCGTGGGCCAGCTGGCGCTGCCGGCCGGCTGGTCGAACGGGGAGCAGGAGGGGGAGGCGGGCCGGGCCAGGACTCGCGTGCTGATACGCGCCTGGCCGGTGTACGTCACGGGCGCGGCCAGCATCACCTTGCTGGGCCTGTCCGAACTCACCCTGCCCGCCCTGCTCGAACAGCGCGGCATCGGCGTGGGCTGGTCCGGCCCGATGCTGGCGGGCATGGCCCTCGGGGCGGGGCTCGGGGCGTTCCTGTACGGCCTGAGATCGTGGCCGGGGCGGCTCCGCGCGCGCAGTGTGGTGCTGATGTGCGGGATGTCGGTCTTCGTGTCCCTCGCCGCGCTGATACCGGGCGCGGCCGGGATCGCGATCGCCCTCGTCCTGGCCGGCATGCTCCAGTCGGGCGCGCTGATCACCCGCAACCTGTCCCTGCGTGAGGCGTTGCCGCCGAGCGCCCTGGCCGCCGGGTACTCCGTGCTGTACGCGGCCGCGGGCGCGGGCTACGCGGCGACGGGTTCCCTCGCGGGCGGCCTGCTCCAGGTGGTGACGCCGTCCACGGCCATCCTGGCCGGAGTGCAGCTGACGCTGGTGCTGACCGTGCTCGGCTGGTGGGGAGAGGCCCGCAGGGACGCCTCGAGGACAGACGCCTCAAGGGCAGACACCTCAAGTGCCGCCGTGGGCCCGGACGTCGTCACGGCTCCCGGCGCGGAAGGTGCGCCGATAGCTGGTGGGTGTGACACCGAGCGCCGTCTGTAGGTGCTGTCGCATCGACTGGGCCGTGCCGAAGCCGGCGTCCCGGGCGACTTGGTCGACGGAGAGGTCGGTGGACTCCAGCAGGTGCCGGGCGCGTTCCACCCGCTGCTGGGTGAGCCACTGGCCGGGGCTGACGCCGACCTCCTCGCGGAAGCGGCGCGTGAAGGTCCGTACGGACATGGACTCCTGGTCCGCCATGTCGCGCAGCTGGATCGGCTCGTGGAGCCGGCCGAGGGCCCAGGCGCGGGCCGTGGTCGTGGACGCCTGCTGCGGGTCGGGGACCGGCCGGTGGATGTACTGGGCCTGGCCGCCGTCCCGGTGGGGCGGTACGACGGTGCGGCGGGCCACTTCGTTGGCGATCGCCGTGCCGTGGTCGCGGCGGACGATGTGCAGACACAGGTCGATCCCGGCCGCGACGCCGGCCGAGGTGAGGACGTCGCCGTCGTCGATGAACAGGACGTCCGGGTCGACCTCGATCTTCGGGAACAGCTCCTGGAAGCGCTCGGCGTCGGCCCAGTGCGTCGTGGCGGGACGGCCGTCCAGGTAGCCGGCGGCGGCGAGGACGTACACGCCCGTGCAGATGGAGGTGAGCCGGGTGCCGGGGCGGATGTGGGCGAGGGCGGCGGCCAGGTCGTCGGTGAGGACTCCCTGCTCGAAGACCGGGCCGAGTTCGTACGACGCCGGGACGACGACGGTGTCCGCGGTGGCCAGCGCCTCCGGGCCGTGCTCGACCTGGATGGCGAAGTCGGCGTCCGTCTGCACCGGGCCCGGCGGCCGGATCGAGCAGGTGACGACCTCGTACAGACGCCGGCCCCGGGCGTCCCTGGGGCGGCCGAAGATGCGGTGCGGGATGCCCAGTTCGAAGGGGAGGGCGCCGTCGAGAGCGAGCACGACGACGCGGTGCGGGCGAAAGGGGTCCTGCCGAGCGTGTTCCTGCCGAGCGTGTTCCTGCCGGGCGGGCGCCGCGCTGGTGGCCGTATCCATGGCCCGATCCTAACGAATGCTGTCCTCCCGGCCACTCGTTGCGGACCGATCGCAGGCCTGAAGCTCTATGTCGTGACCCAGACAACCGAGACGGCAGCGGCCGCAGAGGACACCCGGCCGATCAGAAGGCACCGCATCCACCGTGCGTGGTTCGTCGCCGCCGTCGCCTTCGTCACGATCATCGGCGCCGCCGCCTTCCGCTCCCTGCCGGGCCTGCTCATCGACCCGCTGCACCAGGAGTTCGGCTGGTCACGCGGCACGATCAGCGCCGCGGTGTCGATCAACCTCGCGCTGTACGGGCTCACCGCCCCGTTCGCCGCCGCCCTGATGGACCGCTTCGGCATCCGGCGTGTGGTCGCCGTCGCGCTCAGCGTGATCGCGCTCGGCTCGGGCCTGACGTACTGGATGACGGCGGCCTGGCAACTGCTGCTGTGCTGGGGTCTGCTGGTGGGCCTCGGCACCGGTTCGATGGCGCTGGCCTTCGCCGCGACGGTCACCAACCGCTGGTTCACCGAGCGGCGCGGCCTGGTCACCGGCATCCTCACCGCGGCCTCGGCCTCCGGTCAGTTGATCTTCCTGCCCGTGCTGTCCTGGCTGGTGGACGAGCACGACTGGCGCCCGGCCGCGGTGACGGTGGCCCTGGCCGCCCTCGCGGTCGTCCCCTTCGTCTGGCTGCTGCTGCGCGACCATCCGGCCGACGTCGGCCTGAAGCCGTACGGCGCGAAGGAGTTCGTGCCCAAGCCGCCGCCCGTGCCGGGCGCCGCGCGCCGGGCGGTCACGGTGCTTTTCTCGGCGGCCCGCACCGGCCCCTTCTGGCTGCTGGCCGGCTCCTTCGCGATCTGCGGCGCCTCCACCAACGGCCTGATCCAGACCCACTTCGTGCCCGCCGCCCAGGACCACCACATGCCGATCCAGGCCGCCGCCTCGCTGCTCGCGGTCATCGGCGTGTTCGACGTGGTCGGCACGATCGCCTCCGGCTGGCTCACCGACCGCTTCGAGGCGCGCCGGCTGCTCGCGGTGTACTACGCGCTGCGCGGGATCTCGTTGCTGTTCCTGCCGATGCTGATGGCCCCGAGCGTCCATCCGCCGATGATCTTCTTCATCGTCTTCTACGGCCTCGACTGGGTCGCCACCGTCCCGCCCACGGTCGCCCTGTGCCGGGAGCAGTACGGCGACGACAGCGCGATCGTCTTCGGCTGGGTCCTCGCCTCCCATCAGGTCGGCGCCGCGCTGGTGGCCTTCCTCGGCGGGGTCGCGCGGGACGTCTTCGGGACGTACGACATGGTCTGGTACTCGTCGGGGGCGCTGTGCGCGGCGGCGACGCTGATGGTGCTGGTGATCCGGCGGCGTACGGCGGACGGTGTGGCCGCGGCCTGAGTTCCGGGGCCGGTGCTGGTGCCGGTATCTGGGCCCGGGCCGATCAGGCCCAGGCGACGAGCTGGAGGATCACGCCGTTCGGGTCGGTGACCTGGAAGAGGCGCTCGCCCCACGGCTCCTCGCGCAGCGGCATGGTGATGGAGACGCCTTCGCTCCGCAGCCGCTCGTATTCGGCGTCCAGGTCGGCGACGGTGAACGCGGTGATCACGCCCGCGGCGTGCTGGTCCCTGACCCCCTCGGGCAGCACCTCGATGCCGCGCTGCAGAAAGATCACGTTGACGGCGTCCTCGTGGACCAGGGACGCGAAGCCTTCGGCGGCCATGGCCTCCCGGAAGCCGAAGTGCCTGGTCAGGAATGCGGCGGAGGCGGGCACGTCGTCGACGGTCAGGGAGACGGCGCTGGAAGTGATCTTCATGGCTTCTCCTGGAGCTCGAGAGCAATCTCTGTATGCCGTACATTATACATAGTACGGAGTTTAGGGCGTGGGGTTGGCGGACCTCAGGGGAAGATGGAGCGCATGGCCAAGGAACGAAGCGGTGCGGCCGACCCCGCTCGCACTCTGGAACTGCTGTGGCGCGAGCCCGGAAAGGGTGGCCCGCGGCGTGGCCCCAAGCAGGGCTTGACGGTCGACGCCGTCGTCCAGGCCGCCATCGAACTCGCCGACTCCGGTGGGCTGGACGCCCTGACCATGCGCAGCGTCGCCCAGCAGCTGGGCGTCACGCCGATGACGATCTACACATACGTCCCGGGCAAGGCGGAGTTGCTCGACCTCATGCTGGACGCCGCCTATCTGCAGATGCCGCGTGCCGATCACACGGCCGCCCCGTGGGGGACGAGGGTGGAGGCCGTCGCGCGTGAGAACCGCGACCTGTACCGGCGCCACCCCTGGGTGGCGACCCTGCCCACCACGCGCCCGCCGCTCGGCCCCGGGCTCATGGCCAAGTACGAACACGAACTGGCCGCGTTCGACGGCCTCGGGCTCGACGACGTCGAGATGGACGCGGCCCTCACGTTCCTGCTCGGCTTCGTCCAGTCCGTCGCCCGCGCCGACCTCGACAACCAGGCCGCCACCCGCGACAGCGCCATGTCCGACGAGCAGTGGTGGGCCGCCAACGCGCCCCTTCTGGCCAGGGTCTTCGATCCTGCCCGGTTCCCCCTCGCGGCCCGGGTCGGAAGGGCCGCGGGCGAAGCTCACCAGGGCGTGTACAACCCCGAATACGCCTTCAACTTCGGGCTGCAGCGCGTCCTGGACGGCCTCACCCACCTCGTCGAGAGCCGTTCCCGATAGCCGCGGTCCGACAGATGCGGCCACCGCCCCGCCGGGGGGACGAGGACCCGGCGTGCCTACGCCCGGTTCAGGCCCACGCGTTCCAGTGCCCTGGTCATGGCGGGCCGGTCCAGTTCCCGCCAGTCGGGCTCAGTGACGAGGGACATCAGGAGGTCCGGCGTCAGCCGGTAGCCCTCGGCGTGGCCCAGCAGTGTCTCGGCGTCGTGGTCCGGCAGGGCGCCGTGGTCCTCGTCGCCGACCGTCCACAGCACCTCCTTCCTGTCGACGAAGCGGCTCATACCGCAGTCGAGCCCGTCGTCGTCCAGGGTCGCCGGGTACGGGGCCCGGGCCCAGGTGCCTTTCTCGTACCAGTAGACACAGCCCAGTTGCCAGCCCTTCAGCAGGTCCCGCAACTCCTCGTGGGGGAGCCAGTCGGGGGCGCCGGCGAGCATGTCGACCGGCGGCTTGTGCCACTTGGCGCCGCTGGACTCGTCCTCGCCGAAGAGCACGTAGCGCCCCTCGCCCCGCTGTGCGAAGCCCCACCACGTGCAGCCGGCGTCGTCCAGATGGAGCCCCCCGTCGTCCACCCAGGTTCCCGTGCGATGAGGGCCTGCCTCCTCGTCGGCCGTGGTGGCCTCCAGCACGGCGATGAGCGCCCAGCGCGCCCACAGCACCTCCGCCGACGGCAGATCCCCGGGCAGCCCCGGCCTGTTGATGGTCACGCGCGTTCTCCGGGCTCGACACCGATCACGATCAACGAAAGGCTCTCACGGGCCGAACGGCCCTGGGGCGGGGCCCGGTTGCCGGACGGCCCAGTGCGCGACAACCGGTGAACGCCGCACAGGCATCAGGGACGAACGCTCGCCGACGCACGAACGCCATCCCTAGCAGCCGTCCTCATCCGGCTGCGAGGTGACCCGAAAAGGACGCGCTAACCCACCTCCGCTTTCTGCCGGGCTCGAGAACGCCGCCGGTCGCGTTGGCGTTCGAGACGGACCAGCAGCGGGCGGCTGCCGAACAGGCTCAGTTGCTGTACGTGGACGGGGGTCAGGCCGAGCGTCAGGGCGTGGCCCAGGCCGCTTGCCTCGGGCAGCAGTACGATCGCGCGCCCCTCGTCGGTGAGGACACGGGCGAGTTCGCGCCACCAGCGCTCCGGGTGCCCGGCGAGACGTCCGCCCGCGTCGACCTGTTCTCCCCAGGGCGGGTTGCACAGGACGCGGTCGATGCTGCGGTCGGCGACAGGGAGGGAGCCGGCGTCGCCGTGCTCGACGGCGACCGGGAGCGGCCCGGCGTTCCGCCGCGCCGCCCGGCGCGCGGCCGGATCGAGATCGAACCCGAGCAGTGTGGTGCCCGGCACCATGTGGTGGGCCTCTATGAGCAGCGTCCCCGCGCCACAGCACGGATCCAGCACCCGCTGGCCCGGACGCAGTTCGGCGGCCTGGGCCATGGCGGCGGCGACCGGCGGGTGCAGCGTGCCCGGAACGGTCGTGTTCTTGTAGGCGCGCCGGTGTGCCGGGCGCCGCCCCAGCCGCAGCAGCAGGGTGGCGTGGGTGCCGTCCATGGTCAGCCGCCACCCACTGTGGCCGGGCGGCGCGGGCTCGCCGTGCCGGCGCGCGTGGTACGGCACACCGGCGCGCGCGGCGAGCACCTGGCCGACGGCGTCCTCGATGTCGTAGCGGTTGTACGTTCGCCGCCCCAGGAAGGACGCCGAGATCTCGATCCCGCCGAACCCGGCCGCCGGACCGCCGTGTGCCCGCCGTTCCCGTGCCAGGCCCTCCAGGTCGACGGCACGGGCCAGTTCGGCCAGGGCGACCAGGTCGCCCTTGTGCGGACCGACGTCGGCTTGGCGGCGGGCCAGGAGGAAGACGTCGTCGGCGGTCCGTAGCCGTACGGCGTCGCCGCGGCTGTCACGGCCGTCGTCGCCGGTCCCGGTCCCGGTTCCGGTCCCGATTCTGTTCCCCGTCCGGAAGCCCACCTCGCGGTGGCCGATCCAGTCGACGGTCGCGGACCCTGTCCGCAGTATTTCCGTGCCGAGTGCGGGCTCCAGCCCGCGTACGCACCGCGCCACCAGGCGCGCCGCCGTCACGAGACGGTCGGCGTGCCGGGACGGGGGTGCTGAACGAACACGCGCCGTGTGCGCATGATCCTGTCTTCTCCCACGTCGCAGCCCGGGACGGTGGACGACCGTCCCGCATCATCGGCGCCGGGTTGATCCGCGTCCTGCCGACGGAGCGGCTAGCGGAGGGGGAAGAAGTACGTCATGGCCCGGGAGCGTATCAGTGCGCCTGGTGACGGGGCCGTGCCGGGACCCCTCCCGTGAGGGCGGTTCGAGCATGTGCGGGACGGGAGTTCGGCCGGGTGCCGACGCATTGGTTCTGTCGGCGGGTGGGGTGAGGTGGTCGCATGCCGAGGGTCTGGGACGAGTCCGGCCGGGAGACCGATTCCTCGATCAGGTGGCGCGCCTTCGCGTTCTGGGCGCTGCTGACCGCGGACCTGGTCGCCGTGGCGCTGCGGATGGACACGGTGTACGACAGCGGTGACTGGCCTTGGCAGGCCATATGCGTGGTGACCGCTCTGACCTACCCGTGCGCCCTCCTGGTGTTCTCCACGTACCCTCCCGCCAGCCGTGCGCTGTCCGCCCTCAAGTGCACCGCGCAGGCCGCGGTGGTGCTGGTGCTGCTCGCGTGGATCGCCCACGGCTCGGATCCCGCATGGGTGTGGATCGGGGTCGTGGTGCTGTCCGTCTCCGTCGCCGTGGGGCTGCTTCGAGCCGGTCGGCAGGTGCGCGCCGAGGAAGACGCGGAGGAACGGCGTCGGCAGGCCCGTGGCCGCTCCTGACTCCTGTGGCCCCGGTCAAGCCCTCCCGGGGACGTCTTGGAGGAACCGCCCCTTGTGGAACAGCAACGGTGCCTCGTCCCCGTCGCTCGCGCCCAGGGCGTCCACCCGGCCCACCACGATCAGATGGTCGCCCCCGGTGTGCACCGCGTGGATCGTGCAGTCGATCCACGCGAGCGTGCCCGCGAGGCGGGGGGAGCCGGACGCGGGAGCCGCGTCGTACGCCACCCCCGCGAACTTGTCCGCGCCGCTCACCGCGAAGCCACGGCACAGCTCGCCCTGGCCGGCACTCAGGACGTTCACGCAGAAGACGCCCGCGCGCGCGATGCGCGGCCAGGTCGTCGACGTACGGCCGACCATGAAGGCGACCAGGGGCGGGTCGAGGGAGAGGGCGGAGAAGGACTGGCAGGCGAAGCCGGCCGGGGTGTGGGGGGCACCGGCGGGGGCCGGTGCCGTGACAACGGCGACGCCCGTCGCGAAGTTCCCCAGCACACGCCGGAACTCGGCCTGCCCGACGGGCGCCCGCTCGTCCTCGCCGACGCACCGCAGATCAGGGCGCGGCAGCACTTCCACGGGCTCCCGTTCGGGGGCTGCCTCGACCGACCTGAGGTAGCGGACGGCGGCGGCCGCCATCCCTGCGTGTCCCATCACGCCACCCATTGAAGCTGACGGAGTGTCAGATCGGAAGGGGTGTGCGAGGCGCGGGGCATGCGCGCGTACGCTCCGCGTATGGGGTGGGACGACATGGGGCAGGGCGGCGCGGGCGACGACCCGCCCGGTGGCAGACCGGGCGGCGGGCCGGGTGGCATACCGGGCGCTGCGATCAGGGCGTTCTTCCAGGTGAACGCCGCGGCCGCGGTGTGCGCGGCCCAGTTGCCGGCGGCCGCTCTGATCTGGTGGATCGGGACCTACGTGGGCTACGACGACTACGCCGCCGGTCCATTTGGCCCTTACGTCGTCATCGCCGCGGTCTTCCTGCTCGGCATGGCGGTGCTGGCGCTGCCGTTCGTCGCCCTCGCGCACGCGGTCGTCCACATCGTCCCGGCGGACCACCTCGCGCGCCTCGCCGCCCGTCATGTACGCGGGCCCGTGTGGGCCTGGCACCTGGTGTCCGTCGTGGCGCTCGGCGCGTTGGGGGCGGGACTCGCCGCCGTGCTGTGGGACATGCCGTTCACCAGCACGGCACTGATCCTCGCGGCCCTCGGCGTGCTGCCCGTCCTGGGCCTCGCGTATTTCCGCAGGCTCACGCGGATCACCGGGCGGGCGCGGGGTTTCTGGGGTGTATGGGCGCCCTCCCTCTCCGCCTGCACCGCCCTGTTCCTGCTGGTCGTCGTCGGCGGCATGCTGGGCACGGTCACGGGGGTCCTCGGCTACGAGCCCCCTGTGCTGTCCGCCCGGCAACTCGCAGGGGTCTGGCGGGGCACGGAGGGGGCGGTGCTGCGACTGGACCCGGGCGGCAGGGCCGAACTCACCGGGCTGCCCACCGAGTCCGGCGACTGGTCCGCCGACCCGCCCTACGCCGTGTGCGAGGGGGCAGGCCGTTGGTCGCCCGGCGAAGAGGGTGGTCGCGACGCCGTGGTCGTACGACTCGACGACGGATGCGGGCAGGGCACGTACTGGATGATCGGCGGAAGCGAGCGCGAGCCCGAGCTCTTCGCCCGGTTCGGTGACCCGGACGCGGGTGAGGTGTGGATCCTCGTGCGGGGCTGAGCTCCCGCGCTCACCGCGCCCGCCCTTCCGCTTCAGCGTTCGCGCTCCCCGCGCCCCCGTCCTTCCGCTTCAGCGTTCGCCCTCACCGCCCCTTGTACTCGGCGCTCCTGCGCTCCACGAAGCTCGCCACCCCTTCCCGCGCGTCCTGCGTCGTCATGTTGATCTCCTGCGCGGTCGCCTCCGCCGCGAAGGCGGTGGTGCGGTCGGTGTCGAGAGAGGTGTTGACGAGTTGTTTGGTGAGGGCGAGGGCGCGGGTCGGGCCGGTGGCGAGGCGCTCGGCCCACTCGCGGGCCGTCTTGCCCAACTCGCCGTCCGGGACCACGCGGTTGACGAGGCCGAGCCGCTCGGCGTCCGCGGCGGTGAGCGCGTCGCCGAAGAACATCAGCTCCTTCGCCCGCTGGGGGCCGATGAGGCGGGGCAGGAGATAGGCGCCGCCGCCGTCGGGGACGAGGCCGCGGCGGACGAACACCTCGATGAACTTCGCCGATTCCGCGGCCAGTACGAGGTCGCAGGCGAACGCGAGATGCGCGCCGAGCCCGGCCGCCGTGCCGTTCACCGCGGCGATCACCGGCTTCTCGCAGTCCAGGACGGCCGCGATCAGCCGCTGGGCGCCGAGCCGGATCGTGCGGGCGACGTCGCCGGCGAGACGTTCCGTGCCGGTCGTGGTCCCGCGCAGATCCGCGCCCGCGCAGAAGCCCCGGCCCGTTCCGGTCAGCACGACGGCCCGTACGTCCGGGTCCGCGGAGGCGTCGGCGAGCAGGTGGATCACGCGTTCTCGCTGGTCAGGGGTGATGGCGTTGAGGGCATCAGGGCGGTTGAGGGTGATGCGGCAGACCTGATTGTCAGTGGCCTGCTGTACCAAGGAATCGACGGAATTTCCGGGCACACGGGGGGAATCGGGCATGCTCATTTCATTGTCGGCCGGCATCTCAGCGACACACCACCAACGCGTCCAGCGCCACCGCGCCCTGCCCCCTGGGCAGCACCACCAGCGGGTTGATGTCGAGCTCCGCGAGGTCGACCTCCAGTTCCAGGGCCATGCGCTGCACGCGCAGGACGACCTCGACGAGCGCGTCGAGATCCGCCGGGGGGCGCCCCCTGACCCCGTCGAGGAGGGCCCGCCCGCGCAGTTCGGCGAGCATGTCCCGCGCCTGCTCCTCGCCGAAGGGCGGCACACGTACGGCGGCGTCGCCCAGCACCTCCACGAGCACCCCGCCGAGCCCGACCGTCACGGTCGGTCCGAACAGCTCGTCGTGCGTGGCGCCGACGACCATCTCGACGCCTCGCTCGACCATCTGGCAGACCAGGACGCCGTCCAGGGAGACGTCCTCGTAGCGGGCGATGTCGGTCAGCTCCCGGTAGGCGTCGCGCACCTGACTGGCGGAGGTCAGCCCGATCTTGACCAGCCCCAGCTCGGTCTTGTGGGCGATCCGCGCGCCGGACGCCTTCATGACCACGGGGTAGCCGACCTGTCCGGCGGCCCGTACGGCCGCCGCGGCGCTGGTCACCAACTGCTCGCGCGGGACGCGGATCCCGTACGCCCGCAGCAGCTGCTTCGCCGCGTGCTCGCTCAGCTGCTGACCCGGGCGCATCAGTGGCTGCGCCTTGCGGAAGGAAGGCGACGGGGTGCGCGGTGCGCGGTCGAAGGGGGAGCGGTAGCCGGTGACGAAGCGGTGGTGGTCGAGGTAGGCGCGCACGGCCGTGATGCAGTTCGCCACCGTGCGGAAGGTGGCCACGCGGGAGGAGCCGAGCAGGACCTCGCGGTACGCCTGCTCGGTGCCGACCGGCGACCCCCACACCACGCAGACCAGCTTGTCCGTCCGCTCGGCGGCGTCCACCAGATCCTGGACGAGCCTGTCGCTCAGGGGCGGGAAGGGCCCGGTGATCGGGCAGATCAGCACGCCCACCGCGGGGTCGTCGAGGATGGCGTCGATGATCTTCCGGCCACGGTGGTCACCGACCGGATGGCCGCCGTTGTCCACGGGGTTGGCCACGCTCAGGTACTCGGGTATCCACTGGTGCAGCTCGGCCTGCCTGGCCTGCGACAGCACCGGCAGGTTCAAGCCCGCCTCGCTCGCCAGATCCGCGAAGTGCGCGCCCGTGCCACCCGAGATCGAATAGACGACCACGCCGTCTGCGCGGGGCGGGCGAGCGCGGGCCAACAGGGCCGCGGTGTCCTGGAGTTCGTCCAGGCCGTCGACCCGGATCACCCCGTACTGCCGCATCGCCGCGTCCACCACCGTGTCCGCGCCGGTCAGCTTGCCCGTGTGTGAGGCGGCCGTGCGGGCGCCGGTCTCGGTGCGGCCCACCTTGACGGCGACGACCGGTACTGCGCGGCGGGCGGCGCGGTCGGCGGCGAGCAGGAAGGAACGGCCGTCCTTGAGGCCCTCCACGTAGCAGGCGATGGCGCCGACCTCGGGCTGCTCGGCGAAGTAGGAGATGAAGTCGGCGGTCTCCAGGTCGGCCTCGTTGCCGGTGGGCGCCCAGTGGGAGAGGCGGATACCGAGCTCCTGGAGGGCGAAGACGGGGCGGCCCTGATGGCCCGACTGGGTGATCAGGGCGATAGCGGGGCCGTCCAGGTCGTCACGGAACCGCTCGAAGGCGTTGAGGTTGGTGTTGGGGCCCAGCAGCCGCATCCCGGACCGCGCGACGGCGGCGGTGAGCCGGTTCTGGGCGGCGGCGCCCTCCTCGCCGGTCTCGGCGAACCCGGAGGCGAAGACGACCGCGAACTTCACCTTGGCCTCGGCCAGTTCCTCGATCACCGGAAGGGGGTCGGCGACCAGCAGTACGGCGAGATCGACCTGCTCGGGCAGGGCGGCGACGGAAGGGCGGCAGGGGATGCCGAAGACGGACGGACGGCTCGGATGCACCGGGTGGAGCCGGGCGCCGACCCGCTCGGACCAGGCGATCAGCTGGCGGGTGACACCGGTGTTCGGCCGGCCCTCGGCGTCCGAGGCGCCGATCACGGCGACCGACTCCGGCCGGAAGAAGCGGTCCAGATCGGGAACGTCGGAGTACAGGGGACGGCCGCTGACGTCGAGATCGTCGACCTCGGCCGGCCGGCCGTGGACGGCGGGTCCGGGCTGCTCGCCGCATGCGATGACCCGGGCCCGGCGGGAGTCGGTGGTGAGGGTGCCGTGGGTTGATCCAAGCATCGGTCCGCCCCGCTCCTGTGTGACAGCCAATTAACTGACGCAGTGTCAGATTACAGAACTGACGCACAGTCAGGAACTGGTCGGAGCCTGAATTCAACTGTTCCGCCGGACCGTTGTGAGGGTTCGGTGCACGGTCGGGCAGTTGTTGCCGGTGCCCGTCGAATGCCCTGCGGGCCGCCGTGCGACACCTTTATCGTGGAAGCCGGGAACGCCGGAACAGGGCTGGACGGGGGATATGCAGCGATTAGTGGAAGTGCGCCTTCCGGACGGGCAGGAGATCTGGGCACGGATCGAATCCCCCGGCGGGCCGCAGGACTCCGGCCTCCTGGACGGCGGAGCCCGGGCACTGCGCGGGTTCGAGACGACGTTGCGGTCGGTGGCCGCCAACGTCCGCGACGCCGTGGCGCAGGCGGCCCCCGACGAGGTGAGCGTGGAGTTCGGGGTGGAACTGTCCCTGGGGAAAGAAGGGCTGGTCGCCGCCCTTGCCGGAACGAGCGGCACCGCTGCCCTCAAGGTGACCCTCACGTGGAGCAACGGGCCGACGGGGGGCGGGGCGCAGCAGTGATGAGGCGCTGTCGACTCGAGCCGGAGACCGGTCCATGTCATCGGCACAGCTGATCAGATCCGCGCGGGACTGCCTCGTCCAGGTGCGGGGGAGGACGGCGGGGAGCGGATTCCTGGCAGCGCCCGGGTACGTCGTCACCTGCGCCCATGTCTCCGGGGTCACCGGAAGCGCCGTCGAGCTGTACTGGCAGGGGCGCCAACTGCGGGGCACGGTACGGGCCGCTTCGCCCGCTCCCGACGACGAGGGCCTGTGGCCCTATCCCGACCTGGCCATCGTGGAACTCCAGGACCCGCCCGAGGACCACCCGTGCGCCTGGTGGCACGACCAGATCCCCGTGGGAGGCCAGCAGCTGACCGCAGCCGGGTACTCCGACAAGTACACCTACGAACCGGAAATCGTCACCTCCACCTTCACCTATCAGGGCGACCAGGACTTCCACGACGGCCTGATGCTCCGGCTGAAGCAGGACGAGGTCACCCCGGGCATGTCGGGCGGGCCGGTGCTCGACCTGAGCGCCGGCGGAGTCTGCGCGGTGGTGAAGGCCACGCGCATGGACAGCACGGACATGGGTGGTCTGGCCACACCCGTGGGAGCGTTGCGCTGCCTCGACCCGACCGCGTACCGGACGCTGGTGCGGGCCCATGACGCCCATCACGCGGCGGATCCGCGCTGGCCCGACACCCTGGCGCACCAGGACGCGCCCCGTGGGCGTGCGATCCTTCCGCCGCGCACGCAGCGCACCCTGTTCGGCCTGTTGGCCGCCGTTTCCGCACCCGCGCCGGAGAGCCTGCTGCCGGCCTTCCACGAGGCGGCCGGACGCTATGCGGCCCCGCCTCGGCTCCCGCTGCACGAACACCGCGACGTCATCAGCGAGTTGCAGGCGTTCGTGGTCGCGGAGCGCCGGGTGCCCGGCTCCCTGCTGTATGCCGCGGCTGTCGCCCGCGAGTTGTCCGGTCCTGCCGCGGAAAGGCTCCGCTTCTGGATCGAGATGCGGGTCGAGTCACTGGGCCTCGACGGCCATGAGCTGGCCCGGGAGCTCAAGGCTCCGCGCACCCGCTCCGGCGTTCCGCGATCCGTGATGATCCGCCTCAAGCCGTCCGCGGTCGATCCGAGCCGCTACCACGTGGCGATGTGGCGCTACGCGGGTCCGGACGCCATCTCGCCCGCGGCCGCCGAGTCGGACGCGCTTCCCCTCCAGGAGGCACTGGAGCACGCGCGGAGCCTGCTTCCGGAGCAACTGGCCATACTGGGCCGCTCCGGCGGCGACCCCGCGATGGTGGAGCTGATCGTCCCCCAGGACCTCATGGAGCAGGACTTCGACGAGTGGAAGCCCTGGGCGCGCAAGGCCTGGTCCAGCCTGGGCCGCAAACATCCGGTGGTGCTGCGCGACCTGGAGCGGTTCGACGACGACGAACTCCACCAGTACTGGCGCAGCCGCTGGCAGCGGTTCATGGCCGGGGCCGCGTCGGGCGGACCGGCGATGGCCCTCGCCTGCGACGCCGAGGCCGACCAGGAGATGCTCGAAGGGTGGATCGAGTCCGAGCCGTCCCTGGCCGCGCTGGTGCTCGCCGGCTCCTTGCGGATCCCGTCCTCCGGAGCCGTGCTGGAAGTGGCGCTGGCGTCGGGGGTGCCGGTGATCCTGTGGCGTCGCTCCGATCCACAGCGCTGCTCGGCTTCCGCGTACTCCGGATGCCCGCACCGGATCCCGCGCGACTGCTCCACCGCCGAGGACGCCGGGTCCTGCCCCGCCAAGGCCTTCTTCACCGACCTGCGCACCGATGTGGCGGCCACCGAACCTCCGCAGTGGCCCGAACGGGTCAGGCAGCTCCGGGGAAAGGCCGCGGCCGGCTCGACCGGCGGACACCACGCCAAGGACCTTGTGCTGCTGTGGGACGACCCCGAGCGGCGGCTCCCGGAAGCCCCGTTGCGCTACGCGTAGGAAGAGGAACGCCCGATGAGTGACTGGCTGGTCTACCGCGGTACCGGCGAACCCCACGACGGCATCGCGGATCTGCCGGAGCCCCCGCCCTGGCGTGTCTTCTACACGGACGAGCCGACCCGTTTCGACCGGGACCACGACTATGGCCTCTCCGCCCGCTGGCCGCTGCGGGCCGCCGCCTACCAGGTGGACCGGCACGCGGTGGAAATGGTCAACACCGCCCTGTATCTGCGGCGTCCGCTGCTCGTCACCGGCGATCCGGGAGTGGGAAAGTCCAGCCTGGCCTACGCGGTGGCCCACGAACTGCGGCTCGGCTCGGTCCTGCGCTGGCCGATCACCAGCCGGAGCACCCTCAAGGACGGCCTCTACCGCTATGACGCCATCGGCCGCCTCGAAGAGGTCGACAAGGTGTCCGCGGCCACTCCCGCCGACGTCGGACGGTACTTCCGGCTGGGGCCCCTCGGCACCGCCATGGCGCCCTACTCCCTGCCGCGGGTCCTCCTCGTGGACGAGATCGACAAGAGCGACATCGATCTCCCCAACGACCTGCTGGACGTCTTCGAGGAGGGTCTCTTCGAGATCCCCGAGTTGTCGCGCGTGGCCGACACCTTCGCCCACGCGGAGGTGCGCCCCGCGGACGACGGGGCACGGGTGGCGGTCACGGCCGGCCGAGTGCGGTGCAGGGCGTTCCCGTTCGTGGTGCTCACCAGCAACGGAGAGCGTGACTTCCCGCCCGCCTTCCTGCGCCGCTGTGTGCGCCTGCACCTTCCGGCGCCCGGTCCCGACCGCCTCCGCGCCATCGTCCATGCCCACCTGGGCGAGGCGGCCCCGCACGCGGAGACGCTCATCTCGCTCTTCCTCGAGCGGCGCAGCAAGGGCGAGTTGGCCACCGACCAGCTCCTGCAGGCCGTCTACCTGGCCCGGCACGCGGCCGGGGAGGCGGCGGCGGACCGCGGCCACGTCGCCGAACTCGTCCTGCAATATCTCAACCAGGACCGCCGATGAGCGTGGAGCCGTTCCGGTCCGTCCTCGCGGGGCTCGGGCTGGACCCCACGCCGAGGGAGGTCGCCGAGATCCTCTGGCTCGCGACCCGGCTGCCCGCCGCCCCCTCCACCGCCGCCGCGGACGTACCAAAAACCGACTCCCCGCAGCCACCTGCTGCCGAGACGGCGGACGACACCCTCCCGGAGCCCGCGGAGGAGCAGCCGGCCCCGGTCGCCGCGCCGGAGGTCCCCGTCTACGCTCCGGCGCCGGCCCCGACACCGGGCGACGCCTCCCGGCCGGCCGCCAAACCGGTGCGGCTGGCCGCCGATCCGCTTCTTCCCCGCCAACTGGAGCTGCTGCGCGCCCTTCGGCCGCTCAAGCGCCGGGTCCCCTCCTCATGCGTCGCCGAGTTCGACGAGGAGGCCACCCTCGAATCCATGGCCCAGCGGTCCGTACGGCATCGCAAGGGCGCCCTGCTGCCCGTCCTGCGGCCGTCGGCCGAACGCTGGCTCGACGCCGTCCTCGTGGTGGACGGCCACCCGACCGGCCTGCTGCTGTGGAGCCCACTGGCCCGTGAAGTGCACCGCCTGCTCGTCCAGTTGGGCGCCTTCCGCGACGTACGGCTGCGCTACCTGCACACTCGACCCGACGGCTCACCGGGACTGAGCGCGCTCCCCGCCCCGCGCCCGGACCGGATACGGGGCACGTCCGAGATCCACGACCCGTCGGGCCGCCGGCTGGTGCTCGTCCTCACGGACGGTGTGGCTCCCGGCTGGCAGAACCCTGCCGTCCGGGAGGCGCTGAGGCAGTGGGCGGCGACCGGGCCCCTCGTCGTACTCCAGGCGCTGCCGGAACGTCTCTGGAGCCGTACCGCCCTGCCGGCCGTCCCCGCCCGGCTGCGTCGCGCACCCAACTCGGCGGCCAATACGGATCTCGTGTACAGCGGACGTCGGCGCGGCAAGCGCGAGCTGCCCGCGGGCAGTATCCCCGTCCCCGTACTGGAGCTGAGTCCGCAGTGGCTCAAGCCCTGGGCACAGCTGGTCGCCGGGGCCGGATCACCGGTCACCGACGCCGCGGTCACCCTCCTCGCCGCCGACCCCCGGCCGACACAGTCCGTCACCGACGCCAGGTCGCCGGAGCGGCGCCTGCAGGACTTCCACGCCACCGCCACGCCGCAGGCGTTCAGACTGCTGGCCTGTCTGTCGGCCGTGCCGCTGACCGTGGCCATCATGCGGGTCGTACAGGCGGCCATGCTGCCGGGGACCCCGCCCACCGTGCTGGCCGAGGTCCTGTTCAGCGGACTCATCACCCCGACGGCGACGGACGGCCCCACCGCGCCGGCGGACGCCCCGCACGACTTCCTGCCCGGCGTGCGGGCGGCGCTCCTGGAGTCGCTGCGCGCGCACGAGGTGGACCAGATCCTCCGCGAAGTCGCCCGCTTCGTCGAACGCGGAGGCGCCGTGGCCGGACGCGTCTCAGGACTGCTCCCCGACCCCACCGGCGACGCGGAACTCTCCGCCGACGGGCTCCCCTGGGCGCTCCTGCGGGAAGAGGCCCTCCTCCGGGCCGGACTGACAGCGCCGCCCGCCGAACGCGCTCCGTCACCGCGCGTCGGCCACGCGGACCGCGCCGGCCACGCGGACCGCGCTGTGCGTACGGACTCCGCCGTGCGCACGGACCCCGCTGCGCGCGGCGCGGACAATCCGTACCGGCTGAGCGGCATCATCACCATCGCGGACTTCTCCGACGTGCACCTCGGGATCGACGCCGACGGCAACCGGGCCGTGGTGAAGACCCAGCCGCGCTACACCGAGCTGGATCCCGCGGTGCTCCAAGCGCTCCTGCGGGTGGAGGCGGAGGCACTGCGCCGTATGGCCGGCCGGTTCGCGCCGCCGCTTCTCGGCATCGACCCGGACGTCGAACCGACCTGGCTGGCGATGGGCTACGTCACCTCGGTCACCGGCCGCGCGGCGCCCAACCTGATCCACGGACCCTGGTCGAGCAACGGCCCCGCGGACGACTTCCACGCCCTGACCCTGCTGGCCCGCAGACTCGCCGAAGCCCTCGACCGGGCGCACACGGCGGGCATCGTGCACGGCAACCTCTCGCCGCACGCCGTACTCGTCGTCCCCGACACGGTGGTGCTCATCAGCTGGGTCTACGCCCAGTTCGACGGGCGCCCCCACCCCTACCCGCAGTACCGCGAACGTGCCACCGGCTACCGGACGCCCGAGGGATACCCGCAGGACGCGCCGCTGGACCCGTCCTTCGACATCTACGGGCTTGGGGCGATCGTGCTTCACGAGGCCACCCGCGACAGCATCCTCTCGCCCTCCCCTCGGGCTCTGTCGCGATTGCCGAGCCACCTGAGCGGCCTCCGGACACTGATCGGCCGCTGCCTCGACACGGATCCACGCCGACGCCCGACGGCTCGTCAGTTCCTGGACGAACTGGAGGAACTGACCGCGTCCCGCGAGGCGCAGCGGACCGAGGCGCTGGGCGATCGGCGTGGCGCCTGGGAGCGGCTGGCTGCCCTGCCGGGGCTCAGTGGGATCAAGCAGTTCCTGGAGCACTTGAGGGCCCAGACCGAGATGGCCGAGGACCTCCGCGTGGCCGGTCTCCCGGGCGCCGTCGACCAGGTGAACCCCCATCTGGTGTTCATCGGCAACCCCGGCACCGGAAAGACCACCGCGGCGAGGCTGGTCGGCGAGATCTGCCGTGACCTGGGCCTGCTCGACAGCGGGCATGTCGTCGAGGCACGGGTGAGCGACCTGGTGGGCCAATATGTCGGCGAGACGGCCATATTGATGAACGGCGTGATCGAACGTGCCAGGGGTGGCGTCCTGTTCATCGACGAGGTCCACGAACTCGCCTCCAAGCACAGGCAGTTCGGCGACGAGCTGACCAGCGCACTGTTCAGTCACATGCCGCCCATGCCCAGGGGCATGGTCGTGATCCTCGCCGGATCTCCGCAAAAGATGAGGGATCTCCTAGCGGCCAATCCAGGGCTCGCCGGACGGTTTCCGCCGGAGAACTTCATCCAGTTTCCCGACCTCGACCCGGACACCCTGATGACGATCCTGGAAGGGCTCGTCGAGGAGCGTGGCCTGCGGTTCGAAGAGGAGGCTGCGGACGGGCTGCGGCTCGTCGTCACGGCCATGCAGCGGACGAGCGACGAGGGCTTCACCAACGCCCGCGCCATGCGCGACCTCGCTGATGCCGTCGTCAACCGCTGGGCGGACCGGTCGGGAGGGGACGTGGAGGAACCGGTCACCGCCGACGACATCCCCGACGCCTACCGCGTCCAGCTGCCCCACCCCGTGCCCGACCCGTCCGCGGTGCTCGCCGAAATCGACGGCCTCGTCGGCATGCAGCCGGTCCGGGAGATCCTGGAGGACCTGACCGTCCAAGTGCGCATGCGGCAGGTCTTGGACGACAGCGGAGTCACTCCGCCCCACATGGTGTTCACCGGGCCGCCCGGCACGGGCAAGACCACGGTGGCCCGGCTCGTCGGGAGGCTGTTCCACGATCTCGGCCTTCTCCGCGGGAGGCACTGTGTGGAGGTGACGCCTGCCGACCTGGTGTCCGCTTATGTGGGCCAGACCGCGGAGCGGGTGCAGCATCTGGTGCAGAACGCTCTGGACGGCGTGCTGTTCATCGACGACGCCTACAGCCTGGGGCCGCCCAGGGAAGGCGCCGGCGGCTTCGGAGCCGAGGCGATCGACGCGCTGATGCGCGAGATGGAGAACCGGCGGGGCCGCCTGTGTGTGATCGTCGCCGGATATCCGCAGGAGATGGACGCCTTCATGGCCGCCAACCCTGGGCTGGCCTCCCGCTTCGCCACTCGCGTGTCCTTCCCGGACCACGACACCGAGGACCTCGTGGAGATCCTCCGGCGCATGGCCGCCGAGCGGGGTTACGTGCTCGCTCCGGGTGTCCCGGCCCGCGCGGCAGCCTGGTTGGACGCCGTCCGCCGCGCCGATCCGTCCGGCTTCGAGAACGCCCGCACCGTCCGCCGTCTCCTCCACCTGATGGAGACGTACAAGGCCCCCCGCTACCACCGCGCCGCGCCGGTCGATCCCTCCCGTCCCTCCCGCGCCGAGTTCCTCCCCGAAGACGTCCCGGAGCCTCCCCCGACCTGGCCGTCCCCCGGCTGAGATCACCGCACCCGCACCCGCACCCGCATCACGGCATCACGGCGTCACAGCACCGCCAGCACCTCCGCAGCCACCCGCTCGCCCGACCGCACCGCCCCGTCCATGAACCCCATCCAGTAGGTGGAGGTCTCCGTACCGGCCCAGTGGATGCCGCCGACGGGCCGGCGCAGGGCGGGGCCGTACTGGGTCAGGGCGCCGGGGGCGGCGATGGAGACGGGGCCGCCTCGGGTGTAGGCCTCGTTGTTCCAGCGCTGCAGGACGAAGGAGGTGGGGGAGGCCGCCTTCTCGCCGAAGTACGTCGCGTAGTCCTTCAGCACGGCGGCCCGGACCTCCGCCTCGCTCGCCGCGTCGAGCTTGCGGGCCTCGTCGGCCTCGATGAAGCCCATCAGGGCGCCGTAGGAGGCGTCGGGCGGGGAGTTGTCGAAGGTGGAGCTGACGACGCCGGTGTCGCTGACGACCTGGCCGTTGAGTCCGTCGGCCCGCCAGAAGGGCGTGTCGTAGATCGCGATCGCCTTGCCGACCGAGGCCATGGGCAGGCGCTGGGTGAGCTGGTCGCGGGCGGCGGGGAGGAGCGGGTCGTAGGTGATGCGGGCGGCGAGGGGCGGGGGTACGGCGACGACGACCTTCTTGGCGGTGACGGTGACGCCGTCGGCCGTGACGACGTACTCGGCGCCGGACCTGGCGATCGTGCGCACCGGGGCGCCGAGCACCACCCGGTCGCCGAGCGTCGCGGCGAGTTTGACCGGCACCAGCTGGGAGCCGCCGACGAAGCGCAGTTCCTGGGCGCCGTTCGCGGTCTCGGTGAGGCGTTCCAGGGTGCCGGGGTTGGCGGCGTTGCCGGCGGCGGCGATGTAGAAGAGCACGAACAGGAAGGAGAGTTCGCGGGGCTCGGCCGAGAAGATCGACGTGCAGGCCACGTCGAAGAGGAACTTGGCCGACGGGATCACGGCGTTGGCGCGCAGCCAGGTCTCGAAGGTCTGCCGGTCCCATTCGTCGGCCTTGGCGGCGGTCCAGGGAGCGTCGACCGGGATCTGCTTGGCCAGGTCGTCGAGGGTGGCCTGCACGATCGCGGCGTTGGCGAGTCCGGCCGCGTCGATGGGCGGGACCGAGCCGAGGATGCCGTCGGTGGCGTAGGGGGTTTTCCTGCCGTCCTTGTAGAGGAGGTTGTTGCCGGTGTTGTAGGTCGCGAAGGTCTGTACGCCGAGGGAGTCGGCGAGGGCCTTGATGCGGTCCTGGGTGGGGCCGATGAACTCACCGCCGCCCTCGGTGACGCCGCCGCCCGCGAGGTTCAGGCCGAGGACCCGGCCGCCGACCCGGTCCCGGGCCTCCAGGACGACGACCGACTTTCCGGCGGCGACCAGGTCGCGGGCCGCGGTGAGGCCGGCGAGGCCTGCGCCGACGATCGCGACGTCGACGGTGGGGGTCCCCCCGCTCGAGCGAAGCCGAGAGTGGGGGAGGGTGGCCGCGGCCGAGGCGGTGCCGGCGCCGGTCGCGGTGAGGGTCGCGGCGCCGGCGGCCGCGGCAGCGCTGCCCAGGAGGGAGCGGCGGGAGAGCCGGGGGGCTCGGGAGAGCCGGGAGGTTCGGGGGAGCTGTCTTTCGCTTGCCACGTGCGTCCTCCGTCGGGGCGAGAGGGGGCGGAGCAGAAAAGTTGAACAGTGCTCACATTCTGGCCCCGTGCGGCGGCGCGGTACAGCTCTCCCGTCACAACTGACCCGCAAGTAACAGGAGATCTACGTAAGAGAGTTGAGGGCGTCTACGAGAGTTGAGGGCGTCTACGAGGGTTGAGGGTGTCCGCGGGAGTCGAGGGTGCCTACGAGCGTCGAGGGCGGCTACGTCACCGGAAGCCGGGAGACCCGGCCGCCGCCCTCGCGGGCGATCACCTTCGCGATCTTCTCCGCGTCGATCGCTATCTCGCGGAGATTGCCGCTGATCGGATTGGTGTAGCCCTGGAAGTAGAGGCCTCGCGCGTGCTGCGGGGTGCGGGCGCCGTGCACGACTGGTCTGCCCCGGGCGTCCAATACGTTGAGATGGCCGACGAGGCCTTCGAGCCCACGGACGTAACCCGTGGCCGCGATGACGACATCCGGTGACACGCGGGTGCCGTCGGCGAGGATGACCTTGCCGTCCTCGAACCCGTCGACGGCGGCCACGATCTCGATACGCCCCTTGCGTACGGCGTCGATCAGACCGACGTCCAGGACGGGGATCGAGCCTTCCTTGACGCGGCTGTAGAGGCCGGTGTCGGGGCGGGGCAGCCCGTGGTCCGACAGGTCCGGCACGCTGAGCTTCGCCACGGGTCTGGCCAGCCGGTCGACGAGGCCGACCGGCAGCCGCCGTACGAGGATGCTGGTGAACTGCGCGGCCCAGCCCGCGGTGGAGCGCCGCACGATGTGCGGAACCGTCCGTACCGCCAGCCGTACCCGCGCGGCCCCGCCCTCCACCAGGTCCACGGCGATCTCGGCACCGGTGTTGCCGACCCCGACGACCAGGACGTCGCGGCCGGCGTAGGGCGCGGGGTTGCGGTACTCCCCGGCGTGCAGGAACTCGCCGGTGTACGTGGCGTGGCCGGGCCAGTCCGGGACGCGCGGGGTGTGGTTGTGCCCGGTGGCCACGACGACCGCGGCGCCGGTCAGTTCACGCCCGCCGGTGGCGCGCAGCAGCCAGCCGGAGCCGTCGGGTGCGGGCTCGACCCGGGACACCTCGACACCGGTGACGATCTCCAGGTCGTGGTGCTCGGCGTACTTCTCCAGGTAGCGCACCACGTCGTCGCGGGACACCCAGCGCCCGAAGCGGCGGGGCATCGGCAGGCCGGGCAGCCCGGACAGCCGCCGGGTGGTGTGCAGATGGAGGCGGTCGTAGTGGCGCCGCCAGGAGGCCCCGACCCGGTCCGACTTCTCCAGCACGACGGCCCGTATGCCCTGGGCGCGCAGGGCGTGTGCGACGGAGAGTCCGCCGGGGCCGCCGCCTATGACGTAGACGGGGCGGTCCGTTGCGGGCTGGTCCGTGGCGGGGCGGTCCGGGTGCTGGGGGGTGTCGGCCATGCTCCGGAGCGTAATCACGCTGCCGGTTGATGGGTCTCGGTCAAGCCCGGAATTGATTGCGGATCGATCACGGCTGTAGGAGGGGTGGGTGGGGTTTGTGGCGTAGGTCTCCTGGTTGTGGTTGTGGGGTGTGGGTGCGCCGGGCCGGAATCGCCCGATCCGTTCGGGTGGGGACCTGTGTGTCGCCCCGATCCCCATGACGACGCTCCTGCGCTCGACTGCCGTGTGCTTTACGTCCGGCTCCTCGTGGTCTCGGTCTGCGTGAGTGAACCCAACCGGAGCGCGGACGACGTTGCCGACGATTCTGTGAACTCGTCACGGACGCACAGGCGATTGTCAGACTCCCTTTATCTGACGTACCGTCAGATTCATGGACGCGATCTGGCTCACAGGTGCGCAATGGCTGGCCGTGCTCCGCATAGGCCTCGGGCTGTGGTGGTTGGAGAGCTGGCGCCACAAGGACAAGAAGAGCTGGTCCGAGGGGGCGGGGATCGCCTGGGCGGCGGACGTGGCGGGCAAGCACCGCTGGAACGCCGTACGCTCCGGCTTCGAGGTCGTGGTGACGCCGCGGCCGCGGACCATGGCGTACGTCGTCCTGTACGCGGAGCTGGCCCTGGGCCTCGGCCTGATCCTCGGCTTCCTGACCCCGCTCGCCCTCGTCGGCGGGCTACTGCTCAACGGCCTCTACTTCGCCCTGATGATCCACGACTGGGCCGAGCAGGGGCAGAACTCGATGATGGCGCTGATCTCGGTGGTCGCGCTGTTCGGGATGTCATGGCAGTCGTGGTCGGTGGACAGCGCGCTGGGGTTGTTCTGATGCGCTACGACCTGCCGGAGGCCGACGCTTTCACGCAGACCTACTGGGACGCCGCCGCGCAGGGGCGCCTCCTCGTCCGCCGCTGCCGGACCTGCGGGCGCGCCCACCACTACCCCCGCGAGTTCTGCCCCCACTGCTGGAGCGAGGACGTCGACTGGGAACCCGCGTGCGGCCGGGCCGCCCTCTACACCTGGTCCGTCGTCCACCGCAACGACCTGCCGCCCTTCGGGGCGCGCACCCCGTACGTCGCCGCGGTCGTCGATCTCGCGGAGGGGCCGCGGATGATGACCGAGGTCGTGGAGTGCGGGGACGGCTCGCGGCTGCGGGCGGGGGCGCAGCTGGAGGTCGCCTTCCGGGACGGGATGCCGGTGTTCCGCCCTGTGAGGTGACCGGCGCGGGCTTCAATGGCCCCATGACCCACGCCGACATACGACCCGCCGGGCACCCCCTCCCCGACCTGCACGGACACGGTCTGCGCCTGCGCCCCTGGGACCCGGACTCCGAGGCCGACGTGGACGCCTGGTTCCGCGGGCGCACCGACCCCGACTTCCGGCGCTGGAACACGCCGCTGCGGATCACCACGGACCTCGAGGGCGCCCGCAGCTCCCTGCGGGACGCGGCACGGAACTCGGCGGAGGGTGCCGGGGCGCCGTACTGCGTCACCGACGCGACGACCGGCGCACTCCTCGGACACATCGCCGTCAACGTCGTCAACCCGATGATGAACTCCGCCCGCGTCGGCTACTGGGTTCTGCCCGAGGCCCGCGGCCGCGGCGTCGCCACCCGCGCCCTCGCCCTCACCGCCCGCTGGGCCCTCACCGACCTGGGCCTGCACCGCCTCGAACTCGACCACGCCGTCGGCCACGACTCCTCCTGCCACATCGCCGACCGGTGCGGTTTCCGCTACGAGGGGACCCTGCGGGGCGCGATGTGGCAGGCGGGGCGGCACGACGCGTACCGGGACATGCACCTGCACGCGCGGCTGGCGACGGACCCCGAACCGGGCCCGAACGGGCACCCGGCCCCGGCCCCGGACGTCAACCTGTAGACCCGCCGGAGCGTGAACCCCGAGCCCTTCAACCCCCGCCTGGGAGTGGGGTCTTGTGTCGGCTTGGTGTCCACGGCGGAAAAGGGTGCACAACCTCCGCCCGGGCGCGGGATCATGAGGTATGCGCCCGGACGACTGGTACTGCACCCAGGATCTCACCGGCTTCCTCGCCCGTGCCGGTGGCTTCCTGCGCTCACGCCCCGACCTGCACACCGTCGCCCTGACGGTGACCGAGACGCTGCGCAGGAGCGGGTTGCGTGCGTACGGCGACGAGGCACCCGTCTTCGGCGTGCTGGAGGTGGGCGGACAGGTGCGAGCCGCCTACTTCCGCACCCCGCCCTACCGCCTGAACGTCACACCCCTCAACCCCGACGAGGCCGAGTCCCTCGCCGCCCACCTGGTCGCCCTCGGCCACTCGGTCCCCGGCGTCATCGCGGCGAGCGAGACCGCCGAGGCCTTCGTCGCGGCCTGGCGCCGGCAGGCGGGCGCCCGGGGCGCGGTCAGCCAGCGCCAACGCCTGTACCGGCTCGGCAACCTGACCGTTCCGCAGCCTCTTCCGGCGGGCCGGGCGCGGGTCGCGGGCAAGGAGGACCGGGAGCAACTGGCCCGCTGGTACGGCGAGTTCGTCGAGGACGCCGGCCATGCCGCCGCCCGCGACGCCGCCGGGTGGGCCGACTCACGGATCTCCTACGGGGGCGTCACCCTGTGGGAGGGCGAGGACGGCACTCCCCTCTCCATGGCCGGCGTGACCCCGACGGTCGCCGGCCAGGTCCGGGTGGCTCCCGTCTACACCCCGGCTCACCTGCGCGGACGCGGCTACGCGGGCGCGGTCACCGCACAGGTCAGCCGAGCCGTGCTCGCCTCCGGGGTGCGCGAGGTGCTGCTCTTCACGGACCTGGCCAACCAGACGAGCAACAGCCTCTATCAGCGCATCGGGTACCGGGCGGTGGCCGACTTCACGGCCTACGACTTCCGGGGCAACCGGGGCTTCTGACAGCCCACCGGCCCTGAGAGCCCGTGGACAGGCTCTCAGGGCCAGAGCAGCTCCTTGGCCCACCCTTGCTCCGTACGCCGGTAGACCAGCCGCACATGCCGTCGCGCCGCGTCGCCCTGGAAGAACTCGACCTCGTCGGGGCGCAGGCGGTAGAGGGTCCAGGACGGGACCGGGGCGTCCGGCTCCCGCTGGGCCCGCTCCCAGGCCGCCTGTGACTCGCGCGCCAACTCCTCCAACGAGGCCAGCACTTCGCTCTGCCGCCCGGTCAGCGCCGCCGCCAGCGCGCCGGTCGAGCGGGCGTGCAGGTCGGCCTGGGACTCGGCGGACGGGGCGCTCGTGACCGGCCCGCGCACCCGCACCTGACGGCCCTGCGCCGGCCAGTAGAAGCCGAGGGCCGCGTACGGGCGGGCGGCCAGCTGGCGTCCCTTGCGGCTGCCGTCATGCGTCGCGAAGGACCAGCCGGACGCGTCGGCGCCGTGCAGCATCACGGTCCGTACGTCCGGCAGGCCCGCCTCGTCGGCCGTGGCGAGGGACATGGTGTGGGGCTCCACCTGCCCGGCCGCGACCGCCTGCGCGAACCAGGCCGTGAAGAGGGCGAGTGGTCCGGCGGGCGCGGCCGCCGGGTCGAAGGAGGGCAGGTCGATGTCCCACACCCGCAGCGACCTCAGCAGCTCATGAAGATCCGGCTCATGAAGACCCGGCTCGTGAAGATCCCGCTCGTGATGATCCGTTCCCATGCCCCGATTGTCGCCTGCGGGGGCCGCTCAGTCCTGACCGAGGTCGGACGACACCCACCGTTCGGGCCGCAGGCGGAAGACGACCTGCTCGCCGTGGTTCTTCCAGCTGAAGTCGACGTACGCCTCCACCTTCTCGGCCGGGAGGTAGCGGGCCGAGATCTCGCGGAGCTCCTCCAGCGTGGCGGGCGTCGTCCCGACGACCGGCCCCTCGACCGACACGTACCGCATGGTGGGTTCGGTCCGGTCCACCAGCAGGGAGAACCGTCCGGCCGCCTGGATCAGCCCGCTCTTGCGGGAGTCCAGCCCGGTCATGATCCACGCGTCGCCGCCGGGCTCGTACTGGTACCAGATCGGCACGGTCAGCGGAGCCCGCCCCGCACCCGCGTCGACCGCCAGCGCGGCGATGTGCGGCTCGGCCAGGAACTGCTCCCGCTCTTCCCGGGTCAGGGCCATTCCAGTCTCCTCCAGGGCGTCGGACGAACTTCCGATGCACCACAACACGTCTCGGGCACTGCGTGTTCCCTGGGGCCTCGGCGCGAAGTGGGGCCGCCCGCACGGCAGTTACGGCCGTACGGCCGACCGTTCCGTTCGCTCCGATCAGAAGCCGCGCCCCGCACCGAACGTATTCCTACTCCAGTAGCTCTCTCGCGGTGCACTAGCTTTCCCACGCCGTCCCACATCGGCGGCGGACCCGCAGCACAGCACCCGGAGAGTCGTGAATGCCCCGAGAGGCGCCGTATCTTGCAGTGGCGGACGCGTTGCGTGAGCGTGTTCTCGCCGGGGAGTGGGGGATCGGGGAGCGCCTGCCGTCGCGGGTGCGGCTTGCCGAGGAGTACGGGGTCGGGCGCAATGTCACGCAGCGGGCCGTGGACCACTTGATCAGCGACGGTCTGCTCGAGGGGCGCGCGGGCTCGGGCACCTATGTGCGGGTGCCGCGTGAGCGACTGCGCATGGTCCGCTCGCGGTACCGGGAACGGCGCGGCGGATCCCCGTACGGGGCCGACGGGAGGGAACGGGGCAGGGCCGGTTCCTGGGACTGGCACAGCCAGGCGCGGGTGCCCGCACCCGAGGCCATCGCCGAGCGGCTCGCCATCGGCCCCGGAGACCTGTGTGTCACCACGCACTACGAGTTCCTGGCCGACGGGCACCCCGTCCAGCTCTCCGAGTCCTGGGAGCCGATGGCCATCACGGCCGGAACCCCGGTCGTGCTGCCCGAGGAGGGTCCTCTCGCGGGAAGGGGCGTGGTCGAGCGCATGCGTTCCATCGGCGTGGACGTCGAGACGGTGGTCGAGGTGCCGCGGCCGGCCCGGGCCGGCCAGGAACGGGCGAATCTGCTGGGGATCGGCGTCGGGGATCTGGTGCTGGAAATCGAGCGGACCATCTACGACATCGACGGCCGGCCGGTCGAGACCGCCGACCTCGTCATCCCGGACGCGCGCAGGGAAGTCGTCTACGAGTTCAAGGTCGACAAGCCGTGATGCCCACAGCGCCCACACCACCCGCACCTTCCCGAATCGGTCTTTTACGTGACCCGGACTTTCGGCGTCTGTTCGCCGCCACCGCGCTCGGCCAGTTGGGCGATCGCATCGTCTTCCTGGCGTTGCCGCTGGTCGCGATCGTCGCCTTGCACGCCGATGAGTTCCAGGTCGGACTGCTGACCGCGATGACCTCGGCGGGCTCGCTGCTGGTCGGACTGCCGGCGGGCGCGTGGGTGGACCGTATGCGCAAACGCTCGGTGATGATCGGCGCCGACTTCATGCGGGCGTGCGTCCTGATGACGATCCCGGCGGCATGGTGGGCAGACCTGCTGACCGTCGGCTGGCTTTACGTAGTCGCGTTGGCCCATGGGACGTTGACCGTCTTCTTCGACGTCGCACACGTCAGCTATCTGCCGCACCTGGTGGGGCGCGACCATCTCCTCGAAGGGAACTCGAAGCTCTCGGCCGTACGCTCGGTGACCAGCATCAGTGGGCCGGCGATGGCGGGACCGCTGGTCGGCTGGGTCGGAGCACCTGTGACGCTGTTGGTGAGTTCGGCGGGTATGGCCCTGTCCGGCCTGCTCGCGGGCGGTATCCGCAAGCGTGAGCCGAAGCCGGAGTCCAGCGCGCGCCCTCGACTGGTCCGCGACATCGAGGAAGGGCTGAAGTTCGTTCTCACGCATCCCGCCCTGCGCGCGATCATGCTGGGGGACGCGATCTTCAACCTCTTCCTCGTCCTGTACCAGACCATGCTGCTGGTCTTCCTGGAGAGGGAGATGGGACTGGAGTCCTTCGGTATCGGTCTCGTCCTTTCGGGCATGGGGTGCGGTGCGTTGCTGGGGGCGCTCTTGGCGACCAGGATCTCGAAGACCGTCGGGCAAGGGCCGACCGTATGGCTCGCTTCACTCGTCACCTGTCCGCTGACCGTCCTGATGCCGATGGCGCACCCTGGCTGGAGCGTGTACGTGGCCGCGATCGGACTCGCGGCCCTTTCGCTGGGCGGTGTCGTCCGCTTCGTGGCCCAAGCGAGTTTTCAGCAGGCCCTCACCCCGGATCGCCTCCTGGGGCGGATGAGCGCGACGGCACGGTTCGTGTCCTGGGGCGGCATTCCGCTGGGCGGGCTTCTGGGCGGCGTCTCGGGTTCCGTGTTCGGAGCGGCGGCCACGCTGTGGATCGGTGCGGCCGGGATGACACTGAGCGTCCTCCCGGTCCTCCTGTCGCCGCTGCGGACCGTACGCGAACTGCCCGACGGACCCGACCGCAAGGCCCCCGAGTCCGCGCGCTGAGCCCCCTCAGTCCCTCAGTCCCGCCCCAGCACCACCGTCCCCGAAGAGCAGAACCACCCCCCGGTCGCCGAAGCCACCCCCAGCCGCGGCAACTCCCCGTCCCGCCCCCGCACCTGCCGCTCCCCGCCCTCGCCGCGCAGCTGCCGTACCGCCTCCACCAGCAGGAACAGCCCTCGCATCCCGGGATGCTGGGCCGACAGCCCACCCCCGTCCGTATTGACCGGCAGCTCCCCGCCCCGCACCAGCAGGCGTCCCTTCTCCACGAACGCCCCGCCCTCGCCCTTCTCGCAGAAGCCGAGGTCCTCCAGCGTCACCAGGGTCATGTAGGTGAACGCGTCGTAGATCTCCGCGAAGTCGATCTCCTGCGGCCGTACCCCGGCCCGTTCGAAGGCGAGGCGTCCGCTCACCGCCGCCGGGCCCGTCGTGAAGTCGGGCCACTCGGACATGGCGGCGTGCGAGACGTGCTCCCCGGTGCCGAGGATCCACACGGGTGCCGTACGGCAGTCCCGTACGAACTCCTCGGTGGCCAGCAGCACCGCCGCCCCGCCGTCGGAGCGGATGCAGCACTGCAGCTTGGTGAAGGGGTCCGCGATCATCGGGCCGGACAGGACGTCGTCCACGGTGATCGGGTCGCGGAACATCGCCTCCGGGTTCAGCGCGGCGTTCGCCCTCGCCTGGACCGCCACCTCCGCCAACTGCTCGACGGTCGTGCCGTGTTCGATCATGTGGCGGCGGGCGGCCATGGCGTACTTGGCGATCAGCGTGTGGCCGTAGGGGACCTCGAACTGCAGCGGGCCCCGGGAGCCGAAGGACAGGTTCCCGGTCCGCCGGCCGGCCTTGATGTCCGCGCGGGCCGTCGAGCCGTACACCAGCAGCACCGCGTTCGCGTGCCCCCTCGCTATCGCGTCCGCCGCGTGGGCCGCCATGACCTCCCAGGTCGAGCCGCCGACGGAGGTGGAGTCGACCCAGGTGGGGCGCAGGCCCAGGTACTCGGCGACCTCGACGGGGGCCAGGGTGCCGAGACCGGCGGACGCGAGGCCGTCCACCACCGCCCGGTCCAGACCCGCGTCGGCCAGGGCGCGGCGGGCCGCCTGGGCGTGCAGGGCGTAGGGGGTCGCGTCGTCCACCCGACCGCAGTCGGAGAGGGCGACCCCGACCACGGCGACTTTCCGGCTCGCGGGAGTCATGACAGGGAGGCCTCCAACCTCTGTGCATCTCGCTGTGACCCTCCTAATATGACGGCCCGTCAGATACGGAGGGAAGAGCCATGGACGCCAGCTTCACCCCCGAGCAGGACGAGATCCGCCGCACCCTCCGCGAGCTGCTCCACAGCCGCTGCGGCCCGCGTGAGCTGCGCGCGGCCCTCGACACCCCCGCCGGACACGACCCCGCCCTGTGGACCGAACTCGCCGGCCGGCTCGGCCTGCCCGGGCTCGCCCTCCCCGAGGCGTACGGCGGTGTCGGCTGCTCGGCGACCGAACTCGCCCTCGCCTGCGAGGAGACCGGGCGGGCCCTGGCCCCCTCGCCGCTGCTCGCCACCGCCGTCCTCGCCGCACCGCTGATCGGCTCGCTCGGCACCGAGGCCCAGCGCGCCGACCTGCTGCCCCGCATCGCCTCCGGCGCCCTCACCGCAGCCCTCGCCGTCCCCGGCCCCGCCCTCGCCACCGCCCTCGCCCTCACCGGCCCGGGCGACGGCGACTGGGCCGGCGGCGGGCGGGCCGGGGGCGTGCAGGCGCGGCGGGCGGCGGGCGGCTGGCGGCTGTACGGGCAGGTCGACCAGGTACTGGACGGGCACAGCGCGGGGCTCCTGGTGGTCGCCGCGCACGCCGGGGGGTTCGCCCGGTCGCGGACGCTGCTGTTCCTGGTGCCGGGGGACGCGGCGGGGGTGGTACGGGTACGGCAGACCGCCCTGGACGCCACCCGGCCGCAGGCCCGCGTGCAACTGCGCGACGTGGAGGCCGAGTTGCTGGGGGAGGAGGGCGCGGATGTGCCCGCCGCCCTCTCCCGCACGGGAGACGTGGCCGCGGCCGTCCTCGCCTGCGAGGCCGTGGGCGCCGCCGACCGGGCGCTGGAGCGGACCGTGGAGTACGTCAAGCAGCGGGAGCAGTTCGGGCGGGCGATCGGGTCCTTCCAGGCGGTGAAGCACCGGCTGGCGGATGTGTACGTGGGGGTGCAGGCGGCGCGCTCGGCGGCGTACTACGCGGCCTGGGCGGTTGCGCACGGGGGCGGTGTCGGCGGGCTCGCCCTGGCGCAGGCCCTGGAGGCCTCGCGGACCGCGGCCGCCGAGGGGATCCAGCTGCACGGCGGCATCGGCTTCACCTGGGAGCACGAGGCCCACCTGTACTTCAAGCGGGCGGCCGGCGACGAACTGCTCTTCGGGCCGGTGCACCGGCTGCGGGCGTACGCCGCCGACACCGCCCGGCTCTTCGAGACGTCCGATGCCCGGGAGGTGGCGGTGTGATCGGCATTCCGGTGGTCGTGCGCGCGGTACAGAAGGTGTCCTCGACACGCGGCTTCGCCCGGGTCGCCCCGCACGTCGTCCCCGCGCTCGACCGCGCCGTGCACCGGCTCACCCGCGGCAAGGTGCTGCTCAGCGCCCAGATGCTGCCCGGCGTGATCCTGACCTCCACCGGCGCCCGCAGCGGACTGCCCCGCCGCACGCCGCTCGCCTGCATGCCCGAGGAGGACGGCCGCTCCTGGATCCTGGTCGGCTCCAACTTCGGCCGCACCGGCCACCCCGCCTGGACCGCGAATCTGCGGGCGCGTCCGGACGCCGAGATCAACTGGAAGGGGACCGACATCCCTGTCAGGGCGCAGGTGCTGGAGGGTGAGGAGCGGGCGGCCGTCTGGAAGAAGCTGCTCGTGTTCTGGCCGCCGTACGCGACGTATCAGGCGCGGGTGGAGCGGGAGATCCGGCTGTTCAGGATCGTCCGCAGGTCATAGCGACGGTGTCCGCGGGTCACAGCGTCGCCAGGCGCTGGACGAGGAGGAACGCGCCGATCCCCAGCATCGCCGCCCCGGACGTGCGCGCGACCGCCCGCGCCGCCGCCGGGCGGGCGCCGAGGACCGCGCGGGCCGCGAGGCCCACCGTGAGATAGACGGCGGCGCAGCACGCCATGTGGAGCAGGCCGAGTACGGCGGTCTGGGCGGGGACCGGCAGGTGGTCGCCCTTCGTCACCAGGAACTGCGGCAGCACGGAGAGGTAGAGCAGCAGGCCTTTGGGGTTCAGGCCGCTGATCGTGGCACCGCGCACAAAGGCGCGGGCCGGGCTCGCGGCCACCGTCTCCTCGGCGGCCCCCGGCGTGCCCGGCCGGCGCAGCACTCCCCACCCGAGCCACACCAGGTACGCGGCGCCGGCGGCCGTCAGCACGGTCAGCAGCGCCGGCTCGCCCGCCACCAGCACCGCGAGACCGGCCACCGCGAGGACCGTGTGCAGCGCGTACCCGGTGACCAGACCCGCCACCGCCGTCACCGGCGAGCGGTCGCGCAGCCCGGCGGAGATCGCGTACGCCCAGTCGGCGCCCGGTATGCAGACCAGCAGCAGGTCGATGGCGAGGAAGGAAAGGAGCAGTGCGGAGTCCATGCTGGGGACATTAGGCGGGAATGGCCCGAAAGTGTTGTCGAAGTTTGCCCATGATCCGTCGAACTGAGGGAAGATCTGCCTCATGGATGACGTGGACAGAAAGATTCTTGCCGAGCTCCAGCAGGACGGGCGGCTGACCGTGACCGAGCTGGCCGCGCGGGTGCGGCTGAGCGTCTCGCCGTGCCACCGGCGGCTGCGGGAGCTGGAGCGGGCCGGCGCCATCAGCGGATACCGGGCCGTCGTGGACCCGGCCGCCGTCGGGCTGAACTTCGAGGCGCTGGTCTTCGTCTCCATGCGGCAGGAGGACCGGGACACCGTCGCCGAGTTCGAGCGGGCGATCGGCGAGGTGGCGGAGGTGCTGGAGGCGCAGCGGCTGTTCGGGGAGCCGGACTATCTGCTGCGGATCGTCGCCGCCGACCTCGGCTCCTACCAGCGGTTGTACGACGAGCGGTTGGCCACGCTGCCGGGGGTGCAGCGGCTGACGTCGACGCTGGTGATGAAGCACGTGGTGAAGGACCGGCCGCTTCCCGCGTAGGCGCTCCCCTGGATGTGCCGCGATATGCCGTCGATCGTCTGCGGGCGGTCGTGGCTGGTCGCGCCCGCGCGGCGGAGCCGCATGTCGAACGCAGCCCCGCGCCCCTTCGGGGCGCTGACGCGCGGCAGGTGGTGGCCCACACGTGTGAACCACCGCGTGCAAGACAGGACTTGGGAACCCGGCGACCGAACCGTCGGCCGCCCGGCGCTACTTCGTCGGCTTCTTGCCGGTCACGCCCAGGTGGACCAACAGCGCGAGGTTCGGCTTGAGTTCAGCCTGTTTCACGCCCCACGTCTGGAAGCCCTTCTGGTGCGAGGCCACCGCCGCGAGCATCGCGACGATCGAACCCGCGACCGCGGCCGGGTTGACGTCCTTGTCGACCTTGCCCTTGGACTGCAGCTGAGTGACGGCTTCCGAAAGGGAGTTGTTGACGGAGTTCAGGATCTTCATACGGATCTTGTAGAACCGTTTGTCGCCCTCGGACGCGCCGAGGTCGACGACCCTGAGGATCGCGTCGTTCTTGCGCCAGAACTCCAGGAATCCGTCCACGAGTTCCTGTGCCGTCTGCCAGCCGGCCTTGCCGACCCAGCTGCGGCCCTCGACGAGCTCGGTCAACCCGGCGCCCTCGGTGGCCATTTGCTCGGCGATCTCCAGGACGGCGCCCTCGACGTCCGGGAAGTACTGGTAGAAGGTCGCGGGTGAAGTCCCCGCCTTCCGGGCGACATCTATGACTTTGACGTCCCGGTAGGGGGAGGAGCTGAGCATCTCGCTGAGGCAGTCGAGCAGCTTCTGCCGGGTCGCCTGCCCACGCCGGCCGGCCACGCGGCCGTCGACGGTACGCACTTGTCCTGTCATGCCGTCAGCTTACCGAGGCGTGATCGGGGCGCGATTCGGCCGACTGCAAATGGGGTGCACGGGGATGCGGAGGCTGGTGTGCCTGGTCTGCGGGTTGCGTGAGAGGCCGTTACTTTGGCGACATGGCCGAAAACAGGGCATCCGCAGACGGAACGGGAAACGGGGAGGGGTACGCGGAGGGCGTCCCGTGCTGGGTGGACGCGCAGCTTCCCGACGTCGAGGCGGGCAAGCGGTTCTACGGAGAGCTCTTCGGGTGGGACTTCGAGGAGGTGTACGACTCCACCGTGCTGGCCCGGCTGGACGGCGAGCCCGTCGCCTCGCTCGCCCGCAAGGCGGACGGGCGGTTTCCCACGGTGTGGACCGTGTTCTTCGCCACCCCGGACGCGGAAGCGCTGGTCAGGCGGATCCGGGCGGCCGGGGGCCAGGTGGTCACCGCGCCCGTGGAGATCGGGGAAGGGCTGGGCAGGGCCGCGCTGGTCACCGACCCGGAGGGCGCCGTCTTCGGGCTGTGGCAGGCGGGCGGGCACCAGGGTTTCGGGCGCCGGCACGAGCCCGGCACCTTCGGCTGGGTCGAGCTGTACGCCCGGGACACCGAGGTCGCCAACACCTTCTACGGCGGCCTCTTCGCCGACGCCCTGTTCGGGCCGGACGCCGAGCCGGACTTCGGGCGCGCGGCGGTCGCGGAGCGCTTCTCGGCGATGATGCCGCCCCATTTCGTCGTCCACTTCCAGGTGGCGGACTGCGCGGAGGTCCTCGGCACGGTGAACCGGCTCGGCGGACGGGTCCAGGTGCCGCCCTTCGAAACGTCGTACGGAACGGTCGCCGTCGTCACCGACAATCAGGGGGCGTCCTTCGCGGTCCTGGAGCGCCGGGCGGCCCGGGAAAACCTGACCTGACCCTTACCTCCGGCGTCCCACCATGCGAACCGGCGCTTTCCGTCGGGTGCCGGGGTGTGGTTTTGTCCCAAGACACCCCGTTCCGCCCTCGGGTTCGCAACCACGCCCTCGGACAGGAAGAATCAGGGTGCGTGCCGCCGAGGCGGTGCGGTGGTGAGACGCTGCACGGGGTCGCGTACATATCTGGGTGACGGGGCCCGTACGGGGAGGTGGCAGGCAGAGTGGTGGATCAGCTGACACAGCACGATCCGCGCAGGATCGGGCCGTTCGAGGTGCTCGGACGGCTGGGTGCCGGCGGCATGGGGCTGGTCTATCTCGCGCGCTCGGCTTCGGGCCGGCGCGTGGCGATCAAGACGGTCCGGACCGAGCTCGCCGAGGACCAGCTGTTCCGCGTCCGCTTCACGCGTGAGGTGGAGGCGGCCCGGGCGGTCTCCGGCTTCTACACGGCGGCCGTCGTCGACGCCGACCCGCGCGCGGCCGTGCCGTGGCTGGCCACCGCGTACGTCCCGGCGCCCTCGCTCGAGGAGATAGTGAACGAGTGCGGGCCCCTCCCGGCCCAGGCGGTGCGCTGGCTGGCGGCGGGTGTGGCGGAGGCGCTGCAGTCCATCCACGGCGCCGGTCTCGTCCACCGTGACCTCAAGCCCTCCAACGTGCTCGTCGTCGAGGACGGCCCCCGCGTCATCGACTTCGGTATCGCGTCCGGCGTCTCGAACACCCGTTTGACGATGACGAACGTCGCCGTCGGTACGCCCGCCTACATGTCCCCGGAGCAGGCGAAGGACTCCCGCAGCGTCACCGGCGCCAGCGATGTCTTCTCGCTCGGTTCGATGCTGGTGTTCGCCGCCACCGGACACCCGCCCTTCCACGGCGCCAACCCGGTCGAGACGGTCTTCATGCTGCTGCGTGAGGGCCCGGACCTCGAAGGCCTCCCGGACGAACTGCGTCCGCTGATCGAGTCCTGTATGCAGATGGAGGCGACGGGCCGCCCCAACCCCGCCGACCTCCAGGCCCAGCTGGCCCCGCACCTCTTCGGTTCCGGCTCCGACGACAGCGGTACGGCGTCGGCGTGGCTGCCCGAGCGGGCGGTGAGCCTGATCGAGGCGCGGCGCGGCGGCCGTCCGGCGGCGAAGCCCTCGTCGTCCTCGGGCCGCAGCGGCGGCCGTATCGCCCCGGCACCCGGCCCCGGCCCCGCGCCGGTCCCGCCCCCGCCCGCGCACGACCCGGTCGTGCCCGGCCCGCAGCCTGCCCCCGTCCCGGTCGGCGCCCCCGACATCGGCCCCGTCCGGCTGGCCGGCGCAGCGGTCCCCATCGGCCCCGGCCCGCGCGTCGCCGACGCCCGCGCCGCCGCCATGCAGCCGCCCCCTCCGGAGGCCGGCCTGGTCGCCTCCTGGTCCAAACCCCGCCCCGGCGTCAACGGCACGGACCCTGCCGTCGGCCCTGCCGTCCCGGCGGCCCCGCCCGTGCCCCAGGAGCCGGCGACCGGCTGGCGCCCCTGGCGTTTCCGCATGTCGAACGACGTCTGGGGCACCCCCTCCGTCGCCGACGACCTCGTCTACGTCACCTCCTTCGAGGTCCACGCCCTCGACGTGGCCACCGGCCGCCGCCGCTTCAAGACGCGGGACGTGGCCTGGTCGATGGCGGTCGCGGACGGCCGTATCCACGCCTCCGACGGTCCGACCCTGTTCGCCCTGAACCACCGCGACGGCGCGGACCTCTGGCGGCTCCAGACGGATGCCTGGGTCTACTCGCTCAAGGCCGAGCGCGGCACCGTCGTCACCGGCACCCGCGGCGGCGGCGTCCAGGCCTGGGAGGCCTCGACCGGCCAGAAGCTGTGGGAGATCACCGGGGCGCAGTCCGACTTCGAGTCCCCGGAGGCGGGGCCCGCGCTGTACGACGGCACGGTGTACGTCTGGCAGGACGCCCGGCTGCGCGCCCTGGACGCCCGTACCGGCGACGAGCGCTGGTCCTACCCCATCGGCGACGCGGCCTCCTGCGGCGGCGTCCCGGTCCGGGTGGCGCAGGCGCCGGACGGGTATGTGTACGTCTCGGCCGGGACGCGCGTCCTCTCGCTGGACGTGGCGAGCGGTCATGTCCGCTGGCACTTCGAGGCCCCCGCGGTCTTCCTGTGCCCGCCGGCCTTCGTGCCGGGCCCCGCGGTGACCGGCGGCGGTGTGTACCTCGCCGACTACCTCGGCACGGTCTACGCCCTGGACGCCGCCGACGGCCGCGACCGCTGGCGCATCGCCACGGAGTCCCGTTCCTCGATCGAGCCGGTGCTGGTGGCCGCGGGCCATGTGCACGTCGGCAGCGGCAAGGGCCTGTACACGCTGGACGCGGTCACCGGGACGCCGAAGTGGCGCTTCCAGGCGGGCGGCGACATCGTGGGCGCGCCCGCGGTGGCCGAGGGCCGTATCCACTTCGGCTCCACCGACCACCTGCTGTACACCCTGAAGGCCGACGACGGCCGCCTGCGCTGGAAGCTGGCGACCGGCGGCGAGATCACCGGGTCGCCGGTGGTCAAGGACGGCGTCGTGTACGCGTGCAGCAAGGACAGATGCGTCTACGCGCTGGACGCGGAGAAGGGCACGGGCACGGCCCGCAACGCCTAGTCAAGGCTTGTGACGGCCGTCGTACCGGCGCACGGAAGGGTCCGGACGGCGGCCGTCACCGCTGGGAGCGGCACTGTGCACCGGCTCCCACGGCAGACGCTACGCCGGGTACCCGGAGGTCGCCACGCGGTGACATGACCGTGACAGTCGATCGCTAGAGTGATCGCCATGCATCGACGGGGGCACATTCTCAAACTCACGGCGGTTTCGGTCCTGGTCGTCATGGCGCTGACGGGCTTCTCCTCCAAGGGGCGCGGTCATGGCAAATCCGACGGCGACAGCAGCGGCGGCGGGTGCAGCAGCTCCAGCCAGGACCACGACAGTTCGTCGTCGTCGACCTCGGGCGGAGGATCCGGCAGTGGCAGTGGCAGTGGCAGTGGCAGTGGCAGCTCCAGTTCCTCGAACCTTCAGGACGGGTCGGCGCGGCTCGTGACCTGCGCGACGGTGGAGAAGTCGTACGCGACCATCGAGGTCACCAACCCGAACGGCGTCAGGCGGAGCTTCGAGGTGCACATCGTCTTCGAGGATGTGAAGGACCGCGCGCTCAGCGACAACACACAGGAGTTCAGCGTGCCCGCGAGGCAGACGAAGACCGTCCAGGTGCCCATGTACAACGCCGAGAAGAACGCCGCGAAGGTCGCCACCTGCGTCCTGGACCCGGAAGCTGTTCGGATCCCCTGATCCCCTGATCCCCTGATGCCCTGATGCCCGATCCGCTCACCGCACCCGGTACCCGCCGGCTCGCCGCGCCGCGAACAGCTCGGCCTGGCGTTCGGTGGGCAGGTTCCCCAGCGCGATCAGGTGCGGCGCCTGAGCGAAGGCGTGGGTGAGGGCGGCCTCCTTGGCCGCCCACAGCGCCCGCACGGTGCCCTGCACACCCTCCGCCGGGAACCCGGCGATGACGGCGGCACAGTCGACCGCTGCGGCCAACGCCCCACCGGGCTCGGTGACTTCGCAGACCAACCCGATCTCATGCGCCCGCCGCGCCGACAGCCTCTCCGCGCTCCCCATGAGGGCCATGCGCGCCACCTCCCCGTACGGCATCCGCAGCGCCATGAGCATCGACTCGTAGGCGCTGACCATGCCGTAGGTGGTGTGCGGGTCGAAGAAGGCGGCGGTCGGGTCGGCGACGACGAAGTCCGTCTCGCCGAGGAGGTAGAAGGCACCCCCGCAGGCCATGCCGTTCACGGCGGCGACGACCGGCTTCCACAGGTCGTTGGACTTCGGCCCGACCCGCAGCAGCGGATCGTCCATCATGTACGGAGACCCGGGCTGCGGCACGACGGCGTCCCGGTCCAGCCCCGTGCAGAAGGCACGCTCCCCGGCGCCGGTGAGCACGACGGCCCGTACGGTGTCGTCGAACCGCAACTCCCGCCAGGCCGCGACGAGTTCGTCCCGCATGGTGAGGTCGATGGCGTTGAGCCGGTCGGGCCGGTCGAGGGTGACGACGGCGACGCCGGTGTCCTTGTCGGCTGTGAGGTCGAGGCTCATGGGCGCTCCAGGACCCACTGCGGCAGCCCGGTGCCGCTGAAGACGGCCTGGACCTTCGCACCGATGCGGATCCGCGCCGGGGGAAGGGAGTCCAGCGGTGCGTCCGGGCCGGTGACGAGGTTGCCGACCAGGCGGATGCGGGGCGCGTCGGCGAGTTCCACGACGACCACGTTGTACGGCGCCTGCTCCGCGTACTCGGGCAGCAGGGGCGGGTGCGGGACGACGTACGACCAGACGCGGCCCTGGCCCGAGGTCTTGCGCCACTCGCACGCGAAGGACTGGCAGTGCGGGCAGCAGGGGCGGGGCGGGAAGCGGGGTTCGTCGCAGTCGGCGCAGGTCTGGACGCGGAGTTCGCCCTGGGCCGCGTACTGCCAGAAGGGGGCGCCGTCGGGATCGGTGACGGGGGAGAGCATCGCTCGGTCAACTCCTCAGGAGCAGCGCGGAGGTGGGGACGCCTTCGCCGGCGGTGACGAGACAGGTGGCGGCGCCCGGGACCTGGGCGGTGCTGGTGCCACGCAGTTGCCGTACGCCCTCGTTGATGAGGTTGAACCCGTGGACGTAGGCCTCGCTGAGCCCGCCGCCGCTGGTGTTGAGCGGCAGCCGCCCGCCGATCTCCAGGGCCCCCTGCTCGGTGAACGCCCCGCCCTCGCCCCTGCCGCAGAAGCCGTAGCCCTCCAGTGACAGCGGTATGAGCGCCGTGAACGCGTCGTAGATCTGGGCGACGTCCACGTCCTGCGGGGTGAAGTCGGCGTGCTTCCACAGATGCCGGGCGGCGGTCCAGGCGGGACCGGTGAGCGGGTCGTCGTTCCAGTAGTTGACCATGCCGTGGTGCTGGGCGGGCAGGCCCTGGGCGGCGGAGTGGACGTAGACGGGAGCGTGCCGGCAGTCGCGGGCGCGCTCGCGGCTGACGACGACGCAGGCCAACGCCCCGTCCGTCTCCAGGCAGTTGTCGAACAGGCAGAGCGGCTCGCTGATCCACCGGGAGGTCATGTACATCTCGCGGGTGAGGGGCCGTTCGTACATCACCGCGGCCGGGTTCTGGTTGGCCCGGTTGCGGCAGGCGAGGGCGACGTTGAACAGGTGGTCGCGGGTCGCGCCGTACTCGTGCATGTAGCGGCGGGTGAGCATGGCTATCTCGTCGGCGGGCCGGAGCAGCCCGAACGGGCGGGTCCACTGGGCCGGAGTGGGGAGCTGAGCGCTGGTGTTGGTCCAGGGGCGGGGCCCGGAGCCGCGCTTGCGCGAGCGCCAGGCGACGCCGACGGAGGCCTGACCGCTCGCGATGGCGGCGGCGAGATGCGCGACGGTGGCACAGGACCCGCCACCCCCGTACCCCACCTTGCTGAAGAAGGTGAGGTCCCCGAGTCCGACCGCCTTCGCGAGCTCGACCTCGTCCGTCTCCTCCATGGTGTAGGAGGCGAGGGCGTCGACCTCGCCGGGCGAGATCCCTGCGTCGTCGAGGGCGGCGAGGACGGCACGGCAGGCGAGGGTCTTCTCGTCCTCGGGGAGGTGCCTGGCGAAGGGGGTCTGACCTATGCCGACGATCGCGGCGGCGTCCTTGAGTCCGGCCATGCGCACACCTCCACGCTGCTGAAGGGCTGCTGACAGGCCGTCAGGGTACAGCTAATCTGACGGGTAGTCAGCTCAGGGGTCGGGAGGCGTACTGTGCGCGGTGATCTGGAGTGGGGCAGCATCCCGGAACTCGTCCGGACCGCGGCCGAGCGGTACGCGGACGTCGAGGCGGTGGTGGAGGGCCGCACGAGGATCTCGTACGCCGAACTGGGCGCCCGCGTCGAGCGCTCGGCGGCGGCCTGTATGGCGAACGGGATCGAGCCCGGCGACCGGGTCGCCGTCTGGGCGCCGAACACGCTCGACTGGATCGTGGCGGCGCTGGGCGCGGTGTCGGCGGGCGCGGTGCTGGTGCCGCTCAACACCCGCTTCAAGGGCGGGGAGGCGGCCGATGTGCTGCGGCGCAGCGGGGCGCGGCTGCTGTTCGTGACGGGCACGTTCCTGGGGACGTCGTACGTGGCGTCGCTGCGGCGGGCGGTCGCTGAGGGGCCCGGACTGCCGGACCTGGAACAGGTGGTGGTGCTGTCGGACGACGCGCCGGCGGACTTCCGTACCTGGAAGGACTTCCTGGCGAGCGGGGACGGGGTGGGCGAGGCGCAGGTGCGGGCACGGGCCGAGTCGGTGGCCGGCTCCTGGCCCTCGGACATCGTCTTCACGTCCGGGACGACGGGCCGCCCGAAGGGCGCGGTGATCACCCACGCGCAGACGCTGCGGGCGTACGAGGTGTGGAGCGACCTGGCGGGCCTGCGGCGGGGCGACCGCTATCTGATCGTGAACCCCTTCTTCCACACCTTCGGCTACAAGGCCGGGGTGATCGCCTGTCTGATGCGGGGCGCGACGATGATCCCCCAGCCGGTCTTCAACGTGAGCACGGCCCTGGCGAACATCGCGGCGGAACGGGTCTCGGTGCTGCCAGGCCCGCCGACCCTGCACCAGTCGCTCCTCGACCACCCGGCACGCGACGCGCACGACCTCTCCGCGCTGCGGCTCGTGGTGACCGGCGCGGCGGTCGTGCCGTTGCGGCTGGTGGAACGCCTGCGCGGGGAGCTGGGCGTGGAGACGGTCCTGACGGCGTACGGCCTCTCCGAGGCCAGCGGCATCGTCACGATGTGCAGGCGCGGCGACGACCCGACGGTCATCGCCTCGACGTCGGGCCGTGCGATCCCCGGCACGGAGGTACGCGTCGAGGCTCCCCTCGGCGAGCCCGGCGAGGTCCTGGTCCGCGGCTTCAACGTCATGCGGGGCTACTACGAGGACGCGGCGGCGACGGCGGAGGTGCTGACGCCGGACGGCTGGCTGCGGACGGGGGACGTCGGGGTGCTCGACGCCGACGGCTGTCTGCGCATCACCGACCGCATCAAGGACATGTTCATCGTCGGCGGCTTCAACGCGTACCCGGCGGAGATAGAGCAGGTCCTGGGGCTGCACCCCGAGGTGGCCGACGTCGCGGTGATCGGCGTACCGGACGCTCGGCTGGGCGAGGTCGGCAAGGCGTACGTGGTGCGCCGGCCGGGAGCGGTGCTCACCGGGGACGACCTGATCGCCTGGGCACGCCGGGAGATGGCGAACTACAAGGTGCCGCGGGCGGTGGAGTTCCTGGGGGAGTTGCCGCGGAACGCCAGCGGCAAGGTGGTGAAGGGCGAGTTGCGCGGGAGGGCGTGAGGAGTCACCGACCCCCGCCGGACATGCCTCGGCCGCGGCGGCTCCCCCTCCGAGCCACCGCGGCCGATCCCCGTGGGATGAGGTCTACTTGTCGTCCAGGTCCAGAGCGGCGGGCCCGGCCGGCATGGAGTTGTTGAGCGTCGTGATCGTCTCGCCCTTGACCTTGGTCGGCTCGCTCGGCATGGAGTTGTTCAGCGTGGTGATCGTCTCGTCCACGACGGGCTCGCTGGGCATGGAGTTGTTGTCCGGAGAGACGGTCTCGTCCTTCTTCTGGTCGCTCATGGGCTCGTGTTCCTCTTTTTCGGTGATGAGTGAGGAACGCCCGTCCGGTAACTCCCCCGAGTATTGCCGGACGGGCGTCCGGAGCCGCAGGCTAACCGGCCGGGCTCCGCGTCGAACTGCCTGCCCCCCGTGGCGACGGTCCGACTGGGTAAGAGTCTGTAGGGCGGAGATAAACGAACGCTGAACGCCCGAGATCCCCAGGTGGGGAGCGCGCCCCGCCCGCTTGGCCGTGTCCGACCTGAGTGGCCCTGGCGTAGTCGGCTGCGGTTCGGCAGCGTCCCTAAGGGGCGCGGGACTGTATCGATATGCGGATCCGCCGCGGGGCGCGACCAGCCACGACGGCCCCGCAGACGATCGGCGCTCCTGTCGCGGCAAATCCAGCGGAGCGCTCAGGCCGCCGCGGCCGACGTGAGCAGCACCCGCACCTCCTCGGCCTCCGGCGAGCCGTTCTGCTCGTAGAGGCTGAGCGCCTCACGCCAGCACGCGCGCGCCCGGTCCGCCTGACCGAGGGCCGCCAGCGAACGCCCCAGCAGCGTCAGGACGTTGCCCTGCATACGGTCTCCGCCGATGCAGCCCAGCGCGAGAGCCTGTTCGGCGTGCTGGGCGGCCTGCGCCGGGCGGCGCTCTGCCGCGTGCACCTCGGCGATACGGAAGTGGGTGACGCCCTCCCACAGCCGCTGCCGGTGGTCGTTGAAGAGGCCGAGCGCGTCGGAGAACTGGCTCAGCGCCTCGGTGGAACGCCCCGCCCGGGTCAGTGCGACGCCCAGCTGGAAGTGGCCGTTGGCCAGCCGCACGGTCCGGCCGACCGCGGTGTGCACGGCGAGACCGCGCTGCGCGATCTCCACGGCCTTCGCGATGTTGCCCATACCGAGGTGGGCACGGGACAGATTGCCGAGGACGGTCGCCTCGAACAGTCGGTTCCCCGCCGCCCGCAGACCTTCGAGGGCCTGGTCGAAGAAGACCTTGCCGTCGGCGAACCGGCTCTCGTGCAGGCAGATGAGCCCTCGGTTGTTGGCGACCCAGCTGACGGCGATGGAGTCCTGCGCGCGCGCCGCGAGCTCCATGGCGACCCGCGCCTCCTGCTCCGACTGCTGGACACGGCCGGAGACCAGCAGCACATCACTGAGCACCGTGCGGGCCCTGCCCTCCGCCCGTTCGTGGCCGGCGACCCGGGTCGCCTCGCAGGTGGCCCTGGCCGTCATCTCGTACTGATGCGAGTTGGCGCCCGACTCGGTCAGGTCCTTCGCCGCCCAGAGCAGATCGACGGCCCGCCGCAGTCGCTCCGTCCCCGCCGCCTGCCGTACGCAGGCCAGGAGTTGCCCGGCCTCCGTGTACAGCCAGTCGAGGGCCGCCGCCGCCTCGGTGAAGCGCAGCCCCGGATAGCGGGTGGGCTCCAGGTGGTCGGTGAGCCGGTCCTCGCCGTGCTCGATCGCGTACACCTGCGCGGTCGTCGCCAGATAGAAGTCCAGCAACCGCGACAACGCCTCGTCCCTCTCGCCGGGCGGCTGCTCGTCCCGCTCCGCGCACGCACGCGCGTAGAGCCGGACCAGATCGTGGTACCGATAGCGTCCGGGCGCCGCCGACTCCAGCAAGGACGTGTCGACGAGGGACTCCAGCAGTTCCTCGGTGTCCTCCGGCGGCAGATCCAGTACGGCCGCGGCGGCCGCGAGCGAGATGTCCGGCCCGTCCGCCAGCCCCAGCAGCCTAAACGCCCGGGCCTGGGCCGGCTCCATGGCGCCGTACCCCAGCTCGAAGGTCGCCTTCACCGCGAGGTCGCCGGCCTGGAGCTCGTCCAGCCGGCGCCGCTCGTCGGCGAGCTTGGCGGCGAGCACGGACACCGTCCAGGTGCGGCGGGCCGCCAGCCGGGACGCGGCGATGCGGATGGCCAGCGGCAGGAAGCCGCAGGCGGCGACCACGTCCAGCGCGGCCTCCCGCTCGGACGCGACCCGCTCCTCGCCCACGATCTTCGTGAAGAGGGACAGCGCCTCGTCAGGGGACATCACGTCCAGGTCGACCAGATGCGCCCCGGCGAGATCCACCATCCGCACCCGGGACGTCACCAGCGCAGCGCAGCCCTCCATGCCCGGCAGCAGCGGGCGTACCTGGGCCGCGTCGCGGGCGTTGTCCAGCAGGACCAGGATCCGGCGGCCGTCCAGCAGCGAGCGGTACAGCGCGGCCCGCTCCTCCAGCGAGTCCGGGATCGCCGAGTCCGCGGTGCCCAGCGCGCGCAGGAAGGAGCCCAGGACCGTCTCCGGTTCCGCCGGCCGCGGACCGGCGCCCTGCAGGTCGACGTAGAGCTGCCCGTCGGGGAAGGCCGACCGTGACTGGTGCGCCACGTGCACCGCCAGCGTCGTCTTGCCCACGCCGCCGATGCCGGCCAGCGCCGACACCGCCATCACCCGGCCCTCGGTCCCGGAGGCCCCCGCCAGCACTTCGCTCAGCTCACGTACGAAGGCGGAGCGTCCCGTGAAGTCGGGGACGCTCGCCGGGAGTTGCGCGGGGCGCACCGGGACCACCGTCGGCTCCGCGGCCGGTGCCGACGGTTCCGCGAGGCCGGGGTCCGCCTGCAGGATCCGCTGCTGGAGCTCCTTCAGACCCGGGCGCGGGTCCACGCCCAGCTCGTCCGCCAGCAGGCGCCGCGTGTCCGCGTACACCGCCAGCGCCTCCGCCTGCCGGCCGCTGCGGTACAGCGCGAGCATCAGCAGCTCCCGCAGCCGCTCGCGCAGCGGGTGCTCCGCCGTCAGCGCCGTCAGCTCCGAGACCGCCTCGGCGTGGCAGCCCTGCTCCAGGTCCATGTCGAGGCGGGACTCCAGCAGTTGGAGCCGCCACTCCTCCAGCCGGACCCGCTGGGCCTCCGCGTACGGCCCCGGGACCCCCGCCAGCGCCTCGCCGTCCCACAGCGCCAGCGCCCGCCCGAGCACCTCCCGGGCGTGGCACAGATCCCCGGCGCCGCGCGCCTTCTCCGCCTCCGCCGCCAGCTCCTGAGCCACCGCCAGGTCCAGCGTGCCCTCGGCCAGGCCCCGCACCGCGTAGCCGCCCGACTCGCTCACCAGGACCTGGGGGTCGAGCACCTTGCGCAGCCGGGAGGCGTACGTCCGGACCGCCGCCAGCGCCTGCGAGGGCGGCTCCTCGCCCCACAGGGCGTCGATCAGCTCCGCCGCGGTCGCCGTGCGGCCCTCGCGCAGCAGCAGGGCCGCGAGCAGGGCGCGTTGCTGGGGGGAGCCGGTGGAGAGCCGCTCGTCTCCGCGCCATGCGCGTACCGGACCGAGCACGCTGAAGCGCAGCGTCGCCGCAGGCTCCGCCGCATCTGTCGAGGAGCCGGGACGCCTCTGCTCCGGCACTCGCGGTACCCCGCCCATCGCAGTCCCCCTAGGACCCGTTTACATCGACGCCAGTTTGCCTTGTTCCGGCTGATGCGTCAGCTGTGGATGGGCTGATCACAGGTGGACGCGCGGGATATCACAAGGCCCTCACGCGGTCTTCGCACGACGGCTCCCCTTCCGCGTAGCTGACGGACCGTCAGATCGGCGCTACCGTGAGCGCCATGGACACCGAGACGACGTTTCCCCTGATCATCTCCGTCGACGACCACACGGTGGAGCCGCAGGCCGTCTGGCAGGACCGGCTCCCGAAGAAGTACCAGGACGTCGGGCCGCGCATAGTCCGGGCGCCACTGAAGGAAATGACCTTCCTGGGCGGGCGGTTCAAGCCCGTCATGGGCCGGCCGGGAGACGACGGTCCGGTCGGCGACTGGTGGGTGTACGAGGACCTGCACCGGCCGATCACCCGCCTCGACACCGCCGTCGGCTACAGCAGGGACGAGATCAAGCTGGAGGTCATCACCTACGAGCAGATGCGCCCCGGTTCGTACGACGTCCCCGCCCGGCTCGCCGACATGGACGTCAACCACGTCCAGTCCGCCCTCTGCTTCCCGACCTTCCCCCGCTTCTGCGGCCAGACCTTCACCGAGGCCCACGATCACGAGCTGGGGCTGCTGTGCGTCCAGGCCTACAACGACTGGATGGTGGAGGAGTGGTGCGGCCCGCACGCGCGGGGCCGGCTCATCCCGCTCACCCTCATCCCCCTCTGGGACGCCGAGCTGGCCGCCGCCGAGGTCCGCCGCAACGCGGCACGGGGCGTGCGCGCCGTCGCCTTCTCCGAGATACCCCCGCACCTCGGGCTCCCCTCCGTGCACACCGACGCCTGGGACCCCTTCCTCGCCGCGTGCGACGAGACCGGCACGGTGGTCGCCATGCACATCGGCTCCTCCAGCCGTATGCCCTCCACCTCCGCCGACGCGCCGCCCGCCGTCGGCTCCACGATCACCTTCGCCAACTGCTGCTTCTCGATGGTCGACTGGCTGATGAGCGGCAAGTTCGAGCGTTTCCCGAACCTCAAGGTCATGTACGCGGAGGGCCAGATCGGCTGGATCCCGTACATCCTGGAGCGCGCCGACGTCGTGTGGGAGGAGAACCGCGGCTGGGGCGGGGTCGCCGACAAGGTGCACCGGCCGCCGTCCGAGCTGTTCGCCGACCACGTGTACGGCTGCTTCTTCGACGACGCCTTCGGCCTGCGGAACCTGGACGCGATCGGGGTCGGGAACGTCCTGTACGAGACCGACTACCCCCACTCCGACTCGACCTGGCCGAAGTCCCGCGAGGTCGGCGAGGCGCAGATGGGGCACCTGGACGCGGACGTCGTCGAGCGGATCGTGCGCGGCAACGCCATCGAGCTGCTGGGGCTGACGCGGGAGGGGCTGTGGTCCGGGCGGTAGGCAATCAAAACGTAATCAAGGACTTCTGAACGGAACCCCGACCCCAGAGGCACCGTCTTCCCGGCCGAGGTGCGAAGCATCTCGTAAGTGAGAAATCGGCACATACCACACTTCGGTCGGGGCAGACATGGCTCTTCAGCGCGCGCAGGTCACCGTCGTCGTCATCGGCTACGACGACGCCGCCCATGTGGCGGACGCGGTGCGCTCGGCGCTCGCGCAGGGGCCGGCCGTCCGCGAGGTGATCGCCGTCGACGACTGCTCGACGGACGGCAGCGGGGAGCTGCTGGAACGCCTGGCCGCCGAGGAACCGCGCCTGAAGGTGATCCGTCGCCCGGTCAACAGCGGCGGCTGCGGCACCCCGCGCAACGACGGGCTGAACGCCGCCGCCTCGCCGTATGTGATGTTCCTGGACAGCGACGACCTGCTGCCGCTGGGCGCCGTCGACGCGCTGCTGGGCGCCGCCCTGGACGACGACGCCCCGGTCGCGGCCGGGCTGTGCCTGCGCAAGGAGCTGCCGTCCGGGCGCGAGACCCCCTGGCAGCCCAAGGTGTACACCCGGCGCACCCTGGTCACCCACCCGGCCCGGCGGGTGCGCCTGGTCCACGACACGCTCTGCGTCAACAAGCTCTACAGCACCGCGTTCCTGCGCGAGCGGGCGATCCGCTTCCCCGAGGGGGCCTTCCCGTACGAGGACTTCGTGTTCACCGCACGGGTGCTGGCCGCCGGGCCCCGCGTCGCGATCGTCCCGGAGCCGGTGTACCTCTGGCACGTGCGCCGGTCGGCGGACCGGCTCTCCATATCCCTCGACCGCTCCGGCATCGCCAACTGGCGGGCCCGCATCGAGGCCGAGCAGCTGTCGTACGACATCCTGTGCGGCTCCGGGGAGAAGCGGCTGGCGCGGGCCGCCAGGGCGCGCTTCCTCGACCACTCGCTGCGGATGTACGCGCGCGAGCTGGGACAGCGCGACGCGGAGTACCGGCGCGAGTGGTGGACCCTCACCCGCGCGTACCTGGCCTCCTTCGACGAGGGCGACTTCGCGGCGTCGCCGTCGCCCGGCAGCGTCGTCGCCCGCGTGGTGCTGGCCGCCGAGGAGCCGCGCGACGTGGGCCGGCTCAGGGAGATCGCGGCCCGCCCGGCCCGGCTGAACCCGCCGTACGCGCGCGCCGCCGACGGCTGCCCGGTCTGGTCGGCGGACCTGCCCCAGGTGGAACTGGACCACCTTCTCGTCCGCCCGGTGCACCTGCTGCCCGCCGCCGTCGACGCCGAACTGCGGCCGCGTGTACGCGGGACGGCGCTCCGGCTGCGCCTGCACGAGCTGTACGGGCGGATGGCGGACGCGGGGCCGGCGACCGTCCAGGCGCAGCTCGTGGAGCGGGACAGCGGACGGGTGGGATTCGCCGGTACGGCGCCCCTCGCGGCCGACACGGTCTCCGACACCTGGTCGGCCGAGTTCCCCCTGGACCTGGCGGCGCTCGGCCGCGGCACCTGGGACCTGCGGCTGCGGCTGGGCTTCAAGGACGGCAGCCACCGGGAGACCACCGCCCACGCGGTCGCGGGCGCCGGGCTGCTGCGCCGGAGCGCACTGCCGAGCGCGCGCCACGGTGTGCTGCTGGTGCAGCCGTACGCCACCCACTCGGGGTCGCTCGCGGTGCGGCTCGCCCCCGGCTGGCGTGGCCTGGCCGACGTCGTGGAACGGCGCGTCAAGCGCCTCTTCCGCTGACCGCGCGATCCCCTCGCACGCATCCACGACATCACCTCCCCGGGAAGGGACCGTTCGTCCATGACTTGGCTGATCACCGGCGGCGCCGGCTACATCGGGGCGCATGTCGTGCGCGCGATGCTCGACGCGGGCGAACGAACCGTCGTCTACGACGACCTGTCCACGGGCGTCGCCGAGCGCGTGCCCGAGGACGTGCCGTTGGTCGTCGGCTCCACGCTCGACGGTGACCTGCTCGGACGCGTCATCCGGGACCAGGGGATCACCGGCGTCGTCCATCTCGCGGCGAAGAAGCAGGTCGGCGAGTCCGTCGACCTGCCGCTGCACTACTACCGGGAGAACGTCGAGGGCCTGCGCGTCCTGCTGGAAGCGGTGACCGGGGCCGCCCGCGTACGGTCCTTCGTCTTCTCGTCCTCGGCGGCGGTGTACGGCATGCCGGACGTCGACCTGGTGACGGAGGAGACACCGTGCGCGCCGATGTCGCCGTACGGCGAGACCAAGCTCGCCGGCGAGTGGCTGGTCCGGGCCACGGGCCGCGCGACGGGCCTGTCCACGGCATCGCTGCGCTACTTCAACGTGGCCGGCGCGGCCACCCCCGAACTGGCCGACACCGGCGTCTTCAACCTCGTCCCCATGGTCTTCGAGAAGCTCACCGAGAACGCGCCCCCGCGCATCTTCGGCGACGACTACCCCACCCTCGACGGCACCTGCGTCCGCGACTACATCCACGTCGTCGACCTGGCCGAGGCCCATGTGGCGACCGCGCGGCGCCTGCGCGAGGCACCGGGCACGGACCTCACGCTCAACATCGGGCGCGGTGAGGGCGTCTCGGTGCGCGAGATGATCGACCGGATCACCGCGCTCACCGGCCACGCCCTGGCCCCCGTGGTCGTGGACCGGCGGCCGGGCGACCCCGCCCGGGTCGTCGCCTCGGCCGACCGCAGCACGGCGGAGCTGGGCTGGAAGGCGCGGTACGGGGTGGACGACATGATCTCGTCGGCGTGGGCGGGCTGGAACTGAGCGCTCCCGCGCCGTCGCACCTCTGAGGCCGTTACAGCAGGCCCCCCACCTCCGCCCCGAACGCCCCGATCTGGTCGGTGAGTTCAGCGCGGCTCCGGCTGCGGAACCGCACCTGGATCTGGTCCACCCCCATCGCGCGGTAGGCGCGCAGGGACTCGGCGAGGGCCTCCGGCGGCCCGGTGAGCGTCCGGCGGCCGACGTCCCAGGCGGGTGTGCCGACGTACAGGGGCTCGACGATGGCGCCCATGACATACGGCCCTTCGATGCCGGCCTCCTGCCTGAGCCGCCGGATCCGGGCGATCTGCGCGGGCAGCCGGTCCCGGGGATCGCCCTGCGGCAGCCACCCGTCCGCCTTGAGCGCGGCCCTGCGCACGGCGGCCGGCGACGACCCGCCGACCCAGACCGGGACACGGTCCTGAGCGGGTCGCGGGCGTTGGCCGAGCCCCTCGAAGTCGTAGAGCTTGCCGTGGTGTTCGGGGAACTCGTCCGGCCCGAGGGCGGCCCGCAGGGCGTCGATCGACTCGTCCAGCACGACCCCGCGCCGCTCGAAGTCGACCCCCAGCGCCTCGAACTCCTCCCGCACATGACCGGCCCCGACCCCGAGGATCAGCCGGCCGCCGCTGAGATGGTCGAGGGTGGCGTACTGCTTGGCACCGAGCAGCGGATGCCGCAGCCCCGTCACCGCGACGTGCGTGAGCAGCCGTACACGGTCGGTGGCCGCCGCCAGGAAGGCCAGCGTGGCCACCGGGTCGTACCAGACCGTGCTCATCGCGGACGCCAGGCGGCGCGGGATGCCGACGTGGTCGCAGCTCGCGAGGTAGGCGAAGCCTGCGCGGTCGGCGGCGCGGGCGACGGCGAGGAGGTCCTCGGGGCCGGCGGCGGCCTCCCAGGGTTCGGCGTAGATCGTGCTCTGCGACTGGACCGGGAGTTGGATGCCATACGACAGGGCCGGCATGGTGCCCCCTTCGTTCGCGGTCGAGGTCCGGCGGGTGGACTGACGCGGACTACATAGTCGTAGCTGACGGTCCGTCAGGCAACCCGGGCGGCGCCATCGACATCTACTGAAGTGACCCTCAAGCGGCTCATCGCGCTTACAGGGTGGAAACAGGGATGAATGGGGTGAAGGTGGACGCGGATCAGCGAGCCTCCATATCCGACGTCGCCGTGCCCGGCGTCGCCATGTCCGTCGTCGTGATCGTCTACAACGACGAGGCCAGGCTGTCCACGGCCGTACGCTCCGTGCTGGAGCAGACGCTGCGCGGTGTCGAGGTCGTGATCGTCGACGACCACAGCACGGACGGCTCGTACGAGGTGGCCCGCCGTCTCGCCGCGGAGCACCCCGACCGGGTGCGGGCGTACCGGCTCCCCGAGAACAGCGGCGGCTGCGGCGCACCCCGCAACCACGGCATCCTCAAGGCCCGCGGCGACTACGTCCTCTTCCTCGACAGCGACGACGTCCTGGAGCGCGACGCCTGCCGCAACTTCCTGGACGCGGCCGAGACCACCGGCGCCGACCTTGTCTCCGGCATGTGCGTGCGCGTCCACGTCGACTCGCGGCACCGCAAGGAGGTCAAGTGGTACCCGTGGCTGTACGCCCGCACCCGCACCCTCGACTCCATCGCCGAGCTGCCTGACCTGCTGGTCTACGACACCCTGTCGACCAACAAGTGCTACCGCCGGGAGTTCCTGGTCGACAGCGGCCTGGACTTCCCCGTCGGCATCCACTACGAGGACCTGCTCTTCTCCGCCCGGGCGTACACGGCGGCCCGCCGCATCACGCTGATACCGAACCGGGTCTACGACTGGAACGTGGCCGAGAAGGCCGGCACCAAGTCGATCAGCAACCGCCGGGCCGAGATCGCCAACTTCGCGCACCGCATGGAGATCCACCGCCGGGTCGACGCGCTGCTCGCGGAGAAGGGCCTCACGGAGCTGAAGTTCCGCAAGGACGTCAAGTTCCTCAAGCACGACCTGGTGCTGCACCTGCGCGACCTTCCCTTCAGGGACGCCGCCTACCGCCAGGAGTTCGCCGCCCTCGCCCGCACCTACCTGGCCTCCATCGACCCGGCCGCCTACGACGAGGTCGAGCCCATCCACGCCATCTGCGCGTATCTGCTGCGGGTGAGCGACTGGGACAACCTGCTTCCGGCCGTGGACACGCTCACCAACCGCGACAAGGTCTCCGCCCCGCTCGCCGAGCGCGACGGGCGCGTCTACTGGTGTGCCGAGCACATCGACGAGGACCCCTTCGCCCGCCGGATCCTGGACGTCACCGCGCTCGGCTACCACGCCCGGCCGGTCGGCAAGCTGTTCCTGCGCAACGAACTGACCGAGTACCGGCACGAGGCGGGCAGCGGTGCCGTGCGGCTCGCGGGCCGCGTCACCAACCCCCTCGGTGTCGTCCCGCCCGGCGCCCGGCTCACCGCCGAGCTGGAGTTCTACGCCCGTCGGCAGGGCGTTCGCCTGCAGACCTTCCGCTTCCCGGTGGCGACGGTCCGGCACGAGGGCGCGCACGTGTCCTGGGGGGCCTCGGCAGACCTGACGAAGGGCCTGCGCCCGCTCGGCATCGTGGACGCCGTCTGGGACGTACGCCTCCACCTGGACGTCGACGGCGAGCGCACGACGACGCGCCTGACCGCCGCCCGGTCCGGTCTGGCCTCCGGCGAGGTGCCGGTGCGCCCCCGCCTCACCCGGCTCGTCGCCGACCGGATCGAGCCGCAGGTGTCCGCGCGGGGCCACCTCGCCTTCCGCCTCGTCCCCGACAAGAAGGCGAACGCCGTCGTCACCCGTGGCCTGCAGGGCGCCCCCGGCCGCCTGGCCAAGACCGGCTACCGCAAGGCGAAGGCGCTGCGCAAGAAGGCCACCTCCGGCGACACCAAGCTCCGCATCTATCACGAGCTGTTCCTGCGCATGCCGGTGCAGAAGCGGCTGGTGGTCTTCGAGAGCCATCTGGGCCGGCAGTACAGCGACAGCCCTCGGGCGATCTACGAGGAGATGCGCCGTCAGGGGCTCGACTTCGAGGCCGTGTGGTCGTACACGGGCAGCCCGAAGGGCTTCCCCGCCGACGCCACGCCGGTGCGCCGCTGGTCGCTGCCCTACCTCAGGGCGCTGGCCCGCGCCGAGTACTGGATCGACAACCAGAGCTACCCGCTGAAGCTGACCAAACGCCCGGGGACGACGTACATCCAGACCTGGCACGGCTCCGCGCTCAAGCGGATGGGCTTCGACGAACCCGGCTGGAAGCTCAAGTCCCGGCCCGAGCAGGCGGAGCAGCAGCGCTCCCTGGACCGCTTCGACCACTTCCTGGTCCGCTCCGAGCACGACGTCCGCACCCTCGCCCGCGCCTTCCGGCTCCGGGAGAAGGCGCTGCTACGGGTGGGCTACCCGCGCAACGACGAACTCGTGCGAGCCCGGGAATCGGCTGAACGCCCGCCGCTGGCGGCCGAGTTGGGCATCCCGGCCGACAAGAAGGTGCTGCTGTACGCGCCCACCTTCCGGCAGCACGGCGGGCGCCGCTTCGAGCTGCCCTTCGACGTGGAGCGCTTCGCGGAGGAGTTCGGCGACCGGTACGTCCTCCTCGTCCGCGCGCACTACCTCAACCACGTCGTCCTCCCGCCGTCCGTACGCGGCCGCGTCATCGACGTGTCGGACCACCACGACGTGACCCCGCTCCTCGCCCTGGCCGACGCACTGATCACGGACTACTCGTCGGTGATGTTCGACTACGCCCTGCTGGACCGGCCGATGCTCTTCTTCCCCTATGACTACGAGGAGTACGTGCACACGGGCCGCGGCACCTACTTCGACCTGCTGGAACGGGCACCGGGCCCGGTCGTCCGCACGGAGGACGAACTGACCTCCCTGCTGGAGGAGTCGTCGCTGGAGGAGCAGACGGTCAAGTACGCGGCGGAGCGGGAGCGGTTCGTGGCCGACTTCGGCGAGTACGACAAGGGCACGGCCGCGCGGGACATCGTCGAGGAGTTCTTCGCCGAGTGGAGGAAGGCATGACGGGGCGGGACATCTTCCTGGTCTCCAACAGCGTGGACGAACTGGGCGGGGTGACCAGCTGGTCGCATCAGATGGCCCGGCTCCTCACCGAGCGCGGCCACCGCGTGCACGTCATCGGCATCACCACCCCCGACGACCCGCACGACCTCGGCGAACTCCCCTACCCCACCACGCGGCTGTACGACGGCCAGCCCCCGGGCCCCGGCCGGGCACGCGACGCGAGCATGCGGGAGAGGGCGACCGTGCTGACGGGCCTGTTCCGCGCCGCACGCCCCGGTGCGGTCGTCATCGTCACCCAGGTGTGGGCGATGGAGTGGGTCAAGCTCGCCGACACGGCCGGGCTGACCGTCATCGGGATGAGCCACGAGTCCTTCGAGGCCTCGAAGCGGTCCTCGCGCTTCCAGCGGGTCCTGCGGCACTACCGGGACGTCGACCGCATGCTCGTCCTCACCCGCGAGGACGCCGACCTGTGGATCGGCGCGGGCCTCAACAACGCCTCGTTCCTGCCGAACGCCGTGCCCTGGCTGCCGGACGAGCCCTCGCCGCGCACCGGGAAGGCCGTCGTCAGCATCGGCCGGCTCAGCGACGAGAAGGGCGTCGACATGCTCCTCGACACCTGGTCCGAGGTCGCCCCCCGGCACCCCGACTGGGCCTTGAAGGTCTACGGCTCCGGGGAGGACGAGGAGATCCTGCGCAAGCAGTGCACCGCCCTGGGCCTCGACGACTCGGTGGTGTGGATGGGCCGTACCGGCGATGTGCCGGGCGCGTTGCGGGGCGGCTCGGTGTTCGCGCTGTCCTCCCGGAGCGAGGGCTTCCCCCTCGCGCTCATGGAGGCCATGGCCATGGGCGTCCCCTGTGCCGCCTTCGACTGCGCTCCCGGTGTCCACGAGATCGTCCACGACGGCGAGGACGGCCTCCTCGCCGCCCCCGGCAACACCGGCGAACTCGCCCGCAAGCTGGACCTGCTGATGTCGGACGCGGGGCTGCGGGAGCGGATGGGGGAGGCGGCGCGGGAGAACATCCGGCGGTACGGGGCGCGGGAGATCGCCGAGAGGTGGGAAGCGCTGTTCGCCTTCCTGGAGAGGTAGGCGGCGCATCGCCTCCGGCGTGCGGAACTCCGGAGCTTGAACTTTGAACATGTCCACGCCGGTTCGCGTATGTACGGACGTACGGACGTCATGGCTCCGGCGGAAGGACACGTGAAGTGCGATCCTCCCAGCGACTCTCCGTCGCCATCGCCTGCTCCGGCACCGAGTGGCCGCACGACTGGCCGGCCCGGGACGATCCGTACGTGGGCCGCGTCGTGCGGCTGGACCCGCCCTTCCGGGTCCCCGAGGGCACGGACGCCGTCGTGCTGTGCTGCGACGACCCGGTGGACGCCCTCGCCGGTCTGTCGGCCGCCGACGTCCCCGTGATCGTGATCAGCCCCCGCCGGGACACCGGGACCATCGTCGAGGTGTTCCGCGGCGGGGCCGGCTACCTCGTCGAGGGCGACTACTGCACCTGCATGCTCTCGTCGGCCGTCGTGGGCGCCGGCGTGGGGCACACCTACCTCTCCCCGGCGGCCTGCGCCGCCCTGCGGGAGGGTGCCCTGCGGGGGCCGGCCGGCGGTCAGGTGACGGAGCGGCTGCGGGCGCCGCTGTCACCGCGCGAGCGGCAGATCATGGACCTGCTGTCGACCGGCCTGGGCGCGCAGGAGATCGGGCTGCGATTACGCCTGAGCGAGAAGACCGTCCGCAACAACCTCAGCAACATCTACGCCAAGCTGGACGCACGCGGAAGGACGGACGCGGTCCTGCGATGGCTGGGAGCCGCGCCCGCGCTTCGCACCTGAGAACAGTGATTTTTCGGGGCTACGGTGCCGGAATCTCCGACAGCGGGACTTCCACGTCGGTGACGTTCTCGCCGCCCGCACCGAATGCCGGTTCCGACCTGAGGGCCCGCGTGGAATTCCGCAGTCCCGCGGCCTCGGGGGTCCCGCACTTCACATTGCGCAGCCACAGACGCCCGTCGGGGGTGCCGTTCTTCAGGATCTGCGGATAGAAGACGTGCACGCTCGCGGCGCCCTCGCTCGGCGAGAAGAACACCTTCTGGCCGTCCTGTGGCTCCTTGTACGTGGCCCGTATGAAGCCGCTCACATCGGTACGCTTCGCGGACCACATGAAGAAGCCGATGCTGTCCGCCTGTACGGTGTCCGTCCTGCTGAACGCCAGAGTGGTCGTCTTGTCGTCACGTGTGATGTTGATCTCCGACGTGGCGAACTTCCCGCCGATCTCGAAGAAGGAGTTCCCGAGCATCGTCGAGGAGTCGGTGGAGAACCCGTTCTCGAGCTGGATGGTCCGGGTGACGGACGTACTCACGTTGAAGGTCTTCGAGGCGGTACTCGTCGATCCGCAGTTGTCGGTCACCGCGGAGACCCGTTCATTGGGCCCGAGGCTGTTCCGCTTGAACTGGACATCGACGAACTCGCAGTTCTCCAGCTTGTCGGAGTTCGCCGAGCAGTCGGCGGTCACCTCGGAGGGGGTGGCGGCCCCCGCCGAGTTCATCAGCGGGACGGCCACCGCGACGGCGACAAGCGGGGACAGGGCCAGGGTGATGCGCTTCTTCTTGCTCCGGTGGCTTCTGGTGCGGCCGGCGCGTGTCATGGGGTTCTCCTGTGGATTGTGCGAGGTCAGGGGAGATCAGGGGTTCAGCAGTCGGCCAGTACGGCCTTGGAGGTGCCGTCCACGACACCGGGGGCGCCCGCCGCGCCCGGCAGGACGACGGGGCCCTCGACGACCTCCGGGGCCACGAAGTTCTGCTCCGGAGTGGCGTTGGTGACGGTCGTCGCCTCGCGGGCGTCGATCCGCACCCGCCATTCACCGGTCATGCGCTGCATCTTCGGCGTGAACTCCATGTGGAGCACCTTGCCGGCCGGCACTTCCCGCTGTTCCGTGTCGCCGGCGGTCGCCGACCTGACGGTCATGTCCAGCGTTCCCTTGTGCGACTGCCAGGATCCGCTGAGAAAACCGAAGAGGCCGCCACCGGCGCCCTGTTTGGTCGACGTGTACTTGCCCTCGCCCTGGGCCGCCGTCGCCGACCAGGTGACGGACACCTTCGCCGGCTCGGTGGCGTTCGGCTCGCAGTTCGGGAAATCGATGGACGACTTCTCGGTGGGCCCGTCGAACGTCTCGAACTTCGTCTCGACGAAATCGCAGTTGTCGGCCGCGAAACCGTCTCCCAGACCGCCACCGAAATCACTCACCGACTGCTGCTTTCCGTTGACCACCGCAGACCGTTCGCACATCGACGTGATCTGCTCCGGCGTCTTCTCATCGGCAGCGTTCGCCGACGGCAGCAACGCGATGACGACCCCGCCGGTGGCGAGCGCCGAACCGATCGCCACAATCCGGATCTTCTTGTTCTTCAGTCTCCGCTTGGACATGAGCAGAATTTTGGATTCCCTTGACCGGCACCGACAGGGTCAAACGTCCCTACTTGTGAGTCACGTGAGATTCGCCTCAGCAACGCCTGAGATTGCCCGACCGACTTGCATCTGACGCATCGTCAGGTATGGCGCTACGATGCTGAGTCCACCGTGTGAGAGGGGCCGTGATGGGCAAGCTCGACGGACGGGTCGTCATCGTCACCGGGGCGGCGCGCGGACAGGGGGAGCAGGAGGCGCGCCTCTTCGCCGCGGAGGGCGCGAAAGTCGTCGTCGCCGATGTGCTCGACGACCAGGGCGCGGCCCTCGCTGAGGAGATAGGCGCGCTGTACGTCCACCTTGACGTGGGCCGGGAGGTCGACTGGCAGGCCGCCGTCGCCGCCGCACGGAGGGCCCACGGTCACGTCGACGGGCTGGTCAACAACGCCGGCATCCTCCGCTTCAACTCCCTCGTGGACACGCCCCTCGATGAGTTCATGCAGGTCGTACGGGTCAACCAAGTCGGCTGCTTCCTCGGCATCAAGACCGTCGCGCCGGAGATGGTCGACGGCGGCACGATCGTCAACACGGCCTCGTACACCGCGGTGACCGGCATGGCGGCCGTGGGGACGTACTCCGCCACCAAGCACGCCATCCTCGGCCTCACTCGGGTCGCCGCCCTGGAGCTGGCGCCCCGCGGAATCCGCGTCAACGCGATGTGCCCAGGCGCCATCGACACCGCGATGTCCAACCCGTCGCTGCTGGATCCGGGGGCGGACGCCGAGGAGACGTCCAGGGCGCTCGACGGGCTCTACCGCAAGCTCGTGCCGCTGGGCCGGATCGGGAAGCCGGAGGAGGTGGCGCGGCTCGCGTTGTTCCTGACCTCGGAGGACTCCTCTTACATCACCGGGCAGCCGTTCGTGATCGACGGGGGCTGGCTGGCCGGGGTCTCCGTCATCTGAACGCTATGTGACTGCTCGTCAACTATTGACCATCCATGCGCCCGGTGCCACAGTCGGCGGCAGATCGCAATCTGACGAAGCGTCAGAAACTACTGGGGACGGTGAACCTCCTTGGAATTCGGGCTCTTTGTACAGGGATACGTGGGCAAGCGTGCCGAGACCGACCCGCTCGCCGAGCACAAGGCGCTGATGGAGGAGACCGAGTACGTCATCCAGGCGGACAAGTCCGGCTTCAAGTACGCGTGGGCCTCCGAGCACCACTTCCTGGAGGAGTACTCGCACCTCTCGGCGAACGACGTCTACCTGGGCTATCTGGCCCACGCGACCGAGCGGATCCATCTGGGGTCCGGGATCTTCAACCCCCTCGCCCAGGTCAACCACCCCGTGAAGGTCGCCGAGAAGGTGGCCATGCTCGACCATCTCACCGGCAACCGGTTCGAGTTCGGCAGCGGGCGGGGGGCCGGGTCGCACGAGATCCTCGGGTTCCTGCCCGGGATCACCGACATGAACCACACCAAGGAGATCTGGGAAGAGACCATCGCCGAGTTCCCCAAGATGTGGCTCCAGGACGAGTACGTCGGCTTCCAGGGCAAGCACTGGCAGCTGCCGCCGCGCAAGGTCCTGCCGAAGCCGTACGGGAAGTCGCATCCCGCGATGTGGTACGCGGCCGGGTCGCCGCCGTCGTACGCCATGGCGGCGAAGAAGGGGCTCGGGGTGCTCGGGTTCAGCGTGCAGAAGGTCGCCGACATGGAGTGGGTGCTGGAGCAGTACAAGACGGCGATCGTGGACGCGGAGCCGGTGGGGGACTTCGTCAACGACAACGTGATGGTGACGACGACCGCCATATGCGCGCCCACGCACGAGGAGGCCGTGCGGATCGCGGCGAGCGGGGGGTTGCACTATCTGCCGTCGCTCGTGTTCCGGTACCACGACACCTTCCCGCGGCCCGAGGGCTTTCCGGTGTGGCCGGAGACGCTGCCGGAGTACACCGAGGAGTTCGTCGAGCTGCTCATCGAGGAGGAGCTCGTGATCTGCGGGGATCCGGACGAGGTGCTGCGCCAGTGCAAGCGGTGGGAGCAGGCCGGGGCCGATCAGTTGAGTTTCGGGTTGCCGGTGGGGGTGCCGAAGGAGGAGACGTTGCAGACGATTCGGATGATCGGGGAGCACGTCATTCCCAAGATCGACACGGATCCTGTTCATCGGACTTCGCGGTTCCGTAGCGCTGCTTGATCGCCGTCGGCGGCTGCGGGTTCGTGGGGGCTGGTCGCGCAGTTCCCCGCGCCCCTTAGCGGCATATCCCACACGTGAGTTGAGGAGTTGACGTCATGCTCGATCACCTCATCAAAGGCGCGACCGTCGTCGACGGCACGGGCGCGCCTGCCTACACCGCCGACGTGGGGATACGCGACGGCCGTATCGCCGTCATCGGCTCGGTCACCGAGGAATCCCGGACCAGCGAGGACGCCTCCGGTCTCGTCCTCGCCCCCGGCTTCGTCGACCCCCACACCCACTACGACGCCCAGCTCTTCTGGGATCCGTACGCGACCCCGTCCCTCAATCACGGGGTGACGACCGTCGCTGGCGGGAACTGTGGCTTCACGCTGGCGCCGCTCAATCCCGCCCGGCCCGAGGACGCCGACTACACGCGTCGCATGATGTCCAAGGTCGAGGGGATGTCCCTGGTCTCGCTCGAGGAGGGGGCGCCCTGGAGCTGGAGTTCGTTCGGGGAGTATCTGGACGCTCTTGAAGGGCGCATCGCGGTCAACGCCGGGTTCATGGTGGGGCACTGTGCGCTCAGGCGGTACGTCATGGGGCCGGACGCGATCGGTGGGCAGCCCACCGGCGAGCAGCTCTCCGCCATGCTCAGCCTCCTGCACGACGCGATGGACGCCGGGGCGTGGGGCTTGTCCACCACCCAGTCGTCCACCCACTCCGACGGGGACGGGAAGCCGGTCGCCTCGCGGCACGCCGGTCCGGCGGAGCTGCTGGCGCTGTCCAGGGCGGTCGGGGAGCACGAGGGGACGCAGATCGAGGCGATCGTCGCCGGGTGTCTGGATCAGTTCAGCGATGCCGAGATCGAGCTGTTCGTGGAGATGAGCGCCGCTGCCGGGCGGCCGCTCAACTGGAACGTGCTGACCATCGACTCGGCGGTTCCGGAGCGGGTGCCCCGGCAGTTGCTGGCGAGTGAGCGGGCGCGCAAGGCGGGCGGGCGGGTCGTGGCGCTGACCATGCCGATCCTCACGCCGATGAACATGTCGCTGGGCACCTTCTGCGCGCTGAACCTGATTCCCGGCTGGGGGCCGGTCCTGGGGCTGCCCGTGCCCGAGCGGATCGCCCGGCTGCGGGATCCGGACGTGCGGGCGGAGCTGCTCCGGCACGCCGGGTCCAAGGAGGCGGGTGTCTTCCGGCGGCTGACCAACTTCGGGCGGTACGTCATCGGCGACACCTACAGCGAGGCCAACCGCGGGCTGAGCGGGCGGGTCGTGGAGGACATCGCCGAGGAGCGCGGGCAGGAACCTTTCCAGTGCCTGGTGGAGATCTGTGCCGCCGACGATCTGCGTACGGTCCTGTGGCCCATGCCCACCGACAACGACCCCGCGTCCTGGGCGCTGCGTGCCGAGGCCTGGCAGCACGAGGACGTCATGCTGGGCGGCTCGGACGCGGGGGCGCATCTGGACCGGATGTGCGGGGCGCCGTACACGACGCGGTTCATCGGGGACTGTCTGCGCGGGCGCCGGCTCACCAGCCTGGAGCAGGCCGTCAAGATGCTGACGGACGACCCCGCGCGGCTCTTCGGGCTGCGGGAGCGGGGGCGGGTGGCGGAGGGCTTCCATGCCGACCTCGTCCTCTTCGATCCGGAGCGGATCGATGCCGGTACGGCCACCCTGGTGCACGACCTGCCGGGTGACAGTCCGCGGCTGGACTCCAAGGCGATCGGGGTGCGGGCCGTGTGGGTCAACGGGGTCGAGGCGATCCGCGACGACGTGGTGAGCGGGGCCGTGCCGGGGCGGGTGCTGCGTTCGGGGCGGGACACCAGGACGGTGGCCACACGGTGAGCTCCAAGGCGGTCGATCGGCAGCGGTTGTTCGTCGGGGGCTCGTGGGTGGAGCCGGACGGCGGGTACTACGCCGTGATCGATCCGGCGTCCGAGGAGACCGTCGGATGGGCTCCGGAGGCCTCGCGGGATCAGGTGCACGCGGCCTGTGCCGCGGCCCGCGAGGCCTTCGGGCCGTGGTCGCGTACCGCGCCCGAGGAGCGGGCGGCCGTGCTGGCGCGGGCGGCGGACATCATCCACGGCCACCTCGCGCCGTACGCCGAACTGGCCCAGGCCGAGACCGGCGCGACCATGGGAACGGCCCGGGGCATGCAGGTGGGCGTCGGCGCCGCCCGGTTCCGGCGGTACGCGCGCGTGGAGCCCGCCGAGTGGGCGATCCCGCCGCAGATCAACGAGGCCGGGCCGATGGGGAAGGCGGGCGTGATGGGCGCGCTGGCCGTGCGGCAGCCCGTCGGGGTCGTCGCCTGCGTCACCTCGTACAACAACCCCTGGGCCAATCCGGCGGGCAAGATCGCGCCCGCGCTTGCCATGGGCAACACCGTGGTCGTGAAGCCCGCCCCGCAGGATCCGCTGTCCGTCTACCGGATGGCGGAGGCGCTGGAGGCGGCGGGGGCGCCGGCGGGTGTGGTGAACGTGGTCTCCGGGCGGGCGGTGGAGGTGGGGGAGGCGGCCGTCGGCTCCCGGGACGTCGACATGGTGAGCTTCACCGGGTCCACGGCCGTCGGGCAGCGCATCGCCGAGGCGTGCGGACGGGACATGAAACGCCAGTTGATGGAGCTCGGGGGGAAGGGCGCGGCCCTCGTCTTCGACGACGCCGATCTCGGGTCGGCGGTGGCCGGGATCGGCACGACCTTCTCCTTCTACAGCGGGCAGATCTGTACCGCGCCCACCCGGGTGCTGGCCCAGCGGGGCGTGTACGACCGGCTGGTCGAGCAACTCGCCGCGTACGCACGCCGGTTGACCGTCGGGGACCCGCGCGAGGCGTCCACGATCGTCGGGCCGGTGATCTCCGCGGAGCACCGGGACCGGGTGGAGTCGTACGTGGAGGCGGGCCGCAAGGAGGGCGCGGTGGTGGTGGCCGGGGGTGAACGGCCGCCGTACGAGCGGGGTTTCTACGTCGCGCCGACTCTTCTCGCGGACTGCTCCAACGACATGCGGGTCGCCCGGGAGGAGATCTTCGGGCCGGTGGTGTCCGTCATCCCCTTCGACGAGGAGGAAGAGGGCATCGCCCTCGCCAACGACACGGATTACGGACTGATCGACTACGTCTGGTCCGGCGACGTGGCCCGCGCCTTCCGGGTCGCCCGGCGGCTGCGGGCCGGCGGGGTGGGGGTGAACACCGTCGGGCGCAACATGGAGGCGCCGTTCGGGGGGTTCAAGAAGAGCGGGGTCGGGCGGGACGTCGGGTCGTACGCGCTGCACGCGTACAGCGAGGTGCAGGCGATCGTGTGGCCGGGATGAGGGGAGTCCGCTCGCCCCGGTCAGAGGTCGAACACGGCGCGGAGGCCGATCTCCACTGCTTCCATGATCCGCTCGCTGACGGGGCCCAGGTCGTCGGTGAAGCGGACAGCGGACAGTGTGCGGAACTCGCCGAGGACGATGGTGCCTGCCGATGGTGAATCGACCGGGATGTCCACAAGTGTGGCCTCACGCACCTGCTGTGGGTAGATCAACACGCAGGTCGCGGACTTGTTCTGGGTGTTGAGCGCATCGGAGGAGATCACCAGGACGTGCGCGGGACCTCCGGCGAAGGACAGTTCGTAGACGTGCCCCCGCTTCACCGGCCTGCCACCCGGCCCCACCGCTCCAGGGTGGCTTCCTCGCTTTCGGCGGGCTCTGCGATCGTCGGCACGATTCCGGCCTCGGCTCGCACCCGCGCGGACTTCTCCAGTTCCTCGGAGAGCATCTGCCGACGCAGTATGCGAGCCGTGTAGGCCGATGCGTTGCCCTTCGCCTTCACGAAGGCAGCCACGTCATCGGGCAGGCTCATCGTCATGTTCACCGTCATGCTCCCATCATATCAGCCTCAACATCCGGGGGTATGGCTAATGAGCTGGGCTGTGTGCCCGGTCGCCGGGCCTTCACCGGCTCGGCGAACTCGACCTCCCTGCACGCTCCTCCTCGGCGAAAAGGACCAGCCCGAGGTGATCCGTTGCAACGAGGAGATGGCGGCCCGGATCCCCGGCTGCCGGCTGCTCCGTCGGCCGGACTGCGACCACTTCCCGACGCTGCGGGCGCCGGAGGCTCTCGTACGGCTGGTGACGGAGCTGTGCGAGCGGGCGCCGGCCGCGTGACCGGCGCCGTACGCGTCAGTCGGTGAGGTCCACCCGGATCGTCAGCAGGTGCGTGCCGAACGCCCGCACCCCGGCGCTGTTGAGGCGGGGCAGGCCGCGCAGGCGGGCGACCGGGTCGTCGTCCGGCAGCAGTTGGGCCGTGCCGTTGTGCCAGCGCCCCCGCAGGCGCACCCGCACCCGCGGATCGGCCTTGATGTTGCGGACGTACTGCGACTTCTCGCCGAACTCCGAGACCAGCCAGAAGGAGTCACCGACCCGGCGTCCGCCCACCGGTGTCTGCCGGGGCCGGCCCGAGACGCGGCCCGTGGTCTCCAGGACGGTCTGGAGGGGGAGGCGGCGCAGGACCGGATTGCCGACGTGGCGCTGGAACGTGGTGGCGGCGCGGAACCTGAGGTCGGCGAGGCGGGACATGGTGGGTGCGTCTCCTGTCTCGTACTGTCTTGCGCTGTCTCGTTCTGAGGATCAGGGCGCGACGGTCGAACTGTTGCTTCAATGGTCCCCGACGCGGCGTGACGAGAGCGGGTGGCTGCCGATGCGGGTCGTGACCTGGAACCTGTGGTGGCGCTTCGGCCCCTGGGAGGCCCGGCAGAAGGCCATCCTCGCCGAGCTGCGCGACCTGCGCCCCGACATCGTGGGCCTGCAGGAGGTGTGGGCCGCCGACGGCGAGAACCAGGCCGAGTGGCTGGCCACCGAACTCGGCATGCACTGGGCGTGGGCCCCCTCGCCCGCCCCCGAGCGCTGGCGCCGCCGGATCGGCGACCCCACGGTCGACATCGGAAACGCGGTACTGAGCCGCTGGCCGGTCGCCGCTCAGCGCACCCTGCGCCTCCCGGCCCCCTCCGACGTCGACGACGGCCGCCTCGCCCTCTTCACCCGCCTGTCCACCCCCTCCTACGACATCCCCTTCTTCACCACCCACCTCACCTCCGCCCTGCACGGCTCGGCCGTACGCTGCCGCCAGGTCACCGCCCTCGCCGAGTTCGTCGGGGAGAACCGCGGGGACACGCCCTTCCCGACGATCGTCACCGGCGACTTCAACGCCTGGCCCGACTCCGACGAGATCCGTCTCTTCGGCGGCCACCGCACCGCGCCGGTCGTCCCCGGCCAGGTCTTCTTCGACGCCTGGCAGTACGCCGACCCGCACGCGCCCTCCGCCACCTGGGACCGCGAGAACCCGTACGTCGCGACCGGCCTGGAGCCGAGCGTGCGCATCGACTACATCCACGTGGGACCACCCGGGACGGGCGGCCTGGGCCATGTACGCGGCGTACGACGGGCGGGAGCCGGCCCGGTCGACGGCGTCTGGCCGTCCGACCACGCGGCCGTCGTGGCCGACCTGGGGGATGGGCCGATGCCCTGACGGCGGCGGTCGCGCACGCGTGCCCGGCGGGTACACCGGGTTCGCCAAGTCGCTCACGCCGCCGATCGGATGGCCGTCGACGGACATCTTCGTGGCCTTGCGCCAGTCCTGCGAACCAGCAGAACTCGTTCAGTGGATTCCGGCTCCTACGAACGGCCCAGGAAAATCGGGTTCGTGATCGCCGCCGGTGTCCCCGGCAGCGGCCCCGCCGCCGCCTCGTGTCGCAACTCCGCCCGTACGTACGCCGCGTACGAGGGCGTCGTACGCCACTCCACGACCCCCGATCCGCCCACCGGCAGCGGCGCGCTCGTGAACAGCACTCCCTGGTCGGTGACGAAGCGGACCGTGCAGCGCGGCGCGCCGGTGACCTCCAGACGGACCGTCACCGGTGTGTCCCGGTCGACCTCCAGCCGTCCGCCGATGCCCGCCTGCCGGCCCCGGCCGCCCGACGCCGTGAAGGTGAGGGAGACGTTCTTGGACTCGGCGATGTACGAGCGGCCCGCCTTGATGCCCTCCTGGATCGCCTCGCGCGTGAGGTCGTCGGCGAGGACGACGGTCTGGGGGTAGCCGACCGGGTCGGGGCTGCGGTGGGCGTCGCTGTTGCCCATCGCCGGGATCCAGCCGCGGCCGTTCTCGCGCACCGACGCCACCAGCGTGCTGTCCCAGTCGGCCAGCGCCATCTCGTCGTCCGGCGTCCAGATGCCGTTCCAGACCTCGATCGCGTCCGCCTCGCCGAAGCCGAACTTCCAGTTGCAGCCGACGCAGGTGGCGTGCGGGTGGGCCGGCACGACCAGGCCGCCCGCCCTGCGGATCTGCCGGGCGAACTTGCCGAAGCGGTTGTCCCGGGCCCGGTAGCGCCAGTCGATGAACGTGCCCGGCTCGACGCCCAGCGCCACCACGTGGCCGTTGCGCGTCGTGATCTCCTCGCCCAGCATCACGAGCAGGTCGTCGCCCGCCACGTCGGCCCAGTGCGCGTGCGCGGAGTGCGTGTTGTGCTCGGAGCTGTTGATGAAGTCCAGACCGGCCTCGCGGGCCAGGGCCGCGATCTCCGCGGGGGTGCGGCGGCCGTCGGAGTACCAGGAGTGCAGGTGGCAGTCGCCCCGGTACCAGGCACGGCCCCGGCCCTTCGCCCGCTCCGGCGGGTACGTCGGCTCGACGGGCTCCGCCTGCTCGCCGTACGTCAGCGTGATCGTGATCTCGTAGCCGAGGCCCTGCGGGGCCACCGTGTAGGGGCCGAGGGCGATCTGCCAGGTGCCCGCGTCGATCGGCCCGGGGAGGTAGCCCGGGGTCGCCTCGTCGGCGCGGATGAAGAACTCCGTGCGCGCGCCGCCCGACCAGCCCCTGAAGCCCCTGCCGCCGAGGTCGGTGCCGCGCTGGTCGAAGATGCCGATGTCGAGGGCGTTGCCCGGGGTGCCGGCCGGGACCGACGGACGGTCGTAGGTGTACGAGACCTTGATCTCCCGGACTCCGTCGGGGACTTCGACCGGCACGTACACGAAGTCGGGCGATCCGGGCGGCAGAGTCCCGCGCACCGTGCGGGTCTCGGCGTCGTGCATGTCGTCCGCCCCTCTCGCAAAGGTCACGCTTCCCAACGTAAGCGCGGCCGCGGCGCCCGTCACGAACAGGGCGCGTCTTCCGAGTCTTGCGTCGTCATCACACATGCCCGTGAGCGTTCCCCGTGGGTGTGAACTCGTAAGGAAGGGAAGGAAATCAGCGGGCATCGAGCGAGGGGGAGGCACTGTGGCGAGTGGGGTTTCGGACAGATTCTCGTACGTACTGACGCACACCGCGGTGATACGGCACACCGGTGACGGGCGCACACTGACGAAGAGCTCGGCGAACGAGCGGGCGAGCGGACTGGACCGGCTCGCCGACCGGCCGAGCGAGGAGGCCGTGAGCTGCGACCACTGCGCGGCGCGGCTGCGGGTGACGCTCCGGTCCGCGGCCGAGGTGGAGCGCAGACGGCGTCCGTACCGGCCCTTGTGGAAGGTGTCGGCGCTGCTGACCGTGCTGAGCGGGTGGGGCCTCGTCGAGGTGGTCCGTGGCGGGGACGGGCTGGGCGGCGGGGAGTTCCTGGCGATGGCCGGCAGTGCCGCCGCCACCGTCCTGTTCGGCTGGGGCACCCTGTGGAGCCTGCTGCTGACCCGGAGTTTCGACACCCCCGAGATCGCCCGCACCGACGGCCCCGAGCCGCGCGGCGTCCGGCACGGCTGGGGGTCGCGGCGGGGAGGTCGGCGGAGCGTACGTCCTGAGTGAGGTGTGCCGACCGGTCGGTATCGACATATGACCCCCGGACCGGTACAGATGGGGCATGCGCATCTCCGTCACGATCTTCCTCACCGACGAGACCGTCACCCCGATCCGGCTCGCCCGTGAGCTGGAGCAGCGCGGGTTCGCCGGGCTGTACCTGCCCGAGCACACCCACATCCCCGTCGAGCGCACCACCCCGTACCCGGCCGGCGGCGAGCTGCCGCCCGAGTACGGCCGCACCCTCGACCCCTTCGTCGCCCTCGGCCAGGCGGCCGCCGTGACCGAGCGGCTCGGGCTGGGCACCGGCATCACGCTGGTCGCCCAGCACGACCCGATCGACCTGGCCAAGCAGATCGCGACCCTGGACCACCTGTCCGGCGGGCGGTTCACCCTCGGCCTGGGCTTCGGCTGGAACGTCGAGGAGGCCGCCGACCACGGCGTCAACTGGCAGGCCCGCCGCGAACTCGTCCGCGACCGGATGGCCCTGATGCGGGCCCTGTGGGTCGACGAACCCACCGCCCACGAGGGCGAGTTCGGCGCCGTACGCGCCAGTTTCGCCTACCCCAAACCCGCACAGAAGCCGCGCGCGCCCAAGGTCGTCGGCCCCCGCACACTCATCGGCGGAGCCGCCGGGCCGAAGCTCTTCGCGCACATCAGCGAGTACGCCGACGGCTGGCTCCCCATCGGCGGCCGAGGATTGTCCGAAACCCTTCCCCGGTTGCGCATCGTCTGGGCCGACGCCGGCCGCGACCCGAACGCCCTGCAGGTCGTGCCGTACGCCGTGTACCCGAACCCCGGGAAGCTCGCGCACTACGCGGAGTTGGGGATCGAGGAGGTCGTGGTGCAACTGCCTCCGGCAGAGGAGGCCGAGGTTCTGCGGGTGTTGGACGACTGTGCCGAGTACTTGTAGCCGAGCGGGCGAGCAGCCGACCTGGGGGCGCGGGGCCGTATCGACATGCGGCTCCGCCGCGTGGGCGCGACCAGCCACAACGAGCCCGCACCCGGCAACGCACCTGGGTCCCCAGGACCCCCCCGGCCCCCGCTGAACCGGCGGAGCCCGACCGTATGCTCGAAGGATGACGACTTCCGCGACCTCCGGAACCGGCTCGACCCCTGGCCCGACCGAGAACTCCATGCGTCGCGCCCTCAAACGCGCCCGGGACGGCGTCGCCCTCGACGTCTCCGAGGCCGCCGTCCTGCTGCAGGCCCGCGGCGAGGCACTCGGCGACCTCGTCGCCTCCGCCGGCCGGGTGCGCGACGCGGGCCTCGAAGCCGCCGGCCGGCCCGGCGTCATCACGTACTCGAAGAGTGTCTTCATCCCCCTCACCCGGCTGTGCCGTGACAAGTGCCACTACTGCACCTTCGTCACCGTCCCCGGCAAGCTGCGCCGCGCAGGGCACGGGATGTTCATGTCCCCGGACGAGGTCCTCGACATCGCCCGCAAGGGCGCCGCCCTCGGCTGCAAGGAAGCCCTCATCACCCTCGGCGACAAGCCCGAGGACCGCTGGCCGGAGGCGCGCGAGTGGCTCGACGCGCACGGTTACGACGACACCATCGCCTACGTCCGCGCCATCTCCATCCGCATCCTGGAGGAGACGGGCCTGCTGCCCCACCTCAACCCGGGCGTCATGACCTGGACAGACTTCCAGCGACTGAAGCCCGTCGCCCCGTCGATGGGCATGATGCTGGAGACCACCGCGACCCGCCTCTGGTCGGAACCCGGCGGCCCGCACTACGGCTCCCCGGACAAGGAACCCGCCGTACGCATGCGCGTCCTGGAGGACGCCGGCCGTTCCTCCGTGCCCTTCACGTCCGGGATCCTGATCGGGATCGGTGAGACGTACGAGGAGCGGGCGGACTCCCTGTTCGCGCTGCGCCGGGTCTCCCGGGCCTACCACGGCATCCAGGAACTCATCATCCAGAACTTCCGCGCAAAGCCCGACACCGCGATGCGCGGCATGCCGGACGCGGAACTCGACGAACTGGTCGCCACGGTGGCGGTGGCACGGCTCATCATGGGCCCGTCCGCCTGCCTGCAGGCCCCGCCCAACCTCGTCGACTCCGAGTACGAGCGGCTCATCCGGGCCGGGATCGACGACTGGGGCGGGGTGTCGCCGCTCACCATCGACCACGTCAACCCCGAACGGCCGTGGCCGCAGATCGAGGAACTGGCCGAGCGGTCGGCGGCCGTCGGCTTCGAGCTGCGGGAACGTCTCTGCGTGTACCCGGAGTTCGTCCAGCGCGGCGAGCCCTGGCTGGACCCGCGGCTGCGTCCGCACGTGCGCGCGCTCGCCGACCCGCGGACGGGCCTGGCCCTGGCGGACGCGACCGTCGAGGGGCACCCGTGGCAGGAGCCGGAGGAGGCCTTCGAGGCGTCCGGCCGCACCGACCTGCACCGCACCATCGACACCGAGGGCCGTACGTCCGACCGCCGCGACGACTTCGACGAGGTGTACGGCGACTGGGGTGCCCTGCGTGAGGCGGCCGCCCCCGGCATGGTGCCGCAGCGCATCGACACCGACGTCCGCCAGGCGCTGCGCGTCGCGGCCGACGACCCGACCCGGGTGACCGACGACGAGGCCCTCGCCCTGCTGCACGCGGACGGCCCGGCGCTGGACGCGCTGTGCGCGGTGGCGGACGACGTCCGCAAGTCGGCGGTCGGCGACGACGTCACGTACATCGTCACCCGGAACATCAACTTCACCAACGTCTGCTACACGGGCTGCCGCTTCTGCGCCTTCGCGCAACGCCGCACGGACGCCGACGCCTACACGCTCTCCCTGGACCAGGTGGCGGACCGCGCCCAACAGGCCTGGGACGTGGGCGCGGTGGAGGTCTGCATGCAGGGCGGCATCCACCCGGACCTGCCCGGGACGGCGTACTTCGACATCGCGAAGGCGGTGAAGGACCGCGTCCCCGGCATGCACGTCCACGCGTTCTCGCCCATGGAGGTCGTGAACGGCGCGACCCGTACCGGCATGTCCATCCGCGAGTGGCTGACGGCGGCGAAGGAGGCGGGCCTGGACTCCATCCCGGGCACCGCCGCCGAGATCCTCGACGACGAGGTCCGCTGGGTCCTGACCAAGGGCAAGCTGCCGACGGCGACGTGGATCGAGGTGATCACCACGGCGCACGAGGTCGGCCTCAGGTCGTCCTCGACCATGATGTACGGCCACGTCGACCAGCCCCGCCACTGGCTCGGCCATCTGCGCACCCTGGCCGGCATCCAGCAACGCACGGGCGGCTTCACGGAGTTCGTGACCCTGCCGTTCATCCACACCAACGCGCCGGTGTACCTGGCGGGCATCGCCCGCCCCGGCCCGACGACCCGCGACAACCGCGCGGTCACGGCGATGGCCCGCCTCCTGCTGCACCCCTGGATCCCCAACATCCAGACCAGCTGGGTGAAGCTGGGCACGGAGGGCGCGGCCGAGATGCTCCGCTCCGGCGCCAACGACCTGGGTGGCACCCTGATGGAGGAGACGATCTCGCGGATGGCGGGTTCGTCGTACGGCTCCTACAAGTCGGTACGCGACCTGATCACCGTCGCCGAAACCGCCGGCCGCCCGGCCAGGCCCCGTACGACGCTGTACGGCGAGGTGCCCGAGGAGCGGCAGCGGGCCGCGGCGGCGTCGGACGGGCATCTGCCGGAGCTGTTGCCGGTGCTGGACTGAGGAGGAGCGTGCCGCGGGGGTCGGTACGATGATCCGACCCCCGCTGGAGGGGGCCGTAGCGTTCCGTAGCGTTTCATAGCCTTCCGTAGCCGAGGAGATGCGTGCCCGTGCCTGCTCCCAAGGTCTGGGTGACCGGTCTGACGGTGGGTGCGACAGCCGCCGTCGCCGTTCTCGCCGTGCAGGCCGACAAGGGGCCGCATCCGACGGCCGCGGCGGCCCGGCCGAGTGCGTCGGCGTCGGCGGGTGCGAGTCCCGCGCCGACCAAGTCCGCCGGGCCCGTCGCCGTGCCGGACGGCTCGGGTACGGGGGCGCGGATCGTCTACTCCCTCGGCCAGAAGCGGGTCTGGCTGGTCGACGCGAGCGACGCGGCCCGCCGTACCTTCACCGTCTGGCCGGGCACGGTGAGCCCGGACCTCGGCAGCTACACGGTGTCGTCCCGCAACGAGGCCACCACCGGCTCGGACGGCGTGGAGATCGAGAACATCGTCTACTTCGCGGCGAAGTCCGGTATCTCCATAGCCTTCTCCAACGCCGTGGACGGCTCCTCGCCGCCGCCCGCCGAGGGCAAGCAGACCGGCGGGGTCCGGATGCGGGCGGCCGACGGGGCGGCGTTGTGGACGTTCGGGGAGACGGGTACGACCGTGGTCGTGGTCAAGTAGGAGTCGTAGGAGGCCGCTGCATCCTTCGATGTAGGGCAGGTTCGGCTTCGCTCATGACGATCGGCGCCGGTGCCGCCGTGACGATGGATGCATGACGCACACGGACGCCACGGTCTCGCGGACATCGGAGTCCGCGCGGCCCACCGGACGACGGCTTCCCCTCCTCGACGTACTGCGCGGGGCGGCCATCCTGGGCACGCTGATGACGAACGTATGGATCTTCACCGGTCCCGGGGCGGAGTGGGGCGCCTTGCAGTCGGATTCGGGCGAGCCGTCGTTCGGGTCGGCCGCGGGGGCCGTCGAAGGCACGTTCAGCGTGCTGGCGAACGGCAAGTTCCTTTCGCTGCTGACGATCCTGTTCGGCGTCGGGCTGGCCATCCAGTACGGCTCGGCGGCGCGCCGCGGGCAGCCGTGGCCGGGGCGCTACCGGTGGCGGGCGCTGTTCCTGTTCGGCGAGGGCACGGTGCACTTCGTCCTGGTCTTCGCGTGGGACGTGCTGATGGGGTACGCGGTCACCGCACTGCTCGTCGCCTGGCTGCTGACCCGCTCCGAGCGGGCGCAGCGGCGGGTGATGTGGTGGGCGGCGGGGGCGCATCTGACGGTGATCGGCCTGCTGACGGCGGGCCTGGCCCTCTCGGACGACGACGGCGGCGGCACCGTCTCCCAGGACGTCGTCGACCTGTACGCGCACGGCGGCTACCCCGACCAGATCGCCTTCCGCCTGGAGAACGCGATCGCCCTGCGCATGGAGCCGGTGCTGACCTTCTTCCTGCTGGTCTTCCTGTTCCTGCTGGGCGTCCGGCTGTTCCGCGCGGGGGCGTTCGGCGCGGACGAGACCGGGCGGCGGCTGCGCGCCCGTCTGCTGGCGTGGGGGATCGGCCTCGGGCTGCCGCTCAACGTGGCGGCGGTACTGGCCGGTCCGGACCTGTTCCTGCTGGCCCGCTACGGCACCGCCCCGCTGCTGGCCCTCGGGTACATCGGGCTGATCGGTGCCGTGGTGGACCGGGTACGGCGGCCGGGCCCGCTGATGACGGGCCTGACCTCCGTCGGCCGGACCGCCCTGTCCGGCTACGTTCTCCAGAACGTGCTGTGCGTGCTGATCTCGTACGGCATCGGGCTGGGCCTCGCGCAGCGGCTGGACGACACGGGCCCGTGGTGGGTCGTGGGCCTCTGGGTCACGGTCTGCGCGGTGCTGATGGTGGGCTCCACGCTGTGGCTGCGGCGGTTCTCGGCAGGGCCCCTGGAGTCGGTCCAGAAATGGGCCCTGCGCCACTGACACCGGTCAGGCGTCGGCCTGTCGTCCCTGCCCGAAGGGCAGGTGGTTGACGATCAGCACGATCCCGCTGAACAGGAACACCCGGGTCGCCGCGTCGAGCCCGTTCCAGTCCCCGGACTGCCACATCGAGAACCACTCCCCGCCGATCGCGATGAACCCGGCGCCGAACAGCAGCATCAGCATCAGCAGGCCGTAGGTGGAGAAGCGGCGGGCACGCGAGTCGTCCCGGCGGAACCAGAGCCAGGTGCCGTATATGAGCACGAGGGCGGCGACGGTCTCCCAGACGATGATGGCGACGTACGCCGCGTCCTGAAGTCCCTTGCTGGTGATGGCTCTCCACATCAGGTCCTCGTCCTTGAACGTGGTGTCCATCGCCAGGACGTGCCGCACGAACTGCTGGTTCGTCCCGAAATCGGTGATGTTCCCGAAGGCGACGAGGGTGATGTAGAGGGCGGCGGTCGCCGTGAGGAGGGTGGCGGCGAGGCGGAGGGCGGTGCGTGGGGGTGTCGTAGGCATGATGGTCATCTTCCCTGTGCGGGCCGTGTGTTCGGAACGCATTGAGCCAGAATCGATGTGAGCCAGAATCGGAGCGAGGCTTTCGGGCGACCGGCTGCGGGGTACGGGGGTGCGGGTGAGGACGACACGGCCGTCGATGCAGGAGCTGATCGCGCGGCGCAGACGTGCCGGGTTCGTGGGCCGCAGCGACGAACGGGCCGTGTTCCGGGCGAACTTCGAGGTTGGGCCGGAGGACGAGCGGCACCGGTTCCTGTTTCATGTGCACGGGAATGCGGGGGTCGGGAAGACCTTCCTGGTCCGGGAGTGGGAGCAACTGGCCCGGGAGAAGGGGGCGCTCACCGCCTACGTCGACGAGACCGTCGGCAGTGTGCCGGAGGCGATGACGATGATCAGTCGTCAGTTCGCCGCACAGGGGCACAGGTTCAAGGACCTGGAGCGGCTGCTGGCCGCCCATCGGGAGCGACGGCACGAGGCGGAGGCCGCTGCCGCCGCGCTGGAGCCCGAGCCGCAGGGACCGTCGGCCGGCAGCACGGCCGTGGTGCGGGCCGGGTTGGTGGGGCTGGGCATGGTGCCGGGGGTCGGCGCTTTCGCCGGGGCGCTGGACGCGGCCCAACTCGCGCAGGGCGCCGATCGGTTGCGGGCCGGGCTCAGTGTCCGCTTCCGTAACCAGGACGACGTGCAGCTGGTGCTGTCACCGGAGCGCGTACTCACGCCGGCGCTGCTCACGGAGCTGTCCGACGCGGCATCGGCTGCGCCGTGGATCGTCCTGTTCTTCGACACCTACGAACGCACCGGCCCGTTCCTCGACGGCTGGCTGCACGAGGTGATGACCACCGACCGCCACGGCACGCTGCCCGCCACGGTCGTCGTGGTCACCGCCGGCCAGCACCCCTTCGACACCGCCCGCTGGGCCGGCTTCGCCGACTTCATGACCGACGTACCGCTCGGCCCGTTCACGGAGGCCGAGGCGCGCGGTCTGCTCGCGGACAAGGGTGTGGTGGCCGAACCGGTCGTCGAGGAGGTGCTCCGCCTCACCGGCGGGCTCCCCGTGCTGGTCTCGACCCTGGCCGAGCAGCGTCCCAGTGGCCCGGACGACATAGGTGACCCCAGCACCACGGCCGTCGAACGCTTCCTGAAGTGGGAGCAGGATCCCGTCCGCAAGGCGGTGGCCCTCGCCTGCGCGCTGCCCCGGCGCCTCGACGTGGATGTCTTCCGGGCGGCCGTGGAATGCGCGGACGAGGACGTCGACCCGCTCTTCGGCTGGCTGCGGGGCCTGGCGTTCGTGGACGACCGCGGGGACCGGCTGCGCTATCACGACCTGGTGCGTGAGCCGATGCTCCGGATGCAGCGGCGGCGCTCTCCCCGAGGGTGGTCCGAGCGTCACGAGAGGCTCGCGGGAGTCTTCGGGCGCTGGCGCGAGGAGGCGGCGAGTGGCCTGCGCGCCTATACGGAGTGGGAGGACGAGCCGTGGCGCGAGCTGCGGTTGGAGGAGACGTACCACTCGCTGTGCGCCCGCCCGCGCACCGCGCTCGGCGGGGCACTGCGGGATCTGGTGTGGGTGTGCGCCGCGGACGAGGTGGCCGGTCGCCGCTGGGCGCGGATGCTGGCGGAGGCGGGCGACGCGACGGACGACCCCACCCTGCGCGAGTGGGGCCGACTGCTGCGCGAGGCGCTCGCGGACGACGCGACCGCGATGGCCGAGCTGGCTGACCTCGTCCTGTCCCGTCCCGGGCTGGACGCGCACGGGCGGGCGGTCGCGTACACGTTCCGGGCGAGGGAACTGCGCCACGCGGGCAAGTACGAGCTGTCCCTGGCCGATTCCGGCCGGGCGATCGAGCTCGATCCGGAGCTGACCCCGGCCTACGCCGGCCGGGGTCTTGCCCACCGAGCCCTCCATGACTTCCCGGCGGCGCTGGCCGCCCTCGACCGCGCGGACGAGCTGACCCCCGACGATGAGTGGATCATCGCCGAGCGGGCGCAGACCTGCCGGATGGCGGGCCGTTTCGAGGAAGCCGTCGCCGGCTTCGACCGGGCTGTCGCCCTCGACCCGACCGATCCGGCGTTTCTGACCGCCAGAGGGGTGTGCCGACAGGAGCTCGGGCAGTACGACGAGGCACTCGCCGACTTCGATCAGGCGCTGAGCCTCGACGAGGACCACGTGTGGCCGCTCGTGCGCAGAGCGCGGCTGCGCCGGATACGGGGGGAGTGGGACGAGGCGTTCGCGGACTTCGACCGCGCTGTCCGCATCGCGCCCGACTCTCCCTGGGCGGCCTCGGAACGCGGTGACGCCTACCGGCTCACGGGCAGGTTCGAGGAGGCCGTCACCGAGCTCGGCCGGGCGATCGCCCTCAGGCCCGACTACAGCTCGGCGCTCGCGAGCCGCGGCTGGACCCAGCATGAGCTGGGCCGGCACGAGGAAGCTCTGGCCGATCTCGGCCGTGCCATCGAGCTGGAGCCCGACTACACCTGGGCGTTGGTCATGCGAGCCCAGGTGAGGGACGGACTGGATGACCAGGAGGGCAGGTTCGAGGACCTTCGGCGAGCCGCCGAGGTGGACACGGCAGGCGGATGGGCCGCCGGTGAGCTGGGCCATGCCTACTGGCTCACCGGCCGCTACGACGAGGCGCTCACCGCATTCCACCGGGCACTGGAACAGGATCCGGACTACGGGTGGGCCTACGGCCGGCGGGCGCGAGTCCGTCTGGCGATCGGGCGGAGCGAGCAGGCTCTCGCCGACCTGGACCGGTGCATCGCTCTGGAGTCGGAGACGGACTGGGCCCGCCGCACGGCCATCGAGGTGCTGGTGCTCTGCGGCCGTCGGGAGGAGGCGTCCGTCCGTCTGGCCGACGCGGAAGGGGCCGGGGCACCCGACGCCGACCTGGACGATCTGCGCATCGAGATGCACCGTCACAGCGGACGCTGGGCGCAGGCGCGACGGATCGCTGAGCGGCTGCGCGAGGCGGAGCCGCTCACCGGTACCTTCCAACTGGCCTCGACCGTGAGCCGGTCCGAGGGACTGCGGGCCGCGGAACCCCTCTGGCGGGAGTTGGCGCGCTTGGTGCACGAGGACGATGAGCTGGGGGAGCTGGAACGCGCCCAGGCACGGTGCTTCATCGCCTGCGCCCTCGCCGAGTGGTCCGAGGCCGATCAAGGGCTGGCCGGCCTCCTGGCCATGGAGCCCGGCTGGGACGAGCTGGCGAGGCTCGCCGCCGTCCTCACCGACATCCTGGACAGCCCCGACGCGGACGCCACCCACCTCGCCCCTCGCCTGGCGGCGGTCACCGAGGCCTGCGAGGCGGTGCGGGCGCGTTACGCGGGGACCGGCGGCACCTGACATCGGGTGGCGCAGGGCTGGCGTCAATCTGGCGTCGCTCGGTGCCATCCGGTGCCACTTTGCGCCTCAGAAGGCGTGTGGGTGTACGTGGTGCCACATTCGCCCAGGTGGGTGCCGGTGTGTTTGTGCAGGTCGGAAGGGTGCTCTCGAGGGCCGCACCAGGAATGGCGCCTCGCGGCTTGCGGGTGGCGCCAGTGTGGTGCCATGATGGCGTCATGGACCTCACCCCGTATGTCGACACCCTCCGCCGCGAACTCGCGGTGGCCGCCGAGGCGGGCGGCGACGAAGCCCGCGAGCTGGCAGAGAGGCTCACCGCTCCCCTGGAGTCGGCGACCCGGCTGACCATGCTCAACGTGCTCTCCGCCGCGATGGACGAGATCACCCGCGAACTCGCCCCCGGCTCGGTCGACGTACGGCTGCGCGGGCTCGACCCCGACTTCGTGGTGACACCACCGCCCACCTACGACCGTGCTCCCGAGGAGCGGGCCGCGCCCGCCGAACCGCTCAGGGCCCCGGCCGAGGGCGACGAGAGCGGCACCGCCCGGGTCAACCTGCGTCTGCCGGCCCACCTCAAGGCGCGCGCCGAGGAGGCCGCGAGCCGCGAGGGGCTGTCGGTCAACGCGTGGCTGGTGCGGGCCGTGTCGGCCGCGGTCGACGGCGGCACGCGGCCGCGTACGCCGGAGAAGGCCCAGACCTTCGGACAGAGCTTCACGGGCTGGGTGCGCTAGCCGCGCCTGCGCCCGCACCACTTCACCCACACCACGTCCCACCAGCGGGGACGTTCCCATGACTCAAGAGGACGGGACAGCCATGCCTTCTTTCGACACTCCTGAACCGATCTCGGCCACGGCGCGCGTGGAGGCCGGTTCCATCCAGTTCACCGCGAGCGACCGCCGCGACACCGTCGTCGAGGTACGGCCCCGCAACCCGAAGAAGGACCTGGACGTACGGACGGCCGACCAGACCGAGGTCACGTACCTGAGCGGCGTGCTGACGATCACGACGCCCAAGTCCAACCTGTTCGGCCTGCGCACCGGCGTCGTCGACGTGTCGGTCGACCTGCCCACGGGCTCGCGCGTCGACCTGAGCGGCGCCTGGACCCAGGTGCTCGGCGAGGGCCGGCTCGGTGAGGTCCGCGTAAAGACCTCGTCCGGTGACGTCCGCCTCGACACGGCAGGCCCGCTGAACCTGACCGCCGCGCACGGGTCGATCACCGTGGACCGGGTCGAGGGCGCGGCCGAGATCACCACCAGCTCCGGCAGCCTGCGCGTCGGCGTCGTCGACGGCCCCGCCGTCCTGAAGAACTCGCACGGCACCACGACCGTCGATGCCGTGACCGGCGAGCTGCGAGTGAGCGGGGCCAACGGCGACATCGAGATCCGGCGCGCGGCGGACTCGGTCACCGCCACCACCGCCCACGGCACCCTGCGCGTGGGTGAAGTGACCCGCGGCACCGTCCAGTTGGAGACCTCCTACGGTGCCATCGACGTCGGCGTCCGCGAGGGCACGGCCGCCTGGCTCGACGTCCACGCGGGCTCCGGCCAGGTGCGCAACGCGCTCACCGAGTCCGGGGCACCGGAGGGGACCGAGGACACCGTCAAGATCCGGGCCCGCACCCGGCACGGCAACATCGACGTCCGCCGCGCCCGGCCCTGACCCTCCGCGCTCACCCTCACCCACCCCCCTCATCGCACCCCTTCATCACGCCCCTTCATCACACCCTCGAACGGGAGGGCCCCGTGCCTTCATCTGTCATGCCCACGACGAGTCGATCCGACGGCCACCCATCCCCCGCCGCCGTCTCCACCATCGGCCTGCGCAAGTCGTACGGCGACAAGACCGTCCTCGACGGCATCGACCTGCACATCCCGGCCGGCTCGGTCTTCGCGCTGCTCGGGCCCAACGGAGCCGGCAAGACCACCGCCGTGAAGATCCTGTCCACCCTCGTCTCCGCCGACGGCGGGCAGGCCCAGGTCGCGGGCCACGACGTCGCCGCGGCACCGGACGGAGTGCGTGCCGCCATCGGCGTCACCGGGCAGTTCTCCGCCGTCGACGGGCTGATCACCGGTGAGGAGAACATGCTCCTCATGGCGGACCTGCACCACCTGTCCAAGCGGGAGGGGCGGCGGGTCACCGCCGAGCTTCTGGAGCGGTTCGACCTCGTCGAGGCCGCCAAGAAGCCCGCCCAGAGCTACTCCGGCGGCATGAAGCGCCGCCTCGACATCGCCATGACCCTGGTCGGCGATCCGCGGATCATCTTCCTCGACGAGCCGACCACCGGTCTCGACCCGCGCAGTCGGCACAACATGTGGCAGATCATCCGCGAGCTCGTCTCCGACGGCGTCACCGTCTTCCTCACCACGCAGTACCTGGAGGAGGCCGACGAACTCGCCGACCGGATCGCGGTGCTGAACGACGGCCGGATCGCCGCCGAGGGCACCGCCGAGGAGCTCAAGCGGCTGATCCCCGGCGGACATGTGCGGCTCCGCTTCTGCGACCCCTCCGCGTACCGGTCCGCGGCCGAGGCCCTGCGTGAGGTCACCCGGGACGACGAGGCGCTCGCGCTGCAGATCCCCAGCGACGGCAGCCAGCGTGAGCTGCGCTCCATCCTCGACTGGCTGGACTCGCTCGGCATCGAGGCGGACGAGCTGACCGTGCACACCCCCGACCTCGACGACGTGTTCTTCGCCCTGACCAGTTCCACCGTGCCGAGCCCGCGCGGCCGCCGCGACCAGCCCAAGGACGCCCGATGAGCACCCTTTCCCTCACCCTGCGCGACTCGTCCACGATGCTGCGCCGCAACCTCCTGCACATGCGGCGCTACCCGTCCCTCACCCTGAACCTGCTGCTCACGCCGGTGATGATGCTGCTGCTCTTCGCCTACGTCTTCGGCGACGTGATGAGCGCGGGCATCACCGGCGGCGGGGCGGACCGGTCCCGGTACCTCGCGTATCTCGTCCCGGGCATCCTGATGCTGACCATCGGCGGCACCACGATCGGCAGCGCGGTGTCCGTCGCCATGGATATGACCGAGGGCATCATCGCCCGCTTCCGCACGATGGCGATCCACCGTGGGTCCGTGCTCATCGGGCACGTCGTCGGCAGCGTGCTGCAGTGCTTGATGAGCGTGGTGCTGGTCGGGGCCGTCGCGGTGGCCATCGGCTTCCGGGCCAAGGACGCGACCGCCCTGGAGTGGCTCCTGGCGGTGGGCCTGCTGGCGCTCGTCTCCCTGTCGCTCACCTGGATCGCGGTCGGGATGGGCCTGTCCAGCCCGAACGCCGAGGCGGCCGGCAACAACGCCCTGCCGCTGATGATCCTCCCGCTCCTGTCGAGCGCCTTCGTACCGGTCGACGCGATGCCCGGCTGGTTCCGCCCGATCGCCGAGTACCAGCCGTTCACCCCGGCCATCGAGACCGTACGAGGCCTCCTGCTCGGCACCGAGATCGGCCACAACGGCTGGCTGGCCGTGGCCTGGTGCCTGGGCCTGACCGCGCTCGGCTACCTCTGGTCCAGGTCACTGTTCGGCCGCGACCCGAAGTAGCGCACGGCCACGGGAGGCGAGGCGGCGTACACCGGCACCGGGGCGGTGTACGCCGCCGACGTCACTTGACCGCTTGAGCCCACTTCGGGCACACCTCGCATACCGATCAGCCCCCTGAACCGATCGTCTCCGGTCGATTACAGTGGCGAACTGTCGAACGGCCGGACGGTGCCACGGGGAGGTCCTGATGAGTGCGACAGCCGGCGCCGTCTGGGGCCGAACCGAACAGCAGGACTTCCGCAGCCGGGTGCGCGGGACGCTGCTGGGCGCGGCCGTCGGGGACGCCCTCGGAGCGCCGGTCGACGGGCTCGGGCTGGAGGAGATCCAGGAGCAGTACGGCGCCGAGGGCCTGGTCGATCTCGGGTTCGGGTACGGGCGGCGCGGTGCCGTGAGTCACCTCACCCAGCTCACCCTCTTCTCCGTGGACGGGCTGATAAGAGCCCAGGTCAGACGGGACACAGGCGCCTGGCATCCGCCCACCGACGTGCACCGGGCGTATCTGCGCTGGGCCGCCACGCAGCGCGACTGGGGGCCCGACGAGCGCCGTAAGGACGACGGCTGGCTGGCGCGCGAGGAGTGGCTGTACGCGCGCCGGGATCCCACGCGCGCCCTCCTGCTCGGCCTCGGTGACGACACCATGGGCACGCTGGAGTCGCCCAAGAACACCGCCGAGCTCGGGCCCGAGGCCGTCGCCCGGTCCGCGCCGTTCGGGCTGCTCGTCGGGTGGGAGCCGCAGCTCGTCGTCCAGCTCGCCGTGGAGTGCGCGACGCAGACCCACGGACACCCCGTCGCCTACCTGTCGGCGGGCGCGTACGCCGTGATCGTGCACGGGCTCGCCTGCGGGGAGAGCCTCGACGGCGCCGTGCAGCGGGCGCGCGCCCTGCTCGCCCTGCGGCCCGGGCACGAGCCCGTGTCGGACGCGTTGCAGCACGCGCTCGGTGCCGTACGGCAGGGCATGCCCACCCCGGCCCGGGTGGAGGAGCTCGCGGCCGACGGCTCGGCGGACGGACTGCTCGCGGCCGCCGTGTACTGCGCCCTGGTCGGCGAGGACGTCCGGCACGGCCTGTGCCTCGCCGTGAACCACGACGGCCCTTCCGCCGCCGCGGGCGCCCTCACCGGCGGCCTGCTCGGCGCCCTGCACGGCGAGACGGCTCTGCCCCCGGCCTGGCTGGCCGAACTGGAGGGCCGCCCCACCATCCTCGAACTCGCCGACGACTTCGCCATGGAGATGACCCAGGGGCCGGCCCTGCACGGGCCGGGGGGCTCGTCTCCGGGGTGGCTGGCCAGATATCCGCGGGCCTAGGGAGCATGGTGGGGGCGACAGGGGACACGGTGGGGGCGACAGGGAACACGGTGGGGGCGACAGGGAACACGGTGGGGGCGACGGGGAACACGGTCGTGCGGACCGTCATATGGCTGGTGCTGTCGATCGTGGCTCTCGTCGCGGGAGTGGTGATGGCCTTCGAGGTCCAGGGAGCGCTGGAGCGGGAGCGGGAGTTCCGTGCCGCGCCGAAGTGCGCCTCCGTCCCGGTGACGGCTTCGGGGTGCCTGTGGGAGCAGGACTTCACCGTTCGGAAGGCGGATTTGAACCGCGGTAGGAGAAACGGGCCACCGGAGGCGGAGCTGCTCCTGCCGACCGGCAAACCGTGGGGGGTGACGTTCCGGGACACGGATCCGGTGGTCTCGGAGATGGAGCCGGGCGACAAGGTCGTCGGGCTGATCTGGCACGGTCAGGTCGTCGAGGTCCGGGACGCCGACGGACGGCGGCAGCAGACCTCTACCGGGCCCGTGGGGTGGCCCGAGGACCGCCTCGGCGGCGCGCTCGCCTGTATCGCGTTCGGCCTGCCCGCCCTGGTCGGATCGCTGTGGCCGCTCTTCGCACGGGGCAACCGGCGGCACGCGAAGGCGGCGACCGTGGTGCGGTGGCACGGCGTCGGTATCGGCGGCGCGGCCATCCTGACGCTCTGGGCGCAGTCGGCCAACGACTGGCCGATGTGGGCGATCCCGGCGATCTGGGGGCCGCTCGCGCTGCTCCTCCTGGCGTCCATGGTGGCCTTCGTCCTGGCCGCCCTGCGCGGAGACCTGGACGACGACGTCCCGTCCGAGCCGACCCTGACCGGCTGATCACCCGGGTGGCCCTCGGGAGGGGTCCCGATCACCCGCTGGTACTCCCTGGTGTGCCCTCTCCCCCTACTCCTCCAGCCAGGGAGTTCCCATGTACCGCTCCTCCGTAGGTGTCCTGGCCCTCGTGCTGCTCCTGGCCGGCTGCGGTTCCGCGTCGGACGGCGCCGCCTCCGCCGATCCGCGCCCCTCCGGCTCCGTCACCGCATCGTCGGCGACCGACGATCCGCCCCCGACGCCCACCCCTTCGGCACCGCCCTCGACCGCACCGCCCTCGACTCCGCCGACCGCGGCCGACGGCACCCGGTACTCGGTGTGTGCGGACGGCACCTGCGAGGTCCGGGTGACCAAGGAGGCCGGCGTGCCGGTGCCGGTGCCGGAGCGGTTCGGTCTCGGCCCGGTCATGGTGTCGGCGATCAGTGGCGGGACGGTCACGCTGATCGCCCCGCTGACCGGGTCGGAGTTCTCCTCCGACGGCGGGTGCGAGGCGTCCTTCACCGGACCGGGGGCGGGTTCCTCCGCGTTCGCGCAGATGACGTGCGACAGGGGCGCGAAGGCGGTGGTCAACCGGATGGGACTTCAGGTGGTCCACGTGGGTGACGGGGCCGCCATCCTCCGTATCAGCCCCGCGGCGTGACCGGGGCCGGTGTGGGTGTCGCCCGGAGGACGACGCTCACACCGGCACGGGCGGTCAGTCCTTCGCGCGCGTGCCCACCGCGTCCTCCACGCCGTCCGCCGGCGCGGAATCCGGCACCGCGGCCGCCGCGGCCCCGTCGCCGTCCGTGTTGATGCGCTCGACGATCGCGAGCCGCTCCGGGGTGTCCTCCGGCTTGATGAAACCGATGAGGATGTACAGGACCAGCGAGACGGCCAGCGGGATGGAGACCTGGTACTGAAGCGGTACGCCGCCCTCGATCTGCCAGCTGATCGGGTAGTTGACCAGCCAGAAGGCGAGCAGGCCCATCGACCAGCTGGTGAGCGCGGCCGTGGGGCCGGAGCGGCGGAACGGCCGCAGCAGGCCCAGCATCATCGGGATCGCCATCGGGCCCATCAGACCGGCGACCCACTTGATGACGACGGTGATGATGTCCTTGAACGTGGGGGAGTTGACCTGGGTCGCCGCCGCCATGGACAGGCCGAGGAAGACGACGGTCGTGATCCGGGCGACCCGCAGCCCTTGCCCCTCGCTCCAGGTCCGCGCCCGGCGCCAGATCACCGGCGCGCAGTCCCGGGTGAACACGGCGGCGATGGCGTTGGCGTCGGAGGAGCACATGGCCATGGTGTGCGAGAAGAAACCGACGATGACGAGGCCCAACAGGCCGTGTGGGAGCAGCTGTTCGGTCATGAGGCCGTACGAGTCCGAGCCGTCCGTCTTCTGCGACTCGACCAGCAGCGGCGACATCCACATCGGGAAGAACAGCACCACCGGCCAGACCAGCCACAGCAGCGCCGACAGCCGCGCCGAGCGCTCGGCCTCGTACGGAGTGGCCGTGGCCATGTAGCGCTGGGCCTGGTTGAGCATGCCGCCGTTGTACTCGAAGAGCTTGATGAAGAGGAAGGCGAGGAGGAACACGGTCCCGTAGGGGCCGACCAGCGGCTCACCGTGGCCCTGCAGCTCCGGACGGTCCCAGGCGTCGAGGAAGCCGATGCCCTTGTCGTTCAGTTCCATGATCACCGCGATGAACATCGCGACGCCGGCCAGCAACTGGATCACGAACTGGCCGAGTTCGGTCAGCGCGTCCGCCCAGAGCCCGCCGATGGTGCAGTAGACCGCCGTGATGCCGCCGGTGATGAGGATGCCCTGGTTCAGCGACACACCCGTGAACACCGACAGCAGCGTGGCGATGGCGGCCCACTTCGCGCCCACGTCCACGATCTTCAGCAGCATGCCGGACCAGGCCAGCGCCTGCTGGGTCTTCAGGTCGTAACGGTTCTTCAGATACTCCAGCGGAGAGGCCACATGGAGCCGTGAGCGCAGCCGGTTGATGTGCGGCGCGAACAGCTTCGAGCCGATCGCGATGCCGAGCGCGATGGGGAAGGACCAGGTGACGAAGGACGTGACGCCGTAGGTGTAGGCGATGCCCGCGTACCCGGTGAACATCACCGCGCTGTATCCGGACATGTGGTGCGAGATCCCGGACAGCCACCACGGCATCTTGCCGCCCGCGGTGAAGAAGTCGCTGACGTTGTCCACCCGCTTGTGCGACCAGACGCCGATCGCCACCATCACGCCGAAGTAGCCGATGAGCACGGCCCAGTCGAGACCGTTCATGTGCGCCCTCCCAGGGTTCAGCCCGCGCTCATCCTGGGCGCCGCCGCGTGAACACGACAAGTGAGCGTAAGGTCAAGGGAGGGTAAAAGTGTTCGAGATGAGAGCCTCTGTTCATCTATATGAACTCAACGCATCAGCTCCCCCGCGTTGACCAGCAACGACTGCCCCGTGAGGGAGCGTGCCCTGTCCGACGCCAGGAACACCACCGCGTCCGCGACGTCCCCGTCCGTGGCGAGATCGGGCAGCGCCATCCGTTCGGTCAGCCGTTTCAGTACGTCGGCCTCGGGCACGCCCTCCGTCTGCGCCGTGAACTGGACGAACGCCCGCACCGGAGGCCCCCACATCCAGCCCGGCAGCACGGTGTTCACCCGGATCCGGTGCGGGCCCAACTCCCGGGCCAGCGAGTACATCGCGCTCGTCAGCGCCCCCTTCGACGCCGCGTACGCCGCCTGCCGCACCTGCGAAGGGGCGGCGACCGAGGACTGCGTCCCGATGAAGACGACCGAGCCGCCGCGCTCCTTGAGAGCCGGCAGACAGGCCCGTGTCATCCGCAGCGACCCCAGCAGGTTCACGTCGATCACCGACTGCCAGGTGGTGAAGTCCGCGTCCTGAAGCCCGCCGAAGTAGCTGTCCCAGGCCGCCACATGGACGACCGCGTCGATCCGCCCGAACCGCTCCCGCGCGAGCGCGGCCAGCGCCTCGCACTGCGCCTCGTCGGTGATGTCGGTCGCCCGGTACGCCGTGTGCGCCCCGTCCGGATCGATCTCGGCCGCGCTCTTGGCGAGGTTGGCCTCCGTGCGCGCCCCGAGGACCGCGTTCCCGCCGTCGCGCACCACCGTGGCGGCGACCTGGTGACCGAGCCCGGCGCCCACCCCCGACACGACGACGGTCTTGCCCACGAGCAGTGCCATTCCGCTGCCTCCCGACTCTGGACGCAATATCTGACGGTCCGTCAGAGTATGGGTGACCGCAGGAAAGGGGAACGGCATGAGCGAGGACACCCGCAGCGAGACGTACGCCGAACTGGCCGCCGTCGGCCCGTACGGAGTCAGCCCCGGCCATGCCCTGATCACCATGGTCGAACCGCACCCGGGCCATGAGTACGCCTACAACCGCTGGTACGAGGACGACCACTACTACGCCGGCGCGATGGCGATGCCCTGGATGTACGCGGGCCGCAGGTGGGTGGCGACTCGCGACCTCCAACTCCTGCGCTACCCCGAGAAGTCGGCGATAGCCCAGCCGGTCACCGCCGGCTGCTACATCTCGACGTACTGGATCACCGCCGGCCGCTACGCCGACCACATGCGCTGGACGGTCGCCATCAACAAGCGCCTCAACCGCGACGCCCGCGTCTACCAGGACCGCACCCACGTCTTCACGGCGTTCCAGGACCACGAGGCGACGGTGTACCGCGACGGCGCCGCCGGCCCCCGCGACTTCCACGCCCTGGACCACCCCTACGCGGGCCTGGTGGTCGAGGTCATCGACACCGACTCACCGGAGCAGCGCGCCGAACTGCTGGAGTGGCTGCGCGCCCGCCACCTGCCGGGGCGCCTGGCGGGCTCCCCGGCCGCGATGGTGACCGTCTTCCGGCCCACCCCGCTTCCCCTGGATCGCATGTCGTACGTGAAGCAGGTCGAGGGTGTCGACACCCGCCTGACCCTGCTGTGGTTCCTGGAGGCGGATCCCAGGGAGTGCTGGGAGGGGCACTTCACCGACCTGGAGGCGGCCATCGAGGAGTCGGGCCTGGGGCGGGTGGAGCTGGTGGCGCCGTTCGTCCCGACGGTGCCGGGGACGGACCGCCACGTCGCCGAGCTGCGCTGAGCGCGGGCACGGCAGAGCCCCCTCGGCAAGGACGGCGGTCTGGTCGAGAGGGCTCTACCTGTGGTGCTTGTGCAGTTGTTGATCGCGAGGTCGGTAGCGGGCGTGGGTCAGACAGATCCGCCCCTTACGCTTTCACCGACGCCACGAAGGTGTTCCACGCGTCAGCGGGGAACCCCAGGACCGGGCCCTCGGGAACCTTGGAGTCCCGTACCGCCATGGCCGCCGTGACCGGTGACTTGACCTCGACGCACGCGCCGTTTCCTGTGGAGTACGAGGACTTGGTCCACGTGTCCGTGGAACCCTGACGAATTGCCATGTTTGCTCCGAAATGCCAGATGTCGAGTTGCTGTCATCGCCCCACGCGTCCGGACCGGGACCCGCAGGGCGATTCACGCCAACGTTGTTGCTCGGTGGCGTGATCGACGCTACTCGCCAACATCGGCTGACGAAGCGACTATTCACTCGGCTGGGTGGCATATTCCAGTGGAGTCTTCCGTCCCGGCCGGGAGACGTGTACCGTGCGGCATTTCTCCGACCGAGACGGGGCGCTCAGCGCGCGTACTCCTTCGCGATGTCCGCGATGAACTGGCGTGACTGCTCCACGTTCAGGGCCTGCGCCCGCAGGTGCTCGTACATCACGCTGTACTTCTGGACGTCGTTCGCCTTCTCCAGGTACAGGTCGCTGGTGACGCCCTCGATGTAGACGACGCTGGAGTCGGCCGCGTCCGGGAACTCCAGGATCGCGTACTGGCCGTTGAGGCCCGGGTGCGCGCCCATGTCGAAGGGGATGACCTGCACGGTGACGTGCGGCAGCTGGGACTGCTCGACGAGCTGTTCCAACTGGTCGCGCATGAGGGAGCGGTTGCCGACGACGCGGCGCAGGGCGGCCTCGTCCAGGACGGTCCACAGGCGCAGCGGGTTGTCCTCGGTGGAGATTCGTTCCTGTCGGCGCATCTGCACCTGGACCCGTTTCTCGATCTCGGCCGACGCCGTCTCCGGCAACGCCCCGGCGATCAGGGCCTCCGCGTACTGCTTGGTCTGCAGGAGCCCCGGGACGACCTGCGGGTCGTACACGCGCAGGCTCGCGGCATCGGTCTCCAGCCCGATGTAGACGCTGTACGGAATGTCCCCGAAGGAGTGCCACCACCCCTGCTGCCGCGAGTCCTTGGCCATCTGCATCAGCGAATCCACGATCCGGTGGTCCTCCACCTCGTAGACCCCGCACAGATCGCGGACGTCGCGCTGGCTGATGCTGCGCCGGCCGTTCTCCAACCGGCTGATCTTGGACTGCGACACCAGCAGCCGCTCGGCCACCTCTTCGGCCGTCATGCCCTTGAGCTCGCGGAGCCGGCGCAACTCCTGGCCCAGCCGGCGTCGCCTGACGGTGGGATTGACATTGGACGCCACGGGACGTGCACCTCCGGCTGGCCTGTGATTTGCCACTATGCGTATCTGCTGTTGAGCAGACTGCCACCAAGGTGCTTACTACCGCTGGGAAACGGTGGATATGCGCTGGATACACGCCAGTTCGCCACTTCGCCGAACTCCACCGGCACATGCGGCCGCGCGGGGCGGCGGGACCGGTGTCGTCGTCCGGACGACGGTCCCGTCACCCCGCGCGGACCAGCGGCTCCCGTACCGGTCTCGGGTGCTTCGGTGCGGCGCTCGGCGTGCGAGATGGAGCGTGTGGTGCCTGGTCGAGCCAAGAGCCGACGGCTCCTGTGGTGCGGGTCGTGGAACTGCGGCTCAGTGGGCCACGACGCGCGCCATGGATCCGCGGCGCGGTTGCACCGGAACGCCACGTGCGGGTTCCGCTGCGGTCCTGCTTCCCGGGCCGGCCTGACGGCCGGCCGGGGCCGGGCTGCGGCGCGGCTGGGCCGCCGCACCGTTCTGGACGTCCATCACGGCGTGCGCGACGAGACCGCCCATGGGGTCGTGCCTGATCAGATCCCGCAACCGGGAGCGGGACGAACGCCCCTCGTTCCCCGGGTACAGGTGCTTGCCGAGGCCGACCGCGTGTGCCAGGGCGGCGAGCGCCGCGGTCCGCGGGTCCGGCGGTACGCCGGTGCGGATCGCGGAATCCAGCCGGGCCCTGATCTCCCGGCTGATGGCGGTGTCCGTCGCCTGGTAACGAGTCGTCGGCAGCACTCCGCACATCTGTCCCGGCACGGCGGCAACCATGCCGCACCGCTCCAGATGCGAGAGGTAGGTCTGGCGCAGCCCGAGACGCGGCCCGCCAATCCAGTTCACTGCCCGCACGGGAGCGCCACGCCTTCGCAGCAACTCCAACGCGCAGTCCAACGTTGGATCTCCAGTCGGCCGTGGGGCTACCACGGCGATACGATCCCCGTCTGGGGCTATCCGTCCGGCCAGCGCCAGCTCCACTAGCTGTGCTCCGGCCAGACCGAGGTCGAGCGACTGCGGCTGTGCGGTGGTTCCCGTGGCCGGGTCCAACGCCAGCAGCAGAAGCTCCTCCGGAATAGTTCTGCGGCTCCTGCCCATCCATGCCTCCCCGCGTGGATGAAAGACAGGGTGACCCCTCTCACATTGGTCTGTCGAGGGTGCGTGACCTGTTTGTGAGGGAACCGGTAGGTATGTCGTTCTCGTCTACCGGTGGAGCAGAGCGCCGCGCACAGGACACTGGTACATGGTTCGGACAGCGGCACGGGGGCCGTACGGGCGCCGTGTCCGGGCGACGGCTCATGGTTCGACATCCGCACGCAGGGCGTGCGAGGCACATGGAGGAGGCATCGGTGGCGGGCGAGTCCCCCGACAGGTCGAAGCAGCGCGAGTCGTCGGCAGAACCGACGTCGGGGAGCACGGGTCCGGTTCCCGACTCCACCCCCGAACCCCCCGCCCCGTCGCGCCCCGACGCGACCGAGAGGCGAGACCCCCGACTGGCGATGGCCCGCGAGAACTCCGCCCCGCGGAAGCCGGCGACGGCGACGTCGCAGGGCGGCGTGGACACGGCGACGCGCGTCCTGTCCCGAGGCGAACTGGAGGCGGTACGGGCGAGGCTGGCGGAGGCCGAAGTGGCCGAGGACGCGGTGGCCGGGGACGCCCGGGACGCCGAGGGCGGGAGTGTGAGGGGCGCAGGCTCCGGGGACGCGAGTCCGGCGGCTGGAAGTGCCGGGGAGTCGGCGGCCGAGAGCTCCGAGGAGGCGGGCGTGGCGGCCGGGAGTGCCAGGAGCGCGAAGGCCGGCAGTGCGGAGGCTGAGCTCGACAGCGGCGAGGGCGGGGACGCGGTGGCCGCGGATTCCGCTGGTGCGGGTGCCGGGGGCTTCGAGGACGCGAGCGCGGTGGCCGAGGGCTCTGGGGACTCCGAGGACGTGAGCGTGGCGGCCGTGGACGTCGAGAGCGCCAGGACGGCCGGCAGCTCGGGCGAGGCCGAGGCGGATGCGGAGGCAGCCGGCGAGGTCACCGACAGCGAGCCCGCCGAGGACGCCCCGAGCGAGCCCGCAGAGGCATCCGACGCCGCCGACGCGGCTGAGGGCGAGAGCTCGCAGGGTGCCGACGCCGTCGCGCCGGGTGACGATCGGCTGAGGGCGGCTGTGGCGGCTTGGGTGGCTTCCACGGACGGGGAGGGCGACAAGGCGGCTGCGGGCGCGGACGACGGCGCGAAGGAAGCCGCGGCGGGCGACGAGGCCGAGGCGGACGCGGAGGCAGCCGACGAGGCCACCGAAGTCGAGCCTGCCGAGGCTTCCGGCGACCTCGCCGACGAGACCCCCGAAGACGCGTCCCCCGGCTCGGACGCACCCGAGGACACCCCCGTTGACGACGCACCCTCGGCCGCCGGCGGCGAGGACACCGAGGCGGTCGCCCCGCAGGGGCCACCCGCAGTCGACGACGAGAGCGGCGCGGGTGGTGCTGGTGGGAACACCAAGGCCGAAGGCGCAGCCAAGGCCGTCGATCAGCCGACCGCGATCTTCAAGGCCGTACGCCCCGCCAAGCCCCCCGTCGACCACCCCACCACCACGCTCAAGGCCCCCAAGCCCGACGGCGAAGACAAGGCCAAAGCCGAAGGCAAAGCCGAAGCCGAGACCCCCGCCGAACGCACCAGCAAGTTCGTCGCGCTCAAGCCGGACATCAGGCAGGACGCCCCCAAGGCCCCGGAAAGCCCCAAGGCTCCGGAAACCCCCAAGGTCCCGGACACCCCCAGGCCCCCGGACGTCACCGCCGCCATCCCCCAGATCGGCCCCGAGCGCACCACCCAGCAGCCCCTGCCCCCCAAACCCCCGCTCGACCTGCTCGCCGAGCTGACGAACACACCCCCGCCCCCGGACACTCCCGTCCGCACGGCCATCCGACGGGTCAAGATCTGGACCCCCGTGGTCCTGCTCCTCGCGATCGTCTTTGCGATCGCGCAGGCCGTCCGTCCCCTGCCCACCCCCGCCCTCGCCCTCACCGCCGAGGAGTCGTACACCTTCGACGGCAGCCAGGCGTCCCTCCCGTGGCCCACCCAGGGCCAGGGCTGGATGGACGTCAACGGCATCGGCACGATGGGGAACTTCGGCAAGCAGACCCCGGTCGCGATCGGATCCGTCGCCAAGGCCATGACCGCGTATGTCGTCCTCAAGGACCACGCGCTGAAGTCGGGCGAGGACGGGGAGAAGATCCAGGTCGACGCCCTGGCGGAGAAGGAGGGCGGCTACGACCAGGACGGCGAGTCCACCCTCAACACCGTCAAGGAGGGCGACACCATCACCCTGCACGACGCGATCGCGGCCATCATGATCCCGTCCGCGAACAACATCGCCCGCCTGCTGGCCCGTTGGGACGCCGGTACCGAGAAGGCGTTCATCGAGAAGATGAACGCCACCGCCAAGGAACTCGGCATGACCAACACCACGTACACCGACGCCTCGGGACTGAAGGAGACCACCGTCTCCACCGCCGAGGACCAGGTGAAGCTGGGCAACGAGCTGGTCAAGATCCCGGCGCTGATGGAGATCACGTCCATGGGGCAGTGGATCGATCCGTCCGGGCGGAAGTGGTACAACTACAACTATTTGGTGCCCTACAACGGCGCCATCGGCATCAAGACGGGCACGACCAGCGCGGCCGGCGGCAATCTCCTCTTCGCCGCCCGCAAGGAGGTCGGCGGCGAGACCGTGACGCTCGTCGGCGCCATCCTCGGCCAGCACAAGGCGCCGATCATCCAGACCGTCAACGACGTCAGCAAGGTCGCCATGCTGGCCGCCCAGGACGAGCTGACCTCGGCGAAGATCCTCAAGAAGGGCGACGTCGTCGGATACGTCGACGACGGCCTCGGCGGCCGCACCCCGGTCGTCCTCACCAAGGACGTCACCGCCGTCGGCTGGGCGGGCTTCAAGGTCAAGCTCTCCTTCGACGCCGACGACGTCCCGCACACCGCGAAGGCCGGCACCAAGGTGGGCACGCTCACCGTCGGTGACGGAACGAGCGGCGCGGTCAAGGTTCCGGTGGCCCTGCAGAAGGACCTCGCCGAACCGGGCTTCACGGACAAGCTGACCCGCCTCGGCTGACCCACCGGCAGCCGAACCGCACCCCGCACGCAGCCCGCCGACGCGCCCTGTCGCCGGGCTGCGTGCTAGCGTCACGAAACGGGCAGGTCGTCGCTGACAGAGGTACGGCCGCGAAATCCCCGGGGACAGGGCCGACAACACGCGGGAAACGGGACGCGGCCAGAACAGAAGACGGGACAGTACGGGGAGTGCCTCAAAGGTGGCCACTGCGGAGCCGACACGCGCAGACGACGCCGATCCGGGACGGGGAGCCGGTCCGCGAATACGCGTGCCCGCGCCACGCCAGGGAGACGGTGGGAGCCCTCCGGAGAACGGACCGCCGTCCCGTCTGACCGCCGCCGTCCTCGCGCTGCGTGAGCGTCTGCTGCGGCATCCGGTCCTGTCGATCACGGCCCTGTCCGGACTCCTGCACGTCATCTGGTTCTTCACGTTCGCAAGCAGCGGCGGCGATCTCGCGGCCCAGGACGCCTGGGCCGAGTTCGTCGGCCGGCATCCCGACTCGGCGTACAACCTCGCTTGGTACGGCGGGATGCATCCGGTGTCGTACAGCGTCGTCTCGCCGTATCTGATGTCGGTCCTCGGCGTCCGTACGACGATGATGATCGCGGGGACGATCTCCGCGGGCCTGCTGACGCTGGTGCTCCTGCGCAGCCGTTCGGTGCGCAACCCGCTGTGGGCGGCGCTCGCCGGGGTGTTCGGGCTGATCGCCAACGCGATCTCCGGGCGGGTGACCTTCGCGCTGGGCACGCTGTTCGCGCTCGGCGCGGTCGCCGTCGTGTTCTGCTGGCCGTACCGCTGGCGCTACAAGCGCTGGGCGAAGGCGCTGTGCGCGGCGCCGCTGGCCGCGCTCGCCACCATGTCGTCGCCGGTGGCGGGGCTGTTCGTGGGCTTCGTGGCGGTCGCGCTGTTCCTGCAGAAGCGACGGCCGGGCGCGTGGGCGCTGGGCCTGGCGCCGACCGCCGTCGTGGCCGTGTCCGCGTGGCTGTTCCCGTTCTCCGGCACCCAGCCGATGGTGATCGGCTCGGTGCTGCTGCCGCTGCTGCTCTCGGTCGTGACGTTCCTGATCGTCCCCGAGGACTGGAAGACGGTCCGGCTGGTGTCGGCGGTCTACGGCCTCGCGGTCATCCTCGTCTGGCTGGTCAGCTCGCAGATCGGCTCGAACATCACCCGCCTCGCGATGCTGTTCGGCGGGACGATGCTGGTGGCGGCGCTGCCGTTCACGGTGCCGCGTTCGCGCAAGTGGTACACGGGTGTGCTGGCGCTGGTCACCTTCTTCGGGTGGATCGGCTACAAGACGGTCGACGACATCGTCCACGCCGCCCCGGAGGCCTCCTGGGCGCGCGAGCTGGCGCCGCTGGTCAACGAGCTCCAGGAGGTCGGCGCGGAGAAGGGCCGGGTGGAGGTCGTGCCCGCCCGCTCCCACCGGGAGGCCTCCGCGCTCGCGCCGTACTTCAATCTGGCCCGCGGCTGGAACCGCCAGGCCGACATGGAGCGCAACCCGCTCTTCTACGACGACACCCTGAACTCCGCGAACTATCACGAGTGGCTCAAGCGCTGGGCCGTGCACTTCGTGGTCCTGCCCAAGGACGAGCCGGACCCCACGGGCGCCGAGCGCGAGCGGGAGCTGCTGCAGCGCGGCATGCCGTATCTGAAGCAGGTGTGGGGCGACGCCAACTGGCAGCTGTTCAAGGTGACCGTTCCGGCGCCGCTCGCCGAGCCGAACGCGGTCGTGGAGCGGGCCGAGCAGGGCGAGATGACGATGCGGGTGAGCAAGCCGGGCCGCGTCCTCATCCGCATCCCCTACTCGCCGTGGCTGAGCATCGTCGACGCCGAGGGCAAGAAGCTCGACCCGCCGCAGGAGACGGAGGCGTCCAGGAACCGTCCCGACGACGAGCCGAAGTCGTACGACAACGTCAACGGCTGTCTGATGGAGACGGAGGAGGACTCCTTCGGCGACCAGTGGACGATGCTCGTGGCCCCGAAGGCGGGCACCTACCGACTGGCGGCGCCGTACGGGGTGCCGCGGGGGACGCCGTGCCCGGAGGAGCTGCGCCAGGGGTGACACGGACTCCGGTCCCCGGCGCAGCCCGTCCCGGTCACCTCACCGGGAACGCCACGTCACACACCGGGTCCTCGGCCCCGGCCGCGTCCCAGTCCGCGAAGTAGACCTCCCTGCACGGGCCGGCCTGCCACAGCCCCTGCTCGGGGATCCACTCCTCGACCGCCTCGAAGGCGGCCAGGATCTGCGGATGGGCCACCTGAGCCTTGGTGATGCGGGTGTAGGCGAGGCGCTGGGCCGCCTCCACGCGGACCTTGGTGTTCCGCGCACGGTTCTGCTTCTCGACCCAGGCCCGGGCCGCCGCCTCGTCGGCCACCGGCACGCACGACTCGGCCGGTCCGTCGCTCTCCATCGACACCTCGGCGTGGTACACGACGAACGGCGCCGCCACGATGCCGCCGCACTCCTTCGCCGCCTCCTCCAGGCGTCCCAGCGACGCGCCGATCCACGCGGGCAGCTCGCCCGCCAGCACATGCCGGGTCTCGGTGATCAGTACCTGCTCGGGCACGTCCACCGTCTCGACCACGAACTTCCCGTTCATCTCGGAGCTCCTCCCCGACAGTCGTCCACGGAGGTACTCGGCGAGCGTCCGCTGCCCCGCCACCCGCGCCTCGACGTCCGCCCAGTACGCGGCGAGCCGGTCGGCGGCCGCGGCCCCGTCCGGTGCCTCGACGACCTCGGCGACCCGGGCGAGCGGCATGTCCAGCTGGCGCAGGAGTGCCACGAGGCGGGCGCGTTCGATCTGGTCGGCGCGGTAGTAGCGGTAGCCGCTGAGCTCGTCGACGTGCGCCGGGGCCAGCAGCCCCAGGCGGTCGTACAGCCGCAGCGCCTTGGCCGAGAGCCTGGCCCGTGCGGCGAACGAGCCGATGGTGAGCAGTTCGTCGTCCACGGCGTCATCCTCCGTCACCGGGCGGCTCTTCCGCCCGGTGCGAAGGAGGTTCGACCCTGCCCCAGGGGCAAGGTCAACGCCGGTCAGGCGAGCGCGCCCTCCAGCGCCGAGACGAGCTCCGCGGCCTCCGGCTCGGTCTGCGGCGAGAAGCGGGCGACGACCCGGCCGTCCCGGCCGACGAGGAACTTCTCGAAGTTCCAGCGGATGTCACCGCTGTGCCCCTCGGCGTCGGCGAACCCGACCAGGCGCTCGTACAGCGCGTGCCGGCCCTCTCCGTTCACCTCGACCTTCTCGGTCAGCGGGAAGGTCACGCCGTACGTCGCCGAGCAGAACTCGGCGATCTCCTCGGCGCTGCCGGGCTCCTGGCCGAGGAACTGGTTGCAGGGCACGCCGAGCACGGTGAAGCCGCGCTCCGCGTACTGCTCCTGGAGCTTCTCCAGGCCGGTGTACTGCGGGGTCAGGCCGCACTTGGAGGCCACGTTCACGATGAGCACGGCCTTGCCCGCGTACTGGGAGAGGTCGGCGGCGCCGCCCTGGAGGGAGCCGATCTCGACGGAGAGAGGGGAGCTGCTGTCAGTGGTCGTCATAAGCGGATGCTAACTCCGGTAAGTGTCGGGCCGACGTGAGGCCTCGACGAGTACCGCCCCCGCCGCCGTCCGCTCGTACAGCACCGACCGCCCCGCCCGCCGCCGCTCCACCAGCCCCGCGTCCAGCAGGACGCGCAGATGCCGGCCGACCGAGCCGAGGGCCTGGCCGGTCACGGCGACCAGGTGGCTGGTGCTCATGGGGGAGTCGAGGAGGACGAGCACCCCGGCCCGCGCGGTGCCGAGCAGCGCGCCCAGGCTCGCGGGCACGCTGCGGGCGGCGGGGTCGGCGAGGACGCCGGAGCAGCCGTAGACGATGGCGTACCGTCTCGGCTCCTCCCAGGTCGCCCAGCCGCGCCCCGCGGTGACCGGGACGAAGACGAGTTCGGCGCCGGAGATCTCGCGGGGCGGCCGCTCGTGCTGGTTCACCTGGAGCCGGTTGTCGCCGAGCCAGCGCGTCTGCCCCGGCGTCAGCGAGTCCAGTACGGCCGCCCAGCCGCCCCGGCTCACCTGCGCGGTCCGGGCGACCACGTCCGCCTCCAGGATCCGCCGCCGACGGTCCCAGTACGGCCGTACGGTCGCCGTCCAGACGTGGGCGAGGAGCGCGGCCGCCCGCTCCGGGAGGTCGTCACGCTCCAGGGCGGCCGGGAGCGGGCCGCGCAGGGAGACGCGGAGGTCGGCCCGGGCCGCGGCGGGGTCGGTCGCCCGGATCTGGGCCAGCGTCCGTTCGAGGGGCGTCCCGTCGCGGGGCAGGGGCGCGAGGAAGTCGGCGATCCAGGACGTGCCCATCCCGCAGCGCACGAGCAGCGCGGTCGCCGGGTCGGCCGCGAGGAGGGCGCGGTAGCCGGGCAGGTGGGCGCGGAGCCAGGCCTCCTCGCCCGGGTGGGCTCCGGTGCCCGCGTGCAGCAGCCGCAGGCTCGCGAAGGTCTCGGTGAACGGGCAGACGATGAACCGGCTGCGGACGAGGGTGTCGGCGTTGAGCTGCCACCAGCCCATGACCACCCCCGCGGTTTCGCCGACGGGCGAAACAATAACGATCTCCTCCCGGCCGCTCCGAGACTCGCGTGCATGCGCAGCTACCGCGACCTGTTCCGCACCCCGGAGTTCACCCCGTTCTTCCTCTCCTACGCCGCCTACAACGCGGCCCTGACGATCGGTGGTCTCGCGCTCGCCACCCACGTCTACCGGGCCACCGACTCGCCGCTGCTGTCGGCGATGAGCATGTTCGGGCCGCAGCTGGCGCAGGTGCTCGGCGCGACCTTCCTGCTCTCGGGCGCCGACCGGCTGGCCCCTCGTTCGGCGCTGGCCGGGATGGGTCTCGCCTTCGCGGCGGTCACGGCGGTGCTGGCCCTGCCCGGGCTGCCGATCTGGGCGGTCTTCGGCGTCCTGCTCGTGCAGGGCCTGATCGCGTCGCTGGGCGGGGGAGTGACCGGGGGGCTGCTGAACGAGATCCTCCCCAAGGACGGTTTCGTGCTGGGGCGTTCGGTGTTCAACATGGCCTCGGGGCTGATGCAGGTCATCGGTTTCGCGACCGGCGGTGCCCTCCTGGCACTCCTGTCCCCGCGCACCTGTCTGCTCCTCGCGGCAGCGCTGTACGCCCTGTCCGCGCTGGGTTACCGGCTGGGCCTGACCGCCCGCCCGCCCCGCGCCTCGGGCCGCCTCTCGGTCGCGGCGACCTGGAGCACGAACGCCTTCCTGTGGTCCTCGCGCCCGCGCCGCCTCACCTACCTGGGCCTGTGGATCCCCAACGGACTCGTCGTCGGCTGCGATTCCCTGTACGTCTCCTACGCCCCGGAGGCCGCCGGCGCGTTGTTCGCGTGCGGGGCGCTGGGCATGTTCGTCGGCGACGTGCTCGTGGGCCGTTTCGTACCGCCCGCCCTGCGCCCCCGGCTGGCCACCCCGCTGCTTCTGCTGCTGGCGACGCCGTATCTGCTCTTCGCGCTGCGGCCGGGGGTGGTCGTGGCGGGCGTGGCCGTGTGCCTTTCCAACGCCGGTTTCGCCGCGAGCCTGGTCCAGATGGAGCGTCTGATGTCCCTCACCCCCGACGACATGGCCGGCCACGCCTTCGGGTTGCGCTCCGCCGGGATGCTCACGATGCAGGGCGTGAGCGCGGCCCTCGCCGGCACGGTGGCCCAACTGACCTCCCCGGCGACCGGGATGACGGCGATGGCGGCGGCGTCGGTCGCGGTGACGCTGATGCTGGCGGGCTTGGAGCGCTCTTCCCGGTCGGCCAAGAGGGGAGTTGTCACCACCGACTTGGCGGCCCCGTCGTCGCGAGAATGAGGGCACGGGCACTTGGGCCCACCCGCGGGGGAGAGGAGCACGTCATATGGACCGCACGCCGGACGGGATCAGGGGGGCGTCGATCAGGGGGTCGTCGATCGCGGCGGGACTGCTGGGGCTGCGGCGGGCGACGACCCTGTGGTGGATGTCCCTGGCGGTCCTTGAGTGGGTGGCCCAGGGGCGCTCCAACGCGGGGATCGCACAAGGCCTGTTCATGGCCAAAACTTCACGGTGCGTGAGGCGCTTACGCGTCAACTCCGTCAACTCCCGCATATTCAGCGGGAGTTGGCCTAGGTTGGTTGCTGATTTGATCACCATCGCGCAACCCCAGGAGGCCCCACCGTGCCCGACCCCGACACCCCCATCAGCGCCGCCGCTCGGACGCGGGCCCGGATCGACACCTCCACGCCGCACTCGGCCCGCTTCTGGAACTACTTCGTCGGCGGCAAGGACCACTACGAGGTCGACCGGCGGATCGGCGACGAGATCAAGGAGATCTTCCCCGGCCTCGTCGACGTGGCCGTCACCAGCCGCCAGTTCTTGGGGCGCGCCGTACGCCATCTGGCCGGTGAGGCGGGCGTACGGCAGTTCCTGGACATCGGCACCGGTCTGCCCACCGCCGACAACACGCACCAGGTGGCCCAGCGCGTCGCGCCGGACGCGCGGATCGTGTACGTCGACAACGACCCCGTCGTGCTGGCCCACGCGAGCGCCCTGCTCACCAGCACCCCCGAGGGCATGACGACGTACCTGGACGCCGACCTGTACGAACCCGAGGCCGTCCTTGCGGCCGCCGCGGGCACACTCGACCTCTCCCGCCCGGTCGCCCTGATGATCCTCAACACCCTCGGCCATGTCGCCGACCACGACCAGGCCCGCGACCTGGTACGCCGCCTCCTGGCCGGCCTCCCCTCCGGCAGCCACCTCGTGATCAGCGACAGCACCGCCACCAGCGAGGGCATGATCGCCGCGTCGGAGGCCTACAACGCGAGCGGCGCCGTGCCGTACCACGTCCGCAGCATCGGCGAGATCGCCGCGTTCTTCGACGGCCTCGACCTGGTGGATCCGGGCATCGTCCAGGTACCCGAGTGGCGCCCCGACGCCCTCGGCCCGGCGGACCCCGCGACGGCGGCGGTCGACGCGTACTGCGGGGTCGGCCGCAAGCCCTGAGCCGTGGGGCGCGCTCACCGGCCGGCCCGGCGGGGGCGGCGTTCACTCACCGCTCTTGTTCGACGTACTCCTTGAACTGCTCCAGATCACCCCGGACGAGCCGCTCGATCGCGTTCGCCTGGGCGAATCCCTTGGGCCCGCCGAAGGTCTCCCGGACCGTGGCCGGGTCGTACTCGACGCGTGCCTGGACCCGGGTGTGGTCCTGGTCGATGGCCAGCAGCGAGAAGGAACCCGCCAGCCGGGGAGCACCCGTCGTGCGCCACTCCAGCACGCGTTCGCCCGCCCGGTCCGACATCTCGGCCTCGAACTCCCGAGCCGGCCCGCCTGCCTCGACATCCAGCCGCGCCCGTCCGCCCGCCTCCGTACGGGCCTCGCGCACGCCCGCCAGGAAGCGGGGATAGTTCTCCACCCGGTGCAGGCCGTCCCAGGCCCTGTCGATCGGGACTCCGACATCCACGTGTTCTTCGAGGGTGCTCATGGCCCACCTCCACGTCCGGCTCACGAGACATGCCCTTGTGTTTCCAGTGTGCGCCCGTCGGCGACACGGGTGGGGCGCCGGGGACGCGGTCCGACGTACGTCATCGCGCCCGAGCCCCGCATCGCCGCGGCCGGGCGTCACCCTCCGGCCCGCCGACCCGCGCGAACACCGCCCCGCTCTTCGGGCACGCCCACACGGCGGCGCCGTCGACGACCGTCGTGCAGGACCGCCTCCAGCGCGGTCAGATTCGACGGTTCCGGCATGAACGGATCGGGCCAACCCGCCGTATTCTTACCCGATCGAGGTGCGCATTCGACCGATTCCCTCGGTCTTCATGGGGTTTGTGCATACAGCCGTGAGTACTGCGGCCACGGGGGGGATGAGAGGCAACCATGGCGGCTACGAGCAACACGGTGCGCGGCGGCACCGTGCTTCCGGTGGATGCGGCGCGCTGGGCGATGTGGACGTTCGTCATCGTCAACGTGGTGATCGTCGAGGCGCTGTTCCTCAGCGCCGGTTCGGGCAAGAACGGCGTGCTCACGGTCGCGAAGTTCTTCGGACTGCACGCGGCCCTGCTGATGCTGTTCCAACTGCTGCTGGTGGCCCGGCTGCCGTGGCTGGACCGCCGTATCGGGATGGACCGGCTCACCGTGTGGCACCGCTGGGTCGGCTTCTCCCTGCTGTGGACCGTCCTCACCCACGCCACGCTGGTGGTGCTCGGTTACGCGACGCTCGACGACGCGTCCATGGGGAAGACGTTCGTCGCCCTGAGCGGGGTGCCGGCCTCCCTGCTGGGCATGCTCGCCGCGACCCTCATCGTCGTGATAGCCGTGATCTCCACCCGTGGCCTGCGCCGACGTCTTCAGTACGAGGTCTGGCACGGACTGCACCTGCTGCTCTACGTGGCCCTGGGCCTGGCGTTCGTCCACCAGTTGCAGGAGACCACGACCTTCGCGTCCTCCGCGTTCGCCACGGCCTACTGGTGGCTCCTGTGGCTGTTCGCCTTCGGCGCCCTGCTGACCGGGCGGCTCGTCATGCCGCTGTGGCGCAACGCCTACCACCGGTTCCGTGTCGCGGCCGTGGTGCCGGAGTCGGACAACGTGGTCTCCGTGTACGTCACCGGCCGACACCTCGACAAACTCCCCGCCCGCGCGGGCCAGTTCTGCATCTGGCGGTTCCCCGGGCACAACCACTGGTGGCTGGCCAACCCCTTCTCCCTGTCGGCGGCGCCGGGCGGTCAGGGCCTGCGCCTCACGGCGAAGGCGGCCGGCAGCGCCAGCGCCGGCCTGCGTGACGTCCCCGTCGGCAGCCGGGCCTTCGTCGAGGGGCCGTACGGGGCGTTCACCTCGCTGCACCGGACCCGGCCCGGCGTCCTGCTGATCGCCGGCGGGGTGGGGATCACGCCCGTGCGGGCGATGCTGGAGGAGCAGGGATCCGGTGACGTGGTCGTGCTGTACCGCGTTCGCAGCGAGGCCGACGCCGTGCTGCTGAACGAGGTGCGCCACCTGGTCGCCCTGCGGGGCGGGCGGCTGCACCTGCTCACCGGCAGGACCGCCGAGGGCGGCGCCCCGCCGTTCGGCCCGGACAGCCTGCACCGACTGGTCCCCGACGTCGCCGAACGCGACGTATACGTCTGCGGCCCGCCCGCCATGACCGCGGCCGCGCTGTCCGGCCTGCGAGATCTGCGGGTCCCCGCACGACAGGTGCACGCCGAGAGGTTCGGCCTGGCCTGACGGGGCGGGGGCCCGGCTCCGGCCCGGCGGGTGCAGGCCTGAGGGCCGAGCCCCGCGCCGGGCCCCTGGTGAGCTACTTACCGAGGACGACGGTGTTGTTGCAGCCCTGGCTCGAGCCGAGGGTGGTGGTCTGCGTGCCGGGCGAGCCCGTGCCGTTGTACTGGTTGCCCTGCAGGCCGTTCTGGTACCCGTACTGGCCCTGTACGTCGATGTTCTCCTCGGTCGTGCTGCACGTGGTGCTCTGGCTGATGAGGAGCGTCTGGCTCGCTTGCGCCTTGGTCTCCTTGCCGTGGTGCTTGTGTCCGTGCTTCTTCCCGTGCTTCTTCCCGTGCTTCTGTTCGTGCTTCTGCCCGTGTCCGTGTCCGTGCCCGTCGGCGTAGGCGGTGCCGGTGCCGAGGAAGCCGATGGCGCTGAGGAGGACGGCCACGACAGCGGTCTTGCGAGGCTTGCGCATGTCTTCTCCGAGCGTTGAAGCGGACGCGTATGCGTACGCGATCCGCCACGTCATAAGGTGACGAGAGGTTAATGCGCAAATACCCGATATCTGCTCGTCGGCACGCCGGATCGTATGACCAACGAGCAGGGGCGTCGGGCCTGCGGTCGGCCCAAGTTCCCTGCGGGGCAAAGGCGTTGTGAATCGGGTGGCGGGCGTAGGTGCTCCGCGCAGAACCACCCGTGTGGCCGCGCCATGAGCACGAGATGGCCCAGGCTCTTCGCCGTTGACGCGGGGTGCCGACGAAACTCCCGCGCGCCGTCGACGAGTTCGTCCCACGGCGGGGCACTCGCGGAGGGGTGGAGGGCGGGACCTCCATCTCGTCCGCGCGGGCCCCTTGGCAGCACCTTCTGTAACCGTTGATGTTCGTACCGTTGACACCCCACCCGCTCCCCTTTAGCCTCGCGCCAATATTTCGAACGGGTGACCATATTTCGAACGTTGGAATGCGAGTGGCCTGTGCGTCGCCGGAATCAGCACGCATGTGGTCGGAACGCGGCACCGATTCCAACCGTGTGCCACCCGTGCGCCACCCCTGTGCGGGGCGTCTGATACGCCGTCATCCCCTCAACGACGAGAAGGACCAGGAACGAATCACGATGTTCAATCGAAGAACCGTCCTCGCCGGAGCCGCCTCCCTCGGCCTCACCCTGTCCGCCTGCGGCAAGGACAGCGAGGGCGGCTCACTGGACAGCACCGAGGGCGCCACCGTCGGCGTCGCCATGCCGACCCGGTCTTCCGAGCGCTGGCTCACCGACGGCAAGAGCGTCGTCGAGGACCTCAAGGCCCGGCGGTACAAGACCAAGCTGGTCTACGGCGACGACGACCCGAAGGCCCAGGTCTCACAGATCGAGAAACTGATCCAGCAGGGCGTCGACGCACTGATCATCGCGGCCATCGACAACAGGTCGCTGAACGGTGTGCTTCAACAGGCCGCCGCAGCGGACATTCCGGTGATCTCCTACGACCGGCTCATCCTCGGCACCAAGAACGTCGACTACTACGTTTCCTTCGACAACGAGATGGTGGGCATGATCCAGGCCCACTACATCGTCGACAAGCTCGGCCTGGAGGACGGCAAAGGCCCGTTCAACATCGAGCTGTTCGCAGGCTCCCCCGACGACAACAACACCAAATACTTCTTCGACGGTTCGATGACGCACCTGCAGCGGTTTCTGGACAACAGGCAGTTGGTCGTCCGGTCCGGCGAGACCGAGCTCAAACAGATCACCACCCCGCGCTGGGACGGGCCCACCGCGCAAAGACGCATGAGCGACATCCTCGGCAAGTGGTACCGCGGTGAGCGGCTCGACGCGGTCCTGTCGCCGTACGACGGCATCTCACGGGGCGTCCTGTCCGCGCTGAAGTCGGCAGGCTACGGCTCCGACATCGAGCCCCTCCCAGTCATCACTGGTCAGGACGCCGAACTGGAGTCGGTGAAGTCGATCATCGCGGGTCAGCAGTCGCAGACCGTCTACAAGGACGTCCGCCGACTGGCCGAGGCCGCCACCACCATGGTCGACGACATACTCAAGGACAGAGTGCCGTATGTGGACGACTCCAGGAGTTACAAGAACGGCGTAAAGGCCGTGCCCGCCGTTCTGCTGCAGCCCACGAGCGTCGACAAGACCAACTACGACATCCTTGTCTCGGACGGCTACTTCACCGCCGCCGAGCTCAAGTAGCACCACGGCCTCTGCGGGACGCTCAGGGCCATCAGGGCGGCACCGAGCCAGAAGACCGCGCGCCGGCCGAGCCCGGCCGCGACGGCCTGTGGTGGACGACGTAGGAGCGCGGAGGGTGCGAAGCTCGCGGCGGTGGATGCAGTGGCGGCCACGAGTCCTGCGGTGATCACGGCGCGTGGTCCGTAGCGGTCGGAGAGGGGACCGGAGAGGAGGAATCCGGCGGCGTAGGCGAAGCCGGACGCGGTCGCCTGGGGATGCTCAGGCAGCCGGGGTGTTCAGCACGTACTCGCGCGAGGCGTGGACCTCGCGGCGCAGGGCGGACAGGTCGACGTCGAGGACGTGGCCGTTCCATTTGCGGGGCTCGCCGTTGACGAGGACGGCGCTGATGTTGCGGGCGTCGGAGCCCAGTACGACGGTGCCGATCGGGTCGTTGAGCGGCATGTTGTTGAGGTCCTCGGCCTGGATGACCAGCAGGTCGGCCTTCTTGCCCGGGGTGAGTGAGCCGGTGGCGGCGGCCAGGCCGTTGGTGCGGGCGCCCTGGAGGGTGGCGAAGTCCAGGACGTCGTGGGTGGTGATGCGGCGGGGCTGCTGGTCAGTGCCGTAGGCGGCGTTGACGGCTCGCATCCGCTGGATGGCGTGCAGGGCCCGCATCTGCGTGAACATGTCGCTGGCCAGGGCGACTTCGACGTCGATGCTCAGTCCGGGGCGGATGCCGACGGACAGGGCCTCGTCGACGGCGGGGATCGCGGTCTCCAGGCCGATCTGGGCGTCGGAGGTGGGGGCCAGCGCCACGGTGGTGCCGGTGTCCCCCATCGCCTTCCATGCCTCGGGGGTCAGTCCGGTGGCGTGGATGAGGGTGACGCCGGGGCTGAGGATGCCGTCCTTGGCCCAGCGCAGGATCGCCTCGGAGGAGGACGTGCCGAAGACGGCGTCGACACTCACTCCGATGCCCAAGTCCTCTGCCACTCGTGCAAGTTCCGGGCCGTAGGCGAGCGCCGGGCCGGCGATCTCGTCGGTGGCGAGCGTCGCCAGGCGCAGGGTCAGCAGCTGGTCGTCGCTGCTGAAGTACCGGTCCTTGACGCGGGTCAGGTCGCCGGGCCACTGGCGGTCCCAGTCGCCGAAGTGCGGGCCCATGGAGGCGTGCACGCCGCGGATACCGGTGTCGCGAAGGGCCTCGATGGCGGCGTCGGAGTGCTCTCGGGTGCGGGAGTTGTGGGAGAAGTCGAGCATGGTCGTGATGCCGCTGTCGATCGCGGTGAGGGCGGCCAGTCGCGTGCCGATGTACATGTCCTCGGGCCGGTAGACCGTGGCGTAGCCGGCCAGTGTGGACATGACGTAGCCGCCGAGGTCGTCGACGTCCGGCATGATCCGGCGCAGCTGGGCCTCCCAGGCGTGCCGGTGGGTGTCCACGAAGCCGGGGCTGAGGATGGCCCCGGTGGCGTCGACGACCACGGCGTCGCCGGCGCTGAGGTGGGGGCCGACGGCGGTGATGGTGTCGCCCTCGACGAGGAGGTCGCCGTGGTCGATGACGCCGAGGTCGGGGTCCATGGTGACGATGGTCGCGCCGGTGAACAGGATGCGCCGTTCTTCCGCGGGGCGACGCCGGAGCTGTTCGAGGACGGCGGCGCTGGTGGTGTCGTTGACGTTCATGAGGGGTCTGGTCTTCTTTCCGTATGTGGGAGCGGGGGTGGAGGGCTGCCGGGGAAGTGGCGCCAGTACCGCTCGGCTTCCAGCCTGGGTCGCCCCGGCTACGGCAACCAGGCCGCCGTTTCCCCAGGTGTCGCGCACCCAGGATCAGGAGGGTCACGGGCGCGGTCCTGGAGCCGGTCGTCCGTGGGCCGCACGGGGGAGGGGGCCGGGTCACCGTGCTTGCGGCATGGCATCTGCCGACTGGCGGGTCAGCTCAGCTTCATGACGTAGCCCGCGTGGTGCAGTTCGTCGCCCTTGAACTCTCCGTAGGCCCAGAAGCCCAGGTCGTCCAGGTAGTCGATGCGGTCGCCGTCGATCCAGAACCGGCCCTGGTAGGCGTGCGGTCGACCGCCCCGGGTCTCGTCGTAGCGGCCGTCGGCGGAGAGCCGCTGGTGCAGGAAGTCCTTCCGGTCGATCCAGACGCCGCCCCGCGGGCTGCCGGTCAGGTCCGGTGCGGCCGGGATGCCCGCCTCGGGGGCGGTGGTCCGGCCGGGGACGTCGGTGCCCGCCCACAGGACGGGCCGGCCGGCCGCGACCAGTGCGCGGACCTGCTCCGGCCGGGACATCAGGGTGGCCACCGCGCTCGGCACATCGGCGGCGAGTTCGTCGGGCACGACCAGAAGGTCGGTGGTGCTGCCCGGGGTCAGCGTCGCGACGCAATCCGAGCGGCGGCCGCGTCCGCCGGCCGGCGCGACGGTGTCCACGACGGCGGGGACGACGGTCATGCCGGTGCAGTCGCCGACGATGGGGTTGTCGTCCTCCGCCGCGGTGACGATGCCGGGACCGACGCCCACGGCCAGGGAACCGACGAACAGGATGTCGGCGCCGGTCATGGTCCCGATCAGCGGGTCCATCGTCATGATCCGGGCGTTGGTGAACAGGACGGGACGGCCACCGTCGTTCGAGACGAGCGGGGGCCCCTGGCCGGCGCGGACGGGCTGCCATTGCGGGTTCGCCGCATCCGGGGGGGGGGGCTCGCCTGTGTCGCCATCCTGATTTCGCTGCGCCGTTCCGCTCACGACGGTGGGTGCGGCGCCCCCAGGAAGCCCGCACCTGGGGAGACGACGGCCTGGTTGCGATCGGCCGCCGGGCCAACCATGGAGCCATGACCGGCAACGACACGCCCCGCGCCCCTCACCCGTACGTCGGGATGTGGGTGACCGCGGACGGATTCATCCGCCAGGAACTGCTGCCGAACGGCCGCTACGACGAGGCCCGCGGAAACCGCCAGAGCGCCTATACCGGCAGCTACACCGTCACCGGCAACCACATCGACTACGTCGACGACACCGGCTTCACCGCCACCGGCGACATCCGCGACGGCGTTCTCTTCCACGAGCACCTGGTGCTCTACCGCGTGGGCGACGAGCGTGGCGGGGACGGAGGCATCCGGTCGCGCGGCTGACAGGTCACGCGGAATTCCTGTGGGGGCTGTTCGTTCCAGGCACTGGCACCTGTGCCGATTCCCCACGGTTGACGCGGGACCGGAGTTCGGCGAAGGCAGCCGCGGTGGCGCTGGCCGGCTCGGCCTGGTAGACGACCAGCTGCTGGTGCGGGGCATCGTTGACGGTGAAGGCCGAGAACTGGATCTCCAGAGCGCCGACCTCGGGGTGTGCGAGGTTCTTCGCCTGCTGGGTCTTGCCTTTCACCTCGTGCCGTGCCCACAGTTCGGCGAATTCGGGACTCTTCGCGCAGAGCGTTTCGACGACTTCGGTGATCCGCTGGGAATCGGGGTCGTATCCGTATGCCGCGCGCAGTTCGGCCACGCAGGAGTTCGCGGCCTTGTCCCGGTCCTGGTAGAAGGTGCGCCCGGCCGGGTCCAGGAAGACCATGCGGGCCAGGTTGTCGAATTGCTGGAATCCGCTGTGCAGGGCCGCGGCAAGCGCGTTGTGCGCCAGGATGTCCAGGGCCGGTCCCAGGATGAAGGCGGGGGTGTCGGGCCAGCTGTCGATCAGTTGCAGAAGCTGGGGACTGAGCCTGTCGTGACCGGCGGGAATGCCGCGGTGCTCCTGGGGCCCCCGGGTCAGTCTGCGCAGGTGGTCGTGTGCCTCGTCGTCGAGGTGGAGAGCGGCGGCGATCGCATCGATCACCTGGGGCGACGGACTGGTCTCCCGGCCCTGTTCCAGGCGCATGTAGTAGTCGGAGCTCACGCCCGCCAGCATGGCGACCTCCTCGCGGCGCAGCCCCGGCACCCGCCTGCGCCCGTGCTCCGGTAGGCCCACGTCCTGCGGTTTGAGGGCTTCGCGCCGTGCTCTGAGGAAGTCTCCCAAGGGAGTGCTGCCGCTCATGACCCCAACCTAGTGGGCGGGAATGCCGGCCGTCGGCGGACGGGACGTCCGAGCGTCCGGCCATAACGCCCCCGCGGAATCGGCCGTTCACAGGATTTCAGGGGATTTCAGGCCGTGTGCTCGCACGGCTTCCCGGCCTCATGTGTGCCGAATGTGTTCTGCACTGGCGGGCAAGGCGAGGAGGCTTCGGCGGACATGGATGCCGCACGGCCCCCTGCCACCGGTTCCGGTGCGGAGTCCGACGCCGGTATGCGCCGAGATCCCTCTCGCCAGCCCTCTCGAGCCCGGTTGGCGAGCAGGTGCTGGGCTCAGCGAACTGGTTGCGGCCCGCCTGAGGGCAGTGCGCCCCTCCCGCCGTGTCGGCCAGAGGTTGTCCGTGCCCCGGCCGCCCGGCCGCCCAGCGGACCGGCGACCAGCCGTTGATCGTCGATCGTCCTGAGCCCCGACTCCCGGCACGGCGAGCGCGCTGACCGCTACGAGCCCCAGGCCGACCGGGCGACCACGGTGAACTGCTCAACCCCGCCGAAATGCGGATCAGCCGCCGAAAGCGGGTGCGTTGTCGTGTGCCCAGTCGGCGAAGGTGAGCGCGGGCCGGCCCACCAGGTTTTCCACCGTGCTGGTAGTGGGGCCCGGCCGGTTGGCGTAGTCGGCCAGAGAGCCGAGCAGCCGGGCTGGGATCTCCTCGGGCAGTCCCTGGGCGAGCATGCCCTGCCGTACCTGCTCGGGCGGGAGCTCCTGGAAGGACAGCGTCCGGCCTATGGCGGCACCGATGAGCCGTACCTTCTCGATCTGGTCCAGTGACTGCGGCCCGGTCAGTGTGTGGATCGCCTCCGTACGCAGGCTGCCCCGCAGAGCGCGTACGGCGACCGCCGCGATGTCGGTTTCGTGGATGGGAGAGGTGGCGGCACGGCCGTACGCACCGCGTACCACGTCACCGGCCCTGATCTGGGAAGCCCAGGCCAGCGCGTTGGCGGCGAAGTCGGCCAGGCGGAGGACCGTCCAGTCCAGCCCCGAGCTCATGACGAGTTCCTCGGCGTGCTTGAACCGGGCGGCGAAACGGGCCTCCCCCGCCGGGTACTGCACGGTGGTGGCCGACAGCAGCACCGCGCGCCGTACGCCTTGCTTGACGGCGAGCCTCAGTAGTTCGCCGAGGCCGGGACCGGCGGCGCGTGGGCTGATCTGCAGTGCTTCCACACCTTCCAGCGCCGCCTCGATCCACTCGGGATGGAACAGGTCTCCGCGGACTGCTGCCACGCCGTCAGGGAGCCGGGCCCCGCCGGTTCCACGCGTCACCGCGGTGACGGCCGTGCCCTCCTGCGCCAGCTGGTTCATCACCTGACGTCCTACGACGCCGTTGGCTCCGGTGACCAGGATCATGCGATTGCTCCTTCACGCGATGCGAGGACGGAATGGGACGGGGTGAGGTCCGGTCAGCACACGACGGCTGCCGGCCTGCCTGAGCAGGGCCGTCCCGTAAGCGATCTTGATTTCGGCATTTCGGGTTGCCGCGGGCGTGAGCACGCACCAGAGGGTGCTGGAGTTCGTTCGTCGGCGTGAGTCCGCGCGCCTTCGGTAACCGGCTGCCGTCGGCCTGGGTGGTCAGCTGGTGAAGGACTCGGGGCCGAAGCGGCCCCACACCAGGAAGAGAGCGAGGGCGAGGTAGATCAGGTCGCCCGTGATCGTCGCTCTCTCGCCGCGGCGCAGGCGCATGGTCAGCGCGCCGGCGAACAGCAGCACCAGCCCGGTGGCGGCCAGCGGCACCAGGACCGGCGCGATGCCGAGTGCGGCGGGCAGGATCAGGCCCGCCGCGGCCAGGAGTTCGACGGCGCCGATGGCCTTGAGGGCACGGGGGCTGAAGTCCTCGACCCACCGGGTGGCGGTGCCGCCCGAGGCGGCCAGCTTCTCCTTGGGCACGAACATCTTGGAACTGCCGATCAGACAGACGGTGGCCATCAGTCCGGCGACGATCCAGAGGGCGAGGTTCATCATCAGCTCCTTGTTCCAGGACTGCCTGCTGCCCCTGGGACGAGACGGCGCCCCCGCCTGTGACATCCGTGAACACCCGAGTGTGGGGAGACGTGGATCACACGCGTCCGTGTCACAGGGCGGCGGGCTGTCTCGTCCCAGGAGGGAAGCCACCGACGAGCACGGAGGAGAACGCAATGGACGCGCGACTGAACTACTTCGCCGGCCCGACCGCCGCCAAGGCCCTCAAGCACCTCATGTCGGCGGGCAAAACGCTCAAGGAATCGCCGCTGCCGGCCGCGACGCAGGAACTCGTGGCCCTGCGCGTGAGCCAGATCAACGGCTGCGCCCTCTGCATCGACATGCACACCAAGGACGCCGCCGCGGCCGGCGAGTCCCTGGTGCGGCTGAACCTGGTGACGGCGTGGCGGGAAGCCACGGTCTTCACCGAGGCCGAACGTGCCGCGCTGGAGCTGGCGGAGCAGGGTACCCGGGTCGCCGACGCGGCCGGCGGGGTCAGCGACGAGGTCTGGGCACGTGCCGCGAAGCACTACGACGAGGAGCAGCTCACCGCCCTGGTACTCCTGGTCTCCTTCATGAACACGGCGAACCGGCTGAACATCATCGCGCAGCAGCCGGCCGGCGACTACGAGGTCGGGCAGTTCCACTGATCAGCCGTCGATGACCAGCCCCGGGAACTGTCGCATGCCTCCCGGTACGGGGGTGTTGCACAGCTTCGCCGAGGGACCACATGATCACCAGGCCGTGCCCGCGACGGGGGACACGGCCGGGTGGGAAGACCTCAAGGAGGATGCGGCGTGAACAAGGCCGAGGAGTTCGAAGAGCTGCGGCCCCTGCTGTTCTCGATCGCCTACCGGATTCTGGGCAGCGTGAGCGAGGCCGAAGACGCGGTACAGGAGACATGGCTGCGCTTCGACGGCTCGCAGACCCTTCCCACCTCGGTCAAGGCGTTTCTGTCCGCCACGGTGACGCGGATCTCGATCGACGTGCTGCGCTCCGCGCGGGTGCGGCGGGAGGAGTACGTGGGCCCGTGGTTCCCCGAGCCACTGCTGAGCGATCCGTATCAGGATCCGGCGCGCTCGGCGGAGCTGGCCGACTCGGTGTCGATGGCGGCGCTGCTGCTTCTGGAGCGGCTCAGCCCGCTGGAGCGGTCGGTGTTCGTGCTGCGGGAGGTGTTCGGTTTCGGGTTCGACGACGTCGCCGCGGCGGTGGGGCGTTCGGAGGCGGCGTGCCGGCAGCTGCTGGTACGGGCACGGCGGCACATGCAGGCCGGGCGGCCGCGGTTCGAAGCGGACCGCCAGGAGCGGCAGGAGCTGGCGACGCGGTTCTTCGACGCCCTCCGCGAAGGCGATTTCGCCGGCCTGCGGGATCTCCTGGCCGCCGACGTGCAGATGGTCGGGGACGGCGGCGGCAAGGCTCCGCAGCTGGCCAGGGCCCTCGTCGGCGCCGAGAACGTGGCTCGGCTGCTGGCTTCCGTCTTCCCGCTGCTGGCCCGGATCGACGTGACGTTCGAGCCGCATGAGGTCAACGGCCAGCCCGGCGCCATCTTCCGCGACCGGGACGGCAAGGTCCTCCACACCATGACCCTCGACGTGCTCGGCGGGCAGATCCAGACCATCCGCTCGGTGATCAACCCCGACAAGCTCGGCCACCTCGGACCGGTTGCCGACGCCTGGGCCATCGACGGCGAGGTGAAACAGACCCGTCGACAGATGAAATGACCCTGGGAGCGGCGCGGGCCGCGTCGAGGCCCGCAGCTCGACCGACGGCCACCACGCTCATCGTCACCCGCGAGGGCGCCGGGCACGATCGGCGGCCGTCGGTTTCAAGGTGTTGTCTTGGCCGAATGAAGGCCGGTGCGGTCAGGCGTCGCCGGTGTCGGTCGGTGTCGCCTCACCGAGCATGGCCAGGGTCAGCACATTGCCGGCGATGCCCCAGCCGCCGTCGGCGACCTCTTCGACCAGAACCATGGTGTTGTTGCGGGCGCGCTCGCCGTAGATCTCGACGTACAGCTCGGTGGTGCGGGTGACGATCTCCTCCTTCTGCTTCGGGGTGAGGGTCTTCTCGGGGACCTTGAAGTTCGCGAAAGGCATGGCTGGTTGTTCCTTCTCTCAGTGGGGCGTTACAGGGAGCTGCCCGCGGTGAGCAGGCTGTCCAGTCCGATGCGGCGGAAGAAGTCGGCGCGGACGCGGTCGGCGACCGCGGAGACGACTTCGCTGCCGTCTCGGCTGGGGTCCACGTGGGTGCGCAGCGGCCGGGTGCCGTGCGGCATCGCGACCAAGCGCACGACGGCTTCAGCGACCTCGGTCACATCGGCGTCCGGAGGGATGAGCGCGGCCAGACGCTTGCCCAGGTCGTCCATCAAGGGTTGGTGACGCAGGTCGTAGGCTTCGGCACGATCACGGTCCGCGGGGGCGCCGGCGTTGGCGAAGTGATTGGTGCCGGTGGTGAACGCACCAGGCACCACGATCGCGGTGTCGATGCCGAACGGGAGCACCTCGGCGGCGTAGCTGACGGCCAGCGCGTCCATCGCGGCCTTGGCTGCGAAGTACGGGGCCAGGAACGGGGGGCAGCCGCCGCGGGTACTGGAGCTGCCGATCCACACCAGCAGCCCCGAGCCTTGCTCACGCAACTTCGGCAGGGCTGCGCGGTTGACGCGCTGCGTGCCCAGGACGTTCACGTCGTACAGGTCCGCGAGTTGCTCGGTGGTGAACGCCTCGGCGGCGCCCAGGACCATGTGTCCGGCGTTGTGCACGACCACGTCCAGTCGGCCGCGCTCGGCGAGGATCCGGTCGACCGCGGCGTCGGCGGAGTCCTGGGAGGTGACGTCCAGCTCGACGGCCTGTACGTCGACCTGGTGGTCGGTGCCGTAGCGCGTCAGGTCGGCCACCGCGGCCGCGTTGCGGGTCGCCGTCTGGCGGATGCCCGCGTACACGGTGTGACCGGCGAGGGCCAGTGCACGCACGGACAGCGCCCCGATGCCGCTGGAGGCCCCGGTGACCAGGATGGTCTTTCCGGTGTCGTCGTTCCTCATGACAGGGCCCTACTTTCTTGATCGATGGGGTGGCCGCGGGCGGTTCAGATGATTCCGCCGTTGGCGCGGACGACCTGTCCGTTGATCCAGTGGCCGGCCGGGGAGGCCAGGAACGCGACGACCTCGGCGATGTCTGCCGGGGTACCAAGTCGCTCCAGCGGGGGCTGGGCGGCCAGACGGGCGACGGTCTGCTCGTCCTTGCCGTCCAGGAACAGGTCGGTGGCCGTGGGACCGGGCGCGACGGCGTTGGCGGTGACGTCCCGGCCCCGCAGCTCCCGGGCCAGGATCAGCGTCAGCGCCTCGACCGCACCCTTGCTGGCGGAGTACGCACCGTAGTTCGGGAAGGCCAGCCCCACCACGGACGTGGAGAACGTCACGATCGCACCGCCGCGGCGCACCCGACGGGCGGCCTGCTGGACGACGACGAACGTGCCGCGAATGTTGGTGCGGTGCAGGTCGTCCAGGACGGCCAGGTCCAACTCGGCGATCGGCGCCATGTGTGCCCGCCCGGCCGCGTGCACGACGACGTCGACACCGCCGAACTCCGCCTCGGCCGCGTCGAACAGAGCCTCGACGGCGTGCTCGTCGGCGACGTCGGCGCGCACCGCGATCGCCCGGCCACCACTGGTGGCGGCCTCTTTCACGGCGGCCTCGGCCTCGTCCTGGTTGCCGGCATAGCCGACCACGACGGCGTACCCGTCGGCGGCCAACCGGCCGACGGCCTGGCGGCCGATGCCGCGCGAGCCGCCGGTGACGATCGCGACACGGGGTGAGGCGGAGGGCTGGGCCGATGCAGCGGTCCCGTCGAGGGGAGTGGGAATAGGCATTACTGACTCCTGTGGTGGATGCGATCAGGCCGCGGTCTCGCCGACGCCCTGCTGCGTCCTCCACGATCGGCCGGGCCCCCACCCCTAGCCAGGGCTGCGTTTACCCAGGGGATGCCACCCCCTGGCTACGGCTCGGCGCGCGAGCGACCATGAAGCGGTGAACCTTCCAGAACTCGGCGCCTTCCTCAGGACACGCCGCGACCGCATCCGCCCCGCCGAGGTCGGTCTTCCCCAAGGCCCGCGCCGGCGCGTCCCCGGGCTGCGCCGCGAGGAGGTCGCCCAGTTGGCAGGGCTGTCGGCCGACTACTACACCGAGTTGGAACGCGGCGGCGCAAAGAACGGCGTGCAGCCCTCGGCCCAGACCCTGGCCGCCCTCGCCCGAGCCCTGCGCCTGAACGGCGACGAGCGCGACCACCTGTTTCACCTGGCCGAACGGCCGGTCCCCTCATCAGCACACGGACCGTCGGCACACGTGCAGCCCGCGCTTCTCGGACTGTTGGACCGGCTGTCCAACACCCCCGCGCGCGTCATCACCGACCTGCACGAAACCCTGGTGGAAAACGACCTGGCCCGGAACCTGCTCGGCAAGTCCCCGGCACACCACGGCCCGACGGCAAGCTTCGTGTACCGCTGGTTCACCGATCCGCAGGCGCGCGAGAGGTACCCGTCCGAGGATCACCCGCACCACTCCCGGGTGTTCGTGGCCGACCTCCAGGCAGCGGCCGCCCGGCGCGGCCGGGACGCGGAGGTCACGAAGATGATCGCCGTGCTACGCCGCCGCAGCCAGGAGTTCGCAGCCCTCTGGGACACCCACGACGTCGCGGTGCGCCGCAAGGACCACAAGAAGATCGTCCACCCCACGCTCGGCATCATCGAACTCGACTGCTACAACCTGCTCAGCGAGGACGGACGCCAACGCCTGCTGTGGTTCACCGCGCCGCCCGGAAGCCGGGGAGCCGAGCAGCTGGAATTGCTGTCCGTCATAGGAACCCAGGACCTGACCGTCACCGAGGGCACGGCACCGGAGGCGTTGTCCGCGGCGGAATCAGGAAGGCAGCGCTGACCCGCGCCTCCGAGGACGCCAGGGGCTGCCCGACCATGACGTGGCGGCCTTCTCCCAGCACAGGTGGTTTCCGGCCCGGGACTCACGACGACGCACGTCCACTCGCGCAAACGGCCCCGGACGAGGAGTCCGAGGCCGAGTAGGAGCCCCCCCTGGGGGATAAACCCCAGGTCAGAGCGGCAATGCGTTGTGCCCCCGGCAGGATTCGAACCTGCGACACCCGCTTTAGGAGTGGGATTGGATCCTTGCCTGACGGTGCCAGGCGCTGCCGTCTGGTGCTGTTTTCCCTGGTCGGAACGGCACGGCGAGCCATTTGATCCGGCTCATGCCGCCCTGTATCGGACCGTCCGCTCACGCATCGCTCACGCGCCGCCGGCTGCTGAGCAGCGCCAGGTCAGACCTGCCCCAGGTCGATCTCCACCGGGAACGGGGCCGCTACCTTGAGGACGCCGGTGAACACGTCTCCGTCCCGGTAGGTCTTCGTCGCGGGGTCGAGAACGTAGGTGTACACGAGAGGAACGCCTGTCGCGGCCTGCTCGATCCGCCAGTAGAAGCCAATGCCCGCCTTGGCGTACTGATCGACCTTCACGATCCGGTCGGTGGTCTCCGAGCCCGGCGACACCACCTCCGCGACCAGCAGCACGTGCTCAGGGCGGGTGGGGGTGATGTCGATCGTGTCTGCGCGGTACACGACGACGTCCGGGCGGCGATTGGTGAGCGGGACGTCCTGAAGCCGGACGTCGAAGTCCGTGTCGGCGTTCCACTCCGCGCCCGCCGCGGCATCCAGAGCGTTCGCCAGAATCCGAGCCAGCCGGTTGTGCCGCTTGGACGCACTCGGACTCACGACGACCATCCCGTCCACGATCTCGATGCCGGCGCACTGCTCCTCGGACCAGGAGTCGTACTCCTCCGCCGTGATCTGCTCATGCATCCACGCCGGGGCCACCATCTCGGCCGTCATGAAGCACCTCCCGGACACTGTGCTGCGGGCCCGATCCCGCTGGGTTCAGCGTACTGTCTGCCATCCTTCCGGCACGCTGATCTCGATCACGCCCCTCCCCGTCGGCCAGCGTCCGACCAGGTCCCCGACATCACCGAACACGACGTGTACGTCTATGGCCCGCCCGCCATGACCAGGGCCGTGCCCGCCGGCCTACGAAACCTGCGGGTCCTGCGCGACAGGCGCACGCCGAGGAGTTCGGTCTGGCCTGAATCGGAAAGGGGCCCGACGTTCGCGGCCCTGGGCCATTAGGCGCAAAGCGGCTTCAAAGTGTCGCTTCATCCAATTTCCGGATGGGGAGACATGCGCTCGTTGACCAGTCAACGGCGAGGAGGCTGCGTGTCGCGGAGACAGGACACAGAGAGGATCTTCAAAGAGCTCGAAGAGATACGGGAGGCGCTCAACGATCCGACCATCGGGCTCGGTGCTTTCCATCAAGATCAGGACCAACTGCGCCGCAAGATCCTGGAGAACGTCCAGCAGGGCACGGCCGGACTGCGCGAAGAGAACCGGGAGCCAGGAGCGGATGCTGAGCGATCTCGGCGACACCCGCACTGCGGTCGAAGCGCTCCGTCGCGAGATTGCGCAAGCATGGGCGCACACGTTGGGTGTGCCACGCCCAGTAACTCCTGATGACCGGATCCGGATTGTGCTTCCAGAGCATGAGCCACAGCCTTTGGGGGCCGGCAGCGACAACGAGGAGCCTCACAGGTGGGGGGAAGAAGAGGTGGCCGAGGTGACAGACGCGGACCCTGCTGACGAAGGAAGCGACAGGCACGACGATCAGTCGGGAACGAACGACCCACCTGCAGAGGCGTTTGCGGTGCCTGAACCGGACGTGGCGTCAGCCGATGCGAATTCCACCGAGGCACCGAACGCCGTAGCACCTGAGGGGGCGCCAACCGGACACGACGAAACGGCATCGGACATCGAACTGAGGGAGTCCCGGCGTGCGGAGGAGCGCGGTAAGCACCTTCGTGGCCTACTGACGGCCGCGGCCATTTCCTCGGTCCGACTGATCTGCCACAAAGATACGTGGGCATTCCTGCTGGAGCAGACCTCTCGGCACCAGCACTTTCGCCTGCCGGACCGCGTCACCGACCTCGAAGACGGGCGAATCGAGACGTTCGTCTCCGGTCGCTCCCTGCTCGCGATTCTGGTCACCACCCGGGAAATTCTCGATGATCACGGGCCCGATACCGACATGGTGACGTGGGCCCTGGCAAGCGCGGTGTACTCGCGAACTCACTTGGCTATCGAGAACGCCACGGTGCATCGACCCGATGACAGTGAGGTCACGACCATCGTTCTGGACGACCGTCCAGGACGCCCGGTGCAAGGCAGCGCTGCGTGATCTCCTTGAGCCCAACCGTCGGTTCGTGCCCCTGAAGAGCACTGCGGCGTTCGCTCAGAGGGCGATGTCAGCAGCGATGGGTGAACTCGGTAAGTGACCGCCTGGTGGCGCCCCCTGGAACTGGTTCGCTCGGTCTGCAGGGGGTGCACGTATCCGTGTTCTTCGCGCAGCCCGAGCACTGGGCTGACGGCAGAGACGGTCTTGAACCGGCGGGAGACGGTAACGACGTCCTTGTACGGGGCATTGAAGTGGCGGACGATTGAAACCAGGGGTTTCGGCTCGCTCCCTCGGCGGCTGGTTGTGCACCAGCATCGCTGGGGAAGGGGGCCGCACTGGGCGAGGTAGAGGCGACTGCCGTCAAATGGTGCCGCCAAAACGGCCCGGACCATGATCGGTCCGGGCCGTTTTGCCTAGTGCCCCCGGCAGGATTCGAACCTGCGACACCCGCTTTAGGAGTTTTCTCCGAACGGGCCTGCGACCTGCTGAAACGCTCGCTTCAGGTCGCTTGGCCTGGGAAAACACTCCTCTGTAGTTCTCGTGTGTTCACGGGGTTTCCCGGCCTCATGTGTGCTGGATCCGTTCCGGCTGGGGCCGGTCGGTAGAGGGCGATTTCGGAGACGTCGGCGCGCGTGGCACCAGGAGTAGCGTGGCAGGTGCGAGGCGGTCCCGTTGTCGCACCTGCCCTACAGACGGGTGGTCCTCATGACCAGCTCGGATACACCTCCTGTTCCCCGGCGTCTGCCCAGCGGTGTCCACGAGGCCGTGCGGCCGGGTTGTGCGCTTCTCCGGCTGGAGACGACCGCATCACGTGAAGGCGTCCTCGATGGTGCGTGGTGGCCGCGCTCGCGCGACATGGGCGCCGAGCTGCCCGCGCTGCTGAGTGCCCTCATCGCCCATCTCGGCCCTGTGGCCCGCGTGGGGTTGGACACCGCAGCTTGGGAAGGTCTCCCGACGCGCATCCTCGTGGACGACCGCGTGGTGCACATCGATTCCTTCCCGGTCGGTGACGACACGGTCCTGATCACCCGGGGCGACCGGGACATCTTCTCGCTCCTGGTGGTCCCGCCGGACGCGGCACCGGACGCCGCCCGCACCGCGATGGCCCAGGCGGTCCTGGCGGACAACATCAGCCAGGCGGAACAGATCCTCATCGACACCGGGAGCGGGCGCGGTTCGTCGGGCTGACGGATCACCGCCGGGCTCGACGGCGCAACGGTGTCGGACGGCGGGGCGAGGTCAGCCGCGCCACTGCAGCCGTCGTGCTCTTCGCGGTGCTCCGCGCGGACCGGGGTGTGTCGACGGTGGCCACATCACGGCCTCCGACGGCTCCGGCAGGGTCTCTCAGATGGGGACACGTGCCTGCCGGAGCGGTGCTCCGGCACGGTGGAGACTGGCGAGGGCCAACCGGTAGGAGGCGACCAACCCGGTTTCCACGTAGTCAACACCCAGTTCCTGGCAGTGGCGCCGCACGATGGTCCGGGCCCTGCGCAGGTTGGGGCTGGGCATGCTGGGGAACAGGTGGTGCTCGATCTGGTGGTTCAGCCCGCCCAGTGCGATGTCGGTGAGCATGCCGCCGCGCACGTTGCGTGAGGTGAGCACCTGGCGACGGAGGAAGTCCGGGCGGTCCTCGCCTGTCAGGATCGGCATGCCCTTGTGGTTGGGCGCGAAGAGGGAGCCCAGGTAGACGCCGAACAGGCACTGGTGGACGGCGAGGAAGGCGATCGCCATGCCGGGCGGCAGCAGCCACAGCAGCACGGTCAGGTAGAGCACGAAGTGCGTGAACAGCAGGACGCCGTCGAGCGTGCGGTGCTTCAGCGAACGATTGGCCAGTGCCTTCACGCTCGACACGTGCAGGTTGAAGCCCTCCAGGGTGAGGAGCGGGAAGAACAGGAACGCCTGCCAGCGGCCGATCAGGCGGGGGAGCCCCTTGGCCGCCCGCGCCTGGTCCTGGGACCAGACCAGCAGGTCGGGGTCGAGGTCGGGGTCGAGTTCCTCGTGGTTGGGGTTGGCGTGGTGGCGGGTGTGCTTGTCCTGCCACCAGCCGTAGCCCATCCCGATACCGGCACCGGCGATCCGTCCGGACACCTCGCTGGCCCGGCGTCGGCGGAACACCTGGCGGTGCGCCGCGTCATGGGCGAGCAGGGCGACCTGGCCGAAGACAACGCCAAGGAACGCGGCGACCGCCAGAGTCCACCAACTGTCGCCGATGAGCGCGACGGCGGCCCACCCACTGACGTAGAGCCCGGCCACCACCGTGGTCCGCAGCGCGTAGTAGCCGGGACGGCGCCCCAGCAGCCCGGCGGCGGCGATCTTTTTCGACAGGCGGGCGAAGTCACTTCCGGACGCCTCCGAGGGCGGGGGGCGGACCGCGGTGTTACTGCTCATGATGGTGAAACTCTCTCCGAAGAAGGGCCGAGTGGCCCGGCGCCGCCCCGGGAGCCGCTGGACCGGGCCGCAGGCAGGGCTTTTCGTCCTCCGTGGTTGCGGGACACATCACACGACCACGGAGCTGGGAGGCGTCTGCTTCGTCCGTCAGCGGCTGCTGCGCAGGCCCTCTGTTTCTAGCGGATACCCCGCCGCAGGCGTCTCACACCGTGTCAGACGGGGCCTCCGGAGCGGTCCGCGTGCATGTCGGCAGACAGAACCGACTCCGGCCGGTGAAGCGGATCTGCTGATCGCTGATGAGTGCTCGACGCCTGTCCGGTCAAGCCGCGGTCTCGGTGATGAGGACGGCAACGGTGACCGGGCCCGGGGCGTCGGTGGTCGCCGCGTCGGCCACGGCGGCCCGGACGGTGCGCGCGACTTCCAGAGGATGGTGTCCAGGGGCGACCGCGAGGTGGACCTCGACACGCCGGCCGGGTGGGTCGGCATGGTCCTCCATCTTGACCGGGCGGCTCCCCAGCACGGTGGTGAGGCCGGCGACGCCCGGAACACCCGTTGCGACGTCCGCCAGATCCCCGACGGGCCTTCGCGGGGAGCCCGCTCCGGTCACGGGGAGCGAGCTCCGTGCGGCTGCGGTCCTTGCTGCGGCTGTGCTTTGCGGCGTGAGCGTCATGGATCTCACAACGGTCCGCGTCTCCGTAGCTGTCTGCGGGGCCTCATGGAGATCCGTGACGCGCAGGTCGGCTGCCACGGTGGCCAGGCCGAGCCGTCGAGCGGCCGTGTCCAGCAGTCTGCTCCTCAACTGGTCGGCGGTTTCGGGCAGTGGCTCCCCGAGTGATGCCGAAAAGGCGGCTTCGATCCTGAGCGGGCCCGGCGGCATCGCGCTGGCCGGCGGACGGACGGCCGGCTCGGATACGGATTCGAGCGGCGCCGGCCCGATGCGCAGAGACTCCAGCCGCACCCCGGGAATCTCGTTCGCGGCCCGCCTGAGGGTCTGGACGGCCGCTTGCTCGGTGATCCAAGCCCCGTCGGCGGGCCCGCCCAGCGGGAGCAGCCGGCCCAGGCCGAACTGGTGCCGTACCGCCTGCGTCCCTGCTTCGGTCTTCACCGGCCTCGCACCCTCTTTCAGGTGACTTGTCGGACCCTCGTGCCTCGCAGTGTTCAATTCCGGCAATGCGCCCTAATGTAAATATAATTGTATAAAAGATAGCCAGGTGGGCCTCTAAGGGAGGAATATCCCGATGACCGAGATCACCGCCGTAAGGCGCAGTGGCGCTCCCGCTTCTCGTGGCCGGACGACGGTCGCCGATGTGGTGGTGGAGAAGATCGCCGGAATGGCAGCACGGGACGTGCGCGGCGTCTATGCCCTGGGCAGCGGATTCGCGCGCTCAATGGGATCCATGCGGGAGCGGATGCCCGGCGCAGGCAGCGGCAAGTCCGTCACACGCGGGGTCAGCGTCGAGGTCGGAGAGAAGCAGGCGGCCATCGACCTGGAGATCGTCGTCGACTACGGCGTCTCCATCACGGACGTGGCCGGTGAGGTGCGGGAGAACGTGATCTCCGCGGTGGAGCGGATGGCGGATCGCGAAGTCGTCGAAGTCAACATCACGGTCAGCGATGTGAAGCTCCCCGACGAGGAGGACGAAGGGGAAGAGCGGCAGCGGATCCAGTAGCCGGGGCGCAGCAGCCCGCGTGAGCGAAGGAGCGCGTGATGAGCAGAGCCGTGGTGGGCCTGATGGCCGGGATGGCGCTGGGTTTCGCCGCGTATTTCGGTGACTTCTGGGCTTTCCTGCTGGTGCTGGGGCTGGGTGTCGTCGGACTCGTGGTCGGGCGGTTCATGGAAGGCGATCTCGAACCGGGCGACTTCGTCCGCCGCCGGGACCGGCAGGAGCGGATCCGAGATGACCGGCGACGGGCACGGGGAGACTGGCGGCAGTGACCGGTGAAGCCAATCGGCGTCCGGGCATTCCCCGTGGGGAGCGTGGTGCGATCACCATCGCCGACCGGGTCGTTGCGAAGATCGCTTCCCACGTGGCGCGCGAGGCGCTGAGCCGGTTCACCGACTCGGTCGACCACGTACCACCCGGCCGCCGGATGCCACGCGTGACCACTTCCGTGCGGCGGGCACCGGAGCGGGATACCGCAGGACGAGGCGCCGAGGCTGCCGGCGGACGGCAGGCGGCGCTCGGCGAGGCACGGATGCGCATCACCGTCGAGCTCGGCTATCCGTCCGACATCGGGGCGCAGTGCGCCGCAGTGCGCCGGGAGGTTACCGAACGGCTCAGGACATGGGCCGGCATGGAGGTGTCCGACCTTGCGGTGTCGGTCGAGAGGCTGCACTCGGTGCATACGCGCCACACGGACCAGGAGAGGGTGAGATGAGCGCGAACACCTGGCGGCAGCCGACCGGTGACAGCGACCTTCCCCCCGAACCCGGACAGGCAGCTCCGTCCGCCGACGGCACCCCGGGGGCGGGCTCGGGCGCGACGGCAGCGATCGATGAACCAGGCCGGTCGGCGCGCCGTTTCTGGTCAACGCGGCGGATTCCCGCGGCCGTGGTGGCCCTGCTGTCCGCCGCGGCCATCGGATTGCTCCTGTACGACGTGGTCTCGGTCCGGGCAGGTCGGTCTGCGATGCGCTGGCGGCTGCGGCTCGCCGAGGAACTGGCCACACGGCCACTGGATGACATCTGGGTGATCGTCGGGGCCGCAGTGGCGATGGCCCTCGGCCTGTGGCTGTTCCTGCTGGCGGTGACGCCGGGACTGCGCAGGCTGCTGCCCATGCGCCAGCCCACCGGTATCCCTGGGACAGGGGAGGTCCGCGCCGGGCTCGACCGCCGCGCGGCCGCCCTGGTTCTGCGCGACCGGGCCGTGCAGGTGCCCGGTGTCCAGTCGGCACGCGTCGCTGTCGGCCGCCGGAAGGTCAAAGCCCGGGCGCGCGCCCATTTCCGCGAACTCGAGGACGTCCGCGCGGACCTGGACAGCGAGCTGGGCCAAGCCGTGACGTCCTTGGGACTCGCCCGGCAACCCACGCTGACCGTGCGCGTCCGGCGTCCGAAGAAGGGCTGAGGTGATCCTGATGCTCAGGACGGTGAACCGGGTGCTGCTGGGGCTTCACGGCCTTGGACTGTTCGCTCTGGGCGGCGGTGTGCTGCTGGGCGGGCTGGACCTGCCGCGCCGCTGGGACTTCGGCATGCCGGGCTGGTGGCCCTTCCGCGGGCCGGACGACGTGGTGCTGGGAACCGAGGGACGCACCCGGTGGCGGGAGGAAGGCTGGTGGTGGCCGACCGTCATCGCGGTGCTCGCGGTGCTGCTGGTCCTGCTGCTGTGGTGGCTCCTCGCACAGCGCAGGCGCCGCCTGGGCGGCGTCCTCGTCGACAGCGGGGACGGGGCGGCGGCCCGGCTCGACGGCGGCGCACTGGAGGACGTGATCGAGGAAGAGGCGCAGGCCCTGGACGGGGTCTCGGGGGCGCATGCACGGCTGACGGGCCGAAGCTCCGCTCCGGCTGCGCGCGTGCGGCTGTTGCTGGAGCCTCATGCGGATCCAGCGTGGACTCTGGGGCGACTGAGCCGGGAAACACTCACGCACGCGCGGGACTCGGCCGGCTTGGACCGCCTCCCCTCGAAGGTCCGACTCAAGGAAGTCCGCCACCGCGCACGACGCGTCGGCTGAGATCCACAGGGCCTGACTCCCAACGGGGGACACGGTCTGGCTCGCAGGGCAGGTCTTCACGACTGCCCCAAAGTCATCTACGCCGCGGTTCTCTCCAGGGAGGCATTCCGCATGGTCCTGTTCCTGACCCTGCTCGTCGCCGGAATCGCTCTGCGCCATCGGGGCGGGCGTCGACGGCATGCTCTATCTGACCTCCGCCGGTGTACTGCTCCTCATCGCCGATCTGCTCTACCTGGCGGCGGCCCGCTCCGTGTGGCGATCTCCTCGGCGCCCGGCCCGCTGAGGCCGCGCCCCTCCTGGCCTCGTCGTACGAAGCAGACGGTCGGAGCCCGTGTCCATGAGCAGTCGTTCGGTCTGCGGGGAGGGGTGGTGCAGCCGCAGGGACGCGTGAGTCTCGGCGGCGTGCCGTGACACGTCGAGGAAGACGCGCAGGCCGCTGCTGTCACAGCGGTCGACGGTGGTCAGATCGACGTCGATGAGGGTGATGCCGTCCTGCAGGCACCGCTCCAGAACGGCGCGCACCTGGGGCGCGGTGGCGGGGTCGATCACACCGGCCAGGGTGACCAGTGCCCGCCTGTCCCGGTCGTGCCGGTAGATGTTCAGCTGCGGAAGAGTCATGACGCCTCGGTTCGGATGCTCAGATGCCTCGGTCCACGGGTCCCGGCCGCTTCCCGCCCGGTCCGGGGCCCGGGTGTACACCCCGGGCACGCGTCGCCGCGGACTGAGCCGACGGTACCGAGGCGCGGCCGGGCGGCCGGTGGGGCGCCCGGATGCTCACTCGTGGTGCCCGGTACGGCTGCGGCAGGCAGCGGCCGCGGCGGCCGGGCCGGGGGGTGCTGTACCGGTACGCGGCGATCCTGTCGGCGTGCTGGAGGCCGAGCCGGTGGATCACGTACGCCGCCGCTGCGATGAGGACCACGAAAGCGGCGGCTGTCAGGAAGGCGTTCATGGCGGCCACCTCACATACCGATGATCAGCCGGCTGGCCCGGCCGGGCGGACCGGTCTGCGGGGGAACGGCTACGGACACCGCGGAGGCGCCGCCCTCGTACTCCCATGCCTCGCCCGGGTCCAGTGGCTGGTCGGCCGCCAAGACGCCGTGCCGGGCCTCGTCCGCGGCGATGAGCGCGCTCGCGGTCAGGGGCGGGCCGTCGTGGTCGGACGCGGCAGCCATCAGCCGGGCCGCAGACTCCGCCCCGGTCTCGGGCGGGATGACCAGGAGATCCCAGCGGCCGGTGCCGTAGGAGAGCAGCAGCAGCTTGTGCGGGTCGATCTCCGGGGTGAACCAGCCGACCTTGACGATGTGGCCGTCCACGGGAACCGTGCGGGGGATGACCGGCCAGTGTTCCGGGTTTACGGCGATGCGGGTGATGCGGCCCCACAGGGGATCCAACACGTCGGTGAGTGCCGGCAGTTCGCTCAGCAGATCACGGGAGCGGGGCCACCAGGCTCCGTCCAGGAGTCCGCGGGAGGGGCTCTCGGTCTTCAGTGCGAGACGCGCGGCCGGGGCTGCGACGGACTCGGGGTGCGGCAGAGTGGAGTACAAGGTCGCCGACATGATGCGGACCCGTCTCCGGGCCGCCTCTGCGGCGGCCCGGGTTTCATCTTTCGCCGGGGACGACCCGGCGTGGAAGCCGGTGTGCGAAATGCCCTCGGTACTGTCCACACTACTCCGCGTTTCGCTGCGGCGCGGAGCAGTGGCCACATGGAGTGGAGTACCGGCCGGGTGATCTCCCGGCAGTGTCAGCGCGTGCCGGGAGCTCCCGTCCTTCGGGTTGAAGGGCCGTCGCCGCCGGGCGCGGCCGGCACAACGGTGTCGGACGGCGGGAGTGAGAGGTCAGCCGCGCCACTCCACCATGAGCAGGGTCGCGTCATCGCTGGTCCGCCCGCCCCTCGCCTGCTTGAGCGTGTGGGACAGGGATCGCGTCACCGCCCGGATGCCGCGCCCGGTCCTCTCCAGTTGGTTCACGCAGTCGATCAGCTGGTCCTCCCCGAACTCCTCCCCACCGCTCTTGTGCTCCTCGACCACTCCGTCGGTGAAACAGAGGACGCGGTCCCCGCGCACTAGCCCCAGCTCGCTGATCCGAGGCACCGAACCACCCAGGCCGACGGGAAGGGTCGTCGGGGCGACCAGACGCTGTGCGACGCGGTGGTCGCGGACGAGGATCGGCGACGGGTGCCCGGCGTTGATCCACTGCGCCCGTCCCGTCGTCGTGTCCAGCTGCATCATCTGTGCGGTGACGAAGTGCTCGGGACCGAACTGCTCTGCCACGGCGCGGTCCATGAAGTCGTAGATCTCCGGCAGTCCGATGCCGGCCCGGCGGGCGTGGCGGTAGGCGCCGATGGCCACGGTGGCCATCGTGGCCGCGTCCAGTCCGTGGCCCATCGCGTCGATCATGGCCACGTGGAGGACGTCATCGTTGAGCGCGTAATCGAAGCTGTCACCGCCCACGTCGTAGGCGGGTTCCAGGATCCCGGCGACGGCGACCCGGGGCATGATCATCGCTAGCGGTGGCAGCAGCGACCACTGGATCTCCGCGGCGACGCTCATCGCCTCGCCGCGTCGGACGCCGAAGAACAGGTCGGAGTAGCCGTGCTTGGTCACCAGCAGGTCGGCCACCAGGCCGGAGATTCTGAGCAGCAGGCGGCGGTCGTGGTCGTCGACGCTGTCCAGCGTCACGACCATGACCCCCACCTGGTCACCGCCGTCCAGCAGGGGCAGGTGGACCCGGACGCCGTCCTCCCGGGGCACCTCCACGGGGACCGCGTCGAGGAAGCAGCGGCCCGCCTCGGAGTCGTCGATCACCTGAGGTTCCCCGCCCGTGAGGCCCTCACCGGGCAGCGGTACGAGCAGCAGCTGGCCGTAGTCCTGCAACAGCACCTGCGGTCGGCGGCCACCGAGCCGGTCCACCACGTCAGCGATCAGGGGCCCGATGAGATGGGGCGGCAATTCGTGCGCGCTGTCGAGGATCTCTCCGAGGAGAGCTTCTCCGAAGCTCTCGGAGCGGTCCGCGCGCCGTCCTGCCGTCATCCCCTCACCCGCCATGGTCAGGGGCGGGCCGGTATGACAAGGGATCTGTCGGTGCCATGGCTCCATCACGGGGTCGTGGACGCCCGGGCCCGCCGGGTACGCGTGGCAGGCCGGGTCGGGCTGCTTACCTGGGTCCGGCTCCTCCTTCCGACTCCCATGTGTCCTGTCCGTCGAGGCCGCTCTCGGCGAGTGCCAGCAGGCGCGGGGCGGACAAGGGGTTCTCGGGGTCGGAGGCGGCGGTCAGCAGCAGGGCTGCCGTTCCGGCCGGTTCGTCCGGTGGGACCACGAGCAGTTCCCAGCGCCCCACGGTGCCGCAGTCCACGGTGATGGCATGCATCTCGGCCGCCCCGTTGCTCAGGGCCACCTCGATCACATGCCCCGGTGCCATCACCTCCTGCGGGGCATCTGGCCAGGCGGCGGTACCCACGGTCACGCGCGTGATGGTGCCGATGCTCGGATCCAAGGAGCCGACCAGCGCGGGCAGCTCCAGTTCCAGTGCGTCGCAGCGCGGCCACCATGCGCCGTCCAGCGGGCCATGGCTGACATCCGGCGTGAGGCGCAGCCGGGGCAAGGGCATCCGGTAGGAGTGTCCGTCACCTGGGGCCGTACCTTTGGCGGACTTGGTGATGGCGTTCATCGTGCGATCCCGATCCGGGCGGTTTCCGGCTGCCCGTGTCTGTCACTCGCCGGGAACGGCGCCGCCGTGGTCGTGCGCCCGACAGTTCTCGGTACCTGTCAGGCTACTCCCGGCTGTGGCGGGCGGCGTGGCGCGCAGCCATCGCGTCGAGACACGTCCGTACGGCGGACGACGGGTGGCGTGGCGGCCCGGGCCGCGTACGACCGCCGGCTCATCGCTCCTCTGCCGAATCATCGGCGTGCCGAGGGCTGCCCTTCGGAAGACAGGGTCAACACACAGGGGGCGACGGGGCCGGGCAGCCCGACCACCTCGCCCATGTTCTGCCAGCCCCAGGACGAGAAGGCGGCTTGTCCTGCCTGGTCGGCAGGATGCAGCAGGGTGACCCCGAGGGAGGACCGCAGGTCTGTGAGCAGACGCTGTTGCAGGCGGCGGGCGATATCGCGGTGCTGAGCGTGCGGATGGGCCACGACCTGGGTGAGGACGACGAACCGTGCGCGGGAGGTGAGCCGCTGGATGATCTCCTGGAGCGTTCCGTCGAACCACCGGCGGTCGGAGCCGTCAGGGTCCACCGGATAACCGAAGGCGCAACCGATCAGCACCGTCGTTTCTGCGACCAGCAGGGCGAAGCCAGGGCGGTGGGCGGTGACCGCCAAGCGGTGCAGGAAGTCTCCACGGTCGTGGTACGCCTCGCCGGCGGTGCCCGCGACGGACTCCGCAGCCAGGTCCGCGATGTCCTCGCGCATGTCTTCTGCCTGCCAGCGGGTCAGCCGTCGAAGGCGGATCCCGTCCCTGAGGACCGGCTGATCCGGCCGACGAGCGGGGTCCTCGGGCGCCCGCGTCGCGGTACTCATGAGGTCGCCGGATGCGGCGGGCGGCACGGGACTCACGGGGGCCGTAAGGAGCAGCGAAGTCGATCCGGTGGTATCGAGGAGCCGGGTGATCTGCGCGCACGGATGGTGCAGCCGCAGGCGAGCGTGGACCCGGCTGGCGCGCCGTGATGCCGACAGGAGGACGTCCAAGCCCCTGGCGTCGCAGGAGCCGACCGTGGTCATATCGATGTCGATCACGGTGACACCGTCCAGCAGACACTGCTCCACTGCGGCCCGCAGCAGCGGCGTCGTGGCCGGCCCGATGTCGCCGGCAAGCGTGACGAGCGTCCGCTCTCCTCGGTTCCGCCGATGGATGTCCAGCCGGGCAAAGGCCATCACGCCTCCCCTCGGCGGGGTTGCGGACCTGCACGGGTGTTCAGCGCGGCCCCTGCCATGATGAGCTTGCGCGGAGTTGCTTCGACCGCGGCGGACATGATGCCGACCCGTCTCCGCGCCGACCACTGGGGCGGCCCGGGGTTCGTCTCTCGCCGAGGACGACCCGGCGGGGCGGCCGGAGTGCGTGGTGCCCTCGGTACTTCAACCGTACGTCGGCCGCAACCGGAAGCGGCTGCTTCGACGGGCGCGCGGCACGGTAGGGGCCGCATCACCTCACGGGCCGCCCCCACGGTCCGGGCTCTGCCGCGAGTACGAGCGCATGGGTTCGCGCCAGGCCCGGCTTGCCAAGGCCACCTCCAGCGTGTCCCCTCCCGTAAGGCAGCCTGCAGCGCGGGCGGACTTGCCCCGACGACACGGCGTCTGAAGATCAGGTTTTGAGACGGCATGACCTTCGGCAAGCTCGTCTTCCTCACGACCTGCGGCGCCCCGGCCAGCTACCAGCAGCAGCACGCCGCAGCCCAGGACATCCGCCGTCCCGACGTCCGCAACCTGGTCGCCGACATGGCCGCCCGCGACCGCCGTCGTACCCTGCCGGAACTGCACCACTTCAGCCGCCAACTGGGAGTCCCCGCGTGACCGAGCCGACCGCTCCGGACAAGAAGCCCTTCCTGTACGTCGTCGTGTGCGCGGCAGGTGTTGCCCGTGACGTCGGCAAGCTCATCACCACCGCCCAGGAGGCGCACTGGGACGTCGGCGCCATCGCCACACCGCAGGGACTCGACTTCATCGACGCCAAGGCGATCGAGGCACAGACCGGCTACCCGATCCGCTCCGCCTGGCGATCACCGGGAGACCCGCGCCCCCTGCCTCCGGCGGACGCGATCGCCGTCGCTCCCGCCACGTTCAACACGATCAACAAGTGGGCCGCCGGGATCTCAGACACCCTCGCCCTGGGCATCCTGTGCGAGGCGTACGGCATGGGCATCCCGACCGTGGCACTGCCCTACCTGAACTCAGCCCAGGCCGCCCACCCTGCCTATCAGCAGAGCCTGGACCGTCTGCAGGGGATGGGCGTCCTGATCGGCTCGTGCGAACCGCACCGGCCGAGGGCCGGTGGCGCGGCGGATCGCTTCCGCTGGGAGGAAGCGCTGGAGTTGCTGGAGCCTCTGGTCAGCACGGTGCGGTGACGCGGTTCCTTCACCGGAGACGGGCCGCAGTGATCATCGTCGACGCCCGTTCGCCAGGCTGCCGACGAGGTCACCGGGGAGCGAGGCAATCACTCCTCCTCGTGCGGACGTGCTGGGCTGCTGCCGAGGCGAGCTGATCCGGAAGTAGGAGGGGGTCCCCCGGGTAAAGACCGTTCACTCAGGAAACACCAGAGCGTTCACTCAGGAAACGCGCGAATGTTCACTCAGGAAACCCGCGCCCGTCCTGGACCGGCCAAGCGCCCGTTGTGTGGTGTCAGCGGTGTGGGAAACCTGGGGGTGAACGGGACAGGTGCCTTCCTCCTGCTGACGGCCTCGCGCGCGAGGCCGTCAGTGCCGGAATTACCGGTGTCGAGAAGGTGCCGCAGGCCCAGGCTGCGAAGGGCTCGGTGGGGTCTGGCCACGCTGTGCCGTTCGTGCTGCAACGCTCGTGCGGGCTTGGGCGGCTCGTGCTCGGGCGCTGGGGGCCTGCCGGGCGGCGAGGCGTTGGATGCGCCAGGTGAGGGTCCTGGCGGTGGAGCGGGCGTCGTCCAGGGTGCGCTGGCGGGCGGCATGCTGGAGGAGCAGCTCGGGATCGTGGCCGGCGGTCTCGGCTTCGGTCAGGGCGGCGGCCAGTGCCGGCCAGGCGGGGTCGTCGAGGATCTGCTGAGCGTGTTCGGGCACGATCACGAGGATCCGCTGGGCGTGCCGCTCCATGGTGCGGGCCGGTGGTTGGCGCTGGGCCAGGGCGGCCAGTGGCTCGGCAGCAGCCTGTTGGTAGACGGCCTGCAGGTGGACCAGGGCCTGGTGGGCGGCGGCGACCTGCTGGTCGTGCTGGCGAGCCTGGTGCCAGCGGGCTGTGGCGAAGATGACGAGCACGGCGATGTCGAGGAACATCGCCAGCCCGGACCCGTCACCGGTGACCGGCACGGTGCGCAGCGCGCGGACGGCGCCCCGGAGGGCGCGTGCCTGGTCCTGCTGGGCGCGGATGCGGGAGCGGGTGGCGCGTTCGAACGCTGTGGCGGCCTGTTGCAGCTGTGGCCGCAGGTGGCTGGGGGCGAGCAGCGGCAGGACATCGATGGCTTCGCCAAAGGCTGCGATGTGGGCCTGGGCTGCCGCGTCGTCACCGTGGTCGAGGTGGTGGGGGATGCGCTCAGCCGCGGCGGTGGCCTGGTACCAGGGGTTGGGCCTGCGCCGGCTGCCCGGCTCCGCTGCGGGCGGAGCCTCGATGGCGGTGAGGCGTTCGCGGATCTTGGGGAAGGACAGGTCGGGGGCGAGTTTGGCGCCGGAGAACCAGATCGGCTCGCCGGCGGCGTTGGTGTCGCCTGCCACGGCGACCTTGTACCCGCGTACGTCGCCGGAGGGAAAGTGCTGAACATCGACGAGGACGCCTTCGACGCCGTCGAGCAGGTGGAGGAATTCCTCCGGGCTGGTGGCGATGGACACCAGCTGGCGGACGGTGGTGCGCAGGCGCTCGCGGGAGGTCCGAGTCGTGCCGGCGCGGCGGGCTTTCTCCATCTCGGCGCGGGTGGGGCGCTTGGTGGCGGTGCGGTCGCCGCGCACGACCTGCAGGAGTCCGTATTCCTTCTCGATGGCGGCGAGTTCCTTGTCGGCCTTCAGGTAGTCGTTCCAGTGGCGGGCGGTGCTCAGGTCTCCTCGGACCTTGGTGGCGGCGATGTGGATGTGGTCGTCGGCGTGGCGTACGGCGACCCAACGGCACCCGTCGGGGTCGCCTTGTGGCGCGATCCCGGTGGCCGCCACAATGCGGCGCGCGATGTCCGCCCACTCGGCGTCGGTGAGGTGCCGGTCGCCGGGGGCGGCACGTACCGAGCAGTGCCACACGTGCCGCTCGGGTACCCGGCCCAGTCGGCGGGCTTGCTTGACCCGCAGGTCGAGGTCGGCCACGAGGCGCTTCTTTGTGGCGTCGAAGTCGTCGGCGCGGCCTGGGTCGGGTGCGAAGCCGTCCCAGGAGGCGATCAGGTGCGGGTCGGTGTGGTCCTTGGCCTTCTTCGTGTCGAACAGGTACCGGATCAGGCCGGCGGTGTCCTTGCCGCTGCCGATCTTGGCGATCACTGGGCAGCGTGGTTCATGGTCTGCGCGATGTCGCCGATCGCGGCGCGGACTGCGTCCAGGGTGCGCTCGGTCTGCGCGAGGACGGCGGTGTCCACAGGGTGTGGATCCCCTCCGGCGTTGAGGCGGTGGGCGATCTGGTTGACGTTGTTGCCGATGCGGGCGACCTCGGCCCGCAGGGCGTCGAGCTTGTCGAGGCAATCATCGAGCTGGGTGCGCTGCCCGGCCAGGCCCACGGTGAGATCGCCATCGAGGTAGGCCATGATCACGGCGCCGACGAGGTGGGCGCCGGCGATGCCCATCTCACGGGCCCGGGTGAGGATCCGGGTCTTCTCGTCGACGCTGTAGCGGACGTCGACACGCTTTTTGCGCTGGACGTCCTCGCGGGAACGGCGGCGAGCGAGACGACGCAAGGTGACTTCGTCGGCGCTGGCGGCGGGCGACTGCTCGGCTGCGTCGGCGGGTGCCTCCTCCTCGGGCACCCCCTGGTGCCCGAAGTCCTCCGCCACCCCCGGGGCGGAGGTGTCCGCGTTGGACCGGCCCTTGGACGGTCCAACGTCATACCTTGCTGGCTGGGTGACGGCGGTGGTCACCTCCTGCTGGCTGGTGGGGAGTTCATTGTGGAGGTCGGGCATAGAGCGGTTCTCCATGTGGTGTTGCGGTGCGACGGTGACGCGATTCGACGGCTGGCTCGTCCCCGTACTGGTCAGCGCGGGGACGAGCGAGAGAAGTCGAGTTCGCAGGGTGGTGGGTGCTGCTGGGAGCCTCAGAGGGCGTTGGCGGGTTCCTTGTCGGGCTCGGCCCGCCACTGGCTGGCGGCCTAGTCGAGTTCGGCCTGCACCCAGTCCTTGATCCGGGTCAGGCGGTCCTTGCCGATGCGGTAGCCGGCGTCTCGTATCGCCGCCTCGATGTTGCGGCGTGACGCGCGGCCTCCGCGTCCCAGCGGTGCCGTGCGGGCGAGGGCGAGGAGTTCGTCGAAGGTGACGTCGCGTTCGTGGCCCTCTGCCGTGGCGAGCGGTTTCCGAGCCTGCGGCACATTGGCGGCGTCCCGCACCACGTCGCGGGGGCGACCGGCCACATCGGGCATCTCTGCTTGCTCTGGCAGACCGGCGTTGCCCTCGGATGACGGAGTCGGCTCGGCGTAGTCGGTGTGGTTGTGGCCGTAGCCAGGGGCGTTGTGGCTCTTTGCGGTGGCGACCTCTTGAACGTGGCGTGTGGGGTGGCGGCGGATGACCAGGTCAAGGTGGACGGCTCCGGCCAGTGCCAGCGGGGCGATGGCTGACAGGGCGCCGACGGTGACGTCGTCCAGGTGGAGCCCGGTGGTGTGAGCCTGCTGGTTGAGGCGGACGGCATGCAGGGCGTTGGCCCAGATGCTGGTGATCGTGGCGATGCCGACGAGTGCCCAGACGTACAGCCGGGAGCGCCAGGGTGCGGTGCGCAGGATGAGCAGGGCGGCGACGCCGATGGCGATGAAACCGTCGATCACCAGGGGGAAGGCGTACGTGAGGATTCCGCGGACGTGGATGGCGACGGCCATCTGCCGCAGAGCGTCGTAGGAGAGGGCGAAGCCGATCGTGCCGACCAGGGCGACCCCGAGGCGGATCGCTGCGGTCAGTACTGGCGAGGGAGCTTGGGCGGTGCGTGAAGGCAAGCGGGGTACTCCAGGCGGGGAGCGGGTGCCATGGGCACCGAGTGAGGCTGGTGGGAGGGGGTGCGCACTCGTCGCACTCGTCGCGTGCCTGGTCACAGCAGGTACGGAAGGTTGGCGTGATACGAGTGGACTCGTCACGGCGACGACACTCGTCGCGGGGCTGACCTGCGACGCGACGAGTGCGACGAGTCTTTACGAGTGCAGGCCCGGGCCGGGGGCGGTGCTCTCGTCGCCGCTGTCGGGCGTCGGCTCCTCGGGGCAGTAGCGGGCCCAGGCGTCGGCGAAGCGGAGGCGGGCGAAGCCCTTGGCCTGCTGGCCGCCTTCAAAGCGGTGAGTGGCGGCCTTGATATCGAAGTCCTTGAGGAGGATGCCCAGGTGGCGTGGGCTCAGGCCGGCGGTGCCGTACTCGGCCCACGGCGCCTCCTGGTCCTTGAGGAGTTCGTCCAGCAGGTCCCGGGTGCGCATGATGTCGGGATCACCGCAGCGTGCGAAGGCGCGCCGGATGTCCTGCAGCAGGCGGGTCTTCAGGTTCGACTCGTCGTCCTTGCCTGCCTCGGCCGCGCACATGGACGCACACGCGGCGCGGGCCTCCTCGGGCCAGGTGCCGCCCGCCAGTTCCGCGACGATTACGAGCGGTTCCCAGGTGTCTGCCGCCCGGTCCTGCACCGGCATCGGCGGTACCAAGTCCGCTGCGGTGTCCATCAGGGGGCGCAGCCAGGCGGTCAGCCGGTCGCGCAGGCCGTGCAGGGTCGGGATGTCGCGGCGGGAGCGGAACTGCTCGACCCGCTCACCATCCTTGCGGCGCTGCATGCGGATCACCACCGCCCGGTCCATGACCGTGTCCGGTAGATCCCCGATGCCGGCGAGCGCTGCCATGGCGAAGGTGGGGAACGCCTGAGGCTTGTGCTCGGGCCCGGAGATGCGCAGGGCGGGCCGGTTGCGCTGGTGGCCGGCATTGAGCAGGCCGCGCAGCTCCTCGTTCTTCTCGGCGGCCTTGATGCTGCCGAAGATGGTGTCGGCCTCGTCCACCAGCAGGGTGGGCGGGTCATCGCCGATGGCGCGGAAGACGACCGCCGGGCTGGTGTTGACCGTGATCAGCGGCTCGCGCACGGTCTCCGTGATCACATCCAGCAGGCGGGACTTGCCGCACCGTTTCGCCGGTCCGACCACCGCGAGACGAGGCGCGTGCTGGAGGGCGGGCTGGATGTGCGTGGCCGCGACCCACAGTGTGACGGCGGTCAGCGCCTCGCTGCTGGGCAGGATCACGTACCGGGCGATGGCTTCCCGCAGCTCGTCCAGCAAGGCGGCGCCCTCTGGAGCCTGGGGAGGCTTCTCGTCCTCGGCGGGCGAGGGTTCGGGTATTGCGGGAGCTGCCTGGCCGGGGACGGCGACGGGCGGCCAGGTGGGCGTCGGGGATGCGGTAGGGGTGGTGGAGGACGTAGGTTCGTCCACAGGCGTTCCTCCCTGGTGGGCCGGACGGGCAAGGCCCGGCCCACCGGATCGGTCATTCAGGGGCGATGGGGCAGGGACTGTGCGGCTCTCGGTGGTGGCTCGCCGAGAGCCGTTTCGCTGTCCCTGAAAGGGCGGCGTCAGACCACGAGGTCGTACGTGGCCTGGGCGTTCAGCCAGGCGTCCACCTCGTGCCAGCGGTAGCGCAGGTGGCGGCCGACCTTGTGCACGTTGGGGCCGATGCCCCGGTACTTCCACTGGTAGAGGGTCTTCACCGGCACCCCGAGGTAGGCGGCGACCTCCGCAGGGGTGGCCAGCGGGCCGCGCTGGGCAGCTGCGGTGGCGACAGGGACGTTGGTACTGCGGGGAGAGGTCTTCGGCACAGGGCTCCTTTTCGGTCTTGAACAACGGGCCTGGACAACACAGCCACACCGCCAAGGGAAAAGTCCAGAGTTAGTTCTGAAACTCTGTACTACTTCTCTCAGCGTGGCCGGGGGAGACCAAACAGTAAGGGCGGATCCCCGGTTGCCGAAATCGCTCCCGCAGAGCCTGGAATTTTTCTGTGGCGCAACGGCTGGCAGAGGGGTCGGAATCCGGTACCTCCGCAGCTCAGAGATAGCGCCCAGCAGTCATCAGTGGCGCGGTCAGCCTACCGGACACTATGTCTGATAGTCGCTCAAATCGCCCATCTCCATGATGCGGAGGGAAGATAGCACGGCCTCTCCGCTGAAAAGGCTCGTGATGTACCGGAATTCGGCGAGACGAACACCACTTCGCCCCCGGGCGACTTTTATAGAGTTTAAGAACTAACTCTTGCCATGACGGCCGGATGCAAGTTACAGCTACCTGTCATGGCAACCCGACCTGTCGAAATAGGCCCCGCCGGCCTCCACACCGCCCGCGCCATCGAGCACCTACGCCTCGTGCGCAGCCTGACCCAGCACCAGCTCGCCGCCCGCTGCACCGCGCTGGGCCGCCCGATGTCCAACACCGCCCTCAGCCGAACCGAACGCGCCCACCGACGCTGCGATGTCGACGACCTCGTCGCCATCGCCACCGCGCTCGGTGTTCCTCCCATGGCCCTGCTCCTGCCGCTCCCGTCGGTGTCCAGTAATGACCGGAGGGGGTGCTAGTTGGCGCGGGTCTGGATTGAGGACCGTATCGGGCACGGAACGTACGTACGGGCCGTGGCGGAAGCCAAGCGGGCGGGCCGTACGCCGCCGGGGCGGTACCGCGTGCGCTGGTACGACCCCGATGGCAAGCCGAAGATGAAGACCTTCGCCCGCAAGGTCGACGCCGAGGCGGAGCGGACAAGGATGGAGTCCCGTCTCAACGACGGCTCCTACCGCGATCCCGCAGCCGCACGCGTGAAATTCGCAGAGGTGGCGGAGTCCTGGCTGGCCGCGCAGATCCATCTCAAGCGTTCGACCCGGGGCCGCTATCGCGGCGTTCTCGACGTCCACGTGATCCCCAGGTGGGGCACCACACCGTTGGACCGCATCCACTTCGAGGACATCGCCGAGTGGCTCGCGGACCTGCTGTCCGGCGAGGCGGCAGGCGGCAGGAAGCTCAGCCCTCGGTCGGTCCGCAAGGCGTACGTCGTCCTCAGCCGCGTTCTCGGCTACGCGGTCAAGGCTCGTCGTCTGGCGGTCAACCCGGCTGTCGGCGTGCCCTTGCCGAAGGCGGTGCCGGCCGACCACGTGTACCTCGATGACATGCAGGTCGACGCGCTGGCCAACGCGTCGGGCGCCTACCGGGTGTTCATCCTGCTGCTGGCCTACACCGGCCTGCGGTGGGGCGAGGCGTCCGCGCTGAAGGTGGGTCGCGTGGACCTGGACGCCTGCCGAGCGCACATCGTCGAGGCGTACGCTGAGGACAACGGCAAGCTCTACCTCGACACCCCCAAGAACCACGAGCGCCGGTCGGTACCGATCCCGCGGTTCCTGGCAGAGGAGTTGAAGCCCCACGTCCAGGGCCGGGGAGATGAAGAGTTGCTCTTCACCGCCCCTCAGGGAGGCCCGCTGCGTGCCCGTAACTTCCGTCAGCGGTTCTTCGCGCCAGCGGTCGTGAAGGCCGGGCTGGGGCACCTCAACGTCACCCCGCACAAGCTGCGGCACACGGCGGCTTCGCTGGCCATCGCCAGCGGCGCGGACGTCAACGTCGTACAGACGATGCTGGGCCACAAGTCCGCGACCCTGACGTTGGACACGTATGGCCACCTCTTCCCGGACCGTCTGGACGAGGTGTCGAAGAAGATGCACAAGCGCCGCGCCAAGCAGCTGGCCAAGGCGAAGGCCAAATTGGAGAAGGCGGAACGGCAGGCCCGCAAGGCCGCTGAGGCGGTGGCCGCACTGGAGGAAGGCGCCGCGTGATGTGTGCCTAATCCGTGCGGGGGAGCCGTAGTCGAAGGGGCCGCGCCACCACGCTGTTGCGGTGGGGCGGCCCCTCGCCGCTCCCTCGGATCAGATGCCGCGCGGTCGGCGGCCTTCCTGCCAGGCCCCGTCAATCGCTGCAGCGGCCGTGTCTCCAGCCAGCTGCTCGATCTCCTCGGGAACCTCCCGCTCGTCGAGCACAAAGAGCCGGCCACCTACGAGCTGGGTGGTCGCCTTCCAGCCGAGACGACGTCCCGCCTCCCGAGCGGCACGCCGGACGTCCTTGAGCTCGCCCATCTCCGCGAGATCGTCGCTGCTCAGGATCAGATGCCCGTAGTAGCCCTGGTACTCGGGCTTGAGCGCGGCCCGCATCAGCGACTCAAGGCGGTCGATCAACTTCTCGTGCCGGCGCCGGGCCAGATCATCCTTGACGGGCATCCTGCCAGCTCCCCACCGTCCGCGCGCATGGCATGTGTGCCATATGTGTGCTGCAAGCGCAGGAGCCCTCCCGTCCGCTGGACGGAAGGGCTCCTGACCTGGTGCTTTGCTGTGCCCCCGGCAGGATTCGAACCTGCGACACCCGCTTTAGGAGAGCGGTGCTCTATCCCCTGAGCTACGAAGGCGAAAGGTGTCCTGACAGCGTAGCGGATACGTCCCTCGGCGTTCGCCCCGGTTGCCGGTGATCGGTGGTGTGGTTCGGCGATCTTCTTCGGGGGCCTCCCTCGGGGCTCTCCGGGAGCGCTTGACCTCAAGTTCGCTTGAGATTTTACGTTGCTTGAGCGGGCCCCACCCGGAGGTGGCGCTCGATCGCTCCCGACCGACTTCCCGGAACCGAGGTACACCATGTCCCGTGCCATGTCGCAGCCCCCGCTCAAGATCGGCGTTCTCATCGGCAGCGTTCGTCCCGGCCGTTTCGCCGACAAGGTGTCTCAGTGGTTCGTCTCCGAGATCGGCCGGCGTGACGACATGGAGACGCATGTCATCGACCTGTCCGAACCCGCCCTCGCCGGCGAGCTCAAGCTCACCCTGGAGCGGTCCGCCGCCCCGGACGACGCCCCGGCCCTGGCCGAGCGGATCGGTGGGCTCGACGGGTTCGTCGTCGTCACGCCCGAGTACAACCACGGGTACCCGGCCTCGCTGAAGCTGGCCATCGACTACGTGTACCGGGAGTGGCGGGCCAAGCCGGTCGGCTTCGTCTCCTACGGCGGTATGGCCGGTGGCCAGCGGGCGGTGGAGCAGCTGCGCCAGGTCTTCGCCGAGCTGCACGCCGTCACTCTGCGCGACACCGTGAGCTTCCACATGGCGTGGGAGCAGTTCGACGACGAGGGCCGCCCGCACGACACGGACGGCACCTCCAAGGCCGCCTCCGTGCTGCTGGACCAGCTCGCCTGGTGGGGGCTGACCCTGCGCGAGGGGCGTGCCGCCAGGCCTTACGACGGCTGAGATCGCACCGTGGGCAACGGCGGCCGAGGTCGCACCCTGGGCGCGGCGGCTGCCCGGTCGGCGGCTGCCCGGGCAGTGAGGCGATGCCGCCTCACCTCACTCCACCGACACCCGAGCGAACCTCCCCGCCTCACCTCACTCCACCGACACCCGAGCGAACCTCCCCGCCACCCCCAGGTCCCCCTCCACCCGCCCGGCCGTCTCCAACAGCTCCGGCAGCACCTCCCGTACGCACTCCTCCACCGTCCGCCGAGCGGCGTGCGTCGCCACGTTCACCGCGGCGACCACCCGGCCCGTGCGGTCGCGGACCGGTACCGCCACCGAGCGCAGGCCCTCCTCCAGCTCCTCGTCGACCAGGGCGTACCCCCGCGCGCGGACGTCCTCCAGGGCGGCCGTCAGGGTGGAGGGGTCGGTGATCGTGCGGGGGGTCAGCGGGCGCAGCAGGGCTGCCCCGCTCGCGTCCAACTTCCTTTCCCCGGGCGGGAGATCCGCCAGCAGGACGCGGCCAAGTGAGGTCGCGTAGGCCGGCAGCCGTGTGCCGACCGTCACGTTGACGCTCATCACGCGGGCGGTGGCGGCCCGGGCCGTGTACTGGATCTCCTCGCCGGACGGTGTCAGCACCGCCAGCGACGCCGACTCGTGGACGCGGTAGGCCAGTTCGGCCAGGTGCGGAGCAGCGATCCGGGCCAAGGAGGTGCGGGACAGGGGCGGGAAACCCAGCGACAGGACGCGGGGGGTGAGCGCGAAGCCGCGGGTGCCGGACTGGCGTACCAGGCCCAGATGCTCGTACGTGATGAGGGCCCTGCGTGCCGTGGCGCGGGACAGACCCGTCGCCCGTGCCACGTCCGTGAGCGTCAGTTCGGCCCGTCCCGCGCCGAAGGCGGTCAGTACGGTCAGTCCGCGGGCCAGCGACTCGACGAACTCCCTGCCCAGCTCCTGCTTGGAGGCGCCCGTCCAGGTCGCCAGGCCGGTCGGTGCCGGGCCGGGCGCGGGTTCGGGTGCCTCGCGCAGTTCGCGTTCCATCTCCGCCACCGCCGTGCGCAGGCGGGGGAGGAGCGTGTCGCGCAGGTGCGCGGCCGTGTGGCGGCTCGTGTGGCTCACCACGTTCGCCACGCAGGCGATACGGCCGCCCGCGCGGGGGTCGCGTACCGGTACCGACACCGCCACCAGCCCCGGCTCGATCAACTGGTCGTCCAGCGCCCAGCCGTCCTTGCCGGCCCGTTCGGCCCGGCGTGCGAAGTCCTGGTCGTACTCTTCGTCCTCGTCGGGTGACGTGTGCTCCCGGGGTGGTACGGCGGGAAAGCCCCGGTCCTGCGGGTCCGCCGCCCGCCGCTCGTGCCATGCCCGCCACTGCGCGTCCGTCCACTCCGTCGCGAACAGCGGGCCCGGCGCGGTGCGTTCGGCGGGGAGCCGGTCGCCGATGCGGAAGCTGAGGGACATCGCGCGGCGGCGGGTCGCCTGGTGGATGAAGCGGATGCCGTCGCGGTCGGCGACCGCCAGGGACACCGACTCGTCCAGCGCGTCGGCGAGCGCGTCGGCGTGGGAGGCGAGCAGGGCGGGCAGGCCGAGGGCGGCCAGGTAGGCGTTGCCGAGTTCCATCACACGGGGGGCCAGCACCACATCACGGCCGTCGAGGCGGACGTATCCCATGCGCGCGAGCGTGGACGCGATCCGGTCCACCGTCGAGCGCGCCAGCCCGGTGCTCCGCTCCAGCCCGCTCGCGCTCAGCGTCCCGCCGGCCTCCGTCAGCCGTCGCAGCACCACCACACCCCGGATCAGCGGAGTGACCGCCTCCGCCGGCACGGCACGGTCGTCGTCCAGGGTCGTCTTCGCGGGCATCGGCTCTCCGTACGGCGGTCGCAGCAGCCCTAACCGTAATCCGCCCTACGCGCGCGATCCGCAACCCTGCCCCACGCCCCCGCCCGAGTGTTCGCCCCATCCCCGTTCCCGTCTCCGTCCCCCAAGCCCGACCCCACCCCCACCCCCACCCCCGCCCCGCCTACCCCCGAGTGACCCGCACCCGGTAGCTCCCCGTCAGATCCGCCCCCACCACCGCGACCCGCACCCCCCGCTTCGAGTCCGTGAACTCCTCCCCGGGTACGAACGTCGCGTCCGACAGCTCGGCGTGGACGTTCGGGCTGCGGGTGCAGCCGCCGCTGTCCTGTTGGGAGTCGTGGACCTTTACCGGGCCCATCCCGGTGTCCACGTCCGCGTCGACCCGGTAGATCAGGACGCCGGGGCGGCACACCGTCTCGTCGTTGCCCTCGCGGGTGCGCAGTTCGACGGCGTAGCCGCTGCGGCGGTCCAGCGGGACGAACACCAGCTTCGGGCCGCCCTCGCGGGCCAGCGGCGTCAGCTCGTACTCGGAGGTGCCGGAGGCGGCCGCGCACCGTACCTGGGCCGGGTCCAGCCAGCCCAGCTTCCACTTGTGCCAGCCGAGCAGGTCGTTGTTGGCCCCCCAGTCCTCGCTCATGATGTCCCAGTGCCCGACCGCGCTCCCGCCCTCCGCGGTGTACAGGTCGGGCAGGCCGAAGACGTGGCCGTTCTCGTGGGGGAGGACGCGGTAGCCGGTGCGGTGGTAGGAGCCGGAGCCGTCGTCCTGGCGGGAGTAGACGAAGGAGGCGTTGGCGACGGAGACGCCGTCGGCCACCGGGGCCTCCGTGTTGCCGGCGAAGGACACCGACAGGACCGTGTCCAGGGCCGACGGGCCGGCGTTCGGCGTCACCAGCACGTTCAGGAAGTCGTACGACTTGAAGTTCACCTTGGGATCGGCCGAGGCCACGATGTCCTGGACCAGCTGCCGGTACCCGGGGTCGAAGGGCGCGCCGCGTTCTATGCCGTAGGCGTGGAAGGACTTGGGCATGCGCAGCCAACCGCGGATCGGGGTCCGGGGGCGGTAGTCGAGGCGGCCGTAGGAGCTGGTGCGGAACCAGTCCTGGGTCTGTGGGAAGAACTCCGCGAAGCGGTCGAGGGCGTGGCCCTGACCGGGCGCGTCGGGGAAGTCGACCATCACGGTGAGGGCGTGCACGGTGCCGGTGGAGCGCGAGTAGCCGCGTGTCGTCGGCACGCCCTCCGACATCTGGACCGTAGGCCGGCCGCTGATCATGCAGGGGCCGAGGGGGGAGGAGCGGGCGAGCGCCGCCACCGGTCCCGCTCCCGCCGCCGTCAGGGTGCCCGCCGTGTGGCGCCCGGTGCCTGCCGAGGTGCTGACCGCCAGGGTCAGGGCGGTCACGGAGGCGAGGGCGATTGCACGGCGGGGGCGTATCCGACGGCTCGGCTGCATGCATGGGCCCTTCAGTCCATGGCAGCCCGCCGGACCGCGTGCTGCACCCTCTCGATCACCCTGTGTCGACGGGTGCGCGGGCGCGCGTTGGAGGAGACCGAACGTGGGTCCTTACGAGCGGGAGCTTGTGATCCAGGTCACATGAAATCTTTTCGCCGGCGGGAAATAACCGGGGAGCTCTTCCCCGTTTAGCCATGTGTCCGAGCGAAACGGGGAGGCTCTCCCCGGATAGCCTCCGGGCAGCCCGTCAACCGGAGCTCATCAACCGGAGCTCATCAACCGGAGCTCACCAGCCAGAGCTCATCAACCGGAGCTCACCCAACTCAGGAGTACGCCGTGCAGACCGCAACCCCCGTACCGCGCAAGGCGCCCCGGCCGCGCGCCGACGCCCTGCGCAACCGGGAGCGGATCGTCACCGCCGCCCGGGAGATGTTCGTCGAGTTCGGCCCCGATGTGCCGCTCGACGAGATCGCCCGCCGGGCCGGCGTCGGCAACGCCACGGTGTACCGAAACTTCCCCGACCGCGACGCGCTGGTCCGCGAGGTCGTCTGCTCCGTCATGGACCGGACGTCCGAGGCGGCCGAGATCGCGCTCGCGGAGACCGGGGACGCCTTCGAGGCTCTGGAAAGCTTTGTGCACACCGCGGCCGACGAGCGGATCAGCGCGCTGTGCCCGATGGTCCAGAGCACCTTCGACCAGCACCACCCCGACCTGGAGGCGGCACGCGAACGCGTCGAGGAACTGACCCAGCAACTCATGGACCGGGCCAAGGCGGCCGGTCAGATGAGGGCGGACGTGGGTGTCGGCGACGTGATGGTCGCCGTGGCCCAGCTGTCCCGTCCGCCGGCCGGCACGGCCTGCGCCAACTTCGACCGCTTCTCACACCGCACCCTGCAGCTGTTCCTGGACGGACTGCGGGCCCCGGCCCGCTCCGAACTCCCGGGAACGGCCGTGACCATGGAGGACCTCCGCCAAGACTGCCCTGTCAGCAGCGATTAGTTCAGAGTTCCACAGCAGTCCGTAACGCAACGACTTTCACCGGCCGTCACCGATGACGGGCCGTCCCCTTACACACCTTTTTTCCGTCACGAAGTCCCGAAGTGGGTACCCCCATGTCTGAAACGGCCGCAAAGGCTCCGAGCAGTGCCCTCGGCGCTGTAGATCCCAACCGCTGGAAAGCGCTCGTCTTCATCGCGCTGGCCCAGCTCATGGTCGTGCTCGACGCGACCATCGTGAACATCGCCCTGCCCTCCGCCCAGCAGGACCTGGGCATCTCCGACGGCAACCGGCAGTGGGTCGTCACGGCCTACGCCCTGGCCTTCGGTGGTCTGCTGCTGTTCGGCGGCCGCATAGCCGACCTGTGGGGCCGCAAGCGGGCCTTCGTCGTCGGCCTGGTCGGCTTCGCCGGCGCCTCCGCGCTCGGTGGCGCGGCCACCAACGAGGCCATGATGTTCGGCGCCCGTGCCCTGCAGGGTGTCTTCGGCGCCCTGCTCGCTCCCGCCGCGCTCTCCCTGCTCGCCGTGATGTTCACGGACGCCAAGGAGCGCGCCAAGGCGTTCGGCATCTACGGTGCGATCGCCGGTGGCGGTGGCGCCGTCGGCTTCATCCTCGGCGGCGTGCTGACCGAGTACATGGACTGGCGCTGGACGTTCTTCGTCAACATCCCGTTCGCGATCGTCGCGGCGGCCGGCGCGTACTTCGTCATCCGTGAGCCGGAGGGCGGCCGCAACCGCAACCCGCTCGACATCCCCGGCGTCCTGCTGTCCACCCTGGGCCTGGTCGCGCTGGTCTACGGCTTCACCCGCGCCGAGTCCGACGGCTGGGGCGACTCCGTGACCGTGGGCATGTTCGTCGCCTCCGCGGTCCTGCTGCTCGCGTTCGTCGTCACCGAGGCCAAGGTCAAGGCCCCGCTGCTGCCGCTGCGTGTGGTCACCGACCGCAACCGCGGTGGCGTCTACCTCTCGCTCGGCATCGCGATCATCGCCATGTTCGGCACGTTCCTCTTCCTGACCTACTACCTGCAGATCGTGAAGGGCTACTCGCCGATCAAGACGGGCTTCGCGTTCATGCCGATGATCGTCGGCATGATGGTCGGCTCGACCCAGATCGGCACCCGTCTGATGACCCGCGTCCCGGCGCGGCTGCTGATGGGCCCCGGCTTCCTGGTCGCCGCCCTGGGCATGCTCCTGATGACCCAGCTCGAGATCGGCTCGTCCTACACCTCGATCATCCTGCCGGCGATGCTGCTGCTCGGTCTCGGCATGGGTACGGCCTTCATGCCGGCCATGTCCCTGTCCACCCTGGGCGTCGAGCCCCGGGACTCGGGTGTCGCCTCCGCGATGGTCAACACCTCGCAGCAGGTGGGCGGCGCGATCGGTACGGCCCTGCTGAACACGATCGCCGCCTCGGCCACGACCTCCTACATCGCCGACCACATCGGCTCCGCGAGCTCCCGCTCGCAGCAGCAGCTGGTCCAGCTGGAGGGCATGGTGCACGGATACACCAACGCGATCTGGTTCGCCGTCGGCATGCTGGTGCTCGCCGCGCTCATCGTCGTGACCTTCGTCAACGCCGGCCGCCCCGACGGTACGACGGTGGCGTCCTCCGAGGAGGGCGCGGCGGACGAGGTGCCGGTGCCGGTCGTCGCGCACTGATACCGACGACGACCGTACGGCCGTACCCCCTGGGACCGGGCGTACGTACGGGGAAGGGGACGCTCCGTACGTACCGCCTCGCAGGACCTGCCCCGGCTCGCTGAATCGAGCGGCTCAGCGGAGCCAGGGCAGGTCCGCACCCGCTTCGCTCGGCTGCAGGCCCTCGGCGACGATCTGCATGATCTCGCCGAGGGCCTGCTGCTGTTCGACGCTGAGCCGGTCGAACAGCGCCTGCCGTACGGCCTCCACATGGCCCGGCGCCGTGTCCCGCAGCACCCGCACGCCCTGCTCGGTCAGCACCGCGAACTGGCCCCGCTTGTCGTCGGGGCAGTCCTCGCGCCGCACCCAGCCGTTCTTCTCCAGCCGGGCGACGGCGTGCGAGAGACGGGAGCGGGTGATCTTGGCGAGCATCGCGAGCTCGGTCATCCGCAGTCTGCGGTGCGGGGCGTCGGCGAGCTTGACCAGAAGGCCGTAGTAGACGTGCGGCATGCCCGCGTCCCGCTGGAGCTGGCGGTCCAGGTGGTCCCAGAGCAGCGTGGACGCCTCGATGTACGAGCGCCATACGCGCTGCTCCTCGTCGGTGAGCCAGCGCGGCGGTGCCGACGCGTGGGCCTGTTCGGGTACTCGCTCGGATTCGGGTCCGGGTTCGGCCGCGGGTGGCGCGGAGGTCGGTGCCGTATTCATGTACTCCACTGTACGAGAGCTCTCCTTGAACTTTTAACTACCGAGGCGTACCGTCTTGGAAGAGAGAAGCTTTAGTTTTGAAGCAAATAAGGCTTCAGCTCTCCGGAGGGAGTCGCCACCATGTCCGCCGCCACGCAGGAGCGCATGCCTGCCCTCTACCTCAGCCACGGTGCCCCGCCGCTCGCGGACGACCCGGTCTGGCCCGGTGAGCTCGCGGCATGGTCGGCCGGCCTGCCGCGCCCCAAGGCGATCCTGATGGTCTCCGCCCACTGGGAGGAGGCCCCGCTTGCCATCGGTGCCACCGAGTCCGTTCCTCTCGTCTACGACTTCTGGGGGTTCCCCGAGCACTACTACAAGGTGACGTACCCGGCACCCGGCGCTCCCGAGCTCGCCGAGTCCGTACGGAAGCTGCTGCGCGCCCCGGGCATGCCCGTGCAGGACATCCCGGACCGCGGGCTCGACCACGGCGCCTACGTACCGCTCGTCGAGATGTACCCCGGAGCCGACATCCCTGTCCTCCAGATTTCCATGCCGACCCTCGACCCGCTGAGGTTGCTGGACATCGGCCGCAAGCTGGCGCCGCTGCGCGACGAGGGTGTGCTGATCGTCGGCTCCGGCTTCTTCACCCACAACCTCGCCGCCCTGCGGCAGGCCGGCATCCCCTCCTGGTCCGTGGAGTTCGACGACTGGGGCCGCCGGGCGCTGGAGAACGGCGACTGGGACGCCCTGCTGGACTTCCTCCACAAGGCCCCGGCCGGCCGCTACGCCCACCCGCGCACCGAGCACTTCGCCCCGCTGTTCGTGACCATGGGCGCGGCGGACGCGGCCGGTGAGGCGGCCGGTCAGAAGTCGGTGATCGACGGGTTCTGGATGGGGCTGGCGAAGCGGTCGGTGCAGTTCGGCTGACGGGCCGGTGCGGTTCGGACGACGGGAGCCGGTGCGGTTCGGCCGGGCGCGGGGGAGCTACAGCTCCTTCTCGTACCAGGCCACGTCCCAGTACCGGCCGAACTTGCGGCCCACCTCGCGGTACGTGCCGACGTACCGGAAACCGAACCGCTCGTGCAGCCGGGTCGACGCCTCGTTGGGCTGCGCGATGCCGGCGTAGGCGCGGTGCAGGTCCTCCTCGGCCAGGGCCTCGAACAGGGCCTTGTAGAGGAGGGCGCCGACGCCTCGGCGGCCGGAGTCCGGCGCGAGGTAGATCGTCACCTCGACGGAGGTCTCGTAGGCGGGCTTCGGCCGGAAGGCGCTGGATGTGGCGTAGCCGAGAATCCGCTGTGAGTTCCCTTCGAGGCCGGCCTCCACGGCAACCATCAGCCGGTACGGCCCGTCTTCAGGGTGGGAGAGCAGCCAAGGGCGGCGCTCTTCCGGCGTGAAGGCCTCCGTATCGAATGTGATGGGCGTCTCACGTACGTAGTGGTTGTAGAGCTCGGTGAGGGCTTCGAGGTCACTCTCGACTCCCGGCCTGACCTGCACCTCTCTACGTTCCGGCGGCATCGGGCCTCCTCGTGTGGCCGGACGTGGCCGGACAGGGTACTGCAAGATCAGAAAAATTGAGGGGCGGGTTGGGAATTCTGTCCTGATTCCAGTCGTTGTTTCCATCGGATGCAGGGCACTCGAGCAGAGTCCCAAGCGTTCACGAATCACCCGCCCGCCCCACATCGCAAGGGAGCACGCATGGCAACCCGTGCCGTCGCCCGTCGTCAGTCCGCCACCGGCCGGACCGACACGGCAAGCAGTGTTCGCGCCCATGGCGGCGAGATCGCGGACCGCGACCTGGTCGGCATGTACCTCGACGAGATCGCGCGCACGCCATTGCTCGACGCGGCCAAAGAGGTCGAGCTGTCGCAGATCATCGAGGCGGGTGTGTTCGCCAGGCAGGTCCTCGACGGGTACGAGGAGGCCAGGGCTGACGCCACCCGCGAGGAGCTGGAAGCCCTCGTCGAGGAGAGCGAGCGGGCCAAGGACGTCTTCATCCGCTCCAACCTCCGCCTGGTCGTCGCGGTGGCCCGCCGCTACCCGCGCAGCGGCCTGCCCCTGCTGGACCTGATCCAGGAGGGCAACGCCGGCCTGGTGCGTGCGGTGGAGAAGTTCGACTACCGCAAGGGCTTCAAGTTCTCTACGTACGCGACGTGGTGGATCCGCCAGGCCATCACCCGCTCGATAGCCGACCAGTCCCGCACCATCCGCCTCCCCGTCCACCTGGTCGAGGAGCTGGGCCGAATCCGGCGCGTGCAGCGTGAGTTCAACCGCGAGCACGGCCGCGACCCGGAGCCCGCGGAGATCGCCGCCGAACTCGGCTCGAACGCGGACCGTGTGACGGACGTCCTGGACTGGGCCCGCGACCCGGTCTCCCTCAACATGTCGGTGGACGACGAGGGCGAGACCCAGTTCGGCGACCTGCTGGAGGACACCTCGGCGGTCTCCCCGGAGCAGTCCGTCCTGACCCTGCTGCGCAGCGAGGAGCTCGACGACCTCATCGGCCGCCTCGACCAGCGCACGGCGTCCATCATCAAGATGCGGTACGGCATCGAGGACGGCCGCGAGCGCACGCTGACCGAGGTCGGCAAGGAGCACGGCCTGACGCGCGAGCGGATCCGGCAGATCGAGAAGCACGCGTTGCTGGAGCTGAAGAAGCTGGCGCGGAGCACCGGGTTCGACGCGGCCGCGTAGTGCCTCGGGCGGGAAGGCCGGGGGTGTGTGTCCGGCTGCGGCGTACGCCGGGTGGCGAAAGACCGCGCAAACATGGCGATGTAACGCCGCTTCAACCGATGGAGCACCGGGAACAAGACTTCCGGGCAAGGGAGTTCGGGACCTGAGGCGACGGCCTCGCGGCCCGGACGGAGATCGACGGACCCCGCCGACCGCGCCCCGAGCACACCACACACCAAGAGACCAAGTCCCGACGCACTCCCCCCGGCGCCGGGACTTTCCCCGAGTCGGGCTTCGGCGCCTATCCCCCCTGGGTGCCGGGGCCCGGCTCTTTTGGGTTCGGTGCCCGTAGTCGTGGGCCCTGGGTCCACCGGGCCGCGCCCTGGACCGGTGGGCCACCCCGTACCTGAACCACGGGGTGGCCCACCAAAGGGCAGATTCTGTCACATGGGCGGAGCGTCCCTGATCGGCTCGTGCCACCTCGGCGCAGCCGCCCGCAACGACGTGCCGATCCCCCGGAACCCCGGCCCCGGTCTCACCCCGCGGCCCGCCCCAGCCGGCCCCCCAACTCCCGTACGCACCGCACCAGTTCCTCCGGCGACTCCACCGCGAACTCGCAGTCCACCATCGCCAGCCGCACCGCCATCCACTCCACGGCATCCCCCGCCGAGCCCCGCAACCGGCACCGCCGTCCGTCCCCGACCGGCTCCGGCGCCCCCAGCCACCCCGGCAACCGGGCCGCGACGAACTCCGCGGGCGCGTCGAACGTCACCGAGAACTCGTACGTCTCCTGCCGCCGCCACATCGACTGCCGCAGATACTCCGCCGCACTCCCCGACGGCAACTCCCGCGGAGCGAACCGCGCCCCCGTGGCGAACGGCTCGCTCACCCGGTCCACCCGGAACGTCCGCCAGTCGGCCCGGTCGAGGTCGTAGGCGACGAGGTACCAGCGCCGCCCGGTCGACACCAGCCGGTACGGCTCCACCAGCCGCCGCGACTCGGTTCCGTCCCCCGCCCGGTACGCGAACCGCAACCGCTCCTGCCCCGCCACGCTCGACGCCATCACGGTCAGCGTCTCGGGCGCGATACTCGCCCCGTCCCCACTGGTCAGCGGCGTCGTCGCGGCCTGCAGTGTGGCCACCCGGTGCCGCAGCCGGGACGGCAGCACCTGCTCCAGCTTCGCCAGCGCCCGCACGGACGCCTCCTCCACTCCTTCTACCGCGTGCCCGGCCCCGGCCCGCAGCCCGACCGCGATCGCGACGGCCTCCTCGTCGTCCAACACGAGCGGCGGCATCGCCTTGCCCGCGACGAGCCGGTAGCCGCCGTCGGCCCCTTTGGTCGCCTGCACGGGATAACCGAGCTCCCGCAGCCGGTCGATGTCCCGCCGGACCGTGCGCCGGGACACCGCGAGGCGCTCGGCGAGCTCACCGCCGGGCCATTCGCGAGGCGTCTGGAGGAGGGAGAGGAGCTGGAGCAGCCGTGCCGGAGTATCCGTCGTCATGAATTCGAGGATGCCGCAGAACTAGGACACGATCTGACCTAATGGGGTCGTAACTTCCTTCCATGACCTCAAGGACCTCAGCGGGGACCGACCCCGTGACCCACCACAGCGCCCCGCTCGCCGAGCCCGCGGAGCCCGCCGCGGGCGACCGCCGCCGCTGGTTCGCCCTGGCGATCGTGATGACCGCGGCCTTCATGGACCTCGTCGACGTCACGATCGTCAACGTCGCGATCCCGTCGATCCAGCGGGACGCCGGCGCGACCTTCAGCCAGATCCAGTGGATCACCGCCGGCTACGCCCTCGCGTTCGCCGCGGGCCTGATCACCGGCGGGCGGCTCGGCGACATCCACGGCCGCAAGCGGCTGTTCCTCGTCGGCATCGCCGGCTTCACCCTGGCCTCGGCCCTGTGCGGCTTCGCCGCGAACCCGGAGATGCTGGTCGCGGCCCGGATTCTGCAGGGCGGCATGGCGGCGCTGATGGTCCCGCAGGTCCTGTCGATCGTGCACGCCACCTTCCCGGCGCACGAACGCGGCAAGGTCTTCGGCCTGTTCGGCGCGGTCGTCGGACTCGGCGCGGTCACCGGCCCGCTCCTCGGCGCGCTGCTGACGGAGTGGAACCTCTTCGGCCTGGAATGGCGCCCGATCTTCCTCATCAACCTCCCGGTCGGCATCGCGGGCCTGATCCTCGGCAGCCGCTTCATCACCGAGTCCAAGGCGCCGAAGGCCCTGAAGCTGGACCTGGTCGGCGTCGCGCTCGTCACCCTCGGCCTGCTGATGCTGCTCTACCCGCTGACCCGCGGCCGCGAGCTGGGCTGGCCGCTGTGGGGGTACGTGTCGATGGGCGGCGCGCTCGTGGTCCTCGGGGCGCTGGTGGCGTACGAGAGGCGCAAGGCCGACCGGGACGGCTCCCCGCTCGTCGAGCTGTCCCTGTTCAAGGTGAAGAGCTTCGCGGCGGGCATCGCCGTACAGACCGTCTTCGGTGTCGCGCTCGGCATCTTCTTCCTGGTCTGGACGCTGTACATGCAGTACGGCCTGGGCTGGAGCCCGCTGAAGGCCGGTCTGACCGGGATCCCGTTCTCGATCGCGGTCTCGGCGGCGGCCGGCCTGTCCGTCGGAAAGCTGGTGCCGCGCTTCGGCCGCAAGGTGCTCCAGGCGGGCGCGCTGGTGATGGCGATCGGCGTCCTGATCTACATCTGGGAGTCCGGCCACTACGGCCTGTCCATCGCCCCCTGGCAGATGGCTCTGCCGCTGGTCGTCATGGGCGTCGGCATGGGCCTGATCGTGGCCCCGCTGACGGACGCGATCCTCTCGGAGGTGCCCCGCGAGCACTCGGGTTCGGCGTCCGGCCTCATCAGCACCGTCCAGCAGATGGGCAACGCGCTCGGGCTGGGGCTGGTCTCCGTGGTCTTCTTCGGCGTCATCGACGACCGGCTGGCGGAGGGGGCCGAGTCCGCGCACGGACCGGCGGTGGGCGCGGCCTTCGCGGACGGCTTCCAGCACGCGCTGGGATGGGTGGCCGCGGTGATGGCCGTCATCTTCCTGCTGATGTTCGCGCTGCCGAAGCGGTCGGCCCAGCACATCGAGGGAGCGGCCGACGATCCGTCACCGGCGCCGCGGAAGGAGCCCGCGCTGGTGGGCTGAGAGCCTGTTCACAGGCTCTGAGAGCGGGGGAGGGGCCCGGCACTTCGGTGCCGGGCCCTTCGTCGTTCTCGTGTCTCCCCCTGTCGGATCTCCCCATGCGGGAAGCCCGACCATGCCCGATGCCGGAAGCCCGATCATGCCCGAGTGGGAATGTGCTCATGCCCGATTGCATCCGAACCTGTTTACTTTCCGGAAATCCGGGCGTAGCCTCCCAGCGAAACCACAAGTTCGGGCACAGTTCGGAGGCGAACGGACATGTACGCACCGGAGCGGCAGCAGGAGATCCTCCGGCTCGCCCGTGACGGCGGCCGAGTGGACGTCCTGTCGCTGGCCGAGGAGTTCCAGGTGACGGCGGAGACGATCCGCCGGGACCTGAAGGCCCTCGACCGCGCCGGGCTCGTGCGCCGTGTGCACGGCGGCGCGATCCCGGTCGGGCGCCTGGACTTCGAGCCGGACCTCGCCGAGCGCGAGTCGACGGCGGCCGACGAGAAGGACCGCGTCGCGAAGGCGGCCCTCGCCGAGCTGCCCACCGAGGGCACGATGATCCTCGACGCCGGTACGACGGTGGCCCGCCTCGCCGCGGCGCTCCCACTGGAGGCGTCCCTCACCGTCGTCACGCACAGCCTGCCCATCGCGGCCCGCCTCGCGGACCACCCCGGCATCCAGCTCCACCTGGTCGGAGGGCGCGTACGGCACCGCACGCGCGCCGCCGTGGACGCCTGGGCGCTGCGCGCGTACGGCGAGATCCGCGCCGACGTCCTGTTCGTCGCGGCCAACGGCTTCTCCGCCGAGCACGGCCTGACCACCCCCGACCTCGCCGAGGCGGCCGTGAAGCGCGCGGCCGTCGCCGCGGCCCGCCGGGTGGTGCTGCTCGCCGACTCCTCCAAGCACGGTCAGGAGCACTTCGCCCGCTTCGGCGACCTGAGCGACGTGGACCTGCTGATCACCGACAGCGGGCTGAGCCCCGAAGACGCCGCCGCGATCGAGCACGGCGGCACGGAAGTAGTTCGCGCATGATCCTCACCGTCACCCCGAACCCGTCCCTGGACCGTACGTACGAGGTCCCCTCCCTCGACCGCGGCGAGGTCATCCGCGCCACCGGCGAGCGGATGGACCCGGGCGGCAAGGGTGTGAACGTCTCGCGCGCGGTCGCGGCAGCCGGGCAGCGCACCATCGCCGTCCTGCCGCTGGGTGGTGCGCCCGGCGCGCTCGTCGCCGACCTGCTCGACGCGCAGGGCATCGAGGTCGCGCCGGTGCCGGTGGCCGGGGCCACCCGCTCGAACATCGCGCTCGCGGAGTCGGACGGCGTACTGACGAAGATCAACGCACCCGGTCCCGAGCTGTCCGCGGCCGAGCAGGAGCTGCTCCTGGAGACGGTCCGTGAGCAGTCGCGCGACGCCGACTGGATCGCCTGCTGCGGCAGCCTGCCCCGCGGGCTCGCGCCGTCCTGGTACGCCGATGTGGTCGCCCGGGCCCACGCCGGGGGCGCGCGGATCGCGCTGGACACCTCCGGGCGCGCCCTCCTCGAAGCCCTGCGCGCCCGCCCCGACGTGGTGAAGCCGAACGCCGAGGAGCTCGCGGAGGCCGTCGGGCGCCCGCTGGCCACCGTGGGTGACGCGGTGAAGGCGGCCGAGGAGTTGCGCGAGATGGGTGCGCAGGCCGTCCTCGCGAGCCTGGGCGCCGACGGGCAACTGCTGGTCGACGGCTCGGGCGCCTGGTTCGGCAGCGCGCGCGTCGACGTCGTACGCAGCAACGTCGGCGCCGGAGACTCCTCCCTCGCCGGATTCCTCATAGCCGGCGGCAGCGGGCCGGAGGCCCTCGCCTCGGCGGTCGCCCACGGCGCGGCTGCCGTGCAGCTGCCCGGCAGCGTGATGCCGTCCCCGGGTGATGTGGACCTGACGGCGGTGACGGTCACGGCCGAGGTGCCGGTGGACCGTGTACTGAAGGAGCCGGTGTCATGAGCAATGTCGCGGTTGTCACAGTTCTTGCCGATCGGTCCCGTGGGCGGCGAAGCTCGCTGTTACTCACGGCCGCCGGCGGACGGCAGGGCCTCCTGAGCCGCTCTGCCGCCCGGAGGAGGCGGGATTTCCCCGACCCCGCCTCCTCCACCCCCGCCACCCCCCACCGCAGCCCCGCCACCCCCCATGGCACCCCCGTCCCCTTCTCCGCCCACCAGACCCCCCGGGCGATACGCGTGCGAAGGAGCCCGCGATGAGCGACATGATCACCGCGGACCTGGTCGATCTCGACCTGTCCGCCGATACCAAGGAAGCCGCGGCCCGCGCCCTCGCCGAGCGCATGGTGGCCCTGGGCCGGGTGACCGACCTGGAGGGTTTCCTCGCCGACGTGGCCGCCCGTGAGGCACAGATGCCGACCGGCCTCGACGGCGGTATCGGCATCCCGCACTGCCGCAGCGAGCACGTCACCGAGCCGACGCTCGGCTTCGGCCGCAGCGCCGCCGGCATCGATTTCGGCGCGGCGGACGGCCCCGCCGACCTGGTCTTCCTGATCGCCGCCCCGGCCGGCGCGGACGACGCCCACCTGACGATCCTGTCGTCCTTGGCCCGGCAGCTGATGAACGCCGAGTTCACGGACGCGCTGCGGTCGGCGGGCGACGCGGCCTCGGCGGCGGCGCTGATCCGCGGGGACGAGGAGCCGGCGGCGGGGACGGCGCAGGCAGCCGCGTCCGGTGCGTCCGAGGGCGCGAGCGCCGCCGAAGGCGCCTCCACAGACTCCGTGGCGTCGTCGGTGGCGGCCTCCGCCGACGCCGCCACGGGCACCACGGCCCCGGCGCCGGGCGCGCACGCCGAGGGCGCGGAGGCCCCGGCGCCGGGTGCCCCGGCTTCCGCCGACGGCGAGCGCCCCTTCCGTATCGTCGCCGTCACCTCCTGTCCGACCGGCATCGCCCACACCTACATGGCGGCCGAGTCGCTGGAGAACGCGGGCCGCGAGGCGGGCGTCGAACTCGTCGTCGAGACGCAGGGCTCGGCCGGCTTCACCCGGCTCGACCCGGCCGTCATCGCGGCGGCGGACGGCGTGATCTTCGCCCACGACGTGTCCGTACGCGAGAAGGACCGCTTCGCCGGCAAGCCCACCGTCGACGTCGGCGTGAAGGCCGGCATCAACCGCCCGGCCGACCTCATCGCCGAGGTCCGCGCAAAGGCGGAGCGCGGCGAGGCCACCGCGGCGGCCCGGCCCGGCACCCCTGTCGAGCGCGCGGGCGAGCCCGGCGAGGGCTACGGCACCAAGCTGCGCAAGTGGCTGATGTCCGGCGTGAGTTACATGGTCCCGTTCGTCGCGGCCGGCGGTCTGCTGATCGCCCTCGGCTTCGCGATCGGCGGCTACCAGATCAACGAGGCCAAGTCGGTCACCGAGCACTTCGACTGGGGCCAGATCGACAGCTGGGGCGCGCTGCTCTTCCAGATCGGCGCCGCGGCCTTCGGCTTCCTCGTCCCGGTCCTCGCCGGATACATCGCGTACGGCATGGCCGACCGGCCAGGACTCGTACCCGGCTTCGTCGGTGGCGCGATCTCGGTCACGATCGGCGCCGGATTCCTCGGCGGTCTGGTCGCCGGCCTGATCGCCGGTGGTGTGGTCCTCGGCATCCAGCGGATCGACATCCCGCCCGTGATGCGCGGCATCATGCCGGTGGTGGTGATCCCGCTGGTCGGCTCGGCGGTCGTCGGCTTCCTGATGTTCGTGGTCATCGGCAAGCCGATCTCCGAGGCGCAGAAGGGGCTGACCGACTGGCTCAACAGCCTCTCCGGCACCAACGCCATCCTGCTCGGCGTCCTGCTCGGCCTGATGATGTGCTTCGACCTGGGCGGCCCGGTCAACAAGGTGGCCTACACCTTCGCGACGGCCGGCATCTCGGTGGCCGCCCCGAGCGACTCGGCCATGAAGATCATGGCCGCCGTCATGGCCGCCGGCATGGTGCCTCCGCTGGGCATGGCCCTCGCGACCATCGTCCGCAAGAGGCTGTTCACCACGGCCGAGCGTGAGAACGGCAAGGCCGCCGTGGTCCTGGGCGCCTCCTTCATCTCCGAGGGCGCGATCCCGTTCGCCGCGGCCGACCCGCTGCGCGTCATCCCCGCCTCCATGGCGGGCGGCGCGGTCACCGGCGCGCTGACCATGGCCTTCGGCTCGACCCTGCGCGCCCCGCACGGCGGTATCTGGGTCACCTTCCTGATCGGCAAGCCGTTCCTCTACCTGCTGGCCATCGCGGCCGGTACGGCGGTCACGGCCGGCCTGGTCATCGTCCTGAAGGGCATGCGCAAGACGGCCCCGGACGGCACCCCGGCCGCCGAGTCCCCGGCCACCACGGCCACGGAGGCGAAGCAGCCGGTGGCGGCGTAAGCGCTCCGGCGGGCAAAGCTCCCGCTTGTCCCTTTGAGGCGCTGTGAGTTGTTCACGGCACCTGCGAGATACGTCACGGTCCGGGCCCAAAGGCCCGGACCGTGGTGTCTACTGGGCCCCATGCCTGAGCACGTCTCGTTCCTCCAACTGCTGGGCCCCGTCGTCCTGGCCCTGGCGGCCGTGCTCTGGGTGATGGGCCTGATCCGCCTCCTGCGCGGCATCCGCCCCGAGCGGTCGCCGCGGCGCGCGGGCGGTTCGGCGCTCTCCGCCCTCCCGCAGCAGCGGCAGGCACCTCCCGAGCGGGAGGCCGTGGAACTGACCCCGGCGGAACGGGACGCGTTCGCGGGACTGGTACGACAGCTCGGCAACGGCCGCTGAACAGCGGGGGCGGAGCCAAGGCGTCTGCCCCGACCGGCGGTGTCGGCGTTACGACACCTGCGCCGCCCGGCGCTCCATCGCATCCCGCGCCGCGTCCTCGTCGACGTACACCTCGCACATGTGCCGCCCGTCCGGCGTCGCCGTGTGCTCGACCTCCCACAGGGAGATCTCCTTGCCGTCGCGCAGCAGGAAGGCGTGCTCGTAGAGCGAGAAGCACAGGCCGGCGCGCCCCGAACGCCCCGGGCGCCCGAACGCCTGCGTGATCTGGTGCGCGAACGCCGTGGCCAGCAGCGCGGCCGTCTCCGCGCCCGGCCGGTCGGCGTTCTCCGCCCGGCGCAGCAGTCGGCGTGCGTGGTCCGCCGAGTCGTCCGGCACATACGCGTGCCGGGGCGCCGGGATCGGCGACATCTGCACCGTCACCGGCAGTTCGAAGTCCGGCGCGTCCGGCGGCAGCGGCAGCCGCGCGGTCGCGGCGCGCAGGTCCTCCTCGTCGGCGTACACCTCGTGCTGCTGCGCCCCGCCCCGTGCGGTGTTGTGCGCCAGCTCCCACAGCGTGAGCGCCGAGCCGTCGGCGAGCAGCCAGGTGTGCCGGTACGTCTCGCGATGCCGCCCCGCGCTGTGGTGCGCGGAGTGCAGCGAGCTGTCGTGAGCCAGCGCGCAGTCGAGCTGTCGTATCGTCTCGTCCGGCAACTCGAAGGAGTTCAGGGCGCGGCCGAGGAGTCGCGCGAGGTGCTCCTCCGGAGACTCCGGCGACTCGGGTGGTTCGTACGCTGCCGTGTCGTACGGAACGCTCAAGGTTTCTCCCGGCGTTGCTGCATGTCACCTTGTGGGTGCATACCGTAGCCCCTCGGTCGGACATCATGTCCGGGAACCGAGAAAACGTACGTCCGGTAAAACGCACGGACCGCGCGAGAAGTTCCCGCGCGGCCCGACGAACCGTCAATAATCCCTGCTCGAGTCGTACTTCACTGGATCACACGGCGCTGCCCGCGACCCACTCGTTCCATCCCATGTTCCAGCCGTTGAGCCCGTTGTCCGGCGTCACGGTCTTGTCGGGGGAGTTCTTGACGATCACCACGTCGCCGACCAGCGAGTTGTCGTAGAACCACTTGGCGGAGGTGTCCGCCTGCCCGCCCCGCGCGTCCTGCAGGCCGACGCAGCCGTGGCTGGTGCCCTGGCTGCCGAAGGGCGGGTTGCCCTTGTTGTACCAGTAGTTGCCGTGGATGAAGGTCCCCGACGTCGTCAGCCGCATCGCGTTCGGCACGTCCTTGATGTCGTAGGCGTTCGCGAGATCGACCGTACGGCTGTCCATGCGGACCTGCTTGAACTTCTCCGAGATCACCATCTGCCCGTTGTAGGTGGAGAACTCCGAGCTGCCCGCCGAGATCGGCACCGACTTGATCGTCCTGCCGTCCCGCACGACCGTCATCGTCTGCGTGTTGACGTCGACCGTCGAGACCTGCGAGCGCCCGACGGTGAAGCTGACGGTCTTCCGCTGCACGCCGTAGACGCCGTTCGCGCCCTCGACGCCGTCCAGGTCGATCTCCATCGTGACCTTGGAGCCGGCCTTCCAGTACTCCTCGGGCCGGAAGTCGAGTCGCTGCTGGCCGAACCAGTGCCCGACCACCTTCTGCCCGCTGCTGGAGGTGACCGTGATGTGCGACTGCACGGCCTTCTTGTCGCTGATCGCCTTGTCGAAGTTGAACGACACCGGCATACCGGCGCCGACCGTCGTGCCGTCGTCGGGCGTGTACGTCCCTATGAAGCTGTTGGCCGAGCTGACCGTGGTGAAGGTCGAGTCGGCGGCGACGGTGCGCCCGTCCGCGCCCTTCGCGCTGGCTGATATCCGGTACTTCGTGCCCCGCTCCAGCTGCTCCTTGGGCTTCCAGCTGCCGCCGTCACCGGTCAGGGAGCCCGGCACGGCCTGCCCGCTCCCCGCCAGCGTCATCTTCACCTCGGTCAGCTGCCCGCCGCTGACCTTCACACCGGTCGTGTTGATCGACGCGCCCGTCGAGCCGTCCTTCGCCGAGATCACGATCTTCGCGGCGGACGAGTCCTGGCCGCCCTTCCCGTCCTCGTTGTCGGCGTTCCCACCGCAGGCGGTGAGGGTCAAAGCGCCGATCACCAGGGCGGCACAGGCCCCCAGTGCGCGCCGCGCTGCTATGTCCGGCGTTGTCACGAGCTGCTCCATCTTCATGCGATCTGCGGATTCCGTTCCGTTCCACGGTGGAAGAGGCCACCGCCACCGAGCCGGGTTCCCGCTGTACGCGGTGAACGCCATCACGTGACAGAACCGCGACAATCCCCGCACCGGGCAGGCACCGACCCTGTCGGCCTCGCGGTCAGCGCTCCCCGGCCGGCCTCCTGCCGCCGCCCAACTCCCCGTCCCCGCCCGCCTTCCCGTCCCCGCCCGTCTTCCCGTCCCCGCCCGTCTTCCCGTCCCCGTACAACTCCCGGTACGACGGCCACGCTCCTCCGGGCCCGTCCACCGACTCGGCCGCGCGTACGGCGCGCACGATCGCGCGGGTCAATGTGTCCGCGCCCGCCGCGAGGAGGGGATTCAGTGCGAGGGGGTGGTCGGGGTCGAGGGGGTGTTCCCCGGTGGACAGGGCGAAGACCGTGTCGCCGTCGTGGAGCAGGTGCACCGGGCGCACGGCCCGCGCGATGCCGTCGTGGGCTGTGCCGGCCAGCTTCTGGGCCTGTGCCTTGGACAGTCGGGCGTCGGTGGCGACGACCGCGAGCGTGGTGTTCAGCGGGGGAGGTGCGTTCTTGGCCGTGGTCTCGGCGAGACGCCGGCCCGCGGCCTCGTGGACACGTGCCTGCGGATAGTCCACGCGCCCTTGGAACAACTCCCCGTACAGCACGCCCGTTTCCGGATCCAGCGCCGAGCCCACCGCGTTGGCCACCACCAGGGCGGCCACCGTGATCCCCGAGTCCAGGATGGTGCTCGCGGTGCCGATCCCGCCCTTGACCGGGCCGACCGCGGCTCCCGTACCCGCGCCCACGCACCCCTCCCGCACGGGGGCGCCCGGTTCGCTCGCCGCGGCCGCCTCGACCGCCGCCCGCCCGGTGGCCGCGTCCGGCCTCGCGCGGAAGTCGCCGCCCCGCCCGAGGTCGAAGACACAGGCGGCCGGCACCACCGGCACGACATGCGCCGGATCCGCGCCCACCCGCACCCCGCGCCCCTGCTCCTCCAGCCAGGCCATCACCCCGGACGCCGCGTCGAGCCCGTACGCGCTGCCGCCGGTCAGCACGATCGCCTCGACCTTCTGCACGAGGTTGCGCGGATCGAGCGCGTCGGTCTCCTTGGTGCCCGGCCCTCCGCCGCGTACGTCCACGGCGGCGACGGCCCCGCCCTCCGGGGCGAGCACGACCGTCGTACCGGTGAGCCAACCGTCGCCGGTGCGTGTCGCGTGCCCTACCCGCAGCCCCGGGACATCTGTCAGAGCGTCAACTGTCATGCCCCAAGTCTCGTCCAGCGACCGGCGCGGACCCAGGACCTCGCAGGACGTTCAGCCGCCCGAGTACCGCGAACCCGGAGCGTCAGGTCACCGGCACGTTCACCCGCCTTCCCTTCTCCCGGCTCGCCATACGTGCTGTCAGCGTGGTCCCGGTCACCACCGCCAGCGCCGAGACGAGGCCGGCCGCGAGCACCGCCCACTCGCCCAGGAACGTGCAGCAGATCACCAGCAGTGCCGCCGTCGGCAGCACCAGTTGCTGGGTGATGCCGAACTTGAAGTGGCGCGAGTGCAGCGCCCAGACGCTGAGCAGGTAGAGCGCCGTCGGCAGGGTCACCGCCGCCGACGCGGCCAGCGTCGAGATGTGCGCCTTGCCGACGGCCTGCTCGACCGCCACCTCCAGTCCGGCGCCGATCGCGGCCGCCGAGGCGAAGACGACGTAGTGGCCGTACCCCCACAGGAACGCCTGCTTGTTGGAGCGCAGGTGACCGTGGATCGGCACCACGAAGTAGATCCACCACGCGGCGAAGATGATCAGCAGTCCGCCCGTGGCGATCGGCAACAGGTCGCCCAGCTCGTCGCTCTCGTCGATGCCGGCCTTCACCGCCACCGTGGCGGCGGCGATGGTCTCGCCGAGCACGATGATCGTGAACAGCCCGTACCGCTCGGCGATGTGGCGCGGATGCCAGGACGTGGGGTGGTCCTTCTCCGCGTACGGCGGCACACACAGTTCGAGGATCGCCATCACCAGAAACACCCAGACCCTGGCCTCCTCGGGCAGGACCACCAGGCCCACCCAGCCGATCTGGCACAGCAGCACCCCGCCGGCGTACCGCAGGGCCATCGTCCGTTCCGCGCCGTCACTGCACCTGGCCACGCGCAGCCACTGCGCCACCAGGGCGAGCCGCATGATCACATAGCCCAGCACCACCGCCTGGTACTCGTGGTCCTCGAACGCCCGGGAGACCCCGGCCGCCAGCACCAGCACACCGGCGATCTGCAGCAGGGTGACGACCCGGTAGAGGACGTCGTCGTTGTCGTACGCGGAGGCGAACCAGGTGAAGTTCATCCAGGCCCACCAGATGGCGAAGAAGACCATCGCGTAGCTGAGAATGCCCTCGCTCGCGTGCCCCTCGGCGACGGAGTGCACCAGCTGGATCCCGGCCTGGGCGATGGCGACGACGAAACACAGATCGAAGAAGAGCTCCAGCGGGGTGGCGGTCCGGTGCGCCTCACCACGGCCACGGGCCGTGAGTCTGCGCAGCGGGCGGTGGCTTTCGGACGCGCGGGGAGACTCCGGCGCGGGAGTCGAACTGGACGTCATGAGATCAAGCACAGCAGATGGGGCGTGGAATTTCTTGCCCAGTGATTCACAAGCGCGCAAGGCCGCGGGCCGTACCCTGAACGTATGAGTACCGCCCCCACCCCCGAGCCGCGCGCCCCGAAGCCCGCGCTGATCTTCGACGATCCGCTGGACCAGCAGTCCTCGGACGACACGGACCGCGGATGGGGCGAGCGGCCACGCGCCGACGGCGACAGTGCCGCCGACCTGAAGCGGTTCCTCGACGAGAAGCCGCCCCACCACATCTGAGCCGCTTCCCGCGGAGCAGCTTCCGTCTGAGCCGCTCCCGTCGGAGCCGCTTCTACCGGTCGTGCCCCGACCCCGAGCCGCGCTGTGCGACCAGCGCGTCGCGGATCTCCTTGAGCACCTCCAGCTCGGTCACCTCGATGACCTCCTGCGCGCCCTCCTTGGCCTTGCGGCGGGCCTCCACCCGGGCCAGGTACTTCGCCATGGGCAGGACCATGAGGAAGTAGACGACGGCCGCGGTGATCACGAAGCTGAGAGCCGCGCCGAGGACCGAGCCCCACAGGATCTGGATGCCCTGCTCGCCCTCGCAGCTCGAGCTCAGGCACGAGCTGTAGTGATCGAGGTTCTTGGTGCCGATCGCCCCGACCAGCGGATTGATGATCCCCTTCACCACCGAGTTGACGATGTTGGTGAAGGCGGCACCGATGACGACCGCCACCGCCAGATCGACGACGTTCCCGCGCAGCAGGAAGGTCTTGAAGCCCTCCCAGACGCTCGGTTCCTTCTTCTCGCTCACCGCGGAGCCTCTCCTCGCATGCACAGGTTGTGGAACGAACAGCTCCGCAACCTACGGCAGGGTTGGGCCATCCTGTCCAATTGAGCCACCGGAACGAGGGGCTTGACCGGAGGTGATGCTTGATCCCGCTCAGCACAGCGTCACCGCCAACCGTGCCGTGGCACTCGCACCCGCGAGGCGCGCCGCGGTGGAACGCGGCACCGACAGCACCACCAGCGCCCCGCTGTCGGCCGCGGCGTCCAGCGGCTCCGGCACCTTCGTCACCCGTGCCCCGCGCGCGACCACCTGGGCGTCACCGCCCGTCGCCGTCTCCTGCGCGGCGATCACGTCGACCCGGTCACCGGGCCGCAGCAGCCGCACGGTCGCCCCGTCGGCGATCCGCACCGGCGCGGACACCCGCTCGACGGCCCGGTGCTGGCGTACCGGCTCCGCCACCGGATGCCCACGCGCCCTGTCGGCCTCCCGCGGGCCCGCCGCCACGAGTGCCGCCGCCGTCACGGCGAGCCCGGCCGCCACGGCCCGCCTCCGGTGCCGTACGAGTCGGCGTAGTGGATACCGCCCGCCGCGCACCCGGACCGGCTCGAAGTGCGGCACCTCGCACGTGGCCGGGGCATCCGAGCCCGGCGGAAGCGGAACGGTCGGCGAAGTAGACGAAGAAGAACTAGACGAAGAAGAAGGGGACGACGGAGCGGACGAAAAGGGGGACGACGGAGCGGACGGAAACGGGGACGACGGAGCAACGGACATGAGGACCACCACCTGCGACGACGGAACGGCTTTCGACGCCACGATGAGGCAATGCGCAGTCGTCCGCCGACGCCCGTGGACTACCGGCCGGTTGTGGAAAACTCCCCCACCCGAACGAGGAATTCCGCCCCTTGGCGGGGCCCGGAACCGACTCGGGCGCTACGGCAACGCGAACCCGGGATCCATCCCACCCAGCGCCCCGGCGCACAGACAGTCCCGATCCTCGTTCCCCGGCAGCCCCGCCACCGCGTCGAACAGCACACCCCGCAGCCGGTCCACGTTCGCCGCGAACACCCGCAGCACCTCGTCGTGCGAGACGCCCTCGCCGGTCTCGGCGCCCGCGTCGAGGTCGGTGACCAGCGCCAACGAGGTGTAGCAGAGTTCGAGTTCACGGGCGAGGGCCGCCTCGGGGTGGCCGGTCATGCCCACCACCGACCAGCCCTGCGCCTGGTGCCACAACGATTCGGCACGGGTCGAGAAGCGCGGGCCCTCTATGACCACCAGCGTGCCGCCGTCCACCGGCTCCCAGTCCCGCCCGCGCGCCGCCTTCAGCGCGGCCGCGCGTCCGGCGGGGCAGTAGGGGTCGGCCAGCGAGACGTGCACGACGTTCGGGACGGTGCCGTCGGGCAGCGGCAGCCCGTCGAAGTACGTCCCCACCCGGGACTTCGTACGGTCGACCAGCTGGTCCGGCACGAGCAGCGTGCCGGGTCCGTACTCGGGGCGCAGGCCCCCCACCGCGCACGGGCCGAGGACCTGGCGCGCGCCGAGCGAGCGCAGTGCCCAGAGGTTGGCCCGGTAGTTGATCCGGTGCGGCGGCAGATGGTGGCCGCGCCCGTGCCGGGGCAGGAAGGCGACCCGCCGGCCGGCGATCTCGCCGAGGAAGAGGGAGTCGCTGGGCGGCCCGTACGGGGTGTCCACCTGGATCTCGGTCACGTCGTCGAGGAACGCGTAGAAGCCGGAGCCGCCGATCACGCCGATTTCGACGTTCGCCTTGTTCGCCATGCCCGCACCCTAACCGCACCCGGAAACGCCGAGGACCCCGTCGCCGTATGACGACAGGGTCCCGCGAGCAGTGGGTGTTACGCGGCGGAGCTGCTGGAGGTGGTGCCCGCGCTCGACGACTTCGAGTCCGAGGACGACGAAGACGAAGAGGAGGAAGAGGAAGACGACGAGTCGGACGACGAAGAGGACGTCGACGACTTCGACGAAGCCGGCGAGCTGCTCGACGAGGAGCCGCGGCTGTCGTTGCGGTAGAAGCCGGAGCCCTTGAAGACGATGCCGACCGCGGAGAACACCTTCTTGAGGCGGCCCTGGCAGCTGGGGCACTCCGTCAGGGCGTCGTCGGTGAACTTCTGCACCGCTTCGAGACCCTCGCCGCACTCGGTGCACTGGTACTGATAGGTGGGCACTGTCTTCCTCCTGGCACTCTCACTCGATGAGTGCTAACGACGGTCAAGTGTGTCGTATTCCAGCCGCTCAGTCCACTGCCACCGGCACGCGGTGACCGACGCCACGTGCGACGGTACGGCCGCGGGGCCGCGCCGACAGCCGCGCGCGCAGCGCCACCAGGGTCGCCAGGGCGAGCAGCGTCCCGCCCATCGGCACCAGGAACCCGGCGCCGCCCCAGAAGCGGTCCTCCAGCTGTCCGGCGACCGTGACGGCGGCGGCCTGGCCGAGCGCCACCGCACCGGTGAGCCAGGTGAAGGCCTCCGTGCGGGCACCGGCCGGCACCAGGCTCTCGACCAGGGTGTACCCGGTGATCAGCGCGGGCGCGATGCACATGCCGACGAGCAGGCCGAGGCCGGCCAGGACGAGCACCGAGTGCGCGGCCCACAGGCCGGACGCGGCCAGCGCGAGGGCGGCGTACCCGATGACGAGGCGTCGCTGCGGGGCCACCTTCCACGCGATGGCGCCGCAGGCGATACCGGAGATCATGTTGCCCGCGGCGAAGGTGCCGTACAGGACGCCGTTCAGACCGGGCTCGCCGATGGACTCGGTGAAGGCGGCCAGCGAGACCTGCATGCCGCCGAAGACGGAACCGATGCCGAGGAAGGTCACGATCAGCACGCGCACGCCGGGGACGCGCAGCGCCGAGGTGTGCTCCACGCGTGCGTGCCCGACGGCCGTGACCGACGGCTGGGTGCTCTTCTGCGCGGCGAACAGCAGACCGCCCAGCAGCGTGAGCGCGGCCTCCGTCACCAGGCCGGCGGCCGGGTCGACGGCGGTGCACAGGGCGGTGGCCAGCAGCGGGCCGACGACGAAGGTCAGCTCGTCCGTGACCGACTCGAAGGCCGCGGCCGTCGTCATCAGGGGCGAGCCCTGCAGCTTCACGCCCCAGCGGGCCCGCACCATGGGCCCGATCTGCGGCACCGAGGCACCGGTCGGCACAGCCGCGGCGAACAGTGCCCACAGGGGGGCGTCGGCCAGGGCGAGTGCCGTCAGCGTCAGGCCGGACAGGACGTGCACCAGGACACCGGGAATCAGGACGGCGCGCTGCCCGTACCGGTCGGCGAGGCGGCCGCTGTAGGGCGCGAACAGTGCCATGGAGACGCCGGTGACGGCCGCGGCGGCGCCCGCCGCACCGTACGAACCGGTGGTGTGCTGCACCAGCAGCACGATGGAGATGGTCAGCATCGCGAACGGCTGGCGTGCCGCGAAGCCGGGGAGCAGGAACGTCCAGGCGCCGCGGGTGCGCAGCAGCTGTCCGTATCCCGGGCGGGAGGAGACCGACGAGTCCTTCGACGGCTCGGTGGTGACCGTGGACGCCACGGCCCGTGCCTTTCTGCCACCTGGTAGCGCGGCCCCTTCGGGTGGGGGGCGGCGCCGAGAGCTGTCCTCTTGCGCTGGACTGCGGTAGATACCGGCGCCCCGTTGAGGAAGGACGTCCCGGCCGCCATACGGTCGCGTCAGCTCTGCGTCAGGCAGAGGTGGTTTGATCTGGGTGACGCCTGCATACTACAGGGATCAGTGCCGCTCTCGCCTGTGAAAATGAGCACTACGGCGTGCTCCACCTGCGATTAATTCGTCCCGTTCGTCCCCAGCCATCCGGCCAGCTTGCCCCCGGCGGCCACGGCCCGCAGCCGGTTCTCGGCGGCGTCCCGTACCGGATCCGTGGCGACCACGAGCAGTTCGTCCCCGAGTCGCAGCACCGTCGTCGGCAGCGGAACGAACGATTTTCCGTCGCGGACGACCAGGGTGACGGCGGCCCCGGCGGGCAGCCGCAGCTCGTTGACCTCGACGCCGTGCATCTTCGAACCCTCGGGGATCCCGAAGGACAGCAGATGCCCGCGCAGCCGCTCCAGCGGCGCCGACTCGATGCCGAGGTCGGCGGCCTCGGGGCCCTGGCCGAGGTTCAGCTTGCGGCCCAGCCAGGGCAGCGTCGGGCCCTGGACCAGGGTGTAGACGACGACCAGGACGAAGACGATGTTGAAGATGGTGCGGCTGTCCCGGACGCCGCTCACCATGGGGATCGTCGCCAGGATGATGGGCACGGCGCCGCGCAGCCCGGCCCAGGACATCAGCACCTGCTCCCGCCAGGCGACCCGGAACGGCGTCAGACAGGCCACGACGCTCAGCGGGCGAGCCACCATGGTCAGCACCAGTCCGATGACGAGCGCGGGCAGGATGTCGTCGCCCAGCTCGTGCGGGGTGACCAGCAGGCCGAGCAGGACGAACATGCCGATCTGGGCGATCCAGCCGACCCCGTCGGCGAACCCGCGCGTGGCGGGCCAGTGCGGCAGCTTGGCGTTGCCCATCACCATCGCGGCGAGGTACACGGCCAGGAAGCCACTGCCGTGCGCCATCGCGCCGGCCGCGTACGCGGTGACGGCGATGGCCATGACGGCGATCGGGTAGAGACCGGAGGCGGGCAGCGCCACGTGCCTGAGCCCCCACGAGCCCAGCAGGCCCACCGTGATGCCGATGGCCGCGCCGATGGCCAGCTCCAGGGCTATCTCGCCCACCAGCGCGTACCAGTGCTCCATGGGGCCGGCCTGGGAGAACGCGACCACCAGGATGACCACGGGGGCGTCGTTGAAGCCGGACTCGGCCTCCAGGGTGCCCGTCACGCGCGCGGGCAGGGGGATCCGGCGCAGCACGGAGAAGACCGCTGCCGCGTCGGTGGAGGAGACGACCGCCCCGATGATGAGCGACTGCCGCCAGTCCAGCCCGACCAGGTAGTGCGCGCCCGCCGCCGTGATCCCCACGCTGATCCCGGTCCCGGCCAGCGCCAGCGCGGTCGCGGCCGGAAGAGCCGGCCTGATCTCCTTCCACTTCGTGCCCAGACCGCCTTCGGCGAGGATCACGACCAGCGCCGCGTAGCCGATGACCTGCGTCAGCTCGGCGTCGTCGAAGCGGATGCCGCCGATGCCGTCCTGGCCCATGAGTACGCCGATGCCCAGGTACACGAGCAGGCTGGGGAGCCCGCTGCGCGAGGAGATCCGGACCGCTGCGACGGCGACGAGCAGGACGAGCGAGCAGACGAGCAGGAGCTGGTTTAGGTCGTGGACAGTCAGCGGCCGTTCCCTTCCCTGGCCCGCGCGCACGCGCGCGTGGGCTCAACGTACATAGGACACGAAGTGGCAGTTCTCCGCACCCAACTACTTCGTTACCTTACCTAACTCTTGACGATTTCTTGACGCTCGGACAGGCATGATCGAACGTCCGTCCGCGCTGGATCGCCACTCCGCGTCAAGTGGCACCGGGCCCTGCGCCTATGGTTGCTCCAGCGCTCATTCAAAAGGACAGCCAGCCCTGCCGCTCGCGTTAGGACAGCAAGGACAGCGATGCCCCCGAATACCACCGCCTCCACGGGTCAGCAGCCCGGCAAGTCCGGCAGGAAGAAGGGGCGCAAAGCCCGTCTGTTCGTCCTCGTGCTGGCGCTGGCCCTGATCGCGGGCGTCACCGGCGGTGCCTACTGGTCCATCAGTACCGTCCGTGCCTCCTTCCCGCAGACCAAGGGCTCGATCGCGCTGGAGGGCCTGTCCGGGCCCGTCGACGTGAAGCGCGACGACTACGGCATCCCGCAGATCTACGCCTCCTCCGACGAGGACCTGTTCATGGCGCAGGGCTACGTCCAGGCGCAGGACCGGTTCTACGAGATGGACGTGCGCCGGCACATGACCTCCGGGCGCCTGTCGGAGATGTTCGGCAAGGGGCAGGTCGACAACGACGAGTTCCTGCGCACCCTGGGCTGGGACCGGATCGCGCAGGAGGAGTACGACAAGACGCTGTCGGCCTCCACCAAGAAGTACCTCCAGGCCTACGCCAAGGGCGTCAACGCCTACCTGGACGGCAAGGACAACAAGGACATCTCCCTGGAGTACGCGGCTCTCGGGTTCGAGAACGACTACAAGCCGGCGAAGTGGACCCCGGTCGACTCGATCTCCTGGCTCAAGGCGATGGCCTGGGACCTGCGCGGCAACATGCAGGACGAGATCGACCGCGCCCTGATGACCAGCCGCCTCGGCCCCAAGGAGATCGCGGACCTGTACCCGCAGTACCCCTACAGCCGCAACAAGACGATCGTCCAGGCCGGCGGGTACGACGCGGTCACCAAGACGTTCCGGCAGGGCGGCTCCGCGTCCACCGCGGGCTCGTCCGCCGGCGGCTCCGCGAGCGGTACGGCGGGGACGGCCTCCTCGTCGGGCACCAGCGGACTGCAGAGCCAGCTGGCGGGCCTCCAGGACGTCCTGGACGGCCTTCCGACGGCCGTCGGCGTGAACGGCAACGGCATCGGCTCCAACTCCTGGGTGGTCGCCGGGAAGTACACCATCACCGGCGAGCCGCTGCTGGCCAACGACCCGCACCTGTCGGCCTCGCTGCCGTCCGTCTGGTACCAGATGGGCCTGCACTGCCGCTCGGTCTCCAGCAAGTGCCAGTACGACGTCACCGGCTACACCTTCGCGGGCATGCCCGGCGTGATCATCGGCCACAACCAGAACATCTCCTGGGGCATGACCAACTCCGGCGTCGACGTCACCGACCTCTACCTGGAGAAGCTCTCCGGCGACGGCTACCTGTACGACGGCAGGACGGTGCCCTTCACCACGCGCGAGGAGACCATCAAGGTCGCCGGCGGCACGTCCAAGAAGATCGTCGTCCGGGAGACCAAGGACGGGATGCCCCTGCTGTCCGACCGCAGCAGCGAGCTGGTGAAGGTCGGCAAGAAGGCCACCGTCGACACCGCCGCCCCCGACCGCGGCGACGGCTACGGCATCGCGCTGCGCTGGACCGCGCTGGAGCCGGGCACCTCCATGGACGCCGTGTTCGCCATGAACAGGGCGGCGAACTGGAACGACTTCCGTGCCGCGGCGACCCTGTTCGACGTGCCCTCGCAGAACCTCGTCTACGCCGACACGAAGAACCACATCGGCTACACGCTGCCCGGAAAGATCCCCACGCGCGCGCAGGGCTACGACGGCTCCGTCCCGGCGCCGGGCTGGGACTCCAAGTCCCGCTGGACCGGCTACATCGACGACGACGAGCTGCCGTACGAGTACGACCCGGCCCGCGGCTACATCGTCACCGCCAACCAGGCGGTGGTCGACAAGGCCAAGTACCCGTACACGCTCACCACGGACTGGGGCTACGGCGCCCGCAGCCAGCGCATCACCGACCTGATCCAGTCGAAGATCGACGACGGCGGCAAGATCTCCACCGACGACATGCGCCAGATGCAGCTCGACAACAGCAGCGAGATCGCCAAGCTGCTCGTGCCCAAGCTGCTGAAGATCGATATCGAGGACAAGGACGTCCGGGACGCGCAGGAGCTCCTGGAGGGCTGGGACTACACCCAGGACGCCGACTCGGCGGCTGCCGCCTACTTCAACTCGGTCTGGCGCAACGTCCTCAAGCTCGCCTTCGGCAACAAGCTGCCCAAGGAGCTGCGGGTCAAGGGCCAGTGCCTGTACGTCGACCCCGTCAACACCACGGGCCCCGCGGACCAGACGGACAAGGTGCGCGAGTGCGGTGAGCGCGACGCCGACCAGGCGCAGCCGGACGGCGGCGACCGCTGGTTCGAGGTCGTGCGCAGCCTCATGAACGACGAGAAGAGCGACTGGTGGACGACGCCGAGGTCGGGCACCCGCCCCGGCGCCACCGACCGCGACAGCCTGTTCAGGCGGGCCATGATCGACGCCCGCTGGGAGCTGACGGCCAAGCTCGGCAAGGACATCGACACCTGGAGCTGGGGCCGGCTGCACCGCCTGTTCCTGAAGAACCAGACGCTCGGCACCGAGGGCCCCGGTTTCCTGCAGTACGTCCTCAACCGCGGCCCCTGGAAGCTCAGCGGCGGCGAGGGCACGGTCAACGCCACCGGCTGGAACGCCGCGGGCGGCTACGGCGTCGTCTGGGTGCCGTCGATGCGGATGGTGGTCAACCTCGGCGACCTCGACAAGTCGAAGTGGATCAACCTCACCGGCGCCTCCGGACACGCCTACAACGCCCACTACACCGACCAGACGGACAAGTGGGCCGACGGCGAACTGCTCGACTGGTCCTTCTCGGACGGCGCGGTCGACGACAGCACGGAGGACACCCTGGTGCTCAGGCCGTGACCCGCTGACGGCGAACGGCCGAAAGGGGCCCTCCACGCGCACGCGTGAGGGCCCCTTCGCATGCGGGACGCGACTCAGGAGTCCCGGAAGCGGCGCACACCCGACGGTGTCACCACCGCGTGCACCGGACGGTCGTGCGGCTCCTCGGGGACGCGCTCGACGACCTCGGAGTCGTACAGCAGCACCACGAGCGAGGCACGGGCGCCCGCACTCTCCAGACGGGCGAGGACGCGGTCGTACGACCCCCCGCCGCGTCCCAGCCGCATTCCGCGCGCGTCGACCGCGAGGCCCGGCAGCAGCACCACGTCGGCGTCGGTCACGGCGTCCGGGCCGAGGCGTTCGCCGCTCGGCTCCAAGAGGGCCATCAGCTTGCCGTGTTGGACCCGGGCGAGGGAGTCCTCCCCGGTGTACGCGCCCCAGTCGAGGTCGTTGTCGGGCAGCAGGGCCGGGAGCAGGACGCGCACGCCCCGCGCGCGCAGTGCGTCCAGCAGCGCCGGCGTGCCCGGTTCGGTGCCGACGGAGACGTACGCCGCCACCACGCGCGCGTGCGCCAGTTCGGGCAGGTCCAGGGCCCGCTCGGCCAGCGCGACGGCGGATGCCCGCACGTCATCCGCCGTCAACCTGCTTCTCACCGCGAGGAACTCTCGCCGCAACATTCGCTTGTCAGTCTCGCCCGAACGTCCGATGTGACTCACCCGTCGCTTCCGTACCCTTCCCAATGGGCTCATATGAGTTCCAAATAACCGGAGCCTCAGATTCCATACAAAGGCACCGGATAAGGTGGCGGGCATGACTCAGTCGCACCCTCGGATCAGCAAGGCTGTCATCCCCGCAGCGGGCCTAGGCACCCGCTTCCTTCCGGCCACCAAAGCCACTCCCAAGGAGATGCTGCCGGTCGTCGACAAGCCGGCGATCCAGTACGTGGTCGAAGAGGCCGTCTCCGCCGGCCTCGACGACGTCCTCATGATCACGGGCCGCAACAAGCGCCCCCTGGAGGACCACTTCGACCGCAACTACGAACTCGAGTCCGCGCTGGAGAAGAAGGGCGACGCCGAACGGCTCGCCAAGGTCCAGGAGTCCAGCGACCTGGCCACCATGCACTACGTCCGTCAGGGCGACCCCAGGGGCCTCGGTCACGCCGTCCTGTGCGCCGCCCCGCACGTCGGCGACGAGCCCTTCGCGGTCCTCCTCGGCGACGACCTGATCGACCCGCGCGACCCGCTGCTCAAGCGGATGGTCGAGGTCCAGGAGCAGCGCGGCGGCAGCGTCATCGCGCTCATGGAGGTCTCGCCCGAGCAGATCCACCTCTACGGGTGCGCGGCCGTCGACCCCACCGAGGACGGGGACGTCGTCAAGGTCCACGACCTGGTCGAGAAGCCCGCCGCGGCCGACGCGCCGTCCAACTACGCCATCATCGGCCGCTATGTCCTCGACCCGCACATCTTCGACATACTGCGCGAGACGGAGCCGGGCCGCGGCGGCGAGATCCAGCTCACAGACGCCCTCCAGCAGCTCTCGCAGGACGAGAAGGTCGGCGGCCCGGTGCACGGCGTCGTCTTCAAGGGCCGCCGCTATGACACCGGTGACCGGGGCGACTACCTGCGTGCCATTGTCAGACTCGCATGCGAACGTGAAGACCTGGGCCCGGACTTCCGGACCTGGCTTCGCAGTTACGTAGCCGAGGAGATGTAGCGCTTTGAGCACCGCCGCGACCCGCCCGGCCGACCAGGACCACCTCTGGTCGGTGGACGAACACCTGGAGGACATCCTCACGACCGTCCGCCCCCTCGAACCCATCGAGCTGCAACTCCTCGACGCCCAGGGCTGCGTCCTGGTCGAGGACGTCACGGTGCCGGTCTCGCTGCCGCCGTTCGACAACAGCTCGATGGACGGGTACGCGGTGCGGGTCGCGGATGTCGCGGGCGCGAGCGAGGAGTTCCCCGCCGTCCTGGAGGTCGTCGGGGACGTCGCGGCGGGCCAGGCCGAACTGCTCCAAGTGGGCCCCGGCCAGGCCGCCCGCATCATGACCGGTGCCCCGCTGCCGCCCGGCGCCGAGACCGTCGTTCCGGTGGAGTGGACCGACGGAGGCCTCGGCGAGGGCCCGGTGACCGGCATGCGCGCCCGCGGCCTGGCCCCCGAGGGCGCCCAGGGCGATGTGCACGTCTACCGGCCGGCCGAGGCACGCGCGCATGTGCGCGCGCAGGGCAGCGACGTGAAGTCCGGCGACCGGGCGCTCGAAGCCGGCACGGTCCTCGGGCCGCCGCAGATCGCCCTGCTCGCCGCGATCGGCCGAGGCAGCGTACGCGTGCGCCCGCGCCCGCGCGTGGTCGTGCTGTCCACCGGCAGCGAACTCGTCCAGCCCGACGAGACGCTGGGCAGCGGCCAGATCTACGACTCCAACAGCTTCGCCCTGACCGCGGCCGCCCGGGACGCGGGCGCCATCGCCTACCGCGTGGGCGCCGTCGCCGACGACGTCGAGACGCTCCGGTCCACCATCGAGGACCAACTCGTCCGCGCCGACCTCATGGTCACCACCGGCGGCGTCAGCGTCGGGGCGTACGACGTCGTCAAGGAGGCGCTGTCCCACGTCGGCGACGAGGACGAGGCGGGCAGCGGCGTCGAGTTCCGCAAGCTCGCCATGCAGCCCGGCAAGCCCCAGGGCTTCGGCTCCATCGGCCCCGACCACACCCCGCTGCTCGCGCTCCCGGGCAACCCGGTGTCGTCGTACGTCTCCTTCGAGATCTTCGTGCGCCCCGCGATCCGGACACTGATGGGCCTGGAGGACGTCCACCGTCCGCGCGTGAGCGCGACCCTGACCGCGGACAAGGCGCTGAGCTCGCCCAAGGGGCGCCGGCAGTTCCTGCGTGGGGCGTACGCCGACGGCGAGGTCCGGCCCGTCGGCGGCGCCGGATCCCACCTCATCACCGCCCTCGCGCACGCGGACGCGCTGATCGTCGTCCCCGAGGACGCGGAGAGCGTCGAGCCCGGCGCCGAGGTCGAGGTGGTCCTGCTCGGCTGAGCACCCCTGGTTGGCGGTACCGTGTCGCGCACAGCAGGCCCGTGCGCCGCACCGCGACGGGCCCGGACCGGGAGCGCCACAGCAGCATGAGCACGCAGGACCCATCCACCCAGGACCGACTCACGCACATCGACGACGCGGGCGCGGCCCGCATGGTCGACGTGTCCGACAAGGACGTGACCGCGCGCACGGCCCGCGCCAGCGGACGCGTCCTCGTCTCACCCCGCGTGGTCGAGCTGCTGCGCGGCGAGGGCGTCCCCAAGGGCGACGCCCTGGCCACCGCGCGCATCGCGGGCATCATGGGTGCCAAGCGCACGCCGGACCTGATCCCGCTGTGCCATCCGTTGTCGGTGTCCGGTGTGAAACTGGATCTGTCGGTCGCGGACGACGCCGTGGAGATCCAGGCCACCGTGAAGACCACGGACCGTACGGGCGTCGAGATGGAGGCCCTCACCGCGGTCTCCGTCGCCGCGCTCACCGTGATCGACATGGTGAAGGCGGTCGACAAGGGAGCGGTCATCACGGACGTGCGGGTGGAGCAGAAGACGGGCGGCAAGTCGGGCGACTGGAGCCGGTCATGACGTATCGCGCTCTCGTGGTCACGGCCTCCAACAGGGCTGCCGCCGGGGTCTACGAGGACAAGGGCGGCCCACTGATCGCCGAGGGCCTCAAGGGCTTCGGCCTCGAGGTCGAGGGGCCGCAGATCGTGCCCGACGGCGACCCGGTCGCGGCCGCCCTGCACGCCGGTGTCGAGGCGGGGTACGACGTCATCGTGACCACCGGAGGCACCGGCGTCTCACCCACCGACCGCACCCCCGAGGCGACCCGCGAGGTGATCGACTACGAGGTGCCGGGCATCGCGGAGGCCATCCGGGCGTTCGGACGGCAGAAGGTGCCGACCGCCGCGCTCTCCCGGGGCCTGGCCGGAGTGGCGAGGAGCACCCTGATCGTGAATCTGCCCGGTTCCAGCGGCGGGGTGAAGGACGGGCTGGCCGTCCTGGAGCCCCTGCTGGTCCACGCCGTGGACCAGATCCGCGGCGGCGACCACCCCAGACCCAGTGGGGGTGCGAGCTGAACAGCCCATCCTGGCCCGTCGTGCTGAGGGACGGCGACGTCGTCCTGAGGCCGATAAAGATGCGCGACCAGCGGGCCTGGCGCGAGGTCAACCGACGCAACCGCGACTGGCTGCGCCCGTGGGAGGCCACGATTCCGCCGCCCACGCCCAGCGGGCCGATCGCGCACCGGCCGACCTACCGCCAGATGGTCCGCCACCTGCGGTCCGAGGCGAACGCGGGCCGGATGCTGCCGTTCGTCATCGAGTACCAGGGGCGACTGGTCGGGCAGTTGACGGTCGCCGGGATCACCTGGGGCTCGATGTGCTCGGGCCACGTCGGTTACTGGGTGGACGAGGCGGTGGCGGGCCGCGGGGTGATGCCGACCGCCGTGGCGCTCGTCGTGGACCACTGTTTCCGGACCGTCGGTCTGCACCGCATCGAGGTCTGCATTCGCCCCGAGAACGGGCCCAGCCGCCGGGTCGTGGAGAAACTCGGATTCCGCGAGGAGGGGCTGCGTCCGCGATATCTCCACATCGACGGGGCCTGGCGGGACCATCTCGTCTTCGCGCTCACGGCGGAAGAGGTCCCGGAAGGGTTGCTGAGCCGTTGGCAGCGGGCACGCTCCCGGAAGACGCCGCACTCGAACCCGCAGAACACCCGGCAGAACCCGCAGGGGAATCCCGCGTAGCCCGGAAATTGAATAAGTGTTCGAAATTGATCGCCCGATGACCGGCTCAGGGCTATAAATTCGCGCCCTCGGCGGGCTGCTGATCGCATCGGTCACAAAAAAAGTTCGAAATATCAGCCAGATCGTGCGACACACCGGCTCAATTGGCGGATGGCCTCACGCAAACCCCTCTACCGTGTGAGGCGTGAGCAGCAGCGGCCTCATCTACGCAGTCATTGTCGGGGCCTGGGCCGCCTACTTGGTGCCGATGTGGCTCCGTAGGCAGGACGAGCTGAACGAGGCCCGTCCGACGGAACGCTTCAGCACAGCCATCCGGTTGCTGTCCGGACGGGCGGGGATGGAGCGCCGATACGCCAAGGACCTGCGCGCGCGCTCCACCGACGAGGGGGAGCCCAGCGCCGATGACCCGGGCGCGGTCACCGAGTCGGTGGACGTCCGGGCCTTCGCCGTGCCTCCGACCCGCCCGCAGACCCAGGCGACGGTCCAGGGGCAGAAGCCCGGACGCCCGGAGCCGACCGATGGACAGGCGTCCAGGCCGGCCCCCGAACGCGGTAACGCGCCCGTCCCCGAACCGGTCTCCGGCCCGGCCCGGGGGGAGCGGGCGCGAGTGCCCGCCGCCCGGCGCCCCTCCTCGGAGGGGGCGGCCGAAGCCCGTGCACGGCGCTCCAAGGCGCTCGCGCGACGCAGACGTACCACCGTCGTCCTCTTCCTCGCCTTCACCCTCGGCGCGATCGTCGCCGCGGTCGGCGGGCTCGCGTTCCTGTGGGCGCCCGGCATTCCGGCCGTGCTGCTCAGCGGGTACATCGCGTACCTGCGTTCCCAGGAGCGCCGCCGCTTCGCCTACCAGATGGACCGGCGCCAGGCCGAGGCCGCCGCCCAGCGGGTGCGCGAGCACGCCCGCCAGTCGCGCAGGCGGGGCCCCGCCGACGCCGGTGACGGCATCGACGAGCCCGACGAGAGGCCCGAACCAGGCACCGAGACCGGCATGTCCGCGCTCGCCGCGGACCGGCGCGCCCTCGTCGAGCAGACCGACCACGCCGAGTGGGTCGACCAGCAGCGCGAGCGCCAGCGGCGGCCCGGACACGGGGACAGCTGGGATCCGGTCCCGGTGCCCTTGCCGACGTACGTGACCGCGCCGGTCGCGCCGCGCGCCACCTCCGACGTGGACCTCGGGGCGCCGGACGCGTGGAGCTCGGCCCGGTCGAGTTCCGTCGGCCGGGAACGGGACGCGGGCGACGGCGCCGGGGACGGTGCCGCACGGGGTGCGGAGCCCGCCGACGAGGCCCGCGGCGAGGAGAAGGGTGAGGGGGGCGGCCGTAGCGACGCCCGCCGCGCCGCCTCCGCCCGCCGGGCCCGTGAGCGGGGTCGTACGCCGCTGTTCGACCAGTACGAGGACGGCGACCGGCCGCGCGCGGCGAACGAGTAGCCGAAGGCCACCCCCGGTGGCGGGTCGTGCGGCCGGCCAGGAACGGATTTCCAAGCAGGCCGATCGGGGTGCTAAAGTTTCACTCGTTGCAAGGGCCTGTGGCGCAGTCCGGTAGCGCACCTCGTTCGCATCGAGGGGGCCAGGGGTTCAAATCCCCTCAGGTCCACCGCAACGACTTTCCAAGGAAACTTGGGGAGTTGGCGAGATCCCGTCCGATCGGTTGATCGGGCGGGATCTTTGTTTTACCCACCGGGGGAAACGTGGAGAAGGTCGCCGCAGAGTTACCGGCGAGGCGCGCGACACCTCTGCGCAGCGCGCCCTTCCGGCGGTTCGTGACCGCCAGTCTGATCTCCGCCACCGGATCCGCGATGGCGCCCCTCGCGCTCGCCTACTCGGTCATCGAACAGGGCGGGGGAGCCGGGGCCCTCGGTGTGGTGCTCGCCACGAACACCGTTCCGACCGTCTTCTTCCTCCTGATGGGCGGGGTGCTCGCGGACCGTATGTCCCGCAGCCGGCTGCTCTTCCTCGGCAATCTGCTGGCGGCCGCGGCCCAGGGAGCCCTGGCGGCCGTCGTCGCCGCCGGGCACGCCACGACCCTCTCCATCGCGGTCTGCGGCTTCGTCTCCGGGACGGCGGTGGCCTTCACCGTGCCCGCCACGCAGGGGGCCGTGGCCCAGATCGTGCCCGCGGAGCAGTTGCAGCAGGCCAACGCCTTGCTCAGGCTGCCGAGCAACGCGGTCAAGGTGCTCGGGCCGGCGGTCGGCGGAGTCGTCGTCGCGGTCAGCGGCCCGGCCTGGGCGCTGGCCTGGGACGCGCTCTCCTTCGCCGTCGCCGCCCTCCTGCTGCTCGGGCTGCGCCTGGACGCGCCCGTCACCGTCACCGGCGCGCTGAGTGATCTGCGGGAGGGATGGCACGCCTTCTGGTCGCGGACCTGGTTGTGGACGTACACGCTCGCGGGGACCGTCCTGGTCGCCGCCTGGCTGGCGGGGTTCCAGCTGCTGGGGCCGGTCGTCGCGGCGGAGCGGTACGCCGGGGCGCGGGACTGGGGGCTGGTGCAGGGCGCGTTCGCGGCGGGGCTGTTGGCCGGGACGGTGGTGTGTCTGCGCTGGCGGCCGTACCGGTTGCTGGCGGTGGCCATCGTGGCCTGTCTGCCCCTGGCCGTTCCCTTGCTCGTCATGGGCTGGGGACTGCCGCTGCCCTGGCTGCTGTTGGCCGTGCTGCTCGCGGGGGTCGGGCTGGACGTGGCGGTCGTCGCGTGGACGACCGCCTTCCAGCGGCATGTGCCGCAGGGCGAGTTGGGGCGCATGAGCGCGTTCAACAGCGTGGGGGAGCGGCTGGCGATTCCGCTCGGCTATCTGCTGACCGCCCTCGCGGCCGGCACCTGGGACAACCGGACGGTGCTGGTGGCGTGTGCCGCGCTGGTCGCCGTCTCCTGCGTCCTCAACCTCTGTGTGCGGGACGTGTATCGCATCAACGCCGTGAAACCCGGCAACGCGCCACGGGACCGCTCACAGCACTGACCGCTCACAGCGCCTTGGCGTAGCACAGGCTCAGTTCGTGGTGGCGGTAGTAGCCGAACTTCTCGCACGGCTCGTACCCGCTGGACGTGTACAGCGCCACCGCCTCCGGCTGCTTGGCGCCGGTCTCCAGCACCATGCGTGTGCGGCCCGCGGCCCGCGCGTCCTCCTCCAGCGCCGCCAGGACGCGTCTGGCGAGACCCCGCCCGCGCATCGACTCGACGACGTACATCCGCTTGAGCTCGGCGTCGCCGTCCTGGTTGCCCTCGCCGTTCTCGTCCTGGACACGCCAGCCGCCGGAGGCGACGGGGGTGCCGAGCTCGTCGTAGGCGATCAGGTAGAGGCCGTTCGGGGGCTCGAAGTTCGCCGCGTCCATGGGGGTGGCGTCGCCGTCGTCGCCGTAGCGGACGCCGTACTCGGCCTGGACCTGGTCGTTGAGTTTGACGGCGTCGGGGTGGTCGAAGGAGACGCGACGTATATGCATGCTAGGTACCGTATATCAATTCAAGATCAAGGGGTTCCAGAACCGGACACCGTCCAGTGTGCCGGTAAGGTGCCGGAGTGCTCACTGTGACCTCTGTGAATGTGAATGGGCTGCGGGCCGCCGCGAAGAAGGGCTTCGTGGAGTGGCTCGCCGGTACGCAAGCCGATGTGCTGTGCCTGCAGGAGGTGCGCGCGGAGCCGCAGCAGCTGCCCGAGCAGGTGCGCACGCCGGACGGCTGGCACGTCGTGCACGCGCCCGCCGCCGCCAAGGGCCGCGCCGGTGTCTCCCTCTACACCCGCCGCGAGCCCGACCGTATCCAGGTCGGCTTCGGGTCGAGCGAGTTCGACGGCAGCGGGCGTTACGTCGAGGCCGACCTGCCCGGTGTGACGGTCGCCTCGCTGTACCTCCCCTCCGGCGAGGTCGGCACCGAGCGGCAGGACGAGAAGGTCCGGTTCATGGGCGAGTTCCTGGCCTATCTGAAGGACCTGCGCGAGCGTGCCGCCGCCGACGGCCGTGAAGTCGTCGTCTGCGGCGACTGGAACATCGCCCACCAGCGGGCCGACCTGAAGAACTGGCGCGGCAACACCAAGAACTCCGGGTTCCTGCCGGAGGAGCGCGAGTGGCTCACGCGGGTGTTCGACCCCGCCGAGGGCGGCTACGTCGACGTCGTACGGTCGCTGCACCCCGACGTGGAGGGACCGTACTCGTGGTGGTCGTACCGCGGGCGCGCCTTCGACAACGACACCGGCTGGCGTATCGACTACCAGGTCGCGACGCCGGGGCTGGCCGCGAAGGCCCGCAAGGGGTACGTGGAGCGGGCGGCGACGCACGCCGAGCGGTGGTCGGACCACGCGCCGGTGACGGTCGTGTACGACCGCTAGGGCCCGTCCCGCTCGCTCTGCTTGCGCAGCCGCCGGTCCAGGGCCAGTGACAGCTCCGCCTCCACCACGCTCCGGGCGAGCGGGCGCAGGCGCTGGAGGTCGTCCTCCCCCGTATGGCGGAGCACCAGGTCGGCGAACATCTCGGCCAGGTCGTCGACGTGTTCGCGGACCCGCTTGCCCGCCGTCAGGACCTCCGCGAGCGGGATGCCCTCGCGGACCAGGGCCGCGGAGACGTCCAGCAGGCGGCGGCTGATGTGGACGATCTCGTCGCCGTCGGTGCCGAGATAGCCGAGTTCCAGGGCCGCGGCGAGGTTCTCCGGGGTGACCTGGCCCTCGAAGCGGGCGGCGAGTTCCTCGGGGGTGAGGCGGACCGGCTCCTCCTCGGTCGGGGTGGCGACGCCCAGCAGGTCGGCGACGTCCCGGCCGTGGTCGAGGGCCTCCGCCAGCTCCGCGATGCCGGTGAGGGTGTGGCCGCGCTCCAGCAGGGCCGCGATCGTGCGCAGGCGGGCCAGGTGGTGGTCGTCGTACCAGGCGATACGGCCCTCGCGGCGGGGCGGCGGTATCAGCTTGCGTTCGCGGTAGAAGCGCAGGGTGCGCACCGTGATGCCGGCCAGACGGGCCAGCTCCTCCATGCGGTACTCACGCTTCTCGGTCACTCCGGAACCTTAATTCGTACTGGCGGTACCCGCGGCGGCAGCCGCTGATGTAAACGAACCCCGGTTGACCCCTACCGGTCGGTACGGACCTCCTCTACTCTCCCATTGCGCCAGTGTTCACTGGCGCGGTTCCGGTTGCAGTGTTGTCGTGTTGAAGTGTGGAGGCACAGGCATGGCCGAACGCGAACATGTGCGGGTCGCGGTGATCGGGTCCGGCTTCGGCGGGCTGGGGGCCGCCGTCCGGCTTCGGCGCGAGGGTGTCACCGACTTCGTCGTCCTGGAGCGGGCCGACAGCGTCGGCGGCACCTGGCGGGACAACAGCTATCCGGGGTGCGCGTGCGATGTGCCGTCCCATCTGTACTCGTTCTCCTTCGCGCCCAACCCCGACTGGCCGCGCACCTTCTCCGGGCAGGAGCACATCCGCGCCTACCTGGAGCACGTCACGGACGTCTTCCGGCTGCGCCCCCACATCCGCTTCAACTCGGAGGTGAAGCGGATGACCTGGAACGGCGAGCGGCTGTGCTGGGACATCGAGACCAGCAGCGGCAGTCTGTCGGCCGACCTCGTCGTCTCCGCCACCGGCCCGCTCTCCGACCCGAAGATCCCCGACATCCCCGGGCTGGACTCCTTCCCCGGCAAGGTCTTCCACTCCGCCCGCTGGGACCACGACCACGACCTGCGCGGCAAGCGCGTCGCCATGGTCGGCACCGGCGCCTCCGCCATCCAGATCGTGCCGGCCATCCAGCCCGACGTCTCCCGGCTGACCCTCTTCCAGCGCACCCCGCCCTGGGTCATGCCCCGCGTGGACCGCGCCATCAGCGGCGCCGAGCGCTCGCTGCACCGGGCCCTGCCCTTCACCACCCAGCTGCGCCGCGGACTGCTGTGGGGGCTCCGGGAGCTGCAGGTCCAGGCGTTCACCAAGCATCCCAACGAACTGGGGCTCATCGAGCAGCTGGCCAAGCGGAACATGGGGCGGGCCATCAAGGACCCCGCCCTGCGCGCCAAGCTCACGCCCGACTACCGCATCGGCTGCAAGCGGATCCTGCTGAGCAGCGAGTACTACCCTGCGCTCGCCCGGCCCAACGTGGACGTCGTCGCGAGCGGGCTCAGCGAGATCCGCGGCTCGACCGTCGTGGCCGCCGACGGCAGTGAGGCCGAGGTCGACGTGATCGTCTTCGGCACCGGGTTCCGGGTCACCGACATGCCCATCGCCGAGCGGGTGGTGGGCGCGGACGGCCGGACGCTCGCCGAGGCCTGGAAGGGCGGGATGGAGGCCCTGCGGGGTGCCTCGGCCGCCGGTTTCCCGAACTGGATGACCATCATCGGGCCCAACACCGGGCTGGGGAACTCGTCCATGATCCTGATGATCGAGTCCCAGCTGAACTACATGGCCGACTTCCTACGCCAGTTGAACGTCCTGGGCGGGAAGGTCGCCCTCGACGCGCGGCCCAGCGCCGTGAACGCCTGGAACCGGCGGGTGCAGGAGCGCATGAAGCGGACCGTGTGGAACACGGGCGGGTGCACGAGCTGGTACCTCGACGCCAACGGGCGCAACACCACCATCTGGCCCGGTACGACCTCGGAGTTCCGGCGGGCCACGCGGCGGGTGGACCTCGCCGAGTATGCCGTTGTCCGGGCGAGCAAGGACAGTGAGAACAGCAACGAGAACGCGGAGGTGACGGCATGAGCCGTCTCATGCACGTGGCCTCCGGGCCCTATGCCCCACCCGTCCCCGCCCGCGAGCTGTCGGCCGCCTCGGCCGACGGCGCCCGGCTGCACATAGAGGTGCACGGGCCCGAGGACGCGCCCGCCGTCGTCCTCGCGCACGGCTGGACCTGCTCGACCGCCTTCTGGGCGGCGCAGATACGGGACCTCGCCGTCGACCACCGCGTCATCGCCTACGACCAGCGCGGCCACGGACGCAGCCCGGCCGGCCCCGGCTGCACCGCCGACGGGCTCGCCGACGACCTCGAAGCCGTACTGAAGGCGACCCTCGCACCCGGCGAGCAGGCCGTGATCGCCGGGCACTCCATGGGCGGCATGACGGTGATGGCCGCCGCCACGCGCCCGGCGCTGCGGGAGCACGCCGCCGCCGTCCTGCTGTGCAGCACCGGCGCCTCGCGGCTGGTCGCCGAGTCGACCGTCGTGCCGATCCGGCCCGGGCGGCTGCGGACCTGGCTGACCAAGCACATCCTCGGGTCGCGGGCGCCGCTCGGGCCGGTCACTCCGGTCGCCCGGGCGATCCTCAAGTACGCGACGATGGGCCCCGGTTCGGCCCCGCACATGGTCGAGGCGTGCGCGCGGATCGTGCACGCGTGTCCGCGCAAGGTGCGGTACGCCTGGTCGCAGGTGCTCGACCTGCTCGATCTCGACCATGGCGTAAGGGAGTTGGCGGTGCCGACGGCGGTCGTCGTCGGTACGGCGGACAGGCTGACGCCGCCGGTGCACGCCCGCTCGCTGGCCGCTGCGCTGCCCCACTGCCTCGGCGTCACCGAACTGCCCGGCCTCGGGCACATGACGCCGGTCGAGGCGCCCGAGCTGGTGACCGGGAAGATACGGGAGCTCGTCACGACGTATGCCAGGGCCACGACGTACACGCAGGTGAAGGAGGGCGCATGAGCAGGGTGAGTCTCGAAGGGCAGGTCGCCGTCGTCACCGGTGCGGCGCGGGGTGTCGGTGAGCTGCTCGCCCGCAAACTCTCCGCGCGGGGCGCGAAGGTGGCGCTCGTCGGGCTGGAGCCGGACGAGCTCAAGCAGGTCTCCGAGCGGCTGCACAGCGACAGCGACCACTGGTACGCCGATGTGACGGACCATGAGGCCATGGCCCGGGTGGCGCGGGAGGTCAAGGAGCGGTTCGGGAAGGTCGACATCGTGGTCGCCAACGCGGGGGTCGCCTCCGGTGGGCCGTTCATCGACTCCGACCCCGAGGCGTGGCGGCGGGTCATCGAGGTCAATCTCATCGGGTCGGCGGTGACGGCCCGGGCGTTTTTGCCGGTGCTGATGGAGAGCCGGGGGTATCTGCTGCAGATCGCCTCGCTGGCCGCCATCACTCCGGCGCCGATGATGACCGCGTACTGCGCGTCCAAGTCCGGTGTGGAGGCGTACGCGCACAGTCTGCGGGCCGAAGTCGGGTACAAGGGCGTGCGAGTGGGGGTCGGGTATCTCTCCTGGACCGACACCGACATGGTGCGCGGGGCCGATCAGGACGACGTCATGCGGGAGTTGCGCAAGCGGCTGCCGTGGCCGTCCAACAAGACGTATCCGCTGGGGCCGGCGGTCGACCGGATCGTGGCCGGGATCGAGCGGCGGTCGAGCCATGTGTACGGGCAGTGGTGGCTGCGCGGGATGCAGGGGGTGCGCGGGTATCTGCCGGGGCTCATCGGGACCGTGGGGCAGCGGGAGATGCTGCGGTTCGCGGACCGGCTGGAGGGGATGCGGACGGGGCTGGTCGGGGCGGGGGGCTCCGCCGACGAGCGGGAGCGAGCTGCGCGGATCACGCCGCGTAACTGATCGACATGCGTGGGGTTATCGCCCGTGTGAATCTGGTCGAGGCCCCAGCGAGGGGCCAACCCCCCACTCACTACGGGAGTGAACCCACATGGGTATGAAGGACCAGTTCCAGGAGAAGTCCGAGCAGCTCAAGCAGCGCGCGCAGCAGCAGCGGCAGCAGGGTCAGCAGGGGCGTCCGGGTCAGCCGGGCCACCCCGGTCAGCCGGGTCAGCCGGAGCGGGGTCGTCAGCGGCCGCAGCGCGAGGATGAGCGCGAGCGCTCCACTCGTGACGACGAGGAGCGGTTCGACCAGGACTACGACCGGTAAGTGTCGTGGTCGGCTGAGCCGATGAGCGCGGGGTGCCCTTCTTTGAGGGGTGCCCCGCGTTTTTGCTGCGTTGAGAGGGTTCGTTGTCGGGTGCGGCTGTGTGGGGGGCTTGTCGCGCAGTTCCCCGCGCCCCTAACGGGGCGGCAGTTCCGGCCTTGATCGGTTCGGTACGTGTGCGTAGTCCGGCGGCGTTGCCGGAGGGTTCGACTCCAGGAGTTTCAGGGCCAGTTCCACCGCGTCCGCCAGTTGGGCGTGGCGGCCCTCCGCCCAGTCCAGGGGGGTGCGGAGGACCTCCAGGTCGGGGGTCACGCCCTTGTTCTCGATGCTCCAGCCGTAGGCGTCGAACCACGCGGCGTTCATCGGGACCGTGATCACCGTGCCGTCGCCCAGGCGGTGGCGGCCGGTCATGCCGACCACTCCGCCCCAGGTGCGCTGGCCGACGACCGGGCCCAGCTTGAGGAGTTTGAAGGCCGCCGTGATCATGTCGCCGTCCGAGGAGGTCGCCTCGTCGGCCAGGGCGACGACCGGGCCGCACGGGGCGTTCGAGGCGTACGACACCGGCTGGGCGTTGCGTGTGAGGTCCCAGCCCAGGATCGTGCGGGTCAGCTTCTCCACGACCAGTTCGCTGATGTGGCCGCCCGCGTTGCCGCGCACGTCGACGATCAGCGCGGGGCGTGACATCTCCATCCGCAGGTCCCGGTTGAACTGGGCCCAGCCCGAGCCGCCCATGTCGGGGATGTGCAGGTAGCCGCAGCGGCCGCCGCTCAACTCCCGTACGACGGCGCGGCGTTTGGCCACCCAGTCCTGGTAGCGCAGGGGGCGTTCGTCGAGCAGCGGGACCACGGCGACCCGGCGTGATCTGCCCGCCTCGCCCTCTGCCGGGCTGAAGGTGAGCTCCACCGTCGTGCCCCCGGCGCCGGCCAGCAACGGGTACGGGCCCCTGACCGGGTCCACCGGGCGGCCGTCCACGTGGGTGAGGACCGCTCCTTCGCGGATGCCCGTGCCGGCCAGGGGCGAGCGGGCCTTGGAGTCGGACGACTCGCCGGGGAGGATGCGCCTGACCGTCCAGCCCTCGTCCCTGCGGACCAGGTTGGCGCCCAGCAGGCCCTGCCAGCGCTGGTAGTGGGGCGGGCCCTCGTTGCGGCGGGCGGGGGAGACGTACGCGTGCGAGGTGCCGAGTTCGCCCAGCACCTCGCGGAGGAGGTCGGCGAACTCGTCGGGGGAGGCGACGCGGTCGACCAACGGGCGGTACTGGGCGAGGACTCCGTCCCAGTCGATGCCGCACATGTCCGGCTCCCAGAAGTACGCCCTGATCAGGCGGCCGGCCTCCGCGTACGACTGCCTCCACTCCGCCGTCGGGTCCACCTCATGCAGGATGCGGCGCAGGTCGATCCACACCGTCGTGTCGCTGTCGCCGGACTCGCTCGCGGGCACCGCCCGCAGGTCGCCCTCGTCCACCAGGACCAGGCGGCTGCCGTCGCCGCTCACCGCGAACCAGTCCAGATGGTCGACGAGTTCGGACTTCTTGGCCTTGCTGATGTTGAAGTGTTCGAGGGTCGGCCGGCCGGTCGTGTCGTCCGGGTTGGCGAACGTCTCGCCCAGCGCGCCCGAGATCGGCCAGCGCAGCCACACCAGTCCGCCGCCCGCGACCGGGTGCAGCGCGGAGTACTTGGAGGCGGTGACCGGGAAGGGGGTGACCCGGCTCTCCAGGCCCTCGACCTCGATGGTCGTCGCTCCGGCCTCGGAGCCCTCCTCGTCCTCCACCGGGTCCAGTCCGCCGGCCGCCGGGCGGCCCTCGGGGTTGAGGGCGAAGGGGGAGGGGGTGGCCGAGGACAGGGGGACCAGGTAGGGGCGGCAGCCCAGCGGGAAGGACAGGTCGCCGGTGTGGACGTCGTACACCGGGTCGAAGCCGCGCCAGGAGAGGAAGGCGAGGTAGCGGCCGTCCCGGGTGAACACCGGGTTCTCGTCCTCGAACCGGCCGTTGGTGACGTCGATGACCAGAGCGCCCCCTGCCCCCGGCCCTGCTCCTTGGCCGGTCCCGGAGATCCGGGCCAGTTTGATCTGGCGCAGGGAGCGGCCGATGCCCGGGTGGGACCAGGTCAGCCAGGTCCCGTCCGGGGAGAAGGCCAGGTCCCGTACGGGGCCGTTGATCGACCGGATCAGCTCCGTGACCTCGCCGTTGGAGTCCTCCGTGACGTCGAGGAGAAGGAGCCGTCCGTCGTGGGACGCGAGCGCGAGGCGCTCTCCCTTCGGGTCGGCGACCATCTCCAGGACCCGGCCCAGCTCGCCGGAGGCCAGCCGGCGGGGTTCCCGGTCACCGGTCGCCCGGGGCAGATAGGCGATCTCGATGGCGTCCTCGCCCTCGGCGTCCGTCACGTACGCGACCTGGCCGACCGAGCCGAGCATCTCCGGGAGCCGGACCCGTACGCCCGGGGTGTCGGTGATGGTGCGGGCCGGGCCGTCCCGGTGGGTGAGCCAGTAGAGGCTGCCGCGCACGACCACGGCGCTCGCGCGGCCCGTCTCGTCCACGGAGATGCCGTCGACGTGCTGGGCGGCCGGCACCTGGTACGTACGGCGTCCCGCGCGCGGCCCGCTCAGCCGTACTTCGAGCTTGCGCGGCTTGGAGTCCGCGGCGAGGTCGTCCACGATCCACAGGTCGCCCGCGCACTGGTACACCACCCGGGTGCCGTCACTGGAGGCGTGCCGGGCGTAGAAGGCGTCGTGGTCGGTGTGCCGGCGCAGGTCGGAGCCGTCGTACGCGCACGAGTAGAGGTTGCCGACGCCCTCGTGGTCGGAGAGGAAGGCGATCCGGCCGCCGACGAACATGGGGGAGCCGAGGTGGCCGCCGATGTCCGCGAGCAGACGCTCGCCGTGCAGCCAGAGGCGGCCCGTGGCCCCGCCCCGGTAGCGCTTCCAGGAGGCCGGTTCGTGCGGTGGGGTGCCGGTCAGGAGCAGGGACTTGCGCTCGCCGTCGATGTCGGCGACCTGGATGTCCGAGCACGGGCCCCAGGGGAGCTTGCGGCCGGGGTCGCCGTCGGGGCGGACCTTGTAGGCCCAGGTGAAGTGGGAGAAGGGCTCGCCGTGGGAGGCGACGGCGAGGATCACCCCGTCGGGTGTCCAGCCGCACACCTGGGTGTCCGCCGAGCCCCAGTGGGTGAGCTGCTCGCCCGGCCCGCCGTCCACCGGGACCAGGTGGATCTCGGGGACCAGGCTCCGCCAGCTCGTGTACGCGATGCGCCGGCCCTCGGGGCAGAAGCGGGGGTGGCCGGTCTTGGTGCGGTCCACGGTGAGCCGCCAGGCGCGGCCGGGGCCGTCGAGAGGGGCCAGCCACAGGTCGTCCTCGGCCACGAAGCACAGCAGGTCGCCGCTCAGATGCGGTAGGCGCAGGTAGCTCACCTCCCCATGCTTTGCCGGGGGACGGACGGGGGCAACTCGTGGGAAACAGGGCGTGTGTCGGCGGTCGGTGCCCGTGCGTGACCCAGAACACGCCTCTACGCGAACGAAACCGTTTCGTTTCGAAGAGGGATGCGGTACCTTCGTGGTGTACGAAACCGTGTCGTTCGGAGTGGGAAGGTGAGGACCGTGACCGAGGCGGCAACAGCGCGGCGCAGTCGTATCACCCCCGAGCGCGAGGCCGAGTTGTACGGCGCCGTGCTCGACCTGCTCCGGGAGGTCGGCTACGACGCCCTCACCATGGACGCCGTGGCGGCCCGCACCCGGTCCAGCAAGGCGACGCTCTACCGCCAGTGGGGCGGCAAGCCGGAGCTGGTGGCGAAGGCGATCCGGCACAACAAGCCGGGCAGCATCGACGACGTCGACACCGGGACCCTGCGGGGCGACCTGCAGGCACTCACCTCGCGTGAGGACGACTGCACCATGCAGCAGAACGCCGCGCTGATGCGGGGTCTGTTCATGGCGGTGCACGCCAATCCGGATCTCCTGCAGGCCTTCAAGGAACTGCTCATCGAGCCGGAGATGGCGGAGTTCCACCGGGTGGTCCAACGGGCCGTCGACCGCGGCGAGGTCCGCGCCGACTGTCCCGCGCTGGACTACGTGGTGCACATGCTCGTCGGCGCGTTCGCCACCCGGACGCTGATCGACGACCGGCCGCCCACGCAGGAGTTCCTCTCCTCGTACATCGACGCCGTGGTCCTCCCCGCCCTCGGCGCACCCGTCGGCTGACGAGTCCCTCCAGCTGACGGGTTCCCCCAGCAAGCCCTCCACCTGACGTAACCGCTCACGTCGTCGGGCTGATCACCCCTGCCCCGGGGCCCGTGTCGGAACCCCGGCCGGCGCCCCAATCCCACGACCTGACCGGGAGTCGCTCTCGTGGCCACGTTTCTCTACAAACTCGGCCGGCTCGCCTTCAGGCGACGGCATTTCGTCGCCCTCATATGGGTCGCGCTGCTCGCCCTCGCGGGTGTCGGCGCGGCCAGCGCGCCCAGCGCCGGATCCAGCTCCTTCTCCATCCCCGGCACCGAGGCGCAGAAGGCCTTCGACCTGTTGGACCAGCGCTTCCCGGGTGGCAGCGCGGACGGCGGGACCGCCCGGGTCGTCTTCAAGGCGCCGGACGGGGAGAAGATGACGGACGCCGCCAACAAGGCGACCGTCGAGAAGACCGTCAAGGAACTGTCCGACGGCTCCGAGGTCGTCTCCGTCGCCGATCCCTTCAAGGCGCACGCCGTCAGCAAGGACGGCACGACCGCCTACGCCTCGGTGCGCTACGAGGTCCCCGGCATGGAGCTGACGGACGCCAGCAGGGACGCCCTGGAGGACGCCGGGCAGCAGGCGCGGGACGCCGGGCTGACCGTGGAGATCGGCGGCGACGCGCTCCAGGCGGCGCCCGAGGGCGCTGCCTCCGAGGTCATCGGGCTCGCCGTCGCCGCGGTCGTCCTCGTCATCACCTTCGGCTCGCTGGTCGCCGCCGGACTGCCGCTGCTCACCGCCATCGTCGGCGTCGGCATCGGTGTCTCGGCGATCACCGCGCTGGCCAACGCCCTGGACCTGGGCTCCACCACCTCCACCCTGGCCGCGATGATCGGTCTCGCGGTCGGCATCGACTACGCGCTCTTCATCGTCTCCCGGTACCGCGCCGAACTCGCCGAGGGCCGCGACCGCGAGGAGGCGGTCGGCCGGGCCACCGGCACGGCGGGCTCCGCGGTGGTCTTCGCCGGCCTCACCGTGGTGATCGCCCTGGCCGGCCTGGCCGTCGTCAACGTCCCGATGCTGACGAAGATGGGACTCGCGGCCGCGGGCACGGTCGTGATCGCGGTGCTGATCGCGCTGACCATGGTTCCGGCACTCCTCGGTTACGCGGGCCGCAAGGTCAGGCCGGCGGGCGAGAAGAGCAGGCGCTTCGGCGGCAGGAAGAAGGCGGCCGTGGACGAGTCCGGTACGGGGGCCACTTCCGGCAGGCCGAACATGGGCACGCGCTGGGCGAGCTTCGTCGTACGCCGCCCCCTGGCCGTCCTCCTGCTCGGCGTCCTCGGCCTCGGTGCCGCGGCGCTCCCGGCGACCTCCCTCGAACTGGGCCTCCCCGACGACGGCTCCCAGCCGACGTCGACGACCCAGCGCCGGGCGTACGACATGCTCTCCGAGGGCTTCGGCCCCGGCTTCAACGGCCCGCTCGTGGTGGTCGTCGACGCGAAGACGAGCGACGCCCCGAAGGCCGCAGTCACCAAGGTCTCCGACGAGATCAAGGACCTCAAGGACGTCGTCACGGTGACCCCGGCGACGTTCAACAAGTCCGGCGACACCGCGACGATCACCGTGATCCCCGACTCCAAGCCGTCGTCGGTCTCGACCGAGGACCTGGTGCACTCCATCCGTGACGCGGGCACCGGGATCACGGCCGACACGGACGCGAAAGTGCTGGTCACCGGCACGACCGCGATGAACATCGACTTCTCGCAGAAGCTGAACGACGCGCTGGTGCCGTACCTGATCCTGGTGGTGGGCCTCGCCTTCCTCCTCCTGATCCTCGTCTTCCGCTCGATCCTCGTCCCGCTGAAGGCGGCCCTCGGCTTCCTGCTCTCGGTCCTGGCGGCCCTGGGCGCGGTCGTGGCGGTCTTCCAGTGGGGCTGGCTCGCCGACCTCTTCGGCGTCCAGGAGACCGGCCCGGTCATGTCGATGATGCCGATCTTCATGGTCGGCGTGGTCTTCGGACTGGCCATGGACTACGAGGTGTTCCTCGTGACGCGGATGCGCGAGGCGTACGTCCACGGCGAGCGGCCCACCCAGGCCGTGGTGACCGGGTTCCGGCACAGCGCGCGGGTCGTCACGGCGGCGGCGATCATCATGATCGCGGTGTTCTCGGGCTTCATCGGCGCCGGCGAGTCGATGGTCAAGATGATCGGCTTCGGCCTCGCGATCGCGGTCCTCTTCGACGCGTTCGTCGTCCGCATGGCCATCGTCCCGGCCGTCCTCGCCCTGCTCGGCAAGAAGGCCTGGTGGCTCCCGAAGTGGCTGGACCGCGTCCTGCCGAACGTGGACGTGGAGGGCGAGGCGCTGCGTACGGAGGCGGAGGCCGACAGGGACGGGGAGCGGGAGCTGGTGCGCGTCTGACCGGTCACCCTTGACGTACGACCACTGAGGTAGGCCGGCCGGTGAGGGCTCCGTGGGGACGGGTGCTCTCACCGGCTTCTCCTATGCCGGGGGCGTAAACACGTTCCGCTCGTTCACGTCTGTGAGGATCCGGGCCGCCGCGCGGAAGTCGTTGTCGTCGTGCAGGATCACCAGGCCGTGGTGGGCGGCTGTGGCGCAGACGAGCCAGTCGACGGCGGAGAGACTCTGGTGTTGCCCGCGCTGCGCGAGCCGGTGTTGTCCGGCCTCGATCCAGCGCCAGGCGCCTTTCGGCACGGCGACGTCCGGATACAGATAGGCGAACATCTCCGCCATGTGGTCGTACTCGTCGAGGTCGCGTGCGGATTGCAGGAACTCCGTGCGCTGTGCCGCACAGGAACCGATGGCCCCGTCCTCTACCTCGGGTGCCCAGACGCTGTTGAGCTTCTTGTCGCGCTGGAGCCGCCAGACCGCGGTCGAGTCGGCGAGATAGCGGATCACGGTCAGGCGACGCCCTTCTCCACGTGATCACCGCCGACGGAACCCTTCTCCGCCGCGTGGCGACGCCAGAACCCGTCCTCATCCCATTCCTGGGCCATCTCCAGGTAGCGCAGCCGGGCCTCGGTGCGTCGCCGACGCTCGGCGTACTCCCGTAGTGCCAGGTTGACCATTTCCTTCTTGGTCTTGGCGCCGGACAGCCTCATTGCCTCGGCAAGGGCTTCGTCGTCGATGTCGATCTGGGTGGCGGACATGGGGCACCTCCGTGAGATGTGCTTCATACAAAGGTATCCCATGCTTCATACATTTCCGGCTGCTTAGTCATTACGCTGCAGCGTCTCCCGCATGACGTCCTCGATGGGGACGCCTCCTGCCGGATTCGCCATGCGCTCGTCGATGATCCGGTTGATGTCGCGCTCTTTCTCCCCCGTCCGCACCTTCACCTCCGCCCAGACCGTCTTGCGCGGATACGGCCCCGGCGCCGCGCCCCACCGGTCGGCCAACGCCTCCACCAGGAGCAGGCCCCGACCGGACTCGGCGTCCGGGGCCGTCGGTGTGCGCTGCGGCAGGAGGTCGCCGCGGGTGTCCGTGACCTCGATGCGGAGGGTGTCGGCGACGACGTAGAGGGTCAGGCGGAAGTCGCGTCCGGGAACACGGCCGTGCGTCGCGGCGTTGACGGCCAGCTCGGCGACGATGTGCTCCGCGGGGTCCAACGGGAGTCCCCAGCTGCGGAGTTGTTCCGTGGCGAGGAGGCGGGCGAGCCGGGCGCCTCGGGGCGTGGGGGACAGCAGCACGCTGAAGTTGCGGATGGTGTGGGTGAGGTCGTTTTCAGGGGCAGTCATCTCGCGGTTCATGTCACTCAGAGTGGCGTGATCGGTTTCCCTGGGTGAGCGATCGCGGCGGTGCGTAGCGGGACTGTCCCGGGTTTGTCTCGTGCTGTCTCGGCTGTCTCGGGGGTTGTTCGGGTACGAGTGCGCGTCGGAGGTGGGTGACTGTGAACGACCAGGTGGACGAGGCCGGTTGGGATGTCGAACCGGGGGACGAGATCGAGCCCGTGGTCCAGGCGGTGGGGCGGCTGCTGAAGGTGTGCCGGGAGGCGGCGGGGATGCGGGTCGCCGAGTTCGGGGAGGTCATGGGCTACGGCGAGGACATGATCCGCAAGATCGAGCGGGGGCAGCGGATTCCCCGGCCGGAGTTCCTGGACAAGGCGGACGACGTCCTGAGGGCGCAGGGGCATCTCAAGGCGTTCAAGCGGGACATGGAGCAGGCGCGGTATCCGAAGAAGGTGCGGGATCTGGCGGATATGGAGAGGCGGGCCGTGGAGATGCTGCTGTACGGCAGCCACAACATCCACGGCCTGTTGCAGACGCCGGAGTACGCGCGAACGCTGTTCGAGATGAGGCAGCCTGCGCTCACCGAAGACATCGTCGAGCGGGAGACCGCCGCTCGCATGGCTCGGAAGGCCGTCTTCGAGCGGGAACCTGCTCCGACGCTCAGTTTCGTCCAGGAACAGGTGACACTCGAACGGCCCTACGGTGGGAAGATGGTGCTACGCCGACAGCTCGAACACCTCTTGGAGGTAGCGCAGTTGCGGAACGTCACGCTCCAGGTCATGCCGACCGACCGGCAGGAGAACGCCGGAGCGTCGGGCCTGATTCAGGTGCTGAAGTTTGCCGACGGTACGGCGATCGGACGTTCCAGCGGCGTGTTCAACGCCCGCCCGGTCTCAAGCCCCAAGGATCTCCGCATCCTTGAGCTGCGCTATGGCATGATCCGGGCGCAGGCTCTCACGCCGAGGGAGTCGCAGGCCTTCATCGAGCAAGCGCTGGGGAGACTATGAGCACCGCCGAACTCCACTGGTTCAAGAGCAGCTACAGCGACAGCAGCGAGCCCGGCGACTGCGTCGAGGTAGCCACCACCCCCGCCACCATCCACATCCGCGACTCCAAGACCCCCGAGGCCCCCCACCTCACGGTCACCCCGTCCACCTGGACTACCTTCCTCGGCGCCTTCCCTGTGCGCTGATCAAGGGAGGGGAGTTGACCACGAACCCCGGGTCCCGCAGCAGTGCGTAGAACCGCTGCAGCTCGGCCTCCGTCACGCCGTCCGCCCGTAGGCCCGCCTCCGTCTGCTGCGCGTTCACACGGTGCAGGTCGATGCCCGGGGTGCCGCCCTGCCAGGACTCGGCGTACGTCGTCGCCGTGACGTCCTCCAGGCCCGCCCGCCGCATGGCGCCCAGCACGCGCCGGCCCCAGAGGGGGTCCGCGCCCGCCTTCTGCAACTGTGCGAGCAGGGCCGCCTGGACGTGGTCGAAGAGAGCCTCCGACTCCTCGTCCGGGGACGCGAGCACCGGCGACCAGTGGCAGTCGAACTCCTCCAGGACCAGCGTGCCCCCCGGGCGCAGGGCCCTTACCAGCCGGTCGAGGACTTGGAGCCGTTCCGGCAGGTGGATGAGGACCAGCCGGGCGTGGATCAGATCGTAGCCGTCGCCTGGGAGCGGGTCGTTGACGATGTCGTGGTGGAGAAGGCGGACCTGGGGTGAGTGCGGGCGGGACTCGGCCCAGCGGGGGTCGATGTCGGTGACGGTGACCTCGCCGTCGGGGCCGGTTCTCTCGGCCAGCCAGTCGCCCAGCGAGCCACCCCCGCCGCCGACTTCGAGACACCGCCAGCCGGGCGCGAGGCCGGTCAGTTCGAGCCGGCGGCGGGAGACGTGGTCGTAGCAGGACTCCAGGACGGCGAAGCGGTCCGGGGTGCGGGCGTCGGTGTTGTCGAAGAGATATCGGGACATATCGCCATCTTCGGGGGAACCTGGGGGGTGCGCGAGCAGGAGGCCTGCCTCTGGCCCCGTCGGTCGGCTTTCTGCTTCCCCGAGCGGGTAATGGGTCGCATGGCTCATGCACGCACCGCTACCGTGCCGTCCATGACGACAGCCGCCCACCCCCTTTTCGCCGAAGCCCTGCGTGAGCTGGGGCTGGCCGACCTCCACACCCGCATCCGCCGCTTCCCGGACGCGACCCGTACCGCCGCCGAGGCCGCCGCGGCCATCGGGTGCGAGCTCAGTCAGATCTGCAAGTCGCTGATCTTCGCGGCGGACGGGGAGCCGGTGCTGGTGCTGATGGACGGGGCGTCGCGGGTCGACGTGGAGCTGGTCCGGAAGGAACTCGGCGTCCAGAAGGTCACGCGGGCCAAGGCGGATGTCGTACGGGAGACCACCGGGTACGCCATCGGCGGCGTACCGCCCTTCGGGCACCGTACGCGGACGCGGGTGCTCGCCGACCGGTCGCTGCTGGAGCACGAGGTCGTGTGGGCCGCCGCCGGGAACCCGCACGCGGTCTTCCCCATGGAGCCCAAGGAACTTGTCGCCCACGCCGGCGCCACCGTGGTGGACGTGCGCGAGCAGACGCAGACTTCGTGACGCCCCTGGTCACCGCCGCCGTCCTGCTGGCGGCCGTCACGCACGCCAGTTGGAACGCCATCGCCCACAAGATCACGGACAAGCTGGTGGGGTTCACGCTCATCGCGGGCGGCGGGGTGCTGATCGGGCTGGCGCTGATGCCCTTCGGGGCGTTCCCGGCGGCCGGGGCCTGGCCGTATCTGCTCGCCTCGGCCGTCGTCCACATCGTGTACTTCGCGCTGCTGATGAAGTCCTTCCGGCTGGGCGACTTCGGGCAGGCCTACCCCATCGCTCGGGGCACCGCGCCGCTCGTGGTCGCCCTGTTCGCCGCCGTGTTCGCGCACGAGGTGCCGGACGGGTGGGCGGCCGCCGGGATCGCCGTGTCCTGCGCGGGGCTCGTCGGCGTCGCCCTGTGGGGGCTGCGCGGGCACCGGCCCAACTGGGCGGCGATCGGCGCCGCGTTGGCGACCGGGCTGAGCATCGCGGCGTACACCGTGATCGACGGGCTGGGGGTGCGTGCCTCGGGGTCGTCGCTCGGCTATATCGCCTGGCTGATGGTGGTCGAGGGGCTCGCGATCCCGGCGTACGCGGTCTGGCGCTGGCGCGCGGAGACGGTCGCCGTGCTACGGCCGTTCGCCGTGCTGGGGCTGCTGGGTGCCGCGCTGTCCGTCGCCGCGTACGCGCTGGTCCTGTGGGCCCAGACGAAGGCGGAGCTGGCGCCGATCGCCGCGCTGCGGGAGTCCTCGATCATCGTCGGGGCCGCCATCGGGGCCGTCTTCTTCAAGGAGCGGTTCGGGCGGGCCCGGATCGCGGCGGCGGCGCTGCTGGTGGTGGGCATCGGGATGATGCTGCACGCGAGTTAGGCCGAAGCCCCGGCCGATGGCCGGGGCTTGCGCACCAGTCAGACGGTCACTTGTCGAAGGCGGCGTTGTTGCAGCCCATCGTCGAGCCGAGGTGCGTGCTCTGGCTGCCTTCGGAGCCCTCGCCGTTGAGGGCGCCGCCCAGCAGGCCGTTGAGCAGGCCGACCGTGCCGAGGATGTCGATGTTCAGGTCGTGGGACTTGCACGAGGTGCTCTGCTGGACCTTGAAGTCGTTGCCGCCGCGGTGGCCGTCGGCGTGGGCGGTGCCGGCGCCCATGAGCGCCACGCTGCTGAGGGCGGCGACCAGGACGGCGGCTTTGCGAAGCTTCTGCATGTCATCTCCGGTGGAGTGAGGTGGATGCAATGCGTGAAGGGGCGGCCCTTTCCTGCAGGAGCGACCCTTACGATTAAGGGAGATTAAGTAGAAATGCCCCAAATCATCCTGCGGCGCGCCGAGTTTCGCGATCTTGCACCGGCTTGGCCACCCGGAACGCGAACTGGCCGCAGTACGTGAGCTTGCGCAGGTTCACCAGCGCCGTCCTGCGGCGGCGGCCGCCGTGTGCCGCCCACTCGTCGATCTCCGTGTTGAGCGGGGACTGTTCGTCCCAGTACCGGCTGTACTCCGGTGGCCGGCCGAGATAGCTGCGCATGATCAGCGCCACCCCGTCGAGCGAGGGCCGGATCTCCTCCAGCGCGAGCCCCGCCTCCTCGACCAGGACCCGGAAGCCGTACGGGGTGTAGTTCCACAGGCTGAAGGAGTGGTACGGCTCGAACTGGGACGTCGACCCGATGAACAGGCCGCCGGGCTCCAGTACTCGGCCGATCTCGGCGAGCAGCTCGCGCGGGCGGGCGACGTGTTCGAAGACCTGGTGGGAGTAGATGAGGGGGAGCGAGTCCGAGCCGAGCGGGAGGCGGACGCCGTCGTAGTGCACCACCGGGTCACCGCCCGGGGTGCGCTGTGCGGCCTCCGGTGAGTCCCGGATGTCGACGCCGACCCACCGCACCGCCGGGGCGTGCTTGCGGAAGAGCCGGGCGGACGTGCCGCGGCCGCATCCCAGGTCGACGACCAGCCCGGGTGCGCCGGGGGCGCCCATCACCTCGTCGACGTAGTACCGCGAGGTGACCTGACGGGCGTGGTCGTCGGGGATGCAGTCGCGCATCAGCTCCCAGAGGGTCGCCATGCTGTCGACGCTACGGACACTCCCTGTCCGGTGCTATTCACAGTGCGCTATCGGTGCGTTACCGGTCCGTCACCGGTGCGCTGTCAGCGCACTGTGCTGTGCGCGGCGATGCCCGACAGGTCGTGCGCCGTCACGCTGTTGCGGTCCGCGACCGAGCGGCCCAGGGCGTGGTGCGGCCACAGGCCCGCGGCGACGCGGCGGCTGCGCTCGTTCCACTGGCGGGCCGCCGGGGCGTCGGCCTTGTAGTGGTTGAGGGCGTAACCGCCGGAGTGGATGCGCAGGAGGGTGAAGCCGCCCGGGTAGTCCTTGGCGGCGGCGACCTCCTGCTGGGTGACGTGCGGGGCCCGCGTCAGCACGGTGCGCTTGTTGCGGTGGGTGTGGCCCGCGTGGTGCAGGAAGACGCCGGGGGCCTGCGCGTAGGCGTCGACGATCGCGCGGGCCTGGCGGCGCTCCAGGCACTGGCCGCGGGTCACCGGGAACACCGAGTCCCGCACGGTCAGCGGATGGTGGCCGAACACCAGCGTCGGCTGGTCCGGCTGCTTCCTCAACCGCTCCTGGAACCAGGCCAGTTGGTCGGGTCCGAGGCCGCCCGCGTCGGCGCCGTTGCCGGTCTTGGCGTAGGTGTCGAGGCCGATGATCCGCAGCCCGCCGAGGTCGTGGGCGAAGAACCCGGAGCCGTCGCCGCCGCCCGGGAAGGCGGTCTGGAAGGTGGCCTGGAAGGCGTTGGCGTTGGCGTTGTCGTCGTTCCGCGAGCGGTCGTGGTTGCCGCGTACGACGAAGTAGTCCTGGCCGTGGGCGCCGAAACCGTCCAGGATCCGGCGGGCCTCGCCGAGGTCCTGCGCCGCCCCGCCGGCCGAGATGTCGCCCCCGGCCAGCAGCACGTCCGCCCCGCGCCGCCGGGCCTCCTCGACCAGGGCCCGGCTCATCAGCTCCGGATACGGCGCGCGCCCCGGCTGCTGCACCACGCCGCGCAGCAGGGGCAGGCCGCCGACCAGGCCGGCGGTGGTCTCGCCGAGGTGCAGGTCGTTGCAGAGCGCGACCGACAGCAGGTGGCGGCCGGGTGGGGGCTGCGGGGTGGTGAAGGAGTACGGGCCGCCGCTGTGGCCGAACCCGAACGTCGAGGTGCCCACCGCGTTGCCGCGCACCAGGTGCAGCGGGGTGGGGGTGGCGGCGACGCCGCGTGAGCGGGCCTGGTAGTAGTACGTCTGCCCCGGCTCCAGGTCCGTGAGCTCGACCTGGTGGTAGGCGGTCGGGCGGCCCTCGGAGGCGGTGCGGTTGAGCCGGGAGGGGTGGGTGCCGTAGACGACCTCGCCCTCGGTGATCGCGGGGAGGGGGTGGCCGAGGCCGTCGTTGGTGCCGGGGATGCCGGTGTACCAGGTGATCACCGCGCGGTCCTCGGTGAGAGTGACCAGTTCCAGGTTGACGGCGCTCAGGTCGTCGGGGTGGGAGCGCGCCCGCTGGACGGCGGCGGAGGCCGACCGGAGCAGGGCGGGGGCGAGGCGCGCGCCGGAGCGCAGCACCTCGCAGGGGCCGGGGAAGGCCGACAGGGCCGCGAGTGCGGGGAGGTGGGCGGAGAAACAGCAGCGCATGTCCTCGATATGGCCCTGAGCGGTGAACGGGGGAGGTGGCGGTGGCGGCGGGGCCAGGTCCGGCGCGAGACATCTCCATGGAACGGAACGCGACATCTCCATGGAAGCAGGACGAAGGCGGTCACCGAAGGGAGTGTGCCGAGTCTCACTGATCCCGAGTTGGGGGCTTTGCTCCGGGACTACGATCGAGCGGGCCGGGGGAGGGCTACCGAGGGGGCGGGGCAGTGACTGCGCTGAGTGAGGGTTCGCAGGGGCCGGGCGTCGCGGGCGCGGATGCCGACGGGGCGGACGTCGAAGGCCCGGACGTCGGGGGCCGCGAGCCGGCGCTGGGCGCGGACCGGATCAAGCACCTCGAGTTCATCCAGGCGACGATCACGCGACTGGGCACCAACTCGTTCCTCGTCAAGGGCTGGGCGCTGACCCTGGCCGCGGGCCTGTTCGCGCTGTCCGCCAGCCGGTTGAGCTGGCAGCTCGCGGGCGTCGGCCTGGTGCCGCTGCTCTGCTTCTGGTACCTGGACTGCTTCTTCCTGCGCCAGGAACGGGCCTTCAGGCGGCTCTACGACGACGCGCGGCGCCCCGGCAGCACGGTCGAGATGCTCTCCATGGACGTGGCGCCGTATCTGGCCCGGATGCCCTGGCCGGAGGTCTGGCAGACGCCGACGCTGCTGCTGTTCTACGCGCCGCTGCTGCTGACCGACCTGGCGCTGCTGGTGTTCGCCCTGTGAGGTGACGTGAGGTGACGTGAGGCGTCGGCCGAAGTCAGGGCGCTGGCCGTCGGACGATGGCCGCGCAGAGGCGGGCGGCGAGCGCGTCCGTGGCCGCGTCGTCCTCGTAGCGGAAGCCCGCGCCCTTCGGTGGCCAGATGGTTCCCATCGTGTCGCCGGGGCCGCGTGGCACGAGGTGCACATGGGTGTGGAACACGGTCTGTGTGGCCACCGCGCCGGCGGAGTTGACGACGTTCATGCCGTCGGGCCGCAGAACCGAGCGCAGCGCCCTGCCCACCACCATCACGGTGTGGAACAGGCGCTGGGCCGCCGTCTCGTCCATCGCCCACAGGTCCGCCGCGTGCGCCTTCGGCACGACCAGGGTGTGCCCCCGTGTGGCGGGCGCCAGCGGGAAGAAGGCGAGGGTGTGCTCGTCCTCGTGCACCACCCGCGCCTCGCCGGCACCGGCGACGATCTCGCAGAAGACACAGTCCTGTTCACGCACGCCCATCGGCCGGCCATCCTGTCGCTCCGAGGTATCCGCAAAGTGTTCCGAGCCGCATTCCGAGTCGCTTTCCGCCCCGTGCTCCGAACCAACCCGGAGCTTATTCCGACTCCGACTGGTCGCCGGTGCCCTCTCGGGCGCACCCTGGAAGCAGGTCTTCCGGAGGTGATCGTCATGATGCACACCACAGTGGGATGGCATGTCGAGCTGGAGTTCCAGGAGGACGACCAGGAAACCCGCTCGGTCGCCCTGGTGCGCCTGCCCGACGGCTCCGAAGTACGGGCCCACGGACACGCCACACGGCACCACACCGACTCCAATCAGCCACGAGTCGGCGAGGAGATCGCCGGGGCCCGCGCCCTGAACGAACTGGCGATGCAACTCCTCACCAAGGCACACAGCGAGATCGACCAGGCATCGGGCCGCACGTCCCACCCGATCCACGTCTGACCACCGCCGGTGCGCCACCCGCCCCGGCGGCTACGCCAGAACCCCCCGTACCGCCCGCACCAACGCCTGCGCCCTCGGATCCGCCGTGACCGTCTTGCGGAAGCCGTTCGTCACGTAGCCGAACGCGATGCCCGAGTCCGGGTCGGCGAAGCCGAGGGCGCCGCCGCGGCCGGGGTGGCCGAAGGAGGTGGGGCCCAGGAGGGGGGAGGCGGTGCCGTGGAGCATGTAGCCGAGGGCGAAGCGGGTGTTCACGATCAGGACACGGTCCGGGCCGGAGGACTCCTCGGTGCGGGCCAGTTCCAGGGTGCGCGGGTCGAAGAGGCGGATGCCGTCGATCTTGCCGATCAGGCCGGCGTAGACGCGGGCCAGACCGTCGGCCGTGGCGATGCCGTTCGTCGCGGGGAGGGCGGCGGCGCGGTAGGCGGGGTCGTTCTGGTCGGGGAACGGGGTGATGGCGGCGAAGGCACGGCGGGTGAGGGAGTCCGGGTCGTCGTAGGCCTCGGTGACCGAGCGCTTGGGGCGGGAGCGCAGCCCGCCCGCCGGTTCGGGTCCGTCCACGCGGCCGGCACGGCCCACCCGGGCCGCCTCCGCCTCCGGCAGGCCCAGCCACAGGTCCGCGCCCAGCGGGCCGGTGACCTCCGTCGCGAGCCACTCGCCGGCCCACCGCCCCGTCACGCGCCGGACCAGTTCGTCGAGGATCCAGCCGTACGTCAGCGCGTGATAGCCGTGATCGGTGCCCGGCTCCCACGCGGGCGCCTGCGCGGCCACCGCCTCGGGGCCCCGGCGCGGGTCCAGCGCCTGCGCGGGCGTGAGCGGGCGGTCGAGGACCGGGAGCCCGGCGCGGTGGTTCAGCACATGCCGGACCAGCAGCCGCTCCTTGCCGTGCGCCTTGAACTCCGGCCAGTACGCGGCCACCGGCGCGTCCAGGTCCAACACACCGCGCTGGTGCAGGAGGAGGGGTACGGCGGCGGCGACGCCCTTCGTCGCCGACCGCACGACCTGCGCGGTGCCGTGTTCCCAGGGCTCCGTGCCGTCGACGTCCTTCGTGCCGGCCCACAGGTCGACCACCTTGCGGCCGTCCCGGTACACGGCGATCGCCGCGCCCCGCTCGCCCAGCGTCTCGAAGTTCCGGACGAACGCCGCCCTGACCGGCTCGAAGCCCTCGGCCACCTTGCCGTTCACGTCCACGTCCGTCTCCTCGTCCTGCCTTGTGCGGGTGCCCTTCTACCCAAGCAGGATCGTGACGTCGATGTTCCCCCGGGTCGCGTTGGAGTACGGGCAGACCTCGTGCGCGGCGTCCACCAGCTTGGCCGCGATGCCCGGGTCCAGCACCGGCAGCGAGACGCTGAGGGCGACCGCGAGGCCGTAGCCGCGGTGCCTGTTGGGGCCGATGCCGACCTTCGCGGCGACCGTGGATCCGGTGAGGTCGTAGCCCTCGCGGTTGCCGACGAGGATCAGCGCGTTGTGGAAGCAGGAGCTGTACCCGGCGGCGAAGAGCTGCTCGGGGTTGGTGCCGTTGCCGTCCCCGCCCAGTTCCGGAGGCATCGCGACCTTGAGGTCGATCTGGCCGTCCTGGCTGCTGACGAACCCGTCCCGGCCGCCGTGCGCGGTGGCCTCGGCGACGAACATGATCTTCGTCGGACGGGTGTCGACGGCGGTGTCCTCGGCGGTCATGAGTGGCCTCCCCCAGAAGCTGTGTCCATGTGCGGCTCCGCCGCGTGGGCGCACAATTACATCGTGCACAAGGTACCGGCCGGTAGGTGGGCGCTCATCGCCAGGGGTAGCAACCGGGGGTAACCCGAGTTCAGCGGCCGGTACGGTCCGCCGCGGCCGCCGCCTTCCCCGCCAGCAGCCACAACTCCTCGCGCAACCGGGCCACCTCCGGCTCACCGAGCCCCGTCGCCGCGAGCAGCGTGCCCGGCACGCACTGCGCCCGCTCCCGCAGCCGTTCGCCCTCCCCGGTGACCGCGACGAGCACCGACCGCTCGTCCCGCGCCGAGCGCTCACGGCGTACCAGCCCCGCCGCCTCCAGCCGCTTCAGCAGCGGGGAGACCGTGCCGTAGTCGAGCCGCAGGGCGGCCGCCAGCTCCTTCACCGTCGTCTCGCCGCGCTCCCAGAGGACCAGCAGCACCAGGTACTGCGGGTAGGTGAGGCCGAGCTCGTCGAGAAGCGGACGGTACGCGGCCGTCACCGCGCGCTGGGCGGCGTACAGCGCGAAGCACAGCTGCTCGTCGAGCAGCAGCGAGCCCTTGCTCGCCTTCCCGCCGTCGGCCGGTTCCTCGCTCGCCTTCCCGCCGTCCGCCGGTTCCTCGTTCGTCACGCGCCCTCCCCCACCACGGAGCGCGGGTCGAAGCCGAACGGCAGCTCCAGGCGGTGGGCGCGCATCAGCTCCTCGTCGGAGAGGAGTTCGCCGGTCTTCCCGTCCGCCGCGATCACGCCCTCGCTGAGGACGAGGGAGCGCGGGCACAGCTCCAGGGCGTACGGCAGGTCGTGCGTGACCATCAGGACCGTGACGTCCAACGAGCGCAGGATGTCGGCCAGTTCGCGGCGGGAGGCGGGGTCGAGGTTGGAGGAGGGCTCGTCCAGGACGAGGATCTCCGGTTCCATCGCGAGGACGGTCGCCACCGCCACCCGGCGCCGCTGGCCGAAGGAGAGGTGGTGCGGGGGACGGTCCTTGAACTCGGCCATGCCGACCTGGACCAGGGCCCGGTCGACGCGCTCCTCCAGCTCCGGGCCCTTCAGCCCCGCCGCCGCCGGCCCGAAGGCCACGTCCTCGCGGACCGTCGGCATGAACAACTGGTCGTCCGGGTCCTGGAACACGATCCCGACCCGGCGCCGGATCTCGGCCATGTGCTGCCGGCCGACGGGCAGCCCGGCGACCTTCACCGTGCCCGTGCCGCCGGTCAGGATGCCGTTGAGGTGCAGCACGAGGGTCGTCTTGCCGGCGCCGTTCGGCCCGAGCAGCGCGACCCGCTCGCCGCGCGCGACGGAGAAGTCCACGCCGAACAGGGCCTGGTGGCCGTCGGGGTAGGCGAAGGCGAGGCCGGCCACTTCCAGCGAGGGCGAAGGCGTCACATCAGTCACAGCGTCAGTCACAGCGACCATCCCAGCAGACAGACGACGAGGGCGGCGAAGGGGAGCGCGAGGGCGTACGACCACTGTGCCCGGGACGCGGTCACCTCGTCGATCACCGGCATCGAACCAGCGTACCCGCGGCTGACCATGGCCAGATGCACACGCTCGCCGCGCTCGTAGGACCGGATGAACAGCGCGCCCGCCGACTTCCCGAGCACACCCCAGTGCCGCAGGCCCCTCGCATCGAAGCCGCGCGACTCGCGGGCGATGCGCATGCGCCGCATCTCGTCCGTGATGACATCGCCGTACCGGATCATGAAGGACGCGATCTGCACGAGAAGGGGCGGGAGTTTCAGCCGCTGCAGGCCCAGGAGCAGGGCTCGCAGCTCGGTCGTCGAGGCCAGCAGGACGGAGGCGGCGACGCCCAGGGTGCCCTTCGCCAGTACGTTCCAGGCGCCCCACAGCCCGCTGAGGCTCAGCGACATGCCCAGCACCTCGACCCGCTCGCCCTCCGCCACGAACGGCATCAGCACGGCGAACGCGACGAACGGCACCTCGATCAGCAGCCGCTTGAGCAGAAAGCCGGCGGGCACGCGCGCGACGCAGGCGACCACCGCCAGCAGTACGGCGTACAGACCGAACGCCCACATCGCCTCCCGCGGTGTCGACACGACCACGATCACGAAGGCGAAGACCGCCGCGAGCTTGGTGTGCGGGGGCAGGGCGTGTACGGGCGAGTGCCCGTGCCGGTAGAGCTTGTGCGCGTGCCCTGTGCCCATCTCAGACGCTCGTGCTCGCGGGCGACGCGTCGGACGCGTCCGCCCCCTCGGCCGTGCGGCGCCTCCGCACCGCCCAGAAGACGCCGGTGCCGGCGACCACGGTCACGCCGACGCCGATGACACCCGCCAGCCCCCCGGACAGGCGGGCGTTCTCGACGTCCTTGACGCCGTAGTCGGCGAGCGGCGAGTCGGCGGCCGCGTGCTCCTCGACCTTCTCGTCGATGCCCTTGTCGGCGGCGACCTTCTCCAGGCCGTCGGGGTCGGCGGAGGCGTAGAAGCTGACGAACCCGGCGAGGACCAGGGAGGTGACCAGGCCGACGGCCCAGATCCTGCGCGGGGAACGAGCGGCGACCGGGACCGCGGGCTCGGCGGCGGGGGCGTCGACCAGCTCGCCGTTCACCCGCAGCCGCAGGCGTTGGCGCAGATCGCGGGCGCCGTACACGAGGTCGGGGCGTACGGCGATGACGGCGCCGACGGTCAGCGCGGTGATCGCGGCCTCGCCGACGCCGATCAGGATGTGCACGCCGACCATGGCGGTGGCGACCTTGCCGATGGAGACGTCGGTGGTGCCGCCGACGGCGTACAGCGCCGTGAAGACGAGGGCCGAGGCCGGGACCGAGACGAGCGCGGCGACGAAGGAGGCGGCCGTCACGGAGCGGCGCGTGCGCGGCAGGATCTTGACCAGTCCGCGGAAGAGGCCGTACGCCACGAGCACCGTGACGATGCCCATGCACGTGATGTTCACGCCGAGCGCGGTCAGGCCGCCGTCCGCGAAGAGGATGCCCTGCATGAGCAGGACGACGGAGATGACGAGCACGCCGGTGCAGGGGCCGACGAGTATCGCGGCCAGGGCGCCGCCGAGGAGATGTCCGCTGGTCCCGGCCGCCACCGGGAAGTTCAGCATCTGCACCGCGAAGATGAACGCGGCCACCAGGCCGGCCAGCGGCGCGGTGCGCTCGTCGAGCTCACGGCGGGCGCCGCGCAGGCTCACGGCGACGGCGGCAGCGGCGACCACGCCGGTCGCGACCGAGGTGGGGGCGTCTATGAATCCGTCAGGTACGTGCACCGTTCGATGATAGTGGCTTAATGCGAACCACTTGCAAGAGCGAGGAGCTTGTGTATCGCACATGGGATATACGCCTGCCCCAAGGGGCGCATTCGTGAAGATATGCGACATTGGAGGGGGAGCGAAGGCACAGCCTTCGCACAGGTAACGCAGGGTAAGGGGCTGTCCGATGTCTGTAGTCGAGCAGTACGCGCGGGCCCATATCGTCACGGACGCGGACATCCTGGCGGAAGAACAGGACGCGGTGCCGGTCGTCCTGAAGTACGACCCGGAGAGCGATCCGCGCTCGGTGCGCGTGCGGCTGCCCGGCCGTGAGGCCCATGAGTGGACGTTCTCGCGCTCCCTGCTGGAGCAGGGGCTGCGTGCGCCGGCCGAGAGCGGCGAGATACGTGTGTGGCCGTGCGGGCGGGTGCAGGCCGTGGTGGAGTTCCACTCGGCTCAGGGTGTTTCCGTGGTGCAGTTCGAGTCGAAGGCGTTGATGCGGTTCCTGCGGCGGACGTATCTGGCCACCGCCGCACCCGCCCGGCAACCCGAGTCCCAGCTGCGGGGCTGAGGCCCGGGTGCGGTGCTGAGGCTCAGCCGCCCGCCTTCAGCAGCGCCGCCACGATCGGCCCCGCCGTCTCGCCGCCGTGGCCGCCCGACTGCACGACGCCCGCCGCCGCGAGGTCGCCCCGGTAGGCGGTGAACCAGCCGTTGGGCTTCTTCTGGCCGTCGACCTCCGCCGAGCCGGTCTTCGCGCCGACGTCACCGGTGACCCCGGACATCGCCTCGGCCGCCGTTCCGTACGCCGCCGTGTAGGCCATCAGCTCGCGCAGCTGCGAGAGCGTGGACGCCGACATGGTGCGGGAGGCGGTGGCGAGGGTGCGGTTGTCGACCGTCGGGGCCACCAGGTAGGGCTGCTTGAAGGTGCCCGTCCTGACCGTCGCCGAGACCGACGCCATGTTCAGCGGGTTCATCCGCACCCCGCCCTGGCCGATGAGCGAGGCCGCCATCTGCGCCTGGGACTGGATCGGGACGGCGCCGTCGAAGGTCGGGACGCCGACCGACCAGTTGTTCATCGACAGCCCGAAGACCTGCTGGGCCTGCTTGGTCAGGCTGTCGTTGTCCAGCTCGGGGGCCTGGCTGATGAAGGCCGTGTTGCAGGAGCGGGCGAAGCTCGCCTTGAAGGTGCCGCCCTTGATCTCGAACTTGTCGTCGTTCTGGAACTTCCAGTGGCCGTATGTGAAGTACTTCGGGCAGGGGTGCTGCTCGTTCGCCGACGCGAGGCCCTTCTCGATCAGCAGGGACGAGGTGATGACCTTCATCGTGGAGCCGGGGGCGAGGGAGCCCTGGAAGGCGGTGTTGAAGCCCTTCGAGGAGTTCGCGACCGCCAGGATCTCGCCGGTCGACGGGCGCAGGACGACCACCGAGGCCTTCGGCTTCGCGGCCACCTGCTTCTCCGCGGCGGCCTGCAGCGCCGGGCTCAGCGTCGTCTTCACCGTGCCCGGCGTGCCCTTGCTCAGCTCCAGCAGGGTCTTGTCGGACAGTTCGGCCTTCTTGGACTCCTTGCCCCGGATCACCTGGAGCTCGACGCCCGCCTTGCCGCCGGCCTTCTCGCCGTACTTCTCGCGCAGCCCGTCGAGGACCGAGCCCAGCGACGGGTACTCCTTCTCCGTCAGCTCCCCGCCGTCCCGGTCGAGCGCCTTGACCGGCGGGGTGCCGGACTCGCCGGTGACGAGGGTGTCGCCGTCCTCGAGGTCGGGGTGGACGACCGCCGCGTGCCACTCGACCCGCGGCTCGCCGTCCTCGGCGCGACGGACGACGGTCAGCGAGGTGTCGTACGTCAGCGGCTTGGTGGTGCCCTTGTACGACACCGTGGCCTTCACGGAGACGGGCACCTTGGCGCCGGTGCGGGTGCCCTCGGTGAGGGTGACGTCCGTGATGTGGGCGTCCTTGGCGTAGCCGGTCAGCAGCGCCTTCGCGGCCGCCGTGTCGTCCGTGGCGGCGGCCGCCTCGGTCACCTTGCCCTGTTGCCAGGCGGTGAGGAAGGCCTCGGCCGCGGTGGTGACCTCCTTGGCCGACAGCGGGCCGGTCTTGACCTTCTTCGCGTTCTGGTCGCCGGCGGAGGACGCCGTCTGCGTACCGCTGTCGGCCGCCGCTCCGCCGCCGTACAGGGCGTAGACGCCGAACCCGGCGCAGCCGACGACCACGGCGATCATCCCGCCGAGCACCGCGGGGTTGGTCTTCCGTCGCTCGGCGACGCGCCTTCTGTTACCCACTGCCTTCAGTTCCCTCGCGTATTCCAGGGGCCCCCGCCGCCCCGCCGACCTCACGCATACCAACGACGCCGACCACACTAGAGTCCCGTGCCGCGGCGGATAAGTTCAGCCGGACGCTCGTAGCACGGCTGCGACAATCGGCCCCGCCGCGTCGCCGCCGTGGCCGCCCTGCTGGGACATGGCCGCGGCCGCCACATCATCACGGAAACCCGTGAACCAGCTGTCCGACGTCGCCTTTCCGTCGACCTCGGCGGAACCGGTCTTGGCGCCGATGTCGCCGGGGATTCCCGACATGGCCTGCACTGCGGTGCCCGGCGCCCGGGTCGCCGTCATCCGCATCATCTCCTTCAGCTGGGCGGCGGTGCTCGCCCGCAGCCCCTCGGCGGTGGCCAGTTGCCGTCCGTCGAGTTCGGGCGAGACGAGATACGGCTGGCGGAACTCGCCGGTGATCGCGGTGGCCGTCACCGACGCCATGTTCAGCGGGTTCATCTGGACCTGGCCCTGGCCGATGGCGCCCGCCGCGCGGTCCGGGCCGGTGGCGGCGGGGACGCTGCCGTCGAAGGACGTGATGCCGGTCTTCCAGTCGCCCCGGCCGAGCCCGAACCGCTCCTCGGCCTCCGCCGTCAGCGAGGCGTCCGTGAGCGGGTCCTCGTCGACGAGCTTGATGAAGGCGGTGTTGCAGGAGCGCATGAACCCGTTGGCGAGCGTGGCGTTCGCGCTCTCGTCGGGCTCCAGGCCCGTGAGGTTCTTGAAGGTCTGGCTCTGCCACGTGGCCGTGGGCGGGCAGGGGGCCGGGCCGTTCATCGAGGTCACGCCGTTGTCGATGAGCATCGCCGCGGTGATGATCTTCATGGTGGAGCCCGGGGCGACCTTGCCCTCGAAGGCCGCGTTCCAGGCGTCGTCGCGGTGGTTCGCCACCGCCAGCACCTCACCGGTGCTCGGCTTGAGGGCCACCACCGAGGACTGGTCGTGCTGCTTCACGGCCTTCTCGGCGGCCGCCTGCACGCTCGCGCTGAGCGTCGTCTCCAGCTTGCCGGCCCTGCCCTTGGCGAGGGTCAGCAGCGAGGTGTCCGGCGACTCGTCGGCGTGCCGGATCGACAGTTCGATGCCGGGCTCGCCGCCGGCCTTGTCGCCGTACTTCTCGCGCAGGGTGTCCAGCACCAGGCCGAGGGAGGGGTACTTCTCCTTCGTCAGCACGGTGCCGTCGCGGTCGACGGCCTCGATGGGCGGGCTCGCCGCCTCGCCGGTGACGAGGGTGTCGTCCCGCTTCAACTCCGGGTGGATCACGGTGGGTTGCCAGTCGACGAGGGCCTTGCCGGTGGTGAGACCGCGGACGACGGTGAGTTCGGTCCTGTAGTCGAGCGCCTTGGACTTCCCGCCGTAGGACACCTTCGCCTTCACACTGAACGGCACGGTGGCGCCGCTCGCCCTACCCGGCGTGATCTTCACGCCGGTGATGTGGGCTTCCTTGCCGTAGGACGTCAGCACCCGCTCGGCGGCCGCGTCGTTGTTCGTGTACGCAGCGGCCTGTGCCGCCCGCCCCTTCTCCCAGGCCGCGAAGAACTTCGCCGTGGTCTCCTCGACCTCCTCCGCACTGGGCGGCCCGGACCGCGCCGGCGCCGGCCCCGCGGCACCCGTCGCCCCGCCCCCGTTCAACGCGGACATGATGTTGTACGCGCCGTACCCGGCACCGCCCACCATCACCGCGAACACGCCGCCTATTACGGCGACTTTGACCCCCTTGGACATGGTCCCCTCCCCGTTAGTCACCCGAACTGTAAGTGGTGTGAGGGAAACCTGTGGGAAGAGTTTTCTTTTGTTGGCCGTTTTGCGGTGGACATGGCTGAGCGCTGTGGTCGACCGGCCGGCCGACCACAGCGCTCTCGGTGGGAGGCGATCCTCAGAGGATGCCGAAGGGAGCGACGCCGAGGAGGGCGGCCGCGGGAGCGGCGGCCAGGGGGAGGACGCCCGGTGGGTAGGTGGCTGAGTACGGGTACACCAGGTTGATGCTCCGGGGCTGTGAGTCGGGGGTGTCCGCGTTGGCGAGGGTGGAGGCCGACATGACCGCCGCAGCAGCGAGGGCGATGACCGCAATTGTCCGTTTAGTCACGTTCATACCTCAGTGAACGATCATCGACTCCTCCTGTTACGCACGCTAGACCCAGGTGTCCAGCCACATCCGCGACCGCCAGTCGTCGACCGGGATCGCCGTCCCGGTGTAGATCGGCCAGAAGTAGATGAAGTTCCACGCGATCAGCAGCACCAGCACACCCGCCCCCGTCGCCCCCACCACCCGGCGGGTGTCGCCGGCGCGGGGTGGGCCGATGATCGCGCCGAGCAGCATGGCCACGGCGAGGCAGAGGAAGGGCAGGAAGACGACGGCGTAGAAGAAGAAGATCGTGCGTTCCTGGTAGAGGAACCAGGGGAGGTAGCCCGCCACCACGCCGCAGGCGATCGCGCCGGCGCGCCAGTCGCGGCGGAAGGCCCAGCGCCACAGGACGTACAGGATCGCGAAGGCGGCCACCCACCACAGCAGCGGGGTGCCGATGGCCAGGACCTCGCGGGCGCACTTCTCGCCCGCGTCGACGGGGCAGCCGTCCTTGCCGGGCAGGGGGGACTCGTAGAAGTACGACACGGGGCGGCCGTCGACGATCCAGCTCCACGGGTTGGACTGGTAGGTGTGCGGCGACGACAGGCCGACGTGGAACTCGTACACCTGGTGCTCGTAGTGCCACAGGCTGAGCCACCAGTCGGGGAACAGCCACGACCAGCTGCTGCTGCGGCCGTTGGCGGACGCCCAGTCGCGGTAGTAGCCGCCGGTGCCGTCCGTCGGGGAGAGGATCCAGCCCGTCCACGACAGGATGTACGTGACGATCGCCACCGGGACCGTCGCCAGGAAGGCGAGGCCCAGATCGCGCTTGAGGACCGCCGTGTACGGGGCGTACGCGCCGGCGACCTTGCGGGCACCGACGTCCCACACCACCGTCATCAGGCCGAACGCGACCAGGAAGTACAGGCCGTTCCACTTGGTGCCGATGGCCAGGCCCAGCATCAGGCCGGCCAGCCAGCGGTACGGGCGCCACCCGAGGCTCAGGGTCTGGGCGATGTGCGCGTCCGGGCGGACCCGGCCGTCGGGGTCGGCCGGCAGCGCGGCGGCGAGTCTCGCGCGGGCCCGGTCCCGGTCGATGACGAGGCAGCCGAACGCCGCCAGCACGAAGAACATCAGCACCCCGTCGAGCAGCGAGGTGCGCGCCATCACGAAGGCCAGCCCGTCCACCGCCATCAGCGCGCCCGCGAGGCAGCCGAGGAAGGTCGAGCGGAAGATACGGCGGCCGATACGGCACAGCATCAGGACGGCCAGGGTGCCCAGCACCGCCGTCATGAACCGCCAGCCGAAGGGGTTGAAGCCGAACATCAGCTCGCCGAGCCCGATGACGTACTTGCCGACCGGCGGATGCACGACGTACGCCGCGTCCGTGGGCAGGGGCACGTCGCCGTTGGTCGACAGGATCAGGTCGTTGGCCTTCTTGTCCCAGCTGAGCTCGAAGCCGCGGTTGACGATCGCCCACGCGTCCTTGGCGTAGTACGTCTCGTCGAATATCACCTTCTTCGGGCTGCCCAGGTTCCAGAACCGCAGCACTCCGGCGAGCAGCGTGACCAGCAGCGGACCGCCCCAGGCCGACCAGCGCACCAGCCGCTCCGCCAGCGGCCGCGAGACGCCGAGGAACTGCCACAACCGCGGGCTGGGCTGCACGTACGGCGGCACGAGCCGCTCGCGTACGTCGCTTCCGGGCGCCCCCGTGTAGCCGAATCGGCGCAGCCGCTGCTGCCACGACGGCCGCTGCTCGTGCGGTGCCTGGTCCTGCCGGGTGGCCGTGGAGTCCATGGACGACGCTGTACTGGTCACCGCGCCATCGTAGGGAACACGTCTGTGGGAGTCCCGTGGATGTGCCCTGCGAGGATGGAAACGTGACAGGAACCCTTGTTTTGGCAGGCACCCCCATCGGCGACGTCAAGGACGCCCCGCCCCGGCTCGCGGAGGAGCTGGCCGGCGCGGACGTGGTCGCCGCCGAGGACACCCGGCGGCTGCGGCGCCTCACCCAGGCGCTGGGCGTGCAGCCGGCCGGACGGGTCGTGTCGTACTTCGAGGGCAACGAGTCGGCGCGGACGCCCGAACTGGTCGAGGCGCTCCTGGAGGGCTCGCGGGTGCTGCTGGTGACCGACGCGGGGATGCCGTCCGTGTCCGACCCGGGGTACCGGCTGGTCGCGGCGGCCGTGGAGAAGGACATCCGGGTCACCGCCGTACCGGGACCGTCCGCCGTGCTCACCGCGCTCGCCCTGTCCGGGCTGCCCGTCGACCGGTTCTGCTTCGAGGGGTTCCTGCCGCGCAAGGCGGGGGAGCGGCTGGGGCGGCTGCGGGAGGTGGCCGAGGAGCGGCGCACACTCGTCTACTTCGAGGCGCCGCACCGGCTCGACGACACACTCGCCGCGATGGCCGAGGTGTTCGGAGCCGACCGGCGGGCCGCCGTGTGCCGGGAGCTGACCAAGACCTACGAGGAGGTCAGGCGCGGCGGGCTCGGGGAGCTCGCGGAGTGGGCCGCCGAGGGCGTGCGCGGGGAGATCACCGTGGTGGTCGAGGGGGCGCCTCAGAAGGGGGCCGAGGAGGTCGACGCCGCGGAGCTCGTACGGCGTGTTCGCGTCCGCGAAGAGGCGGGGGAGCGGCGCAAGGAGGCCATCGCGGCGGTGGCGGCGGAGGCCGGGGTGCCCAAGCGGGAGGTTTTCGACGCCGTGGTGGCGGCGAAGAACGCGGGGGTGTGAAACGCCGTGTGAGCAGGGCGTCTATCGCATGAGCGTGCGCCCCATGCCGGGGTAAAGGGAGCCGGGCCTTTCGGCAAGGAACGCCCAAGTCGACGCCAACACTGGACAGATGGCGTGCGTTCGCTCCTGCGGAGGAGTCCACTGGGTCGTGGGACGCAACCCGTCCCACCCAGCGGACCACAGGAGCTGGCATGAGTGAGATCGCACAGCAGACCACGGGCCTTCGCAGCGCCGCGACCGCCGTCGTCCACGAGTCGTATTCGTTCGCCTGCATGCGCTGCGGGCACGGCTGGGAGCAGTCGTACGAGATAGAGCACCACATAGACGGTGACGGCCACGAGTTCGTGATGTACGTCGCGAACGGCGAGGTCGTGCCGTCGCCGCTGAGCCGGCCCACGTGCCAGAACTGCGACGGCCATGTCGTGCGGATCATGCGGCCCGGCCAGGTCTCCTCCGTGCAGAACTCCCTGCACCGCCCCCACCCGATTCCCCGGCAGGCGGATTCCTCGCAGCAGGACGCGGCGGACGGGCGGCAGCCGGACCACCACTGGCATCTGTCCGATCTCCTGCACGTCTTCCACCGCAAGGCGAGCTGAGCCGAGCGCCTGCTTTCGGGCAGGGCAGAGCGCCGGCCGGGAGGGCATGCCCCTTTCGTAGGATCGGGGCATGCCTTCGAACGCCGCCGACAAGCACGCCGCCCCGCCCCTCCCGCAGCCGCTCCGGGTGCCGGTCGCCGACTCCCACACCCACCTCGACATGCAGTCGGGCACCGTGGAGGAGGGCCTGGCCAAGGCGGCGTCGGTCGGGGTGAGCACGGTCGTGCAGGTGGGCTGCGACGTACGCGGCTCGCGGTGGGCGGCCGAGACGGCGGCGGCGTACGACGCCGTGCACGCGACCGTCGCCCTGCACCCCAACGAGGCGCCGCGCATCGTGCACGGGGACCCCGACGGCTGGTCGCGGCAGGGGGCGCGTGAGCCAGGTGGTGCGCGGGCGCTCGACGAGGCGCTCGCCGAGATCGACCGCCTGGCCGCACTTCCGCAGGTCAAGGGTGTCGGCGAGACCGGCCTCGACTACTTCCGCACCGGGCCCGAGGGCAAGGAGGCGCAGGAGGCGTCCTTCCGCGCCCACATCGAGATCGCCAAGCGGCACGGCAAGGCCCTGGTCATCCATGACCGCGAGGCGCACGCGGACGTGCTGCGGGTGCTGAAGGAGGAGGGCGCGCCCGAGCGCACCGTCTTCCACTGCTACTCCGGGGACGCCGAGATGGCGCGGGTGTGCGCCGCCGCCGGCTACTTCATGTCCTTCGCGGGCAACGTCACCTTCAAGAACGCCCAGAACCTGCGGGACGCGGTGGCGGTGGCCCCGCTGGAGCTGCTCCTCGTGGAGACCGACGCGCCCTTCCTCACCCCGGCCCCGTACCGCGGACGGCCCAACGCGCCGTATCTCATTCCGATCACGGTGCGTGCCATGGCCGCCGTCCGGGGGATCGACGAGGACGCGCTGGCGACGGCCCTGGGCGCGAACACGGCCCGCGCGTTCGGCTACTGACCCCTCCCCGCCGGACGGCGCTCGCACGGATTTCCGCCGGGCCTTGTCGCCACTGTGCGTAGTCGAGTCGCTTTGGAGAGTCACCACCCCTCCGCTAGGTTCTGGGGGCCCGATCCGGAGTACTCCGCTGGAGCGTGTCGTCGTGAGCAACGCGCAGTTCGAGACGTATGGCCCGAGCCCGGCCGCCCACGAGCCCCCGGCGTACGGAGGCTTCGACCCGTACAGCGCCCAGACGCTGGGGTACGGGGTGCAGGGGGTGCACGGGGGCTATGGGACGCGTACGGAGAGTTACAGACCGGCGTACGAGATGTACGCGACGCACGGAGCCCACGGCAGTCACGGGTCTCATGCGTCCCACGGGTCCCACGGTTCCCAGCACGGGGCGCATGAGGCGCACTCGCTCCGCGAGCCGTACGGGAAGCACGCCGCGTACGACGCCTACGAGACGTACGAGGACACGTACCAGCCCGCGTACGAGGACCCCGAGCCCGAGCCCGAGCCGGAGGTGCGCCCGGGGCGCGGGCGGCGGGCGGCGCACCGCCGCAAGGCGCGGCCCGTCGAGCGGGGGGAGGGGTCCATGCGCCGGCTCGTGCCGCAGGCGCTGGTCGTCGCGTTCCTCGCGGGCGGGACGTCGGCCTTCGTCGCCAAGGACAAGGCGGTCGAGCTGAGGGTCGACGGCAAGCCGCGCACCCTGCACACCTTCGCGGACGACGTCACCGAACTGCTCACCGACGAGGGCGTGGAGGTGGGGGCGCACGATGTGGTGGCGCCCGCTCCCGACGCGGCCCTCACCAGCGGTGACGAGGTCGCGGTGCGCTACGGGCGGCCCGTGCGGCTCACGCTCGACGGTCAGCGGCGCGAGGTGTGGACGACGGCGCACACGGTGGAGGCGGCGCTCAAGCAGTTGGGGGTGCGGGCGGAAGGGGCGTATGTGTCGACCTCGCGCTCCCGGCGTATCGGACGCGAGGGGCTCGCGCTGGATGTGCGCACCGAGCGCGCGGTGACCGTCATGGCGGACGGCAGGGCGCGCACCATCCGCACGAACGCGGCGACCGTGCGCGAGGTCGTGGAGCAGGCCGGCATCACGCTGCGCGGGCAGGACACCACGTCCGTCCCGCTCGACACCTTCCCGCGCGACGGGCAGACGGTCACGGTCCTGCGGATCACCGGCAGGAAGGAGATCCGCGACGAGGCGATCGCGTTCGCCGTGGAGCGGGTCGAGGATCCCTCGGTCTTCCGGGGCACAGAGGTCGTCGAGCGGGCGGGGGTGCCGGGGCTCAGGCGGATCACGTACTCGCTGCGCATGGTCAACGGCGTCCGGCAGAAGCCGCGGCGGATCCGGACCGAGGTGGTACGGGAGCCGCAGACGCAGGTCGTGAAGGTCGGGACGAAGCCGCTGCCGACGTCCGTGCGCGGTGCGGACCGGCTGGACTGGCAGGGGCTGGCGGCGTGCGAGTCCGGGGGGCGGCCGGACGCGGTGGACTCGTCGGGGACGTACGGCGGGCTGTACCAGTTCGACACGCAGACCTGGCGGAGCCTCGGAGGGAAGGGGCGGCCGCAGGACGCGCCGGCGGCTGAGCAGACGCTGCGGGCGAAGCAGCTCTATGTGCGGCAGGGGGCCAGTCCCTGGCCGCACTGCGGGGGGCGGTTGCACGGGTGAGGCCCGGCCGGACCTCACCTGGACGGTCCCCGTCCCCGGCCCCCGTACCCTTGTCGGGTGAGCAGCCCCACCCCCGACGCCCTCCTGGGCCCCGCCGACATCCGCGAGCTGGCGGCGGCCCTCGGTGTGCGTCCCACCAAGCAGCGCGGCCAGAACTTCGTGATCGACGCGAACACCGTCCGCCGTATCGTCCGCACCGCGGAGGTCCGCCCCGACGACGTGGTGGTCGAGGTGGGCCCGGGGCTCGGCTCCCTCACCCTCGCCCTGCTGGAGGTGGCCGACCGCGTCACCGCCGTGGAGATCGACGACGTCCTGGCCGCCGCGCTCCCCGCCACCGTCGCGGCCCGCATGCCGCAGCGCGCCGACCGTTTCGCGCTGGTGCACTCCGACGCGATGCACGTCGCCGAGCTGCCCGGCCCGCCGCCCACCGCGCTGGTCGCCAACCTCCCCTACAACGTGGCCGTCCCGGTCCTCCTCCACATGCTCGCCACCTTCCCGAGCATCGAACGCACCCTCGTGATGGTGCAGTCGGAGGTCGCCGACCGCCTGGCCGCCGCACCCGGCTCCAAGGTGTACGGCGTGCCGTCCGTGAAGGCCAACTGGTACGCCGAGGTCAAGCGGGCCGGTGCCATCGGGCGCAACGTCTTCTGGCCCGCGCCGAACGTCGACAGCGGGCTGGTGGCCCTGACCCGGCGCGCCGAGCCGCTCAAGACCACCGCCTCCCAGCGCGAGGTCTTCGCCGTCATCGACGCGGCCTTCGCCCAGCGCCGCAAGACGCTGCGGGCCGCGCTCGCCGGCTGGGCGGGTTCGGCGGCGGCGGCCGAGGCGGCCCTCGTCGCGGCCGGCGTCTCGCCGCAGGCACGCGGAGAGGCGCTGACGGTCGAGGAGTTCGCCCGTATCGCCGAGCACAAGGAAGCCGCCGAGCACCCCGAAGCCGCCCAGCACAAGGAGTCCGAGTAAGTGAGCGCGAGCGTCACCGTCCGGGTGCCCGCCAAGGTCAACGTCCAGCTCGCGGTCGGCGCCGCCCGCCCCGACGGCTTCCACGACCTGGCCAACGTCTTCCTGGCGGTCGGCCTGTACGACGAGGTCACCGTGACCCCGTCGCCGGACGGCCTGCGCGTCACCTGCGACGGCCCGGACGCGGGCCAGGTCCCCCTGGACCGTACGAACCTCGCCGCCCGCGCGGCGGAGGCGCTGGCCGCGCGGTACGGCCGTACGCCCGATGTGCACCTGCACATCGCCAAGGACATCCCGGTCGCCGGTGGCATGGCGGGCGGCAGCGCGGACGGGGCGGCCGCGCTGCTGGCGTGCGACGCGCTCTGGGGCACCCACGCCTCCCGCGAGGAACTCCTCGACATCTGCGCCGAGTTGGGCAGCGACGTGCCGTTCAGCCTGGTCGGCGGGGCGGCCCTCGGTACCGGGCGGGGCGAGAAGCTGCGCCCGCTCGATGTGGGCGGCGTCTTCCACTGGGTGTTCGCGATGGCGGAGCGCGGGCTGTCGACGCCCGCCGTCTTCCGTGAGTTCGACCGCCTCGGCGAGGGCACGGACATCCCGGAGCCGGTCGCCTCGCAGCCGCTGCTCGACGCCCTCGCGAAGGGCGACCCCGACGCGCTCGCCGCCGCCGTCTCCAACGACCTGCAGCCCGCCGCCCTCTCCCTCTTCCCGGAGCTCGCCGGCACCCTCGCCGCCGGCCGCGCCGCGGGCGCGCTCACGGCGCTGGTCTCCGGCTCGGGTCCGACGACGGCGTTCCTCGCCCGCGACCCCGAGTCGGCGGTCAAGGTGGCTGAAACTCTACGGTCGTCGGGGACCTGTCGGGCGGTGCGTACGGCCTCCGGCCCTGCTCAGGGCGCCACCGTACTGTCTGCGCAAAACCGCCACGGTATCTCCACATAGGTCATCGCGGCCCCTTGATCTGCATACATGTGCGGGTCAAGTGTTGACCAATTCACGGTAGTTGATTGTTTGACAATCATCTTCATGGTCCTTTTTGCGCCACTGTGCGTCATGGGAACGGCTGGCATGATCAGGCATCCCCGGTCATCTGTTACCGGTGGTACTCCCAAGGAGCTCCCATGGGGCACATGGACCACTTCAGCGCGGGATGGGTCACCCCCGTCCTCTCCTACGCGATGGCCTGCGTCGGCTCGGCGCTCGGACTGCGCTGCACCGTCAGGGCACTTGAGGCGGACGGCGCCTCCAAGCGGAACTGGCTGCTGCTCGCCTCGCTCGCCATCGGCTCCGGCATCTGGACCATGCACTTCATCGCGATGATGGGCTTCAGTGTCGACGGCACTCCGATCCGCTTCGACGTCCCGATCACCGTGCTGAGCCTGCTGATGGCCGTCGCCGTGGTCGCGGCCGGCGTCTTCACCGCCGGATACGGCCGCTCACGCGTGATGTCGGTCGTCCTCGGCGGCCTCGGCGCCGGGCTCGGTGTCGCCGCCATGCACTACACCGGCATGGCCGCGCTCAACCTGCACGGCGAGGTCGACTACGACCCGATGCTCGTCATCGCCTCCGTCGCGATCGCCGTCGTCGCCGCGACCGCCGCGCTGACGCTCACGCTCATCGTGCGCGGCCCGGTGCTGGCGACGGCCGCCGCGCTCGTCATGGGGCTCGCCGTCAGCAGCATGCACTACACCGCGATGTACGCCGTGAACATCTCTCTCGCGCCCAGCAGCGCGGCCCTGCCCGGCGCCACCGCCACGGAGTTCATCTTCCCGCTGGCCGTGCTGCTCGGCTCGTTCCTCTTCCTCGCCGCCGCGTACGTCGCCCTGTCCCCGACCGGCAAGCGCCACGAGTCGGCGGCCGCGGCGCAACTGCTGCGCGAGGTCGAACTCACCACGGCCTGACGGCTCCCCCTGTCCCCGAGCTTCTCCCCTGACCCAGGTCGAACGAGGTCCCCTCATGCGCGTCCCCCGCCGTACCTCCGCCCGGCTGCGCCCCAGATCGGTGCGGGCGAAGATCGTCTCCCTGCTGATGCTGCCCATCGTGTCCCTCATGGCACTGTGGGGCTTCGCCGCCGTGACGACCGCGTCCAGCATCGGCGACACCGAGCGCGCCAAGGACGTCAACGCCGAACTCCTCACCCCGGTCGGCGACTTCGTCACCGTGCTGCAGGCCGAGCGCACCGCCGCGATGCGGTACGCGGCTGCCCCGGAGGCCTTCGCCAAGGCCCGCAAGGCCACGGACAAGGCCGCCACCGCCCTGCTGAACGGCATCAACGCCTCCAGCTCCGACGCCGCTCTCCTCGACGCGAGCCTGCCCGGCCGCATCGAACAACTGGAGGCCGACGCCGGAAGGCTGGCCAAGCCGCGCGCCGAGGCGACCGCGAAGAAGACGGGGGCGCCCTCGGCCGCGTACACCGCCTACTCGGCGATCATCGAGCACGCCTTCGCCGTCACCGGCGCCCTCACCGGCGACCAGGGCACCGACGCCGCGTCCGAGGCGCGCGTGGTGCTCGAACTCGCCCGCGCGCGGGAGGCGCTGGCCCGGGAGCAGGCACTGCTGGGCGCCGCCGACGCACGCGGGACGCTGAGCCAGGGGCAGTACGGGCTGTTCATGGGCGCCGTCGCCACGCAGCGCGAGCTGCTGGAGCCCGCGGTCGCCGACCTGAAGGCGGCACACCGGGCGCCGTACGCGGAGGTCCTGGAGGGCGAGGGGTACGCGCGCGTGCGGGCCGTCGAGAACCGGGTGCGGGATGCCGGTGCCGGGGCGGCGGCCGTGACGGCCACTTCGCTCGCGGGCTGGGACACGGCGGTCGCCGGCGTGCTGACGAAGCTGACCGAGGCGGAGACGGCGGCCGGAACCGGGGCCGCCGCGCAGGCCGACCCGTTCGGCTGGAACACCCTCGGCGCCTCGGGCGTGGCGGTGGTGCTCGGCCTGGTGGGTGTGCTGCTGTCGCTGCTGGTCTCCGTGCTGGTCGGGCGCGGGCTCATCGTCGAACTCCTCGACCTGCGCAACGACGCCCTGGAGGTGGCCGGCCGGCGCCTGCCGCAGGCCATGCGCAAACTGCACGCCGGTCAGGGCGTCGACATCGATGCCGAGGCGCCCATGCGACGTCTGGTCGGCGACGAACTGGCCCAGGTCGGCACGGCGCTCACCGCGGTGCAGCGCGCGGCGCTGAAGGCCGCGAGCGAGCGCGCCGAGCTGCTGAGCGGGATCTCCGGGGTGTACGTCAGCCTGGCGCGCCGCAGCCAGGTGCTGCTGCACCGTCAGCTGGACCTGCTGGAGGGGATGGAGCGGCGGCAGCAGGATCAGGCCGAGCTGCAGGACCTGTTCCGCGTCGACTACCTCGCCACCCGGATGCGCCGCCACTCCGAGAGCCTGCTGATCCTGTCCGGCATCGCGCCGGGGCGTGGCTGGCGGGACCCGATTCCGCTGGCGGACGTGCTGCGCGCGGCCGTCGCCGAGGTCGAGAACACGCAGCGCGTGCAGATCTGGGCGGTGCCGAGGGTGTCGCTGGTGGGCGGCTCGGTCGCCGACGTCATCCATCTCCTCGCCGAACTGGTCGAGAACGCCACGGCGTTCTCCCCACCCAGCACCAAGGTGCAGCTGCGCGCCGCCCGGATGCGCGAGGGGCTTCTCGTCGAGGTCGAGGACAGCGGCTTCGGCATGAACGAGGACGCCCTCGCCGACGCCAACCGCAAGATCCAGTCCGAGAAGGTCGACCTCCTCGACGCCAAGCAGATCGGCCTGTTCGTGGTGAACCGGCTGCGTGAGCGGCAGGGGTTGCGCGTCGAGGTGCGCGCATCGCCGAGCGGCGGCGTCACGGCGGCGGTCCTCGTCCCCGAGAACCTGCTGCGCGACGACATGCCGGTGGGCGAAGGGGCGGTCCAGGGGCGGGGCCTGGCCCCGGCGACGGCGCTGATCCCGCAGCAGCGGATCGACGAAGCCGGAGCGTGACGCCGTACTCACAAGTACGCCATCTTCGCCCGATCTTCACACAGATGTACTGCGATCGGACTACTCGTGGGACAGCTGGGGCGATTAGGGTCGGTTGACGTTTCAAGCGTCGGACCTTCCCCCCGGTTCGACGCACGTCACATGCACCTCTGGAAGGCGTACTTCCGTGTCCGAATCCCCCACCCCCACCCCCACCCCCTCGTCCCACCGTAGAAAGCGCTCCCTGTCCCGCCGCGGCATGATCGCCGCGGGCGGGGCGGTGGCCGCCGGGGCCGCGATCACGCCGATGGTGTTCGCTGCCACCGACTCCGCCGAGACGGACAACTCCGCGTCCGGCTCCGGCGATTCCGGTACGACGCCGGAGAAGTTCCCCGCCACCCGCACCGAGGCCGCCACCGGCACCGGCGAGACCACCACCGCCTTCGCCGCCTCCTACGTCGGCGTGCGCTGGTCCGGCTCGAAGGAGGGCGCCGCCATCCGGCTCGCGGACGGCGACTGGCAGCCCCTGAAGAGCGGCTGCGCGATCGTCGAGGACGGCGGCACGGCCCTGGTCGCCGCCCAGAACGCCACCGCGTACGAGCTGAAGGCGTCGAGCGGCATCGAGGTCGTGCACTCGCTGGCGATCGACACCACCGGCGGCCCCGGCCGTACCTTCCATGTGCCGAGCGAGCCCACACGCGTGCGTGGCGTGCGCTACCTCTCGCGGCCGGCCTGGGGCGCCGACGAGTCCAAGCGGTTCAAGCCGGACGGCTCCGTCAACTCGCCCGAGAAGTACTACCCGCTCCAGATCATCACGGTCCACCACACCGCGACGCCGAACGACGATCCCGACCCGGCCGCGACGGTGCGCGCGATCTACGAGCAGCACGCGATCACCAACGACTGGGGCGACATCGGCTACCACTTCCTCATCGACGAGGCCGGCAACGTCTACGAGGGCCGCTACTCCGGCGACGACGGCATACCCGCCTTCAACCCGGACGGCGACCTCGTCACGGGCTTCCACTCCGTGGGCTACAACTCCGGCGCCCTCGGTATCGCCCTGCTCGGCACCCTCAGCCAGCAGGCCCCCACGGACGCGGCCAAGGCGTCCCTGATCCGGCTGATCAAGGTGATCTCCCGGTTCAAGGGGCTGGACCCGCAGGCGCAGGTGACGTACACCAACCCCGTCAACGGCACGAAGAAGGACACGCACGTGGTCGGCGGCCACCGTGACTACTTCACCACCGAGTGCCCCGGCCAGGTCATGTACGACCTCCTCGCCGAGGTCCGCGAGGCGGCGGCCCGCCGCTGACATCGGCCACAGTGAAGCGCCCCGGGGATCGGCGTCCCCGGGGCGCACTGCTGTTACGGAAGATGCGCGGACCGTCGTTCAGAAGGTCAGCTTCCAGCTGTTGATGTAGCCCGTGTCCGCGCTGTAGACGTCCTGGACCTTCAGCTGCCAGGTCCCGTTGACGGTCGTCTCGCTGGACGCGTTCACCGTGTACGTGGCGTCGACGTTGTCCGTCGAGTCGGAGGAACTGCTGCTCTTCAGCCGGTACGTCGAGCCGTCCGGCGCGACCAGGTCGATCACCAGGTCGCCGCGGTAGGTGTGGACGATGTTGACGTACACCGACAGGTCGCTGGGCGCGCTGCCGGTGAGGCCGCTGACGGTGATCGGGGAGTAGACGGCCGAGCCCGCGTCCGGGATGGAGACGTCGGCGGCCGACTCGAAGCTGCTGCCCGTGTCGCCGCCTCCGCCGTCGCCGTCACCGGCCGGGGTGACCTGGAGCAGCAGGTTGGGGCTGCCGGTTCCGACGCTGGTCAGCGTGCCGGAGGACGCCGCCGAGGTCAGCGCCGAGGCGACCGCGGAGGGCGAGGCGCTCGGGTTCTCGCCGAGGTACACGGCGGCTGCGCCGGCCACGTGCGGGGACGCCATCGACGTACCCGAGTAGGTCGCGGTGCCGGTGTCCGAGGCGTTGGACGCCGACGTGATGCTCGAACCCGGCGCGAACAGGTCCAGTACGGAGCCGTAGTTGGAGAACGACGACCGCGCGTCGGCGCTGGTCGAGGCGCCCACGGTGAGTGCCGCCGAGACGCGGGCCGGGGAGTTGGAGGAGGCGTTGGTGTTGTCGTTGCCGGCCGCGACCGCGTAGGTGATGCCGGCCGCGATGGAGTTCTCGACCGCCTCGTCGAGCACCGAGTCGGCGTCGCCGCCCAGCGACATGTTGGCGACGGCGGGGAACTGCGCGTTCTGGGTCACCCAGTCGATGCCCGCGACCACGCCGTCGGTGGTGCCGGAGCCGTCGTCGTCGAGGACGCGCACGGCGACGATGTCCGCGTTCTTGGCGACGCCGTACGTCGATCCCGCGACGGTGCCGGCCACGTGCGTGCCGTGTCCGTTGCCGTCCTGCGCGGTGGAGTCGCCGTCGACCGCGTCGTAGCCGTAGGAGGCCCGGCCGCCGAAGTCGCTGTGGGTGATGCGGACTCCGGTGTCGATGATGTACGCCGTCACCCCGCTGCCCGCGCTGTCCGGGTAGGTGTACGACGAGGACAGCGGCAGGTCGGCCTGGTCGATGCGGTCCAGGCCCCAGGTCGGGTTGGTCTGGGTGCCGTTGATGTGGACGGTCTTGTTCTGGACCACCCTCTCGACGGCCGGGTCGGCGGCGAGCCGCTTGGCCTCGGTCTGCGTCATCTCGGTCGCGTAGCCGTTGAGGGCCTGTTTGTAGGTGCGTTCGACCTCGGCGCCGTACCGGGTGGCGAGCGCCTTGCCCTTGGCGGAGGCGGCGCGGAAGCCGGCGCTGTCCTTGAGGGTGACGATGTAGCTGTCCTTGATGGCACCCGGGGCGTCGGCGCCGAGGACGACGCCCTCGGCGGGGGCCGCGGACGCCGGGGCGGTCGACGCGGCGCCGACGGCGAGCAGGGCGGCGGCGGAGACGAGCGCGGCGAGCGCACCGCGTCTGCGGCGGCCGGGCGTCCGGAGTGCGGGGGAGTGCTGCACGAACATGGGGGTGGGACCCCTTCTGGGAAACGTGCACGGACGGGGCGGTGGGGGGTGGCCTTGTCTGTGCGCATAAGGTGGCCGTTTTGAAGAGGTCACGTCAACTAGGGGAATCCCTACGGGCGAGTAGGGGCCCGGCGGGGTTTGGCAGAGCCTCTGTGGAACCCCTGTGCGGCCCCTGTGAGCAGGCACGTTTGAAGGGGCGACGGCCCGCCCGACTACTCTGGAGGGTCGAGCGATCCCCCCTGTCAGGAGAGAAATGGCCGTCAACCTGGTCAATGTCGAGAACGTCAGCAAGGTGTACGGCACCCGTGCCCTGCTCGACGGTGTCTCGCTCGGCGTCTCCGAGGGCGATCGCATCGGCGTCGTGGGCCGCAACGGCGACGGCAAGACGACCCTGATCCGCATGCTGGCCAAGGTGGAGGAGGCCGACACCGGCCGGGTCACCCACTCCGGCGGACTGCGGCTCGGCGTGCTCACGCAGCACGACTCGCTCGACCCCCAGGCGACCGTCCGGCACGAGGTCATCCGGGACATGGCCGACCACGAGTGGGCCGGCAACGCCAAGATCCGCGATGTGCTCACCGGGCTGTTCGGCGGGCTCGACCTGCCCGGCTTCCCGCAGGGCCTCGACACCGTCATCGCCCCGCTCTCCGGCGGCGAGCGGCGGCGCATCGCGCTCGCCAAGCTGCTCATCGAGGACCAGGACCTGATCGTCCTCGACGAGCCCACCAACCACCTCGACGTCGAGGGCATCGCCTGGCTCGCCCAGCACCTGCGCGAACGCCGCTCGGCCCTCGTCTGCGTCACGCACGACCGCTGGTTCCTCGACCAGGTCTGCACCCGCATGTGGGACGTCCAGCGCGGCGACGTCTTCGAGTACGAGGGCGGCTACTCCGACTACGTCTTCGCCCGCGCCGAGCGCGAACGCATCGCCGCCACCGAGGAGGTCAAGCGGCAGAACCTCGTCCGCAAGGAGCTGGCGTGGCTGCGCCGCGGCGCCCCCGCACGCACGTCCAAGCCGCGCTTCCGGGTCGAGGCGGCCAACGAGCTCATCAAGGACGTACCGCCGCCCCGGGACAGCAGCGAGCTGATGAAGTTCGCCTCGTCCCGGCTCGGCAAGACGGTCTTCGACCTGGAGGACGTGACCGTCCAGGCCGGTCCCAAGATGCTGCTCAAGCATGTGACCTGGCAGCTCGGGCCCGGCGACCGCATCGGTCTCGTCGGGGTCAACGGCGCCGGGAAGACGTCGCTGCTGCGCGCCATGGCCGAGGCGGCGCGGACCGAGGGCGAGGCGCAGCCGGCCGGCGGGCGGATCGCCGTCGGCAAGACCGTCAAGCTCGCCTATCTGTCCCAGGAGGTCGCCGAGCTCGACCCGAACTGGCGTGTCCTGGAAGCCGTTCAGGCGGTGCGCGAGCGCGTGGACCTCGGCAAGGGCCGCGAGATGACCGCAGGGCAGCTGTGCGAGACGTTCGGCTTCGGCAAGGAGAAGCAGTGGACGCCGGTCGGTGACCTGTCCGGTGGTGAGCGCCGTCGCCTGCAGTTGCTGCGCCTGCTCATGGACGAGCCCAACGTCCTCTTCCTCGACGAGCCCACCAACGACCTCGACATCGAGACCCTGACCCAGCTGGAGGACGTCCTCGACGGCTGGCCGGGCTCGATGATCGTCATCTCCCACGACCGGTTCTTCGTCGAGCGCACCACGGACCGCGTCTTCGCCCTGCTCGGCGACGCCACCCTGCGGATGCTCCCGCGCGGCATCGACGAGTACCTGGAGCGCCGCCACCGCATGGAGGCTCAGGTCGCCGCCGCGGCCGCCCCCGCCCCGGCCGCCGACAGGGCCGTACCGGAGAAGAGCGCCGCCGACCAACGCGCCGCCAAGAAGGAGCTGCAGAAGATCGAGCGGCAGCTCGACAAGCTCTCCGAGCGGGAGACCAAGCTGCACGCCCAGATCGCCGAGCACGCCACCGACTTCGCGAAGGTCGCCGAACTCGACGCCGAACTGCGCGACTTGGCAGGTCAGCGGGACGAACTGGAACTGCGCTGGCTGGAGCTGGCCGAGGACGCGTAGCACCGGCGGCATCGGCCCGCGCGCCTCGGGAACCCGGGGTGGACGCGGGCCGGTGCGTCGTCCGCGCCGGGTGGTAGAAAGACTTGCTCGCCAACAGGCCGAGAACCGCTGGTGTGGCGGATTTACGACGGCGCAGGAGTGGCGGCACATCAGTTCGCGAGGGGAGAGCCGCGTATGACCCAGCCACCGCAGCAGGGTGGCTACGGTGGGCCCCCCACGCCGCCGAGGCCTCCCCTGCCGCCCGTGCTGCCTCCGCCGCCTGCCGGATACGGCGGCCCCTGCGGTCAGCCCGGCTTGCAGCCCGGTCCGCAGTCCGGTCCTTACGGTCAGCCGCAGGACCCGTACGACTACGACTGGAACTCCGGTTACGGCGCCCAGCAGGCGCCCCCGCCGTCGCACCCCCCGCTCGCCGGGCCCGGTGGCGCCGGTGGCGGCGGGCGCAGGCCCAAGGGGTGGTGGGCCGTCGCCGTCGCGGCGGTCGTGGCGATCGCGCTGATCATCGGCGGTGGTGTCCTGTACGCGGACTCCGGTGACGAGGCCGCGAAAAACGACACGGCCGGCGTCGGCGGCGGCACCGGCAAGGCGGTCGGCGAGGGCGACAACCCGACGTCCCGGGGCAGCGAGAAGGTGCCCGCCAACCCCGCCGCGAGGGTCCTCTTCCAGGTGCCCTCGCCCAAGGCCGGGGGCGCCGGCGGGGGCGCCGTTCCCGGCTCGTGGCTGACCGGGAAGGCGTACGTCAAGACCGGCGTCGCCGAGATCACCGGCTACGACCCGGACAAGGGCACCGAGTCGTGGACGATCCCGCTGCCCGGCCCGGTGTGCGCGGTCACCGACCACACCACCGAGGACGGCCTGACGGCGATCGTCCACGAGTCCGCGATGCCGACCAAGGCGAAGCCGACGCACGGCTGCACCCAGGTCTCCGCGATCGACCTCGACGCCGGCCGGAAGCTGTGGACCGGCTCCGCCCTGCGCGGCCGCCAACCCATCCGGTTCGACAACGTCACCATCAGCGCGCACACCGTCGCCGCCGGCGGGGCGGCCGGGGGCGCCGCGTTCGACATCGCCTCGGGCGCGTCGCTGTGGACGCCGAAGGCGAGCGACACCTGCTACGACGCCGGGTACGGCGGCGGTGCGAAGCTGGTGGCGGTGCGCAAGTGCCGGACGTCCGGCGGGCTCCAACTGCACATCCAGACCATCGACCCGGCGACCGGGAAGGTGATCTCGGCGTACCGGATGGCCGACGGCGTCGAACAGGTCGGCATCGTCTCGACCGACCCGCTGGTCGTCGCCGCGAACGCCGGCGGTAGCGCGGGTGGCGGCAGCGCGGACGGTGGCAGCGGCATCTCGGAGTACTTCTCCCTCGACAACCGGACCGGCAAGCTGCGTACGCGGATCTCGGCGCCGGCCGAGCGGTACACGGCCGTGTGCGACGTCCTCCGCGGGATCGAGCGGTGCACGCAGTCGGCGGTCGGCAAGGACCGGCTGTACCTGCCGACGAAGGCACATGACGGCGGCGGCGGTTCCGGACAGACCAACGAGATCGTCGCGTTCGACCTCACCACCGGCAGGCAGACCGGCCAGCGTACGGCCGCGGGCGAGGGCTATGTGATCGTGCCGCTGCGGATGGACGGCGGCAATCTGCTCGCCTACAAGCGGTCGCCGAGCGCCGCCCGGAGCGGGCGGGTCGTCAGCATCGACGGTGTCACCTTCGAGCAGACCGCGTTGCTGGAGAATCCGGCCACGCAGGCCGTGCGCGAGGCCGAGGCGGGCCTGCCTCCGGAGCGCGCCGAGTACCTCTACGCGCAGGGGCGTCTGTACATCTCGGCGGTGCGGGCGAGCGGATCGGCGAGCCCGGCCGCGAAGGAGTACCTGGTGATCGCGTTCGGCACGGGTGCCTGAAGGGCGAATGACGGTCGACCGACGGGTGCCCAAGGGGGGCGTGGGGGCGTACTGCCCGTCGTCCGCGAATGCGCGGAACGCCAGAAATTCCGCCGTTCCGGGGCACTTCTCACCGGTAGGGGGAGCGCAATGTCGAACAAGCGTGTAGCTTCCGGGGGCATGAAAGGCGGGGGAGCCGGGAGGGGGCTTCTGTCCGCGCGGACCAGTGGGCATCCATAGTGGGGCGTCCGGATCGGCGGAGCCGGTCCTGGGTATTGATGGAGATCCATTGGGGGGACTGGGGGGTTGCTCGATGGGAGTGCGGCTCATGGTGGTCGACGACCACCGATTGCTCGCCGAGGCGCTGGCCTCGGCACTGAAACTGAGGGGGCACCGGGTGCTGGCCGCGGCGGCGCCCGCCGCGGGGGCGGCGGAACTGGTGATCACGCGGGCGCCCGAGGTGTGCCTGCTGGGGACGGCGACACCGGCCGAGCCGGGCATATTCGACCCGGTGGTGAAGATCAAGCGGGAGCGCCCGCAGGTGGCGGTGCTCGTCCTGGGCCCGGTGCCGAGCCCGCGCGGCATAGCGGCGGCGTTCGCGGCGGGCGCCTCCGGCTATGTCCGGCACGACGAGCGCATAGAGGGCGTCGAACGGGCGATCATGAAGGCCCGGGCGGGCGAGGCGGCGGTGGCCCCGCAGTTGCTCCAGGGCGCGTTCAGCGAACTCCTCAACCCGGCCGCCCAACCGGACGACGAAGGCCAGCGACTGCTGCAGATGCTCACCCCGCGCGAGGTCGAGGTCCTGGTCCGCGTCGCCGACGGTGAGGACACCCGCCTGATCGCCGCGGGCATGGGCATCGCCCCCTCGACGGCCCGTACCCATGTCCAGCGGGTGCTGATGAAACTGGGGGTCGGTTCGAGACTGGAGGCGGCGGCGCTGGCGGCGCGGACGGGGTTGCTGGATCGGGCGGGGCCTGTGCCGCACTCGGCCCCGGATGCGGGTCCAGGGCTGGGGCCCTGACCGAAGAGCCCAGGTTCCTTCCAGGGGAGAATCGCCCGCATGAAGAGCGATCTCCCAGTGCACCAGAGCGCCCCGCCCCCCACCGCCCCCCGCGCCGTCGACGACCCGCAGACCCAGTCCGTCCTCGTGGCGACATGGCGACGCGGGTTGGTTCGGCTGGTGGTGTGGGGCGTTGTGTGGGCGCTGCTGACTCTGGCCGTCGTCGTCATCCGGGACCGGGATCTGGAGACCGTGCGGGCTGTCTTCCTGCTGCTGATGTTCGTCAGTCTTCGTCCCTTGGCGCTGGCCTCTCTCTCGATGCAGTGCGTGCGGGCGATCGACACGACGCTGGGTGGCCACCCCTGGCAGTACTGCACCTCGGTGCGCAGGGTCCGGGGGGCCCGGGTGCGCGGTGGAATCGCCGTGCAGGCGAAGGTCGGTGACGGTGCGGACGACTGGACGCCGGTGATGAAGGCGCGGGCTCCGTTCCGGTGGCGGCGGTGGACGGCGGAGTTGGAGAACGGCGCCTGGTTCGCGGGGGATGTGCGGCGGGGTGGGGTTCTCGCCCTGCCCGGTGGGCGAGCTCTGACGCTGGTGACCGTCGCTGGTCGATGAACGCGTACGGGGCCGGGGTCCCGGCGGACCTCGGCCCCGTACACGTCGGGGGTCGGCGCCTGGCCGCTACTCGGTGGGCCCGCCTCCCGGCGCGGCGCCCGCGTCGACGTCCGGCGGCGGCGGAGCCGTGGGCCTCAGCTTCAGCCACGCCAGGAAGAACAGGCCGAGCAGCAGCATGCCGAGGCCGGTCCAGAGGTTGATGTTGATGCCCTCGGCCTTGTCGATCGCGGCGTCGTCGTCGGTGAGGCCGACGATCGTGACGATCACGCCGTAGATCACGAAGAGGCCGCCGATGATGCGCCGGATGTCGAAGAGCCGGGCGGCTGTCGCGGACTTCCCCTCCAGCTCGGTGACTTCCCGCTGGACGTCCTTCTCGGAGTACCCGTGGCGCGCGGAGTGCTCGGGGTGGTCCGGGTTCGCGGAGCGGTCGGAGTGGTCGGAGTTCTCTGTCATGGGTCTCTCAACCTCCGGTCGTCAGAAGGAGAACGGGATGTAGCAGGCGGCCGCCAGCACGATCGCTCCCCAGCCCAGCAGTGCCGGCTTGCGGTACCAGGCCTCGTCGCCCGGTGCCGGCGGCTCGGCCATGCCGGGGGAGCGGGTGCCGTAGACCAGCCCCTGGAGTTCCTCCGTCGGCTTCGGTGCCGTGAAGAGCGAGACGGCGACCATGACGACCCCGCCGGCCACGAAGCCCGCGATCGCGGAGACGAAGTTCGCGCCCTGGTCGGAGGGGATGGAGATGATGTCCTGTTTGTAGAAGACGAAGTAGTTGACCATCGCTGCCGTCGTGCCGGCCAGCAGGCCCCAGAAGCCCGACTTCATCGACGCCCGCTTCCAGAACATGCCGACGATGAAGACCACGAACATCGGCACGTTGAAGAAGGAGAACAGGGTCTGCAGGTAGCTCATGATGTTGGAGAAGGAGGACGCCAGGAACGCCGTGCCGATCGACGCCAGCACGCCGATCGCCGTGATCAGGCGGCCGAAGCGGACGTAGTACCCGTCCTCGCGGTCCGTCACCACGTACTTCGCCCAGATGTCGGTGGTGAACACCGTGTTGAAGGACGACACGTTCGCCGCCATGCCCGCCATGAAGGCGGCCAGCAGACCGGTCACCGCGATGCCCAGCACGCCGTTCGGCAGCAGCCCCTCCATCAGGTACGGGATGGCGTCGTTGTACTGGTAGCCCGACTCCTTGGTGCCGAAGCCCGGGATCAGGGCCGCGGCCGCCAGCCCCGGGATCATCACCAGGAACACGATGAAGATCTTCGGGAACGCCGCGATCAGCGGGGTGCGCTGGGCGGCTGAGAGGTTCTTCGCGGAGAGCGCGCGCTGGACCTCGGCGAAGTTCGTCGTCCAGTAGCCGAAGGACAGCACGAAGCCGAGGCCGAGCACGATGGTCAGCCAGTTCGCGCCCAGCGGGTTCGCCTCGCCGATGCCCGTGCCGCCCCAGGCCGTGACGAAGTCGTCGCCGTGGGTCTGGGTCAGCTTGTCGCTCAGGCCGTCCCAGCCGCCCACCTTCTTCAGGGACAGCACCGTGATGGGGATGAGGGCCGCCAGGATCACGAAGAACTGCAGGACCTCGTTGTAGATCGCGGAGGACAGTCCGCCGAGGGTGATGTACGCGAGCACGAAGAATCCCGCGACCACGATCGCCACCCACTGGGGCCAGCCCAGCAGGGCCTCCACCACGATCGCCAGGGCGTAGAGGTTCACACCGGCGATCAGGATCGCGGCGAAGGCGAACAGGATCGAACTGAGCAGGTGCGCCCCCTTGTCGAAGCGCAGGAGCAGGAACTCCGGGACCGAGCGGACCTTGCTGCCGTAGTAGAAGGGCATCATCACCAGGCCGAGGAAGACCATGGCCGGGATGGCGCCGATCCAGTACCAGTGCACGGTGTAGGCGCCGTACTGCGCGCTGTTCGCCGCCATGCCCAGGATCTCGGTGGCGGCCAGGTTGGCGGAGATGAACGCGAGGCCGGTGACCCAGGCGGGCAGGGAGCGGCCCGAGAGGAAGAAGTCGAGGCTGGTCTTCACCGAGCGGCGGGCGGCGAAGCCGATGCCCAGCACGACGACGAAGTAGATACCGAGGAGCGTGTAGTCGAGCCAGTTCGTGGGGAGCCGTAGCTCGGCGGCGAGAAGGGTGGGGGAGTTTGTGGGGGTTTGTGTGGGGGTGTGCATATGTACTCGCTTCGTTTGGCGAACCGATACAGCGCGGAACCTACGCCCCTGCGTTCAGCAATTGAACACGTCGTGTGACGCTCTTTGTTTGATTGTGATGTTGACTGTCGTGGTGAGTTGTGTTTCCCTATGTTTAGTTCTGTTTGATGGAGGCTCGGAGAAGACGCGGTGAAGTCTCGAGAGTCTCGGAAGGCCTGAGTGGCTCGAATGGAGTCCGGCGTGAAGAAGACCTCGACCCGGCTGGCCGACGGTCGCGAGCTCATCTACTACGACCTGCGTGACGACGCCGTACGGGACGCGGTCGACAGCCGCCCCCTGGACCGGACCGTCACGACGTCCGAGGTCCGTCACGACGTACTGCTCGGCGACCGTGTCGCCATCGCCTCGCACCGGCAGGGGCGGACGTACCACCCGCCGGCCGACCAGTGCCCGCTGTGCCCCTCCGAGGGCGACCGCCTCAGCGAGATCCCGGACTCGTCGTACGACGCCGTCGTCTTCGAGAACCGCTTCCCCTCGCTCGCCGGCGACTCCGGGCGCTGCGAGGTCGTCTGCTTCACCTCCGACCACAACGCGTCCTTCGCCGACCTGACCGAGGAGCAGGCCCGGCTCGTCCTCGACGCATGGACCGACCGGACCTCCGAACTGTCGTCCCTGCCCTCCGTCGAGCAGGTGTTCTGCTTCGAGAACCGCGGCGCCGAGATCGGTGTAACCCTCGGCCATCCGCACGGGCAGATCTACGCCTACCCCTTCACCACCCCGCGCACCGCCCTGATGCTGCGCTCCCTCGCCGCGCACAAGGACGCCACCGGCGGCGAGAACCTCTTCGACGCCGTCGTGGAGCGTGAACTCGCCGACGAGCGGGTCGTCCTGGAGAGTGAACACTGGGTGGCCTTCGTGCCGTACGCCGCGCACTGGCCGTACGAGGTCCACCTGTACCCCAAGCGCCGCGTGCCCGATCTGCTCGCCCTCGACGAGGACGCGCGCACAGAGTTCCCCAAGGTGTATCTGGAACTCTTGAGGCGCTTCGACCGGATCTTCGACGAGGGGAATGGAGGGGAAGGCTCCGCGGGCGAGCCTCCGACGCCGTACATCGCCGCCTGGCACCAGGCGCCGTTCGGGCAGCTGGAGGACTTCGAGGGCGTCGTCCGTGAGGACTTCGCGCTTCACCTCGAGCTTTTCACCATCCGCCGCACTTCCGGCAAGCTGAAGTTCCTCGCGGGTTCCGAATCCGGCATGAGCGTGTTCATCAACGATGTGCCGCCGGAGCGCGCGGCCGAGCGACTGCGAGAGGTAGCGAGTACATGAGTGGGAAGTTTCTGGTCACCGGTGGCGCGGGCTACGTCGGCAGCGTGGTCGCGCAGCACCTGATCGAGGCCGGCGAGGAGGTCGTCGTCCTGGACAACCTCTCCACCGGCTTCCGTGAGGGTGTGCCGTCCGGGGCGTCCTTCATCGAGGGCGACATCCGCGACGCCGCCAAGTGGCTGGACTCCTCCTTCGACGCGGTGCTGCACTTCGCCGCGTTCTCGCAGGTCGGCGAGTCGGTCGTGAAGCCCGAGAAGTACTGGGACAACAACGTCGGCGGCACCATGGCGCTGCTCGGCGCGATGCGCGAGGCGGGCGTGCGCAAGCTCGTCTTCTCCTCCACGGCGGCCACGTACGGCGAGCCGAAGGAGGTGCCGATCGTCGAGTCGGCGCCGACGCGGCCGACCAACCCGTACGGCGCCTCGAAGCTCGCCGTCGACCACATGATCACCGGCGAGGCGGCGGCACACGGCCTGGGCGCGGTCAGCCTGCGCTACTTCAACGTCGCGGGCGCCTACGGCGAGCAGGGCGAGCGCCACGACCCCGAGTCGCACCTCATCCCGCTCGTCCTTCAGGTCGCCCAGGGCAGGCGCGACGCGATCTCCGTCTTCGGCGACGACTACCCCACGGCGGACGGCACCTGCGTGCGCGACTACATCCACGTCGCCGACCTGGCCGACGCCCACCTGCTGGCGCTCAAGGCCGCCCAGCCGGGCGAGCACCTGATCTGCAACCTCGGCAACGGCAACGGCTTCTCCGTGCGCGAGGTCATCGAGACCGTCCGCCAGGTCACCGGGCACCCGATCCCCGAGGTCGTGGCCCCGCGCCGCGGCGGCGACCCGGCGGTCCTGGTCGCCTCCGCCGACACCGCCCGCGAGCGGCTCGGCTGGAACCCGTCCCGCGCGGACCTTGCGGGGATCGTCGCGGACGCGTGGGAGTTCGCGCAGCGGCGCGCAGGTTAAGTTCTACGACCGGCACGGCCGGCCGTAGGTTCTACGGCTGTGCGGCCGGTCAACTCACCGGCCGACAGGGCCGGTTCAGCACGGAAGGTCAGGGTCAGGGGATGAGCGTCGACACGGCAGCCGCGGTCGCCGAGCGGTTCAAGGAGCTGTACGGGGCCGAGCCGGAGGGGGTGTGGGCCGCGCCGGGCCGGGTCAACCTGATCGGCGAGCACACCGACTACAACGACGGCTTCGTCATGCCGTTCGCGCTGCCGCACACGGCGGTCGCGGCGGTCTCACGGCGCAGGGACGGCGTCCTGCGGCTGCACTCGGCGGACGTCGAGGGCGGTGTGGTGGAGCTGCGGCTCGACGACCTCGCGCCCGAGTCGGACAAGGCCTGGACGGCATACCCGTCGGGCGTCGTCTGGGCCCTGCGCCAGGCCGGCCACGCGGTGACCGGCGCCGACATCCACCTGGCCTCGACGGTCCCCGCGGGTGCGGGCCTGTCGTCGTCGGCGGCCCTGGAGGTCGTCGTCGCGCTCGCCCTCAACGACCTGTACGACCTGGGCCAGAGGGGCTGGCAGCTGGCCCGTCTGTGCCAGCGCGCGGAGAACGTCTACGTCGGCGCCCCGGTCGGCATCATGGACCAGACGGCGTCCGCGTGCTGCGAGGCCGGCCACGCCCTGTTCCTCGACACCCGCGACCTCTCCCAGAAGCAGATCCCCTTCGACCTGGCCGCCGAGGGCATGCGCCTGCTGGTCGTCGACACCCAGGTCAAGCACTCCCACAGCGAGGGCGAGTACGGCAAGCGCCGCGCGGGCTGCGAGAAGGGCGCCGCGCTGCTGGGCGTCGACGCGCTCAGGGACGTCGCCTACGACGACCTGGACACGGCGCTGGACCGGCTCGGCGACGACGAGGAGGTACGCCGCCTGGTGCGTCACGTCGTCACCGAGGACCAGCGCGTCGAGCGGGTCGTCTCCCTGCTGGAGTCGGGCGAGACGCGGGCGATCGGCCCGGTGCTGGTCGAGGGCCACGCCTCTCTGCGGGACGACTTCCGCATCTCCTGCGCCGAACTCGACCTGGTCGTGGACACCGCGCTGGCAGCCGGCGCGCTCGGCGCCCGCATGACCGGCGGCGGCTTCGGCGGCTCGGCGATCGTGCTGGCGCAGGAGGCCGACGTCGAGACCATCACTAAGGCGGTCGAGGACGCCTTCGCCTCCGCCGGATTCACCGCGCCCCGCGTGTTCGAGGCGGTGCCGGCGGCGGGGGCGCGGCGGGTGGGCTAGGTATAAAACTGCCGGACGTTGTTGACACCTGGGTCTCCGATCACTACGGAGATCTGGCATGCCCCCTTCAGTCAGACAGCAGCAGGACCGCCAAGCCCATCGACGCCTGGACGCCCCGGGGCTCACCCCAGCCGTTTGATGAGGGTGTACTCCGTGATCCCCGGCGGATAGTCCGGGATCACACACACCACGTCGTACCCCTGCCTCTTGTAGAACTCCGGCGCCTGGAAGTCCCAGGTCTCCAGGCGTACGGCGGTGCAGCCCCGTTCGCCGTGGGCCGTGCGCTCCGCGCGTGCGAGCAAATGCGAACCGAGACCGGCACCGCGGTGGCGTTCGTCGACCCAGAGGTAGGTGACATGGAGCCAAGTGGTCCACGTGTGACCGACCAGCCCGCCGGCCACGGCCCCCGAGTCGTCCAACGCCCATACCTGGAGCGGGAGTTCGCGTTCACCAGGGGTTCCGCGCAGGGCGCGGAGGATGGGGGAGGCCGCGGTGTTGGTGTCCCGCAGCCGCCGGCGGAGCAGATCCTGCCGTGATTTGTCGACTTCTGTCTCCAGACGAAACATGCGGCTCACCATAAACGCGTCAGCCAACCAGTTCTGCAAATTACCTTCCGCTCCTGCCACCCGGCCGTACTCTGATGAGCAGCACCGGTGGGGGCCGGTGCTGATCAGGGGGCGAGACAGGTCGGGTATGACGCCCGAAGTGGGGGTAGCAGTTCTTGCACGGCGGCGGCCGTGCGGCCATCCGCGCTTCGGGCGTCGTGCCCGCGACGGTGTTCGTCTCCCGGTGTCGTCCTTTGACGATGGGGTATCCCCTGCTCTTCGAGAGCTTGGGGAAGGGGGTTTCGTGGTTCGCATCCGAGTCCTGGTCGTCGACGACCATCGCATCTTCGCCGAGTCGCTCGCCGCCGCCCTGGCCGCCGAGCCCGACGTCGACGTCTCCGCCGCGGGCAGCGGTCCGGCCGCGCTACGCAGTCTGGAGCGCGCGGCGGCCGAGGGGCGCCGGTTCGACGTGCTGCTCGTCGACGCCGACCTGGGTGGCAACGTGCCGGGCGTCCGGCCGGCCGTGCCCGTTCAGGAGGTGGGCGAGGACGGGCTGGTGGACGGCATCTCGCTGGTCGCCGGGGTCCGTTCCGGGCAGCCTGCCGTACGGATCGTCGTCCTCGCCGAGAAGGACGATCCGCGCCGGGCCGCGCTCGCCCTGCAGGCCGGGGCGTCCGGCTGGGTGGCCAAGGACTGCTCGCTGTCCCGGCTGCTCACCGTCATCCGCGGTGTCCTGCGCGACGAGACCCATCTGCCGCCCGCCCTGCTCACGGGCGTCCTGCGGGAGTTGACGGCCGCGCGCAAGCACCGCACCGAGAGCGAACGGCTGGTCGAGTCGCTGACGCCGAGGGAGCGGGAAGTCCTGCGGTGCATGGTGGCGGGGCTGGGGCGCAAGGCCGTCGCCGAGCGCCTGTATCTCTCCCCGCACACCGTCCGCACCCATATGCAGAACGTCCTGGGCAAGCTGGGCGTCCACTCGACACTGGCCGCGGTCGCGCTCGCGAGGCGGGCGGGCGTCGGCCCGGTGGATCTAGGTCCCGCCGGACGGATCTTGCCGGAGGAAAGCAGCAGCGCGTGATCGAGGCCGCTGGGCGGCAGCGCCCCTTTTTCAGGGGCGCGGGGCTGTATCGATGTGCGGCTCCGCCGCGTGGGCGCGACCAGCCACGACGGCGCCGCAGACAACCACCGACACAAGCCGGCGCCACCAGCGGAACGCCTACCCGGGGATGTTGTCGAAAGGCGCCGTCAGCTGACGCAGCAGACCGGCCAGTTCGCCCCGCTGTGCCCGGGAGAGCTCGGAGAGAATCGCGCGCTCCTGGTCCAGCAGACCGGCGAGCGCCTGGTCCGCGCGGTCGCGCCCCTCGTCCGTGAGCCGGACGAGGACCCCGCGCCGGTCGCTTGGGTCGGGGAGGCGTTCCACCAGGCCCTTCTTGGCCAGGCGGTCGATGCGGTTCGTCATCGTGCCCGAGGTGACCAGGGTCTGCGTCAGCAGTTGCCCCGGGGAGAGCTGGTACGGCGTTCCCGCGCGCCTGAGCGCGGTCAGCACGTCGAACTCCCAGGGCTCCAGGCTGTGCTCGGAGAAGGCCAGCCGGCGTGCGCGGTCCAGATGCCGGGCGAGTCTGCTCACCCGGCTGAGCACCTCGAGCGGTTCCACGTCGAGGTCCGGGCGCTCCCGGCGCCACGCTGCGACCAGCCGATCGACCTCGTCCTCCATGACGATCAGTGTAGTGGTTGTGTCGATGTGAAGTCTCTTGATGTCGATTCTCTTGACGTCAAGAGACTTCGGGGGGCAGGCTGGAGAGCGAGAGACGACAGGAGGCCCCCACCATGTCCGCTGCCGCCGCCCCCACCTGGGACCCCGCCCAGTACCTGCGCCACGCCGGCCACCGCGCCCGTCCCTTCGCCGACCTCCTCGCCCGCGTCCCCGACCTCCCCGCGCAACCGTCCGGGGGGCGCCCCCGCATCGCCGACCTCGGCTGCGGCCCCGGCAACGTCACCGCCCTGCTCGCCCAGCGCTGGCCCACCGCCCACATCACCGGCTACGACAACTCCGTCGACATGCTCGACCAGGCCCACGTCGAGCACGAGGGTCCGACAGCGGGTGGCGGCCGCCTCGACTTCGCCCACGCCGACGTACGCACGTGGACGCCCGAGGAGCCGTACGACCTGATCGTCAGCAACGCCACGCTGCAATGGGTGCCGGGTCACGCGGACCGCTTCGCGGACTGGCTGCGGGCCGTGCGCCCCGGCGGCACCTTCGCCTTCCAGGTCCCCGGCAACTTCGACGCCCCCAGCCACCGCCTGATGCGCGACCTCGCCCCCCGGTACGGCCTCGGCGACACCCTGCGCCACGAGGACGCCGTGCTCACCCCGCGGGACTACCTGGCCCGGCTCACCGACCTGGGCTGCGCGGCGGACGTGTGGGAGACGACGTACGTCCACCTCCTGACCGGCGAGGATCCGGTGCTGGACTGGGTGAAGGGGACGGGGTTGCGCCCGGTCCTGACGGCGCTCGCCGACGCCCCGGACCAGCGGGAGGCCTTCCTCAGCGACTACCGGGCGGCCCTGCGCGAGGCCTATCCGGCCACCGCGCACGGCACGCCCTTCCCGTTCCGCCGGATCTTCGCCGTGGCCCACAAGGAGGCGTGATGATCACCGCCGTCGACCACGTCCTGCTCGCGGCCCCGCCCGGCTCGGAGGAACGGCTGCGGACGTACTACACGGGCGTCCTGGGCATGACCGAGATCCCCAAGCCACCCGGCCTCGCCGTGCGCGGAGGCTGCTGGTTCCAGGCGGGCGCCGTACAACTGCACCTCGGCATCGAAGAGAACTACCGACCCCCGAAGAAGGCCCACCCCGGGCTGCGGGTCACCGGAATCGAGACGTACGCCGCCCGGCTGGCGGCCCGGGGAGCGATCGTCACCTGGGACGAGGACCTGCCGGGACACCGACGGTTCTACTCGTACGACCCGGTGGGCAACCGGCTGGAGTTCCTGGAGCCGGTGGCGTTCAGGACGTGCGGCCCAGGTGGGTGACGAGGATGTGGATCACTTCGTCGTCGATGACGTAGAGGACGCGGTAATCGCCTACGCGCAGGCGCCGGATGTCGACGCCGTAGGCGACGGAGTTGATGGGGCGCGGCGTCTCGGCGAGGGTGCCCACGGCTTCGTAGACCGCAGCGAGTCCGGTCGGGTCGTCCTTGAGGAACCGGACGGCTGCGTTCGTCGCGCTCGGCTCCCAGATGATGCGGTAGGTCACGGGCGCAGCCCCAGAATGCGTCCGACTTCCTCGTGGGGGATGCCCTCGCCGAGCGTGCCCTCAGCCTTGCGCCGCTGATAGTCCGCGACGGCGAGGGCGTCTTCGAGATCCTCTATCACCTGCGGTGAGACGAGCAGTGCGGCCACGTGCCCGTGGTCGGTGATGGCGATGGTCTCGCGGCTGTGCGCCGCGCGGCGGACCAGGTCGCCGAGCTGGGAACGGGCTGCGCTGATCGTGATCTCAGTCATGGGCACATGGTTCCACAAGATGCATCCAGTGGTCGATTGATGTCACCGTTTCGGGTGATGGTCGCCGTTGGAGCCCGTGACCGGAGAGCCCATGGCCGCTGTTTGAGTGCGACGGCGGAGGGTCACCCGTTGGGGGAGACACCGACCTCAAGCCACTCGAGGAGTGAGAGACGTGGCGAAGGAAGAGAAGGCCAGGGCCAAGAAGGAACAGCTCAAGGGCAAGGCCAAGGAAACCATGGGCCGCGCCGTCGGCAACGAGCGGATGACCGCCGAGGGCAGGGCCGAACAGAAGAAGGGCGACGCGCGCCAGGCGAAGGAGAAAACGAAGGACACCTTCAAGCACTGAGCGAAGGCACCTTCCGGCAAGGAACCTTCCGGCACTGAGCGCGCCCGGGCGGACGCAGCGCGTCAGCTCTTACGGCGCCCTATCAAGTGCGGCTTCGCCTCCAGGCCGTCCAGCCCGTGCCACGCCAGGTTCACCAGGTGGGCGGCGACCTCCGCCTTCTTCGGACGGCGGACGTCCAGCCACCACTGCCCGGTCAGCGCGACCATCCCGACCAGGGCCTGCGCGTACAGCGGGGCCAGCTTGGGGTCGAAGCCGCGGCTCTTGAACTCGCGGCCCAGGATGTCCTCCACCTGGGTCGCGATGTCCGAGATCAGCGAGGCGAAGGAACCCGTCGACTGCGGGATGGGCGAGTCACGGACCAGGATGCGGAAGCCGTCCGTGTACTCCTCGATGTAGTCCAGGAGGGCGAACGCCGCCTGCTCGCACAGCTCACGCGGATGGCCGGCCGTCAGCGAGCCGGTCACCATGTCCAGCAGACGCCGCATCTCACGGTCCACGACGACCGCGTACAGCCCCTCCTTGCCGCCGAAGTGCTCGTACACCACCGGCTTGGACACCCCGGCCTTCGCCGCGATCTCCTCCACCGACGTGCCCTCGAAGCCCTTCGCGGCGAAGAGGGTACGACCGATCTCCAGCAGCTGCTGGCGCCGCTCCGCACCGGTCATCCGGGTACGGCGGGTCCGCCGCTGCTTGTCGTTGCCGGGAGTACTGCTGGAGTCGGTCGCCACGGCGTCAATCATGCCGCCTTCGCAGGCTCCTTCCGGCGCCCGGAGCCGCCTTCCTCGGTGTTCCGGCGCGAATCGATACGCGAGCGTGACGGCCAGCGCACATCAGAGGCCCAGCCGAGCATCTCGAACCAGCGGATGATCCGAGCCGAGGAGTCGATCTGCCCGCGCTCCACACCGTGCCGCGCGGACGTCGGGTCGGCGTGGTGCAGGTTGTGCCAGGACTCGCCGCACGACAGCACCGCCAGCCACCACACGTTGCCCGAACGGTCACGCGACTTGAACGGCCGCTTGCCCACCGCGTGGCAGATCGAGTTGATCGACCACGTCACGTGGTGCAGCAGGGCCACTCGCACCAGCGACCCCCAGAAGAAGCCCGTGAACGCGCCCCACCAGGACATCGTCACCAGACCGCCGATCAGGGCGGGCAGGGCCAGCGACAGCATCGTCCAGTAGATGAACTGACGGGAGATCGCGCGGATCGCCGGGTCCTTGACCAGGTCCGGCGCGTACTTCTCCTGCGGCGTCTGCTCCTCGTCGAACATCCAGCCGATGTGCGCCCACCACAGGCCCTTCATCAGCGCCGGGAGGGTCTCGCCGAAACGCCACGGGGAGTGCGGGTCGCCCTCGGCGTCCGAGAACTTGTGGTGCTTGCGGTGGTCGGCCACCCAGCGCACGATCGGGCCCTCGACCGCCATCGAACCCGCGACGGCCAGCGCGATCCGCAGCGGACGCTTGGCCTTGAACGAACCATGGGTGAAGTAGCGGTGGAAACCGATCGTGATGCCGTGACAGCCCAGGAAGTAGAAGAAGACCATCAGGCCGAGGTCGAGCCAGCTCACACCCCAGCCCCAGGCCAGCGGCACGGCCGCGACCAGCGCCAGGAACGGGACGGTGATGAACAGAAGCAGCGCGATCTGCTCGATCGACCGCTTCTTCTCGCCGCCCAGCGTGGCGGAGGCAGTCAGGGTGTCGTCGTTCGCCTTCGGGGCGTCTTCGATCACATCGGAGCTCGTGGTCATGGGCGTCCCCTGTGGGGTGTCGAGGGTGGTGGCAGATGCCGGGGCTGCGGGAACTGTTCCCAGGTTCCGTTAAAACGGTGCCTACGGTTCCGTAACCTACGGCGTCGTAAGTATGGCAGTGCGTCGCCCGGCGGCAAGAGCCCGAGAGACTGCGCGTCCACCCGGACACCTATCCTGGGAGTCGGTCGGACAGCGCGGTCCGCTCTGAATTTCTTCCCGGAACTCAGGAGCCGTAAGCGGCACCCGCCGCGCGGCACCTGCGCCGGGTTCCCTCCCCGGACGAGCTTCAACACTGCAAGGAGCCGCACCTGTGAGCAGTGCCGACGACCAGACCGTTGCCCAGGAGACCACCAGCACCGAGCTGCGTGCCGACATCCGCCGACTGGGTGACCTCCTCGGCGAGACCCTCGTCCGGCAGGAGGGCCCCGAGCTCCTCGACCTCGTCGAGAAGGTCCGCCGCCTGACCCGCGAGGACGGCGACGCCGCCGCCGAGCTGCTGCGCGGCACCGAGCTGGACACCGCGGCCAAGCTGGTCCGCGCCTTCTCCACCTACTTCCACCTGGCCAACGTCACCGAGCAGGTCCACCGCGGCCGCGAGCTGCGCGCCAAGCGCGCCGCCGAGGGCGGCCTCCTCGCCCGGACGGCCGACCGCCTCAAGGACGCCGACCCCGAGCACCTGCGCCAGACGATCCAGAACCTCAACGTGCGCCCCGTCTTCACCGCCCACCCCACCGAGGCCGCCCGCCGCTCCGTCCTCAACAAGCTCCGGCGCATCGCCGCACTCCTGGAGACCCCGGTCCTCGAAGGCGACCGCCGCCGCCACGACACCCGACTGGCCGAGAACATCGACCTCGTCTGGCAGACCGACGAACTGCGCGTCGTACGCCCCGAGCCCGCCGACGAGGCCCGCAACGCCATCTACTACCTCGACGAACTCCACGCCGGCGCCGTCGGCGACGTCCTGGAGGACCTCACCGCCGAACTGGAGCGCGTCGGCTACCAGCTCCCCGACGCCACCCGCCCCCTCACCTTCGGCACCTGGATCGGCGGCGACCGCGACGGCAACCCCAACGTCACCCCCCAGGTGACCTGGGACGTCCTCATCCTCCAGCACGAACACGGCATCAACGACGCCCTGGAGATGATCGACGAGCTGCGCGGCTTCCTGTCGAACTCCATCCGCTACACCGGCGCCACCGAGGAACTCCTCGAATCCCTCAAGGCCGACCTCGAAGCCCTCCCCGAGATCAGCCCCCGCTACAAGCGCCTCAACGCCGAGGAGCCCTACCGGCTCAAGGCCACCTGCATCCGGCAGAAGCTGGAGAACACCAAGCAGCGCCTCGCCAAGGGCATCCCGCACGAAGCCGGCCGCGACTACCTCGGCACCGGCGAACTGCTGGCCGACCTCACGCTGATCCAGACCTCGCTGCGCGAACACCGCGGCGCCCTGTTCGCCGACGGCCGCATGAACCGCACCATCCGCACCCTGTCCGCGTTCGGCCTCCAGCTCGCCACCATGGACGTCCGCGAACACGCCGACGCCCACCACCACGCCCTCGGCCAGCTCTTCGACCGGCTCGGCGAGGAATCCTGGCGCTACGCCGACATGCCCCGCGACTACCGCGCCAAGCTCCTCGCCAAGGAACTCAGGTCCCGGCGCCCCCTCGCCCCCACCCCCGCCCCCGTGGACGCGGCCGGCGAGAAGACCCTCGGCGTGTTCCAGACCGTCAAGCGGGCCCTCGCCGTCTTCGGACCCGAGGTCATCGAGTCGTACATCATCTCGATGTGCCAGGGCGCCGACGACGTCTTCGCCGCCGCCGTCCTCGCCCGCGAGGCCGGCCTCATCGACCTGCACGCCGGCTGGGCCAAGATCGGCATCGTCCCGCTCCTGGAGACCACCGACGAGCTCAAGGCCGCCGACACCATCCTGGAGGACATGCTCTCCGACCCGTCGTACCGCAGGCTCGTGGCACTGCGGGGCGACGTCCAGGAGGTCATGCTCGGCTACTCCGACTCCTCCAAGTTCGGCGGCATCACCACCAGCCAGTGGGAGATCCACCGCGCCCAGCGCCGCCTGCGCGACGTCGCCCACCGCTACGGCGTCCGCCTGCGCCTCTTCCACGGCCGCGGCGGCACCGTCGGCCGCGGCGGCGGCCCCTCCCACGACGCGATCCTCGCCCAGCCCTGGGGCACCCTCGAGGGCGAGATCAAGGTCACCGAACAGGGCGAGGTCATCTCCGACAAGTACCTGGTCCCGTCGCTGGCCCGCGAGAACCTGGAGCTGACGGTCGCGGCAACGCTGCAGGCATCCGCCCTGCACACGGCCCCGCGCCAGTCCGACGAGGCCCTGGCCCGCTGGGACGCCGCGATGGACGTCGTCTCGGACGCCGCCCACGCCGCCTACCGCAAGCTCGTCGAGGACCCCGACCTGCCGACGTACTTCCTCGCGTCGACGCCGGTCGACCAGCTCGCCGACCTGCACCTCGGCTCGCGGCCCTCCCGCCGCCCCGGCTCGGGCGTCTCCCTCGACGGCCTGCGCGCCATCCCGTGGGTGTTCGGCTGGACCCAGTCCCGCCAGATCGTCCCCGGCTGGTTCGGCGTCGGCAGCGGCCTGAAGGCGCTGCGCGAGGCGGGCCTGGACACCGTGCTCGACGAGATGCACGAGCAGTGGCACTTCTTCCGGAACTTCATCTCCAACGTCGAGATGACCCTTGCCAAGACCGACCTGCGCATCGCCCGCCACTACGTCGAGACGCTGGTCCCGCAGGAACTCCAGCACGTCTTCGCCGAGATCGAGGCCGAGCACGAGCTCACCGTCCGCGAAGTCCTGCGGATCACCGGGGAGAACGAACTCCTCGACGCCCAGCCCGTCCTGAAGCAGACGTTCACCATCCGCGACGCCTACCTGGACCCGATCTCCTACCTCCAGGTCGCCCTCCTCAAGCGCCAGCGCGACGCGGCCGCCGCGGGCGAAGAACCGGACCCGACCCTGGCCCGAGCCCTGCTCCTCACCGTCAACGGCGTGGCGGCAGGCCTGCGCAACACCGGCTGACCAGCCCAAAAGGGCCGACCAGCCAAAACAGGGGTGCCCCCGTGCTTCGTACGAGCACGGGGGCACCCCTTCCTACGTCCTACGGCCCTCAGGCCTTACGACGCCGGAACACCAGGTACCCACCCGCGCCCAGCAGCGCCGCGGCCGCCGCGGACAGCAGCCCCACCGGAGCACCGTTACCGGTCTCGGCGAGGTCACCCTCCGCACCGCCCTGCGGCGACGGGGACGCCGACGGGGCGGCCTCGGCGGGCGTGGACGGGCTCGCGGACGGCTCGCTCGTGGGCTCGCCCGGCGACTCGGACGCAGGAGTGGACGGCGTGGCCGTGCCACCGCCCTCCTCCTCGTCCTCGCACTCCGACCAGAACACCTTGTGCTTGGCCGAGCCGTTCTCGCCCTCGAAGTTCCAGAACAGCTTGTAGTGCCCGTCGGGCAGCGTCATGTCCTCGGTACGGCCATGACCCTCACCGTCGAGGGTGATGGCACCGGACTCCACCGTCTCGCCCTTGACGGCGGCGGTCGGCGCCCACGCCTCGATGTGCCAGTCGACCTTCTGCACGCTGTCGAAACCGAAGGCGTCCAGATAGAACTCGCACACATGAGGCTCGTTCTTACGCAGCTCCTCGCCGGTGGCGGCGTCGTGGATCTTGACGGTGCCGTTGTCGCCATGGCCTACGGCAGTTGCTGTGGCGTGGGCGGCGGCCGGTGCGCAGAAGACAGCGGCCGCGGCGACGGCGGACAGGGCGCCGACGCGGGAGAGGGTTCGCATGAGGCAGTAATCCATCTTCGTGAAAGGAACGGGAAGATGTGGAGGGGGCGGCTCAGCATCCAGCCCGCACTGACCCCAGGTCAATCACGAACAGACAACACTCAGATCCTCCACAGACATGGAGAACGCCAGAAACCTCAGACCGTCACGAACGCGGCCGTGAGCAGCGCGATCCCCGACCCCGCCAGCACCCACGCCGGCCGCGTCCGCCGCAGCCCACCAGCGACGACGACCGAGGCCAACAACAGCGCACCGCCCAGCGGAACCCAGGCATAGAGCACGCCCGCCGGCCCGGACCGCACGACATCGTCACTGCCCGGCTTCACCACAACCGTGTACGTCTGCCCCTTGCGCACCGCCACGCTCTTCTCGATGACGACCGACGCACGCGGCTCGGAGCCCGCCGAGACCGGCGTGTACGGCCCACTGCACGTGTCCGCGCCGCACCCCGTCACCTCGATCGTGCCGCTCTCCCGCCCCTTCGTGAGCATCACATGGTGAGCGGTGCCCCACGAGGCCCACACACCCGCGATCAGAATCAGCACCGTGACCGTCCCCATCGCCGCGAGGCGCCCGAACCGCAGGACGGTCACGGCACCCTGACTGGAGACAGCAGCAGAAGGCATGGCCGCGATCCTTGGCCATGCCCCTACGCCCGGTCAACCTCGGCCTGTTCGAGTGGGCGGACAAGTCAGGAGTTGTACGTGCTTTGCGCCCGCTCCAGCCCCTCGATCACCAGACACTCCACCGCATCGGCCGCCCGGTCCACGAAGTAGTCGAGCTCCTTGCGCTCCGCCGACGAGAAATCCTTCAGCACGAAGTCCGCCACCGGCATACGCCCCGGAGGCCGCCCGATCCCGAACCGCACCCGGTGATACTCCGAACTCATCGCCTTCGTCATCGACTTCAGCCCGTTGTGCCCGTTGTCCCCACCACCGAGCTTCAGCCGCAGCACACCGTAATCAATGTCCAACTCGTCATGAACCGCGACGATATTGCCCACCGGCACCTTGTAAAAGTCCCGCAACGCGTTCACCGGACCCCCCGACAGATTCATGAACGACATCGGCTTCACCAGGACCACCCGCCGGTTCAACGGTCCTGGCGGCCCGATCCGCCCCTCGACCACCTGCGCCTGAGCCTTACCGCCCCGCTTGAACTTCCCCCCGATCCGCTCGGCCAGCAGATCCGCCACCATGAACCCCACGTTGTGCCGGTTCATCGCGTACTCGGGCCCCGGATTGCCGAGGCCGGCGATCAGCCACGGGGCGCTCGGGTCGGTCGTCACGTCCATAACTCCTTGATACGCGCCAGCCGCTGCCCCCAGCGGGAACAGCGGCTGACGAACCGATGACAGAGCCGAGGATCACGCCTCTGCCAGACCTGGGAATCAGGCCTCGGCGACCTCTTCGCCCTCGGCGGCCTCGCCCTCCGGGGCCTCCTCGGCCTGCGCGGCCAGCACCTGAAGGACCACCGCGTCCTCCTCGACGGCCAGCGTGGTGCCCTTCGGCAGCTTGATGTCCTTGGCCAGGACGGAGGCACCCGCCTCCAGGCCCTCGACGGAGACCGTGACGGCCTCGGGGATGTGCGTGGCCTCGGCCTCGACCGGCAGCGCGTTCAGCACGTGCTCCAGCAGGTTGCCACCCGCGGCCAGCTCGCCCTCGGTGTGCACCGGAACCTCGACCGTGACCTTCTCGCCACGCTTGACCAGCAGCAGGTCGACGTGCTCCAGGAAGCCCTTGATCGGGTCACGCTGAACCGACTTCGGGATCGCCAGCTCGTTGGTCTTGCCGTCGATCTCCAGCGAGATCAGAACGTTCGGCGTACGCAGCGCGAGCAGCAGGTCGTGACCCGGCAGGGTCAGGTGCAGCGGGTCGGAACCGTGCCCGTACAGGACAACCGGAACCTTGCTGTCACGGCGGATACGACGCGCGGCACCCTTACCGAACTCGGTGCGCGTCTCGGCGGCGAGCTTCACCTCGGACATACGGATCACTCCTCGTAGAACTAGGAACGGACGTGGTTACCCGGCCACGAACGGCCTGCTACGAAGAGCGCGTCGATAACGGACAGCCGACACCTGCACCAACAGGTACGGCCTCCCTCGCCGAGCAACTGAAGCAGTCTACTCGGAGGGGGAGGCCGTACCCAAAAGGATCTCTACTGCTCGTCGAACAGGCTCGTCACCGAACCGTCCTCGAACACCTCACGCACCGCACTCGCGATCGTCGGCGCGATCGACAACACCGTCAGCTTGTCCAGATCACGGCTCAGCTCACCCGGCGTCGGCAGCGTGTCGGTGAACACGAACTCACTCACCCGCGAGTTCTTCAGCCGGTCGGCCGCCGGCCCGGACAGCACACCGTGCGTCGCGGTCACGATGACGTCCTCGGCGCCATGCGCGAACAGCGCGTCCGCGGCGGCGCAGATGGTCCCACCGGTGTCGATCATGTCGTCGACCAGGACACACACGCGGCCCTTGACCTCACCCACGACCTCGTGGACGGTCACCTGGTTCGCCACATCCTTGTCACGCCGCTTGTGCACGATGGCAAGAGGAGCACCGAGCCGGTCGCACCAGCGGTCCGCGACCCGCACCCGGCCGGCGTCCGGAGACACCACGGTCAGCTTCGCCTTGTCGACCTTCTGGCCCACATAGTCCGCAAGCAGCGGAAGAGCGAAGAGGTGATCGACCGGGCCGTCGAAGAAGCCCTGGATCTGGTCCGTGTGCAGATCCACCGTCAGGATCCGGTCCGCACCCGCGGTCTTCATCAGATCCGCGATCAGACGCGCCGAAATCGGTTCACGCCCACGGTGCTTCTTGTCCTGCCGCGCGTAACCGTAGAACGGCACGATGACCGTGATGGAGCGGGCCGACGCACGCTTCAGCGCGTCGATCATGATCAACTGCTCCATGATCCACTGGTTGATCGGAGCCGTGTGGCTCTGGATCACGAAGCAGTCCGCGCCACGCGCCGACTCCTGGTAGCGGACGTAGATCTCGCCGTTGGCGAAGTCGAAGGCCTTCGTCGGGACGACCCCGACCCCCAGCTGCTGGGCGACCTCCTCGGCAAGCTCGGGGTGGGCGCGGCCGGAGAAGAACATCAACTTCTTCTCGCCGGTCGTCTTGATCCCGGTCACAGCTGTCTCCTCAGAGGTGTCTCAACTGGGTTGCACTTATCACGGTACGCCGTGTTTGACGCACCCGTTTCCGGTCAGCCTTCGCTCTCGACCTGCCGAGAAGCCGCCTCAGCCGCCTTCGCGGCCCCGCTGCCCGGACGCTTACGAGCCACCCAACCCTCGATATTCCGCTGCTGGCCACGGGCCACGGCCAGCGAACCGGGCGGCACGTCCTTCGTGATCACGGAGCCGGCGGCAGTGTAAGCACCGTCCCCGATCGTGACAGGAGCCACAAACATGTTGTCCGAACCGGTACGGCAATGAGAGCCCACGGTCGTGTGGTGCTTGTCCTGTCCGTCGTAATTCACGAAGACACTCGCCGCACCGATGTTCGTGTACTCACCGATCGTCGCGTCACCGACGTAGGACAGATGCGGCACCTTCGTGCCCTCACCGATCGAGGCGTTCTTCGTCTCGACGTACGTACCGATCTTGCCCTTCGCGCCCAGCCTGGTGCCCGGACGCAGATAGGCGAACGGCCCCACGGACGCCTGCGGCCCGACGACGGCACTGTCGGCCACGGTGTTGTCCACCCGCGCCCCGGCACCGACCTTGGTGTTCTTCAGCCGGCTGTTGGGCCCGACCTCGGCGCCCTCACCGAGATGCGTGGACCCCTGGAGCTGGGTGCCCGGCTGGACGATCGCGTCCTGCTCGAACGTGACGGTCACGTCAACCCACGTCGTCGCCGGATCGACCACAGTCACACCGGCCAGCATGGCGCGGTTCAGCAGCCGGTCATTGAGGATCCGGCGGGCCTCCGAGAGCTGCACACGGTTGTTGATCCCCGCGATCTCACGGTGATCGACCGCCACGGACGCACCGACGCGGTGACCGGCCTCACGAAGGATGCCGAGAACGTCGGTCAGGTACTCCTCGCCCTGGCTGTTGTCCGTCCGCACCTTCCCGAGCGCGTCGGCGAGCAGCTGCCCGTCGAAGGCGAAGACCCCGGAGTTGATCTCCCGGATCGCCCGCTGCGACTCGCTCGCGTCCTTGTGCTCCACGATCGCGGTCACCGCACCCGAGGCACCGTCCCGCACGATCCGGCCGTAGCCCGTCGCGTCCGGAACCTCGGCGGTCAGCACCGTCACGGCATTGCCGTCGGCGGAGTGCGTGGCGGCGAGGCGGGTCAGGGTCTCGCCGGTGAGCAGCGGAGTGTCGCCGCAGACGACGACCACGGTCCCGTCCACCGAGCCGCCGAGCTCCTCCAGAGCCATCCGAACGGCATGCCCCGTACCGTTCTGCTCCGCCTGCACCGCGGTACGGACGCCGGGGTCGGTCTCGCCGAGATGCGCGGTGACCTTCTCCCGCGCGTGCCCCACGACCACGACCAGATTTTCGGGCTGCAACTCACGCGCGGCGGCGAGCACATGCCCCACGAGACTGCGTCCGCAGATCTCGTGCAGGACCTTGGGTGTGGCCGACTTCATACGGGTGCCCTCACCCGCTGCGAGAACGACGACGGCTGCCGGGCGAATGGCGCTCACGGGATGCCCTTCGGCTGTGGAGGGGGTGGGGTGACATCCGCAGGATACCGGGGCGTTTCGTGGGGGGGCATGGGAGCGGGCCCTGACTTGGGTGTCAGGGCCCGAACCTAGGTCTTGTGTGCTGTTGCTCCCCCGCAAGGATTCGAACCTTGTCCTGCTGGTACCAAAAACCAGTGTGCTGCCAGTTACACCACGGGGGACAGCGCCTCAGACCTTACCGGAGACGTGACTGCGCCTGGGCCACGATGCCCTTCCACCAGCCGTCGATGCGGTTGTACAGGTGGGCGCTTCTGGCCACCCCGATGACCAGGCAGCCGTGGTAGTCGTCGCCGGTGTTCTTCCGGACGGTCTTCGGGTTGTGCTTCTTGAGCGTCGGCTTGGCGAAGACCGAGACATCGACGTCGGCGATCTCTGCCCAGAAACGGTGCGCAGCGTCGACATCGGCGGACTCGTGGATGAGCAGACGGAAGTGCAGGCGTTCCCGGTCCACATCGAGAAGGTCCAGCCAGGCCAGGTAGGTCTGGATCACGCCTGGGTCGCTGTTGACGAAGATGGCTCGCTCTCGCCGATCGTAGGGCTTGCTCTTCGATCCCTCTGCCCAGTACAGCGCGACCCCCGCCATGAACAGCTCGCGGTCCGTCAGCTCGCCGATCTCGCGGCGAGCTCCGAGCCTGGTCTTCTCGCGCTCCTCGTTGTCGGCGGCACGCCGCCTCGCCAGGCCTTCCTGCATGAGAGCCCGCTGTTCCTCGGGTGTGTAGCGAGGCTCGGGCCTCGGCAGGTCCCGCACCCACAGCGAAACGGAGCTCCTGGAGCACCCCAGCTCCGCCTCGATCCGGTCGTACGTCCATCCCTGGAGCCGTAGCTCCCGTGCCTTCGCCCTCAGGTCGTCCTTCGCGTTCGGGCGCTTCGTCCACTGCGGCGGCGGCTCCCCCTTCACCAGCTGGTTGAGGATGTCGTTGTTGAAGATCTTCAGCTCGTCGCGGATCTGCCGAAGGCTGTAGCCCTGCCGCCGGAGTGCCACCGCCTGCTCCCGCAAGTCCTCGAAATTGGCGTACTTGCCGTATGGATGTGCCATAGGCATACCGTCCGGGCGGAATGATCGGTTCCACGGTCGAACGGTGTGCGATTCAGCAGTTCGAGGGATATCGGGCGGTTTCGCTTACGTTCGGTCACGGAGTGTGGTGTAGGCCAGTCGGTAAAACTCCCCGGAAATCGGCGCCCCACGGCCCTTAGGCTGGAGTCATGACCACGACGGGGGAAGACCACGCCGAGGCCCCGCCACCGGGGGCGGGGCCGTGGTGGTGGGGCAGGTTGCGCAGTGCTGTGCTGGACGTGGGTCTGGGTGTCGCGTCCGCGTTGGAGTGCGGGGTCGAGGGGGTTCGGTTCGCGGGCGATGCCGGGATTCCGGTGGCCGCGGGGGTGGTGTTCGGGGTTCTGGCCGGTTCGGTGCTGGTGCTGCGGCGTCGGTGGCCCATAGCCGTCGTGCTCGTGTCCATCGCCGTGATGCCCGCCCAGATGGGGTTCCTGATGGGCATCGTCGGGCTCTACACCCTCGCCGCCTCCGAACTGCCGCGGCGGATCATCGCCTCGCTGGCCGGCATGTCGTTCGTCGGCACGCTGATCGTGACGTTCGTGTGGGTGCGTCAGGATGTGGCGCGGGGGAACCTGACCTTCGGGGACTGGGTGATTCCGTTCGCCTCCGTCACCACCGCTCTCGGCGTGACCGCGCCGCCGCTGCTGCTCGGGCTGTACGTGGGGGCCCGGCGGCGGCTGATGGAGAGTCTTCGCGAGCGGGCCGACAGTCTTGAGCGGGAGCTTCAGCTGCTCGCCGAGCGGGCGGAGGAGCGGGCCGAGTGGGCGCGGAACGAGGAGCGGACGCGGATCGCCCGGGAGATGCATGACGTCGTCGCGCACCGGGTGAGTCTGATGGTGGTGCATGCTGCCGCGTTGCAGGCCGTGGCCAGGAAGGATCCCGAGAAGGCGGTGAAGAACGCCGCGTTGGTGGGGGACATGGGGCGGCAGGCGTTGACCGAGTTGCGGGAGATGCTCGGGGTGCTGCGTAGCGGTGCTGGTGCCGGCGGTGCCGGTGTCGGCGGTGGTGTCGCTGGTCGGGAGAGGGTTCAGCGGGCCGTCGTGCCGCTCGCGGCTGTGGGGGCCGCTGCCGCTGCCGCTGCTGATCGGGAGCGGGGCGGGGTGGACGAGGGGGTTGCCGAGGGGCCCTGTCTGTCCGAGTTGGACGAGTTGGTCGGGCAGTCGGCCGCCGCGGGGATGGTGGTGGATCTGTCCGTGGAGGGGGAGTCGCGGACGTATGCGCGGGAGGTCGAGCAGACGGCGTTCCGGGTGGTGCAGGAGGCGCTGACGAACGTTCACAAGCATGCGGCGGGGGCGAAGACGCATGTGCGCCTGGCGCACCGGGTGTCGGAGATCGCGATGCAGGTGGAGAACGAGCCGCCGCCGGAGGTGTCGTCGGAGTCGTCGGCGCGGTTGCCGTCGGGGGGTAACGGCCTGGTGGGGATGAAGGAGCGGGTCGTCGCGTTGGGCGGGGTTTTCGTGTCCGGGCCGACGGATGCGGGGGGTTTTCGGGTGTCGGCGGTGATTCCGGCGGCGTAGCCGTGCGGTGCTTCGCCGTGCCGCGCGGCGGGTTGCGTTGCTTGCCGTGGCGGGTCTTTCGTGGGTCAGCCCGCTGTGAGTCGTACCGGTTCTATGCCTGCGACCAGTCCGGCGAGGGCTTGGTCGATGTCGGGGCCGAGGTACCAGTCGCCGGTGTGGTCGAGGGTGTAGACGCGGCCTTCGGTGTCGATGGCGAGGAGGGCCTGGGTGTCGGTTTCGGCGCCGAGGGGGCAGACCTCGGTGTCGAGGGCGAGGCCGAGGTCGCCGAGGGTGCGGGCCATGTGGAGGCCGTGGAGTGGGTCGAAGTGGACGGTGGCGGGGGCGATCTGACGGCCGGGGCCGGAGGGTGTGAGGTGGAGGCCGCCGAATTCGGCCCAGGCTTCGACCGCGGCAGGGAAGACGGCGTGGCGGTGGCCGGCGGGTGAGACGTGTTCGCGCAGGGCGTCGGCCCAGATCTCGGCCTGCTTGATGTCCCAGCGTCCGGGTTGCCAGCCGGCGGCGCGCAGGGCGGCGTCGACGGGGACGGGGAAGCGGGTGGTGGAGGTGCGGTCGGTGTGCATCTGCCCTTCGTTCGTCGATACGCCGGGGTTGCGGCGGCCCGGCGGGGTGCCGTCTTACTGGTGCCGTTTTTGCTGGTGTGGGGGTGTGGGGGTCAGTCGTCTGCCGTTGTCGGGTCGACGATGCGGACGCCGAAGTGGGCGCTGAGCGCGGTGCAGGCGCGGCAGGGGGCGGCGAAGCTGCCGTGGAGGGGGTCGCCGTCCTCGCGGATGCGGCGGGCGGTGAGCTTGGCCTGTTTGAGGGCTTTGCGGGCTTCGCCGTTGGTCATGGGTTTGCGGGCGGCGCGTTTGCTGCGGGCTTCGTCGGCGGTGGCGAGGTGGCGGGAGATCAGGATCGTCTCGGCGCAGCGGCCGGTGAAGCGGTCGCGTTCGCCGCTGGTGAGGGTGTCGAGGAAGTCCTGGACGAGGTGGTGCAGGGGAGGGGCCTGGTCACCGCGGGCGGCGGTGCCGGTGAGGGTGGCGCCGCGTACCGAGAGGGCGGCGGCGACGGTGGGGAGTATGCCGTCGCGGCGGTGGCGGAGGGCGGGCGCGTGGGGGGTTTCGGTGGCGCTCCAGCCGATGCGGGGGTCGCCGGACCTCGCCGCGTCGGGTCCCGTCTGCGTGGTGTTCATGATCATCATCCCCTCCCGAGCATCCCCCGGGCATGCTCTCGGACGTCACAGAGTGCCAAACGGCGTGGCGGGTGCGGAAGCTGGGGCGGCGCGACACGCCCGGGTTTGGGCGGGCTGTCACGGCGGGGTGACGGCTGGTCACGGAAGCGGAGGGGGTCATGACCGGCGCCGGTGACCGGTCTCGTCGTACCGCATAGGCTGTCGGCACCGCTTTCCATGCGGTGACGTGTGGACGCAGATGAGACAGTCGATACGGGGCGTTGTGACCGTGTGTGGTCACGGTGGGTCCGTATCAGAACGCCGCAGGGGGCAACCGCCATGACGACAGGTCGGCTCGGGCAGCAAGCCGCGCCGCCGAACGCGGCCTACGCCGGGCAGGTCGTGCATTTCCCGGATCCGGTACGGGCGTCCCGTCACCCGAGAGGAGTACGGGTCGACGAGCGTGGTTACCCCGACTTCTCGCCGTACGCGCGTGCGGCGGCGGAGATCGCGGAGCCGCCGGAGGGCTTCGGTGTCGACGAGTTGCGGCTGACGGACTATGTGTCGGCGAACGCGGCGCTGGCGGCTTCGGGGCACGATCTGTGGGACACGGTGCCGTCGGTGGCGACGCCGCACGGCTGGACGTGGCATCACGCGGTGAACTCACGGCGGTTGGAGTTGGTTCCGGTCGAGGTGAAGGCGTTGCTGCGGCACCACGGTGGGATCGCGACGTCGGCGGTGGATCAGAACAAGCGGGGGACGCGGCCGTTGCAGGACACGCGGCCGGCGCACTTCGGGCTGCCGAAGTCGGGTGTGGCGGTGACGGAGTCGCAGGTGCTGGGTGTCGAGGAGGACCTGGGGTATCGGCTGCCGGGCGCGTATCGGTCGTTCCTGAAGGCGGCGGGCGGGTGTGCCCCGGTGGGGACGGCGCTGGACGCGGAGTTGGGGCTGCTGGTCGATCAGCCGCTGTTCACCGTGCGGGACGAGGCCGCGATAAATGACCTGGTCTATGTCAACAAGTGCCTGCGGGACCATCTGACCAAGGACTACCTGGGTGTCGGGTTCGTGCAGGGCGGGTTGCTGGCCGTGAAGGTGAAGGGCGAGCGGCTGGGTTCGGTGTGGTTCTGCGCGTACGACGACGCGCGGGACGTGGATCCGGCCTGGCCGGCGGCCGAGCGGGTGGAGCGGTTGCTGGTGCCGTGCGGTGAGGACTTCGACGCGTTCCTGTCCCGACTGGCGGGTTCTCCGCCGGAGTTGGAGACGGTGGCGAATCTGATGGTGGACGGCGGGTTCGCGCGTGTGGTGCCCGTGGCTGCCGCGGCTGTGGGGGAGTGAGCTTCGCGATGGTGACGTTCGCACAGGCGCAGGAGCGCGCGGAAGAGTGGATCAACGGGGATGTGCCGTCGTACCAGCATCGTGAGGTGCGGGTGCGGGAGTTCGAGCTCGGGTTCGTGGTGTGGGCCGAGGACCGTGCGGGCGGGCCGAGTTCGGACGGGGGCGGTCAGCGGCTGGTGCTCGCCCGGGACAGCGGGGAGGCCACGTTGTGGCCGTCGCTGCCGGTGGGTGAGGTGATCCGCCGGTACGAGGAGGAGTACGGCCGTGGCGGCGCGGCGGCGCAACCGGCGCCGGCCGCTCCGGCTCGGGTGGATCTGAATCAGACGTCGTTCCTGTTGACGCCGCCGGAGTGGTTGCAGGAGGCGGCGGACAAGTTGGGGATCTCGGATGCTCGGCGGGATGGCGGGGCTGGGGATTCGGGGGCGGGGACCGGTGCCGGGACAGGGGCCGGAGCGGGGTCGGGTTCCGGCGGTTCCGGTGCTTCTGACGGTTCTGATGGTTCTGGCGGTTCTGGCGCTGGTACGTCCGGTGGTGGAGCGCTGCCTCGGACGCAGGGCGGGGCTCCGGCGGCTCCTGCGCCTGGTGTGCCGAGTGCGCCTGGTGTGCCCGTAGGCGCGACTCCGTGGGCCGGGACGGACACCGGTGGCGATGCCGGGGAGGACCGTTCCGTGCCCTTGCCGGAGACGGTGTTCGCGCCGCCGTTGAGCGGTGACGACAGCGCGCTGCCGGATGACAGGACGGCGCTGTTGTCGGGTGGCGGTCAGGTTCCGCCGCCTGGGCCGCCGGTGCCGGGTACGCCTCCGCCGGGTGCCACGCCGCCGCCTCCGCCTGGGCCGGGTGCGCCGTCGTACGGCTACCCGGGTGTGCCGCAGGCTCCTGGTGTGCCGCAGGCTCCGGGTGCGCCGGGTGCGCCGGGGCGGCCGCTCGCGTCTAACGCCGGGGACATCGCCGATGCGGCGACCAGTAAGGCGGCGCCTCCGCCGCGTGCGCGGGGTGGGGCGGCGCCGCCTCCTCCGCCTGGTGCGCCGGGGACGCCGGGTGCGCGGGCGGGGAGTGCGCCGCCTCCGCCGCCGTCTGCACCGGGAACGCCGGGCACCCCGGGTGCGCCGGGGACGCCTGCGGGTGGGTACGTTCCGACGCAGCTCGTGTCCGCGTTGGGGCCGGACGGGCCTGAGGGTGCTCCGGGTGCCCCGGGTATGCCTGGCGCTCCGCAGCCGCCCGGTGCGCCGGGTGCGCCGGGCGCTCCCGGGGCTCCCGGTGGGCCTGGCGGACCGAATCCGCCCGGTACGCCTCCGGGTGCTGTGCACCATGCGGCCACTGTGCTGGCCGACCCGAGTCAGATGGGCGGTCCGCCGCAGCCTCCGGGTGCGCCCGGTGCGCCCGGCGCCCCTGGTGCTCCGGGTGCGCAGAATCCGCCGGGTGTCCCCAACGTGCCCGGCGCTCCACAGCCTCCTGGCGTCCCCGGTGCTCCGGGTGCGCCCGGCGCCGCCCCGCAGCCTCTCGGTGCCCCCGGTGGGCAGGGCGGCCAGGGGTCCGCGGGCGGTGCTCGGGGTGCCGTTCACCATGCGGAGACCGTGCTGGCGGCGCCCCCGGTGGGCGGCCCCGGTGTCCCGTCGGCGCAGGCGCCCGGTGCTCCGGGCGTCCCCAACCCGCCCGGTGCTCCGGGTGCCCCGGGCATGCCTGGCGCTCCGCAGCCGCCCGGTGTGCCGGGTGCTCCTGGCGCTCCCGGTATGCCCCCTGCGCCCGGTGCGCCCGGGGCGCCACAGCCTCCCGGCGCCCCCGGCCTGGCAGGCGGCCCCGGTATGCCCGGCGCCCCGGGCATGCCCTCGGCCGCCCCTCAGCCCCCGATGCCGCCAGGTGCCGTACCGCCGCCCCCCGGCCGGCTCGGCCAACCCGGCCACCCGGCACCGGCCCCGGCGCAGCCCTCCGCCCCGGGCCAGCCCCCGGCATACGGCTACCCGCAGCCCACCGGTCAGCCGACCGTCGGCCCCGGCTACCAGGCCGTCCTCCGCTACCGCGCGCAGGACGGGTCGGAGCAGCAGCTGATCCGGCGTTCGGCGCCGGGTACGCCGCACCCGGAGTGGCAGATCTTCCATGAGCTGCGGGGCATGAACGTGCCGCCGGACCAGGTGCTGGAGCTGCACACGGAGTTGGAGTCGTGCGAGCTGCCGGGTGCGTACTGTGCTCGGATGATCCGGGAGCAGTGGCCGCAGGCGCGGATCACGTCGATCGCGCCGTACGGCACGGATCACGCGAGCCGGCAGCAGGGGATGGGGCAGCTGCTGGTGCACCAGGGTGAGTTGCACCAGGTGGCCGACGGGCCCGCCCGCCCGGCGCCGGTGCGCGCCCCGCTGCCGCAGGTGCAGCCGGTGCCGCCGATTCCGCCGGAGGGCGTGGCGCAGGAGCTGGCGGGGGCGTTCGGGCCGGGGATCTTCCGGTTCGAGCAGGCCGCCGTGTCCCGGCAGGGCGTGCCGCCGGTCGTGGCGCACAGTCTGGTCGTCGGCGGTCTGCCGATGGACGTCGGTCCGTTCTTCTGGGCGCAGGCCCAGCCGGGGCGGCCGGTTCCGACGCTGGCGGAGCTGGCGCAGGAGCGCGGGGTGCAGCCGGCCTCGGACGCGGGGTCGTACCTCGTCATGGGCAGCGACTTCGGCAAGGCGCTCTGTGTGCAGTACGGGACGGCGAACATCGTCGCCGTGCCGGTGGAGGCGGGGCCGGGCGGTGCGCCGGTGCCGCCGCAGTTCGTGAACACGGGCCTGCCCGAGTTCCAGCGCTGCCTGGCGCTGCTCGGCCGCATGTGGCGTCTTCGCTTCGGCCTGACCCAGGAACAGGCGGGCCGCTGGACCGTCGACTTCCAGGCCCAGCTCGCCTCCCTCGACCCGGCGGCGCTCGGCTCACCGGAGAGCTGGTGGTCGGTGCTGCTGGAGCAGATGTGGGACGGGTTGCTGTGACATCGCGGGGCTGCGGTGGCCGCAGGCCGTGAGGTGGCCCCGTCGGGTGGCTGGGGCTGCCGGCTGCGTGTGGGCGCGGTCTGGCTGCGCGGCGGCTGATTGCCGTGAGGTTGCTGGCTCCGTTTGGAGGCTGAGGCTGCGGCTGTTCGCCGCGACGTGGCGCCTCTCGGCGGCCCCGCCTGCTCGCCGCGACCTGACGCCCGGTGGCCCAGGTTGCTGGCTGCGTGGGCGCGGTCTGGCCGCTGCGCAGCTTGCGGAGGGGCCACCTTCCGGTGGCCCCAGCTGCTCGGGCCACCGTCCGGCGGCCCTGGTCGCTTGCCGCAAGGTGGCACCACCCGGCGGCCCTGGTGCTTGCCGTTACGTGGCGCCGCTTGGTGGCTGCGGCTGCTCGCCGCGACGTGGCGCCTCTCGGCGCCCCCGCCTGCTCGCCGTGAGGTGGCACCACCCGGCGGCCCCGTTGCTTGCCGTGAGGTGGCGCCGTCTGGCTGCTGCGGCTGCTCGCATTGAGGGGCCGCCGTCCGGTGGCCCGCCGCTCGCCGCAAGGCGACACGACCCGGCGGCCCCGGCCGCTCTCCACGAGATCGCGTCACCGGGCCGCTCGTCGTGACGTGATGTGACATCACCCGGCTGCCGCCGCGGCGGCGTGCGGGAGTGAAAGGGCCGGCTTCCGGTTGTGCGACGGGGAGCCGGCCCTTTCGTATGCGCCCGTATGCGCTTTTCCTGCGGGGCTCAGTGCCTCCGCCCGTGTCCCGTGTGCGGAGTGTCGCGTTATGAACGCTTCCGCCCCATACATCAAGATGTGCGCTAAATCATCATTTTCGTATCCCCGGCGGAGAGGGGTTCCAGGATGAGCAGCGCACCCGGCTCGTTCCACGACTTCGTGGTCGTACGAGGGCGTGGCTACCGTCCCGACCAGGTCGATGCCTATGTCGACGCCCTTTTCCGGAACCGTGACGCCGCCTGGGAACGGGCTGCCCGGCTCACCGTGCTCGCCAGGGAGATGGACGAGGAGGCGGAGCGGTTGCGGGAGACGGTGGCGCAGCTGGCCCCGCAGACGTACGAGACGCTCGGGGAGGGCGCGCGGCGGATCTTCGAGTTGGTGGAGGAGGAGGCCGCGGCCGTGCGGGAGGCCGCGCGGCAGGAGGCGCGGCGCATGGTGGAGGAGGCGCAGGCGTACGCGGAGGGCGTGCGGGAGGCGGCGCAGGCGCATGCCGATGCTGTGGGCGCCGAGGCCGACGAATACGCCCGTCAGCGGTTGCTCGCGGCCCGCGGTGAGGCGGGGGAGATCCGTATCGCCGCGAAACGCGCGCTGAAGGACGGGCGCGGGGAGGTGCTCGGCCCGTTGCGGGAGACGCGGCAGCGCACCAACGGTCTGCTCGCCGACCAGGCGAAGGAGCACGCCGATCGGTGGGCCGACGCCGAGCGGGAGGCCGAGGAGAAGGTTGCCGCGCTGAGGGCGTCGGAGGTGGAGCGGGTGGCGCTGGCCGAGGCGTCGGTGGCCGAGGCGGAACTGGTGCTCGCGGACGCGGAGGCATCGGCGAAACGGCTCCAGGAGGAGGCGCAGGCGCACGCGACCGAGGTGCTCGCGGCGGCCCACAAGCGCGCGGACGAGATCGCCCGGGAGACCGAGCAGGTACTCCATGAGCACGGCAAGAAGTGGGACGAGGTCCGCACGCACATGAACCAGTTGCGCAACAGCCTGGCGACGCTGACCCGGCAGGCCGCCCTGGAGTGAGCGACGCCGGTTGCGGGCCGGTACGTTCGGGCAGGGTGGGGTCGGGAACTGCCCGGCATCGGACGTGAGTTGAGGCACCGTGGACTGGCTGAGCGCGCAGGATGTCGTAGCCGTGGTGGCGGTCGTCGTGGGTGTCGTCGCCTCGGTGGCCACGGTCTGGTACGACCGCGGGGCGCCGGGGCGCAAGCGGATCGGCTACCGGGTGCAGCTGGACAGCCCGGTCGACGACGACGCGTGGCGCAGACCGGCCGGTGTCCGGCTGGGCCTGTTCGACGAGGCGCCCGGCATGGACGACGCGACCCTCGTGCTGCTGCGCGTCGAGAACGACGGCTCGCGGAGCATCGACCGCGACGACTACACGGGCCCCGAATCCCATGGCCTGACCGTGGTGTTCGCCGACCGCTCCGTCCGGGGGGTCTCGGTCACCCAGCCGCCCTACCTCGATCATCTGATGGGCCACTTCACCTCGTCCCGGGGCTTCGCCTACGAGGGCAACCGGCTGCGCCTGCCGCGCGTGCCGCTCCACCAGGGCGACCATTTCAAGGTGCTGGTGCTGCTGTCGGGTGGCCGCGTGGGCAGCCCGGTACGGCTGCTCGGCGGCATCCGGGACGGCGAGGTGCACCCCAACCGCGCCGTGACGCCGGACGACAGGCCGCCGCTGTTCAACAACGCCGCCCGGCTGGTCGCCTTCGCGCTGACGTTCTGCGTCCTGGTTCTCGCCGGGGTGGTCCTCACCCGCGACGACGTGTCCGGCGGTGGGGGCGTGACCGCGGCGCAGGTGGTCGGCGTCGCCGTGGCCTCCGCCGCGCTGGGTGCCTTCGCGGCGGCGGTGCTCAGACGCCGCGGGCGCCACCACGTCCCCAGCGCCTCCGTGCAGGTCGCGGACCCCGTCCGGCGCTTCCGTGAGGTGATCCTCCTGGCCGCGGTGGCCCTGCTCGGATACGCCATCGCGTTCCTCGCCGCCCGGCCCCTGCTGGACGAGCCCCACCCCCTCGGCTTCGACGCCTCCGAGACCGCACAGGTCATCGTGGCGATCGCGGGCCTCACCTCGGGCGTCACCGCGGGCGCGGCCGCGATCATCAAGGCGGTCGCTCATCTCACCTACGCCCGGGCGGACCTGCTGCGCGCCCGCGGCAATCAACCCCGGCCGGAGACAGGCGAGGACCCGGACGCCGAGATGCGGGCCGCCTCCGGCGAGTGACGTGGAGGTTGGGGTGCCGGGAGGTAGCCCGGGCCCGGTGAGTGGGGAGAAGGTCCGGCCACCGGGATGCGGCTGGCCGCCGGGATGTAGCCGGCCGCCGGGTGAGTGGCGCGAAGGTCCGGCTGCGGGGGTGTGGTTGGCTGCCGGGCGCGTGCCCCGAAGGCCCGTACGGCAGGTGGAGTCGGCCTCGGCGGGTGCCCCGAAGTCCCGGATGTCGAAATGCAGCCCCGCCCCGGTGAGTGGCCCGAAGGTCCGGACGCGGGAGGGTGTGGTTGGCCGCCCGGTGAGTAGGGCGAAGGTCTGGCCGCGGGGGTGCGGCTGGCCGCCGGGATGTAGCCGGCCGCCGGGTGAGTGGCGCGAAGGTCCGGCTGCGGGGATGCAGTTGGCCGCCGGGCGCGTGCTCCGAAGGCCCGGATCGCACATGGCGTCGGCCCCGGCGCGTGCCCCGAAGTCCCGGACGCGGAAAGGCAGCCCGCCCCCGCGAACCCGAAGACCCGGACGCCGAAATGCGGCCCGCCCCCGCGAGTGACCCGAATCCCGGGCCACTCCCGCGGCTCCCGCCGCACCCATCACCCCCGGCTAGTCCCCCGCCGCACCCATCACCCCCCCGCTAGTCCCCGCCGCACCCATCACCCCCGCTCAGTTCCCCCTCCGCACCGCCCCCGCCAGAATCCACCCCTCCACGGCCTCGTACTGCCGCCGCTGCTCCTCCTCCTTGCCCCGCCCGGACACGACCGTCCCCAGCCACCCGAAGAGGAAGCCGGCCGGTATCGACACGAGACCGGGTGTCGTGAAAGGGAACCAGTTGAAGTCGGCCTCGGGGAAGGCGGAGATCGGTGAGCCGGACACCAGGTTGGTTCCCGGCATCAGGACCAGCACCACCGCCGAGCCGCCGATCAGGGTCCACAGCAGGCCGGCGCGGGTGTACCGGCGCCAGAAGAGGCTGTAGACGAGCGCCGGGGCGATGGCGGAGGCGCCGAGGGTGAAGGACAGGGTCACCAGTGGCTGCAGGCTGCGGTGCTGGACCATCGTCGCCAGCACGATCGCCGGGACGCCCACCGCCAGCGCCGACAGCCGGGCCAGCGCCATCTCGCGGCGGCCGGACAGCTCCCGCAGCCGGGTGGCGAACACGTCATGGGCGAGGGAGTTCGCGCAGGCGAGGATCATGCCGGCGACCGAGGCGAGCACGGTCAGGAAGATGGCCGTGGTGACCGCCGTGAACACGAGCGTCTCCGTGGTGGAGACGTCGGCGCCGAACGCGGCCCTGGTACCCAGCAGATAGGCCGTGTTGCCCTGCGGATCCGCCCCGGCGATCACCTCCCGCCCGATCAGCGCCGTCGCACCGAAGCCGACCACCGTGATCACCAGCACGAACACCGCCACGCTGGACACCGCCCAGGACATGGACCGCCGCACCTGACGCGCGCCGGTCGCCGTGTACATACGCATGGTGATGTGCGGCAGAACCGCACCGCCGAGGACGACGGCCATCTGGGAGCTGATCATGTCGAGGCTGGGATGCGGACCGCCCGAGAACTGCAGCCCCGACTCGAGGAAGGCCGAGCCGACCCCGCTCTGTGCCGCCGCCGCGTCGAACAGCGCGACCGGATCCCAGTCGAACCGCCGCAGCACCAGTACGGCGACCACGGCGCCCGACCCCAGCAGCATCACCATCTTCAGGATCTGGATGAGGGCCGTGCCCTTCATCCCGCCGATCGCCGCGTAGCTGATCATCAGCACACCCAGCCCGACGATGCACCCCGTCTTCAGGGAGTCGCCCGAGAACCCCAGGATGAATGCCAGCAACTGCCCGGTCCCCGCCAACTGCACCAGCATCAGCGGCAGCAGCGCGGCCAGCGTCACCGCGCAGGCCGCGACCCGCACGGCCCGGCCCGGCATCCGGCGTGCCAGCGCGTCGCCCATCGTGAACCGGCCCGCGTTGCGCAGGGGTTCGGCCAGCAGGAACATCAGCAGCATCAGCGACAGGGCCGTGCTCAGCGCCAGCACGATGCCGTCGTAGCCGCACAGCGCGATCACGCCCGTCGTGCCCAGCACGGTCGCCGCGCTGATGTAGTCGCCCGCGATCGCCAGGCCGTTGCGCATGGGGGACAGGGAGCTGTAGCCGGTGTAGAACTCGTCGAGGTCGTCCCGGTCCGGGCCCATCATCACGCACAGCAGCAGCGTGATCGTGGCCACGGTGCAGAAGGCGACGAGCGACCACGCCTGCGCGTCCGAGCTGAAGTCCGTCATCGCCCGGCCTCCCTCTTGCCCGCATCGCGCTTGGCGTCGACCGCGGCCTCCTTGCGGATACGGTCCGCGAGCGGGTCGACGTAGCGGCTGGCCGTGTGCTCGTACAGCCAGATCGCCAGCCAGGTGACCGGCAGTTGGAGCAGGGCGAGGAGCAGGCCGACGGGCAGCCCGTCGGTGACCGTGCTCGTCATGAACCCGGGCGCGCCGGCGGACAGGATCAGGAAGAGGGTGAAGTACCCGAGCGCGGTGAGCGTCGCCACGCGCCGCTGCCAGCGGTAGGCGGTGCGCAGGATCCGCAGGTCGCTGTGGTGCCCGAGGGGCGGGTGGTCCGGGGTCCGGTGGCGCGGGGGTGCGGTCGGTTCCGGCGGGACGGGGGGCTGCCAGGGGTAGGTGGCGTACGACGGGGACGGAGTCGCCGGGGGCGCCGGGTACCGCGGGGACGGTGAGAACGGGTCGTGCGGGTGGTGCCGGTCGTGCGGGTCGTACGGGTGGTACGGGGAGGACATCCCGGTGCTCCTTGCGTGGCTCGGGTCCGGTGCGCGGACCGCAGGGAGTTGTGGGGGGCGGGCGAGCCACGCACGTTACTGCGCGGTACCGGGAGTGGTCGAGGGTTTCATCAAACTGAGTGGTCGGTATGCGCTTACTGCGCAGAATGCCGTCTGACCTGGGTTGTTACCCCGGTTAACTCAGACTTTTGAATCGGCTTCAAGGCTACGGGAGGCGACGGGGGCGCTACTTGAGGTGAACGAGGGGGTGGGGACGAAGTAGGGGAACACATCAGGGGGACTTGCGACTTCGGGGCGACGTGGGCCCACGGGCCTGCGGCCTAACGTCCTCGGCATGAACAGACCACGCCTGTTAGCCGCGGCGGCCGCGTCCCTCGTGCTCGTGCTCGGACCCGCCCTGACCCTGCCGGCCGTCGGCGCGAGCTCCGCCCCCGCCGCCCCCGCCACTTCCGCAGCCTCCGTGCCGGCCTCCGCCTCGGCTTCCGTCGCCGCGGCGGCCCAACTTCCCCGCCCCACCGGCCCGCACGCCGTAGGCCGCAGCACCCTCCACCTCGTCGACGCCGATCGTCCGGATCCGTGGGTTCCGTCCGCCGGGGCGCGCCAGTTGATGGTGTCCATGTACTACCCCGCACGGCCCGGTACGGGCGGACCGACGGCCCCCTACATGACCACCGAAGAGGCCCGTCTCCTCCTTGAGCTGAGGGCGCCGGACTCCGCCGTCCCGCCCGAGACGCTCAGCGGCGTCCGTACCTGGGCGCACCCCGATGCCCGCCCCGCGCGCGGACGGTTCCCGCTCGTCGTGCTCTCGCCCGGGTTCACGTTCCAGCGCGCCACCCTCACGGGTCTCGCCGAGGAGTTGGCCGCCCGCGGCTATGTCGTCGCGGTCGTCGACCACCCGTACGAGAACGCCGGAACGACCCTCCCCGACGGGCAGACCCTGCCCTGCGCCCTCTGCGGCGAGACGGGGCCGGACGGCTCGGCCGTCGCCGAGAGCCGTGCGAAGGACCTCTCCTTCGTCGTCGACCGGCTCACCGGCCGCCATCCCGCGTGGCGGTACGCGCGCGTGATCGACACCGAGCGCATCGGCATGGGCGGCCACTCCGTCGGCGGCGCCTCCACAGCCGCGACCATGGCCGCCGACGCACGCGTGCGGGCCGGCGTGAACATGGACGGCACGTTCCATGTCCCCGTCCCGGACACCGGCCTCGGCGGCCGCCCCTTCCTGATGCTCGGGCAGCAGGCCAGGACCGATGACCGCGACTGGAACGAGGCCTGGGCCCACCTGGACGGCTGGAAGCGCTGGCTGAGCTTCGCCGGAGCGGGCCACAGCTCCTTCACCGACGTACCTCTCCTCGCGGAGCTGGCCGCAATCCCCGACCCTGCGACGCTGCCCTACGAGCGCTCGCAGGTCCTCACGCGCGCGTACGTCACCGCCTTCTTCGACCTGCACCTGAAGGGCGTCCCGCAGCCGCTGCTCGACGGCCCGTCACCGGCCAGTCCCGAGGTCACCGTTCGTCTTCCTTGAGGACGGGGAACCGCCTGGGCGCCAGCAGCAACAGCACCAGGAAGGCCAACGCCGCCGCGCACGACGCCCCCAGATACACGGCGTGCACCGCGTCGGCGATGGCCCGCCTGGTGGCCTCCGGGGCCGTTCCGCCGGAATCCAGGGCCCGTGTCACCGAGTCCAGGTCGCTCGCCCCGCCGAGCCGCGACGCCAGCACGCCGTTCGCCACGGCACCGAACAGCGCCGCGCCCAAGGTCTGGCCAATCTGCCGGCAGAACAGCACCGACGCCGTCGTCGTACCGCGCTCCGACCAGCCGACCGTCGACTGCACGCCGACGATCAGCGGCAGTTGGAACAGGCCCAGCGCCGCTCCCAGCAGCAGCATCAGCACAGTCGGCTGCCAGGCGTGCCCGGGGTAGGGCAGGAACAGGAACGCCAGCAGGATCAGGGACGCCGTGCCGATCCCGAGCATCGCCGTGTTGCGGAAGCCGATCTTTCGGTAAACGTGCTGACTGAGAGCCGCCGACACCGGCCAGCTCAACGTCCACACGGACAGCACGAATCCGGCCGCCACCGGGGCCAGGCCGAGGACCGACTGGGCGTAGGTGGGGAGGAAGACCGCCGGAGCCACCATCAGCAGACCCAGCGCGCCCAGCGCCAGGTTCACCGCCGCGATCGTCCGCCGGCGCCACACCCAGCCGGGGATGATCGGGTCGGCCGCCCGGCGCTCCACCACCACGACGACCGCCGCGAGCGCCAGTCCCGTACCGAACAGGGCGATCGACGGTCCCGACAGCCACGGCCATGCCACCCCGCCCTGCACCAGCGCCGTCAGCAGCACGCCTCCGCACGCGAACACCGCCAGAGCGCCGGCCCAGTCGACACGCGCGCGCGTGCCCGTCGTCTCGCGCTTCGGCTCGTGCAGATGACGCACGATCAGCCACAACGCCACCGCCCCGATGGGCAGGTTGATGAGAAAGATCCAGCGCCAGTCCGCGTACGCCGCGAGGACTCCGCCCAGCCCCGGTCCGGCCACCGCCGAAACCGCCCACACCGTGGACAACTTGGACTGGATCTTCGGGCGCTCCTCGAGCGGGTACAGGTCGGCGGCCAGGGTCTGGACGGTTCCCTGAAGGGCTCCGCCGCCCAGCCCCTGCACGATCCGGAACGCGATCAGCGCCCACATGTTCCAGGCCACCGCGCACAGCAGCGACCCCAGCAGGAACACCGCCGCGCCCGCGATCAGCACCGGCTTGCGGCCGAAGGTGTCGGAGAGCTTGCCGTAGACCGGGAGGGTCACGGTCACGGCCAGCAGGTATCCGGAGAAGAGCCAGGAGAAGACGGAGAAGCCGCCCAGGTCGCCGACGATCTGCGGTACGGCCGTGGAGACGATGGTGGCGTCCAGGGCGGCCAGCGCCATCGCCAGCATCAGGGCCGCGACCACCGCCGCGCGCTTGCCGTTTCCGGTGCGCTGTGCGGTGTCGCGTATCGCGGGTGTCGTACTGCCCACCGGGTGCCTTCCCTTTTGGTTTCCCCTTGCATCTATCTGCCGCCGAACAGCTTCCCACTTGACCCTGACGTTGCGGGAGGGTGGAGGCTGGATGCGTCCGAGGGGGGAGACGACCCCGAGAAGAGCTCCACCGGTGGGAGGACAGCCCCTAGGGGGATCTCCGTACCAGGTCTCGGGGAGGGTTCGTACCGCCGGAGGACGAGACGGGGTACCGCTCGTCCTTAGCCTGGCTTTACGCCGCTGGGGGGCGGCTGACCGAACCCATGGGGGTGGGGTTTTCCCCCGCACAAGACGGGGCCGGGCACCAGCGCGCCGGACCCTCTCCCGCCACGAGACTGACTGCCGTAGCGAGTTCTCGCGATTCACCTGCTGACCGACTTAGGAGACATACCGTGACATCGGCTGTGACCATTCCCAGGCACGGGGGCACTGGAGGGCGAACGGCCGTTGCCGCGCGGGCGCGGCAGGTCGTCAAGGCGTACGGGTCCGGGGAGACCCGGGTCGTCGCTCTGGACCATGTCGACGTGGACATCGCGCGTGGCCAGTTCACCGCGATCATGGGCCCCTCGGGCTCCGGCAAGTCCACGCTCATGCACTGCCTCGCCGGGCTCGACACCGTCACCAGCGGCCAGATCTACCTCGACGACACCGAGATCACCGGCCTGAAGGACAAGAAGCTCACGCGGCTGCGCCGGGACCGGATCGGCTTCATCTTCCAGGCGTTCAACCTGCTGCCGACGCTCAACGCCCTCGAGAACATCACGCTGCCCATGGACATAGCGGGCCGCAAGCCGGACAAGCAGTGGCTCGGGCGCGTGGTCGACACCGTCGGTCTGTCAGACCGGCTCAAGCACCGGCCCACCCAGCTCTCCGGCGGCCAGCAGCAGCGCGTCGCCGTCGCCCGCGCCCTCGCCGCCCGCCCGGAGATCATCTTCGGCGACGAGCCGACCGGAAACCTCGACTCGCGCGCGGGCGCCGAAGTGCTTGGCTTCCTGCGGCGGTCCGTGGACGAGCTCGGGCAGACCATCGTGATGGTCACCCACGACCCCGTCGCGGCCTCGTACGCGGACCGGGTGCTGTACCTCGCCGACGGGCGCATCGTCGACGAGATGTACAAGCCGACCGCCGACGCCGTCCTGGACCGCATGAAGGACTTCGACGCCCGGGGGCGTACGTCATGACCGTCCTGAAGACCTCCATGCGCAACTTCTTCGCGCACAAGGGGCGCATGGCCCTGTCGGCCGTGGCGGTGCTCCTGTCCGTCGCCTTCGTGTGCGGCACGCTCGTGTTCACCGACACGATGAACACCACCTTCGACAAGCTCTTCGCGGTCACGTCGTCCGACGTCACGGTCAGCTCCAAGGACGCCGAGGACGAGGACGACGGCGCCGGCACCGGCAAGCCCGCCTCGCTGCCCGCCTCGACCGTCGAGCAGGTCGCGGCCGTCGACGGCGTCAAGAAGGCGGAGGGCGCGGTCGCCTCGACGAGCGTGACCGTCGTCAACTCCGAGAACAAGAACATGGGTTCCTCCACCGGCGCTCCCACCTTCGCCGGCAACTGGACCCGCAACGACCTGAAGTCCATGGAGATCACCTCCGGGCACGCCCCGCGCGGGCCCACCGAGGTCATGGTCGACGCGGACACCGCCGACAAGCACGACCTGAAGCTCGGCGACGAACTGCGCACCATCGCCGCCACCGGCGACATCCGCGCGCGGATCGTCGGCATCGCCTCCTGGAAGGTCACCAACCCCGGCGCGGCCGTCGTCTACTTCGACACCGAGACCGCCCAGCGCGCCCTGCTCGGCGCCACCGGACGGTTCACGCAGGTCTCCGTCACGGCGGCGGACGGCGTGAGCGACGCGCAGCTCAAGAAGAACGTCGCCGAGGCGCTGAACGGCGCGTCCAACGGCGCGTCCGATGGCGCGTACAAGATCCAGACGGCCAAGGAGACCGCCGACGAGAACCGCAAGGACGTCGGCGAGTTCATGAACGTCATGAAGTACGCCATGCTCGGCTTCGCCGGGATCGCGTTCCTGGTCGGCATCTTCCTGATCATCAACACCTTCTCGATGCTGGTCGCCCAGCGCACCCGCGAGATCGGCCTCATGCGGGCGATCGGCTCCTCACGCCGACAGGTCAACCGGTCGGTGCTGGTGGAGGCGCTGCTGCTCGGCTTCGTCGGGTCGGTACTCGGCGTCGGCGCCGGAGTCGGCATCGCGATCGGCCTCATGAAGCTCATGTCGATGGCCGGCATGAACCTCTCCACCGACGACCTGACGATCAAGGTGACGACCCCTGTCGTCGGCCTCGTCCTCGGCGTCGTGGTGACGGTGCTGGCGGCCTACCTGCCCGCCCGCCGGGCCGGCAAGGTCTCCCCGATGGCCGCCCTGCGCGACGCCGGCACGCCGGCCGACGGCAAGGCGGGCTGGATACGCGGCCTGATCGGCCTGACGCTGACCGGCGCGGGCGCCCTCGCCCTCTACGCGGCGGCCACGGCCGACAAGGCGCGCGAGGGTTCGCTGATGCTGGGCGGCGGCGTGGTGCTGACCCTGATCGGCTTCGTGGTCATCGGCCCGCTGCTCGCGGGCGGCGTGGTCCGGGTGATCAGCGCGGTGCTCCTGCGGGCCTTCGGCCCGGTCGGCCGCATGGCCGAGCGCAACGCCCTGCGCAACCCGCGCCGCACCGGCGCCACGGGCGCCGCCCTGATGATCGGCCTCGCGCTGGTGGCCTGCCTGTCGGTGGTCGGCTCCTCGATGGTCGCCTCGGCGACGAGCGAGCTGGACAAGTCGGTGGGCGCGGACTTCATCGTCATGCGCGGCCAGCAGATGATCGTCGCCGACGCCGAGAAGGCGATGCGGCAGACCCCGGGCCTGGAGCACGTCACCCGCTCCAAGGACGTCGGCGCCACGCTGACCTCCCCGGACGGCAAGACCGATGACACCGGCGTCACGGCCGCCGACCCGACGTACGCCGAGGACCTGCGCCGTACGACCACGGAGGGCACCCTGTCCGCCGCCTACGGCAAGGACGCCATGTCGGTCGGCTCCGACTACGCCACCAAGCACGGCGTGCACGTCGGCGACACCATCAGCGTCGCCTTCAAGGGCGGCGAGACGGCGAAACTGAAGGTCGCGGCCATCACGGACGACGACACCTCCTTCGACCAGGGCGCGCGCTACATCAGCATCGAGACGCTGCAGAAGTACCTCCCCGCCGACCGGATCCCGCAGAGCCAGATGCTGCTCGGCAAGGCGAAGGAAGGCCAGGAGGAGGCGGCGTACGCGGCCCTGAAGAAGTCGCTGCACGACTACCCGCAGTACCCGGTGCGCGACCAGACCGACTACAAGCAGGAGCTCAAGGACCAGATGGGCCAGCTCCTGAACATGATCTACGGTCTGCTGGCCCTGGCGATCATCGTCGCGGTCCTGGGTGTCGTGAACACCCTGGCCCTGTCGGTGGTCGAGCGGACGAGGGAGATCGGCCTGCTGCGCGCGATCGGCCTCTCCCGCCGCCAGCTGCGCCGCATGATCCGCATGGAGTCGGTCGTGATCGCCCTGTTCGGCGCCCTCCTGGGCCTGGGGCTGGGCATGGGCTGGGGCGCGACGGCCCACAAGCTGCTGGCCCTGGAGGGCATGAACGTCCTCGACATCCCCTGGCCGACGATCATCGGGGTCTTCATCGGCTCGGCGTTCGTGGGGCTGTTCGCGGCACTGATCCCGGCGTTCCGGGCGGGCCGGATGAACGTACTGAACGCGATTGCGACCGAATAGCGGCCGAAGCGACCGTGTAGCGGCCGAAGCGACCGTGTAGCGGCTGAACAGCCACCAAATAGCCACCGCACACGGGGGTTGCGGGGGACGGGCCCGGTCCGGGGGGAACACCTTCCGGACCGGGCCCCCAGTCATGACTGGCTCTGCCGCTTGAGGAGTACGACCCCGTAGGCGGTGCCGTGGACGGTGTACAGGGCGTCGGGGTGCAGGGCCTTGGCGTACGCCTCGACGTCGCGGTAGCGCTTGCGGGAGTTGTCGAGGGCGATGAAGTCGGGGTTGATGCCGCGCGTGTTGGTGATCCAGAAGACGCGGCAACGCGAGGTGAGCCGGCTGATCGGAGCGATGTTCGCCTCGACGGAGGCCCCGTCCGGCACCTCCGCCAGCAGCCGCTCGATGGCGCTCACGCGCGCGGGCTTGCGGTAGATCTCGCTCTCGGTCAGGGCGGACAGCGGCAGCGAGGTGGTCAGCGCGAGGGACGCGGCGGCGACGGCGGCGGGCACGTGTCGGGCGTAGGACCGCAGCCACGCGCGCGTGCTGTGCCGGGCGCTGTCGAGGGCGTCCACGAGGGCGAACGTGACGACGGGCATCAGCACGGCGCTGTAGTGCCAGTCGGTGCCCCAGTACTCCGAGTAGGAGGAGACGAACCGCCACCCCAGGGTGGGCAGGGCGATGAGCAGGATCGGGGACCGCAGGGCGAGCAGCCCGGTGGTGGGGATGAGCAGCCAGCCGAGCGTGCGGAGCTTGGTGTCGAGGCCGTCGAAGGGTCCGCCGCCGTCGCCCGACTCGCTGACCTTGTTCCAGTAGTCGTAGGTGCCCGCCGTGTTGAAGCTCGGTATGACGAGCAGGAGGGTGACGGCGACGGCCACCACGCCGAGGACGGCGACGCCGATCGCGTACCGGGCGGCGCGCGGTGAGCTCTCCTTGGCCTTCAGGGCGACGACCAGGGCGAGGACGGCGAGCGTCATCCCCAGGTCCTCCTTCACGAGGACGAGGGGCAGCGCCCACAGCAGGGCGGCACGATGGCGCCGGGCGAGCAGCGCCTCCAGGCTGAAGGCGATCAGCGGTACGGCGAAACAGATCTCGTGGAAGTCGAAGTCGACGGCCTGCTGCAGCCCCCACGACAGCCCGTACGTGACGCCGATCGCGAGCCCGCGCGGGCGCCCGAGCAGGCGGGCGGCCGCGCGGGTCACCGGAACGGCGGACAGGGCGAACAGCGCGGCCTGGGCGAGGAGCAGCGTGACCGGTGAGGGGAAGAGGCGGTAGACAGGCGCGAGGAGCGCGGTGACCGGGCTGAAGTGATCGCCCAGGATGTTGAAGCCCGGTGCCTTGAGGTCGGCCACGGGGGCCTGCAGATGCGCGTACGAGCGGATGACCTGCTCGAATATGCCGAGATCCCAGGACCGCTGCCCCAGATGCCGATAACGCCCGACGGAGACGACCGCGTAGCCGACGAAGAGCGCCGCGGCGAGCAGCCACGGATCGCGCCGGGCCGCGTCGCGCCGCCGCCGCTCGGTCTCCGAGGACGGGGGTGTCGCCGGCGCCGGTATGTGGGGGTCGGAGGACGTGTTCGGCGCCGCGGAGGGTGTGGGGGTGGGCATGAGGGGACCTTACGCGGTGTACATGTTTGGCCTGTAGTCGCCCGGTTTTCTTCGCCCCCGCCGCCCCTACCCGTCCCGTCCCCGGGGGCTGCCGCCCCCGGACCCCCGCTTCGGCCCTGAACGGGCCTCGTCCTCAAACGCCGGACGGGCTGAATTCAGCCCCTCCGGCGTTTGAGGAGCGGGGTCTGGGGCGGAGCCCCAGAAGGACGGGACGGGTAGGGGCGGCGGGGGCGAGAAAAGGCGAGGCCCGCCGCAGTGCCGCCCCCGTATCAGAGAACCCGACGTTGTCCACAGCCCCCGGCACCCGCCCCCGCAGCGACGTACGCTGGAACCCCCGGCCCGTACCACGCGTCGGGCCCTTCGTGTTGCCCACCCTGGACGGAAAGCGCCCCCGAATGAGCCTGCACGGTCTGCTCGACGCCGTAGTCAAGGACACCGCCCTCGCGGAAGCGATCACGGCGGCCGCAGACGGCAACCGCATGCACGTCGACCTGGTCGGCCCCCCGGCGGCCCGCCCGTTCGCGGTCGCCGCCCTCGCCCGCGACACCGGCCGCCCGGTCCTCGCGGTGACGGCGACGGGCCGGGAGGCCGAGGACCTGGCGGCGGCCCTGCGCTCCCTCCTCCCCCCGGAGGGCGTCGTGGAGTACCCGTCCTGGGAGACCCTCCCGCACGAGCGCCTCAGCCCCCGCAGCGACACCGTGGGACGACGGCTCGCGGTACTCCGCCGCCTGGCCCACCCTCGCCCGGACGACCCCGAGACGGGCCCGGTCTCCGTCGTCGTGGCACCGGTCCGCTCCGTCCTGCAGCCCCAGGTCAAGGGTCTCGGCGACCTCGAACCGGTGGCTCTGAAGACCGGACAGACGGCCGACCTCAACACCATCGTCGAGGACCTCGCCGCCGCCGCGTACGCGCGCGTGGAGCTCGTCGAGAAGCGCGGCGAGTTCGCCGTCCGAGGCGGCATCCTGGACGTCTTCCCGCCCACCGAGGAACACCCCCTGCGCGTCGAGTTCTGGGGCGACGACGTCGAGGAGATCCGCTACTTCAAGGTCGCCGACCAGCGTTCCCTGGAGGTCGCCGAGCACGGCCTGTGGGCCCCGCCCTGCCGCGAGCTCCTCCTCACCGACGACGTACGCGCACGCGCGCGTGCCCTCGCCGAACAGCACCCCGAGCTCGGCGAACTCCTGGGCAAGATCGCCGAGGGCATCGCGGTGGAGGGCATGGAGTCCCTCGCCCCCGTCCTCGTCGACGACATGGAGCTGCTGCTCGACGTCCTGCCCAAGGGCGCCATGGCCGTCGTGTGCGACCCGGAGCGGGTACGCACGCGTGCCGCCGATCTCGTGGCCACCTCGCAGGAGTTCCTGCAGGCCTCCTGGGCCGCGACGGCCGGCGGCGGCGAGGCGCCCATCGACGTCGGCGCGGCCTCGCTGTGGTCCATCGCGGACGTCCGCGACCGCGCTCGCGAGCTGGACATGTTGTGGTGGTCGGTCTCGCCGTTCGCGGCCGACGAGACGCTCGACGCCGACACCCTCAAGCTCGGCATGCACGCCCCCGAGTCCTACCGTGGCGACACCGCCAGGGCCCTCGCCGACACCAAGGGCTGGCTCGCCGAGGGCTGGCGCACGGTCTTCGTGACCGAGGCCCACGGCCCGGCGGCCCGCACGGTCGAGGTGCTCGGCGGCGAGGGCGTCGCGGCGCGCCTGGAGGCGGACCTGGGCGAGATCTCCCCGTCCGTCGTGCACGTGGCGTGCGGCTCGATCGACTACGGCTTCGTCGACCCCCTGCTCAAGCTGGCCGTCCTGACCGAGACCGACCTCACCGGGCAGAAAGCCGCCGGCAAGGACGGCGCCCGGATGCCGGCCCGCCGCCGCAAGACCATCGACCCGCTCACCCTGGAGACGGGCGACTACATCGTCCACGAGCAGCACGGCGTGGGCCGCTACATCGAGATGGTGCAGCGCACCGTCCAGGCCGCCACGCGCGAGTACCTCGTCGTCGAGTACGCCCCCGCCAAGCGCGGCCAGCCCGGCGACCGGCTGTACATCCCCACCGACCAGCTGGAGCAGATCACCAAGTACGTCGGCGGCGAGGCGCCCACCCTGCACCGGCTGGGCGGCGCCGACTGGACGAAGACCAAGGCGCGGGCCAAGAAGGCCGTCAAGGAGATCGCGGCCGACCTGATCAAGCTCTACAGCGCGCGCATGGCGGCCCCGGGACACGCCTTCGGCCCGGACACGCCCTGGCAGCGCGAGCTGGAGGACGCCTTCCCGTACGCCGAGACGCCCGACCAGCTGACGACCATCGCCGAGGTCAAGGAGGACATGGAGAAGTCGGTCCCGATGGACCGCCTGATCTGCGGCGACGTCGGCTACGGCAAGACGGAGATCGCGGTCCGCGCCGCCTTCAAGGCGGTCCAGGACGGCAAGCAGGTGGCCGTACTCGTCCCCACGACCCTCCTGGTGCAGCAGCACTTCGGGACGTTCTCCGAGCGCTACTCGCAGTTCCCGGTGAACACCCGGGCCCTGTCCCGCTTCCAGACCGACACGGAGGCGAAGGCGGTCCTGGAGGGCCTGAAGGACGGCGCGGTGGACATCGTCATCGGCACGCACCGCCTGTTCTCGTCGGAGACCAAGTTCAAGGACCTCGGCCTGGTCATCGTCGACGAGGAGCAGCGCTTCGGCGTCGAGCACAAGGAGCAGCTGAAGAAGCTGCGCGCGAACGTCGACGTCCTGACGATGTCCGCGACCCCGATCCCGAGGACCCTGGAGATGGCGGTCACGGGCATCCGGGAGATGTCGACGATCACGACCCCGCCCGAGGAGCGCCACCCGGTCCTGACCTTCGTCGGCCCGTACGAGGAGAAGCAGATCGGCGCCGCGATCCGCCGCGAACTGCTGCGCGAGGGCCAGGTCTTCTACATCCACAACCGGGTCGAGTCGATCGACCGGGCGGCCGCGCGCCTGCGCGAGATCGTCCCCGAGGCACGCATCGCGACGGCCCACGGCCAGATGTCCGAGCAGGCCCTGGAGCAGGTGGTCGTCGACTTCTGGGAGAAGAAGTTCGACGTCCTCGTCTCGACCACGATCGTCGAGTCCGGCATCGACATCTCCAACGCCAACACCCTGATCGTGGAGCGCGGCGACAACTTCGGCCTGTCCCAGCTGCACCAGCTGCGCGGCCGTGTCGGGCGTGGGCGCGAGCGCGGGTACGCCTACTTCCTGTACCCGCCGGAGAAGCCCCTCACGGAGACGGCCCACGAGCGCCTCGCCACCATCGCCCAGCACACGGAGATGGGCGCGGGCATGTACGTCGCCATGAAGGACCTGGAGATCCGTGGCGCCGGCAACCTGCTGGGCGGCGAGCAGTCCGGCCACATCGCGGGCGTCGGCTTCGACCTGTACGTCCGTATGGTCGGCGAGGCGGTCGCGGACTACCGCGCCTCGCTGGAGGGCGGCGTCGAGGAGGAGCCGCCGCTCGAGGTCAAGATCGAGCTCCCCGTCGACGCACACGTCCCGCACGACTACGCGCCGGGCGAGCGGCTCCGGCTCCAGGCCTACCGCTCCATCGCCTCCGCCAACACGGAGGAGGACGTCAAGGCCGTACGAGAGGAACTCACCGACCGCTACGGCAAGTTGCCGGAGCCGGTCGAGAACCTCCTCCTGGTGGCGGGCCTGCGCATGCTGGCCCGCGCGTGCGGCGTCGGCGAGATCGTCCTGCAGGGCAACAACATCCGCTTCGCCCCGGTGGAGTTGCGAGAGTCGCAGGAGCTGCGCATCAAGCGGCTGTATCCGGGCTCCGTCATCAAGCCGGCGGTGCACCAGGTCCTGGTGCCGCGCCCGAAGACCGCGAAGGTGGGCGGGAAGCCGCTGGTCGGGCGGGAGTTGCTCGGGTGGGTCGGGGAGTTCCTGGCGTCGATTCTGGGGTCCTGACCGGGCCGTGGCCGGACTGGGTGCGGCACCCGCAGACGGTGCCGCACCCTCTGTCCCTACTCGCCCCGCACCTCGGTGTTCTGGCAGGCGTGCAGCAGCCATCTGCCGTCGTCCTGCTTCGTCATGACGTACAGCGGGGCGCCCTCCGTGTCGCCCGCCGGTGAGTGGTAGACCTGCCGCACCTTGACGGCCGCCACGTCGGGCCGCAGGAACTGCGTGTGCGCCACCTCGTAGGTGACCTCGCCGTCCCAGGTGGCGGTGGGCAGCACGGCACGGGTGAACTCGGCGATGGCGTCGAAGCCGATGAGGACCTTGCCGTGGGCGGTCGTCCACAGGGAGTCGGGGTGGAAGAGGGCGAGGAAGCCGTCGGGGTCCTTGGCGCGCTGGGTGCGTTCGACGTCGGCGACGACCTGGGCGATGGCCTTCAGGTCGGCCGCTTCGGAAGTGTTGATGTCCGCGGTTTCGGTGGTCATGGCGACCACTCTGGTACCTCGAGCGGACTTGAGGTCAAGTGTTGCGCGAGAAGCCGCCCGCGGAAGGAGTGACTCCGCGGACGGCCGCCGTTCTCAAGGTGGTTCAGCGAAAGCGGGCTCGTGGTCCTCCGTGGGTCTTCGGCCTTACGGCTGGTCGGGCCTGTCGCGGTCCATGCCGAGTCCGCGCTCCATCCGCTGCTGCGCGTCGTCGACCTGGCTCTCGTACTTGTTGCCCGTCTTCTCGTTGGCCTTCCGCTCCCCGGCGTCGGACATGTCCCTGGCCTTGTCCTGCGCGTGGCGGTTCTTGAACCTGTCGAAGATGCCCATCCAGAGCTCCTTCCGGAGATGATTCACCACCGACGATACGCCCGGGTTGTGAAGTATGCGCGGTTGGCCCATGGGTGGTCTGGACCTCCGGTGCGAGCCGCCTGAATGCCGCCGTGTGCCGGGTCGCTACCGTGTTCGCCGTCGTCGCTACCGTGTTCGTGACGGCGTACCAGGGAAAACCGCCTCTGCGGGGCGGAACGGGCTGCAAGGGGAGGGGCGCATCGTGATGCGTCTGAGGGGCGGGGCGGCGAGCGCCGCGGCGATGCTCGGCATGGTGCTGGTACTGGCGGGGTGCGAGAACGTCGACCTGTCCGGGGACGGCGGGCCCTCCGGCTCCGTCCCCGCCACGGGTTCCGGCCGCGCCACCAGCCCGCTCGACAACCCCGACGGCACGAAACCGGGGCTCGCGCCCCTCACCTCCGACGCCGACCGGGCCGAGGCACGGGACCTGATCGAGAAGGTGGCGACGAAGGGCCGCGGTCCCCGAACGGGCTACGACCGGGACAAGTTCGGCTACGCCTGGATGGACTCCGCCCCGGGCGGCATCCCGTTCGCCCGCAACGGCTGCGACACCCGCAACGACCTCCTCAAGCGCGACGGCGAGGACCTCCGCTTCCGCTCCGGCTCGGACTGCGTCGTCAGCTCCATGACCCTGCGCGACCCGTACACGGGCCGGACGATCGACTGGGCCAAGTCCCGCGCCACGACCGTACAGATCGACCACGTGATGCCGTTGTCGTACGACTGGCAGATGGGCGCCTCCCGCTGGCCGAAGGGCAAGCGGCAGGACATCGCCAACGACCCCCTCAATCTCATGCCGGTCGACGGCCCGACCAACGGCTCCAAGGGCGACTCCGGCCCCGCGTCCTGGCTGCCCCCGAACAAGGGGATCCGCTGCTCGTACGCGGTGCGCTTCGCCCAGGTGTCGCTGAAGTACGAACTGCCGGTGACGGCCGCCGACAAGGAGACGATGCTGCGCCAGTGCGGGGGATGACCCGCGGCCCGGCGCGCGCCGGGGCGTCGGGGGCGTCGAAAACGGCTTTCCGGCGTAGCCGTCCCGTGTCTACGGTGCCGGTCATGGAGCTGAAGGTATCGACCCTCGCCGAGCGCCCCGAGATGCTCGAGCGCGTCGTCGGCATGGCCGACACATGGCCGCAGTTCGTGGTCCAGGACCTCGTGGGCAACGCCCACTACGGCCGGATCGCCCACGAACTCCCGCAGTACGTGCAGTTCGCCGAGGACGAGCGGGGCGAGGTCGTCGCCCATGCCTACAGCGTGCCGTTCGCGCTCGCCGCGGAGGGCCGCGGCCGGCTGCCCGGGCGCGGTTGGGACCAGGTGCTGGTGTGGGCCTTCGCCGACCTGCGCGGCGGCGTCCGGCCCGACACGGTCAGCGCCATCTCCGTCGTCATCGCCCCGCACGCCCAGGGCGGCGGCCTGTCTGCCCGGATGCTCTCCGCGATGCGCGACAACGCCCGGGCCCACGGCTTCGGCGAGGTCGTCGCCCCGGTCCGCCCCAACGCCAAGCACCTCGAACCGCACACCCCCATCGAGGAGTACGCCCGTCGCGTACGCCCCGACGGCCTGCCCCACGACCCGTGGCTGCGCGTCCACGCCCGCGCCGGCGCCACCATCGACTCCGTCGCCCCGGCCTCCATGACCGTCGCCGGCTCCCTGGAGCAGTGGCGCGAGTGGACCGGCCTGCCCTTCGACACCGCGGGCGACATCGAGGTCCCCGGCGCGCTGGTGCCGGTGCGGTGCGAGCCGGAGCGGGACCACGCGGTGTATGTCGAGCCCAACGTGTGGATGCGGCACCCGCTGTGAGCCGGCCCGGGGCGCGCGTCGAGTGGTTCGCGTCGCGCCCCGAGCCGTGAGGGATGCCGTACGCCGATACGGGTCTTCGGCCGTGCCGTGCGAGTCGGCCGGGTCAGCCGGACTTCTTCCAGTCCTGGCAGCCGGTCGTCTTGAAGTACCCGTCCGAGGCGTTGACGGTGACGACGGCCGTACCGGTCACGTTGTTGTTCGCGATGATCGAGTCGATGCCGTGCTCGGCGTCCTTGGTGCGCTCCCAGTAGCAGGAGTCGTCCGTGTTGCCGGTGGACTTGTAGGTGCCCGGGGCGATGTCGACGCCGACCCTGAACATGCCGCCCTCGCCGGCCATCGCCGAGGCGGGGGAGCCCTTCGCCTTCTCGTCGACGGCCTCCCAGTCCTTGCAGCCGCTCGACGTGAACAGTTTGTCGGTGGCCTTGAGGGTGACGTAGCTCGTGCCGGTCACGTTGTCGTTGGCCAGTAGCGAGTCCATCTCGCCGGAGGAGTCCTTGGCCCGCTCCCAGTAGCACATGCCATCCGTGTTGCCCGTGGTGCGGTAGGTGCCGGGCTTGACGTCCGTACCGACCTGGAAGTCACCGTCCCCCGCGAACGCGGTCCTCTTCTCGGCGACTTCGGCCGTGTCCTCGTCCCCCCGCTCGCCGCCGTCCTTGCGCTCCGCGGACGCCGAAGAGCCCTGGTCGCCGCTGCCGGAGTCGCCGTCGCCACCGCTTCCGGCGTTCGCCGACACGGCGCCGATGACCACGATCCCCACGACGGCCCCCAGCGCGATCCTGCCCTTCATGCCCATGGCTCTGTTCCCCTCCCCGAGCACGGCGACCGCCGCCGATCGGCAGTCGCTCGTTCGCTGGGTCAATAAGAGCAGTGCGTGTGAACCGAGTCAACACGGTTCACGAAAAATCGTGTGTACACGGTCGTGAATGAGTGGCTCTTGTGTGCGTCGGTATGCTCGGCGTCACACGCGAACGCGCGGGGACGACGAGGGGAGCGGGCGGGTGCGGCAGGACAACGCGACAGAGGTGACCGCGGCCGGGATCGCCCGGCTCGCCGGCGTGGGGCGTGCTGCCGTGAGTAACTGGCGCCGCCGGCACGCCGATTTCCCCAAGCCGGTCGGCGGCACCGAGACCAGCCCCTCCTTCGCCCTCGCCGAAGTCGAGGCCTGGCTGCGCAACCAGGGCAAACTGGCCGAGGTCCCCCTGCGGGAACGCGTCTGGCAGCAGCTCGCCGGACATCCCGAGGGCCCGGTCACCGCCCTGATCCACGCCGGCTGTGTCCTCCTGCTCATCCATGACCGGCCCACCGTCTGGCTGGAGGTCGGCGCCGGTTCCGACGAGCGGCTCGCCGCGACGCTGCCCGGTGCGCTGGAACAGGTGCTCGCGCCGAGGCTGGGTGTGAACACCCCGGCCCATGTGAACACCCCGTCCGCTGCAGCCGCGTCGCCGACCGTTCACGGCACGCCCACCTCGCCGGCCACGCCACCGGCCACCCCCGCCGTCCGCCTCCCCACCGCCCCCGAGCTCCTCCCCTCCGCCCCCCTCCTGCGCGGCACCGCCGAACTGGCCGCGGAACTCGGCGCCCGCCAGACCTTCGAGTTCCTGCTCGGCCGGCACCTCGACGCCAACCCGCGCCAGTACACGCTCACCCCCGCCGAACTCGCCCGTCTCATGGCCGACCTGGCCGAGCTGTCGGGCCCCGCCCGCACCGTCCTCGACCCGGCCTGCGGCACCGGCGCCCTGCTGCGTGCCGTCACCCCCCGTCCCGACCAGGAGCTCTACGCCCAGGACAGCACCCCCGAACTCGCCGCGCTCACCGCGCTCCGGCTCGCCCTGCAGACGGGTGCCGCGGTGAGCGGCGCCGTCGGTGACACCCTGCGGGCCGACGCCCACCCCGGGCTGCGCGCCCACGCCGTGCTGTGCCACCCGCCGTTCAACGAGCGCAACTGGGGGCACGACGAACTGGCCTACGACCCCCGTTGGGAGTTCGGCTTCCCGGCCCGCAACGAGTCCGAGCTGGCCTGGGTGCAGCACGCGCTCGCCCGCCTCAGGGACGGCGGCACCGCCGTCCTGCTCATGCCGCCCGCCGCCGCCTCCCGCCGCTCCGGCCGCCGCATCCGCGCCGACCTGCTGCGGCGCGGTGCGCTGCGTGCCGTCATCGCCCTGCCGGTCGGCGCGGCACCGCCGTACAACATCCCGCTCCACCTGTGGGTGCTGCGCCGGCCCGACCGGGCGCCGGGGCAGCCCGAGGTGCTGCTCGCCGACGTGGGACGGTTCGCCGGTGAGGGGCGGGGCGGGCCGGACTGGCAGGCGGTGCGGGACGCCGTCCTCGACGCCTGGCGCGTCCACGACCGCACCGGCTCGCTCGACGAACGCCCGGGCCTGGCCCGCTCGTTGCCCGTCATCGAGCTCCTCGACGACGACGTGGACCTCGCCCCCGCCCGTCATCTCCCGCCCCCCACGGCCGCCGACGGCGCCGAACAGCTCACGGCCGTGCGCGAGCGCCTCGGCGAGACCCTGCGCCTGACCGCCGACCTCACCCCGCCGCCCGCCGACGCCGCCCAGCCCGCCCGCTGGCCGCTCACCACCCTCGGCGAACTCGCGCGCGGGGGCGGTCTGATGGTGCGGACCGGCGGACACGGCGGCCACGCGCGCGTGCCCGTTCTCACCGACCATGACGTGCTCGCCGGAACGGGCCCGTCCGGGACCCTGCCCGAGAGCGACGAGGAAGCGGTGCTGACCGAACCCGGCGACGTCGTCGTGCCGGTCGTCGGCGGCGGCTCCATCGCGCGCGTGATCGACGACGCGACCGGCGGCGCCGCCCTGGGCCGCAACCTCGTGCTGCTGCGCCCCGATCCCACGGCGCTCGACCCCTGGTTCCTCGCCGGCTTCCTGCGCGGCACCGCCAACAACCGCCAGGCCAGCAGCTACGCCTCCACCGCCACCCGCCTCGACGTGCGCCGCCTCCAGCTGCCCCGGCTCCCGCTGGACGAACAACGGCGCTACGGCGCCCGCTTCCGCGCACTCGACGAGTTCGAACGGGCGCTCCGGCACGCGGGCCGACTCGGGGAACAACTGGTGCGCGGCATGTACGACGGCCTGACGGACGGGACCGTCGCGCCCGACTGATCCGGCGGCCGAGCCGCTGATCCGGAGGCGCTGACTCCGCCTGATCTGCGCCGTCGTGCGACGTGATCAGCACGACAACGGTTCGGTACAACCGGTGACCGTATGTCGGTGTCCACCTATACGCTCGAAGCGACAATCGCATGACCGAGGTTGTCCCGCCCCGGGCAGGGGCGGTCGACCTGGTACGTCCGCTTCAGGCATCTCGTGCGTCCACATCAGGCATCAGGAGCAGTCATGCAAGGCCACGGCCACACGCAGCCGGTGAAGCCGCCGCCGCCGACCGGATGGCTGGTCCTGCTGCGCGTGTTCTTCGTCGTGCTCTCGGTGCTGAGCTTCGGCCTGCTGATGTGGGCGATGATGCTCCGCCTGGCCATCGTGACCCGCAAGGCGCTCGACTGGTACCTGTTCGTGGCGACGGTCGTGGTGCTGTTCCTCAGCTTCTACCTGCTGGGTTCCGAGCCCGGCGAGGAGATCCACACCGTGGGCGGCTGGACCGGCCTCGCCCTCCTGCTGGGCGGCATGGTGCTCTCGATCGCGTACTACCTCTCCGCGGACATACGCCACTTCCACCAGCTCCGCTTCCCCGGATACGCCGCGCAGCAGGCCCCGGCCTACGGCTACCCGCAGCCCCAGTCGCCGTACACCACCGCGTCCCTGCCGCAGCCGCCCCCGATGCCCCACACACCGGTGCCCCGCACACCGGCGCCGCCTTCGCCGGCACCTCGCGACGCCGCCCCTCACAGCCCCGTACCGCCGCCTCCGGCCCCGCAACGCCCCGCGCCCGCGCGCATCGACCAGGTGCGCGCCGAGCTCGACGAGCTCAGTGACTATCTGCGCCGGCACGACGGCCGGCCGGACGGCAACCACGAGGGCGGAAGGTGACCGTGGCGACAGGACGTGTCGTCGCCGGCCGCTACGAACTGTCCACGCTCATCGGCCAGGGCGGCATGGGACAGGTCTGGACGGCGTACGACCAGCGGCTCGACCGGCGCGTGGCGGTGAAGCTGCTGCGCCCCGACAAGGTGGCCGGGCAGGAGGCGGACGAGCTGCGCCGCCGGTTCGTGCGCGAGTGCCGGGTGACCGCGCAGGTCGACCACCCCGGCCTGGTCACGGTGCACGACGCGGGCAGCGAGGGCGAGGAGCTGTTCCTCGTCATGCAGTACGTCGACGGCGCGGACCTCGCCGACCATCTCGCCGAGCACGACCCGTACCCCTGGCAGTGGGCGGTCGCGGTCGCCGCGCAACTGTGCGCCGTACTGAGCGCCGTGCACGCCGTGCCGATCGTCCACCGCGACCTCAAGCCGCGCAACGTGATGGTGAAGCAGGACGGCACGGTCACCGTCCTCGACCTCGGCGTCGCCTCCGTCATGGACGCCGACACCACCCGCCTCACCCACACCGGCACCCCCATCGGCTCGCCCGCCTACATGGCCCCCGAGCAGGCGATGGGCGGCGCGGTCGGCCCGTACACCGACCTGTACGCACTCGGCGTACTCCTGCACGAACTCCTCAGCGGAGACGTGCCGTTCTCCGGCTCGACGGCCCTCGGCGTGCTGCACCGGCACCTCTACGAGCCGCCGCTGCCCGTGCGCCGTATCCGCCCCGAGGTCCCGGAGGCACTCGAAGCCCTGGTCCTGCGCCTGCTCGCGAAGGACCCGCAGCACCGGCCCGCCTCCGCGCAGGAGGTGTACGAGCACCTGGCCCTGCTGCTGCCCGCGCGCGGGACACCCACCGGAGCGCCCCTCGACCCCACCCGCCCGTTCCTGCGCCCGCACGCGCCCTGGCCGGACCGCGCCCGCACCCCGGCGCCCCAGCCCGCCCCGGTCGCGCCCGTCCCCGAGAAGGCCGAGAAACCGGACGTCGCACGCGCCGTCGACGAGGTCAAACGCCTCCTCGGCGAGGGCCGTATCACCCAGGCCGTCGACATCCTCGGCGCGATCCTGCCCGCCGCCGCCGAACAGCACGGCGAGCACTCCCCGGTGGTCCGCACCCTGCGCAAGCAGTACGCGGCCACGCTCATGGACGACGGCCAGTACCGGCGCGCGCTGCCCGAACTGCGCCGCCTCGCCGACGAACGCGCCGCCGAGGCCGGCCAGGCCGACCCGCAGTCCCTGCGGTTCCGCTACGACGCCGCCCAGTGCCTGGAGCAGCTCGGCGAACCGGCGGCCGCGCTCGCCGAGTACCGCGCGCTGCTGCCGTACTACGAGAACCAGTACGTCTCCGGCGGCGACACCGAACTCGCCCACGACGTCCGCCGCCGCATCGGCCACCTCCTGCTCGCCCTCGGCGACCGCCCCGCCGCCCACGACACCCTGGCCCGCCTGCTGCTCGAGGTGGAACGCCTGCACGGACCGGGCCACCCGCTGGCGGGGGAGGTGCGGCGGACGCTGCACTGGCTGGGGCAGATGCGGGGCTAGGTTCTGACGGGCTCGCCGAAGGAGTGGGCCGGCCGGGGGTGCTTCGGCGGGCTTCGGTGCCCGAAGTCCTGGTGAATCGTTGGTCGAATGGGTTGGCCAGAGCTTGCCCACTGCCTACCATCGATCACCGCAAGACTTTGTGCACCGTCGCACAAGCTCTCCTCGGGAGGTCTCCTTGCACCGCCGCCGTCGCACCGCGCTCCTCCTCTCCGTCGCGATCGCCGCGGCGCCTGTCCTCACCGCCTGCGGAAACGACGCGCATCCCGGCGCCGCGGCCGTCGTCGGCGGCCAGCGGATCACCGTCGCGCAGCTGGAGAACAGGGTGGGCGAGGTACGCGCGGCACAGCGCGCGGCCGTACCGGACGAGAGCCAGTACGCGCAGGTCATCGCCAAGTCCGGCACCCTCCCGCGCGACGTCCTGCACACCATGGTCCTCGACCAGGTACTGCACCGCGCCGCCCGGGACGCGGGCGTCACTGTCACCCGCAAGGAGATCCAGGGCATGCGCGGTGACCTGGAGGAGCAGGTCGGCGGCGCCAAGGCGCTGGAGGCGGCCTGGCTCCAGCAGTACGGCATCCCACCGCAGCGCCTCGACGAGAACCTCCGCCTCCAGCTCGAGGCCCAGAAACTCGCCACGTCACTGGGCACCGACACCGGCAAGCCCGCCTTCTGGAACGCCCTGTCCGAGGCGTCCAAGAAGCTCGACATCGACCTCAACCCGCGCTACGGCACCTGGGACGTCCAGAAGAGCAGCCGGGCCGACGCGAAGACGCCGTGGGTGCGCGAGGTGACGGCGGCGGGGATCCAGCCGACGATGTGACGGCAGGGCGGCTGTCCCCGGCCTGTGGACAACTCGGAGCCGATGGGCGACCCGGGGCCTGGGCCTGTGGACAACTCGGGGTGCGGTCGGCGACGTGGGTTACGTTCGGATCGTGAACGCAACCAGTCCCGAAGCCGCCGCCACCGGCCGCATCGTCCTGCTCACCACCAGCCACCGCGTCGCGCCCGGCCTGCTGTCCTGGCCCGCCTGGCAGGCGCTGCACGGCGCCGACCGCGTGCTGTGCGCGGACGGCGCGCATCCGCAGCTGCCGTATCTGCGTGAGGCCGGGATAACGGTCGACGAGGCCGCCCCGAGCGCCGAGGAACTGATCGACGCGTGCGCGGGCGGTCACACGGTCGTGGTCGTCGCGACAGGCGAGGGCGAGCCGACCCTGACCGACGGCCTGGCCCGCCTCGCGGGCAGCGGCCGCATCCAGATGCCGGACCTGGAACTGCTCCCCGCCTCCTACGACCTGCCCGGCGCCCGCCTCCTCGACCTCGTCCAGGTCATGGACCGCATCCGCGCCGAGTGCCCGTGGTCCTCCCAGCAGACCCACAAGGGGCTGGCGAAGTACGGCATCGAGGAGGCGTACGAACTCGTCGAGGCGATCGAGGACGGCGACCGCGAGGAACTGCGCGAGGAACTGGGCGACGTCCTGTTGCAGGTCGTCTTCCACGCCCGTATCGCGGAGGAGGACCCGCAGGCTCCCTTCTCCATCGACGACGTCGCCGGCGGCATCGTCACCAAGCTCATCCACCGCCACCCGCACGTCTTCGGCGACGAGACGGCGACGACCCCCGAGGAGGTCAAGGAGCACTGGCTGCGCACGAAGGCCGTCGAGAAGCAGCGGGAGTCCGTGACCGAGGGCATACCCCTGGGCCAGCCGGGCCTCGCCCTCGCGTCGAAGCTGGCCTCCCGGGTGCGCACGGCGGGGCTGGAAGTACCGCTGCCGTCGGGGGAGGGCGTCGGGTACGAGCTGCTCGCGATGGCCGTGCGGGCGGAGGCGGCGGGGGTGGATCCGGAGGCGGCGTTGCGGGTTGCCGCGCGGGCTTATCGGGATGCGGTGCAGGCTGCTGAGGGGCTCTTTGCTTAGTACCGTTTTCCCTACGGGCGGTGCGAGGCGTGGGGGCTGGCGTGGCAACGGAGTCGGAGCTGCTGAGGGATGCGTTGCTGCTGGCGGTGAAGAGCTCGCCCACCGCCAGACAGCGCGTTGGACAGCTGCTGGAGTCGTCGGGATTCAGCCGGGCCGCACGAGCTGTCCGGTCCCAGAACCGATGGAACACGGCCAGTCTGTTGCTGACGTCGTTGGACGCCCTGCGTGCCAGGCACCCCGGCAGGATCGCCGACCTGCAGGCCATCGCGGAGGAGTACGCCCCCGACTCGACCGGCACGGACACGACTGGCGCGGCCGACAGGCCCCGGCCCGTCGTGCCTGGTGACAGCACCGGCGGAGCCCATGTCGCGGGAGATCACGTCGACTTCCGGGACGGCACCTTCCACGATCAGGTCGTCGGCGTTCAGCACAACCACTTCGCCGCCGTCCACGTCCCGGCCCAGTGGCGGCAGGTCCGTCAGGTGGGGCCGCTGGAGTTCGGAGTACAGCCGACCAGACATGTGCCCGGGCTGCCCAGGGTGCCGCCGTATGTGCAGCGTGACTGCGACAAAGCTTTGCGAGCCATGCTTGCCCGCAACGGCCTGGTGCTGATCCTGGGTGAGCCGTGCGCGGGCAAGTCGTACACCGCGTGGCACGGTGTGCAGTCCCTGGAGGACCGCCGCCTGTACGCTCCGGTTGCCGGTGAGGACCTACGGCCCCTGGTCGCCCCATTGCGGGGCAGCTCCGGCAAGTATGTGCTCTGGCTGGACGAACTGACCGGCCACCTCGGCGCGCGCGGGCTGGATCCGTCGTTGCTGTGGGGCCTGATCGATGGTGGTGCCGTCCTGCTCGGCACGATGAGCCCCACCGAGTACTACCGGCGCCGCACCGGGACTGCCCCCGGCGACCGGGTGGTCGCCGCGGCCCGCACGGTGGAGCTGGCGCGCGAGTGGAGCGAGGCCGAGCTGGCGCGGCTGGCCGCGCTCGACGACCCGCGTGCGTACCCGGCGTACGTGTGGAGCGGCCGGGAGGGCGTGGCCTCATACTTTGCCGTCGGACACCACCTGTACGACGAGTGGCGTCGAGTGGGCACCCAACTGGAGCACCCGCGCGGGCAGTTACTGGTCCGGGCGGCGGTCGATCTCGCCCGGTGCGGGGTCACTGGGGCGGTACCGACCGATCTGCTCAGAAGGATCCAGGAGAAGTACAGGGCGGAGGAACGGCAGTCGTTCGAGGACGCCCTCGCCTGGGCGACGGAACCGCTATTCGGGGTGTCGGGACTGCTCGTGTCCGGCGAGAAGGACGGAACCTGGCGGGCGTACGGGGCGCTGGTCGCGGAGGCGCTGCGGTCGGGTGCCCTGGAGCCGGTGCCGGACGAGGTCTGGTGGACGCTGCTGGACACGTCGGAGGCGAGCGCCTCCATCGACCGCGACGCCGTCCTCGACGCCGCCCGAGCCGCGCTGCACCCCCGGCTGGAACAGGACACGGCACTGATGATCGCCTTCGCTTCGCGCGTCGGTGCCGACGAGCGCCGGGAGTTGCTGCACCGGGCGGCGGACGCGGGCGACGCCACGGCGGCCGAGGACCTGGCTGCGATCCTGCTGAAGGCCGGGGATGAGGCAGCCGCACTGCCGTATCTGGAGATGGCGGCGGAGAGCGGAAGCGGAGGCGCCGCGCGTGAGGCTGGGCGGCTGTACCTCGGCCGGGCCGAGAAGTGGCTGAGGATCGGCTCGAAGAAGGGGGATCCCGACGCGGCGCGCCTGCTGGGGGATCTGCTGCTCGGAAGAGGTGACCTCGACGAAGCGGACGACTCGTACCTGACGGCGGAGAAGCACGGATACGCGGAGGTCGCCAGGAGCTCGGGGGTGTACCACCTCCTCGTGAACGGGCGCGAGGCGGCCGAGGTGTGGCTGACGCGTGCGGCGGACGCCGGCGACGAGCGGGCGGCCGAGCTGCTGGAGGACGCCCGGCGCGCGCCCCAGTCCGTGTCGGACGCCGAGGACTACTTCGCGACCACCAGCACCTATCCGCTGGACCACACCCACTACGGCGTCGTCATGGAGAAGCAGGGACGCCTCCGCGAGGCCCGCACCTCCTACGAGAAGGGCTACAAGATCGGCGATGCTTACGGCGCCTACCGCCTCGCCGCCCTCCTCGAACAGGAGGGCAGGCCCGACGAGGCCGCCGACTGGTACCGAAGAGCCGCCGACATGGGCCACCCCGGCGCCAGGAAGGCCCTCTCCGAGACGTCCGGCCGGCCCGATACCGTCAAGGAGTGACCGACCAGCCCACACCCGAGAGCACCACTCCCGACCTCTTCACCTGGGAGTTCGCCACCAACCCCTACCCCGCCTACGCCTGGCTCCGCGAACACGCCCCCGTGCACCGCACCCGCCTCCCCAGCGGCGTGGAGGCCTGGCTGGTCACCCGCTACGTCGACGCCAAGCAGGCCCTCGCCGACGCCCGTCTCTCCAAGAACCCGGCCCACCACGACGAACCCGCGCACGCCAAGGGCAAGACCGGTATCCCCGGCGAGCGCAAGGCCGAGTTGATGACGCACCTGCTCAACATCGACCCGCCGGACCACACCCGGCTCCGCCGACTCGTCTCCAAGGCCTTCACGCCCCGCAGGGTCGCCGAGTTCGCCCCACGCGTGCAGGAGCTCACCGACCAGCTCATCGACCGGTTCGCCGCCGAGGGAAGCGCCGACCTCATCCACGAGTTCGCCTTCCCGCTCCCCATCTACGCGATCTGCGACCTGCTCGGCGTCCCCCGCGAGGACCAGGACGACTTCCGGGACTGGGCGGGCATGATGATCCGCCACCAGGGCGGCCCCAGGGGCGGCGTCGCACGGTCCGTGAAGAAGATGCGCGGCTATCTCGCCGACCTCATCCACCGCAAGCGCGAGGCACTCCCCGACGCCCCCACCCCCGGCGAGGACCTCATCTCCGGCCTCATCCGCGCCTCCGACCACGGTGAGCACCTCACCGAGAACGAGGCCGCGGCGATGGCCTTCATCCTGCTGTTCGCCGGCTTCGAGACGACCGTCAACCTCATCGGCAACGGCACGTTCGCCCTGCTCACCCACCCCGAACAGCGCGCCCGGCTCCAGTCCTCCCTCGCCGCCCACGACACCGCCCTCCTCGAAACCGGCATCGAGGAACTCCTGCGCTACGACGGCCCCGTGGAGTTGGCCACCTGGCGCTTCGCCACCGAGCCGCTCTCCATCGGCGGGCAGCACATCGCACCCGGCGACCCCGTCCTCGTCGTCCTGGCCGCCGCCGACCGGGACCCGGAGCGGTTCGCCGATCCCGACGTCCTCGACCTCGGCCGCCGCGACAACCAGCACCTCGGCTACGGCCACGGCATCCACTACTGCCTCGGCGCCCCGCTCGCCCGCCTGGAGGGCCAGACCGCCCTCGCCACCCTCCTCACCCGACTCCCGGATCTGGAACTCGCCGCGGACCCGGCCGAGTTGCGCTGGCGGGGCGGCCTCATCATGCGCGGACTGCGTACGCTTCCGGTGGAGTTCACCCCTATTAGGTGAGTACGTCCACCCGTACAAACGTGACACGCGTTCAATTCTGTGATCTTCACGTGATCTACGCGGCATTAACTTGTGACAAGTGATCGTCTGCCTATACGTTCACGGATCAACGACGGCGCCCAGGTTTCACGCGCCGCGGTCACCGTTGTCTCGTGAAAGGTCCCCGCATGCTCTCCGGGAACGGTCGCCACCGACGCCCCCGTCAGGCTCCGGCTCTCCTCGTCGCGGCCGGAGTGACCGGCTCCGCCATCGCCATCCCGCTCCTCGGCGCCTCGGGCGCCGGCGCCGCCGAAGGCAACGTCTGGGACAAGGTGGCCGAGTGCGAGAGCGGCGGCTCCTGGAGCGCCGACGAAGGCAACGGGCGCTACGGCGGACTGCAGCTGACCCAGGACGACTGGGACGAGTACGGCGGCCTCGACTACGCCGTGAGCCCCAACCTGGCGAGCCGCTCCCAGCAGATCGCCGTGGCCCAGAACATCCTCGCGGACCAGGGCGTGGGCGCCTGGCGCACCTGTGGACTGCTCAGCGGGCTCACCGAGGAGTCCGGTTCGGTGGACCTGGACACCGGTGTCGAGGAGGACTCCCCGTCCGCCGTATCGGGATCCTCCGGATTGCTTGATTCATCTGGATTGTCCGGCTCGTCCGGATCGACGGGATCATCCAACTCGTCGGGTTCGTCGCAGTCCCAGGGGGAGTCCGACGACTCCTCGAACGCCTCGAATTCCCCCGGCTCGTCGAACGACTCCACCGATGATTCGTCCGAATCGTCCAAGGATTCATCCTCTTCACCCTCTTCTTCCGGTACGACCGACAGCTCCGCCAAGTCCGATGCGTCACCCGGGACAGAGACCTCGCAGTCGCCCGACGGATCCCCCACGGGGAGCCCCGAGAGCGACAATCAGGACAACTCGGAGCAAGGTGTGGGCTCCTGGGGTCTCGTCGACACCGGTGCCGCCGACGTGGTCGACGCCACTGCCGGCTCCGGGCGCCATCGCGGTGCCACCGCCGACGAGAGCGAGACCGTCGAGGGGGCCGTCAAGTCCTCCGGTCGCCACGCCTCGTACACCGTCCGCGCCGGCGACACTCTCGCCTCCATCGCCGACTCCCTTGACCTCGACGGCGGGTGGCGTGCGCTGTATCAGGCGAACAAGCAGGACATCGGCGCTGACGCGAATCACATCTTCCCCGGTCAGACCCTGGAAGTACCTGCCGAATAGGGCGAAATGCAGCGCGAGTTCGCGCCCCGCTTCGCACCTTAATGTCCGTTTTGGTGGCGGTGAGAGATAGATCTCAGAAGCCCTGATCGTCTTTGTCATTCCGCGAATTGAGTGTCTACGGTCGTGATCGCTCGTCACCACGAGCCCCGGCTGCCGCAACGCCGAATCCTGCCAGCGGCCGTACGGGAACAGTCGTCGCGTCAAGCGCCGTAGGCAGGAGCGGGGGACCCAAGGTTTGCGCCGGGTCCGGCAGTTGAGGCCCATCGGGGCCGCACGGCCGGAGCCGGCTTGGGGTGAAGTCGCGCAGCGGAAGCCGAGAGGCGAACGTGCGCGGCCGGGCAACTCAACCGGCCCGAACCCGACAGCTCACCTCGCAGGCGTCGGTGAGGGGATCTCTCCATGCTGTTTTCCAGCAAGGGCAAGCACCGTCGTCCGTCCAAAGCCGCTCGTGCCATCGCCGTCGTCGGCGTCACCGGCGCCGCCGCCGTCGCCGCCCCGCTGATGGCCGCCGGCAGCGCCTCCGCCGCCACCGCCTCCGAGTGGGACGCCGTCGCGCAGTGCGAGTCCGGCGGCAACTGGTCGATCAACACCGGCAACGGCTACTACGGCGGTCTGCAGTTCTCCGCCTCCACCTGGGCCGCGTACGGCGGCACGCAGTTCGCCGCCACCGCCGACCAGGCCAGCAAGGACCAGCAGATCCAGATAGCCGAGAAGGTCCTCGCCGGCCAGGGCAAGGGCGCCTGGCCGCACTGCGGCACCGGCCTGTCGAGCGCCGCCTACTCCGGCTCCTCGTCGAGCGGTTCCTCGCAGAGCACCGAGACCACCACGCGCTCCACCGAGCAGCAGTCGGCCTCGCGCTCCACCGAGCGCCCGGCCGCCAAGAAGTCGACCAAGACCGTCACGACCCCGACCGGCAAGAAGGTCAAGAAGGGCGACGGCGAGTACAAGGTCGCCAAGGGCGACACCCTCAGCACCATCGCCGCCGAGCACGACGTCAAGGGCGGCTGGGAGAAGCTGTACAAGCTGAACAAGGACATCGTCGAGGACGCCGACCTGATCTACCCGGGTCAGCAGCTGCACCTGAAGTGACAGCGGGCAGGTAGCTGAACCACGGCGCCCTCACATACGTGGACCTCATAGTGAAGACCTCGTGAGGGTCACCCCCGTCCCCCACGGGCTCCCCGCTCCGGTGCGTGTTCCCCCGTACGCACCGGGGCGGGGTTTTCTTTTGCGCCCTGCGGTGGTGCACCGGTGTGTACCGTGGGTTTTTGTTCCGTTCGGAAACAATTCGCTCTCGGTTCTGTTCACGGAGCGGTCGACCGCTGGCCGATCGCCCGGAGCCGGTTAGGCTCATCTCGCAGCACCCACCGCGGTCTGCGTACCCGCGTCACATCCGAAGAAGGAGATGCTCGTGCCGTCCATCGACGTCGTCGTAGCCCGGGAAATCCTGGACTCCCGAGGCAACCCCACGGTCGAGGTCGAGGTCGGCCTCGACGACGGCAGCACGGGTCGTGCCGCCGTCCCGTCCGGCGCCTCCACCGGCGCCTTCGAGGCCATCGAGCTCCGCGACGGTGACCCCAACCGCTACCTGGGCAAGGGTGTCGAGAAGGCCGTCCTCGCCGTCATCGAGCAGATCGGCCCGGAGCTCGTCGGCTACGACGCCACCGAGCAGCGCCTGATCGACCAGGCCATGTTCGACCTGGACGCCACCGACAACAAGGGCTCCCTCGGCGCCAACGCCATCCTCGGCGTCTCCCTCGCCGTGGCCCACGCCGCCTCCGAGGCCTCCGACCTCCCCCTCTTCCGCTACCTGGGCGGCCCGAACGCGCACCTGCTGCCGGTGCCGATGATGAACATCCTGAACGGCGGCTCGCACGCCGACTCCAACGTGGACATCCAGGAGTTCATGATCGCCCCGATCGGCGCGGAGTCCTTCTCCGAGGCGCTGCGCTGGGGCACCGAGGTCTACCACACCCTCAAGAAGGTCCTGAAGAGCAAGGGCCTGGCCACCGGCCTGGGCGACGAGGGCGGCTTCGCCCCGAACCTCGGCTCCAACCGCGAGGCCCTCGACCTCATCCTCGAGGCGATCAAGGAGGCCGGTTACACCCCCGGCGAGCAGATCGCCCTGGCGCTCGACGTGGCCGCGTCCGAGTTCTACAAGGACGGCTCCTACACCTTCGAGGGCAAGTCCCGCTCGGCCGCCGAGATGACCGAGTACTACGCCGAGCTCGTCGAGGCGTACCCGCTCGTCTCCATCGAGGACCCGCTGTTCGAGGACGACTGGGAGGGCTGGAAGACCATCACCGCCAAGCTCGGTGACAAGGTCCAGCTCGTCGGCGACGACCTGTTCGTCACCAACCCCGAGCGACTGGCCCGCGGCATCGACGAGAACGCCGCCAACGCGCTCCTGGTCAAGGTCAACCAGATCGGCTCCCTGACCGAGACCCTGGACGCCGTCGAGCTGGCCCAGCGCAACGGCTTCAAGTGCATGATGTCCCACCGCTCCGGCGAGACCGAGGACGTCACCATCGCCGACCTGGCCGTCGCCACCAACTGCGGCCAGATCAAGACCGGCGCCCCGGCCCGCTCCGAGCGCGTCGCCAAGTACAACCAGCTGCTGCGCATCGAGGAGATCCTCGACGACGCCGCGGTGTACGCCGGCCGCAGTGCCTTCCCGCGCTTCAAGGGCTGAGCCGTAGCCTCATAGGAAGCGTCGTACGTACGTCCCCGTACTCGGTCCCGTACCGTGTGCGGGGACGTACGCATGTGAAACGGGAGGCGGGGAACATGGCCGTGAAGGACCGGGACCGGTTCTCCACCGCGACCAGGATCCGGTTGCTCGGCGAGCAGACGGCGGCCCGTGTCTACCGCTCCCAGACCAAGCGGCAGGCCCGGCGCTCCAGGCTCACCGGACGCGCCGCGCTGCTCGCGCTGGTGCTCTGCTCCATGGTCGTGGCGCTCGCCTACCCGATAAGGCAGTACGTCTCCCAGCGTGCCGAGATCGCGGACATGCGGCGGCAGAAGGAAGAGGCCGCCGAACGGGTCGAGGAACTGCGCGACACCAAGGCACGCTGGCAGGACGACGCGTACGCCGAGCAGCAGATCCGGCGGCGGCTGCACTATGTGATGCCGGGGGAGACCGGCTACATCGTGGTCGACCCGGACGCCGCCAAGCAGTCGCGGGCCGACGTGGCCGAGGCCGACCGCCCCTGGTACTCGAACATCTGGGACGGCATCGACAAGGCCGACGCCTCCGACCAGTGAACCCGGCCGGTGAACCGGTCAGTGAACACCGATAGAAAGACAGGCATGGAAACGCCCCCGCCGCCCACCCCGCGCACCGAGCCCACCGACGCCGACGTCGAGGCCTTCAAGCAGCAGCTCGGGCGTCCGCCGCGCGGGCTGCGCGCGATCGCGCACCGGTGCCCGTGCGGGCAGCCGGACGTGGTCGAGACGGCCCCTCGGCTGCCCGACGGCACGCCCTTCCCGACGCTGTACTACCTGACGTGCCCGAAGGCGGCGTCGGCGATCGGCACGCTGGAGGCGAACGGCGTGATGAAGGAGATGACGGCGCGGCTGGAGAGCGACCCGGAGCTGGCCGCCGCGTATCGCGCCGCGCATGAGGACTACATCCGGCGGCGCGACGAGATCGAGGAGCTGACGGGGTTCCCGAGCGCGGGGGGCATGCCCGACCGGGTGAAGTGTCTGCATGTGCTGGTCGGCCACTCCCTGGCGGCCGGTCCCGGGGTCAACCCGCTCGGCGACGAGGCGATCGCGATGCTGCCGGAGTGGTGGCGCAAGGGCGCGTGCGTGACGCTCCCGGAGAAGCCCGGGGAGTCCGAGAAGTCCGAGGTGTCCGAGGAGGGCGGCCAGTGACCCGCGTCGCCGCCATCGACTGCGGTACCAACTCCATCCGGCTCCTCGTCGCCGATGTCACTGTGCCCACTGGCGCCTCCGGCGCGGGCGCCACCGGCGAACTCGTCGACCTGGACCGCCGTATGACCATCGTGCGGCTCGGCCAGGGTGTCGACCGTACGGGCCGGCTCGCCCCCGAGGCGCTGGAGCGGACCTTCGCCGCCTGCCGGGACTACGCGGCGATCATCAAGGAGCACGGCGCCGAGCGGCTGCGCTTCGTGGCCACGTCCGCCTCCCGGGACGCCGAGAACCGGGACGAGTTCGTGCGCGGGGTCATGGACATCCTTGGCGTCGAGCCGGAGGTCGTCACCGGCGACCAGGAGGCCGAGTTCTCCTTCACGGGCGCGACGAAGGAGCTGACGGGGCGGCAGGACGTGCACCGGCCCTACCTCGTCGTGGACATCGGCGGCGGGTCGACCGAGTTCGTCGTCGGCGAGGAGCACGTCCGCGCGGCACGCTCGGTGGACGTCGGCTGCGTGCGGATGACCGAGCGCCATCTGGTCCGCGACGGTGTCGTCTCCGATCCGCCCTCCGAGGAGCAGATCGCGGCGATGCGGGCCGACATCGAGGCGGCCCTCGACCTCGCCGAGGAGACGGTGCCGCTGCGCGAGGCCAGGACCCTGGTGGGGCTCGCCGGTTCGGTCACCACGATCTCGGCGATCGCCCAGGACCTGCCTGAGTACGACTCGACCCGCATCCACCACTCCCGGATCGGCCACGACCGGGTCCGGGAGATCACCGACTGGCTCCTGCACTCCACGCATGCGGAGCGCGCGGCCGTACCGTCCATGCATCCGGGGCGAGTTGACGTCATCGCCGCGGGCGCCCTCGTGCTGCTCGCGATCATGGAGCGGATCGGCGCCGAGGAGGTCGTGGTGAGCGAGCACGACATCCTGGACGGCATCGCCTTCAAGGTGGCGGAGGACGCGTAGGACGCCGTAGGACGTCCAGGACACGGAACGGCCCCGGTCCCTCGCGGGAGGAACCGGGGCCGTTGCCTGAGCCCAGGTGCTGGGCTGTCGGTCAGTTGCAGAGGAGGACGATCAGGCCGTCGCAATCACCGCCGTCTCCTCCGTCGTGATGATGACCGTGGCCGTCCCGGGCCTGACTCGACTGGACGGCCGTCGCCTTGGTGGCGACGGGGGCAGCGGCAGCGGCCGTGGCCGCCCCTGCCGCGAGGGCGATGCCGAGGGCAGCGCCGACCGAGACTATTCGAGCTGTGGCCCGCACGAGGGCCTTCTGCGTAGTGATCATGGCTGCACGCTATGCACACTTTTCTCCGTTCGCGCGCGGAATGTGGCTGACGGGTGAACGGTGATCCAGATCGCCGTCGGAGGGTGGCCCCGGTCTCGTTTGTTACTACGCGGTAGTCATCGGCTGAGCAGGTCGGCTAGCGTATGAGCGCTTCCCGGGGGCGCGTTCGGACCCCTTCGCAACCCCCGTACGAGCCCCACGGGGCGCCCGCCGAAGAAAGTTCGTGAAGTTCTTCACAAGGAATTCGGCCCCGTAGGAGCACGGACAGGGGCCGGTTGGCCCTTCCGAGGGGTGAACAGGCCCTTGAACATGTTCAGATGGACGGTGTAAAGAGGCTCCAGGGAGCCGGCGGCGGAGGGTGTTTCGCTCCGCTCACAGGGGGCCCGCCGGGGCAGAGAGCCAGCTCACGCGGCATTGACAACGGGTCGTAGCGCAACCGGGTTCCCGATCGTGACCATGACCTGCGTCACGCGGGCCGGGGAGTGTAGCACAGGGCCTGCAAGAGCTTGTGAAGGGGCGCACGAGCGACCCCCCTGGGGCGGGTGGATACTCGATGGCATGAGCACCACGGAGCGTCCCAGGATCCTCGTAGTAGGCGGTGGGTACGTAGGCCTGTACGCAGCTCGGCGCATCCTCAAGAAGATGCGCTACGGCGAGGCGACCGTCACGGTCGTCGACCCCCGGTCGTACATGACCTACCAGCCCTTCCTCCCCGAAGCCGCCGCCGGCAGCATCTCCCCTCGCCACGTCGTCGTCCCGCTGCGACGCGTGCTGCCCAAGGCGGAGGTCCTCACCGGCCGGGTCACCACCATCGACCAGGACCGCAAGGTCGCCACGATCGCCCCGCTGGTCGGCGAGGCGTACGAGCTGCCCTTCGACTACCTGGTCATCGCGATGGGCGCGGTCTCCCGCACCTTCCCGATCCCCGGCCTCGCCGAACAGGGCATCGGCATGAAGGGCATCGAGGAGGCCATCGGCCTGCGCAACCACGTCCTCGAGCAGCTGGACAAGGCCGACTCCACGACCGACGAGGAGATCCGCCGCAAGGCGCTCACCTTCGTCTTCGTCGGCGGTGGCTTCGCGGGTGCGGAGACCATCGGCGAGGTCGAGGACATGGCCCGCGACGCGGCGAAGTACTACACCAGCGTGTCCCGTGAGGACATGCGGTTCATCCTCGTCGACGCCGCCGACAAGATCCTGCCCGAGGTCGGCCCCAAGCTCGGCCAGTACGGCAAGGAGCACCTGGAGAGCCGCGGGGTCGAGGTCTACCTCTCCACCTCCATGGACTCCTGTGTCGACGGCCACGTCGTGCTGAAGAACGGGCTCGAGGTCGACTCCAACACGATCGTGTGGACGGCCGGCGTCAAGCCGAACCCGGCCCTCGGCCGCTTCGGTCTGCCCCTCGGCCCCCGCGGCCACGTGGACTGTGAGACCACGCTCCAGGTCAAGGGCACCGACTACATCTGGGCCGCCGGCGACAACGCCCAGGTCCCGGACCTCGTCGGCCGCAAGGCGGGCAACGAGAACGCCTGGTGTCCGCCGAACGCCCAGCACGCGCTGCGTCAGGCGCGCATCCTCGGCGACAACGTGATCTCCGGTATGCGGGGCTTCCCGCAGAAGGACTACGAGCACGCCAACAAGGGCGCGGTGGCCGGTCTCGGCCTGCACAAGGGCGTCGCGATGATCGTCATGGGCAAGATGAAGATCAAGCTCAAGGGCCGTCTCGCCTGGTACATGCACCGCGGCTACCACGGCCTCGCGATGCCGACGTGGAACCGCAAGGTCCGCGTCTTCGCCGACTGGACCCTCGGCATGTTCCTCAAGCGCGAGGTCGTCTCCCTCGGCGCGATGGAGCACCCGCGCGAGGAGTTCTACGAGGCCGCCAAGCCGGCCCCGGCTCCGGCCGTGAAGGCGGAGGCCCCGGCCGCCGCCAAGACCGAGGAGAAGGCCAAGGCCTCCTGACCTCAGGTCACTTGAACGCCCCGAAGGGGGCCGCCCGCCATCCGTGGTGCGGGCGGCCCCCTTCGGCGTGTCCGGGCCCGCATGATCCGCCGGACCGGCCCTGCCACTACCGCGAGGGCCCGAGGGGCTCCGGCTCCAGGTCGTAGCCGGACAGGATGTCGCCGGACTCCTCCTCGGGAGCGTAGGCGCAGGGCACGGTCGCGGCGCCGGTGAAGTGGCCGCGGTCCGGGTACCAGGCGAAGGACATCCGTTCGTCCCCGTCGTCCCGCCGGACGCTCAGCCGCCAGTCCAGGCCCTTGTCGTCCTCACGGTAGGTCGTGACCTCCCAGCCCTCGTCCTTCAGGTGCCGGTGCAGTCGCCGCAGGCCGGCGGCGGCCCGGCTCGCGCGCACCTCGTCCAGCGCCCAGCCGTGGCTCATCTCGTACGCGCCGTCGACCGTGCTGTCCTCCAGCCCCAACGGGCCGTTGTCGTAGCAGTAGTCGGCGCTGAAGGAGTTGTCCGTACCGGAGCCGGCCTCCCCGTCCACCGGCTCCACGGTCCGCTCGAACCCCAGGACGTCGTACGCCTCCTGGGAGCGCTGAAAGGCCCGGTCCGCCATGGCCTCGGGCGCGGCGCGCGGGAAATCCGTCGCCTGCGACGACCGCCACGAAAGGACGGCGATCGTGATGATCAGGGCGAGCAGCCCGACGCCCGCGCAGCCGAGAGCCCCGCGGACGCATGACGGGGCGGCGTACGGGTCCCGGGCGGGGGCGGCGTTCACGGGCGGGGTGTTGTCGGGCATACGGGGGACGCTATGACGGCGGGGGAGCACGGCGGATGGGTGCGACGACCGGCACCGAGTAGGTACCCGTACTCAATTGATCAACTGCGGCCGCGTACGCCCTCCAAGGGTTTGCCCAGCCGTAACGCGCGTGGGGGACTGCGCCGGGGGCCCGCAGGTGTTTACGTGGTGTTGGACATTCCGGGATCGCTTATCACGGAGGTGTGCGCCATGGCAGACGCCGCGGTGCGGCTGAAGGGCCTTCTGGAACAGTTGCTGGGAGTTCCGCTCCCGGTGCGCATCCGCGCCTGGGACGGATCACAGGCGGGGCCGCCGGGCGCGCCGACACTCGTCGTACGCAACCGCCGTGCCGTACGCCGACTGCTGTGGAAGCCGGGCGAACTGGGCCTGGCCCGGGCCTGGGTCGCCGGGGACCTCGACATCGAGGGGGATCTGTACGCCGCCCTCGACCTGCTCGCCGGGCTGGTCTGGGAACGGGACGAGGACGCCCGGAGCACGGCTCAGGCGCTTCGGGACCCCGAGGTGCGCGCCGCCGTCCTCGGGCTGGTCAGGCTCGGCGGGCTTCTGCTGCCGCCCGCGCCGCCTCCCGAGGAGGTCCGCCGGCACGGCCACCTGCACACCAAGCGCACCGACAAACGCGCCATCAGCCATCACTACGACGTCGGCAACGACTTCTACGAGATCGTCCTCGGGCCGTCCATGGTGTACTCCTGCGCCTACTGGCCGGCCCCGCCCCCGGACGGCACCCTCGAAACCGCCCAGCGCGACAAGCTCGACCTCATCTGCCGCAAGCTCGACCTGCGGCCCGGCCTGCGGCTGCTCGACGTCGGCTGCGGCTGGGGCTCGCTGGCGGTGCACGCGGCCCGCGAGTACGGCGTGAGCGTCGTCGGCGTCACCCTCTCCCAGGAGCAGGCGGCGTACGCCCGCAAGCGCGTGGCCGACGAGGGGCTCACCGACAAGGTGGAGATCCGGGTCCAGGACTACCGGGACGTCGCCGACGGCCCGTACGACGCGATCTCCTCCATCGGCATGGCCGAACACGTCGGCGCCGAACGGTACCTGGAGTACGCCGATGTGCTGTACCGGCTCCTGAAGCCCGGGGGGCGGCTGCTGAACCACCAGATCGGGCGGCGGCCGGAGCGGGACGAATCCTCGTACCAGGTCGACGAGTTCATCGACGCCTACGTCTTCCCCGACGGCGAGCTGCAGCCCATCGGGACCACCGTCACCCAGCTCGAACGCGCCGGCTTCGAGGTGCGCGACGTGGAGTCGATCCGCGAGCACTACGCCCTGACCCTGCGCCGCTGGGTGGCCAACCTGGAGGCCGAGTGGGCCCGGGCCGTCCAGCTCACCAGCCCCGGCCGCGCCCGTGTCTGGCGGCTGTACATGGCCGCCTGCGCGCTCGCCTTCGAGCGCAACCGCATCGGCGTCAACCAGGTGCTGGCGGTGCGCACGCCGGACGCGGGTGACTCCGGGATGCCGCTGCGGGCCCGCGAGTGGACCGAGCCCGAGCGCCGTTGAGCCGTTGATACGGGCACGAGCGAAGGGCCGGGCTTCCCCAGTTCTGGGGAAGCCCGGCCCTTTCGTGTGTCAGGGTGCGGTCACTCGGCCTTGATCGCGTTCAGCATGTTCAGCCGCGCGGCGTTGCGGGCCGGCCACAGCGCGGCCAGGACGCCCACCAGGCCGGCCAGCACCAGGAAGATCCCGATCCGGTCCCAGGGCAGGACCAGCGCGTAGCCCGGGATCTGGTCCGCGAAGGTCTCGCCGATCGCCCAGCCGAGGAACGAGCCGAGACCGATGCCGACCACCGCGCCGAACACCGAGATGACCACGGCCTCCAGCCGGACCATCCGCTTCACCCGGCGCCGGTCGAGACCGATCGCCCGCAGCATGCCGATCTCCTGCTGCCGCTCGAACACCGACATCGCGAGGGTGTTGACGACACCCAGCACCGCGATGATCAGGGCCATCGCCAGCAGGCCGTACATGATGTTCAGCAGGGTGTTGATGGCGCCGCCGAACTCGTTGCGGATGTCCTGCCGGTCCATGACCGTGATCGCGGGGTTGTCGCCCAGCGCGTCGATGAGGACCTTCTCGTTCGACGCGGTCTGGCCGCCGTCCGTCTTCACGAAGATCTGCCGGATGTACGGCTTCGCCTCGTGCTGGTTCACGATCTTCGCGTCGAGGAGGACGGGGGAGAGGAACTCGCTGTCCTTGTAGACGGCGCCGACGGTCAGCGTGGCCTTCTTCTCGTCGGCGAAGGTGAAGGGGATGCTGTCGCCGGGCTTCCAGCCCTTGCTCTTGGCCGTCTTCTCGGCGACCGCGATCTGCCCCTTGGCGAGCGAGTCGACGTTGCCGCTGACGACGTCGACGGTCAGGACCCGCTGGATGTCGCCCGGGGTGACCGCGGAGGCGGAGACGTAGTCGTCGCCGGCCTGGAGGTAGGCGTCCTGCTGCGGCGAGACCGCGGAGACGCCCTTGGCCTTCTCCAGCGCCCTCAGCGCGGACTGGTCGAGGTCCCCGCCGTTGGCCATCGAGACCATGTAGTCGGCCTTGATGTTGTCCGTGGTCATCTTGTCGATGGCCTTGCCGACCGTGACACCGAGCACCGACAGGCCGGTCACCAGCGTCAGCCCGATCGCCAGCGCCGAGGCGGTGGCGCCGGTACGGCGCGGGTTGCGGACCGCGTTCTGGCCGGCCAGCTTGCCGGCCACGCCGAAGGGGCCGACGAGCAGCGGACGGACGAGCGCGATCACGGGCCGGGACAGCAGCGGGATCAGGATGATCACGCCGATCAGCGCGAGGAACGCGCCCGCCCCGATGTACATCCGGCCGTCGTCGCCGCCGGTCGAGGCGCCCAGCACGATCCCGGCCGCGCCGAGGGCGGTGATGATCGCGCCGATGGTGTTGCGCACCACCAGCGACTTGGTGGTGGCCACCGCGTGGACGCTGTTCATGGCGGCCACCGGCGGGATCTTCGCGGCCCGGCGGCCGGGCAGCCAGGCGGCGAACATCGTGATCAGCACACCGACGCCGATCGCGGCGATCACCGGCGTGGCGGACAGGACCAGCGGGCCGTCCGGGATCTTCATCTCGAACGCGGCCATCCCGGACCGCAGACCGACGGCCAGCCCGATGCCGAGGACGAAGCCGATCACCGAGGCGACCAGGCCGACCACCGCGGCCTCGGCGAGCACCGAGCGGGTGATCTGCTTGCGCGAGGCACCGACCGCCCGCATCAGCGCGATCTCCTTGGTGCGCTGGGCGACCAGCATCGTGAAGGTGTTGGAGATCAGGAAGACCCCGACGAACAGCGCGATGCCGGCGAACCCGAGCAGGACCTGCTTGAGGTTGCCCATGCCCTGCTCGATCTGCTCGGCCTGCTCGTCCGCGAGCGCCTTGCCGGTCTGCGCCTCGGCGGTGTCCGGCAGCAGCGGCTTGACCGCGTCCAGGATCTTCGCGTCGTCCGCGCCGGGGGCGGCGGTGACGGTGACGCTCTCGAAGTAGCCCGGCTTGAGGTACTGCTTCTGGGCGACCGCGGTGTCGAAGAGGACGAGGCTGCCGCCGGCGTTCACGGCGCCGTCCTCGGTGGTGAACACACCGCTGAGGGTGTACTCCTTCACCGGGCCGTTGGTGGCGACGCGGACCCGGTCGCCGACCTGGTACTCGCCCTTGGCCGCGGAGTCCTTGTCCAGGGCGATCTGATCGTCCTTCACCGGGCCCGAGCCGTCGGTGAACGTGTAGGCGGAGTCCTTGCCGTCCTTGCCGGGGGCGAAGTTGGAGCCCTTGTTGGACCAGCCGACGCCGATGAGCTTGCCGTCGGGGTCGGCGACCCCGGCGAAGCCGTCGACGCGGCCGTACGCGGCGTCGACGCCTTCCACGGCGGTGATCTTGTCGAGGGTCTTCTCCGAGAGGCCGGGCTCCACCTCGGGGTCGTCCGGGTTGGCGTGCGAGGTGACGGCGACGGCCACGTCGTCGTAGCTCTTCGCCGACTGGTTGCGGAAGGCGTTGGAGAGGGTGTCGGCGAAGACCAGGGTGCCGGAGACGAACGCGACGCCGAGCATCACGGCGAGCACGGTCATCAGCAGCCGGGCCTTGTGCGCGAGTACGTTGCGCAGGGCGGTGCGGAACATCAGCTGGTGCGGCCCTTCGCGTCGAACTGCTTCATGAAGTCGAGGACCGTCTCGGCCGTCGGCCGGTACATCTCGTCGACGATCCGACCGTCGGCGAGGAACACCACGCGGTCCGCGTACGCCGCGGCCACCGGGTCGTGGGTCACCATCACGACCGTCTGACCCAACTCCCGTACAGAGTTGCGAAGAAAGCCGAGCACCTCGGCGCCCGAGCGCGAGTCGAGGTTTCCGGTCGGCTCGTCACCGAAGATGATCTCGGGCTTGGAGGCGAGCGCGCGGGCGACGGCGACGCGCTGCTGCTGGCCACCGGAGAGCTGGGTGGGGCGGTGGCTCAGCCGGTCGGCGAGGCCGACCATGCGGATGACCGAATCCACCCACTGCTTGTCGGCCTTGCGGCCCGCGATGTCCATCGGAAGGGTGATGTTCTCCAGCGCGGTCAGCGTCGGCAGCAGATTGAACGCCTGGAAGATGAAGCCGATCTTGTCCCGGCGCAGCTTGGTCAGCTGCTTGTCCTTGAGGGAGCCGAGCTCGGTGTCGCCGATGCGCACCGAGCCGGAGGAGAAGGTGTCCAGACCGGCGACGCAGTGCATCAGCGTGGACTTGCCGGAGCCGGAGGGGCCCATGATCGCGGTGAACTCGGCCTGCCGGAAGTCGACGGAGACCCGGTCGAGGGCGACCACCTGGGTCTCGCCCTGTCCGTAGATCTTCGACAGATCCGTGGCACGCGCGGCCACGGCGGTGGCCCGGCCGGCGATGGATGCGGTGGTCACGAGAGGAACGCTCCTGAAGGACGACGGTGTGTTCGATGGACGTCATCCATCGTCCTGGCCGAGGAGCGCCGTGTAGTCAGTCGCTGTTCCGGTTCCGAAGGCAGACTGCGGATGGACCGGGCACGGCTGTGTCATACCTGAGGATGACGAGGGACCCTGACGGGTGTTCGCGTCGGGAACAGGTGGAGCGTCCTCGTTTGGACGGTGAAATTCCGTCATTCCGTATGCGCCGTCTACCGCCGCACGTAAGGCTATTGGCAAGTGCGGATGGCGTGTTCCTTGGGCTGATGCACCCTCAGACGTCAATAAAATAAGACAACATCGGTCCGCCCGTCCGCTGTTCGGGGGATGTATCCCGATAGGCTCGGAACCTCGATGCGGAGCCCATGGCCTGCCCAGATGGTGGAATGCAGACACGGCGAGCTTAAACCTCGCTGCCCCTTCGCGGGCGTGCCGGTTCAAGTCCGGCTCTGGGCACTTCCGACGTTCGTCGATCACTGCAGCATTCATTGACACCTCATGACGAGGGGAGCACACTCCTGTTCGGAAGTTGGTGAATGAAATTTCACCACGCGAACAGAGAGGTTCGGCGATGCGCACCACCGTCGGCATCATCGGAGCGGGCCCCGCCGGCCTCCTCCTCGCCCGGCTGCTCCACAACGCCGGCATCGACTCGGTCGTCCTGGAGAGCCGCGACCGCGCCTACGTCGAGCACCGCCAGCGCGCCGGAATCCTGGAGCAGGGCACGGTGGACGTGCTGCGCGCGGCCGGCGCCGGGGAGCGGATGGACCGCGAGGGGCTGCGGCACGACGGCATAGAGCTGCGGTACGCCCGCAAACGCCACCGCGTCGACTTCCCCGCCCTCACCGGCGGCCGGTCGGTGACGGTCTACGCCCAGACCGAGGTCTGCAAGGACCTCATCGCCCTCCAGCTCAAGGAGGGCGGCCCGCTGCTGTTCGAGGCGGAGGCCCTGGCGGTCGAGGGCGCGGACACCGGCAGCCCGCGCGTCCGCTTCCGGTACCAGGGCAACGAGGACGTTCTCGAATGCGACTACGTCGTCGGCTGCGACGGCTTCTGGGGCGTGTCCCGCAAGGCGATCCCCGCGGAGCTGACCCGGGTCTTCGAGCGGACGTACCCCTTCGGCTGGCTCGGCATCCTCGCCGACGTCGCCCCCTCCCACGACGAACTGGTCTACGCCCGCCACGACCGCGGCTTCGCCCTCCTGTCCATGCGCTCCCCGTCCGTCTCCCGCCTCTACCTCCAGGTGCCCGAGGGCACGGACGCCGAGGACTGGGGCGACGACGAGATCTGGGCGGAGCTGGAGCGCCGCTTCGAGACCGCCGACGACTGGCGGCTGGAGCGCGGCCCCATCACCCAGAAGTCGGTCACGCCCATGCGGTCCTACGTCCACGAACCCATGCGCTACGGCCGCCTGTTCCTGGCGGGCGACGCGGCGCACATCGTGCCGCCGACGGGTGCGAAGGGACTGAATCTGGCCGTAGGTGACGTCGTCACCTTCGCGCGGGCGCTGACGCACGAGAAGGACACCGGTTCGGCGGAGCTGCTCGACACCTACTCCGAGACCTGTCTGCGCCGGGTCTGGCAGGCCGAGCGGTTCTCGTACGACATGACGACGCTGCTGCACCGCGCCCCCGACTCCACGCCCTTCGAGGACCGGCTCCAGCTGGCGCGGCTGGAGCGCATCGCGGGGTCGAGGGCGGCGGAGACCGACCTCGCCGAGGGCTACACCGGGTTCCCGTTCGGGTGACCGGACGCGGGCCAGGGGAGTGATCTCCGATCGATTCCGGCCACGTACCAGGTTCGTCATGAATGAGCCCCTCCGTGGCCGGGAATCACCCGGCCGCGTAGCGTGTTGCGCACCACGACGAGGGAAAGATCCTCCCCAAGCACTAGGGTCAATCCTTTGCCTACCTATTACTCTTGAGGCCAAGGCCGCGCACGGTGGCCATGGAGGAGTGAAATGAGGAGCAGCAACCCGGTCTTCTCGCGACGGGGGTTCAGCCGCGACAACGGCTACGCGGGCTTCAACACCGCGCCGCAGGCCGGGGGCGCCGCTGTCGGCACGCAGGGCAACCCGTACGCCCAGCCGCAGGCCGGCAACCCGTACGCGCAGAACCCTTACGCCCAGCAGGACATCCAGCACGGCGCGCCGCCGCAGGCCCCGGCCGCCACCGGCCGGATGACGATCGACGACGTCATCCTGCGCACCGGCACGACGCTCGGCACACTGATCGTCACGGCCGCGCTCGCCTGGTTCCTGCTGCCGGTCGACGCCGCGAACATCAACCGGTCGTACGGCATCGCCATCGGTGCCGGTCTGGTCGGCATGGTGCTGGCGCTCGTGCAGTCCTTCAAGCGCAAGGCCTCGCCCGCGCTGATCCTGTCCTACGCCGCGCTCGAGGGTGTCTTCCTCGGCGTCGTCTCCAGCGTCGTCGACGAGCACATCGCCAGCGGTGCGGCCATGCAGGCGGTGCTCGGCACGATGGCGGTCTTCGCCTCCGTGCTGGTGGCGTACAAGGCCGGCTGGATCCGCGTCAACCGCCGCTTCGTCGGCTTCGTGATGGCGGCCGCGCTCGGCTTCATCCTGCTGATGGCGGTCAACCTGCTGTTCGCCGTCTTCGGCGGCGGTGACGGCCTCGGCTTCCGCAGCGGCCCGCTCGGCATCGTCTTCGGCATCGTCGGCATCCTGCTCGGCGCCTGCTTCCTCGCCCTGGACTTCAAGCAGGTCGAGGACGGCATCGCCTACGGCGCGCCGAAGGAGGAGGCCTGGCTGGCGGCCTTCGGTCTCACGATGACGCTGGTGTGGATCTACATGGAGTTCCTGAGGCTCATCTCGATCCTCAACAGCAGCGACTGATCTGCGACGGCCGTACATGGCGGTCGTACAAAGAAGGGCCCCGGGCGTCTGTCCCGGGGCCCTTCCGCGTCTGTGCGCGCCTAGAGGAATTTGCGCGCCGCCCTCCTCAGGTCGTACTCGTGGACGATCGCCTTCGCGTGGCCGTACGCGAGGTCGTATTCGTGCCGAAGCCAGCTGACCTTCTCCTCGAAGCGGACGAGGGCCGGGCCTTCTTCTACGGTGCGGAGCCAGTCGGAGACTTCACGACCGGTGCAGTGGGGGATGCGGGCGAGCATGTTGCGGTGGGTCTCCTCGGAGAGGACGTGGGACATCGGCGCCTCCGGACGCAAAGGGGATGTAAGCCGGTCCTTCAGGTCACCGTGCCTGAGCGTTCGCCCGTTGGCAACAGTCGCGTACGCTCACGGCGTGGTTGATACGACGCGTCTGACCCGAGCCGTTGATCACTTCGCCGACCGGTTGAGGGCGGCGCCGCAGAGCCGGTTGCAGAGAAACGGGGCCGCGGAGGCGCTGGCGCTTGCCAGAGAGTTGGCACGTCGGGCACAGGTTCTGGAGGCGCCCGGGGTCGAGCCGCGGGAGATGCCGGACGCCGGGATGTTCGCTGCCGCCGACCAAATCACCGTCGCCGTACATGACTTGGCCCTCGTGCTGGTGGACGAGGGCCAAGTGGCTGAGGCTGTTCGGTTGGTGGAGGAGGCGCAGAAGAGGGCGGGAGTGTGAGGGCCGGGATCGATCCCTGGGTGTGATCCTTGGGCGTGATCCCTGGGCGTGATCCCTAGAGGGACGCTATGACCCTGTCCGCCAGGATGTAGACGTTCTCCTCGCCGCACCCGAACGTCAGGGTGTACGCGCCCGACACTCCCGAGCCGCCCAGCAGTACCGGCGTCTCGCCCGACCGCAGTGCTGTCGCCAGGCGCTCCGCCGTCTCGCGGTGGCCCGGGGTCATGCAGAGGGTGGTGCCGTCGGCGAAGACGTAGACGTCGAGGGTGCCCAGCGGCCCGGGGCGGACGTCGGTCAGTTCGGTGGCGGAGGCGGCCAGGTCCTCAAGGGTGGCCACCGTGCGCTCGTGGTCGTTCACGGTCGGTGAGGAGACCGGGACGAAGTCCGGGTGGGAGGGGTGACGGCGGCGGGCCGCGGCCAGTTCGGGGGAGTCCCCGGCGAACTCGTCGGCGTCGGCGGTCGGCTCGGTCACCGGCTCCAGGTGCTCCAGGCCCGCGAAATCGGCCTGGCGGGGCAGGAGCAGCTCGCTGTCGGACAGGCCCAGCAGTGTGGGCGCGTCCGAGGCGTCACGGGCCTCCTGGGCGGCCCAGAAGGCGCGCGCCTCGGCGAGCTCCCGCTCACGTTCCTCGGCCAGGGCCTCCGCCACCGCGGCGCGTATCTCATCGGCGTCGGCGGAGAGGCGGGCCGGCGGGACGAGACCGCGGGTCCGGTCAGCGTTGTTCTGGTTGCTCTGTGCCAGCTCGGTGTGCAGGGCCGCGACCTGCCGGCGCAGCACCATGAGCGTGCGCAGGACGGCGACGCCCACGGCGCCGGTGGCGGCCGTGGTGAGCAGCAAGGCGATCGGCATGGCGCTCACTGACGTACTCCCGGTTCAAAGTCGACCCCCGACTTCCTACATCAGCTTGAAGGGCGGACTATCCAGCTGTCAGTGCGTAACGTCACGAAACGGACAGGACTTTGGGCCTGGGGTTTAGTGGTGCAACGGCTCTGAGCTGCGTAAATCCCTCCGTCGAGGGAGATAGGTCACATCCTGGGGGAGATTGGATCACAAAACGGCCCAGAACCTTGGAGTTTCCCGGGTTCTGGGCCGAAGGCTCACGGTGGGTCGCGAGTTGACTACTCAGGGGTTGGTGTCGAGGGCTTCAGCTGAGGCGCTCGATGACCATCGCCATGCCCTGGCCGCCGCCGACGCACATCGTCTCCAGGCCGAACTGCTTGTCGTGGTGCTGGAGGGAGTTGATGAGCGTGGTGGTGATGCGGGCGCCGGTCATGCCGAAGGGGTGGCCGACGGCGATGGCGCCGCCGTTGACGTTCAGCTTGTCGATGTCGATGCCCAGGTCGCGGTAGGAGGGGATCACCTGGGCGGCGAACGCCTCGTTGATCTCGACCAGGTCGATGTCGTCGATGGTGAGGCCGGCGCGGCGCAGGGCCTGCTGGGACGCCTCCACCGGGCCCAGGCCCATGATCTCGGGGGACAGGCCCGAGACGCCGGTGGACACGATGCGGGCGAGCGGGGTGAGGCCGAGCTCGCGGGCCTTGGTGTCGGACATGATGACGAGCGCGGCGGCGCCGTCGTTCAGGGGGCAGCAGTTGCCGGCGGTGACCAGACCGTCGGGGCGGAAGACCGGCTTCAGGCCGCCGACGGCCTCCATGGTGACGCCGGCGCGCGGGCCGTCGTCCTTGGAGACGACCGTGCCGTCGGGGAGGGTCACCGGGGTGATCTCGCGCTCCCAGAAGCCGTTCTTGATGGCTTCCTCGGCGAGGTTCTGCGAGCGGACGCCGAACTCGTCCAGTTCCTGGCGGGTGAGGCCCTTCATCCGGGCGAGGTTCTCCGCGGTCTGGCCCATGGCGATGTACGCGTCCGGGACGAGCCCGTCCTCGCGCGGGTCGTGCCAGGTCGTGCCCTCCTGCTCCGCTACGGCGGCGGTGCGGGCCTCGGCCTCGGCGAAGAGGGGGTTGTGCGTGTCCGGGAGGCTGTCGGAGTTGCCCTTGGTGAAGCGGGAGACCGTCTCGACACCGGCCGAGATGAAGACGTCGCCCTCGCCGGCCTTGATGGCGTGCAGGGCCATGCGGGAGGTCTGCAGGGAGGAGCTGCAGTACCGGGTGATGGTGCAGCCGGGGAGGTGGTCCATGCCCATCTGTACGGCGACGATGCGGCCGAGGTTGTTGCCCTGCTCGCCGCCGGGGAGGCCGCAGCCGAGCATCAGGTCGTCGATGTCGCGCGGGTCCAGCTCGGGGACCTTGGCGAGGGCCGCCTGGATGATCGTGGTGGTGAGGTCGTCGGGGCGCAGGTCTTTCAGGGAGCCCTTGAAGGCGCGGCCGATGGGGGAGCGGGCGGTCGAGACGATCACGGCTTCGGGCATCACGGCTCCAGTTGAAAGGTGCGGCGCGTAGCGCCTCGTTGAGGGGTGGCGGTCGGGCGACGGGTGGGCATACCGGGGGGTCGGGCAGGGCTGTGAGGGAAGTTACCCGTACGTACGTATCGGGTCACGGGTGTGAGGGTGTGACCCTGGCCGCAATTTTCTAAGCGCTTGCTTTCCTCGCCCCCGCCGCCCCTACCCGTCCCGCCCCTGGGGGCTGCCGCCCCCAGACCCCCGCTTCGGCCCTGAAGGGGCCTCGTCCTCAAACGCCGGACGGGCTGAAATTGCCGGGCCCGGCGGCGACAAGTGACCCCCGCCTAAAGCACGCCCCCTGCGGGTGGGTGGGGGCTCGGGATGGTGGGGCCTCGTTCTCAAACGCCGGACGGGCTGAAATTGCCGGGGCCGGCGCCGACAGGTGACCCCCGCCTAAAGCACGCCCCCTGCGGGTGGGTGGGGGCTCGGGATGGCGGGGCCTCGTTCTCAAACGCCGGACGGGCTGAAATTGCCGGGGCCGGCGCCGACAGGTGACCCCCGCCTAAAGCACGCCCCGTAGGGGTGGGTGGGGGCTCGGGACGGTGAGGCCTCGTCCTCAAACGCCGGGCGGGCTGAAATGCCGGGCCCGGCGAAGTCCAGCGCCGCCGGCAAAATCCAGCCCCTCCGGCGTTTGAGGAGCGGGGTCTGGGGCGGAGCCCCAGAAGGATGGGACGGGTAGGGGCGGCGGGGGCGAGATCCTCCCCGGCGTTCAGGGCGACGGCGTCGCCGGTGCGCGGTCCGGCTCGGGGACGCGCCGACGGCGGCGGCGCTTCAGCAGGGCCCACGGCCCCTTCGGGCCGGTCGGCATCGCGGCCGTGACCTCCGTGCCCGCCTCCGACGCGGCCTCGGCCGCAGCGCGGGCGACCGGCAGGAAGCCCTCACGGCGGCTGACGTCGGGACGCTCCTCCTCGGCCGGCCAGAGCCCGAGGGCCGCGCAGACCGTCGGCAGCACCGCCATCGCCGCCGTGGCGTACCCCTCCGCCGAGGGGTGGTAGTTGTCGGGACCGAAGAGCTCACGCGGGTTCGCCGCGAACTCGGGCCCCAGCAGGTCGCCCAGCGACACCGTACGGCCGCCCTGTTCGACGACGCCGATCGTCTGGGCGGCCGCCAACTGGCGTGAGGCCCTTCTGGCCAGCCAGCGCAGGGGCTGCTGCACCGGCTCGATCGTGCCGAGATCGGGGCACGTGCCGACCACCACCTCCGCGCCGGCCGTGCGCAGACGCCGTACCGCCGAAGACAGGTGACGCACCGAGCGCGTCGGCGGCATGCGGTTCGTGACGTCGTTCGCGCCGACCATGATCACGCAGACGTCGGGCGCCAGGGCGGGGTCGGCGAGCACCAGGGCCACCTGGCGGTCCAGGTCGTCCGAACGGGCACCCGGCAGGGCCACGTTGCGCAGCACCACCGGCCGTTCCGCCACCGCCGCAAGCCCCGACGCCAGCAACGCCCCCGGCGTCTGCCCCGCCCGGTGCACACCCTGGCCCGCGGCCGTCGAGTCACCCAGAATCGTCAGGCGCAGCGGCGGTTCGCCCGCGGTGTCGTATGAGTGGCCGTACCCGCCTTCGGCGTTCGGTACGTGGTTGTTGGTGCCGTTGCCCACGTGGCGCCTGGCCAGCCGCACCTCGGCGAGGAGCAGACCGACGGCCGCCGCGCCGACGAGGCCGATCCCGCCTCCGCCGTACGCGGCGCCGGCCGCGATCCGCCGGGCCACCCGCGCCCTCGACATGCTCGTCATGCGTCGCCGCCACCTCCTCATAGCCGTACATCCACTGATTGCCCCGCACGGACCGTGGCCCAATCCCAACGGCGGGTGAACGACCTTCACGGGCCCGTGCAGGCCACAGGGCCTTAGGCTGGCGTAACCACTACGACCACCCCTTTTGCAGCATCCGGAGACAACGGTGCATTTCCACGACTCGATGATCAGTCTCGTCGGCAACACCCCGCTGGTGAGGCTCAACAACGTGACCAAGGGCATCCAGGCCACCGTCCTGGCCAAGGTCGAGTACTTCAACCCGGGCGGCTCGGTGAAGGACCGCATCGCGCTGCGCATGATCGAGGCGGCCGAGGAGAGCGGGGCGCTGAAGCCCGGGGGCACCATCGTCGAGCCGACCAGCGGGAACACCGGTGTCGGGCTCGCGATCGTGGCCCAGCAGAAGGGGTACAAGTGCATCTTCGTCTGCCCTGACAAGGTCAGCACCGACAAGATCAACGTGCTGCGTGCCTACGGCGCCGAGGTGGTCGTCTGCCCGACCGCCGTCGATCCCGAGCACCCGGACTCGTACTACAACGTCTCGGACCGGCTCGTGCGCGAGACGCCCGGAGCCTGGAAGCCGGACCAGTACTCCAACCCCAACAACCCCCTCTCCCACTACCACTCCACCGGCCCCGAGCTCTGGGAGCAGACGGCGGGGAAGATCACGCACTTCGTGGCGGGGGTCGGTACGGGTGGCACCATCTCCGGCACCGGGCGCTATCTGAAGGACGTCAGCGACGGCAAGGTGCAGGTCGTCGGCGCCGACCCCGAGGGCTCCGTGTACTCCGGCGGATCCGGCCGGCCGTACCTCGTCGAGGGTGTCGGTGAGGACTTCTGGCCGACCGCCTACGACCGCACCGTCGCCGACGAGATCGTCGCCGTGTCCGACAAGGACTCCTTCCAGATGACCCGGCGACTGGCCCGTGAGGAAGGGCTGCTCGTCGGTGGTTCGTGCGGCATGGCCGTCGTGGCGGCGTTGCGGGTCGCCGAGCGGCTGGGCCCGGACGACGTCGTGGTCGTGCTGCTGCCCGACAGCGGCCGTGGCTACCTCAGCAAGATCTTCAACGACGAGTGGATGGCCGACTACGGCTTCCTGGAGGACGAGGGCCCGAGCGCGCGCGTCGGTGACGTCCTCAGCGACAAGGAGCACGGCGCCATCCCGTCCCTCGTCCACATGCACCCGGACGAGACGGTCGGTCAGGCCATCGAGGTGCTGCGCGAGTACGGCGTCTCGCAGATGCCGATCGTGAAGCCCGGCGCCGGCCACCCCGATGTCATGGCGGCGGAGGTCGTCGGCTCCGTCGTCGAACGGGAACTGCTCGACGCGCTGTTCACCAAGCGGGCCTCGCTCGAGGACCCGCTGGAGAAGCACATGTCGGCGCCGCTGCCGCAGGTCGGCTCCGGTGAGCCGGTCGCGGACCTGATGTCGGTGCTGGGCGCGGCGGACGCGGCGATCGTGCTCGTCGAGGGCAAGCCGACCGGTGTGGTCAGCCGGCAGGACCTGCTGGCCTTCCTCGCCAAGGGCGGGAAGTAGCGGCGAACTTGCGGTGAACGGGCCGTGACCGCGGCGAACTTGCGGTGACCGGCGCCGCTCGGACCGTCGCGGAACTGGTACGCACGCGTCACGTCCACGCAGCACCCGCTTAACACGGGTCCGGCACATTAGTGGGTGTCGGCAGGGCGGGAGCGGCTCCCCGCCCAGCCGGCACAAAAACGGCGTCACGGACCTCCGGAGCGGCTCCCGGACCTCCACAGACGCCTAGGACGCGCAAGCCCGGCCCTGACCCGGCCCGCGTCCCTCGCGGGGACCGCCGTCGTCCCGCCCCCCGGCAACGGGGGTGCGGCGGTCCCCGCGCATAGCTTTCCGGTCCTCCGGCTCAGTGGGCGGTTGCCCAACTCCCCAGCAGCGCCAGCCTCTCCGCCGTCTCCGACCCCGGTTCCGCCGTGTAGATCACGACGGTCTGTCCCGGTGTCTCCGGGAGTGCCAGGGACTCGTACGACAGGGTCAGCAGGCCCGCGACCGGGTGCCGGAGGTGTTTCACGCCGTACAGGCATGCCTTGACCTGGTGGTCTGCCCACAGGCGGCGGAATTCCTCGCTCTTGAGGGAGAGTTCGCCGACCAGGTCGCGCAGGCCGGGGTCGTCGGGGTGGGCGCCCGCGCTCAGGCGCAGGTTGGCGACGCACTGGGTGGCCGCCGTGGCCCGGTCGACGTAGAGATCGCGGCCCTCGGGGTCGAGGAAGAGCTGGCGGACGGGGTTGCGCCGGCCGGGGGGCATGCGGCTGAAGCCGTGCACGGCGTCGCCTAGGGCGTTCCAGGCGAGGGCGCCCATGCCAGGTCCGAGGACGAACGCCGGGGAGCGCTCCATGCTGTCGAGCAGCAGCTGGACGCCGGGACGGACGCGGAGCGGTGCGATCCGGCGGCGCTCGGCCTTCTTCGGCGGGCGGGCCACCGTGATCAGATAGGCGTGCTCGGTCTCGTCCATGCGCAGCACCCGCGCGATGGAGTCCAGGACGGCGTCCGAGACGCTCGGGCCCCGGCCCTGTTCGAGTCGGATGTAGTAGTCGACGCTCACCCCGGCCAGCTGCGCCACCTCCTCGCGGCGCAGCCCGGGCACCCGGCGGCGGCCGTACGAGGGCAGCCCGACCTCTTCGGGCTGGATGCGGGCGCGGCGTGAGCGCAGGAAGTCTCCGAGTTCCCCGTCCATGGGCTCGATCGTAGGGGAGGGGCCGGATCCGAACCTGGTACTGGCAGACCCAGGAAAAGCTCATCCCTGGGTACGGCGGCCAGGGCGGCGGAGAGTCGGAGCCGAGGCCGGGGAGACGCCCCGGCGGACTTCCCCGAGGAGCACCTCAATGTCGTACGAGAACCTGGCCGGACGTACGGCCGTCGTCACCGGGGCCGCCAGTGGCATCGGCGAGGCCATCGCCGTCCGGCTGGCCGCGGAGGGGGCGAAGGTCGCGCTGCTGGCGCGGCGGGCGGAGCGGCTCGACGCCGTCGCCGAGAAGATCCGGGCCGACGGCGGGCAGGCACTGGCCGTGGTCGCCGATGTCACCGACGACGCGTCCGTCGCGACCGCCGTGGAACGGATCCATGCGGCGTACGGGACCGTCGACCTGGTGGTCAACAACGCCGGCATCGCGCTGATGAACGCGATCGAGGACGCGCCGGCCGAGGAGTCGCAGCGGATGATCGACACCAATGTCACCGGGGTCGTGCGCGTCACCAGTGCCTTCGCCAAGGACCTGACGGCCGCCGCCGCGCAGGGCCGCAGCGCGGACCTGGTGAACATCTCGTCCATCGCCGCGCATCTGACCGGCTTCCAGGGCATCGCCGTGTACGGGGCGACGAAGGCCGCGGTCACCCAGCTCTCGGCGCTGCTGCGTGGCGAGTTCGGTCCGCGGGACGTGCGGGTCACCAACATCGAGCCCGGGGTGACGGAGACCGAGATCGCCACACATGTCGAGGACGACGGAATGCGGGAGCAGCTCGCCGGGCTGGTCGAGGCGTTCGGCGCACTGGCGCCCGCGGAGCTCGCCGATGTCGTCGCTTACGTCACCAGCCGCCCCCGGCACATGAACCTGCGGCAGCTGATGGTGCTGCCGACCCGGCAGGTCTGAGCCCGGGGAGGCTCAGTCCTCCCAGCGGTCCTCGCTCTTGCCCGACTTGCGGCGCCAGCCCCGGAACAGCCCGGGGTTGGTACGCGCCGCCTGCACGACGTTCACGCCGACGATGCCGATCCAGGTGACCAGCAGACCGGAGAGGTTGGCGATGCCACCGCCGATGGCGGACAGCGGAATCGCCACGACCAGCGTGACGATGCCGAAGCCGAAGCGCTCCCCGAAGGAGTCCGTCGGTTTCGGCGAACGGCCGCCCCGGGCCGCCACCATCTGCTGCTCGGCCAGCTGCCGCCGCATCCGGCGCTCGACCGCCCCGTCGATGCGCTGGTCGACCTTCTCCATGAACGAGTCGACCAGCGCGGACTCGTACTCGTCGCCCAGCTCCCTGCGGGCCTGCAGGGTGGCGTTCAGTTCCTTCTTGAGCTCGGTGTCCCGCGCGTCCATTCCGGTCATGCGATCCACGGTAGGGAGCGGGGCGGGCGCTCGCACTGGGGTTAGCCCCCCTGTTCGGCAGGGGGCGTGCCGTCACTTCACCAGCCCGTGCTCCTTCGCGTACGCGTCAGCCACGTCCTGCGGGTCCTTCTTGTCCTTGTCCACCTGCCGGTTCAGCTCGGTGAGCTGGGCGGTGGTCAGGGTGTTGCCGAGTTCGGCGAGGGCCTTGCGGACGGTGGAGTCGGCCTTGCGGTCGGCGATGAGGGGGACGACGTGCTGGCCGGGGATGAGGTTCTTGGGGTCGGTCAGCACCACCCAGTCGTTGGCCTGGATGTCGGTGTCGGTGGTGAAGAGGTTCGCCACGTCCACGTCGCCCTTCTTCAGGGCGCCCTTGACCAGCGGCCCGGAGGAGTCGAGGGACTTGAACTCCTTGAACTCGACCCCGTAGACCTCCTTCAGGCCCACGACCCCGACCTCCCGCTTCTTCACCTCGGGCGCCGCTCCGATGACCAGCTTGCCGTTCTGCTTCCTCAGGTCGGCGAGGGACGTCAGGCCGTACTTCCGGGCCGTCTCACGGGTGACGACGAAGGCGTCCGAGTCCTCGGCCATGCCGTACGGCAGCACCTGGAGGCCGCTGGGGAGGGCGATCGTCAACGCGTTCTGCATCTCGCCCTCCTCGGTCGCCGTCGCCTTGGGGGCGACGTAGTGCAGCAGGGCGCCCTGGTACTCGGGGAGCAGGTCGATGTCGCCGCCCTTGAGGGCGGGGATGAGGATCTCGCGGGTGCCGAGGTTGGGGCGGACCGTCACCTTCACGCCGGCCTCCTGCAGCACGGCCGCGTACAGGTACCCGAGCACCTGGTTCTCGGTGAAGTTGGCGGTGCCGATGGTGATGCCGTCCTTGCTGGAGCCGCCGCCGGAGCCTGCGCTGCCCTGGCCTTCCAGGGAGGTGATGCCGCCGGAGCAGGCGGCGAGGGCGGGGACGGAGGCCGCTGCGAAGAGGCCGCCGAGGAGAGTGCGTCGGTTCATCGAGGGGTCCTAAGCGGTGCGGTGGCGGAAGAGGAAGCGCTGGAGGGCGGACAGGGCCAGGTCGAGGGCCACGGCGACCACGGCGACCAGCACCGCGCCGCCGAGCACCTGTACGAGGTCGCGCTGGGCGAGGCCGTCGAAGACGTAGCGGCCCAGGCCGCCGAAGGAGACGTACGCGGCGATGGTCGCCGTGGCCACGACCTGGATCAGTGCCAGGCGCAGGCCCGTCATGATCAGGGGGAGCGCGAGCGGGAGTTCCACCTGGAGGAGGACCTGGTGGCCACGCATCCCTTGCCCGCGCGCCGCGTCCTTCACGTCCGGGTCGACGGCCGTCATCCCCGCGTAGGTGTTGGTGACGATCGCCGGGACCGCGAGGGCGACCAGGGCGACGTAGACCGGGAGCATGGACAGCCCGCCGGCCAGGAAGACCAGTACGACGAGGCCGACGGTCGGCAGGGCGCGGCCGAAGGACGCGAGGTTGATCGCGAGGAAGGCGCCCTTGCCGGTGTGGCCGATCAGCAGGCCCAGGGGGAGGCCGATCGCGGTCGCGATGAGGGTGGCGAGGAGGGAGTACTGGAGGTGCTCGGCCAGGCGGTGCGCGATGCCGTCCGGGCCGGCCCACTGCTCGCCGCCGACCAGCCACGCGCCGAGGTTCTTGAAGAGTTCGTACATGTCAGGCTCGCCGCCTCCGCCACGGGGTCAGGACGTACTGCAGGGCGACCAGGGCCGCGTCCGCGACCACGGCGAGCAGGAGGGTGAGGACCACTCCGACGATCACCGGGGTCGGGAAGTTGCGCTGGAAGCCGTCGGTGAAGAGCTGGCCGAGGCCGCCGTCGCCGATGTAGGTCGCGACCGAGACCAGGGAGATGGACATGACGGTCGCGATCCGGACGCCGGCCATGATCACGGGGAGCGCGAGCGGGAACTCGACGGTGAGCAGCGTGCGCAGGGGGCGGGTGCCCATCGCCTTCGCGGCCTCCTTCGCCTTCACGGGGACCGAGTCCAGGCCCTCGACCGTGTTCCGGAGCAGGACGACCAGGGTGTAGATCGTCAGGCCGATGACCGTGGTGGTGCGGGTGAGGCCGGAGACCGGGAGCAGGAGTACGAAGACCGCGATCGACGGGATCGTGAACAGGACGTTCGAGACGCCGAGCAGGAAACCGCGCAGCGGGCGGACCCGGTGGGCGATCACCGCGAGGGGGAGGGAGATCAGGACACCCAGGAAGACGGCGGTGAGCGCGGCCTGGAGGTGGGAGATCGTCAGGGTGGTGAGGTCGTCGGTGTGGTCGCCGATCCACGACCAGTCGATCGTCATGCCGCCACCCGCGCCTCGGTGTGCGCCTGGCCCGCGTGCCGGTGGATGTCGTCGCGGGAGGAGACGCCGGTGAGGACGCCGTCCGCGTCGACGCGGGCGATCAGGCCGGTGGGGGAGGCGATGGACTCGTTGAGCGCCGAGAGGAGCGAGTCGTCGTCCTTCAGCGGTCGTACGGGGATCTCGGTGTCCTTCGACGCCCAGTGCAGCGGTTTGTCCGCCGCGTCGAGCACGAGGCTCCAGTCGCCGCCCTCCGGCGCCGGGCCCTTGGGGACGTCCGCCAGGGTCCGTAGCGACAGCAGCTTCAGGCCGCGCTCGGCGCCGAGGAAGTCGGCCACGAAGTCGTCGGCCGGGCGGGCGAGGAGTTCGGTGGGGGAGGCGCACTGGACGAGGTGGCCGCCGGTGCGGAAGATCGCGATCTGGTCGCCGAGCCGTACGGCCTCGTCGACGTCGTGGGTGACGAAGACGATGGTCTTGTTCAACTCCTTCTGCAGGCGCAGGAGTTCGTCCTGGAGCTGGGTGCGCACGACGGGGTCGACCGCGCCGAACGGCTCGTCCATCAGCAGCACGGGCGGGTCGGCGGCGAGCGCGCGGGCGACGCCGACGCGCTGCTGCTGGCCGCCGGAGAGCTGGTGCGGGTAACGCTTGCCGGCGTCGGCCGCGAGACCGACGGTCTCCAGCAGCTCCGCCGCGCGGGCGCGGGCCCTGCGGCGGCTCCAGCCGAGCAGCAGCGGCACGGTGGCGATGTTGTCGAGCACCGTGCGGTGCGGGAACAAGCCCGACTGCTGGATGACGTACCCGATGGAGCGGCGCAGGTCGGCGGCGTCCTGGCGGGTGACGTCCTTGCCGCCGACGCGGATGGTGCCGGAGGTCGGCTCCACCATCCGGTTGATCATCCGCAGGGTGGTGGTCTTGCCGCAACCGGAGGAGCCGACCAGGACGGTCACGCCGCCCTCCGGCACCTCCAGGGAGAGATCATGGACTGCTGTCGTGCCGTTGGGGAAGCGCTTGTGGACCGCGTCGAACTGGATCATGAGATGTCCCTTGCCCGGCTGTATAACGTCATGCAGAGTTGTTGGTGCCTGAATAGGTTGTCAACGGGTTGGTGTAAATCCGAAGTAACGGATGACTGAAGTGCAAGATCGGGTGTCCGGATTGAGGGGTGTTTGGGCTTGATGTCGTCTCGGATCGTGGACGTACCGGGTGTGATGGCTTCCGGGCACACCGGGCTGGTCGTCCTCGACGGGATCGGGCTCGGCGTCGAGGACGTCGCACGTCTCGCCGACGGGACCGCGCGGCCGGTGCCCGCGACCGACGCGATGAAGCGCGCGGAGGAGTCCTGGGACGCGGCCCGCCTCATCGCCGCGACCGGCCGCGTCTACGGCCGCTCCACCGGCGTGGGCGCCAACCGGAACGAGGACGTGCCCACCGAGGCCGCCGCCGAACACGGCCTGCGCCTGCTGCGCAGCCACGCCGGCGCCATCGGCGAGGAGCTGCCCGCCCGGCAGGTGCGGGCCATGCTCGCCGTGCGCGCCAACCAGCTGCTGGCGGGCGGCGCGGGCCTGCGCCCCACCGTCATCACCGCGATGTGCGAGGCGCTGGAGAACGGGACCCACCCGGTGGTGAACGAGTTCGGCTCGGTCGGCACCGGCGACCTCGCGGCCCTCGCGCAGGCCGGCCTCGCGCTGGCCGGCGAGCACCCGTGGCGCGGCTCCGGCGCCCCCGAACCGCAGCCGCTCGACAACAACGACGCCCTCGCGTTCATCAGCAGCAACGCCCTCACCCTCGGCCAGGCCGCCCTCGCCCTGCACGAACTGCGCGGCCTGGTCGCCGCCACCCAGGTCGTCGCCGCCCTGTCGCTGTTCGCCGTGGACGGCTCCCACGAGGCGTACGCCGCCCCCGTGCACGCCGCCCGCCCGCACCGGGGCAGCGCCGAGGTCGCCCGCCGGATGCGGGAGTTGATCGGTGCCGAGGACCGGCCGACCCCGCCGCTCGGCCGGATCCAGGACCCGTACGGCTTCCGCTGCCTGCCCCAGATCCACGGCCCCGCGCACGACGCCGCCGACGCCCTGGAGGAGGTGCTCGCCGTCGAGATCAACGCGGCCGCCGAGAACCCCCTCATCTCCCCCGAGGACATGGCCGCCTACCACCACGGCGGCTTCTACCAGGCCCAACTCGCCCTCGCCCTGGACCACTTCAGGCTGGCCCTGACCCAGGTGGCCCGCCTGTCGACGTCCCGCCTCTCCACCCTGAACGAGCCCGCCTACACCCGCCTGAAGCCCTTCCTCGCCGACCACGAGCCCGCCTCGTCCGGCGTGATGATCCTGGAGTACGCCGCCGCGGCCGCCCTCGGTGATCTACGGGCCTTCTCCGCCCCCGCCTCGCTCGGCCACGCTGTACTCTCCCGGGGCGTGGAGGAGCAGGCCAGCTTCGCCTCGCTCGCCGCGCGGCAGACACTGCGCGCGTGCGGCGCGTACCGTCTCGTCGTCGGCTGCGAACTCGTCGCCGCCGTGCGGGCGTTGCGCCAGCGCGACCTCAGGCCCGACCCTGAGCTACCGGCGGGGCGGGCGATGGAGCTGGCCGAGTCGGTGCTCGACGACGACCTGGCCGACCGTCCGCTCACCGATGACGTGACGGTGGCGGCCGCACTGCTGGACCGGTTCACGGAGATCTGGAGGGGAAGCGCGGAATGAGCGCGGACAGGAACACGAACGGGACGGACAGCCCCGCCGCGCGACTTCAGGCGCTCTTCGAGGGGCACCGGCTCACCCCGACCCAGCGGCGCATCGCGCACAGCATGGTGCGGCGGGCCGCCGACGTGCCGTTCCTGTCCAGCGTGGAGCTGGCCGAACTGGCCGGGGTCAGCCAGCCGTCCGTGACCCGCTTCGCCGTCGCCCTCGGCTTCGACGGCTACCCGGCGCTGCGCAAGCACCTGCGCGAGGTCGCGCCCGCCGAGCCGGCGCCCGACGCCGGTTCGTACAACGAGTACCAGCAGGCCGTCGAGGCCGAGATCGAGAACCTCAGGCATCTGGCCGAGGTGCTCGCCGACCCGCGCCCGGTGCAGAAGGCGGGGCGCCTGCTCGCGGCCTCGCGCCCGCTGCCGGTGCTCGGCCTGCGCGCCGCCGCCTCCCAGGCGTACGGCTTCTCGTACTTCGCCGCCAAGGTCCACCCGGACGTACGGCCGCTGCACGAGGGCGGCACGATGATCCACGACCGGATCGACGCCGCCGTCCGGGCGGGCGCCACGGCCCTGCTCTGCTTCGCGCTGCCCCGGCATCCGCGCGAGGTCGTGGACACGCTGGCCTACGCCAAGGAGTCCGGGCTGGCCGTGGTGACGGTGGCCGACTCCGCCTTCGCGCCGGTCGCCAAGGTCTCCGACCTGCTGCTGCCCGCCGCCGTCGGCACCGGCCTCGCCTTCGACACGGCCTGCGCGCCGATGCTGCTGGGCCGCGTGCTGCTGGAGGCGATGTGCGACGACCTGCCGGACGCGCAGGCGCGGCTGGAGGAGTTCGACGCGCGAGCGGTGGCGCGGGGGCTGTTCGTCGAGTGACTTCCCGAGGGCCGGGCGGCCCAGCCGGTCAGAACTTCCGGGCGGCAGGTCCGGGCGGCTTCTTAAGGCTTGTCTCACGTTGAGTGGCTAGCGTGCGCTTCACAGCATCTGGACAGACGTGGACGGGAGGCCGGACGTGGTGCGCGCAGGAGGACAGGGGCTGGCTCGGGTGGCCGTCGTCGTACGGGCCGGGGCGGGGCCGTTGTGGTGGCTCGGGGTGTTCGCTGCGGGCATCGGGGTGCTGGTGCCGGGGCTGACAGGACGCCGGATCGGCGTCCTGGCCGGCGCCGCGCTGTTCATCGTGGCGGCGGCCGTGGTCGCGTACGCCCGCCGCAAGCGTTATGCCGCCCTGATCCGCTCGGCCGCCCGCGCCGGCAAACATGACGTGCTCCAGGACCGGGCGGTGGCCGTGCGCAACTGGCGCCGGGGCCACCGCTGGTGGCTGCTCCTGGTGTTCCTCGCCGCGCTGGGCAGCGCGTTCGCGGTGCCGGCGGCCGGCGGGATGCTGCTGGCGGGGTGCGGGGCGGGGCTCCGGCTCAAGGCGGCGTGGCTCGGTCGGCGGGAGCGGGCCGAGGACGCCCTGCTGTGGGTGCGGGTCGACTGGCTCGACGGCCGCGGCGGGCGCCCGGCGGGCAAGGCCGTGAAGGCCTACCGCAGTACGGGCATCGCGGCGGGCGACGCGGCCCCCGGTGGGGCCCGCCGCCGCACCGCGGAATTGGTCTAGGTCAGACCTCCAGGTCCTCCTCGATCTTCTTCAACTGGTGCCTGGCCATGGCCAGGTTGGCGCGCTTGGAGTCGAGGACCAGGTACAGGAAGAGGCCGTTGCCCCCGCGCCCGGCGATCAGCCGGATCAGGTGGTACTGGTCGGTGAGGGTGATCAGGATGTCCTCGATGCCGCCCTTGAGGCCGAGATGCTCCATCGTGCGCATCTTGGCGCGGACGACGTCGGTGTTGCCGGCGGCGGCGACATTGAGGTCGAAGCTCTTGCTGCCGCCCAGCGTGCCGAGCGCCATCCCGCTGGTGTAGTCGACGAGCGCGGCTCCGGTCGCCCCTTCGATCGAGGCGAGGCATTCCTTCAGGGTGGTCTCGGTGTTGGCCATGACGTGTGTTCCTCTCAACTCTCGGTAGTGGTACGCGCGTTGGCGGTGTTGCTGCGTGCGGAACGCGCGGTTCTCGTGCGGGTGGGCATGGGTTTGGCGGGCTCCTTGGCGGAGCTCTTGGCAGGGCTCCTCCTGGGCGGCGCGGCGTTCGCGTCGACGAGCTCGCCGATGCGGGCACCGGCGCGGCGGCCCTCCAGATGCAGCCGGCCGACGTTGACGCCGTCGGAGGCGAGCAGCGTCAGTACGGCGGTGCGGCCCGCCGCGTACGTCGCGACATAGCCGTCCGTGCCGCGTACGAGCAGTTCGCGGAAGTCGCCCCGGCCGGTCGCGTCCGTCACCCGCGTCGCGACGCCGAGCGCGGCCGCGGTGAGCGCGGCGAGGCCGTCGGGTTCGACGCCGGGGGTGTCGTGGGCGAGGACGAGGCCGTCCACGCCGGCCGCGAGTGCTCCGGTCAACTGGGGCACGCGGGCTCTGAGCCGACGGAACTCGTCGAGCAGCGGGGCCTCTGCCGCCATCAGGTTTCTCCTCTCGGCACGGGACCGCTGCGGCGGGCGAGGCACCCCGGCCGGCGCGCGGTCCTCGAAGGGTTTGCGGTCAAAGGGCCTCCAGCGCATCCCTGACCCTCTTCAGCAGCGCGACATAGGGATCGGCGGCGTCGGGTGGGTGGTCGTCGACGGGGGGCGGCTGCGAGGACACGAGCCCCGCCGCGGCCAGCCGTCTGATGTGCACCAGCGTGTGGAACGCCGGTCTGCCCAGCTCCCGCGCGATGTCCGTGGCCCTGCGCACGCCGTCCACCTGTTCCAGCACGGCGGCCTGCCGGGACGGCACCGCGGGTGCCGAGACCGGATCGGCCCGGATCAGCGGCGCGACGTCCGTCGCCGGGTCGGGCCAGATACGGCACAGCAGGGCGCGGCGGCGCAGCGTCTCGCGCTCCAGGTCGGCGACCGGCACGGGATGCACCGAGGCGAGCCAGTGCGCGGTGCCGTAGCGGAAGCGGCCGGGCGTGCTGCTGGGGGCGAGGGCGAAGTACGCCGCGTCGTACAACGCGCTCACCTGGGCCAGCTCCAGCGCGCCCGGGGTGACGCCGTGCCACAGGAGCCGCCCTTCGTCGGCGCTGTCCTCGGCGTCCTGCCAGGAAGCGGCGTCGAGGGCGCCGTGGGCCGTGAGGAGGGTGCCGAGGCTCGGCGCGAGCGGGCTCTCGGCATGCACGACCCGGCCCTCGGCGAGGTAGAGCGTGCCGTGCTCGCGGTCCAGGACGCCGGTGGCCCGCTCCTCCGCGAGCCGGGTCAGCATCGGCGAGACGCAGCCCGGGCTGCGCTCACCGGCCGCCGTCCGGTCCCGGACCGGCAGCCGGGGCGGCGGGGTGGTTCCGACCACGGTCATGCCAGCACCAGCCGTTCGGCCATCTCGCCCAGCCGGATGCGGGCCAGCGCGAGGTTGCCGTCCGCACGGGCCAGCCACAGGTACAGCACCACGCTACTGTCGAAGGTCGTCGGCACGAACCGCAGCACGTGGTAGCTGTCCCGGTTGCTGAGGATCACGTCCTCGACGGGCGGATCCGTGGCGTCGGCGCCGTCACCTGGCCCGAACGCGTGCTGCTCGGCCGCGAGCCGCGCCAGTTCCGCCGCCTCGGCCGCCGCCGCCTCATGGTCACCGCCCGGAGGATCGCCCACGGTGCCCAGGGCCAGCCCGCTGGTCCAGTCGACCAGCGCTGCGCCCCGCGCACCGGGCAACCGCATCGTCTCCAGCAAGCACTCGTCGATTCCGGGCACCGTCGCTCCCCTCCCGCCTGGGGTTCGGCTGAGTGACGGCCAAACTACGCAACGTGTGTGCGGCGAGTGAGCGTTCGGGCATTTTCCAGTGGAACATGCGCGGAGTGACTAGGGTGGGTCAACTGACCCCGTTTTCACGTCACTTGATCGTGTATGGCGTACTGCTGCCCTGTGGCCTGCGTCAACGGCGCTTCGGCGCGCGCAGGGTGGTGAGTGAGGTCGCGTGCGCCCCTCCGGATTCGGCCACGATCTCGTCGAGCGACTGCGTTTCCCGCACGGTCGCGAAGGCGACGCCCCCGGCGTCGTCCGGCACGAAACCGTAAACACCGGGCCGGGCAAGGGAGTTGTAGGCGTAGTGATGAGCGAAGTAGTACGCCCCCGTGTCCAGCGCCGCCGCGTAGTCCCCCTGCTCCAGCAGCGGCAGCGCGGACGCCTCGGCCAGCAGGTCGCCCGAGAAGCAGGCCGGCCCGGCCACGTCCTGCACCACGGCCGGACCCTCCTTCGGGCGCCCCTTGCCGTCGTACGCGGCGATCCGCAGCGGCCAGCTCCCCGGCACGTACACCGTCCGTGTCGCGACCTGCACGCCCGCGTGCGTCACCGCCACCGGACGGCCGCCCGCGCTCTTGGCGTACTCGACCCGCGCCACGATCGTCCCGTGCTTGGCCAGCAGCGACCGCCCGAACTCGGTGACCAGCCCGTACCGCCCGTCGAACAGTCCGGGCACCGCCTCGCTCAGCAGCCGCGCGTACTGCGCGTACGTCGGCGCGGTCGCGTCCGACGCGAAGTTCACCGGCAGCCCGCCGCCGATGTCGAGCGTGTCGATCTGCCGCCGGCCGATCCGCCGGTTGATCTCCTCGGCGAGCGCGTACGTCTCCGCGACCCCCTGCGTCATGAGGGACAGCGGAATGCCCTGCGAGCCGGTGTGCGCATGCAGCCGGGTCAGCCACGGCCGGTCCTGATACGCCCGTACGACCCACTCCCGCGCCCCCTCGTCGCGCAGCGCCACCCCGAACTTCGACGTCGCCGTCGCCGTGGACGTCGCCTCGATGGAACCCCCTCCGACCTGCGGATTCACCCGGATCCCGAGCGGGGAGCGGCTGGTGGCGATGGGGGCACCTCCCACGCCTTTCGGGCTGTGGGGGAGTATCAGGCCGTCGATGCGGTCCAGTTCCTGCGGGTTGTCCGCGTTGACGGCGATGCCCAGCGCCAGCGCCTCGCGCAGCTCGGCCGGGGTCTTCGCGGGCGAGTCCAGCACCGTCATCTCCGGTCGCAGCCCCGCCGCCCGCGCCAGCGCCAGCTCACCCGGGCTGGCCACCTCCGCGCCGATGCCCTCCTCGCGCAGCAGCGCCAGCACCGGCACCAGCGGGGTCGCCTTCACCGCGAAGGCGTGCAGCACGGGCGTGCCCGGCGCCGTCACCGCGTCGAACGCCGCCCGCAGCGCCGCCGCCGACTGGCGGATGCCGGTCACGTCGAGCAGCCCGACGATGGGGTCGGCGGGCCCCAGCAGGCCCTGCTCCACGGCGGCCCGCACCGCGTCGTCCCGCCGGACGACCCGGGCCGCGTCGTCTCCCGGGACCTCGAATCCGTTGTCCACAACATCCCCCGTGGTGTCGTTGTACGAGCCCATGCATCCAGCCAAACACCCGGGACGCGGCCTTGCTGGCGCACGAATGTATTGACTAGTTCTATTCAGACGGCCAGGATGTGAATATCCACCTCAACAGTTCCACCTCGACTGTTCGCAGTCACAGTCCGCTGGGAGGCAGACCATGTCAGGACCCCGCCCCGTCCGAGCGCCGCGCGGTACGGAACTGAGTGCCCTGGGATGGCAGCAGGAAGCCGCCCTGCGGATGCTGCAGAACAACCTCGACCCCGAGGTCGCCGAGCACCCCGACAAGCTCGTCGTCTACGGCGGCACCGGCAAGGCGGCCCGCGACTGGCGCTCCTTCGACGCGATGGTGCGCACCCTCAAGGGGCTGAAGCAGGACGAGACCATGCTCGTCCAGTCCGGCCGTCCCGTCGGCGTCATGCAGACCCACGAGTGGGCCCCGCGGGTCCTCATCGCCAACTCCAACCTCGTCGGCGACTGGGCCAACTGGGAGGAGTTCCGCCGCCTGGAACAGCTGGGCCTGACCATGTACGGCCAGATGACGGCCGGCTCCTGGATCTACATCGGCACCCAGGGCATCCTCCAGGGCACCTACGAGACGTTCGCCGCCGTCGCCGCGAAGAAGTTCGACGGCACCCTCGCCGGCACGATCACCCTCACCGCCGGCCTCGGCGGCATGGGCGGCGCCCAGCCGCTCGCCGTGACCATGAACGACGGCGTCGCGATCTGTATCGACGTCGACCCCCGCGCCATCGAGCGGCGCATCGAGCACCGCTACCTGGATGTGAAGGCCGACAGCCTGGAGCACGCCCTCCATCTCGCGGTCGAGGCGCGCGACGCCCGCCGCCCGCTCTCCATCGGCCTGCTGGGCAACGCCGCCGAGCTGCTGCCCCGCATGCTCGCCGAGGGCGCCCCCATCGACATCGTCACCGACCAGACCTCGGCGCACGACCCGCTGGCCTACCTCCCGGTGGGCGTCGACTTCGACGACATGGCCTCCTACGCGGCCAAGGACCCGGCCGGCTTCACCACCCGGGCCCGTGAGTCCATGGCCAGGCACGTCGAGGCCATGGTCGGCTTCATGGACGCCGGTGCCGAGGTCTTCGACTACGGCAACTCGATCCGTGGCGAGGCCCAACTCGCCGGTTATGACCGGGCGTTCGCCTTCCCGGGCTTCGTGCCCGCCTACATCCGCCCCCTGTTCTGCGAGGGCAAGGGCCCCTTCCGGTGGGCGGCGCTCTCGGGCGACCCGGCCGACATCGCCAAGACCGACAAGGCGATCCTGGACCTGTTCCCGGAGAACGAGTCCCTTGCCCGCTGGATCAAGATGGCCGGGGAGCGGGTGCACTTCCAGGGCCTGCCCGCGCGTATCTGCTGGCTCGGCTACGGGGAGCGGGACAAGGCCGGCGAGCGCTTCAACGACATGGTGGCGAGCGGGGAGCTCGCGGCACCGCTGGCCATCGGCCGCGACCACCTCGACTGCGGTTCCGTCGCCTCGCCCTACCGCGAGACCGAGGCCATGCTCGACGGGTCCGACGCGATCGCCGACTGGCCGCTGCTGAACGCCATGGTGAATGTGGCGTCGGGTGCGTCCTGGGTGTCCCTGCACCACGGTGGTGGCGTGGGGATGGGGCGGTCCATTCACGCCGGGCAGGTGACGGTGGCCGACGGTACGAAGCTCGGCGGGGAGAAGATTCGCCGGGTGCTGACGAACGACCCCGGCATGGGCGTCATCCGGCATGTCGATGCCGGGTACGACATCGCGGAGTCGGTCGCCGACGAGCGGGGTGTCCGGGTTCCTATGCGCGAAGGTGACGACGCGTGACGCAGAACGGCTGCCCACAGCCTGTACCGACTGACGAAGCGCGGCCGGTCGCGGGTGGTCCCTCCTTCCACGACATGTGGCGCGACCTCCTCCCCATCGGCCGCCACCCCGCCTCCCACGGCTACCGCCGCTTCGCCTGGACCGGCGTGGACGTCGACTGCCGGGCCTGGTTCAAGGAGCAGGCCGAAGCACGAGGGCTCGCCTACGAGGTCGACCGGAACGGGAACCAGTGGGCCTGGCTCGGGGACCCCGCTGCCGGGGACGCCGTGGTCACCGGGTCGCATCTGGACTCCGTGCCGGACGGGGGTGCCTTCGACGGCCCCCTCGGCGTCGTGTCGTCCTTCGCCGCGCTCGACGAACTGCGCGGCAGGGGCGTGGACTTCGCCAAACCGCTCGCCATCGTCAACTTCGGCGACGAAGAGGGCGCCCGGTTCGGGCTCGCCTGCGTCGGGTCGCGGCTCACCGCCGGGCAGCTCACCGTCGAGGGCGCCCACAAGCTGACCGACGGGGACGGGGTCAGCCTGCCCCGGGCGATGGAGGCCGCCGGGTACGACCCCGACGCCATCGGCGCCGACCCCGAGCGGCTCGCCCGCATCGGTGCCTTCGTCGAGCTGCATGTCGAGCAGGGCCGGGCGCTGGACCTGTCCGGTGACCGGGTCGGCATCGCCAGCGCGATCTGGCCGCACGGCCGGTGGCGGTTCGACTTCCGGGGCGAGGCCAACCACGCGGGGACCACGCGGCTGGTGGACCGGCGGGACCCGATGCTGTCGTACGCCGAGACCGTGCTGGCAGCCCGCCGGGAGGCCGAACTCGCCGGCGCCGTCGCCACCTTCGGCAAGATCGCCGTCGAGCCGAACGGCGTCAACGCCATCCCCTCCCTGGTGCGCGGCTGGCTCGACTCCCGTGCCGAGGACCAGGCCGCCCTCGACCGCGTCGTCGGCGGCATCGAGAAGGCGGCGCGGGAGTACGCGGCAGCGCACGGCATCGACCTCGACGTCGTCCGCGAGTCCTTCACGCCCGTCGTCGAGTTCGACCACGCCCTGCGCGACGAACTGGGCCGCATCCTGGGCAAGGACACCGACCTCACCGTCCCCGTCCTGGGCACCGGCGCCGGACACGACGCCGGAATCCTGTCCGGGAGCATCCCGACCGCCATGCTGTTCGTACGCAACCCCACGGGCGTCTCGCACTCCCCGGCCGAGTTCGCCGCCGAGGACGACTGCGTGGCCGGGGTCCTCGCACTCGCCGACGTACTGGAAGGGCTGGCCTGCAGGTGACATCGAAGACCTACTGGCTGGAGCACGCCTGGCTCGACACCCACGTCGAGCCGGGTGTGGCCGTGACCGTGTCCACCAGCGGCTCCGCCGCGGGGGCGGACGGTCGCATCACCGCCGTCCAAACCGAGGTCCCCACCCCGCCTCCCGGCGCCGAGATCCTCCGGGGGCTGACTCTCCCCGGCCTGGCCAACGCCCACTCGCACGCCTTCCACCGCGCCCTGCGCGGCACCGTCCAGGTCGGCTCCGGCACCTTCTGGACCTGGCGCGAGGTCATGTACAACACGGCCGACCGGCTCACCCCGGACACCTATCACGCCCTCGCCCGCGCGGTGTACGCCGAGATGGCGCTGGCGGGGATCACGGCGGTCGGCGAGTTCCACTACGTCCACCACGCGCCCGGCGGCACCCCGTACGCCGACCCCAACGCGATGGGCGAGGCCCTCGTCGCGGCCGCCGCCGAAGCCGGTATCCGCATCACCCTCCTCGACACCGTCTACCTCTCCTCCGGCTTCGGACAGCCGCCCACCACCCACCAGCTCCGCTTCTCCGACGGCGACGCCGAGGCCTGGGCCGAACGCTGTTCAGTTCTCAAGGAACAGGATCACGCGCGGATCGGAGCGGCCATCCACTCCGTACGGGCCGTGCCCGCCGACCAGTTGGAGACGGTGGCGCGGTGGGCCGAGGAGCGGCGGGCCCCGCTCCATGTGCACCTGTCCGAGCAGACCGCGGAGAACGAGGCGTGTCTGGAGGTCCACGGCTGCACCCCGACCCAGCTCCTCGCCCTGCACGGCGTCCTCGGGCCGCGCACCACCGGCGTCCACAACACCCACCTCACCGCCGAGGACATCTCCCTGATCGGCGGCAGCGGCACCGGCACCTGCATGTGCCCGACGACCGAGCGGGACCTCGCCGACGGCATCGGACCGGCCGTCGCCCTGCAGAACGAGGGCTCCCCGCTCTCCCTCGGCTCCGACAGCCACGCCGTGATCGACCTGCTCGAAGAGGCGCGCGCGATGGAGCTCAACGAGCGCCTGCGCACCCGCACGCGAGGTCACTGGACGGCGGCGGCCCTCCTGCGGGCGGCCTCGGCCGACGGCCACGCGGCCCTCGGCTGGGACGACGTGGGCTCCCTGGAGCCGGGCGCGCGCGCCGACTTCGCGACGATCGCGCTCGACTCGGTCAGGACGGCAGGGCCGCTTCCGCGGCTCGGGGCCGAGACGACCGTATTCGCCGCGTCGGCAGCAGACGTGTCGCATACGGTCGTGGGAGGTCGGCACGTCGTACGGGACGGGGTCCACACCCTCGTCCCCGATGTGCCGGGAGCCCTCGCGGACGCCGTCGAAGCCCTGCGCGGATGACGACCGCGGGCCGCCCACCCGCGCGGCCCGCACCGGCCTCCGCCCCCGAACCCGACCCCACCGCCGACCAGGCCACCAAGGACGCCATGAGCAACGCGACGACCGTCAGCCCCGCCCACTCCGCGAGCACCGCAAGCACGCTCATCACCAACATCGCCGCCCTGGTCACCAACGACCCCTCCCTCGGTGACAATTCCCCCCTCGGACTGATCCAGGACGCGGCCGTCGTCATCGAAGGCGACCGCGTCGTGTGGACCGGTGATCAAAGCAAAGCACCCGCCACTGACAATCGGGTCGACGCAGGTGGCCGGGCGGTCATCCCGGGCTTCGTCGACTCCCACTCGCACCTCGTCTTCGCGGGCGACCGCACGCAGGAGTTCAACGCCCGCATGTCCGGCCGCGGCTACACCGCCGGCGGCATCCGTACGACCGTCGCGGCCACGCGGGCGGCGAGCGACGAGGAGCTGGAGCGCAACCTCACCCGCTACCTCGCCGAGGCCCTGCGCCAGGGCACCACCACCTTCGAGACCAAGTCCGGCTACGGCCTGACGGTCCAGGACGAGGCCCGCGCCCTGCGCATCGCCGCCGCCCACACCGACGAGGTCACCTACCTCGGCGCCCACATCGTCTCCCCGGACTACGCCGAGGACCCGGCGTCGTACGTCGCCCTCGTCACCGGCGAGATGCTCGACGCCTGCGCCCCGTACGCCCGTTGGATCGACGTCTTCTGCGAGAAGGGCGCCTTCGACGGCGACCAGGCCCGCACGATCCTCACCGCGGGCAAGGCCAAGGGCCTGCACCCCCGCGTCCACGCCAACCAGCTCACCTACGGCCCCGGCGTGCAACTGGCCGTCGAACTGGACGCGGCCAGCGCCGACCACTGCACGCACCTCACGGACGCGGACGTCGACGCCCTCGCGAACGGCGACACGGTCGCCACCCTCCTCCCCGGCGCCGAGTTCTCCACCCGCGCCCAGTGGCCGAACGCCCGCCGCCTCCTCGACGCGGGCGCCACCGTCGCCCTGTCCACCGACTGCAACCCGGGCTCGTCGTTCACGTCGTCCGTCCCGTTCTGCATCGCGCTCGCGGTACGGGACATGGGCATGACCCCGGACGAGGCGCTCTGGTCCGCCACGGCGGGCGGCGCCGCGGCCCTGCGCCGCGACGACATCGGCCGCCTCACCCCGGGCGCCCGCGCGGACCTGCTCCTCCTCGACGCACCGAGCCATGTGCACCTGGCGTACCGGCCGGGGGTTCCGCTGGTCAGCGAGGTGTGGCGGCGCGGCGTACGCGAAGTCTGATCAGGCGGCCCCCGCCTTCCACCGCTGCCCCGCACCCCCGCTCACCGACTCCAACGACAGCCCGTCCCCGGCCCCACCCCACGGTGTCACCGCGGTCTCCACCGCGATGGCCGGCCGGATCACCCCGTCGCCGTCCACGACGAACTGCAGGTTCTGCCCGTTGGACCCGTGGACCGACGCGCACTCCCAGATCCCGACGCCCCGGTCCGTCGAACCCCGGCTGTCCAGGCAGAAGTCGGGATCGGCGGCCGACTGCAGCACACCGCGCGCGGAGTCGACCCGCCAGCGCTGGGTGCTCGACGAGCTGCAGGGGGCCGTGACCACGTCCGTCCCATTGAAGAAGGCGCCGCCCACGTCCAGGCACAGCCCGGAGGCGACGTTCACGACCTGGGCGTACGCGCTGCCCGGCGGGCGCGTGGGGGAGGGCGACGGCTTGGGGCGCGTCGTCCTCGTCGGCGTCGGACTCTTCGTGGGGGACGGCGACTTGGAGCTGCGCGACGGTGACGGTGAGGGCGACGGGGAGGCCGTGGTCGGCGTCGCCGACACCGTGGCCGTCACCGTCACCGCCGGTGGCACGCTCACCGGCGTGCCGACCGAGCCCACCGGATCCTGCGCGGACGATCCGCCCTGTGCCGCCAGGAACGCCACCAGCGGCAGCAGGGCCACTCCGAGCGCCGCCGACACCAGCACGATCCGGTGCCGGTCCGACGACCGGGCCCGCTCCGTCCAACTCCCCCGCGCGGACGGGCCGGCGGTCTCCGACTCTCCCGCGCTGCCCGCCGCATAGGCCGTCCCACCCCACGGCAGCAGCCCCTCCGCCAGCGCCGTGCGCGGCGCGTCCCGCAGGGCCGACAGCTCCTCGTACGCCGTCGTGCAGTGCGGGCAGTGCGCCATGTGGGCGTGCAGGTCGGCGCTGGCGCGCGGGCTGTCCGGACGTACCGACTCCTCGATGAGGCGGCCGAAGTCGGGACAGTCGGGGTCGTCGGAGGCGGCGAGGCGGGTGCGCAGACAGGCGCGGGCGAGCTGCTGTAGCGCAGGGGCGGTGCCGTACCGCACGTCCTCGCGGGTGAGGCCGAGCAGACCGGCTGTCCGTTCCCCCGGCTCCTCCTCCGCCACGCCGTACCAGATCAGGCCCTGTGTGCGGGACGACAGGGTCTGGAACGCCGTGAGCATCGGCGGGACCGGGCCGGAGGGGCCCGTCGTGTTCAGGACGAGCAGCAGGCCCGCGTCGAGTCCGGCGGCCCGCTCGTCCATGGCCCACGTCCCGGCCGTCCGGGCGGTCAGCAGCAGGAGCCGGAGCCGCCAGGGCAGGCCCGGGTCGACGCCGCGCGCCGTCTGACGGGCCGCCAGCGCGAACGCCTGGGCCGCCAGCTGCCGTGCCATGGACGCGTTCGGGGTGCACAGGCGGGCGTAGCCGAGGACGGGTGCGTGATGGCGGGCGCGCAGTTCCTGGAGCGCCGTGTACGCGGTGGCCGTGTCGGCGCGCAGCAGTTCGGTGAGCCGTGCGTCGGACGCGCCCGCGTGCACCCGTGGGCCAGAGTCCCTGCCGTCGTCGGCCCGAGCCATCCGCCTGCCTCCTTGCAGCCGTGCGACCCGTCCGGAGTCCTGACTTACCGGCGGGTATGACGGCTCATAGTGGAGGAAGGGAAGCTCTGGGGAAAGGGTTTCTGTGGGTAACTCCTGAACGCGCTGTGCCCGGTGCCCTGCCGACGAATTCGGCGGGGCACCGGGCACAGCGCTGGGCGGTGCGAAGGAGCGGACACCGCTCCTCGACCGGTCATTCCTCGACCGTCAGCCCTTTTCGGAGCCGGATCAGTGTGCGCGACAGCAGCCGCGACACATGCATCTGCGAGATGCCGAGTTCGTCGCCGATCTCCGACTGCGTCATACCCGCGACGAACCTCAGGGAGAGGATCTTCCGGTCCCGGGGCGGGAGTTCGGCGATGAGCGGCTTCAACGACTCGACGTACTCGATGCCTTCGATGCCGTGGTCCTCGTAGCCGATCCGGTCGGCCAGCGCGCCCTCGGCGTCGTCCTCCTCGGGCTGGGCGTCCAGCGACGAGGCGGTGTACGCGTTCGACGCGGCCATGCCCTCGACGACCTCTTCGTTGGTCAGGTCGAGGCGCTCGGCCAGTTCCGCCACCGTCGGGGCGCGGTCCAGCTTCTGGGCCAGCTCGTCGCCGGCCTTGGCCAGGTCGAGCCGGAGCTCCTGCAGCCGGCGCGGTACCCGCACCGACCACGAGGTGTCGCGGAAGAAGCGCTTGATCTCGCCGATGATGGTCGGCATCGCGAAGGTGGGGAACTCCACGCCGCGGCTGAGCTCGAAGCGGTCGATCGCCTTGATCAGGCCGATGGTGCCGACCTGGATGATGTCCTCCATCGGCTCGCTGCGCGAGCGGAAGCGGGAGGCGGCGAACTTGACCAGGGCGAGGTTGAGTTCGACGAGCGTGTTCCGGACGTACGAGTACTCGTGGGTCCCTTCCTCCAGCGACTCCAGCCGTTCGAAGAGAGTCTTCGACAAGGCCCGCGCGTCCACCGGCCCCACCTCGTCATAAGGGGGGATGTCCGGAAGCCCGGCGAGTACGTCGTCCTGCCCGAACTCCTGACCGAAGTCCGGTTCGGGGTGTACGTCGTTGCTCTGCTCGATGGGATCCAGATGTTCCGGTCGGGGTGCCGACGTCGCGTTCTGGGTATGCGATGCGTCGAGCCGGGGTGACATGATGTCCTCCATCGTTCTCGGCATATGGCTGCCGGAGCCTGTGTGTGCACTGCGGTGTGCGGCGCCTCCAAAGCCGGCCGAGTCGGTTACGTGTCTCTACTAGCCCTACCCGCTTTCGGGAGCCCACCGCAAGTGCGCTGTGTTCCGAAATGTCCGTTTCTGGGTGGATGTTCGGGTGTTGGGGGGCGTAGGGAAGGCGTAGTGTTCGAGAGCGTGAGTCAGCAGCCACGACGTCGGGAGTGAGAGACGGCATGGACCGCGGGACCGTCGGCAGCGCACAGTCTGGCCGACTTCTGGTCGAGGTGCGGGAAGAGGGCTCCAGTGCCGTGGTGACCCCGGCAGGTGAGTTGGATCACCACACTGCCGATTTGTTGCGTGAGCCACTCGAGGACTGCCTCGCCAAGGGCTTCAGCCGGCTGGTGGTCGACTGCTCACGGCTCGAGTTCTGTGACTCCACGGGGCTGAACGTACTGCTCGGCGCGCGCCTGAAGGCGGAGGCCGCCGGCGGCGGAGTGCATCTCGCGGGCATGCTGCCCGCCGTTGCGCGCGTGTTCGAGATCACGGGGGCCTCGGCGGTCTTCACGGTCCACGACTCGCTCGACGACGCCCTGGTCGACGAGGCCGACGGGCCGGGCTGACCTCACGGGTCCGACGCCGCATCAGACGTCACATCATTTGTGCCGAATACGGGGGTGTTCCCTCGGCGCGGTCGGGCAGGAGACACCCTGAACCTGTCGGCTGTGATGTCGGCCACCGGGGGGTGGGGACTGTGACCGACGTATCAGGGCAAGGGCCGTGTACAGGCGTACTGACTCTGCGTACTGACTTGTGAATCGTGTGAATGTTGAACTGGTACTGGTATCGGTGAATCGGTGAGGTGAAGCGCTGATGAGCACCACCCGGCCCTTCTCGCCGGGCGACCGCGGCCCTGAGCCCAGCGGCGCTTCCGGGGCGTCGGAAAGGCCCTCTGGCGCGCCCGAGGGGCCCTCAGGGGCGTCCGAGGGGCCCGCGTCGTCCGCCGAGCCGCCCGCGGGGCGGCAGGTCCGGCGGCTGGACTTCGCGGGCCAGAGCGGCGTCGTCCCGCTCGCCCGTGACTTCGCCCGCCAGGCGTTGTACGCGTGGGGCTGGCTGCCCGCCGCCACCGCCGACCAGCGGGCCGCCGCCGAGGACGTGCTGCTCGTCGTCTCCGAGCTGGTCACCAACGCCTGCCTGCACGCCGAGGGACCGGCCGAGATGGCGATCGCCTGCGACAACAAGGTGATCCGCGTCGAGGTCTCCGACCGGGGCACGGGCCAGCCGGCCCCGCGCACCCCGCACCGCGCGGGCCGCCCCGGCGGCCACGGCATGTTCATCGTGCAGCGGCTGTGCCTGGACTGGGGGGTCGTACGGTCGCCGGGGGTCGCGGGCAAGACGGTGTGGGCGGAGCTGGGAGCACCGGCCTAGGGCCGCCCGCCACCGCCGTACCGAAAAATCGGTTCCGTGCCGCTGACGTGCTGCTCTACGCTCTCCGGCAACGCGCTGACGGAGACAAGTAGCCGGGGCCGCACGGGCCCGGGTGAATCCACTCCCGAGTGCGGGGAGGAAATGCCCCGCCGGCCGGCCCCCGTCATCGGGCCACAACGAGACCGTCGTACGGCCGTGAGTCTTCGTACGTACGACGGTGAAGGCGTGGTGGCACCGCGAGCACCCTCTCGCCCACGCCCCGAGGGACCCACCCCGGGGCGGTGTGTGCCGTTCCGGCAGAACTGGACGGAGCGCGCACCATGCTCGACGTCACCCTCATCCGAAACCACCCCGACCAGGTCCGCGACGGCCTGCGCAAACGCGGCGTGGACGCCGACATCCCGGCCTTCCTCGCCCTGGACACCGAGTTCCGCGAGGCCCGTACCGCCGTGGAGCGGCTGCGCGGCGAGCGGCGGCGGATCTCGGCCGAGGTCGCCGTACGACACCGTACGGACGCCCCCGCGGACGAGCTCCGGGCCGAGGCCAAGGCCCTGACCGACCGCCTCACCGAGGCCGAGGCCGGCCTCGCTCGACTCGCCGCCCGACACCAGGAGTTCCTCGACGCCCTGCCCAACCTGCCCGACGACGACGTGCCGATGGGCGGCAAGGAGAACAACCAGGTCGTACGGAGCGTGGGCGCCCCGCCCGCCTTCGGCTTCGCCGCGAAGGACCACGTCCGGCTCGCCCAGGAGCTGGGCCTCGTCGACTACGAGCGGGGAACGCGCCTGGCCGGCAACGGCCACTGGGTCTACCGGGGCGAGGGCGCCGCCCTGGAGTGGGCGCTGCTCAACCACTTCCTGGACGCCCATCGCCGGGCGGGCTACGAGTTCGTGCTGCCGCCGCATCTGCTGACGTACGAAGCGGGCTATACGGCGGGCCAGTTCCCGAAGTTCGCCGACGAGGTCTTCCGCATGGGCGAGCACTTCCTCCTGCCCACCGCCGAGACCGCTCTGGTCAACCTCCACCGCGGCGAGACCCTCGACGAGGCCGAGCTCCCGCGCAAGTACGTCGCCTACACGCCCTGTTACCGCAAGGAGAGCGGCAGCCACCGCACGGCGGACCGCGGGACGCTGCGCGGCCACCAGTTCAACAAGGTGGAGTTGTTCCAGTTCGTCCGGCCCGAGGACTCGGACGCCGCCCACCTCGAACTCCTGGCCCGGGCGGAGGAGCTGGTGGCCGGACTGGGCCTGCATCACCGGGTCACCCACCTCGCCGCCGGGGACACCAGCGCCGCCCAGGCCAGGACGTACGACGTGGAGGTCTGGCTGCCCAGCCTGGGCGCGTACGCCGAGGTCAGCTCGGTGTCGAACGCCCGCGCCTACCAGGCCCGGCGCGGCGGTATCCGGTACCGCCCGGCCGGCGGGGGCAAGGCGGAGTACGTCCACACCCTCAACGCCTCGGGGCTGGCCACCAGCCGCCTGCTGCCCGCGATCCTGGAGCAGCACCAGCGGGCGGACGGGACGGTGGCCGTGCCGGAGGTGTTGCGACGGTGGGGGCTGCCCGAGGTGCTGGGCCCGGCCTGACCCCGTGTTACCCAGGGTCACCCTGAGGGGGTCGCTCTCCACCCGAACCCCTTCGCGCGCACGCCGGATCGCCACAACTCCGGCGTGCGCCGTGTCTTCCTTCCTCAAGGCCCCGGGCGTACCTTGACGGCCGATCTGATGTGCCGTCAGGAATGAGGGGACCGTGTCGAAGCAGAAGCGAACCGCCGCGCTCGCGACCGCCGCGGCCCTGGCCGGATCGGCGGTGCTGATGGCCGCCCCCGCGGCCCGGGCCGAGGTCGTCGACGTCAACTACGCCTGCAAGACGCCGATCGGCGACAAGAGCGCCGTCTCGCCCATCGACATCAAGGGAGTCAAGAGCGGCAGCGGCTACAAGATCACCATGTCGTGGCAGAAGGGCGTCTCGTCCAGCCCGGTCGAGCTGGGCAAGGGCGCGATGAACCCGAGCGCCACCATCAAGCTGGGCGGCGCCGACAGCGGCACCCTGTCGGTGACGGGCCCCGCCAACCAGGAGGCGATTCCCGCCAACACCCCCATCAAGATCAACGACCTCACGGGCACGTACACCCCGAAGAAGACCGGCAAGGTCACCTTCACGGCGGCCGTGCTCACCATCAAGGCCCTCGGTACGACGACCACGTGCACGCCCACCAACAGCCCCGGACCGTCGCTCACCCTCGACGTGACCACGGTGGGCGGTGGAGGCGGCGGCGGAACCCAGAGCGGCTCCGGCTCCGGCTCCGAGCTCCCGCAGACCGGCCCCGAGGACTCGGCGATCGCCCTGGGCACCCTCGGCGGCACGGTCCTGCTGGCGGGCGCGGCGGGTGCGCTGTGGCTGACGCGGAGGGGACAGACGGTACGTCGCTGACCGGTTTTCGTCAGACTGCAGGAGCCGCCGATGTCGTCAGCCGCCCGTGTCCTGTGCCTGTCCCTGCTGCTTCTGCTCGCGGTGTGCCCTGCCGCCACGGCCGCCGAGCGGTGGTCCCTCGCGCCCTCGGGCGGTGGACGACCGTCCTTCTACGGCGAGGGTCCGGCGGGGACGGTCCTCGAGGACGCGGTGTCCGTGACCAACCGGAGCGGCACGCCGGTCACGGTCCGTCTGCGCGGCGCCGGTGTCACGTTCAAGGACGGCACCGTGCGCGTCCCCGCCCGCACCCGCGCCGACGTTCCCTTCACGGTGACCGTCCCGACCGCCGACCGAGCCGTCGAGATCGTGGCCCGCGACACGGACGGCGACGAACGGCGGGTGCGGGTGCAGCTCCGTGTCACCGTCCCGGAGCTGTCGGCGCTGACCGTCGAGCGGGTGCGGGTGAGCGGCGACCGTATCGCGTACGAGCTGGTCAACCGCGGTACGACGCCCATCGCCCCGAGGCTGGCCGTCCGGGCCGACGGTGTCTTCGGCCGCGTCCTCGACAGGGCCCCGCGCGATCTCCCCGTCGAGCTGCCCCCGGGCAGCAGGACGAAGCTCGACGAGCCGTGGCCGGACCGGCCGGCGCTCGACGCGGTCGACGTGCGGCTGACGGTGACGGCGGCGGGCGGAGTGCGCGACACGGCTGAGGCGTCCGCGCGGTTCGTGCCGTGGGGCGCGGTGACCGGGGTCGCGGGGTGCGCGGGGGCGGCGCTGGGCGCCTGGCTGGTCGTACGACATCGAAGGCGGCGCAGGCCATACGACGGAGAGGTCGCCGAGGTCGAACGGCCGGACAGGCAAGCAGAGTTGACGGGAGCAGGGGCGTGAACGGCAGGGTGCGAATGGCTGTGCTGCCGACCGTGGCGGCCGTGCTGGCGCTGCTGCTGGCTCCGGCCCCTGCCGCGGCCGCCGATCCGCCCGCCGTGAAGCTCTCCAAGTCGCAGGCGGGGACGGGTGGTTCGATCACCGTGACCGGCAGCGGCTGGCGGTCGAAGGCGCTGCTGATGATCCTCATCTGCGGCCAGTCCGTGCCGTCGACCGGCGTGAGCGGCGGCACCAACTCCTGCGCCAACGCGGACGGCAGGGCCGTGACGACGGATGCCGAGGGGCGGTTCAGCCGGAAGCTGCCGGTGGCCGAGCCGCCGGTGCCGTGCCCGTGCGTCGTGCACGTGGCGACGGTGACCGGGGCGAAGGCCGAGGCCGACGCGATCTTCCAGGTGGCCGGGCACGCGGTCGAGCCGCTGCCCGCGGAGGCGGCGGGCGGCAGACTGTCGGTCCTCACGGACACCCGCCTCGACGGCTCCGGCTCCCTGCTGACCTGGTTCGGCGCACCGCCGGCACGGAGGCTGGTGTTCACCGTCGGCAATGTCGGCACGTCGCCGGTGAAGAACCCGGTCTTCCAGGTCGGCACCTCCCACGGCGTGTTCGCCCCTCAGTGGGAGGAACAGCAGTGGCGCGGCACGATCCAGCCGGGCAAGAAGGCGCGGATCGAACTGCCGGTGGAGCTCACCGCCGGAGCGCACGGCGACTACACGGTCTCCCTGAAGTACGGCGGCAAGGTGATGGCCGAACAGCCCTGGGGCGTGGGCCGGCCCTGGGGCGTGACGCTGTTCTGGGTGCTGGTCTGCCTGGTCGTACCGGCGGCTCTGTTCCGCGCCGGGATGGCGGTGGTGGACCGGGTACGGCCGCGGCAGACGTCCCGCCGCCGCGGTCTTCGCATGCCCGAAGTGGCCCTGCGCATCCCGGGGCTGAGGCCCCGGCAAGAAGCGAGGCACGCCTCGCCCGCTCCCTCGACCCTGCCGTGGTTCACCCCGGACAACGACCCGGGCGCGGCCGGTCGGCTCTCCGCACCGCACGACGACAGCCCGACGAGTCCTACGACTCCCCTCAGGAAAGGACCCCCGTGAGCATGCGAAGGAGAGTCACACCGGCACGACCCCGGAGAGGGGCGGCGGCGGGCGCCGCCCTGATGCTCGGCGGCGCGGGCATCCTGCTCGGCGTCGCCGCCGCGCCCGCGCAGGCGGCCGGGGTGGCGTACGCGACCGAGTGCATCCCGCCCGCCATCTCCGGGCTGCCGCCGGTCCAGGGCACCACCAAGGTGGAGATCACCGCGCCCGCCGAGGCGAAGGTCGGCGACGAGGTGGAGGTCGTCTGGAAGTTCGTGCAGGCGGCGTCCAAGAACCCGAACATCCTCGACCTGGAGCAGAACACGGTCCAGCCGACCGGCACCCTGAAGGCCGCCGGTGCGCAGACGGCGGACATCGCGATGCAGGGGCCGCGCGAGAACCCGCCGATCCCCAAGAACAGCGACATGAAGCTGTCCGACATGAAGGGCAAGCTGAAGCTGACGGCGCCGGGCGAGGTGACCCTGACGCCGGGCGCGTACAACATCAACGTCAACAAGCCGATCTCCACGGACACCAAGTGCACGCCGAAGGAGACGGTGCAGAAGGCGGCGACGATCAAGGTGACGGACGGCGGCGGGGGCCCGGGCGGTACGACGGGCGGGTTGCCGACGGTCGTACCGACGCTGCCGACGGGTGTGCCGACCGATCTGCCCACCGGGCTGCCGACAGGGTCGTCGAGCCCGACTCCGACTCCGTCGCCGAGTGAGAGCGAGACGGGCGGGGACGCCGGCGGATCGAGCACCGGTGGGGGCGGTGACGGCGGCCAGAGCGACTTCACGGGCAAGGAGGTCCAGGTCCCGTACGAGTGCAAGACGCCCATCGGTGACAAGGAGGCGACCTCGCCGGTCCAGATCAACGCCAAGAAGAACGGCGGGAGCTTCGACCTCACGGTCCAGTTCAAGAAGTCGGTGATGGACAGCCCCGCCGACATCCCCAAGGACTCGGTCAAGCCGTCGATGGAGGTCGTCCTGGGCGGCGCGGACAAGGGCACGGTCCACGTCGAGGGCCCGACCAACTCCGAGGACATCAAGGCGGGCGAGCCGATCGAGATCCCGGACCTCACGGGCACGTACAAGCCGGGCGCGAGCGGGGAGTCGACGCTGTCGCCGGGCGTGCTGACGATCGAGGCCCTCGGTACGACGACGACGTGCACGCCGGCCAAGACGGAGGTGTCGTTGACGCTGGATACCACCGAGCAGGCGAGTGGGGCTGCCGGTGGCGGTTCGGCCGGCGGTTCCGCGGGTGGTTCGTCCACGGACGGCGGCTTGGCGGCGACCGGCGCTGAGGACCACGGTTCTCTGAAGGCCTTGGGGTTGGTGGCAGGGACGGCGCTGCTGCTGGGTGGTGCGGTCTTCACGTTCATGCCCGGGCGTCGTCTGCGGTAGTGCCGGGAAGGGGCGTCGGGTGTCTGCGGGTCCGTTGTGGCTGGTCGCGCAGTTCCCCGCGCCCCTTAGGGACGTTGCCGCTGCCGTCAGTCGGTCAGTGGTCCAGACGTTGATGTGAGCGCATCATCACGTTGGCGTCGGCCACCGCGCTGTAGTCGAACGCGGTCCGCGCCGCCGCCCGCCGTGCCGCGAGGTCCCGGCAGGACTCGCAGCCGGCCACGGGGGCGGGTGAGCGGCTCACGTCGAACGAGGGCTTCGTCCGGGGCGGCTGCTCGGTCACCGCGTACACCCCCGTCCGAGGCTCCAGTGCTCCCTCAACTCCCGTTCGCAGGCGCTGGCTTCGGCGGTCCGGCCCGCCTCCCTCGCCGCGTCCCGCTGGGCCGTTAACGCCCCGCACACATCACAGGTGGGCGGGGGAGGGGGCGCCGCCGCCCAGGCCGCACGCGTGGTCACGCGGACCACCGCGCGAGCGCCGACTCCATCGCCCGCAGCACGGAGGGCGTCGGCCGCGCCCAGCCGCCGCGCGGCGTCCAGGTGGCGGCGGACGGGCGGACCGGACGCGTGCGGCGCGGGAGGCGGGGGAGCGTCGTGGGCGTGATCATGGCTGACTCCTTCAGGGGCGATTCGGGGGAACGCCTGTGCTGTACGCATCCGCTGGATTACGGTGCGTGTTCAGGTGCAGATACGAGCATGCCGTGCCCGGGACGCGAAATGGCTGTTGAGACGCGCTAGTTCCACGCTCGGTACGCCAAATTCCACAAATTCCACAGCCGGGCGGATGGGGAGGAACGGTTGCCGCAGCGACGGACGGTGACGAGTCGCAGTCACGAGCCGCGATTGAGGTACGCGGAGGAGGTACGGAGGCTGCGCGAGGGGAGAGGGCTCACCCTGCGGGAGCTCGCTGACCAGTTGGGCTGGGACTGGTCGACCCTGGGGAAGCTGGAGCGGGGCCAGACGCTGGGGAGCCCTGAGGTGGCGCAGGCGCTGGACGAGTTCTACGGGACGCCGGGGTTGTTGCTGGCGTTGTGGGAGCTGGCGGTGGGGGATCCGACGCAGTTCAAGGAGCAGTACCGGAGGTACATGCTGCTGGAGGCCGAGGCGGTGAGGCTGTGGCACTTCGGTGTGAGCATTCTGCCGGGCGTGCTCCAGACGGACGGCTACGCGAGTGAGGTGCTCGCGACGGGCGGCATCGAGGGCGGACAGCTTGCTCAGCAAGTGGAGGCTCGTGTCGGCCGCCGCGCGTTGCTGGTGGGTGAGGACGCGCCGACGTTCCGCACCATCCTGTCCGAGGCCGTACTACGCACGCTGTTGAGGGAAACCGGAGCCTGGCGGGAGCAGCTTGAACACCTTGCGGAAATGGCCGAGCGCCCGAACGTCACCATTCAGGTGCTGCCTCTGGGTGCCGGTATGCACGGCTTGGTCAGCACCGACGTCATGTTCCTGTGGTTGCCCGACGGGCGAACGGTCGCCTACACCGAGACCGCCTACCACGGTGAACTGATCGAGAAGAACGGGGAGGTTGAGCGGCTGCTACGTGCGTACGATTCGATGCGCGACCTGGCGCTGTCACCGGCCGAGTCGCTGAAGTTCATCGGGCAGATGCTGGAGGAAGCACCGTGCGATCCATCGACCTGAACGGCGTGACGTGGCGCAAGAGCAGCTACAGCAACCCGGACGGCGGCCAGTGCCTCGAAGTCGCCGACAACCTCCCCACCCCCCTCATCCCGGTCCGCGACTCCAAGAACCCCCAAGGCCCCGCCCTGATCCTCCCGGCGACGGCCTGGGCCTCCTTCGTCACGGCCGTACGACGCAACGAACTGCCGAACTGACCTGACCTGACCCGCAAAAAGCCGAAGGCCGCCGCACCAACCCAAGGTGCGACGGCCTCCGTCCGTTCAGCCCAGCCGCAGGCGCCTAGCGGACGTTGCCCATCAGTGCGCGGATCTTGCGGCCGGCGATCATGAAGGCCAGGCCGGCGGCCACGGCGATGACGGCCCACAGGCTGTAGTAGAGCGCGTCACCCAGCGGAGCGTTGAGCTTGGTGGTCCAGCCGTTGAGGGCGTTGCCCGTCGCGACGGCCAGGAACCACAGGCCCATGATCTGGCCCACGAACTGCTTCGGCGCGAGCTTCGTCGACAGGGACAGGCCCACCGGGGAGAGGCACATCTCGCCGAGGGTCTGCGCGAGGTAGACGCTCAGCAGCCAGAAGACGGTGACCTTGCCCGTGTCGCTGTTCGCGGCGGCCGCGCCGGCCAGGCCCATGATGCCGAACGAGCCACCGATGAGGAGCATCGCCAGGGCGAACTTCATGGGCGTGCTGGGCTCACGGTTGCGCTTCGCCAGCCTGACCCACAGGGCGGCGAAGATCGGGGCGAGCACGATGACCATGGCCGGGTTCACCGACTGGTACCAGGACGCCGGGAACTCCCAGCCGCCGATCATGCGGTCGGTCTTGGTGTCCGCGAAGATCGTCAGCAGCGAGCCGGACTGGTCGTAGATCATCCAGAACAGCACGGCGGTGGCGAAGAACCAGGCGAAGGCCTTGATCTTGGGCTTGTCCTCGGTGGCCAGGGCCGGGCTGCGGTACATCGTCACGAAGTAGACGATCGGGACCACGATGCCGAGGACCGCGAGCACGTTGACGATGTGCTCGATGTCGTACGTGCCCAGCGCGATGTCCGCGACCAGCGCGACGACGGCGATGCCGCCCCACAGCGCGACCTTGCGCAGCGCGGTGCGCTTCTCCTCCGGGGAGGCAGGGGTGCCGGGCTCCTTGCCGATGTCGCCGAGGTGGCGGCCGCCGAGGACGTACTGGATGACGGCGAGGGTCATACCGACACCGGCGACGCCGAAGCCGAGGTGCCAGTTGACGTTCTCGCCGAGGTAGCCGACGACCAGCGGGGCGGCCATGCCGCCGATGTTGATCGCCATGTAGAAGAGCGTGAAGCCGGCGTCGCGGCGGGCGCTGGACTGGCCCTCGTAGAGGCCGCCGACCATCGCGGAGATGTTCGGCTTCAGCAGGCCGGTGCCGATCGCGATCAGGCCGAGACCGCAGAAGAAGGCGATGTCCGAGGGGATCGCCAGCGTGAAGTGGCCGGCGGCGATGACGATGCCGCCGACGAGCACGGCCTTGCGTGCGCCCCAGAGGCGGTCCGCGACCCAGCCGCCGGGCATGGCGGCCATGTACACGACCGCGTTGTACACGCCGTAGATCGCGGCGGCCAGGGCTTCCCGGTCCTCCAGGGGGCCGTCGAGGACGGCCGCGATCAAGTAGAGGGTGAGGATGGCGCGCATTCCGTACCAGGAAAAGCGCTCCCACATCTCCGTCATGAAGAGCGTGGCCATACCGCGGGGGTGGCCGAAGAAGGTCTTCTCGGAGCCGGGGGTGCCCGGGGAGGCCGAGTCCTTCGTCAGGCTGGACGCCATGGTCGATCCTTGCTGGTCGGGACGCGCATCGACGTTGGGGGTCACGCGCCCGGTGGGGGGCGGCCGGCTCCGGCGGGTTCGGCCGCCCGGCCACAACACATTCCTCGGATCCTTGATCCGCAACACGGCCCGCACACAAAAGAGACCCCCGGCGTCAAGTGCGCCGAAGGTCCCCGCAGTGCTACGGGCGTAGATTCACCATACGTCAGGACACTGCCGGAAATGGAAGGACTTGAGACTGGGATCACAGGTGTCGAGGGAACCGCGGACGCCCATTCCAAGGTCCTTTCCAGGATCGCACCTCGTAGGCATAGGTCTGTACCACAGCGGGTGAAGGTAAGAGACGGGCCCGAGAGCGGTAAGAATCAAGGGCTCCGATCACACCCCGGCTCTTGTCATGGGCGGACTACCATCAGCTCATGACCCGAGTACTGCTCGCCGAGGACGACGCGTCCATTTCGGAGCCGCTGGCCCGCGCACTGCGCCGGGAAGGGTACGAGGTCGAGGTACGCGAGGACGGCCCCTCCGCGCTCGACGCCGGAAATCAGGGCGGTATCGACCTGGTCGTGCTGGACCTCGGCCTGCCCGGCATGGACGGCCTGGAGGTCGCCCGTCGGTTGCGTGCCGAGGGCCACACCGTGCCGATCCTCATCCTGACCGCGCGTGCCGACGAGGTGGACACCGTCGTCGGTCTGGACGCGGGCGCCGACGACTACGTCACCAAGCCGTTCCGGCTCGCCGAGCTGCTCGCCCGCGTGCGGGCCCTGCTGCGGCGCGGGGCGGCCGAGCCGCAGCAGCCGCCGGCCACGCACGGGGTGCGCATCGACGTCGAGTCGCACCGGGCGTGGATGGGGGAGGAGGAACTCCAGCTCACGGCGAAGGAGTTCGACCTGCTGCGGGTGCTGGTGCGGGACGCCGGGCGGGTGGTCACCCGGGACCAGCTGATGCGCGAGGTCTGGGACACGACCTGGTGGTCGTCGACCAAGACGCTCGACATGCACATCTCCTGGCTGCGCAAGAAGCTCGGCGACGACGCGGCGAACCCCCGCTACATCGCCACGGTGCGCGGCGTGGGCTTCCGCTTCGAGAAATCCTGAGCCCCTGAGCCCCCGATCCCTGAGCCCCCGAGCCCCCGAGCCTCCGCGCTCCCGCGCCGCCACAAGTCACGTCACCCAGCCGTACCGGTCACCACGCCGCACGGTAACCACGCAGTACAGGTGAGTAAGAGGACATGCGCCGCCGACTGATCCAGTCCACTCTCGCCGTCGTTCTCGTCGTCATCGCCGTTTTCGGCGTGTCGCTCGTCATCGTCGAGACGCGGACCATCACCAGCACCGCTCAGGAGCGGGTGGACACCGAGGCGGTCCGGCTGGTCAGCATCGTGGACAGCCGGCTGCTCGGGGACGAGACCGTGGACGCTTCCGTGCTGCGCGAGCAGATCCAGGGGGATCGTTACGCCGAGATCCGGATCCCGGGCAAGCCGGTGATCGAGGTGGGCACCAGGCCGACCGGTGACGTCATCAGCGCCCGTGAGACGGGCGAGGAGGGCGAGACCGTCACCGTGCAGGAGCCGCGGTCGTCGGTGACCCGGGAGGTCGGCCGTACGCTGCTGATCATCGGGGCGGTGGCGCTGCTCGCGGTGATCGCGGCGGTCCTGCTGGCGGTGCGCCAGGCGAACCGGCTGGCCTCGCCGCTGACCGACCTCGCGGAGACGGCGGAACGTCTCGGCTCGGGGGATCCCCGCCCCCGGCACAAGCGGTACGGCGTCCCGGAGCTGGACCGTGTGGCCGACGTCCTCGACTCCTCCGCCGAGCGCATCGCGCGCATGCTCACGGCGGAGCGGCGGCTGGCCGCGGACGCCTCCCACCAGCTCCGCACGCCGCTCACGGCACTCTCGATGCGCCTGGAGGAGATCACCCTCACCGATGATCCCGACACGGTGAAGGACGAGGCGACGATCGCCCTGACGCAGGTGGAACGCCTCACGGACGTCGTCGAACGCCTCCTCACCAACTCCCGCGACCCGCGCAACGGCTCCGCCGTCACCTTCGACCTCGACGAGGTCATCCAGCAGCAGCTGGCGGAGTGGCGGCCGGCGTACCGCAGCGCGGGGCGGGCGATCGTCACCTCGGGCAAGCGGCACCTGGAGGCCGTAGGGACGCCCGGCGCGGTCGCGCAGGTCCTCGCCGCGCTGATCGAGAACTCGCTCATGCACGGCGGCGGCACGGTGGCGCTGCGTACCCGCGTCACCGGCAACCAGGCGGTCATCGAGGTCACCGACGAGGGGCCCGGCATCCCCGCCGACCTCGGCGCCCGCATCTTCGAGCGCGCCATCAGCGGCCGCAATTCCACGGGCATCGGCCTCGCGGTGGCCCGCGACCTGGCGGAGGCGGACGGCGGCCGCCTGGAGATGCTCCAGGCGAAGCCGCCGGTCATCGCCCTGTTCCTGTCCCGCACTCCACCGGCGAAGAAGGCGGCGGAGGAGTCGGGGGCGACGGTCAGGTAGGGGTTTCGTTTCTCGCCGGACCAGGCAAACTCAGCCCGTCCGGCGTTTGAGGACGAGGCCCTTCGGGCCGAAGCGGGGGTCTGGGGGCCGCAGGCCCCCAGGGACGGGAAGGGTAGGGGCGGCGGGGGCGAAAACCGTCTCAGCCGACCCGCTGCTTCACTCGCTGCTCCGCCCGCTGCCGCCGCGGCTCCAGGAACGATTCCGCGCCGGAGGCAGCCGCCGCCTTCTCCTTCTCCGAAGGAAGGGCGCGAAACACCCACGTCCGGTACGACCAGAACCGGAACAGCGTCGCGACCCCGATGCCGAGGAACTTGAAGACGTTGCTCTGCAGCGGGCTGTCCCAGCCGAAGCCGTACGTCGCCGCGTACAGCACACCGTTCTCGATCACCAGGCCGACCGCGCTGAACAGCAGGAACAGACCCAGTTCCTTCGTACGGCGACCCTTGTCGCGCTCGCGGTACGTGAAGTACCGGTAGCCGATGTAATTCGTGAGAGTCGCGACCAGCGTCGCGATCACGCTCGCCCGCACCACCTGGAGGTCGGTCACATGCCGCACCAGGTTGAACACGAGGAAGTTGACCAGGACCCCCGATCCTCCCACCGCCCCGAACTTGGCGAGCTCACGCATCAGCCGGTCGAAGCGCTGCCGGACGGCACTCTGAGGTACCGGAGGCGCCGCATGAAGCCCCGAGGAACCACGTCCCATGGTCGTGAAGGCTCCTGTCGGTCGATTCGTCGGACGGTTTCGTCAACCCAGCCATGCTAACCACCCCCCTCCGTGATTGCCTGTGCGCCGGCTCATAGGTCGGGAAGAGACCCGGAAAACTCCGGTAAGAGGGGCACTCCGGTCGGCCGATACCCTAGGCACGTGACGTTCCCGGTAGTCGGCATGGTCGGCGGGGGCCAGCTCGCTCGTATGACACACGAGGCAGGCATCCCGCTGGGCATCAGGTTCAAGCTCCTCAGTGACACCCCACAGGATTCCGCGGCGCAGGTCGTCAGCGATGTCGTCATCGGCGACTATCGCGACCTGGACACGCTGCGCGAGTTCGCGCGCGGTTGCGATGTGATCACCTTCGATCACGAACACGTACCCACAGAGCACCTCAGGGCTCTGGAGGCGGACGGCATCCCCGTCCGCCCGGGCCCCGACGCACTCGTGCACGCCCAGGACAAGGGGGTGATGCGCGCAAAGCTCGACGCGATCGGCGTCCCGTGCCCACGGCACCGGATCGTCGCCGATCCGGACGACGTGGCGGCCTTCGCCGCCGAGCTCGAAAGGGGCGGGCACGAAGTGCCCTCCGGCAAGGGCGGTGGTGGGCGACGGGCGGGCGGTTTCCCGGTCGTCCTGAAGACGGTCCGCGGCGGCTACGACGGCAAGGGCGTGTGGGTCGTCGACTCCGTCGAGGAGGCCGCCGAACCGTTCCGCGCCGGCGTCCCGGTCCTCGCCGAGGAGAAGGTCGACTACGTACGCGAACTCGCGGCGAACGTCGTCCGCTCCCCGCACGGCCAGGCGGTCGCGTACCCCGTCGTCGAGTCCCAGCAGGTGGCCGGCGTCTGCGACACCGTCATCGCGCCCGCCCCCGACCTCGACGAGACGCTCGCCCTGAAGGCCGAGGAGATGGCCCTGACCATCGCCAAGGAACTCGGCGTCGTCGGCCACCTCGCCGTCGAGCTGTTCCAGACCCGCGACGGCCGCATCCTCGTCAACGAGCTGGCGATGCGCCCCCACAACTCGGGCCACTGGACCCAGGACGGGGCCATGACCTCGCAGTTCGCCAACCACGTCCGGGCCGTCCTCGACCTCCCCCTCGGCGACCCGCGCCCGCGCGCCAGGTGGACGGTCATGGTCAACGTCCTCGGCGGCGACTACCCGGACATGTACTCCGCGTACCTGCACTGCATGGCCCGCGACCCCCAGCTCAAGATCCACATGTACGGCAAGGACGTGAAGCCGGGCCGCAAGGTGGGCCACGTCAACACCTACGGCGACGACCTCGACGACGTGCTGGAGCGCGCACGTCACGCAGCCGGCTACCTGAAGGGCACGATCACCGAATGAGTACCGCTGCCGGCCCCGTCGTGGGCATCGTCATGGGGTCCGACTCCGACTGGCCCGTCATGGAGGCCGCCGCCCAGGCCCTCGACGAGTTCGAGATCGAGTACGAGGTCGACGTCGTCTCCGCGCACCGCATGCCGCGCGAGATGGTCACGTACGGCGAGCAGGCGGCCGAGCGCGGCCTGAAGGTGATCATCGCCGGGGCCGGGGGCGCCGCCCACCTCCCCGGCATGCTCGCCTCGGTCACGCCGCTGCCGGTCATCGGCGTCCCGGTGCCGCTGAAGTACCTCGACGGCATGGACTCGCTGCTCTCCATCGTGCAGATGCCGGCCGGCGTGCCCGTGGCCACCGTCTCGGTCGCCGGCGCCCGCAACGCCGGTCTGCTCGCCGCCCGCATCCTCGCCGCCCACGACGAGGACCTGCAGCAGCGGATGCGGGAGTTCCAGCAGGACCTGAACGACCAGGCCACCGAGAAGGGCAAGCGTCTGCGCGCCAAGGTAGAGGGATCGGGCGGCTTCGGCTTCGGCACGGGGAAGTGACGACGATGACCTCTGTGGAGGCAGCCCGGGAACTCCTGCGCGAGTTCCCCGTCGTCGACGGCCACAACGACCTCCCGTGGGCCCTGCGCGAGCAGGTCCGCTACGACCTCGACGCCCGCGACATCGCCGGCGACCAGGCCGCCCATCTGCACACCGACATCCCCCGCCTGCGCGCGGGCGGCGTGGGCGCGCAGTTCTGGTCGGTGTTCGTGCGGTCGGACTACGCCGGTGACAAGGCGGTCAGCGCCACCCTCGAACAGATCGACTGCGTACGGCAGTTGCTGGCGCGCTACCCGGCCGACCTGCGCCGCGCGCTGACGGCGGCGGACATGGAGGCGGCCCGCGCGGAGGGCCGTATCGCCTCCCTGATGGGCGCCGAGGGCGGCCACTCGATCGCCAACTCCCTCGCCACGCTGCGGGCGCTGTACACGCTCGGCGTCCGCTACATGACCCTCACCCACAACGACAACATCGCGTGGGCGGACTCGGCGACGGACGAGCCGGGCGTGGGCGGACTGTCCGCCTTCGGCCGCGAGGTGGTCCGGGAGATGAACCGCGAGGGCATGCTCGTGGACCTCTCGCACGTGGCGCCCTCGACGATGCGTGACGCGCTCGACACCACCATCGCCCCGGTGATCTTCTCCCACTCGTCCTCGCGCGCGGTGTGCGACCACCCGCGCAACATCCCGGACGACGTCCTGGAGCGCCTGCCCGGCAACGGCGGCGTCGCGATGGTGACCTTCGTGCCGAAGTTCGTGCTGCAGGCGGCGGTCGACTGGACGGCCGCGGCCGACGACAACATGCGCGCCCACGGCTTCCACCACCTCGACACGACCGCCGAGGCGATGAAGGTGCACCGCGCCTTCGAGGAGAGCAACCCGCGCCCGATCGCCACGGCGTCCACGGTCGCCGACCACCTGGACCACATGCGCGAGGTCGTCGGCGTCGACCACCTCGGCATCGGCGGCGACTACGACGGCACGGCGTTCACCCCCGACGGCCTCAGCGACGTCACCGGCTACCCCAACCTGCTCGCCGAACTGCTGGACCGCGGCTGGTCCAAGCCCGACCTGGCCAAGCTGACCTGGCAGAACGCGGTGCGGGTCCTGGGCGCGGCGGAGGACGTGGCGCGCGACCTTCAGGCGACGCGGGGTCCGTCCAACGCGACCATCGAGGCACTGGACGGCTGATCGTCGAGGGCGGGGTAGTCGGTGTAGCCGGTCGCCCCGCCCGTGTACATCAGGTACCGGTCCCGCACCGGGTTGAGCGGCGCCCCGACCGCCAGCCGTCGCACCAGGTCGGGGTTGGCCAGGAACGGCCGCCCCAGGGCGATCAGATCGGCGCCGGCCGCCAGCAGCCGGTCCGACTCGTCGCCGATCGCCTCGGCGGACAGCTCCGGCAGTACGGGGTTGGCGATGAGGGTCCCCGGCCAGGAGGCACGGATCCGCTGGAACAGCGGGTCGTCCGGGTCGGCGTACACGATGTGCAGATACGCGAGCCCCAGCCCGCCCAGCGCCTCGACCAGCGCCGGGTAGAGCGCGTCGGTGTCGGTCTCCGCGATGCCGTTGACGGTGTTCCGGGGCGAGATCCGTACGCCCACCCGCTCCGGTCCGATCGCGGCGGCCACCGCCTCGGTCACCTCCCGCACGAACCGGATCCGCCCGCCCACCGGGCCGCCGTACGCATCGCCGCGGCGATTGGTGTTGCCGGCCAGGAACTGGTGGAGGAGATGGCCGTTGGCCGAGTGCACCTCCACACCCTCGAAACCGGCGTCGATCGCATTGCGGGCGGCGGTGGCGAAGTCGGCGACGGTGGCGCGGATGTCGTCGACGGTCATCTCCTGCGGGACTACGGCGGGGCGGTGCCCGTCGGGCGTGAAGATCGTCTCCGGGAGCGGCAGAGGCGAGGGCGAGACCGGGGTCAGCCCGCTGGTGGCGGGGTGGCCGACCCGGCCGCCGTGCTGGAGCTGGAGGAACATCGGGCCGCCACCGGCCGCCCGCACGGCCTCAGTGACCTGCCGCCAGCCGGACACGTGCGAGGGCGTGTGGATCGCGGTGATGTTCGGATACGTCTGCCCGACCGCGTTCGGCGTCGAGGCCTCGGCGATGATCAGCCCGGCCGAGGCGCGCTGGGCGTAGTACCTCGCCATGAGCGGCGTCGGGGTGCCGTCGGCCTCCGCCCGGTTCCTGGTCAGCGGGGCCATCACCAGATGGTTGGGAAGTTCGAGCCGGCCCAGCCGGGCTGGTGCCAGAAAGCCCTTTGTCTGCGTCATGCCCGTACGCTAGAACCTGACATCAGTGTCAGATTCAAGCCCGTGAACCCTCGGAGGTTTCGGATGCGGATCGGTGAACTCGCCCGGCGCACCGGCGTGAGCGAGCGGTCGCTGCGCTACTACGAGACCCAGGGGCTGCTGCCCGCCGCGCGCACCCCGGGCGGGCACCGCGACTACCCGGAGGCGGCCGTCGACCGGGTCATCCGGATCCAGGAGCTGTTCGCCGCCGGACTGCACAGCAACCGGATCGCGCAGCTGCTGCCCTGCATGCGGGACACCGACGGCGGCCCCTCCGCCGTCGCCACGCCCCGGCTGGTCGAGGACCTCACCGCCGAACGTGACCGTATCGACCGCTTGATCGCCGACCTCGTGCGCTCCCGGGACACCCTGGACGGGGTGATCGAGGCGGCCCGGGAACGCTGACGGCCGCCCTCTACCCCCGAAGGCGCCTCTCCACGCGGATCGCCGGGCCTCACCCCCGAACGGACCGTCCACCAGGAAGCCGCTCCGGGTCCGTGCGACGGTGACGTTACTGCTGATCAGGGCACCGATCACGTACGGAGACCGCCATGGCCGACCTCAAGGACGAACTGGACACCAGCCCCGAGGTCGGCGAACTCGACGACCTGCCCGACCCGCTGCCCGGCGGCCGGTCCGCGTCCGTCTCCGGCCCGGCCGACGGCACCGGCAGCGACCTCCTCGACCGTGCCCACGTCCTGCTCGCCGCCCACCCCGTGGCCGACGGCTACAGCGGACTGCCGTGGGCGCTGCGTCACCTGCCCTGGTTCGACCTGGAGCTCGGCGAGAGCGCCGTCGACACGGACATACCGCGGATGCGCGAAGGTCACGTCGGCGCGCTGTTCTGGGCGCTGCACCTGCCCGAGTCACTGGACGGGGACCAGGCGGTCAGTGCCACGCTGGACCAGCTGGACCTGGTGAAGACCGTCGTACGGTCCCACCCCGACGGCCTGCGCCTCGCCTGCACCCCCGGACCGATCACCGACGCCCGCCACAGCGGCCGCATCGCCGTCCTGCCCGGACCCGCCGGGGCCGCCGCCCTCGGTGACTCGCTCGGCATCCTGCGCTCCCTGCACGGGCTCGGACTGCGCGCCCTCACGCTGTCCGGCACGTCCTGGGCGAGCGAGGCGGGGATGACCCGGTTCGGCGAGGAGGTGCTGCGCGAGATGAACCGGCTCGGGGTGGTGGCCGACCTCTCCGGTGGCTCCGCCGACACCGTCCGCCGTGCCTGCGCGGTCTCCAAGGCTCCGGTCCTGTGCGCCCGCTCCGCCGCCCGCGCCCTGCGCCCCCACCCCGCCAACCTCCCCGACGACCTGCTCACCGACCTGGGCGCCGTCAAGGGCGTGTGCATGGTGCCGCTGACCGCCGAGCAGACCGGGCCGTCCGTACGGGACGTCGCCGACCACCTCGACCACGTCCGTGCGGTCGCGGGCCCGGAGTGCGTCGGCCTCTCCGGCACCTACGACGCCGGCACCGCCCACCCCCAGGACCTCGCCGACGCCTCCCGCTACCCCCACCTCATCGCCGAACTGCTGCGCCGGGGCTGGTCCGAGGCCGACATCGCGCTGCTGACCTGGGGCAACGTTCAGCGGGTGCTGCGCGAGGCCGACTTCACGGCGCGGGAGGCGCAGCGGCGGCGGGAGCCGTCGACGGCGAAGATCGCGGATTTCGACGGCTGATCAGGGGCTGATCAGGGGCTGATCAGGAGGGCAACCGGGGCTGCTCAGGGGCGCTCGATCAGGCAGAGGCAGAAGGGGTGGCCCGCGGGGTCGGCGTACACCCGCCAGCCCTCCTTGTCCTCCGCCTGCAGCAGCCGCGCGCCCAGCGCCAGCACCTTCTCCTGGGCCGCCTCGACCTCCTCCCAGGTGGACCCGGCGTCGAAGTCGAGGTGGAACTGCTGCGAGTTGCGGTCGGCGCGCGGCCACTCCGGCGGGGTGTACCCGGGCGCCGGCTGGAAGGCGAGCCGTGGCCCGTCCGGCAGCTGGAGCACGACCCATTCGGGGTCGTCGTCCTCCGGCGTACCGCCCGCGACATCGGCGTAGAAGCGGGCCAGGGCGCGCGGGTCGGGGCAGTCGATGGCGACGGTACGCAGGCGTGCCACGGGGGCCATGGGTGGTTCCTCCGGCGGTCGAGGTGTGAGACGTGTGATCAGCGCTGGTGTGATCAGCAGGCGCACAGGCAGAACGGGTGCCCCGCCGGATCCGCGTAAACCCGGAAGCTCCGCGAGCGGTCCTCGGTGTCCAGCGGCCTCGCGCCCAGGGCCAGGATCTCCTTCTCGGCCGCGTCCAGGTCCTCGACGGTCAGGTCCAGATGGAACTGCTGCGAGTGGTCGGGCGCGGGCCACTTCGGCGGTACGAAACCGGGCGCGGCCTGGAACGCCAGCGACTGTCCGCCGGACACCTTCAGGTCCACCCAGTCGCCCTCGCCCTCGACGCTGCCGCCGAGCACGCGGGCGTAGAAGTCGGCGAGGGCGCGGGGGTCGGGACAGTCCAGGACGACGACGCCCAGTTCGGCGATGGCCATGACTTCCTCCTCGAAGTCTCGGTTACCTGCAACACGCTGCAACAGGTAACTCCGTTACCGCATGGTCCCGCATTGGCGGTAACGTCGCAAGGGGACAGTCGGAGGTAGCGTGCAGCCATGAGTGAGAGATCGCCCGCGCCCGGGGGCCTGGAGCTGGTCCAGTCCCTGGTCAACACGCTGGACATCGAGTCGGGGGCCGACTCGCTGGACACCGTGGAAGGGCGGGCGCGGTTCGGGGTGGCCGAGGCGGATCTGGCGGGGGTGCGGGAACTGCGGGAGTCGCTGCGGGTGGCGTTGCTCGCGCATGCGGGGCATGTGCCGCATCGGGTGGTGACGCCGTTGGGTGACTTGCTGGCGGCGGCTCCGTTGCTCGTCCGGGTCGACGCGGGTGGCTCCGCCGTGCTGGGGGCGGTCGATGAGGTTCCGCTTGCTTCCCGGGTCGCGGCGGCGATAGCCCAGGCCCTGGTGGAGGGCACCTGGATGCGGCTGAAGGCCTGTGAGGCGGTCGACTGCCACTGGGCGTACTACGACCGGAGTCCGGCGGGGCGGGGGCGGTGGTGCTCCATGCAGGTGTGTGGGGCGCGGGCGAAGATGCGGCGGTATCGGGCGAAGTAGTTGATCGTCTGCTGCGCCGTGGGGGCTGGTCGCGCGGTTCCCCGCGCCCCTGAGAGAAAGGGCGTCGTTGCTGGGCCTGCGTGGCCTCGGCGAGGGTGAGGATACGGCGGCGTACCGGTAACGGGCCGCAGAGGGCGGTGAGTTCGACCAGTGAGCGGCCGGGGGCACCTTGTAGTGGCCGGGCAGCGGCAGCCAGGGGGCGGCCGAGCCGGGGGCGCCGGGAGGGGTCGGTTCGGTGAAGAGGGTGACGGTTGTCATCCCGGTCTCCTTGGAAAGCGGTTCCGTCAAAGCGGCGGTGACGGGGACAATGGGGGGAGCGCCGGTCCGGCCGACTGAGCCTCGGCCGGACCGGCGTCCGTCCACGTACGTCTGGCGCGCAGCGCGTCGCGCAGGCCGCCGAGTGGGCCGTACGCGCCGGTGCCGATGCCGAAGTCCAGCCTGCCGGAGGAGGCGTGTCCGTCCTCCTCGTCGATGACCGACCAGAGTGGCGAGCGAATTCCGCAGGGCTACGCGTCCGTCAAAGGGCTGAATTCCCCTACCGGAAAGGCCCTTTTCTCAGGCCGTCGGCCGCCCCATCGCCCGATAGGTCCAACCGGCCTTCCGCCACACCGCCGGATCGAGCGCATTACGCCCGTCCAGAACGACCCGCGCCGCCGCGACCTCACCGAGTTCCGCCGGGTCAAGCTCGCGGAATTCCCGCCATTCCGTCAGATGCAGTACGACATCGGCGCCCCGCACCGCCTCGACCGCGCTGTCGGCATAGCCGAGGGTCGGGAAGAGACGACGGGCGTTCTCCATGCCCTTGGGGTCGTAGACCGTGACCTGGCCGCCCTGGAGGTGGATCTGGCCGGCGACGTTCAGCGCGGGCGAGTCCCGTACGTCGTCGGAGTCGGGCTTGAAGGTGGCGCCGAGCACCGCGACCCGCTTGCCGAGGAACGGTCCGCCGCCCAGCGCCTGCCTCGCGAGCTCCACCATCTGCCCGCGCTGGCGCATGTTGATGGAGTCGATCTCGCGCAGGAAGGTCAGCGCCTGGTCGGCGCCCAGCTCGCCGGCGCGGGCCATGAAGGCCCGGATGTCCTTGGGCAGGCAGCCGCCGCCGAATCCGATCCCGGCCCGCAGGAACTTCCTTCCGATCCGGTCGTCGTACCCGATGGCCTCCGCGAGCTTGGCGACATCGCCGCCGGCGGCCTCGCACACCTCGGCCATCGCGTTGATGAAGGAGATCTTGGTGGCGAGGAAGGAGTTGGCGGAGGTCTTCACCAGCTCGGCGGTGGGGAAGTCGGTGACGACGAACGGGGAGCCGTCGGCGATCGGGGTCGTGTACACCTCGCGCAGCAGCTTCTCGGCCCGCTCGCTGCGCACACCGACCACGATCCGGTCCGGGTGCAGCGTGTCGTCGACCGCGAAGCCCTCACGCAGGAACTCCGGGTTCCAGGCCAGCTCGGCGTCCGCGCCGGCCGGTGCGTGCTCGGCGAGGTAGGAGGCGAGGCGGTCGGCGGAGCCGACGGGGACGGTGGACTTGCCGACGACGAGGGCGGGACCGGTGAGGTGCGGGGCGAGGGACTCGAAGGCGCGGTCGACGTACGACATGTCACAGGCGTACTCGCCATGCCGCTGAGGCGTGTTCACGCACACGAAGTGCACATCGCCGAACTCGCCGACCTCGGCGAAGTCCATGGTGAACCGGAGCCGCCCGGTGGACCCCTCGATGCCGGCGACGTGCTTGCGCAGCAGTTCCTCGAGTCCCGGCTCGTACATCGGGACCTCGCCGCGCCGGAGCATCTCGATCTTCTCGGGCACCACGTCCAGCCCCAGTACCTCGAACCCCAGCTCGGCCATGGCGGCGGCGTGCGTCGCGCCGAGATAGCCGGTGCCGATCACGGTGATCTTCAGGGCCATGGGGACTCCAGAAACGGGGACGGGGCAGTGCGCGCCCGAGCATAGTCGGCGCTTCCGACGGGCAACTTCCCCCCTGTCGCCAAGCTCACGTATCACTCCCGTGAGCCGCCCTCTAAAATTTGAGTTACTTAACGGTAATTAGCACCAGCGCACTTACAACCAGCGTCCTTGGAGCGTGAGAGACCTTGGCCGGATCGGCTGACTTCGACCTGTACCGCCCGTCCGAGGAGCACGACATGCTCCGTGACGCCATCCGCTCCCTGGCCGAGGCGAAGATCGCGCCGTACGCCGCCGCGGTGGACGAGGAGGCGCGCTTCCCGCGGGAGGCGCTGGACGCGCTGGTGGCCAACGACCTGCACGCCGTCCACGTACCCGAGGAGTACGGCGGCGCCGGCGCCGACGCGCTCGCCACGGTGATCGTGATCGAGGAGGTGGCCCGCGTCTGCGCGTCCTCCTCCCTCATCCCCGCGGTGAACAAGCTGGGCTCGCTCCCGGTGATCCTCTCCGGCTCCGAGGACCTCAAGAAGCGGTACATGACCCCGCTCGCCAAGGGCGACGGCATGTTCTCGTACTGCCTCTCCGAGCCCGACGCCGGTTCCGACGCGGCCGGCATGAAGACGAAGGCGGTCCGCGACGGCGACCACTACGTCCTGAACGGCGTGAAGCGCTGGATCACCAACGCGGGCGAGTCCGAGTACTACACGGTGATGGCCGTGACCGACCCCACCAAGCGCTCGAAGGGCATCTCGGCCTTCGTCGTGGAGAAGTCCGACGAGGGCGTCTCCTTCGGCGCCCCCGAGAAGAAGCTCGGCATCAAGGGCTCGCCGACCCGCGAGGTCTACCTGGACAACGTTCGCGTCCCGGCGGACCGCATGATAGGCGAGGAGGGCACCGGCTTCGCCACGGCGATGAAGACGCTGGACCACACCCGCATCACCATCGCCGCCCAGGCCCTCGGTATCGCCCAGGGCGCCCTGGACTACGCCAAGGGCTACGTCCAGGAGCGCAAGCAGTTCGGCAAGCCGATCGCCGACTTCCAGGGCATCCAGTTCATGCTCGCGGACATGTCCATGAAGATCTCGGCCGCCCGCGCCCTGACGTACCAGGCGGCGGCCGCCTCGCAGCGCGTCGACGCCGACCTCACCTATCTGGGCGCCGCCGCCAAGTGCTTCGCCTCGGACGTGGCGATGGAGGTCACCACCGACGCGGTCCAACTCCTCGGCGGCTACGGCTACACCCGTGACTACCCGGTCGAGCGCATGATGCGCGACGCCAAGATCACGCAGATCTACGAGGGCACCAACCAGGTCCAGCGCATCGTCATGGCGCGCAACCTGCCGTAACCCCAGGGGATTTGACGTCGAAGGGTGTCCGGGTCTTCCGGGCACCCTTCACCCGTTCGGTCCCGTATCTTCGCCTTCGGTGGAACACGGAGGTCCGTGCCCTGTGCGGCATCCGGTGCGGATTGTTCCCGTCCGCCCGATGGCGCCCCGCGTCCGGTAGGCGTAGGACGGAAGGGCACGGGGCCCGCCCTGGGCTCCCGCCCCCCCAGGAGGAGCCATGACCCAGCCCGGAACCATGACCGCCATGAGCAAGGAGATGCAGGCCTGCGTGGACGCGTGCATGTCCTGCCACGTGGTCTGCGAGGAGACCATGAGCTCCTGCATGCAGATGGGCGGTCAGCCGCAGATGCAGATCATGCGGGCGCTCATGGACTGCGCCGAGACGACCCGCATGTGCGCGGACATGATGATGCGCCGCTCGCCCATGTCGGCCGAGATGTGCGCGATGTGCGCCAAGGCCTGTGAGATGTGCGCCGAGGCGTGTATGTCCATGCCGGACGATCCCCAGATGATGCGCTGCGCCGAGGCGTGTCGCCGCTGCGCCGAGTCCTGTCGCACGATGGCGGGCGCCACGATGTGACGTGCGCCGTGCGTGACGCACGCGAGGGCACCCCTCGGGGTGCCCTCGATGTGTGCGCGGTGCGCGCTGCTCACTTGCCGGAGACGGTCACCGTCTCGTCGTTCTTCAGCTGCTCCACCAGCGTCTTCACCTTCGCGGTGTCCCACTGGAGGTTGCCGTTCGCGGAGTTGCCCGAGATCGGCATGTTCATGGACTTGCCCTCGCCGCTGCTGACGCCCTTCATCGCCCAGAACATGGACGCCAGGTCGTACAGGCCCATGTCCTTGTCGACGATCAGGGAGTCCAGGCCGGCACCCATCGTCGGGTACAGCTTGAACGGGTTGAGGACCGTGCCCGGCGTCGCCACCTGGTTGGCCAGCGCCGAGAGGAACTTCTGCTGGTTCTTCGTACGGTCCAGGTCGGAGCCGGCCAGCGCGTACCGGGTGCGGACGAAGGCGAGCGCCTCCTCGCCGTTCAGGGTCTGCTTGCCCTTCTTGAAGTCCGCGCCGGACTTGGAGTCCTTGATGTCCTGCGGGATGTCGATCTCGACGCCGCCGACCGAGTCCACGATGTTCGCGAAACCGGCGAAGCCGATCTCGACGTAGTGGTCGATGTGCAGACCGGTGTTGGCCTCGACGGTGCGGACCAGCAGTTCGGGGCCGTCCTCCGCGTACGCCGCGTTCAGCTTCACCTGACGGCCGGTGCCCTGGTAGAGCTTGCCGGAGTCCGAGCCCTTGAACGACGGGATCGTGACGTTCGAGTCACGGGGCAGCGAGATCAGCGTCGGGCCGTTGCTGCCGGTGTGCAGGATCATCATCGAGTCCGTGCGCTTGCCCTCGGCGGACCCGGTGTGCAGCTTCTTCTTCTCCTCGGCGGACATGCCCGCACGGCTGTCGGAGCCGACGATCAGGTAGTTGGTGCCTTCGCCCGCCTCCGGCCGCTCGATGACCTTGGACAGGTCGACCTCGCGGTTGAGCTTGCCGTCGGCCCAGAAGTAGGTGGCGACGGTCGTCACGAGCAGCAACGTCACGAGCGTGATCGAGGTCACCTTTATCCGGCGCCGCCAGTTCGGCGCGGGCCGCGGCTCGCGCGTCCCTCTGCCGCCACCGTCATCGCCACCGCCGTAGACCTGGCCGGTGTTGTAGCCGCTGTCGTACCCGTCGTCGTAGCCGCTGTCGTTGTGGTAACCGCCGTGGCCCTGGCCGTTCACGTACGACGGCTGCTGCGGCACCCCGCCGTAGCCCTGGCCGGGCGGTGCCGCCTGACCGCGGCGGACCTGCCGCATCACGCGCGCGCCCTCGGGCTGTGCGCTCGCGCTGCCGCGTCCGTAACGGTTGCCGCGGTTGTCGTCGGACCATGCCTGGGGCCAGTCATTCATGCGCCCCAGTGTGCAGGGCATGGCCATGCCTCTTACAAGGTTCGGCGGAAAATAGAGGCACGGCTGTTGCGAACCCAACACAAAGTCCGCGAATGTCAGCTCGGCATAAGGTGGAGGCCATGACAGACCAGGTCACCACAGCGGAGTCGGGCACTCCGGAAATCCCGGGCAAGCCGATATCCGCATCCCGCACCACCCTCAGCCACATCATGACCCACAACGACACCAACCTTCTGGGCACGGTGCACGGCGGTGTGATCATGAAGCTCGTCGACGATGCCGCGGGTGCGGTGGCCGGCCGGCACAGCGGCGGACCCGCCGTCACCGCGTCCATGGACGAGATGGCCTTCCTGGAGCCGGTCCGCGTCGGCGACCTCGTCCATGTGAAGGCCCAGGTCAACTGGACCGGCCGCACCTCGATGGAGGTCGGCGTACGGGTCCTGGCCGAGCGCTGGAACGAGTCGGCGCCGCCCACCCAGGTCGGCTCGGCCTACCTGGTCTTCGCGGCCGTGGACGCCGACGGCAAACCGCGCCGGGTCCCGCCCGTCATACCGGAGACCGAGCGCGACAACCGCCGCTACCAGGAGGCCCAGATCCGCCGGACCCATCGCCTGGCCCGCCGGCGCGCGATCAAGGAGCTGCGCGAGAAGCGGGCGGCGGAGGGGTACGAGGACTGAGGCGACGCGAGGCCTGACGGGAACGAGGCCGAGAGGTACGTGAGCCGGGAGGGCCCGGACTTCCGGGCAGGTCACCCGCGTGCGCCCGAAGCTACGAGCACACCGCCTCGTCCCCCCGCACCACGATCGACTCACCCTGCGTCGGATCCTCGGAGCGCACCTTCCTGACCTGCCGGAAGTCCTCCCCGACGATCACCTTCAACGTCGGCCCCAGCCCCTTCACCGGCCGCAGCCGGCTCCCGGGCAGCGCGGCCGCCAGCGACTTCGCCGAGCGGTCCCAGCGAGGGTCGTGGGCGACGACCGTCTGCGGCACGGAGCGGTTCTCCCCGTCCACCGGCCGCCCGGTCGTCCGGAACCCGGTCGCCGCCAGCGCCGTGTCGACGCGTTTGGCGAGGCCCTCGGTCTTCGTGCCGTTCTCCACCTGGACGTGGATCTCCTGCGGGGCCACCTCCACCGGGACCACCCTGCTCCGCACCCGCTGCGTGGCCAGCGGCTGGTCCTCGCGCAGCGCCCGGAAGAGCCGCTCGGCCTTCTCGGTGTCCCACTTCACGGTGGAGCCGATGCCCTTCACGGTGTACCCCATCTGTCCGATGGGCACGGTCGTGAACTCCGACGACGACGGCGAGAAGTTCCGCATCGCCCGCCCGAGATCCAGCAGCTCCCCCGTACCGAAGCCCTTGTCGGCCCGCACCGACCCGAGCACCGCCCGCGTCACGTCCCTGAACCGCATCGGGTTCAGCAGGATCCCGGACGACGTCGCCCGCTCGATCAGCGCCGCCATGAAACGCTGCTGCCGCTGCATCCGGCCCAGGTCGGAGCCGCTGTCGATGTGCCGCGCGCGCACGTACTGCAGCGCCTCGCCGCCCATCAGCCGGTGCGTGCCGGCCGGCAGGTCGAGTCCGGTGTACGAGTCCTTCAGCGGCTCGGCGGTGCAGATCTGCACGCCGCCGACCACGTCCACCGTCTTCATGAAGCTGGTGAAGTCGACCTCCAGATAGTGGTCGATCTTGACGTGGGTCATGTGCTCGACCGTGCGCACGGTGAGGTTCGGACCGCCCTCCGCGTACGCCGCGTTGATCTTGATGGGGTGCGCCTCGCGCCCCTCACCGTCGGGCACCTCGGCGTACGAGTCGCGCGGCAGGCTCACCACGCTCGCCCGCTCCCGGTCCTCCGAGATGTGCACGATCATGATCGTGTCGGTGCAGTGACAGGGCGCCCCGCCCAGCCGGTACTTGCGCCGCTCCTCCGCGCTGATGCGGTCGCGGCCGTCCGTGCCGACGAGCAGGACGTTCATCCCGGTCCCGGCCTGCGGCCGGTTCTTCATGTCCTTGAACGGGTCCACCCGCTCGATCTTCGCGTCCAGGCTGGTGACCACCGCGTGCCCGATCCCCGCCGAGGCGAGGATCACGACGGACAGCGTGGTCACCGCGCGCATGGCCCACCGCGGCCTCTTCCGCCGTACCGGCGCGACCGGCCGCGCCCCGCGGCGGGACGACGGCTGCGGACGGCGCTGCGCGGGGGAGGGGGACTGGCGGGGCGGCGTGGGCATGGGGGAGATACCTCCGCTGTCGCTTGCCCTGGGGGCCGTACGTGGGATCCGTGAGCACCGTAGGCCCATACGATCTCCTGCCCGGTGCAGCGACCCCGGCGGCGCGCAAGGGTGTCCCCCGTTCGCGGTAACGTGAGCCCCCTATGAACGCCAATCCCGACGCGCAGCTCCCCGCCGTTTCCGTGATCATGCCCGTCCTGAACGAGGAGCGGCATCTGCGCGGAGCGGTCCAAGCGATCCTCGCGCAGGAGTACGCCGGCGAGATGGAGGTCGTGATCGCCCTCGGTCCGTCCACGGACCGCACGGACGAGATCGCCGCCGAGCTCGTGGCCGAAACCGCGTCTCTTCAGAGCAAGCGCGTTCACACCGTCCCGAACCCCACCGGCCGCACCCCCGCCGCCCTCAACGCCGCGATCAAGGCCTCCCGGCATCCGATCGTCGTCCGCGTCGACGGCCACGGCATGCTCTCGCCGAACTACATCGCCACCGCCGTACGGCTCCTGGAGGAGACCGGCGCGCAGAACGTCGGCGGCATCATGCACGCCGAGGGCGAGAACGACTGGGAGCACGCCGTCGCGGCCGCGATGACCTCGAAGATCGGCGTCGGCAACGCCGCCTTCCACACGGGCGGCGCGGCCCAGCAGGCCGAGACCGTCTACCTCGGCGTCTTCCGGCGCGAGGCGCTGGAGCAACAGGGCGGCTACAACGAGGAGTTCATCCGCGCCCAGGACTGGGAGCTCAACTTCCGGATCCGGGAGGCGGGCGGGCTCATCTGGTTCTCGCCCGAGCTGAAGGTGTCGTACCGCCCCCGTCCGTCGGTGCGCGCCCTCGCCAAGCAGTACAAGGACTACGGCCGCTGGCGCCACGTCGTCGCCCGCTACCACGCCGGCTCCATCAACCTGCGCTACCTCGCCCCGCCGACGGCCGTGTGCGCGATCGCGGCGGGCCTGGTGGTGGGCGTCCTGGTCACCCCGTGGGCCCTGCTGATCCCCGGCGGCTACCTCGCGGCCATCACCGCCGGCTCGGTCCCGGCCGGCAAGGGCCTGCCCCTGAAGGCACGCCTCCAGATCCCGGTCGCCCTCGCCACCATGCACATGTGCTGGGGCTACGGCTTTCTGACCAGCCCGCGTGCGCTGGCGAAGAAGGTCATCGCGTCCCGGCGCCCGGCGGTACTCAGCACCAACTGAGCCCGCCGGGTGGCGAGTGACGTCACCAGGTGAAGTCCGGGTCCACCTTCATGCAGGCCTTGGTGTCGGAGGCGTTCAGCGCCTCCGCCGTGTCCGGCGTCCTGTCGTCCTGCTTGGGCGCCTTGTACGCCGTACCCTCCCGCCAGTCGGCGCCGACGACGAGGGTGACGCCGGAGACGTCCGTGGACTTCTTCACGGCGCTGGTCGGGATGCCGAGGGCCTTGGCGACCCGCTGGGCGTCGCCCTGGAGGTCGGCGGACGGGTAGCGGACGAGTGTCGTGTCCGCGGTCGGCGTGTTCGACGAGTCCGCCACGGCCTGCGTGAAGCCCTTGCCGACGAGAAGCCCGGCGACGGTGGTCGCGCGGCCCTGGGCCGGGGCGAGGACCTCGGTGCGGGTGCCGTTCTGCACCTGGACGGCGATCTTGTCGTCCGCCGCGGCCGGGTCGGTGGAGGCCTTCTCCTTGGTGGACTTCTTCTTGTCCTTGCCGTCGAGCGCGATGTCCTCACGGACCAGCCGGAACAGCTTGGTCGCGTCGTCGGTCGGCACCACCCGGCCGGTCTGGATCGTGTCGTACTCGTTCGGCATCGTCGTCATGGTGATGCGCGAGGTGGGCACCTTCTTGAGCTCTTCCGCCAGGTCGTAGAGCTTGGTGAGGCTGCCCAGGCCCGGGTCGACGACGAGCGCCTTGGTGGCCGCCTCGGCGAGGGCGCGCAGCTTGCCCGGGTTGCTCAGCTTGGCGTTCTTGCGCAGCTCGCGGACCATCGAGTTCATGTACATGTGCTGCGCCTTGGCGCGCTGAAGGTCGCTGCCGTCCCCGAAGCCGTACCGGGTGCGCAGCCACTGAAGGGCCTGCTCGCCCTTGACGTACGTGGTGCCCTCCTCCAGCTTCAGCCCGGAGCCGTGGCCCTTGCGGTCCCTGGATTCGATGTTCTTGTCGACGCAGACCGGGACGCCGCCGATCGCGTCCGCCATCGACACCACACCCGAGAAGTCGATCATCATGAAGTGGTCGATGTGGATGTCGGTCAGCTTCTCCCACGTCACCACCGTGCAGCCCGGGCCGCCCCGGCCGAGCGAGCGGTTCGTCATCTCGCGCTCGCGGGCCTCGTAGACGTCACCACTGTCCGGGTCCGTGCACTTGGGGATGTCCACCAGGGTGTCGCGCGGCATGCTCACGACCGACATGTTGGTGCGGTCGGCGGAGACGTGCAGCAGCATCTGCACGTCGGCGAGCGGAGTGCCGCCGAACGTCTCCTTGGCGCCGCCGAGTTTCTGGTTCTCCTTGCTGTCGCGCGCGTCCGAGCCGATCAGCAGGATGTTCAGCGGCGTCTGGCCGGCCGCGTTCGCCTCGGTCTCGGCGGCGCGGTCCTTGGCGTCGCCGATGTTGAGGTCGTCCTTCCTCAGATTGCCGTTGAGGTGCTGGTAGTAGAGATAGCCGGCACCCGCGGTGCCCAGTATCACCACCGCCAGAACCGTCGCCGACCAGCGCAGCACACGCCGTCTGCGGCGTCTGCTGTCGGCTCCCCGGCCGCCCCTGCGACCCCCGCCGCCGTGCCGGCCGCCCTGGTCGGCCGGCGTGTCCTGGTCGGTCTGCGGAGTGAGCGACATGGTGTCGTCCACCGCAGGGGCCTCCCCTCGCACACTGCTCTGCGCCAACTCTCTGCCCTTCCCCACCCTTGGTCCGACATGGCTCCGCTGCGCGCCGGACCTCCCTGTCCGGTGCGGAGCGCACCATGTCAGACCTCCCTGTCCGACACCGGTTCGCACCCTGTCAGACCACTGTGGGTCCGCATCGGGTTGGCCACGTGTCGGCAAAATCCACGCCCGGCACGGCCGTTCGGTGTGTCGGACGAACGGCGCCTGAATCAACCACCGCCGCCGCCTGACACAACCACGTCCTGTGTCAGACCAACGAACCTGCTGCACAGTTGCGTTCCCGGCCGGAGTTTCACAGCCGGAGTCCGCGTACCGGCAACGGGCCCGCCCTCAGCCCAAGTCGGCTGTGGGACGGACCCGTTGGGCCGGTACTACTTCGCGCACTCGACCTTGTCGGCGGTGGACTTCTCCACGTCGGGCGCCTTGGTCGGAGTCGTGAGGGACACGCCCGCACCCTCGAAGTCCTTGCCCAGCGTCAGTGTCATCGTGGGCAGGCCCTGGGAGTTGGTCACGCTCTTGCCGGGCTTCATCGCGGACCCGGAGAGCCCCATGATGGCGGCGAGCCGGCGTGCCTGGTCCGCCTGGTCCGGCGCGTACTCCAGCGTCGTCTTCGCCAGCGTCGCCGGGGCGTTGCCCGCGTTCTCGGACTTGGTCACGCCCTCCTCGGTCTGCAGCCAGGTGAGTGTCGACGACGCGCTGCCGGCCTCGGCGCCGCCGTTGAGGATCCGCACCCGCACCTCGGAGGCGTCGGACTTGGTGCCCTTCAGCCGGGCGGCCACGGCGGCGGCCTCCTTCTTCTTCTGCTGCTTGACCTCGGTGAAGGAGACGTCGTTCTTGATGGCCTGGAAGACCTGGGGGGCCGTCGTCTCGTTGAGTACGACGGTCGTCTTCACCTTCTCGGCCGGGTTGTCGATCACCGGAATCGTCGTGAAGGTGAGGTTCTTGGTGTTGAGCTTGCCCAGCTCCAGGCCGAGGTCCTTCAGCTTGTCGATGCTGTCGAGGTTGCTGTCGACGGTCAGCGCCTCGGTGCCCGCCTCCGCCAGCTTGATCATCTTGGTCGGGCTGGTGAGCGTGTCGTTGGACTTCAGCTTCCGCATCAGCGCGCTGAGGAACTGCTGCTGGAGCCCGATCCGGCTCAGGTCGCCGCCGAAGCCGACGGAGTGCCGGGTGCGGACGAAAGCCAGTGCCTGCTCGCCCTCGATGACGTGCTTGCCCTCCGAGAGCTTGAGGTGCGAGTCCGGATCGTCGATGTCCTTGGCCAGGCACACCTCGACGCCGCCGACCGCCGTGGTCAGCGTCTTCACCGCGTTGAAGTCCGCGACCATGAAGTTGTCCGGCTTGATCCCGGTCAGCTCGGTGACCGTACGCATGGTGCAGCTGGGCGTACGGCCCTCCTGGCCGAGGCTGGTGTTGAAGCGCTCGCCGGTTTCTCCCGGGATGACCTTCTGGGTGCCGTCCTCCTGCGTGGTCTGGCAGTCCGGGATGTCGACGATCAGGTCGCGCGGGATGCTGAGCGCCGTCGCGTTCGAGCGGTCCTTGGAGACGTGCAGCAGGATCGTGGTGTCGGCGTGCCCGGCGCTGCCCGAGTCGCCGTACTTGTCGTTGCCCGCGCCCGTGCGCTTGTCCGTGCCGATGAGCAAGATGTTGATGGCCTTGTCCTTCGAGAAGCCACCGGTGCTCGCGCCGTCGTCGGAGACGGACTGGATGTTGTCGTTGAGGTGCTCGATGTAGAGATACGCACCGGCAGCGGCGGCGACGACCACGAACGCCATTATTCCGCCGGTCCAGAGCACGGCCTTCTTCGCCTTGCTCTTCTTCTTCACCGGCCGGCGACCGCGCCGCCCCGGCAACGGCTCCTCGGGCGCGCCCCGGCGCCGACGCTGCGCCGGCACCTCACGGCCCGGCGCCGTCCGCGTCTCGCGTCCCGGAGCGGCGGTGCGGTTGCGTACCGCGCCGCCGGCCGCCGCACCGCCCGCGCCGGGGGCGCTCGTGCCGGCGGCGCGCGCGGCGGCGCCGGCACGGGAGGCGGATCTGCGAGGTCCCGGAACCGCCGACTGCGGAGCGGAAGGAGTCAGTCGCAGTTCGTATTCACCGGTGCTCGGATTGAGTACCCACTGGTCTGCGGGATCGATGTCGTCCGCCCGCCCACGGCCTTGCGCGTCCACGGTTGTCTGAATCCTCCGTCGGGGCCACGCGGCGCCTACCCCCTCCAAGGCGCTCGGGTCTCGGTCAAACAGTGCGCAAGCCTAACTACGGCCGGGTGCACCGGATCGCTCACACTATCCGGCCAGTTCAGCGTTAAGCGACGACGGTGACAAATTCCACGTCCCTACAACTGGGCAATCGGCGCATTTCTTTGAATTGAGGTTCGTGGACTTGGTGAGCGCTTTACCCGCAGGCGTTCTCGGCGGCTGTGTTGCCGCGGAAGGTGGGGGGCGGGGGAGTGGGTCCTGTGGAGTCGTCGATCAGCTTGCCGCCCGGCTTCCCGTCACCGTCATGGGAACTCTTGTACGAGGATTCGTGCGACGACCCGCGTCGCAATCGGGACGAATCCACGACTTCCACCGGGGTGTCGGTGCGCAGCCGCTGGAAGAGCCGCTCGGCGGCGGGCTCCATGAGTTGGTCGCGATTGGCGTTGTGGATGTAGGACTCCCGAGGAACGGTGAGGAATTGCACGCGTTCGGTGGGGATGTCGCGCACGCCGCGCACAAGGTCGTACAAACCGCGCAAGCTGGCCAGCGCGGGGTCGGTGGTGAGGGACGACGTGGCGGCGTCCAGGACCGGGTAGAGCCGCACCGGGTTCAGCAGCACGTCGTTGCTCTGCACCTTGTTCACGAGCGCGGCGAGGAATCGCTGCTGGCGTTCCATGCGTTCGGTGTCGCTGCCGTCGCCGAGGGACTTGCGGGCGCGGACGTAGCCGAGGGCCTGTTCGCCGTTGAGGGTCACCTTGCCGGCCGGGAGCCTCAGCTTGGCGGCCTTGTCGTCGATGGGCTCGGTGAGGCAGATCTCTACGCCGTCGAGGGCGTCGACCGTCTCCTTGAAGCCCTGGAAGTCGACGACCATGTGGTGATCGACACGGACGTCGGTGAGCCGCTCCACGGTACGGACGGTGCAGGCCGAGCCGCCCACCTGGAAGGCGTAGTTGAACATCGCGAACATGGGGTCGCTGCGGCTGCCGTCGGAACGCCGGCACCCGGGGACGTTCACCATCAGGTCGCGGGGTATCGAGACGGCGGTGGCGCTGCGGCGCCCGGCGGACAGATGGAGAAGGATGGCGGTGTCGGAGCGCTCGGTACCGGAGTCGCGCCCGTATCGCCGGTTTCCGCTGCCGGACCTGGTGTCCGATCCGATGAGCAGGATGTTCCGGGCGTCGCGCACGAGCGAGGTGGGACGCTCCCTCTCGTACCGCTCGAGTTCCGCGGCGGCGGCCTGGTCGGCGGTGATGTTGGAGTCGAGCTTGGCGTAGACGGCCCACCCGGCCCCCGCGGCGGCCACCACCACCAGCCCCACCCCCACGACCCCACGCCGCACCCACCGCCACCCCCGCCTGCCACCACGTGACCCGCCCCCGACGAAACCGGAACGTCCGGGGCGTGGGCGCGATGTGCCGGTCACAGGTGGCTCCACTCCTCAGGGCGTGCTGCTTGCGGTGTGGGCTGTTGTTACGACCATGGCCTGGGTGGGGGGTTGGGGGTGGGTGGTGGTGGGCTGAATGGGTGACGGGGCCTTCGGCGGTGGGGCGGGGGTTTGGTGGGGTGCGCGTCTATGCCTGCGGCGGCCTGTGCGGGTTTGGTGGGGGTGCGCGTAGCGCCTGCGGGTGGGGTGTGGGTCGGGGCCGTGCCGGGGGGTGTCCGTCCTCGGACCGGCGGTTGGACTTAGGCCGGGAGGTGCTGCGTGTTGACGCCGGCCACTGCGGGCGGACACCCCCCGGCACGTCCCCTTCCCGCCGTGGGCGACTGCGGGTGAGTGGGGCAAGTCCGTTCCCGGCCCGTCACCTCTGGACGCCGCTCAGGTGTTCCAGCCCGTCCCGATCCCCCACCCACCCCAAGCGCGCTGTCACCTCTGGACGCCGGTCCCGGCATTTCAGCCCGTCCGGCGTTTGAGGACGAGGCCCGTTCAGGGCCGAAGCGGGGGTCTGGGGGCGGCAGCCCCCAGAAGCGGGCCGGGGTCGAAGGGGCGGAGCCCCTGGAGGACGGGACGGGTAGGGGCGGCGGGGGCGAGAAAGGCAAGGGGGCAACCGGGCCGCGCCCGGCGTCACCTCGCCGTCGCCGTCACCCGCTCGCTCTCGATCCGCTTCGCCAGCGCCTCCTCGCCCAACATCTCCAGATGCCGGCACAACACCACCGACCCGTCGGTCGCCAACGCCGCGTACAACCCGGCGTTGAGCCCCTCCCACGTGTCGTACGCCAACGCGGACAGGATCCGCGAGCCCGGCCCCGTAAGCCCCAGCCCCGTCGCCTCGGCCCGAGCCCGCTCGACAACCTCCGCCCCGCTGAACTCCCGCCCCGCGACGATCAACGCGGGATCCTCGGGATCGACCGGCGCAAACGGCACGAAGCGGTCCCCCTGACTCGGCACCTCCACCGCGTAGTCGGCGAAGCCACCCGGCGTCTGCGGAAACCGACCCCCCAACGGCCGCAGCGCCAACGCGACCCGCTCCCCCCGGCACGCCCGCGCGGCCTCCAGCGAGTCAGGCCCGCTCACGACCACGTCCCCCGCCGCCGGATCCCCACCCACGTCCGCGATCGCGCCCACGGACGAACACGCCAGCAGCCACACAGCCGTCTGCCAGTGCGCGGGCAGCAGCAACGTGACCCGGTCTCCCGGCCCGGCCCCGAGGTCGCCCTGGAGGAGATTCGCGGTCTTGGCCACCCAATTGGCGAAGGTGGCCACGGACAATTCGACGCGTTCCCCGGTGGCGTCGTCGTAGAAGGTCACCAGGGGACGTCCGGGATCCGCGGCGAGCGCGGAACTCAGCAGGTCGGCAGGGGTGCGATCGGTGGCATTCACCCGCGCAAGGGTACGCGGACCCGCCCCCGCACACGCCCGGTCGGCGGTACTCCGCCGCCACCGGTTCGGGCGAACCGTGGACCGACGCCCCGTCAACCCCCAGATGGACAGGTTTGTATGACTATGTCCACGATCGGGAGCATGCGTGGATTCCTTGCTTCCTCGATCGGTGTCACGTGCGCGGCGGCCCTAGCCCTCCCGCTCACCCCACCCGCCGTCGCGGCGACCGCGAGACCGGCGCTCGGCGCGGAAGTGGCCACGAGCGCGCGGACGGTGGCCATGGGCGCGCGGACGGTGGCCATCAGCGCGCCGGTGGTCACGGCGGCCGGATCTGCGGTGCGTCGTACGGACGCCGAGCCGTCCGTGTCCGGCAGCACCCAGTCGCTGCCCCTCGCCCCCCTCACCCATGACCGAACCGTCGACCCACCCACCGAACAGGGCCTGCCCCAACAGGACGTACGGCCCTTCTCCCTCGTCGGCGTCATCTGGGACGACCCGAACGCCGAACTGCACGGCCGCGTCCAGGTCCGCACCCGCGCGGTCGGCACCGGCAACTGGTCCGGCTGGCAGGACGTCGAGACGCACAACGCCGAGCACGCGGCCGACCCCGGCACCGCCGAAGGCACCTCGGCCCAGGTGCGCGGCTCCACGGCGCCGTTGTGGGTGGGGGAGTCGGACGGCGTGGAGGTGCGGGTCACGGCCGCGACTGCCGAGGGACGGTCGGAGAAGACCCCTACGGGTTCCGGCGACCCGGCCCAGCCTTCCGGTACCGGCGTAGTCTCCCCACTCCCCGCCGGCCTCCGCCTCGAACTCGTCGATCCCGGCGATCCCGCCCCCGCACCGGAGGACCCCGACGGCATCTCCCGCCCCGGCTTCCTGGCGACCGAGACCGGCGAGACCGCCGAGGCCCTCGGCGCCTCCGGGGCCGACACCGCCGCCTCAGCCGTCAACGCCGAACTCGCCCCGCTGGGCGCCACCGAGATCCCCGAGCTCGGCCGGGCCGAGACCGAGCGGGAGATGTCGGCCCTGCGCGGCAGTGAGCTGACGCAGGAGCAGCGGGCGAAGCCGCACATCGGGCCGCGGCCGCGCATCGTCACACGGCGTGGCTGGGGCGCGAACGAGAGCTGGCGGGAGAAGCAGTTCACGTACACGAAGAGGGTGAAGGCGGCCTTCGTGCACCACACCGCGACCGGTGCCAAGTACACGTGCAAGCAGGTTCCCTCACTCATTCGCGGTATCTACCGCTACCACGTCAAGAGCATGGGCTGGCGCGACGTCGGCTACAACTTCCTCGTCGACAAGTGCGGAAACATCTACGAGGGGCGCGCGGGGGGAGCGGCGAAGCCGGTCCTGGGTGCCCACACGCGCGGGTTCAACAGCAACAGCATGGGGATCGCCGTCCTCGGCAGCTACGGCTCCGCCAAGCCGTCCGGCGCGGCGGTGCGGGCCATCGCCCGGCTCACGGCCTGGAAGCTGGGCCTCTTCGGCGTCAATCCGCGCGCCAAGACATACCTGAAGTCCGGTGGTGGCAATCTCTACCGAAAGGGAAAGAACGTACGACTGAACACGATCTCCGGACACCGGGACGGCTACTCCACGGCGTGCCCCGGACTGCAGCTCTACCGCAAACTCGGCACGGCCCGCGCTGCGGCGGCCCGTTACCAGGGACGCTGAGACGAGGACGGAGTTCACCGGAATGTAGGGATACGGGGGACCCACCGAACCACCGTGCGGAAGCATGCTGCTGGGCACACGTCCGGGCACACATGCGTGCGCGGCTGGGCCATGGGTGGGCATACGGGGGCAATTGGGGGGCCAAGTGGGGGCGTACGCCGCACTGCCGTCGAAGGCGCCGCACAACGGTCTGCATACACTGGCCGGCCGAAAGACAGTTCGGCCGGTCCCGGCAGGAAGCAGAGACGACAGGTGACAGAAGCGATCCTCCTGGTCGGCGGCAAGGGCACTCGGCTGCGTCCGCTCACCGTGCACACGCCGAAGCCCATGGTCCCGGCGGCCGGGGTTCCGTTCCTCACGCACCAGTTGGCGAGAGCGAGAGCGGCGGGCGTCGACCACATCGTCCTGGCGACGTCGTATCTGGCCGAGGTCTTCGAGCCGTACTTCGGCGACGGCTCGGCGCTCGGTCTCCACCTGGAGTACGTCACTGAGGAGGAGCCCCTCGGCACGGGCGGCGCGATCCGCAACGTGGCCTCCCGGCTCCACTCCGCGCCCGACGACCCGGTCCTGATCTTCAACGGGGACATCCTGACCGGCCTGGACATCAGGGCCCTGGTCCACACACACGAAACGACGGGCGCGGACGTCTCCCTCCACCTCACCAAGGTGACGGACCCCAGGGCCTACGGCTTGGTCCCCACGGACGACACGGGCCGGGTGACGGCGTTCCTGGAGAAGCCGCAGACCCCCGAGGAGATCGTCACCGACCAGATCAACGCGGGGGCGTACGTCTTCCGCCGCTCGGTCATCGACACGATCCCGGCGGGCCGCCCGGTCTCGGTGGAACGCGAGACCTTCCCGGACCTCCTCGCGGCCGGAGCCCACCTCCAGGGCATGGTCGACTCGACGTACTGGCTGGATCTCGGCACTCCCGCGGCCTTCGTCCGAGGCTCGGCGGACCTCGTCCTGGGCCGGGCCCCGTCCCCCGCGGTCCCCGGCCGCTGCGGCGACCGCCTGATCCTCCCCACGGCCCAGGTCGCCCCCGACGCCAAGCTGACCGGCGGCACGGTGGTGGGCGAGGGCGCTTTCGTGGCCGAGGGCGCACGCGTCTTCGGCAGCACGATCCTCCCCGGCGCCGTCATCGAACCCGGCGCCATCATCACCGACTCCCTCATCGGCACCCGCGCCCGCGTAGGCGAACGCTCCGTCCTGACGGGCACGGTGATCGGCGACGGCGCGGTGATCGGCGCCGACAACGAACTGAGGGAGGGCGTACGGGTGTGGTGCGACGCACGAATCCCGTCGGGGGCGGTGCGCTTCTCGCCGGATCTGTAGCCCTGATCTGTAGGGGGAGCCACTCCGCCGCTCCCCACTCACAGGCATTCCAGCCGGTCCGGGATTCGAGGACAGGGCCCGCCGTCCCGAACCCCCGCCCACCCGCAGGGGGCGTGATGTGGGCAGGGGTGACTTCTCGGCGCCGGTCCCGGCATTTCAGCCCGTCCGGCGTTTGAGGACGAGGCCCCTTAAGGGCCGAAGCGGGGGTCTGGGGGCGCAGCCCCCAGAAGCGGGCCGGGGTCGAAGGGGCAGAGCCCCTGGAGGACGGGACGGGTAGGGGCGGCGGGGGCGAGGAAAACCGACGCCAACCACACCGCCGCCCCGTCACAACCGCCCGATATCCCCCCGAGGCATCCGCGGCGCCCGCCGCCCCGGCACCCGCCCACTCAACAAAATCAACCGAGCCGCCCGATGCCGCTGCCCCGCATACGGCTCCAACAACTCCAACATCACGGAGTCATCCGCATCCCGATCCCCCGCCAGCGCAAACCCCACAATCCCCGGCAGATGCAGATCCCCCACAGTCACCGCATCCGCCGCCCCATGACTACGCTGCACAACCTCCGCCGACGTCCACGGCCCCACCCCCGGCACAAGCTCCAACCGCCCCTGCGCCTCCGCCGGAGGCATCCGCACGGCCTCCTCCATCCGCGCGGCAACCCGCACAGCCCGCAGAATCGTGGACGCCCGCTTGTTGTCGACCCCGGCCCGATGCCACTCCCAGGACGGAATCAGCCGCCAGGTCTCCGCATCCGGCATCACACACATCCGCCCGGGCGCGGGCCCCGGCGCCGGCTCCCCGTACTTCCGTACCAGCAACCGCCACGCCCGATACGCCTCATCGGTCGTGACCTTCTGCTCCAGAACCGACGGAATCAACGACTCCATCACCAGCCCGGTCCGGGTCAGCCGAAGCCCCGGCCGCCGATGCCGGGCGACCGCCACCAGCCGATGCCGCGGCACGAACGCGGACGGATCGTCGGCCGCCCCGAGCAGATCCGGCAACTGCTCCAGCAGCCACTCGGCCCCCGGCCCCCAGGCCTCCCCCCGCACCTCGGCACCCCGCACGCCGACCCGCAGCGTCCCGGGCCCGGCAGGCGTACGGCAGGCCCGCCACACGGACCCGTCGGGCATCGCCCGGAACGTCGGATCCCCCGGCCCGCGCCGCAAGGGCCCCAGCACGAGCCCGAGATCGAGCGGCCCGTCCGGCACCACCGTCCGCACCTTCCCCGCCCCGGCAGCCTGCCGCGGCACACCCGCGGGCACGGCGACATGCCCACCGCGCACGGTCGTACGCGTGGGTCGCGGAGGGAAACGTCCTGCCACGGATGAGGTCCTAGCGGTACGGGAGGGAGCGGTCCTACGAGCATAGTTACCGGAAGGGTTCCTACGACCTCTGCACCACAAGCCCCCTGGAATCCACAATTCCCCAGCGGTCCACAATTCCCCAGGGGGCCACAAGCCCCCAGGAGCCCACAAGTCCACGCGCCCCAGGGCGCATATCAGCGCACCTCAATGAAGCCCCCCGCATCCCGCTCCGCCCGAGGCCTCGGCTCCTCCGCCGGATGCCCGACCGCCACCGCCCCCATCGGATCCCACTCCTCCGGCAGCCCCAGCACCTCGCGCACCACGCCCCGGCAGAACATCGTCGACGACACCCACGCCGAGCCCAGCCTCTCCCCGGCCAGCGCGACCAGGAGGTTCTGCACCCCGGCACCGGCGGCGACGACGAACATCTCCCGCTCGGCCCCGTCCCGCCGCGCGTCCCCGTACGTGTGCGAACCGTCCATCACCAGGCACGGCACCACCAGATACGGCGCCTTCCGCAGCACGTCCCCGCGCCGCACCCGCTTGGCGATGGACTCCTCGCTCTTGCCGTCCCGCCGCAGATCGGCGATCCACGCGTCGCGCATCGCATCCAGCAGCCGCGTCCGCGACTCCTCCGACTCCAGCAGCACGAAGCGCCACGGGGTCGTGTGATGCGGCGCCGGCGCCGTGACCGCCGCCGCGACCGCCCGTCGAACGGCCCCGGGGTCCACGGGCTCGTCGGTGAACGCCCGTACCGTACGCCGCTGGGTCACCGCCTCCCGTACCGCCTCCGACGTCCCCAGCCGGAACATGTCGTCACGAGCGCCGCGCACCAAGGCCCGCGCCCCCTCCCCGTGCTCCTCGGCCACCGTGTGCGCCAGCCCACGCACGACGGCGACGGGCAGGCCGGCGGCCTTGCCCTTCACCAGGTCTCCGGCGGCGGCGAGTTCGTCCGCCGTCGCCACGACGGTCGCGCTGAGCGGGTTGCCGTACGCGTCCGTGCCCCCGCGCAGATCGTCCAGTACGCGCACCCCGGCGGCGCCGATCGCCACGTCCGTGAGCCCCGAGCGCCAGGGCCGCCCGAAGGTGTCGGTGACGACGACCCCGACGTTGACACCGAGGGCGTCACGCAGCCCGTCCCGGATCGCCCGCGCGGACGTGTCCGGGTCCTCGGGCAGCAACAGCACGGTCCCGGCGGGGGTGTTGGAGGCGTCGACCCCGGCCGCGGCCATCACCAGCCCCTGCCGGTTCTCGACGATCCGCAGCGTGCCGCGACGCGCCACCACCCGGACCGTTTCCGCGTCGATCGCGGACTCCCGGTCGGCCGCCTCGACGATCCGCCCCTCCGCCTTGGACACGATCTTCGAGGTGACCAGGAGCACATCTCCGTCGACCAGACCGGGTTCGGCGGTGGCGATCAGCTTCGCGAGGTCGTCGCCCTGCTGGACCTCGGGAATCCCGGCGACGGCCCAGACCCGGTAGCCGTCGCCCGACACATCGCGCGCGCTCAAGCCGCCCGCACCTCCTCCGCCAGCGTCAGCGCCTCCCGAGCCATCTGCGCGGCCGCGTCGATGTCGGTCATCATCAGCGGTACGGCCCGGCAGCGGATCCCTGCCGCCTCGACCGGCTCCACGGAATCCGCGTCCACGGTGTCGACGAGCCAGCCGTCGAGGAGCCCGGAGCCGTAGTGCTCGGCGACCGCCGCGGCCGTCGACTCCACGCCGACCGCCGCGAGCACCTTGTCGGCCATCCCGCGCACGGGCGCGTCCCCGACGATGGGGGACAGGCCCACCACCGGCACCCCGGCGTCGGCGATCGCCTCGCGGATGCCGGGCACGGCGAGGATCGTGCCGATCGAGACGACCGGGTTGGACGGCGGGAAGAGGATGACGTCCGCGTCGGCGATGGCCTCCAGGACGCCCGGCGCCGGCTTGGCCTGCTCGGCCCCGACCGGCACGATCGCCTCGGCCGGCACCTGGGCCCGCAGCCGTACCCAGTACTCCTGGAAGTGGACGGCCTTGCGCTCGCCGTCCACCTCGACCGCGACATGGGTCTCGACGCGGTCGTCGGTCATGGGGAGGAGACGGACTCCCGGCTTCCACCGGTCGCACAGCGCCTCCGTCACCGCGCTGAGCGGATAACCGGCGCCGATCATCTGCGTCCGCACGATGTGCGTGGCGAAATCCCGGTCGCCGAGCCCGAACCACTCCGGGCCGACGCCGTACGCCGCGAGTTCCTCCTTGAGATGGAAGGTCTCGTCGGCCCTGCCCCAGCCCTGCTCCTCGTTGATGCCGCCGCCCAGCGTGTACATCACCGTGTCGAGGTCCGGGCAGACCTTCAGGCCGAAGAGGTGGATGTCGTCTCCGGTGTTGCCGATGACCGTGATGTCCGCGTCCGGCGCGGCTTGCTTCAGACCGCGCAGGAACCGGGCACCACCGATGCCGCCTGCCAGAACCACAATGCGCATGGGAGCCAGTCTTGCAGGCGGGTACGACAACGCGTCAGGCAGTCATCGGACGCGACGAGGTGTCACGCCCGTCCTCGCACGCGGCAACGGGTCAGGCGCTCACCGGGCGTGGCTCGACACGGGCCTCGCAGGCCCGGGCGGTGTGCATCGGCATCTCGGTCAGACCCGGGTAGTAGACGTGCAGGCTGACCGCCGGCTCCAGCGCGTCGTTCGCCACCTCGTGCACGTAACCCGGCGCGAACACCCGCTGCGCACCCGCCCCCAGCACGCGCGTGCCGCGCTCCGTGCGCTCGGTCAGCGTGCCGTCCAGAACCGTCAGGACGCCGGAGGACCGGCCGTGGTCGTGCAGTCCGCTGCCCTGCCCGGGGACCCAGGACAGCAGCCACACCTCGTAGCCGGGGCCCGTGCGCAGCCGGTGGTACCAGCGCGTGGTCGCGTCGTAGCGGACGAGGTGCTCCCACTGGGACCGGTCGGCGGCGATGGAGCGGGCCAGGCCGACGAAGTCGGCGACGGTGGCCGGGTGCTCGCGCGGTGCCTGGAGGAGGTGCGGGACTTCGAGGATGTCGCCGGCGATCTGGAGGTCGCTGTCGCTGTTCATGGGGTGGGTGGTTCCTCAGTGAAAGAAGGTCAGAGGGAACGAGAGCCGAGGGACGGGTGACTCGGCCTACAGCTGGAGCGGGTACGGCTCAACAGCTGGGACAGCAACAGCTACAGCGAGCACGGGCAGCACCGTGGGACCCGGCGGTGCGGGTCGAGGTGAGTGCCGAGTTCGCGAGCATGCCCACAAGGACATCGGTTCATGCCTGCACTGTCAACTCGACGCCCGGCGATGTGGCGCATCTTTCACCTCATCCGGTTCATCTTGGTGGCGAAAGGTTTGTTCATGGGACAGCCGGGACACATGGCGCACAACCGGGCGCACGGGCGTCGTTGCGATCCTGTGATCCGACTGTGATCCGGTTCGCTTCTACGCACGCGTGCAACGAGATCGAACTTATGGGCGTCCTTTTCCGTACAGGCTCTGCGTAGGGCCGGCGGCCCACCTGGGCCTCATCTGCTTGTCAAGGTTTAGGCCGATTTGAACACTTTCCGCTAGGCCTTGGTTCCGCAGAGTGAATAAGGGGCTCAATAGCAGATCTCGGCTTGACTCGCCCGGAGCAGCACACTTGTAATTTCACTCGTGTCGTTCAGCCGGAATCGGTAACGGCAACATCACGGGGACGCGAAAGACAGACGAGGGGCGCACATGACCGAGCTGGTGCAGCAACTGCTGGTCGACGACGCGGACGAGGAACTCGGCTGGCAGGAGCGCGCGCTGTGCGCCCAGACCGACCCCGAGTCCTTCTTCCCCGAGAAGGGCGGCTCCACCCGCGAGGCCAAGAAGGTCTGCCTCGCCTGCGAAGTCCGCTCCGAGTGCCTCGAGTACGCCCTCGCCAACGACGAGCGCTTCGGCATCTGGGGTGGCCTGTCCGAGCGGGAGCGCCGCCGGCTGAAGAAGGCCGCCGTCTGAGGCGGCCGCCGGCTGAAGAGGGCCCCTGTCCGGCGAAACGGACCGCCAACAGCACGTACCGGATCGACAACCGCACGTACATACGTCACGCACGGCCCGTCGCAGGTGGTTATCCACAGGCGGCGGGCCGTTCTCATGCCCAGCCGATAGTGTGGTCGCTCGTCCGAGACGCACCGCTGTCCCCTGGGGGCACAGGCGTCCACCGCAGTCCATCGAACCGGGGCCCGTACCTCGATGTCCGTGCACAGTCACCCGGCAGCCCATCACGACTCCGCTGCCGCAGCAGCGTTCAACCCGGCCCACCCGCCCGAGTTCCCGCGTCACGTGGTCACCGCCGTGCTCGTCGCCCACGACGGCGCCCGCTGGCTGCCCGACGCGCTCGCCGGGCTGCTCGGCCAGGAGCGCCCCGTCCAGTTCGCCGTGGCCGCCGACACCGGCAGCGCGGACCACTCCGCGCAGCTGGTCACCGACGCCCTCGGCGCCGACCGTGTACTGCACCTCGCCCGGCGCACCGGATTCGGCCAGGCCGTCGAGGAGGCCAACCGCACGGCCCCCCTCCTCACCCCGGACGAGCTGACCTATCTGAAGCGGCCGAGCGGCTGGGACCCCGTCACGCGCACGTGGCGCGACGACGCCTACGACATGCCCGAACTCCCGCACGGGGAGCCGGTGCAGTGGCTGTGGCTCCTGCACGACGACTGCGCCCCCGAACCCGACGCCCTGGCCCAGCTGTTGCGCGTCGTGGAGAACGAGTACGAGCTGGGACGGGACGACGTCGCCGTCGTCGGCCCCAAACTGCGCGGCTGGTACGACCGCCGGCAGCTCCTCGAGGTCGGCGTCACCATCGCCAACTCCGGGCGCCGCTGGACCGGCCTCGACCGCCGCGAACAGGACCAGGGCCAGCACGACCACGTCCGCTCGGTGCTGTCCGTGTCCACCGCCGGCATGCTGGTCCGGCGCGACATCTTCGAACAACTCGGCGGCTTCGACCGGCGACTGCCCCTCATGCGTGACGACGTCGACCTGTGCTGGCGCGCGACCGCCGCCGGCCACCGCGTCCTCGTCGCCCCCGAGGCGGTCGTACGACACGCCGAGGCGGCCTCCCGCGAGCGCCGCGCCGTCGACTGCGTCGGCCGCACCGCCGCCTCCCCGCACAAGGTCGACAAGGCGGGCGCCGCCTACACCCTGCTGGTCAACACGCGTACGGCCGTGCTGCCCTGGGTGCTGCTGCGCCTCGTCCTCGGCACGGTCCTGCGGACCCTCGCCTACCTCGTGGGCAAGGTCCCCGGGCAGGCCCTCGACGAGATCCGCGGCCTCATGGGCACACTGCTGCGCCCCGAGCGGATCATCGCCGGGCGGCGCAGGCGCGGGAGTCCCGCCATCGACAAGGGGGAGCTGCGGGCGCTGTTCCCGCCGCCCGGCGCGACCGTGCGGGCCACCGTCGAACAGGTCGCGAGCAACCTCGTCGGCCGCTCCGACCCGGAGGTGGCCGCCGGCGCCGGCCGGCACGGCGGCGCGGTCGAGTCCGGGCCCGGCGGTGACGACGCGGACTTCCTGGAGATAGAACAGTTCGCGCGCCTCAAGCGCATCGCCCGCAAGCCCGGCCCGGTGCTCTTCCTGGCGCTGTTGTTCGCCTCGCTGATCGCCTGCCGCGAACTCATCGGCGGCGGCGCCCTCGCGGGCGGCGCGTTGCTGCCCGCCCCGGCCGACTCGGGCGAGCTGTGGTCCCGTTACCTGGACGCCTGGCACCCGGTCGGCGCCGGCGGCACCCCGTCCGCGCCGCCCTATCTCGCGATCGTGGCGATGCTCGCCTCCACCCTGCTGGGCTCGACCGGGCTCGCGGTCACGATCCTGCTGGTCTGCTCGGTGCCACTGGCCGGGTTCACCGCCTACTTCGCCTCCCGCCCGCTCGTCGAGTCCCGCCTCCTGCGCGCGTGGGCGGCCGTCGTCTACGCCTTCCTGCCCGCCGCCACCGGCGCCCTCGCCGGCGGCCGCATCGGCACCGCCGTACTCGCCGTCCTGCTCCCGCTCGTCGCGCGCGCGGGCGTCGCGGCGAGCGGCCTGGCGAACGGTTCCGGTGCGCGTGGCAGTTGGCGCGCGACCTGGGCGTACGCCCTGCTGCTGACGATCACCACGGCCTTCACGCCGATCGTCTGGCCGATCGCGCTGGTCCTCGGCCTGGGGCTGCTGGCGGTGCGACGCACCGACATCACCGCGTACGGCCTGCGCTTCCTGGCCCAGTTCGGCGTGCCCCTGCTGGTGCTGGCGCCCTGGTCGCTGTCGCTGCTCCCGTTCGGCTTCTTCCGGGAAGCCGGCCTGGAGTACGGCTCCTCGGCCGCGTCCGCCCTGGACCTGCTCGGTGCCAGTCCCGGCGGGCCCGGCACCGTCAGCGGGCTGATGCTCATCGGCGTCGTGCTGGCCGCGCTGGCCGCCCTGATGCGCTCCGAGCGCCAGTTCGGCATCTGGACCGCCTGGGCGGTCGCCCTGGTGGGCCTCGTCTTCGCGGCCCTCTCCAACAGCTCCACCTGGGCCGGCCCCGCGACGCTCGTCTACGGCATCGCGCTCCTGGCCGCCGCGCTGCTCGGCGCCGACGGGGCACGCTCGCGCGTGGCCGAGCAGAGCTTCGGCTGGCGTCAGCCGGTCGCCGCGCTGATCGCCTTCGCCGCGGCCGCGGGGCCGCTGCTGGTCGCCGCCGGCTGGATGATCGGTGGCGCCGACGGGCCGCTGGAGCGACGCGACCCCGTCCAGGTGCCCGCCTTCGTCGCCGAGGACAGCAACAACCGCGACCAGGCCCGCACCCTCGTCCTCGACAGCGAGACCACGACCCAGGTCGGCTACATGCTCGTCCGCGGCTCCGGCGCCCGCCTCGGCGACGCCGAACTCGCGGCCGCCGACGGCGAGAACGCCAAGCTCGACAAGATCGTCGCCAACCTCGTCGCAGGCTCCGGCGCCGACCAGGCAGACCAGCTCGGCGCGTTCGCGGTGCGCTACGTCCTCGTCCACAAGGGCGCGCCCCGCGACGTCACGCGCGTGCTGGACGCCACGCCGGGACTGCAGCGGCTGAGCGAGCAGAACGGCAGCGGGCTGTGGCGGGTCGACCGGCAGGTGTCGCGCGCGGCCATCGTCTCCGGATCCGGTTCGGAGACGGCGTCGGCCGAGCCCCAGCCCGTCGCCGCCGGGCCCGTCGAGATCCACACCACGATTCCGGGCGGTGCCGAAGGCCGCCTCCTGCGCCTCGCCGACAGCGCCGGCGACGGCTGGACGGCCACCCTGGACGGCAGGCCGCTCACGCCGACCACGGTCGACGGCTGGGCCCAGGGCTTCGAACTCCCCTCCGGCGGCGGCAGGCTCGACGTCACCTACGACGACCCGATCGGCCACACCGCCTGGCTGTGGGCGCAGGGCTTCCTCGCCCTCGTCCTCGTCGTGATGGCCCTGCCCGGACGTCGCCGTGACGTCGACGACGACCTGCCCGAGGAGGAGGTCGTCCCGGCCGAGGCCATGGCCGGCGAGGGCCGTCGGGCCCGTCGGCTGCGCGCCCAGGCCGAGACCGAAGAGGCCGGTCAGGGAGGGGAGTTCCCGTCTCCTCCGAAGGAGGAGACCGCCGCGGCGATTCCGCAGCAGCAGTCCTATGGCGAGTGGGACACCCCCAGCTATGCGGGCGCCGAGTACGGCAGCTACGGCGGCGAGCAGTACCCGGGCGGTCAGCAGCACCCGGCGGGCGGCGCCTACGACCAGACGTATCAGGCGGATCCGTACCAGGGCGGCCAGTACGACCCGTACGCGTACGGCGGGCAGCCCCAGGCGGGGGCCTACGACACGTCGTACGACGCCTCGTACGACCAGACGTACCAGCAGGGTTACGACGCCACGTACGACCCGGCGCAGCAGCATCCGCACGGCAGTGAGCGTTCCGACGGGAGCCAGCAGTGAACCGCACGACCCTGTCCCTGATCGCCGGTGCCACGGCCCTCGCGGCCATAACCGGGGTCGCGGCGCTCACCACGCCGGACGCGTCCGGGACGAACACCGCCAAGGCGGCCGCCGAGCTGCCCGTGGAACGGTCGAGCCTGGTGTGCCCGGCGCCGAGCACCTCGGACCTCGCGGAGACGACGTACACGTCGTTCACGCCCGTCACGAAGGGTACGGCGAGCGACGGGAAGGCGGAACTGCGGTCCGGGGCGCGGGAGTCGGGCGACGCGGCGGACGGCAAGGGCGAGAAGGCCGAAGCCGGGAAGAAGGCCGACAGGGCGGGGAAGGCCGACAAGCCCGTCCTGGCGGCCAAGGAACCGGGTACGCCGGTCATCGAGGACGCGTCGGGGGCGGACTCGCCGGCGCTCGTCGGGACCGCCGACGGGAAGTTCGCGCCCGGCTGGACCGTCCAGGAGAGCACGCAGGTCGCGGCGGGCGCGGGGCGTGGGCTGCAGGGCGTCAACTGCACCGCGCCGGACACCGAGTTCTGGTTCCCGGGCGCCAGCACGGCGACCGACCGTACGGACTACGTCCATCTGACCAACCCCGACGACTCCGCCGCCGTCGTCGACATCGAGCTGTACGGCAAGGACGGCGCCCTGGAGACCACGGTGGGGGAGGGGATCACGGTTCAGCCGCACGCGGGGGAGCCGATCCTGCTGTCGACGCTCACCAGTGAGAAGCAGGAGAACGTCACCGTGCACGTGAGCGTGCGCAGTGGCCGGGTGGGTGCCTCGGTGCAGGCGCTGGACGACAAGCTCGGCGGGGACTGGCTCGCGGCGTCCGCCGACCCCGCGGGGAGCCTGGTCGTGCCCGGCATTCCGAAGGACGCCAAGGCGGTGCGCCTCGTGGCCTTCACGCCGGGCGACGCGGACGCGGATCTCAAGGTGCGGCTCGCCTCGCCGTCCGGGGAGATCACGCCTGCGGGGAACGAGACGCTGCACGTCAAGGCTGGTATGACCAGCGCGGTGGATCTCGGGGAGCTCATGCGGGGCGAGGCGGGGTCCCTCGTGCTGACGCCCACGGATCGGGCCGTTCCGGTGGTCGCGGCGGTGCGGGTGGTCCGCGGGGAGGGAGCCAAGCAGGAGACGGCGTTCATCCCGGCGAGCCGGCCGCTCGGCACGCGCGCGACGGCGGTGGACAACAGGGCGAAGGGCACGACGCTGTCCCTCACGGCCCCGTTCCGCGCGGCCGAGGTCAAGGTCACGGCCTCCGCGGGGAGCGAGGGCGGTACGGCGGCGTCCAAGACGTACACGATCAAGTCCGGGACGACACAGGACATCGAGGTGCCGGTGCCGAGCGGGCTGAAGGGCACCTATGCGCTGACCGTGGAGACGGTGTCGGGCGGCCCGGTGTACGGCGCCCGGATGCTGGCGGTCACGACAGAGGGCGTGCCGGGCTTCACGGTGCAGACGCTGCCGGACGACCGGGGGATGGTGGCTGTGCCGGAGGCGGACGAGGATCTGTCGGTGCTGCAGAAGTAGGCCCTCCGCGGGTTCGTCGGCACCCCTCGGCGCCGGGCTGCGCGCCCCGCTCCGGGACGGCCACGACGCAGCGTGTACCTCGGCCGGCGCCGTCAGTCCTCGCCGTAACGAGGATCCACGGTCTCGGGTGTCAGACCCAGCAGCTCGGCCACCTGTTCCACGACCACCTCGTGGACCAGGGCCGCTCGTTCGTCCCGGCCCTTGGTGCGGATCTCCACCGGGCGGCGGTAGATGACGACCCGCGCCGGTCGGCCCTCGCGCGCGGGGATCGTGCCGCCGAGGGGGACCGCCTCGTCGTTCCAGGTGCGGCCGGGGCCGTCCAGGCGGGGTACCTCGAGGACCAGGAAATCGAAGTCGGCGAGCTGGGGCCAGCGGCGTTCGAGGCGTTCCACGGAGTCCTGCACCAGGTCGGCGAAGACGTCGGCGCGGCTCGCGGCGAGGGGAACCTGGGGCGGTGCGATCGGGCCGCGCATGCCCCGCCCGTGGCGATCACGGCGGCGGGGCCCGGGGCCGACGGCACGGGGCGGTACGGGGGTGTCCATCACTGGTGAAGGGTAGTCCTCGCGGTGGGCGCGTGTCCGAGCGGCGTGTGGTCGTCGCGGGCGTGGCCGTCGGCCGCTTCGGGCATGACGGCAGTTGACCATTCCAGCCAAGTTGGGCTCGATTCCGCTTCTCTCCGAGACCGCCGAGCTCAAGGTAATTGTTGTGGTTTGTAGCGAGTGGTGACCGGTTCTGGATGCGGTCGGGATCTCGGAATCCGGCTTCCGTGCAGGTCAGCGGCGTGGGTCGGAAGGGGCGTGTGGGGTGTTTCACAGCACGACACGGTGGAGTGACCTGGGGGAGAGTCGTCGCGGCCCGCTCAAGAGTGCGGTACCGTCCAACGTCGTGAGCCCTGTACGTCGCTGTTCGCGCACCGCTTGCGGCCGTCCCGCCGTAGCGACGCTGACGTACGTCTACGCCGACTCGACCGCGGTCCTCGGCCCGCTCGCCACCTACGCCGAACCCCATTGCTACGACCTGTGCGCCGAGCACTCCGAGCGCCTCACCGCCCCTCGAGGGTGGGAGGTCGTGCGGCTGCTGGACGGCTCGGCTCCGGCCCGTCCGAGCGGCGATGACCTGGAAGCGCTTGCCAACGCCGTGCGCGAGGCGGCGCGTCCGCAGGAGCGGGCGGCCCAGGCCGGCGGTGGCGGCGGGCGTGGCGCCGATCCGATGGAGGTCGCGCGGCGCGGGCACCTGCGCGTGCTGCGGTCGCCCGACAACTGACCGTCGGTTTCCTCCCCCTCCTTCCCTCTCCGGGCCCGCTGGCGTGTGCTCGGCTCGTTGGATTCCTGTGCGCTCGTTTCGCTGAGTGATGCACGGGCATTGACGCGCGGTTGTCGCGGACACGACCATTCCGTATGCCGGAACGAGAAATCGCTTTCCGTATGGCGGAATCCGGGGAGGCGCCCGTGTACGTCCAGGAACTGGAACCCGTCGCCGGCTCGCTCGGCCTGTCCGCCCTCGTGGCCGCGCTGCCGCTGGTGATCGTCCTCGTCCTGCTGGGCGGGGTTCGATTGAAGGCACATCTGGCGGGGGTCACGGGGCTTCTGGCGGCCGTTCTGGTCGCCTGGCTCGCGTACGGCATGCCGCTGGACCAGACGCTGTCCGGCGCCGCCCAAGGGGCCGTGTTCGGGCTCTTCCCGATCCTCTGGATCGTCGTCAACGCCCTGTGGGTGTACCGGATGACCGTCCGGACACGGCATTTCGACATTCTGCGCCGGTCGTTCGGGCGACTGTCCGACGATCCGCGGATCCAGGCGCTCGTCGTCGCCTTCTGCTTCGGGGCTCTGCTGGAGGCCCTCGCCGGGTTCGGGGCGCCCGTCGCGATCTGCTCGGTCATGCTGGTGGCGCTCGGGTTCGAGCCGGTGCGCGCGGCGGTCGTGGCGCTGGTCGCCAACACCGCGCCCGTGGCCTTCGGAGCGATGGGCACACCAGTGGTGACGCTGGCCCAGGTCACCGGGCTGCCGCTGGACGCCGTGGCCGCCGTGGTGGGGCGTCAGACACCGTTGCTGGCCCTGGTCGTGCCGCTCGTGCTCGTGGGGCTCGTGGACGGGCGGCGCGGGCTGCGCGAGACCTGGGTGCCCGCCGTGGCATGCGGAGTGGCCTTCGCCGTCGCCCAGTTCGCCGCCTCCAACTACGTCTCCGCGCAACTCGCCGACATCGGCGCCGCCTTGGCCGGCGCGGGCGCCCTGGTCGCCGTACCGCACGCGCGCGTGCCCGCCGCCGAGGCCGTACGCGCGTCCGTGCTGACCGGCGTGCGGAGCGAGGAGTTGGACGAGGCGGACCCGCCGCGGGAGGTCGTACGCGCCTATGCGCCCTATGGGCTGATCGTGCTGATCTTCTCGGTCGCGCAGATCTCCGTGGTCAAGGACTGGCTTGCCGGGGCGACGCAGACGTACGACTGGCCCCTCCTGAACGTCGCCGGCCCCGACGGGGAGCCGGTCGGCGGCAATGTCTTCACCTGGCCGATCGTGTCCACCGGCGGCACGCTCGTGCTGCTCGCCGGTGTGTGCACGGCGGTCGTCCTCGGGGTGCACGCGCGCGTGGCCGTCAAGGAATGGGCGGCGACGGTGCACGAGTTGAGGTTCGCCATCCTCACCGTGACGTCCGTGCTGGCCCTCGCGTACGTCATGAACCTCTCCGGGCAGGCCGCCACCATCGGCTACTTCGTGGCGGCGGCCGGCGCGGGGCTCGCCTTCCTGTCACCGGTGCTGGGCTGGTTCGGCGTGGCCGTGTCCGGCTCGGACACGTCCGCCAACGCTTTGTTCGGCGCGCTGCAGGTGACGGCGGCCCGGGAATCCGGACTGTCGGCGGAACTCCTGGCCGCCGCCAACAGTTCAGGTGGTGTGCTCGGCAAGATGATCTCGCCGCAGAACCTCACGATCGCGTGCGCGGCCGTGGGGCTCGGGGGCCGGGAGGGGGACCTGCTGCGGCGAGTGCTGCCGTGGAGTCTGGGCCTGCTGCTGGTGATGTGCCTGATCGTGGTCGGCCAGAGTTCACCGGTGCTGGGCTGGATGCTGCCCTGACCTCCGCGCTGACCTGAGGTTACGGCTCGGGGTCCACTCAGCGGGCGCACAGCGCACTGTCAGTCCGGGCGGGTAGTTTGGGGCGACCGACAGGACTTTCAGGAGGGGTGGCCGTGGCCGCTGATCTGTCACAGCTCGTTAAGGCGTACGACGTGCGCGGGGTCGTCCCCGACCAGTGGGACGAGCCGCTGGCCGAGCTCTTCGGCGCAGCCTTCGTACAGGTGACCGACGCGAGCGCGATCGTGATCGGTCACGACATGCGCCCCTCGTCCCCCGGCCTGTCCCGCGCCTTCGCACGCGGAGCGGCGGCCCAGGGCGTCGACGTCACCGAGATCGGCCTGTGCTCCACCGATCAGCTGTACTACGCCTCGGGCGCGCTGAACCTGCCGGGCGCGATGTTCACGGCCTCGCACAACCCGGCCCAGTACAACGGCATCAAGATGTGCCGCGCCGGTGCGGCCCCGGTCGGCCAGGACACTGGCCTCGCGCAGATCCGCGAACTGGTCGAGGGCTGGACGGACTCGGGCGCCCCGGCACCGGCCACCCAGGCGGGAACGATCACACAGCGTGACACGTTGGAGGACTACGCGGCCCACCTGCGCTCCCTCGTCGACCTGACCTCCATCCGCCCCCTGAAGGTCGTCGTCGACGCGGGCAACGGCATGGGCGGCCACACCGTCCCGACGGTCTTCGCCGGCCTGCCCCTCACCGTCGTCCCGATGTACTTCGAGCTGGACGGCACCTTCCCGAACCACGAGGCGAACCCCCTGGACCCGGCGAACATCGTCGACCTCCAGAAGCGGGTCCGCGAGGAGTCCGCCGACCTCGGCATCGCCTTCGACGGCGACGCCGACCGCTGCTTCGTCGTCGACGAGCAGGGCGAGCCGGTCTCCCCCTCCGCCATCACCGCCCTGGTCGCCTCCCGCGAGCTCGCCAAGCACGGCGGCAAGGGCACGATCATCCACAACCTGATCACGTCCTGGTCGGTCCCGGAGGTCGTCGAGGAGAACGGCGGCACCCCGGTCCGCACCCGCGTGGGCCACTCCTTCATCAAGGCCGAGATGGCCAGATCCGGCGCCATCTTCGGCGGCGAGCACTCCGCCCACTACTACTTCAAGGACTTCTGGAACGCCGACACGGGCATGCTGGCCGCCCTCCACGTCCTCGCGGCACTGGGCGGCCAGGAGGGCCCTCTCTCCGGCCTGGTAGCCCAGTACGACCGCTACACCGGCTCCGGCGAGATCAACTCCACCGTCGCCGACCAGGCGGGCCGCCTGGCAGCCATCAAGGCCGCGTACGAGGGCCAGGAGGGCGTGGAACTCGACGAACTCGACGGCCTGACCGTCACGTCCGCCGACTGGTGGTTCAACGTCCGCCCGTCCAACACGGAACCGCTCCTGCGCCTGAACGCGGAGGCACGCGACGAGGCGACGATGACCAAGGTGCGGGACGAGGCGCTGGCGATCATCAGGGGCTGAGCCCGTGGACGGCTAAATTCTCGACGCCGGTCGCGGCATATCAGAGGGGCGGCAATTCCAGCCCGTCCGGCGTTTGAGGACGAGGCCCGTTCAGGGCCGAAGCGGGGGTCTGGGGGCGGCAGCCCCCAGAAAGCAACCGGGGTCGAAGGGGCGGAGCCCCTGGAGGAGGGACGGGTAGGGGCGGCGGGGGCGAGAAAACCCGCCCTACACGCACCCCCACCCACCACCCCCCCGCCCAACCCCGGCACCCCGCCCCCACCGGCGGTACGCTGACCAGGCACATCCGCACACACGCACGTACCGCCCCCACCCGCCCCAGAAGGGACCCCTCATGCCGCTGGAAGCCGGCCTCCTGGAGATCCTCGCCTGCCCGGCCTGCCACGCCCCCCTCAAGGAGCAGGACGCCGAGCTGACCTGCACCGGCCAGGACTGCGGCCTGGCGTACCCCGTCCGCGACGGCATCCCGGTTCTGCTCGTCGACGAGGCCCGCCGCCCCGCGTGACGCGAGGCACGGCCACCGGCGCAACCACGCCACGGCCACCGCCGCAGAGGCGCCACGGCCACCAGCGTGAACCCGCCCAGGCCGCCGACGCACGGACGCCACGGTCACCGTCGCGGAAACGCCACGGCGACCGCCGTACAGCCGCCCCGGCCACCGGCGCAAAAGCGACCGCCACCGGACCCGCACTCGCACCCGGCACCCGCACTCACCACCCCGCACCCAGCACCCACAGACCCAACCAACCCTCAACCCGCCACCGAGCCACCGCGGCGAACACACCCGCGCAAGACCCCCGAGCAAGACCCCCGCCCCGCCCCCAAACCCCCCGGCGATCGGAGGCTGTCGCCCATGCTCGATGAATCGCTGCTGGACACGCCGGAGGCGCTCGCCGAGGCCGACCAGCGCGCCCTGCTCCGCGGCGCGGCCGAAGCCGGCGCCCGCGTCCGCACCGCCGCCCGGCACGCCGCCGAGGCCGGCGTCCAGGACCTCAAGCCCGACGGCCGCCCCCGCGCCATCCTCATCGCGGGCCCCGGCGCCGCCGCCCTCTGCGTCGCCGACCTCCTCGGCACACTCGCCGGCGCCACCAGCCCCGTCACCCGACTGGCCCCCTCCGGCGTCGCCCCCGCCGCGGGCGCCCTGCGCTGGGAGCTGCCGGGCTGGGCCGGCTCCGTGGACCTGCTGCTGATCGCCACCCCCGACGGCACCGAGCCGGGCCTGTCCCTGCTCGCCGAGCAGGCCTACCGGCGCGGCTGCACGGTCGTCGCCGTGGCCCCCGCCCGCTCCCCGCTCACCGAGGCGGTGCACAACAACCACGGCCTGTTCGTGCCGATGGCGACGGCCCCGTACGAGCAGGACGAACCCCTCGCGGCCTCCGCCCCCGGCGTCCTGTGGGCGCTGCTCACCCCGCTCCTGGCGCTCCTCGACCGCACCGGCATGCTCGCCGCCCCGCCCGAGGAACTCGAGAAGGTCGCCGACCGTCTCGACCACATCGCCGAACGCTGCGGCCCCGCCATCGCGACCTACAGCAACCCCGCAAAGACCCTGGCCGCCGAACTCGCCGACACACTCCCGCTGATCTGGACCGAAGGCGTCTCCGCGGGCCCGGCCGGCCGCCGTTTCGCCGCAGCGCTCGCCGAGCTCTCCGGCCACCCCTCCCTCGTCGCCGAACTGCCCGAGGCGCTCGCCTCGCACAACGCCCTGCTCGCCGGCCGGCTCGCGGCAAGCGCCGACCCGGACGACTTCTTCCGCGACCGCGTGGAGGAGACACCCGCGCTGCACGCGCGCGTGGTCCTGCTGCGCGACCGCCCGCTCGGCGGCATCACCGCCGCGCCCGCCGCACGGGACCTGGCCCTGAGCCATGACACGCCGATCAGCGAACTGGAGCCGGAGGCCGGCGGCGAACTGGAGACCCTCGCGGAACTGATCGCCATCACGGATTTCGCCGCCGTTTACCTGGCGCTCGCCTCGGGGGCCTGATCTATCCCAGGGCGCCCTGACAGCCGTACGCACGAGAAACCGTCGTACGAACGGCAGTTGTACACAGGGCGAACCGGACGCACGACGGCAGTTGGACACAGAACGAACCCGAAACCTCGTCCCGCGTCCCGCGAACACCAGAACCGGCAGAGCACCGGCCGCCCCCGGACAGAGAGCAGGCAGACACCCGCATGGACCGCCTCGACAACACCATCCGCCCCTACGCCTGGGGTTCCACCACCGCGATCCCGCAGCTCCTCGGAGTCGAGCCGACCGGCGAACCGCAGGCGGAGATGTGGATGGGCGCGCACCCGGGCGCACCCTCACGCACCGGGCGCGGCACGCTCGTCGAGGTCATCGAGGCCGACCCGGAGCGCGAACTGGGTGCCGCGGCCGTGTCGAAGTTCGGCCCCCGCCTGCCCTTCCTGCTCAAGATCCTCGCCGCCGGCGGCCCGCTCTCCCTCCAGGTGCACCCCAACCTGGAGCAGGCGAAGGAGGGTTACGAGGACGAGGAGCGCCGCAACATCCCCGTGGACGCCGGCCACCGCAACTACAAGGACGCCAACCACAAGCCCGAGCTGATCTGCGCGCTCACCGAGTTCGACGGCCTGTGCGGCTTCCGCGCCCCCGTCGAGGCCGCCGACCTGCTCGCCGGCCTCGGCGTGGACTCCCTCAAGCCGTACGTCGACCTGCTGCACGCCCACCCCGAGGACGCGGCCCTGCGCGAGGTGCTCACCGCGATCCTCACCGCCGACCCGGACGAGATGGCCCACACCGTCGCCGAGGCCGCGGCCGCCTGCTCCCGCCTCGGCGGCGCGTACGCCCCGTACGCGGACATCGCCCACCACTACCCGGGCGACCCCGGCGTCATCGCCGCGATGCTCCTCAACTACGTGCGCCTCCAGCCCGGCGAGGCCCTGTTCCTCGGCGCCGGCATCCCGCACGCGTACCTGAACGGCCTCGGCGTCGAGATCATGGCCAACTCCGACAACGTCCTGCGCTGCGGCCTGACCCCCAAGCACGTCGACGTCCCCGAACTCCTGCGCATCGTCCACTTCGAGGCGGGCGACCCGGGCGTGCTGCGCCCCGAGGCCGCCCCGGACGGCGAGGAGGTCTACGAGACCCCGATCGACGAGTTCCGCCTGTCCCGGTACGTCCTCCCGGAGGGCACCGTCGCGCACGACCTCACGCGCGCGACCCCGCAGATCCTGCTCTGCACGGCGGGTTCCGTCCGCGCCGGCGAGCACGAGCTGACGCCGGGCCGTTCCGTCTTCGTACCGGCGGGCGAAAAGGCCGAAGTGTCCGGGGCCGGTACGGTCTTCCGGGCCACGGTCGTCGCCTGATCGAGGCCATCCGACGACCCGGCGCGCCGTTGTCCGACCGGGCTGCAACAATGGCCCACCGGCAAAGGACGGGCAAAGCCGAACGGGGGCCGCGCGCTCCCCTCGGCGCCGCCCGGACGGGTACGTACGAAGGCCACGAAGGCTACGAAGTCGAAGGGACAACGCGACACATGAGCGCGTCAGGCGGTACCAAGGCGATCGTGGCGGCACTCGCCGCCAACCTCGCGATCGCGGCATCGAAATTCGTGGCGTTCGCGTTCAGCGGCTCGTCGTCGATGCTCGCCGAGGGCGTGCACTCGCTCGCCGACTCCGGCAACCAGGCCCTGCTGCTGGTCGGCGGCAAGAAGGCCCAGCGCGAGGCGACCCCGCAGCACCCCTTCGGCTACGGCCGCGAGCGCTACATCTACGCCTTCCTCGTCTCGATCATCCTGTTCTCGGTCGGCGGCATGTTCGCCCTCTACGAGGGCTACGAGAAGATCAAGCACCCGCACGAGATCGAGCACTGGTACTGGCCCGTCGGCGTCCTCGTCTTCGCGATCATCGCCGAGACCTTCTCCTTCCGGACGGCCATCAAGGAGTCCAACGTCCTGCGGGGCAAGAAGTCCTGGAAGGAGTTCGTCCGCCACGCCAAGGCCCCCGAGCTGCCCGTCGTCCTCCTGGAGGACCTCGGCGCGCTGGTCGGCCTGATCCTCGCCCTGGGCGGCGTCGGCCTCGCCCTGCTCACCGGCGACGGCGTCTGGGACGGCATCGGCACCGTCTGCATCGGCATCCTGCTCGTCCTGATCGCCGTCGTCCTGGCCATCGAGACCAAGTCGCTGCTGCTCGGCGAGTCCGCGGGCGTCGAGGAGGTCAAGAACATCGAGGCCGCCGTCGTCGACGGTGAGGCGGTCACCCGCATCATCCACATGCGCACGCTGCACCTCGGCCCCGAGGAGCTCCTGGTCGCCGCCAAGATCGCCGTCCGGCGCGAGGCCACGGCCGCCGAGGTCGCCTCCGCCATCGACGCCGCCGAGGCCCGCGTCCGCGAGGCCGTCCCGATCGCCCGCGTGATCTACCTCGAGCCCGACATCTACAGCGACGCCGAGGCGGCGAAGGGCGCCGACCGCGAGGCGACGCCCGGGGGACCGGCGCCGCATGGCGAGGGGCACTGACGTCCTCCCATGTCGAGGGGCCCGCCGGAATCCCGGCGGGCCCCTCGGTCTTCGCCCGCGACCGCGTCCTCAGACCTGCACAGCCCACGGCGGCGGGGGCGGAATCATGGCCCGCGCCCTTCGCCGTACGACCACCGCGGCGATCCCCAGACCGATCCCGACCAGCACCAACACCACCCCGAGCACCATCGCCGTCCCGAGTAGCGCCGGCACGGTGTAGTCGTCGATCACACGCCCCCGGATCGCGGACTCCGGGAGCGTCCCGCCGTGGTCGTCGAGGAAGGCACGCGAGTCACGGGAGTTCGCGCGGTGGTCGCCCATCAGGAACAGCCGGCCCTCGGGGACCTGCACGTCGTAGGACGCGGGGTATCCGCCATGAGCGTCCCCGCCCTTCACATACGGCTCCTCGAGCCGCTTCCCGTTCACGGTCACGGGGGCGTCCGCCTGCGTTCCCGTGCAGCACGCCACACGGTCACCGCCCACGCCGATGACCCGCCCCATGACCAGTCCGTCGAACCCGTACCGGTCCGGCGCCGAGAACACCACGACCTCCCCGCGCCGCACCTCGCTTCCGTCGATCCGCTCGTAGACGACCCGGTCGCCCGGCCCGTACGTCGGTGTCATGCTCTCGCTCGACACGACGGAGCCGCCGAAGGCGTGCCGTGCGTAGCCGAGACCGCCCAGCCCCAACAACAACCCCACCAGCCCCACCACGACGGCTGCGATCCCCAGTCCCCGCCCCTTGCCCGACATCTCGTTCCTCTCCATGCGGCCCATCCGCGGGCGCAGAGCGTAGCGAGTGACTGTGAACGGGCTGTGCGGGCCCACGCCCGATGCACGGACATGGGCCCGGCCGCGCGGCTACCCGACCTCGCGCAGTACCCCAAGGACGACCGACTCGTCGGCCGCGCTCAGCAGCCGCTCCCGGAAGCCCGCGTCCATCAACTTCCGCGACAGCAGCGCCAGAATCCGCAGATGCTCGTCGCCGGCGGCCGCCTCCGGTACGGCGATCATGAATACCAGCCTCGCCTTCGTACCGTCCGGCGAGCCCCACTCGACGCCCTCCGCGGACCGCGCGAACCCGACGACCGGCGCGGTCACCGCATCCGTCTTGGCATGCGGAATCGCGATCTCCTCACCGAGCCCGGTCGTCCCCTGCGCCTCCCGCCGGAGCGCGGTCGCCACCAGCTCGTCCACGTCCGCGACCTTGCCGGTACGCGCGAGCAGCCCGGCCATCTCCCGGATCGCGGACTCCTTGTCGGCGGCATCGAGTTCGACCTTCACGGTCTGCCCGGTGAGATGGCCGGAGAGGACCCCGTCCGGGACGCCACCGGCGACGGTGGCGTCCCCCGCCTCCGCCTCACGCACAACCTGCCGCGCTACGACGCCACTGGCACCCGCCATTTCGCCGACGGCCTCAGCTGCCCCTTCGCCGCCCGCACCAGCCCCCGGCGCTCCGACACTCACCCCGACCAACGCGGGCCCGCTCGCGAGCACCGGCCCGTCGGACCCCGCACCACCGACCTGCTCCCCACGCTGTCCACGCTCACGCAGGTCGACCAGGGCGACCGTGGTCAGCGCGGTGACGACCGAGCCGATCACCACGGCCACGAAGAACATCGGCACACCGGTCACCGCACCCAGCACGGCCACGATCGGCCCGCCGTGAGGCACCGCGTCCTCGACGCCGGCGACCCCGGCGATCGCACCGGCGACCGCGCCGCCCAGCATGTTGGCGGGGATGACCTGCGCGGGTCGCGCCGCGGCGAACGGGATCGCGCCCTCGGAGATGCCGAAGCAGCCCATGAACAGCGAGGCGAGCCCCGTCTCCCGCTCCTGCTCGGTGTACAGCCGCTTCCGTATCAGCGTGGCCAGGCCCTGACCCAGCGGCATGACCGGGATCGCGGCCGCGCACATGCCCATGACCGTCTGGTTGCCGGTCGCGATGAGCCCGGCACCGAACAGGAACGCGGTCTTGTTGACCGGGCCGCCCATGTCGAACGCGATCATGAGCCCCAGAATCGCGCCGAGCAGGATCGCGCTCGCGCCGGTCATCCCACTGAGCCAGCTGGTCAGATGCTCGAAGACCCAGGAGATCGGCTTGCCGAGCACATAGATGAAGAAGAGCCCGAGTCCCGTCGTCGCCACGATCGGAATCACGATGATCGGCATGATCGGCTGCACGAACTTCGGGACCTTGACCTTCTTGATCCACAACACCAGGTACCCGGCGAGGAACCCGGTCACGATCGCCCCGATGAAGCCCGCCCCGGCCTTGGAGTCGTACAGCTCACCGGTGTTGGCGATCCAGCCACCGATCATGCCCGGCACGAGCGCGGGCCGATCCCCGATCGCATACGCGATGTAACCGGACAGAATCGGCACCATCAGCGTGAAGCCGATGACACCGATGTTGTTCACGTCCATCCAGAAGGAGTCCTTCGGGATGACCAGACCGCCCGACGGGTCGGTGTGCCCGCCGAGCGAGAGCGAGATCGCGATCAGCAGCCCGCCGACCACGACGAACGGGATCATGTAGCTGACCCCGTTCATCAGCGCCTTGTACCCGACGCTGCGCTCCCTGCCGCGACCGGCCGCGGGGGCCGTGGGGGCACCCCCTGCCGTGTGCACGGGCGCCGACAGCACCTGCTCGATCAGCCACTCGGGGTTCCGGATGCCCTCGGCCACCCCAACCGTCAGGACCCGCTTACCCGCGAAGCGGCTCAGGTCCACGTCCTTGTCCGCGGCGACGATGACGCCGTCCGCGGTGTTGACATCGTTGTCATCGAGGACGTTTTCGGCCCCGATGGATCCCTGCGTCTCCACCTTCATGTCGATACCGCGGCTCTCGGCAGCCTGCGCGAGCTTCTCCGCCGCCATGTAGGTGTGCGCGATGCCGGTCGGACACGCGGTCACCGCGAGCAGCTTCAACCGCTTCCGCTCGCCACCGTCGCTGCCCGTGGGGGGAGGGCCGGCCTGACTGGTCACATCGATCTCCTAACGCCTTTGTCATGCGGAATCGCCGTCCCGGACGCCCCGCAAGATCGATCAGTTGTTCAGATCTCCCGGGCATCCTGCACCACCCCGCCACAGACTCAAAGGCGCAAAGATCCCCGATAACCCCGGTTCATCCCCTCCTGTCGACGCTTCGTTGGTGTCCTGTTATCGCTCCCGCCCATCACCCCCACACCCGACCGCGACGCCACCCGCAACCGACCATGAACGACCCCTCGCCCACCCTCCCCGAGCCCCCTGATGGCGCGATCTGTTCGTAGGCGGACTGGGGGCGGCCGGACCTCCCGGTGTAGCTTGGGACAGAGCCAGACGTCGCTGCTGATGGCGGTCGGGCGGTCCCGACACGGACCGACCGAGGGAGAGAGGGCCTCCGACGGACTGCGCTGCGCGTACGCGGGCATGCCTGTGTCCTCTTCGGGCACCCCGGTGTCCGCCGCCGCGCAGACCAGCCGTACCCACCCTCGACCCAACCCCGAGGAGCAGCTCGCAATGACGACTGTCGAGAACCGACAGGACTTCAAGGTCGCCGACCTCTCCCTGGCCGAGTTCGGCCGCAAGGAGATCACCCTCGCCGAGCACGAGATGCCCGGCCTGATGGCGATCCGCAAGGAATACGCCGAGGCGCAGCCCCTGGCCGGCGCCCGCGTCACCGGCTCCCTGCACATGACCGTGCAGACCGCCGTCCTCATCGAGACCCTGGTCGCCCTCGGCGCCGAGGTCCGCTGGGCCTCCTGCAACATCTTCTCCACCCAGGACCACGCGGCCGCCGCCATCGCCGTCGGCCCGAACGGCACCGTGGACAACCCGCAGGGCGTCCCGGTCTTCGCCTGGAAGGGCGAGACCCTGGAGGAGTACTGGTGGTGCACGGAGCAGGCCCTGACCTGGCCGAACACGCCCACCGGCGGCCCGAACATGATCCTGGACGACGGCGGTGACGCCACCCTCCTCGTCCACAAGGGCGTCGAGTACGAGAAGGACGGCAAGGTCCCCTCGGTCGACACCGCCGAGTCCGACGAGCACCGCGTCATCCTCGAGCTCCTGCACCGCACCATCACGGACGGCTCGCAGAAGTGGACCCAGCTGGCCTCCGAGATCCGCGGCGTGACCGAGGAGACCACGACAGGCGTCCACCGCCTGTACGAGATGCAGCGCGACGGCGTCCTCCTGTTCCCGGCGATCAACGTCAACGACGCCGTCACCAAGTCGAAGTTCGACAACAAGTACGGCTGCCGCCACTCCCTGATCGACGGCATCAACCGCGCCACCGACGTCCTGATCGGCGGCAAGACCGCGGTGGTCTGCGGCTACGGCGACGTGGGCAAGGGCTGCGCGGAGTCCCTGCGCGGTCAGGGCGCCCGCGTGATCGTCACCGAGATCGACCCGATCTGCGCGCTCCAGGCGGCGATGGACGGCTACCAGGTCACGACCCTCGACGAGGTCATCGACAAGGCCGACATCTTCATCACCACGACCGGCAACAAGGACATCATCATGGCCTCGGACATGGCCAAGATGAAGCACCAGGCGATCGTCGGCAACATCGGCCACTTCGACAACGAGATCGACATGGCCGGCCTCGCCAAGCTCCCGGGCATCGTCAAGGACGAGGTCAAGCCGCAGGTCCACACCTGGACCTTCCCCGACGGCAAGGTGATCATCGTCCTGTCCGAGGGCCGCCTGCTGAACCTGGGCAACGCCACCGGCCACCCGTCGTTCGTGATGTCCAACTCCTTCGCGGACCAGACGCTGGCCCAGATCGAGCTGTTCACCAAGCAGTCCGAGTACCCGATCGGCGTCTACACGCTGCCCAAGCACCTCGACGAGAAGGTCGCCCGCCTCCACCTGGACGCGCTCGGCGTGAAGCTGACCCAGCTCCGCCCCGAGCAGGCCGCGTACATCGGCGTCGAGGTCGAGGGCCCGTACAAGCCGGACCACTACCGCTACTGAGCCGAACCGTCCTCTCAGCAGCAGGTCCTCAGAGGCAGGCCCCCGCACCCCCGTGCCGGGGGCCTGCCCCTTCGGCTCATGCGGCCCTTGGCCGTACAGCCGGATCAGCCCGTCAAGACCCAGGACCCCGATGCCCCGCGGCCGTTATTCGCTCCACGATCCGCACGATCACACCCCCCTCGCAGAAGAGCACTTCCACTGCGCCCCCGGCCCTTCCGGCTGGCGCTACGTCTCCCAGCTGACCACCCCCGCAGGCGATCACAGCGGCTCCGTCGACCTCGCCCTGGACGAACTCGGTCGCCCCATCCGTCTCGAACTCCATGCGGGCGGCTGGCAGGTCCGCGGCGCCGCCCTCGACGGCGTCACCTGGGTCCGTACCGACCCCACCGGGGCTCACGCCACGGAAGGCAATGTGCGCGCCCATGCCTTCACCGGCACATCCCCCGCGTTCCTCATCGCCACCACTCGTCTCCTGCGCCTCACCCCTTCCGCCGCTGCAACCCGGGTACGCCTGGTGGCCCTCACGGATCCGGTCCTCGCCCCGCGCACCGTGGACCAGTCCTGGGCCTTGGTGAACAGAGAAACACACGCCACTGACAACGGCCCCCTGACCGTGGACGAATACCAGGTCACAGCCCTGGACACGGGCGAGCAGCACGCCGTACACATCACGGGCGACGTGGTCCTCGCGGCCCCCGGCATCGAACTGGAGGACCTGGAGTCGCCGCCGTCCACGTTCGTTTGAACGAGGTCGCGCAGGTCGGCCACTTCGTCGCGGCGCCCCGCGCCAGGGAGCTACGCCGGAGGTGCGAAGCCGGTAGCGGGCCGCTCTGCCGACGAGGCCTCCTGCGGAGCTGGGGTCTGCGGCACGACGTCCTGCGGTACAGAGGAACGATCCGCTTCCCCACCAACTCCGGGCTGACCGCCGACCGCAGCCACCCCCGAGCCGTACACGCCCGGCGGAGGCACAGCAGCGGCGGGCGAAACAACCGCCGGACCGTACGGACTCTGTGCAGCAGCGGCAGCCCCTGCCCCGCTCACCACCACACCGGCACCGCCCGGAGCACCGACACCGGCAGCCGCCCCACCCGCCCCCGGCCCGTTCCCGAAGGCGCGCCGCGCTTCTCGCGCCTGCCGCTCCTGCAGAACGGCCGCCAGATACGCGGCCGGCGGCACGCCCTGCGGCGCCGGAGTACCCGTGTGCGCCGCGAGGTCCGCCGCGAGCTGTTCCGCCATGCTCCAGCCGACCTGGGGATCGAGTTGCTGCATTCGCGTCAGGTACTGGCGAATGGCGAGCCACAGGCCATCGGGAACCGCCGAGAGGTCGAGCCCTGAAAACCGCCCGGCCAACCACGGCGGAGGCGGAGGAACGAAGCCCGTCCGCGCGAGGGGCACCCGTTCGCGTACGACAAGAGTCCCCGCGAACACGTCACCGAGCCGCCGCCCGCGCGCGGACACCAGCGAAGCGATGACGGCGACGACGCCGAGAGTCATCAGAATCTCGATCACGCCGATGAGTCCCCGCACCAGCGCATGCCGGAACCGGATCGGTCCGCCGTCGTCGCGCACCACGCGCAGCCCGCAGGCCAACTTCCCGAGCGAACGCCCATGGCTCAGCGTCTCCACCGCGATCGGTCCGCCGACCAGCAACAGAACGAACATCGCGATCGACAGCGCGGTCTGCGCCGCCTCGTCCAGAGAAGCGGTGGCAGCCACCACGCCAATGGTCACGGCGATATAGGCGATCACAGCCACCGCCAGATCGACCAGGACGGCAAGCGCCCTGCTGGGCAGCTTCGCGGGGCGCAACTCCAGCGCCACCGCCTCGCCCGTCACCAGCTCACTCACGCAGTCCGTCCTTCCCCTGACCTGCCCCTCGAATGGCCAGTCTGCCAAGCTGAGGGCGCATCGCGCCGCAGTACGACAAGCTGACACCCACGACGAGTCGCCGACGAACAGCCGGGGAGCAGGAAAGCAGATGGACCTCGACGTCTTCGTCACCGCCCACCGAGCTGAGTGGGACCGCCTCGAAACCCTCCTGGGGCGCCAGCGCCGCCTCACCGGAGCCGAGGCCGACGAACTCGTCGTCCTCTACCAGCGCACCGCCACCCATCTCTCCCTGATCCAGTCCAGCGCACCCGACCCCCAGCTGACGGGCCGACTCAGCCAATTGGTGGCACGCGCGCGTAGCGCTGTGACAGGAACCCGACGCGCCTCCTGGCGCGATGTCACCCGCTTCCTGGCCCACGGCTTCCCAGCGGCGGTCTACCGATCGCGACACTGGTGGGTACCCACGGCGCTCCTGTCCACCCTCGTCGCGGCCCTCCTGGGCTGGTGGATAGGCACCCACCCCGAAGTGCAGGCGACCATCGCGGCCCCCAGCGAACTACGCGAGCTCACCCGCCCAGGCGGCCAGTACGAGACGTACTACTCCAGCCACCCCGCGGCTTCCTTCGCGGCCCAGGTCTGGACGAACAACGCCTGGGCCGCTGCCCTGTGCCTGATCCTGGGAGTGTTCCTCGGCCTCCCGGTGCTCTGGATCCTCTTCCAGAACATGCTCAACCTCGGCGTCGGCTTTGGCCTGATGTCCTCGGCAGGACGCCTGGACACGTTCCTCGGCCTGGTCCTGCCGCACGGTCTCCTCGAACTGACCGCGGTCTTCGTCGCCGCCGGCACAGGCTTGCGCCTCGGCTGGACCCTCATCGACCCCGGCCCCCGCACCCGACGCTCAGCCCTCGCCGAGGAAGGCCGAGCCGCGATCGGCATGGCGATAGGCCTCGCACTGGTCCTGTTCGTCTCGGGCGCCATCGAAGGCTTCGTCACCCCATCGGGCTTGCCTACCTGGGCGCGCATCACCATCGGCGTCATAGCTGAGCTGGCATTCCTCGCATACGTCTATGTCCTCGGCGGCCGTGCCGCCCGAGCCGGAGAGACAGGCGATGTTGAGGCAGCCGAGCGCAGTGCTGCCGTTCCAACGGCGGCCTGATGTGCGGACACCCCTGTTGAACTGCTAGTCTCCTCTTCGCCCCACAAGAGCCGTTGACACGGAGCGCGTGGGGAGGTAGATTCGAACAGTTGCCTGGAAGTGGATGTAGTCCAGACCGGGCCGAGTGAGTATCTGTCTGCTTCAGTGGAACATCGATTCCCGAGAAGCCCCTCCCGATAGATTCGGAAATGAGCGGCTGGTCAATCCGGCCCGGAACTTCTGATAAAGTCGGAACCGCCGGAAAGGGAAACGCGAGAGCGGAAACCTGGAAAGCACCGAGGAAATCGGATCGAGAAAAGATCTGATAGAGTCGGAAACGCAAGACCGAAGGGAAGCGCCCGGAGGAAAGCCCGAGAGGGTGAGTACAAAGGAAGCGTCCGTTCCTTGAGAACTCAACAGCGTGCCAAAAATCAACGCCAGATATGTTGATACCCCGTCTCCGGCCATCACGGCTGGGACGAGGTTCCTTTGAAAAAACACAGCGAGGACGCTGTGAACGGTCGGGCCTATTCCGCTCGACTGTTCCGCTCTCGTGATGTGTCGTCCCGATTACGGGAAAACATTCACGGAGAGTTTGATCCTGGCTCAGGACGAACGCTGGCGGCGTGCTTAACACATGCAAGTCGAACGATGAACCACTTCGGTGGGGATTAGTGGCGAACGGGTGAGTAACACGTGGGCAATCTGCCCTTCACTCTGGGACAAGCCCTGGAAACGGGGTCTAATACCGGATATCACTCTCGCAGGCATCTGTGAGGGTTGAAAGCTCCGGCGGTGAAGGATGAGCCCGCGGCCTATCAGCTTGTTGGTGAGGTAATGGCTCACCAAGGCGACGACGGGTAGCCGGCCTGAGAGGGCGACCGGCCACACTGGGACTGAGACACGGCCCAGACTCCTACGGGAGGCAGCAGTGGGGAATATTGCACAATGGGCGAAAGCCTGATGCAGCGACGCCGCGTGAGGGATGACGGCCTTCGGGTTGTAAACCTCTTTCAGCAGGGAAGAAGCGAAAGTGACGGTACCTGCAGAAGAAGCGCCGGCTAACTACGTGCCAGCAGCCGCGGTAATACGTAGGGCGCAAGCGTTGTCCGGAATTATTGGGCGTAAAGAGCTCGTAGGCGGCTTGTCACGTCGGGTGTGAAAGCCCGGGGCTTAACCCCGGGTCTGCATTCGATACGGGCTAGCTAGAGTGTGGTAGGGGAGATCGGAATTCCTGGTGTAGCGGTGAAATGCGCAGATATCAGGAGGAACACCGGTGGCGAAGGCGGATCTCTGGGCCATTACTGACGCTGAGGAGCGAAAGCGTGGGGAGCGAACAGGATTAGATACCCTGGTAGTCCACGCCGTAAACGGTGGGAACTAGGTGTTGGCGACATTCCACGTCGTCGGTGCCGCAGCTAACGCATTAAGTTCCCCGCCTGGGGAGTACGGCCGCAAGGCTAAAACTCAAAGGAATTGACGGGGGCCCGCACAAGCAGCGGAGCATGTGGCTTAATTCGACGCAACGCGAAGAACCTTACCAAGGCTTGACATACACCGGAAACGGCCAGAGATGGTCGCCCCCTTGTGGTCGGTGTACAGGTGGTGCATGGCTGTCGTCAGCTCGTGTCGTGAGATGTTGGGTTAAGTCCCGCAACGAGCGCAACCCTTGTCCTGTGTTGCCAGCATGCCCTTCGGGGTGATGGGGACTCACAGGAGACCGCCGGGGTCAACTCGGAGGAAGGTGGGGACGACGTCAAGTCATCATGCCCCTTATGTCTTGGGCTGCACACGTGCTACAATGGCCGGTACAATGAGCTGCGAAACCGTGAGGTGGAGCGAATCTCAAAAAGCCGGTCTCAGTTCGGATTGGGGTCTGCAACTCGACCCCATGAAGTCGGAGTTGCTAGTAATCGCAGATCAGCATTGCTGCGGTGAATACGTTCCCGGGCCTTGTACACACCGCCCGTCACGTCACGAAAGTCGGTAACACCCGAAGCCGGTGGCCCAACCCCTTGTGGGAGGGAGCTGTCGAAGGTGGGACTGGCGATTGGGACGAAGTCGTAACAAGGTAGCCGTACCGGAAGGTGCGGCTGGATCACCTCCTTTCTAAGGAGCACTTCTTACCGAGCTCTTCGGGGCGAGGTCAGAGGCCAGTACATCAGCGAATGTCTGATGCTGGTTGCTCATGGGTGGAACGTTGATTATTCGGCCGGGTTTTCGGGTCGGAGGCTGCTAGTACTGCTCGTAAGAGCGTGGAACGCATGATCTCCGGACGGGGCCTGGCCGGGCACGCTGTTGGGTGTCTGAAGGTGCGGCCGTGAGGCCGGGAAGCCTTCGATGCCGGCCCCAGTGCACTCGGATCTGTTGGTTCGGGGTGATGGGTGGCTGGTCGTTGTTTGAGAACTGCACAGTGGACGCGAGCATCTGTGGCCAAGTTTTTAAGGGCGCACGGTGGATGCCTTGGCACCAGGAACCGATGAAGGACGTGGGAGGCCACGATAGTCCCCGGGGAGTCGTCAACCAGGCTTTGATCCGGGGGTTTCCGAATGGGGAAACCCGGCAGTCGTCATGGGCTGTCACCCATACCTGAACACATAGGGTATGTGGAGGGAACGCGGGGAAGTGAAACATCTCAGTACCCGCAGGAAGAGAAAACAACCGTGATTCCGGGAGTAGTGGCGAGCGAAACTGGATGAGGCTAAACCGTATACGTGTGAGACCCGGCAGGGGTTGCGTATGCGGGGTTGTGGGATCTCTCTTCTGTCGTCTGCCGGCGACAGGACGAGTCAGAAACCGTTGATGTAGGCGAAGGACATGCGAAAGGTCCGGCGTAGAGGGTAAGACCCCCGTAGTCGAAACGTCAGCGGCTCGTTTGAGAGACACCCAAGTAGCACGGGGCCCGAGAAATCCCGTGTGAATCTGGCGGGACCACCCGCTAAGCCTAAATATTCCCTGGTGACCGATAGCGGATAGTACCGTGAGGGAATGGTGAAAAGTACCCCGGGAGGGGAGTGAAATAGTACCTGAAACCGTGTGCCTACAAGCCGTGGGAGCGTCGGATGGAAGCTTGCTTCCATCTCGTGACTGCGTGCCTTTTGAAGAATGAGCCTGCGAGTTTGCGGTGTGTTGCGAGGTTAACCCGTGTGGGGAAGCCGTAGCGAAAGCGAGTCCGAATAGGGCGATATAGTAGCGCGCTCAAGACCCGAAGCGGAGTGATCTAGCCATGGGCAGGTTGAAGCGGAGGTAAGACTTCGTGGAGGACCGAACCCACCAGGGTTGAAAACCTGGGGGATGACCTGTGGTTAGGGGTGAAAGGCCAATCAAACTCCGTGATAGCTGGTTCTCCCCGAAATGCATTTAGGTGCAGCGTCGTGTGTTTCTTGCCGGAGGTAGAGCACTGGATAGGCGATGGGCCCTACCGGGTTACTGACCTTAGCCAAACTCCGAATGCCGGTAAGTGAGAGCGCGGCAGTGAGACTGTGGGGGATAAGCTCCATGGTCGAGAGGGAAACAGCCCAGAGCATCGACTAAGGCCCCTAAGCGTACGCTAAGTGGGAAAGGATGTGGAGTCGCAGAGACAACCAGGAGGTTGGCTTAGAAGCAGCCACCCTTGAAAGAGTGCGTAATAGCTCACTGGTCTAGTGATTCCGCGCCGACAATGTAGCGGGGCTCAAGCGTACCGCCGAAGTCGTGTCATTGCGATATATACCCCCAACGGGGATCGTGATGGGTAGGGGAGCGTCGTGTGCCGGGTGAAGCCGCGCCGGAAGGCAGTGGTGGACGGTTCACGAGTGAGAATGCAGGCATGAGTAGCGATTCACACGTGAGAAACGTGTGCGCCGATTGACTAAGGGTTCCTGGGTCAAGCTGATCTGCCCAGGGTAAGTCGGGACCTAAGGCGAGGCCGACAGGCGTAGTCGATGGATAACCGGTTGATATTCCGGTACCCGCTGTGAAGCGTCAAACATCGAACCAGGCGATGCTAAGTCCGTGAAGCCGCCCTGGAGCCTTCGGGCAAAGGGGAGTGGTGGAGCCGACGGACCAGACTTGTAGTAGGTGAGTGATGGGGTGACGCAGGAAGGTAGTCCAGCCCGGGCGGTGGTTGTCCCGGGGTAAGGGTGTAGGCCGGTGTGTAGGTAAATCCGCACACCGTTAAGGCTGAGACCTGATGCCGAGCCGATTGTGGTGAAGTGGATGATCCTATGCTGTCGAGAAAAGCCTCTAGCGAGTTTCATGGCGGCCCGTACCCTAAACCGACTCAGGTGGTCAGGTAGAGAATACCGAGGCGTTCGGGTGAACTATGGTTAAGGAACTCGGCAAAATGCCCCCGTAACTTCGGGAGAAGGGGGGCCACACCTGGTGATGGCACTTGCTGCTTGAGCTGGGGGTGGCCGCAGAGACCAGCGAGAAGCGACTGTTTACTAAAAACACAGGTCCGTGCGAAGCCGTAAGGCGATGTATACGGACTGACGCCTGCCCGGTGCTGGAACGTTAAGGGGACCGGTTAGTCATTCTTCGGGGTGGCGAAGCTGAGAACTTAAGCGCCAGTAAACGGCGGTGGTAACTATAACCATCCTAAGGTAGCGAAATTCCTTGTCGGGTAAGTTCCGACCTGCACGAATGGCGTAACGACTTCTCGACTGTCTCAACCATAGGCCCGGTGAAATTGCACTACGAGTAAAGATGCTCGTTTCGCGCAGCAGGACGGAAAGACCCCGGGACCTTTACTACAGTTTGATATTGGTGTTCGGTTCGGCTTGTGTAGGATAGGTGGGAGACTGTGAAGCGGGCACGCCAGTGTTCGTGGAGTCGTCGTTGAAATACCACTCTGGTCGTGCTGGATGTCTAACCTGGGTCCGTGATCCGGATCAGGGACAGTGTCTGATGGGTAGTTTAACTGGGGCGGTTGCCTCCTAAAGGGTAACGGAGGCGCCCAAAGGTTCCCTCAGCCTGGTTGGCAATCAGGTGTTGAGTGTAAGTGCACAAGGGAGCTTGACTGTGAGACCGACGGGTCGAGCAGGGACGAAAGTCGGGACTAGTGATCCGGCGGTGGCTTGTGGAAGCGCCGTCGCTCAACGGATAAAAGGTACCCCGGGGATAACAGGCTGATCTTCCCCAAGAGTCCATATCGACGGGATGGTTTGGCACCTCGATGTCGGCTCGTCGCATCCTGGGGCTGGAGTCGGTCCCAAGGGTTGGGCTGTTCGCCCATTAAAGCGGTACGCGAGCTGGGTTTAGAACGTCGTGAGACAGTTCGGTCCCTATCCGCTGTGCGCGTAGGAGTCTTGAGAAGGGCTGTCCCTAGTACGAGAGGACCGGGACGGACGAACCTCTGGTGTGCCAGTTGTTCTGCCAAGGGCATGGCTGGTTGGCTACGTTCGGGAGGGATAACCGCTGAAAGCATCTAAGCGGGAAGCCTGCTTCGAGATGAGGACTCCCACCCACTTGATGGGGTAAGGCTCCCAGTAGACGACTGGGTTGATAGGCCGGATCTGGAAGCACCGTGAGGTGTGGAGGTGACCGGTACTAATAGGCCGAGGGCTTGTCCTCAGTTGCTCGCGTCCACTGTGTTGGTTCTGAAACCACGAACGGCCCCGCGTTCCCACAGAGCGTGGTGCGGCATGTTTGACAGTTTCATAGTGTTTCGGTGGTTATAGCGTGAGGGAAACGCCCGGTTACATTCCGAACCCGGAAGCTAAGCCTTACAGCGCCGATGGTACTGCAGGGGGGACCCTGTGGGAGAGTAGGACGCCGCCGAACAAAATTTGAGAAAGCCCCCGACCGGGGATACCGGTTCGGGGGCTTTCTGCATTTCTGGTTCGTGCGCGGTTTGGTCTTTTGGGGGGAGTCCGATTGACGGGCTCCCCCTATGGGTTACAGACGTCCTGCCGTCTTGAGGGCCAGGTAGGCGTCCGCCAGGGCCGGCGCGAGTTCCTCCGGCGTTGCGTCGACGACCGTAACGCCGTGACGGCGGAGCTGTTCGGCCGTGCGGTGGCGTTCGTTCTGGGCCTGGGCGGATGCTGCTGCCTCGTACACCGCGTCTGTGTTTCCGCGTGCTGTTGCCATGCCTGCGATGTGAGGGTCCGCCACTGATGCCAGCAGAACTGTGTGGCGCTTGGTGAGCTGAGGCAGGACAGGGAGCAGGCCCTCTTCGATCGGGGCGGCATCGAGCGTGGTCAGCAGCACGATCAGGGAGTGGCGGGGCGCCGTACGGAGAGCTGTGGCCGTAAGGCCTCGGGCGTCCGTTTCGACCAGCTCGGGTTCGAGGGTGGCCATCGCGTTGACCAGGGAGGGCAGGACATCGCTTGCTGTGCGGCCCTGGACGAGTGCGCGTACTCGGCGGTCGTAGGCGAGGAGGTCCACGCGGTCGCCGGCTCGGGAGGCGAGGGCGGCCAGGAGCAGTGCTGCGTCCATGGAGGCGTCGAGGCGGGGAGCGTCGCCGACGCGTCCTGCCGAAGTTCGCCCGGTGTCCAGGACGAGGAGGATGTGACGGTCGCGTTCTGGGCGCCAGGTGCGTACGGCGACCGTAGATTGTCGGGCCGTAGCGCGCCAGTCGATGGAGCGGGTGTCGTCGCCAGGGACGTACTCGCGCAGGCTGTCGAATTCTGTGCCCTCGCCGCGAGTGAGAACGCTGGTGCGGCCGTCGAGTTCGCGCAGGCGGGCCAGTTTGGAGGGCAGGTGCTTGCGGCTCGTGAAGGGGGGCAGGACGCGTACCGTCCAGGGGACTTTGTGGGCGCCCTGGCGGGTGAAGAGGCCAAGGGGGCCGTACGAGCGAATCGTCACGCGGTCGGCCTGGCGGTCGCCGCGGCGGGTGGGCCGTAGGCGTGTCGTGATGCGGCGGCGTTCGCCGGCGGGGACCGTCACGCGGTGTCGGGAGGCCGCCACCTCTGTGCCTGGCTGCCAGCTGCTGGGCGGCCAGGCGTCACGGAGGTGGGCGCGGAGCAGGCGGCCGGACGGGTTGGTGATAGTGAGGGTGACGTCGGCTGACTCGCCCAGGCGGACGGAGGTATCGCCGGAACGGGTCAGGCCCAGCCGTCGTACCGGTGCTGCCAGGGCGAAGTCGCAGGCGCAGGCCGCGGCCAAGGGTGCGTTGACCGCGAGGATGCCCGTCCAGCTCGGATCCCAGATGCCTACGGGGAGGGAGCCCAGGGCCGCGAGGAGCGCGGCGCGTCCGGTGAGTGCCATCAGCGGGGCACAGGGACGTGGGCGAGGATCGCGTTGATGACGGAGTCGGCTGTGACGCCTTCCATCTCGGCCTCGGGGCGGAGCTGCACGCGGTGGCGGAGGGTGGGGAGGGCCAGTGCCTTGACGTCGTCCGGGATGACATAGTCCCGGCCGGTCAGCCAGGCCCATGCTCGGGCTGTGGCCAGGAGGGCGGTGGCGCCGCGCGGGGAGACGCCCAGGGTCAGGGACGGCGACTCGCGGGTGGCTCGGCAGATGTCGACGACGTAGGCCGTGATCTCCGGGGAGATCGTCGTCTTGGCCACCGCGGCGCGTGCCGCCTCTAGGTCTGCGGGGCCCGCTACGGGGCGTACGCCGGCGGAGCGCAGGTCGCGCGGGTTGAAGCCTTCGGCGTGGCGGGTGAGGACGTCGATCTCGTCCTGGCGGGAGGGGAGCGGGATGGTGAGCTTGAGGAGGAAACGGTCCAGCTGGGCTTCGGGGAGGGGGTACGTGCCCTCGTACTCCACCGGGTTCTGGGTCGCGGCGACCAGGAACGGATCGGGGAGCGGGCGGGGCGTGCCGTCGACCGTGACCTGACGTTCCTCCATGGCTTCCAGCAGGGACGACTGGGTCTTCGGCGGAGTGCGGTTGATCTCGTCGGCGAGGAGGAGATTGGTGAAGACCGGGCCGGGCTGGAAGGAGAACTCGGCTGTGCGGGTGTCGTAGACGAGGGAGCCCGTCACGTCGCTCGGCATGAGGTCGGGGGTGAACTGGACGCGCTTGGTGTCGAGTTCGAGTGCGGATGCGAGGGCGCGGACGAGCAACGTTTTGGCGACCCCAGGGACTCCTTCTAGGAGAACGTGTCCGCGGCAGAGGAGGGCGACGACGAGGCCGGTCACGGCGGGGTCCTGGCCGACCACGGCTTTGGCGATCTCGGCGCGCAGGGCTTCCAGGGAAGCACGGGCGGTGCCCGGATCCCCGGTGTTCCCGGCGTTGTCAGTGGTCGGGTCCATCATGGACGGCGTACCTCTCTTTCGAGGGCGTCGAGTTGGTCTGCTAGGGCGATGAGGGCCGTGTCGTCGCTGGGCGGCGGGCCGAAGAGGAGCGTGTGCAGGGTCTGTCCGTCTCCGTGGTTGTGGAGGTGGGCAGACAGAGCGGGGAGCAGGGCCTCGGGCGCGTGCGCCTGGGTGATGGGGACACCGATCAGAGGGGCGAGGCGCGTGCGGGTGGTGGAGCGAAGAGCGGTGGCCGCGCGGTCGCGGGCGTTGGCCTTGCGGTAGAGGCGGGCGCGGCCTTCGACGGTTTCGGAGGCGCGGATCGCCACGGGGAGTTTCTCGGGCACCAGAGGGCCGAGTCGGCGTGCCCTCCAGAGGGCGGCCAGGGCTGCGGCGATGAAGAGCTGGAGCGTGCCCCAGAGCCAGCCCGAAGGGAGCAGGTCGAAGAAGCTGCGTTCGTCGTCCGAGTCGGCGGCCGACGCGTCGGAGAGCGAGGGGAGGTACCAGACCAAGTGGGGGCGGGAGCCGAGGAGTTGGAGGGCGAGGGAGGCGTTGCCCTGCTCGTCGAGACGTTCGTTGTAGAGGATGTCGGGCGCGCCGAGGACGATGGAGTCGCTGTCCCCGGTGCTCTCCGGGACGCGCAGCAGGGTGGCCAGGCGCTCGCTGGGGTAGCACTCGTCGGCGTCGAGGTGGGTGGTGGTGTAGCGGACTCCGCCCAGGTCGGCGGTGCCCGCGCGCTGGGCGGCGGGCAGGGCGCAGTCGGGGGAGAGCTCCGAGTCGAGGCTGGTGGCGGGGTCCGCGGTGACCCCGGGGACGAGTCGTTCGACGGACCAACTGCCCGGGGCGACGAGGACGGTTCGGCCACCGGAGTCGGCGGTCGTCGAGCGCAGCCAGGACTGTTGACGGTGCGTCAGCAGGTCGGGGGAGGCGACCAGGAGGGTGGTGTCCGCAGCGGCTGCGGCGCGTGCCTCGTCAAGGGTGGTGACCACGCGTGTGTCCACGCCGCGGTCGGCGAGGAGTTCGGCGACCGCTCGGCTGCCCTTGGGGTCGGCGGAGCGTGGGTCGAGGGTGCCGTGCCGGGTGTCGGAGCGGATCGTGGCGATCACGACGGCTGCCACCAGGAGGAGCACGACTGCGAGGGCGACGCCTCGCGCGCGGGTCCATACCTGGCGTGCGGTGGGCGAGGCCGAGGTGGACGGGAGCGTGGCCTCGGTCGTCATTCGGCGGCTCCCTGGCGGGCGTTGTGGGCCGTGCTGGGGGCGCTGTTCGCGAGCTGTGGCTTGCTGCTCTCCAGGTCGCGGTCGAGTTCGGCGATGCGCTGGTACGCCTGCCGGGTCGCCGTGCGGCCGCCGTATGTGACGTCGTCGAAGTCCCGGGCCGCGGCGCGCAGTCGGTCCGTGTGGGAGGGCAGTGAGCGGCCTGCTTCGGCGGCGGCCTCGTCCGCGGTGCGGCCGGGGCGGACGTCAAGCAGGGCGCGCTCCTCGAGGGAGCGGACGATGGCGCGCATGCGTTCCTGGACGGCCTGGTTCCAGTGGCCCTGGGCGGCGTGTGCTTCGGCGGCGGCCCGGTGTTCGGCGGCGCTGCGGGGGCGGTCGTCGAACAGGGCGGCGGAGGAGGTGGGTTCGCGGCGTGGGGTGCCCAGGCGCCACCACAGGGCGCCGAGGACCGCGAGGACGACCAGGATGACGACGACCAGGCCGACCGGACCTCCGGGTGTCACGGTCGCGGCGCTGCTGAAAAGGTCCTCGACCCAATCCCAGAACGCATCGAGGGCGCGCTGGAACCAACTGGGCTCGTTCTCGTGGTACATGCCCTTGGACAGCTCGCGTCGGGCGGCCTCCCGCGCAGGATCGCGTGGGATCGTCAGCGGCGGCTCGTCGTCGGAACGCGCGAGCAGTGCCAGGACGGCTGTGTCGCCGGAGCGCGACAGCGACGGTGTGACCATGTCGCCGGTGCCTGGCAACGCGCGTACGACTGCCTCGGGCAGCGCTGATGCCGTTGTGAGAACTCCCCCCGCCAGGTTCACCGGTTCAGCTCCCCGGGGTGCCGGTGCCGTAGCCCTGGACGCCGGCTGCTCGGGCCAGTTCGAGGTCGAGGGCCTCGCGGCGGATGCGTTGGTCGATGTAGAGCAGGACGGTGACGCCGGCCGTGATCGGGAAAGTGATCATGGAGCCGATCACCGAGCCCACGCCGCTGACGATGAGGAACGTCCAGCCGAGGTCGTTGGTGCCTTCGAGGAAGCTGGTCGCGCCGTCGCCGCTGAGGGCGCCGGCGAGGAAGGTGAAGGGGATGACGACGATCGCCGCGACGATGTTGGCGATGATCGTGGCGAGCAACTGGATGCCGAAGACTCGCCACCAGGAGCCGCGGACCAGCTTGGCGGAGCGGCTCAGCGCCTTCATGATGCCCTGCTTCTCCAGCATCAGAGCGGGCGAGGCGAGGGAGAAACGGAACCACAGCCACAGCGCGACGATGCCGGCGCCGAGGATGCCCAGGAAGACGAGTGCCGCGCCGCCGTCACCGGAGCCCGAGGCGGCCACCAGGATGCCGGGGAGAGCACCCACGAACACCAGGCCGAAGGTCATGAGCAACAGCAGGAAGAGCAGGCCGAAGAGTCGCAGCACCTGAGGGCGCGCGTCGCGCCAGGCCTCGCCGGTGGTCACCGACTTGCCGAGCACCGCGCGGCTGGTGACCGTCGTGAGCAGGGCGGTCGCGATGATCGCGCCGATCACCGAGATCAGGAAGATCACGCTGGAGCCGAGCAGGGCGTCGCGTGTGGCGCGAGCCAGCTCGCTGAGGGTGGCGCTCGGGTCGTTGAGGGCCTCGGTGCTCGCGAGGTCGTTCAGGACGAAGCCCTGGAGGAGGATCACGAGGATCTCCGTGACGATCGCGACGGTCAGCGAGATGCCCAGGACCGTGCGCCAGTAGGTGCGCATGGTGGAGACCGCGCCGTCGAGGATCTCGCCGACGCCCAGTGGACGCAGCGGGATCACGCCGGGCTTGGCAGCGGGCGGGGGGCCTCCCCAGCCGCTTCCCCAGGCGCCGTATCCGCCCGGGGCGCCGTAGCCCGGGTGACCGCCGCCGTAGCCGCCGTATCCGCCGGGGCCGGCAGGCGGGGGAGCGCCCCAGCCCGGGCCGGGCGGTGGGGGCGGCGGGGTCTGGCCGGGAGCCTGGGGCCCCGTGGGGGCGGACCACTGGCCGGGTGGCGGCTGCTCCTTGGACCACTTCTGGCCGGCGTCCTGTGGGTCCGGTCCCGGCTGCTGTGCGGGGTCGGGACGGTCCGCGGGCTCCGTGGGGCCGGACGCGCCGGGTTCCTGTCCGTCGGACGGGGCGGATCCGGGCGAGGCCCAGCCCGGAGTGTCGTTCATCGTCGCTCCTTCACGGTGCCCATCCGCGGTCGCGGCGGCAGGTTGGCAGCCATCGTGCCATGGGGTGGTCGACGAGGTACCGGCCGCGGTATGGGCTGCACACCTTCAATTGTCCGCCGGACAAGGGGCAGACTGATCGCATGGCTGATCAGTACGCGCAATCCGGCGAGGACGACAGGCCGACGGGGACACCGGCGATCCGGTGGGACGAACCACCCGAGGGTCCCGTTCTGGTGCTTCTCGACCAGACGAGACTGCCGGCGGAGGAGGTCGAGCTGGTCTGCACGGACGCGCCCGCGCTGGTGGAGGCGATCCGTTCGCTCGCCGTGCGCGGCGCGCCGCTGCTCGGGATCGCCGGGGCGTACGGGGTCGCGCTCGCCGCCGCGCGCGGATTCGACGTGGACGCCGCCGCGGAGTCGCTGGCGGGTGCCCGGCCAACGGCCGTGAATCTCGGCGTCGGCGTGCGAAGGGCCCAGTCCGCGTACCGGGCCGAGCTCGCGCGGAGTGGGGACGTCGAGCAGGCCGCGGCTGCTGCCCTGAGCGCTGCGCGGGCGTTGCACAAGGAGGACGCCGAGGCCAGCGCGCGGATGGCAGAGCGTGGGCTGGCGCTGCTGGACGAGCTGTTGTCCGGCGGTGGGCATCGCATCCTCACGCACTGCAATACCGGGGCCCTGGTGTCGGGCGGGGAGGGCACGGCGTTCGCGGTGGCGCTCTCGGCGCACCGGGCCGGGCGGCTCAGGCGGTTGTGGGTGGACGAGACACGGCCGTTGCTGCAAGGGGCTCGCCTCACGGCGTACGAGGCGGCGCGCAACGGGATGGCGTACAGCTTGCTCACGGACAACGCGGCGGGTTCGTTGTTCGCCGCCGGGGAGGTGGATGCGGTGCTGATCGGGGCGGATCGCATCGCGGCCGACGGTTCGGTGGCGAACAAGGTCGGGAGCTATCCGCTCGCGGTGCTCGCGCGCTACCACCATGTGCCGTTCATCGTGGTGGCGCCGCTGACGACGGTGGATCCGGCGACGCCGGACGGGGCGTCCATCGAGGTCGAGCAGCGCCCCGGGTTCGAGGTGACAGAAGTCGTGGCGCCTCAGGTGCCGGTGGCGGGGGCGGAGGCTGGTGGCGGGATTCCGGTGGCGCCGCTGGGGACGCAGGCGTACAACCCGGCGTTCGATGTGACGCCGCCCGAGCTGGTGACGGCGATCGTCACGGAGGAGGGAGTCGTCTCGCCCGTGACGGCTGAGGCTCTGGCGGAGCTGTGTGCCAGGGCGAGGTCGGTGACGTAGAGCCGGTGACACAGAGCTTGTGAGGCAAGGGCTGGAAACGGGCGGGCGGGCAGAGGGGGTAAAGCCGCCCAAAGGTAACGCCGTGTGATCGCGGCAAGGGCAGACAGTGGCGACCGCGTACGACTAAGGTCACTGGCCGGTGACCTATCTCACCACTGCCTTCGCCACTGTTATGAGAATGGGATGATGGCATTCATGAAGGGACGAGTCCTTGTCGTCGACGACGACACCGCACTGGCCGAGATGCTCGGCATCGTGCTGCGTGGTGAAGGTTTTGAGCCGTCTTTCGTAGCCGACGGCGACAAGGCGCTGGCCGCATTCCGGGAGACCAAGCCCGATCTTGTGCTGCTCGACCTGATGCTGCCCGGTCGGGACGGTATCGAGGTGTGCCGCCTGATCAGGGCGGAGTCCGGGGTGCCGATCGTGATGCTCACGGCCAAGAGCGACACCGTGGACGTGGTGGTCGGTCTGGAGTCCGGTGCCGATGACTACATCGTGAAGCCGTTCAAGCCGAAGGAGCTCGTCGCCCGTATCCGGGCGCGGCTGCGGAGGTCGGAGGAGCCGGCGCCGGAGCAGTTGGCCATCGGTGACCTCGTGATCGACGTGGCCGGGCACTCCGTGAAGCGGGACGGGCAGTCGATCGCGCTGACGCCTCTGGAGTTCGACCTGCTGGTCGCGCTGGCCCGTAAGCCGTGGCAGGTGTTCACGCGTGAGGTGCTCCTGGAGCAGGTGTGGGGCTACCGGCACGCGGCCGACACCCGGCTGGTCAACGTGCACGTGCAGCGGCTGCGTTCCAAGGTCGAGAAGGACCCGGAGCGTCCGGAGATCGTGGTGACCGTCCGTGGCGTCGGCTACAAGGCAGGGCCGAGCTGACATGTCCGGGGACAGTGCCGCTGCGGCCCCCGGTCGGACCGGGGCCCGTCCGGAGCGGCCTGTCGGCCGGAAGGGGTCGGGCTCCCGATGGGGACGGTTCCTCGAGGGCGGGCTGCTGCAGGGTGGAGTCCAGGGCAGCCCGGTCCTTCGTCTTGTGCTGCGCTGGGTGCGTCGGCCGCTGCTGCCGGTCATGCGGCTGTGGCGGCGCAACATCCAGCTCAAGGTCGTCGTCACGACCCTGCTGATGTCGCTGGGTGTCGTTCTGCTGCTGGGCTTCGTGGTCATCGGGCAGGTGCGCAACGGGCTGCTCGACGCCAAGGTGAAGGCCTCGCAGAGCCAGGCCACGGGCGGGTTCGCGGCGGCCAAGCAGAGGGCCGACGAGGCGGAGGCCGGGACCGCTGACGACGGTGCGACGGTGGACGAGCGTTCGGATCAGAACGTCATCCAGTGGATGAGCGACCTCGTGTCCTCGCTCTCCAGCGGCGGGCAGGGCGCCTTCGAGGTGGTGACGCTTCCGGCCTCCGCGGGGAGTGACACCGGTGGTCGCGGGCGACGTGCCTCCGGCGGTGTGGATCCGACCGCGAGTGTGCCGGAGGCCCTGCGCGATCGCATCGACAGTGCGACGGGCGCGTTCCAGAGCTACACCCGTGTCGTCTACCAGCCCACCGCTCACAAGGAGTCCCAGCCGGCCCTGGTCATCGGCAAGCAGGTCAACGATCCCAACGGTGACCCGTATCAGCTCTACTACCTCTTCCCGCTCAGCCAGGAGGAGAAGTCGCTGAGTCTGGTCAAGGGGACGCTTGCCACCGCCGGGCTCTTCGTCGTCGTACTGCTCGGAGCCATCGCCTGGCTCGTGGTGCGCCAGGTCGTCACGCCCGTGCGGATGGCGGCCGGGATCGCCGAGCGGCTGTCGGCCGGGCGGCTGCAGGAACGGATGAAGGTCACCGGCGAGGACGACATCGCGCGGCTCGGTGAGGCCTTCAACAAGATGGCGCAGAACCTGCAGCTGAAGATCCAGCAGCTGGAGGACCTGTCGCGGATGCAGCGGCGGTTCGTGTCCGACGTATCGCACGAGTTGCGGACGCCGCTGACGACCGTGCGTATGGCTGCCGATGTCATCCATGAGGCGCGGGAGGACTTCGATCCGGTGACCGCGCGGTCGGCGGAGTTGCTCACCGACCAGCTGGACCGGTTCGAGTCGCTGCTCGCCGACCTGCTGGAGATCAGTCGCTTCGACGCGGGTGCGGCGGCGCTGGAGGCCGAGCCGATCGACCTCAGGGAGGTCGTGCGGCGCGTGGTGACCGGGGCCGAACCGCTCGCCGAGCGCAAGGGCACACAGATACGGATCCTCGGTGACCAGCAGCCCATCGTCGCCGAGGCCGATGCCCGGCGTGTCGAGCGGGTGCTGCGCAATCTGGTCGTCAACGCCGTCGAACACGGCGAGGGCAGGGACGTCATCGTCAAGCTCGCGGCTGCGGGCGGGGCGGTCGCGGTCGCGGTGCGGGACTACGGCGTCGGGCTCAAGCCCGGTGAGGCGACCCGTGTCTTCAGCCGCTTCTGGCGGGCCGACCCGGCACGCGCGCGTACCACGGGCGGTACGGGTCTGGGGCTGTCCATCGCGCTGGAGGACGCGCGGCTGCACGGCGGCTGGCTACAGGCGTGGGGCGAGCCGGGCGGCGGCTCGCAGTTCCGGCTGACGCTGCCGCGGACCGCGGACGAACCGCTGCGAGGGTCGCCGATACCTCTGGAGCCCAAGGACTCGCGGCGCAATCGAGGACTTAATGACGCCGGTCTGCCGTCCGGCGGAGGCGAGAAGGCCGCGACGGTGCCGGCGCAGCCCACAGGTGGCCAGGCGGCACCTATGGCGTCGAGGGGCCCGATCGCGTCACGGATGGGCACTGCGGTCCCCAAAGCCGATCCGACGGCGTTGCCGGGCAACGGCGCGCGGGTGGTACCCCGCCCCGCGTCCGGTGCGCGTCGGCAGGACGACCCGCCCGGTGCAGAAGGGCCGCCGAGTGAGGAAGCCGGGCAGGCCGAGGAGTCGAACAAGCATGGGGAGGCATCTCGTGGGCGCTGACCGCGACGGGGGCGCCCGGCGCACGCCGGGGCGCGCGGTGGCCTACGCCGCCTGTGGCGCCGTACTGCTGGCGGGGTGTGCCTCGATGCCCGACAGCGGCGATCTGCGCGGCGTCGAGTCCACGCCGCGCCAGGACACGCAGGTGCGGGTCTTCGCCATGCCTCCGCACGAGAACGCTTCGTCTTCGGAGATCGTCTCGGGCTTCCTGGAGGCGCTGACCAGTGACGATCCGAACTATGAGATAGCACGCAAGTACCTGACCAAGGAAGCCTCGGAGAAGTGGCGGCCCTTGCTGTCCACTACGGTGCTCGCCGACGGGCCGGGCGTCGAATCCGACCGGGTGGGGGGCCGGGAGGAGACCGAGAGTCTCTCGTACACGCTGACCGGCGCCAAGGTGGCCACGGTCGACGCGCAGCAGTCGTACTCGCCTGCCGACGGGAACTACAGCGAGACGATGCATCTCACCCAGGACAAGAAGACCAAGCAGTGGCGCATCGATGTGCCGCCGCGCGGGGTCGTCATGGGCAAGTCGGACTTCCAGCGCAACTACATGCCCGTCGACAAGTACTACTTCGCCACGAACACCACGCTCGGGACCTCCCCGCACACGGCGGCCGTCGCCGATCCCGTGTACGTGCGCAGGAACGTGGATCCCATGACGGAGATGGTGCGTTCGCTGCTCAAGGGGCCCACCAGCTGGCTCGATCCGGTGGTCAGGTCGAGCTTCCCCACCGGTACGGGGTTGAAGGAAGACGGCGCCTCGCTGACCCCCAACGACCAGAACATCCTGACCGTCTCGTTGAACGACAAGGCGGCCCGGGTCGGGCTGACCAAGTGCTATGAGATGGCGACGCAGCTCCTGTTCACTCTGCAGAACCTCACCCCCACCGTGGACGAGGTCGAGCTGAAGGCGGGCGGCAGGCAGCTGTGCACGCTTACGGAGGAAGGAGCACAGGCCGTGGCCGCGCGCGGGTCGGTCGAGCGCGCCGAGTACCTGTACTTCCTGGACGCCAAGCACCGGCTCGTACGGCTGGCCGCCGCCACCAACGACACGCATCCCGATGCCGTGCCGGGTGCCCTCGGGGAGGGCGAGAAGGAGCTCGGGTCGGTGGGCGTGTCGCGTGACGAGGACATGGCGGCGGGGGTCGGCCTGGACGGCAAGGAGCTGTACGTCGGGGCGCTGGTGTCGGGCGGCCCGCTCGGGGAGCCCGAGCTGACCAGTGAAGGCAGGACGCAGGACGAGCGGTTGTCGGCGCCGAGCTGGGACGCCCAGGGTGACCTGTGGGTGGCGGACCGCGATCCCCGCAAGCCCCGGTTGCTCCTGCTGGAGGAGGGCGTGGGCGATCCGCTGGTGGTGAAGACACCGGGGCTGGAAGGACGCATCGAGTCCGTGCGGGTGGCCGCCGATGGAGTGCGGATCGCGCTCGTCGTGAAGAAGGGCGACACATCGTCGCTGCTCATCGGGCGGATCGAGCGGGGCGAGGACGGCAAGGACGGCGAGCGAGCGGCCGTGTCGGTGCACGAACTGCGTTCCGCGACGCCGGAGTTGGAGGAGGTCACCGCCATGTCGTGGGCCGGGGACAGCCGGCTCGTGGTGGCCGGGCGCGAGAAGGGCGGCGTCCAGTCGATGCGGTATGTGCAGGTGGACGGCTCGACACCGGAGGGGCCGGTGCCCGCGGCTCTCAGCGGCGTGAAGGAGATCACCGCGTCCGAGGACACACGGCTGCCTCTGGTCGGCTACTCGGAGGACGGGATCGTAAGGCTGCCGTCCGGGATGCCCTGGCAGAAGGTGGTGACGGACGGGACGGCGCCGGTTTATCCGGGGTGACGTCGTGCCCGGGCCGCGCCGTTGAGGTTCGCGGACGGTGAGCTTGGCGGCCGCTTCCGGCCGGAGGGTGACTCCGGTTGGGGGCGGTCGCTTTTTTGTAGGGGTGGGAGGTCAGCTCCAGGTGATTGCTCGGGGATTGGGCGTGGCTTTGGGGCGGAAGAGGGCGTCTGTGTGACTGCCGAGGTTTTCCACAGGGAGTTATCCACAGGGGTGGCCGGTCGGCTCGGGCATTGGCACAGTGGTGGGCATGCGGGGGTGGTGGCAGGACCTCACCGACCTGGTGCTGCCGGCCGAGTGCGGCGGCTGTGGAAGGTCTCGCACCGTGCTCTGCCCGGAGTGCCGTGCCGTCCTTGGCGGGGCCGTACCGAGCCGGGTGCGACCAGTGCCGGAGCCTTCCGGGCTGCCGGTCGTGCACGCGGCGGCCCGGTACGCGGACGAGGTGCGGGCGGCGCTGCTGGCTCACAAGGAGCGCGGGGCGCTGGCGCTCGCCGCGCCGCTCGGGACGGCTCTGGCGGGGGCTGTACGGGCGGGGCTGCGGGAGGCCTGCGCGGGTGGCGGTGTGGGGCGGTTCGGGAGTGCTGGTGCGCCTGTGCTGCTCGTACCTGTTCCGTCCGCGCGCGGGGCTGTGCGGGCGCGGGGGCATGATCCGGCGCGGCGGATCGCGCTCGCGGCGGCGGGAGAGCTGCGGCGGGCCGGTATGCCGACGCGGGTGCTCGCCGTGCTGCGGCAGCGGCGTGCGGTGGCCGATCAGTCGGGGCTCAACTCCCGGCAGAGGCTGGACAATCTCGCGGGCGCGCTGGCGCTGGCTCCCGGGGGCGGCCGGCTGCTCGCCGGTGGTCCGGTCGTGCTCGTCGACGACCTGATGACGACGGGTGCGTCCCTGGCGGAGGCGGCGCGTGCCGTGCGGGCGGCTTTGACGGAGGGAGGGAGCGTATACGGCGGAACGCCGGCGGAGGCGGACGCGTATGAACGGGTGGCCGCGGAGTTCGGTGCGCGGGGCGACAGCACAACCGCTGTGTACACGGCGGGAAGTCGGGAAAGCACAGGGGAACGGAGTGCTGGATCAACGGAGGGCGTCGTGCGGCGGGCGGGCAAGAACCCGGGAATCATGGGTTCCGGACAGTCCGGTGACCTGATGTGCGCGGCCGTGGTCGCAGCGACACCGGATTCTTTCGAGATAAACCGGAACTGACCGCGAAGTTGCATCGTTGCAGGTAACGAGAGGGTCAATTCACCTGAACGGAGGTACGCCGCAGTAGAGGGTGACGACATCCGTCCGGGCGAGATATGTTCGGTTGTGAGGGAAAGGCGCAGGCCATCCCTGTCATATCCGAATGCCGGGCTGCGGGTTTTACGCATTGACTCGCGGCCATGGGGTGGAGATCTTGCCCATGGGGGAGGAGGAGGTGGAAGTCACCGAGTCCGAGGTTCCGGGGCTCACCGGAGCCTGGTGCAAAAGGGAGATGCTCCGCCGATGGAGCGGGGCGATCCGGGAACGGAGTTCTGCGTGGACATCGTCGTCAAGGGCCGCAAGACCGAGGTGCCCGAGCGGTTCCGCAAGCACGTGGCCGAGAAGCTGAAGCTGGAGAAAATCCAGAGGCTCGATGCCAAGGTGATCAGCCTCGACGTCGAGGTGTCCAAGGAGCCCAACCCCCGACAGGCCGACCGCAGCGATCGAGTGGAGATCACGCTCCGCTCCCGCGGTCCGGTGATCCGGGCGGAGGCAGCGGCCAGCGATCCGTACGCGGCGCTCGACCTGGCGGCGGAGAAGCTGGATGCCCGGCTGCGCAAGCAGCACGACAAGCGTTTCTCACGCCGAGGCGCACGCCGACTCACGGCGGCCGAGGTCCCTGACCACGTTCCGGGCGTGGCGACGCTGAACGGGAACGGCCACACCTTCCAGACGGAAGAACCGGACGGCATTCCCACCAAGAAGATCGGCTCGCTGGAAGTGAAGGGCGAAGGCCCTCTCGTCGTACGCGAGAAGACGCACGTCGCCTCCCCGATGACCCTCGACCAGGCCCTCTACGAGATGGAGCTGGTCGGGCACGACTTCTACCTGTTCGTCGACTCCGAGACCAAGGAACCGAGTGTCGTCTACCGGCGGCACGCCTACGACTACGGCGTCATCCACCTCAGCACCGACCCGATGGTCACCCAGGCGCAGGCTCCCGCGGCAGGTGGCACGCTGGGCGGCTGACCCATCCGGCTGACAGCTGAGCCGGTGCCCCTGGAGCGCGCGTGCGCCCCCAGGGGCACCGGTGTGCGACCACTTCGCGCCCCGCTCGTCACCGTAGTGTCGGACGGGCATGAAATCATGGCCGCACCGGCCCAACCGGTGGGCCGCTGCCTTGGGTTGGCGATGGCAAAGGACCAGCCACAGCCTTCAGGGGGAGGAACGATGGCGGACAGCTTCGGACCGATGCGGGACGACGATGCCGACGGTGATGTCGTCGGCATGGGCTCGAACGCGGGCTCTTCACGCAAGGAACCGATCAGAGTCCTCGTCGTGGACGACCATGCCCTCTTCCGTCGTGGACTGGAGATCGTGCTCGCCGCCGAGGAGGACATCCAGGTCGTGGGGGAGGCGGGCGACGGCGCTGAGGCCGTCGACAAGGCCGCGGACCTGCTGCCGGACATCGTCCTGATGGACGTCCGGATGCCCAAGCGGGGCGGGATCGAGGCCTGCACCTCCATCAAGGAGGTGGCCCCCAGCGCGAAGATCATCATGCTGACGATCAGTGATGAGGAGGCCGACCTCTACGACGCGATCAAGGCGGGCGCGACCGGTTATCTCCTCAAGGAGATCTCCACGGACGAGGTGGCCACAGCCATCCGCGCGGTGGCCGACGGGCAGTCGCAGATCAGCCCGTCCATGGCGTCGAAGCTGCTCACCGAGTTCAAGTCGATGATCCAGCGGACGGACGAGCGTCGGCTCGTGCCCGCGCCACGGCTGACGGACCGCGAGCTGGAGGTCCTCAAGCTCGTTGCCACCGGGATGAACAACCGCGATATCGCGAAGGAGTTGTTCATCTCCGAGAACACCGTGAAGAACCATGTGCGCAACATCCTGGAGAAGCTGCAGCTGCACTCCAGGATGGAGGCCGTGGTGTACGCGATGCGGGAGAAGATCCTCGAGATCCGGTGACCGCGGGAGCGCTCAGGCGGTGGCGCGGGTGAGTTCCCGCACCAGGGGCTCACGCAGCTCCGGCGCGTCCACCCGTTCCACGCGTACGTCCGTGCAGTCCACCCAGCCGGCCGCCTCGATCAGGGCCTGGGCCACCGCGGGGACCGCCTTCGGGCCTTCCAGGGTGACCTGCTTGGCCACCAGCGTGTGGCCGTCACGGGCCGGGTCCACGCGGCCGACGAGATGGCCGCCGGCCAGGACGGGCATCGCGAAGTAGCCGTGGACCCGCTTCTGCCTGGGGACGTACGCCTCCAGCCGGTGGGTGAAGCCGAAGATCCGCTCCGTACGTGCTCGTTCCCAGATCAGCGAGTCGAACGGAGACAGGAGCGTCGTACGGTGGCGGCCGCGCGGCGGGGTTTCGAGGGCCGCCGGGTCGGCCCAGGCAGGCTTGCCCCAGCCCTCCACCGTGACCGGGACCAGGCCCGAGTCGGCGATCACCGCGTCCACCTGTTCGCCCTTGAGACGGTGGTAGTCGGCGATGTCCGCGCGGGTGCCGACGCCCAGGGACTGGCCGGCCAGGCGGACCAGGCGGCGCAGGCACTCGGTGTCGTCCAGTTCGTCGTGCAGCAGTGCCTCCGGGATGGCGCGTTCGGCGAGGTCGTACACGCGCTTCCAGCCGCGGCGCTCGACGCAGACCACCTCGCCGTACATCAGGGCGCGTTCGACGGCGACCTTCGCGCCCGACCAGTCCCACCACTCGCTGGTTCTCTTCGCGCCGCCCAGTTCGGTTGCGGTGAGGGGGCCCTCCGAGCGGAGCTGTTTGATCACCTGGTCGTAGGTGCCGTCGGGGAGGTCGTGGTTCCAGTGGGGGCGGCTGCGGTAGGCGCGGCGGCGGAAGGCGAAGTGGGGCCACTCCTCGACGGGGAGGATGCAGGCGGCGTGGGACCAGTACTCGAAGGCGTGCGGTGCGGACGGCGCGCCCTCGGACGCAGTCGTCCAGTACGCCTTCTCGACCGTCTTGCGGCCCACCGCGCCCAGGCGGGCGTACGGGATGAGTTCGTGGGAGCGGGCCAGGACCGAGATGGTGTCGAGCTGGACCGCGCCGAGGTGACGGAGTATGCCGCGGACGCCGGACCTGCGGTTGGGCGTGCCGAGGAAGCCCTGGGCTCTCAGCGCGATGCGGCGGGCTTCGTCTGCCGAGAGGTTGGTAGTGGGGCGCGGGGTCGTCATGGGATCGGACGATAAAGGGTGGCACTGACAATGCGGGGTGAGCTGGGGGTTTGGGAGGAGTACCCCTCCACGGGCGTGGGGTCAGGGACGGCTGGGCCCGGCTTTCCGGGGCGGGGCGGGCAGGTAGGGCGCCGTTGACGGGAGTCCCAGGTCCGACGGGAGGAAGGAACCCACCCAGCAGTCGCGGCGTACGCCCTGGTGCACGATCGCGGAGCGGAGGGTGCCCTCCAGGGTGAAGCCGGTGCGTTCCGCCACCGCGCGGGAGGGGGCGTTGCCGACCTCCGCGCGCCATTCCACGCGGTCGATCGCCATGTGGCTGAAGGCCCAGCGGGAAGCGGCGAGGACCGCCTCGGTGATGTAGCCGTTGCCGCGGTGCTCCTTCGTGCCCCAGAAACCGATCTCGGCGTCGCTCATGGAACGCATCGTCAGGCCGAGCATCCCCACCAGGTCCTCCCCTTCGGGGAGGAAGAGGCCCCACGTGAACATCGAACCGTTGTGCCAGCCCTCCGGGACCAGTTGGTGCGTGAAGCTGTGGGCGTGTTCGTACAGGTAAGGGGAGGGGATCGTGGTCCAGCGCAGGATGTCGGGGTCCTGGACGGCCTCGTACACGGCATCGGTGTCCTTTGGGCCGACCGTGCGCATGAGGAGGCGGTCCGTGGTGAGCGTGACGGGTTCCATCGGCCGATTCTGCTCGGGGCCCGACGGGAGCGCCATTCTTTATGCGCTGCGTGAACCATGCGGTGTGTGAGCGTGTGATCGCGTTTCGCACAATTCGTTGGCGGATCGCGGCACCATCCGCGACCCCCGGCCGTTGTCCCCTTTGACGGAGATTTGAAGCGGCGGATCACCGTCGCCCCCGGCAGGCTCCCGGCACGGCGGGGTCCTCGCATACGATGGCCGTTGCTCAGACAAGTCAAATGGAAACCGACCGTCCCAGGCCCGACCGGCAAGGAGACCAACCCCCGTGTCCGTCCTCTCGAAGATCATGCGTGCAGGCGAAGGCAAGATCCTGCGCAAGCTGCACCGCATCGCGGACCAGGTCAACTCCATCGAAGAGGACTTCGCTGACCTCTCCGACGCCGAGCTGCGGGCCCTCACCGATGAGTACAAGCAGCGCTACGCCGATGGTGAGAGCCTGGACGACCTGCTGCCCGAGGCCTTCGCCACCGTTCGCGAGGCCGCCAAGCGTGTCCTCGGCCAGCGCCACTACGACGTGCAGATCATGGGTGGCGCGGCCCTCCACCTCGGCTACGTGGCCGAGATGAAGACCGGTGAGGGCAAGACGCTCGTCGGCACCCTGCCCGCGTATCTGAACGCGCTGGCCGGCAAGGGCGTCCACCTGATCACGGTCAACGACTACCTGGCCGAGCGCGACTCGGAGATGATGGGCCGCGTCCACAAGTTCCTGGGCCTGGAAGTCGGTTGCATCCTCGCCAACATGACGCCGGCCCAGCGTCGCGAGCAGTACGCCTGCGACATCACGTACGGCACGAACAACGAGTTCGGCTTCGACTACCTGCGCGACAACATGGCGTGGTCCAAGGACGAACTCGTCCAGCGCGGCCACAACTTCGCCATCGTCGACGAGGTCGACTCCATCCTCGTCGACGAGGCCCGTACGCCGCTGATCATCTCCGGCCCGGCCGACCAGGCCACCAAGTGGTACGGCGACTTCGCCAAGCTGGTCACGCGCCTGAAGAAGGGCGAGGCCGGCAACCCCCTCAAGGGCCTCGAGGAGACCGGCGACTACGACGTCGACGAGAAGAAGCGCACGGTCGCCATCCACGAGGCCGGTGTCTCCAAGGTCGAGGACTGGCTGGGCATCGACAACCTGTACGAGTCGGTGAACACGCCTCTGGTGGGCTACCTGAACAACGCCATCAAGGCCAAGGAACTGTTCAAGAAGGACAAGGACTACGTCGTCATCGACGGCGAGGTCATGATCGTCGACGAGCACACCGGCCGTATCCTCGCCGGCCGCCGCTACAACGAGGGCATGCACCAGGCGATCGAGGCGAAGGAAGGGGTGGACATCAAGGACGAGAACCAGACGCTCGCCACGATCACCCTGCAGAACTTCTTCCGCCTCTACAAGCGCCAGGACCACGACGGCAAGGAAGTCCCCGGCCTCTCCGGCATGACCGGTACGGCGATGACCGAGGCCGCCGAGTTCCACCAGATCTACAAGCTCGGCGTCGTCCCGATCCCGACCAACAGGCCGATGATCCGCAAGGACCAGTCGGACCTGATCTACCGCACCGAGGTCGCCAAGTTCGAGGCGGTCGTCGACGACATCGTCGAGAAGCACGAGAAGGGGCAGCCGATCCTCGTCGGTACGACGTCGGTCGAGAAGTCCGAGTACCTCTCGCAGCAGCTCAGCAAGCGCGGCGTTCAGCACGAGGTGCTGAACGCCAAGCAGCACGACCGGGAGGCGATCATCGTCGCCCAGGCCGGCCGCAAGGGCGCCGTGACCGTGGCCACCAACATGGCCGGCCGTGGTACCGACATCAAGCTCGGCGGCAACCCCGAGGACCTCGCCGAGGCCGAGCTGCGCCAGCGCGGCCTCGACCCCGAGGAGCACATCGAGGAGTGGGCCCACGCCCTGCCCGCGGCCCTGGAGCGGGCCGAGCAGGCGGTCAAGGCGGAGTTCGAGGAGGTTAAGGCCCTCGGCGGTCTCTACGTCCTCGGCACCGAGCGGCACGAGTCGCGTCGTATCGACAACCAGCTGCGTGGTCGTTCCGGCCGTCAGGGTGACCCCGGAGAGTCCCGCTTCTACCTGTCGCTCGGCGACGACCTGATGCGCCTGTTCAAGGCCCAGATGGTCGAGCGCGTGATGTCGATGGCGAACGTCCCGGACGACGTGCCGATCGAGAACAAGATGGTCACGCGCGCGATCGCGTCCGCCCAGTCGCAGGTCGAGCAGCAGAACTTCGAGACCCGTAAGAACGTCCTGAAGTACGACGAGGTCCTCAACCGCCAGCGTGAGGTCATCTACGGCGAGCGCCGCCGCGTCCTGGAGGGCGAGGACCTGCACGAGCAGGTGCAGCACTTCATGGACGACACGATCGACGCGTACGTCGCCGCGGAGACCGCCGAGGGCTTCGCCGAGGAGTGGGACCTGGACCGGCTGTGGGGCGCCTTCAAGCAGCTCTACCCGGTGAAGGTCACCGTCGAGGAGCTGGAGGAGGCGGCCGGTGACCGTGCCGGTCTCACCGCCGAGTTCATCGCCGAGTCCATCAAGGACGACATCCACGCGCAGTACGAGGAGCGCGAGGCGCAGCTCGGCTCCGAGATCATGCGTGAGCTGGAGCGCCGGGTCGTGCTGTCGGTCCTGGACCGCAAGTGGCGCGAGCACCTCTACGAGATGGACTACCTCCAGGAGGGCATCGGCCTGCGCGCGATGGCGCAGAAGGACCCGCTGGTCGAGTACCAGCGCGAGGGCTTCGACATGTTCACCGCGATGATGGAGGGCATCAAGGAGGAGTCCGTCGGCTACCTGTTCAACCTGGAGGTCCAGGTCGAGCAGCAGGTCGAGGAGGTCCCGGTCGAGGACGCCAAGCCGGTGGCCGACCTCGAGAAGAAGGACGCGGTGCCGGCGCAGGCGGGCGCCCGTCCCGAGATCCGCGCCAAGGGGCTCGAGGCTCCGCGCCGCCCTGACCGGCTGCACTTCACCGCGCCCAAGGTCGACGGCGAGGGTGACATCGTCGAGGGCGACTTCGACAACGGCGACGAGCCGGTGCGTTCCGAGGCCGACGGCCTCACGCGCGCGGAGCGGCGCAAGCAGTCGCGTGGTGGGCGGCGCCGTAAGAAGTAGCGCCGGCTGGGGCGGCGCCAGGTAGATAGCGCCGTCGAGCGGACAGTGGCGGTGCCTGGGGCGCCGTAGTGGCTGGAAGGGCCGGGTCTCCTTTGGGGACCCGGCCCTTCGGCTTGGGCGGTCCGAGGCGGGTGTCTGTCGGCGTTTTGGGCGGTCCGTGGGACGTGGTTGGCCGGCGCCTGCGGGCGAGGCCGTGTGGGGGCTTCTCGGCGACTGTGGAAGAGACCGTGTGGTGGCTTGTCCCGGTCCGTGGGCCAGGCCGTGTGGGGGCTTGTTGTCGTCCGTGGACGCGCTCGCGTCGTGGGTTGTTCGGCGTTTGCGGGCCGGCCCGGGGGCGGGGTTGTGGCGTCGTATGTGGACGAGCCTGTGCAGTGGTCTGGCCTCGCTGTGGACGAGGCCGACGGTCAGTCGTCGTCCGTGTGCGGCCTGCGTGGGCCGCCCAGTTCCACGGCCGTGCAGCGCCAGCGGAGGTCTCCGCCCCGTTCCAGGCGGAACGCCATGGCACGCAGCTGGTCGCCGGCGCCGATGCGCGCGAAGGCCTCGAGGGCGCCCGGGCGGGGTTCGAAGTAGCCGATGTCGCGGACGACGGGGCGGGTGCCGCGGGTGCGCAGGGGGCTGCGTTCCGCCAGCCAGGCGAGTTCGTCGTAGGCGCGGCCTGCGGTGTGGCGGAGCATCGAGTGGACGGGGCGCTGGCCGCTCAGGACCAGGAGCAGGCGGTCGGCGAAGACATCGGTGGGGCGGGGGTGGGGAACGGCGGGCCTGAGGAGGGGGGTTTCGCTTGCAGGGGTGTAGTCCTCCGTGGGGGTCGGGATGCTTGTCGGCGCTACTGCCGGTGGTCGGGACGGGGCCGTTGAGAGGCTGCTGGACCCCAGGGCGGGGGTGGTCGGCGGACGGTTGTCCGTGGGCCGGGTGCGGGGGTGAGTGCCCGGCGTGGTCGACGAGCCGGGTGGGCGGCTGTCGGGGGATGTCGTGCGGGGCGTGCCGCCGCTCGGGGTGCGGGGTGGGGTGCTTGCGGGGCGGCGGGTGTCGCGGCGGGTCGGTGGGCGGGTGCCGGGGCGGTGCTGGGTCCTGGTCATGACCTTGTTCATGGAGTCCCCGTTCGGTGGGCCCGGGAGATACCGGGCAGTAACTTCGCGGTCGGTGATCTTGTACGGGGTTCTGGGCGCCGACGGCAAGAAAGCGCGAGCCCGGATCGGGCGGCAGGAAACTTCACTTATCCGGGTGATCGAGAGGCCCTGAAGGCCGTGATGGCGGGGCTGCACCGGGTGAGTTTCCGGACCGGAGTGGACGCCGTACGAGGCGGTGGTGGGGACTCGAAAGGGGACGCGCGCACGTATCCTGAAGGCCCTCCGGGAGGTGCGGGATCCGGCCTTCCGGGCCCTTGCGGAGTCTCACGAACACGAAAGCGGTCGGCCATGCGCGTCTACGTCCCCCTGACCCTCCCCGGCCTCGCCGAGGCGTACAAGACGGGCGAGTTGGGGACCGGGCCGCTCGTCGCGTACGCCGTCACGCCCGCGTTGCGCGAGTGGTACGTCTCCGACGACATCGAGGAGTTGGAGTACGCGGCGCTGAACCGGGCCGCGCTGGCCTCGCTGCGGCTGCTGGCGGCGGACGCCGGGGCGGTGCGTCGGCGGGTCGTGGTCGCGGTGGACGTGCCCGACGGGGCGGCGGTCGCCGACCCCGACCGGGGGCTGGATCCGTCCGCGCTGGGTGAGGTGCGCATCGCCGGGGGTGTGGCGATGGCCAAGGCGGCCTCGGTGCATGTCGACTCGGACGACGCGGAGGCGGACGTGACGGCGGCCGCGGAGGCGCTTGCGGCGGCGGACGGTGGGGACGACGACGCGCAGTTCGTGGTGGACGGGGCCGAGGATCACGAGTTGCTGTGGTACGCGACTCAGGAGATTCCGAGTCTGGTCGGGCTGGGGGACTGAGGCCGGGGCCGGACGGGCCCGTGAAAGGACGGGCCCGTGCCGGATGGGCCTGCGCCGGATGGGCCTGCGCCGGATGGAGGCGGATGCCTCGTTGACCTGCTGTTCTCATGATTGTCAGTGGGGGCGGGTACGGTTTTTGGCATGGGGAAGCTGGTAGGGGCGCACATCGTCTGGGACTGGAACGGGACGCTGTTCCACGACAATGACGCGATCATCGGAGCGACGAACGCGGCGTTCGCCGAACTGGGGCTCGAGGCGATCACGATGGAGCAGTACCGGACGCTGTACTGCGTGCCGGTGCCGAAGTTCTACGAGCGGCTGCTCGGGCGGCTGCCGACCGACGCCGAGTGGGAGGTCATGGACGAGACCTTCCACCGGTACTACACCGAGCACCGGGTGACGTGCGGGCTCACTGAGGGCGTGGCCGAGCTGCTCGTGGAGTGGCGGTCGGCGGGACGTAGTCAGTCGATCCTCAGCATGTACGGGCATGACGAACTCGTCCCGCTGGTGCGGGGGTTCGGGATCGAGGAGCACTTCATACGCGTCGACGGGCGGACCGGGCCGTCCGGGGGCAGCAAGGCCGAGCACATGGTGCGGCACATCGGGGCGCTCGCGAGTGTGGATCCCGCTCGCACGGTGGTGATCGGGGACGCGGCCGACGATGCGGTGGCAGCGCTGCATGTGGGGGCGCGGGCCGTGCTCTACACCGGGGGGTCGCACAGCCGGGCGAGCCTGGAGGAAGTGGGGGTGCCGGTGGTGGACACGTTGGGGGAGGCGGTCGCGGAGGCGGAGCGGTTGGCGGCGTAGCGGGGTTTTTGGGCAGGACCGGGCTCGTCGGGCAGGGGCCCCCAAGGCTTGGGCGCGCGCAGCGGGTACCCCTGGCGGACGTCGTGCCGTGGCGGCGGCACGACGTCCGCAGCTCCGGCCGGTGCGGGTCGGCGGTGGCGCAGGTGTCAGGTCACCGGTGCCTTCGCCCGTAGCACCGTCAGGAACTCGCGCATCCAGCCGGAGTGGTCCGGCCAGGCGCGGGAGGAGACCAGGGTGCCGTCGACCACTGCCTCGGCGTCCTGGAAGGTGGCGCCGGCGGCCTGCATGTCCAGTTCCAGGGCGGGGTACGCCGTGACGCGGCGGCCGCGGAGGCTGTCGGTCGCGGCGGTGAGCAGGGGGCCGTGGCAGATCTGGGCGACGGGTTTGTCGGCGTCGAAGAACGACTTGAGGATCTTGCGGAGTTCGGGGTCGTTGCGGAGGTACTCGGGGGCGCGGCCGCCGGGGATGACTACGGCTGCGTAGTCGCCGGGGTCGACCTCGGAGAAGGCGAGGTCGGCGGGCCAGGTGTAGCCGGGTTTCTCGGTGTAGGTGTCGAAGCCGGGTTCGAAGTCATGGACGACGAATTGGAGCTTCTTGCGGGTGGGAGCCGCGATGTGGACCTCGTAGCCCTCCTCGCGGAGGCGCTGGTAAGGGTAGAGGACCTCCAGTGACTCTGCGGCGTCGCCGGTGACGATGAGGATTTTCGCTGTCATGTCGGGTGCGCTCCTGTTGTTGGCCGTGGTCTGCGGCTCCGTCGGGGCGGGCTTACTGGGCAACGTGCCTCGGGGTGGGGGGATTGCCAAGGGGGCTTGCGGCTGTGGGGGCGCCGGGGCTGTGGGTTTCGGTGGCCGGTGTTTCGCTGGGTGCCCGGCGTTGTAGCTGGGGTCGGGGCGTTGCGCGGCCCGGCGTTGCGGGGGTGCCGCTGCGCCCACCCGTGCCGCCCCAGCGGCACGACTGCCCGCAGCTACGCCGGCGGGTAGTGGCTACGTCGGCGGGAGTGGCTACGCCGGCAGGGAGTAGCTACGCCACCGGGGAATCGTTCGCCGCTGCCGCTGCCGCTGCCGCTGCCGCTGCCGCTGCCGCTGCCGCTGCCGCTGCCGCTGCCGCTGCCGCTGCCGCTGCCGCTGCCGCTGCCGCTGCCGCTGCCGCTGCCGCTGCCGCTGCCGCTGCCGCTGCCGCTGCCGCTGCCGCTGCCGCTGCCGCTGCCGCTGCCGCTGCCGCTGCCGCTGCCGATCCCCATCGGGTTGTCGGGGTGTGTGGGGTTGCTCGGCGGGTTGGGGTGGCGGCTGTTTTTGGACACGGCTTGCCCTCGGTTGGCCTGGATTCCGCTCCGTCCCGTCGGTCCATGCGCCACCGCTGCCCTGTGCCCCGGCCCCTCCAGCCTCCCCCTCCGTGCCCGGCACCGCCAGTTACGCCCTGCCCGCCCCCTTTGCCCCTGTGCAGAACGTCAAAGTTCCACCCCTGGTTTTGTACACATACGGCTCATGACGGGGCCCCTGTAAGGAGCGATAGCCTTAGTGGCGTGATCAGCGCGATAGCTCGCGGGGGCACTGGTGCCCCTGCCCTGCGCCCGGACAGCACGGACGACATCCGTGACCGGGCGGCGGTCGCTGGTCTTCGCGGGCGGGAGGGGGCCGTAAAGGCTCCCGGGACGTCAATCAGACCCTGGGCCCGGACGTCGCAGAGAGCGGCATCACACCCTGTGGGTAGCTCAAAATTGGCTCATATAACCCCGCTCGTCTCACCTCGCGGCATAGCGTCGAAGCAGACCGGACACCCCGCGTCGCGGCGTTACACCGGAGGGGAAGAGACCGTACTTCCTTCTACGTCACGCAACGGCGCGCGACAGGAGCCAGAGGACAATGCAGACCAAGCTGGACGAAGCCAAGGCCGAGCTGCTCGAGAGGGCCGCCCGGGTAGCTGAGAACAGCCCGGTCGGGGGGTATCTACCGACCGGGACGACGGACGAGAGCACGGCCGGCACCCCGGACCACGACGTCGTGCTCGCGTTCCTCCAGCGCTACTACCTGCACACCGCACCGGAGGACCTCACCGACCGCGACCCGGTCGACATCTTCGGTGCCGCCTTCTCGCACTACCGTCTGGCCGAGAACCGCCCCCAGGGCACGGCCAACGTGCGGGTGCACACGCCCACCGTGGAAGAGAACGGGTGGACCTGCAGCCACTCCGTCGTCGAAGTCGTCACCGACGACATGCCCTTCCTCGTCGATTCCGTGACCAACGAGCTGACCCGGCAGGGGCGTGGGATCCACGTCGTCATCCACCCGCAGGTCTTCGTCCGCCGCGATCTCACCGGCAAGCTCATCGAGGTGCTCACCGCGCCGCCCACCGGCGAGCTGCCGCACGACACGCACGCCGAGTCCTGGATCCACGTCGAGATCGACCGCGAGACCGACCGCGCCGATCTGAAGCAGATCACCGCCGACCTGCTGCGTGTCCTGTCCGACGTCCGTGAGGCCGTCGAGGACTGGAGCAAGATGCGGGACCTGGCCATGCGTATGGCCGACGAGCTGCCCCAGGAGCCCCATTCCGACCTGCGCGAGCAGGAGTTCGAGGAGGCCCGCGAGCTGCTGCGCTGGCTGGCCGACGACCACTTCACCTTCCTCGGCTACCGCGAGTACGAGCTGCGGGAAGACGACTCGCTGGCCGCCGTGCCGGGCACCGGGCTCGGTATCCTGCGCGCCGACCCGCACCACTCCGAGACCGACAGCCACCCTGTCAGCCCGTCCTTCGAGCGGCTGCCCGCCGACGCCCGCGCCAAGGCCCGCGAGCACAAGCTCCTCATCCTCACCAAGGCCAACAGCCGGGCGACCGTGCACCGTCCGTCGTATCTCGACTACGTCGGGGTGAAGAAGTTCGACGAGAACGGCGAGGTCGTCGGCGAGCGGCGGTTCCTGGGACTGTTCTCCTCCGCCGCCTACACCGAGTCCGTCCGCCGCGTGCCCGTCGTGCGACGCAAGGTCGACGATGTGCTGAAGGCCGCCGGGTTCTCGCCCAACAGCCACGACGGGCGCGACCTGCTGCAGATCCTGGAGACGTACCCGCGCGACGAGCTCTTCCAGACCCCGGTCCCCGAGCTCCAGCGCATCGCGACCTCCGTCCTCTACCTCCAGGAGCGCAGGAGGCTGCGCCTCTACCTCCGCCAGGACGAGTACGGCCGCTACTACTCCGCCCTCGTCTACCTCCCGCGCGACCGGTACACCACCGGCGTGCGCCTGCGGATCATCGACATCCTGAAGGAGGAGCTCGGCGGCACCAGCGTCGACTTCACCGCCTGGAACACCGAGTCGATCCTCTCCCGGCTGCACTTCGTCGTCCGGGTTCCGCAGGGCACCGAACTGCCGGAGCTCAGCGACAGCGACAAGGAGCGCATCGAGGCGCGCCTCGTCGAGGCCGCGCGCTCCTGGGCCGACGGCTTCTCCGACGCGCTGAACGCCGAACTCGGCGAGGAGCGCGCCGCCGAGCTGCTGCGCCGCTACTCCAACGCCTTCCCCGAGGGCTACAAGGCCGACCACGGCCCGCGCTCCGCTGTCTCCGACCTCGTCCACCTCGAACAGCTCACCGAGGAGAACAACTTCTCGCTGAGCCTGTACGAGCCGGTCGGCGCCGCCCCGGAGGAGCGCCGGTTCAAGATCTACCGCAAGGGCCCGGCCATCTCGCTGTCCGCCGTCCTGCCGGTCCTCAACCGGCTCGGCGTCGAGGTCGTGGACGAGCGGCCGTACGAACTGCGCTGCTCCGACCGCAGCGTCGCCTGGATCTACGACTTCGGTCTGCGCATGCCCAAGTCGGCGGGTGCCGGTGACTATCTCGGCGACGACGCGCGCGAGCGGTTCTCGGAGGCGTTCGCCGCGACCTGGACCGGCAAGGCGGAGAACGACGGCTTCAACGCCCTCGTGCTGAGCGCCGGGCTGACCTGGCGGCAGGCCACGGTGCTGCGGGCGTACGCGAAGTACCTGCGCCAGGCGGGCTCCACCTTCAGCCAGGACTACATGGAGGACACCCTCCGCCACAACGTCCACACCACCCGCCTCCTGGTCTCCCTGTTCGAGGCGCGGATGTCCCCGGACCGTCAGCGCGCGGGCCGCGAGATCGTGGACGCGCTGCTCGAAGAGGTCGACGCGGCGCTCGACCAGGTGGCGAGCCTGGACGAGGACCGGATCCTGCGGTCCTTCCTGACCGTGATCAAGGCGACCCTGCGGACGAACTTCTTCCAGGAGGCGGGCGGCGGCCTGCCGCACGACTACGTCTCCATGAAGTTCGACCCGCAGGCCATCCCCGACCTGCCGGCACCGCGCCCGGCGTACGAGATCTGGGTCTACTCGCCGCGCGTCGAGGGCGTGCACCTGCGCTTCGGCAAGGTCGCGCGAGGCGGTCTGCGCTGGTCCGACCGGCGTGAGGACTTCCGTACCGAGATCCTCGGCCTGGTCAAGGCGCAGATGGTGAAGAACACCGTGATCGTGCCGGTCGGCGCCAAGGGCGGCTTCGTCGCCAAGCAGCTGCCGGACCCGAGCGTGGACCGGGACGCATGGCTGGCCGAGGGCGTGGCGAGCTACAAGACCTTCATCTCGGCGCTCCTCGACATCACCGACAACATGGTGGCGGGCGAGGTCGTGCCCCCGGCCGACGTCGTACGGCACGACGAGGACGACACCTACCTCGTCGTCGCCGCCGACAAGGGCACCGCGACCTTCTCCGACATCGCCAACGGGGTCGCCGAGCAGTACAACTTCTGGCTCGGGGACGCCTTCGCCTCCGGTGGTTCGGCGGGCTACGACCACAAGGGCATGGGCATCACCGCCCGGGGCGCCTGGGAGTCGGTCAAGCGGCACTTCCGCGAGCTGGGCGTGGACACGCAGACCGAGGACTTCACGGTCGTCGGCATCGGTGACATGTCCGGTGACGTGTTCGGCAACGGCATGCTGCTCAGCGAGCACATCCGCCTGGTCGCCGCCTTCGACCACCGGCACATCTTCATCGACCCGGTCCCGGACGCGGCCACCTCGTACGCCGAGCGCCGCCGCCTGTTCGAGCTGCCCCGCTCCAGCTGGGAGGAGTACAACACCGAGCTGCTGTCGGCCGGTGGCGGGATCTTCCCGCGCAGCGCCAAGTCCATCCCGGTCAACGCGCACATCCGCGAGGCCCTCGGTATCGAGGGCAAGGTATCCAAGATGACGCCGGCCGATCTGATGAAGGCCATCCTCAAGGCGCCGGTGGACCTGCTGTGGAACGGCGGCATCGGTACGTATGTGAAGGCCTCGACCGAGACGCAGGCCGACGTCGGCGACAAGGCCAACGACGTCATCCGCGTCGACGGCGCCGACCTGCGCGTCAAGGTCGTCGGCGAGGGCGGCAACCTGGGCCTGACCCAGCTCGGCCGGATCGAGTTCGCGCGGCACGGCGGCAAGATCAACACCGATGCCATCGACAACAGCGCGGGCGTCGACACCTCCGACCACGAGGTGAACATCAAGATCCTGCTCAACGGCCTGGTCGCCGAGGGCGACATGACCGTCAAGCAGCGCAACAAGCTGCTCGCCGAGATGACCGACGAGGTCGGCCGCCTGGTCCTGCGCAACAACTACGCGCAGAACACGGCGATCGCCAACGCCCTCGCCCAGTCCAAGGACATGCTCCACGCCCAGCAGCGCTTCATGAAGCACCTGGTCAGGGAGGGCCACCTGGACCGGGCGCTGGAGTTCCTGCCCACCGACCGCCAGATCCGCGAACGCCTCGGCACCGGCCACGGCCTGACCGGCCCGGAGACGGCCGTCCTGCTGGCGTACACCAAGATCACGGTCGCCGACGAGCTGCTGCACACCTCGCTGCCGGACGACCCGTACCTGAGCACCCTGCTGCACGCGTACTTCCCGACGGCGCTGCGCGAGCAGTTCCCGGAGCATCTCGTCAGCCACCCGCTGCGCCGTGAGATCACCACGACCGTGCTGGTCAACGACACGGTCAACACGGGCGGTACGACGTATCTGCACCGGCTGCGCGAGGAGACCGGCGCCTCGCTGGAGGAGATCGTCCGGGCGCAGACCGTGGCCCGCGCGATCTTCCGCTCGGCGGCGGTGTGGGACGCGGTCGAGGCACTCGACAACAAGGTCGAGGCCGCGGTCCAGACCCGGATCCGGCTGCACTCGCGCCGCCTCGTCGAGCGCGGCACGCGCTGGCTGCTCAACAACCGGCCGCAGCCGCTGGAGCTCGCCGACACCATCGACTTCTTCGCCGAGCGGGTCGAGCAGGTCTGGTCGCAGCTGCCGAAGCTGCTCAAGGGCGCGGACCTGGAGTGGTACCAGCAGATCTACGACGAGCTGACCGGCGTCGGCGTCCCGGCCGAACTGGCCACGCGCGTGGCCGGTTTCTCCTCGGCCTTCCCGACGCTGGACATCGTGTCCGTGGCCGACCGCATGGGCAAGGACGCGATGGACGTCGCCGAGGTCTACTACGACCTCGCCGACCGCCTCAACATCACCCAGCTCATGGACCGCATCATCGAGCTGCCCCGCGCGGACCGCTGGCAGTCCATGGCCCGCGCCTCCATCCGCGAGGACCTCTACGCCGCCCACGCGGCCCTGACCTCGGACATCCTGGCGGCCGGCAACGGCACCGCGACGCCCGAGCAGCGGTTCGCGGCGTGGGAGCAGAAGAACACGGCGATTCTGGGGCGGGCGCGTACGACGCTGGAGGACATCCAGGGGTCGGAGGCCTTCGACCTGGCCAATCTGTCGGTGGCCATGCGGACCATGCGGACGTTGCTGCGGCAGCATTCGTAGGCCGAATGCCGTAAGTCGCAAAGAGCCGTGCCGGCTCGTTGAGTCGTACGTGCGTCAGGGCGCCCCGGACTGTGACAGTCCGGGGCGCTCGTGCATTTGGGGCAAAACGGGAATTATCGTGCTCGCGTGAGCATGATCCGGGCCGCGCTGCGGAGAACGACGGGCGTTCCTCAGGTCGCCGCCGGGCTGGTCGTCCTGCTGCTCGTCCTCGTGATCGTCCGGCTGCCGTGGGCCGGTGACCTCGGTGTGCACGCGGCGACCGTGCAGCGTCTGCGGCACAGCCTCGTCGATCCCGGCAATCCGCTGGTCGACGCGGACACACCGAGTCCGTACTACTCGCCGTGGATGCTGGTGCTCGGGTGTGTCGCGCGGGTGACGGGGTTCTCCGTCTTCGTCGTGCTGCGGATCGGTGCGCTGGTCGGGCTGGGGCTGCTGGTCAGCGGTGTGTGGCGGTATGTGCGAACGCTGAGCGCGCATCGGGCCGCGCCCGCGCTTGCCGTGCTGTGTCTGGTGTTCCTGTGGGGGACCTCGCTGTTCACGTGGAGCGGGTTTCTGGGGCTGAACTCGCTGGCGTTGACGGTGTCGTATCCGAGTGTGTTCGCGTTGGGGCTGACCTTTCACTTCTGGGCCTGGTTGGCGGGGGCGGTGCGGGGGCGCGGGCGAGTGTCGGTGCGGGCGGTGGAGGGGTGGAAGGGGTGGGGGACGTGGGTCGGGCTCGGGGTGCTTTGGGCGGCGATTCTGCTCTGCCATCAGTTCTCGGGGGTGGTGGCTTCTTTGGGGGCGCTGGCCGTTGTCGTCGCCGCGCGGCCGGGGTGGGGGGTGTGGCTGCGGCTGGCGGGTGGGCTGGTGGTGGGGGTCGGGGTGCTGTGGGTTTGGCCGTACTACGACTTCTTCGCCTTGTTCGGGGCGGGGGGCGATCTGGAGGCGGTGCATCGAGGGCTGTACCGGGATCTGGTCGGGAGGTACTGGCTGGTGCTGGTCGGGGTGGGGGCGCTGGCGGTGCGGTGGGTGCGGGATCGGTGGGATCCGTTGGTGCTGCTCTTTGTGCTGGGGGTGGTGGTTGTGGGGGTGGGTGGGGTGAGTGGGCACTACTCGTGGGGGCGGGCGTTGCCCGCGGTGGTGATTCCGGCGCAGATCGCTGCCGCGTTGGGGGTGCTTGAGGCGGGGGCGCGCGTGGGCGTGGGTGTGCGGGCTGGGGTCTTGCGGTGGCGTGGGGTGGGGGCGGGGGTGCTGGCCGGGGCGTTGCTCGTGGGGGCGTGGACGCAGGTCGGGGCCGTTGGGTACGTCGTTCCGCGTGCTGTGCTGCCGGAGGTGGTTGCGGGGAAGTACCGGGCGCCGTGGGTGGGGTATCAGTGGGTCACGCCGTGGGTGAGGTACGGGGACGTGGTCATGGCGCGGACCATGCCGGCTCGGCAGATTCCGGCGTACGGGGCCTACACCGTGGCGCCTGGGTATCCCGACTTCTTCCTGCCGGATGAGGGGCGGCGGGAGGCGGCTGTGCGGCGGTACTTCGCGGTGGGGACGTCGGGGGGTGTGCGGCGGGGGATCGTGGAGGCGTATCGGGTGCGGTGGGTTGTGGATCGGGGGGTCGGTGGGGTGGGTGGGGTGCGGGATTCGGGGGTGCGGGTGGTGACCTGGGGGCCGGGTGGGCAGGTGCTGTATGAGGTGGTGCGGTGAGGGATTTTCCTCGCCCCCGCCGCCCCTACCCGTCCCGTCCCTGGGGGCTGCCGCCCTCAGACCCCCGCTTCGGCCCCAAGGGCCTCGTCCTCAAACGCCGGACGGGCTGACTTTGCCTGGGCCGGCGTCCAGCGGTTGTCGCCGCTCAAAGGCCTGCCGGCCTACCGCAGCGCGCTCCGTACCAGCCGGGCTGCCTTCCGTACCCTCGGCCGCGCCAGGCGCCGTACCACCGGGCGTACCAGCCTCGCCGTCACGCCCACCGGCTCCCACCGCACCTGGAGGCGGCCGGGGCCCCGGCCCTCGGGCTCGATGGTTACGTGGTGGGGGGCCGTGGCGGAGTGGTAGTTGATGCGGGTGGTGAAGGTGGGGAAGGTCAGGGGGGCCAGGAGTACGGCCGTGTGGCGGAGGCCCTGGTGCTCGATGCGGAGCAGGGGGTGGCGGACGCCTGTGAAGCCGTGGTGGGGGACGGGGGCCGTGGTCAGGTCCAGGTGGACGTGGCCCTCGAAGACGCCGGGGCGGACGGGGGTCAGGCGGAAGGGGGTGATGAGGCGGCGTCGGCCTGGGGTGAGGAGGAGGCTTGCGCGCTGGGGGCCGACCGGGAGGCGCAGGCCGGGGTCGTAGGTCCGGATCGTCAGGTCGACCGAGGCGCCGGGGCCCCGGGTGAGTTCCGTGATCTCGTGGCGGAACTGGGCGCTTCGGAACGGGCGGGTGTCCAACTCCAGGTCGGCAACGTTCAGTTCGCGGCGGGACCAGTCCGAGGGAGGGAGGACGGAACCCCAGTACGTGTTGCCCTCCGCGTCCTGGCTCACCTGCCGGGGTGCCACCGCGCGGCCCAGGCCCCTTGCCGCCAGCCGGGCCTCGGGGAAGCGGCGCTCGCGGATCAGTTGCAGGACCACTCGTTCCGTGCGCGGCAGTCTGGCGTAGGCGGAGGGGGAGAGGGTTTCCAGGTAGGGGGTCATGATGTCCGCGAAGGAACTCAGCCATCGCTCGTCGCGGTACGGCAGGTCCCCGGCGTACATCCGGAAGTCGTGCTTGAGGAACTTGTAGTCCTTGTCCTCGCGCAGCGCCCCGTGCCCGCTCTCGGCGAGGAAGCCGTCGATGAGGTGCTGGACCCGGACGCGGTCGCGGACGTTGTCGAGTCTGTCGCGCTGGTTGGAGATCGATGCCGCGTCCGTGGCCGCGAAAGGCGCGATGTGCCAGCGGTACACCGGGTCCGGGATGATCGTGAACTCCTTGGCCAGGCAGTACGCCTGCGCCGTGAACAATTGGTCCTCGTAGTGGATGCCCTCGGGGAAGCGCAGGTCGTGGCGGTCCAGGAAGGCGCGGGCGTACATCTTGCTCGTCGACAGGTGCTCGAAGAGCAGCCGGGGTTCGGACTCGATGCCGACCACCGTGCGGGCCTCCGCGACCAGGTGCGGCATCCACTTCGTACGGCGGCCGCTGTCCTCCCGGACCCGCACCACCGCGCCCATAGCGAAGTCGATCTCCCGCTCGCGGTGGGCCGACAGGAGCAGTTCCACCGCGTTGTCGGTGAGTTCGTCGTCGCTGTCCAGGAACATCACGTACGGAGCTCGGGCGATGTCCAGGGCACGGTTGCGTGGGGCGCTGCAACCGCCGCTGTTCCGCGGCAGGCGCAGGTAGCGGATACGGGGGTCCTCGGACGCCAACGCCCGCGCCACTTCGGGCGTTCCGTCCGTCGAGTGGTCGTCGCTGATCACGATCTCGAGGGTGGCGTGGGTCTGGCGGCGTACCGATTCCACTGCCCGGCGGAGGCGTTCCGCGTCGTTGTAGACGATGACCGTGACCGTGACGTCCGGGGTGTCCTGGGTGTCCGGGGACGTGAGTTCGAGGGTCATGCCGTCTCCCGGGGGCTCGGTGCCGGGGTGCGTTCCTCCAGCGGGGTCACCGGTGGCAGGGCGTCCTCGTTCTCGCCCAGGAACACCCGGCGTACGACCCGTTCGGCGGCGTGTCCGTCGTCGTACTCGCAGAAGCGGCGGCGGAAGGCCGCCCGCGCCTTCGTCGCGCCCTCGTCGTGCCAGGCCTCGGTGGTGAGGATCTCGGTCAGTTCCTGTTGAGTGCGGGCCACCTGGCCCGGGGGCTCGGCCATCAGGTCGAAGTAGACGCCGCGGGTGGAGCGGTAGGTCTCCCAGTCGTCGGCGTGGATGACGATCGGGCGGTCGAGGTTGGCGTAGTCGAACATGATGGACGAGTAGTCCGTGACCAGGGCATCCGCGGCCAGGGCCAGGTCCTCGACCGGGTCGTACGCGGACACGTCGATGATCCGGCCCGTGCGGCGCAGGGCGGTCAGGGGGGAGTTCAGGGGGGATGGTGTGCCGTCGTAGAAATAGTGGCCGCGGACCAGGAGGACCGTGTCCTCTCCCAATCGCTCGGCGAGGGTGGCGAGGTCGAGGCGGGGGGTCCAGCCGGCCTCGTAGTCGCGGTGGGTGGGGGCGTAGAGGATGGCGCGGTGGGTCGGGGGGATGCCCAGGCGGTCGCGGACGGCGCGGATGTCGGCCGCGGTGGCCGTGTAGTAGACGTCGTTGCGGGGGTAGCCGTAGTCGAGGGAGACGAAGCGGGAGGGGTACGCGCGTTCCCACATGCGGGTGGTGTGGCTGTTCGCGGAGACGCTGTAGTCCCACTTGTCGATACGGGACAGCAGAGCCTGGAAGTCGAGGCCCTTGGCCGCCGCCGGGAACTCCATCTGGTCCACGCCCATGCGCTTGAGCGGGGTGCCGTGGTGGGTCTGGAGGTGGACCGCGTCCGGGCGTTTCACGATCGCGTTGGGGAAGTTGACGTTGTTGACCAGGTACTTCGCCGTCGCCAGCACCTCGCGGTAGCGGCGCGTGCCGGGGAGCACATGGTCTGTGTGAGGTGGGAGGAGGGGGGCGTTCTCCGGGGTCACCACCCACACCGGGTGGATCTGCGGGGCGAGTTCGGTGAGCTTGGCCGCGATCGCCGCCGGGTTGCAGGCGACCCCGCGGTTCCAGTACGCCGCGAAGACGGCCAGGTTGGGGTCGACCGGGCGGGACAGCGCCTTGCGGTAGTGGCGGTCACCCAGGGCGGCGGTGACCTGGTGCCCGCGGGTTCGTACGGCCGACTTCGCGGCGCGGCGGGCTCGGTTGGCGGCCTGGAAGGCGCGGTACCTGGTGTACGCGTTCTCTTCGAGGAGGGCCCGGCGGATGCCCTCGGGGCCGGCGGGGCGGCGGTGCTCGGGCGGGCGGTGGCGGACGGCCGCTTCGGCGGCTCGGCGGAAGAACTCCCTGGCCACCGGGTCCGGCATGGTCGTGCGGGCGAAGGTGCGCAGGCAGTCGTGGACCATCACGTCGTACAGGACGGAGTGGGTTGTGGAGGGGCGTGCGGGGCGGGTCGTGGCGTGCGTCGCCAAGTGGGCTGTGGGGCGGGGTGCCGTGGTGCTGTTCTCGGTGAGGGTGAGGAGCGTCTCGTAGCGGTCGACGAGGGTGTAGTGGTCCTCGGGGGTGACTGGGGGGAGGCTCTCGGGGCGCAACTCGTGGTGTTCGTACGCAACTTGGTTCAAGGCGGCGACGCGGTCGGCGAGGAGGAGGGCGGCGTAGGCCGCGAACGGCTCGTCGGGGGTGGTGAGTCGGTGCTCGTGCGCCTGCCAGAAGGAGGTGCGCAGCGCGCGGTTGCCCAGGAGCGGGGTGACGCGCAGTGCGGTGCGGGCGATGTCGTCGAGGAGGTGGGCGGCGCGGCCCGCGCGGGCCAGGAGGGGGCCGTCCTCGGAGGGGAGGCCGGAGGTGTCCCAGGTGGAGCGGACGTGGTCGAAGAGGAGGACGTCCGCGTCGTCCGGCAGCTCCGCGGCGCGCTCGGCCACCATGCGCGGGGCGCCGGCGGGCAGGCCGTCCTTGGTGTGCACGAAGTGCAGCCAGCGGCCGGAGGCCCGGGCGGCGCCCGCCGACCGGGCCGCGGCGTCGTCCGTGCCGTCCGGCAGGGGCAGCACCAGCATCTCGGGGGCGTACGCCCGGGCCGTCTCCTGAGCCCAGGCGCCGACCGCGGCCACGATCACCTCGACGTCGGGGTGCGGGTGCGCGGCAAGGGAGGCGAGGAGTCCGGTCAGGCGGTCCTGGGTGTTGGGCCCGTGGACGATGACGGTGAGTTCGGGCATCGCGGGGACGGGCATCGCGGGGACTCCTTCACCTGCTCCATCGCGCCGGGCGCACCCTGTCCGGCCACACCGGCCATAGTGTCACTAATGGGATGAAAGGGTGGTCCTGAGTTGCGCCTCACGAGGGAACAGGAGCGGGGGCGGGCTTCGGTTTCGGCTTGGCCGCCTTGTCGCCCGTGAACGCCTCGTACTCCTTCAGGACCTCGTCCGTCGGACCGTCCATGCGCAGCTCGCCGCGCTCCAGCCACAGCACGCGGTCGCAGGTGTCGCGGATCGACTTGTTGTTGTGGCTGACCAGGAACACCGTGCCCGCGTGCTTGCGCAGCTCGCGGATCCGGGCCTCGGAACGCTTCTGGAAGGAACGGTCACCCGTCGCCAGCGCCTCGTCGATCAGCAGGACGTCGTGGTCCTTGGCGGCGGCGATGGAGAAGCGCAGGCGGGCCGCCATGCCGGAGGAGTACGTGCGCATGGGGAGGGTGATGAAGTCGCCCTTCTCGTTGATGCCGGAGAAGTCGACGATCTCCTGGTAGCGGTCCTTGATCTGCTCGCGGGACATGCCCATCGCGAGGCCGCCGAGGAAGACGTTGCGCTCGCCGGTGAGGTCGTTCATCAGGGCCGCGTTGACGCCGAGGAGGGAGGGCTGGCCGTCGGTGTGGATACGGCCGTTCTCCACCGGGAGCAGGCCCGCGACCGCCTTGAGCAGGGTCGACTTGCCGGAGCCGTTGGTGCCGATGAGGCCGATCGCCTCGCCCCTGTACGCCACGAAGGAGACGTTCTTGACCGCGTGCACCTTGCGCACGCCGGCCGCCTTCTCGGTCTGCCTGCGGCGCACGATGCGGTTGAGGGCGGCGGTGGCGGAGCCGCGGCCGGCGCCGGTGCCGTTGACGCGGTAGACGATGTCGACGCCGTCGGCGATGACGGTGGGGATCCGCCCTTGTGCGGTCAATTGTGCGGTCTCTCGTGTGGTCTCTTGTGCGGTCTCTCGTGCGGTCTTTGCGATGTCAGCCACGGCCGTACGTCTCCTCAGCCTTCCAGAAGTAGATGAAGCCGCCGACGCCGGCCAGCAGGGCCCAGCCCGTCGCGATGGCCCACACGTGTGGCGGGAGCTGGCTCGCGTGGAAGCTGTCGATCAGCGCGAAGCGCATCAGGTCGATGTAGACGGCGGCGGGGTTGGCCTGAAGGAGCTCGGGCACCCAGGACGGCAGGCCCTTGCGGCCGCTCGCGATGTGGCTGATGCTGAACATCACCCCGGACGCGTACATCCAGGTGCGCAGCACGAACGGCATCAGCTGGGCGATGTCCGGCGTCTTCGCGCCCATGCGCGCCATGACCATCGCGACGCCCGCGTTGAAGGCGAACTGAAGGAACAGCGCCGGGATCACCAGCACCCAGGACGCGGCGACCGGAATGCCGAAGCAGAGCAGGATGACGACCAGCGCGGCCATCGAGAACAGCAGCTGCTGGAGCTGCTGCAGGGCGAAGGAGATGGGCAGCGCGGCCCGCGGGAAGTGCAGGGCGCGGACGAGGCCGAGGTTCCCTGAGATCGCGCGGGTGCCCGCCATGATCGAGCTCTGCGTGAACGTCCAGACGAACACACCCGTCACCAGGAACGGGATGTAGTCCTGCACGCCGTGGCTGGTGCCCAGCAGCATGCCGAAGATGAAGTAGTAGACCGCCGCGTTCAGCAGCGGGTTCATCACCTGCCACACCTGGCCCAGCTTCGCCTGGCTGTACTGCGCGGTGAGCTTGGCGGTGGCGAACGCGCTGATGAAGTGGCGGCGTGCCCACAGCTGGCGCACGTACGCGGGCAGCGAGGGGCGGGCACCGCTGACCGAGAGGCCGTGCCGGGCGGCCAGGGCCGCGAGATCGGCTTCGGGTGGGGCCTGGGTGGTGCTGGGCGGTGTGTGGAGGGCCTGGGTCACATCCGCTGCTTTCGTTCGGGGGGAGGAGGTGGGGGTGAGGCGTTGGGGTGCCGGTGCCGGTGCCGGTGCCGGTGCCAGTCGGTCGGTCATGGCATTGGCCCGGGCGTGGCTCGGCGGTTCCTTACGCTTCTCTTCACGTTTTCTTACGTCGGGACGGGACCGTATCGTCGCAACGCGAGCGTAGGTCGAATGGGCGTCGGAACGCAACCGTTTCGTCGTGACGTGAGCGACGTAACGACGCGACGTGAGCGACGTAACGTCGCGACGTGAGAGACGTAACGACGAGACGGTTGCGTTCCGACGTCGTGCGTGGGGACGGGACCGTATCGTCGTAACGCCCTATGCTGGTCCGCATGACGACCAACCCCGACCAGCCGCAGACGCGTCCGCGCCGCCGGACCCCCGCCGGTGCGGCGGTACTCCGCGAGGACGTGACGGAGGCCATCCGGGCGGCTGTCTTCGAGGAACTGGCGGCCGTCGGCTATGCGCGGATGTCGATAGAGGGCATCGCGCGCCGCGCGGGCGTCGGCAAGACGGCGGTGTACCGGCGCTGGCGTTCCAAGCTGCACCTGGTGCTGGACGTGGTGTCGGCGGTCGCGGTGATGGGGCTGCCCACGCCGAACACGGGCTCCCTGGAGGGCGACCTGCGGATGCTGTACGAGGTGACCTCGCGCGCCCTGCGTCACCCCGTGGTCTCGCAGATCATCCCCGACCTGCAGGCCGAGGCCGCCCGCAACCCCGAGATCGCCGAGGCGCTGCAGAAGGCGCTGGAGCAGGGGCAGGAGGGGGTCGCCAGCAAGATCCTGGTTGGGGCGGAGCAGCGTGGCGAGGTGCGTGCGGGCCTCGACGACGAGCTGGCGCTCGATCTGATCTCGGGCCCGCTGTACTGGCGCACGGTGGTGGCGGCCCGCGGCCGGAAGCTGCCCAAGGGCTATCTGGACTCCCTGGCCCGGGCCACGACGGAGGCGCTCAAAGCGCTGTGAGTAGGCTGCGCGCAGCGACCGCCGTTCGATCGGGGCGGCGCGGCGTCATCGCGCGCGTGCGGTGACCGGAGCAGAGGCGGAACCGCCGTGAGAGTCGTGATCGCCGAGGACAACGCGCTGCTGCGCGAGGGCCTGGTCCTGCTGCTGAGGTCGGCCGGACACGAGGTCGTGGCGGTCGCCGCCACCGGCCCCGAGATCCTGCCCGCGCTGCTGGAACACCGCCCCGACGCCGCCGTCCTCGACGTACGGATGCCACCGGACTTCCGCGACGAGGGACTGCGCGCCGCCCTCGCCGCGCGCAAGGAGATGCCCGGGCTGCCGGTGCTGGTGCTCTCCCAGTACGTCGAGGAGTCGTACGCCGCGGAACTCCTCGGCGGTGGCGCGAGCGGCGTCGGCTACCTCCTCAAGGACCGGGTCGGTCGGGTGGACGAGTTCCTCGACGCGCTGGAGCGGGTGGCGGCCGGCGGCACCGCGCTCGACCCCGAGGTCGTGACCGAACTGCTGACCCGGCGCCGCGACTCCCCGCTTGACCCCCTCACCCCGCGCGAGCGTGAGGTGTTGTCCCTCATGGCCGAGGGCCACGACAACGCGACCATCGCCAAGACCCTCGTCGTCACGGAGCGCGCCGTGCACAAGCACATCGGCAACGTCTTCCTCAAGCTCGGCCTGCCGCAGAGCGACAGTGGGCATCGGAGGGTGCTGGCCGTGCTGGCGTACCTGAACAGCACACAGCGCGCCTAGTACCTGTCCGGCGGATCATGCCGGCGTCGCGCCGTTCCTTGCAGCCGGCCTGATCCAGAAGACACCCCCTAGCCGCTCAACCGCCGCGCCAGCTCCGCCAACTCCCCGACCCGCAGCACCCGTTCGCCGAACCCCGGCAACGGCACGTGCAGGGCCGCGGCCCACCGTTCCGGCACCCCGGCGATGCCGTACACCGCCCCGGCCAGCCCGCCGGTCACGGCCGCGACGGTGTCCGTGTCGCCGCCGAGGTCGATCGCGGCGCGTACGGCGGTCTCGTAGGAGGACGTGGTGCGCAGGGCCCAGACGGCGGAGCCGAGGCAGGGCCAGACGGCGCCGTTGAACTCGGTGGCCCGGTCGGGATGCCAGTCGGGGGCGAGGACGTCGGCGTACCGCTTCCGGTGATCCGGATGGACCGCCGCGAGGGTGGCCGGGAGGGCAGCCAGAGGGTCGCCGCCCTCCATGGCGACGCGCACCAGCTCGTGGAAGACAGCGGTGCCTTCCCACGCCGCCCGGTCCCCGTGGGTGAGGGCGGCGATGCGGCGGGCCGCGTCCATGGTGGCGGCACGACCGTCACGATCGGCGATGCCGCCGCCACTGCCGATGCCGCCGCTGCCGTCACAGCCGGGGCGGGCGAAGTACACCTCGGAGGGAGCAGCGCGCATCAACGCCCCGTTCCCCGCCGCCCGTTGGTTCACCTGGAAGTGCAGGGCTGCGGCCATGTCCCAGGGATCGCCGCTGCTCAGGACGGCTTCCGTCTGCAGGCCGATGTCCTTCGGGCCGGCGGCCGCCCACCGCTGGAACCGTCGGAAGACGTCCGCGAGTTCGAGCCCGCCGCACTCCAGCAGGGACTCGCCGACGAGTACGGCCATCTGCGTGTCGTCGGTGGCCTCGCCCGGCTCCCAGCCGCCGCCCCCGCACATCTCGCCCCCATGGCCGGGGTTCGGGAAGCGGGCGGAGAAGGCTCCTTCGGGGCCGAACTCGAAGGGGGCGCCCAGGGCGTCGCCCACCGCGGAGCCGATGACGGCGCCCAGGGCGCGCGCGGTGCGAAGGGACTCGGTCACCCCGCGAGGCTAACCGGCCGGGTAAGTGGCGTTGGCGCCGCCGGCGTTCATCGGATCGGCCACGCCGAGCGTGACCGGGAGAGCTACCATCCGAACCGCGTAGGCACCCACGCATACGCCGAGGCGTTCCGCCGAGCGATGAGCAACCCCTGGGTATCGATGGCATCCCGTCAGGCCGGACGGAGCGCCCCTTGGGCCAAGGCCCTCGGGGCGGTTCTCCTTGTTTTCCTCGCGGTCGTCATCGTGGCCTACGCGGTCGGTGAATCCCGTGAAGCGGACCGCGAGCGCTCGGCCTTCGAGGCGACCCGCGCCGACGCGCAGCGCTTCGCGGATGCCGTCGTCGACGGGAACGAAGGCCCGCCGCACGACCGGCGGGACGCCGAGCGGGCCCTGGACTCCGCCGTCGGGAAGGGGCAGGGCCTGCTGTACGCGATGCGCTCCACCGAGGGGCGGACGCGCACTGTGCTCCAGTTCTCCCGCACCTTCGAGCGCTCGCTGACGCTCTTCGGACCGGCCCAGGCGACGGTCGACCGCTGCTTCACGGTGGTGTTCCACGGGCCGGCCGCGCGGACCGAGGCAGAGATCATCGCGCACGACGCCGACGAGACCTGCTCGGAAGTAGCCCGGTAACAGAGGCGCCCCGGAGAAACCGGAGGCACCGGAGAAACCAGAGGCGCCCCGGAGAAACCGGAGGCACCGGAGGCACCGGAGAAACCAGAGGCACCGGAGACCGCAGTCCGCTCCGCCTCCGCCTCCGCCAGACCGCAGTCCGCTCCGCCTCCACCAGACCTCAGTCCCGCGCCGCGTCCGGATGCGACCGCACCCACCCCTCCCACGCCGACGTGATCATGTCCTGTACGTCGTGCCTGGCCTTCCAGCCCAGCTCGGTGGCGATGCGGTCGGCGGAGGCGACGACGCGGGCCGGGTCGCCGGGGCGGCGGGGCGTGACGGTCGGGGGCCGGTCGTAGCCGGTGATGGCATTGATCGTGTCGATCATCTCGCGGACCGAAACACCCTCTCCGCGGCCGATGTTGAGGGTGAGGTCGCGGCCCGGCGAGGTCTGGAGGGCGCGGGCCGCGGCCACATGGGCCTCGGCCAGGTCGACGACGTGGATGTAGTCGCGGACGCAGGTGCCGTCGGGGGTGGGGTAGTCGTCGCCGAAGATGCGCGGGGGCGCGTTCTCGGTGAGCTTCTCGAAGACCATGGGGACGAGGTTGAAGACGCCGGTGTCGGCCAGTTCGGGGGTGGCCGCGCCGGCCACGTTGAAGTAGCGCAGCGAGGCCGTGGACAGGCCCGTCGCGCGGCCCGTGGCCCGGACCAGCCACTCGCCGGCGAGCTTGGTCTCGCCGTACGGCGACATCGGCGCGCACGGTGTCTCCTCCGTCACCAGGTCGACGTCCGGCATGCCGTACACCGCCGCCGAGGACGAGAAGACGAAGGACCGTACGCGGGCGGCCCCGGTCACCGCTTCCAGCAGGACGCGCAGGCCCTCGACGTTCTCCCGGTAGTAGTGCAGCGGCAGGTCGACGGACTCGCCGACCTGCTTCTTCGCCGCGAGATGGACGACACCGGTGATGCGGTGTGCCGTCAGGGCGCGGGCGACGCGCTCGCCGTCCAGGGTCGAGCCGACCACCAGCGGCACGCCGTCGGGCACGCGCTCGATGATGCCGGTCGACAGGTCGTCGTACACCACGGCGGGTTCGCCCGCCTCGGTCATCGCCCGTACGACGTGCGCTCCGATATAACCGGCACCGCCGGTGATCAGCCAGGTCATGTGCGGCCGTCCCCTTCGTCAGTAAGGCCTGTGGTTGTCCGTGGTCGTCAGTGGTCGGTGTCAGTGACAGTGAAGCAGGCGGTGGATTCTGGCGCGGACCACTGCCATGACTCCGCGTGAACCAGGGGCCACACGTAGTGCCAGCGCCCCTGAGTGTGTGGCGTACGGCTGTACGAGCACTACGGCGTGCCGGGTGCTCAACGCGGCGCGGCGGCGCAGCGGGCCGGCGCCCGTCGTGGCGTGCGCCGTGACCTCGCGGTACGCACCGCCTCGGAAGCGCACGCGCAGGCGCAGATCCCATGTGCTCGTCCCCGGCGCCCCGGAAAACGTGGCCCAGCAGACCGTCGTCTCGGCGGACCACACCCGGTCGGCCCCGTCGGCCTCGCCTGTCCCGTCGGCCCCGCCCCCCGATGCCGTGAGCCCCACCGTCGTCCGCGGCCCCGCCGCCCGCCCCGTCTCCCGGCACCGCCATTCCACCTCCAGCGCCTCGGGGCCCGCCTGCGCCACCCGGCCGTACAGCTCGTGCAGGCGCAGCCGGAGCTGGGCGGCACGCGCGCGTGGGCGCAGTTCCGCGTCCACGGCGAGGGGGAGGAGACCGACGGGGCGGGTCAGCAGGGGCTCCAGGGTGACCTGGGGGAGGCCGGCGGACCAGGTGGGGGTGCCGTCGGGGGTGTGGGCGTAGGGAGGGAGGAGGCGGGCGGGGCGGGCGGCGAGGTCCCTGAGGCGGGGCAGGTCGCGGGGCTCGGGGGAGGCCAGGACGACGCGGCCGATGAGACGGCCGGGTGCGGTGGGGTGGTACGCCCAGTCGGACGCGTCGTACTCGGCGAGGTACGCCCGGGTGTGCGCCCACCACGTCTGCTGGTACTCGGCGTCGTGCAGGCCCAACTCGCGTACGTACATCCGCAGTTCGTGGTCGAGGAACTTGCCGCGCGCCGCCCGTGCCAGCTCCTTCTGGCCGGCGCCCAGCAGGATCTCGTACGCCAGCCGGCACGCCTCCGTGCGCGCCCGCCAGTTGGTGATGCCGGCGCGGTCCAGGGAGATGGACAGCCGGTCGGCGGAGCGGCGCACGTGCCAGACGTACACCTCGTTCGGGACGAGGGCGATGCGTGGCCCGGCGGCCAGTACGCGCGCGGTGAAGACGAAGTCCTCGTAGGGGAAGCGGCCTTCGGGGAAGCGGATGCCGTGGTCGCGCAGGAAGTCCGTGCGGTAGAGCTTGTTGACGCAGAGCGTGTCGTGGACCAGGCGAGGGCGCTGCGCCGGCCGCTCGTACACGGCGTGCGCGGCGTACAGGGACGCCTGCCACGGCACCGTGCGCCCCTCGGGCAGCTCCCGTCGCACGCACAGCCCGCCCGCCACCTCCGCGGACGCCTCTTTCGCCGCCGCGAGCAGCGCGTCCACCGCGCCCGGCGGCAGGACGTCGTCGCTGTCCAGGAACATCACGTACGGCGATGTCACCCGGTCCAGCCCGGTGTTGCGCGGGCTGCCGCAGCCGCCGCTGTTGACCCGGCGCCGGACCACCTTCACGCGCGGCTCGGTCGCGGCGAGGCGGGCGAGGAGTTCCGCGCTGTCGTCGGTCGAGCAGTCGTCGACGGCGACGACCTCCCGGACGGCGGGCCCCTGTGCCAGCGCCGAGCGGACGGCGGCCGTCACGTGCGCGGCGTCGTTGTAGCCGATGACGACGACGCCGACCTGCGGCTCGCGCTCGGCGTGCCCGGCGTCTGCGGCGGGAGGGTGCATGGGGCCCGTTCCGGGATCGAGGGTGTGGTGGGGTGTCGCCCGTTGGGCGGGACTTGGGGCCCGCTCCGGAAGACGGCCGGAACCGAGGTCCGGTTCACTGTTCATCACGGCGGATCGTAAGCCGGTCGAACGCCATATTTGTGGTGATACGCCGTCAATGAATAATAAGAGTCTGCTAATAGCACAAAATCGGCCCTGTGAGGAACGCGGAACCGGGGCGGAGGAAGCAGGGGTGGAGCGGCCGTGCGGTCGGCACGGCCGGCGCCGTCGCGGTCCCGATGGCCGTCCCCATGACCGTGACACTCGGGATCGGCCTGTGGGGGCTCGACCGTGAGGGCATGTGGCGGGACGAGGGAGTGACGTTCCAGGTCGCCCGCCGGTCGGTGCCGGAGATCTGGCGGCTGGTGCAGGCTGTGGACGCCGTGCACGGCCTGTACTACCTGCTCATGCACGCCGTCCTCGCCCTTCACCCCGGCGAGGTCGCCCTCCGGCTGCCGTCGGTGCTCGGCGCGACCGTGGCGGCGGGGCTGGTCGCGGCGCTCGGGGTGCGGCTGGCGCGGCCGAGGGTGGGGCTGTGGGCCGGACTGCTGTTCGCGGTGACGCCGATGGTCGGGCACTACGCGCAGGAGGGCCGGTCGTACGCGCTGGTGACGGCCGGGGTGGCCGGCGCGACGCTGCTGCTGGTGCGGCGGGTGTGGTGGGCGTACGGAGTCGTCCTCGGGGCTGCCTGTCTGCTGCACGAACTGGCCGTCCTCGCGGTGTGCGCCCATGCGGTGACCCTGGCGGCGGGCCGTGCGCCGAGGCGGGTGTGGTTCGGGTGGGCACGCGCGGCGGCCGGTGCGGGTGTCGCCCTGCTGCCGCTGGTGGCCGTGTCCCGGGCGCAGGCCGGGCAGGTGGAGTGGCTGGCGGCGCCGGGGTGGGGGACCGCGGAACGCCTGCTCCGGGGCTTCGTCGCCGGGCCCACGGGGGTGGTGTTCGGGGCCTGTGTCCTGTTGATGGTGGTGGGGCTGCGGGCGGGGCGGGTCACGGAGGTCGCGCTGCCGCTGGTGGTGGTCCCGCCGGTGCTTCTCGTCACCGTGTCGCAGGTGCGGCCCGTGTACGACGACCGGTACGTGCTGTACGCGCTCGCGGGGGCTCCGCTGCTGGTGGCGGCGGGGGCGGACCGGGTGGTCGGCCTCGTGGCTCGCGCACACCCGTACGGCGGCCGGCCGCTGAGGCCGCTGACCTCCCTGGCCGGCGCCCTCGCCATCACCCTCGCCTTCCTCCACCACCTCCCCCTCCATCGCCAGGACCGCTCCGCGGCGCACCGCCCCGACAACCTCGCCGCCACCTCCGCGTTCGCCGCCCGGCACCTGCGCCCCGGCGACCCGGTGCTGTTCCTGCCGTCCATCGGGCGGCGTTCGGCGCTGGCCTATCCACGAGGGTTCCGGTCGGCCTGGGACGTCGCGTTGCGGCAGTCCGGGCCGAGGTCGGGGACGTTGTACGGCCGTGAGGTCGGGGCCGGGGAGCTGCGGCGCAGGCTGGAGCCGGTCGACCGGGTCTGGGTCGTCGCCGAGCCGTACGCCCTCAACTCGCCCTGGTATCCACGCAACCCGACCGAGCGCGCCAAGCTGGACATCGTCGGCGAGGAGTTCAGGCCCGTTGCCGCTGGACAGCCCCACGGCCCCCTACGGCTCTACGTCCGCCGCGCGTCGTCTCCGCGCCCCGCCCCGGCCGCGCACCGGTCCCGACCCCACCCCCGGCCTGCGCATCATGCTCCGCTTACGCACCCTGCCCCGGCGTCTCCTCCACCGCGGCCGCGTCCAGAGCCTCGGTGAGCTGGTCCAGCCGTGCCCGCAGCTCGCGGATCTCGTCCACGTCGAAGCCCGTCGCCGTGGCGATCCGGCGCGGCACCTGCAGGGCCCGCTCACGCAGGGCGGTGCCCTCCTCGGTCAGCCGCACCTCCACCGAGCGCTCGTCACGCGCGCTGCGCTCCCGGCGCACCAGACCGGCCGCCTCCAGCCGCTTGAGCAGCGGAGACAGCGTGCCTGAGTCGAGACGCAGGTGTTCGCCCAGCTTCTTCACGGGCAGGTCGCCGTGCTCCCACAGCACCAGCATCACCAGGTACTGCGGATAGGTGAGCCCCAGGTCCTTCAGGACAACGCGGTAGACGCCGCCGAAGGCGCGCGAGGCGGCGTTCAGGGAGAAGCAGATCTGCTGGTCGAGGCGGAGCCAGTCGGCCGTGGGCGTGGTCGTCATGCCTCCAGGGTAGCTCGTGTTCCGCCATTTAGTTGTGTGCAATTGAATTGTGTGCTCTACTTGTGGTCGTGCGGCGGCCGCCACCAGAGCCGCCGGAACGTGACTTGAGAGGGATGGTTTCCATGGACGCGCTCTACACCGCTGTCGCCACCGCCACCCACGGCCGCGATGGTCGCGCCGTCTCCAACGACGGCAAGATCGACCTCAAGCTGGCCCCGCCGGTGGAGCTGGGCGGCAACGGCGAGGGCACGAACCCGGAGCAGCTGTTCGCCGCCGGTTACGCCGCCTGCTTCGGCAGCGCCCTCGGCCTCGTCGGCCGCCAGGCCAAGGTCGACGTGTCCGACGCCGCCGTCACCGCCGAGGTCGGCATAGGCAAGCAGGGCGAGGGCTTCGGTCTGAAGGTGACGCTGCGCGTGGAGCTGCCCGACACCCTGGACGAGGCGACCGGCCGCAAGCTCGTCGAGACCGCCCACCAGGTCTGCCCCTACTCCAACGCCACCCGCGGCAACATCGACGTCGACCTCGTCATCGAGTAGTCGGCCCGGAGCCGTCGAGTGACCCCGCCCGGAGCCGTCGAGCAACCCCGGCCGGGGTCCTCGCGTGACCCCGCCCGGAGCCGTCGAGCAACCCCGGCCGGGGTCCTCGCGTGACCTCGCCCGGAGTCGACGGTCACCCGATCCGCGCCAGCACCTCCCCCGTCTCCGGGCTCCAAGCCACGATCACCGCCTCCTCCGGCACCCGCTTCCACCGCGTCAGCAGCAGCCAGCGCGCGTGGTAGCGCCGGGCGACGGCGGTGCGCTCGGCCCGGGTCGACGTGGGGGAGAGGTAGGCGTGGACATCGGCGAGCCTGCGATCCCGTTCCCGCTCGTCCAGGGCCGGGTCGGGCCAGATCGGCGCGGCGAGGTTCGGTCCGTAGCCGGGGATCGAGCGAGGGGCGAAGTGCCCGTCGGAGATGACCACTTCGCCCTTGTCGACATGCCGTGCCGCCCACGCGTACGACGGCCAGATCGACGGCTGCTCCAGCCCGACCGGATCCAGCACACGCGGCACCACCGCCCCGCCCTGCACGGTCAGGAACCCGACACAGGCCCCGGCGGCCGCGGCCCCGCCCAGCGCCCGGCGTGCCCTGCCCCAGGGCCGGGGCGCCGCCAGCTCCACCGCCAGCGCGAACTGCAACGGCACGAGGGTGAGCCCGAGGATCCTGCCGTAGGTGTAGTGGCCGCTGACCCAGCCGTATGCCACGAGCAGGCAGTCGAGGGCGAACAGCAGCACCAGCGGATCCCGCCAGGAACCCCGCCGCCCGCGCAGCCACAGCGCCGGCAGCCCCAGCAGTGCCAGCCAGAACTGCCCGAAGAGCTGCTCGTACAGCCGCCGGTGCATCCAGTCCACGCTGTCGTCCGCGGCCAGCGCGAACACATCGAAGTACGGCCAGGACCAGGCGGCCAGCGCCGCCGTCCCCGCCGCCACTCCCCACCGCAGCACCACCGGGCTCCGCCACTCGCGCTGCCACCCGGCGACGAACGCCACCGCCCCCAGCACCGCCGCCACCGCGGTGATCGGATGGACCAGCAGGATCAGCCCGTACAGCGCCCCGATCCCCGCGTACCCGGCAAGACCCGGCAGCCCGCTCGGCCCCACGTACCGGACGAGCCCCTGCCTTCGCGCCCGCGCCCCGGTCAGGGCCCAGGCCCAGAAGGTCAGCCCGATGGCGCACGCCGACGGATAGCCGAGGTTCCCCGTCATCGACATCAGGCTCAGGTACCCGCTCCACCAGGCCCGCTCGGTCCCCCACAGCAGCGTCATCGCGCCCAGCGCGAGCACCGGAGCCCACGGCCGCGGCGTCAGCACCCGCACGAAGCGGCCGATGCCGGTCAGCAGCACCAGCAGGTTCAGCGGCCCGGCCAGCCGTACGACTTCCCAGCCGCCCAGCCCGCTCAGCCGGGCGAACGCGCCCTGCGTGACGGCGTACGGCGAGTAGTACGGGCTGCCCGCGCCCGGCAGGTCCGCCATCGGGTGGCGTGGGTGGAACAGGTCCGCCCTCAGACGTTCCACCACCGCCGCGTGCTGGCCCGCGTCGCAGCACAGCGGCACGGCCCAGTACGCCAGCGATATCACCAGGAAGAACAGAAACCCGAAGACCTGGTACGGCGTCGGTCGCCAGACGCGGCCGCCGCACAGCGCGGTCGCACCGCGCACCGCCCTCCGGACGAGAGTGTCGACGGCCGCCTTTCCGATGGGGGAGGTTGAGTGGGTTTGGGGCATTTGTCGTATATTCCCGATCGGGTCAACGACATTGCCTCACGTCACCTCATCGAGTGAGCGACGACCGCGGGACCTAGTGAGCGTCCGTCAGCGACCTCGCGCCCGCCGGAGCGGGCACCCGCTCCGCCCCGACCGCTCCCTGCGATGTCCCCTCACCCAGCAGCACCGCCCGCACGACCCGCTCGGCGGCGTGTCCGTCGTCGAACTCGCAGAACCGCTCCCGGAATCCCGCCCGCGCCCGCGCCGACTCCCCGTCCTGCCACGTCCCGGACGCGAACAGCCACGCCAACTCCCGGTAGGAGCGCGAGACATGGCCCGGCGCCTCGGCCGTGATGTCGAAGTAGGCCCCCCGGCTCGCCGTGTACGCCCCCCAGTCGTCGGCGTGGATCACGATCGGCCGGTCCAGGTGGGCGTAGTCGAACATCAGGGCGGAGTAGTCGGTGACCAGCACGTCGGCGGCGAGCATCACGTCCTCGACGTGCGGCTCGTCCGTCGCGTCGATCAGTACGCCCCGACGGTGCAGGTCGGTCAGGCCCATCCCGCGTGCCGTGCCCTTCGCCAGCGACGGGTGCAGCCGTACGACGAGCGTGTGGCCGGCGCCCAGATCCTCGGCGAACCGGGCGAGATCGATCCGGTCGACATGACCGCCCCGGCGGTAGTCGCGGCGGGTCGGCGCGTACAGCACGACGGTGTGCCCGGCGGGGACACCGAGCCGCGCACGAGCCGCCTCGACGGCCTGCGGACCGGCGTTGACCAGCACGTCGTTGCGCGGGCTCCCCGTCCGCAGCGACGTGAAGTGGCACGGATACGCCCGCTCCCACACCAGCTCCGAGTGCCGGTTGGCCACCAGGCTGTAGTCCCAGCGGTCGGCCCGCCACAGCATCTTCGGCACGTCGAAACCGTGCCGGGCGCCGGGCTTGGTCAGCAGGTCGGCCGCCATGTACTTGAGCGGGGTGCCCTGGTGGGTGTGGAGATGGACGCTGCCCGGACGCTTGGCCAGCGTGCCCGGCCAGTTGACGTTGTTCACCCAGTACGTGGCCCGAGCCATGACCTGGTGGTAGCGCCACGAGCCCGGCGTCACGAAGTCGATCCCCGGCGGCAGCGTGTCCACCGCGTCCTCCTGGACGACCCACACCCCCTTGATGTGCGGGGCGATCTCGCGGGCCTTGGCGTGGATCGCCGCCGGATCGCCCAGCACCCCGCGATGCGAGAACGCCGAGTAGACCGCCAGGTGCGGATCGAGCGGAAGCCTCGACTGGGCCGCGTACCAGGCGTGCTGGGTCCGCTGCGCCGCCGCCCGCGTCACGCGCCGCTTGCCGCTGCCCGCCGCCCTGCGCAGATCGCGCAGCCCGCGCGCCACGGCGTACGACGCGTAGGGCGCCGTCGCCAGCAGCCGCATCTCCTTGCCGCGCCAGCCGTCCGGCGGGGTGAAGCCCTCGGGGAGGTGGCGGGCGTGGAAGGAGCGGATCTCGCGGTAGAAGTCCGGCCGGTCCGCGGGCGTCACCCGGTCCTCGCGGGCCAGCACGAACAGCATGTGGTCCAGGGCCCGTTCGAACAGCAGCGGGCGCGCCCACGCCAGGTCGGGGCGCTCCTCGAGGAACGCGAACAGGCCCTCGTACTGCGCAAAGATGTCGAAGTGCCGCCGCCCCGGCGTCTTGGTGATCGCCCCCTGCCGGCGCTGCCGGTACTCGACCCCGATCCGCTCCAGGCACACGATGCGGTCGGCCAGCACCATCGAGCGGTAGGTGACGGGCGCGTCCTCGTACAGGCCCGGCGCGTAGCGCAGCTCGTGCTTCAGGAGGAAGTCGCGCCGGTACGCCTTGTTCCAGGCGACCAGGAACAGATGCAGGTACTCGGGGTTCTCGCGGACGCAGAAGGTGTCCGAGCCGGCCGCGGCCAGCAGGTCCGCCGCCGTGCTGCGCCCGCCGCGGCCCCACCAGTGCGTGCGGACGTGGTCGAAGACCAGGATGTCGGGGTCGTCGCCCGCCTCCAGGCGCGCCGCCACCGCGGCCAGCAGGCCCGGCGTGTAGGAGTCGTCGCTGTCGAGGAACAGGACGTAGTCGCCGCTCGCCTCCTCCAGACCCGCGTTGCGGGCCCGGCCGAGGCCGACGTTCTCCGGCAGGTGCAGCACGCGCACGCGTGCGTCGCGCTCGGCGTAGGCGTCCAGGATGGCGGGGCAGCCGTCGGGGGAGCGGTCGTCGACGGCGATCACCTCGAAATCGCGGTACGACTGCCCGAGCACCGAGTCCAGGCACTCCCGCAGGAAGCCCTGCACCTTGAAGACGGGGACGATGATGCTGAAGCGGGGCACGTCAGTTCCTCACGAGGGTCGTCGCGGCGGGGGCGGGGATGCGCTCGGCCAGCGGGATCACCGGCGGGATCGCCTCGGGCGGCTCGCCCAGCAGCACCCGGCGTACGACACGCTCGGCCGCCTGCCCGTCGTCGAACTGGCAGAAGCGCTCCCGGAACGCGGCCCGCAGCGCCTTGGCCTCCCCGTCCGCCCACGAGCCGTCGCGGAAGACCGCCGCCAGCTCGCCCGGCGTCCGCGCCACCCGCCCCGGCGGCGCCTCCATCAGGTCGAAGTAGACGCCCCGCAGCTCCCGGTAGACGTCCCAGTCGTCGGCGTACACGACGATCGGCCGGTCCAGGTTGGCGTAGTCGAACATGATCGACGAGTAGTCAGTGATCAGCGCGTCGGCGGCCAGGCACACGTCCTCGGAGGAGCGGTGCCCGGTGACGTCGATGATCCGGCCGGTGCCGCGCTCGCCGCCCTGGTCGTAGAAGTAGTGGGCGCGCAGCAGCACGACGTACTCGTCGCCGATCTCCTCGCACAGCGCCTCCAGATCGAGGCTGGTCTCGAAGCCGGTGGCGTAGTCGCGGTGCGTGGGCGCGTAGAGCAGGGCCTTCTTGCCCTCGGGGACGCCGAGTTCGCGGCGGACGCGGGCCACGTCGGCCGCATCCGCCGTGTAGTAGACGTCGTTGCGCGGATAGCCGTACTCCAGCGGCTCGTGCGCGGACGGGTAGGCGCTCTCCCACATCTCCGTGGAGTGCCGGTTGGAGGTGAGGTTGTAGTCCCAGCGGTCGACGCGGGCCAGCAGCTTGGCGAAGCTGCCGGTCGCCGCGGCCACCACGGGGTACGTCGACTGGTCGGCGCCCATCTTCTTCAGCGGGGTGCCGTGCTGGGTCGACAGGTGCACGCTGCCCTCGCGCTTGACCACGGCGTCCGCGAAGTTGGCGTTGTTGACCAGGTACGTGGCCCGGGCGAGCACGTCCCAGTACGCACGGCTGCCGATGACCGCGTACTCCACGTCCTTCGGCATCGTGTGCGCCTGGTCCGCCTCGACCAGGAACACCGACCGCAGGTGCGGGGCGAGTTCGCGTGCCTTGGCGTGGATCGCGGCCGGGTTGCAGAGATAACCGCGGCCCCAGTACGCGCAGTACACGGCGAGGTTCGGGTCCAGGCGGCGGCGCAGCTGGAGTTGGTACCGCAGCCGCGTGCGCAGTCCGCCACGCGGGCGCGGCACACCCGCCGCCAGCCTCGCCGCCGCCTGGTTGGCCCCGCGCAGCGCCCGGAACGCCGCGTACGCCCCCGTCGCCAGCAGCCGGTGCTGCACACCGAGACTGCCGCCCGGCACCCGGAACCCGGCAGGACGATGCCGCCGGTAGAGCCCGCTCGCCCGCCGGAAGAAGGCACGCCGCCCGCGCGGCAGCCGGCGTGGATGCGCGGCCGTCTTCAGTACGGCGCCGAAGAGCTGCTCGAACAGCGCCGCGAACCGCTCCCCGGACAGCCCCTGCCCGGCCGCCCGCGTCAGCACCAGCTCGGCCTGGTCCAGCAGCTCGAAGTGGTGCTCGCCCGGCAGGCCCAGCCGGCTGCCCTGCCGCCGCAGCAGATGCCGTACGACGACCTGGCGCAGCACCGCCATGCGCTCGGCGCTCAACGCGACCAGGCCGCCGAAGCCGACATCGGTGAAGTGGCCGTCGGGGAAGGCGAGCTGCCGTTCGGTGAGGAAGGCCCGGCGGTAGGCCGCGCTCCAGGCCGGGAGCCGGACCCCCGTCAGCTCCGGCGCCTGCTCCGGTGAGAAGACCCCGCCCGGAACCCGCGCCAGCAGTGGCGCGGCCGGGTTGGTCGGCTCGCCCACCCACCACGGCGTCCGCTCGTGCTCGAAGTGCAGGACGTCCACGTCGCCGGTCTCGCCCAGCCGGGCGTCCAGCGCCGCCAGCGCCCCCGGCACCAGCACGTCGTCACCGTCCAGGAACAGCAGCCACTCACCGATCGCCGCCCGCGCCCCGGCGTTGCGTGCCCCGGCCGGCCCGGCCGCCGGCGGCGAGTGCACGGGCGCCACCCGGCAGTCCCGCTCGGCGTACCCCGCCACGACGGCCGCCGCCGTGCAGTCGGGGCCGTCGCAGACCGGGATCAGCTCGAAGTCGCCGAAGGACTGGGCGAGGACCGAGTCCAGCGCCAGGGACAGCCGGCCCGCGACCCCGTGGGACGGAACGATGATGCTGAAGCGGGGCATACTGCCCTTTCTGTCGAGGTTCTTCAGGAGGCTGCCGAGGTTCCCCGGGACGCCGGGGCCGGCCCCGGCCCGCTTCGACGACGGCCGGGCCGCCCGGCCGGACGCCAGGTGTGGGGCCGGCTCGGCGTGGGCCGCGACGGACTGGAGGGCATGGGGGCTCCTCTTCCGTGAGAACGGCGTTCAGAGGTTCTCGGTGACGGTCAGCGGGTCCGTGGGCTGCGGCACGGCGGTGCGCGGGGAGCGCGCGGGTGTCGCGGCAGCCGACGGCACGGGGTGGCGGTTGCCGAGCGGCACGACGGCCGGCCGACCGGTCTCGCCCAGCACCACATGGCGTACGACCCGCTCGGCGGCGCGTCCGTCGTCGTACGGGCAGAAGCGCTCGCGGAACGCCGACCGCAGCTGGGTGGAGCGCGAGCCGCGCCAGTGGCCGGTGGCGAAGATGTCGATCAGCTCGTCCTCGCTGCGCGACACCGCGCCCGGCGGGAAGGACCGCAGGTCGAAGTAGGTGCCGCGGGCCGCCTCGTACGCCTCCCGGTCGTCGGCGTGGATCACGATCGGCCGGTCCAGGTTGGCGTAGTCGAACATGATCGCCGAGTAGTCGGTGACCAGCGCGTCCGAGGCGAGGCACAGCGACTCCACGCTCGGGTGGTCGGTGACGTCGATGACCTGGTCGCCGGCCGGGGCGAGCGGGCCGCCGTGCCGGTGGTGGCCGCGGGCGAGGACGACGAAGCGGGGGCCCAGACGGCGTGCGACGCGGTGCAGGTCGAGGGTGGCGCGCTGGGTGCGGCGGTAGTCGCGGTGGGTGGGGGCGTAGAGGATCGCGACGGCGCCCTCGGGGACGCCGAGCGACTCGCGGATCCGGGTCACGTCCGCCGACGTCGCCTGCTGGAAGACGTCGTTGCGCGGGCTGCCGTACTCCAGGGTCGTGTAGCCGCCCGGGAACACGCGCTCCCAGGTCAGGGTGGAGTGGCGGTTGGCGGACAGGACGTAGTCCCAGCGGTCGACGTGCCCGAGGAGCTCGTCGAAGTCCGTGTCCCCGGCGGCGGCCGGGCGTTCGCGCAGATCCAGGCCCATGTGCTTGAGCGGGGTGCCCCGCCGGGTCTGCACCAGGACCTGGCCGGGGCGCTTGACCAGGCGGCGGTCGAAGTCGGCGTTGTGGACGAGGTACTTGGAGCGGGCGAGTGCCGTCCAGTAGCCGACGGTGCCGGGGCGCACCCGGCGGGTGCCGGTCGGCACGGCGTCGTGCTGCTCGGCCTCGGCGATCCAGGCGGTGCGGATGCGCGGGGCGTGTGTGCGGAACGCCTGCTCCAGGGCGCCCGGGCCGCAGCCGTGGCCGCGGACGCCGTCGGCGGCGAAGACGGCGCGGTCGGCACGCACGGGGAGGCACCGCTGGACGCGGTAGTGCAGCCGCAGGACGCCGGCCCGCAGGCCCTTCAGCAGACGGCTGGTGAACTTGGCGGTACGGCGGGACAGTGCCGCCATGCGCTGCAGGGCGCGGTAGGTGCGGTGCAGGCCCAGGCGGACGAGGGCGTAGTGGACACGGGTGCGCGCCGGGACGGGGGCGCCGGGGGTGTGGTAACGGCGGTAGTACGTGCGGGCCTTGCGCAGGAACTCGGCGCGGCGGCGGCGCGGGAGGCGGTCGCGGCGGGCGAACACCACGACCAGGTGATCGACCATGCGGCGGAACAGCAGCGGACGCCAGCGGGCCAGTTCGGGGTTCCGGTCGACGTAGGCGAAGACACGGTCGTACTGCTCGAAGATGTCGAAGTGGCGCGGGCTGGTCGTGCCGAGGATGCCGCCCCGGCGCCGCTGCCGGTAGTGCACGCACACCCGGTCCAGGGTCGCGATCGACTCCGCGGTCATCAGGACCGGGTACGTCCAGGGCGTGTCCTCGTAGTAGCCGGACGGGAAGGCGAAGCCCTCCTGCTCGACGAAGTCCCGCCGGTACGCCTTGTTCCAGGCGACCATCAGCATCCGCAGCAGCCCCGGGCGGTCCGCCAGCCGGAAGGGCGCCGGTCCCTCCTCGGTGAGCCGGTCCGCGGCCTGGTTGCGGATCGTCTCACCGGTCCAGTAGGTGCGCGCGTAGTCGTAGACCAGGACGTCCGGCTCGCCGGTCTCCTTCAGCCGGTCGGCGATCGCGTGCAGGGAGTCGGGGGTGAGGGTGTCGTCGCTGTCGAGGAAGACCAGGTAGTCGCCGGTGGCCTCGGCCATACCGGCGTTGCGGGCGGCCCCAAGGCCCCGGTTCTCGGCGAGATGCACGGCGCGTACGCGCGGGTCGCGGGCCGCGAACTCGTCGATGATCGCGCCGCACGCGTCCGGCGAGCAGTCGTCGACGGCGATCACCTCGAGATCGGGGTACGACTGCGAGAGCACCGATTCCAGGCACTCGTGCAGGTACGCCTGAACCTTGTACGCGGGGACAATGACACTGAACCTGGGCAAGGGACATCCACTGGGTCGGCCGGGGCGGTGGGGCGCTGTCGCCTTGCCGGGAACGGCCAATGGAGTGACTTGGTTACGGGACCTACGGCATACGGGGGACCGTGAGTGAACGGCAGGGGGCGAACCGATGTCGGCCCGCCCCCTTGAGGCACCGTCCTGTACGGCGGCCGCCCTTCCCCGCGGCTACTTGACCGCGCCCGCCATCACGCCGGACACGAACTGCCGCTGGAACGCGAAGAACACGACCAGCGGGATCACCATGGAGATGAACGCGCCGGGCGCCAGGATGTCGATGTTGTTGCCGAACTGGCGTACCTGTGTCTGCAGCGCGACCGTGATCGGCTGGCTGTCGGCGTCGGTGAAGATCAGCGCGACCAGCATGTCGTTCCACACCCACAGGAACTGGAAGATGCCGAGCGCGGCGATCGCCGGCCCGCCGAGCGGCATCACGACGCGGAAGAACAGGCGCAGTTCACCGGCGCCGTCCAGCCGGGCCGCCTCCAGCAGCTCCCTCGGGATCTCCGCGAAGAAGTTCCGCAGCAGGAACACCGCGAACGGCAGCCCGAAGCCGACGTGGAAGAGGATCACGCCGATCAGGGAGCCGAAGATGCCGATGTTGCCGAACAGTTCGGCGATCGGGATCAGCGCCACCTGCACGGGCACGACCAGCAGGCCGACCACGCCCAGGAACCACCAGTCGCGGCCCGGGAACTCCATCCACGCGAACGCGTAGCCCGCGAGCGAGCCGATGATGACGACCAGGACCGTCGCCGGGACCGTGATCAGCACGGTGTTGAGGATCGAGTTGGTGATGTCGCTGTTGCCCAGCAGCTTGTCGTAGCTGTCGAAGGTGAGTTGGGAGGGCTTGCTGAAGACCTCCCACCAGCCGCTGGCCGTCATCTCCTCCGGTGGCCGCAGGGAGGAGATCAGCAGTCCGATCGTCGGGACCAGCCAGAACAGTCCGACGACGATGAGGAACACCCGCACCAGCCCACCGCTGACGAAGGAGGCGAGCCGTCCGCCCAGGGACTGCTCGCCCTTGACGACGCTGAGCGGCTCGGGCGCCGCCTTGGTAAGCCTTCCGGCGTCAGCGCTCATCGCCGCCCCTCCCGCCTCAACCGACGGATGTTGAACCACATCACCGGAATCACCAGCAGCAGCAGGAACACCGAGATCGCGCTCGCGACGCCCGGCTGGTCCTCGGAGAAGCCCTTGCGGTACAGCTCCAGTGCGAGGACGTTCGCGTCGTCCTGGGAGGAGCCCGGGGCGATGATGAAGACCAGGTCGAAGATCTTCAGGACGTTGATCATCAGGGTGACGGTGACGACCGCGAGGACGGGTGCGAGGAGCGGCACCGTGACCTTGCGGAACACCTGCCACTCGTTGGCGCCGTCGACCCGGGCCGCCTCCAGCAGATCGCGGGGGATGCCCGCGAGCCCGGCCGCGATCAGCACCATCGCGAAACCGGCCCACATCCAGATGTACGACCCGATGATGGACGGTGTGACGAGCGACGGGCCGAGCCAGTCCAGCCCGTTGTACGGCTCCTTGAAGTTGTCCGCCGGGAGCTTGAGCCGGGCCCCCTCGGCGGCGGCCGGCAACGTGAACGTGCCGTCGTCCGCCGCCTTCGTGGAGGCCACGACCTTGCCGTCCTTCACGGCCTCGATCTTCATCCCGGCATAGCCAAGCTCGGACGCGTCGACCCCGCCGAGCGTCCCGACGCCCTTGCCGCGGGTGAAGTCCTGCCAGGTGGTGCCGGTGATGCTGTCCGGGTCGGCCTTGGCCTGTACGGCGGCCTTGGCGTCGTCCGGCATCTGGTCGGGGGCGACACCGACGAGGGGCAGGACGACCGGGGTGCCGGCGCTGACGGTGGCCTTGGTGATGAAACCGCCGCCCGGCGCCGCTTCCAGGGGCGACTCCCGGCCCGGGTGCGCCTTCGGGAACGCGGACGCCTGCGCGAAGGTGTCGTGCACGCCCACCCACACCGCGTTCGCGACACCCTTGTCCGGGTCCTGGTCGTAGACCAGCCGGAAGATGATGCCCGCCGCCAGCATCGAGATCGCCATCGGCATGAAGACGACCAGCTTGAACGCGGTGCCCCAGCGCACCCGTTCGGTCAGCACCGCGAAGATCAGACCGAGCGCGGTGGCGACCGTCGGGGCGAACACCACCCAGATGACGTTGTTCTTGAGGGCGGTGCGGATGCCGTCATCCGTGAAGAGGGCCTCGTAGTTGTCGAATCCGGCGAAGCCGCCGCCGGACTGGTCGTAGAAGCTGCGCACGACCGAGTACCCGATCGGGTAGACCACGAGCGCGCCGAGCAGCACGAGGGCGGGCAGCAGGAACAGCGCCGCCATGGTCCTGCGCGTGCCGGTCACACTCTTGCGCGACCTGGGTGCGGCAGGGGCCGGCGGGGCCCCTGCCGCTTCCGCCGACGACACGGCGTCAGTTTCCGTACGCCGCGGCCGCGTCGGCTTCCAGCTTGCGCTGCGTTCCCGCGATGTCCGTCGGGTTCTTCAGGAAGTCCTGCAGCGCCTTCCACTCGCCCTTGCCGGGCGTGCCGCCGAAGGCCTGCGGGGCCTGGTCGGACATGTCGAAGCGGAAGTCGTCGCCGGAGTCGATGAGCGCCTTGGCGATCTTCTGCTGCACCTCGTTCGGATACGCCGAGTTGTCCACGTTCTTGTTCGGCGAGAGGTAGCCGCCGAGCTTCGCCTGGATCGTCGCGGCGTCCGGGGAGGCGAGCCAGGTGGCCAGGGCCTGCGCGGCCTTGGAGTCCTGGAGGATGACGGCCGCGTCGCCGCCGGAGACGACGGGCGCGGTGTCGCCGACGGCCGGGAACGGGAACACCTTCGCGTCCGTGCCGACCTTCGCCTTCGCCTGGACGATGTTGACCTGCGCGAAGTCTCCCTCGTAGACCATGCCGGCCTTCGGCTGGTCGCCGCCGGTGAAGGTCTGGGTGACGGACGCCGGGAAGTCCGTCTGCAGCGCGCCGGTCGCGCCGCCCGCCACGTAGTCCTTCTTGCCCCACACCTGGGCGAGCGCGGTGAGCGCGTCCTTCACGGACGGGTCGGTCCACTTGATCTCGTGCTTGGCCAACTGGTCGTACTTCTCCGGGCCCGCCTGGGAGAGGTAGATGTTCTCGAACCAGTCGGTGAGGGTCCAGCCCTCCGCGCCGCCGACGGAGAACGGGGTGACGCCGGAGTCGTAGACGGTCTGCGCGGTGCTCAGCAGTTCGTCCCACGTCTTGGGCTCACTGGCCCCCGCGTTCTCGAAGACCTTGGCGTTGTACCAGATCAGGGACTTGTTGGCGGCCTTGTAGTAGACGCCGTACTGCTTGTTGTCGACCTTGCCGATGTCCTGCCAGCCCTGCGAGTAGTTCTCCTGGAGCTCCTTGATCGCGTCGGCGCCCAGGGGCTTGGCCCACTTCTTGTCGACGGCCTGCTTTATGGCGCCGGGCTGCGGAAGCATCGCGATGTCCGGCGGCTGACCGCCCGCGACCTTCGAGCCGAGGAAGTTGATGATCGGGTCCTGGGCGGGCACGAAGGTCACCTTGGCGCCCGTGCGCTTCTCGAACTCGGCGAGGACCTTCTTGAAGTTCTCCTGCTCGGCACCGCTCCATACGGCGGCGACCTCGAGGGATTCGCCGTTCAGCTTGGGAAGGGTGACGGCGCCGGCGGTCTCCTCGTTGCCGGAACCGCCCTGTTCGTCGCCATCGTCGTCGCCGTCGCCGCCACATGCCGTGAGCGAGAGAGCGAGGGCTCCCGCGAGTACGGCCGCCGCGGCCCTGGCGGCCCTGCCTGTCCGGTTCTTGCTGCTCGTGCTGCGCATCACTGCCCCGTTCTTCGTGCCTCGTCGAACGTTCGAGCGCTGTCCCGTTTGATCTGGTCTACGCCCTGGGGTGGGGGGCGGCAAGACCGCGTCCGCTGTCAAGCGGGGGATCGTGACGGCCTCGTGACCAAGGACCCCGCACCCCTGCCATCGGCACCGGCGGACTCGCCCTCAAGCCCGGCCGCCTGGCCGGCCGAGCGGGCCCCGCACGGCACCTGCCTCACAGCAGCGAGGGAACCGCCGTGGCCGAGACCTCCCGTGCCGCCCTCTCCAACGCACTGGCCAGCAACGCCAGATCCGTAGGACCGTTCCCCAACTCGCGCACCGGACGCCGGGCCGGCGGATCGCCCATCCGGTGCCACTCCAACGGCACCACCGTGGGCCGCAGCGTCGCCGTCCGCGGAATACGCCCCGTGACCCGCCCGCTCTGGAACGGCACCGCTCTCCCGTCCGCCCAGGTCAACCGCCCGCGCCCCGGCGCCGGTTCGTCCGGCCCCGCCGCGACCGCGTCCAGCGTCACCCGCAACGTCGCCAGGCGGGCCGGCTCCGACTCCGCCGTACGGCCTCCGATCCCCGCGGCGGCCACCAGATGCACGCCGAGCCGCTCGCCCTCGCGCGCCACGGCCTCCAGCGCCCGTATCACCGAGCCCGCGGCCGGCCTGCCCGGCGAGCCGAGCGCGGGCGAGACCAACGCGTCCAGGTCGTCCACGACCACGACGAGCCGCGGCAACGGCGGCGGCACGGCCTCGGCCTGCCGACGCGCCGCCCCCGGCCGCAGCCGGATGGTGGAGCTGGGCGGTGTGTCGAGATCGCCCGTGAGGTCACCGCTGCCGGTACCGGCCCCCGTCCCCGCCGCGCGTTGCGCGACCATCCGGCTCGACAGCTCACGGCCCGTGTGCCACTCGGTGAAGTCGGACCGCCCGAGCAGCTCCGCGCGCCGCTTCAGCTCGGCACTGAGCGACTGGGCGAACTCCCGCATCCGCACCGGGTCGTTGGCGGTGAGATGGGTGGTGACATGCGGGACGTCCGTACACACCCGCAGTCCGTCGCCGTGCGCGCCGCCCGCGCTCACCGTGTCCCGGCCGTCCATCAGCACGACGCTGAGCCGGTCCGGCCGCTCGGCCGCGGCGAGCGAGGCGACCACGGCCCGCAGCAGCTCCGTACGCCCGCTGCCGGGCGGCCCCTCGATCAGCAGGTGCGGCCCGTCGGCGCCGAGGTCCGCGCTGACCGGCCCGCGCGGCCCGGCCCCCAGCACGGCACACGCCCGCCCGCCGAGGGCCTCCGCGTCATCGCCCGCGTCGGCCCAACGCGCCATCAGCGACGCGGGTGTGGCCCGGGCCAGCCCCAACTCGTCCAGCAGCCGCGCCGCCTGAGGCAACGGCACGGACACGCGCGCGTGCCGCTCCCCGGCGGCTCCCTCGGTCCGCAACGGCGCCAGCGCCCGCGCGAACCGTTCCGCCCAGGCGAGCGAGACGGCGTCCACGGCGGCGACGGTGCCGTGCCCGACAGGGCCGTGGCCGGGGTCGGCCGCGGAGGCCGGCGCGGATCCGGCCTGGCCGTCGCCGGCCGTGCCGTCAGCCACGCGCCCGGGGCCCACGGTGCCCGGATCGACGCCGCCGCCCCGCGCCACCCGCATCAGCCGCAGCGCCGTCGCCACATCGCCGCTGAGCAGCGCGACCGCACCGCATTCCCGGAACACCGGCGACACCGTGCACGCCGCCTCGTAGGTCTCCGTCACCGGCGAGGCGGGCGACGCCGCGGCCGTCTCGGCCAGGCACACGACATGGATCCCGGCCCGCGGACCCTCCAGCGTCAGCCGCGCCACGGCCTCGCGTACGTCGGCACCGCCGGGATCGCCGTCGACGACGACCACGCTGTAGGGCCCCGCGAATCCGTCCGCCCCGTCGGCGGGGTCGTCGTCCCGCGCCCAGGAGGGCCGCCGGACGGCACGCCGGTCGGGGAGCTGCCCGTCCGCGCCCCGCGCCGCACCGTCGGACCCCGCCCCGGCGGGCGTCTGAGCCGCCAGGTCCTCAAGGCGCCGCAGCAACTCCTCCGTACGGGCCGTCGCCTGCTCGCGGTCGTAGGCCAGCAGAAGGCGGCAGTCCTGGCCGTGTCCGGGGCGGACATGCGGGAGCCAGCCCAGCCAGGACCACTCCGCGGTGCGCTCCTCCAGAGGACGGTGGCGGTCCGCGCTGATCAGGACGACCTCCAGGGCGTCCGGCGAGTGCAGCGCGGCGAGCTGGGCGATCACCGCGCGGGCCAGCCCGGTGAGCCGCTCGCGCGGGCCGGCCAGACCCAGCGCCCCGACCTCGCGCAGATCGGCCGTCACCGGTACCGCGGGCAGCAGTCCCGAGCCGTCGGGCGCCGACCGGTCCGCCGTGCCGAGCCGTACCGTGAGCGCCTCCGGGTGGCCCGGTGCGCGCTCCCACAGCCGGGGGCCGGGGCCCAGGGCCGTCAGCAGCAGGGAGGCGGGGTCCGGCCAGGTCTCCGGCACGCGGGGTCCGTTCGCCGTCGAGGGGAGCTCGGTCGCCTCGGCCCGCTCGTCATCGTCGTACGCCTCATGCCGCGCCGTCCCCTGCTCCCCGCGCCCGCCGGCCAGCCGCCGCGCCCACTTCGAGAGCCCTCCGCGCCTGCGCACGCCCGGCGGCACGTCCGTGCCCCGCAGCGGGGTGCCCTTACGGCTGCTGCCGTGCGCCGGGGCGGCGTCGCGGCCGGCCTCGCCGTCGGCGCCGTGGCCCCCGCCGTCCCCGCCGAAGGCGCCCACCTCGAAGCCCGCGCCGTGCGTGTCGCCGCCGCGCGGTGCCGTGGGCGGCCGCTCGGCCCCGGCGTGCCGTTCGATCCGCGGTGCCCCGCCCTGGAGCGGCACGACGGCCGGCTCGACCGAGCCGTGCTCCTGAGCGGCCGGCCGGACTCCCGAGGACCCGGACGCGTCGCCGCCGTCCGCCACGCGCGTGTGCGCCACCGTCGAGGCGTCCGCGGCGGGCCCCGGCGGGAGATCGAGCCCGTCGTCCCCGGCGGGGACCCGCACATGCCCTTCCCCGTCCGGCTCCGTCCGCACCCGCGCCCCCGGGCCTGCGGCCGGAGTCAGCCGCAGCGCCGACTCCCCGATCCGCAGCAGCGCGCCCGGCGCGAACCGCACCGGGCGGGTGGTCACGCCGGTGCCGTCCAGCGTCGTGCCGTTCGTGGAGCCGAGGTCGGCCACCGAGACGCGGCCGTCGGCGGCGACCGTGACCGCGCAGTGGAACCGGGAGACGTCCGGGTCGTCGAGCGGGACGTCGGCGTCGGCGGAGCGGCCGATGCGGATCTCGCCGCCGTGCAGCAGGTGGACCCCGCCCGCGTCCGGCCCCGCCACGACATGGAGCTGGGTCGGGGCGTCGTCCAGCTCGGGGTGCGGTTCGGGCGCGGGCGGGGCGCCCAGGGACAGCACCGCACCGTCTATCAGCGGGGGCTCGCCGAGCGTGCTGCGGTGGTCGTCGAGCCGCTCCGTGCCCGCGTACAGCACGATGGGGCCGTCACCGCCGGACACCGCCGAGGCGAGCGCCGACGCCACCGTGGCCAGGGCCGTGCCCGCGGGCGCCGTGACCAGCACGTCGCAGCTCGCGGCGCGGCCCCTCGCCGGGGCAGGCGAGGCCAGCGGGTCTACGACGGTCAGCCGGATCTGCATCGGCGTCAGCGGTCCCTTCTGCGCGGGCGCGGACCAGGGCCCGTCCGACGGATCTCCCCACCCCACACGAGCACTTCGGCCAGTACTGCACGCATCCTCGCACCTGCCACTGACAACGCGCCCCCCGCCCGAAGGCAAGTGATCTTGATTGGTCGGCTCTGCCCGCAAAAGTGCCTGACAAGTGCACTGCCGGCGATCACTTGAGATCGCTCACGTCCGCTTGCGGCAACCACGAGACAGAGCCGAGCGTCTTTCCTTCGAACATGTACGGGAAGCCGTACGTAAGACGCACAGAATGACGACAGGCCGGTGTCGTGGGGGACGGCACTACAGTGGATCGGAACGTAGGCAAGCAGCAGGGAGCGCGACGTGCGGCCGGTAGGCAGCAAGTACTTCCTCGAGGAGCCGCTCGGTCGTGGCGCCACGGGGACCGTCTGGCGAGCCCGCCAGCGGGAGACCGCGGGGGCCGAGGCGGCCGTGCCGGGGCAGCCCGGCGAGACCGTCGCGATCAAGGTCCTCAAGGAGGAACTCGCCAGCGACGCGGACATCGTCATGCGGTTCCTGCGGGAGCGCTCCGTCCTGCTCCGGCTGACCCACCCGAACATCGTCCGGGTCCGTGACCTGGTCGTCGAGGGCGATCTGCTCGCCTTGGTCATGGACCTCGTCGACGGCCCCGACCTGCACCGCTACCTCCGCGAGAACGGCCCCTTCAGCCCGGTCGCCGCGTCCCTGCTCACCGCGCAGATCGCCGACGCGCTCGGCGCCAGCCACGCCGACGGCGTCGTCCACCGCGACCTGAAGCCCGCCAACGTCCTGCTCAAGCAGAGCGGCGGCCAGATGCACCCGATGCTGACCGACTTCGGCATCGCCCGCCTCGCCGACTCCCCGGGCCTGACCCGCACCCATGAGTTCGTCGGCACGCCCGCGTACATCGCGCCCGAGTCCGCCGAGGGCCGCCCGCAGACGTCCGCCGTCGACATCTACGGCGCCGGAATCCTCCTCTACGAGCTGGTCACCGGCCGTCCGCCGTTCGGCGGCGGCTCCGCCCTGGAGGTCCTGCACCAGCACCTGAGCGCCGAACCGCGCCGCCCGTCCACGGTCCCCGACCCCCTGTGGACGGTCATAGAACGCTGCCTGCGCAAGAGCCCCGACGAACGGCCCAGCGCCGAGAACCTCGCCCGCGCCCTGCGCGTCGTCGCCGAGGGCGTCGGCGTGCACGCGAACTCCGCGCAGATCGCGGCCGCCGAGGGCGTCGCCGCGCTGCTCGCCCCCGACCCCTCGCCGACCGCCGTGCCGGGCTCGGCCGACCCCACCCAGGTGCTGCAGCACGGCGCGGGCGCGTTCGACCCGAACGCCGCGACCAGCGTCCTGCCGCACACCGGCGCCCCCGGCCCGGCGGGCGCCGCCGACCCCACCGCCGTACTGCCGAACACGGGCGGCCCGGGCGCACGCGGCGCCGCGGACCCGACGGCCGTCATGCCGTCGATGCCGCCCGGACCCCCCGGACAGCAGCCGGGCCAGCCAGGCCCCGAGGACCCGCACCCCTGGCAGAACCAGCTGCGCGCGGCCCGGGACCGCAACGAGCAGACGCAGGTCCAGTACCTCGACCCCGACCAGGACCCGCTGCGCCGCCGCCCCCAGCGGCAGGTCGCCCGCCCGCAGCAGCAGCCCCAGCAGCAGCGGCCCTCACAGGGCCGGCCGCCGCAGGGGTACGGCCATCCGCAGCAGCACCAGCCGCAGCCGTACGCCCCACCGCGCCGGCCGCAGCAGCAGCCCCAGCGTTACGCCCCGCCGCCCGCGCCGGAGCCGCAGCGGCCGCAGCGCGAGCCGCGTCAGCCGCGTCAGCGCAGCGCCAACCCGATGCGGATCCCCGGGCTCGGCTGCCTCAAGGGATGCCTGTTCACGATCGTCATCCTGTTCGTCGCGGGCTGGCTGATCTGGGAGCTGAGCCCGTTGCAGGGCTGGATCGGCACGGGCAAGGGCTACTGGGACCAGCTCACCGACTGGTTCAGCACCGTGACCGGGTGGATCGGGGAGCTGGGCGAAGGCTCGGGCAACGCATGAGCCAAGGCTCCGGTACTGCCTGAGCCAGGCTCCGGTACCGCTTGAGCCAAGGCTTCGGTACCGCCCGGATTCGGCAAGGCCTGAGCTGGGTTGGTGATTTGTCGACACCTCGCGGGTGATTTCCGTCTCCGGAGTGAAGGTTGGCTCCTTGAACGCGTAGTTTTATCGACCGGGGGTCCCGGTTTTGTCGGCTGGGGGTCCGGGGGGTCGTCCCCCGGAATGACGCAGCGGCGACAACACGCGTCGGTAGGAGCAGTCTTGGCACGGAAGATCGGCAGCCGGTACACCGCCAACCAGATCCTGGGGCGGGGCAGCGCCGGCACGGTGTGGCTGGGTGAGGGGCCCGAGGGGCCCGTCGCCATCAAGCTGCTGCGTGAGGATCTCGCGTCCGACCAGGAGCTCGTCGGGCGCTTCGTGCAGGAGCGGACGGCGCTGCTCGGCCTGGAGCACCCGAACGTGGTCTCCGTACGCGACCTGGTCGTCGACGGCAACGACCTCGCGCTGGTCATGCACCTGGTCCGCGGCACGGACCTGCGCACCCGGCTCGACCGCGACCGGCGGCTCGCGCCCGAGGCGGCGGTGGCGATCGTGGCCGACATCGCGGACGGGCTGGCGGCGGCGCATGCGGCCGGGGTCGTGCACCGGGACGTGAAGCCGGAGAACGTCCTGCTGGACATGCAGGGCCCGCTGGGGCCCGGCGGCTCCCACCCCGCCCTCCTGACGGACTTCGGTGTGGCGAAACTCATCGACTCACCGCGCCGGACCCGCGCGACGAAGATCATCGGTACGCCGGACTACCTGGCGCCGGAGATCGTGGAGGGACTGCCGCCGAGAGCGGCGGTCGACATCTACGCCCTCGCCACGGTCCTGTACGAGCTGCTGGCGGGCTTCACGCCGTTCGGCGGCGGCCACCCGGGTGCGGTGCTGCGCCGCCACGTCACGGAGTCGGTGGCACCGCTGCCGGGCATCCCCGACGAGCTGTGGCAGCTGATCGTGCAGTGCCTGGCGAAGGCGCCGGCCTCGCGGTTGCGGGCGTCGGAGCTCGGGGCGCGGCTGCGGGAGCTGCTGCCGATGCTGGCCGGGATGCCGCCGCTGGACGTGGACGAGCCGGACTCGGAGCCGACGCAGGAGGAGGCGCCGGTCGCGCAGGAGGCGGCTCCGGCGGGGGAGCGGGTGCGGCGGCGGGGTGCGGTGCCGCTGGTGCCTGGCGCCAAGCCGGCCGACTCCAACCGTGACACCCATACGTCGATGAGGGTGCCGGCTCCGGACGAGCTGGCCGGCGGTGCGCGCGGTACGGCACGGGTGCCGAGGGCGGCGGGGGCGCCGCGTCCGGGGTCCGCCCGGCACCGGGCCGCCACGCGGCGGCGCCGGGTGGCGTTGGGGGCGGCGGCGGTGGCGCTGGTCGCCGCGGCGGGTGTGGGGACGTGGCTGGCCACGTCGGGCGACGACGCGGACGCGACGCCGCAGGACACGAACAACTCGGCCCCGGCGGCCCCCTAGCTCTCCTCGCCCCCGCCGCCCCTACCCGTCCCGCCCTCCAGGGGCTCCGCCCCTTCGACCCCGGGGCGTTTCTGGGGGCTGCGCCCCCAGACCCCCGCTTCGGCCCTTAAGGGGCCTCGTCCTCAAACGCCGGACGGGCTGACATGCCTGGGCCGGCGTCGAGAAGGCGCGTCGAGCGGCGGAACGGGCCGAAAGGCGCACCCGCGTCGGAGAGAGGCGTCACCGGGCGTCACGTCAGCCCGCAGTGCCCGGAGCTCCCCGCTTGGCGGAGCCGTTACGCTGGAGGCGTGGCAGTCGTCGATGTATCCGAAGAGCTCAAGTCCCTCTCCTCGACCATGGAGTCGATCGAGGCCGTTCTGGACCTCGACAAGCTGAGGGCAGACATCGCCGTGCTCGAGGAGCAGGCGGCCGCGCCGTCCCTGTGGGACAACCCGGACGAGGCGCAGAAGATCACCAGCAAGCTCTCCCACCTCCAGGCGGAGGTGAGGAAGGCCGAGGCCCTCCGCGGTCGTATCGACGACCTCGGCGTTCTCTTCGAGATGGCCGAGGAGGAGGACGACCCGGACACCCGTGCCGAGGCCGAGTCCGAGCTCGCCGCCGTCCGTAAGGCGCTGGACGAGATGGAGGTGCGGACGCTTCTCAGCGGTGAGTACGACGCCCGTGAGGCGCTCGTCAACATCCGCGCCGAGGCCGGCGGCGTCGACGCCGCGGACTTCGCCGAGAAGCTCCAGCGGATGTACCTGCGCTGGGCGGAGCAGAAGGGCTACAAGACCGAGGTCTACGAGACGTCGTACGCCGAAGAGGCCGGCATCAAGTCGACCACCTTCGCCGTGCAGGCGCCGTACGCCTACGGGACTCTCTCCGTCGAGCAGGGCACGCACCGGCTCGTGCGTATCTCGCCCTTCGACAACCAGGGCCGGCGGCAGACCTCCTTCGCGGGCGTCGAGGTGCTCCCCGTGGTCGAGCAGACCGACCACATCGAGATCGACGAGTCCGAGCTGCGGGTGGACGTGTACCGGTCGTCCGGCCCCGGCGGCCAGGGCGTGAACACCACCGACTCCGCGGTGCGACTCACCCACCTCCCCACCGGCATCGTCGTCTCCTGCCAGAACGAGCGGTCCCAGATCCAGAACAAGGCCACCGCGATGAACGTCCTCCAGGCCAAGCTCCTCGAGCGGCGCCGGCAGGAGGAGCAGGCCAAGATGGACGCCCTGAAGGGCGACGGCGGCAACTCCTGGGGCAACCAGATGCGGTCCTACGTGGTGCACCCGTACCAGATGGTCAAGGACCTGCGCACCGAGTTCGAGGTCGGCAACCCCGAGGCCGTGTTCAACGGTGAGATCGACGGGTTCCTCGAAGCCGGAATTCGCTGGCGCAAGCAGCAGGAGAAGTAACTTTGTCGACAAGGCAACTGCCGCCACTTCGGCGGCAGTTGCCTTTTCTGTGCCTGCATGTCTGGGTTTTACATCACACTCACAGGCTCCAACCCCTGGCATAGCCCCCGTATTTGGACATGGCGCAAGTAAACGGCCTTGACGAGTCTTTGAAAAATGGGAAGGGTAAAGCGTGGCATGCGTATCTCTGGGGCGCATGTGAACCGGGGGAGCTCAACTGCAGCACTACCTCCGTCGATCACGGCCCCCGAGCGCCCGCCTCACCGACGATTCAGCTACTGGGGGTAGCAACCAGATGACTAAGAAGACGCGGATCCGTATCGCGCGGATCGCGGCCGGCGCCGTGATCGCGGCCGGTGCCTCGCTGACCGCTGCGGGTGCCGCTTCCGCGCTGGAAATCGGCGTGAGCGCCGACGAGAGCGGTATCGGTGTGAGCGTCGACACGGGTCTCGGCGACGACGACCCGACCGACCCGCCGACGGACATCCCGACGGACATCCCGACGGACATCCCGACGGACATCCCGACCGACGTGCCGACGGACATCCCGACGGACCCGACGGTGGACCCGACCGAGCCGACCGAGCCGACGGACCCCACCGACGACCCGACCACCGACCCGACCGACCCGGGCAATGGGAACGGTAACGGGAACGGCAACGGGAACGGCAACAACGGCGGCGGTAACAACAACACCGACCCCGACGGCGGCACCTCCCCGCAGCAGGAGGGCTCCTCCGGCCTCGCCGACACCGGCTCGAACAGCGGCACGGGCACCAGCACGTCCGCCCAGGGCGGCGGCGAGCAGCTCGCCGAGACCGGTGCGGCCCAGACCACGTTCCTGCTGGTCGGCGCCGCCACGATGATCGCCGGCGGTATCGGCTTCCGCATCCTCCCGCGCCTCGCGGGCGGCCGCGGCGGTGCGGCTGCCTGACGGTAGCCGTTGATGCACGCCGTGTGACGTAGTTTGTACGGCCGAGGGGCCCGGAGCGCGTTTCGCTCCGGGCCCCTCGCCATGTCCGTGTACGGGAGGTGCGCCGCCCTACGCCGTCTGGTGCGCGAGTAGCGCGACCGCTGCGATCAGCACCGCCAGCAGGGCGATCAGTGTCATCGGGTTCAGCCCCGCGAACAGGTTTTCGTGCTGCAGCCGCTCTCGGTTCGCCCGGCACACGGGGCAGCGGCCCTCACTCACGGGCGCGGCACAGTTCGCGCACACCAGCCGGTCGTACGTCATGCGCCACCCTCCTAGCGTGTTCCCTCCGGGGGTTCAACGGGCTCGGCCTCCAGAACGTTCCCCACCTCTACTGTGCCAGGTTCCTGCGGAAGCTGCGCCGGGTCGCTTCCGGAGGGGTGGCTGAGGGGGATTCGCGGCCGCGGCGCCGTTGTGGTTGCTCGCGCAGTTCCCCGCGCCCCTAAAGGGGCGCTTCCCCGCTGTTCGTCAAGAAGCGAACCCCGCACAAAAGTGCACAAGGCTCGCGCAACCCCTCCGGCGACTGCGCCCCCGCCTCCGGTTCGCGTATGGTCACGCTCATCTACCCCCGGCGACCCGTGGTGCATCCGTGATCCGATTCGACAATGTCTCCAAGGTCTACCCCAAGCAGACCCGCCCCGCACTCAGGGATGTGTCCCTGGAAGTGGAGAAGGGCGAGTTCGTGTTCCTCGTGGGGTCCTCCGGCTCCGGAAAGTCCACCTTCCTGCGGCTGATCCTCCGCGAGGAGCGGTGCAGCCACGGGCAGGTGCACGTTCTTGGCAAGGACCTCGCGCGCCTGTCCAACTGGAAGGTGCCGCAGATGCGCCGCCAGCTGGGGACGGTTTTCCAGGACTTCCGGCTGCTGCCGAACAAGACGGTCGCGGAGAACGTGGCCTTCGCGCAGGAGGTCATCGGCAAGTCGCGCGGCGAGATCCGCAAGTCCGTGCCGCAGGTGCTCGACCTCGTCGGGCTGGGCGGGAAGGAGGACCGGATGCCGGGTGAGCTGTCCGGTGGTGAGCAGCAGCGCGTCGCCATCGCGCGGGCCTTCGTCAACCGGCCCAAGCTGCTCATCGCCGACGAACCCACCGGTAACCTCGACCCGCAGACCTCCGTCGGCATCATGAAGCTGCTCGACCGGATCAACCGGACGGGCACCACCGTGGTGATGGCCACGCACGACCAGAACATCGTGGACCAGATGCGCAAGCGCGTCATCGAGCTGGAGCAGGGCCGCCTCGTCCGCGACCAGGCACGCGGCGTCTACGGCTACCAGCACTGACCGCACCGTCCACGGAAAGGCTCAACCAGACGCCATGCGCGCCCAGTTCGTACTGTCCGAGATCGGTGTCGGTCTCCGCCGCAATCTGACGATGACGTTCGCCGTCGTCGTCTCCGTCGCCCTGTCGCTCGCCCTGTTCGGCGGGTCGCTCCTGATGAGCGACCAGGTCACCACGATGAAGGGCTACTGGTACGACAAGGTCAACGTCTCCGTCTTCCTCTGCAACAAGAGCGACGCCGAGTCCGACCCCAACTGCGCCAAGGGCGCGGTCACCGAGGACCAGAAGAAGGAGATCCTCGGCGACCTGGACAAGATGTCGGTCGTCGAGAAGGTGACGTACGAGTCGCAGGACGAGGCGTACAAGCACTACAAGGAGCAGTTCGGCGACTCCCCGCTGGCCGCCTCGCTCACACCGGACCAGCTGCAGGAGTCGTACCGGATCAAGCTGAAGGACCCGGAGAAGTACCAGGTCGTGGCGACCGCCTTCAACGGGCGGGACGGCGTGCAGTCCGTGCAGGACCAGAAGGGCATCCTGGACAACCTCTTCAAGCTGCTCAACGGCATGAACTGGGCGGCACGCGCGGTGATGGCGCTGATGCTGGTCGTCGCGCTGATGCTGATCGTCAACACGGTGCGCGTGTCCGCGTTCAGCCGGCGGCGTGAGACCGGGATCATGCGGCTCGTCGGTGCCTCGGGCTTCTACATCCAGGCGCCCTTCATCATGGAGGCCGCGGTCGCCGGGCTCATCGGCGGGACGGTCGCCTGCGCCTTCCTGGTGATCGCGCGGTACTTCCTCATCGATCACGGGCTGGCCCTGGCCGACCAGCTGACACTGGTCAATTTCATCGGCTGGGACGCCGTACTGACCAAGCTCCCGCTCATCCTCGCGACCAGCCTGCTGATGCCGGCGTTGGCGGCGTTCTTCGCGCTGCGCAAGTACCTGAAGGTGTGACCAACGCCAATGGGGCCGTACGGACAACGGACCGTACGGCCCCTTGCGTTGTCCTAGACTCACCGGCATGTCAGGTCGTGACCTGTTCTGTCAGCCCCGCCGCTTCGGCCGCGGGGCCGCCCTGACATTGGTCTTCGCGAGCGTGCTCGTGGCCGGTGCCGCGACCGGCTCGCTGCCCGGCCCCGACCGGAAGCCGTCCGACGGCGCCACCCGTTCGGACGCCGCCGCGGTCCGACACGAGGACCTCGCCGAGGTGGCCGCCGAGGCCATCGCGGCCGGCAAGTCCCCCATGGAGGCCGCCGAGCGAGCGGTCAGCCGCAGCGGGGACCGCTGGGGCGCCGTCTACTCCGAGGGCGAGTACGAGGAGTTCGAGGAGGCCCTCGACGGCGAGTACACCGGCGTCGGCCTGTGGGCGCGGCGCGAGCGGGACGGCCGTATCGAGGTGACCAAGGTGCGGCCGGGGTCGCCCGCGGCCGCCGCCGGGATCCGCGCGGGCGACCGGCTGCGCAGCGTCGACGGCGCGAAGGTCGACGGGCGTCCGGTCACCGAGGTCGTCTCCTTACTGAGGGGCGACGCGACGGACGCGCCCGCCGGTACGGCCGTCAAGGTGGGGCTGGAGCGCGGCAAGCGCGCGTGGGACCTCACTCTGCGCCGGGCCGTCCTGTCCACCGATTCGGTCACTGTTCGAGAACTCGCCGACGGTGTCACCGTCATCCGGATCGCCTCCTTCACCAAGGGCTCCGGCGACGCGGTCCGCTCCGCCGTACGGCAGTCCCCGGCCGCCACCGGCATCGTGCTGGACCTGCGGGGCAACTCCGGCGGCCTGGTCACCGAGGCCGTCACCGCCGCCTCCGCCTTCCTCGACGGCGGCCTCGTCGCCACGTACGACGTCGACGGCGACCAGCGCGCCCTGCACGCCGAGCCCGGCGGCGACACCACCAGGCCGCTGGTGGCGCTCGTCGACGGCGGCACGATGAGCGCGGCCGAGCTGCTCACCGGCGCGCTCCAGGACCGCGGCCGCGCGGTCGTCGTGGGCACCCGCACCTTCGGCAAGGGCTCGGTCCAGATGCCGAGCCGCCTCCCCGACGGCTCCGTCGCCGAGCTGACCGTCGGCCACTACCGCACCCCCTCCGGCCGCGCCGTCGACGGCATGGGGATCACCCCCGACCTGGAGGCCGACCGGGGCGTCCTGGGGCGGGCCGAGACGGTCCTCAGCGGCCTGGGCGAGTCGTAAATCGGCTTTCCCCGTACCCCGTCCGTAGTGCGAAAATGGACGGCACTATGAGCAAGGGAATGTACGTACCGAAGGAGTCCCAGCCCAAGCAGGGCGGGGCGGCGGCCGCGAAGGCCAGGGACGGCGAGAAGGGCGGCAAGCGCAAGATCGTCGCCCAGAACAAGAAGGCCCGGCACGACTACGCGATCATCGACACCTATGAGGCCGGCCTGGTGCTCATGGGCACCGAGGTCAAGTCGCTGCGCGAGGGTCGGACATCGCTGGCAGACGGCTTCGTCCAGATCGACCGGGGCGAGGCGTGGCTGCACAACGCCCACATCCCGGAGTACCACCAGGGCAGCTGGACCAACCACTCCGCGCGCCGCAAGCGCAAGCTCCTCCTGCACCGCGAGGAGATCGACAAGCTGGAGGCGAAGTCCCAGGAGACGGGTCACACGATCGTGCCCCTCGCCCTGTACTTCAAGGACGGCCGCGCGAAGGCGGAGATCGCCCTGGCCCGAGGCAAGAAGGAGTACGACAAGCGGCAGACCCTGCGGGAGAAGCAGGACCGGCGGGAGTCGGACCGGGCGATCGCGGCGGCGAAGCGGCGGCAGCGGGGCGTCTGACGGGCGGGAATACAGTGGCATCGGCGTGCGTTGGTCACGTACGATGGCACTGCACCTCACAGAGGGTGCGCGCCCCCTTCCGGATCCGTCCGGTGGGGATTGAAAAAACAACATGGGGATGATCGGTTTCGACAGCGGCTGTTGAAACAGGGGAAGCGTGTCGAGGAAGCGGCAATGATCTCGTAAACCATATGTCGCAAAAAATAATCGCCAACACCAAGCGCGATTCCTTCGCCCTCGCTGCCTAAGTAGCGACTTGCGAAGTGTCAGCCCGGGGCTGTTCCCGACCCGGATCCTGGCATCAGCTAGGGAACTAAACCTTGATCCCGGTCACGGGGTGAAGAGGGAAATCTAACAGTGACTGGGCCCGTCGGCGACTTGTTCGCGTGATCGCCGGGGCCGAGAAAATCACAGCGGACTGCACACGGAGAAGCCCTGATTCTGCACCGTTGGACGCGGGTTCGATTCCCGCCATCTCCACTCATCCCATGTGGGCAAAGGCCCCGCCGCCTTCGGGCAGCGGGGCCTTTGTCATGCCGGACGACGAAAGACGGTGGCCTGTGACACCGCTGTGACAGGAGGTGTGGGTTCCGCCACAGCTTGCGAAGTCGGCCTCCTGGTGGGGTGAGCGGATGCCCACAGTCTTCCGCACGGTTCCCACCGCCCTCGCCGGAGTTCTGCTGCTCGCCGCGTGCGGTTCGGAGAGCCTCTCGGAGGCTCCGGCCGGTACCGAGGTGTCGTGCCCGTCGGAATTACGTCAGGGCAGCCGGCCCTCCGGTTCGCCGACTCCGATTCCCCTGCCTTCGCTCGACGGTCCGGGCGAGAACGGTGTGAAGGTCACCGGACTGTACGCGTGCGGAGCTGAATTCTCGGCCGAGTTCGAGGTCACCAACCAGGCGAACGAGGCGGCCACCTTCACCGTCACCCTCGGGTTCCGCTCGGCGTCCGCAGGCCGCGTCGACGACGTGGAGCAGATCGTCGCGTCGGTCGGGCCGGGACGGACCGTCAAGAAGACCGTCGGCATGGGGGAGTCGCTCGGACGGGGCGCCGATGTGTCCGGCGTGGAATCCGATGTGTCGGGCGTGGAAGTGGTCAAGGTGCGCAGCGTCCCCGTCGACGAGGCGTCGTCCGCCTCGGGGCCCTGCCCCGCCTCCGGGCTGCACGTCTACGCGGACGACGGGGACGCCGCCTTGGGCCTGCGTGTCGTCGGCCTGCATCTCGTCAACTGCGGCACCGGGCCCTACGAGCTCGACGGCTACCCGGAACTCGAGATCCTCGACGAGGACCACGACAACGTCGACAGCGTGCGGATCCTCCACGGGACCGATCGGATCAGCACCGGCGTCGGCGGCGACGGCGGCCCGCAGCCCGTCGTTCTGCGGCCGGGCGAGGCCGCGCAGACCACGCTGGCCTGGCGGAACACCACCCAGTTCGGCGAACCGGTGAACGCGCCGTACGTCCGCGTGCGGGCCAAGCAAGGGGCACGCCCCGTGATGGTGGTGCCGGAACTGGACCTGGGGACGACGGGGAAGCTCGGCGTCGGGCCGTGGCAGAAGGACGAGACGTACCGGGATCCTGCGGCGGCCGGCACCCCGCGCCCGTGACCGGCTTCGTCGTCATCCTCGGGTGGGCGGTCGCGCTGTATCTGCTCGCCCTTTCGGGGATCGCGCCCGGGATCAAGGTGCTTGTCCTGACCGCGCCGCCGGTGGGCGCAGTGATGTGGCTCCTGGGCACGGTGTTCGGGAAGCCCTTCGCCGCCGTGGCCGTCGCAGCGGTGTTCGTGGTCGTACTGATCGCGCTGAACGGGCTCCTCGCCCACCCCCGCCTGCCGACCTGGACGAAGATGACCGTGTTCGGCACGGTCCCGGGGGCGGCGCTGGCCTGGCTTCTGGTCGTCACGGCGGACGACACCCTCAAGGATCCCGGCGAGGACCCGTGCTCCCTGCGCTACGGCGGCGTCGGCGTCTCCAAGGCGTTTCCCCCGCAGGCGTACTGCCTCCACGAGGGCGGCGGCGCCGACAACCTCGCGTCGGGCGCCCAGTTCGTGTTCTGGGTCTGCTTCGTCAGCAGCGTGCTGCTGCTCGCGGTCGGTCTGTGGGAGGTCGCGCGGGACCCGAAGGTGCTCGTGCGGCAGTTCCGTACGACGAGCACGCGCTGAGCAACCATGGCGGGCGTGTCCGTTGTGGTGTCCGACCCCATATCGGCGGGTGGTTCACGCCTTTACGGTCCATCCGCATGACACAGACCAGAGCCGCAAGTCCTCGCCCTGTCCTCGCCCTGCTGCCTGTCCTCGTCGCGCTGATCGCCGTCGTCCTCACGCCGGGCCGGGCCGCGGCGGCCCCGCCTCAGGAGGTCACCGGGTTCGGGTCGAACCCGGGTGCGCTGCGGATGTTCCGGTACGTCCCCGACGGGCTGCCCGCCGGCCGGCCCGTGGTCGTCGCGCTGCACGGCTGCACCCAGAACGCGTCCGGCTACGGCACCGGCAGCGGATGGACCCAGCTCGCCGACCGCTGGGGCTTCTCCGTGGTCCTGCCGCAGCAGCAGACCGCCAACAACGCCTCGTCCTGCTTCAACTGGTTCCAGAGCGGCGACATCGCACGCGGACAGGGCGAGGCCGCGTCCGTCGCGCAGATGGTCGACCGGCAGCTCGCCGACGTCACCGGCGACACGTCACGGGTGTATGTCACCGGGCTGTCCGCCGGGGGCGGGATGACGGCCGTGATGATGGCGGCGTACCCGGAGAAGTTCGAGGCGGGCGGGATCGTCGCCGGGCTGCCGTACGGGTGTGCGCAGGCCGCCGGGTCGCCGTACGTGTGCATGTACGTCGGCGCCACGCAGACCCCGCGGCAGTGGGGCGACCGGGTACGCGCCGCCCGGCCGGGGTATGCCGGTCCCTGGCCCACGCTGGTCGCCTTCCAGGGCACGGCCGACTACACCGTGAAGCCGGTCAACATGACGGACCTGACGCGCCAGTGGACCGAGGTGCAGGGGGCCGATCAGGCCGCCGACGTGAGTGACACCGTCGCCGGGTATCCCCACCGGGTCTTCCGGGACGCGGGCGGGCGCGCGGTCGTGGAGACGTACAGCGTCACGGGGATGGGGCACGGTCAGCCGGTCGATCCGGGGAGCGGGGCCGAGCAGTGCGGGAGTGCCGGGGCGTACCTGCTCGACGTGAATGTGTGTGCCGCGTATCGGATGGGGCTGGCCTGGGGGTTGGGCTGAGAGCCGGGTCCGTGAGTGCTCACTCACCCCGAGACCGGCACCGCGTCCAGGTGACTCAGCCGCACCGGAAACGCGTCCGACACCCGGCTCCACCCCTGCCCGGCGAAGTGGACCGAGCACCACGAACCGTCGGCGAAGCCGATCTCGTGGTTGCCGCCCGCCACGTCGCTGCGGTCGCGGATGTAGGCCACGTTGCGAAGGTCCGTGGCCCACCCCACCTCGGCCGGACCGGGTGTGCCGGTGAAGAAGGAGCGCGCGCGGGACACGTACGCGACCTGCAGGCGGCGGTCGGTCACCTGGAGCATCACGGCCGCGCTGTTTTTGGTGCGGGGCACCACGGCGCGGGCCAGCCGGCCGGCCATGCTGTCCCAGCCGCCGTGGAACGGCTTGCCCGGCTTCTTCTTCTCGCGCCAGAAGACCGCCTCGAAGAAAGCATCGAACGGGTTCCAGTTGATGGAGAGAAGCCTCGCGACCCCGTTGACGGGGATCAGCAACCAGCTCCCGAGGGTGCGGCGCTCGGAGCGCAGAGCGCGCGGCCGGCGGAAATAGCCGGGCCTCGGCGCTCTGCCGGCCAAGGAGACCCCGTGGTCGGCGCGCAGCACCTCGCCCGCCGGTATCAGCGCCCTCGCCCGCTCGGCCGTCTCCCGTCCCCGATCTGCTCGGCTCACCCGCAACTCACCCGTAATCGCCCCTCGTCGGCATGATCATCGCCGTGAATCTAGCGCATGGGTCCGACGAGACCGTGCCTGAGACGGCTGGGGGGATGCCTCGCGTCCGGCCCGATGCCGCGCTGTCAGCGCCCGTTCACGTCGGCTCCCGCCGCGCGGTACTCGCCCGCTCCGTCATCCCCGGTGGCAGCGGCGTCGCCTCCGGTACGTCTTTGCCGTCCGGCTTCCGTATCAGCAACAGGTCGGCCGGAACGCGCAGGACCCGGCCGGCTCGAACTCGGGGCCGCGGGGCTGCTCGCCCGCGAAGTGGGTGAGGGTGAGGCCGATGACGTCGGGCATCGGGGTGTGGGCGTCGATCGTCATGACCGGTCCCGTCATCAGGTCGCCGCGGGTGTGGGCTGAGGGTGCGTCAATGGCTCCGGCGGGAATGGGGCAACCATGACGATGACGACGACGGCCGCCCAGGCGCCGATCGTGGCGGGGAGTCCCTTGCTCGGCTCGATGAGCGACCTGCTGAACGATCCCCTCGCCGCCTACCTGCGAGCCCGCCGCGACCATGGCGACGTGGTGCGCTTCCGGGCCGGGCCGCCGGGGCTGCGGACCGACATCTACGCGGTGTTCTCCGCCGAGGGCGCCCAGCAGGTGCTGGCGACCCAGGCCGCCAACTTCCGCAAGGACAACGTCTTCTACGAGGAACTGCGCCAGTCGGTCGGCAACGGGCTGCTCACCAGCCAGGACGACGCGTACCTGCGCCAGCGCAGGCTCGTGCAGCCGCTGTTCACCCGGCGCCGGGTGAACGGATACGCGCAGCAGGTCGCCGGGGAGGCGGACGCGCTGGCCGCCGAGTGGCGGGAGGCGCCGGGCGGGACCGTGGAACTGGTGGGTGAGATGCACCGGTTCGCGCTGCACCTCGTCGGGCGGATCCTGTTCGGGACGGACGTGAAGAAGGCGTTCGGGGTGATCGAGCGCACCCTGCCGCCGCTCCAGGAGTACTCGCTCAAGCGCGGTTTCTCGCCGCTCAAGGCACCCCGCACCTGGCCCACCCCCGCCAACCGCCGCGCCGCCCGTCTCCAGGCCGAGCTGCACGCCCTGTGCGACGGCATCATCGACAGCCGCCGGGACCGGGACGACCGCGACGACCTGGCCACCCTCCTGGTGCACGCCGAGAACGCCGAGGACGGCAGCCTCGACGCCGACGAACTCCGCGAACAGGTCCTGATCTTCCTGCTGGCCGGCCACGAGACGACCGCCACCGCGCTCGCCTTCGCCCTGCACCTCCTCGCCCGTCACCCCGGAGAGCAGCGGCGGGTGCGGGACGAGGTGGACGGGGTGCTCGGTGGGCCCGGCGGACGGGCGCCCACGGCCGAGGACATGGAGGAGCTGCCGTATCTGACGATGGTGCTGAAGGAGGCGATGCGGCTGTACCCCTCCGCACCCGTGATCGGCCGCCGCTCGGTCGCCGACGCGGAGGTGGACGGCGTACGGATCCCGGCCGGTGCCGACCTCCTGGTCAGCCCCTGGGTCACCCAGCGCCACCCCGCCTACTGGCCGGACCCGGAGCGCTTCGACCCCGCCCGCTTCACGCCGGAGGCGGAGGCGGGGCGTCCGCGCTATGCCTGGTTCCCCTTCGGGGGCGGGCCGCGGGCGTGTATAGGGCAGCACCTGTCGATGCTGGAGTCGGTGCTCGGGCTGGCGGTGCTGTTGCGGGAGTTCGAGTTCGAGGACGCGGAGGTGGGGGAGGTGCCGGTCGGGGCGGGGATCACGTTGATGGCCAAAGGGCCGGCTCGGGCGCGGGTCGCTCCGCGGGGTTAGGCGGGTGGGGGGTGCGGCGATGGGTTGTCGGTTGTCTGCTGCGCCGTTGTGGCTGGTCGCGCAGTTCCCCGCGCCCCTTGGGGCGTTGCTGCGGGCGCGATGATCCGTGCTGCTGAGGGCGTTGCTGTGAGCGCGATGGCCCGTGCTGCTGAGGGCGTTGCTGCCAGGGCGATCAGCAGTGCGGCTGCCGCCGCCGTGACCGGGACGCCGTAGGCCGCCGTCGGCGAGAGGTGCTCCGCCATCCAGCCGCCGATCGCGCTGCCGGCCGCGATGCCCCCGAGGAGGGCCGTCACCGCGAGGGTCATTCCCTCGTTGAGGCGGCCCTCCGGGGTGCGGTGCTGGACCAGGGCCATGTTGGTGATCATGGTCGGGGCCGTGGCCATGCCGGCGATCAGCAGGGCGGCGGACAGCAGGAGGAGCGAGCCGGTGAGGGACGCGGCGAGCAGAGGCAGCGTCAGCAGGGCCGTCATCGCGGCTATGCACCAGGGGTAGCGGTACTCGGGGGGCCCGGAGAGTCGGAGCCGGCCGAACCACAGGCCCGCCGCGCAGGACCCGGCCGCCTGAAGCGCGAGCACCGCACCCGCCACCGTGCGGTGGCCCCGCGCGTCCGCGAACGCGATGGTGACGACCTCCGTCGCGCCGAACACCGCGCCCATGGCGAGGCAGACGGCCATCAGCGAGGGCATGCCGGGAGCGCGGAGCGGCGACCGCGTCGACCCGTCGGCCGTACGGCCCCGGGGCGGCGGCTCGGTCGACCGCTGGGACGCGAAGAGCAGCACGCCCGTCACCAGGAGCGCCACCGAGACCAGGGTCCCCGCCTCCGGGAAGAACGTCCCGCACAGGAAGGCCGCCAGCACCGGGCCCAGCATGAAGCACAGCTCGTCGGCGGCCTGCTCGAAGGAGTTCGCGGTGTGCAGGGACTCGGTGTCGTCCTTCAGCAGATGGGCCCAGCGGGCGCGGGACATGCCGCCGGTGTTGGGGGTGGTCGCGGTGGCGGCGTACGCGGCGAAGAGGGTCCAGGCGGGGGCGTCGTAGCGCACGCACAGCAGCAGCGCGAGGCTGCCCAGCGCCGCGAGGAGCGTGGCCGGCACCGCGACCCGCGCCTGGCCGTACCGGTCGACGAGCCGCGCGGTCCAGGGCGCGACCAGCGCGGTCGCCGCGAGGCCGGTAGCGGTGACGGCGCCGGCGAGGGCGTACGACCCCCGCGAACCGGCGATCATCACGACCGCGCTCACGCTGAACATGCCCATGGGCAGCCGGGCGATCAGGTTCCCGACGGTGAAGGCGCGGGCGCCGGGGCGGGCGAAGAGCCGGCGGTACGGGCCGGGTGCGCGACGCGTCGTGCGGGGGCCGAAGTCGACGGCGACGAGGGTGTCGGCGGTGACGGTGAGCAGCGGAGGCGTCGGGGATTTCGAAGTCCTCGTGACCTGCGGGGCTTTCTCGTACGGCTGGTGCGGCATGGGACCACCCTCGCCCCCGGTGGATCAAGGGGTCCAACACCTGCTCGGCGCGGATTCACGCACTCGCGTTGTAAGTTCGCCGCATGTCCGCTTCCGCTCCCGCGCACCTCGACCCCCGACTCCTGCGCGCCTTCCTCGCCGTGGCCCAGGAGCTGCACTTCACGCGGGCCGCGGCTCGGCTGTACGTCGCCCAGCAGGCGCTCAGCCGGGACGTACGGCGGCTGGAGCGGGAGCTGGGCGCCGAGCTGTTCGTGCGGACGACCCGGCAGGTCACGCTGACGGCCGACGGCGAGCGACTGGTGCCGTACGCCCGCCGCGCCCTCCAGGCCCAGGACGACCTGCTCGCCGCCTTCGGGCAGACCCGCCCCCTGCTGGTGGACCTGAACTCGCCGGGCATGGCCACCGGCCGCAGGATCCTGCACCGGGCCCGCGAACTCGCCCCCGAGCACGAGCTGATGGCGCGCTACGAGAGCGGTCTGACGGGTGCGGCCGGTGAGCTGGTCGCGGGGCGGCTGGACGCGTCCTTCGGGCGGTTCGCGGGACTGGACCCGGCCTTGCGGGCGGGCCTCGACCATCAGCCGGTGCGCTACGAGCCGATGGCGATCCTGCTGCCCGAGGGGCATCCGCTGGCCGATTCGGACCGGGTGCCGCTGGCCGCGCTGGCCGGCGAGACCGTGTACGCCGGTGCCGGCAACCCCCGTACCCCGGAGTGGACCGACCTCGCGCACCGGCTGTTCGACGGACGCGGCATCGAGATCGCCGCGCCCGCGCCGCTCGCCGTCGGCGACGAGGAGTTCCAGCGGATCATGGCCAAGACGCGGACCCCCGTGCTCGCCGTCGTCGAATTTCCGGCCATGCCCGGGGCGGTGCTGCGCCCGTTGACCGACCCCGTGCCTCTGTCGCCGGTGTCATTGGTGTGGCGAAAGGGCCTGGTGCACCCCGCATTCGACGCCCTTCGACGGGCGGCGGCGCAGGTCGCGGCCGAGGAGGGGTGGCTGCGGCGGCCCGCTGGGGGATGGATTCCAGCCATCGATTTGGACACGATGAACGTCCACAACTGACACTCGGCAAACACAAAACCTCCGCGTGCGCTACATTCTTGGCCTGAGCACGTTTGTGGTAAAGGGGGGCGCTCGGCCGGGTGGGGGCTCGGTACGGCGACGGGTGCTCAGTGTCGTGCGCGCACCCAGAACGGTCCCGTGGGGGGATGTGCGTGCGCGTGAAGAAGTGGCGAGAAGACGCCCAACCGGAGTGGCCCGAGGTCGCATCCGGAGCAGGGGGCGGTTCTTCCCCGGCGGGCTCGAAGGGCGACACCCAGGCCTTCCCGGCGACCGGGGAGACCGAGGTCCCCGATCGGGGCCGGCGTTCCCGATCCGAGACGGGGACAAGACAGACGGAGATACTCCGCGGCGGCGGCCGCACCACCGGGGACGCCGACGAGACGGCGATCCTGCGGGTCCGTCCCAGAGGGGCCGTTGCCGACGCCGACGAGACCGCGGTGCTTCCGGCGGTCGGGCAGGCGGCGGACGTGAGCCGGACTGGTGGGCAGGCGGCGGACGTCCGTCCGTCGACCGGTAGATCGGACGGCTGGTCGGCCTTCGAGCGGCCCTCGCGTACCCCCGTGGTCCGCGACCCGTGGGCGGAGGCCCAGGAACCGGAGCGGACCGGGCACGCCGAGGCGCGCCCCGACGCCGGCGCCACCCACGATCCGCACGAGGTCACCATCCAGCTCGACGGCGTGGGCCTGCAGCTGGACAACATGCTGCGCGCGGCCAAGGACGCCCCGGGCGGCGGCGAGGGCTCCGACGGGCCGGTGTTCGTCGACGAGTCGGGCCGCCGCAGCCGCCTCTACCGCCGTATCGGCATGGCCGTGGGCCTCGCCTGCGCGGTCTACGCCGTGGTCATCGTCGCCACCCTGCTGTCCGGCAACTCCCACGCGCCCTGGCTGCCGGTGGAGCGTCCCAAGGAGCAGCCGGCCGGCCAGGTCGACACCCCGCCGCTGCCCGCGGAGTCGGCACCGCAGCCCTCCGGCACCGGCAGCGTCTCCCCGGGCACCTCCCCGACGGCCGGTACGGACGCGACCGCATCCCCGGGCGCCGACGCCACCACGCCCGGCGCGTCCACCAGCGCCGACCCCGGCGCGTCCGCCGACCCGAAGCCGACCCCCACCAAGACCACCACCAACCCGGGCACGAACCCCACTCCCGACCCCGAGCCGACCACCGAGCCCACCATCCCCGACCCCGACCCGAGCCCGACGGACGGCGGCGGCCCCACCGAGGAGCCGACCGATCCCGCGACCACCGGCGAACCCGCCACCGGGACGGTCGCGAACGGCCCGAACGACCCGAGCCCCATCGCGCAGGAGCCGGACGCCTCCGCTCCCGCGCCCGCCGCCCCGTCCCCGGAGTACACCCTCTGATGGCATCCCGCACCCGCCGCCGTGGGCCCGCGAAGGGGGCCCCCGACGGCTCCCGGCGCCGCCGCGTGCCCATGCGCCTGCTTCTGCCCTCGCTCGTCCTCGTCGCGCTGATGGCGATGCTGATGCTGCGCGGCTACGTCCACAGCGAGATCCTGGCCGACTACCGCATCCGGCCCGCCGCGGCCAACGACAAGGTGCCGCAGGAGATCCTCAAGGGCGGCCCCGTCATCGACACCCGCGACGGCAGCGCGAGCACGCTGCGGGTGCCGGACAACAGCGTCGTCCTCACCTTCGACGACGGCCCCGACCCCGAGTGGACGCCGAAGGTGCTGGACGCCCTGAAGCGGAACGAGGCGCACGCGGTCTTCTTCATCACCGGCACGATGGCCTCCCGCTACCCGGACCTCGTGCAGCGCATGGTGGACGAGGGGCACGAGATCGGCCTGCACACCTTCAACCACCCCGACCTGTCCTACCAGTCCAAGAAGCGCATCGACTGGGAGCTGTCCCAGAACCAGCTCGCGCTCGCGGGCGCGGTCGGCATCCGCAGCTCGCTGTTCCGGCCGCCGTACTCGTCGAAGTCCGTGAACATGGACAACAACTCCTGGCCGGTGACCGAGTACATCGGCAGCCGCGGCTACATCACCATCGTCAACGACACCGACAGCGAGGACTGGCGCAAGCCGGGCGTCGACCAGATCATCCGCAACTCCACGCCCAAGAGCGGCCAGGGCGCGATCGTCCTGATGCACGACTCCGGCGGCGACCGGCAGCAGACGGTGCAGGCGCTGGACAAGCTCATCCCCCAGCTCAAGGGCAAGGGCTACGAGTTCCAGAACCTCACCGAGGCACTGGACGCGCCCAGCGCGCACACCGAGGTCACCGGTCTGGAGCTGTGGAAGGGCAAGGCCTGGGTCTTCCTGGTCGACGCCTCCGACAACATCACCGCGATCCTGGTCGTCGGCCTCGCCGCCATCGGCTCCCTCGTCATCGGCCGCTTCGGCCTGATGCTGCTGCTCTCCGCCGTCCACGCCCGCCGCACCCGTCGCCGGGACTTCGTCTGGGGCCCGAACGCGCCGGTCACCGAACCGGCGTCGGTGCTGGTCCCGGCGTACAACGAGGCCAAGTGCATCGAGAGCACCGTGCGGTCGCTGATGCGCAGCGAGTACCCCATCGAGATCATCGTCATCGACGACGGCTCCAGCGACGGCACGGCCCGCATCGTCGAAGGACTGGGACTGCCGAACGTCCGCGTCATCCGCCAGCTCAACGCGGGCAAGCCCGCGGCGCTCAACCGCGGCCTGGCGAACGCCCGTTACGACCTGATCGTGATGATGGACGGCGACACGGTCTTCGAACCGTCCACCGTCCGCGAACTCGTCCAGCCCTTCGCCGACCCGCGCGTCGGCGCGGTCGCGGGCAACGCCAAGGTCGGTAACAAGGACACCCTCATCGGCGCCTGGCAGCACATCGAGTACGTGATGGGCTTCAACCTGGACCGTCGTATGTACGACGTCCTGCAGTGCATGCCGACGATCCCGGGCGCGGTCGGCGCCTTCCGCCGCTCGGCCCTGGAACGGGTCGGCGGCATGAGCGACGACACCCTCGCCGAGGACACCGACATCACGATGGCGATCCACCGCGACGGCTGGCGCGTGGTGTACGCCGAGAAGGCCCGGGCCTGGACCGAGGCGCCCGAGTCCGTCCAGCAGCTGTGGTCGCAGCGCTACCGGTGGTCGTACGGCACCATGCAGGCGATCTGGAAGCACCGCCGCGCCCTGGTGGACCGGGGCCCGTCGGGCCGCTTCGGCCGGGTGGGCCTGCCGCTGGTGTCCCTCTTCATGGTCCTGGCACCGCTGCTGGCCCCGCTGATCGACGTCTTCCTCATCTACGGCCTGGTCTTCGGGCCCACGGAGAAGACGATCCTGGCCTGGTTCGGTGTCCTCGCCATCCAGGCGGCCTGCGCGGCCTACGCCTTCGTCCTGGACCGCGAGCGCCTCACCCCGCTCATCTCGCTCCCGCTCCAGCAGATCCTCTACCGCCAGCTCATGTACGTCGTCCTGCTCCAGTCCTGGATCACGGCCCTCACCGGCGGCCGCCTGCGCTGGCAGAAGCTGCGGCGCAAGGGCGGGGTGTCCGCACCGCCGACCGTGCCGACGCAGCGCCGGCAGGTCATGGACGAGAGGCCGGTCCGATGAACCCTCCCTCCTACGACCCTTCGCTCTACGGTCCTTCGATGACGACGGGGGCGGCGACCGGCGCTGCGGCCGGCGCGTCGGCCGCAGCGGTACCGACGGCGGGCCCGGTCCTGGACGCGACCGCGACCGCACCCGCGCCCACCCCGCCGACCGACCCGGCGAAGCCCGAGCAGGCCACCCGGCCGGCCCCGGCCCGCGACCGCTACTTCGACCTGCTGCGCGCCCTGGCCCTCTTCCGCGTGGTCCTCTACCACCTGACGGGCTGGGCCTGGCTCCCGCTGGTCTTCCCCTCCATGGGCGTGATGTTCGCCCTCGCCGGCAACCTGATGGCCCGCTCCCTGAAGCGCCCGCCCGTACAGGTCATCCGGAGCCGCATACGCCGCCTCCTGCCCCCGCTGTGGCTGCTGGGCGTGGTCGGGGTCACCGGCATGGTCATCCAGGGCTGGGGTCCGGACGCCGACGGCCACCCCGGCTGGTGGTGGATCCACCTGGCCTACTGGATCGTTCCGCTCAGCGACCCCCCGTACGCCGAGGGCCTGCCCGGTATCCACGGCTTCATCGGCGAGAACTGGGCCGTCGACCTCGCGGGACCGCTCTGGTACATCCGCGCCTACCTCTGGTACGTCCTGCTCTCGCCGTTCCTGCTGAAGGCGCTGCGCGCGATGCCACTGGTGACGCTCCTGGCGCCGCTCGCGCTGTCCGCGGCGTTCAACTTCGGCTACCTCACCCTCCCCGGCGAGCGCGTCCCGTCCGCGCTCACCGACTTCAGCACCTTCGGCGCCTGCTGGATCCTCGGCATGGCGCACCAGGAGGGCATCCTGCGCCGGATCCCGCGCTACGTCGTGCCTTCCGTGGCCCCGATCTTCGCCGCGGTCGGCCTCTGGTACGCCCTGAACAACGACTTCGGCGAGGGCAACGACCTGGACAGCATGCCCATGGCCCAGGCCCTGTGGTCCTTCGGCACGGTCATGCTGCTGCTGCACCTCAGCCCTTCGTGGTCCGAGTGGCCGCGCCGCCTGCGCCGCTGGGACCGTGTGATCACCCTGCTCAACTCCCGCGCGGTGACGATCTACCTGTGGCACAACACCTGCATCCTCATCGCCGCGACGATGTGGGACCAGCTGTGGGGCATCGACGTGATGTGGATGCACTTCTCCTGGCTGCTGGAGAGCCCGTGGCCGGTCCTGGCCTTCACCTGGGTGCTCATCGGCAGCTGCATCGTGTGGTTCGGGTGGGCGGAGGACCTGGCGGCGAAGAGGAGGCCGCAGGTGTGGCCGGACGGGGCTCGCAAGAGGCGTACCCACGCCAGGTAGAAGAGGCGTACCCACGCCAGGTGGAAGAGGCGTACACACGCCAGGTGGAAGGGGACCGGCCGCCAGTGTGGTGAACTGGCGGCCGGGGACCCGCGTCACCCGATCGCGATACGTGTCTTCCAGTAACTCGCCGGAGCGATGATCTCCGTGCCGGACCCTGGCACGACCGCGCTCGGGCCGCCCGCGTAGAAACGCACCGATCCGTCGGACCGCACACCCCAGATATCGGGGGTGGTGTCCGCGTCGCCGTTCGTGTCAGGCGTGCCCATCAGCAGCGGGAAATTGCTGACCTCCCAGCCGGCGGCACCGTACTCGCTGTCGTTGCCCCCGGCCGAACTTCCGGCGTTCCCCAGGGAGGTGAGGCTGACGCCGCCTCCGGAGGCGGCGATGCCCTTGCGGAGCTGGAGCTTGCCCGACGTGTCCGACCGGTAGACGAGGTCGGTGACACCGTCGCCGCTGACGTCCAGCGCGGTGACGATGTCCCGGCTGGTCCAACCCGAGGTCCACAGCCGGGTCGCCTGGTCGATGGTCGCCCCGTGGTAGCCGGTGAAGGCCCACAACTCGTCGCCGATGGTGGCGAAGAAGTCGGTCCGCCCGTCTCCGGTGGCATCGCCGGCCGACACGAACTGGGTCAGGTCGGCGGGGCTCGGAGCGCCGTCGGGGAGGAGGATCTCGCGGCGCTTGTCGATGTTGACCGCGCCGTAGCCGTCACCGGGATACACCCACAGTTTGCCGCCCACGCGGACGACAAGGTCCTGGAGGCCGTCGCCGCCGTAGATGTCGCCGTTGTGGGTGATCAGGGCACCCTTGAAGTGACCGCCCGGTGCGGGCACGTAGGGTGGCAGGTCGTCGCCGTTGGGGTCCTTGTCGGGGTTGTCCCGGTAGGCGCCCGGCATCGAGTAGTTCAGGTCGCCGCTGCCCTTGTTGAGGTCGGTGGTGGTGGCCTCCGAGGGATACATGCCCAGGTTGCCGGCCTCGGTGACGACCATCATGTCGGGCAGCTTGTCGCCGGTGAAGTCGCCGGGTGCGTCGGCCTGGTCCCGGGGCGTGACGTAGAAGAAGTACTTCGTCGCCGCCGAGGGGTTGCCCGCGCTGTCCACGACCCTGACATAGAGCACGTTGGGTCCGGCCGTCGGCGGCTTGGCGTTGGAGATGGTCGCACTGACGCTGACGGCCGTGCCGGCGGTGCGGGGGAGGCTGCCGCTGTAGGTGGGCGAGTTGAAGCCGTACTCGTAGCGCACGACGTCCTGTTGGAGCGCGCGGACCGTGAACGATCCGGGTGTACCGAACTTCTTCGTGGACCAGTTGGCGTCCTCCGCGTCGTTGCCGAAGCCGTTCTCCTTGCCGTCGGCGTCGGGGAAGTCGGTGGAGGTCACGTTCGGCGGACTCGGCGCGGTGGTGTCGAGGATGAACCGGCATGGCGTCTTACCCGGTGCGTACGCCGAGCTGGCACCGGCGTCGTCGACGGCGCGCACCCTCCACGAGTAGGTGGTCCCGTTGGTGAGCTTGCTGGTGGAGAAGCCCGTCGTCGTGCGCAACGCGGTGTCCTTGTCACCGCCGACGGAGACCTTGCCGGTGGAGCCCAGCAGATCGCCCGTCGTCTGCCACTTCTTGTGCGGCCACAGGTCGAAATCGAGGTGGTCGAGGTTGCTGTCCTTGTCGGACGCCCGCGCGGTGAACGTCAGGTCGCCCGAGCCCATACGGACGTACGGCTCGGTGGTGGTGCACTTGGCCTCCGGGCCGAGATCGAGCGACTTGGGGTCGACCGTGGGTTTGCGGTTGTAGACGAGCTCCAGTACGGGTGCGTTGTCCCCGTTGGCCTGGAACTTCTTCCAGGCGTACTGCGAGTGCTCGTCCCGTGCCCGCAGGCCGAAGGTGATGGTTTCCTTGCCTTCATCGGCCCGCTTCTGCGCGGCCTTCCGCACGTCGAACGTCTCGTACGCGTCCCGGCACCCGGACTTGTATCCGTGCGCGAAGCTCTTGGTCGCGAACTTGTTGCCGTCATGCAGCTTGGGCGCGTTCTTCCAGTTGGTCTTCCCGTTGACCGGGCCGGTGAGGTGCACACTCATCGAACGGGCGCTGCACGACCAGGAGTACGTCTCCAGCATGCGCAGCTTCGCACTGGTGATCTTCGTGCCCTTGAGGTCCTTGTCGAAGGCGATGTTGAAGAACGAACGCGAGGTGCCCCAGGTGTCCGACTCGAAGCCGACTCGCGCCTCGTGCGTACCGCCCTTGTTGAATCCCTTGCCGTTGTAGAAGGTGGCGTTGGGGTGGCGGCTGTAGGCGGTGGTCCAGTTCTGCGTGTGCTTCTTCACCGACGGGTCGATGAAGACCGGGTACGTGGTGGCCGGGTCGTCGAGGAAGGCCAGGTCGGGGGTGAGCACCCAGTTCGCCCCGGTCAGGCTGGGCTCGACCAGCTCGCCGCGTGAGTCGGGGGAGGGCCCGTCGAGCCCGGGAAGGCTGAGCGTGGCCGCCGAGCCGGTCTGCGAGGGTGCGGGCGTCGGCTCGGCCGGAGCGGTGGGCAGCGGAGACTCGGACACCGAGGGCTCGGGGCCGTCGGTGGCCGCCGGCAGGGTCTCGGGGGCGGTGTCCGCCTGCTCGTCCGTCTCGATGAGCTCCTCGGTGGGGCTCGGGCTCTCGCTCGGTCCGTCGGTGGCCGACTCGGTCGGTGCGGGGCTCTCCGACGTCGTCGGCTGGGCGGTGGCGCCGACCGACCCGTCGGTGACGGCCGGTTGGCCGCTGCTGTCCCACATCAGCGGGGTCGGCGACATCGCGAGCTCGGCGGCGAAGGCGTCCTCGGCGGTGAGGACGCCCGTGACCGGATCCAGCCGGAAGTTGAGGGTCGTGGAGGTGATGCCGTACGAGATCTGCCGGGCCCGCGGATCGGCCGCGGCCTGCCGGTTCTTGAGGACCAGCAGCTGGGCGAACCCGTCGTCGTCGGCCGTCAGCACCAGGTCGGCGCCCGGGAAGATCTCGGGGTACAGGGCGCGCGAGCCGTCGATGACCGGGGCGGGGACCGGGCCCGGCCAGGTGAGCTGGATGGCGTGGCCGTCGACGGTCAGGGTGACCAGGGGGCTCGCGGTCTCGTCAGCGCTCTTCAGCCCTTGGACCAGGGAGACCCGGCGTACTGAGGAGCGTGAGGCGCGCTGTTTCCCGTCGCGCGCCTCGGAGCCGGCCGAGAACACCATCCGCGTGTTCGTGGCCCTGGGCTCCCAACCGGCCTTCGTGCGGTGGAGGTCGTAGTCGATGTCCCTCCATTCACCGCCCACCTTGGCCCGGATCGGCGCGGAGTACAGCTCCTTGGCCATCAGACCGTCGGGCCGCGCCCACGTAGTGGAGCGCGCGGTGCGCAGCGCGGTGACCTCGACGGACTTGCCCGTCTTCGTCGCTCGTGCGATCGCGGCGGCCTCGGTCACGGGCTTCGCCTTCTCCGCACGGCCCGACCCGCCGCGCGAGCCGGGGTTCGTCCAGACCGAGGCCGATGAAGGTGATGCCAGTTGCGGTGGTCCGAGGTCCGGGCACACGGCGCCAGTTGCGCGTCCTCGGGCGAGCTCCCCTTCCGACACTGAAAGATTCAGTAGCTTTCAGCAGTCCCATCCTTTCGGATGGGAAGGTCCGTGACGTCACCAAAGCACGAGGGCTTCGGCTTGACGACGGTCTCTCGCTTCCGTCTGTCGCTGGTGCGGCAGGGTTGCGCCACCTGCCCGCCCGCCTCGGCCGGTGTTCCGGTCGGGGCGTTGGCGGCGGGTCTTACGGTCGGCTCCACGAGGCTTCGACACGCAGGGCGTGTCCTGGTCTCCGGCCACTCCGGTACCAGTTGTTACGGCCGCGGTGAGAGCGGCGAGGTTGCGGGCTGCGTTCTCGTCCCGGTCCATGACCAGGCCGCAGACATCGCAGGTGAAGACTCGGACGTGCAGCGGCAGCTTGGCTTTCACCGCGCCGCACGCCGAGCAGGTCTTGGAGGAGGGGTACCAGCGGTCCGCCACGATGGTGCGGCAGGCGTTCCGTTGGCCCTTGTATGTGAGCTGGCGCCGGATCTCCCCGAACCCGGCATCGGCGACCTTGCGTGCAAGGCGGCTGTTCTTGAGCATTCCGGCGACGCTGAGGTCTTCCACCACCACGGTGCCGTACTCGGCCCTGATACGGGTGGTGAGTTTGTGGAGGGCGTCCGTGCGCAGGTTCGCCACCCGGTGGTGCACCTTGTTGCGCTCGGTATTGGCCTTGATCCATCGCTTGGAAGGTTGGATGCCTTTGTTGCGGTCCGGTCCCTGCCGTCGGGAGACGCGGCGAGAATGGAACCGCAGCAGCTTGAGGGAGCCGTCCAGATGCTGTGGGTTGGGCTCGTAGCGGATCTCACCGGTTCTGTCGGCCAGGACCGCGAGGTGCTTGATGCCCAGGTCGATGCCGACGGCCCCATCGGGCCGGGCAACGGGGGTGATCTCGCGTGCAGCCTCGACCTGGAAGGAGACGAACCAGCGTCCGCGTTCATGCCGGATGGTCGCGGACAGGATGCGGGCTGTGCCGTCCTGGAGGCGGGCCAGGAGCTTGACTGTGGGTTCGTGGGTGCGGATCGTGCCCAGCCGGGGCAGGGTGGCGTGCCGACCGTCCAACTCGACGCGGATCGTCCCGGTGGTGAACCGGCAGGCCAGTCGTGCCTTCCGTTTCACTTTCCGGCGTGGGACACCCACTTTGGGGCCTTTGCGCTTGCCCTGTTTGGAATTGGCGTAGTTGTCGAACGCGGCGGCCGCATTCGCCAGCCCGGTGTTGTAGGCCTCCTTGGAGTTCTCCTCCCACCAGTCGGCGAACCTGGGATCGGTGATCTTGACCCTGTTGAACTCCCTGCGCAGCGCGGGCAGCGACCACGGACGCCACGAGGTGAGCCCCTCCTCGCCCAGGCCATAGGAGGCTTCGGCTTTGCGCTGCCACCACGAGGCGGTCACCCAGGACACGGCCCAGTTGTAGGCGGCGCGGGCGGCGCCGCAGTGCGAGCGCAACGCCCGCTCCTGCGCGGTGTTTGGGTCCAGCGCGAACTTGTAGGCCTGCACCACGAAACCGGGCCGTGGCCGGAACTTCCCGCTCATTCGACAGCCTCCCCCCGGTGCGAAGATCCTCTCACCGCACCTAACGAGCACTCCACGCAATGGTCACGCATTCGACGAATGAACTTCCGTTCCCGCCCGGGAAAGCAAGGCTCGCGCCTCTTCAGCGGTTCCTGGCCCCGTTCTGCGCGCGGTGATGTCCCTGGCTGGCCGGAGCGTAGAGCTGGTGCGGGACGCGGCCGCGGGCAGCAATCCCGAGACCGACACCGAGATCTACCGCCCCCAGAGCGACGACGGAATCCGCGTGGAGCGCCGGACGGGCGGAGCCAACGGCGACAACGACGGCGAGTACTGGATCGTCACGACCCGGGACGGCACCAAGTACTACTTCGGTCTCAACCAGGTCGGCGGCGGCCACGCCGACACGAGTTCCGTTTCCACGGTCCCCGTCTTCGGCAACCACCCCGGCGAACCCTGCCACGCCACCGCCTTCGCCGACTCCCGCTGCGGCGCCGGCAAGAAGCAGGCCTGGCGCTGGGGCCTGGACAAGGTCGTCGACGTGCACGGCAACACGATGGTCGTCAACTGGAAGCAGGAGACGAACCACAATGCCGTCAAGAAGAGGTTCAAGACTCCCGAACAGTACGACCGTTACGCCTACCCGACGTCGATCGAGTACGGCATGCGTCCAACCGACCTGACCAAGCCGTCCGCCACCGTCGAGTTCGGCGTCAAGCAGCGCTGCCTGAAGTCCGAGACGGCCTGCGACCCCGCCAACTTCGCCAAGACGGACGACCCGGGCGCGTACCGCCCCTGGTGGGACACTCCCGGCAACCTCAACTGCAAGTCCACCTCGAAGCTGTGCCCGTCGTTCCCGTCCTTCTGGACGCAGATGCGCCTGGACACGGTGACGACGAAGGCCGCCCGCGCCGGCCAGACCGGCCTTGGCAAGGTGGACACGTACCAGCTCCACCAGTCCTTCCCCGAGGACTGGTACGACACGGCCCCCGGCCTGTGGCTCAACTCGATCACCCGTCGCGGCTTCGCCCCCGGCGACACCACCGGCACCCTCCAGCACAAGGACGGCGTCAGCTTCGCCGAGTACTCGGTCGGCCCCACCTCGCCCCTGCACGACCGCTTGAAGGACCGTCAGCTGCCGAACCTGGTGCCGAGCGGCCCGAACGATCAGCGCCCCGCGTTCACGCGCCCGCGTATCGGCACGGTCGCCACGGAGTACGGCGGCGACATCGAGGTCGAGTACACGGGAGGCTGCGCCACCGAGCCGTCCGAGGACAAGGGCGAGCGGAACGGCACCTGTTACCCCGTCCGCTGGTCGCCCGACGGCGACGAGAAGACGCCCGCGAAGTCCTGGTTCAACAAGTACGTCGTCGACTCCGTGACCGAGACCGACAAGGTCACCTCGCACGGCAAGCCCGTCCACACGACATACGCGTACTCGGAACCCGCCTGGGCCAAGAGCGACGACGAGTTCACCCGCCCGTCCCTGCGCACGCACAGCGTCTGGCGCGGCTACCGCCAGGTGGCCGTCACCAAGGGCAGTAGAACCACCAACCAGCTGAACTTCCCGCAGGCGCAGTCATACTCCGAGACCCGGTACTTCCAGGGCGTGGGCGGGGCGGTCAAGGACTCCGAAGACAAGCACACGCTGCTCGCCGACGACGCACCGCAGTACGCGGGCATGACGGCGGAGACCATCACCTACCGGGACGCCGACAAGCGGATCCACAAGCGCACGCTCAACTTCCCCTGGTCGAAGCAGACCGCGTCCCGCCCGCGGGAGGCCGAGAACGGCACGGACATGGATCCGTTGCTCGCGCACCGCGTCGGGGTCGAGCGTACGGAGGAGATCCAGAAGGTCGACGACAGCTGGCGGGCCGTCCGGACGCTGACGACGGTCGACGGCACCTACGGCCTGCCGGTCCAGGTGGAGAGGGCCGTGGTCAAGCCGAACGGCAGCGGCGAGACCCTCTCCGACCAGACCTGCACCAAGACGTCGTATGTGCACAACACCTCCGCGTGGCTGATCGGTCTGCCGAAGGAGCGGCGCAGTACGGGCACGTCCTGTGCCGCCCACGACACGGCGGACCCGGCGACCAAGCTCATCAATGCGGTGCAGAACAGCTACGACGACCTGGAGGTCGGTCAGACACCGACGAAGGGGCGGGTCACCTCCGCTGCCGGGATCAACGGCGCAGGAACCTCGTACTCGGTCGTCACCAAGACCACCTACGACCCGCTGGGCCGCATCCGCACCGTCACCAAGCCGGGCGCCGGCACCACCAGGACGGAGTACACGCCTGCGGACGCGGGCGGACCGGTCACCTCGGTGAAGACGATCAACGCCATGGGCCACGCCGTCACCACGACCTACGACCCGGGCCGCAGCCTGGCCCTGACGGTCACCGACGCCAACGGCCGGGTCACGCGCAACGAGTACGACGCCCTCGGCCGCCTGGTGAAGGGCTGGTCGCCGTCGCGTTCCTCGGGCGGCAAGTCCCCGGACGTGGAGATCGCGTACCAGGGCGCGGTGGCCACCTCCGCCGAGACCAGGCCCGCCGCCGTCACCATGAAGACGCTGAAGGACGACGGTACGTACAGCCGTCAGGTGGCGATCTACGACGGTCTGATGCGCCAGGTCCAGACCCAGTCCGAGGCACACGGGCCCGGCCGGATCATCACCGACACGAAGTACGACGACCACGGCCTGGTCGTTGAGCAGACGAGCGGCTACCTCGCGAAGGGCGAGCCGGCGGCCGAGTTGTTCGCGCCGAGATCGAAAGCGCTGATCCCGAGCCGGGTCCAGCACATCTATGACGGTCTGGAACGGCCGTCGATCCAGCTGACGTACCACGGCGACACCTATAGGGCCGATTACCTCTCGTACACCTTCTACGACGACACCAGCGCCTTCACGGACCCGGCGGGTTCGACCGCCCCTCAGACCCGCACATACACCGACGCACTGGGCCGGGTCACCGCGATCCGCCACTACAAGGACAACGCCACCAAGAGCAACTGGGACTCCGCCACCTCCGAGAGCAGCGGCCGCAAGACGACGTACGAGTACGACGCCCGCGGCTACCGGACCAAGGTCACCGACCCGGCGGGCAACGCCTGGACCTACACGTACGACGCCCGGGGTCGCGTGACGTCGACCACCGACCCGGACACAGGCAAGACGGAGACCTGGTACGACGACGCCGACCGCCCGGTCAAGGTGACGGACGCCAAGTCGCGGACGACGTACACGGACTACGACGAGCTCGGCCGGGTCACGCTCGTCCGTGAGGGCTCGGCAACCGCCGCCCCGGTCAGGTCGTTCACGTACGACAGCCTGCCGGGCGCGCTGGGCCAGCCGGTCGCCTCGACCCGGCACACGCCGGGCGGTGACTACATCAACCGGGTCACCGGCTACGACACCGACTACCGGCCCACGGGCAGTGAGACGGTGATCCCGTCGAACACGCTGACAGCGGGCCTGGCGGGCACCTACGCGTACGCGTACGCCTACACCCAGACCGGCAAGCCGCAGTCGGTCACCTTGCCTGCCGTGGGCGGACTGGCGAAGGAGAAGGTCGTCACTCGCTACAACGGGGACGGCCTGGCCGAGTCGACCTCCGGCCTTGCCTGGTACACGTCCGACGCCACCTATTCGCCGTACGGCGAGGTCCTGCGGGCGGTGTCCAGCTCCCAGCCCTACCGGGTCTGGACCACCAACTTCGTCGACCCGCACACCGGCAGCCTCCAGCGCACGGTCACCGACCGCGAGACCTCCGGCCCGCACCGCATCACCGACAGCTACTACTCGTACGACGCGTCCGGCACTATCACGTCGAACGCCCGCAAGCTGTCTGAGGCTTCGGGCGCCACGTGGGACACCCAGTGCTTCACGTACGACGTGATGGGCGAGCTGGTGAACGCCTGGACGTCGAACATCACCCCGGCCGGCAACGCCACCGGCTGCAAGGCGTCGAACGGCACAACGTGGGGCTATCGCACCGACTACCGGAACTCCTCCGGCCCGGTGGCCCATGCCCCAGACACGGCGAGCGACAGGTCGAGCCCGGACGCTTCCCTGTCTTCGACCCTGGCGGCCACAGCTCCCGACGCGACGATCGTGGCCACTGGCGCGACGGCGTACCGTCAGTCGTTCACCTTCGACTGGTTGGGCAACCGCGCAACCCTGACGGAACACGACCCGGCGGACGCGACCAAGAACGTCACCTACACGTACGGCTACGGCACCACCGCGCAGCCGCACACGATGAAGTGGATCAGCTCCAACCCGTCGGGCAAGGGCAGCAGTTACGCGTACGACGCCGTGGGCAACACCGAGACCCGCTCCCTGTCCGCCACCACGCAGAACCTGACCTGGACGTCCGAGAACAGGCTCGACACGATCACCGACGACGGCAAGAAGACGACGTACGTCTACGACGCCGCCGGCAACCGCATCCTGGAGAACTCACCGTCGGGCTCGACGCTCTACCTGGGCGAGACCGAGGTGACGACGGGAGCCACGGGGGCGATCACCAAGGCCTCCCGTTCCTACGCCCAACCCGGCGCACCTGTGGTGACCCGCACCACGAGCAACGGCGCGACGACGGGCCACAAGCTGAACGTCCTGCTCGCGGACCACTTGGGCACCGCGAACACATCGGTGGACGTGGCGAGCGGACAGGCGGCCACCCACCGCGCCTTCAAGCCGTACGGCGAGATCCGGGGCACCAAGCCGACCAACTGGCCCAACAAGCGCAGCTACCTGGGCGTCGGCATCGACGACGCGGCCACCGGCCTGACCCACATCGGCGCCCGCGAGTACGACCAGAACTCCGGCCGCTTCCTTTCGGCGGATCCGATCATCGACATCGCGGACCCGCTTCAGATGAACGGGTACGCCTACAGCAACAACAGCCCGGTGAGCAAGAGCGACCCGACCGGACTGGTGCTGGAGGCCGCGCATGGGGGCACAGCAACGTGCACCAAGCCAGGTGGCTGTGTACGTGACGTCCCTGACGGAGAACGGCCCTCGACGGACTGGAGGGACGAGGGAACAAGTCAGTACGACTACAACGGGGACGGCTACATTTCGATATTCCCCACAGTCAACGTCGAAGCCAAGTGGAAAAACGTCAGCAAGTACATCAATGCTTTCTACAAGACGATAGACGAGCTTTGTTATTACGGCCGTGAATCCTGTGCCGATTTGTCCTTCGCGTCCAACTCCGTGACAGTAAACGGTGCGAAGGGCGACGCCTGCCTGGCCGCGGGAAGGAAGTGCCCAGCAGGTCTTGGCTACGCAATGTCTGCCGCGATGGCGTCCGGGCTCTTGGTTGCCGCAGAAAGCGGGACAGGGCGGGGTGGCATCGGATTCGGTCGGAGCCGTACGTCGCAGGGCCCAGCTCCTTGCAAGTGTTTCCTCGCCGGTACTGACGTCCTGTTGGCGGACAAAAGCGCGAGGGACATCGAGGACGTAGAGGTCGGCGATGAAGTACTGGCCACGGACCCCGAAACCGGGGAAACCGGCCCGCGCAAGGTAACTCGCCTGATCGTCACCAAGGACGACAAGCTCTTCAACGAGCTATCCATCGCAACAGCGGACGGCATCGAGAAACTGACGGCCACGTACGAGCATCCGTTCTGGTCGCCATCGGAACGAAGCTGGGTCGAAGCGGGAGACCTCAAGCCGGGCATGACCCTGCTCACCGACGAGGGCGACACCGTCATCGTCACCGCCAACCGTTCCTTCACCAAGCACGCTCGTACGTACAACCTCACGGTTGACGACCTGCATACGTACTATGTGCTGGCGGGGGAGACGCCGGTCCTGGTTCACAATGCAAATTGCGGCCCGTCCCTGAAGGATTTGCAGAAGGACTACCCGCGGCGCACAGTGGGGATTCTTGATGTCGGCGGCGACCAGCTTCCGATGATCAGTGGTCCTGGCGGGCAGTCCGGGCTCCTCAAGAATCTTCCGGGTAGGACCAGGGCCAACGCAGAGCACGTGGAGACGCATGCAGCAGCATTCTTGCGCATGAATCCAGGTGTCAGAAAGGCCGTGCTCTATATTGACTATCCGACGGGGGCGTGTGGGACTTGCCGAAGTACCTTGCCTGACATGCTGCCCGAAGGTGCTCAGCTTTGGGTGATCTCACCACGGAGGACTGAGAAATTCGTGGGACTTCCTGACTGAGCTTCTTCGATGTGGCCACCGATCGGGTGACGGCCCGTGCAGCGCAACGAGCGAGGCCCCCGGGCTGTTGATCGAGATGTCTGACGTCTCAATCACGTTGCTCGGGGGCCTCGTTGGTCGTCCATCCTGCCGCACTTGACCTGCCGCATGCACTCGTGGAGTGGGTCACCATGTTGATCGTCACCCGTGAGGGCGACCGGCGCTGCAAGCTCCGTCCGTCCCAGCGAGCGATGGTGGCACTGGTGTACCTGCGCGAGCACATCACTCTGGCGAAGATGGCTGCCGGGTTCGGGATCAGCGAGTCCACCGTGCATGCCTACACCAGCGCAGTCGTCGACCTCCTCGCCGCCCGTGCACCGGGTCTGCTGAAGACGCTGCGCGAGCATGATCCCGACTTCGTCCTGCTCGACGGCACTCTCGCCGAGTGCGACCGGGTCGGCGACGGCCGGGCCGACTACTCCCACAAACACCGGCGCCACGGCGTGAACGTGCAGGTCGTCACCGATCCCGGCGGCCGGCTGTTGTGGCTCTCGCCCGCCCTGCCGGGCCGCACCCACGACCTGACCGCTGCCCGCACCCACCGGATCATCCGGATCTGCGAGCGCCAGGGCGTTCCGATCGTGGCCGATCTCGCCTACCAGGGCGCCGGTCCGTGGCTGACTACGGGCATCAAACGCAGGCCCCTGAAGAAACTGACTCCCACCGAGAAGACTCGCAACCGTGCCCTGGCCGCAGCGCGCGCACCCGTCGAACGCGGAGTCGCCCGCCTGAAGTCCTGGCGGATCTTCCGCAGGTCCCGCTGCAGCCCCAACCGCATGACGTCAATCGCCAAGGCCGTCCTCACACTGGAGTTGCAACGCTGAAGAAGCTCACTGATTCAGGAACGTCATCGGCGGCCGATCCGGGTGGATCGGCCGCCGATTCATGTTTTGGCTACCTACCAGGGGGGCGGCTCATCAGTTGTGTAGTCCTGAGCGCCGGAGTATGAGCGCCACTTGATTCCTGGCGTATTCTCCGCCCAGGTGAGATCCTCTGGCGCAATCGCTGCCAGGGTGATGTCATGACCTGCCTCGGGGTCATCGCTCGGGTGGACGAGAGCCAGCCAGTTCTCGCCGCAGAGGATGCGTGAATCGCGGGCCGGCCAGTTCCATGCAGGGAAGGGGAATTCACGACTGCCTTCCTGAGACCAGAGCCAATCCGCTTGTACTCCTTGCGTGACTTTCGTTGCAGGAGCACCCAGAATGGCTTCTAGGACTGTGGCGTGAATCAAGAATTCTGAGAGTCGCTCGCCAGTTCGCTTCCAGGGGTTCGGTTCGTCGGATGGTTCTCGCTCGTATACAGAGTGATCTTCGTCGTTCGGATCGAATGCCCAAACCCAAGTTCCTTGGTTCTCAACCCAGAACGGGATCTTTCCATCTTCTACTGCGAGTTCCGGCAGGGGAATGGCGTAGTTGTGCGACGTGATCGCCCCGTCCCACTGGGCAGAGGTTTCATGCCACTCGACAAGTTCCCTGGGCGTTTCAGGTGATTCTTCCGGTCTCACATTGGGCGATTTCGGGGCACCATACCATCTCCGTAGAAAACGCAGTAGGCCCTGATTGTCCGTGGGGGCGAGAGAGCTCATGTGAGACATTATGCGCTACACGCCAGACGTCGACGTGAGTTAATCTGCAAAGTGCTGTAGCAAAACAGGAGCCCCGTAGGTGGGGCTCCCGTGGGCTATGACGGCAGTAGTTGACGGCAACGTCAACGGACAAGGGCGGGGAGCGGAGGCGGATCGTCGCCGTCAGTTCGGCTGGTTTGCGTGTTCGTTACGCCGTCGAGCGCGGTGCCGAGGGCGTCGATGGCGTCGCGCTGGAGGCGGAGTCGGACGTGGGCATAGACGGTGGCGGTCACGCCGATGTGAGCGTGGCCGAGGAGTTCCTTGATCACGACGAGTTCGACGCCTTGGTCATGCCGAGCCCGGCGGCGATCTCCCGGCGCAGGTAGGTGGTGAAGCGTGCCCACAAGGCTCCGGCGTGGGCGTTGAACGAGGTCGATCCCGGCGAGTCCGACCTCGAGTACATCGGTCTCGGTGACCTCCGGCGTGGTTGGCAGACTGCCGACAGTCCCGCTGACGATCCACGCCCCCCGTACGTGCGGACCGCGGACGAGTTCCGCAAGCAGATCCAGGACGGCCGGCTCGCGCCCGGTGCCAAGCTCCCGTCCGCCCGCGACCTGCAAGCCCAGTACGGCATCGCCAACTCCACCGCGCAGAACGCCCTGCGGGTCCTCAAGGAAGAGGGCTGATCTACTCCGTACAGGGCCGAGGCGTCTTCGTCCGCCAGCTCAGCCCGCGCGATCAGTTCCTCAAGCGCTACAACGAGATGCTCGACGAGAGCATCGCCCAGCGACGTGCGGACGAGGAAGCGGCACGACTCAGCGGAAAGAGCGACGACGAGGTAGCCGCCGAACTCGCCGCCGCCGAAGAACGGTTCGCCAAGGCCAGCACCAGTATCCCGGCGGTGCTGTCGTCCGGAACGCCAGCCGTGATGCCTGGCTGGGGCCGTGACGATGGAGTAACTGGGCTGGTGCCGGTGCGGGGTTGAGCGAGACACACGTGGCGGGTGATCGGTCGGCACGCCCGCCGTTGTGGCTGACTTTCTGGGGCTGAGGCCAGAGCCTCACGGTCATGGGCGCGGCGCGCACGTGAAGGCCCGTCCTTGCCGAGGCTGACGAGGACGGGGGAGCCTCAATCAGTTGCGCCCGGCAGGGACGGGAGTCGGGTGGGTCAGCGCGGTACCCGGGCGAGCAGGGTGGTCAGGTCTGCCGCCAAGCCCGCCAGGGCCGGGTGATGATCTCCCGGTAGGTGTGGTGGGACGGGTTCTGGCCGCAGTGCCGCAGCACCCAGTTCTGCGGTTCGGTGGAGTCCTCGCTTGCCGGGGACGTCTCGCCGTCCACGGCACACTGCATCGCGTACAGGACCGGCTCCGCGTCCGGCTCGCGGTCAGGCTGGAGAGTCCAGGTCTCGTAGCGGAGGACCGAGCGAGGGGTCACCGTCCCCACCTCCGGTTGGCCACGGCCACCTTGGCGCTCAGCTCCTCGGCCGGGGTCGGTGGACGTACGTCCTCGGGCGGCACGTCCCACTCCCGGCCACCGCGTGGCGGCCGGAGCTGCACGTACGGCCCGACATGCCCCATCACCACGCCCACCTTGCCGTTCCGCCGGTCGACCGCCACGGCGCCCACACTGGGCGAGGCGGTGCACTGGACCGCGTCAGAATTGCGGTCCGTCATCGTGACCACCCCGGCAAGGCGGTCCGCGACCGGGCATCCAGTCGCAGGGCGGGAACATAAGGTGTGGCGCACTTTCGCACGTAGACGCTCCTCAGCGGCGTGAATCCGTGCCCCTGGGCCTGTCGGTGCCGCAGGGTCGGCACCGATCCTCACGCCGGTCGCCAGGACGAAGGAACCTCCACCAAACCCCACTCCGGGACGTCCCGCACCATGTAGAACGTCCCTAGTGCCGTCCTGAGACGAAGGGGGAGACTCATGCCGAACGAAAGACTACGAGCCGTCATGTCGGCGGGAGGCTGGACGTACGCCGCCCTCGCTCAGGAAGTCGAGGTCGACCCCAAGTCGGTCGAGCGCTGGGTGAACCTCGGGCGCACGCCACGCCGGACCACAGCCCTCCAGGCGGCCCGAGCCCTGGGAGAAGACGTGCACGCACTCTGGCCGGCGCTCCGCCAGGCCCGCCCCGCCCGCGCCATCAGCCCCGAACTGGTCGCGCTCTACGAGCAGCGGGCCGACATCCCCGCCTCGACGTTCACCGACCTGATGGCCCAGGCCCGGGAGCGGATCGACATCCTCGTGTACGCGGCCGTCTTCCTCCACGAGGCGTACCCCCGGCTGAACGAACTCCTCACCGAACGCGCCGCCGAAGGCTGCACCGTCCGCATCGCGATCGGGGACGCCGACAGCGACAACGTCCAAGCCCGCGGCCAGGAGGAGCGGTTCGGCCACGGCATCGAATCCCGCTGCCGCCTCGCCCTCATGCACTACAGGCCGCTCACCGGCAGCCCCGGCATCGAGGTCCGCACCCACGGCACCACTCTCTACAACTCCCTCTACCGCGCCGACGACCAGCAACTCGTCAACGCCCACGTCTGGGGCGTCAACGCGTACGCCGCCCCCGTGTGGCATCTTCGGCGACATGAGACAGGCGGCATGTTCGATACCTATGCCGCGAGCTTCGACGCGGTGTGGGCGACGGCGACGCCCGTACGAGAGGAAGGCTGATCGTGGCCCGCACCGAGTACTACGACGACCCGAACGCCCCCAAGCCGAACAGCATGGTCGTCGCCGCCTCCGCCGTCGTCACCGACGACCACGGCCGCATCCTCCTCCAGCGCCGCCGCGACAACGACCTGTGGGCGCTACCCGGCGGAGGCATGGACCTCACCGACTCCCTGCCAGGCACGGCCGTCCGCGAAGTCAAAGAAGAGACCGGCCTGGACGTCGAGATCACCGGCCTGGTCGGCACCTACACCGACCCGAAACACATCATCGCCTACACCGACGGCGAGGTCCGCCGCCAGTTCAACGTCTGCTTCACCGCCCGCATCACCGGCGGCCAGCTGGCAATCTCCGACGAGTCCACCGAGCTCCGGTTCGTATCGCCCGAAGAGATCGAGCAGCTGCCGATGCACCACACCCAACAGCTCAGGCTCCAGCATTTTCTGGAACACCGTGAGAAGCCGTATCTGGGCTGAGCCGGCTGACGGCAGTAGCTGACGGCAACAACCCCGCACAACCACGGACGCCCACGCACGTCACCGGACCAGCAAACCGCACTTGACCAGCGAAAAAGCAGGTCGAAGACTTCGCGTAGCACACGTACTATGTGCTGGCGGGGGAGACTCCGGTACTCGTTCACAACAGCAACTGTTGGACTGTCAAGGCAAGAATGCGTGCAGCCGGTCCGGGGGAGGAATTCGGTCTGCCGAACCAAGGTCGCATTCGATATGTGCCCCCGAAGGGCTATAATCCCGCGAACCCCTTGCCGCGAGGTCGTAACGGTGGATATGTTGACCGATTCGGTAACGAGTGGACAGTGGGTCCATCGCGTACCGAGGGGCATCCTTTCGAGTGGGATGTTCAGTTGTCGCGTCAAGGACGGGAGAAGATCGGTTGGCTCTCTCGCGATAATCGCCACGTCAATGTAGACCCATTTGGGGAGGTGACTCATAGATGAGATTGTTCGATTTCGACGAAGTCGTCACCGTTCTTGAGACCAGCCACACTGTAGAACTCGGAGTTGCTGGTGCCGCAGGGGTGATTTTGGGCAAGAGTCAAGGCGTCGACGAGAGGATCTACGCTGTCCTCATCGGGGATGAAACGACCATGCTCCCAGAGTCTGTCCTCGTGCCGACCGGGCGCTACATCGATCCAGACGAGGTGTATAGCGGTGAATCCATCAAGGTTCAAGCAGAAAGGTATCCTGAAAAAGGGGTGGAGTATTAAGGCCCCCAGTTCTTCACCGCCCAGAATCCCGAAGTCGGGTCAAGCTGGACCGATGCTGGGATTTATGTTCGGTGGATTTTAATTCTCCGAATGGTGTCGCGGGAACTGACTGGGCGAGCGATACGCATTCGTAGCGCTCGCAAGGTTGAAGCCCCGTGACAGATTCCCCAGAGCCGACGGCATCGAGTGGTGGTCAGTGGTTCAGCATCCGATATCTCTTACGATGTAACGGTCTGGATTTCCGGGCTGCCGAGTTCGTTGAAGCCTGCCCGTTCGAAGAATTAGACCAGTTTCCACTCAAGTGGACGACTGCTCGGGGGGAAGCATGCGCACCATCACCGCAGCATTGTCCGTCGGCCTGCTCTGCGCCGCCGTCGCTGCCTGTAGTGGTACAGCCGATGTTGTCAGCGGTACCGCACAGAAGACGAAGTCGGCTTCAGTGCCTACACCTGCGCAAGCAGATGAGCCGAGCGCCGACGATCCGCAAACCGCTGCAGGCCTCACCTATTCCGCGCCCCCGGACAGGCCGATGGCTCTCGGCGAGGCATGGCAGTGGACCAGCACAACACGCAGCGGTGCGAAGGCCACCGGCACAACAGCGGTGCTGGCCTACGAGCAACACAAGCCGCCCAGCCCGGCGGATGAGAACCTTCGATACGACCAGGTGAAAGTCCGTATCTGCAGCACTGCCGGCACGCCGATCACCGTCTATCGGAGATTCATCGCGCTTATCAGGCCGACGGGCGAAGTGAACACCATCAAGATGAAGGCCCCCGATCCCAAGACTGCTTTCCCGAGCAATGACATTGTGCTGAAGCCCGGCCAGTGCGCCGAGGGCACCATCGACTTCCTGGGCGCCCGCAGCGCACGGCCCGCCCTGGCTGTGTGGGGACCCAATGGCGCGCCCAAGGCTGCAAAGTGGGCCATTCCTCAGTAACCCACTGCTCAGCCGCTGGCCAGGCGGAAGCGGAGGACCTTGGTCAGTCCTTGGACGGTGGCAGCGTGATGACGCTCGCGCACAGCCGTAGCGGCGGCTGCCCAGCATTCCCCCGGCAAAGTCCCACCAAGACCCTGTGAAGCACGCCCACCCAGGTTCCGACTGGCAGACCCCCATGGAACACTGACCGGGTTGCGCAGGTGAACGGGGTGGCCCGAGGGGCCGAGCGGCCCAGGTGGCCGGTGGGGAGCGGACGGCGATGAGCAAGCGGCAAGTACAGAAGATGCTGCGGTTGATGGCGAGCTGTGAGCCCGTCGAGCTCACCAGCCCCCTGGCCTCCGTGAAGAAGCTCGCCCGGCTGGCCTTCATCGCCCAGCAGTTCGGGTACGAGTACGTGGACGTACGGCAGAGCGCCGGGCGCAACAACGCGCTCGTCATGCTGATCGCGCCCGACCCCAGCCCCCAGGCCCGCGCCCGCGCCGGCCAGAACTGGGCGCAGTACCCGAACGCGAGCGACGGGGTGTCCGTACCGCCCCTCGTGCCCGACGCCTTCGAACTCCTCAAGGCCCGTATCAACTTCGACCTCACCGGCAAGAACGCCGAGAAGCGGATGGCCTACGGGGCCATCGGCCTCACCGTCGGCGCCGGGGTCCTCGGAGTGCGGCTCGGCGCGGACGCCGCTGCCTGGATCACGGCGGTCATCGTGTGGGTGATCTTCATGGCGATCATCGGCATCGGCTTCGCGGTCAACCGCAAGCGCAACGCCAAGTTCGCGGCCCGGCTGCAGGCCGCCGGGTTCGCGCCGATCACCGACGAGACCGGGCGGGTGCGCTATCTGCCGCCCGGCGGACAGCTGCCGGGGCACGGCAACCCGTTCGCGGCCGGACCGTACGGCAACCAGGCCCCGGCCCCCGCCCCCGCGCCGGGCGCCCCGGCCGGTTACGGGCAGCAGGTCCCCGGGCCGTACGGCCAGCCCGCGGCGCCGGGTGCGTATCCTGCACAGCCTGCCGCGCCGGGTGCGTATCCCGCTCAGCCTGCCGCGCCGGGCGCCTACCCCGCGCAGCCCGCCGCCCCCGGCCCGTACGGCAACCAGCCCGCACCGGGTCCCTACGGCGCTCCCCAGCCTCAGGGCCCGTACGGCACGCCGCAGCAGCCCCAGCCCCAGCCGCCGTACGGCCAGCCCCAGCCCTACCCCCCGCAGCAGAGCCCCCAGCCGCCTCAGCCGCCCCACCCGCAGCAGAACCCCCACTGGCAGCCCCCGCAACGCTGACACGGCGGCGTTCTCTTCGTGCCCCTATATCCTCTATATCCACCACCGGGTGTCCCTTACATCCCGCCCCGCATCCAGTCCCACCCTCGTCCCGCATCCCGTCCCCATATCTCGCCCTTATATAGGGACGACCAACACAACCTCTCACCCGCCCTCCCCGCCGGGTGAGAGCAAAGTTCCTTTCCGGTCACCCGGTGCCACAGACCGGAAACGCGCCCTCCCTACCTTCGGGACCAGCCACTCAAGCGCGACCGAGCCCCGAAGACCGTGGAGGCGTCATGACAGCCCCTAGCACAGCCCCCGCCGCGAGCAGGGGAGGCCGCTGGATCGACCACTGGGACCCCGAGAACGAGGCGTTCTGGAACGAGACCGGTGAGAAGATCGCCCGCCGGAACCTCTTCTTCTCCGTCCTCTCCGAGCACATCGGGTTCTCGATCTGGACCCTGTGGTCCGTGATGGTGCTCTTCATGGGGCCGGAGTACGGGCTCACCCCCGCCGACAAGTTCTTCATCGTCTCGATGGCCACGCTGGTCGGCGCCATCGTCCGCGTGCCCTACACCTTCGCCGTCGCCATCTTCGGTGGCCGGATGTGGACGGTCATCTCGGCCAGCATGCTGCTCCTGCCGACGATCGCCGCGTTCGCCGTGATGGAGCCGGGGACCTCGTTCACCACGTTCCTGCTGTGCGCGATGCTGGCCGGTGTCGGCGGCGGGAACTTCGCCTCCAGCATGACCAACATCAACGCCTTCTTCCCGCTCCGGAAGAAAGGCTGGGCGCTCGGACTCAACGCCGGCGGCGGCAACATCGGTGTGCCCGTCGTACAGCTCGTCGGTCTCGCGGTCATCGGCGCCAGCGCCGGCCCGCGCGTCCTGCTGGGGATCTACATCCCGTTCATCGTGATCGCCGCCGTCCTCGCCTGGCTGAAGATGGACAGCATCTCGTCCGTGAAGAACGACACCGGCGCCGCCAAGGACGCCGTGAAGGACGCCCACACCTGGATCATGTCCTTCCTCTACATCGGCACCTTCGGTTCCTTCATCGGCTACTCCTTCGCCTTCGGTCTGGTCCTCCAGACGCAGTTCGGGCGTACGCCGCTCCAGGCCGCCTACGTCACCTTCATCGGCCCGCTGCTGGGCTCCCTGATCCGCCCTGTGGGCGGCTGGCTCGCCGACCGCTACGGCGGCGCGAAGATCACGCTGTGGAATTTCGTCGCCATGGCCGCCGCGACCACGGTCATCATCGTGGCCTCGATGCAGGAGTCGCTGCCGCTGTTCACCACCGCGTTCATCGCCTTGTTCGTGCTGACCGGCCTCGGCAACGGCTCGACGTACAAGATGATCCCCGGCATCTTCCAGGCGAAGGCCGCCGCCAAGGGGCTCACCGGTGAGGAGGCCGCTTCCTACGGCCGCCGGCTCTCCGGCGCCTCCATGGGCCTGATCGGCGCGGTGGGCGCGCTCGGCGGCCTCGGCATCAACCTCGCCTTCCGCCAGTCCTTCCTCACCGTGGGCTCCGGGACCGGCGCCTTCGTCGCCTTCCTCGCCTTCTACGGCCTCTGCTTCGCGGTCACCTGGGCCGTATACCTTCGCCGCCCGGCCGCCTCCGAGACTCACGCCACATCGGCGACCGAGGCAAAGCCGCAGCTCAGCTACGCCGAAGTGTGACGTAACACTGCCGACATGAAGCCGAACCGAGCCTGTCACGCACCGTTGACAGGCTCGATCGGCATGCAGGTTCGACCACCCTGGGTGAAGTCAGGAACTCCCTCGGTGCAAACACCTGGCGCAAGTACCACAACTCGAGTGCGGGACGAGAGTTATGTACGACGAACAGCAGCAACCGGAACACGGGCCGCTCGCGGGGTTCACCGTGGGTGTGACCGCCGCGCGCCGGGCCGACGAGCTCGGGGCGCTGCTTCAGCGTCGCGGCGCCGCGGTTCTGCATGCCCCCGCCCTGCGGATCGTGCCGCTCGCCGACGACAGCGAGCTGCTCGCCGCCACCAAGGAGATCATCCAGCGGACGCCCGACGTCGTGGTCGCCACCACCGCGATCGGCTTCCGGGGCTGGATCGAGGCCGCCGACGGGTGGGGGCTGGGCGAGGACCTGCTGGAACGGCTGCGCGGGGTCGAGATCCTCGCGCGCGGGCCGAAGGTCAAGGGTGCGGTACGGGCCGCGGGGCTGACCGAGGACTGGTCGCCGTCCAGCGAGTCCATGGCCGAGGTGCTGGACCGGCTGCTGGAGGAGGGTGTCGACGGGCGCCGTATCGCCGTCCAGCTGCACGGTGAGCCGCTGCCCGGGTTCGTGGAGGCGCTGCGGGTCGGGGGAGCGGAGGTGCTCGGGGTGCCGGTGTACCGGTGGCTGCCGCCGGAGGACATCGGGCCGGTCGACCGTCTGCTGGACGCCACGGTCTCCCGCGGCCTGGACGCGCTCACCCTCACCAGCGCCCCGGCCGCGGCGTCCCTGCTGTCGCGGGCCGAGGAACGCGGGCTGCTTCCCGAGGTGCTCGCCGCCCTCAACCACGACGTCCTTCCGGCCTGCGTCGGTCCGGTCACCGCGCTGCCGTTGCAGGCCCGCGGGGTCGACACGGTGCAGCCTCAGCGGTTCCGGCTCGGTCCGCTGGTCCAGCTGCTGTGCCAGGAGCTGCCCGCCCGGGCCCGGTCGCTGCCGATCGCCGGGCACCAGGTGGAGATCCGCGGTCATGCGGTGCTGGTCGACGGGGCGCTGCGGCCCGTACCGCCGGCGGGTATGTCCCTGCTGCGGGCTCTGTCCCGTCGGCCCGGGTGGGTGGTGGCCCGATCGGAGCTGCTGCGGGCGTTGCCGGGTGCCGGGCGCGATGAGCATGCGGTCGAGACGGCCATGGCTCGGCTGCGGACGGCTCTTGGGGCGCCGAAGTTGATCCAGACGGTGGTGAAGCGGGGGTATCGGCTGGCGTTGGACCCTGCCGCCGACGCGAAGTACGCGGACGTCTGAGCTGGTTTCGCCCCCGCCGCCCCTACCCGTCCCCTCTCCAGGGGCTCCGCCTCTTCGACCCCGCCAGGGGACTTCGCCCCCTGGACCCCCCATCGGCCTGAACGGCCTCGTCCTCAAACTCCCCCAGAGGGGGCCCCGGACGGGCTGAGATCAACTGACCGGCGCCGAGAGCGGCCGTATTCCACCAGCGCCCGCCCCAAGCACCCCACCGCCACCGTCGACAAAACCCCCCGCACCACATTCCACGCCACCCACGGTCCCTCGAACTCCTCCCGCAGAGCAGCCGGATCGCCGGCCCCCTCCAGCCCGTCGTTGAGCGGGATGTTGAAGGCGACCGTGACGAGGAAGGCGAGCGCGTACGCCGCCAGTGCCACCCGCACCCACCACCGGTACGGCTCCCCACGCAGCTGCCACGCCGACACCGCCGTCAGCGCCGGCGCCCCGAGGAAGCTCAGGAAGAACACCGGGTTCTGGATCACCTCGTTGATGTCGCGCATGACCTCGACGTAGACCCGGTCGTCACTGCGCGCCAGCCCGGGCATCACCGCGCACGCGAAGACGTAGAAGCTCCCGGCGATCAGGCCCATCGCGACGGTGGCCGCGCCCAGTACGGTTCCGGCGATCGTGTCGTTTCGTGTCATGTCCTTCAGTCAACGGGCGTGAACGCCGCCCGAACATGGCCGTCACGCGCAGCTCCATACGCGGTCGTCCAGCGCCAACCACCGGTACGAGGGGTTCCGGCTCCGCGAGCGGGCAGGCACTGTTAGAGGGAACGGTTCCCCCAGCCCTCCTCACGGCATCTCACCGACCCCTCCTGACCGGGGTGACCCCTAGGCGGTGACAGGCACATGGCACTGGGTACGGTCACGGACGCGTACGAGCTGCGGTTCGACGCCGGACGGATCTGTCTGGACCTCCTCGCGACCACGCACCCCGAGGAACGGTTCGACTCCGTCGAGGTGTTGTGCGCCTGGATCGCCGGGGCGGGGCTCGTCCCACCGGGCACGCCGCTCGCCCACGCGGACGCCTCCTGGCTCGTGGCCTTCCGCGAACTGCGCGGACGTATCGGACAGTTGGTGCGAGGCGGTCTCCATCCCGAGCCCTGGCCGTCGTACGACATCGCGCTCGGGCAGGTCAACGACATCGCTCTCGCCGCGCCCCCGGCACCCCGCGCCGTACGCGGTGAAGACGGCACCCTCGTGCGGGAGTTGGATCATCCGCCCGAGTGTGCCGCCCTGCTCGGGGCCGTCGCCCGGGACGTGCTGGAGCTGCTCACCGATCCGGTCGCGCGGGCCGGGCTGAGGGAGTGCGAGGGCGACAACTGTCCGATCGTTTATCTCGATACGTCCCGGGGGCGCAGGAGGCGCTGGTGTTCCAGTGAGGTCTGCGGGAACCGCGAAAGGGTCGCCCGGCATCGCCGTCGCGCCGCTCTCACCCGAGCCTGACAGTCCGTTATGCGGCTTGTGTGCGTGGGCTGTCGAAGTGATTTCGATTACACCTCGTTTACCTACGCACCCGTAGGGAAGCACGGGCTCGATCTTGCCGATGTGGTGGAAATGTAAAGATCGCACGGTGGGAATGTGCTGCCATGTCCCGCTCGTCACGTCACTCCACAGAAAACTGTCGCCTCACTTTGAACGCTCAAAGGGCCGCTTCCGTACGGGTGGTCGAGCGACCGACTGGGGGAACCCCCGGACATCGGAGGTGGGCGTGCGCAAGGATTCCGTCGTGGCCAATGAACGTGGATCGAGGGCCCGACATCGCATGTCCCAGCCCTCGGAACCTGATGAGGAGCTGATGCGTGCGCTGTACAGAGAGCACGCCGGACCCCTCCTTGCGTATGTCCTTCGACTGGTCGCCGGTGATCGGCAACGAGCAGAGGACGTCGTGCAGGAGACGCTCATCCGTGCCTGGAAGAACGCCGGACAGCTCAATCGAGCGACCGGATCGGTACGCCCCTGGCTGGTGACGGTCGCGAGGCGCATCGTCATCGACGGCCACCGCAGCCGGCAGGCCCGGCCGCAGGAGGTCGATCCGTCGCCGCTGGAGGTCATCCCCGCGGAGGACGAGATCGACAAGGCGCTGTGGCTGATGACGCTGTCGGACGCACTCGACGACCTGACTCCTGCCCACCGGGAGGTGCTGGTCGAGACGTACTTCAAGGGACGTACCGTCAACGAGGCGGCCGAGACGCTGGGCATACCCAGCGGCACCGTCCGCTCCAGGGTCTTCTATGCCCTGCGGTCGATGAAGCTGGCTCTGGAGGAGCGGGGGGTGACGGCGTGATGAGTGTTTACGGGGGAAACCAGGGATTCGGGATGGGCGGTTCGGGTATGTCTGGACCCATGCAGGGACATCCGGTTCCGAGCGAGCACGAGACCGTCGGCGCCTATGCCCTCGGGATCCTCGACGACGCTGAGGCAACCGCTTTCGAAGCACACCTCGCGACCTGCGAATGGTGCGCCCAGCAGCTGGACGAGCTCGCCGGGATGGAGCCGATGCTGGCCGCGCTCGCGGACCTGCCCGGTTCCGGCACGCCCGCCATCGGCGAGTCCCTGTCGGCGAAGCCCAGCCCGCGGCTGGTCAACAAGCTCGTCGACGAGGTCGCCGAGCGCCGTGCCCAGAAGCGCCGGCGCAGCTTCTACATGGTGGCCGCGGCGGCCGCGCTGATCGTCGGCGGGCCGTTCGTGGCCGTGGCGACCAACGGCAGCGGCGACGGCGACGGCGGCGACGGCGGGAACCGGGTCGTGACGGCGGCCAACCCCGCCAAGGAACTGTTCACCAGCATCAAGAACAAGGTCTCGGGCAACGACTCGACGACCGGTGTCAGCGCGACCGTCGCCCTGCAGGAGAAGCTCTGGGGCACCGAGACGGCCCTCGAACTCAAGGGCGTCAAGGGTCCGCTCAAGTGCTCCCTGATCTTCGTCAGCAAGGACGGCGAGCGCGAGACGGCCGCCTCCTGGTCCGTCCCGAAGTGGGGCTACGGCATCCCGGACGCCAAGACCGAGCAGGCCAGGAACCCGCTCTACGTCAGCGGCGGCGTGTCCATGGCTCCCGACGAGGTCGACCACATCGAGGTCATGACCTTCGACGGAAAGAAGCTGGCCGACGTCGACGTGTAGTCGCCGTAGCTTTTCCGGGTCCCCTTCGCGTACGGTTGACGGCTGCCCAGCACGTCAGAAGGGGGCCCGGTGGCCGCTCAGGCTCAACAGGAAACCGCGCTCGAAGACTCCCGGAGAGACCGAGAGATCGGCGTCGAACAGGAACACCTGGACCGGGTGTACCGGCGCCTCGAGGAGAAGATCCACGAGGCCGAGTTCCTGATGAACGACGCGGCCAAGCGCGGCCAGGTCGGTACGCCCGGCGCCCTCGCCGAGCGGGACGCGCAGGTCTTCCGGGCGGGCGTCCACCTCAACCGGCTCAACAACGAGTTCGAGGACTTCCTCTTCGGCCGTATCGACCTGCTGCTCGGCAAGGACGGCAAGAAGGGGCCCGACGGCGCCTACACCGCGGTCGAGCCCGCCGAGGGCGCCGTCCGCGACGACAACACCGCCGACATCGCCGAGACCCTGCACATCGGCCGTATCGGTGTGCTCGACCAGGACTACGCCCCGCTGGTCATCGACTGGCGGGCCCCGGCCGCGGCGCCCTTCTACCGCTCCACCCCGGTCGATCCCGGGCGGGTCGTACGGCGCCGGGTCATCCGTTCCAAGGGGCGCCGCGTGCTGGGCGTCGAGGACGACCTCATGCGCCCCGAGCTCAAGGCGTTCCTCGGCGGGAACGAGCTGCCCGTCATCGGCGACGGCGCCCTCATGGCCGCCCTCGGGCAGGCCCGCAGCCACACCATGAGGGACATCGTGGCGTCCATCCAGGCCGAGCAGGACCTGGTCATCCGCGCCCCCGCCGCCTCGGTGACGTATGTCGAGGGCGGTCCCGGCACCGGCAAGACCGCCGTCGCCCTGCACCGCGCCGCCTACCTGCTCTACCAGGACCGGCGCCGGTACGCGGGCGGCATCCTGATCGTCTCGCCGACCCCGCTGCTGGTGGCGTACACCGAGGGCGTGCTCCCCTCCCTGGGCGAGGAGGGCCAGGTCGCCATCCGCGCGATCGGCTCGCTCGTCGACGGGGCCGAGGCCACGCTGTACGACTCACCGGCCGTGGCCCGCGCCAAGGGCTCGTACCGCATGCTCAAGGTGCTGCGGAAGGCGGCGCGGGGCGCGCTGGAGCTGGGGCCGGGAGGCCGGGCCACTCCCGGCCGGCCCGCCGCCGGTGCCGCCGGGGCGAACGGCACGGGTCAGCTCGCCTTCGGCGAGGACGAGGCCGACTCACCCGCCCAGACCTCCGCCGGACCTCCCACCCGGCTGCGCGTGGTCGCCTTCGGGCGCCGCCTGGAGCTGGAGGCCGACGCGCTGGAACGTATCCGCCGGACCGCCCTCGGCGGCACCGCCCCCGTGAACCTGCTGCGCCCGCGCGCCCGCAAGCTGCTGCTCGACGCCCTGTGGGCGAAGTCGGGCGGCGCCTCCCGCCACACCGACCCGGAACTGGCCGCCGAACTGCGTTCCTCCTTCGACGAGGACGTGATCTCCGAGGACAGCTTCATCGGCTTCCTCGACGCCTGGTGGCCGGAGCTGACTCCGAAGGCCGTCCTGGACGCGATGGCCGACGAGCGCCGGCTCGGCCGCTGGGCCCGCCGGATCCTCAACCCCGGCGAGATCCGCAAGGTGGCCCGCTCGCTGAAGCGGGACGGCCACTCCGTGCACGACATCGCCATGCTCGACGAGCTCCAGGCGATCCTCGGCACCCCGGCCCGCCCGAGGAAGAAGCGCGAGCTGGACCCGCTCGACCAGCTCAGCGGCCTGGAGGAGCTGATGCCGGTGCGCGAGGAGTCGCAGCGCGAGCGCGCCGAGCGGCTGGCGGCCGAGCGCACCGAGTACGCCCACGTCATCGTCGACGAGGCCCAGGACCTCACGCCGATGCAGTGGCGGATGGTGGGGCGCCGGGGCCGGCACGCCACGTGGACGGTCGTCGGCGACCCGGCCCAGTCGTCCTGGTCCGACGTGGACGAGGCCGCCGAGGCCCGCGACGAGGCCCTCGGCACCCGCCCGCGCCGCCGCTTCCAGCTCACCGTGAACTACCGCAACCCGGCCGAGATCGCTGAACTCGCGGCGAAGGTGCTGGCGCTCGCCATGCCGGGCTCCACGTCACCGTCGGCGGTGCGCTCCACGGGTGTCGAACCCCGTTTTGTGACAACGAACAATGGACACAGCACGGTCGTGCGCGACTCCCTTGCGCAGACCGTCCGCGAAGAGGCCGCCCGGCTGCTCGACCAGGTCGACGGCACGGTCGGCGTGGTCGTCGCCATGCAGCGCCGCGAGGAGGCGGCCAAGTGGCTGGCCGGGCTCGGCGACCGGGTCGTGGCGCTCGGCAGCCTGGAGGCGAAGGGCCTGGAGTACGACGCGACGGTCGTCGTCTCCCCGGCCGAGATCGCGGACGAGTCACCGGCCGGGCTGCGGGTGCTGTACGTCGCGCTGACCCGGGCCACCCAGCAGCTCACGGTCGTATCGGCGGAGCGGGACGAGCCGGACACCACCGGGGTGCCCGACCTCCTTCGAGATTGATCCGGATGAACCACCGGTACGGGAATGGCCTTACGGGATCCGTTTGTTAGCCTGGGTGTGGCACCGGCTCGATCCAAGCCCCCGGGCCCAACCTTCGTCGCTACGAGCGACCACTTGCCGCGAGGCGAGCATGGCGGGTCGGTGTCATGAACGTAGAGAAGGGACCCACGTCACCATGTGACGTGGGTCCCTTCTCATGAGAAGGCGTGGCGAACAATACGTTCGCAATTCAAGCCCGGCTAACCCCTACTCGGCGGTAGGTGCGACGATCGGACGGCGTACCCAGCGTTACACGGTGAAAGCAGAGGAAGTCGGCCATGGCAACGGCGCCCAGCGTCTCCTACTCGATGACGGTCCGGCTGGAGGTGCCCGCGAGCGGAACCGCGGTCTCCCAGCTCACCGGAGCCGTCGAGTCCCACGGAGGCTCGGTGACCGGCCTCGACGTGACCGCGTCCGGCCACGAGAAGCTCCGCATCGACGTCACCATCGCGGCCACCTCGACCGCGCACGCCGACGAGATCGTCGAGCAGCTCCGTCACATCGAGGGCGTCACGCTCGGCAAGGTCTCCGACCGTACGTTCCTGATGCACCTCGGCGGCAAGATCGAGATGGCGTCGAAGCACCCCATCCGCAACCGTGACGACCTGTCCATGATCTACACGCCGGGTGTGGCCCGGGTCTGCATGGCCATCGCCGAGAACCCCGAGGACGCCCGCCGCCTCACCATCAAGCGCAACTCCGTTGCGGTCGTGACGGACGGCTCGGCGGTGCTGGGCCTCGGCAACATCGGCCCGAAGGCCGCGCTGCCCGTCATGGAGGGCAAGGCGGCCCTCTTCAAGCGGTTCGCCGGCATCGACGCCTGGCCGATCTGCCTCGACACCCAGGACACCGACGCGATCGTCGAGATCGTCAAGGCGATCGCCCCCGGGTTCGCCGGCATCAACCTCGAGGACATCTCCGCCCCCCGCTGCTTCGAGATCGAGGCACGGCTGCGCGAGGCCCTCGACATCCCCGTCTTCCACGACGACCAGCACGGCACGGCGATCGTCGTCCTGGCCGCCCTGACCAACGCACTTCGTGTCGCGGGCAAGGCGATCGAGAACATCCGCGTCGTCATGTCCGGCGCGGGCGCGGCCGGTACGGCCATCCTCAAGCTGCTCATCGCCGCGGGCGTGAAGAACGCCGTCGTCGCCGACATCCACGGTGTCGTGCACGCCGGCCGCGAGGACCTGGTGGACGCCGCGACCGACTCGCCGCTGCGCTGGATCGCCGACAACACCAACCCCGAGGGCCTGACCGGCACGCTGAAGGAGGCCGTGCGCGGCGCGGACGTCTTCATCGGCGTCTCCGCCCCGAACGTGCTCGACGGCGACGACGTGGCCGCCATGGCCGACGACGCCATCGTGTTCGCGCTCGCGAACCCGGACCCCGAGGTCGAGCCCGCAATCGCCCGTCAGACGGCCGCAGTTGTGGCCACGGGCCGCTCCGACTTCCCGAACCAGATCAACAACGTGCTGGTCTTCCCGGGTGTCTTCCGCGGTCTGCTGGACGCCCAGTCCCGCACGGTCAACACCGACATGATGCTCGCGGCCGCGAAGGCGCTCGCGGACGTGGTGACCGAGGACGAGCTGAACCCGAACTACATCATCCCGAGCGTCTTCAACGACAAGGTCGCGGGCGCGGTCGCCGGGGCGGTGCGGGAGGCGGCGAAGGCGGCGTCCGCGGTGCCGTCGGCCGAGTAATCACCTGGGTTCGGCGCCTCACAGCCCCGAAAAGTGTGCGTGGGCTGTGAGGATCGCCACGGCAAGCCCTTGTAACGGCGCGTCGTGGAACCAAGGGCCTTGAAACGGCGTTTATCGTGACGGCCAAGCTCAGGCCCTCTCTTCGTGTGACTCCCACGGGTGTTCTCACGACTCCTCCGGGCGCCGGATTGGCTTTCCCGCCGCAGGTAGGGGCAGGATGCGTCTCTGGGCGCGAGGGTCTGACGACGGACCCGGGTCCGGGGACTGTCCCAGGGCCCTGGCAGCATCGACTTCGCTGTGCCCGATATGCGGCTCCGCCGCGTGGCACGCCTCAACGGCAAAAAGAACACGGGAGTAACAACATGAACCGCAGTGAGCTGGTGGCCGCGCTGGCCGACCGCGCCGAGGTGACCCGCAAGGACGCCGACGCCGTGCTGGCCGCTTTCGCCGAGGTCGTCGGCGACATCGTCTCCAAGGGCGACGAGAAGGTCACCATCCCCGGCTTCCTGACCTTCGAGCGCACCCACCGTGCCGCTCGCACCGCCCGCAACCCGCAGACCGGCGACCCGATCCAGATCCCGGCCGGCTACAGCGTGAAGGTCTCCGCGGGCAGCAAGCTCAAGGAAGCCGCCAAGGGCAAGTGACCTTGCCGTCTGTACACCACGGGACGGTGTGCGGCTTGTAGAACGCCGATGGGGCGGCACCCGGTTCTCGGGTGCCGCCCCATCGTGGTTTCACTTGTCAACGGCCGCGAACGCCGGCCGTGCCGGGAGCTACCCCAGTGCCTTGCCGGGCAACTCCACCTTGGCACCGAGCTCCACGAGCTTCTCCATGAAGTTCTCGTAGCCACGGTTGATCAGGTCGATGCCGTGCACCCGCGAAGTCCCCTGGGCCGCCAGGGCCGCGATGAGGTACGAGAAGCCGCCGCGCAGGTCGGGGATGACGAGGTCGGCGCCCTGGAGCTTGGTGGGGCCCGAGACGACCGCGGAGTGCAGGAAGTTGCGCTGGCCGAAGCGGCAGTCGGAGCCGCCGAGGCACTCGCGGTAGAGCTGGATGTGGGCGCCCATCTGGTTCAGCGCGGAGGTGAAGCCGAGGCGGGACTCGTAGACCGTCTCGTGGATGATCGACAGGCCCGTCGCCTGCGTCAGGGCCACCACCAGCGGCTGCTGCCAGTCCGTCTGGAAGCCCGGGTGCACATCCGTTTCGAGGGCGATGGACTTCAACTGGCCACCGGGGTGCCAGAAACGGATGCCCTCGTCGTCGATCTCGAAGGCACCGCCCACCTTCCGGTAGGTGTTGAGGAACGTCATCATCGAGCGCTGCTGCGCGCCGCGGACGTAGATGTTGCCCTCGGTCGCCAGCGCCGCGGACGCCCACGAGGCGGCCTCCAGACGGTCCGGGAGGGCCTTGTGGTTGTAGCCGCCGAGCGAGTCCACACCGGTGATGCGGATCGTGCGGTCGGTGTCCACGCCGATGATGGCGCCCATCTTCTGCAGGACGCAGATGAGGTCCTCGATCTCCGGCTCCACGGCCGCGTTCGAGAGCTCGGTGACGCCCTCCGCGAGCACCGCCGTCAGCAGCACCTGCTCGGTCGCGCCGACGGACGGGTACGGCAGCCGGATCTTCGTGCCGCGCAGCCGCTGCGGAGCCTCCAGGTACTGCCCGTCCGCCCGCTTCTCGATGCGCGCGCCGAACTGCCGCAGCACCTCGAAGTGGAAGTCGATGGGACGGCCGCCGATGTCGCAGCCGCCGAGGCCGGGGATGAAGGCGTGGCCGAGGCGGTGGAGCAGGGGGCCGCAGAACAGGATCGGGATGCGGCTCGAACCAGCGTGGGCATCGATGTCAGCGACGTTCGCGCTCTCCACGTGGGAGGGGTCCATCACCAACTCGCCGGGTTCCTCACCCGGACGGACCGTGACCCCGTGCAGCTGCAGCAGGCCTCTTACGACACGCACGTCACGGATGTCCGGCACGTTGCGCAGTCGACTTGGCGCGCTGCCCAGCAGGGCGGCGACCATGGCCTTCGGTACGAGGTTCTTCGCACCGCGGACACGGATCTCGCCCTCCAGCGGGGTTCCGCCGTGGACAAGCAGGACATCGTCGTTGACGGTCATGTATCTCGCGTTCCGATGAGTTGGGCAGGGGCCAGAAGGGAAAGGGTAATCGCCGCCGACCCCCCTTCTGTAAGCCCGAGGACGGCTCAGGAACGTCATAGCTCTGTCACAACACGAACCGTTCGCCGTCGGGCACAAGCGGTGACCATCGCCGTCGTGCGCCCGATCCTGCTTCTTTCCGCCCTGAGCTGCATTCACTCCCGAACCGCCATTGCCTCCCCACACGAAGGGAAGATGCGGGATCATGTCTGGCATGACCGAGGTGTCCTCGCTCACAGGGCGGCTGCTCGTGGCAACGCCCGCCCTGGCGGACCCGAACTTCGACCGCGCGGTGGTGCTCCTTCTCGACCACGACGAGGAGGGCTCCCTCGGTGTCGTCCTCAACCGTCCGACCCCCGTGGACGTGGGCGACATCCTGGAGGGCTGGGCGGACCTCGCCGGCGAACCCGGTGTCGTCTTCCAGGGCGGCCCGGTGTCCCTGGACTCGGCCCTCGGTGTCGCTGTCATCCCCGGTGATGCGAACGGCGAGAGCGCCCCGCTGGGCTGGCGCCGGGTGCACGGCGCGATCGGGCTCGTGGACCTGGAGGCCCCGCCGGAGCTGCTCGCCTCGGCCGTCGGGTCCTTGAGAATCTTCGCCGGGTACGCCGGCTGGGGACCCGGCCAGCTGGAGGACGAGCTGGTGGAGGGCGCCTGGTACGTCGTCGAGTCCGAGCCCGGCGACGTCTCCTCGCCGTCCCCGGAACGGCTGTGGCGCGAGGTGCTGCGCCGCCAGCGCAACGAGCTCGCGATGGTGGCCACCTACCCGGACGACCCTTCGCTCAACTGAAACATGTGAGCTTCAGTACTCTTGGCGTTATGAGCACTCTCGAGCCCGAGCGCGGGACTGGTACGGGGACCCTCGTAGAGCCGACGCCACAGGTGTCCCACGGCGACGGCGACCACGAGCGCTTCGCCCATTACGTCCAGAAGGACAAGATCATGGCGAGCGCCCTCGACGGCACCCCCGTCGTGGCGCTCTGCGGCAAGGTCTGGGTGCCCGGCCGCGACCCGAAGAAGTACCCGGTGTGTCCCATGTGCAAGGAGATCTACGAGTCCATGGGTGCAGGTGGGGACGACAAGGGCAAGGGCGGCGACAAGAAGTAACCCTGCCTTCGACCTGAGTTTCGCGAGGCCCCCGGGGCGCTGTTCGGCGCACCCCGGGGGCCTTTGCGTGTCACGAAGTGGTTGAGACCTCTTGTGGACATGTTCATGTAGTCCCTAGGCTCCGATGCGTTGTACAGGGTGGAATAGTCATTGCATATGTTGCAACGCAACGCTCGGAGGAACACTCCATGAAGCTTCCCTCGCGACTCGCCGCACTCCTGGCGGCGGCAGCGGTCATCACCGCCTGCGCCCCCCAGACTTCCAGTAACTCCTCCTCCGACAAGGACGAGAAGACCGGCACGCTGCGGGTCTGGCTCTTCCAGGAAGTCGGCAACAAGCCGAAGGAGAAGGTCGTCGACTCCGTCGTCACCGCCTTCGAGAAGGATCACGAGGGCACGAAGGTCGACATCGAGTACATCCCGATCGAGACCCGCGCCCAGCGCGTCAAGGCCGCCTTCAACGACCCGAAGTCCGCGCCCGACGTGATGGAGTACGGCAACACCGACACCGCCGGCTATGTGAAGGACGGCGGACTCCTCGACGTCACCAAGGAGTTCGGCGCCTGGAGCGAGACGAAGGACACCGACCCCACGGCCAGGCAGTCCGTCACCGTGGACGGCAAGATCTACGGCGCTCCCTTCTACGTCGGGGTCCGCGCCCTGTACTACCGGACCGACGTCTTCGAGGAACTCGGCCTGGAAGTCCCCAAGACCATGGACGAGTTGGCGGCGACCGCCCGCAAGATCCGCGCCGCCGAGCCCGAGCTGTACGGCCTCGTGGTGGGCGGCGCCTACACGTACGGCGCGATGCCCTTCGTCTGGGCCAACGGCGGTGAGATAGCCGAGGGCAAGGGCGGCAGCTACGCCTCGGCGATCGACAGCGCGGCGGCCCAGAAGGGCATCAAGGCGTACACGTCCCTCTTCAGCGACGACAACTGTCCCGCCGCCAAGTGCGCCGGCATGGGCGGCAACGACACCGTGACCGCGTTCGCGGCCGGCAAGGCGGGCATGGCGATCGGCGGCGACTTCAGTCACACCGCGGTGGAGGCCGGGAAGGTGAAGGGCAAGTACGCGGTCGTGCCGCTGCCGGGCGTGCGGGCGGGGTCCGTCGCGCCGGCGTTCGCCGGGGGCAACAACATCGGTGTGCTCAAGAGCACGTCGCACCGGACGCTGGCGGTCGAGCTGATGGAACAGCTCACCTCGAAGAAGACGCAGGCCTCGATGTTCGAAGCGATGGGGTTCCTGCCCACCTTCTCCGACGTGCGTCAGCAGGTCGCGGCCAAGGAGCCGTACGTCGAGCCGTTCGCGCAGACGCTCTCCGCGGGCACCAAGTTCGTCCCCGCGTCGCCCGCGTGGGCGCAGATCGACTCCTCGCTCGTTCTGCCGACGATGTTCCAGGAGGTCATCAGCGGCAAGAAGGACGTGGCGGCGGCCTCGGCGGACGCGGCGAAGAAGATGAACGACGCGTTCGCCTCCATGGGTTGAGCCTGTGAGTCCTCGTACGAAGCCGTCCTGGACCCCCTGGCTCTATCTCGCCCCTGCCCTCGTCGTCCTCGGCGGGCTGCTCGCCTACCCCATCTACCAGCTCGGGCTGATCTCGTTCTTCCAGTACACCCAGGCGCAGGTCAGCGGTGGGGAGCCGACGAGCTTCCAGGGGCTGGGGAACTACGCGGAGCTGTTCGGCGACGACCAGTTCTGGCAGGTGCTGGGGGCGACCGTCGTCTTCGCGGCGGCCTGCGTCGTGTCGACGCTCGCCGTGGGCTGTGCGCTCGCCGTGCTGCTCACGCGCGTGCGTGCCGTGCCGCGGCTGGCACTGATGCTGGCCGCGCTGGGGGCGTGGGCGACGCCCGCCATCACCGGGTCGACGGTGTGGCTGTTCCTGTTCGACCCGGACTTCGGCCCGGTGAACCGGGTGCTGGGACTCGGTGACCACTCGTGGACGTACGGGCGGTTCAGCGCCTTCTTCCTCGTCCTGCTCGAAGTGGTGTGGTGCTCCTTCCCGTTCGTGATGGTGACGGTGTACGCCGGCATCCGCGCCGTACCGGCCGAGGTGCTGGAGGCCGCCGAACTGGACGGCGCCTCGCAGTGGCGGGTCTGGCGGTCGGTGCTGGCGCCGATGCTGCGGCCGATCCTGGTGGTCGTCACCATCCAGTCGGTGATCTGGGACTTCAAGGTCTTCACACAGATCTACGTCATGACGAACGGCGGCGGCATCGCGGGCCAGAACCTGGTGCTGAACGTGTACGCCTACCAGAAGGCGTTCGCGTCCTCGCAGTACAGCCTGGGCTCGGCGATCGGCGTGGTGATGCTGCTGATCCTGCTGGCGGTGACGCTCGGCTATCTGCGGCTGCTGCGCAGGCAGGGGGAGGAGCTGTGAGGTTCGTGAGGTCCGTGACTTCCCTGAGTTTCGTACGGCGTCCCTGGCGGCTGCTCGCGGAGACGTCCGCGCTGCTGATCGCCGTGGTGGTCGCGTTTCCGCTGTACTGGATGGTGCTCAGCGCCTTCAAACCGGCCGGGGAGATCGAGTCGAGCGAGCCGCGGCCGTGGACGCTCGCGCCTTCCCTGGATTCCTTCCGGCGGGTCTTCGAGCAGAACGAATTCGGCCGTTACTTCCTCAACAGCCTTGTCGTCGCGTGCACTGTCGTGATCGTCTCGGCGTTGATCGCGTTTCTGGCGGCGACCGCGGTGACCCGATTCCGGTTCCGCCTGCGGACCACCCTGCTGATCATGTTTCTGGTGGCCCAGATGGTCCCCGTGGAGGCCCTCACCATCCCCTTGTTCTTCCTCATGCGGGACTTCGGCCAACTGAACACGCTCGGCTCGCTGATCCTGCCCCACATCGCCTTCTCGCTGCCGTTCGCGATCTGGATGCTGCGGGGGTTTGTGAAGGCCGTTCCGGAGGCGCTGGAGGAGGCCGCGTACATCGACGGGGCGAGCCGGTCGCGATTCCTGTGGCAGATCCTTTTCCCGCTGGTCTTCCCGGGGCTCGTGGCCACGAGCGTGTTTTCGTTCATCTCGGCCTGGAACGACTTCCTGTTCGCCAAGTCCTTCATCATCAGCGACACCTCGCAGTCCACCCTCCCGATGGCCCTGCTCGTTTTCTACAAGCCGGACGAGCCGGACTGGGGCGGGGTGATGGCGGCCTCGACCGTGATGACCATTCCGGTACTGGTCTTCTTCGTACTCGTACAGCGGCGCCTGGTGTCCGGGCTCGGCGGCGCGGTCAAGGACTGAAGGGTCTGATCATCCATGGATCTCATTCCGGCACCTCGCCAGATGGAGCGGGCCGAGGGCTTCTACGAACTCGGCGACGGCTTCGGGATCGAGGCTGGGCCGGGCACCGAGGACACCGCGCGCCGGCTGCGCGCGACGCTCGGCGCGGCGACCGGGTTCGCGCTGCCGCCCAAGAAGGGGGACGAGTACGACGTCCTGCATCTGTCCGTCCGGCCAGGCCTCGACGCCGAGGAATACCGCCTCGTCATCGCCCCCCATGGCGTGCACATCCAGGGCGGCTCGCCCGCCGGTGTCTTCTGGGGTGCCCAGACACTGCGCCAGCTCCTCGGCCCCGACGCCTTCCGGCGCGCACCCCTTCCCGGCCGGACGTGGCGGCTGCCCCTGACCGAGATCCGGGACGCCCCCCGATTCCGCTGGCGCGGCCTCATGCTCGACGTGGCCCGGCACTTCATGCCCAAGGACGGAGTCCTGCGCTACCTCGACCTGCTGGCCGCCCACAAACTCAACGTCTTCCACTTCCATCTGACGGACGACCAGGGCTGGCGCATCGAGATCGAGAAGTACCCCCGGCTCACCGAGGTCGGCTCCTGGCGGGCGCGCACGAAATTCGGCCATCGGGCCTCGCCGCTCTGGGACGACAAGCCGCACGGTGGCTTCTACACCCAGGACGACATCCGCGAGATCGTCGCGTATGCCGCCGAGCGCCATATCACCGTCGTCCCCGAAATCGACGTACCGGGACACTCGCAGGCGGCCATCGCCGCGTATCCGGAACTCGGCAACTCCGACGTCATCGACACCTCGGCCCTCTCCGTCTGGGACACCTGGGGGATCAATCCGAACGTACTCGCCCCCACTGACAACACCCTGCGCTTCTACGAGGGGGTCTTCGAGGAAGTCCTGGAGCTGTTCCCCTCCGAGTTCATTCATGTCGGGGGCGACGAATGCCTCAAGGACCAGTGGCGCCAGTCGCCCACCGCGCAGGCGCGCATCAGGGAACTCGGGCTGAAGGACGAGGACGAGCTCCAGGCGTGGTTCATCGGCCACTTCGACACCTGGCTCTCCGCGCGCGGGCGCCGGCTCATCGGCTGGGACGAGATCCTGGAGGGCGGACTCGCGCGGGGGGCGACGGTGTCGTCCTGGCGCGGGTACGCGGGCGGCATCGCGGCGGCCCGCGCGGGCCACGACGTCGTCATGTGTCCGGAGCAGCAGGTGTACCTGGACCACCGTCAGCACGAAGGCGCGGACGAGCCGGTCCCCATCGGCTACGTCCGCACCCTGGAGGACGTCTATCGGTTCGAGCCCGTTCCCGCGGAGTTGACGCCGGACGAGGCCCGGCACGTGCTCGGCACGCAGGCCAACGTGTGGACCGAGGTGATGGAGGACCAGGGGCGCGTGGACTACCAGACGTTCCCGCGCCTCGCCGCCTTCGCCGAAGTGGCGTGGAGCCCCCTGCCCGCCCCGGCGGAACGGGACTTCACCGGATTCGAGCGGCGGATGGCCGCCCATTACCGGCGACTTGACGCCCTTGGGGTCGCCTACCGTCCCCCGGCCGGACCGCGGCCGTGGCAGCGGCGCCCCGGTGTGCTCGGGCGACCGATCGACGGCCCGCCCCCGAACAGGTAATGGAAAAAACCGGCAAGGTGTCACCGAAGAGTGTCAATCGGCACGCACCGGTGATGCCGTACGAAAACGGACCATCTCCCCGATGAGGTGGGCGAATGCCTCCTAGCGGACCCCTGTCCTCGGGTCCTGCGAAGATGTGCCAGAGTTGCCACGTCCGCCCTGTCAGCACGTACCGTACGGCAACACAGGTGGGACCAGGTGGGGCAGCGGGAAGGGGCAGCCGGTTTGACCACGAGCGCACCGCAGGCGGCGCAGGCCGTCACGCTGCCCACGACGCTGGACGAAGCCGTGGCGGCGCTCACCGCCATGCCCGCCGCCGTGCCGGTGGCGGGCGGCACCGACCTCATGGCCGCCGTCAACTCCGGACAGCTCAGGCCCGCCGCGCTGGTCGGTCTCGGCCGGATCAGCGAGATCCGCGGCTGGCAGTACCAGGACGGTCACGCTCTGCTCGGCGCCGGCCTCACGCACGCGCGTATGGGCCGCCCCGACTTCGCCGCCCTGATCCCGGCGCTCGCGGCCGCCGCGCGCGCCGCGGGGCCGCCGCAGATCCGCAACGCGGGCACCCTCGGCGGCAACATCGCCTCGGCGTCGCCGAACGGTGACGCGCTGCCGGTCCTCGCCGCACTCGAAGCGACCCTGATCATCGCGGGCCCGGGCGGAGCCCGCCGGGAGATCCCTGTGTCGCACCTGCTGGCCGGCATGGAGATGCTGCGCGCCGGCGAACTCATCGGCTACGTGCGCGTGCCGCTGCTGCACGCCCCGCAGGTCTTCCTCAAGGCCACCGGACGTACCGGCCCGGGGCGTTCCATGGCGTCCGTCGCGGTCGTGCTCGACCCCGCCCGGCGCGGAGTCAGGTGCGCCGTGGGCGCCATAGCGCCGATGCCGCTCAGGCCCCTGGAGGCCGAGCACTGGGTCGCCCAGCTGATCGACTGGGACAACAACCGCGCGATCGTCCCGGAGGCCCTGCACGCCTTCGGCGAGTACGTCGCCGCGGCCTGCATCCCCGACCCGACCCCCGCCGAGGACGGGACCGTGACTCAGCATCCGCCCGCTGTACTGCACCTGCGGCGCACCGTCGCCGCACTGGCCCGACGAGCACTGGGGAGGGCGCTGTCGTGACCGACGACCAGCACGCAGAGGGCGCGCCCCAGGGCGCGGGCCGCTGGGACCCGCTGCCCCAGGGCGAGTACGACGACGGCGCCACCGCCTTCGTCAAGCTCCCCGAAGGGGGCATCGACGCCCTCCTGGCCTCCTCCGACACCCCGCTGGCCGCGCCCGGACACGGGTACGTGCCGCCGCAGATAGCGTTCGCGCCGGGCTCGGCCCCGGGCGCCGACCCCGCGGCCACCGGTGGCTGGCCGGTCGCGGGCACGCCCGCCGAGGGTGCCCAGTGGCCCGACCCGAACGCCGCCCCGCAGGACGGCGGCGACCGGTTCACGTACAACCCCGGGGCCACCCAGCAGTGGAACTTCTCGGAGACCGCGGCAGGTCAGGCAGGCCCGGAGGCCGCCGCGACGCCCGGTCACGACGTCACCGGGCAGTGGTCGATTCCCGTCGCCGACGGTGATCTTCCGGACGAATCGGGCGAGTTCACCACGTCGTCGCTGGTCGAGCAGTGGGGCGGAACCCCTCCGGCCACGCTGCCGGGCGGCGCGCCCGCACCGTGGGCGACGCAGCCGACCGGAGAGCCGTGGGGGCAGCAGGCCCAGGCCGCCGGCGCGACCGGGGAAGCGGTGGGAACCGCGCCCGGACGGCCCGCCGATGCCGGGCACGTCCCCGGCGAGCCCGGACAGCCGGAACGGCCCGGAGCGCACACCGGTGACGAGCACGCCGGACACCCCGGTGGCCGGCCCGGCGAGCGGCTCGTCCCGGACTCGCACGAGCAGCCGCCCGCCTCGGCCGGGTTCGGCCCGGACGGGAACCGGCCCGCGGCGCCGGGTGCGGACGGGCACGCGCGCGTGGAGCCCGGTTCGGCCGAGGACTCCGCCGAAAGCGCTTCGGAGGCCTCACAGGCCGCTCCCGGGGCCGGTGAGGCCGTCACGGACGCCCAGGGCGCCACAGAGGCCGCTCAGGGCCCGGCAGAGGCTTCCGCGGAGAGCGCCCCCGCCGAGGGCGCCGACTCCGCCGCGGAGGCCACCGAGGACGCCACCCAGGCCGCCTCCGACGACGTACCGGCGCCTCCCGGCGAGGAACACCCCCTCGCCTCCTACGTCCTGCGCGTCAACGGCGCCGACCGGCCCGTCTCGGACGCCTGGATCGGCGAGTCGCTGCTCTACGTGCTGCGCGAGCGGCTCGGCCTCGCGGGCGCCAAGGACGGCTGCTCGCAGGGCGAGTGCGGGGCCTGCAACGTGCAGGTCGACGGACGGCTCGTCGCGTCCTGCCTGGTGCCCGCCGTGACCGCCGCCGGTGCCGAGGTCCGCACCGTCGAGGGCCTGGCCGCCGACGGGCAGCCCTCGGACGTGCAGCGCGCACTCGCGCGATGCGGCGCCGTGCAGTGCGGCTTCTGCGTGCCGGGCATGGCGATGACCGTGCACGACCTGCTGGAGGGCAACCCGGCGCCGACCGAGCTGGAGACCCGCCAGGCGCTGTGCGGCAACCTGTGCCGCTGCTCCGGCTACCGGGGTGTGGTGGAGGCCGTCAAGGAGGTCGTCGCCGAACGCGAGGCGCAGTCGGCGGCCGACCACTCCGAACAGAACGGCGACGAGCCGCGTATCCCTCACCAGGCGGGCCCGGGAGCCGGCGGGGTCAACCCGTCGGCGTTCGAGCCGCGCGGTGCCAGGGGACCGCATGACCAGCCGTACGGACAGGACGGAGGCCAGGCGTGAGCAACGAAGCCGCCACCGCGACCACAGCCGCGGAGGCAGCCCCCGCCCCCGATCAGATCCCGCACGGCCTCGGCGCCTCCCTGCCGGCCGCCGACGCGCGCGCCAAGACAGAGGGCACCTTCCCGTACGCGGCCGACCTGTGGGCCGAGGGCCTGCTGTGGGCGGCCGTGCTGCGCTCGCCGCACCCGCACGCGCGCATCACGTCCATCGACACGTCCCACGCGCGCGAGATGCCCGGCGTACGGGCCGTCGTCACGCACGAGGACGTGCCGGGCAGCCCGCTGCTCGGCCGCGGCAAGGCCGACCGTCCCGTCTTCGCCTCCGAGGTCGTACGCCACCACGGTGAGCCCATCGCCGCGGTCGCCGCCGACCACCCCGACACCGCGCGCCTGGCCGCCGCGGCCGTCATCGTCGAGTACGAGGTGCTCGACCCGGTGACCGACCCCGAGCAGGCCTTCGAGGCCGAGCCGCTGCACCCCGACGGCAACCTGATCCGCCACATCCCGCTGCGCCACGGCGACCCGGACGCGGCCGGCGACCTCGTGGTCGAGGGCCTGTACCGCATCGGCCGCCAGGACCCCGCGCCCATCGGCGCCGAGGCGGGCCTCGCCGTACCGCGCCCCGACGGCGGCGTCGAGCTCTACCTGGCCTCGACCGACCCGCACACCGACCGCGACCGGGCCGCCGCCTGCTACGGCCTGGAACCCGAACGCGTCAAGGTCGTCGTCACCGGCGTCCCCGGCGCCACCGCCGACCGCGAGGACCAGGGCTTCCAGCTCCCGCTCGGCCTGCTCGCGCTGAAGACCGGCTGCCCGGTGAAGCTGACGGCCACGCGCGAGGAGTCCTTCCTCGGCCACACGCACCGGCACCCCACCCTGCTCCGGTACCGCCACCACGCGGACGCCGAGGGCAAGCTGGTCAAGGTCGAGGCGCAGATCCTGCTGGACGCGGGCGCCTACGCCGACACGTCCTCCGACGCCCTGGCCGCCGCGGTCGCCTTCGCCTGCGGTCCGTACGTCGTCCCGAACGCCTTCATCGAGGGCTGGGCCGTACGCACCAACAACCCGCCCTCCGGGCACGTGCGCGGTGAGGGCGCCATGCAGGTGTGCGCCGCGTACGAGGCGCAGATGGACAAGCTGGCCAAGAAGCTCGGCGTGGACCCGGCGGAGCTGCGCCTGCGCAACGCCCTGGCCACCGGCGACGTACTCCCGACGGGCCAGACGGTGACCTGCCCGGCCCCCGTGGCGGAACTGCTGCAGGCCGTACGGGACTACCCGCTCCCCGCCCTCCCCAAGGACACGCCCGAGGACGAGTGGCTGCTGCCCGGCGGCCCCGAGGGCGCGGGCGAACCGGGTGCCGTGCGGCGCGGCGTCGGCTACGGCATCGGCATGGTGCACATGCTCGGCGCCGAGGGCGCGGACGAGGTCTCCACGGCGACGGTGAAGGTCCACGACGGCGTGGCGACGGTGCTGTGCGCGGCCGTGGAGACCGGCCAGGGCTTCACCACGCTGGCCCGGCAGATCGTCCAGGAGACCCTCGGCATCGACGAGGTGCACGTGGCGCCCGTCGACACCGACCAGCCTCCGGCGGGCGCGGGCTGCCGCGGCCGCCACACCTGGGTGTCGGGCGGCGCGGTGGAACGGGCCGCGAAGATGGTCCGTACGCAGCTGCTGCAGCCCCTGGCGCACAAGTTCGGCATGTCCACCGAGCTGCTCCAGATCACCGACGGCAAGATCACCTCGTACGACGGCGTCCTGTCGACCACCGTCACCGAGGCGCTGGACGGCAAGGAACTGTGGGCGACGGCCCAGTGCCGCCCGCACCCGACCGAGCCGCTGAACGACACCGGTCAGGGCGACGCCTTCGTGGGCATGTCCTTCTGCGCGATCCGCGCGGTGGTGGACGTCGACATCGAGCTGGGCTCGGTACGCGTGGTCGAGCTGGCGCTCGCCCAGGACGTCGGCCGGGTGCTGAACCCGGCCCAGCTGGAGGCGCGCATCGAGGCGGGCGTGACGCAGGGCGTGGGCATAGCGCTCACGGAGAACCTGCGCTCGGCACGCGGCCTGATCCGCCACCCCGATCTGACCGGCTATTCGCTGCCGACGGCCCTGGACGCCCCCGACATCCAGATCGTGAAGCTGGTCGAGGAGCGGGACGTGGTCGCGCCGTTCGGCGCGAAGGCGGTGAGCGCGGTGCCGGTGGTGACCTCGCCGGCGGCCATCGCGTCGGCCGTACGCGCCGCGACGGGCCGCCCGGTGAACCGCCTGCCGATCCGGCCGCAGGCGGCGGTGGTGACCGGGCAGTGAGCCTGCCCCCGCTGCAGCGGGGGAGGCGGCCGGAGTGGACGGTCGCGCAGGCGCCGGCCGAGAGGCTGCCGAGGGCGGCGCATGTGCGGGGCGACGTGTTCCGGCGGATGATCGTCTCGGGACGGGTGGAGTACGAACCCGGAGCCTCGGGCGACGACGGCGACGGCGACGATGGCGGCGAGTGCGAGGCCCAACTCCGGCTGCAGTACCGGCTGTCGGCGGCCGCGGCGGTCGCGTGCGCGGAGGCCGGGTTCACGGCGGTCGTGCAGGACGTGGTGCTGGGCGGGCGAAGACGGGCTACCGGGCCTGGACGGTCTAGCGGCTGGATGGCGAGCTGCGGGCACGGACGCCGCGTATCGGGCTGTGGGTGGACTCCTCCGAGCTGACCGTGGGGGAGACGGTGGAGACGATTCTGGCCGGGCGGGAACGCGCGAGGGTGGGTTGAGCGTCTTACTGATGTGAAGCGCTGTCAGTGGTCGTGCTGATTCGGTGCGTCGTCGGTGCTCGTGCCGATCCGGGGGCGTTGTCAGTGGTGGCGCGTAGTGTTCTGGGCAGTGGGGACGGCAGCCGGGTCCGGCGGACCGGACGGTCGGCCGTGTCCTGCCCGGGGCGGTGAGCAAGCGCATGCGGGGGAGCCATGAGCACGACGATCACGACGCACGCCGGTGATACGGCGATCATCCTGACCGACACCGAGCTGGATCCGTACGTCACGCACGCGTCGTCGCGGCGATGGCTGACGGGCGTCGGACTGCCCCGCGACAGCGGCGTGTTGAGCTTCGCCGAGTTGTCCCGCGAGGGCCTGCGGACGGTGGCGGACTCGACGTGCGGCCCCGTCGACCGGCTGGCAGCGGAGCTGCGGGACCAGCTGGTGATAGGCGGACTCCTGGGCCCCGGCGCCCTGGAGACGGAGTCGGTCCTGCTGGACGGCGCGACGGGCGAGATCTCGACGACGCACTTCCTGTACGACCGCCCCGACCTGATGGACCGCCGTCCCCTGGCCCCGTGCCTGCGCACGCTGGTCCGCTTCGCGGAGGCCACGGACGAACTGGCGGGCCTGCGCGGCCAGTTCGCCTCCTACGTCGGCCGGTACGGCCCGAAGGCGGTCGCGGAGGCCTCCCGGCACCTGCTGGCGGTGTTCGAGGACGGCGCGGACGGCGAGCCGGCGCCGTTCTGGAAGATGGCGGCCCTGATCCGCCCGCTCGCGCTCGTGGCGGGCCGGGCCGGAGAGTCGGGGCTCGCCCTGGACCTGCCGCGGCGCCTCCTGGACCAGGAGTTCGGCGCGCGCAGGATGGTGCGCTTCGAGGAGGTCGACTTCCCCTCCACGCTCACGCACGAGCCGACCCGCCGCTTCCTGCGCGAGGTCGGGCTGCCGGAGGACGGCTACCTGTTCTCCCTCGACCTCGACACGGACGTCCCGCTGCCGACGCTGGCCGAGTACTACGCCGACGTCGACCCCTCGGCCGAACTTCCCTATCGGGCCGACCACTTGATACGCCTCGGCCTCCTCGTCGAGGACAACAGCCTGGTGGTCGACGGCGCGACGGGCGCGGTCCTTAACTGGAGCGAACCCGAGGCGAGGCTGTTCCCCCTGAACACCGACGTCTCGACGCTCGCCTTCACGCTCTGGCTGCTCCACCGCGAGCAGGCGATCGACGAGGAGTCCGGCCACGAGCTGACGACCGACACCTACGACCAACTGGCCATGACGATGCTCCAGGTCCTGTCCACGGTCGACCCGACCGGCGTCGCCGCGGCGGGCAGGGACGGCCGGCACTACTGGACGGAGGCGTTCCGGGACGTGGCGAGTGGGGTGCTGGAGTCGGTCGGCGGCGTGCGGTGAGCCGACCCGGGAATGCCGGATGGGGGTCGGGGGGCGGCGACCGTAGGGACGACATCACCGTCCGCCCGGCCGAGCCCGGCGAGTTGGCGGCCGTCGCCGGACTCCGCTGGCAGTGGATCCTGGAGAACGACGGCGCCGCACCGGCATCCCCGGACGTCGATCGCGAGGACTTCGTACGCCACTTCGTCGCCTGGGCGGGACAGAACACCGCCTCGCACCGCTGCATGGTCCTGGCCCGCGACGGGGAGAGCACAGGGAACACGGAGATCCTCGGCATGGCGTGGCTGGCGGTCGTCCACCGCGTCCCGACACCGCACGCGCTGCACCGGGCGTCCGGTGACCTGCAGTGCGTGTACGTCGTCCCCGAGGCGCGCGACGCGGGGCTGGGCGGCCGGCTGATCACCGAGACTCTGGACCGGGCGAGGGAGCTCGGGTTGGAGCGGGTCACCGTCCACTCCTCACCCCGGGCGGTGCCGGCGTACATCCGCCAGGGCTTCACCGAGTCGGCGCGTCTCCTCCAGGCGCACGTGGCACGGACGACGCCGTACCCCTGAGACCGGCCGGCTCCTTCTGGCCGCCGGCCTCAGGGACAGCAGTGGTCAGGAGGACTTGGCGGTCGCGCGGCGGCGGCGTACGGCCATGACCAGGACACCGCCGAGGGCCGCCGTGGCGGCTGCGGCGCCGGCGAGGAGCGGGGTGCCGTCGGCGCCGGTGCTGGCGAGGTTGCCGTCGACGGAGCCGGTGCCGCCGGTCGTGGTGCCCGTGGAGGTGGAGCCGGTGCTGCCCGAGCCGCCGGTGCTGCCCGAGCCGCCGGTGGACTGGCCGTCGGGGTCGTTGCCGTTCCCGCCGGTGGAGGAGCCGCCGTCCGTGGAACCGCCGCCGGTGCCGGAGCCGCCGGAGGTGGAGGGGCCGGGCTCGTAGTCGGTGGGGATCTCGATGCGGATCTGGGCCTTGTCGTTGGCGGGGTTCTTGTCGAACTTCGGGTGGATGTCGTAGATGGAGGTCGCCTTCACCTCGCCGGTGGTGGTCTTGGCGTCGTCCTTGATCTCCAGCATGAAGGTGAAGGAGGCGATCTCGTCGACATCGAGGGTGGCGTCGGCGGGCCGGCAGACGTACTTGGCCTTGCGCGGCGTCCCACCGGGCGCGGACGGCCCGTCGATCCCGAACGGCGAGCACTCCTTGGGTACCTCGGCGGCGACCGTGCCCTTGGGGATCTGCACCATGAGCGCGGTCAGGTCGTCGCTCTCCTGGTTCTGGATCCAGCCGGGGCCGTCGTTGCGGAGCTTCACCGTGACGGACTGCTTGTCGCCCGCGAGTGCCTCGGTGTCGTCACCGACGGCGGCGAGGTCGGCCGAGCTGTCGGCGGTCAGGGTCAGCCGCAGGTGACTGTTGTCGAATCCCTCGCCCGGGGCCTCGCCGGTGGGGCCGGTGCCGTACTGGACGGCCTCCATCAGCGCGTTCGGCAGCGCCTTGAACCGGACGGGCGTCTCGATCGAGGCGCCGGGTTCGATGACGGTGTCGAGCTCGCAGAGCGCCTGCCTGACCTGGTCCTCGATGGTCGAGTAGGTGCAGCCCTCCACGTTCTCGGGGAAGTCGAGCCCTCGGGTCAGCCGGATCCGGAAGGTGATGCCGTTCGCGGCCGCGGTGCCCTTGTTGGTGACGACGACGGACTCGTCGTACACCTCACCGGGCTTGGGCGACGTACGCGGCAGATTCGAGATCACCAGAGAGGGCTCCCCCTCCTCGGCCTGCGCCGCGGGCGCGACGGCCACGGGAACGGCCGCGGCGATCGCGGCAGCGGCCACGAAGGCGGCCGAGGTACGGAGGTGCGGGCGCAGGTGCTGACGCACTGTGGGTCTCCTCGTCCAAACAGGAAGCACGGCGACCGGAGCTTTGCCGTCCAGTCATGTTCTGGACATCTGGAGGGGGCTGAGGGTTGTGCTGGCGTTTGAGGAGAAGAGGGGGAGAAGGGGGAGACCTTCGGGCACCCGGCCGACCACCCGCCAGTGGTCGGCCGTAGCGCTGTTCTGGAGGCCGTGGCGGGAATCGAACCCACGTAACTCGCTTTGCAGGCGAGTCCCTGAACCACTCGGGCACACGGCCATCGCTGACTTTCGGGTGTTCGCCTTGGTCAGTGGTTCGACCGTACGGGCGGGGCCGGGGGCGGCTCAAGGGAATCGCGGGCCCTGCAACGGGACTGCCATACCGCGTTCATGAAACTCCGGTCGTACGACCAAGGTCCCAGGTCGGAGCCGTCTCCCGACAGGGGTCAAAGTGGGTTGTGGCCCTTACGCTGGCGGGCATGAGTGTCCTTGAGCCGCGTGACACCGGTGTCGCGAAGAGTTCCGGCGTCCCCCCGGTCCCCGAGTCCGAGGAGACCGTGCTGAGCCGGTCCTATCGGGCCCTCAGCATCGGGATCGTCTCGGTCGTGCTGCTCATCGCCTTCGAGGCGACCGCCGTCGGGACGGCCATGCCGGTTGCCGCGCGGGAGCTGGACGGGGTGTCGTTGTACGCCTTCGCGTTCTCGGGGTACTTCACCACCAGCCTGTTCGGGATGGTGCTCGCGGGGCAGTGGTCGGACCGGCGGGGGCCGTTGGGGGCGCTGACCACGGGGATCGCGTTCTTCGGCGCCGGGTTGCTGCTGTCCGGGACCGCCGGGGTCATGTGGCTGTTCATTCTCGGGCGGGCCGTGCAGGGGCTCGGCGGGGGACTCGTCATCGTCGCCCTGTACGTCGTCGTCGGACGGGCCTACCCCGAGCGGCTGCGGCCGGCGATCATGGCGGCGTTCTCGGCGAGCTGGGTCGTGCCGTCGATCGTGGGGCCGCTGGCCTCCGGGGCGGTGACCGAACATCTGGGGTGGCGCTGGGTGTTCGTCGGGATTCCGGTGCTTGTCGTCTTTCCGCTCGCGCTCGCTCTGCCGCAGATACGGCGCCGGGCGGGCGGACCGGTCGACGGCTCCGGCCGCCCCGCCTCCTTCGACCGGCGGCGCATCCGGCTCGCCCTCGGCATCTCCCTCGGCGCGGGTCTGCTGCAGTACGCCGCCCAGGACCTGCGGTGGCTCTCGCTCGTCCCCGGCGTCGTCGGCGCCGCGCTCCTCGTACCGGCCGTGCTCGGACTGCTCCCGCGCGGCACGTACCGGGCGGCCCGCGGGTTGCCGTCCGTGGTGCTGTTGCGCGGCGTCGCCGCGGGGTCCTTCATCGCCGCCGAGTCCTTCGTGCCGCTGATGCTGGTCACCCAGCGGGGGTTGTCGCCGACGCTCGCCGGGTTCTCGCTCGCGGCGGGCGGCGTGACGTGGGCGCTGGGGTCGTGGGTGCAGTCGCTGCCGCGGGTGGAGCCGTACCGGGAACGGCTGATGACCGTGGGGATGGTGCTGGTCGCGGCCTCCATCGCCGCCGCGCCGAGCGTGCTGATCGACTCCGTGCCCGCCTGGACCGTCGCCGTGGCATGGGCGTTCGGCTGCTTCGGGATGGGGCTGGTGATCTCCTCCGCCGGCGTGCTCCTGCTCCACCTCTCCGCCCCCGAGGAGGCCGGCACCAACTCCGCCGCCCTCCAGATCTCCGACGCCCTCTCCAACGTCGTCCTGCTGGCCGTCGGCGGCGCCGCGTTCGCGGCCCTGGGTGGCGGCGCGGTGAGCCATGCGGCGACGGAGGCGTCCGGTTCGCATCCGGCGGCGTTCGCGGTGGTGTTCCTGCCGATGGCGGGGGTGGCGTTGGTGGGGGCTTGGGTGACCACGCGGTTGCGGGAGCGGTGAGGGCCTGCGGCGCGTGAGGTGTTCGGGGCGGAGCGATGTCAAAACCGTTCGCCGGTTCCCCGGCTCGCTCTTATCGTCACAGGCATGAGCGACCTCACCATCCCACTCCCGCCGGACGTGCGACGCGAGCTCGACGACCTCGCGGACGCCACCGGCCGTCTCCCCGAGGACATCGCGCTGGACGCCGTACTGCATCAACTGGTGCGGGAGTCGTCACCGGTGGCGGTCACGGCGGAGTTGCTCGCCGCCGCGCATGCCGATCTGCTGCGCAGGCTCGGCGAATGACCAGGTACCTCGCGGTCGCGGAGGTCACGACGATCGCCCGGATCGCCTTCGGCGGGCATGCCCCCGAGGTGCGGGAGACCGGGCTGTTCGTCTCCGCCGTGCACCGCCCACGCGCCCGCATGTTCGGGACGGCGGCCTACGAGGACCTGTACGAGCAGGCGGCCGCGCTGCTGCATGCCATCGCGACGAACCACCCGCTCGTCGACGGGAACAAGCGCACGGCCTGGCTGGCCGCCGCCACCTTCCTCGGCGTCAACGGCGTCGATCTCGCCGGCTGCGACCAGGACACCGCGTACGACCTGGTCATCGATGTCGCCTCCGGGGACGAGAGCGACATCTCCGTGATCGCGGGGCGGCTGCGGCAGTTGTGACGTCGGTCCCACCCGTGCGTGACGCGGCCTCGTCCGAGCATCGACACCACCGGGCCGCCGGTAGGGTGGCCCGGTTGTCATACCCAGCCGAGCCGCCCTACCCACTCCGGAGACCGTGACTACCACCGCCGCCTCCTCCTCCCACCACCTTTCCCCCGCCTTCCCCGGCCGCGCCCCCTGGGGCACCGCCAGCAAGCTGCGTGCCTGGCAGCAGGGGGCGATGGAGAAGTACATCCAGGAGCAGCCGCGTGACTTCCTCGCGGTCGCCACGCCCGGCGCCGGGAAGACGACCTTCGCGCTCACCCTCGCCTCCTGGCTGCTGCACCACCATGTCGTGCAGCAGGTCACCGTGGTCGCGCCGACCGAGCACCTGAAGAAGCAGTGGGCGGAGGCGGCCGCGCGGATAGGCATCAAGCTGGACCCCGAGTACAGCGCGGGTCCGCTCGGCAAGGACTACCAGGGCGTCGCCGTGACGTACGCCGGTGTCGGTGTCCGGCCGATGCTGCACCGCAACCGGGTCGAGCAGCGCAAGACCCTCGTCATCCTCGACGAGATCCACCACGCCGGTGACTCCAAGTCCTGGGGCGAGGCCTGCCTGGAGGCGTTCGAGCCGGCCACCCGACGGCTCGCGCTCACCGGTACGCCGTTCCGGTCCGACACCAACCCCATCCCCTTCGTCACGTACGAGGAGGGGAACGACGGGATCCGGCGGTCCGCCGCCGACTACACCTACGGCTACGGCAACGCGCTGGCCGACCATGTCGTGCGGCCCGTCATCTTCCTTTCCTACAGCGGCAACATGCGCTGGCGGACCAAGGCCGGGGACGAGATCGCCGCCCGTCTCGGCGAGCCGATGACCAAGGACGCGATCAGCCAGGCGTGGCGTACGGCGCTGGATCCGCGCGGCGAGTGGATGCCGAGCGTGCTGCGCGCCGCCGACCAGCGGCTCACCGAGGTCAGGAAGGCCATTCCGGACGCGGGCGCCCTGGTCATCGCCTCCGACCAGGACTCCGCCCGCGCCTACGCCAAGCTGATCCGCGAGATCACGGGGTCCAGGGCGACCCTCGTGCTCTCCGACGACACGGGCGCGTCCAAGCGGATCGACGACTTCAGCGGCAGCAACGACCGCTGGATGGTCGCGGTCCGCATGGTGTCGGAAGGCGTCGACGTTCCGCGGCTGGCGGTAGGGGTGTACGCCACCACCATCTCCACCCCCCTCTTCTTCGCACAGGCCGTCGGCCGTTTCGTACGGTCCCGGCGGCGCGGCGAGACCGCGTCCGTCTTCCTGCCGACCGTCCCCGATCTCCTCACCTTCGCCAACGAGATGGAGGTCGAGCGCGACCACGCCCTCGACAAGCCGAAGAAGGAGGGCGAGGAGGACCCGTACGCCGAGTCCGAGAAGGAGATGGAGGAGGCGAACAAGGAGCAGGACGAGGACACCGGCGAGCAGGAGCAGTTCTCCTTCGAGGCGCTGGAGTCCGAGGCCGTCTTCGACCGCGTGCTCTACGACGGCGCCGAGTTCGGCATGCAGGCCCACCCGGGGAGCGAGGAGGAGCAGGACTATCTCGGCATTCCGGGACTCCTCGAACCCGACCAGGTGCAGATGCTGCTGCAGAAGCGGCAGGCACGGCAGATAGCGCACAGCCGCAAGAAGCCGGACTCCGAGGCCGACCTGCTGGAGCTGCCGGCCGAGCGGCGCCCCGTCGTCTCCCACAAGGAGATGATGGAGCTGCGCAAGCAGCTGAACACCATGGTCAGCGCGTACGTCCACCAGAGCGGTAAGCCGCACGGGGTCATCCACACCGAGCTGCGGAGGGTGTGCGGGGGGCCGCCGAGCGCGGAGGCGACGGCGGGGCAGTTGCGGCAGCGCATCGCCAAGGTGCAGGAGTGGGCCACCCGGATGAGGTGATGCCCGGCGCAGTGCCGGGGGCGCGCGCCGTACGTATCAGGACGAACGGGAGCGGTCCGTACCCCTCGCTGCCCGGATTCTGGACGGAGCCTTCCGCTCAGCGAACCGGCTTCGCTAATGTCCCGCTACGCACACGCCCCGTGGCAGCGCCGCCGCGGAGCGCAGCCGTGAAGCGACGCGGTTCGGTACAGGCCGGGCCGCGGGCCGATCGGCGGCCTCTGAAAGCGCGTCACGGACGGGACTCTGTGACGCATCCGCCGTGAGGGGGCCGCCGACCTCACCCCTAAGGAGTGGGCGTCGTGACCGCGGAGACCTCTCAGACGCTCGACCGAGGACTGCGTGTCCTCAAGCTGCTGGCCGATACGGACCACGGGCTGACCGTCACCGAGCTTTCCAACAAACTGGGCGTGAACCGGACCGTCGTGTACCGGCTGCTTGCCACGCTGGAACAGCACGCCCTCGTACGGCGCGACCTGGGCGGCCGCGCCCGGGTGGGGCTCGGGGTGCTGCGACTGGGGCGGCAGGTGCATCCGCTGGTCCGCGAGGCCGCGTTGCCGGCGCTGCGTTCGCTGGCCGAGGACATCGGGGCGACGGCACATCTGACGCTGGTGGACGGAGCGGAGGCGCTGGCCGTCGCCGTCGTCGAGCCGACCTGGACGGACTATCACGTGGCCTACCGGGCCGGCTTCCGGCACCCGCTGGACCGCGGGGCCGCGGGGCGGGCGATACTCGCCGCCCGGCGGCAGCCGGCGGAGGAGCCCGGGTACACCCTGACCCACGGTGAGCTGGAGGCGGGCGCGAGCGGTGCGGCCGCGCCGCTGCTGGGGGTGACGGGCGTCGAAGGCAGCGTGGGTGTGGTGATGCTGGCGGACGCGGTGCCGGAACGGGTGGGGCCTCGGGTGGTCGACGCGGCCCGGGAGGTCGCCGAAGCGTTGCGCTGAGGTCCGCGCAGAGGTGTACAGGGTGCGGCCGTCCGTCGGGCACGCGCCCTGTACGGGGCCGTCGTCGGCTCCGACACTCGACTCATGACCTCACTCAGCATCCGCACCGTCCACGACGTCGCCGGGTTCGCCGCCGTCGCCGACTTCTTCTGCGACGTATGGGAGTCGCCCCGGAGCGCTCCGCCGTTACTGCCCGAGACACTGAACAGCCTCGCCCACGCGGGCGGGGCGGTGCATGCGGCGTACGACGGGGAGAGGCTGGCCGGGGCGTCCGTCGCGGTGTTCGGGCCGCCCGCGTCGAGAGGGACGTACTCCCTGCTCACCGCCGCCGACCGGGGGCTCGGGTTCCAGGTCAAGCAGGCCCAGCGGGCGTGGGCCCTGGAGCACGGCGCCCGGACCATGCGCTGGACCTTCGATCCGCTGGTCGGCCGTAACGCCCGCTTCAACCTGGTCAAGCTGGGCGCCGAGGGGACCGACTACCTCGTCGACTTCTACGGCCCCATGACCGACGGCGTGAACGACGGCGACGAGAGCGACCGGCTGGCGGTGACCTGGGACCTCACGGCGCCGTCACCGTCGTACGGACAGACGGATTCGGCGGGCGAACGAACGGGCCGGGCGGGCGGGCGAGCGGGCCAGGTGGGCGACCGCCGTGCGGCCCCCGCCACCCACACCGCCCCCGACGGCGATGCGCTCGCCCGCCGTGACCTCGACGACCGGTACATATGGTGTCGCGTTCCGGACGACATCGTCGCGTTGCGGGCCGCCGATCCCGCGCTCGCGCTGCGCTGGCGGCGGGCCGTGCGGGAGGTGTTCACCAAGGCCTTCGCGGACGGGTTCACGGCGACGGGGATGTCGCGGGACGGCTGGTACACACTCACCCGCCGGGAGGCTTCCGCGTGAAACTCGAACGCGTCGAGATCGTCCACGTCGCGATCCCCCTCGTCAGCCCGTTCCGTACCTCCTTCGGCACGATGACGACGAAGGACACCTTCCTGCTGCACGTCGTCACGGACGCGGCCGAGGGCTGGTCGGAGTTCGCGGGCGACCCCGAGCCGCTGTACTGCTCGGAGTTCGTGGCCGGCGCGGAGATCGTGCTGCGCGACTTCCTGCTGCCGCGCGTCGCCGCCCTCCCCGTGCTCGGCACGGCCCACCTCGCCCCGGTGCTGGACGGGATCAAGGGGCACGAGCTGGCGAAGGCGGCGCTGGAGACGGCCGTCCTCGACGCGGAGTTGCGGTCGTACGGGATGCCGCTGGCCACGTATCTCGGGTCGGTGCGGGAGCGGGTGCCGGCCGGGGTGTCGGTCGGGATCAAGGAGAGCGTCGGTGAGCTGCTGGACGCCGTCGAGGGGTATCTCGCCGAGGGGTATGTGCGGATCAAGCTGAAGATCGAGCCAGGGTGGGATCTGGAGCCGGTACGGGCCGTGCGCGAGCGCTTCGGGGCGGACCTGCCGCTCCAGGTCGACGCGAACACGGCGTACACGCTCGCGGACGCCGAGCATCTGCGGCGGCTGGACGCGTTCGGGCTGCTGCTGATCGAGGAGCCGCTCGCGGAGAACAACCTGTACGCCCACGCCCGCCTCCAGCAGCGCCTCGCGACGCCCGTCTGCCTCGACGAGTCCCTGCACAACGCCCGGGACACCGCGTCCGCGATCGCGATGGACGCCTGCCGGGTGGTGAACGTGAAGCCCGCGCGGGTCGGCGGATACCTGGAGGCCCGGCGGGTGCACGACGTCGCGCACGCGCACGGGGTGCCGGTGTGGTGCGGCGGCATGCTGGAGACCGGTATCGGCCGTGCGCCGAACCTGGCGCTCGCCGCCCTGCCTGGCTGCACGCTCCCCGGGGACACGTCGGCGTCCAGCCGCTACTTCGCCGAGGACATCACGGAGCCGTTCGTGCTGGTCGACGGGCATCTGCCGGTGCCGCGGTCGCCGGGCATCGGGGTGGAGCCGCTGCCGGAGGCGCTGCGGCGCTTCGCCATGGGGCGCAGAGATCTGTACACGGCCCTCTGACGAGACCCGTACGTGACCTGAATGGGGCAACCTTGGCAGCTCCGACCTGCGCCTGGCCGGAACTCGCCGTCACGTTAGATTGATCCCGTGTTCTCTCGTCTCACGCGCCCCCGGGCCGTCGCCGTCTGCGCCCTGCCGGTCGTGGCTCTGCTCGCCACGGCGGCTTTCGCGCCGCTGCCGTTCTCGCTGACGCAGCCCGGGCTGACGGCCGATGTGCTCGGTGAGAACAAGGGCGACCCGGTGATCACCATCTCCGGTGCGCCGACCCGGGACACAAGTGGGCAGCTGAGGATGACGACCATCGAGGCCACGTCCCCCGACACGGACGTGACGCTCGGCGACGTGGTCGACGCCTGGTTCCGTACGGACAAGGCGGTCATGCCGCGCGATTCGGTCTATCCGAGCGGCCGCAGCACCCAGGAGATCGAGAAGTACAACACCGAGCAGATGAAGGAGTCCCAGGACGCCGCGACCGAGGCCGCGCTGAACTACCTGGACCTCACCGACAAGGACATCAAGGTCACCCTGAAGCTCGCCGACGTGGGCGGCCCCAGCGCCGGCCTGCTGTTCTCCCTGGGAATCGTCGACAAGCTGAACGGCGACGGCGACGGCGGCGACCTCACCGGCGGACGCACCATCGCCGGTACGGGCACGATCGACGCCGCCGGGAAGGTCGGCGCGGTCGGTGGCGTGTCCCTGAAGACGCAGGCGGCCAAGCGGGACGGGGCGACGGTCTTCCTGGTCCCCGAGGCGGAGTGCTCCGACGCGGAGGCGGAACTGCCGAAGGGGCTGCGGCTGATCCCGGTGACCACGCTCAAGGGCGCGGTGAGCGCGCTGGAGGCGCTGGAGTCGGGGAAGGGCTCGATTCCGAGCTGCTAGGAGACGAGCGCCGGCCGCCGCACCGCCGGCGTGGCGAGGCGCAGGCCGACTTCGACGAGGGTCCAGCCGAGGCGGGTCCGGATGTCGTACGGCTTTCTGGCCCGGGCGGCCAGGCGGTGGGCGTCGGCCTGGGCGCGGAGGTCGGCGGCGCGGACGTGGTGCAGGGCGAGGCTGGTCTCGGGGTGCTGCATCGGGGCGGCTGCCTTTCAGTCCGTGCTGAGGGGGAAGGCGCGGGTCTGCACGCGGACGGTGGTCGCGTCGGGGGCGTCCTCGACGTCGGGCAGATCGCGGTAGCTGTCGACCAACTCGTGCATCTTGCGGGTCAGTTCGCTCGCGAGCCGCGGGGTCAGGCGGAGCGTCATGCTGCTCATGTCCGTGCTTCCGTTCCACGCCTCCGACCACTGCGCGAGGGTGCCGAGGTAGGTGGACAGCTCGCGGTTCTGCGTGGTGGCGACCTCGTGCAGATACAGGCCGGCGGCCCCGCGCACCTCGGGGTTGGGGTCGTGCAGGAGGGCGTCGTCGAACCGCAGTCCCTGCACGGCCGCCTTCCACCAACGCTCCCGCCCCTTGCCCCGCTCGGCGTCGTCCTCGACGAAGCCGTGGGCCGCGAGCTGGCGCAGGTGATAGCTGGTGGCTCCGCTGGACTCGCCCAGTTTCCCGGCGAGCTGGGAGGCGGTGGCCGGCCCGCCGAAGCGCAGGGCGTCGAGCAGCCGCATGCGCAGGGGGTGGGCGAGTCCGCGCAGGGAACGGGCGTCGAGGTCGTGGACCTTGGGCCGGTCGGGCTCCGTCATGCATGCAAAGGTAGCGTTGCAAAGAACCCTTTGCAAGCACTCCTTTGCATCAACTTCTTTGCAAGTGGCGGTACTTCGGTGGCCGTGCTTCGGTGGCCGTGTTTGGGTGTCTCTGCTCCACGTGGCCCTACTTCACGAACCCCTCCGCCTTCATCCAGTCCAGCGCCACCTGATGCGGATCCTCGCCGTCCACATCCACTTTCGCGTTCAGGTCCTGCGCCACCGTGTTGTTCAGCTTCCTGGTGATCGGGTCGAGCACCTCGGGGATGGCCGGCCACTTCTTCAGGGTCTTGGTGTTGATCATCGGGGCGACGTTGTAGTTGGGGAAGAAGTGCTTGTCGTCGTCCATGACCACGAGGTTCATGGACTTGATGCGGCCGTCCGTCGTGAAGACCTCGCCGTAGGCGCAACTCCCCTTCGCGGCCTGGGTGTAGATGATCCCGGTGTCCATCTGGGTGATGTTCTTCGTCGGCACGTCCATCCCGTACGCCTTCTGCATGCCCGGCAGCCCGTCGGCCCGGTTGGCGAACTCGACCTCCACGCAGAGCGTCACCGCGGTGGGGTCGGACTTGGACAGCGCGGCGACCTGGGAGAGGTCGTTCGTGCGGTACTTCCTGTGGTTCTCCCGGTTCATCGCCAGGGCGTAGGTGTTGTCCAGTGCGGACGGCGCCAGCCAGGTCACCCCGTTCTTCGCGTCGGCTTCGCGCACCGCCTCCCACTGCTCGTGCGGGTCGGTGATGGGCTCGCTGCGGCCCAGGTACGTGATCCAGGCCGTGCCCGTGTACTCGTACCCGGCGTCCGCGTCGCCCTTGCGCACCGCCTCGCGGCTGCCGATCGAGCCCTGGATGCCGGTGCGGTCGAGCACCTGCGCGCCGGCCGCCTCGAAGGCGATGCCCATGATCGCGCCGAGGATGAGCTGCTCGGTGAACGACTTCGACGTCACCGTCAGCTCGGCCCCCTTCAGCGGCTCCCCCTGCCCGATGGTGCCGGGCCGCACGTCGTCGACCATGGGTGAGCCACTGGTCAGACCACAGCCCGGCGCGACCACCAGCACCCCGGCCACGAGCAGGGCCGTGCGCCGCCTCACTGCCGAGAGGGCTGTGCGCCGGCTCGCTGCCGGGTGAGCCGTGTGCGGCTTCGCTGCGGGCGGGGTGGTACGCCGTTGTGCTGCCGGCGGGGCCGTGTGTGGCCTCGGCGCCTGCGGGGCCGCGTGCCGACTCGCTGTCCGCGGGGTCGTATGCGGCTTCGCCGCCGACGGCCGGGTGGTGTACCGCTGGGCTGACGGCGGGGTGGTGCGCCAAGTCGCCGCCGGTGGAGCGGTATGCGGCTTCGCCGGCGGCAGGTTTGTACGTCGTTGTGTGTCTGGCAGGGCCGTCTGCGGCCGCGGTGCCTGCGGGGTCGTGCGCCAAGTCGTCGCCGGCAGGGCGGCTTGCGGCTTCGCCGTCGGCACGTTCGTACGTCGTTGCGCGGCCGACAGGGCGGCCATACGCGGCCTCGCTGCCCGCAGGGTCGCCCACCACTTGGCTGCCCGCGGAGCCGTATGCGGCTTCGCTGCCCGCAGGGTGATGCGCAGCCCCGCTGACGGCAGCAGCCCCATCCGCCGCCTCGCTGTGCGCATGGCCGCATGCCACTGCGCTGCCTGCGGGGTCATCCGCCGCCCCGCAACCCGGAGAGCCGCTCGTCGCCCCGTCGCCGGCATGGCCGCATGCCACTGGGCTGCCTGTTGGGTCATCCGCCGCCCCGCAACCCGGAGAGCCGCTCGTCGCCCCGTCGCCGGCATGGCCGCATGCCACTGGGCTGCCTGTTGGGTCATCCGCCGCCCCACCACCGGCAGCGCCGCTCGTCGCCCCGTCGCCGGCATGGCCGCATGCCACTGGGCTGCCTGTTGGGTCATCCGCCGCCCCGCAACCCGGAGAGCCGCTCGTCGCCCCGTCGCCGGCATGGCCGCATGCCACTGCGCTGCCTGTTGGGTCATCCGCCGCCCCGCAACCCGGAGAGCCGCCCGTCGCGCCGTCGCCGGCATGGCCGCATGCCACCGCCCTGCCCGCAGGGGCATCCGCCGCCCCACCACCGGCAGCGCCGCCCGTCGCCCCGCCACCGACACGGCTGCGCCCCACCCCGCTGCCCCCGGAGCCGCCGGTTGCCCCGTCCCCCGCAGCGCCGCCCGCCGCCCCACACCGCCCACCCGCCGCTTCACGTCTCCAACCCCCTGGGCCGCAGGAGTACTTCCGCCAGTGATGCCAGCCAGTCCACCAACAGGGCGAGGGCGACCGTGAGGATTGAGCCCAGGACCAGTACCGGCATGCGCTGGTTGGTGATGCCGGCTGTGATCAGGACGCCCAGGCCGCCGCCTCCGCCGAAGACCGCCAGGGTCGCCGTGCCGACGTTGAGGACCAGGGCCGTGCGTACGCCAGCCAGGATCAGGGGGACCGCCAGCGGTAGTTCCACCCGGGTCAGCACGCCCGTGGGGGACATGCCGATGCCGCGTGCCGCCTCCAGCAGGGTCGGGTCGTTCGCCTTGAGGCCGGCGATCGTGTTGGACAGCACGGGCAGGACGGCGTAGGCGATCATGCCGATCAGGGCGGCCCGGCGGCCGATGCCCAGCCAGATCACCAGCAGGGCGAGGAGGCCGATCGCGGGGGTCGCCTGGCCCATGTTGGCGATCGCCATGGCCACCGGGGTCGCTTTGCGGAACGCCCGCCGCGTCAGCAGGATGCCCAGCGGGATCGCGATGATCAGCACGAAGAACGTGGAGATCACCGTGAGTTGGACGTGCTCCCACAGGGCCTGCGAGACCTGGCCGTTCGACAGCGCGTTCTCGGAAACCGGGTCGAGGTCGGCCTGCTGGAACCACAGCCAGGTCGCGAGCAGCATGGCGACGAGGAAGGCCGGCACGAAGGTCAGCTTCTGCCAGCTCACCCTCCGCGCGGGCGCCCTCGGCGGGGCGGGGGCCGCTTGCGCGGTCTCCGCGCCGGACTCCACGCCCGACTCCGACTCCACGCCCGTCTCCTCGCCCGTCTCCCCCTCCGTCGCCTTCAGGTCGGGGGCCTCGGGAGCGCTCACGCCTTCTTCTCCCCTCCGTCGCCCTCCTGCTCGGCATGCGTCCGGTCGGCCCGGGCCGTCTCCAGCTCGTGCTGTGCCTCCAGCGCCTCCAGCCGATCGGCCTCCAGCAACTCGTGCACGGAGTTCATGAGCGTCTCCATGTCGACGACGCCCGTGTACTCCCCGCGCCGCCCGGTCACGGCCACCCGGCCCGCGCTGTCCGTCAGCACCGCCTCCAGCGCGTCCCGCAGGGTCGCGTCCCGGGTCACCGTGTCGTGCACGAGCGTGCCCGCCCGCGCCAGCGAGCCCTTGGCCCGCATCATGTCGCCGCGCCTGAGCCACTTGTACGGCCGCCCGCGCCGGTCGAGCAGCAGCACCTCGTTCGTCCCGCTCGCCCGCAGCCGGTTGAAGATCTCCTGGAGCGGGTCGTCGACGCTCGCCGTCGGGTAGTCGGTGATCTCCACATCCCGTACGCGGGTCAGGTTCAGCCGCTTCAGCGCCGCGCCCGCGCCCACGAACCCGGACACGAAGTCGTCCGCCGGGTTGGTGAGGATCGCCTCCGGGGTGTCGAACTGAGCGATGTGCGACCGTTCGCGCAGCACGGCGATACGGTCACCGAGCTTGATCGCCTCGTCGAAGTCATGCGTGACGAAGACGATCGTCTTGTGCAGCTCGTGCTGGAGCCGGATCAGCTCGTCCTGGAGGTGGTCGCGGGTGATCGGGTCGACCGCGCCGAACGGCTCGTCCATCAGGAGGACCGGGGGATCGGCGGCCAACGCCCTTGCCACGCCCACCCGTTGCTGCTGGCCGCCGGAGAGCTGACGCGGATAGCGGCCGTGGAACTCGCCCGGATCGAGGCCGACCAGGTCGAGCAGCTCCTCGACCCGCGAGCGGATCCGCGGCTTCGGCCAGCCGATCATCCTCGGTACGAGGGCGATGTTCTGCGCGACCGTCATGTGCGGGAAGAGCCCGGCGGACTGGATCGCGTAGCCGACCTTGCGGCGCAGCTTCACCGGGTCGATGTCGGTGACGTCCTCGCCGCCGATGCGGATGCGGCCACCGGTCGGTTCGATCAGCCGGTTGATCATCTTGAGGGTGGTCGACTTCCCGCAGCCCGACGGGCCGACGAAGATGACCACCTCGCCCGCCTTGATCTCCATGCTCACGTTGTCCACGGCCGGCTGCGGACTGCCGGGATACCGCTTGGTCAGGCTCTCCAGCTCGATGGAGGCACCGTGATGACCGTCGGCATGACCGTCCTGGCCGCTGGTCTCAGACACGGATCCCCCTGGGAATGGTCAGCCGTCCGATCAGGACGTACGCGGCGTCGAACAGCAGCGCCAGGACGATGATCCCGAGCGTGCCGGCGAGGACCTGGTTGAGCGCGTTCGCGCTGCCCAGCGAGGCGAGGCCGCGGAAGATCACATTGCCCAGCCCGGGGCCGGAGGCGTACGCCGCGATCGCCGCGATGCCCATCAGCATCTGCGTCGAGACCCGGATCCCGGTGAGGATCGGCGGCCAGGCCAGCGGCAGCTCCACCCTGAGCAGCCGGGCGAGCCGGGACATCCCGATGCCCCGGGCCGCGTCCACCAGCGACGGATCGACCCCGCGCAGGCCGACGATCGAGTTGCGCACGATCGGCAGCAGCCCGTACAGCGTCAGCGCGATCACCGTCGGCGGTACGCCCAGCCCCACGACCGGGATGAGCAGACCGATCATGGCGAGCGACGGAATGGTCAGAATGGTCGAGGTGGACAGGGTGGCGAGGTTGCCGGCCCATCCGCTCTGGTAGGTGGCGACACCGATCAGCACCCCGAGCAGGGTCGCCACGACCATGCACTGGAAGACGGCGCTGGCGTGTTGGTAGGCGTCGGCGAGCAGCTGTTGGTGACGGTTGCCCAGGTACTCCCAGAAGGTCACGCGGACTCACCCCACCAGGTAGCGGCTAGCTGTTCGCCCGGTCCTCCGCCGCCTGCTCCACCAACGGGATGATCCGCAGCGGGACGGGGTTCTCCATCACGATCGCCGTGGAGGCCCGGACGATCCCATCGAAGCCGACAACCAGGTCGATCACACGCTGGAGATCGGCGTTGGAGCGCGCCACGAGACGGCACATCATGTCCCCGGTCCCGGTGGTCGTGTGCAGCTCCAGCACCTCCGGCACGGTCGCCAAGTGGGCCCGTACGTCGGCCCCTTGTCCCTGCCGGATCTGCAGCGTGGCGAAGGCGGTGACCGGATAGCCGAGCGCGGCCGGATCCACCTGCGGGCCGAATCCGCGGATGACTCCGTTCGACTGAAGCCGGTCCAGCCGCGCCTGCACCGTCCCGCGGGCCACCCCCAGCCGCCGGGACATCTCCAGCACCCCGATCCGCGGCTCCCGCGCAAGCAGCACGATGATCCGCCCGTCCAGATGATCGATCGCCACAGCAGCCTGCTCCTTCTCTTGAGTCTCGGTGGTCATCCTGTACAGAGAGCCTGCAGAAACGGGCACTGCACTGGTCATATTGCCCAGTGAACGAGCGAACTATTGCGCACCTTGCCATGCGGGAGTGAGGCTGCGCCTATGACGCAGACCACACACCACACTCCCGACACCGCCCGGCAGGCCGACCCCTTCCCGGTCAAGGGAATGGACGCGGTCGTCTTCGCCGTGGGCAACGCCAAGCAGGCGGCGCACTACTACTCGACCGCCTTCGGCATGCGGCTGGTCGCCTACTCCGGACCGGAGAACGGCAGCCGCGAGACCGCGAGCTACGTGCTGGAGAACGGCTCCGCGCGGTTCGTCCTCACCTCCGTCATCAAGCCCGCCACGACCTGGGGCCACTTCCTCGCCCAGCACGTGGCCGAGCACGGCGACGGGGTGATCGACCTCGCCATCGAGGTCCCGGACGCGCGCGCCGCGTACGCCTACGCCCTCGAACACGGCGCCCGCTCGGTGACCGAGCCCTACGAGCTGAAGGACGAGCACGGCACCGTCGTCCTGGCCGCCATCGCCACGTACGGCGAGACCCGCCACACCCTCGTCGAGCGCAAGGGCTACGAGGGCCCGTACCTGCCGGGCTACGTCGCCGTCGCGCCGATGGTCGAGCCGCCCGCCCAGCGCACCTTCCAGGCCATCGACCACTGCGTCGGCAACGTCGAACTCGGCCGCATGAACGAGTGGGTCGGCTTCTACAACAAGGTCATGGGCTTCACGAACATGAAGGAGTTCGTGGGCGACGACATCGCGACCGAGTACAGCGCGCTGATGTCGAAGGTCGTGGCCGACGGCACGCTCAAGGTCAAGTTCCCGATCAACGAGCCCGCGATCGCCAAGAAGAAGTCCCAGATCGACGAGTACCTGGAGTTCTACGGCGGCGCGGGCGTCCAGCACATCGCGCTGAACACCAACGACATCGTGGCGACGGTCCGCACGATGCGCGCGGCCGGCGTCCAGTTCCTCGACACCCCGGACTCGTACTACGACACCCTCGGCGAGTGGGTCGGCGACACCCGCGTCCCCGTCGAGACCCTGCGTGAGCTGAAGATCCTCGCCGACCGTGACGAGGACGGCTATCTGCTGCAGATCTTCACCAAGCCGGTCCAGGACCGTCCGACCGTCTTCTTCGAGATCATCGAGCGGCACGGCTCGATGGGCTTCGGCAAGGGCAACTTCAAGGCGCTGTTCGAGGCGATCGAGCGGGAGCAGGCCAAGCGCGGCAACCTCTGAGGTGCGCGGGACGCTCGTGCGTCCCGTGAATCCTGCGCGTCCTGCGAATCCTGTGAGTTTGTAGAAAGCGCAACCATTTCCGGCCGTCAGGCCTCTCCAGTCGTGCGGGCGCCACGGGGGCGCCCGCACGACCCGGGAGAGCACAGTGGCCGACCGCTTCGACCTTTCCACACCGTCCGAGCGCTGGCTGTGGAAGAAGGACACGCTCAAGGAGCCCACGCTCCTGCAGTCGTTCGCATTCGACGAGGTCAACCAGCACCTGTACGTCCTTCAGCTCCGGCGCGGCGGCGGCCCGGCCGGTGACCTGTTCCTGAACCGGCTCGACTACCGGGGCAAGCGGCTCGGCCACATGGAGCTGCGCGGCTTCGGGCACGGCGTCGGCATCGGCGTCCAGCACGCCTCCGACGGCACCGTGTGGATCTGGACCGAGGCCGACGCCAAGGGCGGCTACGGCCGCGGCGTCACCCGCTTGCGCTTCTCCGACGGCGCCGTCCGCACCCGCGAGGACGTCAAGATCCGCCACCCGATCCCGGGCTCCACCCACAACCAGCCCTCGGTCTGCACGGCCTCGCGCCGCATCGCCCTGCGCCACCGCCTCGACGGCGAGCCCCGCTACCGCGTCTGGGACCTGGACGCCTTCGTCGCCGGCGACTACGCCGACCCCGTCGCCGACTTCCCGCAGACCGGCCTGCACCCCGACCCCGACGTCCCCTTCCAGGGCTTCGCCCTGCACGGCGACCGCCTCTACCAGCTGGCCGGCACCGCGTACCACGCCAAGAAGAACCCGGCCGCCCGGCGCGGCAACGCCTATCTCTCCTGCCTCGACGCGCGCACCGGCGAACTGCTCGACCGCCGGCGCACCGAGGCCGGCCACTCCCTCGACCACCGCGAACCGGAGGGCCTCGCCGTCCGCCACGGCTCCGGGGCCCGGCTGTGCCTGGGGCTCGGGTCCGGGCCGGAAGGAGCGCGCAGGTTCTCGATCTACTTCAAGCCGGGCGAGGCCTGAGGAGGCGGCCGTACGCTGATCCCATGGCCAGGATCAACGACGTCGGCGGCGTCGAGGGCTTCGGCCCCGTCGACACCGCCGACGACTCCGAGCCCTTCCACGCCGACTGGGAAGCGCGCGTCTTCGGGCTCATGAACGCCCTGCGCGCGCAGGGGATCTTCAACCTGAACGAGTTCCGGGACGCCATCGAGTCGATGCCGCCGGGGGAGTACCTGGCCGCGTCGTACTACGAGCGCTGGTTCGCGGCGATCCGCACCCTCCTCGAACGCAAGGGCGTGATCGAGCCGGGTGAGCTGGATGACTGACCGTTTCGCACCGGGGTCGCGCGTGGTGACGTACCTCCACGACCCGCCGCACCACACCCGGCTGCCCCGGTACGCGCGGGGTAAGCGGGGCGTCGTGGTCGAGCCGGAGGGGCGGGCCGAACTGGCCGACGTCAGTGCGCGGGGGCGTGCGGACGCGCCGGTGGAGCAGGTGTACGCGGTGCGGTTCGAGGCGCGTGACCTGTGGGGCGAGGGCGACCACCAGGTCGTCCTGGACCTGTGGGAGAGCTATCTGGAGGAGTACGAGGAGGGTGCGGCCGATGAGCGGTGACCATTCCGACGCGACGATCGCCCGCCGGGTGCGGCGCCTGGAGACCCTGTTGGAGGAGAAGGGCCTGCTCACGGGCGGGGAGCTGGACGAGGCGATCGACTCGTTCCTCGCGGGCGCCTCGCCCGCGAACGGGGCGCGGGTCGTCGCACGGGCGTGGACCGACGCGGCGTTCAGGTCCCGTCTGCTGGCGGACGGGACGGCGGCCGTGCGGGAACTCGGCAGCATGGAGGGCTCGTACCAGCGTCTGCGGGTCGTCGAGAACACGGCCACGACCCACAACGTCATCGTCTGCACCCTCTGCTCCTGCTACCCGCTGCGGCTCCTCGGCCCGTCCCCCAGCTGGTACAAGTCCGAGGCCTACCGCTCCCGCGTGGTCCGCGAACCCCGCGCGGTCCTCGCGGAGTTCGGCCTGGAGCTCCCTCCCGGCACGCGGATCACGGTGTGGGACTCCAGCGCCGAGACCCGCTACATGGTGCTGCCGCGCAGGCCGGACGGCACGGAGGGGATGAGCGAGGAGGAACTGGCGGGGCTGGTCACGCGCAACGCCCTCATCGGTACGGCGGTGCTGTAGAGGCCGCCTCGGAGGTCACCGCCGTTCGGTCTTCCTGTCCGTCTTCGGCTCCGTCTTCGGCAGGGCCTCCGCCGCCGACGGCTCTCCCAACGCCTTCAACGCGGCCTCGGCCAACGGCACCCGCGTCGGCGAGAAACGCGGGTTGATCCGCAGCGCCTCCTGCAGATGCCGTCGCGCGGCCCACCCCATCCCCAGCTCCCGCTCGATCATGCCCCGGTGGTACACGTACAGCGCGCTGCGCACCGTGCCCCCACGCTCCTTGTCGGTCGCCACCCGGGCGAACTTCAGGGCCTCCTTGTTCTCCCCGGCCCGGTGCAGCGCCCAGCCCAGCGCGTCGGCCACCGCGATGCCCGGCTGGCGGCGCCACTCCGCCCGCAGCCGCCGTACGGCCGACTCCGGGTCGCCGTGGTCGGCCTCGAACACACCCAGCACCAGCTCCTCGTCGACCCCGCCGGCCGCGGCCCGCGCCGTGCGCTCGCGCAGCAGGTCGTACTGCACCCGCGCCGCCTGTCCCAGCCCCAGCGACTCGTACAACTCGCCCAGTTCCAGGGCGTACTCGGGAAGCGGCTGCTTGGCCAGCGCCACCCGGTAGGCGTTCAGCGCCTCCGTCGTACGGCCCAGCGCCGCCAGCGTCCGCCCCTGCCCGGCGAGCGCGGCCCGCTGGTCGGGGTCGAGGCGTACCGCCTCCTGGAAGTACCGCAGGGCCACGTCCATGTCGCCGCGCTCGAAGGCGAGTTGCCCGGCGCGTTCGAGATACCCCGCCCGCTCGGCCGGGGCCTGGGCGGCCGCCGCCGCGTCGGACAGCGCGGCCGCCGCGTCCTCCCGCCGGCCCCGGTCCCGGTAGACGGCCGCCGCCCGCGCCTGCACGGCGGGCCCCGAGCCCAGTTTCAGCATCTGCTCCAGGGTCCGCTTGGCCGCCTTGTGGTCGCCCATCCCCGTGTACGCGTCGAGCAGCTGCGGATACGTAGTCCACCGCTTCCGGTCCGCCTTCAGCGCCGCCTCGCCCCAGTTCCGCGCCGCCCGGAAGTCCCGCCGCGCGTTCGCCAGCGCCGCCATGCCGTTCAACGCCGCGGCGTTCCACTCCCGCACCCTCAGCGACGTACGCAGCGCCCTCTCGGCCTTCGGGTAGTTCGCCGCCTCCGCGGTCCGCCGCCCCTGCTCCACATACGCCGCCCCCAGCACCGCCCACGCCTTCGCGTCCTTGGGATGGGCCCGCAGGTGGGCCTCGCGCTCGTCGATCAGCACCGCCAGATCGGGCAGTGCGGCCGGCACGCCCGTCGTGACCGCGGTGAGCGCCTGCGCCCCCGGTGCCGGCGCGGCGGTCCGGGCCCCGCCCGAACCCCACGGCAGCAGTGTCAGCACCCCGCCGAGCACGGCACACCCCGCCACCGAGGCGATCAGCACCCGTCGTCGGATGCGCGGGCGGCTCCGCGGCGCGCCCTGTTCGTTCCGCACGGCGTCGTTCTCCATGGCGCTCACTGTGCGTGAAAGATGGCGTCAATACGACGACCACACCCGCCTTACGTCGGCTGCCGTACGCGGGGTTCACACCGATGGCCCCGGGTGTCACGCTGTGATCATGAGCCGTATCGAAACCGCACCCGACCAGGCCCAGGGTGACCTCACCGAGCGGCTGCTCGCGGGTCTGCCCGCCGAGGCCGTCCTGACCGACCCCGACGTCACCGCCGCCTATGCCAACGACATGGCCAGCTTCTGCCCGGCCGGCGCCCCGGCGGTGGTCGTGCTCCCGCGCACGGTCGAAGAGGTCCAGCACGTCATGCGCACCGCCACCGAACTGCGCGTCCCGGTCGTCCCGCAGGGCGCCCGCACGGGCCTGTCGGGCGGCGCCAACGCCTCCGACGGCTGCATCGTGCTGTCCCTGACGAAGATGGACCGCATCCTGGAGATCAACCCGGTCGACCGCATCGCGGTCGTCGAACCCGGCGTGATCAACGCGACCCTCTCCCGCGCGGTGAACGAGCTGGGCCTGTACTACCCGCCGGACCCGTCCAGCTGGGAGATGTGCACCATCGGCGGCAACATCGGCACGGCCTCCGGGGGCCTGTGCTGTGTGAAGTACGGGGTGACGGCGGAGTACGTCCTCGGACTGGACGTCGTCCTCGCCGACGGACGCCTGATGACCACGGGCCGCCGCACGGCCAAGGGCGTCGCGGGATACGACCTGACCCGCCTCTTCGTCGGCTCCGAGGGCTCGCTCGGCATCGTCGTACGGGCCGTCCTGGCGCTCAAGCCGCAGCCGCCGCAGCAGCTGGTGCTCGCCGCCGAGTTCGCGTCCGCGGCCGCCGCCTGCGACGCGGTGTGCCGGATCATGGCCGGCGGGCACGTCCCGTCACTGCTCGAACTCATGGACCGTACGACGGTGAAGGCCGTCAACGACCTGGCGCACATGGGGCTGCCGGAGACCACGGAGGCCCTCCTCCTGGCCGCCTTCGACACCCCGGACCCCGCCCCCGACCTCGCAGCCGTCGGCGCGCTCTGCGAGGCGGCCGGCGCCACCCAGGTGGTCCCGGCGGACGACGCGGCCGAGTCCGAACTCCTCCTCCAGGCACGGCGGTTGTCCCTCACCGCGCTCGAAGCGGTGCGCGGCGTGACGATGATCGACGACGTGTGCGTGCCCCGTTCGCGGCTCGGCGACCTGATCGAGGGCGTCGAGCGGATCGCCGACAAGCACCAGCTCACCATAGGGGTCGTCGCGCACGCGGGTGACGGCAACACCCACCCGACCGTGTGCTTCGACGCGGCCGACGCCGACGAGTCCCGGCGCGCCCGCGAGTCCTTCGACGAGATCATGGCCCTCGGCCTGGAACTCGGCGGCACGATCACCGGCGAGCACGGCGTGGGCGTCCTGAAGAAGGAGTGGCTGGCGCGCGAGATCGGCCCGGTCGGGATCGAGATGCAGCGGGCGATCAAGCAGGCCTTCGACCCACTGGGCCTCCTGAACCCGGGCAAGCTGTTCTGACGCGTCGCCGCGGCACGTCTCACTGGGCCAGCAACTGGTCGAGCGCGTCGTCGATCCCCAGCTGCTCGCCCTCGGACCCGGGGGGCACCACCCGCAGGGTCCGCTCCAGCCAGGCCGACACCTGGACCGCCGGCGCCTCCAGCAGCGCGTCCCCGTCCGGCGAACTCAGCGCCATCAGCACGACGCTGCGGCCCTCGACCTTCGTCGGCCACACCCGCACGTCCCCGTGCCCGCACGGCCGGAACACACCCTCGACGAGCAGCTCACGGGAGAAGGTCCAGTACACGGGATGCTCGGAGTTGATGTGGAAGGTGACGTGGACGGCGTACGGATCGTCACTGTGGTAGCTCAGCCGGGCCGGCACGGCGACGCTCCGCTCGGGCGACAGGATCAGCTTGAGCTCCAGCTCGCGCTCGATGACGGTGTGGTGCATGGCGTGGATGTCCTCTCCCGTGACGTGTGCGGGGCCCTTGGGCGGGCCCGTACGAGTGGAGAGCGAGAAGGGGGCCGGATCATTACGCGGGTTCGCGGAGATTTTTTCCGGGCCTGTCCCGCCGGGTTCCGATCCGTGTGCTGCAACGCCGGGGGCTGTGACATCAGCGGCTCCGCCGCGGGCCCCGGGACCCCCTGGCCGACGCAGGGCCGGCCCTACCCGAAAGGGGGCCCGCGTCAAGCGACTCCGACCGGGTGCCGCCCGTGTTCTCGTGTGCGTCCGATCCTTGTGAAGTACGTGTACGAGGTTGCCCGGAAAGGGGTGGGTCCTGCGGGACGGGCGGTGCTTGTTGCGTGCGTCTGGCTGTGCTTTCCCGGGGGATAACCCCCGGACCCCCAGCCAAGGGACGGGCGTCGTTGCCCCAACAGACGCCGCCGCGCCTCAGCCCCGATCGAGTGCTGCCGGTCTTCCGCGCCAGGGTTCCGATCCTTGTGAAGTACGTGTACGAGGTTGCCCGGAAAGGGGTGGGTCCTGCGGGACGGGCGGTGCTTGTTGCGTGCGTCTGATAGATGTGGAGGCCCCCAATAGACCCTCGAGCAGATACCGGACGACGGACATGAGCGCCCCAACCCCGGCCCCCGGTGACGACAGGCCCCGCGATGGGTACTACCCGGACCCGTCCATTCCTGGATATGTCCGGTACTGGAACGGTGCCTCCTGGGTGCCGGGCACCAGCCGTCCCGCACCGACGGACGGCGAAACGCTCGCCCCGCCGCCGGGCGCGCAGCCTGCCCAGCGCGCGGCCGCCGCGGCCGCCCCCGTCGAGGAGACCGGCCCGCACTTCTTCGACGAGGAGTCGGCCCAGGAGCCCGCGTCCGACGGCGGCCCGCACGGCAGCCGACCCGAGCCGGCGTCCGCCTGGGGCGCCGACCCCTCGCGCCAGTCCGGTTTCGGCGGCGACCAGGACAGCCGCGTCTCCTGGGGCGCCCAGCCGGGCACCGACCCGCGCGTGGCGCAGCCGGACGGCTCGGCGGCGAGTTCCCCTGCCGAGCCGGACGCGGACTCCGCGGGCCTCGCCTCCGGCGACACGTTCATGATCCGCCGGCCGGTCGCGGGAGCCGGGGGAGCGGCGTCCGCCGGCGCTTCCGGGCAGGCCGCCCCCAGCATCCCGAATCCCGCGGGCCCCGCGCCCGTCGACGGCACCATGGCCATCCGCGCGCTCTCCCCGCGCACGCCGCAGCAGGGCGGGGCGGCCGGGGCGCAGGCCGGGAGCACGGGCGCGTCCGCCGGCCCGGGCGCCGCACGTCCGGACGCGGGCCGCCCCTCCGCGGCCGACGCTCCGCAGGGCCCCGGCTTCGGCGCCGGGAAGGCCGCCGCCGACCGCGCCGCGGTGGCCCAGGGACAGGCCCAGGGACCGGCTCAGGCGGGCGCTCAGGCCGGTGCCGGTGCCCCGGCCGCCCCCGCGGCCCCCACGTCGCTCTCCGGCCCGCAGCAGGCTGCCCCCAGCGTCCCCCAGCAGGGCGGCCCGCAGCCCATGGCGGCCGGGGCCGGCGGCGGCCAGTCCTCCTGGGCGCAGCAGGTGCACCGGCTCGCGGGTGACGACCAGCCGGTCGCCCCGTGGAAGCCCCCGGTCGAGGACATCTTCCAGGCGGCCGCCATGCGCCAGGCCGCCGCCCGCCCGGCGAGCCTCGGCAAGCGGCTGGTGGCCCGGATGCTGGACAACTTCGTGGTGGCCGCCGTCACTTCGGCCGCCGCCGTGCCGCTGGGCATCAAGGCGGTCGACCACGTCAACGAGAAGATCGACACCGCCAGGCTCTCCGGCGAGACGGTCACCGTGTGGCTGCTGGACGGCACGACATCGGTGTACCTGGGCATCATCCTGGCCGTCCTGCTGCTGGTCGGGCTCGTCTACGAGGTCCTGCCCACCGCCAAGTGGGGCCGCACGCTGGGCAAGAAGCTGCTCGGCCTGGAGGTGCGGGACATCGAGGCCCACGAGCCCCCGGAGTTCGGCGCGGCCCTGCGCCGCTGGCTCGTCTTCACCATCCCCAACCTGCTCGTCATCGGCGTCGTCGGCGTCGCGTGGTGCCTGTTCGACCGGCCCTGGAACCAGTGCCTGCACGACAAGGCGGCCCGTACCTTCGTCGCCGGCTGACCGCGTCCGTCCGCCCTACGTCCTTCGCGGGGTCACCCTCTGAGGCGAACGGCCCGGACGATTCCGTACTCCGGACGGCCCCGCGCCGGATGCGAAGCCGTTGGGTTCGCGGTCGACTCGGGCCATGAGCAGCGAACCGCCTCCCGGCTCCGGTCAGCCGCCCCCGGAAGACGACCCGTTCAGGAAACAGCCCCCGCCGGCCGGGGGCTCGGGTTCGCCGTACGGCGATCAGCCGCCGTACGGCAGCCAGCCCCCGCCGCCCCACGGCGGTGGCGGTGATCCGTACGGCGGCGGCGGGTATCCCACCGACCCGCTCGCCGGGATGCCGCCGCTCGCCGACAGCGGCAAGCGCACACTGGCGCGCATCATCGACATGATCCTCGTGGGTGTCGTCGTCTGGCTGCTCACCTGGGGGTTCGGCGTCACCGAGTACGACGTGGACACCGACCAGGTGGAGTACAGCAAGTCCTTCGTGCAGTCCCTGGTCGCCGCCGTGCTGTTCATCGGCTACGACACCTTCATGATCGCCAAAACGGGACAGACGCTCGGCAAGAAGCTGCTCAACATGCGGGTGGCCAACCTCGACAACGGCGCCACCCCCTCCGTGCAGACCTCGCTGATCCGGGCGGCGGTGCTGTGGATCCCGTTCGCGTTCTGCTGCGCCTGTATCTGGACCGCGATCGCCGGCGGCTGGAGCTTCTTCGACAAGCCCTACAAGCAGGGCCTGCACGACAAGTCGGCGAAGACGGTGGTGGTCAGCACCGGCACCTGACGCACCGAAGGTCAGGACTGGGTGAGTACGGGCTCCTCGGAGTGCTGTGCGTCGGTGTCGGCGGGCTTGCGTACCGTCACCACGCGGGTCCTCCTGGGCATGGGCACCGTCATGGCGACCAGCAGCCCGAGCAGGAGCGCCGATACGGCGATGACCGCGATCCCCGCACCCGAACTCGTCTGCGACAGCAGCAGCATGGCGAGCGTCGAGAAGATCACGGTGCACGAGCCGTAGGCGAGCTGTGCGGCAGTCGGACGAGGCATGATCATCGTGTCCTCGGAATCAGGGGTGCACGGGGGTCTCGGCCTGGCTTTCCGCCGACGTCCGGGCGTTCCGCCATCCGACTCTAACCGCGTGCATGCCCGAGTGGAACAAACCGTAAGCGTGACCTAACCAACAGTGCCGGTGCACGGGGGGCGCACTGGTTCATACCGTCCACCAAGTGGACGGTCACACGCGCCCGTTGGGCCAAGAGTGGTTGTCCGTAAAACGAACATCGACTCCGCATAGTGCACTTGACCTGCTCAAGTCAAGGTCTGTTTTTTCTGGTTAACCTCTAGTCAAATGTCGTCACTTGACTACACGCGTTGATCAGGCGCGCGCGGACCCTCCATGACCAGGACCCCCTTCATTCCGCGCGCCCGGACGCGGGGGAGGCAGCAAGTGACCAGTAGACCCTGGACGTTCAGAGCGGCGGCAACAACCGTCGCGCTCGCGACGGCAGCGGCGACGTTCTCGACCTTCGCGGTGGCTCAGGCCGGCGAGGGCGCGGCGGAGCCGTCCGTGGAGCGCCATGACCCGGCGGAGCACCCTCACGCCGACCACAACCTGGAAGGCCCCCTGACCAGGACCCGGGAGGCTCAGCGCGAAGAAGCCCTGAACCAGGTCATATCCGGCAAGGCCAAGGTGAAGGACCGCGACGGCTCGAAGGTCGTCGAGCTCAAGAGCAAGAAGGGCGACAGCAAGTACGTCGAGCTGGGCCGCGAGAAGACGGACCGGATATTCACGATCCTGGTCGAGTTCGGCGACAAGGTCAGCGAGTTCGGCGGCACGCCCGGCCCCGCGCACAACCAGATAGCCGAGCCCGACCGGGCCGAGGACAACTCCACGGCCTGGCAGGCGGACTACAACCAGAAGCACTTCCAGGACCTGTACTTCGGCACCGGCAAGAAGACCGAGTCGCTGAAGAAGTACTACGAGAAGCAGTCCTCGGGCCGCTACTCGGTCGAGGGCGAGGTCACCGACTGGGTCAAGGTCCCGTACAACGAGGCCCGCTACGGCAACAACGCCTGCGGCGACACCAACTGCCCCAGCGTGTGGAACGTCGTCAGCGACGGTCTGAACGCGTGGGTCTCCCAGCAGAAGGCGGCTGGGAAGACCGACGCGGAGATCAAGGCGGACGTCGCGAAGTTCGACCAGTGGGACCGCAACGACTTCGACGGTGACGGCGACTTCAACGAGGCCGACGGCTACATCGACCACTTCCAGGTCGTGCACGCCGGCGAGGACGAGTCCGCGGGCGGCGGCGCGCAGGGCGAGGACGCCATTTGGGCGCACCGCTGGTACGCGTTCGGCACCGACGCCGGCGCCACCGGCCCCGCGAACAACAAGATGGGCGGCGCCCAGGTCGGCTCCACCGGCATCTGGGTCGGCGACTACACCGTCCAGCCGGAGAACGGCGGCCTCGGCGTCTACGCCCACGAGTACGGCCACGACCTCGGTCTGCCGGACCACTACGACACCGCGGGCGGCGAGAACTCCACCGGCTTCTGGACCCTGATGTCCTCCGGTTCCTGGCTCGGCACCGGCAAGAACGAGATCGGTGACCTGCCCGGCGACATGACCGCCTGGGACAAGCTGCAGCTGGGCTGGCTGAAGTACGACACGGCGAAGGCCGCGACGGAGTCCGAGCACAAGCTGGGCGTGGCCGAGTACAACACCCGGCACAAGCAGGCACTGGTGGTCGAGCTGCCGAAGAAGGCCGTCACCACCGAGCTGGTGACTCCGTCGAAGGGCGCGACCCAGTGGTGGAGCGGCCGCGGCAACAACCTGAAGAACACGCTCAGTCGGTCCGTGGACCTCACCGGCAAGTCCTCCGCGTCCCTCAGCCTCGACGGCTGGTGGGAGATCGAGAAGGGCTACGACTACCTCTACACCGAGGTGTCGACCGACGGCGGTGCCAACTGGACGGCGATCGACGGCACGGCGGGCGGCGCTCAGATCGGCCGTGACGCCAGCGGCAAGCCGGCGCTGGACGGCGCGGTCGACTCGTACCAGAAGCTGGTCTTCCCGCTCGACGCCTACGCGGGCAAGAAGATTGACCTGCGCTTCCGCTACGCGACCGACGGCGGCCTGGCCATGAAGGGCTTCGCGGCCGACGAGATCACCGTGACCGCCGACGGCTCCGCCCTGTTCTCGGACGGTGCCGAGGAGGCGGACGCGGCCTGGACCGTGAACGGCTTCTCGCGCATGGGCGCTTCCTACACCAAGGACTACGCGCAGTACTACATCGCCGAGAACCGGCAGTACGTGTCGTACGACAAGACCCTGAAGACCGGCCCGTACAACTTCGGCTTCTCGAAGACCCGTCCGAGCTGGGTGGAGCACTACGCCTACCAGAACGGCCTGTTGATCTGGAAGTGGGACACCTCGCAGCCGGACAACAACACCAGCCAGCACCCCGGTGTCGGCCTGATCCTGCCCGTCGACTCCCACCCGACTCCGCTGAAGTGGACCGACGGCACGCTGATGCGCAACCGCATCCAGTCCTACGACTCGCCGTTCAGCCGGTACCGCACGGACGGCATGACGCTGCACAACGCGGACGTCGCGGCCCGGATCCCGTCGCGTGCGGGGGTGCCGGTCTTCAACGACCGCACCAACACGTACTACGACGCCGCGACCCCGTACGCGGGCGTCAAGATCACTGACACCAACACCAAGATCAAGATCATCAAGGAAGCCGAGAACGGCTCGACGATCACGGTCGAGGTCGGCAGAGCGGCGAAGTAGACAGCATCTTCGCAGGTCAGAGCATGATCGGCGGCGGCCCCTTGGCGGGTCGCCGCCGTTCGTGTTTAGGTGCACCCTGTGCTTCCGTTATTGACACCGGCACGGACGCCGACCTTGATCCAGACCCTGACACCGACTCGCACGGGGGTGTGACCGCATGGCCGCAGGAGGTTTCTGCAAGCTGCCGACCGGCAGCGTGGTGGTGGCGCTGAACCTGCCCAGACCCACCGCCCACGGCACGGGCTGCGTCCGTGTCCTGGTCCACGCCCAGAACCGCGCCCGAGCCCTGACCAGGCTCCGCAACCTGGGCATGCGGGCGGTCTACCTGCGAGGCAACGCGGCCCCGCCGACCCCCGACGAGATCACGGCCGTGCTGCACCACCCCGACGGCCTGATATGGCGTACGGCACCTGACAACGGTGTCGGGACGGGCGCCGAGTTCGTCCAGGAGCTCTGGCATCCGATCAGGGCGCTGCTGCGGAGGCCTGCCGCACCGGCGTAGCGGGGGCGGGTCGGGGGCGGGGCGTGACGGCTCCGGTCGTGACGGTCCCCGGTCAAAAAGATCGCATCGGCACCGAACGTTTCTCGTTGCTCCACCGTCTCAGTAGCGATGGTGCCGTCAAGGGATGCGGTGGGGGGACTGTGCAGGCCGAGGGACAGGACATTCTCAGCGTTGCGCAGGTCCGCAGGGTGAGGGCGGTGCTCGCGCTGGGCGGGGTGCCGCGGGACGAGCATGCCGATGGTGTGCAGCAGGTGCGGCTGCGGCTGGTCGAGCGTCTCACCAAAGGGGTGGAGAGCCCGCGTGACCTCGGCGCGTGGGCGGTGGCGGTCGCCTCGAACTACGCGGTCGACTGGCATCGCAGCAGAAGCCGGCAGGAGCGGGTCAGCGAGCGACTGCGGGCCATGGGCGAATGGCGGGGGGCGGTGCCGGGACCGGAGTCGGAGCTGCTGACCCTGGCCATCGCCGAGGGCGTCGACGCGCTGCCCGCGCTCCAGCGGCAGGTGGTGGTTCTGAGGTTCTACGCGGACCTGACCGTTCCCCAGATGGCCGAGGTGCTGGCGGTGCCGGTCGGTACCGTCAAGAGCCGCCTGCACGCGGCTGTCAGGGCCATGCGAGTACGTCTTGAGGCTGATGGGTTGGTGGGGCGATGAAGGACGGGCTGTCGGGCGACTCCGAGGTGGAGGCCCTCATGAGCGAGAAGCTGAAGTTCATCGGTGGGGTCCTGGAGGAGGACGAGCGATCGGCCGATGCCCCCCGCCCCGCTGCCCCGTCCGGCGGCAGGGGCCGCAAGGTGCTCCTGGCGGCCGTCGGCCTTGCGGCGGCGGCAGCGCTGTTCGTCACCGTGTGGGCCCCCTGGTCCTCGGACGACGACGCGGGGGAGGCGAAGCTCACCCAGGGGGGAATCGTCGCGTGTTCGCGGCTCATCGTGGAGGGCACGGTGAGTGGCGTGGAATCCGCCGGAGACGGAAAGGTGCAAATCCGGCTGAAAGTCGAGCGCCACCTCAAACCCGCGACGGGGCCGCGTGAAGCGGAATTCCTGGTACCAGAAGAAGACGGTGCGGCCTACGACTCGGGAGCCCGTGTTCTGGTTAGCGTCTCTCGCTTCGACGACGAGGTTCCGATGCTTTTCACGGGCGCGGATATCGCGCCGACGCGGGAGTGGATGCAAGCGGAAGCGAACAGTCCTGATACTCCCTCCTGCCCGGGTCGCGGATAACAGATTTTTAACCCCTTCCCCGTTGATCTTTCACCTGTTAGTCTCGGCGCGATCACAGCCGAGAAGGTTTCTTTCATATCTCCGTGGGGGGCTTGTGAAGGGGAAAACAGGGAGATTCTTGTGCTCGCTCGTCGCTGCGGCCGTGGTCGGCGCCGCAGCGGCCGGGGTCATCACTTCCTCGGAACCGGCGAATGGGGCGACGGCGCACCGTGACGCGAGTCCGGAGCGGGTTGTGCACGCACGGGAGGACTTCAACTTCACCACCGTGAACGCACTGGTGGGGACGGCCCCGGTCATCGTGAAAGGGACGGTGCTGAGCGCCGAGCCCGGCCGGAAGGTGGGCGGTGTGGAGGACGGTGGAGTCGACCAGGCGCGCAATGTGACGCTGCGCGTCGACTCCGTCCTGAAGAAGGGGGGCTACACGATCCCCTCGACGCTCACTCTCGAGGAGTGGGGGTGGGACGCGGCCGGCAACGCCTACCAGATGGAGCACCTCACCTGGAGTCAGGTGGGCGACACGGGCTATTACTTCCTGGACAAGGATGTCATGCTCACGACTTGGCGGTATGCGAGCAGCCAGGGCAGGGTCCTGATCAAGGACGGGGTCACCAAGTCCTCGGCCGACCCTGACGGACCGCTGTTCCCGCTGATCGAGGGCCGGACCAACAGCGATTTCTACGCGGAGCTCAAGCGGCTGCTCGACCCGGCGAACGCCGGGCAGCTCACGGTCCTGCCGCAGCCGGTCCCCGCCTCCGGCGAGCAGCAGAACGAGGTGCCGGACGACGGCGCGACCGAGCCTGTCCCGGACGGCTCGACGGACGACGGCTCCGAGCCGACGCCGTATCCGTCGTCCACCTGACTCCGCAGGGCCCCGTTCCCGCCTCCAAAGGAAGTAGAACATCGTGAATAGCTCTCGCAGACTTGTCGTCGCGGTGGCGATGTCCGCTGCCTTCGCTTTGTGCCTGCCGTTCACCGCGAATGCCGGCCATGACGACAACGGAACCGACCCGGACAACCGGAGCCAGGCGGTCAAGGGATTCAACCTCACGGCCAATGGCACCAAAGCGATGAACCACGGGAAGAGCCAACTGGAAAGAAGTGTCATCACCACCTCGTGGGGTGGCGGTGACATCGAGGTCTACGACAAGGATTACGGCGACAACGGTTGGCACGGATACGCCGACTGCACCGACTGGAACGCGCTCTGGACGTCCTGCGACATCATCCGCGTGCGTTTCAATCAGTATTCGTACAAGACTTCCTCCCAGTGGAAGAGCCTGGGCTGCCACGAATTCGGGCACACCGCCGATCTCGGGCACCGTGCCCGGAGCAATGACACGGACAACAATTCCTGCATGCGGGAAGAGATCTGGCCGCTCTACTACGACCAGCACGACCTCAACGCGATCAAGGCGGGGACGTGATGTCGAAGGTCTGGTGGATCATCGGCTGCGTGGCGGCCGCTGCCGCCGCATTCGTCACCGTCGTCGCCGCGCGGGCGGGCGGGGACGACGTGGACGTGGACGCCTTCCGGAAATCCGCCGACCGGCCGGCTTTCTGCAAGGAGGCCTCGCCCCTCGATCTCTCCCGGTCCGAGGAGCTCACGCCGCACGATCGCCGGCACGTCATCGAGGATCTCCGGCAGATGGCGCCGGACGACATGACGGAGGAGTTCGACCGGCTCCTGGCGTGGTACGAGCACCCCGAGGAGGACGACCGGGAAAGGTCGAAGCAGGCCAGCGTCCGGGTCGGTGAATTCATCGAACGGAGCTGCGACGACATCAACATAGGCGGGATCAGGACCTAGCCCCTGCCCGCGGACCGCCGGCGAACGGGGCGTGCCCTGCCCCGTCCGTCGGCGGCTGCCGTGCGTGTCAGACGACCGGCTTCCCGGAGAGCTCCACGCCCGCCCCGCGCATCTCGTCGAGCGCCCGCTCGGTGCTCTCCTCGGCCACCCCGGCCGTCAGGTCCAGCAGCACCTGTGTGCGGAAGCCCTCGCGCACGGCGTCCAAGGCGGTGGCGCGCACGCAGTGGTCCGTGGCGATGCCCACCACGTCCACCTCCGAGACCGCCCTGGCCCGCAGCCAGTCGGCCAGCCTCACGCCGTTCTCGTCGGTCCCCTCGAAGCCGCTGTACGCCGCCGCGTACGCGCCCTTGTCGAACACGGCGTCGATCGCGCCCGAGGCGACGGCGGGCGCGAAGTTCGGGTGGAAGCCGACGCCCTCCGTGCCCGCGACGCAGTGCGCCGGCCAGGAGTGGGCGAAGTCGGGGTTGGTGGAGAAGTGGCCGCCGGGTGCGATGTGGTGGTCGCGGGTCGCTACGACGTGCTGGTAGCCGGACCCCGCCGCCTGCCCGATCAGCTCGGTGACGGCGGCGGCCACATCGGCACCGCCGGCCACCGCGAGGCTGCCTCCCTCGCAGAAGTCGTTCTGCACGTCTACGACGATCAAGGCGCGGCGCATGGTCGGTGTCCTTCGGTTATGGACGCTGAGGTCGGGACGGTGAAAGCGTGCGGGCCCGGCCGTGAACTTCCGAGCCTAGAGACTTCGAGTCGGGTGCGGGAGGGGGCATGGGGTGAGCACGCCGGGCGCACTCACTTCACGACCCCGTCTGGCTACCCGAGCGCCCGTTGACATACTCCGTCGGGATGACGGGTTCGCCGCGCGAGAGCTGCGTCGCGGACAGCGGCAGGTTCGCCCGGGCGGCCGCGTGCCGGTCCCGTACGACGTCCAGCGACTCTCGGGCCAGCACGTCGCCGCCCTTGATCAGCTCGACGAGCAGCTGCCGTTCGGCCAGCTCCGCAGGAGCCGCCCCCGTGCCGATGACCTCGGCCTCCGCGACGCCGTACTCGTCGAGGCGCCGCGCGGCCCACTTGCGGCCGCCGATGGAGGTCTTGCCGCCGGTCGACTTCTTCGCCACCGGCACCAGCGGGGCCTTCGGGTCGGTGGACTCGGCGCGGGCGACCAGCTTGTAGACCATCGAGCAGGTCGGATGCCCGGACCCGGTCACCAGCTGGGTGCCGACGCCGTACGCGTCCACCGGCGCCGCCGCCAGCGAGGCGATGGCGTACTCGTCCAGGTCGGAGGTCACGATGATCCTCGTGCCCGTGGCGCCCAGCTCGTCCAACTGCTGCCGGACCCGGTGCGCGACCAGCAGCAGGTCGCCCGAGTCGATGCGGACGGCGCCCAGCTCGGGCCCGGCGACCTCCACGGCCGTACGGACCGCCTCGGTGACGTCGTAGGTGTCCACGAGCAGCGTGGTGCCGCGGCCCATGGAGTCGACCTGGGCCCGGAAGGCGTCCCGCTCGCGGTCGTGCAGGAGCGTGAAGGCGTGGGCGCTGGTGCCGACCGTGGGGATGCCGTAGCGGAATCCTGCGGCCAGGTCGGAGGTGGAGGCGAAGCCGCCGACGTACGCGGCGCGGGACGCGGCCACCGCGGCCAGCTCGTGGGTGCGCCGGGCGCCCATCTCGATGAGCGGGCGCTCCCCGGCGGCCGACGACATGCGTGAGGCGGCCGCGGCGATCGCGGAGTCGTGGTTGAGGATGGAGAGGATCACCGTCTCCAGCAGCACGCACTCGGCGAAGGTGCCCTCGACCCGCATGATCGGCGAGCCCGGGAAGTAGACCTCGCCCTCGGGGTAGCCCCAGACGTCGCCGGAGAAGCGGTAGTCCGCCAGCCACTTCAGGGTCTCCTCGTCGACGATCTTCCGCTCGCGCAGGAAGCCGAGGACGTCCGCGTCGAAGCGGAAGTTCTCGACGGCGTCCAGGACGCGGCCGGTGCCCGCGACGACGCCGTACCGGCGCCCGTTCGGCAGCCGCCGGGTGAAGACCTCGAAGACCGACCGCCGCTCGGCGGTGCCCGCGTTCAGGGCGGCCTGCAGCATCGTCAGCTCGTACTGGTCCGTGAAGAGCGCCGTCGAGGGAACGTCCACCGGCAGCCCAAGGTCCGCTACATCCACGACAGCTCTCCTAGCTATGACTTTCCGGGCGCCCCCGGGCCGGCCGGGGGTCCGGGGGTTGTCCCCCGGTGTATGCAGCACGTCGAAGATGGTACCCCCATTTCGTCAGTCTGACGATTTCTTCCCCGGGGCGGACCGAGGATTTGTGCGACCACCCCCCTCCGGTGGCAGCATGGCTGTGTGACGTCACCCGCTCCCGTAGAGATCGAACGCACCGAAGCGGCCGAAGAGACCTTCGCCGTACCCGAGCCGGACGTCCCCTGGGTCACGATCGTCCACAACGACCCGGTCAACCTCATGAGCTACGTGACGTATGTCTTCCAGGCGTACTTCGGGTACAGCAAGGACAAGGCCACCAAGCTCATGCTCGATGTCCACCACAAGGGCCGGGCGGTCGTCTCCAGCGGCAGTCGCGAGGAGATGGAACGCGACGTGCAGGCCATGCACGGCTACGGCCTGTGGGCCACCCTCCAGCAGGACCGGAAATGACCTCCCGCTCGCAGGACCGGACATGACCTCCCGCCCGCAGGACCGGAAGTAGCGAATCGCCTCCATGCCAGGAACCTTCGAACCGCTCCCCGACGGCGGCGCGGCCGTCGCCCTCGACGACGTCGAGATCTCCATCATCCGGTCGCTGGCCGTACAGCTCCTGGAGCTCATCGGCCCCGGCCCCGCCGAGGACGCCCCCGACGACCCGCTCGCCGAACTCTTCGCCGAGGGGCCGAGCGAACCGCCGGCCGACCCGGTCCTCAAGCGCCTGTTCCCGGACGCCTACGGCGATCCCGAGGGCACCCCGCAGGCCAAGGAGGCCGAGGAGCAGCGGGCGCACTCCGCGGAGTTCCGCCGCTACACCGAGAACGACCTGCGCGCCGGCAAGCGCGACAACGCGCTCGCGGTGGTCCGCTCCCTGGACGCGCTCAGTGCCGCCTCCGCCGGAGAGAGCGGCGCGGTGCTCAAGCTCTCCGTCGAGGAGTCCCAGCAGTGGCTCGGCGCCCTCAACGACCTGCGCCTGGCCATCGGCTCCCGTCTGGATATCGCCGACGAGGACGACACCGATCTGCTCTACCGGCTCCCGGACGAGGACCCGCGCAAGCCGATGGTGATGGCGTATCTGTGGCTGGGCGGACTCCAGGAGACGCTGGTCGCGACGCTGATGCCGTAGCCCGTGACCGTCTTCGGGTCCTTTTCATGCTGATCTGTGAACATTTTGTGTTCGCTCAGCGGACGCTCAAATCCGGATAACGATCGCGTCACCACCGCCGCCCGCTCTGCGGGCGGCGGTGTCGTTTGTCCGGTTCTTCCTGTGCGATGCGCCACATGTCCTGACCCCGATCACTGTTGCGACCGTGATAAATCTTCACGACGCCCGACGAGCACCACCCGAATGTTCGGCCGGGTGCGCCACATGGCCGGCGGATCGTCGGCCAGGCACAGCTCCAGCAATCCGGGGGGATCGAGACCCGATCCGAGGCCGACGAAGGTCCGGGTCGGCATGGAGAAAGGCGCACTACACATGACCTCTGCGAAGGTCACTGACGCGAAGGCCACGGATGCCCCGGAGGAGGGGTACGAGCGGGGTCTCGGCAGCCGTCAGGTCCAGATGATCGCGATCGGCGGCGCCATCGGCGTCGGCCTGTTCATGGGTGCCGGGGCGAACATCGAGAAGGCCGGCCCCAGCATCATCCTCATGTATGCCCTCGCGGGCGTAGTCATCTTCTTCATCATGCGGGCCCTGGGCGAGCTGCTCCTCTACCGGCCCGTCTCCGGCTCCTTCGCCGAGTACGCCCGGGAATTCCTCGGCCCGTTCTTCGGGTTCGTCACGGGCTGGACGTACTGGCTCATGTGGGTGGTCACCGGCATGGCCGAGCTCACGGCCGCCGCGATCTACATCCACTTCTGGTTCCCCGAGATCCCGCAGTGGGTCAGCGCCCTGGTGTTCCTGGTGGTGCTCTTCGGCGTCAACCTGATCTCCGTCAAGATCTTCGGCGAGGTCGAGTTCTGGTTCTCGATGATCAAGGTCACGGCCATCATCGGCATGATCGTCATCGGCCTCGGCGTGCTCACCCTCGGCTTCTCCGACGCCGGTGACACCGCCACCGTCTCCAACCTCTGGTCGCACGGCGGCATCTTCCCGAACGGCATCGGCTCCAGCCTGATGACGCTCCAGGGCGTCATGTTCGCCTACCTCGCCGTCGAGCTCGTCGGCGTCACCGCGGGCGAGTCCGAGAACCCCGAGAAGACCCTGCCGAAGGCCATCAACACCCTGCCCTGGCGCATCATCGTCTTCTACGTCGGCGCGCTCCTGGTGATCCTCTCCGTGGTCAAGTGGACCGAGTTCTCCGCCGGCGAGAGCCCGTTCGTCCACGCGTTCGGCAAGATCGGCATCCCGCTCGCCGCGGGCATCGTCAACTTCGTGGTGCTCACCGCGGCCCTGTCGTCCTGCAACTCGGGCATGTACTCGACCGGCCGGATGCTGCGCGACCTCGCCTCCAACAGCGAGGCCCCGCAGGCCTTCGGCAGGCTCACCGCCCGCAAGACGCCCGCCGTCGGCATCGCGGTCTCCGTGGCGCTCATGGGCATCGGCGTCGTCCTGAACTACGTCGTCCCGGAGAAGGCGTTCCAGTACGTCACCTCCGTCGCCACCGCGGCCGGCATCTGGACCTGGATGATGATCCTCGTTAGCCACATCCGCTACCGCGCCGCGGTCGAGGCCGGCCGACTGCGCGCCTCGTCCTTCCCCGCTCCCGGCGGGGCGCTCTTCAGCTGGGTCGCACTCCTCTTCCTCATCGGCGTGACCTTCATGATCGCGTACGACAAGGACGCGCGGATCTGCCTGTACGTCGCGGCCGGCTGGGCTGTCGCCCTGGGCGTCGGCTGGGCGGTCCTCAAGAGCCGCAACCCGCAGATCGCCGCTCGAGGCGGGGACGAGCCGGAGCTCGAGAAGGTCGGCTAGGCGCTTCGCGCTGCCTGTCCAGGACGTCCGGCCCCTGGGAGCACTCGTGGCGCTCCCAGGCGGCTGCCGCTCAGGGCGTCCGGCATGTGGGCCGTCCCGTACCAACCCTCGGTACGGGGCGGCCCCTCTGCTTATCCTGGCCGCATGCTGACCATCACCCAGGCCCTCGTCGACCAGATCGTCGCGCACGCCCGCAAGGACCACCCCGACGAAGCGTGCGGCGTCGTGGCGGGGCCGACCGGCTCGGACCGTCCCGAGCGCTTCATCCCGATGCTGAACGCGGCCATGTCGCCCACGTTCTACGAGTTCGACTCGGGCGACCTGCTCAGGCTCTACCGCGAGATGGACGACCGCGACGAGGAGCCGGTGGTCATCTACCACTCCCACACGGCCACCGAGGCCTACCCCTCCCGCACCGACATCTCCTACGCCAACGAGCCCGGCGCGCACTACGTCCTGGTCTCCACCGCCGACACCGACGGCCTCGGCGAGTTCCAGTTCCGTTCGTTCCGGATCGTCGAGGGGGAGGTCACCGAGGAGGAGGTCAAGGTGGTCGAGGCGTACTGACCCACAACTCGGCTGATCCATTGCTCGGCTGATGCATTGCTCGACTGATCCATAACTCAGGGGCGCGACGGGCCCGTCGGAGTTACCGTCTGCGAAGGCGTATCCGAGCAACTCGCCCCGACGGAGATGGTGTTGACGCAGTGGTCGAACGGACGGCTCCCCACGCTGGAGGACGTCGCCCACCGGTCGGGGGTCTCGAAGTCCACGGTGTCGCGGGTGATCAACGGTGAGCCCAGGGTGCGGGCGGAGGTCGCCGACCGCGTCCGCGAGGTGATCGCCGATCTCGGCTACGTCCCCCATCACGCCGCCCGTCAGCTGGTCACCCGCCGCAACAACGCCGTCGCGGTCGTCGCGACCCAGCCGCAGGACCGGCTGTTCATCGACCCCTTCTTCGACCGCCATCTGCGCGGCATTCGCAAGGAACTGGTCGCGCACGGCGTCCAGCCCGTCCTGCTGTTCCTGGAGGACCCGGACGACTATCCGCGCGTCGCCGACTTCCTGGGCGGCGGCCATGTCGACGGAGCCCTGCTGTTCTCCCTGCGCGCCGACGACCCGCTGCCCGCGATGATCCGGCGCCTCGGCCTGCCCGCGGTCTTCGGCGGCCGCCCGCTGCTGCGCGAGGGCGAGCCCGTGCCCGCCCACGTCTACGTCGACGCCGACAACCGCGGCGGCGCCCGGGAGGCAGTCCGCCACCTTCTCTCGCTCGGCCGCGAGCGCATCGGGACCATCACCGGGCCGTACGACCAGGAGGCCTCGGCCGTCGACCGCCTCGACGGCTACCGCGACGTCCTGTTCGACGCCTCGCCCGAGCTGATCGAGAAGGGCGACTACACCCAGCAGGGCGGTGCCGGGGCCATGGCCGCGCTGCTGGAGCGCCGCCCCGACCTGGACGCCGTCTTCGCCGCCTCCGACCTCATGGCGTCCGGGGCGCTGCGGGTGCTGCGTGAGCGGGGCCGGCGGGTGCCCGACGACGTGGCCGTGGTCGCCTTCGACGACCTCGCGCCCATCGCCGAGTTCACCGACCCACCGCTGACCACGGTCCACCAGGACATCGAGGGAATGGGCCGGCTGATGGCCCGGCTGCTGTGCGAAGGCGCGCGGGTCCCGTCCGTCGTCACACCCACCCGCCTGGTGCTGCGAGGGTCCGCCTGAACAGCGCGGTCTCACTCCCCGGCCCTCATGCGTCCGCGATGTGGGATCACATTCCAGAAGCCGGACCGGGAATCGATACGATGACCCCATGGTTTTCCACGACGTGAGCGAGAAGACGCCGGGCTTGCTGCTCGTGGCGCGGCTGCACGTCGACCTGTGCAGGCTCGCCAGCGCCATCTGTTGACGCGACACCCTGCCGCCGTACGGCCGTGAGCCGCGGCGCCTCACGTGCACCACACCCGCTGTACTTGCGCTGCCGCGCGCCCCCGACTGACTACTCCCGACAGGAGCCCTGAGCCATGGCCATCGAGGTCCGCATCCCCACCATCCTCCGCACCTACACCGACGGTCAGAAGGCGGTGGAGGGCAGCGGTGAGACCCTCGCCAAGCTGCTCGCCGACCTCGAGACCCGGCACGCGGGCATCCAGGCCCGCATCGTCGACGGCGGCGAGCTGCGCCGCTTCGTCAACGTCTACCTGAACGACGAGGACGTCCGCTTCCTCGACGGCATCAACACCAAGCTCGCCGACGGCGACAACGTCACGATCCTGCCGGCCGTGGCCGGCGGTATGGCCTGATCCACATGCGCTACGACTCCCCGCTCGCCGCGGTGGGCAACACCCCTCTGGTGTGCCTGCCGCGGTTGTCGCCGTCCGCGGACGTCCGCATCTGGGCCAAGCTGGAGGACCGCAACCCCACCGGCTCGGTCAAGGACCGCCCCGCCCTGCACATGATCGAGCAGGCGGAGAAGGACGGCCGGCTGACTCCGGGCTGCACGATCCTGGAGCCGACCAGCGGCAACACCGGCATCTCCCTGGCGATGGCGGCGAAGCTCAAGGGCTACCGCATCGTGTGCGTGATGCCCGAGAACACCTCGCAGGAGCGCCGGGACCTGCTCGCCATGTGGGGTGCGGAGATCATCTCCAGCCCGGCCGCGGGCGGCTCCAACACCGCCGTACGCGTCGCCAAGGAGCTGTCGGCCGAGCACCCCGACTGGGTGATGCTCTACCAGTACGGCAACCCCGACAACGCGGGCGCCCACTACGCCACGACCGGCCCGGAGATCCTCGCCGACCTCCCCTCGGTCACCCACTTCGTCGCCGGTCTCGGCACCACCGGCACCCTGATGGGCGTCGGCCGCTACCTGCGCGAGAACAAGCCGGACGTCAAGATCGTCGCGGCCGAACCGCGCTACGACGACCTGGTCTACGGCCTGCGCAACCTCGACGAGGGCTTCGTCCCCGAGCTGTACGACGCCTCCGTCCTGACCACCCGCTTCTCGGTCGGCTCGGCCGACGCGGTCACCCGCACCCGCGAACTCCTCCAGCAGGAGGGCATCTTCGCGGGCATCTCCACGGGCGCCGCACTGCACGCCGCGATCGGCGTCGGCAAGAAGGCGCTGAAGGCGGGGGAGTCCGCCGACATCGTGTTCGTCGTGGCCGACGGCGGCTGGAAGTACCTCTCGACCGGCGTCTACACGGCGGCGACGACCGAAGCGGCCATCGAAACGCTCCAGGGGCAGCTCTGGGCATGAGCCGGTCCGCCGGCTCCGGGCCCGCGAGGCCCCGGCAGGGCGAGTGACGGCGCCCTACGTCGCGAGGTGACGGACCTGGTCCCACACGACCGGGTCCATCACCCCCACCCGCCGCCGGAAGTCCGACACCGGTACGTCCCGCAGCTCACCCGTCTCAAGGAAGCTCGCCCGGCCCCGGGTGTCCCCGACCGAGCCCGGCGGCAGCGGGATCACCCCGTACCGCTCGTCCCGGTACTTGCTGGTGATCTTCGCGACCGTGACCCGCTGTCCGCGCACCGCGAGCACCAGACAGGGGCGGTCCTTGGCGCCGGGCCCGTCCTCGTACGGCACGTTCGCCCACCAGATCTCCGCGGGCTCGGGACGGGTCGGCGTACGCCCGCGAGTACCTCTGTCGGCAGGGCGCCCCGGCGGCCGGGTGCGCCGTCCCTGCGGCCGCCGCCTGCGCCCCCACCCGTCGACGAGCGCGGCGACCAGCGCGAGCAGTACCACCGCCGCGAGCGCGAGCCACCAGGACGTGTCCATACGCACGAAGGTACCGGCGCACGCCCACCCCCGCGCGCCTTCTCACCAGCCTCATGAGCCCCGCGTCCAGCCGAACGCGTGACACCACAGGTGAGTTCGCCCACAACAGCCCTTGGCGGAGGAGCGACCGGAGGTTTTGCGCCTTACGCTCGACAAACCGCACGACCCCCGACGCCCCATTCCCGATCTTCTGGATTCTCTGGATTTCCAGCCAGCGGAGGTTTCTGTTTCATGAAGCTCACCGTCGTCGGCTGCTCGGGGTCGTTCCCGTCCGCGGAATCGGCCTGCTCGAGCTACCTCGTCGAGGCCGACGGCTTCCGGCTGCTTCTCGACATGGGCAACGGTGCCCTGGGCGAGCTGCAGCGCCACTGCGGTCTCTACGACCTCGACGCGATCTTCCTCAGCCATCTGCACGCCGACCACTGCATCGACATGTGCGCGTACTTCGTGGCGCGCTACTACCGGCACGACGGCGGCCGCTGCGCCCCGATCCCGGTCTACGGACCCGAGGGCACGGAACAGCGCCTGACCACCGCCTACGCCGACACCCCCACCGCCTCGTCCATGAGCGAGGTCTTCGACTTCCACACGGTCAAGCCGTCCACCTTCGAGATCGGCCCGTTCACGGTGCACACGGAACGCGTGGCCCATCCCGTGGAGGCGTACGGCATCCGGATTGAGCACGGCGGCAGGACGCTGACCTACTCCGGTGACACCGGCATCAGCACGGCCCTCGACGAACTCGCCCGTGACGCCGACCTCTTCCTGTGCGAGGCCGCGTTCACGCACGGCAAGGAGAACATCCCCGACCTGCACCTCAACGGCCGCGAGGCGGGCCAGACAGCGGCCCGCGCGAACGCCCGTCGCCTGGTCCTCACCCACATCCCCCCGTGGACCGACCCCCAGGTCAACCTGGCCGACGCGCGCGCGGTGTACGACGGCCCGGTGGGGCTGGCGGCGCCGCGCCAGACGTACGAGATCTAGCCGGGCGCGATCTGTCCGGTCGAGAACCAGCCCGTTCGGGGTTCAGGCCCGTATGCGCGCGAAGGCCCCGGAACCTTCCCGGTTCCGGGGCCTTCGTACGTCCGCCGCAGGGCCGTCGGGCTACTTCGCCTCGGCCTTCTGGAGTTCGGCGAGCTCCTCGTCGGACTCGCGGCCCGGCGTCGGCAGGTTGAACTTGGTGATCGCGAACCGGAAGATCACGTAGTAGACCACCGCGAAGCACAGGCCCACCAGGGCCAGGCCCCACGGGTTGGTCGCGATGCCCAGGTTCAGGCCGAAGTCGATCGCGCCGGCCGAGAAGCCGAAGCCGTCCTTCATGCCGAGCGCCCAGGTCAGCGCCATGGAGACGCCGGTGAGGACCGCGTGGATGGCGTACAGGACCGGCGCGATGAACATGAAGGTGAACTCGATGGGCTCGGTCACGCCGGTGACGAAGGACGTCAGCGCGAGGGAGAACATCATGCCGCCGACGACCTTGCGGCGCTCGGGGCGGGCACAGTGGACGATCGCGAGGCACGCGGCAGGCAGCGCGAACATCATGATCGGGAAGAAGCCGGTCATGAACTGGCCCGCGGTCGGGTCACCGGCCAGGAAGCGGGAGATGTCGCCGTGCTTGCCGTTGTACTCGCCGGCCTGGAGCCACGGGAAGGAGTTGAGCAGGTGGTGCATGCCGACCGGGATCAGCGCACGGTTGGCCACACCGAATATGCCGGCGCCGACGGCCCCCGAACCGACCAGCCACTCACCGAAGTTGTGCAGACCGGCGCCGAGGACAGGCCAGATGTAGCCGAAGACGATGCCGATGAGCAGGCCCGCGAAGGCGGAGAGGATCGGGATCAGACGCCGACCACCGAAGAAGCCCGCCCAGTCCGGCAGCTTGGTGCGGTAGAAGCGCTGGTAGAGGAGGGCGACGACGATGCCCATGACCACGCCGCCGAGGACACCGGCGTCGACCGGCTTGTCCACCATGACGATCTTGTCGCCGACGACCGTGGCCACCTTGGTGAGGTTCGGGTCGGTGAACGTGGCGAGCACGTTCTTGAAGACCAGGTAGCCGACCACGGCCGCGAGCGCCGTCGAGCCGTCCGACTTCTTCGCGAAGCCGATCGCGATGCCGACGGCGAACAGCAGTGCCATGTTGTCGAGGATGGCGTTGCCGCCGGCCGCCATGAAGCCCGCTATCTTCGTGATGAAGGCGGGGAAGTCCGGGTCGCCCAGCATGTCGTTGTTGCCGAAGCGGACCAGGAGAGCGGCTGCGGGCAGCACCGCCACCGGCAGCATCAGGCTGCGGCCGATGCGCTGCATCACAGCCATCACAGCGGCGCCCTTTTTCTTGTCGGCCGCGGGAGCGGCGCTGGCCGTGGTCACAACTTCCTCCAGGGGGTCCCCCCGGCCATAGGCTGGGGCAGGGCATGGCGCCGCCCGGGGACAGGAAAGGGGATGGCGGCGTCTGGTCTACACCACTGAGTGGTGTAGACCTGTTGTAGCACGGTGGGGGCGATATAAGGAACCCGTGAATTCCGCATCCGGAGCGCTACACGCAGTGCCCTGATTGGTCAGACCTTTGTGACGTCCTCGACCTCGTCCTCAGGCTCCCTGCCCGGTGTCTTGAGATCGAACTTCGTGATCGCGAAACGGAAGATCGCGTAATACACGACGGCAAAGCAGAGACCGATCGGAATGATCGCCCAGGGTCTCGTCGCGAGTTCCCAGTTGATGATGTAGTCGATCAGCCCGGCCGAGAAACTGAAGCCGTCGTGGACCCCCAACCCCCAGGTCACCGCCATGGACACACCGGTCAGCAGGGCGTGCACCGCGTACAGGAGCGGGGCGATGAACAGGAACGAGTACTCGATCGGTTCCGTGATCCCCGTGACGAACGACGTCAGCGCCACCGACGTCATCAGGCCGGCGATCTCCTTGCGGCGGTGCGGCTTGGCGCAGTGCGTGATGGCGAGGGCCGCGGCCGGCAGCGCGAACATCATGATCGGGAAGAAGCCCGAGGTGAACAGGCCCGCGTTCGGGTCGCCCGCGAGGAACATGTTGATGTCGCCGTGCACCACCTCGCCGTCGGGCTCGGTGTAGCTGCCGAACTGGAACCAGATGGGCACGTTCAGGAACTGATGGAGCCCGATGACCAGCAGCGCGCGGTTGGCGACGCCGAACACGCCCGCACCCCAGGCGCCCAGGTCCCTCATCCAGTCGCTGAAGCTCTCCAGCGCGTCACCGACGGGCGGCCAGACCCACAGGCACAGCACCGCGAACACGATCGCCACGAACGCCATGATGATCGGGACGAGACGCCGCCCGTTGAAGAAGCCGAGCCAGTCCACCAGCTTCGTCCGGTGGTAGCGCTGCCAGAAGAAGGCCGCCAGCAGGCCGATGATGATGCCGCCGAAGACACCCGGATTCTGGTACTCGTACGCGCTCACCGTCCCGTCGGCCGCGGCGCAGCCGATGTTGGTGACCTCCTCCGTCCCGCTCGGGCAGTCCTCCGGGAACTCGCGCAGCACGCTGTAGTAGACGAGGAACCCCGTCACCGCCGCCAGCGCCGTCGAGCCGTCCGCCTTCTTCGCCATGCCGATGGCCACGCCCACGCAGAACAGCAACGGCAGCCCGAGCGAGCTGTCGAGCAGCCCTCCGCCCGCGCCGTCCATCACCTTCGAGACGTTGTCCCAGCCCAGACCCTCGTCGCCGAACACATCCGGCTGGCCGAGGCGGTTGAGGATGCCCGCGGCCGGCAGCACGGCGATGGGCAGCTGAAGGCTGCGTCCCATCTTCTGCAGGCCCTGAAACGCCGCCTGCCGCCGCCGGTGTGCGGGGGACGTCTCGGTCTCGGCACTCATGGGTTGGCGACCGCCTGTCAGGTGGTGTAGACCAGTTACCGACGATTGGGTTGCTGTGACGTCATCCTTCGGTACTCACCACGCAACCGCTCGTAAAGTTGGGCCAACAGTGCGTGAGGAGACCGAAATGGCCAGCAAGGCTGAGAAGATCGTCGCCGGGCTCGGCGGCATCGACAACATCGAGGAGATCGAGGGCTGCATCACCCGGCTCCGCACCGAGGTCAGCGACCCCTCGCTGGTCGACGAGACCGCGCTGAAGGCCGCCGGCGCCCACGGCGTCGTGAAGATGGGCACCGCCATCCAGGTCGTCATCGGCACCGACGCCGACCCGATCGCGGCGGAGATCGAAGACATGATGTGAAGCCGGGGCATCGTCCCGGGCTTCATCCCCTGAGACCCGCCCCGCTTCACCCCTGAGGGCCCCTTCCCACCGCGGGAGGGGCCCTTCCGCATGTGCGGCTAGGCTCTCGGCCATGGCAGCTACCTCCTCAATTCCTCGCATCGACGGCCGCACCCCCGACCAGCTCCGCCCGGTCACCATCGAACGCGCCTGGAGCAAGCACGCAGAGGGCTCCGTCCTCGTCTCCTTCGGTGACACGAAGGTCCTGTGCACCGCCTCCTTCACCGAGGGCGTCCCGCGCTGGCGCAAGGGCAGTGGTGAGGGCTGGGTCACCGCGGAGTACGCCATGCTGCCGCGCGCCACCAACACCCGCGGCGACCGTGAGTCCGTCCGCGGCAAGATCGGCGGCCGCACCCACGAGATCAGCCGCCTCATCGGCCGCTCCCTGCGCGCGGTCATCGACTACAAGGCGCTCGGAGAGAACACGATCGTCCTCGACTGCGACGTCCTCCAGGCCGACGGCGGCACGCGCACGGCGGCCATCACCGGCGCCTACGTCGCCCTCGCCGACGCCGTCTCCTGGGCCCAGGGCAGGAAGCTGATCAAGCCCGGGCGCAAGCCGCTCACCGGCACGGTCGGCGCCGTCTCGGTCGGCATCGTCGGCGGTGTCCCGCTTCTCGACCTCTGCTACGAGGAGGACGTGAAGGCCGACACCGACATGAACGTCGTCTGCACCGGCGACGGCCGCTTCGTCGAGGTCCAGGGCACCGCCGAGGCCGAGCCCTTCGCCCGCGAGGAGCTCAACTCCCTGCTGGACCTAGCCGTTTCCGGTTGCGGGGAGCTGGCGGAACTGCAGCGCAAGGCGCTTGATACCGTCCTCGAAAAGTAAAGGACACACCAAGAACAGCCGCAGCTCCGGGCAACCGCGCCGCCTTTCCCGGCGTCCCTAGGGGTACGGGCGTACGGCACACCGCTGTACGCCCGGCCAGTGCACAACGGGGGCCTGCGAGGCCTGAGGCAGGGAGGGAACGTCAACCATGGCCACGAGCCGACGCCGCAGGAGCCGTATCGCCATAGCCGCCGCAGCCGTCGCGGCAGTCGTGCTGACGACCGGGCTGACCACCGGCTGCGACGCCGTCAACAAGGCGCTGGACTGCGTCCAGACCGCCGAAGCCATCGCCGACAGCGTGACCGAACTGCAGCAGGCCGTTGAGGACGCGTCGAACGACCCGACGAAGCTCCAGGAGTCCATCGACACCATCGGCGAGAACCTCGACAAGATCGGCAGCAAGACGGACGACGCCGACCTCGACAAGGCCACCGAGGACATGCGCGCGGCCCTGATCCAGCTGCAGGGAGACATCCAGAACGGCGACAAGTCGCCCGACATCAGCGGGGTCACGGACGCGGCCGGCGAGCTGACCAAGGTCTGCACGTCGTAGACGTCGCGGCACCCGGTACGGAGAACGGGGGTCGGGCGGGGCCGGGATACTGGTCCCCATGACCCGCTTGATCCTCGCCACCCGCAACGCCGGAAAGATCACCGAGCTCCGGGCGATCCTCGCCGACGCAGGCCTGCCGCACGACCTCGTCGGCGCGGACGCCTACCCGGACATCCCCGACGTCAAGGAAACCGGCGTCACCTTCGCCGAGAACGCCCTGCTCAAGGCGCACGCCCTGGCCCGGGCGACCGGCCTGCCAGCCGTCGCCGACGACTCCGGCCTGTGCGTCGACGTCCTGAACGGCGCCCCCGGCATCTTCTCGGCCCGCTGGGCCGGCCGGCACGGCGACGACAAGGCCAACCTGGACCTGCTCCTGGCCCAGCTGTCCGACATCGACGACACCCACCGCGGCGCCCACTTCGCCTGTGCGGCGGCGCTCGCGCTGCCGGACGGCACGGAACGGGTGGTCGAGGGGCAGCTGCGGGGCGTCCTGCGGCACGCGCCCACGGGCACGAACGGCTTCGGCTACGACCCGATCCTCCAGCCGGAGGGGGACACCCGGACGTGCGCCGAGCTGAGTCCCGAGGAGAAGAACGCGATCAGCCACCGGGGCAAGGCGTTCCGGGCGCTGGTGCCCGTCGTACGCGAACTGCTCGCGCCGTAGCGTGAGCCGCTCGGGCAGAGGATGGTGCGGCCGGAGGGACTCGAACCCTCACGGGTGTTACCCCACTGGGACCTAAACCCAGCGTGACTGCCAATTCCACCACGGCCGCGTGACCTTGCCCGGCCATGCTACTGGCCGGGCCGGGTGCTCAGATGCCCAGGTCCTTGATGATCTTGGCCACGTGGCCGGTCGCCCGGACGTTGTACAGCGCCCGCTCGACCTTGCCCTCCTCGTCCACGACCACCGTGGACCGGATGACGCCCATGTACGTCTTGCCGTAGTTCTTCTTCTCGCCGTACGCCCCGTAGGCCTCGGTGACGGACTTCTCCGGGTCGGCGAGCAGCGTGATCTTCAGGGACTCCTGCTCGCGGAACTTGGCGAGCTTCTCCGGCTTGTCGGGGGAGACCCCGATCACGTCGTACCCGGCGCCGGCCAGCAGCTCCAGGTTGTCCGTGAAGTCGCAGGCCTGCTTGGTGCAGCCGGGCGTCAGGGCGGCCGGGTAGAAGTAGACGATGACCTTGCGGCCCTTGTGGTCCGAGAGGGACACCTCGTTGCCGTCGGCGTCGGGCAGGGTGAAGGCGGGGGCCACGTCCCCCGGCTGGAGTCGCTCGCTCATCGGACCAGCCTAACCGGGGAGCCTGACGGTGCGGTTCGGCGTGGAGCTGACAGACTGTCCGGAAACAGCATCAGCTTCACTTCGGAGGCCGTACGGTGGCGGACACGTCGGACACCAGAACCCCGGCGCAGATCGAGGCGGACATCAAGGCCCGCCGCGCAGTGCTGGCCGAGACGCTCGACGAGATCGGGGTGCGTGTGCACCCGAAGACGATCGTCGGCGACGCCAAGGCCAAGGTCGTCTCGAACATCGACCACACGCTCGGACGGGCCTACGTCGGGGTCAACCGGGCCGTGAGCGATGTCAAGGCCCAGTTCACCCATGAGGACGGCGCGCCCCGCCTAGAGCGGATCGTGCCCGTCGCGCTCGTCGCCGTCGGCCTCGTGGGGCTGCTGGCGCTCGGCACCCGGCGCCGCAGGGGCTGAGCGCCTGTGTGACGGCGGACCCGGCGACGTACGCACGTGGCAAAGGCAGGTAGGTTCAAGGCGTGAGCGCCAACAGAAACGAGCACAGCACCCACCACGACAAGCTGCCCATCCGGATGCTGCACGACCGTGTACTCGTGCGGCAGGACACCGGCGAGGGCGAGCGGCGTTCGGGCGGCGGCATCCTGATCCCCGCGACGGCGGCCGTCGGCCGTCGGCTGGCCTGGGCCGAGGTCGTCGCGGTGGGGCAGAACGTACGGACCGTGGAGGTGGGCGACCGGGTTCTGTACGACCCGGAGGACCGTGCCGAGGTCGAGGTGCGCGGGGTCGCGTACGTGCTCATGCGTGAGCGCGATCTGCACGCCGTGGCCGCCGACCGGTTCGAGGGGTCGGAGGACTCCACGGGGCTCTACCTCTGAATCGACCGTTCGAAGGGGCTGGTGACCATGGTCACCAGCCCCTTCGCCGTTCATTTGCTACGTTTGAAAGGACCCCGACGAGACGCGCCGTACCGGGTGAAGGCAAAGACGACGCACCGCAAGGTTTCCGTCTCTGCGAAGGGTGCTCGTCATGGCCTGGGTCCTGCTCGTCGTCGCCGGTCTGCTCGAGGTCGGCTGGTCGATCGGCATGAAGTACACCGACGGTTTCACCCGGCCCGTCCCCAGCCTGTTCACCGGCGCCGGGATCGTCGCCAGCATGCTGCTGCTGTCGTACGCCGCGAAGTCCCTGCCCATCGGTACCGCCTACGGCGTGTGGGTGGGCATCGGGGCGGCCGGCGCGGCGGTGGTCGGGATGGCGGTGCTGGGCGAGCCGGTCACCGCCGCGCGGATCTTCTTCGTCTGTCTGCTGCTGGTCGCGGTGGTGGGGCTGAAGGCGACCAGCGGTCACTGAGCCGGGCCGGAGGTCACGGGCCCGGCGGCACGGCGCTCACTCGTTGCGGGACGCGCTCAGCGGCCCGACCGTGGTGCCCGTCGTTCCTCCGCCTCCGGTGTCCGTCCCGCCGGAGTCACCGCCCGTGCCGCCTCCGGTGTCCGTGCCACCGGAGCCGGTGTCGCCCGTGGTGCCGCCGTCGGTGGTCGTGCCCCCGTCGCTGGTGCCGCCGCTGTCGGTGTCGCCGGTCGTCCCGCCGTCGGTGGTCGTGCCTCCGTCGCTGGTGCCGCCGGTGTCGGTGTCGCCGGTCGTGCCGCCGTCCGTCTCGCCCGGCGTCTCCCCGCCGGTCTGGCCCTCGCTGTCCTGGCCGCCCGTCGTGTCCCCGGTGGCGCCGCCGTTGTCCTGGCCGCCGGCGTCGGGGTCGCCCTCGGTCGGGTCGGTCGTCGGGTACTGGGGCACGTCCGCGCCCTCCTGGAGCTCCAGGTCGAATTCGGTGACCGGCTCTCCCTTCAGGGCCTCCTTGGTGAACTGGGCCCAGATCGCGGTGGGCGGGCCGCTGCCGTTCATACGGGGCTCGCCCAACGCGCCGTACAGGGACTTGTGGTGGGCCGTCACCGGGTCCTGGCCCATGACCGCGACGACGGTGGCCAGTTCCGGGGTGTAGCCCGCGAACCAGGCGGCGGTGTCCTCCTCCGCCGTGCCGGTCTTGCCCGCCGCCGGACGGCCCGCGGCCTGCGCCGGGGTGCCGGTGCCGTTCTCGACCACGCTCTGCAGGACCGAGGTGGTGGTGTCGGCGGCCTCGCGGCTGATGACCTGGGAGGTCTTGCGCTTGGGCAGCTCGATGACGTCCGCGCCGTCCTTGGTGACCCGCTCGATCATCGTGTACGTGCCGCGCTTGCCGTGGTTGGCGAGGGTCGCGTAGGCCTCCGCCATGTCGAGGACGCTGGCGTGCGCCACGCCGAGCGCGATCGACGGGGAGGCGTAGAGCTCGGGGGTGGCGGCGGGCAGGCCGAGCTCGATCGCGGTGTCCTTCACCTTGTCGGCGCCCACGTCCACGGCCATCTGCGCGTACACCGAGTTGACGGACTTGTCGGTGGCCGTACGGACGCTGATGTCGCCGTAGGAGTACTGGTCCTCGTTCTCGGGGTCGTACGTGCCCCCGGACCAGCCCTGCACGGGGCGCTTGTTGGTGCCGTCGTAGATCGTGTTCGGCGTGATCGGGCGTCCGTCCTGCGTGGTGGAGCCGTTCTCCACGGCCGAGGTGAACACGAACGGCTTGAAGGTGGAGCCGACCTGGAAGTCCCGGCGGGTGGCGTTGGGGGTGTACTGCTTCACGTAGTCGATGCCGTTGTACATCGCCACGACCTTGCCGGTCTTCGGGTCGACGGAGGCGCCGCCCGCGCGGACGTAGCCGTCGACCTTGTTGTTCTTCTTGTCCAGCTTGGAGATCAGCTGGTCGTTGACCGCGTCGACGAAGGCGTCCTGCTTGTCCTTCTGGATGGTGGTGGTGATGCGGTAGCCGCCGGCCTCCAGATCGCCCTCGGTGGCGATCTTGTTCTGGATCAGATAGTCCTTCACGATCCGCACGAGGTAACCGCGTTGCCCCGAGAGGTTGGTGGAGACCGTGGCCTCCTTCGGCATCGGGAACTTCATGCCCGCCCGCTTGCTCTCGCTGAGCCAGCCCTTGGTGACCATGCCGTCCAGCACGTAGTTCCAGCGGGCCAAGGCCGCGGCCTTGTTCTCCGGGTGGGCGACGACGTCGTACTCGCTGGGCGCGTTGACCAGCGCGGCCAGATAGGCGGCGCGGGCCGGGTCGAGGTCTGCCGCGTCGATGCCGTAGTAGGCCTGGGCGGCGGCCTGGATGCCGTAGGCGTTGCGGCCGAAGAAGCTGGTGTTGAGGTAGCCCTCGAGGATCTCGTCCTTGGTCTTCTCGCGGTCCAGCTTGATCGAGATGAAGAACTCCTTCACCTTTCGGGTGACGGTCTGGTCCTGGGCCAGGTAGTAGTTCTTCACGTACTGCTGGGTGATCGTGGAGCCGGACTGCTTGCCCTCGCCGGTCGCGGTTTTCCAGGCGGCGCGGAGCATGGCCTTGGGGTCGATGGCGGACTCGGTGTAGAAGTCGCGGTCCTCGGCGGCCAGGATCGCGTGCCGGCCGTCCTTGGAGATCTGCGCGAGGGTGACGTTCTCCCGGTTGACCTGGCCGTCGCGGGCGATCACGGAGCCGTCCGCGTACAGATAGACGTTGGCCTGCTTGGTGGCGAGCGCGTTGGCCGGCGGGATCTTGACCATGGAGTAGCCGAGGAAGAACAACCCGAACAGCAGCAGCGCGCCGATGACCAGGGTGCCGAGCACCGTCCGCCAGGTCGGGATGATCCGCCGCCAGCCCGTCCGTTTCGGCCGCCCGGCACGCGGGGTCGGCTGCTGTGGCGGCTGCTGCTCGTCGCTCATGTCGTGCACGGACTCCTGTTTCGCGTCGTACGTTCCCGTACGCCTCGTACGCCTACTAGCGCCCCCCTTTGAAGACTCTCGCACCGGGCGTTCCGTTCCCGGAATCCGGCGCGTGTCCGCGGAAAGTGAGCGGGCTCTCGGCGCCATGCGTTCCGGGAAAACGGCTGGCAGCCCTGGTTGCCTGCGCACTAGGCTCCTGCGCTTCGGTGCCTGGCGCGGGCGAGGAGGGCTGTGGATGTGGGCTCGGGGCGGTTGTACTTGGCCGTCGCGGTGGGCGGGTTCAGACGATACGCGACATATCGGGCCGCGACGGCGGCCGGGGTGTTCACCAACACCGTCTTCGGCGTGATCCTCGTCTACACGTATCTGGCGCTGTGGGACGAGAAACCGCACCTCGGGGGCTACGACCAGGCGCAGGCGGTCACTTACGTGTGGCTGGGGCAGTGTCTGTACGCGACGCTGGCCATCCAGGGCGGCGGCGCCGAGAAGGACCTGATGGAGCGAATCCGCACCGGGGAGATCGCCGTCGACCTGTACCGGCCCGCCGATCTCCAACTGTGGTGGCTGGCGGGCGACATGGGCCGGGCGCTGTTCCAGATGCTGGGACGGGGCGTGGTCCCGTTCGTGTTCGGCGCGCTGTTCTTCCCGATGGCGCTGCCGACGGCGCCCACCGCCTGGGCGGCCTGTCTGGTAGCGCTCCTGCTGGCGATGGTCGTCAGCTTCGCGATCCGCTACCTCGCGGCGCTGAGCGTGTTCTGGCTGATGGACGGCATGGGCGTCAACCAGGCCCTGATGATCACGGGCATCTTCTTCTCGGGCATGGTGCTGCCCCTGAACGCCTTCCCCGGCGTGTTCGGCGACATCGTGCTGGTGCTGCCCTGGGCGGCGCAGATCCAGATGCCGGCGGACGTGTTGATGGGCGAGACCGACCCGCTCGGGGCGTTCGCCTTCCAGGCCGCGTGGGCCGTGGTGCTGCTGGCGGCGGGGCGGCTGCTGCAGTCGGCGGCGACGCGGCGGGTGGTGGTGCAGGGTGGGTGAGCGCTACGCCCTCGCCGAGGGGCTGCGGGCCTACGGGCTGATCGCCGGGATGTGGGTGCGGTCCAGCATGACCTACCGCGCCTCCTTCGTGATCACCGTGTTCGGCAACCTGGTCGTGACCGCCCTGGACTTCGTGGCGATCCTGCTGATGTTCGCGCAGGTCGACTCGCTGGGCGGCTGGTCGCTGCCCGAAGTCGCCTTCCTGTACGGGCTGTCGGCGACGGCGTTCGGGATCGCCGACCTGGTGCTCGGCTCGATGGACGTCCTGGGCGGGCGCATCCGCGACGGCTCCTTCGACACGCTGCTCGTGCGGCCCGCGCCGGTGCTCGCCCAGGTCGGCGCGGACCACTTCGCGCTGCGCCGCCTGGGCCGGATCACACAGGGTGTGGCCGTCCTCGGGTACGCGCTGGTCACGGTCGACGTCGACTGGAGCGCGCCGAAGGTGCTGCTGGTGCCGGTGATGGTGGTCAGCGGCGCGGCGATCTTCTCGGCGCTGTTCGTGGCGGGCGCGGCCTTCCAGATCTTCGCGCAGGACGCCGCCGAGGTGCAGAACGCGTTCACGTACGGCGGGACCACGCTGCTGCAGTATCCGCCGACCGTGTTCGGCAAGGACCTGGTGCGCGGGGTGACCTTCATGCTGCCGCTCGCCTTCGTCAACTGGGTGCCCGCCGCTCACGTGTTGGGGCGGCCGTACCCCGTCGACCTGCCCGAGTGGACGGCGTTCGTGTCGCCGCTGGTGGCGGTGGCGTGCTGTGCGCTGGCCGGTCTGGCGTGGCGGACCGGGCTGCGGTCGTATCGGAGTACGGGGAGTTAGGGGACAGCCATGCAGGACGACGCGTTCATCGAACTCGACGGCGTCGAGAAGGTCTTCGACGTGCGCAAGAAGACCGGCTTCCTGAAGCGGGAGCGGCGGCAGGTGCGGGCCGTCGACTCGATCTCCTTCACCGTGGCGCGCGGCGAGATGGTCGGCTACATCGGGCCGAACGGCGCCGGCAAGTCGACGACGATCAAGATGCTGACGGGGATCCTGACCCCGAGCGGCGGCCGGCTGCGCGTCGCGGGCATCGACCCCTCCCGTGAGCGCAAGCGGCTCGCGCACCGTATCGGGGTGGTGTTCGGGCAGCGTACGACGCTGTGGTGGGACCTGCCGCTGATCGACTCGTACAAGCTGATGCACCGCATGTACCGCATCCCGGACGGCCGTTACCGAGAGAACCTCGACCGGCTCGTCGAACTCCTCGACCTGGGCACGCTGTTGGACGTCCCGGTGCGCCAGCTCTCCCTCGGCCAGCGGATGCGCGGCGACATCGCGGCGGCGCTGCTGCACGATCCCGAGGTGCTGTACCTGGACGAGCCGACGATCGGGCTCGACGTCATCTCCAAGGCGAAGGTGCGGGAGTTCCTGCGGGACGTGAACGCCGAACGCGGCACGACGGTCCTGCTGACCACGCACGATCTGCAGGACATCGAGCAGTTGTGCTCGCGGGTGATGGTCATCGACCACGGGCGGATGATGTACGACGGTCCGCTCGCCGGGCTGCACGAGGTGGGGGAGGGCGAGCGCACCCTCGTCGTCGACCTGGAGCGCGAGCTGCCGCCGATCGACGCGGCGCCCGCGCGGGTGGTGAAGGTGGAAGGGCCGCGGCAGTGGCTGGCGTTCCCGGCGGGCGAGTCGGCGGCGGTGCTGGTGGCGCGGATCGCGGCGGAGTATCCGCTGGTGGACCTGTCGGTGCGGGAGCCGGACATCGAGGCGGTGATCGCGAAGATGTACGTGGATCAGGCGGGGCAGGCGGAGCGGGCGGATCAGGCGGGTAGAGCGGTCTCGTAGCCGCTGGGCGGGGTTGCTCGTAGGCTGCTGTACATGAGCGACGCTGTGTCTTCTGGGGGGACACCCCCCAGGCCCCCCGGACCGGAGCTGCGTGCGTCCGACGCCGATCGTGAACGAGTCGCCGAGATCCTGCGGGAGGCCCTTGCGGAGGGGCGGCTCGACATGGAGGAGTTCGGGGAACGCCTGGACGCCACGTACAAGGCGCGTACGTACGGGGAGCTGGCGCCGATCACCCGGGATCTGCCCGTCGGAGCGGTGGCCGTGCCGAAGGTCGACATGGTCAAGAAGTCCGAGTTCCCGGACGGGAGTTGGGCGGAGCGGATCGTCGGCGGCGAGGGGTCGTCGACGTGGGGTGTCGCCGTGATGTCGGGGTTCCAGCGCAAGGGGCGGTGGACGGCGCCGAGGCGGTTCAACTGCTTCGCCTTCTGGGGCGGCGGGGAGATCGATCTGCGCGAGGCGAACTTCGCGGACCGGGAGATCGAGATCAACTGTGTCGCGATCATGGGCGGGGTGCAGGTGATCGTCCCGCCCGGGGTCGAGGTCGTCGTGCGGGGGATCGGGATCATGGGGGGCTTCGATCACCGGGAGGAAGGGGTGCCGGGGGATCCCGGGGCGCCTCGGGTGATCGTGACCGGGTTCGCCTTCTGGGGCGGGGTCGGGGTCGAGCGGAAGCTGCCGCGTGCCCAGCGGCAGGAGCTCCGGGAGGAGCGGCGGCGCGAGAAGCTGGAGCGCAAGGCCGAGCGGCGGGAGCTGCGGGCGTCGGAGCGGGACGATCAGTACGAGGCGCATCGGGCGATGCTCGAGGAGCATCAGGACCTGTGGCGCCATGTGCATGACGAGCGCGGGAACCGGTGGGAGCGGGCTCGGGAGCGGGACGAGGACTGAGCCGTCGGGGTGGCGGTGCCCGGCGCTGTGGCTGGCGTGGAGGTGGGGTCGCTCGTCCGCGTCGGCGGGGTGCCGCTCTATGTGGGGCGGGTGGCGCGCAAGGCGCACGGCCCGTGGGTGGGTGGGTGTGACTGCTCGGCGCTGTGGCTGGCGTGGAGGCGGGGTCGCTCGCTCGCGCCGACGGGGTGCCGCTCTGTGTGGGGCGGGTGCCGCCCAAGGCGCAGGGCCTGTAGGTGGGTGGGTGTGACTGCCCGGCGCTCTGGCTGGCTCAGAGCTGCGGACGCTCGCCCGCGCCGGCGGCGTGCCGCTCTCTGTGGGACGGGTGCCGCCCCAGCGGCACGACTGCCCGCAGGCTAGGCAGGCTTGGGAGACCGCGGGGCGGAGGCGGCCCGCAACGCGGGGACTGGTCGGCCGCGTCGGCCGATGCCCGGCAGGGCGCGCCGGCCGATGCGCCTCGGCCGATGTGGGCGGCAAGCTGCCTCGGCCGATGTGCGCGGCAGGCTGCTGCGGTGGCGCGTCGCTTCGCGGGTCAGCCCCCGGGCAACTACAGCTCCGCCGGTGCCGCGCCCTTCAGGTCGTCCAGGTCGAAGGAGTTCGCCATCTGTTCGTAGCCCTTGTCGCTGGGGTGGAGGTGGTCTCCCGAGTCGTAGTCGGGGCGGAACTTGCGGGGGTTGTACGGGTCGCGGACGGCCTCGTCGAAGTCGGCGACCGCGTCGAAGACCCGGCCCGCGCGGATCTCGCTGTTGATCTGCTGGCGGACGTTCTCGCGGGCGTCGGTGTAGCCGCGGTGGCCCTGGAAGGGCATCAGGGTCGCGCCGATGACCTTCAGGCCGCGGGCGTGGGCCTGGCGGACCAGGGTGCGCAGGCCGTCGAGGATGCGGTCGGGGTCGGCGAGGTTCGGGTTGCGCAGGATGTCGTTGACGCCGAGGTCGATGACGACGACCTTGACGTTCGTACGGGAGAGGACGTCGCGGTGGAAGCGGCCGACGCCGGCCTGGTTGTCCGCGGGGCGCCCGGAGCCGCTGGCGAGGATCTGGTTGCCGCTGATCCCCTGGTTGACGACGCTGTAGCGCGGCACGTCCGCACCGGTCGCGACCGCCTCGCGCAGCCGGCGCGACAGCACGTCCGTCCAGCGGCGGTTGGCGTTCTCCGTGGACGTGATGCCGTCGGTCAGCGAGTCGCCGAAGACCACGACCGTGCCGTCGGACTCGTTGCTGAGCACGTCCAGCGCGGTCAGGTACCGCCAGGACTCGGCCTGCCCGGTGTACGCCACGCCGGTGGCGTCCTCGGTGAGGTCGCCCTCGGCCACGTAGCTGATCTGGCGCGCGTGAGGGTGGTAGGTCACCGGGCCGGACGGCGTGGGGGAGTAGGTGGTGACCAGGATGTCGGCGTCCGCCTGGATCGCCAGGCGCACGGCGTCGCTCAGCACCTGCTGCCCCGGCGGGATGACGACCGTGGTGTTGCCGCCGAAGGTCAGCCGCCGCATGGTGTCCGCGAGGGCGGCCGCGGTGCCGGTGCCGGCCGCCACGGCGATCGACGCGTGCGTGATCGTCAGCGCCGACTGGCCGTACAGGTTGGACAGCGTGATCCGGGCACTCGTACCGCCGACACTGGTGTGGACGACGTTGCGCACCGAGCGGCCCACCAGGCCCTCGACCTCGGTGCCGGGCTCGGCGCCGACCGGGGAGGCGGACCAGGCGCCGACCCAGATGCCGGTGGAGGCGGGGGCGACGGGGCCGCGCTGGGAGCCTTCCCGGCTGGGGGCGCTCCTGTCGGTGGCGCTGCCGTCGTCGGAGGCGACTCCGACGTATATGGCGGCGGAAAGCGTGACGATCAGGGCGATCATCGCGGCAAGCAGGGCATAACCGTTTCGCCTGGTCATGCGGTGCGTGTCTCCTCGGGCGGATGGGAGCCCGAGGCTCCGATGTGATCACCTCATGATGCGTCATGAGGCAGAAGGGAGTTGCACGGACCCCCCATTGGGCCGCCGGAGTTCATCCGGAGTTCGCCATCGACCTCCCCCCACCGGACAGACGCCGGGAACTCTTGATTCGTTCCAGGAGTCGGTCAGGTAGGGACAATATGTGCGGGGGATCCTGGACGGATGGAGCGGATGGAACGTACGAATCCGGATGAATCGGGAACGCCTGACGTAGAGCAGCATGCCCGGCCGGCTGCCGCCGATAACCGGCGTGTCCCCGCATCGGCCGTACGTGCGATGACGACCTTCACCGAAGCCGACGAGGAGAAGCAGCGCGGCGTACGGCAGATGAAGATCACCGCGACCGGGATGCTGCTGCTCGTGGCGCTGATCTACGTCCTCGCCAAATGGGCGTCGAACGAGGGCGCCGGCGCCTGGGCCGGCTATGTCGCGGCGGCCGCCGAGGCCGGCATGGTCGGCGCGCTCGCCGACTGGTTCGCGGTGACGGCCCTGTTCCGCCATCCGCTGGGCATCCCCATCCCGCACACCGCGATCATCCCCAACAAGAAGGACCAGCTGGGGGTCTCGCTGGGCGAGTTCGTCGGCGAGAACTTCCTCTCCGAGGACGTCGTACGACAGCGTCTGCGCGCCGTCGGCATCGGCAGCCGGCTGGGCGCCTGGCTGGCGGAACCGGTGCACGCCGACCGGGTGACGGCCGAGCTGGCGACGGCGCTCAGAGGCGCCCTGACGGTGCTGCGCGACTCCGACGTCCAGGCGGTGGTCGGCGAGGCGATCACCCGGCGGGCCGACGCCCGCGAGATCGCGCCCGGCATAGGCAAGATGCTGGAGGGAATCGTCGCCGACGGCGGCCACCGACGGGCCGTCGACCTGATCGTGGCGAAGGCGCACGACTGGCTGATCCTGCACGATGACGAGATCATGGGCGCGGTTCAGGGCGGCGCGCCCGGCTGGACGCCGAAGTTCGTCGACAAGAAGGTCGGCGAGCGGGTCTACAAGGAACTGCTCCGCTTCTGCGTCGAGATGCGCGACATGCCCTCCCACCCGGCCCGCGGCGCCCTCGACCGGTTCCTCATCGACTTCGCCTCCGACCTGCAGTCCGACACCGACACACGCGCGCGCGTGGAGCGGCTGAAGGGCGAGGTGCTGGCCCGGGGCGAGGTCCAGGACCTGATCGCGTCCGCCTGGACCGCCGTCCGCGCCATGATCGTGTCGGCGGCCGACGACGAGCGCAGCGAGCTGCGCCTGCGCGTGCGTGCCTCCCTGCTGTCCGTGGGCGCCCGCATGGCGGCCGAGCCCTCGATGCAGAACAAGGTGGACCGCTGGGTCGAGGACGCGGCGGTGCACGTCGTGACGACGTACCGCAAGGAGATCACCTCCCTGATCACCGACACCGTGGCGAGCTGGGACCCCTCGCACACCACGAGGAAGATCGAGGCACACATCGGCCGTGACCTGCAGTTCATCCGGATCAACGGCACGGTGGTCGGCTCGCTGGCCGGGTTGCTGATCTACACGGTGTCGCGGGCACTGGGGGCGTAGGGGAGACGGCGCCGGACCGGTCCCGGCGCCCCTCGTGGTGGGAGCCGGGACCGGGGATCGTGGTACCTCTGGCGGGCTGCCGCTACTGCGACTCGCGCCGGACCCGGTCGCGGCGGCGCAGCAGGAGCATGCCGCCGGCGAGGGCGGTGATACCGGTGGCGGCCGTCCAGCCGATGATCTCGTTGGAGCCGGTGGCGGCGAGGTCACCGTCGGCGCCGGAGGAGGTGGACGCGGAGGGCGAAGCCGCGCTTCCGCTTCCCGTCTGCGGCCGGGCATCCGACCCCGACCCCGATCCGGACCCACCACCCGAACCGGCCGCGGCCGACGCCGACCCCGACGCCGCCGGACTGGGCGAGCCGCCCGTCCCCGTGGCCTTGTCCCGCGTGAACGCCAGCGTGCCGAAGCCCAGTTGGTCGTAGCCGCCGCTGTTGGGGCCGTAGTCCCCGCCGCCGCCCTCCGGCCCGGCCTTGGCGACGATCTGTGTGAGGTACGACGCCGACAGGCCCCGGCGCTTGGTGTAGTGGTTGGCGATCATCGCCCAGATGGGGCGGGTCATCGCCGGGTCCACGGGCGCGGCCTCGGTCACCGTCTCCGAGCCCGACCAGCCGTTGATCGCGCCCTTCCTGCGGGTGTTGTCGGTGAACGGCACGTCACCGCCCATGGCCCACTTGGCGACGTACTGGGCGCCCTTGAAGAAGCGGTTGTCGTCGTAGCCGTACAGGTCGACGCCCTGGTTCCAGGCCATCTCGCAGAAGGTGCCCATCAGGCCGACGCCGAGGAGGGCGTGCCCCTGGTCGCGGCCGGCCTCCAGCCATTCGGCGAGTCCGTCGTCGTGCACGACGGGGATGGCGTTGCGGAGGGAGCCGAGGCCCTCGCCGTGCTTGAAGTAGTCGACGGCGCGGGCGACCTGGGCCTTGTCGTCGCAGAGGATGCCGGTCGCCAGGACGCAGCACATGTTCGCCAGGTCCCAGTTGGTCCAGTAGTTGCTGACGACGGCGCCGTTGTGGCTGACCAGGAAGTCGTCGCTGAGCGGCGCGAAGACCTTGGTCAGCAGCTCCTGGAACCGCCCGAGCTCGAAGTCGGGATGGTCGCGGACGAGTTCGGCGGCGTTGGCGATCTGGTACCCGTACAGACCGGAGGCCAGGAAGCGGTCGGCGTTGCCGCCGAGGCCGGTCAGCTTGGCCGACCAGGCGTTGAGGATGGCCACGGCGGTGTCGAGATGCGCGCTGTCGCCGCTGACGTGTCCGCGCAGGGCGTTCTGGAAGGCGGCGTGGATGTCGTTGTAGAGGATCCCGTAGTTCTGGCCGGCCCCACCCCGGATCACGGTCGCCTGCGGATTGGCCGCCCAGCCGGTCTGCGAGTGCCGGTTGGCGGTCAGCTTGGCGAACCCGGCCGTGTAGGGGGCGGCGCCCGCCTTCACCTTCGCGGCCATACGGTCGAGATCGGCGCGGGTGTGCAGGAGGCCGGGGTGGGCATACGTCCCCGCCGCGACGGCAGGGGTGGGCGTCACGGCCGTACCGATACCGACGGCTCCGGCTGCCGCGCCCGCGGCCTTGAACATGCTCCGGCGGCTGATCTGTCGTGTCACGTCGTCAATTCCTCGCGTGCCTGCGGCTGGGGACGGTGAGGAGACGGAGGCAGACCGCGGGGGATAACAAAAACTCCGGACACCGATCACTGGGAACGCACACCGATCACTGGGAACCCACACCGATCACCGGGCCGACACCGATCACAGAGCACCGACGCCGCCGCCGACGAGGAGCCGCATCCGATGACCGTCCGCAGGATCGTCCCCAACCACCGGGTCGACTCCGCCGAGCAGATGGCGACCAGCCGTGACTTCTACGGCCTTCTCGGCTTCGAGGAGGTCATGCACATGGGCTGGGTGACGACCCTGGCGTCCCCCGCCAATCCCACCGCCCAGATCAGCTTCTTCACCGAGGAACGCACCGCCCCCGTCGTCTCCGACCTGAGCGTGGAGGTGGAGGACGTCGACGCCGTGTACGCGCAGGTGGTGGCGTCGGGCGCGGAGGTCGTCCGGGAGCTCCGGGACGAGGAGTGGGGTGTACGGCGGTTCTTCGTACGGGACCCGAACGGGCGGGTGGTGAACGTGTTGACGCACCTGCCCGCCGGGCCCGGTTCAGTCCGGGACGACGTGCGCGACCAGCCGTGACCGCGGGCCGGCGAAGGCCCGGCGCACCGCCCGAACTCGTCCGGCAGCCCGGGCCGACGGGGCCGGGCGAGGGAGAATCGCCCGGCCGGCTCAGCCGTTGCGGTCCGCCACCGCCCAGGACGCCAGGGCGACCGCCCCCGCGACCCCGAGGACGGCGGGCCAGGCGCCGACCTTCTTGGCCAGCGGATGCGACCCGGCGAAGGCGGCGACATACGCGGCGGTCAGCGCCCCCGCCGCCTTCCCGCCGGCCCGCTGCCGCCACTGCTGCGCGGCCGCGGCCCCCGCGACGGCCAGTACGGCCCCGCCGAGCTGCCGCTTCTTCGTCCAGCGGGCCACGCCGTACCCTCCGACGAGTCCGCCCGCGGCGACCGCCGCGCTGGGGATCTTCGCCATGTCTGCCTCCCACCATTTCCGCCGGCCGCTGCTGTCGAGCTGCCGGGCTGTCGAGAACCGAGGCTAACCGGCCTGCTCTTTCCGCGACTCGGCACGGGCACGCAGCTCCGACGCGTACCCCGCCCCGATGGCGCACCCGGCGGCGGTGAGGGCCAGGGCCACCACGCCCGGGTTGACGTATCCGGGCACGTCACCGGTGTCGTAGCTCCCGCCGTCGCTCGTCTCGCAGACGAACCCGAGCGGGACGTACGACACCGTGTGGCCGACGATCTCGACGCCCTGCTGATGCCGTTCCCACCAGCCCTGCGTGCGGCAGGAATGCGGCGGTGACGAGTCGGCGCCGCCGTCCTCCGCCGACAGGACCGCGCCGCAGACGGCGAGCAGCCCCCACGCGTACAGCGCGCACGCGCCCGCGCCCGCGAGGGCGGCGAGGCCGCGCAGCCGGACGGGGGCGCTCGCACGCCGGATGCCGTCGGCGGCCAGGGTGCCGCCGCCGTATCCGCACAGAGCGACGGCGACGATCACCACGACGACCACGAACAGCAGGAGCAGCAGTAACACGTGGCCTCCGGGGCGTCACAGGAACGGCGTCACAGGAACGGCGTCACAGCCAAGGGCGTCAGATGATCTCGGCCAGGCGGTCCACCTGGTCCGGGTCGAGGCCATAGCAGTAGAGCATGACCTCGTCGGCGCCGAGGCCGGCGAACGCGGCGATCGCGGTGCGGATCTCGGCGGGGGTGGTCAGCAGGCCGGCCACCATGCGGTCGGCCATGCCGGTGAAGGCGTAGTACGCGTGCATGCGGGCACGCGCGTCGTCGAGCACGTCCCGCGGGCCGAGCGCGACGTTCACCTGGGCCACGAGACGGGGCGCGCCGTCGCGGCCGTACTCCTTCCACAAGTCCCGGACGGTGTCGAACAGGCCGCCCGCCCAGGAGGGCGCCGCGGCCGCGAGGAAGCCGTCGCCCCAGCGTGCGACGCGTTCGAGGGCGGCGGGCTTGAAGCCGCCGAAAAGGATCTCCGGGCCGCCGGGGCGGGCGGGCGCCGGACCGATCGGGCCGACGCCGTCACCGTACGACTCGCCCCGCCACAGGCGGCACATCAACGCCATCTGCTCGTCCAGGCGCCGGCCCCGGGTGCGCGGGTCGGTGCCCGTGGCGAGGTGGTCGTCGTCCCGGCCGCCGATGCCCAGGCCGAGGACGAAGCGACCGCCGGTCATCCGGTCCAGGGTGGCGGCCTGCTTGGCCAGCAGGGCGGTGTCGCGCAGCGGGGCGAGCAGCACCTCGGTCTGGACGCGGACGCGGGTGGTGGCGCCCGCGAGGACGGACAGGGCGACCAGCGGTTCGGGGTTGTCGTACACGAGCCGGTCGAGCAGACCGAGTGTGCTGAAGGGGCCGGCGTCGGCACGCCGGGCCCAGGTGAGCAGGGTGGGCGGGTCGCCGATGGGCAGGCCGATGCCCACGTTCGGAGCGACGTTGTTCATGGAGGAGCCTCCGAAGGAGAAGAGGGGTCGACAAAGGCGGCTGCCGCCCCTCCTGCACCTCGGTGATCCCGATGAGAACCGTGAGGTGGGACGCTCCCGCTCTGCGGCGTGTTTCCGGGGGAACGTCTCTTCGAAGTCGGCTCACTGTAGGGCGGGCCGACTTCGCCGGACAAACCATTTGCCGATTCCCGGGCAGACGGACCCGTACGTCAGCCCTCGGCGCGACTCCTCAACGCCCGAGCACGACCGTCCGCATGCCCCCCGGCCCGCTCTCCTCGTGCCGCACGCGCAGCCCCGCCGTGCGGAGTTGCTCCAGCAGCCAGGCGTGGGAGAGTCGCAGTTTGCGGTAACTGTGGGCGGTGAGGGTCCAGTCGGCGCCCGGGTGGGTGCCGTCCCGCGTGTGGATCAGGTCGTGCACGACGACCGTGTAGTCGTTGTAGTCGTCCGGGTACTCCAGGAAGCAGGTCATGATCCGGTCCTCGGTGGCGCGGACCGGGAGGAAACGGTCGGTACCGGTGAGCGGGACCGTCAGGTCGCGGTAGCCGAACACGGCCGTCCCTCCGGGCGCGAGCGCGGCGGCGGCGTCGGCGAAGAGGGCGGCCACGTCACCGCGGGTCGGCAGATGCGTCAGCGTGTCTCCCAGGCATACGACGGCTGCCGCCGACCCGGGCCGCACCAGCTCCCGCAGAGCGGTCCGCACATCCGCCCGCACCGGTCGCACCCCGGGCAAGTGGGCCGCGTGCGCGACGAGTTCGCCCAGCAGGGGACGGCTCAGGTCGACCGCGAGGACGGAGTCGAAGCCCAGCCCAGCCCGGCCAGCGCCAGGCTCGCGTGCCCCGGCCCGCACCCCAGATCCACGGCGAGCGCCCCGCCCGCCGGACCTGCCGCCGACTCAGGGGTCACGCCCCACGCCGCGAGGGAGGCGCGCTGCACGGCGGCGAGCGCGTCGAGATCGCCGCCGAGCATCCAGGTGTAGTGCTCGGCGAGGAACCGGTCGTAGTGGTGGACGGCTTGGTCCACGGGCTGCTCGGCAGCGGCGGCGGTCGTCATGGGACGAGGGCTCCCTTCAATCCGGCAGACAAGGGAAATCTAGGGCGTGGTACGGGAGTCGGGCGGCTCGCCCGAACGAAAATCGGCGGCCCGGGAAGAACGACGGCCATGGACGACACTGATTCGGCGATCCTCACCCTCCCCCAGCTCGCTCCAGCGCTGGTCTTCGCCGATGGCTGCGCCCACTCAGCCATCGAGCACCTGCACGCCTTCCTCACGGACCAGAGCGGTATCGAGGCCGGTATGAGGACCGATCGGGCGGGCCGGGCCGACCGGTTCGACCGGGCCGGTGACGAGGGCTGATCCTCAGACCCCGTCGAGCAGGGACATGAGGCAGAGGTCCAGTTCCTGCCCCAGGTCCTCTCTCCCCGGTTCGACGACGGCGTACGACCGTTGCAGGAACCGCCGGAGGGAGGCCGTACCGAATCTGATCGCGGCCATCCCGTGCGGCGCGTGGAACTCCACGACCGTACGGGACCGCCCGCGCGGCACGATGCGGACGTCCCCGATCCCGGCCGCCCCGTCGAGCCCCTCCTCCAGCAGTGAGCGGGCGAACGTCCAGGTGACCCCTCGCTGGTCGTCCGAGACATGGGCCGGGAAGTCGAAGTGCACGGCGAAGGGCTCGGCGGCGGAGTAGCGCAGGGTGGGGCGTATCGGCAGCTGCGGGTAGCCGGGGGTGACGAGGCGGGCGCGGACGGGCTGTTCGAGGGTGCGGCGCATGGTGGGCCTTTTCCTGTGTGGCTGACATTGCGCCTTCTCGACCCGGCGCCGGGCCTATTGATTACGCCGAACCGGAACGCGCTTGCTGTGATCTAACTCACGCGAACCGTTTGGTTGAGATTTTAGTCATCTACGCTGACAAACTCGTCCGCGCCCACCAGGCCGACAGGCGACTGGAGCGTCCCCGCCATGTCCGACGGTTCCCCCAAGGTGCCCGCCCAGGCGTCACCTCCCGAGTCCGTGACCGCGTCCGCGACCACGTCTGTGACCGCGTCCGCCACCGCCTCGTACGCCCGCATCTACGAGGAACAGCAGCCGCGCCTGGTCGCCTACGCGCGCTCGCTGACCCGGAACAACTCCTGGGCCGCCGAGGACGTCGTCGCCGAGGCGCACTTCCGTGTCTGGCGGCGGCTGTCGGAGGGGCACGAGATCGAGAACGTCCCGGCGTACCTGATGACGACGGTGCGGCACCTGGCGGCGACGGCCGCGGGCGAGCGCGAGACCCCGCACGACCCGCGGACCGCCGCCGAGCGGACGGAGATCGCCGTCCACGCCGGGGACCCGGCCGACCCGGCCGAACAGGTCTCCTCCGTCGACCTGTTGGTGCGGGTGCTGGGCCAGCTCCCCGAGCGCTGGGTGCAGGCCCTGTGGCTCGCGGAGGCTGAGGGGCAGCCGCTGGAGACGGTCGGAGAGCGCATCGGCGCCAAGCAGGGCGCGACGGCCGTACTCCTGCACCGGGCCCGCGAGGGCATGCGCCAGGCCTTCCTGCGCTCCCAGACCGGCGCCCCCGACGACCCCGCCTGCGAGGTCCACTGGGTGCGCATGCCGGCGTACGTGCGCGGCAACGCGACCCCGCGCCAGTCGGAACGCCTGCTCGCCCACGTGGACGCCTGCGACGACTGCCGCGGTCGGCTCGCGGTACTCATGCGCGCCAACGACCGTCTGCCCGCACTGGTCGGACCGGCCCTGCTGGTCTTCGCCGTCGGAGGCGCGGGCAAGTTCCTGCTGTCCTTCGCGGCGGGCGCTGCCGGATCCGCCGGCGCCACGGCCGCTCTCGGCGGTCAGATCGGCGGCGCGCTGCACTCGGCCCGCCAGGCGGTGACCGGTGGAGCGGGCGGTGCGAAGGTGCCGACGGCGATCGCCGCGGGGGCGACGGTCGCCGGCGCGGCCCTCGCGATGATGATCGCGCTGGGCGTGAACGACCCCTCTCCCGCACCGCTTTCACCCCAGGTGCCGCTCGCGGAGACGCCGGCGGCCGCACGCCCGTCGGAGGGGCCTGTCGAGGCGCCGGGGAAGCCGGGGGGTGTGGCCGCGGTGGCGTCCCGGGCGGGGGGTGCGGGTGCGGCGGCTTTCGATGCTGGTGGTTCGGGCTCCGACTCCGACGCGGGTTCGGGTTCGGGTTCGGGCTCGGGCTCGGATACGGCGGTGAGGGGGCCGGTGGCTGCGGTTGGGCCGGTGGTCGAAGTGCCGGGTGCAGAGGTGCCGGGTGCCGAGGTGCCAGTGGTCGATGAGCCGGTTGCCGAGGAGCCGTCGGGCGAGGGGCCCGGTGCTGAGGTTGAGGTGCCGGCGCCGCCGCACGCCGAGCCGGCGCCCGAGCCTCCGCCGGCCAACCCGCCGGCGCCCGCACCGGCCGATCCGGTGGGGGAGCAGCCGGGGAAGCCGGATCCGGAGGAGCCCGGGCACGAGGAGCCGTACCCGGACGACCCGGGGGCGGAGAATCCCTCAACTCCTTCGGAGCCGGGGCCGGTTGAGGAGGCGCCGGAGACGCCGGAGACGCCGGAGACGCCGGAGACGCCGGAGACTCCGGAAGCGCCGGAGACGCCCGAGGTGCCCGAAGTTCCGCAGGCGCCCGAGGTGCCCGAAGTCCCGGAGACGCCCGAGGTGCCCGAAGTTCCGCAGGCACCCGAGGCGCCCGAAGTCCCGCAGGCACCCGAGACGCCTGAAGCCCCGCAGGCCCCGGCTGACCCCACCCCGCCTGACACGACCGACCCCGGCCCCACCCCCGCGCCCGCCCCGCAGCCAGCACCGGCGGACCCCGGGAACGGCTGCGGCAACTGACGACGACCCCTTCGTCTCTCCCCCCCCGCAGGCCGGGCGGAAAATTCACCCGCCCGGCCCTCCTCCCACCGCGCGCCCCTGACGTACGCCGTTGTGACTCACGTCACCGACTTATCGCGCAAAGAAAGCGGATGCTGCCCCAGCGTCACTGGCATGCTCATGCATGACTACTGGGGGGTAACCACCGTCTGCGCACAGCGCCGCAACGGCCGTACCTGCATGCCGCGAAACCTGACCATCGGCATGCCCTGACACGCCCGTCTGCCGCCGCCCGCCGCAGCAGGCCCGCTCCTCACCCGTCACCTCCTGCAGCGCACCCCCATACATCGCTCCCGAGGACAACGCGTGCACAGACCCAGGCTCAACCGACATGCCTTCCTGCCGGCAGTCACCCTCGCGGCCCTGCTGACCACAGGCTGCGCCACCAGCACCCCGACCACTGCCACCGGCACACCGGCCACAAGGGCGGCCGAGACCCCCGCGGCCGCCGCGGCCGAGGAACAACTCGCCGTCGTGTCGCCCCCGTCCGGTACGGCCGCCCCCACCGCGGTGGCCGACGCGGGCGAGGGAGGCGCGGCGAAGAAGTCCTCCCTCAAGGTCGCCTCGTACGACCGAAAGAGCGGACGTGCCGTCATAAAGGCGCCCTCGGCCGCGAAACCGCCCACCACCCCACCGGCGACACCCTCGGCGGGCTCTCCCACCAGCCCCGCAACCGGCTCCTCGCCCAGCCCCTCACCGGACCCCGCGAAGCGCGCCGCCCCGGTCGCCGTCGGCGACATCATCGCCAGCGCACCGGCCCCCGGTGCCCCCGACGGCGTCCTGGCCGAGGTCACGCAGGTGGTCGGCGCCACGGAGGACGGCGACACGACCGTCGAGACCGAACCGGCGAAGCTCAACTCCGTACTCGGTGAGAGCAAGGCCGAGGGCACGGTCCCGGTGGACCCGTCGGCCATGCGGGTCGAACCGCTCGTCCAGGGCGTGAAGGTCTCCTGGGCCAAGACGGGTGACCTCCGCTTCGGCCCCGAGGGCGCGAAACTCCCGCTGGGCAGCCTGCGTATCGACGTGGGCGCGGCGATCGCCACGGCCGAGGGCGCCCCCGCGTCGGCGTCCGCATCCGTGGAGGGCTACGTCCAGCTCGCCCCCGAGGTCGCGTTCTCGTACGACGGCTCCGGCACCGGCACCGGTGCCTCGCCCGGCGGTGCCTTCCTGGGTCTGTCCGGCGACTGGGCCTCCCAGTGGTCCCTGAAGGGCCGCGCGGCCGGCTCGACCGGCGGACAGCCCATCCGTATCCCGTTCGCCGAGCTCCACTCCGACCCGGTGATCCAGGTCGGCCCCGTCCCCGTGGTCGTCAATCTGGACCTGACCTGCTACATCCAGGTGAACGCGGACGGCCGGGTCACCGTCGACGTCGAACAGGACCTCAAGGGCGACTTCCGCGTCGGCGGCACGTTCTCCTGGGCCAAGGGCTGGACCCCGGTCAGCGAGTCCGACATGACCGGCGAGCCCCTGAAGGCCCGCGTCACGGCGGCCGGCGACGTCAAGGCGGCCCTGGGCGCCGAGGCAACCGTGGGCCTCTACGGCACGGTGGGCGTCACCGCCGACCTCGCCCCCTACGTCCGCGCCCACGCCGACGCGTCGGCCGAGGGCTCCGCCGACGGCACGGGAACGGTGTCAGGCGCCTACGCCCTCTACGGTGGCGTCGACCTGACCGGCTCCCTCCAGCTCCAACTGACCATCTTCGGCACGCCCGTCCTCCAGAAGAGGATTCCGCTGGGGGCACTGCACCGGGAGTGGCTGCTGACGCAGGGCGGGGGAGCGGTGACGGCGCCGCCGCAGACGCGGCCGAAGACGACCGGCTGACCCGGTACGACCCGACCCGCCCCGCCCCGACCCGGCGGCAAGGTCGTGCTGCGCTACCTGCCCAGCCCCGCACAGGCGGACCGACCGCGGGCCGCGCCGAGACAGGCTCTCGACGCGGCCCGCGTTTCCTGCCCTACGCCCCGTCGGCGGACAGCACGCCTTCACTCACTCGAACCGGAGTCCGAGTACGAGTTCGAGCTCGACCCCCGCCCCGAACGCCCCGACTTCCGCACCAACTCGCCGAGCGCCAGGGTCACGGCGGCCACACCGCGCACCCAGCGCGGGCCGCCCCGAGACGCCCACACGACGCAGACACACCCTCCGACGGCGAGCACGAGAACGCCGACCAAGACGAGCACGATCACGCTCATCCCCCTTCTCCTCCAGTGGTCCGCGCAATCCTTCCAGCCGGGGGAACAGCCCTTCGAACCGGATCCGGCCGAAGGGAGTCCTCAAGATGCGGCCATAAGGGTGTCGGGGCGTCAGGTTCTAGGCCATCAGGTATCCGGGCACCCATCAGGCTTCCGGGTCCATCAGGTTTCTGGGGCCTCAGGTTCTGGCCCGTCAGGTGCTGGCCCATCAGGTTCTCGCCCGTCAGATGCTGGAGCATCAGCTTTCGAGACGTCAGCCTTCTGGAACGTCAGGGTCGCTGAGGCATACGCCAGTACTGTCGCTTCTTCTCATCCCGTACGACGACACCGAGCCTCAGCAGCTCCCTGCGCAGCTCCCGGGCGTCCTCGGCGCTCTCGTCCTTCTCCCGAGCCGCCGCACGGGCCCTGAGCAGCGCGTCCGCCCCTTCGGGCAGACCGGGCACACCGGGCACCCAGCGCCTGAACTCCTCCCGGTGCGGATCCTCGTCCGCCCACCGGTAACCACGCTCGGCGAAGGCGTCGGCAAGCTTCCGCCAGGGCAGGGCACAGTCCTCCCGAGCGATCTCCATACCGTCCGGACCGAGCAGCACGAGCTGCTTCCCGTCCCGCACCACCAGGCCGACCTCATCGCACCCGAACTCCTGCGACGAGTCCCTGACCGTGAGGACCACCCGGCCACGGGAGACGCCGACCGCCAGCGACTCATGCACCACGATGAGCCCGACGACCAGCCCCAGCAGCGCCCCCACACCCACGCCACCGATGGTGCGCCACGGCTCAGGAACGGAACTGAGCAACTCGGCCGGCCCCTCCAGGGGCGCCCAGGGCAGCGTCACGAGCCAGTCCGCGAGCAGCGGCGCCAACCAGCCGACGACGACCCCGCACCCGACCCAGAAGAGCACAAGAACCCAGGCCGACTCGGCGACTACAGCGACGGCGTCGGCATCGCGCTCCGGCGCACCGCCCGACGCAGTGCCCCGCTTCGAAAGATCCCCCGTACCCCTCATGTCCCCCACGCCCGGCTTCCCTGACGACACACATCCCGGGCCGCCGACCGCGACCCAGCGCCAAGTCTGGAGACCTTCCCCTGCCCCCGCCGTCGGCCGATGGTCTACGACACCTGCAACTTTGGTCGTGAAGACAGAGCTCGGCGCCCGAGTCGGAGACCCGGGCGCCGAGATCCACATGGGCGAGCTACGTAACACAACTCCTGTTGATCAGTGGTGTCCGCAGCTGGAGCCCTGGTGGAAGACTTGCCCGCCGGCATTGCCCTCACCGTTGACGGCATTGCCCAGCAGACCGTTGGCAATCCCGATGTTGTTGAGGAGAGCGAGGTTCAGGTCGTGGGACTTGCAGCCCCCATGGCCTCCCATCGGCTGGGCTGTGGCGGCGGGCGTGGCTATGAGAGTGAGACCACCGAGCATGGCGGCCGCGACAGCGGCCCTCTGAAGCTTGCGCATTTCTCCTCCTTAGTTGAGTAGAGCGCGCACCGTAAAAGATCCACTTCGCGCTCATTTCGGAGGCTAATCCGATATCGCCCGCACCGCTCATCGGGGCCGCCATACGGGGCGATGGGCCGAACCGGTTACGGTGCCCTCTCCCGCGACGGCCACGGACCGGAAAACGCGACGCCACCCGTGCGGAACGAATCCAAGGACCGGACTCTCCGTCAACACCATTACGCGAGCGCAGCATCACACCGGACCTACACCGGCCTTACCAGGCCCCGACCCGTTCGCCCTCAGAACCGCGGGCGCGCCGGAAGACGCCACCAACGCAGCCGCGCCACCGTGCACAAACCAGTAACGCACCCTGGACGACACGAAGTTGAATTCCACGCGGACTGGCCTTCGCTTCTACTCCTGCCGCAATAGCCACCGTTGGCTGAGACGACCCCTAGGACTGCTCCCCGTCACACATGACAACCCCGTCCACCGTGTCCGGGACCTTCGCTCCGCAGGCGACCATCTTCCAGTCCAGCCGCAGCGTGTACGGCTTCCCACCCACGCGGTAGTCGATCCAGGCGGCGTCGATGAACCCACCCGCCTCACCGACGTCCAGGACGAACAGCAACTCGGTGTAACCGGCCCCTTCCCGGTCCTGGTCGGCGCAGCTCTGAGTAATACGACGGCCGGCGCGGGCATCCTCATAACGCCCGAGCACCTTCCGCTTCTGGAAATGCGGGGGTTCACCCAGCGCGGCACCGAGATAACCCGCGTCGACACCTGCCTTCCACATCCGCGGGGTGACCGTCCGCAGCTTGAGGGAGACCGACCTGGGCCGGACCGGCGAGCGGTAGCGGATCCCGTCGAGGACGATCGGCTCACCGCTGGTCGAACAGAGCAGATAGCTCCCGAACGTCACCGCCCACGGCACATCAGCCGGCGCGTACACCGACGTGGCGCCCTGAGCGGTGTCGGACTGAAGCGGCCCCTCACCGTTGACATGCTCCACACGCAAGCCGCGGCAGTACAGCCATCCGACCAGGAGCGCCGACGCCACCACCGCCGAGACCAGGCCCAGCGCGAGCCTTCCCTGACGCCTGGTTCCCCTACGCCTACCGCGGCCGCTGCCCACAATTCCCCTTGGATACGGTTGCCGCACAAGGGATATGGACAAGCCGCGCGACAGTGCAGGCGCCCACGGCGGGCACAGTGAGTTTCCTCGCGAACATTCGGGCTTCCCCCTTGTGCGAATGCACAGAGATACCCGGAAGGTGATCCTTCCGGGTGTTTGGTCGCCGTGAACATATCAGGAACATGGGTATGGCTTGTGTGGCCGGGGTCACCCAATGCGAGATTCATCCTGAGCCGCTGAGGCTCATCCGCCAATCTCCGCATTCTCGATGAACCATGTCGGTTCCGTCGGAGGTCAGGGGTTTCACGGTCTGCGTCTCACGCGAGTCAGAGCCGCCCTCGACTCGTCCGTCACCCGAGTGCGCCTGCTGGCATCTTGCCGCGCATCAATATCGCTCCGATGAACTCCCGCACTGCGCTGCCACCTTGAATCGGCCACGGCTATCTTGTCACGCCCCGATGCAACTGTTTCCGGGCCGTAATCGCCACTCGATCAGAGTCCTCTTCGGACACGGATCATCCCTTCACTGGCCTTGAGGTACGCGGACATTCGCGGCTCGCTGGGGCTGTGATGGATCACACGTGGAGGGCTCCTCAATGCCAACGCTGAGCCGGTTGCTACGCAGGCACGGGACAATCCAGACAGCGCAAAGATCGAGCAGCGCTGCTTGAGGTGGTGGTGCTTCCCTCGAACTCAGTGAAGTGGCCGCTGCCGTTGCGGTACACGATGCCTATCCCGTGTTCAGCGAGCAGGTCACGGAGGTCCTCGCGCGGTAGTGCGGGTGAGAGAACCATGAGGTGGAGGGGCTGATCGTGTGTGAGGCTTCTCAAGTGGCTCCGTGCAAGGAGCAGTTGAGCGAGGGCCTGAGTGATCGATTCGCTTGCCGCGCTACCCGTTGGCTCGTAAACCGTGTTGTTCCCTCGGTCGTAGAGGTCCAGCATGAGTCGCGAGCTTGAGTTCCGCATCGACAGCTCCAGTTGGCCGATCGATTCTCCAGCTGCGACCTTCCGCTCCTCGAAGGCGTCGGCCAAGTCATCACGGGCCGCTTCCACCTGGTCGATGTCGGTTTGCCGTTGGAGCTGGCGCTTCTGGCGTCGGATGGCCCGAGCGAAGCGGCCCGTGGTCTGATTGAACCGAGACCGCGATTCTGGGGCCAGTTGGAGAGTGTCGGCAGCCTCCCGGACGTATGGACCGATAGGGCGCAGTCGGAAGACAATGACGTTTCGGTCGTTGCCTCGTTCGTCCTTGGCTTCTCGGGTCTCGAACGGCTTGCGCTCGTCGACCTTGAACTTTCCTATATATTTGTGTGTTCGCGTGTCAGTTCCTGGAACCTTACCTATGGCGATAAATAAGTGTAGAGTGCGCCCCTTTTCTGCGTGCCTCAAGATCGAGGCGTTCCCGCCATCGAGAGTTTGATCCCCCTGCTTCCCCGCTCCGGTGTAGGTGAATATGGGGCCCAGGTCGTCGTCCTCGGAGAGCCATCCGTCGCGATACCCGTAGCGTTTACCAATCTCGCCGTCGGAGAAGATGAGGACGTTCCGTTTCTCCACTGCTGGACAGATTCCGGCGTAACCGCTGCCACCGAGTACGGGATGGATCTGCTTACGCGTGAGGATGTCGCCAGGTTGGAACCTGGAGGGGGGTGTCGTCATGGGTCGAGGTTAGTGCGTTCAGTGTTGGTGGAGTGCGGCAGGTGATGTGGATTGCCTGGGGGCCGTTGTGGCAGCGCCAGGCGCAGGCGAGGATGGTGTGATGAGTGAGGTGACGGGGACACTCATCACGGGTGTTATCGCTTTCGCAGCTGCAGTCATCGGGGCTGTGATCGCCGGTAGGTACGCCAAGAGCGGAGCGGAAGCCGGCGGACGTAAGGCAGTTGAGGCGGCGCTAGCGCAAGTGCATGGCCAGGCCGCAGCGGAGCACTGGCAGTGGGTGCGCAGTCAGCGACATCAGTCTTTTGCTGCTCTCTTCGCGGCTTTTGCCGCTCTCGATGAAGCGCTCGCACGCATCGCTCCCGAGGTGCGGCAAGGAGTTGCGCTTGGCGAGGAAGCAAGGCGTGAGTTGGGGGAGCGTGCGCTCGATTTGCAGGCAAAAACCAGCCAATTGGCGCTTTGGGGCCCAATTGAGGCGAATGGGTTGGCCTACGAGGTAACGGAGAAGTCGATAGCTGCTGTGAGCTCTTTGCTGCAGGTGGAGCGCGCAAGTTCCACAGGGATGAGCGCAGCTTGGACCGGATTTGACCGGGCTAGAGGAGAGATGGCGCAGGCCCACGCCACCTTCCTCCAGAGAGCTGGAGAAATCGTCCGTGATCCGCGGCAGCCAGTCAGCTAATGGACTCTTGGTTGCCTGATGGCAGGGACCGCACAAAGCCCTGCCATGCAGCGGTGCTCAGCATGAGCTGTGGGCCCTCGGCGACCTTGGAGTCGCGTATCGCGATCGCCCCGGCGAATGCGGCAAGCTCCAAGCACTCGCCCCCCATGCCGTTGCTGTAGCTGCTCTTGCGCCAGCGAATGCTCGACGGCGGCATCATCGGGAGTTCTCCTCCAGGAGTCTTGTGATCAGCAAGGCCGAGCGCTGGGGGCTCAGTGCCAAGGCCCTGAGATGGTCGAACGCCTTCGTGTAGAGGGCTACGTCCTTGGGCTCTTCGAGGTACACCGAATCGGTGAGCCCTTCTCGGTACACCAAGTCTGGGTCCTCCTGTTCTGGGAAGCCGAGGACCGTGAACGACCCGGTGGTTGGATAGGCGCCTGCGTCGAACGGCAGGACCTGGACGGTCACGTTCTTCAGCTTCTGGATTTCCAGCATACGTTCGAGTTGCCGGGTCATGACCTGGCGGCTGCCGATCGTGTGCAGCAGAGCACTCTGATGGACAACTGCCCACAAGTCGGGTGCACTGTCGCTGATGAGTAGTTCCTGGCGCCGCATCCGGACGTCGACCATGCGCTGAATGTCCTCGGGAGTGTGGTCAACCCACGCCCGACTCAGTTCGGCGGCGTACTCATGTGTTTGCAGCAGGCCTGGGATGAACTCGGCGTGATAGGTGCGCAGGTCGGAAACTGCCTGTTCGAGGCCGACATACACCGAGAACCAAGCGGGGATCGCATCGCCGTGCGCGTGCCACCACCCCTTCGTCTTTGACTCCTTGGCCAGCTCCTTTAGGAGGCCACGCAGATCATCGGGAGTCGCGTAGAGGCGGCAGAGGGCGTCGACGTCTGAGGGTTGGACGCGCCCTTGCCCTGTCTCCATGCGGCTGACTTTGGAACTGCTCCAGTCCAGCTGCTTGCCCACTTGGCTGCACGTCAGGCGGCTCTCTTCGCGCAGACGCTTGAGCTCGATCGCAAGACGGCGACGTCGAGCCGTGGGGGATCCGGCCATGTCAACTCCTCGAGGGCTAGCGGATGTTCCATCCCATCGGAAGGGGCGCGAAAGGCCAATCACCCTATAGGGGGAATCCCCTCATGCATGTTGCACGGCGGGACGTGCACTGCAACTCTCTCACTAAGAGTCATCGCCGCATGCACGGTGTGCAACGAAGCGCGTGAAAGGTGGTCGGAGATGATCTACGTGAACGGTTGCGTCGGGCGGGAGCCCTGGGTGCAACAGTTCGTTGCTCAGGCGAGTGAACTCTCCCAGCTGAGGAGGACGCTGAAGCTCCAGCTCATCCTTTGGGGGCTGCGCGAGCATGTTGATGCGGCGGAGATTTGCCTGTCGGAGCTGGCGACCAACGTCATCCAGCATGTAGGTCAGGGAACCCCCGCCACGCTGCGCCTAGCGCTCAGCGGGCCGTATCTACGTCTGGAAATCGAGGACTGTGATGCGAGGGCGTTGCCTACCTTGCTCGCTGCAAGTAGTGCGCTGGAGTCGGGTCGAGGAATGGCACTCGTCGATGCCCTGTCCGAACACAGGTGGGGCGTGGAGCCGCGAGGGCGTTCCAAGGTGGTGTGGTGTGAGCTTGCTGTCGACTCCTCCTCTGCCGGCGGTCAGGCGACTGGGCCCCGTGTCACGCGGGCCGAGGCCATTCTTGACCTGTACGGATCGTGGCGACTCCCGCACGGTGGACCCGTGCCTGGTGAGGGCAGTGTGCTGAGCATGGCCGTGGCGGAGGATGCTGCCATCGGGGTCATGGCCGACATGCTGCACTGGTTGCGTGCACACGGCTTTGACCCCGATGACGTACTCGACCGGGCGCAGTCTCACTTCGAGGCTGAGGTCGGCGAGGTTGTCTGAGCGTCCGGTCTGCTAGCCCGCAGCAATGGCCGAGTACGACCACACATCCGCTGGCAGCTCGTAATGCAGTCGCCAGGTGATGGCCATGGGCTTACTCCCCTCGTGCTGGACATAGGTAGCCGGGCCGAGCAACATCCAGGGTTGGGCCTTGCCTATGTCGGTGTCCTTGTAGCGCCGCATGAACAGCAGCACGTGGCTTCCGCGTTGGCTGTGCTGCTGGTATCGCAGGCCTGTGCGCGAGGTGTCTGCGGTTGTGCTCTGCGACTCCCAGTGGAAGAGGGAGGGAGTCAACGCGTAGTCCTTGTACCGGACAGTTGGGGAGAAGTCCTTCTCGTTCTTCTCGAGAGTGATCAGCAGTGCATCCGTCTGGTTCGACTCGTCCCACAGGACACCCTGCGCAAAGGAACCAGGCATCTGACCGCCGAGGCGGGCTACGCCAAGCGCTGCCAGAATCTCCGAGCGGTTGTACGCGCTGTGGATTTTCAAAGGGATGTGTGCGTGTGGGCCCTCCAAAGGAATGGGGAAGTGGTCGGCCTGCCCCATCACGTGGTCGAGTACCTGCCGAAGTTCGCTACGGAGGGATCGCTGCTCACGGAGTGATTCAAGCCCCTGCATGTAGGAGTTGAATCCACCAGCCTTGTCCCAAAGGTTGAAGAAGAGCATGCGCGCGTAGGCTTGGTCTCGTGCATTCAGCGACTCATAGCTTGGAGCGTCATCGCTCAACAGGCGGGTATATGCCTCAGCACGTTCACGGTCATCGACGTGCAGGAAAGCTTGCACACGCTTCAGTAGATCTTCCTCGCCAGGCTGTTCAGGCAGGTCTGCCAGGCCGGCTCGGCGTAGCACAGACGTCCATGAGTTGCTTGACTTGTACAACTCCCTGATTTCGCGACGACTCTCCCTGAGATAGTCCGCAAGGAGAGGCGTGTCGAAGGATCTAACCTCCTTAGCGAGGGTCTGGACGGTCGCCTTGAGCTGGGTACGGATGTTGCCCAGAATTAGGTCCTTGGACTTGCCTTCCAGGATGATCTGGCAGCCGGACGGGAGGAGAGGGAAGTCGTGCTCAGCATGCTCAAGGAGCCGGTTACGAGACAGGTTGGTCATCGCGCGGAACTGCTCCTCGAAGCGGAACTCGGCACGATGCTGTCCGATGAAGTCGAGCACAGTGAGCACGGGCTTGTTCGGCGTGCGGCGCAGGCCTCGACCGAGTTGCTGAAGGAAGACGGTGGCGCTGCTCGTTGGGCGGAGGAGAAGCAGCGTATCGACGTCAGGGATGTCCAAGCCCTCGTTGAAGAGGTCTACGGAGAAGATAACTTGGATCTCTCCGGACTTGAGTTGAGACAGAACTTGGTCGCGGACCTCGGGCTTCGACGCGCTGTCCAGGGCCGCAGCTTTGAAGCCTGCATCTTGGAAGCACTTCGCCATGAAGTGAGCGTGCTTCCTGCTGACGCAGAAGCCGAGAGCCCGCATGCCCATCGGGTCGGACACTTTGTCCCGTACCTGCTTGATGACGATACGGGCCCGGGCATGGTCGGCGGAGAACAAGTCGCCGAGTTGGCCCTGGTCGTATGCACCAGAACGCCAGTTGAGGCGGGTTAGGTCCGTGCCGTCGGGCACTCCGAAGTAGTGGAACGGGCAGAGGAGGTTGTTGTCGAGGGCCTCCCATAGCCGCATCTCGGCGGCAATCCGTCCCTCAAAGAATGTGTCCTGGACGTTTAGTCCGTCGGCGCGTTCGGGGGTGGCGGTCAGGCCGAGGAGCTGCTTCGGCCTGAAGTGGTTGAGAACGCGGCGATACGTCGTAGCCGTCGCATGATGGAACTCGTCGATGACGATGATGTCGAAGTGTTCCGGGGCGAACTGGTCGAGGCGCTGGTCGGTGAGCGATTGGACGCTTGCGAAGACGTGCTTCCAGTCGCGTGGCAGCTCGCCGCTGAAGAGCGCTTCGCCGAAGGATGCGTCATCGAGTACTTCGCGGTACATGCGCAGCGACTGCTTCAGGATCTCCTTGCGGTGCGCCACAAAGAGAAGCCGCGGGTACTGCTTGCCGCCCCACTCTTTGTGCAGATTGCGGTAGTCAAGGGCGGCCATGACTGTCTTGCCCGTACCGGTTGCGGCAACTAGCAAGTTGTGCCGGTGACCGTGAACCTCACGCGCGACACGCAGCCGCTCCAGCATGTCGGCCTGGTGTGGGTGGGGCCGAACTTCCAGTCCAGAGAGACTGATTTTGGAGTCTTGGCTGGCCGACGACCCGCCTGCCAGGAGCAGTGCTTCGTCCAACTTGTGGGCGTCGAGATCCGGGTTGTAGGGCTCAAAAGCGATGTCGTTCCAATACGCGTCGAAGGTGGCCTCGAACTTGTTGAGCACAGCCGGAGTGGCCACTGACGATAGGCGAACGTTCCACTCCAGGCCGTCGAGCAATGCGGCCTTTGAGAGGTTGGAGCTGCCGACATAGGCCGTATCGAAGCCGCTCTTGCGGCGGAACAGCCAGGCTTTTGCATGGAGGCGTGTCGAACGGATCTCGTAGTTGACCTTCACCTCAGCACCGAAGTCACGGACGAGTCGGTCGAGTGCATGTCGGTCAGTTGCCCCGATGTATGTGGTTGTGATGACTCGGATGGGCACACCGCGTTCCGCGGCAGCGCGCAGAGAGTCTTCGAGTACTCGGAGGCCGTACCACTTCACGAAGGCGCAGATCAGGTCAATGCGGTCAGCAGTTGCTAGCTCAGCGCGCAACTCACTACCGAGGTTTGGATCCTCAGGGGAGTTGGTGATGAGCGCGGTCTCCGATAGCGGCGTGAGCGGGCGTATCGCGTAGACCCCGGGAGCTTCCTTCTCGGCCAGGGCGAGGAGCTGGCGGGGTCCATCGGCGATGAGCTCGGCCCCATCGCTGTTTTCAAGGCCGGAGGGGTCGGATGAGAGTGCCCCGATGATCTGGTTTGCTACGGCGACGCGCTGGTCAGGCGGCAGCTGACTGAGTCGTCGACTTACGGCCTGACTGATGTGCCGGGCGAGCACATGGGGGGACGATTCTTCGCTGACCTCGTCATCGATGGCTTTCCAACCTGCTGCGTTCAACTGCTCCATCTGTTCATGCATGCTTTGGGTGACGAGTTCCTCGTAAACACCCGCGACAGGCTGCGAAAGATCCCTCGGCTGAGCCACGCTGTTTTCCCCAATCCCCACACAGCAATGGCTCTGTTGTAGCAGGTGACGCTGACACTCCCCATGGACGGCTTGGGTTTCTCTGTAGGTGCTCTGCGGGCCGCCCGCTTCTTTGCCAGTGTCGTGCCTCCGCGAGCCGCCTCAAGGGTGCTGTGCGCAGGCAAGCGTGCGGGGCGAGCCGGCTGAATCCGGCTGCCTAAGAGCTCCAGCAGAGCTGCACTAGTCCTGCTGTTCCACTCCGTGGCAGGCGTCGTACGGCTGTCCCGAACCGCACCAACAAACCGCCCCCCGCTGCGGCGGCCAAGCCACAGCCCGCCCCCGCGCCGCCAACGTCGTCGCATACTGCGGCAGCAACGTCGCGTCCCCCGGCGATGCCCCTTCCGACGCCGCGAACGCCTCGTACGACGGCACCGTGCCCGTCACGATGCCCAGGTTCGGGGTGCCGGAGGCGGAGAGCTCCCTCAGTGATGCCTCTATCGTCGTGAGGTGCTCCTCATGGGAGGGGTACTCCTCGGTCAGGGTCGGGTACGCCTCGACCAGTTCCTCCAGTTCCCCGACCGTCCAGTGCAGCACCGCCACCGGGAACGGGCGGGACAGTGCCTCCCGGTACGCGCCCAGTTCCGCGCGGAGCCGTGAGATCTCCGCCTCCAGTTCCGCCGGGTTGTCCGAACCCAGGGACCAGACGCGCTTGGGGTCGTGGAGTTCGTCCAGGGAGATCGGCATGGAGTGGAGGGTGTCGGCCAGGGTGTCCCAGTCGTCGTGGGGCAGGCCCAGCATGCGGCGTACGCGATGGCGGCCGAACAGCAGCGGATGCGTCGAGTACGGCGGTTCCGGCACGTCCGTCAGGAGGAGGCGGGCTCCCTCGGTGAACGTCTCCTGCGCCTGCTCCAGCTCGTCGTGCGACTCCAGGGCCTCCGCGACGATCACCCATGGCGCCGGGTCCCGCGGGGAAGCGGCTCGGACGCCTTCGATGATCGCCCTCGCCTCCGCCTCGTGGCCGTACTCCCAGAGGTTCGATGCCTTCAGGGCTCGTACCAGGTGGGGGTTCTCCAGGCCGGCAGCGGACGACAGCAGGCTGTCGTAGAGCGCGGTGGCGGCGGGGCGGTCGCCGGACAGTTCCAGGTGGGCCGCGGCCTGGAGGAGAAGGGCCTCGGCGTCCTCGGGGTAGAGGCCGGCGGTTCGCTCCAGGCGTGCCGCTTCAGCGGGGTGGTCGACGTTTTCGGCAGGCGTGTCGGGGCGCATGGGGGACACCGTACTGCCCACGGCTGACGGAGGAGAGAAGGGAGGGGAGATGAGGGTGCAGATATTGCCTGGTCGAGGCCGTGGCCGGCGGAGGGTGCCGTGGCTGTGGCGTGGTTGTGCCGTGGTGGTGTCCTGGTGTCCTTCAGGTCTTCGCCAGGCACAGCAGTACCAGCAACGGCACCGGGATCAGGGTCGCCGCTGCCGGCCATCTGCCGGGGCGGTCCTCGCCGCGGCGGCGTGGGCCCAGGACGTCCACGCACGCCCAGGGCCAGGTTGACCAACGCGGGCGCCAGCAGGCCGGGGCGGCGCCCGCGCTCGCTTTCGACTCCCTCTCCCTCTCCCTCTCCCTCTCCGTCTCCGTCTCCGTCTCCGTCTCCCACTCCCTCTCCGTCTCCCACTCCCTCTCCCTCTTGCGTCAGATCACCACCCCGTCGATCTGCAACGTCTGCACGGACTGCGCCGCGAAGGGCACCGCCACCGATTTCCCGCTCAGGAACGTGTTCGAGTACGACCGATATTGATCGCCGCCCGTCGTCACCGTGTTCCAGCGCGGGACCAGCCCGCCCGAGCCGCCGCTCACCGTCGTGAAGCGGGACAGGTCGAAGGTCAACGTCTGGGCCGACGTCGACGTGTTCACCGCCACGATCACCAGGCGGCGGGCCGACGCGTCGTAGGCCGCCGCCGCGTAGCTCACGCCCGTGTCGAGGATGCGCATTCCGGGGCGGATGTGGCGGCTGAACTGGGCCATCACGTAGTACTTGGTCTGGACGGTCGTCGGCTGGAGGGTGTTCGCGTCGTACGCGATCAGCGCCCAGCCCGTCGTCGGGTCCATGACCTGCCAGTAGCACCAGGCCGTCGGGTGCAGCCAGCGGAAGTCGTAGCAGAGGTTGGAGGCCAGGGTGAGGCCGGTGCCGTCGCCGTCGCCCGTCTCCGAGTTCCACAGCTTCTTGCCGGATGTCGTCACCACGTCCGTGTAGAGCAGGTCGCGGCGGCCGCCCGAGCCCTGGTAGCCGTGCACGTTGACCTGGCTGACCAGGGCCTTTGTGGAGGAGTTGAAGGAGGACCAGGTCGAGCGGGCCGTGTCGTAGTTCGTCTCGTCCGACGCCGAGATCCGTACGGACGACAGGCCCCGCTTGTCCAACTCGCTGCGCATGTACGGGAGGACGGCCGCCTGGACCGCCGGGTCCATGTGGCAGCCCTCCTGGGTGCCGGTGGCGGTCCACCAGCTGGAGGCCGGCTCGTTGAAGGGGTCGACCGTCGCGAAGTTCACGCCCCAGTTCGACTTCGCGTACAACGCCGTCGCCGCCAAATGCGACGCGTGCTGGCGGTAGTTCCAGGTCTGCAGGTTGTTGCCGCCGCCGGCCGCGCCGGACGGGTTGTGGTTGGAACACATCCACCACATGGGGGAGTTGGCGAAGAGTTCCGTGGTCGCGCCGCGCGCCGTCGCCTTCTGCAGCATCGCCCGCTGGGTCGCGTCCGCCGTCCAGTCCCAGGCCGAGGAGGTGGGGTCCTCGTTGTTCCAGTCCTGCCAGAAGCCCTCGATCTGCTTGAAGGCGGGGATGTTCGGCGACTCGACCATCGACTCGCCGTTCACGCTGTTCCAGCTGCACGCGCCGAGGTTGTAGCGGGCGATGTTGAGGCCGAGGCCGGGGAGGGTCGTGCCGTTGTAGGTCACCGAGTTGGTGGTGAAGAAGAGGTCGGCGAAGTCGTTCCGGTTGCCGAAGACGTTGGCCCACCAGGCCAGGGAGGTACCCCAGCCCTCCCAGGTGCCGTACGACGTGCCGGGGTTGACGGCGATGGTCGCGTCCGCGTGTGCGGTGCCCGTCGCCAGGGCGCTGCCGAGGAGGGCGCCGCCTGTCGCCGCCAGCAGAGTTCTGCGTCGCATCATGACTTCTCCGCTTCCTTCAACGGCCGGTGTCGGCGGTGTCGTCGTCGAACCGGCTCTGTGGCCTGTCCCGTTGGATGCCGACACGAAGCATCGGGTGTGGCGCATGAGGTTGTCGAGGGTTCCGACGGCCCTTTCTCAAACCTGTGGAGGAAGTGTTCGGGGGCCGGACGGCCGACGGCTCCGACGGGCCGCGCACGCATGGGTTCCGAAAGGCTGAGCACGCATGGGTTCCGAAAGGCCGAGCACGCATGGGTTCCGACGGGCCGCCCACCCATGGGTCACACATGGGTCACGCATGGGTCTGGAGACCTCGCGGGTCCGCCTCTATCGTGCGGGCGGCCCTGGTGGAGGAGGCGCACGGATGGTGCGGGTTCGCGTCGTGCAGCACAGCGGGCTTCGGCGGCGTGCCCTGCGGCGGCGGGTGCTGTGGGGCGGCGGGGAGGTGCTCGTCACCGTCGGGGTCGTGCTTCTGCTGCTGGTCGTTCATCAGGTGTGGTGGACCAACCGGGAGGCCAGGGCGGGCGCCGAGCGGGAGGTCCGGGCGCTGGAGCGGGCGTGGGACGGGGGAGGCGGTGACTCCCGTACGGCCGTACCGGACGCGACGGCCACGCCGGGGGCCGGATCCGGGGCCGGGTCAGGGACCGACTCCGCGTCCGAGCCCTCGCCCCCGTCCGCCGGCTCGCCCGACCGGTCCGCCCCCTCCCCGGACTGGTCCCAGGCCTACGCCATCCTCACCATCCCCCGCCTCCAACTCCGCGTCCCCGTCGCCGAAGGCGTCGGCAAGGGCGGCGTCCTCGACAAGGGCTACGTCGGCCACTACCCCGGCACCGGGCAGCCGGGCCAGGCGGGCAACTTCGCCCTCGCCGGGCACCGCAACACCCACGGTGAGCCCTTCCGGTACATCAACCGGCTCGAACCCGAGGACACCGTCCGGGTCGAGACGCGGAGCGCGACGTACACGTACGCCGTCGACCGGACTCTGCCGCAGACCTCCGCCCGGGACGGCAGCGTCATCGCGCCGATCCCGCGCTCCACCGTCAAGCCGGGCCACGGCTACACGGAACCCGGCTACTACCTCACGCTCACCACCTGCACGCCGGAGTACACGTCGAAGTACCGGCTGGTGGTGTGGGGCAAGCTTGTCTCCATGCGGCCCCGGTAACATCAGGACGAGCGACGTGCGCCGTGGACATCGGAGCGGGCGCCGTGCACGGTGAACAAGCCGTGGGAGCCAAGCAGTAACAGCCGTACAAGCCGTACGAGGGGAGGGGGGCCGATGATGCAGAGTCGGGCGGGTCTGCGTCCCACCGCCGCGCTGGTGCTGCTCTTCCTCGAGGTCGTGCTGCTCGACACCGGCAGCCTCTCCGCGACCGTCGCGCTCGCCGCGACCGCCGCCGCGAGTTCCGCGTTCGCCGTCTGCTCCCTGCTCGCCTCGCGTGCCGCGCCCTCCGTGGCGCCCACCCGGGTGCGTACGGCCATCCGCGACCGGGCCCGCCGTACCGCCTTCCTGCCTCAACGCGACCCCGACGCCTCGGGCCGGCCACGGCCCAGGGCACCCGGGTACGCCCTCCCGGCGACCGTCGCGTAGGGCACACGCGGGAAACAGCGAACAGCTCACACGTGTGACCCCGTGCGGGTCGTCATGCCGCCATGCCGATTCCCGGCATCTCCCTCATCACTCCGGCACGACGAGACCCTCGGAGGGCTCACCCATGTCCGTTTTCGCCGACCTTGTTCAGCGGCTGGCCGACCTGCTCGACCCGCTGTTCGGCGCCTCCGCGGCGGCCGCCGCGATCGTCCTGTTCACCGCGCTCGTACGGCTGCTCGTCCATCCCCTGTCCCGGGCCGCCGCGCGCGGGCAGAAGGCGCGGGCCGAGCTGCAGCCGAAGATCGCCGAGCTGCGCAAGAAGCACGCCAAGAACCCCGAGCGGCTCCAGAAGGCCGTCATGGAGCTGCACACCAAGGAGAAGGTGTCGCCGCTGTCCGGGTGTCTGCCCAGCCTGTTCCAGCTGCCCGCGTTCTTCCTCCTCTACCACCTGTTCTCGAACACGACGATCGGCGGGAAGGCGAACGAGCTGCTGTCCCACCAGCTCTTCACCGCGCCCCTCGGCGACCGCTGGGCGGATGCGCTCGGCGGGGGCGGCGCGTTCGGGGGCGCGGGGCTCGTGTACGTCGGGCTGTTCGCGGTCGTGACCTGCGTCGCCGCGTTCAACTATCGCCGTACGAAGCGGATGATGGCCGCGAATCCGGCCGCGCCGGTGGCCGACGCCGAGGCGGTGCCCGGGATGGGGGCCGTGGGAGCCATGACCAAGGTCATGCCGTTCATGTCCTTCTTCACGCTCTTCACCGTGGCCGTGGTGCCGCTGGCCGCCGCGCTGTACGTCGTGACCAGCACGACCTGGAGCGCGGTGGAGCGGGCCGTGCTCTACCGCTGAACCTCGGACTTACGGTCCAGTACGTGAACCGGGTATTGCGGACTGGCCGTGGACCTTGGAGGATCGACCAGTCCTCCGATGGCTGCACACATCGGCGGGCGCCCCGCGATCGAGGGAGATTGTGATCATGAAGCTGCTGCGAGTCGGTACGGCGGGAGCGGAGACGCCCGCGCTGCTCGACGCCGAGGGGGTTCTGCGGGACCTTTCCGGTGTCGTCCCGGACATCGACGGAGCGCTGCTCGCCGACGACGCTGCGCTGGGGCGGATTCGTGCGGCCGCGGACGCCGGGGAGCTGCCCGCGCTGGACGCCGGCGGGCTGCGAGTCGGGCCGCCCCTCGCGCGGATCGGCAAGATCGTGTGCATCGGGCTGAACTACCACGACCACGCCCGCGAGACCGGCGCCGAACCGCCCGCCGAGCCCGTGATCTTCTTCAAGGCCGCGGACACGGTCGTCGGGCCGAACGACACGGTGCTGGTGCCCCGGCGGTCGGTGAAGACCGACTGGGAGGTCGAGCTCGCGGTCGTCATCGGGCGTACGGCCCGCTATGTGGAGTCGGCCGAGGAGGCGCTCGCGCATGTCGCCGGGTACGCGGTGGCGCACGACGTGTCCGAGCGGGAGTTCCAGATCGAGCGGGGCGGGACCTGGGACAAGGGCAAGAACTGCGAGACGTTCAATCCGCTGGGGCCCTGGCTGGTGACGGCGGACGAGGTGGCGGACCCGCAGAACCTCTCCCTGAAGCTGTGGGTCAACGGCGAGCTGAAGCAGGACGGGACGACGGCGGAGCAGATCTTTCCGGTGGCGGAGGTCGTGCGGTACGTCAGCCAGTTCATGACGCTGTATCCCGGTGACGTGATCAACACGGGTACGCCGGCGGGGGTGGCTCTGGGGCAGCCTGAGCCGAAGCCGTTCCTGCGGGGCGGGGATGTGGTGGAGCTGGAGATCGAGGGGCTCGGTCGGCAGCGGCAGGAGTTCAAGGACGCGTAGGCGCTCCGCTGAGGGAGCCGGGGAACTGCGGGTTGTTTCGTCGGCTGCGGGTTGTCCGTGGCCGCTCGCGCAGTTCCCCGCGCCCCTGAAATCCTTTACCGCTGCTTGTGCAGGAACTCCTCCAGCGCCTCCACCACGAACCTGTGGTCCTCCAGCTGCGGCAACCCGCTCACCGTCACCGAGCCGATGACCCCGGCGCCCTCGACGTTGATCGGGAACGAGCCCCCATGGGCCGCGTAGGTGTCGGGGTCCAGGCGGGAGGAGTCCTCGAACGTCGTGCCCTTGGCCCGGAAGCGGGCGCCGACGATGTACGAGGCGCTGCCGTAGCGCTCCACCACCCGGCGCTTGCGCGCGATCCAGGCGTCGTTGTCGGGGGTGGAGCCGGGCAGGGCCGCGTGGAAGAGCTGCTGGCCGGCCCGGTGGATGTCGATGGCGACCGGGGCCTGGCGCTCGCGGGCCATCTCGACCAGCAGGGAGCCCAGGGCCCAGGCGTCCTCGTGGGTGAACTGGCGGAAGACCAGACGGCGTTCCTGGGCCTCCAGCTCCTCCAGCGGCGGGGTGATCTCCGGGTGGAACTTCGGGGTGATCTCCGGGTTGTGCGACTTGCTCGGGGTCACAGCTTCACCGCCACTCCGTCACGGGCCGAACGGCCGGCCGCCTCCAGTACCTCCAGGGCGGAGGCCGCCTCCAGGGCCGTCACCGGGTTGGGGCCGTCGTCCAGCAGTGCCTTTGCCACGGCCGCATAGTAAGCGGGGTAGTCGCCGGGGAGGGTGGGTTCGACGCGGCCGCCGCCCGTCAGGGGGGACTCTCCGGAGCCCACCCGGCCCCACAGCGACTCGGGTTCCGTACCCCAGCCGGCCGTCGTGTCCGGACGCTGTCCCTCCCGCAGTGCCGACTCCTGCGGGTCCAGGCCGTACTTGACGTATCCCGCCTTCGAGCCCAGCACCCGGAAACGGGGGCCGAGCTGGGCGGTCGTCGCGGAGGCGTACAGGTGGGAGCGGACGCCGCTCGCGTGCGTGAGGGCGATGAACGTGTCGTCGTCCGTCTCGGCGCCGGCGCGGCGGACGACCGCCTCGGCGTACACCTGCGTGACGGGGCCGAAGAGGACCAGCGCCTGGTCGACGACATGGCTGCCGAGGTCGTACAGGAGACCTCCGATCTCTGCCGGGTCGCCGGACTCCCGCCAGCCGCCCTTGAGTTCGGGCCGCCAGCGTTCGAAGCGGGACTCGAAGCGCCATACGTCGCCCAGCTCGCCCTTGGCCAGGAGCCCCCGGAGCGTCAGGAAGTCGTTGTCCCAGCGGCGGTTCTGGAAGACGGAGAGGAGCAGGCCGCGCTCCTCGGCCAGCGCCGCCAGCTCGCGCGCCTCGGCCGCCGTGCCGGCGATCGGCTTGTCGACGACGACCGGGAGACCCGCCTTCAGGGCGGCGGTCGCGAGCGGGACGTGCGTCTTGTTCGGGGACGCGATGACGACCAGGTCGAGGTCGGCGGCGCGGGCGAGCAGCTCGTCGGGCGTGGCGGTGACGGTGACGTCCGGGTGCTCGGCGCGGGCCTGCTTCTGCCGCTCGGGGTTCGACGTGACCACCGTGTCCAGGGCGAGCCCCTCGGTGGTGGCGATCAGCGGGGCATGGAAGACGGAGCCGGCGAGGCCGTAGCCGATCAGGCCGACGCGGAGGGGAGTAGCACTCATGGTCCCCACTTTCGCAACGCTGTTGCCAAAGTGCAAGCGGCAGGGACAATGGGGGGCGTGAACAGGACGAAGGGCGATGTCGGTGCCGGGGTCGGTGGGGTGAACCTGGGCGCCCTGCGCAGTCACAACACCGCGCTCGTGCTCGACCTGCTGCGCACGGCCGGCTCCGAGGGCATCAGCCGGCTCGAACTCGCCGAGCGCACCGGCCTCACCCCGCAGGCGGTCAGCAAGATCACCGCTCGGCTGCGGGAGGACGGGCTGGCGACGGAGGCGGGGCGGCGGGCGTCGACGGGAGGCAAGCCGCGTACGGTGCTGCGGCTGGTGCCGGAGGCCGGGCATGCGGTGGGCGTGCATCTGGACCGGGACGAACTGACGGCCGTGCTCTGCGACCTGACGGGCGCCGTGGTGGCCCGGCGCGGGACGCCGCTGGATCTCGGGGCCGGTGCGGAGACGGTCGTCGAGCGGGTCGTGCGCGAGGTGCGGGAGCTGGAGGCCGGGGGCGGGCGGGTAGTCCGGCCGGGGGCCGTGCTCGGCGTCGGGGTGGCGCTGCCCGGGCCGCTCGACCATCGGCGGGGTGTGCTGCACCGGGTCACCGGGTTCCCGGAGTGGAACGGCTATCCGCTGCGGGACGTGCTCGCGCGCAGGCTCTCGCTGCCGGTCGTCGTCGACAAGGACACCAACGCGGCCGCCCTCGGGCTCGCGGTCGGGGGAGCGGGCGCCTTTGCCGCGGTGGCTTCCGACGCGGCTGCCTTCGGCACGGTGGCTTCCGGCGCGGCTGCCTTCGGCACGGTGGCTTCCGGCGCGGTGGCCTCCGGTACGGCGGCTTCCGGCGCGGTGGCCTCCGGGGCAGCCGCGTCCGTCGCCGGCGCGCCCGTTGCCTCCTTCGCGTCCTTCGCGTATCTGCACTTCGGGGCGGGGCTCGGCGGAGGGCTCGTGATCGGGGGAGCGGTGCACCGGGGGGTGCGTACGGGCGCGGGGGAGTTCGGGCATCAGGTCGTCCAGCTGGACGGTCCGCCCTGCGAGTGCGGCAACCGCGGCTGCGTGGAGGCGCTGTGCCTGGCCGCGGTGGCGCGCGGCGACCTGGCGGAGGCGGCCCGCGTGCTCGGCACCGCGGCCGGCAACCTGGTCGCGCTGCTCGATGTCGACCTGGTCCTGCTGGGTGGCCGTACGGTCGCCGCGGCCCCGGAGACCTTCGTACGCGGGGTCGCCGCCGTCCTCGACGAACGCGCCCGGCGCGCGGGCGGGGACGCGGTTCCGGTGCGGGTCGCCTCCGGCGGGGGGCACGAGGGCCGGGGAGGGAGCGGGGGGAGCGGGGTCGCCGAAGGAGCGGCCCAGCTGCTGCTGGCGCCGCTGTTCGGGCGGGCCGAGGGGTGAGGGCGTCTCGGGTGTGCTGCCCGGCATCGGCTGACCGGCGTGAGCTCCCGGGGCGGATCGACCGGCATGGACTCCCCGGCGTCCGCTGATCGAGCGCACTTCCGTCGCCGTACGGAATGGCACCCCCCGAAAGCCGTACCCACCCGGCATGGTCATGTGTTTATGCGACTGCATACACCCGCCCCCCTCTGCCTCGCAGCAGCCGCCCTCCTCGCCGCGGCGTCCCCGGTGCGCGCGGACCCCCCGGCGGAGCTGCCCAGCTGCGCCACCGGTGACCGGGACTTCCCCCTCACCACCCGTCTCCACGGCGGCCCCGACTCCTACGCGGCCGGCGGCGGATTCGGCACCTGGTACCTGGAACTCACCAACACGACCGGGCGGACCTGCACCGGCATCCACCCCGTGGTCGTCCTCGTCGACGGCAAACGCGCCCTCAAGCCCTCCCAGCCCCGCCTGGAGTTCTACGGCGCCCGCAACGACACCCGCCCCCACCCGGTCCGCTTCGAGACCACCGACCAGGACGAACTCGTCGGCGCCTTCGACGGCTTCCCCGGCTTCACCGTCGGCCCTCGTGGGACCGTCACCGTGAAGGTCCGGCTCGCCCTCACCTCGGACACCGCGCCGAACGAGGTCATCGCCAACGCGGCCGTCGTCCAGCGCCACGACGGCGACGGCGACTGGGTCGGCCAGTCCAACGACTACCGCTTCAGCATCGACGCCGACCCGACCGCCGCCGCGACCGACCCGTCCGGCACGGCCGACCCGACCGCCCCCGCCGCCCAGAACGCCTCGCCGACCCCCGGCGGCGACATCGCCCGCAACCAGCTCACCTTCGCCGACGAACTCGCCCGCACCGGCCTCGCCTCGGGCCCCGGCGTCGCCCTCGCCGCCACGGCCTCCCTCCTCCTGATCGGCGCCGGGTTCCTCCTCGCCCGGAGGCGCCGCTGAGGCCGGGCCCGTCACCCGGGGGCGCCGCTCGGGCCGCCCCGCCCCTCACCTGAAGCCGCCGCCCGATCCCCCCGCCCCGTCTGCGACGATCCCTGCGTGGACTACCCGAACGACCAGGCCCCCGGCGCCCCCGTGCGCCACGGCATCCCCGAGCACGGCCGCATCCCGAAGTACTACGCCGTGAAGGCCCGCCTCGACGGCCTCATCGGCGAACTCGGCGAGGGCGACCCGCTGCCCACCGAACGCGACCTCTCCGAGAGTTACGAGGTCGCCCGCGAGACCGTCCGGCAGGCGATCCGCGAGCTGGTGCTGGAGGGCAAGCTGCGGCGGCAGGGGCGGGGCACGGTCGTCGCCGGGCCCAAGCTCGAACAGCCCCTCTCCCTCGCCAGCTACACCGAGGGCGTACGGCGCCAGGGGCGCACCCCCGGCCGTACCCTCGTCACCCTCGACCGCTTCCCCTGCTCCGCCGCCCTCGCCGCCGAGACCGGCCTCGAACGCGGCGAACCCGTCTGGCATCTGGAGCGTGTCCTGCTCGCCGACGACGAGCGGGTCGGCCTGGAGAGCACCTACGTCGCCGTGGCCCGGGTGCCGCGGCTCGACGCCGACTTCGACCCCGACTCCTCCTTCTACGCCTTCCTCCACGGGCAGGGCATCGCCTTCGGCGACGCCGACGAGCGCATCGAGACCGTGCTGGCCACCCCGCGCGAGGCCCTCCTCATCGGCACCCCGCCCGCCCTCCCGATGCTGCTGATCCACCGGGTGTCGAGGGACTCGGAGGGGCGGCCGCTGGAGCGGGTGCGATCCCTCTACCGAGGCGACCGGTTCTCCTTCACCACCCATCTAAGCGGCTGAAAAGTCCGGAAATGAAGCCATTCCACCACGCCTTCGACTATCACAAACAGATAACGGGTCTAGCCCAAACGTGATAGCCAGTTCACGCTCTCGTTGTCAGCCGGACCCTTCCGGTTCCCCGATCCCGAGGAGCGTGGCCGTCGTGAGAGTGACAGTCGTCGGAGCCGGCGTGGTGGGCACCATGCACGCCTGGCAGGCAGTGGAACGCGGCCACGAGGTCGTACAGATCGAGCGCGAGACGGAGGCTCGCGGCGCCTCGCTGCGCAACTTCGGGCAGATCTGGGTGAGCGGCCGCGCGGGCGGCGAGGAACTGGAAACCGCCCTGCGGGCGCGGGAGTTGTGGGAGGAGATCGGGGCCCGTGTACCGGGGCTCGGGTTCCGGCCGAACGGGTCCCTGACCCCCGTCCGAGGCGACCTCGAACTCGCCGTCGCCGAGGCCGCCGTGGCCCGCGAGGACGCCGCCGCCCGCGGCCACAAGCTGCTGACCCCCGACGAGGCGCGCGCCCTGAACCCCGCTCTGCGCGGTGAGTTCACCGCCGCCCTGTACTGCGAGCGCGACGCGGCCGTAGAGCCGCGCACCGCCCAACTCGCCCTGCGTGAAGAGCTGCTGAAGTCCCCGAACTACACCTTCCGGCCAGGACGGGAGGTCCGCGAAGTCGTCGGACACGGCGCCGTCCGCGACGACCACGGCGACGTGCACAGCGGCGACGTCGTCATCCTCTGCACGGGCGCCTGGCTCGGCGGCCTGGTCCGCGAGCTGGCCGGACCCGACCTGCCCGTGCGCCGCGTACGCCTGCAGATGATGCAGACCGCCCCGCTCGGCGAACCGCTGACCACCTCGGTCGCCGACGCGGACAGCTTCCGCTACTACCCGGCGTACGCCTCCACCGCACTCGACGCGCTCAACGCCGGCCGGCCGCAGTCGGAGACCGCCGCGGCCCACCGTATGCAGCTGCTCATGGTCCAGCGCGCGGACGGCGGGCTGACCATCGGCGACACCCACGAGTACGAGCACCCCTTCGCCTTCGACACCGTCGAGGACCCCTACGACCACCTCACCGAGGTCGTCGAGTCCCTCCTCGGCCGCCCGCTGCCGAGGATCCGGCGCCGCTGGGCGGGGGTGTACGCGCAGTGCACGGACCCGGGGCGGGTCGTGCACCGGCAGCAGGTGCGCGACGGGGTGTGGCTGGTCACCGGGCCCGGCGGGCGCGGCATGACCTGCTCGCCCGCGATAGCCGAGACCACCGCCAAGGAGCTGGGATGGTAGACGCACCCGAGAACACCCGGAACAGCCAGGACATCCGACTCGTCGTCCTCGACATGGCCGGCACCACCGTCGCCGACGGCGGCCTCGTCGAGCGGGCCTTCGCGGCGGCCGCGCGCCACGTCGGCGCGGACCCGGAGGCGGGCCTGGACCACGTCCGCGCCACCATGGGCGAGTCCAAGATCTCCGTCTTCCGGCATCTGTTCGGGGAGGAGACGAAGGCACAGGAGGCCAACAAGGCCTTCGAGGCCGCGTACGCCGACCTCGTCGACGCCGGCGAGGTCGCGGCCCTGCCCGGCGCGCACGAGGCCGTCGAGGAGCTCCGGGCGCAGGGCCGTACGGTCGTCCTGACCACCGGGTTCGCGCGCCCCACGATGGACGCCATCCTCGCCGCGCTCGGCTGGCAGGACCTGGTGCCCCTCACCCTGTGCCCCGCCGACGCCGGGGGCCGGGGGCGGCCGTACCCGGACATGGTCCTCACCGCCTTTCTGCGCACTGCGGCCGCCCAGGACGTCCGGCAGATCGCCGTCGTCGGCGACACCTCGTACGACATGCTCAGCGGGGTCCGCGCCGCAGCGGGCGTCGTCGCCGGCGTCCTGACCGGCGCGCACGGCGCCGACGCGCTGCGGGCAGCGGGCGCGACCCATGTCCTCGGCTCCGTCGCGGAGTTGCCCGGAGTGCTGACATGAGCGGCGGTATCCGCTTCGACTCCGTCACCGTCGCCTACGACGGCAACGTCGTCCTCGACTCCCTCGACCTCACCGTCGAGCCCGGCGAGGTCATGGCCCTGCTCGGGCCGTCCGGGTCCGGCAAGACCACCGCGCTGCGGGCGGTCGCCGGGTTCGTGCGGCCGGCCTCCGGGCGGGTGTTCCTCGGCGGGCGGGACGTGACGGACCTGCCGCCGTACCGGCGGGGCATCGGGATGGTCGTCCAGCAGTACGCGCTGTTCCCGCACATGCGGGTCGAGGAGAACGTCGCCTTCGGGCTGAAGGCGCAGAAAGTCGCGCGGGGCGAGATCCGTGAGCGGGTGGCCCTGGCGCTGGAGATGACCGGGATGGCGGCCTACGCGCGCCGCCGTCCCCGTGAGCTCTCCGGCGGACAGCAGCAACGCGTCGCGATCGCCCGCGCGTTGGCGATACGGCCCGACGTCCTCCTCCTCGACGAACCCCTCTCCGCACTCGACGCCCGCCTGCGCTCCGACATGCTCGCCGAACTGGCCCGGCTGCACCGCGAGTTGCCCGACGTGACGATCCTGTACGTCACCCACGACCAGGTCGAGGCCCTCACCCTCGGCGACCGGATCGCCGTGATGGACAGGGCCCGGCTGCGTGCCTGCGGGACGCCCCGGGAGCTGTACCGGGCGCCCGCCGACGAGTTCACGGCGTCCTTCTTGGGCGGCGCGAACCTGTTGCCGGTGACGGTGGGGGAGGAGGGCGTCTTCCTCGGCGGGCGGCGGATCAAGGTGTCGGGGGAGGCTCCGGGAGCGGCGGCCACCCTGTGCGTACGGCCGCATCTGGTCGGCCTCGGGGACGGGCCCAACCAACTCGCGGGCACCGTCAGCGAGATCCAGTGGCGGGGGTCCACCCATCGGCTCTGCGTGGACGTGGACGGCAACCGGGTCATGGCGGACGTACGCGAGCTGAAGGACCCGCCCGCGCACGGGGACTCCGTGACGCTGCACTTCGCACCGGAGGACGCGGTGCTGCTGGCCGCGGGAGTCACCGATGACTAGGCGGCTGCTGTGGACGGTGCCGCCCGTCGCCGTCCTGACCCTCCTCTTCCTCTACCCCCTCGCCCTCGTCCTCCAGCAGTCCGTCCAGCCCGACACCGGCGGCACCTCCCTGCAGCCGTACGCCGACGTCTTCGCCTCGGAGGCCTTCCGGCACGCGCTGTGGACCACCGTCTGGCTGGCGCTCGCCTCCACCGTCGGCTGTCTGGTGCTCGGGTTCGCGCTCGCGCTGGTCATCGCCTTCGTGCCGTTTCCCGGGGCGAAGGCGGTCGCCAGGTTCATCGACGTCTATCTCTCCTTCCCGTCCTTCCTCATCACCCTCGCCCTGCTGTTCATCTACGGCACGACCGGCATCATCGGCTCCTTCCAGTTCCTCACCACCCCCTGGGGCGTCCTCCTCGCCGAGATCACCTACTTCACGCCCTTCGTCGTACGACCCCTGCTCGCGGCCTTCTCCCAGCTCGACACCGCCCAACTGGAGGCGGCCAGTTCGCTCGGGGCGCGTCCCTGGCGCGTCGTCCGTCGCGTGATCCTTCCCGAGGCCCTGCCCGCTCTCGCGGCGGGCGGCAGCCTGGTGCTGGTGCTGTGCCTCAACGAGTTCGGGATCGTCCTGTTCACCGGCGCGAAAGGCGTCACGACCCTGCCGATGCTCGTCTACAGCAAGGCGATCCTGGAGTCCGACTACCCGGGCGCCTGCGTGGTCGCCGTCGTCAACGTCCTGATCTCCGTGGGCCTGTACGGCCTCTACCGGGTGGTGAGCCGTCGTGCTGGTGCATAGCCGCGGGGCGAAGTGGGCCGTATGGGCCGTGTTCCTCGTCCTGTTCCTGCCCGTGTTCGCCCTGCCGCTCCTCGTCGTCCTCGGCGCATCCTTCGCCACCAACTGGTCGAGCGCGCTGCCCTCCGGCTTCACCACCGGGCACTACGACGCCGCCACCCGCGGCGAGGCCCTCCAGGCCCTCACCACCAGCCTCCTGACGGCCGCCGCCGCGAGCCTGCTCGCCCTGGCCGCCGGGACCTGGGCGGCGCTCGCGGCGGCCGGGTTGAAGCGGCGGTACCGCAGGGTCCTGGACGCGCTCTTCGTCCTCCCGGTCGCCGTGCCCTCCGTGGTCGTCGGCCTCGCGATCCTGGTCGCCTTCTCCAAGCCGCCGTTCCTGCTCAACGGCACCCGGGAGATCGTGATCCTCGCCCACACCGTCCTGGTCACCGCCTTCGCCCACCAGTCCGTGTCCGCCGCCCTCGCCCGTCTCGACCCGGCCTACGAACAGGCCGCCGCCTCCCTCGGAGCCCGGCCCGGCTACGTCCTGTGGCGGGTCAGGCTCCCCCTCCTCCTGCCGTCGCTCACCGCCGCCGCCGGCCTCTGCCTCGCCCTGTCCATGGGCGAGTTGAGCGCCACGATGATGCTGTATCCGCCCGACTGGACCCCGCTCCCCGTCCTGATCTACGCGGCCACCGACCGCGGCGCCCTCTTCACCGGCTCCGCCCTCGCGGTCGTCCTGATGGCGGCGACCCTGCTGGCACTGTTCGCCGTCTCCCGGATCCGCACCCGAGCCTCGTACCGCTGAACCCCCTGGCCCCGGCTCTCCGCCCGGCCCGCAAAAACCCTCAACGCGCAAGGAGTTCACCCCGCCATGCCCAGAAACAGCCTCAAGCTCGCGGTAGCCCTCTCCCTCCTGGTCACCCCGCTCCTGTCCGCCTGCGGCGGCAGCTCGGCCGCCTCCGACGAGAAGGTCGTCACCGTCTACAGCGCCGACGGCCTCAAGGGCGAGAACGGCGACGGCTGGTACGACCGGATCTTCAAGGACTTCGAGAAGCAGACCGGCATCAAGGTCGAGTACGTCGAGGGCGGCTCCGGGGAGATGGTGCAGCGCGCCGCCCGGGAGAAGCCCAACCCGCAGGCCGACGTACTCGTCACGCTCCCGCCGTTCATCCAGCAGGCCGACGGCAAGGGCCTGCTCCAGAAGTACGCCCCGAAGGGCTCCGACCAGGTCGGCGACGCCGGCAAGAGCGCCGACGGCACCTGGACCTCGGTCGTGAACAACTACTTCGGGTTCATCTACAACAAGAAGGAGCTGCGGCAGCCGCCCACGACGTGGGAGGACCTGCTGGACGGCACGTACAAGAACAAGCTCCAGTACTCCACGCCGGGTGTCGCCGGCGACGGAACCGCCGTCCTCATCAAGGCGATGCACGACTTCGGCGGCGAGAAGCCCGCCATGGACTACCTCGGCAAGCTCCAGTCCAACAACGTCGGCCCCTCCGCCTCCACCGGCAAGCTGGCCCCCAAGGTCGACAAGGGCGAACTCCTCGTCGCCAACGGCGATGTCCAGATGAACTACGCCCAGTCCAAGACCATGCCGAACCTCGGCATCTGGTTCCCGGCGAGGGAAGGCGGCAGGCCCACCACCTTCGCCCTGCCCTACGCCGCCGGGCTCGTCACCGACGCCCCGCACACCGAGAACGGCAGGAAACTGCTCGACTTCATGCTGAGCCAGGGCGCCCAGCAGCAGGTCAGCGCGATCGGCGGCGGCTTCAGCGCCCGCCAGGACATCAAGGCCACCGGCGCGGACGCCGAAGCCCTCACGAAGATCATGCACGGCGTCGAGGTCTTCGAGCCCGACTGGGACGACATCGACGAGCACCTGACGTCGTACGTCGAGGCCTGGAAGGCCGCCACCGGCAGCTGACGCCGACGCCGACCGCCCTTCTCCCACCCTTCCCTCGATCAGCGCCCCCGCTTCTCCCCAGCGCAACGCCCCTGGGCACGACAACCGGGGGCGCTTGCCGTGCCCGCGCACACTTGTCTCAGGAGGATCACGTGAGATCACCGCTCTCCCGACGCACCGTCCTCACCGCCACCGCGGCGACCGCCACCACCGTGGCACTGGGCACCGCCGCCGCCTCCCAGGCCCACGCCGTCCCCACGCTCCCGAACGGCACCAGCAAGGACAAGGTGCTCGTCGTCGGCATGGACGGCCTGCGGCACGACCGCATCGACGCGGCGAACGCCCCGCACCTGAAGGCCATGATGAGCGAGGGCACCTACGGCACCTCGCTGCTCTACGCGAGCCCGATGGCCGCCACCTCGTCCGGCCCCGGCTGGTCCACCGTCTCCAGCGGAGTCTGGCCCGACAAGCACGGCGTCAAGGACAACACCTTCACCGGCAAGCAGTACGACCGCTACCCCGGCCTCCTCGCCCGCCTCGCCCGGATCCGGCCCGCGCTGTCCACCTACGCGGCCGTCGACTGGAAGCCCCTGGACACCCAGGGCACCGTCACCCCCGGCGCGGACGCCAAGCTGGTCCTCGACGGCGACCGCGACGGCTACTCCGGCCACGACGCCACCATCGCCGCCGAGACCGAGGCGATCATCCGCGACCAGAACCCCGACGTCCTCTTCGTCTACCTCGGCCAGTCCGACATCGTCGGCCACAACCAGGGCGCGGGCAGCCAGGCCTACCTCGACCAGATCGCCGTCCAGGACACCTACCTCGGCCGGCTGCGCGCCGCGATCAAGGCCCGCCCCGGCTACGCCTCCGAGCGCTGGACGGTCATCGTCACCACCGACCACGGCCACCTGGACGCGGGCGGCCACGGCGGTTCGCTGGTCGACGAGCGGCGCGTCTTCGTCCTCGCCACCGGACCCGGCATCGCCGCGGGCGCCCGCCCCGTCGACACCCGTCTGGTCGATGTCGTCCCCACCGTCCTGGCGCAGCTCGGCATCCCCGTCGACCCCGCCTGGGGCCTGGACGGCAAGCCCATCCAGGAGCGGTCCGCCGACCCCTTCGACGCCCTGCGGCCCGCGCTGACCGCGCGGGTCGACGAGACCGGCATCCCGGCCGGCGTGCTCGGCTTCACGCACACCCCGCCCAGCGGCTGGTCGGTCATCAACAACGCCATGGGCACCGGCGGGACGACCGAGTGGCGCGGCTGGGCCTTCGCCACCGACGAGTTCTGGTCCCGCACCCAACGCGACCAGTGGCGTGAGCTCAACGTCCGCTCGCGCGGGGTGTTCGCGGTCGCCGACTCCGACGAGTGGGCGGACAGGACCTTCTCCGGTCCGTACGACTCGACCCTCGTCACCCCGGCGTACGACGTCACCGGGAAGACCAAGGTGCGGCTGGACTTCACGACCCTCTACCGGCAGGAGGGCTCCCAGACCGCCCGGATCCTGGTGTCCTTCAACGCCGGAACGCCCACCGTCGTCAAGAGCTACACCTCCGACGTCGTCTCGCAGCCGCAGTCCGTTTCCGTCGACGTCCCCTCCGGGGCCTCCAGTGTGTGCTTCCGTTTCCGCTACACCGGTTCCAACAACTGGTACTGGGTGATCGACGGGGTCAGGATCAGCCAGTCCTGATTACGCTGGGGGCGTCGGTACGCCGTGGTTCCGGCGCCCCGCTCATCCCGTACGCAGTACGCAGGCCAGGAGAGTCACAGCAACATGGCAGACCGCAAGCCCATAGAGTCCTGGCTCACCGACATGGACGGTGTGCTCATCCACGAGGGCGTACCGATCCCCGGCGCCGACGCCTTCATCAAGAAGCTGCGCGATTCCGGCAAGCCGTTCCTCGTCCTCACCAACAACTCGATGTACACCCCGCGCGACCTGCACGCCCGGCTGAACCGCATGGGCCTGGAAGTGCCGATCGAGAACATCTGGACCTCGGCGCTGGCCACCGCCCAGTTCCTCGACGACCAGCGCCCGGGCGGCTCGGCGTACGTCATCGGCGAGGCAGGCCTGACCACCGCGCTGCACGACATCGGCTACATCCTCACCGACCACGACCCGGACTACGTCGTCCTCGGCGAGACCCGCACCTACTCCTTCGAGGCCATGACCAAGGCGGTCCGGCTCATCAACGGCGGCGCCCGCTTCATCTGCACCAACCCCGACGAGACGGGTCCGTCGACCGAGGGCCCGCTGCCCGCGACCGGCGCCGTCGCCGCACTGATCACCAAGGCCACCGGCAAGCAGCCGTACTTCGCGGGCAAGCCGAACCCGCTGATGATGCGGACCGGCCTGAACGCCATCGGCGCCCACTCCGAGAGCAGCGCCATGATCGGCGACCGGATGGACACCGACGTGCTGGCCGGCATGGAGGCCGGGATGCAGACGTTCCTGGTGCTCACCGGCCTGACCCGGCCCGAGCAGGTCGAGAACTTCCCCTACCGGCCGTCCAGGATCGTGGACTCGATCGCGGACCTCGTCGAGCGGATCTGAAACCGGGATCTGAAACCCGGATCTGAGACCGGGACCGGGGTCTGTAACCGGGATCCGGCTGCGCGACAGCGGCTCCGCCGCGTGGCCGTACGGCCGCAACAAGACCCGTACGGAGCAGTGCGGGCCCCGCAGAGGATGCGGGGCCCGTGCTCCGGGGGGAGCCTCCAGATAACTGGAGGTTCACGATGGGATCACTGCGAGTCACTCTCTGTGCTATCGCCGCTCTGGGCGCGGTGGCCGTCATCCCGGCGGCACACGCGGCGGACGGAGCGGCCGAGGGGGGTGTCTCGGTCAGCCCGTCGTCCCCGCACCCGGGCAGCGACGTCGCGCTGCGGGTGAGCGGCTGCCCGGGGAAGACCGCGACGGCCGTCTCCACGGCGTTCGTCGCCGACGCCCGCCTCACGGTCGGTGACTCCGGCGCCCTCGTCGGCGAGAGCCGCGTCCGCTCCACGCTGCGGGCGGGGACGTACGACGTGAAGGTGACCTGCGGGCAGGCGGCCGCCAAGGGCGACGTCACCGTCGTACCGCAGGGCACGGACCGCTCCGGACGGCAGGGCTCGCAGCCGTCCGCCCCCGCCTCACCCGTGGCCCCGGTCCGGGCCGGCGGCGGGGGCACCGTACAGCTCTCCGTCGTGGACGCCCGCGCGGCCGGTCCCGGCACGGCACACACCGTGACCGGGCTGGTCCTCGCCGGCGTCGCGGCCACGGCCGTGGCGGTCAGGAGCGCGCGCCGGAGCCGACAGCAGCGCGAGGCGGTCACCCGGGAGGCGGGTGGGCGGCGGTGAACGGTGCTCGGCCGCGAGGCGGGCCGCGCTGACCATGTCCGGACACGAACGTACCTCCCACGGCGGTCGCCTCCTGATGGGCGTGGCCTGGGCCGTGCTGCTGCTCGGGCTGTGGCTGTGGGGGCGGGAGCTCACCGACGTACGGCAGGCCGTGTCCGCGCCCGTGTCGGGCGATGTCGCCGCGGTGGGACGCCCGCAGCAGGTGCGGCTGCCGCCCGCCGCCCGGCCGCTCGGGGACGCGTTGCCGCAGCGCCTCGACATCCCGGGGCTCGGCGTGCGGGCACCGGTCGTCGCCACCGGGCTCGATCAGCAAGGAGCCATCGACGCGCCGCCCTACGAGCGGGCCGGTGACGTCGGGTGGTACGCGGCCGGGGTGAGGCCGGGAGCCGCCGGGGCCGCGCTGATGGTGGGGCACGTCGACACCCGGACCCGGCCGGCCGTCTTCCACCGGATCGGCGCGCTGCGGCCGGGCGCGACGGTGCGCGTGCTCCGCGACGACGGCACGGTCGCCGAGTTCACCGTGGAGAACGTACGCGTCGTGGCCCGCGACCGCTTCGACGCCCACCAGGCCTACGGCGCACGCCACGACGGCCGCGCCGAACTCCGCCTGATCACCTGCGGGGGCACCTTCGACCGCACGACCCGCAGCTACACGGCGAACGTGATCGTGTCGGCGTACCTCACGGGCACGGGGCTGTGACGGGGTGCTGTGCCCCCACCTGGCCCGGTCGACGACCGCTCCCCCGAAGCCGCCGACCGGGCTGGTCCTCAACCGCGCGCGCACGGGCTGCGGGAGTAACCCGGCGACCGGCGCGGGAGGTCTCGAGTGACCAGTGGGGATTGTCCGACCGGGGGCTGGGGTCGTCCGGAGAAAACTTTAGAACGGATGTCCGCCGGGGCCTAGAGGGCCAGGTGGCGGACCGGTTACGCGGGTCCCGCGTCGCCCTCGTCGCCCCCGCGCCCCGCCTCCCGGCGCAGCGCGGCCTCGTCCACGACCCCGTCGATGACCTCCCGCGCGACCCGGTCCAACGGCACCCGGCGCCGGCGCGCGTACTGGCGCAGCGCCACGAAGGCGTCGTCGGCCGCGGTGTTCCAGCGCTCGGCGAGCATGCCCTTGGCCTGCTCGATGCGCACCCTGCTGGACAGCGCCTGCTGCAACTGACCGGCGACGGTGCGGCATTGGACGTATACGGCATGGTTCTGCAGCCCGAGGGCCGTGCAGTCGGCGATGAGCTGGGCCAGCCGCAGCTCCGTGTGCTCCTCTGGCGAGGTCCCGGCCGGGAGCGTGGCCACGAAGACGTTGAGCGCCCCCAGCAGCCGCTCGTGGCGGCGCAGCGGGACCGCGAAGGTGCCGACGATGTCGTGGGCCAGCGCCCGCTCCGTGAACTCCGGCCAGCGCGCCGCCGCCCGGGCCGCCCCGATGGAGACCGGCGGCACCGGCCGGCCGGAGCTGTAGCTGTCCAGGCAGGGCCCGCCGCTCCGCTGGGCCCGCAGCAGATCGAGCGCGGCCTCGCGATGCGCGGCGCTCGCCGCCAGCGACACCGTCCCGTCCTCGTCGATCAGCATGAATCCGGCGGCCCGCGCGGCCAGCAACCGCACACAGTGGTCGGCGACGCGCGGTAAGTAGTGCGCGGCCTCGAAGCCGTCGACGAGGGTGTCCGCCGATTCCACCAACGCCTCCGCCAGCCGTATCTCCCGGGTGGACCGGTGCATGACGCACCCTCCCCTTCCCCTGTCTCCCCTGTCGACCGCGTCCTGCGGACGCGCCACCTACTCTGCCCCTCGGAGCCGTGCCGGGGAGCCGTTCCGGTGGCTGTAACAGCTCCCCGACAAGATCCGGCGACCTCGTGTGTCCCTCGGCGGGTATGTCAGGATTGAGCCTTGGAACAGTGCACCCAAGGGGGAGTTGGATGTACCTGCAGAGGGGGGCCTCGAGGGGCGCTCGTGCGCGGACGACCGCGGTGGTGCTGGGGGCGGCACTGCTGGTCGCGGGCTGTTCGTCGTCGGGGGACGGCGATGAGCCGGAGGACAACGCCGGGATCAGCCAGCAGCCCAAGGACACCGATCCGTTCTGGGTGAACCCGGACGGGAACGCGGCACAACAGGTCGTGACCTACCAGAAGTCCGGCAAGAAGGAGGACGCCGAGCAGATCCGCAAGATAGCTCAGCAGCCGACGGGCGAGTGGATCAGCCCGGAGAGTCCGGAGGAGCAGGCACGCGGCTTCACCGAGGCCGCCGACAAGGCGGGCCGTACGGCGCTGCTCGTCCTCTACAACATCCCGCACCGCGACTGCGGCCAGTTCTCGGAGGGCGGCGCCGCGGACGGCAACGCCTACCGGGCGTTCGTCGACAGCGTCGCCAAGGGCATCGGCGACCGTGAGACGACGGTGATCCTGGAGCCGGACGCGGTGCTGCACATGGTCGACAACTGCACGGCCCCCGAGTACCACGAGGAGCGCTACGACCTCCTGAGCGGCGCCGTCGCCAAGCTCAAGTCCCTGAAGAACACCAAGGTCTACCTGGACGCGGGCAACGCCGGCTGGGGCCACCCGGACCAGATCTTCGACCCCCTGAAGCGGGCGGGCATCGACCAGGCCGACGGGTTCTCGGTCAACGTCTCCAACTTCTACACGACCGAGGACTCGATCGCGTACGGCAAGGAGCTCTCCGCCAAGGTGGGTGGCAAGCCCTTCGTGATCGACACCAGCCGCAACGGCAACGGCCCCTACACCGGGGGCAACCCGGACGAGCGCTGGTGCAACCCGCCGGGCCGCGCGCTGGGCGAGACGCCGACGACGAAGACGAAGGATCCGCTGGTCGACGCGTATGTGTGGGTCAAGCGCCCGGGCGAGTCCGACGGCGAGTGCAAGGGCGGGCCCAAGGCGGGGGAGTGGTGGGCGGACTACGCCCTGAACCTCGCGAAGGCCAGCAAGTAGGCCGTACACACTTGGGGGCGCCCTCCGTCACGGAGGGCGCCCCCAAGGCATGTGCTTGCTCGCTCGCTAAGGAACCCTGACCCACTGCGCCTTGCTCGGCGTCCCCTGGTCGTCCGTCACGAACAGCATGTACCACCCCGACGGAACCAGGTTCCGGTTCGTCGGCACGGTCACCGTGATCTTGTCGCCGGACTTCTTGAAGTCCAGCGCGACCGACCGTTGGTCCACGTCCGTCACATGCGTCGACGCGCTCGGCCGGATCAGCCGGGCGTTCTGGATGGACGACGCGTGCTGCGAGGTGAACGTGCCCGTCCCGCCGCGCCTGATGGTCTGCGGGCCGCCCGACAGCGACGGCTGCGCGTCCCGGTACAGATACGGCGGCGTGTAGATCTCGATCCGCTGCTCGAACTCGCCCGGCTTGGTGTTGGCCTTGTCGGCGTAGAGCGAGTCCGAGCCGAAGAACATCACGCGGCCGTCGGGCAGCAGGATCGACCCCGAGTGGTAGTTGCGGCCCACCAGCGGGTCGGCGACCCGGTCCAGGGCGCCCGTGCCCGCGTTGTAGAGGTGCGCCTGGAGGATGTTGGAGTCACCGCGGCCCCGGTAGTCCTCGGAACCGCCCGACACCAGCACGGTGTCGTCCGGCAGCACCGACGCCTGCGGATAGCGCGTGCCCTTCTCCAGCGACGGCCCGTCCACGAACTTCGGGTCGTCGTCCTTGAGATCGATGAGCCGCGTCTTCTCGCTGGACTCCTTGGACTCGCCGACGCCACCGCCGCCGATCACCATGTACTTCTCGTCCTGCGCCGGCGGCAGCAGCACGGTGCCCGAGGTCTCCATCAGCTTGGGATCGCTCAGCCCGGCCAGCTTGGTGAACTTGTTGGTGTCCACGTCCCAGATGCCGGGGTCGCGGCCCACGTCGTCGGGGCCGTAGCCCGCGTTCGAACCCGAGTAGAAGATCTTGCCGTTCTCCAGCGGGAACAGCGCCGGGTACGTCGGGAACTGCCGCACCTTCGCCGTGTACGTCCACTTCTTGGTCTTCGGGTCGTACACCTCGTTCTTGCCCGGCACCAGCTGCCCGATGTCGTCGAGGCCGGAGACGCTGAGGATCTTGCCGTCGCTCAGGGTGGTGAGCGTCGGATACCAGCGGGCCTCCTTCATCGGGTCGACCTTGATGTACTTCTCGGCGACCGGGTCGAACTCGTAGGCGTCCCGGATGCCCTGGAAGTCCTTCTTGTCGAGGGCGAGCTTCTGCGCGATGCCGTACGTGTTGCGCGCGTCGGCGCCGGACAGCCCCTGGACGCGGTAGTTGTCCTGGGTGCCGGTCTCGTACTTGGCGCCCTTCTTCTGCGCCTCGACATAGATCCGGCCGAGACCTGGGTCGTTGCGCAGGAACTTGCCGGTCGCCTTGTCGAAGACCTTCTTCGCGCGCGGCACCAACACCGGGTCCTTGGAGACGAACGTCTTGCCGTTCTCCTTGCCGGAGAACTTGGTGCCCGCGGGCAGCGTGATCGGCCGGTCCGGGTTCTCGTTGTGGACGATCATCAGGCCACCGGCCTTGGTGACGTCACCCTCCAGCTTCTCGTACCGCTTGGTACCGCCCGCGATCAGCAGGTTGCCGTTGGACAGCTGGGTGTGGCCGGTGCAGAACAGGTCGTTCGGCGTCGGCACCTTCTTGATCGTGCCCTTGACCGGGTCCCAGATCCGGGTGTCGTACTTCTTCGCGTCGAAGTTGTCCTGATCGTTGCCCGAACCCGCGATCAGCAGCACCTTGCCGGTGTGCAGGAGCGCCGCGTGGATGGTGTTCTGGCGGTACTCCTCCGGGAAATCGACGATCTCCCACTTGCCGTTCTCGGCTTTGTACTCGGGCTTGTTGATTTGGTACTGGTGGTATTTCTCGGTGCCGACGCGATAGAGCCACGGCCCGTTCATTCCGGCCAGCGCGAGCACCACCGCCGTGCCTATCGCGAGTCGACGAGCACGGCGGCGGCCTGCACGGTCGTTCATTCCTTACGTCCCCCAAGTCCACCAAGGGCAATCTGCATGGTCTGGTCGTTGCCTGCGGCGCCACCACCACTGTTCGACGCGGCCCAACTCGGCTTGTGCTGGCCGTGGGGCGCGTGCGCGGAGGTCTGCGTCGGCAGCGGCTGCGGCTGGTACGGCATCGCCGACCCGCCCGTCGCCACCGCTTCCTGCGGCCCGGTCTGGGCAGGCACCGTAGCGGACGGCCTCTTCTTGTCCTGCCGCAGCATGTAGCGCCAGGCGAAGATCGGGGTCGCGGTGATCAGCATGGCGAACGTCGCCCAGATGATCATCGCGGGGTGCGAGTGCCCGTACACGAATCCGGCCGTGATCGAGGCGCCGAAGATGACGATGAAGTACCAGTGGTACCGGAAGGTCCCGAACCAGCGGTCGGGGCTGGCCGAGTCGCCCTTCGGGGTCACCACGAACTTGCTCTTCTTGCGCAGCACCGAGTCGATCAGCGCCTTCGCGTACAGCGGCGCAGACAGCGCGGACATCACCATGCCGGCCACACCACCGGAGCCCTCGGGCTCGTGCGGCGAGACGTTGTGGCGGCGGTTCCAGACGTACAGGCCGATCTGGAGTGCGGAGGCGTTGCCGTAGAGCATCAGCCAGATCGTGGGGTCGATGTTCACACCCGAGGCGCCCAGGCCCAGGAACAGCGCACAGCTCAGCGCGGCCAGGATCCAGTTGAGGGCGGACATCGGGTAGAAGATGATCATCATCGTGTAGTTGAAGAGCTTGCTCGGCGGCAGCGAGTACCAGCCCTTCCAGTACTGCTTGAGGATCGTCTCGTACGTCCCTCGCGACCAGCGCATCTGCTGGGTGAAGAAGTCCGTCCAGGCGCTCGGGCCCTCACCGACGGCCAGCACATCCGGCGTGTAGACCGAGCGCCACTTCTTGCCCGTCGCAGGGTTCTTGTGGCGGTGGATCTCGAAGCCGGTCGCCATGTCCTCGGTGATCGAGTCGTACAGACCGCCGATCTGCTTGAGCGCCTTGATGCGTACGGCGTTCGACGTACCCACGAACATCGGGGAGCCGTACTTGTTGCCCGCGCGCTGGATGAGGGCGTGGAAGAGGAACTGCTGGGACTCGGCGGCCTTGGTGACGAAGTTGTCGTAGTTGCCGTAGACCTGCGGGCCGATGACGAAGCCGATGTTCGGGTCGCGGAAGAAGCCGAGCATCCGCTCCAGGTAGTTGGGCAGCGGCACGTGGTCGGTGTCGACCGAGGCGAAGAAGTCGTAGTGGTCGCCGTGGGCGTCGAGCCAGGCGTTGTAGTTGCCGTGCTTGGTCTTGGCGCGGTGCGGGCCCTTGGCCTGGTTCCACTTGGCGACGCCCTTGCGGGAGAAGTGGTGCACGCCGAGCCGTCGGCAGACCTCCTTGACCTCCGGGTCGTCGCCCTCGTCGAGCAGCCAGACGTGCAGCAGGCCCCGGTGGCGCAGCTTGACGGCCGCCTCCAGGGTCTTCGTCACCATCTCCAGCGGCTCCTTGCCGGGCACGAAGGAGGTGAGGAAGGCCACTCTCGTGCCGGTCTCCGGCACCACCGGGATCGGGTCGCGGGCGACCAGCGTGGCGTGCGCGTTGGACAGCACGTTCATGCAGCGGAAGAACTCGATCAGACCGATCGAGACGAGCATGACTATGTCGAGCGCCGGCAGGAAGTCGAAGGCGGGATAGTCCCGTTCGGTCCAGTGCTCGGGCTGCAGCAGCCAGAACAGCAGGACGAGCGAGAGCACCGGGGCGGCGGCGAGCATCAGTGCGACGCGTATCCGGTGCGGCTCCTGCGAGATCAGCGAGCGGTACTCGACCCGGTACGGCTTGTTCGGGTCGGGCTGGGTGAGGGGGCCGGCCAGCCGGCTGTAGTGCTCGTAGTCGTACTTCGGCAGCGTCTTCTTGATCCGGCGAAAAGCCCCGGTCCGGGTCTGTGACGGCACCCTGAGCTGGGCTGTCTGAGACGGGTCGAAGTTCTGCCGGGCGCCCGTCGGCGTCGACGTCATGAGTCATCCCCCCACACGCAGCTCAACCGCGTGTCTGTCGGTTCCTAACGACTGTGTCGATCCCCCTCGACCTGCACAGGCGTATCAGTGGTGGGCCGCAGTCACCACATCTTCCACACCTTAGACATGGAAACGCGACCTTCCGGTTGCATCATGCCCCCCTCGGCATGCGGTCATGAACGGGGCCCCCTACTCCCCGTAAAAACCGGCAACCGGCTCCTTGCCCCCCAACTGCCGCGTATCCGCAGCATCTTGAAAAACCAATCACCAGGCTCCACGCCGTTCCACATGATCGCAAGATGCGAAACGAGGTGTTTACCGGTCATACGCGCTCATTGTGGCACCTGTGGGGGTGTTGTGTACCCGTTGTGGACACGCGGGCGCGGATGTTGCCGAAGTGCTCGCTTATGGCCCCCTCCGCCCGTATCGCGTCGCCCGATCGCACCGCGTCCACGATCTCCCGGTGCTGCCGGCAGGTGACCAGGGGATCCTGCGGCGTACCCCCGAGATCGGTGTGGACCCGGTGGAAGGCGTCCCAGAACGCCTCCATCACCTCACCCAGCAGCGCGTTGTCCAGCCCCCGGTAAAGGGTGGCGTGAAACGCCCGGTCGGTCTCGGCGATGCCGTCGCCGCCCTGCGCCGCCTGCTCTTCCATACGGTCGACGAGCGCGTCCAGTTCAACGAGGTCGGCGTCCGCGACCCGCCCCGCGAGCCGCGACACCAGCCCCGTCTCCACGGCCTCCCGCAGCTGCAGCAGCTGCAGCAGGGTGTCCTCGCCCCGGTAGTGCCCGGCGACGGTACGGAAGGCGAGGCCCTCGATCATCGGGGCCAGCGACATCGTGCCGACGTAGGTCCCGAACCCGTGCCGGATCTCCACGATGCCCATCGCCTGCAGCCCCTTGAGCGCCTCGCGCACGGAGTTCCGGCTGGCTCCCAGATGGGCCATCAGCTCGGGCTCCGTCGGCAGCGGGGCCCCGGAGGGCAGCCGGCGGTCGATGATGAGCTTCTTGATCCGCTCCTGAAGGTCACGCGCTGACATGGCCAGAGGGTATCCGGCCAAACACGCCGCAAGCCCCTCGCTTGCACGAGGGGCTTGCGGACTGAAGGAGGTGTGGGTGGCGGAGCCCCCACAACGCGCGGCGCAGCCGCGCAGAAACGACGATGGCGAGCCGGGATCGCGCTTTCCGCGATCATGGCTCGCCATCGTCAACGTGCGCCGCCAGGGACTCGAACCCCAGACCCGCTGATGCTGCATTCCCCGGGGGGTAACCCCCGGACCCCCAGCCGTCGCTGCAGGACCTCGGGGGAATCCGCTCCCATAAGCGAAGGCCCCCCGCAGCTGCGAGGGGCCTTCACCGTCTGTGCGCCGCCAGGGACTCGAACCCCGGACCCGCTGATTAAGAGTCAGCTGCTCTAACCAACTGAGCTAGCGGCGCCTGCTGACGTCGTAACTCTACAGGACCCCCAAGAGTGCTCCCGACCACGCGCGCGGGTGGTGTGGGGGCGGGTGGGGCGGTCGTAAACCATTCGGACCGTCAACATGCGAGTCCCGAAGACAGTTGTGAAACTGACGGTGTGTACAGCCGCGGAGATTTGCATCTGGAGTGTGAGGGGAATCGCATGGAGACTCGGACTCCGGTATTCGAGGAATTCGATCCCGAGAGTGACTGCGACTGCCCCGGATGCGTTCACTGGAGACGCGTCCTGCCGCATTCCACGACCGCCCGCCACCCCGCGGCCGGCCGGGCGCTGATCGTCGCCGCAGCCGCCTCCACCACCCTCGCCGTGGGCCACACCGCCCCGGCCCTCGCCGTCCCCCACGCCTCCGACCGGCCGGGCGTTCCCGCAGGTGACGAGCCCGCGTCGCCCCAGGGAAGCAAGGGCCCGCTGCACGGCCCGGGCGGGCAGCCGGTCAAGCCGGGCCCGGTGAAGGCGTCCGAGACCAGCCGCGCGGAGATCATCCGGCGGGCCAAGAAATGGGTCGCCGCGAAGGTGCCGTACAGCATGTCCCGGTACTGGTCCGACGGATACCGGCAGGACTGTTCGGGATTCGTCTCGATGGCCTGGAATCTGCCCGGAAACGAATGGACCGGCAGCCTCGGCCAGTACGGCGTACGCATCCCCCGGGAAGATCTGCAGCCCGGCGACATTCTGCTGTTCCACAATCCGGCGAACCCCCAGAACGGCTCGCACGTCGTCATTTTCGGCGGCTGGACGGACTACAAGCGCACCCACTACGTCGCCTACGAGTCGACCCGCCCCCACGCCCGTCGGCTGATCACCCCGTACGCCTACTGGAACCACTCCGACGGCTACCTCGCCTACCGCTACAAGGGGCTGAAGAGCGGCGCGGCGGGAACGGAACCGGACACCGAGCAGCCGGACAACGCCAAGCCGGGGGGCCCGAAGCCGGAGGGTGCGAAGCGCGTGGTGCCGTACCCGGGACGGGCGTATTTCGGCCCCGGGGCCAACAACAAGTACGTCGCTCAGCTGGGCCGCATGCTCGTCGAGCACGGCGCCGGCCGGTACTACCCCTCCGGGCCCGGCTCGCGCTGGACCGACATGGACCGCAGGGCCACCCGGGCCTTCCAGCTGGCGCAGGGCTGGCAGGGCCGGGACGCGGACGGGCTGCCGGGGCCGCGGACATGGACACTGCTGGCTACGGGCAAGGGCAAGGACATCCAGGCGGCGGAGGCGGACGGGCCGGGCGGCCACGGGGCGCCGGCGTCGCACGGGGTGCCGGGGTATCCGGGGCGGGCGATGTTCCGGCCGGGCGCCAACAACAAGTACGTCACCCAGCTCGGCAGGCAGCTGGTGGAGAAGGGGTTCGGCAAGCACTACAGGACGGGGCCGGGATCGCGCTGGGGCGAGGCGGACCGGCGAGGCGTGGAGGCCTTCCAGCGTGCCCAGGGCTGGCGGGGCGGGGCGGCGGACGGCTATCCGGGGCCGGAGACCTGGCGGCGGCTGTTCTCGTAGGCGACGGCTGTTCTCGTAGGCGACGGCCGGTCGCGTGGGTGGCCGTTGCTCTCCTGACCCGACATCCCGACAACCACTGCTGTGACGCGTCTGGCGCGGAGGCTGGAGGCACGCATGACCACGACCGCTTCTCACACACCCGAGTCGGAGGGGACCTCGGACGGCGGGACGGCGCCTCGCCCCGCGCGGCTGATCCAGAACGAGGCGACCACCGAGATCCCCGTCCATCTGCTGTTCCGCGACGGCCCCGACCCGGTGTCCGTGCCGCTCAGGCCGATGGTCGTGGGGCGTCGGCAGGGCACGGGGGAGCAGCCGCGGCTGCGCCGTCCGGTGCAGCCGAAGCCGCCGCCCGTGCCGGAGGTCGACCCCGACCTGGTGGAGCGGCCGGCGAGGGTGCTGCCCGGGGCGGCGGGTGTGCTCGCCGGGGCCTGCGGGGCTGCCGGGGGCCTGGCCACCTCGTGGTGGGCCGGGGTGCTGCCGCCGCTCGCGGTGGACGCGCTGGGGCTGCCGGTGTCCGCGGGGGCGGGGCTGGGTCCGGCGCAGTGGGCGGCGTACACGGGGGCCGGGGCGCTGGGGCTGTTCGGGTTCGGCGGGCTGGCGCGGGGGCGGACCGGGCGGGCCTGGGTGCTCGGGCTGTTCGGCCGCTACCGGGGCACGGTCCGGCGCACCGGGCTGCTGTGGGTCAACCCGCTGCTGCTGCGCCGCCGGGTCGACGTACGGCTGCGGCACTGGCGCAGCGACCAGATGCCGGCGGCGGACGGCAACGGGGTCGCGCTGCGGGCCGTCGTGCTGGTGGTGTGGCGGGTGCGGGACACCGCGCGGGCGACGCTTACGGTGGAGGACCACGAGACGTATCTGCGCGAGTGCGTCGAGGCGGCGCTGGCCCGGGTGCCGGTGGAGACGCCGGGTGCCGCGCGCGGGTCGGCCGAGGCGACCGCGGACACCCTGACCCGGTTGGTGGTGCGGGACGCGGGGGCGGTCGGGCTGGAGGTTTTCTCGGTGCGGCCGGTGCGGGTGGAGTACGCGCCCGAGGTCGCCGCGGCCATGCACCGCCGCAGTATCGCCGCGCTGGACGCGCAGCACCGGGCGACCATGCTCACCTCGGTGGTCGACTCGGTGGAGGACACGGTGACGCGGCTCACCGTGCGGGGTCTGGTGGAGCTGGACGACTACGAACGCAAGGCGCTGGTCAAGGACTTGACGGTGGCGTTCTGCGCGGGGCGCGGCGAGACGGCGGGCTGAGGACCTGCGTGGCGTTCGCCTGACGGCCCGTCGAACATGTCCCCCGATTGGTATGGACATGTTCAACACTCAGCAATATTCTGGGGCTTGGTCTAGACCTGCAAGCTCGCCGAACTTCCCCCACGTTCCCAGGAGCAGCAGCATGCGCAGAAAGACCAAGTGGTACGCCGCCGCGCTCGGACTCACCACGGCCGGGGCCCTCGTGCTCTCCGCCGGCGGCGCGAGCAGCCATGGCTACACCGACCTCCCCATCAGCAGGCAGAAGCTCTGCCAGAACGGCACCGTGACCAACTGCGGCTCCATCCAGTGGGAGCCGCAGAGTGTCGAGGGCCCGAAGGGCTTCCCCGGCTCCGGACCGGCCGACGGACAGATCTGCAACGCCGGCCTCGGCCAGTTCAGCCAGCTCAGCGCCCCGCGCACGCCGTCCGGCGCCGCCTGGCCGACCACCCGGGTGAGTGGCGGTCAGAGCTACACGTTCCGCTGGCAGTTCACGGCCATGCACGCCACGACCGACTTCAAGTACTACGTCACCAAGCCGGGCTGGAACCAGAACCACAACCTGGCCCGCTCCGACCTCAACCTCACCCCGTTCCTGACCATCCCGTACAACGGGCAGCGGCCACCGGCCACGCTCTCCCACAGCGGCACCCTGCCGTCCGGGCTGAGCGGCCATCACGTCATCCTCGCGGTGTGGACGGTCCACGACACGGGCAACGCGTTCTACGCGTGCTCGGACGTCACGTTCTGAGGTTCTCTTGAGTCACCGCACCGGCCGGCGTGGGTAGGTTCCTGCCACGCCGGCCGACCGGGGCCTGCGTACCGACCTCGGGGGATGACCAATGGACGTGTTCTTCTACGTCGTACCCGGCCTGATCATGGCTGTGGCCCTCTTCATGGCGTACCGCGTGGTGCGCCGCTGGCTGCAGATCCAGCGGGCCTGGAACAGCGGGCTGACCGCGCAGGGGCGTTGTCTGCGGATGTACACGACGACCCACGGCGGCAGCGGCGACACCCGGGTGAGCACAACGCTGCACCATGTCTACGAGTTCACCACCCACGACGGCCGCCTCATCCGGTTCGAGGAGGAGGACGGCCCGGGGACGACGGTCGAGGGTGATGTCGTGACCGTCTACTACGCCGACGGCTCCGAGGTCGTGGCCACGGCCCACCGCCCCGGCCGTGCCAAGCACGCGGCGGGCGCCTTCGGCATCCTCGTCTTCCTCGGCGTGATCGTGCTGTTCTGCGCCGGGTTCATGGCCACGTACAGCGATTTCTCCTCGGGCGCGGACCCCATGGGCTTCGGAGGCTTCTGACCCTCCACATCTGACGGGTCATCAACTACCGTGCGCCGCCATGGAGCCCAACAGGCACACGGTCGCGGAACTCGTCGCCGGCCGGTGGGACGACCATCGGCCGGGGCTGTGGTTCGAAGGGCAGGCGCTCACCCATCACGAGGTGGCGAGGGGCGCCGCCGCCCGGGCCGCCCTGCTGGCCGACCTCGCGCCGCCCCGCTCGCACATCGGCGTCCTGCTGGACAACACCCCTGAATACCCGCTGTGGTTGAGCGCGGCCGCCCTCGCGGGAACCGCCGTCGCCGGGATCAACCCCACCCGCCGGGGCCCCGAACTCGCCCGCGACATCCTGCACACCGAGTGCCGGATCCTGATCACAGAGCGGGCCCGTCTGCCGTTGCTCGACGGCCTCGAACTACCTGGCGTACGCCTCCTGCCGACCGACTCGGCGGAGTACGACGCCCTGCTCGCGCCCTACGCCGACGCCCGCCCCGACCCCTGCCTAGCCACCCCGCACGACCGTCTCCTGCTCTACTTCACCTCCGGCTCGACCGGCGCCCCCAAGGCCGCGATCTGCACCCAGGGCCGGCTGGCGGCGGCCGGGCGCTCCCTGGCCGGCCAGTTCGGTGTCCGCCCCGACGACGTGCACTACATCTGCATGCCGATGTTCCACGGCAACGCGGTCATCGCCGACTGGGCACCCGCCCTCGCGGCCGGCGCGGCGGTGGCACTGCGGCGGCGCTTCTCGGCGTCCGGGTTCCTGGCGGACGTACGGCGCTACCGGGCGACGTACTTCACCTACGTCGGCCGCGCGATCCAGTACCTCCTCGCCACCGAACCGCGCCCCGACGACCGGGACCACGCGCTGCGGCTCGGCTTCGGCACCGAGGCGGGCGCCGTGGACGCGGCCGCCTTCGAGCGCCGGTTCGGGGTGCGGCTGGTGGAGGGGTACGGGTCGTCCGAGGGCGGGGCGGCCGTGCAGTGGTCGCCGGGAACGCCGCCGGGGGCCGTGGGCCGGGCGGGGCCCGGGCTCGTCGTACTCGATCCGCAGACCTGCGCGGAGTGCCCGCCGGCCCTCTTCGACGCGGGCGGGCGGCTGGTCAACGGGGACGAGGCCATCGGGGAACTGGTCAACCGGGGGCCGAACCCCTTCGAGGGGTACTGGCGCAATCCCGAGGCGGAGGCGGAGCGGCGCCGGGAGGGCTGGTACTGGACCGGGGACCTGTTCTGCCGGGACGCCGACGGCTATCTGTACTTCGCGGGGCGCGGTGACGACCGGCTCCGGGTGGACGGCGAGAACCTGTCCGCGGCGATGATCGAGAACATCCTCGCCCGGTACGAGGGTGCGGACGCCGTCGCGGTGTACGCGGTGCCGGATCCGGTCACCGGGGACCAGGTCATGGCGACGGTCGCGGGGGAGTTCGACCCGGCCGGCTTCGCCGGGTTCCTGCTCGCCCAGCCGGACCTGGGGACGAAGATGGCGCCGCGGTTCGTGCGGGTCGTGGAGCGGATGCCGGTGACCGCCACGAACAAGATCCACCGGGCGGGGCTCAGGAAGGAAGGCTTCCGGTGTTCCGACCCGGTGTGGTGGCGGCCGCCCGGCGAGCAGAGGTACCGGAGGCTGACCCCGGAAGACGTCGAAGGGCCGCTCGCTCCCACGGCGGGCGCTTCACGAGTGCGCCGCCAGGGACTCGAACCCCGGACCCGCTGATGCTGCATGCCCGGGGTCTGCATTGATTTGCGGCTACCGCCGCGCGGCCCCCGGACCCCCAGCCGCTCCTGCAGCACCCGGAGCGCTGACGTCGAGGCGAGCGCCCCCGCGTCGCCGCCTCGTCGGCAGGCGTGGCGGGGGGGGGGCTGAATCACGTCGAAGGGCCCCCCGCTCCCACGAGAGGCCCTTCACGAGTGCGCCGCCAGGGACTCGAACCCCGGACCCGCTGATTAAGAGTCAGCTGCTCTAACCAACTGAGCTAGCGGCGCATGACTCTCGCCGACCGCGATTTCGCGTTCCTCGCGGCGGCGACGAAGAAAATACTACCTGGTCCGCAGGGGTGCTTCCGACCACCGTCGCGCGCGGCCGGTCAGGACTGGATCGCCAGCGACAGCAGCACCGGCGCCGCGTTCCGGTTCAGCGTGTCCGCCGCCTGCTTCAGCCGGTGGGCGTGCTCGACCGGGAGGGACAGGGCCAGGCAGCCCACCGAAGAACCGGCGGTGATCGGGACCGCCGCGCACACCGTGCCCACCGCGTACTCCTGGAGGTCGAGGTGGGGGACCGTCGCCGGCTGGGACTCCAGGCGGGAGAGCAGGACCTTGTCGCTGGTGATCGTGCGCGAGGTGAGGCGGGCCATCTTGTGGCGGGAGAGATGGTCGCGCCGGCCGTTGTGGTCGAGCTGGCCGAGCAGGCTCTTGCCGATCGCGGTGGCGTGGGCGGAGTAGCGGAAGTCGACCCACTCGTTGACCACGGGCGTGGCCGGGCCGGCGGCGTACTGGTCGATCTTGATCTCACCGTCGACGTACCGGCTGATGTAGACGGCGGCGCCGACCGAGTCGCGCAGCCGGTCCAGGGTGCGCTGGAGGTTCTCGCGCAGGGCCTGATCGCGGCCCTGCGCGGAACCCAGGCGGGTCAGCGCGTCGCCCGTGACGTAGGAGCCGTCGGCGACCTGCTCGACGTAGCCCTCGCGGCGCAGCATCCGCAGCAGGCCGGTCAGGCGCTCCGGCCCTATGCCGGTGTGCCGGGCGAGCTCGGCGTCGGTGACTCCGGTGCTGTGCCGCGCCACGTTCTCCAGGACGCGCAGGGCGTCCTGGGCCGAGTGGTACGGCGCGGTCGGCTCGTGCGTCAGCGCCACGGTTCCCCCTGCGGTCGCACATCGCTTTTCGGAATGGGCCGGGTTTGCGGTAAGCCAATCCCCACCACGATAACCGGCAAGAGGCCTGTAGTGAGCGGTTGTTGACGAGATTGCGATGCCCTCAACTGCGGTCTAGCTCTCCGGCATATGCCAGAGACATGACCCGTCCGAGCGGCGCGCATGATCGGGACCGACCGGGATCACAGCACCGCGCTGAGAAACTCCCGGGTCCGGTCGTTCTCGGGGTCGTTGAAGATCTTCTCCGGTGAGCCGGTCTCGATGACCCGGCCGGAGTCGAACATCAGGACCTGGTCCGAGATGTCCCGGGCGAAGTTCATCTCGTGGGTCACACAGAGCATGGTGATGTCGGTCGTGCGGGCGATGTCCCGCAGCAGGTCGAGGACGCCCGCGACCAGCTCCGGGTCCAGCGCGGAGGTCACCTCGTCGAGCAGCAGCACCTTGGGCCGCATGGCCAGCGCCCGCGCGATCGCCACCCGCTGCTGCTGGCCGCCGGACAGCTGCGAGGGGTAGGCGTCGCACTTGTCGGCCAGGCCCACCAGGTCGAGCAGCTCGCGGGCGCGCGCCTCCGCCTCGTCCTTCGGCAGACCGAGGACGGTGACCGGGGCCTCGGTGATGTTCCGCAGGACCGGCATGTTCGGGAACAGGTTGAACTGCTGGAACACCATCCCGATCTTCTTGCGGACCTCACGGATCTGCTTCTCGGTGGCCGGGAACAACTGCTCCCCGTCCACGGTGATCCGGCCCTCGTCCGGCTTGGTCAGCGTCATCAGCAGCCGCAGGATCGTGGTCTTGCCCGATCCGGACGGCCCGATCAGCGTCACGTGCTTGCCGGCCTCGACGGAGAAGTCCAGGTGGTCGAGGACCGTGTTGTCGCCGAACCGCTTGGTGACCTGCTCGAGACGGATCAGCTCGCCGCCCGAGCGGTTGTCGGCGGGGTTCTTCTCAGGATTGTGCTGGATGTCAGTGGACAAGACGTCGCTCCAGGGCTCGCAGGAGGAGGGAGGCCAGGTAGGAGATGAGGATGAAGGCCACGCCGATCACGGTCAGGGGCTCGGTGAACTGGAAGTTCTCCTGCGAGAACAGCCGGGCCTGGCCGAGCATGTCCAGGACGGTGATCGCCATCAGCAGCGGCGTGTCCTTGAGCATCGCGATCACGTAGTTGCCGAGCGCGGGCACGACGCGGCGGATCGCCTGCGGCAGGATCACCACCCGCCACGTCCTGGCGACCGGCAGGTTCAGCGCCGTCGCGGCCTCCCACTGGCCGACGGGCACCGCCTCGATGCCGGCGCGGTAGACCTGCATCGTGTACGTCGAGTAGTGCAGGCCGATCGCGAAGACACCGGTGGTCAGCGCGGAGAAGGTGATCCCCCACTCGGGCAGCACGTAGAACAGGAAGAACAGCTGCACCAGCAGCGGGGTGTTGCGCACGAACTCGGTCACCACGCCGACCGGCCATGTCACCCACCGGCTCGGCGCCCGCATCAGCAGCGCCCACACCAGGCCGAGCGCGAAGGAGATGACCGAGCCGAGTGCCAGCGCCTGCAGGGTGACCAGCAGACCGTCCCAGAACTGCGGCATGAAGTCGGCGACCGCTTGCCAGTCCCACTTCATCCGAGAACACCTCCCCCGGAGGAGGCGCCGACACCGGTCGTCTCGGCGCGCTTGAGCTCATGCGCGGACACCCCGCGCGTCGGTGTCTTCCCGACCCCAGCCTTCAGCTTCTGCTCCAGTCCCCGCATCAGGCGGGTGAGCAGGAAGGCGATGACGAAGTAGATGAGCAGGATGTACGTGTAGATCTCCGCGCTCTCCTGCAGCGCCAGCCGCACCAGGTTGCCGCTGAACGCCAGATCGCCCATGCCCATGATCGACACCAGGGCGGTGCCCTTGAGCAGCTCGATCAGCAGGTTGGAGAACGGCGGGATCATCTCCGGCACCGCCTGCGGCAGCAGGATCAGCCGCATCCGCTGCCAGGGCGTGAAGCTGAGCGCGACCCCGCCCTCCTTCTGCGCCGGGTCGACCGCGCTCAGCGCACCGCGCACGATCTCCGAGCCGTACGCCCCGTAGGTCAGCCCGAGCGCCAGCGTGCCCGCCCACAGCGGCACCAGCTGCCAGCCGAAAGCCGGGGGCAGCACGAAGAACACCCAGAAGATCATGACGAGGGCGGAGGTCCCGCGGAACACCTCGGTGTAGAAGCCCGCGAGGAAGCGGACTGTCCACAGTCGGTGGGTCCGCGCGATCCCGACCACGAACGACACGGCAGCGGCCAGCAGCGCGCTGAGGACGAGGAGCTGGATCGTGGTCCAGATCCCCTTGAGTACGAGTTCCCAGAGTCCCGGGGTCATCCGCCGCACAGCTCCTTCGCGGTGAGGTCGGTCATCTCCGCCTCCGTGAAGCCGAAGGGCTTGAGGATGCGGAACAGCTCCCCGCTCTTCTTGAGCTTGTGCAGCTCGACGTTGAAGGCGTCCCGCAGCTTCGTCTCGGTGGGCCGGAAGGCGAACGCGCCGCCGTCGACGTGCGGTTTGCCGCCGACGAGCGGTGTGAAGGCCTTGGTGGCCTCCGCCTTGCCGGACTTCTTGACCACTTCCCGGGTGGTGAGCGCCGTACCGGCGAAGACGTCGACCCGCCCCGCCTCGACGGCGTTCAGCCCCGCGACCTGGTCCGGCACGATCAGGATGTCGCCCTCCTCGTACCCCGCCTCGACGGCGTACTGGATCTCGGCATAGCCGGTCCCGGTGGCGAACCTGGCCTTCTTCTCGACGACGTCCTTGTAGTCGTGCAGCCCCTTCGGATTGCCCTTGCGGACGATGAAGGAGTCGAGCATCTGGTAGTCGGGGTCGGAGAAGATGACCTGCTCACAGCGCTCGGGATTGACGTACATCCCGGCGGCGACGACGTCGAACTGCTGCGACTTGAGCCCGGGAATCAGCGAGCCGAACTCGGTCGGCACCGGCTGGACGCGGTCGACGCCCAGCCGTTTGAAGATGACCCTGGCCAACTCCGGCGCCTCGCCGGTCAGATCGCCGTTCTTGTCGATGTAGCCGAAGGGGATCTCCCCCGCGATACCGAGCCGTACGACGCCCGCCGCCTTCAGCCGGTCGAGCAGGTCGCCGCCGTCCTCGGTCGATGCCGTGGCCACACGCGTGCAGCCGGCCGCTCCCAGCGCGCCGAGCGCCGCCACCCCCGCGAGCAGCGATCGGCGCGTGGTCCCAGGTGTGTCTCTGTCGTTCCCATTAGGTGGAGCCATGGCGGCGCGGCTACCCGAGACCATGCGATGTATGCACTATGGATGGCATGGCTGACCGCTACATCGAAGTCTCGCTGGTCAAGCGCGCAATCACCTGCACGGCGAAACTGCTGGACGATCGCGCCCCCGTCACCTGCGCGGCCGTGTGGGACGCCCTCCCGCTGAGCAGCGAGGTCTACCACGCGAAATACGCCCGCAACGAGATCTACGCCCTGTTCCCGCCGTTCGCGGCATCCGAACCACCCCTGGAAAACCCGACCATCACCCCCATCCCCGGAGATCTCTGCTATTTCTCCTTCGCCGGCACCGAACTGGGCACCAGGTCCTACGGCTACGACCGCGAGGTCCGCCCCGACACGACAGTGGTCGACCTGGCCCTGTTCTACGAGCGCAACAACCTGCTCCTGAACGGCGACGTGGGCTGGGTGCCCGGCATCGTCTGGGGCCAGATCGTGGAGGGCCTGGAGGAGATGGCCCAGGGCTGCAACGACCTGTGGAGGTCGGGGGCGTTGGGGGAGTCGCTCAGCTTCCGGAGGCTGTGACTCCGGCGTTCCCGGCGTTCCCGGCGTTCCCGGCGTTCCCGGTGTTCCCGGCGAGGTCGGCGATGCCGGCCTCGTAGAGCGCGTGCGCCGCCCGCAGCACCAGGTCGTCCCGGTGCCGGGCGGCCACGAGCTGCAGGCCGATCGGCAGACCGTCGCCGTCCCTGCCGACGGGGACGGTGGCCGCCGGCTGCTGGGTGAGGTTGAAGGGGTACGTGAACGGGGTCCACCCCGTCCACCTCCGGTGCCCCGAGCCCTTGGGGACCTCCGCGCCCGCCTCGAAGGCGGTGATCGGGAGGGTCGGGGTGACGAGGAGGTCGTAGGTGTCGTGGAAGCGGCCCATGCGGCGGCCGAGTTCCATGCGGACGTCGACCGCGGCCAGATAGTCGAGCGCGGAGGCGCGGGCGCCGGCGCCGCAGATCTCCCGCAGGCCCGGGTCGAGCAACTCCCGCTGGTGCGGCCCCAGATGCTGGGTCACCCGGGCGGCCCCGGTGAACCACAGGGTGTGGAAGGCGTCCACCGGGTCGGTGAAGTCGGGGTCGGTCTCCTCGACGTACGCCCCCAGCCCCGCCAGCCGCTCCACCGCCCGCCGCACGGCCGCCGCGACCGCCGGACGCACCGCGACCTGGCCACCGAGGGAAGGCGAATAGGCGACGCGCAGACCGCGCACGCCGCCGGTCAGGTCCGCCGTGAAGGAGCCGGGCGCCGGCGGGAGCGCCGACCAGTCGCGGGAGTCGGGCGTGCCGATGACGTCGAGCAGCAGGGCCGCGTCGGCCGCGTCACGGGTCATCGGGCCGACGTGGGCCAGGGTGCCGAAGGCGCTGGCCGGGTAGAGCGGGACACGGCCGTACGTCGGTTTCAGGCCGAAGATGCCGCAGAACGCCGCCGGGATACGGACACTGCCGCCGCCGTCCGTGCCGAGCGCGAGCGGGCCCGCGCCGAGGGCCACGGCCGCCGCCGCGCCGCCGCTGGAGCCGCCGGCGGTGCGGGCCGGGTCGTACGGGTTGCGGGTGACGCCGGACAGGGGCGAGTCGGTGACGCCCTTCCAGCCGAACTCGGGGGTCGTGGTCTTGCCGAGGAAGACGGCGCCGTGCGCGCGCAAACGGGCCACGGAGGGGGCGTCCTCGCCCCAACTGCCGTTCTCCGCGATGGTCTTCGAGCCCTTCAGGGTCGGTCCGCCGCGCATCAGCAGGATGTCCTTCACGGTGACCGGGACGCCGTCGACCAGACCGGCCGGTTCACCGCGCCGCCACCGTTCGGCCGACTCGGCGGCCCGCGCGAGCGCCTCGTCGGCGGTGAGGCGTACGAAGGCGTTGACCTCCGGCTGGATCCGCTCGGCCCGCTCCAGGGCGGCACGGGTGGCGTCGACGGGGCTGAACCGCCCTTCTCGGTAGCCGTCGAGGAGTTGTACGGCGGTCAGTTCGGTGAGATCCGTCATGCGTCGCCCTCCAGCCGTAGACGTCAGCGTCCGGGTACGTACCCACGCTGCTTGTCGACCACGTTCAACAGCGGCCTGCCCGCCTCCCACCTCTCGTACAACTCCACGAACTGCTTGCCGAGTTCATCGCGCCAGCCGATGGTGTCCCCGCTCATGTGCGGCGAGACGATCAGCCCCGGCAGCCCCCACAGCGGGCTGTCCGGACCGAGCGGCTCGTGCTCGAAGACGTCCAGCGCGGCCCCCGCGATCCAGCGCTTGGTGAGGGCCTCGGCCAGGGCGTCCTCCACGACAAGCTGCCCGCGGCCGACGTTGATGAACCGGGCGGAGGGCTGCATGACGCCGAAGCGGCGGAGGTCGAACATGCCCTGGGTCTGCTCGGTGAGCGGCGCGGCCGCGATCACCCAGTCGGCGCGGGACATCAGCCGGTCGAGGTCGTCCGGGCCGTGGATGCCGGTGCGCGGGACCCGGCCGACCAGCGCGGTGGTGATGTCGAGGGCCTTGAGCGTGCGGGCGATCGTACGGCCGATGGGACCCGACCCGACCACGCACGCGCGCGTGCCCGCGACCCGCTGCCCCTCGCGGTGCCGCCACTCCCGCGCGCGCTGCAGCTCCAGGGTCCGCGGCAGGTCCTTCGCCATCGCCAGCACCAGTGCGGCGACGTATTCGGCGATCGGCTGGTCGAAGATCCCGCGCGCGTTGGTCACCACGGTGTCGGACTCGGTCAGCTCCGGGCACATCAGATGATCCACACCCGCGCTCGCCGTGTGCACCCAGCGCGGCCGCGGGCCCTCGCCGGGCCAGGCGTGGCGTACGGCATGCGAGGCGAAGTCCCAGACCAGCAGGACGTCGGCGTGGGGCAGCCGCTCGGCGAGGGTCGACTCGTCCGCGTGCTCGACACGGGCGCGGCCGGTGAGACGGCCGAGGCGGGGGAGGGGGTCGGTGTCGAGGACGAGAAGGGTGGGCGGGGAGCCGGAGCCGGGGTCGGAGGCGGGGGGCGGACCGGGGGTGGGTGCGGTCATTCGGGGTCGCTTCTCCAGGGGGACTCGGGGGGTGCCGGGGGTGCTCGGGGGGTGTGCGCGCGCCGTTTCTCGGAGTTTTACTGGAAGTGCTTGGCCGTCTGACATGCGAGGTTTGACCACGCTCGCACCCGAACCTACCTTCGTCAACACGGGCGTACCTACGGTCCGTTGCTCACCTGTTTCTCGTAGTGAGGACGGTGCCTGCCATGAACTCCATGGACATCTCCTTCCTCGGCGGACCTCGCCCGCAGCGCGGTGTCGGTGTCGTCGCCCCCTTCGACTTCGCGCTGGACCGGGAGCTCTGGCGCTGGGTGCCGGACGAGGTCTCCCTGCACCTGACCCGAACACCGTTCGTCCCGGTCGAGGTCAGCCTTGACCTGGCCCGTCTGGTCAGCGAGCACGAGACGCTCGGTGACGGCGTCCGCACCCTGACCGCGATCTCGCCCGAGGTGGTCGCCTACGCCTGCACCTCCGGCAGTTTCGTCGGCGGCATCGCGGGCGAGCGGGCGATGTGCGAGGCGATGACGCGGGAGGGCTCGGTACCCGCCGTCACGACCTCGGGCGCCCTCCTGGAGGCGCTGACCGAGCTGGGGGTGCGGCGGGTGGCCCTGGTGACGCCGTACACCGTCTCGGTGACGCGGGCGCTGGAGGAGTACGTGGCCGAGGCGGGGGTCGCGGTCACCGGGTGCGCGTTCATGGGGCTGACGCGGCACATCTGGAAGGTGCCGTACCGCGATGTGGCGGACATGGCGCGCACGGCGGCGCGGGGTGCCACCGACGCGCTGTTCATCAGCTGCACCAACCTCCCCACCTACGACGTGATCCCGCAACTGGAGGCGGAACTCCGCATCCCGGTCCTCTCGGCCAACCAGGTCACGATGTGGGCGGCGCTGCGTCGGCTGGGTACCCGAGCGGTGGGGGCGTACCAGGCGCTGATCGATCCGGCGGCGCGTGGTGGCCCCGTCCTCCCCGAAGGACTGCCGAACGTACCGGGCGAAGAACAGCAGCAGGAAGGGCCGACATGACCGCACTGGGATTCCTCTACCCGGGCCACTCCGCCGAGGACGACTACCCACGCATCGAGCAGCTGCTCGCCAGCGACATCCGGGTCGACGTGGTGCACACCGACATCGGTGAGGACGCGCACCGGGTGGACGCACTGCTCCGGATGGGCTCGGCCGAGCGGCTCGCGGAGGGCGTGGAGGCGCTGCGGCTGACCGGGGCCGAGGCGGTGGTGTGGGCGTGCACGTCCGGCAGCTTCGTCTACGGCTGGGAGGGCGCCCACGAGCAGGTGCGCACCCTCGCCGTCACGGCGGGCATGCCGGCGTCGTCGACGTCCTTCGCGTTCGTGCACGCGGTACGGGAGCTCGGGGTGCGGCGGGTGGCGATCGGGGCGACGTACCCCGACGACGTGGCGCAGCTCTTCGCGGACTTCCTGCGGGCGGCCGACGTGGAGGTGGTGTCCATCCGCGGCTCCGGGATCATCACGGCGGCGGAGGTGGGCACCTGGGGCGACGCGGAACTCTTCGCCCTGGCCAGGGAGGCGGACCACCCCGACGCCGAGGCGATCCTCCTCCCCGACACGGCCCTGCACACCGCGTCCTACCTCACCGCCCTGGAACAGCACCTCACCAAGCCGGTCCTCACCGCCAACCAGGTCACGGTCTGGGAGGCCCTGAGGCTGACGGACCGCAGGGTGAACGCGCCGGAGCTGGGGGCGCTCTTCACGAAGGAGCCGATCGTGCAGGTGTAGGGACGGTTTCTCGCCCCCGCCGCCCCTACCCTTCCCGTCCTTCTGGGGCTCCGCCCCAGACCCCGCTCCTCAAACGCCGGAGGGGCTGTTTTTCAGCCCGTCCGGCGTTTGAGGACGAGGCCCCTTAAGGGCCGAAGCGGGGGTCTGGGGGCGGCAGCCCCCAGGGACGGGAAGGGTAGGGGCGGCGGGGGCGAGGAAAACGCCACCGGGAATAAACCGGAGCCTCCCTCCTGTTACCGCCGGGCAGGACAACGCACCGCATCACCGCAGGAGGCACCCGTGGCGGCAGACAAAACCCAGGCCGACGAGATCCGGGGCACGGCACAGGGCACCGCCCCCGTCCCCCTCTCCGTACTGGACCTGGTCACGGTCAGCTCAGGCCGCACCGCCACCGACGCCCTCCGCACCAGCGTCAAACTCTCCCGCCAAGCGGAATCCCGCGGCTTCCACCGCTACTGGGTCGCCGAACACCACTCCATGCCCGGCGTGGCCTCCTCGTCCCCCGCCGTGATCCTCGCCCACCTCGCTGCCCACACCACCCGCATCCGCCTAGGCTCCGGCGGCGTCATGCTCCCCAACCACGCCCCCCTCGTCATCGCGGAGCAGTTCGGCACCCTGGAGGCCATGGCCCCCGGCCGCATCGACCTCGGCCTCGGCCGCGCCCCCGGCACGGACGGCGCCACGGCAGCAGCCCTGCGCCGCACGGACCACCTGGGCGAGGGCGCCGACGACTTCCCCGAGCAGCTCGCCGAGCTCACCCGCTTCCTCGACGACGACTTCCCCGACGGCCACCCCTACCGCCGTATCCACGCCGTCCCCGGCCCGATCCAGGCGACCTCCCCCGGCGGCGTCCAGTCCCCGCACCGCCCGCCGCTCTGGCTGCTCGGCTCCTCCGGCTTCAGCGCCCGTCTCGCCGCGGTCCTCGGCCTGCCGTTCGCCTTCGCGCACCACTTCTCGGCGCGCAACACCGTCCCGGCCCTGGACCTGTACCGGGAGTCCTTCCGGCCGTCCGCCGTCCTCGACGAGCCCTACGCCCTCATCGGCGTCTCCGCACTCGCCACGGACGAGGAGCAGGAGGCCCGCCGCCAGATCAGGGCGGCCGCCCTCAGCATGATCCGCCTGCGCACCGGCCGCCCCGGCCTCGTCCCCACCCCGGAAGAGGCCGAGGCCCACGAATTCACCTCGCTGGAGCGCGAGTTCGCCGACTCCTGGAACGCCAACGTCATCCACGGCACCCCCGACGAGGTCCGCGCCGGCCTCGACGAGCTCCAGAAGCGCACGGGCGCGGACGAGTTGATGATCACGGGCAACGCGCCCGACATGGACATACGCCTGCGCTCGTACGAACTCATAGCGGACGCCTACGGGTTGCCGACGGCCTCCTGACCCTCACGCCGCCGTCCCTCGTTCCTCACACCCGCACCCCCAGCAACGCGGAGATACGATCCGGCGGCACCGGCCGCGAGTACAGCCACCCCTGCCCGGTGTCGCACCCGATCCGCCGCAGCCGCGACGCCTGCGCCAACGTCTCCACGCACTCCGCGGTGACCGTCAGCCCCAGCCGATGGGCCAGCTGGATCATCGCCTCGACGACGACCTCGTCGGCCGGGTTCGGCGGGACGGCGGCGCTGTTGTCGTTCTCGTACTGGAACCCCCGTACGAAGGAGCCGTCCAGCTTCAGCACCGAGACCGGCAGCCGGCTGAGGTAGGCCAGGTTCGAGTAACCGGTGCCGAAGTCGTCGATCGCGATGCGTACGCCCATGTCGCTGAGCGCCTGGAGGTCCTGGAGGGGCCGGCCCGACGAGCCCATCACCGCCGATTCGGTGAGTTCCAACTGGAGCAGGTGCGGGGCGAGTTCCGTCTCGTCGAGGATGCGGGCCACGTCCGCCACCAGGTCCGAGTCCCAGACCTGCCGTACCGCCACGTTCACGCTCACGAAGATCGGCGGCTCGTCGGGGTGCGCCACCTGCCAGGCGCGTGCCTGACGGCAGGCGGTCGCCAGGATCCAGCGGCCGAGCGGCACGATCGAACCGTCCTCCTCGGCCAATCCGATGAACCGATTCGGCGCCAGTACGCCGAACTGAGGATGTTTCCAGCGGACAAGCGCCTCGACGCCACGCAGCCGGCCGTCCTCCATGCTCACCAACGGCTGGTACTCCAGGGCGAACTCACCGCGCTCGATGGCCGGGCGGAGGGTGGAGGAGAGGGCCTGGCGGGTCATGAGGTGGGCGTTGCGCTCGGGGTCGAAGAGCGTCCAGCGGTCCTTGCCGTCGGCCTTCGCCCAGTACAGCGTCGTGTCGGCGGCCTGCATCAGCGCGGTGGGGGTGGTGCCGCTCGCCTGGCGTTCCACGACGCCGATCGACACCGACACCGACAGACGCCGGCCGGAGAGGTCGAAGGGGGCCCGCAACGCCTCCAGCACCGCCTCGGCGAGATCGGCCAGTTGCTCGGTGCCGGTCGAGTCCTCGACGAGCAGGGCGAACTCGTCACCGCCGAGCCGGGCGACCAGGGGCGGGCTCGATCTGGCGTACCCCGCCTCCTCTGCGCAGCGCGTGAGCCGTTCGGCCACGGCGGCCAGCAGGCTGTCGCCGACCCGGTGGCCGAGGGTGTCGTTGATCGCCTTGAAGCCGTCAAGGTCCAGGTAGCACAGGCCGATTCGGCCGGTGGTGCCGCTGTCCTCGTACGACTCCGCGTCCAGGGCCGCCGTCAGGCGCTCGAAGAACAGGGTGCGGTTGGGCAGCCTGGTCACCGGGTCGTGCATCTGCAAGTGCCGCAGCCGGGCCTGGAGTTCGCGGTGGGCGCTGATGTCGACGACCGACAGCAGGACACCGCCGAACTCCGCGCCGGGCAGGGGCGCGACCGTGACCTGGGCCCAAAGGGAGTGCCCGTCCGGGTGTTTGAGGCGGCGTGTGCAGCGCAGTCTGGCCTGGCGGCCGCGCAGCACCTCCAGGTACGCGTGCCAGGTGCGCGCGTCGGAGGCCAGGTCCACCAGGTCGGCCGCGACGGCGCCGGCCAGTTCCCCGGGTGCCGTGCCGAGCAGGTCGGCGAAGGCCGGGTTGGCGCCGGTGACCAGGCCCTCGCAGTCGACCACGGCCATCGCCAGGGGCGCTGCGCGGAAGACGGTGGAGTAGGGCGGCGCTCCAGTACCGGGCGATGGCTCTAGGTTACTCTCTGTGACGGCTGGCCCGATGAGGTCTGCCGCGGGCGTCGGCCCTTCGGACGTTCCGCTCACCGCTCGCTCCCGCAGTGCACTCGTTCTTCGGATGGGTCTCATCGGAATGGTCGGCCGGGTGGCGGTCGCCGCCGAGCCGTGTCCGTGCAGGGAAAGTGTCAGGAAAGTGTGCCGATCATAGAGGCTGGTCCCGGGCCCTTCCACCCACTGTTCAGTGTTCCCATGTGACCCGACCTTCCGACAGATCGTTTCTGCTCGCACCTGGACGGCTTCTTCGGCCCCTCGACCGGTTGTGACGTTCCGTGAGCGATTCGGGGGTGTTGATGGTGGCGGCCTCCCGGGCCTCTCACCCGTCCGGTGCAGGCAAACAGGGCGTAGTACGACAATCTGACCGAGGCTGGGTGCGGTGTCCCGCGAACCGCCCCGGAGGTCCACGTGCCGCGTCAGTTCCCCCTGCTCCCCGGCATGGGTCGGCTGCGGGAGTGGCCCCGACTGCGCACCGTCGCCGCCTTGTTCACCACGATGTCGGCACTCACCGCGACCTCCCTGGTCGCGGGCCCCTCGGTCGCCGAACCCTTCGACACGGCGGCCTGCGCCCTTGAACGCACCGAGGCGCACCACTCCGAGGGCCTGGACACCTGGAACGCCGCCTATCCGCGCCCGACCCGGGGGCTCGACGCGGTCATGGTCTTCCTGTCCTTCCCGGACGCGCCCCCTCGGACGACACCCGCCGAACTGACGGCCGACCACTTCCCGGCCACCACCCACTTCTTCGAACGCGCCTCCTACGGCAGATTCACCCTGCGCCCGCATCCGCTGCCGAACTGGCTCCGGATGCCGCGCCCGTCGACCGCGTACGCCATACAGCGCGACTGGGACATGAACGACCGGGCCGCCTACCTGCGCGACGCGCTCGCCGTGGCGGACCGGGAGGTGGACTTCTCCCGCTACGACGTCGTCTACTTCGTCGCCGATCCCGACGCGCCCGGCGTCGACTCGGACGCCACGAAGGTCGTCAACCTGGAGTCCCCGCTGCGCGCGGACGGCAAGGACATCCGGCGTGTCGTCACGGTGTTCGAGAACCATCCGCCGGACCGGCTGGTCCTGGCGCACGAGACCGGCCATGTCTTCGACCTGCCCGACCTGTACCACCGCCCGATGGACGGCAAGGGTGACTGGGACACCTACGTCGGCGACTGGGACCTGATGGGCAGCCAGTTCGGGATGGCGCCCGATCTGTTCGGCTGGCACAAGTGGAAGCTCGGGTGGCTGGATCCGCGGCAGGTGGTGTGCGTTCGGGGAGCGGGGGCCGCGGGGGTGCGGCTGACGCTGGAGCCGCTGGCGGCGGGGCCCGGTGCCCCGGTCGCGGCAGGGGCACCCGCTGCCATCGGCTCGGTCGGGTCGCCCGGCGCGGTGGGTGCCGTACCGGGCTTCGGGCTGGGCAACGGCATCAAGCTCGCCGTCGTCCGCACCGGCCCCGAAAGCGCCCTCGCCTTCGAGGTGCGCGGTCCCGTGGGCAACGACACACAGGCCTGCCGGCAGGGCGTGCTGGTGTACCGGGTGCGCAGTCAGACCGAGTCCGGGGGCGGCCCGGTCGAGGTGGTCGACGCCCACCCGCGCACCGAGGCGTGCTGGGAGGAGTCGGTGTATCCGCCGCTCGCGGACGCGCCGGTCGGGCTGGGCGAGAGCTTCACGGTGCCGGGGGAGGGGGTGCGGGTGGAGGTGGAGGGGCGTACGGCCTCGGGGGCGTGGACGGTGAAGATCGCGCCGGCGGGGTGACGCGCCCGCGCCGGATCGGGGGGCGTGGCCGACGAGGGCGCGCCGGGGGTGCCGGTAGGGCCGCGCCGGTGGTGGAGGTGCACTCCGGGTGCACGCCCGGCGCATGCGAAAAGCCCCCCGCTTTCGCGAGGGGCCTTCACTGTCTGTGCGCCGCCAGGGACTCGAACCCCGGACCCGCTGATTAAGAGTCAGCTGCTCTAACCAACTGAGCTAGCGGCGCCTGCTGACGTCGTAGACCTTAGCATCCTGGTCGGCGTGGGGAAAAATCGAAATCCGAACGGCCGCGCGAGCCGCCCGTACGGCTGCCCAGAGCAACACCTCCGGGCCCGGTAACCAAGGGCTACGGGTGTCCGGGGCGACCAGCCACCGCGTCCCGGAGGGTGTCGGGGACGCCGTATAGGTGTCCGCCGGCGCCGGGACGGTCACCGCGTCGCCGGTGCCGTGGCAGAGGAGCGGCGGGATGCCGTCCGTGCGGCTGAACTCCTCCCAGCGCAGCAGTGAGGGCAGCCGCTGGGCGGTGCCCGGGGCGGCGAACAGCAGGATCCGCCCCCGGAAGGCGGCCACGGGGCCCGCCCCCGGTCCCTCGTCCCACAGCCGGTCGAGCATGCGGCGCCCGAAGACCGCGGGGGTGCTGACCACGTCGAAGACCGAGCCGCAGGGCAGAACCACCGGGGCGTGCGGGCGTTCCACCCAGAGGGCGAGCGTGCTGCGCGGATACGTTCCTGCCGAGGCGAGCCAGGCGGCTCCTTCGGGGGTGACGCCGGTGACGCCGGTGGCTTCGCCGGCGCCGGCGACTCCGGAGGCGTCGATGCGGGCACCGGAGTGGTCGGAGAAGAGGTAGGAGAAGAGGTCGTCCCGTGTGCGGCTCATGACGGATACATCTACCGACGGTGAGGGGTCGGTTTCCGAGGGTTGCCGAAAAGTGGGACAGGAGGCGGGGAGAGCGGGTATCTTGCCCGCCTGGCATATGCCGTGGGGGTGGTCACACGGGGTCGACGTGCCCCGGCCCCTCGACGCCCCGCATCAGATCCCGGCCGAACTCCACCATCTTCTTGGCGTAGTCCTCGGTCCACTCGGCCTGCGCGGCGATGTCGGCGGGCGTCAGCCGGTCGAAGCGCCGGGGGTCCGCCAGCTGGGCCGCCGCGATGGCCTGGAACTCCACCGCACGGTCCGTCGCCGCCCGGAAGGCCTGCGTCAGCTCGGTCGCCCGCGCCAGCAGCGCACGGGGGTCGTCGATCGACTCCAGGTCGAAGAAGTGCTCCGGGTCGTCGGCCACCTGCGCGGGCTCGAAGAGCAGGGGCGCGGGGCGTAGCCGCGGTTGGTTCCTGCGCGGCGTGGGCTCCGCCATGCTTTCTCCTCCTCGTACGTATCCGGTCCACCGTCCATTGTCCCGCGCCCGCGCAAGTAGGCGTGTGACGCAGGTCAATGGGGCTTCCTCAACGGGGCCGCCAGTCCACCCGATGCTCCGCGAGCCGGGTGCCCGCCGAGGAGTTGCCTGGTGTGTCGATCACGGCCGCCACGTCACCCGATGCTCGGCGAGCCGCGCCGGCACGGCGTGGTTCGCCTCCCAGCCGTCCGGGCTGTTTCCCTCGGCCGCCTGCGGCGGCGTGCCGGACTCCGTCCGGCGTGGGGGCGGTGCTCAGCCGGGTGTGCGCCGAGCAGGTGCCTGGTGTGTCGATCACGGCCGCCACGCCACCCGATGCTCGGCGAGCCGCGCCAGCACGGCGTGGTTCGCCTCCCAGCCGTCAGGGAACTTCACCAGCGTCCCCAGCTGCACCGGCTCCGTCGACGGATAGTCGTCCAGCAGCTCGCTCACCCCTGCCCGGCACACCACGATGCACGCGTGGCGGTGGCGGGAGGTGAGGACGCACAGGCGGCCCGTCTCGAGGTGGAAGGCGGTGGCGTCGGGGCGGCCGGAGAGGGGGTGCAGGACCACCGTCACGTCGTACTCGCGGCCCTGGAGGCGGTTGGCCGTGTCGACCGTGACGTCTGTCACGCCCAGTTCGGCCAGTGCCGCACGGACCGCTGCCGCCTGGTCCCGGTGGGCCGTGCCGACCGCGATCCGGTCGGCGGTCAGGGGCGCGGGGTCCGGTGAGCGCTCCGACGTGGCCGCGCCGCCCCGGTCCAGGAGGCGTCGTACGACCGTCGCGACCGCCCGTACCGCCTCGGGATCCGTACGCGGGGTGTGCCGGGCGGGCAGCTCCAGCAGCCCCCAGCCGGACTCCGCCGCCTCGTCGATCACCCGGTCGGGGCCCGAGCCGTCCGACGGGACCCCGAAGGAGAGATGCCGGTCGCCGTGGTCCGTGCCGCTGCGGAACGGTGTGTACGGGTAGAAGGCGTCGGACACGAGGGGCGCCGCGGACGCGGGGAGGCGCCAGGAGACCGGCAGGCGGTGCTGGGGCAGGGCCGGGTTGTGGGCCAGAAGGGTGGTGACGGCGGACGCAGACGGGTCGTACGACAGACCCGCCCACTGCTCGCTGCCGACGATGGAGAAGGGGTCCAGCTGACCCGGGTCGCCCACGAACAGCGCCCGCTCGAAGAGCCCGGCCACGGCGAGCAGCGAGTCCGAGCGCATCTGGTACGCCTCGTCGACGATCGCGTGCCGCCAGGGCTCGTCGACCTTGACGTGCGCCCACTTGGCCGCCGTGGAGATGACGACCGAGAGGCCGCCCAGGTCGCCCGCCTTCGCCGACTTGCGTACGTTCGGCAGGTCGTCCAGTGCCTTGTCGTACGGGTCGGCGTCGCTGCTGTGCAGGCGGCCCACCGGCAGCTCGGGGTTCTTCTCGGCGAGCCTCAGCACCAGGTCGTCGACCTGGGCGTTGGTCTGCGCGACGACCATCAGCGGGCGGCCGGCGTCGGCGAGTTCCAGGGCCGCGCGGACGACGAGCGTGGACTTGCCGGCGCCGGGCGGGGAGTCGACGACGACACCGCGCGCGGTGCCGTGCAGGGTGTCGCGGAGGATCGCGTCGGTGGCCTCGGTCGCCGCGGCACCGGGGTCGAACACGGCGGTCACAGGACGTCCTCCTCGGTCAGCGGATCGGCGGCCTCGGACACCTGCTCCCCGGGCGGCCCGCCATGCGTCCACGGCGTCTCCTCCGGATCGGGCAGCTTCGCGCCGCCCCGCTGCTCGTGCTCGAACAGCGTGAAGCAGACCAGGTCGCCCTTCTCCGGCACCGACCCCTCCTCCGGCTCCTTGCCGCGGCCCATCTTGTCCAGCACCCGCAGCACGAGCAGCGCGCCCGCGTCCCGGCCGTCCTCGCCGACCCCGCCGTCCTCGTCGCCCTTGTCGAGGGCCTCCTCGTAGCCGACGAACTCCGCCGACTGCGGTTTCCCGCCCAGCGACCGGAACACCTTGGCCCGCTCACCCAGATGCGGCCGGTCGTCCGTGCGGACCGTGACCAGCGGGCGCGGGCTCGGCCGCTTGCCCTCGCTGTACGCCATCACGACCTCGGTGACCTCGCCCGCGAACGCCTCCCCGGACAGCCGCCGCCCCGCCATCACCAGCGGGTCGTCGAGCGCCTCCTGCGCCTCCAGGCGAGCCTGCTCCCGCTCGCGCGCGGCGAGCTTGTTGGCGGCGGTGACCGCGTCGTCGCGGCGCGGCTGCGGGGGTTCACCGGCGGCGACGCGATCGCGGTGACCGGTGAACGACCAGCGGTCCCGGGTCCACCGCTCCTCGACCCGCCCGGCCTCGGGCAGCTCCCGCACCAGGTCCAGGCCGCGCCACACCGCGTCCCAGGTGGGCCGGGTCCGGCTCTCGACGAGGGCGCGGATCTCCCGCTCGGCGGCGGTGAGGTCACCGAGCCGGTCGTCGGCCTCCAGACCGTCCTCGGCGGCGGCGAGGGCCGTACGCGCGCGGTCGTAGCGCTCGAAGGCGGGCGCGAGCAGCTTGTTGTCGAACGCCGGGTCGGTGGCGGGACCGGCCGGCGGGCACAGCAACTGGCCCTGCGCGTCCCGCGCGAGCTCCGCCCGCAGAGCCGCCTCGGCGCCCGTCTCGCCCTGCGGCGGGGCGATCCACGCGAGCAGCGCGCCCAGGTGCTGGTCCTCCAGCGTGGACTGGCCGGTCGCCCAGTGCCGGGCCAGTACGTCCGTCATGGCCAGCAGCAGCGAGGAACCGGGCACCCGGGCCCGTTCGCCGAAGTGCGTCAGCCAGCGGCCGAGCAACGGCACGCGCGGGGGCGCGGGGTAGGGAGTTTCCGGGTCCTGCTCCGCCGTACGCCTGAAGCGCATGGAGCGGCCGAGCAGCCGTACGAAGTCGACGCCCGCTCGGCTCGGCAGGATCAACTGCGGGGCGTCCGCGCACAGTTCGACCTCGACCTTGACCCGCTTGCCGGTCTCGGGGTCGGTCTCGTTGCGCTCCGCGGCCTCCACGTCCTCGGCATAGGTGTCGATGTACGGCAGGACGATGTCCGCCAGCTCGGACAGGAACGCGAACCTGAGGTCCCGGTCGCGCGGCTGCGGTACGACCAGCAGGTGCGGGGCGTCCCGGTCCGTGCCGACCAGCGCGCCGAGCGGGGCGCCGGCCTCACCCGCGGTGGTGAGGGGCACGAACACCAGGGGGCGCTCGGACAGGCGCCGGTGGCGGACGGTGGCGATGGGCTGCGCGCGGCCGGTGCTGACGGCTTCGAGACGGGCGAGGGTGGCGATCAACGACACGGGGCCACCGCCTCAAGCCCGAGGGCGTCGGCCGGCTGACCGGCGGCCGGGACCTTCCGGCCGAGGGCCTGGGCTTCCCGGCCGAGGGCCTCGGCACGCAGGTGCGCGGCTCTGCGCAGGGCGGCCACCGCCGGGTCGTCCGGGTCTCCGGTCTCGCCCCGGGCCGCCGACAGGACGTCCTCGACCGTGGTCAGGTCGCCCAGCTCGGCCCGCACCGAACGGCCCAGCGACGTCACCGCGCCGGACGCGCGGGAGCGGGCGCGGCAGTGGAAGGCCAGCTCGCAGGCGGACAGGCACTCGGGCGCGTACGTCGCCGGGACCGACTCGACGGCTGCCGTCAGGTCGGCGGCGGGCAGGTCGGGGGAGAAGCAGATGCCGTCGGGGAGCGTGTCGGCGATGTCCTCGATACGGGTGAGGCGGGCCAGCTGGCGGGCGGTCACCGCGCGCTGCTTGCGGACGTCGACGGCCGCGGCGGTGGGGAGGTTGGAGAAGTCCTTGGGGCAGACGAGGAGGACGCGATGGCGCACGCGCGGGGCGGGGGCGCTGTCCGAGGCGAGCCGGGCGGCGATCTGTTCCAGGGCCAGCACGTACACCGCCGCCTGCCGTGCGGCCGCGCCGACCTTCGCCGGGTCCGCCGAGCCGTCCAGCATCGGGAAGGACTTGATCTCCACGACCGTCCAGCTGCCGTCCGGGTGCACGACGACCGCGTCCGGCTCCAGGAAGGCGGGCGAGCCGGCGACGTCCAGCGCGAGCATCGGGTGGTCGAGCAGGGTCCACTCGCCGCGCGCCTCGCCGGCCTCGCGCAGCGCCAGTGCCGTACGGGCAGTCCGGCCCTCGGGGCCGATCGCGGCGAGCTCGGGCACACGCGCGTGGGCGGGCGGTTCGGCGCCGCGGTCCAGCTTCTCGTGCACCAGCCGCAGCAGTTCCGCGCCGCCGTCCGCCTTGACCTTGGCCTCGAAGGCGTTCCCGCGCGTGAGGGCGAACTGCGACTGCCCGAACGCCGACGGCGAGCCCAGCGCGCTCGCCAGCGCCGCCTTGTTCACCCCCGCGCCGTCCAGGATCGCGCGCCGCTTGCAGCCGGGGTTGGCGGCGAGGGCGGCCAGGGCGCGCGCGTCCAGCGCCTTGGCCGCGACGTCCGGACCGCGCAGCTCAGCGAGCCGGTGTCGGAGCGCCGTCCCCCGCGTCCTGGGGAGAGGCACTCGGCTCGGCTCCGGATCCGAACCGGGACTCGCGCTGCCGTGGAATTCGCTCACCCGCGGAAGTCTGGCATCCGCCACTGACAATTGAGGACGACGTGTCGCCAGAGCCCACGGGGACGGGGGTGCCGGAGCCGGCCGGGACGCGGTCGTCCGGGCCTACGACGACCACCGTGTCGCGGGAGCCCCGCCCGGCTGTCGCGGCGGTCGCCGCGGTCGCGAGCCGCGCCCCGAACCGGGACCGCGCCCGGTCCGCGGTCCGCATCACGTACGGCGCCAGCAGCAGCCCGACGCCCATCACCGCGGCGCCCGCGACCGCGTCGAGGAAGTAGTGGTTGGCGGTGCCCATCACCACGATCGTCGTGATCAGCGGGTAGGCGATCGCCGCCACCTTCGCCAGACGCGTCCCTCCGTACCGCCACAGGATCACGCCGCACCACAGCGCCCAGCCGACGTGCAGGCTCGGCATGGCCGCGTACTGGTTGGTCATTCCGCCCATGCCCCGCGGCGCGCTCGCCTCGCCGCCCCACCAGCCGTACGAGCTGTACTGGGCCATCGTGTCCACGAAGCCGTGGCTCGCGTCGAGCAGCCGCGGGGGGCAGGTGGGCAGCAGGGTGAAGCCGATCAGGCCTATGAAGGTCGACGTCATCAGCCAGGTGCGGGCCGCGCGGTAGTGCACGGTGCGCGACCGGAAGAGCCATACCAGGAGCACGGGCGTGACCAGGTAGTGCAGCGACGCGTACCAGAAGTCGGCCGGGACGCCGATCCAGGGCTCGCGGGTGAAGAGGCGGTTGAGGGGGTGCTCCGCGTTGAGGAACAGGGCCTTCTCGATGTCCAGGATCGCGAGGCCGTGGTCCACGGCGTGGCTGACGTCGCCGCGGGCGAGGAGCCGCCCCGCCGAGTAGCAGGCGTAGACCAGCAATATCAGCGGCAGCTCGGTCCACCAGCGCAGGCGGGTCCGCGGCGTCGCCTCCACGCCAGCTGTCTCGGCGCGTGGCATCCGATCGCCTCCCCCTTCATGTCGCGGCGCCCGGTTGACCGGTCGGACCACTTTACGGTGTATGCGCGCGCCCTCTGCGGGCGCCCTGGCCCTCAAGACGCAGAGATCGCCCCCGAGGTTGCCCCCGCACAGCGTGCGGGATGATGGACGCGTCCGCCTCTGATTTCCCCGGAAAGGCCTTTCCATGGCACCGCGCATCCTGTTGGCCCGGCACGGACAGACGGCGTGGTCGCTGTCCGGCAAGCACACGGGCAGGACGGATGTGCCGCTCCTGGAGGAGGGCCGCAGGGGTGCGAAGCTCCTCGGTGAACGTCTGCACAGGGCGCCGTACGACGGGCTGGCGGGCGTCGAGGTCCGCACCAGCCCGCTCTCACGCGCGCGTGAGACGTGCGAACTCGCCGGCTTCGGAGAACGCGCGCGTGCCTGGGACGCGCTCATGGAGTGGGACTACGGCGCGTACGAGGGCATGACACCGGCGGACATCCAGGCCATCCGGCCCGGCTGGCTCATCTGGCGCGACGGCGTGCCCGAGGGCGAGACCCTGTCCGAGATGACGGCCCGGGCCGACGAGGTGGTGGCGTGGGCACGCGAGGAGGACCGGGATGTGCTGGTCTTCGCGCACGGGCACATACTCCGCTCCATAGGCGCGCGCTGGCTGGGCCTGCCCCTGGACTTCGCCGCCCGCATCCGCCTGAATCCGACGTCCCTGTCGGTGCTGGGGTGGGCGTACGGGGAACCGGCGATCGAGAGCTGGAACGACTTGGGGCACCTGGCCGGCTAGCCCGCGGACAGCCCCCCGGAAACCGGCGGCCACGACTCTCAAGGCGTACGCGGCGCCGAAGCGTGCCGCTCCAGGAACGCCGAGACGCCACTGGCCCGCCGGTGCGGCAGCAGCACCCGCGCCGTCCCCGCCAGCATCGTCTGCACCCGTGAGGACTGCACCTGGTCCAGCAGGTCCAGCACCCGCATCCCGGCCGCCGCCGCCTCATCGGGCCGCCCGCCCCGGGCCAGGTCGTCCGCCAGTTCCGCCGTGTACAGCGCGATGTTGCGTGTGAAGTGCGGATCCTGCAGCTGGGCCGCCCGCCCGGCATGCCGCGCCGCCCGCCGCCAGTTGCCCAGCGTCGACCAGCACTGCGCCTCGAGGACCTCCAGCTCGGCCTCGCCGTAGAAGCTCATCCACTCGGGGTCGGAGTCCGAGCTGCCGCGCTCGAAGAGGGCCTGCGCGCGGACGAGGGCCTGCTCGCAGCCGGTGCGGTCGGCGAGCCCCGCCCAGCCGCCCGCCTCGCGCAGGGCGAGCAGGGACATCAGACGGGAGGAGCCCAGGGGGCGCGCGACGCGTTGCGCGGCCTGCGCCGCCCGCACGGCCTCACGGGGCCGGCCCGCGTCCCGCGCGAGGAACGACGTATTGCAGAAGGCGTGCGCCTCAAGGCCCGCGTCCCCGGCCATCCGGGCGGTCGCCAGCGCCTCCGCGTAGTGCGAGCGGGCGTCGTCGAACCGCCCCGAGTCGTGCGCCAGCCACCCCACCGAGATGGCCAGTTCACCCGCGCCCGCGTGCAGCCGTTCGCCCACCGCCTGCCGGGTCGTACCGGCGTCGAGCAGTGCGTAGGCGGCCCGCAGTGGCGCGGCCGCGCGCCGGTAGAGGCCGTCGGCGCCGTGCCGGTCGTCGAGCAGCCGGATGCGGCGGACGGCCACTTCGAGCGCGTCCGCCTCCCGCCCCCCTACCCGTCGGACGGGACGCTCCGCGGCCGCGGCGTCGATGGCGAGCCCCAGGGGGCTCAGCGAGGCGGCGGCCACCGTGGCGCCACCGCCGGTCATGAATGCGCGACGCAGCACGTCGCTCTCCTCGTGGATCTCGTGGTTCAGGTGGTTCTGCTGTGCGCCGTACGGGTCGTGGGGGTCGTACGGGTCCTGAGGGTTCAGAGGGTCATACGGCTCGTGGGCAATCCATGTCTCACTGGAGGTGCGCGCCGGGATCGTGGTGTGCACGGGGGGCGCCTCCTCGTCGGCGTGCGCTCGGCGTCCGCGTACGGACGAGCGGGGCGCGAAGCCGAGGTCAGTGAGCGTGCGGCCGGGGAACATGTGCAGGAACACCCGTTCGTACGCGTAGTTGGGGCAGCGGATCTCGCCGGCCTCGACCCGCCCGACATAGCGCGCGTCACAGCTGACCCGCTCGCCGATCTCGCGGGCTGCCCGTCGCACCACGGCGGCGAACTCGGCCGGCGAGCGCTGTCCGCGCAACTGCCGGAACGCGAGATTCGGCCGCAGCGGCCTGGGGGGCAGGGACGAGGTCAGCTCTGACGACGCCATGGCCGGGTCCTCTCGTGCGAACCGTCGAACCATGCCGGGACGAGGACGAGTTGGACCGAAAAATCCGTCTGTGCCCTTGTCTCCGGCGGGCAAGAACGTACCTGCTGTGTCGGACCCGCCACGCTGGGTTTGGCTACAAACCGGATATCTCATACGGGATCTGCCATGAACTGCCATCCTTTGCGGCTGACTTCCGCCGTAGCCGTTGACGCCGCCCCGCGTTGAACTCTTCGGACTGCAAAAGGGGTTCCGTGGTGGAGGTCGGGATGGAGACCAGCCAGAGCATCGTTCCTCGTACGCCGTCGACCACGGCTGGACATGCGCCGACCGCGGAGTGCAGCGAGCCGCCGGGCGCGGGCTGCGACGTGGTCACCGTTCCGGCGCGCCAGGGCCTGGAGGCGGTCGATATCCTGCGGCGCGGGGCCGGGGATGGCGTCGGACCCGTGCTGCACGACGACGGTGGCGACACGCTCGGCTTCGTGGTCCCGCCCGGCACGGCGGCCGCCTGGGACATGCCGGGCAGCACCTGTACGGAGACCGAGGGCCGGGGGCTGAGCCTCAACCCGGACCCCGAGCCGCCGGTCGAGGGCTCGGACTGGCTGCTGCCGCCCGGTGAGGCGGACCTGGCGACCGACCCGGCGGCGCTGCGGGCCGCGCTGGGGGAGGCGGCGCGGTTGATCGAGGCGGCCGACAACTGCCGGTGACGCGGCCGTCCCGGGCGGGCGAGCGCGCTGTGTCCCGCCGCTGACCCGGCTGCCCGGGCGGCACTGCCTCCCACCTGTGACAATGACCTAATGAGGAAGTCCAGGAACGTCCGGCGTCGGGCGGTCGCCGCCGAAGCCGTCGTCGAGCGTGTCGACGGTGGGCTCGCCGAGCTGATACCCGACCGGGACCGTGCCCGGGCGTGGACGCTCCTGATCGACGGGGCTCCTCAGTCGCACGTCGATCTGGACGACCCGGCCTACCTCTCCTTCGAGTACCAGCGGCGCCTCGGCCACGTCATCGATCTCGCCGCCCCGCCGGGCAAGCCCGTCCACGCCGTGCACCTCGGTGGTGGCGCGCTGACCCTCGCCCGGTACGTCGCCGCCACCCGCCCCCGTTCCACCCAGCAGGTCGTCGAGCGGGACGCCACCCTGGTCCAACTGGTCAGGCGGGAGCTGCCCCTGGATCCGAACGCCCGGATCCGAGTGCGGTCCGCGGACGCGCGGGACGGGCTCGCCAAGGTGCCCGACGCGTGGGCCGACGTCGTCATCGCCGACGTGTTCAGCGGGGCCCGCACCCCCGCCCACCTGACCTCGACGGAGTTCCTCGACGACGTACGCAGGGCGTTGCGGCCCTCTGGCGTGTACGCCGCCAACCTCGCCGACGGTCCGCCGCTCTCCCATCTGCGCGGCCAGATCGCCACGGTCGGCGCCCGCTTCGAGGAACTCGCCCTGGTCGCCGATCCGGCGGTACTGCGCGGCAAACGCTTCGGCAACGCCGTCCTCGTCGCCTCCGACCACCCGCTCCCGGTCGCCGAACTGACCCGCCGCGCCGCCGCCGACCCGCACCCCGGCCGGGTCGAACACGGCAAAGCGCTCACCGACTTCACCGGTGGCGCCGTCCCCGTGACCGACCTCGCGGCAGTGGCCTCCCCGGCCCCGCCGCCGTCCGTCTTCCGGTGACTCAGTAGTTCCCGATCTCCACCCGCGGCGGCCCGTCGTGCCAGGTGCAGAACACCGACACCCGGTCCGCGCCCGCGCTGAACTCCACCCGGATCCATGTCTCCGTCTTCCACACCTGCATCGACCAGCCCGCACCCGGCGTGGCCGAGACGAGGGTCGCGGAGCTCTTGCCGATGTCGAAGACCACCCGGCCGCCGTCGGTGTCGTAGCTCTTGACCTGGCCGGATGCGGTGGACGTGGGGCCGGGGCTCTGGGACGGCGACTTCGAGGGGGCCGGCGTACGGGGCGTGCCGGTCGGTTTCGGAGAGGGATCCGAGGAACTGGAGGGACCCTTCGACGGCGTCGGCCGGTTCGTCGACGACGCCAGCGGCTTCGACTCCTGCGTGGTCGCGTCGGCCGCGGTGATGGGCAGGGCGCGCGGGCGGTCGTACACCGTGCCCGCCATCACCGTGTGGACACCCCACCACGACAGCGTGACCGCCGCGCCCGTGGCGAGCGACCAAGCAAGTACGTGTACGAGTCCTCTGCGCATCGCGGGCCATACTGCCTCACGCGTCCCAGGAGTGTCGCCCGGTTGTCCACAGGTGCGGAGTTGTCCACAGGCCCGGACCGGGCTCGCTCGCATGGCGTACGGTGCGGCGCATGGCAAGTGTGCTCGTGGTCGAGGACGACCAGTTCGTACGCTCGGCGCTGATCCGGCACCTGACCGACGCCGCCCACACGGTGCGCAGCGTCGGGACGGCACTGGAGGCGCTGCGCGAGGTCGCCCATTTCCGTTTCGACGTGGTGATCCTGGACCTCGGTCTGCCCGATCTGGACGGCTCCGAGGCCCTGAAGATGCTGCGCGGCATCACGGACGTGCCGGTGATCATCGCCACGGCACGGGACGACGAGACGGAGATCGTCCGGCTGCTGAACGCGGGGGCGGACGACTATCTGACCAAGCCGTTCTCCGTCGAGCACCTGTCGGCCCGGATGGCCGCCGTCCTGCGCCGCGCCCGGTCCGGCAGCGCGGAGGCCGCGCCGTCCAGCGTGCTCCGCGTCGGCGGCCTGACCGTCGACCCGCTGCGCCGCCAGGCCGAGCTGGACGGAGTCGGCCTGGACCTCACCCGCCGTGAGTTCGACCTGCTCGCCTTCCTGGCCGGGCGGCCCGGTGTCGTCGTCCCCCGCAAGGAACTGCTCGCCGAGGTGTGGCAGCAGTCGTACGGCGACGACCAGACCATCGACGTCCATCTGTCCTGGCTGCGCCGGAAACTGGGCGAAACGGCAGCCAACCCCCGTTATCTGCACACCCTGCGGGGCGTCGGTGTGAAGCTGGAGCCGCCGCGATGAGATGGGCACTGGTCAAGGTCTGCCTGGCGGTCACGACGATGGTCGTGGTCGCTTTCGCCGTCCCCCTCGGGCTCGTCATCCGGGAGATGGCCCGCGACCGCGCCTTCTCCAACGCCGAGCGGGAGGCCGCGGCCGTCGCCCCCGCGCTGTCCATCACCACCGACCGGGACCAGCTGGAGCGGGTCGTCGCCTCGGCCGGGTCGGACGCGGGCATGGCCGTGCACATACCGGCGTCCGGCGACGCGGCCGCCGTCGACCTCGGCCGGCAGCGCGCCGCCGCCGAGGACATCGCGACCGTACGACGGCTGGGCCGTGCCTCGACCACCGAGGTGGCCGGCGGATCCACGCTGCTCCAGCCGGTCGCGCTGAGCTCAGGCGAGATCGCCGTCGTCGAGGTGTACGTCCCCGAGACGGAGGTCACCAACGGGCTCACCACGGCCTGGGCGGTGCTCGCCGGGGTCGGCCTCGCGCTGATCGTCGGGTCGGTGGCGGTCGCCGACCGGCTGGGCGTACGGATGGTGCGGCCCGCGCAGCGCCTGGTCGAGGGCGCGCACGAGCTGGGGGAGGGCAAGCTGGGCGCCCGGGTGCCCGAAGAGGGGCCGAACGAACTGCGGCTGGCGGCGGTCGCGTTCAACTCGATGGCCGACCAGGTCGTACAACTCCTCGCGAACGAACGCGAGTTGGCGGCCGACCTGTCCCATCGCCTGCGTACCCCGCTGACCGTACTGCGGCTGAACGCGGCCTCGCTCGGGGACGGTCCGGCCGCCGAGCAGACCCGGGCGGCCGTCGCCCAGCTGGAGGGCGAGGTCGACACCATCATCCGTACGGCCCGGGAGGCCAAGCCGCAGACGGTGGCGGCGGGCCCCGGCGCCGGGTGCGACGCGGCCGAGGTGGTGCGCGAGCGCATGGCGTTCTGGTCGGCGCTGGCGGAGGACGAGGGCCGCAAGGTGCGGGTGGCCGGCGTGGACCGGCCGGTGCGCATCCCCGTGGCCCGGGCGGATCTGGCGGCCGCGCTGGACGCCCTGCTCGGCAACGTCTTCCGGCACACGTCCGAGGGCACGGCGTTCGCGGTCGACGTGCACAACGGCGAGGACGCGGTGATCGTGCTCGTCTCGGACGCGGGGCCCGGGATATCCGACCCTGAGGCGGCGATGGCGCGCGGGCGGGGCTCGGGCAGTGCCGGGTCGACCGGGCTCGGGCTGGACATCGTGCGGCGGCTCGCGGAGTCGACGGGCGGGGACGTGCGGATCGGCTCGTCGGTGCTGGGCGGAACCGAGGTGCGGATCTGGATCCAGCTGGACGGTAGAGAGCCGGTGCGCAGGGGGCACCGGGGGGCGGTACGACGCCGCCGTCCCGGCAAATTGGTCTCGACCTTTAACCGGCCCCGATCCCTTCCTTAAGCGCGCCCTAAGGTCGCCAACCCCCGTCCGGATCAGGCCATTTGCCCGATTCCGAATCGCTAGCGTGCTGCCGCACCCACCCCCACGAACCCCGTGAACAGTGAGGCAGACACGTGAAGAGCACCCACCGGCGCAAGGTCAGTGGCAGGAACAAGGCGATAGGCGGCCTCGTCGCCGCGGCCGTGGCCGGCGGTGGCGCGATCCTGTTCACCGGTACGGCCCAGGCGGCCGGAGTCGGGGCGGCGTACACCAAGACCAGTGACTGGTCGACGGGTTACACCGCGCAGTACGTCGTCACGAACACCAGCGGTCAGAGGGACCGGGACTGGACGCTGGAGTTCGACCTGCCGTCGGGCTCGAAGCTCAGCTCCCTGTGGAACGCCGAGTCGAGCGTGCGCGGGCAGCACGTCACCGTGACGCCGCCGAAGTGGGACACGGACGGTCTGGCGGCCGGTGAGTCGGTGACGGTCGGCTTCGTGGTCAACGGCACGGGCGCGCCGACGGGTTGTCTGATCGACGACGCGAAGTGCTCGACGGACGACAGCGCGACGCCGGAGCCGAGCGGCCGCCCGACGTCCACCGCATCCCCCACGCCCACTCCGACGCCGACGTCGACGCCGAAACCGACGGCCACCCCCACCCAGAGCGCCACCCCCACGGCCAAGCCCTCGGAGAGCCCCGGCACCGGAACCGGAACCAGCGCCGGCTTCGCCCCGTACATCGACACGTCTCTCTACCCGGCCTTCGACCTGCTGGCGAGCGCCGCGGCGACGGGCGTCAAGGACTACAACCTCGCCTTCGTCACCGACGGCGGTGGCTGCACCCCGAAGTGGGGCGGCGTCACGGACCTCGGCAGCGACGCGGTGGCCGCGCAGATCGGTGACCTGAGGGCGAAGGGCGGCGATGTTCGCGTCTCCTTCGGCGGCGCGGCCGGCAGCGAGCTGGCGACGACCTGCTCCTCGGCGGACGCGCTGGCGGCGGCGTACACCAAGGTCGTTGACGCGTACAAGCTGACCAAGGTCGACTTCGACGTCGAGGGCGGCGCACTGCCGGACAAGGCGGCCAACACCCGCCGCGCCCAGGCGATCGCCAAGCTCCAGAAGGCCCACCCCGACCTGGACGTCTCCTTCACCCTGCCCGTCATGCCGGAGGGCCTGACCCAGCCGGGAGTCGACCTCCTCGCCGACGCCAAGCAGAACGGCGTGAAGATCAACACCGTCAACATCATGGCGATGGACTACGGTCCCGCGTACAGCGGCGACATGGGCACCTACGCCGAACAGGCGGCCACCGCCACCCAGGCCCAGGTCAAGAGCGTGCTCGGCCTCTCCGACAGCGCCGCCTGGAAGACGGTCGCCGTCACCCCGATGATCGGCGTCAACGACGTCACCACCGAGATCTTCAAGGTCGACGACGCCACCCAGCTGGTGAACTTCGCCAAGTCCAAGGGCCTCGGCTGGCTGTCGATGTGGTCGGCGACCCGCGACAAGCAGTGCCCGGGAGGCGAGAAGCCGTCGGCGGACGCGACGTGCAGCTCGGTCCTCCAGGAGAAGTTCGCGTTCTCGAAGGCGTTCGCGGCCTACAACTGACGCGGACCGCCTTCGGGCCACGGGGGGCGCCCCGGCCGGTCTTCCCCCATCCGGCCGGGGCGCGTGCGTCTTCGAACGCGGCCGTCAGTTCTTCTGCAGCGTGCGTGTCACGCCCGCGATGACGGCCGTGGTCAGCACCCAGCCCAGGGCGACCAGCGCGTAGGCCAGCCACTGCGCACCGTCGTCCGTCCAGTACCAGGACGTGCGCTGCCCCAGACCGCCGATGGGGATCAGCAGGTCGAGTGTGTAGACGAAGGGCTGGAACGGGGCGCCCTCGCCCGGCTTGACCGGCGTCGGGGAGTGCGCGCGGAACACCAGCGTGCCCAGCAGGGTCAGCGCCAGCAGCCAGACACCGGCCAGCCAGGGGCGGTAGCCGTAGCCGACGGTCGTGTCGAGCAGATGCCCCCAGGCCCGGGCGGCAGGTCGCAGGGTGCGGCGGCGGTGCCGCTGCTTCGCCAGCAGGACCCGGCGGGCGTCGTCGTCATGGCCGACCGTCCGGTACCAGCTCGCCAACTGCTCGTACGGCTGCGGACTGTAGCCCGGGCTGCGCCGTATCCACGCGATGCGGTGGGCGACCGAACTGCGCGCCCCCACCGCTTCCCGGCGCTCGCCGTTGTGTTCCGCGTCGGCCACCTTGACGGAGCCGTAGACGAACCCGTCCAGCTCCACCACGTCCGGCCAGCTGTGCTCGCCCTCGTGGAGGTACGACACCTGCGCGCCCCGCAGGTCCACGGCGCCAGACGGCGGGCGGGCGAGGGTGAGGTCGAAGTCGACGGCCCGCATCAGCATCCCCACCAGGGCGGGGCCGTCACCGTCGGGCGGCCCGTTCAGCACGGCACCCTCGAAGGTCAGGTTGTCCACGATCCGGGTGCCGCGCAGCCGTACGGTTCCGCTCGCTGTGAAGCCCGCCGACAGGTCCAGCGTCGTCACCGTGGCGTTGTCCATGGCCAGCGCCACGCCGCGGGTCGCGGGCTGCTCCAGGCGAGCCCCTTTCATGAAGAGTCCACCCGTCAGCTGGGCTCCCGGCAACCGCACCTCTCCGCGCGCGACGAACCCGACCTGGCAGAAGAAGCCGCCTTCGACGACGACACCGCCGCCGGCCAGGGCCCAGCCTCCCGGCGCACTGAGCTCGGTCCCGTTGAGGATCACGCCACCGGCCACCCGGGAATTGGTGAGCGACAGCGCGGTGACGCTGTGGTGGAAGGGCGAGGGAGCACCGCTCTCCACGACCGAGCGACGCAGGTCGAGGTGGCCTTCGACAACCGCCGAACCGGCTTCGAGGCCGGGCACGCGGCTGGCTGCGATCATCAGCGACTGCGTCGACGCTCCCAGCAGGTTCACCGACCCCTCGAACCAGCACTCCTCGATCCACAGAACGTGACCGATCTGCGCGCCGGCCAGATCGAGGTGCCCGGACACCCGCGCACCGGTGAGTCTCAGACCTGCCACGGCGCCCGGCCGCGGGGGGTTCGCGCCCAGCAGGAGCGCTGCGATCACGGCGGCCCTGACCGTACGGGCGGGCCCCCACTGCGCCCCTCCGGCGACGCGGTCGTCCTCGGGTACGCCGGTGCGCAGATCCACGCGGCGCCCTTCGGGAAACGCGTCCCACAACTCACGTTCGGGCGGCGTCAGTTCGTCGTATGAGAGCACCCGAGCAGAGTAGTGATCTCCGCTCCTTCCCACCCTTCCCCATGACCGAAACCGCGGGGCGCGGCGCCTCCCCTCCGCGTGCCGCGCCCCGTCCCCGGTCCCTAGAACACCTCGTCCGACTCCGGCAACGCCCCCGTGCGAGCCGCCTTCCCGTACCAGTACGCACTCGACTTCGGTGTCCGCGTCAGCGTCGAGTAGTCGACGTACACCGCCCCGAACCGCTTCTCGTAGCCGTACGCCCACTCGAAGTTGTCCATCAGGGACCACAGGTAGTAGCCCCGGACATCGGCGCCGTCGGCGATCGCGCGGCGGACCTCCGCGAGGTGGCCGTGCAGGTAGGCGATGCGCTCCGGGTCGTGGACGCGGCCGTCCGGGTCCGGCTTGTCGTCGTACGCCGCGCCGTTCTCGGTGATGTAGAGAGGCAGGCCCGGTGCCTCCCGGGTGTACCGCATGATCAGCTCGTGCAGGCCCGTCGGGTCGATCGTCCAGCCCATCGCGGTGCGGTCGCCCGGCGTCTGGTGGAAGGCGACGTCGTCAGCGCCCGGCCAGGGCGTGTGCTCGCTCGCTCCGTGGCCGTCGGCACGCGGGCCGGTCACCTCGGTCTCCGCCGCCGAGACCAGCGCGGGGGTGTAGTAGTTCAGGCCCAGCGCGTCCAACGGCTGGTTGATCGCCGCCAGGTCGCCGTCCTGGACGTACGACCAGTCCGTCACCAGCTCCGTGGCCGCGAACAGCGTCTCCGGGTACGCCCCGTGCAGGATCGGCCCGTGGAAGACCCCGTTGGCGAGGTCGTCGATCTTCCGTGCCGCCGCCAGGTCCGCCGGGTCCTGCGACACCGGCCGTACCGTCGCGGAGTTGAGGCTCAGCGCCACCGTGTTGCGGGCCGGCATCACCGAACGCAGGGCCGAAGCGCCCAGCCCGTGCGCCAGGTTGAGATGGTGGGCCGCCCGCAGCGTGCCCGCCGGCTCGGTGCGGCCCGGCGCGTGCACGCCCGACCCGTAGCCCAGGAACGCGCTGCACCACGGCTCGTTGAGCGTGATCCACTGCTCCACGCGGTCGCCGAGCGCCTCGCCGACGATCTGCGCGTACTCGGCGAACCGGTACGCCGTGTCGCGCTCCGGCCAGCCGCCCGCGTCCTCCAGCTCCTGGGGCAGGTCCCAGTGGTACAGGGTGACGGCGGGCTTGATGCCGTGCGCCAGGAGCTCGTCCACCAGACGGCGGTAGAAGTCCAGGCCCACCTGCACCGCCGGGCCCCGGCCCGTCGGCTGCACACGCGACCAGGAGATCGAGAAGCGGTACGCGCCCAGGCCGAGCTCGGCCATCAGCGCCACGTCCTCGCGGTAGCGGTGGTAGTGGTCGACAGCGATGTCACCGTGCTCGCCGCCGGCCGTCCGGCCCGGCGTATGGCTGAAGGTGTCCCAGATCGACGGCGTACGGCCGCCCTCCCGCACCGCTCCCTCGATCTGGTACGCGGACGTCGCGGCGCCCCAGAGGAAGGAAGGGGGAAAGGACACGGAGGACATGGGCTCAGGCATGGAAGCGCTCCCATTGGGGGTCGTGGAGACCGACGGGTAGGAGGGGAGGGGGGAGGAAGGGGCCGAGGCGGCGGTGACCCGGCCCCAGGGGACGTACGGGAGAAGCGGTGTGAGCGGACATCAGCCCTTGATCGCACCCTGCATGATGCCCCCCACGATCTGCTTCCCGAACAGCAGAAACGCGATCAGCAGCGGCAACGTGCCGAGCAGGGCGCCCGCCATGATCACCGCCTGGTCGGGGACATAGCCGGTGCCGAGGGAGTTGAGGGCGACCTGGACGGTCGGGTTCTCCTGGTTCAGGGCGATGATCGGCCACAGGAAGTCGTTCCAGGCGAACACGAAGGTCAGCAGGCCGAGGACGGCCATCGCGGGCCGGGCCGCAGGGAAGACCACGTGCCAGACGACCCGCAGACTGCTCGCGCCGTCCACCCGCGCCGCCTCGATCAGCTCGCTCGGCAGCGCCTGCACCAGGTACTGCCGCATGAAGAACGTACCGAAGGCCGTGCACAGGGTCGGCAGGATGACCGTCTGGAGCTGGTTCGACCAGCCGAGGTCCGCCATCCACAGATACAGCGGTACGACGGCCAGCTGCGGCGGGATCATCATCGTGCCGATCGTCAGCAGCAGCAGAAGGCCGGAGAACCGGAAGCGGAGCTTGGCGAAGGCGAAGCCGGCGAGGGTGGCGAACAGCACCGTGCTGACGGTGATCGTGCCCGCGACGAACATGGTGTTGAACATCGCCTTCCCGAGCCCGGCCTCCTCCCACGCCCGGTCCATGTTCTTGAAAAGGTTCCCGCCGAACCACAGCGGCGGCGGGGTCTCCGCCAGCCGCCGGTCCGTGCGCGAGGCCGCGATCGCCGTCCACACCAGCGGGGCCAGCGACACCAGCGCGAAGACGGACAGGATGACGTAGGTCAGCGGGCCGGCGTGCAGCTGCTTGCCGGCGCCCATCACCCGGGGGCGCTCGCGCCTGGGCCTCCCGGATCCGGCCTTCGACTGAGGAGCCGTCAGTTCATGTGTGCTCATTGGGACTTCCTCAGCCGTCGGGAGACCAGCAGTTGGATCACGGCGACGATCAGCAGGATCAGGAACATCGACCAGGCGATCGCGGACGCCTTGCCGAGGTTGCCGATGATCCAGCCCTGGTCGTACATGTACAGGCCGAGCGTCTGGTACTGGTGCCCGGAGCCGCCCTTCGAGCCGCTCACGCCGCCGAACAGCAGGGGCTCGCCGAAGAGCTGGGTCGCGCCGATCGTCGAGACGACCACCGTGAACAGGATCGTCGGCCGCAGCTGCGGGATCGTCACATGGATGAACTGCTGCCAGCGGTTGGCGCCGTCGATCGCCGCGGACTCGTAGAGGTCGGCCGGGATCGCCTGCATCGCCGCCAGGTAGATCAGCGCGTTGTAGCCCGTCCACCGCCAGATCACGATCGACGACACCGCGAACTGCGAACCCCAGTCGGACTCACGCCAGTTGACCGGGTCGATGCCGACGAACTCCAGCAGCCAGTTGATCATGCCGCCGTCCCAGGAGTACAGCAGCACGAACACCAGCGTCGCCGCCGCCACCGACGTGGCGTACGGGGTGAGCATCACGACCCGCCACACGGTCGAGCCGCGCAGCTTGTAGTTGAGCAGGTGCGCCAGGCCGATCGCCATCAGCAGCTGGGGCACCGTGGAGATCACACCGATGGTGAAGGTGTTCCACAGCGCGTTCCAGAAGAAGTCCGAGGACAACAGGTTCTTGTAGTTGTCCAGGCCGGTCCAGGTCTGGCCGTCCAGGTTGGCCAGCTGCACGTTGTGCAGCGAGTACCAGGCCGTGTACAGCAGCGGGACGAGCGAGAACGCCCCGAAGACGATGAAGAAGGGGGCGATGAACGCGTACGGCGACGCCTTCATGTCCCAGCGGTACAGCCGGCTCCGCCAGGAACTGCTCCCCGGCGGCGCCGTACCGCGACCGTTCGCGCGGCCGGCCGCGCCCGGCTGGTCACCGGGCGCGGCGTCGGCGCTCGACGCGGGATGCGCGAGGGCCTCCTTGGAACTGCTCACTGGCCGAGCACGTCCTTGATCTCCGCGGTGGCGGCGTCCCAGCCCTCGTCGGGCGACTTGCCCTTCTGCTCGACCTGGAGGATGCCGATGTCGGTGATCGCGGTGCCGATCGGCTGGTCCTTGGCGCCCAGGTACTGGGTCGGGATGGTCTCGGCCGAGGCCGAGAAGATCTCCGTGATCGGCGCGTCCGAGAAGAACGCCTGGGTGGCGGTCGCCGGCTTCAGGCCGGAGTACGCCGACGGGGTCGACGGGAAGCTGGCCTGCTTGGCGAAGACCTTCGCCTGCTGCTCGGGCGCGGTCAGCCACTTCGCCAGCTTGACGGCCTCCTCCTGGTTCTTGCTCGCCGTCGGCACGCCGACGAACGAACCGCCCCAGTTGGCCGCGGTCGGCGCCGCCGCCACGTCCCACTTGCCCTTGCCCGAGTCACCGGACTTCTCCTGGATGTAGCCGATCATCCAGGCCGGGCAGGCCACCGTGGCGAAGGTGCCGTTGGCGTAGCCCTGGTCCCACGGCTTGTCGAACTGCTTCAGCTTCGCCGACATGTCGCTGGTGGCCACCTCCATGGCGACGTCCCAGGCCTTCTTCACCCCCGCGGACTTGTCCCAGACGACGTTGCCGTCCTTGTCGTAGTACCGCTCGGTCTCGCCGCCGAGGGCCGCGTTGTAGACGGAGGAGGCGGAGTCCACGAACTTGGTGCCGCTCGGCGCCTTCTCCATGTACTGCTTGCCCAGGTCGACGTACTTGCCCCAGTCGCCCTTCCACTGCGCGGCGAGCTTGGTCCGGTCGGTCTCCAGACCTGCCTTCTCGAACAGGTCCTTGCGGTAGCAGATCGCCATCGGCCCGATGTCGGTGCCGAGCCCGATCAGCTTGCCGTCCTGGGTGGTGGCCTGGGCGTTCTTCCAGTCCAGCCACTGGGACTTGTCGACCTCCTTGCCGAGATCGACGAACTTGTCGGCCTGCGTCTGCACGGCCTCGGTGATGTTGCCGACCTCGATCGCCTGGATGTCGTCGGTACCGGAACCGGCCTGCAGACGCGTCAGGGTCTTGGGCCAGTAGACGTCGGTACGGGTGGTGACGTTCTCCTTGATGGTGATGTCGGGGTTGAGCTTCATGTACTCGTCGTAGAGGCCGGCCTGCTTGTAGCCGAAGACACCGAAGGTGCCGATGGTGAGCGTCGTCTTTCCACCGCCGTTGCCTCCGCCCTCGTTCCCGGAGCCGTCGTCCGAGTCCTCGGCGCAGCCGGCGAGCAGCCCTGTCGTCAGCGCGGCCGCGGCCGCGAGGGCCATCAGCCGGCGGGACCCGCGGGTACTCGTGCGCATTGCGTCCTCCTGTTGCCTGACGTGCCGACCCCCCGGCCAACGGCATTGTTGGGCCCGTTGAAACGTCATGATGCATCGCTGCGGCTCGGGCGGGGAACGTGCGGGATGTGTATGTGTCAGGTACTGTGGGAGCGCTCCCACAGGTGATGTGTTGAAGGTTCGTCGGTCCGGGCGGGGGTGTCAAGGGAGTCGACGCGGAGAGATGCGTTCAGTTATCGGGCCGTTAACTGGACCGGGTCAGTCCGTCCGGCGATCGAGGACGAGGCCCTTTCGGGGCCCAGCGGGGGTCTGGGGGCGGTAGCACCCAGCGACGGTCACTCTCCCTGGCGGGACTGTTAAATTCCAGGCCAGCACAGAGACAACGGCGGGAAGGCGGAGCCCATGGCAACCCACGGAGCGCGGGGCCGGAGCGGCGGCCGACCCACCCTCGAAGAGGTGGCGGCCCGCGCAGGCGTGGGCCGGGGCACCGTCTCCCGCGTGATCAACGGCTCGCCCCGGGTCAGCGACGCGACCCGCGCGGCGGTGGAAGCGGCGGTGGCGGAGCTGGGGTACGTCCCCAACACGGCCGCCCGGGCCCTGGCGGCCAACCGCACGGACGCGATCGCGCTGGTCGTCCCCGAGCCCGAGACGCGCTTCTTCGCGGAGCCGTACTTCTCGGACATGCTCAAGGGCGTGGGCGCCGAACTCGCCGAAACGGAGATGCAGCTGCTGCTGATCTTCGCGGGCAGCGACAGGGAGCGGCGCCGGCTCGCCCAGTACCTGGCGGCGCACCGCGTGGACGGCGTGCTCCTGGTCTCGGTCCACGCCGACGACCCCCTGCCGGACCTGCTGGCCCAGCTGGAGATCCCCGCGGTGATCAGCGGCCCGCGCTCGGCCGCGGAGACCCTGACCTCGGTCGACTCGGACAACTACGGCGGCGCCCGCTCGGCCGCCGAGCACCTGGTGTCCCGCGGCCGCACCCGGATCGCCCACATCACCGGCCGCCTCGACGTCTACGGTGCCCAGCGCCGCGTCGACGGCTACCGCGACGCCCTGCGTGACGCCGGGCACGGGGTGGACGAGCGGCTGATCGAGCCCGGCGACTTCACCGAGGAGGGCGGCGCCCGCGCGATGCAGGCCCTCCTGGCGCGCTGCCCCGACCTGGACGCGGTCTTCGCTGCGTCGGACGTGACGGCGGCGGGCGCCCGCCAGGTGCTGCGCGAGGAGGGCCGCCGTATCCCCGACGACGTGGCGCTCGTCGGCTACGACGACTCCGCCATCGCCCGCCACATGGAGCCGCCCCTCACCAGCGTCCGCCAGCCCATCGAGGAGATGGGCCGCCGGATGCTGGACCTCCTCCTCACCGAGATCGCGGACCGCCGGCCGGCGGTGTCGCGGGGGCTGGAGCGGCCGCAGATGGTGCTGCAGACGGAGCTGGTGACGAGGGCTTCGTCCTGAGGGCGGGACCGTTGTCGGCGATGCATGCCATGGATCCACGTCGGACACGGTGAACGCGGCCCTGCGGGGCCCGGGATTCTCAGGCGAGGCCCTGCAGGAACTCCGAGAGAGCGGCGTGCAGAATTCCGGGCTGTTCCAGGTGCAGGTCGTGGCCGGTGCCCGGGATGCTCAGGGCCACGGTGTCGGGGCGCCGGCCCAGCATCTCGTCGGCCTCCTGAGCGGGGACGAAGCCGGACTGGGCCAGGACGACCAGCGTGGGGCAGGTGATCTGCCCCCACTCGTGCCAGAAGGAACGCCGGGCGTTCTCCGCCAGCGCGCGGACCATCACGTCGCGGTCGAAGCGGGGCCACCAACCGCCCTCGCGTTCCTCCAGGCCGGCCGCCCAGCCCGCACCGACCGGACCGCCGCCGAGGAACGCGGCCGCCGCCTCGCGCGAGGGGAAGGGCGTCGGCCACGAGTCGAGCCATGCGCCGATGTCCGCGGGACCGTCGGGGTTCGGACCGCCGGGGCCGGCCTCGACGAGCACGAGCGCGCGGACCAGCGCGGGGTGCGCGGCGGCGGTGAGCAGGGCCGTGTGCCCGCCCAGCGACTGGCCGACGAGGACCGGCCGCCGTAGGCCCAGCCGGTCGGCAACGGCGACGACGTCGGCGACGTGAGCGGCGCGGGAGAGGTCCCGCGGACGGCGCTCACTGGCGCCGTGCCCGCGCTGGTCGACCGCGACGACCCGGTAGCGGGGACTCAAGTGCCGTGCCAGGGCGTCCCATTCACCCGCGTGACCGGCCAGACCGTGCAGCAGCACCAGGGGCTGCCCCGGCCCGCCCCGGTCCCGGCAGACGAGCCGGACACCGTCTCGCACGACGACGTGCTCGGACCATGCCACGCCGTTCCTCCAAACGGATGTGCCGACCTCGATCATGCCCTGACAGCCCCGGGAGCGGGCAGAGTGGGACCGCACGCGGGGCGAACGGCCCCACGGACAAGACCGGCGCGGAAAGCGGAGGGTGACCATGCGTTCCTTGACCTTCGTCATCGGTACGGGACGCAGTGGCTCGACAGCCCTGTCCCGCATCCTCAACGCCCACCCGGACGTACTGAGCCTCAACGAGTTCATGGCCTCCGTGGGCGATGCCGCCTTCCCCGAAGGGCCGGTGACCGGTGAGGAGTTCTGGCAGACGCTGTACCGCCCCGCCCCGCACTTCGAGCGGATGATCCGCAGCGGACTCCCGCTCCCGGAGTTCCTCCACACCCGCCGCCCCGGCAGGTACACGGCGCGGGCCACCGGCATCCCCGCGCTCTCCTTGATGGTGCTGCCCCACCTCACCGACGACCCGGACGGGCTGCTCGACGAACTCGCCGCGGCGGTGGTCCGATGGCCCGAGCGCACCGCCCCCGAACACCACCGAGCGCTGTTCGGCCTCCTCTGCGGACGGTTCGGACGCACCGCCGTCGTGGAGCGGTCCGGTTACTCGACCGGCTGGGCACCGGGGCTCCGGGAGGCCTTCCCGGACGCGAGGTTCGTGCACATGTTCCGGGACGGCCCGGACTGCGCCCTGTCCATGAGCCGCCATCCCGGGTACCGCGCGATCCTGCTGCTGCGCGAGATCAAGGAACACGCCGGCATCGACAGCTTCGCCGACCTGACCCCCGAGCACGTACGCGCGCTCCCCGCGGACCTGTCCCCGCTGCTCGACGACCGCTTCGACCCGGCCCTCGTGCGCGACCGGGACATCCCCCTGCGGCGCTTCGGCGCCCTGTGGTCCGAACTGGTCACCGACGGCACGGAGTTCCTGGCCGGGCTCCCCGCCGACCAGCGAGCCACCCTTGCCTACGAGGATCTCCTCGACGAACCGGCCGATGAACTCACCCGCCTGGCCGAGTTCATCGGCGTCGACCCCCGCCCGCAGTGGCTGGACACCGGGTCCGTCCTGCTCGACCACAGCCGCCGCGGCTCCGCGAACAGGCTGTCGGCAGCCGAGTTCGCCGACCTGACGGAGAGCTGCGCCCAGGGCACCCATGTCTTGGGGACATACCAGGTGACGGTCGAGCAACGCCCTTAAAGGGCGCGGGGCCGCATTGATTTGCGGCTCCGCCGCGCGGGCGCGACCAGCCCCCACGCACCCGCACAGGCCGAACAACGACAACGGACCCCCACGTGATGCCACCTTCACGGGGGGTCCGTTCGAACGCCGGGGAGCCGCCCAACTCCCCAGCCTGCGCAGCTAGCCGGTGGCCGTCACCCCCCGGCCGGCAGCGCGTCGCGGAAGGGCGGTCGGCCAGTGGGCCAACGCGGCAGTCGCGGCGTACCAGGCCACCGCACCCGCGGCAACGGCGAACCAGCCACCCACCTTGGTGAGCCCGTCGTTGTCGGCGAACACGGCGATGGCCATGAGCAGCAGCCCGACGAAGAACAGCCCGTACGCACCCTGACCGAGCTGGTCGCCACCGGCGAGGGTGAGGGAGAGCGCCACCAGGGCGAACAGCAGCAGGAACAGCCCGGCCGCGTTGGCGGAGACGGCCGCGTCGGCCGAGACGGCCCACGTGAACCAGAGCGCACCGAGCGCCACGAACGCGGTCCCGTTCGCGCTGTCACGGTCTCGCAGGGCCATCAGGCCGGCGACGAAGAGGGCTATGCCGCCCACGTACTGGGCGATTGATACGGCGTCAGCAGCCGACACACCGTCGATCACTCCGGTGTACCCCAGCCCGAAGGCCAACAGGGTGATTCCAAGGGCGAGTCGGCCGACCACGGTAGTGATTCCGTTTCCCGCAGAGACGTCGTTGTCCACGGCGGGCTCCCTTCATGCATGTGCAGTTGTGCGGTGACCGGTATATGCCCTTCACAAAGGCACAAACACCTCTACGCGCGAGTAAATTCACGCACCGCAGGAAGGAGAGCGACGTCCCGAACGGCTCATCTCACCTGGGACAACGTCGAGTTACGGAATGACAACGACGGGACGCTTGGCCCGCTTGGCGAGCCGCCCGGCGACGGAGCCGAAGATCCGCCCGACGATGCCGTGCGTGGAGCCGACGACGATCGCGTCCGCCTCGTACTCCCGCCCGACCTCTTCGAGTTCGTGGCAGATGTCGCCGCCGCGCTCGACGAGGATCCACGGCACCTCGGCGAGGTAGTCGGCGCAGGCGAGTTCGAGGCCGAGCACCTCGGTGCGGTGGTCCGGCACGTCGACGAAGACCGGCGGCTCGCAGCCGGCCCACACCGTGGTGGGCAGCCGGTTGGCGACGTGGACGATGATCAGGCCCGACCCGGAGCGATGGGCCATGCCGATGGAGTACGCGAGGGCGCGCTCACTGGATGTCGAGCCGTCGAAGCCGACCACGACGCCGTGCTTGAAGGCGGGGTCGCAGGAATGGCGTGGCTCTTCCGCCGCCAGGGGCTCGGCCGCCGTGGGGTCGGCGACGGGCCGCTTGCGGTCCGCGGGTTCGAAGAATTCGTGACCGGCCATGGCTGTCTCGGCGTATTGATCCTTTATGGGTGGGCCCGCGAGCGGAGCTCGTTGACGGATGCAGCAGTGGCGGAGCTGTGTCCGGGAATGGTCTTCCCAACCCCATACCCCAAGGGTACGGCGGCACGCCTCCTTAGCCCAGATACCCGCTCACGGTCGGTGCGGGTTCCAGGGAGCATGCACGAGGGGACGCCCGTAACGCAATGGTTGCTGCGGTGTACAGGCGGTTTGCACAGGGTTCAACTTGCCCGGGATGGTCCCGGACCAGTGACCGAGCGCTCGAGCAGGCGTTGATCACCGTGATCCGCCCCCCAGGGAGCCCAGGGAGCACGCACCCATGACCGGACCCCGCACCCCCTCCGAGGACAGCGCCACCGTGGTCCGGTGGGCGGTCTTCAGCTGTGTCCTGGTCCCCGTGGTCCTCCTCTGGTACGGCACCTCCCTGGCCGGCGCCACCGGCACGGCCCTCGGCCTCGCGGCCGTGACGGCGGTCTGCCGCGTGCTGCTGCGTGAATCGGAACGCGGCGCGGCCCGCATGAAGGACGACGCGGCACGGCTGAAGGACGAGGAGCGCAGCGGGAAGTCGCCCTCGCGCCGCGGACGTCACCACAGGACCGGAACCGGGGCCCATAGAGGCGGACGTCACACTGGGGGAAATACACCGGTCGGCTGACCGGTTTCCGCGCACGAGGACGTTGCTTTTCAGCCAACTTCTGGCGTGCATGCATCCCCCGCCCAGAACACCCCCCAACCCCCGTTCCACCTGCACGGAAAGGGCCTCAGGGGGTCTGCGCACCCTACGTGGATTGGCCACTGCGACAAGGCGCACTTCCCTGCACGGCCCGCGAGTGCAACGCTTCGTGATCGAATGCTTCACGCCAAGTTGCCAAGTCGACAATGTGCCGAGTGCCGAACCGGCCACTGCGGCGCGACGCGACACAGTAGATTCGATCTTGACTGTCTACGGCGGGGGACTCGTGCAGGACCGAGGGGAAACGTGCAGGAGCGACACAACCGAGGAGCCGCGACCACCGAGGGGGGCTTAGCAGTATGAGCCACGACTCCACTGCCGCGCCGGAAGCTGCGGCCCGGAAACTGTCCGGGCGACGCCGCAAGGAGATCGTCGCGGTGCTGCTGTTCAGCGGCGGCCCCATCTTCGAGAGTTCCATACCGCTGTCGGTGTTCGGGATCGACCGCCAGGACGCCGGCGTGCCGCGCTACCGACTGCTGGTGTGCGGCGGCGAGGAAGGCCCACTGCGGACCACAGGGGGCCTGGAACTCTCCGCACCACACGGCCTGGAGGCGATCTCACGGGCGGGCACGGTCGTCGTGCCGGCCTGGCGTTCGATCACCTCGCCGCCACCCGAGGACGCGCTCGACGCACTGCGCCGGGCGCATGAGGAAGGTGCCCGCATAGTCGGGCTGTGCACCGGTGCCTTCGTCCTCGCCGCGGCGGGCCTGCTGGACGGCCGTCCCGCGACGACGCACTGGATGTACGCACCGACGCTGGCCAAGCGCTACCCGTCGGTGCACGTGGATCCACGAGAACTCTTCGTGGACGACGGAGACGTACTGACGTCGGCGGGTACGGCGGCCGGAATCGATCTCTGTCTCCACATCGTGCGGACGGACCACGGCAACGAGGCGGCCGGGGCTCTGGCCCGCCGTCTGGTGGTGCCTCCGCGCCGGTCCGGCGGTCAGGAGCGCTACCTCGATCGGTCTTTACCGGAGGAGATCGGCGCCGACCCGCTGGCCGAGGTCGTCGCCTGGGCGCTGGAGCACCTCCACGAGCAGTTCGACGTCGAGACGCTGGCGGCGAGGGCGTACATGTCCCGCCGTACCTTCGACCGCCGATTCCGCTCGCTGACCGGCAGTGCCCCGCTGCAGTGGCTGATCACGCAGCGGGTGCTGCAGGCGCAGCGGCTGCTGGAGACGTCGGACTACTCGGTGGACGAGGTAGCGGGCCGCTGCGGCTTCCGCTCGCCGGTGGCGCTGCGCGGGCACTTCCGCCGCCAGCTCGGCTCGTCGCCGGCCGCGTACCGGGCGGCGTACCGGGCCCGGCGCCCCCAGGCCGAAAGGCCGACGGACCCGGAGCCCACGGTCGGGCCACCCCCGCCACCGGGCCCACCGCCGTCGCCCTACGCGGAGGGCGGCCCGGTCCCGCTCCAGACCCGCCGCACACCGGCACCGCACGCGCTCGGGACGTCCGCTTCGCTGTCGGTGCCGTCGGAGAACGGCCGTGAGGCGTACGCGGCAGGCCGGGCGAGCCTGCCGGGGCAGCGCAGCGGCATGTGACCTCGCGACGCCGGGCGGGCTGAGTCCCAGCCCGTCCGGCGTTCGAGGGCGAGGCCCTTTCCGGGCCGAAGCGGGGTCCGGGGGCGGCGGCCCCCGGGCAGGTCGGCTGCAACGCCGGGCATCCCAAAAGGCGACGCCAGCTTTAGGGTGGTCGCATGAACGATCGCATGGTGTGGATCGACTGCGAGATGACCGGCCTCTCGCTGTCCGACGACGCGCTCATCGAGGTTGCCGCCCTCGTCACCGACTCCGAGCTGAACATCCTCGGCGACGGTGTGGACATCGTCATCCGCCCGCCGGACTCGGCGCTGGAGACGATGCCGGAGGTGGTGCGTCAGATGCACACCGCGTCCGGACTGCTCGACGAGCTCGCCGGTGGCACGACGCTGGCGGCCGCCGAGGAGCAGGTCCTGGCGTACGTACGCGAACACGTCAAGGAACCCGGCAAGGCCCCGCTGTGCGGCAACTCCGTCGGCACCGACCGCGGCTTCCTGCTGCGCGACATGCCGACGCTGGAGGACTACCTCCACTACCGCATCGTCGACGTCTCCTCGATCAAGGAGCTGGCGCGCCGCTGGTACCCGCGCGCGTATTTCAACAGCCCCGAGAAGAACGGCAACCACCGCGCGCTCGCCGACATCCGCGAGTCCATCGCCGAACTCCGCTACTACCGCGAGGCCGTCTTCGTGCCCCAGCCCGGCCCGGACTCGGACACCGCGAAGTCGATCGCCGCGAAGCACGTTCTGCCTGCTCAGTAGGTGCGCGAGGGGGGCTCGCAAGGCCGCCGCAAAAGCTGTGCGCGAGCACCCCTTCGGACCCTGTACACTTTTTCTCGGCCGGTCGGAGAAACCACAAATCTCAACCGCCGGTCATGGTGGGTGTAGCTCAGCTGGTAGAGCACCTGGTTGTGGTCCAGGATGTCGCGGGTTCGAGTCCCGTCACTCACCCTCGGTGTTCAGCCGGTGGCTTCGGAAACGAAGCCACCGGCTGAAGCTGTTTCTGGGGCCGTCGGGCCGGCCCAGGATGTCCCCGTCAGGGTGGCGTCGTACTCCTGATGCTGGATCAGCTACCTGGCCGATCGTTCCTGGGGCAGACCGGAGAAAGAACGGACCCCCACATGATGCGTGGCATCACATGGGGGTCCGTTCTCTTGCCCGGCTTCGGGGCGGCTACTCGACCGTCACCGACTTCGCGAGGTTCCGCGGCTTGTCGATGTCGCGGCCCAGGGCCAACGCCGTGTGGTAGGCGAGGAGTTGGAGGGGGATGCCCATGAGGATCGGGTCCAGTTCGTCCTCGTTCTTCGGGACGACGATCGTCTGGTCGGCCTTCTCCTGGTGCTGGTGGGCCACCGCGAGGATCTTGCCGCTGCGGGCCTTGATCTCCTCCAGGGCGGCGCGGTTCTTCTCCAGGAGGTCGTCGTCGGGGACGATGGCGACCGTGGGGAGGGCGGGCTCGATCAGGGCCAGCGGGCCGTGCTTGAGCTCGGAGGCGGGGTAGGCCTCCGCGTGGATGTAGGAGACCTCCTTGAGCTTGAGGGAGGCCTCGCGGGCGACCGGGTAGCCCCGGACGCGGCCGATGAAGAGCATCGAGCGGGCCTCGGCGTAACTCTGGGCCAGCTTCTCGATCTCCGCCTCCTGCTCCATGATCTCGGCGATCTGCGCGGGCAGCTTGCGCAGGCCCTCGATGATGCGCTTGCCGTCGCGGACGGAGAGGTCGCGGGTGCGGCCCAGGTGCAGGGCCAGCAGCGCGAAGGCGACCGTCGTGTTCGTGAAGCACTTCGTGGAGACCACGCAGACCTCGGGGCCGGCGTGGACGTAGATGCCGCCGTCCGCCTCGCGGGCGATCGCGGAGCCGACGACGTTCACCACGCCCAGCACCCGCGCGCCCTTGCGCTTCAGCTCCTGGACGGCCGCCAGCACGTCGTACGTCTCGCCCGACTGGGAGACCGCGATGTACAGGGTGTCGGGGTCCACCACCGCGTTGCGGTAGCGGAACTCCGAGGCCGGCTCGGCGTCCGCGGGGATGCGGGCCAGCTCCTCGATCATCTGGGCGCCGATCATGCCCGCGTGGTACGAGGTGCCGCAGCCGAGGATCTTCACGCGGCGGATCTGGCGGGCCTCGCGGGCGTCCAGGTTGAGGCCGCCGAGGTGCACGGTGGAGAAGCGGTCGTCGATGCGGCCGCGCAGCACGCGGTCCACGGCGTCGGCCTGCTCGTGGATCTCCTTGTGCATGTACGTGTCGTGGCCGCCCATGTCGTAGGACGCCGCTTCCCACTCGACCGTGGTGGGCTCCGCCGTCGTGCGGGTGCCCTCCGTCGTGTACGTGCGGAAGTCGTCGGCCTTGAGGGTGGCCATCTCGCCGTCGTCCAGCGTCACTATCTGCCGGGTGTGGGCGACCAGGGCGGCGATGTCCGAGGCGACGAACATCTCCTTCTCGCCGATGCCCAGGACGACCGGGGAGCCGTTGCGGGCGACGACGATGCGGTCGGGGAAGTCGGCGTGCAGGACCGCGATGCCGTACGTGCCCTCGATGACGCGCAGCGTCTCGCGGACCTTGTCCTCCAGCTTCTCCGCCTGCGAGCGGGAGATGAGGTGGACGAGGACCTCGGTGTCGGTCTCGGAGAGGAACTCGACGCCGTCCGCCTCCAGCTTGCGGCGCAGATCGGAGGCGTTGTCGATGATGCCGTTGTGGACGACGGCGACCTTGCCCTCGGCGTCCAGGTGCGGGTGGGCGTTCACGTCGGAGGGGGCGCCGTGGGTGGCCCAGCGGGTGTGGGCGATGCCGGTCGTGCCCTTGAAGCGCGCCGGGACCTTGGCCTCCAGGTCGCGGACCCGGCCCTTGGCCTTGACCGTCTTCAGGCCCGCCGCCTTCGGGGAGGTGACGGCGATGCCCGCCGAGTCGTAGCCGCGGTACTCCAGGCGCTGGAGGCCCTCCAGCAGGAGCGGGGCGACGTCACGCTTCCCGATGTATCCGACAATTCCGCACATACAGATATGTCCCTCAGCCGTAGACGATGCGGCGCAGTTGCCTGAGCGTAAGCTCGGGCGGTGCCACCGCTCGGTATTTCAGGTCCGCCTCGATCCGTTCGAAGATCGTCGCGTTGACCAGGCCCTGGGCCTGCAACTCGCGGTGGCGGCGACGGACGTAGTCCTCGGTCGTCTCGTCGAAGTAGGCGAGCACGTCCTGGATCACCCGCGATGCCTCGCCCCGGCTCAGGGGCGTGGACCGCGTCAGGTGATCAACAAGTTCGTCGTGCACCCGGTAGATCCTGGAGTACGAGCCGCTCTTTCGCAAGAATCCTGCCCGATTTCGGGCAAGAGGGTGTCAGTGGGCTTTGGGAGAGTCATGGAAAGCCCATGGGTGTTCGTTGGGCGGTTGTTCCGCGGGGGGATGTGCGTGTTCTTCCACCACTGCGCGTACTGCACCTCCACCGCGCACGCCTCGGAGGGGGGTGTGCGCTAGGAGTGGGTGCCGCTGTTCGAGAAGTACCAGGTGGACCTCGTCATCAACGGTCACAACCACCAGTACGAGCGCACGGACGTCATCAAGGGCAACGAGGTCGCCAAGAAGCTGCCGATCGGCGGCACGGCCTACCCCGAGACCGAGGGCGTGGTGTACGTGACGGCGGGCGCGGCGGGCCGCAGCCTGTACGCGTTCACCGCACCGGACTCCTACGAGGGGCACGAGCACGAGCAGGACTCCGTGGCCTCGTTCGTCAACCTCGAGGGCGGCAAGCAGAACGAGACGGTCGCCTGGTCCCGGGTGCGCTACCTCAACTACTCGTTCCTGCGGGTGGACGTCACACCGGCGCCCAAGGGCCGCTACGCCACCCTGAAGGTGCAGGGCATCGCCGAGACCGGCGAGCGTATCGACCACTTCACGGTGGCCCGCAGGGCCAAGTAACCCGTACGCGCGCTACATCCGCTTGAGAACCGCCTGCTTGGCCATCGTGAACTCCTCGTCCGTCAGCACGCCCGTGCGGTGGAGTTCGCCGAGTTCGCGCAGGCGGCGCAGGAGGGCGTCGTGGTCGTCCTCGGCGGGCGCGACCCGGGGGGAAGGCAGCTCCGGTCGCGCGTCCTGTACGTCCGCGGCGCCCGGCCCGGCCGGGTGCGGCAGACGGGCCTGGACCGCCGCGGCGACCAGGGCCATCAGCGGGTCCTTCTTGAATCCCCACAGTTCGACCGCGTTGGGGTCGTACTTGGGCGGGGCCTTGGTGGGCGCGTTCCTGACGGTGAAGCGGAGGTGGCCGTTCTCCAGGCCCGCCGCCGGATGCCACTCCACCGCCGCGATGTCGGTGAGCGTGAGGGAGCGGCTGCCGCCGGCGGCCTTGGCGTCCTCCGTCTTCCAGTTCCACTCCAGACGGATGTGCTCACCGTCGAAGCTGGCGGTGCCGTCGCCGGCGGAGACCGACAGGGGCACGGAGGGGCCCGGCAGCAGGTACGCGTCGACCGGGTCGCCGGGGACCTCGTCCAGCAGCAGGGCGTTGCGTACCTCGTCCACGAAGTACTCGGCGACGCCGTAGCGGTCGGACTCGACGATCAGCTGGTACGGGTCGTTGGGCTCGGTGAGCCGGCCGCCGGTGGCGTGCAGCAGCGGGTCGGCGCCGTCGCGCAGCCGCAGGCGCAGCCGCCCGGCCTTCCTGCCCTGCTCGAAGGAGACTCCCGCCAGCGCCCCCAGCGGGACGAGCAGTTCACCCAGCGTCTTGCGGAACAGACTGACGTTCTTGTCGCGTCCGGGGGTCAGCCGCAGGGCGTCGCCGTCGAAGACCCACGTGCCGTCCTTCTGGATGATTTCCGCCATGGGGTGGATTGTTCCACCAGTCTCACGAGAGAGTGGTCCAGACCTCTTGGAGCTCAACGGCTCATGGAAGGGACACGTTTGTGAGAGATGGCCGTGTCAGACAGCACCACAGAACGCTTCGCCTTCTCGGTTCCCTGCTGCTGGTCGCGATGGGCGTCTGCGTGACAGGGGCCGCTCCCGTGCGGGCGGCGTCGCCCACCCCGCTCGACCGCGTGGTCCCCGCGCCCGCGTCGGTCGCCCCGAGCGGATCCCCCTACCGGATCACCCGCGACACGCACATACGCGTCGACGACTCCCGCGAGACCCGCCGCGTCGGCGAGTACCTCGCGACCGTCCTGCGCCCCTCCACCGGCTACCGCATCCCCGTCACCGCCCACGGTGGCGCCGGCATCCGACTGCGCCTCGCCAAGGGCCCGTACGGCGCCGAGGGCTACCGCCTCGACAGCGGCGCCAACGGCGTCACCATCACCGCCGCGAGGGCCGCCGGCCTCTTCCACGGCGTGCAGACCCTGCGCCAACTGCTCCCGGCGGCCGTCGAGAAGGACTCCGTCCAGCCCGGCCCCTGGCTGGTCGCGGGCGGCACGATCAAGGACACCCCGCGCTACGGCTGGCGCGGCGCGATGCTCGACGTCTCCCGGCACTTCTTCACCGTCGACCAGGTCAAGCGCTACGTCGACCAGCTCGCCCTGTACAAGATCAACAAGCTGCATCTGCACCTCAGCGACGACCAGGGCTGGCGCATCGCCGTCGACTCCTGGCCGCGCCTGGCGACGTACGGCGGCTCGACGCAGGTCGGCGGCGGTCCCGGTGGCTACTACACCAAGGCCGACTACAAGGAGATCGTCCGGTACGCCTCCTCCCGCTATCTGGAGGTCGTCCCCGAGATCGACATGCCCGGCCACACCAACGCCGCCCTCGCCTCGTACGCCGAACTGAACTGCGACGGCGTCGCGCCGCCGCTGTACACCGGCACCGAGGTCGGCTTCAGCTCGCTGTGCGTCGGCAAGGACATCACGTACGACTTCGTGGACGACGTGATCGGTGAGCTGGCCGCGCTCACGCCGGGCAAGTACCTGCACATCGGCGGCGACGAGGCGCACTCCACCAGCCACGAGGACTATGTGAAGTTCATGGACCGGGTGCAGCCGCTCGTCGCCAAGTACGGCAAGACGGTGGTCGGCTGGCATCAGCTGACCGGGGCGAACCCCTCGCGGGGGGCTGTGGCGCAGTACTGGGGGCTGGACGGTACGAGTGCCGAGGAGAAGGCGCAGGTTGCCAAGGCCGCGCAGAACGGGACGGGGATCGTGCTGTCTCCGGCCGACCGGATCTACCTCGACATGAAGTACACGGCCGACACTCCGCTGGGGCTGGACTGGGCCGGGCTGGTGGAGGTGAAGCGGTCGTACGACTGGGATCCGGGCAACTATCTGCCGGGGGTGCCCTCTTCGGCGGTCCGGGGTGTCGAGGCGCCGCTGTGGACGGAGACGATCAGCAAGTCCGCCGACATCGAGTACATGGCGTTCCCGAGGCTGGCGGGGGTGGCCGAGTTGGGGTGGTCGCCGGCTGCCACGCATGACTGGGAGGGCTACAAAGACCGGCTTGCTGCGCAGGGGCCGCGATGGGAGGCCCTGGGGATCGGGTTCTACCGATCGCCGCAGGTTCCTTGGCCCGCAGGCTAGTCCACCAACGACGACGGGCACCCCGGGGGACCGTACCCCGGGGTGCCCGTCAGTCTGTGTAGGGCCGTGGACTACAGCCCCGCGATCGGGTTCTTGAGGTTGCCGACCAGCTGCAACGCGCCCGCCGGGTCCGCGAGGTCCACCATCTGCTTGTTGTTGCGCAGCTGGAGGCGGTTGAGGCAGGACAGGGCGAACTCGGGGGCGAACATGTCGTACTGCTTGAACTTGTCGGCGAGTTCGGGCACCGAGTGCTGGTAGTCCCGGGTGACCTCGGCGACCGTGCGCCAGAAGTCGTCCTCCTCCAGGATTCCCTCGGCGGCGAGGTTCGCGGCGAGGAAGCGGAAGAAGCAGTCGAAGACGTCCGTGAAGATGGACAGGAGCTTCTTCTCCTCCGGGACGTCCACGCGCAGCCGCTCGACCGTGGGCGGCAGTACCGCGTCCACGTCCATGACGGCGATCTCCTCGGCGATGTCCTTGTAGATCGCGCGCTGGACCACGCCGTCCTTCAGGGCCAGGATGACGTTCTCGCCGTGCGGCATGTACACCAGGTCGTACGCGTAGAAGCTGTGCAGCAGCGGCGTGAAGTACGCCTTCAGGTAGCGGCGCAGCCACTCCGTCGGCGTCAGGCCCGACTGGGCGATCAGCGCGCCCGCGAAGGACGCGCCCTCGTGGTCGACGTGGACGAGGGAGGCCATGGTGGCCAGCGACTCGCCGTCCTGGAGGGAGGCGACGGGGCTCTCCCGCCACAGCGCCGCCAGCATCTTGCGGTACGGCGAGTAGCGGTCGGTCGCCTTCTCGTACTCCAGGTGCCGGTAGCCGACGGCGGCGCGCTCGCGGATGATCGACAGGCCGGTCGCCGTCAGGATCGGGTCGTTGTCGATGAGCTGGGCCAGCCAGTCGTTGATGGCCGGGGTCGCCTCCATGTACGCCGCCGAGAGGCCGCGCATGAAGCCCATGTTGAGGACGGACAGGGCCGTCTTCACGTAGTGCTTCTCGGGGCTGGAGGTGTTGAAGAAGGTCCGGATCGACTGCTGGGCTAGGTACTCGTCGTCGCCCTCGCCGAGGCACACCAGGTGCTTCTGGGCGACCTCGGCGGCGAAGGTGACGGTGAGCTTGTTCCACCACTGCCAGGGGTGGACGGGGATGAAGAGGTAGTCGGCGGGGTCCAGGTCCTGTTCGCGCAGGACGCCGTGGAAGCGCTCGACGGTCTCCGCGCCCAGTTCGTCCCGTACGAAGGCCTCGTACTCGATGCCGACACCGGCCGTGAACGCGGCGCGCGAGCGATGGGCGGCGAGCCAGACCAGCTTGACCGGGCTCCCGGTCTCGGGGGCGTACGACAGGTACTCGTGGACGCCGAAGCCGAGCCGCCCGTTGTTGGCGACGAAGCAGGGGTGGCCCTCGGTCATGCCGGTCTCGATGGCCTGGAAGCCGGCGCCGACCAGCTCGGCGACCGGGATCTGCGGCTTGGTGAGCTTGTAGCAGGTACCGGAGAGGGTGGAGGAGATCTCCTCCAGGTAGACCGGCAGGACCTCGTCGCTCAGGCCCAGGGACTTCTGCAGCTCGATGAAGAAGTCCAGGGCGGCGAGCGGGAGTTCGGTGCCGTCGCGGTGGCGGGTGATCGAGTCCGCGTCGACCTGCCAGTGGTCGAGGGCACGGATCACGGCCTTGAAGGTGTACCGGGTCAGGCCGTCGTCGCTGCGGACGACGTACTCGCCGGCACCGGCGGCCTCCGGCGTGATGAGGCGCTCGTGCGCGAACTCGGCGAGCGCCTTGCGGATCAGGAGGCGGTTGGCCCGCGCCCAGCGGTGGGGGGACAGATGCGCTACGGCGTCGGACAGGGTCATACGGCCACTCCTCGGGCGGACGGGCTGTGCCTATTGAAGAAGCGTTCGCGGGTGCAGAAGCTCAGCAGCGCCTTTTTCTCCGGCTTCTGGATCTCGCGCTCGGGCACGAAGCCCACGGCTTCGTTCAGGGCGTGGACGGCCTTGTTGGAGACGTCCGGCTCCACGACGACGCGCTGGACCGCCGGGTCCTCGAACAGGTACGCCATGACGGCGGTGATGACGGACCTCGTGAAGCCGTGCACGGGCGTGTCGGTCGCGGGGGTGAGGAAGTGCATGCCGACATCGCCGGGCTGCGGGTCGTACAGGCCGACCAGCTCCCGGTGGGCGGGGTCGTACTTCTCCATCAGGAAGGCGGGGACGCCGTCCCGCAGGCCAAGCAGGGCGTGGTGGTGCTCGTCGGCCGCGATCTCCATGTAGGCACGCTCGACGTCCTCCAGCTTCGCGTCCTGCATCATCCAGAAGGCGGCCTTGGGGTGGGTGACCCAGGCGTGCAGGAGCTCGGCGTCCTGCAGGGGGTCGAGGGTGCGGAACGTGAACGTCATACGGAGAACTCCTGGAACGCGATCGTCTTCTCGACCGGGTAGTACTCGGTGCCGAGCAGCTCGCGGATGATGTACGCGTTCCGGTACGGGCCCATCCCCAGGTCGGGGCTGGTGATGCTGTGCGTGTGGACGCCGGCGTTCTGCAGGAAGACCCCGCGGCCGGTGACGTCGACGGCGTAGTTGCGGGCGACGTCGAAGTTGCCCTGGGAGTCGTAGACCAGGCGGTCCTTGACGGGCGTGAGGAATTCCGGCTCGGCGTACTTGTAGCCGGTGGCCAGGACCAGGCCCTGCGAGTCGAGGTCGAAGTCCTTCTGCTGCTCCTCCTGGCGGAAGGACAGCGTGTACGTGCCGTTCTCGTACGTCACGCCGTTCAGCGAGGAGTTGGTGAGCAGCCGGGTCGGGACCGGGCCGCCGAGGTTCTTCTGGTAGAGCAGGTCGAAGATCTCGTTGATCAGGTCGCCGTCGATGCCCTTGAACAGGCCCTTCTGCTCGGCGGTGAGGCGGTAGCGGGTCGCCTCCGGCAGCTCGCGGAAGTAGTCGACGTACTCCGGCGACGTCATCTCCAGCGTGAGCTTGGTGTACTCCAGCGGGAAGAAGCGCGGGGAGCGGGTCACCCAGTTCAGCCGGTAGCCGTGGACGTCGATCTCGCTGAGCAGGTCGTAGTAGATCTCGGCCGCGGACTGGCCCGAGCCGACCAGGGTGATCGACTCCTTCTTCTGCAGCTCCTGCTTGTGCTGCAGATAGCGGGAGTTGTGGATGAAGTCGCCGCCCAGGCCCTGGCAGGCCTCGGGTATGTAGGGCGGGGTGCCGGTGCCGAGGACCAGGTGGCGGGCGCGGTAGGTGTCACCGGCGGCGGTCCGCACGACGTAGGCCTCGGCCTCCTCGTCGTACGTCACCTCCGTCACCGTCGTGTTGAAGCGGATGCTGCTCAGCTTGTTCGCGGCCCAGCGGCAGTAGTCGTCGTACTCGACCCGCAGCGGGTAGAAGTTCTCGCGGATGTAGAACGAGTACAGCCGCCCCTTCTCCTTCAGGTAGTTCAGGAAGGAGTACGGCGAGGTCGGGTCGGCCAGGGTGACCAGGTCCGACATGAACGGCGTCTGGAGGTGGGCGCCGTCCAGGAACATGCCCGCGTGCCACTCGAAGTCCGGCTTCGACTCCAGGAAGACGCCGTCGAGCTCGTCGATCGGCTCGGTCAGGCAGGCGAGACCGAGGTTGAACGGGCCGAGCCCGATCCCCACGAAATCATGGGTTCTGGTCGGGTTTTCAGGACGCGCGGTCAAGGGACTCTCCCAGGTACTGCTCGGCGTGGCCGGCGATCAGGTCGAGGACGGCGGCGATGTCCTCGGCCGTCGTCTCGGGGTTGAGCAGGGTGAACTTCAGGTAGTGGCGGCCGCCCACCTTGGTGCCCGCGACCACCGCGTCGCCGGAGGCGAACAGGGCCTTGCGGGCGTACAGGTTGGCGCGGTCGATCTCGGCGGGGTCGGTGACGGCGGCCGGGATGTAGCGGAAGACGAGGGTGGAGAGCGTCGGCTCGACCACGACGTCGAAGCGCGGGTCGGCGGCCAGCAGCTGCCAGCCCTCCACGGCCAGGTCGCAGACCTCGTCGAAGAGCTGCCCGATGCCGTCGGCGCCCATCACGCGCAGGGTCACCCACAGCTTGAGGGCGTCGAAGCGGCGGGTGGTCTGCAGGGACTTGTCCACCTGGTTGGGGATGCGCTCGGTGACCATGCGCTTCGGGTTGAGGTACTCGGCGTGGTAGGTCGCGTGGCGCAGCGTCGAGGCGTCCCGGACCAGCACGGCCGAGGAACTCACCGGCTGGAAGAAGGACTTGTGGTAGTCCACGGTGACCGAGTCGGCGCGCTCGATGCCGTCGATACGGCCCCGGTACTTCACGGAGGCGAGCAGGCCGCAGCCGTAGGCGGCGTCGACGTGCATCCAGGTGTCGAACTGCTCGCACAGCTCGGCGATCTCGGGCAGCGGGTCGATGGAGCCGAAGTCGGTGGTGCCGGCGGTGGCGACGACCGCCATCGGGACCAGGCCGTCCTTCCTGCAGCGCTCCAGCTCGTGGGCGAGCGCGACGGTCTGCATGCGCTTGTCGTGGTCGACGGGTATGGACACGACCGCGTCCTGGCCCAGCCCCAGCAGTTTCGCGGACTTCTTCACGCTGAAGTGGCTGACCTCGGAGGCGAAGATGCGCAGTTTCGCGAAGGAGTCGGTCTTGGCCTCCTCACGCGCCAGCAGCAGCGCCTGCAGGTTGGACTGCGTGCCGCCCGAGGTGAAGACACCGTCGGCGTTCTCGCCGAGGCCTATTCGGTCGGTCGTCCAGTCGATGAGCTTGCGCTCGATCAGGGTGCCGCCGGCCGACTGGTCCCAGGTGTCCAGGGAGGAGTTGACCGCGGAGAGGATCGCCTCGCCGAGCACGGCCGGGATGACCACCGGGCAGTTGAGGTGGGCGAGGTAGCGCGGGTGGTGGAAGTAGATCGCGTCCCGGAGGTAGACGTCCTCCAGCTCGTCGAGGACCGCGGCGGTGTCGAGCAGCGGCTTGTCGAGGTCGATCGCGTCGATGGTCGGGGCCAGGGCGTCGACCGTGACGCCGGTGAACGGACGGTCGGTGGCGGCGAGTTTGGCTGCCACCCGCTCTATACCTTCGGTCACGGAGCGGCGGTACTGCTCCGCGGTCGTGTCATTGAGCAGGTGCGAGCGCATGGGGAGGTCCTCCGGTGGGGACGGGCCGTGAAGTGCGAAGTGGCATGCGGGGTGGCGTGCAACTTAGGTTAGCCTAACCTAAGTTACTTTGGATCAGGGCGGCATCAAGGGTGACTGCGATCACTTACGTCGCAGTAGTCGCTCGATTGCCTTGATTTCAGCGGCAGTTACGACTGCTCGCGCAGTTGCTCCTCACTGAGCCCCTGCCGCCAGTACCCCACGAAGGTGACCCGGCGCCGGTCCACCCCGCGCTCCTGGACGAAGTGCCGGCGCAGCGCCTTCACGGAGCCGGACTCACCCGCGATCCAGACGTACGGGTGGTCGGCGGGCGGGAGTTGAGCGGCGCGGATGGCGCCGACGGCCTCCTCCTGGACCAGCCAGGTGATCTCGGCTTCGGCCTCGGTCGCCAGATCCTGGATGTCCCCGGCGTCGTGCACCTCCAGCCACACCCGGGCGCGGGTGCCGGCCGGCAGGGATTCGAGGATGGCGGAGACGGCGGGTACGGCGGTCTCGTCGCCCCAGATCACCAGGAGGTCGGTGTCCTCGGGCGGCCGGAACCGGATCGCGCGGTTGTCGGCGATCGCGGGACCGAGCAGCAGGACGCGATCACCTGCGGTGGCCCGGGAGGCCCAGCGGGAGGCGGGGCCGGCGGGGACGGCTGCGCCGGGCTCGATGCCGTGCAGCACGAAGTCGATGTCGATCTCGGCGGTGTGCCCGTAGGCGTCCCGCCGCAGCGCCCGCAGCGTGTACGACCGCATCACGGCCCGCACGTCGTCCGGCAGTTCACGCCAGCCCTGCCACCAGCCGTCACCGAGCTCCAGGGGAACCTGGGGCTCGCTCTGGCCGGGATGCGGCAGGAACAGCGACAGGGACTGGTCACGCCCGTCGGAGAAGAAGTACTCCAGATCCTCCCCGCCGAAGGTGACTCGGACCATGGACGGACCGAGCCGCCGCGTCCGTATGACCTGGAGGGAGAAGAAACGGAACGGGGCGGCGACGGCGGTAGTCATGGGGTAACTCCTGAATCGACGTCAGGGAGGCCGACCTGCTTTTCAGGGGCGCGGGGAACTGCGCGACCAGCCACAACCGGACCCGCAGTCGCCCCACAACCTCAAGTGGCCCTTTCTCAGGCGACCTTCTTGGCCTTCTCGATGGCCTCGGCGAGGCTCGTGAGAAGCGGCGTGCACTTGGCGTAGGAAAGAATCGGCTCGGGCGAACGCGCGATGACCTGACCGGCCTTCACGGCGGGCAGCTTCTTCCAGGTCGCCTCGGTGATGTCGGCGGGCTGGATCGTCGAGGAGCGGTCGTCCATCATGATGATGTCGGCCGGGTACTTGTCGACGTTCTCCCAGCTCAGCGACTCGAACCAGCCGCCGCCCTCCTTCTTGGCGCTCTCCGGCGGCTCGACGAAGTTCACGCCGAGGGCCTTGAAGTACTCCAGGTCGACGGAGAGGTTCGTGCCGGAGACGTAGAAGATGTCCTGGCTGGCGGAACCGGCCATCACCTTGATCTCGGGACGCGCCTTGGCGGCCTTGCGCAGCCGCTCGGCGGCCGCCTCGAAGTCCTTCTTGGACTGGGCGACCTTGTCGGCCTTCAGGTCCGCGCCGAGGGACTCGGCCAGCTCCCACACCCGCTCCAGCGGCTGGGTCAGCTGACGGTCGTAGACGGAGATCGCGGCGCTCGGGGCGAGCTTGGCGATCTTGTCCTTGGACGCCTCGGGGACGTACCAGAGGGTGCCGGTGCTGTCGAAGGTCGTGGAGATGAGGACCTCGGGGGCGAACGCGGCGTACTTCTCGACGTTGAACTGGTCCCAGACGTTGCCGAAGACCGTCAGCTTGCTGACGTCCATGTCGCCGGCCTGCACGTCGGCCTTGCCGTCCTGCGTCTTGGTCGGGCCGAAGACGCCCTTGACCTCGATGCCGTAGTCGTACAGCGCGGCCGCGAGACCGACGAAGGCGACGATCTTCGTCGGGACCTTGTCGAGCTTCACGGTGGTGCCGCGGTCGTCCTTGAACGTCCAGGGGCCGGACTTGGCAGCGGTCGTGGCCTCGTTAGAACCACCGCTTTTCGCGTCGTCGTCCCCGCAGGCTGCGAGCACGGCCCCGAGGCCGAGGGCGCCGCCCGCGGCGAGGATGCCGCGGCGGGTGAGGTGGGTGGCTCTGGCGTTGGGCATGGCTACGCTGCTTTCGAACAGGGCGGATCGCCCGCCGGACAATTCGAAGGTAGGTTAGCCTAACCTGAGCTGATGTCCCAGGGGTGGGGCCCTTGTGATCGAAGTTGTGCGCAGGCTGTGAGGCCGCGACATAAGCCAACAAGGCCCAACGACCTTGTAATCAAGGGTCGTTGAGCCTTGTTCGAGCGGTCGGCCGGCTCAGCCCACGAGCCCCAGTTCACGCGCGATCAGCATGCGCTGCACCTCGCTCGTGCCCTCGCCGATCTCCAGGATCTTGGAGTCCCGCCACATACGGGCCACCGGGTACTCGTTCATGAAGCCGTAGCCGCCGTGGATCTGCGTCGCGTCGCGGGCGTTGTCCACCGCGATCGTCGACGAGTACAGCTTCGCCAGCGCCGCCTCCTTCTTGAAGGGCTCCCCGGCCACCAGCCGGGAGGCCGCGTCACGCCAGGCGAGGCGGGCCGTGTGGGCCTTCATCTCCATGTCGGCGATCTTGAACTGGATGGCCTGGTTGGCGCCGATCGGCCGGCCGAACGCCTGGCGTTCCTTGGCGTACTTCACCGACTCGTCCACACAGCCCTGCGCCAGGCCCGTCGCCAGCGCCGCGATGGCGATGCGGCCCTCGTCCAGGATGCGCAGGAACTGGGCGTAGCCGCGGCCTTCTTCGCCCAGGAGGTTGGCCGCCGGGACCCGGACGTCCGCGAAGGACAGCTCCCGGGTGTCGGAGGCGTTCCAGCCGACCTTGGAGTAGGGGGCCGCGACCGTGAAGCCCGGGGTGCCGGACGGGACGATGATCGACGAGATCAGCGGCCTGCCGTCGGGCTTGCGGCCGGTGACCGCCGTGACCGTGACCAGGCCCGTGACGTCCGTACCGGAGTTGGTGATGAAGCACTTGGTGCCGTTGATCACCCACTCGCCGGTCTCCGCGTCGAGGCGGGCCGTCGTACGCGTCGCGCCCGCGTCCGAGCCGCCGTCCGGCTCGGTGAGGCCGAAGGCGCCCAGGATCTCGCCGGAGCACAGCCGCGGCAGCCACTGCCGCTTCTGCTCCTCGGTGCCGAAGAGATGGATCGGCATCGCGCCGAGCGAGACGCCCGCCTCCAGGGTGATGGCGACCGACGAGTCCACGCGGGCCAGTTCCTCGAGGACCACGCCGAGCGCCAGATAGTCGCCGCCCATACCGCCGTACTCCTCCGGGAACGGCAGCCCGAACAGGCCCATACGGCCCATCTCGCGGACGATCTCGTACGGGAACTCGTGGTGCTCGTAGTACTCGCCGATCTTGGGCGCTACGACGTCGTGCGCGAACTGCTCCACCGTACGGCGGAGTTCTTCGAGTTCGGGGGAGAGTCGGTGGTCCATCGCGGGTCACTGCTCCTTGTGGGACAGGGCTCGTACGGTGCGGGACGGGCTGGGTCGGCCCAGTTGTTCGGCCATCCACGCGCTCGTGGCGACGAGGCGGTCGAGATCTACTCCGGTGTCGATGCCGAGGCCCCGCAGCATCCACACGAGGTCTTCGGTGGCGAGATTGCCGGTGGCGGACTTGGCGTACGGGCAGCCGCCCAGGCCGCCGGCGGAGGCGTCGACGGTGGTGACGCCGTGTTCGAGGGCGGCGTACGTGTTGGCCAGTGCCTGGCCGTAGGTGTCGTGGAAGTGGACGCCCAGGGCTGCCACGGGGGTGCCCTGTTCGGTGAGTTCGGTGAGCAGCGCCCGTACGTGCCCCGGCGTCGCCACCCCGATCGTGTCGCCCAGGCTCAGCTCGTCGCAGCCCATGTCCAGCAGCGCCTTGCAGACCTTCACCACCTGCGGGACCGGGACCGCGCCCTCCCACGGGTCGCCGAAGCACATCGACAGATAGCCGCGGACATGGACGCCGGAGGCCTTCGCCCGGGCCACGACCGGCTCGAACATGGCCAGCGCCTCGTCGACCGTGCGGTTGAGGTTGGCCTTGGCGAAGGACTCGGTGGCGCTGGCGAACACGGCGACGCGCCGGGCGCCGAGGGCGAGGGCGCGGTCCAGTCCGCGTTCGTTCGGCACGAGCACCGGGAGCGCCACCGGAAGGTCGCCGACGAGCGGGAACAGCTCTTCCGCGTCTGCCAACTGGGGCACCCACTTGGGGTGGACGAAGCTGGTGGCCTCGATCGTCGTCAGGCCCGCGTCGGCGAGGCGGCGCACGAACTCCGCCTTGACCTCCGTGGGGACCGTGCCCTTCTCGTTCTGCAGGCCGTCGCGTGGGCCGACCTCGTGGATCCGGACGCGGGCGGGCAGCCCCGGGGCCGGCACCGTCATGGGCAGCGTCATCGCTCCTCCTCCACGGACTCCTCCGCCGGCGCGATGACCGCCAGGACCTGGTCCATGGCGACCGTCGTGCCCGGCGTGACGTCCAGCTCGGTGACCGTGCCGGCGTGCGGGGCGGAGATGACGTGCTCCATCTTCATCGCCTCCACGACCAGCAGGCTCTGGCCCGCCGCCACTTCGTCCCCGACGGCGACCTTCACCACCGTCACCGTCCCCGGCATGGGCGCGGTCAGCGAGTCGGCGCCCGCGTGGGCGGTCCCGGTGAGCGAGGCGGCGACCGGGTCGTGGTCGCGCACGTGCCAGGCGTCGCCGTCGCGGCCCAGCCAGGTGCCGTCCGGCAGGGCGGCGTGGTGGAAGGTGTGGCGTACGCCGTAGAGGGTGACGGCGACTCGATCGTCCGTGACGGTGTGGCTGCCGAGCGGGGCGTACTCCACGGGGTCGGTGATCCGCAGGTGGAAGCCGACGGGCCTGGGCTCGCCGCCGAGCCGCCATCCGCTCGGCACGGAGAAGGGATCGGTCCACCCGGCACCACGAGGCCGCAGCGCCTCCAGGCGCACGGCCGCCGCCGCCTCGTACACCTCGTCCGGTACGTCGGTGGCGACCAGGTCGTCCACCACGCGCTCGACCAGCCCCGTGTCCAACTCGCCCGCGAGGACCGCCGGATGCGCGAGCAGCCGCCGCAGGAACCCGGCGTTGGTCTGCACGCCCAGGGTGACCGTCTCCGCGAGGGCCGCCCGGAGCTTTCTGAGCGCCGTCGCGCGGTCGGGGCCGTATGCGATCACCTTGGACAGCATCGGGTCGTACAGACTGCCGACCTCCGTGCCCTCGCTGAGCCCGGAGTCCGTGCGGACGCCGTCGCCCTGGGGCTCGCGCAGCCGCAGCACCGTGCCGCCGGAGGGCAGGAACCCGCGCGCCGGGTCCTCCGCGCAGATACGTGCCTCGACCGCATGGCCGGTGAGCCGTACGTCCTCCTGCCCGAAGGCCAGCCGCTCGCCCGCCGCCACCCGCAGCTGCCACTCCACCAGGTCGAGTCCGGTGATGAGTTCGGTGACGGGGTGCTCCACCTGGAGGCGGGTGTTCATCTCCATGAAGTAGTAGGAGGAGGGGTCGCCGCCGGGCACGATGAACTCCACCGTGCCCGCGCCCCGGTAGCCGCAGGAGCGGGCCGCCTGCACGGCCGCCTCGCCCATCGCCGCACGCGTGGCCTCGTCGAGGAGCACGCTGGGCGCCTCCTCGATGATCTTCTGGTGCCGGCGCTGGAGGGAGCACTCGCGCTCCCCGAGGTGCACCACGTTGCCGTGGCCGTCCGCCAGGACCTGGATCTCGATGTGCCGGGGCCGGTCGACCCACCGCTCGACGAGGAGCGTGTCGTCGCCGAAGGAGGCGCGGGCCTCGCGGCGGGCGGCGGCGATCTCGTCCGTCAGATGTGCCTCGTCCCGCACCAGCCGCATGCCCTTGCCGCCACCGCCGGCGGAGGGCTTGAGCAGTACGGGCATGCCGATCTCGCGGGCGGCGTCGGCGAGTTGGCCGTCGGTGAGCCCGCTGCCACTGGAGCCAGGGACGACGGGCACCCCGGCGGCCCGCACCGTCTCCTTGGCGCGGATCTTGTCGCCCATCAGGGAGATGGCGCCCGCGGGCGGCCCGATGAAGACGAGCCCGTCGTCGGCGCACGCGCGCGCGAAGCCGGCGTTCTCGGCGAGGAAGCCGTACCCGGGGTGGACCGCCTCGGCGCCGGTGCGGGCGGCGGCGTCCAGGAGCCGCTCCACGGACAGATAGCTCTCGGACGCCGGGGCGGGACCGATCCGTACCGCCGTGTCGGCCTCCCGGACGTGCCGTGCGTCGGCGTCCGCGTCGGAGAAGACGGCCACCGAGCGCACACCCATCGCGCGCAGCGTCCGGATGACGCGGACGGCGATCTCGCCCCGGTTGGCCACAAGTACCGTGTCGAACATCGTTGTTGTGTCCTTCACATCCGGAAGACGCCGAACTGGGGGTCACCCAGGGGCGCGTTCGCACAAGCGGTCAGAGCCAGCCCCAGCACCTGACGGGTCTCCAGGGGGTCGATGACCCCGTCGTCCCACAGGCGGGCCGTCGCGTAGTAGGCATTCCCCTGGCGCTCGTACTGCGCACGGATCGGGTCCTTGAAGGCCTCTTCCTCCGCCGCGGGCCAGCTCTCCCCGCGTCCCTCCAACTGGTCCCGCTTGACCGTCGCGAGGACCGAGGCGGCCTGCTCGCCGCCCATGACGGAGATCTTGGCGCCGGGCCACATCCACAGGAAACGGGGGGAGTAGGCCCGGCCGCACATCGAGTAGTTGCCCGCGCCGTACGACCCGCCGACCACGACCGTCAGCTTCGGCACGCGCGTGCAGGCCACCGCCGTGACCATCTTGGCGCCGTGCTTGGCGATGCCGCCCGCCTCGTAGTCCCTGCCGACCATGAACCCGGAGATGTTCTGCAGGAAGACCAGCGGGATGCCGCGCTGGTCGCACAGCTCGATGAAGTGGGCGCCCTTCTGGGCGGACTCGGAGAAGAGGGTGCCGTTGTTGGCGACGATCCCGACCGGGTGGCCGTGGATCCGGGCGAAGCCGGTGACCAGGGTCTGCCCGAACTCCGCCTTGAACTCGGCGAACCGGGAGCCGTCGACCACGCGCGCGATGATCTCGCGTACGTCATAAGGGGTGCGGGAGTCGACCGGTACGGCGCCGTACAGCCCGTACGGGTCCACCTTCGGGTCGACCGAGGGCTCCACGGACCAGGGCAGGGCCCCGCGCGCGGGGAGCGTGGCGACGATGTTCCGCACGATCCGCAGGGCGTGGGCGTCGTCCTCGGCGAGGTGGTCGGTGACGCCGGAGATCCTGGAGTGCACCTCGCCGCCGCCCAGCTCCTCGGCGGTGACGACCTCACCGGTGGCCGCCTTCACCAGCGGGGGGCCGCCGAGGAAGATCGTGCCCTGGTTCCGGACGATGACGGCCTCGTCGCTCATGGCCGGGACGTAGGCGCCGCCCGCCGTGCACGAGCCGAGCACGGCCGCGATCTGCGGGATACCGGCGCCCGACATCCGGGCCTGGTTGTAGAAGATCCGCCCGAAGTGCTCCCGGTCCGGGAACACCTCGTCCTGCATGGGCAGGAAGGCCCCGCCGGAGTCGACCAGATACAGACACGGCAGCCGGTTCTCCAGGGCCACCTCCTGCGCGCGCAGGTGCTTCTTCACGGTCATCGGGTAGTACGTCCCGCCCTTGACCGTGGCGTCGTTCGCGACGATCACGCACTCGCGCCCGCTGACCCGCCCGATCCCGGCGATGACGCCGGCGGCCGGGGCCTGGCCGTCGTACATGCCGTCGGCGGCCAGGGGTGCGAGCTCCAGGAAGGGGGAGCCGGGGTCGAGGAGGGTGTCGACGCGGTCGCGCGGCAGCAGCTTGCCGCGCGCGGTGTGCCGGGCGCGTGCCTTCTCACCGCCGCCGAGCCGCGCCGCCGCCAGCTTGGCGCGCAGCTCCTCCCCGAGTGCCCGGTGGGCCTCCTCGTTGGCCCGCCAGGCTTCCGACGCGGGATCTGCCGCGCTGTGAAGCTCCGGTGCCTCGTGCATCCTGCGGTCCCCTCACCAGTGGTCGACCAGTTAATGAGCGTTAACGCATTTCCATCAGGTTAACGACCGCTAACCTCCCTGTCTAGAATTGCTTCCATGGCCACCAGAACCGACGCCCCCACCCGCCGCGAGCAGATCCTCAAGGAGGCCGCGCGCCTCTTCGCCGAGCGTGGTTTCCACGGCGTCGGTGTCGACGAGATAGGCGCCGCCGTGGGCATCAGCGGCCCCGGTCTCTACCGGCACTTCGCCGGCAAGGACGCGATGCTCGCGGAGCTCCTTGTCGGCATCAGCGGTCAGCTCCTGACGGGCGCGAAGCGGCGCCTCGCGGAGGCCGACGGGGTGCCGGCCGAGGCGGTCCTCGACTCCCTCATCGAGGGCCACATCGACTTCGCCCTCGACGACCGCCCCCTCATCACCCTGCACGACCGCGAGCTGGACCGCCTGCGCGACAGTGACCGCAAGCTCGTGCGCCAGCTCCAGCGGCAGTACGTGGAGCTGTGGGTGGAGGTGGTGCGCAAGGTGTACCCGGAGCTCACGGAGCCGACGGCCCGCTCGGCGGTGCACTCGGTGTTCGGGCTCCTGAACTCGACGCCGCATCTGGGGCGGCCGGGGGTGCTGCCGGGGCGGGGGGTCACTGCGGAGTTGCTGCATCGGATGGCGCGGGGGGCGTTCGGGGCGGCATCGCCTGCGGCGGGCTGAGGACGGGCGGGCGGCGCTGGATTTCGCCGGTCCGGGCATTTCAGCCTGTCCGGCGTTTGAGGACGAGGCCCTTTGGGCCGAAGCGGGGGTCTGGGGGCGGCAGCCCCCAGGGACGGGACGGGCAGGGGCGGCGTGGGCGAAATCCGCCAACGGTGCGGTGAGAGTGACGAGCGTTACGGGGGGAGGCCTCTGGACGGCCGTTCGTACTCGCCGGTACGGTTGAGTGAGCAAGCGCTTAGACATGTACCGGTGGAGGTGGGCGGCGTGCGCCGTACGGTGTTCAACGAGGATCACGAGGCGTTCCGGGAGACCATCCGCGCCTTCATCGAGGCCGAGGTGGTCCCGGTCTACGACGAGTGGTTCGCGGCCGGCCAGGCGCCGCGCGACTTCTACTACAAGCTCGCCGAGCTCGGCGTCTTCGGCATCCGCGTCGACGAGGAGTACGGCGGCGCCGGCATCGACTCGTACAAGTTCGAGGCCGTGCTGTACGAGGAGACCGCGCGCGCGGGCGTCCAGTTCGGTGGCTCCGGCGTGCACGTGCTGCTCGGCCTGCCGTACATCAAGATGCTCGCCACCGACGAGCAGAAGAAGCGCTTCCTGCCGAAGTTCGTCTCCGGTGAGGAGATGTGGGCGCTGGCGATGACCGAGCCGGGCACCGGCTCCGACCTCGCGGGCATGAAGACCACCGCCAAGCTCTCCGAGGACGGCACGCACTACGTCCTCAACGGCGCCAAGACCTTCATCACCGGCGGCGTGCTCGCCGACCGCGTGATCGTCTGCGCCCGCACCGACGCGCCCAGCGCCGAGGACCGCCGCCACGGCATCTCCCTGTTCGCCGTGGACGCCAAGTCCGAGGGCTACTCCGTCGGCCGCAAGCTCGACAAGCTCGGCCTGAAGACGTCCGACACCGCCGAGCTGGCGTTCGTCGACGTGAAGGTCCCGGTCGAGGACCTCCTCGGCGAGGAGAACAAGGGCTTCTACTACCTGGGTCACAACCTGGCCTCCGAGCGCTGGGGCATCGCCTTCGGCGCCTACGCGCAGGCCAAGGCCGCCGTCCGGTTCGCCAAGCAGTACGTCCAGGAGCGCACCGTCTTCGGCAAGCCGGTCGCCCACTTCCAGAACACCAAGTTCGAGCTGGCCGCCTGCCAGGCCGAGGTCGACGCCGCCGAGGCCGTCGCCGACCGCGCCCTGGAGGCCCTGGACGCGGGCGAGCTGACCCCGGCCGAGGCCGCCTCCGCGAAGCTCTTCTGCACCGAGGTCGCGCACCGCGTGATCGACCGCTGCCTGCAGCTGCACGGCGGCTACGGCTTCATGAACGAGTACCCGATCGCCCGCCTGTACGCGGACAACCGCGTCAACCGCATCTACGGCGGCACCAGCGAGATCATGAAGTCGATCATCGCGAAGGACATGGGCCTGTAGGCGGTCCGTAGGACTCCTGCAATTTCCTGCCAGTAGAAAAGGTGCCATGAACCAGGCACTACAGGGTCTCCTCGATCTGCTCGACCTGGAGCAGATCGAGGAGAACATCTTCCGCGGCCAGTCCCGCTCCGCCGTCGTCCCGCGCGTCTTCGGCGGGCAGGTCGCGGCCCAGGCGCTCGTCGCCGCCGGCCGCACGGTCCCCGCGGACCGGCCCGCCCACTCCCTCCACGCGTACTTCCTGCGCATGGGGGACCCGGGCGCGCCCATCGTCTACAACGTCGACCGCATGCGCGACGGACGCTCCTTCACCACCCGCCGGGTGGTCGCGATCCAGCACGGCAAGCCGATCTTCGCGCTGTCGGCGTCCTTCCAGACGTACGAAGAGGGCATGGACCACCAGGCCCCCATGCCGCCCGCTCCCGACCCGGCGACGCTGCCCACCAGCGAGGAGCGGCTGCGTGGTTACGACCATCTCGCCCCGGACGTCGTCGAGCGGTTCCTGGAGGCCCGCCAGGCGGTCGACCTGCGCTACGTCGACGAGCCGCCCTACGGCCAGTTCGGCGAGCCCCGCGAACCGCACTCCCAGGTCTGGTTCCGCACCAACGGCAAGCTGGGCGGCTCTGATGACGAACCGCTCCTGCACGTCGTACTCGCCACGTACGTCTCCGACATGACCCTGCTGGACTCGGTCCTGCTCGCCCACGGGCGGGGCGGCTGGGCCGTCGGTGACGTGGTCGGAGCCTCGCTGGACCACGCGATGTGGTTCCACCGCCCGTTCCGCGCGGACGAGTGGCTGCTGTACGACCAGGAGTCGCCGTCGGCGCACGGCGGGCGTGGGCTCGGGCAGGCGCGGATCTACACGCAGGACGGGCGGCTCGCGGTGTCCGTGATCCAGGAGGGCGTCGTCCGGATCCCGCGGTGACGGCTCACTCCGCTGCCGCGCCCGAGCGTCTGCGCTGTCCACGCCCCGACCGCAGCAGGCGTATCGCCAGGAACGCGACGACCGCCACGGCCACGACGACCAGGATCGCCTTGGAGTAGAGGCTCACCAGGTCGGTGACCTCGTGCCAGCGCGCGCCGAGGGCGTAGCCGCCCGCGATGAACGCGGTGTTCCAGATGAGGCTGCCCGCCGCGGTGAGGGCGAGGAACACCGGGAGCCGCATGCGTTCGACGCCGGCCGGTATCGAGATCAGGCTGCGGAAGATCGGTATGAAGCGGCCGAAGAACACGGCCTTCGTGCCGTGCCGGAGGAACCACGCCTCGGTCCGCTCCACGTCCGCGACCTTCACCAGCGGCAGCCGGGAGGCCACCGCGATCAGCCGGTCCCGGCCGAGGAGAGCGCCGAGCAGGTACAGGACCAGCGCGCCCGCCACCGAACCCGCCGTCGTCCAGGCGACGGCCGCGAAGACGTCCATCCGCCCCTGGCTCGCCGTGAACCCCGCCAGCGGCAGGATCACCTCGCTCGGCAGCGGCGGGAAGAGGTTCTCCAGCGCGATGGCCAGTCCGGCGCCGGGCCCGCCCAGCGTCTCCATCAGGTCGGCGGCCCACCCGGCGACTCCGCCGACAGGTGCGTCCGCCGCCGCGGCAGCAATGATCATGCCTTCCACTTTACGAAGTCTTGACCTAAAGACCGTATGAGGAAGGCCGCTCCACCGGCTGTGGGGTTCCGCACACGCGGCCGCCCGCTACGCCAGCCCCGCCTCCGCCAGCAGATACGCCGTCATCGGGTCGTAGAAGCGCGGGCTGACCACATGGTCGTCCAACGGCACCACCACCTGCACCGTCCCTTCCGACTCCGCGAGGAAGAGCGCCGGGTCGTTGCAGTCCGCGTACCCGACGGAGTCGACGCCGTGCTGGCCGGCGTACCCCGCCCAGCCGTGGTCGGCCACGACGAGGTCCGGCAGCGGACGGCCCTCGCGCTCAAGTCCCGTGAGGATGGCCTTCATCGGGTCGCCGGAGTGGGTGTGCCAGAGCGTGGCGCCGTGCTCCAGGACCGCGACGTCAGCGAACTGCATGACGTAACCCTCGTCGGTCTGCAGGCCCTCCGGGATGACGACGATCTCGCAGCCCGCGGCGCGCAGTGCGTCAGCCGTCGCGCGGTGGACGTCCAGCAGGCCGCCCGGGTGGCCGGTCGCGAACAGCACCCGCTGCTGACCGTCCGCCGCCTTGCGCAGCCGGGCTGCCATGCGCTCCAGCGCGGCCACCGTCAGCTCGGGGTCGATGGTGTCCTGCCCGTGGCGGTGCTCCGCGTCGTCGTTCACGCCGACGCGTTCGGCCATCACCGCCAGCACGTCCTGCTCGTCGGTCCAGCGGTCGCCGAGCTCCAGGCCGAGCCAGTAGTGGCGGTTGCCGTTCGCCAGCTGGCGGTAGTGGGAGAGGTTGTTCTCGCGGGGCGTCGCGACATCGCCCGCGATGCGGGTTCTGACGAGGTGGTCGACGAGCTCGGCGCGGCTGGGTGTCCCGGGTATCGGCATGGCTCCCATTGTGAGGCAGACAACTGCGGGAACGGCTGCCTCCGGGGCGCGTGCGACGCGCGTCACTGTGCAGATCATCGCGGGATGTGGCGCGCCCTCGTGGGATGGGGCGCGGCCGTTCGCCGTGGCACGTCACCGCTCGATGTGCCGCAGGGCGAACCACAGCTCCATCCGTACGTCCGGATCGTCCAGGTCCGTGCCGAGGAGCGCCGCGCACCGGGCGATCCGCTGGCGGACGGTGTTGCGGTGGACGGACAGGGCCACCGCCGTGCGGTCCCAACTGCCGTGCAGGGAGAGCCAGGTGCGCAGGGTCTCGCCGAGCGGGGTCGTCAGGGGCGCGAGGAGCGTGCGGGCGTGGGCCTCGGCCTCGTCGGGGGAGAGCAGGTCGGTGAGGGCGGGGCGGTGGGTGCCGTGCCGGAACAGGGGCGTGCGGGTGGCCCTCGCCCGGGACAGCGCCCGAGCCGCCTGGGCGTCGGCCGCCGGCCAGTCCGGTGCGGACGCGGGGGCGCTGACGCCCAGGGTCCAGCCGGACTGCGGGGACGGTTCGCGGTCCGCCGGGACGAGGACGCGTACGACGTCCCGCGCCAGGTCGACCAGCGGGGAGCCGAGCGCCGCGCCCAGCGCCGAGGCGGCCACCGGGTCGCAGGGCGGGCTGTCGGGGCGGGCGTGGACCACGAGCCAGTCGCCCGCGCCCAGGAGCGGGGCCACCGCCTGCGGCTCGGCGCCCAGCAGCAGCCGTACCAGCGCCGAGGAACGGGCCGCTCCCGAGCCGCTCTGGTGCTCGCCGGTGAGGAGGGAGAGGAGCACGGCGGCGACCGAGGCGATGGTGTGATCGCCGGGATCGCGCTGCGGTGCGGCGACCCCGAGGACGAAGCCCTGTCCGGCGCCGAGGGCATAGGCGGCGAGGTGGACCCCGGAGGCGGTGTCGGCGGCGGAGGTGGGTGTCCCCGGGCCCGAGGGACGTACGACCTCCGCGAGCCCGGCGAGCGCCCCGCTCACCGTCTTCTCCGGCGCCCGTTCCGTTGCCCTGCCCGCCGTCTTCTGCGGTGCCTGTCCTGCTGTTCCGCTCGCCGCGCCTTCTGGCGCCTGTCCTGCCGGCCCGCTCGCCGCGCCTTCCGGCGCCCGCCCCACTACCCCGCTCCCCGCCCCTTTCGGCACCCTCCCCGCCGACGCGACCTCCGCCCCCTCCGGCCCGTACAGCACCGCCCACCCGCCGACCCGCTGCGCCAGCTGGCGCAGCACCGCCCGTACCGGATCCGGGCGGGAGGCGGCTGCCGCCAGGCTCTGCTGGGCCTCCGTCACGCGGCGCAGTTCGGCGAGGCGGGCCCGGGCCATCAGTTGCCAGACCGCGCGGGCCACGCCGGAGAAGGTGGTCTGCGGAGGAACCTCCAGGAGCGGGAGCTCGTACGCCTCGCACGCCGCCACCAGGGCGCGCGGCACCGAGTCGTGGACGGGAGCGAGCCCGAAGCCGAGTGCCGCGCCGCCCGCCGCGACGATCCTCGCCACGTAGTCGTCGAAGTACGTGCCCGATCCCGCCGCCTCCGGGATGTGCACGCCCGCCGTCAGCAGCAGTTCCCCGCCCAGCAGATACGGATACGGGTCGGCCATCTCCGAGGTGTGCGCCCAGTGGATCACCGTGTCCGCGTCCGTCGGGCCGGCGATCTGGCGCAGGGCCAGGTCCTCGCGGGCCAGGAGCGCCGAGAGGGGCACCGGTGGGGTGGGGGGAACGGCGGGTTCCGGCATGGGACGTTTCCTACACTCGTGCAACCTCGGATGGATGAAACGTACACTTCGCAGTCGCTTTCCGGCCACCTACTGTCGTTCCAGACCGGCAGCCGCGGGTACGGGCGGATGTCCCCGCGAGCCGCTGCCGAATCCCGAACGTCCCCACCCCCCACCTGCACGACACGCCACCGGAATGCGCGCAAAGGAGGCCCCACATGGCCGTCGACTACACAGTCATCGTCGTCTATCTGGCCGGCATGCTGGCCATGGGCTGGTGGGGCATGCGCCGCGCCAAGTCCAAGAGCGAGTTCCTGGTCGCCGGCCGCCGGCTCGGGCCGACCATGTACTCCGGCACCATGGCGGCGATCGTCCTCGGCGGCGCGTCCACCATCGGAGGCGTCGGGCTCGGCTACCAGTACGGACTCTCCGGTGCCTGGATGGTGTTCACCATCGGTCTCGGGCTGCTCGCCCTCTCGGTCTTCTTCTCCGCCCGCATCGCCCGCCTGAAGGTCTACACCGTCTCCGAGATGCTCGACCTGCGCTACGGCGGCCGGGCCGGCGTCATCTCCGGTGTCGTCATGTGGGCGTACACGCTCATGCTCGCGGTCACGTCGACCATCGCGTACGCCACGATCTTCGACGTCCTCTTCGACATGAACCGCAGCGTCGCGATCATCCTCGGCGGCTCGATCGTCGTCGCCTACTCGACGCTCGGCGGCATGTGGTCGATCACCCTGACGGACATGGTCCAGTTCGTGGTGAAGACGATCGGTGTGCTGCTGCTCCTGCTCCCCATCGCCGTCGTCAAGGCGGGCGGGTTCAGCGAGATGAAGGCGCAGCTGCCGACCGAGTACTTCGACCCGCTGGGCATCGGCGGCGAGACGATCTTCACCTACGTCCTGATCTACACCTTCGGCATGCTCATCGGGCAGGACATCTGGCAGCGCGTCTTCACCGCCCGCAGCGACAGGACCGCCAAGTGGGGCGGCACCGTCGCCGGCACCTACTGTCTCGCCTACGCCCTCGCCGGCGCCGTCATCGGCACGGCCGCCAAGGTGCTCTACCCCAAGCTCGGCAGCCCGGACGACGCCTTCGCGACCATCGTCAAGGACGAACTCCCGGTCGGCGTACGAGGGTTGGTGCTGGCCGCCGCTCTCGCCGCCGTGATGTCCACGTCCTCCGGCGCGCTCATCGCCTGCGCGACCGTCGCGAACAACGACATCTGGTCGCGGCTGCGGGGCGCGGTCCGCCGCACCGAGGCCACCAACGACGTGCGCAAGTCGCACGGGGCCCCGGATGCCCCTGACACCCCCGGCACTGCGGACGCGCTCGACTCGCACGACCCGCACGACGAGGTGAAGGGCAATCGCGCCTTCATCCTCCTCATGGGCATCGCCGTCATCGCCACGGCCATCACGCTCAACAACGTCGTCGAGGCGCTGACCGTCGCCTACAACCTGCTCGTCGGCGGACTGCTCGTGCCGATCCTGGGCGGGCTGCTGTGGCGGCGCGGGACCGTGCAGGGCGCGCTCGCCTCGGTCACCGTCGGCGGCGTCGCGGTGATCGTCCTGATGGCCACCCACGGCATCCTCGCCAACGAGCCCGTCTACTACGGCCTGCTCCTCTCCCTCGCCGCCTACATCGCCGTGTCCTTGCTGACACGGCCGACCGACGCGGCCGTACTCGCCGCCTGGCGTGAGCGCCTCGCCGGGCGGAACCCCGAACTCGTGTCCGAACCGGTGCCGGCTCGCCAGTAGAGTCGTAGGAAGATAACCCTCATACGCGATGAAGCGTAGGAAAGAAGGCATTTCCCCATGAGCAGCAACGAGACGCCCCGCGGCCCCGTCGACTCCTCCCGCATCCCGCGGTACGCCGGACCCGCGACCTTCGCCCGGCTGCCCCGCCTCGACGAGGTCGGCCGCGCCGACGTCGCCGTGGTCGGCGTGCCGTTCGACTCGGGCGTCTCGTACCGGCCGGGCGCCCGCTTCGGCGGCAACGCCATCCGCGAGGCGTCCCGGCTGCTGCGCCCGTACAACCCGGCGCAGGACGCCTCCCCGTTCGCCCTCGCGCAGGTCGCGGACGGCGGCGACATCGCGGTGAACCCCTTCAACATCAACGAGGCCGTGGAGACGGTCGAGGCAGCGGCCGACGAGCTGCTCGGCACCGGCGCCCGCCTGATGACCCTCGGCGGCGACCACACGATCGCGCTCCCGCTGCTGCGCTCGGTCGCCAAGAAGCACGGCCCGGTCGCCCTGCTCCACTTCGACGCCCACCTCGACACCTGGGACACGTACTTCGGCGCGGAGTACACCCACGGCACGCCCTTCCGGCGCGCGGTCGAGGAGGGCATCCTCGACACCGAGGCGCTCTCCCACGTCGGCATCCGCGGTCCGCTGTACGGCAAGCAGGACCTGACCGACGACGAGAAGATGGGCTTCGGCATCGTCACGTCGTCCGACGTCTACCGCCGGGGTGCCGACGAGGTCGCCGACCAGCTGCGCCAGCGCATCGGCGACCGCCCGCTCTACATCTCCATCGACATCGACTGCCTCGACCCGGCGCACGCCCCCGGCACCGGCACCCCCGAGGCGGGCGGCATGACCTCGCGCGAGCTGCTGGAGATCCTGCGGGGCCTGGCGTCCTGCAACCTGGTCTCCGCGGACGTCGTCGAGGTGGCGCCCGCGTACGATCACGCCGAGATCACGTCGGTGGCCGCGTCCCACACGGCGTACGAACTGACCACGATCATGTCCCGCCAGATCGCGGCGGCCCGGACGGACCTGAAGGAATCGGAAGCGAAGTGACTCACGACCACGACCTGGTACTCCGCCCGACGGAGGCGCAGATCGCCGCCGCTCTGAATCCTCCCGCCGGCCGCAACGGCGGGGACCTGGTCGTGGAGACGCTGGCCGGGCTCGGCGCGACGACGGTCTTCGGGCTGCCCGGCCAGCACGCGCTGGGCATGTTCGACGCCCTGCGCCGCAGCGATCTGCGCTACATCGGCCTGCGCGTGGAGAACAACGCCGGGTTCGCGGCGGACGCGTACGGCCGGATGACGGGTGAGGCGGCGCCTCTGCTGCTGTCGACGGGTCCCGGCGCGCTGACCTCGCTGGCCGCGCTCCAGGAGGCGGCCGCGGCTTCGGCGCCGGTGCTGGCGATCAGCAGCCAGATTCCGACGGCCGGGCTGGGCGGTGGCAGGCACGGATACCTCCACGAACTCCCCGACCAGGCGGCGTCGTTCCGGGGCGTGGTGAAGTCGGTCCACACGGTCCGCACCCAGTCCCAGATACCCTCCGCCATCGAGGCGGCCTGGAAGTCGGCCCTGTCCGCCCCGCACGGCCCGGTGTGGGTGGAGATCCCGCAGGACGTGCTGCTCGCCGAGACGTCGATTCCGGTGGTGACGGGCGGCGACGCGTTCCCGGAGGAGCTGCCGCCGCGCCCCGAACTGACGGCGGTGGCGGCCCACTTGCTGTCGCACGCCGCCCGTCCGGCGATCATCGCGGGCGGGGGAGTGGTACGGGCGGACGCGTCCGGCAAGCTTCGCCGGCTCGCCGAGACGCTGAAGGCTCCGGTGGTCACGACCCCCGGCGGCAAGGGCGCGTTCCCGTGGAAGCACCCGCTGTCCCTCCAGTCCTGGATCGAGGACCGGCACACGACGGACTTCCTGGAGGACGCGGACGTACTCCTGGTGGTCGGCTCGGGCCTGGGCGAACTGTCCTCCAACTACCACACGTTCAAGCCCCGGGGCCGGGTCATCCAGATCGAGGCCGACCTCGGCAAGCTGGAGTCCAACCACCCGGCCCTCGGCATCCACGCGGACGCGCGGCTGGCGTTGCAGGCGCTGCTGGAGACGGTCTCGGAGCGGGAGGACGTGGCGGCACCGCAGCGGGTGCGCGAGGTGCTGGGGAAGGTGTCGGAGCGGATCGCCGGCCAGGAACTCACCCTGGAACAGGACGTGTTGGCGTCGGTCCGGCGGGCCCTTCCCGCCGACTCCCCGTCGTTCTGGGACATGACCATCCTGGCGTACTGGGCCTGGTCGGCCTTCGACGCCAAGGGCCCCAACCACCTGCACTCCGCCCAGGGCGCCGGCGGCCTCGGCTACGGCTTCCCGGCGGCGCTGGGCGCGGCGGTCGCGGACCCGACGCGTCCGGTGCTCGCGGTGTCCGGCGACGGCGGCGCGCTGTACTCGATCGCCGAGCTCGCGACGGCCCGCCAGTACGACCTGAACGTCACCTGGCTCATCGTCGACGACGGCGGCTACGGCATCCTGCGCGAGTACATGACGGACGCGTTCGGCCAGGCCACGGCCACGGAGCTGGCGCGGCCGGACTATGTGGCGCTGGCCGAGTCTTTCGGCGTCCCCGGGGCCCGGACGACCCCGGAGACGCTGGAGGCGGATCTGGCGAAGGCGCTTCAGACCCCCGGCCCGTCGGTGGTCGTCCTCCCGGCGGTGCTGCGGATGTTCGCGCCGACGCACCTCACGACGTGATGCCTCAGCGGCCGTCGCGCGCGTCGTAGACGTGGTCGCGGTCGTAGCAGGCGTCGTCCACCGCGGGGCCGGTCCCCGGTACGGCCCACGGGACGAGCGCGAGTGCCTGCCTGCAGAGGCCGGCGGAGGAGTAGCCGGCGATGTTGATACGGCCCCGGTCGCCGTCGTCGGCGTGGGCCGGGGTGGCGATTACGAGGGCTGCCATGGTGAGCGCGGCGAGCGCGCTGATCTTCTTCATAGCCGGGTCAACGGCGTCGGATCGGTGCAGGTCATTCGGCTGTACAGGTGGTGATCGAACGCGCCAGGGGCAGCGCGGGCCCCTGGCGCGTCTACGGCGACTCGCGTCTGCGGCGACTCGCGTCCATGGCGACTGAACAGGGTCCGGTCGCCTACCAGATCGACTCGACCCACTCCGGGTGGTCGATGAACGGGTTGCGGTTGCCCTGGTAGGAGTCGTAGATGACCTCGTTGCGGCGCTCCTCGAAGGAGTCCGGCGGGTCCTCGTCGTTCCACTGCTTCAGGACCGAGAGGCGGCCGTGGTACGGGACGCTGCCGTTGGTGACGGCGTCGTTGGGCTCCAGGTCGGGCCAGCTGTCGTCGCCCTCGTAGCGGACGGCCATGTAGAGGATCATGCGGGCCACGTCGCCCTTGACGGCGTCGCGCGGCTCGAAGGAGTTGGAGTCGGTCAGGCTGCCACCGGAGTTGGTGAAGCTGCTGCCGCCGTTGTCGAAGTCCTTGTTGCCGCGGATGCTGTTGACCTGGACGTCCTCGGGACGCAGGTGGTGCAGGTCGGTGCCCGGGCCGGCGGAGGTGCCGAAGTCGCCGTGGGACTGGGCCCACACGTGCTCGCGGTTCCAGTTGCCGGTGCTGCCGCCGTTGAGGGACTTGCTGCGGGAGATGCCGCTGTAGAGCAGCTTCACGTTGCTGCTGTTGTTCGGGTCCTGGTCGGTGACCTTCAGGGCGTTCCAGACGGCCGAGTAGGAGATCGTCGTCTGGTCGCTGATGATCGTGTGGAGCGAGTCCTTCAGGGCCGTGCCGGACTTGCCGATCGCGTCGGCGTAGTACGTGTCGTCGTACTCCGTCGTGGTCGCGGCGGCCGGGGAGGCGGTGAGCGCCGGGGTGGTGAGGCCGACCAGGACGGCGGCCGTCGTCAGCGCCACTGACTTCCAGCGGCTGCGGCGTATGTGTGTCGCCAGCATGTGGGGTTCCCAATCTACGGGGGGATCTACGCGGGTTGAATGGAGGCGGCAATCGGGAGAGTGGCATGGACATGCGGACATGTCGAGGGCTTGCGCGTGTCCATTGGGTGACGTGAAGCGGCAAATCGGGGCATGGGTGCGATAGTTGACGCCGAAACGGCCCCCGGCTGGTGAGCCGGGGGCCGTGGAGTGGGGTCGGGGGGCCGGGGAGCTGGGGAGCCGGTCGGGTCAGCTGACGTCCGACGGGTCCAGGCGGTAGATGGTGGACTGGTTGCTCTGGGAGGAGTTGTCTGAGCCGGAGCCGGAGCCGGAGCCGGAGCCGGAGCCGGAGCCGGAGCCGGAGCCGGAGCCGGAGCCGGAGCCGGAGTCCGTGCTCGTGCCCGACGTCGAGCTGTAGTCGCTCTCCTTCACCGCCGTCCCGTTCTTCTGCACCCACTCCGTGACCTCGGAGCTGACGCTGCTGCCGCCGCCGGGGCCGCCGCCCATGCCGCCGCCGAGCTGGATGTAGTGCAACTCGCCCTTCTTCACCAGCTCCTTGAGCTTGGCCGGCGTCATCGCCTTGTCGGAGCCGGACCAGCCCCACATGGAGATCACGGGCTCACCGCTGCTGAGGATGAGCTGCGCGGCGCTCTGCGAACTCGACACCGCCAGCAGCCAGGTGGCGCCGTCCTGGTGCTTCTTGAGGTAGGAGATCAGCTCGCTGCTCGCGCCGCCGCCCATGCCGCCGCCGGGACCGCCGCCCATGCCGCCGGGGGCCGTACCGCCCATGTCGCCGGTGCCGCCGGGAGCCTGGCCGTTCTGGCTGTTCTGACCGTTCTGGCCGCTTTGCCCGCCGGGCAGTCCGCCGTTCCCGCCGCCGGGCATCTGCGCCTCACCTGCCCCATCTGCCCCACCTGCCCCGCCGCCGTCCTGGCCGCCCTGCGGCTGGCCGCCGGGGAAGCCGCCGCCCTGCTGGCCGTTCTGGCTGCCCGGGCCGCCGGCCTGGTTGTTCTGCCCGCCGCCGAAGCCACCCCGGCCGCCGCCACCGCCCCCACCGGGGCCACCGCCGAAGCCGCTCCCCGTGGAGGGCCCGGCCGTCGGATTCGTACCGCCGCCCATGCCGCCGCCGCCCGACCCGGACGGCACCGACCAGGCGTACGCCGCCGGACCCGCCACCGCCGCGACGACCGCCGCCACCACGGATGCCGCCAGCAGCCGTACCCGTGTCCCCGACGCGGACCGGAACACGACCAGCCCCACGATCGCCAGCGCCATGACGACGGCGATGGCGGGCCACAGCCAGGCGTTCCAGCCGGAGGCCCGACGCAGCAGTACGACCGCCCAGACCGCCGTGACGGCCAGTCCCGCCGGGAGCACCCAGGCCCACCGCCTGTCGGCGCGGAAGGCGCGCAGCAGCATCACGCCGCCGCCTCCGCACAGGGCCGCGATGCCGGGGGCGAGCGCGGTCGTGTAGTAGGGGTGCATCGTGCCCTCGGCCATGGCGAAGGTCAGGTAGTGCAGGGCGGTCCAGCCGCCCCACATCAGAAGCGCCGCGCGGGTGAGGTCGGTGCGCGGGGCACGTCCGCACAGCACCAGGCCGCCGACGCACGCGATGGCCGCGAAGGGGATCAGCCAGGAGATCTGGCCGCCGAGGATGTCGTTGAACAGTCGGCCGATCCCGGCGGTCCCGGAGAAGCCGCCGCCTCCGCCACCGCCGCCTCCGCCGTTGCCCTCGCCGCCGAGGATCCGGCCGAGGCCGTTGTAGCCCATGATCAGGTCCCAGGCAGTGCCGTCCGTCGAACCGCCGATGTACGGGCGGTCGTCGGCGGGCACGAGGGAGACGGCCGCCGCCCACCAGAAGCTGGAGACGACGAGGGCGACACCGGCGATGAGCAGATTGACGATCCGCTTAACGAGCGTCGGCTTCGCGGCGTAGAGATAGACGGCGAAGACGGCGGGCAGCGCGATGTAGCCCTGAAGCATCTTGGTGTTGAAGGCGAGCCCGAAGCACACAGCGGAGCCGACGAGCGGCAGCAACTTGCCGTTGTGCACGGCCCGCAGGGCGAGCGCGGCGCCTCCGGCCATGAGGAACACCAGCAGGGTGTCCGGGTTGTTGTCACGGTTGATGGCGACCGTGATCGGCGTCAGGGCCAGCACCAGCGCGGCGACCGTCGCCGCACCGTGACCCCACACCCGCTTCACCGACGCGTGCACGATCCAGATCGTCGCCAGCGCGACCAGGATCATCGGCAGCATCATCTGCCAGGTGCCGTAGCCGAAGACCCGGCACGACAGCTCCATCACCATCAGGGCGAACGGCGGCTTGTCGACGGTCAGGAAGTTGCCCGCGTCCAGCGAGCCGAAGAACCACGCCTTCCAGCTCTGCGTACCGCTCAGCACGGCCGCGCTGTAGAAGCTGTTCAGACTGGACCCGGACAGGTTCCAGGAGTACAGCACCGCCGCCAGGATCAGGATCGCGATCAGCGCGGGGAGTGACCAGCGGGGTGCCTTGTCCGGTGGTGCGGCGGCGGGTGGGGCCGGGGTCGGTGGGGGCACGTCGGGGGTGGTCACGGTCGTGTGGGGGTGGGGATCGGTGGCTGATGTCACCCGGGCATCGTGTGGGGTGGGGGTGGGTGGGGGCTGTGGCGGAGCTGGCTGTTTGCTGTGGATTCTCAAAGGAGAGCGCAAAGGGGGCCGCAACCGAGGTGCTCAGGCGAAGAGGCTCGGCCAGGTCGACCGACGTGAGGGTCGAATTCACGTCACACCAGGAAGACCAAGCGGGAGCCCCTGGGCCACTGTCAGTGCGATCAGTTACGGTCGAATTCGCACATGCAGTGATCAACGGAGCCCGCGTCACGGGCATCGTTCACGGGGAGGTTGACGGGGGATGGGCTACGTTCTGCCCGGTTGGCTGGACGAGATCCTGGACTTCATCGGGATCAACTGGCCGAACGTTGACGAGGACGACTACCGCGAGATGGCGGACGCGATGCGCGAGCTCGCGGACGCTTTCGACGACCACGCGGGTGAGGCCCACGCCTCGGTGAGCCGTCTGCTGTCGTCCAGTGAGGGCTGGGCGGTGGACGCGCTGCAGGAGCACTGGGGCAAGGTGAAGACCTCGCACCTGGAGCAACTGCCGGAAGCGGCCCGTCTGTTCGCGGACGCGATGGACGTCGTCGCGGACGTGATCTACGGGATGAAAGTCAAGGCCGAGATCGAGCTCGGCGCGATGGCGGCGTCGGCCGGCGTTTCCATCGGTCTTGCCTTCGTCACCGGCGGCCTGTCGGCGCTGATCGGTGCGGCGCAGATCACGGCGATGCGGGAGGTGGTGCGCCGCCTCATCAAGGAGGCCGCCGACGAGATCGTCGACCGGGTGATCGCGATGGTGACCGAGCCGGTGGCCGCCAAGCTGGAGAACATGATCGCCGACGCGGTCCTGGACCTGGCGTCCGGCGCGATCTCCCCGGCCGACGGTTCGGGTGGGGGTGGGGCCGGACACGGCAACGGCGGCCCGGGGATGAGGCTGAACTCGGCGGACGGCCCTAGCGGCAGCGGTGGTGGCGGTGGCGGTGGTCGGATGCGCATCGACCACGCCGAGTATGACAAGGCCGCCGGCGACCTGGGCCGTATCAGCCAGGGCTCACTGACCCGGCTGTCGGGCTCGTTGGACCGCGCGAACGGCGCCAACGACCGTACCCGTGGCAGGGATCCGTTCACCCAGGGCATCGACAGTGTGGTGGACGGCGCGACCAAGGGCATGAAGAAGGCCGTCGAGAAGATCGTCAAGCACACCGGCGAGACCATCCCGAAGACGCTGCGCGACACCTCGGACAACCACAGGCGCAACGAATCGGCCACCGAGGACGCCCTGAACAGGATCACGGGAGGTCAGGACGGGAAGGGCGGCCCGACGTCTCCGTTGAAGGGCCCGGGCGGCAACGGCGGCCCGGCCGGCGGTAAGCCGGATCCGCTGAACAAGGCGCTCAACGACCCCCGCCACCACAGCGTGGAGCCGAACAACCGCACCTGCAAGGAAGACCCGATCGACGTTGCCAGCGGCCAGATGCTGCTGGAACAGACCGATCTCACCCTTCCCGGCGTGCTGCCGCTGGTCCTCCGGCGCACGCATCTGTCGGACTACAGCTTCGGTACGTGGTTCGGCCGTTCCTGGGCCTCGACCCTGGATGAGCGTATCGAGGTCGACATCCGCAACAAGGCGGTCTGGGCCCGCGAGGACGGCACGTTGCTGGCCTACGACCAGCTGCCCACCCCGCAGCAGCCGGAAGTGCTTCCGCTGGAAGGCCCGCGAATACCCTTGCGCCGTACCAGTGAGCTCGGAGCGCAGGAAATGGAGTTCGCCACCACCGACCCCCGCACCGGCCTGACCCGATACTTCACGCGCCCGCGCGGTGAAGGCTGGCAGTTGTGGCTGACCACGATCGAGGACCGCAACGGCAACCAGATCGACATCCACCGCGACGGCACCGGCCTGCCCCTGTCGATCACCCACAGCGGAGGCTACGACCTCCGCCTCACCGCCGACCGGAGCCTCGGCCGCGTCACCCGGCTGTCCCTGCACACCGGCCCCGACACCGACGGCACCGTGCAGGTCATGGCCTACGGCTACGACACTGCCTCCGGCGACCTCACCGAAGTCGTCAACTCCTCAGGAAAGCCCCTGCGGTTCGACTACGACGCCCAGGGCCGGATCACCTCCTGGACCGACCGCAACGACTCCACCTACCGCTACGTCCACGACGCAGCCGGACGCGTCGTCCAGACCATCGGCCCGGACGGCTACCTGTCCGGCACCTTCGCCTACGACACAACGGGCCGTGTCACGCACTGGACCAACGCCGAAGGAGCGGTCACCGAGTTCCATCTCAATGACCGTGGCCAGATCATCGCCGAGACCGACCCGCTCGGCCACACCACCCGCTCCGAATTCGATGCCTGTGACCGGCTACTAGCCCGCACGGACCCGCTGGGCCGCACCACTCGGTATGCCTACGACATCTCCGGCAACGTCGTCAGTCTCACGCACGCCGACGGAACCGAGGTTCGCGCCACCTACAACGCACTGAATCTTCCTGTCGAGATCATCACTGCTGATGGGGTGCAACTACTACAGAAATTTGATGAGTTCGGAAACTGCACCGACGCGACCGATGCCTGCGGTGCGACGACTCGATATGCCTATGACGCGGCGGGGAATCTGGCCTCTATTACTAACGCACTTGGTGAGACTGTGCGGATTCGGTGCGATAGCGCGGGCCTCCCTGTGGAGATCACTGATCCACTCGGTGCGATCACCCGTTACAGCCGAGACGGACTCGGCCGCCCGGTCACCACCACCGATCCACTCGGAGCCACCACGTATCTGGAGTGGACTGTCGAGGGGAAACTGGCCACGCGCACCGCTCCCGACGGAACTACGGAATCGTGGACGTATGACGGCGAGGGCAACTGCAGCAGTCACACGGACGCAATGGGGGCTGTCTCCCGTTTCGAGTACACCCACTTTGACCTGCTCTCCGCTTCCACTGGCCCAGACGGAGCGCGCCTTGAGTTCGAGTACGATACTCAATTGCGTCTCACGAGAGTCGCCAACCCGCAGGGCTTGTATTGGATTTACAACTATGACCCGGCCGGCCGTCTCGTGGCCGAAACCGACTTTGACGGCCAGTCGGTGACTTACGAACACGACGCCGCAGGTCAACTCGCCGCCCGCACCGCAGCCAATAGCGAGACCGTCCGCTTTGAGCGAAACGCGCTAGGCCGCGTAGTACGCAAGGACGCCGCTGGCGCGGTGACCATATTCGGCTACGACTCCAGTGGCCGACTCGTATCCGCAACAGGGCCGGATGCCCAGCTAGGGATCGAGCGCGATCACATGGGACGGGTGCTCGCCGAGACGGTTAACGGCCGTATGCTGCGGCGCACTTACGACGCCATCGGCCGCTGCATCTCCCGCACCACGCCAACCGGCGCGACCAGCACCTGGACCTACGACGCGGCGGGAAACCGGACTTCGCTGGCCACCTCTGGCCGCACACTCACCTTTACCCGTGATCTCGCAGGCCGCGAGACCGCTCGCTGTATCAGTGAAGTCATTCGCCTCACCAGTGCCTTTGACCCCCTCGGTCGGCCCACCGAGCAGGAACTCAGCGGCCCCGCGGGCCGACTTCAGCATCGCGCCTACAGCTACCGCCCTGACGGAAACCTGATAGGCGTCGACGACTCGCTGGGCGGTGGCCGCCGTTTCGACCTTGACCAAGCAGGCCGCGTCAGTGCCGTTCACGCGGCAGGGTGGACGGAGTCGTACGCCTACGACGAGGCCGGTAACCAAACCCACGCCGACTGGTCCACCGGCATACCTGGCAGCGAGGCGACCGGAGAGCGCACATACACCGGCACTCGCATCCGCACCGCCGGATCCGTTCGCTACGAATACGACGAGGTCGGGCGTACCACCGCCCGCCACAAGACCACACTCTCCGGGAAACGCCAGACGTGGCGCTATGCCTGGGACGCCGAGGACCGTCTCACCCACGTCACCACGCCCGATGGCACCGTCTGGCGGTATCTGTACGACCCCCTCGGCCGCCGCGCTGCCAAACAACGCCTCGCCGCAGACGGTGAAAGCGCAGTTGAGGAAACTCTGTTCACCTGGGACGGCGCCACCCTCTGTGAGCAGATCGCTCACAACCCCGGTACAGGAGGCTTCGCGCTCACGCTCACCTGGGACCACGACGGCCTGCGCCCCCTAGCCCAGACAGAGCGCAAGCACCTCACCGATGAGGAAGTCGACGAGCGCTTCTACGCCATCATCACGGATCTCGTCGGCACCCCCACTGAACTCGTCGACGAACAGGGTGAGATCGCCTGGCGCACCCGCACCACCCTCTGGGGCACCACCGCCTGGGAGCGCTCAGCCACGGCCTACACCCCACTCCGCTTCCCCGGCCAGTACCACGACCCGGAAACCGGCCTCCACTACAACTACTTCCGCCACTACGACCCCGAAACCGCCCGCTACCTCACCCCTGATCCCCTCGGCCTGGCCCCGGCCCCCAACCCCGCCACCTACGTCGACAATCCCCACAAGTGGAGCGACCCACTCGGTCTCTCCCCCTGTGAAGACTCCTTGCGCGATGCTGTGGGCCGGGAAGCGGATGCTGCTTCGGGGGTGACTCCGGGGAGACTGCGACCTGCCGTGTCCGAGGGAATCATGCTGAGGGACGGGGAGATCTATACGGCGTCCAGTCGTCGAGGTGATACCCCACAGCTTCATCCCGATGTGCAGGGCATCCTGGACGCCATCCCTGTCGAAGAGCGAGGCCGCGGACACGGCCAATGCGGACTACCCCGTGGTATTTCTGAGGCGCTGAGCGACGGGAGGGACCCCAATGGCGCCATGGGAGCGGCCGTCACGGTGCGCAGTAGCGTCGATCACCCCAAGCATGGAATGCCGGTCGGCCCCTGCGACAGTTGTAAGGCGCTGGTGCGGCACTATGGCATTGACTTCATCACAGGAGGGTGAGTGTGAAAGCAAATTTCTCGTCGGACGTAGTGGACGTTCTCCGGACATCCGGCTGGGATCCGCAGCGAACTGTAGATCCCACACGATGGACGCTTCCGTTCGAGGAGAGAGGAATCCGGGCGCATCCGGCGGTGCAAGAATTCCTCAGAGAGTTCGGTGGCCTCAGTGTCGACGTCTCGGGGCCCGGTGTTAACTGCGCCCGCGAGCCGTTTGAACTGGACCCACTCCTCTGCCTGGGAGAGGAGGACCGGTTCTCCGAGTGGGGTGAAGAGCTGGGACTCCAACTATTCCCACTCGGGGAGCTGGATCAAGGGCGCTTCTTCCTCGGCATGGACGAGAACGGAGTGGTGTACCTGGTAGCCGACTGGGTAGCGCGATTCGGTCCGTGGCCGCAAGCGATCGATGGCCTGGTGCGGGGAGTGGCACCTGAGGAAATTTCTGGCTGACCTGTTCCACCTGGGCCGGAAGTGGAGCACTTGCAGCGGTTCTTTCTCAGCGTTGGGATTCCTTGACGGCCGTGACGAAGGCCGACCAATTGGCGGCGGAGAACAGCAGCGCCGGACCGTAGGGGGCCTTGGAGTCGCGGACGGGGACGCCGGAGGGGTGGTTGTCGAGGACTTCGAGGCAGCTGCCCGCGTTGTCATCGCTGTGCGACGACTTACGCCAACCGCTCAGCAGGCCTGCGTTCGGTATGGATCGGTCAGTCATGGTGTCCGTACTCCTCAGCGATGGCCCTGAGCAGGGCCAGCGAATCCTTCTGCGACAGCGCGTCGCTCAGCGCGAGGTCGTAACGATGCTGCCACTTCCGGACCACGGACGGGGAGTCGTGCAACCTCGCCGTATGCCCACCCTCACCGTATGCCAGCGGCGGCTGGTCCTCGAACCACATCAGAGTGAGCATGCTGCCCATGAGTGGATGAAAGCCCACGCCAAACGGCATCACGTGCGCGCGAATGCGTCCAGTCTCGGCGAGACGTGCGACGTGCATGATCTGCTCCGCCATGATGTCCCGGCTGCCTACGGGGCGCCGTAGCAGCGCCTCGTCCAGCAGCGCCCACACCACGGGCGTCACCGGATCTTCGAGGATCTTCGCGCGCTCAAGGCGTGTGACAACGCGCCTGTCACACTCCTCCTCACTCACCGGAGGGAACGCCGCGCCCAGGACCGCACGCGCGTACCTTTTCGTCTGGAGGATGCCCGGGAAGTACGCCAGGGCGAACTCGCGGATCATCACCGCCTGTTGTTCGAGTGCACGTACCGCCTCGAAGTAGTCAGCGACTGCCACGTCGTCGTGCGGCAGAAAGGTGCTCAGCACGTCACCAGTGCCCAGAGCCATGTCCAGCCGCCGCGCATCCTCCTTCGACGGCATCCGCCGCCCCGCCTCGATATGCGCGATGTGCGACCGAGTCATGAACGCCCGGTCGGCCAGCTCCTCCTGCGTCAGCCCCGTCGCCTCGCGCTGCTGCCGGAGCCAGTCGCCGTACGTGTTGCTCATCGCCAACTCCCTTGTGACGAATGCTCTGTCACACCCAACCCTCTGGCGAGGCTAGCCCGATCCGTCTCAGTCTGTGAGTTGATCGCTACAGAACGGAGTCGACGATATGTGGCACCCCATCGCCCACCGGTTCTTCGAACCGCTGCTTCACCTCCTGCGCACCCGCCCCCGGCGGTATGCGTGCCGTTGCCTCAACGGGCCGACCGTTCACCACGCCGGCTCCCGGCCCAGGCCCCCGCAGATGGCAAGCCCGCTCGCCGTACCCGGCATCGGCATCGGATCGTGCGGCAGGCCCTCAATGGTCGTGGGGAGCATCAAGTGACCGGCGACATGGGCGGCGTGCCTGACGCACGCCTCCTGCCCTGGACGGGGTCGGAGGGTAAGCCCTGTTACCTCCTCAGTGACGGCACCGGCCATGTCTCCCGCGTCGCCGACACCGTCGAGAGCGTGCAGCTCGGAATGGCGGACGACCTCCTCGATCACGTGGCCGACATGCTCGACGACGACCGCCGGGTGACATACGCACAGCTCCGCTTCCTGCTCGCCAGGATGAGCGAGGCGCTGACCGATGTCCGTCGTATCGCGGAGAGCCGGGGTGCGCGACTACCCGTACCCGTCCGCGAGGAGTCCGAGTACAACGACGCCCCCGCCCTCCCGTGTCGCAGCCCTGACCCTTCCGTCGGCCAGTGATCAGAAATGCGTGGCGATCCCGAACACGCGCCGCAGCTGGGCCATATCGTGCCGATCGCGGTCAGTCGGCTCATAGCCCTGGTGGAAATAGACCTGCTGGTCCGCGGACAGGCACGCACCGTCGTACCGCCGATGGTGCCCGTCACGAAGCACGAGGAGGGGTAGATGAATGGGCGCGACGGCTCGAATGACGTCTGCTCCGCGGAGCCGTCCTCCGTGAAGAGCAGGGGGTGGAGGTCGATCTCCCGTCCGTCCGGGGCCGTGAGTACGAAGCGGACGGGGCGCCGGTCCAGGGTCTCGACGAAACCCGCCGCGTTCAGGGCCGCCAGCACCGCGTCCTCCTGCTCCCGGCGGTGCATCAGGTCCAGGTCGCGGTGGCTGCGGGTCTGCTCGCCGATGAGGGCGTCGATGCCCCAGCCGCCCCCGATCCAGACCTGTGCCCGCGCCTCGTGCAGCAGGGTCAGGACCGTCAGCACGTCGTCAGCGGTCATCGCGCGTACCGGTTTTGACACACGTACAACCTTTCCTTCGGTCTCGTGAGTCATCAGGGCATGACTCACGGGACATCGCAGACATCGCATGAGAAGCCAACGGGCGAGAAGTCGAAGGGCGCGAAGTCAAGGGGCGTTTCGAGGCGTGCCAGAGCGCTCGTCGCCGCGGGTGTCGGTGCCGGCGTGTTCATACCGTCCCTCGCCGCCGCGGCTCCCGCCGTCGCGGCCACCCCCACCGTCAGCTGTACGTCCGCCAAGGCCGGCCTCGCCGACAAGCTGAAGAAGGACATCACCGCGGCGCTCGCCAACCGCAAGGGCACCATCGCGGTCGGGCTCTACGACCGGTCCACGAACACCACCTGCGGTCTGCGCGCCTCCACCGCCTACGACTCCGCCAGCGTCGTCAAGGTCACCGTGCTGGCCACGCTGCTGTGGGACGCGAAGAAGACCAACCGGTACCTCACCGACCGCGAGGTGTCCCTCGCCAAAGCCATGATCACCAAGTCGGACAACGCCGCGACCAGCACGCTCTGGAAGCAGCTCGGGCTGACGAAGATCAAGGGGTTCCTCGCCGCCGCCGGCATGACCCAGACCAAGCCCGGCGCGAACGGCTACTGGGGCCTGACCCAGATCACCGTCACCGACGAGCAGAAGCTCCTCAAGCTCGTCACGGCCAAGAACTCCGTGCTCAGCGACAACTCCCGCGCGTACATCCTGAAGCTGATGGGGCAGGTCATCTCCTCGCAGCGCTGGGGTACGCCGTACGGAGTGCCGTCCGGTGTCTCCGTGGCCGTCAAGAACGGCTGGCTGCAGCGTGCCACCAACGGCTGGCGGGTGCACAGCGTGGGTGCGTTCAAGGGGGGCGGCCATGACTACATGATCACGGTTCTCACTCATGGCAACAGCACCATGAACTACGGCATTGCGACCATTCAGGGCGTCGCCAAGGTCATCCACCGGGACCTGGCGGCAAGCTGACGCTTCACACGGCGGTCTCCCCTCCGTCACCGTGCCGTCCTACGGTGACGCCCATGCGCCTGAGAACCGTACTCGCGACCGCCGCCGCGTCCCTGGCGGCGGCCACCTGTCTGTCCGCCGCGGGGCCCGCCAACGCCGTGCAGAGCAACGCCTGTTCGCCCACCGTCTCCATCGACCGCTTCTCCGACGCGCTCGACAAGACGACGTACGACGGCACCTTCGTCGGCAACTTCTCCGCGCTCGCGGTGGACCGCGACGGTTCGCTCGCGGCCGTCTCCGACCGTTCCGCCCTCTTCGGCCTCGACCGCAGGACGCTCGCGCCGCAGGCCGTCGTCCCGCTCGCCGACGACAGTGGCGCCGCCCTCGACTCCGAGGGGCTCGTCATCGACCGGGACGGCACCCGGCTGATCTCCTCCGAGACCGAGCCCTCCGTACGCCGCTACTCCCGTGACGGCAGGATCCTCGAACGGCTCCCCGTACCGGACGCGCTCAAGGTCGCCCCGGCCGGCCGTGCCGTCTCCAACGGCACCTTCGAGGGGCTGACCCTGCTCCCCGGCGGCCGCACCCTGCTCGCGTCGATGGAGTACGCCCTCAGCGGCGACAGCGCCGGCATCGTCCGCTTCCAGACCTGGCAGCGGTCCGAGGACGGTCGATTCGAGCTGGGCCGACAGTACGCCTACCGCACCGACACCGGCCTCGGCGTCCCCGAGGTCCAGGCGACCCCCGACGGCCGCCTCCTCGTCCTGGAGCGCGGCTTCACCGCCGGCGTCGGCAACACGGTCCGCCTCCACCTGGCCGACCCGCGCCGCGCCACGGACACGAGCGGTATCGAGAATCTGACCGGGCAGGACGACGTACGCCTGATCAAGAAGACCCTCCTCGCGGACATCGCCGCCTGCCCGTCCCTGGGCGCCACGGCCAAGCAGCCCCAGCCGAATCCGCTCCTGGACAACATCGAGGGCATGGCGATCACGGGGTACTCGAAGGGGCGCCTGAAGGTGCTGCTGGTCAGCGACGACAACCAGAACGCCGTACAGACGACTCGGTTCTACTTCCTGCGTGTCCGTATCTGATCGATCGCCGACTGTTACAGCGGGATGAAATCCGCTTCTGTTCGTGTTGGTGCCTTCCGGTAGATCAGGACGAACGGAGGGCACCCGCGTGGCAGCGCAGCAGGGGGAGACGAGGGGCTGGGCACGGCGACTGTGGGGCTATGCCTGGCGTTACCGCAAGGACGTGATCCTCGCCCTCGGCTCCTCCCTCGCCGGTATGGCCGTGATGGCGATCGTCCCGCTGATCACCAAGGTGATCATCGACGACGTGATCGGCGACCACAGCCGGGGCATGGCCCTGTGGGCGGGCCTGCTGGTGGCGGCCGCCCTCGCCGTCTACGTCCTCACCTACATACGCCGCTACTACGGCGGCCGCCTCGCCCTCGACGTCCAGCACGACCTGCGGACCGAGATGTTCGGGACGATCACCCGGCTCGACGGGCGGCGACAGGACGAGCTGTCCACCGGGCAGGTCGTCGGACGCGCCACCAGCGATCTCCAGCTGATCCAGGGCCTGCTCTTCATGCTCCCGATGACCATCGGGAACTTCGCGCTCTTCGTGATCTCCCTGGTCGTCATGGCCTGGCTGTCGGTGCCGCTGACGCTGGTGGCCCTCGCGGTCGCCCCGGGACTGTGGTGGATCGCCAAGCGCAGCCGTACCAAGCTGCACCCCTCCACCTGGTACGCCCAGGCCCAGGCCGCGGCCGTCGCGGGCGTGGTCGACGGGGCCGTCAGCGGCGTACGGGTGGTGAAGGGGTTCGGGCAGGAGGAGCAGGAGACCGGGAAGCTGAGGGACGTCAGCCGGCGGCTGTTCGCCGGGCGGCTGCGGACCATCCGGTTCAATTCCAAGTACACGCCGGCGCTGCAGGCCGTCCCGGCCCTCGGGCAGGTCGCCATGCTGGCGCTCGGCGGCTGGCTGGCCGTGCGCGGGCACATCACCCTCGGTACGTTCGTAGCCTTCTCCACCTACCTCGCCCAGCTGGTCGGACCGGTCCGGATGCTCGCCATGGTGCTCACGGTCGGGCAGCAGGCCCGTGCGGGCACCGAGCGGGTCCTGGAGCTGATCGACACCGAGCCGTCGATCAAGGAGGGCGGCAAGAGCCTGCCCGCCGACGCGCCCGCGACCGTCGAGTTCGACGACGTGGCCTTCGGCTACGACGACGCCACCGGCCCCGTCCTCGACGGGCTCAGCTTCGAGATCCAACCCGGCGAGACCCTCGCCGTCGTCGGCTCCTCCGGCTCCGGCAAGTCCACGGTCTCCCTCCTCCTCCCGCGCTTCTACGACGTCACACGCGGCGCCGTCCTCGTCGGCGGCCACGACGTGCGCGAGCTGACCTTCGACTCGCTGCGGGCCGCGATCGGGCTGGTGCCCGAAGACTCGTTCCTCTTCTCGGACACCGTGCGGAGCAACATCGCGTACGGCCGTCCCGACGCGACCGACGAGCAGATCGAGGCCGCCGCGCGCGCCGCCCAGGCGGACCGTTTCATCGCAGAGCTGCCCGAGGGCTACGACACCAAGGTCGGCGAGCACGGCCTCACCCTCTCCGGCGGCCAGCGCCAGCGCGTCGCGCTCGCCCGCGCGATCCTCACCGACCCCCGCCTCCTCGTCCTGGACGACGCGACCTCGGCGGTGGACGCGCGCGTCGAGCACGAGATCCACGAGGCGCTGAAGCAGGTCATGGAGGGACGTACCACTCTCCTCATCGCCCACCGGCGCTCCACCCTGAACCTCGCCGACCGCATCGCCGTCCTCGACGCCGGCCGGCTCGCCGACATCGGCACCCATGAGGAGCTGCAGGAACGCTCCGCCCTGTACCGCCGCCTCCTCACCGACCCCGACGAACTCGGCGGCGTCTCACCCGGCCACGCCCAGCCGGCCTGCCCGCAGGAGGACACCTCCGTACGCGACGAACTGGACGCCGAGTTCGACGCCGAGCGCGGGGTGACGCCGAGGCTGTGGACCGGCGACCGCGAGCCCAAGGACCTCGCCCTCGTGGAGTCACCGGCCACCCCGGAGCTCCTCGCCCAGGTCGAGGCGTTGCCCCCGGCGGCCGACCGGCCCGACATCGACGAGGCGCGTGCGGTGCGGCCGGAGGAGTCGTACGGCCTGAAGCGGCTGCTCCGCGGCTTCGGGCGCCCCCTGCTGATCAGCCTCGGCCTGGTCGCCGTGGACGCCGGCATGGGCCTGTTGCTGCCGGTCCTGATCCGGCACGGCATCGACTCGGGCGTCACCCAGGCAGCGCTCGGCGCGGTCTGGGCGGCCTCCCTGCTGGCCCTGCTCGCCGTGACGGCCCAGTGGGTGGCGCAGATCGGGGAGACGCGGATGACCGGGCGCACCGGCGAACGCGTCCTCTACTCACTGCGCCTGAAGATCTTCGCCCAGCTCCAGCGGCTCGGACTCGACTACTACGAGCGGGAGTTGACCGGCCGGATCATGACGCGGATGACGACGGACGTCGACGCCCTGTCGACCTTCCTCCAGACGGGCCTGGTCACCGCGTTCGTCTCGGTCGTCACCTTCTTCGGCATCATGGTCGCCCTGCTGGTGATCGACCTCCAGCTCGCGCTTCTCGTCTTCGCGACGCTGCCGCCGCTGATCTTGGCGACGTACTACTTCCGCCGGGCGAGTGTGAAGGCGTACGAACTCGCCCGTGAGCGGGTCTCGCTGGTCAACGCGGACCTGCAGGAGTCGGTGTCCGGGCTGCGGATCGTGCAGGCCTTCCGGCGCGAGCGGGACGGCGGCGCGCGGTTCGCGGAGCGCAGCGACAGCTACCGCAAGGCCCGCATCCGGGGGCAGTGGCTGATCTCCGTCTACTTCCCCTTCGTGCAGTTCCTCTCCTCGGTGGCCGTGGTCGCGGTGCTGATCGTCGGCGGGGGCCGGATCGACGACGCGACGCTGACGGCGGGCGCGCTGGTGGCGTACCTGCTCTACATCGACCTGTTCTTCGCCCCGGTCCAGCAGCTCTCCCAGGTCTTCGACGGCTACCAGCAGGCCACGGTCTCGCTCGGCCGCATCCAGGAGCTGCTCCAGGAGCCGACGTCGACGAAGGCGGCCTCCGAGCCGCTGGAGGTGCTGTCGCTGCGGGGCGAGATCGCCTTCGAGGACGTGCACTTCGCGTACGGCTCCACCGACGGAACTGAGGAGGCGCTGGGCGGGATCGACCTGCGCATCCCCGCCGGGCAGACGGTCGCGTTCGTCGGCGAGACCGGTGCGGGCAAGTCGACCCTCGTCAAGCTGGTGGCGCGGTTCTACGACCCGACCGGCGGCCGGGTCACCGTCGACGGCACGGATCTGCGCTCGCTGGACATCACGTCGTACCGCCACCGGCTCGGCGTGGTCCCGCAGGAGGCGTACCTCTTCCAGGGCACTGTCCGCGACGCCATCGCCTACGGCCGGCCGGAGGCGACCGACGCCGAGGTCGAGGCGGCGGCCCGCGCGGTGGGCGCCCACGAGATGATCGCCACCCTCGACGGCGGCTACCTCCACGAGGTCGCCGAGCGCGGCCGCAACCTCTCCGCCGGGCAACGCCAGCTCATCGCCCTGGCCCGCGCCGAGCTGGTCGACCCCGACGTCCTGCTCCTCGACGAGGCGACGGCCGCCCTGGACCTGGCCACGGAGGCCCAGGTCAACCAGGCGACAGACCGCCTCGCCGGCCGCCGTACGACCCTCGTGGTGGCCCACCGCCTGACCACGGCCGCCCGCGCGGACCGGGTCGTGGTGATGGACCACGGGCGGGTCGCGGAGGACGGCACGCACGAGGAGCTGGTGGCGCGGGGCGGGCGGTACGCGGAGTTGTGGCGGACGTTCGTGGGGGAGGCCGAGGCCGAGGCCGCCGCGGCGTAGTGCCGGGTCAGGTGAGTGCCGGACGGAGTCCGGCCAGTCGCCCGCTGTGTCGATGTGCCGCTACCGCGGCGCGGCTGGGAGGCCCGTCAGGGCCGGGCGGCGCGAGGGTGACCGAGGGAGGTTGTGCCCACGGGCGGGTCGCGGAGGACGGCACGCACGAGGAGCTGGTGGCGCGGGGCGGGCGGTATGCGCAGTTGTGGCGGACCTTCCTCGGGCAGAGCGAGCCGGAGGAGCCGGTGGGGGCGGCCCGATAGGTCCCGCGCGGGTGTGACCGTGACGGTCGTGCAACCACCCGGCATACGTCGTGCGTCCGTACATCAGTACGCTCAATGCCGGTGTACGGGGAGGACGACACAGTGGACAGTGGTGCGATACGCCGACGACTGGCGGTCGGTCTGGCGTTGTTGACCGCCTCCGGACTGCTCGCGGTCGCGGCGCCGACTCAGGCGCACGCCGCCGCCCCGACGAAATGCGAGGGGCGCAAGGTCAGGACGTACCCGTTCTCCACCGGCACGCTGTACGTCTACAAGAAGGGCGGCTACGTCTGCGCCATCACCAAGCCCAAGGACCCGGGCCGCAAGCAGTGGATGATGGTCAGCGTGCAGGCGCGTCGCGCCAACCCCGTCGTCGACGAGTGGCACTACCGCTACCAGGCCGGGCCGGTGACGGTGCATGCCGGGCAGCGCTGCGTATGGGTGAAGGGCAAGGTCGGGCGGGGGTCCGTGAGCAAGGGCTGGATCCTCTGCTGACCTGCTAATTCTTCATCTCCCCTGGTGCGTAAGGGAGTTGCTCCGATAGCTTCCGCACGCACATCTGTCTCACAGGGGAGGGTGCATGCGCAAGGCGCTCAGATGGCTGCTCGCGTTCACCGTGCTCATAGGCACGCTGAGCACGGCGGGCGCGGCAACCGCCGCCGAGCCGGAGGCCACCGGCACGACCGACATCAAGGAACGACTGCTCTCCATACCGGGGATGAGCCTGATCGAGGAGAAGCCCTACACCGGCTACCGCTTCTTCGTCCTCAACTACACCCAGCCGGTCGACCACCGGAACCCGTCCAAGGGCACGTTCCAGCAGCGGATCACCGTGCTGCACAAGGACGTCAGCCGGCCGACGGTCTTCTACACCAGCGGCTACAACGTCTCCACGACGCCGAGCCGCCGCGAGCCGGCCCAGATCGTGGACGGCAACCAGATCTCCATGGAGTATCGCTTCTTCACCCCGTCCCGGCCCGCCCCGGCCGACTGGACCAAGCTGGACATCTGGCAGGCGGCCAGCGACCAGCACCGCATCTTCAAGGCGCTGAAGAAGATCTACGACAGGAACTGGATCTCCACGGGCGGCTCCAAGGGCGGCATGACCGCCACGTACTACGAGCGCTTCTACCCGAAGGACATGGACGGCGTCGTCGCCTACGTCGCTCCCAACGACGTGGTGAACGACGAGGACTCGGCCTACGACCGCTTCTTCGCGGGCGTCGGCACCAAGGAGTGCCGCGACCGGCTGAACGCCGTGCAGCGGGAGGCGCTGGTGCGCCGGGAGCCGCTGGAGAAGAAGTACGCCGCCTACGCCGCCGAGAACAACTACACCTTCGGCACGATCGGCAGCCTGGACAAGGCGTACGAGGCGGTCGTCCTGGACTACGTCTGGGGCTTCTGGCAGTACAACCAGCTGGAGAACTGCGGTGACGACACGCTGATCCCGCCGGACGCGAAGAACGCGACGGACGACCAGATCTGGGCGTCCATCGACACGGTCGGCGGTTTCGCCTCCTACACGGACCAGGGCCTGGAGCCGTACACGCCGTACTACTACCAGGCGGCGACCCAGCTCGGCGCGCCGACGATCGGCTTCCCGCACATCGAGAAGCAGTACATCCGCTACGGCTACCAGCCCCCGCGGAACTTCGTCCCGAGCGACATCCCGACCCGGTTCCAGCCGTGGGCCATGCGCGACGTGGACACCTGGGTGAAGCACAACGCCCGCCACATGCTCTTCGTCTACGGACAGAACGACCCCTGGGGCGCCGAACCGTTCCGCCTCGGCAAGGGCGCGCAGGACTCGTACGTCCTGACCGCCCCCGGCGCCAACCACGGCGCACGCGTGGCGGGTCTGGTCGCGGACGAGAAGGCCCTGGCGACGGCCCGCATCCTGGAGTGGGCGGGCGTCCCGTCCGCCGCCGTGGAGCGGGCGAAGCCGCTGGCGAAGTACGACGCGAAGCTGGACGTTCGCGACGTGGAGCGGGAGCCCGCCCTGCGTCCGTAGGACCCGGAACGGGCCGCGCGCCTCACACCGGCCGCGCGCAGCCCACCGGCTTCTCGCCGCCCAGTTGGACGTACAGGGCCGTCGACAAGGGGCACTTCGCCCGCTTGTCGACGGCCTTCGTCACCTTGTACTGCGGCTTGCGCTCGTCCTTGCCGTCGCAGGCGGTCTCGCGGACCTGGCCGTCGCCGGAGTTGTAGACGCAGTCGCCGACGATGGTGCGGGGGCCGCCTCCGCCGCCGGGGTCGCCGGGGTGGGGTGGGGCGAGGTTGCGCATGCAGGCGTAGCCCTGGGGGATCGCACCGTCGCCGTCCTCGTCGGAGGTCCGGCTCTGTTCGCTGATGTGCAGGACGAAGTCCGTGGTCCCGGGGCACAGGGGCCCGTCGCCCACCGTGCCGTCGTGCCGCGCGACGACCCGTGCCGCCGCCCGCTCACTGGTGCAGGGCACCTCGGTGAAGCTGGTCGTGCCGAAGGAACTGCACTCGTCGACGCCGAGGAACACCGCGCCGTATCCGGCGGGCCGGGTAGGTGTCACCTGCCGCCCGCTCGCGGTCGCACTCGCGCCGGCGCTCCCGCTCTCCCCGAGCCGCCCGTCCTCCTCGGCCGCCCCCGACGGACTCTGGCACCCCGTCAACAGCGCGGCGAGCAGCACCAGCAACGCACACGCCACCCCCACCACACTTCTCCCGCGCATCGCACTCCCCCCGGATACCCCTGTCCAGCGTGACCCGCTACGGCGGGCGCACGCCAGACGTGTGGGGTCCTTTGCGTCGGTTGGGGGTGAGTGCGCCCGTTGTGCGGCGTACGGGCTCTACGTCCAAAGTGCTACGGCACGCTACCTGTTGCCGTACGACAGCCCGTGCCCGACCGGATACAGCACCCGCGTCGGATCGTCCGCCCGCTGTACCGGCACCGGCAGGGTCCCGCGCGGGGACACCCGTCCGGCGATCACCCGTGCGGCGGCGCGCAGTTCGACGTCGGTCCAGGAGTAGGCGGCCAGGTAGGCGCGGACATCGGGCAGGTGGGCCACGTCGTACGGGTTGCGGATCGCGACCGCCACGACCGGCTTCCCCGTCGCGAGGAGCTGCTGGACCAGCGCCTTCTGCGTACTGCGCGCCGTGACGTTGTACGTCCCCACCACCACCGCGTCCGCTTCCGCCGCCGCTGCGACGGCCCGGGCGATCGTGGTGGCCGAGGGTGCCGTACCGGTCGACAGGGCGCTCGCCGTGAAGCCCAGCTCGGTCAGGGCCGTGGCGAGCACGCCGGTCGGCGGGCCCGTCGTGCCGGACGGGGAGGCCGGGTCGGCGCCGACGACCAGGAGCTTGGGGTGGGTGCGGCGGGACAGCGGGAGCAGCGGCCCGTCGTTGACCAGCAGGGTCGTCGTGCGCTCGGCGATGCGGTCGGCCGCCCTGAGGTGGGAGGGGGTGCCGACGTTGCGGTCGACGCCGCCCTGGCTGACGTACGGCTCGTCGAACAGTCGCAGCTTCGCCTTCAGGCGCAGGATGCGCAGGATCGACTCGTCGAGCCGCGCCTCGGTCAACTCGCCGTTCTGGACGGCCTTGAGGACAGCGTTCCACGCGATGTCGAGGGAGGGCGGGTTGAGGAGCTGGTCCACGCCCGCCTTGAGCGCGAGGACGGGGACGCGGTCGTCGCCGTACTTCGTCCGTACGCCCTCCATGCCGAGTGAGTCGGTCACCACCACGCCGTCGTAGCCCAGCTCCTCACGCAGGATGCCGGTGAGGATCGGGCGGGAGAGGGTGGCGGGGTCGCCGGAGTCGTCGAGGGCCGGGACCATGATGTGCGCGGTCATGATCGAGTCGATGCCGGCGCGGACGGCGGCCCGGAAGGGCGGGGCGTCCAGGGTCTCCCACTGCTCGCGGGTGTGCGTGATGACCGGGAAGCCGTAGTGGCTGTCGACGGCGGTGTCGCCGTGGCCGGGGAAGTGCTTGGCGGTGGCCGCGACCTGCCGGTCGCCGCGCGACCGCTGGTACCCGGACACCTCGGCGGCGACCATCCCGGCCACGGCGTCCGGATCGGCGCCGAAGGAGCGCACGCCGATGACCGGGTTGGCCGGGTTGACGTTCACGTCGGCCACCGGGGAGTAGTTCTGCCGGATGCCGAGCGCCTTGAGTTCCTGTCCGGCGATACGGCCGAGGGTGCGGGCGTCGGCGCGCGAGCCGCCGGCTCCGATGGCCATGGCGCCCGGGAAGAGGGTGGCGGGCTCGCCCACGCGGCAGACGATGCCGTGCTCCTGGTCGGTGGAGACGAGGACGGGCAGGCCGCGGGGCAGGCTGAGAGACGCCCGCTGGATGCCGTTCGACAGGTCGGCGATCTGGTGCGGGTCACGGGTGTTGTGCGCCCAGGTGAAGTAGATGATGCCGCCCACCCGGTACTCGGCGACCAGCTCGGCGGCCGTCCGGACGCCGATCTCCTTGAGGTTGGCGTCGATGTCGGCCTGGTCGGGGGCGGTCGCGGAGTGGCCGTAGACCCGCATGACGAAGAGCTGGCCGACCTTCTCCGGCAGGGTCATCCGGGCGATGAGGGCGCGGAGTTTCCGGTCGTCGGGGGCGGCCGCGTGGGCCTGGCCGCCGAGGGCCAGGGCGGTGGTGACGCCCGCGGTCGCCGCGAGGACCGTACGTCTTGAGGGGGCTGCGGTGTTTCCCGTACTGCCTGCACTGCCTGTGCTGCCTGCACTGCCTGTGCCTTCTCTGCTTCCCGTGCTGGTGTCGGGCACGTGCGCTCCTTCCGGAGGTGGTGCACTGAAGGAAACTTCCGAGAAGTCACCAATAACCGGGAAGTTTCTGCCAGTCAAGGGAACGAACCGTAACCAACAAGGGGCCGCCATCGGCGCAGTTGGAGGGGGGCGCGCCGATGACGGCGTGCTGCCGGCCGCGGCACGGCGGAGAGGGTGGTCAGCGATCGCAGCCAGCAGCGAGGGCCGACACCGCGCCACGGTGACTCTCCGGCAGCTTGCGCATTGGACGAGCGGGGGTGGGGCTGGGTTCCACGGGATGGCTGGAATCCGGGAAGTTGGTGAGGCGGGGGTCAGGGGGGCGGGTGGGATGTGGGTGGGGGTGGAGTGGGTGGCGGGCGGTGGTGCGGGGCGGAGGTGGGAAGAGTGTCGAGAGGGCGTGGTGCGGGGGCGGGCGGACGGGGGCGCCGAACCGGCGGCGGGTAGGGCGTCGGGCGGGGCGCTGGCGGCGCGCAGGGCGTCGGCCGGGCGGCGGGCGGAGTGTCGCGCGGGCATCGGACAGGCGTCGAACCGGCAGTGGCGGTCGGGCGGGGTGGGTCCATCCCGTGGACGTACCGGCGTCGGGGCCGCTGCGCGGGCGATCATGTCGGCATGCCCGTTGTCGAGATCCCCGGTTCGAAATCCATCACCGCCCGCGCCCTCTTCCTGGCGGCGGCGGCCGACGGGGTCACCACCCTCGTACGGCCGCTGCGCTCCGACGACACGGAGGGCTTCGCCGAGGGGCTGGCCCGGCTCGGGTACCGGGTCGGCAGGACCCCGGACGCCTGGCAGGTCGACGGCCGCCCGCAGGGGCCCGCGGTCGCGGAGGCGGACGTCTACTGCCGCGACGGCGCGACCACGGCCCGCTTCCTGCCGACGCTCGCCGCGGCCGGCCACGGCACCTACCGCTTCGACGCCTCGCCCCAGATGCGCCGCCGCCCCCTGCTCCCGCTGACCCGCGCCCTGCGCGACCTCGGCGTGGACCTGCGGCACGAGGAGCGGGAGGGCCACCATCCGCTGACGGTCGCGGCGGCCGGCGTCGAGGGCGGGGAGGTGACGCTGGACGCCGGTCAGTCGTCGCAGTACCTCACGGCGCTGCTGCTGCTCGGGCCGTTGACCCGCACGGGCCTGCGGATCACGGTGACCGACCTGGTCTCGGTGCCGTACGTCGAGATCACGATCGCGATGATGCGGGCCTTCGGGGTCGAGGTGCGGCGCGAGGGCGACGTCTTCGTCGTCCCGCCCGGCGGCTACCGCGCCACGACGTACGCGGTGGAGCCCGACGCGTCGACCGCGAGCTACTTCTTCGCGGCGGCCGCCGTCACGGGCGGCGAGGTGACGGTCCCGGGGCTGGGCGAGGGCGCGCTCCAGGGCGACCTGGGCTTCGTCGACGTACTGCGCCGGATGGGCGCCGAGGTGTCGGTGGGCGCGGAGTCGACGACGGTCCGGGGGACCGGTGAACTGCGGGGCGTCACCGTCAACATGCGGGACGTCTCCGACACCATGCCGACCCTCGCGGCCCTCGCGCCATTCGCCTCCGGGCCGGTGCGGATCGAGGACGTGGCGAACACGCGGGTGAAGGAGTGCGACCGGCTGGAGGCGTGCGCGGAGAATCTGCGGCGGCTGGGGGTGGAGGTGACCACCGGCCCGGACTGGATCGAGATCCAGCCGGGTCCCGCGGGTGGTCCCGTCGGCGCGGAGATCAAGTCGTACGGTGACCACCGCATCGTCATGTCCTTCGCGGTGACCGGGCTGCGGGTGCCGGGTATCTCGTTCGACGACCCCGGGTGCGTACGGAAGACCTTTCCGGGTTTCCACGAGGAGTTCGGGGCGTTGCGGGCGCGGTTGTGACGAGGGCCGGCGGGGAGGGGAAGAGGGCCCAGGGAGCTACGCGTTCACTCGCGTGCCAGGGGCTCGTGAGGTCGGCGACTGCATCGACGCCGTAACCCACGCCGTAACCCGCCCGCGCGGCGCCGGGCCGGCCGGCGCCGTACGCGCAGGTCTCCGTCGCCTCGGGCCGCGCGGTCGGCGCCACCTACCCCACCCCGCGCCCAGTGAACGCCGACATTGGCCCGCCACGGCCGGGATCGGCGACCATCGACGCCATGACCGCCTATCTCATCCTCCACGGCTGGCAGAACCACCGCCCCAAGGACCACTGGCAGCACTGGCTCGCCGACCGTCTCGCCGGCATCGGCCACCAGGTCGTCTACCCGCAGCTCCCCGACCCCGACGACCCCGAACCGGAGGTCTGGCTGGAGGAGTTGGGACGGCACCTCGGCGAGCTCGACGCGGGGGCGGAACGGGTCGTGGTCGCGCACAGCCTGTCCGCCGTGCTGTGGCTGCACGCCGTCGCACGCGGGATGCCCGGGCTCGACGCCGTGGACCGGGTACTGCTCGTGGCCCCGCCGTCCGGCGCCGTACTCGCCCGGCACCCGGAGGTCGCCCGATTCGCCCCGCCGCCCCTGGAGTTCACCCTTCCCGGCCCCACCCGCCTGGTCGCGGGTGACGACGACCCGTACTGCGAGGAGGGTGCCGACACCGTCTACGGCGCCCCGCTCGCGCTCCCGACCGACATCCTCCCGGGCGCCGCCCATCTCGACCTGGATGCCGGGTACGGGCCGTGGCCGGCCGTGCTGGGCTGGTGCCTCGACCCCACCACGCCGCTCATGGCCCGTCCGGAGTGACCTTCCCGTCCCGCAGTTCCGGCGTGGCGGTACCCACGTAGGCCACCGCCAGTACGCACAGCAGCCCGCCCGTGACCAGGGCGGTCGCGCCGGAGGACCAGCCGGCGACCAGGCCGCCGCGCAGGTTGCCGAGGTGCGGGCCGCCCTGGCCGACGATCTGCTCGGCGGCCGTCACCCGGCCCAGCAGGACGTCGGGGGTAAGGGTCTGGACGATCGTGGTGCGCGAGACGACCGCCAGGGCATCGGCGGCCCCCGCCACCGCCAGCAGCCCGAGCCCGGCCCACGGGTCGGTCGTCAGGCCGAACAGGGCCAGCGCCACGCCCCACGTGCTCGATCCGCACAGCATCACCAGGCCGGGGCGGCCCAGCCGGGTGACCGAACCCGACAGGGCCGTCGCCGTGACGCCGCCCACCGCGAGGGCGGAGACGAACAGGCCGAGGGTGCGCGGGTTGCCGCCGAAGCGTTCCGCGTTGACCAGGGGGAAGAGGCTGGCCGGCATGGCGAGGACCGTGGCGGCGAGGTCGGTGATGAGCGCGCCGCGCACCACGCGGTGGCCGGCCAGGAAGCGCAGGCCGTCCAGGACGCCGTGCAGCCCGGCCCGCGACGGCTCGCCCTCGGGCGGCAGCGCGGGCAGGCCGAAGGCACCGTAGAAGGCGAGGCCGAAGCTGAGGGCGTCCAGCAGATAGCAGACGCCGATACCGAACCAGCCGAGGAACAACCCGCCCAGTGCCGGGCCGAGCAGCATCATCGCCTGGCCGGTGACCTGGTTGAGGGCCAGCCCCGCCGCCACCTGCTCCTTCGGCAGCAGCCGCGGCACGAACACGCCCGCCGCGGGCCCGCCGACCGCACCGAAGCAGGCCCCGGCCGCCACCAGCGCGAGGATCCCGGCCACCGGCACGCCACCGGTGAAGCCCTGCACCGCGAGCAGCAGCGCGCAGACCGCCTGCCCCACGGTGGCCACCAGAAAGATCCGCCGCCGGTCCCCCCGGTCCACCCAAGCCCCGGCGAACAGCCCCACCCCCACCATGGGCACCACCTGCGCGACCCCGACCGCACCACTCCAGACCGCGCTGTGCGTCATCTCCCAGACCTGGTACATGACGGTCACCATGGTCATGAAGCCACCCAGCACGGACACCGTCCGCCCGATCAGCAGCCGCCGGAAAACGGGGGAGGCGCGCAGCGGCCGTACGTCGATGAACGTACGGGCGAGGCTCATGAGGGCATGGCGGGGCGGGGGATGGGTTCGGGCACGAGGGGGGACGTTATACGGCGGACCGGGCGTCGGCCAACGAATTACGGTCCGCAGATCCGAGCGCAGATCCGAGCGCAGTTCCAGCACAGATCCGAGCACAGATCCGAGGAGGGAGATCCGTGTCCACCGAAGCCCCGGCGGGAACCCTGCACCATCTCGAGATCTGGGTGCCGGACCTCGAACGGGCCGTCGCACAGTGGCGGTGGCTCCTGCACGAGCTGGGCTACACGCTCTTCCAGAGCTGGGAGAACGGGCACAGTTGGCGCCTCGGCCCCACCTACCTGGTCTTCGAGCAGTCACCGGCACTCACCGCCGCCCGCCACGACCGGTGCGCGCCCGGCCTGAACCACCTCGCCTTCCACGTCCGGGACCGGCAGACCGTCGACACCCTGGCGGAACGGGCGGCGGGCCACGGCTGGACGCTGATGTTTCCCGAGCGGCATCCGCACGCGGGCGGGAAGCGGCACTACGCGGCCTACCTGGAGAACAGCGACGGGTTCGAGGTGGAACTCGTGGCCGCCCTCTGACGGCACAGTGGGCACGGCCCCTGCCGTCGGCGTCGGTGTCCGCGTCGGCGCCTAGGCCGACTCGTTCAGCAGCCGTGCCAGGTGGTCGCGCCCCGCGGCGAGGAGTTCGGGCAGCGGGGCGGCGTCCTCGTACCACCGCTTCTCGTACTCCCAGCACAGCCAGCCGTCCCAGCCGTGGCGGGAGAGGACCTCCACGCACTCGGCGAGGGGCAGTACTCCGGCGCCGAGCGGGAGCGGGGTCGTGTCGTCGGCGGAGGCGATGTCCTTGAGCTGGACGTAGCCGAGGTAGGGGGCGAGGGCCGCGTAGCTCTCCGTGGGCTGCTCGCCGCCCAGCCAGGTGTGCATGACGTCCCACAGCGAGCCGACGTGGCGGTGGCCGACCAGGCCGAGGACGCGCATCGAGTCGGCCGCGGTGCGGTGCGAGTCGTGGGTCTCCAGCAGGATCCGTACGCCCATGTCGGCGGCGTACTCCGCGGCCGTACCCAGCCGCCGCGCGGCGATCGCGTCCGCCGACTGCCGGCTCTGTTCGGGGTCGGCGCCGGGGAAGACGCGGACGAAGGGGGCGCCGAGGTCGTGGGCGAGGTCGACGAGCCTGCGGACCTCCTCGATCACGGGCCCGTCGTCACCGGGCGCGGCGACCCGGGCGTACCCGGCCAGGCCCAGCAGCTCGACGCCGGCGGTCTTGAACTCGGCCGCCGCGTCGGCCCGTTCGGCGGGGCCGAGGCCCAGGTGCACCGGTTCCTCCGGGTGCGTGCGCAGCTCGACGCCGTGATACCCGTGTGCCGTCGCCAGGCGCAGCACCTCGGGGAGGGGGAGACCGGGGACGCCGAGGGTGGAGAACGCCAGTTTCATGGATCCCACCTTGCCAGGGAAACGAGGGCACGCCCATCCGGCAGGCGGGCCGGGGGCGCTCCGGACCGGTCACCTCCTGCCCCGTACCGGTGATCTCACTCCTGTGTGCCGTGCAGGTCCAGTCGCCAGTCCTGCCCGTTCAGGTCCTTGCCGAAGGAGCGGTGGGCCTTCTCGGTGACGAGGACGAAGCCGTGGCGCTGGTAGACGCGGCGGGCGGCGGCCAGGACGTCGTTGGTCCACAGGACGAGTTCGCGGTAGCCGACCCCGCGGGCGAAGTCGACGACGGCGGCGACGAGCCGGTCGCCGATGCCGAGGCCGCGCGCGTCGGGCTCGACCAGCAGCAGCCGCAGCCGGGCGGTCGCCGGGGCTTCGTCCCGCACGCACATCACGCAGCCCACCGGCCGCCCGTCCAGCTCGGCGATCCACACCCGCTCCAGATGCGGATCGTGATCCTCCGCGAAGTCCGCGACGATCCTCGCCACCAGCCCCTCGTAGTCGGCGTTGAAGCCGTACTCGGCGGCGTACAGCGCGGCGTTGCGCTGCACGATCCAGCCGAGGTCGCCGGCGCCGGGCTCGCGCAGCAGGACGTCCTCGCGGCGGGGCGGGCGGCCGTGGGACAGGATGGTGCGTACGGTCGTCAGCGCCTCGGCGAGCCGCGGCCGTTCGTCCGCCGGCACGGTCGACAGCAGTGAGCCGACCGATTCGTTCGCCCGCTCCTCCAGCAGCTTGCCGGTCTCCCGGCCGCGCGCGGTGAGCGTGACGCGCCGGCGGCGCGGGTCGTGCCGGGAGGGCGTGCGCTCGATGAGCCCGTCCTGCTCGAACTTGTTCAGGATCCGGCTCAGATACCCCGCGTCCAGCGAGAGCTCGGCCCGCAGATCGGCCGCGTCGGTACGCGGGGAGTGCGCGAGCTCGTACAGGACGCGGGACTCGGTGAGGGTGTACGGGGCGTAGAGGTGGCGGCTGTAGTCGAGGGCGCCGATGACGTTGGTGTAGAAGCGGTTGAAGGCGCGGATGTCATGGACGGTCATGGTCGTCGATCCCCGGATGCTTGACTCAGATGTTTGACTCAGTCAGAGATATCGCCATGTCGAGCCTAGGACGCCCGCGCCGCTACGGCTACCCCTCGGCTACCCCTCGGCTATGCCTCCGCGGCGGCGGGCCGGTAGACGCACACCTGGGCGCCCGTCTTCGCGGCGGTCGTCGACACCAGCTCGAACGGCCGCTTCCCGCCGTCGGCCGGGAAGACCGACTTCCCGCCGCCGAGCAGCACCGGCATCACGATCAGCTGGAGCTCGTCGACCAGGCCCTCCTGGATGAGGGTCCGTACGAGGGTGGGGCTGCCCATCATCGCCAGGTCGCCGCCCTCGGCCGCACGCAGCTCGCGGATCCGGGCGACGGCTTCGGGACCGGGGATGAGGCTGGTGTTCTCCCAGGTCAGGTCGGCGTCGGTGAGGGTGCTGGAGACGACGTACTTCTTGATCGAGTTCATCCGGTCGGCGAAGGGGTCCCCGGCCCGCTCCGGCCACGCCCCGGCCATGGTCTGCCAGGTACGGCGCCCGAACAGCAGCGCCTCGGCGTTGCGCATCCCCGCGTCGAAGGCGCCGCCGAGGACCTCCTCGTCGAAGTACGGATGCGACCAGCCACCGTGCGCGAAGCCGCCGTCGGTGTCCTCCTGGGGGCCGCCGGGCGCCTGCACGACGCCGTCGAGGCTGATGAACTCGGTGATGACGATGCGCATGGGAGGTGCTCCTGTTTTCTCGCTCGGGTGAGGACGCACTGGAGACCGGGGCGGGGCCCGGAACTCATCGGTGGGAGAGTCCTACGTTCGGAACGAGGGATTCGGTAGGGGCGGGGGCTTTCGCGAGGCTCGCGAGCTACGCGATCGAGGCCCTCTGCCGTCAGCTCCTCGCGCCGTGGGCGATGCGGTACAGCACGTTCGGACGCAGTGGCCCCTCGGGCTCGGTGAGGTCGTCGAAGTCGTCGGCCGGGTCCCGGGTCATGCCGATCCGGCGCATCACCGCCTGCGAACGAAGGTTGGTGGCCGTGGTGACAGCGAGGATCTCGGGAAGCCCAAGGGTGTCGAAGCCATGGGCCAGGACGGTCAGCGCGGCCTCGGTGGCGTAGCCCTGACCCCAGGCCGAGCGGGCGAGCCGCCAGCCGATCTCCACTCCGGTGAACGGCATGCCGTCGTCCACGTCGTCCAGGCCCGCGAAACCGATGAACTCACCCGTCGCCCGCACCTCGACCGCCCACCACCCGTAGCCTCGCTGGTCGAACTCGGCCTGGAAGAGCGCCACGGAGGCATCGCTCTGTTCGCGGGTGAGCAGATCGCCCAGGTGCTCTCGAACCTCGGGATCGGCATTCATCGCCGCCCACGGAGCAAGGTCGGAATCACGCCATCGGCGCAGGAGGAGGCGGTCGGTACGCAGTTCAGCCATGCCGCCCAGCCAACGGGAGCTCTGGTCGCGAGGCAATCTCTTTATCTCCCCCGTGGTGCGAGATCTTCCCCTTGCTGCGGCGCCCTCGCCTGCTGCGGCGCCCTCGCCTGCTGCGGCGCCCTCGCCTGCTGCGGGGCCTCCCCTGCCGCGGGGCCCTCCCCCTGGTACGGGGTCTTCCCGCTGGTACGAGCGGCAGCGTGCGGCCCGACGGACCGCCGTCGGACAGGCGTGCGAGGATCCCCGCGTGAATGATCTACGCGTCCGCCCTGCCACCGAGGCCGACCTGGCCACGCTCGTCCGCCTCCGCGACGAGGCGGCCCGCTGGATGCTCGCTCGCGGCATCACCGGGCAGTGGCGGCCGGGGGAGCTGGACGAGGACCACTTCCGCCGGGTCATGGCCCGTGGCGAGGTCTGGCTCGCGCAGGCCGACGGGCGGGTCGCGGGTGCCTGGGAGCTCTGGTGGGAGGACGAGGCCGCCTGGGGCCCGCAGCCACCGGTGGCCGGGTACGTGCACCGGCTCATGGTCGACCGGAGCACGGCCGCGCGCGGGACGGGCCGGCTGCTGCTGAAGGCGGCGGAACACCGGGTGGCCGAGGTGGGACGCACCCGCGTCCGCCTGGACTGCCTGGCCGGCAACGCGCCCCTCAACGCCTACTACCAGGACGCCGGTTACCGCGTCGTGGGCCACAAGGAGGGCAAGCCGCAGCCGGGCGGGGCGCCGCCGAAGTCCTTCACGCTGCTGGAGAAGGAGCTGCGGCGCGTGGCGGATGGCGGGGCCCAAGGCGTGTCCGGCGGAATCGAGTGACCCAGCCGCGCCAGCCGCGCCAGCCGAATCTGGCGCATCAGCCGCATTAGCCGCATCAGCTGAATCGGGCGGCGAAGCGCAGCCGACGTTCCCTTGCTCAGCGCCAAGTGTTCCAGGTACGCCGGACAGGTGAGGTCCAGCCGCACCAACTGTCGGCCCCACCCTTCGACTTCGTTCATGTCCATGTCGTAGTACCAGATTTCCAGCGGGCCGGTGTCTCGCTGGATCCGGATCACCGCGCGCTGCCCGATCGGTGACGCGGAACTCGCAGGCCGGCTCAGGCGGACCCGCGCCTGACGCGCTCCACCAGTGGCTCGCGAGCTCGGCGATGCACGGGCTGTTCACGCACAGTTCGGAACTGACCACCACGCCGAGAGCCGACCCTGGCCAGGCGGCACCTTCCTCGCCCCGCAGGTCCGCCGGACAGGCCAGGCGTTCGTACTCGGCAGCCGTACAGTTGCCGCCGTGCCGCCACGGCCGCGGAACGCCTGGAAGGCACATCGAAGTCGTACGGAGAGTCCCGCAAGTGTTGCCTGTCCGGCTCCAGCATGTCGCCTGAAGCCGGAGAAGTCCCGGTCATCCCGCCCGCCCCCTCACACAGCGAGGCCGCGAAGGCCGGCCGTATCCAGCCCCGGAGACCGGCCGCAGCCAGCCCCGACCCCAGCCGGGTCCGAACCCCGACCTACCCCCGAGGCCCCCCGGAAGACCCCCGAACCATCAACTCCCCCCGAATCGTCGCGATCCCCCCGGGCGGCGCCTCCTCCCGCCCCATCGCGATCCGCCCGGCGCGCGCCCCCGCCTCCGCCAACGGCAGCCTCACCGTCGTAAGAGAAGGCACCGCGTCGATGCTGAACGGCAGGTCGTCGAAGCCCGCCACCGACACGTCGTCCGGGATGCGCAGCCCGGAGTCCCGCAGCGCCGCGCACGCGCCGAGCGCGACGGAGTCGTTCGCCGCGACCACGGCCGTCAGGGACGGGTCCCGGCGCAGCAGCTCCAGGGTCGCCTCGTAGCCGGACTGGCGGTCGTAGCGGCCGTAGACCGTCCAGCGGGCGTCCTCTTCGATGCCGTGGGCCTCCAGCGCGGCCCGGTGGCCCTCCAGGCGGTGCCGGGTGGTGGTCCGCTCCTCCGGGCCCGCGATGTAGCCCAACCGCCGGTGCCCGAGGCCGATGAGGTGTTCGGTCAGCTCACGTCCGCCCCCGCGGTTGTCGAAGGTCAGCGCGATCGCACCCGTGTCCGGCGCCGGCGGCCGTCCGCACAGCACCACCTTCGTCCCGGCGTCCGCCAGCTTCCGCAGCTTGGAGGCCACGGCCGCCGCGTGGGGCGCGTCCTCCACGGCGCCGCCGGTCAGGACGACCGCCGCGGCCCGCTGCCGCTGCAGCAGGGTCAGGTAGGTCAGCTCCCGCTCCGGCGAGCCGCCCGTGTTGCAGACCACCGCCAGCCGCTCACCGCCCGCGCGGCCGCCCGGCCCGCCGATCTCCGACTGGATCGCGCTCGCCATGATCCCGAAGAAGGGGTCGGCGATGTCGTTGACCAGGATGCCGACCAGGTCGGAGGTGGCGGCAGCCAACGCGCTCGCCGGGCCGTTCAGCACGTAGTCCAGCTCGTCGACCGCCCGTAGCACCCGCTCGCGGGTGGTGGCGGCCACGGGGTAGTTCCCGTTCAGCACGCGCGACACCGTCGCGGGGGAGACCTGGGCGCGGGCCGCCACGTCCGCCAGGGTCACCGTCATCTCGTCGTCCTCCGGTCGTGCATCTCGTCGTACACCTCGTACGCGCTCACAGGCGGGCTTGCGCCCCCGTACTCACTGGCAGGCCTAAGCCCGCGTATTCGCAGGCAGGCTTACGCCCACGTAGACAGACCGCCCACGTCCACGGTTCCGTGTGTGCCGAGCAGACCATACGGCCAACAACCCCCGTTGTTCGTCCCCTCGAACAACTCAGGCTGGTCACGGTCTTGTCCAGACCCCTGCTCAGAGGCTAGCTTCTTATGACATAGAAAGCGCTTGCTGTGACGCTCGCCAGTTGAAAGACAGGGCGTACGCGGCGCCTACCCCGCGTACGAAGGGAACGACGTGACACGCAAGACGGTGCGTATCGCCATGAACGGTGTGACGGGGCGCATGGGCTACCGCCAGCACCTGGTCCGCTCGATCCTGGCCATCCGCGAGCAGGGCGGACTCGACCTCGGCGACGGCACCGTGCTGTGGCCGGAGCCGATCCTGGTCGGTCGCCGCGAGCACGCGCTGCGGGCGCTCGCCGAGCAGCACGGCCTGGACCCGGAGAACATCTCGACCGATGTCGACGCGGTCCTCGCCGACCCCACCGTCGAGATCTACTTCGACGCCCAGGTCACCTCCGCCCGCGAGGAGGCGATCAGGAAGGCGATCGCCGCCGGCAAGCACATCTACACCGAGAAGCCGACCGCGACGGGGCTGGACGGTGCCCTGGAGCTCGCGCGGCTGGCCGCCGACGCCGGCATCAAGCACGGTGTCGTCCAGGACAAGCTCTTCCTGCCGGGCCTGCTGAAGCTGAAGCGGCTCATCGACGGCGGCTTCTTCGGCCGGATCCTCTCCATCCGCGGCGAGTTCGGCTACTGGGTCTTCGAGGGCGACTGGCAGACCGCGCAGCGCCCGTCCTGGAACTACCGCGCCGAGGACGGCGGCGGCATCGTCGTCGACATGTTCCCGCACTGGGAGTACGTGCTTCACGAGCTCTTCGGGCGCGTGAAGTCCGTCCAGGCCATCGCCACCACCCACATCCCGCAGCGCTGGGACGAGAACGACAAGCCCTACGACGCCACCGCCGACGACGCCGCCTACGGCATCTTCGAGCTCGACGGCGGCGCCATCGCCCAGATCAACTCCAGCTGGGCCGTGCGCGTCAACCGCGACGAGCTGGTGGAGTTCCAGGTCGACGGGACCGAGGGGTCCGCCGTCGCCGGTCTGCGCAACTGCCGCGTCCAGCACCGCTCCCTCACCCCCAAGCCGGTCTGGAACCCGGACATCCCGGCCACCTACTCCTTCCGCGACCAGTGGCAGGAGGTCCCGGACAACGCCGACTTCGACAACGGCTTCAAGGCCCAGTGGGAGCTGTTCCTCAAGCACGTCTACGCCGACGCCCCCTATCACTGGGACCTCCTCGCCGGCGCCCGCGGTGTCCAGCTCGCCGAGCTGGGCCTGAAGTCCTCGGCCGAGGGCCGCCGTCTCGATGTGCCGGAGATCTCGCTGTGACCATCCAGCTGCCCGACCTCAAGGGCGGGTTGAGGGCGTACGAGCCCCGCCAGGAGCCCCTCGCCCTCAACCCGGGCGCGCCCTTCACCTCCCGTACGGTCTACTCCGCGGCGCACGTCGTCGCCGACCCGTACGCCGACACGACCCCCGACTCGCCCGCCGCCGTCGACTGGGACGCCACCCTCGCCTTCCGCCGCCACCTGTGGTCCCACGGGCTCGGCGTCGCCGAGGCGATGGACACCGCCCAGCGCGGGATGGGCCTGGACTGGGCGGGCGCGGCCGAGCTGATCCGCCGCAGCGCCGCGGAGGCCAAGTCGGTCGGCGGGCTCATCGCCTGCGGCGTCGGCACCGACCAGCTCACCGGCCCGGCGTCCCTGGGCGAGGTCCGGGCGGCGTACGAGGAGCAGCTCGCGCTCGTCGAGGAGTCCGGCGCGCGGGCGATCCTGATGGCCTCCCGCGCCCTCGCGGCCGCCGCCTCCGGGCCCGAGGACTACCTGGAGGTCTACGGCCACCTCCTGCGCCAGGCCTCCGAGCCGGTGGTCCTGCACTGGCTGGGCCCGATGTTCGACCCGGCGCTGGAGGGCTACTGGGGCTCGTCCGACCTGGACGCGGCCACGGACACCTTCCTGGAGGTCATCGCCGCCCACCCGGACAAGGTGGACGGCATCAAGGTGTCGCTGCTGGAGGCCCAGCGGGAGATCGACATCCGCCGCCGCCTCCCGCAGGGCGTGCGCTGCTACACGGGCGACGACTTCAACTACCCCGAGCTGATCGCGGGCGACGAGAAGGGTTTCAGCCACGCCCTGCTCGGCATCTTCGACCCGCTGGGGCCGCTGGCGGCCGAGGCGGTGCGGGTGCTGGACACGGGGAACGTGCCCGGCTTCCGCGCACTCCTCGACCCCACGGTCGAGCTGTCCCGCCACCTCTTCCAGGCGCCCACCCGCTTCTACAAGACGGGCGTGGTCTTCCTGGCCTGGCTGGCCGGCCACCAGTCGCACTTCACGATGGTCGGCGGCCTGCAGTCGGCCCGCTCCCTCCCGCACTTCGCCCGTGCCTACGAACTCGCCGACGGACTGGGCCTGTTCCCGGACCCGAAGCTGGCCGAGGAGCGGATGAAGAACCTGCTGTCGCTGTATGGAGTCGCCCAGTGAGCGCCACGGATCCCGCCGATCTCGCCCGTTTCTCCATCAACCAGATGACCGTCAAGCAGCTGTCGATGCCGGAGCTGGTCGAGGAGTGCGGCCGGCTGGGCATCGGCAACGTCGGCCTGTGGCGCGAGCCCGTCCAGTCGTACGGCCTGGAGGCGACGGCCAAGCTGGTCCGCGACGCGGGCCTGACGGTCACCACCCTCTGCCGCGGCGGCTTCTTCACCGCGATCGACCCGGACGAGCGGGCGAAGGCGCTGGACGACAACCGCCGGGCCGTCGACGAGGCGGCGACGCTGGGCACGGACGTACTGGTGCTGGTCTCCGGCGGTCTGCCCGCCGGCTCCAGGGACCTGCACGGCGCGCGGGAGCGGATCGCCGACGCGCTGGGGGAGCTGGGCCCGTACGCCGAGGAACGCGGCGTGAAGCTCGCCATCGAGCCGCTGCACCCGATGTACGCCTCCGACCGGTGCGTGGTGTCGACCCTGGCCCAGGCTCTCGACCTCGCGGAACGCTTCCCGGCCCGGCAGGTCGGCGTCACGGTGGACACGTACCACGTCTGGTGGGACGACACGGCGCCGGAGCAGATCGCCCGGGCGGGCGCGGGTGGCCGTATCCACACCTTCCAGCTCGCCGACTGGACCACCCCGCTGCCCGAGGGCGTGCTCACCGGGCGCGGTCAGATCGGGGACGGGGCGATCGACATGCGGGAGTGGAAGGGGTACGTGGAGGCGGCGGGCTACACCGGCGCCATCGAGGTCGAGCTGTTCAACGACGGGTTGTGGGCCCGGGACGGGCGCGAGGTGCTCGCGGAGACGGCGTCACGGTTCGTGGAGCACGTCATCCGGTAGCGGTCCGCACCGTCTGCCCCGCATCGGCGATTTCGTCCGGGCGGGGCAGTTCCATGTCCGGATCAGGTTTGTGAGAGTCACCGGCGGCGCCTCCGCCGCTGTCGCCGTGGGCCGATGCGGGATGGCGCCATCCCGGGCGGGGCCGCCGTCAGACGATGTGTACCCGTTCCAGGGCGCCTTGCGGATCCCGCAGCAGGATCTCCCGACCCTCCGTCCGTTGCGCCTCCAGATAGGCGTAGATCTGCACCGCGCGGTTGATCACGTCCGCCTTGCTGAGTCCGGTCGCCTCGGTGAGCTCGGCGACCGCCTGCACGGCCGGCGGAACGAGTGTCACGGAGTACCGCTCACTCGCAGGATGACGCAACGAACGAACCGGCTGTCCTCCCATGTGCAGCCCCTCCTTCTCTTCTCGTCTTGTCCGCCCTGACGTTCTGATCTGCAAGTCTGCCATGGAATGCAGCAGAACACCACCAGATTGGTGCGTTAACGCACCAGCTTTGCTACGGTGGGTCCTGCCTCGTTGAGAAGCGCGGGCACCGCGGACACGGGGCCGCGGCACCGCGCTCCACAGCGAGCAAGGGGGGAATGGCGCAGCGAAGAGCTGCGCACCCCGGAGGAGGCCGCTGGTCCAGGAGGGCTCGGGCGAGCGGTCGGCTGCCGGGAAGGTCGCTGTCCGCACTCAACCCGGGATGGAGGTGGCGCCGTGCAGCCGATCAGGCCGGTTCCCCCTTGATACACAACCCACTCTGAACCGGCCGGAAAGGTCCGGCCATGCCCCTCAACGACCCGCCGACCCACGGCAACGAGGAAGACGACGAAGCCCTCGTACTCGACACCGGGGAACCCACCGGTTCCGCATACGTGTCGATCACGACGACTCCCGACGGCCCGGCCTTGACGGCCTCCGTGTCGGAGAAGGAGTCCGGACAGGCGCTTCGGACGCTCATCGCCTTCTCCGGAGTCGCCGGATCGGTCATCGGTCCCTATCTGATGGCGAAGGCGCTGTCGCTTCTCGCGACGGCGTCACCCTGGCAGTTCGAGGTCGCGTGCCTGATGCTGGCGGCGGTCCTGCCATGGGTCCATCTCCACGTCCACCCGCGTCACGAGCGCTGACGCGCTCTGTTCAGCCGGAGTATGCCCCCGCCGCCATGGCGGGGGCAGAGGGGGCACTGCCGGCAGTCGTTACGCCGGGTCGACGCGGGAGACGCGGCCTCCCAGGTCGAGCACGTACAGCTCGCCATCGCCGCCCTGTACGAACGAGACGACCGAGCCGCCGTCGACCGCGAGGTCGCCCACGCCGGTGACCTTGCCGTTCTCCATCTGGAGGGTGCGCAGGGTGCCGTCGCAGTAGTCGCTGAACACGTACTGGCCCCTGAGGTCCGGGATCGCCGTGCCTCGATAGACGTATCCGCCGGTTACCGAGCAGCCCAGCCCGTTGCGGTCGTACTCGTGGATCGGCGGCACGTGGTTCGCGGGCTCCGTGCCGCCCCGGAAGGGATGGTTGCCCTCCATCCGGGACCAGCCGTAGTTCTCGCCGCCCTTGCTGCTTGCCGGGGCCCAGTCGATCTCCTCCCAGGCGCTCTGGCCGACGTCACCGATCAGGAGGTCGCCCGTGCCCGCGTCGAAGGAGAACCGCCACGGGTTGCGCAGCCCGTACGCCCAGATCTCGTCCTTCGCGTTCGGGTCGTCCACGAACGGGTTGTCCGGCGGGATCGCGTACGGCTTGGCGCCGCTCGGGTCGATCCGCAGGAGCTTGCCGAGCAGCGTGTCGAGGTTCTGCCCGTTGCCGTGCGGGTCGCCGCCCGCGCCTCCGTCGCCGAACGCGATGTAGAGGTAGCCGTCGGGGCCGAACGCGATGTCGCCGCCGTTGTGGTTCGCGTAGGGCTGCGTCTGGGTGAGGACGGTGCGCCGGGTGTCCGGCTGGATCTTGCCGTCCCGCACGGCGAACTCGTCCACCGTGCTGGTGCCTTGGAGGTTCGTGAACGAGACGTAGAAGTGCGCGAATCCCTTGTCGAACGCGACGCCCAGCAGGCCGCGTTCGCCGTCGGTGGTGGTGTCGCCGGATATGTCGAGGACGGGCTCGCCGAGCCCTTGATCGCCCAAGGCCCTTACGGTGCCTGCGCGTTCGGCTATCCAGATCGTGCCACCGGGGCCGGCGGTGCCGGCGGTCGGATTCCGGGCCGTGGCCACTTCCTTGAGCGTGACCTTCGCTGCCTGACGTGGGGCGACGGGCTCGTCGGCGGACGCCGTGGTCAAGGCGAGGGAAGCGACGAGGCAGATGGTGCCGATGATCGCCGAGCTTCTGGTGCGAACTCTCACCGTGATCCTCCTGGAGGCGGTGAACGGGGGGAGGTCACCCGGCTGCTTGGGCAGAGTGCAGAGGTGCAGAGACAGGTGGGGTGTCGCCCGCGCCAGCACGCAACCTGGGTGGGGGATGGTGTGCTACTGGCCACGGATGAGGATACTGAGGCAGGGGGTGCCTGGTGTAGACCACAATCCGCCCATCTACCACCCCGACGACACCCGCTCCGTCCCCGTCTGCCGTCGGATGATCCACCTCGCCGTCACCGCCGAGCAGCTCGGCGACACCCTCGAGCTGCTCGGCGCCGAGCTGGTCTCCAGTGCCGTACGGCATCCAGGTGGGCGCGGCGTGGCCCTCCGGCTCAGCGACGCCCCGCCCGCTTGGTAAGCACCGCCAGCTCCACCGGAATCACCATCTCCACCACCCGTGACACCGCCTCCGGCGCCAGCCCCGTCCGCCGGGCCACCGCGTGGGCCACCGACTCGGCCTCCTCGGCCAGCACCCCGGCCATGAGGCCACCCGTCGCGAAGCCCCCCAGCGTGGCCACGCCCGTGAGGGGGGCCTCGTGCGGTGTCGCGACCGTGTCGGCCTCGCCGGACAGTGCCGTCACCGTCGTACCGACCATCTGCCGGGCGCCCGCCTCGTCCGTGCCCAGCAGCCCCGCGATGTCCCAGATCCGATCGTCGCCGAGTTCTGCGAGCACGTCGTCCTGGAGTGACGTGAGGGGGTTTTCGTCTACCTCGGACATGCCTAAACGCTACGTCCGCCCCGAATCGTCGGCACGCCGAGACGGTGCCGGGGGACGCGGAAAAATTTTCGCGGACACCGTGCAACCCTCCGCCGACCTCGCGGGTCGTACTTGGCATCAGGACTTCTGGAGGGGGATCTGGGGGGATCGCGGGGGTCCTGACGGGAGGGGAAAACCCGAGGGGCCCGGTCATTGACCGGGCCCCTCGAAGCTTGTCGCCCTCGGCTCGCGAGCCTCAGGAGTAGTGGTATCGCGCCAGCACAATGACGAGGTCGGGCTCCGTGACCTTGAGGTTCTTGCGGGCCTCGCTGGCCGTTATCGACATGCCGCGACCTCGTTTCGCTACTGGTGCCATGAATGGCGCCAGTCAGGCTCCTGGTCGCGGCTCAGAAGAACACTCCGCAGCGCAACAGCACATTCGCGTACGGCCGAGCCTCCCCGGTCCGCACGACCAGCCGCGCCCCGGCCGACAGCTCCTTCAGCCGCTCGTGCGTGACCAGCTCCAGTTCGGGAAACTCCCCGTCCAGCAGTGCGGCCGCCGCCGGGTTGGCATCCCGCGTCTCCTTCGCCGCCGTCGCGCCCTCCACGACCAGCTCGGCCAGCAGGCCGTCCAGCACCACGGCGAACGACGGCACCCCGGCCCGGAAGGCCAGGTCCACGACCCGGGGGCCGTCGGGTATCGGCATGCCCACGTCGCACACGAGCACGCCGTCGCCGTGGCCCAGCTCGGCGAGGGCGCCGCAGAGGAAACGGTTCAGGATTCCGGCCTTCTTCACCGGGCCTCGACCTCCGCCGCGGTCGGGAAGGACTCCTGCGCGCCCTGCTTCGTGACCGCCGCCGCCCCGACCCGGGCCGCGTACGCCGCCGCCTCGGCCAGGGACGAGCCCGCCCCCAGCTTCCAGGCCAGCGCGGCCGTGAACGCGTCGCCCGCGCCCGTCGTGTCCACCGCGTCCACCTTCACGGACGGCACCCGCGTCACCCCCTGCGCGGAGGCCACCAGCGCGCCCTGAGCGCCCAGGGTCACCACCACCGAGCGGGGCCCCTTGGCGAGCAGGATCCGCGCCCAGTCCTCCGGCGTCTCGCCCACCGCCGAGTCGCCGAGGATGACCTTCGCCTCGTGCTCGTTGACGATCAGCGGGTCGCAGGCCGCCAGCACCTCGCTCGGCAGCGGCCGGGGCGGGGAGGGGTTGAGGACGAAGCGGCTGCCGTCCGCCAGGCTGCGTACGACCTCCACGACCGTCTCCAGCGGGATCTCCAGCTGGGCCGACACCACCCGGGACGCCTGGAAGAGGCTCGCGGCGGCCCGGACGTCCTCGGGAGTGAGCCTGCCGTTGGCCCCGGGCGAGACCACGATGCTGTTGTCCCCGGACGGGTCCACCGTGATCAGCGCGACGCCGGTCGGCGCACCGCCGACCAGGACGCCCACCGTGTCGACGCCCGCCGCCCGCTGCGAGTCGAGCAGCAGCCGGCCGTGGCCGTCGTCGCCGACCCGGGCCAGCAGCGCCGTACGGGCCCCGAGCCGGGCGGCCGCGACCGCCTGGTTCGCGCCCTTGCCGCCCGGGTGGACGGCGAGGTCGGAGCCGAGCACGGTCTCCCCGGCCCCCGGCCGGCGCTCGACACCGATCACCAGGTCGGCGTTGGCCGACCCTACGACCAGGAGGTCGTAGTCATACATGTGGTTGCTCCCCTGATTGGTCCCCGTAGTGACGCCTGGTCCGCGCAACGACGTACGGCGGGCGGATCCCCGATCGGAGCCGCCCGCCTGCCCGCCGGTCAGTCTGCCTGTCCGTCCGTCTCAGCCCGCGAACCCGGCCACGTTCTCCTCCGTGACCACCTTCACCGGCACCATCACCGACTTCGCGACCTTGTCGCCCTGCGCGGCCTTCACCGCGTTCTGCACGGCGATCCTGCCGAGCTGCGTCGGCTGCTGCGCCACCGACGCGAACAGCGTGCCCGCCTTGACGGCCTTCAGCCCGTCCGCGGTTCCGTCGAAGCCGATGACCTGGACGGACGTGCCGGCCTTGGAGCCGAGTGCCTTGATCGCGCCGAGCGCCATCTCGTCGTTCTCGGCGAAGACGCCGTCGATGTCCGGGTTGGCCTGCAGCAGGTTGGTCATGACGTCCAGGCCCTTGGTGCGGTCCCAGTCGGCAGGCTGCTTCGCCACGACCTTGATGCCCGGGTAGTCCTTCAGGCCCTCGGCGAAGCCGGCGCCGCGCTCGCGGCTGGCGGACGTGCCGGCCTGGCCCTGGAGGATCACGATGGTGCCCTTGCCGCCCAGCTTCTCGGCGAGCGCCTTGGCGGCGAGCTTGCCGCCGGTGACGTTGTCGGAGGCGACGAGCGCGGCGGTGGCGGCGTTGTTGACGGCCCGGTCGACGGCGACGAGCGGGATGCCGGACTTGTTCACGCCCATCGCCGCCGGGGTCACCGCGTCGGAGTCCACCGGGTTGACGATGATCGTGCCGAGGCCCTCACTGGTGAAGTTCTGCAGCTGGTTGGCCTGCTGCGAGGCGTCGTTCTGCGCGTCCGTGACCGTCAGGTCGACGCCCAGCTTCTGCGCCTCCTCCTGCGCCCCGGCCCGGATCGACACGAAGAACGGGTTGTTGAGGGTCGACAGGGAGAGGCCGATCTTCTGGCTCTTCGCCTCCGAGGAGCCGCTGTGCAGCAGGGACGTCGCCCCGACGACCGCCGCCGCGACCACGGCCGCGAGCAGATACGTCGCCGCCTGCCTGCCCTTGCCGCCCTGGGACGTGCCCGCGGCCACCGGGGTCGCTCCGGCCTTGCGGCGCACGGTGTCGAGGAGCACGGCGAGCGCGATCACGACACCGATGACGACCTGCTGCCAGAAGGCGGACACGGAAAGGAGGTTCAGCCCGTTGCGCAGCACCGCCAGGATCAGCGCGCCGATCAGCGTGCCGGACGCCTTGCCCGTGCCGCCGGCAAGCGAGGCGCCGCCGATGACGACCGCCGCGATGGCGTCGAGCTCGTAGCCCTGCGCGGCCTGCGGCTGCGCGGAGGAGAGACGGGCGGCGAGCACGATGCCCGCGGCGGCGGCGAACAGACCGGAGAAGGCGTAGATCGCGAGCTTCTGCTTCTTCACGCGCAGACCGGAGAGGCGGGCCGCCTCCTCGTTGCCGCCGATCGCGTACATCGAGCGGCCGATGTACGTCCGCCCCAGCACGAACGCCGTGATCAGCCCCATGCCGACCATCACGAGCACCGGCACCGGCAGCCAGCCGCCGAGCGTGTCGCCGAGGTGCGAGACCGAGTCGGGGAACGCGATGGGGGAGCCCTGCGAGATCACCAGGGACAGGCCGCGGGCCACCGACAGCATGGCCAGCGTCGCGATGAACGGCGGGAGTTTGCCGTACGACACCAGGAAGCCGTTGACCAGGCCGCACGCTATGCCGGTCGCGATGGCCAGGAGGACGGCGAGGAAGACCGGGACGCCTTCCGACGTCGCGCTCCAGGCGAGGACGGTGGCGGACAGGGCGGCGACCGAGCCGACCGACAGGTCGATGCCCGCCGAGACGATCACGAAGGTCACACCGAAGGCGAGGATGGCGGTCACGGCCGCCTGGACGCCGACGTTGAGGAGGTTGTCCGTCGTCATGAAGTCGCCGGACAGCGCCGACATCGCGATGACGAGGACGATCAGCGCGGTGAGCGCGCCGTTGTCGAGCAGGAGGCGGCGAAGCCCCGAGGCGCCACTCGCGCCCGTCGTGCTCTTGAGCGTGTCAGCGGCCACGGGGGGCCTCCTTCTCGGTGGTGGGGTTGCTGACGGCGAGCGCCATCACGGCGTCCTGGGTGGCCTCGTCGGCGGGGAGTTCGCCCGCGATCCGGCCCTGTGCCATGACCAGGACCCGGTCGCTCATGCCGAGCACCTCGGGCAGGTCGCTGGAGATCATGAGGACGGCGGCACCGGCTGCCGTCAGTTCGTTGATGAGCTGGTAGATCTCGACCTTGGCGCCGACGTCGATGCCGCGCGTCGGCTCGTCGAGGATCAGGACCTTGGTGTTCGCCAGCAGCCACTTGCCGATGACGACCTTCTGCTGGTTGCCGCCGGACAACGTCCGTACGTGCTGGCCGAGTCCGGCCATCCGCACGCCGAGCTGCTCGGCGATCCGGGCGGCGGCCTCCCGCTGCCCCTTGAGATCGACGAGCCCGCCGCGGGTCGCGGACCGCATGGTCACCAGGCCGAGGTTCTCCTCGACGGAGGCGTCGAGGACGAGCCCCTGGCCCTTGCGGTCCTCGGGGATCAGCCCGATGCCGGCCGCCATGGCGGCGCCCACGTCGTGGCCCTTCAGGGCCGTCCCGGAGACCTTCACGGCGCCCTTGTCGTAGGGATCGGCCCCGAAGACCGCCCGCACGACCTCGGTACGACCGGCGCCCACGAGCCCGGCGATACCGACGACCTCACCGGCGTGCACCTGGAAGCCGACGTCATGGAAGACACCGTCGCGGGTGAGCCCCTCGACGGAGAGCAACGCGGCTCCCGCCTCGGCCCGTTCACGCGGGTACTGCTGCTCGATCGAGCGCCCGACCATGAGCCGTACGAGCTCGTTCTCGGGCGTGGCGGCCGGGACCTGCCCGACGCTCCTGCCGTCCCGGATGACCGTCACCCGGTCGCCCAGGGCGGCGATCTCGTCCAGGTGATGCGTGATGAAGACGATCCCGACGCCGTCCTCGCGCAGCTTGCGCACGATCGCGAAGAGCTTCTCGACCTCCTCGGAGGTCAGCACGGCCGTCGGCTCGTCCATGATCAGCACGCGCGCGTTCAGGCTCAGCGCCTTGGCGATCTCGACCATCTGCAGGCGTGCGATGCCGAGTTCACGCACACGCGCGCGTGGCGACACGTTGACGCCGACCCGCCGCAGCAGGACCTCGGCGTCGGCCTCCATCCGCTTCCGGTCGATCATCCCGAAGCGGCGCGGCTGGCGGCCCAGGAAGATGTTCTCGGCGACCGTGAGGTCGGGAACGAGGTTGAACTCCTGGTAGATGGTGGCGATCCCGAGGCGCTCGGAGTCCTGCGCCCCGTGGATGCGCGTCTCCTCGCCGCCGACCAGGATCCGCCCGGCGTCGGGCGTGTACGCGCCGGAGAGCATCTTGATGAGGGTGCTCTTGCCCGCGCCGTTCTCGCCGAGCAGCACATGCACCTCGCCCCGGCGCAGATCGAAGTCGACGCCGTCCAGCGCGACCACGCCCGGGAAGGCCTTCCTGATGCCCTCGATGCGCAGCAACTCGTCCGCGTTGCTCACGACTGGCTCCTGTTCGTTACGGGGGTCTCGGCGGGGTTCTCGCCGCAGGAGCGGCGTACGACGAGACGGGCGGGGAGGGTGACGGACTCGCCGGGCCGTCCCTCGATGCGGTCGACCAGGGCGCGTACGGCGGCCCGGCCCAGGTCGCCCGTCGGCTGGGCGATGGCGGTGATCGGCGGATCGGTGTGCACGAACCACCGGATGTCGTCGAACGCGGCGAGCGCGATGTCGTCCGGCACGCGCAGCCCACGCGCGCGTACGGCGTCCAGCGCGCCGAGCGCCATCAGGTTGTCGGCCGCGAACACGACCTCGGGCGGCTCGGGCAGGTCGAGGAAGCCCTCGGTGACGCGCCGCCCGCTCTCGGCCTGGAAGTCGCCCTGCCCTGTGTAGGCGTCGGGCAGTTCGAGGCCGTACGCGGCGAGCGCCTCCCGGAAGGCCTCGACGCGCTCGCGTCCGGTCGTCGTCGCCGCGGGGCCCGCGATGATGGCGAGCCTGCGATGCCCCAGCCCGTGCAGATGCGCCACGAGATCCCGTACCGCGGTCTGCCCGTCCGCCCGCACCACCGGCACGTCCACGCCCGGGATCCACCGGTCCACGAAGACCATCGGCGTCCCCGCCCGCACGGCGTCCAGCATCAGCGGCGAGCCGCCGTCGGTGGGGGAGACGAGCAGGCCGTCGATCCGGCGGTCCAGCAGGTTCCGCACATGGTGGTCCTGCAGATCCGGCCGCTCGTCGGCGTTGCCGATGATGACGCTGTAGCCGAGCGCGCGGGCCTCCTCCTCGACGGAGCGGGCCAGCTCGGTGAAGTAGGGGTTGAGCACGTCGCTGATGACCAGGCCGAGGGTGTGGGTCTGGTCGGTGCGCAGGGAGCGGGCGACGGCGTTCGGGCGGTAGCCCAGGGTCTCGACGGCCGCCAGCACGCGCGTGCGTGCCTCGGCGCTGACCGACGGATGGTCGTTCAGGACACGCGACACCGTGGCGACGGAGACCCCCGCCTCGGCAGCGACGTCCTTGATGCTCGCCATCGCCGCTCCACCTCCTTGTGGATCGTTCGTGGAGTCGATGCGGATCGTTCGCGGATCGCGCCTGGAATCGATTACATCGACGTGTACGGAGGATTGGAATCGATTACACGGGGGTTGATCAAGCCCTCAACCACATCCCGAAACCGGATCGTGATGTCGCGGCGCACTCCGGAGCGGTCCAGCCTGGAGGGACAGGGGGCGTTCTCGCAGGCCCTCGTGGGCCGGAGTGGAGGAGTCATGACGGCAGCGACCCGCGACGAGGTACCCGTCGCCCTCGCCGGAGACGGCGTGGAGGTGCGCACCAAGCCCATGGGCGGCGGCATGTCCGTCGGCTACATCCGCCTGCCGGAGGGCACGGACATGGGCCCCGCCCTCAAGGGCCTCGACGGCGACGCCTGCCAGTGCCCGCACTGGGGCTACCTGCTGAAGGGGCGGCTGCGGATGCTGACGGCCGAGGGCGAGGAGCACTACGAGGCGGGGCAGGCGTACTACTGGGCGCCCGGGCACGTCCCCGTGGCTCTGGAGGACTGCGAGTTGGTGGAGTTCTCGCCGACCGAGGACTTCCAGAAGGTCATCGACCACGTGACGGCACAGGCGGGGTGAGGCAGGCCGGCGGCCGCCGGGTGCACAGGCCGCCCGCGATGTCGGACCCGGCCGGTACCGTCGGATCATGTCCAATCAGGCGGGGACTTCCACGGGTGAACGGCGGCTCGCCGTGCTCGAAGGCGTGCTGGAGCGGATCACGTACGCCAACGAGGAGAACGGCTACACGGTCGCCCGTGTCGACACCGGGCGCGGCGGGGGCGACCTGCTCACGGTCGTCGGCGCGCTGCTCGGCGCCCAGGCCGGTGAGTCGCTGCGGATGGAGGGCCGTTGGGGCTCCCACCCCCAGTACGGGAAGCAGTTTCTCGTCGAGAACTACACGACGGTCCTGCCGGCCACCGTCCAGGGCATCCGCCGCTACCTCGGCTCCGGCCTGGTCAAGGGCATCGGCCCGGTCTTCGCCGACCGCATCACCCAGCACTTCGGTGTGGACACCCTGAAGATCATCGAGGAGGAGCCCAAGCGGCTCATCGAGGTCCCAGGCCTCGGCCCCAAGCGCACCAAGAAGATCGCCGATGCCTGGGAGGAGCAGAAGGCGATCAAGGAGGTCATGCTCTTCCTGCAGACGGTGGAGGTCTCCACGTCCATCGCCGTGCGGATCTACAAGAAGTACGGCGACGCCTCGATCTCCGTCGTGAAGAACCAGCCCTACCGGCTGGCCGCCGACGTCTGGGGCATCGGCTTCCTCACCGCCGACAAGATCGCCCAGTCCGTCGGCATCCCGCACGACAGCCCGGAGCGGGTCAAGGCGGGCCTGCAGTACGCGCTGTCGCAGGCCACCGACCAGGGCAACTGCTACCTCCCCGAGGAACGGCTGATCGCGGACGCGGTCAAGCTCCTCCAGGTAGACACCGGCCTCGTCATCGAGTGCCTCGCGGAGCTGGCCCAGGTCCCCGAGGACGGCGGCGACCCCGGTGTCGTACGGGAGAAGGTCCCCGGTCCCGACGGCGGCTCGGGCGATCCCGTCACCGCCGTCTACCTCGTCCCCTTCCACCGGGCCGAACTCTCCCTCTCCGCCCAGCTGTTGCGCCTGCTGCGCACCGACGAGGACCGTATGCCGGGCTTCCGTGACGTGGCCTGGGACAAGGCGCTGGGCTGGCTGAAGGGCCGCACCGGCGCCGACCTCGCCGCCGAGCAGGAGGCCGCCGTGAAGCTGGCGCTGACGGAGAAGGTCGCCGTCCTGACCGGCGGTCCCGGCTGCGGCAAGTCCTTCACCGTGCGCTCGATCGTGGAGCTGGCCCGCGCCAAGAAGGCCAGGGTCGTGCTCGCCGCCCCCACCGGCCGCGCCGCCAAGCGACTCGCCGAGCTCACCGGAGCGGAGGCCTCCACCGTCCACCGCCTGCTGGAGCTCAAGCCCGGCGGCGACGCGGCCTACGACAGGGACCGCCCGCTCCAGGCCGACCTGGTCGTGGTCGACGAGGCGTCCATGCTGGACCTGCTGCTGGCCAACAAGCTGGTCAAGGCCGTACCGCCGGGCGCCCATCTGCTCTTCGTGGGCGATGTCGACCAGTTGCCCAGCGTCGGGGCGGGGGAGGTCCTCAGGGACCTGCTCGCCGACGGCAGCCCCATCCCGGCCGTGCGCCTCACGCGCGTGTTCCGTCAGGCCCAGCAGTCGGGCGTGGTGACCAACGCGCACCGGATCAACGCCGGGCAGCACCCCGTCACCGACGGCATGAAGGACTTCTTCCTCTTCGTCGAGGACGACACGGAGGAGGCCGGACGGCTCACGGTGGACGTCGCCGCCCGTCGTATTCCGGCCAAGTTCGGCCTCGATCCGCGCCGGGACGTCCAGGTGCTCGCGCCCATGCACCGCGGCCCCGCCGGCGCGGGCACGCTGAACGGCCTGCTGCAGCAGGCCATCACGCCGGGACGCCCCGACCTCGCGGAGAAGCGGTTCGGCGGCCGGGTCTTCCGTGTCGGCGACAAGGTCACCCAGATTCGCAACAATTACGAGAAGGGGGAGAACGGTGTCTTCAACGGCACCGTGGGCGTGGTGACCTCGCTCGACCCGGTCGACCAGCGCCTCACGGTGCTGACGGACGAGGACGAGGAGGTTCCGTACGAATTCGACGAACTGGATGAACTCGCGCATGCGTACGCGGTGACCATTCACCGTTCACAGGGAAGTGAATATCCCGCAGTGGTGATCCCCGTCACCACAGGAGCATGGATGATGCTCCAGCGGAACCTCCTGTACACCGCCGTGACCCGGGCCAAGCAGCTGGTCGTTCTCGTGGGGTCACGCAAGGCGATCGGTCAGGCGGTGCGCACGGTGTCGGCAGGGCGGCGCTGCACGGCGCTCGACTTCCGGCTCGCGGGCTCCTGACCCCGTTTCAGGTCCCCCAGCCGACCCCCTTCTGACCTGGCGATTCGTGAGGCATCGAAAAAAATGATCGATCAAACGAGTCGTGAAGGTCACAGACCACTTCCAGATGGGGAAAACAGGGGGCAGGATGGCAGGTTGGCGGCACTGAGTGCCGCCGATAGGCCCAATGGTCGACCCCGAGTGCACTCTCCTGAGCCAAATGGGGGAGGGTAGAGACAGTCAGGGCAACCTCGAAGATGAGGCACAACGTCGGTGAGGGAAGACGTGAGCGACAACTCTGTAGTACTGCGGTACGGCGACGGCGAGTACACCTACCCGGTGATTGACAGCACCGTCGGCGACAAGGGCTTCGACATCGGCAAGCTCCGCGCCCAGACCGGTCTGGTGACGCTGGACAGCGGCTACGGCAACACCGCCGCCTATAAATCCGCCGTCACCTACCTCGACGGCGAGGCGGGCATCCTCCGCTACCGCGGCTACCCGATCGAGCAGCTGGCCGAGCGCTCCACCTTCCTGGAGGTGGCCTACCTGCTGATCAACGGCGAGCTGCCGACCGTCGACGAGCTCTCGACCTTCAAGAACGAGATCACGCAGCACACCCTGCTGCACGAGGACGTCAAGAACTTCTACAAGGGCTTCCCGCGCGACGCCCACCCGATGGCCATGCTGTCGTCGGTCGTCTCCGCGCTGTCCACGTTCTACCAGGACAGCCACAACCCGTTCGACGAGACGCAGCGCAACCTCTCGACGATCCGTCTGCTCGCCAAGCTCCCGACGATCGCCGCGTACGCGTACAAGAAGTCGATCGGCCACCCGTTCGTCTACCCGCGCAACGACCTCGGCTACGTCGAGAACTTCCTGCGGATGACCTTCTCGGTGCCGGCGCAGGAGTACGAGCTCGACCCGGTCGTCGTCTCCGCGCTCGACAAGCTGCTCATCCTGCACGCGGACCACGAGCAGAACTGTTCGACGTCGACGGTCCGCCTGGTGGGCTCGTCGCAGGCGAACATGTTCGCGTCGATCTCGGCCGGCATCTCCGCCCTGTGGGGCCCGCTCCACGGCGGCGCCAACCAGTCCGTCCTGGAGATGCTGGAGGGCATCCAGGCCTCCGGCGGCGACGTCGACTCCTTCATCCGCAAGGTGAAGAACAAGGAGGACGGCGTCCGCCTGATGGGCTTCGGCCACCGGGTCTACAAGAACTTCGACCCGCGCGCCAAGATCATCAAGGCCGCCGCGCACGACGTCCTCTCCGCCCTCGGCAAGTCCGACGAGCTGCTGGACATCGCCCTGAAGCTGGAGGAGCACGCGCTCTCCGACGACTACTTCGTCTCGCGCAGCCTCTACCCGAACGTCGACTTCTACACCGGCCTGATCTACCGGGCCATGGGCTTCCCGACCGAGATGTTCACGGTCCTGTTCGCCCTCGGCCGCCTCCCGGGCTGGATCGCCCAGTGGCACGAGATGATCAAGGAGCCGGGTTCCCGCATCGGCCGCCCGCGCCAGATCTACACGGGCGTGGTGGAGCGCGACTTCGTTCCGGTCGAGGAGCGCTGAGTCCTGCTGTCGGAGCCTCGTGCCTGACTTTGGTCGGGTGCGGGGCTCTTGTGCGTGCGCGGCCGAGAGATGCGTACGGGTGCAGGCCGGAAAGTGCGTACGGATAGCAGAAGGCGCCCTGGCGGCGGTCCCCCCACGGGCCGACGTCCAGGGCGCCTTCCCATGTCCCGGTGCGGATTCCCCCCACGGGATCCGGCCGGGCGTCTGAGAGACCAGCGCCTGAATTCGCTGTCTTTCGGTGTTGCCGTTTGAGCAGAACGAGCAAATCTCGTCGTACTCATGGTTGTGTGCGGTCTGCCGGGACAGCGCACGCTCGGGAGGGCCGCTCAAAGCTTCCCGATGTACGTGCCCCGGCAACGCAACTCTGAGGAAGTCCCCCAAGACATCCCCAGATGCCAGCAAGCGCCCCCCAAGACGCTCTCTGACATCGTCAACTTAGACCTTCGAACCCCTTCGATGGTTACGTTCACATCACTGTGATCTGCGTCTCTTGCATATGTCCGTTAGATACGCAAGAGCCCCGATATGTCGATCGGGACCCAAGCGTAAGGATGATGCGTGAGCCTTGTGAAGAGCTTATGTGAGCTGGGCTTCGGACTCCAGAGGTGCCCAGTGGGGTTCTTACTACGAATTCACCGGAACGTCCGCAGCCGCAGGCTGTTCGTCACCACGAACACGGACGAGAAGGCCATCGCGGCCCCCGCGATCATCGGGTTCAGCAACCCCGCCGCGGCCAGCGGCAACGCGGCGACGTTGTACCCGAAGGCCCACACGAGGTTGCCCTTGATCGTGGCCAGCGTCCGGCGGGACAGCCGGATGGCGTCCGCGGCCACCCGCAGGTCCCCGCGCACCAGCGTCAGATCGCCGGCCTCGATCGCCGCGTCCGTGCCCGTCCCCATGGCGAGACCCAGATCGGCGGTGGCGAGCGCGGCCGCGTCGTTGACGCCGTCGCCGACCATGGCGACGCACCGCCCCTCGCGCTGCAGCCGCCGTACCGCCTCGACCTTGTCCTCGGGCAGGACCTCCGCGATCACCTGACCGGCATCGATGCCGACCGCGTCCGCCACCGCCGCGGCGACCGTCCGGTTGTCCCCGGTCAGCAGGACCGGGGTGAGTCCCAGCGCGCGCAGTTCGCGCACCGCCTCGGCGCTGGTCTCCTTCACCGCGTCCGCGACGGCGACGACACCGTGCGCCTCCCCGTCCCACCCGACCACGACGGCCGTACAACCGCCCCTCTCGGCCTCTTCCCGGGCGCGGGCGAGCTCGGTGGGCAGCTCCTCGAAAAGGCGCCCCACGGCCACGTCACGGCCCTGCACGCGCGCGCGTACGCCACGCCCGGGGACGTTCTCGAACCCCTCGACCTCCGGCAGCCGCCCGACCCGCCCCTCGGCGCCGGCGGCCACGGCCCGGGCGACGGGATGCTCGGAGGCGTGCTCCACGGCGCCCGCGAGCCGCAGCACCTGCTCCTCGTCGGCGCCTTCGGCGACGTACACCTTCTGGAGCGTCATGCGGCCGGTGGTGACCGTGCCGGTCTTGTCCAGGACGACGGTGTCGACCCGGCGCGTGGACTCCAGCACCTCGGGGCCCTTGATCAGGATGCCGAGCTGCGCGCCGCGTCCCGTGCCGACCATCAGGGCCGTGGGCGTGGCGAGCCCCAGTGCGCAGGGGCAGGCGATGATCAGCACCGCGACGGCCGCGGTGAACGCGGCGACCGTGTCGTCGGTGATGCCGAGCCAGGCCCCGAAGGTGGCGACCGCGAGCACGATGACCGCGGGGACGAACACCGCGGAGATCCGGTCGGCGAGCCGCTGCACCTCGGCCTTGCCGTTCTGCGCGTCCTCCACCAGCTTCGCCATGCGCGCCAGCTGGGTGTCGGCGCCGACCCGGGTCGCCTCGGCGACGAGCCGGCCCCCCGCGTTGACCGTGGCGCCGGTGACCGTGTCCCCGACCGTCACGTCGACCGGCACCGATTCGCCGGTCAGCATGGCGGCGTCCACTGCGGAGAGGCCCTCGACGACGGTGCCGTCGGTGGCGATCTTCTCGCCGGGCCGTACGACGAACCGGTCGCCGACGGCCAGCCGGTCGACCGGGACACGGACCTCGCGGCCCTCCCGCAGGACCGACACGTCCTTCGCGCCGAGCTCCATCAGGGCACGCAGTGCCGCTCCCGCGCGCCGCTTGGCACGGGCCTCCAGATAGCGGCCGAGGAGGATGAAGGTGACGACCCCGGAGGCCACCTCGAGATAGATCTGCGAGGCGCCGTCCACGCGCGCGACGGTGAACTCGAAGTCGTCGCGCATGCCGCTCATGCCCGCGTCGCCCAGGAACAGCGCCCACAGCGACCAGCCGAACGCCGCCAGCGTGCCCATCGAGATCAGCGTGTCCATGGTCGCCGCGCCGTGCCGGGCGTTCGTGAACGCGGCGCGGTGGAAGGGCAGCCCGCCCCAGACGACGACCGGCGAGGCGAGGGTGAGCGCGAGCCACTGCCAGTTGTCGAACTGCAGGACAGGGATCATCGACAGCAGGATGACGGGGACCGCGAGCAGGGCGGAGACGGTGAAACGCCGGCGGTAGGCGGCCAGTTCGGGGTCGTCCGGGGCCGGCTCCGGCGCGGGCTGCGGGGGAGCGGGCTCCTCGGCGGTGTACCCCGTCTTCTCCACCACGGCGACGAGGTCGGCGACCTCCGTGCCCGCGGGGTAGCTGACCTTCGCCTTCTGCGTCGCGTAGTTCACCGTGGCGGTGACGCCGGCCATGCGGTTGAGCTTCTTCTCGACGCGGGCCGCGCAGGAGGCGCAGGTCATCCCGCCGATGAGCAGCTCGACTTCGGAGGTGGTGACGGCAGGGCCGGCTGCATCGGCCGGGCCGGCTGCGCCGGTCGGGCCGGCGGTCCCCGGTATCGGCGGTTGGTCGGTGGTGCGGGGCATGTCCGGCTCAGATCTTGGCGACCAGCTCGAAGCCCGCCTCGTCGACGGCCGCGCGAACGGCTTCCTCGTCCAGCGCGGCCGCGGAGACGACGGTGACCTCGCCGGTCGAGGCGACGGCCTTCACCGAGCTGACGCCGGGGAGTTCGGAGATCTCGCCGGACACGGCACCCTCGCAGTGCCCGCAGCTCATGCCGCTCACCTTGTAGACGGCGGTGACGGAACCCGGGGTGTCGGTCTGCGCGGTCATGTCGTTCTCCTCGTCGAGGCATGTGGGGCTGACGGGGCCCACGGGGGGCCTCCATATCCCCACGCTATACCCCTACGGGGTATTACTCCAAGGGGGGTGGTCAGTGGGTCGGCCCGAGTCTGTCGCCGACCAGCGGGGCGAGGTAGCGGATCAGGGCGTTCTTCAGCTCCTGGACGTAGGCGTCGCGCTCGGTGCCCTCGTGGGCGAGGACCAGTTCCAGGCCCGCCTTGTACAGGCCCAGGCACATGTGCGCGGTCCGGGAGAGGTCGGCCGGCCGGATGTCCGGCAGGACCGAGGAGAGCAGGCCCTCGATCCGGGAGAGCAGGGTCGCGTGCAGGGCGTCGTGCTCCTCGGTGATGCGGCCGGGGATGTCGGGGCCGTGCATCAGCGCGAAGAACACCGGGTGCTCGCAGTTGAAGGCGATGAACCGGTCGACGGCCGCGCCGACCGCCTGCTCCAGGGGGGTCGCGGGGTCCACGGGCGCGAGCGCCTCGCCGTACGTCTCGCGCATCTCGTGCATGAGCCGGTCGCCCAGCTCGATCGCGATCGCTTCCTTGTTCGGGAAGAACTGGTACAGCGTGCCCGGCGAGACGCCCGCCTCGCGGGCGATGGCGTTGGTGCTGGCGGCCGTGTAGCCGGTGGTGGTGAAGACGGTGGCCGCGGCTTCCAGGAGTTGGGCGATACGGCGCTCGCCGCGGGCCTGGCGGCGGCGCGGCTGGTCCTTCTCCTGATTGACGGACACGCGTTATCCCCAGTTCTCCGAACGCGATTGACAAACGCGAGCGGCCGCTCGCATTCTTGAGAAACGCGAGCGATCTCTCGTGTTTGCCAGTCTATGGCAGCGACGGCTCCATGCTGCCCGGCTGCGCTCACGTGGATCAGGCGAGCGCGTCGGGCCATGAACAGCATGGATCAGGGTGAAGGGGACACCGCACAATGACCGAAGTCAACAGGCCACCCCGAGTCGGAGGCTGGACCCGCTTCGTGACGGCACACCCCCGCTTGTCGCTGCTCGTGGCCCTGGTGCTCACCGCGCTCGCGGTCGTGGCCGGCAGCGGCGTCGCCGACCGCATGGGCAGCGGCGGCTGGGAGGACCCGAACGCCGAGTCGACATACGCGACCAAGGCACTGGAGCGCGAGTTCCCCGCCTCCCAGCCCAACCTCCTGCTCCTCGTGGACGCGGGCAGCGCCTCGGTGGACGACCCCGCGGTGGCCGCCGAGGCCCGGCGGCTCACGGAGCGCCTGGCCGCCGAGAAGGGCGTCACAGGGGTCGGCTCCTACTGGCAGGCGGACCCCGCGTCGGCCCCAGCCCTGCGCGCCGAGGACGGCCATGAGGCGCTGATCGCCGCCCGCATCACGGGCGAGGAGAAGGAGATGGGGGAGACCCTGGACCGCCTCGCGCCCGAGTTCCGGGGCGCGCACGGTCCGGTGGAGGTCGGCGTCGGCGGCCCGGTCGCCGTGCGGCACGAGATGCAGACGACCATCCAGGAGGACCTGATCCGCGCCGAGGTGATCGCCCTGCCGGTCACCCTGGTGCTGCTGGTGATGGTCTTCGGCAGCGCGATCGCGGCCCTGCTGCCGCTCGGCATCGGCATCGTGGCGATCCTCGGCACCAACGCGGTGCTGCGCGGCCTGACCGAACTCACCGACGTGTCGGTCTTCGCGATGAACCTCACCACGGCCCTGGGCCTGGGCCTCGCCATCGACTACGCCCTGTTCATCGTCCGCCGCTTCCGTGAGGAACTCGCCACGGGCGCCGAGCCCTTGGCGGCGGTCGGCACGACCCTGCGCACGGCCGGCCGCACGGTCCTCTTCTCGGCCCTGACGGTCGCGGTCTCCCTCGCGGCGATGCTGCTTTTCCCGCAGTACTTCCTGCGCTCCTTCGCCTACGCGGGGATAGCGGTGGTGCTGCTGGCCGCGGCGGCCGCGCTGATCCTGCTCCCCGCGGCACTCGTCCTGCTCGGCCACCGGGTCAACTCCCTGGACCTGCGCCGCTTGTTCCGGCGAGGGCGGCCGAAGGGAGCCGGTCAGGAGTCCGGTCAAGCATCCGGTCAGGCGTCCGGCGCGACGCAGGGCGGGGCCTGGACCCGCACCGCGAACCTCGTCATGCGCCGTGCCCCCTTCTTCGCCCTGGGTACCACCGCCGTCCTGGTCCTGCTCGGACTGCCCTTCCTGGGCGTGAAGTTCGGCACCGCCGACGACCGTCAGCTGCCGTCGAGCGCCGAGTCCCATGTGGTGCAGCAGCACATCCGCGACGGCTTCCCGGGCAGCCCCGGCGGCGGTCTGGAGGTCTTCGCGGAGGGACGGGCGACGCAGGCTCAGTACGCCGACTACAAGAAGCGGATCGCCGCCCTCCCGGATGTGCTCCGCGTCGACGGGCCGCTGGTGAAGGGCGACTCGGCGTACTTCACGGTGCTGCCGAAGGGCGAGGCGGTCGACGAACCGGCCCAGCGCCTGGTGGGTGAACTGCGCGCCGCGAAGGCGCCGTTCGACACCGAGGTGACCGGCACGGCGGCCGTGCTGGTCGACTCCAAGGACGCGATAGCGGAACAACTGCCCCTGGCGGCCGCCTTCATCGCGATCGTCACCCTGCTGCTGGTGTTCCTGCTGACCGGCAGTGTGCTGATACCGATCCAGGCGGTCGTGCTCAACGCGCTGAGCCTGACGGCGATGTTCGGCGCGGTGGTCTGGGTCTTCCAGGACGGCCATCTGTCCGGGCTGCTCGGCTTCACCAGCCCCGGCTCGATCGAGACGACCCTCCCGGTGCTGATGTTCTGCGTCGCCTTCGGCCTGTCGATGGACTACGGCGTGTTCCTGCTCTCCCGCATCAAGGAGGAGTACGACACGACGGGCGACCATGACCAGGCGGTCCGCCACGGCCTGCAGCGCACCGGCGGCCTGATAACCGCGGCCGCCGTGATCCTCGCGGTGGTGATGGTCGCGATCGGCACCTCCCGGGTGACCAACACCAAGATGCTCGGCCTCGGTATCGCCCTGGCGGTGCTGATGGACGCGATGATCGTCCGCAGCCTCCTGGTGCCGGCGGTCATGCGCCTCACGGGGCGGGCGACCTGGTGGGCGCCGGGGCCGCTGCGGCGGTTCCATGACCGGTTCGGGGTGAGCGAGGGCGAGTCGAACCGGCCGACGGCGGCCCCGACACCGGACCCCGCACAGGAGCGGGACAAGGTGAGCGCGCGCGGCTGACCCCGCGCTCGGGTGCCGTACCGCGAAGCCGGCGGAGCGTCTAGCGTTCCCGGCGGAGCGTCCAGCGTTCGCGGTGATCTCCGTGCAAGGGGCGCGGCCGAAGGGAGACGGGCATGCGTGCTGTGGTGTTCGACCGGTACGAGGAGGCGGCCGAGGTGCGTGAGGTGCCCGACCCGCACCCGGCCCCCCATGGAGTGACCGTGCGCGTCGAGGCGACAGGGCTGTGCCGCAGTGACTGGCACGGCTGGCAGGGGCACGACCCGGACATCATGCTGCCGCATGTGCCGGGCCATGAACTCGCCGGTGTCGTCGAGGCGGTGGGCGACCGGGTGACCGGCTGGCGCCCCGGCGACCGGGTCACCGTGCCGTTCGTGTGCGCCTGCGGCAGCTGCGCGGCGTGTGCGGCGGGCGACCAGCAGGTGTGCGAGCGGCAGACCCAGCCCGGCTTCACCCACTGGGGTTCCTTCGCGCAGTACGTGGCGCTGGACCACGCCGACGTCAACCTTGTCGCCGTGCCCGAGGAGATGTCCTTCGCCACGGCGGCGTCGCTCGGCTGCCGGTTCGCCACGGCGTTCCGGGCGGTCGTGCAGCAGGGCCGGGTGGCGGCGGGGGAGTGGGTCGCGGTGCACGGCTGCGGCGGGGTGGGCCTGTCGGCGGTGATGATCGCGGCGGCGTCGGGCGCACGGGTGATCGCGGTGGACGTCTCGCCGCAGGCCCTGGACCTGGCGCGGAAGTTCGGGGCGGTGGAGTGCGTGGACGCGTCGGGCGTGCCCGACACGTCGGCGGCGATCCACGCCCTGACCGGCGGCGGCGCCCACCTCTCCCTGGACGCCCTCGGTTCCCCCGTCACCTGCGCCGCGTCCGTCAATGGCCTGCGCCGCCGGGGCCGGCACATCCAGGTGGGCCTGCTGCCCTCGGAGTCAGGTACGACCCCGGTCCCCATGGCCCGCGCCATCGCCCTGGAGCTCGAACTCCTGGGCAGCCACGGCATGGCGGCGCACACCTACCCGCCGATGCTGGAGCTGGTACGGGCGGGGGTGTTGCGGCCGGATCTGCTGGTGACGTCGACGATCGCGCTGGACGCGGTGCCGAGCGCGTTGGAGGCGATGGGGACGGCGCCGGGGGCGGGGGTGACCGTCATCGAGCCGTGGAGCTGACGTTCATCGAGCCGTGGCCCTGAGGGTCATGAAGCCGTGTAGCTGAGGGTCAGGAAGCCGTGGAGCTGAGGGCGTCGGGGCGGCCGTGCCGGGCGGACCACTCGCGGTCGAGGATGGCCATGACGACCCAGTCGACCCACTCGCCGTCCCTCAGATCGGCCTCTCGCCGGACTCCCTCCACCGCGAAACCGACCTTCTCGTAGGCCCGCCGGGCACGGTGGTTGTGGCCGTAGACCTCCAACTCGATCCGATGCAGACCGAGTTGCTCGAAGCCGTGGCCGACGATGAGGCGGATGGCCTCGGTGCCCAGCCCCCGGTCGCGCCCCCGGGGCCCGATGAGCGTGCGGAACGTACAGCTGCGGGCCTTGGCGTCCCACTCGTACAGGACGACCTCGCCGACGAGTTCGCCGCCTGCGCGGTCGATGACGGCGAGGTCGAGGCGGTCGGGCTGGTCGGAGCGGGAGCCGTACCAGGAACGCACCTGCTCCCGGGTGAGCTCCTGGGAGGGCTCGTCGGTGAAGCGGAGGACCTCGGGATCCTCGAAGATCTCCCACATGACGTCGGCGTCGGCCTCGGTGAACGGCCGGAGCACGGTCTTGTCGCCGGTGAGCGTGGGTTTGACGGAGAAGTCCATGGGACGACTGTGCCCCACGTGGCTGGTGGGGCACAGCTTGTTTTCCGGGAGCTCAGCAGGTCAGCAGGCCGGGGTGTCAGTCCGTCCGGCGTCCTTTGTTGCCCGGCCGGGACTCCACCCAGGCCCGGACGGTGTCGGGGTACCAGAAGGGCTTGCCGCCCTCCACATGGTCGGGCGGGGGCAGCAGCCCGTGCTTGCGATAGGACCGCACGGTGTCCGGCTGCACCTTGATGTGTGCGGCGATCTCCTTGTACGACCAGAGGATTCGGTCGGTCATCATTTGCACCTCCTCGCGCGCGCCGCGGCGGCGACCGGGGGCGGTCGTCGGGGGGACCGTGGCGCTGCGCCGGCGATCACAAAGCCTGTGTCCGGTCAACGACGCACAGTGAGGAGGGGGCAGGGCCTGTGTGCGGAGTGTGACGCGGGACCCGCGTACTTGCGACATGCGTGACAGGAAAGACGCGCTTGTGACACAGATGCCGCAGACGGGCACGCCGGTGCAGGGGCGCGGCGCGTTGACAGACGCCGGTTCCGCGGCAGCCCCGACGCAACGGTGGGCCGGACCCGCTGCGCCGGGCCCGACCCACCAGCTCCCCCGCCTTTGCGGCTCGCCGAGGACCAAAGCCTGCATCAGCCAAGGTCACGGGTCTTGGAAAAATGCGCACTACGGCCGGACGCGAGCACGAGACTGGTCGCCTCGCCCGTCAGCCGGTCCGGCACGGGCGTCCCGACCGGCACCCCTCGCGCCGCCGTGAACTCACGCGGCGTGCACCCCGTCATCGCCTTGAACTCCCCGCTCAGATGCGCCTGGTCGTAGAACCCACAGGCCGCCGCGGTCTCCGCCTGGCCGCGTCCCGCCGCCAGCAACCGGCGCGCCCGTTGCAGCCGCAGCACACGTGCCGCCGCCTTCGGCCCCAGCCCGATCTGCTCCCGGAAGCGGTTCTCCAGGTGCCGTACGCTCCACCCCACCTCGTCGGCGAGCCGCCCCACCGGCATCGACCCACCCGTGCGCATCAGCTCCGTCCAGGCCCGCACCACCCGGGCCGAACACGGCGTACCGGCCCCCGACCAGCGCGCGAACACGTCGTCGAGCAGCCCGAACCGTTCCGCCCAGGTCGGCAACGCGGCCAACGCGGCGGCGAGTTCGCCGATGCGCGTGGGCAGGGCATGCGGCAGGTCGTCGGGGTCGACGGTGCGATTGGCGAGCTCGTACTGCGGCGTCCCGAACAACGAGAACGCGGCCCACGGCATCAACAGCACCTCGATACCGGCCAGCCGACCACTGTGCTCACCGACGGCGGGGGTGGTGGTGGGCCCGCAGTAGACGGAGACCAGGGTGTCGGCAGGTCGGCCATGCCGGGTGATCCGCACCGGCTCGCCGAAGCCGAGCAGCAAGGTCGCGGCCCCGATGGGCGCTTCAAGCCGCCGTCGAGGCCGATCCAACGCGAGCCGGATCCCGCGATAGCTGATCACGCCAGGGCGCAGCCGAGGATGGGGCGTGCCAACGGCTGTCTCCCATGAGCCCCACACCCCCTGCCCGGACCGAACACGCAGGGCACTTGTCATCCACCCATGCTGCAACGCCTCAAGGGGCGCGGGGAACTGTGCGACAAGCCCCGACAATCCCGCACTCGCCCCACAAGGGAACCCGGCACCCCACTAGGCGCCCCCTACGCCCCGCACGACCTCAAAAACGCCCGCGTCCGCCGAGCGATAGGCAGCGGAGCGTCCGGCGCACAGGGATACATGTCCTGCTCGACAATCGCGAACAGGTCGACATCCAGCTTCTGCGCAGCCTCCAGCACTGGCCCCAACGCAGGCACCCCGCCCGGCGGTTCGCACATCACACCCTGCGCCACGGCCGGCCCGAACGGCGTCCCCTTGGCCCGTACGTCGGCGAGGATCTCCGGGTCGACCTGCTTGAGGTGCAGGTACCCGATGCGCGACCCGTACGTCTCGATCAGCTTGACGCTGTCGCCGCCGCAGTACGCGTAGTGCCCGGTGTCCAGGCACAGCGACACCAGGTCGGAGTCGGTCCCGTCCAGGAACCGGACGACGTTGTCCTCGCTGTCGATGTGCGTGTCGGCATGCGGGTGGACGACGATCCGCAGACCGTACCGCTCGCGCACCTCATGCCCCAGCCGCTCGGTCAGCGAGGTCAGGTTCCGCCACTGCTCGGGCGTCAGCGTGTCCGGTTCCAGCACCTCGCCGGTCTTGTCGTCCCGCCAGAAGGACGGGATGACGACCAGGTGCTTCGCCCCCATCGCCTGCGCGAGCACCGCGTTGTCGGCGACGTGCGCCCAGGTCTTCTCCCACACGGCCTCGCCGTGATGCAGACCGGTGAACACGGTCCCCGCCGACACTTTCAGGCCACGCTTCGCCGTCTCCTCGGTGAGGACGGCGGGATCGGTCGGCAGGTACCCGTACGGGCCCAGCTCGATCCACTCGTAGCCGGACTCGGCGACCTCGTCGAGGAAGCGCAGCCAGGGGACCTGCTGGGGGTCGTCGGGGAACCACACACCCCATGAGTCGGGAGCCGAGCCGATCCGGATGCGGGACAGTGAGGACTGAGGTGACAACGACGTCATGGCGGTCAGCTTCAGCGCGTATGGCAAGCGCTGTCAAGGTCTGGTCCGAATGTCTGGACAAAACATTGACAGGGGTGCGTGCACCGGACTACAAAGCCGGGAGAGCCGATACGAAGGGAACGCGATGGCGTACGACCTGATCACCATGGGGCGGATCGGAGTGGACCTCTACCCGCTGCAGACCGGCGTCCCGCTGCCGCAGGTCACCTCCTTCGGCAAGTTCCTCGGCGGCTCGGCGACGAACGTCGCGGTGGCCGCGGCCCGCCTGGGCCGGCAGACCGCGGTCATCACCCGCACCGGCGACGACCCCTTCGGCGCCTACCTCCACGAGGCCCTCCAGGGCTTCGGAGTCGACGACCGCTGGGTCACCCCGGTCCCGGGCCTGCCCACCCCGGTCACCTTCTGCGAGGTCTTCCCGCCGGACGACTTCCCGCTGTACTTCTACCGCCGGCCCAAGGCCCCGGACCTGGAGATCGACGCCCACGAGCTCGACCTCGACGCCATCCGCGACGCCCGCATCTTCTGGGTCACCGGCACCGGCCTGAGCGAGGAGCCCAGCCGTACGGCGACGCTCGCGGCCCTCGCCCACCGCGCGAAGTCCGGCATCACGGTCTTCGACCTCGACTGGCGCCCCATGTTCTGGCAGGACCCGGCCGAGGCCCGCCCCTTCTACGCCGAGGCCCTCAAGCACACCACCGTCGCCGTGGGCAACCTCGACGAGGTGGAGGTCGCGACCGGCGTACGCGAGCCCCATGCCGCCGCCCGCGCGCTGCTGGACGCCGGTGTCGAGATCGCGGTGGTCAAGCAGGGCCCCAAGGGCGTCCTCGCCGTCAACAGCCAGGGCGAGCAGGCCGAGGTCCCGCCCCTCCCGGTGAACGTCCTCAACGGTCTCGGCGCCGGGGACGCCTTCGGCGGTTCCCTCTGCCACGGGCTCCTCAACGGCTGGAACCTGGAGAAGATCATGCGGCACGCCAACGCCGCCGGCGCCATCGTCGCCTCCCGCCTGGAGTGCTCCTCGGCGATGCCGACGCCGGGCGAGATCGAGGCCGCCATCGCCGCGGGGGCCGTCAAGTGAGCGTCGACATCGCCGAACTGGTCCGCCTGCGCACCCAGCGACCGGAAGCGGTCGCGGAGGCGGCGGCCCGCCGTACCCGCCGGCCCCTCCTGGGCGACTCCGGCCGGCTGATGATCGTCGCCGCCGACCACCCGGCCCGCGGCGCGCTCGGCGTCGGCGACCGCAGGTTCGCCATGGCCAACCGCGCCGACCTGCTCGAACGCCTCTGCCTGGCGCTGTCCCGCCCCGGCGTCGACGGCGTCCTGGCGACCGCCGACGTCCTCGACGACCTGCTTCTCCTCGGCGCGCTCGACGGCAAGGTCGTCATGGGCTCCATGAACCGCGGCGGCCTCCAGGGCGCGAGTTTCGAGCTCGACGACCGCTTCACCGGCCACCGCCCCGAGGACATCCAGCGCCTCGGCTTCGACGCCGGCAAGCTGCTCCTGCGCATCGACTACGCCGACCCCGGCTCCCTCACCACCCTGGAGTCCACCGCCCGCGCCATCGACGACATGGCCGCGCGTCGACTCCCGGTCTTCGTCGAGCCGTTCATCAGCCACCGCACCCCCGAGGGCAAGGTCAGGAACGACCTGTCCGCGGAGGCCGTCACCAAGTCCGTCGCCATCGCCTCCGGGCTCGGCGGCACCTCGGCCTACACCTGGCTGAAGGTGCCGGTCACCGACAACCCCGACGACATGGCCGAGGTCATGGCGACCTCCACGCTGCCCGCCGTGCTGCTCGGCGGGGAGGTCGGGGACGATCAGGACGGGGCATACGAGAAGTGGCGGGGCGCCCTCCAACTGCCCACCGTGCGGGGCCTGGTGGTGGGACGCTCGTTGCTCTACCCGGCCGACGGCGACGTGAGCGCCGCGGTGGACACTGCCGTAGGACTGCTGTGAGGTCCCCATGACCACGAGCCGGACGCTCCGTCCCGTCAGGCCGCGAGGCGCCACCGCCCCGCGGCCCGGCCACACGGGCGCGGCCGGCCCCGCACGACGCGCAACACCACGTCGGCTCTTCCCGCGGAGCGCCGACGCACCGATCGCCTCCGGCGCGGGTAGCCGCTTTGCTTTGGCAGGAGCGAAGTGCGAGCGAAGACTCCCCGCCCGCTACGGCCCCGCGCCGGAGGTCCCCCACCCGCGCCATCGAGTCGGACGGGGTCGCGGAGCCGTACGAGAGTGCCGGATCCGCTTCGTTTCGGCCCACCCAGAAAGCACAGGGGGTTACCGATGACCTCAACGACGAGGCTCACGGTCGCACAGGCGCTCGTCCGCTTCCTGTCCGCCCAGTACACCGAGCGCGACGGCGTACGGCAGCGCCTGATCGGCGCGACCTGGGGCATCTTCGGCCACGGCAACGTCGCCGGGATCGGCCAGGCGCTCATCGAGTACGGCGCCGCGTCCAGCGGCGGGACATCCCCCGCCATGCCGTACCACCAGGGCCGCAACGAACAGTCGATGGTGCACGCGGCGGTCGGCTACGCCCGCCAGTCGAACCGCCTGTCCACCCACGCGGTCACCACCTCCATCGGCCCCGGCGCCACCAACCTCGTCACCGGCGCCGCCCTCGCCACCATCAACCACCTCCCGGTCCTGCTCCTCCCCGGCGACGTCTTCGCCACCCGCCCCGCCGACCCGGTCCTCCAGCAGCTCGAAGTGCCGTACGCGGGCGATGTGTCGGTCAACGACTGTCTGCGCCCGGTGTCGAAGTACTTCGACCGGATCACGCGGCCGGAAGCCTTGATTCCGTCGGCTCTCCAAGCCATGCGCGTGCTCACCGACCCCGTCGAGACCGGCGCCGTGACGCTGGCGCTCCCGCAGGACGTGCAGGCCGAGGCCTACGACTGGCCCGACGACTTCTTCACCGAGCGCACCTGGGTGGTACGCCGCCCGGGCGCCGACCCGACCGAACTCGCCGAGGCCGTACGGACGATCAGGTCCGCCCGCAGGCCCCTGGTCGTAGCGGGCGGCGGCGTCCACCACAGCCGCGCCGAGGCGGCCCTCGCCGAGTTCGCCGAGGTCACGCGCATCCCGGTCGCCTCCACCCAGGCCGGCAAGGGCTCCCTGCGCCACGACCACCCCCAGGACGTCGGCGGAGTCGGCCACACCGGCACCGCCACCGCCGACGAACTCGCCCGCACCGCCGACCTGGTGATCGGCGTCGGCACCCGCTACACCGACTTCACCACCGCCTCCGGCACCCTCTTCGCCGGCGACGGCGTCCGCTTCCTCAACCTCAACATCGCGCCCTACGACGGCCACAAACTCGCCGGAATGCCGCTGATCGCGGACGCCCGCAGCGGCCTGCAGGAGCTCACCGCGGCCCTGGACATGCACGCGCACCGGGTCGCCGACAGCTACATCGCCGAGTACACCGAGGACAAGGAGCGCTGGGAGCAGCGCGTCGACGCCTGCTACGAGGCCGACGAGCCGGACGTACGTCCCACGCAGCCGCAGGTGCTGGGCGCGCTGGACGCGATCGTCGACGAGTCGGACGTGATCATCAACGCGGCCGGCTCCCTCCCCGGCGACCTGCACAAACTGTGGCGGGCGCGCTCGCGGGACCAGTACCACCTGGAGTACGGCTACTCCTGCATGGGCTACGAGATCCCGGCCGCGATCGGCGTGAAGCTGGCCGCCCCCGAGCGCAACGTGTGGGCGCTGGTCGGCGACGGCACGTATCTGATGATGCCGACGGAGATCGTGACCGCCGTGCAGGAGGGCGTCGCGATCAAGGTGTTGCTGGTGCAGAACCACGGGTACGCGTCCATCGGCGGCCTGTCGGAGGAGACGGGCGCCGAGCGCTTCGGCACCGCGTACCGGTACCGCTCGGAGGACGGCACGTTCACTGGCGCCCCGCTCCCCGTCGACCTGGCCGCCAACGCCGCGAGCCTGGGCATGCGGGTGCTGCGCGCGAAGACCGTCAGCGATCTTCGCGAGGCGCTCGCCGAGGCCCGCGCCGCCGACACTCCCACATGTGTCTACGTCGAGACCCAAACGGCAGACACAGTGTCGGGCCCGCCGCCCGCGCAGGCCTGGTGGGATGTTCCCGTGGCCGAGACCGCGACGCGACCGTCGGCGGTCAAGGCACGTGAGCTGTACGAACGGCACGTCTCGACCCGACGCCGCCATCTGTGAAGGAGTAACCGGTCATGACGAAGATCGTCAACCACTGGATCGGCGGCAAGACCGCCGAAGGCGCGTCGGGCACGTTCGGGCCGGTCACCGACCCGGCGACCGGCGCGGTCACCACGAAGGTCGCCTTCGCCTCGGTCGACGAGGTGGACGCGGCGGTCGCGGCCGCCAAGGAGGCCTACCTGACCTGGGGCCAGTCCTCCCTGGCCAGGCGCACCGCGATCCTGTTCAAGTTCCGGGCGCTGCTGGACGCGCACCGCGACGAGATCGCCGAGCTGATCACCGCCGAGCACGGCAAGGTGCACTCCGACGCCCTCGGCGAGGTGGCGCGCGGCCTGGAGATCGTCGACCTGGCGTGCGGCATCACCGTGCAGCTGAAGGGCGAGCTGTCGACGGAGGTCGCCGGCCGCGTCGACGTCTCCTCGATCCGGCAGCCGCTGGGTGTCGTCGCGGGCATCACGCCGTTCAACTTCCCGGCGATGGTCCCGATGTGGATGTTCCCGATCGCCATCGCGTGCGGCAACACCTTCGTGCTCAAGCCGAGCGAGAAGGACCCGTCGGCGTCCATCAAGCTCGCCGAGCTGCTGGCGGAGGCCGGTCTCCCGGACGGCGTCTTCAACGTCGTCCACGGCGACAAGGTGGCCGTCGACCGCCTCCTGGAGCACCCGGACGTCAAGGCCGTCTCCTTCGTCGGCTCGACCCCGATCGCCCGCTACATCCACACCACCGCCGCCGCCAACCACAAGCGCGTCCAGGCCCTGGGCGGCGCCAAGAACCACATGCTGGTCCTCCCGGACGCCGACCTGGACGCGGCCGCCGACGCCGCCGTGTCGGCCGCGTACGGCTCCGCGGGCGAGCGCTGCATGGCCATCTCCGCGGTCGTCGCGGTCGGCTCGATCGGCGACGAGCTGGTGGAGAAGATCCGCGAGCGCGCCGAGAAGATCAAGATCGGTCCGGGCAACGACCCGACCTCCGAGATGGGCCCGCTGATCACGGCCGCCCACCGCGACAAGGTGGCGTCGTACGTGACCGGCGCGGCCGCCGAGGGCGCCGAGGTGGTCCTCGACGGCACCGGCTACACGGTCGACGGCTTCGAGGACGGCCACTGGATCGGCATCTCGCTCCTCGACAAGGTGCCCACGTCCGCGAGGGCCTACCAGGACGAGATCTTCGGCCCCGTCCTGTGCGTGCTGCGCGCCGAGACGTACGAGGACGGTGTGGCGCTGATCAACAGCTCGCCGTTCGGCAACGGCACCGCGATCTTCACCCGGGACGGCGGCGCCGCCCGCCGCTTCCAGCTGGAGATCGAGGCCGGCATGGTCGGCGTGAACGTCCCGATCCCGGTCCCCGTCGGCTACCACAGCTTCGGCGGCTGGAAGGACTCGCTCTTCGGCGACCACCACATCTACGGCAACGACGGCACGCACTTCTACACCCGGGGCAAGGTCGTCACCACCCGCTGGCCCGACCCCGCCGACGCTCCGTCCGGCGTCGACCTCGGGTTCCCGCGCAACCACTGACGCACCGACCTGAGCGTGTGGGGCCGTCCGGATCGCGGACGGCCCCACTTTTTTGCGGGCCCGCGCTGCGGTTCCCGCATGCTCGAAAGTCGTGCTGTACACGGCTTTGACGCAACGTTAACACGCGTCAACAGGCCCTCCGGCAACGAATTCCGCAGCTAATCAGCCATTGACGTGACGGTTTCCGTCAATGTTGCATCCCCCTCGTGACCGACACCCTCACCCCTGTCGAGGGCGCCGTCGTCGAGGCGTCGGACAGCCCTCAGAAGCTCAAGCGTTCCATCGGCGTCGTCGGCGGCACCCTGCTCACGCTCTCCTGCGTGACCCCCGCCTCCACCCTCTTCGTCGTCGTCCCCGACCTGTTCGGCTCGCTCGGCACCGCCACCGCCCTCACGATCGCCATCGGCTCCCTGCTCTGCGTCGCCGTGGCGTTCTGCTACGCGGAGCTGGGCACCCTCATTCCCAGCGCGGGCGGCGAGTACGCGATGGTGTCCACGCTGGCCGGACGGCTGGCGGGCTGGCTGGTCTTCGTGCTGTCCCTGCTGGTCGTCATGATCGTCCCGCCGGTGATCGCGATGGGCACGGCCGACTACCTCGCCCCGCTCATACATCTCGACCCGTCCATGACCGGCGCCGCCGTCATGCTGCTCGCCACCCTCGCCGGCCTGCTCGACCTGCGCGCCAACGCCTGGATCACCGGTGTCTTCCTGGTCCTGGAGGTCATCGCCGCGGCCGTCGTGGCGGTACTGGGCTTCGCCCACGCCGAGCGCGGCCCCGGCAGCCTGCTGTCGATGGAGGTGGCCGCCCCGGACGGCCGTACGGACCCGGTGACGGCCCTGCTGATCGTCTCCGGACTCGCCATCGCCCTCTTCGTCACCCAAGGCTTCTCGACCGCCGTCTACCTCTCCGAGGAACTGCAGAACCCGCGCCGCAACGTCGCCCGCACGGTCCTCGCGACCCTCGGCATCTCCGCCGTGATCATCCTGGTCCCGGTCGTCGCGATCACCCTGGGCGCGTCGGACCTCCAGGAACTGACCGGCGGCGACCTCGGCACCATGGTGACGGCCTGGTCCAACTCCGCGACCGGCACCTTCGTCAGCCTCTGCGTGGCCCTCGCGATCATCAACGCGGGCATCGTCATGGTCATCCAGAACTCCCGCGTCCTGTTCGCCTCCGCCCGCGACAAGGCCTGGCCCCGGCCGGTCAACGACGCCCTCGCCAAGCTCGGCCGCTTCGGCTCCCCGTGGGTGTCGACGCTGGCGGTGGGCGTACCGGGCGCGGCCCTGTGCTTCGTGAACCTCGACACCCTGTACGGCGTCACGGGCGTCTCGGTGACCGGCATGTACCTGCTCGTAGCGATCGCCGCGCTGACATCCCGCCGAGGCCCCCACAAGCACACCCCCGCGTGGCGAATGCCCCTGTGGCCGGCGATGCCGGTCCTGCTGACAGCGGTCCTGGTGTACGTCCTGAGCCAGCAGGAGACGACGTACCTGCTGTGGACGGGCGGAATAGTGGCGGCGGCGACCTTGTACTGGGCGATGTACCTACGCCCGCGCCGGGACACAAGGTGGCTGATCTCCATACCGACGGACGAGCAGGCGCCCCGTTAGGGGCGCGGGGCTCTATCGATTTGCGGCTCCGCCGCGTGGGCGCGAGCAACACAGCGAACCCGCAGCCGGCAGATCACCGAACCCCCCGAGCTCTCACCCGTCGTACCACGGACGCGGTAGACAAAACTCCCGCCGTACCCCTACGGGAGGGCCCACGATTCAGCCCCCGGTCGATAACTTGCCGACAGGTTGGCCCCGTACCGTTGAACCATGGATCTTCGACTGCCCGCACTGCGAGGGCGAGTAAGGAGGCCGCGCCGGTGGCTCGCCGCCGCGGCCTCCGTCGTCGTCCTCGCCGGTGCCGGGACCTGGACGGCCGTCGCCGACGACGACACGCCCGCGGTGCAGCACGCCGGCCGCGTCATGGACATGGGGGACGGGGTCCGCATCGACACCTCGTTCTTCACCTCCGGCGCCTCCGGACGCCGCCCGGCCGTCCTGCTGGGACACGGCTTCGGCGGCAGCAAGAACGACGTACGGCAGCAGGCCGAGGACCTCGCCCGGGACGGGTACGCGGTGCTGACCTGGTCGGCCCGCGGCTTCGGGAAGTCGACCGGCAAGGTCGGGCTGAACGACCCGAAGGGCGAGGTCGCCGACGTCTCCAGGCTGCTGGACTGGCTCGCGAAGCAGCCCCAGGTCGAGCTCGACGAGAGCGGCGACCCCCGGGTCGGCATGGCGGGCGGCTCCTACGGCGGCGCGATCGCGCTGCTGGCCGCCGGCCACGACGACCGCGTGGACGCCATCGCCCCGGCGATCACGTACTGGAACCTCGCGGACGCCCTGTTCCCCAACGGCGTGTTCAAGAAGCTCTGGGCGGGCATCTTCGTCAACTCGGCGGGCGGCTGCGACAAGTTCGAGACGCGGATCTGCGAGATGTACGACCGGGTCGCCGAGTCCGGCACCCCGGACGCCGCGGCCCGCACCATGCTGGAGGAGCGCTCACCGTCCGCCGTCGGCGACCGCATCAAGGTGCCCACCCTGCTCATGCAGGGCCAGTCCGACTCCCTCTTCCCGCTCGGCCAGGCCGACCAGGCGGCGAAGGCCATCAGTGCGGGCGGCGCCCCGGTCGACGTCGACTGGATCTCCGGCGGCCATGACGGCGGCGACATGGAGACGAGTCGGATCCAGGGCCGCGTGAAGTCCTGGTTCGACCGCTACCTCAAGGACGACAAGAGCGTCGACACGGGCCCGGCCTTCCGCGTCACCCGCACCCTCGGCACCGGCACCGGAGACGGCGAGCCCCGGCTCAGCGGCGTCAGCTCGGACAAGTACCCCGGCCTGGCGGGCAAGGAGCGCGAGATCGCCCTGACCGGGCGCGAGCAGAGCTTCGCGAACCCGGCCGGCGCCAGCCCGCCCGCCGTATCGGCCCTGCCCGGATTCGGCAGCTCCGGCGGACTCGCCCAGCTGTCCTCGCTCGGCGTCGGGGTGTCCCTCGACTTCCCGGGCCAGTACGCCGCGTTCGAGTCGGCGCCCGTCCGGGAGGACCTGCAGATCACCGGGTCGCCGACGGTCACCGTGCATGTGAAGTCCACGAGCGAGGACGCCGTGCTCTTCGCCAAGGTGTACGACGTCGGCCCGGGCGGCCAGGGCCGGCAGGTGCTCCCCTCCCAGCTGGTCGAGCCCGTCCGCGTCGAGGACGCGAAGGCCGGCAAGGACGTCACGATCACCCTCCCGGCGATCGACCACGAGGTCGACGACGGGCACCGCCTGCGCCTGGTCCTCGCCTCCACCGACCTCGGCTACGCCTCCCCGACGGCCCCGGCGACGTACACGGTCTCCCTGAAGGGGGAGCTGTCGGTCCCGACGGCGCTCGGCGACACCGACACCGCATCCACGCTGTCCGCCTGGGTGTGGTGGCTGCCCCTCGCGGGCGCCGGGATCGCGCTGGCCCTGCTGGTGACCGGCCGGCGCCGCACCAAGGCACCCGCCGCCCCCGATCCGGCACTGGCCGAAGTGCCGCTCCAGATCACGGACTTGAGCAAGCGGTACGCGAAGTCCGCCGACCGTTACGCGGTCAGGGACCTGTCCTTCCGGGTGGAGAAGGGCCAGGTACTCGGTCTGCTCGGCCCGAACGGCGCCGGCAAGACGACGACCCTGCGCATGCTGATGGGCCTGATCAAGCCGGACGGCGGAGAGATCCGCGTCTTCGGCCACGCGATCGCGCCCGGCGCCCCCGTGCTCTCCCGCGTCGGCGCCTTCGTCGAGGGCGCGGGCTTCCTCCCGCACCTGTCCGGCCGCGAGAACCTGGACCTGTACTGGCAGGCCACCGGGCGTCCGCCGCAGGACGCCCACCTGGACGAGGCCCTGGAGATCGCGGGCCTCGGCGACGCGCTCGCCCGAGCGGTCCGCACCTACTCGCAGGGCATGCGCCAGCGCCTCGCCATCGCCCAGGCCATGCTCGGCCTGCCGGACCTGCTGATCCTCGACGAGCCGACGAACGGCCTCGACCCGCCACAGATCCGCGAGATGCGCGAGGTCATGATCCGGTACGCGGCGGCCGGCCGCACGGTCATCGTCTCCAGCCACCTGCTGGCGGAGGTCGAGCAGACCTGTACCCACCTCGTGGTGATGGACCACGGCCGGCTCGTCCAGGCGGGCCCGGTCACGGAGATCGTCGGCTCGGGCGACACCCTGCTGGTCGGCACCGGCGCGCCGGTCGACGAGCCCGTCGTCGAGAAGGTCGCCGCCCTGCCGGGCGTGGCCTCGGCGGTGAGCACCGACGGCGGCCTGCTCATACGGCTCGACGCGGACGGCAGCGCACAGCGCCTGATCGCCGAACTCGTCCGGCTGGAAGTCCCGGTGGAGTCGGTGGGCCCGCACCGCCGCCTCGAAGACGCCTTCCTCACCCTGATCGGAGACTCCGCATGAGCGGCACGCTGACGGACCGCGCGGAGGTCGCCGACGGCTACCGCGCGGGCCGCACCCTGCCCATCCGGGTCGAGCTGGTCCGGCAGCTGAAGCGGCGCCGCACGCTCGTCATGGGCGGCATCCTGTTCGCCCTGCCGTTCGTCCTGCTCATCGCGTTCCAGGTGGGCGGCGCACCGGATTCCCGCAACGGCGGGACCGGCCTGATGGACACGGCCACGCTGTCCGGGGCGAACTTCGCCGCGGTCAACCTGTTCGCCTCCGCGGGCTTCCTGCTGGTCGTGCCCGTCGCCCTGTTCTGCGGGGACACGGTCGCCTCGGAGGCCAGCTGGTCCTCCCTGCGCTATCTGCTGGCGGCGCCCGTGCCCCGGGCGCGCCTGCTGTGGTCCAAGCTCGTCGTCGGGCTGAGCCTCAGCCTGGCCGCGATGATCCTGCTGCCGGTCACCGCGCTCGCCGTCGGCACGGCGGCGTACGGCTGGGGCCCGCTGGAGCTGCCCACCGGCAGTTCACTGGACCCCGCCACCGCGGCCCAGCGCCTGGTGATCACCGTGGCGTACATCTTCGTGTCCCAACTGGTCACCGCCGCCCTGGCGTTCTGGCTGTCCACCCGGACGGACGCCCCGCTGGGCGCGGTCGGCGGCGCGGTCGGCCTGACCATCATCGGCAACGTCCTCGACGAGGTGACGGCCCTCGGCGACTGGCGGGAGTTCCTGCCCTCCCACTGGCAGTACGCCTGGCTGGACGCCGTACGGCCCCAACTCGACTGGACCGACATGATCCAGGGCACGTCCCTGTCGATAACGTACGCCCTGGTGCTGTTCGCGCTGGCCTTCCGCGGTTTCGCCCGCAAGGACGTGGTGTCGTAGGTCAACGGAAGATCACCCACCGGTCTCGAAGGGCCGTCCCCGTGCCCTCTTCGAGACTCATCCGCAACGCTCCGTAGCGCACGTTCCGGCCCCCTGGCCCGTCACAGTCACAGAAGTCGACGTCAACGGACCGAGGGGGCACGGATGATGGAGCGGTACCGAGCACAACGAATACGAGGCCTCCTGGCACTCGGCGCGGCGGCGGGCCTGCTGCTCACCGGCTGCGGCGCGGGCGACAGCGGGGACTCCTCGGCGGACAACAACGGCTACGCCAGCGGCTTCCCGGCCCCCGACCACACGCACAGCACCGGCGGAACGGGCGAACAGAAGAACAACGACGGCAACGACGACTCGGAGTCCCGCGACTTCGAGGCAGCCCCCGACTACCTCTCCACCTTCGCCCTGGACGTCGACACCGCCTCCTACGGCTACGCCCGCCGGGCCCTCGCCGACGGCCGGCTGCCCGACCCGTCGACGGTCCGCCCCGAGGAGTTCGTCAACAGCTTCCGCCAGGACTACGACCGCCCCGACGGCAACGGCTTCACGGTCACCGTCGACGGCGCCCGCACCGACCGCGAGGACTGGTCCCTGGTCCGCGTGGGCCTGGCCACGCGCCCGGCTGCCGATGCCGACGAACGCCCGCCCGCCGCCCTCACCTTCGTCATCGACATCTCCGGCTCGATGGCCGAACCCGGCCGCCTGGACCTCGCCAAGGACTCCTTGGGCGTCATGACGGACCAACTCCGCGACGACGACTCGGTCGCGATCGTCACCTTCAGCGACGAGGCGGAGACGGTCCTGCCGATGACCCGCCTGGACGACAACCGCGGCGACATCCACGACGCGATCGACAGCCTGGAGCCCACGGACTCCACCAACCTGGGCGCAGGCGTGGAGACGGGCTACGAAACAGCGGTGGAAGGCCTCCGGGAGGGCGCCACGAACCGCGTCGTCCTCGTCTCCGACGCCCTGGCCAACACCGGCGACACCGACGCGGACACCATCCTCGAACGCATCGCCTCCGAGCGCCGCGAACACGGCATCACCCTCTTCGGCGTGGGCGTCGGCAGCGACTACGGCGACGCCCTGATGGAACGCCTGGCGGACAAGGGCGACGGCCACACGACCTACGTCTCGTCCGAAGACGAGGCCCGCGAGGTCTTCTGCGAGGAGCTCCCGAAGAACATCGACCTCACGGCGCGCGACGCCAAGGCCCAGGTCGCCTTCGACGAAACGACGGTCTCCGAGTTCCGCCTCATCGGCTACGACAACCGGCAGGTCGCCGACGACGACTTCCGTGACGACAGCGTCGACGGCGGCGAGGTCGGGCCCGGCCACACGGTGACGGCCCTCTACGCCGTCCGCACCCGCCCCGGTACGGAGGGACACCTCGCCACGGCGACCGTCCGCTGGCTCGACCCCAACTCCCGTGCCCCGCACGAGGAGTCGGGCCGCCTGGAGACCGGCTCCCTCGACTCCTCTGTCTGGAGCGCGAGCCCTCGCTTCCAGGTCACGGCCACGGCCGCCTACTTCGCCGACGCCCTCCGCCTCGGCGACGACCGCTGGACGGCCCTGCCGGGCGGGTCCCATCTCTCCGAACTCGCCTCCCGCGCCGACAGGTTGGCGACCACCACGGAGGACGAGGAGGTACGCCACCTGGCCGACGCGATCCACCGCGCGACCGACCTCACGGGCCAGGACTGACCGGCACACCAGACCTTTCCCTCGCCCCCGCCGCCCCTACCCGTCCCGTCCCTGGGGGCTGCCGCCCCCAGACCCCCGCTTCGGCCCCGAAAGGGCCTCGTCCTCAAACGCCGGACGGGCTGAATTGCCTGGGCCGGCATCGAGAGGTGGTCGCGTACCCCCACGGACGGGCAGTCGCCCGCGGCGGGAGGCCGATACGGCCGTGATGGGCGTACCCCCGCGGCGCCGCGGCCGCGTACGGCGGGAAGGGGACGTGCCGGGGGGTGTCCGCCCGCAGTGGCCGGCGTCAACACGCGGCACCTCCCGGCCTAAGTCCAACCGCCGGTCCGAGGACGGACACCCCCCTGCACGGCCCCGACCCACAACCCACCCGCAGGCGCTACGCGAACCCCCACCCCACCCGCACAGGCGCCGCAGGCATCCGCACCCCCACCGCCGGAGGCACCCGCACCCAACCCCCACCAGACCCATTGACCTTCCGCTACGCGCGAGTAAGTTGACCCCCCGGTAAGTCCACCTGGCACCGGGAGCCGACATGGGCGTACGCAAGGACCTGAAGCGGGCGAAGCAGCGCACCGACCTGATGGCGCGCACCAGGGTCGAGATAGCGAAGGACGACCACGGAGTGGTCCGCGAGGCCCGCACCCCACCCCTCGCCCAACACCCCACCACCGACACCACCGCCGACCTCCCCTACACCAACGCCTCCGAGGCCCCCGACACCGTGGTCCTCCGCCGCAAGCGGGGCACCACCTGGCACCCCGTCACCGCGACCGGTTTCGCCCGCGAAGTCACCGCCGTGGCCAAGGGATTGATCGCCGCAGGACTCGAACCCGGCGGCCGGGTCGCCGTGATGTCCCGTACCCGCTACGAGTGGACGGTCCTGGACTTCGCCATATGGGCCGCGGGCGGCCAGACCGTGCCCATATACGCCACCTCCTCCGCCGACCAGGTGGAGTGGATCGTCCGCGACTCGGGCGCCCACTACGTCATAACCGAGACGGAGGAGAACACCGAGACGGTGACGACAGCCACGGCAGGCCACCAACAGCCCCCGCGCATATGGCAGTTGGACGCGCCGCAGACGGCCGATGCACTCGCCGCTGTCGCCGCCCTCACCACCCTCGGCCGGCACCTCCCCGACGACGAAGTCACCAAGCGCCGCGCGGCCCTCACCCCCGACACCATCGCCACCGTCTGCTACACCTCCGGCACGACCGGCCGGCCGAAGGGCTGCGTCCTCACCCACGGCAACCTCCACGCCGAGGCCGCCAACACGGTCCAGCTGCTCCACCCGATTTTCAAGGAGGTCACCGGCCAGGACGCCTCCACCCTCCTCTTCCTCCCGCTCGCCCACATCCTCGGCCGCACCCTCCAGATCGCCTGCCTGATGGCCCGCATCGAGATCGGCCACTGCCCCAGCATCAAGCCCGACGAACTCCGCCCGGCCTTCAGGGAGTTCCGCCCGACCTTCCTTGTCGGCGTCCCCTACCTCTTCGAGAAGATCCACGACACCGGCCGCGCGACGGCGGAGAAGATCGGCCGAGGCGCCTCCTTCGACCGCGCCGACCGCATCGGCGTCCGCTTCGGCGAGGCGTATCTGAACAAGTTCCTGGACGAGGGCAAGGGCCCCGGCCCCGGCCTCTACGCTGCCTGGGCCCTGTACGACCTGCTGGTCTACCGCCGTATCCGCAAGGAGCTCGGCGGCCGCATGCGCTACGCCATCAGCGGCGGCTCCCCGCTGGACCGCAACCTCAACCTGTTCTTCTACGCCGCCGGAATCATCGTCTACGAGGGCTACGGCCTCACGGAGACGACGGCCGCCGCCACCATCGTCCCGCCCCTCAAACCCCGCCCGGGCACGGTCGGCCAACCCGTCCCCGGCACCGCCGTCCGAATCGCCGAGGACGGCGAGGTGCTCATCAAGGGGGGCATCGTCTTCGGCTCGTACTGGAACAACCCGGCCGCCACGGACGCCGTGCTCCACGGCGACTGGTTCGCCACCGGCGACCTCGGCTCCCTCGACGAGGACGGCTACCTCACCATCACCGGCCGCAAGAAGGACATCCTCGTCACCTCCGGCGGCAAGAACGTCTCCCCGGCCGTGCTGGAGGACCGTCTGCGCAGCCGTTCGCCCATAGGCCAGTGCATGGTCGTCGGCGACAACCGCCCCTTCGTCGGCGCCCTGATCACACTCGACCCCGAGGCGGTGGCCCACTGGCTCGCCGTACGCAAACTGCCCGCCGACACCCCGCCGGCCGAGGTGATCGGGGACCCCCGGATGCGCGCCGCCGTCCAAAAGGCCGTCGACTACGCCAACGAGGCCGTCTCCCGGGCCGAGTCGATCCGTGCGTTCGCCCTGGTCGAGGGCGAGTTCAACGAGGACAACGGCATGCTCACGCCGTCCCTGAAGGTCAAGCGGCACGCGGTGGCGGCGGCGTACGCGGACGAGATCGAGGCGCTGTACGGCAAGTGAGGCAGGTTCGCGACCGACGGACCGTCTGCGACCGACGGACCGTTCGCGGTCACTCTTGCGGGCGATCCATGCCGGGTCGCCGTACTCGATTGGTGTATTAAGCGCATATATGACCCTGTATCACTGAGTGGGAGGGAGCTGCCCCGAAGGAGGACGCATGGACCCCGAACACCGCCGGTCCAGCCTCAGGCGCCACGGGCGCCTGAGGCGACTGGCGTTCGTCACCGCCGGAGTGTTCGCGGCGGCGGCCCTGGTCCCGGGCCCGGCCGTCGCGGACGACACCGCGTCTCCCACGCCCCCGGGCGCCACGCACTCCTCGCCGGGAGCGGCCGCGCGCGGCCCCGCGTTCGGGGCGTACCTCCACTACGGGCCCGTCGGCCTGGAGCGCATGAAGCAGCTCAGCCGCTGGCTCGGCGGGCACGAACTGCGCGTGGGGCACACCTATCTGCCGGGCGACGTCTGGCACAACATCGAGGGCGCGCCCGGCTTCCTCGACAGCTGGGCCAAGTGGCGGCGGGCCAAGGCCGACCGGCTGCTCGTGCTCAACGTGCCGATGATGGACCGCAACGAGGAGAACGTCCCCGACGACGACGTCAGGGAGCTGCTGCGGCGTGGCGCGTCCGGCGAGTTCGACGACCACTTCGAGGCGCTGGCCGAGCGGCTGGTCGACCTGGACGTGCCGGACACCGTCATCGTGCTCGGCTGGGAGATGAACGGCGTCACCTACTCCCACCGCTGCGGCCCCGATCCGGAGAGCTGGAAGCGGTACTGGCAGCGCATCGTCACCGTCATGCGCTCGGTCCCCGGGCAGAAGTTCAGGTTCGACTTCGCCCCGAGCCGGGGCATGGACGCGATTCCCTGGCCGGAGTGCTACCCGGGCGACGAGTTCGTCGACATCCTCGGCATGGACGCCTACGACCAGCCCGGCGGGCTCAGCTTCGACGGGCAGGTGTCCGAGCCCTACGGCCTGCAGCACCACGTGGACTTCGCGCGCCGGCACCGCAAGCCGATCTCGTATCCGGAATGGGGCCTGTTCCGCAACGGCGACAACATCACGTACATGCTGCGCATGCTCGCCTGGATGGACGAGCACAAGCCGCTGTACAACACCATCACCGACTACTGCCCGCACGGCGTCTGGCTGTGCTCCGACAACCCCCGGGCCGCCGCCTTGTACCGCGCGCTGCTGTCCCGCCCCCACCTGCCGCAGCCGGAACCGGGGCCGTCGGTCACCGCCCCGACGGTTCCCGCCGGGACGAAGCCGAGTCCGAAGCCGACACCGATGCCGGCCGAGTCGCCGACGGCCATGCCCTCCGAGCTGCCCCGCTGCACACCGCTGGACCTCGCGAACGAGCACGAGATCGGCGGCAGGCGCACCGCCTGCCTCCAGTGGGCGGAGCGCTACCGGTGACCGGCGGGACCGGGGTCCCCGCGCAGGACCTTCTTGGCCCGGCGACGCGCGGCCGCCTCGCCTGCCGCGAGGGCCAGCAGCGGGAGGGTGCGGCGCCGGGCCAGCAGGAAGCGCTGGTTGGTGACGGTCTCGGGGTGCCAGCGGTACTTGTACGGTTCGGCGCCGCGCAACAGGCTCAGCACCCGCGGCCCGTCGTCGGACGTGGCGTGCTCGGTGGAGGCGTGCAGCAGCATCGCCGCCACGTCCACTCCGCGCTCCCGCAACCGCGGGTGGAAGCCGTACAGATACGTGCCCGCCATCTGTCCTGACAGCAGGTTCAGATTGACGGCCACCACCGTGCCGTCGAGCAGGAACTCCATCACCGCGGCCTGACCGGACCGGGCCATGGGAGACACCGACCGGACCAGGTGATCCAGGAACCGCGGCCGCGCGTGCTCCGGCGTCATGGGTCGGCCCTGCCACTGCAGCCGGTGCAGTTCGAGGAGCCGGCGCATGGCCGCCTCGGTCTCGTCGTGGTGTACGACACGCCACTGGACGCCGAGCCGAACGATCCGCTTCACCTTGTTGCGGACCCGCTGGGCGTGCCGCGACGACAGCCGCCCGACCAGCTCGTCCACCGGCACGGCGGGCAACTCCAGGCACACGGAGTCACGCAGCCGGTGACGCGGGCCACGCCAGCAGAGGAAGACCCGCTCCATCGCACCGCCCGGCCGCACCTCACCGAAGTCGACCAGGGCGCTGCGGGCCATGTCGGCCAGTGCGTCCGCCAGCGCCCAGGCGCCCTGTGCGGCCGCCGTACCGTCGACGAGGACATCGCAGAAGTCGGTGATGGCACCGCCGAGCGGCACCAGCGCCGGCAGCGGGCGGTGTGCGCGCATCAGCGGCGCCGCCGCCACCAGTTCACCGCTCCTGCGCACCAGGACCAGCCGCAGCCTGCCCGGCCTGCCGTACGACAGCCACCACGAGTGCAGCCAGGCATGGCTCTGGAACGGCGTCGCCGACGGGCACGCCCGGTGCAGGCGGTCCCACTCCCCGGCCAGGCCCGCGAAGGCGCGCTCGTCGGTGCACACCTCCACCGACAGCGCGCGGCCGGGCGCGGTCATCCAAGCGTCCCGTGGGCGTCCGCCGCGTTGGCCGGGCCCGGCACCGACGCCCGCGCCTGGTCGTCGTCGCCCTCGGTCCGGCGCGGCCGGGCCAGCAGCGCGAGGCCGCTCAGCAGGCCGCCGGCGCTCGCGCCCACGAGCGCGGTCAGCACCGGGGACGCGGACGACGGCTCGCTGGGCTTCAGGGCACGGGCGAGGCGCTCGAGCCGGATACCGGTCGCGTCCTTGGTGTGGTTCGCCTGGGTGACCAGCGCGTAGGACACGGCGTTGGCGATGTCGACGGCCTGGCCCGGGCGCGACGCGGTCGCCGACACCGCGACCATCGGCGCGTCCGGCGAGGTCGCCACCCGCACGCTCTCGCGCAGCGTCGCGACCGGCACGCCCGCCCACACCTGCGCGTCCCCGAGCACCGCGAGCTGCGCGGCCACCCGGCCGTACGCCTGCGCGAAGCCGAGCGCGTCGGCGTAGTCGGCGTCGGTCCGGCCGGTGGGCACGGCGACGACGGAACTCGTCGCCGTGTACTCCGGCGGCCTCAACTGGCCGTAGGCGCCCCCGGCCACGGCACCGAGCAGCGCGCCGACCGGCAGCCACCACCACGAGGGCCGCCGCTTCGCACGAGCGCGGCCGGTACGCGGAGCGGGGTTGTCCGTCATGAGGAACTCACTTCCGAGGTCGAGCCGGACAGAGCGGCCGTGTACAGGTCCATCAGTTGCCGGGCGCTGCTCGCGATGTCGTAGCGGTGCACGACGTCCGGGACGGTCCGCTCGCCCGGACCCGCCGCCCGCAGCCGCAGCAGCTCGCGCGCGTACGCCCCGGCGCCGCCCGTGATACGCCGGGCACCGGGCACCGCGTCCGGCGGCTGGTCCTCCACCGCGGGGCAGCTCGCGTACAGCACGGGCAGCCCCGCGGCCAGCGCCTCCACGACGGCGAGCCCGAAGGACTCCTCCGGCGACGGCGAGGCGAGCACGTCCATCGCGGACAGCAGGGCGACCAGGTCGGGTTCCTTGTCACCGGGTTCGGGCAGATACGGCCGCTCGCCGGTCAGCACCACCCGGTCCGCGACCCCGAGCATCTGGGCGGTGCGCCGCAGCACCGCCTCCTCGGGGCCGCCGCCGACCAGCAACAGCCATACGTTGATGGGCAGCAGGGCCAGCGCCTGCACGAGCAGGTCGAAGCGCTTGCCCGGGGTGAGGCGCCCCACGCCGCCGACGACGAACGCGTTCTCCGGCAGCCCGTGGAACGCCCGGGCCTGCTTGCGGCGCGCCTCGTCGTACCGGAACCGGGGCGCGTCGATGCCGTTCGGGATGACCCGGATGCGCTGCCCGGGCACGCCCCAGGTCCGCAGCCGTTCGGCCACCGTCGGCGAGACGGCCACCGTGGCGAGGCCGAGGCGCTCGCCGGCCAGGTACAGCGCGCGCACGCCCGCGGTCAGCGGACGGCCCTCCAGCCGGGAACCGCCGATCGAGTGCTCGGTGGCCACGACGGTCCTGACTCCCGCGAGCCGCGCGGCGATACGGCCGTACAGGCAGGCGCGGTAAAGGTGGGTGTGTACGAGGTCGTAGCCGCCGGCGCGGATCAGCTCGGCCAGGCGGGGGACCGCTCGGAGGTCACGGTTGCCGCGCATCCCGAGGTGGGTGACGTTGACGCCGTCGGCGGTCAGTCCGGCGGCGACCTGGCCGGGGTTGGTCAGCGCCACCACGTCGCACTCGGCGGTCAAGTGGCGCAGCAGCAGCCGTAGTTGCTGCTCCGCTCCGCCGGCGCCGAGGCCGGTGATGATGTGGAGGGCTTTCACACCGCCTCCAGGGCACGACCGTGGACCCGGGCCAGACGGTGCTTGAGCTCCAGCCGCACCGACGTGTCCGCCTGCCCGATGTGGATGCGGGGCAGCGCGAAGTCGCCGCAGCCGGCCGGACCGGCGGTGATCGAGCAGGCGTAGCGGTAGCCGGCCCGGCGCACGGCGTCGGCGGCACGCTCGTCGAGGTGGCCGTACGGATAGCAGAAGCCTTCGACGTCGTCGTCGATGACGGCGGCGAGCCGGTGGCGGCTGTCGGTGACCTCGTTGTGCAGCACGTCGTCGGTGGCCTTGGTCAGGTCGACGTGGGTCAGGCCGTGCGAGGCGACCTCCATCCCCGCGGCCACGGCACGGCGGATGCCGTCCACGTCGAGCAGCGGCTTGCGTGGGCCGATCGGCTCCCAGGCGTTCTCGCCGCCGATCAGCCCCGCCAGCACGAACACGGTCGCCGTGAAACCCCGGCGGCGCAGCATGGGCAGGGCGGTGGTGACGAAGTCCGTGTACCCGTCGTCGAAGGTGAGCCCCACCAGGCCGCGCTCGGTGCCCCGGGCGCGCGCCGCGAGCAGCTCACGGACGCTCACCCCGCGCAGGCCGCGGCCGGCCATCCAGGCGAGCTGCCGTTCGAGGCGGGCGGGTGTGACGGTGACGTTGTAGGGGTCGTCGGGGCAGTCCGAGACGGAGTGGTACATGGCCACCCAGGCGGCGGGACCCCGTTTCGGGCGTCCCTCCACGGTTGGTTCGGGAAGGGGTTCGGCCGTGCGCGGAACGGTGGAGGTGTCAGCGACCATGGCGCAGCTTTCGTGTGACGGGGCGGTGGACGGAGCGGTGGACGGAGTGCGTGACGGGAGCCAGGAGGGACCGGGCGCCCGCCGCGTCGAGGACCAGGGCCAGGAGGAGGAACACGGCGGCCACGCAGGCGCAGCCGACGGCGACGGACAGCGCCGGCGAGGTGAAGAGCCCCGCACCGGCCAGCCCGGCCCCGGTGGCGCACCCGGCCGCGCACACCGGTCGGGCCAGCGCGGCGACGACCCGGCGGACGCGTACGGGCACGGTGCGCGGACCCAGACCGTGCAGCAGGAGCAGTGCCGTGACGGTGATGCCGGCCGCGTTGGCGGCGGCGATGCCGCGGGCGCCCCAGGGCTGAACGGCCCAGGCGCTGAGGGCGACCGTGGTGAACGCGCCCACGACCATCGCGCCCAGCGGGTACCAGGTGGTCCGGGCGGCCGAGAAGTACGACATGACGAGCGCCCCCACCAGCGTGTGCCCGAGCAGCCCGGCCGCGTAGACCCGCATGACGGCGGCGGTCGTCGCGGTGTCCTGCGCCGTGAACGCACCGCGCTGGAAGAGCAGTTGGACGATCTGCGGCGCGCACGCCACGACCACGGCGGCGCCGAACAGAACCAGGCAGGCCGTCAGCACCAGGTCCCGCTCGACCCGGTCCCTGGCCCGCCGCGTATCACCCTCGGCGATGGCCCGCGCCACCACCGGGAAGGTCACGACACACACCATCAGCGCCAGCGACATCGGCAACTGGGCGATCTTCTGGGCGTAGTTGAGATGCGAGATGGCCCCGGCGGGCAGCCCGGAGGCGAAGTACCGCTCGATGAGAACCTGCGACTGCCGGCACAGGGCGAAGAGCAGCACGGCACAGACGAGCCCGAGCGCCAGCCGCCGTTCGGGGGGCGGGAGTTGAGCGGCGGGTGCTGGTGGAGGGCCGTTGCGTTCGTGGTGCGTCGTCGCGGTTGCGGGCGGGTGGGGCTGTCCGGTGGTCGGGAGTTGAGCCCCGGGCCTTGGCCGTCGGTCACTGTTGCCGTCGTGCGTCGCCGCGTTCGCGGGCGGGCGGGGTTGCCCGGCGTCCGGCAGTTCCGCCCCGGGCCTTGGCCGTCGGTCACTGTTGCCGTCGTGCGTCGCCGTATCCACGGACAGGCCGGGCTGCCCGGCGGCCAACACCCCCGCCGGAGGTGCAGGCAGCCTGCCACCGCCCCCGTCGTACACCCCCGCGCCCACGGACCGGCCGTGCTGCCGCCCGGTGATCCGCCGCCACAGGGGCGGTGCCAGGAGGGTGGCCATGAGGAACCCGCCCAGAGCGACGCCGAGAGCCGCGGACCGTACGCCCCAGTGCTCGGTCAGCGCGAACATCGTGGTGATGATCGCGGCGTTGTACGCGATGTAGATCGCGCCCGGGGCGAGATAGCTGCCGTGGGCCCGCAGCGCCGCACCGCAGTAGCCGGCCAGCCCGAAACTCAGCACGCAGGTCGCGGTCAGCCGGGTGCAGGACACCGCCAGAGCCGGGTCGGGCAGGCCGGGCGCCAGGACGCAGACCAGCAGCGGCGCCCCGGCCGCGAGCACGGCGGCCGTGCCGGCGAGGGCGAGGCACAGCCGCGGCAGCGTGGCGGCGACCAGGGCGTGCACGGGGTCGGGGCCGCCGACCCCGCGCGCCCGCCGCGCCAGCGCCACACTGAACGCGGGCACGAGCACGAACGCCATCCCGTCCTCGATCAGCAGCGTCGACGCCATCTCGGGCACCGTCCAGGCCACCAGGAAGGCGTCCGTGTCGGCACCGGCACCGAAGAGGTGCGCGAGCGTCTGATCCCGCCCGAGCCCGAGGAGCGCCCCGGCCATGGACAGCGCGGCGGAGAGCAAGGTCGCCCGCGCGAGGAAGCGCCGGGAGGACTCGACGACGGGCCGGCCGTCCATGTCGGCGCGTCGCCCGGCGGCGACCAGGCGGTGCGCGCCGCCCGCGTACTCGGGGCGGAAGCCCTCGACCACGGGCCTGCCGCCCACACCGCCCGGACGCTGCTCCGGGGCGTCACCGGCCGCCGCCGACCAGGGCCTCATCGTCGGCCCGATTCCGCGGCCGGGGCCGTCACCTCGTCGGCCGCCGGGGCCGCCGTAGCCCCGCCCGCGGCCGGTGCCGTGGGCTCGTCGCCTGCCAGCGCCCACCAGGCGGCGAGCCCGAAGCAGACGGCCGTAAGGACGGTGGAGGGCCCGCCGATATCGGCGTACAGGAAGTTCACGAGCTGCCACAGCAGCAGCCCGCAGGCCGCGAGCGCGCAGTCCCGGGCGCGTCCGCCCCGTCCGCCCTGGCCACACCGTCCGCCCCGCCGCAGCCGGCGCACCGCGCACACCAGCAGCGCCAGCCAGCCGCCCGCCACCGTGAGCAGCCCCAGCAGCCCCTGCTCGCTGAGGAGCAGCAGGTACATGTTGTGCGGCGAGAGGAGGGGCTGACGTCGGAAGGCCTGGCCGGCCCCCTCCGTGTCGCTGCCCGACGACAGCGCGAGCGAGGCGTGCCCGTCCCGGTGTGCCGGGAAGGCCTTCAGCCCCACGCCCGTCACCGGGTTCTCGCGCCACATGCCGGCCGCCGCCGCCCACAGGGCGTACCGGTCGACGACCGACTGGTCCGGCGCGTCGGCGACCTGGGTGATGCTGGTCAGCCGCTCCTGCACCGCCGCCGCGCCCACCCCGAACCCGCCGACCAGCACGACGCAGGCCGCTACCGCCGCCGCGAACACCTTCGCTGCCCGCCGCACCCCGGCCACCAGCAACTGCGCCCCGCAGACCACCGCCGTGGCGATCCAGGCACCCCGGCTGAAGGACAGCGCGAGCGGCACGAGCAGCGCCAGCGCACATCCGGCCGCCACGGCTCTCCCCCACCCTTCGGGCGGGGGGACCCCCAGCCGCCGCCCCCGCGCCCCGAGGGCGAGACCGGTCGCGGCCACGATCCCGTACGAGACGACGTTCGCCATCCCCATCACGTCGGACGGCCCGAACGTGCCCACCGCCCGGATGCCGGCCCCTTGATACAGGGCCCCGGTCCCGGTGAGGTTCTGGTGCACCCCGATCGCCCCCTGCCACACCGCGAGGCCGACCAGGGACCACAGCACCACCCGGGCGCCCCGCCGGTCGCGCACCAGCAGCATCACCGCGACCGGGACGAGCACGAACAGCTGCAGATGGCGGGCCAGTCCGGTGATCGCGTCGCCGCCGGTCGCCGCCCCCGCCGCGGCCACCGCGATGCCCACCACGGGCAGAGCGCACACGACCGCCGCCGTCCGTGTCAGCGGCCGCCGTGCCCGCCGCGCGGTGTGCACGACGGCCCACAGCACGACCAGCCCCGATGCTGCGTCCGCGGGTGTGACGCGGCTGTCCGGTGCGACCGGCAGCCCCAGCAGGACGACGACCCCCACCACCGGCAGTACGGACAGGACGCAGGGGGCCTGGCGCTGTGCCGACAGCGCGGGCGGGGGAGCGGTGGCCGAGGGAGTGCTCACCGGTGCTCAGCTCCCCGTCGGCCGTACGAACTGTGCCGCCGTACGCAGCAGGATGCAGACGTCCTGCCACAGCGACCAGGTGTCGATGTAGGCGTTGTCGTAGCGGCACCGGTCCTCGATGGAGGTGTCGCCGCGCAGCCCGTGGACCTGGGCGAGGCCGGTGATCCCGGTCCGCATCCGGTGACGCGCCGGGTAGCCCGGGTGGGCCTGGCTGAACTTGGCGACGTAGTACGGCCGTTCCGGCCGGGGCCCGACCAGGCTCATGTCACCGCGGAAGACGTTCCACAGCTGCAGCAGCTCGTCCAGCGAGGTGCGGCGCAGGAAGTGGCAGAGCCGGCTCATGTCCTGGTCGTTCGCCACGCTCCACCGGGTCTCCGCCTCGTGCGCGCTGGCGGGCCGGTGCGTGCGCAGCTTCAGCATCGTGAACGGCCGCCCGTCCTTCCCGATCCGCTCCTGCCGGAACACCACGCCCGGCCCCTCCATGACCCGCAGCGCGAGCGCGCAGACCAGCAGCACCGGGGCGGTCAGCATCAGCAGCGAGCCGGAGAGCGCCACGTCGAGCACCCGCTTGCCCACGCTGCCGCGCCACCGTCCGCCCGCCGGGGCCAGCGGCCTGCGCGAGAAGCCGGCCAGCAGCCCCGCCCGCGCACGGCGCCCCCCGAGGCCGTACGACGGCGTGTCCGCCCCCAACTCCCACAGCACACAGCCGTACGAGGCGAGCCCGCGCAGCACGGCGGCCTTCTCCACCCGGGTGGCGGCCCCCACGACGAGCACCGTCTCCACACCGTTCTGGATGAGCGCCCGGCGCGCGTCCTGACCCGTGGTGAGCACCGGCAGCCCGGGCTCGTCGTCACAGTCGCCGAGGACCTCCAGGCCGTCGGCGACGATCCCCACGGGACGGACTCCGCAGTCCGGGTGACGCAGCAGCGCGCCCGCGACGCCCCGCGCCGCCGCGAGCGGACCGACCACCAGGGCGGGACAGGGCCGGCGCCGCAGCACCCCGCGCCGGTACCCGTGCACCGCCGCCCGGCCCGCGCAGGCCGCCCAGCAGTGCACGGCGACGGCGGCGGCCAGCACGGTCATCGGCAGCGACCGCAACGGGGAGAGCACCACGACCGCCGACCAGCCGACGGCGATACGGGCGCAGACGGCCGGGATCTCGTCCAGGACACCAGGGACGACGGAGGTGTCGTACAGCCAGGCCCGGCGGTTCAGGACCAGCACACCGAGAGCCAGCAGGGCGAAGACCAGCGGGTACCTGTGCGGCGCGGGCACGACCAGGACGGCCGGCAGGGCGGCGGTGCCGTCGACGAGCCACAGCAGCACCCGCGCTGCCCGCCGCGGACGACGGGCGGTGCGCCCGGACGGCCGGCGTCCGGCGGCGAGGGGGCCCGGGAAGGGAACGGAGAGAGCGCCTTGAGGCATCCGCTGCGGCCCCGCGGGCGAGGCGACGGTACTTTCCGCGGTCATGTAGTGATGCACTTCCTGCTCTAGTGGGGTACGACCGGCGCGGGAACGACGCCGAGCAACTCGCGATACAGGTCGGTGACCGCGTCCGTGGCATGCCGCAGGTCGTGGGCGAGAAGCACATGCGCACGGCCCTGTGCGCCCAGCGCCGCGCGCAGCGGCTCGTCCCGCAGCAGCGCCGTGAGCGCACGGGCCAGCGCGCCGGGATCCTCCGGCGGCACCACGCAGGACGGCTGACCGGAGGGCGGCAGGCTCTCGCGCGCTCCGTCCACGTCCGTGACGACGACCGGCCGGGCGCACGCCATGGCCTCCAGCGGGGCGAGCGCCATGCCCTCCCAGCGGGACGGCAGGACCACGACGTCGGCGGCCCGGTACCAGGGCGCGGCGTCGGACGCGGGACCGGCGAACTCCACCGACGCGGGCGCATCGCGACGCAGCCGCTCCGCGTCCGGACCGTCGCCGACCAGCACCAGCCGGGCACCGGCCACCTGCCGCACCACCTCGGGCCAGGCCCGCAGCAGCACGTCCTGCCCCTTCTGGCGGCACAGCCGGCCCACGCACACCACGAGCGGACCCGTCCCCGACCGCGCGCTGTCCCCCTCCGGCCGGAACCTGCCGGTGTCGACCCCGTTGGGGATCACCCGCCAGGAGGCGGCGATGCCGCTTCGCTCCCCGGTACGCCGCTCGGCCTCGCTCACGCACACCACACGCGCCGCCCACCGCGCCCCGAACCGCTCCCAGCCCAGCGCCAGCCGCGCGACGACACCGTCCGCGGCCTCGAACGACCAGGCGTGCGGCTGGAAGACGGTCGGCAGCCGGCCGCGTACGGCGAGCCGGGCCGCGAGCCCCGCCTTCGCGCTGTGCGCGTGCACCAGGTCCGGCCGTACGTCACGCACCAACCGCGCCAACCGCCGTACCTCGCCCGGGAGTCGGGGCCCCGGCGCGCGGGTCGCGGCCCAGGGCAGCACCGTGCAGTCCGGCACGCGCAGGGAGTCCGTCAGCATGCCGCCCTGCGGACAGGCCACCGTCACCCGCAGCCCCGCGGCGGCCTGCGCGGCCACCAGGTCGGTCACGACCCGCGCGACACCGGCCTCGACGGGCTGCGCGACATGCAGGACGTGCGGCGCGGAAATACGCATGACCGAGGCCGCCCTTCCGAAGAAAAGAGTCCGAACCAGCAACACGATGTGTGGCTCGCGTTCCCGATGTAAGATCCCGCGCCTGTTCGACAGGCTCTGCGAGGCAACCGGCCTGTAAGTTCATGGGATGAGCGGCACCAGACACTTATCCATATTTAACGGCCAGGCCGCCGACCGTGTCGGAACGGCGTCGCTTTCCGAGTTGTTTCCCGTGCGATGCCACCCATTCGGAGCCGCCGTGCGGTGTGGTTCCGGACGGCCACCCGATCGGCCGGGGGCTGGTCCGTTCGGGGCGGAAGCGTTCGCCGGTCCTCACGGGTCTTTTCGTATGAGTTCCTGGAAGTTGGCCGCTGAGGGTTTCCAGACCGGCCCCCTCTCGTTAGCCCAGGAGAACCGAGACCGACTCACTCACGGCGCCTGCGGAATCAAATCCCTTTCGCCGTACGCGAGTTACAGAAGTCGAGTCCCCAGGAAAGGAACATGATGAAGAACCTGAAGGCTGCCGCGGTCGTCGCCGGCTCCCTCGCCGTTGCCGGTGTCGCCGGGCCCGCCGCCGCGGTGGACATGCCCGCCACCGGCCTCGTCGACAACGGGAAGTCGGTCGCCCGCAGCCTCCCCTCGGCCGCCAAGGTGCCTACGGGCTACGTGGGCAACAACGTCAGGCGCACGACGGACGGTGTCAAGCAGGGCGTGAACAAGTCGGGCGTGGTGAAGACCCCTATCATCGGCGGCACGCTGCCGAACCCCGCCGACGGTCAGCTGCTCGGTGGACTTCCGATCAACAGGTAGGCGATCCAAGCAGGCGACTCGTTCCTCGACTTCGTCGCCCATCGGCTCGACGTTCAGGGTCGGCTCCGCACTTCGCGGAGTCGGCCCTTCGGCTTTTTCGGGGCGGCGGTAGTTCAATCGCCCCGGTGGTGCGCCGCATTGGGCCAAATGAATGAGGCAGGGTGACCATAGGTGTTTCGGAGTCGTTGGTCCAGGTGAATCGGCGCTCATTCCTCCTTGTCGGCGCTCTCCGTGGGCCCGGTCCGCACTCCCATGCGGACCGGGCCCATGTTTCTTTGGCGCGGAGATCTCCGTACACAAAGGCCGATGGCGGCCCACCGGATTTCCGGCGGACCGCCATCGGGCGAACGACTGCTCAGAACAGGAGGCCGCCGACGTACGAGCCGGGCTGCTGCTGGTTCACCGTGCCCGTGTTGCAGGAGGCGTAGTGCGAGTTCGTCGCGACGACGCCGCCGAGGACGGATCCGTTGGACCACGGCGCGGCGCAGCGGGCGTCGAGGACGGCCCCGTTGACCACGGCGATCCCCTGCTGCGGTTCGTTCACGACGACCGGGGCCGACGAGAAGCCGCTGCCGCCCTTGACGGTGGTGGTGTCGCTGTCGGCGGCGGCGGTGCCGCCGGCCGCCAGGACGATGCCGGCGGCGAGGGCGGAAATGGCCGTAACCTTGTTACGCATGAGCTGAGCCTTTCCGGGCTGCGTTGGGGGTTGACCTGCTCCGAATTGCTCGGACCAGGAGTCAGAAGAGGAGGCCGCCCTTGTAGTGGCCGGTCTGCTGCTGGTCGACCGTGCCCGTGTTGCAGGAGGCGTAGTGCGAGTTCGTCGCGACGACGCCGCCGAGGACGGATCCGTTGGACCACGGAGCGAGGCAGCGACCGTCGACCAGGGTGCCGTTGGCGATGAGAATGCCTTGCTGGGGCTCGTTGACGACGACCGGGGCCGACGAGAAATCCTTACCACCGTGGACGGTGGTGATGTCGCCGTCGGCGGCTGCGGTACCGCCGGCCGCCAGGACGATACCCGCGGCGAGAGCGGAAACGGCCGTAACCTTGTTACGCATGAGTTGCCCCTTTCCGGGCTGCGTTGGGGGGATTCACCTGCTGCGAATCGCTCGGAGCAGAGGTCAGAAGAGGAGGCCGCCCTTGTAGCTGCCGGGCTGCTGCTGGTTGACCGTGCCCGTGTTGCAGGAGGCGTAGTGCGAGTTCGTCGCGAGGACGCCGCCGAGAACGGACCCGTTGGACCACGGAGCGATGCAGCGCCCGTCGACCAAAGTGCCGTTGACGACGAGAACGCCTTGCTGGGGCGCGTTCACGACGACGGGGGCCGAGGAGAAGCCTTCACCGCCCTTGACCGTGGTGGTCTTGCCATTGCCGTCGTATTCACCGGCAGAGGCAAGGCCGGCGCCGGCGACGACAGTGCTGAGGGCGAGGGCCGTGATGACCGCGAACTTCTTGGGCAACTTGGTTCCTTCCTGAATTCACGGTTGCGCACGCTTACGAAAAGGAAACCCGTATATGCACGCATAAGTCACGGCGGGAACAATCAAACGTGGACAGATTCCTTCGGATGGCGCAATGCGGCCTGCCGGTTGCTGTGTCCGGCTTAACTGGATTCCCGCAGTGGAACGGATGCCGACATGCCTCCGGCCCACCGGCAGAGTGCGGGCCGGTGGGCCGGAGTGATGGTGCGCGGGTTGCCGAGAACCGGATCAGAGTCTCAGAATTCCGGGGCCAGGGACTCGTACGGTTGCCGGGTCGTCACTTGGGAAGGAGGGAGCCGAAGCCGGCGGCGGTCGGCGCCTTCAGCGGACGGACCTGGACGGAGCCGCTGCCCGCCGGGTTCTTCACCGGAATCGTGGGCCGCTTGGCGGTATCCGGGTCCATTCCGTCCAGGTAAACGCCGGACATTCCACCGGCGTTCTTGCTCTTCTTGTCGAACGCGCTTCCCTTCGCGATCCCACCGTCGCGGGCCAGCCGCGTCACCGTGTCGGCGGCCGGCACGATAGCCGGGCTCACCTTGGACGGGGACATGAGACCGAGCGGGCCGGCCGTGATGCCCGATTCACCCGTGGAAGACCCTGCGGCGGCCGCCGCCGTGGCGGCGCCGCCGCCCACAAGACCCGCACCGATGGCCAACGCCGCAGTGGTGAAAATTGCCTTCTTCATGATTCACCTCGCTTGAAAGTACCTCTGATCCGACGGTTGGAGAACATAGCAGTCCACGGCCCCTGTAAAAGCGACTCGTTGCTCCATACGCGTGAAAAACGCAGGGGTGAAGAATGGAATGCACAGAGGCATTCGGAGGTATTTGCATCTGGTCGGCGGATCGCCTGATCGTATGGTTCTTCCGGCTCGATTCGATCGTCTGCGCGAGGTGAATCAGGAAATGCGGAGGGTGACCTACCCTCGCCGCCATGACCATCGACACCGCCACGTTCGCGCCGATCTGGTCGGAGGAGTTCGACGCCCCGATCGAATGGGGCGCCACCTGGGTCGGCGACCGGACCAGCGCCTACCGCTACTGCGATCACAACCCGGACGACGACAAACTCGACTGGCTCGACCCCGGCTGTGTGACCGTCTCGGACGGCGTGGCCACCTTCACCGCGACACCCGCCGACCGCACCCTGGAGAACGGGTTGCGGGCCTGGCGCACCGGGCTGCTCACCACCGAGTACTCCGCCGAGGGCTTCCGGGTGCGGACCGGGGACCATGTCGAGACCCGCGTCGAACTACCCTCGGGGACCGGCGCCTGGCCGGCGCTGTGGACGTGGCGGGACGGCGGGAACGAGGTCGACTCCTTCGAGTACCACCCGGACAACCCGGCCCTGCTGGAACTGTCCAACCATGCCAACCGCGCGTCGACGTCGACGTACTGGAGCGACGCCGACGCGATCGCCCAGGACCGGTGGGTGACCGTCGGCACCACCTACGGCGCGGGCTCCGTCGACTGGTACGTCAACGGCGAGTGCGTCTTCTCCGACGGCACCGGCGTCGGCTCCGACTGGTCGGCGTACTTGGTCCTGAACCTGTCGCTGAGCGCCGGACGGTGGCACCCGGCCCCGTGCGACCCGGCGCCGATCACCTTCGCCGTCGACTACCTCCGCGTCTACCGCGAGGCCGCACGGTGGTGACCCCGCCCCCGCCCCCGACCCCGCCCCCGACCCCGGCCCCGGACGCCCGACGGACCACGGGCGGCGGCCGCGCGTTCGCCCTGCTGCTGGTGCTCACCGGGGCCGCCGGACTACTGGCCTCCTGGATCATCACCCTCGACAAATTCAAGCTGCTGGAGGACCCGGACTTCACCCCGGGCTGCAGCCTGAACCCGGTGCTGTCCTGCGGCAGCGTGATGGAGAGCGACCAGGCCGAGGCCTTCGGGTTCCCCAACCCCATGCTGGGCCTGGTGACCTACGCCGTCGTGATCGGCGTCGGCGTGAGCCTGCTGGCCGGGGCCGCCTTCCCGCGCTGGTACTGGCTCACCTTCGAGGCCGGCTGCCTCTTCGGGATCGGGTTCGTCTCCTGGCTGCAGTACGAGTCGCTGTACGAGATCAACGCCCTGTGCCTGTGGTGCTGCCTGGCCTGGCTCGCGACGATCGTGCTGTTCTGGTACCTGACGTCGTTCCTCGTGGGAGCCGGCCTCCTGCCCGCGCCGGGCCCGGCGCGGACCCTCTTCGCGGAGTTCACCTGGGTGCTGGTGGTCCTGCACATCGGCGTCGTCGGGATGCTGATCCTGACCCGCTGGTGGGACTTCTGGACGAGCTGACCACTGCACCGTATGGGCGCTTCAGTGGTGACCGTGGGGCGCCCCGGACGGTTACTCGTACGAACAGCCGAACCGTGCGAGGAGTGAGCGATGGCCGTCAGTGCAGACGGAGTGTCGGTGGGTGCGGTGCAGGGGGAGGGCACCCGGGGGAGCGCTGAGCCGCGGAGGCGGACACGGCGGGAGGTGGCGCGGCTGCTGCTCGGCTCCGGCGCCGTGGCGCTCACCCCGGTGCTCGCCGCCTCCCGGCCCGTGGAGTCCGCGAACCGGCAGCGGCCCACCGACATCCCCTTCGACGAGACCTACCGCGGCCGCCGGATCCAGGGCGCCCCGCTGCCCTTCCAGGGACTCAGCGCCCTCGGCGCCGACTGGCGCGTCACGGTGGACGGCAATCCGCTGCACCTGATGCGCCGGGCCGACGGCACCTGGCTGAGCATGCTCGACCACTACAGCTGGTACCGGACCCCGCTGGAGGCGACCCGCGCGGCCGTCGACGAACTCGGGCCCCGTCGGCGGCTGCGCGACCTGGCCCCCGGGCCGTTCGGCGGCGAGCACCTGCACGGGGAGGGCCGGCATGGTGTACGTGCGTAAGAACGTGAGCAGGCTGACGGCCGGTGAGAGGCGGCGGTTCGTCGGGGCGCTGCTCGAGGTCAAACGGCGCGGCGAGTACGACGAGTTCGTACGCCTGCACATCAGGCACTTCCGCGGCGACGGCGAGCGAGGCCTGCGGGCCGCCCATATGACGCCCTCCTTCCTGCCCTGGCACCGCATGCTCGTGCTGGAGCTGGAGAACGCCCTGCGCCGCGTCGACGACTCGGTGACGGTGCCGTACTGGGACTGGACCAGGAACCGTTCGGCGACCTCGGTGCCGTGGACCGACGATCTGCTCGGCGGGAACGGACGGCGCGGGGACCGGCAGGTGATGACCGGGCCGTTCGCCTACCGCAACGGCCGGTGGCCCATCAGGGCGGGCGTCACCGACGACCGTTTCCTCACCCGGGACCTGGGCCGCGCCCGCAATCCGATCAACCTGCCCACCAAGGCCGATCTGGACCGGGCGCTGAAGGACCCCGTCTACGACGTCTCCCCGTGGGACTCCACGGTCACCAAGGGCTTCCGCAACAAGATGGAGGGGTGGGGCCCCGACACCAACCCGTGGCTCAACCACAACCGGGTGCACCGCTGGGTGGGGGGCGCCATGCTCGGCGGCGGGTCCGTCAACGATCCCGTCTTCTGGCTGGTCCACGCCTTCGTGGACCTGCAGTGGCAGCGCTGGCAGCAGCGCCACCGCAACCACCGCTACCTGCCGGCGCGGCCACCGGGCGGCAGCCGCGGCCAGGACGGCCGGATCGTCGCCCGGCACGAGCGGCTGCCCCCGTGGGATCTGACTCCGGACGACCTGGAGGACGTGTCCGAGATCTACCGCTACGCCTGAGGCCCGTCCCGCACGCCCCGCCCCACCCGAAAACCGCTCGGCTCGGCGCCCGCCCTCCATTAGCCTCCGGGCATGGGAACCGATCCGACGGAGCAACTGGTCCGACTCTTCGCCGAGGAGAGCCGCGTACGCGCCTTCGCCGCCGTGGCGCTGGGCGCGGGGAGCGGTGAGGAGGTCGCCCGGGTGGCGGGGCTGTCCCCGAAGGAGACGGCCGTGGCGCTGCGGCGGCTGCGGGAGCAGGGCGTGGTGACGGCCGGGGACGACGGGGAACTGGGCGTCGCCTACGGGCTGTTCAAGGAGTACGCCCGGGAGGCCGCGCAGCGCGAGAGCCGGTCCGACGCCGCCGGCGGCCCGGACTCCGGGGACGAGCGGGCCGACGTGATCCTGCGGACCTTCGTCCGGGACGGGCACCGGCTGGTCCGGCTGCCCGCGCGGTGGACCCGTAAGAAGCTGGTGCTCAGGTACATCGCCGAGCAGAGCTTCGAGCCGGGCGTGGAGTATCCGGAGCGGACCGTCGACGACAAGCTGCGCGCCTGGTGCGAGGACAGCGACGACATCGACCATGTGACGCTCCGGCGCTATCTGGTGGACCTGCACCATCTGCGCCGGAGCGAGGGCGTCTACCGGCGTCCGACGGACCTCGAGGACGACGCCGACGCCGCCTGAGCACCGCCCTCAGGGCAGCCGTCGTACCGGTGAACCCGCCAGGTATGCCTGGATGTTCTCGACCGCCTGGCCGTAGTACGTCGCGTAGTTGGCCTGCGAGACATAGCCCAGGTGAGGTGTGGCGAGGAGGCGAGGGGCCGTGCGCATCGGGTGGTCGGCGGGGAGGGGCTCGATGTCGAAGACGTCCACGCCGGCGCCCGCGACACGGCCCTCGTGCAGGGCGGTGAGCAGGGCGTCCTGGTCGACGATCGCCGCGCGCGAGGTGTTGACCAGGTAGGCGGTCGGCTTGAGCAGGGCGAGTTCGGGCGCACCGAGCAGGCCCCGGGTGCGGTCGCTCAGGGCGAGGTGGACGGAGACGAAGTCGCTCTCGGCGAGCAACTCCTCCTTGGTTGCGGCCAGATGGACGCCCACCTCGTCGGCGTACTCCTTGGTCAGGTTCTGGCTCCACGCGCTGACGTGCATGCCGAAGGCGAGGCCGACCTGGGCCACCCGGCTGCCGATCTTGCCCAGGCCGAGCAGTCCGAGGCGCCGGCCGTGAAGGTCGGCGCCGACCGTGAGCTGCCAAGGGCCGCCCGAGCGCAGGTTCGTGCTCTCCTCGACGATGCCGCGGGCGAGGCCGAGCAGCAGGGCCCAGGTGAGCTCGACGGGCGGGGCCGAGGAGCTGGCCGTACCGCACACGGTGACGCCGTGCGCCTCGGCGGCGGCGTAGTCGATGACCGAGTTGCGCATGCCGGAGGCGATCAGCAGCTTCAGCCGGGGGAGACGGGCGAACAGGGAGGCGGGGAAGGGGACGCGTTCCCGCAGGGTGACGACGATGTCGATGTCGGTCAGAGCCGCTGCGAGGACGTCCTCGTCGGGGAAGTGGGTGGTGAAGGGGACGACCTCCACGTCGTCCCCGAGCGGCGACCAGTCGGCGACCTCGGTCGCCACGTTCTGGAAGTCGTCGAGCACAGCACAGCGCAGCCGCACGGTGGTTCCTTTCCATGGCCAAGTGATCCGACTGTACGGAAGCGGCCCCGGAATCCGACGCAGAACAGGACGACCGGTTTGTTTCTGCCTGTGAGTCCGCTAACTGCGCGTCACGGTCGTCGCGGCCTCAGGAGAGCTCTCCCGGTACTCCTGGAACACCCGCTCACCCCGTTCCGGGGAGAGGTCGAGGGCGGCCAGCATCGCGGGCGTGGAGATGCTCGGCAGGACGTGGCGGAGCAGCACGGAGACGCGGTGGCCCAGGTCGGCGCGGTTGCAGGAGGCCTGCGACATCGCCTGGACGCCGGAGAAGGCACCGGTGAGGAGCTCGGCGGTGTCGGTCACGTCGATGTGCGGCAGGAGTTCGCCCTGGCCCCGCGCCTCGGTCAGGATCTGCTCCAGCTGGTCGCTCCAGGCGCGGAAGGCGGAGTTGCGGTCCAGCTCGCGTGCGCCCTGGTCGAGGGCGAGGGAGACGCCTGCCTGCACCAGCGGATCGTGCTGCAACCGGTAGGCCATGACCATGCCGTGGTCGACGAGCTTCTGCAGCTTGCTCGACCTCTCGGGAAGCCGGTCTATCGGCATCTGGGCTTCCAGTACGCCGAGTGCGACCTCCTCCTTGGAGGAGAAGTGGAAGTACAGGGCGCCCCTGGTGACCCCGGCGCGGTTCAGGATCTGCTCCACGGTGGCGGAGGCGTAACCGCGCTCGCCGAACACCCGGGCGGCCGCCTCCAGGATCGACCGGCGGGTCCTGATCGCTCGGTCCTGCCGGGCCATGAAACCCCCACCATGTGTGCCCACGACATCACGACGCGTGTTGAAAAGAAAACCGGATCGCACGTACCTTACCCGCCCCGGCCGGAGCGCCCCGCTCTGGCGAATGCTCGGAGGAAGCCATGGACCGGGTGCAGTCCCCTGACGCAACAGCCTTGTGCCATACGGACTTACGGCATACGGACTCATGCCATTCGGACCGATGCCACACGGACCGATGCCACACGGGCCAATGCCATTCGGGCCAATGCCATTCGGGCCAATGCCATACGTGCTCCTGGCACACGGAGATCAGCGGCGAGCACGTGCACCGGACGGATCCGCGGGACGCCTTCCCCACCGGATGGCGCCGCCTGGACGACACCCGGTTTCAGGTGAGGGCCCGGTGGCCGGTGCGGCACCGGTTCTTCACCGCGCGATCCGGACGCCTCCAGGACCCGTTGCTGATACCGGAGATACTGCGGCAGAGCACGATGCTGCTGGCCCACGCCGAGTTCGGGGTGCCCCGCGACGCCCGGTTCGTGATGCGGCGCGTGCGGTACGCGACATCGCCGGCCAGGCTCGCGCTCGACGGCTCGGCCGAGGACGTCGTCGCCTCCATCACCTGCGGCGATGTGCGACGCCGGGGCCGGCGTGCGACGGGCATGCGCAGCAGCATGGTGCTGCGCCGCGCGGGCCGGGTCGTCGCCACAGCCGACGGGCGCGTCGACTGCGTGTCGGAGCGGGCCTACCGCCGGTTGCGCGGGGAACGGTTGTCCGTCACCGGCCGCCCGGTGCCGCTTCTGCCCGGGGTGCCGCCCGAGGAGGTCGGCAGGACCGACACCGCGGCCGTCGTACTGGCGCCGTCCCCACGGCCCGGTTCCTGGCGGCTCAGGGTCGACACCTCGCAACCCACGCTGTTCCGGCGGCCGAACGACCATGTGCCGGGCATCGTGCTGCTGGAGGCCGCCCGCCAGGCCGCGACGGCCTTCTCGCGCCACCGGGGTCCCGTGGTCGCCACCGGCATGGACATGGTCTTCTCGCGGTACGCCGAACTGGACAGGCCCTGCTGGATCGAGGCCGGCGCCATGGCCGCGGGCGACCCCCACCGGACCAGGGTGCGGGTGCGGGGCCTGCAGGACACCGGCGAAGTCTTCCGCTGTACGGTGACGGTCGCGGCGTCGGCGCCCTGTGTGCCGGCCCTTGCCCCCGACGGCCCCAACGACGGGTCCGTCAGCGACCGTTGAGCGCGGCGCTGCGGATCGCAGGCCGAGAGGGAGGACCCCACCGTGTCACCACGCATCCTCGTCACCGGAGGCAGCGGCTTCATCGGGGGCCATGTCGTCGCATCCCTGGGGGAGTTGAGGAATGGCGGCACGACGTCGCCGGTCCGGCTCCTGCTGCGCGAGACGGCGAGCCTGTCAGCGGGCCGTGGCCCCACGGACGACGCACTCGCGGCGGACGTGGTACGGGCGGACCTCGCCGACCCGGCATCCCTGCGCGGTGTCTGCGCCGGCGTCGACGTCGTCCTGCACTGCGCCTCCTACATCGGCGACGACGAGCGGCGCGCCGAGACCGTCAACGACCACGGCACCCGCGCCCTCGTCGAGGAGGCGACCCGCGCCCGCGTGGCCCGCGTCGTCTACGTCAGTACGGCCGCCGTGTACGGCAGGGGCCCCTTCACCGGCGCTCCCGTGGGTGGGTTGCCGTACGCGCCGGCCTCGCCGACCAGCCGCTCCCGGGCCGCCGCCGAGCGGCATGTGCTGGACGCGGGCGGGGTCGTACTGCGTCCGCACCTCGTGCTCGGGGCCGGTGACCGATGGGTGGTGCCGGGGATGGTGGGCCTGTTGGCGCTGCTGTCGGCGGGCCTGAAGGAGGGCATCGCCCGCCACTCCGTCGTCGACGTACGGGCGTTGGGGCGCGCGGTCGTCGCCGCCGGGCTGTCGGACCGGGCACTGGCCGGCGCACATCACGTCAGCCACCCTGAGCCGGTGGACGGTTCGGTACTGCTGGACACGGTGGCCGAGCGGCTCGGCCTGCGGCTGCCGGGCCCGCCCCTGGCCGTCGAGGAGGCCCGGACGCGGCTCGCCGGACAGCCGCGCGCGCTGCACCACCTCGGCATGCTCGCCGTGGACCACTGGTTCGCTGACGGCGGTTTCTGGGCCGGCGTCGGCGTCGATCCCGGGGCCGGATTCGGGCAGATCATGTCCCGACACTCCGTGTGGTACCGGGAGTTCCTGAAGCGCTGACGGGCTCGCTCTCCTTCCGAACATCGTCTTCCGCTCCGTCCCTTCTCTTCTCGCACAGGGACTTCTGCACACGGGGTCATCGTGGAAACCAAACGCGCACTGACAGGCAAGATCGCCCTTGTCACCGGGGCAGGCCGGGGCATAGGCAGAGGCATCGCCGAGCGACTCGCCCGTGACGGTGCGCTGGTCGGAGTTCACTACGGCCACAGTGAGGCCGCCGCGCTGGAAGTCGTCGCGGGGATACGCGAGGACGGCGGCCTGGCCTTCCCGGTCGGGGCGGAGCTCGGGGTGCCGGGCGACGCCGATGCCGTCTTCGCGGCCTTCGACGCGGGGGTGCTGGAGCAGACGCGGGGGGCGGTCGACACCGGGGGCTCGCTGGACATCCTGGTGAACAGCGCGGGCGTGAGCGGTTCGGGGCCGATCGCGGAGTCGGTTCCCGACGTCTTCGACCGGATGATCGCCGTCAACGCCAAGGCGCCGTTCTTCCTCGTGCAGCAGGCGCTGCGGCGGATGCGGGACGGCGGGCGCGTCATCAACATCTCCTCGCTCGCCACACGGCGCGCCTTTCCCGACTCCGTGGCGTACGCCATGTCCAAGGGCGCGCTGGACACGATGACCCTGTGCCTGGCGAAGGAGCTCGGCGGTCGCGGCATCACCGTCAACACGATCGGGCCGGGGTTCATCGAGACGGACATGAACGCCCGGCGCAGGAAGACCCCCCAGGCGCGGGCCGCCCTCGCCGCGAGGTCCGTCTTCGACCGGATCGGCAGGCCCTCCGACGTGGCGGACGTGGCGGCGTTCCTGGCGTCGGACGACTCCCGCTGGATCACCGGGCAGTATCTCGATGTCAGTGGGGGCACGGATCTGTGACGGTGGGCACCGCGCGTCCTGTGACGGCGGTTGAGGGCCCCGGCCGGCCGGTTCACCCCCGAGGCAGATAGCCGTACAGAAAGGCGTGGACGCCGGTCGCCGCGATCTCGTGGATCTCGTCGTCGGAGAGCGCGTCCACGCCCGCCCGGCCCCGGCCCCAGGTGTTGGAGATCAGCACCACGAAGTGCTGGGCGGCCAGTTCGGAGTCCTGCACGTGCAGCAGCCCGCGCTCGGCCAGCCGGGCCAGCCTGGCGGCGAGGGTGCGCTGCACGCGCAGGGGGCCCGCCTTCTGCCAGGCGTCGTGGAGGTCGCCGGGGAAGTTCTCGCCCTCGGCGTTGATCCGGGCGGTGATCGCGAAGTGGTCGGTGAACTCCGGGCGCGGCCGCACCCAGTCCTTGGCCAGGCCCACCAGGTCGTCCTCCAGGCCGGCGGCGCTCGACGTGCTGCCGAGGTGGCGCTCGATCATGGCCTCGTGGGCGGCGGCCACCTGCTCCGAGCTGTCGATCAGCACCGTGGCGAAGAGCTGTTCCTTGTTCTCGAAGTGGTTGTAGATCGTGCGCGTCGACACACAGGCCTCGGAGGCGATCACGTCGATGCTCGCGCCCTGGTAGCCGACCCTCCCGAAGACCTTCCGGGAGGCCTCCAGGATGGCTCGCCGCTTCTCCGGGAACCCCTTGCGTGGCCGGTTCTGCCCGCTGTCCGCCCTGGTCATCGTGGTACCTCCTCGTGGATTACAACGACCACTTTACTCGTTGCAATGCACGTTGTACTTTCCCTTCGGCACCTCTTTGTTCCCTTGACGAACCTGACGAAGGAGTAACCCCGCATGTCCACGGACACCTTGAAGCTCGCCGTCATCCTCGGAAGCGTCCGCGAGGGGCGTTTCGGTGAGGTCGTGACCACCTGGTTCGCCGGACTGGCCAAGGAGCACGGCGCCTTCGACGTCGAGGTCGTCGACCTCGCCGGCACGCAGTTGCCGCTCGCCCTGCCGGAGACTCCGCCCGCCATGGCGGCCGACGAGATACGCCCGGCCGCGATGCTCCCGCTCTCCGCGAAGCTGGCCGCGGCCGACGCGTTCGTCGTGGTGACCCCCGAGTACAACCACAGCTTCCCGGCCTCGCTGAAGGCGCTCGTCGACTGGCACTTCACCGAGTGGCAGGCCAAGCCGGTCGGCTTCGTCTCCTACGGCGCCCAGAGCGGCGGCCTGCGCGCCGTCGAGCAGTTGCGCCAGGTCTTCGCCGAGATGCACGCCGTCACCATCCGCGACGGGGTCGCCTTCCCGTTCTACTGGGAGGCGTTCGGCGAGGACGGCACGCCGCGGGACACCGAGGGCACGAACGGCGCGGTCAAGGTGATGCTCGACGAACTCGCGTGGTGGGGCACGGCACTGCACGAGGCCCGCGCCAAGTCCCCCTACAACCCGCAGGCCTGACGCGCTGAGGGCTGAGGGGCGGGGGGTGCGCGTGCCGCGATGAACGTCCAGCCACCGTCGGCGGGCAACTCCCGGGCGGTGTCGCTGTACCAGCCGTCCGCGTCGTCGATCCAGGCCGCCATGTGTGCTGAGCCGGCCATTGATCGGGATCTCGTAGACGATCCGGCAGGTGTCGACGGCACGCGTGATGGCGGTCAGGTCAGGTACCTGAGTTCCCTCACCGTGCCGCGTCACAGTTCTCAGCCCGGGAAGCTGCGATCAACCGGTCGGAGCGCGGTCGCGCGCCACAGCCGTAGCCCGGACAGCACTGCTGCCGCGACCAGTAGCAGGTTGCGGGCGTACAGGTTGGCGATGGCCAAAGGGGCGCCGTCGTCGCGGAGTTCGCGGTAGAGCAGTGGGAAGTCCAGGGTCGTGAGCACGCAGGCCGCTAGCAGGAGGCAGGCGACAGGGCGCTGGGTGGTGTCGGGGCGCAGCAGGCAGACGGCGGCCAGTCCGATCAGCCACACCATGTACTGCGGGCTGATCACGCGGCTTGTGACGACGAAGAGGAGGGTGGCTGTCAGGGCCGCGTCGGGCAGGGCGTGGGAATGGCCGAGGTCCGAGCGTCGGCGCCAGTACAAAAGCCAGCCAAAGGCCAGGACGGTCAGTGCCTGCATGATGAGGCTGACGCCCTCGACGCACGGTCCGACGAACTCGTGCGAGCCGTCCTTGGCCGCCCAGGTTCCGCTCCAGCCGAGATGGCGGGCGAGATGAAAGGGCAAGGCTCCGACGGACTCGATCTGGATGCCGCGGGACCTCTGGCCGGAGAGGAAGGAGAACGCGTTCGGCATGGTCAACACGAAGGAAGCGGTGACCGCCAGCGTGGTGAGCGCCGCGGCAACCCAGACTCTTCGAGTGCGGCGGCCCTTGCGAGTGCCGATGAGGAGCAGTACCGGCCACATCTTGACCATCGAGCCCAGCGCGACAAGCACGCCGAATACCCGGTCGGACCAAGCACGTTGGTTGGACGCCACCACGAGCGCGGCCATGGCCAGCCCGGTGACGAGCAGATCGAAACGATTCCAGGGCATGGTGCTGAGCACTGCCAGCCCCACGGTCCAAAACCAGGCACCGGCGAGACCGCGTCCGGCCACTCGTGCCACACAGAGCAGCATGACGAAGATGAGGATGTCGCAGAGAGCGGTCAGCGCGATGAAGGCGCGTCCGTAGTCGAGACCCGGGACCAACGCGGGGGCAAGGACGGGCAGAGCCGCACCGGGCGGGTACTGCCAGGTGACGTCGTGCAGAGGGAAGGACCCGTTGCCCAGAACCTCGTACCAGCCGCGGTACACCTTGTCGACGGACGGGTCGATGCGGCCATGGCCCGTGAACGGGTTGACCCCCGCCGCCGTGGGGACAAGCCACAGGCGCGTCAGGCACCAGAGCATGATGACGGCCGACAACCCACCCCGGGGATGCCCAGGTGTGGCCGACGGCCGGTCGAGGACAGGTGTGGAGACCGAGGCTGCGGAAGCAGGCCGGTGAGGCATCGCGGTTCTTTCGGTAGCTGCGCGGGGTCGACAGCAGGGAAGCGCAGATCCCTCGGACTACCCGACCATGTCTGATTGAGCCTGACGATACCGCCGCGGAACTGATGGTCAGTCAATGCCATGGAATCTGCCGGCTCGTACTGCTACTTCTTCTTGCCCGGGGCCTTGTCGGGGATCCAGGTAACCTGCGTCTCCCTGCTCGGGGCCCGTGGGACCATGCGCCTACTGATCGTTGTCGGTCATCCTTGGCCACTGATCCGTAGCTCTACGGAGATCGATCAACGAGGGCAATGGAGACCGCCCGCGCCCTGAAGGGGCGGCTCGAAGCTGCCGGGGATCTTCCCGAGCGGCCGTCCACCGGCTGACGCCGAGGCACGGAACTTCGACACTTAGTCGACACAGCCACCCGCGAGTACCCGGTGGCAGTCCGACAGCCCGGAGTCTGCCCTTGATCGCGAAGAGGGCGTCCGGGGCTTCGCCGTGGTACCTGATATGCGCGCTGACCAGCAAAAACGCCCTCCCGAAGGAGGGCGGAGACTGGGCGCCCCCGGCAGGACTCGAACCTGCGGCCAAGCGCTTAGAAGGCGCCTGCTCTATCCACTGAGCTACGGGGGCCGGTCGTGGTGGGCTCGGTCCTGGCGCCCGGGTGTGGGTCGGTCCGTGACGTTGCCGGGGACAAGGATAGGGCTCCCGCATCCGTGTCCCTGCTGCTTCGCCTCCGTGGCTCGATGTGGAGGTTCGGTGAAGCGGTCCTGATAATCGCAGGCAGGTACGAATCGTGCACCGCTTTTGGCCTCTTGCGCACCGGGTGTTGTGCACTCGTTATGCCTGGACTGTGCCTGTGTCTCAGTCGTCCCTTCCGTCCCTTATGTTCCGTCGGCGCGCAGACATGCTCATATGCTTCAGAATTCCCCTAAAATTGGGCATTCTTCGCATGTGGTGACCTTGGACGTACGGCCTCAGCTGCTCGACGCAATCTCCGCGCTGCGCGACTGTGTCGCCGCCGCACGCTTCCCGCTGCCCCTGGCGGGGGCCCCACGCGCGCGTGCCAACCGCGACGAACTGCTCGCGCAGCTCGACGACTATGTGGTGCCCCGCCTCAGAGCACCCGAAGCCCCCTTGCTGGCCGTGGTGGGCGGATCCACCGGCGCCGGCAAGTCGACGCTCGTCAACTCCATCGTGGGCAAACGCGTGACCGAGGCGGGCGTACTGCGGCCGACGACCCGGACGCCGGTGCTGGTCTGCCATCCGGAGGACCATCACTGGTTCAGCGGGATGCGCGTACTGCCCGACCTCACGCGCGTGTGGGTCCCCGATCACGATCCGGCCGAGGAGCTGATGCTGCCCGGCGAGGATCCCGCGCGCGTGCTGCGGCTGGAGACCGCCGACACGCTGCCGCCCGGGGTCGCCCTCCTCGACGCGCCCGACATCGACTCCCTGCTCGCCGACAACCGCGCCCTCGCCGCCGAACTCATCTGCGCGGCCGACATCTGGGTGATGGTCACGACGGCCGCCCGGTACGCCGACGCCGTCCCCTGGCACCTGCTGCGCACCGCCAAGGAGTACGACGCCACCCTCGTGACCGTCCTGGACCGGGTTCCCCACCAGGTCGTCTCCGAGGTGTCGCGGCAGTACGGGGCGCTGCTGACCAAGGCCGGCCTCGGCGACGTACCCCGCTTCACCGTGCCCGAACTGCCCGAGTCGGCCTGGGGCGGCGGGCTGCTCCCGGCCACGGCGGTGGCGCAGTTGCGCAGCTGGCTCGTCCATCACGCCAACGACCCGGCGGCACGCGAGCACGCCCTGGCCCGCACGGCCCAGGGGTTCCTGGACTCCCTCAAGGTCCGCATGCCCGAACTCGCCGGCGCCGCCGCCGCCCAGTACGCGGCCGCGCTGCGGCTCACCGCAGCCGTCGACTCGGCGTACGACAGCGAGTACGCGCGCGTGCGGAGCCGGTTGCAGTCCGGCGCCGTGCTCGCCGGTGACGCGCTGAAGCGCTGGCGGGCCTTTCCGCTCGACTGCTCCGCCGGAGAGCTCCTCGACTCGCTGGTGGAGAGCCTGAGCACCCTCCTGCTGTGCGCCGTCACCGCCGCCGACGAACGCGTCGACGACGTCTGGCGGCACGAACCGGCCGCCGAGGCTCCCGAGCTGACGAACCGTGACCCGGGTCCGACGAGCGTCGAACACCGCATCGGCATGTCCGTACGGCGATGGCGGCGCGAGCTCGAGGAGTACGCCGAGGACGAGGTGAACGACATCGACCGCGGCGTCGTCCAGGACCCCGAGGTCGTCGCCGCCCTCGTCGCCACCGCGGTGCTCGGGGCCCGCCGGGCCCGGTCCGCGGGGGAGGGGCTCGCCGAGCGGATCGGGGCGCACGGGGCGCTGCGGCTGCGTGACCGGGCCGGTCGGCTGCTCACCGAGCACCTGGACCGGGTCATGCACAACGAACGCGAGCGCAGGCTCGCCCCGCTCGACGCCCTGGAAATCCATCCGGACCCCCAGGCCGAACTCATCGCCGCGCTGTCCGTACTGCAGAAGAAGAGGTGACCGGTGACTGCCGTCACTGACCAGAACCAAACGGAACAGGACCAGACGGACCACGTCGAACAGACGGAACAGGTCGATCTCCCGGAGGACAGCGCCACCACGGACGACAACGACAATGACGCCGAGCGCGAGAGCAGTGCCCCCGAGGAGGCCGCTTCCGAGGACGGCCTGCCCGTGAACGGTGACCGCACGGAGGGTGACCGCACCGCGGAGGCGGGGCCCGGCGAGGGCGAGGGCTCCGCCGCGGTCCAGGAGGCGGAGTCCGGCGCGAGTGAGAGCTCCGCGGCCGCCGAGGAGCCGGAGAGGCGCAAGCTCTGGAGGAAGCGCGGGAAGCGGGAGGAGCAGCCGAGCGGCGGCCACGCGCGCGTGCAGGACGTCGGCGCTCACGCGCGCGTGAGCGCCGGTGCCACCGGCTCGGGCAAGGACTCTGCGTCCCGTAATGAGTCCTCCCCCCGTAAGGAGTCCTCCCCCCGCCCCGAGCCCTCCTCCCGCCCCGAGCCCTCCTCCCGCCCCGAGCCCTCCTCCCGCGCGGAGGCCCCCTCCGGCACGGATTCCTCGACCCCCTGGGACGACGGGCTCATCGCTCGGCGGGTGAATGAGAACGCCCCCGTGGAGCAGCCCGTCGCCGCGGAGACGCGGGCCTCCGGGCGGCCGCTCGTGATGCCGCTCGCCTACGACGGGGCGCTGCGGGCCCGGCTCGACGCGTTGCGCGAACTCGTCGGGCTCTCGCGTGCCCGGCTCGACAACAAGACGCTCGCCGAGGCGGGCCGGGTGCTCGACGAGGCGGCGGCGCGACGCAGGCTCTCCGGGCAGCACACCGTCGTCGCCATCGCCGGCGCCACGGGCAGCGGCAAGTCGCAGCTGTTCAACGCGCTCGCCGGAGTGACCATCTCGGAGACGGGCGTACGCAGGCCGACGACCGCCTCGCCCCTGGTGTGCAGCTGGAGCGACGGCGCGGTCGGCCTCATCGACCGGCTCGGCATCCCGCCGCGGCTGCGGCGGCGCCCGGCACAGAGCGCGGCCGCGGACGGGCAGCTGCGCGGGCTCGTCCTGGTCGACCTGCCCGACCACGACTCGGCGGCCGTACAGCACCGCGAGCAGGTCGATCGCGTCCTGGCGCTGGTCGACGCGGTGATCTGGGTCGTCGACCCCGAGAAGTACGCCGACGCGGTGCTGCACGAGCGCTATCTGCGGCCCATGGCGGGACACGCCGAGATCATGTTCGTCGTCCTCAACCAGACCGACCGGCTGCCCGGCGAGGCCACCGACCAGGTCCTCGACGACCTGCGCCGGCTGCTCGACGAGGACGGCATCGCGCTGGGCGAGCACGGCGAACCGGGCGCGACGGTGCTCGCGCTGTCCGCGCTCACCGGGGACGGTGTCGGTGATCTGCGGGAGGCGCTCGGCCAGTTCGTGGCGGGACGCGGGGCCGCGGCACGGCGGATCTCGGCCGATGTGGAGGCAGCGGGGTGGCGGCTGCGGCCCGTGTACGCCGCGCGCCGGCGGACCGGGCTCAGCGAGGAGGCACGGGACGAGTTCTCCGCCCGGCTCGCGGACGCGATCGGCGCGACCGCGGCGGGCGAGGCGGCCGAGCGGGCCTGGCTGCGCAACGCCAACCGCGCGTGCGGGACGCCGTGGCTGCGGCTGTGGCGCTGGTACCAGGACCGGGGCGAACCCCCGACGGGACGCCTCTCCCTGCGCATGCAGACGGACGAGGAGGCCACCGCGCGCCAGCGCGTCGAACAGGCGGTGCGGACGGTCGCCGACCAGGCGTCGGACGGGCTGCCCGGGCCCTGGGCGCAGGCGGTGCGCGAGGCGGCCGTACGAGGGGCCCAGGGGCTGCCCGAGGCGCTGGACGACCTGGCCGCGCGGGCCGGACTGCCGCCGGGCCGGCCGCCGAGGCCGGGCTGGTGGCCGGCCGCCGTACTGGTCCAGGCGGCCATGACGATCCTTCAGATCGTCGGCGGGCTGTGGCTGGTGGCGCAGATCGTCGGGGTCATGGCGCCGAACCTGGGCGTGCCGGTGCTGCTGATGATGGCCGGCATCGTGGGCGGACCGCTCGTCGAGTGGGGCTGCCGGATCGCGGCACGCGGGCCGGCGAGGCGGTACGGCCTGGAGGCTGAACGGCGGTTGCGGGAGGCCGCGGCCGGGTGCGGGCGGGCCCGGGTGCTGGATCCGGTGGCCGCCGAGTTGCTGCGTTATCGGGAGGTTCGGGAGCAGTACGGGCGGGTGATGGGGGTCGGGGGAGCGGTGAAGTGAGCTGGAGTCCGGGGCGGGCGGTGCCTCTGAGAGGCGGTGGTCGGGGCCTTGAGAGGCGGTGTCCTGGGGACGACGTCCTGCGGTGACGGCCGTGGATCACCCCTTCGAGTGGCGGAGTTTTCCACAGACGGGCGGTGATCCACAGGGCTCGGCGGGCCCGGCCCGACGGAGGCAGTCTGGTTTCGCGGCGATCGCGACGGTGCGGTCGGTCGCGGTGATGGCGGTGAGGACGACGCGGCGCGAGCCGTCGCGTGCGCGCCGCCATCACGTCGGACGCAGCCGTACGGGACGGGCCCGTACGCGTATCGGCCCGGCGGAAAAGGCCGGGCCAGGGAGGGGTTCGAGGATGAACGAGACGACCATCTGCGCGGTGGGCAACGTGGCGACGCAGCCGGTGTACCGGGAGCTCGCGACGGGACCGTCCGCGCGATTTCGGCTCGCGGTGACCTCGCGATACCTGGACCGGGCGAAGAACGAGTGGACCGACGGGCACACCAACTTCTTCACGGTGTGGGCCAATCGGCAGCTCGCCACGAACGCCGCCGGCTCGCTGAACGTGGGCGACCCCGTCGTGGTGCAGGGCAGGCTGAAGGTGCGGTCGGACGTCCGCGAGGGGCAGAGCTGGACCTCGGCCGACATCGACGCGGTGGCGATCGGCCATGACCTCGCCCGCGGCACCTCGGCCTTCCGGCGCACTCCCCGGCCGGAGGTCGGCGGCGCCGCGTCACCGGACCGGCCCGAGCCCGACTGGGAGACGCCACCTACGGACAGCCCCTCCCAACAGGCCCCGGAACCAGTGGCGGTGACGTGACGTCAGTCACCATCCGCGGCTGACCGAACTGCGGCTTATCGACGAATGCGTTCCGAACGACCCAGGGGGATTTGTCGATAAGCCCTGCTCGCAGGGGATCTTGGCGATAACGATTCCGAGTCGGATCGGCCCTCTGACGGGATCCCAGGGAAGCGTGGTGCGCCGCGTACCTAGGATGCCGGGCATAGCTCTCGGGGCTGGTGATTCTGCTGGTGGGACCTTTCCCCGACGTCAACGGGTCCTGCTCGAAGGGGAATTCTGTGTTTGCTGCGTTCTCTGCACTGTCGGTGCGGGGGCGAGGGGCGGCCCGCCTCGCCGTCTCGACCCTGGTGTCCGGGCTCGTCGCCGCCACTGTGGTGGCCGGTGCCGGCCCGGCCGCGGCCGACGGGACCGCTGAGGGCCAGGGTGGGGCGACCGCCACCATAGGTGGCCTGAAGACATACGGCGCGGCGGTCGTGCACGCCGACACCGGGGACCAGCAGATCTCGGCGGGCCTGTTCGAGATGTCCGTCGACGGCGGCGGCACCCTGCAGACGTACTGCGTCGACATCCACAACCCCACGCAGCGCGACGCCAGGTACCACGAGACCTCCTGGAGCGGCACCTCGCTGGGTGCCAACAAGAAGGCCGGGAAGATCCGCTGGATCCTGCAGAACTCCTACCCGCAGGTGAACGACCTCGCGTCACTCGCCGGCAGGGCGGGTGTCAAGGGCGGCCTCACCGAGCAGGACGCTGCGGCCGGCACCCAGGTGGCCATCTGGCGCTACTCGGACGGCGTGGACGTCGACGCCCTCGACCCGCAGGCCGAGCAGCTCGCGGACTACCTCGAGAAGAGCGCGCGGGACGTGGCCGAGCCGAGGGCGTCGCTGACGCTCGACCCGCCCGCGGTCTCCGGTCACCCCGGTGAGCGGCTCGGTCCGGTGACGGTGCGCACCGACGCCGAGAGCGTGACGGTGACGCCGCCGGCTGACGCGGCCACCAGTGGCGTGCGGATCGTGGACAAGGACGGCAAGCCCGTCACGTCCGCGGCGGACGGCGGCCAGGTGTTCTTCGAGGTGCCCGAGAAGGCGGCGGACGGCCAGGCCGAGTTGACGGTGCAGGCCTCGACGACGGTGCCGGTGGGGCGGGCCCTCGCCGCCGAGAGCCGCAGTCAGACGCAGATCCTGGCCGGCTCCAGCGAGTCGACCGTCTCGGCGACCGCGAGTGCGACCTGGGCGAAGACCGGTGCGATACCCGCGCTGTCCGCGGTGGAGAACTGCGACAAGGGCGGTGTCGACATCACCGCGGCCAACGAGGGCGACGCGCCGTTCACCTTCGATCTGCTCGGAATCGAGTACACGATCGCGGCGGGCGAGTCGCGGACGGTGACGGTCCCGCTGCAGGAGGACCAGGCGTACGACTTCACGATCCAGGGCCCGGCCGGCTTCGAGAAGCGGTTCACGGGCGTGCTGGACTGCATGACGCAGGTGATCGAGGCCGACGCGGCGGGCCCCGACACCCAGACTCTCAGCGAGCCCAGCCCCGCCACCGTCGGCACCACGACCGACGACACCAACCTCGCCGCGACCGGCGGCTCCGACATGACCCCGCTGATCGGGGGCCTCGCCATCGGCCTGGTCCTGATCGGTGGAGCTGCCCTGGTGGTCGTACGGAAGAAGGAAGCGGCGACTCGGGACTGAGGTGGGAGTTCCCACGCAAGTGAGGGGGCGGTCCGCCAGTCACGGACCGCCCCCTCACCTGTTTCAGGCCAGCACGGCTCACGGGGTACCGGTGCACTGCCATCGGCGGAACCTCGGGGACCGTCTGCCCACGGTCCGTACTCCACCGGTAGTTCGTGCCATGGGGCACCGGTCCGCTCTGCCGGCGGACCCCGTCAGGGGTTAGAAGGCGCTGCTGTTGCAGCCCATCTGCGAGCCGAGGTGGGTGTCCTGCCCGCCCGAGTTGCCCTCGCCGTTGAGCGCGTTGCCCAGAACGCCGTTGAGCACGCCGACCTGGCCGAGGACGTCGAGGTTCAGGTCGTGCGACTTGCAGTTGGAGCTCTGCAGGATGGAGTTGCCGTGGCCGTCCATGCCCTGCGCGGCAGCGGTGCCCGTGCTCAGGAGAGCGACGCTGCCGAGGGCGGCGACGACGACGGAAGCCTTGCGAAGCTTGTGCATGTCATCTCCGGTGAAGTGAGGTGTATTCGATCCGTGACGAATCGATTTCGTGCAGTCACGGGTAGCTAATATTAAAAGGTCCTAAAATGTCCGATCGGCACGCCGAATTTCGCGATCTTGCCGCGAATACACCCGGACGCCTGCATCCGCACGCCTGCACCCTGATGCCCGCAGCCTGACCCCGCCGGTTGCGCGCCCGCCGGCTGAAAAGCCCCAGGTCGCTGCTCCGTCGTGCGATCTCAACCCTGATTCGGGGGCCGGCCCAGCGGAGGATCTTCCACGCCGAGGCACGTTCGCATCAGGCCGCGCATCTGCTTCCATCGTTCCCACAGGTCCTGGAGATCCTGCTCGATCTCCTCGAACGACCTCACCGGATTCCCCTCCTCCAGGCGCTTGACTCGTCGGTATGCCTGAGCGAGTTCCTTGGCCATGGCGTCCAACTCGGCCAGTACGACGGACGAGGCGACCAGCTGCGCTTCCGCGAAGGCGGCGTGATGGGCATGGCGCGCGGCTTCCAGCTCATCGCGGCAGGTAGACGTCACCGTGCCCTGATGGACATCCCACAGGTAGTTCATGAGTTGGATGCGATAGCGGCGATAGGCCGTGTTGGTCGCGATGTAGCACGCGCGCCGCTCGGACAGACGAGCTTCCTCTCTGTCGCGCGCCCACTGGGCCTGGACTGCCTGCTGTTGCCTTTCGAACTGTTGCTCCTGAAATCGAAAGACGATCCGCTGCGAGAAGACGGGAGCCAGCAAGGTCCCCGTCACGCCAACGAGCGCAGCGATCAGCGCGGTTAGACCGTTGTCCATATCTGCCCCCCGGCTCGACTGGATGTGTAGTCGACAGCAAGCTCCTGATGCCCGGGAACCCACCGTTCCATCGGTGCGGGCATGGTCGACGCCGCTGATGGACGAGCCGTCGACCGTCCCTCGCTTCTGCTTTTGCTTCCAAATTCATCACGCGCGCAAGGAAGTTGGCCGACAGTCGATGATTTCACGAACCCCAGGAGAAGCAGGAGTTAAGTGATGGGTAGGGTCGGCAATAGCGCACAACCCCCCACGCGCCCCCTCTGTCTGACGCAGGTGAAATCACCACCCAATTCATCAAGCGTGGGGGAAACCACACCATGCGCATACGCGCCACTGTCGCCACCGCCGCTGCCCTCAGCGCCGCGCTGGCCGTCGCCACTCTCGCCGTTCCGGCCGCCGGGGCCGAGCAGGACGACACACCCACACAGATCAGGGATATCAAGGTCAACCAGGACCGCGACTACACCGTTGTCGTCGAGGCCGCACGGAAGATCAAGTTCCCGATCTCCGCGATGGTCCACGATCCGGCGGGCATCCAGAGCGTGTCGTTCGAGCTGCAGCACGGAGCGACCGAGGCGGAAGTTGACGGGCGCATCGCGCAGGTCGGGTCCAGCAACTGTGTGAAGGTCGACGAGTACTGGTCCAAGTGCGAGGCCTTCATGATCGCCGACCCGTACACGAACGTCCGCAGCAACGCCCTCGCAGGTGCCTGGGGCATCAATTTCGTGGCCGTCGACGGCGAGGGCAACGTCACCCGCGAGGACTACATGCCGCTGGCCCGCATCAAGCGCAAGACCCACCTGTCCCTGGCCAACGCCACCCCGGAGCCGGTGAAGAAGGGCGAGAACCTCACGGTCAAGGCACGGATGATCGTCGCCAGCTGGGAGAAGCACAAGGACGTGCCCCTCATCGGGCACCAGGTGCTGCTCCAGTTCCGCAAGGGCACGAGCGGCGCCTTCACCACGCTGAAGAAGGTCAAGACCGACCGGAACGGCTGGGCCACGACCACCGTGAAGGCAACGGCGGACGGCCAGTACCGCTACCACTTCGCGGGCACGTCCCTCACCGAGGCCAGGTCTGGCCTGGCCGACTTCGTCGATGTGAAGTGAGCCGGGACCTGTGAAGTGACCATCCCCTGCCCGCGACACCGGCGGGCAGGGGGCCTCCTCGCAGCGGCGAAGGCGGTGTACGCGGCGATCCGCTCGTCGCGCAATGTCTGCCGCTTGGCCGCAAGCCGCTGAAACGGGTAGGTGACGAAGGCACCCAACAACGTGCCCGCCACTGCCACAACGCTGGTCCATATCGGCTCCATGGCCACAGATGAGCACACGCGTATCTGGGTGCTGGAGACGTCGTCCTCTTCTTCATCAAAGGTCCCCATGCGGAGGGACGAGGATCAGGCGTGGTCGGCGTCCGTCCAACTCCCGTCGAGGGTGACCAGGGCGGAGCCGAGCACCGCGCAATGGACCGAGCGCCGACGGGCCGCCTCCCCGTGCTCCTGCGCGAAGTACGCGACTGCGCCCGCGCTCCTGCCTTCGGCCCGCTCGGCGCTGCCGCCGTCGGCACACGCCCCCATACGGACAGGGCCGGAGGGCATGAGCTGATCACCTCATGGCGAGGCAACGCTCAAAGCAGTGCCTCCGGCGGGCCCATCGCCGCCACGACAGTTCTCCCTACTGATCTCGACTGACCAGGGCCTGCCGAGTGATCAGCCTTGGGCGGACCTGGGCCGTCCCTGAGCCGTCCGAAGCTCCCCAAGGCCGGCCGACGGCGTCCGTCAGCGACGGTCGGCATCGCCGCCAACAGCGAAACCCCAGGTCAGAGCCCCCTGCCCATACGCGTTTCCCCCCAGGGGTAGCGGTCGGGCAAGATGGGGTGTTACTTGCCGCGAGAGGGCATGAAAAGGCCCCTCACCAGCAAGTTTCCCGCCGATGAGGGGCCGTGTCAGGCAGCCTGGGCCGTCTCTGGGCCGTCATGAGCGTGACCGGCGGCCCGGTACATCGCGGAGATGGCTTTTCGGGTCCGGGTCTCGCTGGACGGCATGAGGTGCGTGTAGACGCGGAGGGTGAACCCCGGGTCGCTGTGGCCGAGGTACAGGCTCAGGGCCTTGATGCTCTCCCCGGCGTCCAGGAGGACCGAGGCGTAGAAGTGGCGTAGGGCGTGCATGCCGTGTTCGCGGGCCGGTGCGTGACGCTCGCCCTTCTCGGGGGCCGGGATGATGCCGGCGGATGCAAGCGCGGGCTTCCACGCCTGGTCGTTGAACCCCTGGCTCCAGATGGCTGCGCCGATGCTGCTCGTGAAGACGACCCGGTGCGTGACCTTGGGGCCGGTCGGGGTGAGCCAGGGCAAGGTCACCTCGATGGGCGGGAAGGTCGCCATGTGCTCGCGGAGCGCGGCCGACACCTCGGGATCGAGGGGGACGTCACGGAGCTTGCCGCGCTTGGGTGGGGCGAAGACGAGCGTGCCCCGAACCTTCTTGACCTGCTGGCGGACGTAGAGCCAGCCGAGGTCACCGATGTTGTCGACGGCCAGGCCGAAGATCTCGCCCTGTCGCAGTCCGCACCCTGCCCCCACGTCGACCATGGCACGGTAGCGCTCGGGCAGGCCCGCACGAACGGCGAAGACCTGCTCAGCGGACCACGGATGGACGCGTGTCGGCGCAGGACGAGGCGCCTTGACCGATCGGGCGCGGCAGGGGTTCGAGGCCAGCAGGCGGTCATCTACGGCCGCGTTGAGCACGGAGGAGACGGCGTCGAAGATGAGGCGCCGGTACTGCGCCGACGCTACGGCGTCTTCGAGCTGGCGGTTCCAGTCGCGGATGTGCTCGGGCTGGAACGAGCCGATGGGGCGTGTGCCCAGGTACGGCAGAGCATGCAGGCGCAGCCTGCCTTCCACGGCGGCCCGGCTGGTCAGATCGGTCGTGAGGGCGGCGAGCCAGCGTTCCGTGTACTCGCGGAAGGTGACCCGGGCCGCCCTCGGGTCGATGTACTGGCCGCGCGCCATGTCGGCCTCGATGTTGGTCAGCCACTGGTCGGCCAGCCGCTTCTGCTTGTCCGGGAAGCTCTTGGACTTCTCCGTGCCGTCCGGGCCGATGTAGCGGGCGCGGTAGCGCAGGCCGACGCCGTGTCGGTCGGTCTTCATCTTGCGGGGCTTGCCGTCCGGGCCGGTCTCGGTCCTGTACCAGCGGTCTTGAATGTGTCCGGCCATCAGGCGGCAGCTCCCTTCAGCTGGGAGTCCACCCAGGCGCGTACGTCCTCCGGGTCGAAGCGGAGATGCCGGCCGACGCGGAAGCCGCGGGGACCGGTGCGCTTGCGGCGCCACTGATAGACCGTCTCGACGCTGGGTAGCTCGAACATCTCCACCAGGTCGTCAGGTGTGAGGAAGCGGCTCGGCAGCTCTGACGCCATGATCACCACTCCCTCTCGTCGGCCAGTGTGGCGAGCGCCTCGCGGGCGGTTTCGCGGTTGAGTTGAAGGTCGCGGGCGATCGTCGCGGCGAGGGCCGACTCGCCGGGAGTGTGGCCGTGTCCGGCGTATTGCCAGTCGGCCAGGACGAGGACTGTGTCTGGCTCGTTGTCGTCCAGGCCGAGCGCTTCACGCTCTTGGGCGGCGCGGTAGTCGGCGCGTGCCTGGCGGAGGGCGCCGAGGGTGGTGGAGTAGTGGCGGGACTTGGAGCTGAAATGGCCTCGGAAGCCGAGCATGTGTGCCCAGGCCCAGAGGCGGCGGTCCGGGTAGAGCGGGTCGAGGGTCTTGCAGGCTTTGATCAGGCGGCGGGTGTGGTCGGGGACCTGGTGGCGGTCGAGTTCGGAGAGCTCGCCGATGCGGCGGTCGAGGGTGCCGGTGTTCTCGGCGGCCTTGGTGGCGTACTTGGCGACGTAGGAGGCGACGGCCTGTTCGGTGATGTCGGAGCCGTCGCCGAAGGCCTTCACGGGGCGGACGTCGAGCTGTGTGCCCCAGCGGAAGGTGCGAGCCGGTTGGTCGTCGGCGGCCGGGACTGAGACCGAGGTGTATGAGTGCGTCGCGGCGGCGCGAATGGCGTCGGTCAGGAGGTCGACGGTGGCCCAGGCGGGCGGTGGGGTGTCGGGTCCCTCCGGGCCGTCGAGGCGGATCACGGCATGGAAGTGGAGGGCGCCGCGTTTCTGGAACTCGGCGACCTTGCCGTACGAGAGGCGTAGGTGGTTGGGGAGTTCGCGGCGGGTGAGTCCGGCGCGGGCTGCGATCTCGCGGCGTAGGCGGGTGGTGAAGCGCTGCCAGAGGTCGCCCGCGTGGTTGTTGAAGAGGACGGCACCCGCGTAGTCGTACGTCGTCGGATCGAGGGCGGTGCCGAGGGCGGGGTCTTCGGTGGTGTGGCGGGTGCCGCAGCGGCAGGTGCCTCGGTCGGGGCGGTTGTGGACTGCGCCGAAGGACGGGGCGGTGAGGGTGGCGAAGACGCGGGGGTGATCGCGGACCGTGGCCGGGATGTCGCGGTGATCGTCTCCGGCGAGTCCGGCGCGAATGAGGTGGTAGGTGTCGCCCGCGTACGTCCAGGCGCAGGCCGGGCAGCGCGAGGCGCGACGGTTGCCGCAGGCGACACGGAGGCGTCCGCCCGGCTCGTTCTCGGTGGAGTAGTGGTGCAGGGTCTCGCCGGTCGTCTTGTCCTTGTGGAGGACCCAGCCGGTCAGGTGGATCGGGTCGGCGCAGCCGCCGGTACGGCGGATCTGGTCCTGCCAGCGGTCGAAGCCGGGGAGCCCGGCCACCCTGAGCGCGTCGCTGAGGGTGACCGGGTCCAGGCCCGCGAAGGTCGCGGAGTTGGTCACCGGCGCCACCCCCGCTTCTGTGGGGTGTTGGCCTTGGCCGAGGACGGGCCGGAGGTGTCGCCCTTGGTCTTCGACGGTGCGGGGCGAGAGCGGTCGTGGCGCGTGTGCGCCTTGGCCACGCCGATGGCTCGGTCGTTGTCCGAGTCGAGAGGGTGGCCCGTGTCGCGAGGCAGCCGGTCGCGGAAGATGCTCATCGGGCAGCGACCTCCCACGCGGTCACGGCCAGACGGGGTCGGAGTGGCAGGGTGCCGGTGCCGTGGCAGGCCGAGCAGTCGACGGTGAGCGTGTGCAGGTGTCCGCGGGCGTCGCGGCCGCCGGACGATATCGCGGCGGTGGCAAAGCCGTCGCAGTTCGGGCAGATTCGGGCGGTTGTTGTGGTGGCCGGGTTGGGGCCGGTCATGATGGGGTTCCTCCGGTTCAGTGGATCGGACAGGGACGGCGCCCGGGCGGCGGATGCTTGGCGGTGTCAGGCCGCCCGGGGGCCGGTCAGCGTCGCTTGGCCTCGGAGGCCAGCAGGGAGCGCAGGACGACAGCGCAGACGGCGACCGAGACGCCCGTGATGGCGACCGCCAGCAGTAGCGAGACCAGGACGGCGCCGACGACCAGGACCACGGCTGTACCGCCGCCGACAACGGCGATCAGGGCACCAGGGGTGAGCTGGACCGTGGGCCGAGACGGCGTCGGGGCCACCGGGGCAGGCGCCGGGGTCTGGGAGGCCGGGACGACGGCGGTTGGCTCGACGACGGCGGGTGGGGTGACGTGGCCGGTCGGCGCGGGCATGGTCGGGATCTTTGGGCGGAGCATGGGTGATCTCCCTTCTGTGGTGGGCTACTTGACGAAGGTGTTGATGGCGGGGGCCAGAACGCTGTCGGCGAGGAGGAAGCCGCCGAGCAGGAGCACGGCGATGAGCCAGGCGGGTGGGCGGGTGAGCTTGACGCCGAGGTAGCCGACGGCGAGCAGGGCGAGCCAGAGCGGTACTTCCATGGCGGTCTCCTAGCGGACGCGGCAGCGGTGGGTGCGGGCGGCGAGCTGAGCGGCCGACTGGCTGGCGTAGTCCGAGGACCAGCCGCAGCGGTCGGCGGTGCAGACGGCGGCGTGCTTGGTCTGGCCGTGGCGGTCGCGGTGGGTCCCGATCTGCACGGGGCCGATCTGCATCAGCGAGTGGAAGTGGTCGCGAGCGGGCATGGCGGGCGGTTCTCCTCTCTGGTCAGGCGAGTTGGGCGGCAATGGCGTCGACGAGGTGCGGCGGGACACCGAGGCGCGTGCGCAGGGTGTCGGTGTCGATCGGGGATCCGGTGCGGGCCTGGTGGTCGTCGGCGACCTTGCGGGCGTGGTCGACCAGGGCGGCCGGGACAGGGACCGCTGGCACCGGAGCAGGTGCGGCGGCAGGCAGGGCCGGGGCTTGCTCGGACGCGGTGACCGGAGCGGCTTCCGGCTCCGGATCGGGGCTCGGTTCGGGCTCGATGTCGGGTGCGGGGGTGGTGGGTGCCGGCGGAACCGGCACCAGGTCCCCGGCCTCAGTCGGCGCGTGGGCGAGCAGGGTGCCGCCGAGGAAGGCGAGCGCGGGCCACCCGGCGACGACGATGCGCAGCCAGGCCGGGACCTGGTCCAGGTCGAGGACACCAGCGGTGGCGATGTTGGCGCCGAGTGAGGCGACCAGGGCGACCAGGAACCACAGCCAGGCCGTCATGGAGCGGTCGGTGCGCAGGCGGTGCAGCACGCAGACCAGCAGCAGGTCGACCGAGACGGGATAGGCCCAGGCTTTCCATCCGGTCTGCCCGGCAGCGGCGGCGAGGTCATGCAGGTGGGCGAAGGACAGGGCACCGGCAATCACGGCCAGGACGAGGACGACGAGGCGGATCTTGCTGGGCATGGTTGTCACCCCTCGCCGGGGTACTCGGGGCCGTCGGTGGGGTCGTAGCCGGGAGGGAACAGTCCGGGCGGGGGCTCAGGCAGCGATGCGGCCAGGCACGGGCCGACGGTGTCGATGAAGTCCTGGTCGGCGTCGAAGGTGTCGGCGTAGAGGGCGAGTTGGCCGAGCATCACCACCGTGCGGGCGAAGTCCTCGCAGTTGGGGCACATGGCGGGTGATCTCCTTTTCGGGCATGGCTCGGGTAGGGGCCTGGCGCGAGGCGGTCGCGCCGACCGTGGAGCGGGAGAGTTCAGGGAGTGGCCGGGATGGACTCGACGGCCGGGGCAGCCACCGGCTTGGGGATGCCGAGCGTGGGCCGGAACGGCGCCAGGACGGCCAGGTGTGGGGTTCGGTCGGCGTGCCGGTTGCAGGTGTTCACGGCCTGCCGCAGCGTCGTGTGCGGCGCACGGATGCGGTGCCAGCCGCCGGTCGAGTCGCCCGCGATGGCGAGGCCGCGCATGTCGGCGGGGATCTGGATGGCGGCGAGTACGGCGTCCGGGGCGATGTCGCCGAAGGCCATGTTCGCCGAGGATTCGTCGTTGACGCGGTGGGCGGTGCGGCCGGTGAGCTGGGCTCGGAGCATGGTGATGCCCTTGCCGAGTTCGGAGCCGAAGCGCTGCCCGCAGATCTCCAGGTAGATCCCTGCGGCACGGCCGAGCTGGGCGAGGCGAGCGAGTGCGGTGATTATCCGGTCTCGGCGTTTCTCCTCGTCCTTGGTGGCGAACAGGGCGAGTTCGGCGACCTCGTCGACCAGGACCACGATCGGGACCGGGCGCAGGTGTTCGGGCAGGTTCCAGATACCAGCGGCGATCTCGGCGTCCGGGACGTCGGCGGTGATGCGCTGTTCGGCGCGGATGAGCTGGTAGACGTCCTCCATGTGGGCCACCAGCGCGTCGAGAAGTTCGGCGGCGGTGTCCGGGTTGTCGGCGAGCGCGGAGAACCGGCGGGCGAGGGGGAAGAGTTCGACGCCCTGCTTGCAGTCAATTCCGACCAGGGCGACGTCCATCGGAGCCAGCCCGGCGACCAGGTTGCGTTGGTAGACGGACTTGCCGGACTCGGTGGCGCCGAGGGTGAGGGCGTGGGGTATGGCCCGGTAGTCGCGGTAGTGGACCGTGCCGTCCTCGCGCAGGGCGACGGGGACCCGCATCGGCGCCGTGTCGGTCTTGGCGGGCATCTGCACCCGCTTGAGCACGTCGTAGCCGGTCATCCGCAACTCAACGACCCCGGAGCGGATTTCGCGCGAGGTGACGCCGTACATCGAGAAGGAGTGGCGAAGCCGGTCGGACGCGGCAGCGATGTCGAAGGCGTCCTGGCCGGGCCGGAGCTTGAGCCGCAGCACCAGGCCGGTTCGGGTGGGCCGCAGCCGCAGGATGCGCGGCGGGCGGGACTCCGGCACGGGCCGGTTGGCGACCCGAGCAAGGGTGAGACGCCAGCGCGAGGGCGGGACGGTCAACCCGCAGGCGTCCATGACCGAGCCGTACCGGACCAGGACGCGCACAACCGCGAAGGTGACCCCGAAGGTCAGCCAGTACCAGGCGGGGCGCCGCCACCGCAGGAGACCCGCAGTGGCGACGACCACAACCACAGCGACCATGAACCACGTCATGATCAAGCCGCCTCGGACACCGAGCCCGCAGCGGCCAGCGACGTGACCGCGACCGCGCGGAAGCTGATGCCCCACCGCTTCTGGCCGTTGAACTCGTTCTCCCACGGCCGGGCAATCAGGCCGGTGAGGGCGACCGGAGTGCCCATGGCCAGCTCGCCGGAGATACCCGGTTCGGGCACGGCCACGGTGACGACCTCCGCGTTGCCGTTCATCACGAACAGCACGTCCACCGTCCACATGGTCTCGCCGCTGTCGCGATCCACCGCGACCTGGCCGGTCTGGCGGTTGACGACCTTCTTCTGCGGGGGCTGGGCAACCATCAGGGTCGCGCCGGAGGTCTCGACGGGAATCTGACGCACAGCAGATCACTCCTCTACAGAGGCTCGACTCCGCCACTCATGTATATGAGTGACATGAAGAAGAGTGCCTGACTCCTATACATGAGTCAACCCGCCGCGAAGACGAACCCGCGACGGGCTGAGGGGAGTTGAGCGTGCGTCAGTCGGCGGCAGGGATCCGGTACTCGAAAACGAACTGGTCAGCGGCCATGAGTGTGTCGCAGACCTCGACCACGAGACCTTCGGTCGTACGGGCCTCACGGATCAGATGGACCACCGGCGCACCGGGGCTCAGCGCCAGCTCGGACGCCTCCGCCTTGGAGGCCGGGCGTGCTTGCAGCGTCTCGGCGAACTCGGCGAACTCGTGCCCGTGGTCTTCGAGTCGGGCGTAGATGCCACCGCCGCCGGGGTTCTCGGCGAACAACTCCGGGATCTCCTTCACGACATCCCAGGGGAGGTAGGAGGTCGCGGTCTCGACGGGCGTGCCGTTGCGGAAGTAGAGGCGTCGCCGGGCGAGGACCTGAGTGCCGGCGGGGACGCCCAACCGCCGGGCGGCATCCTCGGGGGCCTCCATGGGGCCGATGTACAGGACGCTCACCTTGGCCGTGGCGCCGGACTGCTCAGACTCGGCGAGGTAGGCGGCCTTGCCGCCCTGCCGGAGCGAGCGCCGGAAACGGTCGGAGGACCGGTGCCGTACGGGCGGCCGATCCTTCACGATGGAGCCCTTGCCGTGCCGGGTCTCGACGAGCCCGCTCGCACGCACCTCGACCATAGCCTTGCGGATCGTGCCCCCCGAGACGCCATAGCGGTCGACCAGCTCCGACTCACTCGGCACCATGTCGCCAGGCTTGAGGACACCCGCCCTGATCTGCTGCACGATCTCGTCAGCGATCTGCACGTAGCGAGGTACGGACCGCTCACCTCCTACTGCGGTTCCCATAGTCCTTCACTTCCTCCTATGCTCCTGTGCATGAGTAAAACCCAGGAAGCAACTTTGCCGCCACTGCACTCCGTATCTGTGGCCGGAGTTGTGGTGCGCGAGGATGGTCGACTCCTGGCGATCTGCCGCGCCGACAACGGCACTTGGGAGCTCCCCGGCGGCGTACTCGAACTCGACGAGACCCCCGAGGCGGGAGTCGCCCGCGAGGTCCTGGAGGAGACGGGCATCCACGTCGAGGTGGACGAACTAACCGGCGTCTACAAGAACACGACCCGAGGCATCGTGGCCCTGGTCTTCCGCTGCAAGCCCTCCGGCGGTACTGAGCGCACGTCGAGTGAGTCGACGGCGGTCTCGTGGCTGACGCCCGACGAGGTCTCGGAGCGTATGTCCGAGGTCTTCGCGATCAGGCTCTTGGATGCCTTGGACGGCAACGGCCCCCATGTGCGGAGCCACGACGGCAAGCGCCTCATCCCAGCGGGATAGAACTTTCCCTACTTCATCAAGGCCCGCGCGCGGCGCGGGCGCGCGCCGCCTCTGCGGCGCGGCCTGCCTCCTGTCTTCGCCCCGGCTGGCCGCGCCAGGCGGCGCGCTGGCGAGCTGCGGGCATGAAGTGGGAGACACCCTCTGTGGCTGGGGCGGTCGGCTCCACGGCTTTAGGCAGCCACTTTGGGGCGAGCCTCTAAGATCATGGCCCCAACGTCGTGCTTTAACGGGCAGGTCCACAGACTGCCCGACGCGCCGGAAGCTTACGGGGCCATGATCACTCGCCCCAAAGCAGCTCCAGCCCAAAGCCGCTCCACCGACCTTGTGATCTACCTATTCCACTGCCTCATCGAGGGATCATTAGAACTCCGCTTCGTCGTCATCAAACTCGACGAAGCCGACAAGCGCTAGATCCTTTTCCCCAGCGATAGCCAGCACATCCTTATAGCGCCTGGACGCCCGGAAAGTACGAATCCGCGCAGCAGGCTCCCTGTACACGCTAAAAACACTGGAAGCCGTCACCACGGAAATACTGTCGAAGAGTTCGATTGCGAACCCCGAAGCCAGATCCCGCGTGGAGAGGATCTCCGACCCTCCGACGTCGCGTAGATTCATTTTCCTGAACTCAGCATTTTTCTTAACGGCGACATCACGGTTCTCGAATGCCGAGACGTTGACGACTTCCAGCACGTCATTCCTCTTAACGAGTAGGCGATAGCTGGAGTTACCTAGGACTTCGACACCCTCACCCCAGGCGGGCGTACCCTCATCCCCTTCACCACGCGATGCCTTAAACGACAATGCCTTTTGTGTCAACTCTTCGATACTCCTCTCCTGTTCATATCCCGTAACCATCCATTCATCGAACTGCGCTCTCTCATGGGACCTACCTCTCACATCGTGTGCTCTAAGAAATCCAGGCATAGGCGCATCCGTATAGTTCAAGAGGTGCCGTGCCGCAGACGAGCATGAAGCCGAATAATCCGCCACTTGCTCCATCCTATTTCCCGACCTTCGAATAACGGTGGCGGGATATCCTTCTTCATTCTCGCCAAAGGGATCCCACAGTTCCCCCTCACCATATTCATAGTCATCACCATCAATATCAAAGAGCCTGATAGGGGCAAACCACAGACCCCGCTCTTCGGCTGAAGCATTGACCGCCATATACTGCGCGGAAACACATCTTGTCTCGTGTTCAAGGAACTGCACGAGAGGCATCTCGTCGATTTCACGGTCCGGGTTGAAACGTGATTCGAAGAGGCCCTCGCTGGTCGCCTGGTAAAGGCGATTTGCATAGATCGCGGAATCGAATAGATAACCAGGCGTACCTTCATGCCCAATCTTGATCGGCTCCAGACTTACAGTCAGGTCGAGGTCGCTACCTTCTAGGCGAAAATCTCTCAGAAAAGCTGACGCCACCTCAGGCATACTCATGATCCGCCGGAACGCCGAACTTGCCTTCCAGTCATTCCTCAAAATAAGGTAATCCAAAAGGCCCGCTTTAGACGGTCCGTACTTTGCGAGTACCGCCTTGGAGATCCTTGCCATATCCAGAATGTACAGGGATCCATCTCGGCCCCACAGGAGCACGTGCTCCTTATATAGCCAGGCGTCACGCCACTCACCTGGCACTCTCAGGCGGAACACGCCAGCTTTCGACACTAGATCCTCCCCGTCATGAGGCGCTCGTAAGTAACGCTATTGATCCTGCCGGACTTCAACCACAGATCGAGAATATTTTTGGGAGGCCTGTACTTTCTTGCACCACCCCGGCTTGTCACCGGGTACCCATGGCGAGGATCTGAGCCATTCTGCGCCACAGGGAAAAATGCGACTCTTTCCTGACGGTCCCCCAGCACCTTGAGCGCATCTTTGGAGATAAACCAATTATTTCTATTGGCGTCAATCCAGCTAGATATCTCCGACTCGCAAAAACAATGACATTCATCCTTAACCGGTACTGCCCAGCAAGTTTTTCGATTCTTTGTCCCGCTCGCGCTGCGGTGATAGTTCAGCGACTTATACGAACCGTCCGAGCATGTGACGAAAGTAATTCCATCTGACTCAACCTTATCTTGCTTGCAACTTCTTTTATTCACTTTCCCCCCTGCGTCAAAAGGTACGCACGCTCGGCTCTGAGGATAGACGGCACACGTGGAGGTAGGGGCTTCATTGAATGAATCCGGCTCTGTCACAGCCTCGGCTGGCAGTACTGGGTTCTACGCTACGGTCGGCAAGGCGCTCGCTGCTTCGGATGCAGTACTAGACAACGAGCGCCCTCCCGGGCCGTCCTAGGGCCGTGGAAGGGCGCTCAACGTTGACCAACGTCGACAGCTACCGACAGCTCAGCAGCAGGTCAGGGCGTTGATCGGTAAGGCGGCCGCAGGTCACCGCCGCCGATGATCAGTTGTGGCTGCATAGGTCCTGTATGCGCTGCTCGCTGTGCGCGGTGGCCTCATCCGGCAACGCTGGCGCCGGCCGGTTGCGTAGAGGGGCGTCTGCCAGCACCACTCGTCCAGACCCATGAAACAGCGACCTGCATCCGCCGCCAGAAGGATCCTTAAGACAGCCGTTCGGCGAGCTCAGCCACCACCTTTCCTTCATGCTCGGCGAGCAACGATCGCAGCGCAATGCACGACTTGGCGTGGCGCGTGTCATCCAGGCCGACGCTCCGGAGGGCTCTGGCCCACGAGAGGTCGTCCGTGGTGCTCTCAGCGAGAATCGCTAGCCCCGTCACTCCGTCGAAGCGTCGGCGCAGGGACGTCTGGAGCGCCGGCCAGCGGGCCGCGATCTCGGAAAGAACCACCAGATGGACAGCCTCTTGTACCGACAGCCTCTCCAGTCCGTGCTCCTTGTGGCCTAGCACCCGAAGATAGAACTGCCACAGCGTCAAAAGCCGTTTTACTTCACGGAGCGAGAGATCCTTCTGTGCGCTCAGGCGTTTCCCGAGCTGGTCACGGACCGAGGGATCCGTCTCCAGGGCACGTACAAGTACCTCGGTCTCCGATGTACGGCCGTAAGTCGTGGTCGAGGATGGGGCCTGAGCAGGAGCAGCGACAGACTGCTGTTCGCCCGCCTCGTCGGGAGCGACGACGGTCACCGGAGCCCACAGGGCAACGTCGCCCAGTAACCCGGTGAGAGCGGCTTCGACGCTGCCCTGCGACGTCGGCGGCAGGGCCACCGGCAGCTGGACGAGCTTGCGCAGGAAGGTCCAGCCAGCCGAAGGGTCCTGATGAGCGTCAGCTAGGTCCGCAGTCGCGAGATCTGCATAGGCTCGGTCCAGATGCGCGGCGACGACTCCGGGGTCGAGCCCAAGAACAAACCGGCACCGGGCTTGGTCCTCTGCGCTCTGCCGCGTAGGGACATGCAGCGCGCCCGACAAAAACAGGTTGACTGCCTCGAAAACATCAGCGGTCACCCGGGGTGAGCAACGGTCCAGGTCGTCAATGAAGACGATCAGCTCGTGACCGCCTTCTTTCAAGGTCGCGAGCAGCTCCCGGATGTCGTGCTGAACGAGGTAGAGGTATCCGGACCGAGCGTTGTAGTACGGGTCTCTCAGAGCGTCACCAACGCCTCCACTTCCCCCAGAGGCGAGAGGACCGCTCATCACCGGGCCGTCCAGGAGCTCGCCCGGCAGGTAGGACCGCGCCCGCCCGCCCGCTAGGCGCAACACCGTATGAATGACCCCCGCAGCGGCCAAGAGTGTCGGCAACGCCCCTGCCAGCAAAACTGCACTGATCTGATGCCCAGCGATGTCGTAGTTCTGTCCTCCCTTGGCGAGCTGTGCGACCAGGGGAGCGAGCAGTGCGAAGACTGCCACTCGCAGCAGCGGGGAGCAGAGCCGCCGCAACATCGTGCGACGCAGTTGATGACGGTCCAAGCGGACTGAGTTCCTGCGCAGCCAGTAAGCCTCCCGGCTTCGCCCGTGGGGTCCCAGCGCAGGCTGTGCAGCCTCGACAATCGTCCGAGTCAGACCTGCCCATATCTGATCATTCGTCTGATGCGCCCAGGGGTTGAAGTGGGCTGTTATAGACGTCGAAGGTCGCACGGCCCATGCCACTTTTCCCGCCTCAGAAACTTCTCTGTACTCGGGTGCCTCAGGGGCGGTCCGTATCAGCTGCAGAAGTGCCGCCTTGACCGAAAGATGCTCGGGCGAACGTCGCCACCAACGCCGTTGCGGGCCATTCGTGTCGCAGAGTGCTGGCTGCCGGCGAAGGACTTCCCTTTCGATCAGTCGCATCATGCTCGTCTTGCCCGACCCCCATGGGCCCTCCAAAGCCACGACGGTCGGGCCCGTTGCGTCCATAAAACCGCCACTTGCTTCCACCATGGTTCTGGCGTCTTCTTCGGCCGTCACCAGCAGGTCGGCGATAGCTGCGACCAAGGCGTCCCGGTTCAGTAAGTCCTCGTCAGCGGGCCGATCGCCAAAGCCTAGGCAGCGGAGAGAACCATGCCCCCCTAGAGGGTCTGGCGCACCCTTTCCTGGCAGCGAGCGGCGGCTGGCCATGGCATCCCGCAGGCGCCTACCAAGGAGGTCTGGTGAACTCCCAACCACATGGGCGACCAGGTCAGGTTGACCGCTGAGCACCCGATTCAACCAACGGAGGCCGTTCCACTGCCGGACGAACGGAAACTCCGCGCGAAGGTCTGCGAACCATGAAGCCTCAGGGGGTGTCGGGTCGATCGGCGCCACGAGATCCCAGCGATCCGGCTGAGGTGCGAGCCTCTGCAGCGAACGACGAATCTGCGCTCTGCGATCCGACGTCATGCGGCCCGTGAAGGCTTTCAATTCGTACTGGACGAACCCTTCGACCTCCGAGTGCTCAAATACATCGTATCCGCGGTCCTTATCATTTCCTTGGACAACTTGGGCATGAGGACGAATCCGGAGAATGAGCAGACCTACCAGTGTCTCGAATATGGCAGGGTTCTTGACTATCTCAGCCCAGTCGACTGGCGCCTCGGAATCGACGCGAACATCGCGCTCCCGGCGGGCTGCCTGGAGCAGGCTCAGCCACAAGCGCGAGTCCCGTGACCGGGTATTTCCTGCGATTTGCCCTGCCAGCACTTCCAACGAGTTGACCAGCGCCAGGAAATCGTGCGTGAGTGCTTCGCTCGGTAGGGCACGACCGTTGAGCCAGCTGCCGATCGTCGATGCCGCCAGATGATTCTCGCTTCGCCTGGCTAACTGCCTCAGGGACGGCTTGCCGGCCTCCTCGTATAGCGCGCTCAATTCGTCTTGGAACCGGTCCGTATGCTTCCCCAACTGATCGCCCTCCCGCGACGACCGGGCCGCATTGATCCAGAGGGTGCGGCGCCTAGGCCTGCCAGTTTAGGCCCACTCAAGGCTCGACGTCCCTCGACTTGTCGGCATCGCACCATCCCTCGTATGCCAGTTCTGGCGCACCCATCCTTTCAAGGAATGGCTGCCGATCCGCTGGGACAAGCCTCGGACAAGCTCGGCGACCCAGACACGGGCCCGGAGGACCTGCGACGGCTGGCGACGGAACTGACCGGTAGCTCCTCCGCTCGTATCGTGACCGAATGCGCAACGAGCGGCACGATGAGCGGCTGTCGGACGAGGAGTTGGAGCTGTTCCTCCAGTACCTCCACAGATTCGCGAACCATGACCTTGATCTCTTCGCCCTCATTCAGGTTGGAGATTCTGAGTACCCCGCCTACGTGTCCATCAGCAGGACGCCAGAAGCGGGTGTCGACCCATCGGCCTACCGGCGGCCGTGAACCTGCTCCGGGCCGTGTCGAATGTGTGTCGACGGCAGGTGGCGAGCTGTCAGCGGAAGGCGTAGCCGCCCTGATCAGTGACCGACCCCCGGTGAACACGCCAAGCGCCTTCTAAGCCCTCGCTCCAAGCTTGTCGGTGCACCCCAGCAGGCCCCTCGCCGGGTGTGGCCGGATCCGCGCCCTTGTTGATTCTTCATGCACGTGTCACACAGTTGGTAAGCGGGGTGACTGGGGGAGGGGGACTCTGCATGTCCGTGCTGGGTGGTAACCACGGCGGGCCGTCGGACTGGGCCGTGGAGCGGTTTGGGCGGCATGCCGGCAGGCTCGTCGAAGCGATCCCGGAGCAACTGGCGAGGGCTCACACGAGGGCTCATGCGGTTCACCTCACCGCGAGGCTGAAGAAGCGCAGCCCTTACGGCGTCACCCTGGCCGAGGCTGTGCGCGAGAACCTCGCGGATACGGCTCGTGAGCTGGACGAAGCCGTGCGGGACGTGCGCGGGTACGAGTACGCAGTCATCAACGACCACGCTCTCTTCCCCTTTAAGTACGCCGATCGCCCCAAGCCCCTCGAACGTGCGCGGCTGGCCGCCAACGCTTCCCCCACGCGCCGTCGGATGCTCCTGAGCCACGGGCCGGAGCCACAAGACGGTCTCTTTCCTCTTGACGACGAGCTCACGACGGAGGAATACGAGGAGCTGCACGAGACCTTTGAGGCCCTCGGGGCCTCCACGAAACTCGTGTGTCTGTTCTTCACGGCCGACCCTGAGAACGGCATCCACGTCATCCACTGGGGAGACGCCCACCTCGAACCCGACCGCACCTTCACCTGGCTCCACAGCGAGCAGCTGCCTGTGGCAGCCCAGCCCCTTGAGTGAGCAGCCCCGATCCTGGGCCGTCTCTGGGCCGTGCGAGGGCGCCCGAGGCCGACCGACGATGACCGACGTTGACAGCCGAGTCATAGCCGCCAACAGTGAAACCCCAGGTCAGAGGCCTCGGACCATACGCGTTTCCCCCCAGGGGTAGCCGTCGGGCAAGATGGGGTGTATCTGCCCACTGCCAGATTTCAAGCTGCCGGACGGTTTCTCTTGGCTGAGTTCATTTACACCATGCGCAAGGCGCGCAAGGCGCACGGCGACAAGGTGATCCTCGACGACGTCACCCTGAACTTCCTCCCCGGAGCGAAGATCGGCGTCGTCGGCCCGAACGGTGCCGGTAAGTCGACCGTTCTGAAGATCATGGCGGGGCTTGAGCAGCCGTCGAACGGTGACGCCTTCCTGTCGCCCGGTTACAGCGTCGGCATCCTGATGCAGGAGCCCAAGCTGAACGACGACAAGACCGTCCTGGAGAACGTCCAGGAGGGTGTCGCCGAGATCAAGGGCAAGCTCGACCGGTTCAACGAGATCGCCGAGTTGATGGCGACCGACTACTCCGACGCGCTGCTCGACGAGATGGGCAAGCTCCAGGAGGATCTCGACCACTCCAACGCCTGGGACCTCGACGCCCAGCTCGAGCAGGCCATGGACGCGCTCGGGTGCCCGCCCGGCGACTGGCCCGTCGTCAACCTCTCCGGTGGTGAGAAGCGCCGCGTCGCGCTCTGCAAGCTGCTCCTCGAGGCGCCCGACCTGCTGCTCCTCGACGAGCCCACCAACCACCTCGACGCCGAGTCCGTGAACTGGCTGGAGCAGCACCTCGCCAAGTACGCGGGCACCGTGGTCGCCATCACCCACGACCGGTACTTCCTCGACAACGTGGCCGAGTGGATTCTCGAGCTCGACCGCGGGCGCGCGTACCCGTACGAGGGCAACTACTCCACGTACCTGGAGACCAAGCAGACCCGTCTCAAGGTCGAGGGCCAGAAGGACGCCAAGCGCGCCAAGCGGCTCAAGGAAGAGCTCGAGTGGGTCCGCTCCAACGCCAAGGGGCGGCAGGCCAAGTCCAAGGCCCGTCTCGCGCGGTACGAGGAGATGGCCGCCGAGGCCGAGAAGATGCGGAAGCTGGACTTCGAGGAGATCCAGATCCCGCCGGGCCCGCGGCTCGGCAGCATCGTCGTCGAGGTCAACAACCTCAACAAGGCCTTCGGCGAGAAGGTCCTCATCGACGACCTGAGCTTCACTCTGCCGCGTAACGGCATCGTCGGTGTCATCGGCCCCAACGGCGCCGGCAAGACGACCCTGTTCAAGATGATCCAGGGTCTGGAGACGCCCGACTCCGGTTCGATCAAGGTCGGCGACACCGTCAAGATCTCGTACGTCGACCAGAGCCGCGAGAACATCGACCCGAAGAAGACGCTGTGGGCCGTGGTCAGCGACGAGCTCGACTACATCAACGTCGGTCAGGTCGAGATGCCGAGCCGTGCGTATGTCTCGGCCTTCGGCTTCAAGGGTCCCGACCAGCAGAAGCCGGCCGGTGTGCTCTCCGGCGGTGAGCGCAACCGTCTCAACCTGGCGCTCACCCTCAAGCAGGGCGGCAACCTGCTGCTCCTCGACGAGCCGACCAACGACCTCGATGTCGAGACCCTGAGCTCCCTGGAGAACGCGCTCCTCGAGTTCCCGGGCTGCGCCGTGGTCGTCTCCCACGACCGGTGGTTCCTGGACCGGGTCGCCACGCACATCCTCGCCTACGAGGGTGACTCCAAGTGGTTCTGGTTCGAGGGCAACTTCGAGTCGTACGAGAAGAACAAGATCGAGCGGCTGGGGCCGGACGCGGCGCGTCCGCACCGTGCCACCTACAAGAAGCTGACCCGGGGCTGATCGATCTTGCGGCACATCTACCGCTGCCCGCTGCGCTGGGCGGACATGGACGCGTACGGCCACGTCAACAACGTGGTGTTCCTCCGCTACCTGGAGGAAGCCCGTATCGACTTCCTGTTCCGCCCGGAGAAGGACTTCAAGCAGGGGTCCGTGGTGGCCCGCCATGAGATCGACTACAAGCGGCAGCTCGTCCACCGGCACCACCCGGTGGACATCGAGCTGTGGGTGACCGAGATCAGGGCGGCGTCCTTCACCATCGCCTATGAGGTGAAGGACGACGACCTCGTCTACGTCCGGGCGTCGACGGTGATAGTGCCGTTCGACTTCGAGGCGCAGCGCCCGCGCAGGCTCACCGGCGAGGAGCGGGAGTTCCTCGCGGGATACAGGGATGACGACGAGGAGGAGGCCGTCGCCGCATGACGGTGCTCCACCTCGCCGACGAGGGGGAGGCGGCGGATCTCGCGGCCTTCCTCTCCCGGCTGCTCCACTACGACCGCGGAGCCGCGGTGCGTCTGCAGGCGGCCGGTACCGCGCTCGCCGTCTTCGGGCGGCCGCCGTCCTTCGAGGTGCTGGCGATCCGCGCGGTACGGCTGGCGAAGCCGTACGAGAACGGGCTCGACGTCACGCTGGACGTGACCGTGTCCGCGGGCGAGCTGCTGGAGTCCGTCGACGAGGCGGCGGGCACGGCCGTCGTCCCCGCCGCGGTCACCGGGCCGCCGTGGGCCGGGGTGCTCCCGCCGCGCGGTGGCTGGCGGCGCGAGGCCGGGCTGCCGGCGCCGGGCGAGCTGGGGAAGCTGGTCGGGGCGGCGGTGGCCGAGTTCCGGTCCCGTACGCAGGAGCTGGCGCCGGAGCGGCGTACCCGGGCCGAGCTCGACCGGATCGGACGGGAGATCTGGTCCCGGACGGTCGGGGAGACGCCCCTTCCGGTACGGGCCGTGCACGCGGCCCAGTCGCTGGGCTTCCTGCGGCCCCGAGGGGCGGCGGGGCAGAGCGAGCTGGGGCTGCTGTCCTCCGGGGCGTGGCTGCGGCTGCGGACGCCGTACGGGTCGATCGCGGTACGCAGGGCGGGGCTCGGGGCGCTGGACGTCAGCGTTCGCTGACCCCGCCGTGACGGGGGCGTGAGCGGGATCGGCCGGGCTCAGCCCGCGGTGTTCACCATCGACGCCGCCGCGTACGTCAGGTAGCTCCACAGCGTCCGCTCGTGCTCCTCGGAGAGGCCGAGCTCGTCGACGGCGACCCGCATGTGCTTCAGCCAGGCGTCGTGGGCCGCGCGGTCCACGGTGAACGGGGCGTGGCGCATGCGCAGGCGGGGGTGGCCGCGGTTCTCGCTGTACGTCGTCGGACCGCCCCAGTACTGGATCAGGAACAGGACAAGGCGCTCCTCGGCCGGGCCCAGGTCCTCCTCGGGGTACATGGGCCGCAGGAGCGGGTCCTCGGCGACACCCTCGTAGAAACGGTGGACCAGGCGGCGGAAGGTCTCCTCCCCGCCGACCTGCTCGTAGAAGGTCTGCTCCTGAAGCGTGCCGCGCCGAATTTCATTCACATGGCCCATGGTCTCAGACGCGGAGACGGAGGACCGGAGGCTTAGGACCAGTCGCCCCCGGTGACGCGTTGCGGACGGTCCCGAGTGACGCGCTGCGGACGGTCCCGAGTGACGCGTTCCGGATCGTCCGGCAGGGCGCTCGCCTCGCACCGCCTGCCGCAGGACAGTGGACGTATGAGCGCGCAGGATCTCGACAGGGACGCCGAGGGACTCGCGGCCCTCGCCGCCTCGGCGCGGGCCGAGCTGGTGCGTGCGATCGACGCGAGCGGGGCGTGGGCCGAGGACCCCGTGTGGCGGGAGGCCTTCGCGGCCGTTCCGCGGCATCTGTTCGTGCCGTACTACTACGTCGGCGTCTCCGGCGGCTACGAGCGGCGCTGGGGCCAGAGCCCCGACCCGGGCGCGCGCGAGCGCTGGGTGCGCGGGGCGTACGCCGACACGCCGCTGGCCACCCGGCTGCGCGACGGCGAGCTGGTCTCCTCCAGCAGCCAGCCGTCCCTGATGGCGATGATGCTGGTCGCGCTGGAGGTGGCGGACGGCGACCGGGTCCTGGAGATCGGCGCGGGCACCGGCTACAACGCCGCCCTGCTCGCCCACCGGCTCGGCGACGACGACCTCGTCACCACCGTCGACCTGGAGCCGGAGATCACCGAGTCGGCACGCCGGCACCTGGCGGCCGCCGGCTACCACCCCGTCGTCGTCACCGGCGACGGCGCGCGCGGCGTGCCCGAACGCGCCCCCTTCGACCGGATCATCGCGACCTGCACCCTGCTGTCGATCCCGCGCGCCTGGCTCGCCCAGTGCCGCCCGGGCGCCCGCATTCTGACCCCGTTCGCCACCGGCCTGGTCGCCCTGACCGTGCGGGACGCCGAGCACGCCGAAGGGCGTTTCCTGCACACGCCTGCCTACTTCGTGCCGCTGCGCGGCGGGGTGCGGTCCGAGCCCGGGTCCGTCCACCTGGGCGGGCTGCCGCGCCGGGCCCGCGACCACGAGCTGTTCCGCTTCCTGCTGGCGCTGACCCGCGGCAGCCTCGACCCGCAGGAGGCGTACGCGCTGTGGGAGCGGGAGGGCCAGCCGCAGCGGGAGCGGTACGGGATCACGCTGAGCGGCGAACACGAGTGGGCGTGGCTGGACGACCCCGAGGGGCCGTACGCGTGGGCGCTGCCCGGCTGAGACGCCGGGAGGGGGCGGTCGTACGGCACTTTCTCGCCGTACGACCGCCCCCTCCCGGTCCGAGGCCTAGCCGCGCCGGATCGTGATCGTCGTCCACGCCCCGACGTGCACCCGGTCGCCGTCCTGCAGCGTGACCGGCACGAACGGCTGGATCGGCTCCTCGGAGCCGTTCACGGTCGTGCCGTTCGTCGAGTTCTGGTCGACGACCGCCCAGCTGCCGTCCGGCTGCTGGACCAGGACCGCGTGCTGGTGCGAGACGCCCGGGTCCTCCGGCGGCACCGACAGGTCGATGTCGGGGGACTCGCCGGTGGAGTGGCGGCGGCGGCCGATGGTGACCTGGTTGCCGGTGAGCGTGCGCTGCTGCTCGGGGGAGTACGCGGGCAGGTTGAGACCCGCGGCCTCGGGGCCGGAGCGCTGCATCATCGCCATGAAGTAGTCGCGGTCCGGGCCGATGGTGGCCGTCCAGGTCGCCGGGCCGGCGGGCTGCTGCGGGTAGCCGGGACCGGGCGGCGGCGGAGCCTGGGTCGCGCCGGGCGGCGGGTAGCCGTAGCCGCCCTGAGCGGGGCCGCCGGGACCCGACGACGGCGGGGAGATCACCCAGTCGTCGTTGCCGCCGCCGAAGGACGGGCCGCCCTGCGGCGGACGGTTGGGGTCCTGCCCGAACCCGGGCTGGGCCGGCGGGGCCGCGGGACCGGCCGGGCCGGACGGCTGGAACGCCTGCGGAGCACCGCCGGTCGCGCCGGGACCGCCGGGCGGGGTCGGGCCGGGCGGCGGCGGAACCGGCCGCGACGGGTCGCCGCCGAAGCCGGAGGGGGCGTTGAGGCCGGGGCCACCAGGGCCGGGAGCACCGGGGCCGCCAGGACCACCGAAACCACCGGGGCCACCCGGGCCAGGGGGGCCACCGGGGTTGGTGTTGCCGGGACCGCCGGGGCCAGGACCACCGGGTCCAGGAACGAAGCCGCCGAAGCCGCCGGGGCCGCCGGGGCCGCCAGGGCCACCGGGACCGCCGAAGCCCGCACCAGGACCACCCGGGCCCCCCGGACCAGGACCACCCGGACCGCCGGGACCGAAGCCCCCGGGACCACCGGGACCACCCGGACCCTGCGGTTCCGCGCCGAACGGCGGGATCGGTTCCGCCGGGCGGTTCACCTGGGACGGGCGCGAGCCCTGGTACTCGTACGAGTCACCGCCGCCGAACGACGGAGGCGGCCCCGACGACGGCGGGGGCCCCGACTGCTGCTGGAAGTGGGAGGGCAGGCCCGGGCCGCCGGGCGCACCGGGGTGCGGGGCGGCGGGGGTGTACGACGTCGCCGTGTTGGTCAGGAAGTTCCACCGGCACTCCTCGCAGAACGGCGCACCGCCCTCACGCGGCGTACGGCACTGCGGGCAGAGCTCCGGCTCCGGTACGGCGGACAGGTGCGGACGGCCGCCCGGCTGACCCATGTTCGGGCCACCGGACGGGCCACCGGGACCGGGGCCACCAGGGCCACCGGGCGGCGGGAAGCCGTAGCCACCCCCCGGCGGGGGCGGAGGCGGAGGGGGCGGAGGTACGGCACCGGCCATGCGGTGACCGCAGACCTCGCACCAGTCGTCGGAACCCGACTGGTGTCCGTTCGGGCAGGTCGGCATGTCGGCGCTTCCCCCTCTCCTTTTCCGGCCGTCGTCGACCGGATTTCTCCAACCCCAAGGGGTCAGGCTCGATGCTTTTAGGGTCCTGCTGGGTCGCTGCTAGGTCACTTCTTTACACGAACAGTCTTTGTCGACCGTGTCTCGAGAGTCATCTCGTCGGCCTCCGCGACCTTCGCCTTCAGTCGCACAGTACCCGTCGCGGCGTCGACCACGTCCACCACCTTCGCAAGGAGTTTCGCGGTATCCGCATTTCCGGAAGCGCTGGCGAGCTGAACCGCGCGACCCAGTTTGGCCGTTGCTCCATCGATATCGCCTGCTTTGCGAAGATCGAGCCCTTGTTGGATGGCTTGCGCGAGTTCGGCCTGGCCGGTGTAGTGGGCGACCTGGGGGTTGATCGACGTCGAGGCGGCCATGTCGTCGGTCCACACGGCCCGTACGAGACCCTGGGCGCCCAAGTTCTGTGCGCTGCCGTCGGGTTGCGGGACGACCAGGGAGACCCGGGCCGCGAGCATCTCCCGGCCGAGTTCCGCGGCGGGCACTTCGACGCAAACGTGGTAGTCACGGGACTCGTCGCCCCAGGAGCCGGTGGGGTAGTCCCCGGCCCGCGGGCCGGCCTCCGTGCGCCGGTCGGTCAACTCCTCGACCGTCGGTGCCACTTGCTTGACGAACTTGATGGTCGTGCCCACCGGCGTCCACACCCGCAGGGCGACGTCCGCGACCTCCTTGCCCATCGCCGTCTCCATCATCCGCGTGAAGTCGGCGGCCAGACCGGCCGGGTCCGCGACGATGTCGGCGCTGCCGAGCAGGGCGGAGGCGATCCCTGTGACTTCTTTCACTTCCCAGTCGGTGCCCACGCCACGGGCGTCACAGGTGAACCGTCCGGCACAGGCGTCGAGGGCGGCCTTGAGGTCCTGCGGTGACTCGTGCTCGTTGCGGCCGTCGGTCAGCAGGATGCCGTGCCGGATGGCGACTTCCTCCGAGGACAGCAGGCGGTCGGCGAGCCGCAGCCAGGTGCCGATGGCCGTGCCGCCGCCCGCGCTGAGCCTGCGCAGCGCCTGCTTGGCCTGGTCGCGGGTGGTGGCGTCGGCGACCGCGAGACGGCCACCCCCCGGATACACCTCCTTGGCGACGTGCGTGCCGCCGATCACCGCGAAGTGGACGCCGTCGCGCAGGGTGTCGATCGCGGCGGACGTGGCGTCGCGGGCGTTGCGCATCTTGGTCGGCGGGTAGTCCATCGAGCCCGAGCAGTCGACCATGATCGCCACGCCCGCGGACGGACCCTGTCCCGGCGCGTAGAGGTGGGGCGCCGCGACCGCGCTTCCGACCGTGCCGCCGCCGGTCGCGGTCACCGTGACGATCGCGTTGACGTCGCGACCGCCCTCCGGCAGGTACTCGTTCTGGTACACGTCCACCGAGAACTGCGGCACGTTCGACTTCGAGAAATTGGCCATGCGTTCTCAAATCCCCCTAAAGAACCCCATGGTGATGCCATGGATGTCGACGGACCGGTCCCCTCCGGTCCGCTGAGACCTCGCTCCGCGGTGCGGCCTCAGGCCGATCCTGCCCCCATCGGCGGTGCGGGGAACGGCACGACGGCCACTGTTACGTTGTCGTGGCCCCCGCCGTCGAGCGCGTGACCGACCAGGACCCGGGCGCTGTGCAGGGGACGCGCGATGGCGTCGAGGGGCAGCGCGTCGGCCATGTCCTCGGCCGCCTCCGCGTAGTTCCACAGCCCGTCCGTGCACACCACCACTACACCCGGCCGGTCCGGCTTGAAGGAAGCGGTGTGCGGCTCCAGTTCGTACGCGTCCGCGCCGAGCCAGCCCGTGATGGCGTGGGCGCGCTCGTCGGCGTACGCCTCGGCCTCGTTCATCAGGCCCGCGGCGACCATCTGCGCGGCCCAGGAGTCGTCCTCGGTGAGCCGGGCCGGGGGAGTGCTGCGGTCCGCCGGGACCCAGTAGGCGCGGCTGTCGCCGACCCAGCCGACGATCAGCAGCTCGGGCGTCACCACGGAGCCGACGATCGTGCAGGCGGGGGCGTTCTGGTGCGGGGCGTGCTCACGGGCCGTGGCCGGTTCTCCGGCCAGCGCGTTGACCGCGTTCGCGGCGGCGACGATCGCGTCGTGCATGGCCTGCTGCGGGTGTGTGCCGCGCGGCAGGGCGGCCAGCAGGGACTCGCTCGCGGCCCGGGAGGCGGCCATCGAGGCGTCGTCGGGGCGGGTCGCCGAGGACACGCCGTCGCAGACGATCGCCAGGACCGCGGGCCGGCCGTCGGGCAGCGCGGTGCAGTCGACGGCGAACGCGTCCTCGTTGCGGTGGTGGCGCAGGCCGCGGTCGCTGACGGCGGCGACCGGGCCGACGTCCTGCTCCATGTGGTCGCGTTCGCGTGGCTGGGCGTGCCCGCAGTTCTCGCAGTACCCGTCGTGGTCGACGCGGCCCGCGCGGCAGGCCACGCACACCTTGGTGCCCTCGCGCGGGGTCGGCAGGTCGGGGGCGATACGCGGGTCGGGCGCCTGCAACGGGTACTCCTCGGGCTCCGCCGGACGGTCGAACCGCACGCCGGAGGCCGGGGAGGCGGGCGAGCCCGTCGGGGCGGGCGGATCGGCGGGTGAACCGGCAGGCTGCGGGTGGGGGCCGTCCGGTGCGCCCGGGGCGCCGGGTGCCGGGAAGCCGAAGCCGGCTGCCGTGTCGGGGCCGGGCATCGCCGGGGACACGGGCGGCGGTGACTGCGGGGGCGGGGGTGTGCCCGGGGGCAGGTCGTGGCCGCCGGAGTGCGTGCCCTGAAGGTTCGCCGGCAGATGAGTGGCCGCCGGCGTGGCGGTGCCGTCCGGTGTGGCGGCGGGCCAGACCGGACCGGGCGCGCCTGCCGGGGGCGACACCGAGCCGTTCATGGCGATGGTCGGGTTGTCGTCCGGCCGTACGGGCACGGCGGACAGGTCGTATCCGCACGCACCGCAGAAACGGTCACCCGACTCGAGCGGCCATTCGCAGCTCGGGCAGGCGGACAACTGGGGCATCTGCGACATCAACTACACCCACGTCCGGGGGCGGTAACGGTTGGCACGTTCCACCAGGTCGATCCTCTCCTCGCCGCCCCGCGCGAGCCGGGCCAGCGTGCGGTACGAACGCTCCAGGCCGAAACGCAGTCCCCGCTCGTCCAGGCCGCTGCCGAGCAGCGTCCGTCCTCCGGCGGCAGGTGGGGCGGAACCCTGGCCACCGGAGAGTATCCAGTCCAGCGCGCAACCGAGGACTTCCGCCGACAACTGCTCCCGGCGCGCCGGATCCAGACCGTAACTGTCCAGCGCCTCGACCTGACCCGCGGCGGCGGTCAGGTCCTCCAGGAACGGTACGTCGGCGGCGGTCGCCGTGCGTTGACGCAGCCGCGCGCGGACGGCCGCCACGCGTGCGGCCGTGTAGTGAATGGAGCTCTCCGGAATCGACTCCAGGGTCGTCACGGCGCCGCGGCGGTCGCCGCTCGCCAGCTGGACGCGGGCCAGGCCGAAGGCGGCGCTCACATAGCTCGGGTCGGTCGACCACACCAGCCGGTAGTACTCGGCGGCGTTGTCCAACTGGCCCAGTACCTCCGCACACATGCCGAGGGCCAGCTTGGGGGAGGGCTCGCCCGGGAAGGCGTCGTAGATCGCGTCGAAGGCGAGCGCGGCGCCCTCGTGGTCGCCGGTGACGAGCGCGGCCACACCGCGGTACCAGACGACCCGCCAGTCGTCGGGCCGCTCGTCCTCCAGCTTCAGCAGGGCCTCGTGCGCGGCGCCGGTGTCGCCGTTCTCCAGCCAGGCGCGCACCTGCCGCAGCCGTGTCTCGGGCGACGGCGCCGACGCGGCGGCGAGGGCACCGAGCAGCTCGGCCGGGGCGGTGGTCATCAGGCCCGCGAGGAAACCGGCGTTGGGATCGGCGGGGTCGACATGCGGGACGGGAAGGGCGAGGGCGGTGGCGGAGGTGTTGACGCCCTTGACGAGGCCGGCGGCGGGAGCGGGCGGGTCGGCCGGGGGAAGGGCGGGGGTCTTGCCGTTGGCCCTGTTGGCTCCGCTGGTCCCGTTGGCCCTGGCGGGAGCCACCCGCGCCCCCAGTCGCGAGACCTCTCCGTCCAGCTTCGGGAACAGCTCCGTGTCCGTGACCCGTACCTCCGGCCCGAACAGTGTCGACAGCGACGGCCGCGCCCGTCCCGTCTGCAGTGACACGACCTCGCGCAGTACGCCCGTCAGCTGCTCCGCCATCTCCTGGGCGGAGGCGAAGCGGCGGGCCGGGTCGGGGTCGGTGGCGCGGACCAGGAGGCGGTAGAAGGACTCGTACTGGCGGAAGACCTCGATGTTGTCGGGGTCCGGCAGGGAGTCGACGTAGACGTTCGTGTAGCCCTGGAAGTCGAAGGTCAGGACGGCGAGCGTGCGGGCGACCGTGTAGAGGTCGGACGCGACCGACGGGCCGACCTCCGCGACCTCCGGTGCCTGGTAGCCCACCGTGCCGTAGATGGCCGACTCGTCGTCGTCCATCCTGCGCACCGCGCCCATGTCGATCAGCTTGAGCTGGTCCTCGGTCTGGATGGCGTTGTCGACCTTGAAGTCGCAGTACAGGAGGTTGCGGCTGTGCAGGTGGCCGAGGGCCTCCAGCGCCTCGATGCCGTACGCGCACGCCTGCTCGACGGGGAGCGGGTCACGCTTGCCGCCGGGAGTGCGGCGGCCGTTGGCGATCTCCTTGAGCGACTTGCCGCCCACGTACTCCATGACGATGTAGCCGTCGAGGGAGCCGGTGCGCTGGTCGAGGTGCTCGACGAAGTTGTAGATCCGCACGATGTTGGCGTGCTCGATCTCCGCGAGGAAGCGCCGCTCGGAGATCGCCGCCGCCATCGCGTCCTGGTCGCCGGTGTCGAGCAGGCCCTTGAGCACCACCCAGCGGTCGGACACCGCGCGGTCCACGGCGAGGTAGATCCAGCCCAGCCCGCCGTGCGCGAGGCAGCCCACGACCTCGTACTGGCCGTGCACGATGTCCCCGGACTTCAGCTTCGGGACGAAGGAGTACGGGTGCCCGCACTTCGTGCAGAAGCCCTCCGTACGGCCCGGGCGCTCGCCGCGGGCCCGGCCGACCGGCGCACCGCAGTCCGAACGCGAGCAGAACCGCTTGCGCTCGGGCACCTCCGGGTTCTCCAGCACCATCGCGCGCGGGTCGGGACGCGGGACGTCCGGGACCTGGACCAGGCCGGCGCCGAGCCTGCCGCGGCCGCTGGTGCCGGCGCCCGAGCCGGAGCTGCGCACCGACACCGAGCGGCCCGTGGAACGGCCCGACAGCGCGCGCGACAGCCGTCCCGACACCGAGCGCCGGGACTTCGACGACTGGGACGACGTACGGGAGCTGCCGCGGCTGGTGGAGCGGGAGCTGCCGCTGCCCGCCGAGCCGCGCGAGCCCTTGCCGCCGCCCGTCACCCCGGTGGGCGGCGAACCGACCGTGCCGGTCGCCGAGACGACCGGTGCGAGGCCGCACGTGTCGCAGTACAGCTCACCGCCGCCCACGTCCTCGTACGCCCCGTCGCAGTCCGGCCGCTGGCAGGTCTGCTGTGCCTGACTCATGACGACGACTCCCCCCTGTGCCTCATGATCCCGGCCCCCTCCGGTCCTCGGGCGCCCGCGGACCCGGCACGCGTGGGCCGCCGAGCAGTTCGGCTGCCGCCTGCTGGTAGCGCAGGACGGCCTGTTCGGCGACGCGCAGGTCGCAGGGGGCGCTCCACAGCATGCGGCGGGCCGCGTCGTAGCGCTCGATGAGGAACGGGTCCTCCGCGAGGCCGTGCCGGGCGACCTTCGCCTTGTACGCGTCGAGGCGGCCGCGCAGTTCGGCGCGGACCGCCAGGGGCGCGGTGACCGCGGTCAGCGACTCGCGGGCGCGCAGCAGTTCGTCCTCCGCCTTCTGCTCCAGGGACTCCAGGAGCGGGGACAGGCGGTGCCACTGGGCCTGTCTGCGGTACTCGGCGGCCGTCGCCAGCTGCTCCTGCAGCACCGTCGGCGGGCCGCTGACGACGGGCACCTCCGTGGCGGCGATCTTCGCCAGCACCTCACCGCGCGCGGTGCGGGCCTCGGCGAGCGTACGGTCCGCGCGGGACAGCACGTCGCGCAGTTTGACCAGACGCTGCTCGGCATCCTGACGGACCGTCAGTACAGCGTCGATCTCACGCCGTACGTCCTCCAGAGCGCGCGCCTCGCGGTCGTAGACCGTGGTGTCCGGCCTGCCGCCGCCGGGCGCCGAACTCCCCTGCGTGGGCAGCCAGTACGCGAGCGGGTCGGAGACCACCTCCGCGCGCAGGTGGGTGAGCGTGCGCGTGATGCGCTCCAGGTCGTCGCCCGCCGGGTGCTCGCCGGGACGTACACCGACGGAGTGCGCGAGCCGGCGGGTGCGCTGGAGCTCGGCGGCCAGTAAATCGATGCGGGCGGGCAGCGCCGACCAGACCGCGTCGGCGGCGACGACCATGTCCAGCGAGGTCGCGTACAGCTCGTTCATCCGGTCCACCAGGGTGACCAGCGTGAACTGTTCGCTGAGCTTGCCCGAACCGCCGTGCAGCGTCGGGGCGTTGGCGGTCGCCGACGCCGAGCCCGCGACGGTCACCGACTCTCCGCGCAGCAGCTCCGTCAGCTCCACCAGGTCGTCGCGGCTGGACCAGCGACGGCGGGCGCGGATGTCGCGGGCGGAGCGCAACGCGTCCGTGTACGCGTCGAAGTACGCCCACAGCAGCGTGATCGACGCCTCCGCGGTCGTCCAGCGCTCCTTGGTGACGCCCGTGAGCTCGGCTCCTTCGAGAAGTCTGCGGCCCGCGTGGTCCTGCAGGGCGAGGAGCGAGGTCTCGATCGCCTCGTGCTCCGCGCCGAGCCGCGCCAGCGCACGGTCCACCTCGTCCCGGTCCATCACCGGCCCGGCGGGGTCCGTGACGCCCATCGATCACCTCTCGCTGCGTTGTGGTCCGTCGTGTTCTGTCGTGCGCTGTCGTGATTCTGTCGCAGTGTCCGCCAGTTGACGCCGGTCACTTGTACCGGGCTTCGGGAGGAGTCGCCGACGCCGACTTCTTGTCGCCCTGATCCATCGTCGGGTGCAGCCACTTCTCGTACGACGCCTTCCAGCCGCCGTCGTCGATGTAGTTCTCCAGGGTCCGGTTGACCTGGCGTACCAGATCGTCGGAGCCCAGTTTCATCGCCACGCCGTAGTACTCGTCGGTGAACAGGCCGCCCTTCAGCTCGACCGTGGGGTCCTGCGCGGCCTGACTCGCGGCGAGCGCACCGTCGGTCACGACCGCGTCGACCTCGCCGAGCTGCAACTTCACCAGGCAGTCGAGCTGGTTGGGGACGGTGGTCCGGATGTCGGTGGTGTCCGGGAGGTCGCCGGACTTCCTTCCCTCTTCCAGGTTGTCGTACGCGGTGGAGCCCTGCGCCGAGCAGACCTTCTTCTCGGCCAGGGTCTTGTCGAACCCGGTGATCGTCGAGGTCTTGGGCGCCAGGACCTGCTGGCCGGTCACGAAGTAGGGCGCGGAGAACGCGACTTGCTCGATGCGGTCGCAGTTGATCGTCATGGTGCGCACCACCATGTCGACCTCGCCCTTCTGGATCGCCTCGACACGGCGGCTGGTCGGGATGGCCTTGAACTGCACGGCGTCCCGGTCGCCCAGGATGTCCTCGGCGATCCGGTGGACCAGGTCGATGTCGAACCCCTCCAGCTCACCGGCGGGGTTGTTCGGGTCCAGGTAGCCCCAGCGGTAGCTGTTGGTGTCGACGCCGACGATCAGGCGCCGGTCCTTGCGGGCCTTGATGGCGTCCAGCGTCGGCGCCTTGCCCTCGCCGCCGGACGGCGACAGGCTCTGGTCCTGCGGGTTCTCGCAGTCGTCGGCCTTCACCCGGCTGCCATGGGCGACGCCCTGAGCCCCGGTGGCCGTACCGGCGTCGTATCCCTGCGGCTGGCTCAGCGGCAGCAGCAGCACGAAGGTCACCGCCAGGGCGCAAAGGAGCGCCATCGCGCCCACGCCGCCCCAGCCCCGCAGGCCGGTGCGCAGACGCTGCCACGGGCCGGGTGCGACCCGGAGACGGTCCGAGCCGTCGCCTGTGTTCATCGTCGTGCCCCCTCTCACCGGTACTCCGACAGCCTGCGGCCGATGCCGAGGACCGCGCCGGCCGCACCCAGGACCGCGAGGACGGCGGCGCCTGTCGGCAGGCCGGTCAGTGAGTCACGGCCGTCGCTCGCGGCCTGCTTGAACTCGCTCTGCTCGTGTTCCAGCGCCGTCGCCAAGGCCTTGTCGACGTTGTCGAAGCACACGCTCGTCGGCTCCTTGGCGGCGCCGATGACGCGGTCGCGGGCGGCCTGGTAGTTGCCGGAGTTGTTGTCGTCGCGGGCGAGGTTGTGGCGGTCCTTCCAGATCTTCATGAAGCCGTTCGCGTCCTGCACGGGCTTCTCTCCCGCCGAGTCGTCGGCGAGGCCCTCGGCGCGGGCGAGAGCCTTGCCGAGCTGGTCGATCTGCTGGTCGTAGCCCCACTCGTAGGCGTCCACGACCGTGCCGTCGTCGAGCGTCTTGGAGTCCGCGCCCCTGCGGACCAGGGTCAGGTTCTCGTCGCTGCGGGCGGTCAGGGAGGCGATGCGGGCCTCGTGCAGCACGTTCAGTGAGCGGACGCCGTGGTCGTAGGAGTCGTTCAGGCCCGCGCGGGCCACCGTGTGGCTCACGGCGAGCCACAGCAGGACCACGGTGGCGGTGGCCGTGGCGGTGACCAGCCCGTGGTTGAGGACCCGGTTCGTACGCCGGTAGTTGCGGCGTTGGGCCCAGGCGAGGGCGGCCAGGGCGAGGAGGCCGAGGCCGGTCGCCGCCCAGGGGAAGGACTTCGCGTCCGCGTAGTCGGAGCGCAGGCGCTCGTTCTCCGTCTGGTAGAGCTTCCCGGCGGCCGGCAGCATCTTCTGCTGCATCATCTCGTTCGCCGCGCGCAGGTAGGCGCCGCCCACCGGGTAGCCCTGGCGGTTGTTGGCGCGCGCGGTCTCGACCAGGCCCTTGTACTCCGGCAGCAGTCTGCTGAGTTCGGCGATCGTGTTCGCCGAGGGAGAGCCCGGTTCGGAGTTGGCGGCGGCCTTGACGAGTTTCTCGGCGGCCGTGCGGATGTCCTTCTCGTAGCCCTCGCGCATGGCGGGCTTCTCCTGCAGGCCCGCGAGGTAGCCGCTGGCGGCCGCGGTGTTGGCGTCCGCCAGGGAGCGGTAGATGTCGGCCGCGTCGGAGCTGAGGGGCTGGCTGCGGTTGAGGACGTCGTCGGCCGCGGCGGCCCGCTCGGTCATCTGCCAGGCGGCCACGGCGCCGAAGGCGACGACGAAGAGGGCCAGCAGGGCGCCGATGATGCGCAGGCGGCCGGGTTCGGTGGTGGCGGCCGCGCGGAGCTGGTCGAAGCCCTCGGCGAAGGCGGTGCGGCGTGCCTCCGGCGGTTGCGCGGGGGTGAGGGGTCGGGCGGCGCCGCTGTGCTGTTCGGGCAGGCCCGGCCGCGGCGGTACGGACGGCATGGTGGGCGCGCCGGACGCCGGGCCGTGCCCCGATGGTGGTGCGCTGCTCTTCGGCGTCTGCGTCACTGTTGACCTCCCCCGTGGTCATCCCTCGCCGCAAGTATCGCTGCCGGGACTGACATCCGCACCGGCGGGATGCCTGCCGGCGGCTGGGCAGGGTCCCGCATCACCCCTGCCCATGAACACGCGGTGGGAATCAGTTCGGTTCCTCCCTGGGGGCTGCCGCCCCCAGACCCCCGCTTCGGCCCTTGAGGGGCCCCGTCCTCAAACTCCCCCAGAGGGGGCACCCCCAACGGGCTGGATTGCCCGGGCCGGCGTTGGGAGTCGACCGGCGGCGTTCAGGATGCGAAGTGGGTGCGTACCCGTTCCTGCACCTCCGCCCCCGCCCCCACCCGGTCCAGCCCCAGCAGCGCCGCCCCCAGCACCGGGCTCGCCGTCACCACCCGCGGTACCGCCTTGGGGGCGCGGGACATGAGGAGGTCTCGGATCCCGTCGGTCAACTGGGGGTGCCGGGCCGCCAGGACGCCCCCGCCCAGCAGTACGGGTGTCTCCTCCTCCAGCAGGTCGAGGCGGGTCAGGGCCACCGTGGCCATGGTCACCACCTCGTCGGCCAGGCGGTCCACGATCGCGCGGGCCAGGGGGTCGCCGGCCGCCGCCGTGGCGAACAGGACCGGCGTCAGTTCGTGGCGGCGGGTGCCGGGGAGGTCCTCCATGTGCAGGGCCTCGATCAGGGCGTACATGGTGGGCAGGCCGAAGTGGCCGGGGAGGGTGTGCGCCAGCGCCGTGGGCCCTCCGCGGCCGTCCTCCGCCCGGGCCGCGTGCCACAGTGCCTCCTCCGCCAGGCCCCAACCGCCGCCCCAGTCGCCGGAGATACGGCCCAGCGCGGGGAAGCGGGCCGTACGGCCGTCGGGGCGCATGCCCACGCAGTTGATGCCGGCGCCGCAGACCACGGCGACCCCGCGGGGCTGCGTCACGCCCGCGCGCAGGATCGCGAAGGTGTCGTTGCGGACCTCGACGGTCGTGCCCCACGCGCGCGTGTGCAGCGCGCTCGCCAGGGTCTCCTCCTCCACGGGGAAGTCGGCGTTCGCCAGGCAGGCCGAGACGTGCTCGACGCGGGACACCCCGGCCGCGGTGAAGGCCTGTTCCACCGCCTCGGCGAGGGTGTCCATCGCCGCCTCCACACCTACCGCCGGCGGACGGAACCCGCCGCCGCGGGCGGTGGCCAGGACGGTCCCGTCGGCCGCGACCACCGCCACGTCGGTCTTGCTGTTGCCCGCGTCGACAGCGAGGACACGTGCGGTCATGCCCACGCGAGATGCTCCTGGTTGTATGCGATCAGCCGGTCGGTGAGGGTGTCGGCGTAGGCGTACTGGCCGACGAGGGGGTGGGCGAGGAGCGCCCGGAACACCCGGTCCCGGCCGCCGCGCAGCGCCGCGTCCAGGGCCAGGTCCTCGTAGGCCGTGACGTTCGCCATCAGGCCCGCGTACAGCGGGTCCAGGGCGGGCACCGGCAGCGGGGCCGGGCCCGACGGTCCGACCGCCGCCTGCACCTCGATCACCGCGTCGTCGGGGAGGAACGGCAGCGTTCCGTTGTTGTACGTGTTCACCACCTGGTGCCGGCTGCCTCCTCCGCCCAGCAGTGCGGCGGCCAGGTCCACCGCCGCCTCCGAGTAGTAGGCGCCGCCCCGCTTGGCGAGCAGCTCCGGCTTCTCGTCCAGCGACGGGTCGCCGTACATCTTGAGCAACTGCCGTTCCATCTCCGCCACTTCGGCTGCCCGGGACGGCTTCGTGCGCAGCTCCCGTACGACCTCGTCGTGCGCGTAGAAGTACCGCAGGTAGTACGACGGGACCACGCCCAGCCGGTCCAGCAGCGCGCGCGGCAGGCGCAGGTCGGCCGCGATCGCCTCCCCGTGGTCGGCCAGCAGCTTCGGCAGGACGTCCTCGCCGTCGGGGCCGCCGAGGCGTACCCCGGTCTCCCAGGTGAGGTGGTTGAGACCCACGTGGCCCAGATGGACGTCGGACGGCGTCACGCCGAGCAGCCCCGCGAACTTCCGCTGGAAGCCGATCGCCACGTTGCACAGCCCGACCGCCTTGTGGCCGGCCTGGAGAAGCGCGCGCGTGACGATGCCGACGGGGTTGGTGAAGTCGATGATCCACGCGTCCGGGTTCGTACGGCGGACCCGTTCCGCGATGTCCAGGACCACCGGCACCGTCCGCAACGCCTTCGCCAGACCGCCCGCGCCGGTCGTCTCCTGGCCGACGCAGCCGCACTCCAGGGGCCAGGTCTCGTCCTGCTCGCGGGCCGCCTGCCCGCCGACGCGGAGCTGGAGCAGGACGGCCTCGGCGCCCTCGACCCCCGAGTCCAGGTCGGAGGTCGTGACGACCCGGCCCGTATGGCCCTGCTTGGCGAAGATACGGCGGGCCAGCCCGCCCACCAGCTCCAGTCGCTCGGCGGCGGGGTCGACGAGGACCAGTTCCTCCACGGGCAGGGTGTCGCGCAGGCGGGCGAAACCGTCGATGAGTTCGGGGGTGTAGGTCGATCCTCCGCCGACCACGGTGAGTTTCATATGGTGTTCAACCCTTTACTCCGGTTAGCGTGACGCCCTCTACGAACGCCTTCTGGGCGAAGAAGAACACGACGATCACGGGGGCCATGACCAGTACGGTCGCGGCCATGGTCAGGTTCCAGTCGGTGTGGTGCGCTCCCTTGAACGACTCCAGGCCGTAGGAGAGGGTCCAGGCGCCCGGGTTCTCGGACGCGTAGATCTGGGGGCCGAAGTAGTCGTTCCACGCGTAGAAGAACTGGAACAGGGCCACCGCGGCTATGCCCGGTCTGGCCATCGGGAGAACGACCTTCAGCAGCGTGCGCAGTTCGCCGCAGCCGTCCACCTTCGCCGCGTCCAGGTACTCGTTCGGGATCGTCGTCAGGAACTGGCGCAGGAGGAAGATCGAGAACGCGTCCCCGAACGCCATCGGGATGATCAGGGGCCACAGGCTCCCCGAGAGGTCCAGCTGCTTCGCCCAGAACAGGTACATCGGGATGATGACGACCTGCGGCGGCAGCATCATCATCGAGATGACCAGCATCAGCGCCACGTTCCGGCCGCGGAAGCGGAATTTGGCGAGCGCGTACGCCACCGGGACCGACGACACCACGGTGAGGACCGTGCCCAGGCCGGCGTAGATCAGCGTGTTCTTCCACCAGGTGAGGAAGCCCGGGGTGTCGAAGACCTTGGTGTAGTTGCTCCACTGCCAGGTGTCCGGGACCAGGTCGCGGGTGAGCGCCTGCTGGTCGCTCATCAGGGAGGTCAGGACGACGAACACGAAGGGCAGGGTGAAGAAGAGCGCGGCCGCGATGCCGAGGGAGTGGATCGCTATCCATTCCAGGAGTGCCTTGCGGCGGGCCGTGCGCTCGGCGACTGTCGGGGTTCCCAACTGAACGGGTTTGTCCAGCACTTGGGTCATGGTCAGTCACCTGCCTGGATCAGTCCGCCCCGGCGCCGCATCAGCAGTGCGGTGAACGCCATGGCGAGGGCGAACAGAACGAGCGCGACCACGCAGGCCGAGCCGTAGTCGAAGCGCTGGAAGCCGAGGTTGTAGACGAGCTGGGGGAGGGTGAGCGTCGACTTGTCGGGGTAGCCGGGCTCGAACTGCTGGCCGGAGCCGCCGATGATGCCGGAGGCGACCTTCCCGGCCACCAGCGGCTGTGTGTAGTACTGCATCGTCTGGATCACGCCCGTGACCACGGCGAACATCACGATCGGCGAGATGTTCGGCAGGGTGACGTACCGGAACCGCTGCCAGGCCGAGGTGCCGTCCAGCTCGGCGGCCTCGTACTGCTCCTTCGGTACGTCGAGCAGCGCGGCCATGAAGATGACCATGAGGTCGCCCACGCCCCACAGCGCCAGCGCGGTGAGGGCCGGCTTGGACCAGGCGGGGTCCGTGAACCAGCCGGGGGTCGGCAGGCCGAGGCCGTCGAGGACCGAGTTGACCGGGCCGGTGCCGGGGTTGAGGAGGAAGACGAAGGCGAGGGTCGCGGCGACCGGCGGGGCGAGGTACGGCAGGTAGAACAGGGTGCGGAAGACGCCCGTGCCGGTCTTGATCTTCGTGATGAGCAGGCCGATGCCGAGACCGAACACCACCCGGCAGGTCACCATCACCAGCACCAGCCAGAGCGTGTTGCGCAGCGCCGGCCAGAACAGCGGGTAGTCGTTGAAGACGTAGGCCCAGTTGTCCAGGCCGCGGAAGACCGGCGTGCCGAAGCCGTCGTACTTCATCAGCGAGAAGTACACGGTGGACACCAGCGGATAGGCGAAGAAGACGCCGAACCCGATGAGCCACGGTGACAGGAAGGCCACCGTCCGAAGCGCCGACCTGCGGCGCTTCGCGCGGAGAGTGTGCGTGGACATCGACGGCGCTACTTCGCCTGCTCGATGTCGGTGTCGATCTGCGCGGCGGTCTTCTTCAGACCGGCCTTGAGGTCCTTCACCTTGCCGGACTCGTACTGGTAGCCGAAGTCCTGGAGCGTCGTCTGGTAGGTCGAGCCGTTGACGGAGGCCGGCGGCGTGTTCGAGTGCGCGTTCTGGGCGATGTCCAGGAACGTCTTGAAGCCGGGGTCCACCTTCAGGTCGGGCGACTTCAGCGCCTCGAACGTGGAGGGCACGTTGTGGATGGCGTTGGCGAAGGAGACGACGGCCTCGGTGTCGGTCGTCAGGTACTTCACCAGCTCCCAGGCGGCGTTCTGCTTCTCGCTCTGCGGGGCGATGCCGATGATCGTGCCCGAGAGGAAGCCCTTGCCGTACTCGTCGGCCTCGTCGTCGGCGACGGGCATCGGGGCGGTGCCGATCTCGAAGTCGACGCCGGCGTCCTTGGCCATCCCGAGGCGCCACTCGCCGTCGAGTTGCATGGCCACCTGGCCGGTCTGGAAGGGGTGCTTGGCGCCCCACTCGTCACCGAAGGTGTTGCGGTACTTCTCCAGCTTCGCGAAGCCGCCGAGGTCGTCGATCAGCTTCTTCTGGTACGTGAACATCTCGGCGAAGGCCGGGTCCTTGGCGATGTTGGACTTGCCGTCCTTGCCGAAGTAGGCGTGGTCCCACTGGGACATGTAGTGGTCCACGACCGTCTCGTAGCCGTGGTACGTCGGCATGAAGCCCAGCTGCCGGTAACTGTCACCCTTGCTGACAGTCAGCTTCCTGGCGACCTCCGCGAACTCCGACCAGGTCTTCGGCGGGGACTTGATGCCCGCCTTCTCGAAGGCGTCCTTGTTGTAGTAGAGGCCGTAGGCGTCGCCCAGCAGCGGCAGGGCGCAGCGGGTGCCCTCGAACTGGGTGTAGTCCAGCATCGGCTTCGGGATGGTCTTGTCGAGGTCCAGCTTCGACTTCTCGATGAACGGCTTGAGGTCGAGGAAGGCGCCCGAGGAGCAGAACTTGCCGATGTTGGACGTCGTGAACGACGACACCACGTCCGGCCCGTTCGAACCGCCCGCGCGCAGCGCCTGGTTGAGCTTGTCGTCGTTGATGTTGCCGACGACCTTCACCGTGATGTTCGGGTGCGCCTTCTCGAAGCGGTCGACGTTCTCCTGGATCGCCTTGACCTCGGCGGGGGCGCTCCAGCCGTGCCAGAAGGTGATCGTCGCCTTGGCGTCGGGGTCGTCGGTGGCGCCGGACTCCGACTGGCCCGTACAGGCCGTGGCGAGCAGGGCCAAGGAGGCGGTGGCGGCGAGGGCGGTGGCTGCCTTGCGGGACACTGAGGGTATGGCTTTCCAGGACTTTCCGGACATGGCGAGGTCTCCCAAGGGCGGGACAGGGGTGGGTGAGGGAAGGTGGGGGGGTGTCTGAGGGGGGTGGGGCGAAGGGGTGACCGGCGGGGCGGCGGTCAGCGGGAGGTGTCGAAGACCTCGTCGCGTGTCGTCGCGAGCGCGCTCTCCAACGCGCCCCGCAGTACGGGGTGTTCACGGACGTCACCGACGACGAGCCGGGGCCTGGACGCGGCCAGCTCCTCCAACTCGTCCTGGACGAGAGCGCGCAGCACCTCGCCGCCGGCGGTCAGGGAGGCGCCGCTGAGGACGACCAGTTCGGGGTCGAGGACGGAGACCAGGGAGGCGAGACCGGTGGCCAGCCGGGTCGCGTAGGTCTGGAGGAGCAGCCGGTTGAGGACGGTGTCCTCTGCGGCGGCCCGTTCGACGAGGGCGGCGGCGGCCTCGGCGTACGGCCCCGACGGGACGTTCGTCATGCCGATCTCGCGCGCGAGTTGGGGGATCGCCTGCGAACCGGCGAGCTCCTGATAGCCGCCACTGTTGGCTTTGGTCACCTGACGGACCAGGGGTACGCCCGGAACCGGCAGGAAACCCACCTCGCCCGCGCCGCCGGTCCAGCCGCGGTGCAGGCGCCCGCCGAGGACCAGGGCGGCACCGAGGCCGCCCTCGTTCCACAGCAGTACGAAGTCCTCGTGGCCGCGGGCCGCGCCGAGCCGCTGCTCGGCCACCGCCGCGAGGTTGACGTCGTTCTCGTACTCGACCGGCATCGGCAGGGCGGCGGCGACTTCGTCGAGCAGCGCGGGGGTGTGCCAGCCGGGCAGGTGGGAGGCGTAGCGCAGCCGGCCCGTGTTGGGGTCGAAGGCGCCGGGGGTGCCGATGACGAGCCGGTGGACGTCGTCGCGGGCGAGGCCCGCCGCCTTCACCGCGCCGTCCAGGGCGTCGGTGACCTGCCGTACGACGGGATGGGCCGTACGTCTGCCGGGGGTGGGCAGTTCGTACGACCCGACCGTGCGGCCGGTGATGTCGGCGACGGCGGCGAGGATGCGTTCGGGGGTCACATCGAGCCCGGCGGCGTACGCGGCGGCCGGATTGACCTCGTACAGCTGGGCGCCCGGGCCGGGTCGGCCCTCCGTCGTGCCGGTGGCCAGGACGAGGCCGGCGGCCTCCAGACGGGCCAGCAGCTGGGAGGCGGTCGGCTTGGACAGGCCGGTGAGCTTGCCGATCCGCGTGCGGGACAGCTGCCCGTGCTCCAGGAGGAGGTCCAGGGCGGCACGGTCGTTCATGGCGCGCAGGACGCGCGGGGTGCCCGGCGTACCGGCGTTTCCTGCCATGGGGATCGACACCTGCCTCTCGGCTGACCAGCTTCTCAGCGATCAACGACGGAAGTCCATCCAGGATCACTGTTAGGAAAGTTTCCTATCGACTTGCCCAGGAAGGTAGACCCGATGGGGAGGTGGCGTCAAGAGAGGTCTATACCAGGCGCCGCAGTCGTTACCCGGTGGTGCTGTGCTGCGGGGTGCGCTCGCGCCGAGGAAGCAGGAGCGGGGTCACGAGGAGCAGGGCGCCGGCGAGGGCGATCGCCGTGCGCGTGCCGGTCAGTGCCGCCAGCAGACCCCACAGGGCGGTCATGGCGGCGGTCGTCGTCCGGCTCGTGACCGTCCATGCCGACAGGGTGCGGGTGATCCGGTCCGGTGGGGTCAGGTCGAGGCGGGTGGTGGCGAGCACCGGGTTGTAGATGGCCACGCAGGTGATCAGGCCGAACTCGACGACCATGACGAGGACGAGGCCGGACGTGCCCGGACCGACGAAGGCCAGGCCGACGGGCCAGCAGGCGCGCAGGGTGCCGAAGGTGAGCAGGACCCGGTGGCCGCCGTGGCGGGCGACCAGGCGCCGGGACAGGCGCGAGCCCAGCAGGCCGCCCAGGCACGGCACGGCGAAGGCGAGGCCGTACTGCCAGGGGGTGAAGCCGAGTTCGCCGAGCATGAGGACGGCGAGCAGGGGGGCCGGCGCCATGATCAGGGCGTTGACCAGGATCGTGTTGAGGAACAGCGGGCGCAGGGTGGAGTGGGTGAGGAGGTGCCGCCAGCCTGCCGGGAGGTCGCTCATCCGCAGGCCCGAGGGGGTGGCAGGGGAGGTCTGTTGCCTTTCCTTACCGCGCCGCTCCTCGTCCTCCTGGCACTGTTGCCTTTCCTTACCGCCGATCGCCTCCTTGCCGCCGATCGCCCGGATCCCCAGCGCCGACAGCAGGTAGCCGGCCGCGTCCGCCAGCACCGTCGTCATGGGGCCGAAGACGCCCACCGCCACTCCGCCGAGCGGTGGGCCGAGCGCGGTGGCCGTCCACATCGTGGCCTCGAAGCGGCCGTTCGCCACGAGCAGGTCCTCGCGCGGCACCAGGGACTTCAGATACGCCCCGCTCGCCGCCATGAACGTGATGTCCGCCGCCGCGACCAGCACCGACACCACCAGCAGCTGGCCGAGCCCGAGCGTGCCCAGGGCGAAGACGGCGGGGATGCTCAGCAGCGCGGCGCACCGGAGCAGATCCGCCGCGACCATCACCGGCCGCTTCGGGCGGATCTCCACCCATGCCCCGAGCGGCACCGCCACCAGCGCCCCCACGGCGAGCCCCGAGGCCGCCAGCAGCGCCACCTCGGTCGCCCCGGCGTGCAGCACGACGACCGCGATCAGCGGCAACGCGTCGAAGGCCAGCCGTGTCCCGAACGTACTGACCCCGTACGCCGCCCACAGCCACCCGAAGTCCCGTCCCAGCGACCGCCTGCCCGACATCCCCAGCCCCAACCTCACGTTGACCGGAGCCATCCAAGCCGGAGGCGATTCCCCGGATCAAACAACCAATCGGCGTGCCCGGCCACAACCAGAGGTTGTGCGCATACGATGACGCCGTGGACCTCGACGCCGTGCGCACCTTCGTCGCCGCGGCGGACACGGGCCGGTTCCAGGACGCCGCCGCCATCCTGTCGATCACCCAGCAGGCCGTCTCCAAGCGCATCGCCGCGCTGGAGAAGCGCCTCGGGGTACGGCTGTTCACGCGCACCGCGCGCGGGGCCCGGCTCACCATCGACGGGCAGGCGTTCCTGCCCCACGCGCGTGCCCTCCTCCAGGCCGAGGAACGGGCCGTCGCCTCCGTACGCCCCGGCCGACGTGCCCTGCGTGTCGATGTGATCGGCCGACGGCTCGCCCCGGCGGTCCTGCTGCGCGGCTTCCACCGCGCCCACCCCGACACCGACCTCGACGTCGTCACCCTCTTCGACGCCGACGCGGCGGTCGCCGCCCTGCGGGCCGGCACGATCGACGCGTCCTTCCGTGTCGTGACCGTGCCCGCACGGCAGCTGCCCGACGGCATCGAGGCCGCCCGCGTGTACGACGAGCCGCTGCAGCTCCTGACCGGCCCCGCTCACGCTCTCGCCGCCGCCCGCGCCGTGACGCCCACGCGGCTGGCCGGGCACCGGATCTGGATGCCCGGCATCGTCGAGGGCACCGAATGGGCCGCCTACTACGCCGCCCTCGCCGCCGAGTTCGCGCTCACCATCGAGGCGACCGGGCCCGACTTCGGCACCGATCCGCTCGTCGACACGATCGCCGACTCCGCCGTACTGGCGACCTTCGTCGGCGCGGACACCCGCCTGGTCTGGCCCGCCGACCAGGACCTGCGCCGCATCCCGCTGCGCGATCCGGCCCCGGTCTACCCGCACTCCCTGCTCTGGCGCGCCGACAACCCGCACCCCACCCTCGTGGCACTGCGCGCCCACCTCGCCGCGGCCCGTGCCGATGGCAGGGAGGAGGAGACGTGGACGCCGGCCTGGGCATGGTGACCGGTGCCGACGGCGCCCTGAACGGCCACGGCTAGGCTGCGCGGATGACGCGTGACCGTGGCCGCTCACCACTCGCCCTGCTCGCCGTGATCCTCGTGGGCGTGTCCTTCGTCTTCTGGGCGACGCGGCCCGTGCCGCACGGTGACTGCGTGGTTGCCCAGTCCCGGATCTCCGTCATCGGCGGGGGGCCCGCGACCGAGGACGAGCTGGAGGAGATCATCCGGCGAGCCTACGAGGAGGCGGTCGCCGACGGCCGGTGTGAGCCGCCGTGGCCGCGGTGGCGGGGGTGGGTCGACTGAGGCGGCTCCGTCATCGCTTCCCCCGCAGTGCCCTCATCACCTCGGCCACGGCCCCCAGGATGCGCGCGCGGTCCTTCGAGTCGGCTCCATCGAGCGCGGACCGGACCACGAACACGGCTGCGCAGGCCACGATCAGCAGCGCCAGGACGGTGCAGGCGGCGGCAATGAGTACGGGGTCCATCGGGGTCCTTCCGGCATGTGGAAAGGGAGGGCGACATCGACGACGATGCCCTGCCTCTGCCTCCCGCGGTTCTGGCGGATCTGCCTGATTCCGGGTGATACCGCAGGTCAACTGGGTAAAGTGCGGCTCCACGAGTCGTGCGAGTCGTGCGAGTCGATGGGCTCGGGCGACTTGGGGCGTCGGCGCGGGCACGGAGGGGACGGCGGGGATGGCGGGACCGCTGCGGTACGACGAGCAGCTTCAGAAACTGATCACAGCGGCCGGGAGGCCCACGTCGGCAGAGCTGCGCGACGAGATCGCGCGGCACCTGACGTCCGGCGAACTTCCCGCGCCCGAAAGCTCGATCAACGAGTGGATCGCGGGGAGAGTGCCTCGTCCTGTCAACAAGAGGAAGCACCACGACTTTCTGAGCGCCTTGGCGAGAATCGCCCGGCAACGGCACGGAGAGCGTTTATGGATTCCCTCGGTGTCGCAGTGGGCCGGAATGGCAGAGGAGGCTCGGCAGGCCCGCCTCAGGAAGCCGGAGGAGATCGCCGGCCCAGCGGCCCTGCCCTCACCGCCGCCCGTCTCCTGGCGGAGCTGGCTGGACGACATCGAGGGTTGCGAAGCATGGCTGTTCGTCACCGCGGGGGCTGAGGAGCGGGCAGCGATTCTGAAGGAGCAGGCCCGGGACGCCGTGAGTCGGCTCGCGGAGCGGTACGAGGAGGCGCGCGGCCTCCTCACCGACGACCCCTGGCACGACCCGCATCTGGCCGGCCGCATGGTCCGCTGGAGCAACTTCCTGCTGTACCAGCTCCGCGGCCACCAGCAGGGTGCCCTGGCACCGGCCGAGGCCGCCCTGCTCGCGCTGCTTCCGTTCCTCCACCAGGTGCACAGCGCCCAGACCGTCGCCGGACTGTCCCAGGTGGATCCGACGTACCTGGCGGAGCTGAGCCGAGGCGGCCCCCAACGGCAGGCCTACGAGAGGTTCCTGCGCGGTCACAAGCGGCTCATCCGCCAGGCGATGCGCGGCGGCGAACTGCCCGACCGCCGGGACGGCAGCCGGGAGATCGGATGGTGGCTGTTCCACCAGTGGGCAAAGCGGCAGCCCGGGGACCTCCCGGCTCTGCTGAGGGCGGTGGACGGGGACGGGGCCGGTATCGGGAACGTCCTCAATCCCCGGTTGCTGTCGCGGCTGCTGTCCTGTGCGCGGGTGACGCCGCGCAGACTGTACGGGGAGGGCCCTGAGGGCGCCTTGAAGGACAAGCCGTTCTCTCTCGACTTTGATGGCAGGGACTGGCAGCAGGTGCGGGAGCGGCTGGTGGGCCCGCTGTTCGCGATCGCGCACGCTCTGGCCATCGAGGTCACGGATCTGTCGTCGACGGTCGTCAGGCACGTGGGCATCCCGGAGCCGCTGACTCCCGGCCGTCTGTTCACGACCGTGCGGGACGCGTCCTGGACCGTGCAACGGGATGTGCTCGGGCTGGAGGCCGGCTGCCACCACCCCGCCGCCGTGGCCGCGCTGTCCGAGCAAGTCCGGCTCGTGGACGGCCTGCTGCGCGGCGCCCGCGGGACCAGGACGGCCGAGGAGATCGGCACACTGCCCGTGTACGCCCACGCTGACGAGGTGCGTGAGGTGGACGAGCGGGGCGAGCCACGGCAGGCCGGGGGCGAGGTGATCCGGTTCCGGCTCGACGAGGAGCGCATCCAGGAACTGCTCATGGGCGAGAACCTCTACCGGGACCGCAGCCTCGCCATTCGCGAGCTCTACCAGAACGCTCTGGACGCCTGCCGCTACCGCCGCGCGCGGGAGCGTGAACGCCACGGCCGTGACACCTACATCGGCGAGATCACCTTCACCCAGGGCTATGACAAGGACGAGCGGCGCCACTACCTGGAATGCGCGGACAACGGCATCGGCATGGACGAGACCGTGCTCGCGGACGTCTTCTCCCGGGCCGGCGTGCGCTTCACGGACCTGCCCCGCTTTCAGGAGGAGCACGAACAGTGGGAAGAGCACGGCATCACCATCCATCCGAACAGCAGGTTCGGCATCGGTGTGCTGAGCTACTTCATGCTCGCGGACGAGATCCGGGTGACGACACGACCGGACGGAAGGAATGAGGAACTCACCGTCCTGATCACCGGCCCCGGTCACTACTTCAAGGTCAGCAGGACCAGCAGTTCGGGTCACGTCGGCACCAAGGTCCGCCTCTACCTCCGGGACGGCGACAAGGCTCCCTCGTGCGTACGGGAGCTGCGCCGACTGCTCGGCTTGGCGGAGTTCCGCACCGTCGCCACGCACGGGAACCAGGAGGCGAAGTGGCAGCCCGGGGTGCTGCGGCCCCAGGAAGCTCTCGTCGGCCGCTCGGACGGCTTCGTGGCACACGGGCGTACCGTCTGCTGGCCTCCGGACGGCTACGGTGCCGATGGGCAGGTCGTCTGGTGCGAACACGGCGGAGGCGTCCTGATCGACGGGATCTACGCCGAACCCCGGGTGCGGCGCGGTGTGCTCACCGATCCGGGGGGTCTGGGCCGGCTGCGCGGGGCCGTGGTGAACCTGACGGGGAGGACGCGACCCCGGGATCTGTCGGTGGATCGTACGGAGATCCTGGACGAGGACGTGTGCGAGAAGGTGGAGGAGCTCATCAGAGCAGCGCTGCCGGTCCTGTTCGCCGCGGATCCACCCCTGCTGGACGTCGACTGGCTGTCGGGTGTCGCGGGGCACAGCCCCCGGTTGGCCGACATCGTGACCGATGCCGCCGCAGCGGAGCGGTTCGTGCTCGACCTGCATGGCCACCCGGCACCTGTCGCCACGGCCGGCTTCTTCCCACCCGACGTCCTCGTCGTTCATCGTGCGGACTCGGGGATCGAGGAGGACACGGCGAGTGTGGGCGAGACCCCAGCAGGTCGGGTCGGCAGCCGCCTGGACGACGTCACGTTGCTGTGGCGGCTGCTCGCACATCGGCCGAACGCCGAACTGTCCGTGCTGACCCAGATCGTTCCCGAGCTGTCCCGGGTCGAGGGAGTTCTTGCCGCTCGACCGTCGGACGCCCTGCTGCGCACTGTGATCTCCGGGAGGTGGAACCACCGACACTGCATCGACCCGGAAGGCAACGTCGGGGAGTTGGCCCACCCCGGCCATGCCCTCTCGGCGGCGACGGCGTGCGGAGTGTCGTACGAGGAAGTCGTGTCACGCATGGAGCAGCTCTGCCTGCCGACCCCGCGACAGTCCGGTCACGCGGTCGTCGCGGACCAGACCGGGGTAGCGCTTCTCGGCGAAGAACTGGGCGACAACGGAAGTGGAGATTGGATCGAAGCCGAAGAGCCGGTGCCGCCGGGCCATCTGCTCAAAGCACACCTGCTCTTGAACATCGGTATCGACGAGGCCGCTGCTCGGATGAGGGCGCTGGGCTTCAAGGCTTCCGAAGAGGCCATCCCGGCAGAGACCCTCGATGAGCGGGCGTTGCCTCTGCTCAGCCGTGATCTGGACGGTGTGCCTCCGTGGCTCGATCTTGCCGAACCGGTCAGCGTGGGACATGTATTGCAAGCCGTCATGAGTCTCGGCCTGTCATTTCCCGAGGTGGTCGGGCTGCTGCAGGCCTACGGATACCGTCCGGACCTGGGTTCCCTGGACGAGCGGTCCGCCGATGAGCTGCTGCGGCAGAGCGCGGAGTGGGGCTGGGGCGGCGAGCTCGGGCGCTTGTCGGTGGGGATGCCGGTACCGCCGGACCTCGTCGCCCGTGCGGCGCTCAGCGCAGACGTTCCGCTGTGCGACGTCGCTCGTCGCATTGAGGAATTGGGCCTCTCCACCGGCGCCTTACCGGAGCGGGCCGAGCAGAAGGACCCGGTGATCCTGCACACGGGTGTCACCTGGCAGGGGGACGGCCCGGAAGTTCTCCTCCACTCGTTGGTGCAGGCGGCCGAGGAAAGCAAGCTTCCGTTGGCGGCGGTCGCGGTGCGGCTCCGAGAGTATGGCCTGCACGCACCGAACATCGAGCATCCTGAACATGCCTCCCCGGGCGATGGGCAAGTGCTCCGCAGCGTTTACTACAGCCTGCCCTTCGGGGAAGGATTTGTGCCGGACCGCCCGGTCCCCGCGCGTGAAGTGATCCGGACCGCCGAGTACCGGCGCGTGTCCCCCCAGGCGATCATCGACTGCCTGAACCGCTACGGTCTGCGAACATCGCTCGCCGAGGCGCCGACCAAGGCGAGCACACATGACACCGACCTCATCAGGCCTGGGCTGAGTCACGGAGAGTCAGCAGGGCATTGGCTCGACTGGGACAAGCCGGTGCCGGTTTACCATCTCGTCTCCGTACCACCCGCTCTGCTGATGGAGCAGGACGAGGTCATTGAGCGCCTCACCGCGTTCGGTCTGCAGCTTCCTGCACGAGGCCTGGACGACTTGGACGGAACCGACCGCCGCCTCTGCCTCGAAGAGTTCGAGCAGGGCGAGGACAGCATTCGCCTCCCCCTGTCCCTGGGCAACCCGATCAGTGACTTCCTCCGTATCGTCCGCTTCGCCGGCCTCCCCCTGGATGACCTGCTTCCCCGGCTCACCCGCCTCGGCGTCGACCTCCCGCGCGTGACCGACGCCGTGCGCACCGCACTCCCCAAGGTCCCCGGCCTAGTCATGGCGGCCGAGGAGACGGCACCGCGGAACGAGCCGCCGGATCCGGCAACGTAAGGAACCCGCCCTCGCCGCGCACTCCCGAGTTGCCGGACGGACAAGGGGCGCCCGGAATCGTCCGGGCGCCCCTTCGTGATACGGCTGCTGCGGCCTCGTGGGCCTACTTCGTCACGCTCGGCGGCGTCAGCGGAGTGGCCGCCTGGGCCTGCGGCGACGAGGTGTTGGCGTAGGCCGACGGGGCCGAGATGCCCGCCGTCGGGTCGGTCGCGGCCGCGTCCTCCACCGGGAGCGCCGGGCGGCCGACGATCGGGATGTCGGCGGCGTCGAAGGCGCGCTTGATGCGCCAGCGCAGCTCGCGTTCGACGGTGAGGGACTTGCCGGGCATGGTCTTCGCCGAGACGCGGACGACCATCGAGTCCAGCAGCACGCTGTCCAGGCCGAGGACCTCGATCGGGCCCCAGAGGAGCTCGTTCCAGGGCTCCTCCTTGCTCATCGCCTCGCCGACCTCGCTCAGCACGGCCTTGACCCGGTCGAGGTTCTCGGAGGGGCGGACCGTGACGTCCACGCCCGCCGTCGACCAGCCCTGCGAGAGGTTGCCGATGCGCTTGACCTCGCCGTTGCGGACGTACCAGATCTCGCCGTTGTCGCCGCGCAGCTTGGTCACGCGCAGGCCGACCTCGATGACCTCGCCGGAGGCGACGTCCGCGTCGATCGAGTCGCCGACGCCGTACTGGTCCTCCAGGATCATGAAGACGCCGGAGAGGAAGTCGGTGACCAGGTTGCGGGCGCCGAAGCCGATCGCCACGCCCGCGACACCGGCGGAGGCGAGCAGCGGGGCCAGGTTGATGTCGAAGGCGGACAGGACCATCAGCGCGGCCGTGCCCATGATCAGGAAGCTGGCCACCGAGCGCAGGACGGAGCCGATCGCCTGGGAGCGCTGACGGCGGCGCTCGACATTGACCAGGAGGCCGCCGATCGCCGTACCGTCCACCGCCTGCGCGGTGCGGTTCATCCGGTCTATGAGCTTGGTGATCGCCCGCCGGATCAGCACTCTCAGCACCCCGGCGATCACCAGGATCAGCAGGACCTTGAGGCCTATCGCGAGCCAGGTCGACCAGTTCTGCTCGACCCAGCTCGCGGCCTGGGTCGCGCTCTCCTGGGCGTCCTGGACCGTGGGGACCGACGGGGTCTCGCTCTCCGAGGGAGACGGTGACGGCGTCGAACCGACGGCCAGGAGAAAGGCGGGCAAGGACACGGCGGGTACCTCCAGTGCAGCGGCCCGCCCCACCGGCAGATGGTCAAGGTCACGAAAAGGTCACCGGCGGGGCAGGCCCACCACACTATCGGGGCATCGTGTGTGGATCGGCGCCATGTTCGAGGGAGGAAACGTGCCCACCCGGGGATGAACTGGTGGGATGAAGCGTTCATCGTCCGGGGGATGGATCGAGATGTGGTTGAAAACACTCTCAGCCCGTTACCGGTACATGGTGGCGCTTTCACCAGGCAAGAGGGGAGACTGACTACAGATCGTCCCGGCGCGAGCCACGCGCCGCCGACGCCCAAGGAGGCATCCGTGCCGCATGTCCTGGTCCTCAACGCGTCGTACGAGCCACTCGGCGTCGTACCGCTCCGCCGCGCGCTCGTCCTCGTCCTCGAGAACAAGGCCGTATGCCTCGAGGAGTCCGGCGCCTTCATGCACAGCGCAACCGTCACAGTCCCCGCACCCAGCGTGGTCCGGCTCAAGCGATTCGTCCGGGTTCCCTATCGGGGGCCCGTTCCTCTTACCCGCAGAGCGCTCTTCGCGCGCGACGGGGGCCGGTGCATGTACTGCGGTGGCGTCGCAACCAGCGTCGACCACGTCATCCCGCGCAGCCGCGGGGGCAAGCACGTCTGGGACAACGTGGTGGCGTCCTGCCGCCGCTGCAACCACGTGAAGGCCGACCGACACCTGTTCGAAATCGGCTGGCGGCTGCGCCACAAACCCGCTCCACCCACCGGCCTGGCCTGGCGCATCATCGGCACCGGGCATAGGGACCCGCGCTGGCTGCCGTACTTGCAGCCGTTCGGCGCGGAGGACGCCATGGCCCGGATCGACGGCATTTCCGCCTGACGATCCGGGCCTTCGCACACCTGCCGTACGGTGCCGGCGACATCCGGCCCCGAGGGTCCCCCGGTGGCCCCGGGGCCGGGCGGTCGCGCGGCCGCCCGGGGCCAGGGCCTGTCCGGCGGATCAGCTTGTGTGCCTTGACGAGGTCACGGGCCGCCGGCAGCGGCAACCCATGCCCTCTCTGTCGCTCATGCTGTGTCGACCTCCGCGGTCAGGGTGATGAGCCGGGCCGCCGTGGTCGTCATCCAACGGAGGTCGGCGTCGAGGTGATTGAGGGCGTAGTCCGCCGAGAGCACGGTCGCGAGGTCGGCGCCGCGCGCGGTCTTGACCGCCGTGAGCTCCCGCATCCGCTCCATGTGGGCGGCGCGCTGGGCGCGCAGATAGGCCTCCGGGTCGCCGCCGGACAGGATCGAGACGACGACCTTGGCGAAGATCTCGTTCGTCACGAACGGCGCGGGCGGCGCGATCTCCCCGGCCCACCGGGCCCGTTCACGCGCTCCGTCCGGTGTCGAGCGGTACGCCGTCCGCTCCGGGCCGCCGTCGGAGTCGGTGCCCTCGACCTCGGCCAGGCCGTCGCGGACCAGGCGCCGCAAGGTCGTGTAGACCTGCCCGTAGGCCAGCGGACGGGCTTGCGGGAAACGTTCGTCGTGGCGTCGCTTGAGGTCGTAGCCATGGCTCGGCCCCGCGGCGAGCAGCCCCAACAGGATGTGGCGGGTGCTCATGCCGATCATTGTCTACTGAGTACATGTACTGAGTGAATAGTGACCGGTGAATCACCTTCGGCGAAGGCGCGGCGACGGAAATGTTGCGGAACGAAATGTGATGACACGCACGTTGTTCCCATCCGTACGTCTGCCGACGCGCCCACTGGGTAGGGCTGCGATGACCCGCCGTCGTACTACGACCAAAGGAGGCCCCCATGGCCACAGCGTCGGCCCTGTCCAAACCTGAGGCGCCCTTCGAGCCCGAGATGTACGCCTGCGTCTTCAGTGCCGAGGGCGCCTGTGCCGAGATCCCCCTCACCAGCGAACCGCCCCTCCCCGACGCCGAGCCCCTCACCAGCGAGCCGCCGCTCGCCGACGCCGCGCCACTGACGAGCGAGGCGGCCACCTGGGACGTGGAGGCGGATACGGGTATGGACACCGGTGTGGACATGGACTTGCGCGCCCCGAGGCCCTAGATGACAGCACAGCGGCCGCCCGGCGCACCGGACCTGGAACTCCCCTGCGACGACCTGTCCCGGCTCGCCGAGCTGCACGGTGTCGCCACCTCCTACGAGCCGTCCCCGGACCGCAGGGTCACGGCCTCCGCCACCGCACTCACCCTCGCCCTGGCCGCCCTCGACATCGACACGAGCACACCCGACGCCGTCCGCGGCGCGCTCGCCGCCCGGGAGCGGGAGCTGCGTGAGCGGCTGCTGCCGACGACGGTGGTGTGCTGGAGCGGCGACGCCGAGCCCGAGACGCTGGCCGCCCTGCCGGCCGGCACCCGGCTGCGCATCGAGACCGAGCAGGGCGGGTCGCAGGCCGCTGTCGATCAACTCCCGCCCGGCGTCCACCGTTTGACGGCGACCGCGCCGGACGGCCGTACGGCGACCACGCATCTGGTCGTCGCCCCGCCCCGCCTGCCCGCACCCGCCGGACGCTCGTACGGCCTTCTCGTCCAGCTCTACTCCCTCCTCTCCCGTCGCTCCTGGGGCATGGGCGACCTCGGCGACCTCGCCGAACTCGCCGCCTGGGCCGGCCGGGCGCTCGGCGCTGGATTCGTCCAGGTCAACCCGCTGCACGCGGCCGTACCCGGCACCCCTACCGACCCGTCCCCCTACCGCCCGTCCTCCCGCCGCTTCCCCGACCCCGTGCACCTGCGGGTCGAGGACGTCCCCGAGTTCGCGTACGTCGAGGACCGCGAGCGCGTGCGGGGGCTGCTGGAGCGGGCCGGGCGGCTTCGGGAAGCGGTGCTGGACAAGGGGGAGCTGATCGACCGGGACGCGGTGTGGGAGGCGAAGCGCGAGGCGCTGGAACTGGTGCGCGAGGTGCCGCTCGGGCCGGGGCGGCAGGCCGCGTACGTCGACTTCCTCGCGCGCGAGGGGCAGGCGCTGGAGGACCACGCCACCTGGTGCGCGCTCGCCGAGGCGCACGGCTCGGACTGGTCCCGGTGGCCGGCGGGGCTGCGGGATCCCCGGTCGCCCGAAACGGCCCGCGCGCGACGCGAGTTGATGGACCGGGTCGACTTCCACTGCCGCCTCGCGTGGCTCACCGACACCCAGCTCACCGCCGCCCAGCGCGCCGCCCGGGAAGCCGGGATGCCGGTCGGGATCGTGCACGACCTCGCGGTCGGGGTGCATCCCGGGGGCGCCGACGCCTGGGCGCAGCAGGAGTACTTCGCCGCCGGGATGTCGGTGGGCGCGCCGCCGGACGCCTTCAACGCGCGTGGCCAGGACTGGGGGCTGCCGCCCTGGCGGCCGGACCGGCTGGCCGAGTCGGGGTACGAGCCGTACCGCCGACTGCTGCGGGCGTTGTTCCGGTCCGCGGGCGCCCTGCGCATCGACCACGTCATGGGGCTGTTCCGGCTGTGGTGGGTGCCGCAGGGGCACGCGCCGACGGAGGGGACGTACGTCCGTTACGACGCCGAGGCCATGCTCGCGATCCTGGTGCTGGAGGCCTCCCGGGCCGGGGCCGTGGTGATCGGGGAGGATCTCGGCACGGTGGAGCCGGGCGTACGGGAGACGTTGCGTTCGCGGGGCGTGCTCGGCACCTCGGTGCTGTGGTTCGAGCGGGACTGGGACGGCGACGGCCGACCCCTGCCTCCCGCATCCTGGCGCGCCGACTGCCTCGCCACCGCCACCACCCACGACCTGCCGCCCACCGCGGCCCGCCTCACCGGCGAACACGTCGAACTCCGCGACGGCCTCGGCCTGTTGACCCGCCCCCTGGAGCAGGAGCGGGCGCAGGCGTCGGCGGACACCGGCGAGTGGCTGGAGCTGCTGTCCCGGCTGGGACTGCTGCGCGGCTCCCACGGCGGGCACTGCACCTCGGAGGAGGAGGCCGAGATCCAGGCCGTCCACCGCTTCCTGCTGCGCACCCCGGCCCGCATGGTCGGCGTCTGGCTCCCGGACGGCGTGGGCGACCGGCGGCCGCAGAACCTGCCGGGGACGTGGGACCAGTATCCGAACTGGCGGCTGCCGATCGCCGATGCCGGGGGGAGGGCGGTGACGCTGGAGGACCTGGCGGCTTCGCCCAGGGTGCGGGCATTGGTGGAGGTGCTGCGGGCGGGGGTGCCGGCCGCGCCCGACGGGAACCCGGTGTGAGGGCCGGGCGGGCCCGCGTCGCATACGGCACCCCGGGCGCGCGGCCCGTCATGGGGTTCTGTACTTTTGGGACCGTGGACAAGAAGAACGCCCTGCGCGCCGGCGCCCTGGCTGCCGGTACGACGCTGATGATGCTGCTCATGTCGTCCCCCGCGCTCGCGCTCACGCGTGACGACGGCGACGACCCCGGCCAGGGCCTGAGCGTCATGGAGACGCTGGGCCAGTTCGTCTTGGCCCCGATCGTGCTGTTCGCGGTCATCGCGGGCCTCGTGATGGTCCTGGACCGCTCCACCGACCGCCAGCCGAAGGCAAAGGCCAAGGCGAAGGCCTGAACAGGCCCGAGCAGGTCGAGCAGGCCGAGAAGGCCTGATCAGGGCGGCTGAGCCCGCTCACAGCTCTTCCCGAGGGCGTCGGCCCCGTCACCACGTACGCGTAACCGCCGTATGCGACGACGAGGCCGGCGCCCTCGGTGTGTTCTCACGCCGGGTACGGCGCCGTCAGATACCGCTGCACCGTGGGCGCCAGCCATGCCACGACCTCCTCGGGGGCCAGATCCACGGCGGGCGGAAACCGCAGGACGTAGCGCGTGAGCGCCAGCCCCAGCAACTGCGCCGAGACCAGGGCCGCCCGCGCGGGGGCCTGCTCGGGGTCGGGGCACATCCGGCGCGCGACCGGCACCAGCTGGTCCCCGAAGATGCCCCGCATGCGCTCGGCCCCGGCCTCGTTGGTCACGCCGACTCTGAGCAGGGCCGTGAGCACCTCGTTCCTCTCCCACATGCTCAGGAAGTGCGTCACGAGCGCCCGGCCGACGTCCTCCCGGGTCAGTGACCCCGGGTCGGGCAGCCGCAGATCGATGGCGACGGCCGCCGCGAACAGGCCCTCCTTGTTGCCGTAGTAGCGCATCACCATCGACGGATCGATGGACGCGTCCTTGGCGATGGCCCGGATGGTGGCGCGGTCGTACCCGTCGGTCGCGAAGCGCTCGCGGGCGGCGTCGAGGATCGCCTTGCGCGTGGCCTCGGAGCGGCGAGGCGGAGTGGAGGGCTTGCTGTGCATCATGCCAACAACTGTAGGCCAACACCTGTTGACACCCAAAGGGTGCGGTTCTAATGTTGCCAACAAGCGTTGGCAAACAGACGTTGGCAAACGAGTGTTGACAATAGGAGGCCACCATGAACGGCACTCACACCGGCACCGTAGGCATCACCCACCCCGTGATCGTCGTCGGCGCCGGCCCCACCGGCCTCCTCCTCGCCGGTGACCTCGCCGCCGCCGGCGTCCCCGTCGCCCTCGTCGAGAAGCGCCCCCACAAGATCAGCAACCTCTCCCGCGCCTTCGGCGTGCACGCCCGCACCCTGGAGCAGCTCGACGCCCGCGGCCTCGCCGACCCGCTGCTCGCCACCGGCAGCACCATCACCGAGCTGCGACTCTTCCGTCGTCTCTCGCTCGACCTGGGCACGCTGCCGTCCCGCTTCCCGTTCCTGCTCATCACCCCGCAGTACGAGGTCGAGCGGCTGCTGGAGCGGCGGGCGCGGGAGCTCGGCGTCGAGTTCCTCTTCGAGAACGAGGTCGTCGGGCTGCGGCAGGACGACAGTGGGGTCGACCTCGATGTACGCGGCCCGGACGGGGCGGTCGTCACGCGTCGCGCGGCCTACGTCGTCGGCGCGGACGGGCACCGCAGCTCCGTACGCCGTGCCGTCGGCCTGCCCTTTCCCGGCGTCTCCGTCATCAAGTCCCTGTTCCTCGCGGACGTCCGGCTCACCGAGCAGCCGGGGAGCGTGCTCACCGTCAACGGCGCGGGTGACGCCTTCGCGATGATCGCGGCCTTCGGTGACGGCTGGTACCGCGTCATGGGCTGGAGCCGACGCCACGAGGTCCCCGACGACGTCCCGCTCGACCTCGACGAGGTCAAGGACGTCACCCGGCGCGCCCTGGGTACCGACTTCGGCATGCACGACGCCCGCTGGCTCTCCCGCTTCCACAGCGACGAACGGCAGGCACCCGAGTACCGGGTCGGGCGGGTCTTCCTCGCCGGCGACGCCGCGCACGTGCACTCGCCGGCCGGCGGTCAGGGCATGAACACCGGCCTCCAGGACGCGGCCAACCTCGGCTGGAAGCTGGCCGCGGCCGTGCGGGGCTGGGCGCCGGAGGGTCTGCTGGACAGCTACCAGGCCGAGCGCCACCCCGTCGGCAAGGCCGTGCTGCGCAGCAGTGGCGGGCTGGTCCGGCTGGCACGGGCGCAGAGCCCGGGCCTGCGAGCCGTACGCGCCCTCGTCTCCGCCTTCGCCCGCGTGGCCCGGCCGGCCCGGGCGAAGGCCCTGGCCCAGATCTCCGGCATCGGCTACCGCTACCCCGCTCCACGCGGCGCCCACCGCCTTGCCGGCACCCGAGCCTCCGACGTCGCACTCGCCGGCGGCGGCCGCCTCTACGAGGCCCTGCGCGGCGGGCGGTTCGTGCTGATCACGCCGAGGGCGGACGAAGCGGAGTCGTACGACGGCCAGGGCGCCCGCGAGGACCGGCTGGCCGTCGAGCGCTGGGCGGGCGACCGCCGTACGACCGTGCTCGTGAGGCCCGACGGATACGTGGCGTGGGCGGCGGACGCGGCGGACGCGGCGGCGGTCGAGGCGGCGCTCGTCGCTCACCTGGGGTGAGCGGAGGCCTGCCTACCGGTGCTCGGGCATCCCTACCGGTCTTCGGGCGTCCCCGCGAGCAGTTCCCGCAGCAGGTCGGCCAGTTGGCCGGCCTGCTCGTCGGTGAGGGCCGACAGGGCCTCCGTCTGGACGGCGACACCCGCGCCGACCGCCTCGTCGATGAGGGCCAGCCCCTTCTCGGTGAGCGTGACGTGCAGGCCGCGGCGGTCGTGCGGGTCGGGGGAGCGGCGCAGCAGGCCGGCCCGTTCCAGTTTGTCGAGGCGGCCGGTCATGCCTCCGGTGGTGAGCATCAGCGTCGCCGAGAGCTGGCGGGGTGAGAGCGTGTAGGGCTCGCCGGAGCGGCGCAGCGTCGCCAGGACGTCGAACTCGCCGCGCGAGATGCCGTGGGGCGCGTACGCCTTCTCCGTGCGGTCGCCCATCGTGCGGGAGAGGCGGTGGATCCGCCCGAAGATCTCCATCGGCCTGGTGTCGAGGTCGGGGCGCACGGTCGCCCACTGGTCGATGATCGCGTCGACGGGGTCCTGGCGCTGCGGGCGTTCGCTCATGGGCCGAGTATCGGCGGTCGGTTGCTCGCCCGCAAGAAAGTGGCTTGACGGAAAGTAGCTTGGAGCTAAGCTACTTGCTACTGACCTACTCTGGAAGGTGCGTCACTCCATGCCTGCCAACCGTGCCGCCCTGATACTGCTCACCGCCCTCGCCCCGATCTCCTGGGGCACGACCTACGCGGTCACCACCGAGTTCCTGCCGCCGGACCGGCCCCTCTTCACCGGCCTGATGCGCGCCCTCCCCGCCGGTCTGCTGCTGCTCGCCCTCGCCCGCGTCCTCCCGCGCGGCGCCTGGTGGTGGAAGTCGGCGGTGCTGGGCGCGCTGAACATCGGCGCCTTCTTCCCGTTGCTCTTCCTCTCCGCGTACCGGCTGCCGGGCGGCATGGCGGCCGTCGTCGGCTCGGTCGGTCCGCTGCTGGTCGTGGGCCTCGCGGCGCTCCTGCTGGGGCAACGGCCGACGCCGCGGAACGTGCTCACCGGCGTCGTGGCGGCGTCCGGCGTCAGCCTGGTCGTGCTGAAGGCGGCCGGCGCGCTCGACCCCGTCGGTGTGCTGGCGGCCCTCGCCGCCACGGCGTCCATGGGCACCGGCACGGTCCTGACCAAGCGCTGGGGGCGCCCGGACGGCGTCGGCCCGCTCGCCCTCACCGGCTGGCAGCTCACCGCGGGCGGCCTGCTCATCGCCCCGCTAGCCCTCCTGGTCGAGGGCGCACCACCCGCGCTCGACGGCCGGGCGACCGCCGGCTACCTCTACCTGGCCCTGGCGAACACGGCGGTCGCGTACTGGCTCTGGTTCCGCGGCATCGGCCGCCTCAGCGCCACACAGGTCACCTTCCTCGGCCCGCTGTCGCCCCTGACCGCCGCGGTGGTGGGCTGGGCGGCGCTGGGACAGGCGCTGACGCCGGTGCAACTGGTGGGTATGGCCCTCGCGTTCGGGGCGACGGTGGTGGGGCAGATCGGGGCGGGCGCGAAGGCCGTACGACCTTTCAGTTCCACTGAAGAGAAGCTTCGGAAAGATTCGATGGACGTGACAGTTCCAGCGCTGCGACGGTAGATCGAGCCCGATCACCGACCAGCGAAAGGATCTCCGTGACCGTCGTCCTCCCCAGGACAGCCAGAACAACCAGGACAGCCAGAACAACCAGGACGGCCAGAACAACCAGGACGGCCCCCGCCCCGACCCCCCTCCTCAAGGCGACCGCCCTCGGCATCGCGCTCGCCGCGCTCGCCACCGTCGTCTGGTCCGGCAGCTTCGTCACCTCCCGGGCGCTGGCCGACAGTGTGCCGCCGGTGCAGCAGGCGTTCTGGAGATGGCTGGTGGCGCTGGTCGCGGTGGCCCCCTTCGGGGCTCGGCAGGCCTGGCGCCAGCGGCAGTCGATCCGCCGTCACCTCGGCTACGTGGTCGCCGCCTCGCTCCTCGGCGTGGCCGTCTACAACACCCTCGTCAACCAGGCCGGGTTGACCACGCCCGCCGCCAACATGGGCATGATCATGGCCGCCTCGCCGGTCCTGATGGCCGTGTTCGAACGGGCCGCGGGGGTACGGCTGGGAGCGCGCCGGGTGCTGGGGCTGCTGACGGCGTGTGCGGGCGTCGTACTGCTCATCGGAGGAGGCGCGCGAGGAGGCGCAGGAGGTTTCGCGGCGGGCGACCTGTGGATGGTGGCGGCTGCCTGCTGCTTCGCCTCGTACAGCGGCCTGTTGCGGCGCAAGCCGGCCGAACTCGGCGGTACGGCCTTCCTGTTCACCACGTTCCTGCTGGGCACGGCGCTGCTGCTGCCCGCGCAGGGGGTGAGCCTCGCCGTGCAGGGCGGCTTCGATCCGACGCCCGGCACCGCCTTGCCGATCCTGTACGTGGGGGTCGCCTCCTCCGCCGTCGCCTTCTTCGCCTGGAACCGTGCGATCGCGCTGGTCGGCCCGAGCCGCGCCGGGGTCGTCTACTACCTCCAGCCGGTGTGCGTGGCCCTGCTGTCCTGGGCTGTCCTCGGCGAGAGCATCGGCCGGCCGCAGGTGCTGTGCATGGCGCTGATCCTCGGCGGAGTCGTCCTGGGTGCGGCGGCGCGTCGGTGACGTAGGTTGCCGCCATGGTCGAGTGGGACATCCGGAAGCTGCAGATCCTGCGGACGCTGCGGGAGCGGGGGACCGTGACCGCGACGGCCGAGGCGTTGCGGATGACGCCGTCGGCCGTGTCGCAGCAGCTGACGAATCTCGCCAAGCAGGTCGGGGTGCCGTTGCTGGAGGCGCAGGGGCGACGGGTGCGGCTCACGGACGCGGCGCGGCTGGTGCTGCGGCACGCCGAGGCCGTCTTCGAGCAACTGGAGCGGGCGGACGCCGAGTTGGCGGCCTACGTGCACGGTGAGGTCGGCGAGGTCCGGGTGGGCGCCTTCTCCACGGCGGTGCCCGCGCTGGTCGTCCCGGCCGTGCGGGCGCTGCGGGAGACACATCCCGGGGTGGTCGTACGGGTGCGGGAGACCGAGGCCGGGGAGGCGTACGAGTTGCTGGCCGCCGGGGAGGTGGACCTCGCGCTGTCGCTGGCCGCGCAGGCGCCGGCGGTGGGCGACGCGCGGTTCACCCAGGTGCCCTTGCTCGCGGACCCACTGGATGTCGCGTTGCCCCGCGGGCATCGGCTGGCGGGGGCCGGCGAGGTGCGGCTGGCCGATCTCGCCGAGGAGGACTGGATCTTCGGCGGCAGCGGGCCGTGGTCGGACATCACGCGGGGGGCGTGCGAGGCGGCCGGGTTCAGTCCTCGGCAGGGACATTCGGCGGCCGGGTGGACGGCGATCCTGGCGATGGTGGAGGCGGGGATGGGGGTGGCACTGGTGCCGCGCATGGCTGCCGCCGTGCCCAGGGGCGGGGTCGTGATGCGGGAGGTGGGGGAGCAGCGGCCGGTTCGGCATGTGGTGGGGGCGGTGCGGAAGGGCGGAGAGGACGGGCCGGCGGTCGGAAGGGTGCTCGACGCTCTGCGAACCGTTGCCACCAGGTATGCCCGGGACGCCGGCCCCCGCTGATCGCGTGTCCTCGACGAGGAGGCCGACCTTTCCAGCCGCAAGGAATTCCGAGGCCACGTCACAGCAGGGGCCGTCCTCGCCGATGCCTCCGGCCGAGTGCTCCACGTCAAGCGCCTTGCCCTGAACCGCCGGCTGCTGCCCGGCGGGCACCTGGAAGGGGGGACAGCAGCCTCCTTGCTGCCGCTCGGAGGGAGTTGACCGAAGAGACCGGTTGCGCACCGCGACGGAAAGGCAGTGTGCGTACTCAGGGCGTTCAGGCCCTGCGGACCTCGTAGAGGAAACAGCCGTACTCGACGGCCCGGACGTGGACGACCGCCACGGCCGCGTCGTCGAACGCCTCCCGGAACGCCGCCTCGAACTCCCCGTGCTCCGGCACGAGCCGCCCGCCCAGGATGTGCCCGTCGGCCGAGTAGCGGCGCACCGTGCGGTGGGCGTTCGTGAAGGGCAGCCCGTCCCCGTCCGGCCCCGCGCACTCCTGCGCATGGACGAAGACGGGCCCCTGCTCGTCGTACGCCCCCGGATCGTTCCCGTTCCCGGCGGCCCAGCGCCGCAGCGGAGCGTACGAGACGAGCGCGATCCGCTCGCCCACCGCGCTGCGGCGCAAACAGCAGCGCAGGGGCGCCCCGCCCTCTTCGTCCGTCACGGGAACCATGCGGCGTCCCGCGTCGTCAACGGAGCGCAGTTCCTTCAGGGCCGTCGGATCGATGGGGTGTGCGTGGTAGGTCGTCATGCACTCAGCCTCACGCGCTCGTGCTCCGCCCACCGGCGGTAAACGGACATCGCGCACCGGGGGTAGAGCAATTCCGCCGTCTGACACCACACCAAGTCCACCGCCCCCACATGGCCGGACGACGAAAGAGGCGATCTTTAAGACGTCGCAGGGGATGTCCGGCATGGCGTGCCGGACATCCCCTGCGACGTACAACCGACTATTCCGCAGCCGCGGCGTCCGCAGCCTGCGCCTTCAGCGCCCGCTCAACTCCCGCCCGGGACTCCGAGACCAGGCGTCGCAGGGCCGCGTTCGGTTCCGCCGACGACAGCCAGGCGTCCGTCTTGCGCAGCGTCTCCTCGGAGACCTGGATCGCCGGGTACAGGCCGATCGCGATCTGCTGGGCGATCTCGTGGGAGCGGGAGTCCCAGATGTCCTTGACGACCTCGAAGAACTTGTCCGTGTAGGGGGCGAGGAGTTCGCGCTGGTCGGTCTGGACGAAGCCCGCGATCACCGCTTCCTGGACGGCGTTCGGGAGCTTGTCGGAGTCGATGACCGAGGCCCAGGCCTCGGCCTTGGCCTCGGGGGTCGGGCGGGCGGCGCGGGCCGTGGCGGCGTGGCGCTCACCGGCCGCCGTCCTGTCCCGCTCGTACTCGCCCGCGATCTCCGTCTCGTCGAAGCGGCCCACCGCCGCCAGGCGCTGCACGAACGCCCAGCGCAGCTCCGTGTCGACGACCAGGCCCTCGATCGCCTGGGAGCCGTCCAGCAGGCCCTCCAGCAGGTCCAGCTGCTCCGGTGTGCGGGCCGTCGCCGCGAACGCCCGCGCCCACGCCAGCTGGTGGTCGCTGCCCGCCTCCGCCGCGCGCAGGTGGGCCAGCGTGGCGTCCGTCCAGCGGGTCAGCAGGGCCTCGCGGGCCGCCGGGGCGGCGTACAGCTCGATCGCCAGCTTCACCTGGCGCTGCAGCGACTGCACCACGCCGATGTCGGACTCCTTGCCGATGCCCGACAGGACCAGGGAGAGGTAGTCGCGGGTGGCGAGCTCGGCGTCGCGCGCCATGTCCCAGGAGGACGCCCAGGACAGGGCCCGCGGGAGCGAGGCCTCGAAGTCGCCGAGGTGGCGCGTCACGAACGCGAGCGACGCCTCGTCCAGGCGGACCTTCGCGTACGACAGGTCGTCGTCGTTGAGCAGGATCACATCCGGACGGGGCTGGCCCGACAGCTGCGGTACGGCCGTCAGTTCGCCGTCCACGTCCAGCTCGATCCGCTCGGCGCGCACCAGCTTGCCCGAGGTGGCGTCCAGGTTGTACAGGCCCACCGCCACGCGGTGCGGGCGCAGCGTCGGCTCGCCCTTGGCGCCGGCCGGCAGCGCCGGGGCCTCCTGGCGGATCGCGAAGGACGTGATCACGCCACTCGCGTCCGTCTCGATCTCGGGGCGCAGGATGTTGATGCCCGCGGTCTCCAGCCACTGCTTCGACCAGGTCTTCAGGTCACGGCCGGAGGTCTCCTCCAGGGCGCCCAGCAGGTCGGACAGGCGCGTGTTGCCGAACGCGTGCCGCTTGAAGTACGCCTGGACGCCCTTGAAGAACGCGTCCTGGCCGACGTACGCCACGAGCTGCTTGAGGACCGAGGCGCCCTTGGCGTAGGTGATGCCGTCGAAGTTGACGAGCACGTCGTCCAGGTCGCGGATCTCGGCCATGATCGGGTGCGTCGACGGCAGCTGGTCCTGGCGGTACGCCCACGTCTTCATCTGGTTGGCGAAGGTGGTCCACGCCTGCGGCCAGCGCGACTCGGGGGCGTGCGCCTGGCAGGCGATGGACGTGTACGTGGCGAACGACTCGTTCAGCCACAGGTCGTTCCACCACTCCATGGTGACCAGGTCGCCGAACCACATGTGGGCCAGCTCGTGCAGGATCGTCTCCGCGCGGCCCTCGTACGCCGCGCCCGTCACCTTGGACCGGAAGACGTACTGATCGCGGATGGTCACCGCGCCCGCGTTCTCCATCGCGCCCGCGTTGAACTCCGGCACGAACAGCTGGTCGTACTTCTTGAACGGGTACGGGTAGTCGAACTTCTCCTGGAACCAGTCGAAGCCCTGCCGGGTCACCTCGAAGATCGCGTCCGAGTCGAGGTACTCGGCGAGCGACGGGCGGCAGTAGACGCCGAGCGGGACGGACTGGCCGTCCTTCTCGTAGACGCTGTGCACGGAGTGGTACGGGCCGACGATGAGGGCCGTGATGTACGTCGAGATGCGCGGCGTCGGCTCGAAGGACCAGACGTTGTCCTTGGGCTCCGGGGTGGGCGAGTTGGAGATGACCGTCCAGCCCTCCGGGGCCTTCACGGTGAACTGGAAGGTCGCCTTCAGGTCGGGCTGCTCGAAGGACGCGAAGACGCGACGGGCGTCCGGCACCTCGAACTGGGTGTACAGGTACGCCTGCTGGTCGACCGGGTCGACGAAGCGGTGCAGGCCCTCGCCGGTGTTGGTGTACGCGCAGTCGGCGACCACACGCAGGACGTTGGGCCCCTCCAGGAGGCCGGGGAGCGCGATCCGGGAGTCCTCGAAGACCTGGTCCGGGTCGAGCGGGTCGCCGTTGAGCGTCACCTCGTGCACGGTCGGGGCAACGAGGTCGATGAAGGAGTCGGCGCCGTTCTCGGCGACGTCGAAGCGCACCGTGGTCACGGACCGGTAGGTGCCGCCCTCCTGCGCGCCGGAGAGGTCGAGATCGATCTCGTACGAGTCAACGGTGAGCAGCTTCGCCCGCTGCTGCGCCTCTTCGCGAGTCAGGTTTGTGCCAGGCACGCGGTCATCTCCTCGATATGTGTGGGTTGCGCCATCCTTCCACGGGACCTGCGCGTGAGGCGACGTCCAGGGGGCCCCACGACACGGCCGTAGGGAAAGCCCTGTACCTGAACCGTCGGTCAGCACGCGGAAGGGGCGGGGCACCTCTCCGGTGCCCCGCCCCTTCTGTCGGTCGCGCGGGCCTCAGCCCTTCAGCTCGGCCGCCACCAGCTCCGCGATCTGCACCGCGTTCAGCGCGGCACCCTTGCGGAGGTTGTCGTTGGAGAGGAAGAGCGCGAGGCCGTGCTCGACCGTCTCGTCCTGGCGGATGCGGCCGACGTACGACGGGTCCTGGCCGGCCGCCTGGAGCGGGGTCGGGACGTCGGTGAGGGCCACGCCGGGGGCGCCGGCCAGCAGTTCCTTGGCGCGCTCCACGCTGATCGGGCGGGCGAAGCGGGCGTTGACCTGGAGGGAATGGCCGGAGAAGACCGGGACGCGCACACAGGTGCCGGAGACCTTCAGGCCGGGGATCTCCAGGATCTTGCGGGACTCGTGGCGGAGCTTCTGCTCCTCGTCGGTCTCGTTCAGACCGTCGTCCACGATGGAGCCGGCCATCGGCAGGACGTTGTACGCGATCGGCGCGACGTACTTGTTCGGGGCCGGGAACTCCGCGGCCGAGCCGTCGTGGGTCAGCTTGGGCGCGTCGTCGCCGACCTTCTTGACCTGCTCGAACAGCTCGTCGACGCCGGCCAGACCGGAGCCGGAGACGGCCTGGTAGGTGGCGACGACCAGCGCCTCCAGACCGGCCTCGGCGTGCAGCGGCTTCAGCACCGGCATCGCGGCCATCGTCGTGCAGTTCGGGTTGGCGATGATGCCCTTGGGGCGGTCGGCGATCGCGTGCGGGTTGACCTCGGAGACAACCAGCGGGACCTCGGGGTCACGGCGCCAGGCCGAGGAGTTGTCGATCACCACGGCGCCCTGCGAGGCGACCTTCGGCGCCAGGGCCTTCGAGGTGGAGCCGCCCGCCGAGAACAGCACGATGTCCAGGCCGGAGTAGTCGGCCGTCGTCGCGTCCTCCACGGTCACGCCGTCCAGGACCGACCCCGCCGAGCGGGCCGAGGCGAACAGGCGCAGCTCGGTGACCGGGAAGTCGCGCTCCTTGAGGATCCTGCGCATGACCGTGCCGACCTGACCGGTGGCTCCGACGATTCCGACCCTCACGGCGACTCCTTCTACGTGGCTTGCGTGGATTGTGTGTGACTGCTGCATGGCCGAGGTGTTTCCATCATGCGGTCAGCCTTGGTCCGCCTGTCCAATCGTTTGACCGGACAGCTCAACCATTGGGACGCGACCGACCCGGGCCAGGCTCCGCTTCTGCGGCTCCCACCCCGGCTGAGCTGGAGAAATTCGCCCTGCGGCGGCCCCGCGCCGCAAGCTCGCCTGCCCGCCCGTCACCGGGCTACGCGGCGATGTGACGTACACCTCGGCGCACACCCCCACGAACACCCCCACGCACACCCCTGTCCACACCTCGATCCATACCGCTGCGCCGCGGCGGAAAATCCCGCCGAACGGAGCCGAACGTTTTGGCCCACCCCGGCGTCATAGGCACAACACGGCGAGGGGAGGGGTGGCTGTGCTGCGCAGAAAGGCACGCCGCGGCCAGGGGGGCGGCGCCGTCCAGGACGTACTGGACGATCCGCTGGACGCGGCCCAGGAGCGTCGGGTGCGGGCGGTGCTCGCGCTGGGCGGGGTGCCGCAGGCGGACCTGCTGGACGGGGTACAGCAGGTCCGCCTGCGACTGCTGGAGCGGGCCGCGAGCGGGCGTGAGGCGCCCCGGGACGTGTCGGCGTGGGCGGCGGTCGTCGCCTCCAACCTCGCCATGGACTGGCACCGGGCCAAGAAGCGCCAGGAACGGCTCGGGGAGCGGCTCGCGGCCCTGCGCCAGCCCGCCGCCCACCCCTCCGGCGAGGACACCAGCCTGCTCTCCCTCGCCGTCGCCCAGGGCCTGGACGACCTGCCCGACGCCCAGCGTCAGGTCCTCGTCCTGCGCTTCTTCGCCGATCTGTCGGTGCGCGGGATCGCCGAGGAGCTCGGCATCCCGGAGGGCACGGTCAAGAGCAGGCTGCACACGGCGGTACGGGCCCTGCGCGCCCGCCTGCACGAGGACGAGGTGGTGTGACGTGACCGCCGAGAACGAAAGCCGTAAGGATCGCGACGGACGCGACGGACGCGACGGACGCGACGGACGCGACGGCCGCTCCGGCGCCGACGCGCTGATGGCCGCGATCTTCGACGAGCCGCTCACCGACGAGGCCCGCGCGGACGCCGCCTTCATGGCCGAGCACCGCTCCGCCGTCGCCGACGTGGCGCTGCTGCGGGAGCAGCTCGGGATCATCGGGCACACGCTCGCCGAGCCGCCGGCACCGGCTCCGCGGCCCGAGCCGGCGCCCCGCCCCGCTCCCGTACGGCGGCCCTCCCGCGCCCGGCGCCGCCTCTTCTCCGTCGCCCTCGGCTCCCTCGCCGTGGCCGCCGCCGGGTCGGTGCTGGTCGGCATGGGCTGGCTGCTGACGCGCAACGGGGGCGCCGCCGACGACGCCGGCGCGAGCACCGCGGACAAGTCGGCCCCCTCGCTGGAGTCGGGCGGTGTCGCCTTCGGCAGCCCCGGCTACCTCGCCTGCTCCCGCCTGGTCGCCGAGGGCACCGCCACCGAGGTGGAACGGCTCCCCGGGACCACGTCCCTGCGCGTGACCCTGCACATGACGCGCTACTACAAGCCGGAGGAGGGCGACGAGAAGCTGACCTTCGTGGTCGACGAGAACCTCGTCCCGGGTGTCCGCAAGGGCGACCACGTGCTGATCGGCATCCGGCAGGGCGCCCGCCAGCCCGACTTCTGGGCGGTCGGCGAGCAGGACATCGCCCTCGAACGGGCCTGGATCACTGCCTCGCTGCCCAGGTCGCGCGACCTGACCTGCGAGGGATGAAAAAGAGGGCGGGCGCCCACACGGACGCCCGCCCCCACTGCCGTACCAAGGACTACGGCGTGACCTTCTCGATCTTCACGCTGCCCAGGCCCGCGACGGTGCCGCGCGCGTTCACCAGCCGGACCTGGCCGAAGAACTCACGGCCCTCGGGAGCGGCCGCCTGCGCGGTGACGCTGCCGGCCACCGTGGCCGACTCACCCGTGCCCAGCTTCACCGGCGACTCGTCCACCGTGACGGTGCCGAGGGCGGCGGAGAAGAACACGTCCAGGTAGTCGTACGCCGTCGAGCCGGCCGGCACCGCGTAGCCGATGACGTCGATCGTGTACGTCCCGGCGGCCGGGTTCGCGACCGAGACCGACTCCTCCGAGTCACCGTCGGCGGAGCTGCCGACCTCGGTGCCGGCCGCGTTCTTGACGACCAGGTCGAGGTCGGCGGCGGCGTCGGAGACGTTGCCGATGGTGACGTCGAGCGACGTGGCGCCCGCGGGCACCTCGACCGTGGTGGTCTGCGTGGCGCCCTCGGCGATGGTCGGACGCGCCGTCTTCGAGGAGCCCAGCGGGCCGCCGGCCAGCTTGCCGTCGATCGCGGCGTAGTTGTTGGTCACCTTCCAGGAGGCGGCGGCCGGGGTGCCGACCTTGGCCTCGGGCACGGTCACGGTCTCCGGGTCGAAGGCCGCGCCGAGGACGGTGACGTCCAGCGTGTACGGGTTGTCGAGCAGCGGCGACGTACGGCGCGACTCGACCTCGATCTCCCAGACGCCGGGCTGCGGGTCGGCGTAGGAACGCACGTCCGGCTTGCAGCCGTTGCCGCCGAGGTAGTTGTTGTAGCAGTTCGGGGTGCCGGTCGGGTCGGACGGGACGCCGTACGGGTGGATGGCGATGAACCGGGTCTGGCTCTTGTCCTTCAGCCCGCCGATCGCGACCTCAAGGGACTTCGCGCCCTCGGGGACGGTCACGAAGTAGTGCTTGGTGCTGTTGCGCTGCACCGAACCGGACGCGGAGTAGGTGTACTTCAGCGGCGCCGAGACCACGACCGTGTTGAGGACCTGCTTGTCGATGCCCTCGGTGCGCGGGTCGTCGACCTCCAGGATCGCGCTCTTGATGCCGGCCGAGGACGGCTTCGCGGCGACCTGGACGGTGACCGGCTTGTTCAGGCCGAGGCTGATCTCGTCCGAGCCGACGATCCGGAAGGTGTCCCCGGCGTTGTTCTCCAGGTGCAGCTCGTGCCGGATCGCCTTGTCCGCGCCGGACGTACGCGTGATGGTGACGTCGTACGTCTTCTTCTGGCCGGCCTTGAGGCCGCCCTCGCGGTCGTAGACGCCGGTGCCGAAGCCCGGGGTCTTCAGGAACTGGTCGATCGCGGTGTCGACCGGCGCCTTGACCGTGTACTCGTGGGCGGTGGCGCCGTCGCGGATCGAGTCCCAGGCGTCCTCGATGTTGATGAGGCCGGCACCCTCCTCGTACGCCTGAACACCCTTGATGTGGTCGGCGGTCGAGGTCAGCGCGGTGCGCAGCTTCGCCGGGGTGAGGGCGATGCCCTTCTGCTTGGCGGCGCTCAGCAGCAGCGCGGACGCGCCCGCCGCCTGCGGGGACGCCATCGAGGTGCCCTGGAGCATGCCGTAGCCGGCCGGCAGCGTGTAGCCCGACTCGGCCACCGGGGCGCCCGGCAGCCAGGTCTGGATGGTGTTGATCGAGGCACCCGGGGCGACCAGGGTCGGCGTGAAGCCGCCGTCCTCACGCGGGCCGCGCGAGGAGAACGGCATCATCGCGTACGGCTTGGAGACGACCGAGCCGTAGTTGGCGGCCCAGGTCTCCTTGGAGATGGTCGCGCCGACCGAGATGACCTTGGCGGCCAGGGACGGGTCGCCGATGGTGTTGGCGCCGGGGCCGGAGTTGCCGGCCGAGATGACGAGCTGGACGCCGTAGGTGTCGATGAGCCGCGTGTACAGCTCGGCACGGGCGTTGTTGCCGTCGTTCAGCGCCGGGAGACCGCCGATGGACATGTTGACGATGTCGACGCCGCGGTTGACGACGAGGTCGATCATGCCCTCGGTGAGCGCGACGTTGGTGCAGCCGCCGGTCCAGGTGCAGGCACGAGAGGAGACGAGCTTCGCGCCCGGCGCCGCGCCGTTCATCTCGCCGCCGAACAGGCCGTTCGCGGCGGTGATGCCGGCGACGTGCGAGCCGTGCTCGGACTCGATGACGCCGATGTTGACGAAGTCGCGCTTCTGGCCGACCCAGTCCCCGCCCAGCGGGTCCATCGGGACGTCCTTGCGGATCTCCACGACGAACGGCTGCCGCTCGGCGACGTCGGTGGCCGGGTTGTCGGTGCCGAAGTACCCGATCTGGTAGCCGTCCTTGTACGGCTTCATCGGGGCGTCGTCACCGAAGTCGTTGTTGTTGTTGAGGTCGACCCGGACCGTGCCGTTCGCGGCGTCGTACAGGACGCCCCAGGAGTCGGTCTTGTCGCCGTCGCGGTTGGCGTCGCCCGCCGCGTCGCCCCCCGTGGTGTACGACTCCAGGAACGTGCTCACCTGGTAGGAGCCCGCGGGCGCCGTCCAGGTCTTGCCGCCGTAGGTGAAGGTGGGGCCGGAGACCGAGGTCACCATCGGGCGCCAGGTGCGGTCGCTGTCGAGGAGCGGGTCGGTGGCGGTGACCCAGTCGACGATCTTGCGCTCGCCGGTGGTCGTCTTCTGCAGCGCCGGGTGGCCGAGGTCGACGCCGGAGTCGAGGATGCCGATGGTGATGCCGCGGCCGTCCGCCTTCGGGTGGTCCTCGACGAAGTCGACGGCGCCCGTCTCGAAGGACGGGTTGTACGGGTTCTCCGCCGGGGTCTTCTTGCTCGGCCCGGTGTACGAGGTCGCGGCGGCCGTCGACTTCTTGGTGTCGACGGCGGGGTCGTCCAGCGGTATCTCCTCGCGCAGGTCGATGCCGTGCACCGAGGAGAGCTTCGTGGCGGCCGAGATGGCCTTGTCGGCCTTGCCGGTGGGCACGGTGGCCCGGACGTAGCCGAGCTTGTCGTAGGTGCGGCCCACGGAGCCGACCGCGTCCAGCTGCTCGGCGACCTTCTCGGTCTGGCCGGGCGCGGTCGCGACCATCATCGTGATGTTCTTGTCGCCGTCGGCCTTGGCCTCGGCGAGCAGGTCGGCGTCGTTCGAACCGAGCTTGTCGTGCGCGGACTTGACGCTCGGTTCCGAAGCGGCGGGCGCGGAGTCCGCGGCGACGGCCATGGGTATCGGCCCGGCCGCGGAGAGCGCGGCGACGAGACCGGCGGCCACGGCTATGAGGGCCGCGCGTCTCGGGCCCGGCTTCGGATCGCGCTGGGGGGTGAGGGTCATCGGCATCCCTTGTAGGTAAAGGAGCAAGAGGCGTCCGGTATGCGACACCGGACGACCGCACAGCTTTATGCAAGGGAAGGATGTTTGGGAAGAGTTGACCGAATCGAAATGGACGGATGGGGAAAACCCCCTAGGGACTTTGGGGAGATGAGCGGCATACGGGACACAACGCCTGGACGCTAATGTCCGTATGTGCGCAAGAAGCTGAGGGTGGCGGCCTACGCCATATGCGTTCGTGACGGACAGCTCCTCCTCGCCCGGTCCCCGGCGCCCGGCGGCGGCTTCGAGTGGGTGCTGCCGGGCGGCGGCATGGAGCACGGCGAGGATCCCTACGACACGGTCGTGCGGGAGGTGGAGGAGGAGACCGGCTATGTCGTCGAACCCGCCGGCCTGCTCGGGATCGACTCCTCCCACCGCACCTTCCCGCGCCGCTTCGGCCGGAGCGTCGACCATCACGGCGTACGGCTCGTCTACGAGGCCCGGATCGTCGGGGGCGACCTGCGCTACGAGGCGAACGGCTCCACCGACATGGCGGCCTGGCATCCGATGGACGAGGTGGCGGAGCTGACCCGCGTCTCCATGGTCGACAAGGGTCTGTCGCTGTGGCGCGAGCGGCCCGCCGCGGGGCGGATCCACCGTGCCGGGAAACAGCCCGGGAAATAGCTTCAGTACCCCGAAAGATGAACAGGGAGTGACCGCGTTCCGGCCGTTCGAGGAGCGGCCGTGAACGCGGAAGGTGGGCGAAGATCCACGTACGGTGATCGGCGCTGCGCGTTGCCGCCATGTTCATGCACAGGTCATCCCCGGTGCCAACGATCCACAGTGAGCGGGACGTTCGCGTCAGCGACCACCCGCGACCACTGCCGACGCGTTCGCACTCGGGGAGATCGCGCATGTCGCGCATACGCTCTGTCGCCAGCTCCGCGCTGGGGGTTCACCGCCGTACCCTGCTCGCCGCCACCGGAGCGGTGACCCTCTCCGCGGGCGTCGGCTACGCCCTGCGGCCCACCGACAGCCAGGCCGCCACGACCACGGACACCGCGGGTACGGCGAGCACCGGCACGGGCGACGCCGCCGCCGAGGCCCCGGTCGGCGCCTCCCGCAAGGTGCCGGCCGCCTTCGCGCCGTACACCCGGGGCACCACGCTCGCCGGCGTCGCCACCCCGCGCGGCACCTCCGGCTACCGCCGCCTCGGCGACGGTCCCGGCTGGAAGCGGGTCGTCCGCGAGAACCTGGCCGCGGCCAAGTCGGGCCGCGAGAGCCGGCGCACGGCGCTCGCCGCCTTCGTCCAGCTCACCGATCTGCACCTGATCGACGCCCAGCACCCGCTCCGCCTGGAGTACCTGCGCTCGACGGACGTGCACGCCTGGCGGCCGCAGGAGGCGCTGACCGTGCCCGGCGCGGTGGCGCTCGTCGAGCGGCTCAACGCGCTGCGCGGCGGCCCCGTCACCGGCGCCCCGTTCCACTTCGCCATGACCACCGGCGACAACACGGACAACAACTGCAAGTCCGAGCTGGAGTGGTTCCTGACGGTGATGAGCGGCGGCCGGGTCACCCCGAACACCGGTGACCCGCGCCGCTACGAGGGCGTCCAGAACAGCGGCCTCAAGCTGTACTGGCAGGCCGACGACGCCATCCGCGACGCCGACAAGCAGCTCGGCTTCCCGCACATCGAGGGCTTCCTGGACGCCGCGATCCGCGAGCTGCGCAGCCCCGGCCTGAACATCCCCTGGTACTCGACGGTCGGCAACCACGACGCGATGCCGCTGGGCACCTACGCCTCGCACAGCGACTCCTACCTCACCGACCTCGCCGTCGGCGGCAAGAAGCTGATGAACGTGTCCGCGCAGGACGCCAAGAAGCTCCAGGACTCCCTCAAGCAGGACAAGGACCCGAGGGGCACCGTCTTCAAGGACTTCCTCAAGGCCCACGCCCGCTCGATGCGCTCGGTCACGCCGGACGAGAGCCGAGCCCCGTTCACGCCCAAGGAGTACGTGCGGGCCCACCTGAACCCCGCCCACCGGGGTCACGGCCCGGTCGGCCACGGCTACTCGACGGCCAACCTGGAGGCGGGCACCCAGTACTACAGCTTCCGGATCGCCGACGACGTCATCGGCATCAGCCTCGACACCACCGACCCGGGCGGCCACTACGAAGGGTCCATCGGGGCGGCCCAGTTCAAGTGGCTGGACCGGACGCTGCGCGACAACAAGGACTCGTACGCGATCATCTTCAGCCATCACACCAGCGAGACGATGGACAACCTCCGCCGCGACCCGGCCCGCCCGAACGAGCGGCGTGTGGGCGGCGCGGAGCTGCTCAAGCTGCTCGGCAGCCATCGCAACGTCCTCGCCTGGGTGAACGGCCACATCCACAAGAACGTCATCACGCCGCACTCCGGCTCCGGCGGCCGCTCCTTCTGGGAGATCTCCACCGCCTCCCACGTCGACTTCCCGCAACTCGCCCGGATCATCGAGGTGGTGGACAACAAGGACGGCACGATCTCCCTGTTCACCACCCTGATCGAGTCCTCGGCCCCGCACCGCACCAGCTTCACGGACCTCTCCCAGGCCGGCCTGGCCGCCCTCTACCGCGAACTGTCGCTCAACGCGCCCGGCGCGCGCTCGACGCTGGCGGGCGAGCGCAAGGACCGGAACACGGAGCTGGTGCTGAAGAAGGGCTGACGCGGTCCGGGGGCGGGGTGGGCGGCACGGCCGTTCCTCGGCACGGCGGCGGATGCGGCGCGGAGCGCGCGTGTGCGGGCTCCGCGCCGCGGCTCCCCTCCTCCACTGTGTCCCCGGAGCCACACCGAGTCTCCGGGCGAAGTGACGGGGCCGGGGGAGAGGTACCCAGGCCTGTGAAGTCCCTTGCGTGGACAGGGAGTTGGTGTGGCCCGGCTGGACCTGGCTGAAACAGGCTCAACCACCTCGCAGGTGCTCAACCTTCGCACCCGCACCCCGGGTCTCTCCCCTCGATCCCGCTCGGCGTGAGCGGGCGGAAGGGGGAGAGACATGAGCGTACGTACCACCCGCGCGGCCCTTGTGGCGGTGACGGCGGCGGCACTGTCCGTCGCCCTCGCGGCCCCCGCGGTGGCGGCGCCCGGCCAAACCGACCACGAGGTGACCCGCAAGGCCATCGAGGCCGCGGTCGGGGACGGCGTCCCCGGCGTGACGGCGACGGCGAGGGACGGGCGTGGCGTGTGGTCGGCGACGGCGGGCGTCGGCAACATCGCGACCGGGAAGGCGCGTTCGGCGGACGACCGCTACCGGGTCGGCAGCATCACCAAGACGTTCGTCGCCACGGTGCTGCTCCAGCTGGAGGCGGAGGGCAGGCTGTCGCTGGACGACACGGTGGAGAAGTGGCTGCCGGGGGTGGTGCGGGGCAACGGCCACGACGGCGGCCGCGTCACCCTCCGCCAGCTGCTCAACCACACCAGCGGCATCTTCAACTACACGGCGGACGAGGACTTCGGTCGCACGTACTTCCTCAAGGACGGCTTCTTCGAGCACCGCTACGACACCAAGAAGCCGAGGGAACTGGTCGAGCTGGCCATGACCCACAAGCCGGACTTCGAGCCGGGGACGTCCTGGAACTACTCCAACACCAACTACGTGCTGGCCGGGATGGTGATCGAGAAGGCCACGGGGCGGCCGTACGGCGACGCGATCCGCGAGCGGATCATCGAGCCGCTGCACCTGACGGCCACGTCCGTCCCCGGCACCCGCGTGACCGTGCCGCAGCCCAGCAGCCGCGCCTACTCCAAGCTGGCGGAGACGGCGACGGGGCCGACGTACGACGTCACGAAGATCAACCCGTCCATCGCCTACTCGGCCGGCGAGATGATCTCCAACTCGACCGACCTCAACCGCTTCTACTCGGCCCTTCTGCGCGGGCGCCTCCTCCCGCGTGAGCAGCTGGCCGAGATGACCACGACGGTCCCCGTCGGCGAGGCAGCCGGCTACGGTCTCGGCCTGATGAGCACCGAGCTGTCCTGTGGTGTCACGGTCTGGGGCCATGGCGGCGGCATCCACGGCTCCATATCCGAGGCGGTCACGACGAGGGACGGCCGCCACAACCTCGCCCTCAACTTCAACGGCGACTGGTCGGGGAACACGGCGGCGGTCGTCGAGGCCGAGTACTGCGGAACGGGCGAGGCAATCGAGCCGACTCGGATACGAAGCACCCTGTTCATGCGCCCGTAATGTCCGTACCGCCTCATATCGGCTAACCCGCACTTCACGGGGGATGGCTTGATATGTGTGCAAGGCGGGTGATCGTGTGCGCGCGGAACATGGACTGCGTGTGCTGTCGGTCTACGACGGTTTCTTCTCGGGCGGGGCCCGGATCGTTCACAGCGATGTGGTGCTGGGGCTCATGGAGGGCGGCCAGCGCCATCGGGTGCTGAGCATTCACGGCGAGGTGTACCGGGAGGCCACCCGCCAGCGGATGGAGGACGACGCCTGCTACGGGTCGCTGACCGCGGCCGGGGCGGGCGTCACATCGCTGGGCCGAGTCCAGGGCAGGGGCCGGATTCCGGCCGGGTTCAGCGGGCCGGAGCTGGCCGAAACCGCGCGGGCCATGGCCGGGGCCGATGTCATCCTCTCCCTCAAGGAGCAGCCCCTCGCCTTGCTCAACCAGGCGGGCCTGCCCCGCCGCCCGGTCCTGGTCTCGCTGCACCGCTCCGACCCGCAGAACCAGGGCCCCGCGCTGGACGAGCTCAAGGCCGCCATCGCCGACGGCACCGTGGTGGCCTGCGTCTGCTGCGCCGAGTCGACGCGGGCCGCGTACGAGGCGGCGGGCATCCCGTCCGACCTGCTCCACGTCATACCGAACGGCGTGGACCTGCTCCGCTTCCGCCCCGACCCCGCCCGCAGGCTCGCCCTGAGGGCGGAGCTCGGCATCCCGGACACGGCACCGGTGATCGTCTTCGCGGCACGCTACGACGGGATGAAGAACGTCCCGCTGTTCCTGCGGGCGGCCCACGCCTGGCTCCGCCGCGAGCCGCGCGGGCACGTCCTGATGTGCGGGGCGGGCATGACGCCGGTCAATCCCGGACTCGGCGCCGACATCGAGGCCGCGTTCGGGGACGGGGGACGGCTCACCGAACGGCTGCGCCTCCTGGGTGTGCGGCGCGACATGGAGTACGTCTACGCCGCCGCTGATGTCGTGGCGCTGACCTCGTCCTGGGGTGAGGCGGCCCCCCTGTGCCTCATCGAGGGCATGATGTGCGGCGCCGTGCCGGTGGCCACCGAGGTCGGCGACAGCACGTCGATCGTGGCGGGACACGGGATGATCACCCCGCCCGACCCCGACGCCATCGCCCTGGCCTGGACCTCGGCCGTCGCAGCCCGCCCCGCCTTCACACCGGCCCTCTCGGCGAGCCGTGAGCGGTTCAGCCGTACGCGGATGATCGCGTCGTACGCCGCCCTGATCGACCGCGTGCACGCGGGGGTGGCTCGGCGGACGTTGCCGGAGCCGCTGTGACGGTCAGCTCTGGCAGAGGTGGGTGACGAAGGCGGAGGCCCTCATGGCCGACCCGGACGGCGGTGGCCTCACAGGGGAATTCCTGCGCCGGTAGGCGGCAGCGGCGGGTGGGCCGAGCCCGGCCCAGATGGTCATCCGCAAGAAGCTGCGTGCCTACGCCGACCTCGGCATCGACCGGCGGATGTGCTTCCAGCAGGTCGGGGCGCTGCCCCACGAGAGCGTGCTGCGCAGTATCCGGCTGGTCGGGGGCTGATCCCGGAGTTCGACGACTGAGGCCACGGCGGCGCCGTCGAGTCGAGGGGCGGCTGAACAGCCTCACCCCACCTCTTCGATCGCCTCACGAAGACGCCGTACGGCATCCCCCACCGCCCCGTCCGCGAGATTCCCGTACCCGAGGACCAGGCCGTGATCGGCGTGGTCCTCGGTGGCGTGATAGGCCGCGAGGTCGGCGATGCGCAACGACCGGGCGGCCGCCGCCCTGACGACCGCAGCGCAGTCCACGTCGTCGGGCAGCCGGAGGATGAGGTGGAGGCCGGCCGCGATGCCGGAGACCGGTACGCCGGGCAACCCGTCGGCGAGGGCCCGCACGAGCGCGTCGCGGCGGTCGCGGTACCGCTTCCGGCAGGCGCGCAGATGGCGGTCGTACGCGCCCGACTCCAGGAGGGTGGCGAAAGCCAGCTGGTCGAGGGTCGGGGGCTGCGTCGCCGTCTGGTCCGACTGGTGCAGGTGCCGGGTCCAGCGGGGCGGGGCCACGATCCAGCCGATGCCGAGCGCGGGGGACAGCATCTTGCTGAGCGACTTGAACAGGACGACGCGGGACGGGTCCATGCCCTGCAGGGCCGCGACCGGACGGCGGTCGTAGCGGAACTCCGCGTCGTAGTCGTCCTCCAGGACGACGCCGTCCACCTGGCGCGCCCACCGCAGCAGGGCGGCGCGCCGCTCGGGGGCGAGGACGGTGCCCAGCGGGAACTGGTGCGCCGGGGAGGCCAGTACGGCCCGTAGGCCGGTGAGCCCGGCGAGGTCGTCGACGCGCAGGCCGCCGTCGTCCGTGCGCACGGGCACCGGGTCCACGCCCGCGGCCCGGATCACGTCCCGCAGCCGGGTCCAGCCCGGTTCCTCGCAGCCGACCGCGGTGATGCCCTCGGCGCGCAGGCCGTGGCAGACGCGCCGTATCCCGTCGGTCACGCTCGTGCACACCGTCACATCGTCCGGGGTCGCGGTGACGCCGCGGGAGCGGGCCAGGTATGCGACGAGCGTCCGCCTGAGCCGGGGGTGACCGCCGGCCGGCGGGTATCCGAACTCCGTGAACGCCGTGGTCGTCACCTGCGCCCGTACGGCCTCGGCCCACCGGCGGCGCGGAAACGCACGCAGGTCCGGCAGGCCCGGCCCGAGGTCGAAGCGGGCCTCGGAGGCGTGGCGCGGTACGCGGGACCCGGCGGCGGCTTCCGGGGCGTTGGCCCAGCGCACCCGCGTGGCCGAGCCGGTCCGCGCCTCCAGATACCCCTCGGCGACGAGCTGGCTGTACGCCTCCGTCACCGCCCAGCGTGAACAGCCCAGGTCGGTGGCGAGCCGGCGGCTCGGCGGCAGGGCGGTGCCGACCTCGATCCGCCCGTCCCTGATCGCCGCGCGCAGCGCCCGCTTCACCCGCTCGTGCAGCGGCCCGTCGCCGGGCCGGCCCAGGTGCAGCAGAAGATCGCCCACCGGATTGGTCTGTGATTCCCGCATGCCATTGGACGGTAGCAGCGAGCCATTGCTCGCTACCTTCGCAGCATCGACGAGAGCGTGGATGTACGTAGAGGTGAAGGAGGCCGTCGTGGCCGCAGTGAGGCGCTCGGTGCCGCTCCAGGACCAACACCAGATGTTCCGCGGCGTGTTCGACGACTGGCAGACCAGGGCCGGTGCCCTGTCGGCGCTGCCGGACGCACCGGTCGTACCGGACGAGCCCCGGCAGGGGCAGACCGCGTGGCGTCGGCTGCGGACCCGCTTCGCACGTACCGCGGTGTCCCGTCGGCCGTTGCCATCGACTGGCCGGCCGCATGACGCGGTCCCGTGGACGACACGAGGAGGGGCCGCCCGGTGTGAATCCGGCGGCCCCGCGTGATCGCCTCCTACGCCGCCCTCATCGACCGTCTGCACGCGGGGTCGGCTCGTCCGGCACTGCCGTAGCCGCTGTGAGGGGCGTGCGCCGCCACGGCAGGCGGAACCGTCCGTTCGCGGCGAGGGCCGCCATCCCCACCGCGCTGTAGGCCAGGTAGCCGACGAACACGCCTCGGAATCTCATCCGGCCCAACCCAGGCCCTGTCCCGGCCGACGACACGAGGAGGGGCCGCCGGGCGTCAACCGAACCCGCGGCCCCTCCTCTCCCCTCCTGATGCTGCGCATCCCGGTCCGTCACTACCGGGGCAGCACCACGACATACGCCGCCGGATCGCGGTCCGCCGCCGCCATCAACGCCGTACGGACCACCGCCGCCTGCTGCTCCATCGCGTCCCGCAGCTTCTTCGGGGTGATGTACACGACCGTGATGCCCAGGCGCTCAAGGTGCTCGCGCTTGCGGGCGTACTCGGACCACAGGGCGTCCTCGTCGTGGCGGGGCGCCCGGGTGTCCAGTTCCACCGCCACCGCCTGCTCCGGCCAGTAGGCGTCCAGGCCGCCGAGGTGGGGGCCGCCGGGCAGCCGCAGGTCGACGTTCCAGACGGGGTCGGGGAGGCCGTAGACGTGGACCATCTCGTAGAGGCGGTCCTCCGCGATCGCGCGGCCCTCGGCGAGCAGCGAGTCCACCGCGTCCACCACGTGCGGGCGGCTCAGCAGCTTCGCCTGGTTCAACTCCCGTACCACCGAGGCCGGTTCGCAGTGGCCGCCGCGGACGGCCTCGGTCAGCAGCCGGCGTACGGCGCTCGCGTCCGTCAGTTCGGCCACCGCGTCGGCCAGGGCGCGGGGCACCGGCGCCACCGGCAGGCCCGTCACCTGCTGCGGGGCGGGGAGCGCGGCGGTGCGCAGGATGCGGACGCAGCCCGTGGAGCGCAGCCGGCGCATGCGGGGGACCAGGACGTCGATGGTGTCCAGCGCGGTCAGCGGCGGCGTGGCGGAGAAGCCGTGCAGGGTCAGCGCCGCGAGGCCCGTGATCACCGCGTCGGGGTAGAGCGGGGAGTGGCCCTCGCCGGCGTTCGGCTGGGCCGGCACACCCGGCGAGCGTTCCCGCGCCGAGTACATCAGCGCCGCGTGCAGGCGCTCCTCGCTGGTGGGCGGGCCGGGGTGGAGCAGGAAGACGCCGGGGAGGATCTGCTGCCAGGGGCCGCCGGGGCGGCACTGCTCGTTCGTCTCGGCGGCCGGGACGCCGTGGGACTTCAGCTGCGCGGTCGTCATGACACGGCGGTGTACCTCGGAGAGGTGGCGCAACGGGCGGGGGGAGAGCGGGGGGACCGGGGTGTTGTGGTTCATGACCCGGAGGTTCCCGCGTCCGGTCGGCTCGCTAACCGCTGTTACATGCCCGTCGACAAATACGGACAACCTGGCACTAAAGGACGGATGTTCGGGTGCCGACTAGGCAGGCAAAACCCCTGGTCCGTTCGGGTTGGACCAGGGGTTACGGCTGCTATTGCCTGAATTCCGTAACGGTCACGGAGTGCCCTGACCGTTGGCCAAAGGTCTTATGCGGTTGACGCCTCCGCGTCGCACGCCTGCCCCCGCAGCCCCCGCGCCAGATCGTCCCGCGCCTCCAGCACCAGCCGCCGCAGCGCCGGAGCCGCGTCCTCATGGGCCGCCAGCCACGCGTCCGTCGCATCCAGCGTGGCCTGCGACTGCTGGAGCGAGGGGAACAGGCCCCGGACCACGTCCATGCCGATCTGGATCGACCGCTCCTCCCACACCCGCTCGATGGCCGCGAAGTACTTCTCGGCGTACGGCGCGAGCAGCTCCCGCTGCGAGGACTGGCTGAAGCCCGCGATGGTCGCCTCGACCAGGGCGTTGGACAGCGCGTCCGACTCCACGACCTGCGCCCACGCCTGCGCCTTCACCGCCGCCGACGGCCGCGCGGCGAGGCAGCGCACCTGGTGGCGCTTGCCGGACGCCGTGTCGTCCCGGGCCAGTTCGGCGGACAGCTCCTTCTCGCCGACGACGTTGTGTGCCGCCAGGGTGTCCAGGAACGCCCAGCGCAGCTCCTGGTCGACCGCGAGACCCGGGAGGGTCACCGTGCCGTCCAGCAGAGACGTCAGCAGCTCGAAGCCCGGCTCATCGGTCACGCGCGCGAAGAACCGGGCCCACGCGAGCTGGTGCTCGCTGCCCGCCTCGGCGGCGTACAGCTGCTCCGAGGCGCCCTGGGTGAGCAGCCGGACACCCTGCTCCCGCCAGTCCGGCGCCACGTAGTGCGTCACCGCCGACTCGGCCCACGCGTGCAGCATCTGCAGCACACCGATGTCGGACTCCCGGTTCGCGAACCGCAGCACCAGGTCCACGAAGTCCCGCGCCGGCAGCAGCGCGTCCCGCGTCATGTTCCACAGCGCCGACCAGCACAGGGCACGGGCCAGCGGGTCGGTCATGTCACCGAGAGCGGCACGCAGCGTCGCCAGCGACGTCTCGTCGAACCGCGTCTTGCAGTACGTCAGGTCGTCGTCGTTGACCAGCACCAGCTCCGGCGCCTCCGCGCCCGCCAGCTCCGCCACGACCGTCCGCGGACCGTCGACGTCCACCTCGGCCCGCGTGTACCGCTCCAACGCCCCGTCCGCACCCCGCCGGTACAGGCCCACCGCCACCCGGTGCGGGCGCAGCTCCGGGTGCGACTCGGCGGCCTCCTGCAGCACCGCCAGCTCGCTCACCCGGCCCTCGGCGTCCAGCAGCACCTGCGGGGTCAGCGAGTTCACGCCCGCCGTCTGCAGCCAGGACCGCGCCCAGGCGCCCATGTCCCGGCCGCTGGTCTCCTCCAGCACCGACAGCAGGTCACCCAGGCGCGTGTTGCCGTACGCGTGCCGCTTGAAGTAGCGCCGCGCGCCCTCCAGGAACGCCTCCTGGCCGACGTACGCCACGAGCTGCTTCAGGACGGAGGCACCCTTGGCGTACGTGATGCCGTCGAAGTTCAGCTTCGCGTCCTGCAGGTCCCGGATGTCCGCCGTGATCGGGTGCGTGGAGGGCAGCTGGTCGGCCCGGTACGCCCACGCCTTGCGGCGGTTGGCGAAGGTGATCCAGGCGTCCTTGAAGCGGGTCGCGCCGACGGCTCCGAACGTGCCCATGAAGTCCGCGAAGGACTCCTTCAGCCACAGGTCGTCCCACCACACCATGGTGACCAGGTCGCCGAACCACATGTGCGCCATCTCGTGCAGGATGACGTTGGCCCGGCCCTCGTACGACGTCTGCGTCACCTTGCCGCGGAAGATGTACTCCTCCCGGAAGGTCACCATCCCCGGGTTCTCCATCGCGCCGAGGTTGTACTCGGGCACGAACGCCTGGTCGTACTTCCCGAACGGGTACGGGTAGTCGAAGTGGTCGTGGAAGAAGTCCAGGCCCTGCTTGGTGACCAGGAAGACGTCGTCGGCGTCGAAGTACGGGGCGAGGCCCTTGCGGCACATCGCGCCCAGGGGGATCTCCAGGCGGGTGCCGTCCGCGAAGACCCGCTCGTAGGAATCGGTCACGTAGTGGTACGGGCCCGCCACGACACACGTGATGTACGTCGAGATCGGCTTCGTCTCGGCGAACCGCCACATCCCGTCGACGCGTTCACCGGCCCCGTTGCTCCACACCGTCCACTCCTCGGGCGCCCGCACCTCGAAGCGGAACGGGGCCTTGAGGTCCGGCTGCTCGAAGTTCGCGAAGACCCGGCGGGAGTCGGCCGGCTCGTACTGCGTGTAGAGGTAGACCTCGCCGTCCTCCGGGTCGACGAAGCGGTGCAGGCCCTCGCCGGTGCGGGAGTAGGCGCACTGGGCGTCGACGACGAGCTCGTTGTCGGCGGCCAGGTCCTCCAGGGTGATCCGCGAGCCGTCGAAGACCTCGCTCGGGTCCAGGTCCCTGCCGTTGAGGGAGACGGCCGTCACGCTCGGCGCGATCAGGTCCGCGAAGCTGGTGACGCCGGGCTCGGCGCAGCGGAAGCGGATCGTGGTGACCGAACGGAAGGTGCGCGGCTCCCCGCCTTCCGGGTCCGATGCGCCGACGGCGGAACGCACGTCGAGGGACACGTCGTACCCGTCGACGGACAGCAGGGCGGCCCGCTCCCGGGCCTCGTCACGGGACAGATTCTCACCGGGCACGGGTGGCACTCCCTGGGGTGGTGTTCAGTATGCGGACATGCGGACAGCCCCGATCCTGCCATGCGCTCCTGTCGCAGGGCACCGGGGAATGGCGGGGCGAGGGGCGGTGTTCCCCAGACGTTTGCGCGGACACACGCACGCCTGCCTCATGAGGAGAGACATGTCGGAGAAGACCCCCGTCGACTTCTGGTTCGACCCGCTGTGCCCCTGGGCCTGGATGACCTCCCGCTGGGTGCTGGAAGTGGAGAAGGTCCGTGACATCGAGGTCCGCTGGCACATCATGAGCCTGGCCGTGCTGAACGAGGACAAGGTGGACGAACTGCCCGAGCAGTACCGGGAGATGCTCGCCACGCACGCGTGGAAGCCGGTGCGCGTGGTGACCGCGGCCTGGCAGAAGCACGGCGCCGACGTCCTCGGCCCGCTCTACACCGCGCTCGGCACCCGCTTCCACAACAACGGCGAGGGCCCGACGATCGAGGCCATCGCCGGCGCGCTGGCCGACGCCGGCCTGCCCGCCGACCTGATCGACTACGCCGACCAGGAGGACTTCGAGTTCGACGCCGAGCTGCGCGCCTCCCACAAGGAGGGCATCGACAAGGTCGGCCAGGAGGTCGGCACCCCGGTCATCGCCGTCCCCGGCGCCGACGGCGAGCAGATCGCGTTCTTCGGCCCGGTCGTCACCCCGGCCCCCAAGGGCGAGGACGCCGCGCGGCTGTGGGACGGCACCCTCGCCGTGGCCTCCGTGCCGGGCTTCTACGAGATCAAGCGCACCCGCACCAAGGGCCCTGACTTCAGCAACCTGTAGGCCTCACTCCGAGGCGGCGGCCTCTTCCCGGAACTTCTCGGGAAGGATGCCGCCGCCCCGTGCGTGCAGATGAGTCTGGTAGAAGAGGCAGCCCCGCGCGGTGCAGCGCCAGAGGTTGCCCACGAAATGGCGGGGCCCCTTCTCCTCCCGCACGGCGGCCTTCTCGTCGGGGTTGAGCTGCCGGAAGTCCTGCCAGCCGCGGCATGTCGGGCACCACCTGCGGATCACGAACCCCTCCTCGCCAGCACCGCCAGATCCGGGAAGTCGGTCACCACCGCGTCGACCCCCATCCCGTAGTACAGCGCGTACTGTGCGAACGCGTCCCCGAAATCGTTGGCTCCGCTGCCGCGCCGCAGGTCCGCGGGCAGGAACTGGTTCTCCGCCCGGAAGGTGTACGGCCCCACCCGCAGCCCCGCCGAATGGGCGTCCGCGAGGACGGACGTACCGATGAGCGAGGACTTGTCCGGCCCGATCCAGTCCGCGTACGCGGCGATCCGCGCCAGTCCCGCCGGGGTCATCATGTCCTTGTACGTCGTCGGATCACCGGACGAGACCAGGTCGTACGGCCCACCCGTCGTCCCCAACGCCTGCCACAGCGGCACACCCAGCCCCTCGGCCGCGATCCGCCGCAGGCTCGTCGGCTCGAAGGACTGCACCACGCACTCGCGCCGGCCGAGCCGGTTGCGGCGGATCGTGGACGCCAGCTTCGGCTCCAGCGGCAGGCCGATCGAGCGGAAGTACGTCGGATGCTTGGTCTCCGGGAAGACGGCGACGGTCCGGCCGTACGCCTTCGACAGCCCGCGCGCCAGGTCGACGACCTCCTGGAAGGTGAGGACCTGATCCCGGCCGTCGAACACCGTGTTGCGGTTGCGGACCAGCGGCAGCCGCTCCACCGCCCGCAGCGACTTCAGCTCCGCCAGCGTGAAGTCCTCGGTGAACCAGCCGGTCACCGACCGCCCGTCCACCGTCTTCGTCGTACGCCGGTCCGCGAACTCCGGGTGCGACGCCACATCCGTCGTCTGCGAGATCTCGTTCTCGTGCCGGACGACCAGCACATGGTCCTTCGTCGGCACCAGGTCCGGCTCTATCCAGTCGGCGCCGGTCTGCACGGCATACGTGTACGAGGACGCCGTGTGCTCCGGGCGCCAGCCGGCCGCGCCGCGATGGCCGATGACGAGCGGGCGGCCCGGCGGGTGGGATTCGGCGGTCGCGGCCGCCGCCGCGGATGTGGGCACGGCGGCGGCCGCCGTGGTGCCGGCGGCCGCGAGCAGCAGGGATCTACGTCTCGGGTGCATGCAACTGCCCTCCGTTGTAAGGATGTTCACGCGCGTGCCCGGCCGCGTGCCTCCGCCAGGCGGGCCAGGTGTTCCTCATACCCCTCCGTGTAGTACGCCGCCCTCCCCGCGTCCGGCTCGACCACCGCCGTCGGCCGCGTCCACGCCTCCGCGTCCAACGTCACCCCGTACCGCTCGGCCGCCGCCAGCACCGCGCCCCGCGCGCCCACCTCGCCCTCGACGACCCGCAGCGGCCGCCCGAGCACATCGGCGAGCAGCCGCATCCAGGCCGGGCTGCGGGTACCGCCGCCGCACACGGCCAGCGTCCCGGTGAGCCCCGCCGCCTGCAGGCAGTGCCGGGCCGCGTAACCGATGCCCTCGCAGGTCGCCCGGACCAGATCGGCGCGGGTCGACTCCAGGGAGACGCCGGTCAGTTCGGCGCGCAGCCGTGGCTCGACGAAGGGCGCGCGCTCGCCGGAAGGCGCGAAGTACGGGAGCACGCGTACTCCGTTCGCGCCGGGCGGCGTCTCGGCCAGCAGCCCGTCGACCTCCTCGTGCCGGACGCCGGTCGTCGACAGCACCCAGTCCAGCGCCGCCGTACCGACCATCGCGGGCATCGCGCGCAGCCAGTGCCCCGGCCGGTCCGTGTTGATGTACAGACCGGCCGGCTCACCGGCCAGGTCCAGGTCGGTGGTGGCGACGAGGCTGGCCAGGCAGGTGCCGACGATGAGCAGACCGTCGCCGGGAGACGTCACGCCCGCGCCCAGCGCACAGGCCGGCAGGTCGTACGGCCCGTTCGCGATCCGGGTCCCGGCCGGGAGCCCTTCGCCGAGCGTGTGCGCCGTCGCGACCGGGTCGCTGACCGGGGCGAGGAGGCCGCGCCGGCGGGCCAGCCCGAGCAGCTCGACGACCCCGTTGTCGTACGTGCGGGTACGAGGGTCCAGGAAGGGCATCGACGCGTCCGACACGTCGGTTGTCGGGCCGGTCCCCGTCAGCCGCTGGAACACCATGTCCTTGCAGTACAGGGCCGCGGTCGCGGCGTCGAGCGCCTTCGGCTCGTGGCTGTCCAGCCACGCCAGCAGCGGGCCCGGACACCCCGGGAACATCGCGCTCCCCGTCCGCCGGAACACCGCCTCGAACGTGCCGTCCGCCAGCCAGCGGTCGACCAGCTCGTGCGCCCGTCCGTCCATCCAGGAGGCGGCGGGGCGCACGGGGCGGCCCTCGGCGTCGACCAGCCATACGCCGTCGCCCTGGCCGGTCAGGCCGGCGAGCTCGATCGGGTCCGGGGCGCGGGAGGTCACTTCTTCCAGTACGGCGACGACTGCGCCATACAGCTCGTCCATGTCCTGCTCGACGAACCCGCCGTGCAGGGCGAGGTCCACCGGGCGGGACGCGACGGCCAGTTCGCGGCCCTCGGCGTCGAACGCGGCCGCCTTCACCGTGGACGTGCCTACATCGATACCGACGTACATTCCCACCCACCTCTTTGGCTCGGTCGGCTGTGCCGTGCCTTCTGCAGTTGGCGTGCCGAATATTTGGCTCGGTCGCCTCCGGGGCGCTCTATGCCGGTGTCGAGAGGGCGATCGTGCTCAGCGCTTCGCGCCTCCGCGCGTTCGCCCTCTCGACACCGGCGCGCCCCTCCGGCTCTCTCGCGGCCGGTGTCGTCGGACCAGTGAGGTTGGTGGGCACTCACCCGGCCCCTCACCCGGCCCCTCACCTGGCCATCGCGCTCAGGTCAGACAATGCGCGAGCTGTTCCCCGCGAGCCCAGCGGCCCACCTCCGCCGCTGCGATCGCCGCCGCCTTCTCCGCCACCGCGCGGCTCGCCCCGCCCAGATGCGGAGTCAGTACGACGCGGTCGGCCAAGGCGTGCAGGCGGGAGTCCGGGGGGAGGGGTTCCTGCGCGTAGGTGTCCAGGGCCGCCGATGACACATGTCCGCTCTCCAGCGCGTCGCACAGCGCGTCCTCGTCCAGCAAAGGCCCCCGCGCCGCGTTCACGACCACCGCGCCCTGCGGCAGCAGGGCCAGTTCGCGGGCGCCGATCAGGCCTCGGGTCTCGGCGGTGAGGCGGGCGTGGAGGGTGATCACCTGGGAGCGGCGCAGGAGTTCGTCCAGGGAGGCGACCCGCAGGCCGTGGATCTCGCCGTGGACGTACGGGTCGTGGACCATGACCCGCGCGCCGAACGCGCACAGCACCCGCGCGACCCTGCTGCCCACGGCCCCGTACCCGACCAGCCCGACCGGCAGGTCCTCCAGCTCCAGGCCGCTGTGCTCGTAGGTGTAGTAGGTCGCCCCCGCCCAACTGCCCTGCCGGGCGAGGAGGTCGTGGGCCTGCGGGATGCGGCGCAGGGCCGCCAGCATGAGGCCGACGGTGAACTCGGCGGTGGCGGCGGCGTTGCGGCCGGGCGCGTAACAGACACGGACGTCGTGCCGCTTGGCCGCGTCCAGGTTGACGTTCACCGGGCCGCCCCGGCACACGACCACCAGCCGCAGCTCGGGGCAGGCGTCGAGGACGCGTTCCGTCACCGGGCCCATCTGCGTGACCAGCACCTGGGCACCCGCGAGCGCCTCGATCAGCTCGTCCTCGGCGTCGCTCGCCTCCGTCACCTCGGCCACGGGGCCGAAGGGCTCCAGTGGCCAGCCGAGCTTCAGCTCCTTCACGGTCGCCCGCTCCGACTCGTGCTCCACCGCCCGCGTGATCATCGACGGCAGGACGAAGTGGTCACCGGCGGCCACAATTTTTACTTGTTCGGTCATTCGCTGCCCTTTCCGAAGTCTGGCAGTCCCTTTACAAGTCGAAGCACTATCTTGTGAGTTGTAAAGGTCGTGCATGCGAAGAGAGCGTTCAAGTACCGCTTCTATCCGACTGATGCCCAGGCAGCAGAGCTGTCGCGCACGTTCGGATGCGTGCGGAAGGTCTTCAACATGGCGCTGGCGGCTCGCACGGAGGCGTGGATGCTGCGGCGGGAACGAATTAACTACAACGCCACATCGGCGATGCTGACCGCGTGGAAGAAGACCGGGGAACTGGCCTACCTCAACGAGGTTTCCTCTGTCCCACTCCAGCAGGCGCTGAGGCATCTGCAGACCGCGTTCACGAACTTCTTCTCGAAGCGTGCCAAGTACCCGCGCTTCAAGTCGCGTAAGAAGTCGCGGAAGTCCGCCGAATACACCGCGAGCGCGTTCCGTTTCCGGCTTGGCGAGTTGACGCTGGCCAAGATGGCGGAGCCGCTGGAGATTGTGTGGTCTCGGCCGCTTCCCGAGGGTGCGCAGCCGTCGACGGTGACCGTTTCCCAGGATGCGGCCGGACGCTGGTTTGTATCCCTTCTCGTCGAGGACCCCGATGTCAGGCCGCTTCCCGGCGCGGAAACGGCGGTTGGGATCGATGCAGGGTTGGACCGATTGCTGACCTTCTCGACCGGGGAAAAGATCACCAACCCCCGGCATGAGCGAAAGGACCGCGCGCGCCTCGGGAAGGCGCAAAAGGAGTTGTCCCGCAAGGTCAAAGGTGATGGTGCCAACCGGGCCAAGGCGCGCCGCAAGGTCGCCCGTATCCACGCCCGCATTGCCGACCGGAGGCGTGACCATCTCCACAAGATCACAACTCGACTCGTCCGTGACAACCAAACGATCGTGATCGAGGATTTGACTGTTCGAAACCTGATGAAGAACCGGAAGCTTGCCCGTGCCATCTCCGACGCGGCCTGGAGCGAGTTCCGCAGCATGCTGGAGTACAAGGCCGAGTGGTACGGCCGCGAAGTGATCGCCGTCGACCGCTGGTTTCCCTCCTCCAGGCTGTGCTCGAAGTGCGGAGTGCTGCAAGACAGGATGCCGCTGCATGTTCGAACATGGACGTGCGGTGGGTGTGGAACCAACCACGACCGCGATGAGAACGCAGCGAATAACCTTCTGGCCGCCGGGCTGGCGGTGTCGGCCTGTGGAGCCGGTGTAAGACCTCAACGGAGCACTCCGGGCGGGCGGTCGGCGATGAAGCAGGAAGCCCTACGGCGCGAGCTGTAGGAGTCCCCTCCGTCAGGAGAGGGAGGAAGTCAACGCAGGGAGTCTCCTGTCTCGGCGTCGAAGACATGGGTGAGGTCAGGGTCGGCGGTGACGTGGACGCGGTCGTCGTGGGCGAGGCGGACCTCGGGGTCGGTGAGGACGACGAGGGGGCGTTCGACGCCGTCGAGGGCGAGGGTGGCGATGCCCGACTCCAGGAGGGGTTCGTGGGCCACCACGCGGGCGGCGATGCCGTCGTCCTCGCCGGTCAGGGTCAGGTCCTCGGGGCGGATGCCGACCACCACCTTCCGGCCGACGGCCACCGGCACCGGCAGTGCGAGCCGTGCGGAGTCGGAGAGGCGGGCGTGGCCGTCGTCCGTCGCCGTGCCGGGGAGGAGGTTGATCGCGGGTTCGCCGACGAAGTCCGCGACGAAGACGTTGGCGGGGCTGTCGTAGATCTCGTACGGGGTGCCGAGCTGCTGGATGACGCCGTCCTTCATCACGGCGATCCGGTCGGCGAGGGAGAGGGCCTCCTCCTGGTCGTGGGTGACCAGGATGGTCGTATGGCCCAGGTCGCGCTGGATGCGTTTGAGTTCGCGGCGGGTCGTGTCGCGCTGGGCCGCGTCCAGGTGGGAGAGGGGCTCGTCGAGGAGGAGGACGTCCGGTTCGCGGATCAGGGCGCGGGCCAGGGACACACGCTGCTTCTGACCGCTGGACAGGCCCGTGGGGCGGGCGTCGAGGAGGGGGGTGAGGTCGACGCGGTCGGCGATCTCCCTGACCTTGCGGTCGACGTCACCCCGGGCGGCTCGTTTCCGTGCCTTCAGGCCGAACGCCAGGTTCTCCGCCACCGTCAGCGGCGGATACAGCGCGTAGTTCTCGAACGCGACCCCGATGTTGCGCTGCTGGGCGGGGCGCGCGATCACCGATGAACCGCCGACCAGGATGTCCCCGCCGGTCACCGACTCCAGGCCGGCGATCATCCGCAGGGTGGTGGACTTGCCGCAGCCCGAAGGGCCGAGCAGGCCGAGCAGCTCGCCGGAGCGCAGGGCCAGGTCGATGCCGCGTACGGCGTCCACCGCCGGGCGGCCCCGCGCCGCATAGGTCTTGCGCAGATCACGTAGCTCCAGCTCGGTCATCGCTGCCCTTCGTCACGGTCGGCGGCTTCGCGCACACTTCGTAGGTGACCTTGTGCTCGTCCAGGTCCCGCAGTGCCTCCGCCGACGCCCCGTCGTCCACGAGGAGCAGGTCGAAGCGGGAGAGCGGGACCACCCGGTGCAGGGCGACCCGGGCGAGCTTGGTGTGGTCGATCAGCAGGACGTTGCGGGCGGCCGCGTCGAGCATGGCCCGCTTCACCGACACGATGTGCTGCTCCTGGTGGTAGGCGTAGCCCCCGCGCACGGCCGACGTGGACGCGAAGCAGACGTCCACGCGCAGCTGCTCTATCGCCTCGACGCAGGACACGCCGAGGAAGGAGGAGTGCAGCGGGTCGTAGTCGCCGCCGAGGGCCATGAGGTGGATGCCGCGCTGGTCGGAGAGGAGGTTGATGGCCTCCAGGAAGTTGGTGACCACCGTCAGCGGGGTCACCTCCCCGAGCCGCAGCCTGCGGGCTATCTCCAGGGTGGAGGTGGAGTCGTCCAGCATGATCGCCATGCCGGGTTCGATCAGCTTCAGGGCGCGGTCGGCCACGGCGGCCTTCTCGGCGCGCATGGTCTTGAGGCGGTACTGCACGTTCGACTCGAAGACACCGGAGGGCTGGGCCGTCACCCCGCCCCTGGACTTCCTGACGATCCCCTGCCGTTCGAGCTCGTCCAGGTCCCGGTGGATCGTCATCAGGCTCACCCCGAACCGCTCTGCCAGCTCGGCGGCCGTGGCCGACCCCTCGGCGAGGACCTGCTCGGCCATGGCGGCCTGGCGGGCGGCGGGGCCCTGCTGTGCGTTGTTCAATCCCGGGTTCATGGTCCGATCCTTCGTCCTGGACGCTCCGGCCGGTCGGCCTCGAACAGGAGCAGGTTCTCAGGCCGGACCGACAGCCGTACCGGATCATCGGGACGCAGACCGGTCGCGTCGCCGCGCGGGGCGACCAGGGACACGTGCTGCTCGCCGAGCCGGACGGTGACCTCCACGGACCGGCCGAGCACCTCGGTGACGTAGACCGTGCCGGTGAGTTCGTGCCCGGGACCCTCGCCGAGGGTGAGATCGCGGGGCCGGACGCCGATCAGCACCTGCGTGCCGCAAGACGCCTGCGCTCCGATCGGCAGCTCGACCTCGCCGTCCGCCGACCGGAAGCCGCCGTCGGGCGCGACGGCCCCGGGGAGCAGATTGATCCGGGGCCGCCCGAAGGCCCGCGCGACCTCCGTGTCGTACGGGCGGTACCAGATCTCCTCCCGCGTCCCCGTCTGCACGATCCGCCCGTCCCGGATCACCCCGATCCGGTCGCCGAGCGCCAGGGCCTCGACGGAGTCATGGGTGACGTAGAGGGTGGTCGTGCGCCGCACCGCGCCGATCGCCTTCAGCTCGGCCCGCATCTGCTGGCGCAGCTTGGCGTCGAGGTGGGAGAGGGGCTCGTCGAGGAGGAAGGCGCGGGCCGGGCGGACCAGGACGCGGCCCAGGGCGACGCGCTGGCGCTGGCCGTTGGAGAGCTGCCCGACGGGGCGGTCGAGCAGGGCCGAGATGCCGAGGAGTTCGGCGGTCTCACCGATGCGCTCCCGCGCTTGCACGGCGGGGAGGCGGTGGCGCGGGGAGCGCAGCGGCGAGGCCAGATTGTCGTACGCGGACTTGTGTGGATAGAGGGCGTAGCTCTCGAAACACATCGCGACGCCGCGGTCGTACGGTTCGACGCCGTTCATGTCCTTGCCGTCGAGCTCGACCGTGCCGGAGTCCGGCTGTTCGAGCCCGGCGACGGTCTTGAGGGTGGTCGTCTTGCCGGCGCCGGACGGGCCGAGCAGACAGAAGAACTCGCCTTCGCGGACCTCGAGGTCGAGGTCGTCCAGGGCGGTCGTCCTCCCGTAGGTCTTGCTGATGCCCCGCAGCACGATCATGACTTCACCGCCCCGAACGACAGCCCCCGCACCAGATACCGCTGGATGGTGAGGGCCAGCAGCAGCGGCGGTACGACGGAGACGAGCGCGGCCGCCGCCGTCAGGTTGTACTTGGGGCGGTCCCCGCCGAGGAAGGACAGCGCGCCCACGGTCACGGTCTGGGCCTCGTTGGAGGTCAGGATGAGCGGGAAGACGAAGTTGTTCCAGGCGAAGATGAAGGCGAGCAGCGACACGGCCGCCACACCCGGCTTGACCAGCGGCAGCGCCACTTTCAGGAACGCCTGTTTGCGGGTGTAGCCGTCCAGCAGCGCCGCCTGTTCCAGCTCGGGCGTGAGGTCGGCGAAGTACGACCGCATGATCCACACGATCAGCGGCAGCGTCACCAGCTGGAGCACCCAGATCATGCCGACGTACGTGTCGAACAGGCCGAGCTTCTGGTAGAGCACGAACAGCGGGATGATCACGGTGAGTTCGGGTGCGAAGCGGAACGACAGCAGCGTGAACATCAGGTTCTCGGAGCCCTTGAACCGCCAGCGCGCCGAGGCGTACGCGGCCGGCAGGCCGACCAGGAGCGACAGCACGACCGCTCCCACCGACACCACCAGGCTGTTGACGAAGAACCGCACGAACGGGATGCCCTCGCTGTCGCCGAGGACGGTGCGGTAGCCGTCGAGGGTGGGGGAGAAGGAGAAGTAGGTGGAGAAGAGTTCGTTCGTCGGCTTCAGGGAGAGGATCACCATCCAGGCGATCGGGAAGAGGGCGAACACGAAGTAGAGGATGAGGGCGGCGTCCGCCAGCCACCCCAACAGGCGCTTGCGCATGGTCATTTGACCTCCGCCGCCTTTCGCTGGATCTTCCCCAGGTGCTTCACCAGCACCATCGCGGCGAGATACACGACGGCCCACAGCACGATCGTGTAGCTGATCCCGAACGAGTACCGCTGGAAGCGGATCGCCTCCAGATAGGCCCGGATCTGCAGGACGACGGTCGAGTCGCCGGGCCCGCCCTCCGTCAGGGCGTAGATGATGTCGAACACCTTCAGCGAGTCCATGAACCGGAAGATCACCGCGACCAGGACGTACGGCCACAGCATCGGCAGCGTCAGCCGCCGGAAGGTGTACCACCAGCGGGCCCCGTCGACGGCCGCCGCCTCGAAGGGCGAGGTGGGCAGCGAGCGCAGCCCGGCGAGGGCGAGGATCGCCACGAACGGGGTGTAGACCCAGACGTCCACGGCGATCGACGACAGCAGCGCGCCGGTCGGGGTGTCCGTCCACTGGACCCCGCCCAGCCCGAAGGGTTCGAGGAGGTGGTTGATCACTCCGACCGACGGCTGGAGCATCAGCTTCCAGATGATCGCCGCGATCACCGGCGCGATCATCAGCGGCAGGATGAGGATCTTCTCCAGCACCCGCCCGACCAGCGACGACCGGTGCAGCAGCAGGGCGACGGCGACCCCGAGGACCGTCTCCACGACGGCCGCCCCCACCGCGTACAGCACCGTCACCCACGCCGAGTTCCAGAAGGCCTCCTGCGTGAAGACGGTCTCGTAGTTCTCGAACCGCACCATGTCCGGCTGCGGTTTGCTCGCCGAGAAGTCGAACAGGGTGTAGTAGAGGCCGAGCCCGAAGGGGTAGAGGATTCCGCAGGTCAGCAGCAGGGCGGGGACGATCAGGACGTAGGGGCGCAGGGCGAGCCGCCATCCCATCGGCTAGCCCACCTTGTCGGCGAGGTCGCCCGCCAGCCCGTCGAGCACCGACTCTGCGCCCTGGCCGCCGTAGATCTCCTGCAGGGCGGCGGCCCAGCTGGTGGTCGCGTCGAAGAACTGCGCCTGCGGGGTGAACTGGATCTTCGTCTGGTCGACGACGGCCTCGAAGGTCTCGATGAAGCCCGGGAGGTGCCGCATCTTGTCCTTGTAGGCGGCGGCGTCGGCGATGGACTTGCGCACAGGGTCGATGTGGTTGTGCGTGACGGCGCTCTTGAGCAGGTGCTCCTTGCCGGTCGCCCACTGGAGGAAGAGCCAGGCGGCGCTCTTCTTCTTGCTCTTGGCGTTCATGCCGAGCGACCAGATCCACATGTTGGTGGCGAGCGACCCGTCCGGCCCCTTCGGACCGGGGTGGAAGGCGATCTTCCCCGAGGCGGGGCTGGCCCCCTCGACGGCCTGGAAGTAGGCGGCCGTGTCCGCGTCGAACAGCATCCCGGCCTTCTTCGCACCGAGGTCGCTGGAGCACTGGTACCAGGTGTACGACGTCCAGGACGGCGGCCCGCCCTGCTTGACCATGCCGGCCCAGTCCTCGGTGAAGGCGATGGCCTCGGGGCTGTTCATCGCCGGTGTGAGCTTCCCGCCCTCGACCGTGAAGTCCTTGAGCCCGTTGCGGGCGTACATCGTCATGAAGCCGGGGTGGATGGTCGCCCAGCTCCTCGATCCCCGTACGGCGATCCCGTACATGCCGTCGAAGCCGGCACCCGGAGCCTTCTGCTTGATGGCCCCGGCGGTCTCGCGCAGCTCGTCGAAGGTCTCGGCGGGCTTGAGGCCGAGCTTCCTGAAGACGTCCGTGTTGTAGGCGACGACGTTCGTCTCCCAGCCCCACGGCAGCGCGTACTGCCCGCCCTGCCCGAGCGGCGCGCCCGCCTTCAGGGACCACTGGTCGGCCTGGAGGAGGTTGGGGAAGAAGTCGGCCTGGTCCCATTCGGCGCCGGTGGCCGAGGAGTTGCGCATCCACGGGCCGAGGTCCTCCAGCCACCCCGGCGGCCCGTACTGCCAGACCATGTACGCGCCCAGCATGAAGACGTCGTACGAGGCGCGGCCGCTGGACAGGTCGACGGTGAGCTTGTCGAAGTAGTTGTCCTCGGGGAAGACGTCGTACTCGACCTTGATGCCGGTCTTCTCGGTGAAGGACTTCAGGTCCGCTATCAGGGCGTCCGTGTACGGGTGCTTGTTGAGCAGCGCCTTGACGGTCGTCCCCTTCTCCCGCTTCCAGTCGAAGGAGCCGGTGACGTCGTCCGCCGCCGAGCCGTCGTTCTTGCTGTCGTCGCCGCCGAATCCGGCACCGCAGGCCGACAGGAGGGGCGTGGCGGCCAGGGCGGCGCTCAGCGCCAGGAACCGTCGGCGGTCGTGGGCGTGCGTGTCCATCCGTGACCTCCACGTGGGGTTCGGCCATCCGGGTGCGAGTGGTTAACACGGCGAGTCGACTCGTTAACAGAGGGTGGAACGGCGGAAGTTGGGCGTCAATCCCTCGCGCACGGGAAAATCTCAGGGCAGAGTGTGAAGTTCACGGATCCAGATGTGCGGGAGGTCCGGATGACGCATGAACAGGACGCGTGGCTCGGGATCGACCTGGGGACCCAGAGCGTCCGGGTCCTGCTGGTCACCGGGGACGGCACGGTCCTCGGCAGCGGCTCGGCGCCCCTCGCCGGGCGGCGTGACGGTGTGCGGCACGAGCAGGATCCGGCGCAGTGGTGGGACGCGCTGTGCGCGGCGTCCCGTGCCGCGCTGCAGGGCCGGTCGAAGACGCGGGTCGGCGGGCTCGCGGTGTGCGGGACGTCCGGGACCGTGCTGCTGACGGACGGGGCGGGGCGGCCGATGAGCCCCGCGCTGATGTACGACGACGGGCGGGCGGCGGCCGAGGCGGCGCGGGCACGGTCGGCGGGGCTCGGCGTGCAGAACACCTGGGCGTTGCCGAAGGCGCTGTGGCTGACCGAGGCCTACGGCCCCGGCAGGGTCACCCACCAGCCGGACCTGGTCGTCTCCCTCCTCACCGGCGCGCTGCCCCCGGCCGACTCCAGCCACGCCCTCAAGACCGGCTACGACCTGGAGCGCGACGCCTGGCCGTCCCCGCTGGCCCTACTGGGCCTGTCCGACACGGCGATCCCCGACGTCGTACGCCCCGGCACCCGGCTCGGCGAGGTCACCCCGACCGCCGCCGAGGCCACCGGCATCCCCGCCGGCACCCCCGTCATCGCCGGGATGACCGACGGCTGCGCGGCCCAGATCGCCTCCGCCGCCCTGCGCCCCGGCTCCTGGAACTCGGTGCTCGGCACCACGCTGGTCCTCAAGGGCGCGTCCCCGACCCCGGTCCGGGACCCGACCGGCGTGGTCTACAACCACCGTGCGCCGGACGGGAGTTGGCTGCCCGGCGGTGCCTCCAGCGTGGGCGCGGGGGTGCTCACGGCGGCGTTCCCGGGCGCCGACCCGTCGGCCATGGACAAGGCGGCCGCCGCGTACGAGCCGTCCGGCGCGATCACCTACCCCCTGGTGTCACCCGGTGAGCGCTTCCCCTTCCTGGCCCCGGACGCCTTCGCGCTGGTCCTCGGTGAACCGGAGTCGGACGCCGACCTGTGGGCCGCGCTCCTCCAGGGCGTCGCCCTCACGGAACGCCTGTGCCTGGACTACCTGCACCACCTCGGCGCCCCCCTCGACGGCCCCCTCACCTTCACCGGCGGCGCCGCCCGCAGCCCGTACTGGAACCAACTGCGCGCCGACGTCCTGGGCCGCCCGGCCCGGGTGCCGGAGCAGACGGAACCGGCCCTGGGAATGGCGGCGTTGGCGGCGTACGGGGCGGGCGCGGCGCCGCGGCTGGCGGAGGCCGCGGAGGGCATGGCCGGCATTGGCACGACCGTCGAACCCCGCCCCGGCCGCACCGCCCGCTTCGCCGAGCCCTACGCCCGCCTGGTCGACGAACTGACGTCCCGGGGCTGGCTGCCCCCACCGGTCGCGGCGCACGCGCATGCCCGCCTGGACGTGGATACTGCGGATTCATGAGCACGAGAACGAGCTCGAGTGCGAGCACGGGTACGACCACGAGTGCGACGCTGCTGCTGGCCCGGCACGGGCAGACGATCTGGCACGCCGAGAACCGCTACGCCGGCATCAGCGACGTGCCCCTCACCGACGCCGGCCGCGCCCAGGCCGAGGCCCTCGGCCGCTGGGCCGCCGCCCATCCGGTCGACGCGATCTGGACCTCGCCCCTGTCCCGCGCCGTCGCCACCGCCGACCCGGCCTGCCGGGCCCTCGGCCTCACCCCGCACCGCGAACCCGGCCTGCGTGAATGCGACTTCGGTGTGCTGGAGGGCCGGACGCTCGCGGAGTTCGCGGCCGAGGACCCGGCGGCCGCGGAGGCCTTCCGCGCCGACCCGGTGGCTCACCCGTTCCCCGGGGCGGAGAACCCGGCGGCCGCCGCCGAGCGCGGTGCGGCCGCCCTGCGCCGCATCGCCGCCGCCCATCCCGGCGACCGCGTCCTCGTGGTCGCCCACAACACCCTCTTCCGCCTGGTGCTGTGCACGCTGCTGTCGATCCCGGCCGGGGAGTACCGCAGAGTGTTCCCGAGGTTGCGCAACGTGGCGGTCAGCGAACTCCGTATGAACACCGACGGCTGCGCCGCACTTCTCTCCCTCAATGTGCCCTGCGACCCCGACCTGCCGTAGCACCATGGGCACATGACGGAGATCGACACCTCGGTACCGCACTCGGCCCGGATCTGGAACTACTGGCTGGGCGGCAAGGACAACTACCCCGTGGACGAGGCGGCCGGCGACGCCTACACCGCCGTCTTCCCCGGCATCGTCACCATCGCCCGCGGCAGCCGGGCGTTCCTGGGCCGCAGCATCCGGTACCTGGTCGCGGAGGCGGGCGTACGCCAGTTCCTCGACGTCGGCACCGGGCTCCCGACCGTCGACAACACCCATGAGGTCGCCCAGCGCATCGCGCCCGAGTCGAGGATCGTCTACGTCGACAACGACCCGCTGGTCCTGGCCCACGCCCGCGCCCTGCTGACCTCGACCTCCGAGGGCGCGACGGCGTACGAGGACCTGAGCCTGTACGAGCCGGAGAAGATCCTGGAGGCGGCCGGCGAGACCCTCGACCTCTCCCGCCCCACGGCCCTGATCCTCAGCGGCATCCTCGGCCATGTCGCCGACCACGACCAGGCCCGCGACATCGTCCGCCGCCTCCTGGCCGGCCTGCCCTCCGGCAGCTACCTCTCCCTCAACGAGGGCTCGCGAGGCACCGACCCGGCCTACGAGCATGCCCAGGACGCCTACAACGAGACCGGCGCCGTCCCCTACTTCCTGCGCCCGGTCGACCAGATCGCCGCGTACTTCGAGGGCCTGGACCTGGTGGAGCCCGGCCTCGTCCCGGTCCCGCTGTGGCATCCCGAGCCGGGCGACGAGGACCCCCGGCCGATCGGCCAGCACGGCGCCCTGGGCCGCAAGCCCTGACGCCCTCCAGGCACTGGGAAGCCCCCGCGAGTCAGGTCCTCGCGGGGGCTTCCGTCATTCCGCCTGCCGTTCGTGAAGGGTGAGAAGACGATCACGAGGCAGGACGACTGTCAGCGGCCGCTGTGGCCGCTACGGCCTTTCGCCGTCACGGCGCGAGCAGCAGCACGTCCGCACGGGACTTGGCGGCCTCGTAACGCCGGGCCACGTCCTGCCAGTTGACGACGGCCCACATGGCGTCGATGAAGTCGACCTTCTGGTTGCGGTACTGGAGATAGAAGGCGTGCTCCCAGGCGTCGAAGACCAGGATCGGAGTGGCGCCCTGCCCGACGTTGCCCTGGTGGTCGTAGACCTGCTCGACGATCAGCCGCCCGCTCAGCGGCTCGTACGCCAGCACACCCCAGCCCGAACCCTGCGTCGTGGCCGACGCCTTGGTCAGCTGGGCCTTGAAACCCGCGAAGGAGCCGAAGGACTCGGCGATGGCGTCCGCGAGCTCGCCCACACCGTCGGCGGCGAGCGGCTCGCCACCGCCGTCGCCGGTCATGTTCTGCCAGTAGATGCTGTGCAGGATGTGCCCGGACAGATGGAACGCCAGGTTCTTCTCCAGGCCGTTGATCGACCCCCACTGCTCCTTGTCCCGCGCCTCCGCGAGCTGCTCCAGCGTGTCGTTCGCGCCCTTCACATAGGCCGCGTGGTGCTTGTCGTGGTGCAGCTCGATGATCTCGGGGCTGATCACGGGCGCGAGCGCGGAGTAGTCGTAGGGCAGTTCCGGGAGTGTGTAGACGGACATGAAGGGTTCCCCTCAGAGCTCTTATTGCAAGTGGCTTGCAACAACAAGCTAACAGCAAAAAGCCCCCGTGTGGATCACACGGGGGCTTCTGTGCGTGTGGAGGTGGCGGCGGACCGGTGGTCAGGCCTTGCCGCGCGCCTTCTGCCAGGCGTATCCCACGACCGCCAGGAACACCGTCATCCCACCGGTCGAGTAGAGCTGCACCCGTGTGTCCGGCTCCCGGGCCATGAGCACGAAGATCGCCGCCATGCCCGCCAGCGCGACCCACGTCAGCACCGGGAACGCCCACATCCGCACGACCAGCTTCTCCGGCGCCTCGCGCTCCAGCCGGCGCCGCAGCCGCAGCTGGGAGACGGCGATGAAGATCCAGACGACGAGGATGACCGCGCCGATCATGTTCAGCAGCCAGGGGAAGACGTCGTCCGGGCGCCAGTAGCTCAGCACCACGCAGACGAAACCGAACACCGAGGAGGCCAGGACCGCGACACGCGGGACGCCGCCGGACACCCGGCCCAGCGTCTTCGGGCCCTGTCCGCGCTGGACGAGGGAGTACGCGATGCGCGAGGAGCCGTAGATGTTGGCGTTCATGGCGCTCAGCAGGGCGACCAGGACCACGACGTTCATGAGCTGGCCGGCGCCGGGGATGCCGAGGTGGTCGAGGGCGGCGACGTACGGGCCCTTCTCGACGATCTCCGCGGAGTCCCAGGGGACGAGGGTGACGACGACCGCCATGGAGCCGATGTAGAACAGGGCGATGCGCCACATGGCCGTGCGCACCGCGCTCGCCACACCGCTGACCGGGTTCTCCGACTCGGCCGCGGCGATGGTGACCGTCTCCATGCCGCCATAGGCGAAGACCGAGGCAAGCAGGCCGATGATCAGTCCCTCGGTGCCGTTGGGGAGGAATCCGCCCTCGCCGGTGAGGTTGGCGGTGCCCGGGGCGTCCGTGCCCGGCAGGAGGCCCGCGATGGCCAGCCCGCCCAGCACCAGGAACAGCGCGATCGCGCCGACCTTCAGCGCGGCGAACCAGAACTCGAACTCGCCGAAGTTCTTCACGGCGGCCAGGTTCGCGCCGCAGAACACGACCATGAACAGCGCCACCCACGCCCACTCGGGCGTGTGCGGCAGCCAGGTGGTGACGATCTTCGCGGCGCCGATGCCCTCCAGGCCGACGGCCGTGCACAGCAGCACCCAGAACGACCAGCCGGCGGTGAAGCCCGCCCAGGGCCCGATCGCCTTCTCGGCGTGCGCGGAGAAGGAACCCGACGACGGATACGCGGCGGACATCTCGCCCAGCATCCGCATCACCAGCATCACGAGGAGGCCGGAGAGGACATAGGCGATGACGATCGAGGGACCGGCGGCGGCGATTCCGGCACCGGACCCGACGAACAGGCCAGCGCCGATGACACCGCCGAGGGCGATCATCGACAGATGGCGCTGCTTGAGGCCGTGGTTCAGGCCGGGGTTCGGGCCGGGGGTCTGGCCGGGGGAGACGTCGTCCGCGGTCGCGGGCGTCTCCGTCGAGCTGTTCTGCATGGGCGCGGCTCGTCCAATGCGTGAGAGGGCAAAAACGCCCACAGTCTGGGCAGCCTCTCCGCTCAGAAGGAGAGGCTGCCCACTATGCGGACACTCGCCGCACTGTACGTGACGCCCAGGTCACGCGGCGACGGGGGCGGCGACCGTCGTGTAGTGCGAGGCGTCCCCCTCGATCGAGTAGCTCTCCTTGCCCTCGATGCCGACCGGCACGTCACCGGCGACGGTCACCCGGTGCAGGCGGCGCGGCAGGCCGTCGTAGTTGTCGATGGCGTAGTGCTGGGTGATGCGGTTGTCGAAGATCACCAGCTGGTTCGGGGACCAGCGCCAGCGCAGGATGTTCTCGGGTCGGGTGACGTACGACTGGAGCAGGTCGAGGATCTTGCGCGACTCGCCGACCGACAGGCCGACGATCCGCTGGGCGAACCCGCCGATGAACAGCCCGCGCTCACCGGTGAGCGGGTGGACGCGGACGACGGGGTGGGCCGTGCGGTACTTGATCGAGGTGAACTCGGCGCGCTGCTCGGCCTTCTCCGCGTCGATCTCCTCGTCCGGCACCGCGTAGTCGTAGTCGTTGGTGTGCTCGGCCCACAGGGTGTCGGCCAGCCGGCGCAGCGGCTCGGGCAGGTCACGGTAGGCGGCCGCCGAGCTGGCGATCAGGGTCTCGCCGCCGTACGGCGGGATCGTGATGCTGCGCAGGGTGGTGGCCTGCGGCGGGTTGAGGACGAAGGTGACGTCGGTGTGCCAGTGGTTGGCCCGGCCGCGCTCGCTGTCCACGGGCAGGACGTTCGCGGCGCCATCGACGGCGGACACCGTCGGGTGGGCGGTGGTGATGTCGCCGAAGTGGCGGGCGAAGGCCTGGTGGCCGGCGTCGTCGAGGTCCACGTCGTCGAGGACGAGCGCCTTGTGGACGTTGAGGGCCTCGCGCAGAGCGCTGACCGTCTCCTCGTCGAGGGGCTGGGAGATGTCGACCCCGGAGACACGGGCGCCGATGTTGGCGGTGACCTTCTGGATGTCGAGGGACATGAGCGGTCCTTTCAGACGAGGGCGGGTGCGGACGGGCTGACGTACTGGTTGGCGGGGCGCGGGAGGCCGTAGCGCTCGCGCAGGGTCTGGCGCGGGCCGTACTCGCTGCGGAGCAGGCCGCGGGCGCGCAGGATCGGCACCACGTGGTCGACGAAGGCGTCGAGGCCGGAGGGCAGCACCGGCGGCATGATGTTGAAGCCGTCGGCGGCGCCCTGCGTGAACCACGTCTCGATGGCGTCGGCGACCTGCTCGGGCGTACCGGCGAAGGTGAGGTGACCGCGGCCGCCGCCGAGCCGCCCGATGAGCTGCCGCACGGTGAGCCGCTCGCGCCGGGCCAGCTCCACCACGAGCGTGTAGCGGCTCTTGGCACCCTCGATGGCGTCCTCGGCGGGCAGGTCGGCCGGGAGCTCGGCATCCAACTCCAGGGCCCCGGGCTCCAGTTGCAGCAGGCTCTCCAGTCGGCCCACGCCGTGCGCGTACACGATGTGGTCCTCCAGGACCTGCTCGGCCGCCAGCGCCTCGGCCTCCGTCGAGCCGATCACCGGCACGATGCCGGGCAGCACCTTGATGTGGTCGGGGTCGCGGCCCGCCTGCGCGGTACGCGCCTTGAGGTCGGCGTAGAAGGCCCGCGCGTCCTCGATCGTCTGCTGCGCGGTGAACACCGCCTCCGCGTACCGGGCGGCGAAGTGCTTGCCGTCCTCGCTCGATCCCGCCTGCACGAGCAGGGGGTAACCCTGAGGCGTGCGCGGCACGTTGAGCGCGCCCTCGACGCTGAAGTACGTCCCCCTGTGCCGCGGCGGATGGATCTTGGCGTCGTCGCCCCACACGCCGGCCGCCTTGTCGGCGACGACCGTGTCGTCCTCCCAGCTGTCCCAGAGCTTCTGGGTGACGTCCAGGAACTCGGCGGCACGGGCGTACCGCTCGGCGTGCGCGGGCTCCGCGTCCAGCCCGAAGTTGCGGGCGGCCTCGGCACCGGCGGTGGTGACGATGTTCCAGCCCGCCCGGCCGCCGCTGACGATGTCGAGCGAGGCGAACTTGCGGGCCAGGTTGTAGGGGGAGTTGTAGGAGGTGGACGCGGTGGCGATCAGGCCGATGTGCTCGGTGGCCGTCGCCAGCGCGGTGAGCAGGGTGAGCGGCTCCAGGGCACCGGCCGGGCGCTGGGCCAGGTTGTTCCACAGCTGCGGACCGTCGGCGAGGAAGAGGGAGTCGAAGGTGCCGCGCTCGGCGATACGGGCGAGGTGGACGTAGTGGGCCAGGTCGACGTGCGCGTACGGGTCGCTCTCGGGGAGCCGCCAGGAGGCCTCGTGGTGGCCGGTGCTCATGAGGAAGGCGTTGAGGTGGAGTTGCCGGGGCATGCGGTGTCCTTCGTTCTGGACAGTCGGGGATGGCCTTACGAGCGCCGGTCCGGGCATTTCAGCCTGTCCGGCGTTTGAGGACGAGGCCCGTTCAGGGCCGAGGCGGGGGTCCGGGGGCGGCAGCCCCCGGGGACGGGACGGGTAGGGGCGGCGGGGGCGAAAGTCGCCCGAGCGCACGGCACCCGGCGGTCACCTGACGTCCTCGGTCACGCCCAGCGCCGCAAGCAGCCGCGACCGGTACTCGCCGCGCGCATGCGCATCGCGGTCGATGGTCAGGTCGAGCCCGATACGCCCCTCCTCCAGCACGAGCACCCGGTCGGCCAGCACGATCGCCTCGTCCACGTCATGGGTGACGAGCAGAACCGAGGGCCTGTGGCGCTCCCAAAGCTCCCGCAGCAGGGCATGCATCTTGATCCGGGTGAGCGCGTCCAGCGCCCCGAACGGCTCGTCCGCCAACAGGAGTTCGGGCTCACGGACGAGGGAGCGGGCCAGTGCGGCGCGCTGCTGCTCGCCGCCCGACAGCTCGTTGGGCCAGGCCCGCTCGCGGCCCTTCAGCCCGACCTCGGCGAGGGCCTCGCGGCCCCTGTGCTCCGCCTCCTTGCCGTCGAGCCCGAGCAGGACGTTGGCGAGGACGCGGCGCCAGGGCAGCAGCCGGGAGTCCTGGAAGACGACCGACACCCGGTCCGGGGCGGTGAGCTGTCCGCTGCCGGTGACTTCGTGGTCGAGCCCGGCGACCGCCCGCAGCAGGGTGCTCTTGCCGGAGCCGCTGTGCCCCAGCAGGGCCACGAACTGGCCGGCGGGGATGTCCAGGTCGATGCCGTCGAGAACGGTACGTCCGTCGAACGAGCGCGTCAGCGAGCGCAGTTGGACGGCGGGGCGGGTCAGCTGCTCAGTGTGCGGCGCCACGACAGCACCCTCCGTTCGATGATGCGGACCGTGCTGTCCGAGGCGAGGCCGAAGATGCCGTAGACGACCAGGCCGACGAGGATGACGTCCGACTGGCCGTAGTTCTGCGCCTGGAACATCATGTAGCCGAGTCCACTGGTGGCGTTGATCTGCTCCAGGACCACCAGGCCCAGCCAGGAGCCGGTCACGCCGAGCCGGAGTCCCACGAAGAACCCGGGCAGCGCGCCGGGGATGACGATCTCCCGGATGAAGCGCAGCTTCGACAGGCCCTGCACCTCGGCGAGCTCGACGAACCGGTTGTCGATGCCGGACAGCGCGGCATGCGTGTTGAGGTAGATCGGGATGTAGACGACGATGGCGATGATCGCGATCTTGAAGGTCTCGCCGATGCCCAGCCAGAGGATGAACAGCGGGATCAGACCGAGGGTCGGGATGGCCCGGTTGAGGTTGACCGTGCCGTCGATCAACGCCTCTCCGGTGCGGGTCAGCCCGGAGGCCAGGGCCAGCACGATGCCGGCGGTCAGACCGATCGCGAAGCCGGACGCGGCCCGCTGCAAAGAGGTGAGGATGTCGGTGATCAGGGTCCCGTCGGTCCACAGCTGGACGCCGGTCTCCACCACCGTCCAGGGCGCGGGGATCGCGGCGGCGTCGAGCGCTTCGGCGGCGGACGCGACGGCCCACAGGACGAGCACCAGCAGGGGCCCGGTGAGCCGGGCGGCGGGCAGGCGTTTGCCGGGGGCGAGCCCGCGGCGGCGTTTGCGGGGCCGCTCGTCGGCGACGACGACGTCGGCGGCCTTGTCCAGGGTGGTCGTGGTCATGGCGGTCACTTCCGGTACTCGGCCGGTACGGACTTCGCGGCGATGCCCTCGAAGCGGTGGTCGAACAGCTCGCGGACGTCGAACTTCTTCACGAAGCCGCCCTCGGCGAGCAGATCCGCGGTCTCCTGCTCCCACTTGATGGCCTCGTCCCAACTCGGCGGGAACAGCGGCTTGTTGGCGAGCTTCGTGATCGCCTCGGCCTGCGCGAGGGTCAGGTTCTGCGTCTTGACGTAGAACTCCCGGTTCCACACGTCGGGGTGCTCGTACGTCCACACCTGGCCCTTGGCCCAGTACGGGATGTACGCGGCGACCGCGGCGGCCTTCGCGGGGTCGTTCAGCACGGAGACCGGCGCCCACAGCAGGTTGAGCAGGTCGACGACGTCGGTGGGGATGGTGCGGGCGCCCTTGGACTCGTACTGCGACAGGTAGGCCGGCGCCTGGGTGTTGCCGAGCGGGGCGATGTCGACCTGGCCGGACTGCAGTGCGGTGAGGAACTGGTTGCTGGTCAGCGGGACCAGCTCCACCTCGTCGTACTTCAGGCCGGCCTTCCTCAGCGCACGCAGCAGGACGACGCCCTGCGCCTGGCCCTGCGAGAAGGCGAGCTTCCTGCCCTTGAAGTCCTCGACCGACCGGATGTCGCTGCCGGGCTTGGTGGCGAAGAGGTAATTGGGCTTGCGGGTGATGTTGATCGCGACGATCTTCGCGTCGAAGCCCTGGTAGTGCGCCTGGATCGGCGGAATGCCCGCATTGTTGGCGAGGTCCAGGGACTTGGCCCGGAAGGCGTTGATGACATCGGGCCCGGCGCCGATGTTCAGCCAGTTGCTGACCTTGAACGGAGGGTCGCCCAACTTGGCCAGTCTGAACTGGAGTTGCTGGGAGTTGGAGAACGAGGCGATCTTCAGACTGGTACCGGCGGGCACCTTCTTCGCCAGCGGGGCGGTCGAGGCGCCCTCGCTGCCGGCGGCCGCGCTGCTGTCGGCGCAGCCGGAGAGGCCGGCGGCCGCGGCGGTGACACCGAGCAGCGAGGTCAGGAACAGACGGCGGTCAACGCCCGGGGCAGGCAGAGATGACATGGCAGGACTCCGTAGGCCAAAGTGATGGGAATGCATGCGGAATTCCGGGCAGGAGAAAGCCAGGGAGGGGGAAATTCACGCAGGAGGAAATGAGCGCTTCACACGTGGCGGTGTGTCAGCAACAAAGGGTGCGACAGCTCACGAACAGGCTCATGAGCAGGATGTTCCTGGACATCGGCGATCCCTGTCAACATTCCGAGTTTCTGAATTAAATAGCCTCAGGTGACACGGCCAGCGGATCCCGGTAGAGCACGTCGAGGGCCACCGAGCCACCGGCCACGGCAAGCACGGAATCCGGAAAACTCGTCGGCACGACGGCCGTCGCGCGCCCGTCGCCGACCCCCGAGCGCAACGCGGCGAGGCAGTCCTCCCGGTGAATGACACCCATCTCGGTCACCACCACCGTCTCCGGATTGAGGACGTCGAGCAGCAGCCGCGCCGCCCGCCCGACGGCACTCGCCCGCTCCACCAGCAGCCGTACGGCCTCCCGGTCGCCCGCGGCCGCCGCGGCGACCACATGCACGGGGTTCACCCCCTCGATGACGCCCGCCGCACGCGCCCGGCGGCACAGCGTCCGCTCGCTCAGCTCGGCCTGCAGGCAGCCGACCCGACCGCACTCGCAGGTCTCCGTCCCGCCCGGCACCGGCAGATGGGCGATGGCGCCGGCCTGCGAGCGAGGTCCGTGGTGCACCTCGTCATGGGTGGCGAACGCCGCGTCGACCACGTTGCCGACGAACAGGTGCAGCACGCTCCCGCTGCCGCGTGCCCGCCCGAACAGCCGCTCCGCGTTGACCAACGCCCGCGCGTGGCCGTCCACATGGACCGGCAGCCCCGTGCGCGCGCCGAGCACCTCCCGCACCGGCACCTCGCGCCAGCCCAGCAGCGGGTGGGCGACGACGGTCCCGGTGTCGCGGTCCACCCAGCCGCCCGCGGCGAATCCGACGCCGAGCGGCCGGCTGCCCGGCGTCTCGTCCAGCAGCGCGGCCAGCCCGTCGGCGGCCCGGGCCAGCACGCCGTACGGCTCGATGGCCCCCGAGTGCTTCAACTCCCGGTCGGCGACGACCCGTCCGCGCAGATCGAGCAGCGCGACCGTGGTGTAGGGCACGGCCACGTGCACCCCGCACACCACGAACCGCGAGTCGTCCAGGTCGACAGGCACGTGCGGTCTGCCGACGCCCTTGACCTGCCGGGGCGCGACGGACTCCCGGATGAGCCCGAGTTCGGTGAAACGGGCGCAGTAGTCGGTCACCGACGCCGGTGACAGCCCGGTCAGCCGGGCGATGGTGCTGCGGGCGACCGGCCCGTGTTCCAGCACGGAGCGCAGGATGACGCTGGCGCTGGTCCGGCGCCGGTCGCGGTCGGCGATACGGGGGACGGTGGACGTAAGGGTGGGTGCCGCGGTACGGGGCATGGGGAACTTCCTCGGGAGCCGGTCCGACACTGCGCCGTCTGAGGCGGCGAGTCGTACCGGGTCACCGGAGCCGACTCACCTCGTTCGGCGACAGGCGGCCGCGCCCACGCGTCGCAGATCGACGTGGCGACGCGACGAGAAGTTCCGGGACTGGGCGACCATGCGCTCGAAGCTAGCAAAACGGCCCACCCGCTGCCCAGACGGCGACCGACGGGCGAGACGGCCGCTTCTCACGAGGGCGGCCCGATTGGCGGATCCCTACAGCCCGCCCCCACCACGGCATGTGAGCTGAACGTCCCGGCCTCAGTGACCGGCATCACCCCGTACCCGGTGTAACACCCATCGTTTGTCCGGAGCCCACCAAGCCCGTGAACGCGCCTTTGTCGACCACTGACGGTGATCGGCCCGCACACGCCGGGATACGGTCACAAGCGTCCCGTACCGTCCTCACCTCGCGGAGTCCCCATGAGCACCGCTGCCGCCGCCCCCGCCCGCCCGGGGCAGGTCCTCGCCGACCTGCTCCCGGCCTCCCGCGTCCGCGACATCGCGCTCGTCGTCGGCGGCGCCGCGTTCACCGGCCTCGCGGCCCAGATCTCCGTGCCCGTGCCGGGCTCCCCGGTCCCGGTGACCGGCCAGACCCTCGCGGTGCTGCTGGTCGGTACGGCCCTCGGCGCCGGTCGCGGTTTCCTCTCCCTCGCGCTGTACGCCCTGGCGGGCATCGCGGGCGTGCCGTGGTTCGCGGACGGCACCTCCGGCGCCGCGGCCCCGTCCTTCGGCTACATCCTCGGCATGATCCTCGCCTCCACCGTCGTCGGCGCCCTGGCCCGCCGCGGCGCCGACCGCACCGCCCTGCGCACGGCGGGCGCGATGCTCCTGGGCGAGGCGATCATCTACGCCGTCGGCGTCCCCTACCTGGCCCTGGCCACCGGCATGTCGGCCTCCGCGGCCATCGCGGCCGGCCTCACCCCGTTCCTGATCGGCGACGCCCTCAAGGCGGCCCTGGCGATGGGCGCGCTGCCCACCACCTGGAAGCTGATCAACCGCTGACGCGGCAGTTCCGCGAAGAGGCTCGCCGGGTCGTGCGACGACGACAACCCGGCGGGCCTCTTGCGTCGCCCGCGGGTGGGGCAGGGGACCGGCCCCCTCGTAGGCTGAGACGCGCAGGCGACGGACGGGAGGCCGGGGAGGCCGAAGTGGCCGGGACGACGCCGATCGAGACGACGCTCGCCGAGGTGATGGCCGAGCTGGCCGGGCTCGACGACCCGAAGACACGCGCGGTGAACGAGCGACACGGTGACGATCACGGGGTGAACCTCGGCAAGCTGCGCGCGCTCGCGAAGCGGCTGAAGACCCAGCAGGACCTCGCGCGCCGGCTCTGGGACACGGACGACACCGCGGCGAGACTGCTGGCGCTGCTGATCTGCCGTCCGAAGGCCTTCGAGCGCGACGAGTTGGACGTCATGCTGCGCGAGGCGCGCACACCCAAGGTGCACGACTGGCTCGTGAACTACGTGGTGAAGAAGAACCCGCACGCCGAGGAGCTGCGCGTGGCCTGGTCCGCCGACCCGGACCCGGTCGTCGCGAGCGCCGGCTGGGCGCTCACCACCGAACGCGTGGCGAGGAAACCCGAGGGCCTGGACCTCGCCGGGCTGCTCGACGTCATCGAGGCGCAGATGAAGGACGCCCCGGACCGTCTGCAGTGGGCGATGAACCACTGCCTGGCCCAGATCGGGATCGAGCACACCGAGCACCGCACCCGCGCGATCGACATCGGTGAGCGCCTGCAGGTGCTCAAGGACTACCCGACGTCCCCGGGCTGCACCTCGCCGTTCGCGCCCGTCTGGATCACCGAGATGGTGCGGCGACAGCAGGATGCGGGCCCGGCCTGACAACGGCCGTCAGATCTGTCTCCTTGCGAAGAGGAAGCGGGGTGCGGCAGCAAGCGACCGCACCCCGACGGGTGTTGATCCGGTGCAGCTCAGCCCTGCGGCTGTCGTCAGCCCCGCGGCTGTCGCGACCGCCGCAGCTGCGACCACCACAGCCCGGCCGCGCCCGCCGCGATCAGCGTCGCGCCGGCCGCGCCCAGCGGCAGGACGTCACGGCCGAGGCCGGTCTTGGGCAGCTCGTCGGCGCCCGGCGCGACGGGCTTGTTGTCGGTGCCGAGGAGCAGCGGGGTGGCCGGCGCGTCGGGCGACGGGTTCGTCGTACCGAACGGGACCGGGCCCTGCTGCCAGTACGTCTTCTTGCCGTCACCGGTCTGTACGGGCAGGCAGATCTTGCCGGCCTTGCTCAGGTCGTACGTCGCGTCGACGGCGTACGACTTCGACTCACCGGCCGGCAGATTGTCGATGGCACAGCTGAAACCGCTGTTCGAGCCCTCCGGAAGACCGCTTTCCTCGATTGCTGAACAACCCTCGACATTCTTGACGGTAAGGCCGTCGAAACCGACGACCAAAAGCCTGATCTCTCCGCTGTCCTTGGTCCCTTCGTTCTTCACCGTGGCGGTGATGTCGGTCTCCTGTGAACCGTTGTCCACCGAGATCTTCTCGGGCAGCAGAGTGGTGAGCTTCACCCCTGCCGGCGCCTCGTCGATGACCTTTCCCCCCTTGTTGCTTCCGGGCCCCTGGTCATCCGCGCCGGCAGTGGCGGAAAGGATCAGCACTGCCGAGAAAGATGCCGCGACCAGCGATCCCGCGATGGCCGTCGTGCGACGAGAACTCATGTTCGTCCCCCTTGCCTGCGCCTGAATTCGCAGTACTTGAAGAGCTACCACAAGATTTCTCCGCACTATGCTGGTACGGCACGAAGTGTGACCATTGTGTTTCAATGGCGGATGTCCGATGCGGCTTCGAGGGGGGTGCAGTGGATTGCCGGGAAATGCGGGAAGCGCGGGAAATTCTGGAAATGCGGGGAGCGCGGGGAGCGCGGGAAATACGAGGAGCGGTGGGCTTCCAGGGTTACTGGTGACGGGGCGCTACCGGCTGGTCGAGAGTATCGGCCAGGGGGGAATGGGGCGCGTGTGGCGAGCCGTCGACGAAGTGCTCGACCGGCTGGTCGCCGTCAAGGAAATGCGCATCGACGGCCTCGACCCGGAGGACACCCGCACACGCCGCGAACGCACCCTGCGCGAGGCGCGGGCCACGGCGCGGATCGACCACCCCAACGTCGTACGGGTCTACGACGTGGTCGACCAGGGTGAACGCCTGTGGATCGTCATGGAGTTGGTGGCCGGCCGCTCCCTGGAACGGATCATGGCGGAAGAGGGCCCCCTCGGCCCGCGCGACACGGCCCGCATCGGCCTGGGCCTGGTGGCGGCGCTGCGCCAGGTCCACGCCCGCGGTGTCCTGCACCGGGACATCAAGCCGGGCAACGTCCTGGTGGAGGCGGAGGCGACGAACGGGCGGGGCCGGGTCGTCCTGACGGACTTCGGCATCGCGGCGATCCAGGACGCGAAGGCCCTCACCATGGTCGGCATGCTGGTCGGCTCGCCCGACTACATGGCCCCCGAGCGCGTCTCCGGCCGCCCCCAGGGCCCACCGTCCGACATCTGGTCCCTGGGCGCCACCCTGAGCGCGGCCCTCGCCGGCCGCTCCCCGTTCTCCCGCGACACCACCCTGGCAACCCTGCACGCGGTCCTGTACGAGGAGCCCGAACTCCCGCCGACAGCAGGCCCGTTGCACGACATCCTCACCGCCCTCCTGAACAAGGACCCGTCAAGCCGCCCCGACCTGGACGACCTGGAGACGACCCTCCACCCGGTGGCGTTCCCCACGGCTACGCCGACGATGCCGGGGACTGGGGGAGCGGGGTCTGTGTCGGTCAGGGGGGAGCCGCGGGGGCCGGAGGCCGTGAGGGATGGTGCGGGAGAGGCGGAGGGGGGAGCAGGCGCCGGGCGTTGGGGTGCGGGGGGAGCTGGTTCTGGGAGTGGTACGGGGGTCGCGTCCGAGTCGTCGCGGGCGGGCGGGGGGTTGGACGGGGCGGCGAGCGAGCCGGCGAGCGGGCCGGTGAGCGGGCCGGCGGGTGCGCCGGCGGCTGAGGGAGGCCCCGCGCCGGGACCCGGTGGCAAGGCCGAGGCTGTACGCGAGCCTGAGTCCAACGCCGTCCCCGGCCTTGTCGCTGGGGCTGGTTCTGGCCCTGGTCTCGTTCCTGGTCCTGGGCCTGGTCCCGGCCCTGGCCTCAGCCCTGGCTCTGGTCCTGGCTCTGGTTCTGGCTCCGGTCCGGGTTCTGACCTCAGCCCCGGTTCAGTCCAGGGCTCCGTCCCTGGTTCCGGCTCCGGCCTCGGTTCTGGCTCTGGTCCCGGTCCCGGCCCTGACCTCAGCCCCGGCTCTGTTCCTGGCTCCGGCGACCCTGGTTCCGGCTCAGACCCTGACTATGGCTCTGGGCCCGCCTACGACTCCAACCCCGCCTATCCCCCCAGCCCCGCCCTCGACCCAAGGCATGCCCCCGACCTCGCGCATGCCGCCGGGCCCGACCAGGAACCGTCGCCCACTTCGGCGCCGGAGCGCGCGACGGCACACGCTCCCACTCCCCGATCCCTGCCCACCCCGCCCCCGCCCTCGGACTCGAACCTCGCCCCGTCCACTCCGGCACCCCCGCCCCCCGGCGAGTCGCCCACCCCCGCGCTCCTGGAGGCGCCCCGCGTCGTCACCCCCCGCGACCCTCGCGAGCCGGAAGCCGTACACGACGCGATACCGCCGCAGCCCGCGACGACCGAGGACGTACGGCACCCCACCACCGAAACCCGGCGGGACCCCGCACCACCCCCCACCCACAGCTCCACCACCCCGCCCTCCACCACGCCGCCCTCCACCACCCCACCCCCCGGGGCCCCGCCCTCTTCCTCCTCCACCGAACTCGCCTCCGAACCCCGCTCGGAGGCACGCTCCGAAACCCCGACCGGCAACTCCCGTGGCCCCGCTCCCGGCAATGCCCGCGGCCCCGCTGCTCCCCACCGCCCCGGCGTCTCCCTGTCCCGTGCCGAGGCGGTGACCGAGCGCCGGCCGGTTCCGGAGGGGGAGTTCGCGCCCGGCGCGGCACGGTCGTCCACCCCGATGCCACCCGGCGAGCTGCCCGGCCCCCCGGTCCCGGCCGGCCCCCGGCGCGGGCGCCGCCGTACGGGACGTATCGCCGTCGCCGTCGGTGTCGTGGTCGCGGGCGCTGTCATGGCGATCGTGCTGGCGACCGACTTGGGGTCGCCGGGCGGCGGCGAAGCCGGCTCGTCGCCGCCCGCCTCGGTCGCGTCCACCCCCTCCACGGGCCCGTCGTCCACGGTCGAGGGCACGTCGAGGCCGCAGAGCCTGCCGCCCGGGTCGCGCCGGGAGGCGGGCGGGTTCGCGTGGGCGCCGCCCGAGGGCTGGCGACGGGACGTCAAGACGGGGTCGGAGGTGCACTACACGTCACCGGACGCCAAGCAGGAACTCGCCGCCAAGTCGTCCCTGGCCCGCGACGACTTGATGGACTCCTGGCAGAAGTCGGAGGAGAACGCCCGGCAGGGGCAGCAGTACCGCAAGATCCGCCTGGAGCGGACGACGTTCCGCGGGCACCCGGCGGTCGTCTGGGAGTACACCTTCACCCTCCAGGGCGCCCCCTGGCACGCCCGGCTGCTGGGCTTCACCGTGGAGGGCAAGTCGTACCAGATCAACACCTGGTACCAGCCGGACATCGAGCCCGAGGCTCTGAAGACGTACGAGAAGGTGAGGGACAGCTTCACGGTGCTGTGACAGGACAGGTGTTTCCGGAAACAACATGTTCCCGGAAACAGGGGAGGGGCGGTGGGGTGCGCACGGCACCCCACCGCCCCTCCGCGGGAACTCCACGGGCCCTCGAAGGCCCGGCGTTCGTGCTCAGCCGGTCTTGACCTCGTCGCGCGGCTCGACCGAGGCGGCGGCCTCGACACCCGCGGCGCGCCCACGCCCGACCTTCTCCTTCACGAAGGCGGTCACCAGCACGAGCGCCGCCACAAGGAGGGACAGCAGCACGGTCTTGCGGCCGTCGTGCTCGGTGTCGGTGAGCATGTAGCCGAGGACGAAGACGATCAGCGCGGCCGTCGCCCAGGTCAGGTACGGGTACAGCCACATCTTCACGACGAGCTTCTCCGGCGCCTCGCGCTGGATGATCTTGCGCATGCGCAGCTGCGAGAAGCAGATGACCAGCCAGACGAACAGGGCGACCGCGCCGGAGGAGTTGACGAGGAAGAGGAAGACGGAGTCCGGGTAGGCGTAGTTGAAGAACACCGCCACGAACCCGAAGACGACGGAGGCCAGGATCGCCGTGCGCGGCACGCCGTTGCCGGTCGTGCGGCCGAAGGCCTTCGGGGCGTCACCGCGCTGGCCGAGGGAGAAGGCCATGCGGGAGGCGGTGTAGAGGCCGGAGTTGAGACAGGACAGCACCGAGGTCAGCACGATGAAGTTCATGATCTGACCGGCGTGCGGGATGCCGAGGGAGTCGAGGGCGGCGACGTACGAGCCGTCCTTGGCGATCGCCTTGCTGTCCCAGGGCAGCAGGGACACCACCACGAAGATCGAGCCGAGGTAGAAGACGGCGACTCGCCAGATGATGCTGTTGGTGGCCTTGGTGACGGCCTGCTGCGGGTTCTCGGACTCACCGGCGGCCAGGGTGGCGATCTCGCTGCCCATGAAGGAGAAGACGACCAGCAGCACACCGGTCAGGATGGCACCGGCACCGTTGGGCAGGAATCCACCGTGTTCGGTGAGGTTGCTCAGCCCGGCCTGTTCGCTGTCGACGCCCGGCAGCAGCCCGAAGACGGCCAGCCCGCCGATGACGATGAACGCGGCGATCGCGACGACCTTGATGCCGGCGAACCAGAACTCGAACTCGCCGTAGGAGCCGACGGAGACGAGGTTGGTGGCGGTCAGCACCACCATCACGATCAGGGCCCAGCCCCACTGCGGGACGGCCGGGATCCAGCCCTCCAGGATCACCGCACCGGCGGTCGCCTCGACCGCCAGCACGACGACCCAGAAGAACCAGTAGAGCCAGCCGATGGAGAACCCGGCCCAGCGCCCGAGCGCCCGGTCGGCGTGCGCGGAGAAGGACCCGGAGGTCGGGTTGGCCGCGGACATCTCACCCAGCATCCGCATCACCAGCACCACGAGCGTGCCGACGAGGGCGTAGGAGAGAAGGATGCCGGGGCCGGCGGTGGCGATACCGGAGCTGGACCCGACGAAGAGTCCGGCGCCGATGACACCGCCGATGGCGATCATGGACAGATGGCGGTTCTTGAGGCCGGCCTGTAGGCCGTGGCCGCCGGGAGCAGGTCCGGCCGGTCCGGCCGTCTTCTGAGTCGGCTGCGAAGTCATGGAACGGATTTCCTTTGCGCCGTGGGGAGCGGTTCTCGTACGGATGGTGAACGAGCGGTGTACGAGTCGGACCAGTGAATCGGAGGAGAACGGATTCGGGAACCTTTGATTCGGGATTGTTACTTGAGGTTTCCTTGAGCTTCCATAGTCTGCGTCACATGTGACACGGGCGACACCCGGCGCTGCTGCCCTGAAACAGCCGTGTCACACTCGTTCCATGCGCGTGTATCTCGGCTCCGACCATGCGGGCTTCGAACTCAAGAACCACCTCGTCGAGTGGCTCAAAGCGGCGGGTCACGACCCGGTCGACTGCGGCCCCCACATCTACGACGCCCAGGACGACTACCCGCCCTTCTGCCTCCGCGCGGCGGAGCGGACGGTCGCGGACCCCGACTCCCTCGGCATCGTGATCGGCGGCTCCGGCAACGGCGAGCAGATCGCCGCGAACAAGGTGAAGGGCGTCCGCGCGGCACTGGCCTGGAGCGAGGAGACGGCCGCGCTGGGCCGCCAGCACAACAACGCCAACGTCATCGCGGTCGGCGCCCGCATGCACACGCAGGACGAGGCGACGAAGTTCGTCGAGACGTTCCTGAGCACCCCGTACTCGGGTGACGACCGCCACACCCGCCGCATCAACATGCTGGCCGACTACGAAACGACGGGCGACCTCCCCCCGATCCCGCCGCACCACCCGCAGCAGTAGCACCCGGGAGCAACGCCGCCCCGAGCCTTCACTCACCCGCAGGGGGCGCGTTCTGGGCGAGGGCGACTCCTCGGTGGGCCGCCCTCCCCCGCCCACATCCACCCGCAGGGGCCGGATGTGGGCGGGTGCCACTGCTCGACGCCGGCCCGGGCATCTCAGCCTGTCCGGCGTTCGAGGCCAGGACCACACCGTCCCTAGCCCACATCCACCCGCAGGGGCCGGATGTGGGCGGGTGCCACTGCTCGACGCCGGCCCGGGCATCTCAGCCTGTCCGGCGTTCGAGGCCAGGACCACACCGTCCCTAGCCCCCACCCACCCGCAGGGGGCGTCATGTGGACGAGGGCCACTTCTCGGCGCCGGCCGGGGCATCTCAGCCCGTCCGGCGTTTGAGGACGAGGCCCGTTCAGGGCCGAAGCGGGGGTCTGGGGGCGGCAGCCCCCAGAAAGCAACCGGGGTCGAAGGGGCGGAGCCCCTGGAGGACGGGACGGGTAGGGGCGGCGGGGGCGAAAACCTCCCGCCCCCGCCCCCACCCACCCCCAGACAAAGGACGAAGAAGGAGCCACCGTGCCTGAGGGGCACACCATCCACCGGCTGGCCCAGGACTACGCCGCCGCATTCCTCGGCACGACCCCGAACGTCACCAGCCCCCAGGGCAAGTTCTCAGACGCCGCAGAACTCCTGACCGGCGCCGAACTCACCCACACCGAGGCCCACGGCAAACACCTCTTCCTCGGCTTTAGGGACACCGACTGGATCCACATCCACCTCGGCCTCTTCGGCAAGGTCAGCTTCGGCGACGCCCCCGCACCCCCACCCACGGACACCGTCCGCCTCCGCCTGGCGACCGGCACCGCATACGTCGACCTCCGCGGCCCCACCACCTGCGCCCTGATCACCCCCACCGAGAAGCAGGCGATACACGACCGCCTCGGCCCCGACCCCCTCCGCGAGGACGCCGACCCGCACACCGCGCACCAACGCGTCGCCCGCAGCCGTACGACCATCGCCGCCCTGCTCATGGACCAGAAGGTCATCGCGGGCGTAGGCAACGTCTACCGCGCCGAGGTCCTCTTCCGGCACCGCATCGACCCCTACCGCGCGGGCAAGGACATCACCCCCGCCCAGTGGGAGGCCATCTGGACGGACCTCGTCGAGCTCATGCACGAGGGCGTCCGCAACAACCGCATCGACACCGTCCGCCCGGAGCACACCCCGGAGGCCATGGGCCGCCCGCCGCGCGTCGACGACCACGGCGGCGAGGTCTACGTCTACCGCCGGGCCAACCTGCCCTGCCACATCTGCGGCGGCGAGATCCGCACCGCCGACCTCGCCGCCCGCAACCTCTTCTGGTGCCCGACCTGCCAGACGCCGTAGGCGCCCCGACCGAGATGCGTCAGGGCCCACCCGCAAGAACCCACGCGTCAGTTCCCACCAGCAGGCACCCGCCCACAGGGGCCACCCACAGGAATCACCCGCAGGCACCCACCCGCCAGAACCTTCACGTCAGAACCCGTGCGGCAACCAAGGCGCCACAGCAGAAGCGAACCCCACCGACGCCTCCGCCAACGCCCCCTGCCGAACCTCCCGCACCCGCCCGGCCGCCCCCAGCGCCGCGAGGCTCACGCCACCGAGGTAGGCGGCCCCCAACTCCCGTACGGACAGGGAGAGATCGGCCGCGTCCGTCGTACGCTCGCACGACGCACCCTTGGCGTCCCCGCTCAGCCGCCAACGCCCGGTGTTCCAGGGGCAGAAGGCATCCTCCACCTCGAACACCACGTCCACCGGCGCCTGATACGTCCGCGCCCCGAGCGCCGCCCCGACGTCCACCAGCCGCACATGCAACCCGTCCCGCACCCGCACCGCGCACCGCCGGATGTCGGACACCTGGTACTGCCACGCCTCGTCCACCGGACGCGCGCGTGCCGTCACCGTGGACGTCAGGTCGATGCCGAACAGGAACTGCCACAACGCGGCCTGGGCCACCGGGTCGAGGGCCTGTACGTCCCGCAGATTCACGGCGCCCTTGGGCCCGTTGCCGTCCCACTCCGGCTTGACGTGGAAGCGCGCGTACCCGACCACCTCGCCGCCCCGCTCCGCCAGCACGCACTGCAGCGGCGACGCGCCGTCCCGGTCGCTCTCCGGGTCCAGCACCCCGAGTCGCTCCCAGCCGGGCTGCCGGGCCAGCATTCCGGGCCGGTCGGCCACCTTGCGCGCGTACACGGCCTCGCAGACGTCGAGGACGTCGGCCGGTACGGCGTAGCGCAGCCGTACGTCATCCGTGCCGGGCGGCACGGACAGCCGGACGCGGGTCGTGTCGATCTCGACGCTCGTCTGGAAGGTGCCGACGCCGTAACCGAACCGGCCGTAGATCTCCGGCTCGGAGGCGGTCAGGACGGCCAGCGGCCAGCCCCATTCGCGTACGTCGTCCAGCTGCCGCCGCATCATCGACCGCAGGACGCCGCGCCGACGGTGCGTGGCGGCGACGCTGACCATGGTCACACCGGCGGCCGGGACGGAAGCACCGCCGGGCACGGTGAGCCGGAAGCTGAACACGCCGGCCGTTCCCACGCACGCGTCCCCCTCCCAGACGCCGATGGAACGGTCGACCTCGGTGAGCGAGTCCCACAACTCCCGCTCCTCGGCCGACTCCGCGACGCCACCGAAGGCGCGGATGAGCGTGTCGTACCAGATGCCCCACTCGTCCTTGCGCAGTACCCGCAGCTCGGGACGGTCGGCCTCGCTCGCACTGTCTTTCGCCATGAACCATGCCTACCAGGGCATTGCGGGACGAGCGAGGGAATTTCTCGTTGGCGGCGGCGAGACCGCTTTCTGTGAAGTTCACTGTGAAGTTGAACCTCGGACGGGGGACAAGTGGGACCTCCCGTGCCAAGCAGCTGGTCCGATGGATAGGGTCCCGAACTAATGGCAGCAGGACGAGAGCGGCGCACGGCGGCCGAGACGTTCATGGCCCGGTTGAAGATGCACTGGCACCGGGCCCGCGTCGGCGTGCGCAGAAGTGCCGTGGACTACTTCCGCGGCGACGGCTCGGACTGGATCGCGCTGGCCGGCCTGCTCCTGACGGTTCCGCTGATCTGTTCCGTCACGATGGCCAACCCGGTGTGGTTCTCCCCGGCCGCGCTGGTCCTCCCCATCGTCGCGGGCGGCTTGCTGCTGCGCCCGGCGAGCCTGCTGGGCCTGTACGCGGCGGCGGCCACCGCGCTGATCGTGGAGTCGGTGCAGCTGGGCCCGTACACGGAGGGCCCTTCGCGAGTCACCCCGGGCATCGTCCTCGTCGTGGCGGCGTGCGGCTTCTTCGGCCTCCTGATCGCGCAGTTCCGCAGTCGGGTGGGCGTGCCGTGGCGGCGCGGCGGCACGATGCTCTTCGACCTGCGCGAACGCATCCGAGTCCAGAGCAAGCTCCCACAGCTGCCCCAGGGTTGGCACCGCGAGATGGCCCTGCGCCCGGCGGGCGGCCAGTCCTTCTCCGGCGACTTCGTGGTCGCGGCCCGCACGAACGGCGGCCGCACGCTGGAGGTCGTCCTGACGGACGTGTCGGGCAAGGGCATGGACGCGGCCTCACGCGCCCTCCTCCTCTCGGGAGCCTTCGGCGGCCTCCTGGGCAGTCTCCCCCCGCACGCGTTCCTCCCGGCGGCGAACGGCTACCTGCTCCGCCAGGACTGGGACGAGGGCTTCGCGACCTCGATCCACCTCGTCCTGGACCTGGACTCGGGCGACTACGAGCTCTACTCCGCGGGCCACCCGCCGGGCCTCCAACTGAGCGCGGGCAGCGGCCGCTGGGAGGAGAAGGCCGCCGAGGGCCCCCTCCTGGGCGTCTACGACGGCGCCCAGTTCGACCCCGTGAAGGGCTCACTCCGCCCCGGCGACGTCCTCATGCTCTTCACCGACGGCCTGGTCGAAACCTCCGACCGCGACATCGTCGAGGGCATAGACCGCCTCACCGGCGAGGCCGACCGCTACGTGGCCGCCGGCTTCCACGGCGCCGCCTGGCACCTCATCGAGGCAGTGGCAAAGGACGTCAACGACGACCGCGCCCTCCTCCTGATCTGCCGAGAAGGCCCAACAGCCCAGTCGACACCACGCTGACCTCCACCCACCTGCCGGGGGCCGTACCTTTCGAGGCCGGGCCGGGCATTTCGGTCCGTGCGGCGTTTGAGGACGAGGACTCGCTGTCCCGATTCCCCACCCACCCGCGGGGGCGCCCTTTGAGCGGGGGCGACATCTCAGCGCCGGCCCAGGCATCTCAGCCCGTCCGGCGTTTGAGGACGAGGCCCCTTAAGGGCCGAAGCGGGGGTCTGGGGGCGGCAGCCCCCAGAAGCGGTGCGGGGTCGAAGGGGCGGAGCCCCTGGAGGAGGGACGGGTAGGGGCGGCGGGGGCGAGACACTGGACCGGTGACCGAGACACCGCAGCAGCATCCGCACAGGCTGACCCTCACCGACGTAGAGGCCATCGCCCGCACAGCCCACGCAACCCAGACCGACAAGGCCGGCCGCCCTTACACCGAACACCTGAGGGCCGTCGCCGAGGGCGTACGCACACGCGGCGGCGACGACGACCAGATCGCGGCAGCCTGGCTGCACGACGCCGTAGAAGACGACGCACTCTCCGAACAGTGGCTGGAAGCCGCCCCCCTGAGCCGCCGCACAAAAGCCGTCGTGCGCGCCCTCACCAAGCACCCCGGCGAACCCCCCGAGGCGTACGCACAACGCATCCTCACCACCCCCGGCGCCCTCCTGGTGAAGGAGGCGGACCTGGCGCACAACGCGGACCCGTCACGCCTCGCGGCCCTCGACGAGCCGACCCGGAAACGACTGACCGAGAAGTACGCACGGATGCGCGCACTTCTCGGTCTGGTCGACGAGTGATCCCGCGGGGGGGAACTCCGAGGTTCAGCTCAGAGAGGTTCAGCTCAGATCAGGCGTTGACCTTCTCCCGCACGGCAGCGCCCTCACGCTTCTCACGCTTCTCACGCTCACGCGCCAACTGCGCGGCATCCCGCTTGAACGCCCACTCCATCTTCGGCTCCATCGCGAACCGGAACACCCGCTGCACCGGCTTGGTGCACAGCAGCGTGACCCCGATCGCCGCGACGACGCTGACGAAGATCTCGCCGAGCGGACGGTGCAGCCACGCGTGGTCGAACCAGCCCTGGTAGTCACCGGCCTTCACGACGAAGCCGTGCAGCAGATAGCCGTACAGCGTGCCCGCACCGAGCGCGGTGAACCACATGTGGCGGCGCGGCACCCAGGCGAAGAAGCACGCCGTCAGCACCAGCGAGCAGCCGAACATCGCCAGCACCATCACCGGCCCGCTCCACCACGGCGCGGCCAGCTCCTGCGCGGCGTCACGGTGGTAGAACCACGCGGTGTTCATACGCGGCACCGCCCACCAGCCGAAGGCCAGCGCCACGGTGAACACCGGCACGGACAGGATCCGCACCGTGCGCGTTCGCACCATGTGGAAGTGGTCGGGCTTCATGATCAGACCCAGCACGAAGTACGGCAGGAACTGCAGGACCCGCTGGAGGTCGAGGTCGTCGCCGATCTCCGGGGTGACCGTCGCCGCCATGGCGAGGCCGAGCGCGATCGGCAGCGGCCAGCGCACCATCTTCCAGATGGGGGTGGTCATCCGCCAGACGAACAGCGCGCACAGGAACCAGGTCAGGTACCACGGGTCCAGAAGGCTGATCTCCTGGCCCGGGTCGTCGTCGATCCAGCGCTTGAAGAGCGGATAGGCCGTCTCGAAGACGATGTACGGCACGGCGACGCCGGTGATCAGCCGCTTGAGCCGGCTGGGGGTCGCGTCGAAACTGCGCGAGAAGAAGCCGGAGATGATGATGAACGCCGGCATGTGGAAGGTGTACACGACGGTGTACACGGCCTCCAGGATCCGGCTGTCGCCCTTGATCGGCTCCCAGGCGTGTCCTATGGCGACGAGCACGATCGCCAGGTACTTGGCGTTGTCGAAGAACGCGTCGCGCTGCTTGGCACCGCTGGACGCGGGTCTGCTGTCCGCCTGAGCCTGCTGGCTCTGCGGCGAGCGCGGACTCGGCACTCCGTCCGCCGGCGACTGTGCCGGGGGGAGTGGCGCTCTGTTGTGGCCGTGCGGTCGCAGCGAGTTCGTCACAGACCCTCCCGCGGGAATCCGGGGGAGTCGATCGAGAACCTCGCTGCGCATGCGGGGGACGAGGCGGCGTGGAACATCTGAGGCACCCTAGCGTTGTCTGTGTGATTTCGTAAAACCACCGAGGTCGTTCGCGGTTATTGCGATCGATGACGCGTGTACAGCGAACATGCACCTGCCGGATACCTGTTGGCCACCCGTCTTGTCCGGATTCATCCTGACTAAAAGGTGCATATGGCTAGGAGTTGCTTCCGGTGTAATGATCGAAGAAGCGATCGATGAAGTGATCATCGCGTCGGCAATTCGAAATACCCGCGAACATGTTGTGTGCCAATGGAAACGATCCCGCCGAATTCCCTGTGCGGGTGTCCGGTCGAAAAGCCGTACGGGCGTGAGGCGACCGGTCCGGGGCGCGTCGGGTCCGCACGGATCCGGCACAGGTGTGGCGAACGAAACGTCACGTGCCGCATAGCGGAGCCCGGTTGGTGGCACGATGGTTCTGGCGGGGGTGCGCGGGGTTGCATCCCCTGGCCGGGAGAGCGGACCGACCGAGGGTGTGATCTGTTGTGGCCATTTCGCTGTCAGTGGTGCTGCTGTTGGCGATCATCTTGGTAGTGCTGATCCGTGGCGGATCCCTGAAGGCCGGCCCCGCCGTAGTCGCTGTGCTGTTCGGCTTCTTCCTTGCCTCGACGGGCATGGCCGACGACATCCAGCGGTTCCTCAACTCGATAGCGGAGACGATCAACTCCATCCAGTTCTAGGGTCCGGGGGGCGGCCCGGAAGGGTACGGATACCCTCGTTCGTGATCGTCGAACGTCGCGGAACGACGATGCGGAACGGGGGACGTACGGGATGGCGCTGCGCGAGTCCGACCCGGCGGAGGTGGGCGGCTACCGGATCGAGGACCGCCTCGGCTCCGGCGGCATGGGCGTGGTGTACCTGGCCCGCTCCGCCTCCGGCCGCCGTCTCGCCCTCAAGGTCGTGCACGCGCAGTACGCCGACGATGACGAGTTCCGCATCCGCTTCCGCCGCGAGGTGGCCGCCGCTCGCCGGGTCAGCGGCGCCTTCACGGCCCCCGTCGTGGACGCGGACGCCGACGCGCCACGCCCCTGGATGGCCACGCTCTACATCCCCGGCGAGGACCTCGGCACCCACGTCCGCCGCCACGGCCCGCTGCCGCCGGCGAAGTTGCGCGCACTCGCCGCCGGCCTCTCCGAGGCGCTGCGCGACATCCACCGTGCCGGAATGGTCCACCGTGACCTGAAACCGGCCAATGTGATGCTCGCCGAGGACGGCCCCCGCGTCATCGACTTCGGCATCTCCCGCGCCACCGAGTTCGCGGCCTCCGACGTCCTCACCCAGACCGGCCGCGTGATGGGCACCCCGCCCTACATGTCCCCCGAGCAGTTCTCGTCCCCCCAGGACGTGGGCCCGGCCGCGGACATCTTCTCCCTCGGCTCGGTCGTCGCCTACGCCGCGACCGGCCATGGCCCGTTCGACAGCCCGAGCCCCTACGAGACGGCCATGCGGGTCGTCGACGGCACTCCGGAACTCGACGGTGTGCCGGACGAGTTGCTGCCCTTCGTCCGCCTCTGTCTGGAAAAGCACGCCAAGTCCCGCCCCACTCCCGACGAGTTGCTGGCCCTGCTGCGTGACGGCCGGCTTCCGGAGCCGATACCGGCGGACGAGGACACCCGCCCCGTACACGTCCCCAAGCGCCGCAAACGCCTGTGGCCGGCGGCCATCGCCCTGGGGGCCGCGCTCCTCGCCGGCGTCTTCGTCGCCACGGTCGCCGTCACCCCCGAGGCCGCCGCCCCCGCCGATCTGCCGTCCGGATGGCAGGCCTGGCAGAAGAAGTCGAGGGACCCGAGCGTCGACAAGGAGCCGGTGGGCCCCAGCAATCCGTTCAACCGCTGCGCCGCCACCGGCAGGTCCCTGGTGTGTGCCGGCGACGACATCATGGCGACCCGCTTCGCCCTCGCCGACGGCCGCAACACCTGGGCCCGGCCCATCGACGAAACGGCGGACGACCTCGGCGGCAGCTCCGGGGGCACGGTCATCGCCGCCCGCAGCGGGCGTGTGTACGTCTACGGCGCCGACGACCGGCCCATCGGTGGCGACGGGCTGTCCACGACCCGCTACACGGTCCAGGCCCTCGACGCCGAGTCCGGCAAGGTGATCTGGAAGACGGTCACCGGCGAAGGGGACGCGGCAACGGAGCCGAACAGCGACCGCGGCGCGTCCATCGCCCTGCCCGACGGCGTCATCGCCACCTACGGCGACGAGTCGAAGTACTACGCGCTGCTCGGCGCCGACGACGGCAGGGTCCGCTGGAAGCGCCCGCTGCCCGATCCGGAGAACCAGCCCTGCCTGCTGCGCAGCGCGGCCCGGCACGCGTACCTGGTCTGCGCGGTCTTCACCGGTACCGACATCACCAGCACGAGCATCTCGCAGCTCGACACGGCCACAGGAAAGCCCAGCTGGACCGTGAAGGTGAAGGGCGACGTGGACCTCGCGGGACAGACGGACGGACGCCTCGTGCTGGCCCGCGCCCTCGGCACCCACCGCACGCTGACCCTGATCAACGCCAAGTCGCACGTCCTGACGACCGTAAAACTGTCCGAGTCCCAGCCCGAGGAATCGTCCGTCCACCTCGTGCGCGGCACCCTTTACTTCACGCTTCCCTCCGGCAGTGTCCGCGCCGTCGATCCGAGCACGGGACGCCGGCTCTGGAAGACCGACTCCACGGTGGAGCAGTCGGGACCCCCGGTCGCCTCCGCCACCCGTCTTTATCTCGGTTCCCCGAGCGGCCGCGTCGCCGCCATCGACGTGCGCACCGGAAGGGTCCAGGCCACCCGCGCGGGCCGCGACGACGGCGGCGACCTCGACCTGCTCACCACCGGCATCACCGCCGCGCCCGTCCTGGTAGGCGACGCGCTCTACGTCCCGTACGGCGTCCGCTCCGTCTACACCGTGGACGTAAGGCACCTCTGAACCGGGCCGCGGCCGGGAACGAGTCAGGGCCAGGCGGAGGACTAATCCTCTGACCTGGCCCTGAGCCGTATGGAGCGGGCGACGGGAATCGAACCCGCGTAGCTAGTTTGGAAGACTAGGGCTCTACCATTGAGCTACGCCCGCACAGGACGCGCCGCAGGTCAGGTGACCGCGGCACTGCAGGCATCGTAGCGGGTCGTGGCCCCTCGACGCACACTCCATTGCCGTAGTCCCGGCCCTCGGGAAATGCGGCAGCCGCACTGCCTGCGGGCATGTACCCTACGTGTCGCACCAGCACGGGGTGTGGCGCAGCTTGGTAGCGCGTCCGCTTTGGGAGCGGAAGGCCGTGGGTTCAAATCCCGCCACCCCGACCATGACCGGTCACCATTGGCCGCACGCGCGGTGACCTCGTGTGATCGCGTCCTGTGATCGCCTTTGGGGGCGTGTCGTCGCTGCCGTTACTATGCAAGCTGCACGCCCGTGTGTCTCTCCGTATGAAGTCACGAAGTCCTCCGGGCGGCGAATCCGCCGGACCAGTCTGGCTCCGGCAGAAACCAAGAAGTCAGCCACAAGGAGACCGAACCGTGAAGAGCGCCGTGGAGACCCTGAACCCGACTCGGGTTCGGCTCACTGTCGAGGTGCCCTTCGAGGAGCTCAAGGACAGCCTCGACGCGGCGTACAAGAAGATCAACCAGCAGGTCACGGTGAAGGGCTTCCGGAAGGGCAAGATCCCGGCGCGCGTCATCGACCAGCGGTTCGGCCGCGGTGCGGTCCTGGAGGAGGCGGTCAACGACGCGCTTCCGAAGTTCTACACCGAGGCGGTCAACGAGGCCGAGCTCAACGTCCTGGGCCAGCCCGAGGTCGACATCACCGAGCTGAAGGACGGCGAGACGCTGAACTTCACCGCCGAGGTCGACGTCCGCCCGGCCATCGAGATCCCGGACTACTCCGGCATCGAGGTCGAGGTCGACGCCGTCGAGGTGACCGACGAGGACATCGAAAAGTCCGTGGAGCAGCTGCGTGAGCGCTTCGCGTCGACGTCTCCCGTCGAGCGTGCCGCCGAGGACGGCGACGTCGTCACGATCGACCTGACGGCCAAGGTCGACGGCGAGGTCCTCGAGGACGGCGTCGCCGACGGCGTCTCCTACACCATCGGCTCCGGCGAGTTGCTGGACGGCATCGACGACGCCGTGAAGGGCCTGGAGGCCGGTGGCGAGGCCACCTTCACCTCCGAGCTCAAGGGCGGCTCGGCGGCCGGCAAGGAGGCCGAGGTCACCGTCAAGGTCACCCAGGTCGCCGCGCGCGAACTGCCCGAGCTGGACGACGACTTCGCGCAGCTCGCCTCCGAGTTCGACACCCTCGACGAGCTCAAGGCCGACAGCCGCAAGCGCCTCGAGAACATGAAGCAGTTCGACCAGGCCACGCAGGCCCAGGAGCGCGTCCTGGAGAAGCTGCTGGAGCTCGTCGAGGTGCCCGTCCCCGAGAAGCTGCTCGAGGACGAGATCAACACCCGTAAGCACAACCTCGAGCACCACCAGCTCGGCCAGATGGGTCTCGACCTCGAGAAGTACCTCGAGATCCAGGGCAAGACGGTCGAGGAGTTCGACGCCGAGACCAAGGAAGCCGCGGTCAAGGGCATCAAGACGCAGTTCGTCCTCGACGAGCTCGTCAAGCAGGAGAAGCTGAACGTCAACCAGGAGGAGCTCACCGAGCACCTCATGCGCCGCGCCGCCTCCTCCGGCATGTCCCCCGACCAGTTCGCCCAGGCGGTCGTCGAGGGCGGCCAGGTTCCGCTCCTGGTCGGCGAGGTCGCCCGCGGCAAGGCCCTGGCCGTCGTGGTCGAGAAGGCCGTGGTCAAGGACACCAACGGCGAGGTCATCGACCTGGACGATGAGGACGAGGTCGAGCAGGCCACGGAGACGGTGGAGGCCGCCGAGGGCACCGCCGACGCCGCCGCCGAGGAGAAGTCCGAGGGCTGAGCCCACGGCGCCGTACAGGCCGTACAGCTGGTAGGAAGGGCCCCGGGGACGACCATCCCCGGGGCCCTTCTGTCATGGGGCTGGGCAGCGCCGCCAGGGGCGCGGGAGCTGCGCGAACGACCACGACGGACCCGCGGCCGCTCGCGCACCGAAGCCCCTGCGGCGCTACGCCCCCGGCGAACACCTGCCGCTCCGGGATTCCCCGAAGGGACCAGCGCGTTAGGGTCCATGAGTATGAGGGCAGGGGAGTCCCCGTTGCCCACGCAGAACACGTGAGACGGCCCGGCGCCGTCGTAAGACGAGCAGGTGGATACGTGACGAATCTGATGCCCTCCGCCGCCGGCGAGCCCTCCATCGGCGGTGGCCTCGGCGACCATGTCTACAACCGACTGCTCGGCGAGCGGATCATCTTCCTCGGCCAGCCGGTCGACGACGACATCGCGAACAAGATCACCGCACAGCTGCTGCTCCTTGCCGCCGACCCGGACAAGGACATCTACATGTACATCAACAGCCCGGGCGGTTCGATCACGGCCGGCATGGCGATCTACGACACCATGCAGTACATCAAGAACGACGTGGTGACGATCGCCATGGGCCTCGCCGCCTCGATGGGGCAGTTCCTGCTCAGCGCGGGCACCCCCGGCAAGCGCTTCGCGCTGCCGAACGCCGAGATCCTGATCCACCAGCCCTCCGCCGGCCTGGCCGGTTCGGCCTCCGACATCAAGATCCACGCGGAGCGGCTGCTGCACACCAAGAAGCGCATGGCCGAGCTCACCTCGCAGCACACCGGCCAGTCGGTCGAGCAGATCACCCGCGACTCGGACCGCGACCGCTGGTTCGACGCCTTCGAGGCCAAGCAGTACGGCCTCATCGACGACGTCATCCCGACGGCCGCCGGTATGCCGGGCGGCGGCGGCACCGGGGCGGCGTAGCCCCATAGCGCCCCTCAGCCGACCGCCACAGCCCCTAGGAGACAGACAGTGAACGACTTCCCCGGCAGCGGCCTGTACGACCGCACGCGCGCCGAGTACACCGGCCCCGCCGCCGAGTCCCGGTACGTCATCCCCCGCTTCGTCGAGCGCACCTCGCAGGGCATCCGCGAGTACGACCCGTACGCGAAGCTCTTCGAGGAGCGCGTGATCTTCCTCGGCGTGCAGATCGACGACGCCTCCGCCAACGACGTCATGGCGCAGCTGCTGTGCCTGGAGTCGATGGACCCCGACCGGGACATCTCGGTCTACATCAACAGCCCCGGCGGTTCCTTCACCGCGCTCACGGCCATCTACGACACGATGCAGTTCGTGAAGCCGGACATCCAGACGGTCTGCATGGGCCAGGCGGCCTCCGCCGCCGCCGTCCTGCTGGCCGCGGGCACGCCCGGCAAGCGCATGGCGCTGCCGAACGCCCGTGTGCTGATCCACCAGCCGTACAGCGAGACCGGCCGCGGCCAGGTCTCCGACCTGGAGATCGCCGCCAACGAGATCCTCCGGATGCGCGCGCAGCTGGAGGAGATGCTGGCCAAGCACTCCACCACGCCGATCGAGAAGATCCGCGAGGACATCGAGCGCGACAAGATCCTCACGGCCGAGGACGCGCTGTCGTACGGGCTGATCGACCAGATCATCTCCACGCGGAAGATGAACAACGCCGACGTTCGCTGACGCGGACCCGGTATTGTCTGCTGCCCCTTGGCACGGTTTGGGACGGTGCACGTCAAAGTGAACCGCGCCAAGGGGGGCCCGAACGGGGGGCCAAGCAAGGTACCGTCGACATAAGGCAGCACCAGGAGCCGCTGGATTCGAAAACGTCCAGTCGTCTCCCAGGCGAAGGGGAAGCACACCGTGGCACGCATCGGTGACGGCGGCGATCTGCTCAAGTGCTCGTTCTGCGGCAAGAGCCAGAAGCAGGTCAAGAAGCTCATCGCAGGCCCTGGTGTGTACATCTGCGACGAGTGCATCGATCTCTGCAACGAGATCATCGAGGAAGAGCTCGCGGAGACCAGTGAGGTCCGCTGGGAGGAACTCCCCAAGCCGCGCGAGATCTACGAGTTCCTCGAGGGCTATGTGGTCGGCCAGGAAGCAGCCAAGAAGGCGCTCTCCGTCGCCGTCTACAACCACTACAAGCGCGTCCAGGCCGGCGAGAACGGCGGCGGCCAAAGCCGCGAGGACGCCATCGAGTTGGCCAAGTCCAACATCCTCCTGCTGGGCCCCACGGGCTCCGGCAAGACGCTGCTCGCGCAGACGCTGGCCCGCATGCTGAACGTCCCGTTCGCGATCGCGGACGCGACGGCGCTGACGGAGGCCGGGTACGTCGGTGAGGACGTCGAGAACATCCTGCTGAAGCTGATCCAGGCGGCCGACTACGACGTCAAGAAGGCCGAGACCGGGATCATCTACATCGACGAGATCGACAAGGTCGCGCGCAAGAGTGAAAATCCGTCGATCACCCGCGACGTGAGCGGCGAGGGCGTCCAGCAGGCCCTGCTGAAGATCCTGGAGGGCACCACGGCGTCGGTTCCCCCGCAGGGCGGCCGTAAGCACCCGCACCAGGAGTTCATCCAGATCGACACGACGAACGTCCTGTTCATCGTGGGCGGCGCCTTCGCGGGCCTGGAGAAGATCATCGAGTCCCGGGCCGGCGCCAAGGGCATCGGCTTCGGCGCGACGATCCGCTCCAAGCGCGAGCTGGAGGCCAAGGACCAGTTCGAGGACGTCATGCCCGAGGACCTGGTCAAGTTCGGCATGATCCCCGAGTTCATCGGCCGGCTGCCCGTCATCACCTCGGTCCACAACCTGGACCGCGAGGCCCTGCTCCAGATCCTCGTCGAGCCGCGCAACGCGCTGGTGAAGCAGTACCAGCGCCTCTTCGAACTCGACGGCGTGGAACTCGACTTCGAGCGCGAGGCCCTGGAGGCCATCGCCGACCAGGCCATCCTCCGCCAGACCGGCGCGCGCGGCCTGCGCGCCATCATGGAGGAGGTCCTGATGTCGGTGATGTACGAGGTGCCCTCACGGAAGGACGTCGCGAGGGTCGTCATCACGGCGGACGTCGTCCACTCGAACGTCAACCCCACGCTGATCCCGCGCGACGCGCGCGGGCGCGGTCCCGGCGAGCAGAAGACGGCGTAACCGCACCACGGACACACGAAGGGGCCCCGGTCAACCGACCGGGGCCCCTTCGCAGTTGACGAGCCGGCGTGGGTCAGGCCTCGACGCGGATCTCCGGGCGGAGCTTCTTGGCGACGTCCGCGGCGACGTCCTTGGTGATGCCCTGCGTGGCGTCACCCGGCGTCACCATGGCGATGGTGCTGTAGTCGGCCCAGACGCAGAACCAGTCGGTCTTCTCCTTCTGGGTCAGCAGGTCCTGGCCCTTGATGCCCTGGCACTTCATGAGGGCGCCGTCCAGGTCGACCGCCTCGGGCTCACCGAGCAGTTCGGTCTTGCCCGAGCCGGACGTGCTGGAGTCGGAGGCGCCCTTCTTGAACGCGGTGAAGAACTCGTCCAGGGCCGTCTCGGGGTCGGCGATCTCACCGTAGGCGCCGAAGACCACGATGGTCTTGTTCGTCGCGAGGTCGGACGCGTCGGGCGCGGTCGAGGGGTCGCTGGGGTCGTAGTTGCTCAGGTCGGTCGTCGAGTAGACGCTGACCACGCTCTCGCCGTTCTTGACGCCGTTCTTCGCCAGCTCGGCCGCGGTGTCGTTGTTCTTGCTCGCGCTCTCCCCGGCCGTGGGGGCCAGTGTGTACTCGTTGAGCACCTTCTCCGGCGACGCCAGCTTGTGTGCCCCGTCGTCCTCGATGGCGCCCGCGCCACCGCCCCCGCCGAACACGAAGTACGCCCCGACGCCGATCGCGACCACGACGGCCACGGCGCCGATGATCAGGCCGGCCTTCTTGCCGCCGCCACCCGGAGCCGGCGGCTGCGGCACCCCGTACGGGGCCTGGCCGTACGGCGGCTGCTGCGGCGGGACGCCCTGCGGGTAGCCGTAGCCCGGCTGGCCGGGCGGCGCCTGCTGCGGGTAGCCGTAACCGGGCTGGCCCTGGGGCTGGGCCGGGGGCTGGGGCGGCGGAGCCTGCTGAGGGTAGCCATAGCCGGGCTGGGGCGCCTGAGGCTGCTGGCCGTACGGACCGGGCTGCTGAGGCTGCCCGCCGTACGGACCGGGCTGCTGGGGCTGCCCGCCGTACGGGCCCGGCTGGTTGTAGCTCATTTCTGGGTTCCCCTCCAGATGTTTATGTGTTCCCGACATCCTGGCGCAGGCCGGGGAAGCGCGTTGCATCGGGGGGCGCACCGTTACAGAACAAACGCGTTTCGGGACACCGCCGCGACACCCCTAAACTGAGCGGGTGACCGAGAACGCTCAGCAGCAGCCACCAGCGCCCAGCACCGAACTGCCGACCCAGTACGCGCCGGCCGACGTAGAGGGGCCGCTGTACGAGCGCTGGGTAGAGCGCGGTTACTTCGAGGCGGACGCGAAGAGCGACAAGCAGCCGTACACCATTGTCATTCCGCCGCCGAACGTCACGGGGAGCCTGCACCTCGGGCATGCCTTCGAGCACACCCTCATCGACGCCCTGACGCGCCGCAAGCGCATGCAGGGCTACGAGACGCTGTGGCAGCCCGGCATGGACCACGCCGGTATCGCCACGCAGAACGTCGTCGAGCGGGAGCTCGCGAAGGAGAGCAAGTCACGGCACGACCTCGGCCGTGAGGCCTTCGTCGAGCGGGTCTGGCAGTGGAAGGCCGAGTCCGGCGGGCAGATCTCCGGTCAGATGCGCCGCCTCGGTGACGGCGTCGCCTGGTCGCGTGAGCGCTTCACCATGGACGAGGGGCTGTCCCAGGCCGTCCAGACCATCTTCAAGCGCCTCTACGACGACGAGCTGATCTACCGCGCCGAGCGCATCATCAACTGGTGCCCGCGGTGTCTCACGGCCATCTCGGACATCGAGGTCGAGTACCAGGACGACGACGGCGAGCTCGTCTCCATCCGGTACGGCGAGGGCGACGACTCCATCGTCGTGGCCACGACCCGTGCCGAGACGATGCTCGGTGACACCGCTGTCGCGGTCCACCCCGAGGACGAGCGCTACCGCCACCTCGTCGGCCGCGAGATCGAGCTGCCGCTCACCGGCCGCCGTATCCCCGTCGTCGCCGACGAGCACGTCGACCCCGAGTTCGGCACCGGCGCCGTCAAGGTCACCCCGGCGCACGACCCGAACGACTTCGAGATCGGCCAGCGGCACAACCTGCCGTCCCTCTCGGTGATGGACGAGCACGCGGTCATCACCGCGCACGGCCCCTTCCAGGGGCTGGATCGTCTCGAGGCCCGCTCGGCCATCGTCGGCGCGCTGCGCGCCGAGGGCCGGATCGTCGCGGAGAAGCGGCCGTACGTCCACTCGGTCGGCCACTGCTCGCGCTGCAAGACCACCATCGAGCCGCGCCTGTCCATGCAGTGGTGGGTCAAGGTCGGCCCGCTCGCCAAGGCCGCCGGTGACGCGGTCCGTGACGGCCGGGTCAAGATCCACCCGCAGGAGATGGAGAAGCGGTACTTCGACTGGGTCGACAACCTCCACGACTGGTGCATCTCGCGGCAGTTGTGGTGGGGTCACCGCATCCCGGTCTTCTACGGCCCGAACGGCGAGGTCGTCTGCGTCGGCCCCGACGACGAGGCCCCCAGCGGTGAGGGCTGGCACCAGGACACCGACGTCCTCGACACCTGGTTCTCGTCCGGCCTGTGGCCGTTCTCCACGCTCGGCTGGCCCGAACAGACCGAGTCGCTCGCGAAGTTCTACCCGAACTCCGTCCTGGTCACCGGCTACGACATCCTCTTCTTCTGGGTCGCCCGGATGATGATGTTCGGCCTGTACGCGATGGACGGCACCCCGCCGTTCCACACCATCGCCCTGCACGGCATGGTCCGCGACCAGTTCGGCAAGAAGATGTCGAAGTCCTTCGGCAACGCGGTCAACCCGCTGGACTGGATGGACAAGTACGGCTCCGACGCCCTCCGCTTCACCCTCGCGCGCGGCGCCAACCCGGGCGTCGACGTCCCGATCGGCGAGGACTGGGTCCAGGGTTCCCGGAACTTCGCCAACAAGATCTGGAACGCCACGCGCTTCGCGCTGATGAACGGCGCGACGGTCGAGGGCCCGCTGCCGGACCCGTCGGCGATGTCCTCAACGGACCGCTGGATCCTGTCCCGCCTGAACTCCGTCGTCGCCGAAGTCGACGCGTTCTACGAGGACTTCCAGTTCGCCAAGCTCTCCGACGCCCTCTTCCACTTCGCGTGGGACGAGGTCTTCGACTGGTACGTCGAGCTGTCCAAGACGACGTTCCAGGCGGGCGGGGAGCCGGCCGAGGTCTCCAAGCGCGTCCTCGGCGAGGTCCTGGACGTCACGCTGAAGCTGCTGCACCCGGTGGTCCCGTTCGTCACGGAGACCCTGTGGACCACGCTCACCGGCGGAGAGTCCATCGTGATCGCGGAGTGGCCGAGCGACAGCGGCTTCCGTGACCAGGGCGCCGAGCGGGAGATCGAGTCGCTCCAGTCGGTCATCACCGAAGTCCGCCGCTTCCGGGCCGACCAGGGCCTGCAGCCGGGCCAGCGCGTCCCGGCCCGCCTGACCCTCGACGGCACGGCCCTCGCCCCGCACGAGCCGGCCATCCGCCAGCTGCTGCGCCTCCAGCCGGAGGGCGAGAGCTTCTCGGCGACGGCGACCCTGCCGGTCGCGGGCGCGGAGGTCGCGCTGGACCTGTCCGGTGTGATCGACGTCGCGGCCGAGCGCAAGCGCCTGGCCAAGGACCTCGCCGCCGCCGAGAAGGAGAAGGCCCAGGCCACGGCCAAGCTCGGCAACGAGGCCTTCCTGGCGAAGGCCCCGGACAACGTCGTGGAGAAGATCCGCGGCCGCCTGGCGAAGGCGGAGGAGGACATCGCCCGGATCGCCGCCCAGCTGGAGCGCCTGCCGCAGGCGTAGGTGGTTCTACGGCCATGAGGCCCCCGGCGCTGTGAGGCGCCGGGGGCCTCCGCGTATCCACCACGCACCCGCACCCGCCGCACAACACCACGCACCCCACTCCGTGGGCACTCTGTCAGTCCCCCTCCGTAGACTGGCCCCGTGAGTGAGAGCGACGACCCCTTCGACGAGATCATCGCGGCAGAAACCGACCGCGACCCCGATCTCGCGGTCATCGAGGCCGGCAGCCGCACCCTGCGCACCCAGGGCGGCCCGCCGGAGGCCGACGTGCCCGCACGCCCCGAGGACCCCGAGGTCGACAAGGCCTTGCGCGAGGTCGAGGCGGAGCTCGCGACGCGCTGGGGCGAGACCAAGCTGGAGCCGTCCGTCAGCCGTATCGCCGCGCTCATGGACGTGCTCGGCGAGCCGCAGCGGTCGTACCCCTCCATCCACATCACCGGCACCAACGGCAAGACGTCGACGGCCCGCATGATCGAGGCCCTTCTCGGCGCCTTCGAGCTGCGCACCGGCCGCTACACCTCGCCGCACGTCCAGTCGGTCACCGAGCGGATCAGCCTGGACGGCGCCGCGATCTCCGCCGAGCGCTTCGTCGAGACGTACAACGACATCAAGCCGTACGTCGAGATGGTCGACGGACAGCAGGAGTACCGGCTGTCCTTCTTCGAGGTGCTGACCGGCATGGCCTACGCCGCCTTCGCCGACGCGCCCGTCGACGTCGCCGTCGTGGAGGTCGGGATGGGCGGCGCCTGGGACGCCACCAACGTCATCGACGGTGACGTCGCCGTCGTGACGCCCATAGACCTCGACCACACCGACCGGCTCGGCACCACCCCGGGTGAGATCGCCCTGGAGAAGGCCGGGATCATCAAGCAGGACGCCACCGTGATCATGGCCCAGCAGCCGGTGGACGCCGCGCAGGTGCTGCTGAAGAAGGCCGTGGAGGTCGACGCGACCGTGGCCCGGGAGGGCCTGGAGTTCGGGGTCGTGGCGCGTCAGGTCGCCGTCGGCGGACAGCTGGTCACCCTGCGCGGACTGGGCGGCGAGTACCCCGAGGTGTATCTGCCGCTGCACGGCGCGCACCAGGCGCACAACGCCGCCGTCGCCCTCTCCGCGGTGGAGGCGTTCTTCGGCGTCGGCGCCGCGCGGGCCGAGCCGCTGGACATCGACACCGTCCGCAAGGCCTTCGCCGCCGTCGCCTCGCCGGGCCGTATGGAGGTCGTACGGCGCTCTCCGACCGTCGTGCTCGACGCCGCCCACAACCCGGCCGGCGCGCGGGTGACCGCCGAGGCGATCGGGGAGGCCTTCGACTTCAGCCGGCTGATCGGCGTGGTGGGGGCGAGCGGCGACAAGAACGTGCAGGGGCTGCTGGAGGCCTTCGAGCCGATCTTCGCCGAGATCGTCGTCACGCAGAACTCCTCCCACCGGGCCATGGACGCCGACGAACTGGCCGCCATCGCCGTCGAGGTGTTCGGCGAGGAGCGCGTGCAGGTCGAGCCGCGGCTGCCGGACGCCCTGGAGGCCGCGATCACGCTGGCCGAGGAGGAGGGCGAGTTCGCGGGTGGTGGCGTGCTGGTCACCGGGTCCGTCATCACGGTCGGCGAAGCCCGGCTGCTCCTGCGGAAGGGCTGAGTCCGAAAGATGCGTACGCTCTGTTCCTCGACTCTGATCGGCGAGTTCTTCGTCATCGGCTTCGCCGGTCTGGTCGCCATGAAGGACCCCGACCTGTCCATGGCGCAGGTGTGGACGGTCAGCGGCATCGCGATGTTCCTGTGCCTGGTGCTGTGCGGCGTGGTGACCCGCCCCGGCGGCGTCGCCCTCGGCTGGGCCCTGCAGATCGCCCTCATCGCCTCGGGCTTCATCGTCCCCACGATGTTCTTCCTCGGCGCGATCTTCGCGGCGCTGTGGTGGGCCTCGGTGCACTTCGGCAGGAAGGTCGACGAGGCGAAGGCGAGATTCGCCGCGCAGAGCGGTGAAGGCAGCCCCTCCGGCGCCTGAGCGCAAGCTGACACTGCGTAACAGGCACCTGGGTGCGCACTGTAGCCTCATCCCACCGCACCACCGGCTGTAAGAAGGAGCCCCCTCGTGACCCAGCGCACCCTCGTCCTGCTCAAGCCCGACGCAGTCCGCCGCGGCCTGACCGGCGAGATCATCAGCCGCATCGAGCGCAAGGCCGGCTGGCAGATCACGGCGCTGGAGCTGCGCACGCTGGACCAGGAGACGCTGGAGCAGCACTACGGCGAGCACAAGGGCAAGCCCTTCTACGAGCCGCTGGTGGAGTTCATGGCCTCCGGCCCGGTCGTCGCCCTGATCGTCGAGGGCGAGCGGGTCATCGAGGGGCTGCGCCAGCTGGCCGGTCCGACCGACCCGATCGCCGCCGCGCCCGGCTCCATTCGGGGTGACTACGGTGTGATCGTCCGCGAGAATCTGATCCACGCCTCCGACTCCGAGGAGTCCGCCGAGCGCGAGGTGAAGATCTTCTTCCCGGGCCGCGCCTGAGCCCCTTCAACCGGCCCGATCCGGGGCGGCCGTAGAAACCCGGCCGCCCTGCGGCATATGCGTGGCGATCGAGGGAACGAGTGCCCCCGATGGCCCGTCCCTACAAGCGGGGCGGCTCGTCATCTGCTGACAATGGCGAAGACCCTCCCGCAGTGTTCGCGAAGGCGCGTCTACGATAGAAGCCTTCACGTCACAGCACCCACTTCGCCGACCTGAAAAGCCATCAAAAGCTCCCAGGAAGGCCAGACGAATCCTGATGGGGAACTCAATGTCGTTCATCGGCCGTGACATGGCTGTCGACCTCGGGACCGCCAACACGCTGGTGTACGTCAGGGGTCGCGGGATCGTACTCAACGAGCCGTCCGTCGTCGCGATCAACACCAACACCGGTGGCATCCTCGCGGTCGGCGCCGAGGCGAAGAAGATGATCGGGCGCACGCCCGGCAACATCGTTGCCGTACGTCCGCTGAAGGACGGCGTGATCGCCGACTTCGAGATCACCGAGCGGATGCTCCGCTACTTCATCCTGAAGATCCACAAGCGGCGGTATCTGGCTCGCCCGCGGGTCGTCGTCTGTGTGCCCTCCGGCATCACCGGCGTCGAGCGCCGCGCCGTCATCGAGGCGTCGTCCCAGGCCGGCGCCCGCCAGGTGCACATCATCGAGGAGCCCATGGCCGCGGCCATCGGCTCCGGCCTGCCGGTCCACGAGGCCACGGGCAACATGGTGGTCGACATCGGCGGCGGCACCACGGAGGTCGCGGTCATCTCCCTCGGCGGCATCGTCACCGCCCAGTCCATCCGTGTCGCGGGCGACGAACTGGACAACGCGATCATCCAGCACATCAAGAAGGAGTACTCCCTTCTGCTGGGTGAGCGGACGGCCGAGCAGATCAAGATCACGATCGGTTCTGCGTACGATCTCGACGCTGACGAGCACACCGAAATCCGCGGCCGGGACCTTGTCTCCGGGCTGCCGAAGACCGTCGTCATCTCCGCGGCCGAAGTGCGCAAGGCCATCGAGGAGCCGGTCAACGCGATTGTCGACGCCGTGAAGACGACCCTCGACAAGTGCCCGCCGGAGCTGTCCGGCGACATCATGGACCGAGGAATCGTTCTGACCGGCGGCGGCGCCCTGCTGCGCGGCCTCGACGAGCGGCTGCGCCGCGAGACCGGCATGCCGATCCACATCGCCGAGGACCCGCTGGACAGCGTGGCGCTCGGGTCCGGCAAGTGTGTCGAGGAGTTCGAGGCGTTGCAGCAGGTGCTGGACGCCCAGCCGCGCAGATGACATAACTCTTCGATTCCGCCGTACGGGATGATCTCCTCTCGTACGGCGGATCGTTGATATAGAGGCATAAGCTCCACAATGAGCCTCGATACCTCGCAGACAACTCCGCGTACAACCTCCGTATACAGAACCCCTCGGGTTTACCGGGGGTTTCCCGAATTCCTATGAGGAAGGGCACGGCCGCCGCACGTGAGGGACACACGAGAGAGCCGGCTGCTCCTGGTGCTGCTGATCGCCATCGCGTTCGCGTTGATCACGGTGGACATCCGCGGCGGTGAGGATTCCCCCGTCGACGGCGCCCGGTCCGCCGCCGCCGCGGTGTTCGGCCCGATCGAGGACGGCGTGTCGGCCGGGGTGAACCCGGTCGGCAACGCGGTCGCCGCGATCCGCGACTCCGGCGAGCGCCATGACCGGCTCGCCCAGCTGGAGCAGGAGAACGCGGCCCTCAAGGCGAAGCTCGGCAGCGACGACCGTGACCGAAGCCGGCTGCGTCAGCTCGACAAGATGCTGAAGATCGCGGGCCAGGGCCAGTACGGCATCAAGGGCGCCGAGGTCATCGCCATAGGAGCGGCCCAGGGCTTCTCCTGGACGATCACCATCGACGTCGGCGCGGGCGACGGCATCAAGCGCGACATGACGGTCCTGAACGGGGACGGGCTGGTCGGGCGGGTGACCACCGTCGGCCCGAACACCGCGACCGTACTCCTCGCCAACGACCCCGACTTCACCGTCGGCACCCGCATGGAATCCACCGACGAGCTCGGCTTCGCCTCCGGCCAGGGCGACCGTCCGCTGCGTGTCGAACTCCTCAACGGCAAGGCCGAGGTGAAGAAGGGCGACCGCCTCGTCACCTTCGGCTCGCAGGCCGACAAGCCCTTCGTGCCCGGTGTCCCCGTCGGCGTCGTGTCGCGTGTCGACCCGTCCGGCGGCAACCTCACCCGCACCCTGTATGTCGCGCCCTACGTCGGCTTCAGCAAGCTCGACATCGTCGGCGTCGTCGTCCAGGCCCCCGAGAAGGACCCGCGCGACACGGTGCTCCCCGCCAAGCCCAAGCCGACCCCGACGCCGACCGTGACGGTCACCGTCACACCGTCCGGCGAGCCCCCGGTCGACGGCCAGAACCAGTACGAGCAAGAGCAGTAGGAGCTGAAGCCCCATGCGCGTCAACCGAATCCTGCTCTCCTCCTCGCTGGTCGTCGTCGCCCTGGTGCTCCAGGTGAGCGTCCTCGCCCGCCTGCACCTCCCGGGCGCCGTCCCCGACCTGCTGCTCCTCACCGTGCTGGGCCTCGCCCTCGTCTACGGCCATGTCGGCGGCGCCCTCGTCGGCTTCGGCGCCGGTCTGCTCGCCGACCTCGCCCCGCCCGCCGACCACGCCGCCGGCCGCTATGCGCTGGTGCTGTGCGTCATCGGCTATCTCGCCGGGCTCGTCAAACCGGAGAACGGGCGGCTGAAGTCGGCCACCGGACCGATGGTCGTCGTGGTCGTCGCCGCGATCGGCTCGACCCTGCTGTACGCCGGTGTCGGCGCCCTCGTCGGGGACACCGCCGCCCGCCATGTCGGCCTGGGCAGCCTGCTCTTCACGGCCGCGCTGTACGACCTGCTGCTCGCGCCGTTCGTGGTCCCCGGGATCATGGCGCTGGCCCGGCGCGCGGAGAACGACCCGCTCGCCGAGACCAACTCCCAGGCGAAGAAGCCCAACATCTCCTCCGGCTGGCTCTCCGGCGGCACCGGCCTGCGCATCGGCGGTCAGCGCGGTGGGCTGGGCGGCCTGAAGGTCAAGGCCGGGCGGGCGCGGACGGCGCGCGCCGGGCGCATCAAGGGGGTCAAGCGGCTGTGACCGCAGGAGAGTTCACCGGAACGGGTGACGATCACCGGAACCGCGCCGCGCGGGCCCGACGTTCATCACTCGTACGCAGACGGTGGTCGTTCGTTCGCACCCGGCCGTCCTTCGCGCACACCTATCCGTCCACGAGCTGAGAGGGGGAGCAGCAGACGTGACCAACATTCCCGAGACGGGCCGGACGCCACGCGTCCAGATCCGGCTCATCGTCATCCAAGTCCTCGTCCTCTCCCTCCTCGGCACCCTCGGCGGCCGCCTGTGGTACCTGCAGATCCGCGAGGGCGACGCCTACGCCAAGGAGGCGTCGGGCAACCATGTCCAGCAGGTCGTGCAGCCCGCGGTGCGCGGGTCGATCCTGGACGCGCGCGGGGTGGCGCTGGCGGACAACGAGACGCGGTTGGTGGTGTCCGCCTCGCGCACGGATCTGCTGAAGATGCCGGACGACGGCAAGGCGGTCCTGACCAAGCTGGCGGGTGTGCTGGGGATGACCCCGAAGGAGGTGCGGGAGAAGGTCCGGCTGTGCGATGCGCAGACGCCGCAGCCCTGCTGGAACGGCTCGCCGTACCAGCCGATCCCGATCACCGACGAGGCCACCCCGAAGCAGGCCCTGCAGATCCGCGAGCGGGCCGAGGACTTCCCCGGCATCACGGCCGAGCCGCAGGCGGTGCGCCGCTACGCGAGCCCCGGTGAGGCCAACACCGCCCAGGTCCTCGGCTACCTCTCCCCGGTCACGGACGAGGAGATCCAGAAGGCCCAGGACAGCGACTCACCGTACCTGCGCTCGGACCAGGTCGGCCGCTCGGGGCTGGAGCGGGAGTACGACAAGGAACTGCGGGGCAAGGCCGGTGTCACCCGGTACGAGGTGGACAATCTCGGCCGGGTGATCGGCCAGGCCAAGGCGGACGCCGCGCAGGCCGGCTCCAATCTCGTCACCAGCATCGACGCACGGGTGCAGCGGGTCGCCGAGTACGAGCTGAACGACGCGATGAAGCAGGCCCGCAAGGAGTGGGACCGCAACACCAACGAGCCGTACAAGGCCGACTCCGGCGCCGTGGTGGTGATGGAGGCCAAGACCGGCCGGATCGTCGCCATGGCGTCCAACCCGACCTACGACCCCAACGCCTGGGTGGGCGGCATCTCCGCCAAGGACTACACGAGGCTGACCGGCAAGGAGTCCAACTACCCGCTGCTCAACCGCGCGATCCAGGGCCAGTCGGCCCCCGGCTCGATCTTCAAGGTCGTCCCGACGGCGGCCGCCGTCAACGCCGGCTACTCCTTCGACGGCCCCTACCAATGCTCGAGCTCGTACTCGATCGGCGGCCAGGTCTTCAAGAACTTCGAGTCCAAGGGGTACGGCCCGATCAGCCTGGGGCGTGCGCTGGAAGTCTCCTGCGACACCGTCTTCTACCGCCTCTCCCACCAGGAATGGCAGCGCGACGGCGGCACGAAGCCGAAGAAGAACGCCAACGACTGGTTCTACAAGACGGCGCACCAGTTCGGCCTCGGCGCGGAGACCGGGATCGACCTGCCCAACGAGGTCACCGGGCGCATTCCGGACCGCCAGTGGAAGCAGGACTACTGGAAGGCCAACAAGGACGCCTGGTGCAAGTACGGCAAGAAGGACGGCTCGTACGCCGAGAAGATCGCCTACGAGAACTGCCTCGAAGGCAACCGGCTGCGCGCCGGTGACTCGGTCAACTACTCCATCGGCCAGGGCGACACCCTCGTCACGCCGATCCAGATGGCCACGATCTACGCGGCCATCTCCAACGGCGGCACCCTGTACGACCCCACCGTCGGCAAGGCGATCGTCAGCGCCGACGGCAAGAACGTCGAGGAGATCAAGCCCAAGTCCCACGGCAAGCTGCCCATAAGCAGGCAGACGCTGGCCGAGATGGACGACGCCCTCGCCGGCGTCGCCACCCGCGGTACCGCCGCCTGGCGGTTCGCGGACGTCGGCTGGCCGCAGGACAAGATCCCGATGCACGCCAAGACCGGTACCGCGGAGGTCTACGGCAAGCAGACGACCTCGTGGTTCGCCACGTACACCAAGGACTACGCGGTCGTCATGACGATCTCCCAGGGTGGTACGGGTTCCGGCGCCTCGGGTCCGGCCGTGCGCAACATCTACGACGCGCTGTACGGCGTCTCCGACGACGGCGCGATCGACAAGAAGAAGGCGCTGCTGCCGACGCCGCAGAAGAGCCTGCCCAAGGTCCGGACGGACGGCACCATCACCTCGCCGAAGGTCTCCAAGGACCCGGCGAAGGAGGAGCGGGCCCGCCAGAAGGGTAAGGACTCCACGGACCAGCAGCAGCTCGCCGGCACGGCGGCGACGCCGTCGGCGGAGAACCGGGACACACGGCGCAGGCGGCGGCGCAGCCGCAGGCGGGGAAGCCGAAGGATGCTCACATGACCGGCGCCAACAGCTTCCAGGTCTCCGGGTACGGGCCGGAACGGGCGGGCTGGACCCGCTTGTTCGCCCGAGACTCGCTCGCCCGCAGGCTCGACTGGACGATACTGCTGGCGGCGATCGGCCTGTCGCTGATGGGCTCGCTGCTCGTCTTCTCGGCGACCCGCAACCGCACCGAGCTCAACCAGGGCGACCAGTACTACTTCCTGGTCCGCCATCTGCTGAACGCCGGCATCGGCTTCGCCCTGATGATCGGCACGGTCTGGCTCGGCCACCGCACCCTGCGCACCGCCGTGCCGATCCTGTACGGCGTCTCGGTCTTCCTGATCCTGCTGGTGCTCACCCCGCTCGGCTCGACCATCAACGGCGCCCACTCCTGGATCAAGCTTCCCGGCGGCTTCTCCCTCCAGCCCTCGGAGTTCGTGAAGGTCACGATCATCCTGGGCATGGCGATGCTGCTGGCGACGAGAGTGGACGCGGGCGACAAGCAGTACCCCGACCACCGCACGGTCGTGCAGGCGCTGGGCCTGGCCACGGTGCCCATGCTGATCGTGATGCTCATGCCCGACCTCGGCTCGGTCATGGTGATGGTCGTGATCGTGCTGGGCGTGCTGCTCGCGTCCGGCGCCTCCAACCGCTGGGTCTTCGGGCTGATCGGCACGGGGACGATCGGTGCGATCGCGATCTGGCAACTGGGTGTTCTGGACGACTACCAGATCGCCCGTTTCGCGGCCTTCGCCAACCCCGAGCTCGATCCGGCGGGCGTCGGCTACAACACCAACCAGGCGCGTATCGCGATCGGTTCGGGCGGGCTCACCGGCTCGGGTCTGTTCCACGGCTCGCAGACGACCGGCCAGTTCGTGCCGGAGCAGCAGACCGACTTCGTCTTCACGGTGGCGGGGGAGGAGCTGGGCTTCGTCGGCGGTGGGCTGATCATCCTGCTCCTCGGTGTGATCCTGTGGCGGGCCTGCCGGATCGCGCGGGAGACGACCGAGCTGTACGGGACGATCGTCGCGGCGGGGATCGTGGCGTGGTTCGCCTTCCAGTCGTTCGAGAACATCGGGATGACGCTGGGAATCATGCCGGTGACCGGTCTGCCGCTGCCGTTCGTGTCGTACGGAGGGTCGTCGATGTTCGCGGTGTGGGTGGCGGTCGGGTTGCTGCAGTCGATCCGGGTGCAGCGTCCGATGTCCGCGTAGCGCCGGGCTCCGGACCGGGTGCCGAACCCCTAGACCGAGAAACGTCGGATGCCCTGGCGTCATCGCCCGTTTGCCCGGTGTCCATGTCGAGTGGGCCCTGTTATCACGTCGTGACACCAACTAGATTCAGGTCATGGCGGACACAAAGCGCGAGATCGAGCGGAAGTACGAGTCCGACGAGAGCGGCCTGCCCGATCTGACGGGCGTCGCCGGGGTGGCGGAGGTCATCGACAAAGGTGTCGCGCAGTTGGACGCCACCTACTACGACACCGTGGACGAACGCCTCGCCGCGTCGTCCGTCACCCTGCGACGCAGGACGGGCGGCTCCGACGCGGGCTGGCATCTGAAGTTCCCCGTCAGTCCGGGCGTGCGGGACGAGATCCAGGCCCCGTTGTCCGACGACCTGCCCGGTGATCTCGCCGGACTCGTCCGCTCCAGGGTCAGGGACGCCGAGCTGGTGCCTGTGGTCCGGCTGCGTTCCGACCGCGATGTGCGGGACCTCGTCGACGCCGAGGGGCGGGTGCTGGCGGAGGTCAGCGTGGACGCCGTTCGGGCGGAACGCCTCAGCGGCGGCAGTGGCACCGCACAGTGGACCGAGATCGAGGTGGAGCTGGCCGACGACGTCGACCCGGTCCTGCTCGACAAGGTGGAGAAGCGGTTGCGCAAGGCGGGTGTACGGCCGTCGAAGTCGGCGTCGAAGCTCGCGCGGGCCCTGGCCGAGACCGCCCCGAAGAAGAGGAAGCTCGCTTCCGGGTCCGCCGAGGAGGCCGTGACCGCCGGGGATCACGTGCTCGCGTACGTCCGTGCCCAGCGGGACGCCATCGTCGACCTCGACCCCGCGGTACGCCAGGACGTCGAGGATTCCGTCCACAGCATGCGCGTCGCCACCCGCCGGCTGCGCAGCACCTTCAAGTCCTTCGGCAAGGTCCTGGACCGGGCGGTCACCGACCCGATCGGTGACGAGCTGAAGTGGCTGGCCGGCGAGCTGGGCGTGGACCGGGACCGAGAGGTGCTGAACGAACGCCTGTTGACGGCTCTGGACGAGGTGCCCTCCGCGCTGGTCTCCGGTCCGGTCGCCGAGCGTGTGAGCAAGTGGGCGGGTGACAGCCCCGGCGGGGCGAGCGGCCGGCTGATCGGGGTCCTGGACTCCCACCGCTACCTGGCCCTGCTCGACACCCTGGACGCGGTGCTCACCGACCCGCCGCTGCGGGAGGCGGCCGGGAAGAAACCCGGCAAGGTGCTGCCCAAGGCCGTGAAGAAGGACTTCCGCAAGGTGGCCCGGCTCGTCGAGCAGGCGCTGGAGCTGGACCCCGGCAGCGACCGGGACGTCGCCATCCACGAGGCCCGCAAGAAGACCAAGCGCACCCGTTACGCGGCGGAAGCGGCCACCCCGGCGCTCGGCAAGCCGGCCAAGGACCTGGTCAAGACCATGAAGTCCTTGCAGAACCTGCTCGGCGAGCACCAGGACAGCGTCATGGCCCGCGGGACCCTGCGCGAGCTGTCCGCGGTCGCGCACGCGGCCGGGGAGAGCGCCTTCACGTACGGCCTGCTGTACGGGCGTGAGGAGCAGCGTGCGGCGGCCGTGGAGGCCGAGCTGCCCGGGTTCTGGGCCGGCACCAAGGGCGCGACGGAGGTCCTCTGAGCCTTCGGACGTACGGGGGGTGTCCGCGGTCGCGTTAGGCTAGATGGTCACCCCTGTCAGTTCAGTCCAGCTCACGAAGGTTCGCGACATGCCTGCCGAAGCCGCTGCGGCCGCTGAGTCCGTGTTCCCGCAGCTCGAAGCTCTGCTCCCGCATGTGCAGAAGCCGATCCAGTACGTCGGCGGAGAGCTCAACTCCACGGTCAAGCCGTGGGAGTCCTGCGACGTCCGCTGGGCGCTCATGTACCCCGACGCGTACGAGGTCGGTCTGCCCAACCAGGGCGTCATGATCCTTTACGAGGTCCTGAACGAGCAGGAGGGCGTCCTCGCCGAGCGCACGTACAGCGTGTGGCCGGACCTGGAGGCGCTGATGCGGGAGCACGGCGTCCCGCAGTTCACGGTGGACAGCCACCGCCCGGTGAAGGCCTTCGACGTGTTCGGCCTGTCCTTCTCCACCGAGCTCGGCTACACCAACATGCTCACGGCCCTGGACCTGGCCGGTATCCCGCTGGAGTCCAAGGACCGGACCATCGACGACCCGATCGTCCTGGCCGGCGGCCACGCGGCCTTCAACCCCGAGCCGATCGCCGACTTCATCGACGCCGCCGTCATCGGCGACGGCGAGCAGGCCGTGCTCGACATGACGAAGATCATCCGCGAGTGGAAGGCGGAGGGCCGCCCCGGCGGCCGCGAAGAGGTCCTCTTCCGCCTGGCGAAGACGGGTGCGGTGTACATCCCGGCGTTCTACGACGTCGAGTACCTCGCGGACGGCCGTATCGCCCGCGTCGTACCGAACAAGTCGGGCGTCCCGTGGCGCGTGTCCAAGCACACCGTCATGGACCTGGACGAGTGGCCGTACCCCAAGCAGCCCCTGGTGCCGCTCGCCGAGACGGTCCATGAGCGCATGTCGGTGGAGATCTTCCGCGGCTGCACCCGAGGCTGCCGCTTCTGCCAGGCGGGCATGATCACCCGCCCGGTGCGTGAGCGCTCGATCACGGGCATCGGCGAGATGGTCGACAAGGGCCTGAAGGCGACGGGCTTCGAGGAGGTCGGCCTCCTCTCGCTGTCGTCGGCGGACCACTCGGAGATCGGCGACATCGCCAAGGGCCTGGCCGACCGCTACACGGAAGACAAGATCGGTCTTTCGCTGCCGTCCACCCGGGTCGACGCCTTCAACATCGATCTGGCGAACGAGCTGACGAGGAACGGCCGCCGCTCCGGCCTGACCTTCGCCCCGGAGGGCGGCTCGGAGCGCATCCGCAAGGTCATCAACAAGATGGTCTCGGAGGACGACCTGATCCGTACCGTCGCGACGGCGTACGGCAACGGCTGGCGTCAGGTGAAGCTGTACTTCATGTGCGGCCTGCCGACGGAGACCGACGACGACGTCCTGCAGATCGCCGACATGGCGACGAAGGTCATCGCCAAGGGCCGCGAGGTCTCCCGCTCCAACGACATCCGCTGCACGGTCTCCATCGGCGGCTTCGTCCCCAAGCCCCACACGCCCTTCCAGTGGGCCCCGCAGCTCAGCGCGGAGGAGACGGACGCCCGTCTGGAGAAGCTCCGCGACAAGATCCGCGGCGACAAGAAGTACGGCCGCTCCATCGGCTTCCGCTACCACGACGGCAAGCCCGGCATCGTCGAGGGCCTGCTCTCCCGCGGCGACCGCCGCATCGGCGCCGTCATCCGCGCGGTCTACGACGACGGCGGCCGCTTCGACGGCTGGCGCGAGCACTTCTCGTACGACCGCTGGATGCAGTGCGCGGACAAGGCGCTGGCCCCCTTCGGCGTCGACGTCGACTGGTACACGACGCGTGAGCGGACGTACGAGGAGGTCCTTCCCTGGGACCACCTGGACTCCGGCCTGGACAAGGACTGGCTCTGGGAGGACTGGCAGGACGCCCTCGACGAGACCGAGGTCGAGGACTGCCGGTGGACGCCGTGCTTCGACTGCGGGGTGTGCCCGCAGATGGACACCCACATCCAGATCGGCCCGACGGGGAAGAAGCTGCTGCCCTTGACGGTCAAGAACGCCGCGCCTGCTCCCAATGGCAGCGGGGTCTGAGGCCGGGGCCTGGAGTCAAGTCAATGGAGCCCCCTCCCGATCGGGAGGGGGCTCCATACTGCCCGGGGGTGTCCATAAGTGGGCGTTTTGTCAAGTGTGTGGCTACCCTGGAAGGGATCCGCTATTGAAGTGCGCACATCGAGGATCACACTCCTGAACTCTCCAGTCCGGCTTCGGGTGGTGGAAAGGAGGTGTGACGGGATGCGTACTTACGAGCGTCCGACGCTGAGTGCGGCCGGTTCTTTCCGCAGGACTGGTCTGGGCACGAACAGAGGGCCTGAGAGGGTCATTCCCCTGAGGTTCAGCCTGTGAAGCGTTCCCGGGTGGCGTGGATTGTGTCATACGCAACCCCGCCGCCCTCCTTATGCCCTCCCGTCTTTGACCACTCCGAGACCACTCCGACCACTCCGAGGCGAGCGTCCGGGAGAGACACCGTTATGGGCACTTTTCCTGATGGCGGCGACGTTCCGTGCTGGTTTGTCGTTCTCCCGGACTGTGCGTCGGCGGCGCCGGTCGGCGCCGTGCTGCGTGGCCGGGCGGTGCAGGAGGTCAGCCATCCGTCCGGGCGGCCCTGGTTGCTGGGCAACTGGTCGCCCCACGCCCTGGTGGTCGGTGAGGCAGGCCGGGTGAAGATCGCGGTCATCGGTGAACACGACGTCACCGCCGACCGGCTCAGTGCGGCGGCCGGACGCACGAAAACGGTCGCTGACCTCGACGGATTCGCCGCCTCCGTGGTGGGGAGCTTCCATCTCGCCGCTTCGGTCGACGGTTGCGTGCGCGTCCAGGGAAACGTCACCGGCCTTCGGCGGGTGTTCCACGCCAGGATCGGTGACGCCACGGTGGCCGCTGACCGGGCCGACGTGCCGGCCGACCTGCTCGACGCCGCGGTCGACGAGCAGCTGCTGGCGGTCCATCTGCTCAATCCGTCGGTGCCGCACCCGCTCGCAGGCCGACCGGTGTGGCGCGGAGTGGGCGCCCTGCCGACCGACCATTACCTGGTGCTCGACAGCAACGGCCGACGACGGTCCGTCAGGCGGTGGACACCGCCCGAGCCGGTGCTCCCGATGGCCGAAGGCGCGGCGGCGCTGCGGGAGGCGCTGTCCGCCGCGGTCGAGGCTCGGGTTCGGGGCCGAGGCCTGGTGAGCTGTGATCTCGGCGGGTTGGATTCCACCTCGGTGTGCTCTCTGGCCGCTCGCGACGCGGTGAAGGTCATCGCCTACACCGCCGACGGCCGCGACCCCATGGGCGACGACGTGACCTGGGCCCGCCGCACCGTTGCCGGACTGGGCGAGGTGGAGCACCACATCATCGCCGGGGACCGGTCGCCGATGGTGTACGAGGGTCTGCGAGACGTGGACGACCGCTTTGACGAACCGTGCCCGGCCGTCGTCGATCGCAGCCGGTGGATGGTCATCCCGCGGTCGGCCGCGGCGCGCGGCTCACAGCTGCATCTGACCGGCTTCGGCGGGGACGAACTGCTCGCCGGCTCACCTGCGCACCTGCACGCGCTCGCGCGTACGCGTCCCGGGGTCGCGTTGCGGCGCGTGCGTGGTTTCGCCGCCCAGCGCCCGTGGCCGTATCGGGAAACGTTCCGGCAGTTGTGGGACAGCAGCCCCTACCGGGAGTGGCTGGCCAGGGTCGGCGACCGGCTCACTGCCGTGCCGCCACCCTTGGAGGCACCCACTCTGGACTGGGGGACACCGCCGCGGCTGCCCCCATGGGTGACGCCGGCGGCGGTCGATGCCGTGCGCGAGCTGGTTCTCACCGCGGCCCGAACCGCCGAACCGCTGGCCGAGCGACGCGGACAGCATGTCGAGCTGCACGCGATGCGGATCACGTCCGGGTTGGTCCGGCAGCTGGGTCAGATGGCCGCTTGTACCGGGCTCACCGTCACCGCCCCCTACTACGACGACCGCGTGATCGAAGCGGGCCTGGCAGTGCGGCCGGAGGACCGGATCACCCCTTGGTCGTACAAGCCGCTCATCGTCGAGGCGATGCGCGGCATCGTTCCCGACGAGAGCCTGACCCGCCATACGAAGGACGAGGGCTCCCATGAGGTGGAGGTGGGGCTGCGCGAGAACCGTGCCGAGTTGCTGGCCCTGTGCGAGGACTCCCGGATGGCTCGGCTGGGCCTGATCGACGCGAACGTGCTGCGCGAGGTCTGCGGGCGACCGCTGCCTGCGGCCCTGCCCTTCGACGCGCTGTTCCAGACCGTGGGCTGTGAGGTGTGGCTACGGGCGTCGGCAAGCGCCACCGCTGCGGGCTGAGGGAGACGGTCACCGAAGGAGACGTTCATGACGCTGAAGCTGCGTGACGGCGTGTTCACGGCCGAGACCGAGTACGGGGTCGCGGTGCTCGACGAGGACCGCGACCAGTACTGGACGCTCAATCCCAGCGCGGCCATCGCCCTGCGGACGCTGTTGGACGGCGGCACCGAAGCCGATGCCGCGCGAACGCTCACCGAGGAGTACGCGGTGGACATCGACACCGCGCACCGGGACGTCCGGGAGCTGGTCGGCGAACTGTGCTCGGCGGGCCTGGCCGAAGAGAGCACCCAGGGGCCCTCGGTACGGCGTGGCCGACGCGCCTGGTGGCCGGAGAAGAAGACATCATGACCACGCCGGAAGCCATCTACCACCACCCCCGCTCGGTACCCCTGCGGCGCCGGATCCCGGTCCGGTTCGTGGTGGGCGCCGCGCGGCTGCTGGCCACCCAGCGTCCCCGGCGGATCCGGGCCGTGCTGGAGTGGCTGCGCCGGGGCGCCGGTCCGGCCACCGTCGAGCAGGCCCAGGCCGCCCGGGACACTGTGGTCGCGATCAGCCTGGCGTGCGGGGGGCGGGAAGGGTGCCTGCCCCGGTCACTGGCCACGACGCTGCTGTGCCGCCTGCACGGTCAGTGGCCCACGTGGTGCGTGGGCGCGCGGAACCTGCCGCCCTTCGGCGCGCACGCCTGGGTGGAGGCGGAGGGAGTTCCGGTGGGTGAGAACTACCCGCCCGGCTACTTCCGGACCCTCCTCACCGTCGAGTCCTTGAGCCATGAAGCCGAAAGCGGCAGCTGAGCGGAGCCGGAGCGGCCCGCGCGATGCCCTGCGCCTGCTGCGTGGGCACCGTCGGTGGATGGGCCTCGCGGTGCTGTTGACGCTGGGCGCCTCGGCACTCAGCCTGGCCCAGCCGCTGCTGGTCAAGAGGGTGATCGAAGCGACCGGGTCCGGCGGTGTGACCGGGCTGGCCCTGGTGCTGCTCGTCGTGGTCTTCCTCGCCCAGGCACTGGTCCAGGGGCTCGCCCAGTACGTCCTGGTGCGCACGGGTGAAGGCGTCGTGCTGGGGATCCGGCTCGGCCTGATCGGGCATGTCCTGCGGCTGCCGATCCCCGTGTACGACCGCCACCGCACGGGCGATCTGATCTCGCGTGTCGGCGCCGACAGCACCACGCTGAGGCTGCTCATCGCCGAGGGCTTCACCGCCGCGGTGACGGGCGCCCTCGGACTGATCGGCGTCGTGGCGCTGATGATCTGGCTCGACTGGCTGATGTTCCTCGTCGTGCTGGCCATGGTGGCGGTCACCACCGTGATCGTCGCCTCGGTGCTGCGCGGCATCGAGGTGGCGTCGCTGTCCACCCAGCGGGCGACGGGCGCGATGACCGCTGATCTGGAGCGCGCGCTCGGGGCCATCCGTACCGTCCGGGCCAGCCGTGCCGAGCAGCGCGAGTTCGACCGGATCGCCGGCGGCGCCCGATCGGCCTACGAGGGAAGCGTGCGGATGGCGAAACTGGACGCCGTGGTGGCACCGGCGATCCAGCTGGCCGTCAAGGGGTCGTTCATCGTCGTGCTGCTCATCGGCGGCGTGCGGGTCGCCGACCGGCAGGGATCGATCGCCGATCTCGCCGCCTTCCTGCTGTACATGGTCTATCTGGTCGAGCCGATCGGCATGTTGTTCCAGTCCTTCAGCACCATGGAGCAGGGCATGGGCGCCTACCACCGGGTCACGGAGGTGCTGGCACTGCCCACGGAGGAGGACGCCGTGTCCGGCCCGGCGGCCGCGGCGTCGCTGCGTGCGGACGGCAGTCGCCGGCGGTCTCGAGCGCCCGTGCTGGAGTTCCAGGACGTGTGGTTCGGCTACTCACCGCGGCGCCCCGTCCTGCGCGGCGTCACCTTCCAGGTACCGGAGCACGCCCATGTCGCCCTGATCGGCAACTCGGGGGTGGGGAAATCCACCGTGTTCGCCCTGATCGAGCGGTTCTACGACCCCGATCGCGGCCGGATCCTCTTCGACGGCCGTGACATAAGGACGGTCGGCCGCGCCGACCACCGGGCCCGGGTCGGCCTGGTGGAGCAGCACGCCCCGGTGCTGTACGGAACGCTGCGGGAGAACCTCACGTACGCCGCCCCGGACGCCGGACAGGACGAGCTGGACCGGGTGGTCGAGCTGGCGCACCTCACGGACCTGGTCGACCGTCTCCCGCGGCGGCTGGACACCGACGCCGGGGAGCACGGCATGGCGCTCTCCGGTGGCGAGCGTCAGCGGATCGCGATCGCCCGCGCCCTGCTGACCCGGCCGCGTCTGCTGCTGCTGGACGAGCCGACGGCCCATCTGGACGCCGTCAACGAGGCGGCGCTGCGCAGGTCCATCCGGGAGACCGCGCAGGAGTGCGCTCTGCTGGTGATTGCCCACCGCATGTCGACCATCCGCGCCGCCGACCTGATCGTCGTGCTCGACGCGGGCCGTGTCGTCGCCGCGGGCACCCACGAGGAACTGCTGGCCGGCAGCGAGCAGTACCAACTGCTGACACGCGCCCAGGAGACGAAGGACGTGCTCTCCGGTTAGCTCCTGCGATCAGCTCTTGGCCCGCCACTGCATCCGCCCAGGCCGTTCCGGCGTCTCCAAGGACATGGATCTCGAAAAATCGCCACCGCCGCGCCAGCAACCCGAAGGGTGTCTGGTCGTCGCGATTCGCCTGCCGGTGCGGATCGTCGCGCTCGTGCTGGTCGTGCCGGTGCGGATGGCGTGGGACGCGCTCGTCGTTGCCGGGCGGTTCCTGAACGACGCGGTGTTGCGGCCGGTGGGGCGTGCGCTGCTCTGGCTCGGGCGGGCGGTGTTCGTGTGGCCGTTCGTGGGGTTGTGGCGGTATGTGGTCGTGCCCGTGGCGAAGGGGCTCGCGTGGCTGGGGAACGTGCTCGTCGTCGTGCCCGCGGTGTGGCTGTACCGGTATGTACTGACTCCGGTGGGGCACGCGTGCGCGTGGGTGGCGCGTGGGATCGGTGCAGGGCTCGCGTGGGTCGCGCGTGGGATTGGCGCAGGGCTCGCGTGGGTGGCGCGGGGGATCGGCGCAGGGCTCGCGTGGGTGGCGCGTGGGATCGGTGCAGGGCTCGCGTGGCTCTACGCGCGCGTGCTCACGCCCGTCGGGCATGCGGTGATGTGGGTCCTCAAGGGGCTGGGTGCGGTGGTCGCCGCGATCGGGATCGGCGTGTTCGGCGTGGTGGCGTGGCTGGTGAGGTATCTGGTCGTCGTCCCGGCCCTGTGGGTGTACGAGTGGATCCTCACGCCCGTGGGGCGGGCGATCGCCTGGTGCGCGCGGGGCCTCGTGTGGGCCGTGCGCACGGTCGTCACCGGGATCGGGATCGCCCTGTACTGGATCGTCCGTGTGCTGTTTGTGCTGCCCGCGCTGGGCCTGTACCGGTGGGTTCTCGCGCCGGTCGGTCGGCTGTTCGCCGTCATCGGCAGGGAGATCTGGGACGCGCTCGGGCACGCCTGGCGGGTCGCCGGGCGGATCTCGCTCGCCGTCGGGCGGTTCCTCGCGACTGTCTTGCGGTGGACGTTCGTCGAGCCGGTGCGGTGGGTGTACCGGACGGTGTTCACGCCGGTCGGGCATGTCGTACGGGACATGGTGCTGCGGCCCGTCGCCGAGGCCGCGCGCAGCGTGGGACGGGCCACCCGGCAGGCCCTCACGGCCGCCCGCGAGTCCGTACGGCAGGCCCGTGCCGACTTCCGGCGGATGCTGTTCGGGGAGCCGAAGCAGCGGGAGGCGGTCGCCCGGCGGGAACCTGAGGCCCGCGAGACACGTACTCTTGGTAGCAGTACGACCGCTCTCACGAAGGACTGAACGACACTGGGCAAGCGACAGCCCGAAGGCCCGCCGCCCGCACCTGCGGTGCAGCGCATCCGACTGCGTTACACCAAGCGCGGCCGCCTCCGGTTCACCAGCCACCGTGACTTCCAGCGCGCCTTCGAGCGTGCGCTGCGCCGTGCCGAGGTGCCGATGGCGTACTCGGCGGGGTTCACGCCGCATCCGAAGGTGTCGTACGCCAATGCCGCACCCACCGGCACGGGCAGTGAGGCGGAGTACCTGGAGATCGCGCTCACCGAGGCGCGCGATCCGGAGCAGCTGAGAGTGCTCCTCGACGAGTCGATGCCCGCCGGGCTCGACGTCATCGAGGCGGTCCAGGCCCGGACCTCCGGGCTCGCCGACCGTCTCATGGCGTCCGTCTGGGAGCTGCGGCTCGACGGTGTGGACCCGGCCGAGGCCGGGCGCGCGGTCGCCGCCTTCAACGCCGCCGACGCCGTCGAGGTCCAGCGCATGACCAAGAACGGCGTGCGCACCTTCGACGCCCGTCCGGCGGTCGTCCACCTCGAAAGCACCGAAGGAACAGAAACGCACAGTTCGACGGCTGATAGGCCGACCGACCAGCCCTGTGCGATACTGCGGCTGGTTGTTCGGCACGTGACGCCTGCCGTACGACCCGACGACGTCCTGTCCGGTCTCCGCGCCGTGGCCGACCTGGCGCCGCCGGTCCCCGCAGCGGTGACCAGGCTGGCGCAGGGGCTGTTCGATGAAGAGACCGGCACGGTAACCGACCCGCTCGCGCCCGACCGCGAGGCAGCGACGGCCCCATCCGAGGCCGAGACCGCTGCCGCCGCGACGGCGCCGGCGTAAGGAAGGTTCCGCGTAGGGACGTACGTCGAAGCGCCGCCCTCGTACTCGGGAGCCACCTGGGTCGGGCAGCGCACCGACCAGAAGACTTTCGCCAGGCCGTGCGCATGAGGCGTACGGAACCGGCGAGACAGGACACAGAGAGCTCCCGTGCGGCGCCCGCGCCCCGGACGGCGGTAGTCGCGCATCGCGCGAGCCGCGGACGTCACCGGCATATCGCCGGACCAGGCGCGGCGCCCGGGAGCCTGACGGGAGAAACGCCCGCATGCTCGAACCGACCGAACCCACCGAGGGTTCCGAACTGAACACCCCCAGCGACACCTTGCCGCCGCGTCGTCGGCGCCGTGCCGCGTCCCGCCCGGCGGGCCCGCCGACGGCCGGCGCCGAGGCGCAGGCCGCGGAGGTGGTCGAGCCGGCCATACCGGTCGCCGATGCCGCCGATGTCGCGGCGGTGACCGAAGAGGCCGAGAAGGCCGAGGAGAGCGTCGAGGCCGTTGAGGCCGAGGTGACTCCCGAGGCCGCAGAAGCCGAAGAGGCTGTAGAGGCCGAGGAGACGGTGGAGGTCGCGCCTGCCGGACGCACGCGTCGGCGTGCCGTGCGTCGCGCGTCCGCGCCCGCCGGAGCGCCCGCGGCTGCCGAGGCGGCCGAGACCGTGGTCCCGGCTGCTGCCGCCCCCGCGCCGGTCGCCGAAGCGGCGAGCACGGCCGCCACCGAAGAGGTGGCTCCCCCTCGTACGCGTCGGCGTGCGGTGCGTCGGGCGTCGGCGCCCGCTGGTGCTCCGGGTTCGGCGGAGGCCGCCGAGACCGTGGTCTCCGGTGCCGCTGCCGAGGAAGCCGCGAGCCCTGAGGCCGCCGAGGTGCCCGTCGCCGCTGCGCAGGAGGCACCAGCCGAGGAGGCCGCGCCGCGTCGTGCGCGTCGGCGTGCGGTGCGCCGTTCGTCCGCTCCCGCGGAGGCTGCTGCGCCCGCCGAGGCGCCCGTGAGTGCCGAGGTCGCCGCTGAGGCAGAGGAGCCGAAGGAGGCCGCCGAGTCGGGCGAGGAGGCCGAAGCCGCTCCGCGTCGTACGCGTCGGCGTGCCACGCGGCGTGTGACCGCGGCCGCCGCATCCGACGAGGCCGCTGTCGCCGAGGCTCCCGCCGCTGCCGAGACTCCGGCGGCCGTGGAGACTCCCGCGACCCCCGAGACCGAGGCCGCTGCCGTCACCGGTGCCGGTGCGCCCGCCGAGGCCCCCGCCGCCGAGGCCGGCGAGGAGGCCGCCCCGCGCCGTCGCCGTCGGGTCGTCAGCCGCGCCGCGACCGGGTTCGCCGCGCCCGCTCAGTCCCGCGCCGCCGAGTCGGCCGAGGCTCCGCGCCCGGCGCGTCCCTCCGTGGCCGTGTTCCAGGCGCCCGTTTTCACCGAGCCCCAGTTCCAGACGCCCCAGCGGGCCGCGGCCGAGGCTGCCGCCGAGGCCGAGGTCGAGGACGTCGAGGAGTTCCCGGAGGAGCAGGCGGGCGCGTCGCGGCGTCGTCGCCGGCGCCGGGGCGGCGCGTTCGGCGAGGAGGCCGAGGCCCAGGGCGTCGAGGTCGCCGCCGAGGACGAGACCGAGGAAGCCGAAGAGGCCGCCGAGGACGTCGCCGAGGGCGAGGAGGCCGAGGAGAGCGAGGAGACCGGGTCGCGTCGGCGTCGTCGCCGCGGTGGTCGCCGTCGTCGTCGTGGCGAGTCCGCCGATGCCGAGGCCGGCGAGGGTGACGCCGAGGGCGAGGAACTCGCCGCCGCGCAGGCCGCGCAGGACGCCGAGGACACCGCCGAGCAGGAGGAAGAGGACGCCGAGGACGCCCGCGAAGAGGGCGGTGGCTCCAGCTCCAGCACCCGTCGCCGCCGGCGCCGTCGTCGTCGCGCCGGTGACAGCGGCGTCGACACCGAGCCCGGCGAGGGCGACCCCGAGCGCACCGTCGTCAAGGTCCGCGAGCCGCGTCCCGCACGGGAAAAGGGTGCCGAGCCGTCCGACGAGGTGCAGTCCATCAAGGGCTCCACGCGCCTGGAGGCCAAGAAGCAGCGCCGCCGCGAGGGCCGTGAGCAGGGCCGACGTCGCGTGCCGATCATCACCGAGGCCGAGTTCCTGGCCCGCCGCGAGGCCGTCGAGCGCGTGATGGTCGTCCGCCAGCACGGCGACCGCACCCAGATCGGCGTCCTCGAGGACAACGTGCTCGTCGAGCACTACGTCAACAAGGAGCAGTCGACCTCGTACGTCGGCAACGTCTACCTGGGCAAGGTCCAGAACGTGCTGCCGTCGATGGAGGCCGCCTTCATCGACATCGGCAAGGGCCGCAACGCCGTGCTCTACGCCGGTGAGGTCAACTTCGAGGCGCTCGGCATGGCCAACGGGCCGCGGCGCATCGAGTCCGCCCTGAAGTCCGGCCAGTCCGTGCTCGTCCAGGTCACCAAGGACCCGATCGGGCACAAGGGCGCGCGTCTGACCAGCCAGGTCTCCCTGCCGGGCCGTTACCTCGTGTACGTCCCCGAGGGCTCGATGACCGGTATCAGCCGCAAGCTGCCCGACACCGAGCGGGCGCGGCTGAAGACCATCCTCAAGAAGATCGTCCCCGAGGACGCGGGCGTCATCGTCCGCACGGCCGCCGAGGGTGCCTCCGAGGACGAGCTGCGCCGCGATGTCGAGCGACTGCAGGCGCAGTGGGAGGACATCCAGAAGAAGGCCAAGAACGGCAACGCGCCGACGCTGCTGTACGGCGAGCCGGACATGACCGTCCGGGTCGTCCGCGACATCTTCAACGAGGACTTCACCAAGGTCGTCGTCAGCGGTGACGACGCGTGGGAGACCATTCACGGATACGTCTCGCACGTGGCGCCCGACCTGGCCGACCGGCTGTCGAAGTGGACCTCCGAGGTCGACGTCTTCGCCACGTACCGGATCGACGAGCAGCTCGCCAAGGCGCTGGACCGCAAGGTCTGGCTGCCCAGCGGCGGCTCGCTGGTGATCGACCGGACCGAGGCGATGGTCGTCGTCGACGTCAACACCGGCAAGTTCACCGGTCAGGGCGGCAACCTCGAGGAGACGGTCACCAGGAACAACCTGGAGGCGGCCGAGGAGATCGTCCGCCAGCTGCGGCTGCGCGACCTCGGCGGCATCATCGTCATCGACTTCATCGACATGGTCCTGGAGTCCAACCGGGACCTGGTGCTGCGGCGCCTGCTGGAGTGCCTGGGCCGGGACCGTACGAAGCACCAGGTCGCCGAGGTGACCTCGCTGGGGCTCGTGCAGATGACCCGTAAGCGGGTCGGCCAGGGGCTGCTGGAGTCGTTCTCCGAGACCTGCGTCCACTGCAACGGGCGCGGCGTCATCGTGCACATGGAGCAGCCGACGGCCGTCGGTGGCGGCGGCAAGCGCAAGAAGCGCGCCCGTGCCGGTGCCGGTCCCGAGCACGTGCACGAGGCGTCCGTCGCCGCCGAGCCGGTCGAGACGGCCGAGGAGGAGGCGGAGACCGAGGCCGAGGTCGTCGCGGAGGTCGCCGAGCCGGCCGCGCTGCCCGAGCCCGCCTTCGCGCCGGACGAGGAGCTGTACAGCAGCGTCGCCGAGGCGGAGGCCGCCGTGCGCGGCGGTCGTTCGCGGCGCCGTGGCGGCCGGCGGGTGTCGGCTCCGGCCGGTGCGCCGAAGAAGGCCGAGGCGGTTCCCACGGCTCAGGACGTGACCGTTGCCGAGGAGGTCGAGCGTCCGGTGCGGCCCGAGTCGGCCGCGGAGGCGAAGGCCGAGCCGGTGGCGGCGGAGGACGCGGTGGTCGAGGCCCCGGTCACCGAGGCCGAGGCTCCGGTCGCCGAGGAGGCCGCGCCCAAGGGGCGTACGAGGCGTCGCGCCACCCGCAAGGTGTCCGCGCCCGCCGGGTCGCCCACGGGGGCCGAGGCCGCCGTGGTGACGGTCGGCGAGGCCGCCGCGCCCGCGACCGAGCAGGTGACCGAGGCCCCGGCCGAACCGGCTGCGGCCGAGCCGGTCGCCGAGAGCGCGGCTCCGGCCCGCCCGCGGCGCCGTGCCGTGCGCAAGGCCACCGCGCCGACCGCGTCCGACGAGGCGGCCGTCGTGGTCGTCCCGGCGGGGGAGACCCAGGCGGAGCCCGCGGTGGCGGAGGCCACGGTTGCCGAGGAGGGCGTCGAGGAGGCCGCTCCGGCCAAGAAGACGGCCCGTAAGACGGCCAAGAAGGCCACGGCGAAGAAGGCCGCCACCAAGAAGACCGCGGCCAAGAAGACGGCAGCGAAGAAGGTGACGGCCAAGAAGGCGGCGAAGACCGCCAAGACGGCCGCGGCCAAGACGGCGGCGAAGAAGACCACGGTCTCGGCCGCCACCGACGAGTGACGCTCATCGGAGCGTGACGCTCACCGACGAGTGACGCTCATCGGAGAGTGATGTGTGGTGCGGCCGGTCCTTTGTGACCGGCCGCACTTCGTTGGGGCCCGGCCCGGTTTGACCCTCTCGGCCACGGCCCCGTAACCTTGACCGTCGGCGTGTCCGTGGATATAGGCGCGCCACATCCCCGTAAACCTCTTCCTCCGGAGCACAGGGTGTTCCGGAGAGGCTGCCCGCCTGCCGGGTGGCTGGACTTCGGGGGTGCCGTTCCCGAGCGAGAGAGTGAGATCCGCGTGTACGCCATCGTGCGCAGCGGTGGTCGCCAGCACAAGGTTGCTGTCGGCGACATCGTTGAGGTTGACAAGATTTCCACTGCCAAGGTTGGCGACACGGTCGAGCTCTCGACCCTGCTCGTTGTCGACGGCGACGCTGTGACCAGCGACCCGTGGGTGCTGGCCGGCATCAAGGTCCAGGCCGAGGTCGTGGACCACCACAAGGGCCAGAAGATCGACATTCTGCGCTACAAGAACAAGACCGGCTACCGCCGTCGTCAGGGCCACCGCCAGCAGTACACGGCGATCAAGGTCACTGAGATCCCCGCGGCTGCGAAGTAAGGGACTGAGGAGAGATGGCACACAAGAAGGGCGCATCGTCCACCCGTAACGGTCGTGACTCCAACGCTCAGCGCCTCGGCGTGAAGCGCTTCGGCGGTCAGGTCGTCAACGCGGGCGAGATCCTGGTCCGCCAGCGTGGCACGCACTTCCACCCGGGTTCGGGCGTCGGCCGTGGCGGCGACGACACGCTGTTCGCCCTGCAGGCCGGTTCGGTGCAGTTCGGCACCCACCGTGGCCGCAAGGTCGTGAACATCGTTCCGGTTGCCTGAGTCCTCTGGCTCAAGGCTTCGACCGAACGTTTCGCGAGGCGGACCTCACTTCCCTTCGGGGAAGGCGGGTCCGCCTTTCGCGTGTTTCTAATAGAGCACAGCACTACGAAGACGTATCCGTAAGTTTCTGGAGGCACTGAACCATGACCACCTTCGTGGACCGCGTCGAGCTGCACGTCGCCGCGGGTAGCGGAGGTCACGGCTGTGCCTCCGTCCACCGTGAGAAGTTCAAGCCGCTGGGCGGACCCGACGGCGGTAACGGCGGGCGCGGCGGGGACGTGATCCTCACTGTCGACCAGTCGATCACCACGCTGCTCGAGTACCACCACTCCCCGCACCGCAAGGCCACCAACGGCAAGCCCGGCGAGGGCGGCAACCGGTCCGGCAAGGACGGGCAGGACCTGGTCCTTCCCGTGCCGGACGGCACCGTCGTCCTCGACAAGGCCGGCAACGTACTCGCCGACCTGGTCGGGCACGGCACGTCGTACGTCGCCGCGCAGGGCGGCCGGGGCGGGCTCGGGAACGCGGCGCTGGCGTCGGCGCGGCGGAAGGCGCCGGGGTTCGCGCTGCTGGGTGAGCCGGGTGATCTGCAGGATGTCGTCCTGGAGCTGAAGACCGTCGCCGACGTGGCACTGGTCGGGTACCCGAGCGCCGGCAAGTCCTCGCTGATCTCCGTGCTGAGCGCCGCCAAGCCGAAGATCGCGGACTACCCGTTCACGACTCTCGTGCCGAACCTCGGTGTGGTGACCGCCGGTTCGACCGTCTACACCATCGCCGACGTCCCGGGGCTCATCCCGGGAGCCAGCCAGGGCAAGGGCCTGGGGCTGGAGTTCCTGCGGCACGTCGAGCGGTGCAGTGTGCTCGTGCACGTCCTGGACACGGCGACGCTGGAGTCCGACCGGGACCCCGTCTCCGACCTCGACATCATCGAGGCGGAGCTGCGGGAGTACGGCGGGCTCGACAACCGGCCCCGGATCGTGGTCCTGAACAAGATCGACGTGCCGGACGGCAAGGACCTCGCCGAGATGGTGCGGCCGGACCTGGAGGCCCGTGGATACCGGGTCTTCGAGGTGTCCGCCGTCGCGCACATGGGGCTGAAGGAGCTGTCGTTCGCACTGGCCGACCTGGTGGGCAGGGCGCGGGCCGCGAAGCCGAAGGAAGAGGCGACGCGGATCGTGATCCGGCCGAAGGCCGTCGACGACGCGGGCTTCACCGTGACCCGTGAGGAGATCGGCGGCGAGCTGCTGTTCCGGGTGCGCGGTGAGAAGCCCGAGCGCTGGGTGCGGCAGACCGACTTCAACAACGACGAGGCCGTGGGGTATCTCGCGGACCGGCTCAACCGGCTCGGTGTCGAGGACGAGTTGATGAAGGCGGGGGCGCGGTCCGGTGACGGCGTCGCCATCGGTCCCGAGGACAACGCCGTCGTCTTCGACTGGGAGCCGACGGTGACGGCCGGGGCGGAGATGCTCGGCCGGCGTGGCGAGGACCATCGCTTCGAGGCGCCGCGACCTGCGGCGCAGCGGCGCCGTGACCAGCAGGCGGAGCGGGACGAGGCCCTCCGGGAGTACGACGACTTCGAGCCGTTCTGATCCTGAGGCGGTGCCCGGCGATGTCGCGGGGGTCTGGGGGCTGCCGCCCCCAGACCCCCGCTTTCGTCCCTTGAAGGGCCTAGTCCTCAATCGCCGGACAGGCTGAAATGGTTAACGCCGGGAAAATTTGCGAGGTATCTCAGGGCAACCCCTTCGCTCTTCGGTGAGTCGTACTGGGCGGCGTGGATGAGGATCTTGAACCCTTCGGACCCTCTCCACGCTCAACTGCCCTTCTGATTCCCGGAGTCGACGTGGTCGAGGCTGTTCCCCGCAGGACGCTGCTGCGCACCGTTGCCATAGCTGTCGCCCTGGCGGCCGCGTGTGCCGGTGTGCTGCCGGCCGGGCACGCCCGTGCGGCGACCGGCACCGTGCCGCAGGACTTCAACGGCGACGGGTACGGCGATCTGGCCGTGGCCGCTCCCAACGCCACCGTGAACGGCAAGGCCAAGGCGGGCTACGTCGCCGTGCTGTACGGGTCCGCGAACGGGCTGCGCGGCACGGCCAAGAAGGTGTACACGCAGGCATCCGCCGGCATTCCGGGCACCGTCGAGGCCGGTGACCGCTTCGGTTCGGACCTGGTCACCGCCGATCTGGACGGCGACGGGTACACCGACCTGCAGGTGTCGGCCGACGACGAGCTGTGGGAGCAGGGCGGCGTGGTCCGGGAGGGCAGCCGGACCGTGCTGTGGGGCGGCCCGGGCGGCTTCACCTCGGGGAAGGTGCGGCCCGCCGTCGGCGACGGCCGGTACCAGAGCGGCTCAGGGACCGTCACCGGTGACTTCAACGGTGACGGGCATCAGGATCTGCTCGACAACGGCCGTGTGGAGTACGGGCCGTTCGGGCGTGACGGTGTACCCGCCGGCTCGACCGGCGTGCAGCTCGTCGACGGCGACATCCAACTGGTCAAGGTGGTGGCCGGTGATGTGGACGGCGACGGCATCACCGACGTGGTCACCCTCGCTCAGTCGTTCGACGATGACGACGAGGGCAACCGGGGCGAGCATCTGAACTTCCTGCGCGGCAGCCGCGACGGCCTGCGGCCACTCGTCGTCCTCAAGGACGCACAGGGCGAGAAGATCAGACCGGGTCACACCCTGGCCATCGGCGACGTCAACGGCGACCACCGCGGGGACATCGTCATGGGCTACGGAGGGCTCAGGTTCATCTACGGCACGGCGAACGGCCCCGCCGACTCCGTCGCCCCCCGCACCATCACCCAGGACACCCCGGGCGTGCCCGGTGCCGACGAGGCCGGGGACGTGTTCGGCCACGACCTCGCGGTCGGCGACGTCAACGGCGACGGCTACGGCGACGTCCTGGCCGGCGACCCGTTCGAGGACCTGGGCGCGGTGCGGCAGGCCGGCGCCTTCGTCGTCGTGCCCGGCGGACCGGGCGGGCCGACCGGGGCCGGCTCCAGGCTTTTCGGCCAGGACAGCGCGGACGTTCCCGGCACCGTCGAGAAGGACGACCGCTTCGGCGAGAACGTTCACCTCGTCGACGGCAACGGCGACGGGCGGGCCGAGCCCGTCGTGGCCGCCGTCGGGGAGGACTCGTACGCCGGTGGCGTGTGGGTGTTCCGGTCCGGCTCGGCCGGTGTCACCGCCAAGGGCTCCTTCGCCTTCGGCGCCCGCACGCTCGGGACGGTCGCGAGCGGCGCCTGGCTCGGTGACCGGTTCCCACGCTGATCAGCTGCCCCCCACATCAACCCGCGCACCCTTCTCACGTCAGGAATCACATGGTTTCGCCCTCTCACCGCCGCACCTTCCTCACCCGGCGCAGACGTCTCGCCCTCGCCACCGGAACCGCCGTCGTCGCCGGAGCGCTGGCGGTGCCCGCCGTCAACGCGGCCACCGAGGCGACGGCGACCACGCCGAGCGCCAAGCGGCTGCACGACGACTTCAACGGGGACGGCTATCCCGACCTGGCGATCGGCGCGCCGCAGGCCAAGCGGGGCGAGCAGGTCAAGGCGGGCGCGGTGAGCGTGCTGTACGGATCGGCCGGCGGATTGTCGACGTCCCGCAAGCAGGTGCTGACCTGGCCGTCGCGGGAGAACGCCGAGCCGCCGCAGCAGTTGTACGGCACCGCCCTGCGGAGCGCCGACCTGGACGGGGACGGGTACGCGGATCTGCTCTCGTCCGTCTCGGAGGACGTGATGGACATCGACTCCGGGTACGCCGTGGTCGTCAACTGGGGTGGACCCCAGGGGCTTTCGACCACCCCGACCAGGCTGCTGTGGGCGCCGGACAACGAGTGGCACGGCCATTTCACCGTGGCCGACGTGGACGGCGACAAGCGACAGGATCTGGTGACGGTCGCCACCGACCGGTGGGAGGACGGGGCCCACCGCGGGGCGGGCACGGTGTGGCACGGTCCGTTCACCCGCACCGGAGAGTCCGCCAAGAAGTCCTCCTTCGGCATCGATCCCGATCAGTACTCCTTCTACGACGCCCCGGCCGCCGGCGACGTCAACGGTGACGGCTTCGCCGACCTCGCGGTGCCCAACACGTTCCAGGACGAGTCCGACTCACGAGCGGTCACCCTCCTCCTGGGCGGCCCCGACGGGTTCACCCGCAAGGGCAATCTCAAGGACGCCCAGGGCCGCCGCATCGGCGGTGAGGACGTCGAGATCGGTGACCTGAACAAGGACGGGTACGCCGACATCGTCGTCGGTCACTTCATCGACACCTACGACAGCGACGTCGAACTCCCCAGCAAGGGGGGCGCGTTGATCGTCGTCTACGGCGGCCCCGACGGCACGTCGACCACCCGCAAGCCGGTGTGGATCAACCAGGACACCCCCGGGGTGCCGGGCGTCGGTGAGTACCGCGACGGCATGGGCTCGGGTCTGTCCATCGGCGACACCAACGGTGACGGCTACCTCGATGTGGCGACCGGGCTGCCCGGCGAGGACTTCGACGGCCTCACCGACGCGGGCACCGTGCTCGTGCTGCGCGGCAGTGCGAACGGCCTGACGACCACCGGCTACAAGCCGTTCAGCCAGAACACCAGCGGCGTGCCGGGCACCGCCGAGAAGCTGGACCGATTCGGCGCGGTGACCGCCCTGGTCGATGCCAATGCGGACAAGAAGGACGGCCTGGTCGTGGGTGACTCCGCCGAGAACGCCAACAACGGTTCGGTGTGGGTCTTTTCCGCCACGTCCGGCGGTATCACCGCGAGCGGCTCCTTCTCGTTCGGCCCGGCCACCATGGGCCTGCCCGCGACCGGGGCCCAGTTCGGCGCCTCGCTGGCGGACTGATGACGGCACGGCAGCCTCGTACGACGCATACATCCCCGTATTGCGACAACTCTCCGTACGACCATCCCCCCACGAAATGACAGGAGACAGCACCATGAACAGGCGCAAAGGAACCTGGCGCACGGGACTCGCCGTCGTCCTGGCGGTGACGGGAGCGGCCGTTCTGCCCTCCGCCCACGCGGCCGGGGACGCGCCGTCGGCCGCGGCGAAGCTTCAGGACGACTTCAACGGCGACGGCTACTCCGACCTCGCCGTGGCGGCGCCCGAGGCGACCGTCGACGGCAAGACCCGGGCCGGATACGTCGCCGTGCTGTACGGGTCGGCCAGTGGGCTCAAGACCACCTCCAAGCAGGTCATCAGCCAGAACACCGCCGGTGTCACCGACTCCGCCGAGACCGGCGACCTGTTCGGCAGCGCGGTGAGCAGCGCCGACCTCGACCGGGACGGGTACACCGACCTGATCGTCGGCGTCACCGGCGAGGACTCGGTCGAAGGGGGCGCCGAGACCGGCCTCGTACAGGTCGTCTGGGGCGGCGCGAACGGGCTGTCGGGCGGGGCCGCGTTGGCGTACGGGCACGAGACGTACGACCGGCTCAGTGAGCGGGGCGAGCTCACCGTCGGCGATGTGAACGGGGACGGGGCACCGGACCTCGTGGTCATCGAGAGGAATTACAAGCTGCGGGTCATCAAGGGCCCCTTCGGGCGGGACGGCGCCGCGAGCGGTGAGCAGACCGTCCTCGACAACTCCGACCCCCGCTTCCTGGACCTGGCCACCGGTGACGTCAACGGTGACGGCATCGACGACGTCGTCGGCGCCATGAACGACGGCGACGAGTACGACCACCGCCGCATCACGTACTGGCGGGGCACGCCGGACGGTCTCGCGGAGAAGATCGTGCTGGAGGACAGCCGGGGCTTTTGGGTGCAGGGCGAGTCCCTCGACCTCGGCGACGTGAACGGCGACGGCTACGACGACATCGTCGCGGGCCGCTCCGTCGACGGCTACGACAGCGACCTCGACACCCCGCTCCCCAAGGGCGGCCGGGTCGGTTTCGTCCCCGGCAGCGCCGACGGCCCCGTCGTGAGCAAGGCGATGTACGTCAACCAGGACAGCGCCGGAGTCCCGGGCGCCGCCGAGCGGGGGGACGGCTTCGGCTCCGACGTCTCGGTCGCCGACGTCAACGGTGACGGGTACGCCGACGTCTCCACCGGCGTTCCCGGCGAGGACTTCGACGGGCTGAGCAACGCCGGCGGGGCCATCGTGCTGCGCGGAGGCGCGAACGGCCTGACCGGCGCCGGCGCGACGGGCGTCAACCAGGACACCACGGGCGTGCCGGGCGCGGCGGAGACGAACGACGCCTTCGGCGCCACCACCCACCTCGTGGACGCCGACCACGACGGCCGCGCCGAACTCGTCGTCGGTGCCACGGGGGAGAACGCGAACGCCGGGTCGGTCTGGGTCTTCCAGCCCACGTCGACCGGGATCACACCGACCGGTTCGTTCACCTTCGGGGCCGGGACCCTCGGCACGGTCGCGACCAACGCGAAGCTGGGTTCCGGGTTCAACTACTGATCGATCGACAGACCCGTTGTGGCAAGGGCACGTTCCGTGCCGCAACGGGTCTTCTGTTGTCTCCCTATTTGTCATGCACGCGAAGCTCGCAGTTCAGCAGCCAGGCCGCCCACGGGCCTGAGCATCCGAAGTGTCCAAGAGGCCAGCGAGGCAGGGGAGTTCGCCGATGACCGGTGTTTCCGGATCCGTATCGCCCGACCGACGCCGCTTTCTGACCGCCGGAGCCGCCGTGCTCGGCGCCGCGGCCTCCGCCCAGCTGTGGCTGCCGACCGCCGCCCGAGCAGCCGAAACCCCGCTGCCCGACGGCGTGTTCAGCCTCGGCGTCGCCTCCGGCGACCCGCTGCCGGACGGCATCGTGCTGTGGACCCGGCTCGCACCCGACCCGCTGAACGGCGGCGGGATGCCCGATCGCGTGGTGACCGTCGAGTGGGAACTCGCCGAGGAGGAGCGGTTCAGAAAGCCGGTGCGGCGCGGTGTCGCCCAGGCCCGGCCCGAGCTGGGACACAGCGTTCACGTGGACGTACGGCGACTGCGCCCGGGCCGTACGTACTGGTACCGCTTCCGCGTCGACGGGCAGATCTCGCCGATCGGGCGCACCCGCACCGCGCCCCACCCGCACCACTCCGGCGGCCGGCTGCGCATGGCGCTGGCCTCCTGCCAGAACTGGCAGCATGGCTACTTCACGCCGTACGCCGACATGCTGGCCCAGGACCCCGACTTCGTCCTCTTCGTCGGCGACTACATCTACGAGTCCCGGCCGTCGGCAACCGCCCTGCGCAAGCACGAGGGCACCGACGAGCCGTACACCCTGGTCCAGTACCGCAACCGGTACGCCCAGTACCGCACCGACCCGGACCTCGCCGCGATGCACGCGAACGCGCCCTTCGTGGTGACCTTCGACGACCACGAGATCGACAACGACTTCGCCGGCGAGATCCCGCAGGACCCGGACAAGCAGCCGCACGACGCCTTCGTGGCCCGGCTGACCGCCGGCTACCAGGCGTTCTACGAGCACATGCCGGTCCGGGCGAGCGCCATCCCGAACGGCCCGCACATCCAGATGTACCGCCGGCTGGAGTTCGGCCGCCTCGCCCGGCTCAGCGTGCTGGACACCCGCCAGTACCGCAGCGATCAGGCCACCAGCCAGGAAGGCGCCCAGGACCCCTCGCTCACCATGCTCGGCGCCGAGCAGAAGGAGTGGCTGATCGACGGGCTGCGGCACTCGCCGGCCCGCTGGAACATGATCGGCTCGCAGATCATGATGGCCGAGACCGACCTCAAGGTCGGCGAGGGCAAGCTCTGGTACTACGACGCCTGGGACGGCTACCAGGCCGAACGCAACGCCCTGATGCAGGAGCTCAAGCAGGTCCGCAACCCGGTCGTGTTCACCGGCGACCGCCACCTGACGATGATCAGCGACCTCAAGGAGGACTACGCCGATCCGGGCTCGGCCGTCGTGGGCGCCGAGTTCGTCGGGACGTCCATCTCCAGCAACGGCGACCAGGACCAGGCCGCCTTCCACCGGGAGTGGGACCCGCGCGTCCCGGACAACCCGCACTGGAAGCTCCTCGACGCCCACCGCGGCTACCACCTCTTCGACATCCGCCGCGACGGCATCGACGCCCAGGTGCGGATCGTGGACACGGTCCGGCAGCCGACGGCCACGCCGAGCACCCTGGCGCGGCTGCGCGTGGAGGCGGGGCGGCCGGGCGTCGAGGTCGAGTAACTCCGGCAACTCCCGTAACACCCGTTGGGGGACCTGGGACTCATCCGTGTCCCAGGTCACTCTCAGGGCGGTCTCAGGAAGACGATCGGGCGGATCGTCGGGAAGCTCGGCGGCGACCGCGTGCACGTCCTGGTCACCCTGCGCCCACTGGCGCGGATCATGCCCTCGCAGTGGCAGCAGTACGTGCGGAAACCGGCAGGACCGGCTGGTCGAGCGCTGGGCCCGGGTGGTCGGGCCGGAACAGATCACCGTCGTGATGCGCACCATCGAGGCGCTGCTCGGACTGTCCGCCCACCTTCTGCACCCCGTTCCGGATGCCGCGGATCGGTCACTCACCCTCGCCGAGACCGAAATGCTGCGGAATCTTAATAAGGAATTCCGCGCCAATGAACTGCCCGAGGAGCTCTATTCACAGCTCGTCCGGAACGGCGCAGTGATGCATATGAAGAACACGTGCACTCCCGGTCCCGGCGACGTGAAGATCTGCACGTACGCGTCCTGGGTGACATGCGCCTTCTGTCCGAGATGCGTGAGCCCCGCGGCCGTCGCCGCGCCCGTGCGGCACGCCGCGGCCGCCAAGTCGCGTACGGTTCACCAGACGTCGTCCAAGGAACTGCTGCGCGTACTCGGCCATCGTTGTCTCAAGCGCCTACGGCTTCGCTGAGCCTGTGCCGTTACTCACAGCAATTCCCCGGGGCTCCGGGAGAGCCTCTCGACAATGACCATGCGTACAAGGTGAATGACAGGTTGCGCGCACATATGCAGCCGGGGACGCTCACCTTGCACTGCGGTAACCCCAAGTGGGACCATTTCGAAGTTCCCAGTCGCCACAAGGTAGGTCACCTGTGTCCCAGCACATAGCCAAGCCCCGTACCACCGCAGTGATCCTGGCCGGCGGTACCGGTCAGCGGGTGGGTCTGTCGATCCCCAAGCAGCTGCTGAAGATCGCCGGCAAGGCAGTCATCGAGCACACCCTGACCACCTTCGAGAACGCCGACTCGATCGATGACGTCATCGTCCTGATGGCGCCCGGTTATGTGCCGGACATCGAGAAGATCGTGGCCAAGGCAGGGTTCACGAAGGTCAAGAAGATCATCGAGGGCGGCTCGACCCGCAACGAGACGACCGAGCGCGCCATCGACGCCCTCGGCGAGGGCCTGGCCGAGGGCGAGGACCTCAACGTCCTCTTCCACGACGCCGTACGCCCCCTGCTGTCACAGCGTGTGATCGACGACTGTGTGGTGGCGCTGGAGCGCTTCCAGGCCGTCGACGTCGCCATCCCGTCCGCGGACACCATCATCGTCACGCGCACGCACGGCGAGGACGGCGAGTTCATCACCGAGATCCCGGACCGCTCCCGGCTGCGCCGCGGCCAGACGCCGCAGGCCTTCAAGCTGTCCACGATCAAGCGGGCCTACGAGGTCGCCGCGGGCGACCCCAACTTCCAGGCCACCGACGACTGCTCCGTCGTGCTCAAGTACCTGCCGGACGTGCCGATCCACGTCGTCGCGGGTGACGAGTACAACATGAAGGTCACCCAGCCAGTCGACGTCTTCATCGCCGACAAGCTCTTCCAGCTGGCCTCCACCGCCGCTCCCGAGCAGGTGAGCGAGGACGCCTACCGCCAGCTGCTGACCGGCAAGACCATCGTCGTCTTCGGCGGTTCGTACGGCATCGGCAAGGACATCGCCGAACTCGCCGAGTCCTACGGCGCCAAGGTGTACGCGCTGGGCCGCTCCACCACCGGCACCCACGTGGAGAACCCGGAGGAGGTCGACGACGCGCTGTCCAAGGCCTACGCCGAGACCGGGCGCATCGACTACGTCGTCAACACCGCCGGCGTCCTGCGCATCGGCAAGCTCGCCGAGACCGACAACGCCACCATCGAGGAGGCGCTGAAGGTCAACTACCTGGCCCCGGTGCAGATCGCGCGCTCCTCGTACAAGTACCTGTCCGAGACCAAGGGCCAGTTGCTGCTGTACACCTCCAGCAGCTACACCCGCGGTCGCGCCGAGTACAGCCTGTACTCCTCGACCAAGGCCGCCATGGTGAACCTCACCCAGGCCCTGTCCGACGAGTGGGCCGGCGACGGCATCCGCGTCAACTGCATCAACCCGGAGCGCACCGCCACCCCGATGCGCACCAAGGCCTTCGGCCAGGAGCCCGCGGGCAGCCTGCTCTCCTCCGAGGCCGTCGCCCGCACCTCGCTCGACGTGCTGCTCTCCGAGCTGACCGGCCATGTGATCGACGTCCGCCAGCAGGACCCGACGGCGCCCGCCGGCAAGGCGTCCGGCTTCGAGCAGGCGCTCGCCAGTGTCCTGGACCGCCAGGACGGCGTGGCATAATCAGCAGTCAATAGCCTTATGGAATTCAGGCCTCTGCGATTCTTCGTTCACGAAGAATTCACAGGGGCCTGAGTCCTTCAGCCCTCAGACCGGCCCCTCTCCCTGAGCAGGTTCTCCGTGATATCCACCGCTATTCGCGTCGCCCGGGTGGGCAGCCCGGCCGAGCTGGCCGCGGCGGCCCTCATGATCCTGGGCTTCCCGGCGCTCATGCTGGCCGCGCTCGTCCCGAGCGTCCCCGCCTTCGCGGCCGCGGCCGCCGTGACGTACCTGGCGGACCACTATCTGCACCGCAAGGGCAGCTATCTGGTCAACCGCCTGAGCAAGGTCCGGGCCGGTCTGTCGATCCGCTTCCTGATCAGGCAGCTGCTGCTGATCCTGCTGCTGGCCCGGCTCGGCTTCGCGGACGACCTGGTCTACTACGGAGCGATCGCCTGCTTCATAGCCTTCTACGGCCTCCAGGCCCCGCACGGCGCGCTGGTCACCCTGATCCGCAACCGCCGCCGTATGCCGGTCGCCACCCGCAACGTCGACCTCGCCTCGCGTATCCGCATCCCGGACGCCCCGCCGCGCCGGCTGCTGCACCGCTCCGCCGAGAAGATGCTGCACCTCGACGTCGCCGCCGTCGTCGGCATCCTCGTCTCGGCCGCCCTGGAGTCGGCCGTCGCAGGCTTCATCGGCATCGGCGTCACCGTGGGCCTGGGCTGCCTGTACGTGGTCGCGCTCGTGCCGTACGTCCGCGGCCGCAAGGTCCCGCCGAACGCGGAGACCGTCCTGGCCGCCGTCGACGACTGGCTGGGCGAGTACCGGCCCGAGACGGTGCTGTACTTCTCCGGCTCCAAGGACTCGGCCTACCAGGTCAACATGTGGCTGGAGACCATGGAGCAGCTGGACTCCAAGCCGCTGATCATCCTGCGCGAGCGGGTCATCCTGAACAACCTGGCGCCCACCACGGTCCCCGTCATCTGCGTGCCCGGTGGTGTGCACCTGATGAACATGGACCTGTCCAACGTGCGTGTCGCGCTCTACGCGGCGAACGTCGGCAAGAACATCCACCTGCTGCGCGTCCCCACCATGAAGCACGTCTTCATCGGCCACGGCGACAGCGACAAGCTGGCCAGCGTCAACCCGTACAGCAAGGTCTACGACGAGGTGTGGACCGCCGGGCGCGCGGGCCGCGACCGCTACGCCATCGCCGACGTCGGCGTCCGTGACGACGACATCGTCGAGGTCGGCCGCCCGCAGCTGGCGCCGATCCAGGGCTGGGACGGTGTGCCGGAGGGCCGGATCCCGACGGTCCTGTACGCGCCGACCTGGGAGGGCTGGGACGGCAACCCCGGCAACACCTCGATCGTGCTGGCCGGCGAGAACATCGTGAAGAAGCTGGTCAAGGCCGACCCGCCGGTCCGTGTCCTGTACAAGCCGCACCCCTTCACCGGCACCGTCAGCAAGGAGGCCGGCGCCGCGCACCGCCGGATCACCGCCCTGGTCGAGCAGGCCGCCACCGAGCGCGCCGCCGACCCGCGCTTCCAGGTCGACAGCGCCGCGCAGGCCGCCGCCCAGGCCGAGCTGGCCCGTATCGAGGCCCGCCTCGCCGAGCTGTCCGGGAAGGGCAAGGGGAACGGCAAGGGCAACGGCAACGGCCGGGGCGACGAGGCCGAGGCCACCCGCGACGGCCTGGTCGACATCGCCAGGCACGAGGAGGTCGCCCGGCTGCGCGCCGAGTGGAACACCGCGTACTGGCGCTCCTTCGGCAGCCACGAGCACCGTGTCATCACGGGCGCCGAGCCGCGCCTGTACGACTGCTTCAACGTCTCCGACGCGATGGTCTCCGACATCTCCAGCGTGGTCTCCGACTTCATCGCCAGCGGCAAGCCGTACGCCGTCACCGACTCCGCCGAGCTGGGCGTGGAGGAGTTCAAGCGGCAGAACACGGCCGTGCGCGCCGCGACGATCCTGTCCAACAGCGCGGGCGAGCTGGGTGAGCTGCTGGACGCCGTGCGGGACCCGGCCGCCGACCCGCTGGCCGAGGACCGGGGGGACCTCAAGCGGTACCTGCTGGGCCCGGACGAGCCGACCTCCATCGAGCAGTTCAACACCGCGGTGGCGAACCTCGCGATCAAGGCCCAGACGCGCAACGTCGGCCAGGAGTCACGGGCGGCGGCCGGAGCCGCCGGGGCAGAGCTGGCGGCCGTACCCGGGCAGCGGATGTCGGCGGCCGGGGACGATGTGACGGCCTGACCCACCAGGTCACCCGCGAATCCAACGGCGCGGCCCCCGAGGAGTGTTCCTCGGGGGCCGCGCCGTTTCTTGTGGTCTGCCGCACCGCCTCTGGCGGGCCTCTTACATTGCCCGAATACCGTGACTCCATGTCAGTTCGCTATGTGGCTTGGATCACAAAAGCGGTGATGTGAGGCAACCGCTTGCAGGGTCCAGCCGTCTACCAAGTAGCGAATGAGGCGATACGGGGGAAATATCCCGTTGACAAGGGGGAAACGTGACCGTCACGCAGCCTGATGTGACTGTGATCATCGGGGCGTACGAAGCGATGCCGTATCTCGTCGAGTGCCTTGCGTCAGTAGAGGCACAGACCATCGACGCGGAGCGCATCGAGGTCATCGCCGTCGACGACGGGTCGACGGACGGCACGGGGGAGTGCCTGGAGGAGTTCGCCGCCCGGGCGTCGATGCCGGTGACCGTGATCCGGCAGGAGAACTCCGGGGGCCCCAGCGGCCCGCGCAACGTCGGCCTGAGCAAGGCGGCCGGGCGTTACGTCTTCTTCCTGGACGCCGACGACCGGCTGGGCCCCGAAGCCCTGGAGCGCATGGTCGCGATGGCCGACAGGAACGGCACCGACGTGGTGCTCGGCCGGGTCGAGGGCGTCAACCGCACCGCGCCGAAGTCGATGTGGGGCAAGACGCTGGACCGGACCGACGTCTTCTCCTCCAACATCAAGTTCACGCTGAGCGCGCAGAAGCTGTTCCGTCGCGACCTGCTGACCCGGCACAATATGCGCTTCGACGAGTCCCTGTGGACCGGCGAGGACGCGCTGTTCACGATGGAGGCCTATCTGCGGGCCGACGGCGTCTCCGTGGTCGCCGACTACACCTGCTACTACCTGGTGGGCCGTGACGACGGCAAGCACGTGACGAAGAGCGGCGGTTACACCCTGCGCTTCGACTCCGCGCGGGCCCTGATGAACCTGATAGCCGAGCTCGTACCCGCCGGTGACCGGCGCGACCTGCTCATGGTGCGCCCCTTCCTCATCACCCTGCTGCCGCAGTTCGGCCCCAAGTACGCCAAGGACAGCGAGAAGGTGCGGCAGCACAAGCTCGAACTGGCGGCGCCCCTCATGGCCGCCCACTGGTCCGAGGGGGTCGCCCGCCGCCTCAAGGTCGAGGAGCGTCTGCGGCTGCACCTGGTCGCCGAACAGCGCCCCGAACTCCTGCTGCCCGTCGTGGAGTTCGTCAAGGCCAAGAAGCAGGCGGCGGCCCTCCTGGAGAAGAAGGGCCGCCGTGTCTACCTCGCCTACCCGCACTTCCGGGACGCGGCCGCGGGGATACCCGACTCGGTGTACCTCGCCGAACCGCGCGAGGCCCGCGCCTTCCCGGGGTACAGGGAGGGCGGGGTCGACTCGTTCCTGCGGCGGGCGGTGCGCAAGGCGCGCCGGATGCTGAAGTCCTCGGGCGGGGCTACGCCGGGTGGGCGGGCTGCTGCGGCGTGACGGACCGGCGCTGGTCCGGGACCTCCGCGGCCCGCCGCGCAGCGACTGTCGGATGCAGCTCAGCCGCCAGCCGCTCCGCCATCCGCACCTGGTGCTCCCGGGCGGCAGAACACAGCGCCTGTACGGCCTGGTTGAAGCGCACCTGCGACGTCGGCTCGTCCGGCCCCAGCAGGTGCCGCTTCAACTCGGCCCGCGCCTCGACCAGTTCGTCCTTCTCGGGGTGCCGCACCGCGTCCAGCAGCTCCGGCATCCCGGCCGCGTCCGGCGTCAGCACGGTCGCCGCGCGGACGGTCGGGAAGGCCTTGCGGAACACGTCCTCCGCCAGCCCGCTGGTGTTCGCCACGGCGTACGGCTTCCCGCTCGCCAGGAAGTCGCTGATCACACTCGACACATCGCTGATCAGCAGGTCCGCCCGGTTGAAGCAGGCGTACAGCGTGGGCCGGAGATCCGTGACGACCTGGTGCTCCCCCTCCGGCAGTGACGCCCAGTAGGCCTCCTCCCAGGCGGCGGTCGCCCGCGCCACCGCCTCGGCCCGCCCCGGCTCCGGCGCCGACTGCAGCAGCATCCGCTCGACCTGGTCGGCGCTCGCCCGGACGGTCGTCGTGGTGAGACGGTCCAACTCCCGTGAACACCGGGCGAGTTCACCGGTCTCGCGCGACTGCTCGCCCACCCGCTCCCGGTTCGCCGCCCGGATCAGCTCACGGATGCGCAGATCGGCCGCCCCGGCCCGAGGATCCACCGACCCGGTCAGCGGATGCGGCTTGTACAGCACCCGTACACCAGGGTCCGCGAGCAGCGCCCGTACGACGTTCTCGCCGGCCTCGATCACCGAGGTGTTGCCCGGGTTGCCGTCCCAGCCCTCCCACGTCGGCGCGTACAGGACGGTCGTGCGGTGGCCGTCGGCGGCTCCGCCGCGGGCATCGGCCGGCGGGCCCGCGTACGGCTGTACGGCGTCCAGCTGCGGGCGGCCGATCTCCACAACGTCCTTGTCCTCGACGCCGACCTCGGCCAGCGCGTACCGCTCCCGCGCCGCCGGACCGGCCACCCACACCTCGTCGTAGGCCTTCGCGTATGGGTTGCAGGACGACAGCTTGTCGCTCTCCCCGTGGTTGACGAAGGTGTGCTTCAGCGTGGGGATGCGCAGGACCTGGGAGGTCTTGCCGGAGTTGGAGGGGTGGATGAGGGCCTGGAGCGTGGACTGTTCCAGGCGCATCAGCGTGGAGACCTTCGGCAGGCACAGGATCGGTACGTCCGTCGGGCCGATCTTCTGCACCATGAACCGCTCGCGCAGCACGATCAGCGGACGCCCCTCCAACTGCGCGAGCGGCTCCAGCCACATGTTCGCCTGGTACGCCGACGCGGCTCCGCCGGAGAAGTACAGGCCGACCGTCGGCCGGTACTCCGCCAGCCACGCGTCCAGCCAGGCCAGCGTCTCCCGCTCGCTCGCCGGGCGACGGCTCGGCAGCAGCCGTACGAGAAGGTCGTACAGGCCCAGCAGGGCGAGCCCGAGGGACAGGGCGATGCCCAGGGCCGCGCAGCGCGGGTCGTCGGTGGCCGCGGTGGCCAGCAGGCCCGCGGTGGCCGGGAGGCCGAAGGCCGGCAGACGGTCGCCGGGGCGGCGCAGCAGGGCCGGCGGGGCGGGGGACAGGCGCAGGGCGGAGGCGTCGATGTTGCGGGTGACCACCGGGAGCGTGCGGGTGCGGCGGACCAGCACCGAGACCGCCTGGATCGCGCAGTGCAGCGCGTAGAAGGCGAGCAGGCCCGCGACGAGCGGGGTGTACAGCGTCTCCCGGTGCTGCTCGCCGAGCCGTAGCAGGGCCACGACCAGCAGCAGGTCCCGCAGCACGTGCCGCACGGTGATGTCCGCGTGCGACTTGGCGAACACCGACAGCATGCCCCGGTGCCAGCGGTACAGCACGCCCTCGACGGCCAGCGAAGCGACCGTCGCGGCGACCAGCAGCGGGATGTGCGGGCGCAGCGCCGCCACGGCCTGGGCGCAGAAGGCTGCGGCCAGGAGAGCCGTGACGAGGGCTCTCGCCGGGATGCGGGACAGGGGTGTGGGCAACTGCGGTCACTCCAAGGTCGGCGCGGGACGTCGTGCGTCCGGGTTAACGTGCGCCGACCTCCGGACGACACGCGAGTGTCCGGATGGGTTGGAGTGAGCCGCCGGGTGTTCAGGGTTGTCGCCGGCATCGCCGCAGCGAGCGCGGCTGAGCGGGCACTACCCTCGCGCCGGCCGGATCACCTTCCGGATCGGCTGCCCCACGATCCGCCGCGCCCGCCGGTAGACGGACGCCGCCGGGAGGGCCGCGCCCCCCTTGCCGGAGCGAGCCACTTCCCGCCTCAACCGGTCGTTGTCCGCGGCGAGTTCGGAGATACGGCCCTGCAGCCAGCCGAACCGGCTGGTGAGCGAGGCGAGGTCGGCGTCGTTCCAGGGGCGGATGCCCGCCGGGAAGGACAGCGACCGCATGCGCTCGTCGTAGGCGGCGCCGCCGTCGCCGTGCGTGAACGTGTTGTCCAGGCCGTTGCGGTCCAGGAACGCCGTGAACCGCTCGAACCGCTCCTGGTGGCCGCTCATCAGGGCGCCGAAGTCGGCCTCCTCGTACAGCGCCGCCGGGTCCAGGTCCTCAGGCAGCTTGTCGATCCGGCGGTGCGGGATGCCGAAGTAGCGGCACAGCTCCAGGGTGCGGGAGTCGCCGCACAGGACCGTCGCCGGTGTGCCCGCGAGCAGCGCGGCGATGTTGCCGTGGATGCGGGAGCCGAAGGAGAAGTCGAACGCGCGCAGGTCGTCGATCCAGGTGACCGGGTCGACGTAGACGCGGACCTTGTCCTCCCGGTACATCGGATGCTCGGGATGCGTCGGCATCGCCGTCACCAGGCCGTTCGGGTCGGACAGGTCCCGCCAGTGCAACTGCCGTGCGTCGCTGATGTTCTGGCCGATGAAACGCAGGTACGGATAGCGGGCGTGGGCGCGGTCGATGACCCGGTCCAGGCCCTGGGACCGAAACGCGCTGTGCGAGCCGTTGACCGCGATCCGGGAGCCGGCACCGAGGGCCGGCTCCCGCTTGGCGACGGTGAGTTCCTTGCCGTACATGAAGAGCGAGGGACAGCCGATGACCTCGACGTCCCTGAAGCCCAGGTCCTTGAGGTACTTCTCGGTGAACTCGCCCCGGACCCCGATCGAGGCGCTGCGGTCGAGCACGGCGGAGACGAACTCGCGCACCGCGGGCTCGATGCCCTTCAGCCGCGCCGCGTTGTAGCCGAGCCCCGCCTGCGCGCCGACCCCGACCACGACCACCGGGATCCGCAGCTTGCCGATCAGCCGCGTCAGCCGCTTCAACTGCCCCTCGAACGAGGGCCGGAACGCGTTGGCGAGCGGGACGACGAACGCGTCGTACTCCTCGTTGATCCGGCCCGCGGCCGAGACATCGGTACGGATGCCGTTCGAGACGACCTCGGTGTGCGGGGTCTCGAGGATCTTGTGGGTGGCGTCGCTGAAGATCAGGTTGCCGGCGTTGGTGGCGATGACGTCCCGGTGGAGAGCTTCCTCCACGGGAACCACGTCGTAGGGGCTCTTGCCCGAGCGGAGCAGGATGCGCCGCGCGCGGTGACCATGATGGGCATTGTGTGACACAGCGTTCAAAATAAGTTTGAACTGTCTTTGTTTTCTATAGGCAACCAACGCAACCTTTTTGCCGTATGCAACCCGTGAGCAAACAGTTACCGCTCGCCTGTCCGGAGGCTGGAATCCCCGAGCGCCACACGATCCGCTTCGCGTAGATTGCCGAGCACGGAACCGGACGTACGCGAGGGGAAAGAGCACAGGTGGCAGGGGCAAGGCAGGGTGTGCGCGAGGCCCGCAGGATCGTCGTCAAGGTGGGGTCCTCGTCGCTGACCACCGCGTCGGGCGGCCTGGACGCCGACCGGGTGGACGCGCTCGTCGACGTTCTCGCCAAGAGCCGCAGCGGTGGGGAGAGGGAGGTCGTCCTCGTCTCCTCCGGCGCCATCGCGGCCGGGCTCGCCCCGCTGGGTCTGCGCCGACGTCCCAAGGACCTGGCCCGCCAGCAGGCAGCCGCCAGCGTCGGCCAGGGCCTGCTCGTGGCCCGCTACGCGGCCTCCTTCGCCCGCTACGGCGTCCGCGTCGGCCAGGTCCTGCTGACCAGCGACGACATGAGCCGCCGCGCCCACCACCGCAACGCCTCCCGCACCCTCGACAAGCTGCTCGCGATGGGCGCGTTCCCGATCGTCAACGAGAACGACACCGTGGCCACGGACGAGATCCGCTTCGGCGACAACGACCGGCTCGCAGCCCTGGTCGCTCATCTCGTACGGGCGGATCTGCTGGTGCTGCTGTCCGACGTGGACGGCGTGTACGACGGCGACCCCAGCAAGCCGGGCACCTCGCGGATAGCGGAGGTACGGGGCCCGGAGGATCTCGCCCACGTCGACATCGGCAGTACGGGCAAGGCCGGAGTCGGCACCGGCGGCATGGTGACCAAGGTCGAGGCCGCCCGGATCGCGGCCGCCGCCGGCATCCCGGTCGTCCTCACCAGCGCGATCCACGCCGCCGAGGCGCTGCACGGCGGCGACACCGGCACGTACTTCCACCCCACCGGCAAGCGCTCCGCCGACCGGCTGCTGTGGCTGCAGCACGCCTCCACGCCCCAGGGGTCGCTCACCCTCGACGACGGTGCGGTACGGGCGGTCGTGGAGCGCCGAAAGTCCCTGCTGCCGGCCGGAATCGCCGCCGTCGAGGGCGAGTTCAGCGCGGGCGACCCGGTCGAGCTGCGCGACAGCACCGGGCGCGCGGTCGCCCGAGGGCTCGTCAACTTCGACGCCAAGGAGATCCCGCAGCTGCTGGGGCGGTCGACGCGGGAGCTGGCGCGGGAGCTGGGAGCGGAGTACGAGCGGGAGGTCGTCCACCGGGACGATCTGGTGATCCTGCAGCCCTGAGGTCCGGGCGAGCCGGCGTCCGGCCGGACCTTGGGCCCCGGCCGAAAACGGGGGGAACGCTCTGCCGCACGAGTCGTCCTGAGGTGGACGTTCCGCGCTGCATTGCCCCGGGGGCAACCCCCGGACCCCCGGCCGAAAACGGCGGCCGAAAACGGGGGGAACGCCCTGCCACACGAGTCGCCCTGAGGTGGACGTTCCGCGCTGCATTGCCCCGGGGGCAACCCCCGGACCCCCGGCCGAAAACGGGGGGAACGCCCTGCCACACGAGTCGCCCTGAGGTGGACGTTCCGCAAAAGCGCCCCGCGATCGCTTGCGGCCTGCTCAACTTTGTCTCAGGGAGACATTCCGCGCGACCCCGGTTCGGTCACTGTGTAAAGGAGGCCGTCGTGAGACGAGTGCGCCCTGGGACGGCGTCCCGTGGTGCCGGAGGGGCCTCGTCCCGTGCGGCCGGTGAGGAGCGCGCCTTGACGAGCGTCGCGGCCGGCGGACGGTACGAGGAGCCCAAGGACCTGCCCCGCCTGTGGCATGTCACCCTCAGCGTCTCCGGCCGGGAGGCCCCGCTGAAGGAGGTGCGGCGCGCCCTCGAACAGCTGGCCCACGACCACCCCTTTCTGCTGACCAGCAGGTACGCCAACGACCACGCCGAGATCCGCTACTGGGAAGAGGCCCGCGACCTGCACGACGCGGCCGCCGTGGCCCTGCGTCTGTGGGGCGAGCACCGGCAGAGCGCGGGGCTGCCGCCCTGGGAGATCGTCGGCCTGGAGGTCATCGACCGGGAGACCTACCACCAGCGCATCGCGGAGGGATACGGTCCGCCACCGGCGACTCCGGTGGGTGTCCACCCGTACTAGGGGCTCCGGCTGATCATGCCCATGTCGCAGGGCCCGGCGCACCCGAACCGGCGCCGCTCTCGGCACCCGGGAGGCCCGTCTCGCGGTTCGGAATGACCGATGGACCGGCCGCGCGAGCGCACTACCCTTCTTTCATGACCACGCTCTCGCCGTACGACTCCATGTCCCCGGTCACCCAGGCCGCCTACCGCGCCAAGTCCGCCGCCGCCGACCTCGCCCCGCTGCCGCGGGCGGAGAAGGACGATGCGCTGCTCGCCGTCGCGGACGCCCTGGAGGTCCGTACGAGCGAAATCGTCGAGGCCAACGCCAAGGACATCGCCAAGGCCCGCGAGGCCGGCACCAGCGAGGCGATCATCGACCGGCTGACGCTGACGCCGGAGCGTGTGCGGGCCATCGCCTCCGACGTGCGGGACGTCGTCGCGCTGCCCGACCCGGTCGGCGAGGTCGTGCGTGGGTCCACGCTCCCCAACGGCATCGACCTGCGCCAGGTCCGCGTCCCGCTGGGCGTCGTCGGCATCATCTACGAGGCCCGCCCGAACGTCACCGTGGACGCCGCCGCGCTCTGCCTGAAGTCCGGCAACGCGGTGCTGCTGCGCGGCTCGGCCTCGGCGTACGAGTCGAACAGCGCACTCGTGAGGGTGCTGCGCGACGCCGTCGGTGGGGCCGGGCTGCCCGCCGACGCCGTGCAGCTGGTGCCCGGGGAGAGCCGGGAGAGCGTGCGCGAGCTGATGCGGGCCCGCGGCCTGGTCGACGTGCTGATCCCGCGCGGCGGCGCCTCGCTGATCCAGACCGTCGTCAACGAGTCGATCGTCCCCGTCATCGAGACCGGCACCGGCAACTGCCACGTCTACGTCGACGCCCACGCCGACCTCGACATGGCGATCGACATCCTGATCAACTCCAAGGCGCAGCGCGTCAGCGTCTGCAACGCCGCCGAGACCCTCCTCGTCCACCAGGACATCGCCCCCGAGTTCCTGCCCCGGGCCCTGGACGCCCTCGCGGAGGCCGGCGTGACCGTGCACGCCGACGAAAGGGTGCTGGCGTACGCCAAGGACTCCGAGGCGACCGTCGTCGAGGCCACGGCGGAGGACTGGGAGACCGAGTACCTGTCGTACGACATCGCCGCCGCGGTCGTGGACTCGCTGGACAAGGCCGTCGAGCACATCCGGCTGTGGACCTCCGGCCACACCGAGGCCATCGTCACCACCTCGCAGCAGGCCGCCCGCCGCTTCACCCAGCTGGTCGACTCCACGACGGTCGCGGTGAACGCCTCCACGCGCTTCACCGACGGCGGCCAGTTCGGCTTCGGCGCGGAGATCGGCATCTCCACGCAGAAGCTGCACGCCCGCGGCCCGATGGGGCTGCCGGAGCTGACCAGCACGAAGTACATCGTCACGGGGGACGGGCACGTACGGCGCTGAGTCGCGCCGTATCCGCGCCATCGGGGGCGCGTAGGCGGGTCGTCGGGGCGCGGGGTGCGTGGCCAGGGCATATGCGCCCGACACGCGCCCCCGGCTGCCTCCGTGATGCACACGAGGTGTCTCACCAGGCGGATGAATTTCCATACCGTCTGCCCAAATTGACCCCCCAGGACTACTCTGGAGCCGTGCCGGAGGACGTGGGGGGCACGCCGTTCCCTGACGGCTGGGAGCCCGACGACGACCACGACCGCGGGGTGTCGGACGAAGAGTTCGCCTCCGTGGTCTTCGACGAGGCCTTCGTACAGGCGGCCGTGGTGCACGAGCCGACCGCCGTCGAACGCCTCCTGGCCGCCGCCCAGGCGAGAGCGGAGGCCTCCGAGGCGGAAGCGCGCCGGGCACACGGCCGCGGCGAGCGGTACGACGACGGGTACGGCCCCGACGGCCACACCGCTTTCGGCCATGATCCGGACTTCGACGATCCGGACGACACGGACATACTCGAGGGCCGTTACGGCGCCCCGGGTGCCTACGGCAAGCAGGTCCGCTGGCATCGTCCCGTCGCCTGGATCCTCGCCCTCGTGATGGGCGTCGGCATGGTCGCGCTGGCGTTCGCGGCGGTCTACCGCGGCGCCTCCTCCAGCAGCCGGGACCAGCAGGTCCCGCCGCCCGCGTCCACCGGGCTGGAGCAGGGCAGCGGAGCAGCTCCCTCCGCCTCCGCCGACCACTCCCAGCCGGCCATCTCGGCGACCCCGCGCACTCCCTGACCGGACCGGATCGAGGGCCTGGGCGCTGCTGGGAGCTGCCCGGCCATCCTGGTGAGAACCTGTCAGAACTTGTCGTGTACCAGGGCGTTTACCGGGGCTCCCGGCGACCTACCCTGAATATATGGGAGGGCCTGGAGACCCACCTGAGGGGACACCCGAGGGCGGACCCGGAGGTGGCGAGGACGAGTACCGATCCGTCGTCTTCGACGAGTCGTTCGTGCGTGCTGCCCGCCTCCAGGAGTTCTCCGCGCAGGAGCGCCTGAGCGACCACGCGCCCGCCGTACGCCGTCGTGCACCCATGCGCCGGGGACTGTCCCGGCAGGCGCTGATCCTCGTCCTGTTGATCGCCGTGGCCTTCGGTACGGCGATCTATATGGGTGTACGGCATCCCTATCAGAGCCCCGCCGGTTCCGGGCCGCCCGCCGAGCCCCTGCGGATGACCGTCATCCCGCTCGCCCCGCAGGGCAAGGTGCCCGGGGCGACCGACACCGACCACCTGTACGCGCAGAGCCCCGCCGCGCAGTTCCGTATCGGCGCCGAGGGCATTCCGCTTCCGGCCGCGCGGCGGACGGCGCACTTCTCGGACAGCCAGGTGACCAACGCGCTGAGCATCGCGAAGGACTACATCGTGCATTCCTCGCTGTATCCCGAGGTGCTCACCGGAGACCAGGTCCGGTCGGTCCGGGTGCTGCTCGACCCCGATCAACTGGACCAGTTCGACCAGAGCTTCAGGCAGCCGGCCGCGGACGGGCGGCACGCGCCGACCGGGTGGCTGGTTCGCTTCGACCCCGCCGAGACCGAGCTGGCCGATCGCAAGGTCCGGGTGCAGGGCACGCTCCAGGCCGCCGAGACCGACTCCTCCACCCTCGAGGTCACGGCCGACCACACCTTCGTGTACGCGCTGCGGTCCGCCCGGGCGGAGCAGGCGGGCGAGGCGTCGCTGTTCACCGTCCGGCGCGAGCTGCACTTCCGCTTCGACCGCGAGGACCTGCGGCTGCACCAGGCGCAGCTGGTGGTGTCCTACGTGCAGGCCGGCCCGCTGTCCTGCGCCGAGGACTCCACGAACCGCCTCCACCCGCTCCTGGCCGGCCAGACGGCGAAGGAGGGCGGCCCGGCGGGGACCGACCCCTATGCCACGGGCGGGGCCACGGCGCTGTGCGGGTCGCTGGCGGCGGGGGCCCAGCCGAAGGTGTGAGCCCCTCCTCAGGTGCGGTGAGTCCGTGGCCCGCAGGTGGCGTGCGTCCGTCCTCAGCTGCGTCGGCTGGTCAGCTGCCTCAGCTGCCGGACCCCTGGTCGTCGGTGTCGTCCGTGTGGTCCCGCCTCGGCTCGTCCTTCGGTGTCGAGGTCGTTGTCGTGCCCGTGCCCGTGAACCCCCCGAACCCGCGCCGTACCCGGCCGCCCAGGTCCCCGGCACCGCCGGCGATGTCCGTGACCAGCTTCATCAGGGGGTCCTTGGAGGACTTCACGTGATCGGCGTAATGGGACGCCGACTCACGGAAGGAGTCGGTGACCGACGTGTCCTTGTCCTCGGTGCGGCGCGGGTAGTGGCCGTCCATGATCCGCTGGTAGTCGCGCGTCTGGGCCCACTTCTTCAGCTCGGCCGCGCGGACCGTGGTGAACGGGTGCGAGCGGGGCAGGACGTTCAGGATCTTCAGGACCGAGTCGCGCAGGTCGCCGCCCGCCTCGTACTCCTCGGCCTGCTTCAGGAACGCGTCCACGTTCATCTCGTGCAGATGGTGGCCGCCCGCGAGCTTCATCAGACCGCGCATCGAGGACTGGAGGTCCTGGCCGACGAGCAGGCCGGCCCGGTCCGCGGAGAGCTCCGACTTGCGGAACCACTCCCGCAGCGCCGTCACGATCGCCATGATCGCGAGGTTGCCCAGCGGGATCCAGGCGACCCGGACGGCCAGACTGGTCAGGAACAGCAGGATCGTGCGGTACACCGAGTGGCCGGAGAGGGCGTGGCCCACCTCGTGGCCGATCACCGCCCGCATCTCCTCCTCGTCGAGCAGCTCGACCAGACCGGTGGTGACGACGATGATCGGCTCGTCCAGGCCGATGCACATCGCGTTCGGCACCGGGTCCTGGTTGACGTACATCGGCGGGACCTTCTCCAGGTCCAGGATGTAACAGGCGTCCCGCAGCATGTCGTTGAGGTTGGCGAACTGCTGGTCCGACACCCGCACCGAGTCCGACAGGAACAGCAGCCTGAGGCTGCGCTCGGGAAGCAGGCCGCTCAGCGCCTTGAAGACGGTGTCGAAGCCGCTGAGCTTGCGCAGGGCCACCAGGGCCGAGCGGTCCGCCGGGTGTTCGTACGCACGCGAGGAGATCCCCGGGAAACGCCTGCGCTGCCTGCTCGGCACGTTCTCGTGCCCGTTGTGCTCGTGGCCGTCGGACATGTCTTCCCCCATGTGCGTGTGGATGGCTCTGTGCGGCCCTTTGCGGAGCCTTGTTCCGCCCTTTGCGCCCCCGAAGCAGAGCCCAGCCTAGGCGGAGTTACCGTGGACGGGCACTACAGCGAAGGAGTTCCGCGCCATGGAGCACAACCCCGCAGCCGACTGGCTCACCCAGGCCGCGAGCGCGGCCGAGCAGCAGGGGGCGGGGAATCTGCTCCGGGTCGTGCTGATCGTGATGGTCGTGGGCTGTGTGCTGACCGCGTGGTTCCTGTTGCGGGGCTACAGGCGGAAGGACGACTGAGCCGCCGGGAAGGTTCCCCGCCGGTTCGTCCGGGCGCCCCAACGGTGGAGTCGGCGTGAGCGCCGTCATGGCGCCCGCTTACGATGGGCCGACATCTTTATCCCGCCCACACCGATAGGTCACGCCGAAGATGAGCTTCCACAGCGCAGCTGCCCAGTTGGTCACCCTCGCCGCCGAGGGCGAGGAGCACGGCGGCAACCACGACAGCATCAGCGCGCTGGCCACCGGCGGCGGCGCGTTCATCATCCTCATGCTGCTGCTGTGGATCACCACCCGCTTCAACCGCGACCGCTGAGTCCCGGCCAGGCCCCTCACTCCGCCCCGGCAACGGTCGGCCGGAGCTCTCAGGCGGGGCCGGTAGGGTCTGCACGCATGGGAGAGCAGGACATGCCTACCGGCCCCGGAAACGGCCCGTCGAACCCCGGCAAGCGCCGTCTCGGCGTCATGGGCGGAACGTTTGACCCGATCCACCACGGGCACCTCGTCGCGGCCAGTGAGGTCGCCGCGCAGTTCCACCTCGACGAGGTCGTGTTCGTACCGACCGGCCAGCCCTGGCAGAAGAGCCACCGGCACGTCTCCCCGGCCGAGGACCGCTATCTGATGACGGTCATCGCCACCGCCGAGAACCCGCAGTTCTCCGTCAGCCGCATCGACATCGACCGAGGCGGCCCGACGTACACCGTGGACACCCTGCGCGACCTGCGCGCGCTCAATCCGGACACGGACCTCTTCTTCATCACCGGCGCCGACGCCCTCGGCCAGATCCTGACCTGGCGGGACTCGGTGGAGCTGTTCTCCCTCGCGCACTTCGTCGGGGTCACCCGCCCCGGCCACCATCTCGACGACGCCGGGCTCCCGGAGGGCGGCGTGTCGTTGGTCGAGGTTCCCGCACTGGCCATCTCGTCCACCGATTGCCGCGCGAGAGTCGCAAAGGGCGACCCCATCTGGTATCTGGTGCCGGACGGAGTCGTGCGCTACATCGACAAACGTGAGCTGTACCGCGGCGAGTGAGGCGAGTGAGCCGAGAGGGGCGACGGTGAACGACCGATACGACGCGGGGTATGGAGACGACCAGTACGAACTCGTCGGCTACGACGAGTACGGGCGGCCGGTGTACCGACAGGTAGCGCCGCCGCAGCAGCCTCAGCAGCAGTACGACCCCTACGCACAGCAGGGGTACGGCTACGACCCGTACGCAACCGGCCGCCAGCAGCCGGTCCCGCCGTACGACCCGTACGCCGGTGGCGACACCGGTCAGCAGCCGCCCACGCCCTCCTACGACCCGTACGGCACCGGCACGCACCAGCAGCCGGCCGGCGGGCACTCACCGCCGTACGACCCCTACGGCCGCACCGCCACCAGCGGTCACCAGCCCCGTGTCGCCGAGCAGACCGCCTACATCCCGCAGCAGGCGGGGCCGGTCGAGGAGCCCCTGCCCCAGGGCCGGGGGGACCAGGGAGACCGGGACTACCGCACCGAGCAGTTCGCCTTCGTCGAGGAGCCCGACCAGGACTCCGAGGACGTCATCGACTGGCTGAAGTTCACCGAGAACCGCACCGAGCGCCGCGAGGAGGCCAAGCGCCGGGCACGCGCGCGCGTGGTCGCCCTCGTGGTCGTGCTGGCGCTCGTCGCGGCCGGTGGCGTCGGCTACCTCTGGTACGCCGGGAAGCTGCCCGGACTGTCGACGTCGGACGACAAGACCGGCACCGACACCCCGGTGGCCGCCCAGAAGCGGGACGTGATCGTCGTCCATCTGCACAACACCAAGAAGGGCGGCACCTCCACGGCGCTGCTCGTCGACAACACCACCACCAACCAGGGCACCACCGTCCTGCTGCCCAACTCCCTCGCCGTGTCCGGCGACGACGGCGCCACGACCACCCTGGCCAAGTCGGTCGACGACGACGGCTCCTCCGGGACGCGCGACGCGATCGACACCGTCCTCGGCACCGAGATCCAGGGCACCTGGCGGCTGGACACCCCGTATCTGCAGAACCTCGTCGACCTGGTCGGCAACATCGAGGTCGACACCAACGCCGACGTGCCCGACCCGGACGCCAAGACCAAGGGCGCCGCACCCCTCGTGCGCAAGGGCAAGGCCCAGACCCTCAGCGGCAAGACGGCCGTCGCCTACGCCACGTACCAGGCCTCCGGCGAGGCCCAGAACGCCCAGCTGGAGCGGTTCGGGCAGGTCATGCAGGCCGTGCTGCGCAAGATGACCTCCGACACCCAGGGCGCGACCGTCACCGTGCAGACGCTGGGCATGATCATCGAACCGCCGCTGACCGACAAGGACCTGGGCGCCTTCCTCGCCAAGCTCGCCGAACTCGCCAAGGGCGGCGACTACAAGACGGCCATGCTGCCCGTCCAGGCCGACGGCACGCTGAGCGCCCAGGCGAGCGGCAGCGTCGTCAAGAACGTCCTCGGCGGCACCGCCAAGAGCCCCGACAAGGACGCCGCGGTCCGCGTGTCCGTCCAGAACGCCAGCGGCACCAAGGACAACACCGAGAAGGCCCGCGTGGTGCTGCTGAACGGCGGCTTCACCTTCCTGGAGGGCGGTACGGCGTCCGCGGCGGCCACGTCCAAGGTCGTCTACGCCGACGCCGCCGACAAGGCGAACGCCACCGAGGTCGCCAAGACCCTCGGCCTTTCCGCCGACGCGGTCACCAAGGGCCAGGTCTCGGGGAACGCGGACGTCTCGGTGGTCCTGGGCCAGGACTACGCGCCCTCGTCCTCATGACCACGGGGCACCCCACGTGAGCCGATAATCACGTGGGGTGCTGTCGGCGGTCCGTGAGACCCTTGGTGTCAAGTGACCACCGACCCGAAAGCCTTGTAGTGACCGCTACCGACCGTTCCCTCGAGCTCGTCACCACCGCCGCCCAGGCGGCCGCCGACAAGCTCGCGCACGACATCATCGCCTACGACGTCAGCGACGTCCTGTCGATCACGGACGCCTTCCTGCTGGCCTCCGCACCCAACGACCGCCAGGTCAAGTCGATCGTCGACGAGATCGAGGAGCGGCTCCAGAAGGAGCTCGGCGCCAAGCCGGTGCGCCGTGAGGGCGACCGCGAGGCACGCTGGGTGCTGCTCGACTACGTCGACATCGTGGTGCACGTCCAGCACAGCGAGGAGCGCGTCTTCTACGCCCTGGAGCGGCTGTGGAAGGACTGCCCCGAGCTCGAGCTGCCCGACGACGCCAAGGCCACCCGCGGCAAGGCCGAGGAGCACGCCAAGCTGCAGGCCTCCGAGGAGGCGGCCGAACTGGGCGGTGAGTGGCGATGAGTGCCACCGGCGAGGTGCTCGCCGGCAAGCCCGGCCGGGGCCGCCGCGTCATCCTGTGGCGGCACGGCCAGACCTCCTGGAACGTGGAGCGCCGCTTCCAGGGCTCCACGGACGTCGCCCTCACCGAGGCGGGCGTATCCCAGGCCCGCCGTGCCGCCCGGTTGCTCGTCAGCCTCAAGCCCGACGCGATCATCGCCTCCGACCTCCAGCGCGCCGCCGACACGGCCGCCGAGCTGGCCGGGCTCACCGGCCTGGAGGTGACCCACGACGAGGGTCTGCGCGAGACCTACGCGGGCGTCTGGCAGGGGCTGACGCACGAGGAGATCATCGCCCGCTACGGCGAGGAGTACGCCGCGTGGAAGCGCGGTGAGCCGGTGCGCCGCGGAGGCGGTGAACTGGAGACCGAGGTCGCCGACCGCGCCGCGCCCGTGGTGCTCCGGCACGCCGAGAAGCTCCCGGACGACGGCACGCTCGTCGTGGTCAGCCACGGCGGCACGATCCGTACGACCATCGGCCGACTCCTGGGCCTGGAGCCCCGGTACTGGGAGAGCCTCGGCGGCCTGACCAACTGCTGCTGGTCCGTCCTCGGCGAGGGCGCCCGCGGCTGGCGTCTGCTGGAGCACAACGCCGGCACCCTGCCGGAGCCGGTGCTCGGCGACGACGACTGACGCCGGATTTCACTTTCCGGCAGGTCGCAGGCTAGAGTTCTTCTTGTTCGCCCGCCGAGCGGGAGGACGAGACGACATGCGGCTTCCACCGTGTGTCGCGGGGCTATAGCTCAGTTGGTAGAGCGCCTGCATGGCATGCAGGAGGTCAGGAGTTCAATTCTCCTTAGCTCCACAGTGAGACAACAAGATCCCGCCGATCGCTTCGATCGGCGGGATCTTCTGGTATCCGCCCCGAACTGTTCCGCGCCCGGCTTGAGTCACTTGGGCCTGCGAGGCGTATACCTCTCAAGAGGCGCTTTGGGGTGCGTGTTCGCACGGTTCGTACGGCCGCCACGGCTGCCGTGTCCGGACTGGTACTGAGGCGTCGCTGACCGTATTGGTCCGGTCGTGGCAGAATCAAACGGCCGGAAGGGGGCGCGACCCGACGGGAGGGAGTGGTGATGCCTGCGAGCATCCTCGGAGAGGTCGGTCACCTCTTCGAAGCAGCGTTGACACGGGATACGATCACCCGCCTCAGCTGCCCTTCCTGCGGCTCCGTCCATGTCGCCCAGCTCCTCGGTGACAACGGCGGAATTTCCTACGTGTGCACGGCCTGCGGCCACAGCTGGAGCTGATCGATGGGTGCACACAGGCGAAAGTGCGACTGGTGCGGCAGCGGAACGCCGATCGTCCGTGACATGGAACCGGTGAACCCCGACTACCAGTACTGGTGCGAGGAATGCGCCCGGGCGCTGATCATAAAAGGCGACCCCATCGAGACCTACCGTGAACTCGAGGGCGAACCGATCTACGGCCGCCTCCTCGAAGAACACTGCACACTCAAGCGCTTCTATTCCTTCGTCACGGCTTGACGCGTCACGGCTTGACGTCGGGCGGGGCTGGGCGGAGTGACCCCGGTCACGAGGAAAAGGCAGCCTGCCGTTCCGTAGTCGGCCGAGAACATCAACTCGATGCCGTTCTGACGCAGTTCGAGCCGCCCGGGCCGTGTGGCACCCATCACACCCACTCGAGACCTGCGCGGCGCGCTGCGCGACCCAGGCAGGCGACCAGGGCGACCGGTGCCCACGGCGGACTGCGGAGGACGCGATCACGGTCACGAAGGCCGACATTGACGCCCGTATCGGCGCGGACCGGAAACGATTTGGTGCTGCACCAGGTCGACCGGTAATGTTGGCGTCGCCGCCGGGGAAACCGGGCGGACCAAAGCAAGGGGCTATAGCTCAGTTGGTAGAGCGCCTGCATGGCATGCAGGAGGTCAGGAGTTCAATTCTCCTTAGCTCCACAGTAGATCCCGCCGGGTCAGTTGATCCGGCGGGATCTTTTTGCGTCTGCGGAAGCCGCCGCTGCGCAGGCCGTTGAGGAACAGGAAGAGGGGCCGCCGTCCCGCTTGGACGGCCCCTCTACGCGTGCGTGCCTGGTGTCAGCGGCCCAGTGCGCGCCTGCCGCGGCCCTGGGAGAGAACGGGCAGGTTGTTGCGGGAGGAGTCCTGCGCGCGCGTGTCCTCCTCGATGCGCAGGGCGAGTGCCGGGCAACGGCGTACCGCGCGCAGGGCCTTGGCCTCGGCGTAGCGCGGCACCATCGCCTGGGCGACGGTCGGGAAGCCGTCGGCGCCGAGCTGGAAGACCTCCGGGAGGATGTCCGCGCACAGGCCGTGGCCGCGGCACAGGGTCCAGTCGACGTAGATCTTCTGGCGGCTGGGGCCGTTCTCCTCCGCCTCGGCGCCGCCCGGGATGCCCGCCGGGCCCCTGCCGCCCTCGAAGAGCGGCAGAACGCCCTCCACGGGCCGTCCGCAGCCATTGCCGAGGACGTGCGCCGCGAGGTCGTCGGTGAACGCCTTGATGGTCGACTCCAGGAACATCGCGGAGCCGTCCGGGTGCGAGCACGCGCCGCGCCGCTTCACGTTCTTCGCAACCTGCTTGAGCGCCTCCAGGGCGGCGGGTCCACCGCCGTTGAGGATGTCCTCCATGCCGCGCGCGGCGGCCGGCAGACCGAGGTAGCAGGGACCGCACTGGCCCGCGCTCTCCTCGGCCAGCCACTGTGCGACGCGGAGGGACTCGCCCAGCGGGCATGTTTCCTGGGTGATCGGCAGGATCGCGCCGGCGCCCAGCGAACCGCCCACCGCGTCCAGGGAGTTGCGCGAGACGATGGCCTCGTTGACCGTCGCCGCGTCGATCCACTTGCCGTGGTAGCCGCCGGTGAGCACGCCCTGCGGGACGGGCGGGGCGCCGGCGAGCTGGAGGACGTAGCGCAGCGGCACGCCCGTGGGGACCTCGATGACCATAGGGCGTGCGACTGCGCCGGAGACCGTGAGCATGACGGTGCCCGGCTCGTCGTACAGGCCGGTGTTGCCGTAGCGCTCCGGGCCGATGCGGGCGGCGATCGCGAGCTGGGCGAAGGTCTCGGCGTTGGACAGCAGGGTCGGGGCGCCGCCGACGCCGTTCTGCGAGGCGCTGACCTTGCGGCCGGGCGGGATCGCCGGGCCGCCGTCGATGGAGCGGATCACGGAGGCGGCGGCGCCGGTGACCATGCGCACCGGGTTGCGCTGCACGAACGCGCGTAGCGCGGACCGACGGCTGTTGCTGAGGCCGCGTTCGGCGAGGGCGGCCTCCATGGAGCGCTGGGTGGACTCCCGGGTGACCGCCACCACGAGCGTGCGGGCACCCATGGCCTCGGCGCACAGCAGGGCGCCGTCCAGGATGAGATGCGGGGCACGGTTGATCATCACCGTGTCCTTGCGGCAGGCCGGTTCGTCCTCACTGCCGTTGACGACCACGACCGGCCGTACCCCGCGCTTGATCGCGGCCTCCGCGACCGAGCGCAGCTTCTTGTGGAAGGGGAAGCCCGCGCCGCCGCGGCCCTTCAGGTTGATGTTCTCGGCGAGCTTCGCGAGTTGCTCGCCGCCCAACGGTTCGAGCGGCCCGTGCACCTTCAGATGCATGGGCAGGTCAAGTCTTTCGACAAGGTCGAAGCCCGACGTGAGCTGGGGAAGTCCGACCACGCGGACTTCGGGTACGTCGGGCAGGGCCTCGTTCACTTAAAGCCTCCGGAAGGCGTGTTCCAAGGTTCGCCCGAACCCGGTGCGTCGAAGTCGTAGGACGCACCGGGGAAAGTTTCAGTGGCGGGACCGCTGTTGTTGTACGTGTCGTTCTGGTTGTACGTACCGAAGGCGGCGTTCGTCTCAGAGGTGTCGTACACATCACTCGAGCCATAGCCCGAAGCGCCCGAGCCGTAGCCCGGGGTGCCCAAATTGTCATAGACGGGGATGTTGTATCCCGTGTCATTGAGTGGGTCGTAGGACGACGGGGGCGCCTCGCCGACCGGCGGTGGGGAGGGAATCGGCCAGCTGCCGGTGCTGCCCGCGCCGCCGTCGACGCGGGGGATCGCCTCCGTCGGCTGCATGTCCAGCGGCAGGTCCATGCGCGCGGTCTGGTCGGCGTACGGCTGCTGTTGCTGCCCGCGGGAGCGCGGGTTGACGGCGCGGTAGGCGGCCGCGAAGCCGCCCGTGGTCTCCGCGGCCGACGGGGGCTGGGCGGGCATGCCGGGCAGCGGGCCGGTCCGTTCGTCGCGGGACTGCCGTGACGAGCGGGACGGGCGCTGATCCTGGTAGCCCGGCAGCGAGCTCCCGGACGCCGCCCTGGCGCGGCTCTCCTCCAGGTCCTCGCGGGCCCCCGGCTCGTTGCCGATGATCTGGGCGATCCGGTCGGCGAACTTGCGCTTGACCGGGCGCGGGGCGGCGCGCAGCGCGAGGGCCGCGGCGACGGCCACCACGCACAGCTCGTAGCAGACCATGAAGAAGGTCTTCGCCGGGCGGCCCGCGAACAGGCCGTGGATCAGGGCGGCACACCAGGCGGGGTAGGCCAGCATGTGCATCGCCCGCCAGCGCGCGGCGACCGGTGCGGGGGAGGCGAACCGGTTGCGCAGCGCGCCGGTGACGCCCACGAAGATCATGAGTAGCGCGGCCAGGGAACCCAGGCCGATGAGGAAGGCGCTGCCGGGGATCTCGTCGCCGCCGAACAGCACGAGGCTGAAGGGGATCAGCGCGGCGATCGGGCTTGCGTGCTCCAGCGCCAGCTTGACGCCTATGTGCACCAGGAGGAACGCGATGGAGGCCACGGCGGTCACCCGGTGGATGCCCTGCGCGATGATCCGCTGGCGGGTGTTGAGGATCATCCGGTCCTGGGCGACCAGGCCCCAGATCACCGAGCAGGTGAGGCAGACGAGCGACAGGACACCGGCACCGAAGTTGAGGAACTCCTGGAGCCAGGTGCCGCCGAGCAGCACGACCAGGGGTATGAGCAGCACAACAGCAGCGGTCGCCACCCCGTAGGCCGACCGGCCCGTCCTGGGGAGCGAACTGTTACTACGACGAGGGTTCATGGGGGCAACTCCGAGCGGTTCGGGAAGGCGGTCCCGCTGCCGCACTCTAAGTGGCTCCATACCGGTGGGTACGGCGTTTGAGTTATTGCGTTGTTATCTACGGGCTGTATGGGGCTTGTGATGTCCCTTAGCGACTGTTACGCCAGGTAACAGTTGAGTGTTGTTCAACTTCTCCAGGTCTTCACAACTCTGAGGTACGCAATCGGGGGCGTCATTGTTCACGCGCGCCCCCGTCGGAAGCCCGTCGCGACCCGCTCCGGCGCTGCGGTACCCTGACGCCATGCGTGCCGTACGCCTTCTGCTTAGCGGGCCGCGCTGATCAGTCCCGACCACCGGGTGAATCGGATGGTCGGAATCGGCGCGGCGTCCCCTCCTGTGCGAGGGGATTTTTCGTTTCCAGAGAACCGCAGCCGCTGGCAGAGACGATCGATGGAGCTTTGAGGATCATGAGCGAGACGAACCCCGCTGCCGCCGCCGAGGCAGCAGCGCCGCACCGCTACACGGCCGCCATGGCGGCCGAGATCGAGGCACGCTGGCAGGACTTCTGGGACGCCGAGGGCACGTACGCCGCGCCGAACCCGAAGGGTGACCTGGCGGGCGACCCCGCGGTCGTCGCCCGGCCCAAGAAGTTCATCATGGACATGTTCCCGTACCCCTCCGGTGCGGGCCTGCACGTCGGTCACCCGCTGGGCTACATCGCCACCGACGTCTTCGCGCGCTTCCAGCGCATGACCGGCCACAACGTCCTGCACACCCTGGGCTTCGACGCCTTCGGCCTGCCCGCCGAGCAGTACGCCGTGCAGACCGGCACGCACCCGCGTGTCTCCACCGAGGCCAACATCGAGAACATGAAGGTCCAGCTGCGCCGGCTGGGCCTGGGCCACGACAAGCGCCGGTCGTTCGCCACGATCGACCCGGACTACTACAAGTGGACCCAGTGGATCTTCCTGCAGATCTTCAACTCCTGGTACGACGACGAGGCGAAGAAGGCCCGGCCGATCTCCGAGCTGGTCGCCGCCTTCGAGTCCGGTGAGCGTGCCGTACCGGGCCACACGCGCGCGTGGAGCGAGCTGAGCGCCGCCGAGCGCGCCGACGTCCTGGGCGAGTACCGGCTGGCGTACGCCTCCGACGCGCCGGTCAACTGGTGCCCCGGCCTGGGCACCGTGCTGGCCAACGAGGAGGTCACCGCCGAGGGCCGCTCCGAGCGGGGCAACTTCCCGGTGTTCAAGGCCAAGCTGCGCCAGTGGAACATGCGGATCACCGCGTACGCCGACCGGCTGCTGGACGACCTGACCGAGCTGGACTGGCCCGAGGCCATCAAGCTGCAGCAGCGCAACTGGATCGGCCGCTCCGAGGGCGCCCGCGTCGACTTCCCGATCGACGGCGAGCGCATCACCGTCTTCACCACGCGCCCGGACACCCTGTTCGGCGCGAGCTACATGGTGCTGGCTCCCGAGCACCCGCTGGTCGACAAGTTCACCCCGGACGCCTGGCCCGAGGGCACCCACGACGTGTGGACCGGCGGCCACGCGACCCCGGCCGAGGCCGTCGCCGCCTACCGTGCGCAGGCCGCCTCCAAGTCCGACGTCGAGCGCCAGGCCGAGGCCAAGGACAAGACGGGCGTCTTCATCGGCTCGTACGCGACCAACCCGGTCAACGGCGAGAAGATCCCCGTCTTCATCGCCGACTACGTCCTGATGGGCTACGGCACCGGCGCGATCATGGCCGTTCCGGCGGGCGACCAGCGCGACTTCGAGTTCGCGCGCGCCTTCGAGCTGCCGATCGTGTGCATCGTCGAACCGACGGACGGACGGGGCACGGACACCTCGACGTGGGAGAACGCCTTCGGGTCCTACGACGCGAAGATCATCAACTCCACGGGCGAGGGCATCTCCCTGGACGGCCTGGGCGTCGCCGAGGCCAAGGTGCGCATCACCGAGTGGCTGGAGCGCAAGGGCATCGGCGAGGGCACGGTCAACTTCCGGCTGCGCGACTGGCTGTTCAGCCGCCAGCGCTACTGGGGCGAGCCCTTCCCGATCGTCTACGACGAGGACGGCATCGCCCACGCGCTGCCCGAGTCGATGCTGCCGCTGGAGCTGCCCGAGGTCGAGGACTACTCGCCGCGCACCTTCGACCCGGACGACGCCGACACCCAGCCCGAGACGCCGCTGTCGCGCAACGAGGAATGGGTCAACGTCACGCTGGACCTGGGCGACGGCCCCAAGCGGTACCGGCGTGAGACCAACACCATGCCCAACTGGGCCGGTTCCTGCTGGTACGAGCTGCGCTACCTGGACCCGCACAACAGCGAGCAGCTGGTCGACCCGGAGATCGAGCAGTACTGGATGGGCCCGCGCGAGGGCCAGCCGCACGGCGGTGTCGACCTGTACGTCGGCGGCGCCGAGCACGCCGTGCTGCACCTGCTGTACGCCCGCTTCTGGTCCAAGGTCCTGTTCGACCTGGGGCACGTCTCCTCCGCGGAGCCGTTCCACAAGCTGTTCAACCAGGGCATGATCCAGGCCTACGTCTACCGCGACAGCCGTGGCATCGCGGTGCCGGCCGCCGAGGTGGAGGAGCGCGACGGCGCGTACTACTACCAGGGCGAGAAGGTCTCCCGGCTGCTGGGCAAGATGGGCAAGTCCCTGAAGAACGCGGTCACTCCGGACGAGATCTGCGCCGAGTACGGCGCCGACACGCTGCGGCTGTACGAGATGGCGATGGGCCCGCTGGACGTGTCCCGGCCGTGGGACACGCGCGCGGTGGTCGGCCAGTTCCGGCTGCTGCAGCGGCTGTGGCGCAACGTCGTCGACGAGACGACCGGTGCCGTGACGGTGGTGGACGCCGAGCCCGACGAGGACACGCTGCGTGCCCTGCACAAGGCGATCGACGGGGTGCGCGGGGACCTGGAGGGCATGCGGTTCAACACCGCGATCGCCAAGGTCACCGAGCTGAACAACCACCTGACCAAGGCGGGAGGCGCGCTGCCGCGTTCCGTCGCCGAGTCGCTGGTGCTGATGGCCGCCCCGCTGGCCCCGCACATCGCCGAGGAGCTGTGGCGCAAGCTGGGGCGCACCGACTCGGTGGTCCACCAGGACTTCCCGGTCGCCGACCCGGCGTATGTCGTCGACGAGACCGTGACGTGTGTTGTGCAGATCAAGGGCAAGGTCAAGGCTCGCCTGGAGGTCTCGCCGGCCATCTCCGAGGAGGAGCTGGAGAAGGTCGCGCTGTCCGACGAGAAGGTCGTGGCTGCGCTGGACGGGGCCGGGATCCGGAAGGTGATCGTGCGGGCGCCGAAGCTGGTGAACATCGTTCCGGCTTAGGGCTCGGTGAGGGACTGCGGCGTGGGCCTTCGGCGGAGGCCTTCGGTGCAGGGTCCCGATGGTGGGGCTCCGATGGTTGGGCTCCGGCGGTTGGGCCGGCCGGTCGCCGGGTGGCTCGGCGGTGCCGGGAGCGTGCGGGCGGCTCGGGTTGCCATGCGCTGGGCGGCGGCTCGGTTCGCGTGAGTCTTGCGGCGGCTCGGGCCTGCGTGGCCGGCGGCTCGGAGTTGTCGTGAGTGTGGCGGGTGTCTCCGGGTGATCTCGGCTCGGGGTGATCCCCTACGGGCAGGTTCGGGGTTCTGTTGGAACTCCGGGCCTGCCTGCTGCGTTTACCGTTGAAGAGTGACGCGGCGTGTGTCGTGTCAGGCTGGAGGAGGAGCTCGTGGAAGCAGTGATCGCAGTCGTCGCCCTGCTCTTCGTGCTCTTCGTCGTGCTCGGCGCGTACGCCACGGTGAAGGTGGTCGGCGCGGCAAAGCGCCGTGTGGACGAGACGATCACCCACGCCCGGCGCACGGTCGAGGACACCACCCTGCGGGCAAAGTCCCTGGCCCAGCCGGGCTCGGCCGGAGAGCTCGCCCAGCTGCGGCTGAAGCTGCGCACCTCCATGCGGGCCACCCAGGACGCGCTGCACGCGGGCGCGACCGAGGACGAGTCCCTCAAGGAGTCCCTCGGCCTCTTCGAGCGCCTCAGCGCGCACGGGCACGAACTCGACGCCGAACTGCGGCGCCTGGAGTCCGAGCCCGACCGCTCGACCCTTGCCCAGCGGCTGCCCGACCTGCGCGAGCGCACCGCACGCATCGTGCAGGCAGCGGACTCCCTGCGCTGGGCGGCCCGCGACCGCGCCCACCGCTTCGCCGACGACGACCTGGACTCCCTCAGCGCGCAGATCGACGTGGAGACCGGCGCCCTGCGGCACTGGCAGACGACGGAGCCCTCGGCATCGGCGTCGACTTCGGCGCCCACGTCGGCGCCGGGGTCGAAACGTGCGGCCTCGGAACGTCCGGCGTCGGAACGCCCGGCGTCGGAACGTCCGTCGACGCCGCCCCCGTGGCCGGAGGCTCCGGCTCCCGAGGCCGCCGCGACGACCGAGCAGACCTGGCCGGACACCCCTCAGGCGCAGCGGGCCGAGGAGCCGACCAGGCCCGCCATCACCCCGCCCGGCCCCCGGCCGACGTACCCCTGGCAGAAGAAGGCCCGCCCCGAGAGCACGACTTGAGCCCACGGTGCACGCGATGATCCGGTCAAGGGAGCACCGGCTGAGCGGGGTCGGGCTGCCGCCCGGGCGCTACGCCAGGTAACCTCCAGCTCATGTCCCGCCATGTCGCGATCGTCACCGATTCAACGGCCTACCTGCCGCCGCGGACGATGGAGCGCCACGGCATCACCACGGTGCCCCTGACCGTGGTCCTCGGCGATCAGGCACTGGACGAGGGCACCGAGATCTCGACCCGTTCCCTCGCCCAGGCGTTGCAGAAGCGACGCCCCGTCACCACCTCGCGCCCCAGCCCCCAGGTCTTCGCGGAGCACTACCGCAAGGTCGCCGAGTCCGGCGCCACCGGCATCGTCTCCCTGCACCTGTCCGCCGAGCTCTCCGGCACCTACGACGCGGCGGTCCTCGCGGCGCGTGAGGCGTCGGTGCCGGTGCGGGTGGTGGACACCGGGATGGTCGCCATGGCGCTCGGCTTCTGCGCGCTCGCCGCGGCCGAGGCGGCGGAGGCGGGCGGCACCGTGGACGACGCCGTGACGGCCGCGGAGAAGCGAGCCGGGGCCACGGCCGCCTACTTCTACGTCGACACTCTCGACTATCTGCGCCGCGGTGGCCGTATCGGCGCCGCGCAGGCCCTGCTGGGGTCCGCGCTCGCGGTGAAGCCGCTGCTGCAGCTGGAGGGCGGCCGGATCGGCCCTCTGGAGAAGGTGCGGACGGCGTCCAAGGCGATCGCCCGCCTCGAGGAGATCGCGGCCGACCGTGCGGGCAGCGCACAGGTCGACATCGCGGTGCACCATCTCGCCGCTCCCGACCGGGCGTCGGCGCTGGCGGATCGGCTGCGGACGCGGGTGCCAGGGCTGGCCGATCTGCATGTGAGTGAGGTGGGGGCGGTGATCGGGGCGCATACGGGGCCCGGGTTGTTGGGGGTAGTGGTTTCGCCGCGGTGACTGTGAAGATGAGTTGGCCGGCCTGTCAGGCGGTTGAGTCACTCGTGTGGGTGGCCGAGTTATCCACAACTGGGCGGTAATCCCCGGGAATTGAGCAAGATCATCGCGAGTTGGGCGAGGTGTTCGATCCTCGTCGCATGGCACTTCGATCACGTACACGTACGGGCTCACCCACACGCACACGCACGGCCACGGTGACCAGCGGCCCGGGCCGCGGTCCTCACTCCGATGTCCGCGCTCGTCATCAACGCCTGCGTGCCCGTGGCCGGGCACGGCGGCGGCATGCGTCGGCGCAGGAGCTGCGCCGCCGGGCGGAGGTGATTTTCGCCGAACGGGCCGAGGAGTGGGGAGAGTCGGGGGCGGGGCCGCCGACGGGGGATGCCCGGGATGATGATGCCGCGGTGCTGGGCCCGGGCGCGGCGGATGCCGGTGGGGGCGTTGGAAGCAGTGACGCCGGGAGCGGGGACTGGCGGGGGCGGGCCGGGCTGGCGCTGCGGGAGCGGATGCCGGTGTGGTTGCAGGCGAGGTGCGGGCTGGAGCGGCGGAGCGTGGTCGCGCTCAGCGTGGTGCTCGTCCTGGCCGCCGGGTTCGCCGTGCAGCACTTCTGGAGCGGCCGGACGCAGTCCGTGCGGGCGCCCGAGGTGGTGAGGGCGGCGCCCCCGCACGGGAGCGGGGAGCCGGGTGCCCCGCACGGGGGCGGTGAGTCGGGCGGGGAAGCCGGTGCGGGGGCGTCGGCGGCCGGTGTGCCGGGTACCGAGGGCGCGGCAGCGGCGGAGATCGTCGTGGACGTCAGCGGCAAGGTGCGTGAGCCGGGGATCCATCGCCTTCCGGCCGGCTCGCGAGTAGCGGACGCATTGCGCGTGGCTGGTGGAGTGCGTCCCGGCACGAACACCGACGGTCTCAACCGGGCCCGGTTCCTGGTGGACGGCGAGCAGGTGATCGTCGGCGGTCCGGTTGCCGTGCCGGGGGCAGCGGCCGGTACGGGCGGCTCGGGCGGTACTGCGGTCGCCGGTGCGGCGCCTGTCGCGCCGGTCTCCCTCAGCACGGCCACCGTGGAGCAGCTCGACACCCTCCCGGGCGTCGGCCCGGTGCTGGCCCAGCACATCATCGACTACCGCACCCGGCACGGCGGCTTCCGCTCGGTGGACGAGCTGCAAGAGGTCAACGGCATCGGCACGCGTCGTTTCGCCGATCTCCGGAATCTCGTGCGGCCATGAGTCACGATGCCCGCACACCCGTCCGCGCGCCCTCCCGCGCCGCCGTTCATGCCGCGTCGGGTAGCCGGCTCGGCACCTCCCACCCCCGGCAGGAAGGACCGACGGACCTCCGACTCGTCCTACCCGCGCTGGCCGCCTGGGGAACGGCGGCGCTCATGCTGGATGCCCCATCGGTGTGGGTGGCCGGTGTGGCGGCCGTCTGTCTGGTCGCGGCAGGCGTACTGGTGCTGGTACGGCGGGGCGGTGGGCGCGCTGGTCATGCGACCGTACCTCGACCCGGTTCCGCTCCCGGGCGGGACGGAGCGGCCCGGCAGGCGTCTTTGGCAGGTCCGCTCAAGTGGCCGCGCAGGCAGGACACCGCGCCCGTGCGACGCACCTGGCCGCGTACCTCCGTCGCCGCCGTGCTGCTCTGCGTCGCCGCGGCCGCCGTCTCCGCCGGGCTGCACGGGGCCGATCTGCGGCGTGGGCCGGTGCCGGGGCTGGCCCGGGAGTACGCCACCGTGACCGCCGAGGTCGAGGTCACCGCCGATCCGCGGCTCACCCGGCCCCGGGTCCGAGGGAATCACATGGCGCCGACGTCCGTGCTGATCAACGCGGACGTACGGCGCGTCGAAGAGACGGACGGCGCGGCCGTGGTGACGCGGGCGCCGGTGCTGATGATCGTCGACGGTGGATGGGGAGCCTCCGGCGACGCCGATGTGCCGTCCCACTCCGCTGCCGCCCGGCATTCGCCCTGGCTGCGGCTTCTCCCTTCCACGCGGCTGCGCGTGACCGCCCGCCTCGCGCCCTCCTTGGCCGACGGTGACCGGATCGCTGCCGTACTGCGGGTCCGGGACCCGGCTGTGCCGGAGGTCGTGGGGCAGCCGACTGAAGCGCAGCGGTTGGCGGGGCGGTTGCGGGGAGGCCTGCGGGAGGCGACCGACGGGTTGCCTGCGGACGCGCGGGCGCTGCTGCCGGGGCTGGTCGTGGGCGACACCTCCCGGATCACGCCGGAGTTGGACGAGGCGTTCAAGGAGACCGACCTCGCGCACACGCTCGCCGTCTCCGGCAGCAACCTCACGATCATCCTCGCCCTGCTGATCGGCCCGCCCGGACTGGCCCAGCGGGCAGAGCGTCGTGGCCTCGCACCTCGCCTCGGTATCTCCCTGCGGTCCACCGCGCTGCTCGGCGGAGGGCTCACCCTCGCGTTCGTCGTCGTGTGCCGGCCGGACCCGAGCGTGCTGCGGGCCGCGGCCTGCGGGGCCGTCGCGCTGCTGGCACTGGCGACCGGACGCCGCAGATCACTCGTCCCGGCGCTGGCGACGGCCGTACTGCTGCTGGTGCTGTACGACCCGTGGCTGGCCCGTAGTTACGGCTTTCTGCTCTCCGTGCTCGCCACGGGCGCCCTGCTCACCCTCGCGCCCCGCTGGAGTGCGGCGCTGCGCCGCCGAGGGGTGCCGCCGCGGTTGGCCGAGGCGCTGGCGGCCGCGGCTGCCGCGCAGGCCCTGTGCGCGCCGGTCGTGGCCGTGCTCTCGGCCCGGGTGAGCCTGGTGGCGGTGCCGTGCAACCTGCTCGCGGAGTTCGCGATCGCACCGGCCACGGTGCTGGGCTTCGCGGCGCTGGCGTCGGCACCGCTCGCGATGCCGATGGCCAAGGTGCTGGCCTGGTGTGCGAGTTGGCCGGCCGGGTGGATCGCGGACGTCGCCCGGACAGGCGCCGCACTGCCCGGGGCGGGCGTGGACTGGCCAGGGAGCTGGACGGGGGCGGCGCTGCTCGCCCTCGTCACGGTGGTCGCCCTGCTCGCCGGTCGGCGACTGTTGCGGCACCCCTGGTGGTGCGGTGTCTGCGGGGCGCTGCTCCTGCTGGTGGTGCTGCAGCCGCCGCCGCTGACCAGGGTGGTCACGGGGTGGCCTCCGCCCGGGTGGCGGTTCGCCGTGTGCGATGTGGGGCAGGGCGACGCGACGGTGCTCGCGGCGGGCGAGGGCACGGGTGTGGTGGTGGACGCAGGCCCCGATCCGACGCTGGTCGACCGGTGTCTGCGCACGCTGGGGATCACCAGGATCCCGCTCGTCGTGCTGACCCACTACCACGCGGACCACGTCGCGGGCCTGCCCGGCGTGCTGCGAGGGCGTGAGGTGGGCGCGATCGAGACCACAGGGCACGAAGAGCCCGTGGACCAGGTGGAGTTCGTACGCAGGGAGGCGGCCGCTCGGGGCGTCCCCCTGACCCGGGCAGCTGCCGGGGAGGAGCGGCGGACCGGGGCGCTGAGCTGGCAGGTGGTGTGGCCGCCGGCGCACCCGGTGCCGGCCCCGGAGGGACCGAACGACGCCAGTGTCACCCTGCTCGTCCGGTCGGCCGGGCTGCGGCTCCTGCTGCTCGGGGACCTCGAACCCCCGGCCCAGCAAGCGCTGTTGAGATCGCCGGCCGGGGCGTTGCTGGGCGGCGTGGATGTGCTCAAGGTCGCCCACCACGGCTCGGCGTACCAGGACCCGGAGCTCATACGCCGGGCGGCGCCGCGGCTGGCGTTGATCAGCTGCGGTGAGGACAACCCGTACGGGCACCCCGCTCCCGGCACCGTCGCGGCGCTGCGGGCGCAGGGTGCGGTGGTGCTGCGGACGGACGAGGACGGGGCGCTGGCGGTCGTGGGCACGGGCGCGGAGCTCGCGGTGGCGGGAGACTGAGGGCATGGATTCCGTTGAGGTTGATGCCTATCTCCGTCGCCTGGGGGTCGAGCACCCGGCCTGGCCCACCGTGGACGTGCTGCGCGAGCTGCATCTGCGCCATCTGCAGACCGTGCCGTTCGAGAACCTGTCGATCCACCTCGGCGAGGAGATCGTGCTGGAGGAGAAGCGACTGCTGGACAAGGTGGTGGGGGCCGGACGGGGAGGGTTCTGCTACGAACTGAACGGGGCGTTCGGGGCGTTGCTCACCGCGCTGGGCTTCGACGTGACGCTGCTCGCGGCGCGGGTGCACGGGAAGGAGGGGCGGCTCGGGATCCCCTACGACCACATGGCGCTCAAGGTCAGGACGGTGGACGGGGGAGCGTGGCTGGCGGACGTCGGATTCGGGGCGCACAGTCACTATCCGCTGGCGTTCGAGGCGCGGGGTGAGCAGGTGGATCCCGCGGGCGTGTTCCGGATCGTGGAGGCCGGGCCGGATGAGGCCGGGGTGCGTGGCGGATACGACGTGGCGGAGGCGGCGGACCTGGAGGTCGGCATGGCCGGTCGGCCGGAGTACCGGCTGGAGCAGCGGCCACGGGTGCTCGGTGACTTCGTGGCGGGGGCGTGGTGGCACAGCACCTCGCCGGGGTCGCACTTCACGCAGTCCCTGGTGTGTTCGCGCGTGACGGAGGACGGAGGGCGGATCACGCTCAGCGGCCGCACGTTCAAGTCGACGGCGGCCGACGGGAGTCGTGAGGAGCGGGAGTTGGGCACGGACGAGGAGGTGCTGGGGGTCTACCGGGAACGGTTCGGGATCGAGCTGGACCGGGTGCCGACGGTACGGAAGCCGGGCAGGGAGGGCTGAGTCCGAGTCCGCGTCCGAGTCCGGGCCCGAGCCGGGCAGGGAGGCTGCTCGGGCGAATCCGGCTGTGGGGTTCATGGTTGCCCAGGGGGCACGGGTCGGCCGGGTTCACGGGGTGGCCGGAGTTCATGAGGTTGCCCTGGCACCTCAGGGCCGCGCTGCGGCGGCGGGCGGCTGTCCGTTCCCGGACCCCGGCGTGCGTTCGAGCCTCCTCGGGTGCCTGAGAATTGCTCCGTGAGTGATGTGAGACATGTGCTGGTGCTGCCCGATCGTGACGCGGCGGAGGAGGCCGCGGAGGCGCTCGGGGAGCGGTTCGCGATCGATGAGCAGCCGCGGCTGGTGCGGGACGCGCTGGCCGGGGAGGACGACGCCGAGGACGCGCAGTGGCTGGTGGTGCTGCGGGACGAGGCGGGGCGGCTGGATCCGGGGGAGCTGGACGCGTTCGCGGGGGAGTGGGACGGGTGGCGGGAGGAGCCGTAGCCGGACGCCTGCCCGGCGTGGCTGGGCGGGGGGCGGGGCCGCGCCGTCCGGAGCCGGCGGTGTGCCCCCAGCTCTTCGGGCAGGGGGCACACCGCTCCCGCCCCCGCTGTCAGTCCCCCATGCCATGCTGTACGCGATGGCCAGGAAGACTGCGAACGACGACCCCCTTGCCCCTGTGACCCTCGCCGTGGGTCAGGAGGAGCTGCTGCTCGATCGTGCCGTGCGGGAGGTGGTGGTTGCCGCCAGGGCCGCCGATGCCGACACGGACGTACGGGAGCTGACCTCGGACCAGTTGCAGCCGGGCACGCTGGCCGAGCTGACCAGCCCCTCGCTGTTCGCGGAGCGCAAGGTCGTGGTCGTGCGCAATGCGCAGGACCTGTCGGCGGACACGATCAAGGACGTCACGGCGTATCTCACGGCTCCCGCCGAGGAGATCACCCTGGTGCTGCTGCACGCCGGTCAGGCCAAGGGCAAGAAGCTGCTCGACGCCGCGCGCAAGGCGGGGGCGCGGGAGGTGGCGTGCCCGAAGATGACGAAGCCGGCGGACCGGCTGGCGTTCGTCAGGCAGGAGTTCCGGGCGACCGGGCGGTCCGCGACGCCGGAAGCCTGTCAGGCGCTGGTCGATGCCATCGGGAGCGATCTGCGGGAGCTGGCGTCCGCGGTGAGCCAGCTGGTCGCCGATGTCGAGGGGACCGTCGACGAGGCGGTCGTCGGGCGGTACTACACCGGCCGGGCCGAGGCGTCGAGCTTCACCGTCGCCGACCGGGCGGTCGAGGGGCGGGCCGCGGAGGCGCTGGAGGCGCTGCGGTGGTCGCTGGCGACGGGCGTGGCGCCGGTCATGATCACCAGCGCGCTGGCACAGGGCGTGCGGGCCATCGGGAAGCTGTCCTCGGCCCGGGGCGGGCGTCCCGCCGACCTCGCGCGTGAGCTGGGTATGCCGCCGTGGAAGATCGACCGCGTCCGACAGCAGATGCGGGGGTGGACGCCGGACGGAGTGGCGGTCGCGCTGCAGGCGGTCGCCGAGGCGGACGCCGGAGTGAAGGGCGGCGGGGACGACCCCGGGTATGCCCTGGAGAAGGCGGTCGTGGCGGTCGCGCGGGCGGCACGTTCCCGGGGGCGGGGCTAGGGAGAAGAGAGGAGAATCGGGCGTATCGGCCGTACATCGCCTTACATCAGGGAAGGTGGCGATCAGGCATGGCTGAACACCCGCACGCGACTCTCGTCCGGAAGGGCTACGAAGCCTTCACACGAGGTGACATGGACGCCCTGCGCGGGCTGATGACATCGGACTGCACGCACCACGTGCCCGGCAGCCACCCGCTGTCGGGTGACTTCAAGGGGCAGGACGCGGTCATCGAGATGTACGGCCGGCTCTTCGAGGAGACGGCCGGGACGATGCAGGTCGAACTCCGCAACCTGCTCGTCGACGGCCGGGGGCACGTGGTCTCCGTGCACCACTTCAAGGCGGAGCGCCAGGGCAAGCGCATCGACGAGGACGGGGCGATCGTCTTCCGCGTCGTAGGAGACAGGATCAGCGATCTCGACGAGTGCATCGCGGACATCGACAAGTCCAACGACTTCTGGTCGTGACGGTCGCAGGGAAGGCCTGACCAGCCTGACCCATGCCGAAGGCCCCGCCGCCGCGCCCTGGGGAAGGGCGAGGCGCCGGGGCCTTCGGTTCAAGCTGCTGAGCCCGTACCCGCGTGGCGAACGCAGGCCGCGTACAGGCTCGGGGTGCCGGACGGGAGCGGATGAGAGAGGGCCCGCTCGATTCCCTCCGGCGGTCAGATCAAAGAAGAGGTTCAGCCCTTGAGGGATTCGACCTTCGAAGCAAGCGCCGACTTCTTGTTGGCGGCCTGGTTCTTGTGGATGACGCCCTTCGAGACGGCCTTGTCGAGGGCACGCGACGCGGCGCGCTGGTACTCGGTGGCCTTCTCGACGTCACCCGCGGCAGCGGCCTCACGGGCCTTGCGGATCGCGGTCTTCAGAGAGGACTTGACGGCCTTGTTGCGCAGCCGGGCCTTCTCGTTGGTCTTGATCCGCTTGATCTGGGACTTGATGTTCGCCACGAATGAGCCTTTTCAGGTTCAGGCACAGGACCGCAAGGGTCCCGCACCGGTGATTTTCTGGAGAGTGCCTCGTGCTGAGAGGGCATGAGACACAGCCACCCAGAGTACCAGTGGCCCGGCCGACGGCCCAAAACGGTCGCCGGTCGCCGCCCGTGGGACCATGGAACCTACGTATCGATCCGACCCGAGGCATAAGGCGCCTCAAGAGACAGGACCCTGCGTGCCCGCGACCCCTAACAATGTGCCCGAGCCGAGCCGTACCGACCCGGCTCTGATCCGCAATTTCTGCATCATCGCGCACATCGACCACGGCAAGTCCACGCTCGCCGACCGGATGCTCCAGCTGACCGGTGTGGTCGAGCAGCGGCAGATGCGTGCTCAGTACCTCGACCGGATGGACATCGAGCGCGAGCGCGGCATCACGATCAAGTCCCAGGCGGTGCGGCTGCCGTGGGCTCCCACCCACGAACCCGGCAACACGCACATCCTCAACATGATCGACACCCCGGGGCACGTCGACTTCACCTACGAGGTCTCACGGTCGCTCGCGGCCTGTGAGGGGACCGTCCTCCTCGTCGACGCCGCCCAGGGCATCGAGGCGCAGACCCTCGCCAACCTCTACCTGGCGATGGAGAACGACCTCACGATCATCCCCGTACTGAACAAGATCGACCTGCCGGCCGCCCAGCCCGAGAAGTTCGCCGAGGAGCTCGCCAACCTCGTCGGCTGCGACCCGGACGACGTGCTGCGGGTGTCCGCGAAGACCGGCCTCGGCGTCGACGCGCTGCTCGACAAGGTGGTCAAGGAGATCCCGGCCCCGGTCGGCGTCAAGGACGCCCCCGCCCGCGCGATGATCTTCGACTCGGTCTACGACTCCTACCGCGGTGTCGTGACGTACGTCCGTGTCATCGACGGCCAGCTCAACAAGCGCGAGCGCATCAAGATGATGTCGACGGGCGCCACGCACGAGCTGCTGGAGATCGGGACGAACTCGCCCGAGATGCTGTCCGCCGACGGTCTCGGCGTCGGCGAGGTGGGCTATCTGATCACGGGTGTGAAGGACGTTCGCCAGTCCAAGGTCGGTGACACCGTCACCAGCCAGCAGAAGGGCGCCACCGAGCCGCTCGGTGGGTACAAGGACCCGAAGCCGATGGTCTTCTCCGGCCTGTATCCGCTGGACGGCTCCGACTACCCCGAGCTGCGCGAGGCCCTCGACAAGCTGCAGCTCAACGACGCGGCGCTCGTCTACGAGCCGGAGACCTCCGCCGCGCTCGGCTTCGGCTTCCGCGTCGGCTTCCTCGGCCTGCTGCACCTCGACGTGATCCGCGAGCGGCTGGAGCGCGAGTTCGGCCTCGACCTGATCGCGACCGCGCCGAACGTGGTCTACCGGGTCGTGATGGAGGACGGCAGCGAGCACACCGTCACCAACCCGAGCGAGTTCCCCGAGGGCAAGATCAACGAGGTGTACGAGCCGGTCGTGCGCGCCACGATCCTCGCGCCGACCGAGTTCATCGGCTCGATCATGGAGCTGTGCCAGACCCGGCGCGGCACCCTCCTCGGCATGGACTACCTGTCCGAGGACCGGGTCGAGATCCGCTACACCCTGCCGCTCGCCGAGATCGTCTTCGACTTCTTCGACCAGCTGAAGTCCAAGACCCGCGGCTACGCCTCGCTCGACTACGAGCCCACCGGTGAGCAGACCTCCAGCCTGGTCAAGGTCGACATCCTGCTGCACGGCGACAAGGTCGACGCCTTCTCGGCGATCACCCACAAGGACCAGGCGTACGCGTACGGTGTACGGCTCGTCGCCAAGCTCAAGGAGCTGATCCCGCGGCAGGCCTTCGAGGTGCCCGTCCAGGCCGCCATCGGCTCCCGGGTGATCGCCCGCGAGACCATCCGCGCCATCCGCAAGGACGTCCTCGCCAAGTGCTACGGCGGTGACATCTCCCGTAAGCGGAAGCTGCTGGAGAAGCAGAAGGAAGGCAAGAAGCGGATGAAGATGGTGGGTTCCGTGGAGGTTCCGCAGGAGGCCTTCATCGCCGTACTGAGCAGTGATGACAGCGCGGGATCGGGCAAGGGCAAGAAATAGTCCCGAGGTGTACCGATTCCATGGGCCCGTCGCGCCGTAGTGTGGCGGGCCCTCCGCTTTCCTCTGTAGGAAGTGACAGCCCGCCGCCCCTTACGCACCGGCCGGTCGGCATCTACTCTGATCCCTGCTCGATAGTTACTCGCGAGTTAAACAACAGCCGCAACCTGAGCCAGCCGCACTGTCGCGGGCCCCGGAGGATGTCGTGAGCGACACACAGACACTGATCGAGAACCGCCCGCCGAGCGTGGCGACCCTCTTCCTGGAGCGCGTAGCGGCCACGCCGGACGCCGAGGCGTACCGGTATCCGGTGCCCGCCGCCACCGGCCAGGGCCCGGACGACTGGAAGTCCCTGAGCTGGGGACAGGCCGCCGACCGGGTCTACGCGATCGCGGCCGGGCTCATCGAGCTGGGCGTCCAGCCCGAGCAGCGGGTGGCCCTCGCCTCCTCGACCCGGATCGAGTGGATACTCGCCGACCTGGGCATCATGTGCGCCGGCGCGGCCACCACCACCGTCTATCCGCAGACCAACGCCGACGAGTCGGCGTTCATCCTCGCCGACTCCGAGAGCCGCGTACTGATCGCCGAGGACGCGGCGCAGCTGGCCAAGGCCAAGGAGAAGCGCGCCGAGCTGCCGCACCTCACGCATGTCGTCGTGATCGACCCGGCCGGCGTCGAGACCGCCGACTGGATCCTCACCCTCGACGAGCTGGAGAAGCGCGGCGCGGCCCGGCTGGAGAAGGACGCCGAGCTGGTCAAGGAGCGCGTCGGCGCGATCACCAAGGACCAGCTCGCCACCCTGATCTACACCTCCGGCACCACCGGCCGCCCCAAGGGCGTACGGCTGCCGCACGACAACTGGGCGTACATGGCGAAGGCGATCGCCGCGACCGGGCTGGTCGGCGCCGAGGATGTGCAGTACCTGTGGCTGCCGCTCGCGCACGTCTTCGGCAAGGTGCTCACCTCCGGCCAGATCGAGGTCGGTCACGTCACCGCTGTCGACGGCCGCGTCGACAAGATCATCGAGAATCTGCCGGTCGTGCGGCCGACGTACATGGCGGCCGTGCCGCGCATCTTCGAGAAGGTCTACAACGGGGTCGCCGCGAAGGCCCGCGCGGCCGGCGGCGCCAAGTACAAGATCTTCCAGTGGGCCGCCGGGGTGTCCCGCGAGTACGCCAAGGTCACCCAGGACAACTTCCGCCGCACCGGCACCCACTCCGCGCCGTTCGGCCTCGCCGCCAAGCACAAGGTCGCCGACACCCTCGTCTTCGCCAAGATCCGCGAGGCCTTCGGCGGCAACCTGCGTGCCTGCGTCTCCGGCTCGGCCGCCCTCTCCCCGGAGATCGGCTACTTCTTCGCCGGCGCCGGCATCCACATCCTCGAGGGCTACGGCCTCACCGAGTCCTCCGCGGCGTCCTTCGTGAACCCGGGTGAGGCCTACCGCACCGGCACGGTCGGCAAGCCGCTGCCCGGCACGGAGGTGCGCATCGCGGACGACGGCGAGATCCTGCTGCGCGGTCCCGGCATCATGGAGGGCTACCACGGGCTGCCCGACAAGACCGCCGAGGTGCTGGAGGCCGACGGCTGGTTCCACACCGGTGACATCGGCGAGCTGTCCCCGGACGGCTACCTGCGCATCACCGACCGCAAGAAGGACCTGATCAAGACGTCGGGCGGCAAGTACATCGCGCCGGCCGAGGTCGAGGGGCAGTTCAAGGCGGTGTGCCCGTACGTCTCCAACATCCTGGTGCACGGCGCCGACCGGAACTTCTGCACGGCGCTGATCGCGTTGGACGAGCCCTCGATCCTGGCGTGGGCGGAGGAGAACGGGCTGGCCGGGAAGTCGTACGCGGAGATCGTGGCCGCGCCGGCCACCGTCGAGATGGTCGACGGCTATGTGAAGCAGCTCAACGCCGGGCTGCAGAAGTGGCAGACCATCAAGAAGTTCCGGTTGCTGCCGCGGGATCTCGACGTGGAGCACGGGGAGATCACGCCGAGTCTGAAGTTGAAGCGGCCGGTTGTGGAGCGGGAGTACAAGGGGCTGATCGAGGAGATGTACGCGGGGACGCGGGAGGCGTAGCGCCCAAGGGGAGGGGTGGCGGGGTCTGTGCGCGACTGCCGGTTCGTTGTGGCTGGTCGCGCCCTCGCGGCGGAGCCGCGGATCGACACAGCCCCGCGCCCCCCAGGTCAGGACACTTGCCGTCCGCCTGTCAGGTATTGCCGTAGCTCTCGGACCTGGCTGCGCAGCCTTTCGAGGTCCGGTTCCTTCCCGTTCAGTTCCTCCTCCAGAGCCGCCAGCCGTATGAGGAACTCGGCGCTGTGCGTCGGCTTCTGGGTCAGCAGGCGTTCCAGCTCCCGGCTCTTGCGGTACAGGTCCAGGAACACCGTCACCTTCGCGCGCAGCACCCATGGATCGAACGGCTTGGTCAGGTAGTCCGCGGCGCCGGTCGCGTAGCCGCGGAAGGCGTAGCCGGGGTCGTCCTCCGCTCCGGTCAGGAAGATGATCGGGACGTCCTTGGTCTGGTCGAGCCTTTTGATGTTCGTCGCCGTTTCGAAGCCGTCCATGCCCGGCATGCGGACGTCGAGCAGGACCAGGGCGAAGCGTTGGCGCAGCAGCGCCTTCATCGCCTCCTCGCCCGAACGTGCGCGGACGAGCGGCTCGTTGAGGGACCCCAGGACGGCCTCCAGCGCGATCAGGTTGTCCTCCATGTCGTCGACCAGGAGGATGCCGGCGCGCTCGTCGGTCGTTGCCTCAGCGCTCATGGTGTAGTGGCCTCATTCGGTGATGGTCGGCGGGACCTCTTCCCCCTTGGAAGTGCTCGGTCCCGGTTCTGCGGTGTTCTCCGGCTCCGCGGACTGTTCCTCTCCGCGTTCCGCGCCCTCGGGGTCCAGGAGGTCGCAGACGACGGTCAACAGCTGATCCACGTCCACCGGTTTCGGTACGTAGTCGTTGGCGCCCCGCGCGATGGACTTCTCCCGGTCGCCGGGCATCGCCTTCGCGGTCAGCGCGACGATGGGCAGGTCGGTCCAGCGCGGGGTGCGGCGGATGGCGGAGATCGTCTCGTAGCCGTCCATCTCCGGCATCATGATGTCCATCAGGACGAGTTCGACGTCCGGATTGCGCTCCAGGGTCTCGATGCCCTCGCGGCCGTTCTCCGCGTACAGCACCGGCATGCCGACCCTGCCCAGGACATGGGTGAGCGCGAAGACGTTGCGGATGTCGTCGTCGACGATCAGCACCCGTCGGCCGGGGAGGACGCGGCCTGCCCGGCCCGTCTGCCACGCCTCCAGCTTGGTCGGTGTCGGCCAGCTCTCGTCCGCGTCGTGGGTGGCCGTGAAGGGCTCGGCCGACAGTTGCTCCGGGATCGGCAGCGCGCGGTCCTCGGGGACCGGCCCGGTCGCCGCGTGGCCGGGGCTGACGACCGGGACGTACAGCGTGAACGTGGAGCCCTTGCCGGGTTCGCTCTCGGCGACGATACGGCCGCCCAGCAGGCCCGCGATCTCCCGGCTGATGGACAGACCGAGGCCGGTGCCGCCGTACTTGCGGTTGGTGGTGCCGTCGGCCTGCTGGAACGCCTCGAAGATCACCGGGAGTTTCTCCTGCGCGATGCCGATGCCGGTGTCGGACACCGCGAACGCGATCACCTCGTCGCCCTCGAGGACGTACTGGTGGTCGGGGTCCTTCACCCGGTTCACACGCAGCTCGACCCGGCCGGTCGCGGTGAACTTGATCGCGTTGGACAGGAGGTTGCGCAGGATCTGCTGCAGGCGCTGCTCGTCCGAGTACATCTCGCGCGGCACGTCCTCGCCGACCGACACCTCGAAGGCGAGCCCCCGGTCCAGGGTGAGGGGGCGGAAGGTGGCGTGGACGTAGTCGAGGAGTTTGATGAGCGGGAGCTTCTTCGGGCGTACGTCCATCCGGCCCGCCTCGATCTTCGACAGGTCCAGGATGTCGTTGATCAGCTGGAGGAGGTCGGAGCCGGAGCGGTGGATCGTCGTCGCGAACTGCACTTCCTGGTCCGACAGATGGCCGTCCGGGTTGTCCGACAGCAGGCGCGCCAGGATCAGCAGCGAGTTCAGCGGCGTACGCAGCTCGTGCGACATGTTCGCCAGGAACTCCGACTTGTACTGGGAGGAGGTGGCCAACAGGGCCGCCTTCTCCTCCAGTTCCGCGTTCGAGCGCTGCAGCTCCGCCTGCTGCATCTGGAGTTCGTCCGAGCGTTCCTGGAGCTGCATGGCCAGGCGCTGGGACTCGCCGAGCAGGGACTCCGTACGGGAGTTGGCGATGATCGTGTTGATGGCGACGGCGATGGTGTTCACGAACTGGTCGAAGAACGCCAGGTGCACGTCGGAGAAGCGGGAGAAGGAGGCCAGCTCGATCACGCCGAGGAGCTTGTCCTCGAAGAGGATCGGGATGATGACGACGCTGGTCGGGGCCGCCTCGCCGAGGCCGCTGTTGATCTTGATGTAGTCCGGTGGTGCCTCCTCGACGAGGATCCGCTTCTTCTCGCGGGCCGCCTGCCGGACCAGGCCGTGCACCGGGAGACCGCCGGTCTCGACGGTCGCGCCCTGCGCCGAGCCGTACCCGGCGATGAACGCGAGCCCCTTCGCCGGCACGGTCGTGCGCAGTGCGGCGCTCTCCTCGTCCGGGTCGGCCAGGAAGAACGCGCCGTACTGGGCGTTGACCAGCGGGGTCAGCTCGCGCAGCAGCAGGTCGGCGACCTCCATCAGGTCGCGGTGGCCCTGCATCAGGGCGGCGAGGCGGGCCAGGTTGGACTCCAGCCAGTCCTTGGCACGGGTCGTCTCGCGCAGGTTGGCCACCATCAGGTTGATGTTGTCCTTCAGCTCGGCGACCTCGCCGCGCGTCTCGACCGTGATCGAGCGGGACATGTCGCCCTGGGCCACGGCGGAGGCGACCTCGGCGATCGCGCGGACCTGGGTGGTCAGGTTCGACGCGAGTTCGTTCACGTTCGTCGTCAGGCGCTTCCAGGTGCCGTAGACGCCCTCCACCCGGGCCTGGCCGCCGAGTTGCCCCTCGGAACCCACCTCGCGGGCCACGCGGGTGACCTCGGAGGAGAAGGAGGACAGGGTGTCGACCATCGTGTTGATGGCGGTCTTCAGCTCCAGGATCTCGCCGCGCGCGTCCACGTCGATCTTCTTGGAGAGGTCGCCGTTGGCGACGGCCGTGGTGACCTGGGCGATGTTCCGCACCTGTGAGGTGAGGTTGTCGGCCATGTAGTTGACGTTGTCCGTCAGGTCCCGCCAGACGCCGGAGACGCCCAGCACCTGCGCCCGCCCGCCGAGCCGGCCGTCGGTGCCGACCTCGCGGGCGACGCGGGTGACCTCGTCGGCGAAGGCGCGCAGCTGCTGCACCATCGTGTTGACGGTGTCCTTGAGTTCGAGGATCTCGCCGCGGGCGTCGACGGTGATCTTCTTCGACAGGTCGCCGTTCGCCACGGCCGTCGTCACCTGGGCGATGTTGCGGACCTGGGAGGTCAGGTTCAGCGCCATGAAGTTGACGTTGTCGGTGAGGTCCTTCCACACGCCGCTGACGCCGCGTACCTGGGCCTGACCGCCGAGGTTTCCTTCGGTGCCGACCTCGCGGGCGACGCGGGTGACCTCGTCGGCGAAGGCGGAGAGCTGGTCGACCATCGTGTTGATGGTCGACTTCAGTTCCAGGATCTCGCCCTTCGCCTCGACCGTGATCTTCTTGCCGAGGTCGCCCTGGGCCACGGCCGTGGACACGAGGGCGATGTTGCGGACCTGGGAGGTCAGGTTGTCCGCCATGAAGTTGACGTTGTCGGTGAGGTCCTTCCATACGCCGGAGACGCCGCGTACCTGGGCCCGGCCGCCGAGGTTTCCTTCGGTGCCGACCTCGCGGGCGACCCTCGTCACCTCGTCGGCGAAGGCGGAGAGCTGGTCGACCATCGTGTTGATGGTCGACTTGAGTTCGAGGATCTCGCCCTGGGCGTCGACGGTGATCTTCTGGCTCAGGTCGCCGTTGGCGACGGCGGTGGTGACCTGGGCGATGTTGCGGACCTGGGAGGTCAGGTTCGACGCCATGAAGTTGACGTTGTCGGTGAGGTCCTTCCACACGCCGCTGACGCCGCGGACCTGGGCGCGTCCGCCCAACTGGCCCTCGGTGCCGACCTCGCGGGCGACCCTCGTCACCTCGTCGGCGAAGGCGGAGAGCTGGTCGACCATCGTGTTGACGGTCAGCTTGAGTTCGAGGAGCTCGCCGGTCGCCTCGACGGTGACCGTGCGGGTCAGGTCGCCGCGGGCCACGGCCGTGGTCACCAGGGCGATGTCGCGCACCTGGGCCGTCAGCCGGGACGCCATCGTGTTGACCGCCTCGGTCACGTCCCGCCAACTGCCGGACAGACCCGTCACCTTGGCCCGGCCGCCGAGCCGGCCCTCGGTGCCGACCTCGCGGGCGACGCGGGTGACCTCGCCGGTGAACAGGGAGAGCTGGTCGACCATCTTGTTCACGGCCCGGCCGAGGCGGCGCAGGTCGCCGCGTAACAGGCGGGTGCCGTCGTGCAGGTCGACGCGCTGGGTGAGGTCGCCGCCGGCCACCGCGTCCAGCACGCGCGTGGCGTTCGCCGCCGGGGCCACCAGGGCGTCGAGCAGTTGGTTGACGTCGTTGACCCGGGTCATCCAGCCGCCCTGTCCCGGGCTCGCGGACAGCCGTTCGTCGAGGCGGCCGTGCCGAACCAACTCCCTTTTGACGCGCTGCACTTCATTGTTGAAGTGCGTGCTGCGGTCCACGATCTGGTTGAAGACAGCCGTCAACTCGGCGACGACCCCCTCACCCGTCTCCGGGAGCTTGCGGAAGTCGCCGTCTCGAGCCGCGGTCATCGCGGCGAGCAGCGCGCGCAGTTCCGATGCTCGAATTTGACCGTCTTTCTGTCCGTCTTCGAGCACACGCGTAGCACGGTTCTCACTCATGGCGGCCCACTTCGGTAACTCGGTGCTTATGGGCGTGGCCAGTCTGTCACTCTGTCGGCGTCGACTGAGGCGTATTCGTCCGAACCGCTCGGGGAGCTGTCCATGGGGGCCATTCCGGTGCAACGGGAGACCGTTACCCGTGCCTCTGATGCGCCTGCGCACGAGGACGCGCGCCCGCGTACCGGGGAAGGTGTGCGCCCCCAGACCCGTACCACCCTCCCCGGCACCCCCCTCTCCCCGGGCTCCGCCCGCTCCCTCGTGCGCGCCACCCTCACCGAGTGGGCCGCCTCCGGCCTTCCCGGCACCGAGCGCGTCAGCGACCGCCTGGTAGAGGACGCCGTCCTGGCCGTCAGCGAACTCGTCACCAACGCCGTCGTGCACGCCGGTACCGATGTCGAGCTCAGCTGTCGGCTGGAGGAGGACACCGGCGCACTCCTCGTCGAGGTACTGGACCACCACCCCTCGCGCGCCCCGCGCGACGGCGAGGTCGACGCGCCGTACGAGACCCCGGAGTACGGCCGTGGCCTGCGGCTGGTGTCCCGGCTCGCCGAGTCCTGGGGTGTCACCTACCGCACCGGTGCCAAGACCGTGTGGGCACGGCTGCCCGCCGAGGATCCCGTGGTGGCCAGGGACGACATCGAGGCGTACGCCGAGGAGCGTGCGCTGGAGCGCGGGCTGCGCGTCGCGGAGATTCTCGCGCCGGAGCCGCTGCCGCTGTCGGCCGGGCCACCGTTCGCGGCTTCGGGCGAGAGGGGCGATCAGGGCGCTCAGGAGGACGCTTCGGTGTCACTCGGCCAAGGGAGCGCTCCGGCTTCGCTCGATCAGGGGAGCGCCCCGGCTTCCCTCGATCAGGGGGATCCTCACTTTCCCCCGCGCCCCGAACGCGAACGGGACTGGCTCAACCGAGGCGCCCTGTCCTTCCTCGCGGAGGCCTCCGACCTGCTCGCCGGGCAGCTCGACGAGAACCTCGTCGCCGCGCTCGCCGGTCAGCTGATCGTGCCGCGGCTGGCGGACTGGTGCGCGGTGTGGCTGGAGGACGAGGTCGCCGGGCGCTGGGGCTACCCCCGATCAGGTGAGGCCGGGGGCGGGGGAGGCCGGCCGGTGGACTTCGGCGCGGGGGCCGGGCCCCGGCTCGCCCGCGTCTGGCACGGCTCCGAGAACCTCATCGAGGAACTCCGCCGCGCCCTGGAGAAGGAGCCGCCCGAACCGTCCGACCAGCACCGCACCAGCCCCGTCGCCTACCCGTGGCCCGGTGACGCGCTCGGTGAGCGCGGCATCCGCGGCACGGCGCTCGCGTACCGCCTGATCGCGGGCGGCCGCCCGCTGGGCACGCTGGTCATCGGGCGGGCCGGCCTCAGCCGCTTCCCCGACGAGGTCACCGGGCTCGTGGAGGACCTCAGCCGCCGGGTGGCCCTCGCCATCGGCGCGGCCCGCCAGTACGCCCGGCAGGCCACCATCAGCCGGGTCCTGCAGCGCGGACTGCTGCCCGGCGCGGTCGCGGAGATCCCCGGGGTGGTCAGCGCCCTGGTGTACGAGCCGTGCGACAAGGGCGGCCCGAGCGGCGACTTCTACGACCTCTTCCCGGCCGGCGACGGCCGCTGGTGCTTCGCCATCGGCGACGTCCAGGGCAAGGGCCCGGAGGCCGCCGTGGTGATCGGCATCGCGCGGCCCTGGCTGAGGCTCCTCGCCAGAGAGGGCTACCGGGTCGCCGACGTCCTCGACCGCCTCAACCAGCTCCTCCTCGACGACGCCACGGAGGCCGCCGACGCCGCCGCCCGTGCCCTGGTCGGCCCGATGGCACCCGGAGACGGCCCGCAGACCCGCTTCCTGTCCCTGCTGTACGGCGAGCTGACCCCCTTCGACGGCGGCGTCCGCTGCACCCTGGCCTCCGCCGGACACCCCCTGCCGCTCCTCCTCGGCGCGGGCGGCGAGGTGCACACGGCCGCGCAGCCCCAGACCCTCCTCGGGGTCGTCGAGGACGCGACGTACACCAGCGAGACCTTCGAGCTGCGCTCCGGCGACACCCTGCTGTGCGTGACCGACGGGGTGACCGAGCGGCGCAGCGGCTCCCGCCAGTTCGACGACGGCGACGGCCTCGCGGCGGCCCTCGCCGGATGCGCGGGCCTGAACGCCCAGCTGATCGCGGAACGCATCCGCAGGCTGGTGCACGAGTTCGGCGGCCGCCCGCCGGAGGACGATCTGGCGCTGCTGGTGCTGCAGACCGAATGACCGGCGGGGCCGAATGACCGGCGGGGCCGGGTAACCGGTCGGGGTCGAGGAACCCGGCGGCCCGAGTAACCGCAGGGGCCGAGCAACCGGCGGGCCCGCAACCGGCAGGGCTGAGGAACCGGCGGGGCCCGAGGAACCGGCGGGCCCGGGCACGGCGGGCCCCGGGCAACCGGCGGGCCCGAAGCAACCGGCCGCGTACGGGACAATAGAACCCATGCCCTCCGCACTCCCCGACGGCGAGCCCGTCCCCGACGACGGCGCGCTCCCCGCGCCCGCGCTCGCCGGGTCCGCCGACCGACCCCTCGGCTTCTACCTGCACGTCCCGTACTGCGCGACCCGCTGCGGCTACTGCGACTTCAACACCTACACGGCGACCGAGCTGCGCGGCACGGGCGGGGTGCTGGCGTCCCGCGACAACTACGCCGAGACGCTGATCGACGAGATCCGCCTGGCCCGCAAGGTCCTCGGCGACGACCCGCGCGAGGTGCGCACGGTCTTCGTCGGCGGCGGTACGCCGACCCTGCTGGCCGCCGACGATCTCGTACGGATGCTGGGGGCGATCCGCGACGAGTTCGGACTGGCGCCCGACGCGGAGATCACCACGGAGGCGAACCCGGAGTCGGTGAACCCGGAGTACCTGGCCACGCTGCGCCGGGGCGGTTTCAACCGCCTCTCCTTCGGCATGCAGAGCGCGAAGCAGCACGTGCTGAGGATCCTGGACCGCACGCACACGCCCGGCCGCCCCGAGGCATGCGTCGCGGAGGCCCGCGCGGCGGGCTTCGAGCACGTCAACCTGGACCTGATCTACGGCACCCCTGGCGAGTCGGACGACGACTGGCGGGCCTCGCTGGAGGCGGCGCTGGGGGCCGGACCGGACCACATCTCGGCATACGCCCTGATCGTCGAGGAGGGCACGCAGCTGGCCCGCCGGATCCGCCGGGGCGAGGTTGCGATGACCGACGACGACGTCCACGCGGACCGGTACCTGATCGCCGAGGAGACGCTCACGGCGGCCGGTTTCGACTGGTACGAGGTCTCCAACTGGTCGACCTCCGAGGCCGCCCGCTGCCTGCACAACGAGCTGTACTGGCGGGGCGCCGACTGGTGGGGGGCCGGTCCCGGCGCCCACAGCCACGTGGGCGGCGTGCGCTGGTGGAACGTGAAGCACCCCGGGGCCTACGCGGCGGCGCTGGCGGCCGGGCGGTCGCCGGGGGCCGGACGGGAGCTGCTGTCGGGGGAGGACCGCAGGGTGGAGAGGATCCTGCTGGAGCTCAGGCTGCTGGAGGGGGCGCCGCTGGAGCTGCTGCGGGAGGACGGCCTCAGGGCCTCCCGCCGCGCCCTGTCGGACGGACTTCTGCAGCAGGAGCCGTACGACGAAGGACGCGCGGTCCTGACGCTGCGCGGGCGCCTGCTGGCCGACGCCGTGGTGCGGGACCTGGTGGACTGAGGGGCGCTACGGCGCTACTGCGGAGCCGTCACGAAGTCGATCAGCTCCTCCACCCGCCCCAGCAACTCCGGCTCCAGATCCTTGTAGGAGCCCACCCGGGCCAGAATCGCCTGCCACACCGCCCCGGTGTTCTCGGACGGCCACCCCAGCGCCCGGCACACCCCCGTCTTCCAGTCCTGCCCGTGCGGCACCCGCGGCCACCCCGCGATGCCCAGGGACGACGGCTTCACCGCCTCCCAGATGTCGATGTACGGATGGCCCACCACCAGGGCGTGCGCGCTGGTCACCGACTCGGCGATGCGCCACTCCTTCGTGCCGGGGACCAGGTGGTCGACCAGGACGCCGAGGCGGGCGTCCGGGCCCGGAGCGAAGTCGGCGACGATCGACGGGAGGTCGTCGACGCCCTCCAGGTACTCCACGACCACGCCCTCGATGCGCAGATCGTCGCCCCACACCTTCTCGACCAGCTCGGCGTCGTGCCGGCCCTCGACATAGATACGGCCGGCGCGGGCCACGCGCGCGCGTGCCTGCGGGACGGCGACCGAACCGGACGCCGTACGGGTGGGACGTACCGGAGCCGGCGACGAGGGGCGTACGAGAGTCACCACCTTGCCCTCCAGCAGGAACCCGCGCGGCTCCAGCGGGAACACCCGGTGCTTGCCGAAGCGGTCCTCCAGGGTCACCGTGCCCGCCTCACAGCGGATCACCGCGCCGCAGAACCCCGTGCCCGCCTCCTCGACGACCAGGCCCGGGTCGGCGGGTACCTCCGGTACCGGCTTGGGCTTCTTCCACGGCGGAGTCAGGTCCGGCGAGTACTGGCGCATTCGGATGACGATAGGAGAAGCGTGGGCCGTCTGGCGTACGGATCACCCCGACACGCCGAAGCGGGCCGCGAGGGCGTCGCGCTGGCGCCGCACGAACTCCGCGTCCACCACCGCTCCGTGACCGGGCACGTACAGCGCGTCCTCGCCGCCCAGCTCCAGCAGGCGGTCCAGGGCCGCCGGCCAGTGGGACGGTACGGCGTCCGTGCCGGCCTGGGGCTCGCCGGACTCCTCCACCAGGTCGCCGCAGAAGACCACCTCCGGGTCGCCCGGCACGAGCACCACCAGGTCGTGGGCCGTGTGGGCCGGGCCCACGTTCGCCAGCAGCACCTGCCGACCGCCGTCCAGGTCGAGGGTCCACTCGCCGCTCACCTGATGGTGGGGGTGGATCAGCGCGTCCACGGCCTCCTCCGCGGCGGCCGCGTCCAGGCCGTGGCGGACCGCGTCCGCGCGCAGCTCCTCGCGCGCGTGCCGTCCGTCGAAGACCGTGTCCATGCCCACCGCGCCGTACACCTCCGCGCCCGCGAAGGCCGCCGCCCCGAGGACATGGTCGAAGTGGGGATGGGTCAGCGCGAGATGAGTCACACGGTGACCCGCGAGCCACTGCGCCTGGGTACGCAACCGCGCGCCCTCCCCGAGGCTTGACCCGGCGTCGACGATCAACGCGGTCCCGTCCCCGACGACCAGCCCCGCCGTGCAGTCCCACACCGGCAGCCGGCACCGCCCCACCCCGGCCGCCAGCCGCTCCCATCCCAGCTCTTCCCAAGTCACCGTCATACAGGGACGCTAACCAAGACACGACCGGCCGGCACCGTCGTGCCGGACCGGCCTTGCCCGGGGCGTACCCCACAGCCGTACACTGGGCCGGGGACGGCTGGCACTCACAAGCGCAGAGTGCCAGGCAGGCGCCAAGGGGAACGACATCTGGAGGTGTGCGCGAGATGCTGAGTGAACGCAGGCTCCAGGTGCTGCGCGCCATCGTCCAGGACTACGTCGGGACCGAGGAGCCGGTGGGCTCGAAGGCCCTGACCGAGCGGCACAGCCTCGGCGTCTCCCCGGCGACCATCCGCAACGACATGGCGGCCCTGGAGGACGAGGGGTACATCGCCCAGCCGCACACCAGCGCGGGGCGGATCCCGACCGACAAGGGCTACCGGCTGTTCGTCGACAAGCTCGCCGGCGTCAAGCCGATGAGCCCGCCGGAGCGGCGCGCCATCCAGAACTTCCTGGACGGCGCCGTCGACCTCGACGATGTCGTGGCCCGGACCGTGCGGCTGCTCGCGCAGCTCACGCGGCAGGTCGCCGTCGTGCAGTACCCCTCGCTCACCCGGTCCACCGTCCGGCACGTCGAGCTGCTCTCGCTCGCGCCCGCGCGTGTGATGCTCGTGCTGATCACGGACACCGGGCGGGTCGAGCAGCGGATGGTGGACTGCCCGGCGCCCTTCGGTGAGGCCTCGCTCGCGGATCTACGCGCGCGGCTGAACAGCAGGGTCGCGGGGCGGCGCTTCACCGATGTGCCGACGCTCGTCGAGGACCTCCCCGAGGCCTTCGACATCGAGGACCGCGGCACCGTCTCGACCGTGCTCTCCACTCTGCTGGAGACGCTCGTCGAGGAGAACGAGGAGCGGCTGATGATCGGCGGCACCGCCAATCTCACCCGCTTCGGACATGACTTCCCCCTCACTATCCGCCCCGTCCTGGAGGCGCTGGAGGAGCAGGTCGTGCTCCTCAAGTTGCTTGGCGAGGCCGGGGATTCGGGCATGACCGTACGCATCGGTCATGAGAACGCCTATGAGGGACTCAACTCCACGTCCGTCGTGTCGGTCGGCTACGGTTCGGGCGGCGAGGCAGTCGCCAAGCTCGGCGTGGTCGGACCGACCCGCATGGATTACCCGGGAACGATGGGAGCGGTACGCGCAGTGGCACGGTACGTCGGACAGATCCTGGCGGAGTCGTAAGTGGCCACGGACTACTACGCCGTTCTCGGCGTGCGTCGCGACGCGTCGCAGGAAGAGATCAAGAAGGCCTTCCGGCGGCTCGCGCGCGAGCTGCACCCGGACGTCAATCCGGATCCGAAGACCCAGGAGCGGTTCAAGGAGATCAACGCCGCTTACGAGGTGCTGTCGGACCCGCAGAAGAAGCAGGTCTACGACCTCGGCGGCGACCCGCTGTCCCAGGCGGGCGGCGGAGGAGCCGGCGGCTTCGGCGCGGGCGGCTTCGGGAACTTCTCGGACATCATGGACGCGTTCTTCGGTACGGCGTCCCAGCGCGGTCCGCGCTCGCGCACCCGGCGCGGCCAGGACGCGATGATCCGGCTGGAGGTCGAGCTCGACGAGGCGGCCTTCGGTACGACGAAGGACATCCAGGTCGACACGGCCGTCGTCTGCAACACCTGCAACGGTGAGGGCGCGGCGCCGGGCACCTCGGCCCAGACGTGTGACATGTGCCGCGGTCGCGGTGAGGTGTCCCAGGTGACGCGGTCCTTCCTGGGCCAGGTCATGACGTCCCGCCCCTGCCCGCAGTGCCAGGGCTTCGGCACCGTGGTGCCCACGCCGTGCCCCGAGTGCGCGGGCGACGGCCGCGTACGGTCCCGGCGGACCCTGACGGTCAAGATCCCGGCCGGTGTCGACAACGGCACGCGGATCCAGCTCGCCGGTGAGGGCGAGGTCGGGCCCGGTGGCGGTCCCGCCGGTGACCTGTACGTCGAGATCCACGAGCTGCCGCACCCGACCTTCCAGCGGCGCGGCGACGATCTGCACTGCACGGTGACGATCCCGATGACCGCGGCGTGTCTCGGTACGAAGGTGCCGCTGGAGACGCTGGACGGGCTGGAGGAGGTCGACATCCGGCCGGGTACCCAGTCCGGACAGTCGATTCCTCTGCACGGGCGTGGGGTCACGCATCTGCGCGGCGGCGGGCGCGGCGATCTGATCGTCCACGTCGAGGTGCAGACGCCGACCAAGCTGGATCCCGAGCAGGAGCGGTTGCTGCGGGAGCTGGCCAAGCTGCGGGGTGAGGAGCGGCCGCAGGGGCAGTTCCAGCCGGGGCAGCAGGGGCTGTTCTCGCGGTTGAAGGACGCGTTCAACGGTCGCTGACCGGTGGGTGGGGTCGCTCGCCGGAGGGGCTGGTTTCCGTTGGCCCGCACCAAGGGACAGGGTCGATTCGGACTTGTTCGGGGGACGTGACAACATGCCGTCATGTCCTCCGCACTGACCGATCTCTTCCCCTTCCCGATCGTGCAGGCCCCCATGGCGGGCGGCGTCTCCGTACCGCATCTCGCCCAGGCCGTGTCCGAGGCCGGTGGGCTGGGGTTCCTCGCCGCCGGGTACAAGACCGCCGACGGGATGTACCAGGAGATCAAGCAGCTGCGAGGGCTGACCACGAAACCCTTCGGTGTCAACCTCTTCATGCCGCAGCCCGAGTACGCCGACAAGGCCGCCGTCGACGTCTACGCGCATCAGCTGGCCGGCGAGGCCGCCTGGTACGACACCGAGCTCGGGGACCCGGACAGCGGGCGGGACGACGGGTACGAGGCCAAGCTGGCCGTGCTGCTCGACAATCCGGTGCCCGTCGTCTCCTTCCACTTCGGGGTGCCCAGCAGCGATGTGCTGGAGTCCCTCCGGCGTGCCGGAACCTTCACCCTCGTCACGGCCACCACCCCCGACGAGGCCCTCGCCGTGGAGCGGGCCGGTGCGGGCGCGGTGATCGCGCAGGGTGTCGAGGCGGGTGGCCATCAGGGGACTCATCGCGACAATCCCGAGACCGACGGCACCGGCATCGGGCTGCTGTCGCTCATCGCGCAGATCCGCGAGGCCGTCGGGCTGCCCATCGTCGCCGCGGGCGGCATCATGCGCGGCAGCCAGATCGCCGCCGCGCTCGCCGCCGGTGCCAGTGCCGCCCAGCTGGGGACCGCGTTCCTCGCCACCCCGGAGTCCGGCGCCAACGCCCTGCACAAGCAGGCGCTGACCAACCCCCTGTTCGCACGCACCGAGTTGACGCGCGCGTTCTCCGGGCGGCCGGCCCGTGGCCTGGTCAACCGCTTCCTGCGCGAGCACGGCCCGTACGCCCCCGCCGCCTACCCCGAGGTCCACCACCTCACCTCGCCGCTGCGCAAGAAGGCCGCCTCGTCCGGCGACCCGCAGGGCCTGGCGCTGTGGGCGGGGCAGGGGCACCGGATGGCACGTGAGCTGCCCGCCGGGCAGCTGGTGGAGGTGCTGGCGGCCGAACTCGACGCGGCGAGGACAGCGTTGTCGGTCAACGGGGGGCAGCGATGACCGCGCCGGTGTTCGTGGTCGAGCACTTCGACGCGACCGGGGGAGGCCGGTATGTGCTCGACGGGCCCGAGGGCCGGCACGCCGTCTCCGTGAAGCGCCTCCAGCCGGGCGAGGAGGTCGTTCTCACCGACGGCGCCGGGCGCTACGCGCTGTGCGACGTGATCGGCACCGAGGGCAAGGACCAGCTGGTCCTCCACATGACCTCGGTCTCCGAGGAGCCGCCGCAACAGCCCCGCATCACCGTCGTCCAGGCCCTCCCCAAGGGGGACCGGGGCGAGCTGGCGGTGGAGACCATGACCGAGGTCGGTGTGGACGCCATCGTGCCCTGGCAGGCGGCCCGTTGCATCACCCAGTGGAAGGGCGACCGGGGCCTGAAGTCCCTCGGCAAGTGGCGGGCCACCGCCCGCGAGGCCGGCAAGCAGTCCCGCCGGGTGCGCTTCCCGGAGGTCGCGGACGCGGCGACGACCAAGCAGGTCGCCGCGCTGCTCGCCAAGGCCGACTTCGCCGCCGTACTGCACGAGGAGCGCGACTACGGCAGCGAGCCGCTCGCGACCGCCGAACTGCCCGCCGAGGGCGAGATCGTGCTCGTCGTCGGGCCGGAGGGCGGGGTGTCCCCGCAGGAGTTGGCCCTCTTCGAGGAGGCGGGCGCCAAGGCGTACCGTCTGGGCCGTTCCGTCCTGCGCACCTCCACCGCCGGGACCGCGGCGACGGCACTGGTCCTCGGCCGTACCGGCCGCTGGTCCTGACGTCGGTCGCGCGTTTCGCAACCCTACGGAGTGGCTGCGGCCCCGCGCCTGAGGTCCACCGCCTCGCCGGCCGCGGAGAACAGCTCCCAGCCGTCCGACTCCGCGCCGCCCGGCAGAAGTCGGCGCGCCTCGGCCTCGTCGACGAGAGCCCGTACGACGCCGGGTTCGCGCAGGTTGAGGAGGCTGCCGCGGCCGTCGGCGACGCAGCCCGGGAAGAAGTGGCCTTCGGCGACAACGCGGCCCGAGCCCGGCTCGCCCGCCCGGAACACGATCCGGGTGCGGACGCCGCTCGGTCTCCGTCGTCCTCCGCCGGGGGCGGCGCGGTCGGTCGGTCGTGGCGGCGACACCTGATAGTGACGTGCGCGAGCAGGGAGTGGCCGTATGCGCCCTACCGCGTCGGCGGGGACAGTGGCAGGCTGCCGTCCATGGGGGCATTCAGGAGGGTTTGGGGTCGCACGGGCCGCACAGGTAGCGCACGTTCGGCCGTTCGCCGCGCCCACGGTGTGCGGGTGGCAGGCGTGGCGGGGCTCGTCGTGGTCGCCGTCGGCGGGGCGGTGGCCTGTGATCCGGGCGGGCTGAGCAGCGCGACCGTGGCGTTCACGACCGACCAGACCGTGACGGAGGAGTTGGAGCGGCAGAAGGCCGATGTGCAGTGGCTCAACTGCACGGGCTCGTACGAGGGCGGCAAGGGCGGCTCCGCCGCGCCGACGGCGACCGAGAACACCGTGGTCAAGGTCGACTGCGAGGGCGAGACCAAGGACGGCAAGGACATCGTCGTCACCGGCCGGATCACCCGGGCCGTCAGCGGTTCGTGTGTGCGCGGGGACCTCGTCGCCAAGATCGACGGCAAGGAGTGGTTCCACGTCAACGGGCTCGGCGACTGCGACTCCGCGCCCTCGCCCGTCAATCCCGGCAACGGACAGCAGCCCGGGCCCACCGTCACGGTGACCGTCACCAAGACCGTCTACTGCAAGGAGCACCCGAACTGCTGGCCGGAGGGCAAGTGAGCGGGCCCCCAGGGGAGTTCGGGCAAGAGATCCAAAGGCCTGTCGGTGGCCGCCGCCCTTGCTTAGGGTGATCGGGTGACACAGACCTCGACCCCGGGCCCGTCCTCGTATCTCCGATATCCGCATCCGCACGGCGACCTGGTCGCCTTCACCGCGGAGGACGACGTCTGGCTCGCCCCGCTCGACGGCGGCCGCGCCTGGCGGGTCAGCGCCGACAACGTCCCGGTCAGCCTGCCGCGCATCTCGCCCGACGGTACGACCGTCGCCTGGACCTCCACCCGCGACGGCGCCCCCGAGGTGCACATCGCGCCGGTCGACGGCGGCCCGTCCCGGCGGCTCACCCACTGGGGCAGCGGACAGACCCGGGTGCGCGGCTGGACCCCCGACGGCCAGGTCCTCGCGATCAGCACCCACGGCCAGGCGGGCCGCCGCCGCACCTGGGCCCACACGGTCCCGCTCGACGGCGGACCGGCCACCAGGCTGTCGTACGGCCCCGTCGCCGATGTCGCGCACGGACCGCACCTCGTGCTCGCATCCGCGCCCATGGGCCTGGAGGCGGCGCGGTGGAAGCGCTACCGGGGCGGTACGGCGGGCAAGTTGTGGATCGACCCGGAGGGCGCCGGGGAGTTCGTACGGCTGCACGAGGAGCTGGACGGGAACATCGAGTACCCCGTGTGGGTGGGGGAGCGGATCGCCTTCCTCTCCGACCACGAGGGCGTCGGGGCGATCTACTCCTCCCTGGCCGACGGATCCGATCTGCGACGGCACACCCCCACCGACGGCTTCTACGCCCGGCACGCCGCGAGCGACGGCACGCGCGTCGTCTACGCCTGCGCCGGTGAACTGTGGCTCCTCGACGACCTCGACGGGGCCGAGCCGCGCCGGCTCGACATCCGGCTCGGCGGGCAGCGCACCGACCGGCAGCCGTTCCCGGTGAACGCCGCCCGCTGGTTCGGCTCGGCGGCCCCCGACCACACCGCGCGCGGCAGCGCGGTCGCCGTCCGCGGCGCCGTGCACTGGGTCACCCACCGCTCCGGCCCCGCCCGCGCGCTCGCCGCCGAGCCGGGCGTACGGGCCCGTCGGCCCCGTACCTTCCGGGCGGACGGCGAGGAATGGGTCGTCTGGGTGACGGACGCGGAGGGCGACGACGCCCTGGAGTTCGCCCCCGCGACCGGGCTCGCGCCCGGGGCCACCCCGCGCAGGCTGGCCGCCGGGCAGCTCGGGCGGGTGCTGGGGCTCGCCATGGCGCCCGACGGGAGCCGGGCCGCGGTCGCCGCGCACGACGGGCGGGTGCTGCTCGTCGAGCGGGAGACCGGCGAGGTGCGCGAGGTCGACCGCAGCGCGGACGGCGACGTGTCCGGGCTGGTCTTCTCGCCCGACTCGGCCTGGCTCGCCTGGTCGCACCCCGGACCGCGTCCGCTGTCCCAGCTGAAGCTCGCCAACACCACCGACCTGTCGGTCTCCGAGGCGACCCCGCTGCGCTTCCAGGACTACGCGCCGGCGTTCACGCAGGACGGCAAGCACCTGGTGTTCCTGTCGACGCGGGCCTTCGACCCGGTCTACGACGAGCACGTCTTCGACCTCGCCTTCGTGGTCGGCTCGCGCCCGCACCTCATCACGCTCGCCGCGACCACGCCGTCCCCCTTCGGCCCGCAGCGGCACGGCCGCCCCTTCGACGCGCCCGACAAGGACGAGACACCCGACAGCGAGGGCACCCCGACCACCCGCATCGACCTCGAAGGACTCGCCGACCGGATTGTGCCCTTCCCGGTCGAGGCCGCCCGCTACACCAACCTGCGGGCCGCGAAGGACGGCGTCCTGTGGCTGCGGCACCCCGTACGGGGCGCCCTCGGCGCCGCCCGGGCCACGCCCGACGACCCCGAGCCCAAGACCGAGCTGGAGCGCTACGACCTTCTCCAGCGGCGCGTGGAGCATCTCGCCGACGACGCCGACCACTTCGAGGTCAGCGGTGACGGCAAGCGGGTGCTGCTGTGGACCGACGGCCGGCTCAAGGTCGTCCCCAGCGACCGGCGGGCCTCCGGCGACGAGGACAGCGACTCGAACATCACCGTGGACCTGACGCGCGTACGGCAGACGGTCGACCCGTCGGCCGAGTGGCGGCAGATGTTCGAGGAGACCGGCCGCATCATGCGGGACCACTTCTGGCGGCCGGACATGAGCGGCGTGGACTGGGCGGGTGTGCTGGACCGCTACCGTCCGCTGGTGGATCGCGTGGCGACCCACGACGACCTGATGGACCTGCTGTGGGAGGTCCAGGGCGAGCTGGGCACCTCGCACGCGTACGTCTCGCCGCGCGGCGGCTACGGCGGCGGGGCCCGGCAGGGTCTTCTCGGCGCCGACATCTCCCGCCATCCGGACGGGAGTTGGCGCATCGACCGGATCCTGCCCTCGGAGACCTCCGACCCTGAGGCCCGGGCACCGCTGGCCGCACCCGGGGTCGCGGTGCGGGCCGGCGACGCGATCGTGGCCGTGTCCGGGGTGCCGGTGGATCCGGTGACCGGACCCGGGGCACTGCTGGTCGGTACGGCGGGCAAGGCGGTGGAGCTGACGATCTCGCCGGCGGGCGGCGGGGACGTACGGCATGCCGTCGTGGTCCCGATCGCGGACGAGCAGCCGCTCAGGTACCACGCGTGGGTCGCCGACCGGCGGGCGTACGTCCACGAGAAGTCCGGCGGACGGCTGGGCTATCTGCACGTGCCGGACATGCAGGCGCCGGGGTGGGCCCAGATCCACCGTGACCTGCGGGTCGAGGTGGCCCGGGACGGGCTCGTCGTGGACGTCCGCGAGAACGGCGGCGGCCACACCTCGCAGCTCGTCGTGGAGAAGCTGGCCCGCCGGATCGTGGGCTGGGAACTGCCGCGCGGGATGCGGCCGTTCAGCTATCCGACGGACGCCCCGCGAGGGCCCGTGGTGGCGGTGGCGAACGAGTTCTCCGGCTCCGACGGGGACATCGTCAACGCGGCCATCAAGGCGCTGGGGCTCGGCCCGGTGGTCGGAACCCGGACATGGGGCGGCGTGATCGGCATCGACAGCCGATACCGCCTGGTCGACGGCACACTGATCACCCAGCCGAAGTACGCCATCTGGCTGGAGGGCTACGGCTGGGACGTGGAGAACCACGGCGTCGACCCGGACGTGGAGGTACTCCAGCGCCCGCAGGACTACGTGGCCGGCCGTGACACCCAACTGGACGAGGCGATCCGCATCGCATTGGAGGGCCTGGAGCAACACCCGGCCAAAACGCCGCCCAGTCTGCCCACCTAAGGGGCGCGGGGAACTGCGCGACCAGCCACCGACTACGGCTGGCCGACGACGATACGATGCCCCCCGTAAACCGAACCGGCCCAACCCCCGGAGGGACCCGCATGGCAGCGGAGCCGCAGGACGACTGCCTGTTCTGCAAGATCGTCGAGGGCCACGTCCCGGCGACGATCGTGCGGGAGACGGAGACGACCGTCGCCTTCCGGGACATAAACCCTCAGGCGCCCACGCACGTCCTGGTCATCCCGAAGGCTCACTACCCGAACGCCGCCGCCCTCGCCGCCGCCGAGCCGACGCTCGCCGCGGACGTCCTGCGCGAGGCCCAGGCCGTCGCCGACGAGGACAAGCTGGAGAGCTACCGCATCGTCTTCAACACCGGTGCGGGCGCCGGGCAGACGGTCTGGCACGCCCACGCCCACATCCTCGGCGGGCGCGGCATGCAGTGGCCCCCCGGGTAACGAGAAGTAAGCCGAAGTCACCGTGTCCGTACGTGAATTGGTCGTGCTCGGGACCGCGAGCCAGGTCCCGACACGGCACCGCAACCACAATGGCTATCTGCTGCGCTGGGACGGAGAGGGCATTCTCTTCGATCCCGGCGAGGGCACGCAGCGGCAGATGCTGCGTGCCGGAGTCGCGGCGCACGACCTGAACCGGATCTGCGTCACCCACTTCCACGGGGACCACTCGCTCGGCCTCGCCGGCGTCATCCAGCGGATCAACCTCGACAAGGTTCCGCACCCCCTCACCGCGCACTACCCGCTCTCCGGGCAGCGCTTCTTCGACCGGCTGCGCTACGCCACCGCCTACCGTGAGACCGTCGACATCGCCCAGGAGCCGATCAGCACCGACGGGGTCATCGCCGACACCGGCGGCTACGCGCTGCACACCGCCCGGCTGTCGCACCCCGTCGAGTCGTACGGCTATCGCCTGGTCGAACCCGACGGGCTCCGCATGCTGCCCGACCGGCTCGCCGCGCACGGCATCAAGGGGCCGGACGTCGGGCGGCTCCAGCGGGAAGGGGTGCTCGGCGGGGTCTCGCTCGACGAGGTCAGTGAGGTGCGGCGCGGGCAGCGGTTCGCGTTCGTCATGGACACCCGGCTGTGCGACGGGGTGTACACCCTCGCCGACGGCTGCGACATGCTCGTCATCGAGTCCACCTTCCTGGACGAGGACACCGAACTCGCCGTCGAGCATGGTCATCTGACCGCCGGTCAGGCCGCTCGCGTCGCCCTCGACTGCGGCGTGCGGCATCTCGTGCTCACCCACTTCAGCCAGCGCTACACCGAGCCCGACGAGTTCGAGCGGCAGGCCCGGGACGCGGGCTTCGACGGGGAGCTGACGGTCGCGCACGACCTGCTGCGGGTGCCGTTGCCGAAGCGGCGCTGACCTCGCCGTACGATGCTTCGATGCCCCTCCCCAAAGCAGAGCTGCACCTCCACGTCGAGGGCACCCTCGAACCCGAGCTCGCCTTCGAACTGGCCGCCCGCAACGGTGTGCGGCTGCCGTACGGCGACACCGACGAGCTGCGCAAGGCCTACCAGTTCGAGGACCTCCAGTCGTTCCTGAACCTGTACTACGAGCTCATGGCCGTCCTGCGCACCGAGCAGGACTTCGCGGACCTCGCGAACGCCTATCTCGCCCGCGCCGCCGCCCAGGGCGTGCGGCACGCGGAGATCTTCTTCGACCCGCAGGCGCACACCAAGCGGGGCGTCGAGTTGGGCACGGTCGTCGAGGGACTGTGGCGGGCGCTGGGGAGCAGCGAGGCGAACCACGGCGTCTCCACCCGGCTCATCATGTGTTTCCTGCGCGACGACTCCGCCGAGTCGGCCATGGAGACGCTGCGGGCCGCCGAACCTTATCTCGACCGGATCACCGGCGTCGGCCTCGACTCGGCCGAGGTCGGGCATCCGCCGGTGAAGTTCCGCGAGGTCTACGAGGCCGCCGCCGCGCTCGGCCTGCGCCGCGTCGCGCACGCCGGCGAGGAGGGACCGCCCGCCTACATCACCGAGGCCCTCGACGTCCTCGGCGTCGAGCGCGTCGACCACGGGCTGCGGTGCATGGAGGACCCGGCGCTGGTCGAGCGGCTGGTGCGGGAGCGGGTGCCGTTGACGCTGTGTCCGCTGTCGAACGTGCGGCTGCGGACCGTCGACGTCCTCGCCGACCACCCGCTGCCCGCGATGCTCGACGCCGGGCTGATGTGCACGGTCAACTCCGACGACCCTGCCTACTTCGGCGGCTACGCCGGCGACAACTTCGACGCGGTGCGCTCGACGCTGGGCCTGAGCGAGGACAGGCTGCGCGAGCTCGCCCGGAACTCCTTTGCGGCGTCCTTCCTGGAGGACGACGAGGAGAGGCGGGAGAGGTATCTCGCGGAGGTCGAGGCGTACGAGTTCCCCTAGCCGAGTGCCTCCTCAAGGCGCTCAGGCCGCTGTTGCCTTGTCGTAGGCAGGTGCCTCCACCGGGATCTCCACCACCGGCAGCGGGCGCCTGCCCGCGCCCAGCGCGACCACCGTCAGTGGTACGGCGATCACCAGCAGCCCGGCCGCCAGCACCGCCCCCATGACCGGGAACCCGGCCTGCGCCGACAGCACGCTCCCGGTCAGCGGGCCCGCCGCGGTGCCCAGCGACGACGCCGAACCGACGAGCACCGCCCAGCGGCCGCGCCCGTCGAGGGAGGCGGCGAGGCCGATGACGTAGGACAGGACGATCGGGTAGAGCGTGTTCCAGGCGATCTCGCCGGTCGCGAAGGTCGGCAGGTCGGTGGCGGACGCGCTGAGCGTGATGCAGGCCGCGATGAGGGCCGTACCGGCGCCGATGGGCAGCGCGCGGCCGAGGCGCGGGCCGAGCGCGCCCGCACCGGTGACGCCGAGCAGCCCGGCGCCGAGCGCGATGGCGAACACCGCGCCGACCGTGGCCTCGGTCAGGTGCGCCTGCGTCAGACCGATCCGGCCGCTGACGCCCCAGAGGGAGTTCTGGGCGAGGGACCAGCACAGCATGCAGCCGGCGAGGGTCAGGCCCTGGCGGCGGTGAGGGAGGGGGGACCTGCCCCAACCGCTGTGCAGCGACGTGGCCGCGGCGGCCGGGAGCCGGCCCGTCAGCGGCCATACGGCCAGTGCGGTGAGGGCGATCGCGGCGAGGGGGAGGCCGTGGCCGGGGCCGAGGTGGGGGACCGTCAGGTAGACGGCGCCCGCGAGGGCGGAGACGCCCAGGAGGCCGACCGTGGTGGCTCGGTGCGGGTCCGGCTGGGCGGCGATGCGGGTGGCGGCGACCGCGGTGGCCGTACCGGATCCGAAGCCGCCGACGAGCACGCCGAGGACGACGGCCGGTACGGAGTGCGCGAGCGCCGCGCCGCCGTAGCCGAGGAGCGCGAGGGTGAGGCCGAGGCGGGCCAGTCTGCGGGCCCCGATCCGCTCGACCCGCGATGCCAGCGCGAACCCGGCCGACGCCGAGCTCAGCAGCAGTGCGCTGCCGACGGCGCCGGCCTGGGTGGAGGACAGCGGAAGTCCGGAGTCGAGCCTGCCGACGACGGTCGGCAGCAGATACGGGGCGAGGTACCCGGCCGTGAAAAGGGCGACGAGGGGCCAGGGGGTGGTGCGGGGGGCGAACACGGGCGTTCCCAGGGCATGCGAAAGGAGCGGCTCGAGAGGAGCCAAGAGGGGGAGGAGCGCAGGCCGTCGACGGACAGGAACGCGCGGAGAATTTGTATCAAGCGGGGGGAGGCGTGAAGAAGCGCGGGGGGTGTGATGTGGGGCACGTTCTGTTTGGGGTGGGGGAGGCCGGGTAGAAGAGCGCCCCGCACGGGCTCTGTGTGCGCCTCGCGCGGGCCTCGGACCGGGCCCTCACCTGCGCCAGTGCACCGACCCGCCGCCGCCCGGAACCGTCGCCTCGATCTTCGCCCTGATCTCCCGCATGACCGCGACGATCCGCTCCTCGTGCCCCGCCGACAGCCGTGCCACCGGCACTGAGCAACTGATCGCGTCCTGGGCCGGGATGTCGTAGCGCAGGGCGAATCCGAAGCCGACGATGCCGAGGACGCCCTCCTCGCGGTCGACCGAGTAGCCCCGCGCCCGCACCTCGGCGAGGTCCGCGGCGAGCAAGTCGCGGGTGGTGTGGGTGTTGGGGGTGAGGGCCTCGTACGGGCCCTCGGCCAGCTCCGCCTCCGGGCGTTCCGCCAGGAGTGCCTTGCCCAGTGCCCCCGCGTGCGCCGGGAGGCGGCGGCCGACGCGGCTGATGGTCCGCAGGTATTCGTGCGACTCGCGCGTCGCCAGGTATGCCACGTCCCGGCCGTCCAGCCGGCCCAGGTGGATCGTCTCGCCCAGCGCGTCGGAGGCCTCGTCGAGATACGGGCGTACGACGCGGACGAGCGGGTCGGAGTCGAGGTAGCTGGTGCCGGTGAGCAGGGCGTGGATGCCGATGCCGTAGAGCGAGCCGGTGACGTCGGTGCGGACCCAGCCGCGGGAGATCAGGGTCTGCAGCAGCGCGTACATGGAGCTGCGCGGCACCTCCAGCTCGTCGGCCAGCTCCTGGAGGCGTGCCGGGCGGTCGCCGCGCGCGGCGAGGAGTTCCAGCAACTCGACCGTCCGCGCCGCGGACTTCACCTCGCGGACGCCGCCTGTCTCCGACATGGGGCGATGGTAATCGGATCGAATCGGCTCGACCGCGCCATTGACGGTCGGCGTTCGCGTATCTAATCTCCATTTTTATACGTGGATGACATCTACATGGGGAGATGGCGAGGGTGAGCCTCGATACGAGCCTCGATACGCGCACCGCCCGGCGTCTGCGGGACGGCATGGCACAGGGCGTGCTGTCGTTTCCGCTCACGAGCTTCCACGAGGACGGCTCACTGGACCCCGACGGCATCCGCGCCTACGTCGCCGCCCAGCTCGCCACCGCCCCCGGCGCCCTCTTCCCCGCCTGCGGCACCGGCGAGTTCTTCTCGCTGGACGAGGACGAGTACCGGCAGGTCGTCTCGATCGCTGTCGAGGAGTCGGGCGGCCGCGTGCCCGTCGTCGCCGGGACCGGCTACGGCTGGGCGCAGGCCGTCCGCTTCGCCCGTGTCGCCGAGGAGGCCGGCGCCGACGCCCTCCTCGTCCTGCCGCACTATCTGATCGCCGCCCCGCAGGACGGCCTGGTCGCCCAGCTGGAGCACATCGCCGCCCGCACCCGCCTCCCGCTCATCGCCTACCAGCGCGGTCAGGTCGCCTTCACCGCTGCCTCGTTGAAGCGGATCGCCGCCATTCCGGACGTCATCGGCCTCAAGGACGGCCACAGCGACCTCGACCGCCTCCAGCGCCTCACCCTCGCCGCCCCCGAGGACTTCCTCTTCTTCAACGGCGCCCTCACCGCCGAGATCCAGGCCCGCGCCTACGCCGCCGTCGGCGTGCCCGCCTACTCCTCCGCCGTCCACGCCTTCGCCCCCGAGATCGCGAACGCCTTCTTCACCGCCCTCCGAGGCGGCGACCACGGCACGGTCGACAAGCTGCTGCGCGACTTCTACGTCCCGCTCGTCGAGCTCCGCGACCGGGTGCCCGGATACTCCGTGTCCCTGGTGAAGGCGGCGGCCCGGCTGCGCGGCCGCCCCGTCGGCCCCGTACGCGCCCCGCTCACCGACCCGACGGCCGCCGACCTGGCCGAGCTGCGCACCCTCCTCGCCGCCGGACTCGACCTCGTAGGAGCCGCCCTGTGAACCTCACGATCACCGATGTCCGCCTGACGCCGATCCTCGTCGCCGATCCGCCGCTGCTGAACACCCAGGGCGTCCACCAGCCGTACACGCCCCGGCTGATCGTGGAGGTCGAGACGCAGGGCGGGGTCGTCGGTGTCGGTGAGACGTACGGCGACACCAAGTACCTGGAGCTCGCCCGGCCGTTCGCGCGGAAGCTGATTGGCCGTCAAGTCGGCGATCTCAACGGCCTGTTCGTCGTCGCCGAGGAGGTCGCCGTCGACCGTTCCCGGGTGTCCGGGCAGGTCGACGTCGGCGGGCTGCGCGGCGTGCAGACCGCCGACAAGCTGCGGCTGTCCGTCGTCTCCGGCTTCGAGGTCGCCTGCCTCGACGCCCTCGGCAAGGCGCTCGGGCTGCCCGTGCACGCGCTGCTCGGCGGCAAGGTGCGGGACGCGGTCGAGTACAGCGCGTACCTGTTCTACAAGTGGGCCGACCATCCGGAGGGCGTGCCCGCGGAGAAGGACGACTGGGGTGCCGCCGTCGATCCGGCCGGGGTCGTCGAGCAGGCACGGCGGTTCAAGGAGCGGTACGGGTTCACGTCCTTCAAGCTCAAGGGCGGTGTCTTCCCACCGGAGGAGGAGATCGCCGCCGTACGGGCGCTCGCGCGGGCCTTCCCCGGGCACCCCCTGCGCCTCGACCCCAACGGGGCCTGGTCCGTGGAGACCTCGCTGAGGGTGGCGCGGGAGCTGGGGGAGGTCCTGGAGTACCTGGAGGATCCGGCCCTCGGTACGGCCGCGATGGCCGAGGTGGCCGCGCGGAGCGGGGTGCCGCTGGCGACCAACATGTGCGTGACGACGTTCGCGGAGATCAAGGAGGCGTTCACCAAGGACGCCGTCCAGGTCGTCCTCTCCGACCACCACTACTGGGGCGGGCTGCGCAACACCCAGCAGCTGGCGGCGATCTGCCGCACCTTCGGCGTCGGGGTGTCCATGCACTCCAACACCCACCTGGGCATCTCCCTGGCCGCGATGACCCACGTGGCGTCGACCGTGCCGAACCTCCACCACGCCTGCGACTCCCACTACCCCTGGCAGTCCGAGGACGTCCTCACCGAGCGCCTCACCTTCGACGACGGCAGGGTCACCGTGCCGGACGCGCCCGGCCTCGGCGTCGAGCTGGACCGCGACCGGCTCGCCGAGCTGCACCGGCGGTGGCTGGAAGACGACGGCTCGCTGCGGGAGCGCGACGACGCGGCCGCCATGCGGATCGCCGATCCCGGGTGGGTGACGCCGACGGTGCCTCGCTGGTAGGAGGCCGCCGACCTGCCAGGACGGGGCGGATCGGGCCGGATCGCCGTGGCGTTGTCGGTGGCGTGGTGCACACTGGCCAGATCAGCACCACGCCAGGGAGCGCACCGTGACCACGCCCACCGCGCCCAACGGGAAGGGACCCTCGCCGCAGGGGAAGGCGGCCATGGCGAAGGCGGCCATGGCAGGCGGGCCGAACCGCCGGGCCCAGGCTGCCCCGTCGGCCCAGGTCGACCCCCTCGCCGGCCTGCGCGCGCCCGCCGACCCGCCCTGGGACGTCTACCTCACGGGCACGGTCTTCCTCGACATCATCTTCACCGGCCTCGACTCGGCCCCGGTGCGCGGGACCGAGTCCTGGGCGCGCGGGATGGGATCGAGTCCGGGCGGCGTCGCGAACATGGCGACGGCCCTGGCCCGCCTCGGTCTGAAGACGTCGCTCGCGGCGGCCTTCGGCGACGACCACTACGGCGAGTACTGCTGGGACGCGCTGGAGCACGGCGAGGGCATCGACCTCTCGCCGTCGCGGACGGTGCCGGGCTGGCACTCGCCGGTGACGGTCTCGATGGCGTACGAGGGGGAGCGCACGATGGTTTCCCACGGCCACGAGCCGCCCCCGGAGGAGCCGGCGCCGGACTGCCCGCCCCGCGCGCGTGCCGCCATCGCCTCCCTGGTGCCCGGCACCCGCGCCCCCTGGATCGCCCAGGCCGCGAGCAAGGGGGCGCGGATCTTCGCCGACGTCGGCTGGGACGACACCGGGGCGTGGGACCTGGCGGGGCTGGCCGACCTGGAGCATTGCGAGGCGTTCCTGCCGAACGCGCAGGAGGCCATGCGGTACACGGGCGCGGAAAGCCCGCGCGAGGCGGCGCACGCACTCACCGAGTACGTCCCGGTCGCGGTGGTCACCCTCGGCGCAGAGGGCGCGTACGCGGTGGACGGCGGGACCGGGGAGACGGCCGTGGTCCCGGCCATCGCGGTGGAGGCCCTCGACCCGACCGGCGCCGGGGACGTCTTCGTCGCCGGCTTCGTCGCCGGCACCCTGGCCGACTGGCCCCTCGCGGACCGCCTAGCCTTCGCGGGCCTGACCGCGGCGCTCTCCGTCCAGGAGTTCGGCGGCTCCCTCTCGGCCCCCGGCTGGGCGGAGATCGGCGCCTGGTGGCGCCAGGTCCAGTCCCTGGAGCAGCAGGACCCCGAGGCCCTGCGCCGGTACGCGTTCCTGGCGGACCTGGTGCCGGAGGACGTGGGGAGACCCTGGCCGCTGCGGCGGGCGGTGCCGACGATCGGGTTCAGACGGTCGGCGTGACAGTGACAGTGCCCGTCGGCCGGGTCAGCTCGGCGTCGCCGGCTTCAGCACCACGAAGTCCGCGTCCGAAGGGTCGAGGCACACCGCCAGGCGCCCCACGCCCTCCGCGTCCGCCGGCCCCATCTGCACGCTGCCACCGCTCTCGGTGACCTTGGCGACCGCGGCGTCGCAGTCGTCGACATTGAAGACCGGGTGCCAGTACGGCCGCCCGCCCGCCAGCGCGAGGTTCTCCTTGGGCAGCTCCATGAGGCCGCCCTGCATACGCTCCTCGGGCTGCCCGGCGGGCGTGATGAGGGTGTACGTGCCCTCGCCGCCCGGCATCGCCATGTCGCTGTACTGCCAGCCGAAGACGGAGCCGTAGAACTCCTTCGCGGCCCCTGCGTCGCTCGTGTACAGCTCGGTCCACGACAGCGACCCCGTCTCGTCCGCCAGCTCGAAGCCCGTGTCCTTCCCCGGCTGCCAGACGGCGAACTGACCGCCCAGCGGGTCGCTGAACTGGGCCATCCGACCCCAGTCCTCGAGGTCCATCGGCGCCACCCGCACCGTGCCGCCCGCGCCCTCGACCGCCTGCTTCGCGGCGTCCGCGTCGGTGACGGTGTAGTAGATCATCCAGGCCGAGCGCGCGCCCTCCTCGGTGAGCTTGCCGAGCCCGGCGACCGTCTTGCCGTCCTTCTTGAACATCCCGCCTTCGAAGTCCTCCGCCTCGCCCATGGGCTCGTACTCCCAGCCGAGCACCGCGCCGTAGAAGGCCGCGGCGGCCCGCACGTCGGGGGCGCCGAGGTCGAGCCAACAGGGGGAGCCGGGAGTGAGGTCGGTGGTGATCATGGCGATTCCCTTCGCAGATCCTCTGACCTCAGCGTGACACCCGGCACTGACAATCGCCCGCCGGATGAACCCCGGGCGCGGGATCGGCCTGCTCTGGTTAGCATCCGGCCATGAGCGACGACGCGAGCGCGACCCCGGAAGCAGGGGACGCCGACCGGATCGCCGCCCTCGCCCACGACTGGGCGGCGGCCATGGTCTCCAACGACCCCGCCCGGATCGCCGACTTCATGGCCGACGACTGGGTCATCGTCTCCGAGTCGGGCATCTCCACCAAGGCGCGGTTCCTGGCACACGTCGACTCCGGCGACCTCACCCACTCGGCGTTCCGGCTCGTCGGCGAGCCGCGCGTCCAGGTGTACGGCGACTCGGCGGTCGTGACGGTACGGGTCACGAACACGGCCCACTACAAGGGCGAGCGCTTCGACGCCGACGAGTGGACGACCGACGTCTTCGTGAGGGGCGACGGCGGCTGGCGCTGCGTGCTCAGCCACATCACGGCGGCGGCCCGGCCCGACGTTTGAGGACGAGGACCCGCCATCCCTGGCCCCCACCCACCCGTGCGGGACGTCATGGGGGGCGCAGCCCCCGGAAACGAACCTCAGCCCGCCGTAACCGTGGAACGAACCGTCCCGTCCGGCCCCGCCACCAGCACCGGCGTCTCGGTCCCGCCCAGATCCCGTACCGCCGCCAGGTCCTGCGCCGACGGCGACTCCGCCTCCGTCACGACCGCCGCCGCCTCCAGCGACTTGGCCCCGGACGCCACCGCCATCGCCACCGCCGTCCGCAGCGCGCTCAGCTTCAGGGAGTCCAGGGCGACGGTCCCGGCGACATACGTACGGCCGGTCTCGTCGCGTACGGCCGCGCCCTCGGGCACGCCGTTGCGGGCCCGGGCGGAACGGGCCAGGGTGACGATCTTGCGGTCCTCGGGGTCGAGCGCGCTGTTGTCGGTCATGACCTGAGCATACGAAGCGACGCCCCGCCTAACCGGCCACGGGGTACATCGCCCCGCGCCGCCCCTCCGGCGAGGCCAGCCACTGAAGCTTCGCCGCCGTGTTCGCCTCGTCCAGCGGCGTGTGCAGGACGATCGACAGATCGGGCCGCACCGGCATCTGCATCACGCTCGACTCCAGGCACAGCACCCCGACCAGCGGATGGTCCAGCTCCTTGCGGATCTGCCCGGCGTCCTCGATGTCCCGCCGCTGCCACAGCTCACCGAACTCCGGGCTGGACGCCTTCGCCTCGGCCAGCACGGCCTGGAACCCCTCGTCGTCGGGGGAGGCCGAGCACACCGCGCGGAACTGGGCCACGACCGTACGGGCGTTCTGCTCCCAGCTCTTCGACCGCGACCGGTACATCGGATCCGTGAAGAAGTCGATCAGGCAGTTCCAGTTCTTGCCGGGGCGCATCCCGAGCACCGTCGCGGCCGCGTCGTTGTACATCACGCCGTTGTAGTACCGGTCCATGATGTGCGCCGGATACGGCATCCACGCGTCGATCAGCCGCCGCAGCCCGTCGCACATGTGCCGCTTCTCGGGCGCCACTTCGCGCTCGGGCGGATTCAGCCCCGCCAGCAGATACAGATGCCGCCGCTCGGCGTTGCTCAGCCGCAGCACCCGCCCCACCGAGTCCAGCACCTGTGGCGACACGGAGATCTCCCGCCCCTGCTCCAGCCACTGGTACCAGGAGGCGCCCACCCCGGCGAGCACGGCCACCTCCTCGCGCCGCAACCCCGGTGTGCGGCGCCGCGCCCCACCGTCCGGCAGGCCCGCCTCGGCCGGCGTCACCCGCGCCCGCCTGCTCATCAGGAACTCGCGCAGCTCGTGCCGCCGCCTGCTCTTCAGCGTGCCCTCGGACACGTACGGATCCCCCTTGTGCTGTTGGCTGGTGGTGCCACCACCAGGACAACTGCCCGCTCCCCACGGCTATTCCGGCGCCTGCAGTCTCTTGCCCATGGCGATCGACACCGACAGTCCCACCCCCGGTTCCACCACCACCCCGCCGCTCGACACCCCCCGGATGTCGACGCGCGACAAACTCGTCCTGTTCGTCCTGTGCGCCGCCCAGTTCATGGTCGCGCTGGACTTCTCCGTACTGAACGTCGCACTCCCCGTCCTCGGCACCGACCTCGGCATGAGCCAGTCGGCGCTGCAGTGGGCGGTCACGGCGTTCGCGCTGCCCTCCGGTGGCTTCCTGCTCCTGTTCGGCCGCATCGGCGACCTCTACGGCCGCCGCAAGCTGTTCCTCATGGGTCTCGCCCTGTTCGCCGCGGCCTCGGTGCTCGCGACGTTCGCCTGGGACCCGGCGTCGTTCCTCGCGGGCCGCGCCCTGCAGGGCCTCGGCGCGGCGGTCATCGTCCCGTCCGGCATGTCCCTGCTCACCACCACCTTCGCCGAGGGTCCCGCCCGGGACCGCGCCCTCGGCATCTCGGGGACGCTGATGTCCCTCGGCTTCACCATCGGCATGGTCGCGGGCGGCGTCCTGACCGACGCGCTCGGCTGGCGCTCCACGATGGGCCTGCTCGCGATCTTCGCGCTGGTCGTGCTGCCCCTCGCGCCCGGCCTGCTGCCCGAGTCCCGCACCCCGGACCGCCCGCACCTGGACGTGCCCGGCGCGATCACCGTCACCGGCGGTCTGCTGTCCCTGATCTACGCCCTGACGACCGCCGCGGACCACGGCTTCGCCCGCACCGACGTCATCGCGACCTTGATCGTCGGCCTCGCGCTCCTCACGGCCTTCGTGGTCGTCGAGTCCCGCACCGAGGCACCGCTGGTCTCCCTGCCCATGCTGCGCCGCCGCACGGTGGCGTGGGGCAACCTGGGCGGTCTGGTCACCTTCTCGATGATGTCGACGGTGGTCTTCGTCCTCACCCTGTACCTGCAGGAGATCCTGAACCTGTCGGCCTGGGAGACGGGCCTGGTCTTCGGCTTCCAGGGCGTCATGTCGGTGATCGCCGGCTCCCTGACCCCGCGGTTCATCGGCCGTCTCGGCGCGCGCCGCACCCTGGTCGTCTCGCTGGCAGGCCAGGGCGCCTTCATCGTGGGCCTGCTGTTCCTGAACGCCGACGCCTGGTCCGTCTGGCTCGCCACGGCCGCCGTCTCGCTGGCCAGCATGTTCCACCTGGGCGCGATCATCTCCTACGGACTGACGGTCACCTCCGGCGTCCCCGACGAGGAGCAGGGCCTGGCCACCGGCCTGGTCACCTCGACCCAGCAGATCGGCCTCACGGTCGGCATCCCGCTGCTGGGCGTCCTCGCGACGACCGCCGACGACCTGCTGTCCGGCACCCGCACGGTCATGGGACTGAACGCGGCGATCGTCCTGGCCGCCGCCGCCCTGATCGCGCTCGGCCTGCGGACCCGGCGCACGGCCGGCTCGGGGACGATCGGCTCAGGGGCGGTCGAGGCGGAGTCGTTCGGCTCGCGGTAGACCGGCCACGACCAGGTCGTACGAGTCCTCGACAAGCTCCCGGACCAGGCGGTCCGGGAGTTCGCCGTCCGCCGTGACCGTGTTCCAGTGCCGCTTGTTCATGTGCCAGCCGGGGACGATCAGGCCGGGGTACTCCTCGCGCAGCCGTACCGCGTTCTCGGGCTCGCACTTGAGGTTGACCTTCAGGGGTTCGGCGTCCAGGTAGGACAGGGCGAAGAGTTTGCCGCCGACCTTGAAGACCGAGGTCTCCGGGCTGAACGGGAAGTCCTCCACCGCCGCGTTGAAGGACAGGCAGAAGGCACGCAGTTCCTGAGGGGTCATACCGGGGTCTCCTCGCAGGTCTCCGGGCGGCCGTGGGCGCACGCGACGCCGTCGCCGCGCACGTCGGTCACATGTCCGTGGCCGCCGAGGTGCACCGTCACCACGGCCGGTTCGTGTTCGACCTCGAAAGGGTCGGCGTCGCCGAAGCCGTACGCCACGACGACGAAGGTCTCCCTGGGCCGCAGCCAGTGGTCACTGCCGTACGGCTCCAGGATCAGCTCGAGCGAGTCCGTGCCCCGGTTGGTGACCCGCATACGGGCCACCGATCCCCCGTCGGCGTCCGTCACCCGTCCTGCTCCTCCTTGGCCCCGGTGGGTCCCACCGGCTCCACGAGCACCGTCACGATCTTGTTCCGGCGGCCGGCCGCCGCCTCCGCCGTCAGCCGCAGCTCACGGCCGTCGGGCAGGTCGACCGTCGACGACGCCCCCGCGATCGGCACCCGGCCCAGCGCCTTCGCCAGCAGCCCGCCGACCGTCTCCACGTCCTCGTCGTCGTACTCGTCGAGGCCGTACAGCTCGCCCAGGTCGGTGATGTCCAGGCGTGCGGTGACCCGGTAGCGGTCCTCGCCCAGTTCCTCCACCGGCGGCAGCTCACGGTCGTACTCGTCGGTGATCTCGCCGACGATCTCCTCGAGGATGTCCTCGATGGTGACGATGCCGGCGGTGCCGCCGTACTCGTCGATGACCACGGCGACGTGGTTGCGCTCCTTCTGCATCTCCCGCAGCAGGTCGCCGGCGTTCTTGGTGTCGGGCACGAAGAACGCGGGCCGCATCGCCGTCGACACCAGCTCGCTCTCCGCGTCCCGGCTGATGTGCGTCTTGCGGGTCAGATCCTTGAGATACACCATCCCGACCACGTCGTCCTCGCTCTCCCCGACGACCGGTATGCGAGAGAAGCCGGAGCGCAGGGCGAGGGTGAGGGCCTGGCGGATGGTCTTGTAGCGCTCGATCACGACGAGGTCGGTGCGCGGGACCATGACCTCCCGCACCAGCGTGTCGCCCAGCTCGAAGATCGAGTGCACCATACGGCGCTCCTCGTCCTCGATCAGCGACTCCTTCTCGGCGAGGTCGACCAGCGCGCGCAGCTCCGCCTCGGAGGCGAAGGGGCCGCGGCGGAAGCCCTTGCCCGGGGTGAGCGCGTTGCCGATGAGGATCAGCAGATAGGGGATCGGCCCCATGATCCGCGCGAGCGGCAGCAGGACGTACGCCGCCGCCGTCGCCGTGTTCAGCGGGTGCTGGCGGCCGATGGTGCGCGGGGAGACCCCGACGGCGACGTACGACACCAGCACCATGACCGCTATGGCGACCAGGAGCGCCTCGGTGGTGCTGTCGAACTCCTGGAGGCAGGCGTACGTGACGATCGCGGCGGCGGCCATCTCGCAGGCCACGCGGACCAGCAGCGCGACGTTCAGATAGCGGGTCGGATCGGCGGCGACCAGCGCGAGCTTCTCGCTGCCGCGCCGCCCGTTGCGTACGGCCTCCTCGGCGCGGAAGCTGGAGACACGCGCCAGGCCCGCCTCCGCGCAGGCGGCGAGCCAGGCGACGACCACCAGAGCGATCGCGCCGGAGATGAGGGTGATGCTCATGACACGGTAGGGGCGGGGGAGGGCCCGGTCAGGCCCTTCTCCGAACGCCAGCCGTCCACGATGGCGGCCTGCAGGCCGAACATCTCGGCCTTCTCGTCGGGCTCCTCGTGGTCGTACCCGAGCAGATGCAGCACTCCATGGACGGTGAGCAGCTGGAGCTCCTCGTCCATGGAATGCTGCGTGGGCGCCTCGGCCCCCTGCTTGGTGGCGACTTCGGGACACAGCACGATGTCACCGAGCAGCCCCTGGGGCGGCTCTTCGTCGTCCTTCGACGGCGGCCGCAGCTCGTCCATCGGGAAGGACATGACATCGGTGGGCCCGGGCAGGTCCATCCACTGGATGTGCAGTTGCTCCATGGCGTCGGCGTCCACGACGATCACCGAGAGCTCGGAGAGCGGGTGGATGCGCATCCGTGCGAGTGCGTAGCGGGCGATGTCGAGGATCGCCTGCTCGTCGACCTCGGTTCCGGACTCGTTGTTGACGTCGATCGACATGGTCGCGCGTGTTCTCTACTTCCCCTTGTGCCCGGCCTTGCCGCCACGGCCCTTGTGCGTGCCGTTCTGGGTGCCGTGCTTGCTGTCGTACAACTCGTACGCGTCGACGATACGGCCGACCAGCTTGTGCCGGACGACATCGTGGGACGAGAGCCGGGAGAAGTGGACGTCGTCGAGGCCGTCCAGGATGTCCTGCACCTGCCGCAGACCGGACTTGGTGCCGTCCGGGAGATCGACCTGGGTCACGTCACCGGTGATGACTATCTTCGAGTCGAAGCCGAGACGGGTGAGGAACATCTTCATCTGCTCGGGGCTGGTGTTCTGGGCCTCGTCCAGGATGATGAAGGCGTCGTTCAGCGTGCGGCCGCGCATGTAGGCCAGCGGCGCGACCTCGATGGTCCCGGCGGCCATGAGCCTCGGGATGGAGTCGGGGTCGAGCATGTCGTGCAGCGCGTCGTACAGCGGGCGCAGGTACGGGTCGATCTTCTCGTAGAGCGTGCCCGGGAGGAACCCGAGCCGCTCGCCCGCCTCGACCGCGGGTCGGGTCAGGATGATGCGGTTGACCTGCTTGGACTGCAGGGCCTGCACCGCCTTGGCCATGGCGAGGTAGGTCTTGCCCGTACCGGCGGGGCCGATGCCGAAGACGATCGTGTGCTTGTCGATCGCGTCGACGTACCGCTTCTGGTTGAGGGTCTTGGGGCGGATCGTGCGGCCGCGGGAGGAGAGGATGTTCTGGGTGAGGACCTCGGCCGGAGTCTCCTCCGGTCCCTCGCCGTTCTCACTTGCCCTGAGCATCGCGATCGAGCGTTCCACTGCGTCCTCCGTCATCGGTTGTCCGGTGCGGAGCACCAGCATCATCTCGTCGAACAGACGCTGGACAAGGGCGACTTCATGGCTGTCGCCGAGCGCGCTGATCTCATTGCCCCGGACATGGATGTCGGTCGCCGGGAAGGCCTTCTCGATCACGCGCAGAAGCGAGTCGCCGGACCCCAGGACGGTCACCATGGGGTGCTGGGCGGGGACGGTGAACTGTGCTCGTGCCTGCCCCTGCGCGGGGGTGTGAGCTGTGGGTGTCTGAGTCATGGGCCGGCTCTGTAGGCCTGCTCATCCTCCTCGATACGACTCGCCTGCCACGTGGGCGGCCTGGCGATTTCAAGAGTACGCCGGAGGACTGACAACGCCGTAGGCCTTTTCGCGGTGGCCCTGTTCACGGGCGGCCGGGCTTCTCGCGGCTCCTCGCGGCCGGTACCCGTCCGGTCACACTCCGCTGTTCCGGGCGCCGTTGTCGGCGGAGCCCGCCCCGAGGGAGAGCGCTTGTTGTCGTCCGGAAATCACCCTTGCCGGGCCCCGCCCCACGCGTATCAATGGAAACAGCAGTTCCGACGGGTCGTCAGATTCACCCCCCCATGCGGCGTCCCGCACCACGCTCGCCTGCGGCCGACGGCCTGCTCATGTACCTCCCGTCCATCCCCACATGGCAATCCCCACGGGAAGGGAGCTCATCCCCATGAGACGAACGCGCATCGGAGCAGGTGCGGCGCTGGTGGCCGGTGCCCTCGCGGTCACCGGACTGGCCTTCGCGCCCGCAGCCCTCGCCGTCACCCCCGAAACCGCCACGATCACCGCCGACTGCGGCAGCTTCGGCGGCGGCGAGGCCACCCTCACGGCGACGCAGAACGGCACCGCCGCCACCATCACCGTCAACTCCTCCGCGATCACCGCGCCGATCGCGCTGGGGGAGGACTCGATCTCCTCGACGCTCACCCTCGTGAAGGCGAGCGGCGGCACCACCGCCTTCACCGGCACGGAGAACCCGGCGATGGCCGCCGGCGACCCCGTCCAGGTCGGCCCGCTCAGCGGCACCGTCGCCTCCGGGGACAGCCTGGAGGCCTTCGGCGGCTCGCTGCAGATGACCGTCTTCGGCATCACCATCACGTGCACGGCGACCGGGCCGCAGTCGCCGGGCCCGTTCGTGTTCGACTGACCCACACGGCGCGCGTGACGCGCTGACGTTCCGAAGGGGGGCGCGGTCCCGGCGTCCGGCGCTTACAGCGCGTCGGGGCCGCGCTCGCCCGTCCGCACCCGTACGACCGTGTCGACCGGCAGCGCCCAGACCTTGCCGTCGCCGATCTTGCCGGTCTGGGCGGCCTTCACGATGGCGTCGATGACGTCGTCGGCCGCCGCGTCGTCCACGACGACCTCGATCCGGACCTTGGGCACCAGGTCCACCTGGTACTCGGCGCCGCGGTACACCTCGGTGTGGCCACGCTGGCGGCCGTAGCCGCTCGCCTCGGTCACGGTCAGACCGTGCACACCGATCTCCTGGAGAGCGGTCTTGACCTCGTCGAGCCGGTACGGCTTGACGATCGCGGTGATCAGCTTCATGCCTGCTTGTGGACCTTCTGCGTGGCGGGGACGGGGGAGGAGACGGACGCGGTGACCGGGTCGCCGTGCCCCAGGACCCCGTGATCGTAGGCGCTCTCGGCGTGCACCGTAAGGTCCAGGCCGGTGTGCTCCTGCTCCTCGCTCGCCCGGAAGCCCATGGCCTTGTCGATGACCTTGGCGATGCCGTACGTGACGAGGAAGGCGTATGCCGCCACGGCCACGATCGCCACCAGCTGCTTGCCGAGTTGCGCGAGCCCGCCGCCGTACAGCAGCCCTTCGGCCCCGCCCGTCATCGTCGCCGTCGCGAAGACGCCGATCAGCCGACCAGGCCGGTGCAGCCGGCGGCGAGGGTGTCGAGGAAGACGGCGGCCGCGAGGCCGTCGGCGCCGAGGGCCCACACGGGCACGAACACGATCCACGCCCCGAACTTCGCCCGGTCCGCGACCGCGCCGCTGATCAGCGCGGCGGTGATGATCGCGAAGGTGAGCTGGAAGGTGGCGAAGAGGAGGGTGGGGACGGTGCCCTGGACGCTGTCCGGGCCGAGGCCCGACATGCCGGCGAGGTCGAGCCCGCCGATGAGGCCGCCGAACGCGTCGTCCCCGAAGGCGAGCGAATACCCGCAGGCCAGCCACACGACCGTGACCAGGGCGATGGACACGAAGCTCATCATCAGCATGTTGAGGACGCTCTTCGTGCGGACCATGCCGTCGTAGAACAGGGCCAGGCCCGGGGTCATCAGCAGCACGACGGCGGTGGCGGCGAGCAGCCAGGCGGTGTCGCCGGTGTCGCCGGTGTCGACGCTTGCGGCAGCGAGGGGCACGGTGTCTCTGGGTCGCTCCCTTGTACGGCAGGGGGTTGTGGATCAGGGAGAATGGGCGCCATGAGCGTTCGCCACCAGTCATCCGAGCCGTCCGAGGCACCCCACCGCGCCGGCTTCGCCTGCTTCGTGGGCCGCCCTAACGCGGGCAAGTCCACCCTTACGAATGCTCTGGTCGGCCAGAAGGTGGCGATCACCGCGAACCAGCCGCAGACGACGCGGCACACGGTGCGCGGCATCGTGCACCGGCCCGACGCCCAGCTGATCCTGGTCGACACCCCGGGACTGCACAAGCCGCGCACGCTGCTGGGCGAGCGGCTGAACGACGTCGTACGCACCACCTGGGCCGAGGTCGACGTGATCGGTTTCTGCCTGCCCGCGAACGAGAAGCTCGGTCCCGGTGACCGTTTCATCGCGAAGGAACTGGCGTCGATCAAGAAGACGCCGAAGATCGCGATCGTCACCAAGACCGATCTGGTGGATCCGAAGACCCTGGCCGAGCAGTTGATCGCGATCGATCAGCTGGGCAAGGAGCTCGGGTTCGAGTGGGCCGAGATCGTTCCCGTCTCGGCGGTCGGCGACAAGCAGGTGGGTCTGCTGGCCGATCTGATCGTCCCGCTTCTGCCGGAGGGTCCCGCTCTCTACCCCGACGGTGAGCTCACCGACGAGCCCGAGCAGGTCATGATCGCGGAGCTGATCCGTGAGGCCGCGCTGGAGGGTGTGCGCGACGAGCTGCCCCACTCCATCGCCGTCGTGGTGGAGGAGATGCTGCCGCGTGAGGACCGGCCCGCCGACAAGCCGCTCCTCGACATCCACGCGTTCGTCTACATCGAGCGGCCCAGCCAGAAGGGCATCATCATCGGGCCCAAGGGGAAGCGGTTGAAGGAGGTCGGGATCAAGTCGCGCAAGCAGATCGAGGCGTTGCTCGGGACGCCGGTGTTCCTGGACCTTCATGTGAAGGTGGCGAAGGACTGGCAGCGGGATCCTCGGCAGTTGCGGAAGTTGGGGTTCTGAGGGTTCTTCTCGCCCCCGCCGCCCCTACCCGTCCCGTCCCTGGGGGCTGCCGCCCCCAGACCCCCGCTTCGGCCCTGAACGGGCCTCGTCCTCAAACTCCCCCAGAGGGGGCACCCCCAACGGGCTGAAATGCCGGGACCGGCGCCGAGATGCGATGGCCCCCGTGCTGTCATTTCCGGCTCGGTGCCATGTCCTGCAGACCCACCACCCGCAACAACTGCAGCCGCTCGTACGCCTCCGTCCCCGGTCGTGCCGTGTGCACGATCAGGAGGTGGTGGTGCTGGTGGCTGAGCATGACCTCGCAGTCCAGTTCCAGCAGGCCGACCAAAGGGTGCAGGAAGCGCTTCGTGGCGCGGTTGCGCTGGGACACCTCATGTTCGTCCCAGAGGCGGGCGAACTCCTCGCTGGATGACCTGAGTTCGGCGACCAGCGCGGCCGGTTCCGGGTCGTCGGGGCGGGCGGCGGCCACCGCGCGCAGGCTCGCGACGTGGCCGCGGGCGTGTTCCGCGCGGTCCTCCTCAGGGAACAGGCCGCGTGCGTCCGGGTCCAGGAAGAACAGGCGGGCCAGGTTGCGCTCGCGCGGAGGGCGGGACATCACGTCGCCGACCAGCGCCCTGGCCATGGCGTTCTGGGCGAGTACCTCGCCGCAGTCGGTCACCACCTGTGCCGGGGTGTCGTGCAGGCGGTCCAGGATCAGCAGCAGGCCGGGGCGGACATGCCCGGACGCCGTCTCGCGGCGCGGCGGCTCCTCGCCGGCCAGGTGGAACAGGTGGTCGCTCTCGACGTCGGCGAGGCGCAGCGCCCGGGCCAGCGCCGTCAGCATCTGGCGGGACGGACGCGGCCCCCGGGACTGCTCCAGCCGCGCGTAGTAGTCCACGGACATCCCGGCCAGCGCCGCCACCTCCTCCCGGCGCAGCCCCGGCGTACGGCGGCGGGTGCCGGCCGTGAGGCCCACGTCGGACGGGTCGAGGCGGGCACGGCCGCGGCGGAGGAAGTCGGCGAGTTCGGCTCGGTTCACCCCTCAAGGCTGCGGCACGCCGCCCGGCTTATCCAGGGACTGCCGATCCCCTGATCAACGGGTCTCTCCCGCGCGCACCGGCTCCGTCCGAGGGTGGTCGGTGACGAGAGGAGCAGAACATGCTGACGCTGGTGACAGGTACGACGGGTCAGGTAGGCCGCCGCTTCACGCCGAGGCTGCTGGCGCAGGCCCGGCCGGGGGAGCGCGTGCGGGTGCTGGTGCGGGACGCGGCGCGCGGAGAGCCCTTCGCCGAGCTGGGCGCCGAGGTCGTCGTCGGTGATCTGCGGGACGCGGAGGTGCTGGGCAAGGCGGTCGCCGGGGTCGACGCGGTCGTGAACGTCGCAGCGTCCTTCCGCGGGGTCCCGGACGAGGAGGCCCGGGCCGTCAACCGGGACGCGGCGGTGGAGCTGGGGCGCGCCGCGCTGGCCGCCGGGGTGGGGAGGTTCGTGCAGGTCAGCACGGGACTGGTGTACGGCGTCGGACGGCGTCGCCCGCTCACCGAGGACGACGAGACCCGGCCCGGCGGGGCGATGTGGGGCGCCTACCCCGAGTCCAAGGCCGAGGCCGAGCGGGAGCTGCTCGCCATGGAAGGGCTGGACGTGCGCGTCGCCCGGCTCCCCTTCGTCTACGGCGAGGGCGATCCGCATCTCGCCCAGTCCCTGATGTGGGCCCGGAACTGGGCGGCCACCCAACGGCTCCAGATGGGCCATCACGCGGACGTCGCCCAGGCGCTGCTGCGCATCCTGCACGCGCCGGGCATCGCGGGCCGCGTCTACAACATCGCCGACGACGCCCCCGTCACGGCGGTCGAGCTGCACCAGCTCAACGGGGTCGAGGTTCCCGAGGAGCTGTATGACCGCACCGATCCCGACCCGTGGCTCGTGATCACCTCCACGGAGCGGATCCGCCGTGAGCTGGGGTATCGGCCGCTGTTCCCCAGTGTTTACGCGGCCCGGGAGGCCGGAGCGCTGTGACCGGCCTCCGGTTGCCTGACAGATGTCAGGGACCGGAGCCTTGAACCATGCGTGATGCTGGCCACTTGGGGGCGGCCGAATTGACCACGGCTGCCCCGAGTGACCGAAAACGGAGGGGCGACATGGTGAAGACACGGTTGCGCGCGAAGGCCGGCGTGGGTGTGGCGGCAGTGCTGATGATGGCCGCCATGGGTGTGGCGTCGGCGCCGTCGGCGGCGGCCGCCCCGGCGGACTGTCCGAGGGAATACGTCTGCGTCTGGAACAACGACACGGCGTCGGGCAAGCCGAAGTGGAAGTCGAAGGGGAATCTGTACGACCTGCACTCCGAGAAGGGGGTGACCATCGTCAACAACGGTGTGCGCCAGCCGGGTGCCGACCACATCTGGTACAACCTCACCGCCACGCCGGAGAACGGCGGCAACTTCAAGGGCTGCCTGCACTACCCGAACGACACCAACATGGTGACCTTCGAGGGCCCCGTCACCCTGCACAGCGCACGGTGGGGCGGCGAATGCTGAGCTGATCGCCTCCCGGCCCGGCCGCCCCGGCCCCTAGTCCACACCCCTGATCCGCCCCACCAGCACCGCCCCGGCCAGCCCCACCGCCGCCGCCACCAGGTACAGCATCCGGTAGCCGCCCAGGTGGGTGACGATCGGCGCGGCGAGGGCGGGCGCCGCGACCTGGGGCAGGGCGTTGGCCACGTTGATGACGCCGAGGTCCTTCCCGCGGTCCCGTGCCTCGGGCAGGACGTCGGTCATCAGCGCGAAGTCGACCGACATGAACACCCCCAGGGCCACGCCCAGCAATGCCGCCACGACGATGGCGCCCGCCCAGGTCTGCCAGACGGCCAGCAGGGCGGTGGCCGCCGCCATCAGCACCCCGGACCACCTCACGAAGGGCTTGCGGCGGCCCACGCGGTCCGACCAGACCCCGCCCACCACGACCGTGGCCAGCAGCGCCACGCTGTCCACGGCGGTGAGGATCAGCACGCCCTGCTCGGGGTCGTCGTGGTGCAGGCGGTCCCGGAGGTAGTAGAGCAGATAGAGGATGACCAGCGCGTTGCTGAGGTTGATCAGGAACCGGGTCAGCCAGGCCCAGCCGAAGTCCGGGTGGCGGCGCGGGCTCAGCCAGAAGCCCCGCGCGAACGACCGCCAGGACCACGCCGGCCGGTCCGCCGCCCCCAGCCGGAGATCCGGGTACCGGAGCACGTACGGCAGCACCCCCACCGTCACGAACACCGCGCACGCCGCGTACCCCGCCGCGATCCCGCCCGCCGCCGTCGCCAGCCCCGTCCCGGCGACCGCCCCGAGGATCTGCGCCGCCCCCAACCAGCCGCCCACCGCGCCCCGTTGGAGCCGCGGCACGCGGTCCGGTACGGCCGCCGTGACCGCCGCGAAGGCCGCGTTCAGGGTCAGCTGGACCAGGCTCCAGCCGACCGCCATCGCCCACAGCCCGCCCGCCCCGGCGAGCAGCAGCAGCGACAGCGCCCCGCCCGCCGCACCGGCCACGATCCACGGCGTACGGCGGCCCCAGCGGGCCGTGGTGCGGTCCGACAGGGCGCCGAAGAACGGGTTGGCCGCCAGCGACACTGCCGCGCCCGCGCCCGTCACCCAGGCCAGCAGCGTCTCCTTCGACATCCCCGTGCCGGGCGCGAAGTCCTCCGCCTGCTGGGCCAGCAGGATCTGCAGCGGGCCGTACCAGCCCACCCAGATCGCCACGTTGGCCAGCGACAGCGCAGCGGTCCAGCCCCGGCCGACCCGCTCCGTGGGTTCGGCCAGGGCGTCGACCGTCATCCCTGGGCCTGCGCCCGGAGCACGTCCCGCAGCCAGCCGTACGACGCCTTGGGCGTCCGCGTCAGCGTCTCGTAGTCCACATGGACCAGCCCGAACCGGCGCGCGTAGCCCTCGGCCCACTCGAAGTTGTCCAGCAACGACCAGACGAAGTAGCCCCGTACGTCCACGCCCGCCTCCACCGCCTTGTGCAGCGCGCGGATGTGACCGTCCAGGTAGGCGATCCGCTCCTGGTCGTCGACCCCCTCGTACGAGCAGCCGTTCTCGGTGATGACGATGGGCGGCAGCCGGTCGCCGTACCGCTCCCGGAAGCCGGTGAGCAGCTCCGTCAGACCCTCGGGGACCACCGGCCAGCCGAAGTCGGTCGTCGGCACGCCCTCGATCTCCCGTACGGAGAAGGGGAGTTCGGCGGGCATGCTCACCCCGCCGAACTCGATCTCCGTGCCCTGCGGGGCGCCCACGCGGGTCGGCGCGTAGTAGTTGACGCCGTAGAAGTCGAGGGGCTCCGCGATGATCTTCAGGTCGGAGTCCACATCCCCTGGCATCAACTCGCCGATTCCGTGCGGGTATTCGCCCAGCAGGACCGGGTCGGAGAACAGTCGGTTGAGCAGCAGGTCGTAGAAGTCGGCCGCCTCCGCGTCCGCCTGTTCCTGCGACGCCGGCCACGTCGGCCCGTGCGAGTTGGCGATGCCGATGTCCGTGGCGCCGGCCGCGCGCAGGGCCTGGACGGCCAGGCCGTGGGCCAGCAGCTGGTGGTGGGCGGCGGGGAGGGCGTCGAAGAGGAGCCGCTTGCCCGGGGCGTGGGTGCCGAGGGCGTGGCCGAGGAGGGTGTGTTCGGCGGGTTCGTTGATCGTGATCCACTTCTGGACGCGGTCGCCCAGGCGCTCGGCGACCACCGAGACGTACTCGGCGAAACGGGCGGCGGTGTCCCGGTCGAGCCAGTCCAGGGCGACCGGCAGATCCCAGTGGAAGAGCGTCGGCACCGGCCGTACGCCCCCCGCGCACAGCTCGTCGACCAGACGGTCGTAGAAGTCGAGGCCCTGCGGCGCGTTCACCCGCGGCCAGGAGACCGAGAAGCGGTACGCGCCCACGCCCAGGCGGGCCAGTAGCGCCACGTCCTCGGGGTAGCGGTGGTAGTGGTCGCAGGCCACCGCGGCCGTGGAGCCGTCCTTCACCTTGCCCGGCTCGGCCGTGAAGGCGTCCCACACGGATGCCCCGCGCTCGTCCGTCGCACCCTCGATCTGGTGGGCCGAGGTCGAGACGCCCCACAGGAAGCCGGCCGGGAACTGCGGTATCGGGTTCGTCGCGCCGCGCGCATCAGTCACCATGCGCCGGATCATCCGTACCGGCGGTAACGGAAGTCAACGCCCCGGCGTGAACTACCCGTTACCGCCCATCGCGTGAGCCCGTCACGCTCCTTCCTTCAGCACCCTGGAGATCAGCTTGCGCTGCTCGTCCGTGAGCCGGGGATCCGAGCAGTACACCGTCTTGCCGTCCACGGTGATCTGGTAGCTGAAGCCGTCCGGAACCCCGATCGGGGGCGTGCCCCGGCCGGCCGCGACCGCGCGATCGGCCAGGGCGTGCCACTCCTGGGCGTCGGGCCGCTCCGAGGTGTCCACCTCGGCGAGCCGCTCGATGCCCGCGAATCCACCCGTGCGCCGTACCTGAATACGCATGGGTCCCTGTCTAGTACGGACTTACGGGATCCGCACCCCGACCTGCTCCCACGCCTTCGACACGGCCTGGAGCTCCTCGCCGCCGTCGCCGAAGCGCTCGCGCGCGGCCTTGACGGTAAGCCCCGCGAAGTCGGTGAACAGGGCCCGGTCCGACAGCTCGCCGCCGGTCAGGACGTCGTACCAGATCTGGCCCGCCTTCTCCCAGGCGTTGCCGCCGAGCGCGGTGGCGGCCAGGTAGAAGGCGTGGTTGGGGATGCCGGAGTTGATGTGGACGCCGCCGTTGTCGCGGCCGGTGCGGACGTAGTCGTCCATGGTCGCGGGCTGCGGGTCTTTGCCGAGCACGTCGTCGTCGTACGCACTGCCCGGCTCCTTCATGGAGCGCAGGGCCTTGCCGGAGACGCTGGGGGCGAGCAGGCCGGCGCCGATCAGCCAGTCGGCCTCGGCGGCGGTCTGGCCGAGCGTGTACTGCTTGATCAGGGCGCCGAAGACATCCGACATGGACTCGTTCAGCGCGCCGGGCTGGCCGTAGTAGGTCAGGTTGGCCGTGTACTGCGTGACGCCGTGGGTGAGCTCGTGGCCGATGACGTCGATCGGGATGGTGAAGTCGAGGAAGATCTCGCCGTCACCGTCGCCGAACACCATCTGCTCGCCGTTCCAGAAGGCGTTGTTGTAGTTCTCGTCGTAGTGGACGGTGGCGTCCAGGGGCAGGCCGTCGCCGTCGATGGAGTGCCGCCGGTAGGCCTTGAGGAAGAGCTCGAAGGTCGCGCCGAGGCCGGAGTAGGCCCGGTTGACGGTGGCGTCCTGGCCGGGGTCCTGGCCCTCGCCGCGGACCTTGGTGCCGGGCAGGGCGGCCTTGTGCTCGGCGTCGTAGATGGTGCGCAGCGGCTGGTCCGACGGTGCCTTCGCCGTCGGGGCGGCCGCGAGGGCGAACTCGGTCGTGACGCGGCGCCTGCCGCGCAGCTCGCTGTCTCGCATCAAGGTCCGCTGGGCGGGACCGGAGAGTGCGGGGTCGTCGTTGCGGGCCAGCTTGTCGAGGACATGCGGCGGTACGACGGTGCAGAAGACGGGCACGAAGCCCCCGTTGGTCGTCATGCCCGGCACACTTGCACTGAGTTATGCCGCTGTCACTACCCGCAACCATGATTGGTGAAATATGCGGACAGGGGACCGCACGCTCTGTGACGAAGTGGTATGGCGCACTTTTTGCCCCATTCGTTCCAGGGGTCCCGCATACTGATACGGCGCCCCGCGTCCGAAGGGGCTCGGCTAGCATGCGGAGCATCATGCGTTTCGGGCTGCTTCTTCTTAGCTGCCGCGGCGAGGGCCTGTAGTCCAGGTCGACTCCCTCCCCGCGGAGCTTCGCGTTGCGTCGTCGGCCGTCCTTCCGGACATCCTGAGGAGCCCCGCAAACATGGCGAACCGCCAGCAGCCCAGTTCCATGCCGATCCACAAGTACGGCCGCTACGAGCAGGTCGACATCCCGGACCGCACCTGGCCGGACAACCGCGTCACCGTCGCCCCCCGCTGGCTCTCCACCGACCTGCGTGACGGCAACCAGGCCCTGATCGACCCGATGTCGCCCGAGCGCAAGCGCCGGATGTTCGACCAGCTGGTCAAGATGGGCTACAAGGAGATCGAGGTCGGCTTCCCGGCGTCGGGCCAGACGGACTTCGACTTCGTACGGTCGATCATCGAGGAGCCGGGCGCGATCCCCGACGACGTCACCATCTCCGTACTGACCCAGGCCCGCGAGGACCTGATCGAGCGGACCGTCGAATCGCTGAAGGGCGCCAAGCGGGCGACCGTCCACCTGTACAACGCCACCGCGCCGGTCTTCCGCCGGGTCGTCTTCCGTGGCTCCAAGGACGACATCAAGCAGATCGCCGTCGACGGCACGCGCCTGGTCATGGAGTACGCCGAGAAGCTGCTGGGCCCGGAGACCGAGTTCGGCTACCAGTACAGCCCCGAGATCTTCACCGACACCGAGCTGGACTTCGCGCTGGAGGTCTGCGAGGCGGTGATGGACGTCTACCAGCCCGGTCCGGGCCGCGAGATCATCCTCAACCTGCCCGCCACGGTGGAGCGTTCGACCCCCTCGACGCACGCGGACCGCTTCGAGTGGATGAGCCGCAACATCTCCCGCCGCGAGCACGTCGTCATCTCCGTCCACCCGCACAACGACCGCGGTACGGCCGTCGCCGCCGCCGAGCTGGCGCTGATGGCCGGCGCCGACCGCGTCGAGGGCTGTCTGTTCGGGCAGGGCGAGCGCACCGGCAACGTCGACCTGGTCACCCTGGGCATGAACCTGTTCTCGCAGGGCGTCGACCCGCAGATCGACTTCTCCGACATCGACGAGATCCGTCGTACGTGGGAGTACTGCAACCAGATGGAGGTCCACCCGCGCCACCCGTACGTGGGCGACCTGGTCTACACGTCCTTCTCCGGCTCCCACCAGGACGCCATCAAGAAGGGCTTCGACGCCATGGAGGCCGACGCGGCCGCCAAGGGCGTCACGGTCGACGACATCGAGTGGGCCGTTCCCTACCTGCCGATCGACCCCAAGGACGTCGGCCGCTCCTACGAGGCGGTCATCCGCGTCAACTCGCAGTCCGGCAAGGGCGGTATCGCGTACGTCCTGAAGAACGACCACAAGCTGGACCTGCCGCGCCGGATGCAGATCGAGTTCTCCAAGATCATCCAGGCGAAGACGGACGCCGAGGGCGGCGAGGTCACCGGCGGCGACATCTGGGCGACCTTCCAGGACGAGTACCTGCCGAACCCGGAGAACCCGTGGGGTCGTATCCAGGTCAAGAACGGCCAGTCGACGACGGACACGGACGGCGTGGACACGCTGAAGGTGGAGGCGACGGTCGACGGCGTCGACACCGTCCTGTCCGGTACCGGCAACGGTCCGATCTCGGCCTTCTTCGACGCGCTGGACGCCGTGGGTGTGGACGCGCGGCTGCTGGACTACCAGGAGCACACGATGAGCGAGGGCGCGTCCGCGCAGGCCGCGTCGTACATCGAGTGTGCGATCGACGGCAAGGTGCTGTGGGGGATCGGCATTGACGCCAATACGACGCGGGCGTCGCTGAAGGCGGTTGTGTCGGCCGTCAACAGGGCGGCTCGTTGACGGTTCGCTCCGGAGGGGGCGCGTAAGGGGAGTGCCGCTATGGACTGTCGGGCGGCCGCGGGTCGTTCGTGGCTGGTCGCGCAGTTCCCCGCGCCCCTTTGGCGGCGCCGCTGACCCCGGCGATCAGAGGCCCCGTCCGCCGTGATTTCGGTGGGCGGGGCACGTCTGTTTCCGGCCATTGACCTGTGCAGGTCACGGAAAGGTCTCGTTCGGGGTACTGACTCCGCGTCCGTGATGTGGCTAACATCACGCAAGCGCGGCGATGTTGCCGCGGTGTTACGGAGGTGCGACGTGCTGCCAGGACGGGGACAAGACGGCCGTGCCGCCAGGGCTGCGCGCATCCTGGGCACCCGCACCGCGTGGTCGCCGGTCGGCGACGGCGAGTTCTTCTGCCCCGGATGCGGGGGCGACCGCAACTACCAGCGGCTGACCGGGCACCGCCGCTTCACTCTGCTCGGAGTGCCGGTCCTGCCGCGCGGTGAGACCGCGCCCGTCGTGGAGTGCGCGGCCTGCCGCCGTCACTTCGGCACCGACGTCCTGGACCACCCGACCACGACCCGCTTCTCCGCGATGCTCCGCGACGCCGTGCACACCGTCGCCCTGGCGGTGCTGGCGGCGGGCGGCACGTGCGCCCGTCCGGCCCTGGAGGCCGCGGCGGTCACGGTGCGCGCGGCCGGCTTCGACGACTGTACGGAGGAAGGGCTGGGCGCCCTCGTCGAGGCGCTGGCGGCGGACACCGGGCGGGTCTTCTCCGAGCCGTGCGGTGCCGGGCTGGCCATAGAGCTCCATGAGGCCCTCGACCCGCTCGCCCCGCACCTCGCCGCGGCCGGCCGCGAGTCCATCCTGCTGCAGGGCGCCCGCATCGCCCTGGCCGACGGCCCGTACACGCCCGCCGAGCGCGACGTCCTCGCGACGGTCGGCGCGGCCCTCACCATCTGCGCCGAGGACGTGACCCGGCTGCTGGCCGCGGCGGCGCGGACGCCTTCCTGAGACGGACGCTCAGCGGTACGCGGCGGGGGCGGACACGGCCGTGCGGGCCCGGTCCTCGTGCCGCTTGTCGAACTGCGCGCCGTTCACCGCGAGGACCACGACGACCATCCCGGCGAGCACCTGCAGCGAGGCGCTGACGACGGCCCGGAGCAGACACAGCAGCGCGGCGGTCAGCAGCACGATGCCGCCTGCGATGCCCACGTAGAGCCAATTGAACGTGAAGGTGACGTCGGAGTTGTCCGCACCCGGATCGAACGGCTTCCAGTCGCCGCTGACCTCGATGCCGAGCACGAAGGCCACGACGGCCCCGAGAACGTCCAGGACGAGCAGTCCGACCGCCAGGGCGATGTCCCCGGCGACGGGCAGCTGCCCGCGTCCGCCGGGCGGGGGCGGCACATTGGCGCCGCGGAAGTGCGGGAGGCCGGTCGGGGCAGTCATGGGGGCCAGCCTTCCCGGAAAACGGCGCCGGTGCCTGAGTACGGATACTCAGGTGCCGCGTCCCGCGGTACTCCCCAGGGAGTAATCGGGGCAGCGCACCGCCCCCGGCAGTAGCCCCCAACTCGCCCTTCCGTCCGACGAATCGGCCCCGCCGCGCCGGGAGTCTGGAACCGACCCAGACATCCGGACCGGAGGGAGGCCCGTCAGATGGGGGCCGTAAGGAAAGCAGTGCTGCGCAGGCGTGCCGTGCCCTGGCTCGTGCTCGGGCTGTGGATCGCCGTGCTCGCGCTCGCCTCACCGTTCGCGTCGAAGCTGGCGGACGTCCAGCGCGACCGCGCCATCGACTACCTGCCGGCGAGCGCCGACTCCACGCAGGTCGCCAAGATCCAGGACCGGCTGCCCGGCGGCGAGGCCACCGAGATGGTCGTCGTCTACCACCGCGACGGCGGCCTGACCGCCGCCGACAAGGCCACCGCCGCCGAGCAGATCGACCGGATCGCGAGCGCCCACAAGCTCACCGGCGAACCCCAGGGCATCCCGTCCCGGGACGGCACCACCCTGATGTACCCGGTGGCCAGCACCGAGCCGGGCCAGGACGAGGAGGCCCGCGACGAACTGGTCAACGCCGTACGGGACATGGCGAAGGGCGAAGACGGGCTCGGTGTCGACGTCGGCGGCGAGGGCGCGCTCGCCACCGACGCGAGCGAGGTCTACAACTCGCTCGACGGACCGCTGCTCTACACCACCGCCGGCGTCGTCGCCCTGCTGCTGATCCTCATCTACCGCAGCCCGTTCCTGTGGCTCGTGCCGCTCGCCGTCGCGGGCGTGGCCGACTATCTGTCGATGGGCGTCGCCTACGGCCTCAACCAGGGGTTCGGGACGTCTGTTTCCGGCCAGAGCTCCGGGATCATGACGATCCTCGTGTTCGGGGCGGGCACCGACTACGCGCTGCTCCTCGTCTCCCGCTACCGCGAGGAGCTACGGCGCGTCGAGCGGCCGTACGACGCGATGGTCGCCGCGCTCAAGGGCTGCGGGCCCGCCGTGCTCGCCTCCTCCGGCACCGTCGCCGCCGGGCTGCTGTGCCTGCTCGCCGCCGACCTCAACTCCAGCCGGGGCATGGGCCCCCTCGGCACCGTCGGCGTGCTGTGCGCGCTCGCCGCCATGCTGACCCTGCTGCCCGCGATCCTCGTGCTGCTCGGCCGGCGCGTGTTCTGGCCGCTCGTACCGCGCTACGGCAGCACGCCCAAGGCCCGCCGGTCCCTGTTCACCGCGATGGGCAGCTCCGCCGGACGCCGGCCCCTCACCGTCCTCGCGGGCGGCGCCGTCCTGCTCGGCGCACTGGCCCTCGGTGTGCTGAACCTGCCCGGCAGCCTCAAGCAGGAGGACTCCTTCACCAGCAAGCCCGACGCGGTCGCCGCCATGGAGACGCTCGCCAAGGCCTACCCCGAGCGCGGCACCCAGCCCATCAGCGTCATCACGCCGCAAGACCGCCTCGCCGAGACGCTCACGTCGATCCGCGGCACCCGGGGCGTCGACAGCGCGCAGAAGGGACGTACCGCAGAGGGCTGGACCGAGATCTCCGTCCTCGCCGCCGCACCACCCCAGTCGGCCGGCGAGACGGCCACCATCGAGGCCCTGCGCGACAAGCTCCACGGCTCCTACGTCGGCGGGCCCAGCGCCGAGCAGATCGACCTGAAGGACACCAACGCCCGGGACCGTCTGGTCGTCGTGCCGATCGTGCTGCTGTCCGTGCTGCTCATCCTGGTCGCCCTGCTGCGCTCGCTCGTGGCGCCGCTGATCCTGGTGGCGGCCGTGGTCGCGGTGTGGGGCGCGGCGCTCGGCATCGGCGGGCTCGTCTTCGGGCCGCTCTTCGGCTTCGAGGGCACGGACCCGGGACTCGGCCTGCTGTCCTTCGTGTTCCTGGTGGCCCTCGGCGTCGACTACGGCATCTTCCTGATGCACCGGATGCGCGAGGAGTGCCTGAACGGCGCCGAACCCGCGACGGCCGCGCTCACCGCGCTGCGTACGACCGGCGGTGTCATCGCCTCCGCCGGGCTCGTCCTCGCCGCCACCTTCGCGGTGCTCACCAACATGCCGCTGGTCCCCCTCGTCGAGCTGGGCTTCGTCATCGCGGTGGGCGTGCTGCTCGACACCTTCCTGGTCCGCACCTACCTGGTCACCAGCGCGAGCGTCGCGCTGCGCCGCAAGGTGTGGTGGCCGGGCGGGCTGTCCCGGGCGCCGCAGCCCCCGGTCCGGCGGGAACGCCAGCCGGAGCCGGTGTGAGCCTCCCGCGCACCGTCAGGGCGTCCCTCCCCTCCCGGAGGGGCGCCCGCGTGGCGGAGGATGAGCCGGTGCAGCAGACGACGAAGGCGGCGGACAGCCCCCGCATCGGCGAGCGGGTCATGGCGGCCATCAACCGCGACCCCCTGACCGCCCCCCACCGAACCCGCAACGACGCCCTGCTGGCCGTGGCGTGGGCCGCCCTCGCCACCGCGATCGCCCTGCTCGGCGACAAGGCGCTCCGGCCCGACGCGCTGGGCTGGACGTTGCTGCTCGCCGCCCATGTCCCCCTCGTATGGCGGCGCCACCGTCCGGTGCTGGTCCTGCTCGCGGTCATGGTCTGCATCTCCCCGTACCACGCCTTGGAGAACAACCACGCCGCGCCCATCTTCGCGACCATGGTGGTGCTGTACACGGTCGCGGCCACCGGCACGGTCCGTCGCACGCTGCTCACCGGCGCCGCCGTCCTCGGCGTGACACTGCTCCTCAACTCCCTCAGCAACCCCGACGGGACGCTGGAGCTCCTGCGGATCTCCGGCTGGGTCTTCGCGTTCCTCTTCTGCGGCATCGACGTCCGCTACTACCGCCAGTACGTCGCCGCCATCGTCGAACGCGCCGAACGCGCCGAACGCACCCGCGAGGAGGAGGCCCGCCGCCGCGTCGCCGAGGAACGTCTGCGCATCGCCCGCGACCTGCACGACCTGCTCGCCCACAGCATCACGCTCATCGGCGTGCAGACCTCGGTGGCCGCCCATGTCCTGGCCGCGGACCCCGAGCGGCTGGACCGCGAGGCCGTCGCGAAGGCCCTGGACGACATCGCCGGGACCTGCCGCACGGCACGCGGCGAACTCCGTACGACGCTGGACGTGCTGCGCGAGCAGGGGGTCGCCGGCGAGGCACGCGGCCCGCTGCCCGGACTCGACGGCCTGCCGGACCTGGTGGAGGCGGCGCGGCTGGCCGGGGCGCGGGTGGAGTCGGCGGTACGGGTGAGCCAGGCGCCGCCCGCCGTGGGCGCGGCCGCCTACCGCATCGTGCAGGAGGCGCTGACGAACGTCGTACGGCACGCGGGGCCCGACCCCGCCGTACACATCGAACTGTACGAGGAGCAGGGCGCCCTGCGCGTGTCGGTCACCGACGAGGGCGGGTACGCGGAGGGCGCGGAGGCGGCCCCCGGCTACGGCCTCGTCGGCATGCGGGAACGGGCCCGCAGCGTGGGTGGCACACTCGACGCCGGACGGCGCGACGAGGGGGGTTTCCAGGTGACGGCCGTACTGCCCGTCAGAACTGTCGGAACGGACGGGGAAGGTGACCGATGATCCGCGTCCTGCTCGCGGACGACCAGACGCTCGTCCGGGAGGCGTTCGCCATGCTGGTCGAGTCGGCCCCGGACATGGAGGTCGTCGGCCAGGCGGGCACCGGCCGCCAGGCCGCGGAACTGGTCCGCAGCGCACGCGCCGACCTCGTCGTGATGGACATCCGGATGCCCGACCTGGACGGCATCGAGGCGACCCGGCTCATCGCGGCCGACGAGGACCTGGCCGGGGTGCGCATCCTGGTCCTCACCACCTACGACACCGACGAGAACATCGTGGACGCGCTGCGCGCCGGCGCCTCCGGATTCCTCGTCAAGGACACCCGGCCCGCCGAACTCCTCGACGCCATCCGTACGGTGGCGGCGGGTGAATCGCTGCTGTCCCCCGGGCCGACCGCACGGCTGATCGAGCGGTTCCTGCGCAGCCCCTCCGCGCCCACTGCCGGGGGACCCGAATACCTGTCCGAACGTGAACGCGAAGTGCTGACGCTGGTAGCGCGCGGCCTCAACAACACGGAGATCGCGGAGGCGTTGGGGCTGAGCCCGCTGACGGCGAAGACCCACGTCAGCCGGATCATGGGGAAACTGGGGGCTCGGGACCGGGCGCAGTTGGTCATCGTGGCGTATGAGTCAGGGATGGTGACACCGGGGAACCTGTGACGGACAGGTCAATGCTGACACCCCGTCAAGGGAACTCAAGGGAACTCGATGACCATCCTGAGTCGCACGCTCAGTCGTACTTTCCTAGTCACCGCAGTACTCCTGACCGCCCCCCTCACCACGGCCGGCAACGCCTCGGCGGGCGACGCCGGCTGCACGTCCTCCGTCCCCTACGTGTCGGGGGAGGGCGGCTACGACACCTACCGCATCCCGGCGGCCATCACGACCCCGCGCGGCACGGTCCTGGCCTTCGCCGAGGGCCGGCACGACGGTGCGGGGGACACCGGCGACATCGATGTCGTCCTCAGACGTTCCACCGACGGCGGCTGCAGCTGGGGCCCGCTGACGCTGGTCGCCGCCGGGGACGGGGACACGCGGGGCAATCCGGCGCCCGTGGTGGATCCGCGCACGGGCACGGTGGTGCTGGTCACCTCCTACAACAGCGGTGCTGTGACGGAGGCGGAGATCATGCGGGGCGAGGCGACGCCTCAGGAGAGCCGGCGGGTGTTCGTACAGCGGAGCCTGGACGACGGCCGGCGCTTCTCCTCACCCCGGGACATCACGCGGCAGGTGAAGCCGGCGAACTGGCGCTGGTACGCGACGGGGCCGGGGCACGCGATCGCCCTCAGGAAGGGGCCGCACGCCGGGCGGCTGGTCGTCCCCTCGAACCACTCGGTGGCGCCCGGGCCAGGCTCGTCCGACACCGGGCAGGAGCCCAAGTACTACGGCGGGCACGCCATTTACAGCGACGACGCAGGGCTCACCTGGCGCACGGGGTTCGTGGACGACTCCTACGACGGTCGCGGCAACGCCAACGAGTCGACGGCGGCCGAACTTCCCGACGGCAGGGTGTACTTCAACTCGCGTGATCAGCTCGGTACGGAAGCGGGGAACCGGCTCGACGCGTACTCCAGCGACGGCGGCGAGACGCTGGACCTCCCGTACGCCGTCCAGCCCTCTCTGAACGACGTCCCCGTGGTCGAGGCGAGCGTCCTCCAACTCCCCGGCGCCGGCGCCCCGTTGCTCTTCTCCGGGCCCTCGGTTCCGACCGCGCGGCAGGCGATGGCCGTGTGGCGGAGCGTGGACGGCGGGGCCACCTTCACGAAGGCGCTGACGCTGTCCCAGCAGCGGGCGGCGTACTCCGATCTGGTGCCGCTCGACCGGCATGCGGTGGGGATTCTGTACGAGACGGGGGTGGCGGGGGCGTACGAGACGATCGAGTTTCGCCGGGTGGGGGTGGCTGATCTGGTGTAGCGGGCGCGGGCGGGGAGGGTTTCTCGCCCCCGCCGCCCCTACCCTCCCCGTCCTTCTGGGGCTCCGCCCCAGACCCCGCTCCTCAAACGCCGGAGGGGCTGAATTCAGCCTGTCCGGCGTTTGAGGACGAGGCCCGTTCAGGGCCGAAGCGGGGGTCTGGGGGCGGCAGCCCCCAGGGACGGGACGGGTAGGGGCGGCGGGGGCGAAAACCCTCCTTACAGCAACCCCGCCAATGCCAGATACTTCCCCACCCGCTCCACCTCCTCCGGCGCCAGCGGCACCTGCGGCTCCGCCGTCGCCGGGCAGTCGATGATCCCCCGCAGATGCAGCGCCGCCTTGAACGCGCCCAGCGCCGAAGAACCGCCCCCCATCCGCTCGGGATCGCCCACGGTGACCAGGCCGAACAGCGCGCACAGCCGCTCCTGTTCGGACCGCGCCCCCTCCCAGTCGCCGGAACGGCACAGCCGGTCGAGGCGGACGTAGCCGTGCGGATCGACGTTGGCGAGACCCGGCACCGCCCCGTCGGCACCGATCGCGAGCGCCGCGTCGACGACGAGCTCCGAGCCGGTCAGCACGCTGAAGCCCCGCACGTCGGGCCGGCCGCGGGCGCCGGTGACGACCTCGCGGAACCCGGCGAGGTCGCCACTGGAGTCCTTCAGGCCCGCCAGGGCGCCCTCCGCGGCGAGGTCGAGGATCACGTCGGCGGGGAGCTTGGTGTGGACGGAGACCGGGATGTCGTACGCGATGACCGGCACCGGGGAGCCCGCCGCGATCAGGCGGTAGTGACGGGCGATCTCGGCACGGTGGGTGCGGGCGTAGAAGGGCGCCGTCGCCACCACCGCGTCGGCACCGGCGGCGGTGACCGCCCGCACATGGTCCAGCACCCTCGGCGTCGTCATGTCGATCACACCCGCCAGCACCGGAAGCCGCCCCGCGACATGTCCGGCCACCGCCTCCACCACCAGCCTGCGCTGCCGGTCCGTCAGATACGCCGCCTCCGACGACGAACCCAGCACGAACAGACCGTGCACCCCGCCCTCCACCAGGTGGTCGACCAGCCTGAGCAGTGAGGGGACGTCCACCTCGCGGTCCGGCGTCAAGGGCGTGCAGACGGGCGGGACGACACCGGTGAGCGGGGTGGGGAACGTCATCAAGGCTCCTTGGAAAGGTGACTCTGCCGTACGAGGTCGCGGGTGGCCTCGCCCTCCTCCACTGGATGGTGACACCTGTAACGATGCTCCGGGCGAGACGCGGCCGAGAAGTCCGGCATCACGTCCGCGCACACGCCGTCCGACTTCCAGCACCGCGTCCGGAACGGGCACCCGCTCGGCGGCCGCGTCGCCGACGGCACCGGGCCGGTCAGCGGGATCGGGTCGATGGGGTCCAGCAGGCCGGGCGTCGCGGAGAAGAGGGCGCGGGTGTACGGGTGCCGGGAGCCGTCGGTGACATCGGCCGCCGGGGCCTCCTCGACGATCCGGCCCAGGTACATCGTGATCACACGGTCACTCATCCGCCGTACCGTCTGGATGTCGTGCGAGACGAAGACCAGGGCCAGGCCCAGCCGCTCCTTCAGGTCCAGGAGGAGGTTCAGGATCTGGGCGCGGACCGACACGTCCAGCGCGCTCGTCGGCTCGTCGGCCACCACCAGGTCGGGGTCCAGGGCCAATGCCCGCGCGATCGCCACGCGTTGGCGCTGACCGCCCGACAACTGGCCGGGCAGCGCGTCGGTGAGGGCGCGCGGGAGGCCGACCAGGGACATCAACTCCCTGACACGCTCCTCGCGTTGGGACTTCGTCCCTCGGTCGTGCACATCCAGCGGGTCCCGCAGTATCTGCCGGACCGGCAGGCGGCGGTTCAACGCCGTCGACGGGTCCTGGAAGATCATCCCGGTGCCGGCACCCACCGCAGTCCTGCGCTCGGCCGGGGTCATGGTCCACAGGTCGCGTCCGCGGAAGGCCACCGTCCCCGCCGTCGGCCGTTGCACTCCCACCAGCACCTTCGCCAGCGTCGACTTCCCGCACCCCGACTCGCCGACCACGCCGACCGTCTCGCCGGGCGCGATGACGAGATCGGCGCCGGTCAGGGCGTACACCTTGTCCCGGGTGAACAGCCCGCCGCTGCGCGCCTTGTGCACGACGTGCGCGTCCGACAGCTCCACCAGCGCGTTCACCCGACGACTCCCCTCGCGTTCACTGGACGACCCCGCTTTCGGAGCGGTCCGTCGGTGCCAGCACCACCGCCGGGTGGTGGCAGGCCGCCGTATGCGTCGCCGGGCCCACCAGGTCCGGGGCCGTCGTCCGGCACACCTCGCTCGCCAGCGGGCAGCGGTCCGCGAAGCGGCAGCCCGCGGGGAAGTCGGCGGGGGAGGGGACCACGCCCTTGATCTGCGTCATCCGCTCCTGCGCCGACTCCAGCGACAGCACGCTGCCCAGCAGGCCCCGCGTGTAGTGGTGCGCCGGCGCCTCCACCAGGTCGGCGGTCACGCCCGTCTCCACGATCTGGCCGCCGTACATCACGACCACCCGGTCGGTGACGTCCGCGATCAGCGCCAGGTCGTGCGAGACCAGGATCAGGGCGAAGCCCAGCTCCTCCCGCAGCCTCAGCAGCAGCTCTATGATCTGCGCCTGCACGGTGACGTCCAGCGCGGTCGTCGGCTCGTCGGCGACGATCAACTTCGGGTCGCGGGACAGGGCCATGGCGATCAGGACGCGCTGGCGCTGGCCGCCGGAGAGTTCGTGCGGGTAGCTGCGCAGGGTGCGTTCGGGGTCGAGGCCGACCAGCGTCAGGAGTGCGTGGGGGGTGCGGCGGCCGCCGCGGCGTGCGACCTGCTTGAGCTGCGAGCGGATCGTCATCGCCGGGTTCAGGGACGACAGGGCGTCCTGGTAGATCATCGCCATCTCGTGGCCCAGGAGCCGTCGCCGTACACGCATCGGCTCGCCGATCAACTGCCGCTGGTTGAACCGGACATGGCCGCGCACCCGGGCGCCCTTCGGCTCCAGGCCCATCACCGCCAGGGCCGTCAGCGACTTGCCGCAGCCCGACTCGCCGACCAGGCCCAGCACCTCACCGGGCCGCACCTCGAAGCTGATCCCGTCGACGATGTCCACGCCGCCGTGCCGGCCCTCGAAGCCGATGGCGAGGTTCTCCACCGCCAGCACCGGCTGCCCGGCCCGGTCCGGCAACGGCCGCGCCCTCGACCGCAGCCGCACCGCCGCCTCCGCCAGCCCCGGCAGCTGCAGGACCTCGCCGCTGCCCGGCTCCGGAGCCTCCAGCCGGTCCTCGGCGTCCCGTACGTCGACCTCGCGCGCCGAGGGCGCCGCCCACGCGTCCGACACGCCCTCGGAGAGGATGTTCAGGGAGAGGACGGTCACCAGCATCAGCAGGCCCGGGAAGACGGTCGCCCACCAGCCCCCGGTCAGCACCATGTTCTTGCCGTCCGCGATGACACTGCCCCAGGACGGGTCCGGCGGCCGGACGCCCGCGCCGATGAAGGACAGCGACGCCTCGAAGACGATCGCCTCCGCCACCTGGACCGTGCAGAACACCAGCACCGGGGCGGCGCAGTTGATCGCCACGTGCCGCAGCACGATGTGGGGCGTCCGTGCCCCGATCACCCGTTCCGCCGTCACATAGTCCTCGCCGTACTGGTCGAGGACGTTCGCCCGGACGACCCTCGCCACCGGTGGGGTGAAGAGGAAGGCGATCGCGCAGATCAGGACCGTGATCCCGCCGCCGAAGACCGCGACCAGCACGGCGGCCAGCGCGATGCCCGGGAACGCCATCACCACGTCCAGGCAGCGCATCAGCGTCTCGTCGACCGCCTTGCGGGAGGTCGCCGCGATCGCGCCGATCAGGGCGCCGACGACGAGCGCGAGCCCGGTCGCGCCGAGCCCGATCGCCAGCGACCAGCGGGCGCCGTACATCAGCCGGCTGAGGATGTCCCGGCCGAGGCTGTCCTGGCCCATCCAGTGCTCGGCGGACGGGTGTCCGGTGCCGTCGACGGGGGCCTGCTGGTCGAGCGGGTCGTGCGGCGCGAGCAGCGGCGCGAACAGTGCCATCAGGACCACGACGGCCAGGAAGCAGACGGCCACCTTCGACAGCAGCGGCAGTTTGCGCCAGCCGCGCAGCCGGATGCCGGGCCGGGACAGCGCCTCGGCCAGACGCTTGCGGTTGAACGTCACGTCGCCTCCCGCAGTCGCGGGTTGACCAGCAGATACAGGATGTCGATGACGAGGTTCACGACCACGAACCCGGTCGCCGTCGTCAGGACGACGCCCTGGACGACCGCCGGGTCACCGTTCTTCACGGCGTCGATCATCAGCTTTCCCATCCCGGGGAGGGAGAAGATCGTCTCGATGACGACCGCGCCGCCGAGGAGATAGCCGACCCGCAGGCCGAGGACGGTCAGCGGGTTGATGAGCGCGTTGCGCAGGACGTTCCGGCCGACAACCACCACCGGCGGCAGCCCGCTGCCGATCGCCGTGCGCACATAGTCCTTGTCCAGCTCCTCCACCACCGCCGTCCGCACGATCCGCGTCAGCTGCGCCGCCACCGGCAGCGACAGCGCGAAAGCGGGCAGGGTCATGGTCTTCAGCCAGCCGGTGAAGGAGTCCGCCGGGTTGATGTAGCCGCCGGTCGGGAACCAGCCGAGGTCGACGGCGAGGTACTGGATCATCAGCAGCGCCAGCCAGAAGCCGGGGGCGGCGACCCCGGTGAGGGAGACGACGCGGATGATCTGGTCGGGCAGGCGGTCGCGGTAGATGGCCGCCGTGACGCCGCCGAGCAGCGACAGGACGACCGCGATGCCGAGGCCCAGGAAGGTGAGCTGGAGGGTGAGCGGCAGCGCGGTCATGACCTGGTCGACGACCGGCGCACGGGTCAGGGCGCTGGTGCCCATGTCGCCGTGGACCAGGTCGCCGATGAAGGCGACGTAGCGGACGGGGAGGGGATCCAGCAGGCCGTTCTCCTCGCGGAAGTCGTGCAGCTGCTGGGCGGTGGGGTTGGCGCCCTGGAAGAACGCGGACGCCGGGTCGACGTCCGAGAACCGCATCACCAGGAACACGAACAGCACGATGCCCAGCATCAGCGGCACGAGCAGCGCGACGCGACGGGCCAGGATCCGGACGACGGTGACCACTCAGGGACTCCTGGGGCCTAGGACCACTTGGCCTGGAGGAGGTTGATGCCGGGATACGGCTGTGCCCTTATGCCGGTGAGCTGCTTCGGGTTCCAGGCCGTCATCAGCTCGTTGTGGACGACCGGGTAGAGCACGGCCTGCTCGGCGACGACGTCGATGTAGTCCTGGACCATCGTCTTCTTCTTGTCGGCGTCCGGCTCCTGGGTCGCCCGGTCCATGTCCTTGAAGAGCGCCTTGGCGACGGAGTCGCCGGCCCACCGCGTGTACTGCATCCACAGGTTCTCGGGGCCGTAGTTGTAGTGCATGATCAGGTCGGCGTCGAGGCCGAACTGGTTGGGGTTCGAGGCGGCGGCGACGACCTGGTAGTCCTGCTTCTGGTCCATCTTGGTGAAGACGGCCGTGGTCTCCTGCGGGGACAGGGTGGTCTCGACACCGATCGAGTCCCAGGACGCCTTGACGGTCGGCAGACAGTCCACGATCCAGCTCACGTTCACGGCGAGGATCTCGATCTCCAGCCCGCTGACCCCGGCCTCCTTCAGCAGCGCCTTCGCCTTGTCGGGGTCGTAGTCGTAGACGGTCTTCGCCCGCCGGTAGCTGGGGTTGGCCTCGTTGAGGAAGGAGCTCGACGGCTTCCCGTGCCCCTTGAGCGCGACCTCGATCATCTTCTCGGTGTCGATGGCGTAGTGCAGCGCCTGGCGGACGCGTACGTCGTCGAAGGGCTTGTGCTTGGTGTTGAACATCAGGAAGAGGTTGTTCATCCCGGCGCCGCCCGCGACCGTGAGTCCGCTGCTCTCCAGCTGACCGATGTTGGCGTACGGGATGTTGTCCGCGATCTGCGCGCCGGCACTCGCCCCCGAGATCCTGGCCACGCGAGGCGCCGCGTCCACGATCGTCAGCCAGTTCATCTTCTTGAAGGCCGGCTTGCGCGGCCCGTTGTAGTCGGCGAACGCCTCGAAGGTGGTGTTGGACTTCGGGTGGTGCGCGGTCTGCCGGTACGGCCCCGAGCCGATCGCCTTGCCCTTGATGGCGTCCTCCCAGGCGCCCGGCTGGGAGAAGACGTGCTTCGGCATGATCTTGGCCAGGGTGAGCCGCGAGATCCCGTCCGGGAAGGGGAACTTGAGCACCAGCTCGACGTTCTGGGCGTCGATCTTCCGGACCTCCTTCAGCCAGCTGGCGAAGAAGCCCTTGGCGAGGGTCTGGGTCTTCGGGTCGAGGATCCGGTCGAAGACGAAGACCACGTCGTCGGCGGTGACCGGCTTGCCGTCGTGGAACTTGGCGCCGGCGCGCAGGGTGAACTTCCAGGACGTGGCGTTCGGGTCGGCCGGCACCTGGGTGGCGAGCGCGGCGTACGGCTCCCGGGAGATCGGGTCGGTGTCGAGGAGCCCCTCGTAGATGTGGTTGTTGGCGGCCATGCAGAAGGCGGACGCCGTCTGGGTGGGGTCCCAGCTGCCGTCGTTGCCGTAGCCGATCACCGCGGTCAGCGTCCGGTTCTGGCCGCCGCCCCCGCCGGTCTCGTTGGTGGACTCCGGCCCCGACGAACAGGCCGACAGCGACGCGGAGACGGCGGCGGCCGCGCCCAGCGCGCCGGTGTACTTCAGGAACGACCGGCGGTGCAGCGCCGGCACGTCGTGGGTCACGTCGCGCACGGTTCCTCCTGCGGTGGGTGGTGTGAGGAGATACGACGTCCTACGTCCTGACGGTCAGCGCGACCATAGGTGGGGTGGTGGGGGCGGTCAAGGGATCTCACACGAATGGCGCATCTGCCACAGGTCGGACCAATGGTGCTGTGAAATGGCGCGAGTTGACCGCCTGTCAGCTGCGGATCGGGCAGACATGGGATGTGGGACGTCCGCTGCGCGTAGCATGCGCCGCATGCCCGGGCAGCCCAGGAACAGCCGTACGTCCGAGGAGTCCAGGAACAGCCGCATCCAGCGCAAGGTCATGCAGCTGATCATCGACCGCAGGCTCCAGGCCGGCGCCCTGCTGCCCACCGAGGCCGAGCTCATGGAGGACCTCGGCGTCAGCCGCAACTCCGTCCGTGAGGCGCTCAAGGCGCTCCAGGCCCTGGACATCGTGGAGATCCGGCACGGCTACGGCACGTACGTGGGCCAGGCCTCGCTGACCCCGCTGATCGACGGGCTGACCTTCCGCACGCTCGCCCGGCACGACCATGACGACTCCGGTGCGCTCGCCGAGATCCTCCAGGTGCGGGAGGTGCTGGAGGAGGGGCTGATCCGGCGGGTGGCGGCGACGGTCACCGAGGGGGAGCTGGACCGGCTGGAGGGGGTGGTGGCGAGGATGGAGGAGGCCGGCCGTGCGGGGCGTTCGTTCCCGGAACTGGACCGTGAGTTCCACGAGTTGCTGTACGCCTCGTTGGGCAACGACCTGGTGCCGCAGCTGCTTGCCGCCTTCTGGACGGTCTTCCGGCGTGTCTCGGGCGCCCGCGGCCGGCCCGACGCGCCGTCGCCCGAGCTCACGGCCCGCCGGCACCGCGACATCGTCACCGCGCTGCGGGCGCGGGACGTGGAGGGGGCGCAGCGGGCGATGGCTGTGCATTTCCGGGGGATCGAGGCGCGGGGGGTCGGCTGACGGCTGGGCCGGGAGGGGTTTCGCCCCCGCCGCCCCTACCCGTCCCGTCCTTCTGTGGGCTCCGCCCCAGACCCCGCTCCTCAAACGCCGGAGGGGCTGGTTTTTCAGCCCGTCCGGCGTTTGAGGACGAGGCCCTTCGGGCCGAAGCGGGGGTCTGGGGGCGGCAGCCCCCAGGGACGGGACGGGTAGGGGCGGCGGGGGCGAGGAAAGAGCGGTCAGGAATCGAGAAGCGCGGCCCCCCACCCGCCGCTAGCGTGACGGCCATGGACATCTCGATTCACGCCAGCTTTCTTCCGCAGGACGATCCGGACGCCGCCCTCGGCTTCTACCGCGACATCCTCGGCTTCGAGGTACGCAACGACGTCGGCTACGGCGGCATGCGCTGGATCACGGTAGGACCGGCCGGCCAGCCGACCACCTCCATCGTGCTGACTCCCCCGGCCGCCGACCCCGGCGTCACCGACGACGAGCGCAAGGTCATCGCCGAGATGATGGCCAAGGGCACCTACGGCGGCATCGTCCTGGCCACCCCCGACGTCGACGCGACGTTCGAGCGTGTGCAGGCCGGCGGCGCCGACGTCGTCCAGGAGCCGATCGACCAGCCGTACGGGGTCCGCGACTGCGCCTTCCGGGACCCCGCGGGCAACATGATCCGAATCCAGCAGCGGGCCTGAGCCACCCACCGGAGGGAGAGCACACGATGAGCAGGGCCAGGGCCAGGGCCACGAGCACGGACGCGCAGCCGCCCGCGCCACACGCCGCCGACAGCCATGAGCTGATCCGCGTGCACGGCGCGCGCGAGAACAACCTCAAGGACGTCAGCATCGAGATCCCCAAGCGCCGGCTGACGGTCTTCACCGGCGTCTCCGGCTCGGGCAAGAGCTCGCTGGTGTTCGACACGATCGCCGCCGAGTCGCAGCGGCTGATCAACGAGACGTACAGCGCGTTCCTCCAGGGCTTCATGCCGAACGTGGCCCGCCCCGAGGTGGACGTCCTGGACGGCCTCACCACCGCGATCACCGTCGACCAGCAGCGCATGGGCGGCGACCCCCGCTCCACCGTCGGCACCGCCACCGACGCCAACGCGATGCTGCGCATCCTCTTCAGCCGCCTCGGCAAGCCCCACATCGGCCCGCCCAGCGCGTACTCCTTCAACACCGCCTCGGTCCGGGCGAGCGGCGCGATCACCGTGGAGCGCGGCGCGAAGACCAAGGCCCAGAAAGCGACGTTCGAGCGCACCGGCGGCATGTGCAACCGCTGCGAGGGCCGCGGCTCGGTTTCCGACATCGACCTCACCCAGCTCTACGACGACTCCAAGTCGCTGTCCGAGGGCGCGTTCACCATCCCGGGCTGGAAGTCGGACAGCCAGTGGACCGTGCAGCTCTACGCCCAGTCCGGCTTCGTCGACCCGGACAAGCCGATCCGCCGGTACACCAAGAAGGAGATGCACGCCTTCCTCTACGGCGAGCCCACCAAGATCAAGGTCAACGGCATCAACCTCACCTACGAGGGCCTGATCCCCAAGATCCAGAAGTCGTTCCTGTCCAAGGACAAGGAGTCGATGCAGCCCCACATCCGGGCCTTCGTGGAGCGCGCGGTCACCTTCACCACCTGCCCCGAGTGCGACGGCACCCGGCTCAGCGAGGGCGCCCGGTCCTCGAAGATCGGCAAGGTCAGCATCGCCGACGCCTGTTCCATGGAGATCCGCGACCTCGCCGAATGGGTCCGCGGGCTCAAGGAGCCGACCGTGGCGCCGCTGCTCACCGCGCTCCAGCACACCCTCGACTCCTTCACGGAGATCGGCCTCGGGTACCTCTCCCTCGACCGGTCCGCCGGCACCCTGTCCGGTGGCGAGGCGCAGCGCGTCAAGATGATCCGCCACCTCGGCTCCTCGCTCACCGACGTCACGTACGTCTTCGACGAGCCCACCATCGGCCTGCACCCGCACGACATCCAGCGCATGAACGACCTGCTGCTGCGCCTGCGCGACAAGGGCAACACGGTGCTCGTCGTGGAGCACAAGCCGGAGGCCATCGCCATCGCCGACCACGTCGTGGACCTCGGCCCCGGCGCCGGCACGGCGGGCGGCACCGTCTGCTTCGAGGGCACCGTCGAGGGCCTGCGGGCGAGCGACACCGTCACCGGCCGCCACCTCGACGACCGCGCCAGGCTGCGCGACACGGTGCGCAAGGCCAACGGCACGCTGGAGATCCGCGGCGCGACCACGAACAACCTCCAGAGCGTCGACGTCGACATCCCGCTCGGCGTGCTCTGCGTGGTCACCGGCGTCGCCGGCTCCGGCAAGAGCTCCCTCATCCACGGGTCCATTCCGGCGCCGGAGGGCGTGATCTCGGTGGACCAGACGCCGATCCGCGGCTCGCGGCGCAGCAACCCGGCGACGTACACCGGGCTCGCCGACCCGATCCGCAAGGCGTTCGCCAAGGTCAACGGCGTGAAGCCGGCCCTGTTCAGCGCCAACTCCGAGGGCGCCTGCCCCACCTGCAACGGCGCCGGGGTCATCTACGTCGACCTCGGGATGATGGCCGGCGTCGACACCCCCTGCGAGGACTGCGAGGGGAAGCGGTTCCAGGCGTCGGTGCTGGAGTACCACCTCGGCGGACGGGACATCAGCGAGGTGCTCGCGATGTCGGTGACCGAGGCCGAGGAGTTCTTCGCGAGCGGCGAGGCCGCGACCCCGGCCGCCCACCGGATCCTGGAGCGCATGGCGGACGTCGGACTCGGCTACCTCACCCTCGGCCAGCCGCTGACCACGCTGTCCGGCGGCGAGCGGCAGCGGCTGAAACTGGCCACGCACATGGGCGACAAGGGCGGCGTCTACGTCCTCGACGAGCCGACCACCGGCCTCCACCTCGCCGACGTGGAGCAGCTGCTCGGCCTGCTCGACCGGCTCGTCGACTCGGGCAAGTCGGTCATCGTCATCGAGCACCACCAGGCGGTCATGGCGCACGCCGACTGGATCATCGACCTCGGCCCCGGCGCGGGCCACGACGGCGGAAGGATCGTCTTCGAGGGCACCCCCGCCGACCTGGTCGCCGAGCGCTCCACCCTCACCGGTGAGCACCTCGCCGCCTACGTCGGCGGCTGACCCCGATGTGTCTCACCACGTCACCGGCCAGGTCCTTCGTCGCGGCCCGCGCCCGGCAACTGGCCCGTTCCCGGGAGGCGGACCGCTCTTCGGGGCGGGCACGGGAGTGGACGGGCCGGGAAGGGGTTGGGGATGATGCGGGTGTGCGATCCAACCACTCCACGCCCGAGGAGCAGCGCCTGCGGACCCTCGCCGCGCTGCGTCGCGTCCGCGACCGGATGGACCGCGAGTACGCACAGCCGCTGGACGTCGAGGCGCTCGCGCGCGGCGTGCACATGTCGGCCGGGCACCTCAGCCGCGAGTTCCGGGCCGCCTACGGTGAGTCGCCGTACGGCTACCTGATGACGCGCCGCATCGAGCGCGCGATGGCGTTGCTGCGCCGGGGCGACCTCAGCGTCACCGAGGTGTGCTTCGAGGTCGGCTGCTCGTCGCTGGGCACCTTCAGCACCCGCTTCACGGAGCTGGTCGGCATGTCGCCGAGCGCCTACCGCCGGCAGGCGGCCGACCCGACGGCCGACACGACGGCGGGGCTGCCGTCGTGCCTGTACAAGCAGGCGACCAGGCCGCTCAGGAACCGCGAAGCGCCGGGCGGCCGTGAAACGCCTGTCGGCGAGCAGCAGGCGTCCTGACGGTCCGGGGGCGCCGTCCCCGGTGCGGCGCCCCCGGACCGCCGTTGTTACGGAAGGGTCCGCTGGTAGTACTTGTCGCCGTCGGAGTCGTAGACCAACTTGCCGTCGGCGTCGTAGCCCTTGATGTGCGGTGCCTCGGTGACCTGCCGGTTCAGCTCGCCGGACGCCACGAAGAAGCCGTCGTCGAGGGCGGCCTCGCCGCTGGAGCCGCCGTAGGAGACCGTCACCTCGGCCACCGACGGCTTGACGATGCCGACCACACCCCAGCGGAACGGCAGTTTCCAGTTGCCGCGGTCGATGATCGACTGCTGGTACAGCTTGCCGGCGTTGGGGTTGACGTACACGGGGCCCTCGTCCTCGATGAGGCCGGTGTCGTCGCCGAAGCCGGAGATGCCCTGGGTCTCACCGTCGATGACGCGGCACATCAGGGAAATCCGCTCCGGGTCCTTCTCCCGCACCGCGACGACGAACATCCCGTCACCGACGGCGTTGGAGTCGCCGGTGCTGCGCATCGCCAGCAGGATCCGGTACTCGTCCGCCGTGCCCCGGCCCGGATCACCCGAGGGCCGCACGCCCCCCGCGTCGTAGGCGAGGCAGTTCTCCAGCCCGTCCGCCGCCTGCTCGAAGGTGATCCCGTCGAACAGCTGCCGTGCCGTGCCCGGCCGCTCCGGCCTGCTCTCCGTCGCGGACGGTGTCGGCGAGGGGGCCCGCGTGGCACTGGCCGAGGGCCTCGGGTCCGTCGCCGTGCCCCCGCCGTTCCCGCCGCCGCCCAGCGCGTACGCCCCGACCGGCATCGCCGCCAACGTCACCAGCGCCGCCCCGGCCGCCGCCACCCGGCGCCGGCGCTCGACCACGCCCTGCCGCCGGATCGCCGGATACGGCGCCGGCGACGGCCTGATCGTGTACGCGTCCTCGGCGAGCAACTCCCGCAACCGCTCCTCGAAGCCCTGCTCGCCCGGCGCGTCCTGCCGCTGCTCCTCGTCGCTCACCTGCCACCTCCCTGCCCCTCCGGGACCCGTGCGAGCCCCGGGAACGTACGCAACTTCGCCAGCCCCTTCGACGCCTGGCTCTTGACCGTGCCGACGGAGCAGCCGAGCATGTCGGCGACCTCCGCCTCGGACAGGTCCTCCCAGTAGCGCATGACCACCACCGCCCGCTGTTTGGGCGGCAGTTGGGCGAGTGCGCCGAGCAGCGCGCCGCGCTCGTCCACGCCCGCGTAGCCCGCGTCGCGCCCCGCCACCTCCGGCGGTGCGTCGGTCAGCGCCTCGGTGACGCGCCGCTTGCGGAACCGGTCGCTGTTGCAGCTGACCAGCATCCGTCGCACGTACGCCTCCGGATTGTCGGCGCGCGACACCCGCCGCCATGACCGGTACGCCTTCGCCAGCGCGGTCTGCGTCAGGTCCTCGGCATGGTGCGCGTCACCCGTGAGCAGATACGCGGTCCGCACGAGATGGGACCACCGCGCCCTGACGAACTCCTGGAACTGGGCCTCTGGTTCGGCCTGCATCAAGCACCCTCCCTCGCCCTCCAGACCACGGATCCTCCGGATTCGGTTGCCCGGTCGGCCGGGCCCCTTTCGAATAGGGGCAATGGAGGAGGACGAGAGGCACATGGAAAGCGAGAAGCCGTGGGACGAGAACGACGCCGGAGTCCTCCGGCTGCCGTCCGGACGCCTGGTCCGCGGCCGGGGCCTGCGCCATCCCCCGGACCCGACGGCACCGACCCCCACCTACGCCCTCTACCTGCTCGGCAGACGACCGCCGGAGGTCCCCTGGGAGTCCCACTGGCTGCGCTGGCCAGACTTCAGGCTCCCCGCCGACCGCGCCGCCGCCCGCACCGCGCTCACCGAGGCCTGGGAGCGGGCCGCCACCGCACGGGTCGAGATCGCGTGCGGCGGCGGCCGCGGTCGTACGGGTACGGCGCTGGCGTGTCTGGCGGTCCTGGACGGCGTACCGGCCGAGGAGGCCGTGGACTTCGTACGGCGCACCTACGACCGGCACGCCGTGGAGACGCCCTGGCAGCGCAGGTACGTGCGGCGCTTCAGGTGAGCGTCTCCGCCAGCAGCTCGGCCGTCTCGACGATCAGGGCGTGGTCGGGCGCCGCGTCCTGCTCGGGCTGCGTCGTCTGGACCACGAGCACGAGCGGGGTGCCGTCCTCGGTCCAGGCGATCCCCGCGTCGTTGTTCGCGCCGTAGAAACCGCCGCCCGTCTTGTCGGCGATCGTCCAGGTCTTCGGCAGGCCGGCGCGGAAGCGGTTGACGCTGGTGGTGTTGTTCAGCAACCAGTGGGTGAGGAGGTCGCGGTCCGGGCGGTTCAGGGCGTTGCCGAGGACCAGCCGGGCGTACGTCCGGCCGATCGCGCGCGGGCTCGTGGTGTCCGTGACCAGCCAAGGCTCCGCCGAGTTGAGGTCCGTCTCCCAGCGGTCGAGACGGGTCACCGGGTCGCCGAGCGAGCGGGCGAAGCGGGTGATGGCGGTCGGGCCGCCGAGCTCGCGGAGGAGGAGGTTGCCAGCCGTGTTGTCGCTGAAGCGGATGGCCACGTCGGCGAGTTCGGCGACGGTCATGCCGGTGGCCAGATGCGCCTCGGTCTGCTTGGAGTTCTCCACCAGGTCGGCCGCGGTGTAGTGGATGCGCTTGTTCAGCACCTCGCCGTCCCGGTCCAGGTCGCGCAGGACGGCCGCGGCGGCCAGGGTCTTGAACAGGGAGCAGATCGGGAACCGTTCGTCGGCGCGGTGGCAGACGGTCCGCTTCGTGGCGAGGTTGTGCGCGAACACGCCCAGCCGGGCACCGTGTTGTTCCTCCAGCGCACGGAGGCGCGCGGAGACGTCGCCCTCGCTTCCGGTGGCATGGGCGGGGGAGGTCGCTAACAAGGCGGCCGCGGTGGCGGCGGTGCCGGCCGTGAGGAGCGTGCGCCGGGTCATCGGGGATCTGGAGGGGGCCAAGATCTTGCTCTCCTTCGCTCATGAGTTCTCGACGATCTCTTCAATGATCGACGCCCCGTCTCATCCCTTGGTTGCGTCGCCGTAGACCATCGGCCGACGGCGCGGCGGGCGCGCGCTCGCCACAGTGGCCGTATGGAGAAGACCAACGGGATCAGCCGGGCACGGTTTCTGGCGGGGGCGGCGGCCGTCGGACTGGCGGGGGCGGTGCTGCCCGCCGGACCGGCCGTGGCGACGGGAGCAGGTCAGCAAGGAGGTCGGCACAGGGGACTGGAACACCGGGGCGTCGTCTACACCGTCGGCGCGGGGGAGACGCCCGGAACCGCGTGGAGCGCGGCCAGGATGCGCCGGGACGTCCGGGTCATCCGCGACGACCTGCACGCCGACACCCTCGACGTCACCGGCGACGGCGTGGAGCGCCTCACCGCCACGGCCGCCGAAGCCGCCGAGCGCGGGCTGCACGTCTGGCTGCAGCCGACCCTCGGCGATGTGCCTGAGCGGGAGATCCTGGAGAGCATCGCCGAGTGCGGCCGGTTCGCGGAACGGCTGCGCAGGCAGGGCGCGAGCGTCGACTTCAGCGTGGGCTGCGAGTTCTGGCTGTTCGTGCCCGGGATCGTGCCGGGGGAGACGGTCCTCGACCGCGTCGCCAACCTCCAGAAGGGCACGGTCGACATGGCGAAGATGCAACGCCGCCTGGCCCGCTTCACCGCGAAGGCGGCGGCGGTCGGCCGCTCCGTCTTCCACGGCCGGCTGAGCTACGCCGCCGCCCAGGACGAGGGCTTCGAGCCGGTGGACTGGACCCTCTTCGACGTGGTCGGCATCGACTACTACTCCTACCACCGCCAACCCGCCGACCACGTCCGCGAGTTGAAGCGCTACCTGCGCTGGGGCAAGCCCCTCGCCATCACCGAGTTCGGCACCTGCGCGTACGCCGGCGCCCCCGAGGCGGGCGACATGGGCTGGTACATCGTCGACTACGACAAGACCCCACCGGAGATCAAGGGCGACCTGGTGCGCAGCGAGCACACACAGGCCGCCTACCTGGCAGACCTGCTGGACGTCTTCGAGTCGATGAACCTCTACGCGGCGATGGCCTTCGAGTTCGTCACCCCGGACGCCCCACACCGCCCCGACAACCCGCGCTACGACCTCGACATGGCGAGCTACGCCATCACCAAGCCGATCAAGGACGACCCTGACAACCCTGCTTCCGGCTGGCACTGGGAGCCGAAGGAGGCCTTCCACGCCTTGGCACACCGGTACGCGCAGTGCCGCTGAGGGGTCACTCGCAGTAGAGGTCCCCGTCGGGCCGTTTCCCAGTCGCCAGGAACCGAGACACCGCACCGTCACCGCACGCGTTGCCATTCTCGAGATACGCGTCGTGCCCGGTGGAGTTGACGGTAACCATGACGGCCCGCCGCCCGTAGGCCTCGCGCAGCTTCAACGCCCCGCTCAACGGCGTCGCCACATCCCGCTCGTTCTGCACGAGCAGAATGTTCGACGGCCCCCGGTCGGTCACCCGCACCGGCGCCTCCTTCGGCTGCCAGGGCCACGCGGCGCACACCATCGCGTTCCTCGGCATACCCGCCGTCAGCGGGGACTTCGCCCGGCTCTCGGCAACGCCCTTCTCGTACACCGCGGCCGACCTCGGCCATGCGGCGTCGTTGCAGATGGTGGCGGCGCTGACCGCGGTGTAGTTCTGCAGCGCCGACCGCGGCGGGGCCGGCGGTGCGGGCGGCAGCGTCCCCTGCTGTGCGGCCAGGATCAGCTTGGCCAGCTTCGGGTAGTCGTCGGGGTCGTAGAAGTTGTCCAGCATGGCCTGGCGCAGGACGTTGCCGTTGAGCTCTTCCGGGTTGGCGCCGGGCCACGGGATCGGCTCGCGGTCGAGCCGCGCGGCGAGGCGCAGGAAGAGCGGCCGCACCTCGGCCGCCGTGTCGGCGAGGCGATACGGGTTGCCGGGCGTGGACGCCCACTTGGCGAACTCGGGGAAGTTGTCCTCGACGCCCGCCTCGAACGACTGGAGCCAGGCGCGTTCCGCACGCACGGGGTCCGGGGCGTCGTTGCTGTCCAGCACGATGCGGTCGCTCCGGTGGGGGAACAGTTCGGTGTAGGCGGCGCCGATGTACGTGCCGTACGAGACGCCCCAGGCGGACAGCTTGCGTTCGCCGAGGGCGGCCCGGATGCGGTCGATGTCGCGGGCGTTGTTCTTGGTGCTGATGTGCTTCATCAGCTCGCCGCCGTTGCGAGCGCAGGCGTCGGACAGGCGTCGGGCGGTGGCGAGGTTCTCGGTGACAGAGCCGTCGGGGGCGGGCCAGGGGAGCAGCTTCGTCCGGGCGAGGTCGTCGTGGTCGGCCTCGCAACTCACGGGGGTGGAGGGGGCATTGCCGCGCGGCGCGAACCCGATGAGGTCGTAGGCGTCGCGCACCGACTGCGGCAGCTTCTGCCCCTTGCCCGAGGGGTCGCCGAGGCTGTCACCGCCGGGCCCGCCGGCGATCAGCAGCAGCGCGCCGCGCCGGGCGGACGGCTTCTCGCTGGGGATGCGGGAGACGGCGATGTCGATCTTCCGGCCGCCTGGGTCGTCGTAGTCCATCGGTACGGAGACGGTCGCGCACTGCTGCCGCGGATCGAGCCCCTCGCCCGCGCACTTCTTCCACTTCGGCTTCGGCGGCGCCGCCGTGTCGGTCGCGGACGCGGTGAGCGGGGTGACGGCTCCGAAGACGACTGCGGAGGCGGCGGCGATCAGGGCGGCACTCTTCGTGATCTGCTTCATGAACAGCAGCCTGACCGATCTTGACGGAGCGTCACATCCTGGTAACTCCCCTATGTTCAGTGGGGTTTACCCGGTGGGGTTAACGGGGTGGGGTTTACCCCCGCCCAGGCCCGGGCCCCGGCCCCGGCCCCATTCCCGACCCCAACCCCAGCACCATGATCAGCCGGTCCTCCCCGGGTCCCAGATAGTCCCGGAACACCCCGCCCTCGGCGGCGAACCCCAGTGACCGGTACAGCATGATCGCCGCGGCGTTCGTCGGCTCGACGGTGAGCCGCACCTCGCGGACCCGCTCCCGACGTAGCTGCCGCAGCACCTCCAGCATCAGCCGCTTGCCGAGCCCCCGGCCGCGCTGGTCGGCGCTGACGGCCAGGCTCAGGACCCAGCACACATAGCCGTCCGAGGTGGTGACGAAGAGGACGTAGCCGTGCAGGCACTCGCCGTCGTCGAGGACCAGGATGCGGTCGCCGTGCACGTCGAGATGCTGGCGGAGCACGAAGTACGGATAGGGGTCGTCGGGGAAGACCTCCCTGTCCACGCGGAGGAGTTCGGGCAGGTCCGCCTCGGTGACACCCCGCATCGTCAGCGGCCGATCGCTGCTGTCGGCGAAGAACGCCTGGTCAGTGCGGCGACCCAGAACAGGGAAACGTTCCTCCGGCACAGCCATCAACTGCCCCCTATGCGATGGAATGGAGTCACTCGTGCGGGTGAGCACCCGTTGCCCGCCGTTTCAGGCGCTCGGTTGGAGATCCGCCCATCTTGAGCAGGGCCAATCCGGCGGTTCAAGGCCGTGACTTGTCTATGCCTCGACGCGCTCCCAGTGCGCCTTCTTTTGGTACCGTGAGTGAATGACCCAGAGATCGTCGGGGGACGCCCAGCTGAACGCACAGGTGCACTGGGCCGAGTTCGACCCGATCGCCTACGTGCAGCACAACTACAGTGTCTTACAGGCGGAGGACGCTGAGATCCTGCACCTGATCCGGGATCATTTCGTCGATCATTTCCGGAAGCAGGGCGGCGGTCCGGTTTCCGGTATCGATGTAGGGGCCGGAGCCAATCTCTATCCCGCACTGGCGATGATGCCCTGGTGCGAGGAGATCACCCTCTTCGAACGCTCACCCGCCAACGTCAAGTATCTGGCGAGCCAGGTCGACGCCTATGACACGAACTGGGACCAGTTCTGGGGCGCCCTGTGCGAGCACGAGGCCTACGGCTCCCTGGGCGCGGACCCGCGTGAGAGATTCCGCAAGGTCGTCCATGTCGAGGAGGGCGACCTCTTCGGCCTGGCACGGTACGAGGGCCGGTGGTCCATGGGGACCATGTTCTTCGTCGCGGAATCGATGACCACCGACTACGACGAGTTCACGCTCGGCGTCGAGCGGTTTCTGCGCGCCCTTGCCCCCGGCGCCCCCTTCGCCGCCGCCTTCATGGAGCATTCGAAGGGTTATCACGCGGGCGAACATTTCTTCCCGGCCTGTGACGTGGGAGAATCCGAGGTGCGTGCGAGCCTTGAGGCATTCGCGCGCGACTTCAAGGTGCAACGGCTCGAATCCGAGGCCGAGGTGCGCGACGGATATTCGGGAATGATCGTCGCCTACGGCTGGCGCCGGAATTCGGACGCGGACATTCCGATCCGCTGACGGATCGGATGCCCGATCCGCTGACAGAACCACTGATCGAAGAATCGTCATGGTGAATCTTCACAACAGAAGAGGGTTATTCCTCAGGTAATGGCAGTGCGGCCTGTGTGAGGGGCATGGGATGCAGATCAAGCCACGCCAGCATCTGCTGGACATCTGGCAGGCAATCGCCCGCCACTCTTTCGACGCGGGAGGGTGGCAATGGGGCGACTGGGGCAAGGAGAGCAGTGTCGCGGACGCGGAGCGGTTGCTCTGCCTGCTGTACCCCGCCACCGAGATCCCGGCGTTCCGGCTGGACGACCCGGACACCACACAGGAGGACGTCCAGCAGGCCCTGAAGCGGGCCGGCGGACGCCTGGAGGTCCCGGCCAGCCTCGTCACGGCCGCGGCCGACTTCATGCGGGCGCACACCGGTGAGGACAAGAGGCCCACCTTCGCCGGGGGCTACTACTTCGGCTCCGCCGACAAGACCAAGCAGCTCACCGAGGAGCAGCGCCAACTCGGCGTCGTCGACTCGTTCTCCATGTCCGTCACCCTGTGCCTCGCCACGCTCGGCTTCCTCAAGGTCTACGAGACCAGGACCCGGCGCAGCGACATCAAGGAGACGATCGCCGAGCTGCGCCAGGACACCAGCAACCGGCTCACCGCCGCCATGGTGAGCCTGCTGCGCTCCTTCACCGTCAACGTCTTCGACACCGACTCCTCGCAGGGCGCCACGCTCTGCGAACTCCTCGGCCAGGGACGGCTGTCGCAGCGCCAGGTGCTCAACAAGTTCCAGTCCCGCTTCCGTTCACTGCGTGCGGCGATCAACGAGAGCGTCTTCCTCGGTATCGACGTCCAGGAAGGCCTCAAGGACGAGAACCAGCTCTTCGAGTGCGGCTGGGCGTGGAGCATGGTGAAGGACGCCCCCGAGGTCGAGACGGACGAACCCATCGGGCCGCAGCCCGAGGGCGTCGCCAACGCGGTGCCGTACCTGTACTTCACCGTGGTCGCCCTCGACGGTATCCAGGACCTGTTCTCCGACCGCACCCTCACCCTCGGCCTGCTCAACACCGAACAGCAGAAGCTCGCCGAGGCGCTCCGACTGCGCTGGGAGCTGACCCAGCAGTACTGGTCCGGCATCGCCCGCTTCGACGCCGACCGCTGGCCCCTGGAGGACATTCCCTGGCGTACGACGGGCCAGAAGCTGGAGTCCGCGTACTTCTCCCTCTCCGTCGCCGCCATCCTCGTCCACGACCTGATGCGGCGCCGGGCCACCGACGACGACCTGACCCGCACCGTCGCCGTCGTGGAACGCCTCGCCGAGCGCGGCCGTATCACCAGCCGGATGACCCGCGAGGACCCCATGGTCCACGAGCTGCACAACGTGGGCGTCGCCCTGCCGTTGCAGGGCAGCGAGCGGGTCGGCCCGCCCATGACGTGGTCCATGACCGACTTCTCGGCGCAGCTGTTGAAACGAACCGTCCAGCTGTGCACGCTGTCGCGCAACCTCGCCTCGCACGACCGGCTGCTCAGGCTCGCCGAGGGCATCTTCGACCACATGTGGAAGCGCCGGATCCGGGAAGGGGAGGGCGTGGGCCTGTGGGACAACATCCACGCGGCCTATCCCGAGGCGGAGATCCACAAGCGGCGCGTACCGGTGTCCTGGAGCATCACCGAGCGGGTCACCGAGGTCATGGTGCAGGCCTACCAGATGTACCAGCAGCCACCGATCCGCAGCCTCGAACTCACCGAGCTCTCCAGGGCGTTGCTCAGTGAGTCGGCCCACCTGCTGGGCAACGAACAGATGGAACCCGCGCCCAAGGACGACGGCCGGCACGGGATGCAGCTCAGGAACATCGAGGTCAAGTTGCGCCGCGCCCGCACCCTCGTGGACGAACAGCCGGGCACGGCCTACGCGTTGACGCTGGAGGTGCTGGGACAGCTCGACGCGCTCGCCCGGGCCCGCGAAGCCGCGGACCGGGGAGTGTGAACCGTGCTGATCTTCGCCGCCTCCGACAAGGGAGGCACGGGCCGCTCCGTGACCAGCGCCAACCTCGCCTACCACCGAGCGCTGGCCGGGGACGACGTCTGCTACCTGGACTTCGACTTCGGCTCGCCCACCGCGGCGGCCGTCTTCGACGTCGTCGACGCCCGCCAGGACACCGAGGACCGCGGCCTGCACGCCTATCTCATAGGGGAGGTGAGCGAACCGGCCCGGATCGACGTCTGGTCCGAGACCGAGCACCAGGTACTGCGCTTCCCGCCGCCCGGCTGCGGCCGCCTCGTGCTGATGCCCGGCGACGTCAGCGGCGGCGAGTTCGCAACCGGCGAGGAGAACCTGCGTCGCTGCGTCGACCTGCTGATGACGCTCTACTACGAGTTCGACCTCGTCGTCATCGACCTCAGCGCCGGCCGCTCCTACGCCGTCGACATGGTCCTGGAGGCCACCGCACAGCCCGAGATGAGCGAGGTCACGGCCCGCTGGCTGGTCTTCCACCGCTGGACCCGCCAGCATGTGGGCGCCGCCGCCAGCCTGGTCTTCGGCAAGCGCGGCATCCTCGCCGGCGGCGTCGACCGCGGTCACGACGAGGAGGAGCTGCGCAACTCCATCCGCTTCGTACGGGCCGCCGTGCCCGACCCCGAGTCCCCGCTGTGGTCCCAGGTCTCGCCCACCCAGTCGGCATGGATGCGCAAGACCGACGGCGACCTCAAGCAGCTCGCCTCCAACCACGGCATCGGCTACAGCCAGGTCCTCGGCTCCGTACCTCTCGAACCGGTCCTGCAATGGCGTGAGCAGCTCATCACCGACGAGGACGTGCTCGACAGCCAGATCGCCAACGAGGCGACCTGGCAGGCGCTGAACCAGCTCGCCGGACGCCTGACCGACGACAAGTACTGGGAGCAGGCGTGACCGAAGCCGTGTTCCAGGAGACCACCGCGGAGCTGCGCACCCAGTCCGTGCCGCTGGCCCACCTCTCCCTGGAGCTGGGCCACCTCTACATGGAGGACTTCGAGGCGGGCCCCAAGCGCCTCGGCGAGCACTTCGCCGAGGTGCGGATCTGGGTGGACGCCGTACGGGCGTCGATGGCCCGGCGCAGCAGGCGCCCGCGTATCAGCACCTGCTTCCTCATCGACGACTACTTCACCCGCTTCTCCACCCCGGCCGAGCTGATCCCGATGGTGCTGAAGGAGGCCGAGAAGGCGGGGCTGGTCATCGACTACCTCGCCCGTGAGTCGGCCTGCGCGGTCGCCGACCGCATCGACCTCGCGGAATCGGTCATGCACCGGCTCGTCGAGTCACCGCCGCCCGGCAGCTACGGCTCCCGCCCGCCCGTCAGCCAGACCGGCTGGCTCGCCAACGGCCAGCGCACCCCCACGATGCCCGGTCCCGCCCTGAGCAAGGCCAAGGGCTGGGAGCCGCCCCAGGAGACCGCGGCCCGCAACCACTCGGTCTTCATGGACGTCGAGCTGTGGTCGGAGAAGGACGGACGGCGGCTGTGGTCCTGCCCGTTCCTGGCCGCCGTATGGCAGCTGGCCCGCCTCGGGCTCCTACGGCACCTCGGTGAGCCCGTGCTGGTGCCGAAGGAGTGGCAGGGCGAGGACTTCCCGCACGACTGGGACCGGCTCGACCCCCTGCTCAGGCTCACCGACACCAAGGTGCCGTTCAGCGCGTACCGCACGTGCACGCTCATGCCGAACCGCTTCCTCGCCGTCGAGGACGCCGTACGGCTCGTCCTGGACCAGATAGACGTCGACGCCGGGGCCCTGAAGCAGGTCGAGGAGCGGTCCGCCGCCGAGGGGATCCCGGTGCCGGCCGCGGTCGCGCAACGCGCCACCTACGTCTTCTACGAGGAGCCCGGCGACTCCTCCGGGGCCGAGGAGACCTGAGATGACGGCGGCCCCCGGACAGCCCGCACGCTCGGTCCTCGCCTGTGGCGAGGTACGCACCTGTCTGCTCCCGTCCCTCCAGGCACTGGATCGCCGGGCCGCCGCCCAGTTGCTCAGGCTCCGTGCCGACGTCGACGTGCGGATCTCCGAGCGGCCCACCATGTACGTCCTGTCCCCGGAGGTCCTGACCGGCGTGGACTGCCGGCTGCCCACCTCCAACGGCAGCAAGGTCCGGGCCGTCGGTACGGTGGCCGCCCGCGCGGCGCTGACCGAGGGCCGTCTGCTGCAGTCGACCGCGTACTTCAGCCTCCCGGCCGCCGGGCCCGACATCCGGCGCCCCTGGGGCCAGTACCTGGTACGCCCCGGCCTGGTCGAGCCGTTCGGCAAGCTGCCCCAACAGGCCGCCGCGGAAGGCGCGTTGCGCGGTGCGGGGCGCGGCGAACTCGACCTCGGGATGATCGCCGAGGGCCTGCTCGCCCAGCTCCGCCGCCACGCTCTCCTCGACCGCCGCGTGCCGTTCAAGTCCAGCCCCACGAAGCTGCGTTGGGTGGCCCGGCGCGAACCGGAGGGCGAGCGGGCGTCCCTGGTGAGCTTCGTCGTGGCCGAGGGCGGACTGCGGACCATGGAGCTACGGCTGCCGGAGCACATCCCGGCCGCATCCGCGGCGGGCATTTGCGAGGATCTCGCCCTGCACGACTGGCTTTTGACGACCGTTCAGCACATGCTTGACAACAGCCGTCTCGGCACGGCGGACGGGCCTTCGGTCGTGGAGGCGCTGCAGCCGGTCGTGGTTCATCTGCTGCATCTGTGGATGCCGCGGGCGCATGTGGACCCCGCGCTGGGTCATCTGTGGGACGTACTGGAACAGAAGCCGGGGTTCTCCCGACAGTGGGAGAACCTGAGCCGACGCATCAGAGACCGACTGGCCCTCCAGGCCGTGGCGACGCCGAACCAGGAGCTGAGCGCGCGCTGAGGGCGGTACCAGAACCGAATACCCGACGGGGGATGAGAAATGAGCGGAGCGTCATCGTTAGGAGCAGGGAACAACGGACAAGCCGTACCGCGCCAGGATCAGCGCATGCCCAAGCTGTTCTGGCGGATCCTGATCACCGCCGTGGCGGCCGGCTTGGCCTTCCTGCTGACGAGCATCCTCAGCGAGGACGACGGCAATATCTGGCAGTGGACCGCGTCCATCGTCATCGGCAGCGCGGTGCTGATCGTGCAGTACCTCGTGGACTTCAGTGAGCGGCTGGAGAAGGTCGACCGTCGCTTCGCGGAGATCATCGCCGCGACGGAGCTGTTCAGCCAGGTCGACGGCTCGGTGCTGCGCTCCGACAAGGTGACTCGGCTGGTGCTCGGGTACACGAAGGTCGGCGAGCAGGGCGGCGACATCGTGGAGGCCTTCGCGGAGAAGGAGCTGGGCCGCCTCGCCAGACTGATGGAGGGCCTCGGCAGCGGCAATGCGGACTGCCCGGGTGAGAACCACGAGTGGCTGATAGACATCACCGACTGCGCCAAGATGACCATCTTCGCCACCAGCACCTCCGTGGACCGGGACTTCTGGTCCAGCGAACCCGCGAAGCGCTATCTCGCCGCGCAGGAGAAGGCCATCAGGGCACGGGGCGTGGAGGTGCGGCGCCTGTTCCTCGTGGACACGGAGGCGGAGATCACCGAGAGCCTGCGGCAACTCTGCGACAAGCAGCGCAGGAGCGGCATCGACGCGCGTATCTCGACCCAGTCCCAGGCGGGGCCGGACGCTCCGCTGCTGAACGACGTCATCATCTTCGACGGGGAGCTGTGCTACGAGATGCAGCCGGACGTCCGGGGCAGGCCGGCCATGACGAAGCTGAAGATGACACGTGAGCACGTCGAGGAACGCATCGAGGACTTCAACGCGCTGTGGGCCGCGGCACCCGAACCGGAGGTGCCGCAGAGGGTCACTTCAGAGACGTGACGAAACCGCTCCAGACGGGGGCGGGGATGAGGAGTACGGGGCTGTCCGAGGCGAGTTTGGTGTCTCGGACGGGGACTACGCCAGGGACTCCGTCGGCTACCTCGACGCAGTCCTCCCCGCCGCTACCACCGCTGTAGCTGCTCTTGCGCCAGCGTGCGTTGCTCAGGTCGTACTCGCGCATCGTCTGTAGTCCTCCGCTGCCGACTCGATCAGGGCCAGAGACGCCTCCCGCGACAGCGCGGTGGCCCTGAGGAGATCGTAAGACGCCTGGATCCGCTTCACCACAGCTGGGTCGTCCAGCAGGCTCCCCGAAAGCACCCCCTCTGTATAGATAGTTGGCGGGGCGTCCTCGAACTCCATGAGCTTCATCATCTTGCCCATCTCAGGGTGCGCCCCAGCAGCAAACGGCAGCACCTGGACCAACACCGTGCGCTCTCGCATCATCGCCGCGACCTTGTCCAGCTGACCCGCCATGACCCCCGCTTCCCCGACGGGGACGCGCAGGGCGGCCTCGTGCAAGATCGCCCAATACACGGGCCGTGTAGCGTCCTTGAGGAGCTGCGTCCGGTCCATGCGGCCTCTGAGCAACTCCTCGATGTACTCGTCGGCGGCGAGTGGATTGCCCGCCAGGAAGACCGCCCGTGCGTACTCCGGCGTCTGGAGAAGCCCCGGGATCACCATCGGCGCGTACTCGCAGATCTTCGTCGCCAGCCGCTCCAGCTCCGCCACATGTGCGAAGTACTCCGTATACGGCTGCTCCCTGATGAGTCTCTTCCACATCCGCTCGAAAATACCGTCGGTTTGCAGCGCCTCGTCAATCCGCTGTGCGACGTCCAATTGTGGCTTTCGAATCGCCTGTTCGAACTGGCCGATATAGCCACCGGATACGAAGACTCGCGACCCCAGTTCCACTTGAGTCATCCCCGCGTTCTCCCGGCGTCGCTTCAGCTCGCTGCCGAAGAACTCCCATGCCGCCAACCGCGAATCGTTGGCCATGGCCAACCCCCTTGTACTGCCCCGCACTTGTAGAGCACAGACTCCTGCCGAGTGTAGGCGTCGCAGGTCACCATGGAAGTGCAAAGAGTGAAACCCGAATAGGAGGGGAGTTCAGTGACGGCACGACACTCGGCGCGCTGCGTCGAAGAAGCGGAGGAAGCAGTGAAGGAATTGCGGGCGGTGCTGGAGAAGGCAGGAATTACGCTCCCGACACTCCGGATCGACCCGGCGAGTCTCGCGCGTGAAGCCCCTTGCCCGCTCGTGGAATTGGGTCGATGTTCCGTCGAGACGGTGCAGCGGCTCACGGCGGTTCTGCGATGAAGCCGCCGATCGGCGCGTACGTCGTCGACACCCGTTCGGGTCGGATCGGCATCGTGATGGGGCATGAGGGGCCGTATGTCCAATTGAGACCGTATGGCGGCGGCAAGGAGTGGGACGCCGACCCGGGGTCCGTACGCACCGCCACACCCGCCGAGCGGCTCCGCGCGGCGACCGCGTACGCCAACGCACGCAGCCGGGGTGAGGTTCCTTGACGTAGGGGCCTGCGCATAGGGTGCGGCGGCATGGGCCTGTGGAGATGGAGGAGAAGAGGGGCCAAGGCGTCCCGCCGCTACCCCGTGCCGCTCACCATGCACCAGCTGTGGATGGTGTCGCTGAGCGCGCCGGTGAGCAGGGACCGGGGCGTCTCGCGCACCACGCTGTACCCGTTCGCGCGGATCGACGGGGACGGGGCCCGGCGCTGGTTGGCGGAGCAGTGGGAGATCACCACGCGTGAGCAGCTGGTCGGCCGCCTCGACGGGCTGTCCCGCACCGGGTACCGGGCGCGGGCGTACCAGCTCACCGGCGTCGCGCCGCTCGCCTGGGACGCCGCCCTGTACGTCGACATCGCCCGCCGTGGCTTCGCCTGCGGGCTGATCGACGAGTCCGACGCCTGGACCGCGCTGAAGAACATCGTGCCGAGGGTGGCGGGGACGTACGGCTCGTGGAGCGAGTACGCCGATCACTATCTGCTCGGGCGGCAGGTGTGGCGGGACGGGCTGCGCGGCGGGGAGGGCGCCTCCGGACTGCCGGCGTCGCAGTCGGTGGCCGACGCCCATCTGCAGGCCCTCCTGGACCCGGCGAACCGCGCCAGCCCATGGAGCATGGCCCCCTGGGACGCCATAAGCCACCCCGACCGCACCCGCTGACTCCCGCCGTACGCGAGAATGAGCCCATGAGTCTGTTCCGCGACGACGGCATCGTGCTGCGCACCCAGAAGCTGGGTGAGGCGGACCGGATCATCACGCTGCTCACCCGGGGGCATGGGCGCGTGCGGGCCGTGGCCCGTGGCGTGCGGCGTACGAAGTCCAAGTTCGGTGCCCGGCTCGAACCCTTCTCCCATGTCGACGTGCAGTTCTTCGCGCGGGGGAGCGAGCTGATCGGGCGGGGGCTGCCGCTGTGCACGCAGAGCGAGACCATCGCGCCGTACGGCGGTGGGATCGTGACGGACTACGCGCGGTACACCGCCGGGACGGCGATGCTGGAGACGGCGGAGCGGTTCACGGATCACGAGGGCGAGCCAGCGGTGCAGCAGTACCTGCTGCTGGTGGGGGCGCTGCGGACGCTCGCACGCGGTGAGCACGCCCCGCACCTTGTTCTCGACGCGTTCCTGCTGCGGTCGCTCGCCGTCAACGGCTACGCCCCGACGTTCAGCGACTGTGCGAAGTGCGGTATGCCCGGACCGAACCGCTTCTTCTCGGTCGCCTCCGGGGGCTCGGTCTGTGTCGACTGCCGGGTGCCCGGTAGCGTCGTACCGTCGCCGCAGACGCTGGAACTGCTGGGTGCGTTGCTCACGGGAGACTGGGAGACCGCGGACGCCTGTGAGTCGCGGTACGTCCGCGAGGGCAGCGGGTTGGTGTCCGCGTATCTGCACTGGCATCTCGAACGCGGGCTGCGTTCGCTTCGTTACGTAGAGAAGTAAGCCGGAAGAGAAGCAAGCCGGAAAAGGAGACGAGAAGCACATGGTGGTAAGCGGGATCCTGGGGCGCCGGCGCCGAGAGTACAAGGCGCCGGAGCCGCACCCGTCCGGTGCCCGCGCGCCGAAGCTCCCCGGCGAGCTGGTTCCGAAGCATGTGGCGATCGTCATGGACGGCAACGGCCGCTGGGCGAAGGAGCGGGGGCTGCCGCGCACCGAGGGGCACAAGGTCGGTGCCGAGCGGGTGCTGGACGTGCTGCAGGGCGCCGTCGAGATGGGCGTCGGGGCGATCTCGCTGTACGCCTTCTCCACCGAGAACTGGAAGCGGTCGCCGGACGAGGTGCGCTTCCTGATGAACTTCAACCGCGACTTCATCCGCAAGACCCGTGATCAGCTCGACGAGCTGGGGATCCGGGTGCGGTGGGTCGGGCGGATGCCGAAGCTGTGGAAGTCGGTCGCCAAGGAGCTCCAGGTCGCCCAGGAGCAGACCAAGGGCAATGACAAGCTGACCTTGTACTTCTGCATGAACTACGGCGGGCGGGCCGAGATCGCGGACGCGGCGCAGGCGCTTGCGGAGGATGTGAAGGCGGGGCGGCTGGATCCGTCCAAGGTCAACGAGAAGACCTTCGCCAAGTACATGTACTACCCGGACATGCCGGACGTGGACCTGTTCCTGCGCCCGAGCGGCGAGCAGCGCACCTCCAACTACCTTCTCTGGCAGAGCGCCTACGCCGAGATGGTCTTCCAGGACGTGCTGTGGCCGGACTTCGACCGGCGTGACCTGTGGCGGGCGTGTGTGGAGTTCGCTTCGCGGGATCGGCGGTTCGGCGGGGCGATCCCGAATGAGGAGCTGCTGGCCATGGAGGGCCGGACGGAGGAGTGACGGTGCGTTGGGGTGCGCGAGGAGGCTTTCGCCCCCGCCGCCCCTACCCGTCCCGTCCTTCTGGGGCTCCGCCCCAGACCCCGCTCCTCAAACGCCGGAGGGGCTGATTTCAGCCCCTCAGGTCAACGGCTCAACCCGCGGCGCACTCCGCGCACGTACCGAAGATCTCCACCGTGTGCGCCACGTTCACGAAGCCGTGCTCCGCGGCGATGGCGTCCGCCCACTTCTCCACGGCCGGGCCCTCGACCTCTACGGCCTTGCCGCAGACGCGGCAGACGAGGTGGTGGTGGTGTTCGCCGGTCGAGCAGCGGCGGTAGACGGACTCGCCGTCGGAGGTGCGCAGGACGTCGACCTCGCCGGCGTCGGCGAGGGACTGCAGGGTGCGGTAGACCGTGGTCAGGCCGACCGAGTCGCCCTTGTGCTTGAGCATGTCGTGGAGATCCTGCGCGCTGCGGAACTCGTCGACCTCGTCGAGGGCCGCCGCCACGGCTGCCCGCTGCCGGGTCGCGCGGCCCTTCACGGGCGGTCCAGCGGTCGTCACCGTTGCCTCCTCACGTCTGCACTTGCCGGGCCATTGTGCCAGCCCGGACCCACAGCGGTCAGACGCCGACCTTTCCGTCGGATTCCCGGCTGGCCGGAATCGCGCACTCCGCCGGGTCACCGGCGGGCTCCCCTGTGGCCATGGCACGGGCTCTGCGGCGGGCCAGCGGGGCCGCCAGCGCCGTCAGCGCGATGAACGCGCCGATGGTCAGCAGCACGATGGTCGCGCCGGGCGGGACGTCCTGGTAGTAGGACGTGACCGTGCCGCCGATCGTCACCGTGACGCCGATGCCGACGGCGATCGCGAACGTCGCAGCGAAGCTGCGGCTCAACTGCTGGGCCGCCGCCACAGGGACGACCATCAGCGCGCTGACCAGCAGCAGGCCGACCACCCGCATGGCGACGGTCACGGTCACCGCCGCCGTGATCGCCGTGAGCAGGTTCAGGGCGCGCACCGGAAGCCCGGTGACCCTCGCGAACTCCTCGTCCTGGCTCACCGCGAACAGCTGGCGGCGCAGACCGAGGGTGACCAACACCACGAAGGCGGCGAGCAGAACGATCGCGGTCACGTCCGACTCGCTCACGGTCGACAACGAACCGAACAGGTACGACGTCAGGTTCGCGTTCGAGCCCGTCGGCGCGAGGTTGATGAACATCACGCCGCCGGCCATACCGCCGTAGAAGAGCATCGCGAGGGCGATGTCGCCACGGGTGCGGCCGTACCAGCGGATCAGCTCCATCAGGACCGCGCCGAGGACGGAGACCAGCGTCGCCATCCACACCGGGGACCAGGAGAGCAGGAAGCCCAGGCCGACACCGGTCATCGCGACGTGGCCGATTCCGTCGCCCATCAGGGCCTGGCGGCGCTGGACCAGATAGATGCCCACGGCGGGTGCCGTGATGCCGACCAGGACCGCGGCGAGCAGCGCCCGCTGCATGAAGTCGTAGTTCAGGAAGTCCATCAGCTCAGCAGTCCCGTCCGGATCGGTTCGGCGTCGTGAGCCGCGTGCGGGTGTACGTGGTCGTGGCCGGGCAGCGCGTGCTGGCCGACGGCCTTCGGGGGCGGGCCGTCGTGCAGGACGCAGCCGTCGCGCAGGACCACCGCGCGGTCGATCAAGGGCTCCAGGGGGCCCAGTTCGTGCAGCACGAGGAGGACCGTCGCACCGGCCGCGACCTGCTCCCGGAGGGTGCGCGCGAGCACTTCCTGGCTGGCCAGGTCCACGCCCGCCATCGGCTCGTCCATGATCAGCAGTTCGGGGTCGGAGGCCAGGGCGCGGGCGATGAGCACCCGCTGGTGCTGGCCGCCGGAGAGGGCGTCCACGGAGTCCTTGGCGCGGTCGGCCATGCCGACCAGCTCCAAGGCATGCCGTACGGCCGCGCGGTCGGCCTTGCGGAAGACGCCGAAGCGGGTGCGGGACAGGCGGCCGGACGAGACGATCTCCGTCACCGTGGCCGGGACGCCGCCCGCGGCCGTCGTGCGCTGCGGGACGTACCCGACCCGCGCCCAGTCGCGGAAGCGCGCCCGCGGGGTGCCGAACAGCTCGATCTCGCCGGCGCTGACCGGCACCTGGCCGATGACGCTGCGTACGGCCGTCGACTTGCCGGAGCCGTTCGCGCCGAGCAGCGCGACGACCTCACCGCGGTTCACGGTGAGGTCGATGCCGCGCAGGACGGGGCGCGAGCCCAGCTCGGCGCGGACGCCGCGCAGCGATATGACGGGCTCGGTCATGCCGTCCTCCATGGGGTCGGTCACTTGGCTCCCAGGGCCGTCTTCAGGGCCGTGAGGTTGGCCTCCATGACCGAGAAGTAGTCGTCGCCCTTGGACTTGTCGGTGATGCCCTCCAGCGGATCGAGCACGTCCGTCTTCAGGCCGGCGTCGTCGGCGAGGGTCTTCGCGGTCTTGTCGGACACCAGTGTCTCGTAGAAGACGGTGGTCACGCCGTCGGCCTTGGCCTCCTGCTGGAGCTCCTTGATCCGGGCCGGGCTGGGCTCGCTCTCCGGGTCGAGACCGGCGATGGCCTCCATGGTCAGGCCGTAGCGCTCGGCGAGGTAGCCGAAGGCGGCGTGGTTGGTGAAGAAGACCTTGGTCTTGGTGTCCTTCAGCCCGTCCGCGAACTGGGTGTTGAGACCGTCGAGCTTCTTGACCAGCGCGTCGGTGTTCTTCTTGTAGTCGGCGGCGTGGTCCGGGTCGGCCTTCTCGAAGGCCGCGCCGACACCCTTGGCGATCTCGGCGTACTTCACCGGGTCCAGCCAGACGTGCGGGTCGAGGGCGTGCTCCTCTTCCTCCTCGGAGTGCGCCTCCTCGCCCTCGTGCTCATGGCTGTCCTCAAGGCTGCCGTGGTCCTCGAGCTTGGTGAGCGTGGCGGCGTCGATCTTGGTCTTGGCGCCGGACTGGGACACGGCCTCGTCGACGGCCGGCTGGAGACCCTTGAGGTACAGAGCCGCGTCGGACTCCTCGATCTGCGCCCGCTGCTGCGCGCTGACCTCCAGGTCGTGCGGCTCCTGGCCGGGCTCGGTCAGACTGGTGACCTTCACATGGTCGCCGCCTATCCGCTCGGCGAGGAAGGCCATCGGGTAGAACGACGCGACGACGTCGAACTTCTCCGTGTTGCCGACCGCCGCGCTGTCCGAGGAGCAGGCGGACAGCGTGCCGAGACCGAGGGCGGTCACGGCGGCGATGGCAACCCCGGATATGTGGTGTCGTCGTACGTTCATGACACTCATTTTCAGCAAATATGGAAACCATTGTCAACAACCGTGAGCGGCTGTCCACAGAGGGCAACCGATTTGGTTGAGGGCCAGCCCCCGCCGGTACCCTGAAGCATTCGCTGTGAAGCGCCTCGCTTCGTCGCCCGTCGTCGTAATGAAGAGAGCACCGTGGCCGCCGACAAGATCGACACCATCGTCAGCCTGAGCAAGCGCCGTGGCTTCGTATTCCCCTGCAGTGAGATCTACGGCGGCCAGCGCGCCGCCTGGGACTACGGGCCGCTGGGTGTCGAGCTCAAGGAGAACCTGAAGCGCCAGTGGTGGCGCTACATGGTGACGTCGCGCGAGGACGTGGTCGGTATCGACTCGTCCGTGATCCTGGCCCCCGAGGTCTGGGTCGCCTCCGGCCACGTCGCCACTTTCACGGACCCGCTCACCGAGTGCACCTCCTGCCACAAGCGGTTCCGCGCGGACCACCTCGAGGAGGCGTACGAGGCGAAGAAGGGCCACCTCCCGGAGAACGGCCTCGCCGACATCAACTGCCCGAACTGCGGCAACAAGGGCCAGTTCACCGAGCCCAAGCAGTTCTCGGGTCTGCTCTCCACCCACCTCGGCCCGACGCAGGACAGCGGCTCCATCGCCTACCTGCGCCCGGAGACCGCCCAGGGCATCTTCACCAACTTCGCCCAGGTGCAGACTACTTCGCGCCGCAAGCCGCCGTTCGGCATCGCGCAGATGGGCAAGTCCTTCCGCAACGAGATCACGCCCGGCAACTTCATCTTCCGCACCCGCGAGTTCGAGCAGATGGAGATGGAGTTCTTCGTCAAGCCGGGCGAGGACGAGAAGTGGCAGGAGTACTGGATGGAGCAGCGCTGGAACTGGTACACCGGCCTGGGCCTGCGCGAGGAGAACATGCGGTGGTACGAGCACCCGAAGGAGAAGCTCTCCCACTACTCCAAGCGCACCGCTGACATCGAGTACCGCTTCCAGTTCGGCGGCAACGAGTGGGGCGAGCTTGAGGGCGTCGCCAACCGCACCGACTACGACCTCGGCGCTCACTCCAAGGCCTCCGGCCAGGACCTCTCCTACTTCGACCAGGAGGCCGGCGAGCGCTGGACGCCGTACGTCATCGAGCCGGCGGCCGGTGTCGGCCGCGCGATGCTGGCGTTCCTGCTCGACGCCTACGTCGAGGACGAGGCGCCGAACGCCAAGGGCAAGATGGAGAAGCGCACGGTGCTGCGTCTCGACCACCGCCTGGCCCCGGTGAAGGTCGCGGTGCTCCCGCTCTCCCGCAACCCCGAGCTGTCCCCGAAGGCCAAGGGCCTCGCGCAGGCGCTCCGCCAGAACTGGAACATCGAGTTCGACGACGCAGGCGCGATCGGCCGCCGCTACCGCCGCCAGGACGAGATCGGTACGCCGTACTGCGTGACGGTCGACTTCGACACGCTGGACGACAACGCGGTGACGGTCCGTGAGCGTGACTCGATGAAGCAGGAGCGCGTGTCGCTGGACCAGATCGAGGGCTACCTGGCGGGCCGGCTGGTCGGCGCCTGACTCTGCTGAAGACCCCGGTTTCGTTACGGACGTAACAGACGTAACGAAACCGGGGTTTTGCCCATCCAGGGCGCATACGGCTCCGAAGGGGAGGCATGCGCGGCCCGCAGGGGGCCACGCGTCTCTTACGGGGGCATCATGCGCAAGCAAGCAGTCATCGGCGTGACCACGCTGGCCCTGGCCGTCGGCACCATCGGTTTTGTCGCCGCGAAGGACAACAGCGGGTCCTCTCCGGCGCTCTCGACCCAGTCCGGCACCGCGGCCGGGCGGGCCCAGGCGTCCGCTGACCGGCTCGTCGCCGTCGGGCTGACCGGCGACCAGCGTCTCGTCCGCTTCCGCGTCGACCGGCCCGGCGTCGTCCTCCCGCTCGGCAAGGTGAACGGCCTCCAGGGCGACAGCAGGCTCGTCGGCATCGACTTCCGGGTGCAGAACAACACGCTGTACGGCGTCGGCGACAAGGGCGGCGTCTACACGATCCGCGAGATCGGCGCCAAGGCCACGAAGGTCTCTCAGCTGAGCGTCGCCCTCCAGGGCACCAGCTTCGGCGTCGACTTCAACCCGGCCGCGAACCGGCTGCGCGTCATCAGCGACACCGGCCAGAACCTCCGCCACAACATCGACGACCCGGCGGGCGCCCCCGCCGCGGGCACCACGGCCGTCGACGGCACCCTCACCAACCCGCCGGTGCCGCCCGCGACGACCGGCGCGACGGCGACGGGCGTGACCGGCGCGGCGTACACGAACAACGACCTCGACGCGACGACGGCCACGACCCTGTTCGACCTCGACACGACCCAGGACCAGGTGTCGGTCCAGTCCCCGGCCAACGCGGGCAACCTCGCCCCGACCGGCAAGACGGGCGTGGACGTACCGCGCGACTCGGGCTTCGACATCTACAGCTCGGCGAACTCGGGCACCAACACCGGTTATGCGGTTACCGGGTCGCGGGTCTTCCGGGTCAACCTGCTTACGGGTAGGGCGACTTCGACCGGGGCCTTCCCGCAGGGGCGGCAGGTGGTGGATTTGGCGGTGCCGTTGCGGCAGGGGTGAGGGGGGTGGTTCGGGCTCCCGGTGGGTGTCGACGCCGCCGGGGCCCGTCCGGGTCGGTCAGCGCTCCGCTCTTGCCCACAGGGCGGCGAGGTCGAGCCGGAAGTGCCGGATCCCGCCGCGTCCGGCCGACAGGAGACGGGCGTCGTCGGTGAGGGCGAGGCTGTGGATGCCTTGGGGTGCGGGCAGTACCGCCATTCGCCCGCTGAGCATGTGCCACAGGTGGAGGCGCCGGACGGATGCGTTTCACCGCGATACGGCGGGCCTGGATGCCCGCCAGACCCAGGAGTGACGACACCCCGAGCGTGACCGGCGCTGCGGCTACCGCGGCGGCGATCTCGCAGGCATGCGGAACCGGCCTTCAGAAGTCCAGATCGACGTAGAGCGCGGCATGGTCCGAAGCCGCGTTGATCTTTGACGTCACTTCCTCGAAGCGCTTGGTGTCCGGGAGCGGCGGCTCCCAGTAGATTCCGCGCTTCTCCAGGGCGACGTGCTGCACCCGGTGCCGCAGCGGTGGCGGGAGCAGCAGGTAGTCGAGTTTGTCGCTCGGCTCGTCGCACTGGCCGTGTGTGCCGGGGCCTCCCCGGTAGGAGGAGTGGGTCATCACGTCCTGCAGGCCGGTGTCCAGGAGAACCTCGAGGGGCTCGCTCTTCAGGTCGTCGTTGAGGTCTCCGGCGACCACGACGTGCGGCGTGCGCTCCCGGGCGGCCTCGTAGATCTCCGCGACCCGCTTGGCCTGGGCCAGGCGCAGGGCCGGGTCGTCCATGAACTTGCTCTTGAGGTGGTTGCCGAGAACGATCAGAGGCGCCCCGTTCAGCTCGATCTCGAACTCGGGGCAGTCACGGCTGAACAACGGCTCGCCGGGACGGTCCGGGTCGGGGTCGAAGAGATGGGACCGGACGGAGGTGATGGGGTGGCGGCTGAGGATCCCGATGTCGATGCCGCGGCTGTCGTTGCCGTCGATCAGCATGTTGAAGGGGTATGGCCGCTTGCCGAGTACGCCGGCCAGGATCTGCTGGTTGAAGCGGTCCAGGGTCAGCCGGTCCTCGACCTCCACCACGACCAGGATGTCGGCATCGACCGCGTCGACCACCCGGCCGGTGTTCCGCACCGCCTCCGTGTCGAGTTCCTCCCGTACGAGTTCGGCCCAGCCGGCCCATGTGCCACGGCCCGTGGCCTTGATCTCCGTGGACCCCGGCTCCTTGAACAGGCTGGACTTCTTTCCCGGGCGGGTCTCATTGATGTAGATCGGCGGGGGGTCCTCCGGGTTCCAGGCGTTGGCGCGGTGCTTCTTCACCAGCGCGGAGATCCGTGCCTTGTCCTGCGCGTCGTAGGTCGTCAGGTTCAGCAGCGAGACCAGCGTGCTGAAATCGGCGAGGACCTCGTTCCGCTGCGTCGCGTCCGCCAGGTTGAACGCCTTGGGACGGCGGAAGAGGTTCTGCGCGTTGAAGGTGGCGATACGAACGATCACGGCAGCCTCCCGCGGGCGGCGCATGAGCACCGGGCGGCCGACGGCAGGCGCCGCCGAAGTGACTGCTCGCCGACAAATCCCATTCTCCGAGGGGTGGGGGAGGGTGTCCAACGGAGTCGGACGGTTCGGACGGGCCGCCCGGCCCTCCGATTGGTCCAGCAGCCCGGCCGTCGATTGGCCCTGTATCCCCGTGTGCGGCGGCACAAGGGTGGCGGCATGAGTCTCGCCTTTCTCCTCACGACCCTCGTCGTCGTGGCCACCCCCGGCACCGGCGTCGTCTACACCCTCGCCGCAGGCCTCTCCCGCGGCCGCCGCGCAAGCGTCGTCGCCGCCTTCGCCTGCACGCTCGGGATCGTGCCGCACATGCTGGCCACCATCACCGGACTGGCCGCGCTGCTGCACGCGAGTGCGACCGCGTTCCAGATCCTCAAGTACGCCGGGGTCGCCTATCTGCTGTACATGGCTTGGGCCATGCTCAGGGACAAGGACGCCATCGCGGTGGACGAGGGCGCCGCGCCGCTCTCCTCGGGGCGGGTGATCGTGCGGGGAGTGCTGATCAACATCCTCAATCCGAAGCTGACGATGTTCTTCCTCGCCTTTCTCCCGCAGTTCGTGGACCCGGGCGCGGCGAACGCCCTGCCGCGCATGCTGGCGCTGAGCGCGGTGTTCATGGCGATGACGTTCGCGGTCTTCGCGGCGTACGGGGTGCTCGCCGCCTCCGTGCGCGATCACGTCATCTCCCGGCCCCGGGTGATGGCGTGGCTGCGGCGGACCTTCGCGGGAGCGTTCGTGGCGCTGGGGGCCAAGCTCGCGTGGACGTGATCAGCGGGCGAAGGCGGCGAAGAGGGTGTCGATGCGCAGGCGCAGGTCGGCCGCGGTGGCGCCCTTGACGGCCACCGAGACCATGTCACCGTCTTCGACGTCCCGCGCGACGCGGATCTCCAGGGAGTGGGCGGGGCCGGTCAGCGGGTAGGAGTACCAGGCGTCCGGGTCCTCGTTGTCGGTCGGATCGAGGCCGATCTCGATCGTCTCCCAGTCGGTGTCGTCGAAGGCGTGGTTGACGTAGTCGGCGAGGAGTTCGACGAAGGGGCGGAGGCGGGACTCCTCGCAGACGGCGCCGGTCATCTCGTCCGGCTCGGTCTCCGGGTACGTCTCCCGCCGCGCCGGGTCGGTCATGCGCAGCCCGGCCCCGACCGCGTACAGGTCCCTGATGGTGACGTGGAAGTGAGCCCAGAGATCGAGCTCGCGACGGGTGACGTCCGGGGCGTGCGCGGCGGGAGGCAGGCGTCGGACGTACCTGCCGCGGGCCTCGTCCAACGGGAATGGGTCCGCCAACGCCTCGCGCCAGCGCGCGAGTTCGGGTGCGTAACGGGCCTCGGCCGCCTGCGGGGTCACGTCGAGGTAGTGGGCGATGTCCGCCCACGAGGCGCCCCGCTCACGCTCGAACACGACCGCCCGCACCACCAGCTCTTCGGCGTGCTCCACCAGCTGCCGGGCCTCGCTCACCCGGCCGCCGGGGCCGGTGTCGGCGTCGTTGCGGGTGACCACCAACGTGCCCGCCCCCCGGGCGAGGTCGGCCGCGGCCTGGCTGAGCACGAGCCGGGCCAGGGCCTCCCGCCGGCTCGGGGCTCAACGTCCCTGCAGCGCCTTCACGTTGTCGCCGAACGTCCAGTTCTTCGAGCCGTCCCAGTTGATCGACCAGGTCATCAGGCCCTTGAGCGCGGTGCCGTAGTGCCGCCAGGCCTGGGCGACGAGGGACGGGGACATGTGGCCGCCGCCCGCGCCCGGCTGGGCGGGCAGGCCCGGGACCTGCTTGTCGTACGGGACCCTGATCGTCGTACCTTGAATGACGAGGCCCTTGTCGAGGCAGTCCGTCTGCGCGACGAAGCCCTCGACGGTGCCGGCGGAGTAGGAGTCGCCGGAGCAGCCGTACATGCTGCCGTTGTAGTACTGCATGTTCAGCCACCACAGGCGGCCGTTGTCGGCGTACTTCTTGATGACGGGGAGATACGCGCCCCAGATGGAGCCGTAGACGACGCTGCCGCCGGTGACGTACGCCGTCTCCGGAGCCATCGTCAGGCCGAAGTTCGACGGCATCTGCGCCAGTACCCCGTCGATGATGCGGATCAAGTTGGCCTGGGACGTGGAGAGTTGGGAGATGTTCCCGCTGCCGACCAGGCCCGTCTCGATGTCTATGTCGATGCCGTCGAAGTTGTACTTCTTCAGGATCGGGACGATCGTCGCGACGAACCGGTCCGCCACGGCGGTCGAGCTGAGGTCGATGCCGGCCGTCGCGCCGCCGATCGAGAGCAGGATCGTCCGGCCGGCCGCCTTCGCCGCGCACATCTCCGCCGGAGTCGCCACCTTCACGCCCGTGTCCATGCCGTCCTCCCAGAGCGCGGTGCCGTCGGAGCGGATGACCGGGAACGCCGCGTTGATCACGTTGTAGCCGTGGGAGGGGATGCGGGAGTCGGTGATCGGGGTCCAGCCGAAGGGCGGGTGGACCCCGTTGGCGGCGCCGTCCCAGTTCTCCCAGTAGCCCTGCAAGACCTTGCCGGCGGGCTTCGACTTGACCGCGCAGGTGTCCGCGGTGGCGGAGGCGGCTTCGGCGGCTGGGGCGGTGGCGATCGCGAGGGGGGCCAGTACGGCCGTCGTCAGGCCGGCGGCGAGCAGGCGCAGAGCGCGGCGGAGCATGCGGATCCTCCCGGTGGGGGTGCGGTGAGGCGTCGTTGGTACGACGTAGGCATGACAGTGCTCGTGGTCCAGACCTTTCGTCAATAGGTCTGGACCATTTTGGGCCCTTGGTGTGCCGCGGGAGGGTGAGGTCGAGTATGGAATGACAGATATTGAAATCTGTCAGCTGTTAGGGCAGGGTGGATGTCATGACGATGCGAACCCGAAAGCTCGGAACCACCGGCCCCAAGGTCTCCGCCCTCGGCCTCGGCTGCATGGGCATGTCCCCGGTGTACGGCGACGCGGACCGAACGGAGTCGATCGCGACCGTTCACGCAGCCCTCGACGCCGGCATGACCCTGCTCGACACCGGCGACTTCTACGCCATGGGCCACAACGAGATGCTGATCGGCGAGGCCCTGCGCACTGCCCCGGCGGGCCTGCGCGAACGTGCCCTGACCAGCGTGAAGTTCGGCGCCCTGCGCGACCCGGCCGGCGGCTGGGGCGGCGGGTACGACGGCCGTCCCGTCGCGGTCCGCAACTTCGCCGCGTACTCCCTCCAGCGCCTCGGCGTCGACCACATCGACGTCTACCGGATCGCCCGGGTCGACCCGGACGTACCGATCGAGGAGACGGTCGGGGCCATCGCGGAACTGATCGAGAAGGGCTATGTGCGCCACATCGGCCTGAGCGAGGCCAGTGCCGCCAACATCCGGCGGGCCGCCGCCACCGCGCCCATCGCCGACCTGCAGATCGAGTACGCGATCATCACCCGCGACATCGAGCGGGAGATCCTGCCGACCACCCGTGAGCTGGGCATCGGCATCACGGCGTACGGTGTGCTCTCCCGCGGCCTGATCTCCGGCCACATCGCCCGCGACCGGCAGTTCGCCGCGACCGACTTCCGCGCCCACTCGCCCCGATTCCAGGGCGAGAACCTCCAGCACAACCTGGATCTGGTCGAGGCGCTGCGGAAGATCGCCGAGCAGAAGGGCGTCTCCGTCGCGCAGATCGCCTTCGCCTGGGTGCTCTCCCGGGGCGAGGACATCGTGCCGCTGGTCGGGGCCCGCACCCGGGAGCGGCTCACCGAGGCGCTGGGCGCGCTGGACGTGACGCTGGACGAGGCCGACCTGACGGCGATCGAGGAGGCCGTGCCGGCGGACGCGGCGGCCGGCACGCGCTACCCGGCCGCACAGATGGCACACCTCGGCACCGAGCACTGAGCGCCTGTGTCATGTCCCCGGCTGGGCACGGCGTCCGGCACGTACTCCCCCCAGAGGGGGACCCCAGCCGCGTTGCCGAACCGCCCACGCGGCTCCTGCCCCCGCGTCGAGGGCGACTCCGGCGCCTTGCGGCCGCCCGCAGCAGACGCCGCCGCTGATCCGGCCGGGGGCATGACACAGGCTCCGACCATCGTGCCGGGTACGGTCTAGGCCATGGCCCCACCGACCTCCCAGACCCTGACCGCCGAGCGCATCCTCGAAGCGACCGAGGAGGTGCTGCGCCGCCACGGGCCGGCCAAGGCCACCGTGGTCGACGTGGCCCGCGCGCTCGGCGTCAGCCACGGCAGCGTCTACCGCCACTTCCGGACGAAGGCGGAGCTGCGGGGGGCGGTGACGAAGCGGTGGCTGGACCGTACGACCCAGGTGCTGGCCGACATCGCCGCGGACGCGGAGCGGGACCCGGAGGCCCGGGTGCGCGAGTGGTTCGCGGCCCTGTTCGCCGCCAAGCGGCAGAAGGCGGGCGGCGACCCCGAGCTCTTCGCCACGTACCAGGTGCTGGTCGGCGATCAGGGCGAGGTGGTCGGCGCGCACATCGCCGAACTCACCGGCCAGCTGACCGAGATCGTGCGCGCCGGCGTCGACGCGGGCGTCTTCGCCGTCCAGGACCCGGCCACCGCGGCCCGCGCCCTCTTCCAGGCCACGGGCCGCTTCCACGACCCCGGCTACGCCAAGGAGTGGGAACAGCCCGGCGTGGAGGGGGAGTTCGAGGCGGTCATGGATCTGCTCGTGCGAGGGCTGCGGGCCCGGACCGAGGATTGAGGGCTGAGAGGCTCAGAGACTGAGGGGTTGAGGGGCTGAACCGTCAGGGGATGTCCAGGTCCTCGGTCTTCGTCGTGCGGCCGAGGTACGTGACCGGGCCCGGGTCCGGAACGTCGATCTCGTGGAAGCCGAGGCGGTCGTAGAAGGCTCTCGCCGGGGTGTTGGCCGTGACCATGGAGAGGTGGACTGCCGGGACGCCCTGGTCCTGGAGGGCGCGCAGGAGCCTGCGTATCAGGGCGCGGCCGTGGCCCCGGCCCTGCCAGGCGGGCAGCAGGTCGATGTGGAGGTGGGCCGGGTAGGCGGTCACCTCGGGGACGAGCATGCGTTCCGGGTGGTGGAGGAGGTGGATCATCTCCTCGTCCGGTGTGCTCGGCGGGTCGGGCGGCTCGGGGTAGCGGTGGGCCGCCAGGGGGAGCCACTTGGTGCGGAAGGCCTCGACGAAGCGGGGGGTGTCCGCGACGCCGAGGACGTAGCCGACCGCTCGGTCCGCTCCGTCGTCCAGGACGAAGGCGAGGTCCGGTTCCAGCGTGGCGTACGGCAGCGCGAACGTCGTCGGGAAGATGCCGGGGTCCTGGTAGTGCGGCCGGCTGTCGCCGCCCTCGTGGGCCGTGCGGACGCAGATGTCCTCGACGGCCTCGCGGTCCTCGGGGCGGTACCGACGGATGCGCGTCATCGGTCCGACTGCGCCTCCGTCGGGTCCACCGTCGCCTGGTGGGCCTCCGCCAGATGCTCCTCCGCCTTCAGCCACGGCAGGAACTGCGCGCCCTTGCGCCAACCGCACGTGTCGCACCTGACCGTGCGTTGCGCGCCCCTGCGCAGTACTTGTACGACGTGCTCCCGTCCGTGTTGGTCCCAGCGGCTCACCTTGCTCGTGTTGATCTCCAGCATGACGCCTCCAGCGTCCGAGGACATCGAGTACGCGTGCGCGGCCCCGATCGGCCGTGCGCAGCAAGGAGTGTGCAGCAAGACCAACATCAACAGGGACACTTCCCTCGCGAGTTGACCAACCTGTGGCCACACCCTCACATGTCCGCCGGACGAGCACAGGTCCGTCAGCCGATCGTGCGCGGCAGACGCAGGCTGAGCAGCCCCGTCAGCGCCACTCCGGCCAACTGGACCAGGAGCGTGGTCACCAGGGCGTCGCGCATGCCCAGCCCGGGGACCAGGGAGAGGAAGAGCGTGCCCAGCGTCGCCACGCCCAGGGCCAGGGACGACTGCTGGGTCGTGATCATCACCCCGCTGCCCACGCCCGCCCGCGCCGCCGGCACCTCGGAGAGCACGATCCGGAAGACGACGGGGAGTTGGAGTGCCTGGCCCGCGCCCGCGACGGCGGCCCCGGGGAGCAGCTCGACGAGGCCGAGGTCCGGCCAGGAGTACCAGGTGGCCAGTGCCATCAGGGCCACGCCCACCCCCTGGATCGCCGCACCGGCGGTCACGACGCGGGTGCCGTAGCGGGCCACCAGCCGAGGGCCGGCCAGGGAGACGAAGAAGAACACCACCGCCATGGGGACGAGGGCCAGTCCCGCCGCGACCGGGCCGCGCCCCGCGCCCTGCTGCAGCGCCACCGCGATCACGAACATGAAGCCGCTGAAGCCGATCGAGAACGGCACGATCAACGCCAGACCGCGCCGCAGGGACGTCAGGGCGAACAGGCTCGGCGGCACCAGAGGCGTACGGCCCTGACGGTCCGCCCTGCGCTCCACCGCGTAGAACGCCGCCGCCACGAACGGGAACGCCGCCAGCGACAGCCACGTCCACAGCGGCCAGCCCGCCGCCCGGCCCTCGGTGAGCGGGGCCAGGAGCGTGAGGAGGGCGGCGGCGAGCAGGACCGTGCCGGGTCCGTCCACCGGTTCCGGGTGCTGTGAGCGGGTCTCCGGGACCGTGCGGGCGGCCAGGAAGAGGCCGACGAGGACGACCGGGACGTTCACCAGGAACACCGAGCGCCAGCCGGTGCCCGCGCCGAAAAGAAAAGACAAAGGTGTCGCCGCGACCAGGACGCCGCCGAGGATCTGCCCGGCGACCATGGACAGCCCGGCCGTGGCGCCGTACAGCCCCATGGCCTTGGCGCGGCGCTGCCCGCTGGTCGCCGCCTGGATCGTGGCGAGCACCTGCGGCAGCATCGCCGCCGACGCCGCGCCCTGCGCGACCCGCGCCGCGACGAGCGCCCACGCGCTGGGGGCGAGCCCGCACGCCAGCGAGGTCAGCCCGAAGGCCGCCATGCCGCCCAGGAAGAGCCGGCGCCGGCCGAACAGGTCGCCGAGCCGTCCGCCGAGGACGAGGAGGACGGCGTATGCCAACCCGTAGCCGGCGACGACGAGTTCGAGCATGGTCTCGCTCGCCGCGAGGTCGTGGCCGATCGTCGGCAGGGCGACGTTGACGATGAAGAAGTCGATGAGGGGGAGTGCCGCCGCGAGCAGCACGGTGAAGAGGCCGAGGGCGCCGAGCGTGGGTGGTGCCGCGGTCGTCCGGGCCTTGTGCGCGGTGATGGTTTCGGTCACGGTTACGAGACTGCGGCGGTTCGCAGAGTGGTACCAGAGTGTTCTTATCCTGGTAGAAGAACCACCTGGAAACAGGGTCCGGGCAGGGGCAGGCTGGAGGCATGACGAGCATGGCCGAGCAGACGTGGACGCGGACACCGCCCGAAGCCCCGCCCGCTACGGCCGCCTCCGCGATCCGGCGCCACGAACTCGCCGCGTTCCTGCGCCACCGCCGCGAGCACATCTCCCCCGAGCAGGTCGGCCTGCCCCGCGGCCGCCGACGCCGTACGCCCGGCCTGCGCCGCGAGGAGGTCGCCCAGCTCTCGGCGGTCGGCGTCACCTGGTACACCTGGCTGGAACAGGCCCGCGACATCCAGGTCTCCGTCCAGGTCCTCGACGCGCTCGCCCGCACGCTGATGCTGGACCCCAGCGAGCGGACCCACCTCTTCCAGCTCGCCGGCGCGGTCGACCCGACACCGGCGACGACCTGCTCCTCGGTCACCCCTGCCCTGCGGGCGGTACTGGAGCAACTGGAGCCGTACCCGGCCTGCCTGCAGAACAGCCGGTACGACATCCTCGCCTACAACCGCACCTACGGGCTGCTGCTGTGCGACCTGGACGCGGTGCCGCCCGAGGACCGCAACTGCATGGTCCTGTCGTACACGCACGACGAGTGGCGCTCGTCGATCGTGCACCTGGAGGAGACCCAGCGTCTGATGGCCGCCCGCTTCCGGGCCGCGATGGCCGGTCATCTCGCCGAGCCCGCCTGGAAGATGCTGCTGAAGCGGCTGCGCGCGGAGTCGCCGGAGTTCCGCGAGGAGTGGGACCGCCATGAGGTGGTGGCACACCGCAGCAAGCGGAAGGAGTTCCTCAACCGGCAGGTGGGGCGCGTCGTGGTCGACCACACGGATATGTGGCTGAGTCCGCAGGTGGGGCCGCGGATGGTGACGTACGTCCCGGCGGACGAGGAGTCGGGGGAGAAGCTGAGGCGCCTTCACGAAACCGCGCTGGCGAGGGAGATGCCCTGATGCGACGGCCTCGATGGCCCTGCCGCCGGGTTGTCAGTGGTGGGCGATAGCTTGGGCGCATGTCTATGTCTGTTGGCCTCAGTATCGATGTCTCCGGTTTGCGGCCGGGCGAGGAGACGGCGCACGTCGCCGAGGCGCTGACCGCGTTCCTCACCGAGCACGATCTCGACGGAGACATGACGGTGGGAGTGGAGGCGCCGGGGCAGGTCTCCGCGTGGAGCGAGTACCCGATCATCGTGACCCGCTTCGGCGCGTGGGCCGACAAGATCGAGCAGGAGTCTCAGAACACCGTGCGTGAGGTTGCCCCCGCCGCACAGGTCGACGTGCGATGGAGTTTCGAGGACGAGGACGACTAGGGGCTTGTCCGGCGGATCGGATCGGCTGCAGCGATCGGTGCCTCTCGGCCGACCCGAGCGGGGTCGGATGTGCGTGCCGGACCCCGCGACGCCGAGCTGATCCGCCGGACAGCCCCTGGGGACCAGGGCGACCAGGCCCTACGCGCCGACCCTCGACGCCTCACGCACCTCGGCCGACTCCAGCCGCTCGGCCGTCCGCTCAGCCGTCCTTCGCGCCCACGCCCCGCTGGTCACCAGCCCCACGACCAGCACCGCCAGCCCGCACGCGGCGACGATCCACCACGCCGGGCGGGCGGCGGTGACGAACGCGTCCCGGTACGACGACGCCCCCACGCCCGAGGCCAGCACCGCGCCGACGACGGCCACGCCCAGCGTCTGTCCCAGCTGGCGGCTGGTGGAGGCGACGGCGGCCGCGACTCCCGCCTGCGCGCGCGGCATGCCGGACACCGCCGTGTTGGTGATCGGCGCGTTGACGAAGCCGAAGCCGAGCCCGAACAGGACGTATCCGAGGACCAGCGTCGTGTTCCCGGTCTCCGCCTCGAAGGCCGCGAACAGCACCCCCGACGTCGTCATCGCCACTCCCGCGATCAGCAGCGGCAGCCGAGGCCCCCGGTTGCCGACCACCCGTCCCGCGAGCGGCGCGCAGACGAAGCACAGCGCGGCCATCGGCAGCATCCACAGGCCCGCGTGCAGTGCGTCAAGCCCGCGTACGTTCTGCAGGTACAGCGTCGACAGGAACAGGAAGCCGCCGAGCGCGGCGAACGCGCTGATCGCGATCACGGTGGCTCCGCTGAACGGTGCCGAGCGGAAGAACCGCAGGTCGATGAGGGGCTCGGCGCGGCGGGGCTCGTAGACGAGGAGGGCGGTCAGTGCGGTCAGGGCGATGCCGCCGAAGAGGAGGAGCTCGGTGGCCGGCGCGGTGGGTGCCTCGATGATCGCGTACGTCAGTGAGCCGAACAGGGCGATGACCAGCACCTGTCCGATCGGGTCGGGGCGGCGTGGCTTCGCGGCGCGGGACTCGGGGACGTAGCGGAGGGTGAGGAGGAGGGCGGCGAGGCCCACCGGGAGGTTGACCCAGAAGATCGACCGCCAGCCGACCGACTCCACCAGCAGTCCGCCGACCAGCGGGCCCGCGGCCATGGAGATGCCGACGACTGCGCCCCACACGCCGATCGCCCGGGCCCGCTCCCGCGGGTCCGTGAAGGTGTTGGTGATGATCGACATCGCGACCGGGTTGAGCATCGAGCCGCCCACCGCCTGCACCATCCGGAACGCGATCAGGGCGTCGAGGTTCGGTGCGAGGGAGCACAGGGCCGAGCCGATGGTGAAGACGACCAGGCCCGCCATGAAGACGCGCTTGCGGCCGATACGGTCCGCGGTGGAGCCGGCCAGCATCAGCAGCGAGGCGAGGACGAGGGTGTACGCGTCGATGGTCCACTGCAGGCCCGACGTGCTCGCGTCGAGGTCGCGCTGGAGGGCGGGCAGGGCGACGTTGAGCACGGTGTTGTCGAGGCTGACGATCAGCAGGCTCATGCAGCAGATCGCGAGGACCAGCAGGCGGCGGCGAGGGCTGAGCTCCGGCATTCTTGAATAGTACGCCTAACTAATGAATTTCGCGGCAGTCCGTCCGGTACGTGAGAATGGGTGGATGCCCACGACCGTCTCGCCCACCGTTTCGCCGCTGCGGATCGGCCCGCATGTCGTCCAGCCGCCCGTCGTCCTGGCCCCCATGGCGGGGATCACGAACGCGCCCTTCCGCACGCTGTGCAGGGAGTTCAGTGGCGGCAAGGGGCTGTTCGTCAGCGAGATGATCACGACTCGGGCGCTGGTCGAGCGCAACGAGAAGACCATGCAGCTGATCCACTTCGACGCGACCGAGAAGCCGCGCTCGATCCAGCTGTACGGCGTCGACCCGGCCACCGTCGGCAAAGCAGTCCGCATGATCGCGGAGGAGGGGCTGGCCGACCACATCGACCTGAACTTCGGGTGCCCGGTGCCGAAGGTGACCCGCAAGGGTGGGGGGTCGGCGCTGCCGTTCAAGCGGAATCTGCTGCGGGCGATTCTGCGGGAGGCGGTCAGCGGGGCGGGGGACCTGCCGGTCACGATGAAGATGCGCAAGGGCATCGACGACGATCACATCACCTACCTCGACGCCGGGCGGATCGCGGTGGAGGAGGGCGTGACGGCCATCGCGCTGCACGGCCGTACGGCCGCCCAGCACTACGGCGGTACGGCCGACTGGGACGCCATCGCGCGGCTCAAGGAGCATGTGCCGGAGATTCCCGTGCTCGGGAACGGTGACATCTGGTCGGCCGAGGACGCCGTGCGGATGGTGCGGGAGACCGGGTGCGACGGGGTTGTGGTCGGGCGGGGGTGTCTGGGGCGGCCTTGGTTGTTCTCGGATCTGGTGGCTGCCTTCGAGGGGCGGGAGGACGCCATCGCGCGTCCTTCGCTGCGGGAGGTCGCCGACGTCATGGTGCGCCATGCCGAGCTGCTCGGTGAGTGGATCGGGGACGAGGCGCGGGGGGTCATCGACTTCCGCAAGCATGTGGCGTGGTACCTGAAGGGCTTCGCGGTCGGCTCCGAGATGCGCAAGCGGCTGGCGATCACGTCGTCGCTGGAGGAACTGCGGGGCGGGCTGGACGAGTTGGACCTCGACCAGCCGTGGCCGGTGGGCGCCGACGGGCCCCGGGGGCGTACGTCCGGTAACAACCGGGTGGTGCTGCCGGACGGGTGGCTGAAGGATCCGTATGACTGTGCGGGTGTGGGCGAGGACGCGGAGCTGGATACCTCCGGCGGTTGAGTGGGGGTGCGCGTCTGTGCCTGCGGCGGCCTGTGCCGCCTTGGTGGGGGTGCGCGTCTGTGCCTGCGGCGGCCTGTGCGGGTTTGGTGGGGGTGCGCGTAGCGCCTGCGGGGCGGTGGGTGGGTCGGGGCCGCGTCGGGGGGTGTCCGTCCTCGGACCGGCGGTTGGACTTAGGCCGGGAGGTGCCGCGTGTTGACGCCGGCCACTGCGGGCGGACACCCCCCGACGCGTCCCCTTCCCGCCGTACGCGGCTGCGGCGCCGCGGGGGTACGCCCATCACAGCCGTATCGGCCTCCCGCCGCGGGCGACTGCCCGTCCGTGGGGGTACGCGACCACCTCTCGATGCCGGCCCAGGCATTTCAGCCTGTCCGGCGTTTGAGGACGAGGCCCTTCGGGCCGAAGCGGGGGTCTGGGGGTGGCAGCCCCCAGGGATGGGACGGGTAGGGGCGGCGGGGGCGGCTCTGGGCTACCTCGACGGGCTGGGGGTCGAGCCGTACGCCGTCAGGAAGCGGTCTCGGAAGGAGCTCATCTTCCAGACCGGGGTCTGGGGGCCCGGCTGGAGGCCGTCCGTCCAGTTCCAGTCGGCGATCTTGTCCAGCATCTCGGGGTCCTTGGCGACGATCGAGATCGGGACGTCCCTGCTGGCCTTCGTGCCGCTGACCCGGGACATCGGCTGGTGGTCGCCGAGGAAGACGAGGACGGTGTCGACGGTGCCGTAGCGCTCCAGCCACTGGGTGAGGCTGGTGACGGAGTACGAGATCGACTTGCCGTACTCCTGCTTGGAGCGGGAGGAGTCGGAGATGATGTCCGCCGGCTTCGTGCCCGACTGCTGGATGGGCGTGAAGACCGAGCCGTCGCCCAGGTCGTCCCAGTCGACCATCTTGGGGAGGGGAGCCCAGGGCTGGTGGCTGGAGGTCAGGATGATCTCCGACATCAGGGGCTTGTCGCGCTTCTTGCCGTGGACCTGGCGCTGGAAGGCTTCGAGGGCGTACTGGTCCGGCATCGTCGACCAGCTGAACTTCGGCCCCTTGTAGCCGAGTCGGAAGGCGTTGTAGACCTTGTCGAGGCCGTAGTACCGCTGTTCCGGCCAGGCCTTCTGCACGCCGGGCATCACGCCGACCGTGTCCCACTCGCCGGTCTTCTGGAAGACCTTGGTGAGGCTGAGGCGGTCGCTGGCCATGACGGTGCGATAGCGCTGCTGGTTGTCGATCCACAGGCCGGAGAGCGTGGTGGAGTGGCCGAGCCAGCTGCTGCCGCCGTACGTCGCCGACGTCAGCCAGCCGCTCTTGGCGTGGAAGCCGGCGTCGGCCAGGGCCTTGGTGCTGGTGTCGAGGGTGTCGGTGACTCCGGGGGCGATCTCCGGGTCCTCCAGCGCGCTGCGGCCGTAGCTCTCGATGAACGTGAAGATGACGTCCTTGCCGCGCAGGTCCGGGACGAGCTGGTCGGGCGGTGTGTTGCCGAAGGTGTCGGCCTTCGCGTCCTTCGCGAACCGGGCCTCGTCGCGGAGGGTGTCCATCGCCCGGCGTGCGTGGACCTTGAGGACGCCGGCGGTGTGGTCCGCGGCGATCGGCACGCCGGCGACCTGGAGGCCGAACGCCGTGCAGGTGATCCAGACGGTGCCGGCGACGAGGGCGCCCCTGGACGCGTCCGCCTTGTGGCGGGCCAGGGCGTTGGCGACGCGGACGGTGGCCAGGGCGACGGTGGCCACGAGCAGGACGACGAGGAGGATCACGCCGATCGTGAGGAGCGTGGTGGTCGTGCCGCCCAGGGAGTCCTTCAGGTACGACTGGGCGTCGTCGAGGAGTTCCCAGTCGAGGACGATGTTGAAGTGCCGGCCCAGGAACTCGTTGTAGCCGAGGTCGAGGATGTTCAGGGCGGTCAGGGCGCCCAGGGCGGCGCCGGCCGTCGCCGCGACGATCAGGCGGGGGCGGCGGGGGAGGGTGAGGAGTACGGCGGCGCCGATGATGGCCTCGGCGGGGAGGCGTATGAACTCCGTCGCCTTGAGGTTGCCGAGGGTGTTCGGCATCTGCAGGCAGATGTGGATGAGGGCGGCGGCGAGGGCGGTGATCGTCCACGGGAGGTATGTGGTGCGCCAAGTGCGGGGGGTGGTGGTCGGCGGTTGGTCGCCCTCGGCCTCGGCCTCGCCTTCGGCCGAGTCGTTCCCATCCGCACCATCCGTGCGGGCATCGTCGTCGGGTGCGACCGGCCCCTGTGGGGCTTCCTCGCCGTCGGCGGCTGCGGGTGTGTCCTCGGCGACGGCGTCCTCGACGGGCAAGTCGTCCTTCTTACCGGGCAGTTGACGTAGGCGCGTGAAGACGGGCACCCGAAGGTCCTTCCGTGCGAGGCCCCTGGTGGAGTGGTGTGGCGGGCCTCGCTGGGGAGGCTGGGGGCCCGCCGTCATCCCGTACGGCCGGCCCCCAGCCGGTGTTCAGCCCCGGTGCCCCAGCGCTCGGCAAACGCTCGGCAAACGCCAGGCCAACAGGCCCGTCGCACCCCCTCCTACGCCCCTCCCACCGCCGTCAAGAGTGCCAGCGGGGCCGCCGCCGAGCGGGATTCGCGGACGCATGCGTGCGGGTACGGCACCGGTTCCGCGTGGGTGTCGCGGCCGTAGCCCGCGATGACCTCCGGCAGGCGGTGGCCGGTGGTCGTCGCCGCGTCGACCAGGGCGTGGGCGACCGTGCGGGCCTCGTCGTGGAGGCCGTAGCGGGCCAGGCCCAGGGTGATCAGGGCGTTGTCGTGCGGCCAGACCGAGCCCCGGTGGTAGGAGAGGGGGTGGAACGCCGGCTGGCCGGCGGCGAGGGTGCGGACGCCCCAGCCCGAGAAGAAGTCGGGTTCCAGCAGGCGGCGGCCCACCAGTTCGCCGTACTCCTTGTCCAGCAGGCCCGACCAGAGCAGATGCCCCGCGTCCGACGCGAGTGCGTTCACCTGGTTGCCCGCGCCGTCCAGTGCCAGGGCGGGGAAGGAGTGCTCCGGCATCCAGAAGTCCCGCTGGAATCGGTCCCGGAGATCGCCGGCCGCCTGTTCCAGGAGGGCCGCGTAGGTCTCGTCCTGCCACGCAGTGCGGGACAGCCATGCCGTGCGGCGCAGGGCGTCGTACGCGTAGCCCTGCGCGCCCGCCGCCATCACCGGTCCCGCGGGGCGGGTGCCGTCGGCCGAGCAGATGGCGCCGGGGGAGTCCTTCCAGTTCTGGTTGGCGAGGCCGCCCTGGTCGGCGCGGTAGACCAGGTAGCCGCGGGAGGTCAGGCCGCCGTGGTCCAGCATCCAGCCGATCGCCGCGCGGGCGTAGGGCTCCAGGCGCCGCGCGAGGGTCGTGTCGCCGGTCTGCTCGACGTACGCGCCCAGCAGGATCAGGAACAGCGGCGTCGCGTCCACCGAGCCGTAGTAACGGCCGTACGGCACCTGCCCGAAGTGCGCCAGCTCGCCGTGCCGTACCTCGTGCACGATCTTGCCGGGCTGGGCCACCGACTCGGGGTCCGTCCGTGTCGCCTGGGTCGCGGCCAGCGCGCAGAGGGTGGCGGCGGCCGGCTGGGGGCGGTAGGGGAGGGCGAAGAGGGAGGTGAGAAGGGCGTCGCGGCCCAGGAGGGTCAGGAACCAGGGGGCGCCGGCGGCCGGGACGCGGAGCTCCTCGCCCTCCGGGCCCGTCGCCGGGACCTCGAGCGAGGCCAGGTCGGCCAGGCCCCGGGCGCAGGCGGCGGCCAGCTCCGGCCAGCCGGTCGGGAAGGCCACGCCCTCCACGAACTCGCCCTCCAGGGAGAGGAGCTGTTCGGTCAGGGCGGCGGGGGAAGCTGGGACGCGCAGGGCCCGTTTGTCGCCGTGCGGGCGGGCCATCACCCGGAGGGTCAGTTCCGCCGTGCCGTGGGGCTCCAGGTCCAGGGTCCAGACGAGGCGGCGGGCGCCGGTGCCCGTCTCCTCCACGCCGTCGGGGGCGGGGTCGGCCGTCACGGTCGTGATCGACCGCCATTCGCCGCGCTGGTAGGTGAACTCCACGCCGTGGTCGAGGACCTGGCGGGAGCGGGTGGCGCCGGTCTTTGCGTAGGTGCGGTGGTCGGAGCGGAGCTCGAACTGGTCGGTGAAGTCGGCGTCGGCGGTGACGGCGAGGCGGACCGTCGTCGGCACCGGACGGTTGCTGGTCACACGGAGCGACTCGATGAACGAGGCGTCCCCGACGGCCTGTTCGCGGAAGAGCGTGTAGGCGGGCGGTTCGTTGCGGCCGCCGCGCGGGACCAGTACGCAGCGGGCGGTGTCGCCGTCGGCGACCGGGCTGAGCGCCTCGGGCACGGCCCCGTCGACGGTGAGCTGCCAGCGGCTCAGGTGCCGGGCGTCGCGTACGAATAACCCCTCCGGGGAGCCGACGCCCCGTACGCCGCTGATGTCCCCACGGTCTCCCACGGCGGCGAACGTGCCCCCGTACACGAGCAGATGATGGCGGTCCGTCATCCCCGGTTACCTCCCTTGAATCCCGTGATCGCGGTGGCTTCGGTCTCGCTGTGCAGCAGGTCGAGTGCGAGGGCGGCCGTCCAGCCGAAGCCGGTGGCTCCGCAGGCCTCGCCGGTGTACGGGTCGACGTACTCGGCGAAGTCGGAGGCGGCGGCAAGGTCCAGCACCGCCGTGCGCACGGCGTCGGCACGCTCCCGCTCGCCGTGGGTGCGCAGCCCGCGCTCCAGCAGCCAGCTCGTGTTGAACCAGGCCGGGCCCCGCCAGTAGCGGTGCGGGTCGAAGGCCTCGCCGAGGAGGTCGTACGACGGGGCGAGGCGGGTCGTGTCACCGAGGCCGAAGTGCGGGCCCTGGGCCGTGCGGAGCAGGGTGGCGGTGATGTCGCGCGGGAGGGTGGGGAGGAGGAGGGGGATCAGGCCGGAGACACTGCGCTCCGGGATCAGCTCTCCGGTCGGGCCGCCGGCCCTTGCTTCGCGTACGTCGTGGGCGTCGCGTGTGTCGTGTGCGTCGCCCAGGTCGCGGCAGAAGAACATCCCCTCCGCCGGGTCCCACAGCCGCTCGATCAGCGCCGCCGTCAGGCGCTCGGCGCGTGCGTGCCGGGCCGTGCCCGTGGCCCCCAGCTCCCGCGCGATCCCGGCCAGCGCGTGCTCGGAGGCGATGAGCAGGGCGTTGAACGCCGGGTCCTCGACGGCGAAGTCGCCCGCGCCGCCAGCCTCATGTCCCCCGCCCAACCCATCCTCATATCCCCCGCCCAACCCAGCCTCATATCCCCCGCCCAACCCATCCCTGTACCCCGCGTCCCGGTACTCCGTCGCCAGCCGCACATACCGCCCGTAGTCCAGATCCGTCGGCCGGTCCTCGGCCGCCCCGTGGTCGAGGTCGGCGCGGCGGAAGGAGCGGGCCGGGGCCGGGGTGATGCGGGAGAGCGGGGCGTCCCAGCAGGGGCTGTTGTCCATACCCTGTTCCCAGGGGTGCACGACGGACGCGAGGCCGCCTCCGCCGAGGTCGCGCCGGTGCAGCAGATAGCGGTGCCAGGCGGCCAGGCGGGGATACACCCGGGTGAGGAAGCCGCGCGCCCGGGACAGCCCGGGGTCGGCGCGGTGCACCAGCCAGGCCGCCAGCGCGTGCACCGGTGGTTGCACGATGCCGGAGGTCTGTACGGTGCGCGGGGCGCCCGCAGCGCGCCCCGCGGTCGAGGAACGCCAGAAGTCGGGGCTCGGGAAGTAGGCGTCGAGCGGCACGGAGGGGTTGAACACGATGTGCGGGATGCGCCCGTCACCCCACTGGGCGTCCAGCAGCGTCTCCAGCTCCGTCTGGGCCCGCAGGGGTGAGAGGTGCCTGAGGCCGATCGCGATGAACGCGGAGTCCCAGGACCACTGGTGCGGATACAGGCTGCGCGAGGGCACCGTCGACGTGCCGGTCCAGTTGGCCTCCAGAACCCGTGCGGCCCTGACGTGCAGCGAATCCGCCACGGGGGGTGGATCGTATGCAATGTCACGCTCGATGCGACGGGCTGTGAGCTGGGCAGTGCGATCCACTCGGGGCTCCCCGAAAGACGTCCGGCCGACCGGTTCGGTCATGGCTACCGTAGGGTTACGTCTATTTAACACGCAAAACTCAATATGTAATGCAGAGTTGAGAAACACAAGGGGGTGCGCATGACCGGTCAGCCGGGACGGACGGGCAAGGCGACCAGGAGTGGCAGTCAGGCGGGCGCCGGCGATCTGCTCGAACTCGTGCGCAGCGGGCGCGCCACCACGCGCGGCGCCCTTCAGCAGGCCACCGGACTCTCCCGTGCGACCGTCGGCCAGCGCCTCGACCGGCTCTTCCGCGCGGGCTGGCTGCGCGAGGGCGCCGGCGGTCCCGTGGGCTCCCCGCTGGGCGGCCGCCCCTCCATCACCCTGGAGTTCGACGGCGAGCACGCGGTCGTCCTCACCGCCGACCTGGACACCCGGCACGCGCGCGCCGCGGTCCTGTCCCTGACCGGCGAGATCCTCGCCGAGCACGGAGGGGTGCTGGTCATCGAGGACGGGCCGGACGTGGTGCTGGGCGAGCTGGGGCGCTGGTTCGCCGAACTGCTGGAGAAGGCCGGGCGCCGGGCCGACGAGGTGGGCGGCATCGGGCTGGCGGTGCCGGGGCCGGTGGACAGCGAGACCGGCCGGGTGGTCCAGCCGCCGATCATGCCGGGCTGGGACGGCTACGACATACGAGGCCGCCTCGCCGGGGCGTTCGGCGAGCACACGGGGGCCGGGCCGGTGCCGGTCCTCGTCGACAACGACGCCAACCTCATGGCGTACGGCGAACAGCGCACCGGATACCCGGACTGCTCGGCGTTCGTGCTGGTCAAGGTGTCGACCGGTATCGGCGCGGGGGTCGTGGTGGACGGCTCGGTGTTCCGGGGCGTCGACGGGGGCGCGGGCGACATCGGGCACATCCGGGTGGGCGCCGACGCGCTGTGCCGGTGTGGTTCGTACGGCTGTCTGGCCGCCGTCGCCAGTGGCGGTGCCGTGGCCCGGCGGCTGGCCGAGACCGGGGTGCCGGCGGCCTCGGGATCGGATGTGCGGGACCTGCTGGCGTCCGGGCATCCGGGGGCGGCCGCGCTGGCCCGGGAGGCCGGACGACAGGTCGGGGACGTGCTGGCGACGGTCGTGACGCTGCTCAACCCGGGGGTGCTGATGATCGCCGGGGACCTGGCCGGGACGCCCTTCCTCACCGGCGTACGGGAGTTGTTGTACCAGCGGGCGCTGCCGCGCTCCACCGCTCATCTGGACGTCGTGACGTCGCGGCTTGGGGAGCGGGCCGGGCTGGTGGGGGCCGGGGCGCTGGTCGTGGAGCATCTGTACGCGCCGGAGCGGGTGGAGGAACGGCTGCTGGCGCTCGGCGTGTAACCAGGACGTTTCGGCCAGGTCAGCCGTCCGCATGGTGGAAATTCCCTGGCTGTGGCAGCGTGATTCTCGCCACCCTTGATAAGGGTTGCGCTCAGATGAGCGGATCTTGAGCGGTTGCACTTCTCCAAGGGGTGGCACTCGGTGCCACCCCTTGATCGTTCATCGATCGAAATCAGACGTGCGGTAAGGGCGCTCATCTGAGCGAAATTCCGCACCTGTGGGCGCTCTTGCGTTCAAGAAGTGAAAACATCCGGCCGTCAGCGCTTGCCAAGCTTTGACTTTCGATCCACTGGCGGACGGGTGGTTACAGGCGCATGACGCGTGAGTAGACGTACCCAGGCGCCTTCGATCTGGGTATGTTCCTGGCCGTCAGGGCAGCCACCGCGTCCTCGAGGGAGTCGAGACCGTGTCGGAAAACAAAGAACCCCACGTAGCGAAGTTCGTTTACGACTTCACCGAGGGAAACAAGGACCTCAAGGACCTCTTGGGTGGCAAGGGCGCCAACCTCGCCGAGATGACCAACCTGGGACTCCCCGTTCCCCCGGGCTTCACCATCACGACGGAAGCCTGCAAGGTCTACCTCGAAAGTGGCGAGGAGCCCGCGGCACTGCGTGACGAGGTGAGTGCGCACCTCGACGCTCTCGAGACCCGCATGGGCAAGAAGCTCGGCCAGGCCGACAACCCGCTCCTGGTCTCCGTCCGCTCCGGTGCCAAGTTCTCGATGCCCGGCATGATGGACACGGTCCTCAACATCGGACTCTCCGACAAGTCCGTGAAGGGCCTCGCCGACCAGGCCGGCGACGAGCGGTTCGCGTGGGACTCCTACCGCCGCCTCATCCAGATGTTCGGCAAGACGGTCCTCGGTGTCGACGGCGAGCTCTTCGAGGACGCCCTCGACAAGGCCAAGGAGGTCAAGAAGGTCACGGTCGACACCGACCTCGAGGCCGCCGACCTCAAGAAGCTGGTCACCGCCTTCAAGAAGATCGTGAAGAAGGAGGCCGGCCGGGACTTCCCGCAGGACCCGCGCGAGCAGATGGACCTCGCCATCGAGGCGGTCTTCAACTCCTGGAACACCGACCGCGCCAAGCTGTACCGCCGCCAGGAGCGCATCCCCGGCGACCTCGGCACGGCCGTCAACGTCTGTTCCATGGTCTTCGGCAACCTGGGCCCCGACTCCGGCACGGGCGTCGCCTTCACCCGCGACCCCGCCTCCGGCCACCAGGGCGTGTACGGCGACTACCTGCAGAACGCCCAGGGCGAGGACGTGGTCGCGGGTATCCGCAACACCGTGCCGCTGGCGGAGCTGGAGACGATCGACAAGAAGTCGTACGACCAGCTGATGCAGATCATGGAGACGCTGGAGAACCACTACAAGGACCTCTGCGACATCGAGTTCACCATCGAGCGCGGTCAGCTGTGGATGCTCCAGACCCGCGTCGGCAAGCGCACGGCGGGCGCCGCCTTCCGGATCGCGACCCAGTTGGTGGACCAGGGCCTCATCGACGAGGCGGAGGCGCTGCAGCGCGTCAACGGCGCCCAGCTCGCGCAGCTGATGTTCCCGAAGTTCGACGACGAGGCGAAGGTCGAGCAGGTCGGCCGGGGCATCGCGGCCTCGCCCGGTGCGGCGGTCGGCAAGGCGGTCTTCGACTCGTACACCGCCGTGAAGTGGTCCCGTTCCGGCGAGAAGGTCATCCTGGTCCGCCGGGAGACCAACCCCGACGACCTGGACGGCATGATCGCCGCCGAGGGCATCCTGACCAGCCGTGGCGGCAAGACCTCCCACGCGGCCGTGGTCGCGCGCGGCATGGGCAAGACCTGTGTCTGCGGCGCCGAGGAGCTCGAGGTCGACACCAAGCGGCGCCGGATGACGGTGCCGGGCGGGCATGTGGTGGAGGAGGGCGACCTCATCTCCATCGACGGCTCCAGCGGCAAGGTGTACCTCGGTGAGGTGCCGGTGGTCCCGTCCCCGGTCGTGGAGTACTTCGAGGGCCGCATGCACGCCGGCGCCCAGGACGCCGACGAGCTGGTCGAGGCCGTGCACCGGATCATGGCGTTCGCCGACCGCAAGCGCCGGCTGCGGGTGCGCGCCAACGCGGACAACGCCGAGGACGCGCTGCGCGCCCGTCGCTTCGGCGCGCAGGGCATCGGCCTGTGCCGTACCGAGCACATGTTCCTCGGTGACCGCCGTGAGCTGGTCGAGCGCCTCATCCTGGCGCACACGGAGGAGGAGCGCGAGGAGAGCCTGAAGGCGCTGCTCCCGCTGCAGAAGAAGGACTTCGTCGAGCTGTTCTCGGCGATGGACGGCCTGCCGGTGACGGTCCGTCTGCTGGACCCGCCGCTGCACGAGTTCCTGCCCGACATCACCGAGCTGTCGGTCCGCGTGGCGCTCGCCGAGTCCCGCCAGGAGCCGCACGAGAACGAGCTGCGCCTGCTCCAGGCGGTGCACCGGCTGCACGAGCAGAACCCGATGCTGGGCCTGCGCGGCGTACGCCTCGGCCTGGTCATCCCCGGCCTGTTCACGATGCAGGTCCGCGCCATCGCCGAGGCCGCGGCCGAGCGCAAGAACGCCAAGGGCGACCCGCGCGCCGAGATCATGATCCCGCTCGTCGGCACGGTCCAGGAGCTGGAGATCGTCCGCGAGGAGGCCGACCAGGTCATCGCGGAGGTCGAGGCGGCGACGGGCACCAAGCTCAAGCTGTCGATCGGCACGATGATCGAGCTGCCGCGCGCCGCGCTGACCGCCGGTCAGATCGCCGAGGCGGCCGAGTTCTTCTCCTTCGGCACGAACGACCTCACCCAGACCGTGTGGGGCTTCAGCCGGGACGACGTGGAGGCCTCGTTCTTCACCGCGTACCTGGAGAAGGGCATCTTCGGTGTCTCCCCGTTCGAGACGATCGACAAGGACGGCGTGGGCTCGCTCGTCGCGGCGGCCGCGCAGGCGGGCCGTGCGACCCGCCCCGACCTGAAGCTCGGCGTCTGCGGCGAGCACGGCGGCGACCCCGAGTCGGTGCACTTCTTCCACGAGGTCGGCCTCGACTACGTCTCCTGCTCGCCGTTCCGGATCCCGGTGGCGCGCCTGGAGGCGGGTCGCGCGGCGACGCAGTCGGAGGGCAGCGACCACCGATAGGCCCTACGGCCACCGATAGGCCCTACGGCCACTTATAGGCCCTACGGCCTCCGAACTCCGGAGTCGTCGCCTGTCCCCGACCCTCAAGACCGATGGGCGGCGACTCCGGTGCACCAAAGAGGGCGGCACCCTGTGCGGGGGTGCCGCCCTCTCACATCAGGCAGGATCCGTCTCGCGCGTCCCCCCGCCACCCGCGACTCGGTCGCAGCGGCGGCCCAGAAGGGAGCTTCCCGCGACCACGAGGCCGACGGCGACGATCTTGGCGGCCATGTAGTAGGCGGTCGCCATCTCCTCCGGGGCGCCGGGCAGCCGGAGAAAGCCCCACGCCGCCACGGCGCACCCGAAGGCGATCAGTCCGACGGCGCCCCACGTCCCGAGATCCGCCCACCAGGGCCCCGGGCCGTAACCCCGCTCGTCGGTCTGCTCAACGTCCTTGCCCGTCAAGGTGTCTGCTCCCCCTGTGCGTGTGGTGGTCACGAGGAGAGACGGGTCCGCGGCGCGGGGGGTTCATCGAGCCGGAACCTGTTCCTTCGAGGGCCCATGGCGCGGGTCCGCTCACCTCACGAGCGGCGGGCGCTCCACAGGGTCGTCGTAACCGTGGCCGTAGTCGCCGGGAAGCGGCCGCGTGTCCAGGTAGAACCACTCGGCGTCCGGGCTCGGGGCCGGCTGTGCGGCCGGACGCGGGGGCGGTGTCGGCTCGGGTGCCGCGGTGACGGCGGGCTCCGTCTTCGCCGGGCCCGGCATCAGCAGCTCCACGCGCAGCCCCAGCCCCCGCTGCTGCGCCGTGAACTCCTCCACCTGGTTGCGGCAGGCGTGGTCCAGGTGGGTCACGCCGGTCAGGTTCAGGCGGATGCGGGGCTTGCCCGCGGCCGCCGCGGACTCCAGCGCGTCGATCACCTGAGGCAGCCGCAGGAACGTCGCGTTGCCGGCCATGACGACCTTCGCGGTGTCCTCCTCGATGTGCTGCCGGATCACCGTCTGGGACATCCGCAGGGCGGCCAGCACGATCCCGGCCGCGAGGCCGAGCAGGACGCCTTCGAGGAGGGCAGTCGCCACGATGACCAGTGTCGTCACGGTCATGACGACGAACTCGCCCCGGTCCTGCCGCCACATCTTCGGGAACTCCTCGGGCGCGAACAGCTTCCAGCCGCTGTGCACGAGGACGCCCGCCAGCACCGAGATCGGGATCAGCGCCAGGACCTGCGGCAGCAGCAGCGCGAAGGCCAGCAGCCACAGTCCGTGCAGGGTGCGGGAGATGCGGGTCTTCGCGCCGGCCTGGACGTTCGCCGAGCTGCGGGCGACGACCGCGGTGATCGGGAGGGCACCGAGGACGCCCGCGACCGTGTTGCCGGCCCCCTGGGCGATGAGCTCGGTGTTGTAGCGGGTGCGCGGGCCGCTGTGCATACGGTCCACGGCGGCCGCGGTGAACAGGCTCTCCGCGGAGGCGATGACCGTGAAGGTGAGGATGGCGGTGATGACCGCGGTGTCGGCGAGGCCCGCGAACTGCTCGGCGCCCGGCGGCTGCACCGACGCCAGCAGGTTGCCGACCTGGAGCGTCTTGACGTCCACGCCGGGCAGCGCGGCGACCGCGATGCCGATGCCGACCGCGACCAGCGCGGCCGGGATCTTCTTGACCGGGCCCGGCGCCTTCTTCCACAGGAAGCTCAGCACGATCGTGACGACGCCGAGCAGCGTGGCGATCATCGCCTGCGAGTCGGTGAGGATGTCGGCGAACAGGTCCGGTATCCCGGCCATGTTCTCGATCGGCGTGCCCGGGGCCTTGTGGTCGGACATCGGGTAGACCTGGCTGAACATCAGCGGGAGCCCGATGCCGGCCAGCATCCCCTGCACCACGGCGATGGAGATCGCCTGGAACATCCGGCCGAGGCGTACGACGCCGAGGACGATCTGCAGGATGCCGGAGAACAGTACGATCACCCCGAGCATCGCCACGCCGTGCTCCAGCACCGTCTCCGCGACCAGCGCGGCGAGCCCGGCGGCCGGCCCGCTGACCTGGAGCGTGCTGCCCCGCACCGCGCCGACCACCAGACCGCCGATCACCCCGGAGATGATCCCGAGTTCGGCGGGGACGCCGGAGGCGACGGCCACGCCGATGCACAGCGGCAGGGCGACGAGGAAGACGACGAGGGAGGCGGTGATCTCGTTGGCGAGGTCGAGCTTGCCACCCGGAGCGCCGACGCCCCCGCCCTTCGGCGGTTGCGGCCCCCCGGTCGCCGCCCCGGCCTTCGGCGGTTGCGGCCCCCCGGCCGCCCCGCTCCTCGGTGGACCGCCCTTGGTGCGCGTACGCCCGCGCGCATGCGCCCCGCTCATCCGCTGTGCACCCGGAACAGACCGTCGCCCTCCAGCTCGTGCACCTGCCCGGTGTCGACCTCGTAGTACCAGCCGTGCAGCCGCAGCCGCCCCGCGTCCAGCCGCTGCCGCACCACCGGGTAGGTCCGCAGCACGGCAAGCTGGTTGACGACGTTGCCCTGCGCCACGTCGGGCAGCGACGGGTCGTCGGTGGCGGTGGTGAGGACCGACGCCAGTTCGGGGCGGGCCAGTCGCAGCCAGGCGTCCACGCCGGGCAGCGAGGAGAGGTCGTCGCCCGACTTCAGGGCCCCCATCGCACCGCAGTGTGAGTGACCGCACACGATGATGTCCTGAACGCCGAGCACCTCCAACGCGTACTCGACGGTGGCGGCCTCCCCGGACGCGCCGGGGCTGCCGTACGGCGGGACGATATTGCCCGCGTTTCGCAGCTCGAATATCTCTCCGGGCCGTGCGCCGGTAATCAGGGCCGGTATGACCCGTGAGTCCGAGCAGGTAATGAAGAGTGCCTCGGGATATTGCCCGTCGGCCAGTTTCCGGTATTCACCGCTATCGAAATCAACCCGTCGCTTGAACGAGCGTGCGCGGTCCAGCAATGCCTTCAACGGTCTCTCCTCATCTGGGAGTTCGGCCAGGTCAACACACCGTAGAGGGGGCCGATCCAGACGAAGGTTAAGCGAAGGCCAGAGCGCGCCCAGGAATTGGCCATTCTTTGTCGCACGTCCATGAAAGCGCTTGTCGACTGTAGCGTGTTGACTTCAGGGCAGAGATTGTTAATTCGAGAGACGGGACCCATGGGCATACAAGTGCTGCTCATAGAGGACGACGAGACGATCGCCGAACCGCTCGCCGAGGGACTGGGCAACTTCGGCCTGACGGTGGATCACGTCACCACCGGCGCGGAGGGGTTGAGAAGGCCGTACGGCGATGTCGTCCTGCTCGACCTCGGGTTGCCGGACATGGACGGCATCGACGTCTGCCGCGGCATCCGGCAGGTCTCGGACGTGCCGGTCATCATCCTGAGTGCGCGGGGTGAGGAGGCCGACCGGGTGCTCGGGCTGGAGCTCGGGGCGGACGACTATCTGGCGAAGCCGTTCAGCGTGCGGGAGCTGGTGGCCCGGGTGCGTGCGGTGACCCGGCGGACCCAGCGCACGGAGGCGGTGGCGGAGCCGGTGGCCGCCGCGTTGCCGCGGTCGTCGTACGAAACGGGGCCGTCCCCGTCGTACGAGATCGCGCCGCCCCCGGCGCAGGAGGCCGCGCCGCCCGCGTCGTACGACGAGACCGTGGCCCGGCCCGCGTACGCCCCCGGCCCCCTCGTCGTCGACCGCCGCACCCGGCAGGTCTGGGTCGGGGAGATGCCCGTGGCCCTCACGCCCAAGGAGTTCGAGCTGCTGGCGCTGCTGGCCGAGGATCCGGGCGCGGTCTACTCCCGGCAGCAGATCCTGGACCGGGTGTGGGATCCGCACTACGAGGGTCCGACCAAGACGCTGGACGTCCATGTCGCCTCGCTGCGGCGGAAGTTGGGCGACCCGGCGTGGATCCAGACGCTGCGCGGGGTCGGCTTCCGGCTGGCGGTGCAGACCGATCCGGGCGGGCAGCAGGTGTCCTCGCCGTGACCCGCCGGCTGCTGCTCAGCTATCTGAGCCTCGCCGCGCTCGTCCTGGTCTGCCTGGAGATCCCGCTGGGCTACGTGTACTCGCGCAGTGAGCGGGAGCGGGTGGTGAGCGCGGCGAAGGACGAGGCCGAGTCGGTGTCGGCGTACGCCTCGCTGTCCCTCAGCGCGGGGCGGGCGGAGCGGGACCTGCCGCGCCGGGTGATCCACTGCGCCGAGCGCGTCGGCGGGAAGGTCGTGGTCGTGGACGCCTCGGGTGCCCTGCTCGCCACCTCGCACCCCCTGGCCGCGGTCATGTCCTCCAACCTCGCCTCCCGCCCCGGCATCGCGGCCGCCCTGCACGGCACCTCCACGGTGGACGTGCGCACGTCGACCATCGGCGGCGTGGAGTACCTGTCGGTCGCCGCGCCCATCCGGCACACCTCGGGGCTGCAGGGGGCCGTATGGCTGACGCTGCCGACGCGGACGGTGCACGAACGCGTCCATCACGTCTGGCTGCTGCTCGGCGTCGGCGGGCTCGGTGTGCTCACCGCGGTCGCGGTGGTCGGGTTCGCCATCGCCCGCTGGACCGGCCGTCCGATCCGTGAACTGGAGCTCGCCACCCACGAGTTGGCGGACGGCGGCGTGGCCACGCCGGTGACGATCACGAAGGGCCCGCCCGAGGTGCGGGCGCTGGCCGCCGCGTTCAACCGTACGGCCGCCCGGCTCGCCCATCTCCTCGACGCCCAGCACGCGTTCGCGGGCGAGGCGTCCCATCAGCTCAGAACGCCGCTCGCGGCGCTGCGGCTGCGGCTGGAGAACCTGGAGCCGAACGTCGCCGCCCGCGGCCGGGGCAGCCTCGCCGCGGCGGTGACCGAGACGGACCGGCTCTCGCGGATGGTGGAGGGCCTGCTGGCGATGGCCCGCCTGGAGGAGAACGCCGCGACACCCGGCCCGGTCGACGTGGGGGCGATCTGCGCGGAACGGCACCGTACCTGGCAGCCGCTCTTCGAGAAGCAGCGGGTCTCGCTGGTGCTGTTCGCGGGCAGCGTGGGTCCGGTGCTCGCCGTGCCCGGTGGCGTCGAGCAGATCGTGGACAACCTGCTGTCCAACGCCCTGCGCGCCTCGCCGTCCGACAGCACCGCGACCATGGAACTGCGACTCCATGTGCCGGCCCGCCGCGCCCTGCGCGACGCCCGCCCCGCCTGGGTCGACCTGCACATCACCGACGAGGGCCCCGGTATGACCCCGGAGCAGTGCGCCCGCGCCTTCGACCGCTTCTGGCGCGCGCCGGGCGCCCCCAAGGGCGGGACGGGACTGGGCCTGTCCCTGGTCCAACGGCTCGCGCACGCGAGCGGCGGCGAGGCGAGCCTGCACGCGGCCGCCGCGGGCGGGCTGGACGCGGTGATCCGGCTGCCGTCGGCGGAGGCGCCGCGCGAGGGGCATGGCCCGGCGCCCGAGAAGCCCGGGCAGCGGAAGCGGGGGGTGCCGGCGTTGCGGGCGTGAGGGGGCGCGGGGGTGGTGCTCAGGGGGTGTGTGCGGGTTGCCGTACGTAGGGGGGTGCGTGCGGGGGGCCGTACTGAGGGGGTGCCGGCGGGCCGGGGTGTTGGGGGGCGCATGCGCGCGGCGGGGCTCCAGGGGGGCGGATACGCGCGGCCGTGCTTACGGGGTGCAGGCGGGCCGCGGCACTCGGGAGGGCCCATGCGCGTGGGTGAGTTCAGGAGTGCGGATGGCCGCGGCGGTACTCGGGCGGGCGCAACCCGCGAGGCCACGCGAGGGGCGCATATAGGTGGCTGCACTCCGGGGAGTGCGCGCGGGTAGCACTCAACTGAGCACTCGTGGGCGGTACTTAGGCAGCACCCAGGCACGCCGTCCGATGGTCATGCGTTGGCCACGGCCCGTCCACCATGCGGCCCTAGGTTCCATGCCGCCCCACAGGCACGACCCCCGCCGCCGACCGGCGGCGGGGCGGTACTCCACCTCTTGGAGTGAGAGTGGAACGTCGTAACCTCCTGCGTGCGGCCGTCCTCGGCGGCTCTGCCGCCGTCTTCGGCGGAACCCTGTGGCGCGGCGCCGCGTACGCCGCGCCCGCCCAGCCCGGCCCCAGCCCCTACGGGCCGCTCGGCTCCCCCGACGCCAACGGCATCAGACTCCCCAGCGGCTTCACCAGCCGGGTCATCGCCCGATCCGGCCAGACGGTCTCCGGAACGTCGTACACCTGGCACAACGCCCCTGACGGCGGCGCCTGCTACGCCGACGGCAGCGGCTGGATCTACGTCTCCAACTCGGAGATCAACCCGTCCGGCGGCGCGAGCGCGGTGAAGTTCTCGTCGACCGGCGCGATCACGGGCGCGTACCGCATCCTGTCCAACACCCGGCAGAACTGCGCCGGCGGCAAGACCCCGTGGAACACCTGGCTGTCCTGCGAGGAGGTCTCCCTCGGCTACGTCTACGAGACCGACCCGTGGGGCGTCAACGCGGCGACCCGCCGGGACGCGATGGGCCGCTTCAAGCACGAGGCGGCCGCCGCCGACCCGGTGCGCCAGGTGATCTACCTGACCGAGGACGAGTCCAACGGCCGCTTCTACCGCTTCGTCCCGACGACCTGGGGCAACCTGTCGTCCGGCACGCTCCAGGTCATGGTCGCGGGCTCCGGCACCTCGGGCTCCTTCAGCTGGGCGAACGTCCCCGACCCCGACGGCTCCCCGACCGCCACCCGCTCCCAGGTCTCGGGCTCCAAGTCCTTCAACGGCGGCGAGGGTTGCCACTACGCCGACGACACGGTCTGGTTCACGACCAAGGGCGACAACCGCGTCTGGCAGCTCAACCTCACCAACAGCACCTACGAGTTGGCGTACGACGACTCCCTCGTCAACGGCACGGCCCCCCTCACCGGCGTCGACAACATCACCGGGTCCTCCTCCGGCGACCTCTTCGTCGCCGAGGACGGCGGCAACATGGAGATCTGCCTGATCACGCCGGACGACATCGTCGCCACGTTCCTGCGCATCGACGGCCAGTCGAGCTCGGAGATCACGGGCCCGGCGTTCTCGCCGAACGGGGCACGGCTGTACTTCTCCAGCCAGCGGGGGACGAGCGGCAGTTCGTCGGGCGGGATCACCTATGAGGTGACGGGGCCGTTCCGCTCGTAGCGACAGTGGTCACGAAATAGACACATCACATCCACATTCGGAGGACGGGATTTACGGTCATCCCCTCACGCAACACCAGTGGGGGGATGACATGACCAATCCGTACACCGCACCACACATGCCGCAGCCGCCTCACCGCCCGGCGCCGGGATGGGCCCGGAAACGCTACGTACTGCCCGCGCTCGCCCTGGCCTTCTTCGTGGGCATCGGCGCGGGCGGCACCTCCGGCGAGGACTCGAAGAACACCGAGGCGAAGCCGACAGCGGCGTCACCGCGGCCCACGGTCACGGTCACGGCGACCGCGACGGCGCCGGCGGAGGAACCCGAACCGGCGCCGACCGTGACGGCCACGAAGACGATCAAGGTCACCAGGACGGTCACCGCGGCGCCCGCTGCCGACAGCGGTGCCGGCTCCGGCGACAGCGGCGACTCGTCCGGCGACGCCGTCTACTACGCCAACTGCAGCGAGGCCCGTGCGGCCGGTGCCGCCCCGGTCCACCGGGGCGAGCCCGGCTACGCCTCCCACCTGGACCGCGACAACGACGGGGTGGGCTGCGACAGCTGACGGGCAGACGGTTGCCCCGGTCCGAGGATCCGGGGCAACCGTCTCGGTCTCACTGGATCGGCGAGTCCGGTGGGGGGAGGCGGATGGTGAGTTCGCGGTCGAGGGACTCGACGCCGTCGATCGCCTCCAAAGCCGGTATCCGGTCCTCCGGGACGGTGCCGGAGAGGGTCCCGAGGATCGGCTGCTCGCCCGTGACCGTCAGGCCCTCCCGCCGCAGGGCTTCGACGACTTCCGCGAACCGGTCGGGGTCGACCGCGAGGATGACCCCGACCGGGGCGGGTTGGGGGGACTCGTTCACGGGGCCTGGAGCAGGCCCGAACCGACGTCCCTGACGGGCTGCGTGAGCGGATACGCGCTGGACAGCAAGGCTGCCTTGAGCTGGGCCGCGGTAGCGTTGGGGTTCGCCTCGGCGAGCAGGGCGAGGACACCCGCGACGTGCGGTGTGGCCATGCTCGTGCCCTTCAGCTCCTGGTACCCGCCGCCAGGGGCGGCCGAGCGTATGTCCCAGCCGGGCGCGGCGATGTTGACCTCGCCTCCCTGGCCGTTGATGCCGCCGTTGGAGAAGAAGGCCGGTGCGATCGCCTTGTCGAGCGCGCCCACCGCCAGGATCGACGGACAGTTGGCGGGTCGGCTGACGGGGTCGATGTCCTGGGGCCGGTTGCTGTCGTTGCCCGCGGCAGCGACGATCACCGTACCGCGCTCGAACGCGCGCTTGGCCAGGATCTCGTACGTCTGCGGGAAGAGCTCGTTCTTGCGGACCGGTGCGCCCAGCGACATGGAGATCACTCGCGCGCCGCGGGCGATCGCCCAGGCCATGCCCGCCAGGATCTGGCCGTCTGTGCCGGTACCCCGGTTGCTGAGCACCTTCCCGGCGAGGATCCGGGCGTCGCAGGCCACGCCGTAGCGGGGCTGCTGCTGGGGGTTCTTCGGGCCGGCGACGGTGCCGATGCAGTGCGTGCCGTGGCCGTTGGAGTCCTCGACCGACTCGCCGAGCACGAACGACATCGTCTCTTCGAGACAGCCGACCAGGTCCGGATGGTCGGTGTCCACACCGGTGTCGAGGACGGCGACCTTCACGCCGCGTCCGGTCAGGTGGGACAGGTTGGCCCGGATCGCCTGCAGGCCCCAGGTCCAGGTCTTCTCGTCCCAGGCCGGGCCCTGAGCCACGGCCATCTCGGCCCTGGAGTGGCGGGCGACGACTTCCTCGTCGCTGCGGTACGCCGGGAAGAACTCGGTCGGCGCCTGCGTCGGGGCGGTGATCGGCATGGCGTACACCATGCGTTCCGGTTCCGCCGCGATGATCGACGGGTCGGCCTCGGCCGTGGTGACCAGCGCGTGGCGCTGGTCGGGCCGCACCTCGACGACGGCGGCGCCGAGTTCCTCGAAGTGCACCGAGACATCGGGGCGCTCGAGGAGTTCGGCTATGTTCGCGGTTTCGGTTCCTCGGACACGCTCGACCGACGCGATGTCGGCGGTGGAACGCAGCGCGTTCAGCCCGCTCTCCTGATTGCTCGGGTCGAGCAGGACCACGTACCGGCCGGTGTACTCCGTACGCTGATCCGGGCTGTGGCCATTGGGCCGGTCGGGCTGCCCGCCGAAGGAGCGCCTGTCCATGGGTCCGTTCGCCATTGAATTTCCCGCTTTCTGTGTGCTTCCCCCCGTTGGTTGGACGCACGCCGATGCACGGTGCGGCAGGTAGCCGGAGTGGTGGACTGCGGTCCGGTCGTGTATCGACGCGAAATGCCGTCGCCGACAAGGGCGTCCCTTGCCGGGCTCGCGGCACGACCCCCTCGAAAACGTTCGCACCGGACACCTCGGCCCGCAACCGACGGACGTCGGACCGTGACCACGAGCGGTGACGACTCCCCGCCGGTGCCGGCGGGCGATCACGCCGCGCACCCCACCCTCGTAGGCTGAACCGAGGTGGCCACCGGAAGGAGCTTCGTCATGTCCGGCTGGAAGGCGTACGACATCCCCGACCAGGGCGGCCGGGTCGCCGTCGTCACCGGGGCCAACAGTGGGCTCGGGTACGTCACGGCACGGGAGCTGGCGCGCAGGGGTGCGCGGGTGGTGCTCGCGTGCCGGAGTGAGGCGCGGGGCGTGGCGGCGGTGGAGCGACTCCGGGCCGAAGTGCCGGGCACGCAGGCGGAGTTGCGGCTGCTGGACCTCGCAGACCTCGGTTCCGTGTGGGAGTTCGCCGCGTCGTTCCCGGGCGACCGTCTCGACCTGCTCGTGAACAACGCCGGGGTGATGGCGTTGCCGTACGGCACGACGGTGGACGGCTTCGAGACGCAGTTCGGCGTCAACCACCTCGGGCACTTCGCGCTCACCGGCCTGCTGCTGCCCGCGCTGCTCGGGACTCCGGACGCGCGGGTGGTGACCGTCTCCAGCCCCGTGCACGCGATGGCCAACATCGACATCGGTGACCTCAACAGCGAGCGCCGGTACCGACGTTGGATCGCCTACGCCCGGTCCAAGACCGCCAACCTGCTCTTCACGCACGAGCTGGCGCGCAGGCTCGCGGCCCAGGGGGCGGGGGTGGTGGCGGCCGCCGCCCATCCCGGGTACGCGGACACCAACCTGCAGACCGCGGGGCCGCGCATGGCGGGGCGCCGGGCAGGCGAGCGCCTCATGCGGTTCGGCAACCGCGTCTTCGCCCAGTCCGCCGAGGCCGGCGCCCTGCCCACCCTGTACGCCGCCACCGCCCCCGGCGTCCGCCCCGACTCCTTCACCGGCCCGTCCTTCGCCGGCTGGCGCGGCTCACCCGCCCCGTCCTGGCGGGCTCCCTGGACCCTCGACGACCGGGCGGGCGAACTGCTGTGGGCGGAGTCGGAGCGATTGACCGGGGTGACGTACGAGGCCCTGAAGGTGTGAGCGAACCCCTGGGCGTGCGCTCAGGCCGCGTGCGCTCAGGCCGTCGCGCCGCTGTCCACCACCAGGTCGGTGCCGACCACGGACGTGGCGTCGTCCGAGGCCAGGTAGAGCACCGCCGCGGCCACCTCGTGCGTGGTCGAGACGCGGCCGAGGGGGAGGGTGGTGCGGGCGCGGTCGGCCCGGTCGGACTCCGTCTCGCCGGGGAGCAGGGACATGGGTGTGTCCACGGCGCCGGGGCTGACCGCGTTGATGCGGACGCCGTCGCGGATGTGGTCGAGGGCGGCGCCCCTGGTGAGGACGGAGATGGCGGCCTTGGAGGCGGCGTAGGCGGCGGTGCCGGGGTGACGGGCGTGCACGCCGAAGATGGAGGCGATGTTGACGATCGCGCCGCCGTTCGGCTGGGTGCGCATCTGCTGGATCTCGGCCTGCAGGGCGAGGAACACGCCCGTGACGTTGATGTCGAGCTGCTCTCGCCAGGCCGTCTGTGAAAGCTCGGCCAGCGGCGCGCCCCCGCGGAAGACGCCCGCGTTGTTGACGGCCACGTCGAGCGTGCCGAAGCGGTCCACGGCGGCGTCGACGACGGCCTGGATCTCGTCCGCGGCGGTGACGTCGGCGGTGACCGCCAGCGCCTTGCCCCCGGCTTCCTCGATCAGGGCCATTGTCTCGTCGAGCGGCTCCCTCCTGCGTCCCGCCACGACGACCTGTGCGCCCTCCGAGGCGAAGGCCACAGCGATCGCCCGTCCTATCCCCGAGCCCGCTCCGGTGACGAGGGCGGTCCTGCCGGTGAAACGAGTGCTGGTCATGATCTCCCCTTATTCTTGACCGATCGATCCAATATGGCGGCAAAAAAAGGGGCGCCGCCCGACCCCGAAAGGCTCAGTCGAGCAGCGCCAGTGCCTGCTCCGCCGCGTCCCGCACCCGCGCCGGGTCCGAGGACGCCTTCCCGACCACGCGCAGGCCCTGCAGCAGTACCAGCAGCAGACGTGCGAGCGTGAGCGGATCGCGGCCGGCCGGCAGTTCGCCCTGTGCCTGTGCGCGGACCAGCGTCGAGTGCAGCACGGTCTCCAACTGGTCCCAGTTGCGCTCGACGCTGCGCGCGGCGGCCGGGTCGTGCGGGGCGAGTTCGGCCGCCGCGTTGGTGACCATGCAGCCGTTCAGTCGTAGCCGCTCGTCGGACGCCTCGGTCGCATACCGTCGCACGAGTGCGCGTACGGCCGACAGCGCGGGCCCCGGCTGGGACAGCTCCCGCACGATCGGCGGGAGCCCGGCCCGGTCGTAGCGCTCCAGCGCCTTCAGGTAGAGCTCGTGCTTGTTTCCGAAGGTCGCGTAGATGCTGGCGCGGCCGATGCCGAGGTGCTCGACGAGGTCGGACATCGACGTCGCCTCGTATCCGCGCTGCCAGAACAGCTCCAGGGCTGCCTGCAGCGCGGCTTCGGGATCGAACTCCTTGGTCCTGGCCACGTGCTGCAGCCTAGGATTTTCTGGAACGATCGGTCAAGCTCGGTCGAGCTGAGGGGTCAGGACGTACGGATCTCGTACGTCGCCACCCGCACCGTCTCGTCGTCCAGGCACTGCCCGGACTCCAGGTCGAACCGCTGCTTCAGCAGGGGCGAGGCCACGAACGGGCGGCCCTGGTGGCTGCCGGTCAGGCCGCGGGAGAGCACCGCCGCCCCACCGAACGGGTCGCGGTTGTCGATGGCGTACAGCCGGCCCGCGCGGTCGCGGAAGAGGGCCACCTGGCTGCCGTCCGGCAGCAGGGCCGCCACACCGCGGCCGGGGAGCAGCCGGGGCAGGTCGCAGACCGTCAGCCAGTCCTCGCCCAGGCGTACCTGGACCTTCAGGTCGGTCGTCTCGGGTGCCAGGGTCATCGCTGGGCGCTTCCTTCCAGGGGGCGCTGGCCGATGGTCAGCAGCGGCAGGTCGGGCTTGATCTGGTCGCGCTCGGGGACGAAGCCGACGACCGGGTCGGGGGTGTCGGGCGCGTTGATGAAGGAGACGAAGCGGGCCAGCTTCTCCGGGTCCTTGATGGTCTCCGCCCACTCGTCGCGGTAGTTCGCGACATGGGCCGCCATCAGCGACTCCAGCTCCTCGCAGATGCCGAGGGAGTCCTCGACGACCACGTCGCGCACGTGGTCCAGGCCGCCGGGGATCCGCTCCAGCCACACGCTCGTGCGCTCCAGGCGGTCCGCGGTGCGGATGTAGAACATCAGGAAGCGGTCGATCAGGCGGATCAGCTCGGCGTCGGACAGATCCTGGGCGAGGAGGTCCGCGTGGCGCGGGGTCGCGCCGCCGTTGCCGCCGACGTAGAGGTTCCAGCCGGCCGCGGTGGCGATCACGCCGAAGTCCTTCGACTGGGCCTCCGCGCACTCGCGCTGGCAGCCGGAGACCGCCGACTTCAGCTTGTGCGGGGAGCGCAGACCCCGGTAGCGCAGCTCCAGGTCGATCGCCATCCGGACCGAGTCCTGGACGCCGTAGCGGCACCAGGTCTGGCCGACGCAGGACTTCACGGTGCGCAGCGCCTTGCCGTACGCGTGCCCGGACTCGAAGCCCGCGTCCACCAACCGCGCCCAGATCAGCGGGAGTTGCTCCACCCGCGCGCCGAACATGTCGATCCGCTGGCCGCCGGTGATCTTCGTGTAGAGGCCGAAGTCGCGGGCGATCTCGCCGATCACGATCAGGCCCTCCGGCGTGATCTCACCACCGGCGATCCGCGGTACGACGGAGTACGAGCCGTTCTTCTGGATGTTGGCGAGGAAGTGGTCGTTGCTGTCCTGCAGCGCCGCCTGCTCGCCGTCCAGGACATAGCCGCTCGCGCCGATCGTCGGGGCGAGCGAGGCGATGATCGAGCCGACCGCCGGCTTGCAGACCTCGCAGCCGTCGCCGCCCCGGGCGCCGTCGCGGCCGTAGCGGTCGAGGAGGTCCTGGTAGGTGTTGATGCGCAGGGCGAGGACGATCTCGTACAGCTCCTCGCGGGTCTGCGCGAAGCAGCCGCACAGGCCCTTGTCGACCTCGACGCCGGACGCCTCCAGCTCCGCGTTGATCAGCTGGCCGAGGACCTTGACGCAACTGCCGCAGGTCGTACCGGCCTTGGTGCACTTCTTCACCTCGGGCACGGTCGTGCACTGATGGTCGGTGACCGCGCCGCGGATCGTGCCCTTGGTGACGTTGTTGCAGGAGCAGATGATCGCCTCGTCCGGCAGCGCGGACGGGCCGAGCTGGGCGGGCGCCCCGGCGCCGGCCGGCAGCACCAGCGACTCGGGCGAGACCGGCGGGACCGAGCCGGTGAACGCCTTCAGCGTGCCGTACGCCTCCGCGTCGCCGACCAGGATGCCGCCGAGCAGCGTGCCGTCGCGGCCGATGACCAGCTTCTTGTACAGGCCGGCGCGGGAGTCGGAGTACACGACGTCCAGGCAGTCCTCGGCGGTGCCGTGCGCGTCGCCGAAGGACGCCACGTCGACGCCGAGGAGCTTCAGCTTGGTGGAGAGGTCGGCGCCGGTGAAGGTCAGCTGCTCCGACTCGTCGGCGGCGATCGTGGCGGCGGCCGTCTCGGCCTGCTCGTACCCCGGGGCCACCAGGCCGTACACCCGGCCGTCGGAGGCCAGTGCGCACTCGCCGATCGCGAAGACGTGCGGGTCGGCGACCGTGCGGCACTGCTCGTCGACAGTGATACCGCCGCGCTCGCCGACCGTCAGGCCGCAGTCGCGGGCCAGCTGGTCGCGGGGGCGGACACCGGCGGAGAACACCACCAGGTCGGTGGCGAGTTCGGAGCCGTCGGAGAGCTTCATGCCGGTGACCGCGCCGGACTCGTCGATGACGATCTCCTGCGTGCCGACGCCCGTGTGGACGGTCAGGCCCATCTCCTCGATGGTCCGCAGCAGCGCGGCGCCACCGCCCTCGTCGACCTGGACCGGCATCAGCCGGGGCGCGAACTCCACGATGTGGGAGGTGAGCCCGAGACCCTTGAGCGCACCGGCGGCCTCGAGACCCAGCAGACCGCCGCCGACCACGGCACCGGTCGTGCGGGTCTTGGCGTACTCCTCGATGGCGAGGAGGTCGTCGATCGTGCGGTAGACGAAGCAGCCCTCGGCGTCCTTGTTCGGGACCGGCGGCACGAAGGGGAAGGAGCCGGTGGCGAGGACGAGGGTGTCGTACGTGAAGACCTTGCCGGACCTGGCCGTGACCTGCCTCGTCTCGCGGTCGACCGCCTCGGCCGGGTCGCCGACGTACAGCTCGATGCCGTGGTCGTTGATGAACTCCATGTCGGTCATGGAGAGGTCCTCGGGCGTCTTGCCCGAGAAGTACGAAGTGAGGGCGACGCGGTCGTACGCGGGACGCGGCTCCTCGCACAGCACGACCACGCGGTGCGTGGCGGTCAGGCCGCGCGCGGCGAGCGCTTCGAGGAAGCGCTGGCCGACCATGCCATGGCCGACGAGCACGATTGTGGGGGTGACCCCGAGGGCGGCGGTCATCAGGAGCCTCCATCGTTGGTGAGCAGGTGGAGCAGGGGGCCGTCGTCGGGGAGCGGCTCTGCTCCCTCCCAGGCGCGGGCGAGCGCGCCGACGGTGCCGAGTTCGCCGACGAGAACCCCGCCGACCAGGCGGTCGTCGCGGACGACGACCTTGCGGTAGGTGCCGCGGGTGGCGTCCGCGAGCTGCACGACGTCGTCCCCGGGCAGCGGCTCGGTCTCGCCGAAGGCGGCGAGGTCGAAGGGGGAGTCGTGCCCGACGAGCGTGAGCCGGGTCAGCGCGCGGGTGCCGGTGTAACGGGCGCCCGCGTCACCGGCCTCGCCGGCCAGCAGCTCGGCCAGCACCTCGGCCTGTTCGAGCGCCGGGGTGGCGAGTCCGTAGACGGTGCCGTCGTGCTGGACGCAGTCGCCTATGGCCCGGATGTGCGGGTCGGACGTACGGAGCTCGTCGTCGACGACGATCCCCTTGCGCACATCGAGGCCGGCGGCCTGTGCGAGGCCCGCGCGCGGGTGGACCCCGCAGGCCAGGACCACGAGGTCGGCGTCGAGGGCGTACCCGTCGGCCATCTCCACCGAACGGACCGCGCCGGCGACGCAGCGCACGTCACGCACCCGGCACTCGGTGTGGATCTCGACGCCGAGGTCCTTGAGGTGCCGCTTGACCAGCTTCGACGCGCTCGGGTCGAGCTGGCGCTCCATGAGCCGCTCGCCCTGCTGGGCCAGCACCACCTGCGCGCCGCGCTGGGCGAGCGCGCGGGCCGCGGAGACCCCGAGGAGCCCGCCGCCGATGACGACCGCCCGGACCCCCGGCCGTACGGCCTTCGAAAGCCCCAGGCAGTCGTCCATCGTCCGGAACGCGTGCACACCCTCGGGCAGCACGCGGTCGGGGGTGAACAGACCGCGCAGGGGCGGGAGCACCGGGTTGGAGCCGGTGGCCAGCACGAGTGTGTCGTATGCGATCTCCGAGCCGTCCGCGAGATGTACGGCTCGCATCTCGCGGTCGATGCCCGTGACCTGGCCGCGCACCAGCTCCGCGGGCGCCGGGAGGGCGATCACATCGGGGCTGTACCGTCCGGCCAGCACCTCGGCGAGCAGCACCCGGTTGTACGGGCGGTGCTCCTCGTCGCCGACGAGCGTCACGGGCGTGCCCAGCTCGCCGAGCCGCCGGGCGAGTCGTACGCCCGCGAGTCCGGCGCCGATCACCACCACACGCGTATTCGAGGTCATGTCCAGGAGCGTGCGATGCGGGTGTTACCCGACCGCATCACATCTGTTTCCCGCGAGGAACGCTGCCCTCAGCGGGGGCCGTGGACCGGTGTGAGGGTTCGGCGGGGGCGGTGGGGTCCGGCTGTGAGGTCGTTCGGGAAGGCAGGGGCGGGGCCGACCCCACCCGGGGTTTCCGTGCAGCCACCATCGTCTACGAAGATCCCGGTTCCCGGCCCGAGCCCGGCCCGCCCGGGACTCCGCCGCGAACCCACCGAACCTCCGAACCTCAGATACTCCTCATGTACATGGACCGTGCACGCATCATCCGCCTAGGGTCGCGATCATGCCCGACATATCGCTGACCACGTTCGTCGTCCTGTGTCTCGCGGCCCTCGCGGCCGGCTGGATCGACGCCGTGGTCGGCGGCGGAGGCCTCCTCCTGCTCCCGGCCCTGCTGCTCGGCCTCCCCGCGAGCACCCCGGCCGCGTACGCGCTCGGCACCAACAAGGCGGTCGCGATCGTCGGCACGACGGGCGCCGCGGTCACCTACGCCCGCAAGGCACCCGTGGACGTGCGCCTCGCCGTACGCATCGGACTGGCGGCGCTCGCGGGCTCCTCCGCCGGTGCCTTCTTCGCGGCCGGCATGAGCACCGAGGTGCTGAAGCCCGTGATCATGGTGGTGCTGCTCGCCGTCGCCGCCTTCGTGATCCTGCGCCCCGCCTTCGGCACGGCCCCGGCGACGGGCCCGGCCACCCGCCGCCAGATCCTCGCCGCGATCGGCCTCGCCGGCCTGGGCATCGGCTTCTACGACGGCCTGATCGGCCCCGGCACCGGCACGTTCCTGGTCCTCGCCCTGACCGCCGTACTCCACCTCGACCTCGTCACCGCCTCCGCCACCGCCAAGATCGTCAACTGCTGCACCAACGCCGGCGCCCTGGCCACCTTCGCCTGGCAGGGCACGGTCCTGTGGCAACTGGCCGCGGTGATGGCGGTGTTCAACCTGGCGGGCGGCACGCTGGGGGCCCGTACGGCGCTGAAGAAGGGCAGCGGTTTCGTCCGGGGCGTGCTGCTGACGGTGGTGTTCGCGCTGGTGGCGAAGCTGGCGTACGAGCAGTGGATCGCCTAGCGGCAGATGCCCGCGGAGGAAGGGGCGTCACTGGTCCAGCACCTGTCGGCCCGTCAGGCGGGGGGGGCGACGAAGCCCCCAGGGCACGCCCCCGAAGGCACCCGCCTACCGACCGCCCGGCGCGCCCCCGCCCCGCGCATCGAGCAGTTCGACCGCACCGGTGGTGTCCTCGGTGCCGTGCCCCTCGGCCTGCCACCGCTCCAGCAGGGCCATGTACGGCGTCAGCAGCTCCGGGCTCACGCCCTGCTCCTCGGCGGTGGCCAGCAGGGTGGCGTTGCCCGCGACCTGCATCGCGAGGTTGGAGACGACGTCCTTGCCGTAGTCGCCGCTCTGCAACTGGTCGGCGGCCTTGAGCGCGTTGGGCGCCATCGCGCCGAGCCACGACACGAGCAGCGGCGCGAAGTCCTTCGGTGCGATGTCCTCCTGCCGGATCAGCGCGAAGGCGTGCAGCACGCCCGCGAACATGCCGCTCATCGCGCTCAGCAACGCCACGTCGTGCAGCGCAGCGAAGCCCGGGTCCGCGCCGACGTAGCGAGTGCCGGCCGGGACGGCGAGGGTGTCGCCGTGCTCCTCGAAGAGGCCGGGCGAGCCGCTGTAGAAGACGTACGCCCCCGACTCCGCGTGCCCGATCATCGGCGGTACGGCCATGATCCCCGCGTCCAGGAAACGAGCGCCCCGTGCTTCGGCCCAGGTGGCGCGGGCACGGCCCTGGGCGGGTGTCCCGGTGGTGAGGTTCACCAGGTCACGGCCGGTCAGGTCGGCATCGCCGAGGGCCTCGCCGACCGAGGCGTCGTCCAGCAGACAGACGACGACCAGCCGGTTCGCGGCCACCGCCTCGGCGGCGCTCGCGGCGACCGTCGCACCCTCGGCGGCCAGCGGCTCGGCGCGGGCCGCGGTGCGGTTCCAGACGGTCACGGGGTGTCCGGCGGCGAGCCAGGCGCGGGCCAGGGCGACGCCCATGGCGCCGGTGCCGAGAAGGGTGAGAGGAGTGGGAGAGGTGAGGGAGGTTCGCGGGGCAACCGGGCTGTCAGTCATGACGGTTAGGCTCGTCGCAGGGTACGGCCCGCTCAAGTACGCACTTCGGAGTGGGTGGTTACCTCGGGGAAAGAGTCCTGACAGGGGAGGGGCAGCATGCCGATCGGACGACGGCCGGGGGCGTACGTCTGCGGGACCGACGCGGCGATGGACGTGATCGGCGGCAAGTGGAAGGTGCTGATCCTCTGGGAGCTGATCGAGCGCCCGCGCCGTTTCGGCGAGCTGCGCCGCGAGCTCCCGGGCGTGACCGAGAAGGTCCTCGCCGCCCAGCTGCGCGAACTGGAGGCCGACGGCATCGTGCACCGGAGGGCGTACGACGAGGTGCCGCCGCGCGTCGAGTACTCCCTGACACCGCGGGGCACCTCGCTCAACGACGCCCTGGCGCCGCTCGCGGCCTGGGGCCGGGAGAACATCCTGGATGACCGTGCGCAGGGGTCAGCGGCTGCCGGTGAGGTGCGCGAAGACGACGACGTTGCCCTGGTAGCCGGTCGTCCGTGAGTAGCCGCCGCCGCAGGTGATCACCCGCAGCTCGGGGCGCGGCGCCGCGCCGTACACCTTCTCGTCCGGGAAGCCCTTCGCGTCGTACACCTCGACCGCGTCCACGGAGAACAGCGCCGTGCCGCCGTCCCGCCGGTCCACCTCGATGGTGCTGCCCTTCCTCAGGGCGCCGAGGCGGTAGAAGACGGCGGGCCCGTCGGCGTTGTCGACGTGCCCGGCGACGATCGCGGTGCCGGTCTCGCCGGGCGTGGTGCCGGCCTCGTACCAGCCGGCCAGGTTCTTCCGCTCGGCGGGCGGCACGTCGAGGCTGCCCGTCTTCGTCAGGCCCAGGCCCATGAGAGGGGCGTCGACGCGGATCGCGGGGATGCGGATGCGGTCGGGAGGGGAGGGCGGGAGCGCGGGGGCGGCGGGGCGCGTGGCGTTCGGGGAGCGCGGCTCGGCGTGCGGACCACGGGTTTCCGCGGCCCGCCCGGTCTCCTCCGCCCGCCCGTTCTCCCCGGCCCGCTCGGACTGCCCGTCCCCTCGCCCCTGCGCGGCCGACGGCTGTGGCGGGGCGTGTGTCTCGTCGCCGTCGCTCAGCAGCCAGGCGCCGGAGCACAGGGCGAGGACGGTGACGGCGGCTATGGCGGCGTTGCCGACGCCGCGGTGACTGCGCACGCGAGCCTCCTGAAAGCTCTGCCGGGTCGCCCGATCCCCCTCCGGGCCGCGAGGGGCGTCGGACCCGGAGGGGGAGGGGACGTGCGGTACCGGTGGACGGACAGCGGAGGGTGTCCGTCAGATCCCGTCGCCTCTCGCCCGGCGATGCAGGAGCCAGGTACCGCCCGCGGCGGCGACGGCGAGAGCCGTCACGCCGGCCGCGGTCTGCACGGGGTCGTCGTCGCCGAGAGCGCCGCCGACCCCCGTCTTCACACTTCCTCTCGGATGCACCTGCTCGCTCGGGGCCGTCAGGGTGACCACCAGGTCCCCGCTCACCCGACGGCCGCCTTCGGCGCAGGTGGCGACGATCTCGTACGTCCCCGGCTGTGCGCTCGGCGGCACCCGGAACCGCCCGCTCGCGTCCTGCTCGTCCGAGCCCGGCGCCAGGGTGAACGCACCGGCGCCCACGGCGCTGGCGTCGCCCGCCGCACCGCCGTCCCGGCAAGCGGCCGTTTCCACGCTCACCTGCCCACCCGGCACGACCGGGGACGGGGACAGCTCCAGGCCGCCACCGTCGCCGTACGCGGGCGTGACGACGAGACCGGCGGTGCCGACAGCCAGCGCGGTCCCGGCCAGCAGACGGGCGGTACGTCGCATCGATGCTCCTCCGAGCTCACGGACTCACGACCCGCGACACCCCCATGTGCCGCCGCCTCGGCCGAGCCCCTGCCCTTCCGAGGTAAGAGGCAGCCGGGCGGGAGCGCTTCCTGAGGAAACGTCAAAAATAGGGTGAATGGGTGTCGGAGGGAGCGCGCGGGATCGCGGACGCGGAGGCGTTTCAGCAGGTCATCGCGGCTTGCCGGGGGTCCCGCGGAAGAGAACCGGATGGGCGCGGGGTGAGGGGTGTGAACGGGTGACCGGGCGGGCTGGAATCGGCGTGAGTCCAGCCGACCCAGGGGCGCGGGGAACTGCGCGACCGGCCACATACGACCCGCAGCCGGCCACGCAGCTCACCCCGACGGCGCTGTCCCGAGCCCCGCGGCTCAGCCCACGTTCACCGCACTCCACGCCGCCGCCACAGCGGAGCGCTCCGCACTGTCGGCCCCGTACAGATCCCGCGCCGCGTTCAGCGTCGCCGTCCGCGCACCCGCGTACTTCGTCGAGGACGTCATGTAGACGGTCAGCGCCCGGTACCAGATCGCCCCGAGCTTGTCCCGCCCGATCCCGTCCACCGAAGAGCCGTTGCAGGTGGGCGAGTTGTAACTGACACCGTTGACGGTCTTCGCCCCACTCCCCTCGGCGAGCAGATAGGCGAAGTGGTTGCCGACGCCGGACGAGTAGTGGACGTCGAGGTCAGCTGTGGTCGTGCTCCAGCAGTCCACCGAGACACCGTCCTTGGACGGCTTGTCCATGTACCGCAGGGCGTCCCGCCCCAGCCCCGACCGCACGATCTTCTCGCCGATCAGATAGTCGCCCGGATCCGAGGAGTTGCCCGCGTGGAACTCCACCAGTGTGCCGAAGATGTCGGAGGTCGCCTCGTTCAGCCCGCCGGACTCGCCCGAGTACGTCAGCGCCGCGGTCTTCGACGTCACGCCGTGCGTCATCTCGTGCCCGGCCACGTCCAGCGACACCAGCGGACCGAGCTGGGTGCCGTCACCGTCGCCGTACGTCATGCAGAAGCAACTGTCGTCCCAGAAGGCGTTGTTGTAGGCGTTGCCGTAGTGCACGCGGTTGAACGAGCCCTTGCCGTCCCCCGCGATGCCCTTGCGGCCGTGGACGTCCTCGTAGTAGTCCCACGTCACGTCCGTGCCGTACTGCGCGTCCACCGCGACGGTCGACCGGTCGGTCGCCGCACCCGTGCCCCAGTGGTTGTCGGCGTCCGTGAACACCGTCGCCGGGGCGCGGCTGAGGCAGACGGTCAGCAGGCACAGGTCGGTCTTGTTCGCGGCGTCACCGGTGTAAGTGCCGCCGCGCGTCGCGTCCTTGAGCTGGTACGTCGATCCCGACCGCGTCGTCTCCAGCGGCACCGTGCCGCCGTACAGGGACTTCCCGTCGCCCGAGGCGGTCTCGATGCTGTCCCACGCGTCGATCTCCGCGCCGGTGCGGGCGTCGGTCAGCACCGTGCGGGCGACCGGGTTGCCGAGCGAGTCCTGGGCGGCGGCGTCGGTCCGCCAGGCCAGCTTCGGGGTGCCGTGCAGGGCGTCGACGACCAGCTGGGGCTTGGACGTCAGCCGCTTGAGCGTCTCGCCGACGTTCGCGGCGCGCAGCGCGGTCGCCGCGAGGTCGGCCGCCTTCGGTGCGGAGACCTTGGGGGTGATGCTCGACAGGGAGAGGGTGCCCGCGGTGGCGCGGGAGGCGCTGCGGTATGTGCCGTCCTTGGCCAGGTGGAGAACGAAGTCGCCGCCGAGGACGGGGAGTTGGCGGTAGGTACGGTCGTAGCGCACATGCTGTGTGCCGTCCGCGTCCACGACCACGTCCCGCACGGTGGTGTCCTGCGCGGCGGTCAGCCCGAGGCTCGCCGCGCGGTCCGCCAGGACGGACGCCGCGTTCTCGAGCGCGGTGGCCCTGGTCGGACTGTCGTCCGCACCGGCGGTGGGGGAGAGTGCCGTGGCCAACAGGCCGGCGGCGGTGACGGCGAGGCCCGCCTGGGCGAGACGGGAACCTCGGATGTACGGCCGTATTCGGCTCATCGGTCTCCTTGAAGCTTGGCGGCGCGGAGGATGACCAAGATTCAAGGGGCCGTGCACATGCCATGGCCAGGGTGAATACGTGGAGGTGTGTGAGGGGAGAGAATCGTTCCTGTGAGCCCCTCTCCCCGACTTCCGTTCTTCGTCTACGGCACCCTGCGCCCCGGCGAGCCCAACCACGACGCCTTTCTGCGCGACCGCACGCTCGCGGAGGAACCGGCACGGCTGGTCGGGGCGTTGCTGTACGACGGCCCGGGCTACCCGTACGCCGTGGAGGAACCGGGCGGCGGCACCGTGCACGGCGACCTCGTCACCGCCCGCCCCGAGGAGTACCCCGCGCTGCTCGCCGCCCTCGACCACCTGGAGGAGTACGCCCCGGACGACCCGCGCAACCTCTACGAACGCGTCGCCCGCGAGGTGGTCCGCGACGCGGACGGAACGGCCGTACGGGCGTGGGTGTATGTCGCCGCCCCGTCGGTGGCCGCGCGCCTGCGCAGGCGCGGCAACCTCATCGCGGGCGGCGACTGGGCGGTCCGCTCCGGTTGATCCCTGGGCGTCGCTCCAGGGACGCCTACGACTTGACGGCTTCCACCCGCACCGCACACGCCTTGAACTCCGGCATCCGCGACGTCGGATCCAGCGCCGGGTTGGTCAGGGTGTTGGCGCGGCCCTCGCCCGGCCAGTGGAACGGCATGAAGACGGTGTCCGGACGGATGCCGGTCGTGATGCGGGCGGGGGCGACCGCCCGGCCCCGGCGCGAGATCACGGCCACCGGATCGCCCTCGGCCGCCCCGAGGCGTGCCGCCAGCCGGGGGTGGAGTTCCACGAACGGGCCCGGTGCGGCGTTGTTCAGCTCGTCGACGCGGCGGGTCTGGGCGCCGGACTGGTACTGCGCCACGACCCGGCCGGTCGTCAGCAGCACCGGGTACTCGTCGTCGGGTTCCTCGGCGACGGCGCGGTGCGAGACGGGGACGAACCGCGCCCGCCCGTCGGGGGTGGCGAACCGGTCGAGGAAGAGGCGGGGCGTGCCGGGGTGCACCGCGTCGTCCGTACCGTCCGTGGGCGCGTCGGTCTCGGCGTCCCGCGTCGGGTCGTCGGCTCCCGCGAGCGCGTCCAACGAGGCGTCCTCGGAGTCCTGGGAGTCCTGGGAGCCGGCCGAGCCGTCATGGACGGCTGCCGGCGCCGGGCACGGCCAGAACACGCCGTTCTCCTCCACCAGCCTCCGGTACGTGATCCCCGAGTAGTCCGCGGGCCCGCCGGCGCTCGCCCGGCGCAGCTCCTCGAAGACCTCCTCGGGGTCCGTCGGGAAGCCCTTCTCCAGGCCCTTCTCGCCGCCCAGCCGCGCCGCGAGCTCGTGCATGACCTCCAGGTCGCTGCGGATGCCCTCGGGCGGGGTGATCGCGCGCCTGCGGAGCAGCACGCGGCCCTCCAGGTTGGTCGTCGTCCCCGTCTCCTCGGCCCACTGCGTGACCGGCAGGACGACGTCCGCGAGCTCCGCCGTCTCCGACAGCACGACGTCACAGACGGCGAGGAAGTCGAGCGACCTGATGCGCTCCTCGATGTGCGCGGCACGCGGCGCCGACACCACCGGGTTCGAGGCCATCAGCAGCAGGGCCCTGATGTCCGTACCCAGCGCGTCGAGCAGCTCGTACGCACTGCGCCCCGGCCCCGGCAGGCTGTCCGGGTCCACACCCCACACCTCCGCGACATGCCGCCGCGCAGCCGGGTCGTCCAGCTTGCGGTAGCCGGGCAACTGGTCGGCTTTCTGGCCGTGTTCGCGCCCGCCCTGGCCGTTGCCCTGCCCGGTGAGGCAGCCGTATCCGGACAGCGGGCGGCCCGCCCGTCCCGTCGCCAGGCACAGGTTGATCCACGCGCCCACGGTGTCGGTGCCCTTGGACTGCTGCTCGGGCCCGCGCGCGGTCAGCACCATCGCGTGCTCCGGCTCGCAGAACAGCTGTACGGTCTCCCGGAGTTGGGGAACGGACACCCCCGTGATCCGCTCCACGTACTCCGGCCAGTGCGCCATCGCCGCTGCCCGCGCCTCCTCCCAGCCGACCGTGCGCTCCTGGACGTACTCCTCGTCGACCCGCCCCTCGGCGACGACCAGGTGCAGCAGGCCGAGGGCGAGCGCGAGGTCGGTGCCGGGGCGGGGCGCCAGGTGCAGGTCGGCCTGCTCGGCGGTCCTGGTGCGGCGCGGGTCGATGACGATGAGCTTGCCGCCGTTCTCGCGCAGCTCGCTGAAGTAGCGGAGCGAGGGAGGCATCGTCTCCGCGAGGTTGGAGCCGACCAGGATGACGCAGCCCGTCTTCGGGATGTCCTCCAGCGGGAACGGCAGCCCCCGGTCGAGCCCGAAGGCCTTGATTCCGGCCGCTGCCGCCGACGACATGCAGAAACGCCCGTTGTAGTCGATCTGCGAGGTGCCGAGCACGATCCTCGCGAACTTGCCGAGGCTGTACGCCTTCTCGTTCGTCAGGCCGCCACCGCCGAAGACCCCGCACGCGTCCGGGCCATGTTCCGTACGCGTGCGGCCCAGGCCCTCGGCGATGCGGTCCAGCGCCTCGTCCCAGCTCGCCGGCACGAGCGTGCCGCCCGACCGCACCAGCGGCGAGGTCAGCCGGACGCCCTGGGCCAGCACCGCGGGCGCCGTACGGCCCTTGCCGCACAGCGCTCCCTTGTTCACCGGGAAGTCCGGGCGCTCGACCACCGCGACACCCCCGTCCTGCTGGGGCGTGAGGTTCATTCCGCACTGCAGGGCGCAGTACGGGCAGTGCGTGGGCGTCGCGGAGTTCGGCATACCGTCCAGCGTGAGTCGGACGTGTTACGTGCGGCACGGCTCCCTGTTACGCGGCCGGGACGGTGACCTCCCCGTCGCCGCCCGGCCGCCGTGAGGCGCACAGGCGCCCCGCATGGAGTCGCCGCCGGGCGGTACGAAAGTTGCCGCTGATGTGAAAGAGGCCACATGTGGCTCATTCAGTCTCGTAGTTGGCCGATCACGCCTTGTTGAGAGTTGAAGAGTCGGAGCTACAGTCGTGCGCACGTCCAGCACTGCGCTAGCGCTGTACGACGCATGGACTCCGCACGGCATTCGACATTCGAAAAAGCCAGGAGGTCCCCACGTCATGCCCCTGCGCACCCCCGGCCCGCTGGGCCATCTCACCCCCCGTGACCAGCGCCTGTTCTGGCAGTACGGTCGCGGCCCCACCGTCCCCGTCCCCGACCCGCTCGTCCACCGTGCCGTCGAACGGCAGGCCGCGGCCGCCCCGCACGCCGTCGCCGCCGAGCACCTGGGCGACCGCATCACCTACGGCGAGCTGGACCGGCACGCCGACGCCCTCGCCGCCCGGCTGGCCCGCGAGGGCGTCCGTCCCGGTGATCACGTCGGCCTCTTCGTGCGCCGCTCGATCCCGATGCTCGTCGGCCTGCTCGGCATCCTGAAGGCGGGCGCCGCCTACGTCCCCCAGGACATCGGCCTCACGCCCCCGGACCAGCTCGCCCATGTCGTCCGCACCGCCCGTACCCGCGTCGTCCTCACGGTCGCCGAGCACGCCCACCGCGTGCCGCTGCCCGACGGCCACCTGATGATCACGCTGGACGAGCCACAGCCGTACGGCACGAGACCGCGCACCCGGACGGGGCCCGACGACGGCTGCTACGTCCTGTTCACCTCGGGCACCACCGGCCGCCCCAACGGGGTGAAGGTCACCCACCGCAACGTCGCCAACATCCTCCTCACCGAACCCGGCGGCCTCGGCATCCGCCCCGGCGACCGGGTCGCTCAGCTGCTCAACGTCGCCTTCGACATGGCCGCCTGGGAGATCCTCGGCTGTCTCACCCACGGCGGCACCCTCGTGATCCGCGGCAAGGACATCGCGGCGGCGGCCCGTACGGCCGACGTCATCGTCGCGACCCCGACCGTGCTGTCCGGCATCGATCCGGCGGCCTGCCCGCGCGTCCGCACGGTCGCCGTCGCCGGTGAGCCCTGCCCGCGCCCGCTCGCCGACCGATGGGCCCGCACCGCCGCCTTCCACAACTGCTGCGGCCCGACCGAGACGACCATCGTCAACACGATGCAGCGCCACCGCCCGTCCGACCCGCTGCTCAGCATCGGCCGCCCCACCCCCAACAACACGGTCTACGTTCTCGACGCGGGCCGCCGCCCGCTGCCCATCGGCGAGGTGGGGGAGATGTGGGCGGGCGGCGACTGCGTGTCGGCCGGGTATCTCGGCAACGACGCGCTCAATGCCGAGCGCTACGCCCCGGACCCGTTCCTGGGCGCCGGCCGCCGTATGTTCCGCACCCGCGACCTCGGCCGCTGGACCCCCGACGGCACACTCGAACACCTCGGCCGCACCGACGACCAGGTCAAGGTGCGCGGCTTCCGGGTCGAGCTCGACTCCGTCTCCTCGGTACTGGAGCGGGTGGAGGGCTGTCTGCGCGCCGTGACCCTGAAGCGGGATTCGCGCACCCTCGTCTCCTTCGTCTGCCCGGCGGACGTCGACCCGGACACGGCCCGGCGCGCGGTGGCGGACGCCCTGCCGTACTACTGCGTCCCCGAACATGTCATGCCCCTGCCTTTCCTGCCGGAGACCGACCGCGGCAAGATCGACAAGCAGGCGCTGCTGCGGATGGTCGAGGAGCGCATGGCGGTGGCCCGATGACCACCTTCCTGCGCCGCGAGGCCGTCGAACTGCCCCCGCTCACCTCGCTCCCACGCCGCCTGCTCAAGCACCCCCGCCTGATGCACTACAACCGGCTGGCGGCACTGGTCCTCACCGCGAACCTGGCCTTCCTGTGGGCGAGCTGGGTCCCGTCCCCGCAGACCATGGGCCGCGCGGCCCTCGCCGACCTCGCGCTCGCCGTCCTCGTGCGCCAGCAGTACGTCATCAACCTCTTCTTCCGGCTGGCGACCTGGGCGCCGCCCACCTGGCCGCTGAAGATCCGCTGGACGCTGGGCAAGGTGTACCACTTCGGCGGACTGCACGTCGGCGGGGCGCTGGCGGGCGCGGCCTGGTTCCTGGCGCTGACGCTCACCGGGGCCGACGGCCCGTCGGCGGTGGTGAGCTGGACCCTCGTCGCACTCCTCGCCGTGATCGTCGCCACCGCCCTGCCGCCCTTCCGCTCCCGCCACCACGACCACTTCGAGAAGATCCACCGCTTCGGCGGCTGGAGCGCCCTCGCCCTCTTCTGGGCGCACACGCTCCTGTCCACGCCGGGCCCGGTGGAGGTGTCCGTCCTTGCGGTCGTCACCTTCAGCGTTGCCCTGCCCTGGCTACGGCTGCGCAAGGTCCCCGTACGCCTCGAACGCCCCTCCCCGCACGTGGTCCTCGCCCGCTTCGACCACGGCGAGACCCCCTTCGCGGGCTCCTCCACGGCGATCAGCCGCAGCCCGCTCACCGAGTGGCACTCCTTCGCCAACGTCCCGGCCCCCGGCGAGTCCGGCTTCCGGCTCACCATCTCGCGCGCCGGGGACTGGACCGGGTCGTTCATCGACGACCTGCCGCCGAAGGTGTGGGTCAAGGGCATCACCACGGCGGGCGTCGCCAACATCGAGACCCTGTTCAAGAAGGTGGTCTACGTCGCCACCGGCAGCGGCATCGGCCCCTGTCTGCCCCATCTACTGGCCGCCGAGGTCCCCGCCCGCCTGGTCTGGGCGACCCGCGACCCCCGGACCACCTACGGCGACGACCTGGTCGACGAGATCCTCGCCGTCCAGCCGCACGCCCTGGTCTGGGACACCTCCCGGCACGGCAAGCCGGACATGGTGCGGCTCGCCTACGAGGCGTACCGGGACTTCGGGGCCGAGGCCGTCATCTGCATCTCCAACAAGAAGCTCACCTGGCAGGTGGTGCACGGCCTGGAGCGGCGCGGGATACCGGCGTACGGCGCGATCTGGGACTCGTAGACCCCCGTGAACCTGGAGGCACTCATGGACAACCTGAAGATCGAGCGCGACGGCGCCGTGGTGACCGTACGCCTGCACCGCCCGCACGTGCTCAACGCGCTGAGCGGCGACCTGCTGGCCGAACTCCTGGACACCCTGCGCCCGTTGGACACCGACCCCGAGGTGGGCTGCTTCGTCGTCACCGGCTCGGAGCGGGTGTTCGCGGCCGGCGCCGACATCAAGGAGATGGCGGGCAGGACGGCCGCGCAGATGGCTGCCGAGGACTACTTCGGGGCCTGGGAGGACTTCGCGGCCCTGCGCACCCCGAGGATCGCAGCCGTCAACGGCTTCGCGCTGGGCGGAGGTTGTGAGCTGGCGATGATGTGCGACCTCGTCATCGCGGGGGAGTCGGCGGTCTTCGGCCAGCCGGAGATCAAGCTGGGCGTGATCCCCGGCATCGGCGGCACCCAGCGCCTGACCCGGCTGGTCGGCCGGGCGAAGGCGATGGACCTGGTGCTCACCGGCCGCACGATGGACGCACGGGAGGCCGGCGGCTGCGGACTTGTCTCCCGGGTGGTCCCCGACGACCGGGTCCTGCCCGAGGCCCTGGAGGCGGCGGCGACGATCGCCTCGTACGGCCGCGCGGCGGTCACGGCGGCCCGCGAGTGCGTCGACCGGGCCCTGGAGACGGGGCTGCGCGACGGCATTCTCTTCGAACGCCGCGTCTTCCACGCCCTGTTCGCCACCGACGACCAGAAGGAGGGGATGGCGGCGTTCCTGGAGAAGCGCCGGCCGCGCTTCACCGGACGCTGAGGCACCACCGGGGTCCGGCATACGGAGGGCGGGAGCGGGGCGAGGGCCCCACTCCCGCCCGCTCAGGGACGGTCCTTGGTCAGAGGACGCGTTACCGGCTCAGCACTCGTAGGCGTAGTACGGCGTGTCGCCCGGCTCCAGACCGATGGTCGCGACCGCGCCCGGGCCGATCTGGATGCACGGCGGGTCGAAGCCGTCGACCTCGACGCTGGCGAAGACGGTGTAGCCGCACTCGTTGTAGATGTCCGCCCATCCGGAGCCGTAGCCGAGGACGTGGGCGCAGCCCGGCTCCCTCGGCTGTGCGGGCTCGGCCGCGGTGGCGCTGCCCGCGGCGGTCGCGCCGGTGATCAGTACCACCGTGGCGGCCGTGGCGAACAGCGAGCGAAGACGAGTCATCACGTGTCCTTTCCCCCAGGTCGCGGCGGTCGGCCCGATCCGCCGCCGCACACCCACGGACGCTATGGGTAGCCGTCCGGTCACGGAACGTCTCTGCCGGGTTGTTCACACCGTTGGCTGGCGTGCGCGCGTCAAAACCTGCGTGCGAGGGCATGCGTCACTCGCTGCGGGCGCCGCTATCGCTCCGCCGCCAGCGCGTTCGCCACCCCCGGCTCCCGCGGCCCGAGGAACCGGGGATCCGGCTCGAACACGGCGTCCAGGGCGGCCTTGCCGGCCGCGAAGATCTCGCGGGTGCCGCCGTAGTACCAGGTCGCGTCGTGCTTGGCGTCGACCCCCACGCCGTATGACGTCACTCCCGCCTCCTCGCACAGCGCGACCGCCCGCCGGATGTGGAACCCCTGGCTGATGAGCACCGCCTCGTCGACGCCGAAGATCTTCTTGGCGCGCACGCAGGAGTCCCAGGTGTCGAAGCCGGCGTAGTCGCTGACGATGCGGGAGTCGGGCACGCCGTGCCTGGTGAGATACGTCCGCATGGCGTCGGGCTCGTCGTAGTCCTTGCGGCTGTTGTCGCCGGTGACGAGGACGACCTCGACGCGGTCCGCACGGTACAGCTCGGCCGCCGCGTCCAGCCGGTGGGCGAGGTACGGGGAGGGCTCGCCGGCCCAGAGCCCGGCGCCGAAGACGACGGCCACGTCGGTGCGCGGCACGTCGGCCGTGGTGCGCAGCCGGTCACCCGTGACGACGTACATCCAGGTGGCCGGAAGCAGCGCCAGCACGCACCCGAGCATCACGGTCTGCACGAGCCGCCGCTGCCCCGTGCGGGTGCGCGGCAGACGTGGTCGGCGCAGCTTCGGTCGGCGCATCGGACGGTCCCTCCCGGTCGGCACAGAGCCTGTTTCTCGACCCGTTCCTCGACAGTCAGGGACGTCCTGTCAGCCCGGTCGGTTCACCGCCTCGAACGTGACCAGCTTCACTTCACCCAACGAATCCGCAGGTCACGCCACCTCACACCCCCCAAGGACCCCACCGTGAACCCGGCGTAAACACCCGTTATTCACGCGCAACGGGGAGGCAATGTCCCGCCCTCACCATCGATCCATGACGGCGTCGAACCCTCCTCGCGACGAGTCCACGACCCTCCCCGACCCGGGGGCCCACCTCGACAGTACGGCGCACATCATGAACCGGATCAGCAGCCAGCTCGCCCGCCAGCTCAGCCTTGTGTCGCTCGACGGCAGGCGGCGCCCCGAACCTCCCCCAGTGCCTGAACGGCCTGGGCGGTACCCCCATGCGCTCGTCGTCGTGGCCCACGGGAGCCGCGACCCGCGTGCCCTGAGCACCGTGAGCGCGCTCCTCGACAAGGTCCGCGAGCTGCGCCCCACCCTGCCGGTCCACCTCGGCCACATCGAGCTGAACGAGCCCCTGCTCCCCGACACCCTCGCCGCCCTCGGCGACCGCGAGGCGATCCTCGTCCCGCTCCTCCTCAGCCGCGGCTACCACATCAAGCGCGACATCCCCGAGATGGCCGCCGAGTCGCGGGTACGCGCCCGCGTGGCCGGCGCGCTCGGCCCGCACCCCCTGCTGGTGGAGGCCCTGTACACCCGCCTGGTCGAGGCCGGCTGGCGCACCCGCATGGACGAGGACACCCGCCGCACCAGCGCGGTGGTCCTCGCGGCGGCGGGTTCCCGCGACCCCGAGTCCAAGGTGGACACCTCCCGCACGGCCCACCTCCTCGCCGACCGCCTGGGCGTCCCGGTGATCCCGGCCTACGCGACGACGGCGGCCCCGACGGTCCCCGACGCGCTGCGCGACCTCGCGGCCCGAGGCCGCACCAGGGTGGCGGTCGCCTCCTACTTCACGGCCCCCGGCCGCTTCGCGACGGAGTGCGCGCAGGCGGCACCGTGGATCGCGTCGGCCCCACTGGGAACGCACCCGGCGATGGCGAGACTGCTCCTGCACCGCTACGACCAGATGGTGGCAACGCCGGTCACGGCAGCACAGGAACTGGCGTCGGCTTGAATCGCCGGGAGGGACGGCCAACCCAGGGGCGCGGGGCTGTATCGATTTGCGGCTCCGCCGCGTGGGCGCGACCAGCCACACACAACCCGCACCCGCGAACGAACAGCACCCGGCGGACGACTAGGCGCAACACAGCCCTCCGTTTGTCAGTGTCTGCCCGTACTGTCGGTCCATGTACTACGACGAGTCGGCAGTAGAACGCTGGGCCCCCGAACCCGACAAACGCCCAGGCCGCACGGCCTTCCAACGTGATCGCGCCCGTGTACTGCACTCCGCTGCCCTCAGAAGGCTCGCCGGCAAGACCCAGGTCGTCACACCGGGAACCCACAGCAACGCCTGGGACCCCAGCCCGAGAACCCGCCTCACCCACTCCCTGGAGTGCGCCCAGGTGGGCCGAGAACTCGGCGCGGCCCTCGGCTGCGACCCCGACCTCGTCGAGGCGGCCTGCCTCTCCCACGACCTCGGCCACCCCCCGTTCGGCCACAACGGCGAGGTCGCCCTCAACGAGTTCGCCGAGGACTGCGGCGGCTTCGAGGGCAACGCCCAGTCCCTGAGACTCCTCACCCGCATCGAACCCAAACGGTTCACCCCGGAAGGCTCCGTAGGCCTCAACCTCACCCGGGCCACCCTCGACGCCGCCACCAAGTACCCCTGGCCCCGAGGCGCCCACCCCACCGACCCGACGTCCCCGAAGTTCGGCGTCTACGAGGACGACCGCCCCGTCTTCGACTGGGTCCGCAAGGACGCCCCCGGCGCCCGCACCACCTTCGAGGCCCAGGTCATGGACTGGTCCGACGACGTGGCGTACTCCGTGCACGACGTCGAGGACGGCCTGCACGCCGGCCACATCGACCCGAACTGCCTGCACGCCGAGCCGGAACGCCAGGCGGTCTTCGCGGTGGCCGTCGGCCGGTACGTCCCCGAGGACACCGACCCCGCCGAACTGGCCGCCGCCCTCGACCGGCTCCAGGACGAGGAGTGGTGGCCGCACGGCTATGACGGTTCCGCCGTCGCCCAGGCCCGCCTCAAGGACGCCACCAGCCAGCTCATCGGCCGCTTCTGCCTGGCCGCGGAGAGCGCCACCCGCGCGGCGTACGGCGACGGCCGGCTCACCCGCTACGGCGCCGAACTCGTCGTACCGCGCGAGACCCGCCTGGAGTGCGCGGTCCTCAAGGCGGTCGCCGACCGGTACGTCATGCAGCGCGCCGAGCAGGAGCGGCTCCGCGCCGACCAGCGGATCGTGGTCGCCGAACTGGCCGAGGCACTCACCGCCCGGGCGCCCGACGGGCTGGACCCGCAGTTCCGGGCCCTGTTCGACGCGGCCGCCGACGACCGCGCCCGGGGGCGCGTGATCGTCGACCAGATCGCGTCCCTGACGGACGCGTCGGCACGCTCCCTGCACGCACGGCTCACACAAAGGGCGTGAAGAGCACCGTTCGTACGGGCACAAGGAGCTAAAGGGCACCGTTCATCAGGGCGTCACCGAGCCGGGTCCGCAGATGGAACACCCGGTTCCCCTGTCGCCGCGACCCGGCCATCGCGCGAGCCTTGGCGTGGTGGGGGGGGAGCGCCTGTCCCGGGGGGAGGCAGGCGCGCCGCCGGCCTTCTCCGCGGAGCGCTCACGGGCCCGCGACGGGTGAGACACATGGGGCGAACAGGCACTCGAAAGTGACCCTGCGTGGCCTGATCGGGTCACCCCCTCTTCCCGCATCACGCTGCGTGCGGGACGCTCGCATGTGGCGGCACCCGCTGTTTTCTGGGGAGACACCCCCCAGACCCCCCGTAGGAGGCATCAAGTGGTCGACGCGGATCAGACATTCGTCATCGTCGGCGGAGGACTCGCCGGCGCGAAGGCGGCCGAGACGCTCCGTTCGGAGGGCTTCACCGGGCGGGTGATACTGATCTGCGACGAGCGCGACCACCCGTACGAGCGGCCGCCCCTGTCCAAGGGATACCTGCTCGGCAAGGAGGAGCGCGACAGCGTCTTCGTGCACGAGCCCGCCTGGTACGCGCGCAACGACATCGAGCTGCACCTGGGCCAGACCGTCGACGCGATCGACCGTACGGCGAAGACCGTGCGGTTCGGCGAGGACGGCACGCTCGTCCACTACGACAAGCTCCTGCTGGCCACCGGCGCCGAGCCGCGCCGCCTGGACATCCCGGGCACGGACCTGGCCGGCGTCCACCACCTGCGCCGCCTCGCGCACGCCGAGCGACTCAAGGGCGTCCTGATGTCGCTGGGCCGGGACAACGGGCACATCGTGATCGCCGGCGCCGGCTGGATCGGCCTGGAGGTCGCGGCGGCGGCGCGCGAGTACGGCGCCGAGGTCACCGTGGTCGAGCACAACCCCACCCCGCTGCACGGCGTCCTCGGCCCCGAGCTGGGCGCCGTCTTCGCCGAGCTGCATCGCGAGCACGGGGTCCGCTTCCAGTTCGGCCGACGGCTGACGGAGATCGTCGGCCAGGACGGCATGGTGCTGGCCGCGCGCACCGACGACGGCGAGGAGCACCCCGCGCACGACGTCCTGGCGGCGATCGGAGCGGCCCCGCGCATCGGCCTCGCGGAGGCGGCGGGCCTGGAGATCGCCGACCGCGCGCACGGCCGCGGCGTCGTGGTCGACGAGCGGCTGCGCACCTCCGACCCCGACATCTACGCGGCCGGCGACGTCGCCTCCTTCCCGCACGCCCTGTTCGACACCCGGCTGCGGGTGGAGCACTGGGCCAACGCGCTGAACGGCGGACCGGCGGCGGCGCGGGCGATGCTCGGCCAGGACGTCGTCTACGACCGGGTGCCCTATTTCTTCTCCGACCAGTACGACCTGGGGATGGAGTACAGCGGGTGGGCGCCGCCCGGGACGTACGACGAAGTGGTGATCCGGGGCGACGCCGGGAAGCGGGAGTTCATCGCGTTCTGGGTGAAGGACGGCAGGGTCCTGGCCGGGATGAACGTGAATGTGTGGGACGTCACAGAGCAGATCCAGCGGCTGATCCGGTCGCAGGCACAGGTGAACACGGAGGCGCTGGCGGACCCGCATGTGCCGCTGGACAGCCTGACCGGCGGCGCATCCTGAGCGTCACCCGTGTCAGTCCACCACCGTAGAATCTCCGCGTGGCAGGACGGATCAACGACGAGGACGTGAAGGCGGTACGGGACGCGGTCCCGATCGACGCCGTGGTGTCCGAGTACCTCCAGCTGCGAGGCGCGGGCGGCGGGAACCTGAAGGGGCTGTGCCCCTTCCACGACGAGAAGTCGCCGTCCTTCCAGGTCAGCCCGAGCAAGGGACTCTTCCACTGCTTCGGCTGCCAGGAGGGCGGCGACACCATCACGTTCGTGATGAAGGTCGACCACCTCACCTTCTCCGAGGCGGTCGAGCGCCTCGCCGCCCAGGCCGGCATCACCCTGCGCTACGAGGAGGGCGGCTACAACCCCTCCCACCAGCGCGGCGAACGGATCCGCCTGGTCGAAGCCCACAAGATCGCCGCCGACTGGTACGCCGAGCAGCTGGCGACCAGCCCCGAGGCGGACACCGGCCGGATCTTCCTCGCCGAGCGCGGCTTCGACCAAGCCGCCGCCGTCCACTTCGGTGTCGGCTACAGCCCCCAGGGCTGGGACCACCTCACCCGCTTCCTGCGCGGCAAGGGCTTCACCGACAAGGAACTGCTCCTGTCCGGCCTCTCGCAGGAGGGCCGCCGGGGTCCCATCGACCGCTTCCGGGGCCGTCTGATGTGGCCGATCCGCGACATCGGCGGCGACGTGGTCGGCTTCGGCGCGCGCAAGCTGTACGAGGCGGACAACGGCCCCAAGTACCTCAACACCCCCGACACCGCGATCTACAAGAAGTCCCAGGTCCTCTACGGCATCGACCTCGCCAAGAAGGACATCGCCAAGGCCAGCCGCGCGGTCGTCGTCGAGGGCTACACCGACGTCATGGCCTGCCACCTGGCCGGTGTCACCACCGCCATCGCCACCTGCGGTACGGCCTTCGGCGGGGAGCACATCAAGATCCTGCGCCGGCTGCTGATGGACAACGGCTCGGCCCGCGTGATCTTCACCTTCGACGGCGACGCGGCGGGCCAGAAGGCGGCCCTGCGGGCCTTCGAGGACGACCAGAAGTTCGCGGCGGAGACGTACATCGCGATCGCGCCGGACGGCATGGACCCCTGCGAACTGCGCCTGGCCAAGGGCGACGAGGCGGTCTCCGACCTGGTCGAACCGCGCACCCCGCTCTTCGAGTTCGCGCTGCGCCAGATCGTCGTCCGCTACGACCTCGACACCCCGGCGGGCCGCGCGTCCGCGCTGGACGAGGCGGCGCCGATCGTCGCCCGCATCAAGAACAGCGGCGCCCAGCACGAGGTGGCCGTCCAGCTCGCGGGCATGCTCGGCATCCTCGACACCCAGTTCGTGGTCAAGCGGGTGGCGCAGCTGGCACGTTGGGCGCGCGACCGGGGCGGCAGGGGACCGGCCCCGGCGAACCGGGGGCCGCAGCAGTACGACTCCGCCCCCGCTCCCCGCGCCTCCGGCCCGGCCCTGACCCTGCGCAACCCCGTCTACGCCACCGAACGCGAGCTCCTCAAACTCGCCCTGCAGCGCCCCGAGTTGGTCTCCCCGGCGTTCGACGCGTACGGCGTCGACGAGTTCACCGCCGCGCCCTACGCCGCCGTACGCCAGGCCATCCTGGACGCGGGCGGCGCCGAGTACGGCATGCAGGACGCGCAGGAGTACCTGATCCGCGTCCGCGAGGCGGCCCCCGACGACCAGGTGCGCGCGATGGTCACGGAGCTGGCGGTCGAGGCGATCATGCGCCGGGCCGTCGACGAGAACTACGCCGGCGAACAACTCGTCACCGTCCGCCGCCGCGCCGTTGAACGCCGGATCCGCGACATCCAGAGCCAGCTGACCCGCCTCGGCGCGGGCGGCGACCCGGCCCAACTCGCCGCCGTACAGAACGAACTGTGGGTGTTGCAGCAGTACGACCAGGCATTGCGCGAGCGGGGTGCCGCGGCGCTCTGAGCGATCCGCGGCGTTTTGCGTACGGCTGGGTAACCGCGCGGTCACGGACCGGACGCAAAAAGTCACCGCACGCCCCTCGTGGCGGCGATGTGTCGTACTCCACACTGGGTTCCGGTGCCTGAGTCCTCGGAGCGCGGCCGATCCGTTCCCCACGGGTCCCACACCCCCGCGGTTCCGCTCATCGCGTACGGGACGGACAGCGGCGAGGCCGCCGACTCCGCCCTCGAAGCAGCGCTGCCGTATGCGTCGGCAGCGATCATCCTGGAGGTCGCCCCCGTGCAGACCCAGACCCTCATCCAGACCGACACGAGTACCAACGGCACGGAGCCGGACGCGGAGGCCGACGTTCTCGTCGCGGTGCCGCCGCAGAGCCGTGTCGCGCACCACCCCGAGGCGGAACCGGAGTCCTCGCCGGAGCCGGCGGAGCCGCCCGCCGAGGCCCTGAGCAGCGACACCGAAGCCGCCGAGCCGGTCGAAGCGCCGCTGCCGAGCCCCAGCCGCAGCCGTGCCGACACCAGCGGCCCCTCCTCGGACCTCTTCCGCCAGTACCTGCGGGAGATCGGCCGTATCCCCCTCCTCACCGCGGCCGAGGAGGTCGAACTCGCCCGCCGCGTGGAGGCCGGCCTGTTCGCCGAGGAGAAGCTGAGCAGCACGCCCGACCTGGAGAGCCGGCTCGCCCTCGACCTGGACCGGCTGGTCGTCATGGGCCGCATGGCCAAGCGCCGCCTGATCGAGGCGAACCTGCGCCTGGTGGTCTCGGTCGCCAAGCGGTACGTCGGCCGCGGCCTGACCATGCTCGACCTCGTCCAGGAGGGAAACCTCGGCCTGATCCGGGCCGTCGAGAAGTTCGACTACGCCCGCGGCTACAAGTTCTCGACGTACGCCACCTGGTGGATCCGCCAGGCCATGTCCCGCGCCCTCGCCGACCAGGCCCGCACCATCCGAGTGCCGGTCCACGTCGTCGAGTTGATCAACCGGGTCGTCCGCGTCCAGCGGCGCATGCTGCAGGAACGCGGCTACGAACCGACGCCGGAAGAGGTCGCCGCCCACCTCGACCTGCCGCCCGAGCGGGTCAGCGAGGTGCTGCGCCTGGCCCAGGAGCCGGTGTCGTTGCACGCGCCGGTGGGCGAGGAGGACGACGTGGCGCTGGGCGACCTGATCGAGGACGGCGACGCGACGAGTCCCGTCGAGTCGGCGGCGTTCCTGCTGCTCAGGGAGCACCTGGAGGCGGTCCTGTCGACCCTCGGCGAACGCGAACGCAAGGTCGTCCAACTCCGCTACGGGTTGGCGGACGGCCGCCCGCGCACGCTGGAGGAGATCGGGCGGATCTTCGGGGTGACGCGGGAGCGGATTCGCCAGATCGAGTCGAAGACCCTCAACAAGCTGAGGGACCATGCGTTTGCGGACCAGCTGAGGGGCTATCTGGACTGACGCCGTCCGCGGCCCGGTGGGGGTTGGTCGCGCAGTCCCCCGCGCCCCTTGGGTGCGTGCAGGTGACGCCCCTTTCTCAGGGGCGCGGGGAACCGCGCGACCAGCCACAGCGGACCTGCGGTCGTCAGTCCACCTCCGCCACCGCCTGCGCGAACTGCGCCTTGTACAACCGCGCATAGGCCCCGTCGGCCGCCAACAGCTCCCCGTGCGCGCCCTGTTCCACGATCGAGCCGTTCTCCATGACGAGGATCGTGTCCGCGTCCCGGATGGTCGACAGCCGGTGCGCGATGACGAACGACGTGCGCCCGTGCGCCAACTTCGCCATGGCCTTCTGGATCAGCACCTCGGTCCGCGTGTCCACGGAACTCGTCGCCTCGTCCAGCACCAGGATCACCGGATCGGACAGGAACGCCCGCGCGATGGTGATGAGCTGCTTCTCACCGGCGCTGACCCCGCTGCCCTCGTCGTCGATCACGGTGTCGTACCCGTCGGGGAGGGTGCGGATGAACCGGTCCGCGTGTGCCGCCCGCGCCGCCTCCTCGATCTCGCCCCGCGTGACCTCCCGGGCGGCGCCGTACGCGATGTTCTCCGCGATCGTGCCGCCGAACAGCCAGGTGTCCTGCAGCACCATCCCGATCCCGGCCCGCAGTTCGTCCCGGGACATCCGCGCGATGTCGACCCCGTCGAGGGTGATGCGCCCGGACGACACGTCGTAGAACCGCATCAGCAGGTTGACCAGCGTCGTCTTGCCGGCACCCGTCGGACCGACGATCGCGACCGTGTGCCCGGGCTCCACCGTCAGCGACAGGTCCTCGATCAGCGGCTTGTCGGGGTCGTACCGGAAGGAGACCCCCTCCAGCGCCACCCGTCCCCGCAGCTCCTCCGGCCGCACCCCCGGCACGGGGTCCGCGTCCTGCTCCTCCGCGTCGAGCAGCTCGAAGATCCGCTCGGCGGAGGCGACACCCGACTGCACGAGGTTCGCCATCGACGCGACCTGCGTCAGCGGCATCGAGAACTGCCGCGAGTACTGGATGAAGGCCTGCACGTCACCGATGGACAGCGAGCCCGACGCGACGCGCAGACCGCCGACCACCGCGACCAGCACGTAGTTGATGTTCGACACGAACAGCATCAGCGGCTGCATCACACCGCTGTTGAACTGCGCCTTGAACCCCGCCTCGTACAGCGCCTCGTTCTGCTCGGCGAACTGCGCGGCCGACTCCTCCTGCCGCCCGAACACCTTCACCAGGGTGTGCCCGGTGTACATCTCCTCGACGTGCGCGTTGAGCTTGCCGGTCGAGCGCCACTGCTGCACGAAGTGCGGCTGCGACCGCTTGCCGACGCGCGTGGCGACCAGGAACGACAGCGGCACGGTCACCAGCGCGACCAGCGCCAGCAGCCACGACACCCAGAACATCATCGCCAGCACACCGATGATGGTCAGCACCGAGTTGATCAGCTGGCCCATCGACTGCTGGAGCGTCTGCCCGATGTTGTCGATGTCGTTGGTCGCCCGGGACAGCACCTCACCGCGCCGGCTCTTGTCGAAGTACGACAACGGCAGCCGCGACAGCTTCGCCTGGACGTCCTCGCGCATCCGGTACATGGTCCGGTTCACGGCCCGGTTCACCAGCCGCGTCGCCACCGCCATCAGCAGACCGGCGACCACGAAGACGGCGAGCGCGAACAGCAGGACGCTGCCGACCGCGCCGAAGTCGATGCCCTGGCCCGGCGTGAAGTCGGTGCTGCGGAGCATGTCGGCGATCTCGCTGTCGCCGCGCTCGCGCATGCCCGCGAGGACCTGCGCCTTGGTCATCCCGGAGTCGAACTGCCGCCCGACGATGCCCGCGAAGACCAGGTCGGTGGCCTCACCGAGGATCTTCGGCCCGGCGACCGACAGGCCCACGCTCACGACCACGCAGAACAGCAGCGCGTAGATGGTCAGCCGCTCGGGCTTGAAGTGGGAGATCAGCCGTTTGCCCGACACCTTGAAGTCCAGCGAGCGCTGATCGGGACCGCCGCCGGCCATCATCCGTCCCATGGGCCCGGCCATCAGGCAGCCTCCGCTTCCGTCAGCTGGGAGAGCACGATCTCCCGGTAGGTCTCGTTGTCCGCCATCAGCTCGTGGTGCCGGCCCGCGCCGACGACCCGCCCCTCGTCGAGTACGACGATGCGGTCGGCGTCCCGGATGGTCGCCACACGCTGGGCGACGATGACGACGGTCGCCTCGGCGGTCTCGCGGGCCAGCGCCGCACGCAGCGCCGCGTCCGTGGCGTAGTCGAGGGCGGAGAAGGAGTCGTCGAAGAGGTAGATCTCCGGGCGCTGGACGAGCGTGCGCGCGATGGCCAGCCGCTGCCGCTGACCGCCGGACACGTTCGTGCCGCCCTGCGCGATGGGGGAGTCGAGCCCGTTCTCCAGCCCCTCCACGAACCCCTTGGCCTGCGCCACCTCCAGCGCGTGCCACAGCTCCTCGTCCGTGGCGTCGGGGTTGCCGTAGCGCAGGTTCGTCGCCACCGTCCCCGCGAACAGATACGGCTTCTGCGGCACGAGGCCGACCGTCTTCGCCAGCAGCCGGGGCTCGATGCCCGCCACGTCCTCGCCGTCCACGAGCACCTGGCCGTCGGTCGCGTCGAACAGCCGGGGCACGAGCCCCAGCAGCGTCGACTTCCCGCTGCCCGTCGACCCGATCACCGCGGTCACCTCGCCGGGCCGGGCCACCAGGTCGATCGCCTTGAGCACCGGCTCCTCGGCGCCCGGATAGCGGAAGCCCGCCCCCCGGATCTCCAGATGCCCGTGCCGGCGCAGCTCACGCACCGGCGCGACCGGCGGGACCACGCTCGACGACGTGTCCAGGACCTCCTGGACACGCTCGGCGCACACCTCGGCGCGCGGCACCATCATGAACATGAAGGTGGCCATCATCACGGACATCACGATCTGCATGAGATAGGCGAGGAACGCGGTCAGATCACCGATCTGCATCCCGCCGCTGTCGATCCGGTGGGCCCCGAACCACACCACCGCGATCGACGACAGGTTCACCACCGTCATGACGATCGGGAACATCAGCGCGAGCAGCCTGCCGGTGCCCATCGCCATGTCCGTGAGCTCGACATTCGCCTTGCGGAAGCGCTGCTGCTCGTACTCGTCGCGCACGAAGGCGCGGATCACACGGTTGCCGGTGATCTGCTCGCGCAGCACCCGGTTCACCGTGTCGAGGCGCTCCTGCATGGTGCGGAACAGCGGCCGCAGCCGCCGTACGATCAAGGTCACGCTGATGCCGAGCACGGGCACCACCGCGACCAGCACCGCGGACAGCGGCACGTCCAGGCCGAGGGCCAGCACGATGCCGCCCACGCACATGATCGGCGCCGACACCATCAGCGTGAACGTCATCAGGGCCAGCATCTGCACCTGCTGGACGTCATTGGTCGTCCGGGTGATCAGCGAGGGCGCGCCGAAATGCCCGACCTCACGAGCCGAGAACGACTGCACCCGGTCGAAGACGGCCGCCCGCACGTCCCGCCCGAGCGCCGCGGCGGTCCTGGCGCCGTAGTACACGGCACCGATGTTGCACACGACCTGCACCAGCGAGATGCCGATCATCAGGGCGCCGTAGCCGAGGATGTAGCCGGTGTCGCCGTTGACGACGCCCGAGTCGATGATGTCCGCGTTCAGCGTGGGCAGGTAGAGGGTGGCGCAGGTCTGCAGGAACTGCAGCAGCACCAGCCAGCCGATGGGTTTTCGGTAGGGCCTGAGGTAGGTCCGCAGAAGTCGTATGAGCACGCTGCTTCTCTCGGAGTCGACGACGGGGCGATTGGTTGCCCCTGGCCCCTATCGTCGAACACTCCGGCGGTGTTACCTCAACCGATTAAGCCGTCAGCGCGGCTCCGTACGGCCTTCCGGGTGCGCTTCCTGCCGGTCTCTTACCTTCCGCTACCTTCCGCCCATTCCGTTCACTATGGCCGGAACGCCCCGGGATGCGTCTGATCCCGCACCGACACGAACTGCTGCCGGACCGCCTGACCCACCGCCAGCTCCTCGCCGGGCTCCAGGACCTGCGCGGCCGCGCCCTGCCAGATGGGCGGGGTGCGCGGGTCGAGCGTGCCCTGCGACACACCGAGTGCCCAGGCGGCCTGCCGGGCGGCGCCGATCGCCGCGTAGTCCGCGGGCTGCGGCACGACGACCTGCACCCCGAACAGCGCGGGCGCCGCCGCCTGCACGGCCGACAGCTCGGCGACCGCCCCGAGCAGGAAGATCCGCCGAACCTCGACACCCCGGCCGCGCAGCACGTCGAGCGCGTCCGCGAGCCCGCACAGCATGCCCTCGAACGCGGCCCGCGCCAGATGCTCCGGCTTCATCGACTCCCGCCGAAGCCCGGCCAGCGTGCCCGCGGTGTGCGGCAGATTCGGCGTCCGCTCACCCTCCAGATAGGGCAGCAGCACCAGCCCATGAGCCCCCGGCGTCGACTTCATCGCCAGGTCGGACAGGCTCTCCAGGTCGGGCACGCCGAGGAGTTCGGCGGTGCCGCGCAGGGTGCGTACGGCGTTGAGGGTGGTGACGACCGGCAGGTGCATGCCGGTCGCGTCGGCCAGGGAGGTGATCATCCCGCTGCTGTCGACGAGCGCCTCCGGGTGGACGGCCATCACGGACCCGGACGCGCCGAGCGACACGACGGCGTCGCCGAGCCCTATGCCCAGCCCGAACGCGGCGGCCATGGTCTCGCCGGTCCCCGCGGAGATCAGCAGCCCCTCCGGCGTCGTACCGGCAGCTTCGGCCGGGCCGATCACCTCGGGCAGCATCGCCTGATGGCCGAGCGCGAGCTCGACGAGATCGGAACGGTAGGCGCCGGTGGCCGCCGACCAGTAACCCGTCCCGGAGGCCCCGCCCCGGTCCGTGGTCCTTCTCACGGGCCGGCCGAGCAACTGCCACACCAACCAGTCGTGCGCCTGCATCAGCACGGCGGCGCGTACGGCGTTCTCCGGCTCGGTCTTGGCGAGCCAGCGCAGCTTGGTCACCGGCTGCGCGGCCTGCGGCACACACCCCACGGCCTGCGCCCACGCCTCGCGCCCGCCCAGCGCGTCGATCAGATCGGCCGCCGCGACCTGCGCCCGCTTGTCACCGCCGACCATCGCGGGCCGCACGGTGTTGCCCTGTGCGTCCAGCGGGACCACCGCGTTCTGCTGCGTCGACACGCCGATGGCCTGCACACCTTCGAGCAGCCCACCGCCGGCCGCCTCACCGAGGGACAGCAGCCAGGCCTGCGGGTCGATGTCGGAGGGGCGGGCGCCGCCGCCGTCCGGCGATTCCACCGGGTGCGGGGCGTACCCCTGCCTGAGCACGGCGCCTGTGTCCGTGTCGCAGACGACGATGCGAGTGAAATCGGGCGAACTGTCCAGCCCGGCGACTATCCCCATGGTTCAAATTCTGCCGTAGCGCTGCGCTTGCTCGGGCCATGGGCGCCGTAGGGATGCGGGTCGTGTTTCGGGTGCGGGGTGTGTGGGGGCCGGTCGCGCCCACACGGCGGAGCCGCACGTCGATACAGCCCCGCGCCCCTTGGCGGCGTCGCGGTGCCCGGTGCTCAGGACGTGCCGTCACGTGTTGCTGGTTCCCCAGTCGTCCTCGGCGCCGCCGTTGTGAGCGCTGCGTTCTCGTAGGGAACGGACTCGTGCGGCCACCGTCTCGGGGACGCGGTCGCCCACCTTCTCGGTGACCGTGTGGTAGGCCACGCCCGCGAAGTGGCGGCCCTGTTGTGCCGCCGACTCCGCGGTGTTGCGGACCGCGGGGTTCTGGGAGATGTCCCGGGCGGTCTTCTTCAGCTGCTCGTAGCGCTCTCGTCCGGCGCGTGTGCCGAGGACGTAACCGACGGCGAGACCGATGACGAACGTGAGCCGGTAGCGCATGGCGGCCACCCTTCCTTGCGTAGGTCCCTGGTGCGGCGTCGCGGCCGGGGGGAACCGATTGGCGGAGCACCCCCCTGCTTGCGCTAATGTATGTGTCGCAGCGAGCGCACGCCCCCTGGCGAATACCCAGGTAGGTACGTTCGATGCAACGAGGCATTCCTCCGTAGCTCAATTGGCAGAGCAGCCGGCTGTTAACCGGCAGGTTACTGGTTCGAGTCCAGTCGGGGGAGCTCGGTCCTCCGTAGCTCAATTGGCAGAGCAGCCGGCTGTTAACCGGCAGGTTACTGGTTCGAGTCCAGTCGGGGGAGCATGCTGAACGAGGACCCCACGAAGGGGTCCTTTTTCATGTTCGTGTCCCTGTCGTGGGAACCGCGCAGGTCAAGGCGGAGTCCTTCAGGGCATGCGAAGTCGACCATACGAAGCAGGAGATCGTATGAGCGGCTATGCTGCGGCAGACGGCGCGCACACTTGTACGCGACACGCCGCTATGGGGCGGTAGCTCAGCCGGTTAGAGCAGCGGACTCATAATCCGTCGGCCGTGGGTTCGAGTCCCACCCGCCCCACCGAACGCCATCTGTGCAGAAACGATGCGACCTGTGGGGACGTAAAAGGGAGAGGCGCCGCGTCGGCGTGGCGCCCCTCCCTCACCCGGTCGGACCGGGATGCGGCTCCCGAACGCGGGTCTAGGCCGCCGCACGCTCCGCGAGCCGCTGAGGGCAGACCCGGTCTCCGGGTGGGGCGCTCTGCTCGCGCAGTTCACCGAGGCGGTCGAGCAACCGTCCGCGGACGTGCGTGAGATCGTCGATACGCCGCTGGATCACCGCGAGCCGCTGCTCGAACACCGCGATCTTGGCGCCCGGATCCGCGCAGCTGTGGTCGTTCAGCAGCTCGTCACGCAGACAGCGGTCGAGGATCAGGAGGTCCTCCGTGGTGAGGCCGGCGGCCAGGAGCAGTCGGATGTTCTCCACGACCCGCACGGAGTCCGGCCCGTAGACGCGGTAGCCGTTCGAGGTGCGCTCGGGATGGAGGAGTCCGTGCTCCTCGTAGTACCGCAGCGCGCGTGTGGTGGTGTTGGTGGTGTGCGCGAGTTCCCCGATGCGCATGGCTGCTCCTTTCCGACCGGCGGTCATGAACGCTCAGACGGGGCTTTCGGAAGCCTTCTCCGTGGACGTGGACGTGGATGTGGACGCGGGTGCGGGTGCGGGCGTGGATCGTTCCAGGGGCTCCTCCGCCGGCGCCGCCGCTGTGCGACGCCGTTCTCCCGCCGCCTCGCCCACCGCGAGCAGCAGGGCGATCAGTGCGACCAGGCCACCCACGACGGGCAGCCAGCGCAGTCCGGCGTCCGCGGCGATGACCCGGCCGCCCAGCCAGCCGCCCACCGCCGTACCGAGGTTGAACGCCGAGCTCTGCACGGTCAGGGCGAGCGTGCGGGCCTGCTGCGAGGCGACGTTGAGCAGGCGCGTGTTCACCGCCGGGATCACCGCGTAGTAGGCGGCGCCGAACAGGAACAGGAACGCCACCGCCGCGACCTTGACGTCGGTCGTCGCGCCCAGGAGCAGCAGGGAGGCGGCCAGTGCCGCCACCGACAGGGAGACCGCTCCGAGCACCGAGCGGTCGGTCAGCCGGCCGCCGATGAGGTTGCCGACCGTGCCGCCGATCCCGAACAGCAGCAACAGCACGGTGACCGACGACTCGCTGAAACCGACGGAGTCGGTGAGCAGGGGGGTGACATAGGTGTACGCGGTGAAGGAGGCGGCGGCGCCCAGGGCGGTGATTCCGGTGACGATCTGCACCCGGCGGTCGCCGAGGACCTTGAGCTCCCTGAGCCGTCCCTGGTCGTCGGCCGCGGAGATACCGGGGGTGTCGGGGGCGAGGGCCGCGACCGGCACGGTGGCCGCGAGGGTGAGCGCGGCGACCGCCCAGAAGGTGGCCCGCCAGTCCAGCCACTGGCCGAGGGCGGTGCCGATGGGCAGTCCCGCGATCATCGCCAGGCTGAAGCCCAGCGAGACCCGGGCGACGGCCATGCCGCGCTTGTTGGGCGGCACGACGTCGGCCGCGATACCGAAGAACAGCGGCATCAGGGCCGAGTGGGCCAGCGCCGCGATGATCCTGCCGGTGGCCAGCGGCCAGAACGAGGGCGCCACGGCGGAGACGATGTTGCCGAGGACGTAGGTGACCATCAGCGCGGTCAGCAGCCGGCGCCGCCGGGCCCGGCCGGTGGTCAGGGCCAGGATGGGGCCGCCGATGACGACGGTCAGGGCGAAGGAGCTGACCAGCAGGCCCGCCGTGGACAGCGAGACACCGGCGTCGCCGGCGATGTCCGGCAGCAGGCCCGCGATCATGATCTCGCCGGTGCCGAGGGTGAACGAGCACAGGGTCAGGACGGTCAGCGCCCAGGTGGTACCCCGCTCGGTGGGGGGAGTCTGTGGTGTGTGCATGGGTGGCAGCATCAACCTTTACGTCTGGGTGAAGGTCAAGTCGGCGACGGTGATGTGAGTGGCCCTCAGGCCGCGCCGCGTCCGGAGTGCGGGGCGTTCGCGGCGGGGGTGGCCCGCGTGGCGGCCAGGGCGACGGAGGCCGTGAAGCACTCCTTGTCGTTCTGCCAGGCGGTCACCAGCACCCGGTCCGGGTGGGCGGGGTCGATCGCGGTCTCGATCCAGCAGGGGGCGTCGAACTCGACGTACCGGAAGAACCGGGTGGTCATACCAATGGGATGGGCCGGACGGACGCGGGAGGCGGCGTGCGCGGCCTGGCGTGCGGCGTCGAGCAGCAGGATGCCGGGGACGTGGTCGACCGGGTGGTCGAAGAGGACGGGATGGCCGGTGTCGACGCGCAGTTGATGGCGGCCGGGGATGTCCGTGGGGGACAGGACGACGTCGTACGGCCGTTCCCGGCCCGCCTCCTGCTCCGGCAGGGGCGGGGGCGGCGCCAGGCGGCGTTCCAGCGCGTGGGCGACGTCGGCGTACTCGCCGCGCAGCCGTCGGTAGACCGCCGGGGTCTGGATGGTGAACCGCGTGGTCGCGGTGCCTATCAGGGAGTCGCCGTGCAGGGCGCGTATGTGCGCGGTGGCGGCGCCGGCCCGGGTGCCGCGCCGGGAGATGTCGGTGCAGTCGATGTGCAGGGTGATCTCTCGGGGCGCGCTCGGCGACTCGACGAGCGAGTAGTCGTACGTCTCCCACAGCAGGTGGTGGCCCAGGGGGACGTCGTACGCTGCGTGCGACAGCACCGGAAGACACTGCCGGACGGTCTCGCTGAACAGCAGGGGGTCGGTGCCGTCCGCCCCGGTGGTGTAGAAGGAATGGTCCCCGGGCCAGCCGGCCTTGATCAGGAATCTGTCGGGGCCGGTGCGCTGCCAGGAGGTGAGGAGGGTCTCGTCCGCGTTGCGCTTGTGGCTGTAACTCTGCGGCACGGGGGCCCACGACGCGGAAGCCAGGTCCTGGGCGATGCGGATCACGGTGCTACCTCTTCTTCTCGGACGGGACGGATCACGCGGGCAGGGTGGCCGAGCGCGGCATCCGTCGCACGGTTGGTAGCCGATACTATAAAGGGCGATCGTTTTGTTTTTGTTGCTGTCACTTCTCAATCACATGGAGCTGTCCGATGACACGGCCCAAGCAGGAACGCGCGGTCCGCACCCGTGAGGCGATCCTGACCGCGGCGGCGGAGGTGTTCGACGAGTACGGGTACTCGGCCGCCGGCGTCAGCAAGATCCTGCAGCGGGCCGGGGTCACCCAGGGCGCCATGTACTTCCACTTCAAGTCCAAGGAGGACCTCGGCCGGGCGGTGCTCGTGGAGCAGGCCGCCACGCTCGCGCTGCCCGACGAGCCGGCCGGGCTGCAGCAGCTGGTCGACCTGACCCTCTATCTGGGCTTCGAGTTGCAGCGCAACGTGCTGCTGCGGGCCGGGGTGCGGCTGGCCGTCGAGCAGGGCGAGGCGGGGCTGCGGGACTTCACCGTCTACCGCTGGTGGATCGACCGCTTCCGTGCCGATCTGGACGCCGCCGAGCGGCGCGGTGAGCTGCTGCCCCAGGTCGACGGCGCCGAGTTCGCCCGGATCCTGGTCGCCTCCTTCACCGGCACGCAGCTGATGTCACACCTGGAGAACGAGCGGCAGGACCTGCCCGCCCAGATCGCGACGCTGTGGAACTACCTGCTGCCGGGCATCGCCACCCCCGCGACCCTGGCGCGGCTGACCGTGGACGTGGAGCGCGGCAGGGCGATGCTGTGAGCGGGGTGCGCGTTCTGCTGACCGGGGCCACGGGATTCATCGGCTCGACGGTGCTGCGCACGCTCTCGCGGGCCCGGGCCGGCGGGGCCGACCTCACGGTGCGGGCCGTCGTGCGGGTCGCGCCCGCCGGGCAGGAGCCGCTGCCCGGGGTGGAGTGGGCCCGTGCCGACGTCACGGATCCGGCGTCGCTGCGCGGCCTCGGCACCGGCTGCGACGTCCTGCTGCATCTGGCCGCCCGGGTCGGCGGCGACCCGGACGAGTGCGCGGCCGTGAACGTGGGCGGCACCGCCGCGCTGCTCGACGAGGCGCGCCGGGCCGGTATCGGGCGGACCCTGCTGCTCTCCACCGCCGCCGTGTACGGCGCCGGTCCGCACCGGGGCATCGCGGTCGACGAGATCGACCCCGCCCCGGTGTCCGCCGCCAGCCGCACCAGGCTGGCCGCCGAACGGCTGGTCCTGGACGCGGGCGGCACCGTGCTGCGGCCGGGGCTGGTGCTGGGTGCCGGGGACCGCTGGGTGGTGCCCGCGCTGGCCGAGCTCGCGGAGCGGGTTCCGGCCCGCTGGGACGGAGGGCGGGGCCTGCTGTCCGTGGTGGACGTCCGTGACCTCGCCCGGCTGGTCACGGCCCTCGCCCGCGCCGGGCGGCCGACGGGCGGGACGTTTCACGCGAGCCACCCGGAGCCGGTGCGGGTCGCCGACCTGCTGACCGCGCTGGCCGGTCACGGCGTACTGCCCGAGGTCGCCGAGCGGGACTGGCCGCTGGGGCGCTGTCTGGCGGAGCTGTCCCGCAATCCCGGGCGGATCAGTGAGCGCCAGTTCCGGCTGCTGTCCGAGGACCACTGGTACGACAGCCGGGAGATCTGGCGGCTCGCGGACTGTGCGCCCGGCCCCGGTCCGCTGGCCGGGCTGGCCGACGCGGCCGCCTGGTACCGCTCGCTGCTTGCCGGACGCCAGCCCTCCGCGACGGCAAGGTAAAGAGTTTGTTTTGCTGTCGTCGACGGATAACCAAAGCCACTTTACAAAACGATCGTTCTGTTTGTAATTTTCCCATGGGTGATCAGATGAGCCCCTCGATGTGACCCCCACGGAGGACATGAGCAGTGCGCGGAACATCGCCCGGACAAGCGGCCATAGCGGACATAGGCATACGCCACCTGCGCGCCTTCCTCGTACTCGCGGAGCAACTGAGCTTCACCCAGGCCGCTGCCTCGCTGTACACCACCCAGCCGTCCCTGACGCGCTCCATCCACCGGCTCGAAGAGGCCCTGGGCGCCCGGCTCTTCCATCGCACCACCCGCACGGTCCGGCTCAGCGAGGCGGGTGTGCTGCTGCGGGAGGAGCTGAAGGAGTTGCTGCCCCGGCTGGAGTCCGCGCTCACACCGCGGTACGACATCCAGACACTGCGGATCGGCTTCAGCTGGCTGTTCCCCGACGAACTCCTGCAGGACACGATCGTCGGCTTCGAGCGGGCGTACGGTGTCGCCGTGGATCTGGTCCGCCGGGACGAGCGGTGTGCCGGAGTGGACGAGGGCGCCGTCCAGCTGGCCGTGCTGCGCGGCCGGCAGGTCGCCCGGGGGCTGCGGACCGTGCGGATCGCCCAGGAGGAGCGGGTCGCCGCCGTCGCCCGGAGATCACCGCTCGCCCTCCGGCGCAGCCTCGCCTGGTCCGAGCTGGCCGAGCACCCGATGCTGATCAACACCGTGAGCGGTGCCACGCAGCTGCGGGACTGGCCGGAGGAGGCCCGGCCCGGCAACGTGACCCTGTGCGGTGGCTTCGCCGAGTGGCTGGAGCTGATCGCCGCCGGTCACGGCATCGGCGTCGTGCCCGAGCTGGCGCTGCGCCGCAATCCGCACCCCGGGGTCCGCTTCGTCCCGCTCACCGGGGCCCCGCCGATGCCGCTCTGGCTGGCCCGCCCCTCGACCGGGGCCCACCCACTGGCCCTGCGCTTCATGGAACGCGTGGTCGGCGTACGGCAGGCCGCCTGAGTCGTCGGGAGCCGCATCGGAGCCCGTCGGGGGCCGCCTCGCCGGGGCTCACTCGCCCCGCCAAGCCGCGATCGCCAGCTCGTAGCGCTCCAGGTACCGCTCGACCACACTGCGCCCCGCCGCCGGCAGCAGGGTCAACACCCTGGTCACGCCCGCCTGTTCGCACCGCTCCAGAACCCTCGGGTCGTGCGGTACGCCGGCCAGCACCACGGGGACGGGACCGCGCCCGGCGTCCTCGGCCCGCTTGCGCAGCTCCGGGATGCGGCCCAGCGTGTGGGTGAACGTCTCCTCGTTCGCGAAGTCGGGCAGCCAGGCGTCGCCGTAGACCAGGACCCGCTCCAGGACCCGCGGCCCCATGCCGCCGATCATGACCGGCGGATGCGGCCACTGGGCCGGCTTGGGCCAGGACCACACACCCTCGAAGGCGACGCTCTTCCCGGCGTAGGAGGCCTCCCGCTGGGACCAGATCGCCCGCATCGCCTCCACGTGCTCGCGCATCCGCGCGAAACGGCGGTCCGGATCCACGCCGTGGTGCCGCATCTCGTCCACGGCCCAGCCCGCCCCGACGCCGAAGTCGACCCGGCCGCCGGACAGATGGTCGACGCTGGCGACAGTCTTGGCCAGCACCAGCGGATCGTGCTGGGCCACCAGGCAGATGGCACTGCCCACCCGCAGCGAGCGGGTGGCGCAGGCGGCGGCCGTCGCGGCCACGAACGGATCGAGCGTCTCCCGGAACTTGTGCGGCATCCGCTCCGCCTGCCGGCCCGCGACCGCGTGGGTGTGCTCGGCGAAGTACAGGGCGGTGTGCCCGTGTTCCTCCAGCAGCCGGGCCAGCGGCCCCGGCGGCATGGTGGCGGGGGTGGCGAACACGGAGGCGCCGGTTTCCATGAAGTGAGCTCCGATGGGGGGGAAGTTGGCGAACGGGAGGCGGAAGGGGGAGCGAGGGTGATCGTACGAGGACCGGCGGGCGCCGCGGGCTTGTGGCCCGGGCGCCCGCCGGTGCGGCCGTCGCCGGGGGAGGGGGTCGGACCCCGGCGACGGCCCGTCACGCGCCGAGCCGGGATACCGCCCGCGCGAGAGCCTTCAGCAGCGAGGAGGCCCGCTTGTCGTCGGGGCCGACCGCGATGAGCCGGTTGGTGATGTAGGAGAGGCCGACTCCCGCGCCGGGCCAGGCCAGATGGGCCGAACCGCCACCGCCGTCGTGCCCGAAGGAGTCGCCGTCCACGCCGTCGCGCGGGGTCGCCCGCAGCCGGAAGCCGGCACCGCCGTACACCATGCGGATGTCGATGAGCGGATCGGTCTTGCGCACGTACTCGCGCCGCGCGTCGTCCAGCACCTCACGGGAGAGGAGGGTGAACTCCTCGCCGTGCGCACGGGTCGCGTCCGTGGCCAGGATGGCGTACAGCCGCGAGATGGCCCGTGCCGTGCCGATGACATTGGCGGCGGGTATCAGCGAGGTGCGCCGCTCCGGGCGGTTCCAGACCATCTCCTCGTGCGGGAACGGGATCGGGTTCTGCCAGATCCGCTGGGTCATCGGATCGTCGCTGGTGAAGAACCCGGTGTACTGGGCCAGGAAGTGCGCCCCGTACTCCAGCCGGGCCACCTCGCCGGCGCGCTCCGCGGGCACGCCGTACGACATGTCCAGCTCGTGCGGGGCGGCGATCTCCTCGGCGAAGAACCGGTCGATGGTGCGCCCGTCCACGCGGCGCACGACCTCGCCGGCGATCCAGCCGGCCGTGTACGGCCCGTACAGGATGCCCCCGGCCCGCTCGTCCTCCTCCGGAGCCTGCTCGGCGATGAGCCGGGCCATCGCCAGCGGATCGGTGATGTCGTCCTGGCCGAGCGGCACCCGGACCCCGGGCAGACCCGCGGTGTACGACATCACCTGGCGCAGCGTGATGCGCTCCTTGCCGTGCCGGCCGAACTCGGGCCAGTAGCGGGCGACCGGGGCGTCGAAGTCGATCAGGCCCTTCTGTACGGCGACGAGCAGCGTGATCGCCACGATCCCCTTGCTGCCGGAGAAGATCAGGGACTTGGTGCCGGGCTCCCAGGGGCGGCCGGTGCCGGAGTCGGCGACTCCGCCCCAGATGTCCACCACCTTGGCGCCGCGCCACCAGGCGCAGAAGGCGCCGCCGAGCTCGTCGCGCTCGCGCAGATTGCGGTCGAACTCCTCGCGGACCTCCTCGAATCCCTCGGCGACGTAGCCCTCGGCGACGAGGCCGTGGTCGGCGGGGCCGGCGAGCCGGACGTCGGGGGCGGTGGTCTCGGGCGGGGTGGTCTCGGGAAGGGTTGCCTCGGGCAGGGTTGTCATGGGCGAGCACACTCCATCAAGTGCTGTGTGGGACAAGGGTGTTGGGGGTGGGGTGAGCCGTTGCGCTCAAGCCGATGCCGTCGGGCCGATGCCGTCGGGCCGTTGGGGTCGGGCCGCTGTCGTCAGGCCCGGGACACCGGCTCGGGGTGCTTCAAGGTCAGGCGCAGCACGCCGCGGCCGGTGTCCGTGACGGTCACCTCGCGCAGGTCGCGCACCTTCGGGCAGCCCGCCGCGGCCGGGCCGCCGTGGTCGCCGACCACCACGGCGGGGGCGCCCGCCGCGGCCGCCGCGCGCAGTCCCGCCTCGGCGTCCTCGAAGACGACCGTCGCGGCCGGGCGGACGTTCAGGGCCGCCGCGGCGGTCAGATAGCCCTCCGGGCTGGGCTTGCCCTCGCGTACGTCGTCGGCGCTGACCAGCAGGGACGGCAACGGCAGGCCGGCCGCCGCCATCCGGCGGTGCGTCAGCTCCCGTCCGGCGGAGGTGACCACGGCCCAGCGGTCACCGGCGAGCGAGGCCAGCAGCGCCGGCGCACCGGGCACGGGCACGATCCCGTCGACGTCCTCGACCTCCTCCGCGACGAGCCGGGCGGTCTCCGCCGCCACGTCGACGCCCGCCGGGGCGTACCGGGCGACCGTCTCGCCCGTGCGGCGGCCGTGCGCGGTGGCGAGGATCCGCTCGGCGTCGAGCCCGTGCCGCCGGGCGAAACGCCGCCAGGTCCGCTCGACGACCACGGTGGAGTCCACCAGGGTGCCGTCCATGTCGAAGAGCAGGGCCTCGGGGGAGAGCGTGGTGTGCGACGTCATACGGCTGCCTCGGTGCGGTGGGAGGGGGCGGGGGCGGGGGCGGGGGACGGCGTGGGGCGGGCGGCGCGGGCCCGGGCCCAGGCGAGGTCCGTGAGCGGGAGGGCGGTGTCGCCGTCGCGGTAGTCGTTCTCCAGGACGAGGGCGCGCGGGGCGGGGCCGTACGCGGCCACGGCGGCGAGGACGTCGTCCAGACGGCCGTCCCCCGTGCCGAGCGCGGCGCTCTTCTCCGCCCGGAGGTGGCCGTCCTTGAGATGGATCTGGTCGGCGAGGTACCGCCCCACGGCCGCCACCCACCGCACCGGGTCGCGCCCGGCCACGCACAGGTTGTACGGGTCCAGCAGCAGCCGGAAGCCCGGCGAGCCGACCTTCTCGACGAGGTCAGCGGCCCGTTCCTGCTCCAGGACGTTCTCGTTGGCGAGCACCAGGCCGCGGGCGTCGGCCTCCGTGGCGGCCCAGGCCAGGATCCGTGCGGTGCGCCGGAAGTCGTCCGGGGTGTCGATGGCGCTGCGCCGGAAGCTGGGCAGGAACACCAGCGGCACACCGTACGCGTGCGCCGCGTCGAGCAGTCGTACGACCATCACCCTGGCGAGGGTGCCGTCGGCGCTGCGCGAAGGGGCGGTGAGGCCGATGTCGTTCAGCGTGTTGGCGGTCAGCCCGAGCAGCGCGACGCCTGCTTCGGCCCGCGCCCGGAGCACCGCCTCGACCGTCCCGGGGGCGTCGGCCCACGGGCCACGGCCCGGACCGCCCAGGTCGAGCTGCACCCCGTCGGCGCCCAGGCGTGCCGCGTGCCGGACGGCCTCCTCGGCGCCCTCGGCGGGAAGGCGCCAAGAGGTGAGGCCTACGGTGGTGGCGGCCGGGGCGGTCATGCGGGGACCTCGCGGCTCTGGGAGACGGGGCGTGCCTCCCGTACGGAGCGCCACTGGCCGTACTCGTCCACGATCAGGCTGTCGCCGTGGTGGTCGGCGGCCCCGGCGGTGACCAACTCGTGCGCCAGCGCGGCGAAATGCCGAGGGCGCATGTAGGCGCCGTAGTCGAAGTCGGCGGGGCGGCGCTGCCGGATTCCGGGCGTGTCCACCATGCCGGCGGGGAGCGCCTGCACGACACGGACGCCGTCCGCGCCCTCCTCCTGGGCGATCGAGTCGAGCAGTGCGCTGCCGGCGGCCTTGGTCGCCGCGTAACCGGAGCGTCCCGGACCGGCGTTGTAGACCACCTCGGAGGAGATGCCGAGGAACAGCCCGGACCGCGCGCGCCGCAGGACGGGGAGGGTGGCCGACAGGGTCAGCCACAGGCCGTGCAGGTTCACCTCCACCTGCCGGCGCCACTCGCCCTCCTCGACGTCCCCGAACAGCGCGCGGCGGGTGCCGTACGACACGGCCGAGTAGCAGACGGCGTCCAGCGGGCCGGCCCCCGCCCCGTCGAGCGCGGCCCGGGCGGCGTCGGCGTCGGAGAGATCCAGCGGGGACCAGTGCAGCAGGTCGGCACCGTCTCCGGTGGGCCTGCTGCGGCTCAGCACCAGCACATCGAGCCCGGCCCGAGCCCAGGCCTCGGCGACCGCGCGCCCGATCCCGGTCGAGCCGCCGACGACCAGGGCGCGGCGGGGGGCCGGTGAGGGGTGGGGGACGGTCATTTGGGCTCCTTGGGCGAGGGGTGGGGTGGCGGGTGGAGATGCGGTCGGGTGGACGGGGCAGGCGGAGGGGCGGTCAGGTGGGCGGGGCCGGTGCGGCGTTCAGGCCGCCTTTCGGCCGTGCTGCAGGGCGTGGTTGCCGGCGTGGCGGCCTTGGCTGCTGGGTGGCTGGTGAATTCCCGCCCGGGTTTGTGGGGCGGGATGGCCGGGGTGGCCGTTTTGGTCGGGGCTGGCAGGTGGCTGCGGGTCGGGGTGGTCGGGTGGTCCGTCGGGCGGGGGCGGTGGTCAGGTGGGCGTCGGCGTCGGCGTCGGCGTCGGCGTCGGCGTGGGTGGGGGTGCGGGTGGGGTGATGTGTACGGCGAGCTTGATCAGACGGTGGCCCTGCCAGGTGCGGTCGCGGTGGAGGGCCAGGTGGTGCATGATCCGGGCGGCCTCGTCGAGGTCGGCGACATGGGTGACCAGGTCGCGGTACCGCTCCGGGGCTGCCGCCAACTCGGCCGCCGCGTCCCGCAGATGGTGGTCCGCCACCCCGCGGTGACCGAACAGCCGCACCCGCGCTCCCGCGTCGGTGACGGCGTGATCGACGCGCGCCGGGCTGGGACGGCCGCCGCAGTTGGCCGCGCGGACGGCGGCGAGTTCCACTCCGGGAAGCAGCGGACTCCTGGCGTCGGAGGGAAGCCCGCCGAGCAGGTCGACGGTGAGCTCCCCGGGCACGGCCCGCAGTGCCGTCTCCAGGCACCGCAGCGTCGCGTCGCGGGGCGTCGCCGGAACGACGCCGACCGGGTCGTCGCCGACCACGGAGGCCAGGGCGTCCGTGCCGTCGGACGGGCTGAGCAGGACGTCCGCCCGGTGCGTGCGCCCCTCGCTCCAGGCCCGGCCGGCGTCCGTGTGGTGGACGTGCACCGTGCGCACGCCGGGCCCGAGCAGGCGCCCGGCCGCCCGGACGGCCAGATGACCGACCGTGCCGTCGCCGAAGACGAGCAGCGTACGGATGCCCGCCCGCTCCAGGACCGAGAACGCGTAGCGCACGGTCGCGAGGGGCTCCAGCAGGGCGGCCAGGCCGTCCGGCGCGAGGGGCTCGGGCAGCGGCATCACCAGCCCCGCGCGCACCGCGCTCGCCGGGATGAGCGTGCGTTCCTGGAGCAGGCCGTCGAGATGATGACCGAGCAGGAAGGACGGGTCGTCGGGATGGGTGGGGTTGACCACGACCCGGGTGCCGGGCGCGAGGGCCGGATCCACACCGGGCCCGGCCGCCACGACCAGCGCCGTTCCCTCGTGCCCGATCACCGGCGCCGGGTCGCCCCGCAGCCCGCGCAGCATCTGCAGATCCGTACCGCACAACCCGGCGGTCTGCGGCGCGAGCAGAACCTCCCCGGCCACCGGCCGGGGGGTGGGCCGCGACTCCACTCGGACGCGGGTGCCCGTACGGACGATCGCGCGGTGCTGGGAGGCGGTCATCGGGGGGCTCCTGCGGGGAGTGGGCCGGTCGGGCCCGGGGTTGCGTGCGCGGGGACGGCCGGGCAGTCGTCGTCCGTGGGGCGACCGGCCGTGTGAGGGTCGGTCATGTGGGGACCGCCGGTGTGGGGGCGGCTCGTGTGGGGGTCGGCCGTGTGAGGACCGCCGGTGTGGGGGCCGCCCGTGTGGGGATCGGCCGTGTGGGGACCATCCGTGTGAGGGCCGCCCGTGTGGGGATCGGCCATGTGGCGACCACCCGTGTGGCGACCACCCATGTGGGGACCACCCATGTGGGAATCGCCCGTGTGGGAACCACCCATGTGGCCACCGGCCACGGATCCGGCACCGGCGCCTCCGCCCTCCCGCCCCCACCCCGGCAGACCACCCCCGGCGGCGATCCCCGCACCGATCAGCGGGTCCGCCTCGCCCGGTCGGGCCGCGGTGACACGGCGGGCGGCCCAGTCGGGGGAGCGGTCGGCGGTGAGGTACAGGCCGGTGCGGGTCAGGTGGGTCAGGAGGGCGCGGCGGAGGTGGTCGCCGAGGCCGTACGCCACCCCGCCCGTGAGCACGATCTCGTCGAGCTCCGGGTCCAGGCACAGCGCGGTGCGCAGCACGTCCGCGAGGGGCTCGGTCGCCGCCGCGAGCAACGCCTCGGCGGTCGCGTCACCCGCGTCCAGCGCCTCCCGCAGCGCACCCTCGAACCCGGCCTCCTCCCCGGCCCGCCCCAGCGCCGACGCCGCCCACCGCTCGCCGTCCCGCGCCCGCATCAGCCCGGCGAGACGCCGGATGCCGGGGCCCGAGGCGTACGCGGCGACGTGACCGGGCTCGCCGCAGTCGCAGACGGGGCGCAGCTTGGCGGGCAGGAGCGGGGAGGGTACGGCGGCCGGTGCCGGCGCGCCCGGTGTGGCGGTCGGCACCGGCGTGGCCGGTATGGCGGCCGGGAGGTGGCCGATCTCGCCCTGCAGCCCGCAGTCGTCCACCGGCACGGTACCGGTGCGCAGATCCAGGGTGCGGCAGGCGATGCCCGTGCTGACGGTGACCAGGAGCAACTTGCGCAGGGTGCGCCGACGCGGTGCGGCGGCCGCGTGCAGCAGCGCCGCCGTCACGTCGTTGACGAGGTGCCAGTCGACCTCCGGCCGGGCCGCGCGCAGCGCGCCGAGCAGATCGAAGGGCTCGGTGTGCGCGCCCCACAGTGGCGCCGAGGCGTACACCGTCCCCGTACGGTGGTCCAGCGCCGCACCGAACGACACCCCGGCACGGCCCGCGCCCGGCGCGACGGCGGCGCACAGCGCGTCGACCATCCGGTTCCGCAACTCCCTTACGGACAGCCCGGGATGGGTCCGCACGCTCGGCGAAGGCCCGTCGACCAGATCCCTCACCCCGCGCTCGGCGGACCAGACTCCGCGGCGCAACCGCGTACCGCCGACGTCGACGACCGAGATGTCCCCGCCGCCTTCGAGGCCGGTGTCGAGGCCGGATTCGGGACCGGTGCCGAGACCCGTGCCGACACCCGTGCCGCGACCGGTGGTCTCCGTCGTCACGACGCCGCCGCCAGCACCCCGGCGTCCTCCGGCACGCCCTGCGCGGCGGCCCGCTGCCGTACGAACTCCCGTGCGCGGCCGAGCTCTTCGCGGGTGAGGTCGTTGACGAACCGCACCCGGCCGATGCCGTCGGTCAGGGGTACCCGCTGGAAGCCGTCCCGGTGCTTGACGGCGTCACGCAGGGCCTCCTCCAGCAGGTCGGTGGTGAACACGGGGTGGGTGATCGGGAGCCCGGCGGTGTGCATCAGGCGCAGCGCGCGGTCGGTGTCGTCGGCGGACAGCAGGCCGCGGTGGTGGGCCAGGGCCACGCAGATCGCCATGTCGACGGCGACCGCCTCACCGTGCAGCAGCGGGGGATCGGCGCGCAGTTCGAGGGAGGGGCTGAAGGTGTGGCCGTAGTCGACCGACCGCTCCAGCACCTGTTCCCACAGGTTGGGCTCCAGTTCGTCGAGCATCCCGGCGATGGCCCGGGAGATCACCTCCGTGGCGGCGGGCCCGCCCGCGGCGAGGCTCTGCGGGCCGGCGCCGGCGAACGTGGTCTCCAGGAGCTCGAACAGCGCGGCGTCCTTGACCAGGGCCATCTTGATGATCTCGGCGGTGCCGTTGACGATGTGCCGCGGGTCCACGGTGGCGAGGAACTCCGGGTCGATCAGGGCGGTTTCGGGCGCGTAGTAGGTGCCCAGGCGGTTCTTGTGGGTGCCGTGGTTGACGCCCGTCTTGACGCCGATGCCCGCGTCGATCTGGCCCAGCAGGGTGGTGGGGACCCGGACGTAGGGGACCCCGCGCCGGTAGAGGCTGGCGGCGAATCCGGCCACGTCGAGGACGACTCCGCCGCCGACGGCGACGACCTTCTCGGTGCGGCGCAGCAGACCCATCGCCGTCATCGCCTCGGTCACCTCGACGGCGCTGTCCAGTTCCTTGGCCGCCTCGTCGCCGGGGAGCACCTTCCAGAAGGACTCCACGCGCCAGGCGTCCAGGTAGGCGCGGATGCGCTCCGCGTAGAGCGTGTGCACCTTGTCGTCGACGACCACCAGGCAGCGGGTCGGCTGCTGACCGTCGGCGCCGCAGGCGCGGGCGAGCACCGGGTTGGCCGGGGCCAGCAGCCCCCGGACGATGTTCACGTCGTAGCCGACGGGCTCACGGGACTGCACCCGCCAGGTCAGTCCGGGCGGCTTGGGCAGATCGTGGGGCGTGCCGAGGACGGGAGTCGCGGCAGCGGTGGGCAGGGGAAGGGAAGGAGACATGGCGCATCCTCGTTCCTGGGGAGTGTCTGCAGGTCGATAGGGGGCCGCACGCGCGCGTGCCGGGCGTTCGCGGCCTCGGGGCCTTGCGGCCGGGTCAGGCCCGCACGGACTGGCGGTGCCGGAAGACGTCGTTCGGGTCCCAGCGCCGCTTCACGTCCCGCAGGCGCCGGTAGTTCCCCTTGAAGTAGAGGTCGTGCCAGGGCACGGACGACCGGTTGTAGCGGGGGTCACCGAGGTCGGAGTCGGGATAGTTCACATAACAGCCGTCGGTGCGCTCGTCCGGCACGGGCACTCCGCCGGTGCCGGCGTACACGTCGGCGTAGACACCGCGCACCCAGGCGATGTTGGCCGCGTCGTCGCTCTCGTCGTACCAGTACGCCTCGTAGGTGACCTTCATGATCGAGTCACGCTGGGCCACGGCCGTCGCGGCCGGACCGACCTCGGCGATCCGCCCGCCCGTGGACGGCATGACCAGCCCGGCGATCCGGGCGTTCTGCGGCGAGCGCGTCAGGTGCTCGTAGACCGCCTCGATCTGCTGCCGGGTGAAACCCCGGCGGTGGTACGCCGACTTGTGCTTGCCCCGCATGTTGGGATCGGTCTGCGTGGGGCTGACGGTGCCCACGTAGCGCGTGGCGCGCAGCCAGGGCAGCCGCTGCGTGGTGGCGTACGTCGACCGGTGCGTCCCGCCGGTCCGCTCCGGCACCCCCGGTGTGTCGGTGACACCGAGGGCCTGGTTGAGCCCGGTGAGGAAGTCGGTCAGCAGACGTGGGGCGTCCGGGACCGTGGCGTCCAGCTGGGCGATCAGGGCGATGTCGCCGGCCGACTGGTGGTTCGGCATCAGCCAGACGCACATGTCCTTGTACGGCGACGAGACGTCCCTGTGCCGCTCCAGCCAGGAGCCGTAGAACTCCAGCAGGCCGACGAAGCCCGCCTTGCTGACGTCCTCCCAGGGCCAGGACGCCATCGTCACGTACACCTCGGCGGGCGGCCTGGGCAGCAGTGCCCCCGGATCGGTGCCGGTGCTGCCCGGTGTGCGGAACCAGTACTTGGTGATGACCCCGAAGTTGCCGCCGCCGGCGCCGGTGTGCGCCCAGAACAGGTCGCGGTTCGGGTCGGCGGGGTGGCGGCCGGCCACGACGCTGCGGGCCTTGCCGGACGCGTCGACGACCACGACCTCCACGGCGTCGAGATGATCGACGGTCAGGCCGTGGGCGCGGGAGAGCATTCCGTAGCCGCCGCCGCTGACATGGCCTCCGACACCGACGGAATAGCAGGCACCGCCGGGAATCGTGACGCCCCAGCCCTCGTAAAGGGATTCATAGACCCGGAGCAGAGTGGCCCCGCCCTCCACGGCGAATGCCTGCCGTTCCTCGTCGAAGGAAACGGCGTTCATCCGGGACATGTCGATGACGACCTCGACTTCCGAGTTGAAGACGAAGTCCTCGAAACAGTGTCCGCCGCCCCGGATACTGATGCGCTTCTTCCGGTCCACCGCGTCCTGCACCATGGCGACGACCTCACGCGTCGTCGTGGGCAGCACGATCCGTTCCGGGGCCGCGACCCACCGCTGGTTGAGGCCCGATGTCAGATCGGCGTACCGCGCGTCTCCCGGTGTCACGGTCACAGCGCCCGCCGTGGCCCCCGGTGTCGGGGCGGCCGTGGCGGAACCCGACGCCAGTCCGACGCCGATGGCCGCGCCGGACCCCGTGAGCAGCAGACGGCGACGATTCATCGAACTCATGCGAAAAAAGCCCCCGTTCACGTTCGAGCCCCCCGCTGGGGGATTCGTGAGCAACGTAGAACGGCATCCGGCGGCAGAACAAATGCCGGATCCGGAAGGCTTATACGCGATCCGTATCGCTTGTTTCGCTCATGCGCGGTGCGCAATAACGGCTGCCGGATCAGCCTGGTGAGTTCGGGCTCGCGCCCTCGACCGTTGTTTCCGGGAAATGGATTGATGCGTCAGGGGAAAGACCCGGTTTCCGCTCACTCGCAGACGATTTCGTCCCTCGGGGTGTAATGCGTGCGGAACGGCTCCCGCTTCACCTCGTCGCCGCCTTCGACGAACACCCGCTGCACGGTGACGTCGAAGCCCTCCAGCGGAGTCTGCGGCACGCACTTCTCGTCGGTGCTGACCTTCTTCTCCGGCTGCTTGACGTTCGTGCGCGGACCGGTGACCGACTCGATCTCGTCGTACTTCTTGGTGCCGAGGAAGGTGATGGTCACCGAGGTGTCGGTGGACTCGGCCTGGATGGAGATGGCCTTGCCGGAGTCGTTCAGGAACTTCAGGTCCAGGCTGCCCCAGGCGACCGTGGCCTCGCGGCCCTCCGGGTAGCGCTCGATGTAGAAGGAGTGGGCGCCGTGCTCCACGGGCTTGACCCCGGCGAAGAACATCGCGTTGAACATGGTCGTCGCCACGGCCGAGACACCGCCGCCGGGCGCCTTCGTGAACTCGTCGTTGAGGATCATGATGCCCTCGGTGAAGCCGTTGGCCTCGGTGCGCTCGCCGACCGTGCTGTTGAAGCTCCAGGTCTGGTCCGGCATGACGACGGACCCGTTGATCAGCTCCACCGCCCGGCCGATGTTCTTCGTGCGGTACGGCGCCGGCTCGAAGTTGACGGTGAACGAGGACATCTCCTCCGTCAGGCCCAGCCGCTCGGCGTTCTCGGCGGTCACCTGCGGCTGCGTCACCCGCGCGGCGATCTCGCCGGTGCGCGCGGACCCCGACTTGGTGAGCAGCGGCAGCACGGCCTTGCCCAGCGCCTTGTCGGTGACCAGGACGCCGGCCCTGGCGTCGTCGGCCGCCACGACCTCGCCGCCGTCGAGGCTCAGCGTGGCGTTGTGCGGCCTGGCGGGCAGGCCGGACAGGGGCTCGGTGACCGCGGGGGCGGCGCGCAGGCCCTTGGCGTCCAGGTGAGCGGTGAGCTTGCCGGCCTTGTCCGGCCGCATCGTCAGGTACTCGCCGAGGACCGCCGGGCCGAGCGTGAACCGCTCACCGGCCGCGGTGAGCATGACCGGCGCCGACATGGCCGGCTGCGCGAACTCGCGCACCGCTCGTCGCACCTCCGCCGCCGTGACCTTCGGCTTGGTCTCGCGTGCGGGCAGGGCCGTGACGGAGTCGGCCTTGCCGCTCAGGAAGGCGGTGCGCAGGGGGTCGACGGCGGCGTCCGTGTCGAGGGCGTAGCCGTTGTGCGGGGCGACCTGGCGGACCTGGCCGTCGGCGAAGGTGACGGCGCCGTCGCGGACCTTCTGGTCGAGCGATTTCGCCAGCGTCTTCAGGGCCGAGTGGGCCTTGGCCTCGTCGACGCGTACGGCCGGCTCGACGGCACCGCCGGAGCGGAAGAGGCCGCCGATCACGGTGAACGGGTCGGCGGCGTGTGTGCGGGCCGCGGTGTCCACCGTCTTCTCGTAGTCGAAGGTGATGCCGACCTGCCGCGGATCGACCGTGCCCTTGCGGTCACCGACCGTCACGGTCAGTTCCCGCGACCCGGCCGGGCCCAGCCGGTCCTCCAGCTTCCGGACGGCCTCCGCTCGGCTCAGCCCTCCGATGTCGACGCCGCGCACGGTCGTACCGCCGTCTATGTCCCCACCGGCGAGCAGCAGCCCGGTGACGTAGAGGCCGCCGAGGCCGACGGTCAGGGCGCCGCCGGCCAGGGCAAGGGGCGGAAGGGAGGGGAAACGGGAAGCTGAGGCGGTTCGCGGGGCGGAGGGGACGCGCAGGCGCATGGGTCTCCCGGGCGGATGATCGACAGGGACGGCGCGTCCGACGACGCGACGCTGGGCGCGAGGCAAAGCACATCCAGCTAGCCATAATCGGATGAAAACGCCTATGTCGCAGACCACGTATGTTTCAGATCACGTGTCCCGGTGCCCGGGTCACAGCCGCCCCAAACGGCCGAACACAGCGCGAGAACGCCCCGCACGGACGGGCGGGCGCGTTCCCACGCTGTGTTCCGGATCTCCCCGGTCACGCCCCGGACGGCACCTCCGCCTTCTCGTCCGGTGCCACCTCAGCCGCCTCGGAGGCCGCCAGTGCCTTGTTGCGGCGGACGGAGGCGACGAAGGACGCGGCGATCAGGACGACGCCGATCAGGCCGGTGACGATCTCGCTGATCTGGTGCTGGATGGTGATCAGCAGGATCGCCGCGAGGGCACCGATGGCGTAGTGGGCGCCGTGCTCCAGATAGACGTAGTCGTCGAGGGTCCCCTGACGGACCAGGTAGACCGTGATCGACCGGACGTACATGGCGCCGATGCCCAGCCCCAGCGCCATCCAGAAGATGTGGTTGGTGATCGCGAAGGCACCGATCACCCCGTCGAACGAGAAGGACGCGTCCAGGACCTCCAGGTACAGGAAGAGGAAGAACGCCGCCTTGCCGGCCAGGGCGACCGCCGAGACGGGCCTGCCCTCGGCCCGGGCCTTCTCCTCCTCCTCGTGCGCGTGTTCCTCCTCCTCTTCGAGCCGGTCCTCGAAGTAGCCGGAGAGGCCGCCGACCACGAGATACGTGATCAGACCGGCGACGCCGGAGAGCAGGACGGTGGCGGTCTTGTCCGCGTGGCCGGTGCTGACGTGGGCGTGCGTGGCGAAGGTCATCGCCGTGGCCAGCAGGGCGATCAGCGCGAGGCACACCGCCAGCATGTCGATCTTGCCGAGCTTGGCGAGCGGGCGTTCCAGCCAGGCCAGCCACTTGATGTCGCGGTCCTCCAGGATGAAGTCCAGGAAGATCATCAGCAGGAACATGCCGCCGAAGGCCGCGATCGCCGGGTGGGCGTCGGTGACCAGGGCCTCGTAGCGCTCCGGTTCGTCGAGGGCGAGCCGGACCGCCTCGACGGGGCCGACCTCGGCACTGATGGCGACGATCACCACCGGGAAGACCAGCCGCATGCCGAAGACGGCGATCAGGATGCCGAGGGTGAGGAAGATCCGCTGCCAGAAGGCGTTCATCTTCTTCAGGATCCCGGCGTTGACGACCGCGTTGTCGAAGGACAGCGAGATCTCCAGGACCGACAGGATCAGTACGATCCCGAAGGCCTCCCAGCCCCACTGCCACGCGGCGAAGGCGAGGCCGAGCGCCGTCACGGCGAGCGACCAGCCGAAGGTTCGCAGCACCACCGTCAGCCCTCCGCCTTCACCGCGAGGACCGGGCAGCCCACGCCCAGCAGGATCTGCTGGGCCGCCGACCCCATGATCAGCTTGCCGACCGCGCTGCGCCGCCGCAGCCCGATCACGACCAGCGAGGCGTCCGTCTCCTCCGCGAGGTCGATGATCTCCTCGGCGGCGTCACGGGCGCCGAGCACCTGGCGGATGTCGAAGGCGACGCCGAGGGCCGCGAGGTCCTCGCGCACATGGGACAGGTCGGGTTCCTGGGCGAAACGCGGGTCCACGATCGCGTCGCCCCGGGAGGTGTTCACCACCAGCAGCTTCTCCTCGCGCCGACGGGCCTCGTCGATCGCCGCGCGCAGCGCCGCCTCGCCCTCGGGGGAGGGCACGTAGCCGACCAGAATGGTCATCTCGGTCTCCGGGAGTTGTCAGGCGGCGCTTCGCGCGCGCAGCGGACGGACGACGAACCGGCCTATCAGCGGCCACACCAGCACCAGCGCGATCACCGCGTAGACCGTGTACGACACCGGCCCGCCCAGCAGCCCCGACAGCTCGCCGCCGGACAGCTGGAGGGAGCGTCGGCCCTGGAGTTCCGCGCGCGGGCCGAGGATCACGCCGACGATCAGCGGCAGGACCGGCAGCCCGAAGCGGCGCATGGCGAAGCCGAGGAGGCCCAGGGTGAGCAGGATGAACAGGTCCAGGGGCTGGGCGTTGACGGCGTAGGCGCCCATCGAGGCGAAGAAGAGGATGCCCGCGTAGAGGTAGGGGCGGGGGATCTGGAGCAGCTTCGCCCAGGCCGGGGCCAGCGGGAGGTTCAGGAGCAGCAGGAGCAGGTTGCCTATGAAGAGGCTGGCGATCAGGACCCAGACCAGGCTCGCCTCGCGCTCGAAGAGCAGTGGCCCGGGCTGGATGCCGTACGACTGGAAGGCCGCCAGCATCACGGCCGCCGTGGCGTTGGTCGGCAGGCCGATCGCCAGCATCGGGACCAGCGTGCCCGCCGCCGACGCGTTGTTCGCGGCCTCCGGTCCGGCCACGCCCTCGATCGCGCCCTTGCCGAACTCCTCGGGGTGCTTGGTGAGCCGCTTCTCGGTGGCGTACGACAGGAAGGTCGGGATCTCCGCGCCACCGGCCGGCAGGGCGCCGAACGGGAAGCCGTACGCCGTCCCCCGCAGCCAGGGCTTCCAGGACCGCTTCCAGTCCTTCTTGCCCATCCACGGGCGCCCGACCGGGATCACCTCGGCCGGCTTGCGGCGCAGATGCGCGGCCACCCACAGCGCCTCGCCGACCGCGAAGATGCCGACCGCGACCACGACGACGTCGATGCCGTCGGCCAGCTGCGGGACGCCCAGGGTCAGGCGCTGCTGGCCGGACACCGAGTCGATGCCGACCAGGCCGATCGTCAGGCCCAGCAGAAGGGATATGAAGCCGCGGATGCGGGACGAGCCCAGCACCGACGTCACCGCGATGAAGGCCAGCAGCATCAGCGCGAAGTAGTCGGGGGCGCCCAGGCTGACCGCGAAGTCCACCACGAACGGGGTGACCAGGACCAGCAGCAGCGTGCCGATCGTGCCCGCCACGAAGGAGCCGATCGCCGCCGTGGCCAGGGCCTGGGCCGCGCGGCCCGCCTTCGCCATCTTGTTGCCCTCGATGGCGGTGACGACGGACGAGGACTCGCCGGGGGTGTTGAGGAGGATCGACGTCGTCGAGCCGCCGTACATCCCGCCGTAGAAGATGCCGGCGAACATGATGAACGCCTGCACCGGCTCCATGCCGTAGGTGACGGGCAGCAGCAGGGCCACCGTCATCGCCGGGCCGATGCCCGGCAGGACGCCCACCGCGGTGCCGATGACCACGCCGACCAGGGCGAGCAGCAGGTTGAGCGGGTCCATGACATCCGCGAAGCCCTGCATGAGGTTGTTCAGGTTGTCCATCAGGGCCTCACAGGATTCCTTGCAGGACGCCGGCGGGGAGGTTCACGCCGAGTCCGATCGCGAACGCGTAGAACGTCGTGAGGGAGAGCGTCGCGGAGATCAGCAGGTTGCGGATGTAGTGCCGGTTGCCGAGCGCGAACGCCGTGCCCCAGAAGAGCAGGCCGCCGCTGATCACCCAGCCGAGCCGCTCGATGAGCAGCGCGTTCGCCAGGAACACCGCGATCAGCAGCACCACGGTGCGCCAGTCGCTGCCCGCCGACAGGTCGACGTCCTCGCCGGCCTCCGGCTCACCGCGGCCGCCCCGGGCCACGTCGAGCGCGTACAGCACCGCGAGCAGCAGGAGCAGGCCGCCCAGGATCAGCGGGACGGCGCGCGGGCCGACGGGGTCGGTGCCGCTGGTGATGTGCGGGATGCCCAGGGCGTCCACGATCACGGCGGTGCCCAGCAGGGCGAGGAACGCGCACACGCCGTACTGCGCGCGGTCCCCGCCCTCCCGGGGCGGACGGGAGTCCTCCACGATCTGTTCCTCTACCTGCGAGCTCATGCCAGCCCGAGCTCGGCCAGCAGGTCGGCGACGGCCTTGTCCTGCTCGGTGAGGTAGGTGCCGAACTCGTCACCGGTGGCGAAGGCGTCGACCCAGCCGTTCTTCTCCAGCTGCGCCTTCCACTCGTCCGAGTCGTGCATCTTGGTCAGCGAGTCGATCCAGGTCTGCTTCTGCTCGTCGGTGATGCCCGGAGGGGCCACGATGCCGCGCCAGTTGGTGAAGACCAGGTCGATGTCGGAGTCCTTGAGGGTGGGGACGTCCTTCAGCGCGTCGATCGGCTTCTCGCTGCTGACCGCGAGCACTCGCACCTGACCCGCCTCGACCTGGTCGAGGAACTCGCCGAAGCCGCTCGCACCGAACGCGATCTTGTTCCCGAGGATGGCGGGGAGCAGCTCGCCGCCGCCGTCGTACGAGACGTAGTTGACGTCCTTCGGCTTGATCCCGACGGCCTTCGCCAGCTGCATCGGCAGCAGATGGTCGGGGCCGCCCGGCGACGAGCCGCCGCCCACGGCGAACTTCTTGGGGTTCTTCTTCCAGGCCGTGACGAGGTCGTCCATCGTCTTGTACGGGGAGTCCTTCGGCACGACGATCGCGCCGGCCTCCTCGATCAGCTTGGCGATCGGCGTGGTGTCGGTCAGCGTCGCCTTCGACTTGGAGGTGTACGAGGCTCCGACGACGCCCAGGCCCATCTGCATGGCCATCTTGCCGTTGCCCTTCTCGTTCACCAGGCGCTGCAGGCCCACGGTGCCGCTGGCGCCGGGCAGGTTGAAGACCTGGACGCCGGAGGCGACCTTGGTGTCCTGCATGACCTGGGTGACGGTGCGGGCGGTGAGGTCGTAGCCGCTGCCCGGGGTGTTCGGGACCATCAGACGAAGGCCGGAAACGGGCTTCCCGGACCCGCTCCCACCCCCGGACTCCTCCTTGTCGGCGGTGGCGCCACAGGCGCTGACCGCGAGCATGGACACGGCAGCAAGAGCTCCGACAAGTGCGGCTCGTCGAGTTCTCATGGCTCATCTCTTTCGCTTGGGCCGATCCGGCGCCATGATTGTGCGGTTCCTGGGACACCCCGTCTCGGTTGTGTGACCATTGAAGGTTGAGTTCATAGTGGTCATAACGTCACGGTCACCATCGCGGAAGCAGCGCCGCCACACGCTCGCCGGTGAGCTGCTGAGATGGCAGCTCGCCATTGTCGTGATCGTGCTGGCGGCGGTCGCCGCGGTCTCGCTGGCGCAGTCGAAGTCGACGTTCGACCGGGTCGAAGGACGCCGGGTCACCGCGCTCGCCGAGGAGATGGCGGGCAACCCCCTCCTGCGCACCCAGCTCGTCCGGCCCGTCCCCGCCGAGATGCTCGCGCCCCTGCTCCAGTCCACGCTGACCAGGTCCGGCGTCACCTCCGCCACGGTCGCCGACGCCCGCGGCAGGATCGTCGCCTCCACCAACCCCACCCTCCTCGGCACACGCCTGCCGGGCTCCGGCACGGACCCCGCCGAGGGCCGCGGCTGGTCCGGGGAGCTGCCGGTGAACGGTGTCACCGAGCTGGTGGCGCAGGCACCGGTGCTCGGCGCCGAGGACAAGAACGCCGGCGACCATCTCGGCACGGTCATGATCGGCCGGACCTCGCCCTCGGTGTGGCAGCGGCTGGTGGGCGCCTCGTCCTATCTGCTCATCTACCTCGGCGTCGCCAGCGTCCTCGGAGTGGCCGGATCCTGGCTGCTGGCCCGGCGCATCAAGCGGCAGACCTTCGGGATGGAGCCGCGTGAGATCGCCGGGCTCGCGGAGCACCGGGAGGCGATGCTGTTCGGGATCGCCGAGGGCGTGGTGGCCCTCGACCCGCACCAGCGGCTGACGCTGGTGAACGCGGTCGGCCGGGGGCTGCTGGACCTGCCCGAGAACTGCGTCGGGATGAGCCTCGCCGACCTGGGGATCGAGGGCCGGCTGTACGACGTCCTGGCCGGCACCGCGCCCGAGGGGGCGCCCGGCGATCTCGCGCGGCGCGACGAGGTGGTCGTACGCCGCGGCCGCGTCCTGGTGATGAACCGGATGGACGTCACGAAGGACGGCCGCCGCCTCGGCTCCGTGACGACCCTGCGTGACCGCACCGAACTCGCCCAGCTGGAACGGGAGTTGGGCTCCTTCCGCAGTACCACCGAGCTGCTGCGCGCCCAGGCCCACGAGTTCTCCAACCAGCTGCACACCATCTCCGGGCTCATCCAGATCGGCGAGCACGACGAGGTCGTACGGTACGTCCGCGCCCTGCGCAAACACCGCGAGTCGCTCGACCTGCACCTGACCAGCCGGGTCCGGGACCGGGCCGTCGCCGCGCTGCTCATGGCCAAGTCGGCGCTCGCCGCGGAACGCAAGGTGCGGCTGAAGATCTCCGAGCGCACGGCGCTGGAGCGGCTGGAGCCGACGGACTCCGCGGATGTCGCGACCGTCCTCGGCAACCTCGTGGACAATGCGGTCGACGCGGCGGCGAGCGGTTCCCGGGCGGGCGGCGGTGACCCCGACGCGTGGGTGGAGGTCGAGCTGCGTCAGGACGCCTCCAGCGTGGAGATCGTCGTACGGGACTCGGGGCCGGGGGTGGCGCCCGAGCTGGCGCAGGAGGTGTTCTCGCACGGGTTCACCACCAAGGCCGCGCAGGGCGGCGACCGGGGGATCGGCCTGGCGCTGACCCGGCTGGTGTGCAAACGCCGGGGCGGTGAGGTGTCGGTGGCCAACACGCGGGCCGGTGCCATGTTCACCGCCCGGATGTCCGTCGGCCGTCCGGCCGACCGAGCGACGGAGGGAGTGCGATGATCGATGTCCTGGTCGTGGAGGACGACTTCATGGTGGCGCGGATCCACCGCGGGTTCGTCAATGACGTCCACGGGTTCCGGGTGATCGGCACGGCGAACTGCGGCGAGCAGGCGCTCACCGCCGTCGCCGAGCTGCAGCCCGACCTGGTGCTGCTCGACCTCTACCTGCCCGACATGTTCGGCCTGGAGATCATCCCCCGGCTCCGCAGCGCCGGCCACGACTGCGACGTCATGGTCATCAGCGCGGCGCGCGAGGCGGACGCGGTCCGCGGCGCCGTACGCCAGGGCGTCGTCGACTACCTGCTCAAGCCCTTCGACGCCGGCGACCTCAGGGCGCGCCTGGAGCAGTACGCGGCCCGCCGCAGCAACCTCTACGCCGCCGTCGTCAGCGGCCAGTCCGACGTGGACCGGGCCCTGGCCCGCGGCGCGGCACCGGCCACCCCGGCGCCCACCCTCCCCAAGGGCATGAGCGTGGAGACAGCCGAGCTGATCGAGCGCGAGCTGCGCGCGACCGACGGCAGCCTCTCCGCCGCCGAGTGCGCGGCCCGCCTCGGGGTGTCCCGGGTCAGCGCCCGCCGGTACCTGGAGCACTTCAGCGTCACCGGGCAGGCCGAGGTGTCCCTGCGGTACGGGCAGGCGGGGCGGCCGGAGCGGCGGTACAGCTGGGTGGAGGTCTAGGGCCTGTCGTTTGGATCATGCCGGCGTCGCGGGGCGTGGCACGCGCTCCCCCAGAGGGGGGACCCCCAGCCGCGTTGTCGTCGGTTGCCGACGCTCCGCGTCGCCGCCCTCCTCCGCCTTGCAGCTGCACGCACCACGCCCCGCTCGGGTCAGCCAGGAGGCGCAGTCTCTCTTAGCCGACCTGATCCAAACGACAGACCCTAGGGCCGGTTGGTCCTGGGCCGGTGCGTCGGACGGGCGTCCTAGGTGTATTGATCACGAGCGTTGTTAACGCCGACGGGGCTTGATCATGGCGAAGACCTCCGGTGTGGTGGAGCTGTCTAGGACTGCACCGCACGGAGGTCTTCGTGTCCCACCGTAATGCCCGTCTGACCGTTCACGGCAGGCGGCTGCTCGTCGAACGTGTCCGCTCCGGTCGCCCGGTCGCGCATGTCGCAGCGGAGATGGGCATCTCCCGTCCCACGGCCCACAAGTGGATCCGACGCTGGCGATCCGAGGGCGAGCAGGGGCTGCACGACCGCTCCAGCAAGCCGGCGAGGACACCGCACCGCACCGCGGGCGCAGTGGAAGCCCGGGTATGCCGGCTGCGCCAGGACCGCAAGCTCGGTCCCGCCCGCCTCGGCCCGATCCTGGGCCTGCCCGCCTCGACCGTGCACCGCATCCTGGCCCGGCACGGCCTGAACCGGCTGGCCCACATGGACCGGCCCACCGGGCAGGTCATCCGCCGCTACGAACGCGCCCGGCCCGGCGAGCTGGTCCACGTCGACGTCAAGAAGCTCGGCCGGATCCCGGACGGCGGCGGTCACAAGACGCTCGGCCGCCGAGCCGGCCGGGCCACCCGCGGCGGGATGGGCTTCGACTACATCCATTCCGCCGTCGACGACCACACCCGCCTCGCCTACAGCGAGATCCATCCCGACGAGAAGGTCGCCACCTGCGCAGGCTTCCTCACCCGCGCGGCCGCGTTCTTCCACACGCACGGCATCACCCGCATCGAGCGGGTACTGACCGACAACGCCTGGGCCTACCGCAAGGGCCAGGCCTGGAAACAGGCCCTCGCCCAGATCGGCGCCACCGGCAAGCTGACCCGCGCCTACCGGCCGCAGACCAACGGCAAGGTCGAACGCTTCAACCGCACCCTGCTCGACGAATGGGCCTACCTGCGGCCCTACACCAGCAACGCCGAACGCACCGACGCCCTGGCAGACTTCCTCCACGCCTACAACCACCATCGCTGCCACACCGCACTCGGCGGCCACCCACCGATCAGCCGCGTCAACAATGCTGCGGGTCAATACACCTAGGGCCTCTCCCACGCCTGGCTGCCGCCCCTGTCGACAGGACCGGCCAGCTCCACGATGTCGTCGGACGCGATGTCGTGCAGCCTGATCGCCAGGTCCTCCAGGGCGCGGCTGGCGGCGAGTTCGTCGCCGATCTCCGGGATGGGGCGGTCGATCGGGTTGCGGTGGGCCACGCCCCGGCCGGTGACGGTCGAGGTGCCCTCCGCCGGGTCCTGAGTGGTCAGCACGGCCTCGGCGCGGGTGTCGTCGCCGTCCTCGGTGATGTGGATCCGGACGGTCCAGTTCTTGTCTTCCATCGAGATCACTTCCGTACGGGTCGGGAGCCCTACTCATGAGCGTGCGCCTGTTCCCGGCCCGGGTCCAGCGCGGGTCGACGGCCCCCGGGCCTCGCCGCACGATGGAAGAAGAGCAGAAGAAGAGCAGAAGGAGAGCCGGAAGGAGGCCGGACATGACTGACGTCCTGACGCGGCCGGCAGGTCGTAGGGAGTTCGAACTCGGCAAGAACCGCAAGGAGAGCCACCCCTGGGAGATACGGGTCGTCAAGCACCCGGATCGCTCGGAGTCCTCGCACTTCCGCGCCGCGAAGAAGACGGCGAAGAAGATCCTCGCGGAGCTGGAGGCCGAGCAGGCCGACGAGGCCGAGCTGCCGTACGGGCCGGGCCCCTGGGAGATGCACCACGGCGGCAGCCTCTGGGTGAAGGCGCAGGGCGGCTGGCGGATGTACCGGGCCCGGGTCGGCATCGAGTGGAGCGCGCAGTTCTGCGCCGACCCCGTGAAGGTGGACCGGCTCCGCCGGGAGGCCGCCGAGCTGATCGATGCCTTCCCGCTCACGCTGCCGGCCCTGGACGACCTCGGCTACAAGCGGGCTCGCGACCTCCTCGACACCCCGATCACGGACGCCGACGGCGTGGAGGCCTGGACCGACTGCCTCTTCAACTCGTGTGTGCCGCTCAGCAACCCCGACCACTCGGGCGTCCTGCCCAAGGCGGCCGGCGAGCATCACTACCCCTGGCCGATCAAGTCCGCGGACTACTTCCGGTACGACGACTTCCAGCTGTGGGTGACCCTTCCCGACGGCACCAACGCCGGAGTCGCCCCGGTCGGCCGTCGCGGTTCCGGCGACGGACATGTCCGCATCGTCCACGCCCGGCACGGCACCCCGGCCGGGGACGCCCTCGCGGAGGCGCAGCGGCGCCGCATGATGGCCGTCGTGCCGCCCGAGAGCCCGATCGCGCTGGCCGCGTTCGAACAGCAGATCCCGCGCGGGGCGAAGACCGCGTCCGGACCCGCGCGCGCCCGTCGGCGGGGGTCGCCCGACGGCGCACGACGGGGCACCCCGACCTGATTCGGGGGCGCCCTCCTCCCCGGGAAGCAGCCCCTCACGCATCCGCTCCTCCCACGGAGGCATGACAAGTGCCTCCGTGGGCACGATGTGCCGAAAGGTTGCGTAGAGAAGGCTGGTCGCAACGGACCGAGGTACGAGGAGGGCGCCATGAACCGCCAGACCCATGTTCGCGTTCGTGTCACCCGGCGGCCGGCCGCTCCCCGCGACACCAGGGGCGAGATCGACCGGCGCACGCCCTCGGGGCGGATCCTGCCGTACTGACTCCGGGCCGCCCGTCCGCCTTCACCGACGTAGCGTGAAGGCATGCGGGTACTGGTCGTCGAGGACGAGGAGCGGTACGCGGCGGGGCTCAGGGACGGTCTCGAGGCCGAGGGCTTCGCCGTCGACGTCGCGCTCGACGGGGTGGACGGACTGTGGCTGGCCCGCGAGCACAGCTACGACGCGATCGTCCTCGACGTCATGCTGCCGAAGCTCAACGGCTACCGCGTCTGCCGGGCCCTGCGCGCCGAGCGCGACTGGACGCCGATCCTCATGCTCACCGCCAAGGAGGGCGAGTGGGACGAGATCGAGGGCCTGGACACCGGCGCCGACGACTACCTGACCAAGCCCGTCTCCTACGCCGTGCTCCTGGCCCGCCTGCGCGCGCTGGTGCGGCGCGAGGCACGCGAGCGGCCCGTCGTGCTCGCCGCCGGTGATCTGCGGCTCGATCCGGCGGCCCGGACGGTCAGCCGGGCCGGGCGGGACATCGAGGTGACCGCGCGGGAGTTCGCGGTGCTGGAATTCCTGCTGCGGCGGGCCGGTGAGGCCGTCTCCAAGCGGACCATCCTCGACCATGTCTGGGGCGACGACTTCGAGGGCGATCCGAACATCGTCGAGGTGTACGTACGGCGGCTGCGCAACAAGGTCGACCGGCCCTTCGGGCGGCAGTCGCTGGTGACCTCGCGGGGGCACGGGTACCGGCTCGTGCCCGACGACGGGTGACGGGTGCCCGATGACGCGCGAGCGGTACGAGCGCCGGCTGCGGGCCGTGAGGGTCCGGGCCACGGTCGTCGCCGTGCTGGTCATCGCCTTCGCCCTGGTCGCCGCCGGGATCGGGCTCGTCGTCGGACTGCGCACCGAACTCAGCGACGACGTACGGGACGCCGCCCGGGCGCGGGCCTCGGACGTGGCCCGGGTCATCGAGGCGGGCCGCGGGGTGCCCGCGCCGACGGTGACCGCGCCCGACGAGGAGTTCCTCCAGGTCGTCGCCGCGGACGGCACGGTCGTCGCGGCCAGCGAGAACGTCGAGGGCAAGCCCGCGCTGGCCCGGCTGGCCCCCGGGGAGAGCGCCTCCGTCGACACCCTGCTCGACGACGACCCCTTCCTGGTGGTCGCGGTCGGCGCCCGCGACGACGGCCGCGAACTGGTCGTCCTCGACGGGCGGGACGCCTCCGGAGTCACCGAGGCCACGGACACGGTCACCTGGCTGCTGCTGATCGGCCTGCCCGTGTTGCTGGCCCTCGCGGCCGCCGCCACCTGGATCGCCGTCGGCCGCGCCCTGCGCCGCGTGGCCCGCGCCGAGGCCGCCCAGCGCCGCTTCGTCTCCGACGCCTCCCACGAACTGCGCTCACCCGTCGCCACCGTCCGCCAGCACGCCGAGGTCGCCCTCGCCCACCCCGAGCGCACCGACCCCCGCTCCCTGGCCGGCACCGTGCGCGAGGAGGCCGTACGCATGCAGCGCCTCGTCGACGACCTGCTGCTGCTCGCCCGCGCCGACGAGAGCGCCCTGCTGCGGGGTGGGCCGCGGCCCGTGGACCTCGACGACCTGGTCCTTGCGGAGGTACGGCGGCTGCGGTCGGCGTCGCCCGCCGCCCTGCGCGTCGACAGCAGGGCGGTGGGCGCGGCCCGGGTGACCGGCGACGCGGAGGCGCTCCGGCGCCTGGTGCGCAACCTGGGCGAGAACGCGGCCCGGCACGCCCGCACGCGGGTGGCGTTCACGCTGACGGACGCCGGGGACGGGTGGGTGCGGCTGGTGGTGGAGGACGACGGTCCCGGCATCCCGGCCGCCGAACGGGCTCGCGTCCTCGACCGTTTCGTACGGCTGGACGAGTCCCGGGCGCGTGGGGCGGGCGGTGCGGGGCTGGGGCTCGCGATCGTCGCGGAGGTGGCGGGGGCGCATCGGGGGCGGGTGGAGGTGGGGGTGAGCGAGGGGTTGGGCGGGGCGAGGTTCACGGTGGGGTTGCCGTCGGCGGGGGAGTGAGGCGGTTTCTGACAGGACGTTCAGGGGCGTTCAGGGGATGTTCAGTGGCTCGGAGGGACCCTCGGCGTATCGGACCGGCATCGAGTTCGGGCACCGAATTCGGGCATCGAGTTCGGGCATCGAGGAGGACGCCATGAACACCCATCGCAGGGTCCTGTGGCCAGGAGCCGTCGCGGGCGCCGTCGTGCTGATGGCCGGCGCCTGCTCCGGGAGCGCCGGGGGATCGGAGAATGCGAGCTCCAACGACTGCGTACACGTCATCGACGAGGACACCGGCGAGACGGGCAAGGAATGCCTGCCGCTCGCGCCCGAGAGCGAACGGGTCGACCTGGCCGAGCCGACATTCTCCGACCCGACCGAGGTCACCAACCCCCTCCACCCCAACAGCGCGGTCGACCAGGTCATCATGGGCGGCCAGGTGGACGACGCGCCCTTCCGTACCGAGGTGAGCCTGCTGCCCGGCACCAAGACCATCAAGTTCGACGGGCGGACCGTCCAGGCGATCATCCAGCAGTACGCCGCCTACTCCGACGGCCGGATCCACGAGGTCGCCCTGGACTGGTTCGCCCAGGCCGACGACGGTGCCGTCTGGTACCTCGGCGAGGACGTCTTCAACTACGAGGACGGTGTCGTCGCGGACACAGAGGGCACCTGGCAGGCCGGCAAGGACAAGGCACCCCCCGCGATGATCATGCCGGCGGACCCGGAGAAGGGCGATGTGTACCGGCCGGAGAATCTCCCCGGCGTCGTCTTCGAGGAGGTCACGGTGCGCGAGGTCGGCCGGACCGTGGACGGGCCGTACGGGAAGGTCGAGGGCGCGATGACCGTGCGCGAGCTGCACATGGACGGCTCGACCGAGGAGAAGACCTTCGCCCCGGGGTACGGCGAGTTCTCCACCGGTAACGACGGCGGCGACCTGGAGGCGGTGTCCCTCGCCGTGCCCACGGACGCCCGACCGGGGCCGCTGCCGACGGAGTTGGCCGCACTCGACCGGGCGGCACGGGCCGTGCAGGACGGTGAGGTCACCGACGCCGACCTGAGCGCGGTGCGGGGCGCCTGGACGGCGTACCGCGACTCCGACGCCGTACCGAAGCTGTTGGACCGGCAGATGACGCGCGATCTCGACGCACTCGACGAGGCCGTCGGAGCGAAGGACGAGGAGGCGATCAAGGACGCCGCGCTGCGGGTGGCGCAGAACACGACGGATCTGCGGCTGCGCTACGAGCCCGTACGGGCGGTGGACCTGGACCGGTTCGGCATGTGGGCACGGCAGTTGGGCATCGACGCGCAAGCGGGTGCCGAGGGGGCGGTCGCGGGTGACGTCACCGGTCTCGAACTCGTCTGGGAGCGGCTGAAGGACGACGTGGCCGGGGCCGCGGCGGCCGCTGTCACGGCAGATCTGCGCGAGGCGCGGCAGGCGGCCGACGGCAGGGACATGGAGCGGGCGGGGCAGGTGGCGGCGAGTCTGCGAGAGGACATCGCGAACGTGGCACCCTGACGCCGGTCGTTGGGGGGGGAGGGGGGAGGGGGACCGTGCCCGCCGCTCAGACGGCCGTGCCCGCGTCCTTCTCCGTGTCTATGTCCGTGTCCGTGTCCGTGCCCAGCTCCAGCGGCTCGATCTTGCCCTCCAGCATGGTGCCGAGGCCCTGCACGGCGCAGACGTCGGGTCGCTCGGCGATGTGCACGGGCATTCCGGTGGCCTGCCGCAGCATCTGGTCGAAGCCGGGCAGCAGCGCGCTGCCGCCGACCATCATGATCCCGCGGTCGGCCAGGTCGGCGACCAGGTCGGGCGGGCAGCCTCGCAGCACCTTGCCGATGCTGTCGAGGACGGCGGTGAGCGGGGTCTGGATGGCGTCCCGTACGGCGGCGGTGTCGACCTTGACGCTGCGGGCGAGGCCGGTGCAGATGTCACGGCCGTGGATCTCGGTGGAGGTCGGCCCGTGCGGCGTGAGTCCGTTGCCGGAGAGCGCGAGCTGCAGCGGTCGTACGTTCTGGCTGGGCAGCAGGAGCTCGTGCTCGTGCCGCAGGTGCTGCACGATCGCGTGGTCGACGGCCTCGCCGCCGACGCGGACACGTTCGGCGGTGACGATGGCGCCCATGGAGAGCACGGCCACCTCGGTCGCCGCCGCACCGCACACCATGATCATGCTGGCCTCGGGCTGCTCCACGGGCAGTCCGCATCCCACGGCGGCCGCGATGAGGGTGTCGACGAGTTCGACGCGGCGCGCACCGAGCCCGACGAGGGTCTCTATCGCGGCGCGCTGGGCGAGCGGGTCGGCGTCGTGCGGGGTGCAGGCCGCGGCACGCAGGAACGGCTTGCGGCGCAGGGCGCGGCGCATCTTGTCGCCGAGCAGGTGCCGCAGCATCCGCTGTGCCATCTCGATGTCGACGACGGTGCCGCCGGAGACGGGCCGTACGACGCGGATGTAGTGCGGGGTGCGGCCGGTCATCCTCTCCGCGAACTCGCCGACCGCGATGAGCGCGCCGGTGCGGGTGTTGACGGCGGCCGCGGAGGGCTGGTCGACGACGAGTCCGGCGCCCTTCACGAAGACGCGGGTTCTGGCCGCCCCCAGGTCGACGGCGAAGTGGCAGCGGCGCAGCTGCTCCAGCGTGGCGGTCATGGGGGGTCCTCCCGGTAGGCCAGACCATGGGTCCGCCGGGTGGGTGGCGGGCCTCGCTTCGGGTGTTCGGGGTCGTGTGCAGGGGGCCGGTTCGTGGCGGCTTCCTTGACACCGATCGTGCGGGGGGCCGGGAGGGGGCGCCTTTTGGAGGGGGCCGGGTGGGGTGCGGCTGAATGGGGGGATTTGCCGCTGAAAGGGCGTCAGGTGGCGTGTCGGGTCACATGGGGCGAGGGGTTTCGAGTATGGGCTTGGGCACCCGGACGACGTAGGTGGGTGTGGGTCGGGCGCGGTGGCAGGACCTGGTGGCTCATGGTCGTGTGCTCCCGCCGGGGGCGCCGACGACGCCCCGGACCACCCCCAGCGCCACCAGGTCCTGCGGCCGGATCCGCAGTTCGTCCGCCGTCGATTCGACCTCCCCCGTCCCGCGCTTCAGGATCGCCGCGGCCATCTCCGGCCCGATCACCGAGAAGTAACTGTCGGGCGTGGCCCAGGTGTTGCCGGGTGCCGCGAGCGCCAGCGCGCCGCCCGACCCGCCCTCGCCGATCAGCAGCGTGGTGATCGGCACCCGGGCGGCGGCCACCGCGCCGAACAGATCCGCGATCGCGGCGCCGACGCCCTGCCGCTCGGCTTCCGCGTCGTTGGCGGCGCCCGGGGTGTCCACGAGGGTCAGCACCGGGATGCCGAGCCGGTCCGCGAGGCGGATCAGGCGGGCGGCGGTGCGGAAGCCGGCCGGGCGGGTCGCGGTTCCGGTCTGCGCGGCGTAGGCAACCGTACGGCCCTCGTGCTCGCCGAAGCCGCACAGCATGCCGTCGGGATCGGTGCCGCCGCAGCGGTCGCCGCTGAGGGCGACACGGTGCGTGAAGTACGCCGCCAGGTAGGCCTCCGCACGCGGGCGCCGGGACGAGCGGGCTCGCTGGACGGCGTCCCAGCCGGTGCGGGGCAGCTCCTGGGCGCCGAGGGCGAAGGGCAGGGGGGCCGCAGGCTGCTCCGGGGGAAGCGCGGGGTCGGGCCGTCGGTCGTCCGCGGCCGGGCTGTGGCCGGTCGTGGGACCGGAGAGCAGGCGGAGCCACAGCGCCAGCGTCTGCCGTAGCTCCTCGGGGGGCACGACCGCGTCCACCGACCCCGCCGCCACCTGCGCCCGAGCCGTGTACGCCGCCGGATCCGCGTCCGGTGGGCGGACCCGGGAGCCGGCGAAGCCGACCTGGGCGCCGGGCAGGGCGAGGGTCACGTCGGCGCCCGCGCCGAGGGTGGCCCAGCCGCCGCCCGTCGTCGGGTCCCGGAGGACCGAGAGCTGGGGCAGGCCCGCCTCGCGGGTCAGGACGGACTGCCGTGCCACGCGCTGGAGTTGGGTGAGCGCGAGCATGCCCTCCTGCATACGGCTGCCGCCCGTCGCCACCAGCGCCACCACCGGGAGGCGGTGGGCGCGGGCGTAGGCGTACGCCGTCTCCAGCCGGTCGCCGGTGCGTTCGCCCAGCGAGCCGCCCAGGAAGCCGAACTCGAACGCGATCAGGACCGCGCGCGTGCCGTCGACGGCGGCGGTGCCGCAGACCACCGACTCCTCCTCGCCGGTGCGCTCGGCGGCGCGGGCCCGCGAGGCGTCGTAGCCGTGCCAGGCGAGGGGGCCGTCGGGGGCGGAGTCCCGTGCCGGGTACGGGAGTTCGGCGAAATCATCGGTGAGCAGCGCGATCGCCCCGCGGGCGGAGAGGCGGTCCGGACCGCGGCCCGGACCGCCGTCATGGGCGCGGCCCTCAGTCATGGCGCAGCGCCCGCTTCATGATCTTCCCCATGTCGTTGCGGGGGAGGGCGGAGAGGTGGTGGACGACGCGGGGGCGCTTGTGGGGGGCCAGCCGGCGGGCCACGTGGTCCGCCAACTCCTCTGTCGCAGGCGGGGATTGGGGGTCCTCCGGGACCACCCACGCCACGATCCGCTCGCCCAGGTCCGCGTCCGGCTCCCCGGTGACCGCCGCCTCCCGCACCCCGGGGTGTTCGAGGAGCGCGTTCTCGATCTCGCCCGCCCCGATCTTGTAACCCCCGCTCTTGATCAGGTCGGTGGCCTTGCGGCCGACGATGCGGACGTACCCGTCGGGATCGCGCACCGCCATGTCGCCGGTGCGGAACCAGCCGTCCGGCGTGAAGGCGGCGGCCGTCGCGTCGGGGCGGTTGAGGTACTCCGTGAACAGGTTCGCGCCGCGCACCTGGATCTCGCCCACCGTCTCGCCGTCGTACGACGTGATCGGCGTCCCGTCCTCCTCCACGAGCCGCAGCTCCACGCCCGGCAGCGGCACGCCGACCGTCCCGGCCCTGGCCTCGCCGTCCGCGCGGACGCTCGTGTTCATCAGCGTCTCCGTCATGCCGTACCGCTCGACGACCCGCTGCCCGGTCGCGGCCGTGATCCGCTCGTGGTCGTGCACGGGGAGCGCGGCCGAACCCGAGACGAGGAGGCGGGCCCTGCCCAGCGCCTTCGCCAGCTCCGGCTCCTCGGGGAGGGCCTCGGCGATGCGGTGGTACATCGTCGGCACGCCGAACACCATGGTCGCGCCGTCGTTCAGCTCGCGCGCGACGCCCCGCGTGCCGAACCTGCCCAGGTGCCGTACGGATCCGCCGCGGCGCAGCGGGCCGAGGATGCCGAGGACCAGGCCGTGGACGTGGAACAGGGGCAGGCCGTGGACCAGGGTGTCGTCGGCGGTCCACTGCCAGGCGTCCGCGAGGGCGTCCAGGGTGGTCGTGATCGCCCGGCGCGGGATGACGGCGCCCTTGGGCGGGCCGGTGGTGCCGGAGGTGTAGACGACGAGGGCGGGGTCCTCGTCGGACACCTGCGGGTCGGGGTGCGGGCCGGCGGCCCGTACGTCGACGTCGATGCGCTCCAAGTCGCCCAGCGGGGCCGGTAGTTCGTCCCCGGGGGCGGCCAGCACCGCCGACGGCGCGCTGTCGGACATGATGTGCCCGAGCTCCTTCTCCCCGGACTTCGGGTTGAGCGGTACGGCGGCGACACCGGCCTGCAGCGCCGCCACCACCGCCACGGCGGTCTCCAGCTCCGGGGTCGCCCAGACGGCCACTCTGCCCGCCCCGCCGATCCGCGCCGCGAGGGCGCCGCAGGCGGCGCCGAGTTCGCCGTACGTCAGGGAACGGTCGCCGAACCGCAGGGCGGGCCGGTCGGCCGGAGCACCCGTCAGGGCCGGGAAGAGAGAGGACACGCGTCGTACTCCTTAACTGTTGTCACCGAGGTCGTCGTACGTCTGCCGGTCTACCCCCAGCCCGGCACGACCATCACCAGCCACACCACCGCGGGCACCACCGCCACCACGATCCCTCCGTACACCATCAACTGCCTGAAGAAACGCTCGCGGTCCACATCCGGTGCCGCGGCCAGCACCAGCGCGCCGTTCGTCGAGAAGGGGCTCACGTCCACGACGGTCGCCGACACCGCGAGCGCCGCCACCATCCCGACCGCCCCGATCTCTCCCTGCGCCAGGAACGGCACGGCGAGCGGGATGAGCGCGCCCATGATGCCGACGGACGAGGCGAACGCCGAGACGATCGCGCCGATGTAGCAGAGCAGTACCGCCGCCAGCAGCGGTACGCCGATGCCGCCGACGCCCTCACCGGCCCAGGTGATCGTGCCCATCTCGTCCAGGACGCCGACGTACGTCAGCACACCGCAGATCAGCAGGACCGTCGGCCAGGCGATCTCGCCGACCGCCTTGCGGCTGTCCGCCGGCCAGACGGTGCTCAGGACCACGGCCAGGGTGATCGCGGTCAGACCGGCGTCCAGGTCGAGGACGAGGACGGCGAGGACGAGGGCGACCAGGGAGAGGAGCGTGGCGGTACGGGCGGGGGTGAGCTGGGCGGTGGCGAGCGGGGTCGCGGTGGGGGAGGGGCGGGTGACGGTGGTGCCGGCCTCGCGGGCGCTCCCGCCCGAGGGGAGGGGCTCGCCGTTCGTGCCGGTGCCCCCGGCGGGGAGGGACTCGCCCTTCGTGCCGGTGCCCCCGGCGTCGCGCCTCGCGTCAGTCCCCACCGCCCCCTGCGCCCACAGCTTCAGCCCCCCGAACAGGACGAACACGACCCCCGCGATGACGACATTGACGATCAGGGACGCCAGGAACAGCGTGATCTCGTTCCCCGGCAGCTTCTCCCGCTCGACGATGCCGTTGACGATCGAGCCGTAGATGCTGATCGGTGAGAAGCCGCCGCCCTGCGCGCCGTGCACCACCATCGCGCCCATCAGCAGCGGACTGATCCCGTAGCGGGCGGCGAAGCTCAGCGCGACGGGCGCGACGATCGCCACGGCGGCCGGACTCACCGCGCCGATCGCGGTGAGCGCGCCGGTGAGGGCGAACATCACCCAGGGGATGAGCGCCACCCGGCCCCGCACGAGCCGGATCGCGGCGTGCACCAGCCAGTCGGTGGTGCCGTTGGCGCGGGCGATCGCGAAGAGGTACGTGACGCCGACGAGGACGACGAACAGGTCGCCGGGGAAGCCGGCGAAGATGCCGTCCGCGTCGAGGTCGGCGACGAGCGTGCCGACCCCGAAGGCGGCGGCGAAGGCGAGCGCGCCCATGTTGACCGAGCGGGTCGTGGCGATGACGAACACCACGACGAGGACGAGGATCGAGATGAGTTCGGGGGACATACGGGCTCCCGTCTCTGGGTCCCGGAGCGGTTGTGAGGACGACTGCGAGGACGACTGCGGTGGCCAAGTGGCTGAGCCAATTCGGCCCTGCTGGCTGGACAGCGTGGGCGCGCCGGGAGGCCACGTCAAGGGGTCGCGCGCGAATTGGCTGAGCCACTCGGCCACTCGGCCACCCGGCACCCCGGTGTTACGCTCCCGGCGAGAGGGGGAGCCCGTGACCGACGCCCTGCGCCCCATGTCCAAGCAGCGCCTGTACGAGCAGGTGCTCGACCGGCTGCGCGCCTACGTCGCCGAGGGCGGCCTCGGCGCCGGGGACCGGCTCCCGACCGAGCGCGACCTGGCCCAGCGGCTGGGCGTCAGCAGGGCCTCCGTGAAGCAGGCGATCGTGGTCCTGGAGGTGCAGGGCCTGGTGGAGGTACGGCACGGGGGCGGCACGTATCTCGTCCGGGACAGCCTCGACGTGGAGCCGGTGGAGCGGATGGTCGAGCGCCGCCGACGCCTCCCCGACGTGCTGGAGGCGCGCGAGGCCCTGGAGACCAAGCTCGCCGAACTGGCCGCCGAGCGCCGCACGGAGGAGGACCTCGCCGCGATGCGGTCGGCGCTCGCGCACATGGCGCGGGAGATCGAGGACAACCGCCACGGCGTGGAGGGCGACCGGCTCTTCCACGCGGCGGTCACCGCGGCCGCGCACAGCAGCATCCTCGCCGAGTTCATGCGCTCGATCGCCGACCAGATCGCCGAGAGCCGCACGGAATCCCTCCGCCAGCCCCACCGCCCCGCCCGCTCCCTGGCTCAGCACCAGGCCATCCTCGACGCGATCGAGGCCGGCCGGCCCGGTCGGGCGGCCGCCGCGATGCGCCGCCATGTCCGTACGGTCGCGAAGGTGCGGTTGCTCGACTGGGAGCCTGACGGGGAACGCTAGGCGTCGGTTCCACACTGCCCGGTGCTCTCACACTCGGTCACGCGATTCCCCTCATCTCCTTGGCGCGGGCACGTAAAGGCAATCAGGCTTTTACACCGCCGCAGGTGTGGCGACACGGCGCCTGGCGAGGCTAGGTAGCGACACAACAGGTCCTCCCCCCACATCCGAACAGGATTGGACCCACATACATGCACACCGAACTGAGGCGCGCACCCGCGCCCCGGAACACTCAGGCCTGCCCGCCGACCGACGGGCCGCCGACCCACGAGCCGGCGACCGAGGGGCCGGCCACCGACGGGCCGGCCCAAGGCCATGTCCTCGCGGTCGGCACCCCCGGCCCCCGACGCGAAAAGCTCACCCGCACCCTCGAATCCACCGGCTACGCGGTCACCCACGCCGTCCCCGGCGACATCGGCCGCAGCGTCCAGCGGACCCCGCCCGACGCGATCGTCGCCCTCGAGGGCCACGGCGGTGTCGACCAGGCCGTGGCGGTCGTACGGGAGATACGCACCGCACCCCAGAGCCAGGTCCTGCCCCTCGTCATGGTCACCGCCGACCGTGAACCCGCCGGTGTCGCCCGTCTGTTGCGCAGCGGCGCCGACGACTGCCTGCCCGAGGCCGCCGACCCCGTCGAACTGTCGGCCCGGATCGCCGCCAAGCTGCACCGGGTCCCGGTCCCCGTCGACCGGCTGGCACTGGACCCGCGCACCGGCCTGTACTCCGCACCCCACTTCCACGACGAACTCGACCGCGAACTGCGCCGCCCCGGACGCCGCGACGGCGTTCTCGCGGTGGTCGCCGTGGCCGAGGCGGACACGCTGGAGGAACGGTTCGGGGCGCGGGTGCGCCGCGAGGTCGCCGAGCGCCTCGCCGGTGTCGCCGAGCGGCTCGGCGACGGCAACGACCGGCTCGGCTGGGACGAGGAAGGACGGCTGCTCGTCCTCATGCCCGGCGTCGACGAGGAGACGGCCCGACGGGCGCTGGAGGACTTCGCCACCACCGTGGCCGGCACCCGGTTCGTCGTCGCCGACGAGAACGTACGGCTGACCCCGGCCGTCGGCTGGCTCCCCCTCGCGGGAGCCGACGGCCGTGCGGTCGACAGGGCGGCCGACGCCGTCGCCGAGGCCCTGCGCCACCGCGACCTGCGCCCCGTCCGCTACGAGCCGTGGATGCGGGCGGCCGCCGCGCCGCGCCGCAGCGCCAGGAAGGTCGTACGCCCCCTCCTGCTCGCCCTCTCCCCGCTGCTCGCGCTGCTGATCGGCGTGGGCGTGCCGTTCGCGCTGTACGAGCAGACGTACGCGGCGCTGGGCTGGGACATCGCCTCCGGGGTCTACTGGGTCGTCGTGGCCGGACTGGTCCTGTCCGCCTCGCTGATCCTCCTCGAAAGCCTCTTCTCGCTCGACGCGCCCACCCGGCCCACGGAGCCCGCGCAGCCGTATCCGCCCGCGAGCGCGGTGATCGCGGCGTACCTGCCGAACGAGGCCGCGACGATCGTCGACACGGTGGAGTCCTTCCTGCGCCTGGACTACCCGAGCGACCTGGAGATCGTCCTCGCCTACAACACGCCCCATGCCCTGCCGGTCGAGGACACCCTGCGCGAAATCGCCCGCCGCGACCGGCGGTTGGTGCTGCTCCCCGTGCCCGGCAGCACCTCCAAGGCGCAGAACATCAACGCCGCCGTCACCCGGGTGCGCGGCGAGTTCGTCGGCATCTTCGACGCCGACCACCACCCCGCGCCGGACGCCTTCCGCCACGCCTGGGACTGGCTGTCCCACGGCTACGACGTCGTCCAGGGCCACTGCGTGATCCGCAACGGCGACAGCTCCTGGGTGGCCCGGCAGGTGGCCGCCGAGTTCGAGGCGATCTACGCCGTCAGCCACCCGGGCCGGACCCGCCTGTACGGCTTCGGCATCTTCGGCGGCTCCAACGGCTTCTGGCGCACCGACATGCTGGCCCGTACCCGGATGCACGGCTCGATGCTGACGGAGGACATCGACTCGACGCTACGCGCGTTGCGGGAAGGCGCCCGCATCGCCACCGACCGGACGCTGATCTCGCGGGAGCTGGCGCCCACCCGGCTCAAACCCCTGTGGAACCAGCGCTCCCGCTGGGCCCAGGGCTGGCTGCAGGTGTCCCTGCGCCACCTCGGGCAGGCACTGCGCCACCAGAACTTCACACCTCGTCAGAAGGTAGGACTCGTGGTCCTGTTGGGCTGGCGCGAGATCCAGCCCTGGCTCTCCCTGCAGATCCTCCCGATCCTCCTCCACTCGGCACTGCGGGCCGGAGGAGCGGACCGTATCGACTGGGCCACCCCCGCCTGCCTGCTCGCCTTCGCGTTCACGCTGTCGGCGGGCTTCGTACAGACGGCGTTCGCGGGCCGGCTGGCCCTGCCCGAACTGCGCCGCAGGCGCGGCTGGTTCTGGCGCCACGCCCTCATCTCCACCGTCTTCTACACCCACTTCAAGAACATCGTGGCCCGCCAGTCGCACCTCAAGGAGCTGCTGGGGGACCGGCGTTGGCGGGTCACACCACGAGCGGCGGCGACGGCTTCGACGGCCTCGACGGCTACGGCGGCTCCTGCGGCGAAGGCGGTGGGCGGCCGGTGACGAGCCCTCCCGCAGCACAGCCACCGAAGCCCTCCAGCGGCGCCCGCGCGTCCCGCGCGTCCAGCGCGTCCAGCGCGTCCAGCGCCTCTCGCAGCGTCGAACTCCAGGGCTTCCGCGGCCTGGCCGCACTCAGCACGGTCGTCTTCCACGTCTGGCAGCAGTACTACGTCTACGACGCCCAGGGCGCCCACCCGCCGGTCGACAACCCCTACCTCGGGGCACTGATCTCCCTGGAGGTCATCGACCTGTTCTTCGTCATGTCCGCGTACCTGCTGACGCTCTCCTACGCCAGAGCGGCGATCGACGGCGAGGACCGCACCCGCCCCGGCAGGGACTTCCTCTTCCGCCGCGCCACGAGGATCCTCCCGCTCTACTTCCTCGCCGTGCTCCTCGTCTGGTCCCTGCGCAACCCGTCCCTCCCCGGCGACTGGCGCGACCTGCTGGAACACCTCACGTTCACGCACGTCTTCGACCAGGAGCGCATCTTCTACACCCTGGGCCCGACCTGGTCGCTCTCCCTGGAGATCGCGTTCTACCTCACCCTGGTCGCCGTGGGCCCCCTGGCGATCCGCGCGTGCCGCCGCCTGCGCACCCGCCGAGCCCGCGTCGCCCTGTGCGCCTCGGGCTGCGCCGCGCTCTACCTGGCCCCGGTCGCCTGGACAGCCGTCGCCCACCACGCCCTCGGCGTCCCGCACACCAACTGGCCCGTGTACTTCGGCCCCCAGGCCCGCCTCGGCGGTTTCGCGGCGGGGATGCTGCTGGCGGTGCTGCTGGTGGCACTGGGGGAGCGAGGCCGGGTCGGAGCGCGCCGGGCGACGGCGATGGCGGTGACGGCGGCGGCAGGCCTGTACGCCCTGTCGTACTACTCCGCACCGGAGAACACCTGGCACACCTACTACCACCCCCTGGCCGCCCTCCTCTGGTTCGCCCTGCTCTACGCCACCCTCCACGTCCGCACGACGGCCCGCCCCCGCTGGCACGCCCTGTTGCGCTCGGGATGGCTCACGGGCGTGGGCCTCGTCAGCTACAGCCTCTACATCTGGCACGAGCCCCTGATGCTGTTCCTCTACGACACCGGCGCCCTGCCCCACTCCCAGGCGGGCTTCCCGCTGGCGGCGCTGTTCGTGGTCGCGGCCGGGCTCCTGGTGGCGACGGTGAGCTACTGGGCGGTGGAGTATCCGGGGAGCTTGCTGGCGGGGTTGCGGGACAAGCGGGGACGGCCTCGGGAGTTCTATCCGGACCCGAACCCGGGGCCGGTGCCGGAGCCACCGTCGCAGCCGCTGCGGGAGGTTGAGCCTGCGGTGCGGTAACCCGGTTCGGGAGCCCTGATGCGCCGCTGCCCCGCCCCCGGTCAGGGCAGCGGCGTCAGGGCAACCCGGCGCCGTACAAGATTGATGTCGGTGACCTCGACGGACAACTCGTCGCCGACGTCGAGGGCGGTCCGGTCGGTGAGGGTGTCGCGGTGTACCAGCCCTTCGACGCCCTCGGCGACGCGTACGAACACGCCGAACGGGACCACCTTGGTCACGGGGCCGCGGACGACCCGGCCCACCCCCGCGGTCCGCGCGAACTCCGCCAGCGGGTCCGGGGCGAGGGCCGCGAGCGACAGGCGTACCTGGGGCCGGAACAGCTCGAAGGCGAGGACCTCGGCCGTGATCTCCTGGCCGACGTGGACCACCTCGTCGAAGGAGTCGAAGTGGTGCCGGGAGAGTTCGGGGGCGGTGATGAAGCCCTCGGTGCCGTCGAGGTCCACGAACACCCCGAAGCTCTCGATGCGGCTGACGACCCCACGCACCACCTGCCCCTGCTCGAACCCCTGCCACGTGGTCTCGGCCCCGGCGATCCGGCGCCTGGTGCCCACCAGCGTGGCGAGGTCCTCGGCGAGCGGGATCTCGACCGTCTTCAGCGCGGAGTGCCGCAGCCAGTGCAGCCGGGCCCGGTCCACGGCGCCCTCGTGCAACGGTGGCCAGTCGGTGGCCGGGGTGAAGTCGTCGATCACGATGCGGCCGGCCGGGGCGAGGAGCCGGGCCGGATCGGCGGGGGAGTCGTCCTCGGTCTTCGCCGTGCCGCCCCCGTCCAGGACCAGCAGGTCGTACGGCCCCCGCTCCTCGATCCGCCGCCAGTCCCCGCACAGCACCTCCACCTCGGGCCGGTCGGCGAACACCTCGGCGGCGACCCGGGCCCGCTGCGGATCCCGCTCCACGCTGACCAGCCGTACGCCCGCCCGGGCCCCCTCGGCGAGCCAGGCCAGCCCCACCCCGCAGCCCGTGCCCGTCTCCCCGATCAGGGTCTCGGCACCGCCGGCCAGGGCGTGCAGCAGACGGCCCTGTTCCGGGCGGCAGGAGTAGGGGAAGCCGTGGGCGCGGGCCGCGGCGAGGGCTCGCTCGACGAGCGGGGGGAGGTGAAGTGCCTTGGCGTACGCGTCCGTTCCGGAGATCGACATGGGGCGATCCTGCCGTACGGACGCAGGTCATGAACGGCCGTCGCGCCCGGCGACACCCCTGCCGCCGCCGATCTCCCGGACGGCCACGAGTACGTCGTCAAGCCCACCTCCGGCGCGGGCGCCCGGTTCGCCGCCCGGTACACGCCCGACGAGCACGACACGGCCGTACGGCAGCTCGCGCGCATGCACGCGGAGGGGTTCACGGCGATGGTGCAGCCCTATGTGAAGGGCATCGACGTGACCGGGGAGAGGGCCCTGCAGTTCTTCGGCGGGCGCCTGCTGCACGCCAGCCGCAAGGGGGCCGTCCTCAGCCTCGGGACGCCGTACGACGAGCGGAAGGTCGCGCATCCCGGCCTCGAACCCTGGACCCCGACCCCGGCCGAACTCGCCGTCGCCGAGCGCGCCCTGGCCGTCGTACCGGAGGCCGCGGAGCTGCTGTACGCGCGCGTGGACCTCGTCGACGGGGAGGAGGGGGACGGTGGGGAGCCGCGGGTGATGGAGCTGGAGCTCGTGGAGCCGAACCTGTTCCTGTCGCTGCATGCCGGGTCGGTGCCGCGGGTGGTGGAGGCGATCGTGGCGGCCGCGGTTCAGTAGGAGCGGTCGGTCGGGCCGGGGCCCGGGGGAGGCCCGCCGGGCAGGGCGGGGGGATCCGGGGCCGCCCCCGAGCGCAGGCGTTCGAAGACGAGGTCGAAGGTGAAACCGGCGCTGAAGCCCAGCGGCAGGGTGAAGAACAGGAGCCTGCGCACGTCCAGCTCGTCGAGCAGGGACGGCACCGTGAGCAGCTGGGACGCCACGTAGAGCAGGACGGAGACGACCCCGGCCCCCAGACCCCTTACCGCGGCCCTCGGCCACTGGTCGGCGGTCTCGAAGGAGCTGCGGATCACGGCGCCGGCCATCGCCGCCAGCAGCGGCGTCACCACCAGCACCGCGAGCCTGAGGCCGGTCGCCGGGCCGGGCTCGCCCGCGAGGACGAAGCCCAGCAGGGAGCACACCAGCAACAGCAGGGCCACGGCCGTGCCCAGACCGGCGGAGAGCAGGGAGCGGCGTGCGCTGCGGTCGCCCTCGCGCTGCCACTGCGCACGGCGCGCTCGCTGCCGGTCCAGGCACTGGACGAGCCGGCGCGCGGAGTCGGCCCGCCAGTCCTGCCCGAGCAGGACGATGTCGTCGTCGGTGGTGTCGTTGCGGACCTTGTCCAGGTTGGCCCACACCTGGCTCGCCCCGCCCCCGAACGCGGCGACCGGGAGCAGCGGGATGCGCTGTGACAGGGCGATGACCCCGGCCACCCGGGTCGACTGGGCGCCGCCGACGAGCATCGCCGCGTCGCAGGACAGCAGCGTCCGGTAGAAGGAGACCTCCCACTCCGGCCCGGTGTCCCGCACCAGCCGCACCTGAGCCGCACTGCCCTGCGGCAGCCCGAAGTCGTGGTCGCGGTGCCGGGGCACATGCAGGAACACCGTGCCCGCGCCGTCGGCCTCCTGGGCGTAGCCCTGGACGACGTCGTACTCGACGTACTTGGGTTTCGCCGAGAACACCGCCAGGTCGTAGCCGGCCGCGGCCAGTTGGCGGCCCAGCTCGCGGCAGGCGGCCGGGGCCGCGTCGGGCCGTTTCAGCTCCGGCGTGTACGAGCGGCCGGGCTCGAAACTGCCGACGATCGCGACGACCGGGCGTGCCCTGTCGGACGACACCATCCCCCGCTGCCCCCTGTCCGCGTCGACCGGTGGTCCGCTGCTCCCGTGAGGCTTTCCGGGAGACGGCCCGACCACACCCGAGCACACCCGAGCACAAGATGAACAACCGTCAATTCGTCGACATAGCGTCGAGTTGACGTATGTCCGAGTTGACCTATGTCCCGATCACCTGTCAACCTCTCCGTCCTACAGGGGCGGCTGAGTCCCTACTGGGCACGTGCAACAGGGCGGTCAGTGGTCGATGGCGATCACCTTCATCAGTCACAGCTCGGCGGAGACCGAAGAGGATCAGGCGAACGCCGATTCGGTACGGGCCGAACTCATCAAACGGTTGCCGGACCACGGCTGGGAAGTCCTGGTGGACGACCACCTGCCGCCCGGAATGAACTGGCGGTCGGTCCTGTACGGATGGATATCCGACTGTGACGTGGCCGTCGTCCTGGTGAACAGGGACGGGCTCTCGTCGTCGTGGCTCAAGCGCGAGGTCAACATCCTGCTGTGGCGGCAGTCGGTGGGGTCGCCCCTCACCATCGTGCCCGTCCTGCTGAAGGGACTTTCGCCGCGCGAGCTGCGGCGCTCGGAGATATCCCAGCTCGCCGATCTGCAGTGCATCCTGCAGGACGACACGGATGACACGGATGACACGGACGGCGTGGGGGCCACGGGCGGCACAGGCGGCGCGGACGTGGTCTCCCGGATCGTCGAGCGCCTGGGCGGCCTGCGCGTGTGCGCGGACACCTCGGCCATGCGCTCCATGACGGCCAAGATCGAACACTGCCTGGACGGGGTGACCGACCGGTTCACGCTGCGGGCCATGGCCGGCACCCTCGGCGCCGAGGGCGACTGGCGGTTCCCCACCGCCGCGGAGGAGCGCCGCCACATCGCGCACCAGTGCCTGGCGCCGGTGCCGACCCAGAAGGTGCCGGCGGCCGTGAACGACGTCGAGTTCTTCCTCGCGCTGGACCGGCTGAACAAACTCATCACCCTGCTGCTGCCCACCTGGATCGACCCCGTCGGCGTACGCCTGCTGCTCCCCGGCGCCGGCCAGGTGGTCGCCACCCTGGCCGGCGCCTGGACCGACACGGCCCGACAGCACATCCACCGCGCCTCCTGCTTCTCGGGCGGCTACTGGGCCCAGGCGGTCTCCCTGGTGGCGGGCGAGGCACAGGACGAGGAGCACATGGCGGCCTGTCTGACGGCCGTGCGCGCGCTGCTGAAGTCGGACGACGAGAACGACCTGCCCATCGAGGGCGAGGTGCTCTTCCTCGTCCTCGACCCCGCCGGCACCGAACTCGGCGTCGTCGGGCGGCTGGTGCGTACCCTGATCGGGCGGTTCTCCTGGCTCAACGTCATCGTCCTCACGGATCAGGCCGATCCAGTGGACCTGGGCGTCCAGACCGCCCGCACCCTGCACATCCCGCTGCAGCCCGGCGCCGAGCGGCAGGTGGCGCGCACCAGCCGGGCGCTGGGCCACATCCGCGACCGGCACCACGGCCACGGAAAGGACCAGGCGTCGTGACCCCCGAGCCGATCCCGCCGCGACCCACCACGCGCAACGCCCCGGACCGCCCCGACGGCCGGGCCTACGTCGTCCGCGGCGACCTCGACCTGGCCGTCGACGTCGCCCTCGCCACCGGGCGGCCGCTGCTGCTGCGGGGCGATCCGGGCTCCGGCAAGTCGTCGTTCGCGGCGCATGTCGCCTGGCTGAACGGCTGGGCGTACCACGAGCACGTGGTGACCTCCCGCACCCAGGCGCCCGACCTGCTGTGGTCCTTCGACCATGTGCTGAGGCTTGCCGACGCGCAGGCACAGCGGCTCAAGCCCATCGACGCGTATGTGGAACCCGGTGTGCTGTGGAAGGCGTTCGCGCCGCGCTGCGCCCGCGCCCACACCCATCGCGCCCGTTCCCACCGGATGCCCCGGTCCCGTGGACGACGGCCCGTCAGGACGGACTCCACCGACCTGTGCGCCCAGTCCGTCGTACTGATCGACGAGATCGACAAGGCGGACCCCGAACTGCCCAACGGGCTGCTCGTCCCGCTGGGTTCGCGTCGCTTCACCCTCTCCCAGACGGGCCGGGACATCGAACCGGAGGACGACGCCAAGGCGCTCGTGGTGATCACCACCAACGAGCAGCGCGAGCTGCCCGAGGCGTTCCTGCGGCGTTGTCTCGTCGTCAAGCTCGAACACCCCGAACCCGAGGAGCTCGTCGAGGTCGCCCGCACCCATGTGGAGGCCTACGACGGCCCCTTCACCGATGCCGACCTGCTCCTCGCCCAGGATCTCGCGGACCTGGTGCAGGGGCTGCGCGAGGACGCGGAGCGAAGGGCGCACCGCAAGCCCAGCACCGCCGAATTCCTGGACGCCTTCCACGCCTGCCGCAAGATGGGCATCCGGGTCGAGGACAGTGACGAGCGCTGGCGGACGCTGCGCCGGATGGCGCTGCTGAAGCAGGACAACGTGGCGTGAGCGCACACGTCCCCCAGATCTGTGTGGCCGACCTGGCCAGAGCCCTGGACGCGGTGGGCGCCGACCCCGTCCGGCAGTACCGGGTCGCCCGGATGCTCGGCTTCGGCCACGGGCCACCGCCGCCCGGACCACGGCCGGATCCGGCGATCGGCCCGCCCGCGCACGTCCCGCAGGCCGAGGACGCGCCGCTCCTCCCGCCCGCCCGCCTCCCCGGCGCGGCCGCCGTCCCTCCCGAACCACCGCCACCGCCCCTCGACCCGGGCCGGTACGAGGGACGGCCCCGCCCGGCCGGCCTGCCCGTGCTGGAACCCGTCGACCACGATGCCCCCGACCCCACCGACTGGACGGCCGTCCCCTTCCTCGACCAGGTGACCGACCGTCATCTCACCGCCCGGCCACCGCTGGAGCCGCTGCTCACCGAGCGGTCCTCCACGGCGATCCTCAACGCCGCCCTGACCACCTTGGTCCGCGACGACGGCGAACCGGACATCGACGCCCTCGTCGAGGCCTTCGCCCGGGGCATCCCCCTCACCCGACTGCCGCGGGCGCCCCGCCCCACGCTCCGCTTCGGAGTGCAGGTCCTGGTCGACCGGGGCGACGGCATGCAGCCGTACCGGCGTGACCAGCAGGAACTCGCCCGCCGGATCACCGGTCTGGTCGGGGCCGAACTCACCCAGATCCGCTACTTCGCCGACGCGCCGAACCGGGGCACGGGCCCGGCCTCCCCGCGCACCTGGCAGCCGTACCGGCCGCCCAGTCCGGGAACCCGGGTCCTGGTCGTCTCCGACCTCGGCGTCGGCGGGCCCGTCCTGCATCCGCGGCGCGCCTCGGTCGCCGAGTGGTACCAGGTGTTCCACGAGATCGTCCGGGCCGGGTGCACGGTCCTGGCGCTGGTGCCCTACCCGGTCGCCCGGGTGCCCGCGGAGCTGACGCCGCTGCTGTCCGCCCTCACCTGGGACCGGACGACGACGGTGAGCACGGTCGCCGCGCTGGTGGGGCGCCGGCGGTGACCGTGACACGCGACCGACAGGCCGTCGACGCGGTCGAGAAGCTGGCGACCGCGCTCAGCGTGGCGGTGCGCGTGGAGCCCGAACTGATCCGGGCGGTGCGGTTGGAGCTGTTCCCGCGGCTCGGCGTGGAGACCGAGTCCGACCTGTGGTTCAGCGGACTCGTCCGGTCCCAGGGGCCCACCGGCCTCGTCTTCGACACCGGTGAACGCCACCGGCTGCAACGTCGCCTGGAGCGATGGCTGCGGCAGCAGCAGCCGGACGCCCCGGTCCACTCCCTGTGGCGCGTCATCCGTCACGTGCACGCCGACCTCTCCCCGGCCCTCCTGCTGGAGGAACAGGTCACCTGGCTCGCCGTGACCGGACGGCGCGGTGAGATCGACGACGCCCTGGCCCCGGCGCTCAAGGCGATCACCCAGGAGAACCGGAACGGCCTTCGGCAGTGGCTGGCCTCGGCCTGGGACCGGCTGCCGCAGGCGGTCCGGGACTCGCCCACGGGCTGGCAGCTCGCCCAGACCGCCCGCCCCCGCTTCCCGGCCCGGCGCTTCCCGTTCGGCGTGGAACGTGCCCCGCTGCCCGCCCGGCGGCTCGGCGATCTCGCCCGCGTCCTCGACGACATCCTGATCACCGTGCGCCGGGTCGGCGACGAGCTGGAGATCGACGGGCGGCCGGTCGAACCCGAGGCCGCCACCGAGGCGCCGCCGGGCACCTACGGGCTCCCCGTACCCGACACGGCACCGCGTGTGCTGACCCTGCTGGCCGGCGGCTCACGCGAGCGGGACGAGGACCTGTCCGTGCCGGAGGCCTGGCAGATCCGCGTCCACGTCGGTCCCGGACCGGTCCTGCTGCGCAGCGCACGCGGCCAGGTGTACCGGCTGCCGGAGCGGGCCGCACCGGTGCGCGGCGCGGGACCGGCCGGGCGGTTCCTCGGGATCTCGGTCGCCCGCTACGAGCACGAACAGCTGCCCCCGCTCGACCACTCGCCCGACCTGTGCCGCGAGGTGGGGTCCGCGTTCGGCGACACCTACGCGAAGGAGTTCCTGTCCGACCCGTCCCTCGCGGCCGTCACCGAGCGGCTCGCGCGGCTGTCGGCGCGGCGGCACGACGGGCCGCTGGTGGTGTACGTCCGCGGGTACGCCCTCCCCGGCACGGGCGGTCCGCACCTCGCCTTCCGCGACAGCGATCCCGAACGACCGGACACCGTCCTGACCGGCGAGGACCTCTTCCGTCTCGCCACCGCCTCGGGCGCCGACCAGGTACTCGTCCTGCTCGACACCGTACGGCCGCCGGACAGCGGCACCGACTGGGGCTATCCGCCGCTGTCCATGGAGCTGAGAGCGGCGAGCTGGACGGGCCAGATCTCCGTCCTCGTGCCCCATGACACCGGCTGGGACAGGCTGTTCGGCACCTGGCTGGTACGGCTGCTGCGGCGCGGCCCGGACGCCGGGCCCCAGGGCTGGGGCTGGTCACCCCGGGACCGGTACATCACCGGTGGGGAACTCATGCGTGCCGTCGCCGTCGACTGGCCGGGCGAGTATCCGTCGACGCCGCGCAACTACGCCATAGGTGTGCCGCGCGAGCTGCTGGCCAACCCCCGCTACGCCCTGCGGGACTTCCCGGACCACCTGAACCCCGCCGACTTCGGGGAGGCCTACGCGCAGGAGGCCGCCGCGTTCCTCGGCGAGGTGATCAGGGACAGCGCCGGCTCGCCCGAGGACCGCGAGCGCGCCGTGTCCAACATGCTGCTGCTGGGCCCGGACCGGGGTGTCGAGGCCGCCGTCGCCCTGGACGACCTGGCGGAACGATTCGCGGCGGTGGGTCGCCGGGCCGACGCCGCCGCCGCGCACCAGCACGCGATCGACCTGCTCCGGCCGCTCACCGAGCAGCGGCCCGACAGCGCGTGGCCGGCCCTGGGGTCCGCGCTGTACGGCCTCGCCGGCCGGCTCGCCGAGGCCTACCGGTGGGCGGAGGCGCGGCCGTTCGCCGAGGAGGCGGTGGCCCTGCGCCGCCGCCTCGCCGACACCCGGCCGGACCAGCGGCCCCGGCTGGCCGAGAGCCTGCACCTGTGGTCCCTCGTGCTGCGGGGCGCCGGCCTGCACCAGGCGGCCCTGGAGGCGGCCGTCGAGGCGGCGGACCTGTTCGGCCGGCTCACCGTCGACGATCCGCAGGCGCACCGTTCGGCACTGGCCGTCTGCCTCGGCAGCCTCGCCAACCGCTACGGCGAGGTCGGCCTTCCCCAGCACGCCCTGACGGTCGCGGTCCAGGCGGAGGTCATCCGGCGGGCGCAGGCCGAGTCGGACCCGGACGCCCGCGCCGACCTGGCCCGCAGCCTGCACGTGCGCTGGTACTGGGAGCGCCACCTCGGGCACACGGCCACGGCACACACCACGATGACCGAGTGCGTGAGGCTGCGACGGGAACTGGCCGCGCGGCACCCCGGGACGCACCGCCCGAAGTACGCGGAGAGCCTCAACTGCCTCGCCGTCAGCCTCGCGGACCTGGGTCACATCGACCGCGCGATGGTCCCCGCCCGCGAGGCCGTCTCGATCTACCGGGAACTGGTCGCCGGGGGCGCCGTCGACCTCCGCCAACCCCTCGCCCGCACCCAGCGCAACCTCTCCCTCTGGCTGGGCGCCCTCGGCCGGCCCGCCGAGGCGGTGTCGGCGGCGTCCGACGCGGTGAGCCACTACCGCGAGCTGGAGGCCGAGCAGAGGGGCCTGCACCGCGCCGACCTGGCGGACTCCCTGGAGATGTGGTCCGGGGCCCTGGACCAGCTCGGCGAAGGCAGACCGAGGGCGCTGGACGCGGCCCGCCAGGCGGTCGTGCTCTACCGCGAACTCTTCGCCGCCGAACCGGACAAGTACCGCCGGGCCCTGGCCCGCAGCGTCAACACCCTGTCCATCCGCCTGGACGCGCTCGGCCGCCACCAGGAGGCGGCACGCCTGCGCGCGGAGGTACGCGACATCGTCTCCGGCACGTGGCCCCCGTTCTGACCACCCATGACCACCGGCGCCCACGCCCGGCTACGGGGCCGACCCCCGCTGGCTGCGGCGCGGTCCGCCCTGGTTCCGCCGGGCCGACCGGCCACCCGTGACCGTCCGTGAGGGGGGGGCTGACCGCCTCCGTCTGCGGGGCCGTCTGCCTCCGACCACCGGGCCGCCCGCCTCCGTCTGCGAGGCCGACCGCCTCCGACCACCGGGCCGCCCGCCTCCGACTGCGGGCCCTTCCGCCTCCTCCGCGGGGCGGTCCGCCCGTGTATTGCCGAGTCGACCCCGCCCCCGAACTACCGGACCGCCACCCTCTGCAACAACCCCCACGTGAACTCGGCCACCACCTCCCGCCGTACGCCCTCCCCGTCCGGCGCGGTGAACGCCAGCCCCCATCGCGTCGGGGCCGTGCCCTCCAGGGGGCGGGCGGGGGCGAAGGCGTGGGCCGCCTCGTCGACCGTGCAGGACCAGGGGGTGAGGTCGGCGAGGGTGCGCAGGGTCGGGGTTCCGGCGTCGGGGGCGCGGACCAGCCACTCGTTCCACACCGCGCCGTTCGGGGCGAGCAGTACCTCGAAGCGCAGGTCGGGCCAGAGCGGGACCGGCCACAGCCACGCCTCGCACTGCAGGTCGCCGACCTTGCGGGTGACGACGGACTCGGGCGCGCCCAGTACCGACCGGTACCGGGAGGCGGCCCCGCGCGCCCGCGGGGAGCGGACCATCGCCTGCCACCGCTTGTTCGCCTCGCGCATCTCGGCGAGGGAGACGCCCAGTTGACGGCGGGCGTCGTCCACCAGGTCCGGATTGTGGTCGGCCATGCGGCGCAGCAGCACCAGCTGGAAGTCGAGCGGGGTGAACGGGCCGACGGGGTTCGTTCCGCCGCTAGCGGGGTGTTCTGCGGATCCGGAGGGCATGCTGCCCATCGTCGCCGATCGGGCGGCGGCCGTCGGGGAGAAAGAGCACCGAGTTGACGTACCGCGGCCGCCGGAAGGGCAGGACCCGGCGCAGCAGGCCCTGGGTGACGACGTACGAGGTCTCCGCCTGGTGGTCCTCCAGCGGGAAGCGGCTCAGGGGCACCCAGTCGCGGCCGGGCAGCACCCAGCCGTCGTAGCCGAGCAGGGAGAGATACGTCACCACCGGGCCGATCGGCTGGATACGGGACTCCAGCTCGATGAACAGGGCGGGCCGGTCACGCGCCAGGACGCCGGTCGCGCCACGCAGCACCGCGAGCTCGCTGCCGTCCACGTCGACCTTGACGAACCCGACGTCCTTGAGGCCGAGTTCGTCCAGGGTGACACAGCTGACCGGCAGTGCCGTGGCGTGGATGTCCCGGCGGACCAGGGAGGACACCCCCCGGTCGCCCGCGTCGTGCGGCGGCAGCCAGAGCCGGGCCGCGCCGGGCCGCTCGGCCGCCGCGGCCTGCACGATCCGGACGTTGGGCGGGGCCGTCGCCGCCAGGAGCCGCGCCAGATGCGGGACCGGTTCGACGGTCACCACCCGCCGTGCCCGTCTCGACAGCCGCCGCGTCCACGGGCCGTACCAGCCGCCGACGTCCACGGCCGTCCCGCACCCGGCGGGGCACAGCTCGGCCAGCCGGGCCAGCTCCGGTTCGAAGCGCGGGTACACGGCCCGGGCGACGGCGGCGACCAGGCGGGTGGGCAGCAGCGGGGCGATGTGCGCGGCCAGGGTCATGGGGCCATCCGTTTGAGGAGTTCCTCGTGTTCGTCGTCGGAGACCTGCTCACCGGAGGCCGGCAGCAGCTGCGGGATGCCGTCGACGATCGGGTAACGGCGGTGCAGGCGCGGGTTGTACAGCGCCTCGGCCGCCCCTTCCGCCTCGGCGGGGGTATCCGGTACGACGAGGTGCAGCGGGCCCTTGTCGAGGGGGCACGCCAGGATCCGCAGCAGTGGGTCGTCGGGTTTCATGGTGGTGTCAACTCCTTGGCACCGATGGGGGGTTGAGGAGAAGCGGGTGCGGGACGGCGGTCGTGGCGCGGCATCGACAGCAGTACGGCGACGGCGAGCGCCGTCCCCGCGACCCGCAGCGCCAGCCGCAGCGGGTCCTCGGGCAGCGCCTCGCCGAACGACAGCGTGCCGAGCACGGCCGTGTAGAGGCAGGTCACCGTCGTGCACACCGGCACGATCAGCGAGGCCCGGCAGCGTTGCAGCGCCGCCTGCGACATGACCAGCCCGAACGCGCCGGTGAAGAGGAGGAGATACGGGTACGGCGAGCGGAGCAGATCCAGCAGCGCGCCGCCGATCCCGCTCGTCGTCAGGTGGCTCGACACGCCCTTGATGGCCAGCGAGCTCACCCCGTAGAGCAGCCCCACCGCCACGCCGTACTCGACGCCGGTCGTCGGCAGCCGGTGCCGGTGCCGGGTCCTGCGCTCGGCGGAGTTGTACAGCCACACGCCCGCCGCCAGCGACGGCACGCACACCAGCAGGATCAGCGGATACGGGGCGCCCTGGCTCACGCTCTCCGAGCCCTCGCGCAGCGACAGCACGACCATCAGCAGCGCGGCGAGGATCGCCGCGAGCGCGTACCGCTCCCGCCCGCTGGTCTCCTCGCCCAGCAGCCGCGCGGAGAGCAGCACCAGGAGGACGAGCCCGGAGACGAAGATGCCCTGCGCGGCGGCGATCGGCAGGGTGCGGTAGACCACGAGCTGTGCCCCGAACCCGGCGGCCAGGGAGAGCGAGCCGCCGATCCACAGCGGGCTGCCGATCACCAGCCGCAGCAGCCGGGCGGGTTGCCGGACGGTCACCTCCGGGAGTGAGCCGAGCGCCCGTTTCTCCAGGACGAAACCGAGGCTGTACAGCGTGTTCGCCAGCAGGGCCGCGGCCACTCCCCACCACATCGGTCCACCCCCCCTAGGTCCGTCGTGCGTGCAGCAGCAGGATCGACGCGAGCGACGGCCTGGCGCAGGCCAGCCGGTCGAGGGGCCGCAGCGGGCGCGGTACGCCGTGGAAGGGGGCGCCCGCGAGGCGTACGACCTCGAAGCCGGACGCGGCCACGAACTCGCGCAGCGCACGGGCGGTGTAGAGCCGCAGATGCCCCACGACCTCTTTTCCGGGCCGGCCGTGGATCCCGCGCAGGCTGACCTCCGAGAACACCGGCTGCACCCCGGCCAGCAGCAGGCCGCGGTTGTACCAGGCGGCCAGGTTCGGCGTGGAGAGCATCAGATGGCCGCCGGGGCGCAGCACCCGGCGTATCTCGTCCAGCGCGGCGTCCGGGTCGACCAGGTGCTCGATCACCTCGCTGAACAGCACGGCGTCGGCGGACCCGGACCGCAGCGGCAGCCCGCCGCCGGTGAGTTCACCGCGCACGGCGTACGGGATCCGGGTGCGGGCCCGGCGCAGGGCGTCCTGGGACCAGTCGACGCCGACGATGCGGTGGCCGGGGAGGAAGGGGGCGGCGGTGCCCGCGGCGGTTCCGTCGCCGCAGCCGATGTCGAGGATCGTGCGCGTCCCTTCGGCGGACGCCGGGCCCAGGGCCTCGGCCAGCATGCGGGCCTGGCGGCGGCTGCGGGGGGTGCCGGAGGCGACGGGCACGGCTGGGTTCTCGTAGAAGTCGCGCAGTTCGGGGGGTTTCACGGGGGAGGTCGTCACGGGGTCACCTCCGTGGTGTGCAGGTAGTGCTCGAAGAGGTCCCTGAGGTGGGCGCCGTCGCCGTGGCTCAGCAGGGCCCGCGACCAGCGCAGCGCGAGGTGCAGGCGGCCCGCCGTGGAGGCCGTGGTGACGGTGAGGCCGCGGGGCATCCGGGCGGGCGCCGAGAACCACACGGCGTGCGCCCGGCCGCCCTCCTCGCCGAAGTCCAGGGGGTACGGGATACGGCCGATGTTGCTGAGGAGGGTCGTCGAGGTCCAGGGCGCGGCGGCTCTGCGCAGGCCGCGGGTGAGGGCGGCACGCACGGAGACGGGGGCCCAGGGGGCGGTGAGAAGGGAGGCGCCGTGGCCGAGTTGGGGGCGGGGGAGGGACTTGAGGGCGCGGGTGCGGGTGGCCGTGCGGTGCAGGAGGGCGGGCATGTCGGCCGGGGCGTGGGCGGCCAACTCCTCGGGAGTGAAGGGGACTTCGACCAGGCGGGTGCCGTTGCCGATGGGCATGGTGGCGTCGCGGGGGCGGTCGTCCACGGGCATGGTGATGCGCAGGGGGCGTGGGTCGGCGCCGTGCTCTCTGTTCCAGTGGGCGATGGTCAGGGCCGTGGTGACCATGAGCTGGTCGTTGACCGTGTAGGGGGAGCCCTTGGGGCGGTGGGGGAGGGGGAGCTCGGTGACGAGCATGCCGTTGCCGGGGGAGGGTTCGGGCGTACCGGGGGCCACCCGGGCGGGGGGTGACCAGTTGGAGGGGGTGGCTTCGGGGAGCTCCGGGGTCTCGGAGGCCGTGCGGACGGGGGGTGCGGCGGGGGAGTTGTCCTTGCCGCTGTAGAGCTCGGCGGCGGTGGCGAGGACGCGGAGGCAGGCGGGGCCGTCGAGGGCGGTGTGGTTGATGGTGAGGAAGAGGACGGTTCCCTGTGCCGGGCGTGGCCGTGGACCGTCGGCTCCGCGCAGCCGCACACCTACGGCATCGGTCGCCTCGCTCCCCTCGACCGCCCCCGCCCCCTCCACGACCTCCAACCGGATCGGCGGCGACAAGGACAACGGCGGCGCCTCCGTCAGCGCCCGGGTCCGCGCATCCCGCAACGCGTCCTTCCCCGGCGCCGGAAAGCCCACCACCTCCACGTCCGGCTCCGCCGTCAGCTCCCACTCGTACCGGCGCCGGTACCACTGCCTCGGCGCCTCCCGCATGAGGATCCGCGGATGCCGGCGCAGCGCCTCGGTGAAGGCCGTACGCAGTCGCCCCGCGTCCAGCCGCCCCGGCAGATGGACCTCGATGTGGACCGTCTCCGGCTCCTCCTGCTGGAGGCAGTGCCGGGCGACCTCGTCCACGACGGGGAACGGGACACGGACCGGCGGCCGAAGCGGCCCCCCGGCGCGTGCGGGCTGCTGCAGTGCGGTCATGTGGCTGTGCCCTTCCCGGTGTCACCGCTGTCGTCGGACGCGGGAGCGTCCTCGGGCCCGGTCGCCCGGTGTCGCGGACTGCCGGGCGCGATCCGCGCGGTCGGCGGATCCGCCTCCGCTCCGCCCGGGCCGCGCGCGGAGACGGTCGGCCCCGAGTCTGGCGGCGGGGCAGTCGGACCGGAGCGCTCGGAAGGCCCAGGGGCTCCGGGGCCCTCGGGCGGCTCGGTCCCCAGCGGACTGCGCCCCCGCTCCCGGTGCGGCAACGGCCGCGTCGGCGCTTCCGGCGGGCCGCCGGCCGAGGCGCCACCTCCGGAAACCGGCGGCAGGAGGGCCGCTCCGACCGCCCCTTCCCGCTCCCGCACACTCACCACACCCGCGAACAGGCCGACCAGCGCGAGCAGTTGGGCGGCCCGCCCGAAGGCGCCCTCCCCGACTCCCACCGGCTCTCCGGCCCCGACCGCCGCGGCGACCCCCGCACCCGCGAGGGCCACGAACGCGAGGGGCACCAGCAGCGCATGCCTCAGCCACGCCACCACCGCCAGCGCCGGCACCAGCAGCGCGAACCACCCGGCGATGAACACCGCCACCACCGTCACGGCCACCGTGCCCAGCCACAGCCCCGGCAGCGGCGGAGCGGCCTGCGGCTCGTCGGGGTTCGGGGCGCGCCGGCGCCACAGCACCAGCCCGGCCAGCAGCGCGAGCGCGACCGCACTGCCGATCAGCCCGCCCTCGTAGGTCACCGCGGGCTCGTACGACAGCTCGACGGTGCCACCGGCGCCCGCCGGGATCCGCCAGCCCTGCTGCCAGCCGTCCAGCCGTACCGGCGTCAGTTCCTCGCCGTTCAGCGTGGCGCGCCAGCCGTCGTTGAAGTTCTCGTACATCGTCAGGTAGCTCGCCGCTCCCGACCCGACGGTCACCGCGCGCCGGTCTCCGAGCCAGTCCCGGATCCCCAGCTCACGTGCGGCCGTCGAGGCCTCGGCGACCGTGCCGCGGGTCAGCGTCACGTCGGTGAGCACGAGGGGCCCGCCGTCCCCGCCCTCGACCTGATGGTCACCGGCGCTCAGCTGCAACTCGGCGTCGTCGCGCCCACGCTGACAGAGCGTCACGTCGACCCGTCGTCGCTCCACGAGATCCCGTACGGTCCCCCGCACGCTCGTCTCGTACAGCTCCCCGTCCACCGACACCACCGGCCCCTTCCCGCACGCGAGCGAGAACGGCCGGGTGTCCCTCGGCTTCGGGGTCCGGTACTGGTCGAGGGCCGGGACGTAGGCCTCGGTCAGGCCCACGGGCAGTTGCAGGTCCTCGCCCACCATCGGGTTGTAGAGGGTCAGGGGCGCGGTCTGGGTGATCGTGATGTCCAGGCGGTCGGTGGTGATCGGCGGGAAGCGGACCACGCCGTTCTCGTCGACGCCCGCGATGGCCGCGCCGTCCGGGGAGCTGATGTGCACCTCGGTCGGACGGGTGGACAGCCCGCCGGCCGGCGCGAGCACGACCTCTCCCACCGCCTGCTTCCCGGGCCAGTTGAGGTGGATGGTCGGCCGGTCGCCCGCGATCCACGCCGTGGTCAGGTCGCCGTCGGTGAGGTTGCGCGGCGACAGGCCGGCCCCCAGCCGTGCCGTGGAGTCGGCGGTCGCGACGATCCGGTTCCGCTGGTCCGGCGCCACCTCGTACAGCAGCTTGTCCAGTGCCTCGCTCGGCACCGGCACGGCGCTCGCCCGCATCTCGTACGTCCCCGCCGTGGACGTGGTGAAGCGCCGGTGCAGGCCGGCCTCCGTGCCCGTCGGGGAGAGCCCGGTGGGGTCGGCCGTACGGGACAGCGAGACGATCTCGGCGGCCGCGCCGGAGTCCTTGGCGTCGGTGGGCAGGCGCAGCAGCCGGGTCACCTGCACGTCCGGCAGGTCGATCTCGGAGAACCCGGCTCCGGTCAGCCCGGCCCGCCGGGACACGGAGTCCGTGATCGTCAGCTTCATCCAACCGGTCGCGCCCGCAGGCGCCTTGACGGTCTGTGCGCTGCCGTCCGGCCGCAGGAAGGAGTTCACCGACCCCTTCTCCGTCTCCACCCGCACCCGCGTCGGCGCCTCCCGCACACCCTCCTGGGGCAGCGGCGTGACCTTGAACGACGACGGCATGTCGTACGACCCGCCCGTGAACGCGATCCGCAGCCACTCCCCGTCCGGCGACCCGTCCGAGCCCTCGGTCCAGGCCGTGTCCGGGTTGCCGTCGAAGGCGTTGACCGGGTCGAACTGCGGAAGATGGAAGAGCCAGCTGCCGTACGACGACGCCGTCACCGACCGCGCCCCGCGCAGCTCGGCGACCGTCTGGTGGCCGAGGCCGGTGGTGGGCAGGATCTGGTGCGGTTTCTCGCCCGCGTCCTGGGCGGCGTCGGGCGCGTTGCGCTCGTCGCGCGTGTACGTGTACGACGTGCCCGCGTTGATCAGCCCGAACCGGGTGTCCGCGCGCCGCAGCCCGTCACCGACCACCTGCACCGGCGGTGAGCCCAGGCCGGGATGGTTGTCGCCGGTCAACACGCTTGCCCTGCCCCGCAGTTCGGACGCCTGCGGCAGCAGCGCCTCCGGACCGCCGGAGACGACGGCCGTGTCGGCGACCGGCTGCAGCCCGGCCTGGTGCGGGCGTGGCACGTCCGCGCTCACCGGCTTGTAGATCTCCACCGCCCGCTGCCGCGGATACAGCCCCTCCACCTGCAGCGGGGTGTCCGGGGCGATCGTCCCGACGGTCATGACCGGCCCGAGGCCCGTCACCCGCTCGTACCCGGACTGTTCGAGGGTCCGCTGCACCGTCGTCGTGGGGACCTGCCCGATCTGCTCGGGATCGAGGTCGTTGCGGACGACGACGTAGTAGATGCCCGCCCGGCTCAGGTAGTCGGCCAGCCCCGGCACTTGGCCGCCGCTGGTCAGCGCCTGCTCGACGGCGTCCATGGCGCGCCGGTTGCCGGGAGTGCCGAAGGGGACGTAGTCGCGCTGGGCCCAGCGCGAGTCGGCCACGACGTCGAGGGGCTGGTCGATGGTGGAGCCCCAGGTGTAGATGCCGTGCGCGGTCGCGGGGGCGACGAGGGCGCGGGCGTCGGGGGAGTACTTCTCCAGCCAGTCGGCCGTGGCCTGCCAGTACTTGGGGATCTCCTTGAAGGACCCGGGGTTGAGGATCGAGCCGTTGAGATACGGCCACATCAGACCGGGGAGGATGAGAACCGCCGCGATCAGCGGGGCGAACCGCCGCCCCGGCACGCGCCGGGCCCCACGCGCCTCGGCCGCCACACCCACCAGGTGGGCGATCCCGAGCGCGAGCGCCAGGGCGAGCCCGGTCTGGAACTTGTAGATGTTCCGGAAGGGGACGAGTCCGCCGTCCAGCCAGTCCTGTACGACCCCGTGGAAGGGTGCGCCGAACGCCCCGCCGTACCCGGCGAGCAGGATCAGCGCGACGGTCACCACGGTCAGCACCAGCCACCGTCGCTCCGGCATGTCCCGCCGGGCCAGCCCCGCGAGGCCCAGTCCGGCCGCCAGTGCCGAGCAGACGATCACGACGACGGAGGCGGCGACGGTCCAGCCGGCGGGCAGCCAGGCCTCCCCGAAGTGCAGATAGGCGACCCAGTTCCCGGCCCCGCGCAGGGCCTCGGTCGCCGACATGGTCTCCGTGGTGGTCTGCGAATTCTCCACATACGGAAGGAAGTTCTCGCCGTAGGTGCCGAGGAGCAGAAGCGGGATGACCCACCAGGCGGTGGCCAGAATCACCCCGGGCACCCACCACGCGATCAGCTTCCGCTGCCGTGGCCCGGCCGGGCGGGACAGCAGGTACAGCCCTACGGGAAGCAGCGAGGCCAGCGTGGAGGCGGCGTTGACGCCACCCATGAACGGGATGATCAGCGCCGACCGCAGGGCGGCGACCCGCGCGGCGTACCGCTCATCGGTCAGCGGCAGCAGCACCCACGGCAGAAACGCACCCGGCAGCGCTGCGGCGGACGTGGACCCCACGACGATGGTGAAGACGGGCCACAACGCGTAGACGACCGCGCCCACCAGCCGCGACCCCCCGCTGCCCACCCGCAGCCGCTCGGCCAGCCGCAGCGCACCCCAGAAGGCGACGGACACGATCAGCGACAGCCACAACCGCTCCGCGAGCCACACCGGCAGCCGTACGACGTCGGCCAGCCAGTAGAACGGCAGCATCGGCCACAGATAGCCCGAGTACTGGTTCTGGATCCCGCCGAAGCTGCCCTCGTCCTGCCACAACTGGCCGAGATCGGCGAAGAACTGCCCCGGATCGACCGTCACACCCAGCTTGGTGTCGAACGTCTGCTGCCCCGGCTGCACCGCCAGCAACAGCACGAACACCACGGCCCAGAACCCCAGCAGCCAGCGCCGCGACCGAGGACCCTCCGGGGGCCCCGAGGCGGGCGCGGAGGTGGGCACGGCTGCCGGGGGAGGAGCCTGGACCGTGGTCGTCGTCATGGTGGGCACCGCCTGAGGATGAGGAGGAGGTTCCAGGTGGCGAACTCGCGTATGCCGGGCGCCTTGACGACGGTCTCCGCGAGGAACGGCCAGTAGCGGGAGCGTGCCGACACGACCTCGACGTCGTCGCGGGCGCGGACCTGCCGCAGGGTGGCACCGATGTGCACGGCGAAGAGGTTCTCGCCGAGGGTGTGCTTGGCGTCCCGTCCGGTACGCCGCCGATAGCGAGCACGGGCCCGCTCGGCACCGAGGTAGTGCCAGGGGGCCCACTCATGGCCGCCCCAGGGGGACAGCCAGTTGGTGAACGACACGTAGATCAGCCCACCGGGCCGAGTGACCCGCGCCAGTTCACTCAGGAAGGTCTCCGGATCGGCCACGTGCTCCAGCACGTTGGAGGAGAAGGTGACGTCGGCGACTCCGTCGCGCAGGGGCAGCAGATACCCGTCGGCGACGACGGCTCCGTCGGGAGGCTTCTCGCCGATCTCTGCCAGGTCCGGCTCGAAGAGATAGGCATGCGCACCGCGCCGCCGGAACTCCTCGGTGAAGTACCCACTACCCCCACCGACGTCCACGACGGTACGCCCGGCGACGGGCCCGTCGTAGGCCTCGACCTGATCGGCGGCATCACGGGCGAGCAGCGAGTAACAGGCTTCGGGATCGTCCTGCTCATGCAGGAAGGCCCGAAAGAGGGCAAGGGACCGCCGAAAGGAGGGGTCCTTCATGTCCCCGGGCGGTGGAGCGCCCCGAAAGGGACGCGGGGCTGTGACATTTGCGGCTCCGCCGCGTGGGCGCGACAAGCCACGACGGTCCCGCAGTCGCGAGACAACCTCACCGACACGGCGTCCAGGCGTCACGGCGCCCCATCCCGCCGCACGGCCTCCGAGGCCACGGCAAGAAATTGCCGCACACTCCGATCCCACCGATACCGCGCGGACCGATCCCGCGCGGCCTTCCCCATCAGCTTCCGCCGATGCCCGGACAACGCCAGCGTGCACCAAGCGGCGGCGAACGAGGACTCCCCGTGCGCGAGCACTCCGGTCTCCCCGTCCACGACGGAATCCCGAAGCCCAGGAACGTCAAAGGCAACGGTCGGCGTCTCCCGAGTCGCGGCCTCGGTCACGACAAGCCCCCACCCCTCAACGGCAGAGGGATGCATCAGCATCCAGGCCTCGCACAGCAGCCGGTGCTTCTCGGCCTCGGAGACATGCCCGGTGAACTCGACGCCGGGCCCGGCCAGCCGCTCCAGCCGCTGACGCTCGGGCCCGTCCCCGACGATGACGAGCCGCCCGCCGGTGACGGGCCGCACCCGCTCCCACAACCGCAGCAGCAGATCGATCCGCTTGTACTCGACGAGCCGCCCGACGGCGACGAACAACGGCTCCGAGGACCGATCGGCACGCGGCCCCGGCTCCTCCACCCCGTTGTGCACGACACGGATGCGCTCCCGCTCGACGCCGATCCCGCGCAGCGCCTGCGCCGTGGACGGCGACACGGCGACCAGCAGACTCCGCCGCTGCGCCCCGGTCAGCGCCCAGTGCTCAAGTCTTCGGCCGAGCCGGGCGGCAGGCGCCAGCGCCCCGCCGAACCGCATCTTCCACAGATCGGTGTGCACATGGTTGACCAGGGTCAGGGTCGGCCCGCGATGCCACAGGGGGGCGAAGTACGGCATTCCGTTGCAGACCTCGACGAGCAGATCGCAGTCGCCGACCTGACGGGCGAAGGCGGACCTGGCGCGCAGGAAGTGGCCGTAGGAACCGCCGGCCGACACGACCCGGTAGTCGCGGTAGGCCGCGGGGCCTCCGCACAGCAGGGTGACCTGGTGGCCGAGCCGGGTCAGCCCGTCGGCAAGCCGGTCGACCAGCAGCTCGGAACCGCCGGCGGCCTCGTTGCCCAGGTCACGATGGGCGAGAAAAACGATTCGGCGCGGATGTGGGGGGTGCGCAGGGGAGTGCTGCGGTGCCAAGGGGAGACTGGCGCGCAGCGGGGAGGGCACGTGCTGGGGCATGGGTGCTCCAACTCGTCTCAGGGTGCGGAACTCGGCGTGGGGGAGGGAGGGTTTGGGTTCCTGTGGGGGAAACCGAGTTTTGTGGGTCTCTTGGGGTCACTTTGCGTGGGGTGTGGACAGGCTGTGTCCGGGTGGGGTTGGACAGTTTTCGCCCAGCCGTTCGCCAGGGCTACTCACCGGCGTGACAATTTCCGGCTTTATTAGAGCTGACGTCACGTCACATTGTGAGCGAGGGCTGGGGCATCTCGACCGTACCGGTGGATTCCGGCCGCTTCCGCCCCCGTACCAACAAAACGCCACCCACCACCGCAAGGGCGAATCCCGCCACAGCAGTCCCGACCGGCAGCGTCTCGCTCACCATGCGCAGCATCCCGCTGTCCTGTTTCGCCTGCCGCACGGCCTCCTTCTGCGTGGCCGGCGTGAAAGCGATCTTCTCGCTGTCCAGCAGCACCGCGGCGTCCTTGTCGCCGCCGGGCGCCCGCAGCGTGCGGCGCGGACCGGTCTGGGCGTAGATCACCCGTCCCGTGCGCTGGTCCACGACCAGCTTGAACCCGTGGTTGGAGTACCACTCCTCGGCCAGCACCTGCGGCCGGTCCGGCTCGTCGACGATGCTGCCGGGGACGAGCCGGGTGCCGACCTTGCGGGGCGCGACCGTGGCGGTGAACCGGTAGCCGGTGTAGCCCTGGATCTTCTCGGTGCCGTCGTACCGCATGGTGACCGTGGTCCCGCCGGTGTTGTCCCACCACTGGTAGGAGCGTTTCTGCACGTCGAACGGGAACTTCAGATAGGCCTCGCCCTCGATGTACGGCGTCTCCTTGCAGCAGTGCACCGGCTTGGTGGTCCTGCGGTCCATCACCCAGCGATGCGGGGTGAAGTCCAGCGCGTCGTGCGGGTCGGCGGCCGGCAGCGACTTGTCCGTGTCGACGGTGGTGATCACGTCCCAGACGGCGTTGCCGCTGCGCTCACTTTCCGCCACATTGCCGCGCACCCGCTGGGTGACGGTGATGTTCTGGTCCGGAACGGTCTCGATCTTGTCAGTGTCGAAGACACTTCCGGTGCCCTTGTAAACGGCTGTGGTGTCGATGTCGATGGGGTTCACGGCGGCACGCGGGGTCACGTACCAGGCCAGCATGGGCGCCAGTACCAGCAGAAACGTGCCGATGCCCAGCAGGATCAACGAGAGAGGTGAGGCGGTACGGCGCATCCGGCACTCCTGGGGGTTGACGCACACTTCGGTGCACGGTCGTTGCCTGGCCGTTCTTGGGCCGGGAACCGTAGGCGCAGCTTGACTGAGTGTCAATGTCTTGACGCGCTGTCACAGCTTGTCGAGACTGGGCCCACACGCAAGGGTTGGGATCGGGCTGTCGGTACCGGGGTGGGGACGACTTCCGGGACCTCCGGTACCTCCGGGAACTCCGGAACCTCCGGACAGAGAGGCTGACCCTGCGATGTCCAGACTGCTCGCCGCCGCGCTGACCGTCGCGCTCGCCGCCGTGCTCGCGGTGGGCGCCGCGCTCGGCGTCGTCGCGCTGCTGGAAGCGACGCCCGACCAGCCGAACACACCCTTGATCACGTACGAGCAAGCGGGCCAGGGGAGTTGACCGTGGCCGCGACCCGCTCCACGACCTCCCCGGCCGCCCCGACCGTGTCCACTCGCTCGGCCTGGCATGACGTACCCCGCTTCCAGGTACGCCGTTTCGCGGAACTGGCCATGGCCGACGCCCCCGCCCTCGCCGAGGAGATCCTCAGCGAGATCCAGCGCGAGTACCCGCATCTGCCCGTCGTCCTCGACGAGTCGGGCGAGCCGATGGCCCTGGTCGGCATCCGGCGCGCGATCGAGGTCTTCGTCCAGCACCTGGAGACGTCGGAGGGCCGCCCGACCGTCCCGCCGGGCGTCTTCCAGGAGTTCGGCCGCGGCGAGGGCCTGCACGGGCGCTCCCTGGACTCTCTCCAGGCGATCTACCGGATGGGCGTACGGCTGGCCTGGCGCCGTTTCGCCGAGATCGGCCAGCGCGTCGACATCCCGCCGCCCGCGATGTACGAGCTGGTGGACGCGGGGTACGAGTACCTGGACGGCCTCGTCGACCAGTCGGTGCGCGGCTACGCGGAGGCGGCGGCACGACAGGCCGGCGAGCGGTTACGCCTGCAACGCCGCCTGATGGAACTGCTGTTGGCCGAACACCACCGGGGCGATCCGGCGGACGCCCTGACGGAGCGGGCGGCCCGGATCGGCTGGCCGCTGCCCGAGAAGGTCGCGGTGGGCGTGCTGTTGCGCCCGGCGCGGGAGGCCGTGGCGCCGGCGGTGGGGCAGGGGGTGCTGCTCGACATGGAGTACGAGCAGCCGCGCATGGTCGTCCCCGAGCCGGAAGCCGGCGGCCGCCCCGAGCTGCTGCACCGGGCCCTGACCGGCTGGTCGGGCGCGATCGGCCCCCCGGTTGCCCTCGCCGACGCGGCGAAGTCACTGCGCTGGGCCGAGGCCGCCGTACGCCTGATGGAACGACGGCTGCTGCCGGCCGGCGACGTCCTGTACTGCACGGAGCACACGGAGGCGCTGGTCCTCCTGCAGCCCGAGGAGCTGATCGACGACTTGGCGGTGCGGTGCCTGGCGCCGCTGGAGCACTGCGGGCCCACGCATGGGCGGCGGCTCGCCGAGACGTTACTGGCGTGGCTGGAGATCCGGGGCGGGGCGCCGGAGGTGGCGGCCCGCCTGGGGGTTCATCCCCAGACGGTCCGCTATCGGCTGCGCCAGATCCGGGAGTTGTGGGGCGACGAGATGGACGACCCGGACCGGCGCTTCGAGTTGGAGCTGGTGCTGCGGGCGCAGCGGTTGAGGGGGGTGCTGGGGGAGACGCGCCGATAAGTGCTGATCGATGCTCATTGGCGCTGATCGGCGCTGATCGGCGCCGATCTATGGGATCTGTGGCCCCCGGGCACTTGGAGTAGGCCACTGGAGGGTGGAGCGGTTCTTGACTGCCCAGCCGACGATGGCGGCCGTCCACTTCCCGAACTGCTTCTTCGAGGCGGTGTGGATCTGGTCGCGCAGGTATCAACGCGACGACGGCGACGAGTACCGTGTCGGGACCGTCACCAGCCGAACTCGGGGGGCCCGACCACCCGTGCGCCGACCCGCTCGGCCAGCCAGTCGGCCCGCGCGTCGTGGCCGGGGCGGCCGTGGACGAAGACGGTGTGCTCGGGTGCCCATTCCTCGCAGTGGATGTCGTGGCTGTTGCACGCGACTTCCAGCTCCGCGTACTTGTACTCCTCGTCCAGCCCGAGCTCCGGAACCGGGGGCCACTTCAGGTTGTGCCAGAGGACGAAGCAGCGTTGGATCGCCATGCCGGTCGCGAGGACGTCACGGGCCTGGGCGACGGTCTCGATCCCCACGGACACCTTGACGGGGAACCGGGCGCCGTTGCTCCCGTACGACGTGGCCCGGGCATCGGGGAAGGCGTCGGTCAGCCGCCCCAGCTCGCTCTCGCTGTGCACCCGGGCATCCAGATAGCACCAGGTCGGGTCGTACCAGGACGCGACCGCCAGCAACCTCTCCGCGAGGTCCAGCGCCTCGCCCAGGTCCGTGGTCCGCAGCACGGGCCACGCACGTGTGTTCCCCATGCGCGCATCCTGCCAGGGCCGCGGAGAGGCGAGCAGCTCATTAAATGGAGAGGCGAGCAGCCGATCAAGCGGCCTGGCGGGCGGCCTCGCCGGCTCCGCGACGGGGCCGGGCGGACGCGGCGCGCAGCCTCCGCCCCCGCCGGGTCAGCCCCCAGGGCTTGAGGATCGAGATCACCGCCATGAAGACGTACGCGGACAGCGACACGATCGGCCCGAACAGCACGTCACCGGCATCGGGCAGCGGCCCGCCCGCGGCGACGGCGCCGACCGCGGAGTTCACGCCCGGGCGCAGGGCGAAGACGGTGGCGGTGGTCGTGGCCAGGGTCACCCAGAACTTGACGTAGACCCACCGGTGCCGCGCCAGCCCCCACTGCGTGCCCAGAGCCAGCACGAGCCCGCTGACCAGCGTGAGGAACGCGACCGGCAGCAGCAGCCAGTCGGCGAACAGCTTCATGGCCCGCACGGACGCCTCCACGGTCACGGCGGCCCCGGTCGAGCCCGCGGTGATCCCGAGCGCGAGCAGCCCGAGCGTGAGCCCGAGCCAGCTCGCGGAGGCGACGACATGGACGACGAGGAGGGCCCGGCGCGCGGGACGGCTCAGTTTCCGGGAAGACGCGGAAGACGCGGGAGACGCGGGAGACGCGGAAGACGCGGAAGACGCGGAGGTCGTGCCAGACGCGGAAGACATGGAAGGAGACATGGACAACACCGTGCCGGGCGGGGACGGTGAGGACGTCTGACGGCGGGAGTAACCCCGCGTACTGGCGTGGGAGTACCCGACGACACCCCGACTGCTCCGCCCTGGCTGAAGAGCCCCGGCTCTCGAACAGAGGAGACCCTGATGCGCCACCCGACACCCCACCCCGCCATGCGACAGCTGGACGTGTTCGTCGGCGAGTGGGACCTGTGGGCCGCCGACCGCACCGTCGGCCCCGTCCGAACGGATTTCGCCTGGCTGGAGGGCGGCGCCTTCCTCGCCCAGCACGCGGACGTCGACCCCGACACCTCCCTCCCCGGCGAGTGGGCCACCCACGCCCCCTTCCCCACGGTCACCTTGATCGGCTACGACGACACGGCCGAGGAATTCACCGTCCTCTACGCCGACGGCCGGGGCGTCTCCCGCGTCTACCGGGGCAGCTTCACCGACCGAACCTGGCGCCAGTGGCGCTCGGCCCCCGGCTTCCACCAACGCCTCACCGCCACCATCAGCCCCGACGGCACCACGGCCGAGGGCCGCTGGGAGCAGTCGGCCGACGGGGAGGAGTGGACGACGGACTTCGATGTGACGTATGTGCGGGCGGGGAAGTCGTAGAGCGGAACTCGCAGGCCCATTGCCGGGGGAAACGCAATTTGAGTAGCCTGTGTTCGTTATCCCGATCGGCTGTTGAAATCTCGAACGCAGCCTCACTCACACCCAAGGGAGGGGGCCGGACGTGGGACGCCTTGTACCAGCCGTGACCCGGGCTCTCGACATTCTTGAGCTCTTCCTCGACGGGGACGGCACGCTCTCCGCCCCCGACATCGTGCGCAAGCTCCAGCTGCCGCGCACCACCGTGCACGAGCTGGTGACCACGCTTGCCGCCCGGTCGTACATCGTCCCCGTGCCGGGTCAGCCGGGACGGTACCGGCTCGGTGTGCGGCCGTACCAGCTCGGCAGCCGGTACGCCGAGCAGCTCGACCTCGCGGCCGAGGGGCAGCAGGTCGCGCGGTCCGTCGCCGAGACCTGCGACGAGACCGTACACGTGGCCATCCTCGAGGGCACCGACGTCATCTACATCGCCAAGGTCGACTCGACGCACGCGGTGCGGATGGTGTCGGCCGCCGGGCGCCGGCTGCCCGCGCACTGCACCTCCGTCGGCAAGATGCTGCTGGCCTCCCTTCCCGAGTCCGAGCTCACCGCACGGATCCCCGACAGTGCCGAGCTCGTCGGCATGACACCGAACAGCATCACCGACCCCGGCGCTCTGCGCGAGGCCCTTGCCGGGATTCGTGAGCGGGGGATCGCCGTCGAGAGCCGGGAGTCCAACCCGGACGTCTCGTGCGTGGCGGCACCGGTGCACGACCGGACCGGCAAGGTCGTCGCCGCGCTCTCCATCTCCGTGCCCATGATCCGCTGGAGCGACGACCGCCGCGTCGAGCTGGAGCAGCTCGCCGCCAAGGGCGCCGCGGAGCTGTCGGAGCGCCTCGGGCACCGGAGCGTGGCATGAGCGCGACGGCGTACGAGGTCGCCGTGCGGGCCGAAGCCGAGCTCGGTGAGGGGCCGACCTGGGACCCGGACAGCGGGCGGCTGCTGTGGATCGACATCCTGGGGTCCCGGATCCACACCTACGACCCGGTCTCCGGGCGCCGCTCCGTCCGTACGGCCCCGCAGCACGTCGGCGCCGTAAAGCCGCGTGTCGGCGGCGGGCTCGTCCTGAACCTCCGGGACGGCGTCGGGCTGCTGGACGCCGACGACAGCTTCCGCTGGCTGCACCACGAGCCCGTCCCCGGCCGCCGCGCCAACGACGCCGCCGTCGCCCCCGACGGCTCCCTGTGGGCCGGCACGATGCGCTACGACGAGGCGCCGGGCGGCGGCACCCTGTCCCGGTTCACCGGTGACGGCCCGGTCGACGTGGTCCTCGACGACGTGGCGGTCAGCAACGGCACGGGCTGGAGCCCTGACGGGCGGCTCATGTACTACATCGACTCGCCGACGCGCCGTGTCGACGTCTTCGACCACGAGGGCGGGCGCGTCGCGAACCGGCGGCCGTTCGTGACGGTCGAGGACGGGGCCGGGTTCCCCGACGGGCTCACCGTCGACGCCGAGGGCTGCGTCTGGGTGGCCCTGTGGGAGGGCGCGGCCGTACGCCGGTACACGCCGACCGGCGAGCTGGACCGGGTGATCCCGCTTCCGGTACCCCGGGTCACGGCATGCGCGTTCGCCGGGCCCGACCTGACCGACCTGTACATCACGACGGCCCGCGTGGGACTGGCCTCGCCGCCCGCGCTGGCCGGGTCGGTGTTCGTGGTGCCGGGCGCGGGGAAGGGGCTGGCCCAACCGGCGTTCGCCGGCTGAGCCGCCTTAGGTGCCTCAGGTGCCTCAGGTGCCCGGGGCGCGGCCGCGGGTAGTTACCGCAGCCCTCCCGCCTTCATCTCCTCCGCGGTCAACGGCGGCCCGCTCAGCGCAGGTCTGAGCGGGCCGACCAGCGCCGCCAGCAGCACCGACGGAGCCAGCAGCACCTCCGCGCCGCGCTCCAGGGACGTCACATCCGTCACCCGCCGGGCGATCCGTCCGTTTCCGGTGGCCGTGTACATCAGTCGGCCGACGTACGCGGCCACGAGCCGCTCCCTGAGTGTGGGCCCGTGTTCCGTGGCGCCCGGGTAGAACACGTCCTGCCCGATGGCCATGTCCCACGCCGCGCCGACCGGACGGGCCACCGCCCGCTGCACCGCGCGTGCCACTCCTGGCGCGGCCCAGCCCTGACGGCGTATCACATCCCGCAGGATCAGGGCGCTTTGGGCGGCGACCGCCAGGCCGTGCCCGTACACCGGGTTGAACGCGGCGAGCGCGTCGCCGAGGACGACGAAGTTCTCCGGCCACGCAGGCATCCGCTCGTAGAAGTACCGGCGGTTGACCGTGCTCCGGGTGACCGACACGTCGGACAGCGGCTCGGCGTTGTCGAGCAGCTCGCCGATCAGCGGGTGCCGCAGTTCCTCGCGGGCGAACCGGACGAAGTCGTCGGCGTCGGCGGAGGGTTCGCCGCCCCGGGTGCCGCACAGCGTGGCGATCCACCGCCCGTCCTCGATGGGCAGCAGGAAGCCCGCCCGGCCGGGCCCCCCGTCACGCGGGTCGGGCTGCACGTTGATCACCGGGAAGCCGTCCCGGGCCGGCTCGGGGGCGAGGTAGAGCCGACTGGCGTACACCAGGCCGGAGTCGACCTCGCGCCGCTCCGGTGCGGGCAGCCCGAGTGCCGTCAGCCACCTGGGCGCCCCGGACCCGCGCCCGGTGGCGTCGACGACCAGGTCGGCCTCCAGGGTGCGTTCGGCGCCGTCGTGCGTCCGGATCCGTACGCCGCTCACGGCGGCGGACGTACGGGCGGCGGACGTACGGGCTGACGTGGGGGCTGACGTGCGGGCGGATGCATCGGCGGACGTACTGGCATCCGGCCCGGTGTCCATGCCCGCGTCCATGCCGACCAGCCCGAACGCTTCGGCCCGCTCGACCAGTTCGATCCGCTCGTCCGCGAGGACCTGCGCGCGGATCGTCGCGTCCAGCAGGTCCCGCCCGGCCAGGATCACATGGTGCGACTCGGGCCAGCGCCGGAACCAGCCCCACGCCGACAGGGCGACCATGTCCGTCGTGACCGGCAGCCGGTGTGCCCCGGCGTCGTGGAGCGCCTCGGTGATCCCGGGCAGCAGCTTCGCCACGGCCTGTGCTCCGCCCGACCACAGCATGTGGGCGTGCCGCGCCTGCGGCAGGCCCTTGCGGGGCGCGGCTCCCTCCGGCAGGGCGTCGCGTTCGACGACGACGACACGGTCCACGAACTCGGCCAGTGCGCGGGCCGCGAGCATGCCGGTATGGGATCCCCCGAGGACGACCGCGGTTCTGGCCTCGGGAGTGTGGTGTTCAGTCATGCGCGAGCTTTCTCTGCCAGGGCGGCCGCGCGGGCGCGTACCGCCTTGATGTCGTCGGGGTGGCGGAGGGCTCGGGACACGGCCTGGATCTCCCGCAGCAGATACGCGGTGTCCGGGCCGGACGGCGAGGCGGTGCTCTCCGCCTCGGGGGAACGCTTCCGGGTGTCGACGGCGTCCAGGATCGTCACGGCCGCGGTGAGGGCCTCGGCCCGGGCGGGCGGGAAACCGAGCGCCAGGGCCGCTTCGTACGACCGGCCGCGCAGGTCCTCGTCGAGGTGCCGGGACACCTGGAGGAGCCCGTCGCGGATGAACGTCTCGCGGCGGATCAGGCGTAGTTCGCCGGTGCCGCGCAGGGCGAAGGGCTCGCGGCCGCCGGTGACGGAGCGCATCAGCAGATAGAGGGGCCGCAGCCGCAGGCGGTGCAGCCGGATCCGCCAGCGCTCGTGCAGGTACTGGCCGGCGTGCGGGATGATGAAGCCCACCGCGACCAGCGAGGCGGAGACGCAGGCGGCCGACGGCGCCAGGTCGGTGCTGAGCCAGTCCAGGTCGTGGCCCGTCCACCGGGCGACCACCGCGGTGAGTTTGGACGCGTCGAACAGCAGATTCGTCGCGTAGCCGACACCCAGGAACCTGAGCCCCCAGCGCAGCCAGGCGTCGAGGCCGTCGGTGCGGATCCAGTTCCAGATCAGCCGGGCCGTGACGGCGCAGGCCACGGTGTGCGCGAGGAGATAGAGCAGGATCATCTCGCGCATGAAGGGCGTGGTGGCGTAGTACGTGTCGAGGTCCCGCAGGCGTTCCACGGGGGCGTCGGCGAGCGCGAAGAGCCCCCACAGGGCGGCGACGACACCCGCGTACACGGAGACGACCCAGCGGGTCGCGCGGCGCGTCGCGGTCGAGCCGTCGGAGAGGCCGTTGCGCCAGGCGATGATCAGCAGCAGCCAGGACGCGCACAGCGCGGTGAGCAGGGAGTACACCCAGGGCGCCGAGATGTTCGGCACGCCGGTGACGCGGTTGGTCCAGGCGATGGTGTCCGGGGCCGCGAAGACGAACACGGCGCAGGCGAACAGCAGCAGTCCGCCGACGGCGCGCAGCAGAGGGTCCCGCCACATCTTGACGATGCTCGGCAGCTTGATCGCCAGGGCGGCGGTCAGGATGACGGTCGGGATCCAGAAGGAGATGTACATGTCGCCGAGGAGACCGGCGGAACCGGTGGGGTCCTGCGCCGCCTGAACCGCCTGGAACGCCCCGGTCACCGCGCCGGCCCCCTGCTCCTGTCGCCGCGTCCGCTTCCGCTCCCGTTTCCGCGATACCCCATCGACCGCTGCACGGGCCCGAGCGGCGCGTCCGCGCCCCGCCCCGACAGCAACGGCCGGAAGGCGGCGGCCAGTCGGTGCCCGAAGTCGTCGGCCTCGGCCTCGTGCCGCTCCCGGGAGCCGTCGCGGGCGGCCACCGCCAGGGCGATGTCCTTCCACCCGGGCCGGTCGGCGAGGGCGTGCACGGCCGCCGTACCGGCGGTGTGGTCGTGACCGTGCCCGGCGTGCAGATGCCACAACTCATGGCCGAGGATGACCAGTTGCTGCACCGCTTCGGCCCGCTCCTCGACGATGACCAGGTCGAAGTCCTGGAACTCCACCCACAGCCCGGTCACTTCGATCTCGTCGGGGAACCGCTCGAACCGCAGCTCGACGGGCCGCCCACCGCGCCGCCCGCTCATCTCCGCGCACAGCGCGTGGCACAACTCGCGTACGTCGGCCGGGGGGTGAGGTCTGGCTCGTACGGTCGCGCTCAGCTCGGAAGCCAGGTCGCGCATGGTCGAGGCGCGGTGTGAGCGCCGAGACCGCAGCATGGAAGCGACCCGGGCCGCCCATGCGCGCGCGCCCGCGATGTTCATCGCACCCCCTGTTCCTCCGCCGCTCGGCGGGCTGTTCGAGCGTACGCGTCCCGACGTGCCCGCGTCATGCGATGCGGCGACCGTTGTCCAACCGGGAACGACCGCGCGATGTGGGTGGCGGTTCGGCAGCACACCCAGGGGCGCGGGCCGTGTCGATATGTGGCTCCGCCGCGGGCGCGACCAGCACAGCACCGGTTCCGCACACGACCCACAACCCATACCCGCAGTACCGCGGAGCGAATTCGTGCACGAGGCATTGACCGGAAAGCGCTTTCCGTCTACGGTCCCGTTCGAAGTTGCGTGCGCAATTCGATATCTCGAATAGTTAGGGCAGGGAATGGGACAACCTGGCCTGAACCGCAGGCAACTTCTGGCCACCGCCGGTGGACTGGCCGTGGCCGTGGCCGGCAGCTTCGGCTTCGCCGCACTCGGCACCGGCGCCGACGCACTCGCCTCCAGTGCCCGCACCCGGGTGCGGTACTGGAACCTCTTCAGCGGCGGCGACGGCTCCAACATGATCGCGATGCGCTCCAGTCCATCCCCGACCACCCCTACGAGGCCGCCAAGCTGGACGGCGCGAACGCCTGGCACCGCATGGTCCACATCACGCTGCCGATGCTGCGCAACATCACCGGCCTCGTCATCGCGCCGCAGATCCTGGCCGCGCTGCAGGTCTTCGACCAACGAAACAAGAACCGCCCTTCTGGAAAGGCGACCATGCAAGAAACGGCCCGCTTCACACTCGACCCCGCCTTCACGGTCGGCGAAGTCAACCCCCGTATCTTCGGCAGCTTCGTCGAACACCTCGGCCGCTGCGTCTACACCGGCATCTTCGAACCCGACCACCCCACAGCCGACGCGAAGGGCCTGCGGCAGGACGTCCTCGACCTCGTCCGCGAACTCGGCGTCACAGCCATCCGCTACCCCGGCGGCAACTTCGTCTCGGGCTACAAGTGGGAGGACTCGGTCGGCCCCGCCGAGGACCGCCCCCGCCGCCTCGACCTCGCCTGGCACTCGACGGAGTCCAACCGCTTCGGCCTCTCCGAGTACATCGACTTCCTCCGCAAGGTCGGCCCCCAGGCCGAGCCCATGATGGCCGTCAACCTCGGCACCCGCGGAGTCGCCGAAGCCCTCGAACTCCAGGAGTACGCCAACCACCCCGAAGGCACGGCCCTCTCCGACCTCCGCGTCGCCCACGGCGACAAGGACCCCTTCGGCATCAGGCTCTGGTGCCTCGGCAACGAGATGGACGGCCCCTGGCAGACCGGCCACAAGACGGCGGAGGAGTACGGCCGGGTCGCCGCCGAGACGGCCCGCGCCATGCGCCAGATGGACCCGAAGATCGAGCTGGTCGCCTGCGGCTCTTCCAGCCAGTCCATGCCGACGTTCGCCGAGTGGGAGGCGACGGTCCTCAAGGAGACGTACGACCTCGTCGACTACGTCTCCCTCCACGCCTACTACTGGCCCGAGAACGGCGACATCGACTCCTTCCTCGCCTCGGCCGTCGACATGGAGTCCTTCATCGAGAACGTCGTCGCGACCGCGGACCACGTGGGCGCGCGGCTGAAGTCGAAGAAGAAGATCAACCTCTCCTTCGACGAGTGGAACGTCTGGTACCTGCCCGAATGGGAGGCGCGCGCCAAGGAGTTCGAGCAGGACGAATGGCCCGAGGCCCCCCGCCTCCTGGAGGACAACTACAGCGTCACCGACGCGGTCGTCTTCGGCTCGCTCCTCATCGCGCTCCTGCGCCACGCGGACCGCGTCACCGTCGCCTGCCTCGCGCAGCTGGTCAACGTCATCGCCCCGATCATGACCGAGCCCGGCGGCCCGGCCTGGCGGCAGACGACGTTCTTCCCCTTCGCCCAGACCTCCCGGTACGGCCGCGGCCAGGTCCTGGACGTGCGGGTGGACTCCCCGACGTACGAGACGAAGAAGTACGGCGAGGCCGACCTGCTGCACGCCACGGCCGTGCGCGCCGAGGACGGCACGGTCACCGTCTTCGCGGTCAACCGCAGCCGTACTGAAGCCCTCCCGCTCGAAGTCGCCCTCAGCGGGCTGGACCTGACGGACGTCGTCGAGCACAGCGCCCTCGCGGACGCCGACCCCGACGCCCGCAACACCCTCGACGACCCCGAGCGCGTCGCCCCGCACCCGGTCGAGGGCACGGCGCTGAAGGACGGCCACCTCACCGCCGTACTGGAACCGCTGTCCTGGAACGTGATCCGGCTGGGCTGAGGGTCTCTCTGGGCCGGGCTGAGCTGGGCTGAGGGTCTCTGGGGCAGATATGAGATGGGCGTCTCTGTATTCGGACACCCTCAGCCCGCCCTCAGGTCGATGTCCTAGAGTCCGATCCCGTCCATCCCTACCAACCCGGTAGGAAACCTCGGGAAGACGGGACCGGCCGCATGCGCACGCTGATACTGCTCGCCGTCGCGGGCCTCGGAGCCCAGCTCGTGGACGGCAGTCTCGGCATGGCCTACGGCGTGACGTCGACCACTCTGCTGCTGGCGATGGGCACCAACCCGGCCGGCGCCTCGGCCACGGTGCACCTCGCCGAGATCGGTACGACGCTGATGTCGGGCGCCTCCCACTGGCGGTTCGGGAACGTCGACTGGAAGGTGGTCGGGAAGATCGGCGTGCCGGGCGCGATCGGGTCCTTCCTCGGCGCGACCGTCCTGTCCAAGCTGTCGACCGAGGTGGCCGCGCCGCTGATGTCGCTCATCCTGCTGGGCCTCGGCGTGTACGTCATGTCCCGGTTCACCTTCCGGGGCCTGCCCAAGGACCGGGTGGGCCTGCCCCTGCGGCGCCGCTTCCTGACCCCGCTCGGCCTGGTCGCCGGCTTCCTGGACGCGACCGGCGGAGGCGGCTGGGGGCCGGTCGGCACGCCCGCCCTCCTCGCCTCCGGGCGGATGGAGCCGCGCAAGGTCATCGGCTCGATCGACACCAGCGAGTTCCTGGTCGCGGTCGCCGCGAGCCTCGGGTTCCTCTTCTCGCTGGGCTCGCAGGGCATCGACTTCACGTGGGTCGCCGCCTTCCTCGCCGGCGGGCTGATCGCCGCGCCGATCGCCGCGTGGCTGGTGCGCATCCTGCCGCCGCGCGTGCTGGGCTCGGCGGTCGGCGGCGTCATCCTCGTCACCAACGTCCGCACGCTGCTGAAGAGCGACTGGATCGCGGCGTCGGGGGCCACGTCAGCGATCGTGTACGTCCTCCTGTACGCACTGTGGGCCGCCGCCCTGGCGTACTCGATCCGCGCCCACCTGAAGGAGGGGAAGGCGGAGGGGGCCGAGCCCGCCGAGGAGCGGCAGCCCGTCCGTACCTGAGCGATCGGGTCCGAGCCGGGTCCAGGGCCCTGGCCGACCGGTGTCAGTCGGTGCTGACGCCTACTGTCAAGGTCGCCTTGTAGCCGTCCGAGACACTGTCACCGAGCGCGGTCAGGGGCAGCAGGCCGGAGGACGCGCCTCCGTCGTCGTAGAGGCTGTCGTCCTCCAGCAGGGTCTCGCGGGTCGTGTTCTCGGTATACGGCGAGGTCGCCTGGATCTCGGTGTTGATGTCCTGGTCGAAGAGCAGCTCGCCGGTGTGAATGATCTCGCCGCCTGTGTACGAGTCGTCCGTGAGCGTCACGTCCGTGTGCACCCGCATATGGACGTGGATCGCGCGTGAGACGTAGTGCCCCGGCCAGATGGACGTGATGCTGCACTGGCCGTTCTCGTCGGTCATCTGACCGCCGCGCAGGAAGGTGCCGTTGTCCCGTGGCCCTCCTCCTGGGGTGGTGCTCCGGCGAGTGGCGCGCAGTCGTCGGAGACGTCGACGACGGTGAAGGTGTACTGCACCTCGAAGCCCTCCTTGTCCTCCCGGATGTCCTCGCGGACGAGGGCGCCCGCGAGGGAGGCTTGATGTGCGGCTGTGAATGACCTGGGGATGTGTCGCTCAACTCGCCTGTAAATGGCTGGAGTTCGACCTGGCTGGCTCTCGTCGGTCTCCCTACGATTCCAACGCCTCCGACCTTCACAGAAACCTCACTCTTTCTTCAAAGATTCAACGAGGCGAGGCCGAACGGATCGAGGCACAGCCACCCCCCAACCCCAGGGAGAGATCCATGGCACGTGGACTCCTGCGATTCCTGCTGAGCGGCGGCGCGCTGGTCGCCCTGCTCACCGCGGCGCTGCCCGCGCAGGCGGCTCCGTCCCCGACCGGCGCGTTCGAAGACCCGCCGCCGGACAAGATCGTCATCAAGGTCGCCACGGTGAACGGCTCCGGCTGCCCGCAGGGCACCACGGCCGTCGCCGTCTCGGAGGACAACACCGCGTTCACGGTCACCTACAGCGACTACCTCGCCCAGGTCGGCGGCAACTCCGACCCCACGGCGTTCCGCAAGAACTGCCAGCTCAACCTGATCGTGCACGTCCCGCAGGGCTTCACCTACGCCATCGCCAGCGCCGACTACCGCGGCTTCGCCGCCCTCCAGCCCGGCGCGAGCGCCATCCAGAGAGCCTCGTACTACTTCCAGGGCTCCCCGAACACCCAGTTCCGCAACCACCCCTTCAACGGCCCCCTGAACGACAACTGGCAGGCCACCGACAGCACCGACTGGGCCCAACTGGTCTGGGCACCGTGCGGAGTCCAGCGCAACTTCAACATCAACACCGAACTGAGAGTCAGCGCCGGCTCGTCCTCGCCGGACAAGGTCAGCTTCATGACGATGGACTCGACGGACGGGGACATCAGCACGATCTACCACATGGCGTGGAAGGAGTGCCCGGAGTCCTGAACCGCTGAGGGAGCGGCCCGCCCCGGCGTTGCCGGCAGGCGGGCCGCGTCCCTGTCGGCGCGGCCATCTACGGCGTGACGTGCCCCCGGGGCGCCGATGGCCAGGCCGACGGTCGAGGTCCCGGTGAAGTCGCCTGCGGCGACGTCCGCGCCGAAGCGGTCGCCGGTCTCGGCAGCGCCGGGAATCTGGCCGGTCCCTTGGTTGAGGACCTGGGCGGAGGCGACGGTGAGGGTGGTGGTCAGCCGCGCCCTGCTGGCGGAGGACGAAGAGTTCGCGGAGCAGATGGCGAAGATGGAGGAGATCGACTGGGGGGGGAAGGCGCTGTCCGAGGGCGGCCGCTTCACCCTCGACATCCTCGGTCTGGTCCCCGGCTTCGGTGAGGTCGCCGACGGCACCAACTGCGCCTGGTACTTCGGCGAGGGCAACAAGATCGACGCGGGGCTGTCCTGTGCCGGTGCGGTGCCGTTCGCCGGATGGGGCGCCGCGGGCGTCAAGTTCAGCAAATGGGGCACCAAGGCGGACGACTTCTTCCGCAAGCTGTTCGGCAAGAATCCGGCGTTCGAGCTGTGCGCGCGGTCGCTGACGCGCTCGATGGCGTCCACGCGGGCGGCGCGGGCGATCAGCTGCCCTGTGGGCTTCAAGCTTCGGGGCCACGACATCTTCGAGTCGCCGGCTGGCCTGTGGTACGCGCGGGAAAAGGGCAGCACCCGGCACCGCATCGAGCATGTGATGGACCACACGAGGCCCAGCACCGAACCGACCAAGCCGTTGCACAGCATCTTCAAGGAGAAGGACCAGGGCAGGCTCCTGGCGCTGATCGACGACGCCTGAAAGAAACGCGGCGCTCCCATCGCCAGCGGAACAGGCAAGAACAAGGTCTTCCCCGTCGAATACGAGGAAGCGATCGGAGAGGGTGGCGAGAAGATTCTGTGCGTCGTCACCCGGTACAAGAGCAAGAGGTACCGCGTCATCACCGAGTATCCGTCAGCGTCAAGTACGTGCCCGAGGCGCTGACGCGTGTGGCCGGGGCCAGAACCACCTGGCCCCGGCCACACGCCCGGACGACAATCACGGCTGAGTGCCGACGTACTGCGAACACCGCAAAGGACACCACCATGCTTTCCCTCGACCTCCTCCGGGAGCTTCTGCGCGAGCTGGACGACCCCGACCCCAAGCACCGGGAGGTCCCCCGGGACTATGACGTTCCGGCTGCACGGCAGCGTTTTCAGCGGCTCGCCGACGCCCTGGAGCGACGGTTCGGGCCGTCCGTGTCGGCTGGCATGGGGCAGGACGCGAGCTTCCTCGGCGTCATCGTGGTCCCCGCCGAAGCCACGGGTACGGACCTGCCCTTGCGAGTGCTGATCAGCAATTTCGGTCCCTTCGTCACCGCCGGAACGGGCAGTTCATTGAGTCTGCCCGGCTGTGAAGAGGGCCTGAGCGACGAGTTCGTGACCTGGCTCGACGAGTTGTGCACGGAACTCGGTTGCGTCTACGTGCCCGTCGAGCTGGTCAAGGAGCCGTACGACGGACCGATTCTCCTGGGAGACGAGGCACTCACTGAGGAGTTTCTGGCGGCGCTGGCGGCCGCGTCCGAGGAGGACGAGGGCGAGGACGAGGAGGAAGAAGAGGAAGATGATCTTCCGCCGACCTGGCTCGATCGGTACTTCGACTACATGTGAGCCATACCGGTCAGGCTCTTCCCTGCGGGGCCGGGCGTCTCCGCTCAGGCCCGCCCCCAATGACAAGGACACCGCCATGCTGCCCCTCGACCGCCTCCGGGAGCTCCAGCGCGAGCTGGACGACCCCGCACATCTGGAGTACCCCGAGGGCTACGACTGGTCTGCCGCCAGGCAGCGTTTCGAGCGGCTCGCCGGCGCCCTGGAGCGGCGGTTCGGGCCGTCCGTGACGTCGGGCGCCGTGCCGGACGCGAGCCTCTACGGTTTCGTCCTGGTTCCTGCTGAAGCCACGGGTACGGACCGGCACTTGTCGGTGCTGATGAGCAATTTCGGTCCCTTCGTCACCGCCGGAATGGGCAAGGAATGGGGATGGGGTCTGCTCCGCGGTGAGGCGGGCCCGAGTGACGAGTTCGTGGCCTGGCTGGACGAGCTGTGTACGGAACTCGGTTGCGTCTACGTGCCCGTCGAGCTGGTCCTGGAGCCGTACGACGGACCGACCCTGCAAGAGGACGAGGAAGCCGAGGCGGTACTGGCGGCACTGGCGGCCGAGTCCGGGGACGAGGAGGAAGACGAGGAAGGCGATCTTCCGCCGACCTGGCTCGACCGGTACTTCGCGTACATGTGAGCGACTGGGGCGGCCCGCACCGGCCTGAGGCTGGTGCGAGCCGCTTTCCGAGGTCTCTCAGCTCTGCTCGACACCCAGCGTCAGCGTCCCCGCGTATCCCGCGGACGGCGAACTCCCCAGCGCGGTAAGCGTGAGGAGCCCGGACGCGGCGCCTCCCAGTTCCTGGCCGCCCTCGAAGGAGCCGTCGGAGGTCAGGGTGACGTCCGTGTGGACCTTGACGTGGATGTGGATGCAGCGGCCTCTGTACCACCCCGGGTAGACGGTGGTGATCGTGGCGACGCCGCTGGAGTTCGTGAGCACCCCGCCGCGCAGGAAGGTGCCGTAGTCGGGCTCGTTGTGGCCGTTGTTGCCGACGAAGCCCGAGTACTCACCGAGGGCGTCGGCGTGCCAGATCTCGACGAGGGCGTTGCCAAGGGGAGCACGGGTGTCGTCGTCGACGACGGTGAGGGTCAGCTCCAGCGGGAAGCCCGTCTTGTCCTCGCTGATGTCGGCGCGGACGAGCTGTCCGTCGAGGTAGTAGGGGCCTTCGGTCATCTCCTTCGTGAGGGTGCAGACTGCCGCGGCGGCGACAGGGGCCGTGCCGGCCGCCTCGGCTGTGGGGGCTTCGGGCGCGGGTGCGGTGACGGCGAGAGTGGCGGCCGTGGCGCCGGTGGCGATCAGTACGGTGCGCGGTAGGGCCGGATGCTGTTGATGGGCTGTCAGTTAGGCAAAGTGACGCTTCGTCAAGTTGCTTGTCGGCCGGTGCGGACGGTGAACGACCCCTGCGGGTCGGCTCGGCACCGCTCCCGGGCCCAACCTCCGGCAAATGTCCACACGGGCGCACGGCGAGGTCATACCGGCCCCGGCCGTCCGCCGCACCGATGCCGCCGCGCGTCGCCTTGTCGCCGAAGTGCCCGTCTTGGAAACCGGGTCGCAACAGTCGCGTGCGCGGTGGGGCGGCAGGTCCTGTGAAGGAGTTGGTGTATTCGGTGACCCCGTGGTCATAGTGGTGAAACCGATCGCCGCCCGACCGCCGGAATACGCCGTGCAAAGTCAAGGAGCGGTTGGCCCTCTCCTTCTCGGCGTGCTTTGATCCTGCGCGTTGCAGAAAGTCCGCTCGAAGGGAACCGCAGGTTATGAACTTCACCCCTCAGGTTGAAACGGCCGAGATAGCCGATGCCGCCCTGGACAGCATTGCCGGTGGTCAGGCGGGCGGTGCCGCCTCCGCCGGTCTCGCGGGTGCCCTCTCCGGTGGTCTCGCCGGTGGTCTCTCCGAGACCGTGAGCGCCGTCGCCTGCACCGACGTCTTCGCCGCGGTCTCGCCCGAGGGTGTCGCGCTGGGCGTGCACGCGTACGCTGCCGCCGGTCACTGACGAAATAAGCGCAACGGGCCCCTGGAATTCGATTCCGGGGGCGCTGTTGGCTTGCTTCTACTTGCTTCTACTTGTTTCGGCTTGTATCGACTTGTATTGGCTCGCAGCGGCTCCTCGTATTTCGTCCGCCGGCTTCTGAGTGAAGAAAAGCTGCTCGTCGCGGGCGTGTGGCTGTGACTGGGCCACGGTCGCTGTCGCAGTGTCACAAACGTGTTCGGAAACGGCTCCCGCTCGGTGTGATCAGGCGGAAGCGTCGCTCGCACGAGGCATGATCCCCGGGACATTCCGACTTCGGGGGGACTTCTCATGGCTCACGCAGCCCGTTCACGCCGCACCGCCGCCGTACTGGCCGCTCTCTCGCTCGGCATCATCGCGCTGACCGCATGCAACGGCGACACCGAGGGGGGCACAGCCGCTCCGAGCGTGACGACGACCCCGTCCTCTGCGTCCCCTGCGGGTACGGACCAAGGCTCCGGCACGCCCACGACGGCCGTCCCGGGTGACGGTGGCAGCGCGAGCGGGGGCTCCTCCGACAGCGGTGGCAGCACACCGCCCTCGTCGGGGGACGGTTCCGACGACGGCCAGGACGGAGGCGTGGGCATGTGCGAGACGACCGACCTGAGTTACAACGTCACGGTCGCGTCCAGCCCCGTCAACCACGCCTTGCTGACCGCGAAGAACAAGGGCAGCGACCCCTGTCTGCTGCCGGCCAACGAGCTGGTGATCACGATTCCGGGGCTCGACGGTGCCGCCGAGCACATGGGACCCGAGGGCAAGGACTGGATCCTGAAGGCCGGCGAGAGCGCCTACGCCGGGATCATGTTCTCGCGTGCCGACACGGCGGGCGGCAAGAGCGCCGACAAGGTGGAGATCGCGCTCACCGCCGCCGAGAGCCCCACGACCGTGCCGGTCGGCGATGGTCCCGTCACGGTCAACGACGGCCGGGTCACCAGCTTCTTCGGCACCGCTGAGGACGCGCTCACCTACTGACGATCCGGTCGAGGACCTCCATGGCCCGCGCCGGGTGCTCCTCGAACCAGCTGCCGAGGCGCTCCCGGACGGCTTCCCGGACACAGACCCGCACGTCGGTGTTGCCCAGTTGCCCGTGCATGGCGCCGAGGAATTCGGGCCGGTCGAGCTTCACGGACAGCGCGGAAGCCATCCACGTGCGTGCCACCCTCGGGAGTGGGCCGGCTGTTGGCGAAGCCGCGGATCCTCTCCCCGCGGGAGCCGCTCCAGAGGAGGGCCACCTCCATCGTGCCCGCCATCCGCGGGTCCTCCTGCTCGAAGCCGATGACGTCCGGATGGAGGGTCGCCCCTGCCTCCGCGTCGAGGGCGGCCACGAAGTCCCGCACTCGTCCGGAACCCGGAACAGTACCGCCCGGGTTTCGCCGGACAGGCCTTCGTCGGCCAGCGAGATCCCCAGGCCCCGGTTGAGGAAGGCCAGCTGCCGGAAACGCTCCGCCAGCACGGCGAACGAGCAGCGCGTCGTCTCGAAGATCTCGGTGCCGGGCCAGAAGGCGATGGTCGTCCCGCGTCCGGTCGCGGGCCCCACGGCCGAGGGCGGGGCGAGAGCGACACCGCGCGTACTCCTGGACCCATCGGACCCCCTCGCACCGCACCTCGGCCGTCATCAGGCTCGACAGCGCGCTGGCGACGAAGGGCCCCACACCGGCATGGCCGACGGTCGCGATGTGCCGGCCACCGGGCTCCGACCCGGCGTACAGACTGGTCAGCAGGGCTTCGAGTCCCGGGCCGCCGGAGTCACCAGAGGCCCGGGCCTCGAAAGGAACCCCCGGCCCGTCGTCAGTGACCCGCACGCCCCGGTCGGACGTAAGCGTGACGTCGACGGAACCGGCACCCGTGGTCAGGGCCTCGTTCACCGCCCGGCCGACGACCTCGAACACCAGCTGATGGCAGGTCAGAGCCGTTTGGTCGGCGGTGCGGTGTACTAGCGAACGCTCCCGCACACGCGGGTGACGAGGTCGGCCCAGGCGGTGGGGGAGAGGGTGAGCTGGGGGCCCTGCTGGTTCTTGGAGTCGCGGACGTGGATGGTGTGGGGGGAGGTGGCGACCTCTACGCAGTCGCCGTCGCCGTCGCCGTCGCCGTCGCCGCCGCTGCTGTAGCTGGACTTGTGCCAGGTGAGGGCCACTTCGACGCAGTCATCGCCGGACGCGCTGCTGTAGGTGCTCTTGAACCAGGTCAGTTCGGGCGTGCTCATAGGTCTCCTCGCATCCGCTGCAACAGGCTCACGGAGTCCTTCGGGGGCAGGGCCTGTGAACGCATCCTGGCATACCGGCTTTGGAGCACGCTGACCAGTTTCCGGTCAGAGACCAACTGCCCGCTCTCCTGCCCCTCGCAGTAGGCGAACCACTTGTTGTCGGGGGTTTCCAGAAGCCGCATGGGGCCCTGAAGCCCGGCGTGCGATTCCTGTACGAGGGGCATGATCTGGATCTCGACGTTCCGTAGCTTGGTGATCTCCAGTACGTGATCGATGAGTTCGCGCGTCACTTCCACCCCACCCGTGCGCCGCAGGAACAGGTGCTCTTCGAGGATGAAGCTGAACGCCGTGTTCGGTCGCTCCCGCAGCAGTTGTTGCCGTTCTGCCCGCGCAGCCCACCGTTCTTCGATCTGCGAGTCGTCCAAGGGTGGCAACTGGTCGGCAGCCAGGGCCTGCACGTAGGCCTTCGTCTGCAGCAGGCCGGGAATCATCCGGCACTCATACGAGCACAGCGTGATCGCACTTGTCTCCAGCCGAGCCCACTGGCGAAACCAAGCCGCCAACCCCGGCTGCCGGGCCAAATGCCGCTCCGCCTTCATCAAGGCACCGGTGTTCCCCAACACCCCCTCCGCCCGCTCCCCAAAGCTCGGATCCGGCATCCGCCGCCCCTGCTCGATCGAGGCGACCGTGTGCTTGGACAGCCCCACCAGATCCCCGAACTCCTCCCGGCTCAACCCCGCATGCTCCCGCAACGCTTGCACGACCGCCCCGAACGTCCGCAGACTGTCCGAAGACTCCGGCTCGCCGCCTGCTGCAGCCGCACCCGTCCCCACCGCGCCATCGACCACTGTCGGTCACCTCCCGCGCTCATGGTCACGGCCAGTGACAAGTACTGTCCAGCCCGTAACCGCGTACGCTCCGGCAGCGTACGCGCCGCCCACCTGGTGAACCGCCCGTCACAGCGGCCAGATTGAGCGCATGCCAGCACCGCTCACCCCCCAATCCCCGCTCACCGTACGAACGTTCACCCAGCGCCTCAGTGCAACGCCCCGCGGCGCCCGCCTAGCCCGGCACCTCGCCCTGACCCAGCTCCACACCTGGGGCATCCCGCACGGCAGCACGGCCTCCGACGCCGTCGCCCTGATCGTCGCCGAGCTGGCCGCCAACGCCGTCACCCACGGCCGCGTCCCTGGACGGGACTTCGAGCTGAGGCTGTCGCTCCCGACGGGCAGCATCCGTGTCGAGGTCAGTGACACGCGCGCCGAGACGCGGCCCCCGAAACCCGGAGACGTACGGCCTTCACTCCCCCTCGACGAACACGGCCGGGGTCTCGTCCTCGTCGAGGCGTTGGCCGACCGGTGGGAGGTGGTGGAACGTGACGCGTCACCCGGCAAGACGGTCCGTGCCGAGGTGGACCTGCCGGGGTGGTCGTCGCTCAACGGCCCCGGCCCGCTGGGTTAGCTCCAGAGCCCGTCCAGTCGCAACCGCGCGGCGTAAAGTCCCTCGGGACCTCCGACGAAGAGCAGCCCCTCGGGTGTCAACGCGAGCGCGCTGCACGCGTGCAGCAGGGGAAGGGTCCGCATCCTGCCGGAGAAGACGTGCCACAGGTGCAACTCGGCGTCGCTCCAGGCGACGGCGAGCACCGGACCGACGGAGGTGTCGGCCGCCGCGAGCGCCGTGGCCAGGCATCCGCGCTGCTCCACGGGGACCGGCATGGGTTCGCCCGAGGTCTCCCACAGGCGCACCGAGCCGTCCAGCGCCGCGCTGAAGGTGAGGGTCAGGTCGTCGGCGGGGATGTGGAGGCAGGCGGCGGCGGTGACAGGCTGCTCGTGTACGCGGTAGGAGCCCGGGGTGTCCTGATAGTCGCTCAGGGACCAGACATGGACGTTGCCGGCGCGGTCGCCGACGATCGCGTACGGGCTCTGCGCGCCGCCGCCGCCGAGTGCGGTGACCTGGGACCCGTCGTCGACGAGGGCTGCCGAACCGTGGTGCTCGGCGATGTGCCCGAGCATGAACCCGGAGATGGGATCGTCCTCGGCTACGACCGGCAGCAGCACGCCGGTCTCGTCGAGCAGCAGCATCGAGTGGGCGTCGCGTGGAGCGACGGAGACGGGGCGCGCGGAGGGCGGTGAGCCGGTCGCTCCGGCCGCGGCGCCCGTGTCCGTGTCGCACGTCCGGATCCGCCCCGTGACATCGGCTGTCAGCAGGCGCCGTTTTTCGCCCGGCACCGGTGCCAGCGCGCCGACCGGGAGCTCCGGCCTGGCCCACGCCGCGGACCACCAGTGGCGCTGTGCGAGGGGGCGCAGATACTCGGTCAGGGCCGCGTCCGTGCCGACGGCGGCGGCGTGCAGCAGGGCGGCACGCTCGGCGCTGTCGGCGTGATGTGCCGTCAGCTCGGGGGCGGCGCGCTTCCACACCTGGCGGAGCTGCCCGGGTACGGGTATGCGTTCGTCGGCGAGTGTGGCCGTGAGCGCGGTGGCCGAGCCGTGCGCCAGGAACCCGGGATCGGCCAACAGGCTGCGTACGGCGGCGCCTTCGTCGTCGGTTCGCAGGGCCGCGGCGAGGATGTGGCGGAGGGCGGGGGCGGGCGCCTGTGCCCAGTCCGGGCGCCCGTCGTGGGTGTGCGGAACGGTCGCTGCAAGCTCCGCGAACGTGCTCTTCCCGGGGTTCGCACGGTCGCCGGGCGCGGCGGTGCGGCCGCGGCCCAGGTCGATGATCTCGGCGCCGTCGGCGGGCAGCAGCCCGGAGTCGCCGATCTCCACGGCCGCGCGCAGGTGGGGGAGTGACAGCAGGGGCTCCAGGAGGTCGGCGACCAGGGTCGCCGGTGCCGCCGCCGGCAGATCGGCGGGGACCGCCCCGGACCGGTGCAGATCGGGTACGAGGAGCAGCAACGGCCGCTCGTCTTGGCTCACCCGGTCCAGCAGGCGTGCGGGGGAGAGAGGGCCGTAGCCGAGCTGGCGCCCCAGATCCCAGGCGAAGGTGTCGGCCGTCAGCCCCTCGGCCAGGACGGTGGCGTGGACGGTAGTCCGCGGCTGCCCGGTCGACCCTGCCAGGAACCAGGCGAGCAGATGGCTCTTGCCACTGCCCTCGGCTCCCCGCACCAGGCACAGCCGGCGCCGGGCGCCGCTGCCGTCGGCGGCCCAGCCGAGCAACTGCCGGCCGGCGGCCCGCTTCTCGTCGTCCAACGGCGGCCAGGAGGCGATGTCCGGTACGGCGGCACCGACGGTCATGGCGTGCTGCTCTCCCTCTCTCATATCCCGCGGCCCTACTGCGGCGGTGCCTGCTCAGCCGCCTCGCGCAGCAGCCGCATGCCCTCGGCGCGGGACTCGGCCGTCTCGCCGTAGGGGAAGTTGTGCGTGAGCTGCGCGTCGGGGAAGACCTGCCCGAGCCACAGCGAGCAGTAGTGCCCCGGCGTGAAGCAGGCCTCCAACTCGGTGTGGATCCGCAGCACCTGCTCGGGCGCGACGCCCGCGGCCTGGAGCCGGCCCCACAGCCGTTCCTCCGGATGGATCCCGATCCCGCCGGCCTGCGTGAGGATCTGCTTCTCGCCCCGCTCGTCGACGATCTCGAACGCGGTGAACCACTCCGCGCTCGCGGTGTCCCTGATGTCGTCGAGAACGAGCGGCCACCAGTTCTCGCGCCCCTCGAACGCCGGCGGGTCGATCGTCCGCAGCCGCTCGCCGAGTTGCGCGTACGCGGCGGAGGCCTCCTGCGGCTGATCGCTACCCAGGATCACGGCGAGGGCCCGGTCCAGCGCGGCGAGCGACTGGGCGAACGCCTCCGGAGTCGAGTTCACGAACCTCAACTCCTCGTTCCAGTCGAGGAGTACGGCGCGCACGACCCCGTCGTGATCGGCGCAGATCTCGAAGCCACGGTCGGATCCGAGGCGCGCCCACTGCCGGCACTCCTCCTGCACGACCTGCCGTCCGAAGGACTGCGCGAACTCCTGCAGCGTTACGGGGTCGGTCTCGGCGGTGACGAAGTAGGGCCCCACCTGGACGGGCACGGCGACCTCCGCCAGCCGCCGCGCGCTGGGAGGCGGGGGAGTGCTGGGCCCGTCACTGGCAGCCTCCTGCCGAAAACGCCGGAAACCGACTTCGGGAACCGTCATGGATGACTCCGCCTAACCAATGGACTCGTACACGTTCGAGAGAACAACATCCCACGCCCGCATACGAGGAGCGTCCTCGGCCTCCCAGTCGAACTCCTCCGACCAGGCGGGCTCGACCCCCTCGAAGGGCAGCGGGTCGACCCGGATCATCCTCTCCCGCAGGGACATCGCCACGCCCTCCGAGTCGGGGATCTCGTCCGACAGGGTGAAGTCGTAGTTGGGGCGCTCGACTTCGAGCAGACAGGTGAAATAGACGAAGGAATCGAGGCTCTGGTTCAGCGGCTCTGCCCCGTACTCGCCGTCGGGCAGGCAGTACACCATCCCGGACACAGGGTCCAGGACCACACAGTCGAAGAAGATCGCCCCGATGACGAGCCAGTTCTCCCAGCCTTCAGGCATGTTCTTGTAGTCGGAGAAGTAGCGGAGTTCCGCACATCGGCGAAACCTGTTGGGGGTCTCTCCCTCGAAGAGCGCTCCGTCGATCACAAAAAACGAAGCCCGGTCGTCCGGCAGACCGACGTCGGTCAAGATCGCGCGGGCCGACTCGTGGAGGCAGGCAGGGAGCCTGTCCTCCTTCACTCTGACGACCTTCCTGGGCGGAAAGACCGACTCCATCATCGCGCGATCGACAAGCTGAGGCATTCCCAGTCCATTGACTTGTGGTGCGGATTATCGCATCTCGGGGTAGGCGACATACTCAAGAATGTTGTGCCACCGTGAATGGCTCACTTCCAGAGCTTCCGGGTCGATCTCGCTCATTTTCTCGGTCAGTCGCCGGGCTGCTCCCTCGGGGTCGAGGATTTCCTGCTCCGACTCGAAGTCGTAGTTCGGGCGTTCTTTCTCCAGCAGGTAGAGAAAGTGGGCGAAGGAATTGAGATCCTTGTTCAACGGATAGATCTCGAACTCGTCACCCGGAAGGCAGTGAACGACACCAGTGACCCCGTCCAGGGCGATGTCGTCGTAGGGGATCATCCCGAGGAGGAGCCAACCTTCGGCCCCCTCGGGCAGGTTCGTCCATCGGTCGCGGAGGTCGTCGTAGCAGCTGCCGGCTGTTCTCACCTGCTCCGGCGTCCCGTCCAGCAGGTCGAACCAGGGGTTGGGGCGAGACGGAATGCCGATGTGGCGCAGGAAGTGAGAGCTCGGTCCGTGCTGGATGTTCGCCACCACTGCTTCGGGAAACGTGATGAGTTCATCCGGGCTGAACTCGGTCTCCAGGGTTTCTCGGGCGATGGACGGTGTCAACTGCCCAGCCATTACAACGTCAACCGATCGACTCGTGGACTTCGTAAAGGACGCGCTCCCAGGTCGGCATGGGTGGCGCATCGTCGGCCCACCAGTCGAACGTGTCCGACCAGGCGGGCTCCGCACCTTCGAAGGGAGCGGGATCGGCTTGGATCATCAACTGTCGGAGGCGTACCGCCGTACCGTCGGAGTTGGAAACGTCGCCCGAGATGTCGTAGTCATAGTTGGGGCGCTCCACTTCCAAGAGGTACAGGAAGTAAGCCAGAGTGTCGAGGCTCTGGTTCAGCACGCGGACTTGTGGGTGACCGTCCGGCAGGCAGTAGAGCTTTCCGGAAACGGGGTCTAGGGTGACGGCGTCGGACAGGATCTCTCCGAGGATAATCAAGTTTTCCGCACCCTCTGGAAGATCCTCAAAAGGGGTCAGGTCGATGTCGCGACCCAAGCGCAAACCGCCAGGTGTCTCGCTTTCGATGAACCCGACATCAATCAGGAACCAGGCACTTCGGACCCTGGGGAGTCCGATCCCGGTCAGAAACGACTTTGCGGACACCTGGAGATTCGAGGGAAGCCTCTCCTCCCTCACTCTCGTGAGTCGGTCCGGGGGGAAGACTGATTCCATCATTGCGCGGTTGACGAGCTGAGGCATTCCCTGTCCAGTAACTGTCGCCTGAATTACCCTGCCGTGGTAGCCGGTATCTTATCTGGTTCGCTACTTATCAGTCAACCTCCCCCGCTTATCGTTTGATTCCGAGGAGATACTGTTTCATTGCGTCGTTACCTTGTTTCTTCGACTGATCCGTGCCTCCATACTCGACGGAGTGCGATACTTGTACATCCGCTGGAAGGTGTTTCCCTATCCAGGCGCTGCAGTCCTGCGCTCCACGCCCCTTTGTGCATGGCTCACGTTCAGTGTAGAGTTCGGTAACTCTTTCTGAATTTCCAGCATCCAAGAACGGTATGCCGACCATTCGTTCCGAATGCAGATTGCTTGTGTACTTGCTGCGGCCGACGAGTATGAATCCGTCCTCGTCATTCGTGCTGCCGTAACGTGCGGCAGCGTAGTTCCGGCTCGTGTATGTGTCGTTTTTCCCTGGCCGACCGTAGTCCTTGTTGGCGTGCCGAGCCATTTGGGTGGCCAGTGACAGGTCGGTGCTCCCGAACGGGACCTGCTGGGAGGACCGCCGCTCCCGGTCTTTCGGATTGGGCAACCGGTAATTGGCCCCGCGCCTCTCTTGAACCTCGTTGTCGCTGTTGAGTCGAAGCGGGGCGAGCCGTGCCCGGTCCTCATCGGTCAGATCCTGGTGTCCGGCAGCCGTGAGGCGCGTAACCCGTCCGTCGTCGTCGACGTGGAATACAGGGGTGTTCCCGTGCGACGTCTTGCTGATGCTCTGGAGCTCCGTAGCGATGCCGTCGTCATTGTCCCGGTGCCGCTTGGCCATCTTGTTCAGGCCGCCGGTCATGTTCTCGTCCAGGTGCGCGGCGGACCGCTTGACGCCCTTCTCGATGCCGTCGATGACCTGGTCCAGCATGGCGTTGGCGGCGTCGGCGATCGGGTCCTTGCCCTTGGTGCGGCCGTGCGTGGACTTGGCGCGGGAGAGCTTGCCGCCCGCGCCGTCGCGGATCTTGCCGCCGGCGCCCTTGAGTTGGTTGCCGGCGCGGTCGTAGGAGGTCAGGTCCATGCTGAACTGGCCGCTGCCGCCGCCCAGATCGCCCATGCCGCTGGGGCCGTTCGCGCTGGCCAGCTGCATCGCCCCGCCCGACTTGGCGCTGTCGATGCCCGCGTCCAGGCCCTCCTTGCCCGCCTTGGCGGTCTGGCTGAGGTCGACGCCGTTCTGTACGCCGAGTGCGTTGCCGCCCAACTGCACGACCAGGTCGCCCGCCATGGAGCCGAGGGCCTCGTAGACCGGGCCCATCGCGACCTCGATCACCCGCGAGGCGACCTCCTCGCAGACCTCCTGGAAGATGCGTTTGACCGCGATGCGGGTGACCTGGGTTCCGGCCAGACCGCCCAGCGTCGACAGGCCCAGGGTGACCGGTGCCGCGGCGATCGCCGCCGCGATCTCGGCCGCGAGGATGCCGAGTTGTGCGATGGCGGCGAGCTTGGCGCCCTCGATCAGTACGGCCACCCCGTCCAGCGCGGTCGCCGCCAGACGGCCGGCCTCGGCGAGGTTGGCGAGGTGGGTGTCCTTGACCTTGCCCCAGTGCTTCTCGAGCGCCTGCACCGCAAGGCCCTCATTGGTCCCGATCAGGTCGGCGATCGCCGCGTGGGCGTCGGCGGCGCCGTCGTCGATGTCGTCCGCGAACTCCCGCATCGCCTGGGCCATGTCGCGGTAGTCGTCCTCGTCGACGTTCGGCCAGTTGACGCCTATCAGATCAAGTGCCTCGTCCAGGTAACTCGGAAGAGTGACACCCACAAGAACCCCCGTTCGAACGTTATTTGAGGGAACGTAACTTCGAACGGCCCGCACCGGCAAGCGCGTTCAGGCGCACTGGGCTTGTTCTGTGACATGAGTGACGCACAGCGGCCGCACTCCAGCTGTTGTCGCTCGGGTCATTGACGCGCAAGTGATTCGATTCTACGTTCCCGTCCGAAGTGACGATCGCCGTTCGAGATGCAGAACAAACGGGCCGCAGGGACAGAAGACGAACACAGAACGGGAGTGTCCGCATGAGCCGCAAGCGCACGACCCTCCTCGCCCTCCCCGCCGCCGCCCTTCTCCCGTCCTCGGCGTCGGCCTACCCCACCCCCGGCCGGGTCACCGGCTCCGTCGTCACGCACGACCCGACGACGATCCGCACCTCGTCGGGCCAGTACCTGCTGTACGCCACCGGCGGCGGCATCGCCGGCAAGGCGTCGTCCGACCGCACCGCCTTCAGCGCGGGCGCCGACGCCTTCGGCAGCCGCCCGAGCTGGTGGTCGACGTACTCCTCCGTGCCGGAGGCCTGGGCGCCGGACATCTCGTACCACGGCGGCAAGTACCCTCGCCGCCTCCCGCCCGACCGGGACGAAGGCCGTCGAGGCGCCGTACATCGTCAAGCGGGGCAGCTACTACTACCTCTGCGCCTCCTACGACACCTGCTGCGCCGACACCAGCAGCACCTACAAGGTGAAGGTCGGCCGCGCCACCGGCGTCACCGGCCCGTACACCGACAGGAACGGCGTCTCGATGATGAACAACGGCGGGACGCCCGTCCTGGAGTCGCACGGCAGCGTCATCGGCCCCGGCGGCCAGTCGATCACGAACGACGTCGACGGGGACCTGATCGTCTACCACTACTACGACGGCAACGACAACGGCACGCCCAAGCTGGGCATCAACCTGCTGAACTGGAGCTCCGGATGGCCCGTCGCCTACTGACCCTGCTGGCAGTGCTGCTGCTGGCCCTGTCCCTCGGGCAGCCGTCCGCGAGCGCGGCCTCGTTCGCCAACCCGGTCAAGGCGCAGAAGGGCGCCGACCCCTGGATCTCGTACCACAACGGCAACTACTACCTGGTGGCGACGAGTTGGACCGACGTCATCACCATCCGGAAGTCGCCGACCCTCGCCGGGCTCGCCACCGCGCCCAGCGTGGAGGTGTGGAAGGGCGACGCGGCGAACCGCTGCTGCAACATATGGGCGCCCGAGATCCACTTCATCAACGGCCGCTGGTACCTCTACTACGTCGCCGGGCAGAACATCTCCGACTACAACCCGACCCAGCGCACCCACGTCCTGGAGAGCGCCGGCTCCGACCCCATGGGGCCGTACACCTACCGGAACCAGCTCAACTCCGGCTGGATGCTGGACCCGACGGTCGCCACCATCAACGGCCGGCTCTACCTGTTCGGCAGCGCGAGCGGCGGCGGCACGCAGAACCTCGTCGCGGCCCGCATGTCCAACCCGTACACCCTGGCCACCGGCTTCTCCACCGTCTCCACTCCGACGTACGACTGGGAGCGCAACGGCACGGTCAACGAGGGCCCGGAGATCCTCCAGCGCGGCGGCAGGACCTTCCTCATCTACTCGGGCAGCGGCTGCTGGACCCCCGACTACAAGCTGGGCCAGCTGACCCTGACCGGTTCCGACCCCCTCTCCGCCGCCTCCTGGACCAAGAAGTCCACGCCCGTCTTCCAGCGCAACGACGGCGCCGGCGTCTACGGCCCCGGCCACAACGGCTTCTTCACCTCCCCCGACGGCACCGAGAACTGGATCGTCTACCACGCCAACGACAGCGCGAGCGACGGCTGCGACAACGGGCGTACGGCCAGGGCGCAGAAGTTCACCTGGAACTCCGACGGCACCCCGAACTTCGGCGCACCCGTCCGCCTCGGCACGAGCGTGACCGGCCCGTCGGGTGAGCCGTCGACCACCTCGACGACGTACACCATCACCAACCGCAACAGTGGCAAGTGCCTTGATGTCGCGGGGAGTTCTGCCGCCGACGACGCCAACGTCCAGCAGTGGACATGCAACGGCGGCAACAACCAGAAGTGGCGGATCGAGGACCTGGGCGACGACACCAGCCGCCTCGTCAACGTCGCCACCGGCAAGGTCCTCGACACCGAGAACTGCTCCTTCGCCGACGGCGCCGACCTGCGCCAGTGGTCCTGGCTGAACAACACCTGCCAGCGGTTCCGGTTCGTGGCCACCGGCGGCGGCTACGTCCAGATCGTCAACCAGGCCACGGGCAAGGTGGCGGACGTGGCGAACTGCGGGACGGCGGACGGAGTGGACGTACGCCAGTGGACGTGGCTGAACAACACCTGCCAGCAGTGGAGGCTGAACCCCGCTTAGTCAGCCGACCTGCCCCATCCCCGCCGCGCTCGGCCAGCTCTGGGCGTTGGGCCACCCGGTGGCCGGTGCGGGGGCGAGGCCCGGCCCCGTGGTACCCCGCACCTGCGCGGCCGTGAGCCCGCCCCGGGCCGGCACGCCCGGCGGGGTGGGCCCTGGCATCGCCGCCGCGGCGGGCGCCACCGGCGACGGGAACGGCGCCGGAGCGGCGGGGGCGGGTGCGGGCATCGGCGCAACCGGAGCCGGCGCCGGCATCGGTGCCGGAGCGACAGGCGCCGGCGCGGGCATCGGTGCCGGAGCGACAGGCGCCGGAGCCGGCATCGGCATGGCCGCAGCGGCAGCCGCCGGTTGCGGCTGAGCCGCCGCGGGCATCCCCGCCCCGACACCCGTGGCCTGAGCGGCAAGGCCCTGCATCCCCGCACCGTTGGTGGAGCTGACCAAACGGTCCACGGCCGCCGTACCCGAGCTGTAGTTGGTCCCTGTACCCAGCTCGGGTACGGCGGCTCCCCTCCTGGACCCGTAGAGCACCTGCTCCAGGCCGGACACCAGGCGACGCACGTCCACCTGGGGGCGCACCACGAGTCGCAGGAAGCGGCTGGACGAACCGATCTTGTTGCCGCACTCGCGGACCAGGATCCGGTGCTCGGTGAGCAGCCGGTCGCGGACCACGGTGCCCTCGGCGCCCACGGGGAGGCGCACGAAGAGGAAGTTGCCCTGGGACGGGTACACCGTCAGACCGGGCAGGGCGGCGAGCTGGCTGGCCATGTCGAGGCGGTCCCGTCGCACCATCTGCAGGCTCTGCGCGTACTCGGGGCCGTGCTCCTTGAGCATGAACACCACGTGCTCGGCGAAGGAGTTGAGGTTCCACTTCGGCAGCATCGAGCGGACCATGCCCGCGAGCGCCGGGTTGGCGACCAGGTAGCCGAAGCGGATGCCGTGCAGACCGAAGTTCTTGCCGAGGCTGCGCAGCACGATGACGTTCGGCCGCAGCATGGCCTCCTGGACGACCGACGGCTCCTGCTCGGCGTCGGCGAACTCCAGGAAGGACTCGTCGATGATGACCAGGTCCAGGTCGGCCATCGCGTCCATGAACTGCACGAGCGCGTGCTTGTGCAGGAAGCCGCCGTCGGGGTTGTTCGGGTTGCAGATGACCGCCACCCGGGTCCCCCTGGCCCGGATGAACTCGGCGTACTGGGCGAGGTCCAGGGCGAAGCCGCTGGACTCCTGGAGCGGGAACATGTCGACCCGCTTGCCGGTCTCCATGGGCTGGTCGGTCCAGCGGCCGAACGTGGGGACGGGGATGGCGAGGGACTCCCGGACCATCAGGTGGTCGATCCAGGTGATCAGCTCCGTGGAGCCGTTGCCCATCGCCACGCACTGCGGCGGAAGCTGGAGCAGGCTGCACAACTCGGACGTGATCGTGTCGGCGCTGCTCGGGTAGTACGTGATGATGTCCCGCAACCGCGCCGCCATGTGGTCGAACATCTCGGGCGTGGGGAAGTACGGGTTGCAGGGGATACAGAAGTCGACCGGACCGGCTCCGTCGCCGCCCTCCCGCGTCAGCGCCGCCATGGACGGGCTGTGTGCCGCGGTGCTGCGGAACAGCGAGGTGACGTTGTCGGCCATGGAACCTCCGTGTTTGGGTGGCCCGCGCGGGGGAGCACGGGCCGCTCATACATACGGAGGCTTGGGTGGCGCTGTTCAACCACTGAGAAATCGGTGAGAACTTGTGTGCCACCTGTGAAGAACCGTCAGGAGTCGTCAGAGAGACCTCAGAGAGCCGTCAGCGGCTGAACGAGTGCACCGTCGTCGAACGGTACGTCTGCCCAGGTCGCAGCACTGTTGACGGGAACGACGGCCTGTTCGGCGAGTCCGGGAAGTGCTGCGTCTCCAGGCACAGCGCGTCGCCCTGCCGGTAGGTGCGGCCGGACGGGCCGACGAGGGTGCCGTCGAGGAAGTTGCCGGAGTAGAACTGCAGGCCCGGCTCGGTGGTCGCCAGGCGCAGGGTGCGTCCGGAGGACGGGTCCTTCAGGGCCGCGATCCACTCGGGGCGCGGCGAGATGCCCTTGTCGAGCACCCAGTTGTGGTCGAAGCCCTTGGCGTACAGCAGCTGCTGGTCGGCCTCGCGCAGGTCCTCGCCGATCGCCTTGGTGCGGCGGAAGTCGAAGGGGGTGCCCGCGACGGGGGCCGGCTCACCGGCGGGGATGAGGCCCGAGTCGACGGGGGTGTAGCGGGACGCGGCGATCTTCAGCTCGTGGTTCTCGATCGTGCCGCTGCCCTCGCCGGCGAGGTTCCAGTACACGTGGCTGGTGAGGTTGACGACCGTGGCCTTGTCGGTGGTGGCCTCGTAGTCGATGTGCCAGTCGCCGAGCGGGGTGAGGGTGTACGTCACCTTCACCTCGAGCGTGCCCGGGTAGCCCATCTCGCCGTCGGCGGAGGTGTAGTACAGGTACAGGCCGACGTCCGAGCCCTTGGTGAACGGCTCGATGTCCCACACCCGCCTGTCGAAGCCGTCGGCTCCGCCGTGCAGGCTGTTGGCGCCGTCGTCGACGTCGACCTGGTAGGACTCGCCGTCCAGCGTGAACCGGCCCTTGCCGATGCGGTTGCCGTACCGGCCGATCAGGGCGCCGAAGTACGGGCTCTTGGCGACGTAGTCCTCGATGTCGTCGAAGCCCAGGCAGACGTTGGCGAGCCGGCCCTCGCGGTCAGGGATCTCCAGGGACTGCACGATGCCGCCGTAGGAGAGGACCTTCATCCGGGTGCCGCCGTTGGCCAGCGCCCAGCTGTGGATCTCCGTGCCGTCGGCGAGGGTGCCGAAGAGGGACTTCACCGCCGTGTTGCCTCCGTCGCTGAGAAGAACGTGACTGAGAAGAACGTCACTGAGAAGTACGTCGCTGAAAAGAACAGGGCCCCGCCTTCCGGCGGGGCCCCTCCTGCTGTACTTACGAACCGACCTTGCGCTTGTTCCACACGTCGAACCCGACCGCCGCCAGCAGCACCAGGCCCTTGATGACCTGCTGCCAGTCGGTGCCGATGCCGACGAGGTTCATACCGTTGTTCAGCACGCCCAGGACCAGACCACCGATGATCGCGCCGAGGACCGTGCCGACGCCGCCGCTCATCGACGCGCCGCCGATGAACGAGGCCGCGATGGCCTCCAGTTCGAAGTTGAGGCCGGCCTTGGGGGAGGCCGCGTTGAAGCGGGCGGCGAAGACCAGGCCCGCCAGGGCCGCGAGCATGCCCATGTTCAGGAAGACCAGGAAGGTGACCTTCTTGTCCTTCACACCCGACAGCTTGGCCGCGGGCAGGTTGCCGCCGATCGCGTAGATGTGGCGGCCGATGATCGCGTTGCGCATCACGTAGCCGAAGCCGACGAGCAGCACGCCCAGGATGAGCAGCACGATCGGGGCGCCCTTGTAGCTGGCCAGCAGCATGGTGAGGGTGAGGATGGCGGCGCCCAGCGCCACCAGCTTCAGCAGGAACAGGTTGAAGGGCGGGACGTCGAGGGAGAACTCCTGCTGCCGGCGGCGGTCACGGAACTCCTGGAAGACCACGAACGCGATCATCGCGAAGCCCAGCAACAGGGTGAGGTTGTGGTAGTTCGTGTTCGGCCCGACCTCCGGCAGGAAGCCGTTGGCGACCTTCTGCAGGCCCTCCGGGAACGGGCCGAGGGTCTGGCCCTCCAGGAAGATCTCCGTCAGACCGCGGAAGATCAGCATGCCCGCGAGGGTCACGATGAAGGACGGTATGCCGCCGTACGCGATGAAGAACCCTTGTGCCGCACCCGCGAGGGCGCCCATCGCGAGGCAGAGGATGACGGCGACCGGCCATGGCAGGTCGTTCTTGACCATGAAGACCGCGGCCATCGAGCCGATGAACGCCGTCAGTGAGCCGACCGACAGGTCGATGTGGCCCGCGATGATGACCAGCATCATGCCGATCGCGAGGATCAGGATGTAGCTGTTCTGCAGCACCAGGTTGGAGACGTTGCGCGGCAGCAGCAGGTCGCCGTCGGTCCACACCGCGAACAGCACCACGATCAGGCCGAGGGCGAACAGCATGCCGTACTGCCGCATGTTGCGGCGCATACCGTCCAGCACCAGCTGGAGCAGGCCGCCGCCCGCGGCCCCTCCGCTCTTGCCCGGCGGCGCGGGGGCCGGGGTCTTGGCGGTCACATCCGTGCTCATCGGGATACCTCTTTGTCCTTTGTCATCTGACGCATCAGCGATTCCTGCGAGGCCTCGGCCCGCGAGAACTCACCGGTCAGCCGCCCCGCGGCCATCGTGTAGATGCGGTCACACATGCCGAGCAGCTCCGGCAGCTCGGAGGAGATGAAGACGACCGCCTTGCCCTGGGCGGCCAGCTGGTCGATGACCGTGTAGATCTCGTACTTGGCACCGACGTCGATGCCACGCGTCGGCTCGTCCAGGATCAGCACATCGGGACCCGCGAAGATCCACTTGCTGAGGACGACCTTCTGCTGGTTGCCGCCGGACAGCTTGCCCACCGGCTCGAAGACGGTCGGCGCCTTGATGTTCATGGACTTGCGGAAGCCCTCGGCGACCTGCCGCTCCCCGTGCTCGTCCACCACGCCCCGCTTGGCGACCTTGCCCAGCGCGCTGAGCGAGATGTTGCGGTTGATGGTGTCGATGAGGTTGAGGCCGTAGTGCTTGCGGTCCTCGGTGACGTACGCGATGCCGTTCCTGACCGCCTCGGGGACGGTCTTCGTACGGATCTCCTTGCCGTCCTTGAGGACCGTGCCGCCGTGGTAGCGGCCGTAGGTGCGCCCGAAGACGCTCATCGCGAGCTCGGTGCGGCCGGCGCCCATCAGGCCCGCGATGCCGACGATCTCGCCGCGCCGCACGGACAGTGACACATCGTCGACGACCTTGCGCTGCTGGTCGATCGGGTGGTGCACGGTCCAGTTGCGGATCTCCAGGGCGGGGGCCGCGCCCTCCTCCGGCTCGTGCGGGGTGCGGTCGGGGAAGCGGTGCTCCAGGTCCCGGCCGACCATGCCGCTGATGATCCGGTCCTCGGTGGTCTCCGCGGCCTTCACATCGAGGGTCTCGATGGTCTGGCCGTCGCGGAGGATCGTCACCGAGTCGGCGACCTTGCGGATCTCGTTGAGCTTGTGGGAGATGATGATCGAGGTGATGCCCTGCTTCTTCAACTCCAGGATCAGATCCAGGAGTTTGTCGCTGTCCTCGTCGTTCAGGGCCGCGGTCGGCTCATCCAGGATGAGGAGCTTCACCTTCTTCGACAGCGCCTTCGCGATCTCCACGAGCTGCTGCTTGCCCACGCCGATGTCGGCGACGCGGGTGTCCGGGTGGTCGGACAGGCCGACCCGGCGCAGCAGTTCGGTGGCGTGCCGCAGGGTCTCCCGCCAGTCGATGAACCCGCCCTTGGCGTGCTCGTTGCCGAGGAAGATGTTCTCCGCGAGGGAGAGGTACGGCGACAGCGCCAGCTCCTGGTGGATGATGACGATGCCGCGGTGCTCGCTCGCGCGGATGTCCTTGAACTCGCAGACCTCGCCCTCGAAGAGGATGTCCCCTTCGTAGGTGCCGTGCGGGTGGACGCCGGAGAGGACCTTCATCAGCGTCGACTTACCGGCGCCGTTCTCCCCGCATATGGCGTGGACCTCGCCCTGCTGGACGGTCAGTGTGACGTCCGAGAGCGCCTTGACGCCGGGAAAGGTCTTGACGATCGAGCGCATTTCCAGGACGGGTCCCGCCATGGTCGTGCCTTCCAATCAGAGTGTGCCGGCGGTTACTTGAGGTCGCTTGCCTTGATGTAGCCGGAGTCGACGACCTCCTTCTGGTAGTTGGTCTTGTCGACGCTGACCGGCGTGAGCAGGTAGGAGGGGACGACCTTGGAGCCGTTGTCGTAGGTCTTGGTGTCGTTGACCTCGGGCTTCTTGTCGTTGAGCACCGCGTCGACCATGTTCGAGGCGACCTTGGCGAGCTCACGGGTGTCCTTGTAGACGGTCATCGACTGCTCGTCGGCGATGATCGACTTCACCGAGGCGACCTCGGCGTCCTGGCCGGTGACGACCGGCAGCGGCTTGTCCTTGGAGCCGTAGTCGTCGGACTTCAGCGCGGAGAGGATGCCGATGGAGATGCCGTCGTACGGCGAGAGGACCGCGTCGACGCGCTCGCTCTTGTACGCCGAGGTCAGGATGTCGTCCATGCGCTTCTGGGCGGTGCCGCCGTCCCAGCGCAGGGTGGTGACCTGGGTCAGCTTGGTCTGGCCGGAGCGCACGACGAGCTGCTTCTTGTCGATGTAGGGCTGCAGGACCTTCATCGCCCCGCCGAAGAAGTAGCGGGTGTTGTTGTCGTCGTTGGAGCCGGCGAACAGCTCGATGTTGAAGGGGCCCTTCTTGGAGCCGTCCTTCAGGCCGAGCTTCTCGACGATGTAGTTGGCCTGGAGCTCGCCGACCTTCTCGTTGTCGAACGAGGCGTAGTAGTCGACGTTCGGGGTGCCGAGGATCAGACGGTCGTAGGAGATGACCGGGATGTTCGCGTCCTTGGCCTGCTGGAGCACGTTGTTCATCGACTTGTTGTCGATGGCCGCGACGATCAGCGCCTTCACGCCCTGCGTGATGAGGTTCTCGATCTGCGAGACCTGCTGGTCCGGGTCGTCCTCGCCGTAGACCAGGGTGGTCTTGTAGCCCTTGGACTCCAGGTCCGCGACGACGTTCTTGCCGTCGGCGATCCAGCGCTCGGAGGACTTGGTCGGCATCGAGATGCCGATGGTCCCGCCCTTGGAGTCCCCGGCCTCCTCCTTGCTGCCGCCCTCACCGCTCTGGCCACAGGCGGACAGGGTGAGGGCGAGGGAGGCGGCTCCGGCTATGGCGGCGAGTGCGGCTCTGCGGTTACGCATGGTCATCATCCTTGATGTTGTGAGCAGGGCTCGGTTTGGCGATGCGAAGACGCTTCGAGTGCTGAACGGAGTAGACCGAAGGTGTGTGGGATTGTGTTCGACTGCGTCTTCTTCTGTGAAGGGGGTTTGTCCGGAACGTTATGCGGGAGTTTCGAATCGCTTCAGCGTTCCGGGCAGCCGTGAACCGAGAGGCGCCATGTCGCCGTCAGCTCCGTGCCGTGCGAGCAGGTCCAACGCCAGTCGTCCGCGCCGTACGCGTTCCTTGGCGGTGGCCAGCGTCAGGTCCCTCATGTGGTGCCCGTAGGGGTAGATCCCGGGGGCCTTGGAGAGCCCGAACTTCAGATACAGCGGTGCGCCGCGCCGGATCAGCTCGGCGACCTCGTACATCCGGATGTAGCCGCCGAGATCGTCGGGGGCCTCGATGTACATGTCCATGGGGGCGGCGGAGACCCGGCGGATCTCGGTGAGGTGATCGAGCGTGAGGTCGCTCGGCACGTTGATCGAGTCGCCGCCCAGGTTCTCGTAGACCGCGTACGAGGTCGGGTTGACCGGCCCGATCAGCGCGCTCACCTTGAGGGTCGTGTCGGCCGGGATGATCCCCGCGACCCGCGCCCGGTGCAGCGTCCACAGCACGCCCTCGTCGGCGACGAGCAGGCACTTCACGCCCAGCTCCGTTGCCCGTACGGCGTCCTCGACGCACCCGGCGACCGCGTCGTGGCCCCGGGCCCGCAGTCCGCCGCCCTTGGAGTCGGTCCGGGTGGAGCCTCCGATGTCCCAGGTGCCGCGCGGGCCGGTGAACAGGCAGAGCTCGATGTCGCGCTCGGCGGTCGCCTCCACCATCTCGGTGATCTCGGCGTCGGTGAGCATCCAGATACCGCTGCCCTGGCTGATCCGGTGGACCGGCACATCGAGCCGCGAGGCCTCCTTGAGGACCACGCCGAGCGCCTCGGGGCCCTCCACGGAGGGAACCTCGGTGCGCCAGCGGCCACCGTCGGGGAAGGTGTGCGCGGAGGCGTCGGCGGGATCGAGGGCGGGCGCCCCCAGGCCGAGTGCGGCGAGAGCCTGCTCGCCGGGTCGGCGTGGCGTCGGAGCGGTGGTGTCGGTCACAAGCTGTCCTTATGTTCGATATTTCGGACGATGGTCGCGGCTCTGGCCGTGCGGGGCTTGGGTGTACGCCGGTACGAAGTCGTCAGGTACCCCGTACCGGCGTACGGCTCAGGGGTGTGTCATGGCCGCAGCAGGACCTTTCCGACCCTCGGGTCGCCGGACCCCACCAACTCGATGGCCTGCGCGAACTCCTCCAGCGGCAGCTCGTGCGTGACCAGCGGCAGCGGGTCGAGGAGTCCCGCCCCGAAGACCCGCACGGTGTGCGCCCAGGCATCCGGCGCCGCGCCGAACACGGTCTGCACCTCCAGTTGCCGTACGACGAGATCGGTCGGGTCGAGCCCGTCCGCGCCCGGCGCCGGGATGCCCGTCAGGACCAGCCGTCCACCGCGGCGCAGCAGGGCGGCGGCGGTGCGTGCCGCGTCCGCGGACCCGGCGGTCTCGATGACGACGTCGAAGTCGTCGGGAAGTCCTGAACCATCGGCGTTCTTGGTTCGGAAGTCCGTCGCGCCGAACCGCTTGGACAGCTCGGCCCGGTCCGGACGCGTCCCCACGACGAGCAGCTCGGCCGGTGAGCCCGCCTTCAGGAACTGAACGGCGAACATGCCGAGCGTCCCGGTGCCCACCACGGCCACCCGCTCGCCCGGCACCGCGTTCGCCTTGAGCGCGGCGGCCGCGATGCACGCGGCCGGCTCCAGCAGCGCCGCCGCCGTCAGATCCGCGTCGTCCGGCAGTACGTGCAGCAGCCGGGCCGGAAGCGTGAGTGTGGTGGCCATGGCGCCCGGCTGGGTGAAGCCGGTCTCCTCGTAGCCCGCCGTGCACAGGGTGGTCTCGCCCGCGTGGCAGCGGTCGCAGACCTGGCAGTTGCGGAAGCCCTCGCCCACGACCTTGCGGCCCACCAGGCTCGCAGGGACGCCGTCACCGACCGCCGCCACCGTCCCGGACCACTCGTGGCCCGGCGTGAGCGGATAGCGGACGTACCCCTCCGGCCGGTTGCCCTGGAAGACCTCGCGGTCGCTGCCGCAGATCCCCGAGGCGTGCACCCGGACCAGGGCCTCGCCCGCTTCCGGCTGCCGGGGCTCGTGCGGGACGAGCCGGTGCTCGCCCGGAGCCTCGATCACGACGGCGGTGCTCACTGGGTCCTCCCGGGGCCTGGGTCGGCAGTGGCGTCGTCCGCCCCGATGCCGGGCCGGCGGGTGTGGGCGCTCACACGGTGCCCTTGGGCTTGCGCTGCTCCCAGCCGTCGGCCCACAGGTCGAACCGGGCCTGCTGCTGCGGGAACTCCGCGGCGGCGTCGACGTCCAGCTCCACACCGAGACCGGGCTCGTGGGAGAGGTGGAAGCAGCCGTCCTCGGGGTTCACCTGGGGGGCGCCCTTGACGACCTTCTTGATCTCCGCGTCCGCGAAGTCGTTGAAGTGCTCGAGGATCTTGAAGTTGGGGGCGGTGAAGCCGACCTGCAGGGAGGCGGCGGTCAGCACAGGCCCGCCCACGTTGTGGGGGGCGACCAGCATGTAGTGCGTCTCGGCGGTGGCGGCCAGCTTACGGGTCTCCCAGATGCCGCCGATGTGGCCGACGTCCGGCTGGATGATGTCCACGGCCTGGCTCTCGAAGAGCTCCCGGAACTCGATGCGATCGTGGATGCGCTCACCCGTGGCGAGAGGCATGTCGACCTTGGCGGCGACCTTCTCCAGCGCCTTCAGGTTCTCCGGCGGCACCGGCTCCTCCAGCCACGCGGGCTTGAAGGGCGCCAGCTCCTTGGCCAGGCGGACGGCGGTGGCGGGGGAGAAGCGGCCGTGCATCTCCAGCATCAGCTCGGCGTCCGGGCCGATGGCGTCGCGCACGGCCTCGATCAGGGAGACCGCGTACAGGCTCTGCTCGTGGTCCAGCTCGAAGTGGCCGGTCCCGAACGGGTCGATCTTGAGCGCCCGGTAACCGCGCTCCATGACCCCCTGGGCCGCCTTGTGGTACGCCTCGGGCGTGCGCTCGGTGGTGTACCAGCCATTGGCGTACGCCTTGACCTTGTCGGTGACCTTGCCGCCGAGGAGCTGCCAGACCGGCACCCCGAGGGCCTTGCCCTTGATGTCCCAGCAGGCCATCTCGATCACGGCGATACCGGACATCACGATCTCGCCGGCCCGGCCGTAGTCGCCGTACTTCATCCGCTTGACGAGATCCTCGACAGCGAACGGGTCGGAGCCGAGAATGTGATTGGTCTTCGCCTCGTGCAGATAGCCGAGCAGCGCGTCGGTGTGGCCCAGCATGCGGGTCTCGCCGACGCCGGTGAGTCCCTCGTCGGTGTGCACCTGGACGTAGGTCAGGTTCCGCCACGGCGTTCCGACCACGTGTGTGCTGATTCCCGTGATGCGCACGGTACTCCCTGTCCTCTTCGGTCTGTTCGAAATATCGGCACTCGTTCGAAATGCTGGTCGCGACAGTAGGGACGACCACATGCGAGTGTCAATGGGTCTACAAACAACGGTTTCGACGGGGCGGCGGAGGCGGCCGGCGAGGCGGATGTGGCGGGGTGTGCCACGAGGGACGTGAGGCTCTTCGAGGGCGTGCACATGCCTCCCCGGTGGGTACTCGGATCGCGCCTGACCAGGTAAAACGCCCTCGGTCCCGCAACCTGCGCCGCCCGTCGCGTTATTCAACCGTGACGACTTCTCTGACGCAGCCCTCTTGACCCGCGCGAATTGTTAGCGCTCACAATACGTCCGCATTCACCAGTCGGCCCTGACGGCATGCAAGGAGGTATGAGCGTCGTGTCAGCAGTGCTTCAACTCGCCTTCCCGCCCCGTGCCGTTGGCCCTTCCGGAACACCGGCATGACGCCGCCGGAGCCGAACCATCGGCCCTCGGCGCAGGTGTTATCGGCAGACGACCGCCAAGGAGGTGCGGCTGTGACCCGCTCGCAGCTTCGGCCGCCCACCATGGCCGACGTGGCACGCCAGGCCGGTGTGTCCCACCAGACCGTGTCCCGCGTGCTGGGGGACCACCCCAATGTGCGGGACGAGACACGGGCCAAGGTGCTGCGCGCGATCGAGGAGATGGGCTACCGCCGCAACTTCTCCGCACGGGCCCTGGCGACCCGGCGTACCCGGACCCTGGGTGTGGTCGCCTCCAACACCACGCTCTACGGTCCGGCCAGCACGTTGTTCGCGCTGGAGGAGGCGGCGCGCGCCGAGGGCTATCTGGTCTCGACGGTCAGTCTGCGCAGGCTGACGGTGGAGACACTGTCCGAGGCCCTGGACCGCCTCAGCGAGGGCGGGGTGGAGGGGGTCGTCGCCATCGCCCCGCAGCGGTCGGCGGTCGAGGCCCTCGCCGAACTCCGTCACCCGTTCCCGGTGGTGGCCGTGGGAACCGGCTCGGGCGCCGGGGTCCCCAGCGTCAACGTGGATCAGAATCTGGGCGCACGGCTGGCCACCGGCCATCTGCTCGCCGCAGGCCATCGCAGGGTCTGGCATCTCGCCGGGCCCGAGGACTGGCAGGAGGCGGTGGACCGGGTCGACGGCTGGCGGGCGGCCCTCGAAGAGGCGGACGTGGAACCTCCGATGCTGCTGCGGGGGGACTGGAGCCCGCTGTCGGGCTACCGGGCCGGCCAGGAACTGGCGGGCTGGGTGGGACGCGGCCTGACCGCCGTCTTCGTGGCCAACGACCAGATGGCACTGGGGGTGTTGCGGGCGCTGCGTGAGGCGGGCGTGCGTACGCCCCAGGACGTGGCGGTGGCCGGCTTCGACGACATTCCGGAGTCGGAGTTCTTCGCCCCGCCGCTCACCACCGTCCGGCAGGACTTCGCGACGGTGGGCAAGCGGAGCATCGCCCTGCTGCTGGACCTGATCGAGGGCCGTACCCCCTCCGGGACGTCCCAGGTCTCCATCGAACCCCAACTCGTCGTCCGCGCAAGCACGTTCCCGTACCTTCCGCAGCCGGGGGCCGCTCCCGGCTGACACCGCACCACCTGGTCGCTTTTCGCCCTTCGGGCAAGCGTGGCCGATATTTCGAACAATGATCGACAGACTGGACGCTGCGCAGCCGGTCCACACGAGCACCCAACGAGTACCAGCGGTCCATCCCCGGGCCGGCTCTTCAAAGGAGAAGACATGCTCAACAGAAGGAACTTCCTCACCGCGGCGGTCGGCGTGGCGGCAACGGCCGGCCTGGCGGCCTGCGCCAAGGAGGACGGCTCCCCCACCGGCTCCTCCTCCGGTGGCAGCAAGACGATCACCCTCGGCTTCTCCCAGGTCGGCTCCGAGAGCGGCTGGCGCACCGCCAACACCGACTCGGTGAAGTCGGCCGCCAAGGAGGCGGGCTACAAGCTGCAGTTCTCCGACGCGCAGCAGAAGCAGGAGAACCAGATCTCCGCGATCCGCAGCTTCATCGCGCAGAAGGTGGACGTCATCGCCTTCTCGCCGGTGGTCGTCACCGGCTGGGACGCCGTGCTCAAGGAGGCCCAGACGGCGAAGATCCCGGTCGTCCTGACCGACCGGTCCGTCGAGAGCGACGAGTCCCTGTTCGTCGCCCTGGTCGGCTCCGACTTCACCGACGAGGGCCGCCGCGCCGCCAAGATCCTGGAGAAGGTCCTTGAGAAGGCCGGCCACAAGGGCAAGGTGAAGATCGCCCAGCTGGAGGGCACCACCGGTGCCGCCCCCGCGATCGAGCGCGCCAAGGGCTTCAAGGAGGTCATGGACGCCGAGCACAAGGACGACTGGGAGATCGTCGCCAGCCAGACCGGCGACTTCACCCGGGCCGGCGGCAAGCAGGTCATGGCGGCCTTCCTGCAGTCCAACCCGGACATCGACGTGCTGTTCGCGCACAACGACGACATGGGCCTCGGCGCCATCCAGGCCATCGAGGCGGCAGGCAAGAAGCCCGGCAAGGACATCCTCATCGTCACGGTCGACGGTGTGAAGGACGGCTTCATAGCCATGTCCGAAGGCAAGATCAACGCGATCGTCGAGTGCAACCCGCTGCTCGGCCCCCAGCTGATGGAGGTCGTGAAGACGGTCCACGAGGGCGGCACGGTCGAGCGCTGGATCAAGACCAAGGAGAGCGACTTCATGCAGGACCAGGCCAAGGACGCGCTCCCCACCCGTAAGTACTGACCGACCGCACCCACCGGCAGGGAGCCACCGGCCGACCGGCGACCATCCGGTCCCGGGAGGCTCCCTGCGGGCCTGAACCCATTTCAAGAGGAGCGCTGCCATGGCAGAGCCGCGGCCCGTCCTGGAGATGACGGGCATAGTCAAAGAGTTTCCGGGGGTACGGGCTCTGTCGGGCGTCGACTTCCGGCTCTTCCCCGGCGAGATCCACGCCCTCATGGGCGAGAACGGGGCCGGGAAGTCCACCCTCATCAAGGTGCTGACCGGGGTCCACTCCCTGGACGGCGGCACGATCACCCTCGACGGCGAGGACGTACGGATCGGCAGCCCGCTGCAGGCTCAGCACGCCGGCATCAGCACGGTCTACCAGGAGGTCAACCTCTGCCCCAACCTCTCGGTGGCGGAGAACATCTTCATCGGCCGTGAACCCACCCGCGCGGGCCGCATCCAGTGGAAGCAGATACGCAAGCAGGCCGCGGAGATGGTCGACCGGCTCGGCCTCGACATCGACGTGACGGCGCCGCTGTCCTCGTACCCGCTGGCCGTGCAGCAACTGGTCGCGATCGTACGGTCGGTGGGCCACGGCGACAGCGACGGCGAGGGCTCCGGCACCAAGGTGCTCGTCCTGGACGAGCCCACCTCCAGCCTCGACCGCGACGAGGTCCTCGAACTCTTCCGCCTGATGCGGCGGCTGCGGGACGAGGGCGTCGCGATCCTCTTCGTGTCGCACTTCCTCGACCAGATCTACGAGATCTGCGACCGCATGACCGTGCTGCGCAACGGCACCCTGGTCGGCGAGCACATGGTGGCCGACCTCGACCAGGTCGGGCTGATCGAGCTGATGATCGGCAAGGCCCTGGACCAGCTGGAGGAGCTGCACGAGCACCAGCTGCGCTCCGACGTCGGCGAGACGCTTCTCAAGGCCGAGGGCCTCGGCCGGACCGGCGGTGTCGCCCCCTTCGACCTGGAGATCAAGAAGGGCGAGGTGCTCGGCCTCGCCGGACTGCTCGGCTCGGGCCGCACCGAACTGGCCCGGCTGCTGTTCGGCGCCGACCAGCCCGACAGCGGCAAGGTGACCGTCGCCGGCAAGCAGGTCTCGATGAGCGCCCCCAACGACGCCATCGGCGCCGGTGTCGCGTTCTGCTCGGAGAACCGCAAGACCGAGGGCCTCGTCCCCGATCTCACGGTGCGCGAGAACATCATCCTCGCCCTCCAGGCCTCCCGCGGCTGGACCCGGCCCATCCCGGCCGCCCAGCGCGACGAACTCGTCGCCAAGTACATCAAGGCCCTCGACATCCGCCCCGCCAACCCCGAGGCCCGCGTCGGCCAGTTGAGCGGCGGCAACCAGCAGAAGGTGCTGCTCGCCCGCTGGCTGATCACGCAGCCGAAGCTGCTGATCCTCGACGAGCCCACGCGCGGCATCGACGTGGGCGCCAAGGCCGAGATCCAGAAGCTCGTGGTCTCCCTCTCCGAGGACGGCATGTCCGTGCTGTACATCGCGGCCGAACTGGAGGAGGTGCTCCGGCTCAGCCACACCATCGGAGTGCTGCGCGACCGCAAGCTCGTGGCACAGCTGACCAACGGGCCGGAGATCACCACCAGCAAGATCCTGGAGACCATCGCGAGCGGAGAGCACCAGTGAGTACCCCGGCAGTGACCACCCCCTCCCGCTGGCGAGCACTGACGCACCACCACCTGTTCTGGCCGGTCGCGGTCCTGATCGCCCTGCTGCTCGTCAACGTCCCCTTCACCCCCGACTTCTTCGCGATCCGGATGGCGGACGGCCACCTCTACGGCAGCCTCATCTCGATCGTGCTGTTCGGCTCGCCGCTGATCCTGGTGGCGGTCGGCATGACCCTGGTCATCGCCACCGGCGGCATCGACCTCTCCGTCGGCGCCGTGGTCGCCATCACCGGCGCCCTGACCTGTTCGTACATCAGCGACCAGGCCGACCAGAACGCGCTGGCGGGGGTCTTCCTCGCCATGGGCATCGGCCTGGTGGCGGCGGTCGTCTGCGGTCTGTGGAACGGCTTCCTGGTCGCCCGGATGGGCATCCAGCCCATCATCGCGACCCTCATCATCATGGTCGCCGGACGCGGGGTCGCCCAGCTGATCACCGACGGCCAGATCATCACCATCAACAGCGAGCCGTACAAGCTCATCGGGGGCGGCTACTGGCTGACCCTGCCCTTCTCCATCTTCGTGGTGGCCGCCGTCGTGGCCGTCACCGTCGCCCTGACCCGCCGTACGGCGCTCGGCCTGCTCGTCGAGTCGGTCGGCGGCAACGCCGAGGCCAGCCGCCTGGTCGGCATCCGCTCCCGGCGCATCAAGATCATGGTGTACATGTTCTGCGCCCTGTGCGCGGGCATCGCCGGCCTGATGATCAGCTCCAACACCTCGGCCGCGGACGGCAACAACGCCGGCCTGTGGATCGAGCTGGACGCGATCCTCGCGGTCGTCATCGGCGGCACCTCGCTGCTCGGCGGCCGGTTCTCCATCGGCGGCACCGTGATCGGCGCCCTCGTCATCCAGACCCTGACCACCACGATCTACACCATCGGCGTGCCCACCCAGACCAACCTGGTCTTCAAGGCCGCCGTCGTCATCGTCGTCTGCCTGCTGCAGTCCCCGAAGTTCCGGGCCAAGGTCCTCGGCGCGAAGGGACGCGCCCGTACCACCGCCCCGGCGGAGCCCTCCGCCCCGGCCGACGCCGCCCCGAAGATGGAGGTGTCGCGATGAGCGCGACCACCAAGACCCGTACGGCAGCGGAAGGCCGTACGCCGTCCACGGCCGCGCGTGTGCTCGGCGACCGGCGGCTGCCCGTCCTGGTCACGGCCGGCCTGTTCCTCGCGATGTACATCGGCGGTCTCAGCCGCTACCAGAACTACGGGTTCGGCGAACCGCAGGTCTTCCTCAACCTGTTCATCGACAACAGCTATCTGCTGGTCGCCGCCGTCGGCGCCACCTTCGTCATCATGTCCGGCGGCATCGATCTGTCCGTCGGCTCCCTGATCGGTTTCACCACCATGTTCACGGCGTGGCTGGTGGAGCGTCAGGGGCTGCCGCTGATACTGGTCATCCCGCTCGCCCTGGGGGTGGGCGCGTTCGGCGGCTTCCTCATGGGCTATGTGATCCACAACTTCGAGATCCAGCCGTTCATCGTGACCCTCGCCGGCCTCTTCCTCTTCCGGGGCCTGTGCCTGGTCATCAGCAAGGAGTCCATCTCCATCGGCGACTCCACGGTGAGCAGCATGGCCCAGACCCGGGTGTCGCTCGGACTGGGGGAGCTGTCGATCGGGGCCGTCGTCGCCCTGGTCGTCCTCGCCGCCGCCTTCTGCATACTCCACTACACGCGCTTCGGCCGCCGGGTGTACGCCATCGGTGGCAACGAGCAGTCGGCGCTGCTGATGGGGCTTCCGCTGGGCGGCACCAAGATCGCCGTGTACACGGTGAGCGGCTTCTGCTCGGCGCTGGCCGGCCTGCTGTTCATGCTGTACATCCAGTCCGGTGACCCGCTGCACGCCGTCGGCATGGAACTCGACGCGATCGCCGCGGTCGTCATCGGCGGCACGCTGCTGACGGGCGGCTCCGGTTACGTCCTGGGCACCCTGTTCGGCGTCCTCGTGCTGGGCCTGATCAAGAGCATCATCCAGTTCGAGGGCACGCTCAGCTCCTGGTGGACGAAGATCGCCACGGGTGTGCTGCTGTGCGCGTTCATCCTGATCCAGCGGGCGATGACGGCGCGCAAGCCAACATAGGCCGGACCTGGGCACTTGGGTCGACGCGGCCCGTCGCGCGGTGTACGTGCGACGGGCCGCGCGACGTTGTCGTACGGGCTGTCGTGCGGGCTGTCGTACGGACCCGGCGCGGAGGATGCACCGAATGGCCGGGCTTGACCCCACCGACCAAACCGGAAACCCCAGTTCCGCACATAACCTTCACAGCAACTGCTAGGAAAGGTGTGGGTCGGTTCCTTAGTCTTCCCGCGTCATGGACTACTGCCACCCGTGCCGACGGCACCTGAATGGCGCCCTCGCCTGCCCCGGCTGTGGCGCCACGGTCGAACAGCTCCGCGTGCACGCGGGCGCGGGGGACGCGTATCCGCAGATGCCGCCCATGACCCAGCAGATGCCCGCCCAGACGTACGCGGGGCAGTACGACGGGCAGTACGGGGGTGCCGCGTACGGCGGCGGTGCGTACGGCGGTGGCGAGTACGGCGGCGGTGCGTACGGCGGCGGTGACTACGGCGGTGCCCTGTACCGGGATGAGTTCGCCGCCCCTGAGGGGGAGTACGGGGACTCCGAGGACGCCCACGACGCCCACGACAGCCACGACGACGCCCACGACGACCAGGGCGACGGCCCGCGTGGGCGCGACGACGTGCGTGCCGACGACCGCGATGACGACCGCGATGACGACGACTGGGACGACGACGAGTCCGCGGGCGGTGTGAGCCGTCGCGACCGCAAGGCCGCCGCGCATCGGCGCCGCCGTCGCCGGGCCCTGCTGGTCGCCGCCGGGTTCGTCCTGGCCGCGGGCGGTCTGAGCCTCGCCGAGCTCGGCATGGACGCCCCCGGCAGCAGCCCGAAGCCGGCGGCGGCCGGGGACGAGTCCGCCGAGGGCGCGGCGTCGGAGGAGGTGTCCGCGTCCCCGGACGCGACGGACGGGACGACACGTACGGACGGCTCACCGTCCCCGGGGCCGTCCTCGTCCCCCTCGGCTTCGAAGTCGCCGAAGGACGAGGACAAGAAGAAGGACGACGAGGACAAGACCCCCGACAAGGACGGCCAGTCGGCGACCACGGGCAGCGGCGGTTCCGGTACGTCCACCTCGGCACCCGCTCCCACGTCCGATCCGGAGACCCAGGCGCCGACGGCGGACCCGACCACGGCGGACCCGACCCCGGACCCGACGCCGTCGGAGACCTGCGACCGGTTCCTGTGGTGGTGCACGTAAACCGTTCGCCTTCGCGAGTCTCAGTGGGTGCGGCCGGCTGAGGGAAGGGCACGCGGGAACGCCAGCCGGCCCAGGGCCCGCCAGTCCATCCGCGGCCGCGCCCCGGGCACTCCCGGCCGCTCGCGCGGCACCCGCACGCGCAGGGCGCCGGGCGCGACGCGGCAGGTGACCGGTGTGCGCAGCAGGAGCGCCTCGCCGTCGACGCCGACCGGGATCTCGGGGGCGTCGGAGCCGACCACCACCTCGGTCTCGGTCAGCAGGGTGAGGCCGCGCGCCTGTTGGCCCCGCAGCAGTCCGGCCGCCTGGGCGGCGTTGTCGACCTTGATGCCGAGGACGCCGAGGACACCGGAGTCCAGCCGCGGGCGTCGGCCGAGGCCGGCGGCGTCGCCCAGCTGATAGGGGTTGTTGCTGATCAGGACCCCTTGGGGAGCGTCGACGACGACGTCGCCCGCGTGGACGGTCAGCCGCGGCCCGACCTGATGGGTCAGCAGGTCCGGGAGCTCCCGGAGGATGGTGTTCACCTTGTCGTCGCGGTAGGCGGGGCTCTGCACGACCGCCGCGTACACGCCGAAGGACGCGTTGTTCACGAAGACGCGCTCACCGATGAGGCCCAGGTCGATATGGAGTTCGACCCCGTCGGTGAGGGCGTCCAGGCAGGTCGACGGGTCGCCGCGGTCGAGGCCGAGGTCCATGGCGAAGTGGTTGCGGGTGCCGGCGGAGATCACCACGAACGGCAGACCGTGCCGAGCCGCCACCCCCGCCACCAGCGCCTGGGTGCCGTCCCCGCCGGCGACCCCCAGCAGGTCCGCGCCCCGCGCCACGGCCTGCCGGGCCAGTTCGGCGACGTCCTGCGGGTGAGCCGGATCGAGTACGGCGACCTCGGCGCCCAGGGCCCGCGCCTTGGCCACCAGGTCGAATCTGCCGACCTTTCCGCCCCCTGAGCGCGGGTTCATGATGAGGAACGGTGCTGCGGGCGGTGGGGTGGTGTGCTGCCGGGGGTGCGTCCGGCCGGAGTCCGTGCGCAGGGCGGACCGTCCGATCAGCATTGCCACGGCCCACAGCGCCAGGGTCGCCAGTACGGCCCACAGCAGGCCCGCCGCCGCGAGGCGCAACAGCACCACGATCGGCAGCAGCGCGGCGAGTGCGGCGGCGAGCGCCCGGGCCAGGCCGTGCCGGGAGAGGGCCCACCACAGCGCGGCCGCGGTGGCGGCGAGCCCCGCCAGGCCGACGACCAGCAGCGTCAGGCTCCTGACCCCGGTGGCCGCCAGCAGCAGGGCGATCGCGGCGGCCGCGACCAGCAGGGCCAGGCGTGCCGCCCACCGCTGAGCCGCCGGACGGGGACGATCGGGCGTGCCGGACGTCCGAGCGGGCTTTCTACCGCCCACATAGGCATCCCACTGCCGGTGACCCGGCCACACATCACCTGTTCCGGGTGATCCCGCCGGGGGCGCCGGGCGGTGAGCATGCGGACAGAGGAGGTCAGGTCATGGCCACGATGCACGACGGTCCGCTCTCCCTGACGCACGACGGCGCACTCTCCCCGTCCGACCGTGCGGCACTCGGCAAGGAGGCACGCGCGCGGGTGCCCCGCTCCGCCCACGCCGCCTACGGGCCCGACGAGAAACGGCCGGACCCCGTCGACGTCATCGAGCGGCAGTCCGCCACCCGCGTGTCCGAGCTGGTCCCCGTCCGGTACGGCCGGATGCTCGAATCGCCGTTCCGCTTCTACCGGGGAGCCGCGGCGATCATGGCGTCCGACCTCGGCGCCAGTGCGCACACCGGGCTGTACGCCCAGCTGTGCGGCGACGCGCACTTGCTGAACTTCCGGCTCCTCGCCTCACCCGAACGCCATCTCGTCTTCGACATCAACGACTTCGACGAGACCCTTCCCGGCCCCTTCGAGTGGGACGTCAAACGGCTCGCCGCGAGCCTGGTGATCGCCGGCCGGGCCAACGGGTTCCCGGCGAAGCGGTGCGACACCCTGGTGCGCGCCGCCGTCGCGTCCTACCGGGAGCGGATGTGGGAGTTCGCCGGACAGCGCACCCTCGACGTCTGGTACGCACGGGACGACTTCGACCAGATCGCGGAGCTGCTGCCCGAACCGCTGGGCAAGGGGGACGAGAAGCGGGCCGTGCGGGCATCGGCGAAAGCCCGGGCCCGGACGAGTCTCCAGGCGGCCGCGAAGCTGACCCAAGTGGTGGACGGCGAGCACCGGATCATCTCGGATCCCCCCTTGATCACCCCCCTCACGGAGCTGCTGCCCGGCACGGAGGGCGAGGGTCTGGCACAGACCCTGCGGGAACTGATCTCCGGCTACGCCGACACCCTGACCTCGGAGCGGCGGCACCTGCTGAACCGCTTCCACGTGGCCGACATGGCGCGCAAGGTCGTCGGGGTCGGCAGCGTCGGCACCCGTTGCTGGATCGTGCTGCTGATCGGCCGCGACGGCGAGGACCCGCTCCTGCTGCAGGCCAAGGAGGCGGGCGACTCGGTCCTCGCCCCCTATTGCGGCGCCAGCGAGTTCGACAACCAGGGTGAGCGGGTGGTGGCCGGGCAACGGCTCATGCAGGCCGCCAGCGACATCTTCCTCGGCTGGAAGCACGCCACGGGCATCGACGGCCGCGAACGCGACTTCTACGTACGGCAGTTGCGCGACTGGAAGGGCATCGCCCGCCCCGAGACCATGGACCCCACCACCCTGGGCCTGTTCGCCCGCCTCTGCGGCGCCTCCCTGGCCCGCGCACACGCCCGCTCGGGCGACCCGATCGCCATCGCCGCCTACCTCGGCCGCGGCGACACCTTCGACCGCGCCCTGGTGGACTTCGCCCAGGCATACGCCGACCAGAACGAACGCGACCACCAGGCACTGACCGACGCGGTGTCCGAGGGCCGCGTCACCGCCCGGACCGACCTGACGGCGTGACGGGGCTCCCGTCCGGGGCACAGGACACGGGTACGCCTTCCCCCAGCCCGTGCCCATGCCCTTCCGCAGCCCGCGCCCGCCGCCAGGCGGCCCGCGCCCAACAGCCGTCGTACCGCCGCACGGGTGCCACGGCTGTGCGGGCTGTCACCGCGCGGGCCGGTCTGATGGTGTGACGCGGGTTTCGTCCGGGGCACAGGACACGGATACGCCCTCCCGCAGCCCGTGCCTGCACTCTTCCGCAGCCCGTGCCTACGCCCTTCCGCAGCCCGCGCCCGCCGTCGCCGCCCCACGCGTACCAGCCGTCGTACCCCCGCGAGACCGCCCCGGCCGTGCGCGCCCGTCACCGCACGGACCGGCCCGAGGGCGGGACGCGGGTCCCTTCCGGCACGGACGTCCCCTCCCGCAGCCCGCGTTCACCGGCTGCGGCGGAGGCGTGTGCGTACCAGCGGCCGTACCGCTGGGCGAGTGCCACTGCCGAGATGCCCTGGAGCAGGATGCTGAGGGCGACGGTGACGGCGACCGCGCGGCCCAGGGTCTCGGTTCCCGGTACGTGCTCCTCGACCACGAGCAGCCCCAGGACGATCGAGGCGAGGCCGCGTGGTCCGAACCAGCCGATGTACGCGACCGTCGGCCACCGCAGCCCGCTCCCGGCCAGGGCTACGGCCACGGGGACCATCCGTACGACCGTCAGGCTGAGCGCGGCGTACAGGACGATCTCCCAGGTCAGGTGCTGCAGCGCCGGGCCGAGCAGCACCGCTCCGAAGACCATCAGGCTGATCGACGCCAGCAGCGCGCCCAGGTTCTCGGCGAACTCGGGCGTGCGGTCCGGGCCCTGCGGCCTGCCGGAGGTGCGGTGGCGGCGCGCTGCGTGTCCGAAGGCGAACCCGGCGACCCAGGCCGCGATGAAGCCGCTGCCCTCGGTGAGGACGGCCAGTTCGTACGACGCCACGGCGATGCCGAGCACGTACACCTGCCCCCAGTCCCGGGCGACCCAGCCGCGCGCCCGGGCCGCCCGCAGCAGCCGCCCGCCGACGTCGCCGGCGAGCAGGCCCAGGGCGGTGCTGAGCAGCAGAGAGCGCCAGAAGGTGCCCGCGACGCCTTCCTGCGCGTACGACGTGCCGGGGACTCCGGCGGCGAAGACGACGAAGAACGGCAGTATCAGGCCGTCGTTCAGACCGCTCTCCGCGTTGAGACCATGGCGGACGAGCGGCGGCACGGCAGGGTCGGACATGGCGGATTTGCCCACGGCGGCGTCGGTCGGTGCGAGGATCGCACCCACCAGGGCCAGCTCCCACACGGTCAGCCCGGGCAGCAGCGGCCACGCCAGCAGCCAGCCCGCGGCGATGCACAGCGGGAGGCCGATACCGAGCAGCCGACCGGGCAGGAAACCGCCCGAGACCAGGTCATGACGCCGTACGGCCATGGCATCGGTGAACAGGACCAGCGTCAGGGCGGCCTCCATCAGCGCCGTGACCGGCGCGGCGTAGTGCTCGATGTCGACGACGTCGAGGAGGGCGGGACCGATCAGGACACCGCTCCCCGTGAACACGATCGCCGAGGTGACCGGCGTGGCCGACAGCCGGCGCGATCCGAGGGCGTAGGCGGCGGTGACACCCGCCACCGCCAGCCCGGCCCAGGCACCATCGCTCATCGCGCCGACCTCCTCGGACCCTGGGGCCCCAGGTCCCCGTGCTCCATGGCAGCAGCAAGGCGGTCGGCGCGACCTCACCCTCCGGGGGTGACGACGGGCGCGGCCCTCGGGGATCAAGCTCGATGGTGTACGGCTGCGCAACCGCAGCCCGGTGAGGAAAGGAGGCCGGCCATGGCCACCAGCGCTCGTCCCCAGCATCGAGAGGGGGCGCGGGCAGCCGCCACCGGCCTGACGCTGTTCGCCGGAGTGATGCTGTTCATCGCCGGGATCCTCGACGTCTTCCGGGGGATCATGGCGATCGCCGAGGACGACGTCTACGTCTCCACGCCCAACTACGTCTTCAAGTTCGACCTGACCAGCTGGGGCTGGATCCAGCTGCTGTTCGGGGCGATCGCCGTGGTCGTGAGCTTCGGCCTGTTCGCGGCGAAGACGTGGGCGAGGGTCGTCGGTATCGGCATCGCGGCACTGCTGCTCATCGCCAACTTCCTGTCCATCCCGTACTACCCGGTCTGGTCGCTGACGCTGATCGCGCTGTACGCGTTCATCATCTGGGCGCTGTGCGTGGTGAAGAAGGACCCACTCGTTTAGCCGAGGGCCGCTCGCCCGTATGGGCCCGCTCGACGTGCCCTTACGGCGGTGCGCGGACGCAATGGAGGGGAGGAGGGGGCCCCTAGCTGACCTGGAGTCCGCATGAGCGCCGCGCACAAGCCCTCCGCGCCCGGCCGCATCGCCCGGGCCACGGCCTCCGCGGTGCTGATCGTGGTCACCTGTGTCCTCGTGCCGGTCGCACTGATCACGGTGTGGGTGCACGACATCGCGCTCGACACCGACCGGTACGTGGACACGGTGGCCCCGCTGGCCACCGAGCCGGCCATCCAGGACGCGGCCGTCCACCGGATCTCGGAGGCCGTGGACGTCCGTATCGACGGCGACCAGGCCGCCGCGGAACTCGCCGGCTGGCTGAGCTCCCAGGGGCTGCCGCCCCGGGCCACCGCCGCCGTACGGGGGCTCGGGCCGCAGATCGACTCGGCCGTGGACGGCGCGGTGAACAGGGTCGTCACGCGGATCGTGCACGGCGACGCCTTCGCCACCGTGTGGACCAACGCCAACGAACGGGCCCACAACGCCGTCGTGCACGCCCTCACCGGTGAGGGCCGGGGCGCCGTCGGCGTCGCGGGCGGCACGGTCACCCTCGACGTCGGCACGCTCGTCGAGCAGGTGAAGAAGGAGCTCGTCGACGCGGGACTGTCGCCCGCGGCGAAGATCCCCGACGTCGACAAGCAGCTGGTGCTGTTCCAGTCCGAGGAGCTGGAGAAGATCCGCGACGGCGCCCATCTGCTGGACGAGGTCGGCTACTGGCTGCCCGTCCTGACCGTCCTGATCGGCGTGGCCGGCGTGCTGCTGGCCCGCCGGCGGCGGCGCGTACTGATCCGCACCGCGCTGGGCGCGGCCTTCGCCTGTCTGCTGGTGGTCATCGCCCTGGTCCTCGTACGCCGCTTCTACCTGGACCATCTCCCGGCCGCCGTACAATCGGACGCGGCCGCGGCGGCCGTCTTCGACACGCTGCTGCGCTTCCTCAAGTACGCCCTGGTCACGGCGATCGTGCTCGGCGTCGTGGTCGCCCTCGGCGCCTATCTGGTCGGCCCCGGCCGGCTCCCGGTGGCGATCCGCCGCGGCTGTGACCGCACCGCGGACAAGGTCGCCGTCTGGGCCGACGGGCACGAGGTCCGGGCCGGACGGGCGGGCGTGTGGGCACAGACCCACCGACGCTCGATCGCCCTGTCGGCCCTGGCGGTCCTGGCCTTCGTCTTCGCGGTCTGGAACCGCCCCACCACGGTCACGGTCCTGGTGTTCGCGCTCGTCCTGCTCGCCGTCCTGGCGGTCCTGGCGCTGCTGGCGGCCGGCGGCCGGGTCGAGATGGCGCGGGCCACCCGTGAGGGGTGATGCCGGACGGAACGGCCCGGCGCACGGTGAAGGCCTCGGGACTCCACGAGCCGCGCCGTGGGCGCGGCAGTCGGCCGGCGGAGGCGACCATGGACTACCCCCTGCTCGACGTCTTCCTCACGATGCTGTGGTTCTTCCTGTGGGTCATGTGGATCATGCTGCTGGTCCGTGTGGTCGTGGACATCTTCCGTGACGACACGCTCAGCGGCTGGGGGAAGGCGGGCTGGACGCTGATGGTGTGCGTGCTGCCGTTCCTCGGCGTCTTCGTCTATCTGATCGCCCGCGGGCGCGGCATGGGCGAGCGCGAGCTGCGCCAGGCCCGCGACCGTGAGCGGGCGTTCCGCGCCTACGTCCAGGAGGCCGCCGCACCGGCCGCGAAGCCGCCGGGCGCCAAGGCGGACGAACTGGGCAAGCTGGCCGCCCTGCACGACAAGGGCGCCATCTCCGACAGCGAGTACGAACAGGCCAAGTCCAAGGTCCTGACGTCCTGACGCGGGTGCCGCCGTGAACGGACTGAACGTCCTGCCCCTGGCCGTGACCATGATGCTCGGCCCGCAGATCATGTCGGCCATCATCTTCGTCACGACCCCGCGAGCAGTACGCGTGTCGCTCGGCTTCCTCACCGGCGTCGCCGTCGCCACCACCGTCGGCACCGCGATCACGATGGGTCTGGCCTCACTGCTGGACCTGGGTGATCCCGACGACGCCGGGTCGAGCGGCAACATCATCCAGTACGTGCTGGTCGGCCTCCTCGCGGCGGGCGCGATCAAGAACTGGGTCCGGCGGGAGACCGTCCAGCCACCGAAATGGCTGGGCGCGCTCATGTCGGCGGATGCCAGGAAGGCCCTCAAGGTCGGGCTGCTCGTCATCCTGCTGATGCCGTCGGACATCATCGTCATGCTGACGGTGGGCACGAACCTGTCCCAGGCGGACGCGAACTTCGCCGAGGCGCTGCCGTTCATCGGGGCGACCGTGCTCATCGCCGCGCTCCCGCTGCTGTTCCTGCTGGCGTTCCACCACAGGGCGACCGCCGCCATGCCGCACGTACGGGACTGGATGGACACCCACAGCTGGCTGATCAACATCGTGGTCTGCGTGCTCTTCATCGTGCTGATCCTCGCCTGAGCGCGGCCCCGGCCCCGGCGGCACCCCGCGAACACCCCACCCGTTCCGGGTGATGCCCTCCCCGCCCGGCGGGCGCAGCGTGGACTCATCAGGCTCCGAGCACCGCCGTGGCGTCACGGCGGCCGGCATGTGGAGGAAACAGTGGACGACTATCCGCTGCTCAACGCGTTCCTGACGATGCTCTGGTTCTTCCTGTGGGTTCTGTGGTTCGTGATGCTGTTCCGGATCTTCGGCGACATCTTCCGGGACGACAGCATGGGCGGATGGGGCAAGGCGGGCTGGACGGTCTTCGTCTGTGTGCTGCCGTTCCTCGGCGTCTTCGTCTACCTGATCGCCCGCGGCCGCGGCATGGGCGAACGCGACGTGCGCCAGATGCGGCGGCAGGAGGAGGAGTTCCGCTCCTACGTCCAGGAAGCGGCCGCCGAGGCCCCGTCGACCGGGCCCACCCACGCGGACGAACTGACCAAACTCGCCGGGCTGCACGACCACGGCGACATCACCGACGCCGAGTACGAGCGGGCCAAGGCGAAGGTGCTCGCGGGCTGAGCGTCACTCCGGCGAGCGTCACTGCGGCGAGCGTCACTCCGGAAGCTGACGGAACTCCACCACATGCAGGCCCAGGGACTGGAACCGAATCAACAGGCCGTACAGATGCGCCTCGTCGTTGACCTGGCCGTACAGCAGGGTCTGACGAGGGACGACGAAGCTGTCCAACTCGGGGAACGCCGTGGTCAGCTCGTTCGACATCTGCCCGTCGATGCGGATCTCGTAGAGCATGTCCCCATGCTGCGGGGCCGGGGGACCGGTGGCATCACCCTCGCGAGGTGACAGCCCCGGTTCCGCCGGCGGGTTGCGAGCCCAGGTCAGCGCGGACGCGGCTCAGAGCAGCCCGAGTTCGCGGGCCCGGCGGACCGCCTCGCCGCGCCGGGTGGCGGCGAGCTTGCGGTAGATGCTCTTGAGGTGGGTCTTCACCGTGTTGACCGACAGATGCAGATCGGCGGCGATCTCCTCGGTGGACATGAGCTGGGCCAGCCGCTCCAGGACGTCCCGCTCCCGCGCGCTGAGCGGCTCCGGGCGAGGGCTCGGCGAGTCCTCCCACGGTCGCGCGTCGAGAGGCGGCCGCGAGAGGGCGCCGGTCAGCCAGGCGTGCTCCCGGGCGAGCACGGGCCGGTGCAGCAGCAGCCGTCTGACCCACGGCCCCGCCTCCAGGAACGGCCGTCGCAGGTGATGCGGGCGGGCGGCCGCGAGGGCCTTGAGCAGGAGGCTCTCGGCGGCGGCGGAGTCGCCGAGCGCGTCGACTGCCTGTGCGCGGGTCAGCAGGACCCACATGTCGATGACCGGTCCCCGGCTGCTGTGGTCGGGGAGGGCGTCGAGGATCCGCAGCGCCTCTTCGCTCTCACCCGCGGCAGCCCGCGCCCGCGCCTCGGCCACCAGGCTCTCCGGGCCGTGCGCCGGCTGCTCCTCGAAGACCTTCACCGCGGCCCGCGGATCGCCGTCGGCCAGCAGCGCCGCGGCCATGGCCATGGCGATGCGGTCGCTCACCCATGGGGAGGGCTCCGCGGAGACCAGAGGCCGGCGCGCCATGTCGTCGAGGGCCCGCAGCGCCGCCCGGGAGTCCCCTCGCGCGGAGAGCAGCCGGGACCGCAGGATCGCCAGCTCCACGGCCACGATCGGATCGCGGGAGGCGGCGGAGGTGGCCGCCGCCCGGTCGAGATGGTCCCTCGCGGCCGTCAGGTCGTCCCGGTCGATCGCCACGGCGGCCAGCACCAGCTGGGCCACCCCGGTCCGGTCGGACACCGGCAGCCCCGAGTGCTCCGCCTCGGCGATCGCGTCCCGGGCGTGCGACTCGGCCCGGCCGGGGCGGCCGTCCAGGAAGTCGATCAGCGCGAGCCGGCTCAGCGCCTCGTGCCGGGGGAGGGCCGTCGCGGGACCCTGGGCGGCCCGGACGGCGTCGGACAGCGTCGAGCGGGCGGCATCGAAGCGGCCCGCCCACAGTTGGGCCGAGCCGAGGTCGGTGAGCATGAGGGCCGTCAGCTCCGGAGACTGCTCCAGCCGGTCGGCGGGCAGCGAGCGCTCCTCCTGCGCGACGGCCCGCGCCGCCGACTCGGCCATGTCCGCCGAGCCCGCCACCCGGGCGGCCAGCACCCGCAGCACCGCACAGCTCAACCGCACCGCCGCCGCGTCGCCGCCGTCCCCGCCCGGCAGGTTCTCCTCAGCCCGCCGCAGATAGGCCACCCCCCGGTCGACGTCGTGGTGGGCCAGCTCGCGCGCCGCGCGCACCAGGTCGGGGGCGGGCCCGGACACCTCCGGCGCCATCCTGGCGAACAGGCCGTCCAGCCGCTCGGCGGCCAGCCCCGTCAGCAGCCGGCCGATCGCGAGGCGGTCGATGAACTCGGCGGCGGCCAGCTCCCAGTCACCCGCGTCCGCCGCGTGCGGCAGGGCCTCGTCGAGCAGACCCGCCCGGATCAGCCACCTGGCGGCCGTGCGGTGCAGCTCGGGCTCCAGGCCCGGGTGGCGCACGCCCAGGTGCACGCGCAGGATCTCGGCGAAGAGCGGGTGCAGCCGGTACCACGAGTGCCCGATGGGCTCGACGAACGCGTTCGCCCGCTGCAGCTCCTCCAGGATCGGCTCCGCGTCGTCCCGCCCGGTGAGGGCGTTGGCCAGATCGGGGTGGGTCTCCTCCAGGATGCTGGTGCGCAGCAGCAGGTCCTGAGTCTCGGCGGGGTGGGCGCGCAGCACCTCGCCCAGCAGGAAGTCGGCCACCGTGCTGTGCCCGGGCTCGAACTCCTTCAGGAAGCTCTCGGGGTCACCGGCCCGCTGCGCGGCCAGGGTGCACAGCCGCAGCCCCGCCGCCCAGCCCCCGGTGCGTTCGGTCAGCACCCGCGCGGCCTCGGCGGACAGCGGCAGCCCGTGCCGGTCGACCAGGGCGGCCGTCTCCTCGGCGCGGAAGGCCAGGTCGTCGGCGCGGATGTCGACGAGTTCACCGGCGGCCCGGTAGCGGTACAGCGGCAGCAGCGGCTCCGTACGGCTGATGACCACCAGGCGCAGTCCCGCACCGGCGTGCCGCAGCACGAACTGGAGCCCGTCGGCCACCTCGGCGCAGCCGGCCACCCGGTCGAACTCGTCCAGGACGAGGACCACGCGGGAGTCCCGCCCGTTCAGCCAGGCCGCGAGCCGGGCCAGCAGCGAGTGGTCCACCTCGCCGGGGCGGGCCGGGCTGCCGATGGACTCGGGCAGGGCGATCCCGTGGTGCCGGAAGGCGTGCAGGACGTACGCCCAGAAGACGCCGGGCGCGCTGTCCTCCGGCTCCACGGTCAGCCAGGCGACGTCCCCCGGCTCACAGGCCGCGATCCAGTCGGCCACCAGCAGCGTCTTGCCCGCCCCCGCGGGGCCGTTGACCAGCGTCAGCGGAGTGCGTGCGCCCTCGATCAGCTGCTCGACGAGCCGTTGTCTGCGCACGAAGGTCCCAGGGACGGCCGGCACGGTGAGCCGTGCGGCGAGCACCGGATCGCCGTTCGGAGCCACCGCCGTCATGCTGGGATCGCGGTGGCCCTCTCCTCCTACGGAGTGCGACATCACGCCCATCACAGACCTCATGGATGCCCGAGAGTGGGGGTCCCGGGGCCGCGCGGCGGTAGCCGCACATCGACACCGCCCCGGGGTGAACACTGCACACCCACGCTCCGATCCTCGCCTCGGACCAGGAAGCCCGCAAGTGACGCTTCAGCCCCTGGGGAGCCTGTGTCAGACAGGACCCGCGTCCACACCCAGCATCCGCCGCAGCAGATCCCGCAACGCCTGCCGCTCCGCCTCGGAGAGCCCGGCGAGGGGCTCCCTGGCGAAGCGCAGGGAATCACGCAGACTGCGCGCCACCCGGCGGCCCTCCTGGGTGGCCGCGGCGAGCTTCACCCGCCGGTCCGCCGGGTCCGGGCGGCGCTCCACCAGGCCCCGGGACTCCAGCCGGTCCACGATCCCGGTCACGTTCGACGGCTCGCACCGCAGCTTCTGCGCCAGCTTCCGCATCGGCAGCGGCTCCAGCGACAGCAGGCTCAGCAGCCGCGCCTGCGCGCCGGTCAGGGCGTGCTCGGCGGCGGCCTCGTCGTACTCCTCGTGGTAGCGGGCCACGACCGCGCCGATGAGGTCGACGACTTCGAGGGTCAGCTCGTCGGGGCGGTGGGTCTTCTCTGGAGTGGCCATGCTCTCAGGGTAACCCCGTTACTTGACATTCTGAAATATTCAGGAGCATGGTTGTTTCAGGTACTGAAGTAAAAACCACGCCGCGAAGCGTGAACCGGAAAGGCGCACCCCCCATGAGCAACCGCGAATGGCACCTCCTCTCCCGCCCCGTCGGCTGGCCCAAGGACGAGGACTTCGCCCTGGTCGAGGCCGAGATGCCGACGCCCGGCGAGGGCCAGGTGCTCGTCCGGAACAAGTACCTCTCCGTCGACCCGTACATGCGCGGCCGCATGTCGGACGCCAAGTCCTACGTCGCCCCCTTCGAGCTCGGCAAGGTCATGCAGGGCGGCGCCGTGGGTGAGGTCATCGAGTCCAACGCCGAGGGCATCGCCGTCGGCGACCACGTCCTGCACTTCTTCGGCTGGCGCGAGTTCGCCGCGGTGGACGCCAAGACCGCCGTGAAGGTGGACCCGAAGGCGGCGCCGCTCTCCACGTACCTCGGCGTCCTCGGCATGACCGGCCTCACCGCCTACGCCGGCCTCCTGCGTACCGCGTCCTTCAAGGAGGGCGACTCCGTCTTCGTCTCCGGCGCCGCGGGTGCCGTGGGCAGTCAGGTCGGCCAGATCGCCAAGCTCAAGGGTGCCTCCCGGGTCATCGGCTCCGCCGGGTCCGACGAGAAGGTCAAGCTCCTGGTGGAGGAGTACGGATTCGACGCCGCGTTCAACTACAAGAACGGGTCGGTGAGTGAGCAGCTGCGCGAGGCCGCCCCTGACGGCGTCGACGTCTACTTCGACAACGTCGGCGGCGACCACCTCGAGGCCGCCGTAGGGCAGCTCAATCTCCACGGCCGGATCGCCGTCTGCGGCATGATCTCGGTCTACAACAACACCGAGCCCGCCCCCGGCCCGAGGAATCTCGCCCGCCTCATCGCGACCCGCGGCCGCATCGAGGGCCTCCTGGTCGGCGACCACTACGACCTGCAGCCCCAGTTCGTCCAGGAAGTCGGCCCGTGGGTCGCCTCGGGGCAGCTCAAGTACCGCGAGACGGTCGTCGAGGGCATCGAGAACAACCTGGAGGCGTTCCTCGGGGTTCTGCGCGGTGACAACACCGGGAAGATGATCGTCAAGCTCTGACGCGGCTCTGACATCATCGGTCGTCTTCTACGGCTTTCCGGTATGCGGTAACTTCTTTCCGAAACCGTCGTCGATCGTGGGCGCGAGTCGCGGCGGAACGAGGAGGAGAAGACACCGCATGTCCATCCAGCAGACCGACGTCCTCTACACCGCAGTCGCCACCGCGGACAACGGCCGCGACGGCCGGGTCGCCACCGACGACGGCAAGCTCGACGTCGTGGTGAACCCGCCCAAGGAAATGGGCGGCAGCGGCGCCGGCACCAACCCCGAGCAGCTGTTCGCCGCCGGCTACAGCGCCTGCTTCCAGGGCGCCCTGGGCGTCGTCGCCCGTCAGGAAAAGGCCGACATCTCCGGCTCGACGGTGACCGCGAAGGTCGGCATCGGCAAGAACGACGACGGGTTCGGGATCATCGTCGAGATCTCCGCGGAGATCCCGAACGTGGACGCGCAGACCGCACGGGATCTTCTTGAGAAGGCCCACCAGGTCTGCCCGTACTCGAAGGCGACGCGCGGCAATATCAGCGTGACGCTGATCTGACACCGCTCGTTGCACACAGCAGAGGCCGCACCCCTGGACGTGGGGTGCGGCCTCTGCCCTTGATGGCTCGGTCGCCTACGGGGCGCCCTGTGCCGGTGTCGAGAGGGCGATCGTGCTCAGCGCTTCGCGCCTCCGCGCTCCCCCAGAGGGGGGACCCCCAGCCCTCTCGACACCGGCGCGCCCCTACGGCTCCCTCACGGCCGGTGTCGTCGGACCAGCGAGGTTGGTGGGCACTTGCTCTCGGCTCTTGTTCACCCGCAGCCCGGGCCCCGGGCCTGCACTGTGTTCAGCTCGCCAGCGCTGCCCGATGTACCGCCCTCACCAGCCGTTCGTTCTCCGGTGCCGCTCCTCCCGAGTAGGCGCAGCGGCGGCGGGTGTAGCCGTAGGCCAGGCCGCTGCGGGGGTCGGCGAAGGCCTGGGAGCCGCCTGCTCCGCTGTGGCCGAAGGTGCCGGCGCCCAGGAACGGGTACAGGTAGTCGGCGACCGCCTGGAAGCCGAGGCCGAAGGACCTGTGCGCGCGGGCCACCAGGTCGTAGCCGGTCGAGTGGATCTGGCCGACTTCGGCGACGGTGTCCGGCTTCAGCAGCGGCGGGCGGCCGTCCACCTCGCTGATCGCCGCCGCGTACATGCCGGCCAGCCCGCGCGCCGCCGCGACCCCGCCCGCCGACGCGGGCCCCTTCGCGCGCACCGCGCGGGAGTTGGGGTAGTCCACCAGCTCGCCCGGATTCGGCACATGGGCGTTGAACGCGATCGACGCCAGTGTGTGCGGACCCGTCGGCGTCGCGTCCAGCACGGCCTGCTGCTCCGGTGTCGGGGCCATCGGCCGCACGGAGCGGAAGCGGGGCTCCAGGTCCTCGGGCAGGCCCATGTGGAAGTCGAGGCCGTACGGCGCCCGTACCCGCTCCTCGTACACCTCCTGGAGCGTGCGGCCCGTGGCCCGGCGTACGACCTCCCCGGTGAGCGCGCCGATGACGAGCGCGTGGTAGCCGAAGGCCGTGCCGGGGCGCCAGAACGGCCGCTGGTCCGCGAGCCGTTCGGCGATGGCCTGGTCGTCGGCCAGCTCGTCCTCGGTGAACCCGGCGTCGATGCCGACCAGCCCCGCACGGTGCGCGAGCAGGTCGCGCAGCGTCAGGCCGCCCTTGCCCTCCGCCCCGAACTCGGGCCAGTAGTACGTCACCTTGCGGTCCAGCTCCAGCGTGCCCTCCTGCACGAGGAGCGCGACCACGAGGTGCGCGGCACCCTTGGTGGACGAGAACACGCCGTAGAGGGAGTCGGCCTCGCAGCCGTCACCGGTCCACAGGTCGACGACCTTGCGGCCGTGCACGTAGGCGCACAACTGACCCTCGTGGTCGGGGAGTTCCCCCGCCACGAACGAGGCGAACTCCTCGCGCACCGCCTCGAAACCGTCCGCGACGGTGCCGTGGATCCCTTGCGTCATCCGCTCTCCTCAGTCTGAGCCGCTTACGGGTGCCATGCTGAACAATGCCCGCGCCACCTGCGCGAATTCCCCCTTCGGGTGGTCCCGGAAGAGTGGTTCGGTACCGAAGAGCACCGCGTGCGGGCCGCTGATCACCGAGGCCCGTCCCGCCGCGTCCGACGGGCCGCCGGAGCCGTCCTCCGACTCCCGCCAGTGCCCGGAGACGAGCGGGTTCCCGGTCGCGTACGACTGCTCCACCCGGACCTCTGGTCCGAGGTCCGTGAACCACACGGGTGCGTACACGAAGCCGTGGTCCGGGGCGCCGGACATCAGGGTGCTACGGGAGTTCACGACCCGCACCACGCCGTTGGCGTCCCCGTTGCCCTCGACCGGCTTCGCGGCCAGCAGCCCGGTCGCCGAGCCGAGCGCGGCACCGGTGGCACCCCGGCCGACGAGCCCGTGTCCGTCGAGGAAGGCGTCGAGGGCCGTACGGGCGCCGGAGGTCAGGTCGTCGTGGTCGAGGCCCCTCGACACGAACAGCGCGTCCACCGACGACCAGTCGAACCCGGCGTTCAGCACACCCGTCGAGACCGGCGTGACCTCGAAGTTCATCTCCCGCAGCGCGAACAGCTCGCCCGAGGTGACGGCGGCGGCGACGCGGGTGCGGTGCAGCGGGGTGGTGCCGGAGAGCTTCGTCGCGTGGAAGGCGACGTCGTACGTACGGGCGGCCTGTGCGGCCCGCCGGCGCGCCGAGCCCGGCACGATCGCACTGCCGTCGGCAGCCCGCCGTACCGAGATCCCTTGCCTGAGCAGGGAGTTGAGGGCAGCGATCTCGTTCGGGTCGTCGAGCCGCAGCCGCAGGTCGCCGCGCGGGGCGACGTACGCGACGGGAGCCGCCGCACGGACGGGGCGCAGCACGCCGTACGGCACCCCCGGCAGGGTCGCGACGGACGCGCCCCACAGCCTGCCGAGGCTCCAGCCCGAGATGTCGTACATCGCCGACACCCTGTCGCTGATGTCCCGCCCGTCCGCGAGGAGCACGTTCGCGAGTCCGCGCTTGGGCTGGCGCATGTCGACGACGTAGGAGCCCTTGGCGTACGTCTTCCCGCCGAGCCGGAAGGCCTGGGCCGCGCGGGTGACCCGTACGTCATTGGCGAGGAGATGGTCGACGAGGCGGGCGGCGGCGGTCGCCGAGCGCTGGGTGCCGGTGCCGGCCGGGATGACGTAGGCGCGCGGGAAGTTGGTCGTGTACACGTCCTCGGGGCCGATGCCGGGGACGCCCGGGACGGTCTCCTCGGACACCGGCACCTGCGCGGCGCCCGCCGCACCCCGCCGGAAGACCTCGATCTGGTCGGCGACCAGCGAGGCGCGCCTGGCCCGCACGAAGTCGAGGGTGGCGCTCAGGGCGGCCCCGGCGACGTCGACGTTGATCGCGGACCGGCGGCGCAGCTCGGCGGTCGGCAGGGTGTCGTACTCCTCGTTGTTCACCGCCAGCGGGATCTCCACCGTGTGCGCGGCGACCGTGCCGTGGAAGGCCGCGTACTGCGGGGTGAAGATCGGCGGCCAGTCGTCCCAGCCCTCCTGCTGGTCGCGGAACGGTATCTGCGCGGGCTCGACGCCGTCCTTCCCGGGTGTGTAGCCGAGGCCGTTGACGGCGGCCTCCATGCCGAGGGCGTTGGCGTAGGTGTTCTTCAGGAACAGGTCGTACTCGTAGTTCTCGCCGTGCGGGGGAGTGGTGGGCTCGATGAGGGTGCCGTTGACGTAGCCGTGCAGGTCGAGCATGACGGCCGGCTGCTTGTCGACCATGATCCGCCGCATCGCCCGCACCTCGGGCTGCGTGGCGGTGACGAAGTCCCGGTTCATGTCGAAGCCGTTCGCGTTGGTGCGCGTGCCCGCGATACGGCCGTCCGGGTTGGCCGTGATGTTGAAGTAGAGGCGGCTGTGGGCGAGCAGGTCGCGCGTCCGGCCGTCCGTGGCGGTGGCGAGGCGCTCGATGGCCCTGAGGGAGGCGTCGGTGCCCTCCCACTCGTTGCCGTGGATGTTGTTGTTGACGAAGACCGGCGCCTTGTAGGTCTTCCTGATCTCGGGGGACTTGGCGGCGAGCGCGGGAGCGTTCTCGATGAGCTCGCGCATCCGCGCCTGGGCGCGGGCCTGGCGGGCGCTCTCCGGGGCCGTGACGGTGACGAGGTAGAGCCGGTGCCCGCCGGCCGACCGGCCCGCGACCTCGACGCTCACCCGGTCGCCGAGGGCCTGCAGGGCGTTCAGCTTCGGCGCGACGGCGTGGTACGGGGTGAGACCCAGCTTGATCGACTTGTCGGCCGGGTTCTCGGGGTCGGGGGTGAGGACCTGGCGGCGGGGATAGCCGCGGCTGTCGTCGGAGATCGCCTCGGATCCGGCCTCGGCGGTGGCCAGGGCCCGCTGGGCGGCGCTCGTGGGCGTCCGCGCCGCGTTCCGGTCGAGAGCGGCCTCGCGGTGCGGGGGCTGGGGGTGTGGGGGGTCGGCGACGGCGGTCTGGGGGGTGAGCAGCAGGGAGCCCGCCGTGGTGAGGGCGAGGGTGGTGAACAGGACGGGTCTCGCAGGAACGGTTCTCGTGGTGCGCACGCGTACCTCCTCCGGCTTCCAAAGATCGGTACGGCGAGGTGTACCCGTTCGACTCAACGGCAACAAGGGGGAGTTGCCGTCACAGATGCCCCGGACGGCCCCTGCGGGGACGTCCGCAGGGGCATGCTGTTGAACGGCACCGGCACAGCACCGGCAGGACGAACGGCCGAACAGTCGAGGACCTGAACGGCTGAACGGCTGAACGGCTGAACGGCTGAACGGCGAGGAGAGCCCATGGCTACGATCCCCACGCTCCCCAGCAGGGACGACGTACTGCGCATGGCACGCAGCACGACCGACATCACCGGCCAACTCCTGGACACGGCCGGGAACATCACCCGTATCGCGATCAACACCTTCGACCCCAGAGACGGTTCGGGCGCCGAGGTCCTGCGCGTACTGCGGCAGACCACCGCCGAACTGGCCGAGGCGAGTGCGTCGCCGCAGGCCCAGGAGGCGTTCTACCGCATCGTCGAGACCCTCACCCGCCTCGGCACCAGCGGCGCGCCCCTCGCGGTCCACCCGGTCAGCGAACCGGCACACGCCCTGCTGACGGCCCTGGGCGACAGCCTGCTGCCGGTGCTGGACGCGGTGGAACCGGCGGTGGAGGAGTTCGCGACGGCGCTCGGCGAGCTGGTCGAGGCGACCTCGCCCCTGCTGCCTGCCACGGCCGGCCTGGCGGCGGGCGCGCTGCTCGCCCTGACCCCGCTGCTGCGCTCCGCGGCCGAGGTCCTGCGCGAGTCGTCCCCCGAACTGCGCCGCATCGCCGACGCGTTGACAGCCGCGCTGGCTCCCCTGATGCCGCTCCAGGTGGCCCTGGCCGAACGCGCGGCCGCCGCCGGCGCCAACGTCGTCCGCGTGACCCTCCCACCCCTCGCCGACCTCACCGAGGCAGCGGCGGCCACCACGAAGGCGGCCCGCCCGGTCCTCATCGCCGGGGAGGAGCTCCTGGTGGCCGGGCTGGAACGCCTGCAGCCCCTCCTGCTGGCCGGGGCGTCGCAGGCGGGGCGGGTGGCGCGGGCGTTCGCGGTACGGGTGTCGGCGGCGGTGAGCCCGGCGGCCGAGCAGGGGGTGGTGGTGACCGTCACCCCCGCGTGAGGCGGTGACGGTGACCAGGCCCGAAAACCACCGTGACTCCCGTGTGACACCCCCGCACTAGAGTTCCTTCCATGCGCGATCTTGGTGCCGGTTTCGGATATCTCCTCAAGGGCCAGCGATGGGTGGCCCGGCACGGCAAGCAGTACGGTTTCGGGCTGGTCCCGGGCCTGATCACCCTGGTGCTCTACGCGGCCGCCCTGGTCGCGCTCGCGCTGTGGGGCCAGGACTTCGTCTCCTGGTCGACGCCGTTCGCCGACGACTGGTCGAGCCCCTGGCAGGGCCTGTTCCGCGGCCTCCTCACCGCGGTCCTGTTCGCCCTGGGCCTGCTCCTGTCGGTCGTCACGTTCACCGCCGTGACCCTCCTGATCGGCCAGCCCTTCTACGAGAACCTCTCCGAGAAGGTCGACCGGGACGTCTCCCCCGACGGCACCGCCCCCGAGTCCGGCCTGCCGCTCTGGCGCGAGCTGTGGATCTCGGGCCGCGACAGCCTGCGGATCGTGCTGCGCGCCGCGGTCTGGGGCGTGCTGCTCTTCGCCCTGGGCTTCATCCCGGTCGTCGGCCAGACGGCCGTACCGATGATCGGCATCGTCGTCACGGGCTTCTTCCTCACCGAGGAACTCACGGCCGTGGCCCTCCAGCGCCGCCGGGTGGAACTCCGCGACCGCCTCACCCTCCTGCGCTCCCGCAAGACCCTGATCTGGGGCTTCGGCACGCCCCTCGCCGCGGCCTTCCTGGTGCCGTTCGTCGCGGTGTTCCTGATGCCGGGGGCGGTGGCGGGGGCGACGCTGATGGCGCGGGAGCTGATGGGGGAGGAGACCGAGGACGGGCAGGGAAAGGGTTCGCTTCCCAGCGCCGGTCCAGGCAATCTCAGCCCGTCCGGCGTTTGAGGACGGGGCGAAAGCCGACGCAACCTTCCGACGCCGCCCCGGCAAATTCAGCCCGTCCGGCGTTTGAGGACGAGGCCCGTTCAGGGCCGAAGCGGGGGTCCGGGGGCGGCAGCCCCCGGGGACGGGACGGGTAGGGGCGGCGGGGGCGGAAGAAACCCCGACGCCCGCACCGACACCGACCGCCTACGAACCCGACCGCGACGTCGACGCCGCATCCACGGCCACCCCCACAATCGCCCGCACCTGCGCGACGATGTCCACCCGGTTCCGCACGAACTCCGGATCCGTCACCACCCCCGTCGCCGGATCCGTGTTCCCCGCCCCGAACTGCAGCACCGGCGTGTGCACATGCCCACCGGGCAGCACATCACGCAGCCCCAGCCGATCCCGCAGCAGCGTCGCCCGATAGGCGATCTCGTTGGAGAGGTAGTTCCCCCCACCCCCGGCCCGCGCGACGGACCCCGCCGTCGGCCCGTCCGGCCGCACGACCGCCTCCGCACCGCCCGCCGGAATCTCCGTCACACTCGTGTTGTCGTACACGGGAAACCGACCGGTGCTCGCGGCGACGATCTCCCTGTACGGCAGCGTCGTAGACGTCCACTGCGGCTGCGAGGCCGGGTCCACGACAGGGATCGTCTCGGTCCGCCCGATGTTCTCGTTGTCCGGGAACCCACCCCGCCACGCCCCGTTGGTCCGCTCGATGTCGAACCTCCCGACCCGCCCCTGACTCACGGTCGTGAACAGATCGACCTGCTTCAGATACGGCCGCAGCGTCCGCTCCACCGTCCCTTCCCCAGTGCCGAAAGCCTGGGAGGTGCCCCCGGAGAAGTCCTGCCACCGCACCGGGAACACGGCGGTCTCCACCCGCGCCGGCCCGTCCGCCGTCTCGATCACCGTGCCGTCGAGCGCGAGCGCGGTGGCCCCGGACGGGTTGGAGATACGGATGTCCCGGTCGAGGGTGAAGGGGTCGAACCCGGTGACGAGGACCCTCCTCATCCCCTTCCCACCCTGCGGGTAGCGAATGTCACCCTGCCCCCGCGAGCTGCGCTCCAGCGCGTCCAGCAGCGCACGCCGCTGACCGTCACTCAACCCGAACCCCGGCTCCCACGTACGAACCTCCCGCGTCATCGACAACCGAGCCCAGTACAACGGCCGATCGTCGTCCCGGCTCAGATCACCCCCCGCCGGCCCGCGCCCCTGCGCCCGGTCGACGGCCCTGCGCCACAGCCGCGCCCCCTCGCGTACGACGACGAGACGGGCCTCGGCGTAGGAGCGCGCGGTGCCGAGATCGCGGCTGAAGTCCGCTGCCAGGGCGTCGAATCCGGAGCGCCGCAGGATCTCCTGGGGGACGGCCTTGTCGAGGCGCTGTTCCTCGACGGTCGGCGTGGGCGCCGTCTCGGCGGCGGACGCCCCGGTCGTCGGGGCCGAGAGGCCGGCCATCAGGGCGAGGCCGAGGACGCCGATCCGAACGCGTATGGAATTCAAGGGAGTTCCGGTCCTTCCGTCACGGTGGGGGGTGTGGCAGAGCGTGCGTCGTGCGGGACGCCGGAAGTATCGCGTGGCGGGAGTGGTCTACGCCATGGTGCGGGCCATCTTCCCCGCCGCCTCCCGCAGCGCCCCCAGGAACCGCGCCCCGGCCGGCGACAGCGACCGCCCCCGCACCGTCGCCGCGTACACCGCCCGCGCCGGCCCGCCCTCGTCGAGCACCGGCACCAGCCGGACGTCCGGCCGCACGGACCCGGCGGCCAGCGCCGGCACCAGGGCGACGCCGAGACCGGCGGCGACGTACCCCTGCTTGGCGGTCCACTCCCCGACGACGTGCGCGACCCGTGGCCTGAAGCCCTGCCGCAGGGCCGCGTCGAGAAGGGTGCCCTCGGGGCGGGAACTGCCGGAGATCCAGTCGGCGTCGGCGAGTTGGCCCAGCCGCACGGGCCCGTCCCGGCCCACCAGGGGGTGCGCGGCCGGCACGGCGACGTACAGGGACTCGTCGAGGAGGTGATGGACCTCGTACGCCTCCAGCGGTGCCCGGCCGGTGGTCGAGACGACCGCCAGATCGAGGTGGCCCGCGGTGAGCCGGTCCAGCAGGACCGGTGTGAAGCCCTCCTCGCGGGTCACGTGGACGCGTGGGTGGCGGGCACGGAAGGCGGCCAGCGCCTGCGGCACCAGACCCGCGTCGGCCGTGGCGAAGGCCCCGAACCGCAGCCGCCCGCCGGCCACTTCACGCAGCGCGGCCAGCTCCCGCACGGCCCCGTGCAGCGACTCCGTGACGGCCTCGGCGTACGGCACGAGAACCCGCCCGGCCTCGGTGAGCCGCACACCTCGCGGCAGCCGGTCGAAGAGCGGGGCGCCGCCCAACGCCCCCTCCAGCGAGGAGATCTGACGGGACACCGCCGACTGGGTCCACCCGAGCGTCCGCGCGGCCACGGTGAACGAGCCCTGTCGGGCGACCTCCAGGAACGCCCTCAGCCACACGGTGGACAGCTCGGGAAACTCATGCTGATTCGGCATGCCTGCCATGCTGGACATTCGCTTGTCGCATCTCAAGCCCGGACCTAGCGTCGACGCCATGCAGATCACCCTCGACAACCCGGCCGCCGCACCCCAGCCCCTGAGCCCGTACTACTCCCAGGTCGCCCGCGTCGAACACGCCGACGGCAGCGCCCTGTTGTTCCTCTCCGGGCAGATCGCCGAGGGCGCCACCGTCGCCGAGCAGACCCGCGGCATCTTCGAGACGATCGCCGCGCTGCTCAAGGCCCACGGGGCGAGCCTCTCGGACGTCATCAACATCCGCACCTGCCTCACCGACATCGGCACGCTGCAGGAGTACGGCACCGTGCGGCGGCAGTTCCTCACCGGCACCCCGCCCACCAGCATGACCTTCGAGGTGCCGAGGCTGTTCCGGCCGGAGGCCCTGCTGGAGGTCGAGGTCGTCGCCGCCGTCAGCGCGGATCCGTCGCGTTCTCGCCCAGCAGCCTGAGGAAGTCCCGGAACGCGCCCAAGTACGTGCAGCAGGCCCTGCTGGGTGAGCCCGCCCCGCTCCGCGACCGCGCCCAGGCCGGCCCCCGGTAACCGCGCTCGGCGATCACTTCCAGGGCCGCCCGCACGATCTCGGCGCGGCGCTCCCCTCTTTGCGGCCAAACCGCCGCCGCTCTCGCGGACGTGGTTGCCCGCCGTGGGGGTTCCTCAGTTGATGGTTGCGGTTTCGAGGGCTCCACAGGTGCCGAGGAAGGATGGAGACGTGCACGGACTCACCGAGGAGGCACCGCGATGGCGGGAACCCGCACCCAGGCCGATGCAGCACGTGAGGCGGTCGTGGAGGCCGCTCTCGCCCGGCTCGACCTCGACGCGAAGGCGCGGCTGCTCTCCGGCCAGGACACCTGGACCCTGCCCGCACTGCCCGAGATCGGCCTGCCGTCCCTCGTCATGTCCGACGGACCGATCGGCGTCCGAGGCGTCCACTGGACCGCCGACGATCCCTCCGTCGCGCTGCCCTCGCCCACCGCCCTGGCCGCCACCTGGGACCCCGGGCTCGCCCGCAGGGCAGGGGTGCTGCTCGCCCAGGAGGCCCGCCGCAAGGGCGTCCATGTGCTCCTCGCCCCGACCGTCAACCTCCACCGCTCCCCGCTCGGCGGCCGCCACTTCGAGGCGTACAGCGAGGACCCGTACCTGACGGGGACGATCGGCGCCGGCTATGTGAACGGCGTCCAGTCGGGCGGCGTCGGCACCACCGTCAAGCACTTCGTCGCCAACGACGCCGAGACCGAGCGCTTCACGGTGAACAACACCGTGAGCGAACGCGCCCTGCGCGAGCTGTACCTGGCGCCCTTCGAGATCATCGTCGAAAACGCCCACCCCTGGGGCATCATGACCGCCTACAACACGGTCAACGGCACGACGATGACCGAGCACCACCACCTGGTGAACGAGGTCCTGCGCGGTGAGTGGGGCTTCGACGGCTACAACGTCTCCGACTGGATGGCCGCCCGCGACACCGTCGCCGCCATCGAGGGCGGCCTGGACGTCGCCATGCCCGGCCCGCAGACCGTCTACGGCGAGGCCCTCGCCCGGGCCGTCCGCGACGGCGAGGTGACCGAGGCCAAGGTCGACGAGGCCGTACGCAACGTCCTGCGCATCGCCGCCCGCGTCGGCATCCTGGAGGGTGCCGAGCCGGTCGTCACCGAGCTGCCCGAGGCCGTCGACGGCGCCGGCCTGGCCGGCGAGATCGCCCGCCGCTCCTTCGTCCTGGTCCGCAACGAGGGCGCCCTCCCGCTGCGGCCGAACGGCAGCGTCGCCCTCATCGGCGCCGCCGCCCGCGACGCCCGCGTCCTCGGCGGCGGCTCCGCCACCGTCTTCCCCGACCGGATCGTCTCCCCGCTCGAAGGCCTCACCGCAGCCCTCCCCGAGGGCGCCCTCACCTACGCCGTCGGCGCCGACCCGAACACCGAACTCGGCGTCGCCGACAAGGGCTTCGAACTTCGGGCCGTGTGCCGGGACGCGCAGGGGAACGTCATCGGCACGGGGTCGGCGCCCAACGGGCAGATCCAGTGGATGGGTGACGACCTCCCCGAGGGCGTCACCCACGACACCCTGCACACCGTCGAGCTGACCGGCACCTTCACCCCGCGCGCCACCGGCCCGCACACCTTCGGCATCAAGGGCATCGGCGCCTTCGAGCTCACCATCGACGGCACGACGTACTACGACGACGTCCAGCGCCCCGCCAAGGAGGACCCCTTCGCCGCCTTCTTCGGCGCCCCCGTACCCCGCGCCCAGCCCGAACTGACCGCCGGCGAACCCGTTGAGGTCTCCCTCAGCCATGTCGTCGAGTTCCCCGAGGACACCCCGATGAAGGTCATCGGGTTCATGCTCGCCCACCAGGAGCCGCAGCGCGACCCCGACGAGCTGATCGCCGAGGCCGTCGAGGCCGCCCGCGACGCCGACACGGCCGTCGTCGTGGTCGCCACCACCGACCGGGTCGAGTCGGAGGGCTTCGACCGCAAGGACCTGACGCTCCCCGGCCGCCAGGACGACCTGGTCCGCGCCGTCGCCGCCGTCAACCCGAACACCGTCGTGGTCGTCAACTCCGGTTCCCCGGTGGAGCTGCCCTGGCGCGAGGACGTCGCCGCCGTGCTGCTGAGCTGGTTCCCCGGCCAGGAGGGCGGCGCGGCCCTGGCAGACGTCCTCACGGGCGCGCACGAGCCCGGCGGCCGGCTGCCCACCACCTGGGGCTCCCTGACCGACGCCCCGGTCAGCCGGGTCGTCCCGACCGACGGCGAACTCCCGTACACCGAGGGCGTCTTCATCGGCTACCGCGCCTGGGAGAAGGAGGGCCGGGTCCCGTCGTACCCCTTCGGGCACGGCCTCGGCTACACCGACTGGACGTACGAGTCCGCCGAGGCCGAGGGCACCACGGTCACCGTCCGCGTCCGCAACTCCGGCGAGCGCGCGGGACGGGAGGTCGTGCAGGTCTACCTCGCGCCGACCGAGGCCGACGCCGACCGGCCGGCGCGGTGGCTGGCCGGGTTCGCCGGGGTGGAGGCGGGCCCGGGGGAGACGGTCGAGGCCGTGGTCGGACTGCCGCGCCGGGCCTTCGAGATCTGGGACGAGAAGGCCAGTTCATGGACTTTTGTGAAGGGTTCGTACGAGATCCAGGTGGGGCGCTCGATCGCCGACCGTCGAGTGGCGACGACGATTAACGTCTGACCCGGGAGAAGTACCCCAGGAACAGCCCCGGTCCGGTCCTGACGCCCGGACCGGGGCTCGTGGTGTCCAGAGCCTGTGGACGCGGGCTCTCAGGAACGCGAGTGCGGCGGATCAGCGCACCGAGAATCCGTACACCGTCTCCGAACGGAACACCTCGCCCGGCCGCAGCACTGTGCTCGGGAACTGCGGCCTGTTCGGGGAGTCCGGGAAGTGCTGGGTCTCCAGCGCGATCCCGTCGCCCGGGGCGAACGGCTCGGTCAGATGGTCGGCGGTGTAGAGCTGGAGGCCGGGCTCGGTGGTCGCCACCGTCATGGCCCGCCCGGTCGACGGGTCGTACAACTCGGCGACCTGCTCCGGACTCCCCGTCACGCCCTTGTCGAGCACGAAGTTGTGGTCGTACCCGGCGCCCACCTTCCGCGCCTGGAGGAAGTCGAAGCGGGTGCCCGCGACCTCGTCCAGGGAACCGGTCGGAATGAGATCCGCGTCGACCGGCGTGAACCGGGAGGCGGCCAGCCGCAGTTCGTGCCCGCCCGCGTTCCCCGCCTGCGGACCGGCGAGGTTGAAGTAGCCGTGGTTGGTCAGGTTCACCACGGTCGGCGCGTCCGTCACCGCCTCGTAGGCGATCCTCAGCGCTCCGTCGGACGACAGGGTGTACGTCGCCGAGACCTCCAGCCGCCCGGGGAAGCCCTCCTCGCCGTTCGGGCTGACCCGGCTGAGGCGCACCCCGTGCTCGACCGGCGCCACCTCCCACACCCGCTTGTCGAAGCCGCGCGCGCCGCCGTGCAGGGAGTTGGGCGGGTTGTTGGGTTCCAGCGCGTACGTCAGGCCGTCCAGCGGGAAACGGCTGCCCGCGATCCGGTTGGCGTACCGCCCGATGAGGGCGCCGAAATAGGGCCCCGGGTGGGACAGATAGCCGTCCAGGTCGGCGAACCCCAGGACCACGTTCGCCGTACGCCCGTCCCGGTCCGGCACCTCCAGCGACTGCACGATCCCGCCGTACGACAGCACCCGTACCCGCACGCCCGCGCGCTCCAGGGTCCAGCGCCGGACCTCCGAGCCGTCGGAAAGTGTGCCGAAGTGTTCGCTCATGAGCGGAACCCTAGTTCGTGACCGTCCGGTAGGCGATCTCGGCCAGCCGCGCCTGACCGTTCACGCTCGGGTGGAACCAGTCCCACTGGCTCAGCTGCCGCGTACCGAAGCGGAACTCGTACACCGCACCGTCGTCGAAACGGCACCGGCGGTCCTTCGCGCAGACCTCCTCCAGCACCTTGTTGTACGCCTCGACCCGCTCCTGCACCGACTCGCGCCGCTGGTTCGCCAGTGCGGTGAGCGAGTCGGGGTCGCTCAGCATCGACGGGCAGATGCCGAGCTTCCACACCTGCTTGCTCATCGGGTTCGTACGGCCCTGCTCCCACAGCCGCATCAGATTCGGCACGCTCGCCACATACACCTGGGACTTCGGCAGGGCGTCCCGCAGTGTGCCCATGGCGTCCTCGAACTGGGTCCGGAAGTCGGCCACCGAGGTCATCGCGTCGGCCGTGTCCCGGCAGGCGTCGTTGGCCCCCGCCATCACCGTCACCAGTTCCGGCTCGCGCGCCACCGCCCGGGCCATCTGCCCGGCCACGTCCGCCATCCGCGCCCCGGTCACCGCGTAGTTCCAGCTCCGCTGGGCTGCCTTCGTCCTGCCCAGCAGCCGTACGGCCAGGCTGTCGACCTGCGCACTGCTGCCGGTCGCCCACGAGACCTCGGGGCAGTCCGACAGGACCGTACAGGCGTCGAATCCGGTCGTGATGGAGTCGCCCACGGCCGCGATCGAGGCGGGGCTGCGGTCCCACGTGGGGGTCGGCTTCGGTGACGGTCGCGCGCTCTGCGCCTCGGTGCCGGAGGGGGCCGGGGAGTTGCCGCCGACGGCGTCACAGCCGGCGACGCCCAGCACCGCCCCCGCGGTCACGGCGGCGAGGACAGCGCGCGCAACCTGCCGACGCTTCCGCATCCCTGGTCCATCCCCTCGTCGGCCCCGTCATGGTTTTCCAAGTCATGCTTTCCAACCAATAACAACGCACGAGGGTTCCCAGCCGGCTCATGCAACGGCTCACACCCGTACAAGCGTCCTGCCGGGTGAATGGTGGATGTTTGACGGCATCGGGAGCGACGGTACGTCACACTCCTTGCGCCGCCGCACGGTAGCCTCGCCATCAACGTGGCTGCCCGGCCACGATCGTCCGCCAGTTCGCAAGATGTCCGCTCTGCCCGGAGGTACCGGTGACGACACGGGGAGTTCTGTACGTGCACTCCGCTCCGCGCGCGCTGTGCCCGCACGTCGAGTGGGCCGTCGCCGGCGTCCTCGGCACGCGCGTCAACCTCGACTGGATCCGGCAGCCCGCCGCGCCCGGCACCTGGCGCTCGGAGTTCAGCTGGCAGGGCGAGGTGGGCACGGCCTCCAAGCTGGCCTCGGCCCTGCGCGGCTGGCACCTCCTGCGCTTCGAGGTCACGGCCGAGCCCTGCCCCACCGCCGAGGGCGAGCGCTACAGCTGCACGCCCGACCTGGGCATCTTCCACGCGGTGACGGGCATCCACGGCGACATCCTGATCCCCGAGGACCGCCTGCGCGCGGCCCTGGCCCGCTCACAGGGCGGGGAGACGGACCTGGAGGCAGAGATCGCCAAGCTCCTGGGCAAGCCGTGGGACGACGAGTTGGAGCCGTTCAGGTACGCGGGCGAGGGCGCCCCGGTCCGCTGGCTCCACCAGGTCGTCTAGAGAGACAGAGCGGCAACGCCGGGTTTTTAGGGGCGCGGGGCTGTATCGATTTGCGGCTCCGCCGCGCGGGCGCGACAAGCCCCCACCGGGTTTGCACCCGGTCCACAACCAACGACGAAACGGCGAGTGGCCCGCCCCCAACCCGGGGGACGGGCCACTCGCCGTTCACGACAGGCTACGGCCGACCTCAGACCGTGCGGAACGCCAGCACCACGTTGTGCCCACCGAACCCGAACGAATCGTTCAGCGCGGCAATCCGGCCCTCGACGGGCAGCTTGCGCGCCTCACCGCGGACGACGTCGGCGTTGGCCTCGGCCTCCGGGTCGAGGTTCTCGATGTTGATGGTCGGCGGAGCAACCCGGTGGTACAGCGCGAGCACCGTGGCCACGGTCTCCACACCACCGGCACCACCCAGCAGGTGCCCGGTCATCGACTTCGTCGCGGACACCGCCATGTGGTCGGCGTCGTCACCGAACACCTTCCGCAGCGCCTTGAGTTCCGCGATGTCACCGGCCGGCGTCGACGTCGCGTGCGCGTTGACGTGGACGATCTCCGCCGGGTCCAGGTCGGTGCGCTCCAGCAGGTTCTGCAGGGCCTGCGAGATGCCGCGGCCCTCGGGCTCGGGCTGCACGATGTCGTGGGCGTCGGCGGAGATGCCCTGCCCGACCGCCTCGGCGTACACCCGCGCCCCGCGCTTGGCGGCGTGCTCGGCGGACTCCAGGACGATCACGCCGGCGCCCTCGCCGAGGACGAAGCCGTCGCGGGCGACGTCGTAGGGACGCGACGCGCCCTGCGGGTCGTCGTTGTTCTTGGACATCGCCATCATGTTGCCGAACGCGGCGATCGGCAGCGGGTGGATCGCCGCCTCCGTGCCACCCGCGACGACGATGTCGGCGCGGCCGGTGCGGATCATCTCGATGGCGTAGCCGATGGCCTCGGCACCCGAGGCGCACGCGGAGACCGGCGTGTGCACGCCCGCACGGGCGCCCACGAGCAGGCCCACGTTGGCGGAGGGGCCGTTCGGCATCAGCATGGGGACGGTGTGCGGGGAGACGCGGCGGACGCCCTTCTCCTTCAGCACGTCGTACTGGTCGAGCAGCGTCGTCACACCACCGATACCGGAGGCGACGACCGCGCCGAGGCGGTCGGGGTCGACGGCGGGGTCCTCACCGGCCTTGGCCTCGAACCCTGCGTCGGCCCACGCCTCCTGGGCCGCGATCAGCGCGAACTGCGCCGAGCGGTCCAGCCGGCGGGCCTGCGGCCGCGGGATGACCTCGGTCGGCTCCACGGCGACCGGCGCGGCGATACGGACCGCCTGCTCGGCGGCCCACTCCTGCTCCAGGGGCTTGACGCCGGACTTGCCGGCGATCAGGCCCTCCCAGGTAGAGGCTGCGTCGCCACCCAGCGGTGTGGTTGCGCCGATACCGGTGACGACCACGGTGCGATTGGTCGGGCTCACGGGAATTCTTTCTCCAACGGATACGAGGATTCAGCGGCGCCACCGCCGGGTGGCGGGGCAGGCAGCCCCAGGACTGATCGGAAGATCAGCCCTGGTGCTTGAGGATGTAGTCGGTCGCGTCGCCCACGGTCTTGAGGTTCTTGACGTCCTCGTCCGGGATCTTCACGTCGAAGCGCTCCTCGGCGGCGACGACGACCTCGACCATGGACAGCGAGTCGACGTCCAGGTCGTCGGTGAAGGACTTGTCCAGCTGGACGTCCTCAACCGGGATGCCGGCGATCTCGTTCACGATGTCGGCGAGACCGGCGACGATCTCTTCCTGAGTGGCGGCCATCTTGGCGCTCCTTCGTAGATATCTCAGAGGGTTTGGCTCCCACCGCGGAAGCGGCAGGTGGTGCGTTTCCCGTGCCGGCTCACAAGATCCGGCACGGAGTGCCTAGGGGAGAGTAACGACCGTGGCGGCGTAAACGAGACCCGCCCCGAATCCGATGACTAGCGCGGTGTCGCCGCTCTTCGCCTCGCCGGTCGCCAGGAGCCGCTCCATCGCGAGCGGGATCGAGGCGGCCGAGGTGTTGCCGGTGGTGCGCACGTCGCGGGCGACCGTGACGTGTTCCGGCAGCTTGAGTGTCTTCACCATCGAGTCGATGATCCGCTCGTTGGCCTGGTGCGGAATGAAGACGTCCAGGTCGTCCGGGGTGATTCCGGCCGCGTCCAGCGCCTGCTGGGCGACCTTCGCCATCTCGAACACGGCCCAGCGGAACACCGCCTGGCCCTCCTGCGTGATCGCAGGGAACTTGACGTTGCCCTCGCTGTCGAGCGGGAGCCTGTCGAGGTCACCGACGCGGTACTCGTTCCACGGCACCGTCTGCTTGATCGTCTCGGACTTGTCGCCCTCGGAGCCCCACACCGTCGGGCCGATGTGCGGCTCCTCGGAGGGGCCGACCACGACCGCGCCGGCGCCGTCGCCGAACAGGAAGGCCGTCGCCCGGTCCTCCAGGTCGGTGAGGTCGGAGAGGCGCTCCACGCCGATGACGAGGACGTACTCGGCGGAGCCCTCGACGATCATGCCCTTGGCGAGGGTCAGACCGTAGCCGAAGCCCGCGCAGCCGGCCGAGATGTCGAAGGCGGCGGCCTTGTTCGTCCCGAGCTTGTCGGCGATCTCGGTCGCCACGGCCGGGGTCTGCCGGAAGTTCGACACGGTTGAGACGATCACGCCGCCGATCTGCTCGGCGGAGATCCCGGCGTCGGCGATCGCCTTGCCGGACGCCTCGATCGACATCGCGGCGACGGTCTCCTCGTCGTTCGCCCAGTGCCGCGTCTCGATGCCCGAGCGCGAACGGATCCACTCGTCGGACGAGTCGATCTTCTCCAGGATCACCTCGTTGGGCACCACCCGGGTCGGACGGTAACCGCCGACCCCGAGGATGCGCGCGTACGGGGCGCCCTTGCTGGGCTTCAGCTTCGCCATGCTCCGGGCTCCTTGTCAGGCGTGCTCTGCGATGAGCTCGCGAGCAGCGTCCAGGTCGTCGGGGGTCTTGAGCGCCAGGGTCTTCACACCGGGCAGCGCGCGCTTGGCCAGACCGGTCAGCGTGCCGCCCGGGCACACCTCGATCAGGGCCGTGACGCCGAGCTCCTTGAAGGTCTCCATGCACAGGTCCCAGCGGACCGGGTTGGCGACCTGCCCGACGAGTCGCTCCAGCACCTCGGCGCCGGTGGCGACCGCGCGGCCGTCCTTGTTGGAGACGTAGGTGAGCTTCGGGTCGCCCGGGACGAGCTCCTTGGCGGCCTCGGCCAGCTTCTCGACCGCGGGGCCCATGTGGTGCGTGTGGAACGCGCCGGCGACCTTCAGCGGGACGACCTTGCGCACGCCCTCGGGCTTGTCCTCGTTGAGCGCGGCGAGCTGCTCCATGGTGCCCGCGGCGACGATCTGGCCCGCGCCGTTGATGTTCGCCGGGGTCAGGCCGAGCTTCTCCAGGTGCGCGACGCTCACCTCGGGGTCGCCGCCGAGCAGCGCCGACATCCCGGTCTCGGTGATCGCGGCGGCCTCGGCCATGGCCAGACCACGGGCGCGCACCAGCCGGACGGTCTCCTCGTCGGAGAGCACCCCGGCGAGCGCGGCGGCGGTCAGCTCGCCGACGCTGTGCCCGGCGATGGCGCCGAGCCTGCGCGGCAGTTCCGCGGGGTCGTCGAAGAGCGTGTACGCCGAGGCCAGACCGGCGGCCACCAGCAGCGGCTGGGCCACCGCGGTGTCGCGGATCTCCTCCGCGTCGCCCTCGGTGCCGTAACGGACGAGGTCGAGCTGCACGGCGTCGGACCACGCCTCAAGGGCACCGCGGACACCGGGCAGTTCGAGCCAGGGGGTCAGGAAGCCGGGCGTCTGGGCGCCCTGGCCGGGAGCGACGAGTACGAGCACTCTCACACTCTCTCTTGGGGACGGCCGACGCCGCCCGTGGGGACAAGGACGAAGAACACGAGGGGGTTTTGTGGGCCCCCGACAAAAGCCTAGAGCTGGAGATCGCCGTCGACCAGACGCCCCAGGATCAGCGCGATCCGCAGAGTGAACGCGGAGCGTACATCGGACGGCGACCAGCCGGTGACGTCAGTCACACGTCGAAGCCGGTAGCGCACGGTGTTGGGATGCACGAAGAGCATCCGTGCCGCGCCCTCCAGACTGCTCGCCTGCTCGAGATAGACCGAGAGCGTCTCCAGAAGGGCCGACCCGGCCTCCTCCAGCGGTCTGTAGATCTCCTCCACCAACTGCTCGCGCGCGCTGGGATCACCCGCGATGGCGCGCTCCGGAAGCAGGTCGTCCGCGAGTACCGGCCGCGGGGCGTCCTGCCAGGCGGAACACGCCTTCAGCCCGGCGGCGGCGGCCTGCGCGGACCGCGTGGCGGCCAGCAGATCCGGTACGACGGGCCCCGCGACGACCGGCCCGGCGGCATACGGCCCGATCAGCGACTTGGCGACCGCGATCGGGTTGTCGCTGCCCCCCGCGATCACGACGAGCCGGTCCCCGAGCACCCCGGTCAGCACCTGCAGCTTGGCGTGCCGGGCGGCCCGCCGGATGGCCTCGACGGTCAGCTCGCTGTCCCCGTCGGGCGCGGTCCCGAGCACCACGCACACATGCTCGGGCGAGTTCCACCCGAGCGCGGCGGCCCGCGACACGGCCCCCTCGTCGGCCTCGCCGCTGAGCACGGCGTTCACGACGAGCGACTCCAGGCGTGCGTCCCAGGCACCGCGTGCCTCGGCGGCCTGGGCGTAGACCTGGGCGGTCGCGAAGGCGATCTCCCGGGCGTACACGAGCAGCGCCTCCCGCAGCACGCTCTCGTCGCCGGGCGCCGCCACCTCGTCGATGGCCGACTCCATGACCTCGATGGTCGTGCGCACCATCTCGACGGTCTGCCGCAGGGTGATGGCCCGGGTCAGCTCGCGCGGAGCCGTGCCGAAGACGTCGGTGGAGATGGCCTGCGGCGCGTCCGGACGCCGGAACCACTCGGTGAAGGCGGCGATACCGGCCTGGGCCACCAGCCCGATCCAGGAACGGTTCTCCGGGGGCATGGCCCGGTACCACGGGAGCGTCTCGTCCATCCGCGCGATGGCCTGCGCGGCGAGCGAACCGGAGGACTTCTCGAGCCGCTTCAGGGTCGCGGCGTGAGCGTGGACGGCGTGCGCGGTGGCTTCGGACTTACGGGATTCGGGTTCGGGCACGGGGACAAGACTGCCTTATCGGGACGGGTGCGCGTGCCAGAGGGTGTGTGCTTGACGGCTCGGTGGGCTTGTGCAGGGGGTGCACTCCAGCCCGTCCGGCGCTTGAGGACGAGGCCCGTCGGGGCCGACAGCGGGGTCTGGGCGGCAGCTCCAGCGGGGTTGAAGGAGCGGAGCCCGTTCAAGGGATGGGACGGGTAGGGGGCGGCGGGGGCGAGGCAATGAACCGGAGGGCGTCGGCGTCGGGGTCCGGCTGTCCGGCTGTCCGGCGGGGATACCGTGGGGGCGTGATGGACGTACGGCGCGCCGCGGAGCGCTACCCCGGAGGGGATGAGGCAGCGGGCATCACGTCACGCCACGCCTTCTCCTTCGGTCCGCACTACGACCCGGACAACCTCCGCTTCGGCGCGATGATCGCCTGCAACGAGGAGCGGCTCGCCCCCGGCGCCGGCTTCGACGAGCACCCGCACAGCCACACCGAGATCGTCACCTGGGTGGTCGAGGGCGAACTGACCCACCGCGACTCCACGGGCCACGAGACCCGGGTCGGCCCCGGCGACGTCCAGCGGCTGAGCTCGGCGGGCGGCGTACGGCACGTGGAGCGCAACGACGCCGAGGCGCCCCTGACCTTCCTCCAGACCTGGCTGGCGCCGCTGACACCGGGCGGCGACCCGTCGTACGAGATCGTCCACGGCATCGCGGACTCGACGCCGTACGCCGTCCCGGAGGCGGGCGCGATGCTCCACGTACGGAGGCTGGGACTGGGGGAGCGGACCGCGGTGCCGGACGGTGCGTTCGTGTACGTGCATGTCGCGCGCGGTGAAGTGCGCCTGGACGGCGAGGAGCTGGCCGCGGGGGACGCGGCGCGCATCATCGGCGCCAAGGACGTGGAGGCGGTGGCGTTGAGCGCGGCGGAGCTGCTGGTCTGGGAGATGGCCGACAGGCTCTAGGGGTGGGGCCCGAGATGCCCAAGTGGCCAGAGGGGCGTCCAATGGAGGTGATCGGACACCGCCCGGCAGAGAAGAGCCGAGCCCATGGCAGGACGCAAAGCCGAAGGGGGCCGGGGCGACGCCCCGAGAGGGGGACTGAGACGGCTCGGTGAGTGGTGCGCCCACCACTTCGTGATCGTGATCGTCGCCTGGGTCGTGGCGCTCGGCGCGCTCCAGGCGTTGAACCACATCCACGGCGGGGAGTACTCCGACGACTTCGCCCTGTCCGACGTGCAGTCCGAGAAGGGCCTGGACGTCCTGAAGGAGCACGATCCGCAGGCCGGCGGCTACAGCAGCCAGATCGTCATGCACGACTCGGACAAGTCCCTGTCCTCGTTCGGTTCACAGATGTCGACCACCGTCGCCGACCTGCAGAAACTGCCGCACGTCCTGTCCGTGCAGAACCCGCTGGAGGCGACCTCCTCGAAGGTCGGGCCGCTGTCCTCCGACGGGAAGACCGGCTACATCACCATTCGTTTCGACGAGCAGCCCTCCCTCCTCGGCGAGAGCTATCTGAACGGCGTCGACAACTCCGTGGAGCCGCTCAGACAGGCCGGCGTCGACGTCGAGTACGGCGGATCGCTCGGCGAGCTGGAGCGGCCCGCCGGCAACGACCGGATCAGCGAGGCGATCGGGTTCGGCGTCGCCGTCGTCGTCCTGCTGATCGGCTTCGGGAGTGTGATCGCCGCCGGACTGCCGCTGGTCACCGCGCTGATCGCGGTGGTCGGCGGTCTCGCCTGCCTGGGGCTGCTGGCCATCGCGTTCACCTTCGCAACGGTGTCGCCGACCCTGGCCACGATGATCGGCCTGGGCGTCGGCATCGACTACGCGCTCTTCCTGCTCACCCGGCACCGGCAGGGCCTCATGGACGGCGCCGATCCGGTGCGCGCCGCCGGGCACGCCGCCGCCACCTCCGGACGTGCGGTGCTGGTCTCCGGCACCACGGTGATCGTCGCCCTGATGGGCCTGTGGGTGTCCGGCGTGAGCTTCATCGGCAAACTCGGCGTCGCCGCGGCCGTCACGGTCGTCTCGGCCGTCCTGGGCGCGCTGACCCTGGTCCCGGCCCTGCTGGGGCTGGTCGGCCGCAACATCGACCGCTGGCACGTGCGCAAGCCCATCGCCGAGACCGAGGCAGGGGGCGAAATCTCCCAGGGCACCTGGCATCGCTACGCCAAGCGCGTCGAGCACCATCCGTGGCGGTATCTGTCCGCCGGTCTCGTCACCGTCGCGGTGCTGGCCATCCCCGTCTTCTCGATCCAGCTCGGCCACATCGGCGACGGCGCCGACCCCACGTCCTTCACCGACCGGCGGGCCTTCGACCTGATGACCGACGCGTTCGGCGCGGGATCCAACGGGCCGCTGACCATCGTCGTGGACCAGACCTCCGTACCGGACTCACAGCGCTCCGACCTGGCCTCGAAGACCCAGCAGGCTCTCAACGACGAGTCCGGGACCTCCTTCGTCAGCCCGCTGACGCCGACGCAGGACGGCGACGTCCTGGTCGGCACGGTCTACTCGTCGGTGTCCCCGCAGAACAAGGACACCACCGACCTGACGAACCGGCTCTACGACCACACCCTCCCCGACGCGGCCTCCGGCACCGACGCCAAGGGCTATGTCACCGGGACCACGGCCGCCCAGGTCGACTTCCGCAACATCGTCGCGGAGCGGCTGCCGCTGATCATCGCCGTCGTGGTGGGCCTCGCCTTCCTGATCGTCCTGGCGGTTTTCCGCGGCCTGCTCGTCGCCGTCAAGGCCGCCGTGCTCAACGTCCTGTCGATCGCGGCCTCGTACGGAGTCGTCGTCGCCGTCTTCCAGTGGGGCTGGGGCGGGCCCGCGCTGGGCGTCAACGGCAAGGTGCCCATCGAGAGCTATGTGCCGATGATGATGTTCGCGATCATCTTCGGGCTCAGCATGGACTACGAGATCTTCCTGCTGTCCCGGGTGCACGAGGCCTGGCTGCGCACCGGGGACGCGAAGGACTCGGTCGCCCACGCCCTGGAGATCACCGCGCGCGTGATCACCTGTGCGGCGCTGATCATGGTGAGCGTGTTCGCGGCCTTCATCATCAGCGACAACATCGTGGTGAAGATGCTGGGCCTGGGCCTCGCCGTCAGTGTGCTCATCGACGCCACCGTCGTACGTCTGCTCATGGTGCCCGCCGTGATGACGCTGCTGGGCAAGCACGCCTGGTGGACGCCCCGGTGGCTGGACAAGGTCCTGCCGCACATCGACACCGAGGGCGAGGGCGACACACTCGCCGCCGCCCCCGCTACAGCCCGGCGCGCACCGCGTCCGTGAACACCGGCCACGCCTCGACCGCCCAGGGCCCGAACGCCCGGTCCGTCAGCGCGACGCACGCCGCCCGCGCGTCCGGGTCGATCCACAGGAACGTACCCGACTGACCGAAGTGCCCGAACGTGCGCGGCGAGGACGAAGAGCCCGTCCAGTGCGGCGACTTGCCGTTACGGATCTCGAAGCCGAGCCCCCAGTCGTTCGGGTTCTGGTGCCCGTACCCCGGCAGTACGCCCTTCGTTCCCGGGTACTGCACGGTCATCGCCTCGGCGACCGTCCGCGGGTCCAGCAGCCGCGGCGCCTGCACCTCCGCCGCGAACCGCAGCAGATCCTCGACCGTCGACACCCCGTCCTTGGCCGGGGAGCCCTCCAGGGACGTGGCGGTCATGCCCAGCGGCTCCAGCACCGCCTGCCGCAGATACTCCGCGAACGGGATGTCCGTCGCCTTGGCGACATGGTCCCCGAGCTGCTCGAACCCGGCGTTGGAGTACAGCCGCCGCTCCCCGGGCGGGGCCGTCACCCGGTGCTCGTCGAAGGCCAGCCCCGAGGTGTGCGCGAGCAGATGGCGCACCGTCGACCCCTGCGGCCCGGCCGGCTCGTCGAGCTCGACCGCGCCTTCCTCGTAGGCGACGAGCACGGCGTAGGCGGCCAGCGGCTTGGTGACCGAGGCGAGGGGGAAGCGGTGCCCGACCGGGCCGTGGGCGCCGAGGACCGTGCCGTCGGCCCGTACGACACCCGCCGCGGCGGTGGGAACGGGCCAGTTCTCGATCAGTGCGAGGCTCTGCGTGGACTGCAAGGACATGCTTAGGAGCCTAAGCCGCTCAGAGCTTCAGAATCATCGTGGGGTCCGGCTTGTGGACGAAGCCGAGGCAGACGTAGAGCGGTTCGGCCTCCGGGGACGCGGTGAGCATGACCTGCCCGGCGCCCCGCTCGCGGAACCACGCCGGCAACTCGTCCAGGCACGCGCGCGTACCCCGCACGCCAACCACGGCGATCACGCCATGTCCCGTGCTTTTCTTACCGTTTCCGCTTGCTTGGAGCGCACTCCAAGGCCATAGCGTGGAGCGCATGACGGTGATGGAGACCACGAGTACCAGGACCGACAGCTGCGCCGCCCCGCCGCACCCGCACCGGCGGCCGGAAGGCCAGGACAGCTACACGATCAGCGAGGTCGTCGCCTTCACCGGTCTGACGGCCCACACCCTGCGCTGGTACGAGCGGATCGGCCTGATGCCGCACATCGGCCGCTCGCACACCGGCCAGCGCCGCTACAGCAACCGGGACCTGGACTGGCTCGACCTCGTCGGCAAGCTGCGGCTGACCGGCATGCCGGTCGCCGACATGGTCCGGTACGCCGAGCTGGTGCGCGAGGGCGACCACACCTTCGGCGAGCGTTTCGAACTGCTGGAGACGACCCGCCGCGACGTCCTCGCCCGGATCGCCGAACTGCAGGACACGCTCGCCGTACTCGACCGGAAGATCAGCTTCTACGCGGACGCGGGGCGCCTGTACGAGCAGGACAAGACGACGTACCAGCAGGACAAGACGTACCAGCAGGAGAAGACGGAGAAGGCAGGATGACGGACAGCAGCACGATCGCGACGGCACGACTCGGCGCGGAGGGCCCCGAGGTGGGTGTCCAGGGCCTCGGCTGCATGGGTATGAGCTTCGCGTACGGCCCCACGGACGCGGACGAGTCCAGGGCGACCCTGGAGCGCGCACTGGAACTCGGTGTCACCCTGTACGACACGGCGGACGCGTACGGCGCGGGCGAGAACGAGAAGTTCCTCTCCCCCTTCTTCAAGGCGCACCGCGACGAGGTCGTCATCGCGACCAAGTTCGCCCTGTCGATCCCGCCGGACGACCCCACCCGCCGCGTCATCCGCAACGACGCGCCGTACATCCGCCAGGCCGTCGAGGCGAGCCTGCGCCGCCTGGACGTCGACGTGATCGACCTCTACTACATGCACCGCCGGGACGTGAACGTCCCCATCGAGGAGACCGTCGGCACGATGGCCGACCTGGTCCGCGAGGGCAAGGTCAAGCACCTCGGCCTGAGCGAGGTGACGGCGGACGAGCTGCGCGCCGCGCACGCGGTCCATCCCGTCGCTGCCGTTCAGTCCGAGTGGTCCCTGTTCAGCCGGGACATCGAGCCGAAGGTCGTGCCGACGGCCCGCGAACTGGGCGTGACCCTGGTCCCGTACTCCCCGCTGGGCCGTGGCTTCCTGACGGGCTCCTTCGCCAAGGCCGAGGACCTGACGGCGGGCGACTTCCGCCGCCAACAGCCCCGCTTCACGGGCGAGAACGCCGCGGCGAACGCCGCCCTGCTGGACCCGATCCGCACGGTCGCCGAGTCCCACGGAGCCTCCCTCGGCCAGATCGCCCTGGCGTGGGTCCAGCAGCGGGCAGCCGTGCACGGACTCCCGATCGTCCCGATCCCGGGCACCCGCAAGCCGTCGCGGGTGGAGGAGAACGTGGGGGCGACGCGGATCGTGCTGAGCGAGGACGACTTGGCCCTGCTGGAGCCGATCGCGGCGAAGGTGGCAGGAGACAGGTACGCAGACATGCGGTTCGCTTCGGCCGGCCGGGAGTAGATGCTTTCAGGGGCGCGGGGCTGTGTCGATATGCGGCTCCGCCGCGTGGGCGCGGCCGGCCACATCCGGCCCGCAGCCGACCGGCAACCGTTCCCGGCAGACGCGTAGTCCTAAAGCTCCGCCAACAACTCGGCTTTCTTCACCGAGAACTCCTCATCCGTCACCAGCCCCGCCTGATGCAGCTCCCCCAGGTGACGAATCCGCTCGGCGATGTCGGCAGGATCCCGGCGCGGCGCAGCCGCAGCCGGGACAACCGCCGGCGTCGCCGAGCGATCCCGAACCGCCGCCAACACAGCCGCCGCGAACGGCAAGGACTCATGCACCGGCCCATACCCGAGCCCGAACACCACCGCCGCGGGATCCTGATCCGCCTGCGCCGGCTGCGCATCCCCCGCGTCGCGCCGCAACAGCCGTAGATGCCCCTCGAACACCTCCGGCGACCGCCACTCGACCCCACTCAGCTCGGCCACCGGAAAACTCTGGTCCCCGGCCTTCCACTTCGCCGAGGACGCCCCCGTCCAGAACCACCGGAACCGAACGACGCTCCCGTCGAAGGACGCCTTCGCGTCATACGCCTTGAACTGCAACGGCACTTCGGGCGCGCCAACGAGGAACTCCTCCGCCGGCCCGGTCTGCGTCAACTGCGCGCGCAACTCGTCGGCGTAGTACTCGGCGAGAGCGTCCCGCTCGGCCGGCAGCACCAGCCGGTACGGATCGCCGCCTTCCTTCAGCTGCCCGGCAGCCGCCTCCAGCAACGGATCGGCGCCAGGACGCGGTTCGAGGCGCAGGACCACCGTCCCGCGCTTTCCCGGCGTCAGCGTCACCCCGGCGATCGCCTCGAGAGGAACACGCCGCTCGCCCAGGGTCTGAAAGAGCTTAGGTGTTCGAATCCCCCGTTCGTAACGGATGAGCACGGAGTCGGACTCGAACTCCCAGGCGGCATGAAATCCGGCCAGTACGTCACCCATGCGGCTCATCGTATGCGGCACGCGCTCCTCCGTCGCCACCCCGCGCAGACCGCAATTCCTGCGCCTCTACGCGCGTCCGGCCGACGCCGTGTCGGACAAACCCGCCCGACAGGCCCCGGCATCATCAGCACACCGCACCGACTCGTACGCGCCAACCCCGATCTCGGCGAAGTTCGCCACGCTGTCCGTGCCCGGCTCGAAATAGCCGCCGTGCCCCTTCGCCTCCCGCGCCGACAGCACCCGGGCCCCGAACACCGCCGACACCGGGTCCTCCCCGTGCCCCAGCCCGCCGAGCTCCAGATACGGCACGTCCTGGACCCAGTCGTCCGCGTCCCGCATCGCCCACACCTGGGCGGACGTGCGCAACTGGGAGGCCTTCTCGACCCGCATGCCGGGGCTGCCGGCCACCGCTATGTCGGCCACCCGCTCGGGCAGGGTGTGCGCGGCCAGGCCGCACAGCACCGAGCCGTAGCTGTGGCAGAACAGGGAGACCGGCGAGGTGCCGGGCAGTGCCCGCACCAGCGCGTTCAGGCGTACGGCCCCGGGCGCGGCCCGCATCGCGGTCGCCGAGTCGATGCCGAGGCCGTCGGGCGCGGTGTAGTCGGCCCACGCGATCACGGCCGTACGCGTCGAAGGGCTCGCCGTGCGCTCGGCCGCGTACAGGGACTGCGCCATGCCGACCGGCGCGGAGTACTTGCGGCTGGTGCGCTGGAAATTCAGCAGGTTGGTGTCGACACCCGGGACGACGACCGAGATCCGCTCGGCCTTCGTCAGATCACCGAACACCTCCGCGGCACGCCCGGAGCCCTCCGGGTCGAAGGAGAGGATGTGCCGGTCCGGCGCCGTCATCGCCTCGAAGCGATGCATACGGCGGCCCGCCTCGCGCTGCCCGTCCGGCGTGAGTCTCTTGTCGTGCATGCGTTTGCGCTCGACCTCACGTGCCTCGTCGAGGGCGATGCGGTTGGCGCGGTAGCGCAGCTCGACGGGGGCGCCGTTCATGTTGCCGACCGCGAGCGGATAGCGGTCGGCGAGGGTGGCGCGCTGCTGGTCGGTGAGCGAGGCGAAGAAACGGGCGAGCCGGGTGGGGGAGGAGTCCGCCGTCGGCAGACGGTGCCCCGCGATGCTGCCGTGCTCCCAGGCACTGAGCGAGGCCTGGAGCGGTGTGGCGCCGCGGTGGTGGCGCATGGCGGTCCAGCCGGTGGTCGCCAGCATCACGAACACCACGGCCAGCGCGAGCAGTGCGCGCCAGACGTTCAGTTGCGGGGACGTGTCGAAGGAAGTCACTGGGAGGACACACTAGGAGAACGAGAGGGTCTCGCGTTAACCAAGTGACAGGTATCACGTTTCGATCACGCCCGGGTGAACCCGCCCATGACCTCAGCGTGTTCGCCAGCTCTCGCTGAGTGCGGGGCCCACCTGTTCGAGATGTGAGACGGCCAACGCCCGCATGGCGTCGAGACTGAAGTCCTCGCCCGTGCTCCACTGACGCTCCGTCAGGCGCATCACCCCGCCGAAGACGGCGACCGCCAGCCGGGGCCGCGGATCGGCGTCGACGTCGACACCTTCGCGCTCGGCGAGGATACCCGCGATCGCCTCCTCGATCTCCGCCGAGCGCCGCAGATGGGCGGCGAGCAGGACCGGTGTCGACTCGATCACCCGGTACATGCGCAGATACAGCGCGATCGGTACGACGGCCTCGACCACCTCGTTGAGCGTGTCCCAGCCCTCCAGCACGGCCTGTCGCAGCGCCTCCATCGGCGCCTCGTGCGGCGGGCGCTCGCGCACCGCCTCCAGGAAGTGCTCGACCGTGATGTCCTGCAGCGCGAGGGCGGCCTCCTCCTTGCCGGCGAAGTAGCGGAAGAAGGTGCGCTGCGAGACGTCGACGGCGCCGGCGATGTCGTCGACGGTGGTCTGCTCGTAGCCCTGGGTGGTGAAGAGCTCCAGCGCGGTGCGCAGCAGCGCGTCCCGGGTGCGCTGCTTCTTGCGTTCGCGCAGTGTTTCCATAGGTGTCAGTTACCGACTTGTGAATTGGTTTGTCAATTGTCAGCGGCTGTCATTAGCCTCGAACGCATGACTAGTCAGACCACCATCGAAACGACGGGGTCGGGGGGCAAGGCGCCGGCAGCTCCGTCGGACGCGGCGCCGGCCAAGGGCCTGCGCGGCCACCCTTGGTTCACCCTGATCACCGTCGCAGTGGGGGTCATGATGGTGGCCCTCGACGGCACCATCGTGGCCATCGCCAACCCGGCGATCCAGAAGGACCTCGGCGCCACCTTCGCCGAGGTGCAGTGGATCACCAACGGCTACTTCCTCGCCCTGGCCGTCGCCCTGATCACCGCCGGCAAGCTCGGCGACCGGTTCGGGCACCGCCAGACCTTCCTGATCGGCGTGGTCGGCTTCGCCGCCGCCTCCGGTGCGATCGGGCTGTCCAGCAGCATCGCCGCGGTCGTCGTCTTCCGCGTCTTCCAGGGCCTGTTCGGCGCGCTGCTGATGCCGGCCGCGCTCGGCCTGCTGCGGGCGACCTTCCCGGCCGAGAAGCTCAACATGGCCATCGGTATCTGGGGCATGGTCATCGGCGCGTCCACCGCGGGCGGCCCGATCCTCGGCGGCGTCCTCGTCGAGCACGTCAACTGGCAGTCGGTGTTCTTCATCAACGTGCCGGTCGGCATCCTCGCCGTCGTCCTCGGCGTGCTGATCCTGCTCGACCACCGTGCCGAGAACGCCCCGCGCTCCTTCGACGTCCTGGGCATAGCCCTGCTGTCGGCCGCGATGTTCTGCCTGGTCTGGGCCCTGATCAAGGCCCCGGAGTGGGGCTGGGGCTCCGGTCGGACGTGGCTGTTCATAGCCGGGTCGGTACTGGGCTTCGCGCTCTTCGCCTTCTGGGAGACGAAGGTGAAGGAGCCGCTGATCCCGCTCGCGCTGTTCCGTTCGGTCCCGCTCTCCGCGGGCGTCGTGCTGATGGTCCTGATGGCCATCGCCTTCATGGGCGGCCTGTTCTTCGTGACGTTCTACCTCCAGAACGTCCACGGCATGAGCCCGATCGACGCGGGTCTGCACCTCCTGCCCCTCACCGGCATGATGATCGTCGGCTCCCCGCTCGCTGGTGCGATGATCACCAAGCTGGGCCCGCGTGTCCCGCTGGCGGGCGGTATGGCGGCCACCGCGATCGCCATGTACGGCATGTCCACGCTTGAGACGGACACGGGCAGCGGCATCATGTCGCTCTGGTTCGCCCTGCTCGGCCTCGGCCTCGCACCGGTCATGGTCGGCGCCACGGAGGTCATCGTCGGCAACGCGCCGATGGAGCTCTCCGGTGTGGCCGGCGGTCTTCAGCAGGCCGCGATGCAGATCGGCGGCAGCCTCGGTACGGCCGTCCTGGGCGCCGTGATGGCCTCCAAGGTCGACAGCGACCTCGCCGGCAACTGGACGTCCGCGGGGCTTCCGCCGCTGACGGCGGCCCAGGAGGCCCAGGCCTCCGAGGCGGTCCAGGTGGGCGTGGCCCCCTTGGCTCCGGGCACCCCGGACGCCATCGCGGCGAAGATCACGGACGTCGCGCACGACACGTTCATCTCGGGCATGAGCCTGGCGTCGCTGGTCGCCGCGGGGGTGGCGGTCGTGGCGGTCTTCGTGGCCTTCCTCACCAAGCGGGGCGAGAACGCGGAGGCGGGCGCGGGCGCCGCGCACATCTAGCCTGCGGATGGCCTGCGGCCGGCTGGGCGGGTGCGGCTGCGCCGTAGGGGCCCGGACCGGCTGCGGACCGCAGGGCGTGGGGTGGCTGGTCGCGCAGTTCCCCGCGCCCCTCGGGGCATTTCAGCCCGTCCGGCGTTTGAGGACGAGGCCCCTTTCGGGCCGAAGCGGGGGTCCGGGGGCGGCAGCCCCCGGGGACGGGACGGGATAGGGGCGGCGGGGGCGAAGAACCCCCGACGCCCGCACCCACGCCGCACACCTACGAATCAGCCGGCTAACGCACCTTCTCCTCGCCGACCTGGCCCGGCAACCCCGTCCCCGACAGCGAAGCGACCTCCGCCCGCAGGGCCCGCACCTCCTCCGTCAGTACCCGTATCGCCTCCGTCTGGCGTCGCTCCTCCACGTCGTCCATCTCGAACCGCGCTATGAACCACGCGGCGATGTTCGCGGTCACCACACCCAGCAGCGCGATCCCCGAGAGCATCAGCCCCACCGCGAGCATCCGCCCCACACCCGTGGTCGGCGCGTGATCGCCGTACCCGACGGTCGTCATCGTCGTGAACGACCACCACACCGCGTCACCCAGCGTCTTGATGTTCCCGTTCGGCGAGTCCCGCTCGACGGACAGCACCGCCAGCGACCCGAACATCAGCAACCCGACCACCGAACCGGCGACATACGTCGTCAGCCGCACCTGCGACGCCATCCGCGCCCGCTGCCCGACGAGCAGCAGCGTGGACACGAGCCGCAGCAACCGCAGCGGCTGCACCAGCGGCAGCACCACCGCGGCCAGGTCGAGCCAGTGGCCGCGCACGAACTCCGCCCGCCGCTCGGCGAGGACGAGCCGGATGACGTAGTCCAGCGCGAACGCGCCCCACACCACCCACTCCACCGAGAGGCACGCGGACACCACCTCAGGGCTCGCGTCCGGGTCGACGATCGGCACGGCGTAGGCCACGGCGAACGCCAGAGCCAGACCGAACAGTGGCCGCTGGGTGCGCCGTTCCCAACGGACTTGTACGGGAGCTTCCTTCATGGCCGCATCGTAGGAAATGTGAAGGGGTGGTGTATCCCGCAGGTCACGTCGCTCACCCACGGGCACACCACCCCATCCGGTCGTTGACGCCGGTGGACGCTACGCGTCGCCTCCCGCGGCCCCGGGATCGGCCGCCGACACATCGAGCAGCTGGTAGCGGTCGATCGCCTGCTTCAGCACCGACCGGTCCACCTTCCCCTCCTTCGCCAGCTCCGTCAGCACGCCCACCACGATCGACTGCGCGTCGATGTGGAAGAAGCGGCGGGCCGCACCACGGGTGTCGGCGAAGCCGAAGCCGTCCGCGCCCAGCGACTGGTACGTGCCCGGCACCCACCGGGAGATCTGGTCCGGCACCGACCGCATCCAGTCGGAGACGGCCACGAACGGTCCTTCGGCGCCGCTCAGCTTGCGCGTCACGTACGGCACCCGCTGCTCCTCCTCGGGATGCAGCAGGTTGTGCTCCTCGCACTCCACGGCATCGCGCCGCAGCTCGTTCCAGGAGGTCGCCGACCAGACGTCGGCCTTGACGTTCCACTCCTCGGCGAGGATCTTCTGCGCCTCGAGCGCCCACGGGACCGCCACACCGGACGCGATGATCTGCGCCGGGATCGACCCCGCCGGGCCCTCGCCGAGGCGGTAGACGCCCTTGAGGATGCCCTCGACGTCGACGTTCTCCGGCTCGGCCGGGTGCTGGATCGGCTCGTTGTAGACGGTGAGGTAGTAGAAGACGTCCTCGCCGTGCGGGTGCGCCTCCGAGCCCCCGTACATCCGCCGCAGACCGTCCTGCACGATGTGCGCGATCTCGTACGAGTACGCCGGGTCGTACGCCACACAGCCCGGGTTCGTCGAGGCGAGCAGCTGCGAGTGGCCGTCGGCGTGCTGCAGGCCCTCACCGGTCAGCGTCGTGCGGCCGGCGGTCGCGCCCAGCACGAAACCGCGCGCCAGCTGGTCCGACATCTGCCAGAACTGGTCGCCGGTGCGCTGGAAACCGAACATCGAGTAGAAGACGTAGACGGGGATGAGGGGTTCGCCGTGCGTGGCGTACGCCGAACCCGCCGCGATCAGCGAGGCCGTGCAGCCCGCCTCCGAGATGCCGTCGTGCAGCATCTGGCCCTGCGGCGACTCCTTGTACGCGAGCAACAGATCACGGTCGACCGCCTCGTACTGCTGGCCGAGCGGGTTGTAAATCTTCGCGCTCGGGAAGAAGGAGTCCATGCCGAACGTGCGGTACTCGTCCGGTGCGATCAGTACGAACCGCTTGCCGAGCTCCTTGTCCCGCATGAGGTCCTTGAGGAGACGAACGAAGGCCATGGTCGTTGCGATCGACTGCTGGCCCGAGCCCTTCTTCACGGTCGCGAACGTCTTGTCGTCCGGAAGCGCCAGCGGCTTGGACCGCACGACACGCGTCGGGACGTAACCGCCGAGCCCCTTGCGGCGGTCGTGCATGTACTGGATCTCCTCGGAGTCCCGCCCGGGGTGGTAGTACGGCGGGAGCCCGCTCTCCAGGTCCTTGTCGGCGATCGGCAGGTGCAGCCGGTCGCGGAAGCGCTTGAGGTCGTCGACCGTCAGCTTCTTCATCTGGTGCGTGGCGTTGCGGCCCTCGAAGTTGGGCCCGAGCGTCCAGCCCTTGATCGTCTTGGCGAGGATCACCGTCGGCTGGCCCTTGTGCGCCCGGGCGGCCGAGTAGGCGGCGTAGATCTTGCGGTGGTCGTGACCGCCGCGGCCCAGGTGCAGGATCTGGTCGTCGGTCATGCCCTCGACCATCGCGCGCAGCCGCTGGTCGTCACCGAAGAAGTGGTCGCGGATGTAGGCGCCGGTCTCGGTGGCGTACGTCTGGAACTGGCCGTCCGGCGTGGTGTTCATCCGGTTGACCAGGATGCCGTCGCGGTCCTGCGCGAGCAGCGGGTCCCAGGTGCGGTCCCAGATCAGCTTGATGACGTTCCAGCCGGCGCCGCGGAAGATCGACTCCAGCTCCTGGATGACCTTGCCGTTGCCGCGCACCGGGCCGTCGAGGCGCTGCAGGTTGCAGTTCACGACGAAGGTGAGGTTGTCCAGGCCCTCGCGGGCGGCGATGGACAGCTGGCCGAGCGACTCCGGCTCGTCCATCTCGCCGTCGCCCAGGAACGCCCACACATGCGACTTGGAGGTGTCGGCGATGCCGCGCGCCTCCATGTAGCGGTTCATCCGCGCCTGGTAGATCGCGCCGATCGGGCCGAGCCCCATCGACACCGTCGGGAACTCCCAGAAGTCCGGCATCAGCCGCGGGTGCGGGTAGCTGGACAGCCCGTACGGCGCCTTCGACTTCTCCTGCCGGAACGCGTCGAGGTTCTGCTCGTCCAGCCGGTCCAGCAGGAAGGCGCGCGCGTAGATGCCCGGAGAGGCGTGACCCTGGAAGAAGACCTGGTCGCCGCCGTCGCCCTCGTCCTTGCCGCGGAAGAAGTGGTTGAAGCCCACGTCGTAGAGCGAGGCGGAGGACGCGAAGGTGGCGATGTGGCCGCCGACGCCGATGCCGGGCCGCTGGGCGCGCGAGACCATCACGGCCGCGTTCCACCGGGTGGCGTTGAGGATCCTGCGCTCGATCTCCTCGTTGCCCGGGAAGAAGGGCTCGCTCTTGGTGGGGATCGTGTTGACGTAGTCCGTGCTGCGCATCTCGGGCACGGCCACGCGCTTCTCACGGGCCCGCTCGATCAGCCGCAGCATCAGATAGCGGGCCCGCTCCCGGCCGCGCTCGTCCACGGCGGCGTCGAGGGAGTCGAGCCACTCCTGGGTTTCCTCGGGATCGAAGTCAGGAACCTGACTCGGAAGGCCGCCAATGATGATCGGGTTGCGATCGGATCCGGAAGCCACGCTGTTCCTTACCTGTCAGAGGGCTGTGTTTCTGGGGTTTCTCAGTGCCTGCACCGCTCCCCATCGTGTACCTCGGGGGACCAAACGTCATCTCTACTGTGGGGTAACCGTGGGTCTGGTAAACGGCTGAGTGCCCACGCATGGTTCCCAAACTCACAAAGGGGGCAGATTGGTGTGGTGCGCGTCACCTTGAGACGATGAGGGTGTGCCTGGAGTTGCGGTGACACGTTCAGGATCGTCACCGTTTCGGCGGTCTGGACGGCCGGGTACTTGCGCGATCCGTCCCGCCCGTGTGGACTACGGCCAATGCTTCGCGCACGCGCGTGGCTGAGTTATTCCCAAGACATGATCAGGAGGCAACCCGTGAGCGCGACCGCGGACCACGCGGAGACGAGCCCTGCCGTGAGGCTGGGGTTCCAGCCCGAGCAGGTGGTCCAGGAGATCGGCTACGACGACGACGTAGACCAGGAACTCCGCGAGGCCATTGAGGAAGTCGTAGGCAGCGAGCTCGTGGATGAGGACTACGACGACGTCGCCGATGCCGTGGTGCTCTGGTTCCGCGACGAGGACGGCGACCTGACGGATGCGCTGGTGGATGCCACCACGTACATCGAAGAGGGCGGCTCGATCCTGCTTCTCACGCCGAAGACCGGCCGTGACGGCTACGTGGAGCCCAGCGACATCTCGGAAGCCGCGACCACGGCGGGGCTGTCGGCGTCCAAGAGCGTCAGCGTCGGCAAGGACTGGAGCGGCAGCCGTCTGGTGACGCCCAAGGCCGCCAAGTCCAAGAAGTAACCGGTGGCGGTGCCGGGCCGGGCCGACAGGCCCGGCCCGGCCTCCTGCACGGGCCGCGGTGGTCGCTGCATAGGGTGGGAGCCACCCGAACAGCCCCACCGAAGGGACATCCACGCGATGGCGATCCAGGTCGGCGACAAGGCCCCCGACTTCGAGCTCAAGGACAACCACGGCGCCACCGTGAAGCTCTCCGACTTCCGCGGCTCCAAGAACGTCGTCCTGCTCTTCTACCCCTTCGCCTTCACCGGCGTGTGCACCGGTGAGCTGTGCGAGGTGCGCGACAACCTGCCGCAGTTCTCCGACCGCGACACCCAGGTGCTCGCCGTCTCCAACGACTCCATCCACACCCTGCGCGTCTTCGCCGAGCAGGAGGGCCTGGAGTACCCGCTGCTCAGCGACTTCTGGCCGCACGGCGAGGTCAGCCGTGCCTACGGCGTCTTCGCCGAGGACAAGGGCTGCGCGGTGCGCGGCACCTTCGTCATCGACAAGGAGGGCGTCGTGCGCTGGACGGTCGTCAACGCCCTGCCGGACGCGCGCGATCTGGGCGAGTACGTCAAGGCGCTTGACACCCTCTGATCCCGTCCGACCCCTCTGGTGCCCGACACCTGTGATTCTTCGGCACCAAGGCCTGCGTGCTACGGGAACCCGTCACTAGGATCGACTCGTTGATCCGATATCAAACGCACGGCGGGGCTCCCCGCCCCTGGACACCAATGGAGGACTCGTGGGAGTCAGCCTCAGCAAGGGCGGCAACGTATCACTGAGTAAGGAAGCGCCCGGTCTGACCGCGGTCATCGTCGGTCTGGGGTGGGACATCCGCACCACGACCGGCACCGACTTCGACCTGGACGCCAGCGCGCTGCTGCTGAACCCGGAGGGCAAGGTCGGCAGCGACGCGAACTTCGTCTTCTTCAACAACCTCAAGAGCGCCGACGGCTCCGTCGAGCACACCGGTGACAACCTCACCGGTGAGGGCGAGGGCGACGACGAGCAGATCAAGATCAACCTCGCGAGCGTCCCGGCGGACGTCGAGAAGATCGTCTTCCCGGTGTCGATCTACGACGCCGAGAACCGTCAGCAGTCCTTCGGCCAGGTCCGCAACGCGTTCATCCGTGTCGTGAACCAGGCCGGTGGCGCCGAGATCGCGCGCTACGACCTCTCGGAGGACGCCTCCACCGAGACCGCGATGGTCTTCGGCGAGCTGTACCGGCACGGCGCGGAGTGGAAGTTCCGCGCCATCGGCCAGGGCTACGCCTCGGGTCTGCGCGGCATCGCGCAGGACTTCGGTGTGAACGTCTGAGTTCCTTCACCCCAGGAGTGAAGGTCCAGGACGCCACTGGCTGAGTCCGGCGCCGCACCGTTTGGGTGCGGCGCCGGATGCGCAGGACAACCAAAGAAGTACAACCTGGGGAGGACCATTCATGGGCGTCACGCTCGCCAAGGGGGGCAACGTCTCCCTGTCCAAGGCCGCACCCAACCTCACTCAGGTGATGATCGGGCTCGGCTGGGACGCACGCTCCACCACCGGAGCCGACTTCGACCTCGACGCCAGCGCCCTGATGTGCAACAGCGGACGGGTCCTGGGCGATGAGTGGTTCGTCTTCTACAACCAGCTCACGAGCCCGGACGGCTCGGTTGAGCACACCGGCGACAACCTCACCGGTGAGGGCGACGGCGACGACGAGTCGCTCCTGATCGATCTCTCCAAGGTGCCGGCCCACTGCGACAAGATCGTCTTCCCGGTCTCCATCCATATGGCCGACGAGCGCGGCCAGACCTTCGGTCAGGTCTCCAACGCGTTCATCCGCGTCGTGAACCAGGCCGACGGCCAGGAACTCGCCCGCTACGACCTGAGCGAGGACGCCTCGACGGAGACCGCCATGATCTTCGGCGAGGTCTACCGCTACCAGGGAGAATGGAAGTTCCGAGCGGTGGGGCAGGGGTACGCGTCGGGCCTGAGGGGCATCGCGCTGGACTTCGGGGTCAACGTCTCATAACGCGATATGAGCAAAAGCCGGGGCCCGGTGGGGCGTGAAGGGGAGCCGACTAGACTTCGGCTTCAAAAGTTCGTAAAGCCGAGTGCGGCGCGGGGGAGCCCCGTACACACAGGGATTGGGTAGCCAGTGGTTCTGAAAACCTTCGGCTGGTCGTTCGCGGTCACCGCGCTCGGCCTCGTCGCAGCGGTCCTCTTCGGGGGGTGGACCGCCTTCGGCGTCGTGGCGATCCTCTCTGTCCTGGAGATCTCGCTGTCCTTCGACAACGCGGTGGTCAACGCCGGAATCCTGAAGAAGATGAATGCCTTCTGGCAGAAGATCTTCCTCACCATCGGCATCCTGATCGCCGTCTTCGGCATGCGACTGGTCTTCCCCGTCGTGATCGTCGCGGTCAGCGCGCAGCTGGGCCCGATCGAGGCGGTCAACCTCGCGCTCAACGACAAGGACCAGTACCAGCAGCTCGTCACCGACGCCCACCCGTCGATCGCCGCGTTCGGTGGCATGTTCCTGCTGATGATCTTCCTCGACTTCATCTTCGAGGACCGGGACATCAAGTGGCTCGGCTGGCTGGAGCGCCCGCTGGCCAAGCTCGGCAAGGTCGACATGCTGTCGGTCTGCATCGCGCTGGTCGTCCTGCTGATCTCGGCGCTGACCTTCGCGACCAACGCCCACCAGCACGGTGGCGCCCATGTTGACAAGGCGGAGACGGTTCTGCTCTCCGGCATCGCCGGTCTGATCACGTACATGATCGTGGGCGGTCTCTCCGGCTACTTCGAGGACAAGCTCGAAGAGGAGGAGGAGCGCGAGCACGAGGCCGAGGAAGAGGCCGAGCGCGCCGGTAAGCCCCGCTCCGCGGTCGCCCTGGCCGGCAAGGCCGCGTTCTTCATGTTCCTCTACCTGGAGGTCCTGGACGCGTCCTTCTCCTTCGACGGCGTGATCGGCGCCTTCGCCATCACCAACGACATCGTCCTGATGGCGCTGGGCCTCGGTATCGGCGCGATGTACGTCCGGTCGCTCACCGTGTACCTCGTGCGCCAGGGCACCCTCGACGACTACGTCTACCTGGAGCACGGCGCGCACTACGCGATCGGCGCACTCGCCATGATCCTGCTGGTCACCATCCAGTACGAGATCAACGAGATCATCACCGGCATGGTCGGTGTCGTCCTGATCGGCTGGTCCTTCTGGTCCTCGGTCCGCCGCAACCGCGCGCTGGCGGCCGCCGAGGGAAAAGCGGAGACCTCGGACGAGAAGACTGAGGTCTCGTCCGGGGTGTGACACACCTGCGGGTGAGGAACGCTCTGTGCGGGGCGGCCGGTGCTCCGGCCGCCCCGCCGGTTTTTCCAGGTGACCGTGGTTCCTTCGTGGTGGACGCGGTTCTTTCGTGGGACGTGGGGGCGGAATGGGCTTCTTGGACGGACTCTGGCGTGGCCGGGCGGCCGAGTTCGACTCGGGCAGCGCGTCGTCGAACTCGATCGAGCTGACGAAGCGGCACGACCGGGTCTCGCTCACCAAACAGGGCGCGGCCACCGGGCATCTCCGGGTCAACCTGGCCTGGCGGATGCGGACGTCGGACATCGGGGGCTCACAGCGGGAGAGCCTGTTGCGGCATCCCTTCAAGGCGCTCAAACCGCCGGAGGTGCTCGGGCACAGCCAGAGCATGGTCAACGTGGACCTCGACCTCGGGTGCCTGTATGAGCTGGCCGACGGGACGAAGGGGGTCGTGCAGCCGCTGGGCGGGTTCCTCGGGGACGTGAACTCGCCGCCGTACGTGAAGCTCAGCGGGGACGACCGGTTCGGGTCGGCGTCCGGGGAGACGATGTACGTCAACCTTGATCACCGGGAGGAGATCAAGCGGCTGCTGGTCTTTGTGTACATCTATGACCAGACGCCGGCGTTCGACCGTACGCACGCGATCGTCACCCTGTATCCGAGCAACGGGCCGCGGATCGAGATAGGTCTCGACGAGCGGCATCCGCAGGCTCGGTCGTGTGCGGTGGTGATGATCGAGAACGTGAAGGGGGAGCTCTGGGTGCGGCGTGAGGTGAAGTTCGTCTACGGGTTCCAGGCCGAGCTGGATCGGTTGTTCGGGTGGGGGTTGCAGTGGGGCCGGGGATACAAAACCAAGGCGGAGAGGTAGTCGCCTACAGTCCCGCACCCCAGCAGGGCGTGTCCCTCACCGCCCGATGAACTGCGGGCCCTGTGGGGGCAGGCGGAACTCCGAGGCCGGTGCCGCCGCCGTCACCGGGGGCGGGTAGCCGTAGCCCGACTGGGCCGTGGCCGGCTGGCTGGTGGGCTGGGGGTAGCCGTAGGCCGGCTGGGTCGGCGGGGGCTGCTGGGGGTAGCCGTAGGACGGCTGGGGCGGGACCGTGGTCGTCGGCTGCTCGGGGGGTAGCGGCTGGGAGACCTCGGGGGCCGGGGCGGGGCCGTCCAGGGTGTCCGACTCGTCCACCGAGATACCGAAGTCCGTGGCCAGGCCCTTGAGGCCGTTGGAGTAGCCCTCGCCGAGCGCGCGGAACTTCCAGCCCTCGCCGCGGCGGTACAGCTCGCCGCAGATCAGGGCGGTCTCCTGGCCTGTTTCCGGCTTGATGTCGAAGTACGCCAGCGGATCACCGTCGGTGACCGTCGCGTCGTACAGCAGGATGCGCAGATCCCGTACGCGGTCGAAGGCGACGCCGTCCGCCGAAGCGACCAGCAGAATCTGGCCGACGCCGGACTCGACACCGGCGAGATCTGTCTGGATGGTGTCGGTGAGACCTTCGGCGAGCCGCTTCTTGCCGAGCCGCCAGACCTTCCCCGAGGGGTGCCGGGGCTGGTTGTAGAAGACGAAGTCCTCGTCGGAACGCACACGACCTTCGGGGCCGAGGAGCAGAGCCGAGGCGTCGACATCCGGGACCCCCTGCCCGGGCGTCCAGCGCAGCACGGCGCGTACCGTCGTGGCTTCGAGCGGGACGTTCGACCCCTTCAACATCGCGTGCGTCATGCCGTCATCCTGCCTTCTCCGTCCTGGGCACGACAACGCGGGGGTACGAGCGGTCGTGCGCGGGCGTGTTTGTCCGCGTTACCAGAAATTCATGCCCGTCGGGAACCCCTGACATGGGTATCTACGTACTATTACCGGCCACCTGCGAACGGGTCACAGGGGCCTCTGAGGCATCACGGGGGAGTTCTATGCGTCATTTCGGGCACATCGCCCCAGAGGTGCGGCAGCGCCTCTTCCACCAGGAGTCGTGCGAGTTCTCCGCCGACTCCCCGGCCCGGCTGCTCTCCGCGGCTCTGGGCGCCACGCTCTACAGTCCGGCCACCCGGCCGCGGCTCGCCGACGACATCGTCAAGCAGGCGAAGAACGGCGTGGTCTCGATGGTGCTGTGCCTGGAGGACTCCATCGGCGACGAGGACGTCGCTGCGGGCGAGGAGAACCTCGTCCGTCAGTTCGCGGACCTCGCCGGGAGGGCGGGCACGGCCCTGCCGTTGCTCTTCGTCCGGGTGCGTACGCCCGAGCAGATTCCCGACCTCGTCCGGCGCCTGGGCCCGGCCGTGCGGCTGCTGTCCGGGTTCGTGTTCCCCAAGTTCACCGAGGAACGCGGCATCCCCTTCCTGGAGGCCCTGACCGCCGCCGAGACCGCCGGCGGGCGGCGGCTGTTCGGCATGCCCGTGCTGGAGACGCCCGAGCTCATGTACCGGGAGTCCCGCGTGGACGCCCTGGAGGGCATCGCCCGCGCCGTCGACAAGTACCGGGACCGGGTGCTCGCGCTGCGCCTCGGCGTCACCGACTTCTGCTCCGCGTACGGACTGCGGCGCGCGCCCGACATGACCGCCTACGACGTCCAGATCGTCGCCTCCGTGATCGCCGACGTCGTGAACATGCTGGGCCGGGCCGACGGCACCGGCTACACGGTGACCGGACCGGTCTGGGAGTACTTCCGCGTCCCCGAACGCATGTTCAAGCCGATGCTGCGGACCAGCCCGTTCCTGGAGGGGCAGGCCGTCGAGCTGCGCGAGAAACTGATTGAGCACGCGATGGACGGGTTGCTGCGGGAGATCTCCCTCGACCACGCCAACGGCCTGCTGGGCAAGACCTGCATCCACCCCTCCCATGTGCCGGCGGTGCACGCGCTGTCCGTCGTCAGTCATGAGGAGTACAGCGACGCCGTCGACATCCTGCGGCCGGAGCGCGGCGGCGGGGGCGTGCTGAGATCGCAGTACACCAACAAGATGAACGAGGTGAAGCCGCACCGAGCCTGGGCCGAGCGCACCATGCTGCGCGCGGAGGTCTTCGGCGTCGCGCGTGAGGACGTCAGCTTCGTGGATCTGCTGGCCGCCGGAATTCCCGGCTGAACCCACCTCTATCCAAGGGACGCATGAACAACGCAGTGAACAACGGGGTCTGGTCCGGCAGCTGGGTCGCCGAGCGGCTCGGAGTCCAGCTCGTGGGCGACGACGAGCTCACCGGGATGCTGGGGCTCGCCCTGCGCCGTAACCCCAAGCGGGCGCATCTGCTGGTCTCCAACGTGCTCGGCAAGCACGTACCGCAGTCACCGTCCGTGGTGTACGGCGCCGGCTTCGCCCTGGGCCGCCGGGTGCGGGAGCTTCTCGGCGCCGAGGAGGCGGGTGCGGCGGTCGTCCTCGGCTATGCGGAGACGGCGACCGGCCTCGGCCACTCCGTCGCCGACGGTCTGGGCGCCGCGCCCTACCTGCACTCCACGCGCCGCCCCGTCCCGGGCGTCGCGACGGCGGGCGGCTTCGAGGAGTCCCACTCGCACGCCACGTCCCATCTGCTGCTGCCGGAAGATCCGGGGCTGCTGGTCGGGGACGGGCCGCTGGTGTTGGTCGACGACGAGTTCTCGACCGGGAACACGGTGCTGAACACGATCCGGGATCTTCACGAGCGGTATCCGCGGAGGCGGTACGTCGTGGTGGCTCTGGTCGACATGCGGTCGGCGGCCGACGCCGGTCGGCTGGAGGGCTTCGCCCGTGAGATCGGCGCCCGGGTGGACCTGGTCGCGGCGGCTTCGGGGACCGTACGGCTGCCCGAGGGGGTGCTGGAGAAGGGGCAGGAGCTGGTGGCGCGGTACGAGTCCGAGAGTGCGCCCCTGAAGCAGGGCGTTGCGGTGGCCGACCCTCAAGGGGCGCGGGGAACTGCGCGACCGGCCCCCACCGGCCCGCGCCCGGACGACACCGGTACCCACCCCCACATCACCCGCGTCGACCTGCTCTGGCCCCACGGCCTCCCCGACGGCGGCCGGCACGGCTTCACGCCGCAGCACCGCACCCGCCTCGAAGGCGCCCTCCCCGCCATGGCCGCCCGCCTGGCGGAGGCACTCCCCGCCGACGCGCGCCGCGTGCACATACTCGGCTTCGAGGAGCTGATGTACGCGCCGCTCAGGCTCGCCCGTGAGCTGGAGCAGATCGCGGACGTCGAGGTCCGTTACTCGACCACCACCCGCTCACCCGTCCTCGCGGTCGACGACCCCGGCTACGCGATACGCACCCGCCTCGTCTTCCCGGCCCACGACGACCCGGCAGACGGCCCCGGCGAGCGCTACGCCTACAACGTCGCGGGCGCCGGCTTCGACGCCGTCGTCGCCGTCGTCGACTCGGCCGCCGACACCCCCGAACTGCACGCGCCCGACGGCCTGTTGGCCCAGCTCGCGGCACACACCCCGCAGGTCCTGCTGGTGGTCGTACCGTCGTACGTCCCCGGCCCCCTGGCCCTTCCCGAAGGGTCCGTTCCCGAAAGGCACTCCATGCTGCCCGAGCCCCTCCGCGGCCCCGCCTTCTCCTCGTACGCCCCCGAAGAGGTCGGCTGGCTGCTGCAGGACCTCTCGGACGTGACGCTGGAGGCGCCGACCGAGGAGCGCGAGGAGGCCATCCAGAGCGGCGGCGCGCACTACGCGGAGTCGCTGCCGGTGGAGTACCAGCCGAGCGAGCAGTACCAGGCGCTGTTCCACACCGCGCTGGAGGAGTCGGCGGGGCGCCTCGCGCAGGCGGTCGGCGCCGTCACCGAGCTCGTGCTGGCCGAGCGGTCGCCGCGCCCGGTGCTCGTCTCGCTGGCCCGCGCCGGCACCCCCGTCGGCGTACTGATGCGCCGCTGGGCCCAGTTCCGGCACGGCCTCGAACTGCCGCACTACGCCGTGTCGATCGTGCGCGGCCGCGGCATCGACGCCAACGCGCTGCGCTGGCTCGCCGAGCACCACGACCCGCGCGACGTCGTCTTCGTCGACGGCTGGACCGGCAAGGGCGCCATCACCCGTGAACTGGCCGTCGCCCTGGAGGAGTTCGAGAAGTCCGACGGCGTCACCGGCTTCGACCCGGAGATCGCCGTGCTGGCCGACCCGGGCTCGTGCGTACGGACGTACGGCACCCGCGACGACTACCTCATCCCGTCCGCCTGCCTCAACTCCACGGTCTCCGGCCTGATATCGCGCACCGTCCTGCGCGCCGACCTGGTCGGCCCGAACGACTACCACGGGGCGAAGTTCTACCGCGAACTCGCCGGCACCGACGTCTCCGTGGCCTTCCTCGACGCCGTCGCCGCGCGCTTCCCGGAGGTCCTGGACGCGGTGGACGCGACCGCCAAGGAACTGCTGTCCGGCGACCGCGAGCCGACCTGGGAGGGCTGGGCCGCCGTCGAGCGCATCAGCGAGGAGTACGGCATCCACGACGTGAACCTCGTCAAGCCGGGCGTCGGCGAGACCACGCGGGTGCTGCTGCGGCGGGTGCCGTGGAAGATCCTGGCGCGGGCCGGTGCGGGCGCCGACCTGGACCATGTACGACTGCTGGCCGAACAGAGAGGGGTACCGGTGGAAGAGGTGGCCGAACTGCCGTACACCTGCGTGGGGTTGATCCACCCCAAGTACACGCGGGGCGCGACGGGCGCCGACGGCAAGGCGGTGAACCTCTGATGCCGGTGCTGGTGGCGAGCGACCTCGACCGCACGCTGATCTACTCCGCCGCGGCCCTCGCGCTGACCATGCCGGACGCGCGGGCGCCCAGGCTGCTGTGCGTGGAGGTGCACGAGAGCAGGCCGCTGTCCTACATGACGGAGACGGCGGCTCAGCTGCTGACCGACCTCGGCGACGCGGCGGTCTTCGTGCCGACGACGACCCGGACCCGTAAGCAGTACCAGCGCATCAACCTGCCGGGCCCGGCGCCGAAGTACGCGATCTGCGCCAACGGCGGCCATCTGCTGGTCGACGGCGTCTCCGACCCCGAATGGAACGCGCACGTCCAGGCCCGGCTGGCCGAGCAGTGCGCGCCCCTCGCCGAGGTGCAGGACCACCTGATGGCGTCGGCGTCCCCGGCGTGGGTGCGCAAGCACCGGATCGCCGAGGACCTCTTCGCCTACCTGGTCGTGGAGCGCGAGCTGCTGCCCGAGGAGTGGGTGAAGGAGCTCGCGGTGTGGGCGGAGAACCGCGGCTGGACGGTGTCGCTGCAGGGCCGCAAGATCTACGCCGTCCCGAAGCCGCTGACCAAGAGCGCCGCCATGCACGAGGTCGCCCGGCGCACGGGCGCGGACCTGACGCTGGCGGCCGGTGACTCCCTGCTGGACGCCGACCTGCTGCTCGCCGCCGACCGGGGCTGGCGCCCGGGGCACGGCGAACTGGCCGACACCGAATTCACCGCCCCGGCGATCAGCGCGCTGCCGGAGAGGGGAGTACTGGCGGGGGAGCGCATCCTGCGGGAGTTCTTGAAGGCGACTCGCACGGGAGCGCCCCTTTAGGGGTGCGGGGCTGTATCAATATCCGGCTCCGCCGCGTGGGCGCGACCAGCGACAAAGCACCCGCAGTCAACAACGCACCGGCTTACCTAGCCGCAACAGCCCCCACCACAACACCCACCGCCCCCGCCGCCGGCAGGCCTCGGCGCCGCGGGGGCGCTGGCCGTGCCGCCCACAGCAACCGTCGACAGCAGCTTCACTGTGTCGGAATGCCCCGCAGGGCACTCGGCGGGCGCGGACGACTCCGCCATCGGACGGCTCAGTTCGAACGTGTCGCCGCAGCTGCGGCAGCGGTACTCGTAGCGGGGCATGAGCACAGGTTAACCGTCAATGGGCGGAGCCCCCACGCTCCTCGCGTATCTGCGCGACGACCCCCGCCACCGTCCGCCGAACCGCCTCCGTCTCCGTCAGGAAGTGCCAGTAGTCCGGGTGGCGGCCCTCCAGCGTGCCGATCGCCCGCTCCAGCCGGGCGACGGAGTCGTCCAGTGGGCGCGCGTGCCGCGGATCGGGTGTGTTCCGGCCCGCCATGGCCAGGCGCTGGGCGTCCCGGATCGCGAAGCGCGTCCGGTCGATCTCCTGCTGCGGTTCCTTCTGCACGGCGTTCAGCCGGCGCAGCCGCTCACCGGCGGCGGACACCGACTCGTCGGTGGTGTTGAGCAGCGCCCGGACCGTCGACAGCAGCGCGGTGGCGTCCGGCCAGCGCTGGTCGTCACGCGCGGCCTGGGCCTCCTTCAGCTTCAGCTCGGCCTGCCGTACGTTCTCCGCCGCACCGTCCGGCACGTTCTGCAGGTCCTGCCAGCAGGCCGCCGTGAACCGCCGCCGCAGCTCGCTCAGCACCGGCTCGACCTGCCCGGCACGGGTGGTGAGCGCCTGTGCGCGCGTCCGCAGCGAGACGAGCCGGTGGTCGATCTCGGCCGCCCGCTCCGGCAGCCGCGCGGCCTCCACCCGGACGCCCTCCGCCTCCCGCGCGACGCGCTCGGCACGCTCCAGCGTCTGCGGGACGCCATGCTGCCCGGCGCCCTGGTTCAGCTTGGTCAGCTCCGGGGCGAGGGCCGCGAGCCGGGCCGCGAGGTCGTCGGCCTTCAGCCCCGATGCCCGTACGGCGTCCAGGGCGTTCGACGCGGCGAGCAGGCCCTGCCGGGCTCGCTCGACGGCCGGGGCGAGGCGGGCCAGCTGGGTCTCGGCCTTGCCGAGCAGCGGCCCGAGCCCGTCCGCGAAGCGGTCCAGTTCGCGCTTGACGTTGTCGAGCTCGTCCTTGGCCCTGGTCAGCTCGGCACGCGCGCGTGCGGCCGCTGAGGCCTCCAGGTCGTCGCGGTCGAGGTCGTGGGCGTCGACGGCCTGGATGTACTGGTGGCTGACCTCGTCGATGCGCCGCCCCAGCGCCTCGAAGTCGGTGAGGGCGCGGCGGGCGGCGGGCGTGTCGTCGACGGCCGCGATCGTCTCGATGGAGATCCGCAGATCCCGCTGGGCGGTGTCCAGCTCGTAGAACGCGGCCGCCGCGGCGTCCTTCGCGGCCTGCGCCTCGGCCCGCTGGCTCTCGGACCGCCCGCCGAACCAGCGCCGGGTACCGCCGCCGGCGAAGGCGGCGGGGAGGGCGAGGACGGCGACGAGCGGGACGGCGACGACCAGGGCGAGGGTGTCACGCAGGGCGTGACGCGAGCCGGGCGGAACCTGCCGCCCGGCCCGGCCCGGCGGTCGAGGTCCGGGAGGCGGGACGTCCCGCGCGGGACGGCGCTGGCGCTGTGCGCGCGGCGCTGACGGCGAGTACGGCTGCGGAGGTGTCGCCGTCACATCCCTCTCCCGTGCTGTCATTCACCCTGCCCGGTGTCATTCTCCCACCGGTTCAGGACGAACACACGGGCCGGTCAGTTCGCGGTTCGCACCGTGACTTGTCCGTCGCCGGTGCGGGCGGAGACCACATGTGAGCTTTCGTTGTCCCGGGGCACGGACACGTCCACCGAACCGTCGCCGGTCCGGGTCGTCACGCGGTACGTGGCACGCGGCAGCTCGATCGTCACCGACCCGTCGCCGCTGCGGGTCTCCACCAGGTCCGGCACGGTGCCGAGTTCGAGGTTCACCGAGCCGTCGCCGGTCCTTGCCTTCACCTGCCGCGAGGAGACGTCGGAGACGCGCACGGAACCATCCCGCGTCTGAAGGTCCAGCGGGCCGCTGGAGTCGGTGACATGCACGGAGCCGTCCCCCGTGTGAATGCTGAGGGCGTCCTGGAACCCTCGCGCCCGCACGCTCCCGTCCCGGTCCTCGACCTTCACGGTGACACCGCGCGGCACCTCGATGCGGTGCTTGGCCGAGCAGTTGGCGATCATGCCCGAGCACTTCTCCCGCAGCACCAGCCGGTCGTCCGCCATCTCCCAGGTCACCTTGGGCTCCGAACCGACCGCGACCGAGCCCTGGAACCACCGGGTGACCTCGACCGTGCCCGTCTTGTTCCCCTCGGCGGCGACGATCTCCAGCGCCGAGTCGTCGGAGTCGACGGTCAGTGTCCGTCCCTCCAGTGCGAACGACTTGTGATCGGGATCCTTGTCGTCCGACGCGGAGGCCCCGCAGGCGGCCATCCCGGCGACGAGCACCGCGACGACTCCGCACACGGCGACGGCGCGGCGGACGGGAACGGTACGGGCCATGACGATCTCCCCCTGGGACATGCCTGGATCCTGTCTGAGACTGCCGTCGGCAGCGGCCTGCGCGGCCCAGGACCATGACGGTTCCTTGATCGTACGGAGGCCGGGCCTGTCAGGGGATCCGGGCTGCTCCCGGATCCGTGGTGGGGATAACCCCAGGGTTTCCCCGGTTCTCCCGGACCGTCCGCGATACGGGTTTGCGGGACATGGCCCCTGGCAAGGTAGGCTGTCGACTCGTTCTCGGGTGCGTAGCTCAGGGGTAGAGCGCCTGCCTTACAAGCAGGATGTCGGCGGTTCGAAACCGTCCGCGCCCACAGCAGCAGAGGACCCCGCCGTTCCCGGTCGGGGTCCTCTGCTTTTTCAGTCGTCCTCCGCCGCCGACGCCTCATGGGCGTGCTTCAGCTTCGTACGGGCGTCGACGCGCTCCGGGCCGGCCAGCTCCGACCAGAAGCGGTGGCCGCTGACGAAGACGGCCAGTTCGTGCTCGCGTCGGCGGAGCTTCTCCACCTCGGCCTGTTCGTCCTCCGTCCAGCCGGGGGAGGCGGGGCGCTCGACCTTGCGCCAGCCGTTGTCGTCGCTGAATCCGTCCAGGGGCACGACCGACCAGGGCAGCCGCCTCAGCAGGGCCGACAGCTCGGCCCGGACCTGATGCAGCTCCTCCTGGCCGGCGAGGAGGTCACTCGGGAAGTCATAGGGCGTAGCCACGGCGCAATGCTACGCCTGTTCGAATTTGGGTTGCGAGCGCCTTTGGGTGGTTCATGCGAACGAGTGCGGGAGGTGTCCTTGGTGCGATCCTTCTCTCCGGTTGACCAGGAGGAGGGGTGGGGCAGGTGGGCGGCCCAGGGGATGGCTTTCGGCTGGAGCGCGGCGCGACGGGGTTCTTCAGCGGGCCGGTGGTGTCGAGGACGGATCCAGGGGTGTGTCGTACGGCCTGGTACGCCGCGGCCCGGGCCGCCCGTGGGCGGGTCGGGGAATTCGTGGCGCAGGGTTGCGCGCAGAACTACCACCGCGCCACGATCAACGACCGGGACGGCGACCACTGCGCTCTGTTCCATGACCACTACCCGCTGATCGCGTTCGTGGACGAGCCGCGCGACTGGTACACCGACCAGTTCCGGGAGCCCCCGGCCTGGGCCGCCGTCCTCGGTGACCTCGGCTTCACCGTCCTGAGCGCGTCGGTGCTGCTGTCGCCGCTCTCCTCGGTGGACACCTCTGCCCTGTCCGACGTGGAATGGCGGAACATCGACTACTGGCGACCGGAGACCGTCGGCGCCGTCCTCTTCAACTCGTGGGACTGATCGGGCCGATCAGTCCCACGAGCGCGCGGTCAGTGGCCGGTGTTCCCCAACTCCCGCACCAGGCTGGTCGTCACCGGCACCGGCACCCCGTGCCGTTCCGCCGCGCGCAGCAACGCGCCGCCGATGGCGTCCAGTTCGAGGGGGCGGCCGGCCTCGGCGTCGCGCTGCATCGAGGACTTCGTGCCGGGCGGGAAGGCGTCGAAGCGGGCCAGGAGGTGCTCCGGGTCGGCGGGGCCGCCGCAGGCCCGGCTGACGGCCGCCGTCTCCTCGATGACGGACGTCAACTCGGCGCGGTGGTGGGTGCGTACGTCGCCGAGGGGGAGGGAGTGGCGGGTGGTGAGCAGGGCGAAGGGAGCCAGGAAGGACAGCTTCGCCCAGAGGGTCGCCGTCTCGTCGGCGTGGACCTTGGTGGTGGGGCCGGCCGCGTCGAGGGCCTTCGCGAGGGCGTCGAGGCGGTCGTCGGGGACCGGGTCGCCGGTGAGGTCGATCTCGGCGAAGGGGGTGACGTGCTCGATCTCCCCCGGGGCGACGCGGGTCGACTCGGCGCGGATGGCGGCGGGGGCGACACGGCCCGCGCGGTACCGGGCGCGCAGCGACGCGGGGTGCTCCACGCCGTTGAGGAACGGTACGACCAGGGCGTCGCCCAGCACGGTGGGCGGGACGCGGGTCAGGGCCGCGTCGAGGTGGGTGGCCTTGACCGCGATCAGGCAGGCGTCGACCTGTTCGCGCAGCTCGGTGTCCGCCTCGACCTCGGCCGTGAAGTCGCCGAACAGGCCGCTGCGGACGCGGATTCCGTTCGTACGCAGGGTCTTCGCCGTCTCGTCGCCGGCCAGGCAGATGACGCGGTGGCCGGCCCTGGACAGCAGCGCGGCGAGCAGGCCGCCTATGCCGCCCGGGCCCAGTACCGCCACGGTGAGCCGGTCGTTCGCAGTCGTACGGTGAGTCGTCATGCGATTCCTCTCGTCGGTCGGCCCCTCAGCGGTGGCCGCCTCTGAGGTGATCATGGCAGACCGGCCCCTCTTCGGGGGAGACTGTTGGACATGTGCCGCAGCATCAAGACGCTTCGTCCGCCCGTGTTGCCCGAGGAGGCGACAGAGGATGAGATCCGGGCCGCCGCCCTGCAGTACGTGCGCAAGGTCTCCGGCTTCCGGGCCCCGGCCGCGCACAACCGCGAGGTCTTCGACCACGCCGTCGACGTGATCGCGCGGGCCACGGCCGATCTGCTCGACGGGCTGGAGGTGCGGGGGGCCGGGATGGCGCGCAAGGCCGGGTAGCGCCGCGACGTGCCTTACCGTGCCCTGCGCCCGGCCCTGCGCCGGCCGTCGCCGGGAGGTGTCCTACCCCTGTGCCGGCTTCCGCCGCATCAGATACGTCGCCACCGCACCGGCCCCGAACAGCGCCGCCACCGACACCCCCGTCGCCAGCCATGTCGGGCCCAGCCACTGGGCGCCGAAGTAGCCGAGGGCCACGCTGTAGATCGCCCAGGTGAGGCCCGCCAGGGCGGACCAGGGCAGGAAGTCGCGCGCGCTGCGGTGGGTGGCACCGGCGCCCAGGGAGACCACCGAGCGGCCCGCCGGGGCGAAACGGGCCAGCACCACCAGGGCGCCGCCGCCCCGGGCCAGGGCTGTGCCGAGACGTTCCTGCGCTGATGTCAGGCGGCGGGAGCGGGCGATCGCGCGGTCGAGCCGGGCGCCGCCGCGGCGGGCGAGACGGTAGGCGACGAGGTCGCCGAGGACGGATGCCGTCGCGGCGCAGAGCGTCAGGGCCAGGATGTCCGGGACCTCGCCGGGGACCTGTCCGGTCGCGGCACCCGAGCCCGCGGCCGCCGCGGTGGCCGCCATGATCACCAGCACGCCGCTGGGCAGGACCGGCAGGAACACGTCCAGGAGGACCGACATTCCCACGACCACATAGATCCATGGGCTCGCCGTAAGCGAACCCACGTCCTCGAATCCCTCGAGCACCGCAACTCCCCGTTAACCCCCGTGGCCACACCATGCCGCGACGTCGTGGGGGAGCGGCAGGGGCGGCCTATGACAGCCATACAGCGTACGCCGGGGGTGTGACAGGAGATCCATCGGGGGCTCGTGTGATCGCCACAGGATGTTCACTCGGCTGCTTCCGGGCAGCCAAAGGGAAACGGCGCCCGCCCCCGCTTGAGCCTCGCGGGAACAGGCGCCGTCGCACAAGCCGTCAGGCCGCCACCGGCGTCTGGTCGGCCGCCGTGCCGCTCCGCGCACCGGAGCGCTTGGCGAACAGCCGGTCCAGGCCGAAGGCGCCGGAGCCGGTGAAGATCAGCAGGAACATGGCCCAGCAGTACATGGCGGCGCCTTCGCCGCTGTTCTCGATGGGCCACAGAGCCTGCGGCTGGTGGACCTTGAAGTACGCGTACGCCATGGCGCCGGAGGATATGAACGCGGCGGCGCGGGTGCCGAGGCCGAGCAGGACCAGGCTGCCGCCGGCGAGCTCGATCACCGCGGCGTACCAGCCCGGCCACGTGCCGGCTTCCGGAGTCTCGCCTCCGAAGGTGCCGAAGAGCGAGTTGGCGCCGTGGCAGGCGAAGAGCAGGCCGACGACGATGCGGAACAGGCCGATGGCATACGGCTGGGCGCTGTTAAGGCGTCCGGTCATGTGGGGGACTCCCTCGGTCTGACAGATGAACCGGTCCCTTTGAGGAACGGTATGGGGACGGATACTGATCGGTAGCCCCACGTTAGGCTGGCCTAATCAATGCTTGCAAGTTCAACATTTGGCCAGGTTTGCGCCTCGGTTTCCCCTTCCGTCTCGGTGGCAACCGCACGTAGCACCGCCCTTGCCACCGCGTCCGCGTCCGAAAGGGTGACCGAATCCACACCTGGTCGCGCCCCGGCCGCCGTCACCCAGTGCACACCCTCCGTGGGCACCCCGAACGCGAACCGCCTTGGGTGGGCCCGGCCCTGACGGTCGATCAGACGGTACGGCCGCTGTGTTACGTCCAGCCCTCCCGTCTCGTAACCGTCGACGGTGTGCGGGCGGCACTGCCCCGTCTTCAGCAGCCGTGCCAGCAGGTCGTCGGCGCTGCGCCGCAGGTCGGGCTCCGGCAGCCGTGCCTCGATCAGCACCGTCGCCCGGACCGCCGAGCCCGGCACCTCGGGGGAGTGCGCCACCCAGGCCCCGTCCTCCTCCCGCACCTCCAGCCGAGGTCCGAGCACCTCCACCACGCCCGCCTCCATCAGCGCCACCAGCTCCTCCACGCGCCGCCGGGGCGGGCCGATGGAGAGGAAGGCGTTGAGCGGGGTGTACCAGCGGTCCAGGTGGTCGCGGCGGGAGGTGCCGGTGAGGCCGCCGTGGTCGACGATGAGCCGCAGTTCGTTGCGCAGGTCGCGCAGTACGTCGAGGGCCGACTTCAGCGGGCCGTCCACATTGCCCCGGGCGGCCTGGGCGGCGTCCTCGCGCAGATACGCCAGCAGCCAGTCGCGCCACCGCCCGGGATCCCTGAAATCGCCTCCCGTATACGGCCGGGAGACCCGGTCCCAGCTCCAGCGCTCGCGCTCCGGGACGCCGAACTCGTCGAGCAGGAAGCCCTCTTGGGGGTGGCGGTGAGGAACGGCGAGGAAGCGCTCGGTGAACTCCGGTCGCCGTTCCCCGGGTATCAGCGCCGCGTAGTACACCGCCTCCACCTCCTTCGCCACCAGCGGCCATATCTCCGCGAGGAAGTCCGGCGCCTCGCCCGAGTCCGCGCGTTTGCGGAAGCCGGCGATCACCTCGGGCGTCAGGACGAGCGGGAGATGGCGGCCGTACGGCCCCTTCGCGTTGTCGCCGCGTGCCTGGTACGGGATGCCGCGCCGTGAACCGGCGTACAGGCGGGGCTCGTTGCCGGACGGGACGTAGCGCAGTCCCTCGGGGGAGCGTAGGAAGCGGCCGCCGCGGCCCGTCGTCAACAGGGCCATGTGGTCGAAGAAGTTGAGGCCCAGGCCCCGCAGCAGCACCGGTTCGCCGGGGGACACGGCGGAGAGGTCGACGTCGGCCGGGTTCGCGGGCGGTACGTAGTGCAGGCCGTGCAGGTCCGCGTACGCGGCGAGGCGGAGCTGGGTCGTGTCGGCGGCCGTCGGCAGATGCCCCTGCGCGAGCACCACGGCGGACAGGCCGGGCAGGGTGCGGCCGTCGTCGAGGGTGAGCACCTGGCCGCCGCCGGGCGCGTCGTCGAGCCGTACCGCACGGGCCGCGTACGTCTCGACGCGGACCGCGGGCGGTGCCTCGCGCGCGACCTTCGCGAACACCCACTCCAGGTACCGGCCGTAGTGGGCGCGGGTCGGGTACTCGTCCGGGCCGAGCGCACCCGCCGCCCAGTCGTGCAGGCTGGGGCCGGGCCGGATCGGGCCCGAGCAGTCCACGCTGTCGTCGGTGAACAACGTGACCTGCGAGGACACCGTGTTCATCAACAACTCGGCCGACTGCGCGGTCCGCCACACCCGTCCGGCGCCGGGCGGCGCCGGGTCGATCACATGAACCGTGAGACGCGCCCCGGGCGGGAGGAGTTCGGGAGCGGAGGCACAGAGGCGTTCCAGGACGCTGGTGCCGCGGGGTCCGGCGCCGACCAGGGCGACGGAGACCGTGGGGGACTCCGGGGTCGGTGCGGAGGTCGGTGCAGTCAAAGGGGTGACTCCCGGGCGTGTGGGGCGCATCGGAGCGAGCGAGCGGGCCGTCGGCCCGTGTGGAAGCGGACGGTCCGGCTCATCATGCCGTCGGGGGCGGGGCGAACCGAGCCCGGGGGTCGGTGACTGTGGGATGCATCACGTGCATCAGGTGCATCACGGGACACCGTGGTCACAAGCGGTCGGAACAGGCGGAATACGGGGTGAGTTCGCCTGAGAGCTCGGGGCTTGATGTTCGATGGCGGCTGCGGGTAGTCGTCGGTTGCTCGCGCAGTTCCCCGCGCCCCTTGGGGTTGGCTGTGCTGCAGCCCACCCAGGGGCGCGGGGAACTGCGCGACCAGCCACACGCGACCCGCAGCCGCCAACGAACCGGCAGCCTCGAGCTCTCAGGCGGTTTCCCGTCCACCCCTACGGGGCCAGGTCCGTTTCCACCACCGTCCGCAGCCGCGCCCCCGCCCCCCGCACCGCCCGCGCCTGCTCCAGCCGCAGTCGCGCCGAACGCCCGCGCAGGGTCAGGGTCATGAGCTGGTTGCCGAACCAGGGGCCGCCTGTGCGGCGCCAGTCGATCGGCGGCTGCGGACAGGCACCGTGCCCGGCGAACCTGCGGCCCAGCCAGCGGCCCGCCCCGCTCCAGCCGAACCTGAAGCCGAGCTGGATCGCCAGGTGGATGGCGTTGTGGACCGGCGAGCAGGTCAGTTGGAAGACCCGGGCGTCGGGCCCCTCGCCCTTTGGCCAGGTCGGCTCGGCGACGTACGCGTGATGCACATCCCCCGACAGCACGCACACCGTCGCCGGCGCCTCGGCCCCCGACCCCGTCTCGGCGATGAGCTCCGCCAGCGCGTCGAAGGACGGCGGGAACGCCGCCCAGTGCTCCAGATCGGCCCGCCGCCGCAGATCCTCCCCGAACCGCGCCCAGCGCTCCCCGCGCTCGCCCCGGCACAGCGCGGCGCTCCACGCCTCGGCGTCGTGCACGAGGTGGGGCAGCAGCCAGGGCAGGGACGTACCGATGAGGAGGTGGTCGTACGAACCGCGCGCGTCGAGCGTCTGCTCGCGCAGCCAGCGTGCCTCGCCGGGGTTGAGCATGGAGCGCGCGTCCTCGTCGAGCACCCGCGCGGCCCGCGTGTCCACCATCAGCAGCCGGACCCGGCCGAAGTCGCGCCGGTAGCTCCAGCGGACGGAGGCCGGGTCGGCGTCCGCCTCGCAGGCGAAGGAGCGCAGGACGTCGGTGCCGTCGGGCGTCTCGCGTATGGCGGCGTAGAGCGGATCGGCGGCCAGTTCGTCCGGCGTGAGATTCCCCAGGTGTTGGTGCACCCAGTACGACATCAGGCCGCCCAGCAGCCGCTCCCGCCACCACGAGGTCTTCCGCATGTCCGCGAGCCAGGCGGCGGAGGTGTTCCAGTCGTCGATGACGTCGTGGTCGTCGAAGATCATGCAGCTCGGCACGGTGGACAGCAGCCAGCGCACCTCGGGGTCGAGCCAGGACTCGTAGTAGAGGCGGGTGTACTCCTCGTAGTCCGCGACCTCGTTGCCCGGCGGCTCGCTCAGATCGCGGCGGGCGGCCAGCCAGCGCCGGGTCGCCTTGGAGGTCTCGTCGGCGTACACCTGATCGCCCAGCAGGACCAGTACGTCCGGCCGCTCACCGTCCGGGTCGGCCGCGATACGGGCCGCCAGCGTGTCCAGCGCGTCGGGGCCGACGGGGTCCTCCTCACCGGCCGGGGGCGCGGCCCAGCGGCAGGAGCCGAAGGCGAGGCGGACGGCGTCGCCGTCGGCAGGGGTGCGGATGACGGAGGGCGGGAACGGGGAGCCGGGAAGCGGCCACACGCGCGTGCCGTCGAGCAGGACCTCGTACGACTGTGCCGTGCCCGGGGTGAGGCCGGTCACCGGGATCAGGGCGTAGTGATGGCCCGCGATCTGGAAGGTACGGGACTCGCCGTGGGCGCCGTGCGCACCGCGCACCGCGGCCGTGCACGGACGGCTCGCCTCGACCCAGACGGTCGCGGACGAGCCGTCGGCGTACCTCAGCAGTGGACCAAGCCGCAGATCGGCCACGTGATCGCCCTCCTCCGTCGCCCCGTACGGTACGGAACGACGGAGGGGAACGGGGAGGTTCCGCAGATCACGGTTTGCCGAACTCCGCCGGCACCGCGTCAGTACCTCGTCAGCAGCTCGCGAGGTAGTTCGTGAGGGCGGACTTCTCGGCGGAGTCGACCGAGAGGTCGTAGTAGTACTTCACCTGCACCCAGGCGCGCACATAGGTGCAGCGGTAGGCCGTGCGCGACGGCATCCAGGTGGCCGGGTCCTGGTCGCCCTTGGCCTGGTTGACGTTGTCGGTGACGGCGATCAGCTGCGGACGGGTCAGGTCGTTGGCGAAGGCCTGGCGGCGGGAGGTGGTCCAGCTGTCGGCGCCGGAGTCCCAGGCCTCGGCCAGCGGGACCAGGTGGTCGATGTCGAGGTCGGAGGCGGCGGTCCAGGTGGCGCCGTCGTAGACGGAGTACCAGCTGCCGCTGGTGGCGGCGCAGGCGGAGTCCTGGACGACGTTCGTGCCGTCGCGCTTGAGGACGACCTCGCGGGTGTTGCAGGTGCCGGACTGGGTGATCCAGTGCGGGAAGAGGTCGCGGTCGTAGCCGGTGCGGTCCTCGGTGGCCACGGTGAGCGAGGCGAGGTAGGTGCGGGCGGTGGCGGCACTGACGGGGGTGGGGAGCGCGGCGGAGGCGGTCGGACCGTTGAAGAGTCCGACGGAGGCTATGACACCGGTCAGCGCCGCGAGTATGCTGACGCGTCGACGCGCGTAGAACTTCGACATGCGAACTCCCTTGGGGGGTGGGGGTGTTGGCGAGCGGGCGAAGGAATGCTCGCGACGCCGTGTTGCGGGGAGGTGTGCGTCCGGTAAGAAGCTAATGACGCGTGCATGACATAACAAGGTTTACGGCGAAACGATCTCGTATGCTGGTGTGTGCAGAAGGGGAGTAGCTCTTCGCCGGACCGTCGACATACTGCTCAGCTCGCCTGAGCCGGCGCCCGGAGGCGGACCTCGTTCACGGGGTCGGCCAGCGAGACCTTCGGCAAGCAGTGCACGCCCGTGCCGTACGGCACGGGTGCCACGTGTGCTGCCGTGCCGAGGTGTCGTAGCGCAGTGACAATTCTCTCGGTGGGGCAGCCCCGACCGATTGAGGAACCTTGATCAGCTTTACCGTGACGGCGGTCGTCTTCGGCGTCGTCTTCCTCGCCGAACTGCCCGACAAGACCGCGCTCGCCGGGCTCGTCCTCGGTACGCGCTATCGCGCCTCCTACGTCTTCGCCGGTGTCGCCGCCGCGTTCGCCGTGCACGTCGCCCTGGCCGTGGCGGCCGGCAGCGTGCTGACGCTGCTGCCCCAGCAGATCGTGTCGGCGCTCACCGGTGTGCTCTTCCTGGGCGGTGCCGCCGTGCTGCTCATGAAGAAGGACGAGGACGACGAGGAGATCCGCAAGCCGGAGAACCAGTCCTTCTGGAAGGTGTCCGGGGCCGGGTTCATGCTCATCCTGGTCGCCGAGTTCGGGGATCTGACGCAGATCATGACGGCGAACCTCGCGGCGCGCTACGACGACCCGCTGTCGGTCGGCATCGGTGCGGTGCTGGCGCTGTGGGCCGTGGCGGCGATCGGGATCGTCGGGGGGAAGGCGCTGATGCGGCGGGTGCCGTTGAAGCTGATCACCAAGGTGGCGGCGCTGGTGATGCTGGGGCTGGGGGCGTGGAGCCTGTGGGAGGCGATCGTCGGCTGAGCGGGGAGGCGGAGGGGCTCGGGTGAGCTGAACTCTCGGTGAACGGTTTCTGGAGGCGCTGGCGTGATCGCGCCTGGTTTTGTACCGTGGAGGAACAAAGTGGCTCCCGCCCGTTTTCCCTGACCGGCGGGCGGGACCACCTTGTCCCTCCGGGGGCACCCCTGTACCCCCGGGCCCCTCGCCTTGGAGCTGCCGATGCCGGCCACCACCGTGCCCACCGTCCTCACCGCCCGTGCCCTTCTCCTCGACATGGACGGCACGCTCGTCAACTCGGACGCCGTCGTGGAACGGATCTGGCGTGGCTGGGCCGAGCGGCACGGGCTGGACGGGGACGAGGTGATGAAGGTCGTGCACGGCCGGCAGGGGTACGCGTCGATGGCGCTGCTGCTGCCCGACCGGCCGATGGAGCAGAACTACGCCGACAACGCGCGCATGCTCGCCGAGGAGACGGCGGATGTGGCGGGCGTGGTGCCGATCCCGGGGGCGCCGGAGTTTCTCGCCTCGTTGCAGGGGCTGCCGCACGCGCTGGTGACGTCGGCGGACGTCGCGCTGGCCACGGCGCGGATGGCTGCCGCCGGGCTGGGGATGCCGGAGGTACGGGTCACCGCGGAGTCGGTGGGGGCCAGCAAGCCTGATCCGGAGGGGTTCCTGAAGGGGGCGGCCGAGCTCGGGGTCGCGCCGGAGGACTGTGTGGTGTTCGAGGACTCCGGGGCGGGGATCGAGGCCGGGCGCTCCGCGGGGATGCGGGTCGTGGGCGTCGGGCCGAGGGCTGGTCTCCATGGGCCTGACGTGGAGGTGGCGGACTTGCGGCAGGTGCGGGTCGAGGCTGGGGCCGGCGGCGAGATTCGGGTGATTGTCGCCTGAGGGCTCGGGTTCGCCGGTTCGTCGGCGGCTGCGAGCCGTGGAGGGTTGCTCGCGCCCACGCGGCGGAGCCGCAAGTGATACAGCCCCGCGCCCCTTGAGTTGGCCGCGCTGCCGCCGGCCTGGGGGTGCGGGGAACTGCGCGACCGGCCACCGACCGCTCGCAGCCGCCGTCGAACCTGCACTCCCGAGCTCATGGGCGAGCGGCCAAGCCCGCGCAGCGTCACGGTTCCGTCGTTTCCGACTCCAGCATCTCCCGCGTAGCCAGGTCGTACACCCCGTACTCCTCCGGCTGGATCCCCCGCGCCCACTGATACCTGGCGACCGCGTCCTCGACGCCCTCGTTGTAGTTGCCCCTGGCCTCCCTCGTGTAGAGGCCGAGCTGGGTCAGTCGGAGTTCGAGTTCCTCCACCTCGGGTCCCCGGTCGCCGCGAGCGAGGGTCGGAGGCGTGGGCTCCCGGGGCGCGGCGGATTCCTCCTGGGAGGCGGAGGAGGCTTTCGGCGTCGAGGGAGCGGTCGTCGGTTCGGCCGAGCGGGACGGGGTCGGGGACGCGCTCGACCTCGACGGTGACGGGGACGCGCTCTGCGTGGGCGACGGCGCCGCAGGCGGCTGTGCCGACCGCGCCGGCGGTCCGGTCGGTGACGGTTCCTCCGACGCCTCGCTCGTCGCCGGGACCGGGACACTCGGCCGTACCTCGTCCGGCAGCGCCGTGTCCCGCGTCGGCTTCTCGTAGGTCAGCATCCCGCTCGCCAGGCCCGCCGCCGCCACTACGGCCACGAGCGCCCCGGCGACGCCGAGCAGTGCGGTACGACGGTGCCGGCGGACCCCGCGCGGGGCGGCGTCGCTGTCGTGGACGTCCTCGTCGCCGGGGGGCGTCGTGTCAGGCTCGAACAGGCTCAGGTCCTGTGCGTTCGGCGTCGTGGCCCGGGGTGACAGGGGGGTCGGGAGCGGCGACGTCGCGTCGGCGGGTGGCGGGGCGAGGGGTGGAAGTTGGGGTGATGCTTGGGGCGGAGCGTGGGGCGATGCTTGAGGTGGAGCCTGGGGCGCGGCAGCCGGCGTCGCGGTCGGCGGTACGGTCCGCAGCGGCATCGTTTCCCCGTCGCCGCCCTCCAACTCCACGTATGGACGTATCCGCAGCGGATCGAAATCCTCCGCCGCGGCCGCCTCCGCCGTACGGGCGTCCCGCAGAGCCTCGGACGCACGGGGGCCGCAGCCGCACGACGGAGTGTTGTCGGCCGCTCTCGGTGCCCCGCACTCCGGGCACTGGCGGTCCTTCGGGTGCCCCGGGTCGTCCGGACCCTCCGCTCCCGCTGTTCCCCTCGACTCGCTCACGTGTTCGTCCCTCCCCTCGTGAACTCCCCAGATTATGCAGAGGTTCCTCACGCGGTCTTCGCAAGCCCCCGGAAGGACTGATTCCAAAGGGGCTCGACAGGCCATAACGGGGCGAAGCGATCACGATGGTGGATGTAGTGACCTTCCCATGGGAGGTGTAACGACAGGCTCGGGAGGTCTTCATGGGCGGGGATGCGCACGGTAAGACGGGAGATGTGCGTGACGCGCAGCCCCCGCGGCGGGGAGTCGAGACGCACGAGAACGTGCCCGGCAACGTCCTCGTCTCCATCGGCGCGCTGCTTCTCGGCATGCTGCTCGCCGCCCTCGACCAGACCATCGTGTCGACCGCGCTGCCGACCATCGTCAGCGACCTCGGTGGCCTGGAGCACCTGTCGTGGGTCGTGACCGCGTATCTGCTGGCGTCCACCGCCGCGACTCCGCTGTGGGGCAAGCTCGGTGACCAGTACGGGCGCAAGCGGCTCTTCCAGATCGCGATCGTCATCTTTCTCGTCGGCTCCGCGCTGTGCGGCATGGCGCAGGACATGGCCCAGCTCATCGCGTTCCGGGCCGTTCAGGGGCTCGGGGGCGGCGGGCTCATGGTGCTGTCCATGGCGATCGTCGGCGACATCGTCCCGCCTCGGGAACGGGGGCGGTACCAGGGGCTGTTCGGTGCGGTGTTCGGGGCGAGCAGCGTGCTGGGGCCGTTGCTGGGCGGGGTGTTCACCGAGCATCTGAGCTGGCGGTGGGTGTTCTACGTCAACCTGCCGGTCGGGGTCGTCGCGCTCGTCGTCATCGCGGGTGTGCTGCGCATTCCGCACAAGGCGACGCGGCATGTCATCGACTACCTCGGCACGTTCCTCATCGCGTCCGTCGCCACCTGTCTGGTGCTGGTGGCGTCCCTCGGGGGGACGACGTGGGACTGGGGCTCGGTGCAGATCGTCGGGCTGGCGCTGCTCGGGGTCGTGCTCGCCGTCGCGTTCGTGGCCGTGGAGCGGACGGCCGCCGAGCCTGTTCTGCCGCTGAAGCTGTTCCGCGTGCGGACTTTCAGTCTGTCCGCTGTCATCAGCTTCATCGTCGGGTTCGCGATGTTCGGCGCGATGACCTATCTGCCGACGTTTCTGCAGGTCGTGCAGGGGGTCAGTCCGACGATGTCCGGGGTGCACATGCTGCCGATGGTCGTCGGCATGCTGTTGGCGTCGACGGCGTCCGGGCAGATCGTCAGCCGTACCGGGCGGTGGAAGGTGTTCCCGATCGCCGGAACCGGGGTCACCGTGCTGGGACTGCTGTTGCTGCATCAGCTCGACATGGACAGCTCCACCGGTGAGATGAGCGTCTACTTCTTCGTGTTCGGGCTGGGGCTCGGGCTGGTCATGCAGGTGCTCGTGCTGATCGTGCAGAACGCCGTGTCGTACGAGGATCTCGGCGTCGCCACCTCCGGGGCCACGTTCTTCCGGTCCATCGGGGCCTCGTTCGGCGTCGCCATCTTCGGCACGGTCTTCGCCGGCCGGCTCGACGACATGCTCGTGGAGGCGTTCCGGGGGGTTCGGCTGCCGCCCGGGGTCTCGTTGGAGGGGCTGGAGGCGGATCCGCGGGACATCGCGGAACTGCCGGCGGCGCTGCGGCCGGACGCCTTGCAGGCGTACGCGTCCTCGATCACGGACGTGTTCCTGTACGCCGCGCCCGTCGCGCTGCTCGGCTTCGTGCTGGCCTGGTTCCTCCGGGAGGACAAGCTGCGGGCGTCCGTGACCGCGCCCGACGTCACCGAGACGCTGGCCAGCAATCCGGTCGAGCGGTCGTCGTACGACGAGGTGTGCCGGGCGTTGTCGGTGCTCGGGACGCGGGAGGGGCGGCGGGAGGTGTACCGGGAGATCACGGAGCGGGCCGGGTACGACCTGCTGCCCGCGGCCAGTTGGCTGCTGCTGCGGATCAAGAAGTACGGCTGGGTGGAGCCGGCGGTGCTCGCGGAGCGCAGCGCCGTGCCACTGACCGTCGTCCTCGACGCGGCCCGGCAGGTGGAGGGGCGGCGGCTGGCCGAACGCGAGGGGCTGGACCTTGTGCTGACGGACCGGGGGCGGGAGGTTGCCGAGCGGTTGGCGCGGGTGCGGGAGGAGTCGCTGGCCGAGTTGCTCGGGGACTGGTGGGGGCCGGATCGGCCTACCGATCTGATCCAGTTGGTGAGGGAGCTGAACGAGGAGCTGTGCGGGTCGGATCGGGAGCAGCCTGCCTCCGGCGGTTGAGTGGGGGTTCGCGTCTGTGCCTGCGGCGGCCTGTGCGGGTTTGGTGGGGGTGCGCGTAGCGCCTGCGGGTGGGGTGTGGGTCGGGGCCGTGCCGGGGGGTGTCCGTCCTCGGACCGGCGGTTGGACTTATGCCGGGAGGTGCTGCGTGTTGACGCCGGCCACTGCGGGCGGACACCCCCCGGCACGTCCCCTTCCCGCCGTACGCGACTGCGGCGCCGCGGGGGTACGCCCATCCCCGGTGGGCCGTCACCTCTGGACGCCGGTCCCGGCATTTCAGCCCGTCCGGCGTTTGAGGACGAGGCCCTTTCGGGGCCGAAGCGGGGGTCCGGGGGCGGCAGCCCCCAGGGACGGGACGGGTAGGGGCGGCGGGGGCGAGAACAATGGGGGGCAAGTCAGCGCAGGGGCTTGCTGAACCAGTGCTCGGCGTAGACGTCGTCGTTGTGCGGGGCCGTCTCCTCGTAGCCGAGGTGGGTGTACAGGGCGCGCGCCTCCACCAGGTCGTGGCGGGTGTCGAGGATCAGACGGGCGGCGCCGAACGCACGGGCCGTCTCCTCCGCCGCCCGCACCAGGACCCGGCCCCCACCCTTGCCGCGCACGGACTCGTGGACGAACACCCGCGTGAGCTCGGCGGTGTCCGCGTCCAGCAGCCTGATGCCGACGGAACCGGCCGGCTCGCCCGCGTATCGGGCAATCAGCAACTGACCCTTGGGCGGCGTGAGTTCGGCACCCACGCCGGCGGCGATCTCGCGCTCCAGCTCGGCCGGGTCGGTGCGGTGCCCCTCGTGGAGGAGGTAGTAGCGGTCGCTGATCTCCGTGTAGTACGCCCGCCAGAGCGCGGCGGCGACGGAGGAGTCGGCGGGTTCCGGGGCGACGGTCCAGGTCATGGCCGTCATTCTCGGTGGGGGAACTAGCGGGCCCGCAACCGAATATGGGTCGCGTCCGGCGCGTCCAGGACCTGGGTCTTGCGCCACTCGAGTTGTTTGTCGCCCACGTTGTCGAAGAGGCGTCGTCCGCCCTCGCCGGTCAGTACCGGTACGACGTGCAGGAGCAGTTCGTCCAGCAGGCCGGCCCGGATGAACTGCTGCACCAGGTCCGCCCCGCCCGCCAGCGAAACGTCCTTGTCGCCCGCCGCCTCACGGGCCAGGGCGAGGGCGCGCTCGGGTCCCTCGGTGATGAAGTGGAACACCGTGCCGCCCTCCTTGACGAGGGGCTCACGGGGGTGGTGGGTGACGACGTACACCGGCATGCGGAAGGGCGGGTTCTCACCCCACGGTTCCTCGCCGGACGTGAACATGCCGTGCCCCATGACGACCGCGCCGAGGCGCTTGATCCACTCGGCGACCAGGTCGTCCTCCGGTCCGCCCGTCCCGCCCTTGATGCCCTGCTGCCCGCGCCAGCTGCGCAGGCCGAACACCCACTGGTGCAGGCGTTCACCGCCGATGCCCAGCGGATGCTCGCGGCCCGCGTCGGGGCCGGTGAGGTAGCCGTCCAGCGACACCGACAGCTGTGCGATGACCTCGCTCATGGTTCCTTCTCCTCATGTCCGTACGGCTTGATCCGATGTCCCTTCACCTTCACGTCGATCGGGGGCCGGCCGAATCGACACGCCGATGCGGCGGAATTCGGGGCCGTTTGAGGAGCGTGCTCGGGGCAACCCGGCACATATGTCCACAGGCGTGATCATTCTGATCGTGATTCTGGCGGCCGTCGTCGTGCTCGGCGCGGCCGTCCTGGCCCTGCGTGCCCGGGGTACGCGAGGCAGCAAGGGTCTGAAGCGGCGCTTCGGGCCCGAATACGAGCGGGCCGTGGCCCGGCACGACGGGGACGCCCAGGCCGCCGAGCGTGAGCTCGCCCAGCGGGTCGAGCGGCACGGCGGGCTGCGCGAACGGGCGTTGGAGCCGACCGAGGTCGAGCGGTTCGAGGCGCGCTGGGCGGCGGCCCAGGAGCACTTCGTCGACGCGCCCCGCGAGGCCGTCGGGGAGGCCGACCGGCTGCTCGCCGACCTGGCGCGGGCCCGCGGGTTCCCGGACGGGGCGCAGTACGAGGAGCAGCTCTCCGCCCTCTCCGTGCACCACGCGGACCATGTGCAGGGCTACCGCCACGTGCACCGCGTCGCGCACGGACCCGAGGACGGGCCCGGTACGGAGGAGATGCGCGAGGCGCTGATCGAGGGGCGCGCGCTGTTCGAGGATCTGATGCGGGCGCCCGACAAGCGACCCATGGTGGGGAGTTGACAGCGATGCCGGACGTCACGAAAGCCGCACCGCTCCTCGGCCATGAGGAGCACGACAAGCTCGAACTGCGCGTGCAGCAGGCGGTGTCCCACTTCGTCGACCAACCGCGGGCCGCCGTCGAGGAGGCCGATCACGTGGTCGAGGACCTCGTCGGCCGGTTCACCGAGGCGATGACCGAGCGCCGCCGCACCCTGCGCGCGTCCTGGCAGTCCACACGGTCCATGGACGGGGCCGACGGGACCGACGGGATCGACGAGACCGCCAACGCCGTCGAGAACTTCGACACCGAGCAGCTCCGCCTCGCCCTGCGCGACTACCGGGAGCTGGCGGAACGGCTGCTACGAATCTGAGGTAGACGTACCTGCCGTATTCGGCATACCTGCCGTATTCGGCATACCTGCCGTATTCGGCGCACCCGACACACCCGACGCTTCCGCCCCGCCCGTCGCCCGACGCCCCTCCCGGCGCTCGCGCCACTCCCGTACGACCTCTTCCACGTCGTACGGCTTCCTGCCCAGCGGCGGGCCGGGCGGGGGCTTCAGGAGCATGTCGCGGATCTTGGCGTTGACGTCGGTGATGATCTTGCGGACCGTACGTTCCGACGGGGCCGCGTACGCCGCCGTCAGGGCGTCCTCCGCCTCCTTGCGCAGCGCCAGGCCCGGGGGCAGGACCGACAGGCCCTCCCGGGCCATCTTGCGCTTGACCCACCACAGTTCGTCGTACGGAGCTTCCAGGTCGTTCGGCAGCGGTTCGCCGGTGCCGGGCAGTCTGTCGAAGTCGCCGCGCGCCTGTGCGTCGTGGATCTGCTTGTCGATCCAGGACTCGAACGGGACGCCGGGAGGCTTTCGCTCGGTCATGAGTTCATTGTGCCGGACGCGGCGGTGCCGGGCGATTTATCATGCGGGCGCGGTGGCCAAACGGCTTCCGTACCAGGATGTTTCAGGAGGGGCGCACGTGCTCGAACTCACCATGGCCGCCGTGTCCGCGGCGGACGAGGGTGCCACGGCCGGCATGCTCATGGCCGACGCACCCAGCGAGCCGGGCGCCGTGCTGCGGGTGGGCCGCGACAAGTCGGTGTGCCGGCTGGCGACGCCGGACGACTGGCTGTTCGTCTCGCGGGTCCACCTGGAGTTCCTGTGCGGCCCCGACGGCGGCTGGCAGGTGACCTGGCTGCGCGGCTCGCAGGCCGACCCGTCCTCCGAGGTGCGGCTGACCGTGGGGGAGTACGCCCAGCCGATCGCGTACGGCGGGACGGTGCCGCTGCCCAGGGGCGGCAGCGGCGAGATCGTCGTCCTGGACCGGACCGCACCCCGCAGCGTCAACGTCGGCTTCTACCACGAGGCTTGAGTCGCCGGGGGAGCTACAGCACGCGGGCCAGCGCGAAGCCGTCGTAGCCCTTGCTGCCCACCGTCTGGACCGCCGTGCCGGTCAACCTCGGGTGGCTGCCGATCAGTTCGATCGCGGCGCGGGTGCCCTGGACGTCCGGCGCGGTGCTGTCGGCGTCGGTGACCCGGCCGCCGCGCACCACGTTGTCCACGACGATCAGGCTGCCGGTGCGGGTGAGCCGCAGGGCCCACTCGATGTAGTGCGGGTTGTTGACCTTGTCGGCGTCGATGAAGACCAGGTCGAAGGGGGCCGGGTTCTCGTCGGCCAGCTTGGGCAGCGACTCCAGGGCCGTGCCGATCCGCACCTCGACGATCTTGTCCAGGCCCGCCCGCGCGATGTTGCGGGTGGCGACCTCGGCGTGCTTGGGGTCGTACTCCAGCGAGATCAGGCGGCCGTCCGCGGGCAGGGCGCGGGCCAGCCAGATGGTGCTGTAGCCGGCGAGCGTGCCGATCTCCAGGATGTTGCGGGCGCCCTGGATCTCGGCGAGGAGCTGGAGCAGCTTGCCCTGGGGTGCGGTGACGCTGATCATCGGGATGTCCGCCGCCTCGCTGTCGCGCAGGGCCGCTTGGAGGACGTCGTCGTCCGGTGAGAGCTGGGCGGAGAAGTACTGGTCGACGTCGTCCCAGAGCTGCGACTCGCTCATCGCCTTGCCTTTCGTACGAGTAGTTAGAAGCGCTAACTACCCCTGTTCCCGGTCCGCGACTCCAGGATGGTCGATTTCGGCGCCGGACGCAGGTGGCTGCGCCGGGGGCGGGGGTGGTGGCGGGAGCGGTGGAGGCGGCGCGGTGCCAGGGCGCCGGGAGCGTCGTACGGCCAGGGCGGCCGCCGTCGCCACGGCCAGGGCGAGGCCGCCGGTCACCGTCAGCAGCCACGCCGGGAGTCCGGCCACCGTGCGCAGCCGGTCCTCGTGGATCACCTGCTGGAAGGTGTCGTCGGCCGGCGCCCGGCGCAGTACGTGGTCGCCGGAGATCCGCTCGGGACGGGGGAACTCCTGGCCGATCGCGGTGAGGAAGGGCGTGCCCGCCGCCAGATCGGCCAGTGGGCCGGTCTTCGCCGTCACTCGTCCGGCGTAGGTGACGCGGGGGCGTTCACCGCCGATGCGGGAGGCCGGTTCCATGCGGTGTGCGGCCAGGACGTACAGGCCGAGGGACTGGGGTGTGTCGGCGAGGCGGGACAGGCGCATCGGGTAGACCGGCTCGTCCGTGCGGAAGGTGAGGTGGAGGGGGTCGAGGGTGCCGGTGAGGCGGGTGCCCGTGGTCTGCGGGGTCAGCTTCACGGCGACGTACTCCCAGCCTTTGTGGACGTACGGGCGCAGGGCGTCGTCGAGGCGGGACGGCAGGGCGAAGCCGTTGCTGTCCAGCCAGCCGTCCAGGGCGCCGGGGTCGGTGGCCGTCAGCCGGGCCACGTCGAAGGGGCCCAGGCGCTGCCGGCCGACGACGCTCACGGGCGGTCCGGCGACGGCCCAGGGCGGGGGCGGGCCGGCGGCGGTGCCGTCGCCGGTCAGCAGGGGCCAGTCGCCGTCCTGGGGCCAGAAGTGGGGGCGCTCGCGGTGTACGGGGGCGGTGACGTCGTGCAGTTCGTCGAAGAGATCGGGGTCGCCGAGGCGGACCGTCGCCCGCCCCGGCACCGGCATGATCCACGCGACGCGCTCGGCGTCCCCGCCGACGGTCAGCCGCATCACGACCTGCTCCCGCCGGCCGTCCCACCGCACGACGGACTCCTCGCGGCCGACCGTCACCCGTCCGGCGGCGCCCGGCACCATGGCCCCGCAGCCGCACGCCCACGCCGGTGCCACGAGCTGGCCGAGCTGGAGGGCGAGCAGCGCCAGGGCGACGGTGAGGACGCGGCCGTGAGGGCGTCGGCGGACCCGGTCCCGGTCCCGCAGTAACTCCCGCTCCGCCATTGCGCGCAGCCCCTCCATTCCCGCGAGTCCCTTCCGCCCCGTCGGCGCCAGGGCTTCAGACGGTACGGCGGGTGATCCGGTTCCGGGGGCCGAGTTCCGCGATGTGAGCGATACGCCCCTGTCGTGTGATCCATTCCGCCCTGCCACGGGAAGCCACCTATCGGGCGTGACCTAGCGGAGGCGGGCGAACCGGCCCCGGACTATCGTCAATCGGGCAAAAGGGGAATCGGGCAAAAGGGGAGCGGACGCAAGTGCCCTGTGGGACGAGGCAGGGCGGGAGGCCGACGAGGCGTGGCGAAAGCGGAGCACGGTGGGCGACCGGCGCAGGCGCTGGGAGGAGCTACGGCCGTCGGCGCGGTACACGCACGCGTGCGCGTCGCGCGGCTCGGGCTGTGGCTGATCGTCGCGATCCTCGCCGCCCGCGAGGTGGCCGTCGTCCTCAGTACCCCGAGCGGGGAGCGGCTGACGGATCTGGAGACCTGGGTCGGTCCGGACGGCGTCCTGCATGTGAAGGGTTCGCTCTACGACTCGACGCGGTTCACCGGGACGCCGTTCGGCGGGCTCGTCCTCAAACCGCTGACCCGGGCCGCCGAGCAGGCTCTCGGCTGGGGCTGGACCTTCGGCACACTGCTTCTCGTCGTCGCCCTCGGCCTGGTCGCCGCCCGCGCGCTGCCCCAGCCGGTCAGCCGGCGCACCTCCCTGCTCGCCGCGCCCGTCGCGATCACCCTGCTCATGCTGTCGCTGCCGGTGCGCAACACCCTCTACCTCGGCCAGACCAGCGTCATGCCGGTCCTGCTCGTCCTGCTCGGCTGCTTCGCGCTGCGCGGCGAGCGCGCCGGCGGCGTGCTCATCGGCCTCGCGGCAGCCCTTCAGCCGACGCTGCTGCTGTTCACCCCGCTGCTGCTGCTCACCGGCCGCCGCCGGGCCGCGCTGTCCACGGCGGCCACGTTCGCCGGGGCCACGGTGCTCGCCTGGGCGGCGATGCCGCACGACTCGTACATCTACTGGGTCCACCACCTGGCCGGCGTCGGCCTCGGCGGGCGCGCCGACGACCTCGGCAACCAGTCCCTGCACGGCGCCCTGCTCCGACTGGGGCTGACCGGCCCGCTGGAGATCGCCCTCTTCCTGCTCCTCGGCGCCGCCGTCGCCGTCCTCGCCGTGCGCCGCGCCGTGCGCTACGCCCACGACGGACAGCTCCTCCTGGCCGTGGCGATCACCGGCTGCGCGGCGATCGTCATCTCGCCCACCGCCTGGCAGCACCAGCTGCTGTGGGTGCTGCTCGCGGTCGTCGGCCAGGTGGGCAGGCGGGCCTCCGACCGGTATGTGTGGCCGGTCGCGATCGTGCTGGTCATGACGCTGCCGGCGAAGATGATGGTGCCGGACAAGCTGCTCCTGCAGCCCCTGCGCGCCGACCTCGTCCTGCTGGCCGCGCTCGCCACCGCGGCCGTCGTGCCGTTCCTGTCCCGCACGTCGCCGTACTGGCAGACGCCGATCCCGACCCGGTACGCGGACCGGGACCCGGCCCGCTTCCGGCACATCCCGTTCGCTCCGGTCCTGCGCCGGGTGATCAGCCGCCCCAACCTGCTCTTCGAGCTGCTGCTGATCCGGGTCACCTACTACGCCTACGCCCAGATCCGGCTCGCCGCGGCCGGTGGCACCAACTCGGCCGGCCGGGTCACCGCCGAGGAGCACGGCGAGGAGATCCACTCCATCGAACGCGCCCTGCGCATCGACATCGAGTACTGGGCCAACCACGCGGTGGTGCAGGTCGACTCGCTGCGGAAATTCTTCGACTTCTACTACGAGTCGTTCCACTTCGGCGTCCCGCTCGCCATCCTCGCCGTCCTCTACTGGCGCCGCCCCGTCGACTACCGCTGGGCCCGCTCCGCGATCGGCTTCGCGACGGTGTTCGCGCTGATCGGCTTCTGGCTCTACCCGCTCGCCCCGCCCCGGCTGATGCCCGGCCTCGGCTTCATCGACACCGTCCACGGCCCGCAGGACTTCTCCCGGCCCGACTACGGAACCCTCACCGAGCTCACCAACCAGTACGCGGCGATGCCCTCCCTGCACTTCGGCTGGTCCCTGTGGTGCGGCCTGATGATCCTCGTCCTCGCCCCCAGGTGGTGGATGAAGGCCCTGGGTCTGCTGCACCCGCTGTTCACGGTCACGGCGATCGTCGTCACCGGCAACCACTGGGTGCTGGACGCGGCCGGCGGCGCGCTGGTCGTGGGCGCCGGCTTCGGGATGACGTACCTGCTCCAGGGCCCGCGCGCCCGCGTGGTGGCGTCGGAGGCCGAGAAGGTCAGCAGCGACTCCCGGGCTCCGGCGAAGGACCGTACTCCGAGCTGATCCGGTAATCGCCGGGCGTAAAGACGCTGAGCTCCGTGAACTCGCCCTTCGGCGCGAGGCACCCGCCGCCGTCGATGTGCAGCCACGGCGAATGGGCGACGCGCACGGTGGCGGTCCCCGCCCGCGGCATCCGTACGACGACGTCGGCGCTTGACGTCGACACGATGCTCGCCGGCCCGGACACCAGCGGCACGGCGTCGCGCACCCGGAACACCCGCCAATGCGCGTCCTGCCACACGGGCTCCAGCCACTCGGGCCGGTGATCGCGCACGAGCCGGGCCTCGTCCTTGGCGTACCCGTCGGGCTTGCCGAGCGGGAGGACGACGTACCCGACGGCCCAGCGGTCCAGCCACTCCCGGTAGGCCGCCGCGGAGAACGTCCCGTCGTAGAACAGCCGGGCCCGCTCCATGTCGAGCTGCCGGTTCCAGCCGCGGGCCATGTTGACGTACGGGGCGAGCCCGCTGGCCTCGCGGTGGTTGCGGGCCGGGACGACCTCCACGCGGGTGCGGTCGGCGCCGAGGCGGTCGAGGGCGCGGATCACGCCGTGGGTCTCGGTGGCCCAGGCCGGCACCCTCGTGGAGACGTACAGGTCGTCGCCGGTCTTCTTGCCGACCCAGCCGACGGAGAAGACCAGCGCGACGACGAGCAGCTTCCGGCGGAACCCGGCGAGAGCGGGCCGGGCCAGCAGAACGGCCAGCAGGGCGGCGGGCGCGAACAGTTCGGCGAAGCGCTCGACGTTCGTGCCGACGGGGGAGGCGACGAGATACGTCAGCACGACCCCGGCCGCGTAGACGAAACCGCTCCAGCGGGCCACGCGCCAGGTGCGAGGGGCGAGGAACGCGACGGCCAGACCGAGGAGGGCGGGCTGCCAGACACGGTCCGCGAACATCAACTGCTCGCCCTTGAAGGGGAAGAGGAGGCTGGTCACGCCGACGGTCACCGCGGGCGGCACGAGCAGGGCGAGGGCGCGTGCGTAGTCCCGGGTGAGGAGGAACGCTGCCCCCACGACCGCCACGAACAGCCCCGCCACGGGGCTGGCCATGGTCGCGAGGGCGGCGCAGGCGACGGCCGGGACGACACGCCGCCGGCCGGTGAGCACCAGGCAGGCGCCGAGCCCGAAGGCGACACCGAGCGCGAAAGTGGTGCGCCCGGAGGCCACGTTGCACCACAACGCCAGGGACGCGAGGACCGCCGGGCCGAGGGGTCGGTGGAGCCCCTCGACCCGGGTGATCAGGACGGCCGCCAGCCACGAGGCCACCAGCCCGGAGACGACGGTGACCGCGCGGACACCGAGGCCCGCCATCAGGTACGGGGAGATCAGGCTGTAGTTGGCGGTGTGCGTGCCGCCGTACCAGAACAGGTTGTACGCCGAGTCCCCGTGCCGCGCCGCGAAACCGGCCCAGGCGTACTGGGCGGCCAGGTCGCCGCCGCCGGTGGCGAGGAAGGCCCACCAGATCCCGTAGAGGGGCAGGAAGGGAAGCGTGGCGAGGAGCGGGACGCGGTGGCGGGCCCAGATCGTGCGCAGCAGGGGCGGACGCGCTTGGGCAGGGGGTGCCGGCTGCGCGGGTCTGGCGTGGGTGAGCTGTTCGGCTTGGGCCACGTGACCGAAGACGCGGAAACGGGGGGACGCGTTTACTGGCGGGCGAAGAGGGCTACGTCGTTGCCGAAGGCGCAGACCAGGTGGCCGGTGTCGGCGAGGGGCGCGGCTTGGGAGACCCCGGGGACGTGGAGGCTGCCCTCCGGGGTGCGGCTCTCCAGGTCCCAGATCCGGACCGTGTCGTCGGGGGAGCAGGTGACGGCGACCGGGCGGCCGTCCAGACTCCCGCATCTCACGGACTGCGCAGGTCTGCTGTGGCCCGTCATCGGCGGGCCGAGGAGGCGGCCCGTCGCGAGGTCCCGCACCTGTACCGTGGCGTCCCTGCCGCAGGTCACCATGGCGGGGCGGCCACCGATGTCGGCGCACGCGATGGCCAGGGCACTGTGCTGGATCTCGGCGATCGAGCGGTGATCGGCCAGGTCCCAGAACCGTGTCGCCCCCTCACCCGAGGTGATCGCGATCAGGCGACCGGCCACGACGGTGGAGGCCATCGCCCGCCGCGCTCCTACGGCGGACGGGAGAGGCGGGTACAGTGCCTCCCCGGTTCCGAGGTCCCAAGTCCACAGGCTGTCGTCCTGCGCGCTGCCGACGACGACCGGGCGGCCGTCCAGGACATCGCACGTCACCCTGGTCACGCGCTCGCGGGGGCCGGTGAGGTGGGCATACGCGACCTGATGTTCCAGATCCCAGGCGCGCACCGTACCGTCCCAGGAGGCGGTGACGGCGATGGACCGACCGCGCAGCATGGTGCAGGCCACGGACCGCACGTCATGCCAGTGCCCCTTCATGGAGTCACCGACGGGCGAGCCGGTGCGCGCATCCCAGATCCGGACCGTCTGGTCGTGGGAGCCGGTGACGAAGACCGGCCGTCCTTTCAACTCACTGACGTCCATGGCGGAGACCCGCCGAACATGGCCGGTCACGGGTCGGCCCAAAGGCCGTGAGACGGACAAGTCCCAGACCCGGACGCCGTTGAACGAACCGCACACCGCGACCGGTCGCCCGGCCAGCGACGCGCATGCCAACGACATGAGGGCATCACCGTCGTTCCCGAAGCTTCCCACCTGTCGGCGGGCCTTCAGATCCCAGACGGCCAGTGTCCGGTCCAGTGAACTGACGACGGCGACGGGACGACCGTCCAACTGCGTACACGCCACATGGTGCACATGCGCGTCGCGCGATTCGAACGTGGCCAGACGCCGACGTGTGTCCAGATCCCAGACGTGCAACTTCCTGCCCTGTGCCAGTGAGACGACAACCGGGTGACCGTCCAGCTCCGTACTCGCCAACGCCGTCACGTAGATTCGCTCGGCGCCCTCCAGCCCACCCCGGTCCAGGCCGCTCGCCAGGTCCCACACGCGTACCTGTGCGTTCGTGGTGCCCGTGACGGCGACGGGACCGTCATGCGTCATGGCAACCGTCAGCGCGCTCACCCGGCCGCCGACGTCGATCGGCCCGCCCACCGGTTCGCTGGTGGCCAGGTCCCAGATCCGCAGCGTGTCCGAGCCTGTGACGGCGATCGGTCGGCCGTTCAGTGTCGTGCACGCCACCGCGTCCACCTTGTTGGTGTGGCCGGTCATGGGCTTGCCCACCGGTACACAGGCGGCCAGGTCCCAGACGCGTACTGTCCCGTCGCTCGATCCGCTGACGGCGATCGGTCGGCCGTTCAGTGTCGTGCACGCCACCGCGTCCACCCTCTTGGTGTGGCCGGTCATGGGTCTGCCGAGGAGCTGGCCGGTGGTCAGATCCCAGACCCGCAGGCTCATGTCCACCGTCCCGGTGACGATGACCTCGCGGCCCTCGACGACGGTGCAGGCCGCCGCCACAACCCCCCTGGCCGGGCCCATGAAGGCGTTGAGCAGGTTGCCGGCCAGCAGCGAACCGGATGCGGCGACCGGCCTCCATGTCCCCTCGGCCACCCCGCTGCCGAACGCCTTCAACACGGACGGTTCGTTGTAGCGAGCCGCGTCCAGGGCGAGGATCCCTCGACGGCCAACCGCGTCGAGGTGGCGATGGACCTGGATCGACGCCCGGTACACGGCGGCGTGCAGCCGGGCGGCGTCACTCCTGACCTTCAGCAGGAGCATCACAAGCGTGTCGGCGTCCGCGTGCACCAGGTACTCGGGCTCCGTGACCAGCCCGTCGAGCAGTCCCGCGTGGGCTGCATGGACCGCCAGGTGCCGCAGTGCATACGGATGAGCCCGGCCCCAGTCCAGCGCGCCGTCGATCCGGTACGGCACGGTCCGCCGCAGCCCGACGGTGAAGGCACGGTGCGCCTCCCCGGCGTCCCGCCCCAGCCGCAGGTACTCCGCCATCGCCTCGTGGTACAGCCGGTACACCGACCGCCCGTCCTCGACGGCCTCCACCACGTACGCGCCCGCGTCCCGCCGCAACTGATGCAGGTCCTCATTGGTGTACCGCCGCCCCGACACCTCCGAGGCGAGCGGCGCCCAGATGTCCTCCCACGGCAGCCCCTGCCCCTCGGCGTACGCCAACGGCCGCAGCAGGTCGAGGATTCGCTCCGCGCCCTCGCCGAAGCGCTGGTGCAGATCGCGGTGCATGGCGTCGGCGGCGGCGCTCGGGAGTGATCCGAGCCAGTCGGGATCCTGCGGGTCGGGGAGCGTGGGCGTCGCCGCCAGCGTGCCGGCGGTGATGCGCGCGACGAGGAAGGAGTGGCCGGCTGCCGCGGCGACGGCCCGTGCGACCCCGAGCCGCAGACCGTTCTCGCAGTCCAGGTACGGCGACTTGGGGTGCGCGTCGATCAAGTTGCGCACCGCGTAGGCCAGTACGGCCTGCGGGTCGGCGTACCGGGGCGCATCGAGGTCGACATGGTCCGCCCGCTCCACGGCCAGCGGAGCCAGGAGATGGGGCCGGGTGCCCAGCAGCAGCCTCAGGCGGGTCCCGGCCAGTTCCATGAGCGGTCGCAGCACCTGGTTGCACAGTGATCTCGGCGTCACCGCCTCGTCCAGGCCGTCGATCAGCACCACCCGGGGACGGTCGGGCTCCGGCGCGGCGTTCAGCTGGTTCAGCAGCTCCGCCACCGCCTCCACCGGCGGCAACCGCAGCGCGGCGGCCAGCGCCTGGACCACCTGCTGATCGGTGAGGCTCTGGGCGTAGACCGCCGTACGGATCGCCTTCGGGGGCGGCAGCAGTTCCGGGCGCAGCCCCAGGTTCGCCAACGGCACCGTCCGCCGGTACTCCGGGTCGCTCACCGCGGCCAACAGCCCCAGCACCGCCGTCTTGCCCGACCCCGGGTCGCCCGTGACCACCAAAGCGGGCCGGTCGTCCGGCAGTTCGCCGAGCCACGCCGTGATGTCGCGCAGCGCCCGATGCCGCCCCGAGAACCACCATCCCACCCGGTCCTCGTCCCGGTGCCCCATCGCCCGCCGCAGCAACCGCGTCCGGAACTCCACGTCCCGCCGCCTGTCCTGCTCGTCCCACTCCGCCGCCTGTTGCAGGGCCATGTCGGTGTGGGACAGCCGGTTGCTGTGCTTGGCGTTGGGGAGGAAGGGCGGGATCTCGCCGGTGAGGCCGATGATCTCCAGGCCGATGTCCTGGAAGTCGGGGCGTGAGGGGTTCTTGGCCGTGGCGTTGACCACCGCGTCCAGGGACAGGAGCGCCGGTGTGCAGCCCGCCGTCGCCAGGCTCGTGACCGCTTCCGTGAGCAACTCGGGGAAGGCCCCCGCCCGCGCGAGTTGGCTCGGCTGCGCCGACGTGATCACCGCCAGGCCGGCGTCCCGCTCGCGCCAGTTGCCCTTCAACTTCGCCATGGAGACGAGCAGTTCATTGCCGCCCTGCCCGGAGAAGCAGGTGTCCAGCATGAGCAGCAGCCGCCGTACCTTCGTCCCGGCGAGGATCTTCCGGGCCAGTGTGCTCGGCGGCAGGGCGTCGTACAGGTCGTCGGGGTGGGTGTCCGACGTCAGGAGTACGTACTCGTCGTTGTCGAGGAGCTCGCCGTGTCCGGCGACGTACACCGCCAGGATGTCGTCGGCCCGGCGCTCCGGTGAGCGGCAGAACTCCCGCAGTTCCCGCAGCAGTTGCTGCTGTGTCGGGTTGGCGCCCAGGTCGGAGACGTGCTCGTAGCCGAGCCTGGTCGTGAACAGGTCGACGATCCCGCGGCGTGCCTCGGCCAGCCCCGGCCGGTCCCACTCCGGGGCGTGCGGGTAGTGGCTGACCGCGGTGGCGATCAGGAAGCGGCGCGGGCCGCCGTCCCCGGGGGCCGTACCCTCGCTCATGCCAGCCCCTCCGCCAGCCCTTTCGCCACCGCCTCGCCGGTCTCCTTCGCCGTCAGGTACAGCGCGGCGTCGTGCGCGTGCGAGCCGTTGTGAACGACCTTCCCCGTCACCCCCGTCCCGAAGAACAGCGACAGGTCCTTGACCGCCGCCACCACATCACCCTCGTCGACGACGTTCGTCCACGCCGATGTGCCCGGCCAGCCGCCCGGTTCGGGCCGGAGCCGGTCGAGGACCATCCGCATCCCCAGGGGTGAGCCAAGCGTCACCAGCGCCCGCACCTGGTGGCCGGGCCGCGCGCACAGCGCCTCGTACGCCACGACCGAGCCCAGCGAGTGCGCGACGACCACCCGGGTGTCCGGCTCGATCGCCTCCTCCACGCGTGCGCGGGCCGCGGCCCGCAACCCGTCGTCCGTCAGATAGCGACGCACCTGCTTGAGGTCGAACACGAGGGCCCGCAGGGACACGTCGGCGAAGAAACGGGAGTGCTGCAGCACCCGTAGCGCCGTCTGTACGGCTCTCGGTGAACGGGCCAGCGTGTCCGTGGCACCGGGCGGCGGCACGGCAGGATCGGTCCGGGCGCACTCCGCCCACCACTCCAGCAGCAGCTCGGTCTCGAAGCCCTCGTCGACGTCGTCCGGGGTGAACATGGGGTCCCCGACGGCCAGGGTGTGGCCCGAAGGGCGGAACAGGTCGCCGTAGAAGGCCATCCGGAACTCACCTGGACCGAACGGCGAGCCGCCCGCCCGGTCGAGGCCGTCGGCGAGTGCCGGCTCCCAGTCCTTCAGCAGCGTGTTGCCGCCCAGCCGCTGCTTGCCCACGCCGTGCACACCGACGATTCGCGCCATCGCCTTGTTCCCCCGAGCCTCGTGCGTCTCCTCACTCTAGACAGGCGGGAGGGGAGGCAGAGGCGACAACGACCAAGCCGCCGCCCATAGGTCTTCCGGTCTCAGTTCCGACACTCTCACCCACTTCCATACCAGCATTCGAACCACACCGCCTTGCCACCCCCTGACACAGGATCCACACCCCACTTGTCGGCCATCGCGTCCAGCAGGACGAGCCCACGGCCGCTCTCGTCCTCCGGCCCCGACTGCACGGCATGCGCGGGCAGTTGACCGCAGCCGTCCGTCACCTCGACCCGCACCCCGCCCGTCCGCCGCAGCACCAGCACCTCGCACCGCCGGTCCGGAACATGCCGTACGACATTGGCGACCAGCTCGGTCACGGCCAGCTCGACGGTGTCGGTCAGCTCGCACATCCCCCACTCCTCGAGCAGCGAGCGGGCGATGGCGCGGATGTGCCGGGCCGAGTGGGTGCCGACGGTGAGGGACAGGCGGTACTGGGCCCGGAAGGGGGCCAGGTAGGTGGGGGGAATGTATTCATTCACGGTACGAGCGTGACCTGGGGCGGTTACTTTGGGCTACCGAACAGATACAACGGGCTCCGAAGTGGGCCCAGTTGCGTGAGAGGGGGCTCTGCGTGACCCACATCAACACCCTCGACCCGGGCGCCTCGCCACTGGACTACTACGGCTTCGAGCTACGCCGGTACCGCGAGGCCGCCGGGCTGACCCAGCGCCAGCTCGGGGACATCGTCTACTGCACCGGTTCACTGGTCGGCCAGATCGAGACGGCACGGAAGCTGCCGACGTTGCCCTTCAGTGAGCGCGTGGATATCGCGCTGGGGACAGGCGGGGCGCTGTCCCGGCTGCATGAGCTGGTGATGCGAAGCCAACTTCCGGCCTGGTTTCAGCAGGTGGCGGAGTTGGAGGCGCGGGCGATCGAGATCTGCTCCTTCCAGGACCACATGGTTCTCGGTCTCCTCCAGACCAGGGCATACGCTCGTGCCGTGTTCGGTGTGCTGGACGACACCGACCTCGACGACCGCACCGAGGTACGGCTGGCCCGTCAGCGCATCCTGGAGAAGCCGGAGCCGCCGGTCTTTTGGGCGATCCTCAGCGAGGCAGCGCTGTTCCTGGAGATCGGTGGCCGGGAGACCATGCGGGAGCAACTCGCCCACCTGTTGTCGTTCGAGAACAATCCCCGGGTCAACATCCAGGTGCTGCCATTCTCGGCGGGCGCGCACGCGGGGCTAACAGGCTCGTTCGACCTCTACCGCTTTGCGAGCGACCCGACCATCGTCTACACGGAGAGCTACGGCAGCGGGCATCCGACCGCGAATCCGGACACCGTCAAGGACTGCTCGCTCCGTTACGATCATCTTCAAGCCGCCGCGCTTTCCCTCAAGGATTCGGCGGAGTTGATCCGGCGCGTGATGGAGGAACGCTATGGCGAGCAACATGGTTCCGGCGGGGATCCAGTGGCGTAAGTCCAGCTACAGCAGCGACCAGGGTGGCCAGTGCGTTGAATGCGCTCCGCTCGGGTCCCTGGCCTGGCGCAAGTCCTCGCACAGCGGCGACCAGGGCGGCGAATGCATCGAGATCGCCGAAACCCCCCACACCACCATCGCCATCCGCGACTCAAAGAACCCGGCGGGACCGATCCTCACCCTCGACCCCGCCGCGTTCACCACCTTCGTCAACTGGACGTCGGCCGTCGGCTAGAGCCGCTGAATGATCGTGCCGGTGGCCAACCCGCCCCCGGCGCACATCGTCACCAGCGCGAACTCCTTGTCCACCCGCTCCAGTTCATGAAGCGCGGTCGTGATCAGCCGAGCCCCGGTGGCCCCCACCGGATGCCCGAGCGCAATCGCACCGCCGTTGACGTTGACCTTCTCCAGGTCCTGCTCGAAGACCTGTGCCCAGCTCAACACCACGGACGCGAACGCCTCGTTGATCTCGACGAGGTCGATGTCCTTCAACGACATCCCGGCCTTGCCCAGCACCGCCTTCGTCGCGTCGATCGGCCCGTCGAGGTGGAAGTGCGGGTCGGCGCCGACCAGCGCCTGCGCCACGATCCGCGCCCTCGGTCGCAGCTTCAGCGCACGTGCCATCCGTTTCGACGCCCACATGATGGCCGCCGCGCCGTCGCTGATCTGCGACGAGTTGCCCGCCGTATGGACGGCCGTCGGCATGACCGGCTTCAGGCCCGCCAGCGCCTCCATGGACGTGTCGCGCAGCCCCTCGTCCTTGTCGACGAGCCGCCACATGCCCTGACCGGCGTGCTGCTCCTCCTCGGTCGTCGGGACCTGGACGGCGAAGGTCTCCCGTTTGAACCGCTCCTCGGCCCAGGCGGCGGCGGCCCGTTCCTGGGAGAGCAGCCCCAGTGAGTCGACGTTCTCGCGCGTCAGCCCGCGGTGGCGGGCGATGCGCTCGGCCGCCTCGAACTGATTCGGCAGATCGACGTTCCACTCGTCGGGGAACGGCTTCCCGGGGCCGTGCTTGGAGCCCGAGCCCAGCGGCACCCGGGACATCGCCTCGACGCCGCAGCTGATCCCGACGTCGATGACGCCCGCCGCGATCATGTTGGCGGTCATGTGGGAGGCCTGCTGCGAGGAGCCGCACTGACAGTCGACGGTCGTCGCGGCCGTCTCGTACGGCAGGCCCATGGTCAGCCAGGCCGTGCGCGCGGGGTTCATGGACTGCTCGCCGGCATGGGTCACCGTGCCGCCGACGATCTGCTCGACGCAGTCGGCGGGGATGCCGGTGCGGCCCAGGAGTTCACGGTAGGTCTCGCCCAGGAGATAGGCGGGGTGGAGGTTGGCGAGCGCGCCGCCGCGCTTGCCGATGGGGGTGCGTACGGCTTCGACGATCACGGGTTCGGCAGCCATGGGTGCGGGTCCTCTCGGCTCTCCGGCTCTCTCCGGCTCTCCTCCGGAACTAGTACGTGTTCTAGTTCTCTCCGCAGTCTGCTGACGTGACGTCCGTCACCGCAAGAGTCGTGCACGCCCTGGAGGCTTGATCTGCGGAGATCTGCACGAATTCCGCACGGGATTCGGGGCGTCGCACCTCTTGCCACTTGTAGAACCCGTTACTACCTTCGCGGCAGTCCCTGTTCTGATGGACCGTCAGATGGCCTTCAGATGACTGGAGCCGCCGATGCCTTGTCCAGCTCTTCCCGACGGGTTCGACTTCACCGACCCCGATGTGCTGCACCACCGCGTACCCCTCCCGGAGTTCGCCGAGCTGCGCCGGGCCGAACCGGTCCGCTGGATCCCGCAGGCGGGCAACGTGGCCGGATTCCAGGACGAGGGCTACTGGGCGGTGACCCGGCACGCGGACGTCAAGTACGTGTCGACGCATCCGGAGTTGTTCTCCTCCACCCTCAACACCGCGATCATCCGCTTCAACGAGCACATCGAGCGGGACGCGATCGACGCCCAGCGGTTGATCCTGCTGAACATGGACCCGCCCGAGCACACCCGGGTCCGCCAGATCGTCCAGCGCGTGTTCACCCCGCGTGCCATCCGCGCCCTGGAGGAACGCCTGCGGACGCGGGCGCTGACGATCGCCGCGAACGCCCGCGAGCACTCGGGCCCCTTCGACTTCGTGACCGAGGTCGCCTGCGAACTGCCCCTCCAGGCCATCGCCGAGCTCATCGGCATCCCGCAGGACGACCGGGCCAAGATCTTCGACTGGTCCAACAAGATGATCGCGTACGACGATCCCGAGTACGCCATCACCGAGGAGGTCGGGCAGGAGTCGGCCACGGAACTCATCGCGTACGCGATGAACATGGCCGCCGACCGCAAGGAGTGCCCGGCGAAGGACATCGTCACGACGCTGGTGTCGGCCGAGGACGAGGGCAACCTCCGCTCCGACGAGTTCGGGTTCTTCGTGCTGATGCTGGCGGTCGCGGGCAACGAGACGACTCGAAACGCCATCACCCACGGCATGCACGCCTTCCTCACCCACCCCGAGCAGTGGGAGCTCTACAAGAGGGAGCGGCCCGCGACGGCGGCCGAGGAGATCGTGCGCTGGGCGACGCCGGTGGTCTCCTTCCAGCGCACGGCGACGCAGGACACGGAGCTGGGCGGCAAGCTGATCAAGAAGGGTGACCGGGTCGGCATCTTCTACGCCTCCGCCAACCATGACCCCGAGGTCTTCGACAACCCGGATGACTTCGACATCACCCGTGACCCCAACCCCCACCTCGGGTTCGGCGGAGGCGGCCCGCACTACTGCCTGGGCAAGTCCCTGGCGGTCCTGGAGATCGACCTCATCTTCAACGCCGTGGCCGACGCCATGCCCGGACTGCGACTGGCCGGCGACCCGCGCCGCCTGCGCTCGGCGTGGATCAACGGCGTGAAGGAACTACGGGTCAGCACCGGCTGACCCGTCCCGAGGGAGGCAGGAGCACCTCCTATCCCTACGCCCCGTTCCTGCCTCCCCCGAGACGGCTGCCGGGCTGCCGGGCTGCCGGGCAGTCCTGGCCGGGCACGGCGAAGGCGGCGGCCCCGGGGATCGGGGGCCGCCGCCTTCAGTCCTGCCTGGCGAGGTGGGCTCGGTGCCAGTGGCTCAGTGCCAGTGGCTCAGTACCAGTTGTTGGCCTGCCAGAAGTTCCAGGCGCCGCACGGGCTGCCGTAGCGCTCCTTCATGTAGTCCAGGCCCCACTCGATCTGGGTGGCGGGGTTGGTCTTCCAGTCGGAACCGGCGGAGGCCATCTTGTTGCCCGGGAGGGCCTGGACGAGGCCGTAGGCACCGGACGAGGCGTTGGTCGCGTTGGGGTTCCAGCCGCTCTCGTGGTCGACGATGTTCGAGAAGCACTCGTACTGGGCCGAGTCCGAGATCATCTTCTTCGCGATCGCCTGCGCCGAGGAGGACGAGGTCGCGGCCTGCGCGGGGGCGGCGGCGAACAGGGAGCCGGCGGTGGCGGCGGCCAGAGCGGCACCGGCGATGGCCTTCTTCGGGGCGGAGATACGGCGGAGGAGAGAAACAGCGGACACGGGGAGCCTTTCGTCGGGGACAGTGCGCCGCGGGCATGCCGGAACCACGCGATGCGAGGTGTGGGGCATACGTTGGCGCCGCGGCCCAGGTGGGCACATCGGCGCCGTGCGACGTCCACCAGACAAGCAGGCCCGGAAGGCGTCCGCAATGAGCCCTTTTGCTAGTTGTGGTCGTATGTGGGGTGAAGGTCGTTTGTGTGATGTGGCTCTCAATGTGCAGGTCAGAGGCCATGTTGGCGTGCACATGGCGTCTGATTTGTCCGACTAAGGTGGATCGTAGGTGATATGGGTCATGTGGGGTGCTTCACCGGGTCTGTAACTGTCCGCGCGTGGGGCGTCACCGTGCGGGGGTGTCGAATGTGACCGGGCTCTCGAAGGCCGCGCGGCGGGTGGCGCGGCGCAGCGCCCTGAGGATCGCCGGGCCGAGCGTGAGGGTGAGGACGACCGTGACGATCGCCCGGCCCAGGTCCCAGCCGAGCGAGGTGGCCAGGCAGTACGCGACGAAGCGGGCGAGGTTGGCCAGGGGGTCGAGGTTCGGGGCGAAGGAGATGTGCGACGTGTCCGCCGGGAGAAACGGCCAGCCCTGCATGTTCATGGCCGTGCCGTACGCGAACGCGGCGAGGAAGCCGTAGCCGGCCAGCAGGAGCAGCTCGCCCCGGCCGCGCAGACGGTCCGGGCCCGGCAGCAGCCCCGCGCCCATCGTGAACCAGCCCATCGACAGCATCTGGAACGGCATCCACGGCCCCACCCCGCCTGTGAGCAGCGAGGACGCGAACATCGTCACCGCGCCGAGGACGAAGCCGAAGCCGGGGCCGAGGACCCTGCCGCTGAGCACCATCAGGAAGAACATCGGCTCGATGCCCGCCGTACCGGCGCCGAGCGGCCGTAGCGCGGCGCCGGTCGCCGCCAGCACGCCCAGCATCGCCACCGCCTTCGGGCCGAGCCCGGACTCGGAGATCGTCGCGGCGACGACGGCGACCAGCAGCAGAAGCAGGCAGGTGAACAGCCAGGGCGCGTCCTGCGCGTGGGCGCTCACCTGTGAGGTGGGCGGGGAGAGGAAGGGCCAGCCGAGCGAGGCGACACCGACCGCGCTGACCAGGACGAGGGCGGCGATGGAGCGGGGGCCGAGGCGGATGGGGCGGGACTGGGGCTGGTGCCGGGGCTGGGTCCGGGCGGGGGGCTGGGGCTGGGCGGCGCTCATGACAGCGCCCTCCGCACCTGCGCGACGGTGAGCCACTGCTGTGGGGCCAGGATCTTGGTGACCTGCGGGGCGAAGGACGGCGAGGAGACGACGACCTCCGCCGTCGGGCCGTCGGCGATCACCTCGCCCTCCGCGAGCAGGATCACCCGGTGGGCCAGTTCGGCGGCCAGCTCCACGTCGTGGGTGGCCAGGACGATCGCGTGCCCCTCGGCGGCGAGGTCGCGCAGCAGCGTGACCAGGCGGGACTTCGCCGCGTAGTCGAGGCCGCGGGTCGGTTCGTCGAGAAGCAGAAGGGGCGGGCGGGCGGTCAGGACCACCGCCAGCGCGAGCGTCAGGCGCTGGCCCTCGGAGAGGTCGCGGGGGTGGGTGTCGTCGGGGATGTCCGGGAGGAGCTCGGAGACCAGGGCGCGGCAGGTGCCGGGTTCGGCGCCCGCGTCGGTGTCGGCGGCGGTGCATTCGGCGGCGACCGTGTCGGCGTAGAGGAGGTCTCTGGGTTCCTGCGGGACCAGGCCCACGCGGCGGACGAGGTCTTGGGGTGGGGTGCGGTGGGGTACGGCTCCGCCGACGTTCACCTCGCCTGCGGAGGGTTTGATCAGGCCGACCAGCGTGTTGAGCAGGGTGGACTTTCCGGCGCCGTTGCGGCCCATGAGGGCGATGGTCTCGCCGGGGGTGACGGTGAGGTTGATGTGGTGGAGGGCGCGGATGTGGTCGCGGGTGACGGTGAGGGCGTGTGCGCCTGCCAGCTCGGGGGGTGTGGATTGTTGGCGGCTGCGGGTTCGTTGTGGCTGGTCGCGCTCACGCGGCGGTAGCCGCAAATCGAATACAGCCCCGCGCCCCTGGAGGGCGATGGGGTCCCGCCCGTTGAGTTGTTCCCGCAAACCTGTTGCTCGGCGTCGCGCATCCCGCACCGTCAGCGGTAGTGGCGTCCAGTCCGCCAGGCGGCCAAGGCCTACGACTGGCGGGTACACCGGGGACACGGCCATCACCTCCGCCGGAGTACCCAGGACCGGGGGTGCTCCGGGGGAGGGGAGAAGGGCGATCTGGTCGGCGTACTGGACGACCCGTTCCAGGCGGTGTTCGGCCATCAGGATCGTGGTGCCGAGGTCGTGGACCAGGCGTTGGAGGACCGCGAGGACTTCCTCCGCGGCGGCCGGGTCCAGGGCCGACGTCGGTTCGTCGAGGATCAGGACGCCGGGGTGCGGGGTGAGGACCGAGCCGATCGCGACGCGCTGCTGCTGGCCGCCGGAGAGGGTGGAGATGGAGCGGTCGCGGAGGTCGGCGAGGCCGAGCAGGTCGAGGGTCTCCTCGACGCGGCGGCGCATCACGTCGGGGGCGAGGCCCAGCGACTCCATGCCGTAGGCCAGTTCGTCCTCGACGGTGTCGGTCACGAAGTGGGAGAGGGGATCCTGGCCGACCGTACCCACCACGTCCGCGAGTTCGCGCGGCTTGTGGGTGCGGGTGTCGCGTCCGGCCACCGTGACGCGGCCGCGCAGGGTGCCGCCGGTGAAGTGCGGGACGAGTCCGCTGACCGCGCCGAGGACGGTGGACTTGCCCACGCCCGACGGGCCGACGAGCAGGACCAGTTCGCCCTCCGGGACCTCGAAGTCCACGCCCTGGACGGTGGGTTCGGCGGCGCCGTCGTACGTCACGGAGACGTTCTCGAAGCGGATCACGACGGCTCCTTGAGGGGGGCGGGGCTGATGAAGGCGGGCAGCAGGCCCAGGAGGACGGCCGCCGCCGGCCACAGGGGGAGGGCGGGGGCGACGAGGGGGATCACGCCGGGGTTCAGGGCCGCCGGGTCGCGGGTCGCGGCGAGGGTCAGCAGGGCGGCGACCGCCGCGCCGGAACCGGCGACCAGCCAGGCGCGGGTGTCCCAGCGGTCGGGGCGGTAGCGGGTGCGCAGGGTGCGGCGACCGCCCAGGCGCAGGCCCGCCAGGGCGGCGGTGAGTCCGGCGAGCAGCACCGGCAGTCCGTATGTGCCGCCCTCGGCGGTCAGCAGCCCGTACGTTCCCGCGCAGACGCCGAGGAGGCCGCCGAGGGTGAGCGCGGTGGTCGTACGGCGGACGCGGGGCGGGACGTCGGCGGTACGGCCGTAGCCGCGGGCGTCCATCGCGGCGGCCAGGGCGACCGAACGCTCCAACGCGCCCTCCAGGACCGGGAGTCCGACCTGCAGCAGGCCGCGGATGCCGGTGTCGGGGCGGCCGCGCAGGCGGCGGGCGGCGCGCAGGCGCTGGACGTCCGCGATGAGGTTGGGGGCGTAGGTGAGGGCCACGACCACCGCGACACCCATTTCGTACAGGGCGCCGGGGAGGGACTTGAGCAGGCGGGCGGGGTTGGCGAGGGAGTTCGCGGCGCCTACGCAGATGAGGAGGGTGGCCAGTTTGAGGCCCTCGTAGAAGGCCTTGACCAGGGTCTCGGCGGTGACCTTGCCGCCCAGGCGGATGCCCTGCGCCCAGTGGGGGAGGGGGACTTCGGGGAGTGTGACGATCACGTGGGTGCCGGGGAGGGGGGAGCCGAGGGTCACCGCGAAGAGGAGGCGGATGAGGAGGACGGCCAGGGCGAGTTTGACGAAGGCCGTGTAGGAGCGGGCCCAGGGGGCCTGGGGGCGGCAGGTCGCCACCACGTAGGCGGAGGTCGCTATGAGGAGGGCGAGCAGGAGCGGGTTGGTGGTGCGGGTCGCGGCGGTGCCCAGGGCCAGGGACCAGAGCCACCAGGCACCGGGGTGCAGCCGGGACGACCGCCCACCGCTGCGGATGCCTGAGTGACTAGGCATTCCGGCGCCGCCGTGCCTGCCACACCGCCGCCGCGCCCAGCACCGCCACCACGGCGATCCCGGCCACCAGGCCCAGTGACGGACCGCCCTGAGAACCGTCCTTCTTCTCGGCCGCTTCCTTCTCGGCCGCCTGCTCCTTCGCCGCCTGCTCCTCGGTCGCCGTCGGCTTCCCGGCCCCCGACACCTGCTCCCCGCACCCACGCTCCGGATAGCCGGCGATCGCGCACAGCAGGGCGTTCGTGTCGTAGCGCAGGGGCTTGGCCACCGAGGCCAGGGCCTCCGCCGTGGTGGCGTCGCCGGGGACGCGGGCGCAGGCCGTACGGCGGGCCGGTGGGGTCTCGTCCGACGGGGCGTCGGCGCTCGTACCGAAGTCGATGACCAGCGCCACCCGCTTCTCGCCGTCCCGTGCGGGTGTTCTCGCGCAGATCACCTCGAACACGGCGGCGCCCCTGGGGCGGGCCGCGTCCTTGGAGTCCTCGCTCACCGCGAAGCGGAAGCCCTGGACGTCGCCGTCGGACGGGCGGGCCGTGGAGGGGCCCTGGATGGCGTAGGTCCAGGTGTCGCCGTCGCGGTCCCAGAAGGACCAGTAGCGGTAGCCGGTCGCCTGGGCGGCCTGGGCCGCGCCGACCAGGAGGGTCAGCACGGCCAGGAGCAGGGCGAGGGTACGGCGGACGGCGAGGGTACGGCGGTTGGCGAGGCCGTGGCGGATCACGGTCGCTTGCCCTTGTTGCGGCCGCTCAGCAGGAAGCCGATGCCGATGCCCGCGACCAGGCCGACGCCGATGATCCACCACAGGCTGACGCCGTTGTCGTCGTCCTCCTTCTCCTGCGACGGCTTCTCCGACTCCGTCGCCGTCGCCGCCGTCCGAGGCGCCGGGCCCTGCGCGTTGAGCTGCTTGACCAGGTCGGTGCCGCCGAAGTCACGCGGGTCGGCGCCCGCCGCGTCGGCGGCGAGGATCAGCTGGGCGTAGGCGGCGGGGCCGCTCTGGGCGGCCCACTGGGCGGCGTTGCGCTCCAGCCAGCGCACGGGCTTCTGTGCCGCCTGGGTACCGGCCCGGGCGGCGAGGGCGACGACCGCGTCCGCGGTGTTGCCGTAGTCGGGCTGGTCCTCGGCGCCGGCGAGGGCGGACTTCAGGTAGCCGTCCTTCTCGACCGCCTTCGTCAGGTACGCGGCGCCGTTGGCCGAGGCCTGCTCCGCGGTGAGGTCGGAGGCGTCGGCACAGGCGACGTCCTTCTTGTCGCCGGCCTTCGTCGCCAGCATGCCCGTCCCCAGGGTGCCGACCACGGCCGCCGCCGTCGCGTCCGCGTTGGCCGCCAACTTGCCCTTCTTGTCCGGCTGGTAGGCGAAGGCACCGCCGTCCGCGCACGGCAGGGCGAGCTTCAGCAGCGCGTCGTAGGGCGACTTGCCGTCCTTGCGGACCCCGGCGGGGTCCTCGCCGACGGCGTTCAGGGCGCCGATCACGACGGACGTCGAGTTGGCGTCGCTGGCTCCGCCGGGCGTGTAGCCCCAGCCGCCGTCCTTGTTCTGCGCGGACTTCAGCCAGGTCACCGCCTTGCCGGTCTCCTTCTCGTGCCCGCCGACCGCGGCCAGGCCCTGGACGGCGGCGGCCGTGCTGTTGGTGTCGACCATCGTCTTCGCGTCGCACGCCTTGGCGGGGTCGGCGCGGAACGCCGCGAACGCCCCGTCGGCGCACTGCTGCCCGGCCAGCCAGTCGATCGCCTTGACGGCGGGCTGCACGTCCATCCGGCTCTGCGCGATCAGCGCCAGGGACTGGCGCCAGACGCCGTCGTACGTCGGGTCGGCGGTGCCGTACAGGCCTGCGGGGAGCGCGACGGACGGCGACGCGGACGGGGTGTGGTCGACGGCGATGGCGGACGTGGCACCGGCCGTGCCGATCACGGTGACGGCGGCCAGGGCCGCGGCGCTGCGGCGGACGTACATGATCGGCGGGTGCCCTTCCCTCAGGGGGCCGGGCAGCACAGGGGAGTCCCCCGGGCGGCTCGGCTCCGTACCTCGACGGTGCCGTACTCCGGCCGGTTGCCGGTGCACGTGAGCCGGTCACGTTTCCGTACGGGGCGATCCGGCTCACCGGCCTGCGAGCGGGCCCGGTTCACGGTTGCGGGTCAGCGCCGGATTTGCACCGGCTTCCCCCTGTACGGGTGTGATGACGACGCCGTCACTCTACCCGGCCGTAACAAGCACCCTGAGGGCCACCTGTGCTGGCAGGTAGGTTCGAGACATGGCAGACGCCGCTGGGGGAGGGGCTGTGGGGAGACTGATCGGGTCGGGGCGTGCGTCCGACGTGTATGAGATCGACGAGGCGTGGGTGCTGCGCCGCGACCGTGAGGGCTACGCCGACGGACTCGCCGAGGCCGCCTTGATGGAGCGTCTGCGCGCGCACGGCTACCCGGTGCCCCGGGTGCGGCCCGCCGACTCCTCGCGGTCCGAGCTCGTCATGGAACGGCTCTACGGACCGACGATGCTGGAGGCTTTCGTCGCGGGACGGATCGACGCGCGCGAGAGCGGGGACATCCTGGCCCGCCTCCTGCGGCAGCTGCACGCCGTTCCCGGACGCGTGGTCCACCTGGATCTCCACCCGGAGAACGTGATGCTCACCGCCGACGGCCCCTATGTCATCGACTGGGCCAACGCCGAGGAGGGCGACCCGGGCCTGGACTGGGGCATGTCCGCAGTGATCCTCGCGCAGGTGGCCGTGACCGACGAGCAGTTCGCCGCGCCCGTCCGCGCCACGCTCGCCAGTCTCCTCGCCGACCCTTCCGACCTCACAGGGGAGGGCCTGACGGAGGCTCGCCGTCGGCGCGCCGCCAACCCGACGATGAGTGTGCGGGAGGTCGAAGCGCTCGGTGAGGCGGAGGAGTTGATCCGGTCCTTCATGGCCTAGGCGGGCGCGGGGTCGGTCCGCCGAACGCCAGATGCAGGACCCGGGCGGACAGGAGCCAGGCGCCGTCCGGTGACCTGCGGAACGTGTCCTCGTAGTGGCCGACCTGGACCGGGGGTCCCGGCGGGACCAGGCCGCCCTCGTGGCCGTCGACGCGGTACGTCGTGAAGTACGAGATCGCCGTCGCCGTGTCCGCAGAGGTGACCGTGACCAGGATGTTGGACATGACGCGGCGGGAGAGCCGGTCGGCGGGGCGGGAGCCGAAGTAGTCGCGGAGCGACTCACGGCCCTTGACCGAACGGTCGCCCGCCGGCCAGGTCCAGACGCCGTCCTCGGTGAACAGCTCGGCGACGGAGGCGGGTTCGCCCAGGTCGAGGCGGTGGACGAAGTCGACGACGATGCGCTCGCAGGCGCGTTCGGCGAGAAGCCGCTCCATGGTCATGTGGCAACACCTATCAAACGGCGACGTATGTCACCGGCTCACTCCCCGCCACGGCCTCCGCCCTCCCCAGCTTCACCAGCCGCCGCAGATGGGCCTCCGCCTCCGCGATCGCGATGTTCCTCGATCCGTACGGGATCTGCTCCCAGGGCCGGTTCCACTCCATGCGCTCGGCGAGCTGCCACGGCGTGAGGGGTTCGGCGAGGAGGGCGAGGAGGCCGGTGAGGCGGGACTCGTGGTGGGTCAGCAACTCCCGTACGCGGGCGGGTGCGTCGGTGAACGCGTGCTGGTGGGCGGGGAGGATCTCGGCGGGGGCGAGGCCGCCGACGCGTTCGAGGGAGGCTAGGTAGTCGCCGAGGGGGTCGGTGACGGCCGTGTCCTCGGGGTCCTCGTACAGGCCGATGTGCGGGGTGATCCCGGGGAGCAGGTGGTCGCCGGAGAACAGGCGGCCGTGGCCCGGGAGTTGGGCCGGGTGGTCCTCCTCCAGGTGCAGGCAGACATGGCCGGGCGTGTGGCCCGGGGTCCAGATCGCGCGCAGGCGGCGGCCGGGGAGGTCGAGGAGTTCGCCGGGGACGATCTCGCGGTCGGGGAGGGCGGGGGAGAAGCCGGGCAGGGTGCTCGGGCGGCGGGCGGCGCGCAGGGGGGACACATGGGCGTCGGGGGCGCCGGCCGCGGTGAGCTTGTCCGCCATGTAGGAGAACCAGCGCTCGGGGTGGGTCGCGCGGGTGCGCCGTACGATCGCCGCGTCCGCCGCGTGCATCGCGATCCAGGCGCCGGAGGCCTCGCGCACCTTGGCGGACAGGCCGTGGTGGTCGGGGTGGTGGTGGGTGATCACCACGCCGTGGACGTCACCGGCCGCGGTGCCGCACGCGGCGAGGCCCTCGGCGAGGGTGTCCCAGGAGGCCGGGTCGTCCCAGCCGGTGTCGACGAGCACCGGGCCCCGGTCGGTGTCGACGACGTACACGAGGGTGTGGCCGAGCGGGTTGTCAGGGATGGGGACCTGGATGGACCGGACGCCGCCGCCGTGGTCGTACACCTGCGCCATGGGCTCCCCAATCGCCGCGACACGTTCCGGCCGACCGGGCCACTATAACTAGAACAGGTTCCGATGGGAGCCCGAGTCATCTACCCGGGGCATCTACCAGCAGTCCGGCGAGAGCAGGGTGGGGAAGTGCTCGCAGGGGTCCCAGGTCGGCATCTCGGCGGGTTCGGCCCGTCTCATGCGCTCGGGAGTCCAGAACTTCCTGATCTCCTCCGGGCTCTTCGTCTCCCGGTGCACGGACACCCCGTTGCCGCGCTTCACATCGCCCCAGGCCGACGCCATCCATACGGCGCCGCCGACGGCCACCGCCATGGCCGTGGCGAACACCGCCCAGTCGCGCCCGCGCGCTGCCATCCCGTGCCCCCTCGCCGTCCCGCTCAGCGTAGGGGCGAGGTGTGTGCGCTCCGTGGACTCCTCCGGGTGGAACTGGTATCAGTTCCGTGTATCTGATGGATCGTCAGAGTCCCGCTCAGGGGAGGCAGTCGGCCATGACCGAGCTCGTGGAACACGGACAGCTGTTCATCGGCGGGGAGTTGACCGACCCCCTGGGCCAGGACGTCATCGAGGTGATCTCGCCGCACACGGAGGAGGTCGTCGGACGCGTGCCGCACGCCTCGCCGGCCGACGTCGACCGGGCCGTCGCGGTGGCGCGCAAGGCGTTCGACGAGGGGCCCTGGCCGCGGATGGGCCTCGACGAGCGGATCGAGGTCGTCACCCGCATCAAGGACGGGATAGCCCTGCGGCACGAGGAGATCGCCCGCGTGATCTCCTCCGAGAACGGCTCCCCGTACTCCTGGAGCGTCCTCGCCCAGGCGCTCGGCGCGATGATGGTGTGGGACGCGGCGATCACGGTCGCGCGGAACTTCACGTACGAGGAGACCCGGGACGGTGTGCTCGGGAAGATCCTCGTGCGGCGCGAGCCGGTCGGGGTCGTGGCGGCCGTCGTCCCCTGGAACGTCCCGCAGTTCGTCGCCGCCGCCAAGCTCGCGCCCGCGCTGCTCACCGGCTGCACGGTGGTGCTCAAGCCGTCGCCGGAGTCGCCGCTGGACGCCTACCTCCTCGCGGAGATCGCGAAGGACGCCGGGCTGCCGGAGGGTGTGCTGTCCATTCTCCCGGCCGACCGCGAGGTGAGCGAGTACCTGGTCGGGCACCCGTCGGTCGACAAGGTCTCCTTCACCGGCTCGGTGGCTGCGGGCAAGCGCGTGATGGAGGTGGCCGCCCGCAACCTCACCCGCGTGACACTGGAGTTGGGCGGCAAGTCGGCGGCCGTCGTCCTCCCGGACGCGGACGTCGAGGCGACGGTCGCCGGTGTCGTCCCGGCGGCCTGGATGAACAACGGGCAGGCCTGCGTGGCCCAGACCCGGATCCTGCTCCCGCGCTCCCGCTACGACGAGTTCGCCGAGGCCTTCGCCGCGGCGGCCGGCGCGCTGGTGGTCGGCGACCCGCTGGACCCGGCGACCCAGGTGGGCCCGCTGGTGGCGCAGCGGCAGCAGCGCAGGAATCTCGACTACATCCGGATCGGCCAGGAGGAGGGCGCGAAGATCCTCACGGGCGGCGGGCGCCCGGCGGGCCTGGACCGGGGCTGGTACGTCGAGCCGACGCTCTTCGGCGACGTCGACAACTCCATGCGGATCGCTCGCGAGGAGATCTTCGGCCCGGTGATCTGCCTGCTTCCGTACGGCGACGAGTCCGAGGCCGTGAAGATCGCGAACGACTCCGACTACGGCCTGAGCGGCAGCGTCTGGACGGCCGACACCGCGCACGGCATCGAGATCGCCCGCCAGGTGCGCACCGGCACGTACTCGGTGAACACCTTCAGCCTGGACATGCTGGGCCCGTTCGGCGGCTACAAGAACTCCGGTCTGGGGCGGGAGTTCGGCCCCGAGGGCTTCGGCGAGTACCTGGAGCACAAGATGATCCACCTCCCGGCGGGCTGGGAGGCGTAAGGGATGGGCGACCGCTGGCACGTCGAGGTCGACCGGTCGGTGTGCATCGGCTCGGCCCAGTGCGTCCACCACGCCCCCGACGGCTTCCGCCTCGACAGCGGCCGGCAGTCCCATCCGGCCGACCCGGAGACCGACGCGAACGAGAGCGTCCTGGCGGCGGCGGAGAGCTGTCCGGTGGAGGCGATCGTGATCACGCTGCTGGGGAGCGGGGAGCCGGTGTTCCCACCGGAGGAGTAATGCCAGAAAAATCCCTTTTCGGGGGGTTCATTTCCGGGCGGATGTTCTATTCTGGAAATCGGCCTACGGGACGAGTGAGGGAGTCCGAACCGGAGTAGCCGACTCTGGCAGGAAGCAGACGGTTTCCGCTGGGGCCGACGTCGACGGTCCGGGCTGAGAGGCCAGAAGGCAGCAGTCGGGCCGGACGGCGACCCCTAGTACCTGATCCGGGTAATACCGGCGCAGGGAACCCGTCTCGTAGGTCTTCTGTGTGCCCGCGGCCGTCTTCAGGATGCGTCCGTCGGCGCCGTCAGGTCGATCAACCGGCACACCGTCTCGATGTCGATCTTCACCTGGGCGATGGAGGCGCGCCCCGACAGCCAGGTGATCAGGGCCGAGTGCCAGGTGTGCTCGATCACCCGGACGGCGGAGAGCTGCTCGGGAGTCGGGTTCTCCAGACCCATCGCGTCCAGGATGATCACCGTCGTCTGCCGGGAGACCTGGTCGACCTCGGGGGAGACGCTGCGGTCGGCGAAGGTCAGGGCGCGGACCATGGCGTCGGCCAGATGGGGCTCGCGCTGCAGGGCGCGGAAGGCGCGCATCAGGGTCTCCGCGACCCGCTCCGCCGCCGTCTCCCCCTGTGGCGGCTTCTTCCGCAGCGTGCCGTGCATGTGCTCCAGCTGGTCCTGCATCGTGGCGACCAGCAGATGCACCTTGGACGGGAAGTAGCGGTACAGCGTGCCCAGTGCCACCTGCGAGGACTCCGCGACCTCCCGCATCTGCACGGCGTCGAACCCGCCCCGGCTGGCGAGCTGCGCGCTGGCGTGCAGGATGCGCCGGCGACGGGCCTCCTGCCGCTCGGTGAGAGGCGGGGAGGCAGGGCTCGCGCTACTGGCTTCCGCAGGCATGGATCCCGTTCCGTGACAGTCGGTGAGGGTGAGTGACCGGACAGAGCATGCCAGGCTGTCGGCCGTGGCGTGAATCACCTGATCCATCGCTCACAGCGGCGCTACCTGCCGGTAGATTCAGAGCCTCTTGAACGATCAAGTCTGAAACTTGTTCTAGATTAGCGTCCCGGCGTAATCTCGCGGGACAGAGCAGGGAGAAGGGGGCCCAGAGTGACCGCTGAGGCCAGGGAGGCCGGGTCCCCCGAGGACCTTGCCGCCGACGGCGAGCGACCGCTCGACATCGCGCTTCTCACTTATAAAGGGAACCCGTTCTGCGGCGGCCAGGGCGTCTACGTACGGCACCTCTCCCGCGAGCTCGCCCGCCTCGGCCACCGCGTCGAGGTCATCGGCTCCCAGCCCTACCCCGTCCTCGACGAGGGCGCGGAGTACGCCGACCGCCTGAGCCTCACCGAACTCCCCAGCCTCGACCTCTACCGCCAGCCCGACCCCTTCCGTACCCCGGGACGCGACGAGTACCGCGACTGGGTCGACGCGCTGGAAGTGGCGACCATGTGGACCGGCGGATTCCCCGAGCCGCTGACGTTCTCGCTGCGCGCCCGCCGCCATCTGCGCGCCCGCCGCGGCGAGTTCGACGTCGTGCACGACAACCAGACGCTGGGATACGGCTTGCTGGGCGAGGTCGGTGCCCCCCTCGTCACCACGATCCACCACCCCATCACCGTGGACCGCCAGTTGGAGCTGGACGCGGCCGAGGGCTGGCAGCGCCGGATGTCGGTCCGCCGCTGGTACGCCTTCACGCGGATGCAGAAGCGCGTGGCGCGCCGCCTGCCGTCCGTGCTGACCGTGTCCGGCACGTCCCGCGCGGAGATCGTCGACCACCTCGGCGTACGGCAGGACCGCATCCACGTCGTGCACATCGGCGCGGACACCGACCTGTTCTCGCCGGATCCCTCGGTACCGCAGATCCCGGGCCGCATCGTGACGACGTCCAGCGCGGACGTCCCTCTCAAGGGCCTGGTCTTCCTCGTCGAGGCACTGGCCAAGGTCCGCACCGAGCACCCCGACGCCCATCTCGTCGTCGTCGGCAAGCGGCCCGAGGAGGGCCCGGTCGCCCAGACGATCGAGCGGTACGGCCTCGAAGGCGCCGTCGAGTTCGTCAAGGGCATCTCCGACGCCGAGCTCGTCGACCTCGTGCGCTCGGCGCAGGTGGCGTGCGTGCCGTCGCTCTACGAGGGCTTCTCCCTGCCCGCCGCCGAGGCCATGGCCACGGGAACGCCGCTGGTCGCCACGACCGGCGGGGCGATCCCGGAGGTCGCCGGCCGGGACGGCGAGACGTGCCTGGCGGTGCCGCCGGGTGACTCCGGGGCCCTGGCCGCCGGGCTGGGCCGGCTGCTGGGCGACGCGGAACTGCGCGAGCGCCTGGGCGCGGCGGGGCGCGAGCGCGTCCTACGGCACTTCACCTGGGCCCGGGCCGCCGAGGGCACGGTGGAGAGGTACCGCGAGGCGATAGCCCGCTCCGCGGCCGAGGAACCGAGCCGCTCCGCGACGGCAGCCCCGCGCCGCCCCGCGGCCACAGCCGCGAGCCACCCCACGGCGGCGACAGCCACGAGCCGCTCCGCGCCCCCGACGCCCGGCCACTCCGCGGCCGCACCCCAAGCTCCCACCGTTGTTGAAGGCGCCAACTCCGAAAGCAGGGCCACGTGCTGACCGTCGACTTCTCCCGGTTCCCGCTCGCCCCGGGCGACCGCGTTCTGGACCTCGGCTGCGGTGCCGGCAGGCACGCGTTCGAGTGCTACCGGCGCGGCGCCCAGGTCGTGGCGCTGGACCAGAACGGTGAGGAGATCCGCGAGGTCGCGAAGTGGTTCGCGGCGATGAAGGAGGCCGGCGAGGCCCCCGAGGGCGCGACGGCCACGGCGATGGAGGGCGACGCGCTCGCCCTGCCCTTCCCCGACGAGTCCTTCGACGTCGTGATCATCTCCGAGGTCATGGAGCACATCCCGGACGACAAGGGCGTACTCGCCGAGATGGTCCGGGTGTTGAAGCCCGGCGGCCGTATCGCCATCACCGTCCCGCGCTACGGCCCCGAGAAGGTCTGCTGGGCGCTGTCCGACGCGTACCACGAGGTCGAGGGCGGCCACATCCGCATCTACAAGGCGGACGAGCTGCTGGCGAAGATCCGCGAGGCGGGCCTGAAGCCGTACGGCACCCACCACGCCCACGCCCTGCACTCGCCGTACTGGTGGCTGAAGTGCGCGTTCGGCGTCGACAACGACAAGGCGCTGCCGGTGCGGGCGTACCACAAGCTGCTGGTCTGGGACATCATGAAGAAACCGCTGGCCACCCGGGTCGCCGAACAGGCGCTGAACCCGCTGATCGGCAAGAGCTTCGTGGCGTACGCGACCAAGCCCCACCTCCCCCGGGTGGACGCCAAGTGACCACCCCCCGGACAGAACACCTCGTCCTGCCCGGGGTCCTCACCGCCGGGCAGGCCGCCGCGACCGTGGCGGGGATCCTCGCCGTGCAGCGGGAGGACGGGGCGATCCCGTGGTTCCGCGGGCACCACCTCGACCCGTGGGACCACGTCGAGGCGGCGATGGCGCTGGACGCGGCCGGAGAGCACGAGGCCGCCGAGCGGGCGTACACCTGGCTGGCCACGCACCAGAACGAGGACGGCTCCTGGTACGCCGCCTACCAGGACGGCGCCTTCGACGACGTCACCGACACCGGGCGCGAGACCAACTTCGTCGCCTACATCGCCGTGGGCGTCTGGCACCACTACCTCTCCACCGGCGACGACACGTTCCTGGACCGCATGTGGCCGTCCGTCTACGCCGCGATCGAGTGCGTCCTGAAGCTCCAGCAGCCGGGCGGACAGATCGGCTGGCGGCGCGACGACGACGGCACCGCGACGAAGGACGCCCTGCTGACCGGCTCCTCCTCGATCCACCATGCCCTGCGGTGCGCGCTCGCCATCGCCGAGCAGCGGGAAGAGCCGCAGCCGGACTGGGAGTTGGCCGCGGGCGCGCTGCGGCACGCGATCCGCCGGCATCCGGAGCGGTTCCTGGACAAGGACCGCTACTCGATGGACTGGTACTACCCGGTGCTGGGCGGCGCGTTGACGGGCGCCGAGGCCAAGTCCCGGATGGAGGAGGGCTGGGACCGTTTCGTCGTCCCGGGGCTCGGAGTGCGGTGCGTCGTCCCCAACCCGTGGGTCACGGGCGGGGAGTCGGCCGAACTCGCCCTCGCGCTGTGGGCGATGGGCGAGTCGGACCGCGCGCTGGAGATCCTGCAGTCCATCCAGCACCTGCGCGATCCGGAGAGCGGGCTCTACTGGACGGGCTACGTCTTCGACGACGACGCGATCTGGCCGCGCGAGCTGACGACCTGGACGGCCGGGTCGCTTTTGCTGGCGGTCGCGGCGCTGGGCGGGCACGAGGCCACGTGCGCGGTGTTCGGCGGGGACCGCCTGCCCTTGGGGCTGGACCCGGACTGCTGCGCCTGACCCGAGTGGCTTCAGTGGCGGTGAGCCCGATTGGCTATGGCGTGGCCGATGAACAGGTACACCACCGCGGCCAGCCCGTAACCGGCCACCACCCGCGCCCACTCGGCGTCGAACGTGAACAGGTCGTGCGACCAGCCGGCCAGCCAGCGGGCCGCGTCATGGACGAACTGGACGAAATCGTTGGCACGGTTGGCGTCCAGTAGGTACATCAGGATCCACAGGCCCAGAATGAGGGCCATGACGTCGGCGACGATCGCTATGACCGTGCCGGCCTGATTGGCACCATTGCGATATCGAAGGGACATGCCCTCCGGGTAGCCCCAGCGGCGTGACCGAAACCTCGCGATTGAGGCCGGAACGGGTCGCCACGTTCAACTGGCGTTCTCCACAAGGTCGTTCGATGGTCAAGGTGATCACCAAGTCCGACCATGCAAGTCACAGCCCCGCCGCTCCTTTGGGGCGCTCAGGAGTTGAGTTCGGCCAGTACCCGCAGCGTGTGCGGGTCCGGAGCCAACGCCAGCAGATCGGTCACCGGCCCCTTCCGCCACGACTCCAGCCGCTCGGCGATGCGTTCACGCGGCCCGACCAGGGAGATCTCGTCGGCGAAGGCGTCCGGAACGGCGAGGACGGCCTCCTGCCTGCGGCCGCTGAGGAACAGCTCCTGAATCCGCCGGGCGTCCTCCTCGTATCCCATGCGGGCCATGAGGTCGGCGTGGAAGTTGCGGGCCGCGTGGCCCATGCCGCCGATGTAGAAGCCGAGCATGGCCTTGACGGGAAGAAGGCCTTCGGAGACGTCGTCACACACCCGGACGCGGGCCATGGGGGCGACGAGGAAGTCCTGGGGGAGTTCGCGGACAGCGGCCCCGTACACCTCCGGCCTGCTCGGCGACCAGTACAACGGCAGCCACCCGTCGGCGATGCGCGTGGTCTGGGCGACGTTCTTCGGCCCCTCCGCGCCGAGCAGCACAGGAAGGTCCGGGCGGAGGGGATGGGTGATCGGCTTGAGGGCCTTGCCGATGCCGCTGGCGTCCGGGCCGCGGTACGGGTGGGAGTGGAAGCGTCCGTCGAGCTCAACGGGCGCCTCGCGCCGCAGGACTTGCCGTACGACATCGACGTACTCCCTCGTCGCGGTCAGCGGCGACTTCGGGAACGGCCGCCCGTACCACCCCTCCACCACCTGCGGCCCCGACAGCCCCAGCCCCAGCATCATGCGCCCGCCGGAGAGGTGGTCGAGGGTGAGGGCGTGCATGGCGGTGGTGGTGGGAGAACGGGCGGCCATCTGGGCAACGGCCGTGCCCAGCTTGATCCTTGAGGTCCGCGCGGCGATCCAGGTGAGCGGGGTGAACGCGTCGGAACCCCAGGACTCGGCGGTCCACACCGAGTCGTAGCCGAGCCGCTCGGCCTCCTGGGCGAGGGGGACGTGGTCCGCGGAGGGGCCGCGACCCCAGTAGCCGAGAGCGAGCCCGAGCCGCATACCTGCCTCCTTCTGACGGTGCGTCAGGTGAGTCGGTCGGAGGGCGACTGTACGACAACGGCCCCTCACCGGGAAGTGGTGAGGGGCCGTCGTACGGCTGCTGTATTGCGGTTCGTACGGCTTCGAGGCTCAGCCGCGCTGGATGCCCGAGGTGTCCTGGAGCACACCACGGCGGCCGTCCTGCGTCTGGGCGACGAGGGCCGGGCCGCGCTGCTCGACGGCCAGGTACCAGGTACCCGGCGCGAGTTCGGCGATCGGCGTGGGCGAGCCGTCCTCCGCGAACAGGGGGCGCGGCACGGGCACGGCGAACCAGAACGGCGAGAAGTCCCCGGCGGGCGCCTGCGGCTGCGGCTGCCCCGGCTGCCCGGGCTGCTGCCCCCCGAAGGGCTGCCCCGGCTGCGGCTGCCCACCGTACGGAGGCTGAGGCTGCGGCTGCTGCGCGCCCGGGTAGCCGTAACCACCCTGCGGCTGACCGCCGTAGGGCTGGGGGGCGGCGGGGCGGGGGGCCGGGACGAGGCCGGCCTGGAGGGCGGGGACGAGGGGGGTGGCGATGGCGGCGCCGGCCATGAGCAGGGTTGCGATGAGGGCGAGGATCAGGCCGATGCCGGGGCTGACACCGATATCCGTGCCGCCGTTGTCGGCTCCGCCCATCACGTCGAAGGTGTTGCCCAGCGTGCTCCACGCCGCGAAGACCGTGAAGGCGGCACCGAACTGCCCGAGGTCCAGGCCGGCGACCTTGGGCACCTGCGGCAGGCCCCGGGACACGACGACGAGTGCGCCGCCGATGATCCCGGCCAGGACGACACTCATCAAGACCGGACCGCTTCCCCAGAGATTCGGGAGGTCGGCGCTGTCAGAGGCCCCGTCGATCGAGTACAGATCGAGGAACGACGCGATCAACAGCAATACCGCTGCTCCGATCACCACGCCGTCGCCTCGAGTGAGGGAGCGGATATTCACTTCAGGTCCTTCGTCAGTCGTCTCGTCATCGGCATCGCTGGAGGCGTCGCTGTCACCATGTCGCCCTCAGGCCCCGGTGTGAAGCGCGGGGGTGGCCCCTCATCGTAGGGACGACCCTATCTTCCGACCGGCGAGGGTGTCCGCCGGGATCCGCCCGCTGATCACTACCCGCGCAGGAAACTCACGATTCCCTCAGAGATCCCTCGCGCCGCCTTCTGCCGCCACGCGCCGCTGGTGAGCTGTGCCGCGTCCTTGGTATCGCGCATGTTGCCGCACTCGATGAACACCTTGGGAACCGTTGACAGATTGAGACCGCCGAGATCCTTACGCGTGACGAGACCGGTGCCGTCGCCGACGTAGTTGGAGGGCGCGCTGCCCGTGACGCGGACGAAGGAGCCGGCGATGCGCTCGCCCAGGTCGCGGGAGGGGGTGACGATGGGGCCGGTGTTCGCGGCGCCCTCGGACACCTTGGCCGGGAGGATGACGTGGAAGCCGCGTTGGCCGGTGTCCGCGCCGTCCGCGTGGATGGAGACGACGGCGTCGGCGTGCGCCTTGTTGCCGATCTCCGCCCGTTCGTCCACGCACGGACCCCACGACCGGTCGCCGTCCTGCGTGAACTTCACTGTGGCGCCCTGCTTCTGCAGCAAGGTGCGCAGCCGGTGGGCGACGTCGAGGGTGAACTTCGCCTCGGTGTAGCCGTCGTTGGTGGACGTGCCCGTGGTGTCGCACTCCTTCCAGTTCGTGCCGATGTTCACCTTGCGGTTGATCTCGGCCGTGTGCTGGAAGTTGTTGGGATTGTGGCCCGGGTCGATGACGACGACCTTGCCCTTGAGGGGGCCGGAGGCGGCGGGCGCGGACGTGGAGTCGGCGGTGGCGTCGTCGGTGGGGGTCGGGCCCGGCGGCTTGTCGTCGTTCGTCGCGGAGATCGTCGGCGGCGTCTGCGACGGCCGTACGGCCGCGTTGCCCGCCCCGCCCGCGCCACCGGAGTCACCCATCGCCTCGTACAACACCCACCCGAGCACCGCCCCCGGCACGAGGGCGGCGGCCGCGACGGTCAGGGCGCGGCGGTGGGGGCGGCGGGGCTGGGGAGGATCGAAGTCAGGGCCTACGTACGACACGCCTGCCACCTTACGGGCCGACCGGGCGCTCCACGGGGAAGGCACGGTCGAGCACGGCCGACCGTGGGACGAGCCCGCCGACCGTGGGATCAGACCCCTGTCCCCGTCCGCCGCAGCACCCGCAGCGACTCCGTCACCGACACCTCCGTGAACGCGCCGGACTCCAGCGCCCGCAGATAGACGCGGTACGGCGCCTGCCCGGTGAACTCGTCCTTCGGGTCCGGGAACACGTCGTGGATGACGAGCAGTCCGCCCTCGGCGACATGCGGGGCCCAGCCCTCGTAGTCGGCGTTCGCGTGCTCGTCGGTGTGGCCGCCGTCGATGAAGACGAGGCCGAGGGGTGTGCCCCAGATCTTCGCCACCTGCGGGGAGCGGCCGACGAGGGCGACGACGTGCTCCTCCAGGCCCGCCTTGTGCAGCGTGCGGCGGAACGTCGGCAGCGTGTCCATGAGGCCGATCTCGGGGTCGACCGTCTCCGGGTCGTGGTACTCCCACCCCGGCTGCTGCTCCTCGCTGCCGCGGTGGTGGTCGACCGTGAGAACCGTCACCCCGGCCTCGCGGGCCGCGTCGGCCAGGAGGATCGTCGAGCGGCCGCAGTACGTGCCGACCTCCAGGAGCGGCAGGCCGAGCCGCCCGGCCTCGACGGCCGCCGCGTGGAGCGCGAGCCCCTCGCCCACGGGCATGAAGCCCTTCGCCGCCTCGAACGCGGCCAGGATCTCGGGCTTGGGGGCCGGGGCCATGGGGTCCCTTTCTGTCGTACGAGCGTGTGGGCGCCCATCGTGCACCACACCCCCCGTCATGGGGGCGACGGGGGGTGGTGGACGGCCGGTGGGTGGACGGCCGGGGCGCCAGGCCCCGACTGCCTCACTCAGGCCCTGACCGTCGCTCCCGGCAGCGGCAGATCCACGTCCACCGCGCTGTCGTCGCCCGCGTGCGTCGCCGACGAGGCGAGCGGGGCGTGGCCGTCGGCCCGGGCGGCCAGGACGTAGGCGCCCTGGGCGGGCACCGGGAGTGCGTAGGTGCCGTCCTCGGCGGAGAGGGTCGCGCCCGCCTGGCGGCCCCGGCGGTCGATCAGCGTCACCTTCGCGCGGGCGACCGGCGTGCCCTCGGCGTCCAGGACGCGGCCGCGGAAGCCCCGCAGAGCCTTCTCGGCGCGTTCCAGGTTGGCGTCCTCCTCGCTGCTGGCGCGCAGCTGTGGGTGGGCGGCGGCCGGGCGCTGCTTCGGGAGGAAGAGGGCCAGGAGGAGGCCCACGGCGACCGCGGCGGTCGCGATCAGGAAGGAGACGCGGAAGCCGTGCATGGTCGGGATCTCGACGCCGTTGACCGTGTTCGCGGTGTTGGCCAGCACCATGCCGACGACGGCGCTCGACACGGACGTACCGATGGAACGCATCAGCGTGTTGAGGCCGTTGGCCGCGCCCGTCTCCGAGGCCGGGACCGCGCCGACGATCAGCGCGGGGAGGGAGGAGTAGGCGAGGCCGATGCCGGCGCCCAGGACGACCGCGATGACGAGGCTCTGCCAGGGGGCGCTCATCAGGCCGAGGCCGGCGCCGTAGCCGATCGCGATGATCAGCATGCCGAGGATGAGGGTGGTCTTCGGGCCGTACTTCGCGGAGAGGCGGGCGTAGACGGGCGCCGTGAACATCATCGTCAGGCCCAGCGGGGCCACGAGCAGGCCCGCGACGACCATCGACTGGCCGAGGCCGTAGCCGGTCGCCTTCGGGAGCTGGAGGAGCTGGGGGAGGACGAGCGAGACGACGTAGAACGAGACCCCGACCATGATCGACGCGAGGTTCGTGAAGAGGACCGCCGGGCGGGCCGTGGTGCGCAGGTCGACGAGGGGGGCCTGGGTGCGCAGCTCGTAGACGCCCCAGAGGAGGAGGACGGCCGCGGAGGCTCCGAACATGCCGAGGGTGGTGCCGGAGGTCCAGCCCCAGTCGCTGCCCTTGGTGATGGGCAGGAGGAAGAGGACGAGGCCGGCGGAGAGGCCGAGCGCCCCGAGCAGGTCGAAGGAGCCTTCCGCGCGGACCTCGGATTCCGGTACGACGAGGAGGGTGAGGGCGATGGCGAGGGCGCCGAGGCCGGCGGCGCCGTAAAAGAGGGCGTGCCAGTCGGCGTGCTGGGCGACCAGGGCGGCGGCGGGCAGCGCGAGTCCGCCGCCGACGCCGATCGAGGAGCTCATCAGGGCCATCGCGGAGCCGAGGCGCTCGCGGGGCAGCATGTCGCGCATCAGGCCGATGCCGAGGGGGATCGCGCCCATCGCGAAGCCCTGGAGGGTACGGCCGACGATCATGGGGAGAAGGGTGCTGGTGAGCGCGCTGACCAGCGCACCGGCCACCATCACGGCGAGGCTGGCTATCAGCATGCGGCGCTTGCCGTAGAGGTCGCCGAGGCGGCCCATGATCGGGGTGGCGACGGCGCCCGAGAGCAGTGTCGAGGTCAGGACCCAGGTGGCGTTGCTGGGCGCGGTGTCCAGCAGCTGCGGGAGGTCCTTGATGACCGGGACGAGCAGGGTCTGCATCACCGCGACAACGATGCCCGCGAAGGCGAGGACCGGGACGAGGGCGCCGGAGGCGCCGGTGGCCGCTCTGCCGGTGGGACGGTCGTTCGTCGTTCGTGTCATGTGGGGAATCAACTCGGTGTACCCGGGCAACTATTCCGATGCTTTGGCCAGCTAACGATTTCTTGACCTTCTCTTGGGGAGGGGCCTGAGCGCTTGAGGGCTCTGGGGCTCTGGGGGCCCAGACCTTTGGCGGCCGGTGCTGGACCGGATTTCCCGATGCCAGGAGCGTCGGTCGTTGAGAGCATGACATCCATGCTCGATGCCGCCGATGCCACCCGCGCCCGCCGACGTACCGCGCCGCCCACCTGGCTGGTGCTGACCCTCGCCTGCTCCGGGCAGTTCCTCGTCGTGCTCGACGTCTCCGTCGTGAACGTGGCGCTGCCGTCGATGCGGGCCGGGCTGGGACTGAGCGCGCAGGGGCTGCAGTGGGTGGTGAACGCGTACACGATCGCCTTCGCGGGGTTCATGCTGCTGGGCGGGCGGGCCGGGGACCTGTACGGCCGTAAGCGGATGTTCCTCGTCGGGCTCGGCCTGTTCACCCTGGCCTCGCTGGGCGGCGGGCTCGCCCAGGCGGAGTGGCAGTTGCTGGTCGCGCGGGCCGTGCAGGGGCTGGGCGCGGCGGTGCTGGCGCCCTCGACGCTGACGATCCTGACGGCGGCGGTGCCGGAGGGGGCGGCGCGGGCACGGGCGATCGGGACGTGGACCGCCGTCGGCGCGGGCGGTGGTGCGGCGGGCGGACTCGTCGGCGGGGTGCTGGTGGACGCGCTGTCGTGGCGGTGGGTGCTGCTGATCAACGTGCCGGTGGGGGCGGTGGTGCTGGCCGGTGCGGTGTACTGGCTCGCGGAGAGCCGGGACGGGGACGGGCGGCGGCTGGACCTGCCGGGTGCGGTGCTGGTGACGGCCGGGCTGGCCACGCTGGCGTACGGCATCTCGCAGACGGAGGCCTCGGGCTGGACGGCGGCCGCCACGGTCGTACCCCTGCTCGCCGGTCTCGCCCTCATCGGCGCCTTCCTCGTCGTGGAGTCGCGTACGGCGGCACCGCTGATGCCGCTCGGGCTGTTCCGGCTGCGGGCGGTGGCCTCGGCGAACGCGGGGAAGTTCCTGTCGGGCGCGGCGATGTTCTGCATGTGGTTCTTCATGACGCTGTACCTGCAGAACGTGCTCGGCTACACCCCGCTGGAGGCCGGACTGGCGCTGGTGCCGAGTTCGCTGGCCGTACTCGTCGGCTCCAAGCTCGCCCCGCGGCTGATGCCGGCGGTCGGCGCGCGCAACGTGGCGGTGCTGGGCACGGTCGTCGCGGCCGTGGGCTTCGGCTGGCAGTCGACGCTGAGCGTGGAGGGCCCCTACCTGACCTCGATCATGATGCCGGGCATCCTGATGATGCTGGGCGCGGGTCTGGCGGCGACGCCTCTCGCGGCGCTGGCCATGTCGGGGGCGCGGCCGGGTGAGGCCGGGCTGGTGTCCGGGCTGGTCAACACCTCGCGCACGATGGGCGGTTCGCTGGGGCTCGCGGTCATGTCGACGATCGCGGCGGCGCGTTCGGCGGGGAGTGGGGCGGCGGGGACGCCGGAGGCGCTGACGGAGGGGTACGCGTTGGTGTTCCGTACGTCGGCAGTGGTGCTGCTGGCGGGGGCGGTGCTGATGCTGGTGTGGCTGCCGAGGAGAGCCTCCGCGTCCTGACCGCCTGCGGGTGCTGACCACCTTCGGGTCCTGACGACCTCGGGGTCCTGACACCATCCGGGTCCTGAAAAGTTCTGCGTACTGAGGCAACGGTCCGGGCGGCTCATGGACTCCTTTGAATATCAAGGAGGTGCCCATGGGGGATCGCAAGGCGGCTCGGGACACGGAGTTCCAGAGCTTTGTCATCGGCCGCTGGCCGCGGCTGATGCGGACGGCATTTCTCCTCACGGGGGAGCAGCACGCCGCGGAGGACCTGGTCCAGTCGACGCTCGAACAGGTCTACGTGGCCTGGCGCAGAGTCGGCTCGGCCGATGACCCGGAAGCCTATGTACGGCGCGTGATGATCAACGCGCACGCACGCAAACACCGCCGGCGGCTCAGGGAGTTCCTCGCGCCGAAGGACGACACCGGCCTGGTGCGGGAGGTGGCGGACACCGAGGACCGCATCGCCCGGGCCGAGGACCGCAGTTCCCTGCTGGCGGCGCTCGCCCAACTGCCGCCGCGGCAGCGGGAGGCGGTGGTGCTGCGCTACTGGGAGGACCTGACCGAGACACAGACGGCAGAGGCGATGGGCTGTTCCGTCGGCGCGGTGAAGAGCAACGCGGCCAAGGGGATCGCGAAGCTCCGCGCCATACCGGGACTGGCCGAGATGGTGACGCAGGGAGGGCGGGCTTGATGAGCGCGGACCGGGAGACGAACCACGGCATGACCAGCCACGACATGAGCAACGGGGACATCGCGTTCTTGCTGGCCGACGCCGCGGACGAGGTCGAGATCGGCATAGCCCCCTACGACGCGGTACTTCGCGGCGGCCGACGCCGCAGGGCCCGCCGCTGGGCGGTGGCGACGGCGACGGCCCTGGCGCTGGTCGGCTCGGCGGGGACACTGGCGGTGGCAGGGCTGCCGGGCGGGAACGGCAGCCGGGGCGCGCAGGTGGCGACGCGGGTGCCGGCACCGCCGGTGCAGAACGTGTACCCGCCGGAGCGGACGACGCTCGCGACCGGCACCGTCGACGGCGAGGACTGGTGGGTGACCATCGACGTGTGGTCCGCGCCGCGCGACGCGGGCCAGGCGCAGGCCCAGTGGGAGGCCATGGCCGCATACGGGAGCCGGCCGGTGGACAAGGCCTCGGATCTGATCGGCAAGAGTGCGTACTTCGTGAACCGGACGTACGGCGACGGCGAAACGGGGGGCGTCTCGCTGGGCGTCTTCGACGAGAACACCCCCGATTCCGGCAAGGACCTCCAGTCCGTCGCGATCCCACTGGACCCCAAAGCCGACGGCGGCCCCCAACGTCTCGTCATCGGCCAGATCGCCCCGACCGCCCAACAGGTCACCTGCACCTGGAAGAACGGCACGACGACCGAGCTTCACAAGGTCCCCGAGAACGAAACCCTCGCCACCGACATTCCGGCGATCCGCCCGGCGGCCCAGTCACCGGTGAACTGGTTCGTGTGCGTGGCGCCGGAGGGGACGGAGTACAAGTCGGCGGGGGTGACGAAGTAGCCGACACGTGAAGCGCCCCCCCCGAGGCCGCGCCTACAGCCACCCCTGCCGCCGGGCCTGCCGCAGTGCCTCCGTCCGCTCGCGGGTGCCGGTCTTGGCGACGGCGGAGGAGAGGCGGTCACGGACCGTCGGCTCGTCGAGGTGAAGTCGGGCGGCGATGTCGGTGATCGTCGCGCCGTCCACCGAAGCCCTGAGGACGTCGCACTCCCGCGGGGTGAGCGGACTGGGCTGGGCGTCGAGGCCGGTGGCGGCGAGGGCCGGGTCGATGACCGTCTCGCCGGTCAGGACCCGGCGGATCGCGGTCGCCAGCTCCTCCACGGGGGCGTCCTTCACCAGGAAACCGGCGGCGCCCGCGTCCATGGCCCGGCGGAGGTGGCCGGGGCGGCCGTGGGTGGTCAGGAGCAGGACCCGGCAGTCCGGCGCCTGGTCGCGCAGGTCGGCCGCGACGTCGAGGCCACTGCGGCCCGGGAGTTCGACGTCGAGGAGGGCGACGTCGGGGCGGCGTGTGAGGGCGACATCCACGATGGCCTCGCCGGCCGACACCTGCGCCACGACCGTGATGTCCGGCTCCATCCCGAGCAGTAACGCGAGCGCCCCGTGCGTCATGCCCTGGTCCTCGGCGAGCAGGACCCTGATGGACTTCGCTGGCCGGTGGTCCCGGGGCATTTCGTTCACGACCCAAGGGTAGGCGCGGGGGCCCGTGCCCGCCCTGGTCGTGGCAGGGCGGATGGGCGGACGGGGCGATGGCCGACGTCGATGTGCGGCCTCGCAGTGTGTCCCTCGGCCGCGCCGCGGGAGGTTCGGCCGCGCCCACCCGGGCCGCGCCCGGTGTCGGCGGGCACCCCCAACCCGGCGAACCCCATCTGATGAAGCGTCAGGAGCCTTCACAACTGCAGTGCGCTCGGCTATACAGAGGTCGCCGGACTGGAACGCGTTCTAGAACGGCCCGTGACGACCTCGGTGCGGCCGACGGTGCGGACGGCCGTACCGAGGTCTTGCCCGATCTGCTGGATACCCCGATCCGCTGGATGTTCCGATCCGCTGGATGTTCCGTTCTGCCGGATGCCCCGTTCTGTCAGGAGCCCCATGCCCATCGACGCCGCCAAGGCAGTAGCCGCCGAACCCCGGACCGGCGAGATCTCCTGGACCCCGAAGGACGTGCAGCTCTACCACCTCGGCATCGGCGCGGGCGCCCGCCCGGACATCGCCGGACCGGCCACCGACCCCGACGAACTGCGCTACACCCTGGAGTCCCGGCTGCACGTCCTGCCCAGCTTCGCCACCGTCGCCGGCGCCGGCTCGCCCGGCGTGATCAGCAGCCTGTCCATGCCCGGCGTCGAGGTCGACCTCGCCCACGTCCTGCACGGCGGGCAGTCGCTCACCGTCCACCGTCCGGTGCCCGTGGGGGGCACGGCGACCGCCACCGGCCGTATCGCCGCCGTCTACGACAAGGGCAAGGCGGCCGTCCTCGTCATGCGCACCGAGGTCGCCGACGCCGACGGCCCGCTGTGGACCAACGACGCGCAGATCTTCGTACGCGGAGAGGGCGGCTGGGGCGGCGACCGCGGCCCCTCCGCACGCCTCGAACCACCGGCCGGCGACCCCGACAAGGTCGTCGAGCGGCCCGTCCGCGAGGACCAGGCCCTCCTCTACCGCCTCTCCGGCGACCTCAACCCCCTGCACGCCGACCCGGAGTTCGCCAAGATCGCCGGATTCGACCGGCCCATCCTGCACGGGCTGTGCACCTACGGGATCACGCTCAAGGCGGTCGTCGACACGCTGCTCGGCGGGGACGTGACCCGGGTGCGGTCGTATGTCACACGGTTCGCCGGGGTCGTGTTCCCGGGGGAGACCCTGCGTATCCGCATGTGGCGGCAGGAGGGCCGGGTCCGGGTGGAGGTGGGGGCCGTGGAACGGGACGACGCGCCCGTCCTCGCCGACACGATCGTCGAACACACCTGAGCTCTGTAAAGACCTGTACAGCACGGACCTGCAGGCCCCGTCTGCCTCACGCCCGTACTCCTGAAGGGAGCCGCACCATGCGAGCAGCCGTACTGCACGAGATCGGCCAGGACAAGCTCGAGGTCCTCGACGACGTCGAGGCGGTGGGCTTCGGACCCGGCAGGGTGCGGATCCGGGTACGGGCCACCGGGCTGTGCCACTCCGACCTGTCCGCGATGGCAGGGGTCCTGCCGCAGCCCGCGCCCTTCGTGCCGGGGCACGAGGGGGCCGGCGAGATCCTCGAAGTGGGGGAGGGCGTACGGCACCTGAAGCCCGGTGACCGTGTCGTCGTCTGCTGGCTGCCCGCCTGCGGCGCCTGTCCCGCCTGCAAGCGCGGCCAGACCCAGCTGTGCCTGGCCGGGTTCATGAACGCCGGCACCCCCAACTTCAAGCGCCCCGGCGGTGACCTCTTCGGCTTCGCCGGCACCGGCACCTTCACCGAGGAGGTCGTCGTCGACGCGGGCTGCGCGGTGCCGATCCCCGACGACGTCCCCTTCGACATAGCCGCCCTCATCGGCTGCGGGGTCACCACCGGACTCGGCTCCGCCCTCAACACCGCCGACGTGGCGGCCGGCTCGTCGGTCGCCGTCATCGGCTGCGGGGGCGTCGGCATCTCCGCGATCCAGGGCGCCCGGCTCAAGGGAGCGGCGGAGATAGTCGCCGTCGACCCGGTCGCCTCGCGCCGCGAGTCCGCCCTCAAGTTCGGTGCCACCAGGGCCGTTTCCCCGGACGAGCTGGCCGACGCCAAGCAGCAGGTCACCGCCGGAGAGGGCTTCGACTACGTCTTCGAGGTCGTCGGCAGGTCCGCCACCGCCCGCACGGCGTACGAGAACACCCGGCGCGGCGGCACCCTCGTCATCGTGGGCGCGGGCGCCCTGGACGACTTCCTCCAGCTCAGCATGTTCGAGCTGTTCTTCGACGAGAAGCGGATCCTGCCGTCCATGTACGGCGGCGGCGACGTCCTGAGCTCCTACGAGCGGACGATCGCGCTCTGGCGGGCCGGCCGGATCGACCTGTCGGGCCTGATCACCCACCGCGTCCCGCTCGCCGACATCAACGAGGCCCTGGACCAGATGCGCACGGGCACGGCGCTGCGTACCTGCATCGAGATCTGAGGTCGAAGGGTTCGGCCGAAAGGGTCCGTCCGAAGGGTTCGGCCGAAAGGGTCCGTCCGAAGGGTTCGGCCGAAAGGGTCCGTCCGAAGGGTTCGGCCGAAAGGGTCCGTCCGAAGGCGTCGTCCGAAGGGGTCGTATGTCACTGCCACTTGAGGGTCTGTCCGCCATCGTCACCGGCGCCGGGCGCGGTCTCGGCCGGGCCGAGGCGCTGGAGCTCGCCCGGCTCGGCGCGGCCGTCGTCGTCAACGACTACGGCCGGCCCGGTCGCGACGGATCGGGCGAGGCCTGCGCCCGCCCCGCCGAGGAGGTGGCCGCCGAGATCCGTGCGGCGGGCGGCAAGGCGCTCGCGCACACCGGGGACGTCGCCGACTTCCCGCAGGCCCGCGCCCTGGTCGGGTTGGCGATCACCGAGTTCGGCAAGCTGGACATCCTCGTCAACAACGCGGGCATCCTGCGCGACCGGATGGTCTTCTCCATGGCGGAGGAGGAGTGGGACTCGGTCATCCGGGTCCACCTCAAGGGCCACTTCAACACCACCCGCTTCGCCGCCGCGCACTGGCGCGAGAGGTCGAAGGCGGTGGGCGGGCCGGTGTACGGGCGGATCGTGAACACCTCGTCGGAGGCGTTCCTCGCCGGGTCCGCCGGACAGCCCAACTATGCGGCGGCGAAGGGCGGAATCGTCGGGCTCACCACCTCCACGGCCCTCGCGCTCGCGAAGTACGGCGTGACCGCGAACGCCATCTGCCCCCGCGCCCGGACCCGCATGACCGAGGACGTCTTCGCGGGCCTGGACCAGCCGGAGGACGGCCTCGACCCGCTCGCCCCCGAGCATGTCGCCCCGCTCGTCGGCTACTTGGCCGCACCGTCCGCCGCCCGCGTCAACGGCCAGCTGCTCGTCGTGCACGGCGGCATGGTGGCGGTCGTCGAACGGCCGCGGGTGGCCGCCAAGTTCGACAGCAAGCAGGAGGCCTTCACCTATGACGAGCTCGACGCGCTGCTCACCCCGCACTACGCGGAGCGGCCGTCGGGGGAGACGTTCGGGGCGGCGGAGGTCCTGGGGCTGAAGCGGGGATAGGCCCCCGGTACGGGAACGGCCCTGTTCCTCACGGAGGAACAGGGCCGTATGCCGTGGTCGGCGCGCGGCTCAGGCTGCCGTCTCGGTCTCCTCGACCGGCTTGCGGTGACGGCCGCGGGGGGCCGCCTCGCTGTCGTGGGCCGAAACCGGGCCCCTGTGCCTGCCGTGACCGGAGACCTTCTGAACGTCGTGAACGTCGGCCGGCCCCGGCTGGGTCGTGCTGGCGTTGCTCATCGGAAAACTCACCCCGTCAACATGATCTTTCTTACAGCCGGGCGAGTTTAACCGGCCGACCACGGGCCGAATCCAGGCGCCCACGCCAACCGCCACTACTTCGTTACAAGACCGCCCAACGGAGCTTGCTGCAACGGCACAGGGCGCAGTGGAACGGGATCCGCAGGGTCCGTTTCCGACGGCTCCGGTTGCGACTCCAACTCCCGTGACAGCTCCGGCTCCGGCTCCCGTTGCCACGACAGCTCCGGCTCCCCTTGCCATGACAGCTCCGGCTGCCGCTCCCACGAACGCTCCGTCTCCCGCGAGAACTCCCGCTCCGGTTCCGGCCCGGCTTCCTCCGAGGTCCCCGAAGTCCCCTCCGCCCAGGGAACCTCGACCCGCGCCACCCCGCACGGCACTTCCCGCGTGGCATACGGCAGTTGGAGCACCCCGTCCCGCGTCCAGAACCCCGCACCCGCCAACCACCCGTCGGGCGCCGGAAGATGACACACCTGCCGCTCGGCGGGCCGCCACACCCCGAGCCAGCTCCCCACCGGCCCGCCGATGCGCAGCGCCACCCCGCAGCTCTCCGGCGTCAGCACCTGCCCCGGCTGGATCGCGAACGGCGTCACCGCGCACTCGGGCAGCCGCAGGCACTCCGGGAAGCGCACCGGCAACGTGCTGCCCAGCACCCCCCAGCCCAACCGTTCCTGCCCCGGCGACGGCGCGTCCGACCGGATCAGCAGCAGCCCGCTGTCCGGGTCGGCGAGCAGCAGCCGGTCGTCGCTGTGGTCCGTGATCTGCAACAGCGGCGACACCTCACCGCCCCGCCCCAGGTCGACCACGACGGTCTTCGTACGGCCCCCGGACTCCCGGTCGAGCGCCAGCATCCGCCCGCTCCGGTCCAGCCACACCCCGCCCGAGCAGCGCCCCGGCACCTCCGCGACCTGCTCAGGACCGAAGGCACCCCCCGCCACCAGCCACACCGCGCTGGAGCGCCGGCCCACCGCGAGGGCGTACGCCTTGTCGCCGCCGGGCGCCGGGGGCAGCATCCGCAATCCGGTCCCCTCCTCCGGGCTCTGGACCGCGCCCAGCAGCAGCTCACCCGTGCCGGGCCCGGTGGGATACAGCAGCGAGAAGACGTGCCGCCCGTCGGTGCGGCGGCGGATGAGGACCCGCCCGTCGCTCATGGGCTGCACCTCGGTGCCGGGCTCCTCCGGCTGGTGGGCGGGCAGCGGCACGGCATAGGGCTCGGGGCCGTCCAGGGTCCAGCGCTCCGGGAACCAGCAGTCCCCGGCCGGGGCGAGGCGGGCGGCGTAGGAACCGTCCGCCGTGATGGTGCATTCCGCCCGAGGCGCGTCGCCGTCCTCGTGCTCCGCCGCGGGCTCGATCGCACAGGCCGTCATGGTCCGGTCACCTCCGGTCACGAAGCTAGTTTTCGTACGCACAGGCGTGGGATCGGCGAGGTTCCCTTCACACAAAGGGGTGGCCGAGGAACGATTCGCCTGAGGAAACGGGGGCGGTTGTGCTGAGTGGCGCCGGCGGGTGGCCGGGGAGTGGCACGCGGGCGGCGGCGCGGTGGCCATGGGACGGCCCCGGGACGGTCCCGGGGGACGGATCCGGCTGCTCCGACGCCGGTACAGCCGTACGGACCAGCCAGGTAGCCTGTCCTTCGTGCCCCGTCTGTCTGAAGTAATCACCGCGCTGGAGAACCTGTGGCCCGCCGAGCGGGCCGAGTCCTGGGACGCGGTCGGCACTGTCGTGGGCGACCCCGACCAGGAGGTCTCCCGGGTCCTGTTCGCCGTCGACCCGGTCCAGGAGATCGTGGACGAGGCGGTGAAGCTGGACGCCGACCTGCTGGTCACCCACCACCCGCTCTACCTGCGCGGTACGACGACGGTCGCGGCGACGCACTTCAAGGGCCGGGTCGTGCACACCCTCATCAAGAACGACATCGCGCTGCACGTGGCCCACACCAACGCCGACACGGCCGACCCGGGCGTCAGCGACGCGCTGGCCGGTGCGCTGGACCTGCGCGTCGTACGGCCGCTGGTGCCGGACCCGACCGACCCGGACGGCCGCCGGGGCCTGGGCCGTGTCTGCGAGCTCGACCACCCGCTCACCGTCCGCGAACTCGCCGCCCGGGCCGCCGAGTGCCTGCCCGCCACCGCGCAGGGCATCCGCGTGGCCGGCGACCCCGAGGCGACGGTCCGCACGATCGCCGTCAGCGGCGGCTCCGGCGACAGCCTCTTCGACCAGGTACGGGCGGCCGGCGTCGACGCCTTCCTCACCGCGGACCTCCGCCACCACCCCGTGTCGGAGGCCGTTGCCCACAGTCCTCTCGCGCTGCTCGACGCGGCGCACTGGGCCACCGAATGGCCCTGGTGCGAGCTGGCCGCCGCCCAGCTCGACGAGATCTCCGACCGGCACGGATGGGACCTGCGCGTCCACGTCTCGAAGACGGTCACCGACCCCTGGACCGCCCACGCGGCGTCCAACCCGACCACTAGCACCACGGGAGCCCCCAACTGAACGCCGCGCCGGCCGACCAGATCCGACTTCTCGACGTCCAGGCCCTCGACGTCCGCCTGCAGCAGCTCGCGCACAAGCGGAAGTCCCTGCCCGAGCACGCCGAGATCGAGTCGCTGACCAAGGACCACACCCAGCTGCGCGACCTGCTCGTCGCCGCGCAGACCGAGGAGAGCGACTGCGCCCGCGAGCAGACCAAGGCCGAGCAGGACGTGGACCAGGTGCGCCAGCGCGCCGCCCGCGACCAGCAGCGCCTGGACTCCGGCGCCATCACCTCCCCGAAGGACCTGGAGAACCTCCAGCACGAGATCGCCTCCCTCGCCAAGCGGCAGGGCGACCTGGAGGACATCGTCCTGGAGGTCATGGAGCGCCGTGAGTCCGCGCAGGAGCGGGTCGCCGAGCTGACCGAGCGGGTCGGCGCCGTGCAGGGGAAGATCGACGACGCGACCGCCCGCCGGGACGTCGCGTTCGAGGAGATCGACGGCGAGGTGGCCACGGTCACCAAGGAGCGCGAGGTCGTCGCGGGCGCCGTCCCGGCCGACCTCCTCAAGCTCTACGACAAGCTGCGTGAGCAGCAGGGCGGCATCGGCGCGGCCAGGCTGTACCAGCGCACCTGCCAGGGCTGCCGCCAGGAGCTCGCCATCACCGAGCTGAGCGAGATCCGCGCGGCCGCGCCCGACACGGTGGTCCGGTGCGAGAACTGCCGCCGGATCCTGGTGCGTACGGCCGAGTCGGGCCTCTAGGAGACTGTGCCGTGCGGGAGTTCATCGTCGAGGCCGACGGCGGGTCACGGGGCAACCCGGGGCCCGCGGGCTACGGGGCGGTCGTGATCGACGCGGCGTCTGGGCAGACCCTGGCCGAGGCCGCCGAGTACATCGGCGTCGCGACGAACAACGTCGCCGAGTACCGGGGCCTGCTCGCGGGCCTACGCGCCGCGCTCGCACTCGACCCCACGGCCGCGGTCCACGTCCGTATGGACTCCAAGCTGGTCATCGAGCAGATGTCGGGCCGCTGGAAGATCAAGCACCCGGACATGAAGCCGCTGGCGTTCGAGGCGTCACGGGTCCTGCCGCCGACGCAGGTGACGTACGAGTGGATCCCGAGGGAGCAGAACAAGCACGCGGACCGGCTGGCCAACGAGGCGATGGACGCCGGGAAGCGCGGGGAACAGTGGTCGGCCGCGGCCTCCACGGCGGAACTGGTGGCGGCCGACGCGAGGGCTGCGAGGGCGGCCGCGAAGGCCGTGGCCGAGCCCGTGCCGTCCGGTCCGCCGGGGGACGCTTCCGCCGGCGCGGCACGAGCGCGCGCGGCGCTGGCGCAGGGGCGTTCCAAGGACGTTCCCCCCGCTTCCCCCGCACCTTCCGCCGCCGCTCCCGCCGAGGACGTTCCCTCCGCGTCCCCCGCACCTTCCGCCGCCGCTCCCGCCAAGGCCGAGGCCGATGTCAGGGCCGCGCGCACCGTGGCCGCGCCCTCGTCCGGCTGGGCCCCCGCCGACATGGGCGCGCCCGCCACCTTCGTACTGCTCCGCCACGGCGAGACCCCCCTCACCCCCCAGAAGCGGTTCTCCGGCAGCGGCGGTACCGACCCGTCCCTCTCCGACGTCGGCCGGGAGCAGGCCGAGCGCGTCGGCGCCGCCCTCGCCCGGCGCGGCACCATCCAGCACATCGTCGCCTCGCCCCTCACCCGTACCCGGGAGACCGCCGGCATCGTCGCCGCCCACCTCGGCCTCGACGTGAGCATCGACGACGGCCTGCGCGAGACCGACTTCGGCGCCTGGGAGGGGCTCACCTTCGGCGAGGTCCGCGAGCGCTACCCGGACGACCTCAACGCCTGGCTCGCCGACCCGGAGGCCCGCCCCACCGGCGACGGCGAGAGCTTCGCCGCGACGGCCACCCGCATGGCCGCCACCCGCGACAAGCTGATCGCGGCGTACACCGGCCGCACGGTCCTGCTCGTCACGCACGTCACCCCGATCAAGACGCTCGTACGCCTCGCCCTGGGCGCCCCGCCCGAGTCCCTGTTCCGTATGGAACTCTCGGCGGCCTCCCTCTCGGCGGTGGCGTACTACGCCGACGGCAACGCGAGCGTGCGGCTCTTCAACGACACGTCACACCTGCGCGCGTGAACCTTTGAGGCCGGCCGCTTCCCGCGCCAGCGCCTCGATGCGCCCCCAGTCCCGCGCGGCCACCGCGTCCGCCGGAAGCATCCAACTCCCGCCCACGCACGCGACGTTGGGGAGCGCGAGATAGTCGGGGGCCGTCGCCGGTCCGATCCCGCCCGTCGGGCAGAAACGGGCCTGCGGCAACGGCCCGTTCAACGACTTGAGGTACGCCGTACCCCCCGCCGCCTCGGCCGGGAAGAACTTCATCTCCCGCACCCCGCGTTCGAGGAGCGCCACGACCTCCGACGTGGTGGACACCCCCGGCAGGAACGGCACCCCACACGCGCGCATCGCGTCCAGCAGTACGTCCGTCCAGCCCGGGCTCACCAGAAAGCGAGCCCCGGCGGCGACGGAGGCGTTCGCCTGGTCCGGCGTGATGACCGTGCCGGCCCCGACCACCGCCTCCGGCACCTCGGCGGCGATCTCCCGGATCGCCTCCAGTGCCGCGGGCGTCCGCAGCGTCACCTCGATGGCGGGGAGCCCGCCGGTGACGAGCGCCCGCGCGAGCGGTACGGCGTCGGCGACGTCCTCGATGACGACGACGGGCACGACGGGGGCGAGATCCAGCACGGAGGCGGGCAAGGGAGAGGGCATGGCCTCATCCTGCCGAGGTCATGCACTGTGCGCAAAGGTCATTGCGTATGTTGCAATGTGCTGCGGCTGTACCTCAGTGGATCTCCGCCACCAGCACATCCAGCGCCCACGCCTTCCCGGCCCGCGCGGGCGCCTCCACCTCCACCTCGTACCCGAGGTCCCGCAGCGCCTCCACCAGCTCGGCCGGGCCCTTCGGCGCGGCTCCCGCCGACAGCAGGCTGCGTACGATCCGCCCCTTCGTCGCCTTGTTGAAGTGGCTGACGACCTTCCGGGTCGGCGCGTGCAGCACCCGTACGGTCGCCGTCCGCCCGGCCACCTCGCCCTTCGGCTTCCACGCCGCCGCGTACGCCGCCGACCGCAGATCAAGCACCAGCCCGTCCCCGGCCGCCTCGGGCAGCACCTCCGCCATCGGCGCCCGCCAGTGCGCGCCGAGCGCCCCGAGGCCGGGCAGCTTGACGCCCATCGAGCAGCGGTAGGAGGGGATGCGGTCGCCGACGCGCACCGCGCCCCACAGCCCCGAGAACACGAGCAGTGACCGGGCCGCCCGCTTCTTCGCCGCGGCGTCCAAGGACGCCAGGTCGAGCGCGTCGTACAGCACGCCCGTGTAGATCTCCCCGGCGGGCCGCGCCCCGGCCGACCGCAACTCGGCGTTCTTGCCGACCTCGCCGCGCAGCCCCTCGCTCAGCCCGAGTACGTCCCGCGCCTTGTCCTCGTCGCCGCCGCACAGCTCCACGAGCTCGCAGAGGACGGCCTCACGGGCATCGTTGAGCCCCGGCAGCGACAGCGACTCCAGCTTCAGCGGGGCGCCGCGGCCGGAGGATGCCTTTCCTTCGGAGGGAGGCAGCAGGACAAGCACGGGTGATCTCCTTCGGTTGCGCTCTGCGACAGCGTACGGCGTGCCACCACGCGACCTCGGTCCTACGCTCGTTGCATGCCCCGCCGCCACATCCGAGTGACCGGCGCCCCCGAGGCCCCCCTGCGGGCGGCCCTCACCGCGCTGCGTACCGAACTCGGCGTCGTCGAGACCTTTCCTCCGGACGTTCTGGAGGAGGCCGAGCGGGTTGCGAAGGCACCCACCCTTCCGTCCCACGACGCCACCGACTTCCCCTTCTTCACCATCGACCCGCCCGCCTCCACCGACCTCGACCAGGCGCTGCACCTGTCCCGGCAGGGCACCGGCTACCGCGTCCGGTACGCCATCGCGGACGTTGCCGCCTTCGTCGTACCGTCGGGCGCGCTCGACCGCGAGGCGCACCGGCGGGTCACCACCCTCTACTTCACCGACGAGCGGATCCCCCTGCACCCCGAGCCGCTGAGCGAGGGCGCGGCGAGTCTGCTCCCGGACCAGGTCCGGCCGGCGGTCCTGTGGACGATCGACCTCGACGAGGAGGGCCGTACGCTCGCGGTCGACGTCCGCCGCGCCCTGGTCCGCAGCCGGGCCAAGCTGCACTACGCGGCTGTGCAGAAGGAGATCGACGCGGGGACCGCCGAGGAGCCGATCGCGCTGCTCAAGGAGATCGGGGAGGCGCGGGAGCGGCTGGAGGTGGAGCGGGGCGGGATCTCGCTGCACGTACCCGAGCAGGAGATCGTCGAGCGCGCTCACGACCACACCTATGAGCTCGCCTATCGCGCCCCGCACCCCGCCGACGGCTGGAACGCCCAGATCTCCCTGCTGACGGGCATGGCCGCCGCCGACCTGATGCTGTCGGCGGGCACCGGCATCCTGCGAACCCTCCCTGCCGCCCCCGACGGCGCGGTCGGCCGCCTGCGCCGTACCGCGCACGCCCTGCACATCGACTGGCCGCACCACGTCTCGTACGCCCAACTGGTCCGCTCCCTCGACCCCCACCGCCCCCACCACGCCGCATTCCTCCAGGAATGCACGACCCTGCTGCGCGGCGCCGGCTACACGGTCTTCCGGGCGGGAGCCCTTCCGGCCATCACCACACACTCCGCCGTGGCCGCCCCCTACGCCCACTGCACGGCCCCCCTGCGCCGCCTTGCCGACCGCTACGCCGCCGAGATCTGCCTCGCGGCGGCGGCCGGGCAGCCGGTGCCCGACTGGGTGGAGGCCGCCCTCGACGCGCTGCCCGCCCGGATGACCGAGGGGGCGCGGCGTGCGGGCACGGTCGAGCGGGAGTGCGTCGACATCGTGGAGGCGGCGCTGCTGAAGGACCGGGTGGGGGAGGAGTTCGACGGCTGGGTGGTGGACGTGTCGGAGCGCCAACCTGACGTGGGAGTGGTGCAGTTGGAGTCTCCGGCGATCATCGGCCGGGTCGACGGCACGGACGCGCTGCCGCTGGGGGAGCGGATCAGGGTCCGCCTCACACAAGCCGATCCGGTTGCGGCGAAGGTGAGGTTCGCGCCGGCTTGATCGCGTTGATCGCGTGTACGAGGTCGGTGGCGTCGTCGGCGTGGAGGCGCACGAGGCGGACGTCCCGCCGACGGCCCAGGAAGGTGACGTGGGCGACGGGCTCGGTGAGTTCGAGCGTCACGGTCGTCTGCGCACCGATGGCGAGGTTGAGCTCCCCGTCGGCCTGCTCGTGGGTGGTGCGCAGCTCGCGCCGAACGTGCGCGATCTTCTCCAGAGGTATGCGCAGATCGACGTGCGCGGCACGCCGGACGCGCAGGGAACCGGCGTCGAGCACGTGTGGCCGTACGACGGAGGCGGCGTGCAGTCCGATGATGATCAGGAGGGTGTACATGTCCAGCATGAACCACGCCCGTTGCACGGCCGGGTGGTTCCGCAGCAGTACGGACATCATGATCGACTCGATCACGATCACGAAGCCGAACCCCAGCATCATCGTGCCCTGCCCGCGCGAGTACCCGAAGGCGGTGCCCTCACCGAGCCCGTGCCGGCGCCGGGCGGCCCACAGCCAGAGACTGACGACGAGCCGCAGCTCGTGCCGGACAAGGACGTGCGCGGTGCGCATCACGGTCCGTCCCCTTCCATGAGCAGGCCCAAGGTGCGGCGGATGGCCTCCGCCTGGGCCGGGGCGAAATCGGCGTAGAAGGCGCGCAGGAAGCTGTTGTCGGGGTCGACCTCCAACGTCTCCGGGAGCAGATCGCGGGGCAGGCAGTCGGCGAGGGCACGGGCCGCCTCGTCCACGCGCGGGTCGGCGGGGTCGGCGTCGGCGAGCTCGTCGAGCAGGGCGTAGGCGGCCACGGCCCGCTCCTTACCGCCCGGCCGGTCGAGCGCACTCCCCAGCGCGCCCATGAGCTGCTCCCGCCCCTCGGGATCGGCCGTGGTCTCGATCAGCGCGAGCATCTCGCGGTCCTTGGCGGCCATGGGGGAGTCGGACACGTGGGCCATGTCCCGGAAAAGGGCGGCCAGTTGAGGAGAGACCGGCCCCTCGGCGGGCAGCCCGCCCTCCGCCTCCAGCAGTGCCCGCAACCGCGTCCGCCGTTCCCGGATGGCGTGCTCCTGCCGGGCGAGATCCTCATCCAGCTCGGTGAGCACCTCGACGAGATCCTTCCCGGCATCCTCGGCCAGCACGTCCCGCACCTCAGCGAGCCCCAGCCCCAACTCGGTCAGCCGCCGGATCCGCGCCAGCACGACGGCATGCCGCAGCGTGTACTCCCGGTATCCGTTCGGCCGCCGCTCCGGCTCGGGCAGCAGCCCCTGATGGTGGTAGTGCCGCACCGTGCGTGTGGTGACACCGACGGTGGCGGCGAGTTCTCCGATCCGCATGGGATCAGTAGAAACGTTGACGTTGCGGCAGGGTCAAGCGGGCGCCTCCGGCGGACTTCGTACAGGTGACCAAGCCGCTGTTCCGTTCCAGCGAGCTGCTGGAGGGGTGTGCCATGGGCGCCATGGCACAGGATCCGATCACGCAGAAGCTCCTGCTGGACTGGTTTGTCGACCTGGACACCCCGGAAGGGCTCCGGGCAGAGCTCGTCGAGGGGGAACTCGTAGTGACCCCGGTGCCGGACGGGCACCACGAGCACTGCATCAGCCGGATCGTGGGTCAGGTGCATCGGCGATGTCAGACCAACATGCAGTTCTCGGCGAACAAGGGGCTGCAACTGAAGAACGCGGAAGGCTACCCACAGGACCACGTGGTCCCGGACGGCACGTTCGCTCCCAAGGAGCTGAGGCTCTACCGGGGGGCCGGTCCCTGGATGCCATGCGAAGGAGTCGCCATGGTGCTGGAGGTCACGTCCTCGAAGCCGCGGACAGACCGGGAGATCAAGCGCCGCTGCTACGCCCGCGGCGGCATTCCGCTCTACCTGGTCGTCGACCGAGAGACCTCGTGGATCACGCTGTTCAGCGGCCCGGAGTCAGGCGACTACCAGGAGCTCCGCGCCGTAGCCTTCGGCAAACAGCTCGCTCTGCCCGAGCCTTTCGCCTTCGAGCTGGACACGGCGGACTTTCTCTGACGCTCCCGGTGTTGCGCCTCCAGGGCGACGAGAGGGGCGCGAAGTGGGTGAACAGGCGCTGTGGACCAGGGCGAGGCTCGGCCGGGACGGACCCCCGCTCGACCTTCTGACGGCTCGCTTCGACCGGCACGTGTACGCCCCGCACGCCCATGACGAGTTCACGATCGGCGTGTGCGTCGGGGGCAGCGAGATCATCGACTACCGGGGCGGCCGTATCCGTCCCGGCCTGGGCTCCATCGTCGTACTGGCACCGGGCGAGATGCACACGGGCGGGCCGGCCGAGTCCGGCGGGTACGCCTACCGGGCCCTGTACGCCGAGACGTCGCTGTTGACGGACGGCGCCCTGGGCACCGCCGCCCCGCACTTCCGCGATCCCCTCCTCGACGACCCCGAACTGTCCACCGCGCTGCGCATCACGCACGCCGAACTCGCCGCCTGCCCCGACCCGCTGGAGGCGGAGTCCCGTATCCCCTGGCTCCTGACGGCCCTGGCCCGCCGCCACTCCACGGCCCGCGCGGCGGACGACTCGGTGCCAGGCGCCGACCACATAGCAAGGACGGTCCGCGACCGCCTGGCCGACGAGCTCACGGCCCCACCCTCCCTCGCGGCCCTTGCCGCCGACATGGACCTTTCCCGCTACCAACTCCTACGAGCCTTCCGTACGACGATGGGGATACCGCCGTACGCCTGGCTGGCCCAGTACCGGGTGGCCCGTGCGCGCGGCCTCCTGGAGTCCGGCCTCCGACCGGCCGAGGTCGCGGGAATGGTCGGCTTCGCGGACCAGGCGCACCTCACCCGCTGGTTCCGCCGCGTCCTCGGTGTGACCCCGGCGGCGTACCGCAACAGCGTTCAAGACAGCTCATGGTGAGGGGGCCGAAACTCGCCGCATGACTGCACGCGGCTGGTTTCTGTTCGCCCTGATGGGCGTGGTCTGGGGCGTCCCGTATCTGATGATCAAGGTGGCGGTGGGGGAGGTCTCCCCGTCGGTGGTGGTGTTCACGCGCTGCGCGCTCGCCGCCGCGCTCCTGCTCCCCTTCGCGATCCGCCAGGGAGGCCTGACCCGGACGGTCCGGACGCACTGGCGCCCGATGCTGGCCTTCGCGTGCATAGAGATCATCGGCCCCTGGTGGACGTTGACGGACGCCGAACGCCACCTCTCCAGCTCGACGGCGGGCCTGCTGATCGCCGGCGTCCCGATCGTCGGCGTCGCGCTTGCCCGCTTCTTCGGCGCAACGGAACACCTGGGCGTCCGCCGCCTGACCGGCCTCACCCTGGGCCTGGCCGGCGTGGCGACCCTCACGGTCCCGCACCTGACCGGCGGCGACGCCCGCTCGCTGGCGGAGGTGCTGCTGACGGTGCTGGGCTACGCGACGGCTCCGCTGATAGCGGCGAGGTGGCTGCGAGACGTGCCGTCCCTCCACCTCACGGCGGCCTGCCTGACCCTGGCGGCGCTGGTGTACGCCCCCGCGGCGGCGCTGACCTGGCCGTCCTCGATGCCCTCGGCCGAGGCATTGACGGCCCTGGCCGCCCTCGGCGTGATCTGCACGGCGGTCGCCTTCGTGGCGTTCCTGGAACTGATCAAGGAGGTCGGCCCGACGCGGGCGACGGTCTTCACGTACGTCAACCCGGCGGTCGCGGTGGCCGCCGGGGCCCTGTTCCTGGACGAGCCCCTGACGGCGGGGGTCCTGGCCGCGTTCGCCCTGATCCTCGCCGGATCCGTCCTGGCGACGGCAGCCCCCCGCAGGCCGGTAACATGGTCCACACGGCAGACGAGCCGGGCGGACGGCCGCGTGGAGTCCCTTCAGGGGCTTCCCGAGGAACGTCCGGGCTCCACAGGGCAGGGTGATGGCTAACGGCCACCCGGGGTAACCCGCGGGACAGTGCCACAGAAAGCAAACCGCCCGGCGCTTCGGCGCCGGGTAAGGGTGAAACGGTGGTGTAAGAGACCACCAGTGCCCAGGGCGACCTGGGCAGCTAGGTAAACCCCACCCGGAGCAAGGTCAAGAGGAGCCGCCTTCTCGAAAGAGGGGCGACTCTGCGCGGACGTTCGAGGGCTGCCCGCCTGAGTCCGCGGGTAGACCGCAGGAGGCCGGTGGTAACGCCGGTCCTAGATGGATGGCCGTCGCCGGGGGGTTCGCGAGAACCCCTCGGAACAGAACCCGGCGTACAGCCCGACTCGTCTGCCGCTGCCAGCAGCAGCCCAATGCGCTGGGTGAATTGCCTCTGCCCGGCATGCCCTGGAAGCGGCACCGTTAGAAGCGGCGACCCGGTTTACTCGGCGTTCCGGCTCACGCCGCGAATGGTGTTCCCCACCACGCCGTAAGGTGGGTCCGCACAGTGGACAGGCCCGTCGCGGAGCACAGGTCGGGCGTGGTGGAGACGGGGACGGAGTAGACGGCGCATATGGCGGACGAGCAGCTTGGCCTTGGTTTTTCCGTGCCGGAGGTGCCCAAGGCGCGCTCTGGCGGGGCTGCGCCGCCGCGCGCGCTCGGCGATGACGAGACGATCGACTACATCACCGGCCAGGACATACTGAAGCTGACCGAGGCCGAGAGGGTCCGCCAGCACATCGCCCGGGTTCTCGTGCACCAGTACGGGATCAACCCGGACGACATGAAGCGGGACTACGTGATCGAGCTTCCGGCGCCCGAGGGGGGTCGCAAGACGCGCAAGAAGGTCAGCATCGCGATCTTCGCTCCGGGGCAGCCGAAGACCCAGGAGCACCTCCGCCGCATCGTGATCACCAAGCCGCGTCCCCGGACCGGCCGCACGGTCACCAAGATCCGTACGCACGAGCAGGCGAAGTCGGACATCGACGAGCTCGAGACCTTGATGACCGCGGCAGGCCCGGCATGCCATCTCGGGCTGTGGACCGACGACATCGACCTGTACTTCGTCGAGAAGGTCCAGCGCGACGACGAGGGCCGGAAGTCCCGGTTCGAGGACCGCTTCCGGCCGCTGCCGAACTGGCCGCGGGGCGACGACTCAGCGTTCGATGCCACAGGTGCCGCCTCCTCGCTAAAGGAGATCAGGCGAGCGGACAAGTACATGCTCCGCTTCGCGTTCCGCCGCTGCCACAACTACATCCATGGCAACGAGGGACTGCCCAAGGACGCGGCGTTCTGGCAGTTCCTCTACGTCCTGTTCGCAAAGATCTACGACGAGCGTCGGGTCCGTGAACACGGCGAGGACCCGCGCTTCCGCATCGACGTCGCCGACCTGGTGCGCACCGAGACCACTGCCACCGGTGCCAAGCGCAGGGCGGGCAGCCCCGAGGTGGCGGGCCGGGTCAGGGACCTCTTCAAGGAGGTGAAGAAGTTCTACGCGGACCAAGGACTCTTCGACCACCGCGACGAGCTGACCCTGACCGACCCCGCCCTCACATTCATCGTGGGCGAGCTGGCCCCTTACGACCTGGGCAGTACCGACATCGACGCCAAGGGAGTCGCCTACCAGGAGCTGGTCGGTGACAACCTGCGGGGCGACCGAGGCCAGTACTTCACGCCGAACGAAGCGGTGAAGTTGGTCGTCGACATTCTGGACCCGCAGGAGCACGAGACAGTCTTCGACCCGTGCTGCGGCACGGGAGGCTTCCTGAGGGAGACCCTCAACCACCTGTTGCGCAGGTGGCAGGAGGAAGAGGGTAACGGCACTTTCACCAACCCTCAGGAGCTGGCCAGGAGGATGGCCGACCATCGTCGAAAGCTGGCCGCCTACGCGGACAAGCACCTCTTCGGTGCCGACTTCGACCCCTTCCTGCGCCGGGCCACCGTGATGAGCCTCATGACGCTCACCGACACGGCTGGACACGCCTTCCACATGGACTCCCTCGCCTTCCCGGACAGTCATCTGCAGGGCAACGACGAGGCGATGCGCTTCCCGCAGATAGGGCTTGGAGCGGTGGACGTGCTGATGACGAACCCGCCGTTCGGCTCCGACATCCCCGTGTCTGAGGACATGATCCTCACGAGGTTCCGCAAGACCGGCGGCCAGTTCGGTGTCGCCTATAACTGGACCCGCGATAAGAGGACCAACGAGCTGCTCAGGGCGGGAGAAGCCAACGCGGTCTCCCCGGAGCAGCTCTTCGTCCAGCGGGCGGTCGAGTGGGTGCGGCCCGGCGGACGTATCGGCATCGTCCTGCCGAACGGCATCCTCTCCAACCCCGGACCCTCCGACGAGGCGGTCCGGCGCTACATCCTCGACCAATGCTGGGTCTTGGGCAGTGTGGAGCTTCCCGTGGAGACCTTCATCGCCGAGGCCAACGTCAACATCCTCACCACCCTTCTCTTCCTGCGCCGCAAGACCGCGCAGGAGCGGCAGGAGGAGATCGAGTTCGGTGCCGCGGACTATCCGGTGTTCATGGCCGTCGCCGAGAAGGTTGGCATCGACCGGCGCGGGAACAAGGTCTTCGTACGCACGCCGGACGGCGAGATTGTGACCGAGGAGAAGACGGAGCGCGAGATCCTGCGCATCGGTGGTGTCGAAGTGCCGCGTGAGATCCGGCGCCGTGAGCCGACGGTCGATAACGACCTGCCGAAGATCGCCGAGGCCTACCACAAGTTCAAGGAGCGCCACGCCCACGAGTTCCCCTGGAATGCGGGCGCATGATCACCCGCATCGAGGCCTACAACTACCGCTGCTTCGAAGATCTCGCCGTCGACCTGGCTGGCTTCCACGTGCTGGCCGGGGCCAACGGTTCCGGCAAGAGCACCCTGCTCGACATTCCAGTGCTGCTTGCAGAGCTGCTGGGTGTCGAGCGGATCGAGGACGCGTTCCTACGGCCGTCCTCCCGCACCGGCCGCCCACCCCGCGCTCAGTCCCTCACCGAGCCCGCCCACCGGGGCCGGGACGGCGGCTTCGGTTTCGCTCTGGAGGCGCGGCTCCCGGAGGAGATCACCGAACTCCTCGCCGAGGCCACCCGCAACCCGCGCCTCCCGCTGCCGACCCATCTCCGCTACGAGCTCCATCTCGCGCCGGTCGAGGGCGGCCGGGGGCTGGAGATCGCGGGGGAGTACCTGGTGCTGTTCCCCGAGGAGCATCCGGTGCGTCCGGTTCCCGGCGAGCGGGCTTTTGAGGACCCGGACGAGACCGTGATCACCGGGCGAGGAGGCAGCCGCCGGGTCCGTTGGGCGTGGGAGGAGAACTGGCGCCCGGTGATCGCCCGCACTGGCGGCCCAGTTGCGCGGTTCACCTCGGAGACCGGGGAACAGCCTCCGCTGACCTGGCAGAGCCCGCACAGTCGGCTGGCGCTGGACACGGTTCCGTTCGACGAGGCGCACTTCCCGGCGGCCCTGTGGTTCCGTTCCCTTCTCCGTGAGGGAACGCTCTTCTACGCCCCCGACTGGGCCGCGCTGCGCCAGGCCGCCCCGCCCGCCGGCCGCACACCCCGGCTCGACCCGGTGGGCCGCAACACGCCATGGCTGGCTCTGGGCCTCAAGGGCGCGGACAAGGAGCTGTACGACGCCTGGGTGGACCTGGTCAGGATCGCCCTGCCGCAGGTCCAGGACATCGACGTCGTGGAACGCGAGGACGACCACCACGCGTACTTCCGCGTGACCTACGCCGGCGGCCACGAGGTCACTTCCTCCGGCCTGTCCGACGGCACCCTGCGCGTGTTCGCGCTGGCCCTGATCCCCTACCTGCCCGACCCGCCGGCCCTCCTGGTCACCGAAGAGCCGGAGAACGGCATCTATCCGCAGGCCATCGAGATCGTCATGCAGGCGCTCCAGGCGGTACGGGACTGCCAGGTGCTCGTGGCCACCCAGTCGCCGCTGGTCCTGGCCAACGTGGAGTTGCCCCATGTGCTGGCCACCCGCGTCGACTACGACACCGGGGCCGTCACCGTCGTACGCGGCGACCGGCATCCGCGGCTTGCCGACTGGCAGGGAGACCTGGATCTGGGGACGTTGTTCGCCACGGGGGTGTTCGAGTGAGCAAGAGGGCCGGACGGCGTGCAGGGCACGGGGGGAACACGACCGCGCCGGTTCCCCGGCAGGCGGTCGCGCCCGTGGACGAGTCCGGGAAGCGGGACGTGGTCTTCTTCGTCGCCGATCAGGGCATGAAGGCCATGATCGGCGCGTTCCTGGGCCGCACGGACATTCACCACAAGCTCGGCTGCGGACCGTTCGTCTTCGACGGCAGACGGGACATCAAGCTCGCCCCGCACAAGGACTCCGAGCTGCCGCTGCGGGCCGGCGAGCTGCTTCAGCCCTGGCGGGGTGAATACCGACGCGCGATCGTCGTACAGGATCACGCCTACGACAATCCGCTGCCGCCCGACGGGATCCGCAAGCGCATCGGGGATCAGCTGGAGGATCTCTGGCCGCAGTACGCGGTGGTCGTCATCGAACCCGAGCTGGAGAACTGGTTCTGGTCCGACCATACCGAGGTGATCAAAAAGGCGTTGGTGTGGCGGCCGAGGCGCGGTGACGAGCGCACGCCGCGGCAGGTGCTGGAGGAGGCCGGGCTGTGGGAGGCAGGCCAGGCCAAGCCCGACGATCCCAAGGGCGCCGTCGAGTTCCTGCACAAGATGAAGTACATCGGTGACATGAGCAACGGCATCTTCCGGCGCTTCGCGGAACAGGTTCCGTCCGTACGCCGCTGTACAGACGCCTCGTTCCAGCACCTGATGACGACGCTGGCGGACTGGTTCCCGGCGAGCAGAATGAACACGACGACCTCGACGACGGAGCGCGCGCAGTGAAGATCGCGTCCAAGGACAATCCGGTACGGCTCAGCTGGCTGCGGGAGCAGGGGCTGCGGATGGATGCGGCGCCGTATTTGTCGGGGGCGTTCGAGGGGCGGAAGTTGTTGGAGCGGTTGCCCCTTCACAAGGACCGGTTGGGTGAGCTGACGGCCGGGCACGATGGCGGGATCTTCAACGGGCCCAAGTTCAGCCGGGTGTACGTCACCAACCCGGACCACGCGGTGCCGTTCCTCGGCAGTACGGACATGATGGAGGCGGACTTCACACACCTGCCGTTGCTGAGTCGGAGCAAGGTCGCGGCAAAGTTCCCATACCTGGAGATCGAGCCGGGGATGACCCTGATCTCCTGTTCGGGGACGATCGGTCGAATGGCCTACGTCCGGAAGGACATGGCGGGTATCTGGTCCTCCCAGCACGTCATGAAGGTGCAGCCGGATCCGGGGCGGATTCCCTCCGGATACCTCAACACATTCCTGCGCAGCCGTTTCGGCGTCCCCATCGTCGCCAGTCAGGCGTACGGCGCGATCATTCAGCACATCGAGCCGCATCACATCTCGGGGCTGCCGGTTCCGCGGTTCGATTCCGCGCTGGAAGAACAGATCCACGACCTGGTCGAAGAGGCGGCCACGCTGCGGACGGAATCCCAGGAGGGCGTGGTCGGGGCGACAGAGGATCTGTTCAAGACGGCGGGGCTTGAGGATCTGCTCGACCTGCGGTGGCATGACCAGCCACGGGATGTGGGCTTTGCACAGCGAGGGCTGAAGCCCACGACGTTGCGGGCGTTGAACTATCAGCCGAAGGTTCAGCGGATTCTGAAGCGGCTGCGGGATGAGACTGAGTATGTGACTCTCGGTGAGATCTGCAAAGGAGGCCAGCTCGGATCCGGAGTGCGTTTCAAGCGCGTTGATGCGGAGCCCGGCCACGGCGCAGTCTGCCTCATCGGGCAGCGGCAGGGTTTCTGGATTCGGCCTGAAGGGCGTTGGATCAGCCCGACCCAGGCGCCTCCGGGAATCTTCGCCGAGGACGAGACGGTCATGATTCCGTCGCAGGGCACGCTGGGCGAGAACGAGGTCTTCTGCCGCGCGATCTTCGTCACCGGCTCGTGGCTCGACTACGCGTACACACAGCACTTTCTGCGGGTGGTGAGCGGCACCTCGGACATCCCCGGCGCCTACCTCTTCGCCTTCCTTCGCTCCGAGGCCATGTTCCGTGTGCTGCGTTCCATGTCGACTGGCGGAAAGCAACAGGACATTCATGAGGGTCTGCGTGCCCAGATCCCGGTGCCGGTGCTGACCGCACCTGACCGGGAACGCATTGCGGAAACGATCCGCGCTGCCTATCGGAAGCGGGACGAGGCCGACAAGAAGGAAGACAGGGCCCTGGAGCTGTTGGAGGGGGCCGTGTTGGAGCACAGCGCGGGCTGAGACACGGGCGGTTCTGTTCCGTGTGATGTTACGGAACAGACGCGAACGTGTCGACGCCCCGCACCGGAAGCATGCAGGGCGGGGCGTCAGACGGTGGATCTACCTCTTTACTGAGGCGACGAACGCCTCCCATGCGTTAGAGGTGAAGAGCAGGCTGGGGGCGAGCGGCGTCTTGCTGTCACGCACGGGAACGAGATCGTCGAGGCCGTCGGCGACCTCGACACAGGCATCCCCTTGTTGCCCGCCGCTGTAGCTGGACTTACGCCACTGAGTGGCGCTCAGGTCTGGGGTGGCTCGCATGGCTTGAAGTTCTCCATCGCCGCTTTGATCAACGCTGCGGAACCCTTCGGCGAAAGGGCGCACGCTTTCATGCGATCGTAGTCGCGCAGCTGCCGCATGACGGTCTCCCTGTCGTCGAAGACCTCCCCGCTGCCAGCGCCCTCCTGGTAGACGGTGGTGGAGTTGTCCGGCAGGGTCAGCAGGATGAGTGTGCCGTTCATCAGGGGGCATGCGCCGACATCGAACGGGACGACTTGGATCGTTGTGTGGTCGGTTTCAACCAGCGGTAACAGTGCTGCGAGTTGCTCCCGCATCACCGCCGGACCGCCCACAGCCTGGCGTACAGCCGCCTCGTTGAGAATCCACCAAACGTCTGGCCGATTGTCTGCATGCAGAACCTCTTGGCGGCTCATGCGCGCCGCAATCAGGCTGTTGATCTTTTCCGGCCCGGCCCCGGGGTTGCACGCGCGGAACAAAGCCCGCATGTACGGTTCCGCCTGGAGCAGCCCAGGAATGATGCTTGCCCCGAACTCCTGAATCCGTACCGCCTTCGCCTCCAGCTCCAGACAGTGATCGAACCGTCGGGGCGAGTACTCCCGCTTGACGGCCCCCCATAACCCCTGGAACAACGCCCCCGTCCCGAACGCCACATCCAGCTTCTGCGAGATCGGCGGCAGCGGAAGCCTCTCCGCCGTCTCCACCCCGTGCAGGTGCGTCTTGCTGTAGTTGACCACTGCCGAAAGACGGTCCAGGGACATCCCGCTCAGCTGCCGCTGTCGGCGAAGTTCGGCGCCGTACAACTCCTTTGCCGATCGGGCGGGTTCGAGGTCACGTGCGCCAGCCGTCATCCGTGCAGCCTTCCTTGTTCCAGGCCTGGGTGGGGAACGGATCACCCCTGTCGAGCGTAGCGACGGACGGCGACGATGAGGACACGAACGGTGATTCCCGCTGTTCGTGAGCCCATATCCCCCACCCCGGAGGCCGTCGATGAACTGCCCGGACAGAACTCCCCTACCGCCCATGCCTGTTGTCGGCGACCTCGCCTACGACACGCTCCGGGACCGCTACGGCACCGTGATGGAGCGCGGCCCCGGCCAGGTCCACCTGCGCCCCAAGGGCGGCGGCCGGGAATGGACCGCCCGGCCCGAGGACGTCGAACTCGCCCGTGCGGGCGAGGCGTTGAGCCCGCAGGTCGCCCGGGTCAACGCCCGTAGCCGTGGGGAGGTCCTGTGAACCGACCGTCGTGCAGGGAACGTACGAACGCGACCGCCGGCGACCCGCCCGCTGGCCTCCCCGGCATTCCCGTCGGCGCCCTTGTCCGGGACCGGGCGACCGGACGTGAGGGCACCCTGCGGGACGTCCTCCTTTACCGGTCCGCCGGCGAGCTGCCGGAGCCGGAGGGCCGCCCGGCCCGTCGGCTCGCCTTCCTCCGCCCCGTCGGCGGCGGCCGGGAGTGGACCACCGAGCCGGATCAGGTGGTCGCGGTGGAGCCCGGCTGAGGAGTGCCGTCGGTGTACCCCGCTCCGACGGCGTTGCGCCTCACGGCTGCTGCTCCGCGTCCAGCTCGTCCTCGGCCCTCAGCTCCGCCGCCAGATCGACCAGAGAACCCTCGCCCGGGATGTGCCAGTACAGGGTGCCCTGGACCTGCTGGTTGTTGCCCATGGCTTCCTTGCGCATCTTGCGGACCAGCGTGCTGGGCGCGTACGCCGCGCCGTCGTAGGACCAGACCAGAGGCTTGGAGGCGTTGGCGCCCCAGGTCGCGCGGGCGCGGTCGGGGTGTTCGGCGAGCCAGGCCGACAGGCCCTGCCGGTCGGGGCGGGTCACCGGACGGAACTCCAGCGTCGTACCGACCGCGATGCGTTCGGCCTTCACGAGAAGGCTCACGGCGTTGGTGGAACGGGCCGGCTTGCCCTGGGTCCTTTCCTCCACCCGGTAGTCGGCGTTGTCCGGGGCGGAGGCTCCGGAGGCCATGGCGTCCACCACGCGGCGGGAGACCACACGTACACGTTCCGGGGTACGCATGGTCGTGAGGATCTGGCTGTTGCGGCCGTAGGCCGAATCGACCGTCGCCATCAGCCAGCCCAGAGCCCGCTCCACGAGGTCCGGTACCTTCGCCAGCTCGGCGTCCCAGTCCTTGTCCTCTTCGTCCAGTCCCTCGGTGTCCAGGCTCCGGAAGACGACATGGCTGATCAGCAGGTCACCGTTGCTGGCGGTGCTGGCGGCCCGGCCGAAGAGGTTCTCGCTCTGCTCGGCGAGCGCCGCCTTGACCGCCCGTACCAGCTGCACGCAGCGCCACACGCGCTGAGCGCTCGGAGCCGTGTTGAGCGCTTTGCCGAAGATCTCCTGATAGTTGGACTTGTCCCAGAGAAGAGAGGTGTCCCGCTTGGCCTTCGCTGTCAGATCCGGGGATCTGTGGGTCGCGGCCAGCGCGATCGCTGCCTCGGTCATGGTGCAGCCGCTATCGGGGGCGGGCTCCGACTCGCCACGCTTGACCACGTACGTACGGCCGAGGGACAGCGCGAAGTCGTCCCTCAGCCCCGTCTGGATGGGGTCGCGGGACTTCCAGTCCCGTTCCTCGATGGGATTCTGGGTGTTGGTGTTGAGGGTGACCTGGTCGCCGAATCCCTCGGGGCAGTTCTCCAGGGAGATGATCCGGACGAGCACACGGCCCTGCCCGGCCGAGGCCGGATTCCGCTGCATCGCGCGGTACATGGCGCTGACCGTCTGCGCCCCGTTGACGACGCTCGCTCCCTCGAGTACGAATCCAGCGCCTGCACCCGGAGCGAACGCGCCCTTTCCCTTTTTGCGGATGCGGTCGCACAGCAGGGTGATGCCGTTGCTGAAGTACCAGAAATTCTCGGGTTCCTGGAGAAGCGTGGCGCGGATCTTGTCATTGACGTCCGTGTCCAGCGAGTCCCGGATGTTGCGGGCGAACAGATGCCGGTCGTGGGTCTCGTACCACTCCGCGACATCGGCGGCGGAGAGCGTGCCGTAGTAGGCGGCGAAGGGGTGTTCCACCCGGCCGACGCCCTCGACCCACGCCTCCAGTTCGATCTTCCGGTCGGCGTGCTCACCCAGGATCTCCTGGTACAGACCGCGGAGGTCGAGAACTCGCCATTCGATCATCTCCTCGGCCCAGTTGCGCTTCTTGACCTCGGAGTTGAGCAACGTCCGGATGTCCGGGTGGACTTCGCCATCGGTCACCAACGCCAGCAGCAGGGTGACCTTGGGGGAACCGCTGTCCAGAGCCTTGTCCAGGGCATCCACATGCTGCTCGATGCGCTTGTTGAACCGCGTGAACTCCAAGTTCATCAGGTAGTCGAGGCCGCGGAAGAGCCGGTCGACCTCGCTCTGCCCGAAGCCGGCAGTGGCGTTGTCGCTCCACTTCGCCTGGACCAGGGTGATATGCGGCCGGCCACCCTGTCCCGGGGCCGCCAACTCGACCGCGATCGCGTCGATACCCCAGTCGTCGCGACCGTCGATGATCGACAGAGCCGCGTCCCGGTCCGCGCATCCGGTCTCACGTTTGACCGCGAGGGCGGCGACTCCGCGGCTGAGGAATTTCTCTTCCTTCTTCTTCTCCGATGCTGACGGCTCGTCCGACATGTCGATCAGAGAATCGAATCGCTCGATGAGCCGCTTGCGCAAATTGCGGATGTGGAACGAATACGACACATGACCTCCCCGTCACCGGCCTGACCGACAATCACCCTAACCAAGATGGATGTGTCGTCACCTGGTACTAAAGTGACCATGGCACATGGCAGTGCGGCGCACATCACACCTGCCGCACTTGACCGGAACGAACGGGGGCACGGGCACTCATGGCGCGCATCATCAAGGTCGGCGACCCCGTCAACGACGCCGAGCGGATGGTTCTCCGCCATCTCCGTGACAACGCCCCGGACGACTGGACGGTGATCTCCAACTTCGAGATCTACCGCGGCCGTCAGTGTTTCGAGGTCGACCTCGCGATCCTGACCGACCGGGCCTGCTACATCGCCGACACCAAGGGCACGCACGGGCGTATCGAGGTGCGGGGCAAGAAGTGGTACCCGCAGGGGCGTCAGCCGTTCCCGAGTCCGGTCAAGAAGTTCCGCGAGCACGCCAAGACGGTGGGAAACCTGCTGCGGCAGTCGCATCTGTCCCCGCTGATCGGATCGGTGTGGTGCGAGGAACTGGTGATCCTTCCGTACGACGACGCACTGTTCGTCGACCACGACGGGAGGGACGAGAAGAACACCGTCCAGATGCGAGACCTCGTTTCTTTCCTGTCCGGTCACCAGCCGTCGCGGCTCGGGGCGAACACGCCCCAGATGCCCATCACGGGCCTGCACGAGGACATCGCCCGGGCCCTGAACGCCGTATCGCGAGCGCCTTCGGTGCGCCGGTTCGGGGTCTACGAGGCGATCGAGACGCTCGTGGAAGCGGACCCCCAGCCGGAGGCCGGGGCGGAGGCGGACGCCGAGGACCGGGTGTCCGTCTACCGGGCCGTGCAGCCGGACCAGCCGAACTCGGGGACGTACCTCATCCAGGTGCACACCGTCGACCCGCTGCTCCCCGAGGCGGAGCAGACGCGCGAGCGGGAGCGGATCGGCAACCCTCTCCAGGCGCTGAACAAACTGCCGCCCAACCCGCACATCGTGCCCTGCGTGCAGGTACTCCCGCTGGAGGACGAGACCGGATACTTCGTCGTACTGAAGGATGTGCAGGCCGAGGCGCTGCGGGTGCGGATGACCGACGGGCCGGCGCAGCTCGGCGCCGACGCCCGGCGCCGCATCCTGTCCGGTGTGCTGTCCGGGCTCGCCCTCGCCCACGCCTACCGGGTCGTGCACCGACACCTCACCCCGGACGCGGTCCTGGTCGCCCGCAACGGCACTGCGATGCTCACCGGCTTCGACTATGCCCACACCGGGCAGAAGCGGGCCGGCACCGTAGCCATGGACGCGTACGAGCATGCCGAGGCCGCGTATCTCGCGCCCGAGTGCGTGGAGGAGCCCGGACGGTTCTCGGCCGCCTCCGACATTTTCGCGGCGGGCGTGCTCTGCCACGAGCTGTACACCGGCGAACTGCCCTCGGTGACCGGCGGGATGCGACTGGCTGACAGTCTGGAGGCGGCGGAGGTCACCCCGGAGATCCGGGAGTTGATCCGGCGGATGCTCGCCGCCGATCCGGCCCTGCGGCCGACCGCCAGGGAGGCGATCGCCGAGCTGGAGCGACTGCTGCGGGGCAGTGGTTCGTCAGGTTCGGGCGGCTTCGGCGGGACGGCGGCCGGGGGGGGATCGTCCGACGATCCCTTCGACTGGTCGAACCCTTACAGCTATCGCAACCTGCCCGACGGCTTCCGGCTCACCGAGAAGTTCCACGTCCGCAAGAAGCTCGGGCAGGGCAAGTTCGGTGTGGTCTACCAGGTGTTCAACACCCTCGACGACACCGACGAGGTCCTGAAGATCATTACCAGTGATCCGGAGTCGGTCGGGGTCCGGCTGAAGGGCGAGTACCGGGTCCTGCGCCAGCTGCCCGCGCACCCGAACCTGGTGCGTGTCATTGACGCCGACTGGCTGCCGAAGGGGAAATTCCCCTATCTACGCCTGGAGTTCGCGGAAGGCCAGGACCTCCAGGCGTCGGCCACGCGCGAGCGCCGTCTGGGGGCCGCCGACGTCGTACGGCTCCTGGAAGACTGTCTGGCCGGCCTCGGCCATCTGCACGAAAACGGCGTCTATCACTGCGACATCAAGCCCAGCAACCTGCTGTGGACTGCGGACGGCACGAAGCTGCTGGACTTCAATGCGGCGGTCTCGGCGGACTCCACCCTGACGCCCACGCTGGGTTCGCCCCGTTACCAGGCACCGGATACGGGATTCAAGGGGCGCCCGACGCAGGCAGAACTCGCCGACCTCGACCTGTACGCCCTCGGCGTCTCCGCCTACATCGCGCTGACCGGGACGTATCCCTGGCCAGGGCGCGCACAGCCGCCCAAGGACGAGGAGGCGCTGGACCCGCGCAAGATCAGTGGCCTGGGGGATCTGAGTCGGCACTTCGCCGACGTACTGATGCGGTCCATCGCGCCCCGTCGCGCCGACCGGTACTCGGATGCGGAGGCATTCCTCGCGGCCGTACGGGCCATAGGAGAGGTGCGCCGGACCCGGGGCGGCGACGAGGAGGTCCAGCCGGAGCCCGAGCCGGTCTGCACGACGGACGCCGGTCGGGACGGCACCAACGCCTTCGTCGGCCACCTCCAGACCCTGTACAGTCAGAACTCCCGTACCAACGCGGGCACTCGGGGACTCGACCCGGCGCAGTTCCCGCTGTACGTGGCCACCGCCCTGGACACCGCGCTGCGGGATGACGTCCTCGCCGGCCGGCACCGGTTGGTCGTCATCACCGGAAACGCCGGTGACGGGAAGACCGCCTTTCTTGAACAGCTGGCAGTCGAGGCTCACAAGCGCGGCGCCGAGCAGGGCGTCAAGCGCGTCAACGGCGACGACTTCGTCTTCCAGGGCCGCGCCTTCCTCACCAACCACGACGGCAGCCAGGACGAAGGCGACCAGGACAACGACGCCGTCCTCGACGCCTTCCTCGCTCCTTTCCGGGGAGCGGACGCCGACGCCTGGCCGCAGTACCAGACACGGCTGATCGCCGTCAACGAGGGCCGTCTGACCGACTTCGTCACCGCGCACGCCGAGCGCTACCCGCTGCTCGCGGAGACCGTGCGGAAAGGTTTGGCGGGTGGCGGCGCCGAGCATGGGATCGCCGTCGTCAACCTCAACACGCGGGACGTCGTCGCTGACCCGGCAGGCACCGGGGACTCCATCCTGCACCGCATGGTCCAGTCGATGACGGACCCCAAGTACTGGAGCGGCTGCGTCTCCTGCGAGCTCGCACCCCGCTGCTACGCCCGGCACAACGCACAAACTTTCGCCCACCCCACCGCTGGGTCGGTGGTCACTGAACGGCTCGCCGCCCTGTACCGGATGACCCATCTGCGCGGACGACTTCACATCACGCTGCGTGACCTGCGCTCCGCCCTGGCATACATGCTCACCTCCGGCCGGGACTGTGCCCAGATCCACGAGCTCTACCAGCGCCCGGACAGTGTCCAGGAGCGGCTGGACAGCTTCTACTTCACCAGCTGGGCCGGCCTGCACACCGGCGGCGAACACGAACAGGACCGGCTGCTGGCCCAGTTGCGTGAGCTGGACGTGGCGAACGTGCCCGACCCACAACTCGACCGTAAGCTCGACTATGTGGGCCCGGACGGCGGCCACAGCCTGATCTCGGTCGACCAGCGCGGCAGTCACGATGCGGAACTCCTCATCGACCGGTTCGCCGCCCTGCCCCGCACTCCGACGGCCGGCCAGACGGAGGCCGCAGCGCATCGCGCCTACCTCGCCGCCGCCCGGCGCCGCTTCTTCTTCGAGAGCCTGGACGGCGAGCGCTGGAAGTCCCTGCTCACCTATCGGGCGGGCGGCAGGTTCCTCGACCTGCTCGCCGGAGACGGGCCCGGGCAGGCGGAACTCGACCGGATCATCGAAGCCGTCAACCGGGGTGAAGGCCTGCCCGGGGCTCTGTATGACGGCGAGCGCGCTCTGGCGCTCCAGGTCAGGTCCGTGCCCGGCGGCACCGTCCGCAGCCACCGGCTGTTTCCCGCCGACCGTTTCACCATCGAAACGGGCAGGCCAGCGGCATCCGACTACGTCGAGACCAGCTCCCGCGAGCTCATCGTCCGGTACCGGGGACGGACCCCAGACGGTTCCGCGGAGCACCGGGCGGAACTTGTGGTCCGCCTCGACCTCTACGAACTCCTCGACCGGCTGCACGCAGGCCATCAGCCAGGAGTCGAGGACCGCCAGGGACAGAACCTGGCCCTGGCGGTGTTCAAGAACGCGCTGTCGGCTACCTCGTACCAGGAGGTGCTGCTCACCGCACCGGGCAGCATGCCGCACCGCATCACCCGGCTGCCGGAGGGAACGCTGCGGCTCGGGCCCGCGAGTGAGACGAACGGCGCGGCGAAGAGGGGGAAGTGATGGTGCTGCGCAAGCGGGACAGCGAGTTCCGGCATCTGGGTGTGTCCTACCTGGACTTCAAGCGCGTCGAGATGGACCGCGTACTCACTGGGTTCCTGATGCGGGTCAACCACAACGGTCAGACCAGCAAACTCGCACGTGGCAAAGCACTGGCGGACGAGTTCGTCGAGGAATTCCTCGCCGAGGAACATGCGGAGAAGTTCCAGGGGTTCAGAGAATCCCCGGACATCGCGCAGCGCTGGATCGAGACCCAGCTCCTGGATATGGTCAACCGCGGCAAGCCCAATCAGGCCGTGGCCGGACTGCGCCCTCTGCACGGGCTGACGTACAAGTTCCGCAACTACAACCACTCCCGCGCCTATGGAGCCGACGCCCAGCTCTACGAGATGCTCCGGCATGCGCGTGGCGGCCGTGGCACGCTGTCCCTGGAGCGGATCCGTGCCTTTTTCTTCACCGGCCTCGATCCGGCCCTGGGCACTCAGCTGCCCGGCACCAGCGTCGACATCGAGACCCAGGCTGTGCTCCACCTCAACAGCCAGGTCAAGCAGGACTCCCCGACGAGCGTCAAGGGCTGGTACTCGGCCCCTCCGCTGTGCGTGGGCCAATCCGACCTTCTCGCGGACGACGTCCTGCGGCTGCTGTCCCTGCAGGACCTGCTGCCCCGGATCGTCATGGTCGAGTACCTGAAGATCCTCTTCGCGTTCCACCTGGCCCTCGGCCAGCTGAAGGCGATGAAGCTGCTGCCGGCCATCGTGGCACGCTCCTCGGCCGAACCCTCGTGCGGGCCGGAGAACTGCCCGTCGGGTGCGGCGGGGGACGGCTTGGCAAGCTGCCCGTTCCGGGTTGGGCTGCTGGTCGACGCGGCAGGCGTGCCAGGCACGCCCGCCGCCGCTCTTGCCGAGCACAGCGCCGAGGTCTGGCTACGGCGCATCCCCGGATTCGTGCGTGCGGGCTATGTGGTGCGCAAGCTGGGCGAATTCGCCGACCATCTCGCCGACAGCAAGGAGATCACCAAGCCGTCCCGCGGATTCTTCACCGTGGCCGAGCTGCTGCAGTACGGCTCGGACGCATACCGGGACCGGCGCGAGCGGTTCTTCGCATCCCGCATGGACAACCTGCTCGACGAGACCCCGATCGATGAACAGCCCGAGGCCGTCCGGCCGTTGCTCGGCGCGGGGATGGGACTCAGCGCCTTCGAGCAGTACATCGAGTTGATCATGGCATACCGGGGCAAATACCATTACGACTACATCGTCGAGGCCATCGACTCGCTGCTGCTCAAGAACCGTCAGGGTGCGGTCATCACCCAGCCCCACCGGGGTCGGCGCCGCTTCGTCATGGACAGCGCGCTGCTGGAGGTTCTGGTCCAGATCGCGCTGCTGCGGCCGAACCCCCGCGGCACGAGATCGCGTTTCCCGTATCACACCGAGCAATTGAGGCTGGACGAGTTCATGGACACCCTGCGCATCCGCTACGGCCTCCACATCGACCAATTGCCGGCCGACGACGGGTTTCCCACAGCAGGGTTCGAGGAGCAGGCCGCCCTGCGGGCGAACGCCGAGGCGTTCACCACGCGGATGCGGGAGATCGGCTTCTACAGCGATCTGTCCGACGCATACCTCACCCAGGTGATCACGCCCAGGTTCGCGATCTCCGTGGACGGCACCGTCACTGCGGGCGGGAGGTGAACGGGATGGCACGCGGACTGACCGAGATCAGCGAGGCGCAGTGGCGGGACGCCCTGGAGCACGCGCTGCTGCCGCGGCTGGCCGCGGTACTGCGTGCCAGACAGGCCGGGCACTGCATGAGGCTGGGAGATCTGGACACCGACCTCGCCACACGGCTGGTGCGCGGGCTGCGCACGCTCGTACCCGAGGCGCAGGTGTTCGTCCTGGGCGCGGGCGACGGACGGATCCCCGCCGACGTCGTGGTCACCAGCACCAAGCTCGTCGAACTGCGCAATCCCGATATGGACGGGGGGCTGAGGCCGCCGCTGCTCGTCTTCGTACCACCCGGTGCCCGGGCCAGTGCCGAGGACTCCTTCGGCGTCGCCACGTTCGAGCAGCTGTCTCTGGACGACGTACACGCGAAGCTCAAGGGCTCGCTCCTGCGCGAGCTGTCCGACTCGCTGCGTCCGGCGGTTGCCGAACTGCTGGAGCGGCAGGCCGAGGAAGGGGGCGCTGTCGCGGACGATCGGGCGGCGGTGCGGTACCTGCTGACGCTTCGGGAGAATGACTACGATCCCGAGGCGGCCGGGGCGGCGGTCCATCTGCTCGGTCTGATCCCCGACTTCGGCTTGTTCCAGGACCCGACGCTGGTCGGCCGCAAGGCGGACCGCAACCGCAGGACCGTCGCCAAGCTCACCGAGGCGACGGCCACCGACCGCCAACGGGTGCTCAGCCTGGGGCTGCCACAGAACTCGTCGGCGGCACAGGAATTCGTCAGCCGGCTCGTGAGCTTCGCCGCCCGCACCGGCCTCGACTCCCCCTCCCGCTGGTGCCGCGCGATCGCCGTGGACCCGGACAACTGGCCGCTCGCCTTCCACCACTGGCCGCAGGAGAACGCACCCGGCGACGAACAGGTCGGCATCGAGGTCCATGAGCTGACCGTGCTGCCCAAGGCGGGGCAGAACGAGGACGACCTGCGTAACCACCCGGCGCTGGAACGGCTCTTCGGCGGGCAGTATCTACTGCCCGGCGGACTGACCTCGTTGCCCGTCTCCTTCACCGTCCACCCCGATCCACGCCACATCGCCGGTCTCGCACGCTTCTCGATCCAGATCCTCTCCGAGAGCGAGACCGATGAGGATCGCGGCTCCACCACGGTCAGCCCGACCGGGTTCACCGCCACCCTCTCAGTGGCCAAGACCGCCAAGACGATCTACAAGACGTCCATCAAGCTGAAGAAGAGCCGTAAAGCCGACTGGGAGGAAGGCTGGCACTTCGTCAGGGTCACTCCTCTCGACATCAACGGCGACCCCATGCGGGTCGCCGGTGCCGACGGCACCCACCGGCCGCACGAGAGCGACCGCTTCTACGTCGTCCCTGATGCCGAGTTCGACGACCCGCCCGTCCAGCGCTCCCAGCACGCTCCCGGGCTGGCCCAGGCGATCAACCGGCTGCGCTTCGTGGCACGGGCCGAGGGCCGCGATCCCTGGCGGGTGTCCTGCCGCACCGTGGGCTGGGGGGCCAAAACAGCCAAGACGTGGCCGTTGCGGGCGGCCTTCGGGCCCGCCGGCCTGGTCACCGTCGACCTGCCCATCCCGCTCGCCGAGGCCGAGGAACGGATGCTGGCCCGGCCGTATGCCCTCGAAGGCCCCCGGCTGAACGTCGACGCCTCGGGGCGGTGGCAGCTCAGTGACGACGAGTCCCTGGCCGTCACTCCTGCCGAGGACAGCGCCTTCGACGACTACCTGCGGGCCCGCGCCACACTGTTCGCCGCCATCCGCGCCGACAGGGACGGCTCCGCGCCGCTCGTCCTGGAAGGCACCGACCCGCGCACCATCCGGAAGGAAGCCGAGAGCTGCGCGGAGGCGTACCTCAGAGCGGTCACCCGGTGCCTCCGCGCGCTGGAGAACCCCCGCAGCGGCACAGTCGAGCAGGACCGGGCAGAACTCGCGCTGCTGCTGCGCACCGACGCAGTGGCGGCGGAACTCGCCGATGTACAGGGCGGCCGGCGTCAGCTAGTGCTGGTCGCGCCGACCCATCCGCTGCGGGTGCTGTGGTGGTGCGGGCAGGCGGCACTGGCCGACCACTGGCTCGGCCGAACCGAGGGCCAGGACAAGAACCGCGTCCTGGAGACTCTGCACAGTCTTGTCGAGCGGCTCGCGCCGCTGGGATTTCCGTTCGTCGTGCCACTCACCACAGGCGAACTGACCTTCGCGGCCGGACAGCTCACCGACTACTGGCAGGTCTGCCTGCCCAGCGAGACAGCCGACCCGAGGGGCACTGTATCGCGGCTCGCTTCGGCCCTCGGAGTGAGTGACAGCTCCACCACATCCGGTGTGATCACCGGCGCCGACCTCGCGGACCGGGTCGAGCGCTATGTACGCCTTCATCCCTATGCGGACAGCCTTGTCATCAACGCTCTCGGTGTCGGTCGGGGTGAGGTGCTGGCCTCGATGCTGATCGAGCTCCAAGGGCGTAAGCATCTCTCCCATCTGCGCTATACGGTCCGTCTTTTCACCGACCACCCCCAGGAACCATGGGTCGGCGAAGCGCTCACCGATCTGTTCTCACCAGGATCGGGACCGAGAGCCACCGCCGCCGAGCCCTTCGGCACGCCCGGTGACCCGCTGCGGCCGAAGCTCGCTGTTGTGGTGCGTGACGCCGCCGACCTCCGTACTCGTGCGACCGATTTTCCGGCCCATCTCACCATCCTGTTCGATCCGTTCGGCGGCGAACAGTTCGACATTGCGCCGGGTGCGCGCACCTCAGGCAGAGCGGCGGCACACGGCCTCGTTCAGGAGCTGACCAGCTACTACGCCGAGGATGAGGAGTTCGTGGCCTGGAGCCGCCAGCCCCGGCACGGCGCCACGGACCCAGTACCCGGAGCCGAGGAAACCGGCGACCTGGTGGCGGCGCTGCCGGAAGCGCTGTCGGCCGCCGTGGTCGCCGTGACATCCGGAGAACCGCTCCCTGGGCAACTGCCGCAGATAACGCTGCGACTGTCCGCCAGGGACAAGGCTCTGCTGCACGATGTGCACCAGGCCAGCGACTGGGTCGTCACGGTGGACCGGACCCTCGGTGTGGAGTACTTCGATCACGGCCGTGCCGATCGGCCCGAATACGTGATCGAGTACTCGGCGACTGCCCAGACCGGCATGGGTCATCACATCGTGGTCTCGTCGCGATCGGTCGACGAGTTGCGCGCGCTGGTCGGGCCGGTGCTCGACGACAAGCAACTAAGCATCGAACCACGCCATGTGACGACCTTCTTCGACCAGCTCAGGGAGCTTTCCGGCAGCTTCGCCTTCAAGCTGGCCGCGCTCGGCAGCAGCAGCCGGACCGAGGTCCTGGGTCTCGCACTCGCCCGGCTGTATCTGGGGTACCAAGGTGCCCTGCACAACCAGGTTCTCATCCCGTTGGATGCGCACATCGACCTCTACGGCGAGGCGCAACGCCGCGCCGCCGCCGGTGACAGTGCCGTCCGGCTGCACCGGACCGACCTGGCTCTGTTCGATCTGGACGCCGAACGCCGGGCCGTGGTATGCCGGTTGATCGAGGTCAAGTGCTTCTCAGGCGCGGGTGGCCTGGGTATGTACGACACCAAGAAGAAGCAGATCAGCCAGCAGATCGACAACAGCCGGACGATCCTGGCCACACAGTTCGACCCCAGGATCGAACGGCCCGACCGTCCACTTCAGAACCTCACTCTGCGCTCGCTTCTCGGCCACTACCTGGCGCGCGCCAACCGATACGGCCTCTTCGACGAGAAGGGGTTTGACGAGGCACGCTGGCTCCTCGATCACCTCGATCACGGTTACACACTGGAGTTCGCAGGCACAGGCCTCATCTTCGACCTGGGCGGGGACGGCACGGACGTCGAGACCGACGGCGGTATCACCTTCCATCGGATCGGCCGTCAGCAGGTGACCGACCTGCTCGACGCCGTGGAGACCGAGTATCTCGGCGGGCCGGTCCGCAGCGCGCCCCATCTGCTGGTGGAGAAAGAGCTGGCGGGGATCGAGCGAGGGGAGGCCACTCAGACCCTGCGACCGCGGGTCCGTAGCCGCGAACTGCCCGAGGAACCCGGTCCGCTCAGCGCCGTGCTGGACGACGAAGCTGTGTCGGCAGAGGTTGATGACACAGCGGCATCCGGGGATGCGGAGCCGCAGGACACCACCGAGCAGCAGGTGCCCGAACCTGCCGCCGACGGGACGCAGGCTGTGGAATCGCCGGATGCCGAGGGCCCCTTGTCAGACCTTGTACCGGCGGTGTCAGCACCAGCGCCGTCTGTGGAGAAGCCACCCATGCCGGCTCAGGCCGGTCCAGGAGATTCGGCGGATGCGGTTGGTCTGGTGGGTGACGCGCCCGCACCGGATGTCTTCCTCGGAGTCTCGAAGCCGACCAAACAGTATGGCCTGCTGGGTATGAGTGCTGGTCGGAAGGTCGCCCTGGACCTCAACGAGACGCACACCATCAGCCTGTTCGGTGTGCAAGGCGGGGGGAAGAGCTACACTCTCGGCTCGATCCTGGAGATGGCGAGCCTGCCGACGTCAGGTGTCAATGAACTTCCACATCCCCTGGCCAGCATCGTCTTCCACTACAGCGACACCCAGGACTATGCTCCCGAGTTCACCAGCATGACCCAGCCCAACGGCGACCGGGATCAGCTGGCCGCACTTCGGGAACGCTACGGAGCCGAGCCAGCTGCGCTGTCGGACGTCCTGCTGCTGACTCCCGCCGACATGGTGGAGGAGCGGGAGGACGAGTACCCAGATCTGGATGTACGGCCACTGAAGTTCTCATCCTCCGAACTGAAGGCCGCTCACTGGCGGTTCCTGATGGGTGCAGTCGGCAACCAGGCCCTGTACATCCGTCAGCTCGGCAGAATCATGAAGGCCAACCGCAACAGCCTCACGCTGGACGCAATCCGGCTCGGAGTGGAGCAGTCCTCACTGTCGGACACGCTGAAGCAACTGGCCTACGATCGCCTGGAGCTGGCCGCCGAGTACATCGACGACAACGCTCGCCTGCAGGATCTCGTATTGCCCGGTCGGCTGATCATCGTCGATCTGCGCGACGGCTACATCGGAGAGGACGAGGCGCTGGGCCTGTTCGTCGTCCTCATGCAGCTGTTTGCCGATGCCCGACATGAGGGGGAGGCATTCAACAAACTGGTTGTGTTCGACGAGGCGCACAAGTACATCCGTAGCCCTGATCTCGTGGACGGGCTGGTTTCCAGCGTCCGTGAAATGCGGCACAAGGGCATGTCCATCCTGGTGGCCAGCCAGGATCCGCCGTCTGTCCCGATCTCACTGATCGAGCTGTCGAACCACATGGTGCTGCACAAGTTCACCTCACCCGCATGGCTGAAGCATTTGCAGAAGGCGAACGCCGCACTGTCTTCCTTGACAGCTGAGAAGATGGCGGCGCTGAACCCCGGTGAAGCCTTCGTGTGGTCCGGCAAGGCCACAGACGAGGCTTTCACTCGAAGCGCACTCAAGGTCCGGTGCCGCCCGCGCGTGACCAGGCATGGGGGTGCGACCAAGACCGCCATCGGGTGATGCGATTCGCGTTCGGGCGCGAGACGGTCGCCGCCATGCAGGGGTGTGAGGCGGCTACCTTTTGGCACAGGTGGCATGGGCTGGGGACGTTCTCGCGCATCGCGTAGCCCGCCTCCTCTGCCCCTCTTCAGAGGGCATCCACCGCGCTTACCTTCCAGCCCGCGTCCGTCGTGGACATCGTCAGCCGCACCCGGTTCAGATCCACCCGAGCCCCCGAAACCTGCGTGCTCTCAGTGACCTGATTGACGAACAACAGCACCACGACCTTGTCCGGGGACGCCGAGACGACGGAGGCCGCCGGAGCTCCGCCGGAGGCAGGGGCGGCGACCGTCGCCTTGACCACTCCCCGGTACTTCTGGGCCGTCGGGCCGACCACCGTCTTCGTGGTCTTGCCGTACTCGTCGCGGAAGTCGCCGGTCAGGTGGGTGCGGGCCGCCGCGAAGTCCTTGTCCAGGCGGCGGTAGTCGTACGACAGGACGATCGGGGCCGCCTTCTGCGCCGCCGCGACCGCCTCGGTGCGGGCGGTTTCCGTTCGTCGGGCGTCCCAGTACTGCCAGCCCAGTACGGCAGCCGCCACCAGGCCCGCCACGAGCAGGACGCCGAGCAGGGCCGTGAGCAGACCTCGGCGGCTGGGCGTGCTCCGCTTGCTTCCCTCCTCCCGCGCATCCTCCTCCTCGAACGCCTCCGGTGACGGCTCCGGTGGGTCCTGCCAGCCGTTCTTCGGGGCGTCGATCAGTACGGTGCGGCCTGCGAGCGGGCGCTCGGCGCTGGCAGGGGACCCGGACTCCTCCTCGGTTGCCGGCACGGAAGCGGTGCCGCGTTCCGCGCGCTTGGCTGCTGCGCGGGCCGCCGCCGTCAGCGTGCGGCGGGTGCTCGTGCCGGGGCCGCCGGCGGTCGTCGTCTTCGGCATGGTCGTACTCCTCAGTGGTGGTGCTTGTCAGCCGACGAATTCGACGTTCGACGTCAGCCAGCGGCCGTCCCGATGGACCAGGTCCAGTTGCAGGCGATACGTGCGCGCCTCCCCCTGCGGCACCGCCGTGTTCGTCACCTTGCTGTCCGCCACCACCAGCACGCGGGCAGAGTTGTCGTCGGAGCGGACGATGCCCGCCTCCAGGACCTGGCCTTCCGAGACCGACTTGTTCTGGTCCACCAGATCCGTCAGCTGCTTCGTCTGGGCCGCGAACTGTTTCTTGAAGTCGCCGGTCGCGCCTGCCAGGACGTTCGCGCTGTCGCGGTCGTAGTGGCGGTAGTCGAGGGACGTGAAGTTCAGGGCTGACTGGCGGGCCGCGGCCAGGATGTCCTGGCGGCGCTGGTCCGCCTCTCGGTGGGCGTACATGCCCAGGGCCAGCCAGACCGTCAGTGCGGTGGTGAGGACCGTCGCCGCTATCAGCCCCACCGTCATTGCCCTTGAGGTCATCGTGCGCCTCATGCCATCGGGCCAACGAGCAGCCATTGCCACGACTCCTTTCCGAACACGGCCTGCTGGCCGCCCGTCGAGCCGATCTCGACGTTCCTGCCGTCCGGAGCGACCGTCGTGCCGGTCTCCGGGTCGTATGGGGTGACGTATGCGGCCTGGTTCGCGCCGCCATACGCGCGCGACGCGCCCGGAGCGTTCTGCGCCCCCCGCACCGACGACTCGCTGCCCCGTGGCAACGTGCAGCGAGCCGCCGTATTCGCCTCGCGCGTTCTCGTGTCCGCCGGGTCGCGGCGGGTCGTGCCGTAGCCCTGCCTGCAGGCCGGCGGGTCGTCGGCGTTCAGGACCATGCCGAAGTGCGTGGTGCCGTCGCCCGGTACGACCGTGTAGCTACCCGCCACCATCACCGGGAAGGTGACCAACGCCTGCTCCACGCCGGGCAGCCTCGCCAGCGTCACCTGGCCGCCGCTGATCAGGTTCGCCAGCAGGACCGACAACTCCGGTCCCGCCGACTTCAGCAGCGAGTTCACCTCCTGCGCCGCCGGTCTCGCGTTGCCGATCAGCTTGCGCAGGTCCCCGTCGCTCTTCTTCAACTGGGCCGAAAGCAACGCCAGATCACGCGCGAACGACTTGATCGACGAACCCCGGTCCGCCTGCGTCTTCAAGACCGTCCGCGAGTCCTCGATCAGCTCGATCGTCTCCGGCAGTGCCTCCGACGCCGACTCGATCAGGCCGTTCCCGGAGTCCACCAGGCGGCTCAGGTTCGGGCCGGTTCCCGCGAACGCCTTGTCCAGCTCGTCCACGGTCACCCGCAGGTCCTTCTTGCCGACCGAGTTCACCAGGCGGTCGAGGCTGAGGACCAGGTCCGTCGTCGGCAGTGGTACGCGGGTGCTCGCTCGCGGGATCGTGCTGCCGTCCAGTAGATACGGGCCCTTGGTCGTGCGCGGTTGCAGGTCGACGTATTGCTCTCCGATCGCCGAGCGGTTCGCCACCACCGCCAGGGTGTTCGCCGGGATGCGCGGTGCCCCGTCCTCGATGTCGAGGGTGACGGAAACGCCGTCGCGGCCCGTCAGGCGCAGCGCGCCCACCTTTCCCACCGGCACCCCGCGGTACGTCACCTCCGCGCCGGGGAAGACGCCGCCGGAGTCGGCGAAGTCCGCCCGTACCGTGTAGCCGCGGTCCAGGACGTCGTCCACCAGGCCCGTGTACTCGGCGCCCACGTACGACACGCCTACGGCCGTGATGGTGGCGAAGGCGAGCAGCTGGACCTTGACCGTGCGTGTGATCACGGCTGGACTCCCTTCAGCATCAGCTCGGCCAATTCCACATTGACTCCGGACGGCCAGTCGGCCCCGGTGCCGTAGCCGTTTGTGCCGTACCCGCTCGTTCCGTAGGCGGCCGTGCACACCGGCGGGCACAGCACGTCGCCGCCCTCCCCTGACGGCGCCGAAGGCGACGACGGCGCGCTCGGGCCGTTCGGGAGCGCCGTGGGCGTCGGCACACCCGGCGCACTCGGCACGCCTGGGAGCTCCGGGAGATCCGGTACGTCCGGCAGGTCGGGGGTGTCGGGGAGCGTGGGGTCCTGGCTGTCGCCCTTGCCGTCACCCTCGCCCGGCTTCTCCGTCAAGTTGCCGTAGATGCCGGCCAGGTCCAGGTCCGCCGTGATGTGCAGGTTGACGTAGTCACCCTTGATCGCGTCCACCGCGTTGCGGGGGAATGGATAAGTCGTCAGCAACTCAAGAGAATTCGGCAAGTCGTCGCCCGCCTTGTTGAGCTGTTGCAGGATCGGGCGCAACTGCCTCAGGTTGGCGACCGTGTCGTCGTGCGAGGCGTTGACCACCCTGGTGCCCGTCGTGCCGAGTTTCGACAGCGCCGTCAGCATCTTCGTCAGGTCGCGGCGTTGATCGGCCAGCACCTTCAGGGCCGGCGGCATGGTGTCCACGGCCTTGGCGATGGTCTCCTTCTCGCCGCTGAGTCGCTCGGCGAGTCGGTCCACGGCCTTCAGTGCCCGGACGATGTCGGCCTTCTGCTTGTCCAGGCCGCCCAGGAACGTGTCCAGCTCCGTCAGCAGTGATCTGACCCTGTTCTCACGGCCCTCCAGCGCCTTGTTCAGCTCCACGGTGATCGTCTTCAGCTGGGCCACCCCGCCGCCGTTGAGCAGGGCCGACAGCGCGGACAGCACCTCCTCGATCTCCGGGTTGCGGCCGCTGCGGGACAGGGGGATCACATCGCCGTCGGCGAGACGGCCGACCGGTTCCGTCCCCGTCGGCTTCGACAGCGACACGTACTTCTCGCCCAGCATGCTGGTCTGCCGTAGCTCGGCGATCGCGTTCGCCGGCAGCTTCACCGAGTCGGCGACACGGAGGTGCACGCGCGCGTGCCAGCCGTCCAGTTCCACCTTCTCGACCGCGCCGACGGTGACGTGGTTGACCTTCACCGCCGACTGCGGCACCAGGTCCAGTACGTCACGGAACTCGACGGTGACGTGGTACGCGTTGCCGTCCGAGGCGGCGCCGCCGGGCAGCTGGACGTCGTACCAGCCGTTGAACTCGCAGCCGGACAGCACCATGCAGCCGACGGCGGCCCAGGCGACCGCCCCGCCCTTGCGCAGCATGCTCATGCGCGCGCCCCCAGAATCCCGCCGAGCGTCCGATCGACCGTGCCGGTGACCGCCGTACCGCCGCCGTGCGGCACCTCCGGCAGGGAGTCGAACAGCTCCCTCAGCTCGCCGCAGTCCGGGTTCTTGCCGCCCTCGTCTCCCGTCGTCCTGAGCAGCGAGCACAGCAGCGATGCCGGATCCTGGGCCTGGTCGGCGTTGTTGCGGGTGTCGAGGGTGCCTGACGACGGGTTGTAGGCGTTGTTCAGGTTCGACATGCCGGTCGGGGCGACTTCCAACAGCTCCTCCAGCGCGGCCCGTTGGGTGACCAGGACCTTGGTGACCTTGCTGAGGCCCTCCACGTTCGAGGTCAGCGACTTCTTGTTCCTCTTCACGAAGTCGGAGACGTCGCCGAGCGCCGTTCCGAGGTTCTTCAGTGCCGCCGCCAGGTCCTCGCGCTCGCCCGCCAACTGCTCGGCGACCTTTGCGAGGTTGCTGTTGAACGACCGAACGCTCTTGTCGTCGGCCGCCAGTGCCGCCGTGAACACCTGGAGGTTGCGGATCGTGCCGAACAGGTCGGTGCGGCCGTCGGAGAGGGTGGTGACCGCCGCCGAGAGGTCCTCGACCGTCTGGTGGAGGTTCGCGCCCTGGCCGTCGAGGTTGTCGGCGCTCACGCCGAGCAGCCGGGACAGTGCCCCGTCCTTGTTGGCGCCGTCCGGGCCGAGCGCCTCCGCCGTGGTGTGGAGGCTGTCGAAGATGCGGTCCAGTTCGACGGGTACGGCCGTGCGTGACTCGGGGATCTCGTCGCCGTTCCGCAGTACCGGGCCGTCGCCCCGGTACACCGGCAGCAGCTGCACGTAACGGTCGCTGACCACCGAGGAGTTGATGATGGCCGCCTGTGCGTCCGCCGGGACCTTTCGGTCCGCGTCGTACTCCAGCTCCACCCGCACCCGGCCGCCCTCCGGCGTGATCGCCTTGACCTCGCCGATCCGGACGCCGAGGACGCGGACGTCCGAGCCCGGGTAGATGCCGACCGTGCGCGGGAAGTACGCCGTGACGCGGACCGGCTCCGGGCGCGGCCACAGGATGTAGCCGATCGCGGCGACGAGGGCCAGTGCGGTCAACAGGGCCAGGCGCTTCTTCCAACGGTTGCTCACTGCGCCCCTCCCGTCCGTGGCTCCACCGGAGCGGCGACCAGGTTCTGCACGTACGAGTCGAACCAGCGGCCGTTGCCGAGGGTGTTGGTGAAGAGCCGTACGTACGGCGCCATGAGCTTGATGCTCCTGTCCAGGCTGGATTGGTTCCGTTCGAGCATCTCCACCACGCGGTTCAGGCCCTTGAGCGCCGGCCCGATCTCCTTCTCGTTGTCCTGGACCAGGCCGGAGAGCTGGACGCCCAGTGCGGCGGAGCTCTTCAGCAGGTTGTGGATCGCCTCGCGCCGCCTGCTGATCTCCTGGAACAGCTTGTCGCCGTCCCTGACCAGGGCGGTGAAGTCCGCCGAGCGGTCGGCCAGGACGTCAGTGACGCCGTTCGCGTGGTCGAGCAGCTCGCGCAGGGCCTTGTCGCGGGAGGCCACCGTGCGGGAGATCTGCGACAGGCCCTTGATGGAGGCCCGTACCTCCGAGGGGGAGTCCTCGAAGGTGGTGGAGATGGTGTCCAGGGCCCTCGCCACTCGGTCGGTGTCGACTTCCTCCGTCGTCGTCGTGAGGTCGCTGAAAGCCTGTACGACGTCGTACGCGGGGACCGTGCGCTTCAGCGGGATCTCGGTGCCGGGCGCCAACTGGCCCTTGCCCTTGGGGTGCAGGGCCAGGTACTTCGAGCCGAGGATCGTCTTGACCCGGATCGACGCACCGGTGTCCGTGCCGAAGGCCGGCTCGCCCTTGATCTTGAAGGTGACCTTGACGTGGTCGCCGTCCAGGTCGACCTCCTCGACCTTGCCGACCTTGACACCGGCGATCCGCACCTCGTCGCCCGGCTTGAGGCCGCCCGCCTCCGCGAAGGCCGCGCTGTACGTCTCGCCGTCGCCGATCACCGGCAGGCGGTCGGCGTTGAACGCCGCCGCGGTCAGCAGCGCCAGGACGGTGAGTCCGACGGCGCCGATGACGACGGGGTTGCGCTCCCGGAACGGGCCGAGATGCGGGCGGCGCAGGCGTATCTTCGGCAGCTTCGGCCACTCGACCCGCACCTTGATCAGCGGCTGTCGGCGGGGCTTGCGGCGCGGCAGGAGCCGTACCTTCGGCAGACGTACGCGTGGCAGCCTCGGCGGCTCCACCCGCACCCTGAACATCGGCTCCGGACGATGCTTACGGCTCATGCCCCGCACCTCGCCCTCGCCACGTGCAGGTCGGGTGTGAGCACCTGCTGGGACGTCGACTCCGTCTTCGGCAGCACGATCCGTCCGTCGAAGTCACACAGGTAGAAGTTGAACCACGAGCCGTAGGACGCCGTCCCCGTCAGCTCGTTGAGCTTGTTCGGCAGCCGCTTCAGCACGCCCTCCACGGTCTCCTCGTTGTCGTTCAGCGTTCCGGTGAGCTCGGTCAGCTCGGCGATGTCGTCCTTGAGCGCCGGGCGTGCGTCCTGAAGCAGGCCCGAGGTGGCCTCGGTCAGGTCGCCGATGCTCACCAGCGACTCCCCGATGGGCTTGCGGTCCGCGGACAGGCCCGAGATGACCCGGCGCAGCTGCTTGAGCAGGCCGGAGAAACGGGCGCCGCGCTGGTCCAGGGTCGCCAGAACCGTGTTGAGGTTGTCGATCACCGAGCCGATCAGCTCGTCGCGGCCGGCCAGTGTCGAGGTGAGGGACGCCGTGTGCACGAGCAGGCTGTTCACCGTGCCGCCCTCGCCCTGGAGGGTGCGGATGATCTCGGTGGCGAGCTGGTTGACGTCCTTCGGGCTGAGCGCGGCGAACAGCGGCTTGAAGCCGTTGAGCAGGGCGTTGAGGTCCAGCGCCGGTTGCGTGCGGGAGAGCGGGATCGTCGCGCCGGGGCGCAGCTCGGTCCCGTTGCTCGCGCCCTCCGTCAGCGCGACGTACCGCTGGCCGACCAGGTTGCGGTACCGGATGACCGCGCCCGTGCCGGTGAGCAGCGGCCGTTCCCGGCTGACGGTGAAGGTGACCTCGGCCAGTGTCCGGTCCTTGATCCGGATGCCCTCGACCTCGCCGACCCGCACTCCGGCCACCCGGATGTCGTCGCCCTCCTCCAGGCCGGTGACGTCGCTGAACACCGCGCGGTAGGTGTCCTTCGGGCTGAAGGAGATGTTCACGATGGTGGCCGCGAGCAGTGCCGTAGCCGTGATGGTCACCAGCGCGAAGAGGCCGAACTTGATGAGCGGGGCGGTCGTCTGCCGGGCGCCCTTGGCCTTCGTACGGCTCATGCCACACTCACCGCCGTCCCGCGCACAAGCGGCCCGAACAGCAGCGTCGTCACCGGCGGCACCTCGTCGGCGGGCACGCCCATGACCGGGGCCACGAGCGAGCCGACCGCCCGCTGCTCGGCCAGGGTCGAGGAGACGCCCAGCGGGCCGCCCGCGGAGGAGCCCCCGGCTGAACCGCCGGACTTCGAACCGTCGTTGAGGTGGGCGCCGGGCGCCGGCACCGGAGGACCCGGCAGATCACGGCAGTTGGGGCCCGACCGCTCGGCGTAGCGTGGCTCCTCGCCCGGCTCGTACGCCCCTTGCGGCTGTACGACCTCCAGCGTGATGTGCATCTTTCCGCCCCGGAACGCCTCCTCCGAGGCCTTCTCCTGCCGGACGAGACCGGCCATCAGGCACGGGTACTCGGGGGAGTAGCGGGCGAACAGCTCCAGTGTCGGGCGGGAGACCCGGCCGAGGGTGATCAGCCGGCCGCCGTTCGCGTCCAGGAAGTCCTCCGTCGTGCCCGCGACGGTCGCCGTGGTCTTCAGTGCCGCTGCCAAGCGGTCCTCCTGCTCGACGATCGTGCGGCTGGTGGTGACGGTGTTGCGCAGGATCTGCAGCAGGTCGGGCGCGGCGTCGCCGTAGATCTCGGCTACCTCGGCGAAGCGGGCGATGTTCTCGGTGAGGGTCGGAAGGTGGGGGTTGAGGCGGCTCAGGTAGGCCTCCAGGCGCGTGAGGTTGTCGCCGATCCGGTCACCGCGGCCTTCCAGGGCGGTGGCCATCGCGGAGAGGGTGGCGTTGAGCTTGCCGGGCTGGACCGTGCGCAGCAGGGGCAGCAGGTCGTTCAGCAGCTGCTGCACCTCGATGCCGACGCGGGTGCGGTCCTGGGTGATGACGTCCCCGGCGCGGATCGGGCGGGCCGAGGAGGCCCCGGCGCCGGCGGGCGGCACCAGATCGACGTACTTCTCGCCGAACAGCGTCTTGGGCAGCAGCCGCGCGTGCACGTCCGACGGGATGTGCGCGACGTGCTCCGGCTTGAGCGCGATGTCGAGCCGCGCCTTCGTCCCGTCCGCGTGCACCTCGCGCACCTCGCCGACCAGCAGGCCGCGCAGTTTGACGTCGGCGCGCGGGTCCAGTTGGTTGCCGAGGCTGTCGGCCTCCAGCGTGATCCGCACGACCGGCGTGAACGCCTGCTGGTAGACGGCGACGGACAGGCCCAGCAGCAGTGCGAGTACGGCGATGAACACGACGCCGTACAAACGCAGTCTCAGAACCCTCATACGGCGGCTCACCCCGCTATCCGTACGGTCGTGTTGGCGCCCCAGATCGCGAGCGACAGGAAGAAGTCCAGGACGTTGATCGCCACGATCGACGTCCGCACCGCACGGCCCACGGCTACGCCGACCCCCGCCGGGCCGCCGCTCGCGTAGTAGCCGTAGAAGCAGTGCACCAGGATGATCAGGACGGCGAAGACGAGCACCTTGCCGAAGGACCACAGCACGTCGACCGGGGGCAGGTACTGCTGGAAGTAGTGGTCGTAGGTGCCGGCCGACTGCCCGTAGTAGCCGGTGGTGATGGTGCGGGCGGCGAGGTACGAGGACAGCAGGCCGATCACGTACAGCGGGATCACCGCGACGAACCCGGCGATCATCCTCGTCGTCACCAGGAACGGCAACGAGGGCACGCCCATCACTTCGAGCGCGTCGGTCTCCTCGCTGATCCGCATCGCGCCCAGCTGGGCCGTGAACCCGGCGCCGACGGTCGCGGACAGTGCGAGCCCGGCCACCAGCGGGGCGATCTCCCGGGTGTTGAAGTACGCCGAGAGGAACGCGACGAAGTTGGAGGTGCCGAGCTGGTTGAGGGCCGCGTAGCCCTGGAGGCCGACCTCGGTGCCGGTGAAGAAGGACAGGAAGGCGATCACGCCGACCGTGCCGCCCACCACCGCGAGCGCGCCCCGGCCGAAGCTCACCTCGGCGAGCAGTCGCAGGATCTCCTTCTTGTAGCGGCGCAGGGTGCGGCCGGTCCACGCCAACGATCGGCCGTAGAAGGAGAGTTGGGTGCCCAGCGCTTCGAGGGAGCGCAGCGGGCGGTCGAGAAGTCTCATCGGCTGAATCCCTTAACCCCTCTGCGGGACGACCTGGAAGTACACCGCGGTCATCACGAAGTTGGTGACGAACAGCAACATGAAGGTGATCACCACCGACTGGTTCACCGCGTCGCCCACACCCTTCGGTCCGCCCTTCGCGGTCAGCCCCTTGTACGAGGCGACGATCGCCGCGATGGCCCCGAAGACCAGCGCCTTGATCTCAGCCGCCCACAGGTCGGAGAGCTGGGCGAGGGTGGTGAAGGAAGCGAGGTAGGCGCCCGGAGTGCCGTTCTGCAGGACGACGTTGAAGAAATAGCCGCCCGCCACGCCGACCACCGACACCAGCCCGTTGAGCAGTACCGCCACCAGCATCGACGCCAGCACGCGCGGGACGACGAGGCGGTGGATGGGGTCGATGCCGAGCACCTGCATCGCGTCGATCTCGTCGCGGATCTTCCGGGCGCCCAGGTCGGCGCAGATCGCCGTGCCGCCCGCGCCCGCGATCAGCAGCGCGGTGACGATCGGCGAGGCCTCGCGCAGCACGGCCAGCACGGAGGCGGCGCCGGAGAAGGACTGGGCGCCGAGCTGCCGGGTCAGGCTGCCGATCTGCAGGGCGATGACCGCGCCGAAGGGGATGGAGACCAGGGCCGTCGGCAGGATCGTGACGCTCGCGATGAACCACGCCTGCTGGATGAACTCCCTTGCCTGGAAGGGGCGTCGGGGGATGGTGCGGATGACGTCCAGCGCCATCGCGAAGAGGCTTCCCGAGTGCCGCAGCGCTCCGATCGGTGACAGGCTCATGCGCTCGCCACCGTCGTCCGGTGCAGTGCGGCCTCGCGCCGGGCGATCGCCTCCCAGCGCGGTGGTCGGGGGATGCCTGGCCCCGGCAGCAGGCGGGGAGTCAAGGCCTGGCTGCCGGGAGTCTGTGTGCCCTTGCCGTCGCTGTCGCCGAGCGCGGCGAGCTCCTGCTCGACCTGTGCGGCGTCCTTCTCCTCCGCCATGCCGATCGGGCCCTGCATCCGGCCGTTCAGGAACTGCCGAACGACGGGCTCGTTGCTGGTCAGCAGCTCCTCACGCGGGCCGAACATCACCAGCTCGCGGCGGAACAGCAGCCCGATGTTGTCCGGCACCTGGCGGGCCGAGGCGATGTCGTGCGTGACGATCAGGAAGGTCGCGTCGATCTGGGCGTTGAGGTCGACGATGAGCTGGTTGAGATAGGCGACGCGGACCGGGTCGAGGCCCGAGTCGGGCTCGTCGAACAGGATGATCTCCGGGTCGAGCACCAGGGCCCGGGCCAGTCCCGCCCGCTTGCGCATGCCGCCGGAGATCTCGCCGGGCAGCTTCCCCTCGGCGCCGATCAGCCCGACCATGTCCATCTTCTCCAGCACGATGCGCCGGATCTCGCTCTCGGACTTACGGGTGTGCTCGCGCAGCGGGAAGGCGATGTTGTCGTACAGGTTCATCGAGCCGAACAGCGCGCCGTCCTGGAACAGCACGCCGAACAGCTTCCGCACCTCGTACAGGTCGTGTTCGCGGAGCTTGGTGATGTCCCGGCCCTGGATCGTGATCGAGCCCCGCTCCGGCTTCAGCAGCCCGACGAGCGTCTTGAGGAACACCGACTTGCCCGTGCCCGAGGGGCCGAGCATGACCGAGACCTCCCCGGCGGGCAGTGTCAGTGAGACGTCCTGCCAGATGACCTGGTGACCGAAGGACTTGGTCAGCCCTTCCACGCAGATCTCGACACCCATCCGGTCCGCCCTTCAGCCTGTGGAGCAGCTCTGACATCTGCTCTACGGGGAGGGGGCGGGCGTCCGTCGCTCGGATGGCGGATTTTTTTCGAGCGGGTTTCCGGGCGATGTTTCAGCGTCGGTTTACGGCTGTATGTCCGGAGTTACGGCAGCGGGGTCGCCGTCGGCACGGGGAGCGAGGCGGACGGGACAGCCGTGGGGGCGTCCGGGACCGACGGGAGTGCCGTGTCCGTCGGAACGGTGGAGGGCGTGACCGGCAGGTCCGGGACCTCGGGCAGCTCGGGCACCTGCGGGACCTCCGGCGCGGACAGTTTCGGCAGCGGGGACACCGATACCTCCGGGACGGGCGGCAGGGACGGCACGGACAGCGGCAGGAACGATTCCCCGGACGGCGACCCGGTCGCCCTCCGCTCGGCCGCCGTGGCCGTGGGCCGGTTCCCCCCGTCGGTACGGCCGCCGTCGTCGCCCTCCGGCCGCAGCGCCTCCGCGTCCGGCGAGGCGACGACGGGCTGAGGAGCCGTACCGCCTCCGCCGTCACCGCCGTCCATGGCGTACGGCAGCACGAACCCGGCCACGGCCAAGGTCGCCGCCGTCGAGGCCACCATCATGGCCGGGGTCTTGCCGGCCGGCCTCGGCCGTCCCCACCCGATCAGGAACAGCGCGAATCCGAGCGTGGCCGCCAGCGACTGCCGCAGCGTCCGCCGGGCCCGGGCCAGCAGCGACTCGACGGTCCGGTAGCTGAGGCCCATCCGGACGGCGACCTGCCCGACGTCGAGGTCCTCCGACTTCAGCCGCAGCGCCTCGGCCTGCCGCGCGGGCAGCTCGCCGCTGCGCACCGCCAGCCACTTCGCCTCGGCCCGGTCGCACACCGCCTCCTCGACGGGCACGGGGCCGGGGGCGATGAGGGTCGGGCTGGTGTGCACCTGTGCCTCACGGTTGACCTGCCGGTAGCGGTCGACGCAGATCCGCATCGTCACCGTCGTCAGCCAGGCCGCGAGCCGCTCGTCGTCCAGGTCGGGGCGCTCGGCGGCGCGCAGCATCGCCTCGTGCACCGCGTCCTCGGCGTCCTCCGCACTCATCGACCTGCGCCGCGCCACCTTGAGCAAGTGCTCACGGTGGCTCCACATGCGCTCCCAACGCTCGTCGACGGCGTCCATCTCCGCAGCTGACTCTGCGGGCATGTCCGCAGGCATGTCCGTCGCCATGAGGGCCCCTTCGCGCTCACCCACCGGCCTGGTGCTGTCCGGCGGGTGGCGACATTACCGCCGAGTATCGGCGGTTGTGGAGGGGGAAGCGGTCATCGAGTCCGCCCCGTTACTGGTGAGTGGGGCGCCGCTGGGCAGCAGGTCGTCGGTGGGGGGCTCGATGTCGGGGGAGGGGAGGGGGAGTTGTGGATTCTCGGTCTCCTCGGGGTCGGTGGCCGGACGGGACGGGGCGGTGGGGGTCGGTGAGGCGGGGGGCGACGGTGGGCGGGACGGGGTGGCGCTCGGAGGGGTGGAGGGGTGAGTCGGTGAGGCCTTCTCAGGCTTCGAGGGCGTCCGCGACGGCTCGGGGCGGGCGGCGGAACCGGCGGAGCCGTCCGGCACCACCCGGTGCCCCTCGAGGAAGTACGCGTACCAGGCCCGCACCGTGCGCAGATAGGCCGTCGAGTGGTTGTAGCCGAGGATCGCCCGGTCCAGCTCTGCCGGGACGGACAGATCCCGCCCGCCCGCGCACAGATACCGTCCGGCGGCGAGAGCCGCGTCGAAGACGTTGTTCGGGTCCCTGCGTCCGTCGCCGTTGCCGTCCGCGCCCCAGCGCGCCCAGGTCGACGGGATGAACTGCATCGGCCCGACCGCCCGGTCGTACGCCCCGTCCCCGTCGTGGGCGCCGCCGTCGGTGTCCCGGATCAGCGCGAACGCCACGCCGTCCAGTCGCGGGCCGAGGATCGGCGTCACGGTCGTACCGTCCGACGTCACCCGGCCGCCCCGCGCCTGCCCGGACTCCACCTGCCCGATCGCCGCCAGCAACTGCCACCGCAGCCGGCAGCCGGGCGCCTCCCGGGAGAGCCGCTCCGCCGCTCGCCGGTACGCGGCGAACACGCTGGCCGGCAGCGCGGCGTGCGTCTGCGCCGGTGCCTCGTCGCCGTCGGGCTTGCCGGTCCGCAGCGGCGGCAGTTCGGTGCGGTAAGGGGTGTCGCCGGAGACGCTCGGTCCGTCCTCGGCGGGGGTCTGCCTCGGTGCCGGCGCCGAGGCGCGCGCCGGGACCGCTCCCGGTGCCTGTGAGGCGGTCAGCGCGACCATCGCCGCGATCGCGGCCGCCGTACCCTTTGCGGCTCTCACTCCGTGCCCTGCCACGTGCTGTTCCCCTCCCCGCAGACGTCTGTCTGCCGTCTGCTCTACGGGACGGGGCGGCCGGTCCGTCGCGGGATTTTCGCGCGTGCCGCTACGGCGGTTTCCGTACGCCGCTCAACGCCTCCTCCGCGCGCTGGTCGACGATGTGGGTGACCAGGTGCTGGGCCGCTCCGAAGACGATGGACCAGCCGATGATCTGGGCGGAGCTGTCGAGGTTGCTCAGGCCGGGTACGAAGGCACCCTTGATCAGCAGAATTCCAGCGACCGCGGACAGCGCGCCCACGGGGAACTTCAGGACGGCCACGGCCAGCGGCAGGCGGAACTGGTAAATCGTGGCGTGGTTCGCGTGGATCCGGTGCACCGCCGTGACCACGGTCAAGGCCGCGCCGATGAGTCCCGCGCACTCCACGGTCAGCACGTCCATCCTGTCGGAGTACTCGCTCGTGACGATCTCGGTGACGGCAGGCGCCTGCGCCCACGGGGGCGAACCGTCGGGAGGGACTTCATGTTCGCCGGTGGGGCAGACCACCCTGTTGCCGGGCGGCTGAGGGCGAAAGCACATGTCCAGAGACTGCTCGTCGGCCAGTCCCCAGAACGCGAGCACGACGAGCCCCAGTGTCGCCGCCCCGGTGACGATCCAGACCAGGTCCGCCATGAGGCGCACGCGGCGGTATCTGCTGTCCACCGCCGCGTAGGCGAAGGTGACGGATCTGACCAGCGTGCTCCGGTCCTGATCCGTAAGGGGCGCCGTACCGCTGTCGACCTTCGCGGCGATCTCCTCGACGGCCTTTCGTTGAGGACTGTCCTCGGGCAGATTCCGGCGTACGGCGCCCAGAACCTCGGGGATTTTCGCCCGGAGGTCGTCGTCGGAGGCGAGGGAGAGCAGGTCGGTCTCCGCGGCGCGGATGTTCGACCAGGTGCGTTCCAGGGTTCCGGATCGGGGTCGGAACCTCGATCCCTTCAGGCACGCTTCCTCGGCTTCCTGGAGATGCCCTTCCACTCCGTCGAGCACAGCCTGCCGTCGGCCGTCGTCATCGACCATGGCACGGCGTTGCTCCTTGGTGAGCTGCGTCCGCAGCCGGGCGACGACGGTCAGCGGCAGCTCGCGCCACGACGCGAGATTGTTCCTCTGCCGCGCGGACATCCGGGCCTCCGTCGCTTCCCTCGTGAACCTCCAGTACGGCACGGCCCCGGCCCGCACGACCAGGCGACCTGCTCCCCACGGGTGACGGCGCCGCCCCGCGCCCCCCGCCCGCCCGTCACCGGTACGGGCTATTCCTGGAGGCCGAAGTTCCGGGGTTCATCTACCCAGGAGGTGTGGACCCCGGACTCTCGGAGGCAAGGCGTGGACGACAACCGCAGGCTCCCCATCGTCTACGTCCGCGGCTTCGCCGGCGGAACCCGGGGAATCGACAAGGCTGTGGACGACCCCTTCTACGGCTTCAACGAGGGCTCCACGCACGTCCGCGTCGGCGCGCACAACCAGCCGCTCTTCCACCAGTTCGAGAGCCCGCTGCTGCGTCTGCTGCGCGAGGAGGGCTACGAGCTGCTCGTGAAGGGCAACCAGGAGGCCTATCTCGCCGACCACGCGGAGATTCCCGCCAACACCGTCTGGATCCACCGCTTCTACGACCGCTCCGCGACCACCTGGGGCGGCCGACCCCAGGAGTACCGGCTGGAGAGGGCGGCCGAAGACCTGCTCGACCTCATCGACCGGCTGTGCGCGAAGACCCGCGCGCCCGCCGTGATCCTCGTGGCTCACTCGATGGGCGGCCTGGTCTGCCGGTCCCTGCTGCAGAAGGTCCTGCCCGACCGGGGCCGTGACGCCGGATGCGTCGCGAAGTTCTTCACCTACGGCACCCCGCACGGCGGCATCTCCTTCGACATCGGGGGCGGGCTGCTGGAGAAGATGCGGGACACGTTCGGCATCCAGGGCGCGGACATCTTCGGGCCTCGGCGGATGTACGAGTACCTCACCCCGCAGGCCGAGCTGGATCCCGGCGGCCCGCCCAGGGGCTGGGACGCCCGGGAGATGCCGCAGGGGCCGGGAACGCTGCCCGTCGAGCGGATCTTCTGCCTGGTGGGGACCAACCCGACCGACTACGACGTCGCCTTCGGGCTGTCCTCGGCCGCCGTCGGGCCGCACAGCGACGGGCTCGTGCAGATCGAGAACGCGTATGTGCCGGGCGCGCACCGGGCCTTCGTGCACCGCAGCCACAGCGGGCGCTACGGCATGGTCAACTCCGAGGAGGGCTACCAGAACCTGCGGCGGTTCCTGTTCGGCGACACCCGGATCGAGGCCTCGCTGGTCGACTACCGGCTGCCCGATGACGACGACGTCGTATGGCAGGCCGAGGCCCGGCTGTCGGTGCGCGGGCTGCCCGTCGTGATGCACGAGCGGCTCGCGGCGCACTGGTGCCCCATCCAGCTCGACGGGCGCCCGGCCGGGCAGGAGGCGTCGGTCTCGCTGGCCACCACCTTCCTCAACAGCGGCCTGCGGTCCCTCGCGGACGAACCCATGCGGTTCGTCCTCGATCTGCGGCTCATCTCCCTGCGCGAGCGGGGCGGCATCCTCGGTCTCGGCGACCACCTGGAGCAGACCGCCGACTTCTCCGACACCCTCGTCATCGACGTCGGCACACCCGAGGCCGGCCCCGGCATCTGGGCCACCTGGAACTCGGAGATCGAAGGCGCCGTCCGCGACCACCGCGTCGCCGGATCGCCCCGCTCCGACGAGGACCCCGCCCCCGGCCGCTGGGTCGCCCACATCCCGCTGCCCGGCACCACCGCCCGCCTCGTCGGCGGCGACGCCAGGATCCGGCTCGTCGCCACACCCTGGACGTGAGGCGCCGACGAACGCGACCTGATCGGCACTCATTCCCCTGCCGCACCCCGCAGGTAAAGTGGCCGCATGCCGAAACCGCCGTCGACCGACGCGGTACCGGACGTCCTGCTCGTCCTCGGCGACCCCCGCACCAGCGAGCCGCTCTCCGCGCTGCTGGAGCTCGCCGGCTACCGGACCGTCGCGGTGGACCGCGGCACCGAGGCCACGGCACTGCTCACCGAGCGCCGGTTCGATCTGGTCATCCTCGATGTGACGCTGCCGGACACCGAGGCGCTCCGGCACAGCCGCCGCCTTCTCGCCCCCGACCGCCCGGCCGTCCTGCTGCTCACCGGGACCGGCGAGTTCCTGGGCAGCCTCCCCGGGGGCGGCCCCGGCGCGGACGGGCAGGCGGGCGGAGCTCCGGGCAGAGTCGCCGAAGTCCTGGCCCGCGCACGCCAGTTGGTGCGTGTCGGGGAGCCCGCCGGATGGGACGGCGCGCTGCGCTACGGCGACCTCGTACTGGACGACGCCACCCGCCGGGCCCGCCGCGGCGAGCGCACCATCGAGCTCACGCCCGCGGAGTACCGCCTGCTGCGCTGTCTGCTGGTCAACGCCGAACGCGTGCTGTCCAAGGAGCAGATCGGGCGGCACGTCTGGGACGACCCGCCGACCGACGGCGCGATCGACCGGCTCGTCTCGCGCCTGCGCCGCAAGGTGAACGCCGAGCAGGCCGCCCTCATCCACACCCGGCGGGGCTTCGGCTACTGGCTGGGCCGGGCCGCACGGTCGTAGGTCCGCAGTGGCCGGTCCCGGCCGTAAGCCACTTGCACCCATTTGTGTCCTGGCTCACATTGATCACGTGTCCGGGATATGTCCGGCAGCTGTCAGCCCGCTTCGCTTCACTGGCCCTCGACTTCCCCTGTCCCGGCCCTCCCCCCGGCCGGCCCCACGACCGAGGAGAACACGCCCATGCCGGAGCCGCAGGACCTGGACTTCGACCTCGAAGCCCTCCGCGCCAAGTACCGCGCCGAGCGCGACCGCCGGATCCGCCCCGACGGCAGTGGGCAGTACCGGCACCTCGCCGGTGAGTTCGGCGCGTACGACGAAGACCCGTACGCCGACCGGGAGTTCACCCGCGAGCCCCTGCTCGACCGGGTCGAGGCCGTGGTCGTCGGCGGCGGGTTCGGCGGGCTGCTCGCCGGGGCGCGGCTGCGGCAGGCCGGTGTGCAGGAGATCCGGGTCATCGAGAAGGGCGGCGACTTCGGCGGCACCTGGTACTGGAACCGCTACCCGGGCATCCACTGCGACATCGAGTCGTACATCTACCTCCCGCTGCTCGAAGAGCTCGGCTACGTCCCCGAGTGGAAGTACGCGCCCGGCGAGGAGATCCGCGAGCACGCCCGGGCCATCGCCCGCCACTTCGGCCTCTACGACCAGTCCTGCTTCCAGACGCAGGTCACCGAACTGCGCTGGGACGACGAGCAGTCGGAGTGGGAGGTCGCCACCGACCGCGGCGACCGCGTCCGCGCCCGCTACGTCGTCGTCTCCACGGGCACCCTCAGCCAGGCCAAGCTCCCCGGCATCCCCGGCATCGAGACCTTCCGCGGGCACACCTTCCACACCAGCCGCTGGGACTACGCCTACACCGGCGGCGACGCGACCGGCGGCCTCACCGGCCTCACCGACAAGCGGGTCGCCCTGATCGGCACCGGCGCCACCGCCATCCAGGTCGTACCGCACCTCGGGGCCGACGCGGCGCGGGTGTACGTCTTCCAGCGCACCCCGTCCTCCGTCGACGTACGCGGCAACCGGCCCACCGACCCGGAGTGGGCGAAGTCGCTGCGGCCCGGGTGGCAGCGGCGCCGTAGGGAGAACTTCCTCAAGGTCGTCACCGGCGTCCGGCAGGACGAGGACCTGGTGAACGACGCCTGGACGTCCAGCGCCCGGCTCCAGGAGAAGCTCATCCCGACCAACGCCTACGCGGACGTGCCGACCGAGGAGCGCGAACTCGCCTACGAGATCGCCGACTTCCAGAAGATGAACGAGCTGCGCACCCGCGTCGAGACGGTCGTCGAGGACCCGGAGACCGCCGAGAAGCTCAAGCCCTGGTACCGCTACATGTGCAAGCGGCCCACGTTCAGCGACACCTACCTCCAGACCTTCAACCGGCCGGGCGTCACCCTCGTCGACACCGCCGACACCCACGGCGTCGAGTGCATCACCGAGAACGCCGTCGTGGTGGGCGGGACGGAGTACGAGGTCGACTGCATCGTCTTCGCCACCGGGTTCGACGTCGGCCGCTCGGGCGTGCTGTCCGGGAAGCTCCCCGTGTACGGGCGGGGCGGCGCCGGGCTGCTGGAGACCTGGATGACCGAGGGGCTCAAGACGCTGCACGGCTTCACCGCCCGCGGCTTCCCCAACCTCTTCCTGCTCGGCTCGATGCAGAACGCCGCCTCCGTCAACTACGTCCACATCCTCGACGAACAGGCCACGCACGTCGCCGAGGTCGTCGCGGAGGCCCGCAAGCGCGAGGCCCGGTACGTCGAGCCGACCGCCGAGGCGCAGGACGCCTGGGTGACGACGATCCGTCAGAAGGCCGCCGACCTCTACAAGTTCCAGGCCGAGTGCACGCCCGGCTACTACAACAACGAGGGCAGTCCGAGGGAGCGCAGCGAGTCGTACGGCGACGGACCGGTCGCCTTCCACGAGCTGCTGCGGCGCTGGCGCTCCGAGGGCGGCATGCGCGAGGTGCTGGCGGAGAGCGAGGGGTGAGGGGCGTGACGGGCAGGGAACCGAGCAGGTACGACAGCACCGGCAAGCGGCATGCCACCAGCGCCCGTTGGGCGATCGAGCGGCTCAATCCGCCCAGCCGGCTGTGGGGGTCCAACGGTGTGGCGTTCGGACCGGACGGGCGGCTGTACGTCGCCCAGTTCCTCGCCGGGCAGATCAGCGCCGTCGACCCGGCCACCGGCGACGTCGAGGTCGTCGTACCGATGGACAGCCCCGTGCAGTCGCCGGACGACCTCGCCTTCGGCGCGGACGGCTCGATGTACATCGCCGACCTGGTGCCGGGGCGAGTGTGGCGGCGCAGCCCGCAGGGGAAGTACACGCTCGTCTCCGGCGATGTGGACAACCCCAACGGCATCACCTGCGTCGGCGACCGGCTGTTCGTGAACGAGATGAAGCCGGACGGCCGGCTGATGGAGCTCTTCCCCGACGGCGGCGAACCCGTGGTCCTCACCCAGGGGCTCGCCCTCGGCAACGCGATGCAGCTCGGGCCGGACGGCCACCTGTACTACCCGCACATGATGAGCGGGGCGAACCCCCTGCTCACCGGCCAGGTATGGCGGATCCCGCCGGACGGGGGCGCGCCCGAGGTGGTCGCGGACGACGTCCACCAGCCGGTCGCCGTGCGGTTCGACCAGGGCGGGGTGCTGCATGTGCTCTCCCGCGGCCCCGAAGGCATCGTCACCCGCATCGACCTGCACGGCAGCGGGTCGCGGACCCTGGTCACCAGCGGGGTCGTCGGGCTCGACAACGCGGCCTTCGACACCGAGAACCGCATGTTCGTCTCCAGCTACTCCAGCGGCGGCGTCACCGAGATGCACCCCGACGGACGCACCCGCGAGATCGTGCCGCGCGGACTCGACGGACCGTACGGCGTGACCGTCGACCTCGGCGGCACGGTGTACGCCGCCGACCACTACCGCGTGGCCCGCCCCGAGCCCTCACCGGAGGGCGGCGTCACCACCCACTCCCTGCTGCACTTCTCGCACGGCATCGTGGCCGACGGCGAACTCCTGCACATCACCTCGCAGTTCGGGCAGGTCCAGACGTACGACCCCGGGACCGGGACCACGCGGGAACGGGCCGGCGGGCTGCGCCGGCCCCTCGGCATCACGGTCGCGCCGGACGGCTCGCTCGTCGTCGCCGAGTCGGACGCGGGGCGGGTGGTGGCCGTCGACGAGGACGACACCGTCAGCGTGCTCGCCGACAACGGGCTCGACCGGCCCGTGGACGTCGCCTTCGACGCCGACGGGCGCTGTTACGTCAGCGACGAGGGGCTCGGCGCGGTGCTGCGGATCGAGGCGGACGGGTCGGCGACGGTTGTCGTGGACGGGCTCGACGCGCCGCAGGGGGTCGCGGTCCTCGGCGACGAGCTGTTCACGGTGGAGAGCGGGGCGCGTCGGCTGCGGGTGGTGTCCCTGACGACGGGGGAGTCCCGCACCGACGCGGAGGACCTGCCGGTCGGGGCGCCGCCGGGGGTGGTGCCGCGTGCCGAGCCCGACCTGTTCGCCAACGGGATGCCGGGGATGGCTCGGCGGTTCGCGGGGTTGGCGGTGGGGGCGGACGGTTCGCTGCTGTTGTCGGCGAATGGGGAGGGGACGGTGTTGCGGCTGACGCCGGGCGCTCCGCTGTGAGTGCCGTGACATGTCGTCGGGCGTCTGCGGGGGCGTCGTGGCTTGTCGCGCAGTTCCCCGCGCCCCAAAAAAGGGGCGCTCCCGCACCGTGTCTCGCAAGGTGTGCCTAGGAAGGCGAGCCCAAGGACCTCTCCGTCACCCGGGTCAGATGGCGGTCGAAGACCTCCCGGGCGTCGGGCGTCAGCGTGCGCAGGGCGACCAGTGCGGTGATGACCACATCGCACAGTTCGCCCTGTACGTCGTCCCAGGTGTGGGTGACCCCCTTGCGCGGGTTCTGCCCCGTCGCCCCGATCACCGCCTCGGCGACCTCGCCGACCTCCTCGGACAGCTTCAGCATGCGCAGCAGCACGCCCTCCCTGCCGCCGATCGGCTGGTCCGTCTCAAGCCAGGTCCACAGGGCGTCGATGGCGGACCAGAGGTCGGTGGAGGTCTCGGGAGGGGTGGCCTGATCAGTCATGCGGGCAGCTTGGCACAGGGGCGTCCGCCCCCGCGGAAGAGGCCGCCTACTCCCCGAACAAGGCCTCCTGACCGTCGAACCCGGCCGCTCCCTCCTCCTTCTCCGGGCGGTCCAGCCTCCTGTTCCGCGCCCCCACCACCAGCGCCGTCACCGCCGCCGTCGCCGCGAGTGCCGTGGGCACCATCCAGCCGCGGTCGACGACATGGCGGAGGGCGTGGTCGAGGGAGAGCCGGCCCGGGCCCGCGATCGCGAGGCCGGTCGCGGCGAGGCCGAGGGTGGCCGCGTACTCGTAGCCGCCGCCCTGGTTGAAGAAGCCGTTCGGGGCGTGCACCGCGGACGCACCCGCCATCGCCCCGGCCGCCGCCGCACCCGCCGCGGGCGTCGCCAGACCCAGCGCCAGCAGCGTGCCGCCACCGGTCTCCGCGAGGCCCGCCGCCGCGGCGCTCGCCTTGCCCGGCCGGTAGCCGACGGACTCCATGAACTGGCCGGTCCCGTGGAGGCCGTGTCCGCCGAACCAGCCGAACAGCTTCTGCGTGCCGTGCGCGGCCAGCACCCCGCCGGCACCCAGCCGGAGCAACAGCAGACCCAGATCACGTCGGTCGAAAGCACTCACAGCACTCACAGCGACTCCCGGAGCAGACAGCAGGAACGAATCCCCTCCCGCGTGTCCACCGTCGCATCCCCGACACCCGCTCGGCCTCCACTCGCCGCCGTTCGGGTGGCGGGCCGGCGGGGGCGATGTGAGGCTGCCGGTATGACGATTCAGACGTCCAAACTCAGCGACCCGGCCGTCCGCGCCTTCGTCACCGCCGTCAACGCCCATGACCGCGAGGCCTTCCTGAGCATCCTCGCGCCCGGCGCGACCATGGCGGACGACGGCACCGACCGCGACCTCGCCGACTGGATCGACCGGGAGATCTTCACCTCCAACGGTCATATGGAGGTCGACAACGAGTCGAACCGCGGCCGCGACCTCATCGCCTCCTACCGCAACGACGCCTGGGGCGAGATGCGCACCCGGTGGCACTTCGAGGTCGAGGACGACGGCAGGATCTCCCGCTTCGAGACCGGCCAGGCGTAGCCAGGGGCGCGAGGAAGCCGTAGAGAGCCGCAGGAAGTCGCCCAGGGGCTTGTCCTCGCGTGCGCTCCAACTCGTAGCGTCCCCCTCATGGAGACCAAGCGGACTTTGGGACGCACCGGCATCGGGGTAAGCGCTCTCGACCTGGGCGTCACCTTCTTCGACACCGCGGACACCTACGGCGCCGGCCACAGCGAGCGGGTCCTCGGCCGTGCCCTCGGCAAGCGCCGCGCCGAGGTCGTCGTCGCCACCAAGTGGGGCAACGTCTTCGACGAGGAGACCCGCACCCTCACCGGCGCCGACGACTCCCCGGAGTACGCCCGCCGTGCGCTGACCGCCTCGTTGAAGCGGCTGGACACCGACCACATCGACCTCTACCAGCTGCACCTGTCCGACGCGGACCCGCGGCGGGCGGCCGAACTGCGCGACGCCTGCGAGGAGTTCGTGCGCGAAGGGCTGGTCCGCGCCTACGCGTGGAGCACCGACGACCCGGCCCGCGCCGCCGTCTTCGCGCGCGGGGAGCACTGTGCGGCCGTACAGCACATGGCCAATGTGCTGCAGGACGCGCCGGAGATGTTCGCGCTGTGCGAGGAACTGGAGCTGGCGAGCTCCCCCACTCTCGGCTTCGCTCGAGCGGGGGGACCCCCCATCCGCAGCCCGCTGGCGATGGGTCTGCTGACCGGCAGGCGCAGGACCGGTGAGGCCCTGGAGGCCGGGGACATCCGCAGCCGGCCGCCGCAGTGGCTGCAGGGCTTCGCGGACGGGTCCGGCGCCGACCCGCGGTGGGTGGCCCGCGTCGACGCGCTGAAGGACGTCCTCACCGGCGACGGCCGTACGCTCGGCCAGGGCGCCCTCGCCTGGCTGTGGGCCCGCAGCCCGCGTGCCGTGCCGATCCCGGGGTTCCGTTCCGTCGCCCAGGCCGAGCAGAACGCGGGCGCACTGGCGAAGGGGCCGCTCACCGCCGGACAGGTGCGCGAGATCGACCGGATCCTCGGTCGCTGAGCATCGCCGTAGGCGTCCCTACGGCCTGTGCGGCAGCCGTTCCGCGCACCGGTGCGTCCCTCGCGGTCCCACGCGAGGTCCACCCCCACCCGGTGATCGTGGAACGGCTGCCGCCTCCCCCCTCGGTGTGGCCTACGGAAGCTCCGTGCTCCAAATGTGAAGCTCTGGTGCAGGAGACCTTGAGCATAAGCCGCCCACCGGGGGCGATGCAGCGGAACTCCACATTCCGGTTGTGCAAGTTGTGGAGGTGACGGGAGGAGGGCGCGGGAGGGCGCCGGGACCTCAGCCGCGCCCCACGTACGGCATGGCCGTCGCCAGCACCGTCGCGAACTGCACGTTCGCCTCCAGGGGCAGCTCCGCCATGTGCCGCACGGTCCGCGCCACGTCGGCCACGTCCATCACGGGCTCGGGCACCACGGACCCGTTGGCCTGGAGGACGCCCGCCTCCATCCGCGCGGTCATGTCGGTCGCCGCGTTGCCGATGTCGATCTGGCCGACGGCGATGTTGTGGGGCCGCCCGTCCAGCGACAGCGACTTGGTCAGACCGGTCAGCGCGTGCTTGGTCGCCGTGTAGGCCGCCGAGTGCGGTCGCGGGGTGTGCGCGGAGATCGAGCCGTTGTTGATGATCCGGCCGCCCTGCGGGTCCTGCTCCTTCATCTGCCGGTACGCCGCCTGCGCGCACAGGAACGCCCCGTTGAGGTTGGTGTCCACCACATGCCGCCAGGCGTCGTACGACAGCTCCTCCACCGGCACCCCGCCCGGCCCGAACGTCCCCGCGTTGTTGAACAGCAGATCCACCCGCCCGAACCGTTCCACGGTGGCGGCGAACAGCGCGGCCACGTCCTCCTGCCGTGACACGTCCGTGCGTACGGCGACGGCGGCGCCGCCGGGCACCAGCCCCGCCGTCTCCTCCAGCGTCTCGACGCGCCGCCCGGCCAGCGCCACCGACCAGCCCGCGCGCAGCAGTTCCACGGCGACCGCGCGTCCGATGCCGGAGCCCGCGCCGGTCACCACGGCGATCCTCGTGTCCGTTTGCCTGTCGTTCATGGGGCCGCAGCGTACGGGAGGGTCCGCCATTCGGAACTCATCTGTCTGCCATCCGGGTGTTGTGTACGCGCCAAGCGAGTGTCGTCCCCGGCCACTCCAATGCGTCATGCATCCATCAGTCAGGGGAGGACCGGATGACCATGACGACAGACTCGCCCCAGCACGCCCCCGAACTGCGCGCCGCCGCCCGGCACATCGGCCGACGGCGCTTTCTGACCCTCACCGGCGCGGCCGCCGCGCTCGCCTTCGCCGTGAACCTGCCCGCAGCGGGCGTGGCCAGTGCCGCACGGCTCGACGCCCGCAAGATCACCGACAACCCCTTCACCCTCGGCGTCGCCTCCGGCGACCCGCTCCCCGGCTCCGTCGTCCTGTGGACCCGGCTCGCCCCCGCCCCGTACCAGCCGGACGGCGGACTGCCCGCCGAACGCGTCACCGTGCACTGGGAACTCGCCCACGACGAGCAGTTCAGCCGCGTGGCCAGGCGCGGCACCGCCACCGCGCACCCCGAGTTCCACCACACGGTCCACGTCGAGGTCGACCAGCTCGACGCGGACCGCGTCTACTACTACCGCTTCAGCGCCGGCACCTGGATCAGCGAGACGGGCCGCACCCGCACCGCCCCGCTCGCCACCAGCGAGGTGGGCTCCCTCACCCTCGCCGCCGTCTCCTGCCAGGCCTACACCGACGGCTACTACACGCCGTACCGCCATCTCGCCCAGGACGACGTGGACGTCGTCTTCCACCTCGGCGATTACCTCTACGAGTACGCGGTCAACTCCGTCGGCGGCTACCGCAACTACACCGACCGCACGCTCCCCTCGCTCTTCAACCGCGAGACGGTCACGCTCGAGGACTACCGCCTGCGCTACGCCCTCTTCAAGACCGACCCCGACCTCAGGGCCGCGCACGCCGCGCACCCCTTCGTCGTCACCTGGGACGACCACGAGACCGAGAACAACTACGCCGACGACACCCCGGAGAACAGCGTCCCGCCGGAGGAGTTCCTGCTGCGCCGCGCCTCCGCCTACCGCGCCTACTGGGAGAACCAGCCCCTGCGCAGCCCCCAGCAGCCCACGGGCCCCGACATGCAGCTCTACCGGCGCCTGCACTGGGGCCGGCTCGCCCAGTTCGACGTCCTGGACACCCGGCAGTACCGCTCCAACCAGGCCTACGGCGACGGCTCCCAGATCCCCGGCCCCGACGTCGACGACCCGGCGCGCACGATGACCGGCGGGACGCAGGAGCGGTGGCTGCTCGACGGATGGCGCTCGTCGAACGCCCTGTGGAACGTCGTCCCGCAGCAGGTCACCTTCTCCCAGCGCAACTTCGACCTCACCACGCCGTCCCGGGTGTCCATGGACGCCTGGGACGGCTACCGCGCCTCCCGGCGCCGCGTGCTGGACGGGGCGAAGGACGCCGGGATCGAGAACCTGATGGTGCTCACCGGCGACGTCCACGTCGGCTACGGCTTCGACATCAAGGACGACTTCGACGACCCCGACTCCGCCACGCTCGGCACCGAGATCGTGGCCACGTCGATCGCGAGCGGCCGGGACGGCGTCGACAGGCCCGCCAACTGGGACACCTACATGCGGGCCAACCCGCACATGAGGTTCTACAACGGGCGGCGCGGATACGTGACCGTCGCGCTGGGGGAGGAGCAGGCACGGGCCGACTTCAAGACGGTGCCGTACGTGACCAGCCCCGGCGCGCCGGTCACGACGGCCGAGTCCTTCGTCACCCAGGCCGGTGAACCGGGGCTCACGCCGGTGTGAGTTCGGGCGCGCGGTCCTCCTCGGGGGCCTCGCCCGGGTAGCGGACGCCGACGCGGTCCCGGATCGCGTCGAGCGTCCGCATCACGGCGAGCGTGCCGTCGAGCGGCACCAGCGGGGACTCGGTCTCCCCGGCGCGCAGGGCGCGCATCACCTCGGCGGCCTCGTGCCGCAGGCTGTTACGGGGCCCGTCCGCCGGGTCGGCCGTGAACTGCTCGGGGTCCCGGCCGTCGCGGTGCAGGACGAAGCGGTCCGGGAAGAAGAAGCCGTTCGGCACGTCGATACGGCCGCCCGAGCCGGTGACGGACGCCGAGGTCGCCGTACCGCCGATGATCGAGCAGTGCACCGAGGCGAGCGCGCCGCTGTCCCAGGAGAGCAGGGCTCCCGTCTGGAGGTCGACGCCCTCGGCGGACAGCGCCGCGCGGGCCGTGACGTCCGACGGCTCCCCGAGCAGCAACTGGGCGAAGGAGACCGGGTACACACCGAGGTCCAGCAGCGCGCCGCCGCCCTGCGCCGGGTCGCGCAGGCGGTGCGAGGGCGGGAAGGGGCCAGCCAGCCCGAAGTCGGCCTGGACATGGCGCACTTCGCCGATCGCGCCGTCGTCCACGAGGGCCTTGAGTCGCCGGATCAGCGGGTTGCAGTACATCCACATGGCTTCCATCAGAAAGCTGCCGCGCGCCTCGGCCAGCGCGACGAGCTCCCCGGCCTCCCGCGCGTTCAGGGTGAACGCCTTCTCGCACAGCACGTTGTGCCCTGCCTCCAGGCAGAGCCCGGCGGCGACGCGGTGGGCCGAGTGCGGGGTGGCGACGTACACGACATCGATGTCGCCGTCCCGGGCGAGCGCGTTCCAGTCGCCGTACGCCCGCGCTATCCCGAACCGCTCGGCGAACGCGTCCGCCGAGGCCTGGCTCCGCGAGGCCACCGCGACCACCTCGGCATCGGGCATGTCGACCAGATCGGCCGTGAACGCGGCCGCGATCCCGCCGGTCGCCAGGATCCCCCACCGCACGCTCCGCTCGGCCATCACGGCCTCCACCCCTCGCTCATGTGACCCTCGGCACTCCGTACGAGCTGAGAGCATAGAGCGCGGATCACGAGGAGAGGGAGGGGCGCATGGGCGACCCTGGGGGGCCGATACCGGACGTATCGCAGTCGGAGACATCGACGGCATCGGCGACAACGTCGGCATCGACGGCATCGACAACTTCGACAACTTCGACGACGGCGGAACAACCGTCCACCCGCTCCCTCCGCCGCACCGGCTTCCTCGTCACCTTCGTCCTCGGCGGTCTGACGGCCACGCCTCCGCTGGCGATGGACATGTACCTCCCGGCGCTCCCCGAGGTCACCGGATCCCTGCACGCCCCCGCCGCGACCGTCCAGCTCACGCTCACCGCCTGCCTGGCCGGCATGGCCTTCGGGCAGCTGGTGGTCGGCCCGATGAGCGACCGGTGGGGACGCAGACGCCCGCTGCTGGCAGGCCTGGCGGTGTATGTGCTGGCCACGGCACTCTGCGCCCTCGCGCCCACCGTCCAGCTCCTGATCGCCTTCCGGCTGGCGCAGGGCCTCGCGGGTGCGGCGGCGATCGTGATCGCGCGGGCGGTCGTACGCGATCTGTACGACGGCCTGGCGATGGCCCGCTTCTTCTCCACCCTCATGCTGATCTCGGGGGTCGCCCCCATCGTGGCCCCGCTCATCGGCGGGCAGGTCCTGCGGGTGACGGACTGGCGGGGCGTGTTCGTCGTACTCACGGTGGTCGGGCTGCTGTTGGCGGCACTCGTCTGGTGGCGGCTCCCCGAGACCCTCCCGGCGGACGAACGGCACAGCGGCGGGGTCGGCGCGGCCCTGCGCGCCATGCGGGGCCTGCTCGCCGACGGTGCCTTCGCCGGGTACATGCTGGCCGGCGGCTTCGCCTTCGCCGCGCTGTTCGCGTACATATCGGCGTCGCCGTTCGTGATCCAGGAGATCTACGGGGCCTCGCCGCAGACCTTCAGCCTGCTGTTCGGACTGAACTCGGTCGGGCTGGTGGTCGTCGGCCAGATCAACGGCAAGGTGCTGGTGGGGCGGGTCAGCCTGGACCGGGTGCTGGGCGCGGGCCTGCTGATCGTCATCCTGGCGGCCGCGTCGCTGCTGCTGATGTCCCTGGGGGTGTTCGGCGAGGTCGGACTGGTCCCCGTGGCCGCCGCGCTCTTCGTCCTGATGTCCGCGATGGGCATCACCCTGCCCAACACCCAGGCCCTCGCCCTGCTGCGCACCAAGCACGCCGCCGGCTCCGCGTCCGCGCTCCTCGGTACGTCCTCCTTCCTGGTCGGCGCCATCGCCTCACCCCTGGTGGGCGTCGCCGGGGAGGACACCGCCGTTCCGATGGCCGTCGTCCAACTGGCCGCAGCACTGGTGGCGCTGGCCTGCTTCATGGGAATGTGCCGTCCTTGGAACAGACGTGCGGATGAAGTAGCGGGTGTGGAGGGAGCGGACAGCTGAGCGCGCCGAGACTGCGCGGGGACACGCCGGAAAGGGCCGGACTCGACCCCGAGGAGATCCGTCATCTCGTCCGCGAGGTCCACGACCTCACCACCGGCTCCCGCCCCTGGGCGGCCGGCGCGGTGCTGGCCGTCGGGCGAGGACCGTACCTCGCCGTGGAGGAGGCGGCGGGCTGGGCGGTGCGGTACGCCTCCTACGACGAGGAGAAGGACGCCGGGGTGGAACTGCCGCCCGACTCCCGCGTCCCGATGACCACGGACACCCCCTTCGACCTGGCCTCCCTCACCAAACTCCTCACCTCGGTGGCCGCCGTGCAGCAGATCGAGCGGGGCACGCTCGGCATCGACGCGCGGGTCGGGGCGTATCTGCCGGACTTCCGGGCGGCGGCCCGGCACGACGTCACGGTGCGTCAGCTGCTCACGCACACCTCGGGGCTGCGGCCCGAACTGCCGCTGTACGACTGCGCGGACGACGCGGAGCGGCTGGAGATGCTGCGCGCCGAGCCGCCGATCGGTGTGCCCGGCACGTACTGCTACTCGGACCTCAACTTCCTCCTGCTCCAGCACGTCCTGGAGCGCATCACGGGCCGCACGCTCGACGTCCTCGTCCACGACGGCATCACCCGCCCCCTCGGCATGACTGCGACCCGCTTCGGCCCGTGCCCCGCGGCGGCGGCGACCGAGGACCAGCGGCGGCCGTGGGCCAAGGCGGACCGGGGGATGCTGCGGGGGGTCGTCCACGACGAGAACGCGTGGGCGCTGGGTGGGGTGGCGGGGCACGCCGGCCTCTTCTCGACTGCCCGTGACCTGGCCGTCTTCTGCCGCGCCCTGCTCTCGGGCGGCGCGTACGGGCCCGCCCGCATCCTCGGCCCGGACTTCGTGGAACTGCTCCTGACCCCGCCCGGGCTGGGGTTCGCGGTGGACCAGGCGTGGTTCATGGGGGAGCTGGCGGGGCGGGGGGCGGCGGGGCATACCGGGTTCACGGGGACGTCGTTGGTGTTGGATCCGGTGACGGACACGTTCGTGGTGCTGCTGGCGAACACGGTGCATCCGCGGAGGGGGGCGGCGGAGAGTGGGCCGAGGGCGGCGGTGGGGACGCGGGTGGCGCGGGCGGTTCGGGGGTAGGAGGGTTTTCGCCCCCGCCGCCCCTACCCTTCCCGTCCTTCTGGGGCTCCGCCCCAGACCCCGCTCCTCAAACGCCGGAGGGGCTGGATTTCGCCGGACCAGGCAAACTCAGCCTGTCCGGCGTTTGAGGACGAGGCCCTTCGGGCCGATGCGGGGGTCTGGGGGCGGCAGCCCCCAGGGACGGGACGGGTAGGGGCGGCGGGGGCGAAAAAAACACCCCTCACACCACCGCCGCGCGCCCTCGTAGAATCGCCGAGTGAACGCCCCCGTCCCCCCGCCCGCCGAGACCCTGCGCCACAGCCTCGCCACCCTCCTCGACGGCCTCCCGCCCCGCCAGGCCGCCCAGGCCGTCGACCGGCTGATCGCCACCTACCGGGGCGCCACCCCCACCCACACCCCCATCCTCCGCGACCGCGCGGACGTCGCCGCCTACGCCGCCTACCGCATGCCCGCCACCTTCGAGGCGGTCCACGCCGCCCTGGAGGCCTTCGCGCAGGCCGTCCCGGAATGGACCCCGGGCAGCCACACGGACGTGGGCGGCGGAACCGGCGCCGCGACCTGGGCCGTCACCGCGACCTGGCCGGGCGAGCGCGGCGTCACCGTGCTGGACTGGGCCGAACCCGCCCTGGCGATCGGCCGGGAGATCGCCGCCGCCAACCCGGCGCTGAAGGACGCCCGTTGGCACCGCGCCCGGATCGGCTCGGCGCTCACCCTGGACCCCACGGACCTGGTCACGGTCTCCTACGTCCTCAACGAACTCACGGCACCGGACCGCACCACCCTCGTCGACACCATCGCGTCCGCCGCCCAGGCCGTCGTGATCGTCGAGCCCGGCACCCCGGACGGCTACACCCGCGTCATCGAGGCCCGCGACCGCCTGATCACCGCCGGCTTCCGCATCGCCGCCCCCTGCCCGCACAGCGCCGCCTGCCCCATCGTCCCCGGCACGGACTGGTGCCACTTCTCGGCAAGGGTCAGCCGCTCCTCGCTCCACCGCCAGATCAAGGGCGGCTCCCTCCCCTACGAGGACGAGAAGTTCGCGTACGTCGCCGCCACCCGCCTCCCCGTCACCCCGGCCCCCGCCCGCGTCGTACGCAAACCCCAGATCCGCAAGGGCCAGGTCCTCCTCGACCTGTGCGAGACCGAACCCTCCCTGCGCCGCACCACGATCACCAAACGGCACGGCGACCTCTACAAGGCGGCCCGCGACGCGGACTGGGGCGACGCCTGGCCCCCGGCGTCCGACTAGGACATCTCCTCCGCCGAACTCTTGTCCTCCGCCGAACTCCGCTCCGCCGAACTCTCCCCGTCCGACGTCTCCTGTTTCTCCTGGAACCTGCGCAGCAGCTCCCGTTTCTGTGCCGCCGGATCCGCTGCGCCGCCGATCCGGCCGCCGCGACCGCCGCCGCGCAGTGCCCTACGGCCGAGGTTCCGCCGCATCCCGCCGACTCCCAGCATGTTTCCGGCTCCGCTTCGGGCCATGGTGAGCTCCTTTCGTCATCGATCAAGGACTGTCAAGGACCAGTGACAAGACGAGACACGAGACGTATCGTCTCGACATCGCAACCCCTTCAGGGTCCAGCGAGACGCTCCGTCTTGTCAACCTGATAAATTCGAGCCATGGCAGCCCAGAAATCCGCCCAGAAGCCCCCGGGGCGAACCGATCACCCCGCCCCCAACGCCACCCGCCGCAGCGAGAAGTCCCGCCGCGCCATCTACGACGCCGCCCTCGCCCTCGTCGCCGACGTCGGCTACCCCAAGACGACGATCGAGGGCATCGCCGCCCGGGCCGGAGTCGGCAAGCAGACGATCTACCGGTGGTGGTCGTCGAAGGCCGAGGTGCTGATGGAGGCGTTCCTCGATCTCGGGGAGCAGGCCGCGCAGGCCGCCGGGCAGGAGCCGTACGTCATCCCGGACACCGGAGACCTCGCGGCCGATCTGAAGGCCGTGCTGCGCGCCACCATCGACCAGATGACCGACCCGCGCTTCGCCGCCCCGGCCCGCGCCCTCGCCGCCGAGGGCCTGGTCAACGAGCCGCTCAGCCGGGAGTACGTCGCCAAGCTGATGGAACCCTCGTTCCAGCTCTACGTCGACCGGCTGCGCGCCGCCCAGGAGGCCGGGGAGGTGCGAGGCGACATCGACCCGCGCATCGCCCTCGAACTCTTCGTCTCACCCCTGGCCCAGCGCTGGCTCCAGCACACGGGCCCGATCTCGTACGAGTACACCGACACCCTCGTCGACTACGCCCTCCACGGCCTCGCACCGCGTGCACAGTAGGGCCGTAAATCCCGCCAAAGCGGTCCATTACCCCTGATCACAGTGCTGTGCACACCTCGCCCCACCTACCCCGGTTGTCCGCTACGGCCCCCCGGAGCGCACGATGATGGGACCATAGGGCATGCTGTTCCGCACGACGGCGAGGCGAGGGGATAGATGAGCGCGGAGTTGGGCGGCCGGACCGGCCTGCAGGGCAAACTCTCCCAGTGGCTGCGCGGACGCCGCCCGAAGGACGCCACCGACGACGGTGGCCGGGAAGCCCTGCTGCTGGCCGCCGCCGCCGCGGGACTGCCCCTCGCGCCCGCCGCGCACCCCGCCGGCTACCGATGTTCCTGTGACCGCGTCGGCTGTCCCACCCCCGCCCGGCACCCGGTGTCCTTCGCCTGGCAGACGCAGTCCACCACCGACCGCGCCCAGATCGAACGCTGGGCCCGCCATCAGCCGCAGGCCAACTTCATCACCGCGACCGGCATGGTGCACGACGTCCTCGACCTGCCGCTGGAGGCCGGACGCGAGGCGCTGGAGCGGCTGCTCGGCGCCGGTATCGAGGTCGGCCCGGTCGCCGAGAGCGACGACGGACGGCTGCTGTTCTTCACCCTCACCCGCGGCACCCCCGAGGACGAGGACGAGTGGTGGCCCTGCGAGCTGGACTGCCACCCCGAGACCATGGACGAGCATCCGGGACTGCGCTGGCACTGCCGCGGGTCCTACGTCCTCGTACCGCCCGCCCGGCTGTCCGGCGAGGGCCGGGCCGTGCACTGGGTGCGCGGTCTCGAACACCCGCTGCCCGACCCGCTGAGCCTGCTGGAAACCCTCACCGACGCCTGCGCCCGTCACGTCGGCGAGGAGCCCGACCACGTCACCGCGGCCTGGCCCCTGCGCCACTGAGCCACCGCACGGGGCGGCGCTACTCGCCCTTCGCCGACGTCAGACCCTGGGTCCGGCCGATGACCTCGACCTTCCCGGATCCCTTCGGGTCCAGGGCCATCTCGTTGGAGATGATCTCCATCGTGAGCGACTGCTTGACCTCGCCCTCCGTCAGGGCCTCCACGCCCTTGCCCGGAGAGGGGACGGACGTGCCCGCGTAGGCCGTCCGCTTCTCGTAGTAGCGCGTGGTGAAGAACACCAGCGCACCGCCGTCCGTGGTGCGCAGCGCCAGCGGGGCGTAGTCGCCGCTCGTGAGCGGCTCGTCGATGAACTGGCTGACCAGGCCCGGCCGTTTGGCGGCCTTCGTCCGGTCGGCACGCCACTCGCTGGTGTGACGGCCGTCCGCGAAGACGTCCCCGCCCTCCTTGAGGTAGCCCGCGTACTGCTTGCTCAAGTCCGACGGCGGCACGGCCAGTTCGGTCGAGTTCGCGGGGACGGCCTCGGCCCAGCCGTCCTTGTCCGTCTTGAACTTCGGCATGTCGCCGGGGGCCACCAGCGTCAGATATGCCGCCTCCCACGGTTCGTCCAGGCCGCTGCGGGTGAACACGAAGACCCAGCGCGCGCTGCCGAACTTGTTGCCGGCCGCGTCGACCACGAACCACCGTGGCCAGCCCGCCTTCTTGGGGATCGTGATCTTGGTGTCCGACAGCTTCAGCGGGGTGTGCGCCGCGTTGCCGCCGGGGCTGACCGCCTTGCCCGCCTTCAGCCGCGCCCCGTCGATGTCGCCCAGGGCGCCGGTGACGTAGTCCGCGTCGAGGGAGCTGTCGTACGCCTTGTCCGCCTTGTTGTACGCGGAAGTGAACTCTTCGAGCGCCTTGGTGGCCTCCGCCTTGGTGGCCGAGGGGAGGATCTCCCGCTCCCCGTGGACGACCACACATCCGCTTGCCGTCAGCGACAAAGCGGTCAGTGAGGCTGCAATCAGTGCGCTCCGGTCAAGCCTGCGGAGCCTTCGAGGGCCGCGTTCCCTGCTCATCAGGTCCCTTCACCTTCCCCTTCCCGGAGGCGAACCCTACCGGGGCCAGGAACAGCGTGAGCGTCGGGATCAGGTACAGCAGCCACACCGTGACCTGGAGGACCGTCGGATCGGGCTGGAAGTTGAAGACGCCCTTCAGCAGAGTGCCGTACCAGCTTGCCGGATCGACCGTGTCGCTGATGTCGAACGCCTTGTCGCTCAGGCCGCCCAGCCAGCGCGCTTCCTGCAGGTCGTGAACGCCGTACGCCAGCACGCCCGCCGCCACGACCACCAGCATGCCGCCGGTCCAGGTGAAGAACCGGGCGAGGTTGATGCGCAGGGCACCGCGGTAGAAGAGCCAGCCCAGGACGATCGCCGTGGCGATGCCGAGGGCGGCGCCGGCCAGCGGGTGCGTGCTGCCGTCGCCGGCCGCGCGCACCGACGCCCACACGAACAGGGCCGTCTCCAAACCCTCGCGGCCGACGGCCAGGAACGCGGTCGCGACCAGCGCGCCGGTGCCCATGTGCAGGGCGGCGTCCAGCTTGTCGTGCAGCTCGGACTTCAGGTGCCGGGCGGTGCGCCGCATCCAGAACACCATCCACGTCACCAGCCCGACGGCGAGGATCGACAAGGACCCGCCGAGGGCCTCCTGTGCCTCGAACGTCAGCTCCTGCGAGCCGAATTCGAGCGCGCAGCCGAAGCCGAGCGCGAGGGCGATCGCGACGCCGATGCCGATCCAGATGGGCCTGAGGGCGTCCCTGCGGTCCGTCTTCACCAGGTAGGCGATGAGGATGCAGACGACCAGGCTGGCCTCAAGACCCTCGCGCAGGCCGATCAGGTAGTTGGAGAACACAAGTCCTCACGCCTCCTTGGAGAACAGCGTGCTGCCCCACCAGTCGTCCTTGTCGCGGACGCCGGGCGGGATGGCGAAGAGCGCCGAACCCACGTGCTGGATGTACTCGTTGAGCGAGTCGATGGCCAGGTTGCGCTGGATCCTGACGAACCCGGTGCGCGGGTCGCGCTGGTAGGCCAGGAAGAACAGGCCCGCGTCCAGCCGTCCGAGGCCGTCCGTGCCGTCGGTGAAGGAGTAGCCGCGGCGCAGGATCGTCGCCCCGTCGTTGGAGTCGGGGTGCGCGAGCCGGACGTGCGCGTCGGGCAGCATCGCCTTCAGGAACGGCTCGTCGCGCTCCTTGGCCTTGCCGACCGGGGCGCCCTCGCCCTTGTCGCGGCCGATGATGTCCTCCTGCTCCTGCAGGGAGGTGCGGTCCCAGGTCTCGATGTGCATCCGGATGCGGCGGGCGACGAGATACGAGCCGCCGGCCATCCACGCGGGACCGTCCTTCTCGTCCACCCACACGAACTTCTTCAGCCGGTCCGTCTCCGTCCCCGCGATGTTGCGGGTGCCGTCCTTGAAGCCCATGAGGTTGCGCGGAGTCTGCTCGTCCGGCGTCGTCGACGACGTCTTCCCGAAGCCGAGCTGGGACCACTTGATGACGACCTTGCCGAAGCCGATGCGGGCCAGGTTGCGGATCGCGTGCACGGCGACCTGCGGGTCGTCGGCGCAGGCCTGGATGCACAGATCGCCGCCGCTGCGGTTCCGGTCGAGGTTGTCCCCTGCGAACTTCGGCAATTCGGCGAGGGCTTCGGGGCGGGCGTCCGCGATGCCGAACGCCTCGCCGAACTTCTCGAAGAGCGACGGCCCGAAGCCGATCGTCAGCGTCAGCCGCGACGGCTTCAGCCCCAGCGCCTCACCGGTGTCGTCCGGCGGCGCCTCGGCCGGCCCGCCGTACCCGCCCTCACCGACCGCCTGCCCGGCCGTCATCCGGCGCGCGGCCGCCGTCCAGTCCTTCAGCATCCGCACGAACTCGGCGCGGTCGTCGGTCTTCACGTCGAACGCGGCGAAGTGCAGCCGGTCCTGCACCGGCGTGGCGATGCCCGCCTGCCGGTCGCCGTGGAAGTCGATCGCCGCGCCCGTCGCGGCACCGGCCGGGGCCGCGTCACCGACGGCGTCGCCGTCACGGGTCATCGCCACGGCACCGCCGGCCGCGACGGCACCGAGCGCGAGCCCGGCACCGCCCCAGCCGATCAGCGCACGCCGGGACGGGGAATCAAAGTTCTCGGTCATGAGGGCGCCTGCCTTACTTCACGACGACGGCGGCGGCGAGCTTGGACAGCGGCTCCGCAAGGGAGTTGACGCCGTCCGACAGCTCCTTGCGGTCGGCCTCGCCGACCTTGTCGTACGAGGTGAAGTCGTACGACGACTTGTCGGCCCGGTACTTGTCGAGCAGGGCGCTCAGCGCGGCGAACTGCTTGTCGAGCTCGGTGACCAGCGCCGGGTCGTTCTCCTTCGCGACCGCCTTCAGCAGCTCGTACGCCTTCTGCGCGCCCTCGACGTTGGCCTTGAAGTCGACCAGGTCGGTGTGCGAGTAGCGCTCCTCCTCGCCGGTGACCTTGCCGGTGGCGACCTCGTCGAGGAGTTCCTTTGCGCCGTTGGCCATGGAGGTCGGGGTGATCTCGGCCTTGCCGACCCGCTTCTGCCAGTCCTTCAGGTCGGTGATGAGCTGGTCGGCGAGTTCCGAGTCGCGGTCGGTGAGCTTCTTGTCCTTCCAGAGCGAGCGCTCCAGACGGTGCCAGCCGGTCCAGTCCTTCTCCGGGTCCTGGCCCACATCCAGACCGTCCTCGCGGACGTCGACCTTCGGGTCGATGTCGCCGAAGGACTCGGCGACCGGCTCGGTGCGCTCCCAGCCGATGCGGGAGGTGGCGTAGGCCTTCTTCGCGGCCTCGATGTCGCCGTCCTTGACGGCCTTGGCGAAGGCCTCGGCGAGCGGCAGCGTCTCGTCGGCCTGCTCCTGCGCGTACTCGCGGTAGGCGGCGACGGCCTTGTCCAGCCGCGGGTCGCGCTTGGCCGTGGAGCCCTTGCCGGTGGCCTTGACGGTCTGCCGGATGCCGTCGCCCTTCATGCCGGGCTTGCAGGCGATCGTGTAGTCGCCGGCCTTCACCTCGGCGGTGACGGTCTGCTTGGTGCCGGGGCCTATGTTCTCGCGCTCGGTGACGATGCGGTCGTCCGGGAAGAGGATGTAGACCTCGGTGACCTTCGACCCCTTGTTCTCGATGGCGAGTTCGACGTGTCCGGCCGGGAACTCCTTCTTCGACACCTCGCACCTGTCGTCCGTCGCGGTCACGTTGACGACCCGGTCGCTCCCCGCCGAACTGCCCTTCTCGGTGCAGCCCGTGACGGCGGTCAGGGCCGCCACGGTGGCGATGGCGGTGGTGACGGGCAGTCTGACGGCGCGCATGAGGGCTCCAGGAGGTGGCCGGAAAGTATGCGTGACGAGCCTCACAGCGAGGAAGGTGAGGCTCGCCTAACGGAGATAAGGATTGCCTAAGTGACCAAAATCGACCCCATGGAGAAGTCAAAGGAACGTCAAAGGTTGTGCCGTGGGGGTCAGCGGCGGGGGGTCACCAGGACCGCACCCGTCCGCGGATGCGGCAGCACCTCGACGGGCTGGTCGTAGACCTCGGACAGCAACTGCTCGGAGAACACCTCGGCGGGCGGCCCGTCGGCCGCGACCCGTCCGGCGCGCAGGATCGCGACCCGGTGCGCGTAGGCGGCCGCGAGCCCCAGATCGTGCAGCACGACGACCACCGCGTCCCCGGCCCGCGCCCGCTCCCGGCACAGCCGCAGCACCAGCTCCTGGTGTTTGAGGTCCAGCGCGGCCGTCGGTTCGTCCAGCAGCAGCAACGGGGCGCGCTGCGCGAGCACCCGGGCCAGCGCGACACGGGCCCGCTCACCACCGCTGAGCGCGGAGAACGGCCGGACGGCGAAGGCGGCCACCTCGGTGGCGGCCATCGCCTCGGTGACGGCGAGGTCGTCCTCGGCGGGAGAGCAGGCGTGGGGTGCGCGGCCCATCCGCACGACGTCCTCCACCGGGAACGGGAAGGACAGCGTCGCCGACTGCGGCAGCACCGCACGGCGCAGGGCGAGTTCGGGGGCCGACCAGTCGGTCGCCGGGCGCCCGTGGATCCGTACGACACCCTCGGCGGCCGGGAGGTCGGCGGCCAGCGCGCTCAACAGGGTCGACTTTCCGGCACCGTTGGGCCCGACGAGGGCGAGGACCTCGCCGGCCCGGACGGTCACGGAGACACCGTGCAGGACGGGGCGGGCGCCGAGACGGACGTGGAGGTCCTCGGCCTCGGCGAGGATGTCGCCGGGTCGGGAGGGTGGTGGGGGCGTGGGGTGTGCGCGGAGGAGTCTCATGAGGGATCCTTCAGCAGAGGGTCAGGTGCTATCGCCGGTGGGGCCGATTTCCTTGAGGGGCGCGGGGCTGTATCACTGTGCGGCTCCGCCGCGTGGGCGCGACCGGCCCCCACCCGCCCGCAGACGACACACGACCCCTAGGCCCTGTCGTTTGGATCATGCCGGCGTCGCGGGGTCTGGCACGCGCATCTGCCGCGTTGTCGTCACTCGCCGACGCTCCGCGTCGACTCCCTCCTCCGCCTTGCAGCTGCACGCACCAGACCCCGCTCGGGTCGGCCGGAAGGCACTGCCCCTCACAGCCGGCCTGATCCAAACGACAGGGCCTAGGCCCACCCCCCTTGTCGCCGCCGGGTCCGACGCAGCAGCCAGAAGAAGAACGGGCTGCCCAGCAGGGCCGTGAGAACGCCCAGCGGCAGCTCCGCCGGCGCCGCAATGGTCCGCGCGGCGAGATCCGCCGCCAGCAACACCACCGCCCCACCCAGCGCACTGCCCGGAATGAGAAACCGATGCCGCGGCCCCGCGGCCATGCGCAACAGGTGTGGCACGACCAGGCCGATGAACCCGATGACGCCGGAGACGCTCACCGCGGCCGCCGTGAGCAGCGCGACGACCAGGATCAGCGCGACCCGCATCCGCTCCACGTCCACCCCCAGATGCCGGGCGGGCCGGTCGCCGAGGGCGAGCAGGTCCAGGCGGCGCGCGTACAGCGGCGCCACCGCCAGCCCCAGGACCGCGCAGGGCAGGACGGCCGTCACCTTGGGCCAGGTGGACTGGGCGAGGGAGCCGAGCTGCCAGAAGGTGATCTGGTTGATGGCGGCGGTGTCCGCGAGGAAGAGGAACAGGCCGATGAGCGCCCCGGCGAAGGCGTTGACCGCGATGCCCATGAGGATCAGGGTCACGACCTCCGTGCGGCCCCCCGAGCGAGACATCACGTACACCAGCAGCACGGTGCCGAGCCCGGCGACGAACGCCATCGCGGGCAGGGTCCAGTTGCCGAGGAAGGTCAGCCCGAGCGAGATCGCGGCCACCGCGCCGACCGCCGCGCCCGACGAGACGCCGATGACGCCGGGTTCGGCCAGCGGGTTGCCGAACACCCCCTGCATCAGCGCGCCGGCGCAGCCGAGCGACGCCCCGATGAGCAACGCGAGCGCGATCCGCGGGAAGCGGACGTTCCACAGCACCGACTCGGCGACCCGGTCCAACTCGCCGCCACCGAGCCCGACTTTGTGCTGCACGGAGGCGAGGACATCCCCGACCGGGACCGGATAGGCGCCGATCCCGGCGGCGACCGGGACCAGGACGAGGAGGGCGACGCTCATACCGACGGTCAGCAGCCAGGCGGTGGTGTGCCGTCTGCGGGGCGGCACTTGGGGCACCGCCTCGGGCGCGGCCTTCTCCAGTACGGTCATGCCGTTGTCCGTTCCTTTCGGTCACTGCCGTAGTGGCTCGGCCGCAGCCCAGTCGGCTGGCAGAGCTTAGGTTAGCCTTACCTTTGCTCGTGGTGGCAATCTCTTTGCGGAAGGCGGCTGTGGGTCATCAGACTGGCCCCGTGAACGCGACCAGGGGGACCAGGGAGTTCGCCCCGGGCGGCGGACTGGTCCTGGCCGTGTCGGGCCGGTCGGCTCCGCCTCCACTCCGCTTCGAGACGGCGGACGCGGGCCGGTTGCTGCTGCGCCAGGGGGAGCGTCCGCTGCTGCTGGGTCGCGCGGACGGTACGGGCTGCTGCAAGGACCTGGCGATGCACCGACTCGACGGCCATCGCTCGCCCCTCCCGCCGCTGCGCTCGGGCGCGATGCGCGACCGGACCGACTGGACGCACCAGTACGCGCGTTGGCTGGAGGAGGCGGAGGACAGCCCTCTGTACGACGGCCGCTGGCTCGTCTCCCGCCGGGCCTCTTTCGCACCGGGCATCTGGACCGAGGACTTCGTCCGGGACTGGCCGGGCGGGAGCCTGGAGCTGTACTGCGGAGGCGGCTGGCACGGAGTGCTGCCCCTGCGCCGTCTCTCGGCGCCGGACGCCCCGCGCGTGAAGGCGTACCGCAAGCACGCGCGCGACGGCACACTCGCCCCGGTACTCCTGTGGTGGGTGACGTTCCTCGACGGCTGGCTGATCCTCGACGGCCACGACCGCGCCGTGGCCGCGCTGGCGGAAGGGGCCGAGCCGGTGGGCGTGGAACTGAGGAAAGTGGCGGACGAGGAGCGGTGGCGGCGGGAGGCCGACGAGATCACGGCGGCGCACGAGCAGCGCATGGAGCGTTTGGACTCCCGCGCGCCTCATCCGAACCTCATGCATCAACGAGTCGCTCTGGAACGCGGCCACGCCGACGCCCTCGCATCGCTTCCGTACGACACCTCGCCCACCGACTCCTGGTCGCTGCCCGGCGGGGCCCCCGCCTGGGACGACCTTGCCGTGGGCGCCAAGCCTCAGATGTTTCAATGCCCCCGTGACTGACTACGACGTCCTCCGCGTCTTCTGCGGCCCCAAGGGCGGATACGGCAACGAACTCGGCGTCGTCCGCGAGGGCTCCGTCATGCCCGACCGGGCGGACCGGCAGGCGTTCGCCGGCAAGCTCGGGTTCAGCGAGACCGTGTTCGTGGACGACCCCGAGCGCGGCGTCATCGACATCTACACGCCCTCCGTACGACTCCCCTTCGCCGGCTACCCCTGCGTCGGCGCGGCCTGGCTCCTCGACGTCCCCGAGCTGGTCACACCCGCCGGCGTGGTGGGCACCCGGCTGGACGGGGAGTTCAGCTGGATCGAGGCGCGGGCGGAGTGGGCCCCGCCGCGCACCCTGCGGCAGTACGCGACTGCGGCTGAGGTCGACGACCTGGACGTACCGCCACCAGGGGAGTGGATCTACGCCTGGGCCTGGGAGGACGAGGCCGCCGGACGGGTCCGGGCCCGCGGCTTCCCCGGCCGGGGTGACGGCGTCGAGGAGGACGAGGCGACCGGCGCCGCGGCCATCCAGCTCACCCACCGGCTCGGCCGGGCGCTCAACATCACCCAGGGCGCCGGTTCCCAGCTGCTCACCGCGCCCCAGCCCGGGGACTGGGTCGAACTCGGCGGCCGGGTGGTCCTGGAGCGCTGAGCCTCAGGCGCTCAGCGGAAACTCCTCGCCCAACGCCCTGAACACCGCCGTGTTCAGGGCGAACGCCTTCTTGCACTCCGCCACGACCCGCTGCTTCTCCAGGTCGTCCGCGCGCACCCCGTCCAGCAGTTCGCGGTAACCCCGCTTGAACGCCGCCGGGTTGGCGATCTCCTCGAAGACGTAGAAGCGGACGCCGTCCCCCTTGCGGGTGAAACCCCAGGTCTTCTCCGCCTTGTCGCGGATGATCTGGCCGCCGGAGAGGTCGCCGAGGTAGCGGGTGTAATGGTGGGCGATGTAGCCGGCCGGCCAGTCGCGGGCGCACTCCCGTACCCGGTCCGCGTAGGCGCGGGTGGCCGGCAGTGCCGAGACGCCCGACCGCCAGTCCGGGCCCCGAAGGTGCGCCAGGTCCCGCTCCAGTGACGCCAGCCGGAACAGCTCGGGCTGGATGAACGGGCCCGCCACCGGGTCCGACGCCAGCTGCTCGGTGCCGGTCTCCAGCGCCTCGTACACGAACCACAGCTGCTCGGTGTAGCGCGCGTACGCGTCGACGCCGAGCCGTCCGCCGAGCAGGTCGCTCATGAACGTCGAGGTCTCGGCCTCCACGTGCTGTTCATGGGACGCGGTGCGGATGAGTGTCGAGAAGGACTCCATGGGGCACATCCTCTAAGGTAAGGCTTACCTAAGTCAATAGCTTGCCGACACCCTGTCGGTAAAAGCGTACAAGAGAAAGCCCGCCCTGACAGGGCGGGCTTTGTGATCGGTGACCGGTGATCCGTGAACCGGTGATCAGGGCAGCGTCAGGATCTCCGTGCCCGTCTCCGTCACCACCAGCGTGTGCTCGAACTGAGCCGTGCGCTTGCGGTCCTTCGTGACGACCGTCCAGCCGTCGTCCCACATGTCGTACTCGTGCGTCCCGAGCGTCAGCATCGGCTCGATCGTGAAGGTCATGCCGGGCTGGATGACCGTCGTCGCGTGCGGGCTGTCGTAGTGCGGGATGATCAGGCCCGAGTGGAACGACGAGTTGATTCCGTGGCCGGTGAAGTCGCGGACCACCCCGTAGCCGAAGCGCTTGGCGTACGACTCGATCACGCGGCCGATGACATTGATCTGGCGGCCCGGCTTGACCGCCTTGATCGCGCGGTTCAGCGACTCACGGGTGCGCTCCACCAGCAGGCGGCTCTCCTCGTCGACGTCACCCACCAGGTACGTGGCGTTGTTGTCGCCGTGCACCCCGCCGATGTACGCCGTCACGTCGAGGTTGATGATGTCGCCGTCGCGCAGGACTGTGGAGTCGGGGATCCCGTGGCAGATCACCTCGTTGACGCTCGTGCACAGGGACTTGGGGAAGTTGCGGTAGCCGAGCGTGGAGGGGTAGGCGCCGTGGTCGCACATGTACTCGTGCGCCACCTTGTCCAGCTCGTCCGTCGTGACGCCGGGCGCGATCAGCTTCGCCGCCTCGGCCATCGCGCGCGCGGCGATACGGCCGGCGACGCGCATCGCCTCGACGGTCTCCGGAGTCTGCACCTCCGGCCCCGTGTACGGCGTCGGCGCGGGCTTGCCGACGTACTCGGGGCGGCGGATGTTTCCGGGCACGGAACGGGTGGGGGACAGCTCCCCTGGGACGAGCAGCGACTGGCCAGACATGCAAGCGAGTCTAACCAGCGGGCATGGGGGAACATGTCGGTGGCGAGAGGAGCCGGTCATGGCCTTGTTCAAGAAGCGCACGGTCGGGAAGCCTGGGGAGTGGTACTACTGCCTCGTCCACAAGAAGGTCGAGGAAGGGCCGGAGTGCCCGGCCAAGGACCGCTTCGGGCCGTACACCAGCAGGCAAGAGGCCCAGCAGGCGATGGACCTCGCGCGCGAGCGCAACCTGGAATGGGAGAACGACCCCCGGTGGCACGACGCCCCGACGGGTCCGGCGGACGACGACTGATCAACTCTCCGCCGGTGTCGGCGACGGCGCGGGTACGCCCGCCGCTGCCGCCGCCCGCTGCTCCCGCAGCCGTACCGCGTGCTCGTTCGTGCGCGCGTCGTACGACATCAGCTTCGGCAGGCACAGCGCCAGCAGCCCCACCGCGCCCACGCACAGCAGCCCGCCCGACCAGACGGACGTCCTGACGCCCTTCCAGGCGGCGACGCCGCCCACGTAGGTCTGGCCGAGCTGGGGGCCGACCGAGTACGACAGCAGCTCGATCCCGGCGAGCCGGCCGCGCAGCTCGTCCGGGATCGTCTGGTTCCACATCACCCCGCGGAAGATCCCGCTCACCATGTCGGCGGCGCCGCCGAGGGTCAGGAACAGCAGCACCAGCCAGACGTCGCGGGAGACACCGGCGGCCGCGATCGCCAGGCCCCACAGCGCCGCCGCCAGGACCACGACCCGCCCGTGCCGGTGCACCCGTGAGGTCCAGCCGCTGGTCAGGCTCACCAGCATCGCCCCGGCCGGCACGGCGGCGTACATCAGGCCGAGCGACCACGGGGCGTTCAACTCGTCGGCGAGGAACGGCAGTACGGCGAGCGGCATCGCGAAGAGCATCGCCGCGATGTCGATGACGTACGTGCCGAGGAGTTCCTTGCGGCTCCAGGCGTACCGGGCGCCCTCGGCGATGGCCTTGAGGGACGGCTTCGCGGCCGCGTGGGAGGCGGGGGAGGGGGCGATGCCGAGGGTGAGCAGGACGGAGGCGACGAAGGTCAGCAGGTCCGCGCCGTATGCCCAGCCGAGCCCGGCGTACGCGACGACCACGCCCGCCAGCGCCGGGCCCGCGACCCCGCCGACCTGCCAGCGCAGCGCGTTCAGCGAGGCGGCGGCCGGGAGGTGGTCGTGGGCCACGATCCGGGGCCCCAGGGCGTCCAGGGCGGGGCGCTGGACCGAGACGAGCGCGGAGGACAGGGCGGCGACGGCGAACAGCGGCCACACGGCGGGGCTCGGCAGCAGCGCGTTGACCAGCAGCGCAGCGCTCAGCACCGCCTGCCCGGCCTCCGTCCACAGGATCAGCTTGCGCTTGTCGAGCGCGTCGGCGAGCGCGCCCCCGTACAGCCCGAACACGATCAACGGCACCAGTTCCACGGCCCCGATCGCCCCGACCGCCGCCACCGACCCGGTGAGCTCCTTGATCTGCACGGGCAGCGCGACGAACGTCAGGAAGCTGCCGAAGGAGGAGATCAGCCCGGCCAGCCACAGCTTGCGGAATTCGGCGGAGGCGTGCCAGGGGGCGAGGTCGGGGAGTACGGCCCGGAGCCGGGAGGGAGGTGTGGGGGAGTCGGCGGTCACGAGGGGTCATGCTCGGGCGGTGCCGTGGTGGAGGCAAACGGTTTTGCGGGCCCGGGAGGGAAAGGTGGGCGACCGGTCACCAGCGCGCAGGTGGCGGTGCCGTCAGTGACTCCGCCAGGCGGGACAGGCGGTCACGGAAGCGGCGGCGCCCTCTCGGAGGGGGCAGCGCGTTCTCGCCGGCGGCCGCGCTCACCAGGTGCTGCACGGTGTCCAGGTCCAGCTCGGAGGCCTCGGGGACGGCCAGCGTCTCGTGCGCCATGGCCGTCAGCTCGCCCTCGTCGGCGCCGAGCGCCAGCACCGTCGCCCCGGCCCGGCGGGCGTCGTGCACCCCTTCCAGCAGCGGCGCCCCGGGCCCTGTCGGCGACACCACCAGCAGCGTCTCCCCGCGCCGCGCCGCCGCCAACCGGCCGAGGCCGACCGCCAGATGCGCCGGATCCGAGGCGCGCGCGTCATGCCGTACGAGAGTCGGGGCCAGCTCCGGCGTCCCCGACCACGCGGCCTCGTCCACCAGATGGGCCGCCAGATGCCACGGCTCGTACTCCCGCGTGCCGACCAGCAGCAGCCCGCCCCCGTGCGCCACCGCCGACGCCCGCAGCGCCCCCGCGAAGCGCCGTGTCTCGCCCAACCACTCGGTCCCGGCGAGCACTTCACGCAGCAACGCGACACGTACGGCGTCCATACGACCGCATCCTGCCGCAACCGACCACTCGTGACCCGGAGTTCACCACGAATTCGCCCGACTTGGGCAGACGGATCCGTTACCCCGCACAACCGTCCGTGCCCCACCCCGCACAACCGTCCGTGCCCCGGCCCGGGCCCGGCCGCCACCACCGGCGACCGAGCCGCGGCGACCGGCCATCCGAGGAGCCCGCCATGACAGAGACCAGTGTCCCCTTCCGCGCCCGTCACGAGGGCTACGCGAGCTTCCGTATCCCGGCCGTCGTCACCACCTCCGCCGGCACCCTCCTCGCCTTCTGCGAGGGCCGCGTCGAGTCCGCCGCCGACCACGGGCAGATCGACATCGTGCTGAGGCGGTCGACGGACGGCGGCCGCACCTGGGGTCCCCTCCAGGTGGCCGCCGACAACAACTGGCACCTCGCCGGCAACCCGGCCCCCGTCGTCCTCGACACCGGCCGCATCCTGCTCGTCTACATCCGCAACCACGCCCACGCCACCGAGGCCGGGATCCTGCGCGGCGAGGTGAGCGACGCCGACGGCCGCCGGATCTGGGTGCGGTACAGCGACGACGACGGCGTCACCTGGTCGAGCTCGAAGGAGATCACCGCGCAGGTGAAGCGGCCCGGGTGGCGGTGGTACGCCACCACGCCCGGCCACGCGATCCAGCTGAGCACCGGCCGGGTCGTCGTCCCCGCCAACCACACGATCCCGCCCACCGGCGCCGACATCGGCACCGAGCCCAGGTACAACAGCGGCCACTGCCTGCTCAGCGACGACCGGGGTGCCACCTGGCGCATCGGCTACGTCGACGAGAACACCGACGGCTACATCAACGTCAACGAGACCACGGCCGCCGAACTCCCCGACGGCCGCGTCTACTTCAACACCCGCAACGACTCCCCGTCCCCGGGCAACCGCGCCGACGCGTACTCCGAGGACGGCGGGGAGACGCTGGTGAGACCCTTCCGCCCGCAGGCCGGCCTCGTCGCCCCCATCTGCGAGGGCAGCGTGCTCCAGCTCCGCGACCCCGACGTCCTGCTCTTCTCCGGCCCCGCCGACCCGGCCGCCCGGGCCCTGATGACCATCCGCGCCTCCACCGACGGCGGCGTCACCTGGCGGTCCGCGTACACGGTGGACGGGCTGCCCGCCGCGTACTCGGATCTCGTACGGATCGACGCCGGCACGGTCGGACTCCTCTACGAGACCGGCGACTTCGGCCCGTACGAGAGCATCGCCTTCCGGCGGGTGCCCGTGAGCCGGCTCACCTGAGCCGACGGGGCGGCCGGGGCGGACGTAAAGTCCACCCATGACCTCTACCGACAGTGCACAGCAGCCCACCGACGCCCCCGCGAAGGCCCCGGCCAAGGACCCCTGGGACCTCCCCGACGTCTCCGGGCTCGTCGTCGGCGTGCTCGGCGGGACCGGGCCGCAGGGCAAGGGCCTCGCCTACCGGCTCGGCAGGGCGGGCCAGAAGGTGATCATCGGCTCGCGGGCCGCCGAGCGCGCCCAGGCAGCCGCCGAGGAGCTCGGGCACGGTGTCGAGGGCGCCGACAACGCCGAGTGCGCGCGGCGCAGCGACATCGTGATCGTCGCCGTGCCGTGGGACGGCCACGGCAAGACGCTCGAGTCCCTGCGCGAGGAGCTGGCCGGCAAGCTGGTCGTCGACTGCGTCAACCCGCTCGGCTTCGACAAGAAGGGCGCCTACGCGCTCAAGCCGGAGGAGGGCAGCGCCGCCGAGCAGGCCGCCGCCCTGCTGCCGGACTCGCGGGTCACGGCGGCCTTCCACCATCTGTCGGCGGTGCTGCTGCAGGACCCGGAGATCGACGAGATCGACACCGATGTGATGGTCCTCGGCGAGGTGCGGGCGGACGTCGAGATCGTCCAGGCACTGGCCGGCCGTATCCCGGGCATGCGCGGCATCTTCGCGGGGCGGCTGCGCAACGCCCACCAGGTGGAGTCGCTGGTCGCGAACCTGATCTCGGTGAACCGGCGGTACAAGGCACACGCCGGGCTCCGCGTCACGGACGTATGAGGGGATGGGGGACACTGGTTCCGTAGCAGTGTCCCCCGAAGGAGCCGACTGAGATGCCCCGCCTTGGTGTGTACGCCCTGATTGTCTGTCTGCTCGCCGTGGCCGCGGCCGTGGTCTCCTTCGTCCAGGGCAGCCTGCTGGGGATCGTGTGGGTGCTGCTGGCGGGGCTGTCGTCGAACATGACCTGGTACTACGTCAAGACCGCCAGGGACGCCCGGCGGGACTCCGCCACCGGCTGACCGGGGTCACGAGCCCATCGTGCAGAGCTCGTTCGAGTCCCGCCAGAAGCGGAACAGGTCGTAGCCGCAGTACGTCTCGAAGTCGCTGATCCCGAGGCCGCGCAGGGCGGCGTCGACCATGTCGAAGAACACGCCGTTGATCTCCGGCACCCACAGCAGCGCGAACACGAACAGCAGGCCGAACGGGGCGAACGGCTCCACCTGGCGCTTGACCTTCTGCGACAGCCAGGGCTCGAGCACGCCGTAGCCGTCCAGACCCGGGACCGGCAGGAAGTTCAGGATCGCGGCCGTGACCTGGAGCAGGGCGAGGAAGGCGAGCGCGAACCGGAAGTCCCGCGGGACGCCGTCGAGGGCGTCCAGCCAGAACGGGGCGGTGCAGACCACGGCGAAGAGGACGTTGGTCAGCGGCCCCGCCGCCGAGATCAGACTGTGCCGCCAGCGGCCCCGGATCCGCCCGCGCTCGATGAAGACCGCACCGCCGGGAAGTCCGATGCCGCCCATGATCACGAAGATGACCGGCAGCACGATGCTGAGCAGCGCGTGCGTGTACTTCAGCGGGTTGAGCGTGAGATAGCCCTTCGCCCCGACCGAGATGTCGCCGCTGTGCAGGGCCGTACGCGCGTGTGCGTACTCGTGCAGACACAGGGACACGATCCAGGCGGCCGTCACGAACAGGAACACGGCCAGGCCGGGCTGTTCGGCGAACCCCGTCCAGGTGGCCCAGCCGGTCACCGCCGTGACGGCCAGGATCCCCACGAAGACGGGGCTGATCCGCCGGTCGCTGCGGCGGGTGAGGGCGGTGGTCATGGGGCTCCCTGAAGTCTCGTACCCGCGCGGGGACCGCGGGGGGACTGCCCGACCGTACCGGGCGTACGGGGAAAACGTCTCGCGGTGGGGCCTTGGTTCCGGGGAGGGTGGGGGCATGGGGCTTTGGCATGTGTTCTACGACGACTGGCAGATGGAGTGCTGCGGTACGCCGTTCAAGGTGGGCGACGAGGTGAGCTGGCCGCTGCTCATGAGCGACGCCGACGGCAAACTGGGCGGCCGCTGGCACGACCAGCTCACCAAGATCGCCGGTCCGGTGGAGGACCTGCCGGCGAAGGGAGGCGCGGTCCGGGTGGCCCGGGACGACAACGGCCTGACGGTCGCCCTGCACCAGGAGCCGGTCGCCCTCGTCCCTCAGGAGGACCTGGGCGAGGTGGCGCCGGGCGACCGGATCCGTCTGGTCGGCCTGCTCACGGTCGAGTGCCACACCGGCGCCGACCTGCCGGACACCCGGGGGTGGGTCCGCGCGATCCAGGTCGTCACCCAGGGCTGGGCCGAGACGGCGCCGGGTTCGCCCACGCGCGAACCGGTCCCCGGGGAACGGTCGCTGAGGCCGGTGTGGGAGTGCCCGAAGTGGTTCGGGGACGCCGGCGTGGGCGTGATCGTGACCCTGGAGGTGCCGGGCACGGACTCGTGGCTGTCCCATGCGCTGCGCGAGGCCCGGGGCATCCCGCACACCGCACCGGGCAGGGAGGTGACGGGCCTGCCGCCGGCCGCCCTCGCGGACCTGCTGGAGACCCTGAGCACCGTCCGGGAACCGCGCTGAAGCCCGCGCCCGCCCCCTCGCGCGCCGCGCTGAGACGGCCGTACACCCCTGGCGCGCCGCGCCGAAACGGCTCCACCCGCCCTCGCGCGCCGCGCCACTGAACCCTGTGACCGTCCCCGATCCGACCAGAGACAATGGACCCCGTGCGCTACCGCATCCTCGGCACCACCCAGGCTCTCCGCCCCGACGGCACCCCTGTTCCGGTGGGCGGGGCGCGGTTGCGTGCCCTGCTGACCGTGCTGGCGTTGCGGGGCGGGCGTGCCGTGCCCGTGAGCCGGCTGGTCGAGGAGGTGTGGGACGGGGATCCGCCCGCCGACGCGTCGGGCGCGCTGCAGGCGCTCGTCGGCCGGCTGCGGCGGGCGCTGGGCGCGGACGCGGTGGTCTCGGCCGAGGGCGGGTACCGCCTCGCCGCCGCGCCCGAGGACATCGACCTGTACCGCTTCGAGCGCCTCGCGGGTGAGGGCACGCGCGCGTTGGCCGACGGCGACCTGGCCAAGGCCGCCGTCGCCCTCGACGACGCCCTCGCCCTGTGGCACGGCCCCGCCCTCGCCGACCTCCCCGACCGCACCGCCGAGGCGGCCCGCCAGGAGACCCGGCGCCTCGACGCCCTGCGCGCCCGCCACACCGCCGCCCTCGCCCTCGGCCACGCCGAGCACGCCCTGCCCGAACTCACGGCCCTGTGCGACACCCACCCCCTGGACGAACCCCTCCAGGCCCTGCGCCTGCGCGCCCTGCGCGACGCGGGCCGCACGGCGGAGGCGCTGGCCGCCTACGACGCCGTACGACGACTGCTGGCCGACCGGCTCGGCTCCGACCCGGGGCGGGAACTTCGCGCGCTGCACGGGGAGTTGCTCCGGTCGGGGGCGGATACGGACGGGGGTGGTGCGGGGCAGGGTGCGCGCGACGGGGGGCGATTCGCCCCGGGTGCGCGGCGGGGCTCCCGTGACGGGCGTGGGGCCGGGGTGGACGGTGCTGCCGACGTGGAGGGACGTCCTCCGAGGTTCGCGGGCGGCGGGGCGGGGGCGTCCGGCATGCCGGGGGGCGCAGGTGCGGGCTGGGGCGCCGGCACGCCAGCTGCGCCGAGCGACACGGGCACGGGCACGTCCGGCAGGGCGCCCGGCGAAGGTGCCGATACGTCCCGCCCGGCGCCCGGTGCAGGCCCGGGAGTTCGGCGTTGGCCGAGCGGTTCCGGCGCGGGCGCACCCCGCACGTCGACCCACCCCGCCGTTCCCGCCGCCCCCGATCCTCGCGCCCCGGCCGATCAGAGCGGGGCGCCTGTCCCCGGTTCCCCGGACGGTTCCGGTGCCCCTTCCGCCCCCCGTGCCCGCACCGCGGCCGCAGCCGATGCCGCACCCGGCCCACTCCACTCCCTCGACTCCCGGACCGGCCCCGGCGAACCCCCTGCCCAGGCCCGCGCCGCGGGTACGCGTCCCGGCACCGCGCCCGCCCCGCCCACCGGCAACCTCCGGGCCCGCCTCACCTCCTTCGTCGGCCGGGAAGCGGACATCGACGCCATCCGCGGCGACCTGACCGCCGCCCGTCTGGTGACCCTGCTGGGCCCCGGCGGCGCCGGGAAGACACGGCTGTCGCAGGAGGCCGCCGAGAGCGGGCGGGACGCCGCCCCGGACGGGGTGTGGCTGGCCGAGCTCGCGCCCGTCGACGACCCGCAGGCCGTGCCGGAGGCCGTGCTCACCGCCGTCGGCGCACGGGAGACCGTGCTGTACGGCGCCGGTGCCGAGGCCATGCGGGCCGGGTCCGACCGGCACGACGACCCCGTCGAGCGGCTCGCCGAGCACTGCGGCAAGCGCCGCATGCTGCTCATCCTCGACAACTGCGAGCATGTGGTCGAGGCCGCCGCCCGCCTCGTGGAGGAGCTGCTGGAGCGCTGCCCGGCGCTGACGGTGCTCGCCACGAGCCGTGAACCCCTCGGCGTACCGGGGGAGTTGCTGCGCCCTGTCGACCCGCTGCCCGAGCCGGTCGCGCTGCGGCTGCTCGCCGACCGGGGAGCCGCGGCCAGGCCCGGGTTCCGGACCGACACCGACGAGGAGACCGCCGCGGCGTGCGCCGAGATCTGCCGCCGCCTCGACGGCCTTCCCCTCGCCATCGAGCTCGCGGCCGCCCGGCTCCGCGTGCTGACGCCGCGTCAGATCGCTGACCGGCTCGACGACCGCTTCCGTCTGCTCACCTCCGGCAGCCGTACCGTCCTGCCCCGCCAGCAGACCCTCCGCGCGGTCGTCGACTGGTCCTGGGAGCTGCTGGACGAGGACGAACGGGACGTGCTGCGGGGCCTGTCCGTGTTCGCCGGCGGATGCGAGCTCGCCGCCGCCGAGGCCGTGTGCGGACCCGGCGCGCTGGAGGCGCTCGGCTCGCTCGTCGACAAGTCCCTCGTGGTGGCGGCCCCTTCGGGGGACGGGGAGATGCGCTACCGGCTGCTGGAGACCGTCGCCGAGTACGCCGCCGAACGGCTCGACGAGACCGGCGGGCGGGCGGAGGTCGAGCGCGCGCATCTGACGTACTACCGCGAACTCGCCCGCACCGGCGAGCCTTCGCTGCGCGGCGCCGGACAACTCGCCGCCATCCGCCGGCTCGAGCGCGAGAGCGAGAACATCCGCGCCGCCCTGCACCACGCCGTGGCCGTGCGCGACGAGCAGGAGGCGATGTGCCTGGTGCTCTCGATGGCCTGGTACTGGCTGATGCGCGACCAGCGCGTCGTCGCCCGCAACTGGGCCCGGGAGATCCAGGACCTCGGCCCCGACCCCTTCAGCGAGCCCGTCCGGCCCGCCGCCCCGATGTGGGAGCGCTGCATCACCACGCCGCCGCCCTGGACCGGCGAGGTCCTCGCGGAGGCCCGGCGCGGCGTCCACCTGGTCCATCTCGCCTGTATGGACACCGAGTTGGAGGCCTGGCAGTCGCCCGAGGGGCAGCGGAAACTGCGCGCTGTCGGCGGGACGTACCGGCCCGGACTCCCGCAGGGGTGCCGGTTCCCCGGCTCCCTGTGGTTCTACGCCGTCCTGCTCACCGGGGATCTGGAACGGGTGCGGACGATCATCGACGCAGCCGTCGACACCTGCCGGGGCGTGCCCGGATACGAGTGGGACCTCGCCGCCAATCTGCAGATGCGGGCCAATCTGCTCGCCAACCGCACCGAGTGGTCGGGCGACGCCACCCGCGACGCCGACGAGTCGCTGGCCATCTACCGCCGCCTCGGCGATCTGTGGGGCACCGCGGAGGCGCTCGCCGCACGCGCCGAGGCACATGAGCGCAGGGGCGAGTACCGGATGGCCGCCGCCGACTACGAGGCGGCGCTCGAAAGCGCCGCACACCTCGGCGCCCGCGGTCACACGGGTGTGCTCAAGGCCCGGCTCGCCAGTGTCCTCATCGAGGCGGGCGAGGCCGAGCGGGGAGAGCGCTTGCTGCGCGAGGTCCTCGACCAGGCGGGCGGCCCGCACGACCAGTCGATGCCCTTCGCCCGGCTGATCCTGGCCGGCCGGCTCGGCATGACCGGCCGTGTTCCCGAGGCGCGTGAGCAACTGCGGCTGCTGCGCGAGCAGTTCAAGATCGCCCACTTCATCGTCTTCGACGCCTTCATCCTCGGTGCGGAGGCCTGGCTGGACGCGGCCGACGGGCGCTATCCGGAGTCCCTGGAGCGGATCAGAGGGGCGCTGGAACGCGCCGAGGACCCGCTGTCCCAGGCCATCGCCCCACAGATGCGCTCGGGGTATCTGACCACCGCCGCGTACGCCCTCGCCCGCGTGGACGGCGGCAGCCGGGCCCACGACGCCGCCCGCTGCCTCGGCGCCGCGGACGCGCTGCTGCCGCCCCGGCACGTCCCGTCGTCCCAGGAGCGCGAGGTGTACGAGCGGGCGGTGGCGGGCACGCGCGCGGCGCTCGGCGACGCCGCGTACGAGGCGGCGTACGCCGAAGGCGGCGGCCTCTCCTCCGTGGAGGCCGCCGCCCTCGTGTGACCGGCGCCGACGGCTGGGGTCCCCGAGGCCTTCAAGGCACCGGGGAGTCAGCTCTTGGTGCGGAACTTGTGGATTGCGATCGGCGCCATCACCGCCGTGAGCCCCACCGACCAGCCGACCGTCACCCACACGTCGTGCGCGATCGGGCCGTTGCCGCCCACCATCAGCCCGCGCGCGGCGTCCGCGAGCGAGGACAGCGGGTTGACGTCGGTGAAGGACTGCAGCCAGCCCGGCATCGAGTCGGTCGGCGCGAAGATCGACGAGCCGAACTGGAGCGGCATCAGCACCAGGAAGCCCAGCCCCTGCACGGACTGCGCGTTCTTCAGCACCACGCCGAGGGTGAGGAACACCCACATCAGCGCCGAGCCGAACAGCGCGGCCAGCGCCACGGCGGCCAGCAGCCCGCCCCAGTCGGTGATGTCGAAGCCGACCAGGACACCGACGATCAGCATGATCGTGGTCGCGATCATCATCCGCAGCAGTTCCACCGCGATCTTGGCGAAGAGCACCGAGCCCCGCCCGATCGGCAGCGACCGGAAGCGGTCCATGACGCCGGTGTTGAAGTCCTGGTTGAACCCGGTCCCGACCGACATGGCCATGCTCATGCCCATCATGGCCATCATGCCGGGCACCACGTACTGCACGTAGGCGTGCTGGTCGCCGCCGAGCGCCTGCCCGATGGAGCCGCCGAAGACGTACACGAACAGCAGCGTGAAGACGATCGGCATCAGGATGGCGTCGAACATCGACTCCGGGTCCTGCCGGATCCACAGGAGGTTGCGGCGCACGAGCGCACCGGTGTGCCGCAGATGTGCCCGCAGCGGTATGCGGACGTCGCCGGTGGTGGGCGTGGCGGTGGTGGTGGCGCTCATACGGCGACCTCCTCGCGGTCGTCGGCGGGCACGGCGTCCTGCGGGGCACTGGCGCGGTGGCCGGTGAGGGACAGGAACACCTCGTCCAGGCTGGGCAGTTCGGTGGTGATGGAGGCGAGCGTGACGCCGCGCGCGGTGATGGCGCCGATGATGGCGGTGAGCTGCTCGTCGCTGAGGATCGGGACGAGCAGGGTGCCGGTCTCGGTGTCCACGGTGGTGGTGGCGAGGCCGGTGATGCCGAGCTCGTCCAGGTACCCGGCGAGCGGGCGCAACTGCAGGGCATCGGTCGGCCGCACCCGCAGGGTCCGCCCGCCGACCTTGGCCTTGAGCTCCTCGATGCCGCCGCCCGCGATGACCTTGCCCCGGTCGACGACCGTCAGCTCGGAGGCGAGCTGCTCGGCCTCCTCCATGTACTGGGTGGTCAGCAGCACGGTCACCCCGTCCCCGACCATGGCCTTGACCTCGGCCCACACCTCGTTGCGGGTCCGCGGGTCGAGTCCCGTGGTCGGCTCGTCGAGGAACAGCACCTCGGGCCGCCCGATCATGGAGGCGGCGAGGTCGAGCCGCCGCCGCATACCGCCGGAGTACGTGCCGGCCGGGCGCTTGGCCGCCTCGGTCAGCGAGAAGCGCTCCAGCAGCTCGTCGGCACGCGTGCGTGCCTCCTTGCGGGGCAGGTCGAGCAGCCGCCCGATGAGATACAGGTTCTCCCAGCCGGGGAGCTTCTCGTCGACGGAGGCGTACTGCCCGGTCAGCCCGATCACCCGGCGCAGTTGCCGAGGCTGCCTGAGGACGTCGTACCCGGCGACGGTGGCCTGCCCGGCGTCCGGTGCCAGGAGCGTGGACAGGATCCGCACCAGGGTGGTCTTCCCGGCACCGTTCGGCCCGAGCACACCCATGACGGTGCCCTCGCGCACCGTGAGGTCGACACCGTCCAGAGCCTTGGTCTCGCCGTAGTGCTTGACCAACCCCCGCACGGTCACGGCGCTGCTCACGCCGTCGGGGTTCTTGTCGATTCGCGTCATGTGCACGACGGTGTCAGCGGCCACCGACAAACGACCGACAGATCACCGACAGCGCCGACAGGCCACCGACAGCGCGTCAGCGGCGCGACGGTGGCGCGGCGTACGCCGAGGGGGCGCCCGGTGATCACCGGACGCCCCCTCGGCAGTCGTAGGGCTCGTGGAACTCAGTGCCCAACCGTCTCCACCTGCTGCGGGACATGCCCGGCGACCACCCGCTCGCGCCCGGCCCGCGGAGCGGCGGCAGCCCGGCGCCGGTCCACCGCGTACGCGGCACCCGCGACCGCCAGCCCGAGCACGGCCAGCGCCGCCCCGGCGAGCGCCGGAGACGTCGCGCCGAAGCCGGCGGCGAGGGCGAGGCCGCCGATCCAGGCGCCGCCCGCGTTGGCGAGGTTGAAGGCGGCCTGGTTGGCCGAGGAGGCCAGGGACGGGGCCGAGGAGGCCTTCTCCATCACCATCAGGTTCAGCGGGGTGCCGGTCACGAACGCCGCCATGCCGAGCAGGGCGACCGCGAGGGCCGCGCTCCACGCCGTGGACATCAGGAGCGGGAACAGCGCCAGGACCGCGGCCAGGGAGAACAGGCCGCCGAACAGCGTCCTGCGCATCGCGTGGTCCGCCAGCCGCCCGCCCAGCAGGTTGCCGATGGTCGCGCCCACGCCGAACAGCGCGAGCAGCAGCGTCACGCTGGCGTCGGCGTATCCGGCGGAGTCGGTCAGCATCGGCGTGATGTAGCTGTACGCGGCGAAGAGCGCGCCGAAGCCCGCGACCGTCGTACCGAGGGCCAGCCACACCGGCAGGGACTTCAGCGCGGCCAGCTCACCGCGCAGCCCGGCGGACGGCGCCGGCACCCGGTCGTGCGGGATCAGCAGCACGAGCGAGGCGATCGCGGCCAGGCCGATCGCGCTGACGCCCAGGAAGGTCGCCCGCCATCCCAGGTGCTGCCCCATGAGGGTGGCGACCGGCACGCCCGCGATGTTGGCGACGGTCAGGCCGAGGAACATCAGGGACACCGACCGGGCCTTGCGCTCCGGCGCGACCATGCTCGTCGCGACCACCGCGCCGACGCCGAAGAAGGCACCGTGCGGCAGGCCGCTCACGAAGCGGGCCACGAGCAGCCAGGAGTTGTCCGGCGCGAGGGCGGACGCCGCGTTGCCCGCCACGAACAGCGCCATCAGCCCGATCAGGACCGTACGGCGGGGCATCCGCGCTGTGACGGCCGCCAGCAGCGGGGCGCCGATCACGACGCCGAGCGCGTAGGCCGACACCAGGTGTCCGGCGGCGGGGATGGATATGTGCAGGTCGTCGGCGACTTCGGGCAGCAGGCCCATCATCACGAACTCGGTGGTGCCGATGCCGAAGGCGCCGACGGCGAGGGCGAGCAGGGCCAGGGGCATGAAAGCAGCCGTGCCTTTCCGGGGAGAGAGCGGAGTTCCGTACGAAGTTTATGTTCAGCTTCGGAACAAAGGCTCTCAGGCCCGGTATTCCGTCCGGTTACGAGGACGTGTCGACCTTCACACGAGCAGCCACCGGAAGGTGGTCGCTCCCCGTCTCCGGCAGCGTCCACGAGCTCTCCGGCTCGACGCCCCGCACCATGATCTGGTCGATCCGCGCCATCGGGAACGACGCCGGCCAGCTGAACCCCATCCCGCTGCCCGAGGCGCCCTGGGTGGAGCGCATCTGCGCGGTCACGGCGTTGAGCGCGCGGTCGTTCATCGTGCCGTTCAGGTCGCCGAGCAGGACGACCCGCTCGAGCGGCTCGTCGGCGATGGCCTCGCCCAGCGCGTCGGCGCTCTTGTCACGCTGCCGGGCGGTGAACCCGGCCTCCACCTTGACCCGCACCGACGGCAGGTGGGCGACGTACACCGCGACCTGCCCGGACGGCGTGGTCACCGTGGCCCGCATCGCACGGATCCAGCCCAGCTTGATGTCGACGGGCTTGACGCCGCTCAGCGGGTACTTGCTCCACAGCCCGACCGTGCCCTGCACCGAGTGGTACTTGTACGTCGACGCCAGCGCGTTCTCGTACGTCGGGACCGCCGTGGCCGTCAGCTCCTCCAGGGCGACCACGTCCGCGCCGGACGATGCCACGTCCCGGGCGGTGCCGGACGGGTCGGTGTTGTCGGCGTTGACGTTGTGCGTGGCCACCGTCAGGTCGCCGCCGGTGCCGGTCTTGTCGGTGAGCTGGCCGCCGAAGAGGTTCAGCCACACCAGCGCCGGGATCAGCACGGTGATCAGCGCGGTCGCGGACCTGCGGACCAGGGCCAGCAGGAGCAGCACCGGGACGAACAGGCCCAGCCAGGGCAGGAACGTCTCGGTCAGGCTGCCGAGGTTGCCGATCGTGTTCGGGATCTGCGCGTGCAGCAGCATCACCAGGGCGAGGATCACCGCGAGGGCGGCCAGCACGATGCCGCGCCGCCAGACGCCCCGGTCGCCGCTCAGCAGGCCGGCGCCGAGACGGCTCTTGCGCAGGCGGTTCATCAGGCGTCGGGGCCCGGATTCCCGGCGCTCGGGCCCCGAGCCGCCGCTGTCCGTATCCGTCACGTACGCCTGCTGCGCCATACCGTCGCCTCACTACCTGCCGTGCACACCGTCGTCCCCCCGCGCCCAAAGAAACCCTAGGGGATGATCGGCTCCGTTCCTGCCGTTCTCATGACGGCCGTACGGGGGCGAGGACGTACAAGTCCCCTTCGCGAGTTCCGGTCGCGGCGGGGGAAAGCGCGCTCTGTGACGAAACGCGCACATGCGATCTACGGGGTGCGTGAACTGACGGGCCGTAGACCTTCGAGCACGGCGTCGACCATCTGCTCCGCCAGCCCTTCCGGAAGGTCGGCGTCCGGGCGCATGACGGCACGCACCAGCATCGGGCCGAAGATCATGTCGTTCATCACGTCGACGTCGATGTCCGTGCGCAGTTCGCCGTTCTCCTGGGCGCGGCGCAGGATCGCGTGCTGCTTCCTGCGCCGCGGCTCGACGACGTTCGCGTGATAGGCGTCCCAGATCTTCGGGCTGCTCTTCATCTGGGCGATGACGTTGTGCAGGAGCACCGGCGAGCGGGTCATCAGGCCGCGCCGGCGCAACTGCTCCATGAGCGCCACGAGATCGTCGCGCACCGAGGTGCCGGGCAGTTCGGGGTCCGGGGGTTCGGCGGCCCGCACGACGTCGACGAAGAGCGCCTCCTTGCCGCTCCAGCGGCGGTAGATGGTGGCCTTGCCGACGCCGGCGGTACGGGCGATGCGCTCGATGGACAGCTCCGCGAGCGGCACGCCCTCCTCCAGCAGCTTCAGAACGCCCTCCATGATGGACCGCTCCACGGCCTCGCTGCGGGGGCGGCCCCTGCCGGGGCCGTCCTGCCGGGGGTGGCTGTCGGCGAGGCTCACTCGAACTCGGTCCTTTCCGTGGGCTGTGCTGATTCTCCCTGGTGTACGACGGCTGCGGGTACGAGGCGCGGTCCGGAGCGTGTCCTTTCGGCCCGGCGGGTGTCCGGCCGGCCCGGTGCGTGTCCTACTCCGCGGCGGCCAACTCCCGTGGCGCCCCCCCCTCCTGAGGCGCCGTCGGCCGCCCCGGCAGGAACAGCGCCACGACCACCGCGCCGAGCACCGCGACGCCCGCTCCCCACAGCGCCGTGACGTGCATGGAGTGCAGGAAGGCGTCGTGGGCCGGGCCGACGAGGGCCTCGCCCCGCTGCCCGAGCCGGTCCGCGACGCCCAGCGTGGCTTCGATGGACTCGCCCGCCGTGTGCCGCACGCCCTCCGGCAGCACCGTGAGCCGGTCCTCGATGCCGCCCCGGTAGGTGGCCGACATGACCGAGCCCAGGACGGCGATGCCGAGGGCGCCGCCGACCTGCCGGAAGGTGTTGCTGAGCGCGGAGGCGGAGCCGGCCTTCTCGCGGGGCAGGGCCTGCATGATGACGACGCTGAGCGGTGTCATGATGTGCGCCATCGCGGCGCCCATGAGGAAGAACACCACCTCCAGGATCCAGATCGGCGTGTCCGCCTCGAACGTGGCGAAGGCGGTCAGGGTGGCCGCGATGAGCAGCATGGCGCCGGTGGTGGTGGCCCGGTTGCCGAACCGGTCGACGACGAGCCGGGCGCGCGGCGCGAAGAGCATCTGGGCGGCGGCGAGCGGCAGCATCAGCAGGCCGGTCTCCAACGGCGAGTAGCCGCGCACGCTCTGGGTGTAGAAGACCGAGAAGAAGGTCACGCCCATGAGGGCGAAGAAGACCAGCGCGATGACGCCGATCGCGGCCGAGAAGACCTTGTTCCTGAAGTACGTGACGTCGATGGACGGATGGTCGCTGCGCTTCTCGAACACGACGAAGCCGACGAGGACGGCGAGACCGGCGGCGATCGTCGCGAGGACCGTCACGTCCGTGAAGTCGGCGAGCTGGCCGCCCTTGATGATGCCGTAGACCAGCAGGACCAGGCCGACCACGGACAGCACGACGCCGACGGGGTCGATGCGGCCGGGGTTCGGATCCCGCGAGTCCGGGACCAGCCACACCATCAGCGCGACCGCGATCAGCACGATCGGCACGTTGATGAGGAAGACCGAGCCCCACCAGAAGTGGTCGAGGAGCAGGCCGCCGGTGATCGGCCCGATCGCGATGGCGAGCCCGACGCCGCCCGCCCAGATGCCGATGGCCTTGGGCTGCTCGTCGCGCTCGAAGACGTTCATCAGGACGGCGAGCGTGGCCGGCATGACGAAGGCGGCGCCGAGGCCCATCACCGCGCGGAAGGCGATGAGCTCGCCGGGCGAGCCGGAGAACGCGGCGAGGGCGGAACCGATGCCGAACACGGCCAGCCCGCCGAGCAGCACCTTCTTGCGGCCCAGCCGGTCACCGAGGAGACCGGCGCTGAACAGCAGGCCCGCGAAGACGAGCGTGTAGGAGTTGATCGCCCACTCCAGCTCGCTCTGGGTGGCGCCCAGGCCCGTCGGCGCCGGAGTCGAGATGGTCTTGATGGCGACGTTCAGGATCGAGTTGTCGAGGACGACGATCAGCAGGCTGAGCATCAGCACGCCGAGGATGGCCCAGCGGCGCCGGTGCACGGCCTCCGGTATCCGGGGGCCGGTGTCAGAGGCGGGAGAAGTCATGGCGTCGAGCGTAGGAGATTTTCGATACGGCACCGTCTCGTATCGTAAATTTTTGCCGAGACCTTACGCGGATCCGGGGCGCGGCGGAGCCGGGGGCGGAACTCACACAGGGGGGCCTGGTTCTGCTCGGCACGAAGTGCCACCATGGAGGGGATCCGGGGACGCCGTCAGGGCGCCTCGAGATGACATGAAGGAGCCGTTGCAATGACGCAGCTTTCGGCTGCCCAGACGCCTCAGGCGAAGCCCTCCGACGGCAGCAAGGCGCTGTACGGGGGGAAGGGCACACGCCGTATCACCGTCCGCGACATCGCGCTCGCCAAGGAGCGGGGCGAGAAGTGGCCCATGCTCACCGCGTACGACGCGATGACCGCGTCCGTGTTCGACGAGGCCGGTATCCCGGTCATGCTCGTCGGCGACTCCGCGGGCAACTGTCACCTCGGGTACGACACCACCGTGCCCGTCACCCTCGACGAGATGACCATGCTGTCGGCGGCCGTCGTACGCGGCACGTCACGCGCCCTGATCGTCGGCGACCTGCCCTTCGGCTCCTACCAGGAGGGCCCGGTGCAGGCGCTGCGCTCGGCGACCCGGATGGTCAAGGAGGCCGGGGTCGGCGCGGTCAAGCTGGAGGGCGGGGAGCGGTCGTACGACCAGATCCGGCTGCTGGTCGAGTCCGGCATCCCGGTGATGGCCCACATCGGCCTGACCCCGCAGTCCGTCAACGCCATGGGCTACCGCGTCCAGGGCCGCGGCGAGGAGGCGGCCGCGCAGCTGCTGCGGGACGCGAAGGCGGTCCAGGACGCGGGCGCGTTCGCGGTCGTCCTGGAGCTGGTGCCGGCGGAGCTGGCGGCCGAGGTGACGCGCACGCTGCACATCCCGACGGTCGGTATCGGCGCCGGTTCCCAGACCGACGCGCAGGTGCTGGTCTGGACGGACATGCTGGGCCTGACCGGCGGCCGCGTCCCCAAGTTCGTCAAGCAGTACGCCAACCTCCGCGAGGTCATGGGCAACGCGGCGAAGGCGTTCGCGGAGGACGTCGTCGGCGGAACGTTCCCGCTGGAGGAGCACTCCGTCCACTGATCCCGGTGGGGATCCGCCCCCCCTGAACCACTGCGGCACCAAAGCGCCCCGCCGATCTTCCCCCGTCGGCGGGGCGCCCCGTTTCCCTAAGGTGCCGGTCAGCGGCGGTACGACTCCACGTAACCGCCCGAGCCCGGTCGGACACGGCCTCCGCGTAGGGCGGCGAGGCCGGCGCGTCCCGGCCCGCGAGGTAGACGCGTACGGCGACCTGGGCGCCGTCCGAGGCAGCGCCGCGGTCCGCCCTGGCCGTGGCCCACGCGGGCCTAGTGCCGACGAGCGTGTCCCAGCCAGGGTTGCCCGCGGCGTACGCGGGCCGGTGGCCACTCTCGCGACGAACCGTTCACGCGGGGGGGGAATGCCAGGCCCAAGAAGGTCCCAACCAACCTGATGACAAGGCCATTTCGACGGCCCGACAGGACCGAAGGACCGGCAGGGCCGGCAGGCCCTGCGGGCGCGGCCGGACGGCTACGGGCGCGGCTTCGCGCCCCGGTCCGCCAGCATGTCCTTCATCAGGGCGATCTCCGACTCCTGCCCGTTCACCATGCCCTGGGCGAGGCCCTTCTCCACATCGACCGTGCACTTGTCGACGCAGCCCTCGGCCATGTGGATGCCGCCCTTGTGATGGTCCGTCATCAACTGCAGATAGAAGATCTCCGCCTGCTTGCCGCTGAGGCTCGCGAGCTTCTTCATCTCCGTGTTGGTCGCCATGCCCGGCATCAGCGCGCCGTCCTCGCCGGAGGCCATGTCGCCCATGCCCATCCAGGTCATCGGCGCGTCCGAGGACACCTTCGGCAGCTTCCACAGATCCAGCCAGCCCAGCATCATGCCGCGCTGGTTGGCCTGCGTCTGTGCGATGTCGTACGCGAGCCGCCGCACTTCCTCGTCCTTCGTGCGGTCGCGCACGATGAACGACATCTCCACGGCCTGCTGGTGATGTACCGCCATGTCCCGGGCGAACCCGGCGTCCGCCGAGTCGCGGCTCGGGGTGCTGCCCGCGCCGCCGTCGCCGTCGGCAACCGCGTAGGTGACCGCGCCGGCCGCGACCAGCACGGCCGCCGCGGTCCCCGCTATCCATCCGACGTGCTGTTTCACTCCGTCAGACCGCCCGTGCAGACCGCGCCCTTCTCGGGCGTCTGCTCACCCTGGACGTACGTCTCGAAGAACTTGTCGACGTTCGGGTCGCTCGCGCTCGTCACCGTGCGCTGGTGCCCCCATGCGCTGAGCATGATCGGGTCCTTCTGCTTCTCGTCCGGGCTCATCAGCGAGTACGGCGTCTTCTTGACCTTCTCCGCCAGCGCGGCGACATCGGCCTTGGAGGCCTTGCTGGTGTACGTCACCCACACCGCGCCGTGCTCCAGCGAGTGCACGGCGTTCTCGTTCTTGAGTTCCTTGGTGTAGACGTCGCCGTTGCAGTTCATCCAGGCCGCGTGGTGGTCGCCGCCGACCGGGGGCTCCATCGGGTACGTCACGCCGGTCTTCACGTGGGTCTGGGTCAAGGTCTTGTTCCAGGTCTTCACGCCGTCCTTGCCGGTGACGAACTTCCCGGGCGTCTTGTCCGCCTGTGCCTTCTCCTCGGACTGCGACTGGATGAGGACGACACCGCCGACGACGAGACCGGCGACGACCACCAGGCTGGCCCCGATGGTGAGGATGCGGTTGCGCCGCTCACGGGCCTGCTCGGCGCGCCGCATCTCCTCTATTCGCGCTTTGCGCGCGGCGCTGCTCTTGTTCTTGGCGGAGCCCATGAGGCGTGCCCTTCTGGGAGGGGTGGGACGGTCGGGTTCGCTGATCGTAATGGGGGAGGTGTGACCTCCAGTAGTGCGGTCAGCCGGAAAGGCCGGAAAGGCCGGATGGGGACCGGGGCCCGTCCGGCCATCTGACCGGTCGCTTCGATCGCCGGATATTCTCGCCGGATATTTTGAACCGGGGATGCGCATTATCTACGCTGCAGTTCATGCGGTTGTTGCGCTCCACCGACCTGGCACTGCGGCTCCTGATGCGGCTCGCCGTCCTGGGCGACGCCACGCCGACGACCCGCGAGGTCGCGGCGGACATGGAGGTGCCCTACACGCACGCCGCCAAGGTCGTCGCCGAGCTTCAGCACATGGGCCTGGTCGACGCCCGCCGGGGCCGCGGCGGCGGGCTCTCGCTCAGCGACAAGGGCCGTACCGCGTCGGTCGGCGCGATCGTGCGCGCCTTCGAGGGGGACGGCGACGTCGTCGAGTGCGAGGGCGACAACCCCTGCCCGCTGCACTCCGGGTGCCGGCTGCGGGGCGCGCTGCGGCGGGCCCAGGAGGCCTTCTTCGCCTCGCTGGACCCGCTGACGGTGGCCGACGTGACCGCGGACCCCACCGGCCCGCTGCTCCTGCAGATCGGCCGCGCGACCTAGCCCCGCACGGGCCTCAGCCCTCCTGCCCCAGCCAGAGGTCCGGCCCGAACACCTCGTAGTGGATGTCGGCGGGCGCCACGCCCTGCTCGATCAACTGCGCCCGCACCGCCCGCATGAAGGGCAGCGGACCGCACAGGTACGCGCGCGTGCCCCGCGGTACAGCGAGGTCGGTCAGGTCGACCAGCCCGGTGCCGTGGGAGCCGTCGGCGTCCGTCTCGTACCAGAAGTGCGCCGAGGCGTCCGCGAGCTTCTCGGCGTACACCTCGTGGTCGGCGCGCAGGGCGTGCTCGGCGGGGGAGCGGTCGCCGTGCACGACGATCACCCGGCCCTCGTGCCCGGCGTCCGCGAGCTCACCCAGCATCGCGACCATCGGGGTCACGCCGATGCCGGCGGAGGCGAGCAGCAGCGGGGCCTCGGTGCCGGCGAGTACGAGATCGCCGTACGCCGCCGAAAGGCGCAGGCGATCGCCGACCCGCACGCGCGCGTGGAGGTGGTTGGAGACCTCGCCGTCGGGCGCGGCGGCGCCGCCGCGCACCCGCTTCACGCTGATCTGGCGCACCGGCGATCCGGGCGCGGCGGACAGGCTGTACTGGCGTGTCTGCCGGGCCCCGTCCGCCAGTTCGACCTGGACGGAGACGTACTGCCCGGCCCGGAAGCCGGGCGCCGGGCGGCCGTCGGCCGGGCGCAGCCGGAAGGTGGCGACGTCGGCGGTCTCCTCGACGCGTCCGACGACCTCCCACTCCCGCCACTCGCTCCCGCCGCGCTCCGCGTACAGCCGCTTCTCGATGGCGATGAGCGCGTTCGCCATCAGCCAGTAGACCTCGTCCCAGGCGGCCGCGACCTCGGGCGTGACGGCCTCGCCGAGCACGTCGGCGATGGCGGCGAAGAGGTGCTCGTGGACGAGGGCGTACTGCTCCGCCGTGACGCCCAGGGAGGCGTGCTTGTGAGCGATGCGGCCCAGCATCGCGTCCGGCCGCTCCTCGGGGTGGTCCAGGAGGTACGTCGCGAAGGCGGCGATCGACCCCGCCAGGGCCTGCCGCTGGGTGCCGGCCGCCTGGTTGCCGCGGTTGAACAGGTCGCGCAGCAGCTCGGGGCGGGCGGCGAACAGCCCGGCGTAGAAGCGCTCGGTGATCTCGGCGAGGGCTGCGCCGACCGCGGGGAGGGTGGCACGGACGGTGGCGGCGGACTGTTCGGACAGCATCGGTTCTCCTCAGGGTCGACGGGGCGGTGCGAGGGTGACCGCCCGCCTTCATTAAAACTTGCATCTGGGATGCAAATTAAAGCGGGGTGGGTCTTGGGTGGGTCATAAGGGGCCGGGCATTACGGATGTCGGTCCGAGCAGGCAAGATGGGCGGAAGAGCACTTCACCGCGTGCCGCGGCAGGACACCTGCCGTATGCCGGGCGTTCAGTCCGAGGTCGCTCCGGCGATCAAGGTGCGCAACGCGCCTGAAATGGTGTTGTGGTGTGATGCTCAGGTGCCCGACCGCCTCCTGCGGTACCGGAGACAGGCGGCCTGACCAGCAAGGATGGGGAAGCGGAAGATGGACAAGCAGCAGGAGTTCGTGCTCCGGACGTTGGAGGAGCGCGACATCCGGTTCGTACGGCTGTGGTTCACGGACGTGCTGGGCTTCCTCAAGTCCGTGGCCGTGGCCCCGGCCGAGTTGGAGCAGGCCTTCGACGAGGGCATCGGCTTCGACGGCTCGGCGATCGAGGGCTTCGCCCGCGTATACGAGTCCGACATGATCGCCAAGCCGGACCCGTCGACGTTCCAGATCCTGCCCTGGCGCGCCGAGGCGCCCGGCACGGCCCGGATGTTCTGCGACATCCTCATGCCGGACGGCTCACCGTCCTTCGCGGACCCGCGCTACGTCCTCAAGCGCGCCCTGGCCCGCACCTCCGACCTGGGCTTCACCTTCTACACCCACCCCGAGATCGAGTTCTTCCTGCTGAAGGACCGCCCCCTCGACGGCTCTCGCCCGACCCCCGCCGACAACTCCGGCTACTTCGACCACACCCCGCAGAACATCGGCATGGACTTCCGCCGCCAGGCGATCACCATGCTGGAGTCGATGGGCATCTCGGTCGAGTTCTCCCACCACGAGGGCGCGCCGGGCCAGCAGGAGATCGACCTGCGCTACGCCGACGCGCTGTCCACGGCGGACAACATCATGACGTTCCGCCTGGTCATGAAGCAGGTGGCGCTGGAGCAGGGGGTCCAGGCGACCTTCATGCCGAAGCCGTTCTCCGAGCACCCGGGCTCGGGCATGCACACCCACCTGTCCCTCTTCGAGGGCGACCGCAACGCGTTCTACGAGTCCGGCGCCGAGTACCAGCTCTCCAAGGTCGGCCGCTCCTTCATCGCGGGCCTGCTGAAGCACGCCGCGGAGATCGCGGCCGTCACCAACCAGTGGGTGAACTCCTACAAGCGCATCTGGGGCGGCTCCGAGCGCACCGCCGGCGCCGGCGGCGAGGCCCCCTCGTACATCTGCTGGGGCCACAACAACCGCTCCGCCCTGGTCCGTGTCCCGATGTACAAGCCCGGCAAGACGGGCTCCGCGCGCGTCGAGGTCCGGTCGCTGGACTCGGGCGCGAACCCGTACCTGGCCTACGCGATGCTGCTGGCCGCAGGCCTCAAGGGCATCGAGGAGGGCTACGAGCTCCCGCCCGGCGCCGAGGACGACGTGTGGGCCCTCTCGGACGCCGAGCGCCGCGCGATGGGCATCGAGCCGCTGCCGCAGAACCTCGGCGAGGCGCTGACGCTGATGGAGCGCAGCGACCTGGTCGCCGAGACGCTGGGCGAGCACGTCTTCGACTTCTTCCTGCGCAACAAGCGCGCGGAGTGGCACGAGTACCGCTCCGAGGTGACCGCGTTCGAGCTGCGGAAGAACCTGCCGGTGCTGTAGGGGCTCCCGACGGGTGTGCGGGCCGACGGCGATGAGCCGTCGGCCCCGCTGACCTCCCGGCCGGCCGGCAGCCGGAGTGCAAGGGCGGCGGGCTCGAGACCCAGAACCCCGGAGGGAACGCTCCCGGCGGCTTCGACAAGTGACCGACTCGACCAGCGCCGCGGTGTACATGCGCCGCGGCTCTTGCGTGCCCGCTGCCGCCGCGGGCCGATGTGGCCACCCGCGGCGTCCGACAGCGGATCGGGGCGCGGGGTCCCCTCCCACGCCCCTCGGCCGCGTTACCGCGGTCGCTTGTCCGCCTGCTCCGCCAGCAGTTGGTGCAGCGGCTCCGTCACCCGGCGCCGGTACTCCTGGATCGACCAGCCGTTGCCGTCCGGGTCCTTGAAGTACATGAACGTCGCGCCGTCGTCCGGGGCGTACTGGACCGGCTCCGAGACCTCCAGGCCCCGTTCCACCAGTTCCGCCCGGGCCGCCTTGATGTCGGCGACGCAGAGTTGCAGGCCCTGGTAGGAACCGGGCTCGGGTACGGTTTCGCCCTTGGTCATGTCCCAGATGCTGTCGCCGAGGGCGATCGAGCAGCCCGAGCCCGGAGGCGTCAGCTGGACGATGCGCATGCCCGGCATGACCTCCTGGTCGATGTCGACGTGGAAGCCGACCTTGTCCCGGTAGAAGTCGCGGGCCCGGTCGATGTCGCTCACGGGCAGCGGGATCACTTCGAGGGTGAAGTCCATCGCTAGTCCTCCATGGTGAATCGCCAGCGGGTCTGGCTGAACGGCTCCCCCTTACCGAAGCCGAAAACGGTGCCCGGCGCCACCGAAAAGACATAGGCGTGCCCCGGCCCGTGCCGGAAGCGGCCGTTGTCCACCTCGAAATGCCAGAAGCTGCCGTACTTCGCCTCCCACTCCGCGGCCAGTTCGCGTAGTCGGCCGTCGTCGGTGACCCGCACCGCCTCGCCCTCGACCACGAGGTCGTACCCCTTGTCCCAGGTGTTCGTGCCGGTCGTCAGGACGACGTGCGGGTTCAGCGCCAGGTTCCGCGCCTTGCGCTCCTGCGGGCCGGTGCAGAAGTGCAGCGCCCCCTGCGACCAGACCGCCGGCAGCGGGGTGACGTGCGGCCGCCCGTCCGGCCGTACCGTCGAGATCCAGAACAGCTCGGCCCCGGCCAGCAGCTTCTCGGCCTCGGCCCAGTCGGTCGCCGTGGCCCTCTCGTCGCTGTAGCGCGCATCCAGCCGGGTCTGCGGTTGCTTGTCGGTCATCGGGACGCCCTCCAGACATGTCGTCGCACAAGGCTGACCGCGCGGGCCGCCGGAACTCATCGGCGCCACTCCCAGGTACTCCGGTTAGGCTCGTCCGCGTACGACCTTGATCGGGCGCGTACGAACCTGATCGGAACGGGAGGCCGACCATGACGGCGCCGGGGCGCAGGAGCAGTACCTTCACGCGGCTGCTGCGGCACGGATTCACCGACCCGTCGGCCGCCGAGCGGCTCCTGGAGAGCGCCGAGCTCGCACCGATCAGAAACGACCCGGTCCTCCTGGAGGCCCTCGGCGCCACCGCCGACCCGGACCTCGCCCTGCACGGTCTCGTCCGGCTCCTCGAAGCGCAGCCCGACCCCGTCGCCCAGCGGCAACTGGTGGACACGGTGATAGCGGCCAAGCCCCTGCGCGACCGGCTGCTCGGTGTGCTCGGCGCCTCCTCCGCGCTCGCCGACCACCTCGCCAGGCACGCCGACGACTGGCAGGCGCTGGTCATGTACGAGCCGCGGGACCTGCACCCGGAGGTGGAGGAGTTCGAGCTCGGCCTCGCCGAGGCCACCGACCCGGTGTCCCTGCGCGTCGCCTACCGGCGCTGTCTGCTGTCCATCGCCGCCCGCGACGTGTGCGGCACCACCGACGTGGCCCAGACCGCCGCCGAGCTCGCCGACCTCGCCACCGCGACCCTGCGCGCCGCGCTCGCCATCGCCCGCGCCGCCGCGCCGGAGGACGCCGCGCTGTGCCGGCTCGCGGTGATCGCGATGGGCAAGTGCGGGGGTCACGAGCTGAACTACGTCTCCGACGTCGACGTCATCTTCGTCGGCGAGGCCGTGGACGGCGCGGACGAGGGCAAGGCGGTGCGGTCGGCCACCAGGCTCGCCTCGCACATGATGCGGATCTGCTCCGAGACGACCGTCGAGGGGTCCATCTGGCCCGTGGACGCCAATCTGCGGCCCGAGGGCCGCAACGGTCCGCTGGTGCGCACCCTCAGCAGCCACCTCGCCTACTACCAGCGCTGGGCCAAGACCTGGGAGTTCCAGGCGCTGCTGAAGGCGCGCCCGGTCGCGGGCGACATCGAGCTGGGCGAGGAGTACGTCGCCGCGCTGGAACCGCTGGTCTGGAAGGCCGCCGAGCGGGACAACTTCGTCGCCGACGTGCAGAAGATGCGCCGCCGGGTCGTCGAGAACATCCCCGTGGCCGAGGTGGACCGCCAGCTCAAGCTCGGCCCGGGCGGGCTCAGGGACGTCGAGTTCGCCGTACAGCTGCTGCAGCTGGTGCACGGCCGGGACGACGCGTCCCTGCGCAGCGGCACCACGCTGGACGCGCTGCAGGCGCTCGCGGCGGGCGGCTACGTCGGCCGTGCCGACGCCGCCCAGCTCGACGACGCCTACCGCTTCCTGCGCTCGATGGAGCACCGCATCCAGCTCTACCGCCTGCGCCGCACGCACCTGGTGCCCGAGGACGAGGCCGACCTGCGCCGCATCGGCCGCTCGCTCGGCCTGCGCGTCGACCCGGTCGCCGAGCTGAACCGCGAGTGGAAACGGCACGCGAGTGTCGTACGGCGTCTGCACGAGAAGCTCTTCTACCGCCCGCTGCTCGACGCCGTCGCCCAACTCGCCCCGGGCGAGGCCCGGTTGAGCGCCGGGGCGGCGCGCGAGCGGCTGATCGCGCTCGGGTACGCCGACCCCGCCTCCGCGCTGCGGCATCTGGAGGCGCTGGCCTCCGGCGTCACCCGCAAGGCGGCCATCCAACGCACCCTGCTGCCGGTCCTGTTGGGCTGGTTCGCGGACTCGGCGGAGCCGGACGCGGGCCTGCTGAACTTCCGCAAGGTGTCGGACGCGCTCGGCAAGACCCCTTGGTATCTGCGGCTGTTGCGGGACGAGGGCGCCGCCGCCGAGAACCTCGCCCGCGTCCTGTCGGCCGGCCGCCTCGCCCCCGACCTGCTGATGCGGGCGCCGGAGGCGGTGGCCCTGCTCGGTGACGGCGACGGCGGTTCCGGTCTGGAGCCGCGCTCGCGCGGCCACCTGGAGCAGGAGATCCTCGCCGCGGTGGGCCGCGCGGACGACGCCGCGCAGGCGGTCACGGCGGCCCGCGGGGTGCGCCGCCGCGAGCTGTTCCGTACGGCCGCCGCGGACATCATCGACTCCTACGGCACCGAGACCAAGCCGGCCGAGGCCGACCAGGGTGCCCTGGTGGACCGCGTCGGGGCGGCGGTGTCCGACCTGACGGCGGCGACACTGGCGGGCACCCTGCGTGCGGTGGTGCGGGAGGGGTGGGGCGACGAACTGCCCACCCGGTTCGCGATCATCGGCATGGGGCGGTTCGGCGGGCACGAGCTGGGCTACGGCAGCGACGCGGACGTCGTCTTCGTGCACGAGCCGCGGGACGGCGTCGACGACCAGGAGGCCTCGGCGGCCGCGAACCGGGTCGTCTCGGAGATGCGCCGGCTGCTGCAGATCCCGAGCGCCGATCCGGTGCTGCTGATCGACGCCGATCTGCGCCCGGAGGGCAAGTCGGGGCCGCTGGTGCGCACGCTGAACTCGTACGACGCGTACTACCGCCGGTGGTCCCTGATCTGGGAGTCACAGGCGCTGCTGCGGGCCGAGACGGTGGCCGGTGACGAGGAACTGGGGCGGCGTTTCATCGACCTGATCGACCCCCTGCGCTACCCCGCCGAGGGGCTGGGGGAGGACGCAGTGCGGGAGATCCGTCGGCTGAAGGCCCGCATGGAGTCCGAACGGCTTCCTCGCGGCTCCGATCCCAAGCTGCACACCAAGCTCGGTCCCGGCGGTCTCTCCGACGTCGAGTGGACGGTTCAGCTGCTGCAGCTCCAGCACGGCTGGGCGGAGCCGGGGCTGCGGACGACACGGACGCGGGAGGCCCTCGCCGCCGCGTGTGCGGCCGGGCTCCTGCCGGCCGAGGAGGCGGCCGTCCTGGACGAGGCGTGGGTGCTGGCGACGCGGGTGCGCAACGCCGTGATGCTGGTGCGGGGGCGGGCCGGGGACACCTTCCCGTCCGATGCCCGGGAGGTGGCGGCGGTGGGGCGGTATCTGGGGTACGAGCCCGGTCATGTGGGGGACATGCTCGACGCGTACCGGCGTACCACGCGTAGGGCCCGGGCTGTGGTGGAGGAGCTGTTCTACGGGGCGTGAGGGTGCGGTTCGGCGCCTACGCGTGTGTCGTGGGGCGGGCCTGTGCCGGGGGATGTCCGTCCTCGGTCGGGCGGATCGGTTCGTGAGGGGCTTGGTCGGCGCTGACGCGCGCCGCTGCGGGCGGACGCTCCCCGGCACGTCCCCTACCCGCCGTGCGCGGGTGCGGCTTCGTGCGCGGTTGCCGCGGCAGGGCGTGCGGGAGCGCTCCGTACCAGAGGCGTGCCACCGTGTATCCGAAGGCCAGGCAGAGCAGGCCGCCCACCGCGTCCAGCCAGAAGTGGTTGGCCGTCGCGACGATCACCACCAGAGTGGCCGTCGGGTACAGAAGGCCCAGGACGCGGACCCAGGGGACCCTCGCCAGCGCGAAGATCGTCACGCCGCTCCAGACGGACCAGCCGATGTGCATGGACGGCATCGCGGCGTACTGGTTCGACATGTTCTTCAGGTCGCCCGAGGCCATCGAGCCCCAGGTGTCGTGGACCAGGACCGTGTCGATGAAGCCGCCGTTGGTCATCAACCGCGGGGGAGCGAGCGGATACAGGTAGTAACCGACCAGGGCCACGCCGGTCGTCGCGAAGAGGACCAGGCGGGTCGCCGCGTAGCGGCCGGGATGGCTGCGGTAGAGCCAGACCAGGACCGCGAGCGTGACGATGAAGTGCAGGGTCGCGTAGTAATAGTTCATGCCGACGATCAGCCAAGTCACCGAGTCCACGGTGTGGTTGATCGACTCCTCGACGGCGATGCCGAGATGGTGTTCCAGCTCCCAGAGCCAGTCGGCGTTGCGCAGCGCCTCGGCCTTCTGCTCCGGAACCGCGTTGCGGATGAGTGAGTACGTCCAGTAACTCACCGCGATCAGCAGGATCTCGAACCAGAGGCGGGGGCGGCGCGGGGTGCGCAGTCGGCGCAGGGGGCCGGGACGCGTCTCGGCCGTGACGGGGTGCGGAACGGCCGGTTCGCGGCCTTCCAGTGTCGTCACGGTCGTCTCACCCATGGGCACAGAGTCTGCCAGATAAGCCTTCCCCGACCGATCATCCCTCGGGTGGGTTCAGGACGCATGTTCTACGGCGGGCGTACAGCCCCATTCTCCTACCGACGCAGGGCCGGGTGCGGGGATTCTCCGCCCTGGGGACGAGCTAGGAGTGGTTCCTGTTCCCAGGCCCCGAAGCAGTCGAACCGCGCACCACCAGTTCCGGCATGAACACGAACTCGCTGTGGGGGGCCGGAGTCCCGCCGATCTCCTCCAGCAGCGTGCGCACCGCCGCCTGTCCCATCGCCGGGACCGGCTTGCGGACCGTGGTGAGGGGCGGGTCGGTGAAGGCGATCAGGGGGGAGTCGTCGAAGCCGACCACGGAGATGTCCTTCGGGACCTCCAGGCCGCGTTGCCGTGCCGCCCTTATCGCGCCCAGCGCCATCATGTCGCTGGCGCAGACGACCGCGGTGCAGTTCCGGTCGATCAGCGCGGTGGCCGCCGCCTGGCCGCCCTCCAGGGTGTACAGGGAGTGCTGGATCAGCTCGGCCTCTATGACGTTCGCCGGCAGGTTCAGCTGGTCCTGTATCGCGCGGACGAACCCCTCGATCTTGCGCTGGACCGGCACGAAGCGCTTGGGGCCCAGGGCCAGGCCGATGCGGGTGTGGCCCAGGGAGGCGAGGTGGGTGACCGCGAGCGTCATGGCGGCACGGTCGTCGGGGGAGATGAAAGGTGCCTGGACCTTGGGGGAGAAGCCGTCGACCAGGACGAAGGGGACGCCCTGGGCACGCAGCCGCTCGTAGCGCTGCATGTCGGCGGTGGTGTCGGCGTGGAGGCCGGAGACATAGATGATGCCGGCGACGCCGCGGTCGACGAGCATCTCGGTCAGCTCGTCCTCCGTCGAGCCGCCCGGGGTCTGCGTGGCCAGCACCGGGGTGTAGCCCTGCCTGGTCAGTGCCTGGCCGATGACCTGGGCCAGGGCCGGGAATATCGGGTTCTCCAGCTCCGGGGTGATCAGCCCCACCAGGCCCTCGCTGCGCTGCCGCAACCGCACCGGACGTTCGTAGCCGAGCACGTCGAGTGCGGCCAGCACGGACTGGCGAGTGGTGGCGGCGACGCCCGGCTTCCCGTTGAGGACGCGGCTGACGGTCGCTTCGCTCACCCCCGCCTGAGCAGCGATGTCTGCAAGCCGTGTGGTCACGGCACTGGACTGTACCGGCCGTATGTCGCCTTGCACACCAATCGGACGCCGTGGGCGACCCGTTGGCCGTCCCCGACCCGGCTGCTGTGTCATCGCACTCCCTCGTGACAGTGATGGCAAGAGCTTGCAGAGTCTTGCACAGACCGTCTCCACACCGCTCCACCCCTGTAAAGAAGCGTCTCACGGCGGTCGCCGGGAGGTCACACAGCGGTAACTTCGACGTTCTCTTGCACTTTTTTTCTGCAAGGTCTTTCGTCGAGCTTTCAACGCTGTTACGTTCACGTCGCCCGGCGGCGGCAACGGCGCAGTCGGTAAGACAGCAGGGAAAGGCAGACGGGGCCGCCCCTGCAGCACACGGGCTTTCACCCTCAAGGAGATCTCATGCGGCGTGGCATAGCGGCCACCGCGCTGGTGGCGTCCCTCGCCCTCGCGGCGACGGCCTGCGGCGGAAGTGACAGCGGCGACAGTGCCGACGGGCCGGTCACCATCACCTGGTGGGACACCTCCAACGCGACCAACGAGGCGCCGACGTACCAGGCCCTGGTCAAGGAGTTCGAGGCCGCCAACAAGGACGTCAAGGTCAAGTACGTCAACGTCCCGTTCGACCAGGCGCAGAACAAGTTCGACACGGCCGCCGGCTCCAAGGGTGCCCCGGACGTGCTGCGCTCCGAGGTCGGCTGGACGCCCGCCTTCGCCAAGAAGGGCTTCTTCGCGCCGCTGGACGGCACCGAGGCCCTCGCCGACCAGGCCAAGTTCCAGCCCAGCCTGATCGAGCAGGCCAAGTACGAGGGCAAGGTCTACGGCGTTCCGTTCACCACGGACACCCTCGCCTTCGTCTACAACAAGGACCTGTTCAAGAAGGCCGGCGTCGAGGCCCCCAAGACCTGGGACGACCTGAAGAAGGCCGCCGCCAAGATCAAGGACAAGACCGGCGTCGACGGCTACTGGGGCTCCACCCAGGCCTACTACGCCCAGACGTTCCTCTACGGCGAGGGCACCGACACCGTCGACGCCGACGCCAAGAAGATCACCGTCGCCGGCGCCGAGGCCAAGAAGGGCTACGGCACCTGGCTGAGCCTGTTCGACGGCAAGGGCCTGCACAAGGCCGACACCACCGCCGACGCCTACGCCCACATCCAGGAGGCGTTCGTCAACGGCAAGGTCGCCGCGATCATGCAGGGCCCGTGGGAGATCACCAACTTCTACAAGGGCTCGGCGTTCAAGGACAAGAACAACCTCGGTATCGCCACCGTCCCGGCCGGCTCCTCCGGCAAGGCGGGCGCCCCGACCGGCGGCCACAACCTCTCCGTGTACGCCGGCTCCGACGAGGCGCACCAGAAGGCCGCGATGAAGTTCGTGAACTTCATGACGTCGCAGAAGGCGCAGGAGACGATCGCGCTCAAGAACTCCACGCTGCCGACCCGCGACGACGCCTACACCGCCGAGGTCAAGGCCGACCCGGGCATCGCCGGCTACCAGACGGTCCTCGCCTCCGCCCAGCCGCGCCCGGCCCTGCCCGAGTACAGCTCCCTGTGGGGCCCGGTGGACACCGAACTGCTGAAGGTCGCCGGTGGCAAGGAGTCCCTGGACAAGGGCCTGAGCACCGCCGAGACCGCGATCGCCAAGCTGGTCCCGGACTTCAGCAAGTGACCCCGAGTGGCCGCCGGAACTCCCTGATCATGGGGGGAGAGTTCCGGCGGCCACCGGCCTGTGCGCCGTACACCCCCTGCGCCGCACACCCCCCTGAGCCGTACCGCCGTACACCCCTCGATCTGTCGATCTCCACGAAGGTTGTCGAACCATGACAGTCGCCATCGACCGCGCGACCGGCAAGCGCCGCGGTGACCGCGCGCCGCGCCCCGGGCTGGTCCAACGCCTCAAGCACGGCTACCGGAAGCACTGGTACGCCTACGCCATGATCGCTCCGGTGGTGATCGTCCTCGGCGTCCTCGTGCTCTACCCCCTGGCGTACGGCTTCTATCTGACCCTCACCGACGCCAACAGCCTCAACAGCGCGCGCACCATCGGCGTCAACGAGATCGAGGCGACGTACAAGTTCATCGGCTTCGACAACTACGCCGACATCCTGTGGGGCGAGACGGCCTACGACCGCTTCTGGTCGCACTTCATCTGGACGATCGTCTGGACCGCGCTCTGCGTCACCCTGCACTACACCATCGGCCTCGGCCTCGCCCTGCTGCTCAACCAGAAGCTGCGCGGGCGCACCCTGTACCGGCTGATCCTGATCCTGCCGTGGGCCGTGCCGACCTTCGTCACCGTGTTCGGCTGGCGGTTCATGCTCGCCGACGGCGGCGTCATCAACTCGTTCCTGGAGACGCTGCACCTGCCGACGCCGCTGTGGCTGGAGGACACCTTCTGGCAGCGGTTCGCCGCGATCATGGTGAACACCTGGTGCGGTGTGCCGTTCATGATGCTCTCGCTGCTCGGCGGCCTGCAGTCCATCGACTCCTCGCTGTACGAGGCCGCGGAGATGGACGGCGCCAGCAGGTGGCAGCAGTTCCGCTACGTCACCCTGCCGGGTCTGCGGTCCGTCAGCTCCACCGTCGTACTCCTCGGCATCATCTGGACCTTCAACCAGTTCGCCATCATCTTCCTGCTGTTCGGCGACACCGCCCCGGACGCCCAGATCCTTGTCACCTGGGCCTACTACCTCGGCTTCGGGCAGCAGCCGCGTGACTTCGCGCAGTCGGCGGCCTACGGCATCCTGCTGCTGGCCATCCTGATCGTCTTCACCTCCTTCTACCGCCGCTGGCTGAACCGCAATGATCCGCAGCTCGCGATCTGAGGCAGGAGTCCCCATGAGCACGACCACTGTTGAGAACCCGGTGAACAAGCAGGACTCCGTGACCACCGCCGCCCCGCGCAAGGCGCGCCGCCGCGGCGAGAACAGCCGCGCCACGTCCCTCGTCTCCCACGGCATCCTGATCGCGGCGAGCCTGATCGCGCTCTTCCCCGTGGCCTGGCTGCTCTTCCTGTCCCTCGGCCCGGACAAGGACGACTACCTGCACCCCGGCGGCATCTGGAAGAAGATGACGCTGGACAACTACACGTACGTCCTGCAGGAGACCAAGTTCTTCGACTGGCTGGGCAGCACGCTCATCGTCACGCTGGGCACCACGCTCATCGGCGTCATCATCGCCGCCACCACCGGCTACGCGGTCTCGCGGATGCGCTTTCCGGGCTACAAGAAGTTCATGTGGGTGCTGTTGGTGACCCAGATGTTCCCGGTGGCCGTACTCATGGTGCCGATGTACCAGATCCTGTCCGAGCTCCAGCTCATCGACAACTACCTCGGTCTCATCCTGGTCTACTGCTCGACGACCGTGCCGTACTGTGCCTGGCTGATGAAGGGGTACTTCGACACGATCCCGTTCGAGATCGACGAGGCCGGACGCGTCGACGGGCTGAGCCCCTTCGGCACGTTCGGGCGGCTGATCCTGCCGCTCGCCAAGCCGGGCCTGGCGGTCGCCGCGTTCTACAGCTTCCTCACGGCCTTCGGTGAGGTCGCGTTCGCCTCGACGTTCATGCTGTCCGACACGAAGTACACGTTCGCGGTCGGTCTGCAGACGTTCGTGAGTGAGCATGACGCTCAGCGCAACCTCATGGCCGCGACGGCGGTGCTGATCGCCATACCGGTCTCCGCGTTCTTCTACTTCGTGCAGAAGAACCTGGTGACGGGACTGACGGCGGGCGGCACCAAGGGCTGACCGCCCCGAGGACGACGAGCTCCCGTGCGTGATTGCGCGCGGGTGGCGGCCGCGGTGGCCATCCGACCCCGCTGTCACCGCGGCCGCCTCACATCCGTGCGCCGGAGAACCCCGGACTTTCGCAAAACGCCGAAAACCTGCAAGCAGCACCATTCATACGTGACCCGAATCCAGTTACGCATCAAGGACGCCATGAGCCAGCAGCACTCCGCCATCGCCCCGGCCCCGACCCCCGCCAAAGCCAAGCGCAGCGACTGGTGGCGGGACGCGGTGATCTACCAGGTGTACCCGCGCAGCTTCGCCGACAGCAACGGCGACGGCATGGGCGACCTGGAAGGCGTACGCTCCCGCCTCCCGTACCTGCGCGACCTCGGCGTGGACGCCGTGTGGCTCAGCCCCTTCTACGCCTCCCCGCAGGCCGACGCCGGCTACGACGTCGCCGACTACCGGGCCGTCGACCCGATGTTCGGCAACCTGCTCGACGCGGACGCGCTGATCCGCGACGCCCACGGGCTGGGGCTGAGGATCATCGTCGACCTGGTGCCCAACCACTCCTCGGACCAGCACGAGTGGTTCAAGCGGGCGCTCGCCGACGGCCCCGGCTCCCCGCTGCGGGACCGCTACCACTTCCGCCCCGGCAAGGGCGAGAGCGGCGAACTCCCGCCCAACGACTGGGAGTCCATCTTCGGCGGCCCGGCCTGGACCCGGGTGACGGAGCCGGACGGCACCCCCGGCGAGTGGTACCTGCACCTCTTCGCCCCCGAGCAGCCCGACTTCAACTGGGAGCACCCGGCGGTCGGCGACGAGTTCCGCTCCATCCTCCGCTTCTGGCTGGACATGGGCGTCGACGGCTTCCGAATCGACGTCGCGCACGGCCTGGTGAAGGCCGAGGGTCTGCCGGACCTGGGCGACCACGATCAGCTCAAGCTGCTGGGCAACGATGTCATGCCGTTCTTCGACCAGGACGGCGTGCACGAGGTGTACCGCCAGTGGCGGGTCATCCTCGACGAGTACTCGGGCGAGCGGATCTTCGTCGCGGAAGCCTGGACGCCGACCGTCGAGCGCACCGCGAACTACGTCCGCCCGGACGAGCTGCACCAGGCGTTCAACTTCCAGTACCTGGGCACCGACTGGGACGCGGAGGAGCTCCGCAAGGTCGTCGACCGCACCCTGGACGCGATGCGCCCGGTCGGGGCCCCCGCCACCTGGGTCCTGTCCAACCACGACGTGACCCGCCACGCCACCCGCTTCGCCAACCCGCCCGGCCTCGGCACCCAGATCCGCACCGCCGGCGACCGGGAACTCGGCCTGCGCCGGGCGCGCGCGGCGACCCTGCTGATGCTGGCCCTGCCCGGCTCGGCGTACGTCTACCAGGGCGAGGAGCTCGGCCTCCCGGACGTCGTCGACCTGCCCGACGAGGTGCGCCAGGACCCGGCGTACTTCCGCGGCGCCGGCCAGGACGGCTTCCGTGACGGCTGCCGGGTGCCGATCCCGTGGACGCGCGAGGGATCGTCGTACGGCTTCGGCGGCGGGGGCAGCTGGCTGCCGCAGCCGGCGACCTGGGCCGAGCTGAGCGTGGAGGCGCAGACCGGCGTCGCGGGCTCGACCCTGGAGCTGTACCGCGCGGCCCTCGCGGCCCGCCGCGAGCACCCCGACCTCGGCGCCGGCGACGCGGTGGAGTGGCTCCGCGCGCCCGAGGGCGTCCTGGCCTTCCGTCGCGGCGAGTTCGTCTGCGTCACCAACACCACCGGTGAGTCCGTGACCCTGCCGGCCCACGGCCGCGTGCTGCTCACCAGCGGCGAGATCACCGAGGCGGACGGCGAGACGAAGGTCCCGTCGGACACCACGGTGTGGTGGACGACGTAGCTAGCCATGTGACCAACGCCGACAGGCCTGGCCGCGAGGGACCGACAACCCTTCCCGGCCAGGCCTGTCGGCGTTCGTCGTCCATGGACGTGGTCCAACTGGTGGTGAGGATGGGGGAGTTGTGGAGAGCACGTCAAGATTACGGATGCAACTACTTACTATGAATTTCAACTCTCTTGCAGTAAACCTTTCATGGCGGTACGTTCACGCCACGCCCGGCAACGAAGCCGCGCCGCGGTGCAGGGGGGACCCCAACTGAGCCGCTCTCGCAAGGAGTTCAGCCTGTGATATCGACACGCTCGGCGCCCCTGGAGCGCCACAGGAAGCGACGCCGTACCACTCTCGCAGCCACTCTGACCGCGTTCGCCGCAGCGGGGGCCGCGACGCTGTGGGCCCCGGGTGGCACCGCCTCCGCCTCCCCGCCCGGCACCAAGGACGTCACCGCGGTGATGTTCGAGTGGAAATTCGCCTCGGTCGCCAAGGAGTGCACCAACACCCTCGGCCCCGCCGGCTACGGCTACGTCCAGGTCTCCCCGCCCCAGGAGCACATCCAGGGCTCGCAGTGGTGGACCTCGTACCAGCCGGTGAGCTACAAGATCGCCGGCCGCCTCGGTGACGCCACCGCCTTCCGGAACATGGTCAACACCTGCCACAACGCGGGTGTGAAGGTCGTCGTCGACACCGTCATCAACCACATGTCCGCGGGCAGCGGCACCGGCACCGGCGGCTCGTCGTACACGAAGTACGACTACCCCGGCCTGTACTCCTCGGCCGACATGAACGACTGCACGGCGACCATCAGCGACTACACCAACCGCACCAACGTCCAGCACTGCGAACTCGTCGGCCTCGCCGACCTGGACACCGGCGAGGAGTACGTCCGCGCCACCATCGCCGGTTATATGAACACCCTGCTCGGCTACGGCGTCGACGGCTTCCGCATCGACGCGGCCAAGCACATGCCGGCGGCCGACCTCGCCAACATCAAGTCCCGCCTCAGCAACCCGGGTGTCTACTGGAAGCAGGAGGCCATCCACGGCAGCGGCGAGGCCGTCCAGCCCTCCGAGTACACGGGCAACGGCGACGTGCAGGAGTTCCGCTACGCCTACGACCTCAAGCGGGTCTTCAACAGCGAGAACCTCGCCTACCTGAAGAACTACGGCGAGGGCTGGGGCTACATGAGCAGCGGCGTCTCCGGTGTCTTCGTCGACAACCACGACACCGAGCGCAACGGCAGCACCCTGAACTACAAGGACGGCGCCAATTACACCCTGGCCAACGTCTTCATGCTCGCCTGGCCCTACGGCGCCCCCGATATCAACTCCGGGTACGAGTTCTCCGACACGGACGCGGGCCCGCCCAACGGCGGCTCCGTGACCGCCTGCTGGCAGGACGGCTGGAAGTGCCAGCACAACTGGCCCGAGATCAAGTCCATGGTCGCATTCCGTAACGCCACTCGCGGTGAGGCCGTCACCAACTGGTGGGACAACGGGGGCGACGCCATCGCCTTCGGGCGGGGTGCCAAGGGCTTCGTGACCGTCAATCACGAGTCGGGTTCGCTGAGCCGTACGTACCAGACGTCGATGCCTGCGGGGACGTACTGCGATGTGCAGAACAACGCGACCGTGACGGTGAACTCCAGCGGGCAGTTCACGGCCACCCTCGGCTCCAACACCGCCCTCGCGATCTACGCCGGCAAGTCGAGCTGCTGAGTTGTAAGTCAGCTAACTCCCCTCGGTCGGTTGCTCCGAGGGGAGTTAGCGCGTCTCGTGTCGCACCGGTACGCCTGTGGCTGGTTTGGAAGCGGCGAGCGGGACTGGGCTCTGATGAGGAAGCAAGCGGCCAGTGAGGATTCGAACCGTCGTGTGATTGCAGGGTTTCGAACGCGTTTGCTCATAGAGTGTGCAGTTTCGATTGGATGTGATCTTTGGGGCGAGGGATGGATCCCGTGCCCATACGGTGATCGACATGAAGCTCCGGTACAACGTTCGTGTGTACCCGAGCGCTTCTCAGCGCGGCAGTCTGGCGAGGGCGTTCGGGTGCGCCCGCGTCGTGTGGAACGACGCCCTTCGACTACGTCGTGATGCCCATGCGCAGGGTCTGCCCCGCCCGACGGCGGCCGAGTTGTCGAAGCGGGTTATCACTGAGGCCAAGAAGACTCCGGGACGGGCCTGGCTCGGCGAGGTGTCCGCCGTGGTGCTCCAGCAGTCGCTGCGCGACCTGGAGACCGCGTACAGCAACTTCTTCGCCTCGAAGAACGGCACTCGCAAGGGGCCGAGGATGGGTCCGCCGAAGACGAAGAAGAAGACCGCCCGGCAGGCGATTCGGTTCACCGTGAACGCCCATTCCGTCACCAGGAGCGGCAAACTTCGGCTCTCGAAGATCGGCGACATCGAGGTGTGCTGGTCACGCAAGCTGCCCTCAAAGCCGTCGTCGGTGACGGTCATCCAGGACCCGTCCGGACGGTACTTCGCCTCGTTCGTGGTCGAGGTGGACGACAAGCCTCTGCCCGGGCTGGACGTGGAGGAGACGGACACCGGGATCGACCTTGGCCTGTCCTCCTACGCCGTACTGCGCGGCCGGAAGATCGCTTCCCCGAAATTCTTCCGCCGCCAGGAGCGAAAACTCAGGCGGGCCCAGCGGGCCGTGTCCCGTAAGCGGAAAGGATCGAACAACCGGCGCAGGGCCAAGCAGGCCGTCGCGAAGATCCATGCCCGCATCGCCGACCGGCGACGCGACTTCATCGAGCAGGAGACCACCCGCATTGTCCGCGAGAGCCAAGCGGTCTATGTGGAGGACCTGAACGTGAAGGGCATGGCTACTCGGCGCGGCAGGCTCGGCAAGAGCGTCCATGACCATTCCCTCGGTAAATTCGTCCGCACCCTGGAGGCCAAGTGCCAACGGTACGGGCGGACCTTCGTCAGGGTCGACCGGTGGTTTCCCTCCACCCAGCTGTGTTCCCGCCCCGGGTGCGGGCGCCTTACTGGCCCCAAGGGTCGCGAGGAGCTGAACGTCCGGGTGTGGACGTGCGCGGAGTGCGGAACCCGGCACAACCGGGACGAGAACGCCGAGGCCAACCTACGCGCCGCTGGACGGAAACGTGTTGCTGAGATGCAGCACGAGGCGGAGCGTCAAAACGCCTGTGGAGAGCACGTAAGACCCCGCAAGCCGGGGCTGCGCTCGATGAAGCAGGAACCCACCCGAAGCCTTGCCGCTGCGCGCGGCGGGGCAGGCGGGAGCCACCCGCGTTCACGTGGGTGAGGACGTCAATGGATCACCGACTTCACTCAGACCAACTTCCTCTGCTGAAATTCCTTTCTGTCGCTTTCAGGACCCTTGCTGTAAGGCTTACGGCGGCGGTACGGTCGCGCGGGGTCGGACCCGAAGAGCCGTACATCGCAAGGAGTCCACATCTTGATAGCGAGATGGCCGGTGCCGTCGAGGCGCCGAACCGCCCATGTCGGACGGGTCGCTGCGGTCACCGTCACCGCGCTGGCCGCAGCGCTCGTCCAGCCTCTCGCGGCGCAGGCGGAGACTCCGCCCGCGCCTCCGTCCGACGCCAGGCTCGCCGCCGAGCCCGCCCGGCACGACGCCACGCGCGAGCAGTTCTACTTCGTCCTGCCGGACCGTTTCGCCAACGGCGACAAGGGCAACGACAAGGGCGGCCTCACCGGTTCCCGCCTCTCCACCGGCTACGACCCCACCGACAAGGGCTTCTACCAGGGCGGCGATCTCAAGGGCCTGACCAAGCGCCTCGACTACATCAAGGGTCTCGGCACCACCTCCATCTGGATGGCGCCGATCTTCAAGAACCAGCCCGTGCAGGGGACGGGGGCCGCCGCCTCCGCCGCCTACCACGGTTACTGGATTGCCGATTTCACCCAGGTCGACCCGCACTTCGGCACCAACAAGGACCTCGAGACCCTGATCTCCAAGGCCCACGCCAAGGGCATGAAGGTCTACTTCGACGTCATCACCAACCACACCGCCGATGTCGTGGACTACGAGGAGAAGTCCTACGACTACCTCTCCAAAGGCGCCTTCCCGTACCTCACCAAGGACGGCAAGCCGTTCGACGACGCCGACTACGCGGACGGGAAGTCCGCCTTCCCGGCCGTCGGCACCGACTCCTTCCCGCGCACCCCGACCGTCCCCGCCGCGAAGAAGAACGTCAAGGTCCCGTCGTGGCTCAACGACCCGACGATGTACCACAACCGCGGCGACTCCACCTTCGCCGGTGAGAGCTCCACCCACGGCGACTTCGGCGGCCTCGACGACCTGTGGACCGAGCGTCCCGAGGTCGTGACGGGGATGGAGAAGATCTACCAGCGCTGGGTGCGGGACTTCGACATCGACGGCTTCCGGATCGACACCGTGAAGCACGTCAACACGGAGTTCTGGACCCAGTGGGCCACGGCGCTGGACGCCTACGCGGCCAAGCAGGGCCGCGACGACTTCTTCATGTTCGGCGAGGTCTATTCGTCCGACACGAGCGTCACCGCGCCGTACGTCACCCAGGGCCGCCTCGACGCCACGCTCGACTTCCCCTTCCAGGAGGCGGCACGGCAGTACGCCTCCCAGGGCGGCAGCGCGCAGAAGCTCGCGGGCGTCTTCGGTGACGACTACAAGTACACGACCGACAAGGCCAACGCCTACGAGCAGGTCACCTTCCTCGGCAACCACGACATGGGCCGCATCGGGTACTTCCTGAACCAGGACAACCCGAAGGCGACCGACGCGGAACTCCTCGCCAAGGACAAGCTCGCCAACGAGCTGATGTTCCTCAGCCGCGGCAACCCGGTCGTCTACTACGGCGACGAGCAGGGCTTCACCGGCGCGGGCGGCGACAAGGACTCCCGCCAGACCCTGTTCGCCTCGAAGACCGCCGACTACCTCGACGACGACCAGATCGGCACCGACCGCACCCACGCGAGCGACGCCTACGACACGAGCGCACCGCTCTACCGGCAGATCGCCGGACTCGCCAAGCTCCGCAAGGCCAACCCGGCCCTCACCGACGGCGTCCAGACCGAGCGCCACGCGGCCGACGGCGCCGGCATCTACGCCTTCTCCCGCACCGACGCCAGGACGGGCATCGAGTACGTCGTCGCCTTCAACAACGCCGGCGAGACGAAGTCGGCGACCTTCGCGACCGGTTCCGCCGACATGGCGTTCAAGGGCATCCACGGAACCGACGACTCCCTGAAGAGCGACGCCGACAGGAAGCTCACCGTCACCGTCCCGGCCGGCGCGGCGATCGTCCTCAAGGCGGCGGGCAAGCTCGCCGAGCCGTCCACCGCGCCGACCGTCAGCCTCAAGGCCCCGGCCGCCGGCGCCACCGGCACGGTCGAGATCGGCGCCGACGTCGACGGCGGACAGCTCAACCGCGTCGTCTTCGCCGCCCAGGTCGGAGGCGGCAAGTGGCAGACGCTCGGCTCCGCCGACCACGCCCCGTACAAGGTCACGCAGACCGTCGGCAAGGACGTACCGGCCGGAACCGCCCTGCGCTACAAGGCGGTCGTCATCGACTCGGCCGGACGGACCGCGAGCGCCACGGCGGCCTCCACCACGGGCACCCCGCCCGCCGAGGAGGTCCCCAGCGCCGCCTCCCGCGACTACGCGATCGTCCACTACAAGCGCACCGACGGCGACTACGCGAACTGGGGCCTGTACGCCTGGGGCGACCTCGCCGACGGCGAGGCCACGAACTGGCCGGACAGCCACCCCTTCGTCGGCCGGGACGCCTACGGCGCCTTCGCCTACGTCAAGCTGAAGCCCGGCGCCTCGAACGTCGGCTTCCTCGTCATCGACAAGGACGGCAACAAGGACGTCTCCGCCGACCGCACGATCGACATCTCCAAGGCCGGCGAGATCTGGATCGAGCAGGGCAAGGAAGCCGTACAGACCACACGGCCCGACTACCCGGCGCAGGACAAGAGCAAGGCCGTCATCCACTACCAGCGCGCCGACGGCGCCTACGACGGCTGGGGTCTGCACGTCTGGACGGGTGCCGCGAACCCCACCGAGTGGTCGAACCCCCTGAAGCCGGTCAAGACTGATACCTATGGTGCGGTCTTCGAGGTACCGCTCACCGACGGTGCCACCAGCCTCAGCTACATCCTCCACAAGGGCGACGAGAAGGACCTGCCCGCCGACCAGTCCCTCGACCTCACCGCGAGCGGCCACGAGGTGTGGCTGTTGAGCGGCCAGGAGAAGTACCTGCTCCCGCAGCCGGCGGGTTCCGCGGCCGCGCTCGACCTGACCACCTCGAAGGCGGTCTGGATCGACCGGGACACGCTCGCCTGGAACGGCTCAGAGACGGCCGCCTCCACCCAGCTGCTGTACAGCCGGGGCGGCTCGATCGAGGTGAAGGACGGCGCGCTGGCCGGCGACGACGAGCGTTGGCTGCGCCTGTCCAAGTCCACCCTCACCGACGCCCAGAAGGCGAAGTTCCCGCACCTGAGGAACTACACCGCCTGGTCCGTCGACCCGCGCGACCGCGACCGGGTCCGCGAGGCCCTGCGCGGCCAGCTCGTCGCCTCCCAGCGCGCCGCCAACGGTGCCCTCCTGGCCGCGACCGGCGTCCAGATCGCCGGTGTGCTCGACGACCTCTACCCGGGCGCGACGAAGGCCGACCTCGGGCCGACCTTCGACAAGGGCCGTCCGACGCTGGCCGTCTGGGCGCCCACGGCCCAGTCGGTCAAGCTGGAGATCGGCGACTCCACCGTCGCCATGAAGCGGAACGACACGACCGGAGTCTGGTCCGCCACCGGCCCGGGGTCCTGGAAGGGCAAGGCGTACCGGTACGTGGTGAAGGTGTGGGCGCCCAGCGTCCGGAAGGTCGTCACCAACAAGGTCACCGACCCCTACTCGGTCGCGCTGACCGCGAACTCCGAGCGGAGCCTGGTCGTGGACCTGGGCGACAAGGCGCTGGCGCCGAGCGGCTGGTCCACGTACACCAAGCCCAGGGCCGTGCCGCTGAAGGACGCCCAGATCCAGGAGCTGCACGTCCGGGACTTCTCCATCGCGGACAAGACGGTGTCGTCGAAGGACAAGGGCACCTACCTCGCCTTCACCGACAAGCTCAGTGACGGCTCCAAGCACCTGAGGAAGCTGGCGAAGGCGGGCACGTCGTACGTCCATCTGCTGCCGGCCTTCGACATCGCCACCATCCCCGAGAAGAAGTCCGACCAGGCGACCGTCGACTGCGATCTGGCTTCTTTCCCGGCGGACTCGGACAAGCAGCAGGAGTGCGTGGCGAAGGTCGCCGCGAAGGACGCCTACAACTGGGGCTACGACCCGTACCACTACACGGTTCCGGAGGGTTCGTACGCCACCGACCCGGACGGCACCGGCCGTACGGTGGAGTTCCGCGAGATGGTCAAGGCGCTGAACGAGGACGGTCTGCGGGTCGTCATGGACGTCGTCTACAACCACACGACGTCGAGTGGTCAGGCGGACACCAGCGTCCTGGACAAGGTGGTCCCCGCCTACTACCAGCGGCTGCTGGCCGATGGTTCGGTCGCCAACAGCACGTGTTGTGCCAACACGGCACCCGAGAACGCGATGATGGGCAAGCTGGTCGTCGACTCGATCGTCACGTGGGCCAGGGAGTACAAGGTCGACGGCTTCCGCTTCGACCTGATGGGCCACCACCCCAAGGCCAACATCCTGGCGGTCCGCAAGGCCCTGGACGCGCTGACCCCGGCCAGGGACGGCGTCGACGGCAAGAAGATCATCCTGTACGGCGAGGGCTGGAACTTCGGCGAGATCGCCGACGACGCCCGCTTCGTGCAGGCCACCCAGAAGAACATGGCGGGGACGGGGATCGCGACCTTCTCCGACCGGGCGCGCGACGCCGTGCGCGGCGGCGGGCCCTTCGACGAGGACCCCGGCATCCAGGGCTTCGCGTCCGGGCTGTACACCGACCCCAACTCCTCCAAGAACAACGGAACGTCGGCCGAGCAGAAGGCCCGCCTGCTGCACTACCAGGACCTGATCAAGGTCGGCCTGTCCGGCAACCTCGCCGCCTACCGGTTCACCGACACCGGCGGCAAGGAGGTCACCGGCGCCGAGGTCGACTACAACGGCCAGCCCGCCGGCTACGCGGACGCCCCCGGCGACGCCCTCGCCTACGCCGACGCGCACGACAACGAGTCGCTGTTCGACGCCCTGGCCTTCAAGCTGCCGGCGTCGACGAGCGCGGCCGACCGGGCCCGCATGCAGATCCTCGCCATGGCCACGGCCACCCTGTCGCAGGGCCCGGCGCTCTCCCAGGCCGGCACCGACCTGCTGCGCTCGAAGTCGCTGGACCGCAACTCCTACGACAGCGGTGACTGGTTCAACGCGATCCACTGGAACTGCGCGGACGGCAATGGCTTCGGGCGGGGACTGCCGATGGCGGCCGACAACGCCTCGAAGTGGCCGTTCGCCAAGCCCTTGTTGGGCTCGGTCAAGGTGGGTTGCGAGCAGATCGAGGGCACCTCGGCGGCGTACCGGGACCTGTTGAGGATCCGTTCGACGGAGTCGGCGTTCTCCCTCGACACGGCCGACCAGGTGCAGTCGAAGCTCTCCTTCCCGCTGTCCGGGAAGGACGAGACGCCGGGTGTGATCACCATGCGCCTCGGTGACCTCGTCGTCGTCTTCAACGCGACGCCCGCGAAGCAGGAGCAGCGGATCGACGCGCTCGCCGGCGACGGCTACCGGCTGCATCCCGTGCAGGCCTCGGGGGCGGACCCTATCGTTAAGTCGGCGTCCTTCGACGAGGAAACGGGCACGTTCGCCGTTCCGGGTCGGACTGTCGCCGTCTTCGCACGGGCGCGGTGACACGGCACTAGCTTGAGTGGGGCGGATCCGGTCACCGGGTCCGCCCCATTCGTGCGTATGCGGGGGGCAGGCGACGATGGACGGTTGACGATGGACGGTTACGACAAGCAGTTCGGTACGACCGTGATGGTCGTCGACGATGTCCCTGCCAGCCGCTATGCCATGGGCGCGGTGCTGCGCCGCGCGGGCCACGACGTCGTACCGGTGGCGAGCGCGGGCGAGGCGCTGAGCGAGCTCGACGTGCGGCTGCGTGCGGGCGCCCTGCCCGACGTTGCCCTCGTCGACGTCGGGCTGCCGGACATGAACGGCTTCGAGCTGTGCCGGCGGGTCAAGTCCCGGCCCTCCACGGCCGCGCTGCCCGTCGTCCACTTCTCGGCGATGGCCGTGGACGCGGTGGACCGGTGCCGGGGGCTCGACGCGGGCGCCGACGCCTACCTGACGGTGCCGGCCGAGCCGAGCGAGATCCAGGCCGTCGTGCGGGCCGCCGTGCGCGGGGCGCGTCGAGGTGCCGCCGCCGAGACGGTCGCGCACCGGCTGACGGTGCTCTCCGAGGCGATCGTGGCCGTCCAGACCGCGCGCTGCCTGGGGGAGCTGGCCGACGCCGCCTCCGCGGGCGCGGCCCGGCTCGTCGGCGCGCCCGCCGTCGTGTTCGTCATCGGCCCGGACGGCGACACGCACTGCGGCTCCTCGCGCAGCCGCCCGGCGCTGCCCGACGCCAGCGCCCACGAGTCGGCGGCACGGCTGATCACACGGATCGCGGAGGAGGCGGACGGACGCAACGGCGTGCACAGCACCGTCGTCCCCGCCCCGCTGTGGCCCGCGGGTTTCTTCCGGCCCGGCGTCAACGAGGACGCCCGCCTGATACTGGCGTCGGCCCAGGAGAGCCGGGCCCAGGTGTGCATCGCGACGCCGGCACGTGCGGCGTCCCCAAGGGGAGCGGGACGGTATCGACATGCGGCTCCGCCGCGGGGTGCGATCGGCCACGACGAACCCGCGGGCGACCGACGGCACAACGCGGCTCTGCCGCTCGCGCCACTCCCCGCGGAGCGCCTCGCCCAGGCCACCGCGCTCGCCGCCGAACCGCTGCTGATGTACCAGGCGGAGCGGGACATCGCCCTCACCCTCCAGCACAGCTTTCTGCCCCAGCCGCACCGGCTGCCCCATCTGCCGGGCGTCGACCTCGTCGTGCGCTACGTGCCCGCGTCCCGGCAGACCGAGATCGGCGGCGACTTCTACGCCGCGCTGCGCACGGAGGAGGGCGTGCTCACCGCGGTCGGGGACGTCGTCGGGCACTCGCTGGAGGCGGCCACCGTCATGGTGGAGATGCGGCACGCGCTGCGCGCCCACTGCGTCGAGGAGAGCGACCCGCGGGCCCTGGCCGAACGGCTCGACCGGATGCTGCAGCACTACCACCCCGAGGTCACCGCCACGGTCTGCCTGGCCCTGGTCGACCCCGGGGCCGGGCGGGTCCGGATCGCCAACGCGGGCCACATCCCACCGCTGGTCGTACGGGAGGGGGGCGAGGCCGAGTACGTCCCCGTGTGCGGTCCACTGCTCGGGCTCGGCCTCGACCGGCCCGAGCCGAGCGAGCTGGAGCTGGACCCGAAGGACCGGCTCCTCATGGTCACCGACGGCCTCATCGAGACCCGCGGCATCGACCTCACCGCTTCCATGGAGCAACTGCGCACGGCCGCCACCGACGCCCCGGCCGGCCTCGACGCGCTGTGCGACACCCTGCTGGGCTGCTTCGGCCGGGACCGGGAGGACGACATCGCGATGCTGGCGCTGAGGTTAGGGTGAGCGCTGCTGACGTAGAACAGGAGTGCTCATGCCGCAGATCACCGTCGACCACTCGCAGACGATCTCCTTCGACCGGGCGGCCTTTGCCCGGGACCTGCACACCGCGACCGTCGAGATCGCGGCGGCCAAGCCGGAGGCGTGCAAGACGCAGTTCCGGGCCGGCCAGTACACGGCCTTCGGCTACGAGGAGGAGGGCCACGCGGTCGTCCACGTCACGCTCGGCCTGCTCGCCGGACGCAGCGAGGAGACCAAGGCGAAGCTGACCGAGGCGGTTCTGGAACTGCTGCGCCGGCACATCGAGGACAACGGCATCGTGCTGCACGCCTCCGCCGAGGTCCGCGACCTCGACCCGTCGTACCGCAAGTTCGAGCGCTAGGCCCTGTTCCGGCGGATCATGCCGGCGGCGCGGGGCTAGGACGCCAGCGAGATCAGCCGGGCGACCAGGTCGCTGAACGGACCGTCGGCCGGCTCCTCCTTGAGCATGCCGCGCAGCAGCGCGCCCATCTCCTCGTCGTGGGCGGCGCTGACGGCGGCCAGCGCGGCGAAGTCGTGCACGAGCTGGACCTCCAGCTCGGCGCGCGGGATGCGCCGGCCGTCGAGCCAGATCAGCGCCGTCGACTCGGCGAGCGAGATCCAGGAGCGGATGACCAGTTCCAGTCGCGCGGGTGGGTTCTCCACGTTCAGATGCGAAAGGATTTGGACATACGCGGCCTGCCGTACCGAGTCGATGAGCGCGTTGGTCGCCGTCGAGCCGACCGCCGGGCCGCCCCGCATCAGCGCCGAGAAACCGGGCCCGTGCTCGTCGACGAAGTCGAAGAACCGGCGCATCACCCGCAGCAGCCGCGTCCCCAGCGGCCCCTCCTGCGGCTCGACGAACCGGCCCGCCAGATCTTCCGAAGCGCGCTTCAACGCGGCTTCGTACAGGCTGAGTTTGCCGGGGAAGTAGTGATAGACGAGCGGCCGCGAGATGCCCGCGGCCGCGGCTATCTCGTCGATGGAGACGTCGTCCGGCGAGCGCTGGCTGAACAGGTCGAGGGCGACGCCGATCAACTGCTGCCGACGTTCCTCGACTCCCATTCTTCGCCGTACCCCGGTAGTCATGCGAACACCTTACCGATCGATTCCGGCCCCCGAACGGACCGGATCGATCACGGGCGTTCACATGTCCAGTACGAGTCGCTCACCCCGCGCCCGTGACACACAGATCAGCATGGAGTCGCCCCGCTCCGCGTCCGTCAGCAACTCGTCCCGGTGGTCCACCTCGCCCTCCAGCACCCGCTGTTGGCAGGTCCCGCAAAAGCCCTGCTCGCAGGAGTACAGGGTGTCCGGCAGTTCGGCGCGCACGGCGGCCAGGACGGTCGAGTCGGCGGTGACGGTCAACGTCCGCCCGCTGCGCCGCAGTTCGACCTCGAAGGCATCGCCTCCCGAGGCGCGCGGCGTGAACCGCTCCAGGTGGACCGACGGGAACCGCTCCTGCACCGCGGCCATCAGCCCCTCCGGGCCACAGCAGTAGACGGCGGCGCCCTCGGGCACGCCGGCGAGGAGCGCGTCGAGATCGGGCAGCCCCTCCACGACGGTCACGCGGTCGCGGCCGAGCTTCTCCACGTCCTCCACGAACGGCATGGACGCGCGGCCGCGCCCGCAGTACACCAGCCTCCACTCGACGTCGTCGGGCAGCGCCCGCAGCATCGGCAGCACGGGCGTGATCCCGATGCCGCCCGCGACGAAGACGTACGACTCGGCCCGCACGAGCGGGAAACGGTTCCGTGGCCCGCGCACCTCCAGCTCCATGCCCTCCCGCACCTGCTCGTGCACCTCACGCGAGCCGCCCCGTCCGTCCGGGACCAGCCGCGTCGCCACGGTGTACGACGAGGTGTCCTCGGGGTCGCCGCACAGCGAGTACTGCCGCACCAGCCCCGACGGCAGCACGAGATCGAGATGCGCACCGGGCTCCCAGCCCGGCAACTCCCGCCCCTCCAGCCGTAGTCGGACGACCCCCTCGGCGACCTCCTCGCGCGAGGTCACCAGCAGACGCAGCGACCGCGACCGCGGCCGCCCGGAGACCGGCTCCTCCAGCGCGGGCATCGGCCACAACGGCGAGGCCTGGATGCGGCGCCGCATCGCCCGCCGGGCGAGCAGGGCGGCACCGGCGACCACGGCGACGGTCCGGAGCTTCGGCATCAGACGGCACCCTTCGCGGACTTCTCGGCGGTCTCGGCGGCCAGCGCGGCGGGGGAGGAGGCCAGGTAGGCGACGGCCTGTTCGGTGGAACCCTCCTGCGAGGGGTGGTACGCGCGGCTCAGATAGCGCGGGATGGACCTGAGCATGTCCCCGGTCGCGGGCAGCGTGCCGCGCCTGCCCCGGACGTAGAAGTCCTTGAAGGTCGCCTTGCCGTCGATGAGCGTCGGGTCGTTCTCCATGAAGAACCGCGCCCCGCGCTGCCACAGGAAGACGAGGGCCGTGAACGCGGTCGCCCAGGTCCGCACGCGCCGCCGGTAGCTGCCGTCGACGTGCGTGAACAGCTCGAAGGCGACGGACCGGTGCTCGACCTCCTCGGCGCCGTGCCAGCGCAGCAGGTCCAGCATGGTCGGATCGGCGCCGCGCCGGTCCAGTTCCCCGGCGTTGAGCACCCAGTCGCCCAGAAACGCCGTGTAGTGCTCGATGGCCGCGATGAGCGCCACCCGCTCCATCAGCCACCAGCGGCGCGGCCGGCCCGGTGGCAGGGTGCGGTCACCGAGCAACTTCTCGAAGAGCCAGTCCACTTGGGCGGTGTACGGCGTCGGATCGAGCCCCTGCTCGCGCAGATGCGGCAGCACCTCGTCATGAGCCTGCGAGTGCATCGCCTCCTGCCCGATGAACCCGATGACGTCCTCGCGGAGCCGCTCGTCCCGTATGTACGGCAGCACCTGCTTGTACACGTGCACGAACCACCGCTCACCGGCAGGCAGGAGCAGATGCAGCACGTTGATGGTGTGCGTGGTGAACGGATCCCCCGGCACCCAGTGCAGCGGGGTGTCGTCCCAGGAGAAGGACACCTTGCGGGCCTTGAGGGGCACCCGGTCCTGAGTGTTAGACATGGCGTCAATGTACTGACGGGTAGGTCCCGGGTGAACCCCTGTGCACGAGCTTGTTTACGCGAGCGTCAGCAAGGCCGTTCCCGTGCGGCGGGGCTCACCCGAGCCCGCTGATGGAACGCCCGCTGTCCAGCGTGCCCTTCAACTCGGCCCGCGCGCCCTGCTCGGCCCGTACGGTCAGCAGGCTGCCCCGGGACGTGCCGTCGACGCCGCCCGTGGCACGGATCGAGTCCGTGTCCCGGGCGCCCGCCGCCAGGAGATACCAGTCGCCCGTCTGCGCCTTCCACAGCACCCCGGCCAGCACATGCGGATCCCGTGCCCCGCACGCCGCCACGTTCTGGCCCTTCGCCGCCACCGCCGCGTGCGTCGCACCCGGCGTCCGGAACTGGGCCAGCACCCGCTCGCCGCCGCCCCGCCAGGTCTCGGCGCGCGTGCACAGCCATTCCGCCGAACCGGTCCCGTCGGGCAGCGCCTGCCGGGCGTACGCCCAGGCGTTGACCGTGCGCACGCCCGCCGAGCGCAGCGCGCCCAGCCAGCAGGAGTACGGCGCCCAGGTGCGCAGCGCCGCCGCGCCGGCCGCCTCCTTCACCGCACCGGGACGGCCGGTGGTCAGGCGGGCCGGCACCAGCTCCGAGAGGTCGGTCAGCAGCCGGGTGCCGGTGCTGTCGGTCAGCTGCAGGGTGTTCCACGAGGTGCAGCTGCCGGTCTGCTGGGTGACGGGGCTCGCCATCGGCGTGGTCACTCCGTCGGTCACGCTGAGGTCCATCGCCCCGGTGCGCGACTTCAGCAGATCCCGCTCGGCCGCCTTCCGCACCCAGGGCGCCAGCAGATAACGGACGTTGCCGTCGGCCCGGCTCAGCACCACCGCACTCGCCTCCGCCCTGCTCGCGCCGTCGACCCGGGAGAAGTCCAGGGCGGCGCCCGCCGTGCCGTCCGTCGGCTCGGCGTAGCGGGCGATGCGCAGACCGTCGTAGAGGATCACCACACGGGCGTTGTCGACCGTCCCCGCGTACAGCAGTTGCGGCGCCCCGGGCGGACCGCCCGCCGGGGTGCCGGGCGTCGCCGAGACCTGGACCGTCTCGCCGGGGCGGGCCCAGACGGCGAGGGCGCGGCGCAGCAGGGCCGAGTCGCGGGCCAGGTCGCCGCGCGGGGGCCACACGGAGAAGTCGGTGCGGGCGGAGGACTGCCAGGCCAGCGCGGGGACCCTGGTCAGCTGGGCGGGGTCCAGGGCGGCCTCGGCCGCCGGGTTCTGCGCGTACGAGGGCGCGGCGGGACCCTCGGGGCCCCAGCCCTCACCGGGCAGTCCGAGCAGTGCCCCGGACACCAGCAGGGCGGCACCCGCGGCGAGCGCCGCCTTCATGTGCTGCCTGCGCCGCATCAGGTCCGTGGGCCGGGCCTGGAGCGAGCAGGGGTCGAACTCGGGGGAGTCGAGCAGGGCGTACTGCGCGGGGACGGTGTCGGCCTCCTCCAGCGCTTCGTCCACGTAGTCGACACCGGCCGCGTCCAGCACCTCGCAGACGTCGCCGTCGTCGAGCTTCTCCAGGCCGCGCAGGACGTAGGCGGCCCGCGCCGGGCCGGACAGCGCCGACAGCCGCTGATCCAGGGCGAGTTCGTCGGCGCCGCCCGACCGGGGGAAGAGGCGCAGGCCCCAGATCTGGGGCAGCAGGGGCGGCAGTTGGGAGCGCTTGGGCCAGGCCAGGCGCTTCAGGGGACGGTCCGCCTCCAGCGCCGTACGCAGGACGCGGAGCCGGAGCAGGGCGTACCCGGGGTCGCTCTCACGGCCGGTGGACTGGGCCGGGATCACGGGTGTCGCCGCCGCCCGGCCCCGGGGCAGGGCGCGCTGGGTGAGGGAGTGCGCGGTCACGACGCGCCGGTTGCGGCCGAGGCTCGGCGGCAGCACCAGGTAGGCGAGGCGGACGAGACGCGGGTAGTGCTCGACGAGCGCGGCCTCGGCCCGCTCGACGTCGACGACCGGATCGTCCGAGGCGGGGGCGGGGCGCGGGGCGACATCCTGAGACTGCACGTTCAGCAGAACGAGCGAATCGTCGGTTGGTCACCGGAACCCGGTCGGCCCCGGCGCGTTTCGGAGCCGGCGCGCAGCCGGCCCTGAGGTCGGCTCAGTCCCCGGGCTCCAACAGTTCACGGGCGTAATTCGCCATCGACCGCTGGTAGCGCGGCAGATGGGGAGCGAGGGCGCCCAGGACGAGGGAGAGGCCCTCGCGGTCGCGCCCGAGGCTGGACAGGCACAGGGCGAGTGTCGCCCGTACCGCGTCGTCCAGCTCGTCGGAGGGCGCGTCCAGTTCAGGTGTCAGCAGCTTGACGCCCTCTTCCGCCAGGCCGATGTTCCTGAGCGAGCTGGACATCTGGATCTTGGCCCGCCGCCCCTTGTAGCCGGTCAGCCCGCGCGCGAGCGCCTCCCGGTACAGCGGAACCGCGTTGTCCGAGTGCCCCGTCGAGTCCCAGGCGCAGGCCTGCTCGAAGGGGCCCAGCGGGCTGTCGTCGGGCAGCTCCGCGACGAGCGTGTCGATCACGGCGCGGAAGTCGGCCGCCCCCTCCTCGGCGTAGTCGTCGAAGGACGCCCATGCGCCGGCCACGCGATCTTCCCAGTCCTGGTTCACAGCGTCACTCTCGCACGGGTGGGCGAACACCGGCAGCGGTATTTTGAGCGCTCCGCGGGCATTTTGAGCGCTCCGCGCGTGGGAGCCGTATCCACCGGGAGGCCCCTGCAGGGAGGAAGACATGAAGGTGACCCGACCGATGCTCGCGGCGGCCGGCGCCGTGGCGGTGTTCGCGCTGGCCGGCTGCGGATCCGGCGGCGACGACAAGGCCGCCGTGCCCGAGACCGCCACCGGCAGCCTGGAGCACCTGGCCGCCGAGGTGAAGTGCAAGCCGAACATGCAGACGGACGCCGACGAAATCCGGCAGGCCCTCTGCAAGAACACCGACGGCAGGTTCGTCCTCGCCACCTTCGCCACCGACCGCGGCCAGGCCGAGTGGCTGAGCGGCGCGAAGGACTACGGCGGCTACTACCTCGTCGGCCGCAAGTGGGTCGCCGTCGGCCAGGAGAAGACGGTCGCCGCGCTGCAGACCACGCTGGGCGGGAGCATGGAGGAAGGGTCCGAGCACATGAATCCCGGCGGCAGCCACAACAGCAGCGGAAGCCACCACGGCTGAAGTTCGTCGTAGTCCGTTCGCCGAAGTCCGGGAGCATACGAAAGCCGGCGGTGGGAAATCCCACCGCCGGCTTTCCGGTGTTCAGGACTACTGGCAGTCCTGCCCGCTGTTGATGCACTGGACCATCTCGTTCATCGTGTTCTCGTCGAAGAAGTTGATGAAGTCGTTGTGGTCGGTGATCGCCTTGTGCAGCTGGTCCGGGAAGGAGTCGACCGCGAAGGCGTTCTGGACCTGTCCGTTCTGGATCTGCGGGGCCTGGACGTCGTAGACCAGGCGGACCTGGAGCTGGGGGATCGCCTGGAAACCGTTGGCGCAGGTGCCGTCGCCCTGGACGAACGCCACGTGCGTGCGGTGGTTGGCGCTGTCGATGTTCTGACCGTCCCAGCAGCTCTGGAAGTTGGACGTCCGCACCACGGAGCTGCCCTCGGGGCAGATCGGCAGCTTGTCGTGCAGCTGGACCTTGTCCTCGAAGCCGGTGCAGCTCCAGTTCGCGTTGGCGTTGTTGGTGCCGTTCACGAAGGACTTGGCGTCACCGGTGATGATGCGCAGGGCCTGCGGCATCGCGACGACATCGCTCGTCTTGTTGCCGACGAACTTCAGCTGTGCCTCGCTGGGCTCGACGATCGTGCCGACGTTGCCGTCCTGACCGCCACCCGGGGCGTTCGCGTCGATGTCGTTCTGACCGTCCTGGATGCGCAGCACGGGCCAGAAGTACGACGACCTGTCACCCTGGTTCTGGCAGGTGGTGTCGCCGTTCGCCAGGTCCTGGTCGCTCGCGAAAGCGTTGTTGGCCTGGTTGCCGACGTAGTCGTGCTGGTGCTGCGCACCGTTGCTGACACCGGGAGCGACGATCACGTTGTCCGAGTTGCGGTTCTCGTTCTGGTTGGTGCCGCAATTCGTCGTGAAGCTACCGGTCGAACCGCTGTCCCCGTTCGCGGGGAGGCCGTTCGCGCCGACACCAAGCTGCGCGCTGCCCTGGACCTGGGTGATGTCCACGAAGTCGTCAGCGTTCGGACCGTTGCCGGCCTGACCGCCGTTGCCGCCCTGGTCCTGTCCGCCGTCCTGGCCGCCCTGGTCCTGACCGTCCTGGTTCTGGTCCTGACCGTCGTTGTTCTGGTCCTGACCGTCCTGGTTCTGGTCGCCGTCCTGCTGGCCGTCGTTGGTCTGCGGCTGCTCGGCCGGGACGCCCTGGCACTGGGCGAGCTGTTCGAGGTTCTGCGGTCGCTGGCCGCCGGCCCGGTTGATGTTGATGCCGATCCGGTCGAGCGTGGCAACGCGCTTGGACTTCAGCGGGCCGAGGATGGCGTTGTTGACGAAGTTGGCGTCCCCCGCCTGGGCCTGCCGCGTCTCGGCGAGACGCTTGTAGGCCTCCGTGACCTGCCTGTCCAGCAGCGCCAGCTCCTTGGCGACACCCCTGCGCGCGCTCCTCGGCACCTTCGTCAGCTTCTGGCCGACATCAGGGCAGTTGATCGTCGCGACCTGGGCGTTCGTGGACTTCGTCTGGTTCCACCCAGAGTTGTCCTCGTGCGCCGAAGCATAGAAGTTGGCCCATACAAGCCCGCCCCCACCGAGCGCTAGGGCCGCCGATGCGGCTATGGCCTTGGTGGCCAGCGGCGTACGGCGTTTTCGTGTGTTGCGTCCCATGGAACTCCTCTGACTTCCTTTTCCGGGCTATCGAGGCGCCCGACAGGAGTGAAGCGGCTCCCTCTGATACGGAGGGCGTCCCAGGGGTGTTCACCCGCCTCGGAAATTGTTGAGAGATTCGTGAGAACGCGGTGTTCTCAACAGCCCCTGAAACACCAGGAGTTGTTGATCCCACACGGCGGGTGAAAGGACCGGTCCGGTTTCACCGGCCGTGGTCGAGATACGCGAGAACCGCCAGCACGCGACGGTTGTCGTCGTCCGACACCTCCAGGCCCAGTTTGGCGAAGATATTGGCGGTGTGCTTGGCGATGGCCCGTTCCGTGACGACGAGCCGTTCGGCGATCGCCGCGTTCGTCCGCCCCTGCGCCATCAGCTCCAGCACCTCGGTCTCGCGGGGCGTGAGCCGGGCCAGCGGCTGGTCGTCGGCCGCCCGCCGGCTCAGCAGCTGCTGGATCACCTGCGGGTCCATCGCGGTCCCGCCGGCCGCGACACGGCGTACGGCGTCCACGAACTGGTCCGCGTCGAACACCCGGTCCTTCAGCAGATACCCCACCCCGCCACTGCCGTCGGCGAGCAGCTCCCGCGCGTACAGCTGCTCCACGTGCTGGGAGAGGACCAGCACCGGCAGCCCGGGCTTCCTCCGGCGGGCCTCGAGCGCGCACTGCAGCCCCTCGTCGGTGTTCGTCGGCGGCAGGCGTACGTCGACGACGGCGACGTCCGGCTCCAGCTCGGCGAGCGCGCGGGACAGCTCGGGGCCGGTCTCGACGGCCGCCGCGATCTCGAAGTCGTAGGCCTGAAGGAGCCGGACGAGCCCGTCGCGCAGCAGGAACAGGTCTTCGGCTAGGACAACGCGCAAGGAATCTCCATGGTGACCATGGTGGGGCCGCCCGCGGGAGAGCTGACGGCCAGGACGCCGTCGAATGTACCCAGTCGCCGCTCGACTCCGGCGAGGCCCGAACCGGCCCCGATCACCGCGCCGCCCTTGCCGTTGTCGGTGACGGTGATGCGCAGCATGCCGTCCGTGTGATGCAGGTCGATCCAGATCCGGTCGGCGCCCGAGTGCTTCACGGCGTTGGTGAGCACCTCGCTGACCGCGAAGTACCCCGCGGACTCCACGGGCGCCTCCGCCCGCCCGGGCAGTTCCACGCTCACCTCGGTCGAGACCGGCAGCCGCAACGCCAACGCCCGCACGGCGTCGCCCAGTCCGCGCTCGGCGAGCACGGGCGGGTGGATGCCGCGCACCAGGTCGCGCAGCTCGGACAGCGCGTCGACGGAGGACTGACGGGCCTGGGCGACGAGCCGCCTCGCTTGCTCCGGGTCCTTGTCGAGCAGCATCTCGATGGTGCCGAGATCCATGCCCATCGCCACCAGCCGGGCCTGCGCCCCGTCGTGCAGATCGCGTTCGATACGGCGCAGTTCGGCGGCGGAGGTGTCGACGGCGTCCCGCCGGGTCTCGGTCAACACCCTGACCCGCTCGGCGAGTTCGCCCTGGTTGGAGCCGAGGACGGCCCGGGTGAGCCGGAAGTGGGTCTGCAGCAGGCGCGGGGTGTAGAAGTGGGCGAGGAAGAGCAGGCCGAGGCCCAGGGCGCCGGCGCCGAGCGCGGAGGCCTGCCCGGTGACCGGGACGAAGCCGTACCAGTACGTGCCGCCCCCGACGTCCGTGAAGACCCGCCACAGCCCGGCCGCGATCGCGAACCCCTCCAGCGGATAGAGCAGCAGTACGGCCGGGAGCAGCGCGGTGAGGAACCCCGCCGTCATGTCGACGGGCAGCCACCTCAGGTCCCGCCAGGTCGCCGGGTCGCCCAGCATCCCGAAGGTGCGGGTCCACGGATTGGCGTCCTTCGGCAACGGCCGGTACGCCGGCGGTATCCGCACCCCGCCCCACTCGGCCGCGAGGACCCGCCGCCAGTCGGCGAACGCCCGCACCCCCGTCAGCACCCACGGCGTGGTGACGATGCCGACGCCGATCGGGACGAGCGCGATGGACACGAGGGAGAGGACGAGGCAGAGGACGGACCCCGGCAGCGCGACCAGGGCCAGGGCCAGCCCCCGCACGGCCGCAAGTCCCATGCCCCGCGCCCTCGTTCGCCCGTCGCCGCCTGCGCCGCTGTTCGTGCCGCTCTTCGTGTCGATGGTCATGGCGTCAGTCTGGCCGAGGCCAGGACGGGGGTCACGGGGCCGAGGCCCCGGATCAGGAGGTGGTGCCAGGTACACCCCCGCCGGTGCCGCTCGTGTCGTCGGCGAGGACCTTCGCCTCCACCTCAGGGTCGAGCCACTTGAAGATCCGGTCCTGCCGCGTCGGCGCCCTGCCCCCGATGTCCTGCAGCCACCTCCAGGTGTCGGCGACGGTCTCCTCGACGGGACGGCAGCGCAGCCCCGTCGCGACGGCCCGGGACACGTCCGCGCTGTGCAGGGCGTCGTGCAGGTCGCTGGCCGGCGGCACCCACACCGGCAACTGCGTCCAGGGCTCGATTCCGGCGTCCAGGATCACCTCGGGCTCGGTCCAGCGGAGCTCGGCCGTACCGCCGACGGTCGCCACGCAGGCGTCGAGGAACGTGCCCATGGTGGCGTGCCCCTGAGGTGACATCAGGTTGTACGGCCCGGTCAGCTCCTGCTCCACCGCGCCCAGGGTCCACTCCGCGAGGTCGCGCACGTCGACGTACTGGAGCGGCAGATCCCGTGGCCCCGGCGCCAGCACGGGCCCGCCCCGCTCGATCCGCGTCAGCCACCACGGCAGCCGGCCGACGTTCTCGTACGGCCCGATGAGCAGCCCGGAGCGCACGAGCGGCGAGCGGTCCGCGCCGAACTCCTCGACGGCGGCCAGCTCGCCGCCCCGCTTGTCCCGCGCGTAGTCGGTCTGCTCGGCACCGGCCTCGGCGCCCTCGACGACGGGCGCGTCCTCGGTGTACCCGGCGGGCGGGGCCCACTCGTACACCGAGCAGCTCGACACGTACACATACCGCCCGGCGCGGTCCCGCAGCAGCCGCGCCGAGTCCTGCACCGCACGCGGAGCCGCCGACCAGGTGTCGACGACGGCGTCCCACTCGCCCTCCGCCCGCGCGAGGGCGGCGAGCCCGTCGGGCGCGGTGCGGTCACCGTGCAGCGACCGTACCCCGGCCGGCGGGGCCTGCCGCCCCCGGTGGAAGACGGTCACGTCCCAGCCACGCCCGAGGGCCGCCTCCACGACGGCCCGCCCCGCGAAGTCCGTACCACCCAGCATCAGAAGTCTCATGACGCCGACTCTGCACGGTACGGGCGCGGGACGGAACAGCACTCTGCCGTCAGCAGAGCGCCGGCGGGGGAGCGGCCCGGGAGGTCAGCGCCCGGCCGGCGGGGCGTACTTGTACCCCACCCGTCGCACGGTCCGGATGGTGTCCCGGTGCTCGGCGCCCAGCTTGCGGCGCAGCCGGGCGATGTGCACGTCGACCGTACGGCCGTCGCCCACATGTCCGTACCCCCACACCGTGGTGACCAGCTGGTCGCGGGTGTGCACCCGGTGGGGATTGGCCACCAGATGGGCGAGCAGCTCGAACTCCAGGTAGGTGAGGTCGAGTTCACGCCCGTCGACCGCGGCGGCGCGCCGCACGGTGTCGACGGTGACGAGCGGGTCGCCGACGGTGTCACGGACCGGCGGGACCGGGGCGACCGGCAGCTGCTGGTCGGCCGGCACCAGCACCAGGTAGCCGATCATCGGCGGCTGTCCCGGCAGGGTGGGCAGGGAGTGCTGGGGAGCGGGCAGCCAGGTGGCACCCGGCGGCAGGAGGTCCGCGACATCGATCACCTCGTCCCGGTCCACGGCGCGCAGATGATGCCGTGGCGCGTTCGGGGCGGGGGAGTTGAGCGTGGCGGTGGAGAGAGAACGAGTGGTCGCCATGAGAGGTCAGCTCTTTTCGCGCGAGAGGTCCGTTGGGGGACGTACGTCGTTTCGCGCTGGCCGAAGGCCGAGGGAATACGGCTTTACAGGGCCCGCGCGTTCATCGCGCGGCAACACACCCGGTCGAAGTCGTGGTGCTGACGGGAAGGCCAGAAGGGCTCGAGGTCATGGCGACCTGTCGCGGAGTACTTCTGGTAGCTGGCCATGTCCCCATTGAAGCAGACGCCCGCCCTCGACGGGACCCTTCGTCTCATCCTTCCAGCCGTTTTTCCCAGGTCAACGGTGTGACGGTGATCGCTCTGCTCGGATCGCCGTCCCACTCCGTGGACAGCCCTGCCGCGGTGAGCGCGTCCACGACCTCGCGCCCGACGGCGGCGGTCGTCTCCGCCGAGCCGTCGAACCCCCCGTACAGCAGCATCAGCCCGTGCCCCGCGGCCGCGCCCTCGGTGCACTGGCTGTGGAAGTACACGAACCCGTGGTCCCCTTCGGCGCGCTCAGCGCCGATCTCCGCGGTGCCACAGTTGCGGCAGCAGGCGAAGTCCTCCCGCGCCGTGACCCCGCGTGCGGTGAGCGCCTCGAACGCACGCGTGAGGCGCTCAGGATCCGTCGTCCCCTGCCACGTCGCCTGCTCAGCAAGCCTCTCCAGCCACAGCCGGTCGACCAACTCCCGTGCCTGCGCCGCCGACACGGGCCGTTTGCGCCCCTCGACGAGATACTCCTCGGCGGCCTCCGCGAGCGTCGCCCGGGTGTCGTACCCGCACCGCAGCAGCTCACGCACCCGCTCCTCCACCTCCTCGCGTATCGCGCGGGGAAGTTCGGGCACCTGCTCGGGCGGATCCGCCGCGACCGGCGTCCAACCGAACCGGCCGTCCCAGCCGCCCCGCTGCCTCGCCCACCCCACCAGCGCGTCGGCCACCGTCTCCGCGTCCGGGATTATCGTGCCGAGGAAGCGCTCGCGGCTCTCACGGTGCTCCAGCTGGTAGTCACCGCCCCGCTCGTGCCACAGCTGGGCGAACACGTCCGGCACGTCCGGTATCCGCTGCATCACCAGCCAGTTGTCACCGGGCTCCCCGAGGCGCCCTACCAGATCCCGCAGCTGGGCCTCGGACGGCCGCGCATACCTCTCGCCGAACTCCGTCTCGACCTTGACGGACAGTCCCTCGTCGATCTCCATGCCCCCCACGATGACACCCGCCACTGACAACGCGATCACCGCCCGCCAACGCCGAGGGGCGCCCACCGTCCTGGTGGGCGCCCCTCGGGAAGCTACTGGGCGGATCAGACCTGGCCGGCCTTCTCCAGCGCGGAGCAGCAGGTGTCGACGAGCAGACGCGTCACGACGTACGGGTCGACGTTGGCGTTCGGACGGCGGTCCTCGATGTAGCCCTTGCCGTCCTTCTCGACCTGCCACGGGATACGGACCGAGGCGCCGCGGTTGGAGACGCCGTAGGAGTACTCGTTCCACGGGGCGGTCTCGTGCAGACCGGTCAGGCGGTCGTCGATGCCGGCGCCGTAGTTCTTGACGTGGTCGAGCGGCTTGGAGCCCTCACCGAGCGACTCGGCGGCGGTGATGATCGCCTCGTACGTCTCGCGCATCGCCTTGGTGGAGAAGTTGGTGTGCGCACCGGCGCCGTTCCAGTCGCCCTTCACCGGCTTCGGGTCCAGCGTCGCGGAGATGCCGAAGTCCTCGGCGGTGCGGTAGAGCAGCCAGCGGGCGACCCACAGGTGGTCGGAGACCTCCAGCGGGGAGACCGGGCCGACCTGGAACTCCCACTGACCGGGCATGACTTCGGCGTTGATGCCGGAGATCGCCAGGCCGGCGGCGAGACAGTTGTCCAGGTGGGCCTCGACGACCTCACGGCCGAAGATCTCGTCGGCGCCGACGCCGCAGTAGTAGCCGCCCTGCGGGGCCGGGAAGCCGCCCTTGGGGAAGCCGAGCGGGTAGCCGTCCTGGAAGAACGTGTACTCCTGCTCGATGCCGAAGATCGGCTCCTGGGCGGCGAACTTCTCGGCGACCTCGACGAGCGCGGCACGGGTGTTGGACTCGTGCGGCGTCATGTCGATGTTGAGGACCTCGCACAGGACGAGGACGTCGTCGCCACCGCGGATCGGGTCGGGGCAGGTGAAGACCGGCTTGAGGACACGGTCCGAGGAGTGGCCCTCGGCCTGGTTCGTGGACGACCCGTCGAAGCCCCAGATCGGCAGCGCGTCCAGACCGGCGGGCTCACCCGCGATGATCTTCGTCTTGGAACGCAGCTTGGCCGTCGGCTCGGTGCCGTCGATCCAGATGTACTCAGCCTTGAAGGTCACGGGCCACATCCTTCGGGGTGGGTCTAGGCGCACTTGCGGGTGCTGCGGCGCTGCGGCACTGAGGCGCCGCTCTTGATGCCCGCGAGCCTGTCAACAGGCGATTTCCCTGCCGTTGCTCGTATGTGAACCCCGTGTTACCTGGTATTGGTGTGGCGCGTTTCACGCTGTGAGGGGCCGCGCAAAGTCGATACGGCGACTTCCGGCGCCGCCGGGGAGGGCGGGCGGGTGGCTCGTATGCGATGGGAATGGGCGAGGGGACGGGTCATGGGGGGCGGGAGGAAGAGGGGCGGGAACGGGGAACTGCGCATCCGCCCCCGGAACGCGTCGGTCCTGCCGCTCGTGGCCGCGAGCGGCAGGACCATGACACGTACGCGCGACTACCCGGGTATCACCCCACCTTCTCGATCACCGCGCGGCGGATCAGGAACTTGCCGGGCTCGCGGACCTGCTCGAAGGCCGCGTTGTTGAGCAGCACACAGCTGCCGGAGACCGAGGTGACCTCCACCGTCGTGGACTTGTTGTTGTCCAGGTTGGTGACCTTCAGCTTCGTGCCGGCCGGGAACTGGTTGCTGGACGCCGCCGGGGCACCGCCCTCACCGGAGAGCGTGACGGTCGAGCCGTTGCAGACCTGCTGGCCCGAGGCCGCGGCACCGCCGCCGGCGTTCCCCGCCTCCTCGTTCCCCGCAGGGGCGCTCTGGGACGGCGCGGCACCCCCCGCCTGCTGACCGCCGCCCTGCTGTCCGCCCTGCGCGGGCGGCGACGCCTGGGAGTCCTGAGCCGACTCCCCAGCGACACACCCGGAGGCTTCCTGCTGGACCTTGATCTGCTGGATGACGGCCTCGCGGTTGGCGATCCGCGCCGCGGACTGTGCGTCCGGACTGGCCTTCTGCCCCTCGATGAACCGCTGGTTGTTGCCGAGCGCGGTGGCGAGCCCCTGGCAGACGCTCGAATCGGCTGCGGACTTGACCGTCGGCGTCTGCGAGGCGTTCGAGGTGCTCGCCATGACGAAGGCACCGCCGCCCGCCACCGTCGCCGCGCTCACCAGCAGTGCGAGCTTCTTCTTCGTACCGAGAGTTCTCCTACGCGACATGCGCGCCTCCTGGGAGGTTGGGGAGCGTACGCCGCTATGTACGAGATACCGAACGAAGTTACTCAGCGGTTACAGGAGTCACTGAAGTAACGTGCGTCACAGTCGAGTCGAGGGTGCTCTAGCCCTTGCGGGACAAGGCGTCCTGTACGGCCTCGTCGGTGCGCGCGACCACGGCCGTGCCGTCCTGCGCGGTGATGATCGGCCGCTGGATCAGCTTGGGGTGCTCGGCCAGGGCCGTGATCCACCGCTCCCGCGAACTCGCTTCCCGGGCCCACTCCTTGAGTCCGAGTTCCTTGGCCGCGGCTTCCTGGGTCCGGGTGATGTCCCAGGGTTCGAGTCCGAGCCGGTCCAGTACGTCCCGGATCTCGTCCTCGGTCGGCACGTCCTCCAGGTAGCGGCGGACGGTGTAGTCGGCACCCTCGGCGTCGAGCAGGCTGATGGCGCTGCGGCACTTCGAGCAGGCCGGATTGATCCAGATCTCCATGCGGCCCACGGTATCCCGGGGTGTGTCGCGACCTTCGTCGGCGCGGGGCCGGCGGCGCCTGCCGAGGGGGCTCTGTTCGAATTTTCCGCCGCCTTGCGCGCATCGCGCGGGTCGCGTGTGACGCGGTGACAGTTTCGTTGCTGACCTGGGGATTTCATGGATCTGCGGGGTCTCCTGATTGTCAGTGGCGGGCATTAGAATGGAGGCAGTGTTCGAGAGCGTCACCGGGGAACCCGGCCCGGCGCTCCGACCCGCGACAGGAGGATGCCTGTGCCCGCTGCCGCACTGAAGCCGAAGCCGACCCGCAAGCCGTTGCCCACCCAGTCCACCGCCAAGCACCCGGTCCTGCTCGACCTGCCGTACGCGCCCATCGAGAAGCGGCCGCTGCCGCCGGGCCGGCCGCGCGAGTGGTACATCACCCACAACCGCCGTCTCAAGGCCATGCGCCTCGCGATAGCGCTGCTCGACTCGGGCGTCTACATGCCGAACCAGGCCCGCAACGACACGATCCGAAGCGCGGCGCAGACGATCGGCGTTCATCCGCCGTCGGACACGACGTGCCACATGGTGCGGGCGTTGATGCGGTACGCGCGGTAGCCGTGGCGCCGGGTGCCGTCCCTTGTCGGGCGGTGCCCGGCGTTGCAGGTGGCGTTGCCTGGGGGCTGCCGCCCCCAGGCCCCCGCTTCGGCCCCGAAGGACTACCCCGCCAACTCCCGCTCCAACGGCGTCCGGAACCGAGGCGTCACCCGAGACGCCCCCACCCACTCCCGCAACCGCTCCGCCTCCAGCGCGACCGCGGCCTCCACCGCCCGCCGTTCCGTGCCCCCGAGGTCCTCCAGCAACCGCCAGACGATCTCCCCGTCCCCGCGCTGGGCCCATCCGCCCACCACGCGCCCGTTCCACCACACCGTCGGCCCGACGTTGCCGCTCCGGTCGAACAGCGACGGCCACAGTTCCGGCGCCAGGTACCACTCCCGCCGTTGCCAGCCCATCGCCGTGGGGTCGAGGCCGGGGAGCAGGGCCGCCCACGGCTCCTCGGGGCCGGTCACCGGATCGACGTCGCCGTCGACGACGTACCCCGTCCCCTCGTCGAGGGACACGGGCTGTGCCTTGATCGCCGCCAGGGCGCGGCGGACCTCCGTCACCCGCCACCCGCTCCACCACTTCAGGTCGGCCTCGGTCGCCGGTCCGCACGCCGTGAGCCAGCGTCGCAGCAGCTCCGCCTGCGCCTCGGCCACGTCCAGTTCGGGATGCTCGGGGGCCACCGCCCAGCGGAACTGCGAGGACGTCCAGGAGCCCAGCGGCCGTCCCCGCACCACCTTTCCCTCGACGCCCAGCACCCGCAGCAGCCGCGTCGAGACGGTGTGCACCCCTTCGTAGCTCTTCCCGGCCCCGTACAGGAACCGCTCGCGCAACCGCGGCTCGTCCTCGGCGAGTTCGGCCGCTGTCGCCTGGCCGCGCCGGGCCAGCGCGGCCAGCGCCGACTCCTCGACCTCGGCCAGCCAGGCCGCATCCGGTGCCCCCGCCGCCGCCATCTGCTTGACCAGCGTGGCCCGCTCCCGGGCGGCGACCGCGATGCCGGTCGAGGCGTGCACGACGGCCGTCAGCTCGGTGGGGAACACGAACACGGTGTGCCGCATGCCGTGCATCCGGACCAGCGCCCGGTCCTCGTACAGCGCCCGCTCGGTCCGGGCGACGGTCTTCGCGGGCTCCGCCAGCCGGGCGCCCACCGCCAGGTACACCGTCGCCGGGTCGGTGCCGTGCAGCGCGACCAGCGACTCGGCGACCTCGGCCGGATCCGCCGCCCGAGCCGCCCCGGCCAGCCGGTGCCGCAACCCCAGCCGAGCCCGCCGCTCCGCCACCCCGACGTACCGCACCCCGTCACCCATCCCGGCCTCCACCCGCCACGCCGTCTCCTCGTCCCTCACCGCATCCTCCCGGACGCCACTGACAACGGCCCGTCACCGTGACGGCCTCCGGTCCTGCCGACGGCCCCGTCACCCGATCGCCGTACCCGGCATGCGCAGGCCCCCGTCCCGCCGTTCACTGCGATCAGGAGGTGGCGACCCGCGCGCGCGGGCGCGGCAGCGGGAGGCACGATGGCCAGCCAGGGCACGGACGGCATACGACGGCCTCCGCACGGGACGGCCGGACCCGGAGTCCTGTCATGACCGCCCCCGGCACCCTCGCCACCCCGGCCGACCGGGCCCTGCGCGGCAAGGCCGCCCGCACCCGCGTCCCCCGCTCCGCCCACGCCTCCTGGCTCCCCTCCGTCGACCGCCCCGACCCCGTCGCCGTACTCGAACGCCAGGGCCGCGACCGGCTGCCGGAGCTGCTGCCGATCAGGTACGGCCGGATGGCGGCGTCCCCCTTCGCCTTCCTGCGCGGCGCCGCCGCCGTGATGGCCGCCGATCTCGCCGCCGCCCCGCACACCGGACTCACCGTGCAACTGTGCGGCGACGCCCACCTGCTCAACTTCGGCCTGTACGCCTCCCCGGAACGCGCCCTCCTCTTCGACCTCAACGACTTCGACGAGACGTACCCCGGCCCGTTCGAGTGGGACGTCAAACGGCTCGCCGTCTCGGTCGCCGTGGCCGCCCGCGAGAACGGCCATCCGCAGGCCAAGGCCGCCCGCGCGGCCCAGGAGGCCGTGAGCGCGTACCGCACCGCGATCCGGCGGCTGGCCCGGCTCGGCGAGCTCGACGTCTGGTACACGCGCATCGACGCCGAGCAGCTCCTGCCCCTGGCCCGCTCCACCCGCCACCGCCGCCGTGCCGAGTCCAGCCTCGGCCGCGCCCGCCGCCGCACCAGCCTGCAGGCCTACGGCAAGCTCACCGAGATGGTCGACGGGCGCCGCCGGATCATCCAGGACCCGCCGCTCATCGAACCCGCGGGCACCTCCGACATGGCCTTCCTGCGCAAGATCTTCAGCGACTACCGCTCGACCCTCTCCGAGGAGCGCCGCCTCCTCCTCGACCGCTACCGCTTCGTCGACGCCGCCCGCAAGGTCGTCGGCGTCGGCAGCGTCGGACTGCGCTGCTTCATCGTGCTGCTCGCCGGACGGGACACCGACGACCCGCTGTTCCTGCAGATCAAGGAGGCACGGCAGTCCGTCCTGGAGGAGCATCTGCCCAGTGGGCCGTACGTCCACCACGGCCATCGCGTGGTCGCGGGCCAGCGGCTGTTGCAGGCCGCCGGCGACGTCTTCCTCGGCTGGATGTCGGGGCCGCAGGGCCGCGCCTTCTACTGGCGTCAGCTGCGCGACATGAAGGGCTCCGCGGACGTCGCCGCGATGGGTCCCGACGATCTCGTGTCCTACGCCCGCCTCTGCGGCACCGCCCTCGCCCGGGCCCACGCCCGCTCCGGCGACCGCATCGCCATCGCCGGCTACCTGGGCAACGCCGACACCTTCGACCGCGCGGTCACCGCCTTCGCCCTGTCCTACGCCGACCAGACCGCCACCGACCACGCCACGCTGGGCGCGGCCGTCGCGGCCGGGCTGATCAGCGCCGCCCCCGGGGTCTGACCGCTCACGGCACGGACGGCACATGCCGAACTGGCGTCCCGGGAAAAGGAGATGCACGCCCAGTGACCGGCTCCCTACCCTGGACACGCGTAACGGAGCTGCTCACGCCGCTTCCCGCAGGGCGGGGGTCACCCTGCGGACTCGGGGCTACTCTCTACGCACCGACGGACGGTCGCCCATCCCCCAGCGCCCTGTCGGGACATCGATCACCGCTCCAGATCCAGATTCAGACCCAGCTTCAGATCAAGATCCACACCCACGCTCACGGAGGCCCGTGATGGGCACCATCGTCTTGTCCGGGACTGTCGTCCTGGTGATCTTAGGATTCGGAAACCACCTCTACTGGCTGGCCGCCGTCGCCGTGCTGTTCCTGTACCTGCAGTACGGCCGGGACGCCTCCGCGTCGGGCGGGGGAGCCCCGGGAGCCGGGGGAGGGTCCTCCTCGGGAGGATCCATGCCCTCGGACTACCGGGCCTACCGCGACCGCCGTGACATGCAGGCCAAGTGGGAGCGCCGCTACCGCCGCGAGCGTCCCCTGGAGGCCCGTCGTCAGCAGCGCGAGAAGAGCAGCTGAGACGCCCTCCGGTGGTAACGCTCCGGTGGTGACCCGAGAGGGGGTGCCCACGGTCACAGGCCGGGGGCGCCCCACACCGGGAACCAGCGGTTGAGGTCCTGCTCGATCCGCAGGTCGTTCGCAAGGGCCGCCTTCACCCGCAGTTCGAGCGGGTTGTCGCGCCGTTCCGCCGTGCCGGGCAGGGGTGCGAAGGGATAGAAGGTGCCGCGCTTGTAGAGATAGACGAGGGCGAGCCGCCTGCCGTCCCGCTCGTCCTCGAACCCGGCCAGCGAGCACAGCAGCTGCGGCCCGAAGCCGTTGACCTCCATCGCGCTGTTCACCGCGTGCAGGTCGTTGACCAGCTCCGGCAACTGGTCCGGAGTGCGCCGGGAGACCAGCCACGAGTAGCCGTAGCCGTCCCGGGTCAGCTCCACCGGCCGGCCCTCGCGCTCGGCGTCCGCGTCGAGCAGCGCCTGGACCTCGCGGTGGGTCTGCTCGAAGGCCGCGCCCTCGACGGCGGCGAAGCACACCGCCCCGCTCCCCGTCGGCCGGAACCCGGCCGCCGCCTCCAGCGTCACCGCCGCCGACGGCAGCCCGAAGAGCTGGTCGAGATCGGGTGCGACCGGCTTCGTACGGCCGAGCAGAATGTCCAGCAGCCCCATGCTCACGCCCCTCCGGGTGCCGCGGCCTCGCCCAACTCGGCGGAGATCCGCCCCAGTTGTTCGAGCCGCTGCTCCAGGCTCGGGTGGGTCGAGAAGAGCTGCCCGATGCTGGGCCCGCGGCCCAGTGCCGGAGTGAAGTAGAAGGCGTTGAAGGCCTGGGCCGTGCGCAGGTCCTTGGTCGGGATCCGGGCGATGTCGCCGGAGACCTTGGTGAGCGCGGACGCCAGCACCGAGGGCCGTCCGGTGAGCAGCGCCGCGGCCCGGTCGGCGGCCAGCTCCCGGTATCGGGACAGGGCCCTGATCAGCAGGAAGCTGATCGCGTACACGGCCGCCGACACCCCCATCACGGCGGCGAAGACGACGGCGGTGTTCTGGTCCCGGCGCCCGCCGCCGAAGATCTGCGAATAGAAGGCGAACCGCACGATCAGCCCCGCGATCACACCGAGGAACGATGCGACCGTGATCACGGCGACGTCCTTGTGCGCCACATGCGACAGCTCGTGCGCGAGCACCCCCTCCAGCTCGTCCGGCTCCAGCCGCCGCAGCAGCCCCGTGGTCACGCAGACCACGGCATGATCGGGATTGCGCCCGGTGGCGAACGCGTTCGGCATCTCCATGTCGGACACGGCGACGACGGGCTTGGGCATGTCCGCGATGGCGCACAACCGGTCGACGACCCCGTGCAACTCGGGATACTCCTCCCGCTCCACGACCCGCCCGCGCATCGCGAACAGCGCGACCCGGTCCGAGAACCAGTACTGCGCCCCCAGCAGCCCCGCCGCCACGACCACGACCAGCACCCAGGACTTCAGCAACACGATCAACGCGGCGACGAACCCCACGTACAACAACCCGAGCAGAAACAGCGTGACCCCCATCCGGGCGGTCAACCGCCGGTCACTCCGGAAGCGGCTCCGCATCTCACACCACCCCGCGCACTCAGGCACTCGTCCCACTGCCCAGTGTGCATCGCCACCGCCCCATGAAGCGGTCCTGAAGGGCCCTAGGACAGGCAAAAGGTCCCGCGGCTCAGCTCGGGTGGCTCAGGCCGGCTTCCCACTTCTTCCGGCGCAGCACGTACTCGTCGAAGAGCCGTTCGCAGCGGTCGAGCAGTGCCGCCACCTCCGCCTCCCCGCGCGGTACGTCGGCCGACGGATGCCACCGCCGTACGGCCTGCTCGGCCCGGCCGCGCAGCTTCGGATCCGCGTCGTCCAGCAGCTCCACCGCCGCCCGCAGCGGCACGATCCCGGGCCCCGCGCACAGGAGCCGGAACGCGGCGACCCGCACATGCCGGGGCCACCGGACCCCGATGCGCTCCATCAGCCACTCCGAGGGCAACCGCCGCGCGGACGGCAGCAGCGAGACGGCCGTCTCGCCCACGACACCGGGGTCGGCGTCGTCCAGCAGCGGCCGCAGTCGCGCCACGTCCGACACGTCCAGCACTCGCAGGCCGGCCACCGCCCGCGCCCGCACCGCGGGCACCGGATGCGCGAGCAGCGGCCACAGCATCCCGGCGTCCGCACGCTCCCCGCACTCCGCGAGCCCGATGACGGCACCGGGCCGCAGCGCCGGATCGCCCGGGTCCGAGCACCAACCCCGGTACAGCGGCAGCGGATCGCCCCCGAGCCGACGGACGACATAGCGGGCACAGGCGCGCACCACCGCGGAGCGGTCGACCAGGAACCGCTCCGCCTCGGCGGCCCGCCCGACCCTCCTGAGCGCCGTGACACCGGCCGAGCGGGCCCGCGGATTGCGGGCGGCGAGCAGGGGCTGGAGCACGTCGTCGTCCGCGTCCGCCGGTACGGCCTTCAGCGCGGCCTCCGCACACAGCGTCTGGACGACGGCGTCGGTGTCCCGGGCGGCCGCGCGGGCCAGTTCCGCGGGGGAGAGGAGCCGTTCCTCGACGGCGAGGCGGTAGGCGAACCGGCGTACGGTGCGGTCGGCGGCGGCGCACAGCGGCACGAGCCGCTCGCCGGACACTCCCCGCAGCACCTCGCCGAGCAGTTCCACACCGAAGGCACCCCGCTCACGACGCCCCACGAGCAGGATCAGCGGCGCGAGCGCGACGGCGGTGTCCACGTCGAGGGCCGCGCGCAGCAACTCCCGGGCACCCGCACGGACGGGCTGCGCCCAGTCGGTGGCGCGGATGACGAGCAGCGGCAGGAGACCGGGGCACGCCCCCCGACCGGCGCACCGCCCGCTCACGGACACGGCCGTCCCGGTGGCAGAGGGCGAGCGCGAGCCGGGACTCGTCGAGCCCGGCGAGATCGGCGGGCAACGGAGCGACGCACTCCCACTCCGGCAACGCCTCCGGCCGGTACCAGGCCACCGTCCGCGCCCCTGCGTCCAGGGCGAGCCACTCCCCTGGATCGGCGACAGCGAGGGCATCCCCGAGCGACACACCCCCGGCCAGCCGAACCGCCACCACCTCGCCGCGCCTGATGTCCTCGCGCATGCCCCCACCCGCCCCTACCTGCCGTATCGGCTGATCGTAGGGCGCTCAGCGGGGGCCGGTCGCGCGAAATACGTCCCGGCTAATAGGACCCGCGGAAGTTGATGTACCCGAGCAGGACGATCACCGCCGCGACGCACCCCAGCACGATCACCGTGGAGATCCAGCCCGAGCGGCGGTGCCATCGTGCCACATGCTCGGGGTCGGCTCGGAAGGGCACCGGCCCCGGCGGGTTCTCCTTCCAGCGGGCGGCGAGCATACGGGCCCGGGCCGAGGGTTCCTTGTGCTCGGCGTTGTCCGCCCACTTCAGGTCGAACTCGCGCTCCTGGTCGTCCTGTTCGTGCTCCGGCATCCCGTCCACCCCCGTGTCGTCTCATCGGCAGAATAGAACATACGCCCGCGCCCCCGCTGTCGTTACGACAGCGGGGGCGCGGGCGTCATGCCTCGTTCGGATGCCGATCAGACGCCGGTCACGCGGCGGTCGGACCGGTCGCCGATCACACGTCGAAGTAGAGCTCGAACTCGTGCGGGTGCGGACGCAGCTGCAGCGGCGCGATCTCGTTCGTACGCTTGAAGTCGATCCACGTCTCGATCAGGTCCGGCGTGAAGACGTCGCCCTGGAGGAGGAACTCGTGGTCGGCCTCGAGGGAGTCGAGGACGGCCGGGAGGGAGGTCGGGACCTGCGCGACGTTCGCGTGCTCCTCGGGAGCCAGCTCGTAGAGGTCCTTGTCGATCGGCTCGGCCGGCTCGATCTTGTTCTTGATGCCGTCCAGGCCCGCGAGGAGGAGGGCCGAGAAGGCGAGGTACGGGTTGCCGGAGGAGTCGGGCGCGCGGAACTCGACGCGCTTGGCCTTCGGGTTGGAGCCCGTGATCGGGATACGCATCGCGGCGGAGCGGTTGCGCTGCGAGTACACCAGGTTGATCGGGGCCTCGAAGCCCGGCACCAGGCGGTGGTACGAGTTCACCGTCGGGTTGGTGAAGGCCAGCAGCGACGGGGCGTGGCGCAGGATGCCGCCGATGTAGTAGCGGGCGGTGTCCGACAGGCCCGCGTAGCCGGCCTCGTCGTAGAACAGCGGCTGGCCGCCGGTCCACAGCGACTGGTGCACGTGCATGCCCGAGCCGTTGTCACCGAAGATCGGCTTCGGCATGAAGGTCGCCGTCTTGCCGTTGCGCCAGGCGACGTTCTTCACGATGTACTTGAAGAGCTGCAGGTCGTCGGCGGCCGCGAGCAGCGTGTTGAACTTGTAGTTGATCTCGGCCTGGCCGGCGGTGCCCACCTCGTGGTGCTGGCGCTCGACCTTGAGGCCGGCGGCCTCAAGCTCCAGGGAGATCTCGGCACGCAGGTCGGCGAAGTGGTCGACCGGCGGGACCGGGAAGTAACCGCCCTTGTAGCGGACCTTGTAACCACGGTTGTCCTCGAGGGCACCGGTGTTCCAGGCGCCCGCCTCGGAGTCGATGTGGTAGAAGGACTCGTTCGACGACGTGGCGAAACGCACGCTGTCGAAGACGTAGAACTCGGCCTCGGGACCGAAGTAGGCGGTGTCCGCGATACCGGTCGACGCGAGGTAGGCCTCGGCCTTCTTCGCCACGTTGCGCGGGTCACGGGAGTACTGCTCGCCCGTGATCGGGTCGTGGATGAAGAAGTTGATGTTGAGCGTCTTGTCCCGGCGGAAGGGGTCCACCCGGGCCGTCGAGAGGTCGGCACGGAGCGCCATGTCGGACTCGTGGATCGCCTGGAAACCGCGGATCGACGATCCGTCGAAGGCGAGCTCCTCGTCCGGGTCGAACGCCTCGACGGGCACCGTGAAGTGCTGCATGACGCCCGGCAGGTCGCAGAACCGGACGTCGACGAACTTGACGTCCTCGTCCGCGATGAACTTCTTGGCCTCGTCGGCGTTCTGGAACATCCAGCTCCTCCTACTCCCGACCGTCCGCGCCGGGGTGGTAGTTCGTTCGTGCGGCCAGTGCGGTGGCACACGCTGTCCTCGACCCTAGGGACGGGTGATTTCTCAAGCGTGACCCATTTGTTTCGCCCACGTTAACCGGACATCCCGTACCGCACCCCACCTGTCCGTATCGCAAAACGCGCACAGTACCGTGGACGCGTGGACAAGAGGCAAGCAATCGGATCCTGGCTCTCGGGGCCCCGCGCGGCCGCCGAGGACGCCGGTGTCGACTTTGGATACCGAGGGGAACAGCTCGGTCTGCCGGAGGAGGGTCCGGGGTCGATCGCCCGCCCGGGACGCCGGCTCGGCGCACTCGCCGTCGACTGGGGTATCTGCGTCTTGATCGCATACGGTCTTATCACCGACGGTTACGGCCAGGCGACCAGCAACTGGGCCCTGCTCCTGTTCTTCCTGATGAGCGCCCTGACTGTCGGCACCATCGGGTTCACTCCGGGTAAGCGACTGTTCGGCCTGCGCGTGGTCGTCCTGGAGACCGGCACCGTGAACCCGCTGCGCGCCCTGCTGCGGACGGCCCTGCTGTGCGTCGCCGTCCCGGCCCTGATCTGGGACCGCGACGGCCGCGGACTGCACGACCGGCTGGCTCGGACCGTCGAGGTACGGATCTGACCGCTCCGACCCGCCTGTGATCCTGGGGCGGTCCTCTTCTTCACCTCGCTCCTCGTCCTGATCCGTGTCCCGTCCCGACGCGGTGTACGAGTACGCGTAGGCAACAACCCGTCCGCCGGACGGAGCCCACCACCGCCCGCGGTGCGGAGCCCACCCCCGCCGGGAACGGCGTTCCCTCCGGCCCAAGATCCTCGTCGGGGTCGCCATCGGTGCCCTCCTCGCCCTGGACCCGCTGTCCACGGGCCCCGCCGGTGACCGCAGCGGTATCGATCGGTTGGAGGCGATGAAGAGGCTGCCGCGCGCGTACCAGCCCGAACCGGCGCCGACGGTGGACGAGAAGACCCGCGCCCAGGTGGCCGACTGGACCGAGAACGGTGGCCGGAAGGCCCTCACAGGGCTGACGCGAGCTCTCGACAGACGCTCGTCCGACCTGACGGCCATGGTCGACAAGGGCCCGGACCGGTACGTGCCCGCCGTTCCCGCGGGCTACTGCCCGGCCCCGCGGAAGGCCCTGGTCGCCGCCGACGAGCAGCCACGTTATCCGGAGCCCGGAGGCCGGAAGTCCTGGGAGCATCACCCTCCGCGTCGTAGCCATCGAACGTCAACGGGCCGTTGTGGAATCCGTGGATTCCACAACGGCCCGTTCATGGCTGGGGGGGGGCGCCCTAGCGAGCCTTCGGCCCGCCCTTCGGCAGCTTCATGCCCTTCGGCATGGGCCCCTTCGGCAACGGCATGTTGCTCATCAGGTCGCCCATGGCCTTCAGCCGGTCGTTGGTGGCGGTCACCTGGGGACCGGTCAGCACGCGCGGCAGCTTCAGCATGGTGGTCCGCAGCTTCTGCAGCCCGACCTGGCCCTCGCCCGTGCCCACGATCAGGTCGTGCACCGGCACGTCCGCCACGATGCGGTTCATCTTCTTCTTCTCGGCGGCCAGCAGGCTCTTCACCCGGTTCGGGTTGCCCTCGGCGACCAGCACGATGCCGGCCTTGCCGACGGCCCGGTGGACCACGTCCTGGCTGCGGTTCATCGCCACCGCGGGGGTCGTCGTCCAGCCCCGGCCGATGTTGTCCAGCACGGCCGCGGCCGCGCCCGGCTGGCCCTCCATCTGCCCGAAGGCGGCCCGCTCGGCCCGGCGCCCGAACACGATCGCCGTCGCGAGGAAGGCGAGGAGCAGGCCCAGGATGCCGAGATAGATGGGGTGACCGATCAAGAAACCGATCGCGAGGAAGACACCGAAGGTGACGATTCCGACAGCCGCGAGTACAAGACCGATCTTCTTGTCGGCCCTGCGGGTCATCTTGTAGGTCAGAGCGATCTGCTTGAGTCGCCCGGGGTTCGCAGCGTCCGCTGCCGTGTCCTTCCTCGCCATGCCACGAAGTCTACGTGGCCCCGGGAGTGCCTACGACGGCAGTGCCTCGGGGAGGGTCAGGGGTGGACGGAGGTGGCCTGGTCCAGGACGCGCTGTGCCTCGACCCGGTCCTTGGCGCGACGGCGGTCCTCCAGCACGGACGTCCAGGCGTTGCGACGGGCGGTGCGCTGGCCGCTGCTCATCAGCAGCGACTCGACGGCACGGAGTGCAGTGGTGAACGACGGGATGGCGGTGGCGCGAACCGGCGCGGCCTGCATGGTGGAGGTCCCCCCTCGGGATGGCGGCTTTGGTGAGCGGTGTACGGGGTGTGCAACCAGCGTCACTGATTGGTGTTACCAGGGCGTGACCGACCGGTCAAACACCAATGAAGCCTTGATGCGCCGCCCGAAAAGTTTGACGCGGTCCTGATGGCCCCCCTATCTGCGGGGACGTCCAGGACCGCGTCAATCGGCGGCTACCGAGGGTTAGTTGCTTGTGCGCGGATTCACACGCGCATCGTGGCACTCCGTGCCATCAGACGGCCTGCGAGGCGACGTAGGAACCACGCTTCTCGACGGCCATCTGGTACAGCCGCCCGGCGCGGTACGAGGAGCGCACCAGCGGACCGGACATCACGCCGGAGAAGCCGATCTGCTCGGCCTCCTCCTTCAGCTCCACGAACTCCTGCGGCTTGACCCAGCGCTCCACGGGGTGGTGCCGGACGCTCGGGCGCAGGTACTGCGTGATGGTGATCAGCTCGCAGCCCGCGTCGTGCAGCTGCTTCAGCGCCTCGCTGACCTCCTCGCGGGTCTCGCCCATGCCGAGGATCAGGTTGGACTTGGTCACCAGGCCGTAGTCGCGGGCCTCGGTGATGACCTTCAGGGAGCGCTCGTAGCGGAAGCCGGGGCGGATGCGCTTGAAGATCCGGGGGACCGTCTCGACGTTGTGCGCGAAGACCTCGGGGCGGGAGGCGAAGACCTCCTCCAGCAGCTCCGGTACGGCGTTGAAGTCGGGGGCGAGCAGCTCGACCTTGGTGCGGCCGGCCTCGCGGGAGGCGGTCTGCTCGTGGATCTGGCGGACCGTCTCGGCGTACAGCCAGGCGCCGCCGTCCTCCAGGTCGTCGCGGGCGACGCCGGTGATGGTGGCGTAGTTCAGGTCCATGGTGACCACGGACTCGCCGACGCGGCGCGGCTCGTCGCGGTCGAGCGCCTCGGGCTTGCCGGTGTCGATCTGGCAGAAGTCGCAGCGCCGGGTGCACTGGTCGCCGCCGATGAGGAAGGTCGCCTCGCGGTCCTCCCAGCACTCGTAGATGTTGGGGCAGCCGGCTTCCTGGCAGACCGTGTGCAGGCCCTCGCTCTTCACCAGGCTCTGCATCTTGGTGTACTCGGGACCCATTTTCGCCCGGGTCTTGATCCACTCGGGCTTGCGCTCGATGGGGGTCTGGGCGTTCCTGACCTCCAGGCGCAGCATCTTGCGTCCGTCCGGTGAGACTGCGGACACGTCGGCTCCCTGTGCTTCGATTCGTCGGCGTACACCAGGGTACGCCCGTGCTTACTGAGCCCTGCCGTCAGGCCAACCCCGTCACCTCAGGGCTCATTCCCCGTCTCAGGCGGTCGCCTTCTCGATCTCCCGCGGCTTCAGGTCCGCGTTCTCCAGTACGTCCTTCAGGTGCCGCTCGACGACCGGCAGCACCTCGTCGATCGTGACGTCCCGGCCGAGCTCGGCCGCCAGCGAGGCGACCCCCGCGTCGCGGATCCCGCACGGGATGATCCGGTCGAACCACTTGTTGTCCGGGTTCACGTTCAGCGCGAAACCGTGCATGGTCACGCCCTTCGCGACCCGGATGCCGATCGCCGCGATCTTGCGGTCCTCACGCCGCTGGCCGGCGTTGGAGGGGGCGTACTCCGGGCCGTTCAGGCGCGGGTCGAACTCCTCGTCGGTGAGCCGGGGGTCGAAGTCCAGGGCCAGTCCGCCGACGGCGGGGCGCCGCTCCACCGGGTCGCCCAGGACCCACACACCGCTGCGGCCCTCGACGCGGCTCGTCTCCAGGCCGAACTCCGCGCAGGTGCGGATCAGGGCCTCCTCCAGGCGCCGTACGTGCGCCACGACGTCCACCGGGCGCGGGAGCTTCTGGATCGGGTAGCCCACCAGCTGACCCGGGCCGTGCCAGGTGATCTTGCCGCCGCGGTCCACGTCGACGACCGGCGTGCCGTCCAGGGGCCGCTCGTTGTCCGCCGTGCGCCGGCCCGCCGTGTAGACCGGGGGGTGTTCGAGCAGCAGGACCGTGTCGGGGATCTCGTCCTCGAACCGCGCCGCGTGCACCCGGCGCTGCTCGTCCCACGCCTCCTGGTACTCGACGGCGTCCGGGCCGAAGCCCATGCGGACGAACCGCAGTTCACTCACGGCAAGCCTCCCTCGAAGCCCTGGCAGGTCGTAAGGCACAAAGCGTGCCTACGCCACTGTACGACCGGCTCGTTCGGGTGAGGCCCTTCGGTCCGCGTCAGCCCAGTAGGGCAATCCTCACACGATCGGATGAATAGGCGGCGAAATGTGCGATCGACTGCTTACTCTCCGCTACATTCGCGCCGTTCGAGAGTCCAAAAGGGCTGCTCACCGGCAATCCGGGCACTCGATGGCCGTATGGCTTTGCGAGGCCCGAAAGGCAGGAGACCGCACCGCAGATGACGGAACGACCCGCGCAGCGCACTCCCAACCGACAGCTCGCCGCGCTCATCGCAGAAGCGGGATTCTCCAACGCGGGTCTCGCCCGCCGGGTGGACCAGCTCGGCCTCGAACACGGGCTTGATCTCAGATACGACAAGACATCGGTCACCCGCTGGCTGCGCGGGCAGCAGCCACGCGGTACGACCCCGGCCCTCATCGCCGAGGTCTTCACCCGCCGCCTGGGCCGCCGGCTCACCGCCCAGGACCTCGGCCTCGACGCCTGCGCCCCCGTGTACGCGGGGCTGGAGTTCGCCGCGACGCCCGAGGAGGCCGTCGACATCGTCAGCGGCCTGTGGCGCAAGGACTCCGGCAGCCACGCCGAGCTGCGCAAGATCGCCTTCACCCCGGCCGGGCTCGTGGTGCCCAGCCGGGACTGGCTCATCGGCCGCGCCGACGAGAAGGTCGCCCGCGGCGAGCCGATCGCCCGCATCCCGGCCCAGGGCCGCCCGGCCGCAGTACCGCGCCAGCGCGGCCAGGCCGAGCGCGGTCCCGGGCAGAAGGTCACCGGCGGCGACATCGCCGCGCTGCGCTCGGTCGGCGAGCTGTTCCGCTCCCTCGACGACATGTACGGCGGCGGCCACGCCCGGCAGGCCCTCGTGCGCTACCTGGAGCACGAGTGCGAGCCGATGCTGCGCGGCACCTACGGCGAGCAGACCGGCCGCAAGCTGTTCGCGGCCGCCGCGGACCTGACGAGGCTCGCGGGCTGGACCTCCTTCGACATCGCGGCGCACGGGCTCGCCCAGCGCTACTTCGTGCAGTCGCTGCGCCTCGCGCAGGCGGCGGGGGACCGGGCGTACGGCTCCTACGTCCTCGTCACCATGAGCCGCCAGGCCGTCTACCTCGGGCACGGCCGTGAGGCCGTCCAGCTCGCGCGGGTGGCCCAGCAGGGCGTGGGGACCAGCGCGCCCCCGGTTGTGCAAGCCCTGCTGCACGCGTGTGAGGCGCGCGGGCACGGCGTACTGGGCGAGGTGCGCGCCTGCACGGCCTCCCTGGTCCGCGCCGAGCGCGCACTCGAGGCCGCGCGCCCCGGCGACGACGTCCCGTACTGGGCGCGCTTCTTCGACGAGGCGCAGCTCGCCGACGAGTTCGGTCACTCCCACCGGGATCTGCAGCAGTTCCGCGCGGCGGCCCAGCACGCCGAGCGCTCCCTGCAGCTGCGTGCCCCCGCCTACGCCCGCAGCCGCCTCTTCTGCCGCGTGGTCCTCGCCTCCGCCCGGCTGGGCCTCGGCGAACTCGACCAGGCCTGCGCGCTCGGGGCGGAGGCGGCCGGCCAGGCCGCGGAGATGCGGTCGGTGCGGGCGATCGAGTACGTCAAGGACTTCGAGCGGAGGTTGGAGCCGTATCGGGACGCGGCGCCGGTGCGGGGGTATCGCGACAAGGTCGCGGCATTCGGGTAGACCGTAGGGGCATCGCCGTAACTTCGACCGGTTGTCTGCCCTGCGCGGGTTCGTTGTGGCTGGTCGCGCCCCCGCGGCGGAGCCGCACATCGGCACAGCCCCGCGCCCCTTTGGGGCGCGGGTGTCCGCGTCTTTCAAGCAGCTGCTCGTAACAGCTCTGCCCGGTGCAAGGAGCCTGCCGTCCCCAGGTCGGTGAGGATCGCTGAAGCCGCGCGGTGGGCCGAGTGCAGGGCGCCCTGGACCGTGCTGGTGTCGCGGTGGTCCCCGCACACGTACAGGCCCGCCAGCAGGCGTACCGGGCGGCGCAGGTCGTGTGGCGGGTGCATCGCCGGGACGGCCTCGGGGGTGTGGTGCACGGCGAGCGTCTCCCAGCGCGTCGTGGACGTGCCGTAGAGGCGGGACAGGTGCATCCGTACGGCCGTGTCGACGTCGGGCGGCGGTGTGCCCAGGACCGTCGAGGAGACCAGGGCCCGGCCCGCCGGCGCGCGGCTCGGGTCGACCTGGCTGATGACCGCCGTGTGCGCGACCGGACCGCCCCGGTCGGCGTCGAGCAGGAGCGAGGCGCCGGTCGCCGGCGGTTCGTCGGTCGTGTGGTGGACGACCGTCACCGGGTGGAAGTCCGGTACGCGCAGGCCCGGCAGCAGTTCGGCGGCGGTCCGCGCGTCCGTCGCCAGCAGGACCGCCCGGCACCGTATCTCGCCGTGCTCCGCGGTGGTCACCGACGTCGTGGCGACCGACGTGACCCGCACGCCGGTGTGCACGGTGCCCGGCGGCAACGCCTGCGCGAGCAGCTCCGGCAGTGCTTCGGCGCCGCCCTCGGGCACACACAGCCGGCCGCTCGCGAAGGAGCGCAGGGCGAGGTCCGCGCACCGGCTGGACGTCGTCAGTTCCGGGTCGCACAGCAACGCGGCCAGCAGCGGCCGCAGGAATCCGTCGATCGTGCGCGCGGGTACGCCCCGCGCCGCGAGGGCCTGCGCGGCCGGGGCCTCGGGGCGTGCCAGCAGTCGTTCGACGGGGGAGGAGGCGAGGCGGGCGAGCGCGGCGCCGAGCCGGGCCTGGTCGACGGCGGTGCCCAGCGGAGCGCCCGCGCGCACCCTCGGCACGGAGGTCTGCCCCGGTACGCCCCGCACGGACGCCGACCGAGGGGCGCTCGCCAGGGCGCGCACCGCGTGGAGTGCGCCCCTCGCGCGCCTGGCGCTTATCGGGTTGGCCAGCGCACCCGCGCGTTGCCGGCGCCCGTCGCTGTGCAGCAGTACACCCGGCGCGAAGGGGCGCAGCTCGAGTGCGTCGAGACCAGGTGTGAGACGTAGTTCGGGATACGACGTCGATAGGAGCTGGCCGATCCGGTCGAGCCGGAACCCGTCGATCTTCTCGGTCGACATGCGGCCGCCCGCGCACGGGGCTGCCTCCAGGACCGCGGTCGTTACTCCTGCGCTGGTCAGTCGATGCGCCGCGGAGAGTCCGGCGACCCCGGCTCCCACGATGACGACGTCCGCCTGGTACGCGGGCTCAAGCACGTGCCCCTCCTCGAGGTTGCGCGGCCGGTGGAGACGTCATGCCCCCAACAGGCTCCGGGGATACCCGAGTTCGGGACGAGGTTAGGGCCGTGATCGGTCAGGAACAGTCGCGCATCGGCAGAGCACGGTCGCACAGCGGTCGCATGCGGACACGGAGCGGGACCTTCCTTTACTCGGCTCCGGACCGCCCTTTACCCGGCCGCTGCCCGGATCGCCCCCTCGATCTCCGGGAAAGCGAAGGTGAACCCCGACTCCGACAACCGTGTGGGCAGCACCCGTTGGCTGCCGAGCACGTCCCCGGCCATCTCGCCGAGCACCGTCTGCAGCACCGGCGCCGGAACCGTGAAGAGCGTCGGCCGGCGCAGCACCCGGCCCATCGCCTCGGTGATCTCACGGTTCGTCAGCGGATGCGGAGCGGTCACATTGAACGGACCCGACAGGTCGTCCCGGTCGATGAGGTGCCGGATGGCGGCCACCTCGTCGTGCAGCGAGACGAAGGACCAGTACTGCCGGCCGTTCCCCATCCGTCCGCCGAGCCCGGCCTTGAACAGCGGGAACAGCCGCCCCCAGGCCCCGCCCTCGCGCGCCACCACCAGCCCCGTGCGCGTGAACACCGTCCGTACGCCCGCCTCCTGCGCGGGAGCCGCGGCGCCCTCCCAGTCCACCACCAGCGAGGGCAGGAAGCCCTCCCCGGGCGGCGCGCTCTCGTCGACGGGCCGCTCGCCGGTCTCGCCGTAGTAGCCGATCGCGCTGCCGTTGACGAAGACCCGCGGCCGCTCCTCGGGCGGCAGCGACGCCATGGCCTTCGCGAGCGCCGTCGTGCCCAGCACCCGGCCGGACCGCAGCTTCGTCTTGTACGCCTCCGTCCAGCGGCGCGAACCCACGTTCGCCCCGGCCAGATTGACCACCGCGTCGCACCCGGCGAGCCCCGCCGCGTCCACGGTCCCGCCCTCCGGATCCCACCGCACCTCGCCCTTGGACCCGGGGACGCGGCGCACGAGCCGCACCACTTCGTGCCCGTCGGCGCGCAGGGACCGGACCAGGGCGCTGCCGATGAGGCCGGAGGATCCCGCCACGGCGATTCTTGAATGTTCCATGATGTCATCCTGCCGCTGACCGCATAAAACCCCGGACAAGACCGCGCGTCAGGTTCCCGCGCCCGGGTCATAGGGTGGCGCTCATGCCCGAGTCCCGCCAGTCGCCGTACATACGCACCGCCCTGCCGGACGACGAGGAGGAGCTGTCCCTTCTCGACCGCCGCACCTGGTCGTACCTGCATTCGGTCATGCCGCAGCCGCGGCCGCCCTACCCGCCGTTCTTCGACGAACGCCACGCCCCCGCCGACCATCTCGTCGCCGAGCTCGACCGCCGCATCGTCGGCTATGTCCGCCTGGGCTTTCCCACCTCGCTCGCGGTCAACGCGCATGTGCGTCAGATCCAGGGGCTCGCCGTCGCCGACGAGGCGCGTGGCCTCGGTGTCGGGCGGGCCCTGATCCGCGCGGCCGTCGAGGAGGCCCGGCGCAGGGGCGCCCGCCGCATCACCCTGCGCGTCCTCGGCCACAACACGCCGGCCCGCAAGCTGTACGAGTCCGAGGGGTTCGTGGTGGAGGGGGTGCTGCCGGAGGAGTTCTTCCTCGGGGGTCAGTACGTGGACGACGTGATCATGGGGCAGGGGCTCTGACCTGAGGGGCCTGCTTGTCAGGACGTGACGAGATCCCCCGTGTCCACGGCTGCCGTCGCGGCGGCCGCGCGTTTCGCGTCGGCGGCGACCTCCGCCGCCGTCAGGACGTAGCCGGTCTCGGCGTCGGAGGTGGAGCGGGCGAAGACGACGCCGAACACCTCGCCGTCGGTGGTCAGCAGTGGGCCGCCGGAGTTGCCGGGGCGGACGGTGGAGCGGATCGAGTAGATCTCGCGGGTGACGGTGTCGTCGTTGTAGATGTTCTGGCCGGTCGCCCGGACGCGGTTCGCGACCGTCGCCGCCTGCAGGTTCAGGTCGCCGTCCTCCGGGTAGCCCGCGACGACGGCCGAGTCGCCGCGGTCGGCGTCGTCGTCGAAGCGCAGGACGGGGGCCCGCAGGTCGGGCACGTACAGCACCGCCACGTCCCGCTCCGGATCGAACAGCACCACCCGGGACTCGTACGACCGCCCGACGCCGCCGACCCGGACGCCGGGCTCGTCGATGCCGGCCACGACGTGGGCGTTGGTCATCACGTGCCGCGGGGCGTAGACGAAGCCGCTGCCCTCGCGGCCCTGGGTGCCCGAGGCGCCCTCGATCTTGACGGTGCTGCGCTTGGCGGCGTCCGTCGCGGCCGCCGTGACGCTGTCGCCGGTGGGCTTGGCGACCTCGGCCGTCGACTCGTTCTCGAAGGGGTTGAAGACCTGTGGGAAGCCCGCCTCGGTGAGCGCGGAGGTGGCTCGTGAGAACCAGGCGGGTGTCGTGTCCGGCATGGCGTCCTGCACGGTCCCCAGGAGGCGCGAGTCCCGGATCGCCGAGGTGAGCAGCGGGGAGGAGGACGCGGCGAGAACGCTCGCGGCCACCCACGCCACGATCAGCACGGCCACCGAGTTGGCCACGGCCCCGCCCACGCCGTCGGCCACCCTGAGCGGCCCCCGGTCCAGCTCCCGGCGCAGCCGCAGCGCCAGCCGCCCCGCCAGCTCGTGCACGACCACCGCCGGGACCAGCACCGTGAGCACCGCGGTCACGGTCGCCTGCGTCGTACCCGGTGTGACCAGGTCCATCATCCACGGCAGGATCCATACGCCGATCACCGCGCCGCCGACGAAGCCGGCCAGCGAGACGCAGCCGGCCACCAGTCCACGCCGGTAGCCGGACGCCGCGTAGGCCAGGATCACCAGCAACAACAGGATGTCGAGCAGGTCCACGGAGCCGCCTTTCTCTCGGACCCCTTAGTACGCGCGCGAGGCGCCTGTTGATCAGCACACGCGTGCGCGCCGCCCGGAACCGGCCACGCTGCGTGCACCTGGAGAAACGCCCCGGACCGGGACGATGGTTCCACCGGGTGGTACACCACACATCGCGGGCGGACCGGATCCGTCGGACAGTAGGACCATGCGTGTCTTCCGACGGGTCACCCGACGGGTCTTCCGGAGAACACGGGGGAGACGAAGACCACGTGCCGTACGAATACCTTGGGCTGCGCCGACACGGGGGGTGACGGGGGCACGGGGTGGCGCGGTGGGGGCCGAGGGGGCGGGGGAGGGTGCGCGCGGGCCGGGAGCCGGGCGTGTGGAGGCAGAGAGGGTGGAGCGCGAGGCGGGGGCTGCCGGGGCTGGGAGAGGCAGAGGCTCGCAAGCGCCGGGGGAAGAGCCCGCCGTGCGGGTCGGCCGATGCCCCCGAACCCAGGGCCTCCGAACGCGCCGCCTCCCATCCCTCACCGGCCGCCCCGTCCCCGCCCCCTTCCTCGTGCTCCTCGGCTGTCTCCCGGGTCTCGCCGCCGTTCTCGCGCTGGTGCTGTGTGCGAGTGGGGTCGAGCGGACGGATGTGGCGGCCGGGCGGGGCGTCGTGGCCCGGCAGACCGCCTCGTACCAGGCGCCCCGGCCGGACATCGTGCCGAGGTCGGCCTGGCTGGACGAGGACACCAGGCACGCCCAGCCGCCCCCGCGCTACGACGACAAGGTCGTCGCCGTCTTCGTCCACCACACCGACTCGCCCAACGGCTACGACTGCGCCGACTCGCCCCGCATCATCCGCTACCTGTACGCCGGCCAGACCGGCTTCCGCAATTGGGACGACATCGGCTACAACTTCCTCGTCGACCGCTGCGGCACCATCTACGAGGGCCGTGCGGGCGGCGTCGACCGGGCCGTCACCGGCGCCCACACCCAGGGCTTCAACCACCGCACCACCGGCATCGCCGCCCTCGGCACCTTCACGGCAGGCGTCGCCGTCCCGAAGGCGATGACCGAGGCGATCGCGGCGCTCGCCGCCTGGAAGCTGGGGCTCTCCCACACCGACCCGCGCGCGGAAGTACGCCTGACCTCCAGCAACAGCTTCAGCCGCTACGCCTCCGGCACCACCGCCACGCTCCCCGCCCTGGCCGGCCACGACGACGGCTACATGACCAGCTGCCCCGGCGCCGCCCTCACCGCCCGCCTCCCCGAGATCCGGCAACTGGCGGCACACCTGCAGGGCAGAACCACGTGACGGAGAGCAGAAGCCCGTACGCCCCGACCCCCGTCGCCCCGTCACGTCACCGACGCCCGAGATAGACCCCCAACGCCCGCTGCAACACCTTCCCCTGGCTCCCCACCGGCAGCTCCCACTCCCCGAGGTACTCCACCGCCCGGCCGCCCGTTCCCGTCTTGAAGCGCAGGCGTCCCAGCAGGCGGTCCTCGGTGAGGGAAGGGGTGATGGAGCGCAGGTCGTACGTCTCGGCGCCCGCCGCCCGGGCGTCGAGCAGCATGCGCCACAACAGGGCGCTGCTGGGCCGCAGTTGCCGTCCCCGGCGGCCGGACGCGGCGTAGGAGTGCCAGACGCGGGAGCCGACGTTGATCATGAGGGCGGCGGAGAGCACCTCACCGTCGTACTCGGCGAGATAGAGCCGCAGCCGGTCGTCGTCCTCGGCGTTCAGCGCCTTCCACATGCGCCCGAAGTACTCCGGCGGGCGGGCCTTGAAGCCGTCGTGGGCGGCCGTCGCGGTGTACAGGCGGTAGAACTCCGGCAGGTCCGCCGCCGAGCCCCAGGAGACCCGGACGCCCGCCGCCTCGGCCGTACGGAGCGACTGCTCCCAGTGCGGGGCGAGAGCGCCGCGCAGCTCGTCCACCGAGCGGCCCGCCAACGGGATCTCGCAGCCGTAGCGCGGCTGACCGAGCCCGAAACCGCTCCCGTCGTCCTCCGCGCACCGCCGCCACCCGAGCCGCCGCAGCCGCTCGGCGACATCCAGCGCGTATCCGTCGATGCCGGCCGCCGGCAGATCGCGCAGATGACGTACGCCGGGGTCGGTGATGCCCGCCGCTACGGTGGCCGCGTCCCAGTGCCGTACGACGAGGGGCGGCCCGATCCGGACCGAGAACGCCCCGATCCGTCTCAGGTGGGCGACGAGCGGGTCCAGCCAGTCCTCCAGGCGGGGAGCACGCCAGTCGATCGCGGGTCCGTCGGGGAGGTAGGCGAGATAGCGCCGGGTCCCGGGCAGCGGCCGGTACAGCACCAGCGCCGTCGCGATCATCTCCTCGCCGTCGAACCAGCCGACGCTCTCCGGCAGCCAGTCCGGCTTCACGTCACCCCACTCGGGGATCTGGAGATGGCTCGCGTCGGGATACCGCCGCAGCTGGGCGAGGTGTTCCGCGCGCGGTATCTCCCGCACGAACAGGCTGGTCATGGGCAGGGTGCTCCTGGTCGGGGCGGCCACCGTAAACCGGGGATCACCGCACTGGTCAAGAGTTCACGGGTGAACGGCGGCCGACGGACACCGGAACTCCGCGTGTGCCCGGCTGTCCTCACAGGTTTCTCGTAGCCGACTCAAGGATCCCCCCGAGGCAGCCTTCCTATCGTCATGCACACGCACTGACCGGAGGTGGGGATCATGAGCAGCAGTGGTGACAACCGCAGGGGCAAGGGCAGGGGCATGAGCAGCGCGCGCGTCTGGACGGTGGTCTGCGCGGTCGCGACCGTCGTCCTGGGCCCGGCCGCCGTCACGGCGTCCGCGCTCGACCAGGCCAACAAGGCGCCGATGTACCACGCCGTGAAGGCCGACCAGGCCCAGGCGTACATCCCGTCGGAGCCGAACCGCAGGCGGGCCGCCGTGGCCTGAGGGTCAGGCGCGTCCGTTCTTGAACCGTTCCCAGAGCCTGGGCAACCGTTCCGCCAGCGCCCGTTCGTTCTCGAAGTCCACCGGCGTGCCCACCGGTTCCGGGGGCGCGGGCGGGATGCCGAGGTCGGGGGCGACCGTGCCGGTGAGCTGTTCGTAGGCCTCGTCGGCCGCGTAGCCGAGTTCCTCCGCGTCGCCGTCGAACTCCTCGTCGAAGTCGTCCAGCAGGTCGGCGAGCGAGTCGGGGTCGTGCACCCCGCCCTCGTACACCTCGCGGCCCTGGCCGATCAGCCAGCACCGGAAGAAGTCGAACGCGTCGTCGCTGGCCCCGTCCAGCAGGACCCAGGCGGCGGCCCAGAGGTCCCAGGTGTACCCGCGGTTGTAGCGGGCCTCGAAGTGACGGGCGAAGTCCAGGACCATCTCCGGGTCCAGCGCCAGGAGCCGGTCCACCAGCAGGTCGGCCTGCTCCTCGGGGTCGCCCTCGGCGGTCTCCCGGGTCCCGTCGATCAGCTCCCAGAACTCCGTCTCGTCCATCACGGGTCAAGCATCGGTCCTGAAGGGGTGGGGCGCACGTGGAGTGCAGCGGATTGTTATGTCCCGTACAGGCGGCCCAGTCGTATCGCGTCGTCGGTGAAACGCGCCCGCAGACCCGGCGGAGCCAGCACTTCCACTTCCGGACCGAGCCCCGCGAGCTGCGTGTGGGCGACCTCCTCGGACTCCACGGGGAGCGTCACCGTCAGCCGGCCGTCCTCGTCCGGGTCGCCCGCGGCCGCGAGGGCCTCCCGCGCCGAGGCGGGATCGACGGCGTACGGAAGTCTTCGTGCCCCGGCCGCGGACAGCCGGACGACCACCTCGGTCCGCAGGATCGACCTCGCGAACTGCTCGGCCCGCTCCTCCCAGAAGCCGGGCAGGTCGAATTCCTCGTCCCGCACGAAGCGGTCGTCGCAAGCCTCCACCGCCGTGAACCGGTCGATCCGGTACACCCGGAAGGAATCGTGCCGGGCGACTCGCGCGCACACGTACCAGACGCCCGCCTTGAGCACGAGGCCGTACGGCTCCAGCTCCCGCTCCACCTCGGCCTCCCGGCTGAGGTAGCGCGCGGTGATCAGGCGGTCGTCCCAGACCGCTTCGGCGACGGCGGGCAGCAGCTCGGGGGCCTTGGGCTGGGTGAACCAGTTCGGGGCGTCCAGGTGGAAGCGCTGCGCGGCCGTACGGGAGGCGTCCCGCAACGACGGCAGCAGGGCCGCCGACACCTTCAGCCGGGCCGCGGAGGCCGCGTCCTCCAGGCCCATCTCCCGCAGCGCCCCCGGCACACCGGACAGGAACAGGGCCTCGGCCTCGCCGCGTGCCAGCCCGGTCAGCCGGGTGCGGTACCCGCCGATGAGCCGGTACCCGCCGGCCCGCCCCCGGTCCGCGTACACCGGAACCCCGGCCTCGGACAGCGCCTGGGCGTCCCGCGTGACGGTCCGCTCGGAGACCTCCAGCTCGCGGGCGAGTTCGGCGGCGGTCATGACGGGCCGGGACTGCAGGAGCAGCACCATCTTGATGAGCCGGGCAGCACGCATACGGCCATCATGCCGGGGCCCACTGACAACGAAGGGGTACGGCGGTCGCCGTACCCCTTCACCGAGCGTCAGCTGTGAGCCGTCAGCTGTTACAGCCCGTACTTCTCCCGGGCTTCCTTGACCGCCGTCGCCTTGACCTCGCCGCGCTTGGCGAGCTGGGCCAGGGCCGCGACGACGATCGACTCGGCGTCGACCCCGAAGTGGCGGCGGGCCGCCTCGCGGGTGTCGGAGAGGCCGAAGCCGTCGGCGCCGAGGGAGGAGTAGTCCTGCTCGACCCACTGCGCGATCTGGTCGGGAACCTGGCGCATGTAGTCGGAGACCGCCAGCACCGGGCCCTCGGCACCCTGGAGCGCCTGACGGACGTACGGCACCCGCTCCTCGCCGCGCAGCAGCGCCGCGTCCGCCTCCAGGGCGTCCCGGCGCAGCTCCGACCAGGACGTCGCCGACCAGACGTCGGCCGCCACACCCCACTCCTCGGCGAGCAGCTTCTGGGCCTGGAGCGTCCAGTGGATCGCCGTGCCGGAGCCCAGCAGCTGGATGCGCGGGGCGTTCGCCGCCGGGGACAGGTCCGCCGACTCCGCCGTGTTGAAGCGGTACAGGCCCTTGACGATGCCCTCGTCGATGCCGAGGCCGGCCGGCTTCGCGGGCTGCGGCAGCGGCTCGTTGTAGACGGTGAGGTAGTAGAAGACGTTCGGGTCCTCGCCCGGCGCCGCCTCGCCGTACATGCGGCGCAGGCCGTCGCGCACGATCGTCGCGACCTCGTACGCGAACGCCGGGTCGTACGTCAGCGCCGCGGGGTTCGTCGCCGCGATCACCGGCGAGTGACCGTCGGCGTGCTGCAGGCCCTCGCCCGTCAGCGTCGTACGGCCCGCCGTCGCGCCGATGAGGAAGCCGCGGCCGAGCTGGTCGCCGAGCTGCCACATCTGGTCGGCCGTGCGCTGCCAGCCGAACATCGAGTAGAAGATGTAGAACGGGATCATCGCTTCGCCGTGCGTGGAGTACGCGGTGGACGCGGCGATGAAGTCGGCCATCGAACCGGCCTCGGTGATCCCCTCGTTGAGGATCTGGCCGTTCTTGGCCTCCTTGTAGTACATCAGCTGGTCGCGGTCGACCGGCTCGTACGTCTGGCCCTTGGGGGAGTAGATCCCGAGGGACGGGAAGAGGCTCTCCATACCGAAGGTGCGCGCCTCGTCGGGGACGATCGGCACCCAGCGCTTGCCCGTCTCCTTGTCGCGGACCAGGTCCTTGATGAGACGGACGAAGGCCATGGTGGTGGCTACGTTCTGGCTGCCCGAACCCTTGTCGAAGGAGGCGAACGCCTTCTCCGCCGGGGCCGGCAGCGGCGCCACCGGGTGGACGCGGCGGGCCGGGGCCGGGCCGCCGAGGGCCGCGCGGCGCTCCTGGAGGTAGCGGACCTCGGGGGAGTCGGTGCCGGGGTGGCCGTAGGGGACCTGGCCGTCGACGAACTGCGCGTCGGAGATCGGCAGTTCAAGCAGGTCACGCATCGTCTTGAACTCGTCCACCGTCAGCTTCTTCATCTGGTGGTTGGCGTTCTTCGACGCGAAGCCCTCGCCGAGGGTGTGGCCCTTGACCGTCTGGGCCAGGATCACGGTCGGCGCGCCCTTGAACTCGACGGCCGCCTTGTAGGCCGCGTACACCTTGCGGGCCTCGTGACCACCGCGGGAGAGGTGGAAGCACTCCAGGATCTTGTCGTCGCTCAGCAGCTTCGCCATCTCGGCGAGCGCCGGGTCCTTGCCGAAGAAGTCCTGGCGGATGTAGGCGGCGTCGCGGGTCTGGTACGTCTGCACCTGCGCGTCGGGTACCTCGCGCAGGCGGCGTACGAGCGCGCCGGTGGTGTCGAGCTGGAACAGCTCGTCCCAGGCCGTGCCCCACAGCGTCTTGACGACGTTCCAGCCGGCGCCGCGGAACTGGGCCTCCAGCTCCTGCACGATCTTGAAGTTGGCGCGGACCGGGCCGTCGAGGCGCTGCAGGTTGCAGTTGATGACGAAGGTCAGGTTGTCCAGGCCCTCGCGGGAGGCCAGGGCGAGTGCCGCCGTGGACTCCGGCTCGTCCATCTCGCCGTCACCGAGGAACGCCCACACGTGCGACGCGGAGACGTCCTTGATGCCGCGGTTGGTGAGGTAGCGGTTGAAGCGTGCCTGGTAGATGGCGGAGAGCGGGCCGAGGCCCATCGACACCGTCGGGAACTCCCACAGCCAGGGCAGGCGGCGCGGGTGTGGGTACGACGGGAGGCCGTCGCCGCCCGACTCGCGGCGGAAGTTGTCGAGGTGGTGCTCGTTCAGCCGTCCGTCGAGGAAGGCGCGGGCGTAGATGCCGGGAGAGGCGTGGCCCTGGATGTACAGCTGGTCGCCGGAACCGTCGCCCTCCTTGCCCTTGAAGAAGTGGTTGAAGCCGGTCTCGTAGAGCCAGGCCGCGGAGGCGAAGGTGGCGATGTGGCCGCCGACGCCGTACTTGGAGCCGCGGGTCACCATCGCGGCCGCGTTCCAGCGGTTCCACGCGGCGATACGGGCTTCCAGCGCCTCGTCACCGGGCACGCCCGGCTCGGCGGCGGTCGGGATGGTGTTGACGTAGTCCGTCTCGAGGAGCTTGGGCAGCGCGATGCCGGTGCCCTCGGCCCGCTCCAGCGTGCGGCGCATCAGGTACGCCGCGCGGTGCGGACCGGCCGCCTTGGCGACCGCGTCCAGCGAGGCCTGCCATTCGGCGGTCTCCTCCGGATCCCGGTCGGGGAGCTGGTCGAGCGCGCTCGGCTGGATGGCGTTGGGGTCGGTCATGTCGCCGCCTTCCTCAGTCGAAGGGGGTTCCCTCATCGGTAAGGGTTCGGGGGTGCCCTTTGTCTTTGGCAGGACAGGGCGAGGACCTCGGTGGAGGTCCGTCGGCGACAATAACTCGCTGATCGATGATCGATCAAAGGGTAGAGGGCGAAAACCTCTTGATCACGAGAAAGTCGGCACGCGGTGCCTTTCGGGCAGGCACCGGGTGCCGCGTTCTGGGACGGTTTTCGCAGGTGGGGATACGTATGAGCGGGGTCGCGCTCAGGCCTCGTGCCGTGGGGCGCAGCCCAGTACGTGGGCCTTGACGATCTCGGCGATCCTCGGGTCCCGGCGCTGGAACGCGGCCACCAGCTCCTCGTGCTCCTCCGCGTACGACTGCTGCACGGTCCCCAGCCAGCGGATCGACAGGGCCGTGAAGACCTCGATGCCGAGGCCCTCCCAGGTGTGCAGCAGCACGGAGTTGCCCGCCGCGCGGACCATCTCGCGGTGGAAGGCGACCGTGTGCCGTACCTGGGCGGTGCCGTCCGCGTTGCGGTCGGCGTCGTAGAGGGCGGTGACGTGGGGCTCCAGGGCCGAGCAGTCCTCCGCGAGGCGGTCGGCCGCGAGCTCCGCGGCGATGGCCTCCAGGCCGGCCCGGACCGGGTAGCTCTCCTCCAGGTCGGCGGCCGTCAGACTCCGTACCCGGACGCCCTTGTTGGGCGCGGACTCGATGAGCCGCAGCGACTCCAGTTCGCGCAGGGCCTCGCGGACGGGGGTCTGGCTGACCTCAAGCTCCGTCGCGATACGCCGCTCCACGATTCGCTCGCCCGGCTGCCAGCGCCCGCTGATGATCCCCTCCAGGATGTGCTCGCGGATCTGTTCGCGCAGCGAGTGGATGACGGGGGCGGTCATGAGGGCTCCTTAGGGCGCGTTGACGTTTAGACAATAAGGCCGGTGCGCTCTGTGGGGGTGGCGCTTGAGGGCGCTTTAGTGCAGGTGAGACGAGACTTACACGGTGCCTGTGTGCCTAATGGGGCGGGATGGTCCGTCGTCTGGCGGCTGCGGGTTGGGTGTGGCTTGTCGCGCCCACGCGGCGGAGCCGCATATCGATTCAGCCCCGCGCCCCTGAAAAACAACGGCGATGCCCTCGCCCCGGAAATCCGGAGCGAGGGCATCGCCGTATGCACTGGGCGGCGTTCCTACAGGCCGAGCTCGACCTCGAACTCGCCCGCCTCCAGGATCGCCTTGACCGCCGTCAGGTAACGGGCCGCGTCGGCGCCGTCCACCAGGCGGTGGTCGTAGGAGAGGGTCAGGTAGGTCATGTCGCGGACGGCGATGACCGTGCCCTCCTCCGTCTCCAGGACGGCCGGGCGCTTGACCGTGGCGCCGATGCCGAGGATCGCGACCTGGCCCGGCGGCACGATGATCGTGTCGAAGAGCGCACCGCGCGAACCGGTGTTGGAGATGGTGAAGGTCGCGCCGGACAGCTCGTCGGGCGTGATCTTGTTGGCGCGGACCTTGCCCGCCAGGTCGGCCGTGGCCTTGGCGATGCCGGCGATGTTGAGGTCGCCCGCGTGCTTGATGACCGGGGTCATCAGGCCCTTCTCGGAGTCCACCGCGATACCGATGTTCTCGGTGTCGAAGTAGGTGATCGTGCCCTCGGCCTCGTTGATCTTGGCGTTGATGGGCGCGTGCGCCTTCAGCGCCTGGGCCGCGGCCTTGACGAAGAACGGCATCGGGGAGAGCTTGACGCCCTCGCGGGCCGCGAAGGAGTCCTTCGCCCGGGCGCGCAGCTTCATCAGACGCGTGACGTCGACCTCGACGACCGACGACAGCTGCGCCTGCTCGTGCAGCGCCTTGACCATGTTGTCGCCGATGACCTTGCGGATGCGCGGCATCTTGACGGTCTGGCCACGGAGGGGGGAGGCCTCCAGGGTCGGCGCCTTCTTGGCAGCGGTGGCAGCCGGGGCAGCGGCGGCCGGAGCCGGAGCGGCGGCGGCGGCCTTCGCGGCCTCGGCGGCGGCGATGACGTCCTGCTTGCGGATACGACCGCCGACGCCGGTGCCCTTGACGGTGGCCAGGTCGACGCCGTTCTCGGCGGCGAGCTTGCGCACCAGCGGGGTGACGTAGGCGCCCTCGTCGGTCGGCTGGGCGGCGGCCGGAGCGGCCGGAGCCGCCGGAGCCGGGGTGACCGGGGCCGGCGCGGGAGCCGGAGCCGCCGGGGCGGCCGGAGCCGGGGCGGCAGCGGCGGGCGCGGCCGGAGCGGCGGGGGCCGGAGCCGGAGCGGCCGGAGCCGCGGGGGCGGCCGGGGCCGGAGCGGCGGGGGCCGGAGCCGGGGCAGCCGGGGCCGGGGCGGCCGCCGGGGCGGCACCCGCGACGCCGATGACGGCCAGCTTGGCGCCGACCTCGGCCGTCTCGTCCTCGCCGACCACGATCTCCAGCAGCGTGCCGGAGGCGGGGGCCGGGATCTCGGTGTCGACCTTGTCCGTCGACACCTCCAGCAGCGGCTCGTCGGCCTCGACGCTGTCACCGACCGACTTCAGCCAGCGGGTGACGGTGCCCTCGGTGACGGACTCGCCGAGCGCGGGCAGGACCACGTCCGTGCCCTCGGCGGCACCGGCCGGAGCGGCGGCGGGAGCCTCGGCGGCGGGCGCCGGGGCGGCCGGGGCCTCGGCCACGGGGGCCGGGGCGGGCTCGGCGGCCGGGGCCGGAGCCTCGGCGGCGGCGGGGGCCGGGGCGGCCGCGGGGGCGCCGGTCCCGTCGTCGATCACGGCGAGCTCGGCGCCGACCTCGACCGTCTCGTCCTCGGCGACCTTGATGGACGCCAGGACACCGGCGGCGGGGGAGGGGATCTCGGTGTCGACCTTGTCGGTGGAGACCTCGAGCAGCGGCTCGTCGGCCTCGACGCGCTCACCCTCGGCCTTCAGCCAGCGGGTGACAGTGCCCTCGGTGACGCTCTCGCCGAGCGCCGGAAGGGTTACGGAAACCGCCATGGTTTCGGTTGCTCCTTACGAATTGCGGAAGTCTGAGTCGTCGCTTCGTCGACCGAGGGTCAGTCGTGCGCGTGCAGCGGCTTGCCGGCCAGGGCCAGGTGGGCCTCGCCGAGCGCCTCGTTCTGCGTCGGGTGGGCGTGGATGAGCTGGGCGACCTCGGCCGGCAGGGCCTCCCAGTTGTAGATGAGCTGGGCCTCGCCGACCTGCTCGCCCATGCGGTCGCCGACCATGTGGACGCCGACCACCGCACCGTCCTTGACCTGGACGAGCTTGATCTCGCCCGCGGTGTTCAGGATCTTGCTCTTGCCGTTGCCCGCGAGGTTGTACTTCAGAGCGACGACCTTGTCCGCGCCGTAGATCTCCTTGGCCTTGGCCTCGGTGATGCCGACGGAGGCGACCTCGGGGTGGCAGTAGGTCACCCGCGGGACACCGTCGTAGTCGATCGGAACGGTCTTCAGACCGGCCAGGCGCTCCGCAACCAGGATGCCCTCGGCGAAGCCGACGTGCGCGAGCTGGAGCGTCGGGACGAGGTCACCGACGGCGGAGATGGTCGGCACGTTGGTGCGCATGTACTCGTCGACGAGGACGTAGCCGCGGTCCATGGCGACGCCCTGCTCCTCGTAACCGAGACCGGCGGAGACCGGGCCGCGGCCGACGGCGACCAGCAGGACCTCGGCCTCGAACTCCTTGCCGTCGGCCAGGGTGACCTTGACGCCGTCGGCGGTGTACTCGGCCTTCGAGAAGAAGGTGCCCAGGTTGAACTTGATGCCGCGCTTGCGGAAGGCGCGCTCAAGAAGCTTGGAGGAGTTCTCGTCCTCGACCGGGACGAGGTGCTTCAGGCCCTCGATGACGGTGACCTCGGAGCCGAAGGACTTCCACGCCGAGGCGAACTCGACGCCGATGACACCGCCGCCGAGGATGATCGCGGACTTCGGCACGCGGTCCAGGACGAGGGCGTGGTCCGAGGAGATGATGCGGTTGCCGTCGATCTCCAGGCCCGGCAGCGACTTCGGCACGGAGCCGGTCGCCAGCAGAACGTGACGGCCCTGGACGCGCTGTCCGTTGACGTCGACGGAGGTCGGGGAGGACAGGCGGCCCTCACCCTCGATGTACGTCACCTTGCGGGAGGCGACGAGACCCTGCAGGCCCTTGTACAGACCGGCGATCACGCCGTCCTTGTACTTGTGGACCCCGGCGATGTCGATGCCCTCGAAGGTGGCCTTCACACCGAACTGCTCGCTCTCACGAGCCTGGTCGGCGATCTCGCCCGCGTGCAGCAGGGCCTTGGTGGGGATGCAACCCCGGTGCAGGCAGGTGCCGCCGACCTTGTCCTTCTCGATCAGGGCGACGTCCAGGCCCAGCTGCGCCCCGCGCAGGGCCGCGGCGTAACCGCCACTACCACCGCCGAGGATCACTAGGTCGAAAACGGTGCTGGCGTCGTTCGCCACGTCACGTCCTCCATGCATGTGCGCCGTGCGCCGGTCGTCGATGACCGACAGGCGGCTGGTGTCCGGCCGCTCTTTCTTCGGCCCTGGGGTGGGGCCCTGTCCTGCCGAGCCCCATCTTCGCACTTGTCCACACCGAACGAGACGCCGGGCCGGTGTGTGAGACGTCCCACGTTCAGTTGAGCGGACGGACGAGGCGCGTGATCGAGCGCATAAATATGGGGGCTCCGCCCTACCCGCGCGCGGAGCCCCCTGTTGTTCAGGGTTTGTTCAGAGCAACCTCACCCCAGGTCGCCGGCCGCGGTGAGTTCGGCGAGCCGGACAAGCGTCCGCACCGCGCTCCCGGTGCCGCCCTTCGGCGTGTACCCGAAGGGCCCGCCCTCGTTGAACGCCGGCCCCGCGATGTCCAGGTGCGCCCAGGTGATCCCCTCACCCACGAACTCGCGCAGGAAGAGCCCCGCGACCAGCCCGCCGCCCATCCGCTCACCCATGTTGGCGATGTCGGCGGTCGGCGAGTCCATCCCCTTGCGCAGGTGCTCCGGCAGCGGCATCGGCCAGGACGCCTCACCGACCTCCTCGGCCGCCTCCACGATCGCGGAGCGGAACGCGTCGTCGTTGCCCATGACACCGAACGTCCGGTTTCCCAGCGCCAGCACCATGGCACCCGTCAGCGTCGCGACGTCGACGATCGCGTCCGGGGTCTCCTGGGAGGCCGCCCACAGGGCGTCGGCGAGCACCAGCCGGCCCTCGGCGTCGGTGTTGAGCACCTCCACGGTCTTGCCGCTGTACATGCGCAGCACGTCACCGGGGCGGGTGGCGGTCCCCGACGGCATGTTCTCGGCGAGCGCCAGCCAGCCGGTGATGTTCACCTGCAGCCCGAGCCGGGCGGCGGCGACCACGGCGGCGAACACGGCGGCCGCCCCGCTCATGTCGCACTTCATCGTCTCGTTGTGCCCGGCCGGCTTCAGCGAGATGCCGCCCGAGTCGTAGGTGATGCCCTTGCCGACGAGGGCGAGGTGCTTGGCCGCCTTGGAGTGCGTGTACGACAGCTTCACCAGCCGCGGACCGGCCGCCGACCCGGAGCCGACCCCGAGGATGCCGCCGTAGCCGCCCTTGACCAGCGCCTTCTCGTCGAGCACCTGCACCTTGATGCCGTGCTCCTTGCCCGCCGCCGAGGCGATCGCGGCGAAGGACTCCGGGTTGAGGTCGTTCGGCGGCATGTTGATCAGGTCACGGGCGCGGTTGAGCTCCTCGGAGACGGCGGTGGCGCGCTCGATCGCCGCCTTGTGCTCCTTGTCGCGCGGCTTGCCGCCGAGCAGCGCGGCCTCGGCGAGGGGGGCCTTGCCGTTCTTCTTGTCCTTCTCGTTCTTGCCGTTCGCCTTGTAGGCGTCGAAGGCGTACGCCCCGAGCAGCACGCCCTCGGCGACCGCGCCGACGTCACCGGCGTCGCCCAGCGGCAGCGCGAACGCGGCCTTCTTGGATCCGGCGAGGGCGCGGGCGGCGACGCCGGCGGCCTTGCGCAGCGCCTCCCCCTCGTACGTCCCGTCCTTGGCGTCCTCGGGCTCCGCTCCCAGGCCCACCGCCACCACGAGCGGGGCCTTGAAGCCGGCGGGGGCGGGGAGCTTCGTCACCTCGCCCTCGGAACCGGAGGCACCGAGGGTCTCCAGGACGCCGGCGAGCTTTCCGTCGTACGCCTTGTCCACGGCCTCGGCGCCGGGTGCGACGACCAGGTTCCCGGACCTGGACGCCGTGCTCTTGGCGACCCCGATCACGATCGCGTCGGCCCGCAGGCCGGGCGCCGCGGCGGTGCTGAGAGTGAGAGCAGTCACGGTGGTGAAATCTCGCTTCCGATGTGAAGTTGCATGGCCGAATGGTGTGGGTCGACCGGGCCCGACGGCCGACCCTAGTTCCGACCTACGGGTGCGGTATCAGCGGGGCCTTCCCCGGTGCGGCGAACACTCGGGATGAGCCTACGCTCGTGTGAGCGTTCGCTCATTCCTACGGGCGTTCACCTGTCGGAGGCGTCGTGGTCATTTCTTGATCCTCGACCCCGGTGAGCTGAGTCACACTCGTCTGGTTCCGGCGAGCGATCGGCTTGCCGCTTTGCATGATTTCCACGGATCCTCCGCCGATTTGTGATGCGTGAGCGCAGGGGATCTTCTGGGGGGAAGGGGCAATCAATGGCGCAGAGTGCGCGCAGACGGAGAGACCACAGAAACGGCGTCGCCACCTTGGCGGCCGCGAGTCTGCTGACCCTGGGCCTGGCCGCGGCCCCGGGTGCCGCGGCCGCGGAGGTGCCGCGCATCGACCTGAAGGTGCTGGTCGTGGACAACGGCGACAGTCCTGTTCAAGCCATCACCGCCCAGCTGAGGAGCACGGGCATCCCGTACACCACCGTCGACCTGAACGACGCGAGCCGCCCGACCATCACGGCGACGTTCCTCAGCGACACGGTGAACGGCACGCCCCGGGCCAAGTACCAGGGCGTCGTGCTGCCGGGCGAGGCCCCCTTCGGGGCGGGTTCGGCCGAGCAGAGCGCGCTGGAGACCTACGAGCGGACCTACGGCATCCCGCAGGTCGACGCCTACACCTGGGCCCACCCGGGCGTCGGCCTCGACTACACCAGCGAGGGCGGCTGGGCCGGAACGCTCGACGGGCGGCAGGCCGCCGTCACCGACGCGGGCAGGGCGGGGTACTTCGGCTATCTCGACGGCGCCCTCACGTTCGAGGACAACGACACGTCCGTACAGGAGAGTTACGGCTACGTCGCCCGGCCCCGGACCGGCTTCACCAGCTATGTCGACATCCCCGTGCCCGCCGGCTCCGGGCGCGGCAGCCTGATCGGCGAGTACCACCACGACGGGCGCCGCGAACTGGTCGTGACCTTCGCGTACAACCAGCACCAGCAGCAGTTCCGGGTACTCGCCCGTGGCATCGTCGAATGGCTGACCCAGGGCGTGCACCTGGGCCAGGCACGCAACTATCTCGCGGTGCACGTCGACGACGTCTTCGCGCCCGACAGCCGCTGGGACACCGAGCGCAACTGCACACCCGGTGACTTCGACTGCGTGGGCGGTGACGGCGAGGGGACCACACCGATCCGGATGACCGCCGAGGACGCGGCGTACGCCGCCCAGTGGCAGCGCGAGCACGGGTTCAAGCTGGACATGGTCTACAACGCCGGCTCCGGCGAGGAGTGGAAGAGCCAGAACGGCGGCACCGACGCCCTCACCGACCGGCTGCTCGCCGACAAGGCGCAGTACCGCTGGATCAACCACACCTACACGCACCCGTTCCTCGGCTGTGTGCAGGACACCTCGACCGTGCCGTGGAGCTGCGCCGAGAACGCCGTCGGCACGACGCAGTACATGAGCCGCTCGGACATCTCGGCGCAGATCCGCGACAACCACAACTGGGGTGTCGCCAAGGGCCTCCCGCTCGACCGCACGGAGCTCGTGACCGGCGAGCACTCGGGTCTGCGGACCCTGCCCCAGCAGCCCGACGACAACCCGAACCTGGCCGGTGCCCTCGCCGACAACGGCGTCAAGTGGATCGCCTCGGACAACTCCCGTGAGCCCGACCAGCGTTCGGTCGGCGCCGCGCGGACCGTGCCCCGGCACCCGATGAACGTGTACTACAACGTGGGGACCGAGGAGGAGATGACCGACGAGTACAACTGGATCTACACCTCCCGGGCCGACGGCGGCAGCGGCGTCTGCGAGACCAACCCCGCCTCCACCTGCCTGGACAACCCGCTGGACGTGACCACCGGCTACGACTCCCACATCGTCCCGCAGGAGGCCCGCACCGCCCTCGGGCACGCGATCGCGGGCGACCCGCGCCCGCACTACGCGCACCAGTCCAACCTGGCCGAGGACCGGACGCTGTACCCGGTCCTGGACAAGGTGCTCGCCGACTACCAGGCGCTCTTCGCCGACAACACCCCGGTGCAGAACCTCGCGCAGAGCGCCATCGGCACCGAGCTCCAGCGCCGTGCCGCCTGGCAGACCGCTCTCGCCAACGGTTCCGTCACGGCGTACCGCATCGGCGGTACCGTCACCGTCAAGGCCCCGTCCGGGACGCAGATCCCGGTGACCGCCCCGGAAGGGACCAGGAAACAACTCCTCATCGGCACCACAGCGTTCGGGACGCCGTACGCGGGAGAGCGCTCGGCCTGGACCAAGCCCGAGCTGCTGCAGTCCGCGCTCACGCTCAAACTGCCGTAGCAACAACGCCCTCAAGGGGCGCGGGGCTGTGTTGAATTTGCGGCTACCGCCGCGTGGCGCGACCAGCCACGAAGGACCCGCAGCCGGGTCCGGGCAGCAGTTCCCCGCACACCATCCGCACAACAGGGGGGAAGCAGCGCAGTGATGCGTACCGGCCGTCATGTCACCATGCTCACCGAAGGCACGTACCCGCACGTCCACGGCGGGGTCAGCACCTGGTGCGACCAACTCGTCAAGGGCATGCCGGAGGTCGACTTCCACGTCGTGTCGCTCACCGGGACCGGCCGCGAGCCCGTGACCTGGGAGCTGCCGCCGAACGTCTACCGGCACACCTCCGTGCCGACCTGGGGCCCGCGTCCGGGGCGCAAGCGAGCGCCGTACGGCAGGGCCCGGCGCCGGTTCACCGACTCCTACGAGCGTTTCCTGCTCTCCTTCCTCGACCCCGAGGCGCACTGCGACTTCGGTGACGCCCTGGACGAGCTGGCCGAACTGGCCCGCGACGGACGCCTGTCGGCGGCGCTGCGCACCGAGTCGGCGCTGCGGTCGCTGATGTGGATATGGACGATGCCGCATCTGCCGACGGCGGCCGCCCGCCCGACCGTCCACGATGCCCTCACCGCGACCGACCTGCTGGAACACGCCCTGCGCCCCCTCGGGATCCGCATCCCCGAGGACTCCGTCGCCCACGCCGTCAGCAGCGGCCTCGCGACCCTCCCGGCCCTCGCCGCCCGCCGGCTGGACGGCGTGCCCTTCCTCCTCACCGAGCACGGCATCTACCTGCGCGAGCGCTACCTCGGCTACCGCAGCGACGCCCAGCGCTGGCCGGTGAAGGCGTTCATGCTCGGCTTCTACCGCGAACTGAACTCCCACGGATACCGCACCGCCGACCTGATCACCCCCTGCAACCAGTACAACCGCCGCTGGGAGGAGCGCGGCGGCGCCGACGCCGACAAGATCCGCACCGTCTACAACGGCGTCGACCCGCACGCCTTCCCGCACGCCGGCCCCGAACCCGAGATCCCCACCCTCACCTGGTGCGGCCGCGTCGACCCCATCAAGGACCTGGAGACCCTGCTGCGGGCCTACTCCATGGTCCGCGCCGAACTCCCGGAAACCCGCCTGCGGTTGTTCGGCCCCGTCCCGCCCGGCGGCGAGGCCTACCGCACCAAGCTGGAGAAGCTCGCCGCCGAGCTCGGCGTGACGGACGGCCTGACCTTCGAGGGCCGGATCAGCGAGGTCTGGCGCGCCTACGCGGCCGGACACCTGGTCATGCTGTCGTCCATCTCCGAGGGCTTCCCGTTCTCCATCATCGAGGCCATGTCCTGCGGCCGTACGACGGTCTCGACGGACGTCGGGGGAGTGCGCGAGGCCGTCGGCGACACGGGACTCGTCGTCCCGCCGCGCGAGCCCGAGAAGATGGCGGCCGCCGCCCTCACCCTCCTGCGCGACGACGAACGGCGGCAGGAGTTGGGCGAGTTGTCCCGTCAGCGGGTGATCGACCGGTTCACGCTGCGCCGCTCCGTGGACAACTTCCGGACGATCTACCAGGAGCTCGCGGGCAGCGCCGAGGTGTACGAGCCCACGCTCGAAACGGTCGCCGACTGGACCCTCGAACTGCGCGACCCCTGGTACGAGAAGGTCGCGACGGACGGAACCGGCTGGTGAGCGGAAGCATCTGGATGCCGCCCGGCTCCCGCCCCGACACCCTGCCCTCGATCCCCCGCCAGCGCACCAAGCCCGGCTGGGCGCGGCCCGACCCCCTCGACGAACTCACCGTACGCCTCGGCGACTTCATAGCCGCCGCCGTCCACCCCGACGAGATCGCCGCGCTGCTGGAGTCCGACGGCCTGTCCGACGACCAGATACGCGAGCGCTACGGCGTCAAGAACTCCTTCGCCCTCGCCGAGGAGCTGTACGAGCGGGTCGAGCGCCGCTACCCGGAGCCGGACGGCCCGGTCCACGACCCCTGGCAGGTGGGCCTGCTCGGCTGCCTCCTCAGAGGCGTCGTCTTCGCCCTCCCCGGCCTCGGCTACGTCCTCGGCGCCCCCCTCCTCGCCGGCCCGCAGGACGACTTCGGCCTCCCCGCGGGCACGGTCCCGCTGCTGGCCGGCGCGCTGGTCGGCTGGACCTGGAACCAGGGCCTCGCCCATCGGGCGTACTCCTGGCTCGGGCTGGGCGACCGCGATGCCGCGCGCCGCTCCCTGCTGCTCGGAGCGCCTGCGGGCGCGCTGCTGGGTGCCCTGGTCGCGCTGATCGTGGCGGGGACGCCGGCCAAGGCCGACTTGGCGCCGGTCGCCTTCGCCGCCGGGCAGGCCTGCTACCTCGGTGCGGCCACGGCTCTGCTGGTCATGGGCCGCGAACGGGCCCTGCTGGCTGCGTTGTTGCCGATGGCGGCGGGGGCGGTACTGGCGCTGCTCCATCCGGTTCCGGACGTGGCGAGACTGATCCTGCTGCTGGGTTCGCTGGCGGTGGTGGCGTTCCTTGGCCTGCGTGAGGTCGCGCCCCTGAAGGGGCGCGGGGCTGTATTGAATGTGCGGCTACCGCCGCGTGGGCGCGACAAGCCACGACGCACCCGCAGTCGATCAACAGCAATGGGCCCCCGTCTCTCCGCCTCCCTCCCGTACGCCCTCTTCGGCCTGGCCACCGGCGTCCTCGTCCTCTACACCGCCCTGGGCGACTTCCTCACCGGCGAGCAGCGCAGCGCGACATCCGCCCCGGCCGCAGTGGCCCTGACGCTCAGCATGGGCTCCGCCGAATGGCTGCTGTACCGCTTCCGCAGCGGCAGCCTCGCGGGCCTGCGCTCCAGCAGCACACCGAGGGCGTTCCGGCGGACCACGGTGATCACCCTCCTGAAGTGCCTCTGCGGCTACCTGGTCGCCCTGCTCGCGCTCAGCCTCACCACCTCGGCCCTGTGGCCGCACGCCCCCGGAATCGCCGGCGTCCGCCTCGCCGGACTGCTCCTGCTGGGCGTGGTCCTGTGGACGGGCCTGCTGCTGCAGTCCTTCGGCGCGGTGCTCAGCGCGGCGGCGATCTGCTGCGCGGCCGCCCTCGCCCAGACACTGGCCCTGGTGACGCACTCGGGCAGCCCGCACTGGATCGGCCTGACCGTCCACGGGACGGCCGCGGTGGCCCAGGCCACCCTCGTCTGCGCCCTGCTGGGGAGAGCGACCGCCCACCGATGAGAGACCTGCTGATCCCCTACTACGAGCATCCGTCCGTCCGCCCCGCCGAATGGGACGCGATCATCGCGGCCGCGCCCCGCCTCTACGGCGTCGTCCTGAACCCGGCCAGCGGCCCCGGCGACGCGCCCGACCCGGCGTTCGCCGAGGTCGCGGACCGGCTGCGGAACGCGGACGTGCGGGTGCTCGGCTATGCCGACACCGACTACGGCCGCAGGCCCGGCGCCGACGTCGTACGCGACCTCGGGCGGCACCGCGACTGGTACGGCGCGGACGGCGTCTTCCTCGACCAGGTCGCCGCCGGACGCGAGGAGTTCGGGTACTACCAGCGGCTCGCGACGGCCGCCTGGGGCGCCGGCCACGGCACCCTCGTCCTGAACCACGGCACGGCACCGCACCCGTCGTACGCCAGGATCGCGGACGTCCTGGTCACCTTCGAGGGCACCTGGGCGACGTACACCCGGCTCGGCCCGCAGCGGTGGCGGGGCGGGTCCGGGGTGCGGCTGTGCCATCTGGTGTACGGCGTCCCGGCCGGCGCCGACCTCGCGGCGCGGGCGCGCGAGCGCGGGGCCACGGTGCACTGCGCGGTGCCGGGCGAGGGCGCTCATCCGTGGGGCACGTTGCCGCACGGGCTGGACCTCGGGTCAGCCCAGTGACAGCACGACCAGCGCGGTCGTCGCCGCCGTCTCCGCGAGCCCGCCGAAGACGTCGCCGGTGACGCCGCCGAAGCGGCGTGTGCAGTGCCGCAGGAGGAGCTCGGCGGCGGCGAGCGCGGCGAGGACCGCGAGGGCGGTGCGCGCGATGTCGTACGTCCCGAGCAGCGCGCCCGCCGCGGCGGCGACACCGGTCGCGGCCAGGGCCACGGTCACCGCACGCCGTACCGGGACGACGCCGGCCACCGCGGCCCCCAGCCCCTCCGGCCGCGCGGCGGGCACGCCGGTGCGTGCGGCGAGGGTGAGGGCGAGCCGGGCGGCGACGGCCGAGACGACGGTGGCGAGAGCGCCCCGGGCCCACGAGCCGTCGTAGATGCGGGCGAGGGCGGCGGCCTGCGCGAGTAGCACGAACACGAGCGTGATGACGCCGAACGGCCCGATGTCCGACTGCTTCATGATCCGCAGCGCGTCCTCGGCGGGCTTGCCGCTGCCGAGCCCGTCGGCGGTGTCGGCGAGGCCGTCGAGATGCAGGCCCCGGGTGAGCACGGCGGGGACGGCGGCGCCCGCCACGGCGGCGAGGAGGGGACCGGCGCCGAGGAACAGCAGCACCAGCGCGACGAAAGCGGCTCCACAGCCGAGGACCACCCCGACCAGCGGGGCGCACAGCATCCCGCCGCGCGCCGCTTCCCGGTCCCACCGGCTCACCTTGACCGGCAGCACACTGAGGGTGCCGAAGGCGAAACGGAGACCGTGCAGGGGCGGCGGGGTCATGGACACGTCGGCAGGGTAGCCCGGACGCCGTCTACGCCAGGCGGCCCACCCCTGTCCCGGACACACTGAAACCATGGGTGACTGGTGGCAGCGCAACATCATCGAACCGGGGAAGCTCCCGCTGCTCCTGGCCCTGACCGCCTTCGTGGTCACCTTCCTCGTCACCCGGATGATCACCCGCCTCATCCGCGCGGGAAAAGGGCCCTTCCGCAACATCGAGACCGGCGCCGTCCACATCCACCATGTCGTCCCCGGCGTCCTCCTCACGGTCATCGGCGGGTTCTGCGCGGTCGCCGGCGGTCAGCGCGGCTTCGGCTCGGCCGCGGCCGCGGTGGTGTTCGGGATCGGCGCGGGACTGGTGATGGACGAGTTCGCCCTGATCCTGCATCTGGACGACGTCTACTGGACCGAGGCGGGCCGCAAGAGCGTCGAGGTGGTCGTGCTCACCGCCGCCGTGGTCGGCCTGTTCCTCCTCGGCTACGCGCCCTTCGGCGTCAACGACCTCAACGACGACGAGCTGCAGAACCGCGGGACGGTGCTCAGCACGATCTTCGGAAACTTCCTCGTCGCCCTGATCGCCCTCGCCAAGGGCAAGGCCCGTATCGCGATCTTCGGGCTGGTCATCCCCTTCGTCGCCCTGTTCGGCGCCGTCCGCCTGGCCCGTCCCGCCTCCCCCTGGGCGAAGCGCTTCTACCGCCGCCGCCCGCGTGCCCGGGCCAAGGCCCAGCTGCGCGCCTACCACCACGACAAGCGCTGGGTGGGCCCCAGCCGCAAGCTTCAGGACTGGATCGGCGGCGCGCCCGACGTCGACTCGGCCCGCGCCCTGGAACGCCGCTGACCCACCGCGGCCACCGCGCACAGCACCAACACAGCCGCGATGGCCGCCAGGTGCTCCTTCCCGGCGAGGTTCTCCTTCAGCGCCACCTCGACCACCATCACCGCGATCACCGCACCGGCCGTGAGATACGCGCCGTACCGCCACCCGAGGAACACCGCCAGCCCCACCACGGCCGCCGACGGTCCCGTGTCCACGACCCGGGCGTCCGAGGCGGGCAGCCCGATCGGGTTGCCCGGGCCGAGCGCGAGGCCCACGCGCGCGTACAGGGTGCCGGCGAGGGTGGCGACGTAGGCGATGACGAGGGTCCGCCACCACCCCAGGCACATCTCGGCGATCCCGAACACGATCAGTATCTGCGCGAGCGCACCCCACACCGGCAGGTCCAGGGCGGGCACGAACAGCGACAGCGGCGTCCGCAGGAGCGCGAGCCAGAGGGGATCCTCGGCCCGGACGGCCCCGAGGTTCTGGACGACCTGATACCCCCAGGCCTGATGCTGCACACCGTGCATGACCCCGGTCAGACACACGGCCCCGAGGGTCAGGGGAACAGCCCTCCACCGCCGCGCCGTCCACGCCCCCCGCACGGCGAGATACAGCGACCCCCACTCGGCGCGAGCCAGGCGGGCGAGGGTACTCATACGGGGATTATGTGCACAGAGGTGACGAATCGCTCGTCACCTCCAACTACTCGGTGGCCGACTGCGTCTCCGGCTCGTCGTCCCCCGCAGTCTCCGCAGTCTCCGACTCCTTCGGCTTCTCCGGCAGCTCCGCGGCCAGCGCCGCCGCGGCCTGGACCATCGGCAGGGCCAGCAGGCCACCGGCCCCCTCGCCGACCTTCACGCCCTGGTCGAGCAGGGGCTCCAGGGCCATGCGGTCCAGCGCCTTGGCCTGCCCCGGCTCCCCGCTGTTGTGCGCGGCCAGCCACCAGTCCGGAGCCCGGAACGCGATCCGCTGCCCCACCAGCGCACAGGCGGCGACCACCACGCCGTCCAGCACGACCGGCAACTTCCGCACCGCGCTCTGCAGCAGGAACCCCGTGATCGCGGCGAGGTCGGCGCCGCCCACCGTCGCGAGCAGCTGCAGCTGGTCCCCGAGCACGGGCCGCGCCCGGCGCAGCGCGTCCCGGATCGCCGCGCACTTGCGCATCCACGCGAGGTCGTCGATGGCCAGCCCGCCCCGCCCGGTGACCACGGAGGCGTCGGTCCCGCACAGCGCCGCGACCAGGACTCCGGCCGCGGTCGTCCCGCCGACGCTCACATCGCCGAGCACCACCAGATCCGTACCCGAGTCGGCCTCCTCGTCGGCCACCGCCACCCCGGCCCGGAAGGCGGCCTCCGCCTCCTCCAGGGTCACCGCGTCCTCGACGTCGATACGACCGCTGCCGCGCCGCACCCGGTGCCGTACGACCGACTCCGGCAGCGACTGCGGATCGCAGTCCAGCGCCATGTCGACGACCCGCACCGGAACCCCGAGCCGCCGCGCGAGCACGGACACGGGCCGGCCGCCCTCGAGGATCTCCCGCACCAACTCCCCGGCGCCGCCCGCCGGCCGGGCCGACACGCCCAGCTCGGCGACGCCGTGGTCACCGGCGAACAGCACGACCCGCGGCTGTTCGATCGGCCGCACCGGCACGGCCGACTGCGCCGCCGCCAGCCACTCACCCAGTTCGTCGAGGCGACCCAGCGCCCCGGGCGGCACGATCTGACGCTCACGGCGCGCCTCGGCGTCACGGCGCACCCCACCGTCGGGGCGCTCGATCAGGTCGGAGAAGTCGTCGAGATTAAGCGAGCTCATTCGCCGAACAGTACCGGCACCGGTCGAACAGAACGGCGCCACATGGCCACCAGGGGCCCCGCCACGTCACCGCCCCATCGGCATGACGTCGTTGCACCCTGGATCGCCATCCCATACGTTCCGTTTTGCAGTGGATTGTCGGGGCATGCTCGCAGCACCATTCCGCCGTCCCCCCGCAGTACGCCCGCCGTACGCCCCCGCCGTACGCCCTCGCGCCCGGGAGCCGCCATGACCGCGACCGCACCCTTCGAACGACGCCGCGCCGCCTGCCCGTTCACCCTCGGCGTGTGCCGGGACCACACCTACGCCCCCCGGTTCCTGAGGATCGTGCGGCAGGCCTCGCCGCGTCGGCTGAGAGCCGCGGCGCGCGCAACGCTCCCCTTCGCCGAGCCGGAGAGCTGGCTGGACGTGGGTACGGGGGACGCGCGCTTCCCGGAGGCGGCGAAGGAAGTCTTTCCCTACACCGCGTTCGACGGCCTGGACCCGACCCACAGAGTCCTGCACGCGCGCGTGGCCGAGCGGATCGAGGAGGCCCACGTAGGGCAACTGACGGACCCTCGGATCACGGCTCGGCTGCGGACCCGCTACGACGTCGTCAGCATGCTCCGCCACCTGGAACTCAGCCCGGACCCCCGCGCGGAACTCCGTGCCGCCCTCGCGGTCCTGCGCCCCGGCGGCCACCTCGTCCTCGAACTGCCCAACCCGCGCAGCGCGTTCGCCCTGCTGTTCGGCGTGGCATGGATCCCGCAGAGCCCGCACGGCCACCTGCATCTGCTGCCCCTGCCCGCACTCCAGGAGGAACTGCGGTCGCAGGGCTGCACGATCGTGGCGACGGACCGCCGCACCCCGCACATCCCGTACGACCTCGCGGCCACGACCGCCCTGGTGCTGAACCTCCTCCTCGGCCCGGTACTGGCCTTGCTGGGCGCGCCCCTGGTGGCCGTCGCCTGGGCGATCGACCTCGTCCTGGCCCCCGTACTCCGCCTCACACCCCTGTCCAACGCGTACCGGATCATCGCCCGCAAGGAGCCGACCCGGCCCGCGGCACCGTCGGCACCAGCACCACGCACCGCCCCGGCGGCACCGCCCGCACCGGCCTGAGATCCATCAGTAGGGCCCTTGGCCCTGTCGTTTGGATCATGCCGGCGTCGCGGGGTCTGGCACGCGCTCCCCCAGAGGGGGGACCCCAGCCGCGTTGTCGTCACTCGCCGACTCCCCCACGCTCGAACAACCTCGCGCGGGGGGACCCCCATCGCGTCGACTCCCTCCTCCGCCTTGCAGCTGCACGCACCAGACCCCGCTCGGGTCGGCCGGAAGGCACTGCCCTCACAGCCGGCCTGATCCAAACGACAGGGCCTAGCCGCGCAGCACCAGCGCCTGCCCCGCCACCACCAGCACCACCTGCTCGCACTCCCCGGCGAACGCCGCGTTCAGCCGCCCCAGCTCGTCCCGGTACCGCCGCCCCGACGCCGTCGCCGGCACGATCCCCGACCCCACCTCGTTGGACACCGCCACCACGGTCCGCCGCGTGGCCCGCACCGCGTCCGTCAACTCCCGCACCCGTTCCCGCAGGGCCCGCTCCCCGCCATCGGCCCACACGGCGTCGTCCCACGCCCCGACGGAGTCCATGACATCGGTCAGCCACAGGGACAGACAGTCGATCAGCAACGGCGGCCCGTCCACGGCCAGCAGCGGCACCAGGTCGCACGTCTCGGTCGTACGCCACGACCCCGGCCGCCGCTCCCGGTGCGCGGCGACCCGCTCCGCCCACTCGGTGTCCCCGCCCCGGGTGCCGCCGGTCGCCACGTACAGCACGTCCGGAAAGGCCTCCAGCCGCCGCTCCGCCTCCACCGACTTCCCGGACCGGGCCCCGCCCACCACCAGGGTCCGCCGGGGCACGTCCGGCACATCCTCGTACGCCCCCACCACCAGCGTCGCCCCGTCCGGCACCGCCCGCGCCCCCGCCGCGGCCAACTGCCGCCGCAACTCGGCACCCGGCGGTACGTCATGGTCCAGATGGACGGCGACGACATCCGTCGTCGGCCCGACCGCGCCCACCGCCCGCAGCTTGGCCAGCGCGTCCGGCCGCCCCACGACATCGGCGACCACCATGTCGTACATCCCGACGGCGCCCTCCTCCAGCCCGGCCGGCGCACCCCCCGGCGGCAGATACAGCAGCCGCTGCCCGTCCGGCCCGGTCACCGCGTACCCCGTGCCCGGCGAGTCCATCGCCACGGCCCGCACCCGATGCCCCGTCAGCAACGCCAACTCCCGCCCGTCCGGCACCCGACCGGGCTGCGGCAGCCCCGCGGGCACCTCGACGGCCGGCCCGTTGTGCGGATGCGACAGCAACACCTGCCGTACGCCGCCCAGCGAACGCCCCGCCCGAGCAGCCGCGAACGCCGCCCCGGGCGTCAGATCGAGCAACAGCGCCCCGTCCACGAGCAACGCGGTCGCCGCCCGCGCGTCATCACCGAGCGCACTGGCACACGCCGCGCACGGACAGTCGGGGCGGGGGAGTCCCGCGGGGGCACCGGTGCCGAGGAGAGTCAGTTCCACGGACCGATTTTCGCCGGTCGCGAGTGGTCGCGCGCACCGGCGGCCCCGAAGGAGCGCCAGTCAGGGGCGCGGGACCCTGACGACATGCCGCTGCGCCGCGCGGGCGCGACCGGCCCCCACGGCCCGCAAGTGACCCACTACCTTGATCGTGTTCCGGCTCACCCGCGGAGCACATAGGCTCGTGCTCTGCATGTGCTGACACCTTGGAGGCGTACATGGCGGCATGGACGTGGCGGTTCGAGAAGGCGGACGGGGCGGAGGTCCAACCCGCCGTGCAGCCCGAAGAGTTCACCACGCAGGGGGACGCCGAGTCCTGGATCGGGGAGCACTGGAAGGCCCTGCAGGAAGGCGGCGCCGACCAGGTGCGGCTGTTCGAGGACGCCGCCGAGATCTACGGGCCGATGAGCCTGCACGCCGAGGCATGACCGGACCGGGGGCGAGGGCCGTACACCCTCGCCCCCGTCACCGCTCGCCCGAACGCGCTCAGCCGCGTACTCCGCACAGATGCAGCAACGCCGCGATGCCCCGATACGGATCCGTCTTCCCGGCCCGCTCCTCGACCGCCAGCAGCGCCTCGACGTCCGCCGGGATCTCGGCCCCGTCGGCCGCCGTGTCGGTGAAGACCCGCACCCCGTACCAGACGTGCAGCGGCGCCCCGATGCCCGCGAGCGTCGACGTCAGCTCCGCGAGCCGGTCCGCCCGTACGTCGAGCCCCAGCCGATTGCGATACGTGGTCGTGTCGAAGGCGGTCAGCGCCCCGGCCCAGTCCCCGCCCAGCCCCGGCCGCACGGCCAGCGCGTCGCCGTTGCGCACGAGCAGGGACAGCAGTCCGCCCGGGGCGAGCATCCGGGCCAGCCCGGCCAGCAGCGGATCGGGCTCCTCGATGTACATCAGCACGCCGTGACAGAGCACGACGTCGAAGCTGCCCGGCAGGAAGTGGACACCGGTGTCCCGCCCGTCCCCCTGGACGATACGGACCCGCTCCCGGATCCCCTCGGGCTCGCCGGCGAGCTCCTCGCGGGCCGCCGCGATCATCTGCGGGTCCTGCTCCACACCGGTCACCTGGTGCCCGGCCCGGGCCAGGCGCAGCGCCTGCGTGCCCTGGCCCATTCCCACGTCGAGCACCCGCAGCCGCTGCCCGACCGGGAACCGCCCGGCTATCTGCTCGTCGAGCTGCCGGGCGACCAGCTCCTGTCGTACGACATCACGCAGCCCGCCGAGCTTGCTCAGCCAGGCATCGGCCGCACCCCCGGAAAAAGCGGCTGCGCTCAGGGCCGCTCTCCGCGCTTGACCTGCGGCTTCGGCAGCCGGAGCCGACGCATCTGGAGAGAGCGCATCAGCGCGTAGGCGACGGCGCCGCGCCGGTTGTCGTCGGGGAAGCGCTCGTTCAGCCGCTTCTTCAGGCGGACGCCGGTGACGATCGAGTCGAGCACGATCAGCACGATCACGACCAGCCACAGCAGCAGCGCGATGTTCTGCAGCGCCGGCACCTGGACCATGCTCAGCACCAGGATGACCACGGCCATCGGCAGGAAGAACTCCGCGATGTTGAAGCGGGAGTCGATGAAGTCCCGCGCGAACTTGCGGACCGGACCCTTGTCACGGGCCGGCAGATACCGCTCGTCGCCCCCGGCCAGCGCCTGGCGCTGCTTCTCCAGGGCGGCCCGGCGCTCCTCGCGCTGGCGCTTGGCGGCGTCCTTGCGCGTCATCGACGTGTTGGCCACGCTCCGACGCTGCGACTGGGCCTCACTGCGCTTGGGCGTGGGGCGGCCCTTGGGGGCCTCGGGGTGGCGGGTCTCGTTGGAGTCGGTCACCGGCGCCTTGTCGGCTGCCTGGGCCTTCTCATCCTTCGCACGGCTACGGAACACAAAACCCAAGGGTACGGGGTCCCGGGGCATGGACCCCAGCCCGGTGGGGAACGATCCGGCAACACCAGTCGTCGTAGGGGGACAGAGGGGACGTTGCAGACGGTCCGTTCGGCGGCCCCGAGGAGACCACGGGCAGGCCCGTGGGGGGCACCTGTGTCGGCACCCGGCCGACACCCGGGAGTCACCTACTCCTTACGCCGGAGCGGGAGCGTACGCAGTCGTCCTTGGGGATGAGCGCATCCGTCCCCGAACAGTGCGTCAATGGATGCAGGGCCCGTACTGTGGGTTCTGTCGCAGAGCTGGAGCTGGACGTCAGAAGGGGGCGCGCGAAGCCCATGAGCGGTGTCATGAAGCGTATGGGGATGATCTTCCGCGCGAAGGCGAACAAGGCCCTTGACCGGGCCGAGGACCCGCGCGAGACCCTCGATTACTCGTACCAGAAGCAGCTGGAACTGCTCCAGAAGGTCCGTCGCGGCGTCGCGGACGTGGCCACCTCGCGCAAGCGGCTGGAACTCCAGCTCAACCAACTCCAGCAGCAGTCGTCGAAGCTGGAGGACCAGGGCCGCAAGGCGCTCGCGCTGGGCCGCGAGGACCTGGCCCGCGAGGCGCTGTCGCGCCGCGCCGCCCTCCAGCAGCAGGTGACGGACCTGGAGACCCAGCACGCGACGCTGCAGGGCGAGGAGGAGAAGCTCACCCTCGCGGCCCAGCGTCTGCAGGCGAAGGTCGACGCCTTCCGCACCAAGAAGGAGACGATCAAGGCCACGTACACCGCGGCCCAGGCACAGACCCGGATCGGCGAGGCGTTCTCCGGCATCTCGGAGGAGATGGGCGACGTCGGCCTGGCGATCCAGCGGGCCGAGGACAAGACGGCCCAGCTCCAGGCACGCGCGGGTGCCATCGACGAACTGCTCGCCTCCGGCGCCCTGGACGACCAGTCCGGCATGCACAAGGACGACATCCAGGCCGAGCTGGACCGGCTCTCCGGTGGTACGGATGTAGAGCTGGAGCTGCAGCGCATGAAGGCGGAACTGGCGGGCGGCTCGGCCGGCGGACAGCAGGCCATCGAGGGCGGCAACGGCCAGTCGCAGTCCCAGCAGCAGCCGCAGGACACCCCGCGCTTCGACAAGCAGTAGCCGACGGCCGGGGCCCACGCCTAGGAGGGCGCGATGGGCGACATGATCATCCGGATCATGGGCGAGGGGCAGGTGAAGCTGTCCGACAGCCACCTGCCCGAGCTGAACAAGCTCGACGACGAGCTCCTGGCGGAGATGGAGAACGGCGACGGCCCCGGTTTCCGCGCCACCCTGCACGCCCTGCTCGAGAAGGTCCGGGACATGGGCGAGCCCCTGCCCGACGACTCCCTGGAACCGTCGGAACTGATCCTGCCGTCGCCGGATGCGACCTTGGAGGAGGTCCGGGAGCTGCTGAGCGATGACGGCTTGATCCCGGGGTGAGTCGCATCAGCCCGTCCGGCGTTTGAGGACGAGGCCCGTTCAGGGTCGAAGCGGGGTCCGGGGGCCGCAGCCCCCAGGGACTCGGACCGCGACGCCGGGCGCATCAGACCAGGAACCTCCAGTTGGCCCCCGTTCCAAGCCCCGCGGGGACGCCGTACCGTAATCAGACGTGAGCACCCTCGAACGAGCCCGTCGGCATCTGAAAGCGCACCCCATGGCGCTGGACGCGGCGCTGGCCGTGGGCGTACTCGCCTGCATGGTGGCCGGATCGTTCGTGGACCCGCACGGGAAGGCCGGGGTCACCTGGACCTTCCGCACCCCGGACGCACTCAGCCTCGTCCTCATCGCCGTCGGCGCCGCGGCGCTGGTCTTCCGCCGCCGCGCCCCCATGACGGTCCTCGCCGTCACCGGCGCCGTGGCCCTGGTCGAGTCCGTCACCGGCGACCCCCGCGCCCCCGTCGCCATGTCCGCGGTCATCGCGCTCTACACCGTCGCCTCGACCACCGACCGCCCCACCACCTGGCGCGTCGGCCTGCTCACCATGACCGTCCTCACCGGCTCCGCCATGCTCGCCGGCCCGCTGCCCTGGTACGCCCAGGAGAACCTCGCCATCTTCGCCTGGACCGGCATCGGCGCCACCGCCGGCGACGCGGTCCGCAGCCGCCGCGCAGTCGTCGCCGCCATCCGTGAGCGCGCCGAACGAGCCGAGCGCACCCGCGAGGAGGAGGCCCGCCGCCGCGTCGCCGAGGAGCGCCTGCGGATCGCCCGGGACCTGCACGACGTCGTCGCCCACCACATCGCCCTCGTCAACGTCCAGGCCGGCGTCGCCGCCCACGTCATGGACAAGCGCCCCGACCAGGCCAAGGAGGCCCTGGCCCACGTACGCGAGGCCAGCCGCTCCGCGCTCAACGAACTCCGCGCCACCGTCGGCCTGCTCCGCCAGTCCGGCGACCCCGAGGCCCCCACCGAACCCGCCCCCGGCCTCGATCGCCTCGACGAACTCGCGGGCACCTTCCGCAGCGCGGGCCTCCCGGTGGAGGTCGCCCGCGCCGACCAGGGCACCACCCTCCCCGCCGCCGTCGACCTCGCCGCCTACCGCGTCATCCAGGAGGCCCTCACCAACGTGCAGAAGCACGCGGGCCCGGACGCCAAGGCCGAGGTCAGCGTCGTGCGCGTGGGCCCGAACGTCGAGATCACCGTCCTGGACGACGGTGCCGGCGAGGACGACACCCCCGAGGGCGGCGGCCACGGCCTGCTCGGCATGCGCGAGCGCGTCACCGCCCTGCGCGGCACGCTCACCACCGGCCCCCGCTACGGAGGCGGCTTCCGCGTCCATGCGATCCTGCCGGTCAAGAGCCGTACCCGCGCCGCGGAGGACGCCGTATGACCAAGCCCCGGCACTCAGCCTGACGCAGCCGCGGAACTCACGCGCACCCCGCGGAAGTTGTCGTAGGGCGAAGCCATCCGCATCCTGCCCCGCACAGAGGACCTGCCATGACCATCCGTGTCCTGCTCGCCGACGACCAGGCCCTCCTGCGCAGCGCCTTCCGGGTGCTCGTCGACTCCGAGCCCGACATGGAGGTCGTCGCCGAGGCGTCCGACGGGGCGCAGGCGGTGCGGCTGGCCAAGGAGCAGCGGGCCGACGTCGTGCTGATGGACATCCGGATGCCCGGCACCGACGGCCTCGCCGCCACCCGCATGATCAGTGCCGACCCCACCCTCGCCCACGTCCGCGTCGTCATCCTCACCACCTTCGAGGTCGACGACTATGTCGTGCAGTCGCTGCGCGCCGGCGCCTCCGGGTTCCTCGGGAAGGGCTCCGAACCCGAGGAACTCCTCGCCGCCATCCGCGTCGCGGCCGGTGGCGAGGCCCTGCTGTCCCCGGCGGCCACCAAGGGCCTGATCGCCCGCTTCCTCGCCCAGGGCGACGGCGCGGACGACGGCCGCGACCCGGCCCGCGCCGAGCGGCTCGACGCGCTGACCGTCCGGGAGCGCGAGGTCCTGGTGCAGGTCGCCGGCGGGCACTCCAACGACGAGATCGCCGAGCGGCTGGAAGTCAGCCCACTGACGGTGAAGACGCACGTCAACCGGGCCATGTCCAAGCTCGGCGCGCGTGACCGGGCGCAGCTCGTGGTGATCGCGTACGAGTCGGGGCTGGTACGTCCAAGGGTGGAGTGACCTTGAAGCGGCGTACTGCGCCCGGAGTATGCGCCGGATAAGGAAATGGACCTGGGGCCTACGAAAGGGGGGTCCCCGATGGCTCAGGGTGTAAGGGCGGGCGCTCATCTGTGATGCACAGGCGTCTGCTGCCACTTCTGCCGCTCACAGAAGAGAGACCCTGACCCATGTCCTGGCTGTCCAGGTTCAGCCTTGCCCAACGTGCCCTGATCGGCCTGATGTCGATCATCGCGATCGCCTTCGGTGCCATCGCGATACCCCAGCTCAAGCAGCAACTGCTGCCCTCCATCGAACTGCCGATGGTGTCCGTGCTCGCGCCGTACCAGGGCGCGTCGCCGGACGTGGTCGAGAAGCAGGTCGTCGAGCCGATCGAGGACAGCCTCGAAGCCGTCGACGGCATCACCGGCGTCACCTCCACCGCGAGCGAGGGCAACGCCGTGATCATGGCGTCCTTCGACTACGGCCCCGACACCCAGCAGCTCGTCGCCGACGTCCAGCAGGCCGTCAACCGGGCCCGCGTCCAGCTGCCCGACGATGTGGACCCGCAGGTCATCGCCGGTTCCACGGACGACATCCCGACCGTCGTCCTCGCCGTCACCTCCGGCAAGGACCAGCAGGCCCTCGCCGACCAGATCGACCGGACCGTCGTGCCGGACCTGAAGGACATCGACGGCGTCGGCCAGGTCACCGTCGACGGCGTACGGGACCTCCAGGTCACCGTCACGCCCGACGACGCGAAGCTGGCGAAGGCGGGCCTGACCTCGGCAGCCCTCACGCAGGCCCTGCAGGCGGGCGGTGCCACCGTCCCGGCGGGCTCCTTCGACGAGGACGGCGACAACCGCACGGTCCAGGTGGGCGGCGGCTTCACCTCGATCGAGCAGATCAAGGACCTGATGGTCACCGGCGGCGAGGGCGCTTCCGCCTCCGCATCCGGTTCCGGGCCGAAGCCGGTCCGCCTCGGTGACGTGGCCGCCGTCAAGCAGGAGCAGGCCCCGGCCGACTCCATCACGCGCACCGACGGCAAGCCGTCCCTCGCGGTCGCGGTCACCATGGACCGTGACGGCAGCGCGGTGGCCATCTCGGACGCCGTCGAGGACAAGCTCGCGCAGCTGCGCAAGGACCTCGGCTCGGACGCCACCGTCACCGTCGTCAGCGACCAGGGCCCGGCGGTGAAGAAGTCCATCGACGGCCTGACGACGGAGGGCGCGCTGGGCCTGCTCTTCGCGGTCCTGATCATCCTGGTCTTCCTGGCGTCGATCCGCTCGACGCTGGTGACGGCGGTGAGCATTCCACTGTCCGTCGTGCTGGCCCTGATCGTGCTGTGGACCAGGGACCTCTCCCTGAACATGCTGACGCTCGGCGCGCTCACCATCGCCATCGGCCGGGTCGTCGACGACTCGATCGTGGTCCTGGAGAACATCAAGCGCCACCTCGGCTACGGCGAGGAGCGCGAGGAGGCCATCCTCAAGGCGGTCCGCGAGGTCGCCGGAGCGGTCACCTCCTCCACCCTCACCACGGTGGCCGTCTTCCTGCCGATCGGTCTGGTCGGCGGCATGGTGGGCGAGCTGTTCGGCTCGTTCAGCCTGACGGTGACGGCGGCCCTGCTGGCGTCGCTGCTCGTGTCGCTGACGGTCGTACCGGTCCTGTCGTACTGGTTCCTGCGCGCGCCGAAGGGCACCCCGCAGGACGCCGACGAGGCCCGCCGCAAGGCCGAGGAGAAGGAGGCGAAGAGCAGGCTCCAGCGCTTCTACGTCCCCGTCCTGCGGTTCGCGACGCGCCGCCGGCTGACGAGCGTACTGCTGGCGATCGTCATCCTCATCGGCACGTTCGGCATGGCTCCGCTGCTCAAGACGAACTTCTTCGACCAGGGCGAGCAGGAAGTCCTCACCGTCAAGCAGGAGTTGAAGCCCGGCACCAGCCTGGCGGCGACCGACGAGCAGGCCAGGAAGGTCGAGCGGCTGCTCGCCGACACCAAGGGCGTCAAGGACTACCAGGTCACGGTCGGCTCGTCCGGCTTCATGGCGGCCTTCGGCGGCGGCACCGACACCAACCAGGCCTCGTACCAGGTGATGCTGGAGGACTCGGCGTCGTACGAGGACGTACAGGACCGCATCGAGAAGGGCCTGGCCGGTCTGGAGGGTGTCGGTACGACGACCATCGCGGCCGGTGACGGCTTCGGCGCCCAGGACCTGAGCGTGGTCGTGAAGTCGGCCGACGCGGAGGTGCTGCGCAAGGCGGCGGAGCAGGTGCGGGAAGCCGTGGCGGGCCTGGACGACGTCACCGACGTGACCAGCGACCTGTCCCAGAGCGTGCCGCGCATCTCCGTCAAGGCCAACGACAAGGCGGCCGCGGCGGGCTTCAACGACCAGACGCTCGGCATGGCGGTGGCCCAGGCGGTCCGCGGCAACAAGGCGGCCCAGGCGACCCTCGACGACACCGAGCGGGACGTCGTCATCAGGTCGGCCAAGCCGGCGAAGACCCTGAAGCAGCTTCAGGACCTGCGCCTCGGCCCGGTGAAGCTGGGTGACATCGCGGACGTGAAGCTGGTGGACGGCCCGGTGTCGATGACCCGGATCGACGGCCAGCGTGCCGCCACGATCACGGCGAAGCCGACCGGCGACAACACGGGCGCGGTCAGCGCGGACCTCCAGTCCAAGATCGACGGCCTGACGCTCCCGGCGGGGGCGACCGCTTCGATCGGCGGCGTCTCCCAGGACCAGGACGAGGCGTTCGCCAACCTGGGCCTGGCGATGCTGGCGGCGATCGCGATCGTCTTCATGCTGCTGGTCGCGACCTTCCGCTCCCTGGTCCAGCCCCTGATCCTGCTGGTCTCGATCCCGTTCGCGGCGACGGGCGCGATCGGCCTCCTGATCGCCACGGGCACCCCGATGGGCGTCCCCGCGATGATCGGCATGCTGATGCTGATCGGCATCGTGGTGACGAACGCGATCGTGCTGATCGATTTGATCAACCAGTACCGGAAGCAGGGTTACGGCGTGGTGGAGGCCGTGATCGAGGGCGGTCGGCACCGGTTGCGCCCGATCCTCATGACGGCCCTGGCGACGATCTTCGCGCTGCTTCCGATGGCGCTGGGCGTCACCGGCGAGGGCGGCTTCATCGCCCAGCCGCTGGCGGTGGTGGTGATCGGCGGTCTGATCACCTCGACGATGCTGACCCTGCTGCTCGTGCCGACGCTGTACGCGATGGTGGAGCTTCGTAAGGAGCGGCGGGCGAAGAAGCGGGCGGCTAAGCGGGCGAAGAAGACGGGCGGCCCGGCCCAGCCGACGTCGGCTTCGGATTCGGCTTCGGATGAGCCGGAGCCGGCGGGGGTCTGACCTTCGGACCTGATGAGAAGAGCCCGTCCCGGGAGGAGACCTGGGACGGGCTTTTCCGTTGCCTGGATCAGTCCTTGAGGGTCGACACGAAGGCGGTCCAGGACGCGGCCGTGACGACGAGGGCGGGGCCGTTGGGGGTCTTGCTGTCGCGTACGGGGACGACTCCGGGGAAGTCCTCGGTGATCTCGACGCATTCGCCCCCGTTGGTGTTGCTATAGCTGCTCCGGCGCCACTGGGCAGAGTTCAGCTCGGGGGTGTGCTGCATGGCTTGTAGTCCTCCATCGCGTCTCGGATCAGCTCTGCCGAGGCCGCCGGTGGGAGGGCGTTGGCGCGCAGCACTTCGTACTGCCGTCGCCACTTCTTCACCGAGTCCCGGTCCTCGTAGAGATGACCGACCCGGATGCCCTCTTCGTAGGCCATGACGGAGCCCTTGGGAAGGGTCAGCAGGGTCAAGGCGCCGCCCATCAGTGAGTGCGGACCGGCACTGAAGGGCATCACCTGGACCATACTGTCCGGAGTATCCACCTGTTCGAGTAGCCGGGCCAGTTGTTTGTGCATGCACTCTGCGCTGCCGACCTTTCGCCGGAGCACGGACTCGTCGATGATCGCCCAACGCAGGGGTGGCTGGGCCGAGTTCAGCCGGTCCTGCCGGGACAGGCGGGCGCTGACGCGCTCCTCGACCTGTTCCCGAGTCAGATCTTCCTGGCAACTGAGCAGGGCGGCTGCGTACTCCTTGGTTTGCAACAGCCCTGGTACGGCCTGCGATCCGAAGTTTTCGATGACCTCCGCCTGCGCCTCGAAGTCCATGAACCGCCGGTACTGGTCCGGATGCGCCTCCCGCTTGGCCAACTCGTACAGCCCATGAAAGTGGCGGTCCGCGCCGAACGCGGCGTCGAGCCGACCAGGCAGGTCCGGCGGAGGCATCAACTCCGCCGTCTCGATACGCGCGAGCGTGCTCTTGCTGGAGTTCACGATGCCCGCGAGCTGCACGAGCGAGAGCCCCGCGCCCTCGCGGTGGCGGCGCTGCTCGGCGCCGAAGTAGTGACGGGCGGAGAGGTATGGGGTCAGGGCCTGTGGCTTGAACGTCATCGGTCTCGCCTTTCTGCTGTCGGTTGCCGTCGTCCCGATCCCAACGTCGGGACGGGGCGCTCCTGTTGAGCGGCCTACCGGAGCGCAACGATGGAAACACACACGGTAACCATCGGTGTTCAAGCCCGCTACAGGGACTGGTTCGAAGGGAGCGACGGAGGATGATGCGCGAGGGAACGGGCACCCCATTGCGATTGCTGCCCTGGACCACACCGGACGGCCGCCCGTGTTACCTCAGCGCGGACCACGCCGGGAGCCGCATGTCCCGCATGGCGGACGAGTTGGAGGCTGAACTGCTCGGCTCGGCCGCGTACGTCCTGGACGCGGCCAAGTCGTTGCTCGATGAACCGGGCACGGGGAGAAGGGAGTTGCGCTTCGCGGGTGTGCGGCTGGCTGAGGCGCTCGGGGATGCGCTGAGGATCGCGGAGAGTAGGGGCGCGCGGTTGTGGGAGGAGTCGCCGTACGGCCCGACCGGCCTTACTGGAAGGGAATGTTGAGCCAGGGGCTGCCGGGGTCGGACATCAGGATCCGGTGGACGGTGACCATGTCCTCGTACCAGCTGCCGAACTTCTCGTTGTCGAATTGCAGGCAGCGGCCGAGGATGAAGCCGGCGGAGAAGTCCTGCCAGGAGTCGTAGCAACGTGCCGCGCTGTACCCGGCTTCGACGACGGCTGCCTCGGCTTCCGCCAGGGTGCAGTAGCGAGTGCTCAGGCCCCAGCGCGCCATACAGGAGGCCCGGCCGAGGTCCCAGGCGTCGGCGGAGGTGACGTACTGGCCGTCGCCGAGGATGCCGTCGGCGCGCATGCGGGCCTCGTAGCGGGCAATACGGCCGATGAGGTGCTGGACGCCCTTGATGTGCGTCTCGGTATCGGCGGCGGGGGTGGGAGTGGTCTTGACGACGCCGTCGGCGGTGAGGACGGTCTCACCTTTCGCCCGCTGGCGCAGTACGCGGGCGGCGGCGTCACGCCAGTAGCCGGTCTCGACGTAGCCGCCGAAGTCCCGGGCGATGGCGCGGCGCAGGCCGAGGGCGAACTCCCAGACCGGGTTGGCCCCGTCGGTCGCCAGCAGGGCATGTTGCTGTACCTGCCACTCCTGGTGGCTGGTGATGCCCCACGACTTTCGCAGCATCCGGCGCTCGGTGCGATAGCCGTGGCCGTGATAGGCCAGGGCGTTCCAGAGTCGGCCCTGATGGACGATGAGATGGGCACCGCAGGCCAGCCCGTGGGCCACAGGCCCTTGCAGCGAGCCGCCCACCCGTAGAGTCCGCAGCGCCGCCTTGTCCGAGGGGCCCTCGGTCCGCTTGGCGTACTGGGCCCAGGTGTTGGAGTACGGCCGCGCGGTGGGCAGGAACGCCTCGCACGGACTGCCCGGATTCACGACGATCATCGTCGGATAGTCAGGCTTCCAATCCTCCCTGAGCCATCCGAACTTTTTCCAGTCGAACGCGCGGTGCGGTTCGGGCGCGGGCAGCATGCCCTCGGTGTACACCGCCCAGACCATTCCGCCGACGACCCGGGGATCAGGCTCGAACAATGCAAGGGCGCTACCGAACCTGGCATCCGCCGTGTCCCGCCGCACCTCGAAGTACAACCGATTCCGCGCGAGCGTCTCGAAGTACGTCGGCCAGTCCTCACGGGACTTGGCGTCGAGCAAGGCCTGCTCTGTTTCCGTCGGAGGGGTCCAGGCCGGTGGAGTGGGAGGCCCGAAGGCTGCGGGAGGCGGCCCGAACGACATTACTTACCTATCAGGTTTTAGGGAACTGACGAGCATCTCTGGACTTTTCTACGACCTTCACCACGCCGGAGCCCTGACTGCACGGTCAGTTCTTTCCATGATTGGCCATGCGTGGACCGTTTCGCCGGTCAGGGGTCAGATGCTGTTTGACGGTGCGGTGCCTCCGTCAAGGCTCGGGCGAGTGTGAGCGGGCGGATCTTCCGTCAAGCATGAACCGGCTTTCAACGTGTACCGCAACCAGGACACTGCGAGAGGTGAGGCGGAGCGGCATCGCCGAGACTCCAGCCACTTCCGATCCGTATGGACGATGGAAGAATCCTGGCATGTTTCTAGAATTGGCAAACCGGGTTCATGTTGAATGCGTGATGACTTTAGTCATGCTTGAGAACTGTTCCTTGCTGCTTGCGAGGATGGTTTGAAAGCTTGCCCTTTCTGTGCCATCAGGGAACTTTTTGACGGGCCATTTCGCTCCAGTTCTTGAGAGGATTCCGATGAGTTCGCGGACTCCGTCAGGATCCTCCGGCAGGATCTTTTCCACTCCTTCGATGAAAAGCACATACTGATTAGCCGGCAGCCAGCTCAGGTCGCGAAGGCAGTCGTTTAGTGCTGGGAAGTTCCATCCGAAATAGTCGGGCAGCTTAAAGCCGTCATAAAATTGTTGAAATAGCCCGTCGAGATCCCTCATCTCGCTACCGTCCAGCCAGGCTGTGAATGTCAATCCTGGCATGGGGAGCAGGGCTCCAGTTTGGAGTCGAGTATCTGGCTCCACGAGGTGAAGCCAGGGCTTTACTGGAAGCCAGGCCCCTTCTCTGATCACCACTTCGGACCCTCCACGACGATATAGGTCTGGTAATGCGTCGGAGTGTAGTAGATGGACCCGTCGCTTCCCCATACGGTTCTCTCCCCGCCTGGCTTTGGGTTGTCCTTTGCTGCAGGAGCCCCATACTCCTTATATGTTATTGGATTTCCTGACGGGTCATGCGTCGGGAGGATGTGAGCGCCATTCCTTCCGCTGTTGTTGAAAGGTTCCAGGCTCCAGTTCGGGCCGTGCCATTGTGTGCCCCAACCTGTCGCGTCAAGCCCATATTTCTTGACATCAGCGACTGCCTGCAAAGTCTCATCTGGGACTTTTGTTGGAATCCAACCACTCAGCTTACTCGTATCGCCAAGCGTAGTTCCCGCCTTGGGGGCCGCAGAGCATGGGGAAAGACCGAGGGGGTCGGTCCAGGTGTGAGGATTGTGGACGTACGTGGTGGGGTTGTCCGCTGGGGTCAGGCCAAGTGGGTCATGGCTGACGTAGCGGGCGTTTTCGGGGTCGTGGTACTGGCCGGGGAAGCGAAGGGGGGTGTGGGCGGTGGCGGTGCGGTTCCAGGTGGTGGTGCCCCAGAGGGTGGTGTGGGTGCGCCAGGCGATGTGGCCGTGTTCGTCGACGAGTTCGGTGGGGGTACCGACGAGGTCGGTGACGATGGCGTAGAAGCGCTGGTCGATCTCGTCCTGGGGCGCGTCGGCCAGTGTCTTGCGTTCGGTCTGGGTCAGGGGATGCAGGCCTTGGTGGTCCCAGGTGAGGGTGATGGCAGGCTGGGGGGTGCCGGGGGTGTGGGTGGTCTGTTCGGTGAGGGTGGTGCCGTCCCAGGCGAAGTCCACTTGCTCCGCGACCGTTTCGCCGTCGGTGGCGATGCGTTGTTTGGTGATGCGGCGGCCGAGTGGGTCGTAGCGGTAGCGCCAGGTGGTGCCGTCCGGGGTGACAACCTGCGTGAGGCGGTCTTCGGTGTCCCAGGTGTAGCGCCAGGTGTCCGGTTTGCGGGACAGGCGGGTCTTCTGGCGCAGGATGATACGACCGGCTTCGTCGTGTTCGTAGCGGACGTTGCCCGCGCGGGTTATGCGGGTGCCGGTGTAGGAGCGGTCGCCGGTCGCTTCCTGGCCTGGCATGGAGTCCGGCCAGGTGGCGTGGGTCTGGTTGCCTGCGGCGTCGTAGGCGTAGGACTCCGTCCAGTTCACGGCGTGGACCGCGGTGACCCGGCCGGCGGTGTCGAGTTCGAAGCGGCGGGTGCCGCCCAGGTGGTCGTCGATGGCGGTCAGGTTGCCGTCGGCGCGGTAGGTGTAGGCGCGGTGCTGGAGGCGTTGGTTGGCAGGGCCGGTGAGCTCTTGCTTCGTCAGGCGGCCCAGAGGGTCGAAGGCGCTCGTGAGGGTCAGCGTTTCGCCGATGTGGCGGGTCAGTTCGCGGCCAGCCGCGTCGTGGGTGAAGGTGAGGGTGCGGCCGCAGGTGGTCAGTTCGGTGCGGTTGCCGGCCGCGTCGTAGGTCCAGGTGCTGGTCGCGCCGTTCGGTGTCGTGCGGCCGGTGCGACGGTCGAGCGCATCGTAGGTGTAGGTGAGTGTGCGGCCGTTGACTGTCTCAGACAACAGGTGGCCCATCTCGTCCCGTTGCAACGTCAGGACCGCGTCCGGGCCCGTCGCCTGGGCCAGGCCGCCCGTGGCGTCATACGTGTACGTCGAGACCGCTCCGGCCGCGTCCTTCCGCACCACGCGGCCCAGGACATCCCTGTCGAAGCGGATCGTCTGGCCGGAGGCCGTGGTGCTGGCGGTCAGTTGGCCTGCTGTGTTGTGTTCGTACGTCAGCCTGCGGTCGTCGAAGTCCCTCTCTGCGACCAGGCGTCCGGCCGCATCGTACTCGTAACTCCAGGTCAGGCCCTGCGGGTTCGTGACCTTCGTCAGGCGTAGTTCCGTGTCGTGGTCGAACTCGTAGCGGACGCCGTCCGGGCCGGTGCGGGCCGACATCAGGTCGAAGTGGGTGTATTCGTAGCGGGAGACGGCGCCCATGGCGTCGGTGTGGCTGGTGCAGTTGCCTTCGCCGTCGTACGTCCAGGATTCTGTGGTGCCGTCGGCGGCTGTTCGGCGGGACGGGCGGCCTTCCACTGTCCATTCCAGGCGGGTCACCGAGCCCATGGGGTCCGTGATCGTCGTAGGGCGGCCGAAGGCGTCGCGTTCGTAGCGGGTCACGGCACCCAGCGGGTCCGTGATCTCCAAGGGGAGGCCTGCCGGGTTGCAGCGGACCGTGGTTGTCGCGCCTGTCGCGTCCGTGACCGTCGCCAGGTGGCCGAGGGCGTCGTAGGTGAAGTGGGTCGTGGTTCCGGACGCGTTGGTTACGGCCGTGCGGTTGCCGTACTCGTCGTACTGCTGGGTGACGTGGGTGCCGTCCGGGCCGGCTATGGCGACGGGCAGGCCCTGGTCGTTGTAGCCGATGCTGGTGTAGCGGCCGTCGGGGCGGATGGCCAGCACCGTGCGGCCTGCCTCGTCGTACCCGTAGCTCAGCGTCCGGCCCAGGGGGTCCGTGATGGTGAGCGGGCGTTCGTAGCGGTCGTATGTCGTGTGGGTCGTCGCTCCGTCGGGGCCGGTCTCGGCGATCACTTGCAGGTCGCTGTTGACGAGGTAGCGCGTGCTGTGGCCCAGGGAGTTGGTCGCCGTGATGGCCAGGTGGCCGGTCCGCGGGTCGATGTCGCCGTAGACGAAGGTGTTGCGCAGGTGTCCCGCGTCGCCTGACTGGGAGGTGCAGCGGCCCTCGTCGTCATAGACGTAGCGGTAGGACGAGTCGTTCGTGTCGGTCCAGGCGGTGATCAGGCCCGCGGAGTCGTTGGTGAAGCGGGTCGGGATGCCGGAGGAGTTCGTCACCGCCGCCAGGTGGCCGTACTCGTCGTAGCCGAAGCGGATTAGCTCGACATCGCCGCCATCGGCTGCCGCCCCCGCCAGGCGCAGGGCGGTTATTCGCTCCCCGGTCGACTCGATCTTGAGGTGATAGCCGGCCGAGTGCACGATCGCCGTGGGGGCGCCCTGGTGGTCGTACTCGAAGGTGAGCCACTGACCGGAGCGGTCGGTGATCTGCTCCAGCAGGGCGATCCCGTTGCCGTCGCCGCCCGGGGCCGCGAAGTGCCAGGTACGGCCGGAGGCGGGGTCCGTGACGGCGTAGTCGCCGTAGGCGTCGACCGTCAGGGGGTGCGGGGCGCCCTCCAGCGGAAGAGTCGGTACGCCTGGGGCGGGGTGCGGGTAGGCGAGCAGGGCGCCGTTCTCGCGGATGAGGATGACGCCCTCAGCGTCGACCTCCAGGCGCTGGTCGGCGGTGGAGGTCCACTTCGGGCCGAACCAGCGGCCGGCCTCGTAGGACGACTCGAACTGCCGGGAGAAGATCAGGGGCAGCTTGGCGGGCAGGGTCACGTCGGTCTGCGGCAGCGCCATCCGGCCGGTGGCCATGTCGATCGGGTCGCCGAACCACTTGCACTTCTTTTCCCTGGCGAAATCCTTGATCGCCTCGCCGACGCTTCTGCGCGCCGTTCCCGTGGCCGCGCCCTTGGCGGCTCCTCGCGCCGCCCCGCGCGCCACCCCGGTCGCGCCCTTGCCCCCGATCAGATTCGAGGCCAGGTACCCCATCGCGTCGCCCGGGTCGCTGCTCCAGCCGCTGCCGATGATGGCTTGGGCAGGCGTTCGGGATGGGCGGCGGTGCCGACCAGGCCGGCCAGCACCATGTTGGAGTTCTTCGCATAGTCGCCGGGGTGGGTGATGTTGTACGGGTCATACGGGTTGACCGTGCGCACCAGTTGCACCACGTCCGCGACGCCTTTGACGAAACCGCCCACCACGTGGGCCTGGTTCAGCGCGGTGCTCACGACGGCGTCCATGGCGTCGGCCTTCAACCGCTCCGTGAACTCCGGCTTCGGCGGGGCCGTCTCCAGAGCCTCGGCCACCTTGCGTTGCGCGTCACGGGCGGCGTCGGTGCGCTGGCGGCGCGCCTCGGCCAGGGTCTCCTCGGCGTCGCGCCGGCCCGCCACACCCGGATCGACGAAGGTGCCCGGCTCGGTCGGTTTCGGGCCCGGGTCGCCTCCCGCCGAAACCGCTGCGTTGTACTGATCGACGGCCTGGTTGTACGCCTTCACCCGGGCGTTGTGCGCGTCCGTCGCCCGCTGGGAGGTCTCCTGGGCGCGGCGGTAGGTGTCGATGGCCAGCTGTGCCTGCTGTTGCGCCCAGCGGACGGTCTCCGCGTACGTGCCCAGCGCCCCGGCCGCTGCTTCACAGGAGTCGGCCGCCGTCAGCCACTGCTTGGGATGCATGTCGAACTTCTCGCGGAAGGCGTCCGCGGCCTTGCCCTGCCAGCCGTCGCCGCCCAGCGAGCGCATGCCCTGGCCGACGTTCTCGAACGCCTTGGAGAAGTCATGCAGATGCTTCGCCCGCGCCTGCAATGCCTCCACGCTGCCATGGATCAGTTCCCTGGGGTCCTCGCTCTCGCCCAGCCCGCGCTCGGCGACATCGCCGCCCAGCCGGTTGCTCACCCCCTCGCCGAAGTCGCGTACGCCCTCGGCCGCGCTGTCCGCGCCGACCGCCGACAAGCCGTCCGCCGCCTTGTCCGCAGTCCAGTCGACGGCTTCGCCGGCGGCCTTGGTCACGCCGTCGACAGCACTGTCCAGACCGTCGCTGACGCTGTTGACCATGTCTCCGAAGCCCATCAGCGCTCACCCTCCCCGGACTCCGGAGACGCTGAAGACGCGGAGGACTCTGAAGGCTCCGCGGCCGGCGAAGGGTCGAGCCGCTGCCATTCCGTCCGCGGATCGGAGGCCGCGCCCGGGATCACCGTCGAGGTCCGCACGTCCTCGGCCGCCTGCCTCCAGGCCTGCCGGGCCGCCTCCTCGCCCTCCCGCTGGGACTCCTCGCTGAAGTCCGCGTTCATGACGTGGGATACGGGGTTGTCCTCCAACGTCTCCGACCAGGAACGTGCGTTGACCTCCTCCGGCGTCAGGCCCGGGTTGCCCGCCGTCGCCGTCCACACCCTCTTCAGGGTGTTCGAGGCGTACTGCTCCTGCTCGTGGTAGAGCCCTGCCGACAGGTTCAGCCGCCCCGCGAACTCGTTGGCGTCCTGAACCAGGGAGTACACCCCCCAGCCCCACCGCTCGCAGAAGTCGGAGAACACCTGACGGAGCGCCGAATCCCCCACCTCCAGACCCGCCAGCTCCAAGTCGTCGAAGCCGCGGCCCTGGCTCGCCTCGATGTCGAAGCCCAACTCCTGCAGCTCGCCGATCGCCTGGTTGATGCCCCGGGTGATCCGCTCCAGCGCTTCCGGATCGACCTGGTAGCCGTCACCGCCGCTCACGCGTCCGCCCCGTCCGCGTCCGTCTCCGTCATGTCCGCAGCCGTCATGTCCTCAGCCGAAGTGTCCAGAGCCACGGCGTCCGGCACGATGCCCTTCACCGGAGGCAGCACCATGCCCGCCGGACTGCCCGCATCCACCGCGACCCCGACCGGCCCACCCACCTTCGCCACCCTCGGGACCACCTGATCCAGCAACCGAGCCCCGTAGACCGGCATGCCTTCGGGCACAGCCTCACCACGCGCCCGGGCGAAATGCTCCAGCGCCGCCTCATCCGTGAACGCAAACAGCCAGCGGATACCGCCCGCCTCGACCGACAGCAGCGAACCGTCCGCCACCGGCACCAGCACCTCGCTGCGCCGGAACTCCCCTACGACCGCACGCAGATCGCCCTGCCCGCTCTCCGCCAGATCCGTCAGCCGCAGCCTCAAGGTGTCGGCGCTCACGTCAGCCCCCCCGTCGAAAACTTCGCCACTCATCGCACAAGCGAACGATCATGCTAGTGCGTTGAGATCAGGTGAACCCAGGAGCCCGCCGACCTCCGCGTTTCGGCCAGGGGCGGACCCGGCGCTCCCCAGGGTCGTGGCCCGGCCGCTGCCGTCATCGCCGTTACGTATTCTGTGCCCTCGAACCACTCCGCGCTGAAAGGGGATTCGGGCGTGCCACTGCGCAAGGACGACCCGAAGTCGGTCGGCGGGTACAAACTGCTCGATCGGCTCGGAGCCGGTGGCATGGGCGCCGTCTACCGGGGCAGGTCGCGTTCGGGGCGTGAGGTCGCCGTCAAGGTGGTGCACGCCCAGTACGCCGAGGACCCCGTCTTCCGTACCCGCTTCCGGCAGGAGATCGAGGCCGTCCGCAAGGTGAGCGGTGCCTTCACCGCGCCGGTCTTGGACGCCGATCCGGAGGCGGTACGGCCCTGGATGGCGACGCAGTACGTGCCGGGGCGCTCGCTCGCCGACCGGCTCCGTGAGCGCGGCCCGATGCGCGGCGCCGAGTTGCGGCAGCTGGCCCTGGGGCTGGTGGAGGCGCTGCGGGACATCCACCGGGCGGGGGTCGTGCACCGGGACCTGAAGCCGGCCAACGTCCTGATGGCCGAGGACGGTCCCCGCGTCATCGACTTCGGCATATCCCGAGCGGCGGAGAACCACCAGACGGTGACCGAGACCGGCCAGATGATCGGCACTCCGCCCTTCATGTCCCCGGAGCAGTTCACCGACGCCCGCAAGGTCGGCCCCGCCTCCGACGTCTTCTCGCTCGGGGCGCTGCTGGTGTTCGCCGTCACCGGACGCGGTCCCTTCGACGCGGACAGCCCGTATCTGACGGCATATCGGGTGGTCCACGACGAACCCGTGCTGGACGGGCTGGCGCAGCCGCTGCGCTCGGTACTGGAGCGGTGCCTGGCCAAGGACGTCGCGGACCGGCCCGAACTCGACGCGCTGGCAGGGGAGTTCGCCGCCGTCCTGCCCGAGCCCGCGGAGGGCGAACCGCAGACCGTGAGCCTGCGCCTGGACGGGCTGAAGGCGGTCGAGGGGGTGGAGGGGGAGAGCAGCTCCGGTCACGGCACCGACCGGACGGCCGGCAGCGGTTCCGGGAGCCTGTCCGGGCGGACGGCCGGCAACGACTTGGGGAGCCTGTCCGGGCGGACGTACACCTCCCGCTTCGGCCGCCGCCGGGGCAGACGTCCCCTGTGGGCCGCGACCGGCACGGTCGGCGCGCTCGCCCTGGGGCTGACGGGCTATGCGCTGGTCGGGCCGAACTGGGAGGAGGAAAGCGGGGGCGGGACCGTCCGTTCCTCCGCGGTTTCCGCTTCACCGTCCGCGTCCTCCCGGTGGGCGGAGCCGCCCGAGGGCTGGCGGGCCTGGCAGACGACCGTGAACGAGGAGGCGCCGCTCGGCGCGCCCAAGGCGGTCGCGGAGGGATTCGAGGGCGACTCCGCCTGCCTGATGTACGACCTCGCCGCCTACTGCGCCGGCCAGGGCGTTCTCCCGGTACGGCTGGACGGCCTGACCGGCAAGACCGTCTGGCGCGCCGACCTCGCGCCGGCCGGCACCGATGGCGCGTACTACTGGGCCTCGCTCCTCGGCGTCCGCGACGGCGCGATGCTCATCCGGCAGAGCATCACCCAGGAGGACAGCAACTCCGAGACGATCCAGGTGATCGCCCTCGACACCAAGACCGGCGCCAAGCTGTGGTCCCGCGAAATGAACGACGAGAACGTCGACCTCACCCTGTCCGGGGACGTGGTCCTGACGGCCGACGCCGACGGCCGGACGGTGACGGCCCGCACGCCGCGCACCGGCGCCGAGCGCTGGACCATGGAGGTGCCCGCCGGCTACTACTGCACGTTCGACACGTTCGGCTCGGATCTGTACGCCCACTGCACCCTGGACGACCCCGAGAGGTCCCTGGTCCTGGCGGTGGACCGGACCGACGGCTCGGTACAGCGCTTCACGGTGCCGTACCAGAGCGGCATCGTCGGGAGCGTCGACGGCCGGGTGGCGGTAGCCGAGTGGATCGACGGCAGCGAGACGTCCGCGACGGGCTCGGCGGACGGCCGGCTCCTGCTGATCGACCCGGACTCGGCGACCCGCGGCACGACGAAGCTGGAGAAGATCTACACGGGGCAGTCGTCGCTGGCGGACGGCACCCTGTGGACCGTGTCGGGCAACGGCCGGGTGACCGCCCTGTCGGCCCGCACGGGCAAGCAGCTGTGGCAGACCCCCACCAGCCTGGAGAACCCGGGCAAGGCGACGTACGACCCGCGGACGCGCACCCTCTACGTGGCCAGCAACAGCGGCCGGGTGGCCGCCCTCGACGCGCGCAAGGGCACGCTGCTGTGGGAGACGCTGCCGCGGGTCGCCCGGGTGTTCTCCGGCGGCACGGTCGGGCCCGAGGTCCTGCTCAACCAGGGTGCGCTGGTGGTCACCGCTCCCGACGGCACCGTCTTCAGCCTCGACCCCGCGCACCCCGAGCGGAAACCCGTCTCGGGGTGACAGCGGGGAAGGGCGAGGCCTACGGCAGCGCCAGCATCCGCTCCAGCGCCAGCTTCGCGAACGCCTCGGTCTCCTTGTCGACCTCGATGCGGTTGACGAGCTTGCCCTCGGCGAGCGACTCCAGCGCCCAGACCAGGTGGGGCAGGTCGATGCGGTTCATCGTCGAGCAGAAGCAGACCGTCTTGTCGAGGAAGACGATCTCCTTGCCCTCCGGCGCGAAACGGTTCGCCAGGCGGCGGACCAGGTTCAGCTCCGTGCCGATGGCCCACTTGGAGCCGGCCGGGGCCGCCTCGAGGGCCTTGATGATGTATTCCGTCGAACCGACGTAGTCCGCCGCCGCCACGACCTCGTGCTTGCACTCGGGGTGCACCAGCACGTTGACCCCGGGGATCCGGGCGCGTACGTCCTCCACCGACTCCAGGCTGAAGCGGCCGTGCACCGAGCAGTGGCCGCGCCACAGGATCATCTTCGCGGCGCGCAGCTCGTCGGCCGTCAGCCCGCCGTTCGGCTTGTGCGGGTTGTAGACGACGCAGTCCTCCAGGGACATGCCCATGTCCCGGACGGCGGTGTTGCGGCCGAGGTGCTGGTCCGGCAGGAACAGGACCTTCTCACCCTGCTCGAAGGCCCAGTCCAGCGCCCGCTTGGCATTCGACGAGGTGCAGATCGTGCCGCCGTGCTTGCCCGTGAACGCCTTGATGTCCGCGGAGGAGTTCATGTACGAGACGGGGACGACCTGCTCGGCTATGCCGGCCTCGGTCAGCACGTCCCAGCACTCCGCCACCTGCTCGGCCGTCGCCATGTCGGCCATCGAGCAGCCGGCGGCGAGGTCGGGGAGGACGACCTTCTGGTCGTCGGTGGTCAGGATGTCGGCCGACTCGGCCATGAAGTGCACACCGCAGAACACGATGTACTCGGCCTCCGGGCGCGCCGCCGCGTCCCGGGCCAGCTTGAAGGAGTCGCCGGTCACATCCGCGAACTGGATGACCTCGTCGCGCTGGTAGTGGTGGCCGAGCACGAAGACCTTGCTGCCGAGCTTCTCCTTGGCCGCGCGGGCGCGCTCGACCAGGTCCGGGTCGGACGGCGAGGGCAGGTCGCCGGGACACTCGACGCCGCGCTCGCTCCTCGGGTCGGCCTCGCGGCCGAGGAGCAGCAGGGCGAGGGGCGTCGGCTGGACGTCGAGCTCCTGGGTCTGGGCGGTGGTCACGACACGCACCCTTTCTGTTCTGCGGCTCGCCGGGGCCGGAGAATCCGGACCCGGCGGGTCATGCGGGACACCTTCATCGACTTCTCGTCGATTTGACGCTATCTATCATAACCGGTTCACGTCAGTTTGACGATGGCCATCGTGTCGATGTGACGTGAATCCCGGCGAGGGGGCCCGAGGCGTGCCCGCACTCCCGAATCAGGCATTTTCCGCTCCATGCGCCGTGTGCGAGCATGAAGAAGGACCGAAAGACAAGCGCCCGGCCCGGAATGAATCCGCGGCCCCGATGGTTGCAACCGTCGGCAAGCAGTCTCCGTACAACCCGGGAGAGATGTAGATGTCCGTATCGGACGAGACCAGCACCGTCACCGACGGCATCATCCTGTCCGACGCCGCAGCGGCGAAGGTCAAGGCCCTGCTCGACCAGGAAGGCCGTGACGACCTGGCCCTGCGCGTCGCCGTTCAGCCCGGTGGCTGCTCCGGCCTGCGCTACCAGCTCTTCTTCGACGAGCGGTCCCTCGACGGCGACGTGGTCAAGGACTTCGGCGGCGTCAAGGTCGTCACCGACCGCATGAGCGCCCCGTACCTGGGCGGTGCCTCCATCGACTTCGTCGACACCATCGAGAAGCAGGGCTTCACGATCGACAACCCGAACGCGACGGGCTCCTGCGCCTGCGGCGACTCCTTCAGCTGAGCCTCGCCCAAACGGCCGACAGCCGATCCGGCTGACATACGAGAAGGCGGCGACCCCCTCCGACGGGGCCGCCGCCTTCCCGTGTCCGTAGGCCCTACCGGGCCCCGGACGTCTCCGGCACCCCCGCCCCCGGCTTCTCCTTCGGGAGCGCCTGGCCGTCCGTGCCCACGACCTTGCGGTCACCGAGCGGCTCGTCCAGCTGCACGGTCTTGTGGAACACCTTGGCGATCAGGATGCAGACCTTCTCCGGCTGCGAGGTCTCGGTCACCCGGACCGTCACCTCGTCGTCGCTCTCGCTCGCCGTCACCTTGTAGTCGGCGCACACGCCGCCCGTGAAGGCCACCGTCAGTTCCCTGCCGTCGACCGTGTAGCCGTCCACCGTCACGTTCCGGGTGACCGGCGCCGAGGTCGGCTCGTCCTTCGGATCGGTCGGCCGCGGGGTGGGCTGCCCGGTCGGCTCCTCGGACGGCGCGGCCGAGGCCAGGTACTTCGGGTCGATCGCCGGATACGTGACCGTGAAGCTGTCCTGCGCGCCGGGCGCCTTCACCTCGAACAGCCAGGACGGCACCAGAGCCTGCCGCGCGTCCACATAGTGCGAGGCCAGCCCGAACACCGCCTTCTCCACGGTGACGGTGTCCTTCGAGGGGGTCCCCGTCGACGCCTGGGCACCGCAGGGCGCCTCAAGACGGTCCTTCAGCGGTACGGGGCTGGCGCAGCCGCCGATGCCCATGCGGCCGCCGGTCCCCGGTGTCGCGTTCATCAGCCCGAGCGTCTTCTCGGCGCTCAGCACGGGGTACGTGTCCCCCTTCACCGGCGCCTTCAACTGGCCGCTTCCGCCGACCACTTCGCCCTGGGCGCTCACGGTCACCCCGGTCGTCCAGCCGTACGTGGGCATCCCGCCGACGACGGGGTCGGCGTTCACCACACGCTGGGCGCCCATGACCTGGCTCGCGTCGAGCTTCGCGTCATCCTGACCCGCCGCCTTGAGAACCGGGGCGGCGGCCTTCTTCGCGGCCTCCTCGCCGATCGGGTCGGCGGTCGACTCGGCGGAGCCCTTGTGGCACACGGTGGTGCTCTGACAGTTGTCGGTGCCCGGCGCGTACCGGTAGAACGTCCAGGTTCCCGGCGCCTGCTTGTTCACCTGCAGACTGGGCCCCGCCCCGTCCCTCGCCCCGACCCTCCAGGTCTGCCCCTGTGCCACCGGCGTCCCGTCCACCCCGAGCGCCTTGGCCAGCCGGGCCACCTCGTCCGCGCCGACCTCGCCGCCCGCCCGGTACACCGGCGCCGAGCCGGGCCCGTCCGCGAGCTCCCCGTCGGCCTTGTAGGTGACGCCGTACGGGTTCGGTTCCCCGGGCGCGATACCGCCGGTGCCGCCCCCGCCGTCGCCGCCCGTGTAACCGTCGAGATGGAGCGGCGGGGGAGTGTCACCCCCGGGCGCCGCCGACGTCGTACCGCCGTCCGACCCGCCGGACGCGTTCGCGGCGAGGTAGGCCCCACCGCCCCCGACGAGCAGTACGGCGGCGGCGACGGAGGCGATGACCGCGGGGGAGCGGCGCCGGGCGCCGTCCTGGACGTCCTCGGACTCGCCGGCCGGGGCGGGGGTGGCGCCGGGGCGCTCGACGGCGGGGGCGACGGGAGCGTCCGCGGCCGACGAGGCCGGGACCGAAGTCTCCTCCGAAGCCGCCTCAGGGGCGGATGCCTCCGAAGCCTCCTCAGGGGCGGCCTCCTCCGAGTTCTCCGGACCGTCCTCGCCCGCCGCGGCCTCGGCCGCCGCCTCACTGCCGGCTCCGAGCCCCTCGGCACCGACGGCGTCCTTCTCCTCCCGGACGCCCTGCTCCTCGGCGGAGCCGTCGGCGCCCGTGTCGTCGTTCTCGGGTCGCTCGGTGTTCACCGCATCGCTCCTTCGGCTGCGCACATGTCCCAGGACCCTGACCCGACCCTGTCAAAAAGGTCGGCCCACGGGGTCGTATCCCGCATCCCCTTTACGGGGGACAGCGATGGGACGCAGCAGGGGAGCGCACGGTTCCCTGAAGGGCGCCGATTCGGTCGCCGTGCTCCGGTCAGTCGCCGTAGTCCGACATCGCGTCCACCAGGCGCGCGGACTTCGGCGGCACGGTCACCCCGTGGATGAGTGACGGGGAGACCGGAAGGGAATGGACGCGATCGGGGGCGGTCCAGTGGGGAGCCATCCGCGCGCAGTCACCGAGCAGCGACGCCAGGTCGACCTCCAGGTCGGCCGAAGCGGGGGCATGGACCTCGATTTTCGTCATAGCGGCACCGTATGCACGCCGAAGCCCGCGAAGAAAGATCTACTATCAGGTAGTTTTGGCTACTTCAGAGTCCCGGTCACGCACGGTAGCGTGGAATGTCAATCCCACCTCCCCGCAGGAGACTCCAGCCGTGCGCATCGCAGTCACCGGCTCCATCGCCACCGACCACCTCATGACCTTCCCCGGCCGCTTCGCCGACCAGTTCGTCGCGGACCAGCTGCACACGGTCTCGCTCTCCTTCCTGGTCGACAACCTGGACGTACGCCGGGGCGGCGTCGGCGCGAACATCGCCTTCGGCATGGGGCAGCTGGGCACGAAGCCGATCCTGGTCGGCGCCGCGGGCTCCGACTTCGACGAGTACCGGGCCTGGCTGGACCGCCACGGCGTCGACACCGGCTCGGTCCGCATCTCCGAGACCCTGCACACCGCCCGCTTCGTCTGCACCACCGACGCCGACCACAACCAGATCGGCTCGTTCTATACGGGTGCGATGAGCGAGGCCCGCCTCATCGAGCTGAAGACCGTCGCGGACCGCGTCGGCGGCCTCGACCTCGTCCTCATCGGCGCCGACGACCCCGAGGCGATGCTCCGCCACACCGAGGAGTGCCGCTCCCGCGCGATCCCCTTCGCCGCCGACTTCTCCCAGCAGATCGCCCGGATGAACGGCGACGAGATCCGGATACTGCTGGACGGGGCGACGTACCTCTTCTCCAACGAGTACGAGAAGGGCCTCATCGAGTCCAAGACCGGCTGGACGGACGAGGAGATCCTGTCCAGGGTCGGCCACCGCGTCACGACCCTCGGCTCGCAGGGTGTGCGCATCGAGCGGCAGGGCGAGGACCCCATCGAGGTCGGCTGCGCCGAGGAGGAGCGCAAGGCCGACCCCACGGGCGTCGGCGACGCCTTCCGCGCGGGGTTCCTGTCCGGGCTGGCGTGGGGTGTGTCCCTGGAGCGGGCCGCGCAGGTCGGCTGCATGCTGGCGACGCTCGTCATCGAGACGGTCGGCACGCAGGAGTACCAGCTGCGCCGGGCGCACTTCATGGACCGGTTCACCAAGGCGTACGGCGACGCTGCCGCTGAGGAGGTCCGCAAGCACCTCGGCTGAGGCCGGGTGCGACTACTCGTCCGCCTCGGCAGGTTCGTGGTCGGCTGCGGGTGCGCGGGGGCTGGTCGCGCCCCCGCGGCGGTAGCCGCATATCGACACAGCCCCGCGCCCCTCAGGTGGGTCAGCTGACCCGGCGGACCAAGTATGCCGTTCCTTTCTCCGCCGGCTCCTCGCCCACGTACTCCTGCCCCCGCATCTCGCACCACGCCGGGATGTCCAGGCGGGCCGCGTCGTCGTCGGCGAGGACCCGGACCAGGCCGCCCACCGGCACCTCGCCGATGACCTTCGCCAGCTCGATGACCGGGATCGGGCACAGCTTGCCGAGGGAGTCCACGACCAGCACGTCGTCCCGTACGACCGTCTCGGTGACCGGAGCCCCCAGCTTCTCCCGCACCCCTGCCACCGCCCCCGGCAGCACCTCCAGGAACCGCTCGACATCCTCCGCCGGCGTCCCGAACGGCAGGGACACCCGCACATTCCCCTCGCTGAGCACCCCCATCGCCTTCAGCACATGGCTGGGCGTCAGCGTGCTGCTCGTGCAGGACGAACCGGAGGAGACCGAGAAGCCGGCGCGGTCCAGTTCGTGCAGCAAGGCCTCTCCGTCGACATAGAGACAGGAGAAGGTGACGATGCCGGGAAGGCGCCGCACCGGATCGCCGACCACCTCCACATCCGGCACCACCCGCGGCACCCGCGCCCGGATCCGCTCCGTCAGCTCCCGCAGCCGCAGCGCCTCTTGGGCCGCCTCCGCCCGCACGGCCCGCAGCGAGGCCGCCGCGGCGACGATCGCCGGGATGTTCTCGAACCCGGCCGCCCGCCCCGACTCCCGTTCGTCCGAGGGCCCTTGCGCGGCGAACCGCACGCCCTTGCGTACGACGAGCAGCCCGACCCCCGACGGCCCGCCCCATTTATGTGCGCTCCCGGTCAACACCGACCAGGCACCCTCGACGGGCCCCCACCCGAGCGACTGCGCCGCGTCCACCAGCAAGGGCACGCCCGCCTCCTGGCACACGGCGGCCACCTCCGCCACCGGCTGCTCGGTCCCCACCTCGTGGTTGGCCGACTGGAGGCAGGCGAGCGCGGTGTCCGGCCGCAGGGCCGCCGCGTACGCACCCGCATTCACCGCCCCCGCACGGTCCACCGCGACCTGAGTGACGGAACCGCCCCCGGCCTCGTGCGCGTCAGCCGCATGGAGCACAGAGGAGTGTTCGACCGCGGACACGATCAGGTGGCGTCCGACCCTCCGCCGCCCCGCCAACACCCCGGCGACACCCGAATGGACGGCGCGAGTCCCCGACGAGGTGAACACCAACTCATCGGCACGACAACCGACAGCCTCAGCGGCGGCCTCCCGAGCGGCATCCAGCAACAACCGCGCCCGCCGCCCTTCCCGATAGAGACGGGCAGGATCGGCCCACCCTTCATCAAGGGAGGCCTGTAGCGCCTGCCGGGCAACAGGATGAAGAGGAGCACTGGAAGCAGAGTCAAAGTAGCCCACACAGCAACGCTAAAACGTCCGGTGACCGGGGCGCCCCTCAGGGGCGCGGGGCGGTGACATCAGCGGCTCCGCCGCGGGGCGCGACAAGCCCCAACGAACCCGCAGCCGCCAAACAAGCGAACCACCCCACCCCATAGGCACCCCTCCCCGCGAACCCCCGGAGGGCGTCGGCTAGGGTTTGGTCCGCATAAACATCCAAACCCCTGCCCGTCGCAGGGCGGCGACCGACCAGCGAGAAGGCCAGGCCGCAGCCATACCGCGCGGGCGAGACTCTCGGGAAGGCGCTACGTGAGTCCCAACGGCTCCGACCGCTCGCCGCGGCGCCCGATGCGGCGGAAGCTGCTGCAGGCAATGACCGCGGGCCTGGTCCTGGCGACAGCCACCGGTTGCTCGTACAACTGGGAAGACTTCCCCCGCCTTGGTATGCCCACCCCGACCACGGAAGAGGCTCCGCGGATCCTCTCCCTGTGGCAGGGTTCCTGGGCGGCTGCGCTCGCCGTCGGCGTGCTCGTGTGGGGTCTGATCCTGTGGAGCGCCATGTTCCACCGGCGCAGCCGCACCAAGGTCGAGGTCCCTCCGCAGACCCGGTACAACATGCCCATCGAGGCGCTGTACACCGTGGTCCCGCTCATCATCGTCTCGGTGCTGTTCTACTTCACGGCCCGCGACGAGTCGAAGCTCCTCAGCCTCAAGGACAAGCCCGACGTCACCATCAACGTCGTCGGCTACCAGTGGAGCTGGGGCTTCAACTACGTCGAGCCCGTCGAGGGTTCCACGGGCGACGCGAAGACCGACAAGAACCTGGACGCCATTCCGGACCGGTTCAAGGAGGACTTCCCGGCGAACGCCGGCGGTGTCTACGACGTCGGCACGCCCGGCACGCGGAACCCGCAGACCGGCAACCCCGGCCCGACCCTGTGGCTGCCCAAGGGCAAGACGGTCCGCTTCGTCCTCACCTCGCGTGACGTCATCCACTCCTTCTGGGTGGTGCCGTTCCTGATGAAGCAGGACGTCATCCCGGGCCACACCAACGCCTTCGAGGTGACCCCCAACCGTGAGGGCACCTTCCTGGGCAAGTGCGCCGAGCTGTGCGGCGTCGACCACTCCCGGATGCTGTTCAACGTGAAGGTCGTCTCCCCCGAGCGCTACGAGCAGCACCTCAAGGACCTCGCCAAGAAGGGGCAGACCGGTTACGTTCCCGCCGGCATCGCGCAGACGAGCCACGAGAAGAACCGGGAGACGAACAACCTGTGAGCATCCTCAACGAACCCCAGGGTGCCGCCGCAGCTGAGGACTCGTACGAGAACGAGCTGCCGGTCAGGCGCAGGCAACCCGGCAACGTCGTGGTCAAGTGGCTCACCACCACCGACCACAAGACGATCGGAACGCTGTACCTCGTCACGTCGTTCGCGTTCTTCGTGATCGGCGGCGTGATGGCGCTGCTCATGCGCGCCGAGCTCGCCCGTCCTGGTCTGCAGATCATGTCGAACGAGCAGTTCAACCAGGCGTTCACGATGCACGGCACGATCATGCTGCTGATGTTCGCGACGCCGCTGTTCGCCGGCTTCGCGAACTGGATCATGCCGCTGCAGATCGGCGCGCCGGACGTGGCCTTCCCCCGGCTGAACATGTTCGCCTACTGGCTGTACCTGTTCGGCTCGCTCATCGCGGTCGGCGGCTTCCTCACCCCGCAGGGCGCGGCCGACTTCGGCTGGTTCGCCTACAGCCCGCTGTCGGACGCGGTCCGCAGCCCGGGCATCGGCGCCGACCTGTGGATCATGGGCCTTGCCTTCTCCGGCTTCGGCACCATCCTCGGCTCGGTCAACTTCGTCACCACGATCATCTGCATGCGCGCCCCCGGCATGACGATGTTCCGCATGCCGATCTTCGTGTGGAACGTCCTGCTGACCGGTGTTCTGGTCCTGCTCGCCTTCCCGGTGCTGGCCGCGGCGCTGTTCGCGCTGGAGGCGGACCGCAAGTTCGGCGCCCACATCTTCGACTCGGCCAACGGCGGAGCGTTGCTGTGGCAGCACCTCTTCTGGTTCTTCGGCCATCCAGAGGTGTACATCATCGCGCTGCCGTTCTTCGGCATCATCTCCGAGGTCATCCCGGTCTTCTCCCGCAAGCCGATGTTCGGCTACATGGGTCTGATCGCGGCCACCATCGCGATCGCGGGCCTGTCCGTGACGGTGTGGGCACACCACATGTACGTCACCGGCGGTGTGCTCCTGCCGTTCTTCGCCTTCATGACGTTCCTCATCGCCGTACCGACAGGCGTGAAGTTCTTCAACTGGATCGGAACGATGTGGAAGGGCTCGTTGTCCTTCGAGACACCGATGCTCTGGGCGACCGGCTTCCTCATCACCTTCACCTTCGGTGGTCTGACCGGCGTCATCCTGGCCTCGCCGCCGATGGACTTCCACGTCTCCGACTCGTACTTCGTGGTGGCGCACTTCCACTACGTGGTGTTCGGCACCGTCGTCTTCGCGATGTTCTCCGGCTTCCACTTCTGGTGGCCGAAGTGGACGGGCAAGATGCTCGACGAGCGCCTCGGCAAGATGACCTTCTGGACGCTGTTCGTCGGCTTCCACGGCACCTTCCTCGTCCAGCACTGGCTGGGTGCCGAGGGCATGCCGCGTCGTTACGCCGACTACCTCGCGGCCGACGGCTTCACCGCCCTGAACACGATCTCGACGATCAGCTCGTTCGTCCTCGGCGCGTCGCTGCTGCCCTTCTTCTACAACGTGTGGAAGACGGCCAAGTACGGCAAGCCGGTCGGCGTCGACGACCCGTGGGGCTACGGCCGCTCGCTGGAGTGGGCCACGTCCTGCCCGCCGCCGCGGCACAACTTCCTCACCCTGCCGCGGATCCGTTCCGAATCCCCGGCGTTCGACCTGCACCACCCTGAGATCGCCGCCCTCGACCAGCTCGAGAACGCACCTCACGGTGACAAGGCTCTGGCTGGTGGCAAGGAGGCCGGCAAGTGAAGGTTCAGGGCAAGATGTTCATCTGGCTGAGCGTCTTCATCCTTGCCATGGCGGTCGTCTATGGCGTGTGGTCGAAGGAGCCGGCCGGTACCACGGCACTCTTCCTGGCGTTCGGTCTGGCCATCATGATCGGCTTCTACCTGGGCTTCACCGCCCGGCGGGTCGACACGGGTGCGCAGGACAACAAGGAAGCGGACGTCGCGGACGACGCCGGCGAGGTCGGGTTCTTCAGCCCGCACAGCTGGCAGCCGCTCTCCCTCGCGATCGGTGGCGCCCTCGCCTTCCTGTCGATCGCGATCGGCTGGTGGCTGATGTACTTCTCCGCGCCGCTGGTCCTCATCGGCATCTGGGGCTGGGTCTTCGAGTACTACCGCGGTGAGAACCGCACCCAGTAGCACGAGCCGAGCTCATCGGGAGCCCGGACACTCCGCCAGGAGTGTCCGGGCTCCCGCTTTTGCAGTAATCCGAATCACCCGTACGAGTCACCCGGCGCGCCGCCGATGACGCCGCTTCCTAGCGTGAAGCCATGAGCAACAGAGCACCGCGCACGAAGACCGTCATAGGCTGCACGCTCCTGCTGACCGCACTCGGCGCGAGTGCCGCCGCCTGCAGCAGCGACGGCAACCCGCTGGCCGCCGACCCTTACGACGCGGCCGACCAGATCGCCTTCAACGGCCCCTCGGGCGACGGCAAGAAGGCCGACCCCGACAAGCCCCTGGAAGTCACCGCGGAGGACTCCGACGGCCGTATCACGGACGTCACCGCCAGGGACGCCGCAGGACGCTACGTCGCGGGCGAACTCTCCGTCGACGGCACCCGCTGGCACAGCACCTCCCCGCTCGCCGCCAACGCCCGCTACACGGTGCGTGTGAGCACCGAGGACGAGGACGGCGCCCCCGGCCGCAAGGTCCTCACCTTCGACACCAGCCGGCCGACCACCAAGAAGCATCTGACGGTGGAGTTCGGCCCCAGGACGGGCACGTACGGCGTGGGCCAGCCCATCACCGCCGCACTGAACCAGCCCCTCAAGGACAAGAAGCAGCGCGCCATAGTCGAGCGGGCCCTGAAGGTCGACTCCACGCCCGCCGTGGAGGGCACCTGGCACTGGGTGGACGACAAGGAACTCCACTACCGCCCCAAGGAGTACTGGCCCTCCGGCGCCACGATCCGAGCCCACAGCAACCTCGACGGCGTGAAGATCGGCGAACGCCTGTGGGGCGGCAAGGTCAAGCCGCTGCGAATAACCATCGGCGACCAGGTCATAGCCGTCACGGACGCCGCGTCCCACCGGCTGACGCTCTACCGGAACGGCGAGGAGGTCAGGTCGGTCCCGGTCACCACCGGCAAGCCCGGCTTCGAGACCCGCAACGGAGTCAAGGTCGTACTGGCCAAGGAGTACTTCGTACGCATGCGCGGCACGAGCATAGGCATAGCGGCGGGCTCCTCGGAGTCGTACGACCTACCCGTCTACTACGCCACCCGCGTGACCTGGAGCGGCGAGTACGTCCATGCGGCCCCCTGGTCGGTCGGCTCCCAGGGCTACGCCAACGTCAGCCACGGCTGCACCGGCATGAGCACGGCCAACGCCTCGTGGTTCTTCGACAACATACGCGAGGGCGACATCGTCAAGGTCATCAACTCGTACGGCAACACGATGGAACCGTTCGGCAACGGCTTCGGCGACTGGAACCTGGAGTGGAAGAACTGGCGCAACGGCAGTGCGCTGGTGGGCGGCACACCGGAGGGCCCGAGCCCGTCGGAGAAGGCAAGACTGAGGCCACAGAGCATATGAAGCGACCTCAGGGACAGCGCCCCTTCAGGGGTGCGGGTCTGCATCGATTTGCGGCTCCGCCGCGTGGGCGCGACCAGCCGCAACCGGACCCGCAGTCGCCCGTGAACACCAAGCTCCCGAGCTCTCAGGCGCTCTGAAGCCGCTTCGTGCGCAACAGGGAAGCCAACGCCCCCGCGAACTCCACGGGCTCCACAGGCAACGTCACCGCCGCCTCGGCCCGACTCCACGTGGCCAGCCACGCGTCCTGCGGCCGCCCGATGAGCAACAGCACCGGCGGGCAGTTGAACACCTCGTCCTTGATCTGCCGGCACAGCCCCATGCCCCCCATGGGCACGGCTTCACCGTCCAGCACGCAGACGTCGATGCCCCCCTTGTCCAGCTCGCGCAGCACCGCGGCGGGCGTGGCGCACTCCACGAACCTGACCAAGGGCACATCAGGAGCCGGTCGCCGACCGGAGGCAAGCCGCACCTGCTCGCGGGTGTTGGAGTCGTCGCTGTAGACCAGCACCGTGGCGGTCGGCTGCATTGTTCCTCCGTGACGTCTGCGTCGTAAGGACAGGCCCGTTGGGCCGGATGCTACTCCCTTGAACACCACGTCAACACCGGTATGAACGGGGAAGACACTCCGAACGGCACCCCCCGGAGTGAGGGCGGGATAAGCGACCGACATAATGTCGGTCGTGGCGACAGCAACGACAGTAGACAAGGGTCACGCGCACCCGTCGGTCAATCGACCGAACCTCACCAGCGTCGGAACCATCATCTGGCTGAGTTCCGAGCTGATGTTCTTCGCGGCCCTCTTCGCGATGTACTTCACCCTTCGATCGGTGACCGGGCCGGATTTCTGGCACGAGAAGGCCGAAGCCCTGAACTTCCCGTTCTCGGCGACGAACACCACGATCCTGGTGCTCTCCTCCCTCACCTGCCAGCTCGGCGTGTTCGCCGCCGAGCGCGGTGACGTCAAGAAGCTCCGGGGCTGGTTCATCGTCACCTTCATCATGGGTGCGATCTTCATCGGCGGTCAGGTGTACGAGTACACCGAGCTGGTCAAGCACGAGGGCCTCTCGCTCTCGTCCGACCCGTACGGCTCGGTCTTCTACCTGACCACCGGCTTCCACGGCCTGCACGTGACGGGCGGTCTCATCGCCTTCCTGCTGGTCCTCGGCCGCACGTACGCGGCCCGGAGGTTCACGCATGAGCAGGCGACCGCCGCGATCGTCGTGTCCTACTACTGGCACTTCGTCGATGTCGTCTGGATCGGCCTCTTCGCCACGATCTACATGATCAAGTAGCCGGGCCCGATCCCGCGCGCGTTCAACAAACGCACTTACCGAAGCATCGACGCAGAAGATCCTGACACCGGGGTAATCCGTGAAAAAGCTCTCCGCACGACGACGCCATCCGCTGGCGGCGGTCGTCGTCCTACTCCTCGCGCTGGCGTGCACGGGGGGGCTGTACGCCGTGTTCGCGCCCGCGGACAAGGCGCAGGCCGAGGAAACCGCCCAGTCCCTCACCATCGAGGAGGGCAAGAAGCTCTACGCCGTCGGCTGCGCCAGCTGCCACGGCACCGGCGGTCAGGGCACCTCCGACGGTCCGAGCCTGGTGGGTGTCGGCGCCGCCGCCGTCGACTTCCAGGTCTCGACGGGACGTATGCCTGCCGCCACCTCCCAGGGCGCCCAGGTCCCGAAGAAGAAGAACATCTACTCGCAGGCCGAGATCGACCAGCTCGCTGCGTACATCGCCTCGCTGGGCGCCGGTCCGTCCGTCCCGTCCGAGGAGAAGTACGGCCCCGAGGGCGCGGACATCGCCAAGGGCGGCGAGCTCTTCCGCAACAACTGCGCCCAGTGCCACAATTTCACCGGCAAGGGCGGCGCTCTGACCAAGGGCAAGTACGCGCCGAGCCTCGAGGGCGTCGACCCGAAGCACATCTACGAGGCCATGCAGACCGGCCCGCAGAACATGCCTTCGTTCCCCGACACCACGCTGTCGGAGCAGAACAAGAAGGACATCATCGCGTACCTGCACGCGGTCAACAGCGATGAGACGGTGAATCCGGGTGGTCTGGAGCTGGGCGGCCTCGGGCCGGTCACCGAGGGCCTCTTCTCCTGGATCTTCGGTCTCGGCGCAATGATCGCGGTCGCTGTTTGGGTCGCCGCTCGGACCGCAAAGGCCAAGAAGTCATGAGTAGCCAAGACATTCCAGAAGAGAACCTGCCCGCTGAGCAGGACGCCCACGTCGCGGTAGCGGACGAGAAGAACCCCTTCGCCGACCCCGGCCTGCCGCCCCACGAGCACCGGATCCAGGACATCGACGAGCGGGCCGCCAAGCGGTCCGAGCGCACGGTCGCCCTGCTGTTCACGGTCTCGATGCTGGCCACCGTCGGCTTCATCGCCTCGTACGTCGCCATCCCGCACGACAAGTCGATCTTCGTCTTCCCGATCGGTCACCTCAACGCGCTGAACTTCGCGCTGGGTCTGACCCTCGGCGGTGCGCTGTTCTGCATCGGCGCGGGCGCGGTCCACTGGGCCCGCACCCTGATGTCGGACGAGGAGGTCGCGGACGACCGTCACGCGATCGCGGCTGAGCCCGAGGTCAAGGCCAAGGTCATGGCCGACTTCCGGCAGGGCGCCAAGGAGTCCGCGCTGGGTCGCCGCAAGCTGATCCGCAACACGATGTTCGGTGCGCTGGCCCTGTTCCCGCTCTCCGGTGTCGTCCTGCTGCGTGACCTCGGTCCGCTGCCCGGCACCAAGCTGCGCCACACCCTGTGGTCCAAGGGCAAGCTGCTCGTCAACATGAACACCAACGAGCCGCTGCGTCCCTCGGACGTCGCGGTCGGCTCCCTCACCTTCGCCAAGCCGGAGGGCCTGGAGGAGCACGACCACGACTTCCAGAACGAGATCGCCAAGGCCGCCCTGATGATCGTCCGGCTCCAGCCCGACGACATCAAGGACAAGCAGGAACTCGACTGGTCCTACCAGGGCATCGTCGCGTACTCGAAGATCTGCACCCACGTCGGTTGCCCGATCTCCCTGTACGAGCAGCAGACGCACCATGTGCTCTGCCCCTGCCACCAGTCCACCTTCGACCTCGCCGACGGTGCCCGAGTGATCTTCGGCCCCGCCGGCCACGCCCTGCCGCAGCTGCGCATCGGCGTGAACGACGAGGGCTACCTCGAGGCGCTCGGCGACTTCGAAGAGCCCGTCGGTCCTGCATTCTGGGAGCGCGGATGAGCACTGAGTCCACCACCGAGTCGCGCTCGCGCGACAAGGCACCGGCCGGCGAGCGCGTCGCCGACTGGGCCGACGGCCGGCTGGGGATCTACTCCCTGGCCAAGGCCAACATGCGCAAGATCTTCCCCGACCACTGGTCGTTCATGTTGGGTGAGGTCTGCCTCTACAGCTTCATCATCATCATCCTCACGGGTGTGTACCTGACGCTGTTCTTCCACCCGTCGATGAACGAGGTGGAGTACCACGGCTCCTACGTCCCGCTCCAGGGACAGCTCATGTCGGAGGCGTTCAGCTCGACGCTGCACATCTCCTTCGACGTGCGCGGTGGTCTGCTCATCCGGCAGATCCACCACTGGGCCGCGCTGATCTTCCTCGCGGGCATGTTCGTGCACATGATGCGCGTGTTCTTCACGGGCGCGTTCCGCAAGCCGCGTGAGATCAACTGGCTGTTCGGCTTCCTGCTGTTCGTCCTGGGCATGTTCACCGGTTTCACCGGCTACTCGCTCCCGGACGACCTGCTCTCCGGCACCGGTGTCCGCTTCACCGAGGGCGCGATCCTGTCCATGCCGATCGTCGGCACGTACATCTCGTTCTTCCTCTTCGGCGGCGAGTTCCCGGGCACCGACTTCGTGGCCCGCTTCTACTCGATCCACATCCTGCTGCTGCCGGGCATCATGCTCGGCCTGGTGGTCGGCCACCTGATCCTGGTCTTCTACCACAAGCACACGCAGTTCGCGGGCCCCGGAAAGACGAACAAGAACGTCGTCGGCATGCCGCTGCTGCCGGTCTACATGGCCAAGGCCGGAGGCTTCTTCTTCCTGGTCTTCGGCGTCATCGCGGTCATCGCCGCGGTCGCGCAGATCAACCCGATCTGGGCCATGGGTCCCTACCGGCCGGACCAGGTGTCCACGGGCGCCCAGCCCGACTGGTACATGGGCTTCGCCGAGGGTCTGGTCCGCTACATGCCGGGCTGGGAGATCGACTTCTGGGGTCACACGCTCGTCCTGGGCGTGTTCATCCCGCTGGTCCTCTTCGGCCTGGTGCTGATGGCCATCGCGGTCTACCCGTTCATCGAGTCCTGGGTCACCGGCGACAAGCGCGAGCACCACATCCTGGACCGTCCGCGCAACGCCCCGACGCGTACCGCGTTCGGCGTCGCCTGGATCACGGTGTACATGATCGGCCTGGTCGGCGGTGGCAACGACCTGTGGGCCACCCACTTCCACCTGTCGATCAACGCGGTCACCTGGTTCGTCCGGATCGGGTTCTTCGCCGGACCGGTCATCGCGTTCATCATCACCAAGCGGATCTGCCTCGGCCTGCAGCGCCGGGACAAGGACAAGGTGCTGCACGGCCGCGAGTCGGGCATCATCAAGCGCCTGCCGCACGGTGAGTTCATCGAGGTCCACGAGCCGCTCAGCCAGGACGCGCTGTACACGCTCACGGCGCACGAGCAGTACCAGCCGGCCGAGATCGGTCCGAAGGTCGACGAGAACGGCGTCGAGCGCAAGGTGAAGGGCTCCGAGAAGCTCCGCGCCAAGCTCAGCAAGTCGTACTTCGGCGAGGACGGTCAGATCCCCAAGCCGACCGTCGAGGAGTACAAGGAGATCACGAGCGGCCACGGCCACCACTGATCGCTGCGTTTCGCCACGCCACGGCAGAAGGGCTCCGTCCGGTCTTCGGACGGGGCCCTTCTCCGTGTCCCGGGGCTGGATAGGGTGGACCTCGTTGAGACTCTCGTCCCGTAGTGCGGGACGCCTGACCCTGGAGCGGCTTATGAGCGCTGTGATCCCCGCTGGAGGCGACACCGCGGCGGGCCGCTCCTGGCCCGAGGTGCTGAGCGCGCTGCTCGCCGGACGGGACCTGAGCGCCGGAGACACGGCGTGGGCGATGGACCGCTTCATGAGCGGCGAGGCCTCGGACGCCCAGATCGCCGGCTTCATGGTGGCCCTGCGGGCCAAGGGCGAGACGGTCGAGGAGATCAACGGTCTCGTCGAGGCGATGTACGCCCACGCGCAGCCGCTGGACATTCCCGGCCCGGCCGTCGACATCGTCGGCACGGGTGGGGATCGGGCCAAGACGGTCAACATCTCGACGATGTCGGCCATCGTGATCGCGGGCGCCGGGGCGAAGGTCGTCAAGCACGGCAACCGGGCGTCGTCCTCGGCGAGCGGCTCGTCCGACGTGCTGGAGAAGCTCGGCATCAACCTGGACCTGTCGCCGCAGGGCGTGGCCCGGGTCGTGGACGAGGCCGGGATCACCTTCTGCTTCGCGGCCAAGTTCCACCCCTCGATGCGCTTCGTCGGCGGTGTCCGGCGGGACCTGGGGATCCCGACCTCGTTCAATCTCCTCGGCCCGCTGACCAACCCGGCTCGCGTCACCTCCTCGGCCGTCGGCTGCTTCGACACCCGGATGGCGGGGCTCATCGCCGGCGTCCTCGCCGAACGCGGCTCGTCCGCGCTGGTGTTCCGGGGCGACGACGGTCTCGACGAGCTGACGACGACGGCCACTTCGCGTGTGTGGGTCGTACGGGACGGCAAGGTGACCGAGGAGGGCTTCGACCCGCGTGACGTCGGTATCGAGCTGGTGCCGGTGGAGGCGCTGCGGGGTGCGGACGCCTCGTACAACGCTGAGGTCGCCCGGCGGCTGCTGGAGGGCGAGACCGGGCCCGTACGGGACGCCGTGGTGCTCAACTCGGCCGCGGCGCTGGTGGCGTTGGAGCCGACGGACGCTCCGCTCACCGAGCAGATCCGGCTCGGCATGGCGAGGGCGGCGGAGTCGATCGACTCGGGAGCGGCGAAGCGGACGCTGGAGCGTTGGGTGGCGGCCAGCAACGCCTGAGTTCCCTGTGATGTGACGCAAGGCGCAGTCCGGATTCTGGACTGCGCCTTGCGTGCTGATGATCGTGTGGCAGGATATTGGACCAGGTCATGAGTGACAGTCATGAGGCCCCGGCCGACTGTCCGGCAACCCTCCGTCCGTGGCGGGGTGCCCCGGGTGAAGACCAGGCCGTAGGCAGCGAGGTCTACGGCAAGCGCGGGCCCCTCTCGAAACCAGGGGTCCTGGTCGTTCGAGGGAGTCTTCCGTGAGCAAGCGAATGCGATAGGGCCGCCCGAGCCCCGCCTCCGCGCACCCTTTTTCTCTTTCCCGCATGCACTCAACTCGCATGCCTCTCACGGGAGTTCGCCATGTCTGCCTCCACCGCTGCCGCCGCCCAGACCATTTGCTGCCCGCTGCCCGTTCTGGGCCGTGATGTCACCGTCCCGCTGGTCACCGGCGGCGAGGTCACCTACGCCGCGCTCGACTACGCCGCCAGCGCGCCGGCGTTGCAGCGCGTCTGGGACGACGTCGCCGCCTACGCGCCGTACTACGGCAGCGTCCACCGCGGCGCCGGGTACCTCTCGCAGCTCTCCACCGACCTGTTCGAGAACGCCCGCAGGACGGTCGCCGAGTTCCTCGACTGCCGGGACACCGACCAGGTCGTCTTCACCCGGTCCACCACCGACTCGCTCAACCTCCTCGCCGCCGCCCTCCCGGCCGACTGCCAGGTCTTCGTCTTCGAGACCGAGCACCATGCCTCCCTGCTGCCCTGGCGCGACGCTCGCGTCACCTACCTCAACGCGCCCCGCACCCCCCGTCAGGCCGTCGAGACCCTGGAGCGCGCCCTCGCCGACCGCACTGCATCCAATCAAGAGGTGTACGGCCCGGCCCTGGTCTGCGTCACCGGCGCCTCGAACGTCACCGGTGAGCTGTGGCCGGTCCGTGAGCTGGCCGCCGCGGCCCACGCGCACGGTGCCCGGATCGTGCTCGACGCCGCCCAGCTGGCCCCGCACCACCCGGTGAGCGTCCAGGACCTCGACGTCGACTGGGTCGCCTTCTCCGGCCACAAGCTGTACGCCCCCTTCGGCTCGGGCGTCCTGGCCGGCCGTGCCGACTGGCTGCGCGAGGCGGAGCCGTACCTCGCGGGCGGCGGTGCCAGCCGCAAGGTCTCCCGGCGTGAGGACGGGGGAGTGGACGTCGAGTGGCACGAGAGCGCGGCGCGGCACGAGGCCGGGTCGCCCAACGTCATCGGCGCCTACTCCATCGCCTCGGCCTGCAAGGCGCTCACCGAGGCCGGGTTCGACGACCTGGTCGCCCGCGAGCAGTACCTCATCGACAAGGTGCGGGCGGGACTCGCCGAGGTTCCCGAGGTACGGATCCTCTCCCTCTTCGGTGACGACGCCCCGCGCGTCGGTGTCATCTCCTTCGTCGTCGATGGCTGGAACAGCTCCCACTTCGCCGCCGCGCTCTCCGCCGAGTACGGCATCGGGGTGCGGGACGGGCTGTTCTGCGCCCACCCCCTGGTCCGCACGCTGCTGGGCAGCGACCCGCAGACGCAGGGCGAGTGCGGCGCCCCGGAGGCCGCTCCCGGTGAGAAGTCCCTCAACGCGATCCGGGTGAGCTTCGGGGCGGGTACGCCGGACGAGCACGTCGAGCGGTTCGTGGGCGCGGTGAAGGAACTGGTCCAGCACGGCGCGCAGTGGAACTACCGCACGGAGGACGGGCGTTGCGTGCCGGACACCTCCGCATGAGCCGGTAGCCGGGCGCCCAGCAGGATCATACGCAGGGCGCGCTCGGCCGCGTCCGTGAGGAGTTCGGAGGCCCGCACCAGGGCCTCCGCCAAGGCCATCGGTGCCGGCAGGATCCCGCTGAACGCGTCCACGCCCGGCACTTCTTGGTGGCCCTCGCCGAGTGTGCCCGCCAGCACGAGCACCGGGCGGCCGTACAGCTTGGCCCGGCGGGCCACCTCGGCCGGAACCTTGCCCCTGGGCGTCTGGTGGTCGAGGGCGCCCTCGGCGGTGACGACCAGGTCGGCGCGGGCCAGGCGGGCGTCCAGGTCGAGGTGGTCCAGCAGCACGTCGAAGCGGGGGAGGAGCCGGGCGCCCAGCGCGGCGAGGCCGGCGCCCAGGCCGCCGGAGGCGCCGGTGCCGGGGCCGTGGCGCAGGTCGGTGCGCATGGCCCCCAGGTCACGGGTGAGGACGTGCGCCCAGTTCTCCAAGCTCGACGCCCGGTCCGTCGGCGCGCGAGCCGATACGGACGGTCTGCCCGGGTGCGGTGTGCTGCACGGCGTTCTGCGCGAGCTGGACCATCGCCTGGGTGATCCGCTGCGGGTCCAGCTCGGCCTCGACGTCGGCGACCTCGGCGAGCTGCCAGTCGCGCTCGCCGAGGGTGCGGGCCTTGACGTAGACGTCGGCGGTGAGCTCGGCCAGCTGGACCGGCTCCGGGGTGACGAAGGGCCGGGCCACACCCCGGCGCAGATCATCCAGCCACGCGACATCCCCGTCGCCCTCCCCCTGCACGAGGACGCCGACGCCCGTCGCCGTGTCTTCGACTCCGCCGACTCCACGGGCACGCTGCGGCGCGCGTCGGGCGAGATCCGCTGGGCGAAGGTGGCCGTCGCCCGGGCCGGCGGCACGACGGAGGCCGCGTTCGTGGTCGCCTTCCACCCGGGGCGCGAACAGGCCGCCGTGAACGACGAGTTCCGGATCCTGCTGGCCATCTCCGGGGTCGCCCTGCTGATGACGACCGGCATCGGCAGGGCGGTCTCCGGGCGCATCCTCAAGCCCGTACGCCTGGTGCGCACGGCTGCCGCGCAGCTCACCGAGCAGGACCTCACCCGCCGTATCCCGGTGCACGGACGCGACGTCATCGCCGCGCTCGCCGAGACCTTCAACGCGATGCTCGACCGGCTGGAGCGCGCCTTCGCCGCCCAGCGCCGTGGCGACGACCACGCGCTCGATCCTGCTGCGGGACGTCGACCACCGGGTGAACGGGTTGCTCGCGCAGGAGGCCGGTGAGTTCGCCAACTTCGAGGAGCGGAGTGTCGACCCCGAGACCGGCCGTCCCTTCACGGATCCCTCGCGGCTGCTGCGGGAGTTCCTGGTACGGCAGTACGCCGACCCGGACGAAGAGCTGATCGGCCTGGTGGGCCGGACACGAGTCCCACGGCCATCACCAGCAGCAGCCAGAGCAGGATGCGGACCCGGGCGGAGATACGACGGCGCACAGGTTCAGCCGTCGTCCCCGGGCTCACCACGGTCGTCGTCTCCGGTCTCCCGGTCGGGGGCGTCGTCATCGTCGTCGCTCGCGGTGCTGTCGGTCACGGGCGGCCGGGACACGACCTCGTCGCTCGGCGTCGGTGCGGGCCGGGTGGGTGTCGGCGTGGGGGAGCCGCTGTCCAGTTCCACCTTGGCCGGGACCTTGGGGGACTGGGGACTGTCGGTGAGGGCGAAGCTGGTCGCGGCGATGCCGAGCGGGATCGCCACTACGGCGGCCAGGGCCGCGATCCGATGCGAGAAGACCATACGGCCGAGCCTGCCGCGGGCGCCCGGCCGTGAGGATGAGCCCAGGATGAAGAACTCTTCATCCTGGGGACGGGCTCAGCTGTCCAGGCCGATGGCGAACGCGGCCTCGATGTCGTGCTGGGAGTACGTACGGAACGCCACGTGGGTGTCCGTCCCCTCGACGCCGGGGATCTTGCTGATCCGGCCCGGGATGACCTCGGCGAGATCCTCGTGCTGCTTGACCCGCACCATGGCGATCAGGTCGTACGTGCCGGTGACCGAGAAGACCTCCGTCACGCTCTCCAGCGAAGCGATCCGCTCCGCGATCTCGGGGATCCGGTCCACGCTGGTCTTGATGAGGACGATCGCGGTGATCACGGCTGGTTCTCTCCTCGGGGGCCGCTGCTGGGGCTCTCACCCTACTCGCGGTCCGGCCGGCCTGGTTTTTCTGCCGGGGGTCCGGCCCGCGGCGGAGCCGCTGTGGGGTGCTGCGCCCCCCGGGAAGACACAGCAGCGGGCCGGGCGAAGCGGGCCCACGCGAAGCCGAAGCCCAGACCGAAGCCCACCAGGTGCGCCAGATAGGCCACCCCCGGCCCCTGGTCCGCCCGCCCCGCCGCCACCCACTGCAGGGCCACCCAGAAGGGCAGCACCACCCAGGCCGGGAAGCGCAGCGGCAGGAAGAGCAGGAACGGCAGCAGGCTTGTCACGCGTGCCCCGGGGAAGAGGAACAGGAACGCGCCGAGGACGGCCGAGATCGCCCCGGACGCGCCGACCAGGGACTGGGTGGAGTCGTCGTTGGCGGCCGCGTAGCCCAGCAGGGCCAGGTAGCCGCAGCCCAGGTAGAAGAGCGCGAACTGGACGCGGCCCATCCGTTCCTCGGTCATCGCGCCGAAGACGTAGAGGAAGAGCATGTTGCCGAGCAGGTGCACCCAGCTGCCGTGCACGAAGAGGGCCGTGGCAGGTGTGAGGGCGGCCCGGGGCGCCCCCTCGAACAGCTCCGCGGGGACCACGCCCCAGTGGTGGAAGTAGGCCCGCTGCGCGGCGAGCAGCCCCTCGCCGGAGCCGTACGCCGGATTGAGCCCCGCGGCCGGGCCGATCAGGAAGAGCAGGGAGCACAGGAGGATCAGGCCGTGGGTCACCGGCGCCGGCGACCGCAGGGCCGATCGGCCCGCTCTGGCGAACCGAGTCCCGAAATACGCCACACTCCAGTTGCCGATCATGAACACAGAGCATGACGTAACGGGACGCAGCCGCCCAGACCGCCTCGCCGCCCGAGACGGACAGGCGGTGAGTACCCGCCAGGCCGTAGGGTTACGAGCCACACGCACCGGGGAGTCCGGGAGCGTCACCGACAATAGAAGACCTAGAAGGAAAAGAGCACGGTCACGATGACGGTTCCCCTGCCCACCGCCGCGACGCGCTGGCGCTGCACCCTCTGCGGCAACCTCACGCGTTTCGACGTGACGCGCTCGTCCAAGGTCGTGGAGTACGTCCACCTCGATCTGGCCGGTGAGCCCAAGGTCGAGGAGCGCGAGGTGCTCAGTGAGACGATCGAGTCGGTGCGCTGCCGCTGGTGCAACGCGGTGGACAAGGTGGAACTCGTGGACAGGCCGGGCGCCGGCTCCTGACGGTGGGGGTCCCCCCGCTCGAGCGAATTCGAGAGGGGGAGGGCCCCTGTACAGGTGATCCCCACGGGGATCCCGCACAGGCATTGGGGTGTTACGGATGGTGGAGACACAAGGCGGGGGGCCGGGCGACGGCGCCGCTGAGGTGCTCGACCGTCCGCTGCCCGACGGCGTGCGGCGCAAGGTCGTGCAGATCGTGTCGGACGGGTTCGGCGGGCTGACCGTCGGTGAACTGCCCGCGCAACTGCGGCAGTACGCCCGGTTCGCACCGAACCGCCGGGCCAAGTTCGCCGGCAACGCGATGGCCGCGGCGCTGGAGACCGATCCGCTGTTCCGGCAGCGCATCGGGGAGAAGTTCAGAGAGGCCCAGCCGGAGCTCTCCGGCGCTCTCGACTCAGGCTCGGCGCCTCCGGCCGCGGATCCGCTCGACGTGGCGGCCGCGGCCTATGTTCTGCGGCCCACCGGCTGGGTCAAGCTGGTCACCGCGGCCGGCGAGGAGGCCGAGCGGGCCGACGCCGAGCGGGCCGGCGAGGAGAGCCGCGCCGAGCTGGAGCGGCTGCGCGAGGAGCTCGCCCACGCCCGGGAGCACACCCGGCACGAGACCGAGCGGCTGCGCACCGAGCTGGACGCGGCGAAGAAGGAAGCCGAATCGCTTCACCGGAAGCTGCGGGCCGCCGTCAGCGACGTCAAGCGCGGCGAGGCCGCCCTGCGCAAGGTCCAGGCCGAGATGGAGGCCGTGCGCGCCGAGGGGCAGACCCAGCTCTCCGCGGCCGAGAGCGAGACCCGGCGGCTCAAGGCGCGGCTCGGGGAGGCCGAGGCGGCCCTGGAGGCCACGCGCAGAGCGGCACGCGAGGGGCGCAGCGTGGAGGACATGCGCGTACGGCTGCTGCTCGACACCCTGCTGGACGCCACCCAAGGGCTGCGCCGGGAACTGGCGTTGCCGCCGGTCTCCGTACGGCCCGCCGAGACCGTCGACGCGGTCGAACCGGGACGTATGACCCCGAAGGACATCGCCGCCCGGGCCCTGTCCGAGAACGACCCCGCGATCCTCGACCAGCTCCTCGCCCTGCCTCAGGCGCACTTGGTGGTCGACGGCTACAACGTCACCAAGACCGGCTATCCCCAGATGCCGCTGGAGAAGCAGCGCCTCAGGCTGCTCGGCCAGCTCTCGCAGCTCGCCGCCCAAACCGGGGCAGAGGTGACCTGTGTCTTCGACGGGGCCGAGCTGGCCGCGCCGGTGCTGCTCGCGCCGCCGCGCGGGGTGCGGGTGCTGTTCTCCAAGCCCGGTGTGACCGCCGACGAGTTGATCCGCCAGCTGGTGCGCGCCGAGCCGCCGGGCCGTCCGGTCATCGTCGCCTCGACCGACCGCGAGGTGGCCGACGGGGTGGCCCGGGCCGGAGCGCGGCCGGTGGCTTCTGCGGTGCTTCTCAAGCGACTGTCCTGAATAGGTCAACGTACAGGGGCAATGCCCGAATTGACCTAGCTGACGCGCAACGTAGTGTCAAGCCCGCGTCACCACATGTGAGTTGTGTGTAAAGAATGGCCGGTGTGACGAGATTTTTCGTGTGAGGATTTGATCTGATCACAAGAGGGTCACTAGGGTCTGGCGTCGAACCTCCGAGCGGGTGATCACTCACAAGAAGGGTTTCACCTCAGTGGCGTCCCACCGTCGACCCAAGCAGCCGAGCCGAGCACGTGTGACCGTGCTGACCACCGCGGCGGCTGCTGCCGTGGCCATCAGTTCGCAGGCGGCCAACGCGGCCCCCAGCGAGAAGCCGAGCAAGGACGAGGTCAAGGCCAAGGTCGACAAGCTCTACGAGCAGGCCGAGCAGGCCACCGAGAAGTTCAACGGGGCCAAGGAGAAGCAGGAGAAGCTCCAGAAGGAGATCTCCACCATCCAGGACAACGTCGCGCGCGGCCAGGAAGAGCTCAACGAGCTGCGCGACGCCATGGGCCTGGCGGCCGCCGCCCAGTACCGCACGGGCAGCATCGACTCCTCCGTCCAGCTGTTCCTGTCGTCCGACCCGGACGACTACCTGGACAAGGCGTCCACCATGGACCAGCTGAGCGCCCAGCAGGTCGACTCGCTGAAGAAGATCCAGGAGAAGCAGCGCGAGCTGTCCCAGCAGCGCGCCGAGGCCGCCGACAAGCTCAAGGACCTCTCCTCCACCCGCACCGAGCTGGGCAAGAAGAAGAAGGAAGTCCAGGCCAAGCTCGCCGAGGCGCAGAAGCTGCTCAACACCCTGACGGCCGCGGAGAAGGCCGCCCTCGCCGCCGAGGAGGCCCGCGCCAGCCGCTCCGCCGCCGACCGCGTGGACCTCGGCAACGTCGGCTCCGCCTCCGGCCGGGCCCAGGCCGCCTTCCAGGCCGCCCAGAGCCAGATCGGCAAGCCGTACGTCTACGGCGCCACCGGCACCGCCTCCTACGACTGCTCGGGCCTGACCTCCTGGGCCTACGCCCAGGCCGGCGTCTCCATCCCGCGCACCTCGCAGGCCCAGGCCAACGCCGGCACCAGGATCTACTCGCAGAGCGAGCTCAGGGTCGGTGACCTGGTCATCTTCTACGGCGACCTGCACCACGTCGGCTTCTACGCCGGCAACGGCCAGATCCTGCACGCCCCGCGCAGCGGCACGGTCGTCCGCTACGAGTCGATCAACAACATGCCGTTCCAGTTCGGCGTCCGGATCTGACCCCGGCCGAACGCCTCCAAGATCAACACGCCGTGCCGCCCGAACGGGCGAATCACGACAGCGCTCGCTGACCCCGCGCCCCGCCGATGACCTGCGTCAGAGGCGGGGCGTCACTTTGCGTGGCCACGGAGGTCGTTGGTCGTCACGCCGCCACGGAGTTACTGTCTGCCGCGTTTCCCCCGCTGCCGGGGGAACGGTCCTTGTCCGCGAGCGGAAGGAGAGCGGCTTCCCGTGGGGTCCCATCGCCGTCTTGCATCGTCCGGGTTCGACCGGGGCGCCGGTGCAGCGCTCTGTGTCATGTCAGCCGCCGCCACGGCCCTCGGGGTCGCACCGGCCACGGCCACGCCGCACGACGACACCCGGACCAAGGTGGACCGCCTCTACGAGGAGGCCGAGAAGGCCACCGAGGCCTACAACAAGGCCGACGAGCGCGCCGACAAGCTCCGCGACCAGGTCGGCCGGACACAGGACCGGATCGCCCGCCAGCAGGACAGCATCAACTCCATGCGGGACGCCCTGGGTCTGCTGGCCGGCGCCCAGTACCGCTCCGGCGGCATCGACCCCTCCCTGGCCCTGCTGCTCTCCGACGACCCGGCCGACTACCTCGACAAGGCCGCCCGGATCGCCCGGATCAGCGCCCACCAGGCCGGCGAGCTGCAGGACCTCCAGGACGCCATGCGCGTCCTCGCCCAGGAGCGCGCCGAGGCGGCGAAGAAGCTCCTCGAACTGGACCGGAGCCGCAAGGCCGTCGCCACCCACAAGCGGACCGTCGAGCGCAAACTCGCCCAGGCCCGCAGGCTCCTCAACACCCTGACGGCGAGTGACCGCGCCGCCTACGACCGCGCCTCCCGCTCCGGCCGCGACTTCATGCCCGACTTCGGCAGCGCCCTCCCGCCCTCGGGCCGTGCCGCGGCCGCCCTCGCCGCCGCCCACTCCGCCGTGGGCAAGCCGTACATCTGGGGCGCCAACGGCCCCTCCGGCTTCGACTGTTCGGGCCTGATCCAGTGGTCGTACGCCCAGGCCGGCGTCGCCATGCCGCGCACCTCGCAGGGCCAGCGGTACGCCGGCCGGCAGGTCCCGCTCTCCGAGGCCCAGCCCGGCGACGTCGTCACCTACCGCTCCGACGCCAGTCATGTCGGGATGTACGTCGGCAACGGCCAGGTGATCCACGCGCCCTACCCCGGCGCACCCGTGCGCTACGACCCGGTCGGCATGATGCCGGGCGCGACGGTCACCCGGGTCTGACGGCGGTCATCAGGGTCCGGCACGGGTCTGACCTCCGCGCCCGCGCCGCCGTACGATCGGGAAGTGGCTGGTCGAAGGCGGGCGTCGGGAACGCGGGTCGTCGTGGCGCTCTGTCTGCTGCTCGTCTCCCTGGTGGGGTGCGGCGGGCGGCCCGCCACCGACAGCGCGCGGGCCGAGGTGCAGCGCGTCCTCGACGTGCGGGCGGCCGCGGTACTCGACCGTGACCGGGCGGCCTTTCTGCGCACGGGCGCCCAGGACTGGTTCGGCAACCTGCGCGCCGTGCCCCTCGCCGACTGGTCGTACCGCCTGACCCGCCTGCACCACACCGGCGACACCGCCACCGCCGAGGCCGAGCTGCGCTATCGCGTCCAGGGCTACGACCGGGCTCCCGTCACGGCCGGCCGCACGCTCAGCCTGAGCCTCGACGCGGGAGGCGGCTGGTACGTCGAGGCCGACCGGCCCGCGAAGGGCTCCGCCGAACAACTGTGGGACCAGGGCCAGGTGAACGTCGTACGGGGGGAGCGCAGCCTCGTCATGGGCGCCGGGCAGTCCGCCGCGCTGCGGAAGTACGCGGAGCTGGCGGACGACGCGGTGCCCGCCGTGTCACAGGCGTGGGGCACGGACTGGGCCCGGCGCATCGTGGTCCTGGTGCCGGCTTCGCTCGCCGACATGGCGGGGCTCCTCGCCTCGCCCGCCTCCTCCTACCGTGGGATCGCCGCGGTCACCACCGGCGAGACCGGCGCCCCGGCGAACGCGCCCGCGGACCGGATCATCGTCAACCCCGACGCGTACGGCGTGCTCGGTGCCACCGGCAAACAGGTCGTCCTCACCCACGAGGCCACCCATGTCGCCACCCGCGCCCACACCACCGCCGCCACCCCGCTGTGGCTCTCCGAGGGGTACGCCGACTGGGTCGGCTACCTCGGCAGCGGCCGCTCCCCGTCCCAGGCCGCGCCCGAACTGCGGCATGCGGTGACCGAGGGCCGGGTACCGCGGGAGCTCCCCGCCGACGCCGACTTCGGCTTCACCGGCGACTCGGGCAGGCTGGCGCGGGCCTACGAGAGCGGGTGGATGGCCTGCCGGATGATCGCGGAGCGCTGGGGCGAGGTCGGACTCGTCGAGTTCTACCGGGCCGTGGGCGCGCACAAGGAGCGGGCGGGGGCGGTCGAGGGCGCGCTGGAGGACGTACTCGGGACGTCGCCGGCGGAGTTCACGGGGGAGTGGCGGGAGTACCTGCGGGCTCAGTTCGGCGGATCGAGCTGAGCGATCGCATCCGTGAGCCACGCGCGTTCCGCCTCGCCGGTCGCCCGGGCCACCCGCAGCATGCCCTGCCGGAACAGGTCCTCGGCCTCCTCCGCCCGCACGGGCTTCCCGTCCTCGTAGAAGAAGCTCGTCGGCGCAGTGAGGAACTCCAGCCTGCGGCGCAGCACTTCGGCCTGTTCGCGGCGGTCCGGCAGGTGCCGTAGGAAGGACAGGACCGTGTTGAAGCGCACCTGGTCCGTGATCTCGACCTGCTTGGGGTGGCGCAGGTGTTCCAGCAGGTCCGCGCGTCCCCGGTCGGTGAGCGACAGGATCCGGCGCGGGGCGGCGCTCGCGCCCGGCTCCGTGTGCTCGTCGAGCTTGCCCGCCTTGATGAGCCGCGTGATCGCCGGATAGAGCGCGCCGTCGCTCACGGGGCGGACGTGACCGCTCAGCGCCTTGATGCGCTCCTTCAACTCATAGCCGTGCAGGGGTTCTTCGGCCAGGAATCCCAGGATCGACAGCTCCAGCATGGTCCTCCTTGCGGGCGTGACGAGTCGATGGTACCTCTTATCGAGCTACCTCGAATCGAGGTAGCTCCGGAAGGCCAAGGAGGACGCTCCGTGAACACGCACCGCAAGCACCTCGTCTCGCTGGCCCACCCCGTCTACCTCTCGCTCCTCGCCTCCGTCGCCGCCGGGATCATCAACACGGTCTGGGTGTCCCGGCTCGGCGGTCCGGCCGTGGCCGCCGTGGCGGTCGCCACCAACACCGAGAACGTCCTGCTCGGCGTGGCGCTCGTCTTCGGCTCCGGTACGACCGTGCTGGTCGCGCACGCCAGGGGCGCGCGGGACGCGGCGGCGGTGCGGGCGGCGGTGCGCGGGGGCTGGGCGGTGTGGGCGCTGGTCACGCCGGTGGTCGTGGTGGGCGGGTTCCTGCTGCGGGAGCCGTTGGCGCGGCTGGTGCTCGGCGGCGGGGAGGGCGCGGCGGTGCCGCTCGCGGTGGGCTACTTCGCGATCTCGCTGCCGGGGACGGCGGTGTTCTTCGCGCAGCAACTGGTCGACGGGATCCTCAAGGGCGCCGGCGACACCAGGACCCCGATGCGGCTCGCGCTGCTCGCCAATGGGCTGATCCTGGTCTGCGATCCGTTCCTGATCCACCTGTACGGCGTCCAGGGCGCCGCCGCCGCGACCGTGCTGTGCCGGAGCCTGGCCCTGGGGGTGGGGCTGGTCGCCCTGCGCCGGAACGGGCTGCTGCGCGCGGCCGCCGGGGCGCGGCCCGCCGGGTCGCTCGCCGGGGCGGCACGGCGGACGCTGCGCACCGGGCTGCCCATGTCGGCCGACTTCACCGTGCGGCAGGCGGGCGCGCTGGTGCTGGTGGCGATCGTGGCGCGGCTCGGGGTGACGGCGGTGGCGGCGTACTCGATCGCGTACAAGGTCATGTACGTCGCCACCATGGCCTTCTACGCCGTACGCCAGGCCGCCTCCATCCACACCGCGCACCTGCTCGGCGCCGGCCGGGACGAGCGGCGGGCGATCGGGCGGCAGGCGGTGCTGGTGTCCGGGAGCGCGGGGCTGGTGGCGGCCGCGGCGCTGGGGATCGCCGCCCCGTGGATCATGGCCGCGTTCGGCGCCGGGCCCGCCGTGGCCGACGACGGGGTGCTGTTCCTGCGCTGCGTCGGGCCGTATCTCGTTGTGATGGCCTGCTTCATCGCGCTCGGCGGGGTCTTCGAGGGGAGCGGGCAGGCGCCGGTGCTGCTGCGGGTGACCGTGCTCGGCACGGCCGTGCAGCTGCCGCTCGCGTTCGTGCTGTCCGGCCTCGGCCTGCCCGGCGTGTGCCTGGCGCTGGCGCTCGCCATGGGGGTGCAGTGCGCGGCGGTGCTGTGGCTGCGGCGGCGGGCCCGGCGTCAGGAGGGCGGGGACGTCTCCTTGGTGCGGGTGGCCTGAGGCGGCAGGGGGAATGGGGCGGTCCGGGTCACCGTCGAGCGCCAGAGCACGCGGGCCGCGAGGAGCGTGGCGACGACCAGCAGGCCGTTGCGCAGGAACAGGAGGGTGACACCGAGGTCGTCGCTGGCGACGACGTGCGCGAACCAGACCGGGAACTCCAGCACCGTCACCAGGGACGCCGCGAGGACCAGGCCGACGGGCAGCGTCATCCGGCTGCCGCGGAAGCACAGGCACACGGCCGCGAGGCCGACCAGCCACACCATGTACTGCGGGCTGATCACCCGGCTCGTCGTCACGAACATCAGCACCGCCACGAAGGCCGCGTCCGCGAGCGTGTGCGACAGGAACCGCCGCGCCTTCAGCCGCCACAGCAGCAGCCACCCGAAGGCGAGCCCGCTGAGGGCCAGGGCGGCCGTGCTGACGACGTCGACGTACGGGCCGAGGAACTCCACCGAGCCGTAGTTCAGCAGCACCTGGCCGTCCCAGCCGTACTGCCGGGCCACATGGAAGACCAGCGAGCCCAGTGACTCCACCTCGGTGCCGCGGTCGCGCTGGAAGGTCAGGAAGGCGAAGGCGCCGGGCATGGTGAGGGCGAACACCGCCGCGAGGGCGCCGGCGGTCAGCGCCGCCCAGCCCCAGGCGGCGCGTCTGCGGGCCGCGACCAGCAGCAGCACGGGCCACACCTTCAGCATCGCCGCGAAGGCGGTCAGCGCGCCCATCAGCCGGGGACGCCGGGCGCCCGCGAGCAGCGCGGCCACGGCGACGGCGGTGACCATCACGTCGTAGCGCGCGTACACGGTCGGCCCGAGCAGCGGTACGCCCACCACCCACACCCAGGCCCCGCGCAGCGTCCGGCCCGGGCGCACGCCCGCGTACAGCAGGAGCAGCAGCACGGCCAGGTCGGCGGCGAAGGCGAGGACGAAGAACGCCGACGGGTAGTCCAGCCAGAACACCAGCGCGGGGGAGAGGATCGCGAGGGCGGCGGCGGGCGGGTACTGCCAGGTGACGTCGTCCAGCGGGAACGTTCCGGTGCGCAGCACCTCGTACCAGCCCTGGTAGATCACCGACACGTCGCTGGTGACGTCGGGGCCGGGGAAGATGTACACCTTGAACACGAAGAGCAGCAGGAGCACCCTGGTCAGGCCCCAGATCCCCACAAGCCACGCCAGGGACCGCCGCGTGCCCGTCGTCTCCACCGGATCCCCTGCCGTTCGCATCCCGCCTTGAGGAGAACATGATGTCTCCTCCAACTGTGAGCGGGCCATAAGCATGGCCGGGCCCCGGCTGTGAACAGCGGCTTCGGTAAGGTCGGCGGCGATGCACAAGACCCTGATCGTGACCAACGACTTCCCGCCCCGCCCCGGCGGTATCCAGGCGTTCCTGCACAACATGGCACTGCGGCTCGACCCGGAGCGGCTGGTCGTCTACGCCTCCACCTGGAAGCGCGGCCGCGAGGGCGTCGAGGCCACGGCCGCCTTCGACGCGGAACAGCCCTTCAAGGTCGTCCGGGACCGTACGACGATGCTGCTGCCCACCCCCGGGGCGACCCGGCGGGCGGTCGGCCTGCTGCGCGAGCACGGCTGTACGTCGGTCTGGTTCGGGGCGGCGGCACCGCTCGGCCTGATGGCACCGGCACTGCGCAGGGCGGGCGCCGAGCGGCTGGTGGCCACGACCCACGGCCACGAGGCGGGGTGGGCCCAGCTGCCCGCGGCCCGGCAGCTGCTGGGGCGGATCGGTGAGACGACGGACACGATCACCTACCTCGGCGAGTACACGCGCTCGCGCATCGCGACCGCACTGACGCCTCAGGCGGCCTCGCGGATGGTGCAGCTGCCGCCGGGGGTGGACGAGAAGACCTTCCATCCGGAGTCCGGCGGCGCCGAGATCCGGGCCCGGCTCGGGCTGACGGACCGGCCGGTGGTGGTCTGCGTCTCCCGGCTGGTGCCGCGCAAGGGCCAGGACACGCTGATCCTGGCCATGCCCCGCATCCTCGCCGCCGAGCCGGAGGCCGTCCTGCTGATCGTCGGGGGCGGCCCGTACGAGCAGGACCTGCGCCGACTTGCCCACGAGACGGGCGTCGCCGACTCGGTCCGGTTCACCGGTCCGGTTCCCTGGTCCGAACTGCCCGCGCACTACGGCGCCGGGGACGTCTTCGCGATGCCGTGCCGGACGAGGCGGCGGGGACTCGACGTCGAGGGCCTCGGCATCGTCTACCTGGAGGCCTCGGCGACGGGCCTGCCGGTCGTGGCCGGGGATTCGGGCGGTGCCCCGGACGCGGTGCTCGACGGCGAGACGGGTTGGGTGGTGAGGGGCGGCTCCCCGGACGAGGCGGCCGACCGCATCGTCACGCTCCTGGGAGACGCGGAGCTGCGCAGCCGGATGGGCGAGCGGGGCCGCGAATGGGTCGAGGAGAAGTGGCGCTGGGACCTACTGGCGGAGAACCTGAAAACGCTGCTGTAGTGCAACGCCCTCTCTTTCAGGGGCGCGGGGAACGGCGCGACAAGCCACGGACGACCCGCACGCGCCCACGGCGAATACGCGCCACCCCACTAGGCGGAACCCAATAATCCGCACATGCTGCGCACATGACATCAAACCTGATGCAGCGTCAGCTGACAAGACGTCAAATCCTCGGAATGGCGGCACTACAGACGGCCGCCGCCCTCGGCTTCACCCGCATCGCCCTCCAGTCCGCCCAAGCCGCCGAGCCCGACGCAGTCGAATCCGCCCCCGCGATCGTCATCGGCTCCGGCTACGGCGGCGCGGTCGCAGCCCTGCGCCTCGGCCAGGCGGGCATCCGCACGGTCGTCCTCGAAATGGGCCGCCTCTGGAACACCCCCGGCCCCGACGGCAAGCTCTTCTGCTCCACCAGCGCCCCCGACCACCGCTCCATGTGGTTCCGCACCCGTACCGAGGCCCCGCTCGCCACCTTCCTCTGGCTGGACGTCGTCAACAAGGACATCAGCTCCTACCCCGGAGTCCTGGACCGCGTCCGCTACGACCACATGTCCGTGTACGTCGGCCGGGGCGTCGGCGGCGGCTCCCTGGTCAACGGCGGCATGGCGGTCACCCCGCTCCAGTCCTACTTCGCCGAGCAGTTCCCGACCGTGGACACCGCGGAGATGTACGGCACGTACTTCCCGCGCGCCCGCTCCATGCTGGGCGTCAACACCATCGACCCCGCGTGGTTCGAGTCGACCGAGTGGTACCGCTTCACCCGGATCTCCCGCAGACACGCGGCCAACACCGGTCTGAGGACCACCTTCGTGCCCAACGTCTACGACTTCGGGTACATGCAGCGCGAGGCGGCCGGCACGGCCACCAGGTCCGCACTGGCGGGCGAGGTCATCTACGGCAACAACCACGGCAAACGCACCCTCGACAAGACGTACCTGGCCTCCGCGCTCGGCACCGGGAACGTCACCATCCACACCCTGGAGCGGGTCAAGTCGATCAGCAGGGCCGCCGACGGGACGTACGTCCTGACCGCCGACCGGATCGACGACACCGGCGCCGTCGTGGAGACCAAGGAGTACGGCTGTACGTACCTCTTCCTCGGCGGCGGCAGCATCGGCACCACCGAACTCCTCGTCCGCGCCCGCGAGTCGGGCACCCTGTCCGCCCTGGACGCGAGCGTCGGAACCGGGTGGGGCACCAACGGCAACGTGATGCTCGGGCGGGCCAACCACCTGTGGGACACGGTCGGGGCGAACCAGTCGACCATGCCGGTCATGGGCATCGACGACTGGGCCAACACCGCCAACCCCGTCTTCGCCGAGATCGCGCCCCTGCCGACGGGGCTGGAGCACTGGGTCAGCCTCTATCTGGCGATCACCAAGAATCCGTCGCGGGCGTCGTTCTCGTACGACAGCGGCACGGGAGCCGTGAGACTCGGCTGGAGCGCCGCCCAGAGCGCGGTGTCGGTGGGCATGGCCAAGAAGCTGTTCGACCGGATCAACTCGGCCAACGCCACCATCTACCGGTACGACCTGTTCGGCTCGTCGAGCAAGGTCTTCGCCGACGACTTCACGTACCACCCGCTGGGCGGCTGTGTGCTGGGGAAGGCGACCGACAACTACGGAAGGGTCAAGGGGTATTCGAAGCTCTACGTCACCGACGGCTCGCTCGTGCCCGGGTCGATCGGTGTGAACCCGTTCGTGACGATCACGGCGCTCGCCGAACGCACGATGGCGCGGGTCCTCGTGGAGGACACCGCGCCATAACCGTCGTACCGCTTTTGAGCGGGCGTACTACTTCTGGTAGATCGCCTCGATCTCGTCCGCGAAGTCCTTCGCCACGACGTTGCGCTTGAGCTTGAGCGACGGCGTCAGATGGCCCGAGTCCTCCGTGAACTGGGAGGAGAGAATGCGGAACTTCCGCACCGATTCCGCCTTCGACACCGCGGCGTTGCCGTCGTCGATCGCGGCCTGGATCGCCGCGTTCAGGTCCGCGTCCCCGGTCAGTGACGCCGCGGTGGCATCCGCGGGCTTGCCGTGCTCGGCGGCCCAGCGGCCCAGGAACTCCTCGTCGATGGTGACCAGCGCGCCCACGAACGGCCGCCCGTCGCCCACCACCATGCACTCCGCAACCAGCGCGTGCGCCCGGATACGGTCCTCGATCACGGCCGGCGCGACGTTCTTGCCGCCCGCGGTGACGATGATCTCCTTCTTGCGGCCGGTGATCCTGAGGTAGCCGTCCTCGTCGAGGGTGCCGATGTCGCCGGTGTGGAACCAGCCGTCGGCCAGCGCCTCCTCGGTCGCGCCCGGGTTGTTCCAGTACTCCTTGAACAGGTGCTCGCCGTGCAGCAGCACCTCACCGTCGTCTGCGATGCGCACGACCGAGCCCGGCAGCGGCTGGCCGACCGTGCCGATCTTCTGGCGGTCCCAGGGGTTGAAGGCGGTCGCGGCGCAGGACTCGGTCAGCCCGTAGCCCTCCAGGACCGTGAAGCCGATGCCGCGGAAGAAGTGCCCGAGGCGCTCGCCCAGCGGGGCACCGCCGGAGATGGCGTACTCGCCCTTGCCGCCGAGCACCGCGCGCAGCTTGCTGTAGACGAGCTTGTCGAAGACCTTGTGCTTGATCTTCAGGCCCACGGACGGGCCCGACGGGGTGTCCAGCGCCTTGCTGTAGGCGATCGCGGTGTCCGCCGCCTTGTCGAAGATCTTGCCCTTGCCGTCCGCCTGCGCCTTGGCGCGCGCCGAGTTGTAGACCTTCTCGAAGACGCGCGGCACACCCAGGATCAGCGTCGGGCGGAACGCGGCCAGCTCGTCGGTGAGGTCCTTGATGTCCGGGACGGTGCCCAGCTTGATCGGCGCCATCATCGGCGCGATCTGCACCAGTCGGCCGAAGACGTGGGCGAGAGGGAGGAAGAGCAGGACGGAGCACTCGCCGGTGCGGAACAGCGGACGCAGGCGCTCCACGATGTTGCCGCACTCCGCGAAGAAGCTGCGGTGGGTGAGGACACAGCCCTTGGGGCGCCCGGTGGTGCCGGAGGTGTAGACGATCGTCGCCGGGTCGTCGGCCTTCGCCTGCGAGCTGCGCTCCTCGACCGTGGCGTCGCCGATGTCCTGCCCGAGCCGCCCCAGCTCCTCCACGCCCCCGGCCTCGATCTGCCAGACGTGCTTGAGCGCGGGCAGCTGGTCGCGCACCGACTCGACGGCGGCCGTGTGGTTGTCCAGCTCCGTGATCACGGCGGTGGCGCCCGAGTCACTGAGGATCCACTGCACCTGCTCCGGGGAGCTGGTCTCGTACACCGGCACGGTGACCGCGCCCGCCGACCAGATCGCGAAGTCGAGGAGGGTCCACTCGTAGCGGGTGCGGGACATCAGGCCGACCCGGTCGCCCGGCTGGACCCCGGCGGCGATGAGCCCCTTCGCGGCCGCGCGCACCTCGGCGAGGAAGGCGGTGGCCGTCACGTCCTGCCAGGCACCGCCCACCTTGCGGGCGATGACGGCGACGTCCGGGTGCTGCGCGGCGTTTCTGCGGACGATGTCGGTCAGATTGCCGTCCGCAGGGACCTCGTACAAAGCCGGAAGGCTGAACTCGCGCAAGACTGCTGCTCCTCATAGGGCGCCGGCGCCACGACGTTGTGTGATGCGACGGTGCGGTCCAAGGCTCGGGCAGGTGCTCTGGAATTCACATGTTGAAATCCAGAGCACGACTGGACCGACCGGACGTTACCCGCCGGTATGGCTTCTTCGACAGGGGGTCCCGGCGAGATGTTCGCTGCGTCACACGGTTTGGTGCTTCTGCGCGCACAGTAGTCGAGCGGTCTGACGACTGGCCAGTAACCATCGGTCCGCCCGGCACTGTTCACGTATGCCGCACACGCCTACCCTTGATCGTCATGGCACCGACACCGACGGGAAACCGCAGGACGCGCGTCCATGTGGTCAGCGACGTACACGGCAACGCCCGCGACCTGGCCACGGCCGGCGAGGGCGCGGACGCCCTGATCTGTCTGGGCGACCTGGTGCTGTTCCTGGACTACGCCGACCACTCGCGCGGCATCTTCCCCGACCTCTTCGGGGTGGAGAACGCCGACCGCATCGTGGAACTGCGGACCGCCCGGCGCTTCGACGAGGCGCGGGAGCTCGGCCGGCGGCTGTGGGCCGGGATCGGCTCGGACCGGGGCGCGGTGATCGAGAAGGCGGTCCGCAAACAGTACGCCGAGATGTTCGCGGCGTTCCCGACACCGACGTACGCCACCTACGGCAATGTCGACATGCCGCCTCTGTGGCCGGAGTACGCCCAACCGGGCACGACCGTGCTGGACGGGGAGCGGGTGGAGATCGGCGGCTGGGTCTTCGGCTTCGTCGGCGGCGGCCTGCGTACCCCCATGCGCACGCCCTACGAGATCAGCGACGAGGAGTACGCGGCGAAGATCGAGGCCGTGGGCGAGGTGGACGTGCTGTGCACGCACATTCCCCCGGAGGTCCCGGAGTTGGTGTACGACACGGTCGCGCGGCGCTTCGAGCGCGGGAGCCGGGCGCTGCTGGAGGCTATTCGCCGGACCCGCCCCCGCTACTCCCTTTTCGGTCATGTGCATCAGCCGCTGGCCCGGCGGATGCGCATCGGGGCGACGGAGTGCGTGAACGTGGGGCACTTCGCCGGGTCGGGGAAGCCGTGGGCGCTGGAATGGTGAGTGAATTCGGGTGGGGTGGGCGTTTTCGCGACGACGGCGCAGGTGGGGGTGGAGTCGGCCCGTCGGACGCGCGGTAGCCTTCACGCTGCACACGCGTGCGCACCACGACTTCATACCGGCCCGCATCTGGAGGAGCCACGGCGATGGCGGAACACACCAGCTCGAGCATCACGATCGAGGCGGCACCGGCCGATGTCATGGGGGTGATCGCCGACTTCGCCCGCTACCCGGACTGGACCGGCGAGGTGAAGGAGGCGGAGGTCCTCGCGACGGACGCGCAGGGCCGCGCCGAGCAGGTCCGCCTCGTCATGGACGCCGGCGCGATCAAGGACGACCAGGTGCTGGGCTACACCTGGACCGGCGAGCACGAGGTCTCCTGGACGCTGGTGAAGTCCCAGATGCTGCGCTCGCTCGACGGCTCGTACATCCTCAAGCCGGCGGGGGAGGGTTCGACCGAGGTCACCTACCGGCTGACGGTGGACGTCAAGATCCCGATGCTGGGGATGATCAAGCGGAAGGCCGAGAAGGTCATCATCGACCGGGCGCTGGCCGGGCTGAAGAAGCGGGTGGAGTCGGGCAAGTAGGCCCGCGGCGGAGCGGCTGACGGATACCTCACCCCCGCCGTCCCCACCCGTCCCTGGGGGCTGCGGCCCCCGGACCCCCGCTTCGGCCCTGAAGGGGCCTCGTCCTCAAAGGCCGGGCGGGCTGGACGGTCGGCTACGGTTCACCCCCATGCGCACGATCCTGATCACGGGCCCTGGCGGCAGCGGCCGTACCACCATCGCCGCCGCCACGGCGCGCGCCGCCGCCCGCGAAGGCACCCGCACCCTCGTCCTCAGCGCCGACCGCACCGACACCCTGGGCGCGGCACTCGGCGTGCGGACGGGAGCGGCTCCCACCAAGGTCACCGAGAACCTCGCCGCCTGGCGCCCCGACGCCGCCACCGGCTTCCGGGACGACCTCGCCGCCTTCCAGGAACGCGCCGCCTCCGCCCTCGACCTCCTCGGCGCCTCCCGCCTCGACCCGGAGGAGGTCACCCCCCTGCCCGGTGCCGAGGAACTCGCACTGCTGCGTGCCCTGCGCGACGCCGCGCTCGCCGAGGCCCATGACCTCCTCGTCGTCGACCTGCCGGCCACCCCGCACGCCCTCGCCCTGCTCTCCCTCCCCGAGGAGCTGCGCCGCTATCTGCGCCGGCTGCTCCCGCCCGAGCGCCAGGCGGCCCGTGCCCTGCGGCCCGTCCTGGGCCGGCTGGCCGGGGTGCCGATGCCCGCGGAGTGGCTGTACGAGACCGCGGCCCGCTGGGACGTCGAGCTCGCCGCCGTGGAGGCCGTCGTCGCCGACCGCGACACCGTCGTACGGCTGGTCGCCGAGCCGGGCCCGGGCGGCGCCGACGCCGTGCGCGCCGCCGGCCTCGCGCTCGCGCTGCGCGGCCTGCGCCCCGACCTGCTGATCGCCAACCGGGTCCTGCCGGAGGCGGAGGCGGCGGCCGGGAGCTGGCTCGCCGGGCCCGTCGCCCAGCAGCGCAAGGTCCTGGAGGAGTGGCGGGAGGAGGGCCACGAGGTCCACGACATCGCCCATCTCGGGCGGGATCCCCGGGGCACCGACGATCTCGCCGCCCTCGCCGTGCCCCACGTCAACCGCACCTCGTCCACCGTCGAGTGGCCCGTCACCGACCGGCTCGCCGACGACGGCGTCCTCGTCTGGAGCATCCCCCTGCCCGGCGCCGAACGCGACGAGCTCGATCTCATCCGGCGCGGCGACGAACTCGTCGTCACCGCAGGACAGTTCCGGCGTATCGTGCCCCTGCCGTCGGCCCTGCGCCGGTGCGGGGTGGACGGGGCCGCGCTGCGGGACGGCGAGCTGCGGATCCGGTTCGCGCCGGACCCGGATCTATGGCCGCGGACACGGTGAAGCAGGTACGGCCGTTCGGGTAACGTCGTAGAGACGAACCGTAGTCAGGAGTCCGTCATGAGCGAAGAGCTCCCCCCGTCCGAAGCCACCGAGCGGAAGGCTGCCGACGAGGAGCGGGCGACCGACGCCGACGCCTGGGCGACGGCGTGCGCCGAGGACCTCGCGGCGGAGAAGGCACGTCGCCGTGGGCAGCACGGCCCGCCCCCGGGCTCGGCCGCCGAGGAACTGCGCAAGCTCGTCGACGCCGTCGCGGACAAGCTCTCCACCATCCAGTCCCCGCTGCTCGGCGCGGTCGCCGGACCCGCCGCCCAGCAGGTGGTCAAGCAGGTCGTGGAGCAGGCCAAGGCCGCCGTCGAGCCCGTCATCGAGCGCAACCCGGACGTCTTCGACCACCTGGCCGCCGCCGGCAACGAGCTCCTCGCCGCCTACCGCTCCGCGGTCCAGAACCAGGAAAGGCGCTGGACGAGCCCCACGAACGACGCCGAGGAACTGGACGAACTCGACGACGACAAGCGCGACCCCGGCGAGGGCACCGGCCCCGGCCAGCGCATCGACTTGGACTGACGTCCCCCTCGGGCCCGTCCGCCGGGCGGACGACGGGAACCCGGTGACAGGGCCTCGGGTACGGTTGGCCATAGCGGGGCTCGACCGGAACTGAGGGATTCATGGGACTCACCATCGGCGTCGACATCGGCGGTACCAAGATCGCGGCCGGTGTGGTCGACGAGGAAGGCAACATCCTCTCGACCCACAAGGTGCCGACCCCGGGCACGCCCGACGGGATCGTGGACGCCATCGCCTCCGCGGTGGAGGGCGCGCGCGCCGGGCACGAGATCGTCGGCGTGGGGATCGGTGCGGCCGGATACGTCAACCGTCAGCGCTCCGAGGTCTACTTCGCCCCCAACATCGACTGGCGCAACGAGCCGCTGAAGCAGAAGGTCGAGACCCGCGTCGGCCTCCCGGTCGTCGTCGAGAACGACGCCAACGCGGCCGCCTGGGGCGAGTACAAGTTCGGCGCGGGCAAGGGTCACCGCAACGTCATCTGCATCACCCTCGGCACCGGCCTCGGCGGCGGCATCATCATCGGCAACAAGCTGCGCCGCGGCCACTACGGCGTCGCCGCCGAGTTCGGCCACATCCGCATGGTGCCGGACGGCCTGCTGTGCGGCTGCGGCAGCCAGGGCTGCTGGGAGCAGTACGCCTCCGGGCGCGCTCTCGTCAGATACGCCAAGCAGCGCGCCAACGCCACCCCCGAGAACGCCGAGATCCTGCTCGGCCTGGGCGACGGCACCCCCGACGGCATCGAGGGCAAGCACATCTCCATGGCCGCCCGCCAGGGCGACCCGGTCGCCGTCGACTCCTACCGCGAACTCGCCCGCTGGGCCGGCGCCGGCCTCGCCGACCTCGCCTCCCTCTTCGACCCGTCCGCCTTCATCGTCGGCGGCGGCCTGTCGGACGAGGGCGAACTGGTCCTCGACCCGATCCGCAAGTCCTACAAGCGCTGGCTGGTCGGCGGCAACTGGCGCCCGGTGGCCGACGTGATCGCGGCCCAGCTCGGCAACAAGGCGGGCCTGGTGGGCGCGGCGGACCTGGCCCGGGAGCCCGACCCGATCATGTGACGTCTGCTTCTCGAGGTGCGGCCACTGTGCCTGCTCAGGGGCGCGGGGAACTGCGCGACAAGCCACGACGAAGCGGCAGTCGCACACGATCCCCGCGCCCCGAGCCGTCAGGCGCCCAAACCCGCTCCCGGCGTAAATTGACCCGCATGCCGACGCCTCCACTGCTTCCCGACTCCGCCACCGAACCCGACGGTTCCGCAGTCATCCGCGTCCTCAGCTACAACATCCGCTCGATGCGCGACGACACCGCCGCCCTCGCCCGGGTGATCAGCGCCTGCGCCCCCGACCTGGTCCTCGTCCAGGAAGCCCCCCGCTTCTTCCGCTGGCGCAAGAAGCTCGCCCGCCTGGCCGGCGCGGCGAACCTCGTGATCCTCTCCGGCGGCGCCACAGCCGCGGGCCCGGCCATCCTCTGCACCCTGCGCGCGACGGTCGAACGCACCGAGGACGTCCTCCTGCCCCTCACCCCGGGCCTGCACCGCCGCGGCTTCTCGACCGCCGTGGTCCGTTACGGAGGCGCCCGCCTCGGCGTCCTCAGCTGTCACCTCAGCCTCCAGAAGGACGAGCGCTACGAGCAGGGCGGCATGCTCCTCGACCGGCTGGCCGCCATGGGCGTGGAACACGCGGTCGCGGGCGGCGACCTGAACGAGCGGCCCGGCGGCCGTACCTTCCGACGCATGGCCGCCGACCTCCAGGACTGCTGGGCGACCGCCCCCTGGGGCACCGAGTACACCTCGACCCCGATCGACCCCCACCAGCGCATCGACGCGATCTTCGCCACCAAGGGCATCGAGGTGATCGGCTGCGGCGTTCCCCTCGGCCGGCCCGGCGTGACGCAGACGGACCTGAGGGCGGCCACGGACCACCTTCCGGTCCTGGCCGCCCTCAGGGTGCCCGCTACCGCCTAGCTACGGCCGCTGCTTCGCCTTGTCGACGACCGCCCAGCTGTCGAGGTACGACAGCTGGGTGTACGTCTTCATGGACGCGCCGTCGCCCGAGGTGCGCTCGTCACGGAAGCCGAGGAACTGGTACGTCCTCGGGTCGAAGACGAAGTAGCCGCCGAAGCCCCCGGTCCCCGGCTGCGTCGGGTCGTCGTACGTGATGGCCACACCGATGCGCCCCTTCGCGTCCTGCTGGTTCGGCACCGCCTTCACCCCGGGCACCATCCCCAGCGCCTCGTACGCCGCCGGGCGCAGCCCCTCCGGCATCACCGGCACCAGCTTGAGCAGCCCGGCGAGGCTGAAGTGGATGTGCGACCAGGACTCCTCCTCGATGTCGTCCAGCGAGTCGGTCTTCCCGCCCATGCCCCAGTCGCGGTTGATCTCGAGGATCAGCTTCTTCGGGTCGGTCGGCAGCTTCCGCAGCGTGCCCCAGTCCTGCGGCGGCCAGCTGCTCTGGTTCTCCTCCAGCGGTGGTGACCACCACCCGTGGCCGATTTCCATGATCCAGGACGACTTCGAGCCGTCGACCGAACGCCAGTTCTCGTCGACGTAGCTCTTCGTCGCACCGGTCTTCTGGTCGGTCTCCTTGATGATCTCCTTGGTGTAGATGAACTGGTCGTCACGCGGGGTGACCGTCCGCTCGTGCCGGCGCTCGTAGGCGGCGGCCCCGTTGAGCACGGTCTGCGCGCTCACGTTCCGCATGGCCGGCGCGCTGGTCGCCGGCGGGTTCGCCGTCCGGCCCCGCCCCGCGCCTTCGTCGTCGCGTACGGCGACCAGGACCCCGGCGGCGACGGCCGCGGCGAGCGCGCCGGTCAGGGCGATGCGCAGGACCGGGCGGCGCGGCCGTACGACCGGAGCGGGCCGGTCCATCGCGGCGAGCAGGCGGGAGCGCACCCGCTGCCGGGTCGCGTCGTCGAGGGGCGGGGCCCCCGGGTCGAAGTCCCTCAGTTCTCTCAGTTCGTACAGCTCTTGCGGTTCGTCGATGTCACGCATGGGCGTCTGCCTCTCGGAATGCCGTCGGATCGGATCCGCCCAGTGCTTCGCGCAATCTGCTGCGAGCCCGGTGCAGCCTGGATCTGACCGTGCCGACGGGCACGCCGAGGGCCTGGGCCGCCTCCTCGTAGTCGAGGCCGGCCCAGGCCACCAGCAGTACGACATCGCGGTGCCGGGCGGACAGCCCGGACAGCGCGGCTGCCAGTTCCCGGCGCACCCCCGTGGCACCGGCCCTGGAAACCGCCCGGTCGGCGACCGGCTCCTCGTGCTCCACCGGCTCCGGCAGCCGGGCGAGCGCCTTGAACCGGCGCGCCTCGGCCCGGCGGTGCCGGCCCACGAGGTTCGTCGCGATGCCGAACAACCAGGGGCGGGCGTCGTCCCGCCCCAGGTCGTAGGTGTGGCGCCGCTGGAAGGCGGTGATGAAGGTCTCCGCCGTCAGATCCTCCGCCGCCTCGGGACCGAGCCGCCGGGCCGCGTAACGATGCACGGCGTCGGCGTACCGGTCGTAGAGCGCGGCGAACAGCTCGGGCTCGTCCCGGGACCGCGCGATCACTCGGGCATCACTCTCCTCGCGATCCTCGTCGCGGGTGCCGACGCCCGGTGGTCCGACGGTCATCGGGGCTCCTTTCGTTCCTCTGAACGCCTCGAAGGCTTGGGCTTGTTCGGGTTGTTCACCTCTACTTCGCCGGTCGCCGCAATCGAGTTCCCTTTTTCGGTGGGGGGCGGTTCGCAGATGTCCGAGGTGCCCGCGAGGGCGCGTCCGGAGCGTCTCCGCACGCGCGAAAGCCCGTCCGGAGCGTCTCCGGACGGGCCCTCACCGGCTGTGTCAGACGACCGCGCCGCGTCCCGGGTCGTCGTCCTCGTCGTCGTCCGTCTTCATCCGCATCACCAGCGTGGCGAATCCGCCGAGGAACCCGCCGATGCCCAGCGTGGCCAGCCACCACGTCATGTCCCAGCCGAACAGGACGGCGAGCAGCAGCAGCACCGGCCCGCCGACCACGGCGAGCCAGGCGAACTTCGCGGTCGGGTCGGCGGCGGGCAGCGGCGGCGGCTCCGGCGGTACGAAGTGGCCCTCGTCGTCGATGTCGAAGTCGTCCTCGGACGGCTCCGGCGCGCTGTAGTCCCGCGGTCCGGCGCCGACGCCGGGCGCGAAGGAGACGGAGCTGCCCAGCGGCCTGGCCGGCTTGTCCTCCTTGGACTTCCCGTCCTTGTCGTCCTGCTCGTCCCGGCTGCCCTTGGCGTCCTCGGACCGGTCGCCCGCCTCCTCGTCGTCCGGGTCGGACTCCAGCAGCGCCAGGTCCTCCACCGACTTGAACGGCTTCGCGCCCGGCGGGTCCTTCGGCTCGTCGCCGTACCCGGCGACGATCGCGGCCCAGGCGGCGTCCTCGTCGAACGGGACGTGCTGCTCTTCCGGCTCGCGATCGTCGCGGTCCTCGCGCCTCTCGCGGTCGGAGTCGTGCTCAGCCACGTGCGGTCGTCCCTTCTTTGCCCACGCCGGTTGCGAGCCGGCCGATGAAGCCGAGGCTCTCCTCGAAGATCCGGTCCGCGTCATGGTCCAACGTCGCCACGTGGTAACTCTGTTCCAGCACGACCTCCGTTACGTCCGTCGACGACACCCTGCTCAGGATCCGGGCCGAGTCGGCGGCCGGCACGATGTGGTCCCGGTCGCTGCGCAGGAGCAGCAGCGGCTGGGTGACCTGCGGCAGCTCGCCGTCGACCAGGCGGAAGAAGTTCCGCAGGGAGTGGGCCGCGTGCAGGGGCACCCGGTCGTAGCCGAGCTCGACGGCGCCTTCCTTCGCTATGTCACTGGCGATCCCGCGCGTCGTGCGGACGAGGTGGCGGGAGACCGGAAGGGTGTACGCGGACAGGCCGTGCACCTTGTTCGCCGGGTTGACGACGACCACGCCGGCGATGTCCTCCCCGTGCTTCGCGGCGAGCCGCAGCGCGAGGGCGCCGCCCATGGAGAGGCCGGCGACGAAGACCCGCTCGCAGCGGTCGCGCAGGGTGCGCAGGGCGCGGTCCACCTCGGCGTACCAGTCCTGCCAGCCGGTGAGCGCCATGTCCTCCCAGCGCGTGCCGTGCCCGGGCAGCAGCGGCAGCGCGACGGTGAGCCCGCGCTCGGCGAGATACTCCGCCCAGGGGCGCAGCGACTGCGGGGAACCGGTGAAGCCGTGGCAGAGGAGGACCCCGACCTCCCCGCCCTCATGGCGGTATGGCTCGGCTCCAGGAAGGACCGGCACCTTACGGTCTCCTGTTCGTGAGAGGGACGGTGTGCTTCACCGTACGCGACCGTACTGACACCGACCAGGGTCGTCGGACTCTTTGACAGCGCTCCGGGTTAAGGTCTGATCGACAGACACAGGAGGCACTCGGTTGTTGTACGGCGCGATGAAGGTGACCATCGGGGGACCGTTGAAGGTCGCCTTCAGGCCCTGGGTGGAAGGCCTGGAGAACATTCCCGCCGAGGGCCCCGCGATCCTCGCGAGCAACCACCTCTCCTTCTCCGACTCGTTCTTCCTGCCCGCGGTCCTCGACCGCAAGGTGACCTTCATCGCGAAGGCCGAGTACTTCACCACTCCGGGCGTCAAGGGCCGGCTGACGGCCGCGTTCTTCAAGGGCGTCGGCCAGCTGCCCGTGGACCGCTCCGGAGCGCGCGGGGCGGGCGAGGCGGCCATCAAGAGCGGGATAGACGTCCTGGAACGCGGTGAGCTGTTCGGTATCTACCCGGAGGGCACCCGCTCGCCCGACGGCCGGCTCTACCGGGGCAAGCCCGGCGGCCTCGCACGCGTGGCGCTCGCCACCGGAGCGCCGGTCATCCCGGTCGCGATGATCGACACGGAGAAGATCCAGCCGCCCGGCAAGGTCATGCCGAAGCTGATGCGTCCGGGCATCCGGATCGGCGAACCCCTGGACTTCAGCCGGTACCAGGGCATGGAGCACGACCGGTTCGTGCTCCGCGCGGTGACCGACGAGGTCATGTACGAGATCATGAAGCTCTCCGGCCAGGAGTACGTCGACATCTACGCGACCGCCGCCAAGCGGCAGATCGCGGAGGCGGCGAAGGCCGAGCGGGAACAGGCGCGCAAGAAAAAGGAACAGCCCGAATAGAGTCGGCCGCAGCTGAGCCGAGGGGGCCGAGGGGTGGGGGCAAGTGGCCGAGCGTGAGCGGGTCATGAGGATGTCCGTCGAGCAGCCGCTGTGGCGTGCGCTGACCGGCTACCGGGTGTTGACCATGGTGTACGCGATCGGGCTGTTCATCAGCGCGTACGACGAGGTCGCCAGGCCCTGGGTCGCCATCGCCTACTTCGCCGTACTGGCCGTCTGGACGCTGGCCACCCTGCCCAGGGTCGCGAACGCCGCGAACTGCACCAAGCGGTTCCTCGCCGTGGACCTCACCATCGCCCTGGCCGGCATCCTGCTCACCCGGCTCGCCGAGACGCCCGCGCGGATCGACGCCGGGGCGCCGACCCTGCCGTCGATCTGGACCGCGGGCGCCGTGCTGGCGTTCGCCATCAAGGGCGGCTGGCGCTGGGCCGCGTTCGCCTCCACGCTGGTCGCCGCAGCCAACCTGGTCCACCGCTCGGGCGTGCCGACCCGCGACACCGTCCACATGGTGCTGCTCGTCTGGATCGCCTCCATCGCCATCGGCTACGTCGTCGAGGTCGCCCGTGCCTCCGAGCGCACCCTCGCCCGTGCCCTGGAGATCGAGGCGGCCACGCGTGAGCGGGAGCGCCTCGCCCGGGACATCCACGACAGCGTGCTCCAGGTGCTGGCGATGGTGCAGCGGCGCGGCGCCGTCATCGGCGGCGAGGCGGCCGAGCTGGGCCGCATGGCCGGCGAGCAGGAGGTGGCGCTGCGCACGCTGGTCTCGGGCGGGCTGATACCCGTGTCGCGGGTGTCCGAGGACGCCGCGGACGGGGCGGTCGTACGGACCGTGGAAGAGCCGGACGACGCCACCGGTCCCGTCGATCTCCGCGCCCTGCTCGCGCCGTACGCGGGCGCCAGGGTGAACCTTGCCGAGCCCGGCGCGCCCGTGCCGCTCGCGCCGGTCGCCGCACGGGAGCTGGCCGCGGCCGTGGGGGCCGCCCTGGACAACGTCCGCAAGCACGCGGGGGAGCACGCGCGCGCGTGGATCCTGGTCGAGGACGAGCCCGACGCGGTGATCGTCACCGTACGGGACGACGGCCCCGGCATCCCCGAGGGGCGGCTCGCCCAGGCCGAGGGGGAGGGACGGCTCGGCGTCGCCCTGTCGATCCGGGGGCGGCTGCGGGAGCTCGGCGGCAGCGCCGAGCTGATCTCGGTGCCGGGCCAGGGCACCGAAGTGGAACTGAAAGTACCGAAGCACAGCAGCGCTTCACGGGGGAAGGCGGAGCAGCGATGACGGACACCGCGGACGGGCGAGACGGACAGCAGGGCCCGATCAGGGTCATGGTGGTCGACGACCACCCCATGTGGCGCGACGCGGTCGCCCGCGACCTGGCCGAGTCCGGCTTCGACGTGGTCGCCACCGCGGGCGACGGCGACCAGGCCGTTCGCCGTGCCAAGGCCGCCGCCCCCGACGTCCTCGTGCTCGACCTCAACCTGCCCGCCAAGCCCGGCGTCCAGGTCTGCAAGGAGCTCGTCGGCCACAACCCGGCCCTGCGCGTCCTCGTCCTGTCCGCGAGCGGCGAGCACGCCGACGTCCTGGAGGCGGTGAAGTCCGGCGCCACCGGCTATCTGCTGAAGTCGGCGTCCACGGAGGAACTGCTGGACGCGGTGCGCCGTACCGCCGTCGGTGACCCGGTGTTCACGCCCGGCCTGGCCGGACTCGTCCTGGGCGAGTACCGCCGCCTCGCCTCCGACCCCGGGCCCGCCGCCCCCGACGCCGACCAGCCCAAGGCCCCGCAGCTCACCGAGCGCGAGACCGAGGTGCTGCGGCTGGTCGCCAAGGGCCTGAGCTACAAGCAGATCGCCGAACGCCTGGTCATCTCCCACCGCACGGTCCAGAACCACGTCCAGAACACCCTCGGCAAGCTGCAGCTGCACAACCGCGTGGAGCTGGTGCGATACGCGATCGAGCGGGGCCTGGACGAGGAGTGACGCAGATCCTCGGCGAGGGGTGATCGTCGGCCGTCGGCTTGACGGCGCGTAAACCCGAATACCCGGCAGTTCACCGGAATTGCCGGTCCGACCCATCCCGCTGTGACCTGGATCACCATTAGCGTGACCTCACCAGGCAACCGCGGCGAAGGGACATTTCCATGCGGGTCGGAGTACTGACCGGAGGCGGCGACTGCCCCGGTCTCAACGCCGTCATCCGGGCCGTCGTCCGCAAGGGCGTGCAGGAGTACGGCTACGACTTCGTCGGCTTCCGGGACGGCTGGCGAGGTCCGCTCGAGAACGACACCGTCCGTCTCGACATCCCCGCCGTGCGCGGCATCCTGCCCCGCGGCGGCACCATCCTCGGCTCCTCGCGCACCAACCCCCTCAAGCAGGAGGACGGCATCCGCCGGATCAAGGAGAACCTCGCCAAGCAGGAGGTCGAGGCGCTCATCGCCATCGGCGGTGAGGACACCCTCGGCGTCGCCGCCCGGCTGTCCGACGAGTACGGCGTGCCCTGCGTCGGCGTGCCGAAGACGATCGACAACGACCTGTCCGCCACCGACTACACCTTCGGCTTCGACACCGCCGTGGGCATCGCGACGGAGGCCATCGACCGGCTGCACACCACCGCCGAGTCCCATATGCGCGTCCTGGTCTGCGAGGTGATGGGCCGTCACGCCGGCTGGATCGCCATCCACTCAGGCCTGGCCGGCGGCGCCAACGTCATCCTCATCCCCGAGCAGCGCTTCGACGTCGACAAGGTGTGCGCCTGGATCACCTCCCGCTTCAAGGCCTCGTACGCCCCGATCGTGGTCGTCGCCGAGGGCGCCATGCCGAAGGACGGCGACATGGTCCTCAAGGACGAGTCGCTGGACTCCTTCGGGCACGTCCGGCTCTCCGGCGTCGGCGAATGGCTGGCCAAGGAGATCGAGAAGCGCACGGGCAAGGAAGCCCGTACGACGGTCCTCGGACACATCCAGCGCGGCGGCACCCCGAGCGCCTTCGACCGCTGGCTCGCCACCCGCTTCGGGCTGCACGCCATCGAGGCGGTCCGCGACCGCGACTTCGGCAAGATGGTCGCCCTGCGCGGCACGGACATCGTCCGCGTCCCGATCGGGGAGGCCACGGCCAAGCTGAAGACGGTGGACCCGAAGCTGTACGAGGAGGTCGGGGTCTTCTTCGGCTGACCGGGCGGCCGAGCGGTTTCCAACGGCTGCTTTCCGCCCGGCGACACGGGGTTGTGGGCCGTATATTCGGCCCATAGCCCCTATGAAACGGGAGCAGCCTTGGAGATTCTCGCCTTCGGCGTGCAGGCGGACGAGAAGCCCCTGATCGAGCGGGCCTTCCAGGGCCACCACGAGGTCCGCTGCCTGGACGTCTTCCTCAACGAGGACACCGCCCCCATCGCCACCGGCTACGAGGTCGTCTGCACCAGCGTCAACTGCGACCTCGGCCATCGCGTCCTGCAGACCCTCGCGGCCGGCGGCACCCGGATGGTCGCCCAGCGCTCCACCGGCTTCAACAACATCGACCTCAAGGTCGCCGAGCGCCTCGCCATGACGGTCGCCCGGGTCTCGTACTACTCGCCCCACTCCGTGGCCGAGTTCGCCTGGACCCTCGCGATGGCGGTCAACCGCCGGATCGTCCGCGCCTCCACGCGCACGCGTGACTTCGACTTCCGCCTCGACGGCCTGATGGGCCGCGACATGCACGGCCGCACCGCCGGCGTCCTCGGCACCGGCAAGATCGGCGAGGCCTTCACCCGCATCGCCCACGGCTTCGGCATGAACCTGCTCGGCTGGGACGTCGCCGAGAACCCCGCCTGCCTGCACCTCGGCATGCGCTACGTCCCCAAGGAGCAGCTTCTCGCCGAGTCCGACCTGGTCAGCCTGCACGTGCCGCTCGTGCCGGAGACGCGTCGGCTCATCGACGCGGACGCCCTGAAGTCGATGAAGGACGACGCGATCCTCATCAACTCCAGCCGCGGCGGCCTCATCGACACCGCGGCCCTCGTCGCCGAGCTGCGCGAGGGCCGCTTCACGGGGGTCGGCCTGGATGTGTACGAGGCGGAGGCGGGCCTGTTCTTCCTCGACAAGTCCCTCCAGGCCGTCGAGGACGACACCCTGGCCCGCCTCGTCACCTTCCCGAACGTCCTGGTCACCTCGCACCAGGCGTACTACACCCGGGACGCCGTCGGACAGATCATCGAGACCACGCTGAAGAACGTCCTCGACTACAGGGAGGGCCGCCGCTCCGAGAACGTGCTGGTGCCGCGCAGCTGACCCACCAGATCGCGTACGACGGCGGCGCCGTTCAGCGTCAGGACCGACTCGGGGTGGAACTGCACACCGGCGAAGCCCCCGCCGCGTACGGCATGCACCTCCCCGTTGTCGGCCCGGCTGACCTCGATGCCGTGCTCGGCGAGTTCCGCGTACACCTCGTCGTCGCAGCGCGCCACGAAGCTGTTGTAGAAGCCGACCGTCTCCGGCCGACCGAACAGGTCGATCGTCGTCTGCGCACCCTGGTACGGCACTTCCTTCCGGACGATCTCCAGCCCCAGCTCGGCCGCGATCAGCTCGTGCCCGAGACAGACGCCGAGCACGCCGTGCCGGTGGCTACGGATGACCTCGGCGGTCAGGTCCCGCAGGAACCGCATCTTCGGGTCGACGCGGTCGGACGGGTCACCGGGCCCGGGGCCGAGCACGACCGGCCCCTCGTGCGCGAGCACCGTCTGCCGCAGGCCTGGCTCGTCGTAGCGCCGTACCGTCACCTCCAGGCCGCCGGACCGCAGCACATGGGCCAGCATCGCCGTGAAGGTGTCCTCGCCGTCCACGACCAGGGCGTGTCCGGTGAGCTCCGCTCCCTGCTTGGGGGCTTCCTGCATCCGCAGCCAGAACGGGGCCAGCGAGGCCCGGCGCCCGTCGAGCGCGGCACGCACGCGTGGGTCGTCGGCGAGCTGTACGCGCGCGTGCTCCTCGCGCGACCGGGACGGGCGTACGCCCAGCGCCGCCAGCACCCCCGCCGCCTTCGCGTGGGTCTCCGCGACCTCGCTCGCCGGGTCCGACCCGCGCACGAGCGTGGCACCGACCGGCACCCGCAGCCCGCCGTCCGCGTCGATGTCGGCGGTGCGGATGAGGATGGGGGAGTCGAGGGTCTGGGCCCCGCCGGAGTCCCGGCCGATCAGGGCCAGCGCCCCCGCGTAGTACCCGCGCCCGCCGACCTCGTGCCGCTCGATGACCCGGCAGGCGTTCTGCACCGGCGAGCCGGTCACGGTGGCCGCGAACATGGTCTCCCTCAGGACGTCCCGCACATCCAGCGAGGACTTCCCGCGCAGCTCGTACTCGGTGTGCGCGAGGTGGGCCATCTCCTTCAGCCGGGGGCCGACGACCACCCCGCCCATGTCGCCGACGGTGCACATCATCTTGAGCTCCTCGTCGACGACCATCGACAGCTCCTCGATCTCCTTGCCGTCGGCGAGGAAGTCGAGCAGGTGCTCGGGGGTCGGCCCCTCGGCGGGATAGCGGTACGTCCCGCTGATCGGGTTCATGACGACGGTCCCGCCGGACATCCGCACATGCACCTCGGGGCTGGCTCCGACCAGCGTCCGCTCCCCGGTGTGCACGACAAAGGTCCAGTACGCCCCTCGCTCGCCCACCAGCAGCCGCCGGAACAGTGCCAGCGCGTCGGCCCTTGCGAACCCGGCGATCTCCCCCTCGTACGTCCGCCGGATCACGAAGTTCGCGCCCTCGCCCCGCCCGATCTCCTCCCGCAGCACGCGCCCGACGATCTCCGCGTACTCCTCGTCGCCGACGTCGAAGCCACCGCCCTCGACGCGCACGTCGTGCGACGGGAGCTGCTCCAGGGCGTCGGCGAGCGGGATGCCGTACGACTCCTCGGCGGTGAGCACCGTCAGGGGAGTGCCGTCGTCGCGGACGTCGAAGCCGCGCTCGCGGATCTGCCGGAACGGGACGAGCGCGAGGCCCTCGTCGGGGAGGTCGGCGAGACGGTCGTAGGTGCCGACCGGGCCGATGAGGACCTCGATCATGTCGTGGTCATGGCCGGGTGTGCGGCGGCGCAGCAGGGCGAACGGGCGGGGATCTGCCGGCAAGCCGAGCAGGTTCATGGGTCCGTGCTCCTTCTCAGTGAGACTCGGTGGTACTCGGTGGGAGAGGAACGGACCCCGGAAAACGCCGAAGGCCGCCCCTCGGGCGGCCTTCGCGAAGTCTTGCGTACGCGCAGTCAGTGGGCCGCCGGATGAGCGGTCCACCACCAGTTCTGGGTCGAGTGCGCGAACATGCGGGGCACCCTACCCCATGTCCGAGTCGTGTACCTCGTGTCTCAATTGCTGGGCATGGGGCAGGACGCCCGACACGACCCCGTAATGTTGAGGCGTGACCGTGAACGCTAAGACCAGCGCGAGCGCTGGCAACACCTGGCGAGACCTGCCCGCGGCGCAGCAGCCCGAGTACCCCGACCCCGAGGCTCTGCGCGCAGTCGTTGCGGAGCTGGAGTCGTATCCGCCGCTCGTCTTCGCGGGCGAGTGCGACCAGCTGCGCGCCCGGATGGCGTCCGTCGCCAAGGGAGAGGCGTTCCTCCTCCAGGGCGGCGACTGCGCCGAGGCTTTTGACGCCGTGTCCGCCGACCACATCCGCAACAAGCTCAAGACCCTCCTCCAGATGGGCGCCGTGCTGACGTACGCCGCCTCGGTGCCGGTCGTGAAGGTCGGCCGTATCGCCGGCCAGTACTCCAAGCCGCGCTCCAAGCCGACCGAGACCCGCGACGGCGTGACGCTGCCGACCTACCGCGGCGACTCCGTCAACGGCTTCGACTTCACCGAGGCCGCCCGCGTCCCGGACCCCGAGCGGCTGAAGCGGATGTACAACGCGTCCGCCTCCACGCTCAACCTGGTGCGCGCCTTCACCACCGGCGGCTACGCCGACCTGCGCCAGGTGCACGCCTGGAACCAGGACTTCGTGAAGTCGTCCCCGTCCGGCCAGCGCTACGAGCAGCTGGCGCGGGAGATCGACAACGCGCTGAACTTCATGCACGCCTGCGGGGCCGACCCGGAGGAGTTCAAGACGGTCGAGTTCTACGCCTCGCACGAGGCGCTGCTGCTCGACTACGAGTCCGCGCTGACCAGGGTCGACTCGCGTACGGGCCAGCTGTACGACGTGTCGGGCCACATGGTGTGGATCGGTGAGCGCACCCGGCAGCTGGACCACGCGCACATCGAGTTCGCCTCGAAGATCCGCAACCCGATCGGCATCAAGCTCGGCCCGACGACGACGGCCGAAGACGCTCTGCAGTACATCGAGCGCCTGGACCCGGAGCGGGAGCCGGGCCGGCTGACCTTCATCGTCCGCATGGGCGCGGACAAGGTCCGCGACAAGCTCCCCGAGCTGGTCGAGAAGGTCACCGCCTCCGGTGCCACGGTGGCCTGGGTGACCGACCCGATGCACGGCAACACCTTCGAGGCGGCCTCCGGCCACAAGACCCGCCGCTTCGACGACGTGCTCGACGAGGTCAAGGGCTTCTTCGAGGTCCACAAGGGCCTCGGCACCCACCCGGGCGGCATCCACGTGGAGCTCACCGGCGACGATGTCACCGAGTGCGTGGGCGGTGGCGACGAGATCTTCGTCGACGACCTGCACCAGCGCTACGAGACGGCCTGCGACCCGCGGCTCAACCGCAGCCAGTCGCTGGACCTGGCGTTCCTCGTCGCCGAGATGTACAGGGACCAGTAACGGGTTCGGCTGTTACCGGCATGGGGAGTGGGGCGCGGATCACATACGATCCGCGCCCCACTCCACTTTTACGGTTCCTGTGCGACGGGTAAGGTTAGGTTAGCCTCACCGATCAAGGGGATGGCACGACATCGATCCCGGCGGGAGGTGATCCGCGTGTACGTCTGCAGTTGCTTCGGCGTGACCGAGCAGCAGGTGAAGCAGCACGCGGAGAACGGTGCCTGCACGCCCCGCCAGATAGCCTCCGCCTGCAAGGCGGGCACGGACTGTGGATCCTGCGTACGCCGTATCCAGGCGCTCCTGGGCAGGGGTGCGTGCCCGCGCCGTGAGCTGGCCGACCAGGGTCGGCCGGTGCTGTCCGAGCTGGAGAGCGAACTCGACGAGGCGGCCTAGGGTCTGTTGTTTGGATCAGGTCGGCTGAGAGAGACTGCGCCTCCTGGCTGACCCGAGCGGGGCGTGGTGCGTGCAGCTGCAAGGCGGAGGAGGGCGGCGACGCGGAGCGTCGGCAACCGACGACAACGCGGCTGGGGGTCCCCCCTCTGGGGGAGCGCGTGCCACGCCCCGCGACGCCGGCATGATCCAAACGACAGGCCCTAGCTCGGCTGCTCGATCTGCTGCGCGAGGTAGAGCGCCTCGCCGAGCTTTTCGATGAGCTCCAGCTGCGTGTCCAGGTAGTCGATGTGGTGCTCCTCGTCCTCGAGGATCGACTCGAAGAGGTTCGCGGACGTGATGTCGCCCTTGGTCCGCATCACCTCGATACCGCGCTTGAGGCGGTCGATCGCCTCGACCTCGACCTGTCGGTCGGCCTGGAACATCTCGGTGACCGTCTGGCCGACCCGTACATGGAAGAGCCGCTGATAGTTGGGCAGGCCGTCCAGCATGAGGATGCGCTCGGTGAGCTTGTCCGCGTGCTTCATCTCATCGATGGACTCTTCACGCGTGTACTTGGCGAGCTTGGTCCAGCCTTTGTTGTCCTGGATCCGGTAGTGCAGCCAGTACTGGTTGATCGCCGTGAGCTCGCCGGTCAGCTGCTCGTTCAGGAATTCGAGGACCTCGGGGTCGCCCTGCATCGCAGAGGCTCCTTCCAAGCGGGGGAACTGGCAGGTTGCGCCGCATGATTGCACCGGCGAGAAAGATCGTCCAGTAAGTCTTCACTTAGTAAGTAAGTGCATGCTTAGTCCAGTTTGGGTGGAATCGGAGTGGGTGGGGTCAGGTGCACTGCTTCGGGTCTGTCAGGATGGACTCATGGGTCAGCCGGTGGAGCGCGAAAGTGGAGCAGCAGCACACTCCGAGCTTCCGCCGGGGCAGCGGGTGCAGCGCGGCTGGCCGGTCACGCACTACGGTCCCGTCCCGAAGTTCCGTCCCGAACGCTGGGAGTTCAGGGTGTTCGGGGCCACCGCCGACGGCGAGAAGCACTGCTGGACCCACGAGGAGTTCGCGGCCCTGCCGTACACCACCGTCGTCGCCGATCTGCACTGCGTCACGAAGTTCAGCATGCTCGGTGCGGAGTGGGGCGGCATCCCGGCCCGTACGATCCTGGAGATCGCACCGCCCGCCCCGGCCGTCACCCATGTGATGGTGTGGGCGGAGTACGGCTTCAGCTCCAACCTCCGCCTCGCCGACTTCGCCTCCGAGCGCACGATCTTCGCCACCCACAAGGACGGCGAACTGCTCACGGCCGAGCACGGCTTCCCCCTCCGTCTGGTCGTCCCCCATCTGTACGCCTGGAAGGGGCCCAAGTGGGTCCGCGGCGTGGAGTACATGACGGCCGACCGTCGCGGCTTCTGGGAGGAGCGCGGGTACCACAACGTCGGGGACCCGTGGAAAGAGCAGCGTTACTCGTACCAGGAGGAGCCGGGGGACGGGCCCGAGCTCTGAGTCCCGTCCCTGCGTCGGCTCAGTGGTACTGGTGCACCACCGCATGCCCCTTGCCCCGGCCGATCATCCACTTGTTGACCGGCGTCGTCAGTACGAAGGCGACGGCGAGCGCGATCGCCAGCACCCACCAGAACAGCGGGTCGGTGAGCTCGGCGTCCATGGCGCCCGGCCAGAGCACGATCACGCCGTTGTCGACCAGCTCCATCACGGCGATGGACAGGGTGTCCGCGGCCAGCGCCACCTTGAGCGCGGCCCGCAGGCCGACGCCCGCCTTCAGTACTCCCCACAGGGTGAGCGCGTAGCCGAAGAAGAAGGCGAGGGTGATCGCCAGGATCAGTGTCGGCACGGTGCTCCAGCCGAGCGCGGTGCCGATCACCATGCCCAGCACCTCGCCGATCGCACAGCCGGTGAGGCAGTGCAGGGTGGCCCGCACGGCCATCGCCCAGGTGCTGGTCGCGGCCACCTCGTGGTGGTGTGCGTGGGCCGTGTGCGCTTCGTGCTCCATGAGTGCCCCCAATGTCAGGTCACGGTTCCTGCATCGAGCAAGAACCGTATACCCCCTAGGGGTATTCCGTACTCCGGCTAGGAATCGCGGAGTTTCTTCAGTCGCTCCACGTCCGCCGCGTGCCCTTCCTTCCCGCCGGGCGTCTCGATGATCAGTGGTACGCCCGCGGTGGCCGGGTGCGTCATCAGCGCTCGGAACGGGTCCTCACCGATGTGACCTGCGCCGATGTTCTCGTGCCGGTCCTTGTGAGCGCCGACGACGTCCTTGGAGTCATTGGCGTGGATCAGCTTCAGCCGGCCCTCGCCGACGGTGTCCACCAGCAGGTCGAGCGTCTGGTGCATGCCGGACGGGCCGGTCAGGTCATGGCCGGCGGCGAAGATGTGGCAGGTGTCCAGGCAGACGCCCAGCTTCGGATGGGCGTCCAGTGCCTCGAAGTAGGGCCCGAAGTCCCAGGTGCGCGAGCAGAGCGAGGAGCCCTGTCCGGCGGTGGACTCCAGGAGCAGGTAGGGGTCGTCGTCGTGGGTCAGCTCGTCGAGCAGCGGCAGCAGGTGCTCGCGCACCTGCTTCAGGGCGACCGAGCGCTCCCGGCCGCCGGTCGCGCTGCCCGTGTGGACGACAACGCCGAGCGCCCCGATGTCCCGCCCGCGCCGCAGCGAGTGCCGCAGCGACTCCACCGACTTCTCGACCGTCGCCTCGGTGTGCGAGCCGAAGTTGATCAGGTACGGCGCATGGACGTACGCCGGGATCGACTCGGCCTCGCAGACCGCGCGGAACTCCTCGTCCTGCCGCGGATTCCCGGCGGGTGTGGCCCAGCCGCGCGGGTTGGCGACGAAGACCTGGACGGTCTCCGCCTTGAGGTCGTGGGCGTAGGTGAGCCCGACGGAGCTGAGGCCGCCGGCCACGGGGACATGGCCGCCGACGGGGTTGCGGGAGGGGCCCGAGAGGGCGGTGCCGGACTGCTGACTTCTCACCCGATCAGGGTGTCATGCGCCTCGGCCCGCCCGGTCACCGGCCGGTGAGGAGCGGTACAGGACCCTCCTCACCGGATGGTGATCGTGATCGTCGATCCCTTCGGTGCCGTCTCCCCGCCGTCCACGGACTGCTTCTTCACCGTGTCGCCGAACAGCCCCAGCAGGCCACGGTCCTCGTCGACCTGGAAGCCGGCGGCCTCCAGCTCGGCCTTGGCGTCGTCGACGTTGTCGCCGACCACGTCCGGGACCTCGATCATCTCCGGGCCCTTGGACAGCGTCAGCGTCACCGTGTCGCCCTCGGCGGCCTGGCGGCCGTTCGCGGCCGGGGACTGCTGGGCGACCTGGCCCGCGTCGAACTCGGAGTTGACCCGCGCGGAGGCGACCTTCACCTTCAGGCCGGCCTCCGTCAGCTCGGCCCGCGCGTCCGCCAGGCTCTCGCCGGTGACGTCCGGGATGTCCACCGGGCTGCCCTTGCTGACGGTGAGCGCGACCGCGGAGCCCGAGCGGACCTTGGTGCCGTTCCCGGGGTCGGAGGAGATCACGAAGCCCCTGGGGACGTCGTCGCTGAAGGTCCGGTTCACCATGCCGGGTTCGAGGCCGCTGTCCTTCAGTACGGACCGCGCCTTGTCCAGCTTGTAGCCCTCCAGATCGGGCACCTTCACCGTCTCCGGTCCTTGCGAGATGACCAGGCTCACGGAGTCGTTATGCCGGATGCGGGCGCCCGATCCGGGATCCGTGCTGATGACGGTGCCCCGCTTGACGGTGTCGCTGTAGGCGCGCTCGACCTTTCCGAGTTCGAGCCCGGCGTCCTCCAGCCGGTCCTTGGCCTGCGCCTCGGTCTTGGAGAGCAGCGGCGGGACCTTGGTGAACTGCCCGGAGTTGATGTACCAGATGCCGACGCCGAGGCCGAGGGCCAGCAGGACGGCGGCGACGATGACGAGCGGGCCGCGCGGCGTGCGCGAGGTCCGTGACCGGCGCCCGGGCGGCGGGGGCGGGGGTGTCGCCAGCCGGCTGGTCCGGTTGAGGACGGCCTCGCGATCCGGCTCGTCCTCGTTCACCGGCAGCGGCCGCGATGGGGGTCCCCCCGCGCGAGCGGAGCCGAGCGTGGGGGAGTTCAGAGCGCGCGGGATTACGGTCGTACGGTCGTCGGCGTTGCTGTGCTCGGCCGTGAGCGCCTGCGGCGGCACCGCGTCCAGCTGGTCCGCGCTCAGCGCCGCGCGCACCTCGCGGGCCTGCGCGAGCAGCGCGACGGCGTCGTGCGGGCGGATGTCCGGGGTGCGCGCGGTGGCCGACGCGACCAGCTCGTCGAGCTCGTACGCCAGGCCCGGCGCGATGGCCGAGGGCGGCGGGACGTCCTCGTGCAGGTGCTTGTAGAGCACCACGGCGGGGGAGTCCCCGTCGTGCGGCTTGTCGCCGGTGAGCATCTCGTAGAGGACGACACCGCACGCGTACACGTCGACGCGGGCGTCGGCGGCGCCCGGCTGCTCTATCTGCTCGGGCGCGAGATAGGAGACGGTGCCGAGCACGGCACCGGTGGTGCTGGTCACGGTGTCCACGGACCGCACGAGCCCGAAGTCGGCGACCTTGACCCGCCCGTCATCCCCTATGAGCACGTTCTCGGGCTTCATGTCCCGGTGCACGAACCCGGCGCGGTGCGCGGCGCCGAGCGCGGCGAGCACCGGCTCCAGGATGTCCAGCGCGGCCCGGGGCTGCAGCGCCCCGCGCTCGCGCAGGACGTCGCGCAGGGTGCAGCCCGCGACGTACTCCATGGCGAGATAGACGTACGACCCGTCGGTGCCCTGGTCGAAGACCTGCACGACGTTGGGGTGCGCGAGCCGGGCGACGGACTTCGCCTCACGGATGAACCGGTCGACGAACACGCTGTCGACCGCCAGCGCGGGATGCATCACCTTGAGCGCGAGGACGCGGTCGAGACGGGTGTCCACGGCCCGGTAGACCGTGGCCATCCCGCCGACCGCGATCCGCGCGTCCACGCGATACCGGCCGTCGAGCACCTGCCCGACCAGAGGGTCCTGAAGGGTCGTATCCACGCAGGCGAGTGTACGAGCCGACGCTGACAGCCCCGCCCGTTCGGACATGATCGGAGCGGGACTGGAGCCGAGCTGTGACGGACGCCTCACTGGCCGAACCGTTCTGTCGAACATCCGTTCAGAACGCGGGGCGTTCCGGGTCCAGCCGCGCCAAACCCTCCGCCGGAGACGACGCCTCCGCGAAGTGCCGCCGCGGAATCCGCCCCGCCCGGTACGCCAGCCGCCCCGCCTCCACCGCGTGCCGCATCGCGTCGGCCATCAGCACCGGTTCCTGAGCCCGCGTCACCGCGGAGGCGAGCATCACACCCGCGCACCCCAGCTCCATCGCGAGCGCCGCGTCCGACGCCGTACCGGCACCCGCGTCCAGAATCACCGGCACGCGCGCGTGCTCCACGATCAGCTGGAAGTTGTGCGGGTTGCGGATACCGAGCCCGGACCCGATCGGCGACCCCAGCGGCATGATCGCCGCACAGCCGACGTCCTCCAGCTTCCGCGCCAGCACGGGGTCGTCATTGGTGTACGGCAGCACGGTGAACCCGTCGTCCACCAGCGTCTCCGCCGCGTCCAGCAGCTCGATCGGATCCGGCAGCAGGGTCCGCTCGTCGGCGATGACCTCCAGCTTGACCAGATCCGTACCGAGCGCCTCGCGCGCGAGGCGGGCCGTCAGCACGGCCTCGCCCGCCGTGAAGCAGCCCGCCGTGTTCGGCAGGACCTGGATGCCGAGCTTCTCCAGCACGGACAGGACGGAGCCGTGCACGTCCGGGTTGACCCGCCGCATCGCGACCGTCGTCAGCTCCGTCCCGGACGCCACCAGCGCCCGTTCCAGAACCTCCAGGCTGGGCGCCCCGCCCGTGCCCATGATCAGGCGGGACGTGAAGGACGTGCCGCCTATGACAAAGGGATCGTCGGCCATGGTTCAGCCTCCTTGGACGGCGGTGAGGACCTCGACGCGATCTCCCTCGGAGAGGGGTGTCGACGCCCACTGCGCGCGCGGGACGACGGTTTCGTTGAGGGCGGCGGCCACTCCGGAGGGCGCCGCGGTGAGGGACCGCACGAGCGTGTCGAGAGCCGTGCCCGGCTCGATCTGCCGACGCTCGCCGTTGACCGAGATGGTGAGCGGGATGTTCATGCGGGCAGCTCCGTGAGTGCGGCGGCACTGAACCGCCTCGGCGTGAACGGCCGTGCCTCGTCCGGGAGTTCACCCGTGGCCAGTGCGTGTGCCATGGCGTCGCCGGTGACCGGCGTCAGCAGCACGCCGTTGCGGTAGTGCCCGGTGGCCAGCAACAGCCCGTCCAGCTCGGTCGGGCCGAGCAGCGGGGCGTTGTCGGGGGAGCCGGGGCGCAGACCGGCCCGCGTCTCGGTGAGCGGCAGTTCCGTGATGCCGGGCACCAGCTCGTGCGCGTCGCGCAGCAGCTCGTACACCCCGCCCGCGGTCACCGTCGTGTCCCAGCCCAGCTCCTCGCTCGTCGCCCCGACGACCAGCTCCCCGCTCTCGCGCGGCACCAGATACACCTGGCTGCCGCGCACCACGGCCCGCACGGTCCGGCTCAGGAACGGCGCGTACCGCTTCGGCACGGTCAGCCGCAGCACCTGCCCCTTCACGGGACGTACCGGAGGCAGCACGTGGTCCGGGATCCCGGGCAGCCGTCCGCTGAGGCTGCCGGCCGCGAGGACCACCTGGCCCGCGCCCAGCGCGGTGCCGTCCGACGCGGTGACACCGGCGGCCCGGTCCCGTACGACGTCGAGGCGCTCGGCCCAGGTCCGGTGGAAGACCACACCGGCCCGCTCGCACGCGGCCACCAGCGCCCCGGCCAGCCGCCGCGGGTCGATCTGGTGGTCGCCGTCGACCCTGAGCCCGCCGCGCACGCCCGGCGCGAGCATCGGCTCCAGGCGTCGGCAGTCACGCCCCGACAGCCACTCCGAGTCCAGCCCCGACTGGCGCTGCAAGGTGTGCAGTTCCCGCAGATGGGCGCGGTCGTCGGAGTCGAGCGCGACGGCGAGCGTGCCGCAGCGCCGGTAGCCGAGGTCGCGGCCGGTGAGCTCGGTGAGCTCGGCCGCGAAGTCCGGGTAACGGCGCGCCGAGGCGAGGTTCAGGCCCAGCAGGGTCTGCTCGCCGTAGTGCAGTTCCGTGACGGCGGCCAGCATTCCGGCGGCCACCTGGGCGGCGCCGCCGCCCGGGTCGGGGTCCACGACGGTCGTGGTGAACCCGCGCTGCGCGGCCCGCCACGCCGTGACCAGGCCGATGATTCCGCCCCCGATGACAAGGACGTCTGACGTTCGCGTACGCGACATGGGCGTCCAGCCCCTCCCTTCGCCGGCATGACCCGGATCAGGTTCGTACGGTCGGAGGCCGCCAGCCTCCCTCTCAGCCCGGTGCGTCCGGGCTCCCGCGAGTGCTCTACGTTGGCCACCCTAGCCCGCCGCCGTAAGTCTCAGTAAGGGAGCCTCACCCCATGGCCCGCTCGCTCGACGGTCTCGTCCTCGTCCCCGTCGCGGACCAAGCCCCAGGTCAGGTGGGTACGCGCACCCGGTTCACGTACCACGAGAAGGACGGCGAGATCTGGGCCGGGTACGCGGGCGGCGACGTCGTACGCGGCCATCTCGTGGGCACCAGGGAAGGCGACCGGCTGGACTTCCGCTACGTGCAGCTGAAGCGGGACGGGACGACGTCGTCGGGGCACTGCGTGTCGACCGTGGTCGAGCTGCCCGACGGGCGGGTGCGGCTGGAGGAGAGCTGGGAGTGGGAGTCGCAGCCGGGCAGCGGCACCAGCGTTGTGGAGCAGGTCACTGAGCACGACTCCTGACTGACAAATTGTCAGTTGTCTATGGTGATCAGGTGAGCGAGCAGACGACGCAGTCGCAGCGCAAGGTGGTCGTCGCGGGCGCCGGCATGGCCGGTGTGCAGACGGCGGTCGCCCTTCGGGAACAGGGCTTCACGGGCCCGGTCACCCTGATCGGCGCCGAGCCCCACCAGCCGTACGACCGGCCGCCCCTGTCCAAGGCCGTTCTGCTGGGCAAGGCCGAGGGATCCGCCTTCGACGTCGACTTCGAGGCGCTGGGCATCGAACTGCGGCTGGGGTGCGAGGTGCTGGGCGTGCGCCCCGCCGACCATGAGCTGGACACCGAGGCCGGGCCCGTCCCCTACGACGTCCTCGTGCTCGCCACCGGTGCCGAACCGATCCGGCTGCCGGGCACGGAGGGCGTGCCCGGCGTGCACCTGCTGCGCACCCTGGACGACGCCGAGCGGCTGCGGCCGGTGCTCGCCCGGCAGCACGACATCGTGGTCGTCGGCGCGGGCTGGATCGGCGCGGAGTTCGCCACGGCCGCGCGGGAGGCGGGCTGCGCGGTGACGGTCGTGGAGGCCGCCGACCGGCCGCTCGCGGGTGCACTGCCCGCGGAGGTGGCCGCGCCGATGAGCCGCTGGTACGCGGACAGCGGGGCCCTTCTGCGCACGCACGCGCGCGTGGAGCGCGTCGAACCCGGTGCGGTGCTCCTCGACGACGGCTCGCGGCTGCCCGCCGGCGCCGTCGTGGTCGGCATCGGGGCACGGCCCGCCACGGCCTGGCTGGCCGGCTCGGGCATCGAGCTCGGCGCGCACGGCGAGGTCGTGGCCGACGACCACCTGCGCACCTCCGTACCGGACGTCTACGCGGTCGGCGACTGCGCCTCCTTCCCCTCGGGAAGGTATGGCGACCGCCTGCTGGTCCACCACTGGGACAACGCCCTCCAGGGCCCGCGCACGGTCGCCGCGAACATCCTCGGCGAGACCACCGCGGTCTACGACCCGGTCCCGTACTTCTGGTCCGAGCAGTTCGGCCGCTTCGTCCAGTACGCCGGCCACCACGCCGCCGCCGACACGACCCTGTGGCGCGGCGACCCGTCGGGCCCGGCGTGGACGGTCTGCTGGCTGCGGGACGACCGCCTGGTCGCCCTGCTGGCGGTGGGCCGGCCGAGGGACCTGGCGCAGGGGCGGCGGCTGATCGAGGCGGGCACGCCGATGAACCCGGAACTGCTCGCGGACCCGGCGCGGCCGATGAAGGCGGCGGTGGCGTAGCGGCCGTGGCGTACCGCCGTGGCCCGGCGCGTCACTCCAACAGGTCCTCCCAGGTGGACCGGCCTGACTTCCGACTGTCAGTGGCAGATGGCAGGCTTGTTTCCGTGACCGAGATTGACGCAAAGATCGATGCTCTCGTCCCCGCCTGGCTCACCCTCCCCGACATCGCAGAGATGCTCGACGTCGAGGTGACGCGTGTGCGGCAGCTGGTCAAGGAGGGCCAGCTCATCGCCGTACGCCGTGGTGAGAACCGCGCGCTGCACGTCCCTGCCGCCTTCATCGACGGGGACAAGGTCGTCAAGGGCCTGACCGGCACCCTGACGCTCCTGCGGGACGACGGCTTCACCGACGAAGAGATGCTGGAGTGGCTCTTCACGCCCGACGAGAGCCTGCCCGGCACCCCCGCGCAGGCGCTCAGCGAGAATCGCGGCACGGAGGTGAAGCGCCGCGCCCAGGCGCTCGCCGTCTGAGCACCTGGATCTGAGCAGCCGGATCCGCACACCCGGATCCGAACACCGTGCGGCGTATGGGCCGGGCCCGTTCCCGCGGGCCACGGTCGCGGTCGACTGCGGCCGCGAGGCCGGGCCGAGACCCCGGAAGGACCGAGGCTCGGGGACGCGCCCGGCCCATACGCCATCGACATATCGATATGACGGCGCCCTCACCCGGTGCCGGGCCCCCGGCCGGTCGCCCGGCTCCGGCTACCGTGCCTCCGTCCGGCACCTGCCCGACGCCGCGAGCCCGACGCCACGGGCCCCACGCCACCCGCCCGGCAACCCGATCCCAGGGGGAACCGCATGTCCGACACCGCCACCGCAGCCACCGCCCGCACCCAGCTCGCCGACGCGCGGCTGTACCTCTGCACCGACGCCCGTAAGCGGCAGGGCGACCTCGCGGAGTTCCTGGACGCCGTCCTGGCCGGCGGTGTGGACATCGTGCAGCTGCGCGACAAGGGCATGGAGGCGGGCGAGGAACTGGAGCACCTGGAGGTCTTCGCCGAGGCCTGCGCCCGGCACGGCAAGCTCTTCGCGGTCAACGACCGCGCCGACGTGGCCCACGCCGCCGGCGCGGACGTCCTGCACCTCGGCCAGGGCGACCTCCCGGTCCCCGCCGCCCGCGCGATCCTCGGGGACGACATCCTCATCGGCCGCTCCACACACGCCGGGTCCGAGGCCGACGCGGCCGCCGCCCAGGAGGGCGTGGACTACTTCTGCACGGGCCCCTGCTGGCCCACTCCCACCAAGCCCGGTCGCCACGCCCCCGGCCTCGACCTGGTCCGCCACACCGCCTCCCTCGGCACCGACCGCCCCTGGTTCGCCATCGGCGGCATCGACCTCGCCAACCTCGACCAGGTGCTGGAGGCGGGCGCCCGCCGGGTCGTCGTCGTACGGGCGATCACGGAGGCGGACGACCCCGAAGCGGCGGCGGCGGAGTTCGCGAAGCGGTTGCGGCAGCTCTAGGACGGCCCTGCGCCGCGACGGCCCCGTCTCAGTTACCGTCCCACTGTGTCTCAGCCAGTGGTCAGCCCAGCCGGGATCCATTGCTCGGGGCCCGCCCCGGCCCGCCTCAGGGCCCATTTCTGGCCTCTGGTGTCCAAAGCGTGGACAACACCCCGACAATTCGGGCAAATGTCCGGCGCACGGTTGGGGGACCGGGGGCCCCTGGCTAACCTGCGAGTATGGCCCTCGGCACCGCATCCATCAGGTCGGACCACGCTCGTACCGTGCGCGAGATGCTCGCGACCGGCAAGACGACGTATTCCTTCGAGTTCTACGCCCCCAAGACACCGAAGGGCGAGCGGAACCTGTGGAACGCGCTGCGCCGGGTCGAGGCCGTCGGGCCCGACTTCGTCTCCGTGACCTACGGCGCGGGCGGTTCCACTCGTGCGGGCACGGTCAAGGCGACCGAGGCGATCGCGTCGGACACCACGCTCACCCCGATCGCCCACCTCACCGCGGTCGATCACTCGGTGGCCGACCTGCGCAACATCATCGGCCAGTACGCCGACGCCGGGATCCGCAACATGCTGGCGCTGCGCGGCGACCCGCCCGGTGACCCGCTGGGCGACTGGGTGCCGCACCCGCAGGGCCTCGCCTACGCCGCGGAACTCGTCGAGCTGATCAAGGCGTCCGGGGACTTCTGCGTGGGCGTCGCGGCCTTCCCCGCGATGCACCCGCGCTCCGCCGACTGGGAGACCGACGTCCGTCACTTCGTCGACAAGTGCCGGGCCGGCGCGGACTACGCGATCACGCAGATGTTCTTCGAACCGGAGGACTACCTACGACTGCGCGACCGTGTTTCGGCCGCCGGCTGCGACACCCCGATCATTCCGGAGATCATGCCGATTGCCAGCGTGAAGACGCTGGAACGGATCCCGTCCCTCACCAACGCCTCGTTCCCGGCCGCCCTGAAAGAGCGGATCCTCACAGCAAAGGACGATCCGGCGGCTGTACGCTCGATCGGGATCGAGTTCGCCACGGAGTTCTGCGCACGGCTGCTGGCCGAGGGAGTGCCCGGACTGCACTTCATCACGCTCAACAACTCCACGGCGACTCTGGAAATCTACGAGAACCTGGGCCTGCACCACCCACCGCAGGCCTAGACCGGCCGTCCTGACATACGTCACACTGCGTAGGCGGCCAATGGGAGAGGGGCGTACATGGGCTGGACGGTCCTCTACATCGCGTTCGGCGTCGTCGCGCTGTGGCTGCTGGGCGAGGTGCTGCTGCAGTACAAGGCACGCCTGCGCTGGCGGTTGCTCGCCTTCGTCGGCTTCCTCGGCGTCGTGGTCGGGGTCCTGATCCCGTCCGTCATCGTCATCGGACTGGGTGCGGCCGCGTTCGCGGTCGGCCAGACCTACGTCACGCTGTCGTTCCGCCGCGGCTTCTCGGCCGGCTGGGCGGTCTCCGCCCCGGCCCTGGGCCCCCTGGGCAGCGTCAAGCGCCGCCGAGGCGAGCCGGAGCACCAGGATCCGACCCTGGAGGTCTCCGACCTCGAGGCGAGCGAGGGCGGCTTCGGGAGCGGCGACGGTCCGTACGGCCCGGACAACGGCAAGTACGGCCAGGACCACGTCGGTTACGGTCACGACGACTACGACCGCGACGACGTCTTCACGCCCTCCCGCCTCGCCCAGCCAACGGCTGCGGAGACGACCTCCGTCTACGAGCCGCAGCCCCTTCCGGAGGACACCGGCTCGTACGGCATATACAGCGACACCGCCTACGCCGCCGCCAACCAGAACTACGCGGCTACCGGCCAGCCCCAGGACCAGTACGCGACGGCCGACCAGGGCTACGGGTACGACGGCTACTCCGGCTACGACCAGCAGCAGTACGGCTACGACGCGACCGGCCAGCAGCAATACGCCGCCTACTCCGACCCGTACGTCGGCACCCAGACCTACGACGGCGCCTCCTACGACGCCTACGGCCAGCAGCAGTACGGCCAGCAGGCCTACGGCCAGGACCAGTACGCCACCGGCACCTACGGCGAGACGACCCCGCCCGGCGGCGTCTGGGTCCCGCAGCAGCGCACCGACGAGTACGGGGGCGAACTCCCGCCGGAGCAGCAGTACCCGTACCAGGGCAACGGCCAGCAGCAGGGCCAGGGGTACGACGAGCAGTACCGCTTCTGACGCCTGTCCTGTCGGGACGGCGCCCCTAGGCGGGCCTCACAGCGAGTCCCCGCGACATCACTGCGAGCCCCGGAACTCCGGCCCCTCCACGATCAGCCCGGCCACCAGGGCGCCCGACATGCCGGCGTGGGCGAGTCCGCCGCCGGGGTGGGACCAGCCGCCGGCCGTGAACAGGCCCGGTACGCGGGTGCTGTTGGACGGGTGCAGGAAGGTCCCCTCCGCCGCGGCCAGCGCGGGTGCGGGCACCCCGCCGCCCTCGGCCCCCGTCTCCTCGTGGGTGTGCACCGGCGTACGGACCTCGCGCCACAGGATTCGCTCACGCAGGCCGGGCAGCGCGCGCTCGGCGGCGCCGACCATCGCGTCGGCGAAGCCGTCGGCGGCACCGGCCGCGGTCCAGTCGTACACCGACTGCGAGGGCACCGTGGCGGTGAGGACCACGGACTCGTGCCCGTCGTCGGGGCGCAGGGCCGGGTCGTCCGGGCGGTCGATACGGACCGTCGGGTGGGCGGGCGGCTCACCGAGGCCGAAGGCGTCCAACTCGGCCTGGCGGTCCGGGGTGTGCGCCACCGTGCGGTGCGCGGCGTCCGCCTCGCGTGCGCCGCGCAGCGCCAGGCAGACGACGACCCGGCCCGTGGCCATGCCCTCGGGATCGGGTTCGACCCCTTCGGCGGCGTAGAGCTCCCGGCCATGCATCAGGTCACCCAGGCGCCAAGGTCCGGTGCCGACGACCAGGTCCGCCTCGGCCACCGTCCCGTCGGCCAGCTCCACCCCCGCCGCCCGGCCGTCCTTCTCCACGACCCCGGTGACCTCCGCACCGAAGTGGAACTCGACCTTCCTGGCCACGCACCGCTCGTACACCGCCCGCGCCAACTCCCGTATGCCGCCCCGCACATACCAGGTCCCGAAGGCGTGCTCCAGATACGGCAGCACCGCCGCGCTCGCCGGGGCGACGCGCGGGTCCAGGCCGGATGCGAGCGCGTGGCTCTCCAGCAGGGCGACGAGCCGGGGATCGCGCAGTTCCCAGGCGCCGACCTCGGCGAGGGTGCCCGCCCGGCGGGTGCGCAGGAGCCGCTTGTGGGGGACCGCCGGATAGGGCTCGCGTTCGGCCAGCACCTGCCAGTTCGGCCACAGGGGCTCCTCCAGCAGCGGCCTGCGCGTCCGGTCCCAGGCCTCGCGGGCGCGGACCAGGAAGTCACCCCAGCGGTCGCCGGTCCCGGCGCCCAGCGCCGCGTCCAGGGCGGCCACCACACCCGCGCGCGAGGCGTTCGGCAGGGACACCGCGGTGCCGTCCGCGAAGACGTGCCGGGCCGACGGGTCGACCTGGACCAGCTCGACGCACGCCTCCAGCGGCTCCTTGCCGGTCTTGATGAACAGATCGCGGTACACGGCGGGCAGGGGGAGCAGCCCCGGTCCCGTGTCGAAGCCGAAGCCGTCGCGCTCGAAGCGGCGCACGGCTCCGCCGTACGTCTCCGTGCGCTCGTACACCGTCACACGGTGGCCCGCGACGGCCAGCCGGGCAGCGGCCGCCATCGCGCCCATCCCGGCGCCGATCACCACAATCCTTGCCATGCAGGGGACTTTATCGGCCGTCACTGACAACGGCCCGCGGACCTCGGGCGGGACCTCAGCCCGGCCGCTGCCCCACCGCCTGGGCGAGCCGTTTCTCCTCGCGTCGCCTGTCCCTGCGCCGCAGGAAGCGACGGATCCGCGAGGCCAGGAAGAGGAGCAGGAACAGCCCGGCGAACAACAGGCCGCCCGCGACCACGGACGCCGCCACGGGATGGAAGATCGCGAAGGTGATGATCGCGGCGACCCCGAGGTCCTCGGCGATGCTCACCACGATGTTGCTGAACGGCTCGGGCGAGGTGTTGACCGCCATCCGCGTCCCGGCCTTGACCAGATGGCTCAGCAGCGCCGCGGACCCGCCGACCGCGCCCGCCGCCAGCTCGGGCAGCGACCCGCTCTGCCCGGCGAGCAGCGCCGCGACGACGGCACCCGCGATCGGCCGGATCACGGTGTGCACCGCGTCCCAGGCCGAGTCCACGTACGGGATCTTGTCGGCGACGGCCTCGCACAGGAACAGCACGCCGGCGGCTATGAGGACATCGGGCCGTTGCAGCGCCTCGGGCACGTCGTCGCTCATGCCGGTGGCGCCGAAGACGCCGAGCAGCAGCACCACGGCGTAGGCGTTGACGCCGCTGGCCCAGCCGCTGGTGAACACCAAGGGGAGTATCGACACGGGGGCGATCGTAACCAGTCGGCAACGGGGGGTCCTGGGCCTGAGTGCGCAGGTCTGAGTACGCGTACCTAGTGGTGGAGATGAGTACGCGCGCGGATGGGGCCCGACCTGCGTGAACGAGAGAGTGGAGGCACGGAGAAGGGGATCGGCTCCGGCACCGGCGACACGGGGCGCCGGAACGGAGCGGCCCCGGATCCGCTCCTTCCGCCGACCAGGCGTCGGCGGGAGCGAGACCGGGGGACCCGGGGGAACGACCGAACGGGGGTCCGGCGGGGGACACGGGGGAGTACGGGGGAAAACGGGGGAGCAGGAGAAAGCGCCGGTTCGAGAGTGGCCCGCGGGGGACGCGGCCACTTTCGGACCGGCGCTTTCGCATGCGTGCGACGCCGTCAGCGGCCGCCGCTCACCCGGCCCTGCAACAGCCGGGACAACGCCGAGTGCACGTCGTCCAAGGAGCGCTCCGGCTGGAAGGACTTCCAGTCCAGCGCGGCCACCAGGACCATGCCGACCAGGGCCGAGGCGGTCAGCGGGACGTCGATCTCCTCGCTGAACTCGCCCTTCTTCACGCCCTCGCGCAGCACCCCCTCGACGACCGCCACCGCCTGCTGCCGGACCACCATCAGCGTCGACTGCCAGGCCCGGTTGGTACGCCACAACTCGGCGACGTACAGCTGGGTGAAGGAGGGATAGCGGTCGATGAAGACCAGCCCCGCGCGGATCATCGCGTCCAGGGCGTCCACCTTGGTGCCGCCGTCCCGTTCGGTCCGCTCGGCCGCCTCCCGAAGGGAGGCGGTGAGGAGCTCGACCCCGTGCCGCAGCAGCTCCTCGAAGAGGACGGACTTGCTCGCGAAGTTGTAGTAGACCGTGCCCTTCGCCACCCCGGCCCGTTCGGCGATCTCGTCCACCGTGGTGGCGGAGAAGCCCTGTTCGGCGATGAGCGTGACGGCCGCCTCGTAGAGCTTCTGCCGGGTGGCCTCGCGGCGCGTGCTGCCGCCCGACGGGGCGCTGCTGCTTTCCATGGGACTGATTGTCCCGCGTGCGGTCACAGGCTCAGCTCCGGGTGCAGCCGGTCGAGCGTCCAGACCTGCCGGCGACGGGCCGACAGCGCGGTCAGCGCGACAGCGCCCGCCGTGAAGGCCACGAGCACCACGCACGCGTGCCACACCGGTACCAGACCGCCACCCGTGATGAGCCTCCTGAGCGCCTCCACGACGTAGCTCATCGGCAGGAAGGGGTGCAGCGCGTTGAAGAAGCCCGGGCTCGTCTGCACGGGGTAGGTGCCGCCCGCGGACGTCAACTGCAGCATCAGCAGGGCCAGGACGAGGATCCGGCCCGCCGCCCCGAAGCGCGCGTTCAGCCACTGCACGATCGCCGCGAAGCACGCCGTCACGAGGAACAGGAAGCCCACCGTCCCGGCGGCCCGCGCCATCTCCAGCCCGACGGCCCAGTGCAGCACCGACATCAGGGCCACCGTCTGCAGCACCCCGATCGCCACCACGGGCAGCCAGCCGGCCAGCGCGATCCGCCACGCGGAGGCACCCGCGGCGAGCGCGCGCCGATTCATCGGCGAGATCAGCATGTACGCCACCATCGCCCCGACCCACAGGGACAGCGGGATGAAGTACGGCGCGAATCCGGTGCCGTAGTTGGGCGCCTTGTGCAGGTCCCGGGAGACGAGCTGGACCGGGTCGGCCATGACCTCGGTGCGCTGGTCGCGGGCCGTCTTGTCGTAGTCGGGGATTTGCTTCGCGCCGTCGTGCAGTCCGTCGGAGAGCTTCCCTGAGCCGTCGACGAGCTTGTAGATGCCGCCGTTGAGGTCGTACGCGCCGGTCTTGAGCGCGCTCACGCCGGAGTCCAGCTCCACCGCGCCGGTCCTGGCCGTGCCGATCCCCGAGTGCAGCGCCTTGGCGCCCGCGGCGACCTTGGCGGCCCCGTCGTTCAGCTGGTTGATCCTGCTGACGGCGTCGTCGAGGTCCTCGGAGAGGCTCGGCGCGCGGTCGGCGAGCGCCTGGGACTGCTGCTGGAGGGTGGCGAGGTGTTTGTCGAGCTTCTTCAGATCGCCGTTCTGGTCGGCGATCAGCGTGTTGAGGTCGTCGGCGATCAACGCCACGTCCGCGGCCGACTGCTTCGCCTTCTTCAGGTCGGAACAGGCCGGGTCGGGCAGTACGGGGTCCTCGCAGCGCGCCCGGTGGACGACGTCCAGGGCGTCGGAAGCCGCATGGGCGCCCCTGGCGGCGCCCGGAGCCCGCCGGGCGAGGTCGCCGAGGTTGTTCCGGATCGCACCCGACGCGTCCGCGACCAACTGGGCGGTGTGTCCGATGGTCGTCTCGTTGTCCGCCAGGAACGGGCCGACCTTCCGGTCGATGCCGTTGACCCTGTCGGCCAGCGTCTGCGTGCCCTCCGCGACCCGCCCGGTGCCGTCCGCCAGGTCGCCGGCCGCCTGGTTGAGCTTCCCCAGCCCCGTGGCCAGCTCGCCGCTGCCTTCCTTGGCGTCCTTCAGCCCGTCCGCGAGGTCCTTGGAGCCCTTCTCCGCCTTCCCGATGCCGCCCTCGAGCTGGTCGGCGCCGTCCGCGGCCTTCACGGTCGCGCCGTGGATGTCGGAGAACGACACGAAGATCCGGTCCAGGAACGACCGCGACGCCTTGGTGGACGCCGCCTCGCGCACCTCGCTGAAGACGGTCCGCGAGATCTGTCCGACGATGTAGTTGTTCGCGTCGTTCGTACGCACCTGCAGAGCGCCCGTCTCCGGCGAGTCGCCCGAGCTGGACGCGATCCGCTCACTGAAGTCGGCCGGCATGGTCAGCGACAGGTAGTAGGTGCCGTTCTCGACACCCTTCTCGGCGTCGGCGGCACTCACCTCGTGCCAGTCGAAGACGTCGCTCTCGCGCAGCCCTTGGGTGATGTCGGACCCGGCCGTGAGCTTCTTCCCCTCGACGGCCGCTCCCTTGTCGTCGTTCACCAGGGCCACGGGGATACGGTCGAGACGGCCGTACGGATCCCAGAACGACCACAGGTACAGGGCGCCGTACAGCAGGGGCAGCACCAGCAGCGCGACCAGGGCGGCACGCGGCAGCTTCCCCCGGCCGAATCGCCGGAGCTCAAGCGCGGCCAGCCTCGGCGATCGCATCGGCGGCCTCCTTTCCGTCACTTGCCTGTGTGGACACCTTGACCGTGCCGTCGGGAGCCTCGCTGCACACCGCCACGACCGTCGTCCCGGCCTCGGCGATCGACTTCAACAGCGCCCAGGCCTCGGTCCGTTCGGTGTCCGAGAGCTTGAGGTCGGTGTCGTCGACGCCGAGCAGGCGCGGCCGACCGATGAGGGCCAGCGCGACGGACAGCCGCAGGGCCTGCGGACGCTCCAGATCGCGTACGGCCGTACGGGCGCCCTTGGGCAGGTCCTCCAGGTCGAGCCCCGCGGCCGCGAGCGCGGTGTCGATCCGCTGCCGCTGCTCGCCCTTCCGCTCGGCCCGCGGCCGCAGCAGCCCGCGCAACGAGTCGCCGAACCGTCGCTGCAGCAGCGCCCGTTCGTGCAGGTGCTCGGCGACGGTCAGCGCCGGCTCCAGGTCGGTCACACCCGGAACGTGGGCCAGGGCGCTGACGCGCCGTACCGCCGCCATGCGCTTGGGCAGCACGGCCCCGTCCACGTCGGCGGTTCCCTCGGTGGCCTTCATCCGTCCGGTGAGCGCGAGCAGCAGGCAGGTGCGGCCGCTGCCGGACGGCCCTTCGATCGTGATCAGCGAGCCGGGCCCGGCCTCGAAGGAGACCCCGCGGAACGCCCACCCGCGGGGTCCTTCGAGGCCGAGACCCTGGGCCGTGACGCCGACTCCGGTCACGGTTCCCCCCATCCCTGCCCCCTCATTTTGAACTGACTGGTCAGTGCAAAAGTTAGCCCGAACTCTCGATCGAGGCAAAAGCGCAGGTCAGAACGGATTGTCAGTGCCATACCTCACGATGGGCACATACGGCATCCCGTATCGGGCATGCCGTCACACAGACGACAGGAGGTTCGTCATGGCCAGCTATCACGCAGCAGCCGCCCGCCGGCGCCGCGCCACCGGCCCTGCCCCCTCACTGACCGGTCCGGCGAGCGATGTTCACCCCGTGCTCCGCCGGGCCACGGCCCCGCCCGCCGCCCTCGACCTGCTCGCCCAGGCCCGTACCGGACTGGACGAGGCCGCCGTTCTGGAAACGCCGAACGAGCGCTATGCCGCCGCCCACCTTGCCGCCCTGCGCACCGCGGCCGCCGTGCTCGCCGCGCGAGGACGCCCGGAGATCACGCCCAAGCGCCGGGCCCGCATCAGGAGCGCCTGGGAAGTGCTCCCCGAGATAGCGCCCGAACTCACCGAGTGGAGCGCGCTGTTCGCCTCCGGAGCCCGGCGCCGTGCCCGGGCCGAGGCCGGCATCCAGGGCGCGGCCAGCCGCCGTGACGCCGACGACCTGATACGCGACGTGGCGATGTTCCTGCGCCTCGTCGAGCGGATGCTGGTGCTCCAGCCGGTCCTGCCCCAGCCGCGACCGGACGCGGACGCGGAGGGGACCGACGGTTCGCGGCACGGGCCGCGGGAGATGCCGGACGCGGGCTGACGGGGGGCTACGGCGCCGGAGACCCGGGCTGCGCGCGCCTGGGCCCGGAGCCTGGGAGCGTCGGGCTTCGGTGCCGCGGTCGGGTTCCGTCGGCGGCCGTGCCGTACGGAGCGCGGTCGGTGATGACTCGCTGCGCTGCCCATTAGGGTGGAGGGCGCCTGAAGTCTTCCCATTCCCGTGACCCGGGCGCCGGGGAGGCAGTCGTTCGCCCCGCCGTGCAAGTGGCGGTGCCGTGCCGAGGAGTCAACTGCCGTGTCGGACCCGATGCGCCCGCCCGTCTCCCACCACCACCCTCAAACGGCGTCGCTGCGCTCCGACCCCTCCCGCCCCCGCGCCTCCCTGCGAACCGCCGTGGTCTGGGAGGTCCTCCAGGACGCCCTGGACCGCCGGGTCAAGGCCACGGGGCGTCAGGCGCTGGACGTCCTCGACACCGGAGGCGGCAGCGGCAACTTCGCCGTGCCGCTCGCCCGCCTCGGTCACCACGTCACCGTCGTCGACCCCAGCCCGAACGCGCTCTTCGCCCTGGAGCGGCGCGCCGCCGAGGCCGACGTCGCCGACCGGGTGCAGGGCGTCCAGGGCGACGCCCACGGCCTCTTCGACGTGGTCGAGCGCGGCAGGTACGACGTCGTGCTGTGCCACGGCGTCCTGGAGTACGTCGACGACCCCGCCGAGGGTCTGCGCAACGCGGTCGCCGCCCTGCGCTCCGAGGGCGTGCTCAGCCTGCTCGCCGCCGGACTGGGCGGCGCGGTGCTGGCGCGCGCCCTCGCCGGCCACTTCAAGGAGGCCAAGCAGGCCCTGGAGGACCCGGAGGGCCGCTGGGGGCAGGGCGACCCGGTGCCGCGCCGGTTCACCACCGAGCAGCTCACCGCGCTGGTCGAGGGGGCCGGCCTGCGGGTCGGCGCCGTGCACGGGGTGCGGGTCTTCGCCGACCTGGTCCCGGGAGTGCTGGTGGACACCGAGCCCGGGGCGCTGGAGGCGCTGCTGAAGCTGGAGGAGGCGGCGGCCGAGCTGCCCGCCTTCCACTCGGTGGCCACGCAGCTCCATGTGCTCGGCGAGACGCGGGCGACCGCGGAGGCCTGAGCGCCCGCTGCGCGCGGACCGCAGGGTGCGCCTTGATCAGGGACTTGGCTGCACATGGAGTACGCCACAGGCCCCCCGATCGGGCGCTCGTCGCCGTATGATCGAGGGAGACCGTTCCGGCATGACGGGTCGGCCGCTGGGGAATGAAGATCTCAGCGAGCCGGGACGTGCATGCCGGAGCCCGGTTGGCCAATTGGCGTAGAGGGGCGGGTTTCACGGGGGCGATTCCCTGCCTATCCTGAAGGGACCCCCGGGTCGCCCCGGCGACTGCACGATGAGGAGGACTCCGTGCCGCTCTCGGAGCACGAGCAGCGAATGCTCGAGCAGATGGAGCGAGCGCTGTACGCCGAAGATCCCAAGTTCGCGACAGCGCTTGAGGGAAGCGGGCTGCGCACGTACACCCGGCGACGGGTCTACCAGGCGGTCGCGGGCTTCCTCGTGGGTATCGCGCTCCTCATGGCTGGAATGGTCGCCAAGCAGGTCTGGCTCAGCGTGGTGGGCTTCCTGGTCATGCTGGGCTGTGCGGTACTCGCTGTGACCGGTTGGCGCAAGGCCCCCAAGCCGGGCGAACAGCCTGCCTCCGGTGGACCCCAGGCCCGCCGTCAGCAACGGCAGAAGCGCTCCATGATGGACCGCATCGAAGAACGCTGGCAGCGCCGCCGTGACGAGCAGGGCGGCCATTAGCTCGACGAGCAGCTCCCATACGTACGCAGGGGGTGACCACCGGACGGGTGGTCACCCCCTGATGTATGCCCGCTCCCGGAGGCGGCGGCCGCCTTCCCGAGAGGTCCGACTCGGGCAAGTCCCCGACGCGGTGCCTCCGACCCGGCGTCCCCGGCCGGAGGCCACGCCTGAAGCACGGCAACGGTCACCCCTTGAGCCCGGGCAGGCCCATCCGGCGTCCCAGCGTCCTGACGCCCTACGGAGCCACGCCCGCCCAGCGCTTGCCCCCAAGCCCCTCGCCGACGGCAGCCCTCAAGCCCGTCGCCGGCGGTGACTCCTCATCCCCGCTGCCCCGACGTCGACGGCCTGCGCCACGTCGGTCGAGCGGCGGCAGCGCGTCGCTTCACGTCGATCCACCAGTCCGACAGGGCCCAGACCACCCGCACGCTGGAGCGTGGCGCCAGCCGGGCGCGCAGGTTGGTCATCGGGCTGACCTTGGACTCGAGGTCGGAGAGCACGCGGCGGACGTCCTCCGCGAGGCCGGCCACGGGACGGGCAGCGGGGGCGTAGAGGACCTGCTCCACCGCGTCGGCGACCCGATGGACCGAGGCCGCGGCCGGTGGGTCGAGCCGACCCAGGCGGACGATGCGGGCCGCGGTCTTGCGGGGGGTCTGGGAGTCGTCCGGGGAGATGCCGAAGTCCCAGGCGATGTCCGTCAGTTCCTGCCAGACCGCCAGCGTGTGCAGCGATACGTCCGCCTCGGTGCGGCCGTGCCCTCCCAGCCGTACGGCCCGTGTCCGCAGCCGCCACAGCAACGGCGCCAACGGGATCAGCAGCGCCGCCGCCCCGCCCAGCACCCATGCCAGGACGACGTACCACCTCGGGCCGTCGCCGCGGGGGACCACCGCGGCCTCCGGGGACTCGCTCGCGCACAGCTCCGGCTTCTGCCCGGCGCAGCTCTCGCTGGTCGACGGGGAGGCGGAGGGACCCGTGCTGGCCGACTGCGAGGGCCGCGTCACGTCCGGCAGCGTGGAGCCGGGCGAGTCCGACACCGTGTACGACGGAACCGAGCCACGGGTCGGCGTCGGCTCGAAGCGGGTCCAGCCCACGCCCTCGAAGTACAGCTCCGGCCAGGCGTGTGCGTCCTTCAGCCCCACCGAGACCGAGCTCGCGCCCTGCGGGGTTCCGGGCGCGAAGCCCACCGCGACCCTGGCCGGTATGTCCAGCGAGCGGGCCATCGCCGCCATGGCGAAGGAGAAGTGGACGCAGAAGCCCTGCTTGTCCTTCAGGAAACGGGCGATCGCCTGCCGGCCGGTGCCGACCTTGACGTTGGTGTCGTACTGGAACCCGCCCGTCACGGCGAAGTACTCCTGCAGCTTCACCGCCTGCTCGTAGTGGCTGGTCGCGCCCTCGGTGACCTGGCGCGCTGTCTTGGCGACCACCGCGGGCAGCGAGTCGGGCAGGTCGGTGAACTCGCGCTTCAGCGCGGCGGGTGGCTCCCCGGCGTTCGCGAGCTGCTCCGCCGTCGGCTGCACATCGAGGCTGCGCACGGTGTACGTCACCCCGCGCGTGGTCTGGCGGCGGTCGCCTACGACGGTCATGCCCAGCGGCTCGTAGCGCCATTTGCCGTTGATGTCCACGCCGCTCGGCGGGTAGGGCATCGGCAGCCAGTTCTGGGCGTACCAGTCCGCGGCGGAGATCGTCGTCTCGACCTGCGCGCGCCGGACGTCGGGGCCGAGGCCGATGGGCGTGGGGAACTGGTCCGGCACGGACTGGATGCTGCGCTTCCTCGGCTGCCAGGTGGTGCCGTCGAAGTCGTCCAGGGAGACGATCCGCAGGTACAGGTCGGAGAGGTCGTCCGTGTTGGTCTTCAGGGACAGGACCTCGCGGTCCTCGTCCACGTTCAGGCTGTCGCGCAGCGACACCAGCGGGTTCACCGCCGAGATCGTCCCCCCGCTCCCGCTGCCCGAGCCCACGCCCGTCCCGGCCGCGTCCAGCAGGCCGCCGTTCATGGCGGGCAGGGCGAGCGGCACCACCAGGGCGATGCCCAGCGCGACCACGCCGATGCGCCGTCCGGTGCGGACCGGCGCCACCGCGTCGCTCGGATCCCCGCCCGGCGTCCGGGGTGCCCCGCCGAAGACCCGGCCCCACTGCGAGAGCCGGTCGCGTCCCTCGGCCAGCAGCAGCATCAGATAGCCCGCGGCGGCGACCAGGAACCACAGCCAGTCCCCGGCGCCGTCGGCCAGCCCCGCGGCCACGGAGTACAGCGCCAGCAGCGGCAGCCCGGCCGGTGCCGCGCTGCGGAAGGTCACCGCGAGGGTGTCGACCGCGAGGCCGATGATCAGGACACCGCCGATGAGCATCAGCCGGATGCCGTCGGACAGCGGAGCCGGGATCGAGTACCGGCTGACGTCGTCCGCGCCGGCCCGCAACAGCTCGGCGAAGTGGCTGAAGGCCTCCGGCCCGGGGATCACTCCGAGGATCGCCTGCTTGTTGGCGAAGGTCAGCGTCAGCAGCATCAGCGCGACGAGAGCCTGCGCCGCCACCGTCACCGGCCGGGCCAGCGGCACCCGTCGGGTCGCCATGCCGACACCGGTCTGGATCGACAGCAGGAAGATCGCCTGGATGAGCCAGCTGACCGGGGAGACCAGCGGCAGCAGGGCGCACGACGCCATCAGAGTGGCCGCCGCGGCGCTCAGTGCCATCCGTGTCCGCCCGCTCATGCGGGTCCCCCCTCACCCCGTGCGCCGCTGGTCGCGGCGGCGTCCGTACGAGCCCGGTCCGCCTGGCGCCACAGCTCGTTCAGCGAAGCGCCCCGCGGCACGCTCAGGGCCGTCCAGCCCGCCTCCCGCAGCATCCGCAGCCGCTCCTCGCTCCTGTCCAACGGACCGGCCACATCACTCGGTTCCCGCGCCCAGGCCCCGCTGTCCAGCACGAACGCCACCGCGCCCCCGCTGCGCTGGCGCATCTTGGCGGCCACCGCCGCCTGCTCCTCGTCGAGGTCGCCGAAGAAGGCGACCAGCAACCCTTCGTTGCCGCCGCGCAGCAGGTCGTACGCCCGCGACAGACCCGTACCGTCGGAGTGGTCGATCACCGCGAGGGTGTCCATCATCAGGCCGGCCGCGTCCGCCGACTCCTGGCTCGCGCCCGCGAACCCGTCGGCGCCCTCGCCGGGCACCGAGGTGCCTGTGTCGGTGAGCAGCCGGACGGAGAAGCCCCGCTCCAGCATGTGGACCAGCACGGACGCCGCCCCCGAGACGGCCCACTCGAAGGCCGAGTCCGGGCCCGCGCCCTGGAAGGCCGGGCCCCGGGTGTCCAGCAGCACCGTGCAGCGCGATCGCTGCGGCTGCTCCTCGCGGCGCACCATCAGCTCGCCGTAGCGGGCGGTGGAGCGCCAGTGCACGCGGCGCAGGTCGTCGCCGTAGCGGTACCCGCGCGGGATCACGTCGTCCTCGCCGGCCAGCGCGAGCGAGCGCTGCCGCCCGTCGCCGTACCCCTTCGCCTCGCCGCTGAAGCGGACCGGCGGCAGCGGCTCCACGCGCGGGATGACCGTCAGCGTGTCGTACGTCGAGAAGGACCGGGTCAGCTCGCACATGCCGAACGGGTCGCTCAGGCGCAGCTGCAGCGGGCCCAGCGGATAGCGGCCGCGCAGGTCGGAACGGACCCGGTAGGACACCTCGCGGCGGCCCCCCGGCTCCACCCGGTCCAGCACGAAACGGGGGCGCGGGCCGAGCACGTAGGGCACCCGGTCCTGGAGCATCAGCAGGCCCGTGGGCAGCCGGGAGACGTTGTCCATCCGCAGATGGACGCGGGCCTCGCTGCCCGCGGGTACGCGCGCGGGGGAGAGCCGGCGGCTGCCCGCGACCCGGTAGCGGGTGCGGTACAGCACGGTCGCGCAGACCAGCGGCAGCACGGCGAGCAGCAGCCCGACGCGCAGCAGGTCGCTCTGGCCGAGGACGTAGGCGCAGACGGCGGCCGCGACGCCGGCGGCCAGGAACGAGCGGCCACGCGTGGTCAGACCGGCCAGTGCGGTGCGGACCCCGCCCTTCTCGCCGTGGTCCGCCTCCGCCTGGCCGGTACTGCCGGAGGTCATCCGAGCCTCCGCGGCGGCTGCTGGCCGTATGCCGCGGGGCCCCGGCCGAGGCTCCCGAAGCCGCTCTGCTGGTGCGGCGCGGCGGGCACCGGCGTGCGCTGCAGGATCTCCTGGACGACCTGCTCGGACGTACGGCGGTTCAGCTGGGCCTGTGCGGTGGGCAGCAGGCGGTGGGCCAGGACGGCCACGGCGAGGGCCTGCACGTCGTCCGGCAGCGCGTACTCCCGGCCGCTCAGGGCGGCGGACGCCTTCGCCGCGCGCAGCAGGTGCAGCGTCGCGCGCGGGGAGGCGCCGAGTCTGAGGTCGGGGTGGGTGCGGGTGGCGGCGACCAGCTCCACCGCGTACCGGCGGACCGGCTCGGCGACATGGACACCGCGCACGGCGTCGATCAGCTTCACGATGTCGTGCGCGTGCGCCACCGGCTGCAGGTCCTCCAGCGGCGAGACGCCGCCGTGCACGTCCAGCATCTGCAGCTCGGCCTCCACGCTGGGATAGCCGACGGAGACACGGGCCATGAAGCGGTCGCGCTGGGCCTCGGGCAGCGGGTAGGTGCCCTCCATCTCCACCGGGTTCTGCGTGGCCACCACCATGAAGGGGCTCGGCAGCTCGTAGGTCTGCCCGTCGATGGTGACCTGGCGCTCCTCCATGGACTCCAGGAGCGCGGACTGCGTCTTCGGAGACGCGCGGTTGATCTCGTCGCCGATCACGATCTGGGCGAAGATCGCGCCGGGCTTGAACTCGAAGTCCTTGCGCTGCTGGTCCCAGATCGACACGCCCGTGATGTCGGACGGCAGCAGGTCGGGCGTGAACTGGATACGCCGGACCGAACAGTCGATGGACCGCGCCAGCGCCTTGGCCAGCATGGTCTTGCCCACGCCGGGAACGTCCTCGATCAGAAGATGTCCCTCGGCGAGCAGTACGGTCAGCGAAAGCCGTACGACCTCGGGCTTGCCCTCGATCACTCCTTCCACCGAACTGCGGACACGCTCCACAGTGGCGGTCAGATCAGTGAGGCTCGCTCGATCGTCATAGGTCGTCACCCGGCCCTCCTCGGCCCGTTCTTTCCGGGCCGACGCGATGCGGACCGGCCCACCCCTTGAACACGGGCACCACGCGTGAAACGTTCCGCGTGTTGCCACACTCGCATTCTTGCTGCCGTTACCGATTCGTGTCACTCGACTGTGGACAACTGTCCGCGATATGTCAGGGGTTAGGGGCTTTTGTGTACCCCGGAGCCGGAATTGACAGTGAAACGACAGCTGCGGCGGAGCGTCACGCGGGGTCGATCTCGCGCAGCAGACCCGTCCGCACGTCGAAGACGAAGCCCCGCACGTCGTCGGTGTGCAGCAGGAACGGCGAGGTGCGCACGCGCTGCATCGACTGCCGTACGTCCTGGTCGACGTCCCGGAAGGACTCCACGGCCCAGGCGGGACGCTGGCCGACCTCCAGCTCCAGTTCGGTGCGGAAGTCCTCGGTGAGGGACTCCAGGCCGCAGCCGGTGTGGTGGATCAGGACGATGCTGCGGGTGCCGAGCTTGCGCTGGCTGATGGTGAGCGAGCGGATCACGTCGTCGGTGACGACGCCCCCGGCGTTGCGGATGGTGTGGCAGTCGCCGAGTTCCAGACCGAGCGCCGCGTGCAGGTCGAGGCGGGCGTCCATGCAGGCGACGACGGCGACGTGCAGTACGGGCCGGGCGTCCATGCCGGGGTCGGTGAAGGCGTCCGCATAGCGCTCGTTCGCCTCGACGAGACGGTCGGTGACCGTGCCGCGGCGGGCTATCGCACTGTCCGGACCAGCGGGAACCGATGCAGAAGTCGTCATACCCATGACGGTACTGGTCACGCCCCGAGCGGTCCCGTTGTGAGAGGGGACAAAGAACGTCATCAGGCCTTGTTGTGAGCTAACCCACAGGGGTGGCGTGAGTGCGCCCATACGAGCGATTCGGGGCACCTCGCGGCTTCGTCCGAACCCGAATCGGCGACGCGCAGGCCGGTTGATTGACCGCGCGACACGGTGGACTAAAGTGACGCGAAGCGGGAGGGGCGGCTCTCCCTGCTGGACTGATTTTCCCGGAGACCCCGGCGATTTTCCGGAGATCTCCCCGCGTGCGCGGCGCGCACGTACGGCTCGGCCTCCTCCCGCTCCCGGTCGGCTGACGCTCTCGGCGCCGGCAGGCCTCCCCTTCACGAGCGGGCGGGGACCCGGCGGTGCGTACGGCCCCGCCGGATCTGAGAGGGCCCCTTGAGCCAGAGTCGACATGTCCCGGTGATGCTCCAGCGGTGCCTGGACCTGTTGGCCCCCGCCCTCGAGCGGCCCGGAGCGGTGGTCGTCGACTGCACGCTCGGGCTCGGCGGCCACAGCGAGGCCCTGCTCCAGCAGTTCCCCGAGGCCCGGCTCGTCGCCCTCGACCGGGACAAGGAGGCCCTGCGCCTGTCCGGCGAGCGGCTCGCGCCGTACGGCGAGCGCGCGACCCTCGTGCACGCCGTCTACGACGAGCTCCCGGACGTCCTGGAGCGGCTCGGCATCGCGCGCGTGCAAGGCGTTCTGTTCGACCTCGGCGTCTCCTCCATGCAGCTCGACGAGGCCGACCGCGGCTTCGCCTACGCCCAGGACGCCCCCCTCGACATGCGCATGGACCAGACGACCGGCGTCAGTGCCGCCGAGGTCCTCAACACCTACCCGGCCGGCGAGCTGGTCCGGATCCTGCGCGCGTACGGCGAGGAGAAGCAGGCCAAGCGGATCGTGGGCGCGATCGTGCGCGAGCGGGAGAAGGAGCCGTTCAGCAACAGCGCGCGGCTCGTGGAGCTGATCCGGGACGCGCTGCCGCAGGCCGCCAAGCGCACCGGCGGCAATCCGGCCAAGCGCACCTTCCAGGCGCTGCGCATCGAGGTCAACGGCGAGCTCTCCGTCCTGGAGCGGGCGATCCCGGCCGCCGTGGAGGCCCTCGCCGTCGGCGGGAGAATCGCCGTGCTGTCGTACCACTCGCTGGAGGACCGGCTGGTCAAGCAGGTGTTCGCGGCCGGCGCCGCCAACACCGCCCCGCCCGGACTGCCCGTCGTCCCCGAGCAGTACCAGCCGCGGCTCAAGCTGCTGACGCGTGGTGCCGAACTTCCCACCGAGGAAGAGGTCGCCGAGAACAGGCGCGCGGCACCTGCGCGCCTGCGCGGGGCCGAGCGCATCAGGGAGTCCATCGAATGAGGGACGTCAGGAAACCCGAACTGAGGGGGCGGGCCGCCCGGCTCGCGCGACTCATTCCCGCAGGGCGCGCGCGGGCCGCCCGCGCCCCCTTCGTCCTCCTGGTCGTCCTCCTTCTCGGCGGCGGCCTCATCGGGCTCCTCGTGCTGAACTCCGCCCTCAGCGAGGGCGCGTTCAAGCTCGACGACCTGAAGAGGGACACGAAGGCCTTCACCGACGAGGAGCAGTCGCTCCAGCGCGACATCGACGCCTACTCCGCCCCCGACGCCCTGCAGCGCCGCGCCCGCGAACTCGGCATGGTCCCCGGCGGCGACCCCGCCTTCCTCAACCCGGACGGCACGGTCATGGGCGTCCCCAGCCCCGCACCGGCCGACCGGACCTCCGCGTACACCCCCCTGATCCTCGCCCCCGAGACCCTCGTCGACGAGCCCGCGGTGCCCACGGCCGGCGCGGCGCCCAGCCCGATGTCCGCCACGCCGCTGCCCGAGGCCACCCCGACCGCGCCGCAGTACGCGCCGCCCGCCCAGCAGTCCACCCCGTTCGCGCAGTCCCCCCAGTTCTCCACGTATCCGACCCCCGGCAGGTGACGGAAGTGTCCGACAGGGAAGCGCCGCGCCGTCGCGTGCCCGGACCCGCGAAGCCCGCCCGTTCCGGCGGCGCCCAGCGGCGCCCGGGCCCCGGCTCCCGCCCGGCCCGCCGCCCGGCACCGCCCCGCAGGCCCGTCCGCCTCATCCGGCTCGGCAGTCCCCGCCCCCGGCTGCGCATGGTCAGCCTGGCCCTGACCCTCGTCCTGCTCGCCTTCGTCGTACGGCTGCTCCAGGTGCAGGGCGTCGACGCGAGCACATACGCCGCCAAGGCCGAGAAGAACCGGTACGTCGGCTACACCCTGGCCGCCGAGCGCGGCGGCATCACCGACCGCAACGGCGTGGCGCTGGCGACCAGCGTCGACGCGTACGACATCACGGCCGACCCCACGCTCTTCAGCCGCGAGCAGCTGAAGATCGACGACGGCCCCGAGCAGGCGGCCGCCCTCCTCGCGCCGATCCTCAACCAGGACCAGGCAGCGATCGTCCGCAAGCTCCGGCCGGAGAACAAGAACCTGCGCTACACCCTGCTGGCGAGCCGGCAGACCCCCCAGGTCTGGAAGCAGATCAAGGACCTGAAGAACGCGCTGACCACCAAGGCGGAGAAGGACAAGAGCACGGTCAACGTCCTCGCGGGCGTCCTCTCGGTCGCCAGCAGCAAGCGCGTGTACCCGAACGGCGACCTCGCCGCCGGGATACTGGGCTGGGTCAACTCCGACGGCAAGGGCGGCGGTGGCATCGAGCAGCAGCTGAACAAGGAGCTGTCCGGCAAGGACGGCGAGATCCGCTACGCCCAGTCCGGCGGCCGCCAGGTGCCCACCGTCGGCTCCACCGAGACCCCGGCCGTGCCCGGCAGCGACGTCGAGCTCACCATCGACCGCGACATCCAATGGGCCGCGCAGAACGCGATCAGCGAGCAGGTCGCGAAGTCCAAGGCCGACCGCGGCTATGTGATCGTCCAGGACACCCAGACCGGCGAGATCCTCGCGATGGCCAACTCGCCCGGCTTCGACCCGAACGATCTCTCCGAGGCAAGCGCGGCCAACCTGGGCAACGCGGCCGTCCAGGACGCCTATGAGCCCGGCTCCACCGCGAAGGTCATCTCGATGGCCGCCGTACTGGAGGAGGGGGTCGCCACGCCCGGCACGTTCGTCGTCGTGCCCAACCGGCTGCACCGCGGGGACCGGCTCTTCAAGGACGACATCGACCATCCGACCTGGTACCTGACGCTCAACGGCGTGCTCGCCAAGTCCAGCAACATCGGCACCATCCTGGCCACCGGCCAACTGGGCAAGACGCAGAAGCAGTCCAACCGGATCCTCTACGACTACCTGCGCAAGTTCGGCTTCGGCAGCTACACCGGGCTCGGCTACCCGGGCGAGACCCCGGGCATCCTCGCCGCCCCGGGCACCTGGTCGACCTCGCAGCAGTACACGATTCCTTTCGGCCAGGGCGTGTCCATCAACGCGATGCAGGCTGCCTCCGTCTACTCGACGGTCGCCAACGGCGGCGTCCGCGTCGAACCCACGCTCGTGCGCGGCACCGAGGGACCCGACGGGCAGTTCACTCCCGCCCCGAAGCCCAAGAAGACCAGGGTGATCAGCGCCAAGACGGCCAAGACCCTCGCCCAGATGCTGGAGTCGGTCGTGGACGACAGAGAGGGCACCGGCACCAAGGCACGCATCCCCGGCTACCGGGTCGCGGGCAAGACGGGCACGGCGAACCGCGTGGATCCGGCCACCGGCAGGTACCGCGGCTACACCTCGTCGTTCGCCGGCTTCGCGCCCGCCGACAAGCCCCGCGTCACGGTCTACTGCGCGATCCAGAACGCCACCGCCGGCAACTACTTCGGCGGCCAGATCTGCGGACCCATCTACAAGAAGGTCATGGAGTTCGCGCTGAAGACCCTCCAGGTCCCGCCGACCGGAGCCAAGGCCGCGAAGCTCCCGGTCAGCTACAGACCCTGACCACTGAGACCACCCTGATCAGCACCGAGCAGCCAGGAACCACCTCGTGACAACGATCACTCCCGACTCCGGGAACCAGGGCGCGCCCCGCCCCTCGCCCGCCCGTCACCCACCACCACCCTTGCCGGACCGCGCTATGCGCGGGCCCCTTTTTAGCTCCGAAGCCGGTACGCCCGGTACGCTCACCGCCGTGCCACACGCTGATCAGTCCCAAACCACCCAGAAGGGGCATCCCGTGACATATCCCGGGCCGCCCAGGCCGGCGCAGGTCTCCGCCACACCCCTCGCGGAACTCGCCGATCAGCTGGGTGTCACCGCGCCGGAACGCACCGACGGCTCCGCCGAGGTCACGGGCATCACCCATGACTCGCGCGCCGTCCGACCCGGCGACCTGTACGCCGCCCTCCCGGGCGCCCGCCTGCACGGCGCCGACTTCGTCACGCAGGCCGCCGGTCTCGGCGCGGCCGCCGTGCTGACCGACCCGAGCGGCGCCGAGCGCGCCGCCGCGACCGGCCTGCCGGTCCTGGTCGTCGAGGACCCGCGCGGCCGGATGGGCGAACTCGCGACCACGATCTACGGCCACCCCGGCCACGATCTGCTGCAGATCGGCATCACCGGCACCTCCGGCAAGACCACCACCGCCTACCTCGTCGAGGGCGGCCTCAGGAGCACCCGCTCCACCGGTCTGATCGGCACGGTCGAGATGCGCATCGGGGACGAGCGCATCAAGTCCGAGCGCACCACGCCGGAAGCCACCGACCTGCAGGCCCTGTTCGCCGTGATGCGCGAACGCGGCGTCGAGGCGGTCGCCATGGAGGTCTCCAGCCACGCGCTCGTGCTCGGCCGCGTCGACGGCTGCGTCTTCGACATCGCCGTCTTCACCAACCTCAGCCCGGAACACATGGAGTTCCACTCCGACATGGAGGACTACTTCGGGGCCAAGGCGCAGCTGTTCACACCGAAACGCAGCAAACTCGGCGTGGTCAACGTCGACGACGAGTACGGCCGCCGCCTCGCCAAGGAGGCCACCGTCCCGGTCGTCACCTACTCCGCCGAGGGGCACCCCGACGCCGACTGGCGCGCCGAGGACGTCGAGGTCGGCCAGCTGGACTCCACGTTCACCGTCATCGGCCCCAAGGGCGAGCGCATCGGCGCCAAGGCCCCGCTGCCGGGCCCCTTCAACGTGGCGAACGCCCTCGCCGCCATCACCGCCCTGGCCGCCGCCGGCCTCGACCCCCAGGACGCCGCCGACGGCATCGCCGCCGTACCCGGCGTGCCGGGCCGCCTCGAGCGCGTGGACGCCGGACAGCCGTATCTCGCGGTGGTGGACTACGCCCACAAGACCGACGCCGTCGAATCGGTGCTCAGGGCGCTGCGCAAGGTCACCGAAGGCAGGCTGCACGTGGTGCTCGGGTGCGGCGGGGACCGGGACGTGACCAAGCGCGAGCCGATGGGCGCCGCCGCGGCCAGGCTCGCCGACACCGCCGTACTGACCTCCGACAACCCGCGCTCCGAGGACCCCCTCGCGATCCTCGCAACCATGCTCCAGGGCGCGGCGTCCGTGCCGGCACACGAGCGTGGCGAGGTCCAGGTCTTCGAGGACCGGGCCGCCGCGATCGCCGCGGCCGTCGCCCGCGCCGAGCCCGGTGACACCGTGCTGGTCGCGGGCAAGGGCCATGAGCAGGGCCAGGACATCGCCGGAGTGGTCCGTCCCTTCGACGACCGCCAGGTGCTTCGCGAAGCTATCCAGAAGACCCAGGGATGAACTTGTGATCGCCCTCTCTCTCGCCGAGATCGCAGAAGTCGTCGGCGGGCAGACGCACGACATACCGGATCCGACCGTGGAGGTCACCGGATCCGTCGTCCGGGACTCCCGTGAAGTGGGGCCGGGCAGCCTCTTCGTCGCCTTCGTCGGGGAGCGCGTGGACGGCCACGACTACGCCGCCGCGGTCGTCGAAGCGGGCGCCGCCGCCGTTCTGGCGTGCCGCCCCGTCGGCGTACCCGCCATCGTCGTGGAGGACGTCCAGACGGCACTCGGCGCCCTCGCCCGTCATGTCGTACGACGACTCGGCGCCACCCTCGTCGCCCTGACCGGCTCGGCGGGCAAGACCAGCACCAAGGACCTGATCGCCCAGGTGCTCCAGCGCAAGGCGCCCACTGTGTGGACGCCGGGCTCGCTCAACAACGAGATCGGGCTGCCGCTCACCGCCCTCAGCGCCACCGAGGAGACGAGGTTCCTCGTCCTGGAGATGGGCGCCCGCGGGATCGGCCACATCCGCTACCTCGCCGACCTGACGCCCCCGAGGATCGGCCTCGTCCTCAACGTCGGCACCGCCCACATCGGCGAGTTCGGCGGCCGCGAGCAGATCGCGCAGGCCAAGGGCGAGCTCGTCGAGGGCCTGCCGTCGGCAGAGGACGGCGGCGCCGCGATCCTCAACGCCGACGATCCCTTCGTACGGGCCATGGCGACCCGTACGAAGGCGAAGGTGATCCTTTTCGGAGAGTCAGGCGAAGCGGACGTACGCGCCGAGAACGTGAGACTCACGGACAGCGGACAGCCTGCTTTCACTCTCCACACACCCTCCGGTGCAAGCGATGTGACCATGCGCCTGTACGGTGAGCACCACGTGTCGAACGCGCTCGCCGCGGCCGCCGTCGCCCATGAGCTGGGCATGTCCGCAAGTGAGATCGCCACCGCGCTCTCCGAGGCGGGCTCCCTCTCCCGCTGGCGTATGGAGGTCACTGAGCGCCCGGACGGCGTGACCGTCGTCAACGACGCCTACAACGCGAACCCCGAGTCCATGCGGGCCGCCCTCAGGGCGCTGGCGGCCATGGGCCAGGGGCGGCGGACCTGGGCGGTGCTCGGCAAGATGGCCGAGCTCGGGGACGAGGCGCTCGCCGAGCACGACGCGGTCGGACGGCTCGCCGTCCGGCTCAATGTCGGCAAGCTCGTCGCGGTCGGGGGCAGGGAAGCGTCCTGGCTGCAACTGGGCGCATATAACGAGGGTTCGTGGGGTGAGGAGTCGGTGCACGTGTCCGACGCACAGGCGGCGGTCGACCTGTTGCGCAGCGAGTTGCGCCCGGGGGACGTCGTCCTCGTGAAGGCGTCCCGTTCGGTCGGTCTGGAGAGCGTCGCCGAGGCGCTGCTCGCGGGCGGTGCCGAGGGTGAGGTTGCCGCCCGATGATGAATCAGATCCTGTTCTCAGGAGTCATTGGTCTCTTCCTGACCCTGATCGGCACCCCGCTGCTGATCAAGCTGCTGGCCCGCAAGGGCTACGGCCAGTACATCCGTGACGACGGCCCGCGCGAGCACCACGCCAAGCGCGGTACGCCGACCATGGGTGGTATCGCCTTCATCCTGGCGACGGTGGCCGCGTACTTCCTCTCCAAGCTGATCACCGGCAAGCCGCCGACGTTCTCGGGTGTGCTGGTCCTCGGTCTGATGGCCGGCATGGGCCTGGTCGGCTTCCTGGACGACTACATCAAGATCGTCAAGCGTCGTTCGCTGGGTCTGCGGGCCAAGGCCAAGATGGCCGGCCAGCTGTTCGGCGGTATCGCCTTCGCGGTGCTCTCGCTGCAGTTCGCGGACAACCGCGGCAACACCCCGGCGTCCACCAAGATCTCCTTCGTGCAGGACTTCGGCTGGTCGATCGGCCCGGTGCTGTTCGTCGTCTGGGCGCTGTTCATGATCCTCGCCATGTCGAACGGCGTGAACCTGACCGACGGTCTGGACGGCCTCGCCACCGGCGCCTCCGTGCTCGTCTTCGGCGCGTACACGTTCATCGGTGTCTGGCAGTTCCAGGAGTCCTGCGCCAACGCGCAGATCCTGCCCAACCCCAACGCCTGTTACGAGGTGCGGGATCCCCTGGACCTCGCCGTCGTCTCCTCCGCGCTGATGGGCGCCTGCCTCGGCTTCCTGTGGTGGAACACGTCGCCCGCCAAGATCTTCATGGGCGACACCGGTTCGCTGGCCCTCGGTGGCGCGCTCGCGGGTCTGGCGATCTGCTCCCGCACCGAGCTGCTGCTCGCCATCCTCGGTGGCCTGTTCGTGCTGATCACCATGTCGGTGGTCATCCAGGTCGGCTCCTTCCGGCTCACCGGGAAGCGCGTCTTCCGAATGGCGCCACTCCAGCACCACTTCGAACTCAAGGGCTGGTCCGAAGTCCTTGTGGTGGTCCGCTTCTGGATCATCCAGGGCATCTGTGTGATCGTCGGACTGGGCCTCTTCTACGCGGGATGGGCAGCGGACAAGTGACCGACTGGCAGGGGAAGAACGTCACCGTCGCCGGGCTCGGCGTCTCCGGGATCCCGGCGGCCAAGGTGCTGCACGGCCTCGGCGCGAAGGTCACCGTCGTCAACGACGGCGACGACGCACGCGCGCGTGCCCAGGCCGAGGAGCTCGAGGCGCTGGGTGTCTCCGTGCGCCTCGGTGATGGGGCGACCCTGCCCGAAGGCACCGAACTGATCGTCACCGCGCCCGGCTGGAAGCCCGACAAGCCGCTGTTCGCGGCGGCTCACGAAGCGGGCGTCCCGGTCTGGGGCGACGTGGAACTGGCCTGGCGGCTGCGTGGCCCCGAAGCCGCCCCCTGGCTCGCGGTCACCGGCACCAACGGCAAGACCACGACCGTCCAGATGCTCGCCTCCATCCTCGACGCGGCGGGCCTGCGCACGGCGGCCGTCGGCAACATCGGCGTCTCGCTGCTCGACGCGGTGCTCGGCGAGGAGCAGTACGACGTCCTGGCCGTGGAGTTGTCCAGCTACCAGCTCCACTGGGCGCCCTCGCTGCGCGCCCACTCGGCGGCCGTGCTGAACATCGCGCCCGACCACCTCGACTGGCACGGCTCCATGGAGGCGTACGCCAGGGACAAGGGCCGTATCTACGAGGGCAACCGCGTCGCCTGCGTCTACAACGTCGCCGACAAGGCCACCGAGGACCTGGTGCGCGAGGCCGACGTCGAGGAGGGCTGCCGGGCCATCGGCTTCACCCTGGGCACCCCGGGCCCGTCCCAACTCGGGGTCGTGGAGGGCATCCTGGTCGACCGCGCCTTCGTCGAGAACCGGCAGAAGAACGCCCAGGAACTCGCCGAGGTCTCCGACGTCAACCCGCCGGCCCCGCACAACATCGCCAACGCCCTCGCGGCGGCGGCCCTCGCCCGGGCCTACGGGGTGCCCCCCAAGGCCGTACGGGACGGTCTGCGGGCCTTCACCCCGGACGCCCACCGGATCGCGCACGTGGCGGACCTGGACGGGGTCGCGTACGTCGACGACTCCAAGGCGACCAACACCCACGCGGCGGAAGCGTCGTTGGCCGCGTACGAGTCCATCGTCTGGATCGCGGGCGGCCTCGCCAAGGGCGCCGTCTTCGAGGAGCTGGTCGCCAAGTCGGCGAAGCGGCTGCGCGCGGCCGTGCTCATCGGCGCCGATCGTGGCCTGATCCGTGAAGCCCTCGCGCGACACGCGCCGGAAGTACCCGTCGTCGACCTCGACCGGACCGACACTGGGGCGATGCTCGCGGCGGTCCAGGAGGCGAAGCGGCTCGCACGGCCCGGCGACACGGTGCTCCTTGCCCCGGCCTGTGCCTCGATGGACATGTTCACCAACTACAACCAGCGCGGTGACGTGTTCGCGGAGGCGGTTCGCGAACTCGGCGCGGGCGCCTGACGCCGGGTCTCGGCCACTGCGGGTACTTCGGGACCCTTGGAGGGACACGTGACTCGGATGTGGCCGGCCAGTACGTACCCGCACGGCGGGGCGGTGAGCTCTGATGCCCGATAGCCGTACGGGACGGCCTCCCGTGCAGCGGGCCGTCCGGCGCCCCGCACCGCCCCGGCCGTCGCGCGACAACCCCGTACGACAGCTGTACGCGCGCGTGAACCGGGCGTGGGACCGGCCGCTGACCGCGTACTACCTCATCCTCGGCGGCAGCCTGCTGATCACCGTGCTCGGTCTGGTGATGGTCTACTCGGCCTCGCAGATCACCGCGCTGCAGATGTCGCTGCCGGGGTCGTACTTCTTCCGCAAGCAGCTCCTGGCCGCGGCGATCGGCACGGGGCTGCTGCTCGCCGCCTCCCGGATGCCCGTGAAGCTGCACCGCGCGCTCGCCTACCCGATCCTCGCCGCCGCCGTCTTCCTGATGGCGCTGGTGCAGGTGCCCGGGATAGGAGTCGCGGTCAACGGCAACCAGAACTGGATCGCCCTCGGCGGCTCCTTCCAGATCCAGCCCAGCGAGTTCGGCAAGCTGGCGCTGGTGCTGTGGGGGGCCGACCTGATCGCCCGCAAGCAGGACAAGAAGCTGCTGACGCAGTGGAAGCACATGCTGGTGCCGCTCGTGCCGGTCGCCTTCATGCTGCTCGGACTGATCATGCTCGGCGGCGACATGGGCACCGCGATCATCCTGTCGGCGATCCTTTTCGGCCTGCTGTGGCTCGCGGGGGCGCCGACCCGGCTGTTCGTGGGCGTGCTGTCGTTCGCCGGCGTGATCGGCGTGTTCCTGATCAAGAGCAGCGAGAACCGCATGGCCCGCCTGCAGTGCCTCGGCGCCACCGAGCCCCAGGCCGGCCCCGTCGACTGCTGGCAGGCCGTGCACGGCATCTACGCCCTCGCATCCGGCGGAATTTTCGGTTCCGGGCTGGGGGCGAGTGTGGAGAAATGGGGTCAACTCCCCGAAGCCCACACCGACTTCATCTTCGCCGTCACCGGTGAGGAACTGGGCCTGGCGGGGACGCTGTCGGTCCTCGCTCTCTTCGCGGCTCTAGGCTATGCGGGTATCCGCGTGGCCGGACGTACGGAGGAACCCTTCGTGAGGTACGCCGCGGGAGGTGTGACCACCTGGATCACCGCGCAAGCGGTGATCAACATCGGTGCGGTGCTCGGCCTGCTGCCGATCGCCGGCGTCCCCCTCCCGCTGTTCTCCTACGGGGGATCCGCCCTGCTGCCGACCATGTTCGCCATCGGGTTGCTGATCGCCTTCGCGCGCGACGAGCCCGCTGCGCGGGCGGCGCTTTCCATGCGGCAACCCCGCTTTGGTAGAAAGCGTGCGGGAGGCGCCGGTTCCGGCCGGGCGCCTCGGAGATGGAACACGATGCGACGGCGTGCCTCGGCGGCGCGCTCGTCCGGAGAGCGGTGAATTTCGGTGCATGTCGTACTCGCCGGTGGGGGGACCGCCGGCCACATCGAGCCCGCGCTCGCCCTCGCGGACGCCCTGCGCAGGCAGGACCCGACCGTGGGGATCACGGCCCTGGGCACGGAGCGCGGCCTGGAGACCACGCTCGTACCGCAGCGGGGCTATGAGCTCGCGCTGATCCCCGCCGTACCCCTGCCGCGCAAGCCCACGCCCGAGCTGATCACCGTCCCGGGCCGGCTGCGCGGCACGATCAAGGCGACCGAGCAGATCCTGGAGCGCACCAAGGCGGACGCCGTCGTCGGCTTCGGCGGCTATGTCGCCCTGCCCGGCTACCTCGCCGCCAAGCGCCTCGGTGTGCCGATCGTCATCCACGAGGCCAACGCCCGCCCGGGCCTGGCCAACAAGATCGGTTCGCGGTACGCCGCCCAGGTCGCCGTCTCCACTCCCGACAGCAAGCTGCGCAACTCCCGCTACATCGGCATCCCGCTGCGCCGGACCATCGCCACCCTCGACCGGGCCGCCGTCCGCCCCGAGGCCCGCGCCGCGTTCGGGCTCGACCCGAACCTGCCGACGCTGCTGGTCTCCGGCGGCTCGCAGGGCGCCCGCCGCCTCAACGAGGTCGTCCAGCAGGTCGCGCCCTGGCTGCAGCGGGCCGGTATCCAGATCCTGCACGCGGTCGGCCCGAAGAACGAACTGCCACACGTGCAGCAGATGCCGGGAATGCCCCCCTACATCCCGGTAAGTTACCTGGACCGGATGGACCTCGCGTACGCCGCGGCCGACATGATGCTCTGCCGTGCGGGCGCGATGACCGTCGCCGAACTCTCCGCCGTCGGGCTCCCGGCCGCCTATGTCCCGCTGCCCATCGGCAACGGCGAACAGCGGCTCAACGCCCAGCCGGTGGTCAAGGCCGGCGGCGGACTGCTGGTCGACGACGCGGAACTCACGCCCGAGTGGGTGCAGCAGAATGTCCTGCCCGTGCTCGCCGACCCGCACCGGCTGTACGAGATGTCCCGCGCCGCAAGCGAGTTCGGCCGCCGGGACGCCGACGACCTGCTCGTCGGCATGGTGTACGAGGCGATCGCCTCGCACCGCCGCTAGGACCCGTATGACGGAAGGCAGGGAGCGTGGCCGGACCGACGACCGCCGAGCGCGGTGAACGCCAGCAGGAGTCGTCCGACCCGCCCCTCGTCCGGCGGCGGTTGAGGCTGCCGCGTCCTCGTACGATCATCATCCTTACCGTCGTGCTCGCGCTCCTCGGCGCGGGCGCGGTCTGGGCCCTGTACGGCTCCCAATGGCTGCGCGTCGAGCGGGTGTCCGTCTCCGGGACCCGGGTGCTGACGCCCGAACAGGTCCGTGAGGCCGCCGACGTCCCCGTCGGGGTACCGCTGATTTCCGTCGACAGTACTGCGATTGAGGCACGTCTGCGCCGGAAATTGCCCAGAATTGACGAGGTTGATGTGGTCCGTGCCTGGCCGCATGGAATCGGCCTGAAAGTGGTGGAGCGTACTCCGGTTCTGATTGTCGAAAAGGGCGGAAACTTCGTCGAAGTGGACGATGAAGGCGTCCGTTTCGCTACGGTTTCGGAGCGCCCGAAAGGCATCCCCACACTGGAATTGACGGTGTCCCGGTCGAGCTCCGCCGCGGCGAGCCTGCGCCGCTTCGGCGAGGACCGTCTGGTGCGGGAGGCGGTGCGGGTCGCCCGTGCCATTCCGGCCGCCGTCGCACGGTCCACCGAGGTCGTCAAGGTCCGTTCCTACGACGACATCTCGCTGGAGTTGGGTGACGGCCGGACCGTCGCCTGGGGAAGTGGCGAGAAGGGTGCGGCGAAGGCTCGCACACTCACCGCTCTCATGAAAGCCTCGCCGGATGCGCGGTACTTCGACGTCAGCGTTCCCACCGCCCCTGTGTCAGCGGGAAGTTGACGCACATCTGCGCAGGCCAGCACCCTGGTTGGGCAGCGACACGGCTGATCACATAGGGTGAAAAGAAAAACGGGAGGTTCGGCGTGTTCGTTGAACGTGCGCCACTTGTCGACTTAGTGTCCTGTTCAGAAGACTTCAAGGAACAGACACACTGGTAACCCTAAACTTCAGGGTTAGGGTTCGGGTCGGCGCTACGGACCGTCCCATTCGGCATCAGTCGCCGGTTCGCGAAGCACGTCGCTCCCCGCGTTCCGACGACCCGTAACTCGAGGCGAGAGGCCTTCGACGTGGCAGCACCGCAGAACTACCTCGCAGTCATCAAAGTCATCGGTGTCGGCGGCGGTGGTGTCAATGCCATCAACCGGATGATCGAGGTCGGTCTCAAGGGTGTCGAGTTCATCGCCATCAACACTGACGCGCAGGCGCTGTTGATGAGCGATGCCGACGTCAAGCTCGACGTCGGCCGCGAACTCACCCGCGGACTCGGCGCCGGAGCGAACCCGGCCGTCGGCCGCAAGGCCGCCGAGGACCACCGCGAGGAGATCGAGGAGGTCCTCAAGGGGGCCGACATGGTCTTCGTGACGGCCGGTGAAGGCGGCGGCACGGGCACCGGCGGCGCGCCCGTGGTGGCCAACATCGCCCGCTCCCTCGGCGCCCTCACCATCGGCGTGGTCACGCGCCCGTTCACCTTCGAGGGACGGCGCCGCGCCAACCAGGCCGAGGACGGCATCGCCGAACTCCGCGAAGAGGTCGACACCCTCATCGTCATCCCGAACGACCGGCTGCTGTCCATCTCGGACCGCCAGGTCTCGGTACTCGACGCCTTCAAGTCGGCCGACCAGGTCCTGCTCTCCGGTGTCCAGGGCATCACCGACCTCATCACCACCCCGGGCCTCATCAACCTCGACTTCGCCGACGTCAAGTCGGTCATGTCCGAGGCCGGTTCCGCCCTCATGGGCATCGGCTCGGCCCGCGGCGACGACCGCGCGGTGGCCGCCGCCGAGATGGCGATCTCCTCGCCGCTCCTGGAGGCGTCCATCGACGGCGCCCGGGGCGTGCTGCTCTCCATCTCCGGCGGCTCGGACCTCGGCCTGTTCGAGATCAACGAGGCCGCCCAGCTGGTGAGCGAGGCCGCGCACCCCGAGGCCAACATCATCTTCGGCGCGGTCATCGACGACGCCCTCGGCGACGAGGTCCGGGTCACCGTGATCGCGGCCGGCTTCGACGGCGGCCAGCCGCCGGCCCGCCGGGACAACGTCCTCGGCTCGACCTCGTCCTCCTCCTCGGCCCGCCGCGAGGAGCCCACTCCGGTACGGCAGCCCGAGAGCCGCCCGTCGTTCGGCTCGCTCGGCAGCGTCACGCCGAAGGAGGAGCCGGAGCCCGCACCGGAGCCGGTGGCCGACATCCCGGTCGCCCCGCCGGTCCCGCCGTCGCGGACCTACGCCGACAGCGCGGCGGAGGAGCTGGACGTCCCGGACTTCCTTAAGTGATCCTTCTGACGTGATAGGACAGCGCGACACCGTGAGCGGCGCGCACTTCGCCTTCACCGACCGGTGGGGCGGGGTGAGCGCCGCTCCGTATGAGGAGCTCAACCTCGGCGGGGCCGTCGGCGACGACCCCGAGGCCGTACGGACCAACCGGGAGCTGGCCGCGAAGTCGCTCGGGCTCGCTCCGGGTGAGGTCGTCTGGATGAACCAGGTGCACGGGACGGACGTCGCGGTGGTCGAAGGGCCGTCGAGTGATCGTCCGGTGCCCGACGTCGACGCGATCGTCACGGCGCGGCGGGGTCTCGCCCTCGCCGTCCTCACGGCCGACTGCGTGCCGGTCCTGCTGGCCGACCCGGTCGCCGGGATCGTCGCAGCCGCTCACGCCGGACGGCCCGGCATGGTCGCCGGGGTCGTCCCGGCCGCGCTACGCGCGATGACCGAACTGGGGGCCGACCCCGCGCGGATCGTCGCCCGCACCGGCCCGGCCGTCTGCGGCCGGTGCTACGAGGTGCCGGAGTCGATGCGCGCCGAGGTGGCCGCCGCGGAGCCGACGGCGCACGCCGAGACGAGTTGGGGCACGCCCGCGGTGGACGTCGCCGCCGGAGTGCACGCGCAGCTCGCACGACTCGGCGTGCGCGACCGGGAGCAGTCGCCGGTGTGCACCCGCGAGTCGGGCGACCACTTCTCGTACCGCCGCGATCGCACGACAGGGCGACTCGCGGGATATGTCTGGTTGGACTGAGAGAGCATGACGGACCGTAAGGGCGAACTCGCCGCGAATCTGGCGAAAGTGGAGGCGCGCATCACCGCCGCGTGCGCCGCCGCCGGGCGCAAGCGCGAGGAGGTGACGCTCATCGTGGTCACCAAGACCTATCCCGCGAGCGATGTGCGGATCCTGTCCGAACTCGGTGCGCGCCACGTCGCCGAGAATCGTGACCAGGACGCGGCACCCAAGGCCGCCGCATGCTCGGATCTGCCCCTTGTGTGGCATTTTGTCGGCCAGTTGCAGACCAACAAGGTGCGATCCGTGGTCGGTTACGCGGATCTCGTGCAGTCCGTCGATCGTTCCCGGCTCGTGACGGCGCTGTCCAAGGAGGCCGTCCGGCAGGAGCGTGAGGTGGGCTGTCTCATCCAGGTGGCGCTGGATGCGGGAGAGAGCCTGCGGGGTGAGAGGGGTGGTGTGGCGCCGGGCGGGATCGAGGAGTTGGCGGACCTCGTCGCGAAGTCCCCGGGGCTGCGGCTGGACGGGCTGATGACCGTCGCCCCGCTCTCGGGGGAGTACGCGGGGCGCCAACAGGAGGCGTTCGAGCGGTTGATGGATTTGTCGACCGACCTGCGCCGGGCTCATCCGACTGCGAACATGGTGTCGGCAGGGATGAGTGCGGATCTCGAAGAGGCCGTGGCGGCCGGTGCGACACATGTGCGCGTCGGCACTGCGGTACTCGGAGTCCGCCCCAGGCTCGGGTAACGTCGCCAGGAAGTCGGACCACAGCAGAAAATATGGTCAATGTCGCCGCAAGGCGAGCGTAACGACCGCGTGGATCGCGGGCACTTGGCAGTCGCAGATCCACCACAGAGCGGAGGACTCAGAGCATGGCCGGCGCGATGCGCAAGATGGCGGTCTACCTCGGCCTCGTGGAGGACGACGGATACGACGGCCGGGGGTTCGACCCCGACGACGACTTCGAGCCCGAACTGGACCCGGAGCCCGAGCGGGACCACCGACGGCACGAGCCGTCTCACCAGTCACACAGCGCACATCAGTCCCAAAGGGACGAAGAGGTGCGAATCGTTCAGCCGCCCGCGCCGCGTGAACCGGTGGCACGATCGACTTCGCTACCCGCGGAATCCAGCCGCCCGGCGCGTATCGCGCCCGTGGCGTCCATCACACAAGAACGCGCAAGCCTGGAGAAGAACGCACCGGTGATCATGCCCAAGGTTGTGTCGGAACGAGAGCCTTACCGGATCACCACGCTTCACCCGCGGACCTACAACGAGGCCCGTACCATCGGGGAACACTTCCGTGAGGGCACCCCGGTGATCATGAATCTGACTGAGATGGATGACACAGACGCGAAGCGACTTGTCGACTTTGCGGCCGGTTTGGTGTTTGGTCTTCACGGCAGCATCGAGCGGGTGACCCAGAAGGTGTTCCTGTTGTCTCCTGCTAACGTCGATGTCACGGCGGAGGACAAGGCCCGCATCGCAGAGGGCGGGTTCTTCAACCAGAGCTGAGACGCACCACCGGAAGATCGCACGGAACAGGGGAGAGGGAAGCACCAGTCATGAGCGTGGTTCTGCAGGTTCTCTACATCGCGCTGATGGTGTTCCTCATCGTGCTCATCTTCCGGTTGGTCATGGACTACGTCTTCCAGTTCGCCCGCTCATGGCAACCCGGCAAGGCGATGGTGGTCGTTCTGGAGGCCACCTACACTGTCACTGATCCACCGCTGAAGCTTCTGCGGCGGGTTATCCCGCCGCTGCGTCTCGGGGGCGTGGCGCTCGACCTGTCCTTCTTCGTTCTGATGATCATCGTCTACATCCTGATCACGCTTGTACGGAGCGCGATGTGAGCGATGTGACAGATACGGTCTTGCCGACTGCCGACGACTACGTTGAGGTGAAGAGATGCCGTTGACCCCCGAGGACGTGCGGAACAAGCAGTTCACGACCGTCCGCCTCCGAGAAGGCTATGACGAGGACGAGGTCGATGCCTTCCTCGATGAGGTCGAAGCCGAACTGACGCGCCTGCTCCGCGAGAACGAGGACCTGCGCGCCAAGCTGGCCGCGGCCACGCGTGCTGCTGCCCAGAACCAGCAGAACATGCGCAAGCCTCCGGAGCCTCCGCAGGACCAGCAGCAGGGCGGTATGCCGCAGCAGGGTGGCATGCCTCAGCAGGGCATGCGCGGTCCGGGTGCTCCTGTCCCCGCCGGGATATCGGGCCCGCCGCAGCAGCAGATGGGTGGCCCCATGGGTGGTCCGCCCCAGCTGCCCAGCGGTGCTCCGCAGCTGCCCGCCGGCCCCGGCGGTCAGGGTGGCCCTCAGGGTCCCGGTCCGATGGGCCAGGGTCCGGGGCCGATGGGCCAGCCCCCCATGCAGCAGATGGGCGGCCCGATGGGCGGTCCTATGGGTGGCCCGATGGGCGGTCCCGGTCAGGGCGGCCCCGGTGGCGACAGCGCCGCGCGCGTTCTGTCGCTCGCCCAGCAGACCGCCGACCAGGCGATCGCCGAGGCTCGTTCCGAGGCCAACAAGATCGTCGGCGAGGCTCGTTCGCGTGCCGAGGGTCTCGAGCGGGACGCCCGCGCCAAGGCTGACGCCCTGGAGCGGGACGCGCAGGAGAAGCACCGCGTCGCGATGGGCTCCCTGGAGTCCGCCCGCGCCACGCTGGAGCGCAAGGTCGAGGACCTGCGTGGCTTCGAGCGCGAGTACCGCACGCGGCTGAAGTCCTACCTCGAGTCCCAGCTGCGCCAGCTGGAGACCCAGTCGGACGACTCGCTCGCACCGCCGCGCACCCCGGCCACGGCGTCCCTCCCGCCGTCCCCGGCGCCCTCCATGGCACCGGCCGGCGCGAGCGCCCCCTCGTACGGCGGCAACCAGACGATGGGCGGCGCCCCGTCTCCGGCTGCTCCGTCCTACGGCGGTCAGCAGCAGATGTCCCCGGCGATGACCCAGCCGATGGCACCGGTCCGGCCGCAGGGTCCGGGCCCGATGGGTCAGGCCCCGTCGCCGATGCGCGGGTTCCTCATCGACGAGGACGACAACTGACGGTTGGTAGTACGCCGTAGGCGTCGGCAGCGTTCAGGGCGGGGCCCCGGATTTCGATCCGGGGCCCCGCCCTTTTGCTGTGCGTGACCATGGGGTCTGCGGTGTTTGTTCGGGCGGGGTCGGGGTGTCCGACGTACGCAACGCCGAAGGCCCGGAACCACCAAGATTTTCCTGGCAGGTCCGGGCCTTCGGCGTTCGGCCGGCGCTTACGACGCCTTGCGCAGACGGAACGTCAGGGTCAGGCCCTCGTCCGTGAACGGGGACCCGTAGGTGTCGTCCGCCTCGCCCTGGGCGAAGTCCGTCGCCAGGACCTCGTCGGCGATGAGCTCGGTGTGCTCGCTCAGGGCCGCGATGGTCGCCGGGTCCGTCGCCGTCCAGCGCAGGGCGATGCGGTCGGCCACGTCCAGGCCGCTGTTCTTGCGGGCCTCCTGGATCAGGCGGATCGCGTCACGGGCGAGGCCCGCGCGGCGGAGCTCCTCCGTGATCTCCAGGTCCAGGGCGACCGTCGCGCCGGAGTCGGACGCCACCGACCAGCCCTCGCGCGGGGTCTCGGTGATGATCACCTCGTCCGGAGCGAGGGTGATCGTCTCGCCGTCGACCTCCACCGACGCCGTGCCCTCGCGCAGGGCCAGGGACAGCGCCGCCGCGTCCGCGTGCGCGACGGCCTTCGCCACGTCCTGGACGCGCTTGCCGAACCGCTTGCCCAGGGCGCGGAAGTTGGCCTTGGCGGTGGTGTCCACCAGGCTGCCGCCCACCTCGGACAGGGACGCCAGCGACTCGACGTTCAACTCCTCCGTGATCTGCGTGTGCAGTTCGGGGTTGAGCGCCTCGAAGCCCGTCGCGGCCACCAGCGCGCGCCTCAGCGGCTGGCGGGTCTTCACGCCCGACTCCGCGCGTGTGGCGCGGCCCAGCTCGACGAGCCGGCGGACCAGAACCATCTGCTTCGACAGCTCCGGGTCGATGGCGGAGAGGTCCGCCTCGGGCCAGGACGCCAGGTGCACCGACTCCGGAGCGCCCGGGGTCACCGGCACGATCAGGTCCTGCCAGACCCGCTCGGTGATGAACGGGGTCAGCGGGGCCATCAGCTTGGTGACCGTCTCGACGACCTCGTGCAGGGTGCGCAGCGCCGCCTTGTCGCCCTGCCAGAAACGGCGACGGGAGCGGCGGACGTACCAGTTGCTGAGGTCGTCGACGAACGCCGAGAGCAGCTTGCCGGCGCGCTGGGTGTCGTACGCCTCCAGGGACTGGGTCACCTGGTCGGTCAGCGCGTGCAGTTCGGACAGCAGCCAGCGGTCCAGGACCGGGCGGTCGGCGGGGGCCGGGTCGGCCGCGGACGGCGCCCAGTTCGATGTACGGGCGTACAGGGCCTGGAAGGCGACCGTGTTCCAGTACGTCAGGAGCGTCTTGCGGACGACCTCCTGGATCGTGCCGTGGCCCACGCGGCGTGCCGCCCACGGGGAACCGCCGGCCGCCATGAACCAGCGGACCGCGTCCGCGCCGTGCTGATCCATCAGCGGGATCGGCTGCAGGATGTTGCCCAGGTGCTTGGACATCTTGCGGCCGTCCTCGGCGAGGATGTGGCCGAGGCAGACGACGTTCTCGTACGACGACTTGTCGAAGACCAGCGTGCCGACCGCCATCAGCGTGTAGAACCAGCCGCGGGTCTGGTCGATGGCCTCGGAGATGAACTGCGCCGGGTAGCGGCTCTCGAACAGCTCCTTGTTCTTGTACGGGTAGCCCCACTGCGCGAACGGCATCGAACCCGAGTCGTACCAGGCGTCGATGACCTCCGGCACGCGCGTGGCCGTCTTCTGGCACTGGGGGCACGCGAAGGTGACGTCGTCGATGTACGGGCGGTGCGGGTCCAGCGTGGACTGGTCGGTGCCCGTGAGCTCGCTGAGCTCCGCGCGGGAGCCGACGACCGTGAGGTGGTCGTCCTCGCAGCGCCAGATCGGCAGCGGGGTGCCCCAGTAGCGGTTGCGGGACAGCGCCCAGTCGATGTTGTTGTTCAGCCAGTCGCCGAAGCGGCCGTGCTTGACCGTGTCGGGGAACCAGTTGGTCTTCTCGTTCTCCTGGAGGAGGCGGTCCTTCACGACCGTGGTGCGGATGTACCAGGACGGCTGCGCGTAGTACAGGAGCGCGGTGTGGCAGCGCCAGCAGTGCGGGTAGCTGTGCTCGTACGGGATGTGCCGGAAGAGCAGGCCGCGCTGCTGGAGGTCCTCGGTGAGCTTTTCGTCCGCCTTCTTGAAGAAGACGCCGCCGACCAGGGGGACCTCCTCCTCGAAGGTGCCGTCCGGGCGGACCGGGTTCACGACCGGCAGGCCGTAGGACCGGCAGACCTTGAGGTCGTCCTCACCGAACGCGGGGGACTGGTGGACCAGGCCCGTACCGTCCTCGGTCGTGACGTACTCGGCGTTGACGACGAAATGCGCCTCGGCCGGGCTGTGCCCATTGGTTCCCTCGCTGACGCTCGGGAACTCCACCAGCTCGAACGGTCGTTGATAGGTCCAGCGCTCCATCTCGGCGCCGGTGAAGGTCTGGCCGGTGGTCTCCCAGCCCTCGCCGAGGGCCTTGGCGAGAAGCGGCTCGGCGACGACGAGCTTCTCCTCGCCGTCGGTCGCGACGACGTAGGTGACGTCGGGGTGCGCGGCCACGGCCGTGTTGGACACCAGGGTCCAGGGCGTGGTCGTCCACACCAGGAGCGCGGCTTCGCCGGCGAGCGGACCGGAGGTGAGGGGGAAACGGACGTACACCGAGGGGTCGACGACCGTCTCGTAGCCCTGCGCCAGCTCGTGGTCGGACAGGCCGGTGCCGCAGCGCGGACACCAGGGGGCGACGCGGTGGTCCTGGACGAGCAGGCCCTTGTTGAAGATCTCCTTGAGCGACCACCAGACCGACTCGATGTACTCGGGCTCCATCGTGACGTAGGCGTCGTCGAGGTCGACCCAGTAGCCCATGCGGGTCGTCAGGTCGGAGAAGGCGTCGGTGTGGCGCAGCACGGACTCGCGGCACCTGGCGTTGAACTCGGCGATGCCGTACGCCTCGATGTCCTTCTTGCCGCTGAAGCCGAGCTCCTTCTCGACCGCCAGCTCCACCGGCAGGCCGTGGCAGTCCCAGCCGGCCTTGCGGGCCACGTGGTAGCCGCGCATGGTGCGGAAGCGGGGGAAGACGTCCTTGAAGACACGGGCCTCGATGTGGTGGGCGCCGGGCATGCCGTTGGCGGTGGGCGGGCCCTCGTAGAACACCCACTCCGGGCGGCCCTCGGACTGCTCCAGGCTCTTGGCGAAGATCTTCTGCTCGCGCCAGAAGTCGAGCACGGCGTGCTCGAGGGCGGGCAGGTCGACCTGGGCGGGTACCTGGCGGTACGTCGGCGTTGTCATCAGCGAGCTTCCTCCGGCGGACTTGCTGCCTTCCGTCCGGAGGGACGAGAGCTGTGTCTTTCCTTACGCCGGTTCGGCGCGCTCCCGCGGTACCACCCTCCTTGGCCCTCCGGCGCGGGGTGTGCGTCGGCGAGCCCCCTCATTGGGGTCGCGATGCCGGTTCTACTGGCCACTGCCTGTGCGCTGCGGCTTTCTTCCGGCGGCTCCGGGGTGATCTTCACGTCGCGCTCGCCCCCGGGCTTCCACCGTCCCCGGGTCGCTCTGGGCTGCGTACGTCGCTACTCGTCCCCATCCACGCTTTTCGCTCCGCCCAGTGTACGGCGCCGCGCGGACAGCGGCCGACCGGATTTCCGGGGCGTGGGGGCCGGGCGTGGTTCAGGCCGCGGTGACCCGAATGGAGCGGTCGTGTGTTCGGAATCTGGGACGTTCGGCTCGGCGGCATACCCGGCGGGGAGCTGGGCACAACGCATGCAGGTCTGCCGCGCGACATGCGCGAGGCGGGCGAATCGGGCGGTGTGCCCCGTTGCCGCGGGACTCGAGTCGATTTATCGTCCCAGCACGATTCGCGTGCAAGATCACAATATGTGAAGGGGCCGCGGCATGGTGGCGAAGAAGACCGCCGTACAGCAGTCGGCGTCGGGACGGTCCACCCATGCGAGTGCCTCCGGCGGTGCGGGTGCCTCTGGTGGTGCCAGTGCCTCAGGCGGTGCGGCCAAGGATGTGGGCGGGAAGAAGAGCGCGCAGGGGGGTTCCGCGGGGGCACGGGGCGGTAAGCCGGTGAAGACGGTGAAGGAGAAGGGGGCGAAAGCGGCCGGGAAGAAAGCGGTCGCTGCCGAGACGGCGGCTCCCGAGGCGGGCACCGGGAAGGCGGCCGGGGCGAAGAGCGGCGCCGAGAGGCGTGCCGGTGGGAAGAGTGCCGGTGAGAAGGCGGCCCCCAAGAAGCCGGCCCCCAAGAAGAAGACGGCCAAGGAATCTGCTGGGGCCAAGAAGGCCGCTGAGGAGAAGGCCGCTGAGGAGAAGGCGGCCGGGAAGAAGGCGGCCGCCAAGGAGAGCGCGTCTGCGAGAGCGGCCGCCAAGAAGGGCGTGGCCAAGAAGGCCGTGGCAGGGGAAAGGGCCGCCAAGAAGGTGGCCGCCGCGAAGGAAGAGGCCGATCAGGGAGCGGTCGGCAGGGAGGCGGCCGGGAAGAAGGCGGCCGCCAAGAGCAGGGCCAAGAAGGCGGGCGCGGCGCAGGCCGCGGAGCAGACGGGAGCCACGACGGTGGTTGCGAAGAAGACTCCTGGCACGGCCACGGCGGCGAAGACCGCCGTTCCCAAGGCACGCCTCTCCGCGGCGGTGGAGCCCGGCGAGCTCGCGGTGCGCCCCGGTGAGGACCCCTGGACCCCGGAGGAGGTCGAGGAGGCGCGGGCCGAGCTGATGGCCGAGGTGATGCGGCTGCGCGACGAGATCACGTCGTCCGAGCAGTCCCTCGTCGGCCTGATGCGGGACTCCGGCGACGGCGCCGGCGACGACCAGGCGGACACCGGCGCCAAGAACATCACGCGCGAGCACGAGCTGGCGCTCGCCGCCAACGCGCGCGAGATGCTCACTCAGACCGAGCGGGCCCTGGAGCGGCTCGACGCGGGCACGTACGGCCTGTGCGAGAACTGCGGCAACCCGATCGGCAAGGCGCGCATGCAGGCGTTCCCGCGCGCGACCCTGTGCGTCGAGTGCAAGCAGAAGCAGGAACGCCGGTACTGACCGGTAGGCGGATGCCGTTGGACGTGTCGTACTCTCGTCCTCAGTCAGGTACCTAGGTTGAGGGACTCACGTGGCAGAGGCGGAGCGCATCATCGGTACGCCGGAAATCCCAGAGGCGGCGGGAGCCGAGCCGGAGCAGGCCGACGAGCACGCGAAGGACTCCGCGGCCGAGCGGCCCCGGGGCAAGCGCCGGATCGCCGTGCTGTTCGGGGTCGCCGCGTTCGCGTACGCCCTCGACCTGATCAGCAAGATGATCGTGGTGGCCAAGCTGGAGCACCACCCGCCGATCGAGATCATCGGGGACTGGCTGAAGTTCGAGGCGATCCGCAACGCGGGCGCGGCCTTCGGCTTCGGAGAGGCCTTCACCGTGATCTTCACGGTGATCGCGGCGGCCGTGATCGTGGTGATCGCCCGGCTCGCCCGCAAGCTGTACAGCCTGCCCTGGGCGATCGCGCTCGGCATGCTGCTCGGCGGTGCGCTCGGCAACCTCACCGACCGGATCTTCCGCTCGCCGGGCGTCTTCGAGGGCGCGGTCGTGGACTTCATCGCGCCCAAGCACTTCGCCGTGTTCAACCTGGCCGACTCCGCGATCGTGTGCGGCGGCATCCTGATCGTGCTGCTGTCCTTCAGGGGGCTGGACCCCGACGGCACCGTGCACAAGGACTGAGTCCGCGAGGAGCCCGGGGGAGTCCGGAGTCCGGGGCCCGGGAGGGTTGTCCACAGGCTCCGTACGGGGCTGTCGGACCCGTCCGGCATACTCGTCGGGTGAGCACGATTCCCGAGATCCGCACCCTGCCCGTGCCCGACGGCCTGGAGGGCGAGCGCGTCGACGCCGCCATCTCCCGCATGTTCGGCTTCTCCCGTACCAAGGCGGCGGAGCTCGCCGCCGCGGGGAAGGTCACGGTCGACGGGTCGGTGGTCGGGAAGTCCGAGCGGGTGCACGGCGGGGCCTGGCTGGAGGTCGAGATGCCGCAGGCGCCCGCGCCGGTGCAGGTCGTCGCCGAGCCGGTCGAGGGCATGGAGATCGTGCACGACGACGATGACGTGGTCGTGATCGTGAAGCCGGTCGGTGTGGCCGCGCATCCGTCGCCGGGCTGGTCCGGGCCGACCGTCATCGGCGGGCTCGCCGCCGCCGGGTACCGGATCTCGACGTCCGGTGCCGCCGAGCGCCAGGGCATCGTGCACCGGCTCGACGTGGGCACATCGGGTCTGATGGTCGTCGCCAAGTCCGAGTACGCGTACACGTCGCTCAAGCGCCAGTTCAAGGAGCGCACGGTCGACAAGCGGTACCACACGCTCGTCCAGGGCCACCCCGACCCGACCAGCGGCACCATCGACGCGCCCATCGGCCGCCACCCCAACCACGACTACAAGTGGGCGGTCACGGCCGAGGGAAAGCCGTCGATCACGCACTACGACCTCATCGAGGCGTTCCGCGCGGCCTCGCTGCTCGACGTGAAGCTGGAGACCGGACGCACCCACCAGATCCGCGTCCACATGGCGGCCCACCGCCACCCGTGCGTCGGCGACCTCACCTACGGCGCCGACCCGACCCTCGCCAAGCGGCTCCACCTGACCCGCCAGTGGCTGCACGCCGTCCGTCTCGGCTTCGAGCACCCGGGGGACGGGGTGTGGGTGGAGTTCGAGAGCGACTACCCGGCCGACCTGCAGAAGGCGCTGGACCAGGTCCGCGAGGAGACCTGGGCATGAGCTCCGCGCCGTACGCCGTCCGCGTCGCGGAGGACCCCGCCGACCGCGAGGCGTGCTTCGTGGTGCGCAAGGAGGTCTTCGTCGGGGAGCAGGGCGTTCCCGAGGACATCGAGTACGACGCGTACGACGCCACCGCCCTGCATGTGCTGGCGGTCCGGGAGGACGGGGTGCCGCTCGGGACAGGCCGACTGCTGTACGGCGAGGCGGCCGCGGCGAAGGTCGGCGGCGATCCGTCGGTGGGGTCGCTGGGGCGGCTCGCGGTGACGAAGGCGGCGCGCGGGCTCGGGGTCGGGGCCGCGCTGGTGCGGGCCATCGAGGAGGCGGCACGCGCGCGTGGGCTGGCGGCCGTGGATCTGCACGCGCAGACGCATGCGCTGGGGTTCTACGAGCGGCTGGGGTACGTGGCGTACGGGCCGGAGTTCCCCGACGCGGGGATACCGCACCGGGCGATGCGGCGCGTTCTGTAGCCGGGGGTCCGTAGGCGCTGGTGAGAGAGGCGGCGTGGCAGGCTTGAGGTCTGCCTTGTGTACGCCGATGTCATCGGAGCGCTGAGCGTGGATCAGTTGGCCCTGCTGTTCGTGCTGTTGCTCGGGGCCGTGGTCAGTGTCCCGGTGGGGGACCGGGTCGGTTTGCCGGCGCCGGTGTTGATGACGCTGCTCGGGATCGTTCTCGCGTTGCTCGAGTTCGTCCCGAACGTCGAGGTTCCGCCGGATCTGATCCTGCCGCTGCTGTTGCCGCCGTTGCTGTACGCGGCCGTACGGCGGACCTCCTGGCGGCAGTTCGCGGCGAACGTGCGGCCCATCTTTCTGCTGGCCGTGGCGCTGGTGTTCGTCACGACGGTGTGCGTGGCCGCGGTCGCCCACGCGATCGTGCCCGGGCTGCCGCTCGCCGCCGCCGTGGCGCTGGGCGCGCTCGTCGCGCCGCCCGATCCGGTCGCCGCGACCGCCGTCGCCGGGCAACTCGGGCTGCCCCGGCGTCTGGTGTCCATCCTGGAGGGCGAGGGGCTCTTCAACGACGTGACCGCCATCGTGCTGTACCACGTGGCGATCGCGGCCGCCGTGAGCGGCACCTTCTCGCCGTGGGAGGCCGGACTCGATCTCCTGCTGTCCGCCGTGGTGGCACTGGCCGTCGGGCTCGCCCTGGGGTGGGGCGCCAACAAGCTGATGGATCTGCTGGGGGACCCGACCCTGCAGATCGGGCTCACGCTGCTGGTGCCGTACGCCTCGTACGTGCTGGCCGAGGAGCTCCACGGCTCCGGTGTGCTCGCGGTGCTCGTCACCGCCCTGTTCCTCGCCGAGTACGCCACCGGCGCCGACGACGTGATGACCCGGCTCGCCGGGCACACCTTCTGGGACATCGTCGACACGCTGGTCACCGGCGTCGCGTTCGGGCTGATCGGGCTCGAACTGCACATCGCGGTGCGCACGGCGTCCGGGCGGTGGCACGAGATGCTCGGCTGGGCGGCCGCGGTGGTCGGTGTCGTCGTAGTGGTGCGGCTGCTGTGGTTGCTGCCGGCCACCTGGCTCACCAAACGGATGCACACGAAACGGGACTACGACGAGGAGATCCCGTTGGGCTGGCGCGAGACCGTCGTGATGTGGTGGTCGGGGATGCGTGGCGTGGCCTCGGTCGCCCTGGCGCTGGCCATTCCGCTGGAGACGGACTCGGGGGCCGCCTTCCCCGACCGGGACGAGATCGTGTTCATCGCGTTCGGGGTGATCATGGCGACGCTGGTGCTCCAGGGACTGACCCTGCCGTGGCTGGTGAAGAGGCTCGGGGTGCAGGCCGACAGCGCGCGGGAGAAGGAGTTCGAGAAGCAGCTGGCGGTGCGGGCGGCCAAGGCGGCCAAGCGCAGGCTCAGGGAGATCGAGGCCGTGGAGGATCTGCCGGAGGACCTGTCCGAGCAGATGCTGCGGCGGGCCTTCGAGATCGGGGTGCGGATCAGCCCGGACATGGGGGAGGAGGAGCGCAGGGAGGCGCATCGGGAACGGCTGCGGCGCCTGAAGCGGGTGCGGCGGATCCAGGGGGAGCTGCTGAGCGCGGCGCGGCACGAGGTGCTGGCGGCGCGCAGCGAGCCGGGGGCCGACCCGGAGGTGGTGGACCGGGTGCTGCGGCATCTGGACGTGCGCAGTCTGCGGTGATCTTCATGGCAGTCGTGTGAACGTACGCGGCATGTCCTGCCTCCCTTTGTACGCTCGGATCATGGCTCGCAACGTGGTGATCAGTGGTGGCGGTACGGGAATCGGGCTCGCGGCGGCCCAGTTGTTCGCGGCGGACGGGGACCGGGTCCTGCTGCTCGGGCGGCGCGCCGAGGTGCTGGAGCGGGCCGGTGTGCCCGGTGCCCTCACCTACGCGGCGGATCTGAGCAGGACGAGCGGCGCGCGGGGCGTGGAGCGCTTCGTGGCGTCCGAGTTCGGCACCGTGGACGTACTGATCCACAGCGCCGGAGGCAGCGGGTATCTGGAGCCCAGGGTGGACAGCGACGAGCCCCTCGACGTCGTCCTGCACAACTGGACCCTCAACTTCGGCCTCAACACCCTGACCGCCGCCCTGCTCACCGAGGCCCTGAAGGACCGTCTCGCCGACCCCGGCGGGCGGGTCCTGTTCCTCAGCTCCATCGCCGCCTTCCGGGGGTCCGGCAGCGGGGCCTACGCGGCGTCCAAGGCCGCGCTGCACCCGTACGCCCATGATCTGGCCCGGCAGTTGGGGCCGCGCGGGATCACCGTGAACGTGGTCGCGCCCGGGTACGTCGAGGACACCGAGTTCTTCGGCGACGGCATGGACGAGGAGCGGCGGGAGCGGCTGGTCGCGGAGACCTCGACCGGGCGGGCCGGTACGCCGGGGGACGTCGCCGCGACCCTGCACTGGCTGGCGTCCCACGGCGCCGGGCACATCACCTCGCAGATCATCCAGGTGAACGGCGGGGCCGAGCGCGGCCACTGAGCCCGTCGGAGACGGCCGGAAGCCGCCTACGACGGTCACGGCAGCCCTTGACGGTCAGGGCCGCTCCGGGCGCGCCGCCGGCTGGTGGTCGTGCTGGTGGGTACGGCGGCCGGTCGGGACGCGCTGGGGGACGGGGAAGCCGGGCGGCAGGACCGCGTCCGTCGCGTTGACGCGCGGCAGCGCGTACGGGTGCCGTTCGGTCAGCCAGCGGATCAGCTGCTCGCGCACCGTGACCCGGACCGTCCACAGGTCGTCCGCGTCCTTCGCGGTGACCAGTGCCCGCACCTCCATCGTGCTGGGCGTCGAGTCGGTGACGACCAGGCCGTAGTCGCGGCCGTCCCACGCCGGGCACGCGCGCAGGACGTCGCGGAGCTGATCGCGCATCGCCTCCATCGGCGCCGAGTGGTCGACGTGGAGGAAGACGGTGCCGGTCATCTGGGCGCCGCCGCGCGACCAGTTCTCGAACGCCTTCGACGTGAAGTACGAGACGGGCATCGTGATCCGGCGCTCGTCCCAGGTCCGCACCGTCAGGAACGTCAGCGTGATCTCCTCGACGGTGCCCCACTCACCGTCCACCACGACCGTGTCCCCGATGCGCACCATGTCGCCGAAGGCGATCTGCAGCCCGGCGAACATGTTGCTCAGCGTGGACTGGGCCGCGACACCGGCGACGATGCCGAGGATGCCGGCCGATGCCAGCAGCGAGGCGCCGGCCGCGCGCATCGCCGGGAACGTCAGCAGCATCGCCGCCACGGCCACCACGCCGACGACCGCCGCCACCACACGCATGATCAACGTCACCTGGGTGCGCACCCGCCGGACCCGGGCCGGGTCGCGATGGACGCGGGCATAGCGGCTGTACGTCGTCTCCACGACCGCGGCCGCGATCCGGATCGCCAGCCAGGCGGCCGCCCCGATCAGCACCAGGGACAGCACCCGGCCGACGGCGACCCGGTGTTCGAGCAGCAGCTCGGCCTCGTCGTACGACCCTCTGAGCAGGGCCGTACACAGGACGAGCTGGTAGGGGACGCGGGCGCGGCGCAGCTGACCCCACAGCGGGGTCTCACTGTGCCGTTCGTCGGCCTTGCGCATCAGGCGGTCGGTGGCCCACCCGATGATCAGGGTGAGCAGAACCGAGCCGCCGATCACGATCAGCGGGCGGAGTATGTTCTCCATGCCCCCGAACGTAACCACTCCAGGGGGGTCATGAACATGTGCGCCGGTGAGGCGGTGGTCACGGCGTTGTCGGACCCGGCTGGCACCATGGCCTCATGAACATCATGCTCTTCCACTCGACCTATGGCCTCAGGCCCGCGGTGCACCAGGCAGCGGACCGGCTGCGCGCCGCCGGACACGAGGTGTGGACGCCGGACCTCTTCGAGGGGCGTACGTTCGAGACGGTCGAGGAGGGCATGGACTTCAACGACCGGATCGGCAAGGACGAGCTGCTCAAGCGGGCCGTGCTCGCCGCCGCGCCCTACTCGGAGCGGGGTCTGGTCTACGCCGGGTTCTCGCTCGGCGCCTCCATCGCCCAGACCCTCGCGCTCGGCGACGAGAGGGCGCGCGGGCTGCTGCTCCTGCACGGCACGTCGGACATCGCGGCGAACGCCTCGGTGGACGATCTTCCGGTGCAGCTGCATGTCGCCGAGCCGGACCCCTTCGAGACGGACGACTGGCTGAGCGCCTGGTATCTGCAGATGGGCAGAGCGGGCGCCGACGTGGAGGTGTACCGGTACGCGGGCGCCGGCCACGTCTACACCGACCCCGATCTGCCGGACTACGACGAGGAGGCCGCCGAGGCCACCTGGCGGGTGGCACTCGGCTTCCTCGACACCTTGTAAGCCTTCGGGACTCCGCGGGAGCCGGGTCAGACCGGGTCGTACGTGCGCTCCACCTTCTGCGTCCCGCTGCGGGTGCGGTACGAACGGGCCCAGGAGGCGGTCGCGTTCTGCTTGGTCTTGTCGGACAGGACGTAGTAGTCCATCTGCGCGCGGTCGGCCGTGATGTCCAGGACGCCGTAGCCGTGGCGGTCGGTGTCGACCCAGTGGACGTGCCGGTTGGCGGCCTTGATGATCGGCGAGGCGATCGCGGAGACCGTGCCCTCGGGGACCTTGACGATGTCGTCGAGGTTGTCGGAGGTGACCGAGGTGACGACGAACTCCGTGGCGGCGGACGCGGACAGCGGGTACGTACCGGCGTCCACCGGCACGTCGTTGGCCCACGCCATGTGGATGTCGCCGGTCAGGAACACGGTGTTGCGGATCGCGTTCGAGCGCAGGTGGGCGAGCAGCTCCCGGCGGTCGTCCGTGTAGCCGTCCCACTGGTCGGGGTTGAGGGCGAGCCCCTCCTGCGGCAGGCCCAGCAGCTTGGCCAGCGGCTTGAGCAGGTCCGCGGTGAGGGAGCCGATCGCGAACGGCGAGATCATCACCGAGTTGCCGACCAGCCGCCAGGTGGTGTCGGAGGACTTCAGCCCCGCCTTCAGCCAGTCCAGTTGGGCCCTGCCGGTGAGGGTGCGGTCCGGGTCGTCGACCTCGCCGTTGCCGACGGACACCTGCTGCGAGCGGAAGGAGCGCAGGTCGAGCAGGGAGAGGTCGGCGAGCTTGCCGAAGCGCAGGCGGCGGTAGGTGGTGCCGGCGATCGCCGGGCGCACCGGCATCCACTCGAAGTAGGCCTGCTTGGCGGCGGCCTGGCGCGCGGCCCAGGTGCCCTCGGCGCCCTCGGTGTGGTTCTCGGCGCCGCCCGACCAGGAGTCGTTGGCGATCTCGTGGTCGTCCCAGATGGCGATGGCGGGCGCCTTCGCGTGCAGGGCCTGCAGATCCGGGTCCGTCTTGTACTTGCCGTGCCGGATCCGGTAGTCGGCGAGCGTGCGGATCTCGTGGGTGGGCGTGGTCTGCCGTACGACGGTGCCGCGCGTGCCGTACTCGCCGGTGCCGTACTCGTAGATGTAGTCGCCCAGGTGCAGCCAGGCGTCCAGGTCGCCGCGGGCCGCGAGGTGGCGGTACGCGGAGAAGTAGCCGCCCTCCCAGTTGGCGCAGGAGGCCACACCGAAGCGGAGGTTGGACACGGACGCGTTCGCCGCCGGCGCGGTGCGGGTACGCGCCACCGGGGAGTCCGTGCCGCCCGCGGAGAAGCGGAACCAGTAGTCGGTGGCCGGCTCCAGGCCGCGTATGTCGGCCTTGACGGTGTGGTCGGAGGCGGCCTTCGCCGTGGTCGAGCCCTTGGCGACTATGTTCGTCAGCGCCTTGTCCCGGGCGACGATCCAGCTGACCTCGGTGTCCGGGCCGAGCCCGGAGCCGGGGGTCGCCTCGGGCACGGGCGTCACACGGGTCCACAGCAGGACGCCGTCGGGCAGCGGGTCACCGGAGGCGACGCCGTGCAGGAAGGCGGGGGCCGCGTCCACGGCGCCGGCTGGGAGCGCGGCGGCGAGCGGACCGGCCAGGACGGCCGTCGCCGCCGCGGCCTTGACGACCGTACGGCGGCGAGGGGAACGGGATTTGGCGCTCTCGGCGGACGAGGACGCGCTCTCGGTTGATCTGTATGGACTGGTCACGGACGATCAGGTTACTGATCGGTATGAACGAGAGAGGGCGAACCGGTAAAAGTTCGCCCGCTCTTCGACCAGTCGTCGATTCAGCCCTTGAGGGCCGCGTCCACCGCCTTGGTGAACTCGGCCGCCGTCCACGGCTGGTTGGGGTTGGACGTCTTGAGCACGTTGCCGTCCATGACGAAGCTCGGGGTGCCCGTCACGCCGTCCTTGTTGGTGTCGAAGGTCTTCGACATGGCGAGCGCCCAGGCGTCGTACGTGCCCTTCTTCACGGCGTTCTGGAACTTGGCGTTGTTCTTCAGGGCGGGGACGGAATCCCCGATCTCGATCAGGTAGTCGTCGTCCTTGAACTTGTCGTCCGACTCCGCCGGGTGGAACTTCGCCGAATAGAGCGCGTTCTTGTACGCGAGGAACGCCTCCGGGCTCACGTTCAGCGCGGCGCCCATGGCGCTCATCGCGTTCTTGGAGCCCTCGCCGTTGGAGCCGATCTTGCCGTCCTTCAGCGAGTCGCCGTCGAGGAACGTGCCGCCGATGAACTGGACCTTGTACTTGCCGTCCTCGATGTCCTTGTCGACCGTCGAGCCGGCCTCCTGCTCGAACGAGGCGCAGATGGGGCAGCGCGGGTCCTCGTAGACCTTGAGGGTCTTCTTGGCGCTGTCCTTGCCGATGACGACGGTCGTGCCGTTCGTGCCCGTGGTGTTGGCCGGAGCGACGACCTTGTCCTTCTTCACGGCCTCCCACTGGCTGGGCTTGTTGGCCTGCACGATGGCGTAGCCGATGCCGCCGGCCGCCGCCAGCACGCCGACCACCGAGGCGGCGACGACGATCTGCCGCCTCGCCTTCGCCCGCTTCGCCTCGCGCTCGCGCTCGGCGCGCAGCCGCTCACGGGCCGCCGTCTTCGCCGCCTGGCTGTTCCGCTTGCTCATCTTGATCTCCATGGGGACGCGCACACGTCGTGTGCGGAATACGTTCGGGTGGGCTGTGGTGCTCAGCTGCCGTTCGCGCTCAGGCGAAGGCGGGCGAGCACGGTGGTCCACGCCGTCCCAGGGAGTGCACGAGGAGGAGGGTGCGGGCGCCGGCCGTCCGGCGGGCCGGGCGCGGCAGGCGGCGGACCGGTGCGGTCCGGCGGACCGTCACCGCGGCGACCGCCAGCAGCAGCGGGCGGAACGTGGTCGCCGTCACCGCGCGCAGCAGCTGTGCCAGGGCCCGCTCGCCGCGCCGCAGCCAGGCGGCCGCGAGGAGGCCGACGCCGATGTGCGCGCCGAGCAGGAGCCAGGGCGTCGCCGGGTCGGCCTGGGCGGTGAGGAGGGTCGCCAGGTGGCGGGTGTCGGTGCCCGTCACGCCGGCCAGGGACGTGCCCACGGCGGTGTTGTCGCCGCACAGTACGTCGAAGCCGACGGAGCGCAGGGGGCCCGTGACCGGGCCGCCCGCCCGGCCGTAACAGACGTGCTGCCCGGTGGTGAGGATCGTGTCGGCGGCCAGTTCCAGCGGGATCAGCAGGGCGGCGATCCGCCCGTAGGTCCGTTCCCGGCCGGCCATGGCGTACGCGAGCGCGAACACGGCCGCCGCGAGCAGGGCCACCGTGCTCAGCGGCAGCGGGGCCCGGGACAGCAGCACGTGCGACGCGGCGCTGAGCGTCACGACGAGTGACGTGAACAGCGCCGCGCGTACGGCTCGTAGCTGGGTCCCGGATATGTCCATGGCGGAGAAGAGTGTGGCACGTAGTCCTGTAAGAGACCCTTAAAGGGTGCCTGTGGGCGACGACGGAACGCCTGTGAGCGGCCTTTCCGTCACAGACCCGGAATCCGGCCGTTGCGGAACAGGTCCACGAAGATCTGGTGGTCGGCACGCGCGCGTGCGCCGTAGCCGTGTGCGAAGTCGACCAGGAGCTCCGCGAAGCCGGCGCCTCCGTCGGCGTCCGCCGCGATCGCCGCGTCGATGGCCCGCTCGGTGGAGAACGGCACCAGGGACTCGCCGGAGGTGTCGTCCGCCGCCGCGTGCATGGTGGCCGTGGCCCGGCCGAGGTCGGCGACGACCGCCGCGATCTCCTCCGGGTCGTCGATGTCGCTCCAGTCCAGGTCCACGGCGTACGGCGAGACCTCGGCGACCAGCTGGCCCGCGCCGTCCAGCTCGGTCCAGCCCAGCCACGGGTCGGCGTTGGCCTGAAGGGCGCGCTGGGAGATCACCGTGCGGTGGCCCTCGTGCTGGAAGTAGTCGCGCAGCGCCTGGTCCGTGATGTGCCGGGAGACGGCCGGGGTCTGGGCCTGCTTGATGTAGATCACGACGTCGTTCTCCAGGGCGTCCGTGTGGCCCTCCAGGAGGATGTTGTACGACGGCAGCCCGGCCGATCCGATGCCGATGCCGCGGCGGCCGACGACGTCCTTCACCCGGTACGAGTCGGGGCGGTCCAGCGAGGCGTCCGGCAGCGTCTCCAAATAGCCGTCGAAGGCCGCGAGCACCTTGTAGCGGGTGGCCGCGTCCAGCTCGATGGAGCCGCCGCCCGGGGCGAAGCGGCGCTCGAAGTCACGGATCTCCGTCATCGAGTCCAGCAGCCCGAAGCGGGTCAGCGCGCGGGCGTCCCGCAGCGCGTCCAGGAGCGGGCCCTGGGCGGTGTCCAGCGTGAACGGCGGCACCTCGTCGCTCTTGGCGCCGGTCGCCAGGGCGTGCACCCGCTCGCGGTACGCGCCCGCGTAGATCCGCACCAGCTCGCTGATCTGCTCGTCGCCGAGCGCCTTGGCGTAGCCGATGAGGGCGATCGAGGCGGCGAAGCGCTTGAGGTCCCAGGTGAAGGGGCCGACGTACGCCTCGTCGAAGTCGTTGACGTTGAAGATCAGCCGGCCGTTGGCGTCCATGTACGTGCCGAAGTTCTCCGCGTGCAGGTCGCCGTGGATCCACACGCGCGAGGTGCGCTCGTCCAGGTACGGGCCGCCGCGCTTCGACCCGAAACCGGTATTTGCAGTGAGGTCGTGGTAGAAGAGGCACGCCGTGCCGCGGTAGAACGCGAACGCCGACGCCGCCATCTTGCGGAACTTCACACGGAACGCGGCCGGGTCGGCGGCCAGGAGCTCGCCGAAGGCGGTGTCGAAGACGGCGAGGATCTCGTCGCCGCGCTGCTCGTCGTTGAGCTGGGGGACCGACATCGCTGGGTGCCTCCTGGTGCAGGTGGTGCATGACGTATGGGGCGGAACCTCCCCTCATGTGCAACGTACGAGCGTGCGAGGGAGTGCCCGCTTTCTTCGCATGAAGGTACGCGGGGGAGCCGCCCACCCGTCACCCGACCGCCGCCCCTCATCGAGGGGCTACGCCCCACAGTGTTTACCTCAAGTGTCAGTGCCGAGGCATAGACTTCGACGCTGTCCCCCAGACTGTCCGCAGCCCTTCGGAATCTGGTCCGGATCTTGTCGACGCCTGTTTGCCTTGGAGGCCGAAACCGTGTCAAAGCCGCCGTTCACGCACCTGCACGTCCACACCCAGTACTCGCTGCTGGACGGTGCCGCGCGGCTGAAGGACATGTTCAACGCGTGCAACGAGATGGGCATGACGCACATCGCCATGTCCGACCACGGCAACCTCCACGGGGCGTACGACTTCTTCCACAGCGCGAAGAAGGCCGGAGTCACCCCGATCATCGGGATCGAGGCGTATGTCGCCCCCGAGTCCCGGCGCAACAAGCGCAAGATCCAGTGGGGCCAGCCGCACCAGAAGCGCGACGACGTCTCCGGTTCCGGTGGTTACACCCACAAGACGATGTGGGCCGTGAACAAGACGGGTCTGCACAACCTCTTCCGGCTGTCCTCGGACGCGTACGCCGAGGGCTGGCTGCAGAAGTGGCCCCGCATGGACAAGGAGACCATCTCCCAGTGGTCCGAGGGGATCGTCGCCTCCACCGGCTGCCCCTCCGGTGAGCTCCAGACCCGCCTGCGCCTCGGCCAGTACGACGAGGCCCTGAAGGCGGCCGCCGACTACCAGGACATCTTCGGCAAGGACCGATACTTCCTGGAGCTGATGGACCACGGCATCGAGATCGAGCACCGGGTCCGTGACGGCCTGCTGGAGATCGGCAAGAAGCTCGGCATCCCGCCGCTGGTCACCAACGACTCGCACTACACGTACGCGCACGAGGCGACCGCGCACGACGCCCTGCTGTGCATCCAGACCGGCAAGAACCTCTCCGACCCGGACCGCTTCAAGTTCGACGGCACCGGCTACTACCTGAAGTCCACGGACGAGATGTACGCCATCGACTCCTCGGACGCCTGGCAGGAGGGCTGCGCCAACACGCTCCTCGTCGCCGAGATGGTCGACACCACCGGCATGTTCGAGGCGAAGAACCTCATGCCGAAGTTCGACATCCCCGAGGGCTACACCGAGGTCACCTGGTTCCGCGAGGAGACCATGCGCGGCATGCACCGCCGCTTCCCGGACGGCATCCCGGACGACCGTATGAAGCAGGTCGAGTACGAGATGGACACCATCATCTCGATGGGGTTCCCGGGCTACTTCCTCGTGGTCGCCGACTTCATCATGTGGGCCAAGAGCCAGGGCATCGCGGTGGGCCCCGGCCGAGGTTCCGCGGCCGGCTCGATCGTCGCCTACGCCATGGGCATCACCGACCTCGACCCGATCCCGCACGGCCTGATCTTCGAGCGGTTCCTCAACCCCGAGCGCATCTCCATGCCCGATGTCGACATCGACTTCGACGAGCGTAGGCGCGTCGAGGTGATCAGGTACGTGACCGAGAAATACGGCGCCGACAAGGTCGCCATGATCGGCACCTACGGCAAGATCAAGGCCAAGAACGCGATCAAGGACTCCGCGCGCGTGCTGGGCTATCCGTACGCGATGGGCGACCGCCTCACCAAGGCGATGCCCGCCGACGTCCTCGGCAAGGGCATCGACCTCGACGGCATCACCAACCCCTCGCACCCGCGCTACAGCGAGGCGGGCGAGATCCGCGGGATGTACGAGAACGAGCCGGACGTCAAGAAGGTCATCGACACCGCCAAGGGCGTCGAGGGCCTGGTGCGGCAGATGGGCGTGCACGCCGCCGGCGTGATCATGTCCAGCGAGCCCATCGTCGACCACGCCCCGATCTGGGTGCGGCACACGGACGGCGTGACCATCACGCAGTGGGACTACCCGCAGTGCGAGTCGCTCGGCCTGCTGAAGATGGACTTCCTCGGCCTGCGCAACCTGACGATCATGGACGACGCCGTCAAGATGGTGAAGTCCAACAAGGGCATCGAGCTCGACCTGCTGGCCCTGCCGCTCGACGATCCGAAGACCTTCGAACTGCTCCAGCGCGGCGACACCCTGGGCGTCTTCCAGTTCGACGGCGGCCCGATGCGTTCGCTGCTGCGCCTGATGAAGCCCGACAACTTCGAAGACATCTCCGCCGTCTCCGCGCTGTACCGTCCGGGCCCGATGGGCATGGACTCGCACACCAACTACGCCCTGCGCAAGAACAAGCTCCAGGAGATCACCCCGATCCACCCGGAGCTGGAGGAGCCCCTCAAGGAGGTCCTGGACGTCACCTACGGCCTGATCGTGTACCAGGAGCAGGTGCAGAAGGCCGCCCAGATCATCGCCGGGTACTCGCTCGGCGAGGCCGACATCCTGCGCCGCGTGATGGGCAAGAAGAAGCCCGAGGAACTGGCCAAGAACTTCGTCCTCTTCCAGAAGGGCGCCCGGGACAAGGGCTACAGCGACGAGGCCATCCAGGCCCTGTGGGACGTTCTGGTCCCCTTCGCCGGATACGCGTTCAACAAGGCGCACTCCGCCGCGTACGGCCTTGTCTCCTACTGGACCGCCTACCTCAAGGCCAACCACCCGGCCGAGTACATGGCCGGGCTGCTCACCTCGGTCAAGGACGACAAGGACAAGTCGGCCGTCTATCTCAACGAGTGCCGGCGCATGGGCATCAAGGTGCTCCCACCGAACGTCAACGAGTCGGTGCACAACTTCGCCGCGCAGGGCGACGACGTGATCCTCTTCGGCCTCGAAGCCGTGCGCAACGTCGGCACCAACGTGGTCGAGTCGATCATCAGGAGCCGCAAGGCCAAGGGCAAGTACGCCTCCTTCCCCGACTACCTGGACAAGGTCGAGGCGGTCGCGTGCAACAAGCGCACCACGGAGTCGCTGATCAAGGCGGGCGCGTTCGACTCCCTGGGCCACACCCGCAAGGGCCTGACCGCGCACTTCGACTCGATGATCGACAACGTGGTCGCGGTCAAGCGCAAGGAGGCCGAGGGCCAGTTCGACCTCTTCGGCGGCATGGGCGAGGAGGACACCAGCGAGCCCGGGTTCGGACTCGACGTGGAGTTCACCACCGAGGAGTGGGACAAGACCTATCTGCTCGCCCAGGAGCGGGAGATGCTCGGTCTGTACGTCTCCGACCACCCGCTCTTCGGCCTGGAGCACGTGCTGTCCGACAAGGCCGACGCGGGCATCGCCCAGCTGACCGGCGGTGAGCACGCGGACGGTGCCGTGGTGACCATCGGCGGCATCATCTCGGGCCTCCAGCGCAAGATGACCAAGCAGGGCAACGCCTGGGCGATCGCCACGGTCGAGGACCTCGCCGGTTCCATCGAGTGCATGTTCTTCCCGGCTACGTACCAGCTCGTCTCGACCCAACTCGTCGAGGACGCCGTGGTGTTCGTCAAGGGCCGCCTCGACAAGCGAGAGGACGTGCCGCGCCTGGTCGCGATGGAGCTCCAGGTCCCCGACCTGTCGAACGCCGGCACCAACGCGCCCGTGATCCTCACCATCCCGGCCACCCGGGTCACCCCGCCGATGGTCAGCCGTCTCGGCGAGATCCTCAGCCACCACAAGGGCGAGAGCGAGGTCCGCATCAAGCTCCAGGGTCCGACCAAGACGACGGTGCTGCGACTGGACCGGCACCGGGTGAAGCCCGACCCGGCGCTCTTCGGTGACCTGAAGGTGCTGCTCGGGCCGTCCTGCCTGGCGGGCTGAGCGACCGCGAGGCAAACGCGCGAGGGGCGCGTCCCGCACGGGACGCGCCCCTCTTCGTGTGCCTGGGTCTCAACAACCCGTTATGCAGATGTCAGTTGTGACCGAAGCGCTTCTGCCGGCCCTTGCGGGCCATGTCGCCCGGGGTCACCTGCGTGGCGCGCTGCTCGGCCTGCGTCTCCATCGACGACTGCTGGGCCTGCTGCTGGCCACGCTCGGACTGCGGCTGCTTTCGGTCCTGTTTCTTGTTCTTGGCCATGGTGCTGCCTCCTGTGGGGGATCTAGGGGCCAGGGCCGCGACCAGATTCACATAGGCTGACAAAGAACGCATTTCGGATAATTACCGTGTGTGACAGCGGTTGTCGGGGCGTGAGGCATGGCGCGTCGTGGTGGTGATGCCCCGAAACGCCACGCCGAAGATCGAGTTCGCCCCGTTAACCCCCGCGTGGTCGGGCAGACTCGAAGGAAGCCCGAAGCAAACCTCCCAGGAAGAGGGTGAGTCGCGTGGACCGCTGCATCGTCCTGGTGGACGCCGGGTATCTGCTGGGCGCCGCCGCCAGCCTTCTCGCCGGGGAGCCCTCCCGGTCCCGGATCACCGTCGACCACACCGCCCTCATCCAGGGGCTGCGCGAACGCGCCGAGTCCGACACCCAGCAGCCCCTGCTGCGCATCTACTGGTTCGACGGCGCCCCCGACCGCGTCCCCCAGCCCGAGCACCGCAGGCTGCGGGTGATGCCCCGGGTCACCGTCCGCCTGGGCGCCCTGACCCGCAGCGACGGACGCTGGGCGCAGAAGGGCGTGGACGCCGCGATGCACGCCGAACTCACCGAGTTGGCCCGCAACCGCGCCTGCTCGGACGTGGTGCTGGTGACCGGAGACGGCGATCTGCTGCCGGGCATGATGGCCGCCAAGGAGCACGGCGTCGCCGTACACCTGTGGGCCGTACAGGCCGCCGACGGCGACTACAACCAGTCCGAGGACCTGGTCGCCGAGGCCGACGAGCGGCGCGTGCTCGACCGTACGTGGATCACCAAGGCCGTACGCGCCAAGGAGCTCACCGGAGTCTGCGCGCCCCCACCCGCCCCCCGGCCCGAGATCGCCGCGATCCTGTCCGCCCCGCTGCCCGACTCCGCGCTCGGCGCACGGGCCGAGCGGCCCCCCGAGGAGGGCGAGCACGCCCCGGCGTCCGCCGCCTCGGAGAACGGCACCCAGGAGCGGGTGCCGGCACCCAAGGGAGTGCCCACACCGAAGGACCTCGCCGCCCTGCGCGCGCCCGGTGTGCAGCCGGCCCAGAACCCCGCGAGCGCGACGCTGCGCTGGTCCTCCGACAAGGGGTGGGTCGACCGGCCCGGTGTCGCGGCGGAGCCGGCCGAGGCCGCGTCCATGCCGACGCTGGCGCAGCTGACCACGGCGGAGCAGCGGTGGGCCGACCGGGAGGAGGACATCACGACGGTCGGCGGCGATCCGTACGAGGTGGGGCAGGTCTTCGCACGGCGGTGGATGGGGCGGCTGGGGGACCAGGGCCATCTGCAGCGGCTGTCCGGGATGTACCCGCGGATTCCACATCGGATCGACGGGGAGCTGCTCAGGTACGCGGCCCGGTTCGGGTTGCTCGCGCACAAGGACGACCAGATCGACGAGCATGACCGGTACGCGATTCGGGCCGGGTTCTGGCGGGAGATCGATGTGCGGACCGCGGCGGAGCACGCGCCCGTCGGCGAGTGAGTCGACCGGGTTCGTGCGTGATTGACCGCCGTTGCGGCGGATTCGTGATCACCGGTGGATTTATCGCCACCGCGAGATTCGTGGTCGCGAGCAGGCGATTTGTACCGAGTGGCCGACCCGAGGACGGACCAGGGGTCCGGACCCCGTAGTCTCGTCCCTTGTGAGTACGCGCGTGGGACAGGCACTTCGGCACAGCGGGGATGTCGTGTGTGCCGTGCGCGGGCTGACCAAGACCTATCCCGCCGTCCGAGGTCGGCGCGGGACGCCCGGGACACCCGAGGTGCGGGCCACCGACGACGTACGGCTGGACATCCGGCGCGGCGAGATCTTCGGGCTGCTCGGGCCGAACGGCGCCGGCAAGACGACTCTCGTCCGGCAGCTCACCGGGCTGATGCGGCCCGACAGCGGCAGCGTGGAGATCCTCGGGCACGACATCGTGCGGCACCCGGAGCGGGCCGCGCGCATCCTCGCCTACCTCGGGCAGGAGTCCACCGCCCTCGACGATCTGACCGTGTCGCTCGCCGCCGAGACGACCGGGCGGCTGCGCGGCCTGGACGTGCGGCAGGCGCGGGACGAGCGGGACGCCGTACTCGACGAGCTGAGCCTCGGACCGCTTGCCGGGCGGCCGATCAAGAAGCTGTCCGGCGGGCAGCGCCGGCTGGCCTGTTTCGCCGCCGCGCTGGTGGGGGAGCGGCCGCTGCTCGTGCTCGACGAGCCGACCACCGCGATGGACCCGGTGGCCCGGCGGGCCGTGTGGTCCGCCGTGGACCGACGGCGGGCCGAGCTCGGTACGACCGTGCTGCTCGTCACCCACAACGTCATCGAGGCCGAGACGGTGCTCGACCGGGTCGCTGTGCTGGACCGGGGGCGCGTGATCGCCTGTGACACGCCGTCCGGGCTCAAGGAGCGGGTGGCGGGGGAGGTACGGGTCGAGCTGCTGTGGCGGGAGCGGGCGCCGCTGGAGGTGCCCGAGGTCGCCGCGTTGCAGGACCGGGTCGTGGAGTCCGGGCGGCGCTGGACGCTGCGGCTCGCCCCCGAGGAGGCCCGCGCGGTCGTCGCCACCGTCACCGGCGGGGCCGCCTTCGCCGCGCTGGACGACTTCACGCTCGCCACGCCGAGCCTGGAGGACGTGTATCTGGCGCTGGGCGGGGACGTGCAGCAGGGGCTGGTGAAGGCATGAGCACACAGCCCCTCGCGTCCGTATCCGTTTCCGTAGCCGTATCCATGTCCGGACGGGACAGGGCCACCTCCCCAGTGAACCCCCGTGTGAAAGGGAGCAGCGCCACGTGAGTGTCGTACCCGCCGAGGTTCTGCCGGGCAGCGCCCTGGCCGTGGACGAGACGGCCGCTCCGGCCGCCGCCGAGCTCGGGCCGCGTGCGCGGCTGTGGCCGTCGCTGTGCGCCGTGTACCGGGCGCAGCTGTCCCGGGCGCGGGTCGCGCGCATTCCGCTGCTGTTCGTGGCGACCTTCCAGTCGATCGGGATCATGATCCTGATGCGCGGGGTCGTGGACGGCGGGGCCGAGGCGCAGGCCGTGGTGGCCGGATCGTCGGTGCTCGTGGTCGCCTTCGTCGCGCTGAACCTGCTCGCGCAGTACTTCGGGCAGCTGCGGGCCAGCGGCGGGCTCGACCACTACGCCACGCTGCCGGTGCCGCCGGCCGCGGTGGTGCTGGGGGCCGCGGGGGCGTACGCCTCCTTCACCGTGCCGGGGACCGTGGTGACCGCCCTCTTCGGGTGTGCGCTGTTCGGGTTGCCGGTGGCGCATCTGTGGGTGCTCGTCGCGGTGATCCCGCTGGCCGGGGCCGCGCTCGCCGGGCTCGGGGCGGCGCTCGGGCTGCTCGCGCCGCGGCCGGAACTGGCCACGCTGCTCGGGCAGTTGGGCATGTCCGCGGCGCTGCTGCTGGGGGTGCTGCCGGCCGACCGGATGCCGGAGGTGGTGCGGTTCGCGCGGGATCTGCTGCCGTCGACGTACGGCGTGGAGGCCTTCGCGCGGACCTTCGGGCCGCACCCCGACTGGGCGTTCGTGCTCGGTGACCTCGCCGTGTGCGCGGTCGTCGGCGTCGTCTCGCTGGGCGTCGCCACCTGGGCCTACCGCCGGGCGGCCGTCCGGTGACGCGCCGCCCAGGTCGGCCTGGCACGATGGCAGAGTGACCGCTCCGCTGACTCCACCACCGCCGCCGCGTGACCAGTCCCCGAACAACGGGTGGCAGCCGCCTGCTGCCGGTCAGGCCGCGTCGTCCGCGTCCTCCGCGCCGCAGGACGCCGGGTACGGCGCCCCGTCCGGCTCGTACGGCCCTCAGGGCCCGCACGTCATGTACGGCGTGCACGGCTCGTACGAACAGGACGGTCCCGGGATGAAGACCGAAGTGCGAGAGGCCGCCGTGGTCGCGCTGGTGGTGGCGCTCGGTGGGGCGCTGCTCGGGGTGCTGTGGTGGTGGCTGGCGCCGAGTGTGCCGCTGGTCGGGGACGTCGTCGACAACAACTGGGTCGTCTACTTCAAGGACACCGAGGGGGAGCAGGCCGCCGGGGTGGACGGAACGTTCACTCTGCTTGCGCTCGCGTTCGGGCTGGTCAGTGCGGTTGCGGTGTTTCTCATACGGCGGCGCGGGGGTGTGCCGTTGGTGGTGGGGCTGGCTGTCGGGGGGTTTCTCGGGTCCTTGCTGGCCTGGAAGGTCGGGGTGTGGCTCGGGCCCTCGCAGGACGTGATCGCTCACGCGAAGGATGTGGGTAAGGGGGTCACCTTCTCGGCGCCGCTGAAGTTGGGGGCCAAGGGGGTGTGGCTGGTCTGGCCGCTGGCAGCGCTGGTGGTCCATCTGGGGTTGACGGCGTTGTTCGGGCCTCGGGACGTGGATCCGTATCAGCAGCAGTTGGAGGCGCAGCGGGGGGCTCCGCCTGTGTAGGGCCTTGGTGACTCGCCCCGCCTGCCCCTGACCCGCCCCGTCCTCCGGGGGCTCTGCCCCTTCGACCCCGGGGCGTTTCTGGGGGCTGCGCCCCCAGACCCCCGCTTCGGCCCTGAAGGGGCCTCGTCCTCAAACGCCGGACGGGCTGAGATTGCCTGGGCCGGCGTTGAGAAGTCGGCCTTGTCCACGTCCTCAAGCGCCGGGCGGGCTGGAATGCCTGGGCCGGCGTCCAGCAGTTGCCGCCGCCTGAGCGGCTTTCTGGAAGTGCTGGTCGTTACGCCGGGCGTCGGCCGTGGTTTGAGCGGCCCTTCTTGATGCGCCACTTGCGTTTTCGTGTTTTCTTCGACATGTCTCCCGTACTTAACCGAGGAGACCGGGTTCGTCGAGGGGTCACGCACGCCCGATGGGGGCGACGATCGCTGCCGTGAGCTTGGTGAGGTCCTCGGGGGAGAGTTCGACCTCCAGGCCGCGGCGGCCTGCCGAGACGCAGATCGTGGTGTGGGTGGCGGCCGAGGCGTCCAGGACCGTCGGGAGTTTCTTGCGCTGGCCCAGGGGGGAGATGCCGCCGCGGACGTAGCCGGTGGTGCGTTCCGCCAGGGCCGGGTCGGCCATCGCCGCGCGCTTGCCGCCGACCGCCGAGGCCAGGGCCTTGAGGTCCAGTTGGCCCGCCACGGGGACGACCGCCACCGTCAGGGTGCCGTCCACGTCCGCCACCAGCGTCTTGAAGACCCGGTCCGGTGACACGCCCATCGCCTGCGCCGCCTCCTCGCCGTAGGAGGGGTGGGCGGGGTCGTGGTCGTAGGCGTGGACGGTGTACTCGGTGCCCGCCGCCGTGAGGGCGACCGTCGCGGGAGTGCCGCCGGGCTGTTGCTGGTTCTTCTTCGACTTCTTCGCCATGGTGGCCGGTTCCCCAGAGGTCGTACGCCGGTGTTCTGCGTCAGTTCAGACTCGTCGGGCCGCGCGTCAGGTCCGACGCCGGCAGCGACGGCAGCGTACGGATGATCGAGGTCTCGGCGCGAAGGAGTTTCAGTTCGTCGCGCAGCCGGGAGGCGGTGTCCTTGGACTGGAGGAGACGCTGTTTCGTCGGGGTGTCCAGCATCATCGCGGCCGCCACCAGGTAGGAGACGACCGACGGCTGGTCCGGAAGCTCGGCCGCCGTGGACAGGGAGCGTTCGCGGGCGCCCGCGAGGCGCTTCTGGTACTGCCGGAACGACCGCAGCACCCCTTCCGCCAGCGCCCCCGCCTCGTCCCCCGGCTCCTCCGGCAGCTCCTCCAGCTCCGCCGTCAGGAACGGGCCCGACGCGTCGACCGAGAGCAGGCGCACACGAGTCGTCCCCGTCGCCAGCACCTCGAACGTGCCGTCGGCCCGCTCCCGGATCGTCGCCGCGTCCGCCACACAGCCCACCCCGTGGAAGGCCTTGACCGGGTCAGGGCCGAAGCCCGCGGTGGGCCCGCGGTCGGGCAGGGCCGTCGGGTCGGGCATGCCGGGCGCGCTCGGGGCCACCTCGTGGCCGTCGCGGATCGCCACGACGGCGAAACGGCGCGGCTCCTCCTCGGGAGTCTTCAGCAGCTCGCGCATCATGGCGCGATAACGCTCCTCGAAGACGTTCAGGGGGAGTACGAGGCCCGGGAACAGCACCGAGTTCAGGGGAAAGAGCGGAAGGCGGACGGTCACGGCGCCAAAGCCTAATGGTCGCCGGAGTGAACGCGTCCGGCGAGGCCACTTCGTGGATCATCCGCGGGCGCCCGCCCGGGAGCCGCGGCCGCCGCCCGCACCCGGATCTCGTCCCGCACTTCGAGGAAACGGCCCAGCGGATCGTCCGCGAACCGGCTCCAGGGGAAGGAGGTGGCGTACGGGCCGATCAGGCGCAGCTGCTCCAGGGCGTCCTCCCAGCGGCCCAGCTGTGCCAGGACGTACGTCAGCTTGTTGCGCATCCCGGCCGGCCACAGGTCGCCCGCAAGGAACCGGGCGGAGAGCGCGATCGCCCGGTCAGCCGCCGCGTCCAGCCGCTCGGGCGGCACACCGGGGCCGCAGCCGTCGGTGAGGTAGGCGAAGGCGGCCCGGGTCGGCAGCGCCTGTACGAGGGAGTCGGCCGGGGCGTCCTGGGCCGCCCGGTCGGCGAAGTCGAAGCACTCCCGGTGCGAGCCGTGCCAGGACGAGGCCAGATAGCGCAGGGCCGCCACATGGCAGCCGTAGTGGAGCGGGGCGCGGCGCAGCGCCGCCTCCCACAACTCGCCGAAGTAGGTGTGCCCGGCGCGTGAGCCGCGCGCGTGGTCCAGGGCGATCCGCCACGGCACCGGGTCGCGGTCGTCGGCGCGTGCGGCCGCCGTGATCAGCGGGCTCACCCCGCGCAGCAGCTCGGCCCGGGCCGGCGACCGCCAGGCGTGGTCCACCGCGAGCTGGGCCTTGACCAGCAGCGCGTCCGGATCGTGCGGGGCGGCCGCGCACCAGGCCTGCAGCCACTCCGGCCGCGAGCGCGCGAAGGCCGCGAGGCGCAGCACGTATCCGTCGCGGTACTCCCACCGCGTCCTCAGCCGGGTGGCGGCCAGCAGCTCGGCGGCGGGCTCGTACGCGCCCTGCCCGGCCGCGACCAGCGCGGGACCGAGGTGGTCGTCGGGCGCGTCGAGGATCACCTCGGCGTCGGCGGGGAGCCCGACGGCGGGGTGGTCGACGGTCCGTGGCGTCCGGGACGCGCGGCCGAACGGGAGCAGCAGAGCCATGGTGTCGACCATTGAAAGTCCGCTGGTCGGGCTCGCGCCAGAGGCATCGGTCAACCCGTGGAAAGTTGTACGCGGATGGGTCAAGAACCGGTAAAGGTAAACCCTTCAACAACTGTCGGACATGCACACGTTCCGCTCAGGAACCCCACTGACCTCACCAAACCCAACCGTGTCAGCTCCGCCGCAGCAACCGCGTCGCCCCCGCCGCCACCGTCGTCGCCAGGATCCAGCCCAGCAGGATCATCGCGGCCGCCAGCCACTGCCAGACACCGCGCAACTGCCAGAACCCGACCTGGCCCAGGTCGATGACCGGCAGCAGCAGGTCGAGGGCGAAGAGGGCCGGGCTCCAGGCCGGATGCTCGCCGCCCTTGAGCGGCGGCGGGTCGGCGTAGGTGAAGGCCACCGAACTCGCCGCCCACAAAACCGCCATCCACACGGCCGCCCGGCCCGGCCGGTAGCCGTAGGCGACCATCCAGTCCTGCGCGTACCCCACGAGCTTGGCCGCGGGCGGCAGCGTCTCGCGGCGCCGGCGCTGCTTGGCGAGCAGCACCTCGCGCGCGTCCTCGTCCTCACCGCCGGCCCGCAGCACGGAGGCCAGCAGCTCGTACGGCTCCGGGTTGTACTCGGCGGTCGCCGCGCTGACCCACTCCAGCCGCCGCTCCAGCGGGAACGGTCCGCGCGGCACCAGGTTCTCGTAGCTGAAGCCGCCCATGTGCAGCAGGCCCGGGCCCGGCCAGGCGTCCGCCCGGTCCATCAGGTTGACCACCCGCGCCCCCGACAGCACGACCCCGCCGCGCTCCGGCCGCTCCCCGAGGAAGCGCAGCTCCGGCGTCTGGATGCGGCGCAGCGACAGCTCCTGCTCGTCGGTGAAGGCGAACCGGGCCCGCTCCAGGTCCACCGCGTCCCCGAACCGCCCGTCGTCGAGCCGCACCCCGCCCTGGCACTCGAACCGCTGGATGCGCGTCCCGCGCGCGGGCGTACGGCCGCTCAGCATCGGACTGCCGACGCCCGCCGGGGTCAGATACAGGGTGCGTCCGACGGTCAGCTGGGGCGCGTTCAACGCGAGGCGCGTGTACGGGTTGACCAGCCGCGCGCCCCGCAGGCTGAGCGACACGCCGATGTTGGCGCCGCGCAGGCTCATCTCGCCGTGCGACTCCAGCATCTCGGCCTGGAGGTCCTGGCCGACGTTGACGCCGTCCGCGGCGATCGAACGGCCGCTGCGGTCGCGGTAGACGATGGCCTGGTTGAGCAGCAGGTCCGTGCCTATCTGGGCGTCGGTGAGCCGTATGCCGTTGTGGAAGCGGCAGCGCGGCAGATGCAGGTCGCCCTCCGTGTGCACCCGGGCGGCCTCCAGCCGCGGCACCTGGCAGTCCACCAGTCGTACGGTCGTGAAGTGGGCCTCCGGCAGCCTGACCTCCCGGTCGAAGCGGCAGCCGCGCATCTCGACGTACGGCACCACCGTGCCGCCCGCGAGGTCCATCGTGTCGCTGATCCGCACGCCGACGAGCTTCAGCGAGGACACCCGGCCGGCGAGGGCGGGCGGCCCGTCCAGCAGCAGCCAGCAGACGATACGCGCGCGTACCGTCCGCTCGTCTCCCCAGGGATGTCCGCCGTGCGGATCGTCGACGACCGCGTCGCCGCTGCTCAGGTCGTACACGCTGCCGTTGCGGAAGGCCTGCCACATACCGAGTTCGGCGGCGGTCAGGTCGTCCGGCAGGTCGTCCGGCAGGTCCCCGTCACGCAGGCCGGAACCTTCGGTCACGTCTTTTCCGTCCCCCTCGGCTACTCGTGGGTTTAGTACAACTGTTCATGCCCGCTGAGTGACCCCCCGAACGCTAGACGTGAAGGTGATCTTCCAGGTTCCCCATGACTCCTGTTCCACCCAGTGATACGCGCGCACGACGCGGAACCCGGGTCTGAGAGAATTGCACCCGTGATCTCCCGAATCGATCTGCGCGGCGACGCCCTTCCCGAGGGCCCCGCCCTGCGCGACCTGCTGCCCCGAGCCGACTTCGACGTCTCGGCCGCCCTGGAGAAGGTGCGTCCGATCTGCGAGGCCGTGCATCATCGGGGCGACGCGGCGCTGATCGACTTCGCGGAGAAGTTCGACGGGGTCAAGCTCGACCAGGTGCGGGTGCCCGCGCAGGCCCTCACGCGCGCGTTGGAGGAGCTCGACCCGGCCGTGCGCGCGGCCCTGGAGGAGTCCATCCGCCGCGCCCGGCTCGTCCACCGCGAGCAGCGCCGTACGACGCACACCACGCAGGTCGTGCCCGGCGGCTCGGTCACCGAGAAGTGGGTGCCGGTCGACCGCGTCGGGCTGTACGCGCCCGGCGGCCGGTCCGTCTACCCGTCCTCCGTGATCATGAACGTGGTGCCCGCCCAGGAGGCCGGCGTCGAGTCGGTCGCGCTCGCCTCCCCGGCCCAGGCCGAGTTCGGTGGCCTGCCGCACCCGACGATCCTCGCCGCGTGCGCGCTGCTCGGCGTCGACGAGGTCTACGCCGCCGGTGGCGCCACGGCCGTCGCGATGTTCGCGTACGGCACCGAGTCCTGCCCGCCCGCCAACATGGTCACCGGCCCCGGCAACATCTGGGTCGCCGCCGCCAAGCGCTACTTCACCGGCAAGATCGGCATCGACGCCGAGGCGGGCCCGACCGAGATCGCGGTCCTGGCCGACGCCACCGCCGACCCGGTGCACGTCGCCTCCGACCTGATCAGCCAGGCCGAGCACGACCCGCTGGCCGCCGCCGTCCTGGTCACCGACTCCGTGGAGCTCGCGGACGCGGTCGAGAAGGAGCTGGAGCCGCAGGTCGCGGCCACCAAGCACATCGACGACAGGATCGTCCCGGCCCTCAAGGGCAGGCAGTCCGCGATCGTCCTGGTCGACGGCGTCGAGGAGGGCCTCAAGGTCGTCGACGCCTACGGCGCCGAGCACCTGGAGATCCAGACGGCCGACGCTGCCGCCGTGGCCGACCGGGTGCGCAACGCCGGCGCGATCTTCATCGGCCCCTGGGCGCCGGTCTCGCTCGGCGACTACGCCGCCGGCTCCAACCACGTGCTGCCCACCGGCGGCTGCGCCTGCCACTCCTCGGGCCTGTCGGTCCAGTCCTTCCTGCGCGGCATCCACATCGTCGACTACACGAAGGACGCGCTGGCGGACGTCGCGCATCACGTGGTCACGCTGGCGGAGGCGGAGGACCTGCCGGCGCACGGCGCGGCGATCAAGGCCAGGTTCGGTTGGAAGGTACCGGAGAGCAAGTGAGCGACGTACGTATCGACGATCTCCCCGTACGGGACGAGCTGCGCGGCAAGTCCCCCTACGGCGCGCCCCAGTTGGACGTCCCCGTACGGCTGAACACCAACGAGAACCCCTACCCGCTGCCCGAGCCCCTGGTCGAGCGGATCGCCGAGCGCGTCCGTGAGGCGGCCCGCAACCTCAACCGCTACCCGGACCGGGACGCGGTCGAACTGCGCACCCAGCTCGCCAAGTACCTGACGGACACCTCCGGCTACGAAGTGGGCCTCGCCAACGTGTGGGCGGCCAACGGCTCCAACGAGGTCATCCAGCAACTGCTCCAGACCTTCGGCGGACCGGGCCGTACGGCCATCGGCTTCGAGCCGTCGTACTCGATGCACGCCCTCATCTCGCGCGGCACCGGCACGGGCTGGATCTCCGGCCCCCGGGGCGAGGACTTCACCATCGACCTCGCGGCCGCCGAGAAGGCGATCGCCGAGAACCGGCCTGACGTCGTGTTCGTCACCACGCCCAACAACCCCACGGGCAACGCGGTCCCGCCGGAGACGGTCCTCGCGCTGTACGAGGCCGCGCAGGCAGCCAAGCCGTCGATGGTCGTGGTCGACGAGGCGTACATCGAGTTCAGCCACGGCGACTCGCTGCTGCCGCTGCTCGAGGGCCGGCCGAATCTCGTCGTCTCCCGGACGATGTCGAAGGCCTTCGGCGCGGCGGGCCTGCGCCTCGGCTATCTCGCCGCGCACCCCGCGGTCGTGGACGCCGTCCAGCTCGTACGGCTGCCGTACCACCTGTCGGCCGTCACCCAGGCGACCGCCCTGGCCGCCCTGGAACACACCGACACGCTGCTGAAGTACGTCGAGCAGCTGAAGTCGGAGCGGGACCGCCTGGTGAGCGAGTTGCGCGCGGCCGGCTACGAGGTCGTCGAGTCCGACGCGAACTTCGTGCAGTTCGGCAGGTTCGAGGACGCGCACACGGCCTGGCAGAAGATCCTCGACCGGGGGGTCCTCGTCCGGGACAACGGCATCCCGGGCTGGCTGCGGGTGTCCGCCGGAACCCCCGAAGAGAACGACGCGTTCCTCGACGCGGTACGTGCACTGAAGAAGGAGCAGACCACATGAGCCGCGTAGGCCGCATAGAGCGGGTGACGAAGGAGACCTCGGTCCTCGTCGAGATCGATCTCGACGGGTCCGGCAAGGTCGATGTGTCGACAGGCGTCGGCTTCTACGACCACATGCTCGACCAGCTCGGCCGGCACGGTCTGTTCGACCTGACCGTGAAGACCGAGGGCGACCTGCACATCGACTCCCACCACACCATCGAGGACACCGCCCTCGCGCTGGGCGCCGCCTTCAAGCAGGCACTCGGCGACAAGGTGGGGATCTACCGCTTCGGCAACTGCACGGTCCCGCTGGACGAGTCGCTCGCCCAGGTCACCGTCGACCTCTCCGGCCGCCCCTACCTCGTGCACACCGAGCCCGAGAACATGGCGCCGATGATCGGCGAGTACGACACCACGATGACCCGGCACATCCTGGAGTCCTTCGTCGCCCAGGCCCAGATCGCGCTGCACGTGCACGTGCCGTACGGGCGCAACGCCCACCACATCGTGGAGTGCCAGTTCAAGGCGCTGGCCCGGGCCCTGCGGTACGCCTCCGAGCGCGATCCGCGCGCGGCCGGCATCCTCCCCTCCACGAAGGGCGCCCTGTGAACGGCCTCTCGACCCTGCTGATCGTCGTCGGCCTGTTCCTGGTCGGCGGCATCTACTCCTTCGTCAAGCAGCAGATGCCGAAGGGCCTCATCGTGCTGCTCTCCATAGGCGCCGCGATGTGTCTCGTCGCGGGCGTCATGAGGCTGGAGGTGTGGAATTGACCGACGCGAAGAAGGTCGTCGTCTTCGACTACGGCTTCGGCAACGTCCGCTCCGCCGAGCGTGCCCTCGCGCGCGCGGGAGCCGACGTCGAGATCACCCGTGACTTCGACAGGGCCATGAACGCCGACGGGCTGCTCGTGCCGGGCGTCGGCGCCTTCGCCGCCTGTATGCAGGGGCTCAAGGAGGCCCGCGGCGACTGGATCGTCGAGCGGCGGCTGGCCGGCGGGCGCCCCGTCATGGGCATCTGCGTCGGCATGCAGATCCTGTTCGCGCGTGGCATCGAGCACGGCGTCGAGACCGAGGGCCTCGGCGAGTGGCCGGGCTCGGTCGAGCCGTTGCAGGCCGACATCGTGCCCCACATGGGCTGGAACACCGTGGACGCGCCGCCCGCCTCCGAGCTGTTCGCCGGCCTGGACGCGGACGCGCGCTTCTACTTCGTGCACTCCTACGCCGTCCACGACTGGACCCTGGAGACCGAGAACCCGCTGATGACCGCCCCGCTGGTCACCTGGTCGACGCATGGCAAGCCCTTCGTGGCCGCCGTGGAGAACGGCGCCCTGTGGGCCACCCAGTTCCACCCCGAGAAGTCCGGCGACGCCGGAGCGCAGCTGCTCACCAACTGGATCGGAACCCTGTAGAGACATGGCCAAGCTCGAACTCCTCCCCGCCGTCGACGTCCGCGACGGCCAGGCCGTCCGCCTCGTGCACGGCGAGTCCGGCACCGAGACCTCCTACGGCTCCCCGCTGGAGGCGGCCCTCGCCTGGCAGCGTTCGGGCGCCGAGTGGCTGCACCTGGTCGACCTGGACGCCGCGTTCGGCACCGGCGACAACCGGGAGCTGATCGCCGAGGTCGCGAAGGCGATGGACATCAAGGTCGAGCTGTCCGGCGGCATCCGCGACGACGCCTCCCTGGCCGCCGCGCTCGCCACCGGCTGCACGCGCGTGAACCTCGGTACGGCGGCCCTGGAGACCCCCGATTGGGTCGCCAAGGTCATCGCCGAGCACGGCGACAAGATCGCGGTGGGCCTGGACGTACGCGGCACGACCCTGCGCGGCCGCGGCTGGACCCGCGACGGCGGCGACCTCTACGAGACGCTGGAGCGCCTCAACAGCGAGGGCTGCGCGCGCTACGTCGTCACGGACATCGCCAAGGACGGCACGCTCCAGGGCCCGAACCTGGAGCTGCTGAAGAACGTCTGCGCGGCGACGGACCGCCCCGTGGTCGCCTCCGGCGGCGTCTCGTCGCTGGACGACCTGCGGGCCATCGCCGAGCTGGTGCCGCTCGGTGTCGAGGGCTCCATCGTCGGGAAGGCCCTGTACGCGAAGGCGTTCACCCTGGAAGAGGCCCTGGAGGTTGTCTCGTCATGACGTCCGATGCCGTACGGCGCGTGCAGAGCGGTAGTCCCTGGGAAGAGTCCTTCGGGTTCGCGCGCGCCGTCGCGGTGGGCGATCGTGTGCTGGTGGCGGGCACGACGTCCTTCAAGGGCGATGTGCTCTACGGCGAGGGCGACCCGTACGAGCAGGCCAAGGTGGCCTTCGCCGGCGCGATCGAGGCGATCGGCGAGTTTGGGCTCGGGGTCGAATCCGTGGTCCGTACGAGGATGTACCTGACCCACGCGCGGGACGTGGACGCCGTGGGCCGGGCCCACAAGGAGCTCTTCGACGCGGTGCGCCCGGTCTCGACGCTGCTGGTCGTCGAGGGTTTCGTGGACTCGCGCATCCTGGTCGAAGTGGAAATAGAAGCATTCAGAAGGACGTTGGAGGAGCCGGTTTCATGACCCTGGCGGTCCGAGTCATCCCCTGCCTGGACGTGGACAACGGCCGGGTCGTCAAGGGCGTCAACTTCCAGAACCTGCGCGACGCGGGCGACCCCGTCGAGATGGCCAAGGTGTACGACGCCGAGGGCGCCGACGAGCTGACGTTCCTGGACATCACCGCGTCGTCCGGCAACCGCGAGACGACGTACGACGTCGTCCGCCGCACGGCCGAGCAGGTCTTCATCCCGCTGACGGTCGGCGGCGGTGTCCGTACGGCCGAGGACGTGGACAAACTGCTGCGGGCGGGCGCGGACAAGGTGGGCGTCAACACGGCGGCCATCGCCCGTCCCGACCTGATCCGCGAGATCGCCGAGCGGTTCGGGCGGCAGGTGCTGGTGCTGTCGGTCGACGCGCGGCGCACACCCGAGGGCACCTTCGAGGTCACCACCCACGGCGGCCGCAAGGGCACCGGCATCGACGCCGTCGAGTGGGCGCACCGCGCGGCCGAGCTGGGCGCGGGCGAGATCCTGCTCAACTCGATGGACGCGGACGGCACGAAGGACGGCTACGACCTGGAGATGATCCAGGCCGTACGCAAGCACGTCACGGTCCCGGTGATCGCCTCCGGCGGCGCCGGCAGGCTCGCCGACTTCTCGCCGGCCATCCAGGCGGGCGCGGACGCGGTGCTCGCGGCGTCCGTGTTCCACTTCGGGGATCTGCGGATCGCCGAGGTGAAGGAGACGCTGCGGACGGCCGGTCACCCCGTCAGGTGACCCGGGCCTGAGTCCCGAAGCCCCGGTCACCGAGTGGCCGGGGCTTTCGCTTGCGCAGATGCAAAAGGAAAGTTGCGCAAAATAGATTGTGCAACTTTTCTTTCGTATCTACGGTGGGGGCATGACAGGCAAGGAGAGAGACCGCCGGATCACGGACCTGGGCACGCTGAAGGCCCTGGCCCACCCGCTGCGGATGAACCTGGTCCGAGCCCTGACGATCAGGCGCGTCGCCACCGCCTCCCAGCTCGCCGAGCAGGTCGACGAAGCCGTCTCGCTGGTCAGCTACCACCTCCGCAAGCTCGCCGAGCACGGGCTCATCGAGGAGGCGGAGCCGCAGAGCGCCGACGGCCGGGAGCGCTGGTGGCAGCCCGCCTCGGACGGCGTGAGCATCCGGGACGAGGACTTCCGCGACGCCCCCGAGAAGGCAGCCGCGCACACGGCGGCGAGCCGGCTCTTCGCCGAGCAGCGCACCGAGATGTACCGGCGCTGGCTCGACGAGCGCGCCCACTGGGGCCGCGAGTGGAACCGGGCCGCCGAGTCCTCCGAGTCCCACCTGCGTCTCACGGCGGACGAACTGGCCGAGCTGAACAAGGAGTTGCTCGCCGTCGTACGCCGGTACGACGCGCGGGGACAGGCCGCCGAGGCCGCCGGCGACGGCGAGGGCCGCGAGAGCGTCGCGGTGCACACGTACGCCTTCCCGTTCCGGCCCTGAGAGGACCGATATGCCGTCGACGCTCACCCCGCCCGAGACCGCCCCGGCCGCGGAGCGCCCCGCTCACCGCGACCCCAACGTCCTGCGCTGGCTCGGCGGATACACGTCCTCCGCGCTCGGCGACCACGTCTACTACCTCGCCCTGTCCTGGGCCGCCGTCCAGGCCGGCACCCCCGCCCAGGCCGGGCTGGTGACAGCGGTCAGCGCCGTGCCACGGGCCCTGCTGATGCTCGGCGGGGGAGTCGTGGCCGACCGGTACGGCCCGTGGCGCGTGGTGGTCGCCAGCACGGCGGTGCGGTGCGCGCTCGTCCTCACCGCCGCCGCCCTCCTCCTGGTGACCAGTCCGGGGCTGTGGGCGCTGGGCGCGGTCGCGGTCCTCTTCGGGGTCGTGGACGCCGTCTTCCTGCCCGCCGGGGGCGCCCTCCCCGCGCGGATCACCGACCGGAGCCAGCTCGCCCGGGTCCAGGGAATGCGGGGGCTCGCGGTACGCCTCGCCCTCGTGCTCGGCGGGCCGCTCGGCGGGCTCGGCATCGCGATCGGCGGCACCGCGGGGGCGTTCGGGTTCTCCGCGCTGCTGATCGGGGCGTCCTTGCCGGCGCTGCTGGCCGTACGGGTCGGGGAACTGCCCAAGGACGACCGGAAGCCGCGCGCGCCCGCCCTCGCCGAACTCCGGGACGGGCTCCGCCACATCCTGCACAGCCCGGTGCTGCGCCCGCTGGTGCTCGCCATCGCCCTGGGCGACCTGGGCTTCGTCGGGCCGATGAACCTCGGGCTGACCCTGCTCGCGGAGGAACGCGGCTGGGGATCGTCCGGCATGGGCTGGGTGCTCGCCGGGTTCGGCGTCGGCGCCGCGACCGCGTCGCTGCTCCTCGCCTGGCGCGGACGGGTGGCGCACGTCGGCCGCGTGACAGCGGCGGCGGCCGTGGCCGGCGCCGTGGCCATCGGGGCCCTCGCCCGGGTGCCGTCCGTCCCCGCGGCGGTGGGCGTGGCCCTGCTGATCGGGCTGCTCGCCGGGCTCTCCGGCGCCCTGTGCGGGGCACTGCTGCAGGCCAACGTCCCGCCCGCCTACGTGGGCCGGGTCACCTCGGTCTCCACCCTGGTCAGCTTCGGCGTCGCACCGCTCACCTTCCCGCCGGTCGGCTGGGCCGTCGACCTCTGGGGCGTCGCCCCGGTCTTCACGGCCTGCGCGTCGGTGTGCGCCCTGAGCGGCCTCGTCGTCCTCGCGTCCCGCCCGCTGCTCCGGGCCGAACTGCCCCGCTGACCGGCCGCATCGCCCGGCCAGGGTCTGTCGTTTGGATCAGGTCGGCTGAGTGAGACTGCGCCTCCTGGCTGCCCCGAGCCCCGCGACGCCGGCATGATCCAAACGACAGGGCCTAGATCCCCAGCTGCTTCCCTTCGTGCAGCTTGGTGATCGCGTCCTTGTCGCCGTCCAGCTCGACCTTGGCGGCGTTCTGCCGGCCGTAGGCGAACATCAGCAGCTCCGACGGCTCGCCGGTCACCGTGACCACCGGAGTGCCCCGGTGGGCGACCGCCGTCTGGCCGTCGGGGCGGCGCAGCACCAGGCCGGTGGGGGCGCTGCGGCCCACCAGACGCGCGGAGCGCTCCAGACGGGACCACAGGGCGTCCTGGAAGACCCGGTCGAGTTCACGCGGCGTCCAGTCCGGCTGGGCACGGCGGACGTCCTCGGTGTGGACGTAGAACTCGATCGTGTTCGACGCCTCGTCGATCTGCTTGAGCTGGAAGGGCGAGAAGCGTGGCGGGCCGGTGCGGATGAGCTGGATCAGCTCCTCGTACGGCTTCGCGGCGAACTCCTCCATCGCCTTGTCCAGGCGCGGTGCGAGCGGCTTGATCAGCAGACCGGCGGCTGCGTCGGGGCGGCGCTCGCGCACCACCACGTGGGCGGCGAGATCACGAGTCGTCCAGCCCTCGCAGAGGGTGGGGGCCTCGGGGCCCTCGGCCTCCAAGAGGTCGGCGAGGAGGAGTCGTTCACGCTGGGCGAAGGTCGACATACTGTCAGCCTACGACCACCCTCAGGGTCCGCCCACCCGCCACCCGGCCACCGCCCCTCGACGAGGCATTCGCGCGCCTCCCCCATCCAGCCAGTGGACACCGCACCGTCACTGTCAGTGGCAGGCGGCACAATGGCAGGCATGACCACCAGTACGCCCCGTCAGCCCAGCCGGCTGGACCCCGAGCTCGCCGCGCGCCTCAAGCGCAGCGCGGACGGGCTCCTGCCCGCCATCGCCCAGCAGTACGACACCGGAGAGGTGCTGATGCTCGGCTGGATGGACGACGAGGCGCTGCATCGCACGCTCACCACCGGCCGCTGCACCTACTGGTCGCGCAGCCGCCAGGAGTACTGGGTCAAGGGCGACACCTCCGGCCACTTCCAGTGGGTCAAGTCCGTCGCCCTCGACTGCGACGCCGACACCGTGCTCGTCAAGGTCGACCAGGTCGGCGCCGCCTGCCACACGGGCGCGCGCACCTGCTTCGACGTGGACGTGCTGCTCAAGGACGGCGCCGATTCCGGCGTACCGGCCTCGGATCAGTAGGGTCAGCGGCCATGGACCTCGAGACCTTCCGCAAGCTCGCCACCGACCGGCGCGTCATCCCGGTCACCCGCAAGCTCCTCGCCGACGGCGACACCCCGGTCGCCCTCTACCGCAAGCTCGCCGCCGAGCGCCCCGGCACCTTCCTGCTGGAGTCCGCGGAGAACGGCAGGACTGCGTTTCAATGGTCTCGCTACTCCTTCGTGGGCGTACGCTCCGCCGCGACCCTCACCGAGCGCGACGGACAGGCCCACTGGCTCGGCACCCCGCCCGTCGGCGTCCCCGTCGCGGGCGACCCGCTCGCCGCCCTGCGCGCCACCATCGAGGCCCTGCACACCCCGCGCGACCTCGCCCACGACCTGGGCCTGCCGCCCTTCACCGGCGGCATGGTCGGCTACCTCGGCTACGACATCGTGCGCCGCCTGGAGAAGATCGGCCCCGGCGAGCGCGACGACCTGAAGCTGCCCGAGGTGACCATGCTGCTCACCAGCGACCTCGCCGTCATGGACCACTGGGAGGGCTCCGTCCTGCTGATCGCCAACGCGATCAACCACAACGACCTCGACACCGGTGTCGACGAGGCCTACGCCGACGCGGTCGCCCGCCTCGACGCCATGCAGGCCGACCTGACACGCCCGGTCGCCCAGCCGCCGGCCGTGCTCCCGCCCTCCGAGCTCCCCGAGTACACGGCCCTGTGGGGCGGCGAGGACTTCCAGGAGGCCGTCGAGGACATCAAGGAGCGCATCCGGGCCGGCGAGGCCTTCCAGGTGGTCCCCTCCCAGCGTTTCGAAACACCGTGCACGGCCAGCGCGTTGGACGTCTACCGGGTGCTCCGGGCGACCAACCCGTCGCCGTACATGTACCTGTTCCGCTTCGACGGCTTCGACGTCGTCGGGTCCTCGCCGGAAGCCCTGGTGAAGGTCGAGGACGGGCAGGCGATGGTCCACCCCATCGCCGGCACCCGGTGGCGCGGGGCGACCCCGCAGGAGGACCAGGCCCTGGCCGACGAGCTGCTCGCCGACCCCAAGGAGCGCGCCGAGCACCTCATGCTGGTCGACCTGGGCCGCAACGACCTGGGGCGGGTCTGCGAGCCGGGCTCGGTCGAGGTCGTCGACTTCATGTCCATCGAGCGCTACTCGCACGTGATGCACATCGTCTCGACGGTGACGGGACGCGTGGCACCCGGCCGCACGGCCTTCGACGTCCTGACCGCCTGCTTCCCCGCCGGCACGCTCTCCGGCGCGCCCAAGCCCCGCGCGATGCAGATCATCGACGAACTCGAGCCGTCCAGGCGCGGGTTGTACGGCGGCTGCGTCGGCTACCTCGACTTCGCGGGCGACTCCGACACCGCCATCGCCATCCGTACGGCCCTGCTGCGCGGCGGCACGGCGTACGTCCAGGCCGGCGCGGGCATCGTCGCCGACTCGGACCCGGTCGCCGAGGACACCGAATGCCGGAACAAGGCGGCGGCGGTACTGCGCGCGGTGCACACGGCGAACCGGCTCGGGTGACCGCAGGGGACCGGTGCACACGACCCGGGTTGAACCCGGGTGGCCCCTGTCACCCGAACCCCGGGTGACTGATCGATCGGGGTTCGGGTGATAGTGGAGTACGTGACTGCCGTACCGCACCCCCGTTCCGAAGCCCCCGGTTCCGCCCGGGCCGGCCGTATGAGTCTCGCCGTGGCCCTGCTCTGCGGGGCGCTCGGCGCGGCCGTGGCACTGCTCGCCACCCGGCAGCGCTGGTCGGAGGGCACCGTGACGGTGGCCGGCGGCCCGTTCCCCCTGATCGCCAAGGGCAGCGACGTCACGGGCGTCCCCGCGGCCCTGGCGATAGTGGGGCTCGCCGCGCTCGTCGCCGTCTTCGCCGTCCGCCGGGCCGGCCGCCTCATGGTCGCCGGCCTGCTCGCGCTCTGCGGGGCCGGCACCGTCGCGGCCGCCCTGCTCGGCGCCTCCGACAGCGCCGCGCTCGACGAGAAGGCCGCGCAGGCCTCCGGCGACACCTCGGCCACCGTCGAGGCCCTCACCCACACCGCCTGGCCCTACGTCGCGGCCGTCGGCGGCGCCCTGATCCTGCTCGCCGGACTGCTGGCCCTGCGCTACGGCCGGCTCTGGCCCGGCATGTCCGGCCGCTACGAGCGCGGCGGCACACCCCGCCCGCGCCGCAGGGCCCCGGCCCCCGACCCCGACCGGCCCGAGGAGCTCTGGAAGGCCCTGGACCGCGGCGAGGACCCCACCGGGGCATAGCCCGCGCGGTCGCGTCGTGACCCCCGATCACCGCACGCGCACGCGTGCGGGACAATGACAGCGAGCGACCGGCTCACCCACGTACAACACGTACACAGCAACGAGGAGCAAGCAATGGCGGGCAGCAGCCACGGTCACACCCCGGCCGCCTGGACCGGTGTCACGATCGCCTTCATCGGTTTCTGCGTCTCGGGCGCCTTCATGGTGTTGGCCCAGCCCGCGGGCTTCTGGGCCGGCCTGGCCGTCGTGGTCCTCGGCGGCGTCATCGGCTGGATCATGAGCTCGATGGGCATGGGTCAGCCGAAGGACGCGCACAAGGCGCTGCTCATGTCCCACGAGGTCGAGACGGCGAGCGCCAAGAGCTGAGACCCGTACGACTCCGCTGAGGGGCGACCCGGCGCCGATGAGGTGCTAGGGGCGCCCCTCACGCGTATAGCGGGGCACAATGCATGACTTGAACCCTCCCCCAGCTGAAGGCAGGGGGATTTCTGGCTCACATCGCCTACGAACCGGCGGCCCGACAGGTCTTACACGATCAACACCAGCCGGGTTGGAACCAGCCCGGTTTGGTACGGCACAGCTTGGAGGTGGATGTGCTGGCTTGGTTCTCGCTCAGCACGGTGTACGCGCTTGGTTCTCGCAACGCACGGCCCGTAGCCTACCGAATGCGGTGGAGGGGAACCCTGTGAACGCCGAAAGCCCGAGGGCGACGCGGTCCGGCACAGGATCGGCGTGGCGGCGACTGGCCGTACCGGCGGGTGTGCTCGCGGCCGTCGTCGGAGCCTTCGCGTACGTGGGGGCCGTGGACCCGAACGAACCCGGCCACTACCCCGCCTGCCCGCTCCTGCAGGTCACCGGCATCTACTGCCCAGGCTGCGGCGGACTGCGCAGTGCGCACGCCGTCGTCCACGGGGACTTCGCGGCAGCGCTCCAGGACAACGCGCTCGCTGTCGTCGGCTGTGTGCTCTTCGCGGTGGTGTGGACCGTCTGGGTGATCCGGGCGGCACGAGGGCGACCGCTCGGGCTCGATCTCTCGCCGGTGCGGCTGTGGACGGCCGGGGCATTGCTGCTGGTCTTCACCGTTGTCCGGAACCTGCCGTTCGGTGGCTGGCTGCATCCTTGATCAACTGGGGAACGTCCAGGTAGTGGGACCGGCGTCAACCGGATGCGAGGCCTACGCCCTCCTGCGGATACCATCGCAGTGACCATAGGTTTTCGTACCGCTTTCATAACCGACCGTCTGAAAGGGGGCCGCTCGCGTGAGTGTGCTCGACGAGATCATCGACGGAGTCCGTGCCGACCTCGCGGAGCGGCAGGCGCGCGTCAGCCTCGACGAGCTCAAGGAGCGTGCGGCGAAGGCTCCGGCGGCCAAGGACGGGGTCGCCGCGCTCCGGGGCGACGGCGTCAAGGTCATCTGCGAGGTCAAGCGCTCCAGCCCCTCCAAGGGCGCGCTGGCCGCGATCGCCGACCCGGCCGGGCTCGCCGCGGACTACGAGGCGGGCGGCGCGGCCGTCATCTCCGTCCTCACCGAACAGCGTCGTTTCGGCGGCTCGCTGGCCGACCTGGAGGCCGTCCGCGCGCGCGTGGACATCCCGGTCCTCCGTAAGGACTTCATCGTCACGTCGTACCAGCTGTGGGAGGCCCGCGCGTACGGCGCCGACCTCGCGCTGCTGATCGTCGCGGCCCTCGACCAGCCCGCCCTGGAGTCCCTCATCGAGCGCGCGGTGTCCATCGGCCTGACCCCGCTCGTCGAGGTCCACGACGAGGACGAGGTCGAGCGTGCCGTGGACGCGGGCGCGAAGGTCATCGGCATCAACGCGCGGAACCTGAAGACCCTGGAGGTCGACCGCGGGACCTTCGAGCGCGTCGCGCCCGAGATCCCCGCCCACATCGTCAAGGTCGCCGAATCGGGCGTCCGTGGCCCTCACGACCTCATCGCCTACGCCAACGCCGGCGCCGACGCGGTCCTGGTCGGCGAGTCCCTGGTGACGGGGAAGGACCCGAAGTCCGCGGTCTCCGACCTGGTGGCAGCGGGCGAGCACCCCGCACTGCGGCACGGCCGCAGCTGATCACCCGCTAGGCTTGACCCCGATGACTCTCCCGCTCACCCTGCACACCAGGGACCCGTACGCCCGCCTCGCGCGCGGCTGCAGGCCCCGGGGCTGCCGCGCGCCCGCGCGGAGGGTGCACGGGCGACGGGTCCGCTATGTGATCGGTGACGAACCCGGGCAGGTGAACGGCCGTCGATGGCAGCGCGCCCCTTAGGGGCGCGGGGAACTGCGCGACAAGCCACAGCCGGCCGGCAGCCGACTGACAAAGCCCCGCCCCCACGGCGATCAGTGTTGTTCACACACCACTCCCCGTGAGGTTCATTCATGCCCAGCGAGTTCTTCATCCCCGACCCGGAGGGTCAAGTCCCCAGCCCCGAAGGCTACTTCGGCGCGTTCGGCGGCAAGTTCATCCCGGAGGCCCTCGTCGCCGCCGTGGACGAGGTGGCCGTCGAGTACGACAAGGCCAAGCACGACCCCGAGTTCGCCCGCGAGCTCGACGACCTGCTGGTCAACTACACCGGCCGCCCCAGCTCCCTCACCGAGGTGCCGAGGTTCGCCGAACACGCCGGTGGCGCACGGATCTTCCTGAAGCGGGAAGACCTCAACCACACCGGCTCCCACAAGATCAACAACGTGCTCGGCCAGGCCCTGCTCACCAAGCGCATGGGCAAGACCCGCGTGATCGCCGAGACCGGCGCCGGCCAGCACGGCGTGGCGACGGCGACGGCCTGTGCGCTGTTCGGCCTCGAGTGCACGATCTACATGGGCGAGATCGACACCCGGCGCCAGGCCCTCAACGTGGCCCGGATGCGCATGCTCGGCGCCGAGGTCATCGCCGTGAAGTCGGGATCGCGCACCCTCAAGGACGCCATCAACGAGGCGTTCCGCGACTGGGTCGCCAACGTCGACCACACCCACTACCTCTTCGGTACGGTCGCCGGCCCGCACCCCTTCCCCGCCATGGTCCGCGACTTCCACCGCGTGATCGGCGTGGAGGCCCGCCGCCAGATCCTGGAGCGCGCCGGGCGTCTCCCCGACGCGGCCGTCGCCTGCGTCGGCGGCGGTTCCAACGCCATCGGCCTCTTCCACGCCTTCATCCCCGACACGGACGTACGCCTCATCGGCTGCGAGCCCGCCGGGCACGGCGTGGAGACCGGCGAACACGCGGCCACACTGACCGCGGGCGAGCCCGGCATCCTGCACGGCTCCCGCTCCTACGTCCTGCAGGACGAGGAGGGCCAGATCACCGAGCCGTACTCGATCTCGGCCGGTCTGGACTACCCCGGAATCGGCCCGGAGCACTCCTACCTCAAGGACAGCGGCCGCGGCGAGTACCGCGCGGTCACCGACGACGCGGCGATGCAGGCCCTGCGTCTGCTGTCGCGCACCGAGGGCATCATCCCGGCGATCGAGAGCGCCCACGCGCTCGCCGGTGCCCTGGAGGTCGGCAAGGAGCTGGGCAAGGACGGGCTGATCGTCGTCAACCTGTCCGGACGCGGTGACAAGGACATGGACACGGCCGCCCGTTACTTCGGCCTGTACGACACCGACGCCGAGGTGGCCGCCGACGCAGGCGGCGGTGCGGCCGAGATCCAGGGGGACGCCAAGTGAGCGGAAACATCCAGCTGTTGACGGACACCCTGCACGCCGCCAAGGCCGAGGGCCGCTCCGCCCTCATCGCCTACCTGCCGGCCGGGTTCCCGACCGTGGACGGCGGCATCGAGGCGATCAAGGCCGCACTCGACGGGGGCGCGGACGTCGTGGAAGTCGGGCTGCCGCACAGCGACCCGGTCCTCGACGGCCCGGTCATCCAGACCGCCGACGACATCGCCCTGCGCGGCGGCGTCAAGATCGCGGACGTCATGCGCACGGTCCGTGAGGCGCACGAGGCCACCGGCAAGCCGATCCTCGTCATGACGTACTGGAACCCGATCGACCGCTACGGCGTGGAGCGGTTCACCGCCGAGCTGGCGGAGGCGGGTGGCGCGGGCTGCATCCTGCCCGACCTGCCGGTCCAGGAGTCGGCCCTGTGGAGGGAGCACGCCGAGAAGCACGGCCTCGCGACGGTCTTCGTCGTGGCGCCGAGCAGCAAGGACGAGCGGCTCGGGCAGATCACCGCGGCGGGCAGCGGCTTCGTCTACGCCGCCTCGCTGATGGGCGTCACCGGCACCCGGGCGTCCGTGGGCGCGCAGGCGCAGAACCTGGTCGAGCGCACCCGGGCCACCGGAACCGAGCTGCCCGTCTGCGTCGGCCTCGGTGTCTCCAACGCCGAGCAGGCCGCCGAGGTGGCCGGCTTCGCCGACGGCGTGATCGTCGGCTCGGCCTTCGTGAAGCGGATGCTGGACGCGCCGGACGACGCCGCCGGTGTGGAGGCCGTGCGCACGCTCGCCGGTGAGCTGGCGAAGGGCGTGCGCGGACAGGCGTAGAGCCCCTCAGAGGCAGCGATCGGAAGTAGGAAGAAGGGTCTTCCGTACGAGTCGCTCGAACGGGTGGACCTGTGGCCGGGGAGGCGCGCTGCGCCTCCCCGGTTCGTTCTGCGGGTGTGAGCGAAAAGAATCGTGAGGGTAAGCGGACCGCCCGGGAGCGGCTGGCGGTCGAGCGCGAGAAGCAGAAGGCCGCGGACAAGCGGCGCCGTGCGCTGATCATCGGCGCGAGCGTCGTCTGCGTGCTGGGACTCGCGGCGGTGATCGGAGTCGTCGCGGCGAACGCCGGCAAGGACGACAGCAGCGACGCGGGGCCGGTGGTGGGACCCTCGGGAGCGCAGGGCAAGGACGGCCTCGCGATCCCGGTCGGCGAGGAGAACGCCAAGTCGACGCTCACGGTCTGGGAGGACTTCCGCTGCCCGGCCTGCAAGTCCTTCGAGGACGCGTACAGATCGACGATCCACGAGCTGACGGACTCGGGCCAGCTCAGGGCCGAGTACCACCTGGCGACGATCATCGACGGCAACATGGGCGGCACCGGCTCCCGCAACGCCGCCAACGCCGCGGCCTGCGCCCAGGACGTCGGAAAGTTCGTGCCGTACCACGACGTGCTGTACCAGAACCAGCCGCCGGAGGTCGACGACGCCTTCGCGAAGAACAGCAAGCTCCTGGAGCTCGCGGCCAAGGTCGACGGCCTGGACACGCCCGCCTTCCGCAAGTGCGTCGAGGACGGCACGCACAACAGCTGGGTGAACAAGTCCAACGACGCGTTCAAGGAGGGCGGCTTCAGTGGTACGCCGACGGTGCTGCTGAACGGCAAGAACATCTACCAGGACCAGACGATGACGCCGGCCAAGCTGAAGCAGATGGTTCAGGAGGCCGCCCAGGGATGAGCGACGTGGGCAGGGCCTGTTCGGGGCGCTGCCTGTTATGGACCCGTAGCCGGGCCGCCTGACATCGGCGCCGCCCGGCAGGGTAGCGTCGACCTTGCCATGGAACTTGCCTACATTCCCAGCCCGTCGCGCGGGGTGATCCACCTCGGCCCCATTCCGCTGCGCGGCTACGCGTTCTGCATCATCATCGGTGTCTTCGTAGCCGTCTGGCTCGGCAACAAACGCTGGATCGCCCGGGGCGGGCGAGCCGGCACGGTTGCCGACATCGCGGTCTGGGCCGTGCCGTTCGGCCTGATCGGCGGCCGGCTCTACCACGTGATCACGGACTACCAGCTGTACTTCAGCGAGGGCCGTGACTGGGTGGACGCCTTCAAGATCTGGGAGGGCGGCCTCGGTATCTGGGGCGCCATCGCCTTCGGCGCGCTGGGCGCGTGGATCGGCTGCCGGCGCCGGGGCATCCCGCTGCCCGCGTACGCCGACGCCGTGGCGCCCGGCATCGCCTTCGCGCAGGCGATCGGGCGCTGGGGCAACTGGTTCAACCAGGAGCTGTACGGAAAGCGGACGGATGTTCCCTGGGCCCTGGAGATCACGTCCACGACGGACGGGCGGGTGCCGGGCACCTACCACCCGACGTTCCTGTACGAGTCGCTGTGGTGCATCGGCGTCGCGCTGCTGGTGATCTGGGCCGACCGCCGCTTCAAGCTGGGACATGGGCGGGCGTTCGCGCTGTACGTCGCCGCGTACTGCGCCGGCCGCGGCTGGATCGAGTACATGCGCATCGATGACGCCCACAAGGTCCTTGGTGTGCGGCTGAACGTCTGGACCGCGATCATCGTGTTCCTGCTCGCGGTGACGTACATCGCGGTGTCGGCGAAGAAGCGGCCGGGCCGCGAAGAGGTCGTCGAGCCGGGCGCGGCGGAAGGCACCCAGGGTGCGGCCGACGGCGGTGCCGACGCCGAAGAGAAGAAGGCCGAGACGGACTCCCCGGACGCCGAGGACTCCCCGGGCACCGAGGATTCCTCGGGAGCTGAGGACTCCTCGGCCACGGAGGAGAAGGAAGACGCGAGAGAAGACGTGAGCGACGCGGCCGAGTCGGCGAAGAAGAGCTGACGGTCGGTCGTACGTGACGAGGGCGCCCGGGGTCTTCCGGGCGCCCTCGTCGTGTCTCAGGCGCGGCGGGCCAGGGACAGGGTTCGCTGTGCCGTCGCCACCACCGCCGTGTCGACGAAGCTGCCGTCCGCGAGCGCCTGGGCGCCTTGATTCGCCGCCCCTGCCTTGATGATCGTCTCCGCCTGTTCCAGTTCTGCCTCCGTGGGCAGGTAGGCCCGTTCGATCACCGGGAGCTGACGGGGGTGGATGGCGGCCCGGCCCAGGAAGCCCAGGGTGCGGCCGTGGGCGCAGGACGCGGCCAGGCCCTCCAGGTCGCGGATGTCCGGGTGGATGGACTGGGCCGGTGGGGGCAGGCCCGCCGCTCGGGCGGCCACGACGACGCGGGAGCGGCACCAGTCGAGGCCCGCGTCGCCCCGTACGCCCAGGTCGGCCCGTAGATCCGCCTCGCCCAGCGAGATGCCGTGGAGGGAGGGGTGGGCGCTGGCGATCGCGTGGGCGCGCTCGATGCCCAGGGCCGATTCCAGGAGGGCGTGGAGCGGGGGTGCGCCCGGGTCGGTGGGCGGTGTGGTCTGGGCGAGGTGGATGATCTGCTCGGCGGAGGTCACCTTCGGGAGGCGGAGGCCGGACAGGCCGGGGAGGGCCGCCAGTGTCTCCAGGTCCTGCGCCGCCGGCGGTGTGCCCAGGGCGTTCACGCGGACGTGGACGGGCACGGGGGGCTCCGGCTCGGAGAGCAGGTCGGCCGTGGCCTCCCGGGCGTAGTCCTTGCGGTCCGGGGCGACCGCGTCCTCCAGGTCGACGATGACGACGTCGGCGCCGGACGTCAGGGCCTTGGCCACCACACCGGGGCGGTCGCCGGGGGCGTACAGCCAGGTCAGGGGGTACGGGGCGGTCTTCGCCGGGCTCGTCACAGGGCGCCCTCCTCGCGCAGGGTCGCCAGTTCGGCGGGGGTCAGGCCCAGGTCGGTGAGGATCTCGTCGGTGTCGGCGCCGTGCGGGCGGCCCGCCCAGCGGATCGTGCCGGGGGTGGCGGAGAGACGGAAGAGGACGTTCTGCATGCGCAGGAGGCCGAGTTCGGGGTCGTCGACGGTGGTGATCGTGTCCAGGGCCGCGTACTGCGGATCCGTCATCACATCCCGTACGTCCTGGATCGGGGCCACCGCAGCCTCCGCCTTCTCGAAGGCCGCGAGGACGTCGGCGCGGGTGTGGCGGGCGATCCAGTCGCCGACCGCCCGGTCGAGGACGTCGGCGTGGCGGGCCCGGTCGGCGCCTGTCGCGAACCAGGGTTCGTCGATCAGGTCGGGGCGCCCCACCAGGTGCATCACGCGCTCGGCGATCGACTGGGCGGAGGTGGAGACGGCGACCCAGGTGCCGTCCGCGGTGCGGTAGGTGTTGCGCGGGGCGTTGTTGGCGGAGCGGTTGCCGGTGCGTTCCTGGACATAGCCGAGCTGGTCGTACCAGGTCGCCTGGGGGCCGAGGGCCAGCAGCATCGGCTCGATCAGGGCCATGTCGACGACCTGGCCCTCGCCGGTGCGCTCGCGGGCGGCCAGTGCCGTCATCACCGCGTACGCGGTCGCCAGGCCCGCGATCGAGTCGGCCAGGCCGAACGGCGGGAGCGTCGGGGGCGCGTCCGGTTCGCCGGTGAGTGCGGCGAAGCCGCTCATCGCCTCGGCGAGGGTGCCGAAGCCGGGGCGGTGGGCGTAGGGGCCGAACTGGCCGAAGCCGGTGACGCGGGCGAGGACCAGGCGGGGGTTGGCGGCGGAGAGCTCCGGCCAGCCGAGGTCCCACTTCTCCAGGGTGCCCGGGCGGAAGTTCTCGATGACGACGTCGGCGGTCGCGGCCAGGCGCAGGAGGGTGGCCCGGCCGCCGGGCTTGGAGAGGTTCAGGGTGATCGCGCGTTTGTTGCGGCCGAGGACCTTCCACCACAGGCCCACGCCGTCCTTCGACGGGCCGTGGCCGCGGGAGGGGTCCGGCTTCTGGGGGTGCTCGACCTTGACGATCTCCGCGCCGAAGTCGCCGAGCATCGTGGCGGCGAGGGGGCCGGCGAAGAGGGTGGCCAGGTCGAGGACGCGGAGGCCGGCCAAGGGCGCTTTGGCCGCTTCGGCGGTTGTTTCGCCGGTTGCCTCGGTGGCTGGTTCGGTGGCTGGTTCGGTCACGACGCGTACCGTGCCTCGATCTCGGGGCGGTACGGCATCGACGCCGAAGCGCCCTCCCGCTGGACCGACAGCGCGGCCGCTGCCGCCGCCCAGGCCAGTGCGTCCGGCATCGGGCGGCCTTCGCCGAGCGCCACCGCGAGGGCGCCGACGAACGTGTCCCCGGCGCCGGTGGAGTCGACCGCGGTGACCGTCGGGGCGGGGACGGTCAGGGGGTCGGCGCCGCGGGCGACGTACAGGCTGCCGGCCGCGCCCAGGGTGACGACGACCTCGGGGACCCGGTCGAGCAGCGCGGTGGCCGCCTCGCGGGGGTCGGTACGGCCGGTGAGCGTGGTGGCCTCGTGTTCGTTGGGGACCAGCAGGTCGATGGCGGCGAGGAGTTCGTCCGGGAGCGGCTGGGCGGGGGACGGGGTGAGGACCGTACGGACGTCGTGGCGGTGGGCCGCCTGGGCGCCGGCGACGACCGCGGGCAGCGGGATCTCCAACTGGAGGAGCAGGATGTCGGCGGAGGCGATGACGCCCTCGTCGCCGGGGCTCAGATGGTCGAGCGTGCCGTTGGCGCCGGGGATCACGACGATCGAGTTGCCGCCCTCGTCGTCCACGACGATGTGCGCGGTGCCGGAGGGGCCCTCGGCCGTGCGGAGGTCGTCGGTGTCCACGCCGGAGTGTTCGAGGGTGGAGCGCAGGTGGGTGCCGTAGGCGTCGTTGCCGACGGCGCCGATCATCAGGACGTCGCCGCCCGCGCGGGCCGCCGCGATCGCCTGGTTGGCGCCCTTGCCGCCGGGGACCGTACGGAACTCCCGTCCCGTCACGGTCTCGCCGCGCTGCGGTGCCTTGGCGACGTAGGTGACCAGGTCCATGTTCGTGCTGCCGAGCACGACGATGTCGGTCATGGGTGGGTGGCCTCCCAGTGGGTGAGGTCGTGGGTGAGTTGGGCCAGTGCGTCGAAGCCCGTGCCGTTGAAATCGGCGACGGAGGTGGCGAGGCGGTTCTTGAGGGGAGCGGTCCAGCGGTGGGGGAGGGCGGCGGGCGTGCCGGTGAGGAGGGCGGCGATGCTGCCCGCCGTCGCGCCGTTGGAGTCGGTGTCCCAACCTCCCGACACGGCACGGCAGATGGAGCCGGTGAAGTCGCCGTTCGCGTGGGTGAGAGCGGCGGCGATCAGGGCGGTGTTGGGGATGGCGTGGACCCAGTGGTGGGTGTGCGCGTGGGTGGCGTGGAGTTCGTCGACGACCTTGTCGAAGTCCTCGTGGGTGCCGGCCAGGTGGATGGCGTGGTGGATCGCCTCCGCCAGGCGGGACCGCGGGGGGATCACCGTGAGGCCGGTGCGCAGGCAGGCGTGGATGTCGTCGGTGCCGGTCGCTGTCGCCGCCTGTGCGATGACCGCCGCCGTGAACATCGCCGCGTAGACGCCGTTGGCGGTGTGGGTGAGGGTGGCGTCCCTGTGGGCCTGTTCGGCCGCGGCAGACGGGGCGCCGGGGTTGGTCCAGCCGTGGACGTCCGCGCGGATGAGGGCGCCGATCCATTCGCGGAAGGGGTTGCGGTGGCGGGCCGTGTGCGGGGGTTCGAGGCCTAGCAGGAGATTGCGGTGGGCGATGCGTTCGGCGGTGAAGGTGCGGCCCGGGGGGAGTTCGTCGAGCCACAGGCGGGCTACGTCGGTGGTGGTGAAGGTTCTGCCGTGGCGTTGGAGCAGGAGGAGGTTGAGGAGGGGGTAGTTGAGGTCGTCGTCCTCGGGCATGCCGTCGATGTTCTCCGCGAGGGACGTCGTGGCCGAGCGCCGGTTCCAGGGGTGGGCGGTGAGGAGGTCCGGGGGGACACCGCGGGCGGTGAAGTAGCCGGCCAGGGGCCAGTTGCCGGTCGACTCGGCCAGGTGGCGGATGGCTTCGAGGGGGAGCTTTTCCACGGGCTTGCCGAGGAGGCAGCCGACTGCCCGGCCCAGCCAGGCGGCTTCGAGGCGCGGTGGTGCGGGTGGTGCGGGCCGCGCCGTGGTGGTGCCGGAATCGGACGGCCAGTTCGGGCACAGGGACTTGATCTTCTTCAGGTCCGTCGGCTCGTCGTCCGTCAACCTGCTCGGCAGATCCGCCAGTTCGTCCAGCAGGTCCTCTGCCAGCGTCCGCAGATACCTCGACGCCGGCTCCGCCGAGGCCCCCGCCCGCAGGGGGGCCGCGCTGCCGCCCGCCGCTCCCCACCGCTCCGCGATCCTCGACGGCTCACGGCCGTCCAGGGCCGCCTGCCGGAGTTCGTGGCCCAGCAGGTCCTCCGGCTGGACCCAGGTCAGTCGGAGCATCCTCGGCCCTCCAGTGCCGTGAACGCCGCCTCGTGGGCTCGGTGGCGGTGGATGTCGCGGGCGTGGATCTCCCTCGTGACCTCGGTCAGGGCGCGGGGTGGTTCCCAGAGGTCCAGGCGGCTGGCCTCCGCGACCGTCTTCGACCAGTCCTGCGGGGGCGGTGAGCCCAGGGCGCCGGACAGGGCGCCGGCCATCGTCGCGATCGAGTCGCAGTCGCGGCCGTAGTTCACCGCGCCCAGGACCGCCTGGCGGTAGTCGCCGTTCGCGACCAGCAGCATGGCCAGGGCGATGGGGAGTTCCTCGATGGCGTGCAGGCGGGAGGGGCGGCGGGCGCCGAGGGAAGGCTGCCGGTAGTCGGGGCCGACCGTGTCGTACGGGGTGATCGCCTTGCGGAGCGGGACCAGCGCCGACTCGAAGTCCGTGTGGGCGCCCGCCACTTCGCAGACCTTCTCGATCGCCGCCCGCGTGCCGTCCTTCGCCAGGGACAGACAGGTCGAGATGATCGCGTCCGGTGTCGCCCCGGGGGTGCACGCCGCCGCCACCGCCGCCGCGAAGACGCCCGCCGCCTCGCGGCCGTACGACGACTGGTGGGCGCCCGCGATGTCCAGCGCCTCGGCGTACGCGGCCCTCGGGTTCGCCGCGTTGACCAGGCCGACGGGGGCCATGTACATCGCCGCGCCGCAGTTGACGATGTTGCCGACGCCGGCCTCGCGTGGATCGACGTGGCCGTAGTGGAGGCGGGCCACCAGCCACTTCTCCGCCAGGAAGACGCGGTGCAGGGGGAGGGCCTGCGCCTCCAGCTCCGGGATCCAGCGCGGGTTCGTCATCAGGTCCGGGACCAGGTGGTCGGCGATCGCGTACGCGTCGAGGTGGTCGCGGACCTGGACGTACACCCGTACCAGCGCGTGCGTCATCAAGGTGTCGTCGGTGACGTGGCCGTCGCCCTTGTGATACGGCGCGATGGGGCGGGCCGTGCGCCAGGCGTCGCCGTTCCAGGGGCCGACGATGCCGTGGACGCGGCCGCCGTGACGTTCGAGGATCTGGTCGGGGGAGTAGCCCTCCACCGGGCCGCCGAGGGCGTCGCCGACCGCCGCGCCGACCAGGGCGCCGGTGATCCGCTCGTCGAGACGCGGGCCACTGGGTTCTCGCGGACCGCTGGTTTCTCGCGGGCCACTGCCTTCTCGAGGGTCACTGGTTTCATCCGGTTTGGGCGTCATGCCCCGAATCATCCTCCTGGTCGAGCCGGTTGTGCGGCTTCCAGGAGTTCGGCGAGTTCCACCAGGTCGGTGCCGGTGAGGCGGGGGAGTACGCAGCCGGAGAGGGTGCGGCAGGTCTCGCGCCAGGACGCCGGGATGGACGTCCCGCCGCCCAACGCGCCGGTCAGTGCGCCTGCCAGGGCCGGTGCCGAGTCGGCGACGCGGGAGAGGCACGCGGCGGCGGGGACCGCCTCGGCGATACGGCCGCCTGCCGCGACGGTGAGGGCGAGGGCCACCGGGACCGTTTCGGCCGCGGCGATGCCGTAGCTGTAGACGTGGTCGACGATTTGGTGTTCGAGGAGGGGGATCAGGGCGAAGGCGCTGTCGGCGGCCCGGGCGAGCCGCAGGGCGTGGCGGGCGTTGCGGCCGATCTCCGTCTCCTCGGGGAGTTCGGCGAGGGCGGCGGTCACGCAGGCGTGGGTGTTGGCGCCGGTCAGGGCCAGGGCGAGGGCCGCCGCCATGGCTCTCGCGCCGTGTACGCCGTCGCCGTCCTGGGTGTAGCGGGCGTCGAACTCGGCGAGGTCGGCGGCGCGGTGGGGGTCGCCGGGGTGGGCGACGGCCAGGACGCAGGCGCGTACGCAGGCGGCGTCGTCGAAGTAGTGCGGGTTGTCGTGGCCGGTTGCGGGTGGGCGCAGGCCGTTGGCGAGGTTGCCGAGGCCCGCGCGGACGGAGATGCGGGCGCGCAGGGGGAGGATGGCCGACTCGACCTCTGGGGCGCGGTCGGCTGCGGCGGCGACCTCGCTGGCTACGGCGTTCCAGGTCAGGTCGATCGCGGCTCGGGTGCGGCGTTCTCGGCTGAGGTCGCCGAGGGCGGTGTCGTCGCCGGCGCGGAGGACCGCCTCTGCGGCGAACGCCGCCCATTCCGCGTCGTCGGAGGGGCCCAGGCGGAGGGGTTCGGGGGGTTGGTTGAGGGCGATGGGGACGGGGAGGGTGGTCGTGGCGTTGTGTTCGGCGAAGGTGTCGAGTTCGCGGGTGAGGCGGCGGGTCCATTCGGGCATGCGGGCGGCTCGGTGACGGGCGGCGGGCCAGCCGGCGGCGTCGCCTGCGGCCAGGCCCAGGAGCAGGCCGAGGATCCTCTGCCCGGCCTCGGCCTCGGCTTCGCCTTCGGCCTGGTGTTTCCCACCCGCACCGCCCGTGCGACTTTCGTCGTCGGGTGCGGGTGGCCCTGGTGGGGGGTGCTCGCCGTTGGCGGCTGCGGGTTGGTGCGGGGGTGTGTCGGGTGCGGGGGCTTGCGGGAGTGCGGCGGGGGCGAGGTCCTCCGGGGGATCACTGGCTGCGAGGTCGTTCGGGGCGGCCCTGGGCGGGGGGTTCTGTGGGCGGGTTCCGGGCGGAAGGCCTCCCGGGCCAGTCCTGGTTGTGAGGCTCTCTGGCGCCTTCCCGGGTGCGAGGTTCTGCGGGGATGCGCCGGGTGGGAGGCCTTCCGGGGGCTTCCCGGGTGTGAGGTTCTCCGGGGGCGTCCCAGGCAGCTGGATGTCCGGGGCAGTCCGGGGAGTGTGGCCTTCCGAGGGCGTCCCAGGCGTCGCCTCCTCCGAAGCCGCCCCCGGTACCCCCTCCTCCGAGGTCGCCCCAGCCATCACCTCCCCCGAGGCCACCCCCACCCCCCGCTCGGCCGTCGCTGGTTCCTCGGTCGGGTGTGTCCCCTCGTCCCACGGGCTGGGCGGTGTCACGGGCGGGCCTCCGTCTCGGCATCTGTGAGCAGGGCGAAGGAGTGGGGGACGGGAGCCTCTCCCCGTACCGGTAGCTCACTCGGTGCGCGTCCCCCCGGTCCCCACTTCCCGCCTTCCCCGGGCGTCAGCAACTCCGCGACATCCAGGACGTGGTGCCCGGCCATCGAGGGCAGACAGCTCCCCCGGGCCGGGCCGATCGCCGCCGCCCACTCGGTCGGGATCGCGGATTCCCCCTGTGTCGCGCCCGCCAGCGACCCCGCCACCGCAGCCGTCGTGTCCGCGTCCCGGCCCATGTTCACCGCCGTCAGTACCGCCTGGACGAAGTCGCCGTCCGCCGCCGCGTACGCCCCGAAGGCCAGTGCGACCGCCTCGGGGGCCAGGTCGGTCCAGGGGTAGCCGCCGATGACGACCGCGGAGCGGACCGCGCGTTCGCCTCGGTGGGCCACCGCGACGGCGCGGCGCAGGGAGCGGGCCGTCCAGGAGTCGTCCGGGACCACCGCCAGGGCCGAGGCGACCACCGCGATCGTCGGCGCGCCCGCCATCGCCGCCGCCACACCCGCCGCCACCGCCTGGCCGCCGTAGATGCCCTCGCCGTCATGGCTCACCGACCCGTCGATCGCCACCAGGCGGGCCGCCTCCGCCGGGCGGCCCGCCGCGAAGACGCCGAAGGGGGCCGCCCGCATGGCGAGACCGTCGCTCCAGGCGTGCCGGTGCTGGGCGGAGATGGGGGCGGCCAGGCCCCGGCGGAGGTTCTCCAGCGTGCCGCGTTCGCTGAAGCCCGCGCCCCGGAAGGGACCCTCCGCCCGGTCCGCGATCCACTCGTGCCAGGCCGTCTCCACATGGGCCGGGGTGAGGGCCGAGCCGTGGCGGGCGAGGAGGAGACCCGAGAAGATCGCGTACTCGGTGTCGTCCGTGCCGGAGGGGTTGTCGGTGACGAAGCCCGTGACGCGGCCCCAGCGGGCCCGGATCTCGGAGGGTTTCATGTTCTCCGCCGGGGCGCCCAACGCGTCGCCGACCGCCAGGCCGAGCAGGGCGCCGCGGGCCCGTTCGCGGAGTTCGGCGGCGTCCCCGGGCGCCGGAACCGAAGGGTTGCAGGCGATCGATGCCATACGCGGCCTTCCTCCGGGGGCTCCGCCCAGGGCGCGGAGCCCTTTACGGATATGTCCCACCGTCGGCGGTTGACCCGAGCCTCACAGGCCTCAGAGTCACCCGGTCGACATCTGTGCGGCTACCTACACGAATGAGCGTTCTAAGGCAAAACGGCAGGTTAGCCCAGCCTTTCCTTGCTGGCGAGGTGGAATTTCCGGGCGTAGATTTGGTGTTGTCGAAGAATAGAACGTGTCTAAAGGCAGCCTTGCCTGAGTAGTTGGGGGACCCCATGGCCATCATCGAGATCGAAGCGCCGCTCCACGAGGCGCACCGTGACAACCACACGCACCGTGATGTGAACGGAGGGTGGTTGCGCCCGGCCGTCTTCGGGGCGATGGACGGGCTCGTCTCCAATCTCGCCCTGATGACCGGTGTCGCGGGCGGGGCGGTCAGTCATCAGGTCGTCGTGTTGAGCGGACTCGCCGGGCTTGCCGCCGGCGCCTTCTCCATGGCCGCCGGTGAGTACACCTCCGTCGCCTCGCAGCGCGAGCTCGTCGAGGCCGAGCTGGAGGTCGAGCGGCGGGAGCTGAGAAAGCACCCCGAGGACGAGGAGGCCGAGCTCGCGGCTCTCTATGAGTCCCGGGGCGTCGAGCCGAAGCTCGCGCGGGCCGTGGCCGGGCAGCTCTCCCGTGATCCCGAGGTGGCTCTGGAGATTCACGCCCGGGAGGAGCTCGGCATCGATCCCGGCGATCTGCCGTCGCCGCTGGTCGCGGCCGTCTCGTCCTTCGGGTCGTTCGCGCTGGGCGCCCTGCTGCCCGTACTGCCTTATCTGCTCGGCGCCACCGCGCTGTGGCCGGCCGTGCTGCTCGCGCTCTTCGGCCTGTTCCTGTGTGGTGCCGTCGTGGCCAAGGTGACCGCACGTACCTGGTGGTTCAGCGGGCTGCGGCAGCTCGCGCTCGGTGGTGCCGCGGCCGGTGTGACGTACGCCCTGGGCAGTGTGTTCGGGATCGCCGTAGGATAGCTCGGCTGGAACTTATGCGTTGGGCCGCATAAGTAGCCGTTACTCGCTGGTTTCGGATGCATGACCACCGGGCATGAGCCGTAAGCGCTGTGGGCAATGACGCCTGGGGCGCACTCGCGGGGTGGACGACGACGCCCGCCTCGCCGCCGGACCGATGGACGCCGATCTGACCGATCTTGTTCCGTCGCGTCCCCCCATACTTTCCGCCGCCGCGCGGTACCACCGCCGCGACCGCGGCGTCCGCATGTTGGAACGGGTTATCCCGGTTCCCGAGAACCGCTCCATCATGTAACCTGCACGAAATTTTGCACTCACGCAGAGGGCCAACGTCGTCCCTCGGCAATCTGCATATGCCACATGACGACGACGGGAGAGCCGATGCGTACGCCGCGCCAGCCGTCCCAGCACTCCGCGAATGGCCAGAACTGGTCGTTCATGGATGCTCGCCCTGCTGCGCAGGGTATGTACGACCCCCGCAACGAACGCGACGCGTGCGGCGTCGGTTTCGTCGCCACCCTCACCGGCGAGGCGTCCCACACCCTGGTCGAGCAGGCCCTGACGGTCCTGCGCAACCTTGAGCACCGCGGTGCCACCGGCTCCGAGCCCGACTCCGGCGACGGTGCCGGAATCCTTTCTCAGGTGCCCGACGCGTTCTTCCGCGAGGTGGCCGGATTCGAACTGCCCGCGGCCGGTGCCTACGCCGTCGGTAACGCCTTCCTGCCGGAGGAGGGGACGGCCGAGGCCGTCTCACGGATTGAGACGATCGCCGGCGAGGAGGGCCTGACGGTCCTCGGCTGGCGTGAGGTTCCGGTCGCGCCCGAGCTGCTGGGTGCCACCGCCCGGTCGACCATGCCGGCCTTCCGGCAGATCTTCGTCGCCGACGGTTCCGCCGCCTCCGTCACGGGTATCGCCCTCGACCGCAAGGCCTTCGTGCTGCGCAAGCGCGCCGAGCGCGAGGTCGGTGTCTACTTCGCGTCGCTCTCGGCCCGGACCATCGTTTACAAGGGCATGCTGACCACCGGCCAGCTGGAGCCCTTCTTCCCGGACCTGTCCGACCGCCGGTTCGGCTCCGCGATCGCGCTCGTGCACTCCCGGTTCTCCACGAACACCTTCCCGTCGTGGCCCCTCGCGCACCCGTACCGCTTCGTCGCGCACAACGGTGAGATCAACACCGTCAAGGGCAACCGCAACTGGATGGTCGCCCGCGAGTCGCAGCTCGTCTCCGACTTGTTCGGCTCTGCCGGCCATGGACACGGCGGCAGCGAGGACAAGGCTCTGGAGCGCATCTTCCCGGTGTGTACGCCGGACGCCTCCGACTCGGCCTCCTTCGACGAGGTGCTGGAGCTGCTCCACCTCGGTGGCCGCTCCCTGCCCCACTCCGTGCTGATGATGATCCCGGAGGCGTGGGAGAACCACGACTCCATGGACCCGGCCCGGCGCGCGTTCTACCAGTACCACTCCACGATGATGGAGCCCTGGGACGGCCCGGCCTGTGTCACCTTCACCGACGGCACCCAGGTCGGCGCCGTCCTCGACCGCAACGGTCTGCGCCCCGGCCGCTACTGGGTCACCGACGACGGCCTCGTCGTCCTCGGCTCCGAGGTCGGCGTCCTCGACATCGACCCCGCCAAGGTCGTCCGCAAGGGCCGTCTGCAGCCCGGCCGGATGTTCCTCGTCGACACCGTCGAGCACCGCATCATCGAGGACGACGAGATCAAGGCGCAGCTCGCCGCCGAGGCCCCCTACGCGGAGTGGCTGGAGGCCGGCGAGATCGAGCTGTCCGACCTGCCCGAGCGCGAGCACATCGTGCACACGCACGCCTCGGTCACCCGCCGACAGCAGACCTTCGGTTACACCGAGGAGGAACTGCGCGTCATCCTCGCGCCGATGGCCAAGGCCGGTGCCGAGCCGATCGGTTCGATGGGCACCGACTCGCCGATCGCCGCGCTGAGCGAGCGCCCGCGTCTGCTCTTCGACTACTTCACCCAGCTGTTCGCGCAGGTCACCAACCCGCCGCTGGACGCGATCCGCGAGGAGCTCGTCACCTCGCTGCGCTCCTCGCTGGGCCCGCAGGGCAACCTGCTGGAGCCGACGGCCGCTTCGTGTCGTAGCGTCACCCTGCCCTTCCCGGTGATCGACAACGACGAGCTGGCCAAGCTCATCCACATCAACGCCGACGGCGACATGCCCGGCTTCAAGGCCGCGACCCTCTCCGGTCTGTACCGGGTGCACGGCGGCGGCGACGCCCTGGCCGCGCGCATAGAGGAGATCTGCGCCGAGGCCGACGCCGCCATCGACAACGGCGCCCGGCTGATCGTCCTGTCGGACCGCCACTCGGACGCCGAGCACGCGCCGATCCCGTCGCTGCTGCTCACCGCGGCCGTCCACCACCACCTCATCCGCACCAAGCAGCGCACCCACGTGGGCCTGCTGGTCGAGGCCGGTGACGTCCGCGAGGTCCACCACGTCGCCCTGCTCATCGGCTACGGCGCCGCCGCGGTCAACCCGTACCTGGCGATGGAGTCCGTCGAGGACCTGGTCCGCGCCGGCACCTTCCTGTCGGGCATAGAGGCCGAGCAGGCCATCCGCAACCTGATCTACGCCCTCGGCAAGGGCGTGCTGAAGGTCATGTCCAAGATGGGCATCTCCACGGTCGCCTCCTACCGCGGCGCCCAGGTCTTCGAGGCCGTCGGTCTCGAAGACGCCTTCGTGGAGAAGTACTTCAACGGCACGGCCACCAAGATCGGCGGCGTCGGCATCGACGTCATCGCCAAGGAGGTCGCCGCCCGCCACGCCAAGGCCTACCCCGCCTCGGGCATCGCCCCGGCGCACCGCGCGCTGGAGATCGGCGGCGAGTACCAGTGGCGTCGCGAGGGCGAGCCGCATCTGTTCGACCCGGAGACGGTCTTCCGCCTCCAGCACTCCACGCGCACCGGTCGCTACGACGTCTTCAAGCAGTACACGGACAGGGTGAACGAGCAGTCCGAGCGCCTGATGACGCTGCGCGGCCTGTTCGGCTTCAAGTCCGACCGTCCCTCGATCCCCATCGACGAGGTCGAGCCGGCCAGCGAGATCGTCAAGCGCTTCTCCACCGGCGCCATGTCGTACGGCTCCATCTCCAAGGAGGCGCACGAGACCCTCGCCATCGCCATGAACCAGCTGGGCGGCAAGTCCAACACCGGTGAGGGCGGCGAGGACCCGGACCGTCTGTACGACCCGGCGCGGCGCTCGTCGATCAAGCAGGTCGCCTCCGGCCGCTTCGGCGTCACGTCCGAGTACCTGGTCAACGCCGACGACATCCAGATCAAGATGGCCCAGGGCGCCAAGCCCGGCGAGGGCGGCCAGCTGCCCGGCCACAAGGTCTACCCGTGGGTCGCCAAGACGCGTCACTCGACGCCGGGCGTGGGCCTGATCTCCCCGCCGCCGCACCACGACATCTACTCCATCGAGGACCTGGCCCAGCTGATCCACGACCTCAAGAACGCGAACCCGCAGGCGCGGATTCACGTAAAGCTGGTCTCCGAGGTCGGCGTCGGCACGGTCGCCGCGGGTGTCTCCAAGGCGCACGCGGACGTGGTGCTCATCTCCGGCCACGACGGCGGTACGGGCGCCTCCCCGCTCACCTCGCTCAAGCACGCGGGCGGCCCCTGGGAGCTCGGTCTCGCCGAGACCCAGCAGACGCTGCTGCTCAACGGCCTGCGCGACCGCATCGTCGTGCAGACCGACGGCCAGCTGAAGACCGGCCGTGACGTCGTCATCGCCGCGCTCCTCGGCGCCGAGGAGTTCGGTTTCGCGACCGCGCCGCTCGTCGTCTCCGGCTGCGTCATGATGCGCGTCTGCCACCTGGACACCTGCCCGGTCGGCATCGCCACCCAGAACCCGACCCTCAGGGACCGGTTCTCCGGCAAGGCCGAGTACGTCGTGAACTTCTTCCAGTACATCGCCGAAGAGGTCCGCGAGATCCTCGCCGAGCTGGGCTTCCGCTCCATCGAGGAGGCCGTCGGCCACGCCGAGACGCTGGACGTCACGCGTGCCGTCGACCACTGGAAGGCGCAGGGCCTGGACCTGGCCCCGCTGTTCCACGTGCCCGAGCTGCCCGAGGGCGCGGTGCGTCACCAGCTGGTCGAGCAGGACCACGGCCTGGAGAAGGCGCTCGACAACGAGCTCATCAAGCTCGCCGCCGACGCCCTGGCCGCGGACTCCGCGACCGACGCCCAGCCGGTGCGCGCCCAGGTCAAGGTCCGCAACATCAACCGCACGGTCGGCACCATGCTCGGCCACGAGGTGACGAAGAAGTTCGGTGGCGCGGGCCTGCCCGACGACACCATCGACATCACCTTCACGGGCTCGGCCGGCCAGTCCTTCGGCGCCTTCCTCCCGCGCGGTGTCACGCTGCGCCTGGAGGGCGACGCCAACGACTACGTCGGCAAGGGTCTGTCCGGTGGCCGTGTGGTCGTCCGTCCCGACCGGGGCGCCGACCACCTCGCCGAGTACTCGACGATCGCGGGCAACACCATCGCCTACGGCGCGACCGGCGGCGAGCTGTTCCTGCGCGGTCGTACGGGCGAGCGGTTCTGCGTCCGCAACTCCGGTGCGCTGGTCGTCTCCGAGGGCGTGGGCGACCACGGCTGCGAGTACATGACCGGTGGCCACGCGGTGGTCCTGGGCGAGACGGGACGTAACTTCGCGGCCGGTATGTCCGGCGGTATCGCGTACGTCATCGACCTCGACCGCGACAACGTCAACGTCGGCAACGTCAGCGCCGTCGAGGCCCTCGACGACACCGACAAGCAGTGGCTGCACGACGTGGTCCGCCGCCACCAGGAGGAGACCGGCTCCACGGTCGCCGAGAAGCTCCTGGCCGAGTGGGAGACCGCCGTCGAGCGCTTCAGCAAGATCATCCCCAGCACGTACAAGGCAGTGCTCGCCGCCAAGGACGCCGCCGAGCGAGCCGGTCTGTCCGAGACCGAGATCACCGAGAAGATGATGGAGGCGGCGATCAATGGCTGACCCGAAGGGCTTTCTGAACCACGGCCGCGAGGTCGCCAAGTCCCGCCCGGTCGACGTGCGTCTGAAGGACTGGAACGAGGTCTACGTCCCCGGCTCCCTGCTGCCGATCATCAGCAAGCAGGCCAGCCGCTGCATGGACTGCGGCATCCCGTTCTGCCACAACGGCTGTCCGCTGGGGAACCTGATCCCCGAGTGGAACGACTACGCCTACCGCGAGGACTGGTCGGCGGCGTCGGAGCGCCTGCACGCGACGAACAACTTCCCGGAGTTCACGGGCCGTCTGTGCCCTGCTCCGTGTGAGTCGGCGTGTGTGCTCGGCATCAACCAGCCGGCCGTCACCATCAAGAACGTCGAGGTCTCGATCATCGACAAGGCGTGGGACGCGGGCACCGTCGCCCCGCAGGCCCCGGAGCGCCTGTCCGGCAAGACCGTCGCCGTGATCGGCTCGGGCCCGGCCGGCCTGGCCGCCGCCCAGCAGCTCACGCGGGCCGGCCACACCGTCGCCGTCTACGAGCGTGCCGACCGCATCGGCGGCCTGCTCCGCTACGGCATCCCCGAGTTCAAGATGGAGAAGCGGCACATCAACCGCCGTATCGAGCAGATGCGCGCGGAGGGCACCCGCTTCCGTACCGGTATCGAGATCGGCCGCGACCTCAAGGCGACCGACCTCAAGAAGCGGTACGACGCGATCGTCATCGCCGCCGGTGCGACGACCGCCCGTGACCTCCCGGTCCCCGGCCGCGAGCTCAAGGGCATCCACCAGGCCATGGAGTACCTGCCGCTGGCGAACAAGGTGCAGGAGGGCGACTTCGTGGCGCCCCCCATCACCGCCGAGGGCAAGCACGTCGTGGTCATCGGCGGTGGCGACACCGGCGCCGACTGCGTGGGCACCGCCCACCGCCAGGGCGCGGCCTCGGTGACGCAGCTGGAGATCATGCCCCGCCCGAACGACGAGCGGAACGCGGTCTCCCAGCCGTGGCCGACCTTCCCGATGCTGTACAAGGTCACGTCCGCGCACGAGGAGGGCGGCGAGCGGGTCTACTCCGTCTCCACCACCCACTTCGAGGGCGACGAGGACGGCAACGTCCAGTGGCTGCACCTCACCGAGGTGGAGTTCATCGACGGCAAGCTGACCCCGAAGCCGGGCACGGAGCGCAAGATCCCCGCCCAGCTGGTCACGCTGGCGATGGGCTTCACCGGCACCGACCGCGAGAACGGCCTGGTCGAGCAGTTCGGCCTGGAGCTCGACGAGCGCGGCAACATCGCCCGCGACGCCGACTTCCAGACCAACGTGCCCGGCGTGTTCGTCGCCGGTGACGCGGGCCGCGGCCAGTCGCTCATCGTGTGGGCGATCGCGGAGGGCCGCTCGGCCGCCCGCGGCACCGACCGGTTCCTGACCGGCGCGAGCGACCTGCCGGCCCCGATCCGGCCGACGGACCGCTCGCTGATGGTCTGATCCGGAGATCAACAGACGTCCCGTACAACGGCGTACGGAACACTGACGGCGCCTGCCCCTTGTCCCCGACCGGACGAAAGGGCAGGCGCCGTCGCCTTTCTCAGGCATGGTCCGGAAGACGCCCTCCAGGGCTCCCCTAGGGCACCTTGTACGTCTCCCCGTACACCTGCCACACCAGCGGAGTGTTCAGCCGGAGGTTCCCGTTGTTCAGGAACCGTCGCTGGGCCGTGTCGATACGGGTCGTGTCGGTGTCCGGCCTCTTCGCCCGCATGGCCGCCCGGCGGACGTCGAGGAAGGCGTCCAGGTACGCCGTCTCCGCGCCGCCCTCGGAGGGGGAGTCCGCCTTGCGCAGGGCGCGCTCGCGCAGGACGTAGAAGCCGTCCGCGTCGATGCCCGCGCCGTGGAAGACCATCGCGTCGTAGTACACGAACTGGCCCAGCGTGCCGAGCCCGTCGAGCTTGGCGAGGCGCACCGCCGGGTCGAAGTAGACGCGGTCGCGTTCGGCGTCCTGGGCCTCGCGGAACGCCGCCACCCGGGACTCCGCCTTCCAGGCCTTGGTGAAACCGGGGTCCAGGCCCTCGTGGGAGTCGGTGCCGTCGACCTTGCGCAGGGCGGGGAGATAGCGGGCGAGCCCGTTGTCCGGGTGGTCCTCGGTGTAGTTCTCGACCAGGTCCAGCAGGTCGTGGGTGCCGGTGCAGAAGCCGATGATGCCGGCCGTGTAGCCCTGGCCGTCGCCGAGGTCCTCGATGTAGCCGTAGGTGCGGCGCCAGTCGACGGTCGAGCTCTCGGCGCTGGACACGAGCTGCTGGGCGAGCTCCTTCTTCGCGGGCGCGGCGAGGCCCTTCGGCAGGCTCGCGATCAGCTCGTCGTCCGACGCGCGGTCCTGCTCGGCGCGGCTCTTGGCCTCCTGAAGGGCGGCCTGCTGCTCGGACGCGACGGTGGACTCCGCCGGGCTCTGCGCGGACTCCGAGGGGATCAGGAAGTAGACGACCGCCGCGACGGCGACCGGGACGGCGGCGAAGAACAGGATTCCGATACGTCTCACTGGGCGATCCCTCCGCCGGTCAGCTCCGCGGCCTTGGCGACCGCGGCCATCGCCAGCAGCACCAGCACGCCCACGCAGGCGGCCGCCTGGATCAGGGCCTGGCGTGGCCCGCGCGGGGCGTACGCGTAGGCGAACGTGACCGCGGCCCCCGTCAGCAGCCCACCGAGGTGGCCCTGCCAGGAGGTGATGCTCGCGGAGAGCAGCAGCCACAGGAGCAGGAACGCCATGAAACGGTTGACGGAGCGCATGTCGGCGCCGATGCGGCGGGCGAGGACGTAGTAGGCGGCACCGAGACCGAAGATCGCTCCCGACGCGCCGACCGACTCCACGTGCGGGTCGGTGAGCAGCAGCTCGAACACCGAACCGCCCAGCGTGGCCAGCAGATAGAGCGCGAGGTACCGGACCCGGCCCAGCATGGGCTCCACGACCCGGCCGAGCTGCCACAGCGTGAGCATGTTCATCACGATGTGCAGCACCCCGAAGGTGCCCTCGGTCGGCGCCGAGTGAAGGAACCCGCTGGTCAGCAGCCGTTCCCACTCTCCGGCGACCACGCCCTCGGCGTGCAGGTCCGACGGGTGCCCGGGCGCGTAGACGTAGTAGCCGTCCGGCCCGGCCAGCCGGGCGCCGAGCATCGAGAACCGGTCCAGGATCTCCGGGCGCACCACCTCGGCCAGGTAGGCGAGGACGTTGAGCCCGATGAGTACGGAGGTCACGAGCGGCGTCGCGGCGATCCGCCCGCCGACGAGCGTCCGGGCCTGCCGCACCGACCGCGCGCCCTCCTTCACGCACTCCACGCACTGGTGGCCGACGGACGCCTCCCGCATGCAGTCCGGGCAGATGTACCGGTCGCAGCGGGTGCAGCGGACGTGGGACTCGACCTTGGGGTGGCGATAGCAGGTCGTGACCGTGGGCTGGGCGGACTGGGAATGGCTGGACTCGGACTGGGTGGACTCGGGCTCCACAGCCGGCTCCTCGAAGGGGACTGGACGAACGGTGAGCCGGTGGGGGCGGCGGCGAACAAAATAGCGAACACCTGTGGACACAGGGAGAGGTGGGTCCGCGGTGTCGTAACCTCGGCACCCAGTGGGATGCGCGAGGGGGAGACAGTATGGCAGCGATCAGTCTCAGCAAAGTCGAGGAGACCGCGCCCGCGCTGGTCAGCCTGTACAAAACCGCCGGGGTGTCGCTGCGCAAGCACGGACTGGACGGGGCGCGAGCCGCGGTCTACCTGGTCGTGGACTACTCCGGCTCGATGAAGCCGTACTACAAGGACGGCAGCGTGCAGGCGCTCGCCGACCGGGTGCTCGGGCTGTCGGCGCACTTCGACGACGACGGGACCGTGCCGGTGGTGTTCTTCTCGACCGACGTCGACGCGCAGACGGAGATCGCGCTGGCCGACCACCGGGGGCGCATCGAGCGGATCGTGGCCGGCCTCGGGCACATGGGCAAGACCAGCTACCACCTGGCCATGGACGCCGTCATCGACCACTACCTCGACAGCGGGTCGACGGACCCCGCCCTGGTCGTCTTCCAGACCGACGGCGGCCCCATCAACAAGCTCGCCGCGGAACGCTACCTGTGCAAGGCGGCCCGCCTCCCGCTGTTCTGGCAGTTCATCGGCTTCGGCGACCCGGAAAGCAAGCAGTTCGACTACCTGCGCAAGCTCGACGACCTGTCCGTCCCGGACAAGCGGGTCGTCGACAACGCCGGCTTCTTCCACGTCGGCGCGGAGCCGCGGAAGGTGTCCGACGCCGAGTTGTACGACCGGCTCGTCGGCGAGTTCCCGAAGTGGCTGGTGGCGGCGCGGGCGCAGGGGATCGTACGGGGGTAGCGGCGCACGGTCGCCGGCCCGGAGGGCTCGCGGCACTCGCTCACCCGGTTGCTCGCCCCGTTGGCTTGGGCGGTACGGCCGTGTAACCCTGTGGTTGATCCGACGGGGAGGCGACGGCGTATGGACGGCGCACGATCGGGGAACGAGGAAGCGGTGGCCGGGCGGGCCGCCCCGCCCGCGAAGGGCGAGAGGATCGCCGACTGGGCCGACGGACGGCTGGGGATCTATGCGCTGGCCAAGGCCAATATGCGCAAGGTCTTTCCGGACCACTGGTCCTTCATGCTGGGCGAGGTCTGCCTCTACAGCTTTCTCGTCCTGATCCTCACCGGCGTCTATCTCACCCTGTTCTTCGACCCGAGCACCAACGAGGTCGTCTACAACGGCACCTACGAACCCCTCAACGGCGTCCTGATGACCAGGGCCTACGAGTCCACGCTCGACATCAGCTTCGACGTGCGCGGCGGGCTGCTCATACGCCAGATCCACCACTGGGCGGCGCTGGTCTTCGTCACCGGGATGCTCGTGCACATGATGCGGGTGTTCTTCACCGGGGCCTTCCGCAAGCCGCGCGAGATCAACTGGGTGTTCGGCTGGTCCCTGCTGATGCTCGGCATCATCACCGGCCTGACCGGCTACTCCCTCCCCGACGACCTGCTGTCCGGCACCGGCCTGCGGTTCGCCCACGGCGCGATCCTGTCGATCCCGATCGTCGGGACGTACGTGGCGTTCTTCCTCTTCGGCGGGGAGTTCCCCGGGGAGGACTTCATCGCCCGGCTCTATCCGATCCACATCCTGCTGCTGCCCGGGATCATGCTGGGCCTGGTGGTCGCCCATCTGATCCTGGTCTTCTACCACAAGCACACGCAGTACCCGGGCCCCGGCCGCGACCAGAAGACGGTCGTCGGCATGCCCTTCCTGCCGGTGTACATGGCCAAGGCGGGCGGCTTCTTCTTCCTGGTCTTCGGCGTGCTGGCGGTCATGGGCGGCATCGCCAGCATCAACCCCGTGTGGGCGTTCGGGCCCTACCGTCCGGACCTGGTGACCACGGGTGCCCAGCCCGACTGGTACCTGGGCTTCTCCGAGGGTCTGATCCGGGTGATGCCGGGATGGGAGATCAACGCCTGGGGCCACACCCTGGAACCGGGCGTCTTCATCCCCTTCTCCCTCTTCCCGCTGATCCTGCTCGCACTCGGCGTGTATCCGTTCCTCGAGGCGTGGATCACCGGCGACAAACGGGAGCACCACATCCTCGACCGGCCGCGCAACATGCCCGTGCGCACCGGCCTCGGCGCTGCCTGGCTGAGTCTGTACGCGGTGCTGCTGATCGGTGGCGGCAACGACATCGTGGCCACGCATCTGCATCTGTCCATCAACCTGATCACGTGGTTCGTGCGGATCGCGGTCTTCGTCGTGCCGGTCGTCACCTACATGGTGACCAAGCGGATCTGCCTCGGGCTGCAGCGCCGGGACCGGGCCAAGGTGCTGCACGGCAGGGAGACGGGCACCATCAAGCGGCTCCCGCAGGGGAAGTTCATCGAGGTCCACGAACCCCTCTCCCAGGGGCAGCTGTTCACCCTCACCCAGCACGAGGAGCATCCGCCGTACGAGGTCGGTCCGCTCGTCGACGCGAACGGCGTCCGGCGCCGGGTCCGCCGGACCCAGCGGGTGCGGGCCCGGCTGGCGCGGGCGATGTTCGGGCCTCGTTCGCGGATCACCAAGCCGACGGTGGAGGAGTACCGCGAGGTCACCAGCGGCGATCACCACTGACACGGTCCTGCCCTGGCCGGGCGGCGCCGAGCACCTCGGCCCTGCAGGCGTCCGGGCCGCCCCAGGCGGTGCGCAGGGCGCGGGCCTTGGTGAGCCAGAGCGACAGGTCGTACTCCGCCGTGTAGCCGATCGCGCCGTGCGCCTGGAGTGCAGTACGGGCGGTCGTGTACGCGGCCTCGCAGGCGGTGACCTTGGCGGCGGCTATGTCGGCCGGGTCCATGGTGAGCGCGGCGCCGAGGACGAGGGGCCGGGCGAACTCCAGGGCGACCTTCGCGTCGGCGAGCCGATGTTTGACCGCCTGGAACGAGCCTATGGGCACGCCGAACTGGGTCCGCCGCCGGACGTGGGCGACCGTCCTGTCGAGCAGCGCGAGGCCCACGCCGAGGGCCTGGGCGGCGGTGGTCAGGCGGGCGTGGGCGAGGGCCTGCGCGGTGGGCGGGTCGGGGCTGAGGAGCTCGCCGCCGGGATCGAGGGGCGTGAGGCGGCGGGCCGGGTCCAGAGAGGGCCGCACCGGGCCGTGGCCGGGGGAGAGGTACAGGCCGTGCGGGGTCAGCGCGAGGTGGGTGGTGGCCGCGTCGCCGTCCAGGGCGTACGGCGCCGTCCACGCCAGCGTCGCCATCGCCTCGCCCGTCGCCAGCGCCGGAAGGAGCCGCTTGGCCGCGCCGGGGTCCGGCAGACCGGCGAGCAGGGCCGCGGCGGTGACCGTCTCCACCAGTGGCCCCGGCACCGCGTGCCGCCCCAACTCCACGAAGGCGACGGCGAGTTCGACGGGCCGCGGGCCCAGTCCCTCGTAAGCCTCGGGAACGGCCAGCGCGAAGACTCCGGCCTGCGCGATACGGGACCACAGCGCACGGCCACCGGCATGCTCGCCCCGGCTCCACTCCCGCACGACCGACGGCGTGTCCGCCGCCGTCAGCATCGCGTCCAGCGAGTCGGCGAAGGCCCGCTGCTCGGCGTCGAGGAGGAACCTCATCAGCGTCGCCCCTTCGGCAGGCCGAGCAGCCGCTCGGCGATGATGTCGCGCTGGATCTCGTTCGTGCCCGCGTAGATGGGGCCGGCGAGGGAGAAGACGTAGCGCTCGGACCAGTCGGTGTCGGCCAGCTCGCCCTCGACGCCCAGGAGATCGAGGGCCGTCTCGTGCAGCGCGATGTCGTACTCCGACCAGAAGACCTTGTTCAGGCTGGACTCCGGGCCGATCGACTCGCCGTCCAGGAAGCGGGAGGCGGCGGCATAGGTGAAGAGCTGGTACGCCCGGGCGCCGATCAGGGCGTCGGCCACGCGGTGCCGTGTGCTCTGCGGGCTGCCCCGGGTGTGCCAGAGGTGCGTCAGGCGATCCGCGCTCGCGAGGAAGCGGCCGGGGGAGCGCAGCATCAGGCCGCGTTCGTTGCCCGCCGTCGACATCGCGATCCGCCAGCCCTGGCCCGGCTCGCCGATCACGTCCTCGTCCGGTACGAACACCTCGTCCAGGAACAGCTCGGCGAACGCGGGTTTCCCGTCGAGGCGGGCGATGGGGCGGACTGTGACACCGGGGGCGCGCAGGTCGAACATCAGGTACGTCAGGCCCTGGTGGGGCTTGGGCCGGTCCGGGTCGGTGCGGAACAGGCCGAACGCGCGGTCGGCGAAGGCGGCGCGCGAGGACCAGGTCTTCTGGCCGGACAGCAGCCAGCCGCCGTCCCTGCGAACCGCCCTCGACCTCAGCGAGGCCAGATCCGAGCCCGCCTCCGGCTCCGACCACGCCTGCGCCCAGACCACCTCGCCGGTGGCCATGGACGGCAGCACGCGCGCGCGTTGCTCCTCGGTGCCGTACTCGAAGAGGGTCGGGGCGAGGAGGCCGACGCCGTTCTGGTTGACGCGTCCCGGCGCGTCCGCCGCCCAGTACTCCTCCTCGAACAGCAGCCACCGCACGAGCGTGGCGTCCCGGCCGCCGTACGCCGCCGGCCAGTTCACCACCGACCAGTGGTCGGCGGCGAGCCGGGCCTCCCAGGCCCGGTGCGCCGCGAAGCCCGCCTCGGTCTCCAGGGAGGGAAGCGGGTCGGGCGGCACATGCGCGCGCAGCCAGGCCCGGGCCTCGGCGCGGAACGCCTCGTCGGCGGCGGAGTGGGTGAGGTCCACTGTCGTCCTCCCTCCCTGCGAGTCTTCCCTAACAAGTGTTTGGTAGGTTAGCGTGCTGCCATGACAAACGTCGAGGCGCCGACGTACGTTCCCGGGCACGGACTGCTCCGCGGGCGCACCGCCGTCGTCACCGCCGCGGCCGGCGCGGGCATCGGCGGCGCCACCGCCCGCCGCCTCCTGGAGGAGGGCGCCCGCGTGCTGGTCAGCGACGCCCACGCGCGGCGGCTGAAGGAGCACGAGGCCGAGCTGGCCCGGGAGTTCGGGGGCGCGGTGACGTCCGCGGTGTGCGATGTCACCGACGAGACGCAGGTGCGGGCCCTCTTCGACACCGCCGTGCAGGAGCACGGCCGACTGGACGTGGTCGTCAACAACGCGGGCCTCGGCGGGACTTCGCCCCTCGTCGACATGACCGACGAGCAGTGGTCGAAGGTCCTCGACGTGACCTTGAACGGCACCTTCAGATGCACCCGGGCCGCCCTGCGCCGGATGCGCGACACCGGCGGCGTGATCGTCAACAACGCCTCCGTCGTCGGCTGGCGCGCCCAGGCAGGGCAGGCGCACTACGCCGCGGCGAAGGCCGGCGTGATGGCGCTGACCCGGTGCGCCGCGGTCGAGGCCGCCGAGTACGGGGTGCGGGTCAACGCGGTGGCGCCGAGCCTCGCCATGCACCCGCACCTGGCGAAGGTGACGACCCCCGAGCTGCTGGAGGAGCTCACCGCCCGCGAGGCCTTCGGGCGGTACGCCGAGCCCTGGGAGGTGGCCAACGTGATCGTCTTCCTGGCGTCGGGCTACTCGTCGTACATGACCGGCGAGATCGTCTCCGTCAGCAGCCAGCATGCCTAGGACGACGGCCGCCCCCACGCCCAGGACGACAATGGACCCGTGCCGACCAAGAAGAAGCCCCAGGTGACCGCCGCAGCCGCCAGGCGGCGCGAACTCCTCGACACCGCCGCCGAGGTCTTCGCCGAGCAGGGCTACAACGCCACGACCGTACGCAAGATCGCGGACCACGCGGGCATGCTCGCGGGCAGCCTCTACTACCACTTCGACTCCAAGGAGTCGATGCTGGAGGAGATCCTGCGGACCTTCCTCGACGAGCTCTGGGGCGGCTACGACGCCGTCCTGGGCGCCGAGCTCGGGCCCCGCGAGACCCTCGAAGCCCTGGTCACCGAGTCGTTCCGGGAGATCGACCGGCACCGCGCCGCCGTCGCGATCTACCAGAAGGAGAACAAACAGCTGGTGGCGCAGGAGCGGTTCGCGTTCCTCGCCGAGTCGCAGCGCAGGTTCGAGAAGGCCTGGCTGTCCACGCTGGAGCGCGGGGTCGCGGCCGGGGTGTTCCGCTCCGACCTCGACGTCCGGCTCACCTACCGGTTCGTGCGGGACACGGTGTGGGTCGCCGCGTCCTGGTACCGGCCCGGCGGGCAGCACAGCCCGGAGGAGATCGCCCGGCAGTACCTGTCGATGGTGCTGGACGGGATCGCCGTACGCACGTGATCGCCGTACGCACGTAACTCATTGGGGAGTTGCCATGGCCGAGGCCTACATCGTCGAAGCGGTCCGCACGCCCGTCGGGCGGCGTGGAGGAGGGCTCAGCGCGGTCCATCCGGCCGACCTGGGCGCGCATGTGCTCAAGGAACTCGTCTCGCGCGCGGGCATGGATCCGGCCGCCGTCGAGGACGTCGTCTTCGGCTGCCTGGACGCCGTCGGGCCGCAGGCCGGGGACATCGCGCGGACCTGCTGGCTGGCGGCCGGGCTGCCCGAGGAGGTGCCGGGGGTGACCGTGGACCGGCAGTGCGGGTCCTCGCAGCAGGCCGTGCACTTCGCGGCGCAGGGCGTGCTGTCCGGCACCCAGGACCTGGTGGTCGCGGGCGGCGTGCAGAACATGTCGATGATCCCCATCGCCTTCGCCACCCGGCAGGCGGCCGAGCCACTGGGGCTGACGGCGGGGCCCTTCGCGGGCAGCGAGGGCTGGCGGGCCCGGTACGGCCAGAAGCCGGTGAACCAGTTCGCCGGCGCCGAGATGATCGCCGCGAAGTGGGGGATCAGCCGGCCGGACCAGGAGGAGTTCGCGCTGCGCTCGCACCGGCGGGCGCTGCGGGCGATCGACGAGGGTCGCTTCGAGCGCGAGCTCGTGCCCTACGGGCCGGTCGCCGTCGACGAGGGGCCGCGCCGGGACACCTCACTGGAGAAGATGGCGGCGCTGAAGCCGGTCATCGAGGGCGGCACCGTCACGGCGGCCTGTTCCTCGCAGGTATCCGACGGCGCGGCGGCGATGTTGCTGGCCTCGGAGCGGGCCGTGCGCGAGCATGGGCTCACGCCCCGGGCCCGGGTGCACCACCTCTCGGTGCGCGGTGAGGATCCCATCCGCATGCTCACCGCTCCGATCCCCGCCACCGCCCACGCCCTGAAGAAGACCGGCCTGTCGATCGACGACATCGACCTCGTCGAGATCAACGAGGCCTTCGCGCCGGTGGTCCTGGCCTGGCTGAAGGAGACCGGCGCGGATCCGGACAAGGTCAACGTCAACGGCGGGGCGATCGCCCTGGGGCATCCGCTGGGCGCGACGGGCGTGAAGCTGATGACGACCCTGCTGCACGAACTGGAGCGCACGGGCGGTCGGTTCGGGCTGCAGACGATGTGCGAGGGCGGGGGACAGGCGAACGTGACGATCATCGAGAGGCTCTGAGCATCGCGATGCGTCGTTGTTCGTCCGCGGCGCCGTCGTGGCTGGTCGCGCGGTTCCCCGCACCCCTATAGGGCGTTGCCGAGCAGCCGTTTGCGTGCCCCCTCGGCCTCCTCCATGATCCGCTCCACCAGCTCCGCGCACGACGGCAGGTCGTCGATCACCCCGGCGACCTGCCCGGACGCCATCACCCCCAGATCCGTACGGCCGTCCACCATGGACGCCTTCAGCAGCATCGGCGTGTTCGCGGCGAGCAGGACCTGGCTCCAGCTCAGGTCCTTGCCGTGCCTGAGCGCGCGGCCTTCCCTGAGCATCCGGCGCCGGCTGGTGCCGGACAGCTTCCGGTAGCCGGCCGCCCTGCGCACCGCCTGGAGGAGAGCCCGCAAGCGGCCGGAGTGCTCGAGAGCGTCGACCAGGTCCGTGCGGAGCATGCGGTGGGGCAGGCCGTCCACGGCCCGGGTGACCGTGACATCCCGTACGGTCGCCGCCAGATAGCGCGCCTTCACCGCGTCCGGCACCGTCGAGTCCGAGGTCAGCAGGAACCGCGTGCCCATCGCGACCCCCGCCGCCCCGTACGCCAGCGCCGCGACCAGTCCCCGCCCGTCGAAGAAGCCGCCCGCCGCCACGACCGGTATCTCCACGGCGTCGACCACCTGCGGCAGCAGCACCGTCGTCGCCACCTCTCCGGTGTGTCCGCCGCCCTCACCGCCCTGCACGATCACCGCGTCCGCGCCCCACGCCGCGACCTTCTCGGCGTGCCGCCGGGCGCCGATCGAGGGGATGACGACCACGCCCGCGTCCTTGAGTTCGGCGATCAGCTCACGGGAGGGCGCGAGGGCGAAGGAGGCGACGCGCACACCCTCGTCGATCATGACGCGGACCCGGTCGCCGGCGTCCGAGGCGTCCGCCCGCAGATTCACCCCGAACGGAGCGTCCGTACGGGACTTGACCTCGCGGATCGCCTCACGCAGCCGGTCGACGGTCATCGTCGCGGAGGCCAGGATGCCCAGCGCGCCGGCCTCGGCCGTCGCCGACACGAGCCGCGGGCCCGCCACCCAGCCCATCCCCGTCTGCACGATCGGGTGGCGAACCCCGACCAGCCGCGTCAGCGGTGTCTCCATCACGCGCCGACCTCCTTGACGCGGATGTTCTCCGGATCGATCACCTCGCGGATGAGCCGCAGCTCCTCGGCGGTGGGGGGACGGGTCCGGGGCACGTCGTCGTCCGGGACGGCCAGCTCGAAGGAGGTGGCCTCTGCGACCTGGTCCAGGGTGACTCCCGGGTGGAGCGAGACCAGCCGCATCGAGTGGTCGGGGGTGCCGAAGTCGAAGACGCCCAGGTCGGAGACGACACGGGGGATGCGGTGGTAGCGGGCGCCGCCCGCATGGTCGTAACCGACCCCGCACACCATGTCGACCCGCTCGACGAAGACCCGCCGGGAATGCCTCGGGACCCAGTAACTGGTCGGATTGTTGAGGGTGTTGACCGGCGCGCCGCGCACCCCGAGCAGCTGGCGCCTCGGCCTCGCCCAGTCGCCGATGCACGAGATGTTCTGGTTGCCGTACCGGTCGATCTGGCTCGCGCCCATCATCACGTGCCGACGGCCGCCGGTGACCAGGGCGAGGTGCCGGCGGTACGGCAGCCAGCCCTCGGTCGTCCCGTCCGGGCGGACGAGTGTCGCCTCGCCGTCGGTCAGCAGCAGGTCGGGCGAGAAGGTGAGCCGGGCGAGGCGGGCGCCGATGGACGGGATCAGACCCATCGGGCTGGCCAGCACCTCCCCGTTGCCCCGCCATGCCTCCGCGCAGGCGATCACGCAGTACTCGGCGCGGGTGGCCTCCGTCATGACCTCCACGCCCCCTCCCGGACCGCCGACCGGTACGCCTGCTCGTCCCCGCCGAGGAACCGCGCCGCGAACTCAGCCCAGGGCGTGCTCGCGTACGCTTTCTGGAAGGCCTCGTCCCGGCCGTAGTCCGGCGCGCAGGACGTGAAGTGCGCCCCGTTCGGGGCCTCCACGACCCCCGTCACCGTGTGTCGTTTGATCAGCAGCGACTGCGGGGCCGCCTCCTTCAGCAACTCGGCGGTGTCGACGACCCGTTCACAGGAGAGGTAGGCCGTGTCCGCCGCCTCGCAGAAGAGGTCGTCGAAGTAGGGATCGGGGCCCAGGTACTGGCCGTTGCCCAGCCGGTCGGCGCGATTGACGTGTACCAGGGCGGCATCCAGGCGCAGGGCGGGCATGGCGACGAACGTCTCCCCGTCGTCGTACGGCGAGGTCACCGTCCGCAGGCCGGGGTTGACCCGCATGACGTCCGAACCGATCCCGGCGCGCACCGGGAGGAAGGGCAGCCGGTTCGCGGCCGCGTGCAGGCCCCACATGAACATCGCCTCGTCGATCTCCATGAGGTCGAAGGCGCCGCGTTCGCGGGCCGCGCGGTAGTGCGGTTCCAGTGGGATCGAGTCGAGGGTGACGAAGGCGGTGACCAGCTTGCGGACACGTCCGGCGGCGGCGAGCATGCCGACGTCCGGCCCGCCGTACGAGACGACGGTGAGATCGGTGATGTCGGAGCGCAGCAGCGCGCGCACCAGGGCCATCGGCTTGCGCCGCGAGCCCCAGCCGCCGATGCCCAGGGTCATGCCGCTGCGCAGCCGTGAGACGACCTCGTCCGCGGTCGTCGTCTTGTCGCTCATTCAGCCACCGTCCCTTCCGAACGAGTCACTCCGAACGTGTCGCGGATCCGGTCGGCCACTCCGCTGAGGCCCGCCTCGAAGGTGAAGCCCTGCTCGAAGCGGTAGCTGCGCCGGACGTCGACCGGGTCGATGCCGTTGATGGCGGCCTTGGCCAGGCGCAGCAGCTGTCCGTCCTTGGCGGCGATCTCGCGGGCCAACTCCAAGGCGGCGGTGCGGAGTCGCTCGCGCGGCACCACCCGCCACACCGAGCCGTGCGCGTGCAGTTCGGCCGCGGTCGCCGTGCGCGAGGTGTAGTACAGCGCGCGCATCAGATGCTGGGGGACCAGCCGGGCCAGATGGGTGGCCGCGCCCAGCGCTCCCCGGTCCAGCTCGGGCAGTCCGAAGACGGCGTCCTCGCTCGCCACGATCGCGTCCGCGTTGCCCACCAGCCCGATACCGCCGCCCAGGCAGAAGCCGTGCACGGCGGCCACGACGGGCACCTCGCAGTCGTACACCGCCGCGAAGGCGTCCGCACAGGCGCGGTTGGCGCCGATCAGCGCACTGTGCCCGTCCTTCTGTATCTCCTTGATGTCCACGCCCGCGTTGAACCCGCGCCCCTCGGCCGCGAGGACGACACACCGGGTCGCGGGCTCCCGGCCCGCCGCCCGCACCGCGTCGGCCAGCGCGAACCAGCCCTCCACCGGCAGGGCGTTCACCGGTGGGAAGTCGACGGTGACGACGGCGATACCGCTTTCCTCGGGCCCCGTCTGCGGGGACGAGTTTTCCGGGGACGAGGTGGAGACACCCATGGCCGCATCAGCTACCTTTCCACCAAACGTTTGTTAGGTGAAGGGTAGCCGCGCATGGGGCTGGACGGGAAGGTCGTGGTCGTCACGGGCGGCACGCGGGGCGTGGGCGCCGGGATCACCCGGGCCTTCGCCGAGGCCGGCGCGCAGGTCGTGGTCTGTGCGCGCAGACCACCCGAAGTCCCGTGCGCGGGCGCCGAGTTCAGTCCCCTGGACCTGCGGGACCCGGAAGCCGTACGGACCTTCTTCGCGGCCCTGCCCCGTCTCGACGTGTTGGTCAACAACGCGGGTGGCACACCGTACCGACGGTTGACGGACGCCGACGCCGAACGGCACGCGCGTGTGGTCGAGCTGAACCTCGTCGCGCCGATGACGGCGTCCCTGGCCGCGTACGAGCACCTCAGGCGGGCGCGGGGCTCGGTGGTGATGATCGGCAGTGTCAGCGGCGGCCGTGCCTCGCCCGGGTCGGCGGCGTACGGGGCGGCGAAGGCCGGGCTGGAGAGCCTGGCCCGGTCGATGGCGGTGGAGTGGGCGCCGCAAGTGCGGGTCAACACGCTGGTCGTGGGCATGGTCCGCACCGAGCGGTCCCACCTCCACTACGGGGGCGAGGACGGCATCGCGGCCGTCTCCCGCACCGTCCCGCTCGGCCGCCTCGCCGAACCGTCCGACATCGGCGCGGCCGCCGTCTTCCTCGCCTCCGAGGCCGCCGCCTACATCAGCGGGGCGAGCCTGCTCGTGCACGGCGGGGGCGAGCGGCCCGCGTTCCTGGACGCCGCAACGGTCAACAAGGAGGCATGACATGAGCCGGATCTGTGAGGGGCGGGTCGTCGTGGTCACCGGCGGGGGGCGGGGGCTGGGGCGTGCGCATGCGCTGGCGTTCGCACGGGAGGGGGCGAAGGTCGTCGTCAACGATCTCGGGGTCGGGCTGGACGGTCTGGCGAGCGGGGGCGGATCTGCCCGGCAGGTGGGCGAGGGCGGGCCCGCTCGGCAGGGGGCAGGGGCCGTGGGGGGCTCGGGCGGGCAGACGGGTGTCGGTGGGGCGGCCGGGTGGGCGGCTGGGGGCGGTGGCCTGGCTGGGCAGGGGGCTGTGCACGGTCGTGGTGGGCAGGGGGCTCTGGAGGGTCCCGGTGGGCAGGGGGCTGCGGAGGGTCCTGGCGGGCAGGGGGATGTGGGCGGTCCGGCTCGGCGGCCGGCCGGGGGCGGTTCTGCCGGGCCGGTGGCTGCGGACAGTGCCGGTCGGCAGGTGGTCGCGGACCATCCCGCCCAGCAGGTGGTCGAGGAGATCCGCGCGGCCGGCGGTGAGGCGATCGCGCACGGCGGTGACGTGGCGACGAGCGCCGGGGCGGCCTCGCTGGTGGCGGCCGCCGTGGAGACGTACGGCCGTCTCGACACCCTCGTCAACAATGCCGGCTTTCTGCGTGACCGGATGCTGGTGAACCTCGACGAGGACGACTGGGACGCTGTCGTGCGCGTCCATCTCAAGGGGCACTTCCTCCCGTTGAAGCACGCTGCCGCGTACTGGCGGGCGGAGGCGAAAGCGGGCCGCAGGCCGGATGCCCGGGTCGTCAACACGAGCAGCGGGGCGGGTCTGTCGGGCTCGCTGGGGCAGGTCAACTACAGCGCCGCGAAGGCCGGGATCCTTGCGCTGACGCTGGTCGCTGCGGCCGAGTTGGGTCGCTACGGCGTTCAGGTCAACGCGATCGCCCCGGCGGCGCGTACGCGGATGACCGAGCGTGCCTTCGCCGAGACGATGGCGGTGCCCGACGCCGGCTTCGACGCCATGGCGCCGGAGAACGTCTCGCCGTTGGTCGTCTGGTTGGGCTCGGTGGGGAGTGAGGGCGTGACGGGGAGGGTTTTCGAGGCGGAGGGTGGGCGGATCACGGTGATGGAGGGGTGGAGGGCGGGGCCGAGTGTGGACAAGGGGGCGCGGTGGGTGCCGGGGGAGGTGGGGGAGGCGGCGCTGAAGCTGTTGGGGGAGGCGGGGGTGCAGGGAGTGGTGTACGGCGCGTGAGGGTTTTCGCCCGCGCCGCCCCTACCCTTCCCGTCCTTCTGGGGCTCCGCCCCAGAGCCCCCTCCTCAAACGCCGCAGGGGCTGATTTCAGCCCGGGCGGCGGGGGCGAAGAACCCCCTACGTGTCACACTCCAGCACCGTCCGGCACAACCCACACCGCGCCCGAACCCTCCCCCGCACCGGCACCCGAATCCGCTGCTGACACGTAGGGCAGGGAAACGACACCCGCAACGGCCCCCGCCCGTCCGGCGTGAACGCATACGGCGCCCCCGGCCGCGTTCCGGCCCCACGCTGGTCCTGCGCATGACGCCGATCGTGCGCGTACCGCCGCCGCCCCGCCCACCCGGCCGCCGTCAGCGGCGGCTGCTGCTCGTCGCGGCGGGCCTCGGCCAGGCCCTTCACATACGCCGCGTACGCCTGCGGACTGGTGAACCACACCGACGGATCCTCCGCGAAGAGCAGCGCCCGCTTGGCGAGGACGTACCCGAACTCCTCCGGCGTCAGATACCCCAGCTTCTGCGAGGACGCCGCGTCCTCCCGGTACGCGTCGAGGAGCAGCCACCCCGCGCCCAGATACGTCGTCGCCGTGTCCGTGAGGATCTCGTTGTCCCGTGTGCCCGGGAAGGACAGGCCGAGTCGGTGCAGATACACATGCATCACCTCGTGGGCGAGCGCCGCCCCGATGTCCCGGCGATGGGTGCGGAACCGGTCGTTCAGCTCGACGAAGTACTCGGGCCCGGCAGCGAGTTCGACGTTCGCCGCGTGGCTCATCTCCCGGAAGCTGACGATCAGCCGGGCGTCCGGAAGGCGGTAGTGCCGGACCAGCTCGCGGGCCACACGCTGCGCACCCAGATACAGATCGTCCGTGTCGGAGAACGCCACGTCCACCGGCGCCACGCTGGCCGCGAACGTCTGGATGGTGTCGTACGACAGCCGCCTGTAGAGCGCGGTGATGGAGGCCCGCACCGTCTCCAGGTGTGGGAAGCCGTGCTGAACCGGTCCGCCGTTCGCCACGCCCGTACCCCCAAGACGCCTTGAACCCGATTCCACTCTACGGGGATGAGAGGGGATTTTCCCTGACGGGGTTCCACCGCCGGGACGTGAGATCCGTCCTTGTCAGGCATGCCACCCGATCTTCATACTGCGGGCCGCTCAACACGCCATGAAAGGACGTATGTTGACCTCCAGCTCGCCGAAGAGAAGCGGCAAGACCCTGGCCAAGAGAGCGGCGGCCGTCGGTGCCGTCGCGCTCGCGGTCGCCTCCCTCCAGCCCCTCAGCGCGAACGCCGCGTCCACCCGCGTCGTCGGTGGAACGCCCGCCGCGCAGAACGAGTTCCCGTTCATGGTCCATCTCTCCATGGGCTGCGGCGGGGCGCTGTACAAGAAGGACGTCGTCCTGACCGCGGCCCACTGCATGGACGGCTCCGGCAACAACACCAGCATCACCGTCACCGCGGGTGTCAACGACCTCGACTCCTCGGCCGCGATCAAGGTCAAGTCGAAGAAGGTCAAGGTGGCCCCGGGCTACAACGGCTCCGGCAAGGACTGGGCGCTGATCAAGCTCGCCCGGCCCATCGACAAGCCGACGCTGAAGATCGCCACCACGGACCGCTACAACCGCGGCATGTTCACGATCGCCGGGTGGGGCGACACGAAGGAAGGGGCCGGCGAGGGCACGACCAAGCTCCAGAAGGCCACCGTTCCCTTCGTCGCCGACCGCATCTGCAAGCGCCACTACGGCAACCGGCTGGTGTCGAAGGAGGAACTGTGCGCCGGCTGGCAGAGCGGCGGCATCGACACCTGCCAGGGCGACTCCGGCGGCCCCATGTTCCGCAAGGACGACGCGGGCAAGTGGCTCCAGGTCGGCATCGTCAGCTGGGGCGACGGCTGCGCCCGCGCCGGTGTGCCCGGCGTCTACACGGAGGTCAGCACCTTCGCGAAGGACATAGCCAGCGCGGCGAACGCGCTGTAGGGCGCTCGCCGCACCAGAGGTACGTCAGACGGCCCGGAGGAACGGGGCGCCCGCCTCGGCGGACCCCGGCCGGGCCGTCTCGTCCAGCTCCAGCACCCACACCTCGTTGACTCCCTCCCGCAGCACGGGCCCCGGGACGTACAGCGAGCGCTGCGGGCCCGCGGACCAGTAACGGCCCAGACCGAAGCCGTTGATCCAGACGAACCCGCGGGTCAGCCCCGGCAGCTCCAGGCGGGCGTCACCGGCGCCCCGCACGGTGACGGTGCCCCGGTACAGCCCCGGGGCGCCGTCCTCGGGCAGCTCCCGCGACGGCACCGCCCTCACCCGCTCGACGTCGTCCAGCGCATCGAGGCGCAGCCCACGCGCGCGTACGTCGTGCAGATACTGCCGCTCGTGCAGCACGCCCCCGGTGATCCCCTTGGGCTCGCCCAGCCGCGGCCCGTAGTTCACCCGCCCCAGGGACTCCACCCACAGCTCCACGCGCGCGTAGCCGGCGACGGGCTCCTCGAGGCTCGCCTCGTCCTCGCTGAGCACCCCGGCCCGCTCCCCGTCGACGTACACCACGGCGAGGTCCCGCAGCCCGCGCACCGTCAGCGGATACGGCCGCCGGGGCCCCGGCACCGTCACCTCGTACCGCACCAGGCCGCGCTCGACGCCCAGTTCCTCGAAGGAGGGCGGGACGGGACCGGCCGTGTCCGGGCCGCCCAGCGTCCGCAGAAGGTCGCCCAGGGGCGCCCAGCCGGTCAGGACCACCTCGGCCGGCGCCCCCAACGACGGCGGTGTGGGCGGCACTTCGGGCAGCGGGGCGTCGGCGTACCCGGCGAGGACCTCGCGGAAGGCCCAGAACTTCGCTGTGGGGCGGCCGTACTCGTCGATCGGGGCGTCGTAGTCGTACGACGTGACGTCGGGCTCCAGCGGGCCGTCGTGCAGCGCGCCGCCGCCCCGGTTGGCGCCCGCCCAGCCCGCGAAGTTCGTGCCGCCGTGCGCCATGTACAGGTTGACCGACGCCCCGCACTCCAGGATCTTCCGCAGGGCCGCCGCCGCGTCCCCGGGATCCCGTACGACGTGCTCGCCGCCCCAGTGGTCGAACCAGCCGCACCAGAACTCCATGCACATCAGCGGACCCTCGGGGCGGTGCCGGCGCAGCGTCTCGAAGGCCACGCGCGCGTGGGAGCCGAAGTTGACGGTGGCCAGGACGCCCGGCATCGAGCCGCCGGAGAGCATGTGGTCCTCGGGACCGTCCGAGGTGAACAGCGGGACGGTGACGCCGTGTTCGCGCAGCAGACCGGCCAGACGGCGCAGGTACTGCGCGTCCGAGCCGTAGCTGCCGTACTCGTTCTCGACCTGCACCATGATCACCGGGCCGCCGCGGTCGCTCTGCCGGGGCACGACCTCGGGCAGGAGCCGCTCGAACCAGCGCGCCACGTGGCCCAGATAGCGCTCGTCACGGGTACGCGCGCGTGCGCCCACCTCGGCCGTCAGCCAGTACGGCAGCCCGCCGTTCTCCCACTCGGCGCAGATGTAGGGCCCCGGCCGCACGATCGCCCACAGCCCCGCCGCCCGGGCCGCGTCCAGGAACCGGCCGAGCGCTCCCACGTCCCGGCCGCGGCCCGGCTCCGGCTCGTGCAGGTTCCACGGCACGTACGTCTCCACGCAGTTGAGGCCCATCGCCCGCAGCATCGCCAGCCGGTGCCCCCACTGAGCCTCGTGCACCCGGAAGTAGTGCAGCGCCCCGGACAGCAGCCGCACCGGCCGCCCGTCCAGCAGAAAGTCCGTGTCCCCCACCGTGAACTCGCTCATGGCCCCAGCCTCACCTCTGGCGGCGATCAACGTCCATGGACAAAGATCGGCGCTGGTTGGACGCAAGTGGCCCCGGGAGGAGCGCGGATGTACCACACCTGGATGCGGTTCTTCACGCCCGGCCCCGCCCACCACAGGCTCGGCCTCGTCTGCCTCGGCGTCGGCCTCCAGTACGGCCCCCTGCCCACCGTCGGCCCGCGCACCCTCGACCACCACGTGGCCGTCGTCGTCAACGCGGGCGGCGGCTGGTACGAGAGCCCCGACGGCCGCCGTACGACCGTCACCGCGCCCGCGCTGCTGTGGCTGACCCCAGGCGTACCGCACCACTACGCGCCCGACCCCGGCACCGGCTGGGACGAGGGCTTCGTCGACTTCGCCGGGCCCGCCACCACGACGTACACCGAACTCGGCTACATCGAGCCCGAGCGCCCCGTCGTGCCCCTGTCCGACGCCGCCGGCCCCCGCGCCGTCATCGGCCGCATCGCCCGCGCCGCCCGCCGCGACAACCCGCTCCTGGATGTGGAGACCGGCGCCGCCGTCCACGAACTCCTCGTCGCCCTGCGCCGCGCCCGCGCCGACCTCGCGCCCGACGGCGAGGCGGTCCTCAAGGCCCTCGCCCGCGACGCCTGCCTGCCGCTGACCGTCGCCGACCACGCCGCCCGGCACGGCATGACCCTCGCCGAGCTGCGCACCGCCGTGCGGCGCGGCGCCGGCTGCAGCCCCAAGGACTATCTGCTCGGCATCCGCCTGGGCCGCGCCAAGGAACTCCTCGCCGCCACCGACCTGCCCGTCGCCGCCGTAGCCCGCCGTGTCGGCTACGACGACCCCGCCTACTTCTCCCGCCTGTTCACCCGCCGCGTCGGCATGGCCCCCGTCCGCTTCCGCGCCCAGCAGGGCCGCACCGTCCCCGGCGGCTGGAGCAACCAGGTCCCCGACCCCGACGACCCGCCCGTGATCGAACGAACGACCGCATGAGGCGGCCCCGTAGGCTGGACCCCCATGACCACCAGCAACCCGACCCCCGGTGACGTGGACCCCGCCGTCCGCGAGGAGCTCGCCCGGCTGCGCGAGAGCATCGACAACATCGACGCGGCCGTCGTCCACATGCTCGCCGAGCGCTTCAAGTGCACCCAGCAGGTCGGCCATCTCAAGGCCCGGCACCAGCTCCCGCCCGCCGACCCCGCCCGCGAGTCCCGGCAGATCGCCCGGCTGCGCACCCTCGCCGAGAACGCCAAGCTCGACCCCGCGTTCGCCGAGAAGTTCCTGAACTTCATCATCGCCGAGGTGATCAGGCACCACGAGAGCATCGCCGAGGACACGATCAACGGCGCGGCGTCCACGGCGAAGTGACCACCGGCCCCGCCGCGCGCCCGCACTCACCGCGCGCGGGCGACGTGAATGTGACGGCGGGCACCGGACAGGCCCTCCCGGGGGAGTGACACGGCGGCCCGCGCCGGGCATGCTGCGCTGTGCACCGCATGTCAGCTGACAGGCACTCCCCGTCAGCACCCTGGACATACCCTGGATGTCCACGCGGGAGGGACGTCGGGCCATGCCGTCGGATGCCAAGATCCTCATCGTCGACGACCACGAGGACACGCTGTACGCGCTGGAGAGCGCCCTGGCCCCGCTGGGCTACCGGCTCGCCCGCGCCACCAGCGGTGACGAGGCGCTCAAGCAGGTGCTCCGCGGCCAGGTCGGCCTGCTGCTCCTGGACGTCCGGATGCCCGGCGTCAGCGGCCTGGACGTGGTGCGCTACATGCGGCGGGTGGAACAGACCCAGCACATACCGGTCGTTCTGCTCACCGGCTTCGGCGCGGACCAGGAGCTGATGTCCACCGCCTTCGGGCTCGGCGTCGCCGACCTGGTCATGAAGCCGATCGACCCCTGGATGCTGCGCACCAAGGTCCGCTACCTGTACGACGCCTACCGGCGCCATCGCGCGCTGGAGCACGAGGTGCGCGAGTTACGCGCCCTGGTCAAGGACGACCCCGCGGCCCGCGAACCCGGACCGCGCCCCGCCCTGCCCCACCCCGACGCCCGCGTCCCGCCACAACGCGACAGCCCGGCGGCGGCGCCGACCACGGACCGGACCTGACGCCCGCCTGGCACTCACCTCGCACCCACCACCGAGCGGACATAACGCCCTTACCGATCCGCCCCTGTGCCTTGCCGACGGCATCAGGCAGCATGTCGTTCATGTCCGTACTGACGCGCGACGAAGCGCAGACCCGTGCCCAGCTCCTCGAAGTCCACCGGTACACGATCGAACTCGACCTGACCACCGGGGACGAGACCTTCGACTCCCGCACCGTCATCCGGTTCACCACGCGCGCGGACCGAGCGGGCACGGACACGTTCGTCGAGATCAAGCCGGCCGAGCTGCGCTCCGTCACCCTCGACGGGCACCCCCTGGACCCGGAGACCCTGGACGGCAACCGGCTGCCCCTGAAGGACCTCACCGCAGGCGAACACGAACTGAGCGTCGACGCCGCCATGCGCTACTCCCGCACCGGCGAGGGCATGCACCGCTTCACCGACCCCGTCGACGGCGAGACCTACCTCTACACGCAGCTGTGCATGGACGACGCCCAGCGCGTCTTCGCCGCCTTCGACCAGCCCGATCTCAAGGCCGTCTTCTCCTTCACCGTCACCGCACCCGCCGAGTGGACCGTTCTCGGCAACGGCATCGCCACCCAGGCCGACGCGGGTCGCTGGACGATCGCCGACACCCCGCCGATCTCCACCTACCTCGCCGCGATCGCCGCCGGCCCCTACCACTCGATCCGCACCGAGCACCGCGGCCTGCCCTTCGCCCTGCACTGCCGCCGCTCCCTCGCATCGTCCCTGGACGCCGACGCCGACGAACTCCTCGACGTCACCCGGGCCTGCTTCGACCGCTTCCACGAGAAGTTCGACGAGCCCTACCCCTTCGACTCCTACGACCAGGCGTTCGTCCCCGAGTTCAACGCCGGCGCCATGGAGAACCCCGGACTCGTCACCTTCCGCGACGAGTTCGTCTTCCGCTCCGCCGTCACCGACACCGAGCGCCAGACCCGCGCCATGGTCGTCGCCCACGAGATGGCCCACATGTGGTTCGGCGACCTCGTCACCCTGCGCTGGTGGGACGACATCTGGCTGAACGAGTCCTTCGCCGAGTACATGGGCTACCAGATCTGCGCCGAGGCCACCCGCTTCACCGACACCTGGACCGACTTCGGTGTCGCCCGCAAGTCCTGGGGCTACGACGCCGACCAGCGCCCCTCCACCCACCCCGTCGCCCCCGAGGGCGTCGACGACACCGCCACGGCCCAGCTCAACTTCGACGGCATCTCCTACGCCAAGGGCGCCTCCGCGCTGCGCCAACTGGTGGCCTGGCTCGGCGAGAAGGACTTCCTCGCCGGCATCAACATCCACTTCGCCCGGCACAAGTTCGCCAACGCCGCCCTCGCCGACTTCATCGACTCCCTCGCCGCCGCCACCGAACGCGACGTCCACGCCTGGGCCGACGCCTGGCTGCGCACCACCGGCGTCGACACCCTCACCCCGACCGTCGCCCCCGGCGAGAACGGTACCTACAGCCTCACCGTCGACCGTGCCGGCAGCCGCCCGCACCGCATCGCCGTAGGCCTGTACGACCTGGACCTCGGCGACAACGAGGGCCACCTCGTCCTGCGCGAACGCCTCGACCTCGACGTCCCGCACACCGCCCCGCACCCCATCGGCAAGCGCCCCGCCCTGATCCTCCTCAACGACGGCGACCTGACCTACGCCAAGGTCCGCTTCGAGCCCGCCTCCTTCGAGACCGTCCGCACGAGCCTCGCCGGACTGCCGGAACCGCTCAGCCGCGCGGTCGTCTGGAACGCCCTGCGCGACGCCGTCCGCGACGGCGAACTGGCCGCCACCGCCTACCTGGAGGCCGCCCGCGCCCATCTGCCGCACGAGACCGACCTCGCCGTCGTCCAAGGCGTCCTCGGCTTCGCCACCGCCCACGTCGCCGACCGCTACCTCACCGCCGAGGAACGGCCCGCCGCCCTGGCCACCCTCTCCGCCCTGTGCCGCGACCTCATCCGGCGCACCGAGGACGGCGACAACCCCGGGCTGCGCCTGATCGCCGTACGCCACTTCATCGACGTCGCCGCCCACCCCGACACCATCGCCGCCTGGCTCGCCGACGGCACCGTGCCGGGCGGGCCGGAACTCGACCCCGAGCTGCGCTGGCGCGTCCTGGGCCGCCTCGCCGTCCTCGGCGCCGTCGACGAGGCCGCCATCGCCGCCGAACTGGAACTCGACCCCAGCGCCACCGGCCAGGAGGGCGCCGCCCGCTGTCGCGCCGCCCTGCCCGACGAGGAGGCCAAGACCAGGGCCTGGAACGCCCTGTTCGCCACCGACGAGAGCACCGACCTGTCCAACTACCTCTTCATCGCCACCGCCCAGGGCTTCTGGCAGCCCGAACAGGCCGACCTCGTACGGAGTTACGTCCCGCTCTACTACAAGGCCGCGGTCGCCCTCGCCGCCCGCCGCGGCCCCGCCATCGCCGACGCCGCCGGCCGCTACGCCTTCCCCGCGTACGCCGTCGACGCCGAAGCCCTGCGCCTGGGCGAGGAGTGCCTGAGCGACGGCGAGCCGATCCCGGCGCTGCGACGCAGGCTCGCCGACCAACTCGACGACCTGGCACGGGCGTTGCGGGTGCGGCAGGCGTAAGCACGCCGGTCCGTACGACGTAGGGGGCGCTGCTTCCGACGGCTGACGCGCAGGGCTGATCGTCCCGCCCGCACCGGACGGGACCCGGGACGACCGGCCCTCGCGAGCAGCTCCTTTACTCCGCAACCATGCGTACGCCACCCCGACACGCTTTCCCCGTACGCAGGTACCCCCTTTCGGGTTCCGATCGTTGGGCTTTTCGGGCGTGACCACGCATCCGGGTACAAGCTGGGAATCCCTCTTGCCCAGCGCCCGGGAGGACACGATGAGCACGCCGTCGTCGCTCGCGTCAGGCCCTGAAGGTCCGCACGCCCTGCGGCCGTTGCTCGACACCGTGCTCGACGCGCTGAGCGAGGGTGCCCGGGTACGCGGTGGCCCACTGCCCTCGGGCGGCCCGGAGGCGGTCGCCGTGCGCCTGCGGGACGCGATCGGGGACGTACTGCCCGACCAGGGCGACCCGGACGCCCTCCACGACATCGTCAGAGCGCTCGCGGAGGGCGCCGCCGACCCCTCCGACCCCTTCTGCGCCGCCCACCTCCACTGCCCGCCCCTCGCCCTCGCCACCGCCGCCGACCTGGCCGCCTCGGCCCTCAACCCCTCGCTCGACTCCTGGGACCAGGCGCCCGGGGCATCGGAACTGGAGGGGCTGGTGACGGAAGCGCTGGCGGCGGAGGTCTTCGGGACCGCAGCCTCCCGATCGACTCCACCCCCGAAAGCACCCGCCGCCCCGAACGCCACCGCCGCCCCGAGCGCTCCCTCCGCCCTGATCACCACCGGCGGCACCGAGTCCAACCAGCTCGCCCTTCTCCTCGCCAGGGAAGCGCACGGCGCCGATGTCCGGCTCGTGCACGGGGCGAACGCGCACCACTCCCTGCCCCGCGCCGCCTGGCTGCTCGGGCTGCCCGAACCCGTCGTCGTACCCGCCCCGGCCGGCGCCCTCGACCCCGCCGCCCTCGGCGAGGCCCTCACCTCCTGCGCCGCTCAGCGGCTGCGCCGCGGGTCCGCTCAGCCAGGCGCCCTCGTGGTCGCCGCGACCGCGGGCACCACCGACGCCGGCCTCATCGACCCCCTCCCGGAGATCGCCGCCCTGTGCGCGGCCCACGGCGCCCGCCTCCATGTCGACGCCGCCTACGGCGGAGCCCTCCTGTTCAGCGACCGGTACCGCGACAGGCTCACCGGCCTCGACGCCGCCGACACCGTCACCCTCGACCTGCACAAGCTCGGCTGGCAGCCGGTCGCCGCAGGTCTCCTCGCCGTCCGGGACCCGCACGACCTGGCCGTCCTCCACCACCGCGCCGACTACCTCAACGCCGAGGACGACACCGAGGCGGGCCTGCCCGACCTGCTCGGCCGCTCCCTGCGCACCAGCCGCCGACCAGACGTCCTCAAGATCGCCGTCACCCTCAAGGCCCTCGGCCGCACCGGCCTCGGCCGACTCGTCGAGCAAGTCTGCGACCACGCCCGTGAGTTCGCCGCCCTCGTCCACGACCACCCCGGTTTCGAGCTCTACGCCCCGCCCACCATCAGCACGGTCCTGTTCCGGCCCGCACACACCGGCGACGCCGCCGTCGCCGCCGTACGCCGAAGGCTCCTCACCGAAGGCCGCGCCGTCCTCGGCCGGGCCCGGATAGACGGGCGCCTGTGGCTCAAGGCCACGCTCCTCAACCCCCACACACGCCCGGACGACCTGGCCGCCCTCCTGAAACTGGTGGAAGGAAACACCCCCCGATGACCCCCCAGCCGAACCCCCACACCGACCTCCGCCACACCGAGCCCAACGGCAACGGTCACACCGACCCCCACGCCGGCCTCCGCCACACCGAGCTCAACGGCAACGGTCACACCGACCCTCGCGCCAGCCTCCACCACACCGACCCCCACGGCATCGGCGACACCGAGCCCCACACCGACCCTCACGCCGGCCTTCGCACGGGTTCCCAGGCCGGCCCACACGTCGGCGCCTGCGCCCGCCCTCGCACGAGCCCTCAGGAGGACTCCCGCACCGGCCCTGACGCGAGTTTCTCCACCGATCCCCACGTCGGCCTCCGTCACGACGGCGCCCGCGTCGGCCTTCACACGGGCTCCCACGCCGGCTCCTACGCCGGCCCTCACGCGGACCCCCGCACCCGCCCCGACACGACCCGCCCCACCGACCCGCACGCGGCGACCCCTCGCCCAACCCCCCAACCAACCCCCGACTCCGCCCCTCACCCAGCCCCAGGAACACCCCCACAGCCCGACCCCGACCCCGACACCCCCCGCGACCTCGTCGGCATCGGCATCGGCCCCTTCAACCTCTCCCTCGCCGCCCTCGCCCACCCCCTCGCCGAGCTCGACGCCGTCTTCTACGAGCAGCGCACCGCCTTTGCCTGGCACCCCGGCCTGCTCATCGACGGCGCGCGCATCCAAGTGCCCTTCCTCGCCGACCTGGTGACGCTCGCCGACCCCGCCAGCCCGTGGTCCTTCCTCAACTACCTCAAGGCCCGCGACCGGCTCTTCCCCTTCTACTTCGCCGAGCGCTTCCACATCCAGCGCGCCGAGTACGACGCCTACTGCCGCTGGGTCTGCGAGAACCTCCCCGGGCTGAGCTTCGGCCACCAGGTGGACGCCGTCCGCTTCAACACCGAACGCGACGTCTTCGAGGTCGACTTCACCCAGCTCGGCCCGGACGGAGAGGCCGAGGCACTGGGCCGTACCTACACCCGGAACATCGTCCTGGGCATCGGCACCGAGCCGTACGTCCCCGACCCGCTCAGGCCCCTCGTCGAGGCACCGGCCGTCCCCGTCATCCACGCCGCCGACTACCTCGACCACCGCGACAGCCTCCTGGCCGCCGACCACGTCACCGTCATCGGGTCGGGACAGTCCGGCGCCGAGGTCTTCCTGGACCTGCTCCGGCGCCGTCCCGCGGGGCGCGAGGGGCTCCACTGGCTCGGCCGTACCGAGGCCTTCGCGCCCATGGAGTACTCCAAGCTCGGCCTGGAGCACTTCACCCCCGACTACACCCGCTACTTCCACGCCCTCGCCGAGCCGGTCCGCGACAAGCTCGTCGCGTCCCAGTGGCAGCTCCACAAGGGCATCGACGCCGACACGCTCGCCGCGATCCACGACGAGCTCTACCGCCGCACCCTGCACGGCGGCTGGCCCGAGGTGGTCCTCACCCCCGGCGTCCGCGTCCGCACCGGGGGCCGGATCGCCACCACCAAGATCGAACTCCACCTGGAGCACGTCCACCAGAACACCCGCTCGCGCCTGACCACCGACGCGGTCGTCCTGGCCACCGGCTACCGCGAACGCCCCCTCGACTGCCTCCTGGCCGGCCTCGACCCGTACCTGCGCCGCGACAGCCAGGAACGCCCCCGCATCGACGACCAGTACCGCCTGGTCATGGACCCGCACGTCACCGGCTCCGGCTGCAACGTCTACGTCCAGAACGCCGGCGGCCACAGCCACGGCGTCGGCACCCCCGACCTCGGCCTCGCGGCCTGGCGCAGCGCCGACATCCTCAACTCCGTCACGGGCAAGGAGACCTACACCCTCCCCACCCGAACGGCCTTCACCACCTTCGGCCTGCAACAGCAGGAGCCCCGGATCCCGCGGGCGCGTCAGCCGAAGGCGCTGACACCGCTCATGGACGGGATCTGAGGCTCCCCAGAAGACCAACTCCGGGTCTAGAACACCGGCGTGCCGTTGCGCGTGAGCTTCCAGTCCACCGACGAGAACTGCTTCGGGTCCAGCACGCCCTTCGCGGTCACCCACTCCGCGATCCGGGTGCGGATCTCCGTCGACTCCGCCCACAGCTCCTGAGCCGACGCGACATGCGGGAACGCGCCGCCGCCGTTGGCCCGGTAGTTGTTCACCGCGAACACGAACTTCTGCGCGTCGTCCAGCGCGGCACCGTTGTACGACAGGTTCTTGATCCGCGAACCGGCCGGCTGGGCGATGTCGATCTCGTACGACAGACCCGACACGTAGTCGTAGTTGTAGTCCGGGCGGTTGTTCGCGTTCGTCAGCTTCTCCACGTCGACGGCCGCGTCGGCGGCGGTCTGCACGAAGTACTGCGCCGAGTACTCCAGGTACGCCTTGATCTGCGCGCCCGTCATCAGCTTCGCGACCAGCGTGTTGTCGTACACGTACAGGCTCGACAGATCCCGGATGGTCACGTCGCCGGCCGGGATCTCCGAGGTGCGGGAGAAGGGCGAGGCCTGCGAGATGACCGGCAGCGAGGCGTATTCCGTGCCCGCCAGCGCCGCCTTCGCCACGTCCTCCTGGACCTTGGTGATCAGGTCGATGATCGGGGCGTCCTTGTAGCGGGCCTCGACCGTCGTCAGCTTCTCGGTCGCGGTACCGACGACCTGGTTGACGTACTCCACGACGATGTCGTGGTCGTCCTTCAGCAGCTTGGTGATCTTCGGGTCGTCGGCGACCGTCTTCGAGTCGCGCACCGTCGCCTTCACCGACTCGACCGTCCAGCGGCCCTTGACGAGGACCAGCTCGAAGTCGAACAGGGTCAGCCGCTGGGCGTAGCACAACGGCTCCGACAGCACGACCGTCTTGCCCGTCTTCTCGTTCGTGACCAGCAGCTCCGCGATCTCCGTGTGCGCGTGCCCGACCAGGATCGCGTCGATGCCCGGCACCTGCTGGGCCACCAGCGCCGACGAATTCTCGATGTACGGCAGCTGGTCACCGTACGACGACGTCCCCGACGAACCCGAGTGCGCCGACACGATCACGACGTCCGCACCCATCGAACGCAGCTTCGGCACCCACTTCGCCGCCTGCTCCTCCAGCCCCGGGAACACCATCTTGCCCTCGACGTAGGCCTTGTCCCAGATCGCGATACCCGGGTTGGTCAGACCCAGCACCGCGACCTTCACGTCAGGGGCGCCCGGCACGCAGAACCTCTTGATGAAGTACGGCGGGAAGGCGGGCTTCAGCGTCTTCGCGTCCAGCGCGTTCGCACCCAGCAGCGGGAAGTCGCACTGCTCCTCGAACTTGCGCAGCGTCTCGATGCCGTAGTTGAACTCATGGTTGCCGAGAGCCACCGCGTCGTACCCGATCGCGTTCATCGCCGCCGCCATCGGGTGGATCGGACCACCCTTCGCGGTGATCGGGTCGACCTTCGCGTAGTAGTACGTCAGCGGGGTGCCCTGGATCGTGTCGCCCGCGTCGATGAGCAGCGTGTTGCGCCGGCCCTTCTCCGCACGGACCTGGTTCACCAGCGTCGAGACACGCGCCAGACCCTTCGCGTTGCCCTTGGCGTCCGCGTACTCCGCGTCCTTGAAGTAGTCCCAGTTGAAGATGTTGCCGTGCAGGTCGGTCGTGCCCATCACGGTCAGCGCGTACCGCTTCGCCGGCCGGGAGCCCTTCGCCGTCTGCGCGGCCTGCGCCGCCGGGGCGGCCGCCGCAGTGGCCAGTGCCACCCCCGCTCCGGTCACGGCGGACTTCTTCAGGAACTTCCGGCGGTCCAACGGCATGAGTGCTTCTCCTGAGGGGGATGGTCAACAACGCGCGTAGATTCTGACCTGGGCATGGCGAGGAACAACAGACCCCGCAGGTTTCGATCTGATGACCGAAGCTGTGAACTCCCGGGCCCCTAACGCGCCAAGGGGTGACAGAGTGGGACGTATGACCAGCCCCGCAACGGACGACCCACAGCCCGCCGTCCCCTACGGCACCCCCGACGCCCCCCGCATCGCCGTCCGCGGCGAAGCCCACCTGGAGGTCGACCCGGAGATCGCCCGGATCGGCGTCACGGTCGCCTCCCGCGGCAAGGACCGACGCGCCGCCCTCGACGACCTCACCCGCCGCAACACCACCGTCCTCGACCTCATCAAGACCTACGGCGACGCCGTCGAACGCCTGGAGACCGGCGCCTTCTCCATCAGCCCCGAACTCAAGGACAAAGGCCGCGGCGAACGCGTCCACGCCTACCACGGCCGCGTCCACATCACCGCCGTACTGACCGACTTCACGGCACTCGGCGAACTCACCACACGACTGGCCGACTTGGACCTCACCCGCGTGGACGGCCCCTGGTGGGCCCTGCGCCCCGACTCGCCGGCCCACCGGGAAGCGAGGCAACAGGCGGTTCGGGAAGCGGTACAGCGCGCGCGGGAGTACGCGGAGGCGCTGGGGAGCTCCCTGGCCGCGCTGGTGGAACTCGCCGACATCGGCGCGGAGAACGCCCCCTACCCGCAGGCCCCCGGCGGCCGAATGCGCTCCATGGCCTACGCCACCGCCGAGGACACCGCCGCAGCCCCGCTCGACCTCGAACCCGAACGGCAGCACGTCCACGCCCAGGTGAACGCGCGATTCACGATGACGCCGCCGCAACTGTGAAATGACCCCGGCCTGTGAACAACCCCGGCGGGATGTTTCGAACGCTCATCGGAGCACCCCGCCGCACAATTCAACCCTTGTCAATAGCCCTTCACGCAAAGGTTGTTGAGTAGTCACGCCGGACCAATTCTCTACCCACCGGTAAGTCATAGAGTCGAAACATGCGCCGAGCGAAAATCGTCTGCACCCTGGGACCCGCCACCGACTCGTACGACCAGATAAAGGCACTGGTCGACGCCGGAATGGACGTCGCACGATTCAACCTCAGCCACGGCGACCACGCCGATCACGAGGAGCGCTACCAGCGCGTGCGCAAGGCCTCCGACGAGACCGGCCGCAGCGTCGGCGTCCTCGCCGACCTTCAAGGCCCGAAGATCCGCCTCGGCCACTTCACCGAAGGACCCGTACTCCTTGAACGCGGAGACACCTTCACCATCACCGTGGACAACGGCGCGGAAGGCGACCGCCACCAGTGCGGAACCACCTACCCCGGCCTCGCCGACGACGTCACCCCCGGCGAACGCATCCTCGTCGACGACGGCAAGGTCTGCCTGGAGGTCACCTCCGTCGACGGCCCACGCGTCCACACCACCGTCGTCGAAGGCGGCATGGTCTCCGACCACAAAGGCCTGAACCTCCCCGGCGTCGCCGTGTCGGTACCGGCCTTGTCGGAGAAGGACGAGACCGACCTGCGCTGGGCCCTGCGCACAGGCTTCGACGTCATCGCACTGTCCTTCGTCCGCTCCGGACGCGACATCGAGGACGTCCACCGCATCATGGACGAGGAAGGCCGCCGCCTCCCGGTCATCGCCAAGGTCGAGAAACCACAGGCCGTCGACGCCATCGACGACATCGTCGCCGCCTTCGACGGCATCATGGTCGCCCGCGGCGACCTGGGCGTGGAAATGCCACTCGAGCAGGTCCCGATCGTCCAGAAGCGCGCCATCAAACTGGCCAAGCGCAACGCCAAGCCGGTCATCGTCGCCACCCAGATGCTCGACTCCATGATCGACAACTCCCGCCCGACGAGGGCCGAGGCGTCGGACGTCGCGAACGCCGTCATCGACGGCACGGACGCAGTGATGCTCTCCGGCGAGACCAGCGTCGGCAAGTACCCGATCGAGACGGTCCGGACGATGGCGAAGATCGTCGAGGCCGCAGAGGAAGACATCCTCGCAAAGGGCCTCCCGCCCCTCACGGAACGCAACAAGCCCCGCACCCAGGGCGGCGCGGTCGCCCGCGCGGCCGCCGAGATCGGCGACTTCCTGGGCGCGAAGTTCCTGGTCGCCTTCACCCAGTCCGGCGACACGGCCCGCCGCCTGTCCCGGTATCGGTCACCGATCCCGTTGCTGGCGTTCACGCCGGAGCCGGCGACGCGGTCGCAGCTGAATCTGAGCTGGGGCGTGGAGACGTTCCTGGGCCCGCACGTGGAGTCGACGGACGCGATGGTCGACCAGGTGGATGAGCTGTTGCTGAAGTACGGCCGCTGCAAGAAGGGCGACACGGTGGTTATTACGGCGGGGTCGCCTCCGGGGGTGTCGGGCTCGACGAACATGGTGCGGGTGCATCACATCGGGGAGGACGACAGTCCGAAGTAGCGGGCGAGGGCCCCTCTTGAGGAGGGGCCCTTTGCGGTTAGTGCTTCGGGCCTACGTGCGTGTCCATTAGGGCTACGGAGGCTTTGCGGGCGATGGAGATGTTGCGCGGGTTCGCATGCCGCCAATCGACACCAACGTAGTCCAGGGTCTCGGTGAAGAGGCGCATGATGTCGCCCGACAGGTTGGTGAAGAAGTATCGGGGGTACTCGTAGCGCTTCCGCTCACCCGCAACGAGGCGAGTCGCCCAGTTGGTGATGCGACAGCCGTCGGAGTGGATGAGGCCCCGGATGAATTCCCAGGGGTAGGTGTCGACGATTTCCTGTTGCCAGGGTTCGAGGGCGATGGGGCGTTCGTGTTTCTTGCCGGGGCCATGCTGGGGGAACATGCAGCGCAGGTGGTTGGAGGAGAGCTTCACATCGTGGCACCCCTCCTTGGGCGACCGGCACACAGCGTTGTTGGGGAAGACTGAGTGCATGGCTTGCTCGCACTCGTCCATCAGGCCGGGCCAAGCGTTGTCGCAGGTGATGATGAGGCTTGGGGTTCTGCTTCCGGACCACTGGACGATGTAGCCGTCCCCGAGGTAGAGGCCGAGAAGGTAGGAGTAGGCGCCTTGATCGAGAGGGCGGCCGTCGCATCGGGGGCACTTCGGAGGCTTCCTACCAGGGCACTCGCCGCGCTTCGACCGGTCCAGGTGAAGCCACTTGCCGATCGTCCCGGCGGGAACGTTGAGCTGCCGGGCGACGTCTGCGTTCCTTGCGCCGTTACGCAGCAGTGTCAGAGCCCTCTGTCGAACTTCAGTGCCGTGAAAGTTCATGCGGACACTCTGCGTCACTGATCGTAACTGAGGATGCGAAAAAGCGGATGTTCACGAGAACGTGAGCATCCGCTTCTCCCTGAAGGTGCCCGGTGTGGGATTCGAACCCACATGCCCAAAGGGCACGGCATTTTGAGTGCCGCGAGTCTGACCAGTTCCTCCAACCGGGCAAGTTGGTGGGCTGTCGGGAAGCATACCGGGTCATCGCAGCTCCCCGCCTCTGGGTAGGCTTCTTACGCAGTAGCACTGCCCGGCCCGCAACAAGGAGCCCCCGTGACCGCCCCCGAGTCGCCCCAGCCCGTAGACGCGCCCGACGACGACAAGTCGCACGTGCCTCCGCTGACGACCCGTGTCGTCATTGCCGAGGACGAGGCGCTGATCCGGCTCGATCTCAAAGAGATGCTCGAAGAGGAGGGGTACACCGTCGTCGGTGAGGCCGGTGATGGTGAGCAGGCCGTGGAGCTGGCCCGTGAGCACCGGCCCGACCTTGTCATTCTCGACGTCAAGATGCCGAAGCTGGATGGTATTTCGGCGGCTGAGAAGATCGCCGAGGAGAGCATCGCGCCGGTGTTGATGCTGACGGCGTTCTCGCAGCGTGACCTCGTGGAGCGGGCGCGGGACGCCGGTGCGATGGCGTATCTGGTCAAGCCGTTCAGCAAGAGTGACGTGGTGCCGGCGATCGAGATGGCCGTGTCGCGGTTCACGGAGCTGAAGGAGCTGGAGAAGGAGGTCGCCGACCTCACGCTGCGGCTGGAGACGCGGAAGCTGGTGGACCGGGCGAAGTCTGTCCTGCAGACGGAGTACGGGCTGACCGAGCCCGCCGCGTTCCGGTGGATCCAGAAGACGTCGATGGACCGCCGGATGTCGATGCAGCAGGTCGCCGAGGCGGTCATTCAGGACGCCGAGGAGAAGAAGGCCGGCAAGGGCTGACGCGCCCGACCGCATGAGAGAGGCCCGCGCCCCCGGAAGGGGACGCGGGCCTCGCCCGTATGCGTGGGCGTCAGTCCTCGCCCAGGTATGCCTTCCGCACGGACTCGTCGTGCAGGAGGTCCTGTCCGCTGCCGGAGAGGACGATCTTGCCGACCTCCATGACGTGGCCGTGGTCGGCCAGGGAGAGCGCGGCCTGGGCGTTCTGCTCGATGAGCAGGATGGTGGTGCCCTGGGACTTGAGCTCCTGGATGGTGGACATGATCTTCTGCATCATGATCGGGGAGAGGCCCATGCTGGGCTCGTCGAGCATGAGCAGCTTCGGTCGGGACATCAGTGCCCTGCCCATGGCGAGCATTTGCTGCTCGCCGCCGGAGAGGGTGCCCGCGGCCTGCTTGCGGCGCTCTCCGAGGATGGGGAACAGGTCGTAGGCGCGCTGGATGTCCTTCTCGATGCCCTCTTTGTCGGTGCGTAGGAACGCGCCGAGGCGGAGGTTGTCCTCGATGGTCATGCGGGGGAAGATGTGCCGTCCCTCGGGGGAGTGGGCGAGCCCCAGTGAGACGACCTTGTGGGCGGGGATCTTCTTCAGCGATTTGCCGTCGAACCGGATGTCGCCGGACAGCGGCTGGAGGAGGCCCGACAGGGTGCGCAGGGTGGTGGTCTTGCCGGCGCCGTTGGTGCCGATGAGGGTGACGACTTCGCCCGCGTTCACCTTGAACGAGATGCCCTTGACGGCTTCGATCTTGCCGTAGGCGACCCTGAGGTCCTCGACCTCGAGCAGTGCGGTCACTTGTCGTCTCCTTCCGTGCTGCTCTGCGCGTCGGCCTCCGCGGCTTCGACTTCGGCGGCTTCCGCCTCGCCGGGGGCGCCCTCGAAGGGCGTGCCCAGGTAGGCGGCGATGACGCGTTCGTCGGCCTGGACGACCTCGGCGGGGCCCTCGACGATCTTCTCGCCCTGGACGAGCACGGCGACCCGGTCGCAGAGGTTCATGATGAACCGGATGTCGTGTTCGATGACGAGGACGGCGATGCCCTTGTCCCGGATGGCGAAGATGAGTTCCTCGGCCGCTCGGGTCTCCTGCGGGTTCATGCCTGCGGTGGGTTCGTCGAGGAGGAGCAGGCCGGGTTCGCTCGCGAGTGCCCGGGCGATTTCCAGCTTGCGCTGTTCGCCGTAGGGCAGGTTGCGGGCGAGGTGGTCGGCTTTGGCGGCGAGGCCGGTGAACTCGAGGAGTTCCATGGCTCGGGCGCGGGACTCTTCTTCGGCCTTCTTGAAGCCGGGCAGGCGCAGGAGGGCCGACCAGAGGCCTTCCTTGGTGCGGGTGTGCCGTCCGACCAGCACGTTTTCCAGAACGGTCATGTTGGCGAAGAGCCGGATGTTCTGGAAGGTGCGGGCGATGCCGGCCTGGGTGACCAGGTGGGGCTTGGGCGGCAGGACGGTGCCTTTGTAGGCGACCTTGCCCTCGGTCGGCACGTAGAGGCCGGTGAGGCAGTTGAAGAAGGTCGTCTTGCCGGCGCCGTTGGGGCCGATGAGGCCGACGATCTCGCCGGTGTTCACGGTGAGGTCGACGTCGCGTACGGCGGTCAGGCCGCCGAAGCGCATCGTGACACCGCTCGCGTCGAGCACTGTCGTGGCGGTGGCTGTTGTCGTGGTGGTGGTCATGGCGGTCACGCCCCTGCCTTCGCGACGCCGGTCGCGCCTTCGGGCAATGGCTTGTCCTCTGGTACGTCGAGCTGTCCGGTCTCGTGGAATTCGAGCTGCTTCCTGCGGTCGGCGACCAGGCCCTCGGGACGGAAGCGCATCAGCAGCATCAGTGCGATGCCGAAGAGCAGCAGCTGGTACTCCGCCATGAACTGGAGCTTGGCCGGGATCAGGTAGAGCAGCGCGGCGCCGATCAGCGGGCCGCTGATGGTGCCCATGCCGCCGAGGATGACGGCGGCGAGCAGGAAGGCCGAGTTCGGCGGCACGGAGCCGGCGAACTGGTACTGCTCGGGCGTGACGCTGTAGGACACGTGCGCCTGGACGGTGCCGGCGAGGCCGGCGAGGGAGGCGCCGAGTGCGAAGGCGAGGAGCTTGAGGCGGAAGCCGTTGATGCCCATCGCGGTGGCGGCGGTCTCGTCTTCGCGGATGGCGACCCAGGCGCGGCCGATGCGGGATTCCGCCGAGCGGCGGAAGACCAGGACGACGATGGCCGTGCACAGCAGCATCAGCAGGTAGTAGTTGCCGGAGCGGGTGAGCTCGGTTCCGAGGACGTCGTGCGGCAGCCCGAGGTTGAACCCGAAGATCTCCAGGTCCGGGATGTTGGGGATGCCGTTGGAGCCGTTGGTGACGTCCGGTCCGCTGTTGCCGTTGAGGTTGTTCATGGTGATGCGGAAGATCTCACCGAAGCCGAGCGTCACGATGGCGAGGTAGTCGCCGCGCAGTCGCAGGGTCGGGGCTCCGATCACCACGCCGAAGATCAGCGAGGCGGCGGCGCCGGTGAGGACGGCCGCCCAGAACGGGAATTCGACGCCGATGCTCGACTGCGGGGAGCCGGAGACCAGGGCGGCGGCGTAGGCGCCGACGCCGAGGAAGGCGACGTATCCGAGGTCGAGGAGGCCGGCGAGGCCGACGACGACGTTGAGGCCCAGGGCGACCGTGGCGAAGATCAGGATGTTCGCGCCGATGAGGGCGAACTGGTCGTTGGTCTGGGTGAACGGGAAGCAGATCGCCGCGACGAAGGCCGCTGCCATGGCCACGTTGCGGTGCTTGGCGGTGAGGTGCGAGAGCCGCTTGAGGAGGCCTGCGCGGGTCACGGCGGTGAAGCCGAAGGCGGTGAGGATCAGGAAGCCGATGAACAGCTCGGAGTACTCGGTGCCGATGCCGTATGCGAAGACGTACAGGCCGACGCCGAATCCGGCGGCGATGATCAGGATCTCGGCCCAGGAGGGCAGGTCCTTGGCTCGGGCGGGTTCGGGTGCGGTGAGCGAGTGGCGGATCCGGCCCCAGAGGTTGGGGGTCGGGTCGCCCGCGTCGTAGGGCTGGTCGACCGGGAGGCCGAGGGCGCCGATCAGGGCGACGAGTGCGCCGATGCCGGAGACCCAGGCGCCGGGTTCCAGGTTGACCAGGCCGCCGAGCTCCTGGCTGATCGCGCCCATGGCGTAGCCGGTGGTGCCGAACACGCCGAGGGCGGCGAGCAGGACGGGGCTGTTCTTGCCGCCGGGGGTGAGCCAGCGCAGGCCGGGGATGCCGTAGCCGGAGAGGGCGAACAGCAGGGTGAGCACGGAGCCGACGAGGGTGAGGACCTGGAGGCCGCCGGGGTAGCCGGTGACGGTGAGGTTGCCGGGGAATTCGTCGGTCCAGGTCCAGGCGAGGAAGGTGCCTATGAGGGCGACGGCGGAGCCGGCGACGGTCAGCGCGCGTGCCGCGGCCTGCGGCAGGGGGATGATCGGGGTGGCCGGTGCGGTGGACACCTTGGTGGTGTCGTTGCTCTTGTCCATGGGGATGTCGGTGGTCATGGGTATCACGCCCGATCCGCGACGCGTTCGCCGAGCAGGCCTTGTGGCCTGAACAGGAGGACGAGGATGAGCAGGGCGAACGCCCATACGTCCTTCCAGGCGCCGCCGCCGAAGAGTTCCATGCCGGGGAGGTCGCCGATGTAGCCGGTGGCGAGGGACTCGGCGACGCCGAGGACGACGCCGCCGAGCATGGCGCCGTAGATGTTGCCGATGCCGCCGAGGACGGCCGCCGTGAAGGCCTTGAGGCCCATCAGGAAGCCCATGCGGAAGCCGACCTGGCCGTTCTTCAGGCCGTAGGCGACGGCGGCGATGGCGGCGAACGCGGCACCGATGGCGAAGGCCATGACGATGATGCGGTCGGTGTTGATGCCCATCAGCTTGGCGGTGTCGGGGTCCTGGGCGGTGGCCTGCATGCCGCGGCCGGAGCGCGTCTTCGTGACGAAGAGGCCGAGGGCGAGCATGCACAGCGGGGCGGCGATCAGGACGAAGAGGTCACCGCGCTGGATGTTGGCGCCGAGGACGTCGATCGGGCCGCCTTCGAACTGCGGGAAGGGCTGGTCCTTCTTCGCGTCCGGGTACCACATCCACACGGCCTGCTGAAGGACGATGGACAGGCCGATGGCGGTGATGAGTGGGGCCAGCCGTGGCGCTGTGCGCAGTGGCCGGTAGGCGAAGCGTTCCGCCGCGGTGGCGACCGCGACCGAGACGAGGATGCCGCCGATGATCATGAGCGGGACGGCGGCGGCGAGGCCGAAGCCTTCGGGGAGAACCAACCAGACGGTCAGGGCGCCGAAGCCCCCGACCATGAATATCTCGCCGTGGGCGAAGTTGATGAGCTGGACGATGCCGTAGACCATCGTGTAGCCGATCGCGATGAGTCCGTACATCGCGCCGAGGATGAGTCCATTGGCCAGCTGTTGCGGCAGTTCGTTCACCGCAGGGCCTCCGTGGAGTGGTTCGGATATGGCGCCGCGCGGGAGCGCTGGTGGGCGTTCCCGCGCGGCCTGGATCAATGTGTGTTGGGGGAGTGCTCTTTACTCGTCCTCTGCTCAGCCAAGCTTGGGCTCGCCGCTGAACTCCGGCACCCAGGCGTTGCTCTTGACCTTGTACGCGGTCATGGTGTGGTTGGTGGTGTCACCGAACTCGTCGAAGGAGATGCCGCCGGTGACGCCGTCGAACTTGACCTTCGCCATGGCGTCCAGGACCGCCTTGCGGCCGTCGGACGGGACCTTGCCGTCGTTGCCCTCGACCGCCAGCTTGACGGCCTCGATGATGGCCCAGGTGGCGTCGTAGGTGAGGCCGCCGTAGGCCTCGTAGTCGTCCTCGTAGCCGGCCGCCTCGTAGTTCTTGATGAACGTCTTGGCGGAGTCGAGCTTCTCGACGGGCTCGCCGACGGAGGTGGCGAGGTCGCCCTCGGCCTTCTTGTTCAGCTTCGGGAACTCGCCGGAGTAGATGCCGTCGCCGCCCATGAGCGGGATGTTCTGGCCGCTGTCCTTGAGCTGCTGGCTCAGCGGGGCCGCGGCCGGGTACTCGCCGCCGTAGTACAGCGCCTCGGCGCCGGTCTTCTTGATCTTGGCGACCACGGCGTTGAAGTCACGGTCGTCGGGGTTGATGTGGTCGCTGCCGACGATCTGGCCGCCGAACTTGGTGAAGTTCGCCTTGAAGGAGGCGGCGAGGCCCGCACCGTAGGTCTTCTGGTCGTCGATCAGGTAGACCTTCTTGATCTTCGCCTGGTTGTACAGGTAGTCGGCGGCGAAGGCACCCTGGATCTCGTCCGTGGTGGCGGTGCGGAAGAACGTCTTGAACTGGCGGACCGAGTCGCCGGTCTTCCAGCCGTCGCCCTGGGTGAGCTCGGTGCCGGTGTTGGCCGGGGAGATCTGGGTCAGGCCGGCGTCGTTGAACGGCTTCTGCATCTGCTGGGAGACGCTGGAGTTCAGCGGGCCGACGACGCCGAGGACGTCCTTGTTGCTGATGAACTTCTGGGCGTTCTGCTGGCCGACGGAGGGCTGCGCCTGGTCGTCGAGCGGCTCGATCTTGAACTCGACGCCCTTGACGAACTCTTCCTTGTTGGCCGTCTTGGCGGCGAGGTCGGCGGAGTTCTTCATGCCGAGGCCGAGTGCGGACAGGTCGCCGGTCAGCGGGGCGTCGAGGCCGATCACCACAGTGGTCTTGTCGCCGTTGCTGCTGTTGCCGCCCTCGTCACGCGACCCACAAGCCGTGAGTGTCAGCGATCCCGCCGCGAGCACGGCGGTTATTGCGATGATCGAACGTTGACGCACGAATCAGGTCCTTTCCCTGGCACGGCGGCTCCCCATGGAACGCGCCGAGTCGAGCGCTGGGCCGAAGTGGCTTCGAATCCGGTGGCTCGGTGACTGGCGGTGACTCTAAGCGCGTGTGGGGAACATGGAGGAGGCTCTGACCAAGGCTGTGACGCTCTTGTTATGACACGGGGTAACACAGAGCGGTACTCCGTGGGGGGAAGAGTGGATTTCCAGCCGATTCGCCCTGTCCACATAGTGAGAACTCGCAGCGTTCGCGCGTAGCGTCTTCACGAGTGTTCACATGTTTTGGTGATTACCGGGGTCGTTGCTGAAGGCTACCTGACGGTCTCGGTGGGCTTGTGAGAAGGTTGCTCACTACGGGAGATTCACGGGCTGTATTGCAGCCGTATTACGCAGAGTTACACCCGGGAAAAGTGTCGGGTGTTCTCCGGCGCTTTTCGTGTATAGGGCACGAAAAACGGAATCGGTATTGCCTCGCTCAGCCCCATGGCCCTCCGGTGGGTTCGCCGTTTCGGTACCGCTCCTCGCACAACTCGCGCGCCCGGCGGTCGATGAGCCGGTCGGCCGCGGTCGCGTCCGCGTGCCCGCGCTCCGCCCTGGCGGCGTCCACGACCTGGCGGAGGATCTCGTACTGGCCGTCGGACAGGCCCATCGACTGGTAGTCGCCGTACGTGTCGCCGCTCAGTGCCCGGCGCGACCAGTGTCCGATGAGCCGCGTGCACAGCTGTGCGGGCGAAGTCGCCGACGGGGAGGGCGAGTTGGCGCTCGCCCGGGTCTCGCTCGCACCGTCCCGGGCGCCCGACTGGCCGCCGCATCCGGCCGTCAGGGCGACGGCCAGCAGCGCCGGTCCGAGCAATGCCCTCTTGCGGCGTGCTCCTCCCGTCGTCATGGCACGACGGTATGCCGCCGGGCGTCCGGGTTCAACGGCGGGGAAATGTATGGGGGTTGACCGCGCGGTGCCGGATGCCCGGGCGCCGGTGCGGAGCAACGGCGTCACGGGCATCCGGCACCGCGCCGACCGGCCATGGAACCGTCGGCCGCGGTGAAACTGTCGACTGCCGTGGAGCTACGGCAGCTTCACGAAGGGCGACAGGAAGGCACGGGCGCTCGGGGTGTCCAGGCGGTACACGACGTTCGTCGCGTAGCAGGGGCCGTCGCCGGTGATGGTGGTGGCCGCGAGGACGCTCCTGCCGCCGACCACCGCGAAGTTGGGGCCGCCGGAGTCGCCGTAGCAGGCGCCCCCGTTGCCCTGCGGTGCGGTCATCGCCAGGCGGACCCAGGTCTCGTTGAGGGCGTTGTAGGTGACGGGCGCCTTCATGCGGACGCCGCCGCCGGGGTGGGTGTGACCGCCGGGGCCGCGCTGGGCCTCCTGGGTGCCGTATCCGGCGACGGTCCAGTCGGTCGAGTTCAGCCCCTGCGGGCCGAGCGCGCCGAGCTGGTTCGCGGTCGGCAGGGTGGCCGGGGTGAAGGTCCAGCGGGCCTTGACCGACCCGCCCGGCAGTTCGATCACCGAGATGTCGTGGGTGTCGGAGGCGGGGCCCGGGTAGTCGGGGTGACTGTGTGCGACGCCCTGGACGGCGACGGCGTTCGCCTGGGCGGCCGGGTCGCCGGGGTACTTCTTCGCGGCGGCGTCGAGGCCGGCCTGCACGTCCTGGTCGAGGGACACGTAGAACTTGACGTTCTCGGGCCAGTCGGTGGTGCAGTGCGAGGCGGTCAGGAAGGTGTCCGCGTCGATCATGGTGCCGGAGCAGACCCAGTCGACCCGGTCGGGGGTCGCGGGGTCGGCGTCGTTGTCCCAGGTGGCGACGAGTGCGCCGACTTCGGTGCGCTCGGGGGCGGGCGCCGCGTTGTACGAGTTGATCGCCGAGGACGGCAGTGCGGTGGCGAGCACGGCCGCACAGGACGCCGCGGTGACGGCGGTGGCGCGTATGGCTGACAAAAGAACGGCCCTTCTGCAGGTGAGCGTGGGTGTTCTCCTGTGGGGGGTGGGGCAAGTGAAGCGTCCGGGGGGCGGCCGCGACAAGGGCGCGACCGCCTCCCCAGGGTTTTCCCTATGTGCGGGCTGTGGACGGCTGCAGGGGTGGTGTACGACGCCTGCGACCTGGCGCGTTCAGCTCGCCCCGCGGACGTGCTCCCCGTCGCCCGGGCGCACGTCCCGCAGCAGGCAGGTCAGCCGGGCGGTGCACACCCGCCTGTCCTGCTCGTCACTGATCACGATCTCGTACGTCGCCGTGGAGCGCCCCCGGTGCACCGGAGTGGCCACGCCGGTCACCAGCCCGGAGCGCACACCCCGGTGGTGCGTGCAGTTCAGGTCCACGCCCACGGCGATCTTGGAGCTCCCGCCGTGCATCATGGAGCCGACCGAGCCGAGGGTCTCGGCGAGCACCGCGGACGCGCCGCCGTGCAGCAGCCCGTACGGCTGGGTGTTCCCCTCCACCGGCATGGTCCCGACGACGCGCTCGGCGGAGGCTTCCAGTATCTGGACACCCATGCGCGTGCCGAGGTGTCCGGCGGAGAAGAGGGCCGGCAGGTCGACGCCGAGCGCGGCGTACTCGTCGATGACCTCCTGCGGGAACTTCACGTGCTGCTGCTCGCCCATGGGTCCGGCTCCGTTCGTCGTGCTCAGTCGGCAGAGGTCGACTGAGCAAACGCTCAGTCGGTGGCCGATTGTTCCAGACGGACGACGACGGACTTGCTGGCCGGGGTGTTGCTGGTGTCCGCGGTGGCGTCCAACGGCACGAGGACGTTGGTCTCGGGGTAGTACGCCGCCGCGCAGCCCCGGGCCGTCGGATAGTGCACGACCCGGAAGCCGGGCGCCCGCCGCTCGATCCCGTCCTTCCACTCGCCGACCAGGTCGACGTACGAGCCGTCGGCGATGTTCAGCCGCTGTGCGTCCTCGGGGTTGATCATGACGACCCGGCGGCCGTTCCTGATGCCCCGGTAGCGGTCGTCCAGGCCGTAGATCGTGGTGTTGTACTGGTCGTGCGACCGCAGGGTCTGCAGCAGCAGCCGCCCCTCGGGGACCTCCGGGTACTCGACGGGGGCCGCCGTGAAGTTGGCCTTGCCCGTCGCCGTCGGGAAGCGCCGCTCGTCGCGCGGGGCGTGGGGGAGGGTGAAGCCGCCGGGGCGGGCGACGCGCGCGTTGAAGTCCTCGAAGCCGGGGATCACCCGGGCGATACGGTCCCGGATCGTCGCGTAGTCCTTCTCGAACTCCTCCCAGGGCGTGCGGCTGCCCTCGCCCAGCACGCGGCGTGCCAGCCGGCACACGATCGCCGGCTCCGACAGCAGATGCGTGCTCGCGGGCTCCAGGCGGCCCCGGGAGGCGTGCACCATGCCCATGGAGTCCTCGACGGTCACGAACTGCGCTGTGCTTTTCCCGTTCGGGCCGACCTGGATGTCGCGCTCGGTGCGGCCCAGCGTCGGCAGGATCAGCGCCCGGGCGCCGGTGACGGCATGGCTGCGGTTGAGCTTCGTCGACACGTGCACGGTCAGCCGCGCGCGCCGCATCGCCGCCTCGGTGACGTCCGTGTCCGGCGTCGCGGACACGAAGTTGCCGCCCATCGCGAAGAAGACTTTCGCCTCGCCGTCCCGCAGCGCGCGGATGGCCCGTACGACGTCGTAGCCGTGCTCGCGCGGGGGAGCGAAGCCGAACTCCTTCTCCAGGGCGTCCAGGAACGCCGGGGCGGGCCGCTCGAAGATGCCCATCGTGCGGTCGCCCTGCACGTTCGAGTGACCGCGCACCGGGCACACGCCCGCGCCGGGGCGGCCGATGTTGCCGCGCAGCAGAAGGAAGTTGACGACCTCGCGGATGGTCGGCACGGAGTGCTTGTGCTGGGTGAGGCCCATCGCCCAGCACACGATGGTGCGCCGCGAGGCGAGGATCATCGCCATGGCCTTCTCGATGTCCGCGCGCGTGAGGCCGGTCGCCGTCAGCGTCCCGTCCCAGTCGGCGGCGCGGGCGGCCGCGGCGAACTCCTCGTAGCCGTGGGTGTGTTCGCCGACGAACTCCTCGTCGACGGCACCCTCGGTCTCGAGGATCAGCTTGTTGAGGAGGCGGAACAGGGCCTGGTCGCCGCCGATGCGGATCTGCAGGAACAGATCGGTGAGCGCGGCGCCCTTGAGCATGCCCTGCGGGGTCTGCGGGTTCTTGAACTTCTCCAGGCCGGCCTCGGGCAGCGGGTTGACGCTGATGATCTTCGCGCCGTTGGCCTTGGCCTTCTCCAGGGCGGAGAGCATGCGCGGGTGGTTCGTGCCGGGGTTCTGGCCGGCGACGATGATCAGGTCGGCCTTGTGGAGGTCCTCCAGCAGGACGCTGCCCTTGCCGATGCCGATGGTCTCGCTCAGCGCCGACCCGGACGACTCGTGGCACATGTTCGAGCAGTCCGGCAGGTTGTTGGTGCCGAGCTCGCGCGCGAAGAGCTGGTAGAGGAACGCGGCCTCGTTGCTGGTGCGCCCGGAGGTGTAGAAGACGGCCTCGTCGGGGGAGCTGAGGGCGGTGATCTCCTCGCCGATGATGTCGAAGGCGCGCTCCCAGGTGACGGGCTCGTAGTGCGTGCCGCCTTCGGCGAGGAACATGGGGTGGGTGAGCCGCCCCTGCTGCCCCAGCCAGTAGCCGCTCCTGGTGGCGAGGTCGGCGACGGAGTGCGCGGCGAAGAACTCCGGGGTGACCCGGCGCAAGGTCGCCTCCTCGGCCACCGCCTTCGCGCCGTTCTCGCAGAACTCCGCCTTGTGCCGGTGGTCCGGCTCCGGCCAGGCGCAGCCCGGGCAGTCGAAGCCGTTCTTCTGGTTGACGCTCAGCAGCGTCAGCACGGTCCGTTTCACGCCCATCTGCTGCGCGATCCGCAGGGTGTGGCCGATGGCAGGCAGCCCCGCCGCCGCGTGCTGCGGCTCGGCGACCTGCGGCGCGTCCTGAACCGGATCACCTTTGGGCGGCTTGGTGGCCATCGCGCATTCCCCTTCGTGTACACGTGTGAGGTACATCTCCGATCCTCGCACGCGGGACCGACAACGGGGGTGGGGGCCCGGCACCCGCACGCCCCTCTCCGCCCTCGTCGCGCACCCCGTTCCCGGAGCCGTACCCCGATGGGGACCGAGTGTCAGTGGGGCGTGGCAGGATCGGGGGCGTGGCAGAGACAGCATCGAAGCAGACCGAAAACCACCCCGGCGGCAGCCGGCCCCGCCTGATGCTCATGGACGGGCACTCGCTGGCCTACCGTGCGTTCTTCGCGCTGCCCGCGGAGAACTTCACGACCGCGACGGGCCAGCCGACGAACGCCATCTACGGCTTCGCGTCGATGCTGGCCAACACCCTGCGCGACGAGGCGCCCACCCACTTCGCCGTGGCCTTCGACGTGTCCCGCAAGACCTGGCGCTCCGCGGAGTTCACCGAGTACAAGGCGAACCGTTCCAAGACCCCGGACGAGTTCAAGGGCCAGGTAGAGCTGATCGGCGAGCTGCTCGACGCGATGCACGTCTCGCGGTTCGCGGTCGACGGCTTCGAGGCCGACGACGTGATCGCCACGCTCGCCACCCAGGCCGAGGCCGAGGGCTTCGACGTCCTGATCGTCACCGGCGACCGCGACTCCTTCCAGCTGGTCAGCGAGCACACGACGGTCCTGTACCCGACGAAGGGCGTCTCCGAGCTGACCCGCTTCACCCCGGAGAAGGTCTTCGAGAAGTACGGACTGACGCCCGCCCAGTACCCCGACTTCGCGGCCCTGCGCGGCGACCCGTCCGACAACCTGCCGGGTATCCCGGGCGTCGGTGAGAAGACCGCCGCGAAGTGGATCAACCAGTTCGGTTCGTTCGCGGAGCTGGTCGAGCGCGTCGAGGAGGTCAAGGGCAAGGCCGGCCAGAACCTCCGCGAGCACCTGGAGGCGGTCAAGCTCAACCGCCGGCTGACCGAGCTGGAGCGGCGCGTCGAGCTGCCCAAGACCGTCCCCGACCTCGCGCGCGAGCCGTACGACCGCAAGGCCGTCGCGATGGTCCTGGACACCCTGGAGATCCGTAACCCGTCCCTGCGCGAGCGGCTCTTCGGCGTCGACCCCGGCGCCGAGGAGGCCGAGACCACCCCGGTCGTCACCGAGGGCGTCGAGCTGGACGGCTCGGTGCTCGGCACGGGCGAGCTGGCCCCGTGGCTGGCCGGGCACGGCGGCGCGCTCCTCGGCGTGGCCACCGTCGACACCTGGGCGCTGGGCACCGGCTCGGTCGCCGAGGTCGCCCTGGCCGCGGCCGACGGCACGGCCGGCTGGTTCGACCCGTCGCAGCTGGACGAGGCCGACGAGAAGGCGTTCGCGGACTGGCTGGCCGACGCCGGCAAGCCGAAGGTCTTCCACAACGCCAAGGGCGCGATGCGGGTCTTCGCCGAGCACGGCTGGAGCATCGAGGGCGTGCGCATGGACACCGCGCTCGCCGCCTACCTGGTCAAGCCGGGCCGCCGCTCCTTCGACCTGGACGCGCTGTCCCTGGAGTACCTGCACCGCGAGCTGGCCCCCGCCGCCGCGGCCGACGGCCAGCTGGCCTTCGGTGCGGACGACGGCGCCGAGGCCGAGGCCCTGATGATCCAGGCCCGCGCGGTCCTCGACCTGGGCGAGGCCTTCGAAAGCCGCCTCGAAGAGGTCGGCGCCGCGGACCTCCTCCGTGACATGGAGCTGCCGACCTCCGCCCTGCTGGCCCGCATGGAGCGGCACGGCATCGCGGCCGACCGGGCCCATCTGGAGGCCATGGAGCAGATGTTCGCGGGCGCCGTCCAGCAGGCCGTGAAGGAGGCGCACGCGGCGGCCGGGCACGAGTTCAACCTGGGCTCGCCCAAGCAGCTCCAGGAGGTTCTCTTCGGCGAACTCGCCCTGCCCAGGACGAAGAAGACGAAGACGGGCTACACCACGGACGCCGACGCCCTGGCGTGGCTGGCCACCCAGACCGACAACGAACTGCCGGTCATCATGCTCCGCCACCGCGAACAGGCGAAGCTGCGCGTCACCGTCGAGGGCCTGATCAAGACGATCGCGGCGGACGGCCGCATCCACACCACGTTCAACCAGACGGTCGCCGCGACGGGCCGCCTGTCCTCCACGGACCCGAACCTGCAGAACATCCCCGTTCGCACCGACGAGGGCCGGGCGATCCGCCGGGGCTTCGTGGTCGGCGAGGGCTTCGAGTCCCTGATGACCGCGGACTACAGCCAGATCGAACTGCGCGTGATGGCCCACCTCTCCGAGGACGAGGGCCTGATCGAGGCGTTCACCTCCGGCGAGGACCTGCACACCACGGCCGCCTCCCAGGTGTTCGCGGTGGAACCCGACGCGGTGGACGCGGAGATGCGCCGCAAGATCAAGGCGATGTCGTACGGCCTGGCGTACGGCCTCTCGGCCTTCGGCCTCTCACAGCAGCTGAACATCGACGCGGGGGAGGCCCGCGCCCTGATGGACGCCTACTTCGAGCGCTTCGGCGGCGTACGGGACTACCTGCGCCGCGCCGTCGACGAGGCACGGGCGACGGGCTACACGGCGACCCTCTTCGGCCGCCGCCGCTACCTCCCCGACCTCAACAGCGACAACCGCCAGCGCCGCGAGGCGGCCGAGCGCATGGCCCTCAACGCCCCCATCCAGGGCACGGCGGCGGACATCGTCAAGATCGCCATGCTCAACGTCGACCGGGCCCTGCGCGAGGCGAACCTCACCTCCCGCATGCTCCTCCAGGTCCACGACGAAATCGTCCTGGAAATCGCCCCCGGCGAACGGGCGGCCACGGAAGAACTGGTCCGCCGGGAGATGTCCAACGCGGTCCACCTCAGCGTCCCCCTGGGCGTCTCGGTGGGCGCGGGCCCGGACTGGGAGTCGGCAGCCCACTAGGCGATGGATCCACAACTCGACGCCGGGCCGGTCTCCCGACCGGCCCGGCACTCCGTGGACCTCTTGGGCAGGCGGGGACCCCAACGCCCCTGAAGGGGCGCGGGGAACTGCGCGACCGGCCACAACCAACCCGCAGCCCCGTCACAACCGCACCCCGGCAGACGCAGCGGAACCGGCCCAACCCCCGGAGGGCCCGTCACTCTCGTGGCCCCCGCAAAAGCGCCCCCACCTCCGCCGCCCGTAAGGATGCGGTCATGGGTATACGCACGCTCAACCGCCGGACGGCCCCGGCACCGGCGAACGCGAACACCGCAGGCGACGCCCCCACCACGGCCCACCCGTCGGCCCCACCCTTCGCCGCCGGCGCAAGCACCGCCCGCATCCCGGCCGACCTGACGAGCACCTTGCGGCACAAGGCGGCAACCTTCCGCCACCGGCTCCCTCACCACGCACCGGCCTGGGCCGAACTCGCCCGCAGCTACCTGGCCCTGGCCCGCACATGGCTCCCACGGTCCCGCCCCGTCCGCACGGTCACCGTGTTCATCGCGACCGCCGCCACGCTCAGCGAGCCCCAGGACGGCTCGGCTCCCGACCGGCCCCATCCGAACCCGAGCCCGCATCCGCACCCGCGTCACCAGGGCCCCGGACCGGACGCCACACCCTGACGCCCACGGCGTACAGCAGCAGCCCCAGCACGAGCCCCGCGCCCGCCCCGAAGCACAGCGTCGGAATCAGCTCCCAGTACTCGGCGGTCGACCCCCAGTACTCCCACCAGCGCACCGCCCGCTGCCCCGCCGCCACCACGGCCGGCCCGCCGATCACCGCACCGGCCAGCCACCGGTCCCGTACGGAAAGGACCGGCACCGCGACCGGCGGGGCCGCGGGAGTCCGCCGTAGCGCCACGACCACGAACGCGGCGATGACGGCCGCGGCGACCGCCGAACCGCCGTACTGCAGATACCAGTACAGCGGCGACCCCGCGATCTCGTCGCCCAGCACGGGAAACACCCGCATCCCCCAGCGGTCGAGATGCGTGAACGCGTCCCACACGACATGCGTCAGCGACCCGAGCGCGGCCGAGACGTACCACCGTGCCGCGAGCGAAGGACGTACACGCGCGCGTGGCGCCCCGCAGCGCAGCAGCGTCGCCACCCGGGCCCTGCGCCCCACCGGCAGCAGCGCCACCAGCGGCTCGCGCAGCAGCAGCCACAGGCCCACCAGTGCCCAGGCGATCACCACGTCGACCGTGAACACGCCCGCGAACGAGTGCGTGACATCGCCGAACGCCATCGCCTCTGGCAGGACACTCGCCGCGTAATAGGCCATGTCGGGAGAGAAGGTACCCGCCACCAACACGGCGGGTATCAGTGCGCCTCGGCCGGTTCCGTCGGTGCGTACGGCGGGCAGAACGGCCGCCGCATGGCTGAGCGTGAACGGCAACGGGGCTCCTGGCGTGGGGTCTTGACGGGGCCGGTCTGCCCCGCTCGTCGGCGATGCCAGTATGCGGGACGACCGGCCCATGACTCAGGCCATGGCTCACACGTGGCCAAATGGTAAAAATCGGGCACCAACGGGTGCCCCCGCAAAGGAAGTTGTCGTAGGGTCGCCTGGGTCACCGTGCCGGGGGAACGCGACCGAACAGATGAACAGCGACGGAAGTGTGCGCCGCGAGGGCAACTGTCGCGGCGGGTCGATCGTCACTACAGGGGCGAGCACGACACGGCGAGCCCGGCAGACAGAGGCGGGCGCTCGGGCGTCCACGGGAGGGGTCCATTTCATGGCGGCGCAATTCGGCAGGCTCCGCAAGGGCGCGGTGAACACCACGGTGGCCGCGGTCGTGGTCGCGGCACTGGCCGCGTCCCAGGCTCCGGGAGTGACGACCGACGACGCCGGCAGAAAGGTCACCACCGGCACCCAGCCCTCCGCGGACACGCCCCCCGCCGAGGACAGCGCGACCGGCAATTCGCCGTACTACACGGACCTGCCGCCGCTCAACAGTCCCAACCCCTCGCCGACCACCAGCACCCCCGTCACCCCGGGCGCCAGCGAGGCGGGCATCCCCGCGACCGTCCTCGACGCGTACAAGAAGGCCGAGGCCGCGCTCAGGGAGTCCAAGCCCGGCTGCAACCTGCAGTGGCAACTGCTCGCCGCCATCGGCAAGGTCGAGTCCGGCCAGGCCCGCGGCGGCCGCGTCGACGCGAACGGCAACACGCTCTCCCCGATCCTCGGCCCGCAGCTCAACGGCAACGGCTTCGCGAACATCAGCGACACCGACAACGGCGCCTACGACGGGGACAGCTCCTACGACCGTGCCGTCGGGCCCATGCAGTTCATCCCCTCCACCTGGGCCTGGGCCGGCCGCGACGGCAACGGCGACGGCGAGAAGAACCCCAACAACGTCTACGACGCCGCGCTCGCCGCCGGCCACTACCTCTGCCGCTTCGGCTGGGACCTGTCCACGCAGGGCGACCTCGACCGCGCGATCCTCAGCTACAACAACTCGCGGGACTACCTCAACCTCGTCCTGTCGTGGCTGGAGTACTACCGCAAGGGCACCCACGAGATCCCGGACGGCACCGGCACCCTCCCGTCCGACCGCAGCGACGACACGGCGGGCGCGAGCCCGACCCCGACGCCGCCCGGCACCCCGACGACTCCTTCGACCCCGTCGGCGCCGAGCAGCCCCAAGCCCGGCGACAACGGCGGCTCCTCCAGCCCCAAGCCGAAGCCGCCGAGCACGACCCCGCCGAGCACCACCCCGCCTCCCACCCCCACCGACCTGGTGGACCACCTGGAGGACGCGGGCACCGCCAAGCTCACCGCGATGGCGGGCGACACCTTCACCGAGAAGGTCAGCACCCGCGCCGAGACCGACGCCGGCAAGGGCATCGCGAAGGTCCGGGTCCGCTTCACCATCATCGGCGCCACCGACGCCACCTTCAGCACCGGTGAGAAGTACGCCACGACCCTCACCGGCAGCACCGGCGAGGCGGTGGCGCCGGCGCTGAAGGCGGGAGAGAACACGGGCGAGTTCGTCGTCCGTGCCACCGTCGTCGGCCGCACGATCGCCGGCCTCGACTACACGGCCACCGTCACCGAGCGCGCCGCCGACACCCTGACCCGCACCAGCGACACCGCGCTGACCTGCACCCCGGGCGGCGAGTTCGCCGACCAGGTCGAGCTGAAGGCGACCTACAAGGGCGCCGTCGCGGACAAGGTCGCGGCCACCGCCACCCTCATCAAGTCGGCGGACGACCCGACCGAGAACGACAAGGGCCCCTACTTCAAGGACGCCGACGGCAAGACGGTGCGCACCCTCACCGGCCTGAAGACGGACGCCGACGGCCTGCTCAAGCTGCCCAAGCTCTACGCCGACGACACCACCGGCACGTTCCTGCTCCGCATCAACACCGCGGGCGGGGCGACCCTGACCGTCGAGCTGAAGGTGGCGGCCGCCGAGACGTCGCCCAGCCCGACCCCGTCGGAGTCGGCGAGCCCGAGCGCGTAGCCACCGGGGAACCGGACCGAGGGCGCCCTTCCGCCACGGCGGACAGGGCGCCCTTTGTTCATGTGCGCAACCTGTTCTCATCTCGCCCGCCCGTTGCTACGGTGCCGAACCTGACGCTGTATCAGATTCCTGGGATGTGTTCGCTCCGGGATTCCGGGAGGCCCGTATGCGCGCCCTGATCGCCGCCGCGACCGGTCTCGCCCTCGCGTTCGCGCTGGTCCTCGCGATCACGGCCATGGGCGCACCGACCGGCAAGACGTCGCCCGAGCCGCTGCTCACGACGGTTCCCGCACACCCGTAACCGCCCGTCCGGGAGGGAGGCCGAGATGCGCCGCAAGGCCAGTCTGATCCTGCTCGCCCTCGCCGTGTTCTTCGCGGCACTGTCCCCGCTGCTGCGCTGGTACGCCTTCCCGCGGCTGGCCAAGATCCCGGCCGGCCAGTACCAGGACATGGTCCTGGAGGCGAAGGACGCGACCCTCCTCGACTACGGCACGATGCGGGCCCGCAAGGTCCCCAAGGTCACCATCGTGCAGACGCTGAAGGGCAACGTCGAAGAGTCGGAGAAGATCGAGAAGACGGCGGGGAAGGACGTCGTCGTCTGGGACGGCCTCTCCTACGTGGTCGGCCCCGACGGCAAGATGGTCTCCAGGATCCCCGAGCGCTACATCTTCGACGCCCACACGCAGGAACCCGTCCACGCCACCGGCGAGACGGTCGACGGCGACCCGGTGAAGCGGCAGGGCATCGAGTTCAAGTGGCCCTTCCTCACCGAGAAACGCGACTACGAGTACTTCGACGCCCAGACCCGCACCAGCGCCCCCATCCACTACAAGGGCACCCAGGACTTCCGCGGCGTCGAGGTCTACTACTTCGAACAGACCATCCCCTGGACCGAGGTGAGGTTCCCCAAGGCGATGCCGGTCGAGGGCATCACGCCGGAGTCGGTGGCCAAGACCGGAACGACCCGCTGGTACACCACCGTCCGCAAGTTCTGGGTCGAACCCCTCACCGGCGCGCCCGTGTACGGCGAGGAGATCCACAAGGAGGAACTGCGCGGCGGCACCCTCCTCGGCGACCGCGACAAGGTGACGGCGTTCGCCGGCCACGTGAAGATGCGCGAGGACTACATCGACCACACCGTGGACCTGGTCAAGTCCAACCGCACACTGGTCCTGCTGATGACGTCGTACCTGCCGTGGGGCTTCCTGGTCCTGGGCGTGCTCCTGCTGTCCCTCTCCCTCTACCTGGAGGCACGCGGCCGCCGCCCCGGCGACCCGAAGCCCGCGCAGGACACCGAACCGGAACCGGTCACCGCCTGAGCCGCGCGTTGGTGTGCCGGGTCGGCTCGGCCGTCGCGGGGTCCTCGGGCCACGGGTGTTTGGGATAGCGGCCGCGCAGCTCCGCCCGTACGCCCTTGTAGCCGTCCCTCCAGAAGGAGGCGAGGTCGGCGGTGACGGCCGCGGGGCGCCCGGCGGGGGAGAGCAGATGGACGAGCAGCGGCACCCCGGCGACGCGGGGCGACTCGTGCAGCCCGAACATCTCCTGCAACTTCACGGCGAGAACGGGCTGTCCGGGGTCGCCGTAGTCGATCCGGATCCGGGACCCACTCGGTACGGCGATCCGCTCCGGGGCGAGCTCGTCCAGCCGCCCGGCCTCCCCCGAGGCCCACGGGAGCAGCCGGGCCAGCGCCTGCCCGGCGTCGATCCGCGCCAGGTCGGCCCGCCGCCGGGCCCGGCCCAGCTCCGGCTCCAGCCACTCGTCCACGCGCGCGTGGAGCGCGTCGTCGGACACGTCGGGCCAGGGCTCGCCCAGGTGCAGGCGCAAGAACGCCAGCCGCTGCCGCAGGACGCCGGCGTCGGGGGACCAGCGCAACAGGCCGAGCCCCTCCTGCCGCAGCCCTTCGAGGAGCGCGTCGCGTACGAGTGCGGGGTCGGCGTCCCGCAACGGCCGCACCGCGAGCTCGATCGCCCCCAGCCGCTCGACGCGCCGGGCGACGACGTCCCCGTCGGCCCAGTGCACCTCCTGGCCCTCGGAGTACAGCGAGGCCGCCGCCGACCGCGCCATGTCCTCGTCCACCTCGGCGGCGAGCTGCACGCGCGCGTGCCCCTTGCCGACGGGCCGGTCCGCGACGGCGACGGCGATCCACGGGGCGCCGCGCAGGGGGCTGCCGTCACCGAGTTCGGCGCGCGTGCCGGACGCCATGAGGTAGGAGCCGCCGTCGGCCCTGGCGACGCGCTCGGGGAAGGCGAGGGCGGCGACGAGGCCCGCGGTGCGCTCGTCCACACCGGACGCGGGCGCCCGCTCGCCACCGGCCCGCAACCGCCGCACCTCCGCACGCCAACGCCCCGCATAGGCGTCACCGCCACGCCGGGCCGCCCGCAGAGCGCCGGCCAGATCGTCCCCGTACTCCCTCGGGGCCTCCTCGCTCAGCAGCGCGACCACCTCGGCGCCCGCACCGGAGGTGTCCAGCAGCGCCCGCCCCAACCGGGGGTGCAACCCCAGCCGGGCCAGCGCGGTGCCCCGTTGCGTGGCCCGCCCCCCGGAGTCCACCGCCCCGATGGCCCTCAGCACGCTCCTGGCCGCCGCCATCGCTCCGACCGGCGGCGGATCGAGCAACGCCAGCCCCGTGGCCTGCGGGTCGCCCCAGCAGGCCGCCTGCAGCGCGAACGCCGTCAGGTCGGCCACCTGGATCTCCGGCGACGGGAACCGCGGCAGCCGCGTGTCCTCGGCCTCCGCCCAGCAGCGGTACACCGCCCCCGGCGCCTCACGCCCGGCCCGCCCCGCCCGCTGCCGCCCGGCCGCCTGCGAGGCCCGTACCGTCGTCAGGGCGCTCAAAGCGCGCGCGTGATCGACACGAGGCTCCCGCGCCAGCCCCGAGTCGACGACGACCTGCACACCGGGAACCGTCAGCGACGACTCGGCCACGGACGTCGCCAGCACCACCCGGCGCCGCTCCCCGCCCGCCAGCACCGCGTCCTGCACGGCCGTCGGCGCCCGCCCGTGCACCTGGAGCACCTCGACGTCGCCCAGGTCCCCCAGCTGCCCGGCGACCCGCCCGATCTCGCCCACACCCGGCAGGAAACACAGCACGTCCCCCGCCCGCTCGGCCAGCGCCCGCCGCACCGTCGACGCCACATGCGTCAGCAGCGCCGGATCGACCCGCATGCCGTGCGGCGGCCGTACGGGACGCGCCGGCGGCGCCCACACCACGTCCACGGGGTGCGACACGCCCTGCGCCTCGACCACCGGGGCGTCCCCCAGCAGCCGCGCCCACCCCCGCGCGTCCGTCGTCGCCGACGCGGCCACCAGCCGCAGCTCCGGCCGCAGCGTCTGCCGTACGTCCCACAGGAACGCCGCCACCGTGTCCGCGTCCAGATGCCGCTCGTGGCACTCGTCGAGCACCACCACGTCCACGCCGGCCAGCTCCTGGTCGCGCTGCAGCCGCTGGAGCAGCACACCGGTCGTGACGACCTCCACGCGCGCGTGGCGTCCGACGACCCGCTCCCCGCGCACGGTGTAGCCGACGCTCTCGCCGACCTTCTCGCCCAGCAGCCACGCCATCCGCCGCGCGGCCGCCCGGGCCGCGATCCGCCGGGGCTCGGCGACGACCACCCGCCGCTGCGGCCCCTCGCCGACCAGCCCCGCCAGCACCAGCGGCACCAGGGTGGTCTTGCCGGTGCCGGGCGGCGCGACCAGCACCGCGGTGCCGTGCGCGTCCAGCGCGTCGTTCAGACCGGGCAGGGCGCCGCGTACGGGCAACGCGTCCAGGGCGTCGTAACGGATCACGCTCTCAGTCTCGTACGCACACGAAGATCGCCGTCCCCGGGATCAGATTCCCGCGCAGCGGCGACCAGCCGCCCCACTCCGAGGTGTTCCAGGCCGGCCACTGCGGCTCCACCAGGTCCACCAGCCGGAGGTCCGCCGCCACGATGTCCCGGACGCGGTCGCCGAGCGTCCGGTGGTGCTCGACGTAGACCGCGCTTCCCTGCTCGTCCTGTTCCACGTACGGCGTGCGGTCGAAGTACGAGGCCGAGACGGACAGCCCTTCCGGGCCCGGCTCGTCCGGGAACGCCCAGCGGATCGGGTGGGTCACGGAGAAGACGAAGCGTCCGCCCGGCCGCAACACCCGCCGCACCTCCCGCAGCACCAGCACCGGGTCGGCGACGAACGGAAGCGCGCCGTACGCCGAGCACGCCAGGTCGAAGGAGGCGTCGGCGAAGGGGAGGGCGCCGGCGTCGGCGCAGACCAGGGGGAACGCGCCGCCGATGCGCAGGGCGTGCTGGAGCTGGCGGTGGGAGATGTCCAGGGCGACGGGGCTTGCCCCCTGCGCGGCCAGCCAGCGCGAGCACTGGGCGGCGCCGGCGCCGATCTCCAGCACCTGCTTGCCCTTGAGGTCCTCCGGCGGGCCGAGCAGCTCGGCCTCCACCTCGTCCAGGCCCTCGGGGCCCCAGACGAAGCGGTCGTCGCCGAGGAACGTGCCGTGCTCGATCTGGTACTCGTCCGCATTGCGGTCCCACCAGCCCCGGTTGGCGCGGGAACTCTCCGCGACCCCGGACTCACGGCGGGTGGCCTCCGGTTCGAAACCGGACTCGGACGATGCGGGCTCTTGGATGATCGGCTCCCTCGTCGTACTCTTCCGTCACCTCCATGGCATCACCCATATGGCGGTGTCACGAAAGGGACGCCTTACGGCCAGCGTGGCCTCAGGAGACAGGTTTTGTGCCGGGTATGGGGCGATCCGCCCCGGGTGTGCGCCTTCGCGCATTGACCCTGCCCGGCTGCCCCCGTATGCTACAAGTTGCGCTGCGGGCCTGCGCACCTCAGACGTAGCAGGCTGCGCTCGCATCTGTTGTATGTCCCCTCGGTTTTCGAGGCGCCACCGGTTTCGACTGGTGTGGCGCTTCCTTGGCTGTCCGGCTTCTTCAGAGCGATACGGGCTCCCGGCGTAGCAGTACCTACGACTTCAATGTCCGTACCGGAGCCCTTTCCCACATGACGAGCAGCACCGAGACCACCGCCACCACCCCGCAGGTAGCGGTCAACGACATCGGTAACGAGGAAGCCTTCCTCGCCGCGATCGACGAGACGATCAAGTACTTCAACGACGGCGACATCGTCGACGGCGTCATCGTGAAGGTCGACCGGGACGAGGTCCTGCTCGACATCGGTTACAAGACCGAAGGCGTTATCCCGAGCCGCGAACTCTCCATCAAGCACGACGTCGACCCGAACGAGGTCGTCGCCGTGGGCGATGAGATCGAGGCCCTGGTCCTCCAGAAGGAGGACAAGGAAGGCCGCCTCATCCTGTCCAAGAAGCGCGCTCAGTACGAGCGTGCCTGGGGCACGATCGAGAAGATCAAGGAAGAGGACGGGATCGTCACCGGTACCGTCATCGAGGTCGTCAAGGGTGGTCTCATCCTCGACATCGGCCTCCGTGGCTTCCTCCCGGCCTCCCTGGTCGAGATGCGCCGCGTTCGCGACCTCCAGCCCTACGTGGGCAAGGAGCTCGAGGCGAAGATCATCGAGCTGGACAAGAACCGCAACAACGTGGTCCTGTCCCGCCGTGCCTGGCTGGAGCAGACCCAGTCCGAGGTCCGCCAGACGTTCCTCACCACCCTCCAGAAGGGTCAGGTCCGTTCCGGCGTCGTCTCCTCGATCGTCAACTTCGGTGCCTTCGTGGACCTGGGTGGCGTCGACGGTCTGGTCCACGTCTCCGAGCTGTCCTGGAAGCACATCGACCACCCGTCCGAGGTTGTCGAGGTCGGCCAGGAAGTCACCGTCGAGGTCCTCGACGTCGACATGGACCGCGAGCGTGTCTCCCTGTCGCTGAAGGCGACCCAGGAAGACCCGTGGCAGCAGTTCGCCCGGACCCACCAGATCGGTCAGGTCGTCCCGGGTAAGGTCACCAAGCTGGTTCCGTTCGGTGCGTTCGTCCGCGTGGACGAGGGCATCGAGGGTCTGGTCCACATCTCCGAGCTGGCCGAGCGCCACGTGGAGATCCCGGAGCAGGTCGTCCAGGTCAACGACGAGATCTTCGTCAAGGTCATCGACATCGACCTCGAGCGTCGTCGCATCAGCCTCTCGCTGAAGCAGGCCAACGAGGCCTTCGGTGCCGACCCGGCCACGGTCGAGTTCGACCCGACCCTGTACGGCATGGCTGCCTCGTACGACGACCAGGGCAACTACATCTACCCCGAGGGCTTCGACCCCGAGACCAACGACTGGCTCGAGGGCTACGAGACCCAGCGCGAGGCGTGGGAGCACCAGTACGCCGAGGCGCAGCAGCGCTTCGAGCAGCACCAGCAGCAGGTCATCAAGAGCCGCGAGGCCGACGCTGCCGCTGCCGCCGAGGGTGGCGACGCCGCGGGTGCGGCTCCGGCCGCTTCCGGTGGCTCGTACTCCTCCGAGGGCCCGGACAACTCCGGCGCGCTGGCCTCGGACGAGGCGCTTGCCGCTCTGCGCGAGAAGCTGGCGGGCGGCCAGAGCTGAACGCTGGCTCGCTGAGGCTTAGCAGTTGACTGAGGGGCCGTACCTTTCGGGGTGCGGTCCCTCAGGCGTTTGTGGGGGTTGAGTTTCGGCTGCCGGCCTGTGGGGGCTGGTCGCGCAGTTCCCCGCGCCCCTGAGGGGGTTGTCCGGCCCGGCAAGATCAAGAGCCCGTCCTTCTCGGGAATGCCCACGCCCGTAAGGGCGTTGTGACGTACGGACACGAGGAGGAGCGGTCACAGTGCTTGATCCGCAGGGTTTGTACGCATGGGAGCCGAAGGGGCTGGCTGTCGTCGACATGGCGCTTGCCCAGGAGTCGGCCGGGTTGGTCATGCTCTACCACTTCGACGGATACATCGACGCGGGCGAGACCGGCGACCAGATCGTCGACCGGCTCCTCGACTCGCTGCCCCACCAGGTCGTCGCCCGCTTCGACCACGACCGGCTGGTGGACTACCGGGCCCGCCGACCGCTGCTGACGTTCAAGCGCGACCGCTGGAGCGACTACGAGGACCCCGCCATCGAGGTCCGGCTCGTGCAGGACGCCACCGGCGCGCCCTTCCTGCTGCTGTCCGGGCCCGAGCCGGACGTGGAGTGGGAGCGCTTCGCCGCGGCCGTCAAGGAGATCGTCGAGCGGCTCGGGGTGCGTCTGTCGGTGAACTTCCACGGCATCCCCATGGGCGTCCCGCACACCCGCCCGGTCGGCCTCACCCCGCACGGCAACCGCACCGACCTCGTCCCGGGCCACCGCAGCCCCTTCGACGAGGCGCAGGTGCCCGGCAGCGCCGAGTCCCTGATCGAGTACCGGCTGATGGAGGCCGGGCACGACGTCCTGGGCATCGCCGCGCACGTCCCGCACTACATCGCCCGCTCCTCGTACCCGGACGCGGCGCTGACCATCCTGGAGGCCCTCACCGCGGCCACCGGACTCGTGCTGCCCGGCGTCGCGCACTCCCTGCGCACGGAGGCCCACCGCACGCAGAACGAGATCGACCGGCAGATCCGCGAGGGCGACGACGAGCTCACCAACCTCGTCGAGGGACTGGAGCACCAGTACGACGCCGTCGCCGGCGCCGAGACCCGCGGCAACATGCTCGCCGAGCCGGTGGACATCCCGTCGGCGGACGAGATCGGCCAGGAGTTCGAGCGGTTCCTGGCGGAGCGCGAGGGCGACAACTGAGGGCCGACCGGGCCTGCCGGGTGTTGATGTCGGCGGCAGGCCCTAAGCTGCCGGTCATGTTGAAGGTGGGCCTGACCGGCGGCATCGGTGCCGGCAAGAGCGAGGTGTCGCGGCTGCTCGTCGAGTGCGGGGCCGTGCTGATCGACGCGGACCGTATCGCGCGCGAGGTCGTCGCGCCCGGTACCCCCGGTCTCGCCGCCGTCGTCGAGGCCTTCGGCGAGGAGGTGCTCGCCGGGGACGGCAGTCTGGACCGGCCCAAGCTGGGGTCGATCGTCTTCGCCGCCCCCGACAGGCTCGCCGTACTGAACTCGATCGTGCACCCCCTCGTCGGCGCCCGCTCGCGCGAACTCGAAGAGGGCGCCGCGAAGGACTCCGTCGTCGTCCACGACGTGCCGCTCCTCGCGGAGAACGGCCTCGCGCCGCTGTACGACGTCGTGGTCGTCGTCGACGCCAGTCCCGAGACCCAGCTCGACCGGCTGGTCCGGCTGCGCGGTATGACCGAGGAGGACGCCCGCGCGCGTATGGCCGCGCAGGCGACGCGTGAGAAGCGGCTGGAGATCGCGGACGTCGTCATCGACAACGACGTACCGCTGGAGGTGCTCCAGCGGCGTGTGAAGGACGTGTGGGACGAGCTCGTGCGCCGGGCCCACGGGGACCGGCGCGAGTCCCAGGAGTCACAGGGGAGTCCCCAGCCCCGGTCGCCGCAGGAATAGCGGTGCGCGGGTCGCGCGTTGAACTCCTCCAGCGAGGGAAGGACTCTGCCGTGCCCGAGACCAGCGGTTCGACCGGACGTACTCCGGAGACGCATGTCATCGACTTCCGCGCCGCCGAGCAACTGCTCGCCGCGCGGGACCCGCGGGGCGCGGTGAAGCTGCTCGACGAGGTCGTCGCCGTGCACCCGGAGAACACCGCCGCCCGGCTGCTGCGTGCGCGTGCCTTCTTCGCCGCAGCCCAACTCCGGCCCGCCGAGCTGGAGTTCACGATCGTCCTGGAGCGCGAGCCGGACAACGCGTTCGCGCACTTCGCGCTCGCCCGCACCTACGAGCGCCAGGGCAGAGCCGACCAGGCCAAGCGGCACTTCCGGCTGGCCGCCGCGCTCGATCCGAACCCGGAGTACCTCAAGGCGGCACGGTTCGACGGGTGAGCGCCGACGCGACCGAGCGGAGGTGACGGCTCTGCGGTGCGGCTAGGGGTAGCGGTTCGGCGGTGGCCGGTGCCGGCGGTCCTCTCGCGGGCGGTACGGGCGGTCCTCTGGTGGGCGATACGGCGGTATGTCGCGGCCCGGCTGGTAGTGCGGGCCCTGGCGGATGTGTCTGAGGACCATGGCCATGTCGACGGTGATCACCAGCCACAGCGCCCCGCAGGCCACCGCCCAGCCGGGGCGGCCCGCGAGCGCGAACGCGACGGTGCCGAAGACCGCCCAGACCACGCCCCACACGCACAGCCAGAAGCGGGCCCGCAGTGCACTGCGCGCTGTCGTCGGCTCACTGCCCGTACGCATCGGGATCACCACTCCTCCTTGAAACGTACTCCTCGTTCTCCTCACAGGGGGCTCCGTGCTGCCGGACACCGATGAACTGGCCGAGGTGCTCCTCGACCTCCAGATACCGCACGAGGACATCAACGACCTCGTGCGGATGGCCCGACGGGTGACGGACGACCCGGAGCTGCGGCAGTTCCTGGAACGGTCCGTCGACGAGCTCGTCCGGACCGTGGGGGAGGTCGGCCGCCCGGTCGACCTGCCCGACCTGGACTGGCCCTCGGGCCCTTTGCAGCGCTGCTTCCCCGTGTACGTGTTCGTCGCCGCGCTGCCCGCCACGCGCGCGTACCACCGCGAGCGCGGCATCCCGGCCGACGTCTCCCGGCGCACCCTCGCCGACCTCGGGCGGAACATGGCCGTGCACCGCCGGCGGTACGGGCGGGCCGGCGTGCAGGCTCCCTGGTGGCTCGTCCACCACTTCCGCGGCGCGCTGTACCAGCTGGGGCGGCTGCAGTTCGAGCGGGCGCGGCTCGGGGCGCGGACGGGGGCCGGGCTCGCGGCGGCCGGGGTCGGCGTGGGCCCGGACTCGCCCTGCCTCAACCTGCACATCCCCGACTTCCACGGGCCGCTGACGCCGGCCGCCGTCGACCGGTCCCTGACGCTCGCCCGGGAGTTCTTCGCGGCGTACTTTCCCGAGGCGCGCTACCGGGTGGTGACCTGCCACTCCTGGCTGCTGGACACACAGCTCAGGAAGTACCTGCCCGAGGACTCCAACATCGTCCGGTTCCAGGAGCGCTTCCGCATCGCCCGCGCGGAGCCGGAGCCGTCCGACACCGAGCCGGTCCAGTTCGTCTTCGGCGACCCGGAGTTGCCGGTCGAGGGACTGCCGCGTCGCACCGCGGTGGAACGGGCGGTCGGGGACCATCTGCGGGCGGGCGGTCACTGGTATGTCGGGCACGGATGGCTGCCGTTGGACGGGAGCGTCTGAACTTCCTTCGCAATGTCGTTGGTACGGCGATGAGTTCCGGCGCGACCCCCGGTCTACCTCTGTGACAGCACCACGGACCACCGCTTCACACAGGAGAACCCCATGTCCGAGACCGCCGCTTCCGCTGCCTCCGTCCCCACCGCCGCCTCCGCCGGCTCCGGCACGGTCATCGCCGAGTCCGCGACGCCGCGCGGCCGCCGGGCCCGCCTCGCCCTGCGCGGCCTGCAGATACTGCTCGCCCTCTTCTACGCGATCGCGAGCGCGCTGCCCAAGCTGATCGCTCACCCCTCGGCCGCCGAGGGCTTCGAGGAGCTCGGCTGGGGAAGCGCGGGGATGTACACCATCGGCGCACTCGAACTGGCCGGTGCCGTCGCGCTGTTGATCCCGGTGCTGCAGTCGGTGGCGGCGATGGCGCTCAGCGCGCTGATGGTGGGCGCGTTCGTCGTGACGATCACCGCGTTCGACGGCGAGAACGCGGCGACACCGCTCATCCTGATCGTGCCGCTGGCCCTGATCGCCTGGGCCCGACGCAGCTCCAACGCGGATCTGCTGCGGCTGGTGCGGCGACGCGCGTGACCCGACGCCGTCGGTGGCGTCCGGCCCGGGCCTTCTCGGCCTGCCGGACGCCACCGCCGTATGTCACTGTCCGCGCGGCTGTCCCGCTGCTCCGCCCATGAGCCCGCGCAGCCGTTCCAGCTCGCGGCGGTCCCGCTTGGTCGGCCGGCCCGTGCCGCGGTCGCGGATGCCGGCCGGGGCGACGGCCTCGCGCGGCGGCGGAGGGGGCGAGTTGTCGACGAAGCACTGTGCCGCCACCGGTGCGCCGACCCGCTTGCGGATGAGCCGCTTGACCACGACGACCCGTTCCCGGTTCTCCTGGCGCAGGCGCACCTCGTCGCCGACGCGCACGGAGTGGGAGGGCTTCACGTTCTGGCCGTTCACACGCACGTGCCCGCCCTTGCAGGCGGTGGCGCCCATGGAACGGGTCTTGACCAGGCGTACGGCCCAGATCCAGCTGTCGATCCGCACGCTCTCGCCGTTCTGCGGACCGGCTGCCTCGGCGGCGGCCACGGCGGCGGCGATCTTCGGGTCGACGGCCTGCTCGGCCTTCCCCGCGTCCGACCACTGATCCGCGTCCGGCCGCTGTCCCTCGACCGCGCTGCCGGTCTTCGCCTCGTCATCCTCGGAAGCCATGCCTCGACCTTAGTCCCCGCGCGGACGTTCCTGTACGGGGCCGAGGCGGCCGTACGGTGGAGTCGTGGACGCCCTCGCTGATCTCGACCGTCGGATCGCGGGCTGCCGGGCCTGCCCGCGTCTGGTCGACTGGCGTGCGGAGGTGGCCCGCACCAAGCGCGCGGCCTTCGCCGACCAGACGTACTGGGGCCGGCCGGTACCGGGCTTCGGGCCGCCCGACGCCCGGCTGCTGATCGTGGGGCTCGCCCCGGCCGCGCACGGCGGCAACCGCACCGGCCGGATGTTCACCGGGGACCGCTCCGGGGACGTGCTGTACCAGGCGCTGTACGACGTGGGCCTCGCCTCGCAGCCCACGTCGGTGGCCGTCGACGACGGGCTGGAGCTGCACGGCGTCCGCGTCACCGCCCCCGTGCACTGCGCCCCGCCCGCCAACAAGCCCACACCGGGCGAGCGGGAGACCTGCCGGCCCTGGCTCGTGCAGGAGCTGCGGCTGCTGCGGCCGACGCTGCGGGCGGTCGTCCTCCTGGGCGCCTTCGGCTGGCAGGCGACGCTGCCCGCGCTGGTGGAGGCGGGGTGGGAGGTGCCCCGGCCGCGGCCGGCGTTCGCGCACGGGGCGCGGTTCGCGGTCGACGGGCACGGTGACGTCGGCGGGCTCGAACTCTTCGGGTGCTTCCATGTCAGCCAGCGCAACACCTTCACCGGCAGGCTCACGCCCGCGATGCTGCGGGAGGTGCTGGGTGCGGCGGCGGAGGTGGCCGGACCGGGCGGCGGCGGCCGGTCGTAATCGGTCGTAAATGAGGCGACCGGGCGGTCGTACGGCGTTACGGTGCGCGGATGGGCCTCTATCCGGAGATCGAACCGTACGACCACGGCATGCTCGACGTCGGCGACGGCAACCACGTGTACTGGGAGACCTGCGGAAACCCTCACGGCAAACCCGCGCTGGTGCTGCACGGCGGGCCGGGCAGCGGCAGCAACCCCTGGTTCCGGCGGCTGTTCGACCCCGAGGCGTACCGTGTCGTGCTGCTCGACCAGCGCGGGTGCGCGCGTTCGACGCCGCACGCGAGCGCGTACGAGACGGACATGAGCGTCAACACCACGACGCATGTGATGGCCGACCTGGAGCTGCTGCGGCGGCACCTCGGGATCGAGCGGTGGCTGGTGTGGGGCGTCTCGTGGGGGTCCGTGCTGGGGCTGCGGTACGCCCAGACGCATCCGGGAGTCGTGTCCGAACTCGTCCTCACCGGGGTGGCCACGGGCTCCGCCGCCGAAGTCGCCCTGCTGACCAGGGGACTCGGTCAGTACTTCCCCGACGCGTTCGAGCGGTTCCTCGACGAGGTGCCCGAGGACGAGCGCGCGGGGAACCTCGCGGCCGCGTACAACCGGCTGATCGAGTCACCCGATCCTGGGACACGGGCGCGGGCGGCGCGGGCATGGACCGACTGGGAGACCGCCATCGCCGCCGCCCCGCCGCGTTCCGTCCCGCGCTACGAGGACCCGGTGTTCCGCATGGGCTTCGCCCGCACCGTGACGCACTACTGGGGCAACGACCACTTCCTCGGGGACGGCAACGCAGAGGGCGTCGTCCTGCGGGACGCGCCCCTGCTCAAGGGCATCCCGGGCACCCTCGTCCAGGGCAGCCTCGACCCCGGCAACCTCCTCGGCATCGTCTGGCGCCTCCACCACGCCTGGCCCGGCAGCGAGTTGGTCGTCATCGACGACGTGGGGCACAACGCCGGGGCGCCGGGCACGGCCGAGGCGCTGGTGGCGGCCACGGACAAGTACGCGCACGTTCAGGAAGACCTCTAGGGAGACCGTCGGATGGCTGTCATTCACCGCACCACCCTCAAGCCGACCAAGCTGGAACTGCTCGCCTCCTGGCTGCCCACCCGCCCCTGGTACGAAGGCGGCCCGGGCGAACCGGAGTTGACCAAGGCGGGCGGCTTCCGGCTGGACGACCCGGAGGGCGAGGTGGGGATCGAGTTCATGGTGGCCACCGATGCCTCCGGCGCGGTCCCCACCGCCTACCTGGTGCCGCTCAGCTACCGTGGGGCACCGCTCGACGGGGCGGAGCACGCCCTCGTCGGCACCATGGAACACGGAGTGCTGGGCAAGCGCTGGGCCTACGACGGCTGCCACGACCCGGTGCTGACCGCCCAGTTGCTGGCCCTGCTGGAGGGGCGGGTCCAGGCCCAGGCCCAGAGCATCAGTGACACGCCCGACCGGGAGGTCACCCGGTCCTGCACCGGTGACGGTCTCCCCGCCGCCTTCGTCCCCACGGCCACCGACGATCAGGACGGCACCGAGCTCCCCCTCCCGGACGGCACCACCCTCCGCCTCCACCGGGTCCTGCGTCCCGCGACCCCGGACGCCCCGCCCGTCCCTCCCCAGGGCACGACCGGGCACGTCGCGGGTGCCTGGGACCTGCCGGACGGCAGCCGGGCCCGGGCGCTGTTCGTCACCCTGCACCCCGGCCCCCGGGCCTGACAGCCCTCCACTCGGGCGCCGACGTCCCCGTATGGCGTCGTCGGCAGTAACCGTGGGCGGGCCCGGAGAGTTGTCGGCGGCGTGCCCCAGGCGAATGACCACGATCGTCCGATGTCCGCTGTCTCCGCTGCCCCCGCCACTTCGGACGTCTCCGTCGACAACCCCGTACCCCTCGCCCGTGACGGAGACGTCGCGGTCGTGGGCGTGGGGGTCCGGCTGCCCGGTGGGATCCGGACGCTCGACGGGCTGTGGGAGGCGCTGACCGAGGGCCGGGACCTGGTCGGGGAGGTGCCGGGCGACCGGTTCGACGTGGCGCGGTTCGTGTCGGCCGACGGACGTGCGCACTCCGGCCGCACCTACACCGCCGCGGGCGGCTTCCTGGACGACGTGGCCTCCTTCGACGCGGAGTTCTTCGGTATCTCGCCGAAGGAGGCCTCCCGGCTGGACCCGCAGCAGCGGCTGCTCCTGGAGTGCGCCGTCGAGGCGTTCGGTGACGCGGGCATCGACCCGGCGGCGCTGGCCGGCGGCGACGCGGCGGTGATCGTGGGCGTGTCGTCGCACGGGTACGGCGATCTGCAGCAGCGGCGGCCGCGCACGATGAACGCGTACACCATGAGCGGCACGGCGTCCTGCAACACCGCGAACCGGGTCTCGTACGTCTTCGATCTGCGTGGCGCGTCGTTCGCGGTCGACACGGCGTGCTCGTCGACGCTGACCGCCGTGCACCAGGCGTGCCAGGAGGTGCGGTCCGGGCGCAGCGCGCTCGCGCTCACCGGGGGTGTGAGTGTGCTGCTCAACCCGGGGGAGAGCGTCGGGTTCGCGCAGGCGTCGATGCTCTCGCCGTCCGGGCGGTGCCGGCCCTTCTCCGAGCGCGCGGACGGCTATGTGCGCTCCGAGGGCGCCGGTGTGCTCGTGCTCAAGCCGCTGACCGCGGCGTTGGCGGACGGCGACCGCGTCCACGGGGTGATCCTCGGCAGCGGCGTCAACGCGGACGGCCGTACCGCCGGGCTGGCGCTGCCGAGCGCGCGCAGCCAGGCCGCGCTGCTGGCGCGGGTGTACGCCGAGGCGGGCGTCGGCGCGGACGAGGTGGGGTACGTCGAGGCGCACGGCACCGGCACCCAGGCCGGCGACCCGGTGGAGTGCGCGGCGCTGGGCGAGGTGCTCGGGCGGCGCCGTACGTCGGGTGTGCCGCTGCCGATCGGCTCGGTGAAGTCGAACCTGGGGCACCTGGAGGCGGCGGCCGGTGTGCCCGGGCTGCTCAAGGCGCTGCTGGTGCTGCGGGAGCGGCGGATTCCCGCGACGCTGCACACGGTTCCGCCGAGTTCGCGGATCGACTTCGCCCGGCTGGGGCTGGAGCCGGTGGCCGAGGCGTGCCTGGTGCCGGGGGAGCGGCCGGTGGCCGGGGTGAACTCCTTCGGGTTCGGTGGGGCCAACGCCCATGTGGTGCTGGGGGCCGCCCCGGACGCGGACGACCCGCGGCGCCCCGGCCGGGACGGCGCGTTCCCGCTCGTCCTGTCCGCCCGCACCCCGCAGGCTCTGGAGGCCGCCGCCGTCCGGTGGGCCGAGCATCTGGAGGGGCTGGCCCCGGATGCCTTCCACGACACCGCGTACACGGCATGCCGTCGTCAGGCCCGGTACGAGCAGCGCGTCGCGCTGCTGGCCGAGGACCCGTCGGCGGCGGCGCGGGCGCTGCGGCGGGTGGCGCGGGGCGAGCCCGCGCCGGGTGCGGCTCGCGGGGTGGGCGTGGAGCGGGGCCGTATCGCACTCGTCTTCAGTGGAAACGGCTCCCAGTGGGCCGGGATGGGGGCCGAACTCCTCGGCGCGGACGGCGACTTCACCGCCGAGGTCGACGCGGTCGACGAGGTGTTGCGTCCCCTGCTCGGCTGGTCCGTCCGGGAGGAGATGGCCGCGCCGCGCGGACCGGAGGTGTGGCAGCGCACCGAGATCGCCCAGCCGATGCTGTTCGCCCTGCAGGCCGGGCTGGTCGCGGCCCTCACCGCGCGCGGTTTCACGCCCGCCGCGGTCTGCGGGCACAGCGTGGGCGAGGTCGCGGCCGCCTACTGCGCGGGAGCCCTGGACCGCGGGGCCGCCTGCCGGGTGATCGCCGCGCGCAGCCGGGCCCAGGGCGGCACCGCAGGGTGCGGGCGGATGGCGGCCGTCGGGCTCGGCTCCTCGGAGGCCGAGAAGCTGATCGCCGAGACCGGGCAGGCGGAGCGGCTGGTCGTCGCCGGGGTCAACAGCGCGCGGGACGTGACCGTCGCGGGGGACGCCGAGGCGCTCGCCGGGCTCGGCGAAGTGCTGGGCGAACGGGGCGTGTTCTTCCGCGACCTCGGACTGGACCACGCCTTCCACAGTCCGGCGATGGACGCGTTGTGCGGGCCGCTCGCGACCGCGCTGTCGGGGCTGCCCGCGCGTCCCGCCCGGATCCCGTTGGCCTCCACGGTAACCGGCCGGCTCAGCGGCGGCGCGGCCCTCGACGCCGACTACTGGTGGCGCAACGTGCGCGCACCCGTACGGTTCGCCGAGGCTGTGGACGCGCTCGTCGGCGAGGCCGGCTGCGACGTCCTGGTGGAGATCGGCCCGCACCCGGTGCTCGGCGCGTATCTGCGGCGTGGCACGGCGGATGCCGGACGGCCCGTCGCCGTGATCCCCACGCTCACCCGCACCGCCGCCGGCCCCGGCGCGCTCGACTCCGCCGTGGCACAGCTGCTGGCGTGCGGAGCCGAGACGGACTGGAGCGTTCCGTTCCCGCAGCCCGGGCGCGTGGTCGACGTGCCCGCCTACCCGTGGCAGCGCGAACGGCACTGGAACGGCGGTCCCGGCTGGTGGGAGGAGACCGCGGCCGAGGAGGACGGCGAGTCGGCGCGGCCGCCCCACGCTTTGCTGGGCGTACGGCAGCCGGGGGCGCGGCCCGCCTGGTGGCAGGAGCTCTCCCGTGCAGCGCCGGTCTGGTCGGCCGATCACCTGGTGGGCGAGACCGTGGTCGTACCGGCGGCCGGGTACGCGGACATGGCCCTGACCCTCGGGCAGGCCGTGCACGACGCGCCCGTCGAGGTGCTCGGGCTGTCGATCAGCCGTGCGCTGAGCCTGCCGGGCGACGACGAGGACCGGGCCGTGTCGGTCCACACCGTGCTGGAACGCGACGGTGCCTTCACCGTCTCCGGCCGGGACGGGAGCGGCGGTGCGTGGACCGAGCACGCGCGCGGCAGAGTGCGCAGGCTGCTGCGCGCGTGCCCGCCCGGCTCCGACCCGAACGCACTGCGCAGCCGACTGCCCCGCGAGCTGAGCGCGGCCGACCACTACGCCCTGTGCGCCCGCGCCGGACTGCCCTACGGTCCGGCGTTCCGCACCCTGACCGGTCTGCGTGTCGACGCCGGAGACGGACGTGAGGTGCTCGCCTGCTACGCCGCCACCGTCGACCTCGCCGACGCCCCCGTCGCCCACCCGACCCTGCTCGACGGCGCGCTCCAGGCGGGCCTCCCGCTGCTCACGCCGCTGTTCGCGCCCGCCACCGACCGGCAGCCGGCCCTCCCCGACCGGAAACCGGCCGCCCTCGACGCCGCCCCGGCCGCCTACCTGCCCGTCGGCATCGACACCCTGCGCTGCTGGCAGCCACTGCCCCGCACCGGCCTGATCCATGTGCGCCTGCGCGCCCGCACCGCCCGCGAGGCCCTCTGGGATCTGACCGTCATGGCCGACGACGGCACCGTCGCCCTGGAAGCGCTCGGCTGCCGACTGCGCCGTTTCGACGCGACGCACACCCCGGCGCCCCAGCAACTGGCCGAGGTCCTGCGCGCCGCCCCGCTGCCCACGAGTCCCTCCGCCCCGTCGCCCTGGCCCACACCGGCGGACACCCTGGCCGCCTGCACGGACGCGCTGGCACGGGCCGCCCGCGGTTGGCGGAACCACCCGTACGACCGCGCCCGCGCCCACGGCCTGCGCCTGAACGCGCACCTGACCGTGGCGGCCGTACGCGAACTCCTCCCGGACACAAGGGAGTTCAGCCTGGACGACCTGATCGCGGCCGGGGTGCTGCCCCGGCATCGCAGGCTGCTGACCGCCCTGTTCGAGCAGGCGGCCCGGGAGGGCGTGCTGACCGGGAGCCAGGAGGGCGGGCGGTGGCGGGTGGCCGAGGAACCGCAGCCGCACCGGCTGTTCCGGGAGGTGCTGCTGGCCTTCCCGGCCGAGGCGGCCGCCGCCCACGCCTACGGCGTCTGCGGGCTGCACCTCGCGGACGTGCTGCGCGGGCGTACCGACCCGCTCACCCTGCTGTTCGCCGAGCCCGACGCCCTCGCCGCGCGCTTCTACGACAGCACGCCCGTCATGCACCACCACTACCGCACCGCCCGGCTCCTGCTGGAGGCGGCCGTCGCGGCCTGGCCCGAGGAACGGCCGCTGCGGGTGCTGGAGGTCGGCGCCGGAACCGGCGGGCTGACGGCCGCGCTCCTGCCGTGTCTGCCGCCCGACCGCACGCACTACACCTACAGCGACGTGTCCTCGGCCTTCTTCCCGGCGGCCCAGGAGCGCTTCGCCGACCACGACTTCGTCCACCACCGCTGCCTCGACCTCGACGCCGATCCCGCCGCCCAGGGCTTCACCCCCGCCTCGTACGACCTCGTCGTCGCCGCGAACGTGCTGCACGCCACGCGGGATCTGCGGCGCACCCTGCACCGGATCGGCGACCTGCTGGCCGACGGTGGCCAACTGCTCGCGATCGAGAGCCACGACCCGGCCGCGCTCACGCCGGTCTTCGGGTTGCTGGACTCCTACTGGAGTGCCGAGGACACCGAACTGCGGCCCGGCGGGCCGCTGTTGGCGCGCGACCGATGGCCCGGGCTGCTGCGTGCGTGCGGATACACCGGCACCGTGCAGCCCGGCGACGCCACCCAGCCCGCGTACGACGACCACTCCGTCATCCTCACCACTCGAGGCCCCCGCCCCACGCCCGCCACCGCGTCGCCCGGCCCGGGTCCCGGACGCCCGCCCGCGGTGGCCGACCTGACCGGCGGGCCGCTCGCCGTTGCGGCCGCCGCGGCCCTCGGCGGCGGCGCGCGGCCCGCGAGCGAGAGCCCGCGGCGGTGGGCCGAACTCCTCGCGGACACGGACGACGTGGTCCTGCTGGCCGACGCAGACGCTCTGCGTGCCGCGGCCAACGGCGCCGAGGCGGGCACCGAATCCGCCACCGAGATCGCCGTACGCCACTGCGCCGTGCTGCGGGCCCTCGCGACCGCCACCCGGCAGGTGACCGAGGACCGTGCCATCACCGTCTGGCTCGTCGTGTGCGGAGCCCTGGACATCCCGCCGTCCGCCGCCGCGGCCGTGTGGGGAGCGGCCCGCAGCCTGGCCAACGAGCAGCCCAGGCTGACCGTCCGGCGCATCGCCCTGGCAGCCGGGGCCGAGGACAGGCTCGCCGAGGAGATGGCGGTCCGCCCGGCCGACGACGAGGTGCTGCTGCGGCGGGAGGGGCGGTTCGTGACGCGGCTGCGTCCCTACGCGCCGCGTCCGGTGACGGCTCCGACAGCGGGTGAGTACGCCTCGTACACGCTGACCCTGGACGAGCCCGGGCTGCGCTACCGGCTCGGCTGGCGGCCCGCCTGTACGCCCCGACCGAAGGACGGCGAGATCGTCGTCGAGGTCGCGGCCGCCGCGCTCAACTACCACGACGTCATGGCCGTCACCGGCCTCGTACGGCCGCCTCAGGCGCCGCCCGGGCTGGACGCCGAACCGATCGGGCTGGAGTGCGCCGGCACGGTCGTCGCCGTGGGGGCCGGTGTGGAGCGCGTCGCCGTCGGCGACCGGGTGGCCTGTCCGACCCTCGGCTGCTACGGCTCGCACGTGCGCGTCCGTGCCGACCGGGTGATGCCGGTGCCGGACGGCATGGACTTCACCGAGGCCGCCACGCTGCCCACCGTCTTCCTGACCGTCCAGCACGCCCTGGACCACCAGGCCCGCCTGCGCTGCGGCGAGACCGTGCTCGTGCACGGCGCGGCCGGAGGCGTGGGCCTCGCCGCCCTCCAGTACGCCCGGCACGTCGGCGCCCGGGTCATCGCCACCGCCGGCACCCCCGGCAAGCGTGACCTGCTGCGGCTGCTCGGCGTCGAGCACGTCCTCGACTCGCGCACCCTGCGTTTCGCCGACGAGGTCGACGCGATCACCGAGGGCCGGGGCGTGGACGTCGTCCTCAACTCCCTGGCGGGCGAGGCCATGGAGCGCGGCCTGCGGGTGCTGGCACCGCACGGGCGGTTCGTGGAGCTCGGCAAGCGCGACTTCTTCGCCGACAACTCCCTGGCCCTGGCGCCCTTCCGCCACAATCTCTCCTTCCACGGGGTGGACGTGGCCGCCCTGCTCACCGAGGACTCCCCGGCGTCCGACGCCCATCTGACCGAGATCACCCGGGCCGTCCACGCGGGCGACTACCGGCCGCCCGCCCATCGCGTCCACCCCGCCGCCAGGATCCGCGAGGCGTTCGCCGCCCTGCAGCACTCCCGGCACATCGGCAAGGTCGTCATCACCTTCGACCCCGCCGAACCCGTGCCGGTCCGCCCCGCGCCCACCCCTGTCGTCCTGGACCCGGAGGCGAGTTACCTGGTCACCGGCGGCCTCGGCGGCTTCGGCGCCGCCACCGCCCGCCATCTGGCCGCCCGCGGGGCCCGCCACCTGATCCTGGTCGGCCGACGCGGCGCGGACACGCCCGGCGCCGCCGAGCTGACCGCCGACCTCGCCGCGCTCGGCGTGCGGGTGAGCGCGTACGCCGCCGACGCGGCCGACCGGGACGCCATGCGCCGTGTCCTCGACGACCTCGATGTCCCCGATGACCTCGGCGATCTCGGCACCGAGCGGCGACGCCTCGCCGGGGTCGTCCATGCCGCGATGGTGCTCGACGACGCTCCGCTGCACGAACTGGACGACGCACGCGTACGGGCCGTCCTCGCCCCCAAGGTGACGGCCGGCCAGGTGCTGGACGAGCTGACGCGGGACCGCCCGCTCGACTTCTTCGTCGTCTACAGCTCGGGCGCCGCCGTCGCCGGCAACCTCGCGCAGTCCTCGTACGCGGCGGCCAACCTCGCCCTCGAAGCCGTCGTCCGCGACCGGCGCCGGGCCGGACTGCCCGGACTCGCGGTGCAGTGGGGCGCGATCGCCGAAGCGGGCTATGTGCATCGCAGCGGACGCGGCGACGAGATGACGGCGCTGGGCCTGGGCGGACTCGCCACCGCCGAGGCGTTCGCCGTCCTCGACCGGCTCCTCGCGGACCCCGACGCCACCGCGATCGCCGTGGGCCACTTCGACTGGGGGCGACTGCACCGGTTCCTGCACAACCTCGCCGCACCACGTACGGCCGCGCTGCTGCCTCCGGCCGAGCACACGGACGGCGCGGACCGGCTGCGGCAGGCGCTGGAGCGGGCCGAGCCCGACGACGCGGCCGTACTCGTCGAGGACGTCCTGGCCGACCTCCTCGCCCAGGTCCTGCAGACCACGCCCGACCACATCGACCGGACCCGGCGGCTGGACCAGCTGGGCGTGGACTCCCTGCTGGCCGCCGAACTCGCCACCCTGCTGCGGCAGCGGCTCGGCTGCGAACTGCCCACCGTGGAACTCGCCGGCACACCGAACCTCAGCGCCCTAGCCCGCCGCGTGCTGAGCGCTCTGCCGGGACCAGGGTGAGGAACCCGCGGGCCGGTGGGCGCCGCACCTCCGACACGGCCCCGCGCCCCTTACGGGGCGCTGTCCCGCACCGGAACCCGCCAACGCCGCTCAGGCCCGCCCCCGCCCACCCGCCGACCAGCCCGATGAGGACCGCTCCCGTGCCCGCACCCGTCCTGCTCGACCGCCGTCCCGAGGCGGCCGTTCGCCTGTACTGCCTGCCGCCCGGCGGTTCCGGTCCGGAGTTCTACCAGCTCTGGGCCGACCTGCTGCCGCCCGCCGTCGAGCCGTACACCGTCGCCCTGCCCGGCCGTGGCGACCGCCGTGAGGAACCGTCGGTGACCGACCTGAGCGCACTCGTCGCCGCGCTCGCCTCGCTCACCGGCGACGACGCCGACCCGCGGCCCTTCGCGCTGTTCGGGCACAGCCTCGGCGCCCTGCTCGCCTACGAGACCGCGCGTCGCCTCGGCCGCACCGGCCGCCGCGAGCCCGTACTCGTCGCGCTCTCCGCCCTTCCCGCGCCCCATCAGGGGGACCTCGACAAGCTCCTGGCCACGCTGCTGATGTCGGGCATCGACGCCTTCACCGACATCGTGGGGCCCGTCCCCGCCGAACTCCTCGAGGACCCGGTGACCGTGACCCGCCTGTGCACGCCGTTCCTCGCCGACCTGGTCCTCGCCCTGCACCACCGCCACCAGGACGAACCGCCCCTGGAGATGTCCCTCGCCCTGTACGGAGGCGCCGCGGACCCCCTCGTTCCGCCGGAGCTCCTGGAGCGCTGGAACGACCTGTTCACGACCCCCGCGACGCCCTGCCTCTTCGCCGGACGCCATACCTATCCGCAGGACCAGGCCCCCGATCTGGCGCGGCAGCTCGCCAAGGACCTGCAGACCGCGGCCCGATGACCGGCGACCGTGAGCGCCGGGCGGCCGCCGCCGTCGTCTGTCTCGGCCTGTTCCTGCTCGGCATGGACCTGACCGTCCTCAACGTCGCCGTGCCCGATCTGCAGCGCGACCTGAACCCCTCCATGGCCCAGGTCCAGTGGATCGTCGACGCGTACGCCCTGGTCCTCGGCGGCCTCGTGCTGACTGCCGGAGCCCTCACCGACCGGATCGGCCGGCGCCGCGCCTTCATGACCGGCCTCGCCGTGTGCGGCGCCGCCTCCGCGTTCGGAGCCCTCGCCGAGGAGCCGGGCCTGGTCCTCGCCGCGCGCTGCGGCATGGGGGCCGGGGCGGCGCTGCTCATGCCCGCCACCCTGTCGATCATCAGCAACCTCTTCACCGAACCCGCGGCGCGGCGCCGGGCGATCGCCCTGTGGGCCGCGGTCCTCGGCCTGGGCGGCATGACGGGACCGGTGCTCGGCGGCGCCCTCGTCGAGGGCTTCTCCTGGCGGGCCGGGTTCTGGGTGAACGTGCCGCTGGTGGCCGTGACCCTGGTCCTCACCCTGCGCGTCGTACCGGCGACCGGATCCGGTCGTACCCCGCGTCACGAAGGCGAGCGCGTCGACCTCCCGGGCGCGGTGCTGTCGGCCTGCGGACTGCTCACGTTCGTCTGGGCGGTGATCGAGAGCCCGGCGCAGGGGTGGACGAGCGCCCCGGTGCTGTCCGGGTTCGCCCTGGCCACCGCCCTGCTGACGGCGTTCGTCGTGCACGAGAGGCGCCGCGCCGAGGCCGCGATGCTGCCCCTGTCCCTGCTGCGGCTGCCCGGCGTGGTGCGCGGTGCCTTGTCCCTGGCACTGCTGTCCTTCGCGTTGTACGGAGCGCTGTTCGTGATCACCCTCTATCTGCAAGGCGTCCTGGGCTACACCCCCTGGCAGGCCGGCGTACGCACGCTGCCCCTGGCCGCGGCCCTCGCCGCGGGCTCGCTCGCGACGCCGTCGCTGATGGCCCGCCATGGCGCACGGAAGCCGATCGCGGCCGGACTCGCCCTCGTCACCGTCGCCTTCGCGGTGCTGGCCCACACCGGGGCGGCTTCCGGCTACGGGCGTCTGATGGTCTTCGAAGTCGTCGCCGGACTGGGCGCCGGCCTGGTCGCGGCCGCAGGGACGGAGGCCGTCATGGGCGCGGTCCCGCTGTCCCGGGCCGGACTGGGGTCGGCCGTGAACGACGCCACCCGTCAGGTCGGGGCCGCCCTGGGCGTCGCCGTCCAGGGCTCCGTCCTCAGCACGGTGATCACCGACCGTCTCGGCGCCGCGGTCTCGGCGGCCGGCCCGGCCGCCGTCCTGGCACCGTCCCCGGCCGCCCGGCAGGCGTTCGTCGACGGCCTCACGGCGACGGCCCTGACCGCGGGGGCGGTCACCCTGGCGGCCACGCTCGCGGTCATTCCGTGGCGCGGCGTGCTGCCGCACGGCACGACGTCCCGTGAGGGGCTCTGACCTCCACGGCTCCGCCTTGGCCAACCTCCCGGCCCTTCCTCGGCCGCCTCTACGGCCCTTCCTCGGCCGCGTCCTCCCCGAAGAGCTGCCGTACCGTCGACCGGTAGTTGGTCTGCACGTGCGCGAGGGCGTGCGCGCGGGCACGGGCCGGGTCGCCGGAGGCGATCGCCTCGTACAACTCCCGGTGCTCCACGAGGAGTTGGGGCCACTCCTCGTTGCGCCGGGTCATCCAGCGCAGACGGCCCGCGACAGGCTCCAGGGCCTCCAGCAGCAGGCTGTTGCGCGCCATGGCCACGATGCGGTCGTGCAGCCGGCTGTTGACGTCCGTGATCGCTTCCGCGTCCCCGGCCTCGGTGGCGGTGGCCGCCTGGTCGAGGAGCCGCTCGACCTCGGCCAGGTCCTCCGGCGTGGCCCGTGCCGCGGCGAGCCCGGCCGCGTACACCTCCAAGGCCTCGCGCAGTTCGAAGAGCTCCTTGACGTCGGCCGGGGTCAGCCTGCGCACGACCGTACGGCGGGCCGACTCGAAGTGGACGAAGCCCTCGACGACCAGCGCCCGGATCGCCTCGCGGACCGGCACGCGCGAGACCCCGAGGCGCTCGGCCAGCTCCCGCTCGACGAGCCGGTCACCCGGCCGGAGGCGGCCCGCGATGATGTCCTGCCGCAGGGTCGCCAGGACGCGTTCCCGTACCGCGCCCAGGGGTTCGATCTTCGTCGTCGAGCTCATGGGGCCATCTTCGCCGACTCCGGGTGTGATTTACGGAGCGTTAACAAGAGCGACATCGGTCAGAACTGTTGACGGGAGGACTATGTCGGCAGTTTGGTATACCAAACACCCCTCCATAAGCAGTCCTCCGTCCCCGGCTCCTGGAGGCCCCGTGTCCCTCGCCGACCGTGCCGAAGTCACCGGCACGCCAGCGTTCGTCCCCGATCCCCGGCTCACCAACGAAGACCTCGCGCCCGCGGGCAAGCGCAACTGGAAGGTCTTCGACCTCTTCGCCATGTGGATGTCCGACGTCCACAACCTCGGCAACTACACGTTCGCGGCCGGTCTGCTGGTCCTCGGCATGAACGTGTGGCAGGTCTTCACGTCCCTGCTCGTCGGCTTCGTGATCATCTACATCGGCATGAACTGGATGGGGAAGATCGGCCAGCGCCACGGCGTCCCGTTCCCCGTGGTCAGCCGCATCAGCTTCGGCGTCTGGGGCGCCAACATCCCGGCGCTGATCAGGGCCGTCATCGCCATCATGTGGTACGGCATCCAGACCTATCTGGCCTCCGTCGCCGTCAACATCATGCTGCTGGCCGCCTGGCCGGGCCTGGAGTCCTGGACGCACAACTCCTTCCTGGGCCTGCACCAGCTCGGCTGGTGCACCTTCATCGCCCTGTGGCTGATCCAGGCGGCGATCATCAGCCAGGGCATGGAGTCGGTGCGCAAGTTCCAGGACTTCTGCGGCCCGGCGATCTGGATCGTGATGATCGCCCTCGCGGTCTGGATCCTCGCCAAGGCCGGCTGGACGATCTCGCTCACCTCGACCCCCAACCCGGTCTCGGTCGGCGAGCAGTGGCGGCAGTGGTTCGGCGCGGTCGGGCTGATCCTCGCCACGTACGGCACGCTGATGCTCAACTTCTGCGACTTCTCCCGCTTCTCGCCCGACTACAAGACCGTCAAGCGCGGCAACTTCTGGGGCCTGCCCATCAACTCGACGGCGTTCGTGGTCGTCTCGGTCATCGTCACGGCGGGCTCGATCGAGGTGTTCGGCAAGGCCATCACCGAACCGGCCTACCTGGTCGCCGAGATCGGCAACACCTGGGTGCTGGTGGTCGGAGCGCTGACCTTCGCCATCGCCACCATGGGCGTCAACATCGTCGCCAACTTCGTCTCACCGGCGTACGACCTGGCCAACGTCTGGCCGCAGAAGATCTCCTTCAAGGTCGGCGGCATGATCAGCACGGTCGCCGCGCTGGTCGTGACCCCGTGGAACCTCTTCTCGAACCCGACGGTCGTGAACTACTTCCTGGGCGGTCTGGGCGCCTTCCTGGGCCCGCTGTTCGGTGTGATCATGGTCGACTACTACCTGGTCAAGCGCGGCCGCGTGGACGTGAACGAACTGTTCGACGCCACCCCCGGTTCCCGCTACTACTACCGCAAGGGCGTCAACCCCAAGGCGCTGTGGGCGTTCCTGCCGGCCGCCGGGGTCTCGGCGGTGCTGGCACTGGTCGGGACGTTCAGCGACGTGGCGCCGTACTCGTGGTTCATCGGCACGGCGATGGGCGCGGGCCTGTACCTGGTGCTGTGCCGCGATGAGCGCGCCGAGTCCGCCGCCGGGTCCGGTACCGGGTCCACCGAATCCACGTCCCAGGAGGTCTGAAGGACGTGCGGATCGTCGTCACCAACTGCAACACCACGCAGGAGATGACCGAGGAGATCGTACGAGGTGCCCGGGCCGCGGCAGGTCCGGGCACCACCGTGCTCGGGCTCACCCCCGCGTGGGGACCCGAGTCGGCGGAGGGCTGGCTCGACAGCTACCTCTCGGCCGCGGCGGTGATCGACACGCTGCGCAGGTACGACGGTCCCCGCTACGACGCCGTCGTCATGGCGGGCTTCGGGGAGCACGGGCGTGAGGGCGTCCGCGAGCTGGTGGACGTGCCGGTCGTCGACATCACGGAGGCGGCCGCGCATCTGGCCTGCCTGCTCGGGCGGCGGTACGGCGTCGTGACCACGCTGGAGCGGTCGTGCGGGCAGATCGAGGACAGTCTGGAGCTGGCGGGGGTGGGGCGGAACTGTGCCGCCGTGGTCGGTACGGGGCTCGGGGTGCTGGAGTTGGAAGACGGCGAGCGCACGGAATCCGCCTTCCTGGCCGCCGCAGAACGGGCGCGGGACGCCGGCGCCGAGGTCCTGGTACTCGGGTGCGCCGGGATGACCGGTCTGCAGCGGGTGGTGGGGGAGAAGCTGGGGGTTCCGGTCGTCGACGGGGTGGCGGCGGCCGTCAAACTCGCCGAGTCCCTGGTCGCGTTGGGGCTGACGACGAGTCGAACCGGTGGGTATGCGAAGCCGTTGCCGAAGCGGCGCGCTTGGGGGGCTGCTTCGGCGTGACCGACGGGCCTGGGGCAGGGCGGTTCAGGGGCGGCCGACGGGCCTGGGACTCGCTCAGGTCTGTTCAGGACGGTCCGGACTCCACACGTACCGCACGTCCGGCTCCCGCTCCTCGTTCCCGCTGCCGTCCGTGCGCTCGACGGCGACGAAGCCGTGCCGCTCGTAGAAGCGGTGGGCGGGCTTGTTGACCTGGAAGGTCCACAGGGCCAGACCGCCCGGTCTGCGACGCTTGGCGAGGTCGACGAAGCGGTCGCCGATGCCGCGGCCGCGCCAGTCGGGGTCGAGGTAGAGCTGGGAGAGCTGGTCGTCGTCGAGCACCATGAGACCGACGACGCGGTCGGCGGCCTCGGCCACCCAGGTCTCCATCAGGGGCACCACCACCTCGCGGAAGTACGTCCGCACCTCGTCGTCCGAGCGCGGCCGGACGACCGTGGGCAGCGCGGCGGCGAACGACCGCAGCCAGAGGTCGGCCACGGCACCGGCGTCGGTCGCCGTGGCGCGGCGGAGTGTGACCGGGGTCATGGCCGCGCTCCCTCCGTCCCCCTCGGGAACGACGGCCGTGGCCGTGATCTCCACCAGCTGTCCCGTGTATCCGAGGCAGGCCACCCCGAGAAGCGTCGACGAGTGAGGACCGGCGCTCAGCCCGGACGCCTCGACGACCTCCCAGACGGCGGACAGCACCGCCGTCTCACCGCTCACGACGTACACGTCGGTCGACACCACGTGCGCCAAGTCGCTGCCGACCGCGCGCAGTTGCTCCTCCAGATTGGCTATCACCTGCTCGGCCTGCCGTACGGGGTCCCCTTCCCCCACGAGGTTCCCCTCGGCGTCGAGGGGCACGGACCCGGCGAGGAAGGCGAGCTTCGTACCGGCCTCGACGACGGAGGCGTGGGAGTAGGTGGGCGGTGGGAAGAGGGCGGGGGAGGTGACGCGAGGGATCATGCGGGCTCCTGAGCGGTACGGCGGCGGCGAGGTCGACGGCCAACCCGCCGATCATGTGTGCCCGCACCGCCACGCGCATCCGAATTTCCCCGACGGTCCGGTGGCTCCGGCCCGCACCCCCGTTCACCGGTCTCCCAGCCGGCGTTCGCACTCCCGGGCAAGGTCCGGGTAGGCCTTGGCGATGGCCGCGTAGATGCGGCCGCGCAGCAGCTCCTCGGCCGCCGCGCGGCCCGTGCGTCCGTACAGCTCGTCCAGGACCTCGTCGCAGCGGGTCAGCCGATGCCGCAGGTAGTCCACCTTCCAGCGGTCGAGGGCGCCGGACTCGGCCCGCTCGAGCGTGATGGGCGCCGCGACATGCCCCCGGCGCCACAGCACCCGCTCCTCGTCCCGGCGGTTGCGGTGTTCGACCGCCAGCGCAGCCAGCCGTTCCGGGGGCAGCCGCGGTACCTCGATGGGCTCCGCCGCGATCCGCGCCAGCACCTCGCGCCGCCTGCGCAGAGCCGCGGCCCGCGCGGCGGCGGACCGCCGCGCGGCAACCGCCGAGGCGGCCCGGAACTCCTCGCTCCGCTCGGCGGCTTCGACGCGCTCGACGCCGTAGAGGCGGGTCCGCGGGGCGGAGCGGAAGTGGGGATGGGAGCGCAGCAGGTCGGGATCGCCGAGGAGTTGGCGAATCATCGCGGGAGTCCACCCTCGGGCCCGCAGTCCGGCCGCGGAGAGGTGGGTGCGGATGGTGGGCTGCTGCGGGTCATGCGGGTCATGCGGTTCCCGCGGTTCATGCGGGTCCTGGGTCTGGCCCCCTGGACCCTTCTCGTACGTCGTCATCACTGCTTCCCCCGTTTTCGTGACACTGAGTGACGGCTTCATTGATAACGCGTGCCACTGACAACGGGCCGACAGGCCGAGGCCGGCGCGCGTAATTGCCTGGAGGCGCGGCGCAGGGCTACGTACGCTGCGCCCATGCCCACCCCCGACGACCCCACCTTCCTCGCCACCGTCACCGACCGCCTGGCCGCCCTCCCCACCGTCCGCGCCGTCGCCCTCGGCGGCTCACGCGCCCAGGGCACACACCGGGCCGACAGCGACTGGGATCTGGCGATCTACTACCGGGGCGCCTTCGACCCCGCCGAACTCCGGGCGGTCGGCTGGGAAGGCGAGGTCTGCGAGGTCGGCGGCTGGGGTGGCGGTGTCTTCAACGGGGGTGCGTGGCTGACGATCGACGGGCGGCGCGTGGACGTCCACTACCGTGATCTCGACGTGGTGGAACGGGAGTTGGCGGAGGCGGAGGAGGGGCGGTTCCGGGTGGAGCCGTTGCTGTTCCATCTCGCCGGGATTCCCAGCTACTTGGTCGTCGCGGAGCTGGCCGTCAACCACGTACTGCGGGGTGAACTCCCGCGTCCGGCGGCGTATCCGGAGAAGCTGCGCCGCACGGCGCCCGAGCGCTGGTACGGCACCGCCCGAGCCACCCTTGCCTACGCCAAGGCCAACCACGCTCCGGCGGGCCGCCTCACCGAACTCGCGGGCGCGCTCGCCACGGCAGCCGCGCAGACCGGACACGCGGTGCTGGCGGCACGGGGCGAGTGGGTGACGAATGAGAAGAGGCTGCTGGAGCGGGCGGGGCTGCGGGATGTCGACGCGGTCATCGGTTCCCTGGGTGCCCGACGCGATCGGATGGGCCGGGCGGTCGCCGAAGCGGAGAAGCTCTTCGAGCAGGTGATGGAGAGGGCGGCGGCGTCGCGCCCGTGACCGCCCGCTCCGCCTCCCCGCAGGCTTCCTGAGCTGCTGTTCCCGCCGGGATGTGGCCGGTCGGGCGGGAGCGCAGGACAATTGTGGATGAACAGGATTTGCCGGTTGGGCGATGCGTCTGTGGGGCGCCGGTGGCATGAGGGCCGGTGCTGTGCGGATGGGGGCATGCGATGGCTGCGGGACTGATCGGGGCGCAGATCGCGGGCTACCAGGTGGAGTGCGAGCTGGGCCGCGGCGGCATGGCCGTGGTGTACCGGGCGAGGGATCTGCGGCTGGAGCGCACGGTGGCGCTGAAGCTGCTGACCCCGGACATGGTCCGCAACGACACCTTCCGCCGCCGTTTCGCGCACGAGCAACGGGTCGCCGCGGCGCTCGACCATCCGCACGTGGTGCCGATCTTCGAGGCCGGTGAGACGGACGGCGTCCTGTACATCGCCATGCGCTACGTCCCGGGGCTGGATCTGCGCGCACTCCTCGACCGGGAGGGCCCCCTGCAGGTCGACACCGCGCTGCGCATCGCCGCACAGGTGGCGTCCGCCCTGGACGCGGCCCATGAGCACGATCTGGTGCACCGGGACGTCAAGCCCGGCAATGTGCTGTTGGCCCGGGGCACGGACAGTGACCACCCCGAGCATGTCTATCTCACGGATTTCGGGCTGACGAAGAAGTCGCTGTCGCTGACGGGGTTCACGTCCGTGGGCGAGTTCGTCGGCACGCTCGACTATGTGGCCCCGGAGCAGATCGCGGGCCGCCCCGTGGACGGCAGGTGCGATCTGTACAGCCTCGCCTGCGTCGTCTACGAAACCCTCGCGGGCGGGCCGCCTTTCCAGCGGGACGACAGCATGGAACTGCTGTGGGCCCACCAGTACGACCAGCCGCCCGCCCTGAGTGAGCGGCGACCGGGTACGCCGCCGGAGATGGACGAGGTGGTGGCCCGGGCCCTGGCCAAGGTTCCCGAGGATCGGTACGACTCCTGCCTGGAGTTCGTGGCGGCGTTGCGCGCCGCGGTGCACGTCGCCCGGCCGGCCGCGCATCCGCCGGCCCGGGCGGAGCGGACTGTCGGGCTGCCTCCTGACCCGCCCCCGTGGGCCCGGCCGGTCTTTGTGTGCCGGGCCGGTCACTGAGCGGGGCCGTGCGGGGCCGTGTGAGGCCGGGTGGCGTCGAGACGGACAACTCCGCGCGAATATCGGCTAGTTGGCACGGGCCACCGTCGCTCTGCCTGCCCTGCCCAAGGGCGACCTGCCCATCGCCTCCGCGAGCTACCCGACGGCCTCGGGCCTGTCAAGTCCCGAGCCCTCGGAACATGACCTGGCCAGACGATTCCCGCCTACTGGAAGTGCAAGGCCTCACCGGAACACACCGGAGAAAACGAGGCACCGGGGTACGGATCAGTGCCTTTCACTTCAGGAGGAATCGTGGACTCTACGACCCGCACTCGTGACAACGCCCGTTCCAAGCGTCGACTGACCCTGGCCACGGCAGCGGCGGCGGCCGCGGCCGTCGGCGGAGCCATCATCCTGCCGGCCGCCACGGCGACGGCGGCCCCGGCGTCCCAGACCTCGGTGGAGGCCATGGCGTCCCACCACAAGGACAAGCACAAGGACAAGGGCAAGGACAAGCACAAGGAAAAGGAAAAGAACTACTGCTGGAGCAAGGAGCACAAGGACTACAAGGAGCACGAGAAGAAGGGTAAGAAGCACGACGAGAAGTACTTCTGCTGGGCGTTCGGCAAGAAGTTCTACTGGGAAGAGAAGTACGAGATCTACTACGTGGTGATAAAGCACGTAAAGAAGTACTTCTGGGAAAGCTGCAAGGACTACTACTTCTTCGAGAAGCACCGTTACGACGACTACTGGAAGAACAAGTACAAGGACGAGCACTTCTGGGAGGACGAGGAGCACTGGAAGGAGGAGGGCTGGGTCGACGACCACCACGAGGAGGTCGAGGACAAGGACGAGCACGAGGAGGGCGACGAGGCCAAGCCCGACGACGAGACGAAGCCGGACGACGAGACGAAGCCGGACGACGAGGCCAAGCCGGACGACGAGGCCAAGCCGGACGACGAGGCCAAGCCGGACGACGAGGCCGAGCCCGTCGAGCCTCCGGTCGAGGAGGAGCCGGTTGAGCCGGTCGACCCTCCGGCCGAGGAGGAGCCGGTTGAGCCGGTCGAGCCTCCGGCCGCCGAGGAGCCGGTCGACCCTCCGGTCGAGGAGCAGCCGGCCGAGCCGGTCGAGCCCCCGGTGGAGGAGCCGGTCCTCTGAGGAGGACGGCGGGCCACGACGCCCACTGCGACGGGGTGAAAGCCAAATGCGGCCTTCACCCCGTCTCCTTTTCCGCCGCCTCAATTTCTCGGCCGCCCCGATTTCCGCCTCCCCCCAATCTCCCCCCAATCCGAAATCTCCCCGAAAGGATTCGGCCCTCATGCCCGCACGGTTCTGGCAGCGAGACCACGCTCAGACGGCACACCCGCGCACCATCGCCCCCAGGGCTGCCCGCACCCCTTCGTCTTCGTCCGCTCGGTCGGCTCGCGGGGCGTTCCGGCCCGCCGACCGGATCCGACGAGGTGCCGCGTGGCTGTCACCGGCACTCCGGCCGCCACGCGAAAGGGCGCCGCCCCTCTGGTCGGTCTCCTTGCTGACGACGGTGCCATGCCGCGGGTGCGCTGCGCTCGCGGCATACCGCTGTCCGCGCCGCCGCCGCTGTCTCCGCACGCCAGGTCTCCGGCGCCCGGGCTCGGTGTGCCTCTCAGCCCGGGGCGAGGAACTGCTCGGCCCAGACGGTCTTGCCGGTGGCCTCGTGCCGGGTGCCCCAGCGCTGGGCGAGCTGGGCGACCAGCAGCAGGCCTCGTCCTCCCTCGTCGAAGACCCGGGCTCGGCGCAGGTGCGGGGCGGTGCTGCTGGAGTCGAAGACCTCGCAGATGAGGGTGCGGCCCTCATGGATCAGCCGCAGCCGGACGGGCTCGCGGCCGTAGCGCAGGGCGTTGGTGACCAACTCGCTGACGACGAGTTCGGTCACGAACCCGGCCTCCTCCAGGTTCCATGTGGCCAACTGGTCGGCGGCCAGCCGGCGTGCCTGGGCGACGACCGTGGGATCGAAGGTCAGCTCCCAGGTGGCGACCCGGTCGGCGCCGAGGCAGCGGGTGCGGGCGACGAGCAGGGCGACGTCGTCGTCCGGCGGGTGGGTCAGCATGGCGGTCAGGAGCCGGTCGCAGACGGCGTCCGGCGTCGAGGCTGGGCGGGCGAGGGTGGCGAACATCTTGTCCAGGGCCTCGTCGATGTCGTGGTCGCGCGCCTCGAGCAGACCGTCGGTGTACAGGGCGATCAGGCTGCCTTCGGCCAGTTCGGTCTCGACGGTCTCGAACGGCAGGCCGCCCAGGCCCAGGGGCGGGCCGGGCGGGACGTCGAGGAAGCGGACCGTGCCGTCGGGGCCGACCACGGCGGGCGGCGGGTGACCGGCCCGGGCCAGTGTCAGGTGGCGGGAGATCGGGTCGTAGACCGCGTACAGACAGGTGGTGCCGATGCCCGCGGCGCCCTGTACGGCCTCCTGGGGCCCGGCCTCTTCGGCGGACAGGTGCACCACGAGATCGTCGAGGTGGGTCAGCAGTTCATCGGGCGGCATGTCGACGTCGGCCAGCGTGCGCACGGCGGTGCGCACCCGGCCCATGGTCGCCGACGCGCGTATGCCGTGGCCGACCACATCGCCCACCACCAGGGCCACCCGGGAGCCCGACAGCGGGATCACGTCGAACCAGTCTCCGCCCACCCCCGCCCGGCCACCGGCCGGCAGGTAACGGGTGGCGACGTCCAGGGCCTGCTGGTCCGACAAGGTCTGCGGCAGCAGGCTGCGCTGCAGGGTCACGGTGGTGGTGTGCTCCCGACCGCGTCGCCGGGCCCCGTGGATGGCCTCGGCCGCCGTGCCCACCAGTTGCTCGCCCAGCCACATGTCGTCCGCGTCGAAGGGCTCCCGGCGCCGGTGACGGCCCAGCAGCACCGCCCCGAGGATGCCGCTGCGGGCGCGCAACGGCACCACCATCAGCGACTGCACCTCCGCCCGGCCGATCCAGGCGGCCTGCGGATCCTCGTCCGCCCACCGGGCGATGGCCGGCTCACCCGCCGCGTACACGGTCGCCTTCCCCTCGGCCACGCACCGGGTCACCGGCGAGGCGGCCGGGTAGCGCACCGAGTCGCCCCTCGTGGCGAGAACGCCCGTGTCGCCGAGGACGGACCGCACCGCGACACGGTTCAACCGCACCCTCCCCGTCGGCCCGGCCCCGACAGTGTCCGCCCCGCCGCCGTGCCAGAAGTCCTCCAAGACCTCGACGGCGACGAAGTCCGCCACCGCGGGCACCACGACCTCGGCCAGTTCCTGGGCCGTGCGCTCGGCGTCCTCGGTGGTGCCGATACGGGCCTGGCCCTGCAGCAGCATCCGCTGCCGGGCCGGGTACGCCCCCGCCGTGGGGTGCGCCACCAGGCACACCGCACGCGCCGGGGCGTCGGCCGCCTCCAGTGGCGCGAGCGGCGCCAGCGACGCCGGCCAGGCGCCCTCCGTACCCACACCCCCGGGCCCGATCAGATCCGCGACATGCTGCACTCCGCCCCCCTCCAGCACCAGCCGCATCGCCGCTTCGGCCCGATCGCTCGACGGATGCGGCGCGAGCTCCGACAGCCGCCACCCGCGCATCTCCTCCTCGCTCAGCGACAGCGCGCCCTCCAGTACGGCATTCGCTCCCACCAGCCGCAGATCCGGGTCGAAGACCCCGACGATGCAGGGCAGCTGGCGCAGCACCCACTCCCCGAACACGCCACCCCTCGGCAGCACCTCGCCGGGCATCGTCGTCGGCCCGCCGGCCGCTCTCGCCACCACCAGCCACTCGGCCGCCGCGTCCCCGGAAGCCCGTCGGTGCGCCAGCAGCCGTTGCTGCAGGCGCCGGCCGTCCCGGTGTTGCAACAGCACCGTGCCGCTCCATCCCCGACGTCCGGCCGCGATCCGTCGCGCCCGCTCCCCGACGTCACCGGCCAGCAGGCGTGCCGCCGGATGCCCCACCACCTCCGCCGGTCCATAACCCAGCAGCCGCCCGGCCCCCTCGCTCCACCCCGTCACGATGCCCCGCTCGTCCACCGTGGCCGTGCACGCCCCCTGAGGATCAGCACCCGCCCGAGCCCACTCGCCGGAAGGGGAGGAAGGTCGCGCCATCACCGCTCCTCTGGCCGTTCACGTACCTGCGGCACCCCTAACCAGCGTGATGCTGAAGCGCGCCGACCACCAACCGGAAACCCCTCGCCCCCACGGCGGCTCCCGGCCTGAACAGGGCGGACAGTTGGCGGACTCCTGGGCGGAACCTTGCCTGTGACACGCCTGTGACAACGGGCGGACGCGGCGATGACGTTCTCCAGACATCGTCTTTACAAGAGACAAAAAGCAGTAATCGGGCATTCTCTTCAGCTTTCAAGGGTGCGAGCGGAGACGACCGAGCCGACCGCCGGAGAACACCCCCCATGAACCTCACTGCCACCCCCGTCGAAACCGCCACCGAGACCGCCACGGAGACCGCCACGGAGGCCGCCACGCTCGCCCCGCGCGAACGGGAGACCCTGCGCCACATCGCCTCAGGCCACACCTACCTCCAGACGGCTCGCCACATGGGGCTCTCGCAGCACACCGTCGACGCCTACCTCCGCCGCATCCGGGCCAAGTTCCAGGTCAACACCACCGCGGAACTCACGCGCCTCGCCATCGCCCTCGGCCTGTGAGCGATTGCGTTCATAAAGAACGTGGCTCTGCCAAGCATCGTCACATCCTCGAAATACGGGCGTCCCATCCTCTCCAGGACCGCGATCTACCGTGGGCACAGCAACCCACCGCCCGGCCACCGTCGCCCGAAGGCGCCCGCCCCGCCCTCGTCCTGACAGGAGCCCTGTGACCCGCCCCGCGGCCCCGACGTTCACCCTTCCGCCCTGGCTTGCCCACGCCCTGCGCGCCCAGCGCGGCCCGGTCCCCTGGAGCGCCGTCACACGAGGGGCGCTCGCCGCCGGGCCCCTCCTTCTCGCCGCGGTCCTCCTCGACCGCGTCTCCCTCGGCGTAGTCGCCGCCATCGCCGCCATGCTCGCCGGCATCAACGACCGCCCCGGCAGCCGCCGTGCCTCCGTCAAGCGGCTGGGGGCGCCCGCGCTGGCAGGGGCGGCCGGGATGTTCGTCGGGACGTACGCCGGGGATCACGCCGGGGCCGCTCCGCTCACCCTCCTCCTGACCGGCCTCGGGCTCTTCGCCGGTGGCATCAGCGCCGTCGGACCGGTGGCCTCCGGTGCCGGCACGCAGCTCCTCGTCGCGGCCGCCATCGGGGCCGGGATGCCGTTGCCCGAGAGCGTATGGCAGAGAGTGCTCGCCTATCTCGCCGGTGCCGCCTGGCTGCTCGCGCTGCGGTTGGCGCTTCCCACGCCCGGCTCCCTCGCCGGGGACTTCCGGTTCGACGGGGAGCGCGACGCGGTGGCGGGGGTGTACGACGCCGTCGCCGACCTGCTCGACGCGGTGGGGACCGACCGTGCCACCGCCCGCCGCGTCGCGCTCACCGCCGCCCTCGACCACGCGCAGGACGCCCTCACCGGACCGCGGCTGCGGCGCTACGCCTCCTCGTCCGCCGAGCGACGGCTGCACGCGCAGTACGCCGCCGCGCTGCCGCTCGCCGAGGCCGCCACCGCGCTCGCCTGGGCCGGGGAGGCCGCGCCGACCCGGGCTTCCGAGGGCCCACGCCGACTCGCCGCCGCCGTACGCGACAACACGCACACCGGACCCCTGCCCGCCCCGTCCCGCTGCGCGCCCGCGCTGCGCGCCCTCGACGACGCCCTGCTGCACGCCGCCGAGGCCTTCGACCAGGGCAGGGGCAACCGCGACCTGCACACCCGGCGCCGTACGGCAAGGGATCTTCTCCGGTCGGTGTTCGGGGCCGGCGGACGGGAGTACGGGCTGCGCGTCGCCCTCTGCTTCGGGGCCAGCGCCGGCATCGCCCAGGCCCTGCACCACACCCGGTGGTACGGGGAGCACGAGCACTGGTACTGGCTCCCCGCCACCGCCGTCTTCCTGGTCAAGCCCGACCTCGGGCCCCTCGCGTCGAGGGTGCTGTGCCGGGCCGCGGGCACGGTGCTCGGAGCACTCCTGTTCGCCGGGTTCGCGGCCGTACTGCCCCGGCCGGAAGGGCTCATCGCGCTCGTGGCTCTCAGCGGCGCCCTCATTCCCGTGGCCACCCGCCACTTCGCCGCCCAGACCGCGGTGGTGACCGTCCTCGTGCTCGCCCTGGTGATGGTCGGCGGCGAGCCGCAGGCCTCCGTGAGCCGGATCGGGGAGACGCTGCTGGCCTGCGCGATCGTCCTCGTCGTGGGGCATCTGCCGATGCCGGGGCAGCGCGGCGGGGGCGTACGGGCGCGGCTCGCCGCGGCGGGCGGTGCCGCCTACTCCTACCTCGCCCACGTTCTGCGGGAGTCCGACCGCCCCGCGCCGCGCGACTCCGACGCCCGACCCCTCCGCGCTTCCGGCGCCCACGACGTGGCGAGCGGCCACGACGCCCGCGCCGTCCGCTGGACCCTGCGCCGCGAGGCCTACCGCGCGCTCGCCGAGGCCCGTACCGCCATCGCGCTCGGCGCCGCCGAACTCCCCGCGCTCGCCCGGCACACCCAGGGCGCGGAGGAGGTCGTCGCCACCCTTGAACGGCTCGTCGACGCGACGACCGCGTGCGCCGTCCATCTCGACGACTCGGGTCGGCTCACGCCCTGGCACACCGAACGGCTCACCGAGCTGCTGGACGAGCTCGCGCAGGAGCGGGACCGGGTCGGGCTACGGATCCCCGAGGCTCCCGAGGTTCCCCTCGCCGGCTGACGTCGGCGCGGTGGCCCGCACGCGGACCAGGCCGCTCCCGCCCGCGGTCGTTCCCGTCCGCACCTCCGTCACGAACCCGTGCGAGGCCGCCGCAGCGCAGCCGTCTCCCTGTCGAGGGACCCAGGGGACCCGGGGGACCCTGGGGAGCGCATCCAGAAGAGGTTCACATTGACGGCGAGGGTCCCCTCGAAGGACGCGTCCGGGAATTCGGCCTCCTCCAGTGCGGCGACCCGGATCACGGCCCGGCCCGCCGCCACGCTCTCCGCGTTACGGCGCCGGGCCGCCTCCACCGCCGTATCCGAACGGTCGATCGCCGTCACCGTGCCCGAGGCCGGCCGCTCGCAGAGCAGGGCGACCGCGACTCCCCGGCCGCAGCCGATCTCCAGCACCCGGTCACCGGGCGCGGGGTCGAGGTTGCGCACCGCCCACGTCAGCCGCTCCGGCACCGAGCTCACGGCACCCCGTCCTCTCAGTCCTCTCAGCCCTGTCAGGACTCGCAGTCTCTCGGCCCTTTCAGCCCCCGACCCGTACCCAGACCGGCGCGTGATCCGACCCCGCCGCGCCCCGCCGCTCCTGCGGATCCGCCCCCACCGACGGCAGCTGCGGCGGACCGGCCGCCCCCGGCACTCCCGTCCCCGCCGCCGTCACCCGGTGGACCAGGCGGTGGCTGCACAGGACATGGTCGATCAGCTCGGGGCGCCCGGAGTTCACCCGCGAGAACCGCCGCTCGACGGGGATCAGCGGCGCCACGTTCCACAGCCGGCCCAAGTCGCCCTTGTCGTCCGTCCTGAAACCGGGCGTGCCGATCTCGGAGCCCGGCGGGCCCAGCAGGATCTGGGTTGTCGCCGCCTGGACCTCGTCGTTCAGGTCGCCGACGACGGCCACGGCACGCTCACGTCCGTCACCGGCCAGCAGCACATCGACCAGCGCGCGCAGCGCCGTCGCCTCGGCCGCCCGCCGGTAGAGGGCGTACGCGCCGTAGCGGGCCCGTTCGCCCTCGTCGCGGGGGAGGAAGCGGTCGTTCGGATACGTCAGCAGCTTCGACTTCAGATGGGCCACCGCCATCCGTAGCGGTCCGGCCCCCGTCTCCGTCTCCACCGCCAGGAACCCCCGGCCCGCCCGCGACGCCGTGCCACCCTCGTCGTCCGCCTGCACCGGGACCAGCTTCGCCGGGAACGCCGGCGTGTCGTGCAGCACCCGCAGCTCCGTACGGCTGAGGACGCCGACCCGGATGCCCCGGCCGTCCGGATGCTCGGAGAGCGCGACGTGCCAGTCGCCGCCCAGCATCCCGACCAGGTCCCGCAACGCCTCCGGCTCCCCGACCTCCTGCACGCCCAGCAGCGCCGGGTCGAGCTCGGTCACGACCGCGGCCAGCGCCGCGAGCTTCGTCTCGTACGCGGCCTTGTCCCTGGGGCCGAACTCGCCGCCGGGCCGGTAGAGGTTCTCCAGGTTCCAGGTGCCGAGGAGCATGCCGGGCCCCTTTCCGCGAGCCGTGGTGGTGAGGCCAGCGTGCTCGGCCCGCCCGCCTCGCGACAGAGCGGTGACGGGATGCGCGGTTCGGCTCACGCGGGGCGACGACACCGTCGTACGTTGGCGTGATGAGTGACTCTCCCGCCGATCTCATCATCACCGGATGCACCGTCCTCGTGCATGACGATCAAGAGCGCATCGGGTTCGAGGAGAACGCGACGATCGTCGTACGAGACGGAGTCATCGAGTCCGTCATCACCGGAGCGGAGGAGGCCGAGGCCCGGCAACGCGTCGACGCCCGCGGGCAGGTGGCCCTCCCGGGGCTCGTCAACTGCCACACCCACGCCCCCATGGTCGCCCTGCGCGGCGTCGCCGAGGACCTGCCCACCGAGGAGTGGTTCAACGACGTCGTCTGGCCGATCGAGTCCAACCTCACCGAGAAGGACGTCGAGTTGGGTGCCCGGCTCGCCTGCGCCGAGATGATCCGCGGCGGCGTGACCTGCTTCGCCGACCACTACTTCTCGATGGACGCGGTCGCCGCCGTCGTGGCGGAATGCGGGATCCGGGCCCACCTCGGGGAGGCCTACTTCTCCTCCCAGGGCCCGCAAGGCCGGGAGAAGTCACTGGAGTTCGCGCTCCGCCGGCGCGGCGCCGCCGACGGCCGTATCACCACCACCCTCGCCCCGCACGCCCCCTACACCGTCGACGACGCCGACCTCGCGGCCACCGCCGAACTCGCCCGCGAGCACGGCCTCCCCGTACACCTCCACGCCGCCGAGAACCGCGACCAGGCCGAGACCAGTCTCGCCCGCCACGGCGTCACCCCCATCGAGGTCCTGCGGCGCACCGGAATCCTCGACACCGACGTCCTCATCGCGCACGGCACGGGCATCCTCGACCGTGACCTGCCCGTGCTCCGCGACGCCACCGGCCGCGTCGCCGTCGCCACCGCCCCGCGCGGATACCTCAAGTTCGCCTGGCCCACCACCACACCCGTACGCGCCCTGCACGACCTCGGCATCCCCGTCGGCCTCGCCACGGACGGCGCCGCCTCCAACAACTCCCTCGACGTATGGGAGTCGATGGCCCTCACCGCCCTCATCCAGAAGTCGACCACCGGCGACCCCCGTTGGCTGACGTCCCGTCAGGCCCTGCACCACGCCACGCTGCAGAGTGCCCGGGCGGTCGGACTGGGGGAGACGGTCGGCAGCATCGCCCCCGGGCGCCGCGCCGACATCATCCTGGTCGACCTCACCGGCCCGCACACCCAGCCCGTCCACGACCTCGCCGCCACCCTCGTGCACAGCGCCCGCTCCTCCGACGTCCGCACGACGATCGTCGACGGGCGGATCCTGATGCGCGACCGCGAGCTGTTGACGATCGATGTACCCGCCGTGGTGAGGGAGTTGGGGGAGCGGACGCCCGCGCTCCTGGACCGCGGCCACGGCAGGCGCATCCAGGAGTACGACACATAGTCTGAGGTTCATGGATCTCGCCGACGGCCTCATCGACCACCCGTACGACGTCTACCGACGCCTCCGGGAGGCCGCCCCCGTGCACCGGATCGCCGGCCCCGACGGCAGCCCCGCCTGGCTCGTCACCCGCTACGACGACGTACGCGAGGCCCTCGCGGACCCGCGGCTGTCCCTGGACAAACGGCATGCGGCGCCCGGCACCTACCGCGGCCTCGCCCTCCCCGCGGCCCTCGACGCCAACCTCCTCAACATGGACCCGCCCGACCACACCCGCATCCGCCGCCTGGTCGGCCGGGCGTTCACCCCGTCCCGTGTCGCCCAACTCCGTACGCCCGTACGACGCACCGCCGACCGTCTCCTCGACGCCCTCGGCCCGCACGGCACCACCGACCTGATCGCCTCCTACGCCGCGCCCCTGCCCATCGCCGTCATCTGCGACCTCCTCGGCGTCCCGGACGAGCACCGGCGGGACTTCCGGGACTGGACCGACGCTCTCGTCGCCCCCGACCCGGCGCGACCGCAGGCCGCCAAGGAGGCGGTGGTGGCGATGCTCGGGTTCTTCACCCGGCTTCTCGCGGACAAGCGCCGGGAACGCGCCGACGACCTGCTCTGCGACCTCATCGCCGTCCGCGACACCGACGGCGACCGGCTCGGCGAGGACGAGCTGATGTCCCTCGCCTTCCTCATCCTCTTCGCCGGATACGAGAACACCGTGCAGCTCATCGGCAACGCCGTCCTCGCGCTGCTCAGTCATCCGGAGCAGCTCGCGGCCCTGCGCGAGGACCGGTCCCGAATCCCGCGAGCCGTCGAGGAGTTCGCCCGCCACGACGGCCCGGCCCTGCTCGCCATCCGCCGCTTCCCGACCGAGGACATCACCATCGGCGGTGTCACCGTCCCGGCCGGCGACACCGTCCTGCTCTCCCTCTCCGCCGCCAACCGCGACCCGGCCCGCTTCCCCGACCCCGACCGCCTCGACGTCGCCCGCGACGCCTCCGGGCACCTCGCCCTCGGCCACGGCATCCACTACTGCCTCGGCGCACCGCTGGCCCGCGCCGAGACGGAGATCGCCCTCGACGCGCTGCTGGAACGGTTCCCCGAACTCGCCCTGGCCGAGGGCGACCTGCGGTGGCGTCGCTCGCTACGCGCGCGTGGCCTGCTCGCGCTGCCGGTGACGTACTCCGAGAAATCCTCCTGAGGTCTGACGTACCAGAAATCCTCCCGAGGTCTCCGGAAGAACCTCCTGAAGTTCTCCGGCAGAAAATCTCCCAAGTTCTCCGGTGCGGCGATGAGTTCCGCCCCTCCCGCCGGTCACCACCTGGAACGGACCGCTGCACAGGAGGGGCGCCCATGTCGCTTCCGGAGATCGTCTCGCGCGAGCAGTGGCGTGCGGCGCGCGAGGAACTGCTGGTCAAGGAGAAGGCGGCCACGCGCGCGCGTGACGCGCTCAACGCCGAGCGGCGCGGGCTGCCGATGGTCGAGGTCGAGGACGAGTACGTCTTCGAGGGCGGCGACGGCAAGGCCACGCTGCCCGACCTCTTCGAGGGGCGGCACCAACTCGTCGTCCACCACTTCATGTTCGCCCCCGAGTGGGACGCGGGCTGCCGCAGCTGCTCGGGGTTCCTGGACCAGATCGGGCATCTGGCGCACCTCAAGGCGCGCGGCACGACGCTCGTCGCCGTCTCCCGGGCGCCGTACCCGAAGATCCTGCCGTTCAAGGCGCGCATGGGCTGGACGGTGCCCTGGTACTCGTCCTACGGCAGCGACTTCAACCGCGACTTCGAGGTGACCCTGGAGCACGAGGGCGAGCTGGTGGAGCGGCCCGGCGTCAGCTGTTTCCTGCGGGACGGGGACCGTGTCTTCCACACCTACTCGACGTACGAGCGCGGCCTCGACGGGCTGGGCTCGACCACCGGCTTCCTGGACCTCACCGCCCTGGGCCGGCAGGAGGAGTGGGAGGAGCCCAAGGGGCGCGCCTCGGCTCTTGGGGCATCTGCGGGCAGTGAGCGCATCCGGTACCACGACGAGTACGAGGACTGATGGGGACTTGAGGGGACTGAAGGGGACTGAAGCGGAGCGTGGTGGCGGATGACCGGAGTGTGAGGGGTCGCTCCGGAAGGTGAGCGTGCGCTCACACATCGCGGTGAACGAGTGTCAACTACGTCTCAGTCCCGTCACCGGGCGAGGCGTTTCGCCTCCGGCAGGCGTTAACTCCTACAAGTACGACGCTTATCGGAGGTCAGGATGGTGAACGGGCGAACAGTGCTCGAACGCTTTCCCGCGGGCGGGCCGCGAGGATCATGGCCGGCGGAGGAGTTCGCGCACGCGCGGCGCATGGAGGGTCTGCCCGCGGAGGTCGTCATGGACCTCGCGACGGACGCGTTCCTGGTGATCGTCCGCGGCGAGGCGGCGGCCGACGCCGCCGCGTGAGCCGCGCCCCGCTGCCGCGGGCCGGTACGGCCTCTCGCCGGGCCCTCGTGCTGATCAGCCCGCCTTGGGAGCGGGTACCGGCGCCGTGAACTGCTCCGCCTGGAGCGAGTACAGCTCCGCGTAGACGCCGCCGGTGGCCAGCAGCTCGTCCGGTGTCCCGGACTCCACGAGCCTGCCCTGGTCGAGCACGTGCACCAGATCGGCGTGGCGTACCGACGCCAGCCGGTGGGTGATGAGGACGACCGTCTGGCCGGCGGAGGCCAGGGCGCGGATCTTCTCGAAGACCTCCAGCTCGGCCCGTGCGTCCAGGGCCGCCGTCGGCTCGTCCACGATCAGGATGCGGCCGCGCCGGTACGCGGCCCGCGCGATCCCGAGCCGCTGCCACTGCCCGCCGGACAGCTCGTGCCCACCGCTGAAGTGGCGGGCCAGCAGGGTGTCCAGGCCGCGCGGCAGATCGGCCACCACGTCCCCGGCCCCGGCCTCGGCGAGCGAGGCGGCCAGGCGCTCTTCGGTGAGCGGCGCGGAGGAACGCCCCACGGCGACATTCACCCTGGCCGTGAACGGCCAGCGCTTGAAGTCCTGGGCCACCATCGCGATGCGCTCGGCGAGCAGGCGCCGGTCGGCGGTCGCCGCGTCGACGCCGTCCCACAGGATGCGGCCCCGGTCCGGGGTGTACAGGCCCGCCAGCAGCTTGACCAGGGTGGTCTTGCCGGAGCCGTTCTCGCCGACCAGGGCGATGATCCGGCCGAGGGGGAGGGTGAGCGTGACGTCGTCGAGGGCGGGCCGGGCGGATTCACCGGGGTAGCTGAAGCCGACGTTCTCGAACCGGATCTCCTGCGGATCCTCGGGCAGGGGCACTCCACCGACCGGGATCGCCCGCTCGGCCGCCTCGACGTACAGCCGCTGCAGATCGCCCACGAAGAGGGCCTCCTCGTGGAGCGCGTTGACCTCCAGGACGAGGCTGTCGAGGCTCGACGAGCCGGTGCGGATGGCGATGACGGCCGTACCCGCCACGGAGAGCGCCATCGCCCCGGCGAGCAGCAGTCCGCCCAGCGTGGCGTACGTCGCGACGGTCGCCAGCCCCGTCCACGCCGCGGCGATGAGCCCCGTACGCGCCGCCAGCCGCGCCAGCCGGGCCTGCTCCGCTTCCGCCGTCTCGGACATCGCCCGGTAGTGGCGCAGCAGGAAGGGCCCCACGCCGTGGACCCGGATCTCGGGTGCCGCGGCGGGCTCGGTCAGCAGCCCGCTGATCAGATGGCCGGCACGGGAGTGCTGCACCCAGGTGTGGAACGACTCGTAGCGGCGCCGGGCGTTGGTCAGGGCGCTCCAGGCGCTGGGCAGGGTCATGGTGGCGAGGAGAGGGAGCAGGGCAGGGTGCAGCACGGCGAGCACGCCCGCCGCGGCGATCAGCGAGATGGCCGCGTTCACGACCCGCGTGCTGTACGAGATCATGCGGCGGGCGGACGAGGCGCCGTACTGCGCGGTGTCCAGCAGCTTGTGAAAGGCGTGGTCCTCGATCGCGGCCAGCTCCACGGCGGCGGCCCGCTCCAGGTACAGCTCGGTCGCCACGCGCTCCACCTTGGGTTCGAGGCGGCCCGTGGCGTACGTCGACGCAGCCCGCAGCAGCGTGGAGACGACCATGACGACGGCCATGGCGACGAACGCCGGAACGGCACCCCGTAACCGCTCCTCCAGCGCCCCGCCCCCGATGAGCCGCCCCAGCACACTGTTGACCGCGAGCAGCCCGACCGCCTGCGCCAGCCCTCGCCCCACCTCGGCCACCAGCACGGTCCGCGCCGCCCGACGATCGGCCTGCCACGCGAGCCGGAAGCTGGACCCCAACAGCGACGGCAACCGCGTCACCATGGCCCGGAAGGTCAGCTCCATAAAGGCGTCCCGATGCTGATTCCACCCCATGTCGTACCGCAGAGGCCCCCCGAACAACAGCCGCTCCGACTCGGAGACCCCGCCCTCAGCCCCGACGCTCTTCTTCCCCACAGCCCAGCCTCCCCGACCGTCGCTCGTGACGGAGGGCCACTATGGCGGGGTGGGCGGGTTGGAGGGAGGGCGTAAGTGGGGGTGGGGCGTGCGCGCGGGCGTACGCCCGGGACTATCAGCCCGTCCGGCGTCCGAGGACGAGGGTCACGCCGTCCCTAGCCCCCACCCACCCGTAGGGGGCGTGATTTGAAGGAGGGTGACTTCTTGGCGCCGGTCCCGGCTTTCAGCCCGTCCGGCGTTTGAGGACGAGGCCCGTTCAGGGCCGAAGCGGGGGTCTGGGGGCGGCAGCCCCCAGAAAGCAACCGGGGTCGAAGGGGCGGAGCCCCTGGAGGACGGGACGGGTAGGGGCGGCGGGGGCGAGAAAACGACCCTCACGCACTCAGCTGCCGAGACCAGACCGGCGTAGTCCCCGTCACCCGGCACAACGCCAGATACAGCGGAATCGGCGGCGTATACGGCACCCTCCCGTCCGGCCGATGGATCAGCCGAGGCGTGTCCAGCACAACCGCGCCCGTCATGTACCGCACACCCGCCGGCCACTCCAACGCATAGTCCGAGTCCGACGGCACGATCCACCACCAGTGCGTCTCATCGGCGTACACACACCCCACCCGCGGCAACCGAGGCAGCACGAGCGGCCCGAAGCGGGCGGGCACCGCGACCGCGTCCCACCCCAGAGGAGCCGTCATCCCGTCAGGAACCGGCAGCCGCGCAGGGCCGTCGGCAGCGGCGGGCAGGCCACGACGGAGCCGCACCAGCGTGTCCAGGCTCACCACCTGACCCCCGCCGGACGCACCGCTCACAGCCATCCGGACCCCGTCCCCCAGCCGTACCGCGCCTGCGCCTCGTCCTCGTCACCGGACCCGTCGGACGGCCCGGGCTTGGGGCGGGACCCCCAGCCGAGGTCGCCGCGGGGTTGGGCGCCACCGCGAGAGGTGTCCCGGAGCGAGGTGTCCCCGGGCGAGGCGCCCCCGCAGGAGGCGTTCCCACGCGGCAGGTCCACCCAGACAACAAGCCCTGCCCCCTGCTCATGGGCTCCCCACGCATGGCAGAGGGCGTCGACGAGGAGCAGTCCCCTCCCGTGCTCCTCCTCGGGCCGCGCCGCCAACGGGTGCGGCTCACCCGGCGCGCAGCCCTCGTCGCGCACGGCTATTCGCACCAGTTCGGCACCGTCGTTGAGCTCACAGACGATGTGCTCACTGGCGGTGTGCACGATCGCGTTGGTGACCAGCTCGGAGACGACCAGAGCCGCCGTGTCGCAGGTGTCCTCGCACACCGACCAGCCGTTCAGCCGCGCCCTGGTCAGGCGTCTGGCCTGCGCGGGAGAACCCGGATGCGCGGCCAGTTCGAAGCGGAACCGGCGCTCGGCGGCGGCGCCCCGCTGGGGCCCGACCGCCGGGGCGGTACCGAGGTCGTGGGGGACTTCGGCGGCGTCTGTTCCTAAGGGCGGGGACGGAATCACGCTTGCCACTATCGCCCCGCCGTGAACACTTGGCAAGTGTCACTCTGAAAAATGCAGAGTGCTGTGTGACTCTCTGGAAGGCCGTGGCACACTGCTCGCAACAGCACGTCGAACGGCGCCAGTTGGGATCGCCGAAGATCCACCGAGATCTTCGAAAAGGTCTTCGAATGGCGCCGTCCGCCTGTCAGGATTGAGCCGATCTGCCGGTAATGGGCAGGGATGAGCAGTAACGGGCAGTAGCGAGCGGCAACAACAGGACCAACAGGAACAGCAGGAACAGCAGGAACAGGCAGAACCAAGCCGGTCGGGTCGGGATTCATCGTGGAGGTGGGGCGTGAGCGAGCCGCGATCCGCGCCGACGGTCGGTCAGGTCGTCCTCGGTCGGCGCCTGCTGGACCTGAGGGAACGCGCCGGACTCAAGCGCGAGGAGGCCGCCCGCATCCTCCGCGTCGCCCCCGCCACGGTCCGCCGTATGGAGATGGCCGAGGTCACGCTCAAGATCCCGTACCTCCAAATGCTCCTGAAGGCCTACGGCATCGCCGACGACGAGGCCGACGCCTTCGTGCAACTGGCCGAGGAGGCCAACAAGCCCGGATGGTGGCAGCGGTTCCACGACATCCTGCCCGGCTGGTTCTCGATGTACGTCAGCCTGGAGGGCGCCGCCGGCCTCATCCGGTCGTACGAACCCCACTTCGTGCCCGGCCTGTTGCAGACCGAGGACTACGCGCGCGGAGTGCTGAGGTCGGGCGCCATCGGCCAGACCAGCCCCGACGACATCGAGCGTCATGTCGCCCTGCGCATGCAGCGCCAGCGACTACTCACCCGTGAGGACGCGCCCCGGCTGTGGGTCGTGATGGACGAGACCGTGCTGCGCCGCCCGGTCGGCGGCCCGGAGGTGATGCGTGCCCAGATCGACAGGCTGCTCGAGGCCACGAAGATGCCCAACGTGACGCTGCAGGTGGCCCCGTTCGCGAACGGGCCGCACCCCGGCACGTACGGGCCCTTCGTGCTGTTCCGATTCGCCATGCCCGAACTGCCGGACATGGTCTACAGCGAGTACCTGACCGGCGCCGTCTACCTCGACGCGCGTACCGAGGTGGCGGCCCACCTCGAGGTCATGGACCGCATGGCGGCGCAGGCCGCTACGGCACATCGCACGAAGGAGATCCTGCGGGATCTCCGCAAGGAGCTGTGAATGGATCGCATCAAGCCGCGCATACGCGTCTACAACGGCATGCCCGCGCGGGACTTGGGCAGCGAAGGCTGGCACAAGCCGTGGAGCGGGGGGAACGGAGGAAACTGCCTGGAGGCGATGAAGCTCGCCGACGGCCGGATCGCCGTCCGTCAGTCCACCGACCCGGACGGGCCGGCGCTGATCTACACCACGGACGAGATGACCGCGTTCATCGAGGGCGCCAAGGCGGGGGAGGCGGACTTCCTGCTGTCCTGACCTTGTTGATCAGTCGCTGCCCTTGTTTTTCAATTCCCTTATTTTGGTGCTGAGTTGAACACCTTCTACCGCAGACCCTTATGGAGTTCGTCATGACCGGGCGGAACCGTTCCGTGGAGATCGACACCACTAAGCCGCACCCCGCGCGGATGTACGACTGGTATCTCGGCGGCAAGGACAACTACCCGGTCGACGAGGCCATGGGGCAGCAGATGCTCGCCCTCGACCCGCGCGTCCCGGTGATGGCGCGGGTCAACCGGGCCTTCATGCACCGTGCCACCGGCTGGCTCGCCCAGCAGGGCGTACGGCAGTTCCTGGACATCGGCACCGGCATCCCGACCGAGCCGAACCTCCATCAGGTCGCCCAGCGGATCGCGCCGGACGCGCGCGTGGTCTACTGCGACAACGACCCCATCGTGCTCGCGCACGCGGCGGCCCTGCTGCGCGGCACCGACGAGGGGGTCACGGAGTATCTGCAGGCCGACGTCCGCGACCCCGACGCCATCATCGAAGGCGCCAAGCAGGTCCTGGACTTCGGCCGGCCGGTGGCCCTCTCCCTCGTCGCGCTGCTGCACTTCGTCTCCGACGAGGACGGCGCGCACGAACTGGTCCGCCGGCTGCTGTCGGAACTCCCCTCCGGCAGCTACCTGGTGATGAGCCACGCGAGCGCCGACTTCACTCCGGAGGAGTCCAAGGCGGCGACCGAGAAGCTCAAGGCGGCCGGCGTCACGCTGGCCCTGCGTTCCCGCGAGGAGTTCAGCCGCTTCTTCGACGGTCTCGAACTCGTCGAGCCCGGCGTGGCAGTGCCCCACCACTGGCACCCCGAGCTGGGGGAACCGGTACCCGGGCAGGACGACGGGGTCATTCCCGGGTACGGGGCGGTGGGGCGCAAGCCGTAGCCGTACGGCGTCGGTGTCAACGGCCTCGCACGTGCCTTACAGGTACGTCATCAGGTGCCTTACAGGTACGACATCATGCGCCGCGGAGCGTCCACCAGGCGGCTGAGGAGGACCACCGGCAGCGGGGGCTGCTCCGCCTTGGCCGGGCTGAGGTTCAGCCCGTAGTAGATCTGCTCGATCGACGGCGGTCCGACCGCGAGGTTGCGCCGGACCGCCTGCGACGGCGACTCCTCACCGGTCTCCACGAGGTACGCCGCGACCATCGCGCCCGTACGGCCGACACCCGCGCCACAGTGCACGAAAACCGGGCCGGACGCCGAGGCGACGGTGTCGAGGAAGCGCTGCACCTGGTTGGGCGACGGCGTCTGACCGTCGCGGATCGGCAGGCGTACGGCCTTCAGCCCGGCCTCGCCCGGCTCGGCGAGCTCGGTCGCGCTCATGCGCTCGGCGCGCAGGTCGACGACGGTGGTGATGCCCATGCTCGCCAGTGCCCGGTAACCGGCGGGGGAGGGCGCGGAGCCGCGCCACAGCCGGCCGTCGGTGTCCACGGGCTGGAAGTGGTTCACGCCCTGGATGGCGTGGGTGCCGACGGGTGCCGGGGTCCCCTCGCGGGCCAGGTACGACAGGCCGAGAATGCTGCCCGCGCCGGCTGCCCACAGGACGAGATAGCCGATGAGGAGCCCGATGAGGAGCCGCATGGCGCGCCGGGACAGCGGGCGCTTGCGGAGGGCAGGGCGGGGCAGGGTAGCGGTGAGAACAGCCATGGGCGACCCGGGGGACTAGGGGACGAGGGCGCGAATGGCAATGGTAGCCCGGGTCTGTGATCAACTGGGTGTTAAGTCCGTTTTTGTGCAATACATCTCACTTGTCATGTTCGGTCGTAGAGCAGGCGGGGCGCCCGGCAGGCAGGCCATCCGGTCACCGTCATTCGGTCACGGTCACGGTCACTCGTCGCTCGGCTCCGCGTCGCCCACGGCGATCACCGTGAGGTGGGCGCGCTCCAGGGTCGCGTCCTCCAGGCAGCCGCGCAGTCGCATCAGGTCGTGCTCGGTGAGCGCGGGCCGTACGACCCCGGCGAACATGCCGTCCCCCAGGTCGCCCAGGGTGGCGTGGCGCAGCGGTACGGCCGTGGAGTCACGGCAGCTCTCCCAGATCTGCTGCGCGGCCAAGGCCTTCCGGTCCGATGTCAGGTCCGGGCCTCGCAGATCGACCTGGACGACGACCGAGGTCGCCTCGTTCTCGTTGGACCCCTCGGCCCTGGTCTGGGTGAGGTCGGCGAGCCCCACGATCAGCGCGGCGAGCAGCGCGGCGGCAAGAATGCCGACGGTGGTCACGCGTGCGGTACGGCCCCGGGAGGACCCGGAGCCCGGCGGCGGCAGGTCGTCCAGGTCGCCGGGTGCCCCAGGATCCGGTGCGGCGAGGACCGCCAGCCGTCCGGCCAGGCGTCGCTCGGCGGGTCTGGCCGTGGCCGCCGCGACCTTCTGCACCACCCAGGCGAGCCCGGACAGCACCACGCCGGCGACCATGAGGACCGGCACGAAGACGTACGTCCGGTCCGCCGGGTCGTCCAGCCACCGGAACCGCTTCTCCTCGCTCGCCGCGGCCGGCTCCCGCAGCCGCGCCAGTACGTCCTCCTGGCGGGCGTCCAGCTCGCGCTGCCGCCGGTCGGTGTCGCGCAGCCGCTCCTCGATCCGGTTCAGCCGCCCCAGCGTCACCAGGCCGAACAGCATCACCTCGACCACCAGCAGCAACACCCCGCAGATCATCGCCCGCTGCCACTGCCAGCGGTACAGGTAGACGATGAGATAGGTGCCCGCGCCGGCGGCGGCCAGCGCTCCGAAGACGTACGCGATCCTTCTCATGGCGCGTCCCCCTGTCGTACGTCACCTGCCGTCCCGTCGACGGTGAGCCGGGAGCCGGGCGGGAAACGGCGTACGGCGTCGGTGGCGCCGACGACCGCGGGGATCCCGAACTCCCGTGCCAGGACGGCCAGATGGGACAACGGGCTGCCGGTCTGGGCGACCAGGCCGGCGAGGTCCGGCAGCAGCGGGGCGAGCGCGGGGTCCAGGGTGCGCACGACCAGTACGGCGTCCGTCGGCCTGGTGCCCGTCCCGTCCCACACGGTCCCGACGCCCCGCCCGGCGGACACGCCCCGCACGCCGTCGCCCCGGCCGGCGGTGCGCTCGGTGACGACGACCTGACCGTCCGCGAGCCGGAAGGCGTCCGGCAGTGGCGGCGACTCGGCCTGCGGCACGCGCGCGTGCAGGTCGCCGGGCAGGGCCTCGCCGGCCAGCACGGCGGCCAGCTCCGCCCACCGCAACAGCCCGACGCGCTCCACGCCGATCCCCAGCCGCCGCGCGACGTCCCGCACAAGCCGGACCTGGAGCTCCTGCACCCAGCGGATGCGTAGGCGGAGGGATTCGCGGGTGGGGAGGGGGGTTGTGCGGGCGGGTGGGGTCGGCAGGGGGTGGGGGAGGGTGACGGCTTCAGTGCGGGAAGTGCGGGAAGTGGGGGAAGTGCGGGAAGTGGGGGGAGCGGCCTGAGTGGCCCTCGTGAACGGGGCTGCGTAGGCGGCGAAGGCCGCGCTGGTGGGGGTGGAGGTGCGGGTGGTGCCGGTCGGGGTGGTCGCGGTGCCCGGCGTGGGGCGCCGTGCCGGCTCGAGGGTCGGCAGGCGCGGAGAGGGCGTGCGGCCGCCGTTGCCCGTGGGCGGGGTGTGGAGGGGCGGGGGCGGTGCCGCTTCGGGGCGGGCGGTGCCGTTGGCCCTCCGGACGCGAGTCGGCTCGGGGGCGGGGGTGGCGTCGGCCGGCTGGGCCGCCTGAGGCCGTGGTGCCGGTTGTCCCGGTTCTTGCGCTGCTCGGCCGATCGCTGTGGGGCGGGTCGGGTCGGGCACCGTGGCCGGTGTCGTCGACGGTGCCGCCGTAGCGCCCGGCGGTCGCCCTCGTTCCCGCAGGCTGGGGGCGGTGAGGGCCAGGATCACGGGGTCCGTGGCGACCAGTTGGTCGTCGGGTATGCCCTGGGCGCGGGCCTCGGCAAGGGTGGCGAGTGCCGTGCCTGCCGCTGTGCGGCTCTTGGGCGGTTCGTCGAGGAGGGCGCCCGCGAGGGCCTCCTGGGCGTGCAGGGAGACCAGGGCCCGTCGGGTCCAGCGGAGCTCCGCGGCCAGGGCGGAAGCGGAGAGGCCGCTGGGTGACGGGATCTCGGCGAGGCGGCGGTCGACGTCGGCGACGAGATCGGTCGCCAGCCCGGGCAGGGAGGACACGAGGCGCCCCACCCGCCAGGCCGCGACGAGCCGACGCGCCCCCGGCGCCGGGTTGAGCAACGCGAGCCACCGGTGCCGCGGCGGCACGGCGCCGAGGAGACGCAGGTCGGCGGCGGCGCGTCCGGCGACCGTGGTGACCATGGGCACCGACTTCAGCAGCCGGCGCGGCGCGGTGCCGCCGATGTCGAGCGCGGCCGCGAGCCCCCGGGCCATCGGCGCGACCCACAGGTCCTCCTCCAGCGGCGCCAGCTGCTCCGGCAGCGTCTCCGCCACCGGGCCCGGCCCGAGCAGCCGCGCACCGCGGCCCGGCCGCGCCGCCATCGCCGTGATCGGTCGGCTCTGGAACAGCCACAGCCGACCGTCCGCGTCGAACCCGAACTCCACGTCCTGCGGCCCGTCGAAGACCCGCCGGACCTGCCGCGCGAGCCGCGCCAGGCGGAACAGCTGGGCGCGCGTGAGCAAGGGGCCGCTCTCCGCGGATGCGGGATGTGGATTTTCGGACAGGGCTTTCGAGGGGGTGGCGTGCGGGTTCGCCCAGGACACGCCTTGCGGATCTCTGGAAGGCCTCCTCCGCGGGCCCTCCGAAGACTCCGTGGACGCCGGCCACGGCTCGTCCGAAGACGCGGCGCGGTGATCCCCCGAAGCCTCCGTCCGCACCAGCCGTCCGCGTGCGCTCAGCCAGTAGTCGGTACCGGCCCGCGCCCCGCTGACCAGACTGTCCGGCCCGCCGCGCACCGCGCTGACCAGCAGCCGGTCGGCCCGCCCCTCGACCGGGTCGGCGCCGAACATCACCCCGCCGACCCGCGCCGCGAGCATGGGCTGCACCAGCACCGCCATCGGCGCCGTGGACCCGTCGGCCCGGTGCGCCGAGTCGAGCACGGTCTGTACGGCCGTACGAAAGGCCCGCCAGCCGCGTACGTCGAGCACCGAGGTGAACTGGCCCGCCAGGGAGGATTCCTCGGTGTCCTCGTGTGGCGAGGAGGACCGCACCACGAGCGGGCGGGTGCCGCCGTGGGAGAGCTCGTCCCAGGCGCGCCGCAGGGCGACCAGGTCGCCGCCCGCACGGTGTGGGATCACGAACCCGGGCAGTACGGGCAGTCCGGCGCGGGCCGCGCGGGCGAGGTTCGCGGCCTTGGACCCCGTCAGCCGTGGGAGTGCCGCGCCGGGCCGGTCCAGCGGGACGAGGGCCGGGCCGTACTCCTCGACGGCCTGGCCGGGGGCGACGTCACCGCGGTGCACTTCCCTGTCGCGGGCACCTTCTCCATGACATTCGTCGATCGTCGTCATCGAACACCCTCCAGGACCGACCGCCAACAGGGGGGACGCGCGGGGGTGGCCCTGCGCCTGACGACGGAACGAAGGATGGGGGCGAGCCGCTACCGGCCCGGGTCCGGGTGCGACGACAGCACGCCTCCTGCTCCGATGATCCCACTCCTGTTCGCCTGCATGTAGCCCAGAAGTCACTTTTCGGACAGATGTCGGACAGATGGGAGAACAAATACGAATGCGGCAGTATGCCGGGAGGGGGCGACTGGTTTGGCGCCCGGTCGGCGCCCGGTCCTCACCCGCCGTCCGATCCCCGCTCCTCACCGGGCGGCAGCACCCCGCACAGCGCCTCCAGTGCCGCCCCGTACGCATGCTCCGAGGGGGTGGCGCAGCCGACGACGAGGCCGTCGCGGACCGGCATGTCCGACCCCGTGGCCTCCGGGTGGCGGAACTCGGCGAGGCCGTCCAGGGCGATGCCCTGCCAGGTCGCCGCCTTGACGGTGGACCGCTCGGTGCCGGGCGGCAGCCGCAGCACCGCGTGCAGTCCGGCGGCGACGCCCGTGACGTCGATGTGCGGAGCCTGCTCGGCGAGCGCGGTGACGAGGCGGTCGCGGCGGCTCCGGTAGCGCTGCCGCATGCGCCGTACGTGACGGTCGTACGCCCCGGAGACGATGAAGTCGGCGAGGCTGAGCTGGTCGAGAACGCTCGCCCAGGCCTCGCGCTCGCCCTTGGCCGCGAGCACGGCGTCGACGTACCGCTCCGGCAGCACCATCCATCCGAGCCGCACCGCCGGCGACAGGCTCTTGCTGACCGAGCCGATGAAGATCACCCGCTCGGGATCCAGGCCCTGGACGGCGCCGACGGGCTTGCGGTCGTAACGGAACTCGCCGTCGTAGTCGTCCTCCAGGATCACGCCCCCACGCGCGCGTGCCCAGTCGATCACGGCGGCGCGGCGCTCGGGGTGCAGCGGGCCGCCGGTCGGGAACTGGTGCGCCGGTGTGAGCAGCACGGCCCGCTCGCGCGTCAGCCGGTCGACGCGTGCGCCGTCCTCGTCGAGGGGGAGCGGGACGGTCCGTACGCCCGCGGCGGCGAGGAGTTCCCGGTGGAAGCCGAGCCCGTACGCCTCGACGGCCAGCGGCCCACGCAGCACGCCACGACTCCCGCCCCTGCCCGCGCCACTGTCCTTGCCCGTGCCCGTGCCCGTGCCGCTGCCCGTGTCCTGGGCGAACAGGAGCCGTAGGGCGTGCGCGAACCCGGAGCAGATCACGATGCGGCCCGGTTCGGTGCGTACACCACGCGCGCGTGCCAGATACTCGGTGAGCGCCTCCCGCAGTTCGACGCGTCCGGCGGGATCCCCGGGCCCGAAGACCTCGTTCGGCGCCTGTTGGAGGGCCCGCCGGTAGGAGGCCAGCCAGGCCGCGCGCGGGAACGCCGACACGTCCGGAGTGCCCTGCCGCAGGTCGTGCCGAGGTCCACGCGCGCGTGGAGGTGTCCGGGGTGACCTCGGGGCCACCCGCTCGGCGGGCCGCAGCGGCTCGGCACGCTCGGCCACCCTCGTCCCCGCCCCCTGCCGGGCGGTGAGCCAGCCCTCGGCGACCAGTTCCGCATACGCGTCGGCCACCGTGTTGCGGGCGACCCCGAGGTCGGCGGCGAGCGAACGGTACGGCGGCAGCCGGGTGCCCGGCGCGAGCCGCCCACTGCGCACGGCGTCGCGCAGGGCACGCGTCAACGCGGCCCGCCGCCCGCCCGGTCCGGACAGCTCCAGATGCAGGTCGGCACCGATCCGCTCCGCGGAATTGACCCACGATTTCGCCATGGAAATGCACCCTACAGCCGGTCTTTCCGACCCATAGGTTGAGGGACATGACGACGCACACGATCGACACCACGACCATCGACACCACGACCATCGACACCACGGCCGCAGGCACCCCCGCCTCCGCGGCGTCCATCGCCGCCGCCGAGGCCGCGCGGACCCGCCTGGACTTCGCGAAGGCCGCGCCCAAGGTCTTCCGCGCCATCATCGGCTTCGACGCCGCCGCCCGAGAGGGCCTCGACCCGGCCCTGGTCGAACTGATCCAGATCCGCGCCTCGCACCTCAACCACTGCGCCTACTGCCTCCACATGCACACCAACGACGCCCGCAAGGCCGGCGAGAGCGAGGACCGGCTGCACATGGTCGCCGTCTGGCGCGAGGCCCGTCACTTCTTCACCGAGAAGGAGCAGGCGGCCCTGGCCCTGACGGAGGCGGTGACCCTGGTGTCCGACGGCGGCGTCCCGGACGAGGTCTACGCCCGGGCGGCGGCCCACTTCGACGACGCGGAACTGGCGCACGTCCTCGCCCTGATCATGACGATCAACACGTGGAACAGGGTGGCGTTGGCGACGGGGAAGGTGGCGGGGACGGACGAGCGGCGGTAGGGGGAGGGCAGGGGAGGGGCTGTCGTTCGTGCTCTCAAACGGTCATGGGCCGGTCGTACGGCGAGATCGGCGAGGGCAGCCTGGAACTCCCCGTCAGATAACGATCGACGGCCGCCGCCACAGCCCGCCCCTCCGCGATCGCCCACACGATGAGTGACTGTCCCCGGGCGGCATCCCCCGCGGCGAACACCCCGGGCGCGTTCGTCGCGAACCCGGCATCCCGCGCGATCGTGCCGCGAGGCTGCAGGTCCAGCCCCAACTGGTCGATCAGCCCGTCCTCCCGGTCGGGCCCGGAGAAGCCGAGGGCGAGCAGTACGAGGTCGGCCGGCAGCGTCCGCCCGGTGCCCGGCAGCGGGCGGCGCCGGGCGTCCACCTCAGTCAGGTGCAGCGACCGTACGTGCCCGTCGGCGTCACCGGTGAAGCGGAGCGTGGACGCCGCGAACAGCCGCGCGTCCGCGTCCGCCGCCGGCGCCGTCTCCAGATCGCGCGCCTCCTCGTGCGCGGCCGACAGCCGGTAGATCTTCGGGTACGTCGGCCAGGGCTCGGTGTCCTCGTCCCGCTCGGCATCCGGCTGGGCGTAGATGTCCAGCTGGGTCACGGACGCGGCGCCATCCCGTACGGCCGTGCCCAGACAGTCGGCCCCCGTGTCCCCACCGCCGACGATGACGACATGCTTCCCGGCGGCGGACATGGGGGACGTCTCCAGATCTCCCTCGCGTACCCGGTTGGCCAGCGGCAGATACTGCATCGCCTGCTCGATACCGCTCAACTCCCGCCCCGGTACGGGAAGTTCACGCCAGGCCGTGGCCCCGGTGGCGATCACCACGGCGTCGTAGCGCGACCGCAGCTCGGCCGCCCCGATGTCCCGCCCGACCGCCGTCGACGTACGGAACTTGGTCCCCTCGGCCGTCATCTGCTCGATCCGGCGCTCCAGATGGTGCTTCTCCATCTTGAACTCAGGGATGCCGTACCGCATCAGCCCGCCGATCCGGTCGTCCTTCTCGTACACGGCGACCGTGTGCCCCGCCCGCGTCAACTGCTGCGCCGCCGCGAGCCCGGTGGGCCCCGACCCGATCACCGCGACCGTCCGCCCGGACAGCCGGTCCGGGGGCTTCGGCGGCGCGAACCCCTCCTCCCAGGCCCGGTCCGCGATGGCGCACTCGACGTTCTTGATGGTGACGGCCGGCTGATTGATCGCGAGCACGCACCCGGCCTCGCAGGGCGCCGGACACAACCGCCCGGTGAACTCGGGGAAGTTGTTGGTCGCGTGCAGCCGATCCGCCGCCGCCCGCCAGTCCTCCCGCGACACCAGGTCGTTCCACTCGGGGATCAGATTGCCCAGCGGGCAGGCGTCGTGGCAGAACGGTATGCCGCAGTCCATGCAACGGTCGGCCTGCTTGCTGATGATCGGCAGCAGTGCCCCGGGGACGTACACCTCGTCCCAGTCCTTGACCCGCTCCTCGACGGGCCGGCGCGGCCAGTCCTGGCGGGGGGTGGTCATGAAACCCTTGGGATCGGCCATGGCCGTCTTCCTCATGTGCGCGTGTGCCGTGTCGGAGCCGTTCGTCATCGAGCGACACCCTGCCGGCGCTCGTCCGGCACTCTTCCAGCACTCTTCCGGCAACGATACGTCCCACCGGCCGCGTGCGCAGGGTGGGGACAGCGCTTTCTCCGGCCCGCACAAGTCGGTGTGGGTCAGCTGAGGGCGAGGGCGTACGCCACCGTCGCGGCGGCCGAGGCGACCATGCGGACGTGGTTCCACGCCGTCCACTGGCGCACATACGTCGGCCAGTAGTCGGCCGCCTCCGGAGTGCCCGCGTCGAGCTTGAGCAGCGTGTCGTTGCGGGGCACGTTCGCCACCATGGTCACCCCGAACGAGCCGAACAGATACAGCCCGCTGCCCAGCAGCAACTCCACCAGCCCCTCGTCCGGCCAGAGCACGAACGTCACCACGGCGATCACCGCGCACAGCACCGCCGTCCCGAGGAACACCAGCATGAACGCCGGCGCCAACGCCGTCACATTGATCGCCTTCATCGCGGCGACGCCCTGCGCCGGCGGCAGTGCGGCCAGCCCACGCATGACAAAGGTCGAGAACGCGCAGAAGACCCCGGCCACGAGACCGGTCCCGACCACGCCGATCACGACGAGTACGAAGTACGGCCCATCGATCATGTCAACGTCAACTCCCCGTGTCCCGCCGAGATCATTCCCGGCCCGGCCCATCTGTCACCTCAAGTGAAATCCTGTACGAGAACGGTCACCATGGCCGAGCGGCGCGAGCACATACGCGAACGTCCAGCAGGCCGACGGACAGATGTCGCGCCTTGAGGAACGGCGCCGTGGGTCGTGGGAGCGGGTCCGGTGGTGGCCGCGTGCCTTCCCTGCCCGGCATGCCTTCCCTGCCCGGCGTGTCCGATTGCTGTGCGCGCCCCTGCCCGGGCGGTGCCCGTCGGAATCGGCTGTCGCCGACTCCCTCGACCGAAGGGGATCACCGTCAGCCGGCCTCCGACACCTCGGCCCGCCACCTCCGCAACGTCGTCTCCACCGCCGCCATGATCCGCCGCCGAGCCTCGTGCCGTGCCACCCCGCTCATCAGCAACTGGTCGTACGGCGTGTCCAGATGCCGCACGGAGGCCACGACCGCCGACGTCACCGCCCCCTCGGACAGCGCACGCCCCGCCGCACTCCGCCCCACCCGCCCGCTGCCCCGCGCCGACGCATGCCCGGCGATGTCCCGCGCCCGCTCCACCGGGCATCCCGGGAACAGCCGCCGTATCTCCGCCGCGAACGCCTCCGCAAACCGCACGTCCTCCCGCGCCCGTCGCCGGGCGTCCCGCATCCGGCGCCGCCGTCGAGCCTCGCCGTCCGCCAGACACCGCTGCTCGGCCCGGGCGAGCCCCGCCTCCTCGACGAGCACGCCCTGCCGCTCGTAACGGCCTGCGCGCCGGTTGAACCGCACGACCACCGCCGACAGCGCACTCTCCTCCCTCGACCGACGCGTCAACGCCGTGTCGCCGCGCGGCAGGAACACCAGGTGCCCGAGATCCGCACAGTCGAGACACCGCGGCGCCCCGTCCTCCAGCACGAGCATCTGCAACGGCCCCCCATGACACTCCGCACAGTGCCGCCGCTTGAGGGGCTGAATCACCAGAAGGCCGGTGCGGGGCGGGGGAGTTGCGAGGGACGCCATACCGGGTTCATTCCCCTCCGGGCGGGTCCGGGGAACTACCCGACCCCACACCCGCACGCCGCAATCCGCATCCCGAACCCCGAACCCCACGCCACCCCGACCACCCCCTGTCGCATCATGGGCCCTGTGCGACTCGAAGCGATCACCTGGGACCGGCTCGGCGACCTCTTGGCCGAGCGGCTGCTCGACCTGAAGCCGGCCGACGGCAGCCCCTGGCCGCGCGTCGCCTTCGACGGTGCCCCGGCGGCCCGCCCGGGAGACCTCGCCGAGCGGGTGGGCGAGGCGCTGCGCATACGCGGCCGCCGCTCGCTCGCCGTCGGCGCGGAGGGCTTCCTGCGCCCCGCCTCGGTCCGGCTGGAGTACGGCCACCAGGACGTGGATGCCTACTACGACGGCTGGTTCGACACCGGTGCCCTGTGGCGCGAGGTCTTCGGCCCTCTCGAATCCGGCGGCGACGGCCGCGTCCTGCCCGACCTGTGGGACCCGGTCACCGACCGAGCCACCCGCAGTCCCTACGTCCAACTCCCGCCCGGCGGCGTCCTGTTGCTGCACGGCCCCTTCCTGTTGCGCCACTGGTTTCCCTTCGACCTGACCGTCCACCTCCTCCTCTCACCCGGCGCCCTGCGTCGCCGTACTCCCGAGGCCGATCACTGGACCCTCCCCGCCTTCGAGCGCTACGACCACGAAACCGACCCGGCCGGCACCGCGGATGTCCTGGTGCGGGCCGACGACCCGCGGCACCCGGCGTGGCGCGGCTGAGCGGGATCCGGCAAACCGCTTTTGTATGCACGTGCATTTAATTACCCTGCTGTCATGACGACCTCCACGAGTGATCCGACCTCCTCCGGCGACCCCCTCTTCGACGACTCCCTCCGCTCCCTGCTCGACGGCAAGAACTTCGCCGGCGTGGCCACCCTCGGCCCCGACGGCGCCCCGCAGAACTCGGTGGTCTGGTTCAAGCGCGAGGGCGACACCGTGCTCTTCTCCTCCGTCGACACCCGCCAGAAGGTGCGCAACCTCCGCCGCGACCCCCGCGTCAGCCTCTCGGTCTACGACCTCGCCAACCCCTACACCTCGGTCGAGATCCGCGGCACCGCCGAGATCGTCCCGGACGAGGCCAAGCGGCTCCCGTTCGAGCTCTCGCGCAAGTACCTCGGCATCGACCCGCCCGCCGAGAAGGACGACGAGACCCGGGTGATCGTCCGTGTCGTCCCGCGGAAGATCGTCCGCTTCTCGGCCTGATCACCGCCTGCCGCCGGCGGCCGCGCCGTTCGGTTCCGGGTGCATGCATCGGACAGCGCGGCGAGAATGAAGGGCGCCGGGACTAGCGGTGCGTCCGGCGCCGCGCCGGCCGTCCGGCATCGGGAGGTACTCCAATGACCACTGCCGGAGACATCATGCACCGCGGCGCCCAGTGGATCCCCGCCCACGAGACCCTGGACCGCGCCGCCCAGCTCATGCGCGAGCTGGGCGTCGGAGCTCTGCCCATCAGCGACGAGAACGAACGGCTCTGCGGCATCCTGACCGACCGCGACATCGTCATCGGCTGCGTGGCCGTGGGTCATGACCCGAGCAAGGTCACCGCAGGTGAGATGGCGCAGGGCACCCCGCGCTGGATCGACGCGAACGCCGACATCAGTGACGTGCTCCGGGAGATGAAGGAGCACCAGATCCGCCGGCTTCCCGTCATCGACGACAAGCGCCTGGTCGGCATGATCAGCGAGGCCGATCTGGCCCGTCATCTGTCGGAGGGTCAGATCGCCCACTGGGCCGAGAGCGTCTACGCCACGTCCGGGGCGCAGAAGAGGCGCTGACCCGGCGAACGCTCCACCTTCACCCCCTGTGTCGTCCCCGTCCGGCCGGCCGTGCCGGGCGGGGACGCACCGGAGTCGGCCGGAGAACCGTCAGAGCCATCCGTTGCGCCGGAAGCCGCGGTACAGAACCACGCACGCGACGGATATCACGACTATGACCAGCGGGTAGCCGAACGTCCAGCGCAACTCCGGCATGTAGTCGAAGTTCATTCCGTACACCCCGCACACCATCGTCGGCACGGCGATGATCGCGGCCCAGGCCGTGATCTTCCGCATGTCCTCGTTCTGCGCGACGGTGACCTGCGCCAGGTGCGCCTGCAGGATCGAGTTCAGCAGTTCGTCGAAGGCGAATATCTGCTCCTTGGCCCGCAGCAGATGGTCGGACACGTCGCGGAAGTAGGCCTGTATCTCCGGCTCCACCACCCGGATCGGCAGTGTGGCCAGGTTCTCGAGCGGACGGCTCAGCGGAACCACGGCCCGCTTCAGCTCCAGGAGTTCCCGCTTGAGCTGGTAGATCCGCCCCGGGTCGGCCCGCGCGCCGTTCTCCGCGAACACATCCGTCTCCACCTCGTCGATGTCCTCCTGCACCGAGTCGGTGACGCTCAGGTAGTCGTCGACCACGTGGTCCGCGATCGCGTGCAGCACCGCCGCCGGCCCCTTGGCGAGCTGCTCGGGGTTCGACTCCAGTTCCTCGCGCAGCGGGCCCAGTGAGCCGTGCCGCCCGTGCCGCACCGTGATCACGAAGTCCTGGCCGACGAACACCATGATCTCGCCGGTGTTCACGACCTCGCTCGTCGCCGTGAGCTGCTCGTGCTCGACGTAGCAGACCGTCTTGAACACGGCGAACAGCGTCTCGTCGTAGCGCTCCAGCTTCGGTCGCTGATGCGCCTCCACCGCGTCCTCGACCGCCAGTGGATGCAGGGCGAACAACTCGGCGATGCCCGCGAACTCCTGGTCCGTGGGTTCGTGGAGGCCCAGCCAGACGAACCCGGCCCCGCGTTTGCGTACTCGCTGCACGACGTCCACCAGGTCGCCGTTCTCCTGGACCCGCACGCCGTCCCGGTACGTCACGCAGTTCACCACGGAGGAGCCCAGCGGGGACCTGGCGGGGTGGCTGAGGTCGACACGCGGGCGCCGTCGAGCCAGCCGTGCCACCTTGCGGAGGCTGCCGACCTTGTCGAGGCCCGTGACCTTCCGCAGATTCCCTGCCATGGACATCTGGATCTCCTTGCGTGGATCCTCGCGCCGCATTTCTGCGCCCTGGCTGGCCAGTTTGCCAGGTGGGGGTGAGCTGCGGGTAAGCCTGTGGGAACAGCGGATTCCGCTTTGTTCCCGCCTGTGGATGAAGGGATTCTGCCCAGGTCTCCGTACGGAATGGGTCCGTTGGGCGCGAAGCGTGGTGTGCGGGGTGGTGCGCATGGCCGGAACGGGGGCGGGCGGGTGGAATTCGGGGCCGTCCCACCGAGCGTCGACCACTCCCGGCAAACAAGACAAATGGGATGATCTCGGCATGATGCGAACCGACCGGAATCTCCTCCACAACCGGCAGGCCGAGGCGGGCGAGCACTGCGACGCACTGGGCCCTCTCTTCGATCCCACGACGTTCCGGTACCTCGAAGGGTTCGGCATCGGACCCGGCTGGCGCTGCTGGGAGGTGGGCGCCGGCGGCACCTCGGTGGTCTCCTGGCTGGCCAAGAAGGTCGGCCCGACCGGAAAGGTGGTCGCGACCGACCTCGACACCTCACGGCTCGCCCCGGCCGCTCGCCCACCGGTCGAGGTCCGAGTGCACGACGTGGGCGTCGAGGAGCCGCCGGGGGAGGAGTTCGACCTGGTGCACGCCCGGGTCGTCCTCTCTCATGTGCCGGACAGCGAACGGGCGTTGCGGTCGATGATCAAGGCCCTGCGCCCGGGCGGCCGGCTCCTGGTCGAGGACGCCGACCCCCTCCTGCAGCCCCAGCTCTGCCCCGACGAGTACGGCCCCGAACAGCAACTGGCCAACCGCCTCCGCGACGGCGTCCACGCCCACCTCGCCGAGCGCGGCGCCGACCTCTCCTTCGGTCGCAGACTCCCGCGCCTGCTCCGTGCGGCCGGGCTGCGCCGGGTGGTCGCCGACGTGTACTACCCGGTCTCCTCGCCCGCCTGTGCCGCCCTGGAAGCCGCCACCGTTCGCGAAATCCGCGATCAGCTCGTCACCGCGGGCATCGCCACCGACCGGGACATCGACCGCCACCTCGCCAACATCACCGCCGGCGGCATGGACCTGTCCGCGACCCCGATGATCTCGGCGTGGGGGCGCAAGGCGTAGACAGCGGACAGAGGGCATGGGATGCGTGGGCGGGCCTGCGAGGCATGGGCGGGCATGGGATGCGTGGGCAGCCCGCCGCACCAGCGGCCGTCACTCCCGCCGCGGCGGCCTCCCGCCCACCCGCTCCACCGCCAGCGCCCCCGCCCGGCAGCCCTCCCGAGCCGCGTCCTGCGGTCCGGCACCGGAGAGGAGCGCCGCGAGGAAGGCGCCGGTGAAGGAGTCGCCCGCGCCCGTCGTGTCCCTCGCCGTAGCCGGCACTGCGGGGACGTGCGCGCTCACGGTGCCCGACCGGGCGACCACAGCGCCGTCCGCGCCCTGCTTCGCCACCACCAGCGGGACATGCCGGCTCAGCTTGGCCGCTGCGTCCGCCCCGTCGGGCAGCCCCGTGAGCAGGCACGCCTCGTCGCGGCTCGGCAGCAGGACGTCCACGCCCTCCACCAGAGCCAGGAAACGGTCCACGCCGAGTTCCACGAGGAACCCCGCCGACGCCGGATCCAGGCTCACCGGCACGCCACGCGCGCGTGCCGACTCCACAGCCACCGCCACGAGCGCGCGGCCCTGCTCGGAGAACAGCAGGTAGCCCGAGAGATGCAGCCGGGCGACACCGTCCAGCATCGCCTCCGACCAGTCGCCGGGCTCGAGCCGCAACGCCGCGCCGCTGTCGGTGACGAAGGTGCGCTCGGCGGCGGCGCCGGTGTCGACCAGACAGATCACCGTCCCGGTCGGTGCCTGCGGATCCACGACGAGACAGGGCTGTACTCCGCCGGCGGTCAGCTCACGCTCGTGCCATGCGGCTGTGTCCGCGCCGACCCGACCCAGCAACCGCACCTCCGCACAGCCCCAATACGCGGCCCAGCAGGCCACGTTGGCTCCCGCGCCGCCCGGCACCGTACGGATGGCCGCGGCCGTGTCCGTACCCGAGGCGAGCGGACCCCGGTGCCGGGCGATGACGTCCGTCACCACGTCGCCCACGACAAGAAGCGCACCGTCGCCGACACCGCTGACGGCCCGTGCGCTCCCCGAACCGTCAGGCGCTGTACCGCCGTTGCCCGGCTGGTGCACGGCGGCCACGTTGCCCGGCTGGTGCACGGCGGCCGCGTTGCCGGGATGGTGCACGGCGGTCCCACTCCCCGGCTTGTGCACGGCTGCCCCGTTCCCCGGTCCGCGACCGCCCGCCTCGCGCCCGGTTCCGCGTGCCCCCGTCCCGGTCACGTGCCGCTCACGCCCCGGCCGACGCTGCCGCGATCCGCCCCGCCAGCCGTACATTGCCGCGCACCGCCGCGAGATTGGCGCTCAGCGAGGCACCGTCCGTGTGCCTCACCAAGTAGTCCAACAGGAACGGAGTGACCGCCTGACCGGTGACGCCCTGCTCCTCGCACGCGTGCAGCGCGTCGGCGAGCACGCGCGCGTGCAGTTCGGGATCCAGTTGCTCCTCCTCCGGCACCGGATTGGCGACAATCAGCGCCGACTCGGGACCGCCGAGGGCGTCCTGAGCGCGCATCACCTCGGCCACCTCCTGCGGCGATCCAAGCGTCCACTCCACCGGATGTCCCGAGTCGGAGAGGTAGAAGCCGGGGAAGCGCTCCGTGCGGTAACCGGCGACTGCCACGCCCAGGGTCTCCAGCCGCTGCAGGGTCGCCGGGACGTCCAGGATCGACTTCACGCCGGCACACACCACCGTGATCCTCGTGCGTGCCAGGAGCCCCAGGTCGGCCGACTCGTCCTGCGTCACCGTCCACTCCCGGTGCACACCGCCGAGCCCACCCGTCGCGAACACCCGTACGCCTGCGAGGGCCGCCAGCAGAGCCGTCGCCGACACCGTGGTCGCCCCGCTCGCACCGGAGGCCACGGCGAGCGGCAGATCCCGGTGCCCCAGCTTGCGGATCCCGTCCTCGTTCGCGACCCGCTCCAACTGCTCCTTGCCCAGCCCGACATGGGGCCGGCCGTCCAGCACGGCGATCGTCGCGGGAACGGCGCCTTCCTGCCGTACGGCGTCCTCCAGCTCCAGTGCCACCTGCAGATTGCGCGGGCGCGGCAGCCCGTGCGCGATGATCGTGGACTCCAGGGCCACCACGGGTCGACGCGCGTCAATCGCCTCCCGCACCTCTTCGGACACCACCAGCACCACGCGCCTGCCTCCTGTCTGTTGGTCTTCCCTCATTTCTGGCGGGCTGCGCACCAGGCCAAACCCTTGCGGCCTGTGGGAGACGACACCAGCCTGGGATGTATGACGGACAACACCGCACGTCTCGACCATGTCGTCCTCTGGGTGCGCGACCCGGTGGCGTCGGCCGACTTCTACGAGAAGGCGGTCGGCATGGCATCGGTCAGGCTCTCCGAATACTCCGCGGGGGCGGTTCCGTTCCCCTCCGTGCGCCTCAACGAGGAGACGATCCTCGACCTCATGCCGCTCACCATGGCGGAGCGCATGAAGATGCTTCCCGGCGCCGCCGACAGCTCCGGCCACCCGGTCAACCACGTTTGCGTGGCCCTGCCCGGTGACGACTTCGACGCGCTGCGGTCCCGACTGGAGGAGCGCGGCGCGCCCGTGTCGGACATCTCCCACGACTCCTTCGGCGCCCGCGGCAAGGCCAAGCGCAGCTTCTACTTCCGCGATCCCGACGGCAACGTCTTCGAAGCCCGGCACTACGACTGACCCGCCCCGAGCGGCCCGGGCCTGAACTCAACCGTTCGCCGAGACGTCCCGCGCCTGTCGTCCGAGCCGCGTGAAAAGTGCCAGTGCAGCCAAGGGGACGAGCAGACAAGCGGCGGTGAAGTTCAGCCAGGCGTAGCTCGCCCGGGCGACCACGAGCCCGGCGACAGCTCCGCCGACGCCCGCCGAGGCGTTCATGATCAGGTCCGACAGCCCCTGAGCGGCGGCGCGCGCGGGCTGCGCTACGGAGTCCGTGAGCAGCGCGGAACCGGAGACGAGCCCCGCCGACCAGCCGAGCCCCAGCACGAACAGCCCGACGGCCGTCTGTCCGTGACTGCCGCCCGCCGTACCAGCGAGGAACACCGCGAACGCCAGCAGCCCCACGGACAGCCCGATCCCGGACAGCCGCCCCAGCCGGTCCGAGAGCCGCCCCATGAGCGGCGCGAACGCGTACATACCCGCGATGTGCCCGCTGATGACCAGCCCGATCAGATCGATGCCCGCGCCGTGGTGCGCGAGGTCGACCGGCGTCATCGACATCACCGAGACCATCGCCGTGTGAGCCACGGCGACGGTCACCACCGCGAGCCGGGCCCGGGACGAGGAGGCCACGGCTGCCAGCCCGGCGCGCAGCGAGCGCGCCGCGGGCGACTGCTCCTCGGCCGGTGCGAGCGCCCGCGCCGTCAGCAGCGGGTCCGGCCGCAGCAGTACGGCCACCACGACCGCGGATATCAGGAAGATCCCGGCCGCCCACAGGAACGGTCCCGCCGCCGCGGGTATCCCGAGGCCTGTGACACTGCGGCCGGCGGGCGCGGCGATGTTCGGGCCGATGACCGCGCCTATGGTCGTCGCCCACACGACGAGCGAGATGGCCCGAGCCCGCCGCTCCGGCTCGGCCAGATCGGCGGCCGCGAACCGCGCCTGCAGATTCGCCGACGAGGCAGCGCCGAACGCGGCCATACCGCACAGCAACAACGGAAAGCTCCCGACACCGGCCGCGACCACCGTGACACCGGCACCCACCGCGCCGATGAGATAGGCCAGCACCAGCCCTGGACGGCGACCCCGCGCGGTCATCAGCGCGGCCAGCGGCATCGACAGCACCGCTGTACCGGCGACGGTCGCGGTGGGCGCGAGCCCGGACAGGGACTCGGTGCCACTGACCTCCGTGGCCAGCACGGCCGCGAGCGCGATGCCGGTGGCGACACCCAGCCCGCCCAGTATCTGCGTCGCGATCAGCACGGCCGATGTACGGCGCCGCAGGGCCGGAAGCCGGTCGGGCGTGACATTGGCGATGACCTGCCGCTCGACGGAGGTCACGACGCACAACCGGCCGTACGGCGCGCCGGACCGGCCGACCCGGAAGAGCACACCGGACCGGCCGCGTACAAGTGGGTGAAAAGTGTCGTCACAGGCGCAGTTTCCCCCTCTGGTCGCGCCTGCCCAACCCGTGCGTCCGCCGAAGACGCCCGGTCGCAGAGCGCTGCCCAACCCTCCGAAGTCCCGGAAAGCCTCAGAACAGCGGCTCCGGCAGCACACCCTCCAGCGCGAGCAGCTTCCGCTTGGTCTCCAGCCCGCCCCCGAACCCACCGATGCCGCCGTCGCTCTCCACGACACGGTGACAGGGCACCACCACGGGCAGCGGATTGGCACCCATCGCCATGCCCACCGCCTGGGCGGCACCCGGCTGTCCGACCCGCCCGGCCAGATCGCCGTACCCGACGACGGTGCCGTACGGGACCCCGGCGGCCAGCTCGCGCAGCACCTCCCGGTTGAAGCCGGAGATGAGCGACCAGTCAAGGGGCAGCTCGAAGTCGCGCCGCGTACCCGCGAAGTACTCCTCCGTCTGGCGTATCGCCTCGGCCAGCAACGCAGAGCCGGGTGCCTTGACCGGCTCGGTGCCCAGCCGGGACGCCAGCCGGTCGAGTGCCTTCTCGCGCACCTTCTCCGTGGCATGGAAGACGACGCTGACCAGGCCGTCGCGGGTCGCGGCCAGCATCAGTGGACCGATGTCGGTACCGACGACGGCCCACACGACCTGCTGCTCGTACTGCCCATGGCTGTCCATGCGCCCACCGTACGACCCACCGCTGACAACGCCCCGAGAGCGGACGCCGGCTCCCGCTCAGGGTTCTCCTCGGGCAGGGTGTCCCGCACCACGTCGGGATTGTTGGTGATGATGCCGTCCACGCCGTACCCGGCGACCAGCCTTGCGGTGTCCGCGTCGTTCACGGTCCATGTGAAGACCTCCAGCGGCCTGCCGTGCGGCCCGGTGAAGGTGTGCACGGAGGCGACATAGCGCCTGGAGATGGAGCTGTACGACGGGTTGATCTGGTCGGCGAAGGCCGCGTACCCGGCGAGGTCGGCCGCGGGCGGCGTGCCGAGGAAGCCGGTCTTGACGGCGGGCTTGAGGCTGTGGACGGTACGAATGCTGTCGGCGCTGAAGCTCTGCACGATCAACCGGCTCGCGAGGTGGTGCGGATCAAGCCAACCCGCGTCGTCCAAGACCTTGAGGGTCTGCCGCTCGATACCCGGGTACAGATCGGGATTCTTGATCTCCAGCAGCAGTTTCTGGTGATGCAGCTCCAGGCGGTCCGCGAACTGCTCCAGCGTCGGCACGCGCGCACCCGCGTACGCGGGATCGAACCAGCTGCCCGCGTCCAGGCGGGCGATCTCGGCGGCGGTGAAGTCCTTCACCTTCCAGGGCGCCCGGTCGGGGAAGACCTGCTCCACATCGGTCGTGCGCTTGAGGTTGTCGTCGTGGACGACGACCAGCTCGCCGTCCTTCGTGCGCTGGACATCGTTCTCCACCCAGCTGATGCCCAGGTCGGCGGCCTTGTCGACGGCGGCCAGCGTGTTCTCGGGGGCGTAGGCGGAGGCTCCCCGGTGGGCGATGACCGCGGGCGGCTCGGTGCCGGCCAGGGCGTCGGAGGCGGGAAGCAGAAGAGCGGCGGTCCCCAGGAGTGCGGTCGTCGTGGCGGCTACAGCGCGCGCGTGCATGCGTACTCCTCGCATCGAACGATCACGGACAGCACAACTGTGACAGCAGAGGGTCAACGATGAGGGAGTACAGAATGGCCACAGATTGAATGGAGTTGCCCGGGCCCGCTCACCTGTGCCGCACAACTGGGGCAAGCCCGTGTTTCTTTGCCGGAAAATCGTTCGACCATTGCGGTGGGAGTTACTCTCTGCCTCAACCCTGACCGCTCGGGCGGTCCTGGGAGGGGGCGCATTTCACGGAGTTCCGGGACGTAAGAGGGCGGGAAGGGCAGCCGCGTATGCAGGGCACGATCGACGGTTTCAGCTACGGACTCGTCACACCGCTGGTGGCCTACCTCATGGCCTGCCTCGGCGGTGCCCTCGGTCTGCGCTGCACCACCAGATCGATGCTCGTCTCGCATTCCTGGCGCCCGGGCTGGCTCGCCCTGGGCGCGGCGGCCATCGGCTCCGGCATATGGACCATGCACTTCGTCGCGATGATGGGGTTCACGGTCGCGGAGACGCCGATCCACTACGACAAACCGATGACGTTCGCGAGCCTGGCCGTCGCCATCGTCATGGTGGGCATCGGGATCTTCATCGTCGGCTACAGAGGGGCCAGCGGAACGGCGCTGTTCACCGGCGGCACCATCACCGGCCTGGGCATCGCGTCGATGCACTACCTCGGCATGGCCGGTATGCAGCTGAACGGCAGGCTCGAGTACAACACCTTCACCGTCTCCGCGTCCGTCGTGATAGCGATGGTGGCGGCCACCGCCGCCCTGTGGGCCGCCGGACAGGTCAGAGGTTTCCTGTGGAGCGTGGGCGCGAGCCTGGTCATGGGTCTCGCCGTCAGCGGCATGCACTACACGGGCATGGCCGCCCTCAGCGTTCATCTCCACGGCACCGGGGCCCCCTCGTCGGGCGACTCGCCCGCCTCCCTGCTCGCGCCGATGCTGGTCGGCCCGCTCGCCTTCCTCCTCCTCGCGGGCGCTGTCGTGCTGTTCGACCCGAAGATGGTCATGGGGAAACCCACCGGTGCCCCCGTCGAGCACAAGCCGGGCGTCCCGGCCCACGCCACCGTCCCGCACCCGACCCGCCGCCCGCCGCTGCGGCCCCGCCGCGCCAAGGACCACCGAGGCTCCCGAGCCCCGCAGAACCACTGATCGGACCGCGTTGTCAGTGGCGGGTCGTACGGTGGATTCCATGCGGCCCGTTTCCAGCATCGAACGCACGGTGGCGCCCTTCGAGGTCGTCAGCCCCTACCAGCCCAGCGGCGACCAGCCGCAGGCCATCGCCGAGCTCGCCCGGCGCATCGAAGCCGGCGAGAAGGACGTCGTCCTGCTCGGCGCGACCGGCACCGGCAAGTCCGCCACCACCGCGTGGATGATCGAGAAGCTCCAGCGCCCCACCCTGGTGATGGCGCCGAACAAGACGTTGGCCGCCCAGCTGGCGAACGAATTCCGCGAGCTCCTGCCGAACAACGCCGTCGAGTACTTCGTCTCGTACTACGACTACTACCAGCCCGAGGCCTACGTCCCGCAGTCGGACACCTACATCGAGAAGGACTCCTCGATCAACGAGGAGGTCGAGCGCCTGCGCCACTCCGCGACCAACTCGCTGCTCACCCGCCGTGACGTCGTCGTGGTCGCCTCGGTCTCCTGCATCTACGGCCTCGGCACCCCGCAGGAGTACGTGGACCGGATGGTCCCCCTCAAGGTCGGCGAGGAGATCGACCGCGACCAACTCCTGCGCCGCTTCGTGGACATCCAGTACACACGCAACGACATGGCCTTCAGCCGCGGCACCTTCCGGGTGCGCGGCGACACCATCGAGATCTTCCCGGTCTACGAGGAGCTCGCCGTCCGCATCGAGATGTTCGGCGACGAGATCGAGGCCCTGTCCACGCTCCACCCGCTCACCGGCGAGATCATCAGCGACGACCAGCAGCTGTACGTCTTCCCGGCCTCCCACTACGTCGCGGGCCCCGAGCGCATGGAGCGGGCCGTCAACGACATCGAGAAGGAGCTCGGGGAGCGCCTCGCCGAACTGGAGAAGCAGGGCAAGCTCCTGGAGGCCCAGCGCCTGCGGATGCGCACGACGTACGACCTGGAGATGCTCCGCCAGATCGGCTCCTGCTCCGGCGTCGAGAACTACTCGATGCACTTCGACGGCCGCTCGCCCGGCTCCCCGCCCAACACCCTGATGGACTACTTCCCGGACGACTTCCTGCTCGTCATCGACGAGTCGCACGTCACCGTGCCGCAGATCGGCGCCATGTACGAGGGCGACGCGTCCCGCAAGCGCACCCTCGTCGACCACGGCTTCCGCCTGCCCTCCGCCCTCGACAACCGGCCCCTGAAGTGGGAGGAGTTCCAGGAGCGCATCGGGCAGACCGTCTACCTGTCGGCGACCCCGGGCAACTACGAGCTCTCCCGCTCGGACGGCGCGGTCGAGCAGATCATCCGGCCCACCGGCCTGATCGACCCGGAGGTCGTCGTCAAGCCCACCGAGGGCCAGATCGACGACCTGGTCCACGAGATCCGGGGCCGCGTCGCGAAGGACGAGCGTGTCCTGGTCACCACCCTCACCAAGAAGATGGCCGAGGACCTCACGGACTACTTCCTGGAACTCGGCATTCAGGTCCGCTACCTGCACAGCGACGTCGACACGCTGCGCCGTGTCGAGCTGCTGCGCGAGCTGCGCGCCGGCGAGTTCGACGTTCTCGTCGGCATCAACCTCCTCCGGGAGGGCCTCGACCTTCCCGAGGTGTCCCTGGTGGCGATCCTCGACGCCGACAAGGAAGGCTTCCTGCGCTCCGGCACCTCTCTCATCCAGACCATCGGCCGCGCGGCGCGCAATGTCTCCGGCCAGGTCCATATGTACGCCGACAAGGTCACCCCGGCGATGGAGAAGGCCATCGACGAGACCAACCGCCGCCGCGAGAAGCAGGTCGCCTACAACAAGGCGAACGGCATCGACCCCCAGCCGCTGCGCAAGAAGATCAACGACATCGTCGCGCAGATCGCCCGCGAGGACGTCGACACCGAGCAGCTCCTCGGCACGGGCTACCGCGCGAAGAAGGACGGCCGGGGCACCAAGGCACCCGTGCCCTCTCTCGGCGACAAGGCGGCCAAGGGTGCGAAGGCGGCCAAGTCCGCCAAGGGCAAGGGCAAGGAGACGGTGCCGACCGACCGGCCGGCGGCCGATCTGGCCGAGCAGATCGAGGAGCTGACGGAGCGTATGCGCGCCGCCGCCGCGGATCTGCAGTTCGAGATCGCGGCCCGACTGCGTGACGAGGTGTCCGAAATGAAGAAGGAACTGCGCCAGATGAGGGAGGCGGGCCTGGCCTGACGGGACCGCCGACGCCGGTCCACGCCCCGGAATCGATGCCCCCGAACGCCCTTCGGGGGCCGCCGAGTACGCGCTGTGTTGCAAGACCGACACAAAGTGCGGACCGGGCTACGGCACTGTCAGTGCCCCTGCGTAGGGTTCTGGTCATCCGCGGAGCCCGCGGCCAACAGGGGACAGCTCGAGAGGGGATTCAGCACGTGACCGTCAACATGACCAAGGGTCAGGCCATCAGTCTGCAGAAGAACGACGGCGGCAGCCTGACCGCGGTGCGCATGGGTCTCGGCTGGCAGGCGGCTCCCCGGCGCGGCCTGTTCGGCTCTCGGACGCGGGAGGTCGACCTCGACGCCTCCGCCGTCCTGTTCGCGGACAAGCAGCCGGTCGACGTCGTCTTCTTCCGTCACCTGGTGAGTGACGACGGTTCGGTGCGCCACACCGGAGACAACCTCGTCGGCGGTGTCGGCCAGGGCGGCGACGACGAGGCGATCCTCGTCGACCTCGCGCGCATCCCGGTCCACATCGACCAGATCGTCTTCACCGTGAACTCCTTCACGGGCCAGACCTTCCAGGAGGTGCAGAACGCGTTCTGCCGCCTGGTCGACGAGACCAACGGCGAGGAGCTCGCGCGCTACACCCTCGCGGGCGGCGGCTCGTACACGGCCCAGATCATGGCGAAGGTGCACCGCGCGGGCGCCGGTTGGCAGATGACCGCCCTGGGCACCCCGGCCAACGGCCGCACCTTCCAGGACCTGATGCCGGCGATCCTGCCGCACCTGTAGGACTGCAGCGCGGCCCGGCGGGCGGCACACGACACGACAAGCGACACAGGGGGACGAAGGCATGACGGCCGAGCTGGTGCGGGGACAGAACCACCCGCTCTCCCAGGCCCGACTGGAGATCCGGGTCTCGGCCGGCACGCCGATCGTGGCCGGAGCCACGCTCGGCGACGAGCAGGGCAGGATCCACGGCGTCGAGTGGGTGGCCCACCCCGGCGCCCCCACTCTGCCCGGCCTCGAGGTCTCCCGGCAGGCGGCCGCCGACCATCGCCTCGCGGTGGACCTGGACGCCATGCCGGAGGCCGTCCATCGGGTCAGTGTGCTGCTCGCCCTGCCGATCGGAGCCGCGGGCCCGACCCGCTTCGGCGCCGTCCCCACCCCCTTCGTCGCGGTCACCGGCCTCGACGGCACCGAGGTCGCCAGCTACACCATCGACGGCCTGGAGGCCGAGTCGGCGGTCGTCGCCCTGGAGCTCTACCGCCGACAGGGCGCCTGGAAGGTACGCGCCATCGGCCAGGGCTACGCCGGCGGCCTCGCCGACCTCCTCACCGACCAGGGCCTGCCCCAGGCCCACCAACTCGCCGACGGCATCAACGAAGCAGTGGCCCAGGGCATGGCCCGCTCGGTGCCGGCGCCCCCGCCGCGGACGGACGGCGACCGCTCCCGGCAGACGGCCGCACCGGCACTCGGTCCGGACCAGGGCGGCCCCGCTCCGCAAAGCGCCCCCGGCCCCGTGTCACCGCAGCCGCCGTCGCCCTACGGCACCCAGACACCGGGCGGGCCCGGCCAGTCGGCTGCGCAGCCGGATTCGTACGACATCCAGGCGCCCGGCGTGCCGGGCCGGCCCGCGCCGCAGCCGTCGTATCAGGGCGGAACCGGCGCCGGCGACCCCGCCCAGCCGTCCACGCCCACGTCGGGCGGGCCGATCGACTACAGCCACCCGCGCCGCCAGAACGCGGCTCCGCCGCCCCCGCCGACCGCGCCCCCGGCCCAGCCCGGACAGCCCGCGCAGCCCGTCGCGGGTGACGCCACCGGCTGGTCGATGGACGAGCGGCTCTACAACCAGGTGTGGGGCATGTTCGAGGACCTGGCCCGTACGACCGCCGCCTACCGCAGCGCGGTCGACTTCGCCGACTCGCGCATGGAGAAGGAGCTCGACCAGGTCCTGTCGGACCCGCGCAGCCGGATCGGCGGGCAGGGCGACGCCGCACGCGAGGCGGCCCAGGCCAAGCACGGGCAGCTCGTCAACCAGGCCAGGGCGGCGCTCGACCGGGACATCGCCCAGCTCACCGCCGAGGCCGAGGTCGTCGAACCCGCACTGCCGCCCGCATACGCAAGCTGGGACAACCCGGTCTGGCACGGCTACCGCGTACCGATGGAGATCCCCATGGCCCTGCGCCTGGGCGACCTCCATCTGCCCGAGAGCGAGGGGCTGCGCATCCCGATGCTGGTCCGGCTGCCGCTGGAGCGCGGTCTGTGGATCGACAGCGGACGCGGCGGATCGCTCGACGGCTCCTTCACCGATTCCCACGACCTGCGGCGCCTCGCGATGGAGACGGCGGTGGCGCACGCGGCACGGCTGCTCGCCGTCTATCCGGCGGGCGAGTTCACGGTGCACGTCATCGATCCGGCCGGTTCGGGCGCACAGCCACTCGCGCCGCTGGTGCAGACCGGTGTGCTCGCGGCCCCGCCCGCCGTGGGCGCGGCCGGTGTCACGGAGACCCTGACGCGGCTCACCGAGCGCGTCGACCTGGTGCAGATGGCGGTGCGCGGCGGTGCGCCCGACTCCCTGCCGCCCGGCTTCGACACCTCCGAGCAGCTGCTGATCGTCAACGACTTCCCGCACGGTTTCGACGACCGTGCCGTCAACCAGCTGCGCTACCTGGCGGACGAGGGGCCTGCCGTCGGCGTCCACCTGATGGTGGTCGCGGACCGGGAGGAGGCGGCCGGCTACGGCCCGTTGCTCGACCCGCTGTGGCGTTCGCTGCTGCGACTGACCCCGGTACCGGACGACCATCTCGCCGACCCGTGGGTGGGGCACGCCTGGACCTACGAGCCCTCATTCGTGCCGCCCGGCAGCCAGGTGCTCCAGCAGGTGCTCACGCAGGTCGCGGCGGCTCGTACCAAGTACCAGTAAAGCGCCCCTGACCAGCACACTTGGCCTTTCTTTTGCCAAGCACTTTACCTTTCCTTGGTGATTGGGGTACTGTTCATCCCACGGAGGGGAGTACTCCCTGTCTGCTGCGGCGTACCCGTCAATACGGATCAGGCCAGATCCCGGGGCGTCGGCCCATCGTGGGTGGAAGAGACCTCCGGCGCGCGACGACGCTGTCATTTGCCGTTACGTACTGCCGGAGGCGCAGTGGAAGTTTCTACGACCCTGTGGGTCCTGACCATCGTGGGCCTTGCCGCCCTGATCGCGGTCGATTTCTTCATCGGCCGCAAGCCGCACGACGTGTCGATCAAGGAAGCCGGCATCTGGACCATCGTCTGGATCGTCTTGGCGGGCCTCTTCGGGCTCGGCCTGATGATCTTCGGCGGGGGGCAGGCCGGCGGCGAGTTCTTCGCGGGCTTCATCACCGAGAAGTCACTGAGTGTCGACAACCTCTTCGTCTTCGTCCTGATCATGGCGAAGTTCGCGGTTCCCTCCCAGTACCAGCAGCGAGTGCTGCTGGTCGGTGTTCTCATAGCCCTGGTGCTGCGGGCGATCTTCATCGCCGCCGGTGCCGCGATCCTCGCCAGCTTCTCGTGGGTGTTCTACCTCTTCGGTGCCTTCCTCATCTGGACCGCCTGGAAGCTCATCCAGGAGGCCCGGGCCAGCGAGGAGGACGAGGACTGGGAGGAGAACAAGCTCCTCAAGGCGGCCGAGCGCAGGTTCGGCGTCGCCGACCGCTACCACGGCACCAAGCTGTGGATCCAGGAGAACGGCAAGCGGGTCATGACCCCGATGCTGGTCGTGATGCTGGCGATCGGTACCACCGACGTGCTGTTCGCGCTGGACTCCATCCCGGCGATCTTCGGCCTGACGCAGGACCCGTACATCGTGTTCACGGCCAACGCCTTCGCGCTGATGGGTCTGCGGCAGCTGTACTTCCTCATCGGCGGTCTGCTGAAGAAGCTGGTCCACCTCAGCTACGGCCTGTCGGTCATCCTGGGCTTCATCGGTGTGAAGCTGGTGCTGCACGCCCTGCACGAGTCCGGCGTCCACGTCCCGGAGATCAGCATCCCCGTCTCGCTCGGCGTGATCTGCTCGGTTCTGATCGTCACCACGATCACCAGCCTGCGGGCTTCCAAGAAGCAGGCGGCCGAGGCGGCGCAGGAGCGGAGCGACGGCGCTCCGAAGGACAGCATCGACGTCTGATCACGTCAGACAGAGGAACAACCAACACCGGGAGTGGTGCCGAGCGAATCGCCGAGCACCGCTCCCGGTGTTTCGTCAGGTGCCGAGTGGCGACGGAACAGCGCCTGGCAGGCCCCAGTGGCGGCCTCGCGTGCCCTCTCACACCGTCCTTCCCGGACTACGACGTACAGGAGATGACCGATTTCGCGTAGCGACATACGACGCACAGGGGCCCCGCATCCCGAGGGTGCGGGGCCGCCCGACAGCCACCCCGACAACCGCACGGACCGGAATGCGGACCCCCAGGCCCTCTGCGACGATCGCTCCATGATCGCTCGGCTCAGGCCGCTCACGACCCGGTGGACGTCCTTCGTGCCGGTGCTCGCGGTCGTCCTGCTGGTCTTCACCTGGGGACGGGATCTGCCCGGCGCGGTCGTCGCGCTGGTGACGCTGGTCCTCGCGGGGGCCGTGCTGGCCGCCGTGCACCACGCCGAAGTGATCGCGCACAAGGTCGGCGAACCCTTCGGATCCCTCGTCCTCGCCGTCGCCGTCACGATCATCGAGGTCGCCCTGATCGTGACCCTGATGGCGGACGGCGGCGACAAGAGCTCCACCCTTGCCCGGGACACGGTCTTCGCGGCCGTGATGATCACCTGCAACGGCATCGTCGGGCTGTGCCTGCTGGTCGCCTCGCTGCGGCACCGTACGGCGGTCTTCAACCCCGAGGGCACGGGAGCCGCGCTCGCGACCGTCGCCACCCTGGCCACGCTCAGCCTGGTGCTGCCGACGTTCACGACGAGCAAGCCCGGGCCGGAGTTCTCCAGCGTGCAGCTGACGTTCGCCGCGCTCTCCTCGCTGGTCCTGTACGGCCTGTTCGTGACGACCCAGACCGTGCGGCACCGCGACTACTTCCTGCCCGTCACCCGGCAGGGCGAAGTGATCACCGTGGACGACCACGCCCACGCGCCCTCCACGCGCACCGCCCTGATCAGCCTGGGGCTGCTGGGCCTGGCCCTGATCGGTGTGGTCGGCCTGGCCAAGGGGGTGTCGCCCACCATCGAGTCCGGCGTGGCCGCCGCCGACCTGCCGCACGCCGTCGTCGGCGTGATCATCGCCCTGCTGGTGCTGCTCCCCGAGACGATCGCCGCGGTGCGCTCCGCCCGCCGCGACCGAGTGCAGACCAGCCTGAACCTCGCGCTCGGCTCGGCGATGGCCAGCATCGGCCTGACGATCCCCGCGGTCGCCCTGGCCTCCATCTGGCTCTCGGGCCCCCTGGTCCTCGGCCTCGGCCCCACCCACATGGTGCTGCTCGCCCTGACGGTGGTGGTGAGCTCGCTGACGGTGGTGCCGGGGCGGGCGACGCCGCTCCAGGGCGGCGTCCACCTGGTGGTGTTCGCGGCGTACCTGGAGCTCGCGCTCAATCCGTGACCGCCGTCCGATCCGTGACCGCCGTCGTTCATCGCTGCGGCGGAGCCCGTCACCCGGTGGCGGGCTCCGCCGCCACGGCGGACTCCGGCCGCGTCTCGGGCAGCAACGCGAAGCACCCCAGGCTGAGCAGCGCGATCCCCGTCAGATACGCCCCCACACCCCAGGGCACCCGACCGCCCTGCTCGGCGAGCGCCGTCGCCGCGATCGGCGTGAGCGCGCCCCCGAGAACGCCCCCGAGGTTGTAGCCGACCGCGGCGCCCGTGCAGCGCACCCGGGGCTCGTACAACTCCGGCAGATACGCGGCGATCACGGCGAACATGGTGATGAACGCGAGCATCGCCCCGAGGAAGCCCAGGAACATCAGCAACGGCTCGGCCGTGGCGAGGAGCGCGACCATCGGGAACATCCACAGGGCGGCGGCGGCACATCCGATCAGGGTCAGGGGCCGCCGCCCGTACCGGTCGCCGAGCACCGCCGCCACCGGCGTGAGCGAGCCCTTCACCAGCACCACGGCCATGATGCAGGTCAGCATGACGCTGCGGTCCACCCCGAGTCGCTCGGTGCCGTAGGCGAGGGACCAGGTCGTCACGGCGTAGAAGATCGCGTACCCGATGGCGAGCGCCCCGGCCGTCAGCAGCACCAGTCGCCAGTGGTCGCGCACGACCTCCGCGAGCGGCACGCGCGCGTGGTCGTCGATTTCGAGGAACCGGGGGCTCTCGGCGAGCGACGACCGCAGCCACAGCCCCACCACGGCCAGCACACCGGCCGCCCAGAACGGCACCCGCCATCCCCACGCCGCGAACTGCGCCTCGGACAGAGTCGCCGACAGCCCCAGCACCACCCCGTTGGCCAGCAGGAAGCCGAGCGCGGGCCCGACCTGCGGGAAGCTCGACCACAGACCGCGTCGCTCGGCGGGCGCGTGCTCCACGGTCAGCAGCACGGCACCACCCCACTCGCCACCGAGGCCGAGCCCCTGCAGAAAGCGCAGCACGAGCAGCAGCAGGGGAGCGAACACACCGATCGTGTCGTACGTCGGTACGCAGCCCACCGCGACCGTGGACGCGCCGGTCAGCAGCAGCGAGGCGACGAGGACCGGCCGGCGTCCGCGCCGGTCCCCGATGTGCCCGAACAGCACCGACCCCAGTGGCCGCGCCACAAAGCCCACGCCGAACGTCACGAAGGCGGCCAGGGTCCCCGCGACCGGCGAGAACGTCGGGAAGAACAACGGCCCCAGGACCAATGCCGCAGCGGTCCCGTAGACGAAGAAGTCGTAGAACTCGATGGCGGTCCCGGCGAGCGAGGCGGCCGCGAGCCGCAGCATGGAGGGGGCCTTTACGGTGCGTACATCGTGCATGCTGCGTCAACTACCCACGGTGACCACGGGTTACGGGGGCGCACGGGCGCGCCGGGGCTTGATCAGTACGTGACGGTGATGCGCCGGGCGGGGCCGTCGACGCGGACGATGCCGCCGTAGGGGATGACGAGTTGTGGGTCGGTGTGGCCGAAGTCCACGTCGAAGACGATCGGGGTGTCGGGGGCATACACCCGCATGGCCCGCTGAACCGCCTCGCGCTGCTCCGTGGCGTAACGGGCGGCCTCCTCCGGGCTGTTGGGGCGTTCGAAGGACCAGGTCTTCGCCCGGCCCATCAGCAGGGCCGAGAAGCGCTGGAGCAGGCCGCGTTCGCCCATGTTCCGCAGGATGCGGAAGACCTCCGTGCCGCTGGGCATCTCCTCGGAGGTCTCCAGGAGCAGCACTCCGCCGTCGTACTCGGAGAGGTCACGGGCGATCTCGCGATCGGCCATCAGCAGCCAGCTGAGGATCTCCAGACAGCCGCCCCAACTGCGGCCTTCCACCACCCGGTCGTCGTTCACCCACGTCCATCCGCTGCCGGGCCGCGTCTGCGGCTCCGCGTCGAAGGTCGCCGGGTCGGCCCAGTCGCGGTTGACGTCGTTCCAGCGCTCGGCAGGCCGGAGTTCGTACTCACCGGAGGTGAACAGCGCGGCCCGCAGTGATGCGGCGGTCAACGGTTCCATGGCGACGGGGCGGCCCAGTGCGGTCATCACGGTCGCGCCGTGGTACCCGACGATCCCCGTGTTGCGCAGGTACAAGAGCAGGTTCGTGTTGTCGCTCATCCCGAAGAACGGCTTCGGGTTCGCCCGGATCAACTCCCGGTCCAGCAGGGGCAGCACGGTGATCTGGTCGTCGCCGCCGATGGACGCGATGACCGCCTTGATGTCGGGGTCGGCGAACGCGGCATGGATGTCGTCGGCCCGCTCCTGCGGCGTCGAGCCCATCTTGCGGGTCGCCGGGTACTCGACCGGTTCGAGTTCGTAGTCCTTGCGCAGCCGCTCCAGGCCCAGCTCAAAGGGGCGCGGGAAGAGCCCGGGCAGGCCCGCGCCGGGGGAGATGACGGCGATGCGGTCGCCGGGGGAGGGCTTGGGAGGGTACGAGATCATGGTCATGACTGGAGGGTAGGACCGGTGGCGTGATCCGCGCACCGTGATAAACCGGGGTCTGAGCAGCGGTCGTCGACGCGCCGCCCGACCCCGAAAGGACCGGAGGAACCGTGCCCCGCACCCTGGCCAACGCCCCGATCATGATCCTCAACGGCCCCAACCTGAACCTGCTGGGCCAGCGCCAGCCGGAGATCTACGGCTCCGAGACCTTGGCCGACGTCGAGGCACTGTGCGCCAAGGCGGCGGCCGCGTACGGCGGCACGATCGACTTCCGGCAGTCCAACCACGAGGGCGAGCTGGTCGACTGGATCCACGAGGCGCGCCTGAACCACTGCGGCATCGTGATCAACCCGGGCGCCTACTCGCACACGTCGGTGGCGATTCTGGACGCGCTCAACACCTGCGACGGACTGCCCGTGCTGGAGGTCCACATCTCCAACATCCACAAGCGCGAGTCGTTCCGGCACCACAGTTACGTCTCCCTGCGCGCCGAGGGCGTCATCGCGGGCTGCGGTGTGCAGGGGTACGTCTTCGGGGTGGAGCGGGTCGCGGCACTGGCGGGGGCGGGACAGGCCGCCACCTGACGTCGGCCGACGGGGCGTACGTGTAAGGACCGCCTGGCCATGGCGAGCGGTCCTTACAGCCGCTCCTTGGAACGGCTCATGACAACCGTCCCGCCTCCACGATGCGCCGCAGGAAGCGCCCAGTCCGCTCCTGCTGCGGATCGCCGAAGATCTGCTCGGCCGTGCCGCGCTCCAGGACGACGCCTCCGTCCAGAAAACAAACCTGGTCGGCGACGTCGCGCGCGAACCCCATTTCATGTGTGGCCAGCACCATGGTCATCCCGTCGTCCTTCAAGTCGCGGACGACATTGAGGACTTCGCCCACGAGCTCCGGGTCGAGGGCCGCGGTGATCTCGTCGAGCAGCAGCAGCCGGGGCCGTACGGCAAGAGCGCGCACGATCGCGACGCGCTGCTGCTGGCCGCCGCTCAGCCGGTCCGGGTACTCGCCCGCCTTGCCGGCCAGCCCGAGCCGCTCCAGCAGCTCACGCGCGCGTGCCTCGGTCTCGGCGCGGGACACGCCGTGCACCCGGCGCGGGGCGAGGGTGATGTTCTCCAGGACCGTCATGTGCGGGAAGAGGTTGTACGCCTGGAACACCACGCCGATACGGCGCCGTACGGCGTCCTGGTCCACGCGCGGATCGGTGATCTCCTCGCCGTCCAGCCAGATCGCGCCGTCGTCGATGTCCTCCAGGAGGTTGGCGCACCGCAGCAGCGTCGACTTGCCGGAGCCGGAGGCACCGATCAGCGCGGTCACCGTGTGCGGGGCGACCTCCAGGTCGACGTCCCGGAGCACGACCGAGTCGCCGAAGGTCTTGCGGACCGACTCCATGCGCAGCACAGGCGCGTCGCTCACCGGCGCGGGCGTGTCGCTCACAGGGTTCCTCCTTGGGCGCGTCGGCGGTCCATCCGGGCCGTCACCCAGTCCGTGAAGCGGGTCATCGGGATGGTCAGCGCCACGAAGACCAGGCCCGCGACGATGTACGGCGTGTAGTTGAGGCTGCGGCCCACGATGATGTCCGCGGCCCGTACGGCGTCCACCGCGCCGCCGATCGAGACCAGACCGGTGTCCTTCTGCAGCGACACCAGGTCGTTCAGCAGCGGCGGCACCTGACGGCGTACCGCCTGGGGCAGGACCACGTGCCGCAGCGCCTGCCGGTTGGTGAGGCCGAGCGAACGGGCCGCGGCGCGCTGCGAGGGGTGGACGGACTCGATGCCCGCGCGGAACACCTCGGCGACGTACGCCGAATACGTCAGGGTCAGCGCTGTACCGCCCAGCAGCACCGGGTCCACGGTCACGCCCTGCAGTCGCAGCGCGGGGACGCCGAGCACGACGATCATGAGGTTGATGATGAGCGGAAGGCCCCGGAAGAAGTCCGTGTACGCCGCCGCCAGCGCCCGCAGCGGGAAGAACACCGGGCCACGCAGCGTGCGGGCGACGGCGATGAGCATGCCGAGGACCAGCACGGCCGCGCCGCAGATCAGCAGCAGCCGGACGTTGAGCCAGAGCCCTTCGAGGACCTTGGGCAACGCCTCGCGCGCGTACCCCCGGTCGAAGAAGGTCTCCTTGGTACGGGGCCAGCCCGGGGCGTTGACCACGACCAGGTAGAGGACGACACCGGTGACCAGCGTGGAGAGGGCGGCGATCGCCGTGGCACGGCGGGCGCGCAGGCGTTTGTGGCGCTCGCGGTCGAGACGCCGCTGCGAGGGCACGTAGCCGTCGTCACCCGCGCCGGACATGCCATCGCCGTCGTCCGCGCCCTCGTGGCCGGACTCCTCCTTCGTGACCGTCACTTGAGCACCGGAGCGTCGACGGCGTCCGACAGCCACTGCTGCTCGAGCTTGGCCAGGGTGCCGTCCTCGCGCAGGGTGTCCACGGCGTCCGTCACGCACGGGGTGAGCGCGCTGCCCTTGTCGAGCACGAGCCCGAACTGCTCAGGCGTACCGCCCTGGTTCTCGAACTGGCCGACGATCGTCGCGTCCGTCACCTCGGCCGCGGTGATGTAGAAGGCGGTCGGCAGGTCGACGACGATTGCGTCGACCTGACCGTTCTTCAGCGCGGACTTGGCCTGGTCGTTCTTGGCGTACGCGGCGGCCTCCTGCGTCGGCTTCACCACGTCGTCGATGTAGGCGAGGCTGGTGGTGCCGACCTGGGCGCCCAGCTTGAGCCCCTTGAGGTCCGCGACGCTCTTGGCCTTGGCCGCCTTGCTGTCCTTCAGGGCGATGACGGCCTGGCGGACGTCGTAGTAGCCGGACGAGAAGTCCACGGCCTTCTTGCGCTCGTCGCTGATGGAGACCTGGTTGATGTCGAAGTCGAAGGTCTTCTCGCCGGGCGCGAAGGCCTTGTTGAACGGCACGCTCTGCCAGACGACGGCGCTCTTGTCGTAGCCGAGCTGCTTCGCCACGGCGTAGGCGACCGCCGACTCGAAGCCCTCACCGTTGGCGGGCTTGTCGTCCTTGAACCACGGCTCGTACGCCGGCTCGTCGGTGGCGATGGTCAGCTTGCCGGAGGCCTCGGTGGCCAACTTGCCCTTGGCGCAGGTGTTCCCGGCCGACCCCGACGGTGTGCCGGTGGCCTGGTCGTCCGGCTGCGGAGCGCAGCCGAGAGCGGTGGCGAGGAGAGCTGTCGTTGCGACGACGACGGCGCGGCGCAGCGCGCGAGGGGCAGGATGCATGGCGGGAGATTGACAGTACACGGTCGCTTTTGTCGAGGTAACGACGGTGAATGTCCGCATAGTGGGAACGGGTGTTGCGTTCCTGTGAACAGCCCCCACGTCAGTCTCGGCGCCAGTCCGCACACCGGTCCTGGCGCCAGTCCCCACGCCGGCCCCGGCGCCAGGTCCCCGGGGCAGTCGCCGGGGCCGCCGGCCGAGGGCGGGGATGTGAGACCGGCGGCCCGTACCGCTCAGGAGCCGTCATCCTGTGCGGGGCTGCTTCCAGTTGACTGCGCAACTACGCGCGCCGGGAGCGCGCGCGGGGCGCCGACGCGTGCGAATGGTTCACACGGGGTGTGTGCGCGGGTGGTGCGGGAGCTCATGATTCGGCGGCCATGGTGGCGACGGACAGGGCGCCGCTGCAGGTGACGCGGCCGAACGTGCCGGTGGTGGTGGCGCTTCGGACGTATTGGCCGTGCACCCACCACGACATGGTCTTCCGCGACTACGACCCGGGCCTGAACCGCTTCACGACCAGACCCGGAGAGTCCTCGCGCTCCCGTCCGATCCGGCGGGGGTGCGAGGACTCTTGTCTTTCCGGGCTTTCTGCCTTTCCGGTCCTTCCGGAGAGCGCGGACGCGGCCCTCCTGAGCGTTACCAGCCGCGCTCCCACCAGGCGGCGATCTGCGGCCGCTCCGCGCCCAGGGTGGTGTCGTTGCCGTGGCCCGGGTAGATCCAGGTCTCGTCCGGCAGGGAGAAGATCCTCGCCTCCAGGCCCTCCATGAGGGACTTGAAGTCCTGGGGCCGTGTCGTGCGCCCCGGACCTCCTGGGAAGAGGCAGTCTCCGGTGAACACATGGGGATGCCCGTGCGGATCGTCGTAGACGAGCGCGATCGAACCCGGCGTGTGCCCGACCAGGTGGCGCGCGGTGAGCTCCACACGCCCCACCCGGACGGTGTCGCCGTCGTCGAGGAGGACCTCGGTCGGCACGGGGATGCCGTCGGCGTCGTCCCGGCCGGCGTACGTGCGCGCACCGGTGGCCTCGACGACCGCGGCGAGCGCCTGCCAGTGGTCGCCGTGCTGGTGCGTGGTGACGACCGACGCGATGCCGTCGTCACCGATCATGCCGATCAGCGTCTCCGCGTCGTTGGCGGCGTCGATCAGCAGTTGCTCGTCCGTGGCCCGGCAGCGCAGCAGATAGGCGTTGTTGTCCATCGGGCCGACCGCGATCTTGGTGATCATCAGGTCCTTGAGCTCGTGCACGTCGGCGGGGCCGCCGACCGTCACCTGTCCGCTGTAGGTCATGTCGGCAGCCTATAGCGGCAGGGTGGTCGCTGGGCCGTGCAGGCATTGCGGTGGCAGGAGGCCCCGGGCCGTGCGGGCGTTGCGGCGCCTCGCCCCCGCCACTCCGCGGCAGGGGCGGCCCCGGGCCGTCCAGGCGTTGTGGCGGCACAGCGGCCCAGGAGCCCGCCCAGCTCTCCGGCGGCCCGGCGACCGTCCAGCTCCTACAGCGGGGGGAGCGACGGCAGCGAGCCGCCCTCCACGGTCAGGCCGGCCCCGTCGCGGCGGCCGGCGAGCCAGCCGAGCAGGTCGGGTGCGGACCCTCGGACGGTGACCTCGGCGGCGCCCGCCTCCCGGCCCGTGCTCCACGCGCGCGTGCCGTCCGTGAGCCGGGTCGGCGGCACCTCGGGGTGCCCGGTGAACCGCTGGGCGAGGAAGTCGATCTCCCGCTCCACGAACTCGGCCGGCAGGTCTTCCAGCTCGTACCCGATCCCGAGATCCACGTGATGCAGCTCCACCTCCACCCAGCGTCGGAACGGCACCCGGGCCGCCGCGTCCGTGACGCCGTTGCGCAGCTCCACCGTGCGCGACCAGTCCGCGGGGGCCGCTCCCGTGTCCTGGAAGCGGGCAGCGCTCTCGCGCACGTCGGTGAGCTGGACGTCGAGGGGGCGCGGGGCGTCCGCCTCGATGTCGGCGTTCCGGGCGGTGCCGGACACGTACATGGGGCGCCCCTCGAGGACGTTCACGAGGGCGTCCGCGTTGCGGGCGAGATGGGCGAGGACGTGGCCGCGGCTCCAGCCGGGGAGCCGTGACGGCTCGGCGACCGCCGCGTTGTCCAGCTTGGCCGCTGCGGTGAGCAGCCGGTCGGTCGCTTCACGTACAGACACCAGGTCACGAGCGTGATCAATCATGGTGCTGACACTAGCCTCGCCACACCTTTGGGTGAAGGTGGTGAACGAGTGCCGTAAATCGAATGCACGTGCTATAGGCTCGGTCGTGGCGTCGGGCATGCTGGATGGCCCGGGATTGTTGTCGCATCCGGGAATCCGACCGGCGTTGTCAGTGGCTCCCCCTAGTCTGAGAAGGCACGGGGGCCTCGAGTCTGAGAAAGCACGGGGGCCTCGCCCCCCTGTCACTTCTCTCAAGAAAGGTGCGGACCGGCGTGGCCGACCGTCTCATCGTCCGTGGCGCGCGCGAGCACAACCTGAAGAATGTCTCGCTCGACCTGCCACGCGACTCGCTCATCGTCTTCACGGGCCTGTCGGGGTCGGGCAAGTCCTCGCTGGCCTTCGACACCATCTTCGCCGAGGGGCAGCGGCGCTATGTCGAGTCGCTGTCGTCGTACGCCCGGCAGTTCCTCGGTCAGATGGACAAGCCGGACGTCGACTTCATCGAGGGCCTCTCCCCGGCGGTCTCGATCGACCAGAAGTCCACGTCGCGGAACCCGCGCTCGACGGTCGGCACCATCACCGAGGTCTACGACTATCTGCGTCTGCTCTTCGCGCGCATCGGCAAGCCGCACTGCCCCGAGTGCAGCCGCCCGATCTCGCGCCAGTCGCCGCAGGCCATCGTCGACAGGGTCCTGGAGCTGCCGGAGGGGAGCCGCTTCCAGGTGCTGTCGCCGCTGGTGCGCGAGCGCAAGGGCGAGTTCGTCGATCTCTTCGCCGACCTGCAGACCAAGGGCTACTCCCGCGCGCGTGTGGACGGCGAGACGATCCAGCTGTCCAACCCGCCCACGCTGAAGAAGCAGGAGAAGCACACCATCGAGGTGGTCGTCGACCGCCTCACGGTCAAGGACTCCGCCAAGCGCCGCCTCACCGACTCCGTGGAGACCGCCCTCGGCCTGTCCGGCGGCATGGTCGTGCTCGACTTCGTCGACCTCCCCGAGGACGACCCCGAGCGCGAGCGCATGTACTCCGAGCACCTGTACTGCCCGTACGACGACCTCTCCTTCGAGGAGCTGGAGCCGCGCTCCTTCTCCTTCAACTCGCCCTTCGGCGCCTGCCCCGACTGCACCGGTATCGGTACGCGCATGGAGGTCGACCCGGAGCTGATCGTCCCGGACCCGGAGAAGACCCTCGACGAGGGCGCCATCCACCCCTGGTCGCACGGCCACACCAAGGACTACTTCGACCGCCAGATCGGCGGCCTCGCGCAGGCCCTCGGATTCCGCACGGACATCCCCTTCGCGGGTCTGCCGCTGCGGGCCAGGAAGGCCCTGCTCAACGGCCACAAGACGCAGATCGAGATCCGCTACCGCAACCGGTACGGGCGCGAGCGCGTCTACATGGCGTCCTTCGAGGGCGCCGTCAACTTCGTCAAGCGCCGGCACAGCGAGGCCGAGAGCGACGCCAGCCGTGAGCGCTTCGAGGGCTACATGCGCGAGGTGCCCTGCCCGACGTGTGAGGGCACGCGTCTGAAGCCGATCGTCCTCGCGGTCACGATCATGGAGAGGTCGATCGCCGAGGTCTCCGCGATGTCCATCAGCGACTGCGCGGAGTTCCTGGGCGAGCTGAAGCTCAACGCCCGCGACAAGAAGATCGCCGAGCGCGTGCTGAAGGAGGTCAACGAGCGACTGCGGTTCCTGGTCGACGTCGGCCTGGACTACCTCTCGCTGAACCGCGCGGCCGGCACGCTCTCCGGCGGCGAGGCCCAGCGCATCCGCCTGGCCACCCAGATCGGCTCCGGCCTGGTCGGCGTGCTCTACGTCCTCGACGAGCCGTCCATCGGCCTGCACCAGCGCGACAACCACCGGCTGATCGAGACCCTCGTCCGGCTGCGCGACATGGGCAACACGCTCATCGTCGTCGAGCACGACGAGGACACCATCAAGACCGCCGACTGGATCGTCGACATCGGCCCCGGCGCGGGTGAGCACGGCGGCAAGGTCGTGCACAGCGGCTCCCTGAAGGAACTGCTCGCCAACGCCGAGTCGCAGACCGGCCAGTACCTGGCCGGCAAGAAGTCCATCCCGCTGCCCGACATCCGCCGCCCGCACGACCCGTCCCGGCAGCTCACGGTGCACGGCGCCCGTGAGAACAACCTGCAGGACATCGACGTCTCGTTCCCGCTGGGCGTGTTCACCGCGGTCACCGGCGTGTCCGGCTCGGGCAAGTCGACGCTGGTCAACGACATCCTGTACACACACCTGGCGCGCGAGCTCAACGGCGCCCGCAGCGTCCCGGGTCGGCACACGCGCGTGGACGGCGACGACCTCGTCGACAAGGTCGTGCACGTCGACCAGTCGCCGATCGGCCGCACCCCCCGCTCGAACCCGGCCACGTACACGGGCGTCTTCGACCACATCCGCAAGCTGTTCGCCGAGACCACCGAGGCGAAGGTCCGCGGCTACATGCCGGGCCGCTTCTCCTTCAACGTCAAGGGCGGCCGCTGCGAGAACTGCGCGGGCGACGGCACCATCAAGATCGAGATGAACTTCCTCCCGGACGTGTACGTCCCGTGCGAGGTCTGCCACGGCGCCCGGTACAACCGGGAGACCCTGGAGGTCCACTACAAGGGCAAGTCCATCTCCGAGGTCCTGAACATGCCGATCGAAGAGGCCATGGACTTCTTCGAGGCCGTTCCGGCGATCAACCGCCATCTCAAGACGCTGAACGACGTCGGTCTCGGCTACGTCCGTCTCGGCCAGGCCGCGACCACCCTGTCCGGCGGTGAGGCGCAGCGGGTGAAGCTCGCCAGCGAGCTGCAGAAGCGCTCCACCGGCCGCACGGTCTACGTCCTCGACGAGCCGACCACCGGTCTGCACTTCGAGGACATCAGCAAGCTGCTGAAGGTCCTCGCCGGTCTGGTCGACAAGGGCAACACGGTCATCGTCATCGAGCACAACCTCGACGTGATCAAGACCGCGGACTGGGTCGTGGACATGGGTCCCGAGGGCGGCGCCGGCGGTGGCCTCGTCATTGCCGAGGGCACGCCCGAGCAGGTCGCCGGGGTGCCCGCCAGCCACACCGGCAAGTTCCTGCGCGAGATCCTCGGCGCCGACCGCATCAGCGACGCGGCCTCGGTGAAGGCCCCGCGCAGGACGGCGGCCAAGAAGACGGTCGCGGCAGGAGCGACGGCGCGGAAGACCGCGACGGCCAAGACCACGAAGGCGGCCAGGACCACCAAGGCGGCCAACAACAAGGCCACCGACAAGGCGGCCGAGGCCACGAAGAAGGCGACGCCCGCCAAGAAGACCACCCGGGCCCGCAAGGCCTGAGGAGGGCGGGCGACGAGCCCGAAAATCCTGAAAAAGTACGGCGCCCCGCGGGAACTCACCGCGGGGCGCCGTCCGTTGCACAGTCAGCCGCCCGATCCAAGCGGTCGTGACGGACCTTGACTCCTCAACAGCGAAACGGAAAAGCAACGCCTCCTAGAAGTCCCCCAGTTCGGAGGCATACGGCGGCTCGGCGCCCGCCCGGGAGCAGGTGATCGCGGCAGCCCGCGCCGCGAACCGCAACAGCCGTGTCCAGCCGTCGGCGCCCAGTCCCACGAGCGCCTCGGCGGACAGGGCGTCCTGGGCGGCCAGGCCGTGCAACAGGGCCGCGTTCACGGTGTCGCCCGCACCGATCGTGTCCACGACGTCGACCTGCTCGCCCGGCACGGAGCGCACCGCGCCGTCCCGAGTGAAGGCGGTCAGCCCGTCACCGCCCTGGGTGATCACGACGGCCGCAGGTCCCGCGGCCAGCCACTCGCGCGGAGTTCCGCCCAGCCACAGCGCGTCCTCCTCGGAGAGCTTGAGCAGCGACACCGACGGCAGCCAGCTCTTGAACCGCGCCCGGTAGCCGTCCGGGTCCGGGATCAGACCGGCCCGGATGTTCGGGTCGAGCGCGGTGAACACCCCTTGTGCGGCCGCGCTCCGCATCAGCTCCTCATAGGCGCTCGCCCCCGGTTCCAGGACGAGCGAGCAGGTACCGAAGGAGACCGCGCGGGCCCGCGCGGGCAGCTCCTCGGGCGCGGTGAAGAGCCGGTCGGCGGTGCCCTCGACATAGAACGAGTAGGCGGCCGAGCCGTTCGCGTCGATGGTGGCGACCGCGAGCGTGGTCGGCTCCATCCCGCGCTGCACGCCCGACACATCCACCCCGGCCTCCCGCAGTCCGTCGAGCAGAGCCTCACCGAACGCGTCGTAGGAGGTCCGGGAGCAGAAGGCGGTGCTGGAGCCGAGCCGGCCGAGGGCCACGGCGGTGTTGTAGGGGCCGCCGCCGAGCGCCGGCTTCAGGCTCGCGAGGGCGCCCGTACCCCGGGGTACCAGGTCGATCAGGGCCTCACCGGCGACGACTATCACGAGACGGTTCCTTTCACGGACGGCAGGGGCTGTTCGGGACTGGCGGAGGTCAGGGGCTCGGCGGTGCCCTCGGGTTTCCCGGACCCCCGCGGCTGCTCGGCGCAGCCGCACGAGGTGCGATGCACGAAGGCGCAGGGCAGGCGCACGGTCCTGGCAGGCCGCTCCGGCGAGGCGAGACGGTCCAGCAGCACACGGACCGCCTCGGCGCCGATGTCCCTGCTTGGCTGGGCGATCGCGGTGAGCCGGGGCGAGAACAGATCGGCCCAGGCGAAGTCGTCGAAGCAGCACAGCGCGATGTCGTCCGGCACGGACAGACCCCGGTCGCGCAGGGCACGCAGGGCGCCGATCGTCATCGCGTTGTTGGCGGTGACGAGCGCGGTGGGCGGTGAGGCCAGTGACAGCAGGGCCGCGGTGGCCTGTTCGGCACCGGCCGACTCGGAGTCGCCGTGCACCACGAGGTGGTCGTCGTGGGCGAGCCCGGCGGCTGCGATGCCGTTCCGGTATCCGGTGAGTCGCTCGCTGGTGGTGCTGAGTCCGGGCAGGCCGGCGATCAGCGCGATCCGCCGGTGACCGAGCCCGGCCAGATGGGTGACCAGCCGGGCCACGGGGTCGGCGCTGTCGGCGCAGACCTGGTCGAAGTGCTGCGAGCCGTCCGCCGGGCTGTCGACCACCCGGTCGAGGAGGACGGCCGGCACCTTGTGGCGCCCGAGGTAGGCGAGCAGTTCACCCGGGTCGGCGGAGGGCGCGACGATCATGCCGTCCACCCGGCGTTCGTGCAGGAGCTGGACGACCTTGCGCTCATGCACCGGATCGTCATGTGGGTCGGCGATCAGCAGGCTGTAGCCATGATCCAGGGCCGCGGCCTCGACGCCCTGGAGTATCTCCGTGAAGTACGGGTTGCTGATTGCCGACACCGCGAGCCCGATGGACCGGGTGCGGGAGGTCACCAGGGAACGGGCCAGGGTGTTGGGCGTGTAGCCGAGCTCGTCCATGGCGTCCAGCACCGCCTGGCGGGTGTGGGGCAGCACCGGCCGGGTGCCGTTCAGCACGTGCGAGACGGTCGCCACGGAGACGCCGGCGCTCCGCGCGACGTCGGCCATGGTTGCCATCGGATCCCTCCCGGTCCCGGCTGTGCCGCGGCCTCCCTGGGCTGCGGCGGGTCTCCTGGCCCGGAACGTATCCCATTCGGAGCCGGACGTAAACGATTGCGCAATCGTTTACGTCCCCTCCCAAGCCGCTGACGGGACGCCAAGCCGTGCCGGACCCGTCGGGCTGTGCCGTGATGAGGCCGCGCCGGGAGGAGGGCCGCTCCGGGATCAGAACGCGGCGGTCGACCGCGCCGAGGGCAGCTGGGAGCGGTGTCTCACTCCCACTCCCACCCGATGCCCAGGATCCCCGTCCGCACCCGTGGCTCGACAAGGTGGACGGAACGGTGCAGGCCGCTGAGGGCCAGTCCTTGGCGGCCGCTGCGGGGAGCCGCCGCCGAGTGCTGGGCGAAGCGGTGGCAGCGGACGGGGAGGGCGTTCTCCGTGAAGTGGACCTGGAGGGCGTACTGGCCGCCCGCGAGAGGGAAGCCGCGGGCGTACTCGCGGGACACGCCGGCGGTGCCGTCCTCGACGCCGTAGCGGAAGAGGTAGGTGTCGCCCGCCCGCAGACGCGTGCCGAAGAGCAGCTCGGCCACCAGGACACCGGTGTCGTGGTGCCAACGGACCCGCCCCGTACGGCAGTTCTCCAGGGCGTGCACTGTCATGCGCTCCGGTATGCACCCCGGGTCGCCGTGATGGACGGCCACGAAGCGGTCCACGCCGTCCTTGTGGGCACGCACGATGTGGTGCGATTCGCGCCCCGCCAGCTCACGGCGAGCTCCGATGTGTATCCGCTCGTGGTGCGCGAGGGTGTGCACGCCGCAGTCGACCGGACAGTCCAGCTCGGCCAGCAGCTGTTCCAGGACGCCCGAGGCCTCCACCAGGGAGCGGTAGGAGCGGGCCGCGGGCCGCTGGAGGGCGGAGTGGGCGTCGGCCTCGGCGAGCAGCCGGATCAGGGACTCCTCCGGCAGCTGGAGTATCTCCTCCAGCGCCCGTACGGCACGCAGCGACTCGGGGCGCTGGGGCCTGCGCGCGCCCTGCTGCCAGTAGCTCAGGCTGGTGACCCCGACCTTCACGCCACGACGGGACAGATGGTGCTGCACGCGCTGCAGCGGCAGTCCCCGGGCGGCTATCGCGGCGCGCAGGGCGACATGGAAGGGGCCGCCTTGCAGGGCCGTGTCCAGTTCCGCGGTGGCGACGGCAGGGAGGTCCGCGTGCTGTGTGGCGTGCGGCATGCAGGGGCCTTTCTGTGGTTGTTCACAACGGCTGGTCGGACCGTTCGCGCAGCTCGTCGGGGCTCCCCGTCGGCACGGCAGGGGTCGTCACATCCGTACGCCGTGGTTCACGGCCCCGAGTTCCCCCGCATTGAAGCGTGTTGACCAAGTCCCGACAACACCTGATGCCCAACAGCGGTGCTGCCCGACCGAGCTGCGAGGCCGTCCAGGGCCTCGCGGCCAGCCGTCGCCGTGTCCGTCCCCGTGCTGCGCCCGTCGCCCAGCACCTCCGTGATGTTTTGCGCCGAAAGAGGCGATTTAGGTGGTAAGTCGCGTGCCGGGCTCAGGAGGGTCTGGCCGGCCTGCGCGAGAGGGGGCGGACACGAGGTGGTGGGCCAGGCGGGTGAGGCGGGACGGGCTGCCGGAACCGGTGGCAGGCGAGCGGCCGCAAGGTCGACTGTCAGGTCAGGAGCCGGGGCACCGTCGTGGACGGCCCGCCTCCCGGAGGGCGGCGACGACCACCGCCACGCTCTGGCCGCACTCACGTTTCTGCAGCCCCGCCGGCCGCGGGAGCGGTTGTCCACAGCCTCGCCGGACTGTCACCCCTCGCCAGTAGGGTGTGAGACATGGCCGATCCCTCCAGCTACCGCCCCAAGCCGGGACAGATCCCGGACTCTCCCGGGGTGTACCGGTTCCGTGACGAGCACCGCCGGGTGATCTACGTCGGAAAGGCGAAGAGCCTGCGTCAGCGCCTGGCGAACTACTTCCAGGACCTGGCGGGCCTGCACCCGCGCACCCGCACGATGGTCACCACGGCGGCGTCCGTGGAGTGGACCGTGGTGTCCACAGAGGTCGAGGCGCTCCAGCTGGAGTACTCCTGGATCAAGGAGTACGACCCCCGGTTCAACGTCAAGTACCGCGACGACAAGAGCTACCCGTACCTCGCGGTGACGATGAACGAGGAGTTCCCGCGTGTGCAGGTGATGCGCGGTCACAAGAAGAAGGGCGTCAGGTACTTCGGACCGTACGCGCACGCGTGGGCCATCCGCGACACCGTGGACCTCCTCCTGCGCGTCTTCCCCGTGCGCACCTGCTCGGCCGGCGTCTTCAAGAACGCCCGCCGCACCGGCCGCCCCTGCCTGCTCGGCTACATCGGCAAGTGCTCCGCCCCCTGCGTGGACCGTGTCTCCGCCGAGGAGCACCGCGAACTGGCCGAAGAGTTCTGCGACTTCATGACCGGCCGCACGGGTGCCTATCTGCGCCGCCTGGAGAAGCAGATGATGGAGGCGGCCGAGGAGATGGAGTACGAGCGGGCCGCCCGCCTGCGCGACGACATCGAGGCCCTGAAGAAGGCCATGGAGAAGAACGCGGTCGTGCTCGCCGACGCGACCGACGCCGACCTCATCGCGGTCGCCGAGGACGAGCTCGAGGCGGCCGTGCAGATCTTCCATGTGCGTGGCGGCCGGGTGCGCGGCCAGCGTGGCTGGGTCACCGACAAGGTCGAGGAGATCACCACCGGCGCCCTCGTCGAGCACGCCCTCCAGCAGCTCTACGGCGAGGAGACCGGGGACGCCGTGCCCAAGGAGGTCCTCGTCCCGGCCCTCCCCGACCCGCTGGAGCCCGTGCAGGAGTGGCTCACGGGGCGCCGCGGCTCCGGCGTCTCGCTGCGCATCCCGCAGCGCGGGGACAAGCGCGCCCTGATGGAGACCGTCGAGCGCAACGCCCAGCAGGCGCTCGTCCTGCACAAGACCAAGCGCGCCTCCGACCTGACCACGCGCTCACGTGCCCTGGAGGAGATCGCCGACGCCCTCGACCTGGACAGCGCCCCGCTCAGGATCGAGTGCTACGACATCTCGCACCTGCAGGGCGACGACGTCGTGGCCTCCATGGTCGTCTTCGAGGACGGGCTGCAGCGCAAGAGCGAGTACCGCCGCTTCCAGATCAAGGGCTTCGAGGGCCAGGACGACGTCCGCTCCATGCACGAGGTGATCACCCGCCGCTTCAAGCGCTACCTCGCCGAGAAGGAGCGCACGGGCGAGTGGGCCGACGGCGAGGACACCCTCGCCGACGCACCCTCCGGCGCCGACGACGGCCTCACCTCCCCCGACCGCCCCACTTCCCCCGACCCCCTCGCCGAGGCCCCCCTCACCAACGGCCTCAAGGACGACGAGGGCCGCCCCAGGCGCTTCGCCTACCCCCCGCAGCTCGTCGTCGTCGACGGCGGCCGGCCGCAGGTCGCGGCCGCCCAGCGCGCTCTGGACGAGCTCGGCATCGATGACATCGCCGTCTGCGGCCTCGCCAAGCGTCTGGAGGAGGTCTGGCTGCCAGGCGACGACGACCCGGTGGTCCTGCCCCGTACCAGCGAGGGCCTCTATCTGCTCCAGCGCGTCCGGGACGAGGCCCACCGCTTCGCGATCACCTACCAGCGCACCAAGCGCGCCAAGCGTTTCCGGTCGAGCCCGTTGGACGATGTCCCCGGCCTCGGTGAGACTCGCAAGCAGGCGCTGATCAAGCACTTCGGTTCGGTGAAGAAGCTGCGATCCGCGACAATCGACCAGATCTGCGAGGTTCCGGGCATAGGTCGTAAAACGGCCGAGACGATTGCCGTGGCACTCGCCCAGGCGGCCCCGGCCGCACCCGCCGTGAACACGGCGACTGGAGAGATCATGGAAGACGAGGAATCCGAAACGACGGCGGAGACCTCGGGGGAGCCCGTGTCCGCGGGCGCCCCGGACGAACGACGGGGGCAGGAGAGATGAGCGAGCACGAGACACACCCCACAGCAGGGCGAGATCAGCAGACCCAGGAAACGCACAAGGAAACCGGCGAGGATCTCACCCAGCAGGACGCACGCCAGGAAGACGGAGCACAGGTGAGTACGGGCATCGAGACAGCCGGGGTCCCCGAAACGGCCATCCCTGAGCTGGTGATCATCTCCGGCATGTCGGGGGCCGGCCGCTCGACGGCCGCCAAGTGTCTGGAGGACCTCGGCTGGTTCGTCGTCGACAACCTCCCTCCCGCGCTGATCCCCACCATGGTGGAGCTCGGCGCCCGCTCCCAGGGCAACGTGGCGCGGATCGCGGTGGTCGTCGACGTCCGAGGCAGGCGCTTCTTCGACAACCTCCGCGAGTCCCTCGCCGAACTCGACACGCGGGGCGTCACACGCCGGATCGTCTTCCTGGAGTCCTCCGACGACGCCCTGGTGCGCCGCTTCGAGTCGGTGCGCCGCCCGCACCCCCTCCAGGGCGACGGCCGCATCGTCGACGGCATCGCCGCCGAGCGCCAGCTGCTGCGCGAGCTGCGCGGTGACGCCGACCTGGTGATCGACACCTCCAGCCTCAACGTGCACGAGCTGCGGGCCAAGATGGACGCCCAGTTCGCCGGCGAGGAGGAGCCCGAGCTGCGGGCCACGGTCATGTCCTTCGGCTTCAAGTACGGCCTCCCGGTCGACGCGGACCTGGTCGTGGACATGCGCTTCCTGCCCAACCCGCACTGGGTCCCGGAGCTGCGCCCCTTCACGGGCCTGAACGAGGAGGTCTCGGCGTACGTCTTCAACCAGCCCGGCGCGAAGGAGTTCATCGACCGCTACTCCGAGCTGCTGCAGCTGATCGCGGCCGGATACCGTCGTGAGGGCAAGCGGTACGTGACGATCGCGGTCGGCTGCACCGGCGGCAAGCACCGCTCGGTCGCCACGTCCGAGAAGCTCGCGGCACGCCTTGCATCCCAGGGCGTGGAGACGGTGGTCGTGCACCGGGACATGGGACGGGAATGACGGGACGTACTCCGCGGCTGAGCAGGCTGCGTCGCGCGGTGCCCGAGTCGCGCGCGGGCCGGCCCGTCGAGGCCCGCGGTGCCAAGCCGCGCCGCCGGGGCACCCAGCCCAAGGTCGTCGCCCTCGGCGGCGGCATGGGCCTGTCCGCCTCGCTCGCCGCGCTGCGCCGGATCACCGGCGACCTCACCGCCGTCGTCACCGTGGCCGACGACGGCGGCTCCAGCGGGCGTCTGCGCGACGAACTGGGCGTGCTGCCGCCCGGCGACCTGCGCAAGGCGCTGGCCGCGCTGTGCGGCGACGACGACTGGGGCCAGACCTGGGCCCGCGTCATCCAGCATCGCTTCCACTCCAAGGGCGACCTGCACGACCACGCGGTCGGCAACCTGCTGATCGTCGCCCTGTGGGAGCAGCTCGGCGACCACGTCCAGGCCCTCGACCTGGTCGGCAAGCTGCTCGGCGCGCACGGGCGCGTGCTGCCCATGTCCGCCGTGCCGCTGGAGCTGCAGGCCCTGGTCAAGGGGCACGACCCGGACCGGCCCGAGGACGTCGACACCATCCGCGGCCAGGCCAACGTCGCCCTCACCCCCGGTGAGGTGCAGTCGGTGCACGTCGTGCCGCACGACCCGCCCGCCGTCCCGGAGGCCGTCGCCGCCGTCCGGGACGCGGACTGGGTGGTGCTCGGGCCGGGCTCCTGGTTCTCCTCGGTCATCCCGCACCTGCTCGTGCCCGATCTCCTGGACGCCCTCATCGAGACGAAGGCGCGCCGGGTACTCTCGCTGAACCTCGCCCCGCAGCCGGGAGAAACCGAAGGCTTCTCCCCGCAGCGTCATTTGGAGGTTTTGGGACGACACGCCCCTAAACTCGCCCTGGACGTGGTGCTGGCCGACGAGGCCGCCGTGCCCGATCGGGATGTGCTCACCGAGGCCGCCAAGCGACTCGGTGCCGCGGTCGAGCTGGCCCCGGTGGCCCGGACGGACGGGACGCCCCGGCACGACCCGGAGCTCCTCGCCGCCGCGTACGACCGTATTTTTCGGATGCATGGAAGGATCGGCCCATGGCGATGACGGCAGCGGTGAAGGATGAGATCTCCCGGCTTCCCGTCACCCGGACCTGCTGCAGGAAGGCGGAGGTCTCCGCCATTCTGCGGTTCGCCGGCGGCCTCCACCTGGTGAGCGGGCGCATCGTGATCGAGGCGGAGCTGGACACCGCGATGGCGGCCCGCCGGCTCAAGCGGGACATCCTGGAGATCTTCGGCCACAGCTCCGAGCTGATCGTGATGGCTCCGGGCGGGCTGCGCCGCGGTTCGCGCTACGTCGTGCGGGTGGTCGCGGGCGGTGACCAGCTGGCCCGCCAGACCGGCCTGGTCGACGGGCGCGGCCGCCCGATCCGCGGCCTGCCCCCGCAGGTGGTCTCCGGGGCCACGTGCGACGCCGAGGCCGCCTGGCGCGGTGCCTTCCTGGCGCACGGCTCGCTCACCGAGCCCGGCCGCTCGTCCTCCCTGGAGGTGACCTGCCCGGGCCCCGAGGCCGCGCTCGCCCTGGTCGGCGCGGCACGCCGGCTGTCGATCGCCGCCAAGGCCCGTGAGGTGCGCGGCGTGGACCGCGTGGTCGTCCGGGACGGCGACGCGATCGGCGCCCTGCTGACCCGCCTCGGCGCGCACGAGTCGGTGCTGGCCTGGGAGGAGCGCCGGATGCGCCGCGAGGTCCGCGCCACGGCGAACCGCCTCGCCAACTTCGACGACGCCAACCTCCGTCGCTCCGCGCGCGCGGCCGTCGCCGCCGGGGCCCGCGTGCAGCGCGCGCTGGAGATCCTCGCCGACGAGGTCCCCGAGCACCTCGCCGCGGCCGGACGCCTGCGCATGGAGCACAAGCAGGCCTCCCTGGAGGAGCTGGGCGCGCTCGCCGACCCGCCGCTGACCAAGGACGCCGTCGCCGGCCGTATCCGCCGTCTGCTGGCCATGGCCGACAAGCGGGCCCAGGACCTCGGCATCCCGGGCACGGAGGCCAACCTCTCCGACGAACTGGCGGACAACCTCGCGGGATGAGGTGAAAGATCGTCAACAGACCGGTGCCGACGTCCACTTGGGATGTCGGCACCGGTATTTGTGTGTCTTTGCGGCACTCTTGACTGGACCGTGAAGTGGCATGAGCCTGGCAGTCATTCGTCACTGTGGCGAAAGACTGCTAGGGGGGTTCATGAGACCCAGAGCGAGATCGATCCTCGCTGCCGGTGCGCTCCTGATAGGCGGAGCGAGTATCGCACCCATCGCCCAGGCACAACCGGGAAGTTCAGAAGAAACCGACGCGAACGAAGTCAAGGTCTTCCGCGCCGAGGTCACCAAGAAGCAGGTACCCCTGCTGCTGGCGGCCGGCCAGGACGGCCACGAACTCAGCGAGCAGGCACCCGAGAAGGGCAAGGCCACGGTCGAGGTCTACCTCACCGACAAACAGGCCGAGAAGCTCGAGAAGCAGGGCGTCGAGCTCACGGAGCACGAACTCTCCGCCAGGGCCGAGGCCCGTACGGAGAAAGCCGCGGAGGGCGTGTACCGCCCGTACAGCGGAAGTGGGGGGCTCAAGGAGGAGATCGTCCGGACCGGGCAGGAGAACCCCGGCCTCACCAAGGTCGTCTCCATCGGCAAGACGATCAACGGCCAGGACATCCTGGCGGTCAAGCTCACCAAGAACGCCAAGAAGACGAAGGACGGCGCCAAGCCGTCCGTTCTCTACGTCTCCAACCAGCACGCGCGCGAGTGGATCACGCCGGAGATGACCCGGCGTCTGATGCACTACTACCTGGACAACTACAAGACGGACAAGCGCGTCAAGAAGATCGTCGACTCGACCGAGCTGTGGTTCGTCCTCTCGGCCAACCCCGACGGCTACGACTACACGTTCAAGGACTCCAGCACCCGCCTGTGGCGCAAGAACCTGCGCGACATCAACGGCGACGGTGTCATCAGCACCGGCGACGGCGTCGACCCCAATCGCAACTTCGCCTACAAGTGGGGCTACGACGACGAGGGTTCGTCCCCCAACCCCACGAGCGAGACCTACCGCGGCGCCTCCCCGGCTTCCGAGCCCGAAACGAAGGCGATGGACGCCTTCCAGAAGCGCATCGGGTTCGAGTACGGCATCAACTACCACTCCGCGGCCGAGCTCATCCTCTACGGCGTCGGCTGGCAGGTGGCCACGGACACCCCGGACGACGTCCTCTACGAGGCCCTCGCCGGCACCCCGGAGAACCCCGCGATCCCGGGCTATCACCCGCAGGTCTCCTCGGAGCTGTACACCACCAACGGCGAGACCGACGGCCACGCCGCGAACCTCAACGGCATCGCGATGTTCACGCCCGAGATGTCGACCTGCCAGACCGCGTCGAACATCGACCCGAACGACCAGTGGAACGCGGCCGACTGCCAGTCGGTATTCAACTTCCCGGACGACGAGAAGCTGATCCAGCAGGAGTTCGCAAAGAACGTCCCGTTCGCGCTCTCCGTCGCCGAGTCCGCCGCGCGCCCCGACCAGCCGGCGTCCTCGCTGGGTCTGAAGGCCGCCGACTTCACGCCGGCGCCGTTCACCACGTCGTACTCCCGCGGCGCGGACCAGGAGGTGTCCGTCGTCGCACGGAAGTCCGTGCGCGACAAGGAGCTCAAGTACCGCGTCAACGGCGGCCGTACGGAGGACATGGCGCTGAAGCCCTGGAAGGGCGGCGAGACGTACGGCGGTGACGACAACCTCTACTTCGACGAGTACCGGGCCAAGGTCGCCGACGGCGACCCGGGTGACAAGGTCGAGGTGTGGTTCACCGGCGAGACCAGGAGCGGAAAGCCCGTCTCCAGCGAGCACTTCACGTACACCGTGGCACAGCGGCCGCGCGCGGACGTCCTCGTGGTCGCCGAGGAAGGCGCCACCGCGGCACACGCGCAGAAGTACGTCGACGCGCTCAAGGCCAACGGCCACCGGGCGATCGTCTGGGACGTCGCCACTCAGGGCGCGCCCGACGCGCTCGGCGTGCTGGGCCACTTCGACACGCTCGTCCACTACACGGGCGCGAACGTCCCGGGCAACGCAACCCAGCTCCAGCTGCGCGCCTACCTCAACGAGGGCGGCAAGCTGATGGAGGCGGGCGAGCAGGCCGGCGGCAACGTGGACCTCGGCGGCGGCAACCTGTCGAACGACTTCAGCCAGTACTACCTGGGCGCCTACTCCCGTACGTCGACCCCCGGGGCCACCGGCTTCACCGGTTCCGGCAAGCTCGGCGGCTTCACCGGAGCGCTCGGCGACGCAACCGGCAACCCGCTCGACAAGGCCGGGACGTACGGCGTCACTTCGGACGAGCTGCCCGCCGCCACGTACCCGCAGTTCGCCAGCGCGGGCGCGGGCCAGTTCGCCGGGACCGTCAACCCGTACGGGCCGTACACGGGCTCCTACATGGCGGCCGCCGTGCACACCGACGACGCCTACAAGCGGCTGACCAGGACCGTCGACCTCACCGGTGTGACGGCGGCGGACAAACCGACGCTGCGCACCCAGCTGCTGTGGGACGTCGAGCCCGGCTACGACAACGTCTTGGTCGAGGCCCACACCACGGGTGCCGAGGACTGGACGACCCTCCCCGAGGCGGGCGGCGCCACCAGCACCACCGTGCCGGCCGACTGCGAGGCCGGGTTCTACGTGGGCGAGCACCCCTGGCTGGCCCACTACCTGACCGTGGCCAACAGCGGCTGCACCGCGACCGGCAGCAGCGGCTCGTGGAACGCCCTCACCGGTGCCTCCGAGGGCTGGAAGCAGCTCGACTTCGACCTGAGCGCGTACGCGGGCAAGACGGTCGAGGTCTCGATCGGCTACGTCAGCGACCCGGCCTTCGGCGGTCACGGCGTCCTCGCCGACGAGGCCTCGCTCGTCGTCGGCGGTACGGCGACCGAGACCGAGGGCTTCGAGACGTCGCTCGGCGCCTGGAAGGTGACCGGACCGCCCGCGGGCAGCCCGGCCGTCCTCAAGGACTGGGCGCGCACCGGGACGCTGTTCCAGACCTATGGAGCGGTCACCACGGACGACACGGTGCTGCTGGGCTTCGGCCTGGAGCATGTCACCGCGGCGGCCGACCGTACGGCGCTCATCGGAAAGGCCCTCGACTCACTTGACGAGTGACACGCCGAGGTCAACTGTGCGCGACACACAGTGACCGAATCGAGTGATCCGGGCTTCAAAGCAGGGCGGTCCGTACCCCTACTGGCGGGTACGGGCCGCCGTGCCGTGTATGGGACATCTGGATGTCACCGCGGCGGCCTCAGAGAGGTAGGGTCGTAGGCGGTCGGGGACATCCCAAACAGAGCTCGCCGGCACCGCATGGCCGGCGTACCAACGAGGAGATCGGTTCGTGACGATCCGCGTAGGCATCAACGGCTTCGGTCGTATCGGTCGCAACTACTTCCGCGCGCTGCTGGAGCAGGGTGCAGACATCGAGATCGTGGCTGTCAACGACCTGGGTGACACTGCGACCACCGCTCACCTGCTGAAGTACGACACGATTCTGGGCCGCCTCAAGCAGGAGGTCACCCACACCGCCGACACGATCACCGTCGACGGCAAAACCATCAAGGTCCTGTCCGAGCGCAACCCCGCCGACATCCCGTGGGGCGAGCTCGGCGTCGACATCGTCATCGAGTCGACCGGCATCTTCACCAAGAAGGCCGACGCCGAGAAGCACATCGCCGGCGGCGCCAAGAAGGTCCTCATCTCGGCTCCGGCCTCCGGCGAGGACATCACCATCGTGATGGGCGTCAACAACGACAAGTACGACCCGGCGAACCACCACGTCATCTCCAACGCCTCCTGCACCACCAACTGTGTGGCGCCGATGGCCAAGGTCCTCGACGAGAACTTCGGCATCGTCAAGGGTCTGATGACGACGGTGCACGCGTACACCAACGACCAGCGCATCCTGGACTTCCCGCACAAGGACCTGCGCCGCGCCCGCGCCGCCGCCGAGAACATCATCCCGACCACGACGGGCGCCGCGAAGGCCACCGCCCTGGTCCTGCCGCAGCTCAAGGGCAAGCTGGACGGCATCGCGATGCGCGTCCCGGTCCCGACCGGCTCGGTCACCGACCTCGTCCTGGAGCTCGGCCGCGAGGTCACCAAGGAAGAGATCAACGCCGCCTTCCAGAAGGCCGCGGAGGGCGAGCTCAAGGGCATCCTCGAGTACACCGAGGACCCGATCGTCTCCTCCGACATCGTCAACGCCCCGGCGTCCTGCACCTTCGACTCCTCCCTGACCATGGTCCAGGAGGGCAAGAACGTGAAGGTCATCGGTTGGTACGACAACGAGTGGGGCTACTCCAACCGCCTCGTCGACCTCACGGTCTTCGTCGGCAACCAGCTCTGATATCCAGAGCGAGCACATGATGTGAGTCAGGGCTCGGGCGGCGCAGGGACGCGTCGCCCGAGCCCTGACTCACGTGCGGATCCAACCTGTTGGATCACGAGCGTTTCCGAGCGATCACGAGCCCTTCCCAGGAGTCCCCTACATGAAGACGATCGACGAACTTCTCTCCGAAGGCGTCGCCGGCCAGCGGGTCTTCGTCCGCGCCGACCTGAACGTGCCGCTGGACGGCACCACCATCACCGACGACGGCCGTATCCGCGCCGTGCTGCCCACCGTCAAGGCGCTGGCCGAGGCGGGCGCCCGTGTCGTCGTCGCCTCCCACCTGGGCCGCCCCAAGGGCGCTCCGGACCCGGCCTTCTCCCTCGCGCCCGCCGCCGCGCGCCTGGGTGAACTCCTCGGTGGCGACGTCGCGTTCGCGACCGACACGGTCGGCGAGTCCGCCACGTCCACGGTCGCGGGCCTCGCCGACGGGCAGGTCGCGGTCGTCGAGAACCTCCGCTTCAACGCCGGCGAGACGAGCAAGGACGACGCCGAGCGCGGCGCCTTCGCCGACCAGCTGGCCGCCCTCGCCGACGTCTACGTCGGTGACGGTTTCGGTGCGGTGCACCGCAAGCACGCGTCCGTGTACGACCTCCCGGGCAAGCTGCCGCACTACGCGGGCTACCTCATCGCGGGCGAGGTCGCCGTCCTCAAGAAGCTCACCGAGGACGTCAAGCGGCCGTACGTCGTCGCGCTCGGCGGCGCCAAGGTCTCCGACAAGCTCGCCGTGATCGACCAGCTCCTCGGCAAGGCAGACCGGCTGCTCATCGGCGGCGGCATGGCGTACACCTTCCTCAAGGCCAAGGGCTACGAGGTCGGCATCTCCCTCCTCCAGGAGGACCAGATCCCGGCCGTGCAGGAGTACATCGAGCGCGCGGAGAAGACCGGCGTCGAGCTGGTCCTGCCGGTCGACGTCCTGGTCGCCACCGAGTTCCCGGACCTGAAGACCAAGGCCCCGGCCAACCCCACGACCGTCGCCGCGGACGCCATCCCCGCCGACCAGGAGGGTCTGGACATCGGTCCCGAGACCCGCAAGCTGTACGCCTCGAAGCTCGCCGACGCCGCCACCGTCTTCTGGAACGGCCCCATGGGCGTCTTCGAGCACCCCGACTACGCCGAGGGCACCAAGGCGGTCGCCCAGGCCCTCGTCGAGTCCAAGGGCTTCACCGTGGTCGGCGGTGGCGACTCCGCCGCGGCCGTCCGCACCCTGGGCTTCGACGAGACCGCATTCGGCCACATCTCGACCGGTGGCGGCGCCTCCCTCGAATACCTCGAGGGCAAGACGCTCCCCGGCCTCGCCGCACTGGAGGACTGACCCTGATGAGCACGCGCACGCCGCTGATGGCGGGCAACTGGAAGATGAACCTCAACCACCTCGAGGCCATCGCCCACGTCCAGAAGCTCGCCTTCGCCCTGGCCGACAAGGACTACGACGCCGTCGAGGTCGCCGTCCTGCCGCCCTTCACCGACCTGCGCTCCGTGCAGACCCTGGTCGACGGCGACAAGCTGAAGATCAAGTACGGCGCCCAGGACATCTCGGCGCAGGACTCCGGCGCCTACACCGGCGAGATCTCCGGCCCGATGCTGGCCAAGCTGAAGTGCACGTACGTGGCGATCGGCCACTCCGAGCGCCGCCAGTACCACGCCGAGACCGACGAGATCGTCAACGCCAAGGTCAAGGCCGCCTACAAGCACGGCCTCACGCCGATCATGTGCGTCGGCGAGGAGCTGGACGTCCGCGAGGCCGGCAACGCCGTCCCGCACACGCTTGCCCAGGTCGAGGGCGGTCTGAAGGACCTCCCGGCCGAGCAGGCCGAGACCATCGTGATCGCCTACGAGCCCGTCTGGGCCATCGGCACCGGCAAGGTCTGCGGCGCCGATGACGCGCAGGAGGTCTGCGCCGCCATCCGCGGCAAGCTCGCCGAGCTGTACTCGCAGGACGTGGCCGACAAGGTCCGTATCCAGTACGGCGGCTCGGTCAAGTCCGGCAACGTCGCGGAGATCATGGCCAAGGCCGACATCGACGGCGCTCTCGTCGGCGGTGCTTCGCTGGACGCCGACGAGTTCGTCAAGATCGTGCGGTTCCGCGACCAGTGAGTATGCGGTAACGGCGATTCGTCGTACCCTTGCGGGGGTCGGGGCTTGGAAAGTGAGCATGAGGCTCACAAGAAAGAGCTTCGACCCCCGTCGTCATCCGAATCCGAGGAAGTTGGTCCAGCCGTGGTTCTGGGGTTCTCCATCGCCCTGATCGTCTTCAGCCTGCTGCTGATGCTGCTGGTGCTGATGCACAAGGGGAAGGGCGGCGGCCTCTCCGACATGTTCGGTGGCGGCATGCAGTCGTCCGTCGGCGGCTCCTCGGTCGCCGAGCGCAACCTCGACCGGATCACCGTGGTGGTCGGTCTGCTGTGGTTCGCGTGCATTGTCGTGCTCGGCATCCTGATGAAGGTGAACAACTGACCGGCACGCACAATCCGTACGTAAGGCCCCATGTTCGGTACGCGCAGCTGAGCGCGGCCTATCATGGGGCTTGCGTCTTGGTGTAAGGGCTATGTAACTCGAATCACTGGACGCGCGTTGGGCCTTACGTAGACTGAGGCGCTCGCAGCGAAGCGAAACGCCGACTCGCTTTGCGGCACCATCACGCAGGGAGTTACGACCGTGGCAAGTGGCAACGCGATCCGAGGAAGCCGGGTCGGGGCGGGGCCGATGGGCGAGGCCGAGCGTGGCGAGTCCGCGCCGCGTCTGCGCATCTCCTTCTGGTGCTCCAACGGGCACGAGACGCAGCCCAGCTTCGCCAGCGACGCGCAGGTTCCCGAGACCTGGGACTGCCCGCGCTGTGGTTTCCCCGCCGGACAGGACCGGGACAACCCGCCGGACCCGCCGCGAACCGAGCCCTACAAGACGCACCTGGCGTATGTACGGGAACGGCGCAGCGATGCGGACGGCGAGGCGATCCTCGCCGAGGCGCTCGCCAAACTCCGGGGCGAGATCTAGGAGTTGAGGACCGGCCAGGTGCCCGCGGGCGCCTGGCCGGACCCGTTTGAGGCACAGGGCCGCGCCGCTCGCGGACCGATTGTCAGTGGCGCCCTCTACGGTTCGTGTATCGATCTTTCGCATCGATGGACCGTGAGGGGGACTGGTGACGACGGCTGAGGCGGCAGGACTGCGTGCGCCCGCATGGCGCGGTGGGTTCGGGCGGTTGTGGACCGCAGCCGTGGTCTCGCGGCTCGGAGACGCGCTGCGTACGACCGCGCTGCCGCTGCTCGCCGTGCAGCTCACGGACGATCCCCTGATCATCGCCTCGGTCACCGCCTGCGGCTATGTGCCCTGGCTGCTGTTCGGGCTGCTCGGCGGAGCCGTGGCGGACCGGGTGGACCAACGGCGCGCGATGTGGGCGGTCGATCTCGTACGAGGGCTGCTCGTCGCCGGATTCGCCCTCGCCGTCGGACTCGGGCACGCGTCGATCCCCCTGCTGCTGGCGCTCGCTTTCTCACTGACCACACTCCAGACGCTGTTCGACAACGCGTCCACCGCCCTGCTTCCGTCCCTGGTGGACCGCGAGGCCCTGGGCAGTGCCAACGCCCGGCTGATGACCGGCCAACAGCTCGCGGGCGGCCTGCTGGCGGGCCCGTTCGTACCGCTGCTGCTCACGGCGGGGGCCGCCATGCCGTTCGCGGCCGACGCGGGCACCTATCTGCTGGCCGCCGCCCTGGTGGCCTCCCTGCGGGTACGGCCGCCCGAGCGAGGGCCCCGCCCGGCGGGCAGCACTCTGCGGGCCGAGATCGGCGAGGGGCTGCGCGTCCTGTGGCGGGACCGGGCACTGCGGTCGGTCTGCGTGGCCACGCTGCTCTGCAACATCGGTATGGGGGCCCTGATCGCCACCCTGGTGCTGCACGTGACGCGCTGGCTGCACGGGGGAGACGCGGCGTACGCGGCTGCGATGACGGCGTACGCGGCCGGCAGCCTGGCCGGGGGGTTCGCGGCCCAGCGGATCGCGCGCAAGGCCGGAAGGGTGGCGGCGCTGCTGCTCGCCGGGACCGTCCAGACGGCGTCGCTGCTGCTCGCGGGGACCGTCAGACACCTGCCGGCCCTCCTGGTGGCCATGGCACTGCTCGGCGCCATGGGCATGGTGTGGAACGTCAACCAGGTGACGCTCATGCAGCAGCGCAGCCCCGACGCCATGGTGGGCCGCATCGCCTCGTCCTTCCGCACGGCCTCGACAGCCGGTGCCCCGCTCGGTGCGCTGCTCGGCGGTGCCGTGGCCGGGGCGTTCGGGCTCAACGCGCCCGCCCTGCTGACCGCGGTGCTGTTCGCCCTCGCCGTCACCTCGTTGATACCGACGCGCAAGGTGGACGTACCTGTTGTTGCGCCGGAGGACGACGCCGTGACGGGTCACGCCCCGCGCTGATCAATTAGGTTGGAACAGCTGGGACAGGCACGAAAGAAGGCTGAAGTCGGACATGAACGCAGACGGCCGTACCAGGCTCAACCGGACGCCCGAGTGGACCGCGCTGGCCAAGCACCGCGAGGAGCTGGGCGAGGTGCGGCTGCGGGAGCTGTTCGCCACCGACCCGGGCCGCGGTGCGGGGTACACGCTGCAGGTCGGCGACCTGCACATCGACTACTCCAAGCACCTGGTCACCGACGAGACACTGCGGCTGCTGCGCGAGCTGGCCGCCGCCACGGACGTGTTCGGGTTGCGGGACGCCATGTTCCGCGGCGAGAAGATCAACACCACCGAGGACCGCGCGGTGCTGCACACCGCGCTGCGCGCGCCGCGTGACGCGGTGATCGAGGTCGACGGGGAGAACGTCGTCCCGGCTGTGCACACCGTCCTCGACAGGATGGCCGGCTTCGCCGAGCGGGTCCGCTCCGGCGCCTGGACCGGCCACACCGGCAAGCGCATCAGGAATGTCGTCAACGTCGGCATCGGCGGCTCGGACCTCGGGCCGGCCATGGCGTACGAGGTGCTGCGCAGCTACACCGACCGCGACCTCACGGTCCGCTTCGTGTCGAACGTCGACGGTGCCGACCTGCACGAGGCCGTCCGTGATCTGGACGCCGCCGAGACGCTGTTCGTCATCGCCTCCAAGACGTTCACGACGATCGAGACGATCACCAACGCGACGTCGGCGCGCAACTGGCTGCTGGGCGAGCTGAAGGCGGGTCAGGAGGCGGTCGCCAAGCACTTCGTCGCCCTGTCGACGAACGCCGGGAAGGTCGCCGACTTCGGTATCGACACGGCGAACATGTTCGAGTTCTGGGACTGGGTCGGCGGACGCTACTCGTACGACTCGGCCATCGGGCTCTCGCTGATGATCGCCATCGGTCCGGACCGCTTCCGGGAGATGCTCGACGGCTTCCGGACCGTCGACGAGCACTTCCGCACCGCGCCCGCCGAGGCCAACGTGCCGCTGCTGCTGGGCCTGTTGGGCATCTGGTACGGCAACTTCCACGACGCCCAGTCGCACGCGGTGCTGCCGTACAGCCACTACCTGTCGAAGTTCACGGCGTATCTGCAGCAGCTGGACATGGAGTCCAACGGCAAGTACGTCGGCCGGGACGGGCGGGAGGTCGACTGGCAGACCGGGCCGGTCGTGTGGGGCACACCGGGGACCAACGGGCAGCACGCCTACTACCAGTTGATTCACCAGGGCACCAAGCTGATCCCGGCGGACTTCATCGGCTTCGCCGAGCCGGTCGCCGAGATGAGTGACGAGCTCAAGGCGCAGCACGACCTGTTGATGGCGAACTTCTTCGCCCAGACGCAGGCGCTGGCGTTCGGCAAGACGCCTGACGAGGTGCGTGGTGAGGGGGTGCCGGAGGAGCTGGTGGCCCACAAGACGTTCAAGGGCAACCACCCGACGACCACGATCCTCGCGCGCGAGCTGACCCCGTCGGTGCTCGGACAGCTGATCGCGTTGTACGAGCACAAGGTGTTCGTGCAGGGCGCGGTGTGGAACATCGACTCCTTCGACCAGTGGGGCGTCGAGCTCGGCAAGGTCCTCGCCAAGCGTGTCGAGCCCGCGCTGACCGAGGGCGCCGAGGTGCAGGGTCTGGACGCGTCGACGAAGGCGCTCGTCGCCAAGTACCGGGAGCTGCGCGGCCGGCAGTGACCGGGGACGCCGGTGGCGGGCGGCGCATGGTCGTCCGCTTCCCGTAGACTCCCTCGTTGATCATGGTCACGATCACTCGGGGGAGTGCAAGTTGACGCATCCACAAGGGAGTTGGACCGGCGGCGCGCTGAGCGCCCGGTCGTTCCTGAAGCCGCATCATGTGGCGCGCGCGATGTTCCATCCGACCTGGATCCCGGAGCCCCTGGACCCGTCGGTGGACGCGCTCAAGCGCGTGCGGGTGATCGCGGGCGCGGTCGCGGCGTTCGGTGTCTACACCTTCGTCGAGGGCGGCTTCGCCTTCGACGAGATGCTCGACAACGCGGCCACCGCCTGTGCCGTCCTGCTGTTCATCACGCCGCTCACGGTCGGCGTGATGCTCTGTCTCTGGCAGCGCTCCGGCGCCGGTACGGCCGGGCAGCTGCGGCAGCCGCTCGTCAGGTCGCTGAAGTTGCTGCTGCTGTTCGTCGGCTCGGCACTGGGGACGGTGCTGATCTTCCAGGTGGGCGGCGCCCTCGGGACGCTCGGGAACATGCTGTTCAGTCTCGTCGGTCTGTGGATGGGCTTCTTCGTGATCGCCGGTGCCTACCGGATCTCGGGGAACTTCTTCGGCACGGCTGCGGTGCACCGCTGTCTGCCGCCGCTGCTGGCCACGGTGACGACCTGGTTGATGGCCATCCCCGATCTCGTGACGGGTGACCTGCACGGCCTCGGCCTGGCCATGGGCGTCTTCTTCATCCTGGGCGCACCGGTGACGGTCACCGGGATCGCACTGCTGGAGATGCGGCGGCTGGAGCAGCGCTACGGCATCAGGCTGGCGGCGCACCCGGCCACGCTGCCGACACCGACACCGACACCGACACCGACACCGACTCCGACACCGCCGCCACCGTCGTACGCCCCGAACGGCTTCGTGCCGCCGCAGGGCAACCCGTACGCGCCGGGCCCGCAGAACCCGTACATGCCGCAGCCGCCGCATCACCCGCAGCCGCCTCACGGCCACGGCCCCTACGGCGGCTGACCGCCCGAAACGCGTCCGCCCGGCCGCTGGCTCAGGCGACCGCGCTCAGTGTGTCCGCGAGTCGGCGGCGGGCCGCGCGGGAGGCGGGGACGGCGGCCAGGGCGGCCGCTCCCGTGACCGCCGCGGCGCCGAAGAGGAGCAGGAGAGCGGGGGAGGGGCCCTGGGCGATCCCGGCGCCGATGCCGCTCGATCTGCCCTGGGCGTCGATCAGCCAGTGGGCGAGGGGTGTGCCCAGGGCCGTACCGATGACGACCGCGGCCAGGGCGGTGCAGGTCGTGGACACGACGGTGATCGCGGTGATCTGGCGCGGGGAGAGGCCGATGGCCTTGAGGGCCAGCAGGTCGCGCTCGCTCTCGCGGACGGTGCCGCCGATCGCCGTCAGCAGTTCGATGAGGCCGATGAGGGCCAGGACCACGATCAGGCCCACGACCACGCCGCGCAGCGGGGAGAGGCCGTCGGCGGGGTTCGGGACGGCGTGCACGTCCAGGCGTCCGTGGCCGGCGGTGGCCAGGCGGTCGGCGACCTGTTGCGGGTCCGCGCCGGGACGGAGCCGCAGCTCGTAGAGGGTGGGGCCGAGGTCCGGGTCGTTCTCGCGGAGGGTGTCGAGGGACGTGGAGATGACCCGGCCGGCGTTCTCCGGCTCGATGCTGCGGCCGACGAGGTGCAGGATCTGCGGCTGGTCGCCGACGGTCATGCGGACCCAGTCGCCCACCTGGACGTCCAGCAGGTCGAGCAGCCCCTGCCCGGCCACCGCCTCGTCGCGACCCTGGGGTGCGCGGCCCTCGGCGAGGGCGTACGGGTAGGGGTCCTGGTGGGTGCCGAGGCCGCGCAGAGCGATGGTGGCCGTCTGGCCCGGGACCAGCGCGGCCACCTCGACGCCCGGGTATGCGGCGGCGACCTGTCGGTCGCGTTCCAGCAGCGTACGGGCGTCCGGGTCGGCCAGGCCCGAGTCGGCGCGGGCGGTCAGGGCCGTCGGCAGGCCCATCCGGTCGGGCCTGCTGTCGAAGCGGTCGATGGTGGTCCACGCGCTCATCGCCACCACGATCAGCAGCAGGGGCAGCGCGAGCCGGGCGACCGTGGCCAGCGACCGCGGACGGCGCGTGAAGGCCCGGTGCCAGCCCAGCACCAGCGCGGGCGGCAGCCGCAGCCCGAGCGCCTGCCGGGCCGCGCCCGAGAGCCGCCCGCCGAGCGGGGCCGCGGGCCGTGGCACCGGAACCGGAGGCACCCGCCCCGCACGCCACGCCGCGAGCCCCGTGGTCGCGCCGATGAGCAGCACCGCGCCCACCGGCACCACGAACAGGGCCACGGTGTTTCCGGGCAGCCCCTGCCACACCCCGACCGCGTCCCCGAGCCGGCCCGGGACACGGCTGCCCAGGGCCTGGATGACGGACGCCGCGGCCACGGCGCCCAGGAGTGCGTAGGCGAGGTGCTGGAGCAGGAAGACGCGGACCACCTGGCCCGGGGTGAAGCCGATCGCCTTCAGCACCGAGATGTCCCGCAGATGGCCGCGGATCCGGGTGCCGATCGCGCCGTGCACGGCGAGTCCGGCCGCGACCAGCGCGCCCAGCCCGAACAGGCCCAGCACCTGCCCGAGCAGCCGGTTGTCGCCCTGCGCCTCGGAGCGGGCCTGCTTCCAGGTGGAGACCTCGCTGACCGCGCCGGCGCCCAGCACGGTCACGGCGCGCTGCACGGCGTAGTCGGTGTCCTCGGGGTCCGTCAGGCGCAGCCCGATCACCTCGCCGCCCGGGTCGCGTACGGCGGACGGCGACGCCCAGACGAGCCCCGGCTGCTCTCCCGCCCGGTAGCGCGGCTCGGCGCTGTCGGCGATGCCGAGGACGGTCAGGGTCCGGGGCGTGCCGGTGGCGGTCCCGAGGTCGGTGCCGGTGCCGTCGGCGGGCAGGGTGAGAGTGTCGCCGGGTGCGGCCAGGAGGGCGCGGGCCAGGCGGGTCTCCAGGACGACGCCGTCGGGGGTCGCGGGATCCAGCCAGCGGCCGGAGGTCAGCAGCGGGCGGCCGACGGTGGGGCGTTCGGAGGTGCCGCGCAGCTCGACGGAGGCGCGGGTGCCGCGCGCGGCGAGGGTGGTGGAGGCGGTGGGATAGGGGCCCGCGACGGACTCGACGCCGTCGAGTTCGGCCAGCTTCCCGGTGTCGGCCGAGGGGCCGGTGTGCAGCCAGACGTGCGCACCGCGTGCCTGGGTGAAGACGCGCTGCCAGGGGTTGGTGGCGTAGCCGAAGAGCGCCGTGGCCAGCAGCAGCGACACGACGATCCCGGCCGTGGCCAGCACGAGGAACAGCGCCTCGCCGCGGTGTGTCCGCAGATCGGAGTGCGCCCAGCGCAGGGTGGCTCGCATGGCCTCAGCCCCTCGGCCCGGACACCGGACGGTGGTCGTACACCCGCATGTCAGTCCTTGAGCTCGAGCACACCGGAGATCCCGCCCCGGCGCGGCGGCGCGCCGCCGTCCAGTGTGGCGTCGTCGGCTATCCGGCCGTCGAAGAAGCTGATCACCCGGTCCGCGGCGCTCGCGAGACGGGCGTCATGGGTGACCAGCACGATCGTCTGGCCGCGCTGGTGGAAGCGGGACAGCAGCCGCATCACCTCGCGGGTGCCCTTGCTGTCCAGGCTGCCCGCGGGCTCGTCGGCCAGCAGCAGCGGGGGACGGTTGACCAGGGCCCGGGCCAGCGCGACCCGCTGCTGCTCGCCGCCGGACAGTTCGCCCGGCATGCTCCGCTCCTTGCCCGCGAGCCCCAGCTCGGCCAGCAGTTCCGTCCGCTCGGCGCGCGCCCGCTTCGGCGGGACGCCGGCCAGCAGCGCGGGCAGTTCGACGTTGTCGGCGACGGAGAGGTCGGAGACCAGGTTGAAGAACTGGAAGACGATCCCGATGCGCTTCCTGCGCTCCACCGCCCAGCGGGCCTCGCGCCACGCGTCCGCGCACTCGCCGTCCAGCCAGATACTGCCGCTGTCGGGCCGCTGCAGCCCGCCCAGCAGATGCAGCAAGGTCGACTTGCCGGCCCCGGACGGACCGGTGACGGCCACGAACTCGCCCCGCCGCACGGCGAGATCCACACCCCGCACGGCATGCGCCGGGGCGCCCTCGCCGCGATGCGTCTTGACCAGGCCCTCGGCACGCAGCACAGGGTTCTCGGCGCGTGACACAGCGCTCTCGGCACGTGGTGCAGCGCTCTCGGCACGCGGTACAGGGCCCTGCGCGCCCGGCTCACGGCTTCCCGCGCGCAGCTCAGGAGTGGAATCGTCGCTCACTCCAACTCCTCCAGCTCTTCCTGGCACCGCTCCAGCCAGTCGAGGTCGGCCTGCAGATGCAGCATCGCGCCCTCTATCAGCAGGTGGGCGATGCGGTTGTCCCGGTCCTCGGCGGCGGCCAGTTTCGACAGTTGACGCATGGTGTTCAGGTACTGCCGCCGCTGCTTGTTGATCAGGGCGACCTGGTCGGCGAGGCCGCTCTGCGGGGCGAGGGCCAGCTTCATGAAGAACTCGTCCCGCACCCGCGGCTCGTCCTCGGGCTCCTCGAACCAGGCGCGCAGCGCCTCACGCCCGGCGTCGGTGAGGTGGTAGACCTTTTTGTTGGGCCGGCTGGACTGCTCGACGTCCTCGCCCTCGATCAGCCCTTGCTTCTCGAGACGGCCGAGGGTCACATAGATCTGGCCGACATTCGGCTGAGGGTACGCGGAGCCCAGCGTCTGCTCAAGGTCCTGCTTCAGCTCGTAGCCGTGCGCCGGGCCGCGTGCCAGCAGTGCCAGGAGGGGCAGACGCACTCGTGCTCTCCTCCCCGCATCCCGAGTAATGTGCCGCGAGGCCTAGTATCGCGCATACCTAACAGGTATACATGGCCTCTGACCCAGGGCGAAGACGACCGGGGCCAGTATGCAAGGAGGAACCTATGCGGTGGATACATGCCGCCGGTAGGGGCCTCCTCGTTCTGGTCGTGGTCATGACTGGCTACGTCACCGCCGGCGTCCATGCCGACGAGGGCGCCGGAAGCGGTCGAGGGCCCCTGACCATCGCCACCGCCGGTGACCTCACCGGCTATCTCGGCTCCGTCCTGGAGGGCTGGAACCGTACCCATCCCGACGAGCGGGTCACCCTCGTCGAGCTGCCGGACTCCGCCGACGAGACCCGCGCGCAGATGATCACCGATCTGCGCGACGGCGACGACGACGGCGGCCGTTTCGACATGCTCAACATCGACGTCAGCTGGACCTCGGAGTTCGCGGCACAGGGCTGGATCCGTCCGCTGCCCCGCGACCGCTTCCCGCTGGACACCTTCCTGCCGCCGGTCGTGGACACGGCGACCTACGACGGCCAGTTGTACGCGGTCCCGTACGTGACCAACGCCGGCCTCCTGCTCTACCGCAAGGACATCCTCGCCAAGGAGGGCGTCGACCCGCCCCGCACCTGGGCCGAACTCGAACGGGCCGCGAGGACCATCGCGCCCGAGTACGGCGTCGACGGCTACGCCGGACAGTTCCTGCCCTACGAGGGCCTCACCGTCAACGCGGCCGAGGCCGTCTACTCGGCGGGTGGTTCGATCCTCGGGGACGAGGGCGAGCGCGTCACCGTCAACTCGACGGCCGCCCGCGAAGGCATCGACTTCCTCGCCCGCGGCGTACGCGAGGGCTGGATCCCGAGGCAGGCGCTCACGTACAAGGAGGAGGAGTCCAAGCAGGCCTTCCAGGACGGGCGCCTGCTGTTCCTCCGTAACTGGCCGTACGCCTATGTCGTCACGTCGGCGAAAGGCTCGCCGGTCGCCGGGAAGGTCGGCGCCGTACCGCTGCCGGGGCCGGACGGGCCCGGGACGAGCGTGCTGGGCGGCTCCAACCTCGCCGTCAGCACACATGCCCGGCATCCCGACTCGGCCGCCCGCCTGATCGCGTACCTGACCAGCGAACGCGTCCAGCGTCAGGTCCTCAGGCGCGGGGCGCTGCCGCCCGTACGGGCCGACCTGTACGAAGATCCCGAGCTGACGCGGGAGTTCCCGTATCTGGCGACCCTGCGCGAGAGCGTGCTGACGGCCGCGCCGCGCCCCAAGAGCCCGCGCTACGACCAGGTGAGCCTGGTGGTGCAGGCGGTCGTGCGCGACGCGATGACCGGGCGCCAGACGCCCGAAGTGGCCGTGCGGCGGCTGGCGCGGGAGCTGGCGACCATCTCCAGCCGCTAGTTACTTGTTAAGTAACGGCGACGTCTCATCTGTTATGCGGTTGCCCCTTTAAGTCCGTATTTGGCGCCGTGACCCGCCAGTAGTGTCTGTTCTTTTCATTGACATCCTCGCGACACGCCTACCTAACATGCATACATGTTGAGTAAGTACCACTGGTGGCGCGACGCGGTGATCTACCAGGTGTATGTCCGCAGCTTCCTGGACAGCACCGGGGACGGCATCGGTGACCTGGCCGGGGTCCGCGCCGGACTGCCCTACCTGAAGAAGCTCGGGGTCGACGGCATCTGGCTGAGCCCCTTCTACCCCTCGCCGCAGCACGACCACGGCTACGACGTCGCCGACTACTGCGACGTCGACCGGCTCTTCGGCGACCTCGCCGAGTTCGATCTGCTCGTCGCGGCGGCCCGTCGGCTCGGCATCAAGGTGCTGCTCGACATCGTCCCGAACCACTGCTCCAGCGAGCACCCGTGGTTCGAGGAGGCGCTGAACGCCGAACCCGGCAGCGCCGCCCGCGCCCGCTTCCACTTCGCCGACGGTCGCGGCGCCGACGGCGAGGAGCCGCCCAACAACTGGCACTCCATGTTCGGCGGCCCGGCCTGGAGCCGGGTGACCGAGGCGGACGGGCGGCCCGGCCAGTGGTACCTGCACATGTTCGCGTCCGAGCAGCCCGACTGGAACTGGCGCAACCCCGGGATCGGCGCCGAGTTCGAGCGGATCCTGCGCTTCTGGCTGGACCGGGGCATCGACGGCTTCCGCATCGACGTCGCCGCCGGCCTGTACAAGCACCCGGAGCTGCCCGACTCGGACGACCCGGAGGCCGACGCCCGCACCCGCGACTCGGTCAACCCGCTCGCCTGGAACCAGCCCGAGGTGCACAGGGTGTGGCGCCAGTGGCGCTCCATATGCGAGGAGTACACCGCCCGCGACGGCCGTGAGCGGCTCCTCGTCGGCGAGGTGTCCGTGCCGACCGCGCGCGAGCACGCCCTGTACGTCCGCTCCGACGAACTCCACCAGGCCTTCTTCTTCGACCTGCTGAGCGCTCCCTGGGAGGCCGACGCGTTCCGCAAGGTCATCTCCGAGGCCATGGAGGACATCGCCGGCACGGGCTCGACGGTCACCTGGGTCCTCAACAACCACGACCAGGTCCGCACCGTCACCCGCTACGGCGAACCCGCGACCGAGGGCAGCGGCCTCGGCGCCGCCCGCGCCCGCGCCGCCGCGCTGCTGATGCTGGCGCTGCCCGGAGCCGCGTACATCTACCAGGGCGAGGAGCTGGGGCTGCCCGAGGTCGTCGACCTGCCCGACGACGTGCTCACCGACCCGATCTTCCGGCGCACCGGCAGCCGGGCCCGGATCCGCGACGGCTGCCGCGTGCCGCTGCCGTGGTCGGGACAGGCGTCGCCGTTCGGCTTCACCTCCGGCGTGGAGAGCGCCAAGCCCTGGCTGCCGCAGCCCGAGTACTTCGCCGAGTACGCCACCGACCGCGCCCTCGCCGACACCCGCTCCTTCTGGCACCTCTACCGCGACGGCCTCCAACTGCGCGCCGCGCTGCCCCAGTTGGGTGAGGGCACGCTGCGCTGGCTGGACAGCCCGCCCGGCGTCCTGGCCTTCGTCCGCGGCGACGGCCTGGTCTGCGCCGTCAACTTCGGTACGGCGCCCACCTCCGCGCCGGTCTCCGGCACCCCGCTGCTGTCGAGCGGGCCCTGCCCGGCCGGGGTACTGCCCGGCTCCACGGCGGCCTGGTGGATCAGCGACGGGACCGAGTCACCGGCCCTCTGAACCCCCCTTAGTTTCCCCATCCCCGAAGGGACATCAACGATGATGCGACGACGTACCACCCTGCTCACCGGCTGCACCGCCCTCGTCCTGGCACTCGGCGCGACCGCCTGTGGCGGCGGGCCGGTCTCCGCGGGCGGCGGCGACAAGGCGCTCGACGGTCAGACGGTCACCGTGGCCGGTGTCTGGACCGGCACCGAGCAGAAGAACTTCCAGAAGGTGCTGGACGCCTTCACCGAGAAGACCGGCGCCAAGACCCAGTTCGTGTCCACCGGGGACAACGTCTCCACCGTCGTCGGCAGCAAGATCGAGGGCGGCAACGCCCCCGACGTCGTGATGGTCCCGCAGGTCGGCGTCCTGAAGCAGTTCGCGAAGAACGACTGGCTCAAGCCCCTGTCGGCCACGGCCCAGGAGTCCGTGGAAGCCAACTTCGCCCCTGTGTGGAAGGACTACGGCAGCGTCGACGACACCCTCTACGGCCTCTACTTCAAGGCCGCCCACAAGTCGACCGTCTGGTACAGCCCCGACGCCCTCGCCCAGGCGGGCGTCGAGCCGCCGAAGTCGTACGACGACATGCTGAAGGCCGGACAGACCGTCTCCGACTCCGGACTCGCCGCCTTCTCGGTCGCCGGACAGGACGGCTGGACGCTCACCGACTGGTTCGAGAACGTCTACCTCTCCCAGGCCGGCCCCGAGAAGTACGACGCCCTCGCCGCGCACCAGCTGAAGTGGACCGACGCGTCCGTGGTCGAGGCGCTCACCACGCTCGGCAAGCTGTTCAAGGACAAGCAGCTGATCGCGGGCGGCCAGAAGGGGGCCCTCAACACCGACTTCCCGGGCTCGGTGGAGAAGGTGTTCGGGCCGAAGCCCGAGGCGGGGATGGTCTACGAGGGCGACTTCGTCGCGGGCGTGGCCAAGGACCAGTTCGGGAAGTCGATAGGCGAGGACGCCGACTTCTTCCCGTTCCCGGCGGTCGGCGGTGGCAAGGCGCCGGTGGTCAGCGGTGGTGACGCGGCCGTCGTCCTGAAGGACGGCAAGAACCAGAAGGCCGGCATGGCGCTCCTCGAGTACCTGGCGACGCCGCAGGCCGCGGCGGTGTGGGCCGAGGCCGGTGGCTTCCTGTCCCCGAACAAGAGCGTCGATCTCACGTCGTACGGCGACGACGTCACCCGCGCGACCGCCAAGTCCCTGGTCGCCGCGGGCGATTCGGTCCGGTTCGACATGTCCGACCAGGCCCCGGCGGCCTTCGGTGGCACGAAGGGCGCGGGCGAGTGGAAGCTCCTGCAGGACTTCCTGCGCGACCCGTCGGACCCGAAGGGGACCGCGGCGAAGCTGGAGGCCGCGGCGGCCAAGGCGTACGAGAGCCAGGGCTGACCTGACATGACCGCCACTCTCGTGAACGAGGCGAGCCGGGGGGCCGCCGTGAGCCCGGGCAGGGAACGTGCCCGGCGCTCGCGGCGGCGCGCCCGGATCATCGCCCTGCTCTTCGTCTTCCCGGCGCTGCTCCTGCTGGGCGCGCTGGTCGTCTATCCCGTGCTGTTCTCAGTCGGTCGCAGCTTCTTCGACGCCTCCGGCACCCGCTTCGTGGGCGGCGAGAACTACACGGAGATGTTCCGCGACCCGGCCACCCTCAAGGCCATCCGCAACACCACGATCTGGGTCGTCGTGGCTCCGGCCCTGCTCACCGGCCTCGGTCTGATCCTGGCCGTGCTGGTGGAGAAGGTCCGCTGGGCGACCGCGTTCAAGCTGCTGCTGTTCATGCCGATGGCCGTGTCCTTCCTCGCGGCCGGCATCATCTTCCGGCTCGCGTACGACGAGGACCCGGACAAGGGCGTGCTGAACGCCGCCGCCGTCTCCGTGCACGACGCCTTCCAGGGCACGTCGACCTATCCGACGGCCCGGGCGCGCGACGGGCAGGGGCTGACGAAGGCCGCGGACGGCTCGTACCGCACGAGCGCGACCGCGTCTGCGGGCGAGGCGCTGACGCTGGGCCTGGTCGGGGTGCTGCCCGCGGATCTGCCGGACGACGCTCGGCCGGCGTACACGGCAGCCGAGCGGAAGGCGGCCCCCGGTGAGCTGCGCGGTGTCGTGTACCTCGACTTCACGCCCGGTGGGGGAGGGGAGCAGGGCCAGGTCGACCGGCGGGAGAGCGGGCTGCCGGAGATGACGGTCGAGGCGGTGCGGGCCGGAGAGGCGGTCGCCTCGACGACCACGGCGGCCGACGGCTCGTTCCGCTTCGAGGGGCTGGACGACGGCTCGTACACGGTGAAGCTGCCGGCCTCGAACTTCGCCGCGCCCTACGAGGGCATCTCCTGGCTCGGGCCCACGCTGGTCACTCCGGCGATCATCGGGGCGTACCTGTGGATCTGGACGGGCTTCGCGATGGTCCTGATCGGCGCGGGTCTCGCGGCCCTGCCCCGGGACGCGCTGGAGGCGGCGCGGATGGACGGCGCGAACGAGTGGCAGATCTTCCGGCGGATCACGGTGCCGTTGCTGGCGCCGGTGCTGACGGTGGTCTTCGTGACCCTCGTGATCAACGTGATGAAGGTCTTCGACCTCGTCTACATCATCGCGCCCGGCCCGGTGCAGGAGGACGCGACCGTGCTCGCGACGCAGATGTGGCTGGTGTCGTTCGGCGGTGGCAACAACCAGGGGCTGGGCAGCGCGCTGGGTGTGCTCCTGCTGCTGCTGGTCATCCCCGCCATGGTCTTCAACGTCCGCCGTTTCCGAGGGAGTCAGCGATGAACGCGGTCAGGCGGGGCCTGGGCAACGGAGTCGTCCAGGCGTTTCTGGTGGTGATCGGGCTGGTGTGGCTGACGCCGCTGGCCGGCCTGTTCCTGTCGTCCATGCGGTCGGCCGAGGACACGGCGAAGGGCGGCTGGTGGACCGTGTTCACCAGTCCCGGCCAGCTGTCGTTCGACAACTACTCGGCGCTGCTGGGCAACGCCGGGATCAGCCAGGCCTTCTGGAACACCGTGTTGATCTCGGTGCCGGCGACCGTGCTGGTCGTGGTCATCGCCGCGCTCGCCGGGTACGCGTTCGCGTGGCTGGACTTCCCCGGCCGCGAGGCGATCTTCCTGGTCGTGGTGGCGCTGCTGGTGGTTCCCGTGCAGATCGGCCTTCTGCCGGTCGCCAAACTCTTCGGCCAACTGGGGCTGTTCGGCACGATTCCCGGAGTCGTCCTGTTCCATGTGGCGTACGGGCTGCCGTTCGCCGTGTTCCTGCTGCGCAACTACTTCGCCGAGATGCCGAAGGAGATGCTGGAGGCGGCGCGGATGGACGGGGGGAGCGAGTGGCGGATCTTCACGCGGCTGGTGCTTCCGGTGGGGCGTCCGGCGATCGCCTCGCTGGCCATCTTCCAGTTCCTGTGGGTGTGGAACGACATGCTGGTGGCGCTGCTGTTCGCCGACAGTGCGTCTCAGCCGTTGACCGTTGAACTCCAGTCGCAGATACGGCAGTTCGGCAGCAACATCGATGTGCTGGCGCCCGGGGCGTTCGTGTCGCTGGTGGTGCCGGTGGTCGTGTTCTTCGCCTTCCAGCGGCACTTTGTGCAGGGGGTGATGGCGGGGTCGGTGAAGTAGGGGGTTTCTCGCCCCCGCCGCCCCTACCCTTCCCGTCCCTGGGGGCTGCCGCCCCCAGACCCCCGCTTCGGCCCGAAGGGCCTCGTCCTCAGACGCCGGACGGGCTGGAATGACTGGGGCGGCGTCCAAGGGGGGTGGCCGTGCTCGTCGTCAGACGCCGGACGGGCTGAAATCAGCGCGGCCGGCAAAATTCAGCCCCTCCGGCGTTTGAGGAGCGGGGTCTGGGGCGGAGCCCCAGAAGGATGGGACGGGTAGGGGCGGCGGGGGCGAAATCCATCCCCCACCGCCCCCCACTCACGGCGAAGCCGGCGGATACATGGACCGCGGCAACTGCGAAGCCGCCGCCGAGTCCAGCAGCCACAACGTCCTGGAACGCCCGTACGCCCCCGCCGCCGGCGCCTGGATCTCACCCGCGCCCGACAGGGCGATCGCCGCGGCCTGCGCCTTGTCCTCGCCCGCCGCCAGCAGCCACACCTCACGCGCCGCCCGGATCGCGGGCAGGGTGAGGGTGACACGGGTCGGCGGGGGCTTCGGGGCGCCGTGGACCCCGACGACCGTGCGCTGCGTCTCCCGTACCGCGGGCAGCTCCGGGAACAGGGAGGCGACATGGGTGTCGGGACCCACGCCCAGCATCAGGACATCGAAGGTGGGCACGGCACCGTGGTTCTCCGGCCCCGCCGCCCTTGCCAGTTCCTCCGCGTACGAGGCGGCCGCAGCCTCCACGTCCGCGCCGAACGGCCCGTCCGAGGCGGGCATGGCGTGCACCCGCTTCGGATCCAGCGGCACCGTGTCCAGCAGCGCCTCGCGGGCCTGCGTGACGTTGCGCTCCGGGTCGCCCTCGGGGAGGAAGCGCTCGTCGCCCCACCAGAGGTCGAGGCGGCCCCAGTCGATGGCGTCCCGCGCGGGGGCGGCCGCCAGCGCGGCCAGCAGGCCGTTGCCGTTGCGGCCGCCCGTGAGGACGACGGACGCCGAGCCCCGGGAGGCCTGGGCGTCCACGATCTTCGTGATCAGCCGGGCCGCCGCGGCCTGCGCCATCAGCTCCTTGTCGTGGTGCACGACCAACTGCGGAGTACTCACTTCGCCGCCGCCTTCTTCACCGGTTCCGGCGACGCCGCTTCCTTCCCGGATGCTTGCGCAGCGATTTGGGAGGGCTCTGAGGCCGGTTCTCCTTTGGCCGGCCCTTCCGCCTCCGCGGGCGGCTCCTCGGCCCTGGCCACGGCGGCCTCGGCCAGCGCCACGGCCTGCACGGCCTTGGCCACGGCGGCCTCGGCGGCATGGGCGGCCTCCGCGCCCCGAACCGCCGGAGCCGGCACCGAGTTCAGCCGCTCCACCCCGAACCGCAGCGCCGAGGCGTACGTGTCGTCCGGGTCGAGCCGCCGCAGCTCCTCCGCGATCAGCTCGGCGGTCTCCCGCCGCTTCAGCGCCACCGCGCGGTCCGGCTGGCCCTGGATGGAGAGGGTCGCCAGGGAGCCGTCCGCGCGGTCCAGCGTGATCGGGCCGCGGTCGGTGTCCATGCGGACCGCCGTCAGACCGGGGCCCGACGACAGCGACCGCTTCACGGGCACGTCCAGCCGGTCCGCGAGCCACATCGCCAGCAGCTCACAGCTCGGGTTGAACTCCTCGCCCTCCACCTCGACGGCCCGCACGTCGCAGACCACCTGGTCCAGAGCCGCCGCCAGCATCGAGCGCCACGGCGTGATCCGGGTCCAGGACAGGTCGGTGTCGCCGGGCGTGTAGGTGTCGGAGCGGGCCGACAGCTCCCGCACCGGCTGCTCCGAGGCGTACGTGTCCGTCACCCGGCGCTGGGCCAGCGCGCCCAGCGGGTCCTTCGCCGGGTCGAGCGGCGCGTTCACCGGCCACCAGACCACCACCGGGGCGTCCGGCAGCAGCAGCGGCAGAACCACCGACTGCGCGTGGTCGGACACCTCGCCGTACAGGCGCAGCACCACCGTCTCGCCGCTGCCGGCGTCCGCGCCCACCCGCACCTCGGCGTCCAGCCGGGACTGCGTACGGTCGCGGGGCGAACGTGAGACGCGCTTGATGACGACCAGGGTGCGCGAGGGGTGCTCGTGCGAGGCGTCGTTCGCCGCCTTGAGGGCGTCGTACGCGTTCTCCTCGTCCGTCACGATGACCAGCGTGAGCACCATGCCGACGGCCGGCGTGCCGATCGCCCGACGGCCCTGCACCAGCGCCTTGTTGATCTTGCTGGCCGTGGTGTCCGTGAGGTCTATCTTCATGGCCGGCGCCAGCTCCGTCCGTCTCGCTCGAGCATTTCGTCCGCCTCGACGGGGCCCCAGGTACCGGACGGGTACTGGGCGGGGCTGCCGTGCGTGTCCCAGTACTCCTCGATCGGGTCGAGGATCTTCCAGGACAGCTCGACCTCCTCGGTGCGCGGGAAGAGGTTGGAGTCGCCGAGCAGGACGTCGAGGATCAGACGCTCGTACGCCTCGGGCGAGGACTCCGTGAAGGACTCGCCGTAGGCGAAGTCCATCGACACGTCCCGGATCTCCATCGACGTGCCCGGCACCTTGGAGCCGAAGCGGACCGTGACGCCCTCGTCGGGCTGGACGCGGATCACGATCGCGTTCTGGCCCAGCTCCTCGGTGGCCGTCGTGTCGAAGGGGGAGTGCGGCGCCCGCTGGAAGACCACCGCGATCTCGGTGACCCGGCGGCCCAGCCGCTTGCCGGTGCGCAGGTAGAAGGGGACCCCCGCCCAGCGGCGGTTGTCGATCCCCAGCTTGATCGCGGCGTACGTGTCCGTCTTGGAGTTGGCGTCGGTGCCCTCCTCCTGGAGGTACCCGACCGCCTTCTCGCCGCCCTGCCAGCCGGCCGCGTACTGCGCGAACACGGTGTCGCGGCCCAGGTCCTTGGGGAGCCTGACCGCCCCGAGCACCTTGGTCTTCTCCGCCGCGAGCGCGTCCGCGTCGAAGGAGGCGGGCTCCTCCATGGCCGTCAAAGCCATCAGCTGCAGGAGGTGGTTCTGGATGACGTCACGGGCGGCGCCGATGCCGTCGTAGTAGCCGGCGCGGCCGCCGATGCCGATGTCCTCGGCCATGGTGATCTGCACGTGGTCCACGAAGGACCGGTTCCAGATCGGCTCGAACATCGTGTTGGCGAAGCGCAGCGCCAGGATGTTCTGGACGGTCTCCTTGCCCAGGTAGTGGTCGATACGGAAGACCTGGTCCGGGGCGAAGACCTCGTGGACGACCTTGTTGAGCTGCTCGGCGGACTTCAGGTCGTGGCCGAAGGGCTTCTCGATGACCGCGCGGCGCCAGGAGCCACCCGTCTGGTCGGCGAGGCCGTGCTTCTTCAGCTGCTGGATGACCACCGGGAAGGAGCGCGGCGGCACCGAGAGGTAGAAGGCGAAGTTGCCGCCCGTGCCCTGGGCCTTGTCCAGCTCCTCGATGGTGCCGCGCAGCCGCTCGAAGGCGTCGTCGTCGTCGAAGGTGCCCTGCACGAAGCGCATGCCCTGGATGAGCTGGTGCCAGACCTCCTCGCGGAAGGGGGTGCGGGCGTGCTCCTTGACCGCGTCGTGGACCTCCTGCGCGAAGTCCTCGTGGGCCCACTCGCGGCGGGCGAAGCCGACCAGCGAGAAGCCCGGCGGCAGCAGACCCCGGTTGGCGAGGTCGTACACCGCGGGCATCAGCTTTTTACGTGACAAATCGCCCGTAACGCCGAAGATCACCAGGCCCGACGGCCCCGCGATACGCGGGAGCCGTCGGTCGGCGGCGTCACGAAGCGGGTTCGCTTCAGTGACGTTGAAGGGTGGCAAGGGATCAGCCCTCCGAGGGGGCGAGGCGCTCGAGTACCGCCTCGGTCGACTTGAGCAGGTCGTTCCAGGACGCCTCGAACTTCTCGACGCCCTCGTCCTCCAGGAGCTGGACCACGTCGTCGTAGGAGATGCCGAGCTTCTCGACGGCGTCCAGGTCGGCGCGGGCCTGCTCGTAGGTGCCGGCGACGGTGTTGCCGGTGATCTGGCCCTTCTCCTCCGTCGCCTGGAGGGTGGCCTCGGGCATGGTGTTGACGGTGTTCGGCGCGACCAGGTCGTCGACGTACAGGGTCGGCTTGTAGGCCGGGTCCTTCACGCCGGTCGAGGCCCACAGCGGGCGCTGCCTGTTGGCGCCCGCGTTCTCCAGCGCGCTCCAGCGGTCGGAGGAGAAGACCTCCTCGTACGCCTGGTAGGCGAGGCGCGCGTTGGCCACGCCCGCCTTGCCGCGCGCGGCCTTGGCCTCGTCGGTGCCGAGCGCGTCGAGGCGCTTGTCGATCTCGGTGTCCACGCGGGAGACGAAGAAGGACGCCACGGAGCGGATGAGCGACAGGTCGAGCCCGCGCTCCTTCGCCTTCTCCAGGCCCGCGAGGTAGGCGTTCATGACCTCGCGGTAGCGCTCCAGCGAGAAGATCAGCGTGACGTTGACGCTGATGCCGAGGCCGATGACCTCGGTGATCGCCGGAAGGCCCGCCTTGGTGGCCGGGATCTTGATCAGGGTGTTCGGACGGTCGACCAGCCAGGCCAGCTGCTTGGCCTCGGCGACGGTCGCACGCGTGTTGTGGGCGAGCCGCGGGTCGACCTCGATGGAGACCCGGCCGTCCTGGCCGCCGGTGGCGTCGAAGACCGGGCGCAGGATGTCGGCGGCGTCGCGGACGTCCGCCGTGGTGATCATGCGGATCGCCTCTTCGACGGTGACCTTGCGGGCGGCGAGGTCGGCGACCTGCTGCTCGTAGCCGTCACCGCTGCTGATCGCCTTCTGGAAGATCGTCGGGTTGGTGGTGACACCGACGACGTGCTGCTGGTCGATCAGCTCGGCGAGGTTGCCGGACGTGATGCGCTGGCGCGACAGGTCGTCCAGCCAGATCGCGACGCCCTCCTCGGAGAGGCGCTTCAGTGCGTCTGTCATGGAAAATCAAACTCCTACGTCTCGTATATGAGCGTCAGCGCTGGGTCGCGGCGAGGCCCGTAGTTGAATCAAGCACAGCCCGCGCGACGGCCGCCACGTTCTCGGCAGTGAAGCCGTACTCCCGGAAAAGGACCTTGCCGTCGGCGGAAGCACCGAAGTGCTCCAGGGAAACGATGCGACCCGCGTCCCCGACGTACTTGTGCCAGGTGAGGCCGATGCCCGCCTCGACCGCGACCCGCGCCTTGACGGCGGGCGGCAGGACGCTGTCCCGGTACCCCTGGTCCTGCTCCTCGAACCACTCCACGGACGGCATGGACACGACCCGCGTCGGCACCCCGTCGGCCTGGAGCCGCTCGCGCGCCTCGACGGCGACGTGCACCTCGGAACCGGTCGCGATGAGGACGACCTGCGCCTGGCCGCCGTCGGCCTCGAACAGGACGTAACCGCCGCGCGCGGCGTCGTCGTTGGCCTCGTACGTCGGCACACCCTGACGGGTCAGCGCGAGCCCGTGCGGCTGCCCCTTGCCGAACTCCTTGGTCCAGCGCTTGAGGATCTCGCGCCAGGCGATCGCGGTCTCGTTGGCGTCGGCCGGACGGACGACGTTGAGACCGGGGATGGCGCGCAGGGAGGCGAGGTGCTCGACCGGCTGGTGGGTGGGGCCGTCCTCACCGAGACCGATGGAGTCGTGCGTCCACACGTACGTCACCGGCAGGTGCATCAGCGCCGACAGGCGCACGGCGTTGCGCATGTAGTCGGAGAACACGAGGAACGTGCCGCCGTAGATACGGGTGTTGCCGTGCAGCGCGATGCCGTTCATCTCCGCGGCCATGGAGTGCTCGCGGATGCCGAAGTGGATCGTGCGGCCGTACGGGTCGGCCTCCGGCAGCGGGTTGTCCGCCGGGAGGAACGACGACGTCTTGTCGATGGTGGTGTTGTTGGAGCCGGCCAGGTCGGCCGAGCCGCCCCACAGCTCGGGGATCACGGCACCCAGCGCCTGCAGCACCTTGCCGGACGCGGCACGGGTCGCGACACCCTTGCCGGGCTCGAAGACGGGGAGCTTCTCCTCCCAGCCGGTGGGCAGCTCGCCCTTGCTGATCCGGTCGAACTCGGCGGCACGCTCGGGGTTGTTGTCCCGCCAGAGCTGGAAGGACTTCTCCCACTCGGCCTTCGCGTCGGCGCCCCGCTCCAGAGCCTTGCGGGTGTGGCCGATGACCTCGTCGGTGACCTCGAAGGACTGCTCCGGGTCGAAGCCGAGGACGCGCTTGGTGGCCGCGACCTCGTCGTCGCCGAGCGCCGAGCCGTGGGCGGCCTCGGTGTTCTGCGCGTTCGGGGCGGGCCAGGCGATGATCGAGCGCATGGCGATGAAGGACGGCTTGTCCGTCACCTGCTTCGCGGCCTCGATCGCGTTGTAGATGGCGTGCGGGTCGAGGTCGCCGTCCGGCTTCGGGGCGATCCGCTGCACGTGCCAGCCGTACGCCTCGTACCGCTTGACGACATCCTCGGAGACGGCCGTCTCGGTGTCGCCCTCGATCGAGATGTGGTTGTCGTCCCACAGCAGGACCAGGTTGCCGAGCTTCTGGTGGCCGGCCAGCGAGGACGCCTCGGCGGAGATGCCCTCCTGGAGGCAGCCGTCACCGGCGATGACGTAGACGAAGTGGTCGAACGGGGAGGTGCCCTCGGCGGCCTCCGGGTCGAACAGACCGCGCTCGTAGCGGGCGGCCATCGCCATGCCGACGGCGTTGGCGACACCCTGGCCCAGCGGGCCGGTGGTGGTCTCGACGCCCGTGGTGTGGCCGTACTCCGGGTGACCGGGGGTCTTCGAACCCCACGTCCGGAACGCCTTCAGGTCGTCCAGCTCCAGGCCGAAGCCGGCCAGGTACAGCTGGGTGTAGAGGGTCAGGGACGAGTGGCCGGCGGACAGCACGAAGCGGTCGCGCCCTACCCACTCGGCGTCCGCGGGGTCGTGCCGCATCACCTTCTGGAAGAGGGTGTACGCGGCAGGCGCCAGGCTCATCGCCGTACCCGGATGGCCGTTACCGACCTTCTGTACGGCGTCGGCGGCCAGGACGCGGGCGGTGTCGACGGCCCGCTGGTCCAACTCGGTCCACTCGAGGTCTGTGGTGGTCGGCTTGGTGCTCACCCTGGGTCAGGGCTCCTCTCCACATGTCGGTTGCCGGTGTCACGGGCACACACCCCCACCGGCTGCCGGCGTACTCGGCGTCGGCCGGCCGTTGTCGAGCCTACCCCCGGAAGTACGTGCGTTTTTTCGAGTCATTCCAGACTGCCGGGAGTCGCCGGGATGTGCCTCCCGACTAGGTCGTTCCGCGTTCGGCAAGTGAATACGCACCCGCTCATCCGGGTGCTCAATCGAGCCGTGGTGCGCCCGTCGGACCACCCCCTTCAACACGACCCCACCCCCGCGAATGTCCGGGTCTGGGCAACGTCTACAGTGGCGTGGTACGCGCGAGCCTTTACCGGGACTTCACACGGGGAGGCTTGCTGGGATGTCTCTGTCAGGGGTGTGCGTGACGGCCGTTGAATCCCGTCCAGCGGGGATTATCGGGACGAGCCAGAGCCCGAGCCGGCGGCCGATCGGGGCCCGGGTCAAGGCGTTCGTGGCGTTGACCAAGCCGCGGATCATCGAGCTGCTGCTCATCACCACCGTTCCGGTGATGTTCCTGGCCGAGCAGGGCGTGCCCGACCTCGGTCTGGTGCTGCTCACCTGCATCGGCGGCTACCTGTCCGCGGGCGGCGCCAACGCGCTGAACATGTACATCGACCGCGACATCGACGCGCTCATGGACCGCACCTCGCAGCGTCCGCTGGTCACCGGCATGGTCAGCCCGCGCGAGTGCCTGGCCTTCGGCATCACGCTGGCGGTCGCCTCCACGCTGCTGTTCGGCCTCACCGTCAATTGGCTGAGTGCCTGGCTCTCGCTCGGAGCGCTCCTCTTCTACGTCGTCGTCTACACGATGATCCTCAAGCGCCGTACGTCGCAGAACATCGTGTGGGGTGGCATCGCGGGCTGCATGCCGGTGCTGATCGGCTGGACGGCCGTCACGAACTCCCTCACCTGGGCGCCGCTCATCCTCTTCCTGGTGATCTTCTTCTGGACGCCGCCGCACTACTGGCCGCTGTCCATGAAGGTCAAGGAGGACTACGCGCGCGTGGGCGTGCCGATGCTCCCGGTCATCGCCTCCAACAAGGTCGTCGCCAAGCAGATCGTCATCTACAGCTGGGTGATGGTCGCGGTCTCGCTCCTGCTCACGCCGCTCGGCTACACGGGCTGGTTCTACACCGCGGTCGCGCTGGGCGCGGGCGGCTGGTGGCTGTGGGAGGCGCACGCGCTGCAGAACCGTGCGAAGGCGGAGGTGACGGGCGTGAAGCTGAAGGAGATGCGCCTGTTCCACTGGTCGATCACGTATGTGTCGCTGCTGTTCGTGGCGGTGGCGGTGGACCCGTTCCTGCGCTGACGTAGGTCACGTTCCTGCGCTGACACAGGTCACAGGGCCCTGCTCTCGCCAGCCGATCTACCCGCGAGTAGCATCCTGGCCATGGCAGACAAGGTGGCCAAGCTGGCCAAGCAGATCAACTCCTTCGCGAAGTCCCACGGCGGCGCCGAGGCCCAGGTCGCGTACATCGGACAGCGCGGCGCCCGCATCGTGCTCGTCGGCGAGGACGGCGGCTGGGGCGACCTGGTGGCACCGTCGTACGAGATCGCCGAGAAGGCGGTGGAGACGGCCGGGGTCACCCGCCACGAGTCCTTCGACGGCGAGTTCGCGGCGAAGGTGACGACGGGCACGTACGAGTGGAAGCGGATGGCGGGCATTCAGATCGGCGGTTGAAACGAGCCGTACTCGCCGAACAACCTGAGCCACCCTCCCTCTTACGCAACACCTAGTCACCGGTTCACCCGTTAGGACCTGTAGCAAGCGCAGTCCACCCACGGGGAGCCCGGATGATCGACACGCCGTCCCTCGTGGACCAGTACTGCCACGGCGTACTGCGCACGGAGCTGGGCCTCGGCACCTTCGAGGCCCAGTTGGCCCGCACCGAAGGCCCCCCGGCCCCCGGCACCACGCTCTTCGACACCCAGACGGGCTTCGCCGTACGCCGCTGGTGCCCGCCCCTCCTCGGTCTGGAACCCCACTGCCCACCCGCCCGCTACCTGGCCAGACGCCGTGAACTCGGCGTGGTGGAGGCGGGCCGGCGGCTGCTGCGCGGCAGTGGCATCACGACGTATCTGATCGACACCGGCGTGCCCGGCGACCTCACCGGCCCCACCGAACTGGCCTCCGCCGCCTCCGCCGAGGCCCTGGAGATCGTGCGCCTGGAACTGCTCGCCGAACAGGTCGCCGACACCTCCGGCACCGTCGAGTCCTTCCTCGCCAACCTCGCCGAATCGGTGCACGGCGCGGCGGCCGGAGCGGTGGCCTTCACCTCGGTCGCCGGAGTACGGCACGGACTCGCGCTCGCCCCCGAGCCACCCGGGCCGGGAGAGGTACGGGGCGCGGCGGGCCGCTGGCTGGCGGGGCGCAGGGTGGGCGGGGAACTGACCGACCCGGTGCTGCTACGGCACCTGCTGTGGATCGCGGTGGCGTCGGGACTGCCGCTCCAACTGCACGCGGGGCTGGCAGAGCCCGGCGTGCGGATCGACCGCGCCGACCCGGTGCTGCTCACGGACTTCGTCCGGGCCACGGCCGGCCTCGGCACCGACCTGATCCTCCTGCACGGCTACCCGTACCACCGCCACGCCGCCCATCTGGCCGGCGTCTTCCCGCACGTCTACGCCGACTCGGGCGCCGCGCTCATCCGTACGGGTGCCCGCGCCGCGACGATCCTCGCCGAGATCCTGGAACTTGCCCCCTTCGGCAAGATCCTCTTCTCCAGCGGCGCACAGGGCCTGCCCGAACTGCACGTGGTGGGCGCCGGGCTCTTCCGCGAGGCCCTCGCCAGGGTGCTCGGCGGCTGGGTCGCCGAGGGGGCGTGGTCGCTGGCGGACGCGCAACGGGTGGCGGGGATGGTGGCGGCGGGGAACGCGCGGCGGGTGTACGGGCTGGGGTGAGCCCTCCAGACTGGGCGGATGCCGACCTCTGCCTTACTCGACCGTTTCCTCGCGGAACTCCAGCCTCTCGCTCCCGTCGCCGTCTGGGCGCACGGCTCGCTCGCCGGGGGCGACTACCAGGAGGGCCGCAGCGACCTGGACCTGATCGCCGTACTGGACGGCCCGCTCACGCCCCGTACCGTCTGGCGGCTGGCCAAAGTCCACGCCCGGCTGCGGGCCGAGCCGCTCGCCGCGCTGTTGCACTGCACCTACCTCACGCCCGGCACGGCGGACGATCCCGACCGGCCCCATCTCACCTGGGCGCACCAGGAGCTGTTCAGACGGCCGGTGACCCCGGTGACCCGGCGCGAGCTGCACGCCTTCGGGCGGGTGCTGCACGGGAAGGCGCCGGCCGGCCTGCTGCCGCCGGTCTCGGACCGGGAGCTCGGCGACTTCGTCGTACGCGATCAGCGGGACTTCTGGCGGCCGGCCGTCGACAACGCCCGGCTGTGGACCCGGGACGTCTGGGTCGACCTGGGGCTGATCACCTTCGCCCGGGCATGCGTCACCCTGCGCGACGGCCGCCTGATCTCCAAGCGCGAGGCCCTGGACCTGCTGCCGGGGCTCGGGGCGTCCGCAGAGGTGGTCGAGGACATCCGCAGGCGCCGCTACGGCGACGCCGCGCCGCCGGACGAGGAGTGGGCGGCGCGCAGGGCCGGGCTGACGCGGGCCTACCTGGGGCCGGCGATCGACGAGTTGGTGACGACGTACGGCTGACTCACGCGCGCGTGCCGACCGTCGCCTCGGGTGCCGGAGCCGGGATGCCGATCTCGTCGTACGGCCGTTCCCGCAGGGACAGCAGCACCCGCAGCACCGCGATCCATGTCACGGCCGAGCCGAACATGTGCAGGCCGACCAGGATTTCCGGGAGGTCCGTGAAGTACTGGACGTAGCCGATGACGCCCTGGGCGAGGAGGATCAGGAACAGGTCGCGGGTGCGGTTCAGGGGGCCCTTCGGGGCGTCGACCGCCTTGAGGACGAACCACAGGGCGAACGTCAGCGTGACCACGATCCAGGCCAGTACGGCGTGCAGCTTGGTGACGGTCTCCCAGTCGACCGGCATCCGCTCGACCTCGCTGGAGTCGCCCGCGTGCGGGCCCGCACCGGTGACCACCGTGCCGACCAGGATCAGCAGCACCGAGGCCCCGACCAGGACCCACACCAGCTGCTGCACCGCCTTGCCGATCAGGGGACGCGGCGCCGCGTCGCCCTCCCGGGTGCGCTGCCACATCACCGTCGCGACCGCGATGAGCGCGGACGTCGCCACGAAGTGGGTCGCGACCGTGTACGGGTTGAGGCCGACCAGCACGACGATGCCGCCGAGCACCGCGTTGCTCATCACGATCCAGAACTGCGCCCACCCCAGCCGGGTCAGACCGCGCCGGTACGGCTTGGTGGAACGGGCCGCGATGATCGCCCAGCCGACGGCCGCGCACAGCACGTACGTCAGCATGCGGTTGCCGAACTCGATGGCGCCGTGCAGGCCCATCTCGCTGGTGGCGGTCAGCGAGTCGTCGGTGCACTTGGGCCAGGTCGGGCAGCCGAGCCCGGAACCGGTGAGGCGTACCGCACCGCCGGTGACCACGATGAGCACCGACATCACGAGCGCGGCGAGGGCCGCCCGTCGGACCGCCCTCGGGGTGGGGGTCCAGCGTGCGGCGATGAAGGCGAGGGGGTTGCGCACGGCCGCTACGGCGTCGGCGCGGGTCAGCTTTGGCACGCGCCCTATCGTAGGCGGCCGCTTGTGCACGCTTTCACGAGGGTCCCGGGACAGGGGGCCGCCCCGGGCCCGGGACGCCTACTCCCAGCGGAAGAACTTCCCCGCCGCGGCCAGCCCCACGACCGCCCACACGGCCAGAATCCCCAGGTCGCCCCACGGCATCCCGGCCCCGTGCTGCAGTACGTCCCGCAGTCCGTCGGAGAGGGCCGAGATCGGCAGCAGGCCCAGCACGTCCTGCACACCCGCCGGGAACTTGTCCAGCGGCACGATCACCCCGCCGCCCACGAGCAGCAGCAGGAAGACCAGGTTGGCGGCGGCCAGGGTGGCCTCGGCCTTGAGCGTGCCCGCCATGAGCAGGCCGAGACCGGAGAAGGCCGCCGTGCCCAGGACGAGAAGGAGCAGCACGGCCAACGGGTTGCCCTCGGGCGACCAGCCCAGCGCGAAGGCGATCACCGTCAGCAGGGCGATCTGCAGGACCTCCGTGACCAGCACCGACGCCGTCTTCGCGGTCATCAGGGCCCAGCGGGGCAGCGGCGAGGAGGCCAGCCGTTTCAGCACGCCGTACCGGCGCTCGAAGCCCGTGGCGATCGCCTGCCCCGTGAACGCCGTGGACATCACCGCGAGCGCGAGGATGCCGGGGGCGAGGAAGTCGACGGCCTCGCCTGCGCCGGTGTCGACGATGTCCACCGAGCTGAAGAGGACCAGCAGGAGGGTGGGGATCACCACGGTCAGGAGCAGCTGTTCGCCGTTGCGCAGCAGCATCCTGGTCTCGAGTGCCGCTTGCGTCGCGATCATGCGGGGGAGGGGGGCGGCGCCCGGCTTCGGGGTGTACGTACCCGTACCGACGGTGGTCACGAACGCAGCTCCTTGCCGGTCATCTCCAGGCTGTGTCTTCCCGGGGGACAACCCCCGGGCCCCCGGCCGATCCCTGTGCGGGCCGGAATCATGATCGCAGCTCCCTGCCGGTCATCTCCAAGAACACGTCTTCCAAGGTGTGCCGCTCCACCGAGATCTTCTCCGGCATCACCCCGTGCTGCGCACACCACGACGTCACCGTCGCGAGCAGCTGCGGGTCGACCTTGCCGCCGACCCGGTAGGAGCCCGGCGTCAGCTCCGCCGCCGTGCAGTCGGCGGGCAGGGCCTTCAGCAGGGACCCCACGTCGAGGCCGGGGCGGCCGGTGAAGCGGAGGGTGTTCTCGGCGCCGCCGCGGCACAGCTCCTCGGGGGAGCCCTGGGCGATGACCCGGCCCGCGTCGATGATCGCGACGTCGTCGGCGAGCTGCTCGGCCTCGTCCATGTAGTGGGTGGTGAGGATCACGGAGACGCCGTCGGCGCGCAGGTCCCGGATCAGGTCCCAGGTGGCGCGGCGGGCCTGCGGGTCGAGTCCGGCGGTCGGCTCGTCCAGGAACACCAGCTCCGGTCGGCCGACCACGGCCATGGCGAGCGCGAGCCGCTGCTGCTGGCCGCCGGAGAGGCGGCGGTAGGCGGTCCGGCCGCAGCTGCCCAGCCCGAGCCGCTCGATCAGGGCGTCGACGTCCAGGGGGTGTGCGTGCAGCTTGGCGACATGCCGCAGCATCTCGTCCGCCCGCGCTCCCGAGTAGACGCCCCCGGACTGCAGCATCACGCCGATGCGCGGCCGCAGCTCGCCGGACTGTCTCACCGGGTCGAGGCCCAGGACGCGCACCGTGCCGGAGTCCGGCTTGCGGTATCCCTCGCAGGTCTCGACCGTCGTCGTCTTGCCCGCGCCGTTGGGTCCGAGCACGGCGGTCACGCCCGCCCGGGCCACCAGGTCGAGGCCGTTCACCGCGGTCTTCGTGCCGTACCGCTTCACCAGGGCCTGGACCTGGACCACGGGCTCAGTTCGCATGGCTCCAGAGTCTAGGTACGCGGCCGGTAACCCGAACGGCCGGGTTCACATCTCCCCACATGGCGGGTTCACATCTCCCCACACGGTCCGGTTCAGATCTCCTCGGCGCGGGGCCGGTGCATCTCCAGCCACCGCACCGCGTACGCCACCGCGTCCGCCACCGGGAACAGCCGTACGTCGGCCGCGCCCGCCTTCCCGCGTACGACGGGCCGGTCCCGCTCGAAGTCGTGCCCCAGCTCGTCGAACCGCTCCGAGGTGATCGACACCTCGGTCACCACCTCCCATCCCGTGGGCCCCGGCGACGGGGCTGCGCCGCTGAACCGGACCGTGCCGCCCCGCGCTGTCGGGCGGGTGTCGGCAACGTGCCCAGGTCGGTCGCGGAACCCGGCGCCGCTGGGGACGGAGTGCCGCCCCAGCGGCACGACTGCCCGCCACTACGGCCGGGTGTCGGCGCTGGTCAGCGAAAGCCAGCCTGTCCGGCGTTTGAGGACGAGGCCCTTCAGGCCGATGCGGGGGCCTGGGAGCGCAGCCCCCAGAGGGTTCGCCCGGCCCCGGCCACGTGGAGTGCAGGGGGTGTGACTGTCCCGATCGGCTCAGCCGCCGGAGGTTTCCGCGTCGAGCAGGGCTTGGACGACCGCGACGGACCCTCCGCAGACCCAGCCCAGGGCGCTGAGCGAGGAGTGCACGAGGAGGGTTTCACCGGTTCGGACGCCTAGCTCGCGCAGATGTGCCGCGAGGGTGCCCCGAGTGACAAGAGGCCCGGTCGGAGGGGGTGTGGACATGTTTCCGGAGTGTTCCGGACGGGGCCTCGAAGTTCTACCGGTTTGATCGATCAAAGATCGTTTCCGCAGGTCAGATTAGGTATGCCTAAGTGACGCAGGGCACCCGCGAGGCACCCGGACGCGGCTTGCCTGCCTTTGAGGAATTACGCAACAATGGCGTTGTGAAAAACGTCGGCGAGGCTCGGGAGACCCCCATGGGAACCCCTCAGGAGGAGCTCGCGACCGGGGAGCGCTCCACGCGCAACCGGGTCGCGCGGTCCATCCTGGACCACGGCCAGTCGACCGTCGCCGAGCTGGCCGGCCGGCTGGGACTGACCCAGGCCGCCGTACGCAGGCATCTGGACGCACTGGTCGCCGACGACGTCGTGGAGGCTCGCGAACAGCGGGTGTACGGCACGCGCACGCGTGGCCGTCCAGCCAAGGTCTTCGCGCTCACCGACTGCGGCCGTGACGCCTTCGACCAGTCGTACGACAAGCTCGCCGCGGACGCCCTGAAGTGGATCGCCGAGCGCGAGGGCGGGAGCGAGGCGGTCGCCGCCTTCGCCCGCGCCCGGATCGCCGCCCAGGCGCGCGTCTACCGCAAGGCGATCGAGGCGGCCACACCGGACAAGCGCACCGAAGCCCTGGCCAAGGCCCTGAGCGTCGACGGGTACGCTGCTACGGCGCGCAGCGCACCCCTCCCCCAAAAAGGCGAGCAGCTCTGCCAGCACCACTGCCCGGTCGCCCATGTCGCGGAGCAGTTCCCGCAGCTGTGCGAGGCGGAGACGGAGATCTTCGCCGAGCTGCTCGGAACGCACGTCCAGAGACTGGCGACCATCGCGCACGGCGACGGCGTCTGCACGACGTTCATCCCAAAGATTTCCCACACGCAAGTTCATAGCGACAACGCATCTGCAAGCACGGCCGGGAGGAACCCCGCATGACTCTCCCCATCGAGGAGACTGCCCACCCTGAGCTCGAGGGTCTGGGCAAGTACGAATACGGCTGGGCCGACTCCGACGAAGCCGGCGCCTCTGCGAAGCGTGGTCTGAGCGAGGACGTCGTTCGTGACATCTCCGCGAAGAAGAACGAGCCGGACTGGATGACCAAGCTCCGCCTCAAGGGTCTGCGGCTGTTCGACAAGAAGCCCATGCCGAACTGGGGCTCGGACCTCTCCGGCATCGACTTCGACAACATCAAGTACTTCGTGCGTTCCACGGAGAAGCAGGCGGAGTCCTGGGAGGACCTGCCCGAGGACATCAAGAACACGTACGACAAGCTCGGCATCCCCGAGGCGGAGAAGCAGCGCCTCGTCGCCGGTGTCGCGGCCCAGTACGAGTCGGAGGTCGTCTACCACCAGATCCGCGAGGACCTGGAGGAGCAGGGCGTCATCTTCCTCGACACCGACACGGCGCTGAAGGAGCACCCGGAGCTCTTCAAGGAGTACTTCGGCACCGTCATCCCGGTCGGCGACAACAAGTTCGCGTCGCTGAACACCGCGGTGTGGTCGGGCGGCTCCTTCATCTACGTGCCGCCGGGCGTGCACGTCGAGATCCCGCTCCAGGCCTACTTCCGTATCAACACGGAGAACATGGGCCAGTTCGAGCGGACCCTGATCATCGTCGACGAGGGTGCCTACGTGCACTACGTCGAGGGTTGCACCGCCCCGATCTACAAGTCGGACTCGCTGCACTCCGCGGTCGTCGAGATCATCGTCAAGAAGAACGCCCGCTGCCGCTACACGACCATCCAGAACTGGTCGAACAACGTCTACAACCTGGTCACCAAGCGCGCCGTCGCCTACGAGGGCGCGACCATGGAGTGGATCGACGGCAACATCGGCTCCAAGGTGACGATGAAGTACCCGGCCGTCTACCTGATGGGCGAGCACGCCAAGGGCGAGACCCTGTCGATCGCCTTCGCGGGCGAGGGGCAGCACCAGGACGCCGGCTCCAAGATGGTCCACATGGCGCCGAACACGTCCTCCAACATCGTCTCCAAGTCGGTGGCGCGCGGTGGCGGCCGTACCTCCTACCGCGGTCTCGTCGAGATCGGCGAGGGCGCCCACGGCTCCAAGTCGAACGTGCTGTGCGACGCGCTGCTCGTCGACACCATCTCCCGCTCCGACACGTACCCGTACGTGGACGTCCGCGAGGACGACGTGTCCATGGGCCACGAGGCGACCGTCTCCAAGGTCTCCGAGGACCAGCTCTTCTACCTGATGAGCCGCGGTCTGAGCGAGTTCGAGGCGATGGCGATGATCGTGCGCGGCTTCGTCGAGCCGATCGCCAAGGAACTGCCCATGGAGTACGCCCTCGAGCTCAACCGGCTGATCGAGCTGCAGATGGAAGGCGCGGTCGGTTAAGACCCGCCGCCCGACAGCAGCCAGCAATTTCTGACGTAGGAAGAGAGCAGACCGACAGCCATGGCTGAGGCTCAGAACTCCCCCACCCTCGAATCCACTCGGGCGGGGGGACCCCCACCGCTGGGATCCACCACCGCCGGCGCGGTGGCCGTTGCCGCCGAGTCGACCGTCGCCACGCGCATGAGCGCGCCCCCGTCCTTCGACGTGGCGGACTTCCCGGTCCCGCACGGCCGCGAGGAGGAGTGGCGGTTCACCCCGCTGGAGCGCCTGCGCGGGCTGCACGACGGCACCGCCGTGGCGACCGGTGACGGCGTGAAGGTCGACGTGCAGGCCCCCGAGGGCGTCACCGTCGAGACCGTCGGCCGTGACGACGCCCGGATCGGCAAGGCGGGCACCCCGGTGGACCGCGTCGCCGCCCAGGCGTACTCGGCGTTCGAGAAGGCCGGTGTCATCACCGTCCCCAAGGAGACGGTGCTCACCGAGCCGATCCGTATCGCCGTGCACGGCGAGGGCGGGGTCGCCTACGGCCACCAGGTCGTGGAGCTCGGAGCCTTCGCCGAGGCCGTCGTCGTCATCGACCACACCGGTGACGCCGTGCTCGCCGCCAACGTCGACTACATCCTGGGCGACGGCGCCAAGCTGACCGTCGTCTCCGTCCAGGACTGGGACGACAAGGCCGTGCACGTGGGCCAGCACAACGCGCTGATCGGCCGGGACGCCACCTTCAAGTCGTTCGTGGTCACCTTCGGCGGCGACCTCGTACGCCTGCACCCGCGTGTCGCCTACGCCGGCACCGGCGGCGAGGCCGAGCTGTTCGGCCTGTACTTCACCGACGCGGGCCAGCACCAGGAGCACCGCCTCCTGGTCGACCACAACACCCCGCACTGCAAGTCCAACGTGATGTACAAGGGCGCGCTCCAGGGCGACGACGCCCACGCGGTGTGGATCGGCGACGTCCTCATCGAGGCCAAGGCCGAGGGCACGGACACGTACGAGATGAACCGGAACCTGGTTCTGACCGACGGCGCCCGCGTCGACTCCGTGCCGAACCTGGAGATCGAGACCGGCGAGATCGTCGGCGCCGGCCACGCCTCGGCGACCGGCCGCTTCGACGACGAGCAGCTCTTCTACTTGATGGCGCGCGGCATCCCGGCCGACGAGGCCCGCCGTCTGGTGGTCCGCGGCTTCTTCGCCGAGCTGGTCCAGCAGATCGGCGTCGACGACATCGAAGAGCGCCTCCTCGTGAAGATCAACGAGGAGCTGGAGGCCACGGTCTGATGGCCTTCGTACGCGCCTGTGGGCTGAGCGAGCTGGAGGAGGACACCCCCAAGAGGGTGGAACTCGACGGCACGCCGGTCTCGGTCGTGCAGACCGAGGGCGAGGTGTTCGCCATCTACGACATCTGCTCCCACGCGAACGTCTCGCTCTCCGAGGGCGAGGTGGAGGACTGCCAGATCGAGTGCTGGCTGCACGGCTCCGCGTTCGACCTCCGCACCGGCAAGCCGTCCGGCCTACCCGCGACGCGCCCCGTCCCCGTATACCCCGTAAAGATCGAAGGAGACGACGTGCTCGTCTCCCTCAACCAGGAGTCCTGAGGCACCCATGGCAACGCTTGAAATCCGAGACCTGCGCGTCACCGTCGAGGCCGACAACGCCACGAAGGAAATCCTCAAGGGCGTCGACCTCACCGTGAAGCAGGGCGAGACGCACGCCATCATGGGCCCCAACGGCTCCGGCAAGTCGACCCTCGCCTACTCGCTGGCGGGTCACCCGAAGTACACGATCACCGGCGGCACCGTCACCCTCGACGGCGAGGACGTCCTGGAGATGTCCGTCGACGAGCGCGCCCGCGCGGGCCTGTTCCTGGCGATGCAGTACCCGGTCGAGGTCCCCGGCGTCTCGGTCTCCAACTTCCTGCGCACCTCCGCCACCGCCATCCGCGGCGAGGCCCCCAAGCTGCGTACCTGGGTGAAGGAGGTCAAGGAGGCCATGGAGCGCCTCAACATGGACCCGTCCTTCGCCGAGCGCAACGTCAACGAGGGCTTCTCCGGCGGTGAGAAGAAGCGCCACGAGATCCTTCAGCTGGAGCTGCTCAAGCCGAAGGTCGCGATCCTCGACGAGACGGACTCCGGTCTGGACGTCGACGCGCTGCGCATCGTCTCCGAGGGCGTCAACCGCGTCCGCGAGACCGGCGAGGTCGGCACCCTGCTGATCACCCACTACACGCGCATCCTGCGCTACATCAAGCCCGACCACGTCCACGTCTTCTCCGGCGGCCGCATCGTCGAGTCCGGCGGCGCCGAGCTCGCCGACAAGCTGGAGAACGAGGGCTACGAGGCCTACACGAAGGGTGGCGCATCCGCGTGACACAGCTGCCGGGCCTCCTCGACACCGAGGCGCTGCGCAAGGACTTCCCGATCCTGGACCGCGTCGTCCACGACGGCAAGAAGCTCGTGTACCTGGACAACGCGGCGACCTCGCAGACGCCGCGCCAGGTGCTCGACGTGCTCTCCGAGTACTACGAGCAGCACAACGCCAACGTCCACCGTGGCGTGCACGTCCTCGCCGAGGAGGCCACGGCGCTGTACGAGGGCGCGCGCGACAAGGTCGCGGAGTTCATCAACGCGCCCTCGCGCGACGAGGTGATCTTCACCAAGAACGCCTCCGAATCGCTCAACCTCGTGGCGAACATGCTCGGCTGGGCCGACGAGCCCTACCGGGTGGACCACGAGACCGAGATCGTCATCACGGAGATGGAGCACCACTCCAACATCGTCCCGTGGCAGCTGCTCGCGCAGCGCACGGGCGCGAAGCTGAAGTGGTTCGGTCTCACCGACGACGGCCGACTCGACCTGTCCAACATCGACGAGATCATCACGGAGAAGACGAAGATCGTCTCCTTCGTGCTGGTGTCGAACATCCTGGGCACGGTCAACCCGGTCGAGGCGATAGTGCGCCGCGCGCAGGAGGTCGGCGCGCTGGTGTGCATCGACGCCTCGCAGGCCGCGCCGCACATGCCGATGGACGTGCAGTCCCTCCAGGCCGACTTCGTGGCCTTCACCGGCCACAAGATGTGCGGCCCGACCGGCATCGGCGTGCTCTGGGGCCGCCAGGAGCTGCTGGAGGACCTGCCTCCGTTCCTCGGCGGCGGCGAGATGATCGAGACGGTGTCGATGCACTCGTCGACATACGCTCCCGCCCCGCACAAGTTCGAGGCGGGCACGCCCCCGATCTCGCAGGCGATCGGCCTGGGCGCGGCGATCGACTACCTCAACTCGATCGGCATGGACAAGATCCTCGCCCATGAGCACGCGCTCACCGAGTACGCGGTGAAGCGGCTGGCGGAGGTCCCCGACCTGCGGATCATCGGCCCGACCACGGCCGAGGACCGCGGCGCCGCGATCTCCTTCACGCTCGGCGACATCCACCCGCACGACGTGGGCCAGGTCCTCGACGAGCAGGGCATCGCGGTCCGGGTCGGCCACCACTGCGCCCGCCCGGTCTGCCTGCGCTACGGAATTCCTGCGACCACGCGAGCGTCGTTCTATCTGTACTCCACGCCGGCCGAGATCGACGCTCTGGTGGACGGCCTGGAGCACGTACGGAACTTCTTCGGCTGACGGGACGGGAAGAGCGACGCATGAAGCTGGATTCGATGTACCAGGAAGTCATCCTGGACCACTACAAGAACCCGCACGGGCGTGGTCTGAGGGATGGCGACGCCGAGGTGCACCACGTGAACCCGACGTGCGGCGACGAGATCACGCTCCGTGTGAAGTACGACGGCACGACGATCGAGGACGTCTCGTACGAGGGCCAGGGCTGTTCCATCAGCCAGGCGAGCGCGTCCGTACTGAACGAACTCCTCGTCGGCAAGGACCTCTCCGACGCGCGGAAGATCCAGGAGACCTTCCTGGAGCTGATGCAGTCGAAGGGGAAGATCGAGCCCGATGACGCGATGGAGGAGGTCCTGGAGGACGCGGTCGCGTTCTCCGGAGTCTCCAAGTACCCGGCCCGGGTCAAGTGCGCCCTCCTCAGCTGGATGGCGTGGAAGGACGCGACGGCCCAGGCCCTGGGCGGAGCCGACGCCGAAAGGAAGACGGCATGAGCGAGACCGTTGAGATGAAGCCGGCCTCGGAGGAAGAGGTCCGTGAGGCGCTGTACGACGTCGTCGACCCCGAGCTGGGCATCGACGTCGTCAACCTCGGCCTGATCTACGGCATCCACATCGACGACGCGAACGTCGCGACGCTCGACATGACCCTGACCTCGGCGGCCTGCCCCCTGACCGACGTCATCGAGGACCAGGCCAAGTCCGCCACGGACGGCCTCGTCAGCGAGCTGCGCATCAACTGGGTCTGGATGCCGCCGTGGGGCCCGGACAAGATCACGGACGACGGTCGCGAGCAGCTTCGGGCGCTCGGGTTCAACGTCTGAGGCCGTCCGAGGCCTGTCCGGCCCTGGGCCGGACACCAGCGGCGGTACCTGTCGGGTGCCGCCGCTTTCGTGTGCTCAGGCCAGCCCGCCGACCAGCTGGAACGACGAGTCGGACAGGTACAGGGAGCTGTACTCGAAGCGTTCGAGACGGACCACGAAGTCGCGGTGGCGCAGGAAGTAGCCCGGATAGTTGACCGACTCCAGCATGGTGGCACCGGAGTGGGACGACGAGGCGCGGGGGCAGAAGGTGGCGTCCTGCCCGAAGAGGGACGAGCCGTCGTTGCGCTCGGCGCGCAGGACGAAGGCGCGGTGGCGCAGATACCGGCCGTCCTGCGCGGCGAAGGAGTAACAGGAGCTGTTCGCCAGGCCCTTGACCTGTCTGAAGGTGGAGTCCTCACGGGACTCCGAGCCCTGGACCCGGTCCAGCCTCACGTAACCGTCACTCACATGCCAGTAGCGGTCCGGGTAGTTGACCGAGCGGACGGATCGCCCTGTGGTGGCCGGTGGCTTCGGGGCGGCGGTCGGTGAACTGCCCTCGCGGGAAGGCGACTTGGACGGATCCGGCGCGGGTTTCGGCGTGGTGGCGTGCTGTTGGCCGGGCGACCGGGTCGCGGGCCGGTCCGTCGACAGGCCGCTCTTGCCCCTGGGAGGAGTCGCCGACGGGCTGGCGAAGGAGATCAGACCGGGGTACGAGGTGTTCTCGGTGGCGGACGACGCCGAGGGTGACTCCTTGTCGGACTCCCTTTCGGATACGGCGATCGCGGTGACGCAGGCGACGATCGTCGCCACCGCCATTCCGCCCGCCAGCCACAGGCGGCGCGTCCCCGGCGCCCGCGAGGTGTCCGGGGCCCAGCCGTTCTCCCAAGGTTGGTCCTGAGACGGCCGGGACTTGTTGTCTGGCATGCGCTGTTCCCCCCAGCGGCGTCATGGGGCGACGACCGCGGCTGCGAAGGCCCGGTATGTGAACGGTGAACAACACTAGTGGAACCGGTGGCCCCGGAGCAGCCCTTTGTCATCAGCCGTATCCACAACTCCGGTGCCCGCCCGGCGCCTTGCCGACGCGGCCCGTCCCCGACGCGGCCCGTCCCGACCCGGCCGCGGCAGGCGGCGGCCGGCCGTGGTAAGCGCCCGTCGCGGCGCAGGGCATCATGGCCGGACAGCGCCGAAGATCACGCACCGACAGGAGCCCCCGGATCATGGTCCACCGCATCCCCCCAGCACTCCGCCGCGCGCTCGCGGCCGCAGCACTGTGCGGTGCGCTCGCCGTGGCCGCGGGCGGGTGTACTGCGTCCGACGGCGAGGGCGCCGACGCGCCGAAGGCGGAGCTGCCCGAGCCGGGGGTCGCCTTCGACTACCAGATCGGCGGCGCGTACCCGCCGCCCGCGGGCGTACACGCGGTCTCCCGCGACCGCACCGCGAAACCGGCGCCGGGGGTGTACAGCATCTGCTACGTCAACGCCTTCCAGGCCCAGCCGGACGCCGAGGGCTGGTGGGAGGAGCACCACCCCGACCTGCTGCTCCGTGACGCCGACGACGAGCCGGTCGTCGACCGGGACTGGGACGAGGCCCTGCTGGACATCTCGACGGCCGCCAAGCGCGAACGGCTCGCCGGGATCGTGGGCAAGTGGATCGACGCCTGCGCCGAGTCCGGGTTCCAGGCGGTCGAGGCCGACAACCTCGACTCCAACGAACGGTCCGACGGGCTGCTGACAGCCGAGGACAACCTGGCCTTCGGCAAGCTGATCGCCGCCCGGGCCCACGCGGCCGGCCTGGCGATCGGCCAGAAGAACGCCGCCGAACTGGCGCGGCAAGGGCGCCGCCTCGGTTTCGACTTCGCGGTCGCCGAGGAGTGCGGACAGTACGACGAGTGCGGCGCGTACGCCGACGCCTACGACGACCGGGTCTTCGTCATCGAGTACCGCTCCGACGGCCTCGCCGCGGCCTGTGCGGACTGGGGCGACCGGCTGTCGGTGGTCCTGCGCGACCTGGACGTCGTACCGGCGGGGGAGGGCGGATACCGCCGCCGTACCTGCTGAACCGGTCGGCACGCGGAGCGGCCCGGCGGGTTTGTGTACGGTCGTACGCATCGTTGTGTACGCTTGTACACATGGGATACCTGCTGCTCGCCGGAGCCATAGCGGCCGAGGTGGCCGCCACGACCGCCATGAAGTACAGCGACGGCTTCAGCAGGCTGTGGCCCTCGCTGCTGACCGCACTCGGATACGTCGTCTCCTTCGCGTTGCTCGCCCAGACGCTGAGGACCGTCTCCGTGGGCACGGCCTACGCGATCTGGGCCGGCGTCGGCACCGCGGCCATCGCCACCATCGGGGTCCTGCTCCTGGGGGAGGGGATGACTCTCACCAAGGCCGCCGGTATCGCGCTGATCATCGTCGGCGTGGTGGTGCTGAACCTGGGAGGCGCGCACTGATGGCCCGGCGCTACGACCCCGAGCGACGTCAGCGGATCATCGACGCGGCGATCCGGGTCGTCGGGGAGAAGGGCATCGCGCGGCTGAGCCATCGCACCGTCGCCGCCGCGGCCGACGTGCCGCTCGGCTCCACGACGTACCACTTCAAGACCCTCGACGACCTGCTGGTCGCCGCCCTGCGCCAGGCCAACGAGGGCTTCGCCAAGGTGGTCGCCTCGCGCGGTGGCCTGGAGGACCCGGAGACCGACCTGGCCGGCGAACTCGCGGGTCTGATGGGCGAGTGGCTCGCGGGGGACCGCACGGGCGTGGAGCTGGAGTGCGAGCTCTACCTCGCAGCCTTGCGCCGCCCCGCCCTGCGGCCGGTCGCCGCCGAGTGGGCACGCGATCTCGCCGACCGGCTGTCCCGCCGTACGGACGCGGTCACGGCGCGGGCACTGGTGGCGCTGGTGGACGGGATCTGTCTGCAGGTACTGCTCACGGAGGCGCCGTACGACGAGGAGTACGCGCGCGACGTGCTGCGCCGGGTGATTCCCTGACGTGCGGCGGGCGAGGGAGGGCGCGCCGCGAGCCCGGGACGGGCGCCCGCGACGACGTCCGTGTCCCGCGAGGGGTGGCCCGCACCCTGAGACGCCCCCGCCACCGGTTGGCCCGCGCGGCCCCCCGCCGGTTAGGTTGCCCTCATGACCGACACGACTGCTCCTCGCACCACCGGCGCCGTGGCCGCCGGCCTCGCCACGATCGCCGCCGACGGCACCGTTCTCGACACCTGGTTCCCCGCGCCCGAGCTCGTCGCCGAGCCCGGCCCCTCCGGCAGCGAGCGGCTCTCCGCCGAGCGTGCCGCGGAGCTGCTAGGCGGTGGCGCCACCGCGGCGATCGGTCCGGACACCCGCCGGGGCGTCGAGGTCGTCGCGGTCCGCACGGTCATCGCCTCGCTCGACGAGAAGCCGATCGACGCGCACGACGTCTACCTGCGCCTGCACCTGCTCTCCCACCGCCTGGTCCAGCCGCACGGCCTCAGCCTGGAGGGCCAGTTCGGCTTCCTCGCCAACGTCGCCTGGACCTCGCTGGGCCCGGTCGCGGTCGACGACGTCGAGAAGGTGCGCCTCAACGCCCGCGCCGAGGGTCTGCACCTCCAGGTGACCTCGATCGACAAGTTCCCGCGCATGACCGACTACGTGGCCCCCAAGGGTGTCCGCATCGCCGACGCCGACCGGGTCCGCCTCGGTGCCCACCTCGCCTCGGGCACCACCGTCATGCACGAGGGCTTCGTCAACTTCAACGCCGGCACCCTCGGCACCTCCATGGTCGAGGGCCGTATCTCCGCGGGCGTCGTCGTCGGCGACGGCTCCGACATCGGCGGCGGCGCGTCCACGATGGGCACGCTCTCCGGCGGCGGCAACGTGATCATCACCATCGGCGAGCGCTGCCTGGTCGGCGCCGAGGCGGGCGTCGGCATCGCGCTCGGCGACGAGTGCGTCGTCGAGGCCGGTCTGTACGTCACCGCGGGCACCCGCGTCACCATGCCCGACGGCCAGATCGTCAAGGCCCGCGAGCTCTCCGGCGCCTCCAACATCCTCTTCCGCCGCAACTCGGTCACCGGCACCGTCGAGGCCCGCCCGAACAACGCGGTCTGGGGCGGTCTGAACGACATCCTGCACAGCCACAACTGACGCCGTCAGTCCCACGTCGGCACCCTCACGTACGGGTTACTCCTCGTGACCTCCGCACGGTCCAGGCAGATGAACGGGTGGACGCAGTTTCCGATCACACGCCGAACCGACGAGATGAGGACCGAGGGCTGATGACGGGTCGAGTGAAGACGAGCGGGCGGACCAGGACCGTGCTGCGCCTGGTGGTCGGGGTGCTGGCCGCGGGGGCGGCGTGCTGGCTGCCGGCCGGTGCCGCGTACGCCGACGAGACCAACACGGGCTCGCACAACGGGCCCCGCATCGGGCTGGTCAACGTGGGGCAGGTGGACGACCCGATGGAGGACGTGCTGGAGCACACCCTGCTCTTCGGCGACGGCTACAAGTGGGGCTGACCGCGCACTGAGCACGGCGAGCGTGAGCCGGGGCCCGTACCGCACAGCGAGGCGGTACGGGCCCCGGCGCGTGCGCGGAAGTTCTTTCCGCGCGCAGGCATAGCGGCGGCGCCCCGCACGCGTCACGAGGGGTAGGAGAGGCGGGCACCGGGCCCGCCCGGGGGAAGAGAAGGTGACGATGGATGCCGAAGCGCAGGAGAGCTTCCGGGAGTTCGTGGGGAACCGGTCGTCCGCGCTGCTGAAGACGGCGGTCCTGCTGGCCGGCGGCGACCGGCACGCCGCCGAGGACCTCCTGCAGAACGCCCTGATCAAGGCGGCCGGCCGCTGGCATCGCATCGACGAGCCCGAGGCGTACGTACGCCAGATCCTGTACCGGCAGCAGATCAGCCGCTGGCGGCTGAAGTGGCGGCGCCGCGAGCTGACCGTCGCCGAGCCGCCCGAGACCGCCGCGAACCCGGACGCCGCCCCCGCCGCCGAGCTACGGCTGCTGATGCGCGGCGCGCTGGCCCGGCTGACCCCGCGGCAGCGCACCGTGCTGGTGCTGCGCTACTTCGAGGACCTGCCGGAGGCCGACGTGGCCCGCATCCTCGGCTGCTCCGTCGGCACCGTGCGCTCCACCACCCACCGCTCGCTCGCCCGGCTGCGCACCCTCGCGCCCGAACTGGCCGCCCTCGGCACCGGGTCCGCCGACGCCCGGCCGCGGCCGTCCCGTGACTTCTCGCCCGTGGAGGTGCGTTAAGTGAACGTCGAGGAACTCGTACGAGACTCCCTGCGGGAACTGGCCGCCGAGCAGACGTCGGCGGGTCCCGGTTACGCGGACCGGGTGCTGGGCGTCCGCCGGCGCCGCCGCACCCGCAGGATCGCCACGGTCGCCGCCGCCACCGCGGCCGTCGTCGCCGTCGGGGTCGCGGTGCCCCTGCTGGACGCCGGACGGGAGGACGTGCGCCCGGCGAGCGTGCTGGACGGCCGTGGGACCAGCGCCCACCCGGACCAGTCGCCGCCGCGTGACCTGATCGCGGCCGGGGACGTGGCGCTCGCCGCCTACGCCACCTCGCGGATCGTCCCGCAGACGAAGAGCCGCGGGATCGCCGAGCGCACCTACTGGCTGCTGGACCCGGAGACCGGACGGTACGAGAAGGACGACAGGTGGTCCTTCGTCGCCGTCGCGCCCGGCATCACAACGGCCGCCGTACTGGAGCGGAACCTGCCTGCCCGGCGGATCGGCCTGCTCGACCTCGCGACGGGGGAGGTCGAGCGGTGGATCCCGGTGGACCACGGGGTCGGCGGGCTGGCGTACTCGTACGACGGGCGGAGGCTGGTCGCGACGACGTACGACGAGAACCCCGACCTGCGTATCAGGCAGACGGGCGGGGAAGGGGCGGTCCCCTGGGTGCCGGAGTTCGGCGAGTCGAGCCGCAGCGGCTTCCATGTCGTCGACGTCGCCTCCGGCACGGCCTCCTGGACGGGCGTCCAGTCCGACGGCCGCGACATCAACTCCCGCCAGGACTTCGACTTCAGCCGGACCGGGAACCTGGTGTACACGCCGGTCACCGGGCCCCGGGACGGTTCGCAGCAGTTCTACGACCTCGACGGCAACAAGGTCGCGGCGCCCGCGAACGAGCGCCACCTGCGCACGGACGTCGGCGCCAGGCTCTCCCCGGACGGCAGTCTCGCGGCCACCGGTCTGTCCAAGGAGGTCCCCGACAAGTCCTACTCCTCGATCCGCGATCCGCTCACCGGCAAGGAGATCACCAAGGTGCGAGGCGCGGAGCTGCTCGCCTGGGTGGACGACAAGCGGCTCATCGCGCAGGAGCGGACAGCGGGCAAGGGACTGTACCGGCCCCGGCTCGTCCTGGTGACGATCGGCAGCGACAAGGTCGAGTGGCTGAGCGGCCCGAGCGCGCAGAAGGACGAGGACCTGTCCTACGAGTGGCAGCCGGTCCTCGCCCGGCGCTGATCAGCCGGCCGTCAGCTCCTCGTAGGCTGCCAGCAGGCCGTCGACCGCGGCACGGCCGGCGGGGCGCAGCGGCGCGCGGACGGGGCCCGCCGGCAGGCCGAGCTCGTTGAGCAGAGCCTTGGCGGTCACCGTGCCGGGCAGGCCCGCCGACATCACCAACTCGATGAGCGGCGTGGCGCGTTGCTGGAGGCGGGCGGACACGGGGGTGTCGCCCGCCTCGAACGCGTCGAGGACCGCGCGGAGCCGGTCCGGTACGACGTTGGCGACCGTGCTGATGTAGCCGGCGCCGCCGACCGCGTACAGCGCGAGGTTGTGCTCGTCGCAGCCCGCGTAGTACGCCAACTCCGTGCGGGACAGCACCTTCTGGGCGCCGAGGAAGTCGTAGGAACAATCCTTCACCGCGACGATCCGGGGGTGCTCGGCCAGCCGGATCAGCGTCTCCGGCTCGATACGGGTGCCGGTGCGGCCCGGGATGTCGTACAGCGTGAGCGGCAGTCCCGAGGCGTCCGCGACGGTGCGGAAGTGCTCCTCCAGCGCGTCCTGCGGAGGCTTGCTGTAGTACGGGCTGACCACCAGCACGCCGTCCGCGCCCGCCTTTTCGGCCTCCCGGGCGAGCTCCACGGTGTGCCGTGTGTCGAACGTGCCGATCCCGGTCACGATCGACGCCCGGCCGCCCACCGCCTCCCGTACCGCCTCGACGAGGGCCGCCTTCTCGGCATCGGTCGTGGTCGGTGATTCGCCCGTCGTACCGGAGAGCACCAGGCCGTCACAGCCCTGGGAGACCAGATGGTCGGCGAGCCGCTGGGCCCCGTCGAGATCGAGCCCGCCGTCCGCGGAGAAGGGCGTGATCATCGCGCACAGGGCGCGGCCGAAGGGAGGGGCGGCGGATGCGGGTGTCGTCATGGAACCAGTCTCGACAGATCGACAATGAAGCTCCACTTAATTCTTCTACCAAGTATGCATAAGTATTGCTGTAGGGAGGTCCCTCAGGCCCTATGTCCAATTCGCCCTTCATGGGTCACCATGGCCAGGACGGTCACCGCCATCGGCCCATGGAGGCGTCATGAAGCTCGGCAAGGCACTGGCCACGGGAGTCGCGGAAGAGCGACCGCAGGCCCACGAGGAAGAGCCCGAACTCCCCGAGGTGGCCGAGGAACTGAAGGCCCCCGACGAGGTGCCGGCCGCCCGATGAGGCTGCGGCTTCCGGAGGAACGCCCGACGGAGCCGCCGACCGGATACAAGATCGCCCACCCGATGCTGTCCCAGGACGGCACCCGGGCCGGGTTCACCGGTGTGTCGCTGGGCGGCGCGCTGCCGTACGGAGTCCTGGCCGACGCGTCCTGCGTCTACGGTCTGCGACACCGGGCACCGAGCCGCCGCTGCGACTGCGGCTTCCACTGCGTGCACGACCGTACGGTGGCCGAGGCGCTGCTGTGCACGGCCGAGCACCGGGCGGCCGCCCTGCTCGAAGTCACCGTGCTGGGCCGGTACATCCGCTTCGAGCGCGGCTTCCGCTACGCCCGTCAGCGGGTGCGCACCGCCACGGTCGGGCCCTGCGTCTGCGGTACGGTCGCCGCCGCCCTGGCCGACGCCGGCTGGGGCCGCCCCGGCTGGCGGGCGCTCGCCCCCTCCTGCGCGGGCTGCCTGCGCGGCCGTACGTCCGTCTCGCTCGCGGGGTTCGCCCGGCTGGGGGCTCAGGGGCTGCGGGTGGTGGCCGGCAAGGGGGCGTCCGTCGCGCTGACCGGCCCAGGTCCGGCCGACGGCCTCGGCGTCCCCGAACTCGCCGCCGAGGCCGCGCTGTTGCAGGCCCGCCTCGACTGGTTCCAGGCCCAGCTGGCCCGGCTGGGCGAGCACGGGCCGGGCGGCGGCGGACGGCAGGGATAGCGGGGGCGGGTCCGGGTACCCGGGTGTTCCGAACCGGGCGCGGGCGGGCGCCTGACCGCGACCACGGCTCCCGAGCCGGTGCGGGACGGGGACCGCTCGGTGGGCGGACCCGTCGCGCGGGCGGGCGCCGCTCATCGCCCGGTTCGGATCGGACATCGCGGAGACTCAGGAGATCAAAGGGAAGGGCGCGTGCGATGACGGACAGGAGGACGGGGGCGGAAGGGACCGCGGGGGAGCCGGCCGACGAAGCGGTCAAGGGCGCTGCCGCGAAAGGCGGAGCCGAGGGGGCCGGCGGGGCCGAGGGGTCCAAGGGGACTGGTGGGGCCGAGGAGTCCAAGGGGACCCGCGGAGCCAAGGGGCCCAACGGGCCCGGCGCGGCCAAGGAGCCGAAGAGGGCCGGCGGAGCCAAGAGGTCCAAGGAGCCTGGCGGAGCCAAGGAGGCAAAGGTGTCCGGTGGAGCCGAGGAGTCCAAGGGGGCCCGCGGAGCCAAGGGGCCCGAGGAATTGCGGCGGCACATCGAGCAGACGCGGAGCGGAGCCGGCGACAACGCGGCGGACCTCGCGGGGAAGGCGGACGTGAAGGGCCGGGCCCTGACCCGTGCCGCCGACCTCAAGGACAAGGCGGGTGCCATGACGGTGCAACTGCGCAGCAGCGTGGGCCAGGCCGGGCACGCGGTGCAGGACCGGGCGGCTCAGGCCGGGCACGCGGTGCAGGATCGGGCGACCGAGGCCGGGCACGCGGTGCAGGATCGGGCGACCGAGGCCAAGCATGCCGTCCAGGATCGGGCGACCCGGACCGGACACACCGTTCAGGACAGGGCGGCGCGCGCGGGGCACGCCGTGGAAGGCCGTGTGCCGCGCCCCGTCCGGACGGTCGTCCAGGCCGGCCTACGGCATCCGAAGCCGGTGCTGGTCGCCGGGGCGGCCGTGGGAGCGGTGGTCGCGACCGGGGTGCTGCGGCGACGGCACCACGGGCACCGCTGAGGCGCGGAGCGAGGCGCAGAGCGAAGGCGCAGGCGGCGCAGGCACCCTGCACGGCGAGAGGGCGCGGGACCGGTCACCGGTCCCGCGCCCTGCTGCGTGCTCCCGAGTATCGCAGTCCCGCGAACCCCCGCCCTCCAGGCCCCACTTGACCTCAAGTCCGGTTGAGGTCGAAAGGTGGTCGACGTACGCATCGACCACCGATTTGCCGGAGGCCTCCGTGACCCGTCGCACCACCACCCACCCCGACCTCACCCACCCCGAGATCGGCGCCCCCTTCTTCAGCACCTGGCGCGTGGGCACCCCCCTTCGGCAGCGGCAGACCGTGGAGGCGATCGCCGACACCTGGCAGCGCCGCCCCTGGCCCGCCGACGGCCTCCTCGGCTACCACGTCTACACCGGCCACGACGCCTCCACCCTCCTCCACTACTCGCAGTGGAGGAGCGAGGAGGCCTTCGAGGCGTTCACGAAGGTGCACCGGCAGGAGCGTGTCGACGAGATCGACACCGCCGTGCCGGACATCGAGCGGCTGTGGCTCGGCCGGTACCGGCACTACCGCAGCCTCGGCCGGCCGGACGACACCCGCGTTCCCGGCTGTGTCGTGATCGTCGACATCGAGTTCGACGGCCCCGACCCCGACCGGCAGCGCGCCTGGGTCGACGCCGTCCTGGAGGCGCTCGAGAGCGACCCGAACCCTCACCCCGGCGGTATCTCCGGCCACTTCCACCTGAGCACCGACGGCACCCGCGTCCTCAACTACGCCGAGTGGGAGAGCGCCCAGGCCCACGTCGAGGCCCTCGGCTCCCCGGGCGGCGGCATCGGCTCGTCGACGGAGCTGTGGCAGCGCGTGCAGAGCTGGCCCGGACTGAAGAACAGCACAGTCAGCCGGTACGACCACGCCCTCGGCCTCGTCCCCGACTGACCTGCGGGTTTCCGGGAGGGTGGGTCCATCCACACCGAACACTCGAACCGTCTGGACAAAAAAGTTTTCGGTGGGACCGTAGACCCATGCTGGACGTCACCGTGATCGAGGACCCCGAGGCCGCAGCCGTCTCCCTGGACCCCATAAGGGCCCGGCTGCTCGCCGAGCTGGCGGCCGGGCCCGCGTCGGCCGCCATGCTGGCCGGCAAGGTCGGGCTGCCCCGCCAGAAGGTGAACTACCACCTGAAGGCGCTGGAACGGCACGGACTGGTCGAGTTGGCGGACGAGCGCCGCAAGGGCAACGTGACCGAGCGGCTGATGCGGGCGACCGCCGCTTCGTACGTGATCTCGCCGCTCGCGCTCGCCGCCGTGCAGCCGGACCCGGACCGCTTCCGCGACCAGCTCTCCGCCCGCTGGCTGCTCGCGCTCGGCGCCCGGCTCGTCCGGGACGTCGGCTCGCTGATCACCGGTGCGACGAAGGCCCGCAAACGGCTGGCGACGTACGCGCTGGACGGCGAGGTCCGCTTCGCCTCGGCCGCCGAACGGGCCGCCTTCATCCAGGAGTTGACGGCTGGCGTGAGCGCGCTGATCCGCAAGTACGACGCGCCCGACGCGCAGGGCGGCCGGGATCACCGGATCGTGGTCGCCGTACACCCCACGGTGAAGGACCAGTCGACCCCCGCACTGGACCAGTAGTCAGCTAGTCAGGAGGAGTCCACCATGTCCAAGGAATTCGAGATCGTCCGTGAGTTCGAGGTCGACGCCACGCCCGACGAGGTGTGGGAGGCGGTGACCGCCGGTACCGGCGGCTGGCTGTGGCCGATGGAGGCACCCGAGCCCCGCGAGGGCGGCAAGGGTCCCTTCGGGTCGAAGGTCACCGCGTGGGACCCGCCGCACCGCTACACCAACCGCGTCGAGGACGTGGAGGGCATCTCCGAGCAGACCCTCAATCAGCTCGACTACACCATCGAGCCGCGTGACGAGGGCCGCCGCGCCTGGGTGCGGTACGTGCACAGCGGCATCTTCGTCGACGACTGGGACAACCAGTACGACGGCGCGGCCCGGCACACCGAGTTCTACCTGCACACCCTGCGCGAGTACCTCACCCGCTTCCGGGGTCGCCCGGTCACCGCCTTCGCCACGTTCGACGGGCCCGAGGCGTCCAAGGCGTCCGACGCGTTCGTCACCGTGGGCCGTGCGCTCGGCCTCGCCGACGACACGGCGCAGGGCGCGCGGGTGCGGGCACGTGGTCCGCAGGGGCAACTCGTCGACGCCGTCGTCGACTTCCGCAACCCGTACTTCCTCGGACTGCGCACCGACGACGCGCTCATCCGCTTCTTCGGACGCAACCACTGGGGCTACATGGTCGGCATGTCTGTGCACGCCTTCGCGCCCGACGCCGACGCCGAGGTGATCGAGGAAACGTGGAAGGGCTGGCTGAACGGCGTGTTCAGCCAGCCCTGAGACCTACCGACGGCTACGGACGGAACCGCAGCACCTGCGGGTCGTGGTCGCTGATCTGGTCGTTGAACTCCGCGTTGACGTGCACGCTGTCGTACTCGAAGTCGCAGGAGCGCCGGATCGACGGGCTGATCAGGATCTGGTCCAGCGTCTGGGCGTTGCCCTGGTAGACGTACGAGTAACGCTCGCTCTTCGGCAGCGACTTGATCGCCGACCACAGGGCGCCGTCGCCCTCGAGGATCTTCACGGTGTCGGAGAACTCGAAGTCGTTGATGTCGCCGAGGGCGATCACGTCCGCGTTCTTCTGCGTGTCGAGGATGTCCTTGACGAAGGCGTGGAGCGCGGTGACCTGCGCGTGGCGCTGCACCTCCGAGCTGCGCGCCGGCGGCTGGAACTGCGCGGTCAGACCCTGGTCGCCACCCTTGGAGTTGAGGTGGTTGGCGATCACGAAGACGGTCTTGCCGCGGAAGACGAACTCGCCGGCCAGCGGCTTGCGGCTGTTGGCGAAGGCCGCGTTCGCCGGGTCGATCCGGCCGGGGGAGACCGTCAGGGCGGCCTTGCCGCCCACCTTGGTCACACCGGCGGCGGTGGTGGCGTCGCCGCCCGCGCGGTCGGTGAAGGAGACCCGCTGCGGGTTGAACAGGAACACCTGGCGGATGTTGCCGCCCGGCTCACCGCCGTCGGCCTTGTCGACCGGGTCGATGGAGCGCCAGTCGTACGTGGGGCCACCCGCGGCGACGATCGCGTCGATCAGCTTCTGTACCGTCTGGTCGGCGGCGGTCGTGCCGTCGTTCGTCGCGCCGTTGTTGTCCTGGATCTCCTCCAGGGACACGATGTCCGGCGACTGCAGGTTGTTCACGATCGCGGAGGCGTGCTCGGCGAACGTGGCGTCGGACGGGTCGAGGTTCTCCACGTTGTACGTGGCGACCGCCAGCTCGCCGCGCGACTGCTTCTGCGTGGTCTCCCGCTGCAGTCCGGAGCTCTTGAGCGTGCCGATCCGGTTGGCGACCAGCGTGTAGCCGCCGAACTGGTTGTAGTCGAGGGGACCGGACGTGGCGCCTTCGAGGACGTCACCGACGTTCGCCACCGGGAAGTCGGCGGTCTTGCCCAGCGACTGGATCTGGATCCGGCCGGTGTTCTGGGAGTCGTAGGAGCCGTAGACCGTGCCGCCGCGGCGGTTGCGGTGCTCCCACGGCTTCACCGTGACCCACAGCTCGCTGTACGGGTCGGTGGCGCCCACCACGCGGGTGTCGGCGACCTGGACGTTCTCGCCCTCCAGGGACTCGTAGTAGTCCAGGGCGTACTTCGTGGGCTCCAGCGTCAGGCCGTTGACCGAGCCGCCGGCGGCGGTGTCGCCCTGCGGGCTGTAGACGGCCGGGACCGACTTCGCGTCGATCACCTTGGCGGCGGGGACGGCGTTGCCGCTGGAGACGACGGTGAACGTCGGCTTGGTGATCTCGGTGATCGACTGGTTGCCGGTGTTGGCGCCGCCGGGGACGTACTCCTGGACCGTGCCCGACACCGTGACCGCGTCGCCGACGGCGACGCCCTTCGGCGTGGAGTTCGTGTAGACGAAAATGGCCTCGCTGGTCAGCGGGCTGTCGTCCGCCTGCGGGTCCTGGATCCAGAAACCTCTGGAGGAGCCGTAGGTGCGTACGCCGGTGACGATTCCGGCCACGTCCGTGACCTGCTTGCCGGCGTACGGGGATATTCGGGTACTGCCCTGGATGTCATGGATGCGCACGGAGTCGGCGTGCGCGGGCGCGGTGAGCACCACGGTGGACGCCGCGGAACAGACGGCGGCGACGGTGAGCGCGGCGAGACGCGCGGACTTCTTGCTCGGCAACGGGATCCCTCCGGGGACATACGTGGGTGCCGGGACGAGGGTGACGCGTGGAACGTGGGAGTCGCGACCGGTGGGGCGGTGGCAACGCGCGTAGAAAATACAGTGAACAGATGTCCGCCAGATTTCTACGCGCGTAATCTCCTGCCTGGTCACGTCACTTGTCAAGGTTTCGGCCATGTACGTGGCCGGACGGGGAGATGAACCGGGCGGCATGGGTGGAAATCCGTCTAGGCTGAGCGGTTGAGCCGCGATGTACGGCGGCCGAGCCGTGATGGGTCGTGATGCGTTGTGAAGCGTCGTGATCCGTCGTGATGCGTCGTGATGTGTACGGCCATGCAGAACGCCCTAGGAGAACCAGCCGATGTCAGACAGCTCCCGCTCCCCACTGCCGCCGGTGCGGCTGCACCCCGAAGCGGAGCTGGCGCGGGACGCGCTGTCCACGCCGTTGCTCGCCCGGGCCGCGCGGCTGGCCCGCTGGGCCGGGCCCGACACCCGGGTCGACGCCGGGGGCGGGCTCGTCGACGAGCAACTGCCCGCCGCCGCCGAGGTCCTGGGGCTGAGCGGCGACGACGCCGCCGCGTACGCCAGTGAGGCCTGGCGGGTGGCCGTCGACACCGGACTCGTCGAGATCGTCGACGAGGAGGCGGGCACCGTCGCGGCCGGCGCGGATCTGGCCGTACTGACCGGCGGTTCGCCGCAGGACGTGCTCGGCGTGTGGCTCGGCGCGGTGGAGACGGTGCTCGCGGACGCGAGCGTGCCCGACCTCGACGACCTGGTCGACGCCATGGACGCGGGCGGCGAGGTCGACCTCTCCTCGCTGGACTGGGACCCGGAGGCCGAGGCGGAGTTCCTCGACGGCGTGCTCGGCAACCTGTACCTGCTGACGGTCAGCGAGGACGGCCCGGGCGACGCGCCCGTACCACTGCCCGCCCTCGCCGCGTCGATGATCGTGCCCAGCGACATGGGCGAGCCCACGAACGACGTGCTGGAGCAGGTGTCGGACGCGATGATGCGCCTCGACGACCAGTTCCGGCTGCTGGAGCCGGTCGGGCTGGTGGAGTACCAGCCGGTGGACGAGGCGCTGATGGCGGACGCCGAGGAACCGTCCACCGCCGTCGACGACACCGACGTGTCGCGCTACGGCATGGTGCGGCTGACCCCGCTCGGGCGGTACGGGCTGCGGGCCCGGCTGCTGGAGGCCGGGTTCGAGGCGCCCGCGGTCGGCGACCTCGCGGACAAGGGCGCCGACGCGCTGCTCGACGGGACGGCCACCTACCCGCAGTCCGCCGCGCAGGCCGAGACCGAGCAGTGGCTGGCCGCCCGGCCCGAGCCCCTCGCCGCGGCGCGGGAGTTGCTGGCGGCGGCCCGCGGGCTGGATGCCGGGGCGCCGCTGCGCCGCCTGCGCTGCCAGCAGGCCCTGTCCCTGGTGGGCGCGGAGGCCGAGCCGGCGCTGCGGGAGGTCCTCGACGATCCGGAGCTGGGCGGGCTGGCGCGGGTCTGGCTGAGCGAGGCGGGGTTCGCCGACGTGCCCGCGCCGTCGCAGGACCTGGTGTTCTGGCTGACCGTCGACACGGTCGCCGCGCAGCTGGCGGCGGAGGGGAACTCCGACGAGCTGAGGGAACTGGTGCAGGGGCTGGCCGCGCAGCACAGCGGGTTCTTCGCCGCGGCCTGGCGGGTGGACCACCCGGCGACCGCGGACGTGCTGGAGGCGATGGGGCGGTTGCATCCGGACAAGAAGGTCGCGAAGGAAGCGCGGAAGGCCGCGTTCAAGGCGCGGTCGCAGCAGGGGGGTTGAGCTCGGTTCGCGGGTGCGGGCTCGTCGTGGTTGCTCGCACCCACGCGGCAGAGCCGCATATCTGACACAGGCCCGCGCCCCTTGGGGCGTTGTTCAACTGGTGTTCAGACGTACGCGGGACCGTTGCGCCGTCTCGAAGTCCGCCACCCTCCACGGCACCCACTGTCACAGGAGACACCATGTCGCTCACCCGCAGGGACTTCGCAAGGAACTCCGCGATCACCGGTGCCGGTGTCGCGCTGGCGGGCAGTGCCGGCGTCCTCGCCACCGCACCGAACGCGCTCGCGTCCGCGGACACCGAGGTCGCGAGCGAGGAGTCCGCGGACGCTCAACGTGGCGGTGTCGGCTACGGACCGCTGCTCCCGGACCCCAAGGGCATCCTCGCGCTGCCCGCCGGGTTCAAGTACCGCGTCATCACCCACAGCGGGAAGACGAAGCTGGAGTCGGGCGAGTTCACGCCCTCCAACCACGACGGCACGGCCGCTTTCGACGGGCCGCGCGGCACCACCCTCCTCGTCAACAACCACGAGCTGAAGGGCCCGCGCGCCAACTGGAAGTACCCCGTCCCGCTGACCGAGGGCCTCGTCTACGACCCCGCCGCGTCCGGCGGCTGCACGGTCGTCGAGGTCCGCCCCGACGGACAGGTCGCCGAGTGGGTCGGCATCGCCGGTACCTCCACCAACTGCGCGGGCGGCCGCACCCCCTGGGGCACCTGGCTCACCTGCGAGGAGAACTCCGACAGAGCCGGCACCAACGGCATGACCAAGGACCACGGCTACGTCTTCGAGGTCGACCCCGGCGACCGCCGGGCCAACCAGAACCCCAAGCCCCTGAAGTTCTTCGGCCGCTACGACCACGAGGCCGTGGTCATCGACCCCAGGCGCGGCCACGCCTACCTCACCGAGGACGCCGCGAGCCCCAACGGCCTGTTCTTCCGCTGGACCCCGCCGAAGGGCTTCGAGTACGGCCGCGGCAGGTTCCGCACCCTGGCCGACGACGCGGGCGTCCTGCAGGCCCCCAAATGCTTCGACTCCGGCGGCAAGTTCGTCGACGACCTCTCCCGCGCCACGAAGATCGGCACGGTCTACGGCGTCGACTGGGTGGACGTCCCCGACCGCGACGCGAAGACCACACCCGTACGCAAGCAGTTCGCCGCCGGCGAGATCACCCGCGCCCGCAAGCTGGAGGGCATGTGGTGGGGCGACGGCGGTGCCTACATCGTCTCCTCGTACGCCCGCGCGGAGAGCCCTGTCCAGCACGACGGCCAGGTCTGGTTCTACGACCCCAAGCGCCGCACCCTGACCCTGAAGGTCCTCCTCGGCGTCAACCCCGACCCCGCCGAGGACGGCGCCTTCGACGGCCCCGACAACATCACCGTCTCCCCGTACGGCGGCCTGATCCTCGCCGAGGACGGCGAGGGCGTCCAGCACCTCTTCGGCGCCACCGACAGCGGCCGCACCTACCCGATCGCCCGCAACGAGCTGAACATCGGCACCGCCGAGGAGCCGGAGTACAGCGAGTTCGCCGGCGTCACGTTCTCGTGCGACGGCCGCACGCTGTACGCCAGCATTCAGACGCCGGGGATCATGCTGGCCATTACCGGCCCCTGGAAGCGTCAGCGACGGTAATTAATTCGCTCGCCCGTCCCGCGGCACGCCTCCTAGAGTGATGAACGTCCAGGTGCGAAGGCAGGACCTACTTCCACTCATAATGGGGCGGCCGCGGGTTCGAGTCCCGCCACCGGTACAACGCGCCGGTGTAGCTCAGGGGTTAGAGCACCTACGTCGGTTCCGCCGACCTGAACTCTGGACACCACAACTTCATGCACCTCCCGGTGCGCAGGCCGCGGCTACTTCTTCTGCAAAAAGAATCCCTTGCCGCCGCCGACTTGATCTCGGGAGGCGCAGCTCATGGTGGGTGCCCGGTGCGCAGGCGGCGGATACTTCGGGAACTGGTGGGGGACACCCCTCGTGCGGGTTCGAATCCCGTCATCGACCCAGGTCGATGTGGCGGAACGGAAGACGCGCCAGTTTATAAGCACCGCAACCGACTTCGACCTCGGGCACCCTCCTTTTGCTGCGCCTCCCTCCGAAAACCACAGTGAATTCGGGGGAATTCAGCATGGCGCGATTCAACACGCGGGCGGCCAAGGCGCGTCCCACTTCGCGAGTGACGTCGACGGGACGTGTGCTCCGCACCTACGAGGGCGGCCGCGGCCAGGAGCGTGACCCGCGCTCCGAGCTCTTTCTGCTCGCCGTGGCCAATTTCGTCTCGCAGCAGACCTTCTACGAGAGCGGCGCCGACCGCGACGACCGGTTCGCCACCCTCGTGCGCGAGCTCGCCGTCACCGACCCGGCCTGGACGGCCGGTCTGCTCGGCTGGCTGCGCGGCGCGGGCAATCTCCGTACGGCGTCGGTCGTGGGCGCCGCCGAGTACGTGAAGGCACGCCTGGAGGCAGGGGCCACCGAGGGTCCCTCGAACCGGCAGGTCGTCGACTCCGTGCTCCAGCGGCCCGACGAGCCCGGCGAACTGCTCGCGTACTGGACGGCGACGTACGGGCGCAGCGTCCCGAAGCCCGTCAAGCGCGGCATCGCCGACGCCGTACGGCGTCTGTACAGCGGCAAGTCGCTGCTGAAGTACGACACCGCGTCCAAGGGCTACCGCTTCGGCGACGTCCTCAACCTGGTGCACGCGGCACCGGACCCGGACAAGTCGTGGCAGGGCGAGCTGTTCCAGTACGCCCTCGACCGCCGGCACAACCCGGACACCGCGCTGCCGCCCGACTCCAACCGCACGCTGGTCGCGCACCGCGAGCTGATGGCGGTGCCCGTCGGGGAACGGCGTGCGGTGGTCCGGTCGGCCGGCGGCGCCGAGCGGCTCGCGGCGGCCGGGATGACGTGGGAGGCGCTGGCGGGCTGGCTTCAGGGGCCGATGGACAAGGAGGCCTGGGAGGCCGTGATTCCGTCGATGGGTGCCATGGCGCTCGTACGGAACCTGCGGAACTTCGACCAGGCCGGCGTCTCGGACGAGGTGGCCGCCCAGGTCGCCGCGCGGATCAGTGACCCGGCGGAGGTCGCGCGGTCGCGGCAGTTCCCCTTCCGGTACCTCGCCGCGTACCAGCACGCGCCCTCGCTGCGCTGGGCGTACCCGCTGGAGCAGGCGCTCGGCCACTCGCTGGCGAACGTACCGGCGCTGCCCGGCCGGACACTGGTGCTCGTCGACCGCTCGGGCTCGATGTTCTGGTCGCCGCTGTCCGACCGCTCGGAGCTCAACCGGGCCGACGCGGCGGCGATCTTCGGCACGGCGCTGGCGCTGCGCGCGAAGGACGCGGACCTCGTCGAGTTCGGCACCACGAGCCGACGCCTGACCTTCGGCAAGGGCGAGTCCGTGCTCAAGATCCTGGGCCGCTTCGGTGACCTGGGCGGCACGGACACCACCTCGGCGGTCCGCGCGCACTACCGGGGGCAGGACCGGGTGCTGATCGTCACCGACGAGCAGTACACGCACAACCGGCACGGCGACCCGACCCAGCAGGTCCCCGCCGACGTGCCGGTCTACACCTGGAACCTCGCCGGCTACCGGGCGGGCCACGGCCCGTCGGGGAAGGCGAACCGGCACACCTTCGGCGGTCTGTCGGACGCCGCTTTCCGGATGGTTCCGCTGCTCGAGAGCGCTCGGGACGCCGACTGGCCCTGGGCGGCCTGAGGACTGAGGCCTGGGCCTGAGCTCGGAGCGTGCCCTTGGGCCGTGGCCCGCACTTCACGGGGGTGCGGGCCACACCCTTGTCCGGACCCTTGTCCGGGGCCGAACTGACATCTAACATTTCAGTTCGTGGAGGCGATACGACCCGTGAGCCGGACCCTGCTCAGGGACCGGGCGTACGAAGCGATCCGGGACGCCATCGTGGCCGGGGAGATCGAGCCCGGCGCGGTGGTGCGGGACGCCGATCTCGCCGAGCGGCTCGGGCTGTCCCGGGCGCCGGTGCGCGAGGCGTTCTCGCGGCTCGTGGACGAGGGGCTGCTGGAGAGCAAGCCGCAGAGCTACACGCGCGTGACGCCGGTCGTGGCCGCCGACGTACGGGACGCGGCCGCCGTGGTCGGCGCCATGCACGAGCTGGTGACGCGGGTCGCCGTGCCCCGGCTGATGGCCGCGGACGTGGAGATCATGCGTGCCGCCAACGAGCGCTTCGCCGCCGCCGTCACGACCGGTGAGGTGGACCTCGCCCTGCGGGCCGACGACGAACTGCACGACGTCCTGGTACGGGTGAGCGGCAACCGCGCGGCCGCCGCCACGGTCGCCCGCTACACCCCGCTCATCCGCCGCCTGGAGCGCCGGCGCTTCGGCGAGGGCGGCACCTGCCGTTCGGCCGGGCTGCACGAGCGGCTGATCGAGGCGTGCGCCGCCGGGGAGGTGGACGCCGCGGTCCGCGTCACGGCGGAGATCTGGCGCACCCTCGCCGACCTGGCCGACTTCGACTGACGCCGAGACCACAGACGCCGGAGCCCTGGAGGCACCCCATGTCCCTTTCCGAGCCGTTTCCCTCGTACGACCGCTACCCCCTCCTCTTCGGCCCGTCCCCCGTGCACCCCCTGGAGCGCCTGACCGCCCACCTCGGCGGGGCCTCCCTCTGGGCCAAGCGCGAGGACTGCAACTCCGGGATCGCGTACGGCGGCAACAAGACCCGCAAGCTGGAGTACCTGGTCGCCGACGCGCTCGCGCAGGGCTGCGACACCCTCGTCTCGATCGGGGGCGTGCAGTCGAACCACACCCGCCAGGTCGCCGCGGTCGCCGCGCGCGCCGGTCTCAAGTGCGTGCTGATCCAGGAGAGCTGGGTGGACTGGCCCGACGCCGTCTACGACAAGGTCGGCAACATCCTCGTCAGCAGGCTCGCCGGAGCCGACGTACGCCTGGTGCGGGCCGGGTTCGGGATCGGCTTCAAGGAGAGCTGGGAGCAGGCGCTGCGGGAGGTGGAGGAGTCGAGCGGCAAGCCGTACGCCATCCCGGCCGGCGCCTCCGACCATCCGCTCGGCGGGCTGGGGTTCGCGCGGTGGGCGTATGAAGTGGCCGAGCAGGAGCGGGAGTCGGGCGTCTTCTTCGACACGGTGATCGTGTGCTCCGTGACCGGCTCCACCCAGGCGGGCATGGTCGCCGGCTTCGCCGCCCTGGAGGAGGCGGGCGGCCGCCCGCGACGCGTCCTCGGCATCGACGCCTCGGCCAAGCCCGCCACCACCCGCGCGCAGATCGCCCGGATCGCCGACACCACCGGCCGACTCATCGGCGTCAAGCGTGAGTTGACCGAGGCCGACATCGAACTCGACGAGCGGTACCACGCGGGCACGTACGGCGTCCCGGACGACACCACGCTGGAGGCGATGCGGCTCGCCGCGCGGACCGAGGGGATGGTCACGGACCCTGTGTACGAGGGGAAGTCGATGGCCGGGATGATCGACCTGGTGGGCCGTGGCGAGATCGCGTCGGACTCCACGGTGCTCTACGCCCACCTCGGCGGACAGCCGGCGCTGAACGCGTACAGCGCGCTGTTCTAGGAGGCTCGGGGGATTCGCTGTGCAGGGACCGGGCCACCCTCGCGATACGGAGCCCTGCCCTGGCGCCCACCTGGCCGGATACAGTGCACAGCGTGTTGGCGGACGATCAGCAGAGGGAGCCGAGTGTCGACCGGACCGACGGCCCTCGCCGCCGGGCCACGATCCACGACGTCGCCCAACTGGCCGGAGTGTCGCGCCAGACCGTCTCCCGCGCGGTGAACGACAAGGGCGAGATCGACCCGGGCACGAAGGAGCGTGTCCTGGAGGCGGCGCGGCTGCTGGACTACCGGCCGAGCCGGTTCGCGCGCGGCCTCGTCCGGAAGGGGACCGTGACGGCGGGGCTGGTGATCCCGGATCTGATGAACCCCTTCTTCCCCGAGGTGGCAGCCGGGGTGCTGGAGGCCGCCGAGCAGCGCGACTGGCAGGTGGTCGTATGGGACACGCGCACCGACGACGCCCGGGAGCGGGAGGCGCTCGACGTGCTCTCCCACCAGGCGGACGCGGTCGTCGGCTACTTCAAGAACCCTGACGACGTGCTGGCCCGGCACCTGGGCGGCGTACCGCTGGTGCTGCTGGAGCGCGGCCCGCAGCAGACCCGCTTCGCGGCCGTGGGGATCGACGCCGCCGCAGGGCTCGAACAGGGCATGGCGCACCTGGTGGCGGCGGGTCACCGCAGGATCGGCATGCTGGACGGCGTCTACGGCCCCGGCCCGCGACGGGAGGCCTTCCTGAAGGAGGCCCGGCGGCACGACCTGCCCGTCGACGACGACTGGATCGCGCTGTGTGACGAGCACAGCGTGGCGGGGGGCGAGGCCGGCATGGAAGGGCTGCTGGACGAGCGGCCCGAGATCACCGCCGTGTTCGGCTTCAACGATCTCATCGCCGTCGGCGCCATGCGTGCCGCCCGGCGTCGCGGCCGCCGGGTCCCGCACGACCTTGCCGTCCTGGGGTTCGACGGACTGTCGCTAGGAGAGTTGGTGGAGCCCGCCCTGACCACTCTGCACATCGACAAACGGCGGCTCGGTCGGCTGGCTGTCGAGCAGTTGGCTCGGCTGCGGGCGGGCGAGGAGCCGATGAGCGGCGCGGATGCCTGGGTCATCCCCGAGCTGGTCGTGCGGGCCTCCGCCTGACACCGCCTGATGGTTCGGCGCGGCTTCCGGGGCCTCGACGCATCGGCTTGCACATCACCTGACCTGATGCATGTCTGACGCCGGACGGACCGGCCCTCGCGTTCCTCGATACGACCGACCGGAACCGTGTCCCAGCTTCCGGTCGCGCCGGGCGCACCCCGTCGACCGGGGGCGCCCTGGACGTCGTACGACTGCCTGTGTGCCTGTGCCTACAGTGCCTGGGCCGCCGGCTTCACCATCCCCCGCACGGTGCGGGACTTCACGAAGTCGCCCATGGCCGTCATCTCCCACTCGCCGGAGAACTGGCGGATGAGCTTGGCCATCATCACGCCCGTCTGCGGTTCGGCGCTGGTCAGGTCGAAGCGGACGAGTTCCTCGCCGGTCGCGGCGTCGAGGAGACGGCAGTAGGCCTTGGCCACCTCGGTGAACTTCTGGCCGGAGAAGGAGTTGACGGTGAAGACCAGGCCGGTGACGTCCTGGGGCAGGCGCCCGAGGTCGACGGTGATGACCTCGTCGTCCCCGCCGCCTTCACCGGTGAGGTTGTCGCCGGAGTGGCGGATGGCGCCCTGCACGATCTGGAGCTTGCCGAAGTAGCAGCTGTCGATGTGGTTGCGCTGCGGGCCGTAGGCGATGACCGAGGCGTCCAGGTCGATGTCCTTGCCGCGGTACGCCGGCTCCCAGCCGAGGCCCATCTTGACCTGGGAGAGCAGCGGACGGCCGCCCTTCATCAGGGAGACGGTCTGGTTCTTCTGGAGGCTGACGCGACCCTTGTCGAGGTTGATCTTCCCGGCGCCGGGGGCGGGGGGTGCGGGCGGAGCCGCGGGCGTGGAGATGGGCGGGGCCGGCGGGGTGACCGGGGGCTGCATGGTGGGCTGCGGCGGGGCCACCGGCGTCGGAGCCGGGGCCGGTTCCTCGACCGTGACGCCGAAGTCGGTGGCGATGCCGGCCAGGCCGTTGGCGTAGCCCTGGCCCACCGCGCGGGCCTTCCAGGCGCCGTTGCGCAGGTAGATCTCGACGATCACCAGTGCCGTCTCGGTGCCGAGCTGCGGGGGAGTGAACGTGGCCAGGACGCTGTTGTCGTCGCCGTTGCGGATGGTGGCCGTCGGCTCGATGCCCTGGAAGGTCTGGCCGGCGGCGTCCGGGCTGGCGGTGACGACGATCTTCTCGATGCCGGGGGGAACGGCCGCGGTGTCGACGATGATCGCGTCGGGGCTGGTGCCACCGCCCGAGCGGTACGTCACACCCGGGCCCTGGGGCTGGTTGTAGAAGATGAAGTCGTCGTCGGAGCGCACCTTGCCGTCGGCGGTGAGCAGCAGGCCCGATACGTCGAGCCGCACCGGGGCGGCGACGTCCACCGTCACGCGCGCGGCGGAGAGAGGGATGTTCGAGCCGGGGGTCATAGCTGTCATGCCCGGTGAACGAGCGGGGGCGCTTTACCGTTCCCTTACCAGCGACCGATCGGGTCAGCGGCGGTTGCGGGGGTGATCGCGGGCCGTGCGCTCGTTGCCGCGCTTGTAGTTTCCGGTCCAGCGGGCCATGACCAGTTGCGGGTCGGACGTCTCGATCTCGGCGAGGAACTGGGCGGCGCGGGGGCCGTGGAGGGTGGTGGCGGGGCGGCCGTGGTGGGTGATGTGTACGGTGCCGTTCGCGTGTTCCTGGTAGGTGAATCCGTGGGGTCGGGGCATGGTCGGGATCGTAGGGGGAGGGGAGCGGCGGTCCCAACGGATTTCGAGGCCGGTGCCCTTCGGCCGCTCGGGTATGCGGTGTCCATGGATTCGCCCCCGCCGCCCCTACCCGTCCCGTCCCTGGGGGCTGCCGCCCCCAGACCCCCGCATCGGCCCGAAGGGCCTCGTCCTCAAACGCCGGACGGGCTGAAATTGTCGGGGCCGGCGTTCGAGGAGCGGGGTTTTAGGGGGCCAGAGCTCCCAGCGGGGTCGATCCCCCTACGGCACCACCACGATCTTCCGCCCCACCCCCGACGCGAACTGCCCCAGCGCCTCCGGATACCGCTCCAGCGGAACGCGGTCGCTGATGAAGATCTCCGGGTCCAGCACCCCGTTCGCGAACAGCTCCGCCGCCCGTTCGAAGCTGTGCAGGACAGCCATGGAGCCCGTGATGGTGATCTCCTGGTTGTAGATGCGGTACGGGTCGATCGTCACGCGCGTCGCGTAGTCCGCGACGCCGAACTGGAGGAAGGTGCCGGCCTTGGCCACCCGGTCCAGGCCGTCCTGGATCGCGGCCGCGTTGCCCGTGGCGTCGACGACCAGGTCCCAGCCCTGGGGGCGGTCCAGTTCGTCCGGGTTCGCGGCGCAGGCCGAGACGCCGAGGCGGCGTGCGGTCTCCAGGCGGGAGGGGTTCACGTCCACCACGTCCACGCTGGCGGCCCCCGTCCGCTTGGCCAGCTCCAGCATCATCAGGCCCATCGTGCCGGAGCCGTAGATCAGGACGTGGGCGCCGAGACGGGAGCGGAGGACGTCGTAGCCCCGTACCGCGCACGACAACGGCTCCACCAGCGCCGCGTCCTGGGTACGGACGTGCTCGGGGAGACGTACGCAGTTCGCCACCGGGGCCACCGCGAACTGCGCCGCACCCCCGGCCGTCGTCACGCCGATCGCCGCCCAGCGCTCGCAGAGGTTGTTGTGGCCCGTACGGCAGTAACGGCACTCGTAGCAGTACAACGAGGGGTCTACCGCGACCCTGTCGCCCACCGAGATCTCCGTGACCTGGGTGCCGACCCCGACCACCTCGCCCGCGAACTCGTGCCCGGGCACGATCGGCAGCTTGGGCGCGAACTCGCCCTGGAGGATGTGCAGATCGGTGCCGCACAGGCCGCACGCGGCGACCTCGACCACGACCTCGCGCGGGCCCGGCGTCGGATCCGGGACCTCGGCGACGACGGCCTTGCCCACGGACTCGATGACGGCGGCCTTCATTTCACGGCTCCCAACGACAGGCCCTGGACCAGCTTGTCCTGGGCGGCGAACCCCGCGGCGAGCACCGGCAGGGAGATGACGAGCGAGGCGGCGCACACCTTCGCCAGGAACAGGCCCTGGCTGGTGATGAAGCCGGTCAGGAAGACGGGGGCGGTCTCCGCCACCACGCCGGTCAGTACTCGGGCGAACAGCAGCTCGTTCCAGCTGAAGATGAAGCAGATCAGGGCCGTGGCGGCGATGCCCGGGAGGGCGATGGGGGCCACCACGCGGGTCAGGATCGTCGGGAGCCTTGCGCCGTCCACCCTCGCCGCCTCGATGATCGCCACCGGGACCTCGGCCAGGAAGGACTGCATCATCCACACCGCGATCGGCAGGTTCATGGAGGTGTAGAGGATGACCAGCAGCCATATGTTGTCGAGCATGTCCGTGTTCTTCGCGAACAGGTACAGGGGCAGGAGGCCCGCCACCGCCGGCAGCATCTTCGTCGACAGGAAGAAGAACAGGACGTCCGTCCACTTCTTCACCGGGCGGATCGAGAGGGCGTACGCCGCCGGGAGGGCCAGGACCAGGACGAACAGGGTCGAGGCGACGGACGCCACCGTCGAGTTGATCAGCGCCGGCCAGGGGCTCGCCCCGCCGCCCGCGCCGAAGAACTCGCGGTAGCCGTCCAGCGTCAGCGACGCGGCGAAGGACGGCGGGTTGGTCGCCGCGTCCTGCTCGGAGTGGAAGGACGTCAGGGCCATCCACGCGATCGGCAGGAAGAACAGGATTCCGAGCAGCCAGGCCACCAGGCCCAGGCCGGCTCCCTTGCGGCGGCTGCGCATACGAGGTCGTACGGCTACTGCACTCATGCGCGTGACACCTCCTCGCGGAACAGGGACGACACCACGCGCAGCGCGAAGGTCGCGATGATGATCGAGCCGATGACCACCAGGACGCCCGCGGCCGAGGCGAGGCCGTTCTCATGGGCCTGGTAGAAGCTCTGGTAGACGGTGTAGGGGAGGTTGGCGGTGCCGAGGCCCCCGGACGTGATCGTGAAGACCGCGTCGAAGTTCTGCACGATGTAGATCGAGCCGAGCAGGGCGCCGAGTTCGAGGTAGCGGCGCAGGTGGGGGAGTGTGAGGTGGCGGAAGATCTGCCAGTCGCTCGCGCCGTCGACCCGGGCCGCCTCGATCTGCTCGTGGTCGCGGCTCTGCAGGCCGGCCAGCAGGATCAGCATCATGAACGGCGTCCACTGCCAGACCAGGGACGCCTCGACCGCGAGCAGCGGGGTGTTGGAGATCCAGTCGGGCTGTGGGCCGCCCACATAGTGCAACAACCCATTGAACAGGCCGTATTCGGGGTTGTAGAGCACATGTTTCCAGAGCAGGGCCGCCGCCACCGGGACCACGAGGAACGGGGCGATGAGGAGGGTGCGGACCACGCCGCGGCCGCGGAACCTGCGGTCGAGGAGCAGGGCCAGCACCAGGCCCAGGACCAGGCTGGCCAGCACCACCGCGGCCGTCAGCAGCACCGTCGTCCACACCGAGTGCCGCAGGTCCGCGTCGGTGAGGACCTCCCGGTAGTTGTCGATGCCGGCGAAATGGCGGGCGTCGGGGTAGAGGGAGTTCCAGTCGAAGAAGGAGATCACCAGTGTGGCCACGAACGGCAGCTGGGTCACCGCGATCATGAAGACCAGGGCGGGCAGCAGGGGGGCGCGGGTCGCCCAGGCGCGGAGCCTTGGGGAGGGCCTGCGGGCCGTATGCACGGGTGTCGTGGCCACGGGGGCCGTCGTAGTCGCTGTCATCGCCCCTCGTACTCCTCGGAGATCTTCTCGGCGAGCTGCTGGGACTTCTTCAGGGCCGACTCGACGGACTGGCGTCCGGCGATGGCCGCGCTGATCTCCTGGGAGACCTTGGTGCCGAGATCGGTGAACTCGGGGATGCCGACGAACTGGATGCCGGGCGCGGGGCGCGGCTGTACGCCGGGGTCGTTCGGGCGGGCGCCCTCGATGGCTTCCTTCGTCATCTCCTGGAAGGCGGCCGCCTCCTGGCGGTATGCCGGGTTGGCGTAGGTGGAGGCCCGCTTGCCGGCCGGCACGTTGGACCAGCCGATCTCGTCGCCCACCAGCTGCTCGTACTGCTTGCCGGACGCCCAGGACACGAACTTCCAGGCCTTGTCCGGGTTCCGGGACGCCTCCTGGATGCCCCAGGCCCAGGTGTAGAGCCAGCCGGCGGACTCCGTCTTCTCGACGGGCGCGGGTGCGTAGCCGACCTTGCCCTTGACCGGGCTGTTCGCCGCCTCCAGGGAACCGGCCGCGGAGGTGGCGTCGTACCACATGGCGACCTTGCCCTGGGTCATGTTGTTCAGGCACTCGGCGAACCCGGACTGGGCCGCTCCGGACTCACCGTGCTCGCGCACCAGGTCGACATAGAACTTCGTCGCCTCTTCCCACTCGGGGGAGTCGAGCCGGGCCTTCCAGTCCTTGTCGAACCAGGTGCCGCCGAAGGTGTTCACGACGGTGGTGAGCGGGGCCATCACCTCGCCCCAGCCGGGCAGGCCGCGCAGACAGATGCCCTTCATGCCCGACTCGGCGCCGTCCACCTTGGCCGCGAGGTCCGCCACCTGCTGCCAGGTGGGGTGCGCGGGCATCGTCAGCCCTTCCTTCTCGAACACGTCCTTGCGGTACATGAGGAAGGACGACTCGCCGTAGAAGGGCTGGCCGTAGAGCTTGCCGTCGTCGCCGGTCAGGGACTGGCGCATCGGCCCCAGGACGTCCTGCTCGTCGTACGCCGGGTCCTTGGCGACGTAGGAGTTCATCTCCTTGAGCCAGCCGTTGCGGGCGTAGATCGGTATCTCGTAGTTGGAGAGGGTGGCGACGTCGTACTGGCCCGCCTGGTTGGCGAAGTCCTGGCTGATCTTGTCGCGGACGTCGTTCTCGGGCAGGACGGTGAAGTTGACCTTGATACCGGTCTCTTCGGTGAAGCGGGGGGCGAGCTTCTGCAACTCCGTCATCTGGGGGTTGTTGACCATGAGGACGTTGATCGAGTTGCCGCCCGACCCCGCCCCGCCGGCTCCGACCCAGCAGCCGGAGAGCAGCGGGGCGAGCAGCGTCCCTGCGGCGGCCATGGCGAGCGTGGCTCGCGGTGGCCGTCGTCGGCTCTGGGTTCGCATGGATCGCTCCTGGATGGGGGGACGTATGGAGGGATGGCGTAGGGGGAGAGAGGGATATAGGGGAGATAAAGGACGCTGTCGGGTATGGATGTGCCTTGCACAGGACGTGAGTCGGACTGTCAGACGCGGATGACCTGAGGTCCCAGCAGCGAGTACCGATGCGCCTCGGCGGCCGGAAGCAGGGTGCTCGTCACGATCGCCTCCAGCGCGCCGATGTCGGCGAACCTGCAGAAGCTGACCGCTCCGAACTTGGTGTGGACGCCCGCGAACACTGTGCGGCGCGCGGCCCGGATCGCCTGCGACTTGACCTCGCTGACCGCCGGGTCGGGGGTGGTGAGCCCGTGCTCACGGGAGATGCCGTTGGCGCCGATGAACGCCAGGTCGATGACGAAGCCGGCCAGCATCTTCGTCGTCCAGTGGTCGACGGTGGCGAGGGTGCCGGGCCGCACCCGGCCACCGAGGAGCAGCACGGAGACGTGCTCCGACTCGGCGAGGGCGCCCGCGACCGGCAGGGACGCGGTGACCACGGTCAGCGGCCGGTCGGTGGGCAGTGCCTCGGCGATGAGCTGCGGGGTGAAGCCCTCGTCGACGAAGACCGTCTCGGCGTCCCCCAGCAGCTCGGCCGCGGCGCCCGCGACCCGGCGCTTCTCGGGGACATGGCTGGTGGCGCGGAAGGCGAGCGTCGTCTCGAAGCCGGCGCTCTCCACCGGGTAGGCGCCGCCATGGGTACGGCGGAGCAGGCCGTGGTCCTCCAGGACGCGCAGGTCCCGCCGTACGGTCTCCTTGGCCACGCCCAGCTCGGTGGCGAGCGCGGTGACGTCGACGGAGCCGTCGCGCCGTGCGGCCAGCACGATCTCGCGCTGGCGTTCTTCCGCCGTTCTCGTGCTCATGCCGACACTTGCCTTCCGCTGTGCTGCCCGTTCGGGCCCGGTGCGGCCCATGGGGGAATTTCTACAGCGGGGTTTCGGCGCTGACCAGGTCTGTTGCATGCCCGATGCTGCCCGTATGCGCCCGTTCACGGTGCGGGGTGCCCGTCGCGGACCTGCATGGTTGTGGTGGGGCGCGTGAGATCGGGCGCGCGCGGCGCCCGAATACGGCGGCGGGCGGGCCCGTTCGGTGCCCGCCCGTCCTTCGGGAGCCTGTCGACGGCTCGTTTCGGTCAGTACGGCCAGATGGGCGGGTCGCTCACGAAGTGGCCGCCCAGGTAGGCGTGCGCGATGTTCTCCGGGTCGAGCTCGCCCTGCTCGGCGATCAGCTTCTCGGCGTACGGCTCGGAGTCGTCCCGCGGCTCGTAGCCGAGGGCGCGGGCGGTGGTCAGGTCCCACCACAGGCGGGTGTTGGCGGAGGAGCCGTAGACGACGGTGTGCCCGACGTTCTCGGCGGTCAGGGCCGCGTGGAAGAGGCGGGCGCCGTCGGCGGGGCTCATCCACACGGACAGCATGCGCACGCTGGTCGGCTCGGGGAAGCAGGAGCCGATGCGCACGGACACCGTCTCCAAGCCGTACTTGTCCCAGTAGAACTGGGCGAGGTCCTCACCGAAGGACTTGGACAGTCCGTAGAAGGTGTCGGGGCGGCGCGGGGTGTCGACGGGGATCAGTGCGCCCGCGTCATGCGGTGCGGTGCCCTCGGGGCGGGGGGTGAAGCCGACCGCGTGGTTGGAGGAGGCGAAGACGATACGGCTCACGCCCTCCTCGCGGGCGGCCTCGTACAGGTTGTAGGTGCCCTCGATGTTCGCCCGGAGGATCTTCTCGAACGGGGCTTCCAGGGAGATGCCCGCGAGGTGGATGATCGCGTCGACGCCCCGCACGGCCTCGCGCAGCGCCTCCCGGTCGGCGAGGTCGGCGACGATCGAGTCCGGCTCGCCCTCCACGGGGCGCAGGTCGAGCAGGCGCAGCTGATAGCCGTACTCCGGGAGCAGGTCCCGCATCAGGGTGCCGAGTCCGCCGGCGGCGCCGGTGAGCAGAACGGTGCGGGGCGCTGGCATCCTCGGGTCTCCTTGAGTCGTGGGCCGCATGCGTGCACGGTATTCACATTCTTGGACTAGTTAAGGATCACTGCCCTATCGCGTCAAGAGTGGTGCAGGTTGCGTTCATAACCGTAAACTCTGATCAGAAACCTGCACTTACCCGTTCTCGTTCCAGGGAGAGCCCGTGACGCCTGCCCCCCTCGCCGCTCGACTCGGCATCCCCAGCGGGCCGCTGTTCTTCCCCGTCACCGCCTACGCCTCCGACGGCTCGGTCGACCTCGACACCTACCGCACCCATGTGCGCCGGGGCGTCGAGGCCGGGGCCGCCGCCGTGTTCGCGTGCTGCGGCACCGGGGAGTTCCACGCGCTCACGCCCGAGGAGTACGAGGCGTGCGTGCGGGCTGCCGTCGAGGCGGCGGCGGGACGGGTGCCGGTCGTCGCGGGCACCGGCTACGGCACCGCCCTGGCCGTGCGGTACGCCGGGCTCGCCGGGAGCGCGGGGGCGGACGGGCTGCTCGCCATGCCGCCGTATCTCGTCGTCGCCGGGCAGGAGGGGCTGCTGCGGCACTACCAGGAGATCGCGGCCGCGACCGCGCTCCCCGTCATCGTCTACCAGCGCGACAACGCCGTGTTCACCCCGCGGACCGTCGTCGAGCTGGCCCGCACCGACGGGATCATCGGGCTCAAGGACGGTCTCGGCGACCTCGACCTCATGCAGCGGATCATCAGCGCCGTACGCACCGAGGCCCCCGGCGACTTCCTGTACTTCAACGGCCTGCCGACCGCCGAACAGACCCAGCTCGCCTACCGCGCGATCGGCGTCCCGCTCTACTCCTCCGCCGTGTTCTGCTTCGCCCCGGAGATCGCCCTGGCCTTCCACCGGGCGCTGGAAACCGGCGACGACACCACGGCGGGCCGCCTCCTGGACGGCTTCTACCGCCCCTTCGTCGAACTGCGCGCCCAGGGCCGCGGATACGCCGTCGCGCTGGTCAAGGCGGGGGTACGGCTGCGCGGGCTGGACGTCGGCGAGGTCCGGCCCCCGCTGCACGAGCCGAGCGAGGATCACGTCAAGCAGCTCGCCCAGGTGATCGAGCGCGGTTACGCGCTGCTGGAGAAGGAGCCGGAGGAGGCCAAGTGAAGGCGTCGGCATTCCTATACCCCTGGGATGTCAACGGGGACCCGGAGGCGCCCGGGAGGACAGCCGCCCTCGGCGTGCACCAGGTGACGCTCGCCGCCGCCTACCACTCCACCCGCGCCCTCACCCCCCGCCACCCGCGCCACCGCATCGTCACCGCAGAACACGCGGCCGTGCTCTACCCGACGGACGACCGGTGGGCGGGCCGGGAGCTGCGCCCGTACGCGGCGGGGGACTGGGCGCCCGGTGACGCGTACGGCGAGGCGGCCACCGCACTCGCGAACGCGGGCCTGGAGGTCCACACCTGGGTGGTTCTCGCGCACAACTCCCGCCTGGGCGCCGAGCATCCGGCCACCTCGGTCGTCAACGCCTACGGCGACCGCTACCCGTGGGCGCCCTGCATCGCACAGCCCGCCACGCGCGCGTACCTCGTCGACCTGGCCGCCGAGGCCGCCGTACGCCCCGGGGCGCGCGGCACCGAGTTGGAGTCCCTCGGCTGGTACGGCCTCCAGCATCTGCACGCCCACGACAAGACCGGCGGGGTCCCGCTCGGGGACGCCGGCCAGTACCTGATGGCGCTCTGCTTCTGCCCCACCTGCCGGGAGGGCTACGGCGCCCAGGGCCTGGACCCCGACGCGCTCGCGGCCGCCGTACGGGCCGCCCTGGAGCCGCTGTGGCAGGGCACGGTCGCCGACGAGGGCTGGGCCGGGGTGGAGAAGCTGCTCGGCTCGCAGACGGCGGCGGCCACGCGCGCGTGGCGCGACGAAAGCGCCCGTACGCTCCAGGAGGCAGCGGTCGCCGCCGTCCGCGTGGCCGCACCCGCCGGCTTCCAGGTGCTGCTGCACGCCGACCCGGTGACGTACCACGTGGGCGCCAACCCGGGCGTCGACCCCGCGCACATCCTCTCCGTCGCGGACGGCGTGGTCGTGCCCTGCGCGGGCGGACCCGGTCTGCTGACGCCGTTCGCCGAGCAGGGCCGCGAGGGCGCCGTCATCGCCGCCAACTTCGGTGTGGTCTTGGGGATGGGCGGCAGCCCGGGCACGCTGGCGTCGGACGCGGCACGCGCGCGTGAGCTGGGGGCCACGGAAATCCGGCTCTATCACGCGGGGTTGGCGTCGGACGCGGACTTGGCCGCGGTGCGGGAGGCGCTCGCCGGGCTGTGAAGCAGCGGTAGGGCGGTCACCAGCCACACGGCGCCGAGGACCGCCAACAGCAGCCGTACGTCGACCAGTTCGACGAGCGCCGCCCCCATGGCCAGCCCGATGACGTTCGGCGCGTAGACGAGGGTGTTGGCCGTGGCGGCGGTACGGCCGAGCAGCGCGTCCGGCGTCTCACGCTGTACGGCGGTGAGCGCGGCGATGAGCACGCAGGGCAGGCCCGCGCCGATCGCCGCGCTGCAGACCAGGGCGACCGGGTCGGACGGGATCGCCCTCAGCCCCGCCGCGGCGGCCGTCACGGCGATGCCGTACGCCGCGAAACGGCGTTCGCCGAGGCGACGCAGGGCCGGACCGGAGAGCAGCCCGATCGCCACCGAACCGGCGCCCTGGACGGCGTACAGCACACCGGCGTACGCGGGAGCGTGTCCGAGAGCGTCGATGACGGCGTGGACCAGCGACCCGCTGAGTCCCGCGAAGAGCATGGTCGTGCCGCCGGCCAGGACGAGCGGGCGCAGCCGGGGGTGCGACCAGAGATGGCGGGCGCCCTCGGCGGTCCGCGCCCGTCGGCCGCCGCTCGGCGGCCCGGGCCTGCTCTCGCGGACCCGGAGAGCAGCGTACAGGCCGGTCGCCACCACGAACGTCAGGGCGTCGAGCAGGGCGACACTCGCGCCGCCGTACGCCGCGTAGACACCCGCGCCGGCCAGTGGCGCGAGGAGTTTCATGCCCTCGGTGGCCGTCATGCGCAGCCCGTTGAAGTCGCCGAGCAGCGGTGCGGGGACCGCGCTCGCGACGAGGGCGGACTCGGCCGCGTCGTGCACGACGCCTGCCGCGCCGTAGACGAACAGGACCGCGAAGAGGAGCCAGAGGCGATCCGGGGAGTCGACGGTGGGGAGCGTGAGCAGGAGGGCGGCCAGGAGGAGGTCGGCGCCGATCAGCAGCGGTTTGCGGCGGATGCGGTCGGCGAGCGTGCCGAGCAGCGGGCCGGCCAGGGTGGGCGCCCACAGGGCGAGCATGCACAGCGCGGCCAGGCCGTCGGACCCGGTGAGGTCCTTGACCCATACGCCGGATGCCAGCCACAGCGCCGAGGTGCCGAATCCGGAGATCACGGCTCCGGTGAGGTAGAGGCGGGCGTCGCGGTCGCGCAGGACGGTCCATGTCGTCGTCATGCCTGGCGATCGTGGTGCTAAGGGGGGTGGGCGCGGATCGGGAAGGTGCCCTACGGGGACGGCCCTCTCGGAAGGTGAACACTCGGCCAACTACCTGTGTGCGCCCGCAATTTGACCGTGACGTGAGGCCGGCCCGTGATGTAACCTTCAAGCAAAGAAAAGGTAAAGTCTGCGGGAGGCGAACGTGTTCGAACTGCGCAAAGAAGCGGAGATGAGGCAGCACTCGGAGAGGATGGCCAGGGAACTCGCTCTGAGGAATCTTCTGAAGAGGCAGCGCGCAGAAAGCGGCGAGACGGATGAGAACCCTGCACTTCAGCCTGAGAGTGACCGATCCTGAGCGGTCGCTCGCCTTCTATACGGCCGTCGGCTACGAGGTGGTCGGGAGCGTCCCCGACACCCCGCTGGGGCGGCTGACCATGCTCAAACTCCCTGGTGACGAGTTCGTCAGCATCGAGCTCGTCCACGATCCCGCCGGGCGGCAGGCCGGACGACACGCCGGGCGGGACGAGGCCGACGCCGACAGCGGCCTCAGCCACTTCGTCATCAAGGTGGAGTCGATGGACGCCACCCTCGCCGAGCTCACCGCCCGTGGCGTCGATGCCGAGGCACCCGTGTCCCCGGACGGCTCGGACGACTTCCGGACGGCGTGGCTCACGGACCCGGACGGCAACCGGATCGAACTGGTCCAGTGGCCGGCCGGTCACCCCGACGGTCTGAGCGCGGCCGACTGGCAGGACTGAGTCCGGTCGTCGGCGAGAACCGAGCGGGCCCGGCGGGGGGACGTCGTGCACCACCTCAAGGGCAACCCGATCGTCCCGTTCTCCCACGACTCCTCGCTGGGATGCGCGATCTGCGACCCGGTGATCGCCCTGTGGTGCCTGGGCGGCGGAAGGACGCCGCGGGAGCTGGCCGGGGTGGTGCGGGCCGCGAGGGCCGAGCGGGCCACGCACGTCGAACTGGCACGCGGTGCGCGCGTCGAGCCCGCCGAAACGTGTTGCCCGCCCGGCGATGAGTTCCGGGACCGGGGCCGGTCCACCCTTCAGGACGCCCGGAATCGTGAGGAGCAGCCGATGACCGACACGACTCTCGACCTCGGTCCCCAGACCCGAGTCATCGCCCGCCTCGCCGCGGCCGTCACCGACGAACAGCTGGCGCAAGCGACCCCGTGCCCGGACTACGCGGTGCACCACATGCTGGGCCACCTGGTCCATCTGGCCGCGGCCTTCCGCGACGCCGGCCGCAAGGACCTCGGCGCCACGACCGACACCAGCCCGACGGACGCCCTCCCGGACATCGGCCCCGGCTGGCGCGAGGAACTGCCCAAGGTCCTCGACGAACTCGCCGACGCCTGGCGTGCCCCGGCCGCGTGGACCGGCATGACCCGAGCAGGCGGCGTGGACCTCCCCGGCGCGGTCGCCGGTGCCGTCGCCATCGACGAACTCGTCATCCACGGCTGGGACCTGGCCCACGCGACCGCCCAGCCGTACGACCCCGACCCGGCCGCGCTTCAGGCGTGCCACGACTTCCTCCTGGCCGCGGCCGCCGACGACGACCGGGGAGGCGGCATCTTCGGCCCGGTCGTCCCGGTGCCGGACGACGCGCCCCTGCTGGACCGGGCGGTGGGGCTGAGCGGGCGGGATCCGGGGTGGCGGCGGCCGTAGAGAACGGGTGCGAGGAGTGGGCGATGCCTGATGCAAACGCCTGATACCAGCGTGGCCGGAGGCGTTTCTGCGTGGCGATCGCCTCGGCCGACCGTGCCGAGAAGCTGATCGACCTCGCGGGCGTCGGCACCTACCATCCCTCCATGTCCCTCACCCTCACCGTCCTCGGCACCGCCTCCCCCCACCCCGGCCCCGGCCGCCCCTGCTCCGGCTATCTGGTGCGCGGTGGAGGAGCCGAGGTGTGGGTGGACGCCGGGAGCGGGACCTTCGCGGAGTTGCAGCGGCACACTGATCCGGCGCGGTTGAGTGCGATCTGGGTCTCGCATCTGCATGCCGATCACAACGCCGATCTGCTGGCCGCCGTGTATGGGCTGGCCTACGGCGGGCTCACTCCGGACGCGCCCATTCCGGTCTATGCGCCCGGGGATTGCGCGCAACGTCTCGTCGGGTTCCTCGGGGGGACCGACACCGGCCGCCTGAGCGGCATCCTCGACTTCCGGCCCCTGTACGACGGACACGCCGTCCGGCACGGCAACCTGTTGCTCACCTCGCGCGCGGTCGTGCACGACGTCGAGGCGTACGGGGTGCGGATCGAGGGTGGTGACGGGCGGGTTCTCGTGTACTCCGGGGACAGTGGGCCGTGTCCGGCGCTCGTCGAACTCGCCCGCGGTGCCGACCTGTTCCTGTGCGAGGCCGACATCGATGAGCATCGCGAGGGTGAGCAGGTGCATCTGACGCCCGAGGATGCCGGGAACGTCGCTCGTGAGGCGGGCGTACGGGAGCTCGTCGTCACGCATGTCGGGCCCACGCTCACCCCGGAGGTGGCGACCTCCCGTGCCGCCGTGGCCTTCGGCGGGTCCACCCGCACCGCACGTGAGGGTCACGTGCTGTCCGTCTGAGGCAACCTCAACTTCCTTTGCCGGAAGCATTGACGAAACATGCGGCCCCTCCTACCTTCATCGCGTCGTACTTCGTACGTCATATATGAGACGCGATACGTGAGATCCCATACGCGAGATGCCCATCCCGCGAAGATCCGAGAGGCGCGCATGACCTCTGTGCCCACGCCGATCCCGTCCCGCACGCAGTACGTGCTGGAGGAGATCAAACGTCGCATCCTCACCGGGCAGTTGACGCCCGGTCAGGCCCTGGTCGAGACCGAGCTCGCCGCTCAGTTCGGAGTGTCGAAGACCCCGGTGCGCGAGGCGCTCAAGACGCTGGCCGGGACCGGGCTGGTCGTGATGAGCCAGTACAAGGGCGTCACGGTGCGCATGGTGGACGCGGACATGGCGCGCGAGGTCTACGACGTGCGGCTGCTGCTGGAGCCCGAAGCGCTGAAGCGGGCCGTCCGGCGGGGGGCCTCCCTCGATGCCGCCCGGGATGCCCTGACCCGCGCCGACGCCGCCGCCGACACCGCCGAACGGTCGCTCGCCAACCGGGAGTTCCACCGCGCCCTCTACCTGCCGTGCGGCAACCCGCTGCTCGGCAGGATGCTCGACGAGGTCCGCGACCAGGCCGCCCTCGTCTCCGCCGTCGCCTGGGCGGCCTCGCCCTCCTGGGAGCGGGAGGCCGGCGAGCACCGGGAGATCCTGCGGCTCGCGCTCGACGGGGACGCCGACGGCGCGGCGCGCGCCCTGCACGCCCACATCGCGTCGTTCGTGCAACGGGCCTTCCCCGCCGCGGAGGTCGAGGCCCGGGGAGAGGTCGGTCGGGCATGACAACACGGTCCGGCGCGGCAACGACGTTCGAGACCCAGCGGGCGGCCCTGGCCGACGTGGTCGCGATCCCGGTGACCCCGTTCGCCGAGGACGGCCGGCTCGACCAGGGTGCCCACCGGGCCCTGCTGCGTCGTCTCCTCGACGGGGGGATCAGGACCCTGACCCCCAACGGGAACACCGGCGAGTTCTACGCCCTGACCCCCGAAGAGCGGCGCCTCGTCACCGAGTTGACCATCGACGAGGTCGGCGACCGGGGCGCCGTCATCCTCGTCGGCGTCGGTCACGACGTGCCCACCGCCATCGCCTCCGCCCGGCACGCCCGTGAGCTCGGCGCCCAGATGGTCATGGTCCACCAGCCCGTCCACCCGTACGTCTCGCAGAGCGGCTGGGTCGATTACCACCGTGCCATCGCCTCGGCCGTACCCGAGCTCGGGGTCGTGCCGTACATCCGCAACGCCCAGCTCGGCGGCGCGCGCCTGGCCGAACTCGCCGACGACTGCCCCAACGTCATCGGCGTGAAGTACGCCGTCCCGGACGCCGCCCGGTTCGCCGCCTTCGCCCGCGACGCGGGGCTGGAGCGCTTCGTCTGGGTCGCCGGGCTCGCCGAGCCGTACGCGCCCTCGTACTTCTCCGCGGGCGCCACCGGCTTCACCTCGGGGCTGGTGAACGTCGCCCCGGCCGTCTCCATGAACATGATCGAAGCGCTTCGATCCGGGGACTACCCCGGCGCGATGAAGGTCTGGGAACAGATCCGCCGCTTCGAGGAACTGCGTGCCGCGAACGGCTCCGCCGACAACGTCACCGTCGTCAAGGAGGCCCTCGCCTCCCTCGGCCTGTGCCGCCGCGACGTCCGCCCGCCGAGCCGGCACCTGCCCGAGGACGAACGCGCCGAGGTCGCCGCGATAGTCGCCGGGTGGTCCATATGACCGACAGGAAGCGCCCCGAGGAACTCAGAAGCCATCAGTGGTACGGCACCGAGGGCCAGCTGCGCACCTGGTCGCACAACGCCCGCATGCGCCAGCTGGGATACGAGGCGGAGGAGTACCGGGGCCGTCCGGTGATCGCCGTCCTCAACACCTGGTCCGACATCAACCCCTGCCACGTCCATCTGCGCGAGCGCGCCGAGGCGGTCAAGCGGGGGGTGTGGCAGGCCGGGGGCTTCCCGCTCGAGTTCCCGGTCGCCACGCTCTCGGAGACCTACCAGAAGCCGACCCCGATGCTCTACCGCAACCTCCTCGCCATGGAGACGGAGGAGCTGCTGCGGTCGTACCCGATCGACGCGGCCGTGCTGCTGGGCGGTTGCGACAAGTCGACGCCCGCGCTGCTCATGGGCGCGACCTCCGCTGACGTACCGTCAATCTTCGTTCCCGCAGGGCCGATGCTGCCCGGACACTGGCGCGGCGAGACCCTCGGGTCCGGAACCGACATGTGGAAGTACTGGGACGAGCACCGCGCGGGCAACCTCACCGACTGTGAACTGCGGGAGCTGCAAGGCGGGTTGGCGCGTTCACCCGGGCACTGCATGACCATGGGGACCGCGTCCACGATGACCGCAGCGGCGGAAGCACTGGGCATGACGCTCCCGGGCGCCTCCTCGATCCCGGCCGTCGACTCCGGCCACGAGCGGATGGCCGCCGCCTCCGGGCGCCGCTGCGTGGAGCTCGCGTGGACCGGGCTCAAGCCGTCCGAGATCCTCACCCGTGAGGCGTTCGAGGACGCCGTCACCACGGTGCTCGGGCTCGGCGGCTCCACCAACGCCGTGATCCACATCATCGCGATGGCGGGCCGCGCCGGGCTCAGGCTCACCCTCGACGACTTCGACCGCATCGCCCGTACCGTCCCGGTGCTGGCGAACGTGCGGCCCGGCGGACAGACGTACCTCATGGAGGACTTCTACTTCGCCGGCGGCCTGCCCGCCTTCCTCTCGCGGATCACCGACCTGCTCCACCCGGACCGGCCGACCGTCAACGGCACGCTGGGGGAGCAGCTCGAAGGTGCCGTCGTCCACAACGACGACGTCATCCGCCCCCGCGGCAACCCGGTCGCCGCCGAGGGGGGAGTCGCCGTCCTGCGCGGCAACCTCTGTCCGGACGGCGCGGTCATCAAGCACATCTCCGCCGAGCGGCACCTGCTCAAGCACACGGGCCGTGCGGTCGTCTTCGACGACTACAAGACGATGCAACGGACCATCGACGACCCGGCGCTCGACATCACCGCCGACAGTGTCCTGGTGCTGCGCAACTCCGGGCCCAAGGGCGGTCCGGGCATGCCCGAGTACGGCATGCTGCCGATCCCCGACCACCTGCTGAAGCAGGGCGTGCGGGACATGGTGCGGATCTCCGACGCCCGGATGAGCGGCACGAGTTACGGCGCGTGCGTGCTGCACGTGGCTCCGGAGTCGTACATCGGCGGACCGCTGGCCCTGGTGCGGACCGGGGACACCATCACCCTCGACGTCGAGGCGCGGACCCTTCAGCTCAACGTGAGCGACGAGGAGTTGGAGTGCCGCCGGGCCGGGTGGACGCCGCCGCCCGCACGGTACGAGCGCGGCTACGGCGCGCTCTACAACGAGCAGATCACCCAGGCCGACACCGGCTGCGACTTCGAGTTCCTGGCCCGGCCGGGCAAGGTCGCCGACCCGTACGCGGGCTGACCAGCACGGTACGACCTCGCACCACCTCGCACAGCTCTGCACGGCCCTGCACGGCGAGAAAGCGCTTCCCGAACGACGTTCGCACGCACGACGAAAGCACGACGCCCGCACGACGCACACGAACGGAGAACAGTCATGGCCCAAGCCGCAGCCGTGGCGAAACCGCCCGCGCCACCCCGGCGACGCCGTGCCTCCGCCACGCCGCGCAGGCTGCCGTATCTGCTGATCGCCCCGGCGGCCCTGCTCATGCTGGGGTTCATCGCCTACCCGGTGATCAGCGTCTTCTACTACAGCCTGCAGGAGTACAACCCCACCAAGCCGTGGCGGAACGGCTTCACGGGCCTCGACAACTTCGTCCACGCCTTCACCGAGGACCCGCTGTTCTGGGACACGCTGGTCTTCAGCGCCAAGTGGGTGTTCGTCGAGGTCGGGCTGCAGCTGCTGTTCGGGCTCGCGCTCGCGCTGATCGTCAACCAGACGTTCATGGGGCGGGCCATGGGCCGTGCGCTCGTCTTCTCCCCGTGGGCCGTCTCCGGCGTGCTGACCTCCGCGATCTGGGTGCTGCTCTACAACTCCCAGACGGGCATCACCCGTTACCTCGCGGACGTCGGCATCGGCTCCTACGGCACCAGCTGGCTGTCGGACACCTCCACGGTGTTCCCGGCGGCGATCGTCGCCGACCTGTGGCGCGGCGTGCCGTTCTTCGCGATCCTCATCCTCGCCGACCTCCAGTCCGTCTCGAAGGACCTGTACGAGGCCGCCGAGGTCGACGGGGCCGGCCGTATCAAGCAGTTCTGGCACATCACGCTGCCGCATCTGAAGGACGCGATCGTGCTGTCCACGCTGCTGCGGGCGGTGTGGGAATTCAACAACGTCGACCTGCTGTACACGCTGACCGGCGGTGGCCCGGCGGGAGTGACCACGACCCTGCCCCTCTACATCGCCAACACCAGCGTCGACGCGCACAACTTCGGTTACGCGTCCGCCCTGACCACGGTCGCGTTCGTGATCCTGCTCTTCTGCTCGATGGTCTATCTGCGGCTGAGCAAGTTCGGAGGTGAGGACAAGTGAGCGTGAAGGAAGCCACCAAGGCAGCGCCCGCACCCGTGCGTGCCGCCCCCGAACCGCCGCGTCCGGCGAAGAAGAACCGCTCCTGGGACGAGGTCCCGCGCTGGCAGATCTACCTCCCGCTGTCGATCTACCTGGTCTTCACCCTGATCCCGTTCTACTGGATCCTGCTGTTCTCCCTGCGCCCGGCCGGCTCGACCTCGCTCGTGCCCTGGCCGATGACCTTCGACCACTTCGAGAAGGTCTGGACGGAGCGGAGTTTCGGTACGTACTTCCAGAACAGCGTGCTCGTCGGCGTCGTCACCCTGCTGATGACGACCCTCGTCGCGCTGGCCGGCGGCTACGCCCTCGCGCGCTTCAACTTCAAGATCAAGAGCGCCTTCATGCTCGCCCTGCTCTGCTCGCAGTTCGTGCCGGGCGCGCTGCTCCTGGTGCCGCTGTTCGAGATCTTCGCCGAGCTGCAGATGATCAACTCGCTGGGCAGCGTCATCATCGCGGAGACGGTCTTCCAGCTACCGCTGTCGATGATCCTGATCAGCAACTTCATCAAGAACGTGCCGTACTCCCTGGAGGAGGCCGCCTGGGTCGACGGCTGCAACCGGTTCACGGCCTTCCGGATCATCGTGCTGCCGCTGCTGCGGCCCGGTCTGATCGCCGTCGGCTCCTTCGCCTTCGTGCACTCCTGGAACCACTTCCTGTTCGCCCTGATGTTCCTCAACAACCAGGAGAAGCAGACCATCCCGGTCGGCCTCAACACCCTGATGGGCGCCGACAGCGTCGACCTGGGCGCGCTCGCCGCGGGCGGCATCATCGCGGCCGTACCCGTCGTGATCGTGTTCGCCTTCATCCAGAAGTGGCTGATCACGGGCTTCAGCGCGGGGGCGGTGAAGGGATGAGACTCCGTCAGTCCATGAGGCTCCGTCAGATCGCGGCGCTGACCACGCTGTTGGGACTGCTCCGCGTCCCCGCCCGCGCCGACGACACCACGAGCTCCGCCGGAAGTGCCGCGACGGGTCTTTTGCCGACTGCGGCGCCGTCGTGGCTGGTCGCGCCCCGCGGCGGAGCCGCATATCGATACAGTCCCGCGCCCCTCAGCGGCGCTGCCGCGCCCGCACCGATCAGCGACAACAGCCGCGACAACCGGTACGTCGTCCCGGCCGACGCGCACGAATACCGCTACTCGATCGGCGTGTCGACCGAGTCGGCGATCTTCGCCGAGAACAACGCCTTCCACACTCCCGGCCACATCGAGGTCGCCGACCTGGTCAAGAGCTGGAACGGCACCGCCCTCCACCAGTCCGGCACCCTCTTCAACGGCTTCCCGGTCGACCTGCTCGCCATCCACAACGCCTACAACTCCGGCAGCGAGCGCGATCTCACGGCCGACGTCGGCTGGACACCTACCCTGCACACAAAGATCGACAGCGCCGAGGCGGCCGACCGAGCGGTGGCCCGTGGCGCGGGCGCAGGGAGGATCCCATGAGCACTGCCGTACCCATCGTCCTGGCGGGCGCGCGCGGCCACGGCCGCTGGCACCTCGACAACATCCGCCGGCTCCAGGACAAGGGGATTGTCCGGCCGGCGGGGATCTGCGAGCTGACCCCGCTGAGCGAGGAGGAGCTTCCCGAGGGGCTCGTCCTGCCCTCGGGCGCGCCCGAGCAGTCCGCCGACTTCGGCGCCCTGCTCGACTCCACCGGCGCGCGGATCGCGGTGATCTGCACGCCGATCCCGACCCACACGGACCTGGCTTTGACGGCGGCCCGGCGTGGCGTGCACATCCTGCTGGAGAAGCCGCCCGCCCCGTCGTACGCCGAGTTCCGGCGTATGGCCGACGGGGTCGCCGAGGCCGGGGTCGCCTGTCAGATCGGCTTCCAGTCGCTGGGCTCGCACGCGGTGCCGGCGATCAGGACGCTGATGGCCGAGGGTGCCGTCGGCGAGATCGTCGGGATCGGCGGGGCCGGTGCCTGGGCGCGGCCCGAGGCGTACTACCGGCGGGCGCCCTGGGCCGGCAGGCGAAGGCTGAACGGTGTCGACGTCATCGACGGCGTGCTCACCAACCCGCTCGCGCACGCCGTCGCCACCGCGCTCGCGCTGGGCGGCACCACGCGTGCCGAGGACGTCACCGGCATCGAGACCGAGCTGCTGCGCGCCAACGACATCGAGTCCGACGACACCTCCTGCGTCCGCGTCACCACGACCGGGCGCCAGATCGTCGTCGGCGCGACCCTGTGTGCCGAGGATCCCGACGAGCCGTACGTCGTCGTCCACGGCGAACAGGGCCGCATCACCTTCTGGTACAAGCAGGACCGGGTGCTGCTCCAGCGCGCGAACCACGGCCCGGAGGAGTTCGAGTACGGCCGCACGGACCTGCTGGAGAACCTCGTCGAGCACCTCACCGACGGCGCCGACCTGCTGGTCACACCCGAGGCGACCGGCGCCTTCATGAAGGTCGTTGAAGCGATTCGACTGGCCCCCGACCCGGCCCCGCTGCCGGACGGGGCCTGGCAGCTGCTCCCCGACGAGCAGCGCCGTGTCGTGCCCGGCATCGACGGCCTGGTCGCGGCCGCCGCCGACACCCTCGCCCTCTACTCCGAGCTCGGCGCCCCCTGGGTACCGCCGGCACGAACCAACGAGGTGAGCACCTGATGACCCCCCACGACACCCCGGTGCTGCGCGTCGCGGGCCGCCCCGTCGGCCGGTACGTCACCCGGCCCGAACTCCCGGCCAGGCTCTCGCCGCGCCCGTACCTCCACCCCGTCACCACCCTGGCCGGCACGGCGGTCACCGAGATCGGCCCCGCCGACCACATACACCACCTCGGCGTCGGTGTCGCCGTTCCCGACGTCGAGGGGTCCAACTTCTGGGGCGGCCGCACCTACGTCCGCGACCTGGGCCCGACCGAGCTGGACAACCACGGAGCCCAGCGGCACACCGCCTTCCAGCTCCGCGACCCCGACGGCTTCGTCGAGGAACTGCGCTGGGTGGCCTCCGGAGCCGAGCTGCTGCGCGAACGCCGTACGGTCGCGGCCACCGAACTCACCGCGTTCGCCTGGGCGCTGGACTTCACCTTCTCCCTGACCAACGTCACCCCGGACCCGCTGTCGATCGGCAGCCCGGCGACGAACGGACGCCCCGGCGCCGCGTACGGCGGTTTCTTCTGGCGGGCCCGCAAGGAGGCGTCGGCGCCACAGGTGTTCACCGTCGACCGCGAGGGCGAGGCGGCCGTCCACGGCACCCGCGCCGACTGGGTCGCCCTCGCGGGCGCCACCTGGACGCTCGTCTTCGCCGGGGCCACCGAAGAGACCCGGCAGGACCCGTGGTTCGTGCGCGCCGAGGAGTATCCGGGCGTCGGGTCCTCGCTGGCCGCCGAGGAGCGGCTGGCGGTCCTGCCGGGCGAGACCGTCGTACGGCGGATCGTCACCGTAGTCGCCGACGGCCGGCTTCCCCGCCTGGAAGTGGCCGCTCTGGTCCGCAAGGCGGTGAGCCAGTGACGACCGGGACCTACACCAACCCCGTCCTGAACGCCGACTGGTCCGACCCGGACGTCGTCCGCGTCGGCGACGACTTCTACCTCACCGCCTCCAGCTTCGGCCGCGCCCCGGGCCTGCCCCTGCTGCACTCCCGCGACCTGATCAGCTGGACCCTGGTCGGCCACGCCGTCGACCACCTCGAACCGGCGGAGGAGTTCGCGGCACCCCGGCACGACTGCGGAGTCTGGGCCCCGTCGCTCCGGCACCACGACGACCGGTTCTGGATCTTCTGGGGCGACCCCGACCAGGGTGGCGCTGGTGACGCGGTTCTCCGGACCGCAGAAGCGGATCGGTGACTCGGTGACGCTGCACGGCCCCGGGGAGTACTCGACGGTGCAGGCCGCCGTGGACGCGGTGCCGGACGGGAACGCCGGGCGGGTCACGATCGCCGTGGCGCCCGGGACGTATCGCGAGAAGGTGGTCATCCCCGCGGGCAAGCCGCACATCGTGCTGGAGGGTACGGGGCGGGACGGGTCCGACACCGTCACCGTCTTCGACACGCCCGCCGCGTACGAGGGTTCGACAGGGAGCGCGACCGTCAGGATTGCCGCGCACGACGTCACCGCCCGCGAGGCCGCGCACGAGCTGAACGGTGAGCAGGCGCCGGGTCAAGGGCAACGGCGCGGGGCTCTGCCGTGGACCGACATGAGCGGGTTCTCGTGGAAGGACGCGCGGTTCGCGGAGTACCGGAACTACGGGCAGGGGGCCGCCGTCACCGCGGACCGGCCGCAGATGGGCGACGACGAGCCGCGTACGCACACCGTCGCCGACCACCTCAAGGGCGCCGACGGCTGGAAGCCGTAGGCCCGCCACTGACCCCCCACAACCTCATATCTCCGTCTGATCCAGAAGAGAGAGCCGACCAATGAAGATCAGCAATCGCAGGAGCAGAGGCGGGCGCCGCGCGTCGGTCGCCGTCGCCCTGAGTGCCGTGCTCGCCCTGACCGCCACCGCCTGCGGTGACGACGGGAGCGGCGCGGGCGGCGACAAGGGTGCCGAGGGCAGCGGCACGGGGAAGATCGTCTTCTGGGACAACAACGGCGGTGTCCGCACCGACATCTGGAAGGAGATCATCGCCGACTTCGAGAAGGCGAACCCGGACATCAAGGTCGAGTACGTCGGGATCCCGTCCACCGACTACCAGTCCAAGGTGGACACCGCCCTCCAGGGCGGCGGCCTGCCGGACGTCGGCGGCGTCGGCGCGGCGATGCTCGCCGGGTTCGCCGCGCAGAACGCGCTGGAGCCGTTGGACGACCGGCTCGCCAAGTCCTCCCTGAACGGCAAGCTCAACGAGGACATGGTCGCCTCGCTGAAGGCCGCGGGGGGCGGTGACGGCAAGCTGTACTCGCTGCCGACCTCCGCGAACAACGGTGTGCTGTACTACCGCACCGACCTGTTCAAGAAGGCCGGGCTGGACGAGCCGACGACCTGGGACAAGTTCTACGAGGCCGCTGAGAAGCTGACCGACGCCGGGAAGAACGAGTTCGGGTACACCATCCGTGGCGGCTCCGGGTCCATCGCGCAGGCGCTGGACGCGATGTACGGGCAGTCCGGGATCACGTCGTTCTGGGACGCGAGTGGTGAGAAGACCACCGTCAACGACCCGAAGAACGTGGCCGCGCTGGAGAAGTACGCGGCCCTGTACAAGAAGGTCACTCCGGCCGCCGACCTCAACAACGACTTCACCAAGATGGTCGCGCAGTGGGACTCCGGCACGATCGGGATGCTGAACCACAACCTGGGGTCGTACCAGGACCATGTGAAGGCGCTGGGGACCGAGAAGTTCCGGGGGATTCCGCAGCCGGTCGGCTCCGCCGGTAAGCGGGTTCAGGTGTCCAACCCCGTTGACGGGATGGGGCTCTTCAAGAGCTCCAAGAACAAGGAAGCGGCCTGGAAGTTCATCGAGTTCGCGACCTCGCACGAGGAGAACTCGAAGTTCAATGAGGCGGCCGGGCAGGTGCCGTCGAACAATGACGCCGCGAGGGATGCGTGGATTTCCGAGGCCGAGCCCACGAAATTGGCTGCCGCCGCGTTGACCGACGGGTCCACGACGATTGTGCAGCTGCCGTACTACCTGCCTGACTGGAACACCATCTCCAAGGCCGACAACGAGCCGAACTTCCAGAAGGTGCTGAACGGGGACATGAGTGCGAAGGAATTCCTGGACACGGTGGCCGGTCAGCTGAATGAGGCTCAGGCCGAGTGGAAGGAAAGGAACGGCTGAGAGCTCGGTTCGGTTGGTTCTGTGCGTGGCCGGCTGCGAGTCGGTTGTGGCTGGTCGCGCCCACGCGGCGGAGCCGCAAATCGATACAGCCCCGCGCCCCTGAGGGAACTTCACTTCCCCCTGCTTGAAAGGCACCGGTGTGTCTCTTACGCGCAGACAGGTCAGTTTGGCGGCCGTTGCCGCCGTCCCTCTCGCCCTCTCGGGCATGGGTACCGCCCAGGCAACCCCGCGCCACCGCACCCTCTACATCGTCGGCGACTCCACCGCCGCCCAGAAATACGCCGACGCCGTCCCGGAGACCGGGTGGGGCATGGCGCTCCCGTTCCTTCTGCACAAGGACCGGCTCGTTTCCAATCACGCCGTGAACGGGCGCAGTTCCAAGAGTTTTGTCGATGAAGGGCGGCTGGATGTCGTCCTCGGGGCCATCCGGCCCGGTGACTTCCTGCTGGTCCAGTTCGCGCACAACGACGAGAAGGTCACCGATCCCGCTCGGTACACCGAGCCCTGGACGACGTACCAGGACTGTCTGCGGCTGTACATCGACGGCGCGCGGGCGTGGGGCGCTCGGCCGGTGCTGGCCACTGCCGTCGAGCGGCGGCGGTTCGACGCCGACGGGAACGCCGTGCCGACGCACGGCGACTATCCGGCGGCGATGCGGGCGCTCGCGCAGGAGGAGCGCGTCGCGCTGCTCGACATCCAGGCGCTGTCGCTCGCGCTGTGGCAGAGGCTGGGGGTCGAGGCCACGAAGAGGTACTTCAACTGGACCGCCGCCGCGCAGGACAACACGCCATTCAACCCGGCCGGCGCGATCGCCGTGGCGCGTCTCGTGGTGGCAGAGCTGCTGCGTACGCGGGTGCTCGGCCCGCGGGACGTGCGCCGGCTCGACGAGGAGATCCCGGAGTCCTGGATCACCTGGCCGGAAGCCTCCGCCGCTTGACCAACCACCCGATCGCAGAAGAGGGAGCCGCACAATGAAGGCCCAGATATGGCATGGGCATGCCACAAGGAAGTGTGCTGTGCTGATCGGCTGCACCGCGCTCGTCCTCGGGCTGACCGGCACCGGAGCGCAGGCCGGGCCGCGTGACCTCGGCCGGCAGGTCCTCGGCGCGGGGGATGGCTGGGGCTCGGAAGGGGCGGGGACGAGCGGTGGTTCGGCCGCCGAGGCCGAGCACGTCTACACCGTCACCACCTGGGCCGAGTTCAAGGCCGCGCTGAAGGCCGGCGGTGACGCGCCGAAGATCATCAAGGTCGACGGCATGATCGACGCCGTCTCCGAGGGCTGCGAGGCCTTCGTCACCGGCGGCTACGACCTTCAGGAGTACCTCGAGGCGTACGACCCCGCCGTCTGGGGCAACGACGAGGTCGCCAGCGGTCCGCAGGAGGACGCGCGGGTCGCCTCCGCCGCCAACCAGGACACGGAGATCAAGGCCAACATCCCCAGCAACACCACCATCGTCGGCGTCGGCAGGAACTCCGGCATCCTCGGCGCCAGCCTCCAGATCAAGGGCGTCTCGAACGTCATCCTGCGCAACCTCACCATCGAGGCCCCGCTCGACTGCTTCCCCAAGTGGGACCCGACCGACGACAACAAGACCGGCAACTGGAACTCCGAGTACGACGCCGTGGTCGTCTACGGCACCGACCATGTGTGGCTCGACCACAACACGTTCACCGACGGGCGCTACCCGGACAGCGAGCGGCCGGTCTACTTCGGCAAGGTGTTCCAGCAGCACGACGGTCTGACGGACATCGTGCGCGGCTCCAACTACGTGACCGTGTCCTGGAACCGCTTCCAGGACCACGACAAGAACATGCTGATCGGCAACGGCGACGGCCTCACCACCACCGACGGCGGCAAGCTCAAGGTCACCATGCACCACAACCGCTTCGAGGGCATCCTCCAGCGCTCCCCGCGCGTGCGGTTCGGGCAGGTCGACGTCTACAACAACCACTACGTGGTGACCGAGGAGCAGAAGGACGACTACTACATCTTCGGTGTCGGTATCTCCTCGCGGCTCCACGCCAGCGACAACGCCATCTCGCTGCCGGCCGGGGCGAGCGTCGGCAAGGTCCTGAAGAAGTGGAACGAGTCGCCGCTGACCGCCGAGAACAACTACGTCAACGGCAAGCTGACGGATCTCATCGCGGTCCACAACGCCGAGATCCCGGCCGAGACCCTCCAGTCCGGCGCCGGGTGGACACCGACCCTCCGGACCAAGGTCGACAACCCCAAGGCGGTGCCCGGAATCGTCAACCGCTGCGCGGGCGCCGGCCGTCTGGGCTGACGCACGCACCGGGGGAGGGACGCCCGGCAGGCCCGGCCGCCCCCAGCACGATCCGCCCTGCGAAGGAGCACCCGCATGCCCTCGCCCCACCTCCGACCGCCCCTGTCCAGAAGGGGATTCCTCACCGCGAGCGCCGCCACCGCACTCGCCCTCGCGCCCTACCCCGCACGAGCCGTCGCCCGCCCCTGTCCCTTCGGGCGCTACGGTTCCCCGGTCGCCCGCCTGACCCCGCAGACCCTCTACGTCGACCCGTCCGGCCAGGGCGATTTCACCACCGTCCAGGCCGCCGTGACCGCGGCTACCGGCAGCGGCCGGACGCTGGTCATCGCGCCGGGGACGTACCGCGAGACGGTCGCCGTCGACGTGACCCGTACGGAGATGACCTGGCTCGGCGCCGGCCGGGACCCGCGTGACGTCGTCATCGTCCACGACAACGCCGCCGGCACCCCCAAGCCCGGCGGCGGCACCTACGGCACCACCGGCTCCGCCACCACCCTCGTCCAGGCCGACGGCTTCACCGCCCGCGACCTCACCTTCGCCAACGACTGGCTGCGCGCCGACCACCCCGGCATCAGCGGCACCCAGGCCGTCGCCATCAAGGTGCAGGGCGACCGGTCCGCGTTCCACCACTGCCGCTTCCTCGGCCACCAGGACACCCTGTACGCCGACTCCATGGCCCTCGGCGTCTTCGCCCGCCAGTACTTCGCACACTGCTACATCGAGGGCGACGTCGACTTCGTCTTCGGGAGGGCCACGGCCGTCTACGAGCACTGCCACTTCCAGACCCTGAACCGGACCGACCTGTCGTCCGCCCCGTACGGCTTCGTCTTCGCGCCCTCCACCGCCGGTGCCAACCCGCGCGGCTGCCTGGTGACCCGCAGCCGTGTCACCGGCGAGGCCCCGGACGCCTACTACAAACTGGCCCGCCCCTGGGTGCCCAGCTCCGATCCCACCGCCCGCCCCGCGCTCACCGTCCGCGACACCCACCTCGGCCCCGGCATCGACGCGGTCGCGCCCTACGCCAACATGTCGGCGTCCTTCCCCTGGCAGGAGCAGCGGTTCGCCGAGTACCGCAACGCCGGGCCGGGAGCGGAGATCACCGCCTTGGAGAACCGTCCCCAACTCACCGCCGTACAGGCCGAGTCGGCGACCTGTGAGGCATACCTCGGCGACTGGGCGCCGTGGAAGGAGGGTCGCTGAGATGCGCAGGCGGACTCTCCTGGCAGGGATCGCCGTGATCTGCGGGGGACCGGTCGCCGTCGGGTCCCCCGCCTTCGCCGGTGGTGCCGGCCGCCGGGTGCTGCACGTCCGGCCCGGTGGCTCGGTGCAGGCGGCCGTCGACGCGGTGGACGGGCCCGGGTGGACGATCGTCGTGCATCCGGGGACGTACCGCGAGGTCGTCGAAGTCCCCGCCGACAAGGCCGAGTTGACGTGGCCCACGTCTGGCCGTGAGCAACGGCGGCGGCACGGTGAACAAGGGCTCCGCGGTGGTCTCTGCCGGCAACAACTGGGACTCCGGGACATCGACCCCTGCGTTCCGGTCGACGGACGCGTCGAGCACCTACAACGCCCGGCAGTCGAACGGCTCGCTGCCCGTGACCACGTTCCTGACCACGGGCAGCACGACCATCGGGGCGACGATGGACTGAGCGGGGCCGAGCTAGCTCCGCACGGGCCTGACGCCCTCCAGCGTCGGCACCACGGGCTTGATCGAACCGTCGGCCGCGAACTCCATGCGGTCGACGGTCGTCTCCCGGTGCATGCCGTCGCCGCCCGGCCTGCCGGGGCCGTTCAGGGCGAAGCGGTGGTAGACGATGTACCAGTCGTCCGTGCCGGGGGTGTTCACCACCGAGTGGTGGCCGGTGGCGAGGATGCCGTACTCGGGGCGCTTCTGCAGGATCGTGCCGCGCTTGGTCCACGGGCCGAGCGGGGACGGGCCGGTCGCGTACGCCACGTGGTAGTTCTCGCTGCGCGTGTCGTCCTCGGACCACATGAAGTAGTACGTGCCCTTCCGCTTGATCACGAAGGAGCCCTCGCGGAAGTCGTCGGGCGTGATGTCCCGCACCTTCGACGGGTCGAACGACACCATGTCGTCGTTGAGCGGGACGACATGGCCGTGACCATTGCCCCAGTACAGGTACGACGTCCCGTCGTCGTCCGTGTACACCGCCGGGTCGATCATCTGGCCGCTCCACGCCCCGCCCTTGGCGACCAGCGGCTTGCCGAGCGCGTCCTTGAAGGGGCCCGCCGGGGAGTCGGCCACCGCGACGCCGATCTGCTGCTCGGCGCAGAAGTAGAAGTAGTACTTGCCGTCGCGCTCGGCGATCGCCGGCGCCCAGGCGTACTTGTCGGCCCACGTCACGTCGGGGCCCAGGTCCAGGATGACGCCGTGGTCCTTCCAGCGGACCAGGTCCTTCGACGAGTACGCCTTGAACCTGGTCCCGCCCCAGCCCTGGAAGCCGTCGGTCGTCGGGTAAATCCAGTACTCGCCGTTCAGGTGGTGGACGTCCGGGTCGGCGTTGAGCCCGGGAAGCACGGGGCTTGCTGTCCGTACCGCCTCGACCGTCCAGGTGCGCTCGGTACCGTCCGCGGCCGTCACGGTGTACGTCTGCGGCTTGCGGAAGTCGCGCCGGGTGCCGGAGCGCGGGCTGACCGTCGCGCCCTCACCGGCCCACAGCTTCGGGGCCAGGCGGGCGAGGTCGGCCTCCGGCCGCATCGGCAGGACGACCTTCGAGGCGCTCTCGGTGACGATCGCGTACCCCTTCTGGTCCTTCGCCGTCGCGTCCACCACCGAGGCGGGGCTCGCGGGGTACGCGGACAGCAGCCGGTCGTACTCCGCCCGCGTCACCGGGATCACCGTGCCGTGCCGGGGACTTGCGGGGAGCTGGTAGTTCCGCGACGGTGTCCACCTGCCCGAGTCGAGATCGGTCGTCTCGAAGGGGACGTAGCCGCGGCCGCCGTACTCGTCGATGAACAGGTACCACTTCTCCTCGGTGTTCGACTTGAACACCGTCGGGCCCTCGCCCCGCTCCATCGCGCCGCTGCCGATGCAGTCCGCCACGAAGTCGTACGACGTGTCGGTCAGGCTCGTCGACTTCTCCGCGGTGATGAACTTCGAGCAGGGGCTGGAGGAGCTCGGGTCCCGCTCGTCCTTGGTGTAGCGGTAGTACGTGCCCCGGTGCCGCACGACCGTCGAGTCGATGACCGAGTAGCCGGGGTCGTCCCAGACCTTCGGCTCGCTGAAGGTGCGGAAGTCCTTCGTGGTCGCGTACAGCATCTTGTTGTACGTCGATCCGGTGTGGTCGGGGTCGTCGGCGGCGTAGAGCTTCGACGCCCAGAAGACGACGAACTCGCCGAGGGAGTCGTCCCAGTAGGCCTCCGGCGCCCAGGTGTTGCCCGCGTTGTCGGGCGAGACCTTCACCAGGCGCTGGTCGGTCCAGTGGACCAGGTCGGTGGACTCCCACACCATGATCGACTTGCTCCCGTGCCGCTGGACCTGGTCCCAACTGCCGCTGCTGTTGCGGTACATCCGCAGGTCGGTGGCGATCATGTAGAACCTGTCGCCCTCGGGGGAGCGGATCACGAACGGGTCGCGCAGGCCCTTCTCGCCGATCGTCGAGGACAGGACCGGCTTCCCGGCGTTCAGCTCACGCCAGTGCAGCGGGTCGTTGCCGCGGCTGAGGGCGTAGCGGATCTGCTCGCCGTCGGCGGTGCCCTCGCCGGTGAAGTAGGCGAAGAGATAGCCGGCGTACGGGGACTGCTGCACGGGTGGTGCTCCTGACTGGGCGGCGCTGGGCGGGGCGGTGAGGAGAGCGAGCAGTAGCGAGAGACAGGCGACTAGGAGGGTGCGTGGACGCATGTCACTCCTTGTGGGGGCGTGGGGGATTCTGTTGTTCGCTGTGCGCGCCCTCGGAGTGTTGCCAGCGGGAAACAGCACGTCAATCGGTGAGTGCGGGATGAGGAGCAGCGAAAGTTTCGGTCGATTTCGCTGAGGTGCGGCAACCTCCGCGGGGCGCGGCGACCACCGCAGGGCATCTCTCGTTCCCCAGGAAAGGAACGCCTCGTGCGTTTGAGCACCGGTCGCCACCGCAGGACCCGCACCCTCTCCATCGCCGCCGCGGTGGCCGTCTCCGCGGGGGCGGGCGGCGTCTGCCTCGGCCTGTCGAACGGCGGTGCCCAGGCCGCCTCGACGACGGTCACCGTGTCCGGTACCGCGCAGCTGGAGTCGGCGGTCAAGAACGCCGTCGCCGGTACGACCATCCAGGTGCGAGGCGGTACCTACCAGCCGGCCGCCACCCTCAAGTCCACGGCGAACGGCACGAGTTCGGCGCGGATCACGTTGCGGGCGTACGGTGGCGAGAAGGTGCGGATCGACGGCTCCAAGCTGCCCGACGGCTCCTGGCTGGCCGGGATCTACGGCGACTACTGGACCGTTCAGAACCTCACCTTCCAGAACTCCCCGGCCCAGGGCTTCGTCGCCACGTCGTCCGTGGGCGGCGTCTTCAAGAACCTGGTCACCGCGGACAACGGCGACTCCGGGTTCACGCTGCGCGGTGACGGCACGACCGGCAACCTCGTGCAGAACCTGGACAGTCACGGCAACTACGACCCGGCCGGGCACGGCCAGAACGCCGACGGCATCGCCGTCAAGTTCGGCTCCGGGACAGGGAACAAGATCACCGGGGCGCGCCTCTACAACAACTCGGACGACGGCATCGACCTCTGGCAGTTCTCCTCGCCGGTCACCATCGAGCACACCTGGGCCTTCGGCAACGGCGAGAACCGCTGGGGCGACTCCGCCTTCGAGGGCAACGGCAACGGGTTCAAGCTGGGCGGTGGGGGCGCCTCGGTGGCCCATGTGGTCAACAACAACGCGGCCTGGGACAACACGCTGCACGGCTTCACGGAGAACTCCAACACCGGGGCGATCGCCCTCAACCGCAACACCGCGTACTCCAACGCCGAGACCGGGTTCTACTTCGCCACCGGCAAGGCGCGCCTGGCCCGCAATCTCGCCGTGAGCAACAAGAAGAGGCTGTCCAGGCTGGGTTCGTCGGCCGTGTCGGCGGCGAACAACTGGGACAGCGGCGTGGCGACCCCGTCCTTCAGGTCGACGGACGCGGCGACTGCGTATGCCTCCCGGCGGGCGAGCGGGGCGTTGCCGGCGACGACCTTCCTGACGACGGGTTCCACCACCATCGGCTCGACGATGAACTAGGGTCTGTCGTTTGGATCAGGTCGGCTGAGAGAGACCGCGCCTCCTGGCCGCCCCGCGACGCCGGCATGATCCAAACGACAGGCCCTAGCCCTCGCCGCACGATCGAACGCCCCGCCTGTCGTCACAGGCGGGGCGTTCCTGTTGCCGGCCCGAGGGGGGCTCTGGCCGGCGCTGCTGACCGAGGGGGGCTCAGGCCAGCAGATCCATGGGGTCGGACGAGACGTCGTACTTCGTCTTGTCCGTCTGCCGTGCACTAATAGTGACGTTCAATGTGAACACGTGGTTGTGTCCCATGTGAGGGAACGTGTCGAGGGTTGTGTGCGAGCCGCAGGGGTGCGGACTCGCTCACTGGTACGAGATGTCCGACGGCGAGAACCTGCAGGCGGTCCCGTCCGGTCCGGTGCCGAGCTCCTTCGGCTCCTTGCCGCTGCTGTTGCCCTCGAAGCGGATGCAGGTCTTGATCTTCTTGCCGCTGTCGCCGTGGATGCGGACCTTGCGCAGGGCGGCCGTGTCGCCGTAGTTGGAGTTGATGCCGACGATCGACTTGCCGGGCGCGGTGACGTCCACGTCGTTGATGATGATCGTGCGCTTGTACTGCGTGGAGCAGTTGCCGCAGGAGCGCACCAGCTTGCCGAAGTTCTCCACCTGGAACTTGGAGACCACCAGCTTGCCCGCGCCGTTGAACTGCAGCACCTTGTCGTCGGCGTTCTTCGCGCCGCCGCCGTACACCGTGTACACGGCCGAGGACGACTTGCCCTTGAAGGTCGCCGCGTCCTCGCCGACGTCCAGCCACCACACGTTCCGCAGCGTGCAGGAGCCCTTGCAGTGGACGCCGTCCGCGGCCGGACTGCCGATGACGACGTTCTTCAGGACCGCGCCGTCGGCCAGCTCGAAGATCGGGTCCTGGCCCTCCTCCTGACCGCTGCCGCCCAGGTCGCCGGTGCCGTAGAACTTCGCCATCCTGCCGTCGTACGTGCCCGACACCGGGATCGTCCTCGAGACCCGCTTCCTTGCGTGGGGGATCGTTGCGACTCTTGGTCGCCCCCGGGTGAAGGAAGGGTTGCCGCGCGCTCGGGATTTTTTTACGAATCCCCTTCATCTGTGGCGGGGTTGTCGTCGTGGCCTGCGAAGTCGCCCGCCACGGACAGCTGTTCGCCGCCTGCCGAGGCCGTCATCGCATAGCTGTCGCCGCGCGCGTCCCGGCCGCCGCGCTCATGGTTGTACTGGCCCGCGAACACCCAGTCGCCCGCGCGGACCGTACGGCCCTCCTTGAGCACCCAGGTGTAGACGAGGAAGCCGTCCTTCTCCTCGACGGTGAGCGTGAAGTCGTCCTCCGGCAGCGAGCGCCAGGCGCCGGTCGAGGTGACCCCGCCGGTCTGGGCGACCTTCAACCGGACGGTGAGCGCGGTGAGTTGCTCGCTCGTCTTGAGGGTCAGGTTGCTCTGCGCCCAGAACTCGTTGCTGTGCGGGTCCACCGAGCCGTCCGACCGGAGCGGGCCGTCCTCCTCGCCCTTGGCGGCGGGCGGCTCGGCCGTGGCGGTCGGCCGCGTCGGCTCCTTCGTCGTCTCGCGGGACTCCGGGGTGTCCTCCGGCGTCGGGTCGGCCGGCGGGACCGGGGCGCGGCTCGTCGCGTCCGGCGACGGGGTGGGCGTCGGCGACGTGGCCACCGTCTGCTGCGGGGTGTCGTCCTTCACCGCGGATGCCACCGCGTAGCCGCCGACCGCGAGGACGCCGGCCACCGCGGCCGTCGCGGTCACGACCCGGAACCAGCCGTACACCGGCGGACGGGTCGCCCGGTGGTCGCCGCGGGCCTGCCCGGCGGGATCCGCCATGCCCCGCTCGACGCGGGCCAGGATCCGCTCGCGATTGGGCTCGTGCGCCTCGGCCGCCTCGTGCAGCCGGGCGCGCAGTTCGTCGTGCACGTCCCGCCGCATCATCGGTTCCTTCCTCCGGCGTTCGAGGTGCGGGCCATCGCGGCCGCGTGCACCTTGAGCGGAGCCCCCTGGGTGCCGAGCAGCCGTTGCAGCTCGGCCATCCCCTTCGAGGTCTGGCTCTTCACCGTACCGACCGAGACGCCCAGGGCGAGCGCGGTGTCCTTCTCCGAGAGGTCGAAGGCGTGCCGCAGCACCACACAGGCGCGTTTGCGGAACGGAAGTCTACGCAACGCCTCCTGGACGTCGACGACGCCCGCCACGTCCGGGTTCTCGATCTTCTCCTCGCGCTGCGACCAGAACAGCGCGATACGCCGCCGCTCCCGGACCGCGCTGCGGATCCTGGTACGGGCCAGGTTGGCCACGACCCCGCGCGCGTACGCCACCGGATGGTCTGCCGCGCGCACCCGGTCCCAGCGGTGCCACAGTGCCAGCAACGCGTCCGCCGCCAGATCGTCGGCGGCGTCCGCGTCGCCCGTCAGCAGATGGGCCAGGCGTGACAGTTCGGCATAGTGACGGTCGAAGAAGGCGTGGAACTCCACGGAGGCGGCGTCGTCGACGACCGTGCCCACGGGCAACCCCTCCTGCCTGAACGTGCGCGTCATGTGAATGACATGTGATCGTCCGGAGATCATCCGGGCGAGATGCGGAAGCGTAGCAGCGATCGCGCGCCCGGTTCGTACGAGGCTTCGAACGGCGTATGGCAGGCCGTACGGTGAGCAGCCCAATTCCGTAACACGGGGAAAACCTGAAACGAGTTCAACGCGGGAACAATCCAGCCAGCATCCGCACACGATCAGCCAGGCAACAAGGAGCGAGAGCCATGTCCGAATCCCAGAAGGTGGCCGACCGGCCAAGTGCCACGCCACCGGGCGTGAACAGCGTCGACCGGTTCTTCAAGATCTCCGAACGGGGATCCACCTTCGCCCGTGAGATACGCGGCGGCTTCGCCACGTTCTTCACGATGGCCTACATCCTTGTCCTGAACCCCATCATCCTCGGCAGCGCGAAGGACAAGTTCGGCCACCAGTTGGATGCCGTCCAACTCACCACCGCCACCGCCCTGGTGGCCGCGGTCATGACGATCATCATGGGTGTCGGCGGCAACCTCCCGCTCGCGCTCGCCGCCGGCCTCGGCCTGAACGCCGTCGTCGCCTTCCAGATCGCCCCGCTGATGTCCTGGGACGACGCGATGGGCCTGGTCGTCCTCGAAGGCCTGCTGATCTGCGTGCTCGTCGTCACCGGGCTGCGCGAGGCCGTCATGCACGCCATCCCGCAGCCGCTCAAGCAGGCGATCAGTGTCGGCATCGGCCTGTTCATCGCCTTCATCGGCTTTGTCGACGCCGGGTTCGTCAGCCGGATCCCGGACGCCGCGAACACCACCGTGCCGGTTCAGCTGGGCGGCACCGGTCAGCTCTCCGGGTGGCCGATCCTCGTGTTCTGCCTCGGAGTTCTGCTGACGATCGGTCTGCTCGCCCGCAAGGTCAAGGGCGCGATCCTGATCAGCATCGTCACGATGACGGTCGTCGCCTTGATCATCAACTCGGTCGCCGACATCAAGGCCTGGGGTCTGACCACGCCCGCGTGGCCGGACAAGGTGGTCGACACCCCGGATTTCGGACTCATCGGCGACTTCAGCCTGTTCGGCGCGTTCGGCGAGACCACCGCCATCACCGTCGTCCTGCTCGTCTTCACGCTGGTCCTGTCCGACTTCTTCGACACCATGGGCACGGTCGTCGGCATCAGCGCCGAGGCCGGTCTCCTCGACGAGCGGGGCAAGGTGCCCAACCTCGGCCGGGTGCTGCTGATCGACGGTGCGGCGGCGGCCGCCGGCGGTGCGGCGTCCTCCTCCTCCGCGACCTCCTACATCGAGTCGGCGGCGGGCGTCGGAGAGGGCGCGCGTACGGGCTTCTCCAACCTGATCACCGGCGGTCTGTTCGGACTTGCCCTGTTCCTGACGCCGCTGCTCACCATCGTCCCGCTCCAGGCGGCCGCGCCCGCGCTCGTCGCCGTCGGGTTCCTGATGATGACGCAGGTCAAGCACATCGACTGGGACAAGTACGAGATCGCCATCCCGGCGTTCCTGACCATCGCGGTGATGCCGTTCACGTACTCGATAACCAATGGCATCGGGGCCGGGTTCGTCGCCTACGTCGTCATCAAGGCGGTGCTCGGGAAGGCCAAGGAGATCCACTGGCTCATGTGGGGGACCTCGGTGCTGTTCCTGGTGTACTTCGCCATCAACCCGATCGAGCAGGTTCTGGGTGTGAAGTGAGCTAGGGCCTGTCGTTTGGATCAGGTCGGCTGAGAGAGACTGCGCCTCTCGGCCGACCCGAGCGGGGCGTGGTGCGTGCAGCTGCAAGGCGGAGGAGGGCGGCGACGCGGAGCGTCGACAACCGACGACAACGCGGCAGATGCGCGTGCCACGCCCCGCGACGCCGGCATGATCCAAACGACAGGCCCTAGCCCTTCAGTGCCGCCTCCATGACCTTCCTGGCCACGGGGGCGGCCAGCCCGTTGCCGCTGACCTCCGACCGAGCCGCGTCCGACTGCTCCACGACCACCGCCACGGCGACCTCCTTGCCGTCGGCCTTCCCGTACGACGTGAACCAGGCGTACGGCGTCTTGCTGTTCTTCTCGCCGTGCTGGGCCGTGCCCGTCTTGCCGCCCACGGTCGCGCCCGAGATCTGCGCGTTCGTGCCCGTGCCCTCCTCGACGACCGTCTGCATCGCGGACTGGAGCTGCTCGGCCGTGTCGGAGCTGACGATCTCCTCGGTCCCGGCGCGGTCGTCGTAGTTCTCCAGCACATCCCCACCGCTGTCGGTGATCTTCGACACCATGTGCGGTGAGACCAGCTTGCCGCCGTTGGCTATGGCGGCGGACACCATGGCCATCTGCAGCGGGGTGGCGGTCACGTCGAACTGGCCGATGCCCGACAGGGCCGTCTGCGCCTTGTCCATGTCGGAGGGGTACACGCTGGTGTACGCCCGCACCGGCACGTCCTGCTCCTCGTCGTTGAAGCCGAACTTCTCGGCCATCGCCCTGACCTTGTCCTGGCCCAGGTCGACGGCCATCTTCCCGAAGACGTTGTTGCAGGAGTACTGCAGGGCCACCCGGATCGAGGCGTTCTCGCAGGGTGCGGACGGGTTCTCGTTCGTCAGGTCGCTGCTCGACTGGGGCAGCGGGTACGGGTCCGGGCTGACCGTCTTGTCGTCCACCGACGAGTACAGCCCGTCCTCCAGCGCGGCCGCCGCGACGACCAGCTTGAACGTCGAACCCGGCGGCAGCGGCTGGCGCAGCGCGCGGTTCGTCATCGGTTTGTCGGCGTCCTTGGTCAGCTGCTTCCAGGCGTCCGAGTCGCCCGTGGTGATCCGCGACGGGTCGTACGACGGAGTGGAGACGACTGCCAGGATCTTCCCGGTGGCGGGGTCGATCGCCACGGCGGCGCCCTTGTTGTCGCCGAGCGCGTCGTACGCGGCCTTCTGCACGTCCGGGTCGATCGTCGTGATCACATTGCCGGGGTCGGACCGCTTGTTGGTGACCGTGTCCAGCACGCTCTTGAGCCGGGTGTCGGTTCCGTCGAGCAGATCCTGGTAGACGCCCTCCAGCTGGGTGGCACCGTACGCCTGCGAGCTGTACCCGGTGACCGCCGCGTACAGCGAGCCGTCGGTGTACGTCCGCTTGTACGCGAGGTCGCCGCTCATCGTCCGCGTCGAGCCGGTGACCGCCTCGCCGCCCACGACGATGTTGCCGAGCGGCTCGCTGTACAGCGCGATCGTGTTCCGCCGGTTGTGCTTGCCGTCCGCGAGTGCCTGGCCTTCGTAGAACTGCACCCAGGTCGCCCTGACCAGCAGAGCGAACACCAGCAGCAGTGTGAAGACGGACACCCGCCTGATCGTCTTGTTCATCCCACTCGAGAGGACGAGCGGGATGGGCGCAATCGTTCCCTTGCGCCCCGTTTTCTCATCTGGCGTTCATGAAGCCCGCCTCGTACGCGGCGATCACGGCCTGCGTGCGGTCCCTGGTCCCGGTCTTCGCCAGGACCGCCGCCACGTGCGACTTCACGGTGGCCGGACCGACCTCCATCCGCCGCGCGATCTCCGCGTTGGTCAGGCCCTGAGCCATCAGCCGCAGCACATCGCTCTCGCGGCCGGTGAGCCGTGCCACCCAGGGCGCCGGCGCGGGGCACGCGCGCGCGTGCTCGGCCGCGAGGCTGCGTACGGCCGACGGGAACAGCAGGGTGTCGGTGTGCGAGACCAGCCGTACGGCCTGGACGAGCGCGTCGGCCTCCGCCCGCTTCAGCAGGAACCCGGCGGCTCCGGCGCGCAGGGCGTCGTACACGTAGGAGTCGTTCTCGAAGGTCGTGACGACGACGATCCGGGGCGGGTCGGTGAGCGTGGCGAGGATCTGCTCGGTGGCCCGGATGCCGTCGATCTCGGGCATGCGGACGTCCATGAGGACCACGTCGGGCCGCCGCTCGCGCACCACGGACACGGCCTCGGCGCCGGTCGCCGCCTCGCCGACCACCTCCAGGTCCGGCTCGGCGGAGAGGATGGCGCGCAGGGCGGTGCGGACCATGCGCTCGTCGTCGGCGAGGACGATCCGGACGGTCGGGCGGGGCGTCATGCGGGTCCTTTCACAGGCAGGTCTTCGGGCCCTGTCATGGGCAGTCGTACGTGCAGCCGCCACGTCCCCCGTGCGGCGCCGGCTTCCGTCGTCCCGCCCAGCAGCCGCGTCCGGTCGGCGATGCCGCGCAGCCCGTGGCCGCCGCCGGGGCGGCACTCGCGGGCGGTGGCGACCGGATTCTCGACGGTGATGCGCAGGTGCCCGTCGGCCACCTCGATCCACAGCCGCACGGTCACCCCCTCACCGGCGTGCTTGAGGGCGTTGCTCAGTCCCTCCTGCACGATCCGATAGGCCTCGCGGGACAGGACGGGCGGCAGGGCCTCGGCGTCGGCGGCGAGCGTGGCCGTCACCCGCAGCCCGCCCGCGCGCGTGCGGCGCAGGAGGCCGTCGAGATCGGCGGCGAGGGTGGGCGCCGGGGCCGTACCGGGAGTGTCGCCGTCCCTCAACACGCCCAGGACGGCGTCGAGTTCGCCGACCGTGCGCCGGGTCGTGTCCTCGATCGCGGCGAGGGCCTCGCGGACGAACTCCGGGTCGCTGTCCAGGACCCGGCGGGCCGCGCTCGCCTGGAGGGTGACGGCGCTGAGGGCGTGGCCCACGGAGTCGTGCAGCTCGCGCGCGAGCCGGTTGCGCACGGCGAGGTCGGCGGCGCGCGCCTCGACCGCCGCGAGCCGGTCCTCGGGCGTGGGCCCCAGCAGCGCGGGCGCCCAGCGGGCGAGCAGCGAACCGCAGACGGCCGCACACCCGGCGAGCGCCACCATGGTCGCCACGCCCGCGACCGGCGCGAGCACCAGCACCCAGGTGTGGTCGAGGGCATCGGGCAGCTCGACCAGCTCCTCGCCGCCCAGCCACACGAGCAGCGGCAGTGCGGCCAGGAACCCGGCGAACGGCGGCACCGCCAGCGACATCCCGGCGATGATCCCGCCGAACCCGAGATGCAGCGTGAACCAGGCCGCCGCACGCCCCTTGGCCGTCCGCGTCCGGGCCGGCCCGTAGGCGAGCAGGCCCGCCTCCACCCCGCACAGCGACCGCACCGCCCCCGCCTCCAGGGGCCGGGTCAGCGGGAACAGCACGGCGGTGATCGTGGCGAGGGGCAACCCGACGGCGAAGGAGAGCAGTTGCAGGGGCAGGTCGTTGAAGACGTACCGGGAGTCGGTGGCGGGACCGACGACGAGCTGGCCGACGAAGACGTACGGCATGGCGAGCGCGCCGCCGAGGATCAGATGGATCCAGCGCCGGCGTGCCCGCCGCCCGAACAGGAACCGGGACAGTTCCGTCACGTCGTACGACGTTTCCGGCTCGCGGAGCGCTCGGCGAGGAAGTGGACGCCGAGGCAGGCGACGAGGATGCCGACCATCATCTGGCCAGCGTAGGCGAGGTTCATCAGCGGCGTGGCCCCGCCGCCCACGTCGGTGAGCGGGGCCAGCGACAGCCAGCCCGCCCAGCAGACCAGGGCCGCCGAACCGACCCAGGCGAGAGCGAGCGGCAGCCTCACGGGCAGGGCCCGGCCGCGCCGGAACGCGAGGAGCAGACCGCCGGTGACGGCCAGGGCCAGGAACACGGCGGACAGGGCCTCCATGACATGGGAGCCGCTGGTCCGGTCGGCGGCCTGGCTCTCGTCGAGCCCGACGGTGCCGCCGCACGCCCACACCAGGTGGGCGGCCAGGGGCGGCAGCGCCAGGACGGCGGCCGCGACGGCCACCGCCCGCTGCGCCGCCCCGATGACACCGACCGGAAGCTCCCACACCCGCCCCTCCCACAGCCGGCCCCAGCGGTCACGGGCGTACAGCACGAAGAGGGCGCCGAGGGTGAGCCCTTGCACGATGAACCCGGTGTAGACGACGCCGAAGACCCAGGCGTCCAGGAACGGTTCACCGCCGCCGACGGGGGTGTCCGCCGTTCCGCCGAGCGCGTCGACGGCGAGCTGGAGCGGAAACCCGGCCATGATCGGCGCGAGCAGCCCGGTGGCCACCCACGCGGGGAGGGCCAGCAGCCACGCGGGCACCCGCAGCCCCCACGGCCGGGTCAGCACCAGCGCGAGCACGATCACGCCCGCGTCCATGAGCACGGTGACGCTGTTGGCGACAGCAATGCTCGCCCGGTGCTCCAGAAGGGAACTGCCGTCCGGGATCCCCACCCGACTCCCCGCGATCCAGGCGACCTTGAGCGAGAGATACGGCACGCAGGAGACGATGGCGACGGCCCGCAGGGCGCGACGGGCCCGGCTGAGACCGACCGCGCGCTGTTGCGCGGTCTCAGGGGCGGGAGCGAGTGTCTGCGTCATACGGCCACGCTCTCGCGAGGGCCCGGGCAGGCACCTCCTGCCCGGTGACGATCCGTCTCCGCCGCACGGGGGAGAGGCCCTCAGCCCTCCCGTCGGCCCCCGGGTCAGTCCTCCAGATGGAGCACGAACTCCTCGATCTCCTCGCCCCGTGCGTTCGCGAAGCCCCGGGCCCGGGCGGTCACCCGGAACCCGCACTTCGCCAGCACCCGCAGCGAGCCCTCGTTGTCCGCCGCGGCCCGTGCGTACAGCGGGCGCTCGGGGACCTCGGCGAGCAGTCCGCGCAGCGCGGCCGTGGCGACACCGCGTCCCCAGTAGGCGCGGTCGACCCAGTAGGTCACCTCCCGCTCGCCCGGTTCCCCGTAGACGGCCGCGCTGCCCACCACGTCACCGTCGGCCAGGATCGTGCGCAGGACGTCCGGCGAGGACCGGATCCGCTTCCAGTGCGCGTCGAAGGCGTCCCGGTCGGCCGGGTCCTTGGGGGTGAAGGCCGCCATACGCAGGGCCTCCGGGTCGTTCATCTGTCGGTAGAAGACGGGCAGGTCGCTGTCGTGAACCTCGCGGAGTTCAACATCCATGGAGCCAGAGCCTATGAAAGAGCCGGCGCGTATGACGAAGTCAGAGTCGGCGAGTGGCCAGCGTCAGTCTGTCGCGCGCGTCGAACAGCGCGTCCTTCACCATCTGCTCGTGGGCCGGAGTAAGCCGGGCGACCGGCACCGAGCAGCTGATGGCGTCCCTGGCCGGCGTGCGGTACGGGATCGCGACGCCGAAGCAGCGCAGGCCGAGGGTGTTCTCCTCGCGGTCGACGGCGAAGCCCTGTTCGCGGACCTGGTGGAGCTCCTCGATGAGCTTCTCGCGGTCGGTGATCGTGTTCTCGGTCAGGGCGGGGAGCGTCTCCGGGAGCATCTTGCGGACCTGTTCGTCCGAGTAGGTGCTCAGCAGCGCCTTGCCGAGGGAGGTCGAGTGGGCCGGGAGCCGGCGGCCGACCCGGGTGAAGGGGCGCAGGTAGTGCTGGGACTGGCGGGTGGCCAGGTAGACGACGTTCGTGCCGTCCAGACGGGCCAGGTGGATGGTCTCCGTCGTGTCGTCGGACAGGCGGTCCAGCGTCGGGCGGGCCGCCGCGACCACCTCGTCGCCGTCGATGTAGGAGGTGCCGACCAGCAGCGCCCGTACGCCGATGCCGTACCGCGTGCCCGTCGCGTCCGTCTCCACCCAGCCCAGTTCGACGAGGGTGCGCAGCAACATGTACAGGCTGGACTTGGGGTAGCCGACGGCTTCCTGGACCGACGCGAGCGAGTGCATACCGGGGCGTCCGGCGAAGTATTCGAGCAGCTCAACCGTCCGTACCGCGGACTTGACCTGCGCCCCGCCGCCCGTCTCGCCAGCCGACATCGCCCTTGACCCCTTCGTCCGACCGGAAATAGTCTCCGACAGCATATTCATCATCAGAGACAGCGTTCAGTATATCGAACGACCCTGGTGGATGACCCCGTACTGCGGCAATACATGTGGAGGGACCCGCGGTGGCAGCAGCACCAGTCTGGAGTGTCGACCCCCGTACCGGGAAGCAGCGTGAACAGGTTGCGGTGGAGGCCACAGCCCAGGAGGTGGACGCCGCCGTCCGCGCCGCGCACGAGGCGCGCGGTTCGCTCGCCGACCGCACGGTCCGCTCGGCCTTCCTGCGCACCGCCGCCGACCGGCTCCAGGCCGCCAAGGACCAGCTCGTCGAGGCCGCCGACGCCGAGACCGCGCTCGGCCCGGTCCGCCTCACCGGTGAACTCGCCCGCACCTGCTTCCAGCTGAGGGCGTTCGCGGACATCGTCGACGAGGGCGCCTTCCTGGACGTCGTCATCAACCACCCCGACGACACCGCCACCCCGCCGATCCCGGACCTGCGCCGCTACAAGGTGCCGCTCGGCGTCGTCGCCGTCTACTCGGCGTCCAACTTCCCCTTCGCCTTCTCCGTCGCCGGCGGCGACACCGCGAGCGCGCTCGGCGCGGGCTGCCCCGTCGTCGTCAAGGCCCACCCCGACCACCCGGCGCTGTCCGAGCTGGTCGCCAAGGTGCTGCGGACGGCCGCCGCCGAGCACGGCATCCCCGCGGGCGTCGTGGGGCTCGTGCACGGCTTCGAGGCCGGCGTCGAGCTGATCAAGCACCCGCTGGTCGCCGCCGCGGGCTTCACCGGTTCGGTCCGGGGCGGCCGGGCCCTCTTCGACGCGGCCGCCGCGCGGCCGGTGCCGATCCCCTTCCACGGCGAGCTGGGCTCGCTGAACCCCGTCGTGATCACCGAGGCCGCGGCCGCCGAGCGCGCGGAGGCCATCGGCAGCGGCCTGGCCGGTTCGATGACGCTGGGCGTCGGGCAGTTCTGTGTGAAGCCCGGGCTCGTGCTCGCGCCGAGCGGTGCGGCCGGTGACCGGCTGATCAAGTCGCTCACGGACGCCGTCAGCGACACCGACGCGGGCGTTCTCCTGGACCACCGCATGCGGGACAACTTCGTCGCCGGTGTCGCCGAGCGTGCCGAACTCCCCGACGTGGACTCGCCGGTGACCCCGGGTGCGGGCGGCGAGCACACCGTGAGCGCGGGCTTCCTCACGGTGGCCGCGGAGAAGCTGACCAGCGAGGGGGCGTACGACCTGCTGCTGGAGGAGTGCTTCGGCCCGGTGACGGTGGTGGCCCGCTACGACGACGACGCGCAGGCGCAGGCCGTGCTGTCCCGGCTGCCCGGCAACCTCACTGCGACGGTTCATCTGTCGGCCGAGGAGGCGGCCGGTGAGGGCCGGGGCGCGGAGATCCTCGCCGAGCTGACGCCGCTGGCCGGTCGTGTGCTGGTGAACGGGTGGCCCACGGGTGTCGCCGTGGCGCCGGCCCAGCACCACGGTGGGCCGTACCCGGCGACGACCTCGACGTCGACGTCGGTGGGCGGGACGGCGATCGAACGCTGGATGAGGCCGGTCGCCTATCAGGGCGCCCCCGAGGCCCTGCTGCCGCCCGAGCTGCGGGACGACAACCCGCTGGGGCTGCCGCGTCGCTTCAACGGTCTCCTCGAACGCTGAACGATTTAGGACCACATGGCGGAGGGGAAACTGTAAGACTCAGGGGATGGACGTGGAACTTCCTGAACTGCCCTTTCCCCTCCGCACCTACGGCCCCGACGGCCACTGGTCCTACGAGGACGGCATCCTCTCCGGATGGGCCGGCCCCCGTCAGGACCGTTTCGTGCCGCCCACCGACGAGGGTCTCGACCCCGCCTCCGACGCGCCGCGGCTGCTCGGGTCTCCCGAGGGCGACTTCCAGCTGATCGCCCGGGTCACCGTCGGCTTCGCCGCGGCCTTCGACGCCGGGGTGCTCTACGTCCATGTCGGGGAGCGGGCCTGGGCCAAGCTGTGCCTGGAGTACTCGCCGGACGTGCCGACCGTGTGCACGGTGGTCACGCGGGGGCACTCCGACGACGCCAACTCCTTCACCGTGGAGGGCAGTTCGGTCTGGCTGCGGGTGAGCCGGACCGGGCGGGCCTTCGCCTTCCACGCCTCCCGGGACGGTGAGCGCTGGACCTTCGTCCGGCTGTTCACGCTGGGGGAGGAGAAGGAGGCGGACGCCGCCCTGGTCGGCTTCATGACGCAGTCGCCCATGGGGGAGGGGTGCGTCGTGACCTACGACCACCTGGAGTTCAGGCCGCACTGGCCGAAGGACCTGCGAGACGGAAGCTGAGCGCGAACGTCACCGTGAGCAGGGCCGCGCTGATGACCAGGCTCAGCCGCATCCCCCCGACGAACCCGTCGGAGACCAGCGCCCCGAAGGCGGCGATGCCCAGACCGCCGGCCACCTGGCGGGCCGCGTTGAGCACACCGGCCGCCAGGCCCGCGCGTTCGGCGGGCACGGCGTCCATCATGGCCGCGGTGAGCGGCGGCACCGTCAGCGCGCAGCCCAGGGCCATGGGGACGAGGAGCACGGCCACCAGGGACGAGGGCGTGCCGGCGTCGACGTAGAGCAGCAGGAGCAGGCCCACGACCGCCAGGGCCTGTCCCAGCAGCATGGGCAGCCGGGGGCCGTACCGGCCGGCGAGCTTGCCCGCCACGACGTTCGTCGCCGCGATCAGCCCGGTCATCGGCAGGAAGAGCAGCCCGGCATGCAGTGCCGAACGGCCCTGCACCTGCTGGAAGAAGAGCGAGAAGACGAACACGAGGCTGTAGAAGGCGACGCTGACCGCCGCTCCGGCCGCGACCGTGGCGGTCACCGTCCGGTTGCGGAACAGGTCGAGGGGGACGACCGGATGCGGCCCGCGCGCCTCGATCCGCAGGAACGCCACGGCCGCGACGACGGCCACCGCCAGCGCCGCCCAGCCCGCCGTCCCGCCTTCGATCACCGCGAACGCCAGGGCCGTGAGCGCCACCACCGCGGTCACCTGGCCCGGCACATCCAGGGGCGCCGGACGGCGCTGCGAGCGCGGTGCCCGGGTCAGCAGGGCCAGGATCGCCAGGCCTATGGGCACGTTGACGAAGAAGATCCCCCGCCAGTCCCAGGCCGTGGTCAGCGCGCCGCCCGCCACCGGACCGAGCGCCACCGCGGCCGAGCCGCCCGCCGCCCACAGGGCCACCGCGCGGGCCCGCCGGACCGGATCGGTGTACGCCTGGCGCACCAGGGCGAGGGACGCCGGCAGCACGGCGGCCGCCGCCACGCCCTGCAGCACCCGGGCACCGATCAGCGTCGGCAGGTTCGGTGCCAGACCGCAGGCCACCGAGGCGAGCGTGAACACGACGGTGCCGAGCGCGTAGGCGCGGCTCGCGCCCGCCCGGTCCGCGAACGCCCCGGTGGACAGCATCAGTGAGGCGAAGGCGAGCGTGTAGGCGTCCACCACCCACTGCAGGCCGGACATGCCGCTGTCCAGGGAGGAGCCGATCGCGGGCAGCGCCACGTTCACCACGGAGGCGTCGAGGCAGATCAGCGCGAATCCGAGGAGGGCGGCGGTCAGGGTGAGCGCGGGGGAGGGCCTCTTGAGCCCCAACTCGCGCTCGGGGTCGGCGAGTTCGTCCGCCTGGAGGGTCGGGTTCGTTGACATGACTCCATGCTGCGGATCTCCGACGCCGTACAGTAGTGGCCGGAATGCCATGCACCCGGAGGTTCTGGCCATGCCCCAGCCGATCGCGCCGCACCGCATCGCCGTCATCGCGCCCTCGCCCGTGTCGATGTTCAACCTCGCCATCCCGGAGATGCTCTTCGGCAAGGTCGTCAGCGACGGGCGGCCGGGGTACGAGGTGGTCGTGTGCGCGGCCGAGCCGGGGCCCGTGCCCACCTCCGGAGGCCTCGACCTGTACGTACGGCACGGGCTCGACGCCGTGCGGGACGCCGACACGGTGATCGTGGCGGGCACCGGGGCGCCGTACGAGCCGGAGGCGCGGATCGTGGCCGCCGTGAAGGAAGCGGCCGACGCCGGCAAGCGCATCGCCTCACTGTGCACCGGCGCGTTCCAACTGGCCGAGGCGGGCCTGCTCCAGGGCCGCAAGGCCACCACCTACTGGGCGCACGCCGCGGAACTGCGCAGGCGGTACCCGCAGATCGACCTGTGCGGGGACGTGCTGTACGTGCAGGACGGCCCGTATCTGACCGCGTCCGGCTATGCCGCCGGCATCGACCTGTGCCTGCACGTCATCCGCACCGACTACGGCGCCGCCGTCGCCAACGAGGTCGCCCGAGGTGCCCTCGTCGCGCCCGTACGGCCCGGCGGGCAGACCCAGTTCACCCAGACCCCGCTGCCGCCCGAGCGCGGCATCGCCTGCGCCGACACCCGCGGCTGGGCCATGCGCAACCTGGACAAGCCGCTCACCCTCACCGACCTGGCCCGCCACGCCGGCGTCAGCGTGCGCACCCTGACCCGCCGCTTCCACGCCGAAAGCGGGGTGAGCCCGCTGCAGTGGCTGCTCCATCAGCGCATCGAACGCGCCAAGGAACTGCTGGAGACGACCGCTCTGCCCATGGACCAGGTGGCCCGCGCCTGCGGCCTGGGCACGGCCGACTCGCTGCGGGGGCATCTGGTCCGCCGTACGGGGCTGACGCCGAGCGCCTACCGGGCGCAGTTCACCCGGCTCGGAACCGGGGCGGCCGAGGTCACGTCCTCCGTTGCATGATCAGTGACCGATTGACCGCAGGCCGAGTGATTCGCACCGTTCTGTCCGCCGAGGTCGAGGACATCGTCGCGCTGCACGCGCGGGCCCGGGCGACGTACTACCCCGACGGGATTCCGCAGGACGGCACGGACTGGGTCGCCGTCTGGCGGAGTGCCGTCGAGCGGCCGGACGGGCATGTGCTGTGCGTCGTCGAGGAGGGCCGCATCATCGGCCTGGCCTCCTTCCGCACCCCGGAGGGCGCACCGGCGGACACGGTCAAGCTGTTCCAGTTCCATGTGGACCCCGACCGCTGGCGCTCGGGCGTGGGCAGCGCCCTGCACGCGGCCTGCGTCGAGGAGTGGGAGGCCGACGGCAGGCGGACGGCCGTCCTCGACGTGCACGTCGACAACCGGCGCGCCCAGGCCTTCTACGCCCGCCAGGGCTGGGTCCCGGACCCGGAGAACCCACCCGCCGAGGACGACCACCACCTGAACCTGCGTTTCTCCGTGACCGGGACATGAGCCCGCGGCGGGAGACAGGGGAATGAACCTCGCTGCTTGAACGTTCATCCAGTCGGCGGAGGGAGTCTCCGTTTCCCGTTACGAGCTGGAGAGCCACAGACATGCGCGTCGAGATCTGGAGCGACATCGCCTGCCCCTGGTGCTACGTGGGCAAGGCCCGCTTCGAGAAGGCGCTCGAAGCCTTCCCGCACCGCGAGCAGGTCGAGGTGGTGCACCGCTCCTTCGAGCTGGACCCCGGGCGCGCCAAGGGCGACATCCAGCCCGTGATCACCATGCTCACCAAGAAGTACGGCATGAGCGCGGCACAGGCCCAGGCCGGCGAGGAGAACCTCGGCGCGCAGGCCGCCGCCGAGGGGCTCGCGTACCGCACCGAGGGCCGCGACCACGGCAACACCTTCGACATGCACCGGCTGCTGCACCTCGCCAAGGAGCAGGGCAGGCAGGACGAGCTGATCCAGATCCTCTACCGGGCGAACTTCGCCGAGGAGCGGTCCGTCTTCGCCGAGGGCGAGGAGCGGCTGGTGGAACTGGCGGTGGAGGCCGGGCTGGACGCGGGCGACGTACGCAAGGTCCTCGCCGACCCGGACGCCTACGCCGACGACGTCCGCGCCGACGAGCGCGAGGCAGCCGAGCTCGGTGCGAACGGGGTGCCCTTCTTCGTCCTCGACCGCAAGTTCGGCGTCTCCGGCGCCCAGCCCGCCGAGGTGTTCGAGCAGGCGCTGACGCAGGCGTGGGGCGCGCGGTCGCCGCTGCAGCTCGTCGACCAGGGCGACGCGCAGGCGTGCGGTCCCGACGGGTGCGCGGTGCCGCAGCACTGAGCGAACCCGCAGGTCGGTGCGGATCTATAAGCGTTCCTTAGCGAAACCACGTAAAGAATCGCAATGGACCGACAGGTGTTCAGGGCCCACAGTGGAGCCATGGAGACCTTCGAGAGCCTCGTCCGCGCCGAGTTCGCCCCGAAGAACGTCTATCTCAACACCGCGAGCAGCGGGCTGCTCCCGGCCCGCACCGTCACCGCCCTGCACCGGGCCGTGCGGATGCGGGCCGAGGGCACGCCGCTCGGCCCTCTCTACGAGGACGTGGAGGTCGTGCGCGCCTCCTTCGCCCGGCTGGCCGGCGTGCCCGTCGAGCGGGTCGCGACCGGGGCGTCGGTCGCCGAGTACGGCGGGCTGATCGCCGCCTCGCTGCCCGCCGGAGCCGAAGTCCTCACCGCCGAGGGTGACTTCTCCTCCCTCGTGAACCCCTTCCACGCGCGCGGCGACCTCAAGGTGCGCGCCGTCCCGCTGGAACGCCTCGCCGAGTCGGTCCGCCCGGACACCGCCCTGGTCGCGGTCAGCGCCGCGCAGTCCGCCGACGGCCGGGTCGCCGACCTGCCCGCGGTGCGCGCCGCCGCCCTCGAGCATGGGGCACGCACCTACGTCGACGCCTCCCAGGCGGCCGGATGGCAGCCGCTGGAGGCCGACCGGTACGACTTCCTCGCCGCCGTCGGCTTCAAGTGGCTCCTGGGCCCGCACGGGGTCGCGTTCTGCGTCGTCCCCGAGGACTTCGGCGGGCTGACGCCGCTGCTGGCCGGCTGGGTCGCCGGCGAGATCCCCTGGGACAGCTGCTACGGCCCCGTCGAGGACCTCGCCCGCTCCGCCCGCCGCTTCGACATCAGCCCCGCCCTCTTCACGTACGCCGGACTGCGCGCCTCGCTGGAACTGGTCGAGGAACTCGGGGTCGCCACCATCCGGGCCCACGACCTCGCCCTCGCCGACCGCTTCCGCGCGGGACTCGCCCCGCTCGGCCACGAACCGGTGCCCGCACCCGGCTCGGCCATCGTCTCCGTGCCCCGCCTCGGCGAGCGCCAGCCCGCCCTGAGCGCCGCCGGAATCGAGGTCTCCAACCGCGCGGGCAACCTGCGCGCGGCCTTCCACCTCTACAACACCGTCGAGGACGTCGACCGGCTGCTGGACGCCCTGTCTGCCTGAACCACTGGCGCGGGCCCGCCGAGGACGCTAGGAAGGGCACCAGGGGTGGTGGTGCCGGTGGAGTCCACGGGCGATACGTCCGTCCAGTCGCCTGCCGACGCGGAAGTGCACCGGCGGTTGGTGTACGGCGACGAGTCCGCGCTGGCCGAGGTGTACGCGGCGTACGGCGGGCTGGTGCGGGGGGTCGCCGTGCGGGTGACCCGCTCGCCGGGCGCCGCCGAGGACGTGGCGCAGGAGGTCTTCGCCCAGCTGTGGAGCAGGCCGTACGCCTTCGACCCGCACCGCGGCTCGCTGCGCACCTGGCTGTCCGTGCTCGCCCACCGGCGGGCCGTGGACTGGGTCCGCAGCGAGGCCCGGCACCGCAAGGACGCCGGAGCCGACGACCTGGCGCTCCAGGCCATCCCCGACGCCGGTCCCGGCCCCGACGAGACGGTCGTCGACCGGGAGCGCTCCCTCCTGCTGCACTCCGCCCTCGCCGAACTCCCGCAGCCGCAACGGGAGGTCGTGCACCTCGCCTACTTCGCCGGCCGCACCTACCGGCAGGCCGCCGTGGAACTGGGGATACCCGAGGGCACGGCCAAGACCCGGCTGCGCACCGCCCTGCGCTCCTTGGCGGAAACTTTGGCCGACCCACCGGACCCCGCGCTCGAAAGGGGCGCATGATGGCGAGAGGGGTACTCGCGGGAGAACGGCACTGGGAGGAGGTGCGCGATGACCGACGATCACGAGGCGGTACGTGACCTGCTGGCCGCCTGGGCCTTCGGCGCCCTCGACCCGGCCGAGGAGGAGACGGTCGCGGCACACCTGGCCGCGTGCGAGAGCTGCGCGGCGGAGGCGGCACGGCTGCGGGGGACGGTACGACTGCTGGACGGGCCGCCGCCGAAGGCTCCCGCGCGGTCCGCCGACGGCGTGCTCTCCCTCGCCCTGCGCACCCGGCCTGCCGTTGCCCGCATCGCCGGGCACGCCGCGCCCTACGCCGCCGCCGTCGCCGGGCTCAAGGCGCTGCTGCCCGAGCTGGCGGACCGCTGGGCCACGCCGGTCGTGCACGACTGGGACGCGCACGCCACCCTCGCCCATCTCCTCGCCGCCGACGAGCACCTGGCGACCCGCCTCGGCATCGGCGCACGTGTGCCGCCCTCGCGGATCGAGGAGGGGACGCCCTGGGAGGACGCCTGGGACCGCCGTACCGCCGACGTCATCGCCCACGAGCACGGCCGTACGCCTGAGGAGACCGTGGCCGACTGGGCCGCGCAGGCGGAGCAGCTGCTCGGCACGCCCGAGGCCCGGGACGCCGAACTCGCCGCGCGGGCCGTGACGTTGATGGGGATGCGGCTGCCCGTCGCCGAGCACTTCCTGGTGCGCGCCTTCGAGACGTGGATCCACACCGACGACATCGGCCGCGCCCTCGGCCTCGCCGTCCCGCCGCCCCCGCGGGAGCACCTGGGGCAGCTGGTCCGCCTCGCCGTTCGCGTCCTCGGCCTGGCCCTGGGGACCGGCGCGCCCCCGGTGCTGTTCTCGGTCACCGGGGGCGAGGAGTGGGTGCTGGGCTCCGAGGACGAGCCCGTACGGGCCGAACTCGCCCTGGAACCCGTCGACTTCTGCCTGCTGGTCGGCGGCCGGTACACGCCGCAGACGGTGCCGAGGGGAGCCACGGGCGACGCCGCCGCCGTACGGAACGTACTGGAGCGGGCCGCGTCGCTGGCGTGGCTGTGAGGGGTCACCGCTTCACCGCGCGGGCCCGCCGTTCCTCGGGGAGACCAGGCCCAGTTCATAGGCGAGGATCACCGCCTGAGCCCGATCACGCAGGTCGAGCTTGGCGAGCGCATCGCCGCCACCACGCACGGCCACGAACTGTGGTGGGCGAAGGTGCCGATCGCCCGCGGGCCTCGAGGTCGAGGGACTGGGCATCGTCTTCCTCGAGGCGGCCGCCGCCGGGCTCCCCGTGGTCGTCGGGGATTCGGGCCGCTCGTCTGACCGGCTTACTCCTCGACCGGGAGGAGGCACGCGCGTTGGGCGAGAAGGGGCGTGCCTGGGTGCACCGGGAATGGAGCTGGGACCGTTCCTACAGGACGCTGGCCGGCCTTCTGTCGCAGGACCGGTGAACGGTCATCTGTCGACACACAAGGGGAAGGGGTGACAGCCGTGAGCGGCCGGACCCGCCTCTGCCCGAAGGCGTGCGGGTCCGGCCGCTTCACGGGCGCCGGAACACCGGGCCGTGTGGTCTCACCGCACGGGAGTGAAGTCCCTTGCGCCGATGAACGGCGGCCGCCGTACCGGAGCCGCGAAGGGCTCGACGGCCGCGTTCTCCACGCTGTTGAACACGATGAAGACGTTGCTGCGCGGGAACGGCGTGATGTTGTCCCCGGACCCGTGCATGCAGTTGCAGTCGAACCAGGTCGCCGAACCGGCCTTGCCCGTGAAGAGCTTGATGCCGTACTCGGAAGCCATCTTGGTCAGCGCCTCGTCCGACGGCGTGCCCGCGTCCTGCATCTGCAGGGACTTCTTGTAGTTGTCCTTGGGCGTGGCACCCGCACAGCCGAGGAACGTACGGTGCGAGCCGGGCATGATCATGAGCCCGCCGTTGGTGTCGTAGTTCTCGGTCAGCGCGATCGAGACGGACACCGTCCGCATGTTCGGCAGACCGTCCTCGGCGTGCCAGGTCTCGAAGTCGGAGTGCCAGTAGAAGCCGCTCGCCCCGAAGCCCGGCTTGACGTTGATCCGCGACTGGTGGACGTACACGTCCGAGCCGAGGATCTGCCGCGCCCGCCCGACGACCCGCTCGTCGCGCACCAGGGAGGCGAACACCTCACTGATCTTGTGCACCTCGAAGACGGACCGGATCTCCTTGGACTTCGGCTCGATGATCGACCGCTCGTCCGCACGGATCCCCGGGTCGGTGATCAGCCGCTCCAGCTCCTGGTGGTAGACGGCGACCTCGTCCTCGGTGATGAGCTGGTCGATCGCGAGGAAGCCGTCGCGCTCGAACGACTGGAGATCGGCGTTCGCGATCGGGCCCGGCGTGTCGGGGGAGCCCCACACGACGGGGTCCTGGCGCGGGGTCGACACCTCGGTGGCGCCGCGGCTGGGGTAGAGATCGGTGACGTTTCCGGTGATGGCGGTGGTCATGGGTTTCTCACACCTCCTCGGGCTCGGTGAGCAGCGGGTACACGCCGTTCTCGTCGTGGTCCTCCCGGCCGGTCACGGGCGGGTTGAAGACACAGATGCAGCGGAAGTCCTCCTTGATCCGCAGCGTGTGCCTCTCGTGCCCGTCCAGGAGGTACATGGTCCCGGGCGTGATGGTGTGCGTCCGCCCGGTCTCGTGGTCGGTCAGCTCGGCCTCGCCCTCGACGCAGACGACGGCCTCGATGTGGTTCGCGTACCACATCGACGTCTCCGTACCCGCGTACAGGATCGTCTCGTGCAGGGAGAAGCCGACCTTCTCCTTGGCGAGGACGATGCGCTTGCTCTCCCAGGTGCCGGACGCCGATTTCACATGGCGGTCGGTTCCTTCGATGTCCTTGAACGAACGGACGATCACGGTGCTGCGATGCCTCCTAGGTGGTGTTTCAGATGGTTTCCCGGACGGAGCGGGCGAGGACGCTGAGTCCCTCGTCCAGTTCCTCCGGGGTGATCGTGAGCGCCGGAAGCAGCTTCACGACCTCGCTCTCGGGGCCCGACGTCTCGATGAGCAGCCCGAGTTCGAACGCTCGGTGCGCGACGCGTCCGGCGCGGTCCTTGTCGTGGAACTCCAGGCCCCACACGAGCCCGCGTCCGCGGTACTCCTTGACGTCGGCGAGGTTCTCCTCGGTGATGGAGATGAGCGCCTGCTCGATCTGCTCGCCGCGCCCCTGGGTCTGCTTCTCCATCGCGGACCCGTCCGCCCAGTACGCCTCCAGGGCGGCGGTCGCGGTGACGAAGGCGGGGTTGTTGCCGCGGAAGGTGCCGTTGTGCTCGCCCGGCTCCCAGATGTCCAGCTCGGGCTTGAACAGGCACAGCGACATGGGCAGTCCGTAGCCGCTGATGGACTTGGACACGGTGACGATGTCCGGGGTGATGCCCGCCTCCTCGAACGAGAAGAAGGCCCCGGTCCGCCCGCACCCCATCTGGATGTCGTCGACGATTAGCAGCATGTCCTGCCGCTCGCACAGCTCGGACAGGGCGCGCAGCCACTCCGGGCGGGCGACGTTGATGCCGCCCTCGCCCTGCACGGTCTCCACGATCACGGCGGCGGGCTTGTTGAGCCCGGAGCCCTGGTCCTCCAGGAGCCGCTCGAACCACAGGAAGTCCTCGACCGTGCCGTCGAAGTAGTTGTCGAACGGCATCGGCGTGCCGTGCACGAGCGGGATCCCGGCCCCGGCCCGCTTGAAGGCGTTGCCGGTCACGGCGAGGGAGCCCAGGGACATCCCGTGGAAGGCGTTGGTGAAGGACACGATGGACTCGCGGCCCTTCACCTTCCGTGCCAGCTTGAGCGCCGACTCCACGGCGTTGGTGCCCGTGGGGCCGGGGAACATGACCTTGTAAGGCAGGTCACGCGGCCGCAGCACGATGTTCTGGAAGGACTCCAGGAACGCACGCTTGGCGCTGGTGGACATGTCGAGCCCGTGCGTGACGCCGTCGCGCTCCAGGTAGTCGATCAGGGCCCGTTTCAGGACCGGGTTGTTGTGCCCGTAGTTCAGCGAGCCGGCCCCGGCGAAGAAGTCCAGATACTCGTGGCCGTCCTCGTCGTACATGCGGCTGCCCCGCGCACGGTCGAAGACGGTGGGCCAGCCGCGGCAGTAGCTGCGCACCTCGGACTCCAGGGTCTCGAAGACGCTGAGGTCGGGCTGGGTGATGGTCACGACGAATCGCTCCTCGTTGCGTGGGGGGAAGTCAGAGGGAGAGGGGACCGATGCGGTACAGGACCTCGGGGTCGTGCGGTCCGTCCGGGAACACGCTCGCGGGGAACAGCACCTCGCGCTCCAGGGCGGCACCGTGCCGCTCCGCGAAGGAGACGAACAGGCGTTCGGAGGCGGTGTTGCCGGGCGTGATGGTGGTCTCGACGCTTGTGATGCCGTACTCGCGGCCGACCCGTGCGACGAGCCCGTCGAGCAGCGCGGCGGCGATGCCGCGGCCGCGATGGGCGTCGTCCACGGCCACCTGCCAGACGAGCAGGGTGTGCGGACGCTCCGGCCGTACGTATCCGGTGACGAAGCCGACCGGCTCCCCGCGCTCGTCACGCGCGACGGCCGACGTGCCGGCGAAGTCCCGACACCACAGCAGATAGCTGTACGACGAGTTGAGGTCGAGGGCCTTGGAGTCTCTGGCAATCCGCCACAGCGCGGCCCCGTCGGCCACCGCCGGACGGTCGATTTGCAGGTCTGCTTGTGCGGCAGTCATGCGAATTGAATTTACCGAGGGAAATTCGAAATTGCATGGCCGTCAGGGGTTACGTGTGCGGGCCGCCTGTGTTATCACGCGGGCGTGAGACCCCCTGCGATACGGCTGTGATATGCGTTGTCTGTCCGGTTAATACCCCACAAAAGGGGCGTGATGTGGAACGCGTCACAGCCATGTAACTCTCACGAGATCTGCCCGAATTACGTCGGTTGGTGTTCGCGGAATCTTTGCGTTTAGGTCTGGAAAAAGCGGGCAGAAGAGAATGGGAAGCTGCCCTGGAAGGGAATTCCAAAATTACGCCGAATTCAGGCCCCGATAACGCCGTCGATGCGCTCTCGCAGAATGTCGGCGTGACCGTTGTGCCGGGCGTACTCCTCGATCATGTGAACGAGCACCCACCGCAGGCTGACCTCGACGCCGGCCATCGGCCCACCCCCGATTCGCCCCACACTCTCCAGCGACAGCCCGCCACACACCTCGCGCCCCCGTGCGATCTCCCGCCGCCACACCGACAGAACCTCGTCGATCCCTCGCCCGGGGTCGAGGCCGTACCCGGTCTCGTCCTCGAACACCGGCGGCACATCGACCCCGCCCACCACCCGCTGGAACCAGTTCCGCTCACATTCGGCGAGATGCTGCACCAGGCCGAGCAGGGTCAACTCCGAGGGTTCGGCGGATGCGAGCCGTAACCGCGCGTCGTCCAGCCCCGCGCACTTGAGCTCCAGGGTGGCGCGGTGAAAGTCGAGCCAGCTGTCGAGCATGGGGCGCTCGGGGCCGGTCATGAGAGGGATGGGGCGGCCGTCGGGGAGGTGGGTGGGAGTGTCGGTGGTCATGGGGGCAGCATGGCGCACCCTTTCGATGCCGCCCGCGCATTTCAGCCCGTCGGCAGGGGGCGTGATGTGAGCGAGTGCCACTTCCCGGCGCCGGTCCCGGCCTTTCAGCCCGTCCGGCGTTTGAGGACGAGGCCCGTTCAGGGCCGAAGCGGGGGTCTGGGGGCGGCAGCCCCCAGAAGCGGTCCGGGGTCGAAGGGGCGGAGCCCCTGGAGGACGGGACGGGTAGGGGCGGCGGGGGCGAGAAAACCCCTACACCCACCCCGCGTCCACAGCCCGAAGCGCCCCCTCCACATCCACACCCAGCCCCTCCTCCGCCAGCGCAGCGCCCAGCGCCGCCAGACTCCCGCGCACAGCCCCCACCGTCGCGTCCGCCCCGTAGTGATTGACCCGAATCATCTCCTTGGCCAACGCCCCACCCCCCGCGGCCAGCGGCAACGCCGGATCGGACGCCAGCGCCCGAGCCACCACCTCCGACGCCACCACCCCCGCCGGCACCCTCAACGTCGTGGCGACCGGCGCGGCCTCCCGATCGTCGTACACATAGGGCTCCAACCCCGCACCCAGCGCCACCGCCCCGGCCCGAGTCGCCCGCGCGGCGGCCCGATGGCGGCCCATCACCGCCTCCAGGCCGTCCCCCTCGATCCGCTCCACACACGCCTCCAGCGCCAGCATCTCCAGCTGCGCGGGCGCGTGCAGCAGCGCCTTGCGCCCGCCGTCGACCCACCGCTCCTTCCAGTCCAGCAGCGACAGGTACGACCGCCGCGGCGCCCGGGGGTTCGCCGCCATCCGCGCCCACGCCCGCTCGCTCACCGACACCGCCGACACCCCGGCCGGCCCGCCCATCGCCTTCTGCGCCCCGATCACGCACAGGTCCACACCCCACGCGTCCGGCAGCACCGGCTCGGCCCCGACGGACGCCACCGCGTCCAGGTAGAACAGCGCCCCGTGGGCCCGCACGACCTCGCCGATCTCGGCGACGGGGTTGGTGTTGCCGGTGGCCGCCTCCGCGTGCACGAGGGACACGAAGTCGATCTCGGGGTGCTCGGCGAAGGCCTCGCGGATCTGGTCCGCCGTGACGGCCGTGTGGAAGGGCACCGCCAGGTCGATCACGGTCGCGCCGCAGTCGCGCAGCCAGTCCCCGAAGGTCTGCCCGTACGGACCGGTGATCACGTTCAGCGCGGTCGTGCCGGGCCCGGCCGTCGCGCGGATCGCGCCTTCCAGCGGCAGCAGCGCCTCGCCCTGCATGATCACGACGTCCTGCCCGGTCCCGAGCAGCCGGGCCACCCGGGCCTCGATGGCGGCGAATCGTGCGGCGCTCAGCGGGGCAAGGTCCAGGAAGGGGTGGGTCACGACAGGGCTCTCTTCGCTCTCTTCGCTCCGGGATCGACGATCACGAGGGTAACCGGCTGCCCCAACACCCCTGACGATCCCGACTTCTTAGGTCGAACAGCCCCTATACCATCGGTTTGGTTTGAGGATCTCAAACTTCTCCTTATAATCGGAACTCACAGTTCCCTGAAGGAGGCTCCCCGTGAAGACGACCTTCGCGCGCCGGACCCGCGTTCTGGCCGCCACCACCGCGACGGCCGGGCTGGTGCTCGTGGCCGGCTGCACCTCCAGTGACGACGGTGGCAGCGGCACGAAGACCGCGGCCGGCGGTGTGGAGCTCGTCAAGGCGGGCCAGCTCACCACCTGCACGCACCTGCCGTATCCGCCCTTCCAGTCGGAGATCGGCGGCAAGGTGCAGGGCTTCGACGTCTCCCTGATCGACCTGGTCGCCAAGGACCTGGGCGTGAAGCAGGAGATCCTCGACACGCCCTTCGAGAACTTCAAGACGGGCGCCTTCCTCAACTCCGGCGAGTGCGACCTCGCCGCCGCCGGCATGACCATCACCGAGGAGCGCAAGAAGAACGTCGACTTCTCGGACCCGTACTTCGAGGCCACCCAGGCCGTCCTGGTCGACAAGAAGAGCGGCATCTCCTCCTTCGCGGACCTCAAGGGCAGGAAGGTCGGCGCCCAGGCGCAGACCACCGGCGAGGACTACGCCAAGAGCAAGGGCCTGGACCCGGTCTCCTTCGAGTCCTCCGACGCCGTCCTCAACGGCCTGCGCACCGGGCAGGTCGAGGCCGTCGTCATCGACTACCCGGTCGTCCAGGGCTGGCTGAAGGACAAGGCCAACGCCGCCGCCTTCGAGGTCGCCGAGCAGGTCAACACCGGTGAGCAGTACGGCGTCACGGTGAAGAAGGGCAACGACAAGCTCCGCGAGGCCATCAACAAGGCGATCAAGGACGCCAAGGCCGACGGCACGTACAAGAAGCTGTACGAGCAGTGGATCGGTCCGTACGACGAGTCCGCCGCCTCTCCGTCGCCCGCCGCCTGACCCCGATGAGTGACGCGGACGTACCACTCAGGTCGAAGCAGCTCAAGAAGAAGGGCCTGACCCGGCGGCAGAAGCGCAGCCTCTCGCGCGGCATCCAGTACGTCGTGTTCGTCGCGGCCGTGGTCGCCTTCGCGGTCGCGGCCGACTGGGACCGGCTGAAGAACCAGTTCGCGCAGTGGGAGATCGCCCGGGAGATGTTCCCGGACGTCATCACCCTCGCGCTGAAGAACACCGTGCTGTACACCGTGTCCGGGTTCGTCTTCGCCCTGGTGCTCGGTCTGGTGGTCGCGCTGATGCGGCTGTCGTCCGTCGCGCCGTACCGCTGGGTCGCCGGCGTCTACATCGAGATCTTCCGCGGTCTGCCCGCCCTGCTGATCTTCATCTTCATCGGCGTGGCCGTTCCGCTGGCCTTCCCCGGCACGGAGATCGTCGGCGGGACGTACGGCAAGGCCGCCATCGCGCTCGGCCTGGTCGGGGCGGCGTATCTGGCGGAGACGTTCCGTGCCGGCATCCAGGCGGTGCCCAAGGGGCAGATGGAGGCGGCACGGTCGCTCGGCTTCTCGCCCGCCCGGGCCATGATCTCGATCATCATCCCGCAGGCGTTCCGGATCATCCTCCCGCCGCTGACCAACGAGTTCGTGATCCTCTTCAAGGACTCCTCGCTGGTCCTGCTCCTCGGCGTCACTCTTGAGGAGCGAGAACTCGCCAAGTTCGGGCGTGACCTGGCCAGCACGACCGCCAACTCCACGCCGATCCTGGTCGCCGGCCTGTGCTACCTGCTGGTGACCATCCCGCTCGGCTTCGTCGTACGCCGTATGGAGGCGAAGGCCCAGGAGGCCGTGAAATGAGCGAGAGCCTTCTCAAGGCCGGCCCGGAGATCGAAGTCCGCGGCTTGCACAAGTCCTTCGGCGACAACGAGGTGCTGCGCGGCATCGACCTGGAGATCAACCAGGGCGAGGTCGTGTGCGTGATCGGCCCGTCCGGCTCGGGCAAGTCGACGCTGCTGCGCTGCGTGAACCTGCTCGAAGAGCCCACCAAGGGCCAGGTCTTCGTCGGGGGCACCGAGCTCACCGACCCGGACGTCGACATCGACGCCGCACGCCGCGGTATCGGCATGGTCTTCCAGCAGTTCAACCTGTTCCCGCACCTCACGGTGACCGAGAACCTCACGCTGCCGCAGCGCCGGGTCCTCAAGCGGAACAAGGCGTCGGCCGCGAAGGCCGCCGCCGAGAACCTGGAGCGGGTCGGCCTGTCGGAGAAGGCGACGGCCTACCCGGCCTCCCTCTCCGGCGGCCAGCAGCAGCGCGTCGCCATCGCCCGGGCCCTCGCCATGGGCCCCGAGGTGATGCTGTTCGACGAGCCGACGTCCGCGCTGGACCCCGAGCTGGTGGGCGACGTCCTGGCCGTCATGCGCATGCTCGCCAACGAGGGCATGACGATGATGGTCGTCACCCATGAGATGACCTTCGCGCGCGAGGTCGCCGACCGCGTCGTCTTCATGGACGGCGGCGTGATCGTCGAGGACGGCACCCCCGACCAGGTCATCGGCAACCCCCAGCACGAGCGCACCCGCCACTTCCTCTCCCGCCTGCTCGACCCGGCGATGGCCGACGTGGAGGAGGAGACCTCGGACCAGGTGGGCAAGGGCGACTAGGGCCTGTCCGGTCATCGGGGCCCGGTCATTAGGGTGCAGGCATGAGCGAACGCGCGGTGCTGCACGTGAAGGGCCGGGTCCTCGTCGGCCCGGACGACGTCCGGGACGAGCTGTGGGTCGTCGACGGCCGGATCTCCTACGACCGTCCCGTCGGCGCCCACGACGTCCGGACCGTCGAGGGCTGGGCCCTGCCCGGCCTCGTCGACGCGCACTGCCATGTGGGCCTCGGGGCGCACGGCCCGGTCGACGACGACGTCGCCGAGAAGCAGGCGCTGACCGACCGCGAGGCGGGCACCCTGCTGATCCGGGACGCCGGATCGCCCTCCGACACCCGCTGGGTCGACGACCGCGACGACCTTCCGAAGATCATCCGGGCCGGCCGGCACATCGCCCGCACCCGCCGCTACATCCGCGGCTACGCCCACGAGATCGAGCCGGAGGACCTCGTCGCGTACGTCGCCCGGGAGGCCCGGCGCGGCGACGGCTGGGTCAAGCTGGTCGGCGACTGGATCGACCGCGACCTCGGGGACCTCGCGCCCACCTGGCCGCGGGAGACGGTCGAGGCGGGCATCGCGCAGGCCCACCGCCTGGGCGCCCGCGTCACCGCGCACTGCTTCTCCGCGGAGTCCCTGCCGGACCTGGTCGAGGCGGGCATCGACTGCATCGAGCACGCCACGGGCCTCACCGAGGACCTGATCCCGCTCTTCGTCGAGCACGGCGTGGCGATCGTCCCCACCCTCGTGAACATCGCGACCTTCCCGAAGCTGGCCGACGGCGGCCAGTCCAAGTTCCCCCGCTGGTCGGACCACATGCGCCGGCTCCACGAACGCCGTTACGACACGGTCCGCTCCGCCTACGACGCCGGCATTCCGGTCTACGTCGGTACCGACGCGGGCGGCACCCTGCCGCACGGCCTGGTGGCGGCCGAGGTGGCGGAACTGGTCACCGCGGGAATCCCCGCCGTCGAGGCCCTCGCGGCAACCACCTGGGCGGCCCGGACATGGCTCGGCCGGCCGGGCCTCGACGAGGGCGCGGCGGCCGACCTCGTGGTGTACGAGACGGATCCGCGGGCCGACGTACGGGTGCTGGCGGCACCGCGACGGGTCGTCCTGAACGGGAAGATCGTGAGCTGAGGCGGCTGTTGCGCCTGTGACTGTGGAGAACGTGCGTGCCACGAGGTTCGAAAACCTGCACGGGAAACACACGTAGGGGTGAACTCCCGTAAGGATGCTGACCGGGCACCCCGCATGCGCGATTCTTGGCAGGTCCCGAGCAAGTCTCCTCCGAGGGGTCCCCACCTTGAACGGCAAGAACTTCCGCCTGCCCGCACGCCGTCTCGCCACCGTCGCGACGGCCACCGCCCTGGCCGCCGGGCCCGCGGTCCTGGCCGCGGCGGGCCCCGCGCAGGCGACCGGCGACGAGGGCCGCGCGAGCGCCGTCGTGCTGCGTACCGGGCTCGACGTCTCCCTGCTCAACAAGACCGTGAACGTCCCGCTCGCGGTCTCCCTCAACGAAGTGCAGGCGCCGCAGAGCGCCGAGAAGTCGACGCTGACCGCCCAGTTGAACGGCGTTGACGGCGGCCGGTCCTTCAGCGTCCTGAACGCCGAGGTCGCCCGGTCCAAGGCCACGGTCGAAGGCGGCAAGGCCGAGGGGTACACCAACCTCGCCCACGCCAAGGTCCATGTCCCCGGCCTGCCCCTCCTGTCGCTCATCGAGGTCGGCCAGGTCACCTCCAAGGCCACCTGCGAAGCCGGCAAGAAGCCGACCGCCTCGTCCAACCTGCTGGGCGACGTCACCGTGCTGGGCAAGAAGGTCACCCTGACCGCGGGCGGAACCACGAACGTCGAGGTCCCGAACGTGGGCGAGGTGCGGCTGGACTACTCCAAGACGCAGACCACGTCGGACACGGCCGCCGCCACCGCCCTCGAACTCAAGGTCTCCGTCGACCCGTTGAAGCTGAACGTCGCCGAGGTCGAGGGCACCCTGACCCTGGCGAAGGCGACCTGCGAGACACCGGCCGCGGCCGAGCAGGCGACCGACCCGAGCGCCGAGCCGAGCACGGACCCGGGCACGGGCACGGACCCGGCCGGCGACGTGAAGCCGCAGGGCGAGTCCTCCGACGACGGCCTCGCCGAGACCGGCGGCAACTCCATGACGCCGTACATCGCGGGCGGCGCGGTCGCGCTGCTCGTCGCGGGCGGGGGAGCGGTCGCGCTGGCGCGCCGGGGTCGCGGCTGACTCCCGCCGCCAACCGAGCGGAAGCGTTTTCACTCCTGGCCCAGGTCAGCCTCAGCGGCTGGCCTGGGCCAACTCGCGTTCTCCAGCCGACGGCACCGTCGACCGCCGCTTCCCGGACGGGGCTCGGGAGCGCGTCCCCCCGCTCAGCGCCCCGCGGCCGTCATCGCCCGCTCCAGCGCCCCGAGGAAGGAACTGACCGTTCCCCGGTCCCGCACCGCCAGCCGCAGCCACTCCTCGCCCAGCCCGGGGAAGGTGTCCCCGCGCCGGACGGCGAACCCGAGCTCGCGCAGATGCCGTCGTACGGCGGCCGCCCTCGGCAGTCGTACGAGGACGAAGGGGCCCTCGGCGGGCTCGACGACCCGCAGTCCGGCCGCGGCGAACTCGCCGAGCCCCGCGACGAGATGGGCCCGGTCGGAGGCGACGCGGTGGGCCGCGTGGGCCGCCTCCGCCAGGGCCGGGGGCGACACGCAGGCCTGCGCGGCGACGAGCGCGGGCGTGGAGACCGGCCACAGGGGCTGGGCGCGCTCCAGGTCGGCGATGGTCTCCGGGGCGGCCAGGACGTAGCCGATCCGCAGGCCGGCCAGTCCCCAGGTCTTGGTCAGGCTGCGGAGCACCACCAGGCCCGGCACGTCCGTCCGCCCGGCCAGCGCCTCCCGCTCACCCGGCACGGCGTCCATGAACGCCTCGTCCACCACCAACGTCCGCCCGGGCCGGGCGAGTTCGGCGATGCAGGCGGCCGGGTGCAGGACCGACGTCGGGTTCGTCGGGTTGCCGATCACCACCAGGTCGGCCTCCTCGGGGACGGCCGCCGGGTCGAGCCGGAAGCCGTCCTCCTCCCGCAGCAGCACCCGGTCGACCGTGTGCCCGGCGTCCCGCAGGGCCGCCTCCGGCTCCGTGAACTGGGGGTGGACCACGACCGGCCGGCGGACCTTCAGGGCACGCGCGAGCAGCACGAACGCCTCCGCCGCCCCCGCCGTCAGCAGCACCCGCTCCACCGGCAGTCCGTGCCGCGCCGCCACCGCCGCCCGCGCGGCCCGCCCGTCCGGGTAGGCCGCGAGGGAGCCCAGCGACCCGGCGATCCGTTCCCGCAGCCACACGGGCGGTGTGTCCGCGCGGACGTTCACGGCCAGGTCGACGAGCGCCGCGCCGTCACCGCGGACCTCGGCGTCGCCGTGATGCCGGAGGTCGTGCGCCTCAGTGGGCATGGGAGTGGGCGCCATGGTGGTGGTGGCCGTGGTCGTGAGGACCGTGCCCATGGTGGTGGCCGTCGTCGTCCGGGTGGAAGTGCGGCTGCTGCGGCATGCCGACCTTGTCCTCGAAGCCGGGCAGCGCTATGCGGTACACGCACGAGTCGCAGTTCATCCGCAGGTCGCCCTTGAGGGCCTCCTCGTACCGCTCCATCACCAGGTCGAGCAGCTCCGGCTCCGGACCGATGACGTCCGCCGAGCGCACCTCGACCTCCGGGTGCGCGGCCGCCCAGCCCTCGGTCTGCTGGCGCACGCGGTCGGGCAGGATGCCGGTGAAGAGGAAGTAGGGGAGGACGACGATCCGCTTCGCCCCCAGCTTCACACAGCGGTCGAGGCCGCTCGGCACGTCCGGCGCCGCCAGCGACACGAACGCCGTCTCCACACCCGCGTATCCGCGCCCCTCCCACAGCAGCCGCGCCGCCTTGTGCACCTCGGCGTTGGCGTCCGGGTCGGTGGAACCGCGCCCGACCAGCAGCACGGTCACATCGGCCCGGTCGCCGGGCGTGCGGTGGCCCTCGGTGCCGAGCGCCTCGTCGAGCCGCCGCTCCAGCACCGACAGCAGCGACGGGTGCGGTCCCAGCGGACGGCCGTAGGTGTACGAGATCCCGGGGTGCCGCTCCTTCTCGCGGGCCAGCGCGGCCGGGATGTCGCCCTTGGCGTGGCCGGCGGACACCAGCATCAGGGGCACGGCGGCGAACCGCCGTACGCCCTGCTCGACCAGCTCGTTGACGGCCTCGCCCAGCGGGGGCGGGGACAGCTCGATGAAGCCGCCCGCGACGGGCAGTTCGGGGTGGCGGCGCCCCAGCTCCCGTACGAAGTCGCGGAACGCCTCGGCTCCGGCCTCGTCCCGGGTGCCGTGACCGGCGATGAGAAGGGCGGGCGGCGGGGTGGTCACGATTTCTCCTCGGAATGCGAATCGGATGACGAAGCGGAGTGGGAAACGGCTGGTGCGACGGGGTGGTACAGCAGGGCGTTGAGCGCGGCGGAGGCGACCGCCGAACCGCCCTTCTCGGACACGTTGCTCACGGCGGGCAACCCGCTCTCGCGCAACGCTGCCTTGGACTCGACCGCGCCGACGAAGCCTACGGGCAGGCCGATGACGAGCGCGGGGGCGGCGTCCAGGGTCAGCAGCTCCTCCAGCGCGGTCGGCGCGTTGCCGATCACCCAGAGGGCACCGGGGCCGACCTGCTCGTAGGCGAGCCGGATCGCGTGCGCCGAACGGGTCAGGCCGGGGCCGGCCACGGCGTCCCTCAGACGGCAGACGGTCTCGCGCCGGGTGATGCCGGCGGCGACCATCTCCACGTCCACGACGACCGGCGCCCCCGCGTGCAGGGCCGCGTACGCCTTCTCCAACTCGCCCTCGTCCATGACGAGATCGTCCGCGTACTCCAGATCGGCGGCAGAGTGGATGACCCGCTCCACGACCGCCCGGGTCAGCGGCGGGAAGTGCGAGGTGTCCAGGCGGGCGCGCAGCCGCCGGTAGGACTCCACCTCGATCGGATGAACGACGCGGTTCACTCCGCCCCCTCCCGCGATGCCTGCCAGCGGTAGCCGCGCGGCGTCACCATGCGCCCCGCGATGTCCCGGGTCGCCGTGTTGCCGACGGTCACGACCGTCATCATGTCGACCGTCGCCGGGTCCAGGGCGCCCAGTGTCGTGAGCCGACTGGACTCGTCCGGCCGTGACGCGTTCCGCACGACACCGACCGGCGTCGTCGCCGCGCGGTGCTCGGCGAGGATCGCGAGGGCCTTGGGCAGCTGCCAGTCGCGGCCCCGGGAACGGGGGTTGTAGAAGGTGACCACGATGTCCGCCTCGGCCGCCGCCCGCACCCGCCGCTCGATGACCTCCCAGGGTGTGTGCAGGTCGGAGAGGCTGATGGACACATGGTCATGGCCGAGCGGGGCGCCCAGGATCGCGGCGGCGGCGAGGGCGGCGGTCACACCCGGCACGCCGATCACGTCGATGTCGTCGGACGCCTCCGCGAGCGCGGGGGAGGCCATGGCGTACACGCCCGCGTCCCCGCTGCCGATCAGCGCGACGGCCTGCCCCTTGCGGGCCTGAGCCACGGCCGTGCGCGCCCGCTCCTCCTCGGCGCCGAGCCCGGACTCCAGGATCAGGGTGCCGGGCCGCAGCAGATCGCGGATCTGGTCGACGTACTGGTCGAGGCCGACGAGCACGGAGGCACGCCGCAGTTCGGCCTTCGCGCGAGGCGTCAGCAGGTCCCGGGCGCCCGGCCCGAGCCCGACCACCGCGAGCCGCCCGCGCCCCGGACGCCGTACGACGGCGCAGGTCGCCATCGCCGCCTGCCCGTCGGCACGCTCTGACTTCCGCTTGGGTACGAGGAGTTCGCCGCCGCCGACCAGGGCGGCGGCCTCGGCGACGGAGGGGGTGCCGACGGCCGCGAGGGGGGCGTCGGAGGGGTTGGGGACCTCGACGGCCGCCAGCTCCTCGGCGGAGTGGGTGACCAGGGGCACGCCGAGCCGCCGGGCGGCCTCGACGATGCCGGGTTCGTCGGCCTTGGCGTCGACGGTGGCGAGTGCGGCGACGGACCGGGCGCAGAGGCCGGCGTCGCGCAGCGCGCTCTCGACCAGTCCGAGCACCTCGTCGACGGGGGCGCCCTTGGAGGCGCCGACGCCGACGACGAGGGTCGGCGGACGCAGGACGACCTCGCGCTCGGCGGGCTCGACGAGGCGGTCCGTCAGCCGGATCGCGTACGACCCCTCGGCGCCGGCCCGCAACGGCGGCAGTGGCCAGGACACCTCGGTCTTCAGCGCGACCGGCTCCCCGTCGAGCAGGGCCCGCGAGACCCCGGCGACATCGCCCTCCACCGGCAGCCCGAGCGTGTCCAGACCGGGCACCCCCACGGCGTCCGTCGCCGTGGTCACCACGGGCTCGGCGGCCAGCAACTCCCCGACCTCCCGGGCGAGTTCATTGGCCCCGCCGCCGTGCCCGCCGACCAGCGACACGGCGAACCGCCCGCCCTCGTCGACGCACACCACACCCGGGTCGGCCGCCTTGTCGCCCAGCAGCGGGGCGATCAGCCGTACGACCGCCCCCGTCGCCAGGAAGCACACCAACTGCTCGCACTCGGCGAACGCCCGCCGTACGGCGTCCTTCACGGGACCCTCGTACACGCGCGTGCGGTCCGGCCACGCCGCGGCCAGCCGGTCCCGCGCCGCAGCCCCCGCCGCGGTGGCGGAAATGAGGCCGATCACTGGGCAACTCCTTCAGAACAGGCTTGAGGCCGCACGCCCCACAGCAGAAAAACGGGATTGGTCGCCGCCAGCCGGGTCACGTCCCCGGGCAGCGGCGCGAGCCGGGACGACTGCAACAGCACCCCGTCGCAGGAGAACCCGGCGCCGGTCAGGGCCTCGCGCGCGGCCGGCACCCGGTCGAGCGCGGCCATCGCGACGACCACCGTGCGCCGGGCGCGCCGCGCGCAGGCGGTGATGACGGCGGGCAGTTCATGCCCGCCGCCGCCGACGAACACGGCGTCGGGGTCGTCGGCGAGCTCCGAGAGCGCGTCCGGCGCCGAGCCGTGCACCACGTGCACGTCCACGCCGTGCGCGGCGGCGTTGGCGCGGATCCGCTCCACCCCGTCCGGAGCCTTCTCCACGGCGACGGCCGCCGCCCCGAGCCGGGCGCACTCCACGGCCACGGAGCCGGACCCCGCGCCGACGTCCCACACCAGGTCGCCCAGGCGTGGCCCCAGCCGGGCCAGGGCAAGGGCCCGTACCTCGAACTTGGTGATCATCGAGTCGCGGTGCGCGAACTCGGCCTCGTCCAGGGCCCATCCTGCGGGCCCCGGCGCCGGACCGGCCACCGCGCGCACCGCGCCCAGCGCCCGCTCGGGGTCCAGGCACAGCACGACGCTCACCGCCGTGCCCCAGTCACGGGCCGCCGCCTCGGCGGGCATCACCCGCTCCACGCGCTCGTGCTCCGGATCGCCCAGCGCGGAGGCGACGACCAGGACACGCCCGGTGTGCCGCAGCGCCGCACCCAGCTCGGCGGGCCCGGCTCCCGGCCCGGTCAGCACCGCCACCTTGGGATGCGCCCGGCACACATGCACAGCCGTCCGCGGATCCCGCCCGTGCGCGCTGACGACCACGGCGTCGTCCCAGGTCAGCCCGAGCCGCGCGAAGGCGGTGGCGACGGACGACACCCCCGGCCGCACATCGAGCCGCTCGGACCCGAACCGCTCGGCGAGCACCCGCACGATCCCGAAGAACCCGGGGTCACCGGAGGCCAGCACCACAACCGGCCGCTCCTTGGCGACGTACTCCTCGATGGTGTCGAGGGCGGGCGCGAGCGCCCCGAGCACGACCCGCTCCACCCCGTCGGGCAGCCGTACGGCCTCCAGATGCCGCCGCCCGCCGACCACCAGCTCGGCATCGGCGAGGACGTCCTCGGGCGGCGGCGCCCCCGTCCCCGTACCGACGACGGTGATCACGTACTGGCCCCCCGCTCACGCAGGGCCCTGCGGGCCTCCGGGTCGGCCTTGCGGTACCCGTGGAAGTGACCGGGGTGGTAGAGGTGCGAGCGCGTGCCGTGCGCGTCGAGGGCCGGGCCGACCAGGAACAGGGTGTGCTTCCAGAGCTTGTGCTCCTTGACGGTCTCCTCCAGCGTGCCGACGGTGCACCGCACGACGAGCTCCTCGGGCCAGGTCGCCTGGTAGGCGACGACGACCGGAGTGGACGTCGGATACCCGCCCTCCAGCAGCTCCCGTACGAGCTGCCCGCTGCGGGCGGCCGACAGGAAGATCGCCATCGTGGTGCCGTGCTTGGCGAACTCCCGGACCTCCTCCCCGGGCGGCATCGGCGTCTTGCCGCCCCCGAGCCGCGTGAGGACGACCGACTGGGCGACCTCGGGGATGGTCAGCTCCCGCCGGGCGAGCGCGGCGACCGCGGAGAAGGCGGAGACCCCGGGCACGACCTCCGTCTCGATGCCGATCCCGGCACACCGGTCGAGCTGCTCCTGCGTACCGCCCCAAAGAGCGGGGTCGCCGGAGTGGATGCGGGCGACCCTGAGGCCCTCCTCCCGGGCCCGCTCGTACACGGCGACGACGTCCTCCAGGGACATGGTCGCCGAGTCGAGGATCTCGGCGTCCTCGCGCGCGTGCTCGAGGACCTCCGCCTGGACCAGGCTGGCCGCCCAGATCACGACGTCGGCCTCGGCGATGGCACGGGCGGCACGGAACGTCAGCAGATCGGCGGCACCGGGGCCGGCACCGACGAAGGTCACCTTGCCGGTGAGGGCATCGGCCATGGGAATCGGTCCTCCTACAAGGGGTCGGCCACAGGGGGGCGGCGAGGGTTGGGGGTGGGGTCGGGGGCCAGGCTGTCGACGGGGATCGGGGGTGGAGTTGGGGGCCAGGCTGTCGACGGGCGCGTCAGAGCTTGCCGCCCCGGCCGCCCTCGCGCCGCGCGGGTGCGATGAGCGTCGAGAGGTAGGGGAGGGGGGTGCCGTCGAGCTCGGCGGCCGGCCGGATCGACTCCTCCGTCAGCCCCAGCGCCGACCCCCACACCGCGTCCTGGAGCCGCCCGGTCTCCCGCAGGGCCTCGGCGACCTCGGCCGCCTGCCGCCCGAACTTGTAGGCGACGACGGTCCCGGGCCCGGCGAGGGCCTCCTTGAGCACGGTCGTCCCCGCGGTGACGGGCACGAGCGTGAGCGGTTCGGTCCCCTCGGTGAGCACGGCGCCCGACCGGGCGGCGAGGTCCTGCATGGCGGTGATACCGGGGACGGTCTCGACGACGGTGCCGGGCACCAGCTCGCCGATGGTCTGGGCGAGATAGGTGAACGTGGAGTACACGTTGGGGTCGCCGATGGTCGCGAAGGCGACGGTGCCATGCCCGCGCAACAACGCGGCCACCCGCTCGCCCGCCGCGTCCCAGGCGGCCTCGCGCCGCGCCCGGTCGGTGCGCTCATTGAGGGCGAACACGACCCGGACGACCTTCTCCTCGGGCACGTAGTGCAGCACGGTCGCCTCGGCGCGCCCACGCTCACCCCCGTCTTTTCCATCAGACGCAGCCATCACGGGTACGACGACGACATCGGCGGCCCGCAGAGCGTTGACGCCCTTGACGGTCACCAGCTCCGGATCCCCGGGACCGACCCCGACTCCGACCAACCTGCTGCTGCTCATGACGTCCGGCACCTCTCCACGAACCGACGGGCGACACCGGGCTCTGCGGCCCAGTGCGTGTGCAGATAACTCGCGTGCACGCCCTGCTGTACGAAACCTTCGACCCGCCGCACGGGGCTGCGCACACCCCAGGCGGGCGCCGCCCCCGAGCCGGGCTCGACGACGGTCCGATGAAACTCGTGCCCCCGCATGCGCGTCCCCGCGACGGCCAGCGGACTGTCGCTGACGGCGACCGCGTCCCGATACCCGAGGGTGAGCCGCTCGGACATCCGGGCGCCGGCGTCCAGCACCCCGCACATGGGCCGCCCGTCCAGCTCCCGGCAGAGGTAGAGCAGCCCGGCACACTCGGCGGCGACGGGAGAGCCACTCTCGGCGAGGGCGGCGACGGCCTTGCGCAGGGGCTCGTTGGCGGACAGCTCAGCGGCGTATACCTCCGGGAACCCGCCGCCGATGACCAAGCCGCGCGTCCCCTCGGGGAGTTGCTCGTCGCGCAGGGGATCGAAGGGGACGACTTCGGCACCGGCGGCGGTGAGAAGCTCGGCGTGCTCGGCGTAGGAGAAGGTGAAGGCGGGGCCGCCGGCGATGGCGACTCTCACTCCTGAGCCCAGGTCGGCACAATCCAGCCCGTCTGGGGGTCCCCCCTCTGGGGGAGTTTGAGGACGAGGCCCTTCGGGCCGAAGCGGGGGTCCGGGGGCGGCAACCCCCGGGGACGGGACGGGAAGGGGCGGCGCGGGCGAGGAAGCCAAGGCCTCAGCCGCACCCCAAGCCGCACACTCCAACGCACCCGCACTCCGCGCCAGCCCCAGCAACGCCTCCAGATCGCACCCGTCGGAGACCTGCGCGGCCATGGCCGCAACCGCCTCCACCGCCTCCGCCCGCCGCTCGGCGACCGGCACCAAGCCCAGATGCCGCGACGGCGTGTCCACCTGAACAACCCGCCGCAACACCCCCAGCACCGGCACCCCCGCCGAGTCCAGCGCCTCCCGCAACAACTCCTCGTGCCGATCCGACGCGACCTTGTTCAGGATCACGCCCCCGACCCGCACCTGCGGATCCCACGACGCGAACCCGTGCACCAGCGCCGCGACGGACCGCGACTGCGACGACGCGTCCACCACCAGCACCACCGGCGCCCGCAGCACCTTCGCCACATGAGCCGTGGACGCCAGTTCACCTTCCCCCGCGGCCCCGTCGTACAGCCCCATGACCCCCTCGACGACGGCGATGTCACACCCGCCCGCCCCGTGCAGGAACAACGGCCCGATCAATTCCGGCCCGCACAGATACGCGTCGAGGTTCCGCCCCACCCGCCCGCTCGCGAGCGCGTGATACCCGGGGTCGATGTAGTCCGGCCCGACCTTGTGCGGGGACACGGCAAGCCCCCGCGCGGCGAACGCGGCCATCAGCCCCGTGGCAACGGTGGTCTTGCCGCTGCCCGAGGAGGGCGCGGCAATGACCAGCCGAGGGACGGAAGAAGTCACCACTCGATGCCCCTCTGCCCCTTCTGCCCGGCGTCCATCGGGTGCTTGACCTTGGACATGTCGGTCACCAGGTCGGCGAAGTCGACGAGCTTCTCGGGCGCGTTGCGCCCCGTGATCACCACATGCTGGGTTCCGGGACGGTCGCGCAGCACGTCGATCACCTCGTCGGTGTCCACCCACCCCCAGTGCATCGGGTACGCGAACTCGTCGAGGACGTACAGCTTGTACGTCTCGGCGGCCAGGTCCCGCTTGACCTGCTCCCAGCCCTCGCGGGCCTTCTCCTCGTTGTCCATCTGCTGATCGCGCTGCACCCACGACCAGCCCTCACCCATCTTGTGCCAGTCGACGGACCCGCCCTCACCGCTGGCGCCCAGCACCCGCAGCGCGTTCTCCTCGCCGACCTTCCACTTCGCCGACTTGACGAACTGGAACACCCCGATGGGCCACCCCTGGTTCCAGGCCCGCAGCGCGAGCCCGAAGGCGGCGGTGGACTTGCCCTTGCCGATGCCCGTGTGCACGACGACGAGCGGACGGTTGCGCCGCTGACGGGTCGTCAGTCCGTCGTCCGGTACGACACTCGGCTGCCCCTGCGGCATTACGCGGCCCTCCTGCTTTGCTGAACGTCCTTGACCAGCCCGGCGATCGAGTCGGCCCGCAACTCGTCCAACGTCACCGCCGTACCACCCAGCTCACCCGCGAGCTGCCCCGCGAGCCCCAGCCGCACGGGCCCCGACTCGCAGTCGACCACGACGGACGCGACGCCCTCGGCCGCGAACAGCCGAGCCGCGCGCCCCGCGAGCGCCACCGGCTCGGTCCCGCCCGTGGCACGCCCATCGGTCACCACAACCACCAGCGCCCGCCGAGCCGGATCCCGCAGCCGCTCCACCCGCAACACCTCATGGGCCTTCAACAGCCCGGCCGCCAGCGGAGTACGCCCCCCGGTGGGCAGCGACTCCAGCCGTGCCGCGGCCGCGTCCACGGAGGAGGTCGGAGGCAGGGCGACATCGGCGGCCGACCCACGGAACGTCACCAGCCCCACCTTGTCCCGACGCTGGTACGCGTCCAGCAGCAGCGACAGCACGGCCCCCTTCACCGCACTCATCCGCTGCCGCGCCGCCATCGACCCGGAGGCGTCCACGACGAACAGCACGAGGTTCCCCTCGCGCCCCTCCCGCGTCGCCTGCCGCAGATCGTCCCGGCGCAGCACAAGGCCCGGCCCGGACCGTCCGCGCGCCCGCTGATGCGGCGCCGCCGCCTGCACGGTGGCCGCCAGGTGCAGCTTGGTCAGCGTCCCCCGGGGCCGCCGCGCACCGGTCGTCCGGCCGTGCTCGGTCCGCGCCCGAGAACGCCGCCCGGCAGCGCCGTCACCGAGCCCGGGCACGCTGAGCACCTTGGTGCGGAAGGGCTCGGCGGCCCGTACGGCGGACTGCTCGCCCGCGCCGGCCCCCGAGGGCTGCGGCTCGCCACCGTCACCGGCCTCCGGCCGGGCCCCGGAACCCCCCTCGCCCTGCGGCCCCTCGGACGGCGGCTGCCCGCCACCGCCACCGGGCCCGTCCGGGTCGGGATCCTCGTCGCCCTCGCCGCTGAACTCCTCCAGCGTCTGGTCGAGCTTGTCCTCGTCGAGCCCCGGCGCGTCGAAGGGGTTACGGCGCCTGCGGTGCGGCAGCGCGAGCAGCGCCGCCTGCCGGACGTCCTCGGCGAGCACATCGGTCCGCCCGGCCCACGCGGCCAGCGCGGTGGCCGTACGGGCCATCACGATGTCGGCCCGCATGCCGTCCACCTCGAACGCGGCACAGGTCGCCGCGATCTGCCGCAGCGCCCCGTCACCCAGCCGCACGGAGGGCAGCAGCTCCCGCGCCGCCACGATCCGTGCCCGTACGGCCGCCTCCTCGTCCGCCCACCGAGCGGCGAACCCGCCCGGATCGTCGTCGTACGCCAGCCGCCGCCGTACGACCTCCACCCGCTGGTCGGGCTCCCGCGAGGCCGCGACCTCGACGGTCAGGCCGAACCGGTCGAGCAACTGCGGCCGCAGCTCGCCCTCTTCGGGGTTCATGGTGCCGACGAGCAGGAAACGCGCCGCGTGCCGGACCGACACACCCTCGCGCTCGACGTACGACGCGCCCATCGCCGCCGCGTCCAGGAGCAGGTCGACGAGGTGGTCGTGGAGCAGGTTGACCTCGTCGACGTACAGGATCCCGCGGTGGGCGTCGGCGAGCAGCCCCGGCTCGAAGGCCTTGACGCCCTCGGCCAGCGCGCGCTCGATGTCCAGCGCGCCGACCAGGCGGTCCTCGGAGGCGCCGACGGGGAGTTCGACCATGCGGGCGGGGCGAGCGGTGCCCGCACCCGTCTCGTGCGGCCCGTCCGGGCACGCCGGGTCGGGGGTGCCCGGGTCGCAGGAGAAGCGGCATCCGGCGATCACCGGCACCTCGGGCATCAGCGCCGACAGCGCGCGCACGGCCGTCGACTTGGCGGTGCCCTTCTCGCCGCGCACCAGCACACCGCCCACCGCGGGCGACACGGCGTTCAGCAGCAGCGCGAGCCGCAGATCGTCCTGGCCGACAACGGCCGTAAAGGGGAAGGGGGTGCTCACTTCTCGTCACCCTCCAGGTCGCCTTCCAGCTCCAGGTACGTGGCGCGCAGCCGCTCCAGCGTGTCCGCGTCCGGCTCGGCCCACAGCCCGCGGTCGGCGGCCTCCAGCAGCCGCTCGGTGATGCCGCGCAGCGCCCACGGGTTGGACTTCTTCATGAAGTCCCGGTTCTCGGCGTCGAAGACGTACTCGGCCGACAGCTTCTCGTACATCCAGTCGTCGACGACCCCGGCCGTGGCGTCGTACCCGAAGAGGTAGTCCACGGTCGCGGCCATCTCGAAGGCGCCCTTGTAGCCGTGCCGGCGCATGGCCGCCATCCAGCGCGGGTTGACCACGCGGGCGCGGAAGACACGGTGGGTCTCCTCGCCGAGCGTGCGGGTCTTCACCTGGTCCGGGGTGGCGCTGTCACCCACGTACGCCTCGGGGTTGGCGCCCGTCAGGTGCCGCACCATGGCGACCATGCCGCCGTGGTACTGGAAGTAGTCGTCGGCGTCGACGAGGTCGTGCTCGCGCGTGTCGACGTTCTTCGCGGCGACGGCGATCCGCTTGAACGCGGTCTCCATGTCCCCGCGCGCCGCCCGCCCGTCGAGCCCGCGCCCGTAGGCGTAGCCGCCCCAGACGGCGTACACCTCGGCCAGGTCGGCGTCCGAGCGCCAGTTGCGGGCGTCGATCAGCGGCAGCAGACCGGCGCCGTACGCCCCCGGCTTCGAGCCGAAGATACGGGCCGTCGCGCGCCGCCGGTCGCCGTGCCCGGCGGTGTCCTCGTCGGCGTGGGCCTTCACGAAGTTCCGCTCGGCGGGCTCGTCCAGCTCGGCGACCTTGCGGACGGCGTCGTCGATGAGGCCGACGACATGCGGGAAGGCGTCCCGGAAGAACCCCGAGATGCGCACCGTGACGTCGATGCGCGGGCGCCCCAGTTCCTCCAGACCGATGACCTCGAAGCCGGTCACCCGGCGCGAGGCGTCGTCCCACACCGGGCGGCAGCCCAGCAGCGCGAGGATCTCGGCGATGTCGTCGCCCTGGGTCCGCATGGCCGAGGTGCCCCAGACCGTCAGGCCGACGGACTGCGGGAACTCGCCGGTGTCCTGCAGATACCGCTGCACCAGCGAGTCCGCGAGCGCCTGCCCGACCTCCCAGCTCAGCCTGGACGGGATGGCCTTGGGGTCGACGGAGTAGAAGTTCCGGCCGGTCGGCAGGACGTTGACCAGTCCGCGCGTCGGCGAACCGGACGGGCCCGCCGGGACGTAACCGCCGTCGAGCGCCTTGAGGATGTGGCCGATCTCGTCGGTGGTGCGGGCGAGGCGCGGCACGACCTCGGTGCAGGCGAACTCCAACACGGCCAGCGCGTCGGGGAGTTCGGTGCCGAGGACGTCACGGACGAGCGTACGGACCTCCGTGACCGCCCAGTCGCGCTCCTCCATCCCCTCCGCGATCCGCCGGCACAGCTGCTCCAGCAGGTCGATCGCGTCGGCGGCCGTACGGGACGGGCCCTCGACGAGGTCGCTCAGCTCGACCGGAACCTTCACCGGCGCGCCCGGTTCGGCGAGCAGCTCCTTCTCGACCAGCCCGAAGTGAGCGGCCAGCGCCGCCCTGAGCCCCGGCAGCGCGTTCGCCTGCCCGCCCCACACTTGCGAGGCGCGCAGCACGGCGAGCACCAGGTTCACGCGCGGCTCACCGACCGGACCGCCGCCGAGGATGTGCAGACCGTCGCGGATCTGCACGTCCTTGATCTCGCACAGATAGCCGTCGATGTGCATGACGAACTCGTCGAAGTCGTCGTCGTCCGGCTGCTCGTCGACATGCAGGTCGTTGTGCAGCTCGGCCGCCTTGACCAGCGTCCAGATCTGCGCGCGCACGGCCGGCGCCTTCGTCGGGTCCAGGTCGGAGACGAGCGCGTACTCGTCGAGGAGCTGCTCCAGCTTGGCCAGGTCGCCGTAGGTGTCGGCGCGTGCCATCGGCGGCACGAGGTGGTCGACGACGGTGGCGTGCCCGCGGCGCTTGGCCTGGGTGCCCTCGCCGGGGTCGTTGACGATGAACGGGTAGATCAGGGGCAGGTCACCGAGTACGGCGTCCGGAGCGCACCCGCCGCTGAGCCCCAGTCCCTTGCCCGGCAGCCACTCCATCGTGCCGTGCTTGCCCATGTGCACGATCGCGTCGGCGCCGAACGAGTTGTCCAGCCACCGGTAGGCCGCCATGTAGTGGTGCGACGGCGGCATGTCCGGGTCGTGGTAGATCGCGATCGGGTTCTCACCGAAGCCGCGCGGCGGCTGGATCATCACGACGACGTTCCCGAACCGGAGGGAGGCGAGGACGATGTCGTCCCCGTCGACGTAGAGGGACCCCGGCGGCTCGCCCCACGCCTCCAGCATCGCCTCCCGCAGCTCCGGGTCGAGCTTGTCGAACCAGGCCTGGTAGTCGGCCAGCGGCACGCGCGCGGGCGCGGACGCCAGCTGCTCCTCGGTGAGCCACTCGACGTCGTGCCCGCCGGCCTCGATGAGGCGGTGGATCAACTCGTCGCCGCCTGCGGGGTACTCGGTGACGCCGTACCCGGCCTGCTTGAGCGCGTCCAGCACCCGTACCGCCGACGCGGGCGTGTCGAGGCCGACCGCGTTGCCGACGCGCGAGTGCTTGGTCGGGTAGGCGGTGAAGACGAGCGCGAGCTTTTTGTCCGCGTTCGCCTTGTGCTTCAACTGCGCGTGCCGTACGGCGATTCCGGCGACGCGCCCGGCCCGCTCGGGGTCGGCGACATAGACCGGGACGTCGTCCGGGCCCTGCTCCTTGAAGGAGAACGGGACGGTGATCAGGCGGCCGTCGAACTCGGGGATCGCGACCTGCATCGCCGCGTCCATGGGGGAGAGGGCGGCGTCGGACTCGTCCCAGGCGCCCTTGGAGGACGTCAGGCACAGCCCCTGCAGCACGGGCACGTCGAGCTCGGCGAGCCGGCCGATGTCCCACGCCTCCTCGTCACCGCCCGCCGAGGCCTGCGAGGCGTGCGTGCCGCCGGCGGCGAGGACAGTGGCGACGAGGGCGTCGGCCTTCCCGAGGATCTCGTACAGCTCGGCGTCCGCCCCGCGCAGCGAACCGCAGTACACGGGAAGGGCGTTGGCGCCGTGTGCCTCGACGGCATCGCACAGGGTGTCCACGAAGGCGGTGTTGCCGCTGAGTTCATGGGCCCGGTAGAAGAGCACGCCCACGGTCGGACGGCCTTCCTGGACCGTACGGTCGCCGTGGACGCCGTACTCCGGCATCTTCTGCGGCTCGACGAACCCCTCGCCGGTCAGCAGCACGGTGTCGGAGAGGAACCGGGCGAGCTCGGTGAGGTTGGCGGGGCCGCCCTCGACCAGATACTTCAGCGCCTCGGCCACGACACCGGCCGGCACGGACGACTCGGCCATCAACTCCGCGTCCGGCACGGCCTCGCCGCCGAGCAGCACGGTCGGGATGCCCGACGCCCTGAGCCCTGCGAGCCCGTCCTCCCAGGCCCGCTTGCCGCCCAGCAGCCGTACGACGGCGATGTCCGCCCCGTCGAGCAGCGCGGGCAGCTCGGCCTCGACGTCGAGGCGGGTCGGGTTGCCGATCCGGTAGTCGGCACCGGAGGCGGCCCTGGCCGCCAGCAGATCCGTGTCGGCGGTCGACAACAACAACACAGTGCTCATGCGGGCGCTCCCGGTGGAATGAAAGGCAGTCCTTGCGGCGCGCCCGACTCGATGAGCCGCCAGAGCGCGTCCGTGTCCGCGTGCTGTTCGATCAGATCGCCGAGCCGGTCGAGCTGTTCCTCGCGCAGCGCGGCGAAAGAGGTGTCGGGGGCCGGCACGAAGCGACGGCCCGCGGCGGCCGCCACCTCGCGCAGGAAGGCCCGCCGGAAACGGTCCGACTCCAGGGAGCCGTGCCAGTGCGTGCCCCAGGTCTGCCCGACCCGGCAGCCGTCCAGGCTGTGTCCTTGGTCATCAGAGATGAAGGCATCTCCCCCGGCTATGTCGGCGACGCCGTGATGGATCTCGTACCCCTCGACGGGTTCCCCGAGGGCCTCGCCGACGGGCCGGGTGAGGGTCTTCTCGCGGGCGAACCGGACGCGGACGGGCAGGATGCCGAGCCCTTCGACATGCCCGCGCCGGCTCTCGACCTCGTCCTCGATGTGCTCGCCGAGGATCTGGAAGCCACCGCAGATACCGAGGACGGGCCGCCCTTCGGCGACCCTGCGCCCGATGGCCTCTGCAAGCCCCCGCTCCCGCAGCCACTCCAGGGCACGCACCGTCCCCCGGGTCCCCGGAATGACGACGAGGTCGGCGTCGGCGAGCTCCTCGGGCCGGTCCACGAACCGCACGACGACGCCCGGTTCGGCGGCGAGGGCGTCCACGTCGGTGAAGTTGGACATCAGGGGGATGGCGCACACGGCGACCCGGAGCACGTCCTCCCCGACGGGCGGGGCGACGTTCGACTCGCGCACGGTGCCGCGCAGGGAGACCCGGAGCCCGTCCTCCTCGTCGATGCCGAGGCCGTGTCGGAAGGGGAGGACGCCGTAGGTGTGCCGCCCGGTCAGTCCGTGCAGCATGTCGATCCCGGGTTCGAGGAGCGTCACGTCCCCCCGGAACTTGTTCACCAGGAACCCGGCGACGAGCGCCTGGTCCTCCGGGGAGAGGAGGGCGACGGTCCCGAAGAAGGAGGCGAAGACGCCGCCGCGGTCGATGTCACCCACCACCAGCACGGGCAGCCCGGCATTGCGGGCGATGCCCATGTTCACGATGTCGGTCCGCCTGAGGTTGATCTCAGCCGGACTCCCCGCCCCCTCACAGATCACCGCGTCATAAGTGCCCCGCAGTTCGGCGAGGCACTCCAGGACGGTCCCGAGCAGCTTCTGCTGCCGCCCCCCGTGATAGCCGCGCGCACTCAGTTCACCGACCGGCTTCCCGAGCAGCACGACCTGACTGCTCTGCTCGCCACCGGGCTTGAGCAGCACGGGATTCATCAGCGCGGTCGGCTCGACGCGACAGGCCTGCGCCTGCATGGCCTGAGCCCGCCCGATCTCGGCACCCTCGCGCGTGACGAACGAATTGAGGGACATGTTCTGCGCCTTGAACGGCGCGACCTTGACCCCTTGCCGCACCAGCCACCGGCAGATCCCGGCGGTGACGACGCTCTTGCCTGCGTCGGAGGTGGTGCCGGCGACGAGAAGCCCACCGCCCGTCATGACGTACGCCCCTTCACGATGCGGCGCGCGGCGACACAGGCGCCGAGAGCCAGCCAACTGACGCGCCTGGACAGCCGTATGGCCCGCTCGATGTCGTGGACGGCGACGGTACGTCCCGCCCCGTTGAGGACGGGCCGGTGCTCGACCCGCCCGCCGTACGACAGGGTCCCGCCCAGCCGAACCCCGAGCGCCCCCGCGAACGAGGCCTCCACGGGCCCGGCGTTGGGGCTCGGATGCTTGCCGGCGTCGGCGCGCCAGGCCCGTACGGCGCCCCGGGGATCGCGCCCGGCGACCGTCGCGAGTACGGCGGTGAGCCGCGCCCCCGGCCACCCGGCCACGTCGTCGAGGCGCGCCGAGGCCCACCCGTACCGCCGAAACCGGGGCGACCTGTGCCCCACCATGGCGTCCAGCGTGTTGACGGCCCGGAACCCGAGCAGCCCCGGCACCCCGCCGACGGCGCCCCACACGAGCGCCCCCACCACCGCGTCGGAGGTGTTCTCGGCGACGGACTCCACGACGGCCCGCGCGATCCCGTCCGCATCCAGCGCCTGCGGATCCCGCCCGCACAGATGCGGCAGCCGTTCCCGGGCCCCCTCGACGTCCCCTGCCTCCAGCGCACGCCCGATGACCCGGGCCTCGCGCGCGAGCGAGGTCCCGCCGACAACGGCCCAGGTGGCGGCGGCGGTCAGCGCGACAGAGGCGGTACGGGACGGACGCACGACTCGCTGCGCCACGGCACCGAGCGCCACGGCACCCCCCGCACACACGGCGGTGTGCAGCGCGCCCCACCCCCGGTGATCCCGCCACGCCACCTTCTCCACGGCCCCCGCGGCCCGTCCGAACGCGGCGACCGGATGCCCACGACGCGGATCGCCGAGCAGCAGATCACCGAGAAGTCCGGCGGCGGCGCCGTACGCGAAGACGCGATCGGCACGCATCGGGGTCAGCCGACCGTGGGTTCAGACGAGGGTCCGACACTGCATGTCGATCGGCAGGCGAGCATCGCGTTATGTCCTCACTCAGGGTGTCCACGCCCTGGTACGACGAGACCGGCGGCGAGAGTTCCTGGCTCCCGGGGCTATCTACCCCGGTGACAGTGGCGGGACCGCGCCGGATTCACACCGGCTTCCTCTCCTGCCGCCGTATATGGCTCCGGCAGTCCACCATGGGGTTGGAAGGGGCGTCAACTTGCCTTTGACCTGCGACGGGAGAGTGTGCGAAGGCCCACACAGACGTGAGGTGCGGGACGGTGTTCCGTCCCGCACCTCAGGTGTTCTCGCGCGCTGTGCGTCAGGCCACGATCAGATAGATCCCGTACCCCACGGCAGCCGCGCACGCCGCGAAGCACGCATACGCCCCCGTCACCGCGAGCGCGGCCGAGCCCCCCTGCGCGGAGGCCTTCTCCTGGCGGGACAGGCCCGCGATGCCGAGGGTGAACAGGCCCACCAGGGCCACGGTGACCACGAGACTGACGCCGAAGACGGAGCCGAGAGCTGCCCAGTCGATCTTCATGCTGCTACTTCCTGAGGAGATGGGTCGAGTAACCGGGCGGGGATCAGACGGTGGCCTGCGAAGGCGCTGCCTCGGAGGCGGGGGCCGGAATCGTGGCCGACAGGTCCTCGGTCGCCGTGCCCGCCGGCGGCGGGGTCACCGCGGCGATGGCGGTGGTCACCACGCCGGCCGGCTCGTCGGTCTCGTTGACGTTCGTGTGGTCGACGACCTCGCGGCGGGAGATCTTCCAGATCGCGGCGCTGGAGGTGACCAGGAAGACCGCGACGAGGGCGGTGCCCCAGGCACCGAAGCCGGTCACGTACTCGGCGAGCGCGCCGACCAGGGCCGCGGCCGGGAGCGTCAGGCCCCAGGCGACGAACATGCGGGTGGCCGTCGACCAGCGGACCACGCCGCCCTTGCGGCCGAGGCCCGCGCCCATCACCGCGCCGGAGACGGAGTGCGTGGTGGAGAGGGAGAAGCCGAGGTGGGAGGAGGCCAGGATGACCGTCGCGGCGCTGGTCTGGGCGGCGAAGCCCTGCTGCGGCTGGAGGTCGGTCAGGCCCTTGCCCATGGTGCGGATGATGCGCCAGCCGCCGAGGTAGGTACCGAGCGCGATGGCCACGCCCGCGGAGAGGATGACCCACATGGGCGGGTCGGAGTCGGGGGCGAGGGTGCCGCCGGCGACCAGGGCGAGGGTGATGATGCCCATCGTCTTCTGCGCGTCGTTGGTGCCGTGGGCGAGGGAGACCAGGCCGGCGGAGGCGATCTGGCCGGCGCGGTAGCCCTTCTTGGAGGCGTTGCCGTCCGCCTTCTTGCCGAGGCTGTACGTCAGGCGGGTGGCCAGCAGCGCGGCGATGCCCGCGACCAGCGGGGCGGCGATCGCCGGGATCAGGACCTTGGTCACCAGGACGTCGCCGTGGACCGCGCCGACACCGGCGGAGGCGATGGTGGCGCCGATCAGGCCGCCCATCAGGGCGTGCGAGGAGCTGGACGGCAGTCCGACCAGCCAGGTCAGCAGGTTCCAGAGGATCGCGCCGACCAGCGCGGCGAATATGACTTCGGGACGGATGCCGGTCTCGTCCACGAGACCTTTGGAGATCGTGTTGGCGACCTCCACGGAGAGGAAGGCGCCGACAAGGTTCAGTACGGCGGACATGGCCACCGCGACCTTGGGCTTGAGCGCACCGGTCGAGATGGTCGTGGCCATCGCGTTGGCGGTGTCGTGGAAACCGTTCGTGAAATCGAACGCGAGTGCGGTTACCACCACAATCGCGAGGATCAGCGAGAAGTTTTCCATTTACCCAGGCAATCGTTCGAGGTCATTGGCCGGACGAACGTAGGTAACCTGGATGAACGGAAGGTGAACTGGGGCAGGCCGCACGGTGTCCGGGAGGGAGGGCTTTCCCCAACGGGAGAGGGTCCCCCTTCCGCCGGATGGCGCGCGGCCCAGGCGCCGCAGGGCTAGTAGCCCCGGGCGAACTTCCGCAGCTGGGTCATGGACCCGTTGAAGAGATTTTGATCACCCGGCAGGCTGCCGCCGTTGTCGTACTGCCAGATGGTCCAGAACTGCCATCCCGCCGGCAGTGCCCCCGCGCTGGAGGAGTTGTAGCGGGCTATCCACAGCGCGTGATTCGAGGCGAAGGCGCGGCTGGCGCCGGTGCACGTGTTCCACCAGTGGGTGGTGGTGTAGATCACCGGACGGCGGCCGGTGAGCCGCTTCACCTCGTTGCTGAAGGACTGGATCCAGTTGACCATCTTGGCCTTGCTCAGTCCGTAGCACTTGTGCTTGCTGTACGGGTTGTATTCGATGTCGAGCGCGGGCGGCAGAGTCCAGCCGTCCGACGTCCAGCCGCCGCCGTTGCGCACGAAGTGCTGCGCCTGCGTCCTGCCGGCCGACTTGTTCGGCAGGGCGAAGTGGTACGCGCCGCGGATCAGGCCCGCGTTGCGGGAGCCGTTGTACTGCTGGTCGAAGTACGGGTTGCGGTAGGTGTGGGACTCGGTCGCCTTGACGTAGACGAACCGCGCGCCCTTCGCCTTCGAGCTCTGCCAGTTGACGTTCTTCTGATGGGAAGAGACGTCGTGCCCCTTGGGCTTGCCGGCTGCCATCGCCGGGATCTCGGCGAGTGCGGTTCCCCCCAGCGCGAGTGCGGCCACGGATGCCGCTACGAGGCGGGAGCGGTGACGGGACGGTTTGTGATCACGAGCCATATTTCCCCCCGGAATGGCGACGTGCGCGACAAATCTCCCAGAGATTACTGGAGGGCCGTTGAAAGCCGATCGATCTCAGGCCAAGCCGGAGAGAGGGGGATTCATCCTGATATGTCATCTTCCGGATGCCTGCATTCCGCCCTAAAGTGCCCCGGCCCGTCGGCGACTTGAGACCGTCTCGGGGTCGCGCCTGGCAGGATCGCCGCATGGCTGAGGAGCGGCGGGACCAGCGGGGCGATCGGGAAGCGCGGGATGCGCGGGAGGGCGCACAGGAAGTGGGGGAGCCGTGGGGCAGGAGTGCGCGGCCCGAGGAGACGGAGGCCTGGGAGGCCCTCGTGGCGACGGCGCGGCGCACCGTGTCCGACGGGCTGGTCGTCGGCACGTCCGGGAACGTCTCGGTGCGGGTCGGTGACACGGTGCTGGTCACCCCGTCGGGAGTGCCGTACGACCGCCTGACGCCGGACGATGTGACGGGGGTCGACCTGGACGGCAGGCAGGTGCTGGGGTCGCTGGTGCCGACGAGCGAGCTGCCCATGCATCTGGCCGTCTACCGGGCCACGGACGCCCGTGCCGTCGTCCACACCCACGCGGTCCACGCGACGGCCGTCTCGACCCTGGTTCCCGAGCTCCCGCTGATCCACTACATGGCCGGCGGCCTCGGCGGACCCGTCCGAGTCGCCCCGTATGCGACGTACGGCACCCAGGAGTTGGCCGAGAACATGCTCCGGGCGCTCACCGGCCGCACCGCCTGCCTCCTCCAGAACCACGGCACGATCGGCTACGGCGCGACCCTGGACCAGGCCTACGACCGTACGGCCCAGCTGGAGTGGATGTGCCGCCTGTGGCTCACGGCGTCCTCGGTACCGGGACTCGCACCGACACTGCTGTCGGAGGAGCAGGTGGCGGAGGCGGGGGAGCGGCTGCGGGGGTATGGGCAACGGGGGTGAGGGGTGCTGGCGCACTTGGACGCAGGCCCAGGCATTCCAGCCCGTTGGGGGTGGGCCCCCTCTGGGGGAGTTTGAGGACGAGGCCCGTTCAGGGCCGAAGCGGGGGTATGGGGGCGGCAGCCCCCAGGGACGGGACGGGTAGGGGCGGCGGGGGCGAGACAGGCGGAACCTCACCCAAACCCGCCCTCCCACTGGCCGCTCCTCCCGTCCGCCCGGACACTGGAACACGTGCGCACTGTCAAAGCGACGGCCGCCGCCGTCACCGTGGCCCTGGCCGCCGGCGCCGCCACCGTGGCGGCCGGCCGATTCGCCAGCGGAGCCGCGCTGACCGCGCCCGCCGGCCGCCCCCTGCCCACCGAACCCCGGCTCACCGTGCACGCCACGGCCGCCGGCCAGATCGCCCTCACCCGCGACCTCGCCTCCCTGCGCCCCGGCACCTACGGCCTCTCCGGCGACGGCTCGCACGCGGTCGTCGGCCCCGTACTGCCCGCGGCGAGCCACTCCGCCGACACCGTCGTACGCCGCCTGGAGCGCGTCACCCACGGCAGCTTCAAGCCCGGCGACACCGTCTGGCTCACCCCGAACGTGTACGTCGGCAACCCGAGCGCCGCCCTCGGTCTCGACCACGCCGACGTCGACATCCCCGGCGAACTCGGCGCCCTGCCCGCCTGGTTCGTCCCCGGCAGCCGCAGCACCTGGGTCATCGCGGTGCACGGCCTCGGCACCACCCGCGAACACGCCATGAACGTCATGCGGTTCCTCAACGGCCGCCACTTCCCGGTCCTCGCCCTCTCCTACCGCGGCGACCTCGGCGCACCCCGCCCGCCGGACGGACTGAACCACCTCGGCGAGACCGAGTGGCGCGACCTGGACGCGGCGATGCGCTACGCCGTGCGGTACGGCGCCGAACAGTTCGTCCTGCTCGGCTGGTCCACCGGCGCGACCATGGCGCTGCGCGCCGCCGCGCACTCGGGCCTGCGTGAGCGTGTCTCCGGCCTCGTCCTGGACTCCCCGGTGCTCAACTGGGAGGCCACACTGCGTGCCCTCGCCAGGGCCCGCCACACGCCGAGTGTGCTGCTGCCGCTCGCGGTCCGCGCGGCACAGGGCCGCACCGGCCTGGACACCGACCGCGCCACCGGCAACGGTGCGCCCGACCGCCTCACGGTGCCGACCCTCATCTTCCACGGCCCCGGCGACAGGGTGGCCCCCTGGACCCTCTCCCGCCGGCTCGCCGACGCCCACCCCAACCTGGTGGCCCTCCACACGGTCCGCAACGCCCCCCACGCCGCCATGTGGAACGCCGACCCCGAGTTCTACGAAGAGGCCCTGCGCCGCTTCATGACACCGCTCATGTGACGCCGCTCGACCGACGTCGCCCTCCCCTGGCTCCCGCACCGGTGGCACAGGTTCCGTTTAACCCCGTACCACTGGCCTGTTATCGGTCCTTCGCCGCTCACGGGACCCCGTGCGTTGGCCATCCCCGTAGCCCCTGGTGACATTCCGTTTGGGTTTTCGGACCGTCAACCGGAAGACTGCACCCGTGACGTCCCGTATCCCGCGCGACTCCAGGCTTCGACTCGTCCGCCCGCGACCCCTGGCCGCCGCCCCCAGAGCCGTGAACCAGCGACGCCCACGGCGCCCCGTACCCCGCCCTCCGGAGGGCACACCGGCCCCGTCCGAGCTGGCCAGAATGGCTCGCTCCGGTCTGGCCAGCGCGGCCCGCGTCGCCCACTGGGCCGACGCCGCCCTGCGCCCCGGCCGGGACGGTGCCGGCTCCGACGGCAAGGGCACCCTCTCCGACGCGACCGCCGAACGGGCCGCGATCGACCTGGGCCTGACCGTGGCTCAGGTGCGCGCGGACTGGGACACCGCCCGGCTCGCCGGTCTCGTCGAGGTGCACGGCGACAGCGCGCGGCCCGGCTGGCGACTGCGCGCCTGGGACCGCGACGACAGCGCCGTCCTGCGCGGCTGGGTCGCTCTCTTCGACGCCTGGTCGATCGCCCACCCGGAACCCGAGCGGCTCGCGCACGGCGCCGTCGCCGACGTCGTGTCCGCCATGCCGCAGGTGCTCTCCTTCCTCCAGCTGTCCGCCGGGCCCGTCCCCGTCGAGCAGCTCCTGGACCTGCTGGAGCAGCGCGTCACCGAACTGCGCACCGAGAGATGCGAGATCCCCTACGGGCCGCAGCCCGAGCCGATGGCCGACCCGGCCGCCGCGGACACGCCCCTCGCCCCGCTCCTCGACTGGGCCCTGCACGCCCTCGCCTCCGTCGGCGCCCTCACCTACGGCGACGGCCAGGCCACCCTCACCCCGCTCGGCAGCTGGGCGGTCTGGGTCAAGCTGGAGCAGATCTGCGTCGCCGCCCAGAGCCCCGCCGGGAACATCGAGCAGGCGGCCGAGGACATGCTCCGCGGCTGCGCCCAGCTCCGCCCCAACGCCGCCCGCGACGAATACCGCGCCTGGCTCGCCGCACGCCCGGTCGGCAGCGCCGTCACCGAACTCCTCGGCGCCGCCCGCGGCGACGACGCCCTCCTGCGCGGCCTCGCCTTCGAGGCGCTGCGCGTCGTCGGCGCCCCCGCCGAGCCCGACGTACGTGCCGTCGTCGACGAGCCGACCCTGCGGCCGTACGCCCTGCTGTGGCTCGCCGAGCACGACGGGATCGACCCCGAGGACGCCCACGAGGTGCTCACCCGGGAAGAGGCCACCTGGCTGTGGGTCGACACCGCCGCCGCCGTCGCCGACCACGGCGAGGCCCCCATGCTCGTACGGCACCTGGAGTCGGCGCTGCAGCCGACCGTGCCCGCGCTCCTCGTCGAGGTGCGTGCCGTCGGTCATCCCCGCACCGTGCAGGTTCTGGTCGCACTCGCCGCCGCGCACCCCGACCCCGCGCTCGCGAAGGCCGTGCGCCGCGCCGCCTTCCAGGTGCACACCGGGGGGAGCTGAGCCGGGCCGGCCTCAGTTCCCCAGCGCGGGGGCGTAGGTGCCGAAGCTCCACACGTTGCCCTCGCTGTCGCGGGCCATGTAGTCCCGCGAGCCGTAGTCCTGGTCCGTCGGGGGCATCAGGATCTCCGCGCCGTGTTCCACGGCCCGCCGGTGGTGTGCGTCGACGTCGTCCACCACGACGTACACGCCGGTCGGGCCCGCGTCCTTCATCAGCTTGTCGAAGGTGCTGCCGGTGCCCGTCGAACCGAGCATCACCGCGCCGTTGCCCTGCACCAGTTCCGCATGCGCGATCTTGCCGTCCTCGGTCTCGTACACCGCCAGTTCCGTGAACCCGAAGGCCTCCGTGAGCTGCTTGATCGCCGCCTTCGCGTCCACGTAGTGCAGCGTCGGGTAGATGCTCGGACGCCCACCGCTCGTGCCTGCCATACCGATCACCCCTTTGTGATCAATCCCGTGATCAATCGCTGTGGTCCACAGCCGCCGAAATGCCGGATCCCGACCCGCTGCCCAGTCTTGCAGCGACCACCGACAACGGCCCGCGGGTCGGGCCACCGGGCCCCTCCCGAGGGCCGAACGGGGGAGAAGGCCCCGGCGAGTTGCCGTGTCCCGACCGCCCGCCCCAGTCGTCCGCCCCGAACCTGCTGCGCTCCGCGGCTGATCCGCCGGAAGCGGGCCGCGGTGCAGTCGCTGCCCCGCAGGCCGCCGAGGCCCAGGAGGAACCCGGGACGGGGTCCGAGGGAGCGTCGGTGATCGTCCTGCCGACCGAGGTGACCGAGCAGCCCCGCCCCCCCCGCTCCGAGCCCCCTCCTCGCGGCCGCGTCGCTCCTGCTCCTGGTCCTCCCCGTCCTCGCCGCCGCCCACCACGTCGCCCCGCCCCCTACGGCGACCACCTCACCGTCCACGCACGCGTACCGCACGCCACCCCGCTGCCACTGCGGCCGCACCCGCAGGCCCCGGCGCACCTGCGCACGCGCCTCGCCGCCATCGAGGCCCACGACCCCCGCGTCGGCCTCCTCCTGTGGCGCCACACCCGCGAAGGCCGCCGCCCCCTGACCTCGCTCCAGGCGCGGCTCCACGCGCGCGTGGAGGTCGTCACGCTCTGGGGCGACGGCATGGTCACCGACACCGACGGTCGCTCCGTGCGCCGGCACCGCGCGCTGCCCGCGGCCGGCGACTGGCTGCCGGCCCACGGCGCGGCACCGGCGTCCTGCGCCCCCTCGGGCGGGCATGCTCGCGGTCGTCACGCCGGGCCGCGTCGTCGCGTACCGGATCGCCGACGGCGTCCCGCGCCGGGTGCTTCCCGCTCGCGAGGGCCGTGCCTTCGAGCCCGCACGTGCCGAACGTCACGGCGGGGCGCTGCTCCTCGCCAGGCCCCGCCCCCGCGCGGCCTGGACCGCCCAGCTCATCGCCGTGCACGACCTGGGGCGGATCACCCCGGACCGCAGGTCGCTCGGCGACGAAGTCCGCGAGGAAGGGGCTCGGCGGCGGCCCGAACACCCGGACCCACGAAAAGTGGTTGCACGGCCCCGTTAGACTGGCCTCATGGCCATTCTCCTCGCGCATTAGACGGCGGGAACGTCCTCAGCCGCCCATCCCGCCACTTAACCCCGCCCTGGAGTCTGTCCGTGATTTCCGCCTCCGGTATCGAGCTGCGCGCCGGTGCGCGCGTCCTCATCGAGTCCGCGACCTTCCGAGTCGCCAAGGGTGACCGCATCGGCCTCGTCGGCCGCAACGGCGCCGGCAAGACCACCCTCACCAAGTGCCTGGCCGGCGAGGGCATCCCCGCCGGCGGCAACATCACCCGCTCCGGCGAGGTCGGCTACCTCCCGCAGGACCCCCGCACCGGCGACCTCGACGTCCTCGCCCGCGACCGCGTCCTGTCCGCGCGCGGCCTGGACGTACTGATCCGCAAGATGCGCGAGAACGAACAGCGCATCGCCAACGGCCAGGGCGCCACCCGCGAGAAGGCCCTGAAGCAGTACGAGCGCCAGGAGACGGAGTTCCTCACCAAGGGCGGGTACGCCGCCGAGGCCGAGGCCGCCACCATCGCCGCCGCGCTCAACCTGCCCGACCGGGTGCTCGGCCAGCCGCTGCACACCCTCTCCGGCGGTCAGCGCCGCCGTATCGAGCTGGCCCGCATCCTGTTCTCCGACGCGGACACCCTGCTGCTCGACGAGCCGACCAACCACCTCGACGCCGACTCGATCGTCTGGCTGCGGGACTACCTGAAGACCTACCGCGGAGGGTTCATCGTGATCTCCCACGACGTGGACCTGGTCGAGACGGTCGTCAACAAGGTGTTCTACCTGGACGCCAACCGTGCCCAGATCGACGTCTACAACATGGGCTGGAAGCTCTACCAGCAGCAGCGCGAGGCCGACGAGAAGCGCCGCAAGCGCGAGCGGCAGAACGCCGAGAAGAAGGCCGCCGCGCTGCACTCGCAGGCCGACAAGATGCGCGCCAAGGCCACCAAGACCGTCGCCGCGCAGAACATGGCCAAGCGTGCCGACCGGCTGCTCGCCGGACTCGAGGCGGTGCGCCAGAGCGACAAGGTCGCCAAGCTCCGCTTCCCCGAGCCCGCGCCCTGCGGCAAGACCCCGCTGACCGCCGAGGGCCTGTCGAAGTCGTACGGCTCGCTGGAGATCTTCACCGACGTCGACCTGGCCATCGACAAGGGGTCGAGGGTCGTCATCCTCGGGCTCAACGGCGCCGGCAAGACCACCCTGCTCCGCCTCCTCGGCGGCGTCGAGAAGCCCGACACCGGCGAGGTGATCGAGGGCCACGGCCTCAAGCTCGGGTACTACGCCCAGGAGCACGAGACCCTCGACCCCGAGCGCACGGTGCTGGAGAACATGCGCTCCGCGGCCCCCGACATGGACCTCGTCGAGGTCCGCAAGGTGCTCGGCTCGTTCCTGTTCTCCGGTGACGACGTCGACAAGCCTGCCGGGGTCCTCTCCGGCGGTGAGAAGACCCGTCTCGCGCTCGCGACCCTGGTCGTCTCCTCGGCGAATGTCCTGCTCCTCGACGAGCCCACCAACAACCTCGACCCGGCCAGCCGCGAGGAGATCCTCGGCGCGCTGCGCACGTACAAGGGCGCGGTCGTGCTCGTCACCCACGACGAGGGCGCCGTCGAGGCGCTGCAGCCGGAACGGATCATTCTGCTGCCGGACGGTGTCGAGGACCTGTGGGGCGCCGACTACGCGGATCTCGTCGCCCTGGCTTGATCGAATGCGTGATCACCGGCGTATGGATCATTCGGCCCATCGGTGATCCATCATCTGTGTGAGATCTCCTCGTACCGAGGTGTGTACTACATCAATTTCACGGCCGAGTCCTTTATCGACAAGGGCTCGGCCGTCTCGCGTCCCTGACCTGGCACTTCGCGAAATAACCCGTTCGGCCGTACGGGCATCGCTCAACGGAATTCCAGATTCCGCTTGTGGGGATGTGCTCCTGTCGTCACGACGATGTCTTACGGACCTTGCCGAATGGGTGGCCATGAAGGCCCGGAGGGGTGATCATGAGGAGACCAGAGCGCACTTCCCATGAGGAGGCACGGGTGGCCGAGACTCTGAAGAAGGGCAGCCGGGTAACCGGCGCCGCGCGCGACAAGCTCGCGGCAGACCTGAAGAAGAAGTACGACTCCGGTGCGAGCATTCGGGCACTGGCCGAGGAAACCGGCCGCTCGTATGGCTTCGTCCACCGGATGCTCAGCGAATCGGGCGTCACGCTCCGTGGGCGTGGCGGGGCGACGCGGGGCAAGAAGGCCGCATCGTCCTGAGCCCGGGCGGCCCATCGGCTTCGATGGTGGCCACCCGGTCGGTCGGCTGACTGACCGGGTGGTTACTGTGCAGTCACTTAGGGGGTGCCCTCCCGGGCATCCCGTGATGACCGCACTCATCGGAGGCACCCCATGGCTTCGTCCGGCCAGGAACTCGCTCCCCTGCTCGACAAGAACGGCGTACGGCTCACCGTCGACGGCGCGATCGCCACGGTGACCCTGACCAACCCGGCCAAGCGCAATGCGCAGAGCCCCGCCATGTGGCGGACGCTCGCCGAGGCCGGGCGGGCTCTGCCGGGCAGCGTGCGGGTCGTCGTGCTGCGTGGAGAGGGCCAGTCCTTCTCCGCCGGCCTCGACCGGCAGATGTTCACGCCTGACGGGATCGAAGGGGAGCCCTCCTTCATCGACCTCGCGCGCAGCAGCGACGGTGAACTCGACGCTGCCATCGCCGAGTTCCAGGAGGGCTTCACCTGGTGGCGGCGCAACGACATCGTGTCCATCGCCGCCGTCCAGGGCCATGCCATCGGGGCGGGCTTCCAGCTCGCGCTCGCCTGTGACGTGCGCGTCGTCGCCGACGACGTGCAGTTCGCCATGCGTGAGACCAGCCTCGGGCTGGTGCCGGACCTGACGGGTACCCATCCGCTGGTCGGGCTGGTCGGTTACGGCCGCGCGCTGGAGATCTGTGTCACGGGCCGGTTCGTGCTGGCCGAGGAGGCCGTGAGCAGCGGGCTCGCCAACCTCGCGGTGCCCGCTGAGCAGCTCGACGACGCCGTACGGGATCTGGCGGGGGCCATCGTGGCCGCGCCGCGGGATGCCGTGATCGAGACCAAGGCGCTGCTTCGTGGTGCCGTGGATCGCGTGTACGACGAGCAGCGCGGCGCCGAGCGGGCCGCGCAGGCGCGACGGCTGCGGGACCTGGCCGGCCTCGGCGAGTGAGCCATGCGCTGATCAGCCGACGGCGGTGACCAGTACGGCCACCGTCGGGTGATCAGCCAACTCCTGCCCCACCCGCGTACGGACCTCCCGGGCCACTTCCACGGCCCGGTGCTCCGCGCGCACCGAGATCTCCACGCGCACATGCCGGCGCGGCAGGGCTGTCCCGCCCTGCCGCTCCTCGATGTGCACGGCACGGCCCAACCCGCCCAGGGCGCCCGTCAGCCGGGCCACGCCCGGGACGGCGAGGACCGCGGCGGTGATGCGCTCCTCGTCGGGGTTCCCCGGCTCCGCGGCCGCCGCCGGCTCGGGCTCCCGCACGGGAGGGGGCTCGGTGCCCTCGTCCTCGTCGAGCAGGGCCGTCACGCGCAGGTCCACCTCGGTCACCGTCAGGCCGAGACGTTCCGTGGCCGCGGTGGCCAGCAGGCCGCGCAGCCCTTGCGCCGTCGCGGGCAGCGGCTCGGCCGACGTCGCCGCGAAGTCCGCCGTCACTCTCAGCGGCCCCGGCGGCAGGGCGCTCGGCGGGGGCGGTACGGCGGCCTCGTGCGTGTCCTCGGGGTCGGTGAGAGCGATCCGGAGCACGTCCAGTCGCACCCCGCGCATGTCCTCGGCCGCGTGCCGCAGCACCGCCTCGGCCGCCCGCTCGGAGATCCACGCTCCGTCGCGCGCGCTGCCCAGGGGCAGCAGTCTGCCGAGCCCCAGCTGATGCCGGACTGCTTGCGTCCACCTGTCCGCCGTTGTCATTCCTCCAGCCTGCCGCATCCCCGGCGCGCGAACGCGCAACCGTGCTTACCGTGGTCAGGGGACAACAACCGAAAAGGACGAACGGCCATGACTGAGACCACGGAGCAGAACCGGGGGACGGAGGGCGAGGCCCCCGTCACCCGCAAGACCCAGGTGACCAAGCGCGGTGGGGGAGACGCCGGCGCCCGGGGCCGGACGACCATCGCGGACGGCGTCGTGGAGAAGATCGCCGGGATGGCCGCACGCGATGTGGACGGCGTACACGCCATGGGCAGCGGACTGTCGCGGACCTTCGGGGCCGTGCGCGACCGGGTGCCGGGCGGGACGAAGTCGGTGACCCGGGGGGTGAAGGCCGAGGTCGGCGAGGTGCAGGCCGCGCTCGACCTGGAGATCGTCGTCGAGTACGGCGTCTCGATCGCCGATGTGGCCCGGTACGTGCGCGAGAACGTGATCAACGCCGTCGAGCGGATGACCGGCCTCGAAGTCGTAGAGGTCAACATCGCGGTGAGTGATGTGAAGCTGCCGGAGGAAGAGGAAGAGGAACCGGAGCGCCGGATCCAGTGATGCGCCGGCGACCGGACAACACGGCGGCCGGGCAGTCGCCGAGAAGCTGAGGAGCGCATCATGAGCATGGCCGTGGTCGGCATGATCGCCGGCATGGCACTGGGCTTCGCCGGGTATTTCGGCGGATTCGGCGCCTTCTTGCTGGTGGCGGCCCTGGGCGCCGTCGGTTTCGTCGCCGGGCGGTTCCTGGAGGGGGACTGGGAGCTCGGAGACTTCTTCCGGCACCGTGACGAACGGCGGCGGTGACATCCGTGAGCGAGGGGGCCGCGGAGTTCCGCCGACCGTCGGCCGCCGTCCCGCCCGGTGAGCGCGGGGCGACGCGGATCGCCGACCGGGTCGTCGCGAAGGTCGCCTCACAGGCCGCACGCGAGGCGGTGGGGTCGGTCACGGACGCCGCCCGGCAGTACGCCAACGTCGTCGTCGCGCACGAGACCGCCCGGATCCGCGTCCACGTCGAACTCGACTACCCCACCGACATCGGCGCCCGCTGCGCGGCCGTGCGTCGACACGTCGCCGAGCGGGTAGGCGCGTTGGTGGGAATGGAGGTGCCGGAGGTCGCCGTGCACGTGGAGCGGCTGCACTCGGCGCCCGTGCAGGGCACGGCACAGGGGAGGACGCGATGAGCGAGTCCCAGGGCTCCGAGGGCACCACACAGCGACTGCCGGTCATCGAGAAGGAGACCGGCCCCGACACCCTCGACCAGTCGGCGTCGGCGGCGGACTACGAGCCCCCGCCCCCGCTCGACGGCGAGGGCGGCAAGGACGGCCGCTTCTGGTCGGCACGCCGGATCCCGGCCGCGATCATGGCGCTCCTGCTCTTCCTCGTCGCAGGCTTCTTCCTGTACGACATCGCCTCCGTGCGCGCCGACCGGCCCGCCATGCGCTGGCGCCGGGAACTGGCCGACCAGCTCGCCACACGCCCCCTCGACGACATCTGGGTGCTCGTCGGCGCGGGTGTCGCCGCCGTCATCGGCCTGTGGCTGCTCGTCCTGGCCACCACCCCCGGACTGCGCGCCGTCCTGCCGATGCGGCGCACCCACCCCGACGTCCGCGCCGGACTCCACCGCGATCTCGCCGCCCTCGTGCTGCGCGACCGGGCCATGGAGGTCTCCGGCGTCCAGTCGGTACGGGTACGGATGGGCCGGGCCCGCGCCGATGTCCGTGCCGTCGCGCACTTCCGCGACCTGGACGACGTACGCGCCGACCTGGACGCCACGCTCGCCGACGCGATCCGGGGCCTGGGCCTGTCCCGCCCGCCCGCGCTGTCGGTGCGGGTGCGGCGGCCCGGACGGAAGGGGTGAGGGCCGTGCTCAGGGTGGTCAACCGGGTGCTGATCGGGATCGTCGGGCTGGTGCTGCTCGTGATCGGGGGGTCCGTGCTGGCCGTGGGACTCGGGCTGGACCCGCCGTCCTGGTGGATCCACGACAGCCGGCACGACGTACTGCTCAGCGACGCCGAGCGGACCCGCTGGCGGGACGACGGCTGGTGGTGGCCGACCGTCCTCGCCGTACTGGCCGTCCTGGTCCTGCTCGCCCTGTGGTGGCTGACCGCGAACCTGCGCCGGCGCCGCCTCGCCGAGGTCCTGGTCGACACCGGCGACGGCGAGGGCGCGCTGCTGCGGGGGCGCGCCCTGGAGAACGTCCTGGAGGGCGAGGCGGCGGGCGGCGAGGGCGTGCAGCGGGCCCGCGTCCACCTGACGGGCAGGCGCAGCACCCCCGAGACCCGGGTACGCCTCCTGCTGGAACCGCACGTGGACCCCGGGACGGCACTGAACGACCTCACCACTCAGGCCCTGGCCCACGCGCGCAATTCAGCGGGGCTGGCGCAATTGCCGACGGAGGTTCGATTGAAGGGCGTCAAACACCGTGCGGAGAGGGTCAGTTAGAACCCGTGCCGCATGCCGCCGTCCACCGGCAGCATGATCCCCGTCAAATAGGAAGCCGCCGGAGACAGCAAGAACGCGGCCGCACGCCCGAACTCCTCCGGAGTTCCATAACGACGCAGCGGAATTCGTGCCTCGTGCGCGGCCCGAGTGGCCTCCGGATCCGCGGACAATCCGTCCAGCTCCCGCACCCGGTCCGTATCGATGCGGGCCGGAAGCAACCCGACGACTCGAATGTCCCGAGGCCCCAGTTCGTCCGCGAGGGACTTGGCGAATCCGGCGAGCCCCGGGCGCAGTCCGTTGGAAATGGTCAGCCCCGGAATCGGCTCGTGCACCGACCCCGACAGCACGAACCCGATGACGCCCCCCGCCTCCAGTTCGGCCGCCGCGGTCCGCGCCAGCCGCACCGCGCCCAGGAACACCGACTCGAACGCCGACTGCCACTGGTCGTCCGTGTTGTCGGCGACAAATCCCGGAGCCGGTCCGCCGACGCTGATGAAGATGCCGTCGAACCTGCCGAAGGCCTCCCGGGCGACCGCGATGAGCCGCCCCGGAGCCTCCGGATCGGCGTTGTCGACGGCCACCCCGACGGCGTTCGGCCCCAACTCGGCGGCCACGGCGGCGACCCGCTTCTCGTCCCGGCCGGTCAGGACGACCTTCGCCCCGTCGGCCACCAGCTCACGCGCCGCCGCGTTGCCCAGTCCACGGGTGGCCCCCGTGACGACGTACACCCGGTTCCTCAGTCCAAGATCCATGGCCCTATCCTGCCCCGTCGCCGCCGAACAGCGCGAGAGCGGTGTTCACCAGGCCGATGTGGCTGAAGGCCTGCGGGAAGTTGCCGAGCTGGCGGTCGGCCACGGGGTCGTACTCCTCGGACAGCAGGCCCACGTCGTTGGCGAGGCGCACCAGCCGGTCGAACAGCTCCCGTGCCTCCTGCGTACGCCCCGTCATGTGCAGCGCCTCCGCGAGCCAGAACGAGCAGGCCAGGAACGTGCCCTCGCCGCCCGGGAGTCCGTCGACGGACGTCTCCTGGCTGTAGCGGCGCAGGAACCCGTCGTGGCTGAGCTCGGCGCGGATCGCGTCGATGGTGCCGATGACGCGCGGGTCGTCGGGCGGCAGGAAGCCGACGCGCGGCATGAGCAGGAGCGCGGCGTCCAGTTCACGGGAGCCGTAGTACTGCGTGAAGGTGTTCCGCTCGGCGTCGAAGCCCTTCTCGCACACCTCGCGGTGCACCTCGTCGCGGAACTCCCGCCAGCCGGCGAGGTCGCCCTCGAGGGTCTGGTTCATCTCCAGCGTGCGCACCGCCCGGTCCGCGGCCACCCACACCATCACCTTCGAGTGCACGAAGTGCCGGCGCCCCCCGCGTACCTCCCACAGCCCCTCGTCGGGCTGCCGCCACTGCTCGTTCAGCCAGTCGATGAGGGCGGCCTGGATCGCCCAGATGTGCGGCTTGGAGGGCAGTCCCGCGTCCCGGGCCAGCGCCAGGGTGTCCATGACCTCGCCGTAGACGTCCAACTGGAGCTGTTCCACGGCCTCGTTGCCGATGCGTACGGGGGCGGAGCCGGCGAAGCCGGACAGCCACGGCACCTCGAACTCGGGCAGCCGTCGCTCGCCCGCCAGGCCGTACATGATCTGCAGGTCGGCCGGGTCGCCCGCGACCGCGCGCAGCAGCCAGTCGCGCCAGGCCTCCGCCTCCGCCCGGTAGCCCGCCGACAGGCCCACGTTCAGGGTGAGGGTGGAGTCGCGCAGCCAGCAGTAGCGGTAGTCCCAGTTGCGGACGCCGCCGATCTCCTCGGGGAGCGAGGTGGTGACGGCCGCGACGATGCCGCCGGTCGGGCGGTAGGTGAGGGCCTTGAGAGTGATCAGGGAACGGACGACGGCGTCGCGGTACGGGCCGGCGTAGTTGCAGCGGCTCACCCACTTCTGCCAGTCGCGGATGCTGGCGTGCAACGCCTTGTACGGGTCGACGAGCGGCGGGCGCGGCTCGTGCGAGGGGTGCCAGGTGAGGACGAACGCGACCCGCTCACCGGCCTCGACCGTGAACTCCGAGTGCGTACCGAAGTCCTCGCCCCAGGTGGGCACGGCCGGTTCGCTGCGCAGCCAGACCGAGTCCGGGCCGGCGACGGCCACCCGGTGGCCGCGGGACTTGCGCACCCAGGGGACGATCGAGCCGTAGTCGAAGCGGAGCCGCAGACTGCTGCGCACCGTGACCCGGCCGCTCAGCCCCTCCACGATGCGTACGAGGTCGGGGGAGCGGTCGCGTTGGGGCATCAGGTCGGTGACACGGATCGCCCCCTCGGCGGTCTCCCACTCGGTGTCCAGCACCAGGGTGTCCGGGCGGTAGGCGCGCCGGGTGCAGGGGCCCTTCGTGTGCTTGGGGGCGATGCGCCAGTGGCCGTTGTCCTTGTCGCCGAGGAGCTTGGCGAAGCAGGCGGCCGAGTCGAACCGGGGCAGACACAGCCAGTCGACGGACCCGTCCCTGCCGACCAGGGCGGCCGTCTGCTCGTCGCCGATAAGGGCGTAGTCCTCGATGCGGGGGTGCACGCAAGTGCGGGTTCCCCAAGGGGCGGTGGGGCAATCAGGGGTGGGGCCGGGGGAGTGATGGGTTGGGGGGAGGCCGGAGGGATGGCGTGTCGGGGGGGGGTGGGGCCGGGGAGGGATGCGTCGGGGTGTGGAGCGGTGGGTTGAGGAGTGGGGCCGTGGGTGGGGGGGCCGGGCTTGGGGAGTGATGCTTCGAGAGTGGGTGGGGGAGTGGCGTGTCGGGGTGGCCGGGGGAATGACGGGCCAGGGGTGGCCCGGGGAACGCCGGGCGGGATGGGTCGGGAAAGGTACGTCAGGGGTGGGAGGGGGACCGGTGTGTCGAGGGTGGGCAGGGGAGAGTGCTAGGGATGGCTCCGGGGAATGCCGGGCCCGGATGGGTCGGGGAATGCGGGCCGGGATGGGTCGGGGAAGGCACGTCAAGGGTGGTCCGGGAAGGCGCGTCAGGGGTGGGTGGGGACCGGTGTGTCGGGAGCGGGCCGGGCAGTCCCAGGGGTGGGCCGAGGAATGGCGCCTCAAGGTTGGGCCGGGGGACGGTGCGTCAGGGGTGTCCCAAGGAATGACGCGTCACGGGTGGGCCGAGGAATGGCGCCCCAAGGGTGGGCCGGGGGACGGTGCGTCAGGGGTGATCCGGGGAGTGCCAGGGGTGGCCCCGGGAATGCCGGGCTGGGCATGAGCCCGGGAAGCAACGCGCCAAGGGTGGGCCGGGGAACGGCGCGTCGGCGGTGGCTCGGGGAATGCCATGCCAGGGGTGGGTCCCGGGAATGCCGGGCCGGGGATGGTCCGGGAAGGCGCGTCCGGGGCGGCCCGAGCAATGACGCGTCACGGGTGGGCCGGGGAACGGCGCCCCAAGGGCCCAGGCCGAGGAACCGCACGTCACGGCTGAGGCCGGGCCAGTGGCTCGCTCGCTGCGGAGCCAATGCCGGTGCCGGTGCCGGAGAAGATGACGCCGGGGTCCGCCGGGGCCTGGTTGAGGACCCACAGCCCGATCAGCGTGGCCAGGGCGAACACGACCGCGATGAGGACGGCGAGGACGAGCCGACGTCGGCGTTCCCGGCGCAGCCACTCGCCGCGCGCCGTGCGGTAGGCGTCGGGCGCCGCCTGTACCCCGTCGGCGAGCGCGGACAGCGCCTCGCGCAGCTCCCGCTCCGTGCGGTCCGGGCCGGTGTCATGCGCCGGAGTCGCATCTCGATGCGTCATCGCCGGGCCTCCATCGCCTGGGTCAGGGCGGCGAGGCCGCGTGACGTATGGGTCTTCACGGAGCCGCAGGAGATCCCCATCGCCGCCGCGATCTCGCTCTCCTTCAGCCCGAGCCAGTGCCGCAGCACCAGCGCCTCGCGCTGCCGGGCCGGCAGCTGCTGAAGCGCGTCGATCAGCACACGCTGGTCATCGTGCAGGAGCGCGGTGCTCTCGGCGGAGGCGACGACCTCGTCCGGCGTCGGCTTCTCGACGTGCTTGCGGGCCACCTGGAGATGCCGTATCCGCATCCGCGTCAGATTGCACACCGTGGAGCGCAGATACGCCTCCGCCGCCTCGATGTCCCTCAGCCGCCGCCACTTCCGGTAGATCTGGTAGTAGGCCTCCGCGACCACGTTCTCCGGATCGTCGGCCCCGAGCAGGACGGCGAGGCGCAGCATCGAGGAGTAGTGCAGCTCGAACAGGCGCGCCAGACCGGCCTCGCGCTCCAGGTCCGCCGGGTCGCTCACCGCGGGGGTGAGCGGGACGGCCGGTACCGCGGCACCACCGGTTTCACGTTCACGTCTCAGGTGCTGTCTCACGGGTTGTTCGCTCCCGTCTCGGGGCGCCGCCTGACGCTCAGGCGCGACGGCAGGTCGGTGAGATCGGCGCCGCGCGGGACGCCGAGGCGTTCGAGCACCGCGGTACCGGCCACGGCGACGGTCAGGTTGAGGAACAGTGCGGCGAGCCCGGCGTAGATCTCGGGCCCGCCGCCCAAGGGCACGACCGACGAGAACCCTTCCCGTACGACCATGAAGGTCCCCGCCACCATGCCCACGCCCCACCCGGCGAGCAGCGCCCGCGGATGCAGCCGCCCGGTGAACAGGCCCACCGCGACGGCCGGGAAGATCTGCAGGATCCAGACCCCGCCGAGAAGCTGGAGGTTGATGGCGTCCTGGTCGCGCAGCCCGAACACGAACGCCACCGCGCCCACCTTCGCGGTGAGCGACACCGCCTTGGCGATGCGCACCTGCCGCTTGGGCGTGGCCGTCGGATGGACGTACTCGACGTACACATTGCGTACGAAGCTCGTGGCGGCCGCGATCGACATCACCGCCGCCGGCACCAGCGCCCCCACGGTGATCGCCCCGAACACCAGCCCGGCCAGCGGCGCCGGCATCAGCCGGTCGACCAGCATCGGTACGGCCGCCTCGGCGCCGCCCGCGGGGGCGCGCACGCCCGTCGCGAGGGCCGCGATGCCGAGGAAGCCGAAGAGGGCGAGCAGCCCGGTCCAGGCGGGCAGCGCGACCGAGACCTTGCGCAGCGTCCGCGGACCGTCGGCGGCGAAACCGGCGGTGAGCACGTGCGGGTACATCAGCAGGGCCAGCGCGGAGCCGAGGGCGAGGGTGGCGTAGGCGGGCTGCTGCTCGGGGGCGAGGAGCAGGGCCGGGCCGCCGAGGCGCTCGGCCGCACCGTCGAAGACGGCACCCGGGCCGCCGAGCCGGGCGAGGACCAGCCAGGTCACCGCGGTCAGCGAGACGAAGACGGCCACGGCCTTCAGCGCGGAGATGACGGTGGGGGCACGCAGCCCGTGCCGGTACGTGGCCACGGCCAGCCCGGCGAACAGCGCCACCATCACCAGATCACCGGCCGCACCCCGCGGATACACGCCCCCGGCCGCCAGCACCGCCCTTATGCCGAGCAGCTGCAACGCCAGATACGGCATCGTCGCGAGGATCCCGGTCAGCGCGACCACCAGGGCCAGCGGCGCCGAGCCGTACCGGCCGCGCACGAAGTCGGCCGCCGTGACATAGCCGTGCCTGCGGGCCACGGTCCACAGCCGGGACAGCAGCACGAACGCCAGCGGACAGACGATCACCGTGTACGGCACCGCGAAGAAGGCCGGTGCGCCGTTGCCGTACGCCAGTCCCGGTATGGCGGCGAAGGTGTACGCGGTGAAGATCGTGCCGCCGAGCAGCAGCCAGGTCCACACCGGGCCCAGGCTGCGGTCGGCCAGCGCCCAGCCCTCCAGGGACGGCAGCCGCTCGCTCGGACTCAGGCGCCGCGCGGTGACGGCGAGCAGCGACGCTCCGCCGATCACGGCGAGGAACGTCGCGGTCATGGCGCCGTCGGCCATGGGTGGTCACCGTCCTTGGTGTGCCTGTGCCCTCGCGTCTGAGTTGCGCGAGCGGCCGGAACGGATGACAGAAAACCGGCGGGAAATTTCCCGGAAATTCCCTGTCAACCGGTCTCCGGGGGTGGGCAACTCTTGCACAGACCGACAGCGAGCGGGAGAGGAGCGCAGGTCATGGCACGGACCGGTCATCACCGGCTACGGCGCGTCGCGATCGCCGTACTGCTCCTCGCGCCCGCCGCAGGCCTGCTGTGGGTCCCCCTGTACGCCGGTGCCGAACCGCGGCTGGCCGGGACGCTGTTCTTCTACTGGTACCAGCTCGCCTGGGTGCCGGGGTGCGGCCTCTGCCTGCTCGCGGCGTACGCGCTGACGGACCGGAATCGAGATCGAGACGGACATCGAGATCGACATCGGCATCGAGATCGCTGAGCCGTTCTTCCGCTTCTGCCGCACGCCCGCTTCCCGCCGCACATCTGCGTTCCGCCGCACATCTGTTTTCCGCCACACACCCGCTCTGCCCACTGAGTTCAGGAGCCGCCATGCCCACGTCAGTCATGCCCGAATCCGGTCGCGAGGCGCCGGGCAGATCCCGGATGTCGCCGAAGTCGGTTGCCCTGTGGATCGCGGTCGCCCTCGTCGGCGCCCTCGCCTGGGCCGTGCTCGCCCTGTCCCGGGGCGAGGAGATCTCGGCCGTCTGGCTGGTCGTGGCGGCCCTCGGGTCGTATGCGATCGCCTACCGCTTCTACTCGCGGTTCATCGCCCGGCGGGTCCTGCGGGTCGACGACACACGGGCCACGCCGGCCGAACGGCTGGAGGACGGCGTCGACTACCACCCCACCGACAAGCGGGTGCTGTTCGGCCACCACTTCGCGGCGATCGCCGGCGCCGGCCCGCTGGTCGGCCCGGTGCTGGCGGCCCAGATGGGCTATCTGCCGGGCACGATCTGGATCATCGCGGGCGTGATCTTCGCCGGCGCGGTGCAGGACATGATCGTCCTGTTCCTCTCGATGCGCCGGGACGGCAAGAGCCTGGGGCAGATGGCCCGGGACGAGATCGGCAAGGTGGGCGGTGCCGCCGCGCTGATCGGCGTCTTCGCCATCATGATCATCCTGCTCGCGGTGCTGGCGATGGTCGTCGTCAACGCGCTGGCGGAGTCCCCGTGGGGCACCTTCTCGGTCTCCATGACCATCCCCATCGCCCTCTTCATGGGCTTCTACATGCGCTATCTGCGGCCCGGCCGGGTCGTGGAGACCAGCTTGATCGGGGTGGCGCTGCTGCTGCTCGCCATCCTCGGCGGCGGCTGGATCCAGGACTCCTCGCTCGCCGAGTACTTCGTCTGGAGCCCGCAGACCCTGGTCTTCTGCCTGGTCGGCTACGGCTTCTTCGCCTCCGTGCTGCCGGTGTGGATGCTGCTGGCGCCGCGCGACTACCTCTCCACCTTCATGAAGGTCGGCACCATCGCCCTGATGGCCGTCGGCGTGGTGATCGCCGCCCCGAACCTCAAGGCCGAGCCGGTGACGGAGTTCGCCTCGACGGGCGCCGGACCGGTGTTCGCCGGGTCGCTGTTCCCGTTCCTGTTCATCACCATCGCCTGCGGCGCCCTGTCCGGCTTCCACGCCCTGGTCTCCTCCGGCACCACGCCGAAGCTGATCCAGAAGGAGTCCCAGGTCCGGCTGATCGGCTACGGCTCCATGCTCACGGAGTCCTTCGTCGCCGTCATGGCGCTGATCGCGGCCTGCGTGCTGGAACCGGGCCTGTTCTACGCGATGAACTCCCCGGCCGCGCTGCTCGGCCCGACCGTGGACACCGCCTCGGAGGCCGTGAGCAACCTCGGCTTCACCATCACCCCGGACCAGCTCACCGCGGCGGCCAAGGCCGTCGAGGAGGAGACGCTGGTGGGCCGCTCCGGTGGTGCGCCCACGCTGGCCGTGGGTATGTCGGAGATCTTCGCCGGGGTGTTCGGCGGGGCCGGGATGAAGGCCTTCTGGTACCACTTCGCGATCATGTTCGAGGCCCTGTTCATCCTCACCACCGTGGACGCCGGTACCCGGGTGGGCCGGTTCATGCTCCAGGACATGCTCGGAAACGTCTGGAAGCCGATCGGCCGGGTCACCTGGAAGCCCGGCATCTGGATCACCAGCGCCCTGGTCGTCGGCGCCTGGGGCTACTTCCTCTACGCCGGTGTCACCGACCCCCTGGGCGGCATCAAGCAGCTCTTCCCGCTGTTCGGCATCGCCAACCAGCTGCTGGCCGCGGTGGCCCTGGCCGTCACCACCACCGTGCTGATCAAGTCCGGCAGGCTGCGCTGGGCCTGGGTCACCGGCATCCCGCTGGCCTGGGACGTGGCCGTCACCTTCACCGCGGGCTGGCAGAAGATCTTCTCGGACAATCCGGCGATCGGCTTCTTCGCCCTGCGGGACAAGTACGCGCAGGCCATCGACGACGGTCAGCTGCTGCCGGGCGCCACGAACATGGACGACATGCACACCATCGTGCTCAACAACACGGTGGACGGCGTCATCATGGCGGTCTTCCTGCTGCTGGTCCTCACGGTCCTGGTCAACTGCGCGGTGGTGTGCGTCCGTGCCGTCCGCGCCAGGGAGCCGCTGCCGACCACCGAGGCGCCGTACGTGGAGTCCCGCATCGACGTGCCGGAGCACTCGGAGGAGCCGTTGGTCGGGGCACGCTCATGAGCACCGTGAGGAAGGTGCTGGGTGCGCTGCGCTGGTACGCGCGTGAGCTGACCGGCGAGGCGGAGTACGACCGCTACTGCGACCGGCACCGCCGCCGTCACCCCCGGGCCCCGGTGCCGACCCGGCGGGAGTACGAGGTACTGCGCACCCTGCACCGCGAGCAGCATCCGCAGAGCCGCTGCTGCTGACACGGCACGCCCCTGGGCAGGTGCAGTGCACCCGCCCAGGGGCGCGGGGAACTGCGCGAGCAACCACGAACAACCCGCACCCGCCCCCGAAGCAGACACTCCACGGCGAGACACACCCAGATGCTGAGACGCCGAACATCCCTCCTGATCCGTCCCGAACTCGACGACGACCCCCTGCACAGGACCCTGCGCGACCTCCGCCCCACCCAACAACTCCACGGCCTCGGCGCCGGCCGCACAAGCCCCGCATGGGGCCCCGTGGCCGAACTGCTGCACGCCACCGGACGCGACTGGGACCGCCGTGCCCACCGGGTCTCCGTCCTCGCCCGGGGCCTGTCGGCCGTGGTCTGCGAGCGATGGGCCGCGGACCGGCCCGACGACGGTGACGCCCTGGTCCTGCGGGCCTTCGTCCAGTCGGCCCGCGCCCCGGCCGAGGGACACGCCGCGGTCCGCCAGGCCGAGCAGACGTGTCCGCGCGCGGCCGCGGCCTGCCCGGAGGACCCGACGCCCTGGCTGGCGCTGCTGTCCCTGATGCACGCCGCCGCCGTACCGGTGCGGGACGCGGTGCCGGTCTGGACGCAGGCCGTCAACCGCGCGCCCTGGCATCGGACGGCCTGTCACCTGCTCCTGCGGTACCTGTCCCCGCGCGGCCACGGCACGGTCCCCGACATGATGGACTTCGCCTGGCAGGCCGCCTTCCAGGCGCCGCACGGCTCCCCGATCGCTCTGCTGCCGGTCGCGGCCCGGGTGGAGCTCGTCGCTCACCGCCAGGGGCGGACAGGGCGCGACGCGCTCGGCACGAGCGGCGACTGGAACGAACCCAGGGCGGCAAGGGAGATCGACACGGCCCTCTCCCGCTGGTTCCCGCCGGCGCCGCACCGCACGCCGAAGCCGTCGTCGACCTCAACGTCCTGGCCTTCGCCCTGACCCGCGCCCACCGCCCGACCGAGGCGGGCCCCGTCTTCCAGCGCGTCGGCCGTCACATGACCCGCCACCCGTGGGACCTGCTGCCCGAGCCGGAACGCGCCTTCCGCTACTGGCGGGACCGGTCGGTCGGCCGCCGGAAGTGACAGCGGCGACCGATCACGTACGCCACGCCCGGGACGCTACACGGGAGCGGGCGCGGTCTGCGTCTCCTCCGCGGCGGCCGCGTTCGCCCGGTCGCGGACCTCACGGCGCAGCAGAATCCACCACCCGACGGGCACACCCGCGGCGAACAGCCACCACTGCACGGCATACGCGTAGTTCAGCGGAGCGTTCTCGTCACCGGGCTTCCCGATCAGTTCCGGCGTGTCGCCCTTCGGCTCGGGGGCCGTCAGCACGGCATAGCCGCCCAGCACCTGGGCGTGCAGCCGCCGCGCCTCCTGCTCGCTGTTGATCAGCATGACCTGTCGGTCGGGCAGCCCCTCGAGGTTCTTGATCCCGCTGGCCTCGGTCGTCTCGTCGGGCATCAGCCGCCCGCTGACGGTGACCCGGCCGCTGGGCGGCGCGGGGATCTTGGGGAAGGCGGTCTGGCTGGGCCCGTCCGCGGGGATCCAGCCGCGGTTGACCAGCAGCACCTTGCCGTCCGTCAGGACGAAGGGGGTCAGGACGTGGAAGCCGACCTCCTCGTCGGCGTTGACGCGCCGCCGGACGACGACTTCCCGGTCGGTGTCGAACCGCCCCTCGGCGGTCACGGTGCGATACCGCTGCTTGGAGGTGATGGTGTGTCCCGGGGAGGTCAGCTTCTCCACGGGCACCGCCTTCGCGCCCAGCGCGTCGGCGACCAGCTGGTTGCGGGCGCTGCGCTCCTCGTAGCGGTGCATCTGCCAGATGCCCAGCCTGATCATCGTGGGGATGAGGAGCAGGGCGACCAGCGTGAGGATCACCCACTGCCGGGACAACAGGAAGCGGTACACCCCACGACCGTACAACTCGGTCGTGGGGTGTTCTCAGGCGGGTACGGGTCCTGGCCGGTCACACCTTGTCGACGATCCCCACCTTTCCCTCCGCGCGGGCGCAGTGGGCGCCGCAGAACCACTGGCCCTCGACCTCGACGCCCTGCCCGATGATCTGGACGCGGCAGTGCTCACAGACCGGGGCCATGCGGTGGATCGCACAGGAGAAACAGTCGAAGACGTGCACCGCGCCCTGCGCGTGCACCTCGAAGGTCATGCCGTAGTCGTTTCCGCATACTTCACATGTCGCCATGCGCCACAGGGTGAGCCGTCACCGCGGCCCGGGCGAGACGGCTGCGGGCGAGTCGCGCGGCAATCACCCGTCCGTACGGTCACCGCTCCGACGCCGGTTCCACATCCCTCAGGAGCTGCCCGAAGGCGGCCTCGTCGATCACCGGCGTCCCGTACTGCCGGGCCTTGACCACCTTCGAGGTGCCGGCGTCCGGGTCGTTCGTGACGAGCAGGCTGGTCAGCCGGGACAGGCTCGTCGACACATGCAGCCCGGCCTCGGTCGCGCGGTCCTCCAGGAGGTCGCGCTCGATCGAGGTGTCTCCGGAGAACGCGACCCGCATGCCCTGCTTGAGTCTTTTGCCCTCTTCGTAACGGCCAGGGTTGGGGTAGGGGCAGGCGGGCCTCTTCCGGGACGGACGCCAACTGGTCGGCCGGTAGCCGCCGTAACCGCCACCGCCGTAGCCCCCCGCCTGCTGCCCGATCCGGGGCGCGGCGCCGTCCCGCCACTCGGTCAGCGGCCGGCACTCCTGCAGCGGCAGCCGCACGCTGTCCGCCGCCGCGGCCCGCAGGCTCGGCCGGAACGCCTCCGCCAGCACGCGCGCGTCGTCCAGCGCGTGGTGCGCGCGCTGCTGCACGACGCCGAAGTGTGCGGCCAGGGACTCCAGCTTGTGGTTGGGCAGCGGCAGGCCCAGCTCCTTGGAGAGCGCGATGGTGCACAGCCGCTGCCGTACCGGCGCCTGGCGCTCCGCGCGCGCGTACTCCCGCGCGATCATCTGCCAGTCGAAGACGGCGTTGTGCGCGACGAGCACCCGGCCGTCGAGGCGGGCCGAGAACTCCTCGGCGATGTCCGTGAAGAGAGGCGCCGATTCGAGCACATCGCTCGTCAGCCCGTGGATCCAGACCGGGCCCGGATCGCGCTCCGGGTTGACCAGCGTGTACCAGTGGTCCTCGACCTCGCCGCGCGCGTCCAGCCGGTAGACGGCCGCGGAGATTATCCGGTCGTCCCGGGCCAGGCCGGTGGTCTCCACGTCAACGACCGCGTACCCCTGGGGATACGCGGTCGGCCATGCTGTGGGGGAGGACGCTGCGGTCGCACGGTCTTCGAGCATGGTCACTGAGGATACGGGCCGGGACTGACAGTCCTGACCGTCAGGTGCCTTGCCGCGCCCGCCTGTTCGAGTGCGGCGAACGCACGGACGTCAACCGGTCGGCGGGCACGCCGTGTTGCCGCGCCCCGATGGCCGCGGTGTCCGGCCGGGTGCGTCGGTACGTCCGGGATGTCCCCCGCGGTGCGATCCTCCGCATGTGACCGAACCAACGCATGACGAGGCCCACGGCGGCGCGCTGGGCGAGCGGCTGAACTGGCTGCGGGCTGCCGTCCTGGGGGCGAACGACGGCATCGTGTCGACCGCGGGACTCGTCGTCGGTGTGGCCGGCGCGACGGACGACCGCTCGGCGCTGCTCACGGCCGGGCTGGCCGGGCTGCTCGCCGGGTCGATGTCCATGGCCGCGGGGGAGTACGTCTCGGTCTCCACCCAGCGTGACTCGGAGAAGGCCGCGCTGGCCCTGGAGAAACGGGAGTTGCGGGAGCGGCCGGAGGCGGAACTGGAGGAGCTGGCGGTACTCCTGGAGCGGCGCGGACTGACCCGGGACGTGGCCATGGAGGCGGCCGCCCAGTTGACGGAACGGGACGCGCTGAAGGCCCACGCGCGCGTGGAGCTCGGTATCGATCCGGACGCGCTGACCAACCCGTGGCACGCGGCGTGGGCGAGTTTCCTGGCGTTCACGGCGGGGGCGCTGCTGCCGCTGCTCGCGATGGTGCTGCCGCCGGCGCACTGGCGGCTGGCGGTCACCGTCGCCTCCGTGCTGGCCGCCCTCGCCCTGACCGGCTGGAGCAGCGCCCGCCTGGGCGCCGCCGCCCCGGTGCGAGCGGTGCTGCGCAATGTGGCGGGCGGCGCGCTGGCCATGGCGGTCACCTACGCGGCGGGGTCGCTGCTGGACGTGGCGGGGGTGTAGCGCCGCGACCCGGCCGGCTCAGGGCCACGGGGTTTGCGCAGTTCAGCGCGGTTTCCGGGGCCCTCGGAGCGCGGTCGTCCCGGACCGCGGCGTACGGTGAGATGCGCGCTCGACCACCCCTTTGTCGAGCGCATGCAGGACAAGAGACGAGAAGGACCCCGCCATGCGCGCCACCACCATCCACGCCCCGTTCGACATGCGTGTGCAGGACGTGCCCGACGCCGTGGTGCGGCAGCCCACCGACGCCGTGCTCCGCGTGCTGCGCGCCTGCATCTGCGGCAGCGACCTGTGGGCGTACCGGGGCGAGGCGGGCCGGCAGCCGGGCCAGCGCATCGGCCACGAGTTCCTCGGCGTCGTCGAGGAGACCGGCTCCGAGGTGACCGGCGTCCGGCGGGGCGACCTCGTAGTCGCGCCCTTCATGTGGTCCGACGGCGTCTGCGACTACTGCCGCGAGGGGCTCACCACCTCCTGCGAGGACGGCGGCTTCTGGGGCTCCGTCGGCTCCGACGGCGGCCAGGGCGAGGCCGTGCGCGTCCCCTACGCCGACGCCACCCTCGTCCGGCTCCCCAAGGACGCGGCCTCCGACGACCACCTGCTGTCCGCCCTGCTGACCCTGTCCGACGTCCTGGGCACCGGCCACCACGCCGCCCTCGGCGCCGGAGCCCGCGCGGGCGCCACGGTCGCCGTGGTCGGGGACGGTGCCGTCGGACTGTGCGCGGTGCTCGCGGCCAAGCGGCTCGGTGCCGAGCGGATCATCGCGCTGGGCCGGCACCGGGTCCGCACCGACATCGCGCGCCGCTTCGGCGCCACCGACGTCGTCGCCGCGCGCGGGGACGAAGCCATCGCAGCCGTACGCGAACTCACGCGCGGGCAGGGCGCACACGCGGTGGTTGAGGCAGTCGGTACTGAACAGTCAATGCGTACGGCGGTCAACATCACCCGGGACGGCGGCGCCGTCGGCTTCGTCGGTGTGCCGCACGGCAGCGGCACCGGGCTCGACCTCGGTGTCATGTTCGACGGGAACATCGCGCTGCGCGGCGGCGTCGCGCCCGTCCGCACGTACATCCCCGAGCTGCTGCCCGACATCCTGGACGGCACGATCGACCCGTCGCCCGTATTCGACATGACCATCGGCCTGGAGGACGTCCCCGCCGGCTACAAGGCGATGGACGAGCGCACCGCGCTCAAGGTCCTGGTCACCAACTGAGGGCGCGGAGAAGCCGATTGAGGGCCCTGAGAAGGGCTCACCAACGGATCGGCACCGGCAGCGCCGTCAGCAGCCCCGACAGCGCGACCACCACTCCCAGGGCGAAGACCTCCGCCCGCGCGGGAGCGCAGGCGGTCAGCGGGTCGGCCGCCCGGCGCAGCCGGATCCGTGCCCACAGGGCGAGCGCGGCCACGGCCGTCACCAGGATCACCTTGGCCAGCAGCGCACGGCCGTACGCCGTGTCCGTCAGCTGCGCCAGGACCGTGTCCGACGGCATCCGGCGCAGTGAACTCCACACCCCGGTCGCGGTGATGGCGGCGAGCAGTACGACCGCCACGCGCGCGTAGAGGCCGAGCAGGGCCGCACCCGCCTCCGCTGCGCCCCATCCGCGCAGCGTCCGCAGCGCGGACAGCAGCCCGCCGACCCAGAGCGACGCGCAGGCGAGGTGCACGAGCGTCAGGCCCGAGCCGAGCAGCGGGCCGTACTCGGTCGTGGGGTGCGCACGCAGTGCCTCGGCGACCACCACCGCGGCCAGCGGCCAGATCTGGGCGGCCGGCCGGCGCGAGAGGGCGCACAGCCCGGCCACGGCGAAGGCGTTGACCTCCACCAGCGCGAGCTTGCCGTCGCGCGACGCGTACAGGCCGCCGAAGTCGAGGTCGGCGGGGCTGTGCGGCACGAGGTTGCCCGTGGACACGACCGAGGCCAGACCGAGGGCGGCGACGAAACCGGCGGCGGCCGCGTACGGCGCCCAACTGCGCGGCAGGGCCCGGGGAGCGCCGGGCAGGGAACGGGCCAGCCTGCTCACGAAGAGCTCGCCCACCGGGACGCACAGCGCCGCGAACAGCACCGTGCGCAGCAGCGCGATCCCACCGGTGCCGGGCGCGGCGGCCTCCCCGGTGCCGTGCAGCGCGGCCGGCGGTCCGAGCAGCGGGATCAGCGCCGCCAGCCCCACCAGGACGAGAACGGCGGCGGCCGGGCCGACCCCGGGGCGGGGTCTCGGTGCGCTCCCGTCGGATCGGGAGGGGGAGGGTTCGGTCAATGTCACCTCAAGAGCTTCACAAAACATCACAGATTCGGGCAAGCGCCGGAAAACAAGTGGTGGTGCGGCATTCCGCCCAGGGGTACGGCTCGGGCGGCCCGCACGCTCAGCTCCGATGCGGAGGGGACCGGGCCTCGGTGGTTCAGACCCACCGCGCCGGTTCCGCGCCCCACACCCCCGGCGGCCGCGCCCAGTCGACGGGACCGCCCGCGAACGACACAGGTGGCAGGGCGTACCGAAGTCGCCCGAGCGCGCTGTCCTGTTCGCCGAGCCAGGCGTCCGGCGCGTCGTACGTCATCTCCCCCTCCGGGCCGGGCCGGATGCCGCTCGTCAGCCACTGCGCCGTGCGCGCCAGGGACAGCCGTACGCAACGGCCGTACCCCTGTTCCTGCCGCTCGGTCAGCGCCCGCAGTACGGCCGCCGCCAGCAGATAACCCGTCCCGTGGTCGACGGCCTGCGCGGGCAGCGCGCCGGGCCGTTCGGATGCTCCGTCGGTCGTGGCCCCCTCGATCGCGGCGATGCCGGTGGCGACCTGCACGAGGCTGTCGAAGCCGCGCCGCTCGCGCCACGGCCCGTACGCCCCCCATGCCGACAGCTGTGCCACCACCAGGCCGGGCCGCCGCTCGGCCAACTCCCGCGCCGACAGCCCGAGCCGGTCGAGGGCGCCCGGCCGGTACCCGGTCACGACGACGTCCGCCGTCGCGAGCAGTTCCTCGAAGACGCGCCGGTCAGCCGCCAGGTCCAGGGTCGCCGAGCGCTTTCCGAAGCCCGTGTCGGCGTGCTGGTCGGCCAGTTCGGGCAGTCGCGGCGGGTCCAGGCGCAGGACGTCCGCGCCGAGCAGCGCGAGTGTGCGCGTGGCGACGGGGCCCGCGATGACCCGCGTCAGGTCCAGTACGCGCACTCCGGCGGCGGGCAGCAGGGGAGCCCCGTCGAGAGGCGGGAGCACGCGCGCGCGTGCCGTGTCGAGCCGTTCACGCTCCACGAGCGGCCGTCGGGCCACCGCGGCCGCCTGCGCGTGCGCCGCCCATTCCTCGGCCGTCCGCAGCGCCACGGCCAGCCCGCCTGCCGCGTACACGGACTCCTCGATCTCGTGCGCGGACCGATCGGCGAGCGCCGCGGCGACGGCGGCCGGATCCTCCTGCGTCACCCCCAGCGCGGCCAGCAGCCGGGCCCGGTGATGCGGATAGTTCGCGTGGGTCCGCACCCAGCCGTCCGCCGTGCGCCAGAACCGCGACAGCGGCGCGAAGTTGACCGGTGCGCGCCCTTCGACCAGCAGATGGCGTTCACTCACGAACGCCGTGGCGATCGCCCCGTCGTCCAGCCGCACCTCGGGCACCTCGGCGAGCCCGGCCCGCCGCGCCCCCAGCTCGGCCGCGGCCAGCGCGCACGCGCCCACGCACGCGCGCGCCAACTCCCGTACGGGAAGACGCGCGTGAAGCGCGCCTTCCCGCACCACGGTCGTCACACGGGGGAGGAGGGCGGCATCGCCGCCCACCGCGGACCAAGCGGTACTGATTCCTGTCATGACTGCACTATGCAGTGTTGACTCGATCAACATGTTGACCGGACGGTCGCCCGGCTACATGCGGCCCATCCGGTCAGTCAACGGCGTCCAGTGCGTCGACGACGCCGAACCCGTAGAAGCCGTTGAACCGCTCGCCGCCCTCGCACACCGCGTCCTGCTTGCCGTCGCCGTCCTGGTCGTACGACTCGGGGCAGCCCGGGTTGTCCGCCTGGACCTTCAGCAGCCCCTGCAACTGGGCCGGAGACGCCTTCGGGTACCGCGACTTCAGCAGCGCGGCCACGCCGGCCGCGTGCGGGGAGGCCATGGACGTGCCCTGCAGCCAGCCGTACTCGCCGTTCGGCATGGTGGACAGGATGCGGCCGTTCGCGGACGGGGTGTCCGTCGGGATCTGGAACTTGCGGTCGCCGCCCGGCGCAGCGACGTCGACGACGCGGTAACCGTAGGACGAGTAGTACGACTTGACGTTCTGCACGCCCGTCGCGCTCACCGTGACCACGCCCGGCAGCTGGGTCGGCACGTCGAAGCACTCGTGCGGGTCGATCGTGCGGGTGACCGGCGTGGAGTCGTCGGGGCTGGTCTCGTCCACGATCGAGTCGGCGTCCATGTCGTGGTTGGAGTTGCCCGCCGAGGCCAGGTGCAGCGTGCCCTTCTTCTGGGCGTACAGCTGGGCCCTGTTGACCGAGTCGACGATGGCCTTCTGGTCGGGGTCGTCCATGCAGTTGTACAGCCACGGGTCGACGTAGTAGCTGTTGTTCGTGATCTCCACGCCGTGGTCGGCGGCGAACACGAAGGCGCAGACGACGCTCTCCGGGTAGAAGAGGCCGTTCTTCGGGTCGCTCACCTTGATGCCCGAGATCTTCACGCCGGGCGCGACACCCGCGACGCCGATGCCGTTGCGGGCCGCGGCGATCTCACCCGCGACGTGCGTGCCGTGGTAGTCCTCGGCGGTGTACGGACGCCAGGCGCCCGCGCCGGTGTCCGCGACGCCGCCGACGCAGTTCGCCGACTGGGACGCGGAGAAGTTCGGTGCCAGGTCCGGGTGGGTGTCGTCGACGCCGGTGTCGATGACGGCGACGGTGACCTTCGGACTGCCCGGGTTGATCCGGGCGGCCTTGTCGGCGCCGATCGCCCGCAGGTCCCACTGGTCGGCCTCGAGCGGCTCGCTGTCCTGTGCCGCGGCGGACGCGCGCGCGATCTTCGAGGCCTGGCCCTTCGTCAACGGCTGGGCGGGGCCCTCGTCCGTCGTCCCGGCGGGGGCCAGGGGCGCCGTACGCGTCGCGCCCGCCGACTGCACACCGCGCACCGCGCGTATCGCCTTGGCGAAGTCGGGGTTCGCCGAGTGGACGACGATCACGCCGATCTTCTCGTAGGCGATCACGACGGTGCCGCCGGCTGCGGCGATCGCCTTCTTCACCGACTCGATCGTGCGACGGTCCGTGCGGGTGTTGACGACGTACGCCAGGCCGGTCGCGTCCGTGGCCTGCGTGCCGGACTCCGCGAACGGAGCGGCCGAGGCCGCCGCCGGCAGGAAGCCGAGCGAGGCGGTCAGCGACAGGGCGAGGGATGCGGCGAGGCCGAGTCGGCGTCTGGACCGCAGATGAACCATGGGATCTCCACATCATCCGGAACGGGAACCTGCCCGGACGCTGATGGGCGCCCGGGCAGGTACATGACGAGTGGTGCTGGAGCGAAGCTATCCCCCGAACCTCCTGGCCAGCAATCACTCACCCGGGCGACTTCGGAAAGAAGCCCTCGGAGTTGAACCGGTCCTCGCGTGGCGCCGTGACCTTGGGAAGGGGGCGCGAGCAGGATCGAGCCCTCTGTCGGATCACACGCCGTGGCCCTAACATCGCCACCCGGCTCAAGTGATCCATGTCACCGCTAGGAACAGAGCCGCCATGCCCGCATCCCACTCGTCCCCACCCCCCGACCCGTCCCCGTCCACCGTCGCAACAGCGCCCGCAACGCGAGGAGACTCCGTGGCTACCGACGCACCGCCCCCCTCGAAAGAGGAACACAAACTCCCCACCACCGAGGAGTTCGCCGAGGTGCAGCAGAGTGCGGAGTTCGGTGAACTGCGCCGCTCCTACCGCTCCTTCGCCTTCCCGCTGACCGTCGCCTTCATCGTCTGGTACCTGCTGTACGTCCTGCTCTCCAACTACGCGGGCGACTTCATGGGCACCAAGCTGTTCGGCAACATCAACGTCGCGTTCGTCTTCGGTATCGCCCAGTTCGTCACCACGTTCCTCATCGCCTGGTGGTACGCGCGCCACGCCGGCGCCAAGCTCGACCCCAAGGCCGAGGCCATCAAGACCCGTATGGAGGGCGGCGCATGAGCCCCGCGATTGCCCAGGTACAGCTCGCCGCCAACGAGGCCAGCGAGCACCGGCCGCTGATCATCTCCCTGTTCGCGGCCTTCGTGATCGCGACCCTCTTCATCACCGTGTGGGCCGGCCGCCAGACCAAGGACGCCGCCGACTTCTACGCGGGCGGCCGGTCGTTCAGCGCCTTTCAGAACGGCCTCGCCGTCTCCGGCGACTACATGTCCGCCGCGTCCTTCCTCGGCATCGCGGGCGCCATCGCCCTCTTCGGATACGACGGCTTCCTGTACTCCATCGGCTTCCTGGTCGCCTGGCTGGTCGCCCTGCTCCTGGTGGCCGAGCCGCTTCGGAACTCCGGCCGCTACACGATGGGTGACGTCCTCGCCTACCGCATGCGCCAGCGCCCGGTCCGTACGGCGGCCGGCACCTCCACGATCGTCGTGTCGATCTTCTACCTGCTGGCCCAGATGGCGGGCGCGGGCGTCCTGGTCTCGCTGCTGCTCGGCATCACCACCGACGCGGGCAAGATCCTGATCGTCGCCCTCGTCGGCGTCCTGATGATCGTGTACGTCTCCATCGGCGGTATGAAGGGCACCACCTGGGTCCAGATGGTCAAGGCCGTGCTGCTGATCGGTGGCACGATCCTGATTACGTTCCTGGTGCTGCTGAAGTTCAACTTCAACATCTCCGACCTGCTAGGCAAGGCCGCCGAGAACAGCGGCAAGGGCGCCGCCTTCCTGGAGCCCGGCCTCCAGTACGGCGCGACCGGCACCTCCAAGCTGGACTTCATCTCCCTGGGCATCGCCCTGGTCCTCGGCACCGCGGGTCTGCCGCACATCCTGATCCGCTTCTACACGGTGCCCAACGCCAAGGCCGCCCGTAAGTCCGTGAACTGGGCGATCGGCATCATCGGCGGCTTCTACCTGATGACCATCGCCCTCGGCTTCGGCGCCGCGGCGCTCATCTCGCAGGACGAGATCATCGCCTCGAACCCGTCCGGCAATACGGCCGCACCACTGCTCGCGCTGCATCTGGGCGGCGTGGACTCGGCGTGGGGCGCGATCCTGCTCGCCACCATCTCGGCCGTCGCCTTCGCCACGATCCTCGCCGTCGTCGCCGGCCTGACCCTGGCCTCGTCCTCGTCGTTCGCCCACGACATCTACGCGAACGTCATCAGGAAGGGCCAGGCCACCGAGAAGGAGGAGGTCCGGGCCGCGCGCCTCGCCACCATCGGCATCGGCGCCGTCTCCATCCTCCTCGGCGCCCTCGCCCGCGACCTGAATGTCGCCGGCCTGGTCGCCCTGGCCTTCGCCGTCGCGGCCTCCGCCAACCTGCCGACGATCCTCTACAGCCTGTTCTGGAAGCGGTTCACCACCCAGGGCGCCCTGTGGTCGATCTACGGCGGCCTGATCGTCGCCGTCGGTCTGGTGCTGTTCTCCCCGGTCGTCTCGGGCGACCCGAAGGCGATGTTCCCGGACGTCGACTTCGCCTGGTTCCCGCTGAAGAACCCGGGCATCATCTCCATCCCGTTCGGCTTCCTCATGGGCTGGCTCGGCACGGTCCTGTCCAAGGAGGAGCCCGACGCCGGCAAGTACGCGGAGCTGGAGGTCCGGTCCCTGACCGGCACCGGCGCCCACTGAGCACGCACCTCTGAGCACGTCCCTCGAGCGGCCGCGTCGTAGATCCCTACGACGCGGCCGCGTCGTACGTAGTGGGATCGGGCCGGTGTCGCTGTCAGTGCGGTCACGTAGGCTCGCAGGTGAAGGAAGTTGAATCCGGTCTTGCCGAGGGAGGGGGCCCACGTGCTCATCGACACCTACGGCCGGGTGGCCACCGACCTGAGGGTTTCGCTGACCGACCGCTGCAATCTGCGCTGTACGTACTGCATGCCCGAGGAGGGTTTGCAGTGGCTGGCCAAGCCCGACCTGCTCACGGACGACGAGATCGTCCGTCTGATCGACATCGCGGTCACCTCCCTGGGCATCGAGGAGGTCCGCTTCACGGGCGGAGAGCCCCTGCTGCGCCCCGGCCTGGTGGGCATAGTCGAGCGTGTCGCGGCCCTGGAGCCCCGCCCCCAGATGTCCCTGACGACGAACGGCATCGGGCTGAAGCGCACGGCGTCCGCCCTGAAGGCGGCGGGCCTGGACCGGGTGAATGTCTCCCTGGACACCCTGCGCCCCGATGTCTTCAAGACCCTCACCCGTCGCGACCGCCACAAGGACGTCATCGAGGGCCTGCACGCCGCCCGCGAGGCGGGTCTGACCCCGGTGAAGGTCAACTCGGTGCTGATGCCGGGTCTGAACGACGACGAGGCCCCGGACCTGCTGGCCTGGGCGGTCGAGCACGACTTCGAACTGCGGTTCATCGAGCAGATGCCGCTGGACGCCCAGCACGGCTGGAAGCGCGACGGCATGATCACCGCCGGCGACATCCTGACCTCCCTGCGCACCCGCTTCGAGCTGACGGCCGAGGGCGAGGAGAAGCGCGGCTCGGCCCCGGCGGAACGCTGGCTGGTCGACGGCGGCCCGCACGTGGTGGGCGTGATCGCCTCGGTCACCCGCCCGTTCTGCGCGGCCTGCGACCGCACCCGCCTGACGGCCGACGGCCAGATACGCACCTGCCTGTTCGCCCAGGAGGAGACGGACCTACGGGCGGCACTGCGCTCCGACGCCCCCGACGAGGAGATCGCCCGCATCTGGCGCCTGGCGATGTGGGGGAAGAAGGCGGGAGCAGGCCTGGACGACCCGAGCTTCGTCCAGCCGGACCGGCCCATGTCAGCGATCGGTGGCTGACGGAACTCAGGGGCGCGCGGAACTGCGCGAGCAACCACAACGGATCCGCATACGCCATTCGTCCCACACCGCCCCGGACGGATGGCGCGCCCTCAAACGTCCGGCGCTTCCCACTCCGTCAGCAGGACAACGTCCTTCAAAAACCCCCGCACCCCAAGAAACTGCGACAAATGCTCGCGATGCTCCTCGCAGGCGAGCCACGTCTTCCGCCGCTCCGGCGTATGAATCTTCGGGTTGTTCCACGCCAGCACCCACACGGCGTCGGCACGGCATCCCTTGGCAGAACAGATGGGCGTGTCACTCACAGATTCATCTCACCGTTGCAAGAAACCGTCGTACACAAAAGGCGACGCCGAGCAGCCACGGGGGGAGCTGCCCGGCGTCGGTCCGTCGCTCCGACGGGGGATGCGGAGCGTCCACGAAGTATGTCATGGGTAACCCCTCGCCCGGCACCGGAACAGCACTATTGATCTGAGCTTTTCCTGAGCTTGGCGCGGACTCGACCCCTTGAGATGTCCGGAGGACAACGCTCCGCAGGATCACATCCCGTCGCCCGGTTTGCTTTGTGCGCCCGGCGCGGAGTCGTCCGCGACATCTTCCGGGACGGATTCCGCGGAGCCGTCATTCGTCCGGGGCGGCGCGATCATCGGCCGCATCGGCGCGCTCACGAACGTCGACGGCAGACCCGGCGCATTCTCCCGCCCCGCGTTGGCGATCACCACCGCGATATACGGCAGGACCGCCCCGAGCACCAACGCCACGATCGCGACGTGCCGTTGGACGTTCCACAGCGAGGCGGCGAGGATCACCGACACCGTGCGGACCGACATGGAGATGACGTACCGGCGCTGCCGGGCACGCACATCGTCGTGGAGCCCCGCCCGGGCCCCGGTGATCCGGAACACCTGGGCGTTACCGCCGGCATGCAGCTTCCGCATCAGATTCCACCATCCGCCCGCATCGGACTCTCCCCCTGCCCCTACCCGTCCGCCCCTGGTCGGGGACCCGGGCCAGGACACCTTCCACGGTACGCCCCGCCTGCGCCGCCTACGAGACCGGGGCCCCTGCCACCTGGGGGAACGCCGCCAGGCGTAACGCGTACGGCGGTACCCGGCGTGCGGCGTACCAGGGCCGGTCCAAGACTGGGCGGGAGGCTCGACCGAGCCGTAGGAGGAGGCAGCCATGGGCTGGTTGTGGGCGATCATCGTCGGATTCGTGCTGGGTCTGCTCGCGAAGGCGATCATCCCGGGCAAGCAGCACAGCCCCCTCTGGCTGACCACCATCTTCGGCATCCTCGGCGCGATCGTCGGCAACTCCATCGCGCGCGCGTTCGGCGTCGAATCGACCCGCGGCATCGACTGGAGCCGGCACGCCTTCCAGATCGTGGCCGCGGTGATCATCGTGTACGTGGGCGACATGCTGTACATGGCCACGCTGGGCAAGCGCAAGCAGCGGACATGAGGTCGGGGACCTCGAAGGGGCGGCCTCCCACGCGGGAAGCCGCCCCTTCGTCGTACACAGGTTCCTGTACTTCGGCTAGACGCCCGTGACCTCGACCGCCGCCAGGTTCTTCTTCCCGCGCCGCAGCACCAGCCACCGCCCGTGCAGCAGGTCCTCCTTCGCGGGCACCGCGTCCTCACCGGCGACCTTGACGTTGTTCACGTAGGCCCCGCCCTCCTTCACGGTGCGCCGCGCCGCGGACTTGCTGGCCACGAGGCCGACCTCGGCGAAGAGGTCGACGACCTGGCCGAGCCGCTCGACCTGGATGTGCGGCACCTCGCAGAGGGCCGCCGCCAGCGTCCGGTCGTCCAGCTCCGTCAGCTCGCCCTGGCCGAAGAGGGCCTTGGACGCGGCGATCACGGCGGCCGTCTGGTCGGCACCGTGCACCAGCGTCGTCAGCTCCTCGGCCAGCGCACGCTGCGCGGCACGGGCCTGCGGGCGCTCCTCCGTCTGCTTCTCCAGCTCCTCCAGCTCCGCACGGGACTTGAAGGACAGGATGCGCATGTACGTGGAGATGTCCCGGTCGTCCGCGTTCAGCCAGAACTGGTAGAACGCGTACGGCGTCGTCATCTCCGGGTCGAGCCAGATGGCGCCGCCCTCGGTCTTGCCGAACTTGGTGCCGTCCGACTTGGTCATCAGCGGCGTCGCGAGAGCGTGCACATGGGCGTGCGGCTCCAGCCGGTGGATCAGGTCCAGACCCGCCGTGAGGTTGCCCCACTGGTCGCTGCCGCCCTGCTGGAGCGTGCAGCCGTGCCGCCGGTACAGCTCCAGGAAGTCCATGCCCTGCAGCAGCTGGTAGCTGAACTCCGTGTAGCTGATGCCCTCTTCGGACTGCAGCCGACGGGCGACCGAGTCCTTGGTCAGCATCTTGTTGACGCGGAAGTGCTTGCCGATGTCGCGCAGGAACTCGATGGCGGACAGGCCGGCCGTCCAGTCCAGGTTGTTGACCATCGTCGCGGCGTTGTCGCCCTCGAAGGACAGGAAGGGTTCGATCTGCGCGCGCAGGCGGTTCACCCAGTTCGCGACCGTCTCCGGGTCGTTCAGCGTGCGCTCCGCCGTCGGGCGCGGGTCGCCGATCTGGCCGGTCGCGCCGCCGACCAGCGCCAGCGGGCGCAGGCCCGCCTGCTGGAGGCGGCGCATGGTGAGCACCTGGACCAGGTGGCCGACGTGCAGGCTGGCCGCGGTCGGGTCGAAACCGCAATAGAACGTGACGGGACCGTCCGCGAGCGCCTTGCGCAATGCGTCCTCGTCAGTGGACAGGGCGATCACGCCGCGCCACTTCAGCTCGTCGACGATGTCCGTCACGGTTCTCGTGTCTCCTCAGTGATCTTCGGCCAGCCGGATGACAGCCCGACTGGGAACGCCTACGAGGTTATACGCCCTGACTGACAGAGCTCATGTTGAAATCGGGGACGCGCAGCGCCGGCATCGCCGCCCTGGTGAAGTAGTCGCCCCACTCCCTGGGCAGCGTCTTCTCCGTACGACCGGCCTCGCTCGCCCGTCCCAGCAGATCCACCGGCGACTCGTTGAACCGGAAGTTGTTGACCTCGCCGGTCACCTCGCCGTTCTCGACGAGGTACACCCCGTCCCGGGTCAGACCGGTGAGCAGCAGCGTCGCCGGGTCGACCTCGCGGATGTACCACAGGCAGGTCAGCAGCAGCCCGCGCTCGGTGTTCGCGACCATCTCCTCCAGCGAGCGGTCCTCGCCGCCGTCCAGGATCAGGTTGTCGGCGGCCGGCGCCACGGGCAGGCCCGTCAGCCCCGCGCTGTGCCGACTGGTCGTGAGGTGCTTCAGCTCGCCCTCGCGCAGCCACTCGGTGGGCGCGAGCGGCAGACCGTTGTCGAACACCGACTGGTCGCCTCCGGAGGAGTGCGCGATCACGAACGGCGCGGACTCCAGGCCCGGCTCGTTCGGGTCGCTGCGCAGCGTCAGCGGCAGCTCGCTCAGCTTCTCGCCGACGCGCGTCCTGCCGCCCGGCTTGGAGAACACGGTCCGGCCCTCGGCCGCGTCCCGTCCCGAAGCCGACCAGTACTGGTAGATCAGCAGGTCGGCCACGGCGGTCGGCGGCAGCAGCGTCTCGTACCGGCCCGCCGGCAGCTCCAGGCGCCGCTCGGCCCAGCCGAGGCGTACGGCCAGCTCGGCGTCCAGCGCCGTCGGGTCCACGTCCTTGAAGTCCCGCGTGGAGCGCCCCGCCCACGCCGAGCGCGTACGGTCCGGCGACTTGGCGTTCAGCTCCAGCGTCCCGTTGGGCTGGTCGTGCCGCAGCCGCAGCCCTGTGGACGTGCCCAGGTACGTCGACACCAGCTCGTGGTTGGCGAAGCCGTACAGCTCCCGACCGCCCGCACGCGCGCGGGCGAAGGCCTCGCCGAGCGCCGGGGCGAAGTCGGCGAACACGATGGACGACGTCTCGGCCGGGGCGTCCGTGAAGTCGGGCGACGCCGGTACGTCCGTCACCAGCGGCTGCGCGTCCTCGGCGGGCCCGGCCCCGCGCGCGGCTGCCTCGGCGGCCCGGACCAGCGGTTCCAGTTCGTCGGCGGTCACCGCGGACCGGGAGACGACCCCGGACGCCGTGCCCTCCTTGCCGTCGACCGTCGCGACGACGGTGAGCGTCCGCCCGCGCGTGACGCCGTTCGTGGTCAGCGCGTTGCCCGCCCAGCGCAGGTTGGCGGTCGACTGCTCGTCGGCGATGACGACGCACCCGTCCGCCCGCGACAGCTCCAGGGCCCGCTCGACGATCTCGTGCGGCTTGTTGGTACGGGCGCTCATCGACCGGCCTCCTGCGTGGTGTTGAGAATGTTGACTCCCTTGAAGAGGGCCGAGGGGCACCCGTGCGAGACCGCCGCGACCTGCCCCGGCTGCGCCTTGCCGCAGTTGAAGGCGCCACCCAGGACATAGGTCTGCGGACCGCCCACAGCGGCCATCGAGCCCCAGAAGTCGGTCGTCGTCGCCTGGTAGGCCACGTCCCGCAGCTGCCCGGTGATCCGCCCGTTCTCGATCCGGAAGAACCGCTGCCCGGTGAACTGGAAGTTGTAGCGCTGCATGTCGATCGACCAGGACCGGTCGCCGACGACGTAGATACCGCGGTCGACGCTCCCGATCAGATCCTCGGTCGACATCCCGGCCGGATCCGGCTGCAGCGACACGTTGGCCATGCGCTGCACCGGCACATGCCCGGGGGAGTCGGCGAACGCGCATCCGTTGGACCGGTCGAAGCCGGTCAGCTTCGCGATCCGCCGGTCCAGCTGGTAGCCGACCAGCGTGCCGTCCTTCACCAGGTCCCAGGACTGGCCCGCGACGCCCTCGTCGTCGTACCCGATGGTCGCCAGGCCGTGCTCGGCGGTGCGGTCACCGGTGACGTTCATCAGGTCCGAGCCGTACCTGAGCTTGCCGAGCTGGTCGAACGTGGCGAAGGAGGTGCCGGCGTAGGCGGCCTCGTAGCCGAGGGCACGGTCCAGTTCGGTGGCGTGGCCGATGGACTCGTGGATGGTCAGCCACAGGTTGGAGGGGTCGACGACGAGGTCGTACGGCCCCGCCTCGACGCTCGGCGCCCGCATCTTCTCGGCGAGCAGCTCCGGGATCTGCTCCAGCTCGCTCTCCCAGTCCCAGCCGGTGCCCGTCAGGTACTCCCAGCCGCGTCCCACGGGCGGCGCGATGGTGCGCATGGAGTCGAACTCGCCGCTCGACTCGTCCACCGACACGGCGGTCAGCTGCGGGTGCAGCCGGACGCGCTGCTGGGTGGTCATGGTCCCGGCGGTGTCGGCGTAGAACTTGTTCTCGTGGACGGTGAGCAGCGAGGCGTCGACGTGATTGACCCCGTCCGCCGCCAGCAGCCGCGCGCTCCAGTCCGCCAGCAGCCCCGACTTCTCCTCGTCGGGTACGCCGAACGGGTCGATCTCGTACGACGAGATCCACGTCTTGTCGCTGTGCACGGGCTCGTCGGCGAGCTCCACCCGCTCGTCCGACCCGGCCGCCTTGATCACCTGGGCGGACAGTTTCGCCATCGCCACGGCCTGCGACGCGACCTTGGCGGCGGCGTCCAGTGTCAGATCCACCCCGGAGGCGAACCCCCAGGTCCCGCCGTGCACGACCCGCACCGCGTACCCGAGGTCGGTGGTGTCCGACGACCCGGCGAGCCTGGCGTCCCGCAGGCGCCAGGACGCGCTGCGCACCCGCTCGAACCGGAAGTCCGCATGCTCGGCACCCAGCGCACGCGCGCGTGCCAGCGCCGCGTCGGCCAGGGCGCGTAGCGGAAGCGCCGTGAAGGCTTCATCGATCGTATGAGGCACGGAGGTCTCCCTGCTGTCGTGGCCTGTCGGCACCGATCATTTCGCGCGGGCGGGGCCGTGGACCACACGTTTCCGGCTGGAGTCCGCATCTTTCTGTAGGGACCCGACAGTGACACCCGTAAGCCACTGTCGGTGCCCGAATGTCCGACGGCGGGACGCGACCGATAGGTTTTCGGAGAAGCCGCCTGTCATCGCCGCCTGTCCACAGGTGCTCGGGCGGGGTATCAGACCGCTATCGAAAGGGTGATCCGTTGAGCCGCTCGGTTCTCGTCACCGGAGGCAACCGGGGCATCGGCCTCGCCATCGCCCGCGCGTTCGCCGACGCCGGCGACAAGGTCGCGATCACATACCGCTCGGGTGAGCCGCCGGCCGGCTTCCTCGCCGTCAAGTGCGACATCACCGACACCGAGCAGGTGGAGCAGGCCTACAAGGAGATCGAGGCCGAGCACGGCCCGGTCGAGGTTCTGATCGCCAACGCCGGCATCACCAAGGACCAGCTCCTGATGCGCATGTCCGAGGAGGACTTCACCTCGGTCATCGACACCAACCTCACCGGCACCTTCCGGGTGGTCAAGCGCGCCAACCGCGGCATGCTGCGCGCCAAGAAGGGCCGCGTGGTGCTCATCTCCTCGGTCGTCGGGCTGTACGGCGGTCCCGGCCAGGCGAACTACGCCGCCTCCAAGGCCGCCCTGGTCGGCTTCTCGCGCTCCCTCGCCCGTGAGCTGGGCTCGCGCAACATCACCTTCAACGTCGTCGCGCCCGGCTTCGTCGACACCGACATGACCAAGGTGCTCACCGACGAGCAGCGTGAGGGCATCGTGAAGCAGGTGCCGCTCGGTCGTTACGCGCAGCCGGAGGAGATCGCCGCGACGGTGCGGTTCCTCGCCTCGGACGACGCCTCGTACATCACTGGAGCCGTCATCCCTGTTGACGGCGGACTGGGAATGGGTCACTGATCACCATGAGCGGAATTCTCGAGGGCAAGCGCATCCTGATCACCGGTGTGCTGACGGAGGCCTCCATCGCCTTCCACGCCGCCAAGCTGGCCCAGGAGCAGGGCGCCGAGGTCATCCTGACCGCCTTCCCGCGGCCCACGCTGACCGAGCGCATCGCCAAGAAGCTCCCCAAGCCCACCAAGGTCATCGAGCTCGACGTGACGAACGACGAGCACCTCGGGCGCCTGGCCGACATCGTCGGCGAGGAGCTCGGCGGTCTCGACGGCGTCGTGCACTCCATCGGCTTCGCCCCGCAGGACGCGCTCGGCGGCAACTTCCTCAACACGCCGTTCGAGTCGGTCGCCACGGCGATGCACGTCTCGGCGTACTCCCTGAAGTCGCTGACCATGGCCTGCCTGCCGCTGATGCAGAACGGCGGCTCCGTCGTCGGCCTCACCTTCGACGCCCAGTACGCCTGGCCGCAGTACGACTGGATGGGCCCGGCCAAGGCCGCCCTGGAGGCCACCAGCCGCTACATGGCCCGCGACCTGGGCAAGCAGAACATCCGCTGCAACCTCGTTTCGGCGGGCCCGCTCGGCTCGATGGCCGCCAAGTCCATCCCGGGCTTCAGCGACCTGGCCTCCGTGTGGGACAGCCGCTCCCCGCTGGAGTGGGACCTCAAGGACCCGGAGCCGGCCGGCCGCGGCATCGTCGCCCTGCTGAGCGACTGGTTCCCGAAGACCACCGGCGAGATCATCCACGTGGACGGCGGCCTGCACGCCATCGGCGCCTGATTTCCCGGTACGTCGTCGACGCCCCGTTCCCCGCACCGCGCGGGGAGCGGGGCGTCACCCGTTCGGCCCATCCGGCCGGGCGGGGGAGACCCGCGAACGCACACTCTGAAGTACGCGTTCACCACGCGAGCCCCTCCCCCGTACGGCCGAGGAGGTCCCCTTGTGCGCTTGTCCCGCCGCCTGGCCTCAACGACCGTCGCCGTCGCACTCGTCCTGCCTCTGCCGCTCGAGGTGATGGCCCACGCGCGCGTGCACGCCGCTGAAACGGAGCCCCGGGAGCCGTACGGCGCCGAGTGCTGGATCCGTCTCACCGGCTCACACGTGACCGCCTACTGCCACAACCCGTATCCGGAGACCGACCGGGTGAGCCTGCACGTCGAGTGCGCCCGCTGGTGGGACATCGACAGCGACGGCTCCTGGGTGGACGCAGAGCCCGCGCAGACCGTGCGGCTGACCGCCCGCTGCTGGAAAGAGGTCGGCTCGGTGTGGGTCAGTCACCGGCGGGAGAGCTGAAGCGCCCCGGACGGCACAGGAACGGATAGCCGGCCGCCTCCGCCGCGGCCGTCGTCGCGTCACCCGCGCGGATCGCGTCGACCAGGCGCCCGTGGTCCATGTGCGTCTCCGGCGTCAGCTTCTCGCCCACGTCCTCGCGCAGCCAGTCCCGCAGCACCTCGCCGAGGTCCGCGTACATCGCGGTCATGACGTCGTTGTGGGACGCCGCCACCACGGCCAGGTGGAAGGTCGCGTCGGCCGCCACGAACGCCTCCGCGTCACCCGACGCCCAGGCCTCCTCGCGCCGCACCAGCAGCGCGTCCAGCTGCTTGAGGTCCTTCTCCGTGCGCCGCTCGGCGGCCAGCTTGGCGGCGGCCGACTCCAGCGTGGAGCGCAGCTCGGCGATGTGCCGGGGGTCGGCGTCGGCGAAGCGGCGGTGCATCACGCCGGCCAGCTCGCTGGTCGCCACCACATAGGTGCCGGAGCCCTGGCGGATGTCCAGCAGGCCGTTGTGCGCGAGTGCGCGGACGGCCTCGCGGACCGTGTTGCGGGCCACGCCGAGCTGCTCGACCAGCTCCGGCTCCGTCGGGATCCGGGAGCCGACCGGCCACTCGCCCGAGGTGATCTGGTTCCGCAACGCCGCGATGACCTGCTCGGACAGCGCCGAACGGCGGGGGTGGCTCAGGGGCATGGCACACCTTCGCACGGGAGGGCCGGGGCCGGGCGGCCCGGGGGTGGACAACCAATCATCCCATGATTCTATGATGGGCGGCATGGCAAGCCAGGAGACCCGGACGACGACACCGACATCCATACGTACTTCGGAGGCGTCCGAGCCCAGTACGCCCTCCACGCGCGCGTGGACGACACGGCTGCTCGTACTCGGCATCGTGCTGGCCGCACTGAACCTCCGCCCCGCCATCACCAGCCTCGGCGCCCTCCTCGAGGAGGTCCGCGACGGGCTCGGTATGAGCGGCAGCCTGGCCGGAGTACTCACCTCCGTGCCCCCGCTCTGCTTCGCTGTCTTCGGCGTCATGGCCCCACGGCTCGCCCGCCGATTCGGCCCCGGCGCGGTGGTGTGCGCCGGCATGGCCGCCATCACCGCCGGACTGCTGCTGCGCCCGTACGCCGGGAGCACCCCCGGCTTCCTGGCCGCCAGCGCCCTCGCCCTCATGGGCATCGCCGTCAGCAACGTCCTGATGCCGGTCATCGTCAAGCACTGGTTCCCGGACCGCGTCGGCTCCATGACCGGCCTGTACTCGATGGCCCTCGCCCTCGGGACCGCGACGGCGGCCGCGGTGACCGTGCCCATGACCGAGACACTCGGCGGCAGTTGGCAGACCGGCCTCGCGGTGTGGGCGGGACTGGCCGCGGCGGCCGTACTGCCGTGGATTCCGTTCGTACGCCGGCGGGGCGCGGAGCCGGCCGAGCCGTCGACGGCTCGGCCGGAGCACGCGCGCGGGGAGCCTCCCGTCGCCCTGCGTGTCACCCGGAGCCGTACCGCATGGGCGCTCGCCGTCTTCTTCGGGCTCCAGGCGACCGCCGCCTACATCACGATGGGCTGGATGCCGCAGATCTTCCGGGACGCCGGCGTGCCCGCGTCCACGGCCGGGCTGCTGCTCGCCGTCACCATGGTGATGGGCGTGCCGCTGGCCTTCGTCATCCCGCGCGTGGCCACCCGGCTGCCGCACCAGGGCCCGATCGCCCTCGCGCTCGGCGTCTGCGGTCTGGCGGGCTACGCCGGCCTGTACTTCGCGCCGGCCGCCGGTGCCTGGGCCTGGGCGCTGCTGCTCGGCGTCTCCAACTGCGCCTTTCCGCTGGCCCTCACGATGGTCGGGATGCGGGCCAGGACGGGCGCCGGCGTCGCCCAGCTGTCCGCCTTCGCGCAGAGCACCGGATATCTGCTCTCCATCCCGGGTCCGCTCCTGGTGGGCGTGCTCTACCAGCACAGCGGCGGCTGGGGGCTGCCCATCGCGCTCATGACCGGCCTGATGATCCCGCAGATGCTGGTGGGCGTCCTCGCGGGACGCAACCGCACGGTCGAGGACGAGGCGACCCGCTGAGCCTCACCCCGGCGCGCTCGATGCGGGAGGGGGGTGCGAGACTGGCCGTATGCCAGTGCTCGACCCGAACCCCCAGAACGGCCAGAAGAAGATGCTGCTCGTCTTCGGCGCGTTCTTCGCCATCTTCGTGATCATCGGCATCATCGCGACGATCGCCTCTCCCTGACGCGCGTCGGGCGGATGGTGGGGCTAGCACCACCATCCCCTAGGGGGTGAGTGTCAGGGTCAACTGGGTGGATCACCGGATGGGTTGAGGGCCGGGATTTCCGTAACTTCGGAGTGTGACCGCGAGAGGCGGACACGGACCACTCGAAGACCCACGGAGGCATCATGTCGGCCCCTACGCACACCCCGCCCCACCCGGCGTCCACGGGCCGTGCCGACATCCGGCTGCCCTGGTGGGCCCTCGCCCTGCCGACACTCGCCTTCATCACGCTGCTGACGCTGATACTCAACCCGTCCGACGCCCACGCCGCGACCGCCGAACCCGCGATCACCCAGCTCTTCGAGCGCGTACAACAGCTGATCATGCGCTGAGCACGGCCGAAGCCGCACGTCAACTCCCTGCGCCCCATGGCCTGTTTCATGCGAAGCTGGGACTCATGAGCGTCGCAGAACCCCGCAGGATTGTCCTCTTCCGGCATGCGAAAGCCGACTGGCCACAGGTGACCGACCACGAGCGGCCGCTCGCAGATCGGGGCCGAATGGACGCGGCAGAGGCCGGACGCCGGCTGGCCGACACCGACATCCCCTTCGATCTGGCCCTGTGCTCCACCGCGACCCGGACCCGGGAGACCTGGAAGCTCGCCGTCCACGAGTTCCCGCACCGGCCGAAAACCATCTACGAAGAGCGGATCTACGAGGCTTCGCCCGGCGAGCTGATCGCCGTGCTCAACGAGACTCCCGACGACGCGCAGAACCTCCTGCTGATCGGCCACAACCCGGGCGTACAGGGACTCGCCGAGATCCTGTCGGGCTCGGCCGAGGGCGACGCGCGCGACCGGCTGAGCCGCCGCGGCTTCCCCGCCGCCGCCTTCGCCGTGCTCTCCTTCAGCGGCACCTGGAAGACGCTGGAGCCAGGCGTTGCCACGCTCGTCGACTACTGGGCCCCGTCCGAGTGACCGACCCATGCGCAGGGGCCCGGCACCGTCACGGTGCCGGGCCCCTGCGCATGCAGCCATCGGGTGCGGGCCCCAGGCGCCAGGCCCGGGTCGGCAGGACATGCGCGGTGGCAGCCGCCGTCACCGTGCGGTGGGCGGCACACGGCGCGCATGCGGCACCTCAGTCCTCGTCGTGCGTGTCCGCGGCCTCGACCTCTTCACGGGTGACGCCGAGCAGATACAGGACCGTGTCCAGGAACGGCACGTTCACGGCCGTGTGTGCCGCCTCCCGCACCACCGGCTTGGCGTTGAAGGCGACGCCGAGGCCGGCCGCGTTGAGCATGTCGAGGTCGTTGGCACCGTCACCGATCGCGACCGTCTGGGACAGCGGCACACCCGCCTCGGCGGCGAACCGGCGCAGCAGCCGCGCCTTGCCCGCCCGGTCCACGATCTCGCCGGTGACCTTGCCCGTCAGCTTCCCGTCGACGATCTCCAGCGTGTTCGCCTGGGCGAAGTCGAGTCCGAGCCGCTCCTTCAGATCATCGGTGACCTGGGTGAACCCGCCCGAGACGACACCCACTTGATAGCCGAGCCGCTTCAGCGTACGGATCAGCGTGCGCGCCCCCGGCGTCAGCCGCACCTCGGTGCGCACCTTCTCCACCACCGAGGCGTCGAGCCCCTCCAGCAGCGCCACGCGCGCGTGCAGCGACTGCTCGAAGTCCAGCTCCCCGCGCATCGCGGCGGCCGTCACCTCGGCCACCTTGTCCTCGCAGCCGGCGTGCGCGGCGAAGAGCTCGATCACCTCGTCCTGGATGAGTGTGGAGTCCACGTCCATGACGACCAGGCGCTGCGCGCGCCGGTGCAGACCGGCCGCGACGACGGCGATGTCGACACCCAGTGCCGCCGCGTCCGTCACCAGCGCGGTGCGCAGGGGCTCGGTCTCCACGCCGGACACCGCGAACTCCACCGCTGTCACGGGGTACTTGGCGAGCCGGAAGATACGGTCGATGTTGCCGCCGGACTTGGTGATCCTGGCGGCGATAGCGGCCGTCGCCTCGGCGGTGAGCGGGTGCCCGAGCACGGTCACGAGGGACCGACCGAGCCCACGGGGCCGGTTGTCACCTCGGCCGGAGATGATCTCCGCCTGCATCTTCATCGACTCCGCCCAGCTGTGGACGGTCGCCCGCAGATCCCCCTCCATCCCGGCGGGAGGCTGCGTCACGAGCGCGCACAGCGTGATCCGGCCACGGGTGAGGACCTGCTCGATGTCGACCACGTCGACGGAGTAGGCGGCCAGCGTGTCGAAGAGGCCGGCCGTGATGCCAGGCCTGTCCTTCCCGAAGATCTTGACGAGAAGTGTGGGGATGTCGGAGGTCTGCGAAGCGCTCATGGTGCTTCCACCGTATCCGGCACTCAGTGCCTGGCGCCCCTGAGGTCCGTCTAGCGGACACGGAACAGTGGGTGTCGCTCGGGTGGCGCGGGTCTTACATTCGGGCCACGGTCGTATCGGTACCTGTGAAACGGCACAGGGGTAGCTGTGAGTCGGGTCGTCGACTCGCTCCGGTTGCGCCGGGTGTCTCCGGGGCGTACGGCGGCTGTGCCCGGGCGGATCACAGCGAGGCTCGTCAGCCCAGCCCCGGCCAGCCCACGGCCCAGCCCAGAGCCCGTCAGACCAGCCCAAGGATCACGAGCGCTGCTTCGGCCCCCTGGCGCGGATCATGGGCGCCGCTTCGGCCTCCCCGGCGGCGGGGGAGGAGGCGGTGGCGGCGGTGGCGGAGGAGGAGGTCCTTCGTCCGCTCCGGACGGCGACCGGTTCCCACGCCGCCGGGGAGGCCGGGGCGACCTCGGCGGCGGTTCGATCGGCCGGGCGACGGTGGGCGCGCCGTACACGTCGTCGCCGGCGGGGGGCGGTGGATCGCCGGAAGTCTGGTCCCCGGACGCCGGGTCACCGGGCCGCCGTGATTCGTCGCGCCCCGACCTCGCACTGTGCCCTTGCCCCGCGTCGCGGTCCCAGTGCGCGTCGCCTCCCGGAACCTCGTGGTGCCCCAAGCCCGCGTCGCCCCCCGACCTCGCATCGGTTCCACGCCCCTCGACGGACGGCCACGCACCGCGAGAATCGGACGGCCACGCCCTCCCGGAATCGGACGGCCACGCACCCCCGGAACGCGGCCCCCCGCCCGGCGGCCGCGCGTCCTCAGGCTCACGCAGTTCCTCCGGCACCCGCAGATACGGATTCGTCGCCGGATTCGGTGGCCGGTACGGCGTGCCCGGCGTGTACGGCCCCGACGGGCTCCCGTACGGCAAGGCCCCGGCACCCTCCGCCGCCGTGCCCCCGGCACCCGCGGTCCCCGTCGCCGCCGTCGCGGCAGCCGCACCCGGCCTCGCACCCACGGCCGAGCCCAGAGCCGGCGCCGCCGCCCGCTGTCCCGCCGCCCCGGTCGCCCGGGCCAGCAACGCCCCCACGGCCCCCGCCACCGCGCCCCAAGCCGCCCCGAGGAGCAGCGCCATGCCGAGGTTCCCCCGCAGCTCCACCCCGGCGCCGAACGCGTCGAAGCCCAGCACCGACAGCGAGGCGTCCACGGACAGTCCCGTCAGCCACGTGAGCAACGGCAGGGTCAACGCCGTCGCGATCCCGAGCCGCAGCGCACACCGCCCGGCGAATCCGAAGGGCCCTGGGTCCCGTACGCCTCCGACGCCCGGCCCTCCCGAGGCGCCGCCACCTGACGGGCGTACGACACCCGAATCCGGCCCCCCGACGGACGCGCTCCCGGCTCCCGATGCCCGTACTCCCCAAGAACCACCCGAGCCACCTGCCGGCCCCGCACCCGACGCCGCCCCGGCACCGGGAGCCACCCCGCCTCGCGAACCCGGAACCTCGCCGGGCCCGCCGACCCTGCCCCGGCTCCCGGCCCCGGCCCCGAGCCCAGCCCCAGCACCAGCCCCCGCGCCACCGCCTGCCCCCACCCCCACCGGCGTCCGCGCAGCGGTCAGCACCCCCGCGAGCAGCATCATCACCGCCGCCGCGACTCCCAGCAGCCACACGCGCCCGTCCAGCTCCGCCAGCCCGCTCAGCGTCACGGACTGGTCGGATCCGCTGTTCAGCAGGTCGTCCAGCGGATCCGGCAGCAGGCCGACCAGGACCCCCGTCGCCCTGCCGTCGAACGGTACGAACAGGCCGATGGGGATGCCGAGCCACACGCCGTTCGGGGCACCCAGCAGGGCGGCGCCCGCGATGCGCTTGGGGTGCTCGTCGCCGATCGCCGCGTATGCCGCCGCCGCGAGCCCCGCCGCGACCGCGACGAGCAGCACCGTGACGAGGGCGGACACGGCGGGCCGCAAGACGTGGTGCACGGCCTCCCAGCCGCGTGGCAGCGGGGTGCGGCGCGAGGCCAGCAGGGCGATCAGCAGGATGCCGGCGGACCAGCCCAGGCCGCCGAGGAGCGTCGGCACGGTGTCCACCGTGAAGCCCACCGAAGCCTTCGCGTCGATGAGGTCTCCGATCTGGTCGGGCAGCAGCCCGCCGATGTCCCCGATGTCGCCCACTCCAGGGATCTCGACACCGCCGCCCCCGCCGCTCGGCAGGTCGTCGAGCCCCAGCGAGCTCCCGTCGATCGTGATGACGTCGTGGCCCGCCCAGGCCAGCCCGCCCAGCGTCGCCACGAACAGCGTGACCACCGCGCCCGCGCGCGCCAGGAGTTCGGTCGGCGCGATCACAACTCCCGCGCCCCGCAGGGACCGTAAGAAGAACCACGCCAGCAGGACCGCGCCGACCAGGCTGACTCCGAGTGGCGTGATCTCGATGGCGGTGGCCGCCTCCGCGCCCGTCAACCCGAAAGCGGACACATCCCCGGACGGTGTGACGGAACCACCCGCCCCAAGGGCCACCACCGCCGCGGTCATCGGGCCCAGAGAGCTCGCTGTGTCCGCCTCCAGCAGATGCAGACCCAGCGCCGCGGTGCCCGCCATCCCGATCAACGCCCAGCTCACGGTGGCGATCGCGGACAGCAGGATGTTCCCCCACGGCAGCCGCGTGCCGTGCGTCGCGGACTCGACGTTCGTGGACGCGCTCATGGCAGACCCCCCGATCCGCTCCGCGGCCGGCTCGCCGCGCATGTCCCCCTCGCGTGGATTACCACTCTCCGGGCTGGTTTCAACCCCGTCAACGGAACCAGTCGAAGCACGCGCGCGTGCTCTTCATAAGGCCCGACTTTCAGTCAGGGGGCGGAGCCTGAAATAGTTCCCGACGATGTTCGACATCCCTAGACTCCCTGTGTTGGGGGTAACTCGGGGGACTACTCAGTGGGGCATGGAGTGCCGGAACTCGTACTGGAATTGAATGGAAGGACCTGGACGCTCGACCCGTCCAGGTCCTACACCCTCGGACGCGATCCGCAGGGCGACATCGTGTTCGACGACGCCAGAGTGTCCTGGCGTCACGCCACGATCAGCTGGGGCGGCCGCAGTTGGGTCCTCGAGGACCACGGCAGCACCAACGGCACCTTCGTGCAGGGCCACCGGATCCATCACCTGGAGATCGGCCCCGGCTCGGAGGTGCACCTGGGCAACGCGACCGACGGACCGCGCCTGAAACTCTCCGGCCCCGCACCCGCCGTCGCCTCTCCGCAGGCCCAGCCACAGCAGCAGCCGTACGCCGCCCAGGGCGCGCAGGCCGGCTGGGCCCAGCAGGCACCGGCCCAGCAGGCACCGGCTCATCAGCCACCGGCCCAGCAGGTCCCGCAACAGCAGGCCCCGCAGGCCGGCTGGCAGCAGCCCCAGCAGGCCGCGGCCCACATCCCGGCCCAGCAGGCCCCCGGCGGTGGCGCGGGGGCACCGCCGGTCTACGGCGACCGCAGCCCCACCACGTTCCACCAGTTCGCCATCGGCCGTGTCATGCGCATCGGCCGTGCCCTGGAGAACGAACTGGTCGTCTCCGACCTCCAGGTCTCCCGCCACCACGCCGAGTTCCACTCGACGCCCGACGGCCGCATGGAGATCCGCGACCTCGGCTCGCACAACGGCACGTACGTCAACGGCCAGCCGATCCCCAAGGGCGGCTCGGCGATGCTCGGCCCCACCGACATCGTGGGCGTCGGCCACTCCACGTTCCGTATCGTCGGCGACCGACTCGAGGAGTTCGTCGACACCGGTGAGGTCTCCTTCTCCGCCCGCCACCTGACCGTCACGGTCGACGGCGGCAAGCAGATCCTCAAGGACGTCTCCTTCGGCGTCCCGGAGAAGTCCCTCATCGCGGTGATCGGCCCGTCCGGCTCCGGCAAGTCGACCCTGCTCAAGGCGCTCACCGGCTACCGCCCCGCCAACCAGGGCGACGTCCTCTACGACAACCGGAACCTCTACAAGCAGTTCGCCGAGCTGCGCCAGCGCATCGGTCTGGTCCCGCAGGACGACATCCTGCACAAGGAGCTGACCGTCAAGAAGGCCCTCAAGTACGCGGCGAAGCTCCGCTTCCCGGCCGACACCACGGCCAAGGAGCGCGAGGCCCGCATCGACGAGGTGCTGCGTGAACTCAAGCTGGACATCCACAAGGAGAAGAAGGTCACCTCCCTCTCCGGCGGCCAGCGCAAGCGCGTCTCGGTGGCCCTGGAGCTGCTCACCAAGCCGTCGCTGATCTTCCTCGACGAGCCCACGTCGGGCCTCGACCCGGGCATGGACCGCGACGTCATGCAGCTGCTGCGCGGCCTCGCCGACGACGGCCGTACGGTCCTCGTCGTCACCCACTCCGTGGCCGAGCTGGCGCTGTGCGACAAGCTCCTGGTGATGGCCCCGGGCGGGGCGGTCGCCTACTTCGGCCCGCCCGAGGAGGCGCTGAACTTCTTCGGCTACGACACCTGGGCCGATGTCTTCTCCGCCTTCGAGAACTACCGCGACTACGACTGGGCGGGACGCTGGAAGGGCTCGCAGCACTACCAGATGTACGCCGCGGACATCGACGCGATTGCTCCGCAGTCCGTACAGATGCCTCCGATGCAGGCGATGAAGCCGCCGAAGCCCCAGGGCTGGATGTCCCAGTTCATCACCCTGGTGCGCCGCTATGTCTCGGTGATCGCCTCCGACAAGGGCTTCCTGGCCCTGATGGTGATCCTGCCGGCCGTCCTCGGCGCGGTGAGCCTGCTCATCGACGCGGACAAGGACCTGCTGGTGAACACGGAGGTGAACCCGAAGACCGGCCTGCCCGTCCCGAACGGCACGGCCACGACCGTCCTGCTGATCCTCGCGGTGGGCGCCTGCTTCGCCGGCGCCGCAAACTCCGTACGTGAGCTGATCAAGGAACGGGTCATCTACGAGCGGGAGCGCGCGACCGGCCTGTCCCGGTCCGCGTACCTGATGTCCAAGGTGTTCGTGCTCGGTGTGATCACCGTGCTGCAGGGCCTGATGGTCGGCGTCATCGGCTTCTCCAGCCGCAAGATCCCCGACGAGGGCCTGGTGCTCGGCAAGCTGACGCTCCTGGAGCTGTCGCTGCCGATCATGGCGTTGGGCTTCAGCTCGATGATGTTCGGCCTGATCATCTCGGCGCTGGTGAAGACGGCCGAGAAGACGATGCCGCTGCTGGTCATGTTCGCGATCATCCAGGTCGTGTTCACCGGCTGCCTGTTCGCCCTGAACGGCTCGATCGGCGTCAACCAGTTCTCGTACCTGATGCCGTCGCGCTGGGCGGTGGGCGCCGCGGGCGCCACGCTGGACTTCAACAGGATCAGCCCGCCGGCCAAGGGCGAGAGCAACGACCCGCTCTGGGAGCACACGGTCGGCGCCTGGACCATGGACATGCTCGCCCTGATCGCCCTCGGCGTGATCTGCGGCTTCTTCGTGGCCCGCTTCCTGCGCCGGCACGAGCCCGAGGTCATGCGCAAGTAGTCGCTGTCGTACGACGCCCGAAGGGCGGCACCCCGTCAGGAGGGTGCCGCCCTTCGGCGTACGGATCAGAGGCCCGCGCCTACCTCGATCAGTACGCGCTGTTGACGTTGTCGATCGAGCCGTACCGGTCGGCCGCGTAGTTGGCGGCGGCGGTGAGGTTGGCGACCGGGTCGTACTGGCTGAAGGCCGTACCCGGGACGTGGTACGCGTCGAAGGTCGGCTTGATGACCTGGAGCAGACCGATCGACGGGACGCCGTTCTGGGCGTTGATGTCCCAGTTGTTGATGGCGTTCGGGTTACCCGAGGACTCCCGCATGGTGTTGCGGTAGAGGCCGTCGTAGGTGCCCGGGATGTTGTGCTTCTTCATGATGTCCAGGGCCTCACGGATCCAGCCGTCGAGGTTGTTGGCGTAGGTCTTGGCCGCGACCGGCTTGACCTGTATGCGCTTGGCGGACCGGCTGGCGGCCTCCTTGGCCTTGCGGGCGGCCTCGGCCTTCTTCTCGGCGGCGGCCTCGGCGGCCTGCTTCTTGACGACAGCCACGTGGGCCCGGTGCTTGGCGGCGGCCTCCGCGGCCCGGTGCTTGGCGGCAGCCACGGCGGCCTTGTGCTTGGCCGACATCTGCTCGGCCTTCACCTTGTCGCCGGCCAGCTGGTCGGTGACGCTGCCCTTGACGTCCTTGATCTGCTCATTGCTGTAAGCCACCTGGCCCGTGGGGGCCTCGGCCGTGGTCGTCTGAGCGTTGCCGGGGACGGCGGAGAAGGCGAGGGCGGCGGCGCCGAGGGTGGCGACACCGGCGATCGCGATCTTGTGCCGCTGGGTCAGCGCACGAATGGGACCGCGGTTCTTGGTGTTCTTGAGCATGGCAGATTGACCTCTTCGAATAGCGCAGGAGGTCGCTCGCTGTCCGTCGGGGGACACGGGTGCTTCCGGCACAAACGCCGCGGGCGGAACCCGCGGCGCTGAGCGACGAGAGCAATTCTTAGCGGCCGCAAAATTGCGTGGCAAAGGTGTGACGTACGATCCCCGATAGTGGAGCCGGGAAGGGCAAAATAGGACAGACAGGACCGTCTATGCCGTTCAAATGGGACGCCTCTACCTACTACGGACTTTCGTACGTGACCTGCGCCCTATGCGCGGGCTCACATCGGCCTCGTAACAGTCTCACCGGCAGTTGCTGGAGCAATGCTCTGAGTGAGGAGCCTCCGACGGGAGGATGAGATGCACGTCGCCGAACTCGTGCCAGAGGTAGAGCTCTCGCAGTGCCGCCTCATAGCCGCGGCCGACAGCGGCTCGACCCGCGACCGCCTCCAGCATCAGCAGGTGCGAGGCCTCCGGCTCGTGCAGCCCGGTCAGCAGCCCGTCCACCACCCGCACCCCGCGCTCCGGGGTGACGACGAGGTCCGTCCACCCCGCACGCGCGCGTACGACCCCGTCGGCGTCCGCCGCCGACTCCACGGCCCGCACGGCCGTGGTCCCGACCGCGACGACCCTCCCGTCGCCCGCCCTCGCCGCGTTGATGAGCCGGGCCGACGACTCCGGCACCGCGAACCGCTCCGGATACGGCGGCTCGTGCGCCTCGGCCGAGGCCACCCCGGTGTGCAGCGTGATCGGCGCGAACTGCACACCCCGGCTCACCAGCTCCGTCACCATCCGCACCGTGAAGGGCCGCGCCGCGCTCGGCATCTCCGCACTGCCCGTGCCGTCGGCCGACGGCAACGCGAACACCGTTTGGTAAACGGACAACGGCTGATCCCGCTCCGTATAGGAGTAGCGAATCGGCCGCCCGTGCTCACGCATCAGCCCGAGGACGACGGCCCCCTCAGGGTCGATGCCCGGCGGGTCCTGCGCGCCGGCGACCCGCGGGTCCTGTGGTCCGCCTCCTGCCCCCTGCGGGCCGGCGATCCGTGAGTTCTGCGTGCAGGGGGCCCCTGCCCCCTGCGCTCCGCCCACCCGTGCCCACCACAGCCGCTCGCTCCCGGCGCTCAGCGGCTCCTCCAGCACCAGCCACAACCCATCCGGCAGCCGCACCTCGGTCCCCGTGGGCCCGCCCGCACGCGCGCGCGTGGTGCCCCGCTCGTCGGGATCCCGCAGCTCGACCGCCCACCGCCCGTCGTCCCCGCGCGTGGAGAAGTGCACCACCACACGCGCGTGCCCGATCCGCCCGTCCACGGCGGCGGCCAGCGTCTCCGAGGTGTTGACGACCAGCAGGTCCCCGGCCCGCAGCAGCCGCGGCAGCTCGCCGAACGCGTGATGCGACACCTCCGTGCCCCGGGACACCAGCAGCCGTACGGCATCCCGGTCCAGCCCCGGCCCACGCTGCTCGGCCGGCACCCGGGCCGACAACTCCTCCGGCACCGTCACCGCCAGCGTCATCGCCGCCCCTCCAACAGAGACGGCGCCCCGTGGCGGCCGCTCGCCGGGCGCTCGTCCAGCAGGCGCAGGAAGGCCGGCACCACACTGTCCGGCGCCGGCCGCGGATCGTCGTCGTCCGGTACGGCCGCCGCGTACAGGTCCGTGGCCATGTCCCCGGGGTCCACCGCCCACACCCGCAGCCCGGGCTCCTCCTCGCCGAGCACCGCCGCGAGATGGTCCAGCGCGGCCTTCGACGCCCCGTACCCGCCCCAGGTGGCGTACGCCTCGGCGGCCGCGTCCGAGCTGACCGTGATCACCGTGCCCGTCCCGGACGCCCGCAGCAGCGGCAGCGCCTCCTGGACGAGGGCCAACGCGGCGACCACGTTCACCTCCAGCGCCCGCCGCAGCCCCGCCAGGGGCAGCTCGTCCAGCCGTACCAGCGGCTCGGCGCCCAGTGCGCTGGCGTTGTTCACCAGCAGATCGACGCCGCCCAGCTGCCAGGCGGCGGCCACCAGCCCGGCCCGGTGCCCGGCGTCCGTGACGTCCCCCGGCACGGCCGTCACGCGCGTGCCGTACACCTGAAGCCCCGCCGCCGTCTCCTGGAGGACCTCCGCCGTCCTGGCGTCGAGCACCAGGTCCCAGCCCCGCCCGGCCAGCGCCTCGGCGAGCGCCCGCCCCAGTCCCTTCGAGGCCCCCGTGATGATCGCTACCGGCATGACAACCGTCCCCTCGTCCCGGACCGCCTCCGATCGGCGGTGCCCTCAACGTAGGAACCGGAACGCCCGCTCCGCCTCGGACGCGGGCCGCAAAGCGGCGGGGCCCTTCGTCCTACGCCGCCCACCAGGGCCTTTCGTCCTACGTCGCGCGCCGGGGGCCCGTCGCCCTACGCAGCCGAGCCCGGGACCACAGCCCTAGGTCCCGCGCCCCAGCCGGCCGCCGCCACAGGTCCGATCCGGCTGTCACACCCCGCCGGTACCGTGAGGGCATGAGTCAAGGTCCCAGGTCCGGCCTCGCCGCGGTGAGTTCCGCGTTGCTGGCCATGAGCAGGCATCTGGAGGTGCGCGACGTCCTCAAGACGATCGTCGCCTCGGCCCGCGAGCTGCTCGGCGCGCAGTACGCCGCGCTCGGAGTGCCGGACGACCACGGCGGCTTCGCCCAGTTCGTGGTCGACGGGGTCAGCGACGAGCAGTGGAAGGCCATCGGCCCGCTGCCCCGCCAGCACGGCATCCTCGCCGCGATGCTCCAGGAGGCCGAGGTCGAGCGCCTCGCGGACGTGCGCAAGGACCCGCGCTTCGAGGGCTGGCCCTCGGCGCACCCCGACATGTCCGACTTCCTGGGCCTGCCGATCCGCGACGGCGACGAGGTCATCGGCGCGCTGTTCCTCGCCAACAAGAACTGCCCGAAGCCGGAGGGAAGTTGCGGCTTCACGCAGGAGGACGAGGAACTCCTCTCCATCCTCGCCCAGCACGCCGCGATCGCCCTCACCAACGCCCGCCTCTACGAGCGCAGCCGCGAGCTGACGATCTCCGAGGAGCGCTCGCGCCTGGCCCACGAACTGCACGACGCGGTCAGCCAGAAGCTGTTCTCCCTGCGTCTGACGGCCCAGGCCGCCGCCGCCCTGATCGACCGTGACCCGTCCCGCGCCAAGGGCGAGTTGCACCAGGTGGCCGCACTCGCCGCCGAGGCCGCCGACGAACTGCGCGCCGCGGTCGTCGAGTTGCGCCCCGCCGCCCTGGACGAGGACGGCCTCGTAGCCACCCTGCGTACCCAGATCCAGGTCCTCGACCGCGCCCACAGCGCGCACGTGACCTTCGCCGGTCGCGGCGTGAAGGCGCTGCCCTCCGCCCAGGAGGAGGCCGTGCTGCGTGTCGCCCAGGAGGCCCTGCACAACGCCCTTCGGCACTCCGGAGCCGAGCACGTCGACGTGACGCTGGACCGGCGCGGCAGCGGAGCCGTCCTGCGGGTCACGGACGACGGCAACGGCTTCGACCCGAAGGCGATACGCCGCGCCGGGCGCCACCTGGGCCTGGTCTCGATGCGGGACCGCGCGAGCGGGGTCGGCGGCACGCTGACCGTGGAATCGGCGCCCGGCAAGGGCACCACGATCGAAATGGAGGCTCCCGGTGGCTGACGCAATCAAGGTGCTGCTCGTCGACGACCACCAGGTGGTCCGCCGGGGCCTGCGCACCTTCCTCGAGGTGCAGGACGACATCGAGGTCGTGGGCGAGGCCGCCGACGGCGCCGAAGGAGTGGCCCGCGCGGAGGAACTGAAGCCGGACGTCGTCCTCATGGACGTCAAGATGCCGGGCATGGACGGCGTCGACGCCCTGCGCAAGCTCCGCGAACTGGACAACCCCGCGCGCGTGCTGATCGTCACCAGCTTCACCGAACAGCGCACGGTGATCCCCGCCCTGCGCGCGGGCGCCGCCGGTTACGTCTACAAGGACGTGGACCCGGACGCACTCGCCGGTGCCATCCGCTCGGTCCACGCCGGCCACATCCTGCTCCAACCCGAGGTCGCGGGCGCCCTGTTGTCCCAGGAGGAGGCCAACTCGGGGCAGGGGAGGGCAGGTTCCCTGACCGAGCGGGAGCGCGAGGTGCTCGGTCTGATCGCGGACGGCCGCTCGAACCGGGAGATAGCCAGGGCCCTGGTCCTGTCGGAGAAGACCGTCAAGACCCACGTCTCGAACATCCTGATGAAGCTCGACCTGGCAGACCGCACACAGGCGGCCCTGTGGGCCGTACGCCATGGCGTGACCGGCTGAAACGCTCTCCGCAGGACGTCACCGACGGCAATATGGAGCGTTCCGCTCCGGACTGAGATTCATACCGTCGTGGGAATGTCCCCCAGATGGCGCATCCTCCGCGGATCTCCGCCGTTCTTCAGTGCGTGCTGCGGCGACTTGCCGCGGCAATCGCAAGGAGGGCTTAGAAGTGAAGAACCTGAAGAAGGCAGCGGCTGTGACGATGGTGGCCGGTGGCCTGCTGGCCGCCGGTGCCGGAATGGCCTCCGCCACCGACGCCGCGCAGGCCGAGGGCAAGGCCGTGGGCTCCCCGGGCATCGCCTCGGGCAACGTCGTCCAGGTCCCGGTGAAGGTCCCGGTCAACATCTCCGGCAACAGCGTGAACGTCGTCGGCGTCCTGAACCCCGCCTTCGGCAACCTGGCCGTCAACAACTGACGCCGCCTCGAAGCGAGCAGTGACCTCCGGCCTCCCGGGTACCCCGGGAGGCCGGTCTGTTTGCCGGCTCACCACTGAGGGCTGAGCCTGCGGGCAGTCGTGCCGCCGGGGCGGCACGGGTGGGCGCAGGCGGCACCCGTCGGCGCCGGGTTGCGCGACCTACCCCCGCCCAGCCCCGCGCCGGGCACCAGCCCAGCCGACGCTCACCGCACGCCCCGCTCCCGCTCCTCCACATACGCGTTGTACGCCGCCACCTGCGCCCGCCGAGCCACCCGCTCCACCGGCCGCAGCGCCTCCGCCCGAGCTCTCATCTCAGCGGAGCTGACCGCAGCCCCGTGCCCGTTCTCACACGCCAGCGACACCAGCAACCCCACCCGCTGCGCCAGCTCCAGCACCCGCACCGCCCGGGGCGGATACCCCGGCGCCAACACTTCCCGCCCCCGCTCGGCCCGCGCCCGATACGCGTCGATCGCCGCCTCCGCCACCGGCCCCGACCCGGCGACATCCAACCGCGACAACACCTCGGTCGCGTCCCGCAGGGCCTCCGCCAGCTCCCGCTCGGCCTCCCCCAGGGAGGGCACATCGGCGGGCGGCGCCTCCCGCACGGCCAGACAGTGCCAGACCACCTCGACATGCACATCACCGTCGGGCCCGGCCTCGTACACCTCGGGCACCAGCCCGAACGCGGCCCCGTGACAGACGACCGCCTGCTCGGCCTCCATCGCCCGCGCATTGAACTCCGGCGGCCCGCTCAACCCCAGCGGATGCCCCGGCGCGGGCAGCGCGACCCGCAGCCCGCTCACCCCGAGCGCCCGCAGCCGCCCCAGCGCCAGCGTGAGCCCGACCGGCGCGGACTCACCCGGCAGCCCCTCCACCCGGTGCACGGCATCGTCCCCGACGATCTCGAGCACAGCGTCATCCGGCGAGACAAGTCCGGCCAAAAGGGCATTTCCCCAAGCCGCAAGGCGTCCTGAACGTGGTTCCGAGAGCATGCCCCCACCCTAAGGACCGGACCGATGGAATGAAGCGGTGGACCGGTGGCGTAGATTTCCTTGAGGGCTGCGCCCACAGGCGCACGCGACCACCGAGACGCCGAGACGCCGACACCGGTCACACTGCAAGGGGAGACAACGCGCTCATGAGCGATGTTCTGGAGCTTCAGGACGTATCCGTGGTCCGTGAGGGCCGGGCTCTGGTGGACCAGGTCTCCTGGTCGGTCAAGGAAGGCGAGCGCTGGGTCATCCTCGGCCCCAACGGCGCCGGCAAGACCACCGTTCTGAACCTCGCCTCCAGCTACCTCTACCCCAGCAAGGGCACCGTCTCCATCCTCGGCGAGACCCTCGGCAAGCCCGGCACCGACGTCTTCGAGCTGCGCCCGCGCATCGGCACGGCCGGTGTCGCGATGATCGACAAGCTGCCCAAGCGCCAGACCGTCCTGCAGACCGTGCTGACCGCCGCGTACGGCATGACCGCCGGCTGGCACGAGGACTACGACGAGATCGACGAGCAGCGCGCCCGCGCCTTCCTCGACCGCCTCGGCATGAGCGACTACCTGGACCGGAAGTTCGGCACCCTCTCCGAGGGCGAGCGCAAGCGCACCCTCATCGCCCGCGCCCTGATGACCGACCCCGAGCTGCTCCTCCTCGACGAGCCCGCCGCCGGCCTCGACCTCGGCGGCCGCGAGGACCTCGTCCGCCGCCTCGGCCGGCTCGCCCGCGACCCGATCGCCCCCTCCATGATCATGGTCACGCACCACGTCGAGGAGATCGCCCCCGGCTTCACCCACGTCCTGATGATCCGTCAGGGCAAGGTCCTCGCCGCCGGCCCGCTGGAACTCGAGCTCACCTCGCGCAACCTCTCCCTCTGCTTCGGCCTGCCCCTCGTCGTCGAACAGGTCGGCGACCGCTGGACCGCACAAGGCCTCCCCCTGTCCTGACCCCGCCCTTCACCCCGCGAACTCTCGGCGAAACCCCGGTAAGAAGGCCCTTCAAACTGATCGGCGCCCTGTCCGCGACAGGGCCCGCAGTCATACCATGACCATGTGGAAATCGACGCGTGGGTTTGGTGGTTGATCGGCGCGGCAGCGCTCGGCATCGGGCTCGTGATCACCGCGATGCCCGAACTCGGCATGCTGGCGGTCGGTGCCGTCGCGGCCGCGGTGGTCGCCGGCATCTTCGGCGGTGACGCCGTCATCCAGGTCGTGGCTTTCGTCGTCATCTCGACCGCACTCATCGCCGTCGTACGACCCATCGCGAACCGGCATCGCGCGCAGCGGCCCCAACTGGCCACCGGCATCGAGGCGTTGAAGGGCAAACAGGCCGTCGTCCTGGAACGCGTCGACGCCTCCGGCGGCCGGATCAAGCTCGCCGGAGAGGTCTGGTCGGCACGCGCCCTCGACACCGACCGCGCCTACGAAGTAGGCCAGGAAGTGGACGTCGTGGACATCGAGGGGGCCACGGCGATCGTCATGTGACCTCGCCCGACGTAAGTGGCGCGAACCCGCCACGAGGCGCACGACGGTCTGTCAGACTCGACCAGCAAGATCTTCAACAACCATAAGATCTGCGGAAAACGCCGCGGTGGAGAAGGGGTACGGGGAACGACGATGGAACCGGTCATCATCGTCCTGATCATTCTGGTGGTGTTGGTCTTCATCGCCCTGATCAAGACGATCCAGGTCATCCCACAGGCGAGTGCGGCCATCGTCGAACGCTTCGGTCGCTACACGCGGACACTCAACGCGGGCCTCAACATCGTGGTCCCGTTCATCGACACCATCCGCAACCGCATCGACCTGCGTGAACAGGTCGTGCCGTTCCCGCCGCAGCCGGTGATCACCCAGGACAACCTGGTCGTGAACATCGACACGGTCATCTACTACCAGGTGACCGACGCCCGCGCCGCCACCTACGAAGTGGCCAGCTACATCCAGGCAATCGAGCAGCTGACGGTCACCACACTGCGCAACATCATCGGTGGCATGGACCTCGAGCGCACCCTGACCTCCCGCGAGGAGATCAACGCGGCGCTGCGAGGCGTCCTCGACGAGGCGACGGGCAAGTGGGGAATCCGGGTCAACCGAGTCGAACTGAAGGCGATCGAACCCCCCACCTCCATCCAGGACTCGATGGAGAAGCAGATGCGCGCCGACCGCGACAAGCGCGCCGCCATCCTCACCGCCGAAGGTACGCGCCAGGCCGCCATCCTCACCGCGGAGGGCGAGAAGCAGTCCCAGATCCTGCGCGCCGAGGGTGAGGCCAAGGCGGCGGCCCTGCGAGCCGAGGGTGAGGCTCAAGCAGTCCGCACGGTCTTCGAGGCGATCCACGCAGGCGACCCGGACCAGAAGCTCCTGTCCTACCAGTACCTCCAGATGCTCCCCAAGATCGCCGAGGGCGACGCCAACAAGCTCTGGATCGTCCCCAGCGAAATCGGCGACGCCCTCAAGGGCCTCTCCGGCGCGATGGGCAACCTGGGCGGCCTGGGCGGAGGCAACGGGTCGTCCGGCAACAGCGGTTCAGGCGCGGAACGCCGAGAGAAGCCGTCGATCGACTGACGCCAAGTCGGCCGTACGACAAAGGGGCCCGCCTTCTGAGGAAGGCGGGCCCAAAGGCTTTTCAGGGGCGCGGGGCTGTATCGATGTGCGGCTCCGCCGCGTGGGCGCGACCAGCCCCAACGCACCCGCAGCCAACGAACAACACCAGGTCCTACGGCGACCAGTTCACGCCGCGTCCAGAGCAAGCCAATCCGGCAGCGCAGCAAACTCGTCGGCCCCCAGCGCCAGCAGCATCGCATCAGCCGGCGTCGGCTCGAACGGCTCCCGAAGCAACGGCATACCCGCCTGCTCAGGCGTCCGGTCAGCCTTCCGATGATTGTCCTCCGCACACGAGGCGACCGTGTTCAGCCACGTGTCCTGCCCACCGTGCGACCGCGGCACCACATGGTCCACCGTCGTGGCCCTGCGCCCGCAGTACGCGCACCTGTGCCGGTCACGCACCAGCACACCCCGCCTCGACCACGGCGCTTGTCTTCGGAACGGCACCCGTACGTACCTGCACAGCCGGATCACCCGGGGCGCGGGTATGTCGACCTCGGCTCCACGCATGCGCAGTTCGGGGTGGGCCTGCTCGACGACGGCCTTGTCCTGAAGCACCAGAACGACGGCTCGATTCAACGTCACCGTCGACAGCGGCTCGAAACTCGCGTTGAGTACCAACGTGTCCCGCATGACCAGCCCACCTCCCGTGTGCACCTGCCCACCCCCTGGCGGACTGGGATCAACTCTGGCCGGGCGCGCCGAGATGGACAACGAAATAAAAAATGCCCGCCCCTGATCACTTCCAAGACCAGGGGCGGGCAAACGTTCCATGAACGTCAGGCTTCGGCGGGCGCCTCGTACTCACCGATCACATGGGCACGCGCGATCGCGTGGAACCTCAGGTTGAAGCCGACGACGGCCGGGCTGGCGTCCGAGTCCGGACCGAGCTTCTCCTGGTCCACGGCGTACACCGTGAACACATAGCGGTGCGGCCCGTCGCCCGGGGGCGGCGCTGCACCACCGAAGTCCTTCGACCCGTAGTCGTTCCGCGCCTGTACGGCCCCCTCCGGCAGCCCCTCGAACTTGCCGCTGCCCGCCCCCGCCGGCAACTCCGTCACGGAGGCCGGGATGTCGAAGACGACCCAGTGCCAGAACCCGCTGCCCGTAGGGGCGTCGGGGTCGTAGCAGGTCACGGCGAAGCTCTTGGTCTCGGCCGGGAAGCCCTCCCAGCGCAGCTGGGGCGAGGTGTTGCCGTCCGCGTAGACCTGAGCGTCCTTGAGGGTCCCGCCGTGCTCGACGTCCTCGCTCGCGACCGTGAACGACGGCACGGGCGGATGGAAGTCGTGCGGCAGCGGCCGCCTCTTCAGCTCGGTCACTTCGATACCTCCTGACGAACCAGTGGAATCAGCAGTTCCGAGCCTAGAACCAGTTGCGCTTGCTGCCGACCTCGGACAGCCACTGGTTGAGATACGCCGCCCAGTCCGTCCCGTGGAAGTCGTTCAGACCCACCTGGAACGACCGGAAGGTGTCGCTGCCCTCGCTGAACAGCCCCGGCTTCTTGTCCATTTCCAGGACGACGTCCATCGCGTTCTCGTCCGCGACGAAGCTCAACTCGACCTGGTTGATGCCGCGGTACTGCTGCGGCGGGAAGAACTCGATCTCCTGGTAGAACGGCAGCTTCTGCCGCGTACCCCGGATGTGGCCGCGCTCCATGTCCGCGTTCTTGAAGCGGAAGCCCAACTGGATGAAGGCGTCGAGGATCGCCTTCTGCGCGGGCAGCGGGTGCACGTTGATCGGGTCCAGGTCGGTGGAGTCCACGGCCCGCGCGATCGCCAGCTCCGTCGTCACACCGATGTTCATGCCGCGCAGCGTCTGACCGTCGATCGTCGTGACCGGCGTCTCCCACGGGATCTCCAGCCCGAAGGGCACCGCGTGCACAGCCCCGGCCTGCAGCTCGAAGGCACCACCGAGCGGCAGCTTCGTGAACTCGATGTCCTGCTTGTACTCCGAGTCCTGGCCCTCGACCTCGACGCGGGCCTGCAGGCCCACGGACAGGCCCTCGATGTCCTGGCTCACGGACCCGCCCTGAATCCGCACCTCACCCTGGACGACACCGCCCGGAACGACGTTGACCTCCGTCAGCACCGTCTCGACCGAAGCCCCACCGGCCCCCAGGCTCGCGAGCAGCTTCTTGAACGCCATGTCTCTCCTCTTTCAGAGTGGATCCTTGATCCCTACAAACGCGATCCGGTCGTGGCCGGTTCCGCGCTCCCACCCTGGCAAGGTGCACGTCCCCTGACCACCCCGTCGCAACCACCCGTCTGCACTACCCTCGGACGGCATGATCGCGACCCCCGACCGTACGCCCCTCCCCAGGGACTTCTTCGACCGGCCCGTCCTGGAGGTCGCCCCCGACCTCCTGGGCCGCATCCTCGTACGCACCACACCGGACGGTCCGATCGCCCTGCGCCTCACGGAGGTCGAGGCCTACGACGGCCCGAGCGACCCCGGCTCCCATGCCTATCGCGGTCGCACCGCCCGCAACGACGTGATGTTCGGTCCCCCCGGACGCGTCTACGTCTACTTCACCTACGGCATGTGGCACTGCATGAACCTGGTGTGCGGCCCCGACGGCCAAGCGAGCGCGGTCCTGCTCCGGGCCGGCGAGATCGTCGAGGGCAGCGAGCTCGCTCGCAAACGTCGACTCTCGGCCCGCAACGACAAGGAACTGGCCAAAGGACCGGCACGTCTGGCCACCGCCCTGGACGTGGACCGGTCCCTGGACGGCACGGACGCCTGTGCCTCCGGCGAGACACAGCTGCGGATCCTCGCCGGCACTCCGATCCCCTCCGACCAGGTACGCAACGGCCCCCGCACCGGCGTGGCAGGTGACGGCGGCAACGGCGACATCCACCCGTGGCGCTTCTGGATCGCCGACGACCCAACGGTGAGCCCCTATAGGGCCCATGTCCCGCGGCGCCGCTCAAGTTGACGCTCCTTGGAGAGGCGCGTAACGTAGCCCGAGCCGCTGAACCGGGTACTGCGTAGTCAGCAGCCGGAGCGGCCAACCCACTACCTACGAACACCCTCAACGGGGTCGATTTCGGCGTGCCTGCATGCCCGAATTCGAATCCAAGAGGCCCGATTATGAATCGGGCGGGGGAATCGGTTAACGTAGTGAATGTCGAAAGGCCGACGGGCGAAAGCCCAGAGGCTCATGACATCCCGCCGACAGGGAATCGGATCGAGAAAAGATCTGATAGAGTCGGAAACGCAAGACCGAAGGGAAGCGCCCGGAGGAAAGCCCGAGAGGGTGAGTACAAAGGAAGCGTCCGTTCCTTGAGAACTCAACAGCGTGCCAAAAATCAACGCCAGATATGTTGATACCCCGTCTCCGGCCATCACGGTCGGGACGAGGTTCCTTTGAAATAACACAGCGAGGACGCTGTGAACGGTCGGGCCTATTCCGCTCGACTGTTCCGCTCTCGTGATGTGTCGTCCCGATTACGGGAAAACATTCACGGAGAGTTTGATCCTGGCTCAGGACGAACGCTGGCGGCGTGCTTAACACATGCAAGTCGAACGATGAACCACTTCGGTGGGGATTAGTGGCGAACGGGTGAGTAACACGTGGGCAATCTGCCCTTCACTCTGGGACAAGCCCTGGAAACGGGGTCTAATACCGGATACCACTCTCGCAGGCATCTGTGAGGGTTGAAAGCTCCGGCGGTGAAGGATGAGCCCGCGGCCTATCAGCTTGTTGGTGAGGTAATGGCTCACCAAGGCGACGACGGGTAGCCGGCCTGAGAGGGCGACCGGCCACACTGGGACTGAGACACGGCCCAGACTCCTACGGGAGGCAGCAGTGGGGAATATTGCACAATGGGCGAAAGCCTGATGCAGCGACGCCGCGTGAGGGATGACGGCCTTCGGGTTGTAAACCTCTTTCAGCAGGGAAGAAGCGAAAGTGACGGTACCTGCAGAAGAAGCGCCGGCTAACTACGTGCCAGCAGCCGCGGTAATACGTAGGGCGCAAGCGTTGTCCGGAATTATTGGGCGTAAAGAGCTCGTAGGCGGCTTGTCACGTCGGGTGTGAAAGCCCGGGGCTTAACCCCGGGTCTGCATTCGATACGGGCTAGCTAGAGTGTGGTAGGGGAGATCGGAATTCCTGGTGTAGCGGTGAAATGCGCAGATATCAGGAGGAACACCGGTGGCGAAGGCGGATCTCTGGGCCATTACTGACGCTGAGGAGCGAAAGCGTGGGGAGCGAACAGGATTAGATACCCTGGTAGTCCACGCCGTAAACGGTGGGAACTAGGTGTTGGCGACATTCCACGTCGTCGGTGCCGCAGCTAACGCATTAAGTTCCCCGCCTGGGGAGTACGGCCGCAAGGCTAAAACTCAAAGGAATTGACGGGGGCCCGCACAAGCAGCGGAGCATGTGGCTTAATTCGACGCAACGCGAAGAACCTTACCAAGGCTTGACATACACCGGAAACGGCCAGAGATGGTCGCCCCCTTGTGGTCGGTGTACAGGTGGTGCATGGCTGTCGTCAGCTCGTGTCGTGAGATGTTGGGTTAAGTCCCGCAACGAGCGCAACCCTTGTCCTGTGTTGCCAGCATGCCCTTCGGGGTGATGGGGACTCACAGGAGACCGCCGGGGTCAACTCGGAGGAAGGTGGGGACGACGTCAAGTCATCATGCCCCTTATGTCTTGGGCTGCACACGTGCTACAATGGCCGGTACAATGAGCTGCGAAACCGTGAGGTGGAGCGAATCTCAAAAAGCCGGTCTCAGTTCGGATTGGGGTCTGCAACTCGACCCCATGAAGTCGGAGTTGCTAGTAATCGCAGATCAGCATTGCTGCGGTGAATACGTTCCCGGGCCTTGTACACACCGCCCGTCACGTCACGAAAGTCGGTAACACCCGAAGCCGGTGGCCCAACCCCTTGTGGGAGGGAGCTGTCGAAGGTGGGACTGGCGATTGGGACGAAGTCGTAACAAGGTAGCCGTACCGGAAGGTGCGGCTGGATCACCTCCTTTCTAAGGAGCATCTAGGCCGCCAAGCTTGCTTGGTGGTCCAGAGCCACTACGTCGGCGAACGATCGACGGTGGTCAGCTCATGGGTGGAACGTTGATTATTCGGCACACTCGGTCGTCTTCTCCTTCTAGTACTGCTCTTCGGAGCGTGGAACGTTGAGGGGAGCGGGGAGTGTGTCGGGCACGCTGTTGGGTGTCTGAGGGTACGGCCGAATGCGGCTGCCTTCAGTGCCGGCCCCGGTGAAGCATCGCGTGAGTGGTGTGTGACGGGTGGCTGGTCGTTGTTTGAGAACTGCACAGTGGACGCGAGCATCTGTGGCCAAGTTTTTAAGGGCGCACGGTGGATGCCTTGGCACCAGGAACCGATGAAGGACGTGGGAGGCCACGATAGTCCCCGGGGAGTCGTCAACCAGGCTTTGATCCGGGGGTTTCCGAATGGGGAAACCCGGCAGTCGTCATGGGCTGTCACCCATACCTGAACACATAGGGTATGTGGAGGGAACGCGGGGAAGTGAAACATCTCAGTACCCGCAGGAAGAGAAAACAACCGTGATTCCGGGAGTAGTGGCGAGCGAAACTGGATGAGGCTAAACCGTATACGTGTGAGACCCGGCAGGGGTTGCGTATGCGGGGTTGTGGGATCTCTCTTCTGTCGTCTGCCGGCGACAGGACGAGTCAGAAACCGTTGATGTAGGCGAAGGACATGCGAAAGGTCCGGCGTAGAGGGTAAGACCCCCGTAGTCGAAACGTCAGCGGCTCGTTTGAGAGACACCCAAGTAGCACGGGGCCCGAGAAATCCCGTGTGAATCTGGCGGGACCACCCGCTAAGCCTAAATATTCCCTGGTGACCGATAGCGGATAGTACCGTGAGGGAATGGTGAAAAGTACCCCGGGAGGGGAGTGAAATAGTACCTGAAACCGTGTGCCTACAAGCCGTGGGAGCGTCGGAACAAGGCTTGCCTTGTTCTCGTGACTGCGTGCCTTTTGAAGAATGAGCCTGCGAGTTTGCGGTGTGTTGCGAGGTTAACCCGTGTGGGGAAGCCGTAGCGAAAGCGAGTCCGAATAGGGCGATATAGTAGCGCGCTCAAGACCCGAAGCGGAGTGATCTAGCCATGGGCAGGTTGAAGCGGAGGTAAGACTTCGTGGAGGACCGAACCCACCAGGGTTGAAAACCTGGGGGATGACCTGTGGTTAGGGGTGAAAGGCCAATCAAACTCCGTGATAGCTGGTTCTCCCCGAAATGCATTTAGGTGCAGCGTCGTGTGTTTCTTGCCGGAGGTAGAGCACTGGATAGGCGATGGGCCCTACCGGGTTACTGACCTTAGCCAAACTCCGAATGCCGGTAAGTGAGAGCGCGGCAGTGAGACTGTGGGGGATAAGCTCCATGGTCGAGAGGGAAACAGCCCAGAGCATCGACTAAGGCCCCTAAGCGTACGCTAAGTGGGAAAGGATGTGGAGTCGCAGAGACAACCAGGAGGTTGGCTTAGAAGCAGCCACCCTTGAAAGAGTGCGTAATAGCTCACTGGTCTAGTGATTCCGCGCCGACAATGTAGCGGGGCTCAAGCGTACCGCCGAAGTCGTGTCATTCATGCAACAGCCCCAACGGGTGTATGGATGGGTAGGGGAGCGTCGTGTGCCGGGTGAAGCCGCGCCGGAAGGCAGTGGTGGACGGTTCACGAGTGAGAATGCAGGCATGAGTAGCGATTCACACGTGAGAAACGTGTGCGCCGATTGACTAAGGGTTCCTGGGTCAAGCTGATCTGCCCAGGGTAAGTCGGGACCTAAGGCGAGGCCGACAGGCGTAGTCGATGGATAACCGGTTGATATTCCGGTACCCGCTGTGAAGCGTCAAACATCGAATCAGGCGATGCTAAGTCCGTGAAGCCGCCCTGGAGCCTTCGGGCAAAGGGGAGTGGTGGAGCCGACGGACCAGACTTGTAGTAGGTGAGTGATGGGGTGACGCAGGAAGGTAGTCCAGCCCGGGCGGTGGTTGTCCCGGGGTAAGGGTGTAGGCCGGTGTGTAGGTAAATCCGCACACCGTTAAGGCTGAGACCTGATGCCGAGCCGATTGTGGTGAAGTGGATGATCCTATGCTGTCGAGAAAAGCCTCTAGCGAGTTTCATGGCGGCCCGTACCCTAAACCGACTCAGGTGGTCAGGTAGAGAATACCGAGGCGTTCGGGTGAACTATGGTTAAGGAACTCGGCAAAATGCCCCCGTAACTTCGGGAGAAGGGGGGCCACACCTGGTGATGGCACTTGCTGCTTGAGCTGGGGGTGGCCGCAGAGACCAGCGAGAAGCGACTGTTTACTAAAAACACAGGTCCGTGCGAAGCCGTAAGGCGATGTATACGGACTGACGCCTGCCCGGTGCTGGAACGTTAAGGGGACCGGTTAGTCATTCTTCGGGGTGGCGAAGCTGAGAACTTAAGCGCCAGTAAACGGCGGTGGTAACTATAACCATCCTAAGGTAGCGAAATTCCTTGTCGGGTAAGTTCCGACCTGCACGAATGGCGTAACGACTTCTCGACTGTCTCAACCATAGGCCCGGTGAAATTGCACTACGAGTAAAGATGCTCGTTTCGCGCAGCAGGACGGAAAGACCCCGGGACCTTTACTACAGTTTGATATTGGTGTTCGGTTCGGCTTGTGTAGGATAGGTGGGAGACTGTGAAGCGGGCACGCCAGTGTTCGTGGAGTCGTCGTTGAAATACCACTCTGGTCGTGCTGGATGTCTAACCTGGGTCCGTGATCCGGATCAGGGACAGTGTCTGATGGGTAGTTTAACTGGGGCGGTTGCCTCCTAAAGGGTAACGGAGGCGCCCAAAGGTTCCCTCAGCCTGGTTGGCAATCAGGTGTTGAGTGTAAGTGCACAAGGGAGCTTGACTGTGAGACCGACGGGTCGAGCAGGGACGAAAGTCGGGACTAGTGATCCGGCGGTGGCTTGTGGAAGCGCCGTCGCTCAACGGATAAAAGGTACCCCGGGGATAACAGGCTGATCTTCCCCAAGAGTCCATATCGACGGGATGGTTTGGCACCTCGATGTCGGCTCGTCGCATCCTGGGGCTGGAGTCGGTCCCAAGGGTTGGGCTGTTCGCCCATTAAAGCGGTACGCGAGCTGGGTTTAGAACGTCGTGAGACAGTTCGGTCCCTATCCGCTGTGCGCGTAGGAGTCTTGAGAAGGGCTGTCCCTAGTACGAGAGGACCGGGACGGACGAACCTCTGGTGTGCCAGTTGTTCTGCCAAGGGCATGGCTGGTTGGCTACGTTCGGGAGGGATAACCGCTGAAAGCATCTAAGCGGGAAGCCTGCTTCGAGATGAGGACTCCCACCCACTTGATGGGGTAAGGCTCCCAGTAGACGACTGGGTTGATAGGCCGGATCTGGAAGCACCGTGAGGTGTGGAGGTGACCGGTACTAATAGGCCGAGGGCTTGTCCTCAGTTGCTCGCGTCCACTGTGTTAGTTCTGAGACAACGACCGTTGTCGGCTTTGAGTAGAACAGACAAAAGAAGAGTGTGCTTGTTCGCTCGAAACCATTAGGGTTTCGGTGGTTATAGCGTGAGGGAAACGCCCGGTTACATTCCGAACCCGGAAGCTAAGCCTTACAGCGCCGATGGTACTGCAGGGGGGACCCTGTGGGAGAGTAGGACGCCGCCGAACAATCTTTGGAGGACCCCTGGTCCCAGCGTTCAGCTGGGACCAGGGGTCCTTTTGTTTTTACAATGCTTGCAGTACCGAAGACAGGAGTCACCGATGTCCACCAACTCTCCCGACGACCGACCGGAGCGCGACCAGCGGCGACGGGACAGTGGTGACCGCGGCGACCGGGGTGACCGAGGCGGTTACCGAGGGGACCGTGGCGGTTTCCGTCGCGACAACGACCGTGGTGGTTACGGTCGTCGGGACGATCGGCGTGACGATCGTCGTGGTGATGACCGTGGTGGTGACCGGGGCGGTTTCCGGCGTGATGATCGCCGTGACGACCGTCGGGATGACCGTCGTGGTGATGACCGGGGCGGCTTCCGGCGGGACGACAGCCGCGGTGGCGGCTACGGCCGGCGCGATGACCGACGCGATGACCGGCGTGACGGCGATCGTGGTCCCCGTCCGCCGTTCCGTAGGGACGACCGTCCCGGCGGGCCGCGCAGGGACGACCGGGACCGTGGGTTCCGCCGCGACGGCGATCGCCCGTCCTACCGTCGCGACGACGAGCGTGGCGGTTTCCGGCGTGACGATCGTCGGGACGACCGCCGGGATGACCGTCGTGGTGACGACCGCGGTGGTGACCGGGGCGGTTTCCGGCGTGATGATCGCCGTGACGACCGTCGGGATGACCGTCGTGGTGATGACCGGGGCGGCTTCCGGCGGGACGACAGCCGAGGTGGCGGCTACGGCCGGCGCGATGACCGGCGTGACGGTGACCGCCGTGACGATCGTCGTGGTGACGACCGTGGTGGTTTCCGCCGCGACGACCGCGACCGTGGTTTCCGTGGCGACGACCGGGACCGTGGCTTCCGCCGTGACGATCGCCGGGATGATCGTCGTGGTGACGACCGTGGTGGTGACCGGGGCGGTTTCCGGCGTGATGATCGCCGTGACGACCGTCGGGATGACCGTCGTGGTGATGACCGTGGTGGCTTCCGGCGGGACGACAGCCGAGGCGACCGTGGTGGGTTCCGTGGGCGTGACGACCGTGGTGGTCGTGGGCCCCGTCGTGATGACCGGGGTGGGCGTCCGGGAGGGTTCCGTGGGCGTGACGACCGTCGGGATGACCGGCGTGGCGGTGGCCGGTTCCGTGATGAGCGGGACCGGGACCGTGGGGACCGCGAGCCGATCAAGCGGCTGCCGATTCCCGAGGACGTCACGGGCGACGAGATCGACAAGGACGTCAAGCAGGAGCTGCAGAGCCTGCCGAAGACGCTCGCGGAAGACGTCGCCAAGAACCTGGTGATGGTCGCCCGGCTCATCGACGAGGACCCCGAGGGCGCTTACGGCTACTCCAAGGTGGCCCTGCGGCTGGCGTCGCGGGTCGCTGCCGTACGAGAGGCGGGCGGGTTCGCGGCGTACGCGAACCAGAAGTACTCCGAGGCGCTCGCCGAGTTCCGGGCCGCGCGGCGGATGACCGGCAGCGTGGAGCTGTGGCCGCTCATGGCCGACTGCGAGCGTGGGCTCGGACGGCCGGAGAAGGCGCTGGACATGGCCGGGGCGCCCGAGGTGCAGAAGCTGGACAAGGCCGGGCAGGTCGAGATGCGGCTCGTCGCGGCCGGCGCCCGGCGTGACCTGGGGCAGCTGGACGCGGCCATCGTGACGCTGCAGAGCCCGGAGCTGGCCTCCAACGCCGTACAGCCGTGGACCGCGCGGCTGCGGTACGCGTACGCCGACGCGCTGCTTGCCGCCGGGCGGCAGGGTGAGGCGCGGGAGTGGTTCGCCAAGGCCGTCGAGGCCGACAAGGACGGCAGCACGGACGCCTCCGACCGGCTTGCCGAGTTGGACGGTGTCGACTTCGTGGACGCCCTCGATGAGAGCGAGAGCGAGGGCGACAGCGGGGACGAGCAGCAGGCTCAGGGTGCGGCCGACGAGGGCCACAAGGAGTGAGCGGCGCTTGATCGCTTGATGTGAGGGGCGGGATCCCGGATCGGGGTCCCGCCCCTTTCGCGTTCAGTGGTCCAGGGCGCGCAGGACCAGGCCCGAGGCCGGCTTCGGGCCGAAGGACGTCGACTTGCGGGGCATCGTGACGCCCTGGCGAGCGAGGTCGCGTACGACGTCCTCGCGGACCGGGTGCATCAGGACGGCCGTACCGCCGTCGCGTTCCGCCTTCTTGACGGTGGCGGCGGTGTCGTGGATGTAGGCGATGCGGGTGGGGTCGTCCTCGGGGATGTGCCAGACGTGGGCGAGGAGTGTGGCGTGCAGGACCGTCGCGTCCAGGGTGCGCCAGGCTGCGGGGCGCTCGGTGGGGACCGTACGGGCGAGGAGGGCCGGGTCCGGTCGGTCGACGAGGTGGAAGGCGCCGTCTCCGGCGAGGAGGTAGGCGTTGCCGGCGCAGGCCGCGTCGGCCAGCGTCTCCAGGGCCTGGGCCAGCGGGACTTCGAGGCGGCGTACGCGGAACAGGCCGTCGAGTGCGGCCAGGGCGTCCGGCACGGGCAGGTCGTGCAGGAGGCGGTGGATGGCGCGGACGCGCAGGGGGTAGCGGGCCGTGTCGACCAGGAGGACGAGGCCGTAGTCCCAGGCGCTGGGTGAGGGGTGCTCCGCGCGTAGACGGCGGTACGTGGCCCAGCGGTGGTGGCCGTCGGCGATCAGGGCCTGGTGGCGGGTCAGGTCGGACTGGACGCGGGCCAGGTCGGTGGGGTCGGTGATCGACCACAGGCGGTGGCTGAAGCCGTCTTCCGTGGTGGTCGACAGGAGCGGCGGGTGTTCCGTCGTGCGCTCGATCACGGCGGTGGCGTCGGCCGCCGTGCCGTTGCCGCGGTAGGTCAGGAGCAGGGGTTCGAGGTTCGCGGACGTGGCGCGCATCAGGGCCGCGCGGTCGGCGACCACGTGCGGCATGACGTCCTCGTGCGGCAGGACCAGGCCCTCCGCCGGTTCCGAGACGCGCAGGGCGCCGATGATGCCGCGTTGCAGCATGCCGTTGCCGTCGTGCTGTTCGTAGACGTAGAGGCCGGGCTCCGGATCGGCGGTCAGGACGCCTTCGGACAGCCAGCGGCGGAGGGTCTGCGCCGCCTGTTCGTTGCGGGCGCTGGGGGTGTCGGCCTGGGGGAGGATCAGGCGGACGATGTTGTGCGGGTCGGCCGACTCGAGATGGAGCAGGCCGTCGGGGCGGACCACGACGTCGTACGGCGGTGACGTCACGGCCGCCAGGCTGCCGACCCGGTCGGGGTCGTAGCGAAGGCCTCGGAACGGGGTGAGTTCGAGGCCTCGGCGCGCCGTTGCTTCCGGGTGACCTGCTGTGTTCATCCAGGCATCGTACGGGTGTCAGTGGCATGGGGGATGATCGGGGAAAGACGTCGAACGAGGAGCGATGCGGAATGAGCCAGAGCGTCAGGACGAGCCCCGATGGCTGTGGCCAGGCCCTGAGCGAGGCGTACGACACGGCGCTGCTCGACCTCGACGGTGTGGTGTACGCGGGGGGCAACGCGATCGCGCATGCCGTCGAGTCGCTCGCCGTGGCCCGCGCGGGCGGGATGCATCTCGCGTACGTCACGAACAACGCCCTGCGGACGCCTGACGCGGTGGCCGTGCATCTGACGGAGCTCGGGATACCCACCGGGGCGGACGACGTCATCACTTCGGCTCAGGCGGTCGCGCGGCTGATCAGCGAGCAGGTGCCGGCCGGGGCGCGAGTGCTGGTGATCGGTGGGGAGGGGCTGCGGGTGGCCCTGCGCGAGCGCGGGCTGGAACCGGTGGAGTCGGCGGACGACGATCCGGCGGCGGTCGTGCAGGGGTACGGCGGGCCCGAGCTGCCTTGGGGGCGGTTCGCGGAGGCCTCGTACGCCGTCGCGCGCGGGGTGCCTTGGTTCGCGTCCAACACCGACCTGACGATTCCCGGCGCGCGGGGGATCGGGCCGGGCAACGGGGCCGCGGTGGAGGTCGTACGGATAGCCACCGGCGCCGAGCCGCAGGTGGCGGGCAAGCCGTTGCCTCCCATGCACCGGGAGACGATCCTGCGGACGGGCGCCGAGCGGCCGCTGGTGGTCGGGGACCGGCTGGACACGGACATCGAGGGCGCGTTCAACGGGGAGGTCGACTCGCTGCTGGTGCTGACCGGGGTTACCGACGGCGCGCAGTTGCTGGCGGCGCCGCCGCAGCACCGGCCGACGTATGTGGACGCCGATCTGCGGGGGCTGCTCACCGGGCAGCCGGAGGTCGTTGCCGACGGGGATGGCTTCCGGTGTGGTGGCTGGGCGGCGGTCGCGCGGGCCGAGCGGCTGGAACTCGACGGTGGCGGTGCGGCCTTGGACGGGCTGCGGGCGCTGTGCGCGGCGGCCTGGACCGTGGCCGGGGAGGGCTCGTGCGCGCTGGACGCGGGGAAGGCGCTGGCGCGGCTGGGGTTGTGAGCCGTCGTCCGGCTCCGGAAAGGCGTAGTCGTACGGCTCCGGAGCGGTCGTACGGTTCCGTGGTGCCGCCGGGCACCCGCGTGCAGCGGGATCGTGGCTGAATAGGAGGGTAGGCTAACCTAACTGCGTGTTGGTCGACAGTCCTCCCGAACAGCGCGCGGAGTCCGGGTCCGCGCCCCCAACCCGACGGGCGATACGAGCCGTTGGTCTGCTTGTCTCTGTCCTGATTCTGGTGGTCGTCGCGACGGCGAGCATCGCGATCGGGGCGAAACAGCTGTCCATCGGAGAGGTCTGGCACGGCTTGTTCGAGGCCTCCGGTACCTACGGCGACGTCGTCGTCGACGACCGGATCTCGCGCACCGCCCTCGGACTGCTCGCCGGCGCCGCCCTCGGTCTCGCCGGGGCCGTGCTGCAGGCGCTCACCCGTAACCCGCTGGCCGATCCGGGCCTGCTCGGCATCAACGCGGGCGCGTCCGCCGCCGTCGTCACCGCCATCACCTTCCTGGGCGTCACGAGCTTGACAGCCTATGTCTGGTTCGCCTTCTTCGGGGCGGCCGCGGTCGGGGCGATGGTCTGGTTCCTCGGCGGCAGCCGGGGTGCCACGCCGGTGCGGCTCGCGCTGGCCGGTACGGCGATCAGCGCCGCGCTCTACGGGTATCTCCAGGCCGTGATGATCATGGACGACGCCGCGCTCAACAAGATGCGTTTCTGGACGGTCGGTTCACTGTCCTCGGCGACCGACGCGACCATCACCCAGGTGCTGCCGTTCCTGCTCGCGGGCACCGTCCTCGCGCTCGCCCTCGCCCGGCCGCTCAACGCGATGGAGATGGGCGACGACACCGCCAAGGCGCTCGGCGCCCACCTGAACCGCACCCGGGTGCTGGCGATGCTCGCCGCGACCGTGCTGTGCGGGGCCGCGACCGCCGCCTGCGGGCCGATCGTGTTCGTCGGCCTGATGGTGCCGCACGTCGTACGGTCCTTCACCGGTCCCGACCTGCGCTGGATCCTGCCGTACGCGGCCGTCCTGTCGCCCGTGCTGCTGCTCGGCGCCGACGTCCTCGGCAGGATCGTCGCCCGGCCCGCCGAACTCCAGGTCGGCATCGTCACCGCGGTCATCGGCGGACCGGTCTTCATCTTTCTCGTACGACGGCGGAGGACGGCGCAGCTGTGAGGAGCGCAGTGAAGAGCGACACGAAGAGCGCGTCGAGCAGCGCGTCCGGCAGCGCGTCGACGAGCGGCGCGAAGGCCGCGGGGAAGGACGCGGGGAAGGCTTCCGGAAAGGCTCACCGTGCCATCCGTGCCATCCGTGCCGTGCGGACCCCGGGCGGGCTTTCGGTCCGGCTGGACGCCCGGGCGTTGACCGCCGTCGTCCTGCTGCTCCTCGCCGCGCTGGCCGCGAGCGTGCTGCTGATCGGCACCGGCGACTTCCCGATCGCGGCGGGTGACGTACTCAGAACGCTGCTCGGTGACGGCAACGCGGGGCAGGAGTTCATCGTCAACGAGCTGCGGCTGCCGAGGGTCCTGGTCGGGCTCCTCGTCGGTGCCTCGCTCGGCCTCGGCGGCGCGCTGTTCCAGGCGCTGTCCCGCAACCCGCTGGGCAGCCCGGACATCCTCGGCCTCGGACAGGGGGCCACGGCCGGGGCGCTCGTGGTCATCGTGCTGTTCTCCGGGGACGCCGGCGAGGTCACCGCCGGTGCGCTCCTGGGCGGACTCGCGACCGGACTCGCCATCTATCTGCTCGCCTGGAAGCGGGGCGTGCACGGTTATCGACTGGTCCTGGTCGGTATCGGCATGTCCGCGATCATGACGGCGGTCAACGGCTATCTGCTGACCAAGGCCGACCTGTTCGACGCGGCCCGAGCGGTCGTGTGGATGACCGGATCCCTCAGCGGCAGCGACTGGGACCAGGTCACGCCGCTCGCCGCGCTGTGCGTCATCCTCGTACCGCTCGTCCTGGGCAACGCGCGAGCCCTGCGGATGATGGAGATGGGCGACGACGTCTCGTACGCCCTCGGAGTGCGTGTCGAACGCGTACGGATGCTGCTGATGCTGGCCGCCGTGCTGCTCACCGCGGCCGCCACCGCCGCCGCCGGCCCCGTCAGCTTCGTGGCGCTCACCGCCCCGCAGCTCGCCCGGCGCCTCACGCGCTCGCCCGGGCCGAACCTGCTGCCCTCCCTGTGCATGGGCGCCGCCCTCCTCGTCACCGCCGACTGGGTCTCCCAGCGGGTCTTCGGCGCCGACCAGATGCCCGTGGGCGTGGTCACGGGCGTGCTCGGCGGCGTATACCTGCTCTGGCTGCTGGTCACCGAGCGCAAGGCGGGCCGGATATGAGCGCCGGCAGCAACAGCAGCGGGCCGAACAACGGGCTGAACAACCGAAGGAGCACTGTGAACCGCCTGTCCGCCGACAACGTCACCCTCGCCTACGACCAGCGGGTCATCGCCGAGCAGCTGTCGGTGGAGATACCCGACAACTCCTTCACCGTGATCGTCGGCCCGAACGCGTGCGGCAAGTCCACGCTGCTGCGGGCCCTGTCGCGGATGCTCAAGCCCAGCCAGGGCCGGGTCCTGCTGGACGGGTCGGTCATCCAGTCGATGCCGGCGAAGAAGGTCGCGCGCACGCTGGGTCTGCTGCCGCAGTCGTCGATCGCGCCCGACGGCATCACCGTCGCCGACCTGGTGGGCCGGGGCCGGTACCCGCATCAGGGGATCCTGCGCCAGTGGTCGACCGAGGACGAGCGGGTCGTCCAGGAGTCGATGGAGCAGACCGGGGTGGCCGAGCTGGCCGATCGCTATGTCGACGAATTGTCGGGTGGTCAGCGGCAGCGGGTGTGGATCGCCATGGCGCTCGCCCAGCAGACGCCGCTGCTGCTGCTGGACGAGCCGACCACCTATCTCGACATCCAGCACCAGATCGACGTCCTCGACCTGTGTGCCGAGCTGCACGAGCAGCAGGGGCGGACGCTGGTCGCCGTGCTGCACGACCTCAACCACGCCGCCCGGTACGCCACGCACCTCATCGCCCTGCGCGGCGGGGAGATCATCGCCGAGGGCGCGCCGAACGACATCGTCACGGCCGAGCTGGTCGAGGAGGTCTTCGGGCTGCGCTGCCAGGTCATCGACGACCCGGAGACGGGGACGCCGCTCGTGGTGCCCGCGGCACGCAAGGCGCGGGCCGGGGGCAAGGCCGACGTCACGAAGGTCGCGGCCACGGAAGCGTCCTGAGGCGGCTTCCGGAGGGCGGGCCGAGCAAGGACCCCTGAGGAGCGGGCTAGAGAAGCTTCCTGAGGTGCATCAGATCGCGCAGGCCCGCGTGCAGCCTCACCCGGCCCGAGCCCCACGCCTTGGCGAAGTGCAGTTCGCCGTCGACCAGGGCGACCAGGTCGTCGCCGGTCATGCCGAGTCTGATCTGGGCCTTCTCGCGGGGCGGGCCCTGGAGCGTGTCCTGGACATGGATCCGGCCGCCCGCCATGCGGCCGGCGAACGTGACGTCCAGGTCGGTGATGTGGCAGCTCACCGAGCGGTCCAGGGCAGCGGCCGTACGGACGTCCCCTTCGGCACGCTGCATGCTGTCCGAGAGCTTTTCGAGTGCGGCACGGCACTCCTCGATCGTGGCCATCGCGATCGACGGTACCCCAGCGGTTCGGGGTAGCGTCTGGGCATGAGCGACACAGTTCCGGAGACGGAGATCCCGGAGGTGGCCGAAGCGCAGGCTGCGGTCGGGGCCGAGGCCGAGGGCGAGGTCGAGGTCGTCGAGGCCGGGCTCGCCGGCGAACCCGAGTACGACCCCGCCGCTCCCGCCCCGCTGAACGTCCCGCGCACGCCCACCGGCAACGCCGACGTCGACGCCCAGCTGGAGCGGCTCGGTGATGCCGACCACCTCGCCACCGACGGACACCTCGAGGTGTACGAGGATGTGCATCGGGGGCTGCGCGACGCGCTCACCGCGCTCGACGCCCGCCAGGGGCCCCCGGCGCCTTCACCGTCGTACCAACACAGGAGCTGAACCGAAAGTGGCAGGAGTCGCACGTCGCCGTCTCGACGCGGAGCTGGTCCGCCGGAAGCTCGCGCGCTCACGCGAGCACGCCAGCCAGCTGATCGCCGCCGGGCGGGTCACCGTCGGCAAGACCGTCGCGACCAAGCCGGCCACGCAGGTGGAGACCGCGGCGGCGATCGTCGTCGTGGCCGACGACAGCGATCCCGAGTACGTGTCGCGGGGCGGGCACAAGCTCGCCGGCGCGCTGGAGGTCTTCGTACCCCAGGGGCTCGCGGTGGAGGGGCGGCGGGCGCTGGACGCCGGCGCGTCGACCGGCGGTTTCACCGACGTCCTGCTGCGCTCGGGAGCAGCGCACGTCGTCGCCGTCGACGTCGGATACGGACAACTCGCCTGGACTCTCCAGAGTGATGAACGCGTCACCGTCAAGGACCGTACGAACGTACGCGAGTTGACGCTCGAAGCGATCGATGGGGAACCAGTGGATCTTGTCGTGGGGGATCTGTCCTTCATCCCGCTCGGCCTGGTGCTGCCCGCCCTGGTGCGGTGCGTGAAGCCGGACGCCGATCTGGTGATGATGGTCAAGCCGCAGTTCGAGGTGGGGAAGGAACGGCTGGGGAGCGGCGGGGTCGTCCGCAGCCCTCAGCTGCGGGCCGAGGCCGTGCGCGGCGTGGCCGAGAAGGCGTGGGGACTCGGGCTCGGGGTGAACGGGGTCACGGCCAGTCCGTTGCCCGGACCCTCCGGGAATGTCGAGTACTTTCTGTGGCTGCGTGCCGGGGCGCCCGCTCTGGACCCGGCCGACGTTGACCGTGCAGTTGCGGAGGGGCCGCGTTGATGCAGAACCGAGCTCGTACTGTTTTCCTGCTCGCCCACACGGGGCGGCCGGCCGCTATTCGCAGCGCGGAGCTTGTGGTGAAGGGGCTGCTGCGGGAGGGCATCGGGGTGCGCGTCCTGGAGTACGAGGCCGCCGACCTGCCCCTGCCGGACGAGGTGCAGCTCGTCAAGGAGGCGACCCCGCAGTGCCTCGACGGCTGCGAGCTGCTCATCGTGCTCGGCGGTGACGGGACGCTGCTGCGTGGCGCCGAGTTCGCCCGGGCGTCCGGGGTGCCGATGCTGGGCGTCAACCTCGGGCGGGTCGGGTTCCTCGCGGAGGCCGAGCGGGACGATCTCGACAAGGTTGTCGACCGGGTCGTCACCAAGGCGTACGAGGTCGAGGAGCGGATGACCGTCGACGTCGTCGTGCACCAGAACGGCAACGTCGTGCACACCGACTGGGCGCTGAACGAGGCCGCCGTGCAGAAGGCCGGGGCCGAGAAGCTGCTCGAGGTCGTGCTGGAGATCGACGGGCGGCCGGTGACGGGGTTCGGGTGCGACGGCATCGTGCTGTCCACGCCGACCGGGTCGACGGCGTATGCGTTCTCCGCGGGCGGGCCTGTGGTGTGGCCCGAGGTCGAGGCGTTGTTGATGGTGCCGATCAGTGCGCATGCGTTGTTCGCGAAGCCGTTGGTGACGTCGCCGGACTCCGTGCTGGCGGTGGAGGTTCTGCCTCATATTCCGCCGGGTGTGTTGTGGTGCGACGGGCGGCGGACTGTCGAGTTGCCGCCGGGGGCGCGGGTGGAGGTTCGGCGGGGGGCCGTGCCGGTGCGGCTGGCTCGGTTGCATCATGCTTCGTTCACGGATCGTCTGGTTGCGAAGTTTGCGTTGCCGGTTTCTGGGTGGCGTGGGGCGCCTCATTAGCCAACCGTGGGGGGTGGCTTGAGAGCGTTGGCGGGTGCGGGTGGTCTGTGGCTGGTCGCGCCCACCGCGGCGGAGCCGCAAATCGATACAGCCCCGCGCTCCTGGCGGCGCTGCACTCGGCTGGGTGACATGTGCGGCCGATACACATTCGTCACCTGCACCTTCACATCATGGGCCCGGGGCCCGTCGCACTCCCCGCCCCCGACCTCGTAAGGTCGTGTCCGTGTTGGAGGAGATGCGGATACGGTCGCTCGGAGTCATCGACGACGCTGTCGTCGAGCTGTCGCCGGGGTTCACCGCCGTCACCGGTGAGACGGGTGCGGGCAAGACCATGGTCGTCACCAGCCTCGGGCTGTTGCTCGGGGGGCGTGCCGACCCGGCGCTCGTGCGGATCGGGGCCGACAAGGCGGTCGTGGAGGGGCGGATCACCGTCTCCGCGGGCGCGTCGGCCGTTGTGCGGGCCGAGGAGGCCGGGGCCGAGCTCGACGACGGGGCGCTGCTGATCAGCCGTACCGTTTCCGCCGAGGGGCGGTCGCGGGCGCATGTGGGCGGGCGCAGTGTGCCCGTGGGGCTGCTCGCCGACCTCGCCGACGACCTCGTGGCCGTGCACGGGCAGACCGACCAGCAGGGGCTGCTGAAGCTGTCCCGGCAGCGGCAGGCGCTCGACCGGTACGCCGGTGACGCGGTCGCCGGGCCGCTGGCCAAGTACGGCGAGGCCTACCGGCGGTTGCGGGCCGTGTCGGTGGAGCTGGAGGAGATCGTCACGCGCGCGCGTGAGCGGGCCCAGGAAGCCGACATGCTGCGGTACGGGCTCGACGAGGTCGCGGGCGTGGAGCCGCGTGCCGGGGAGGACATAGAGCTGGCGGAGGAGGCGGAGCGGCTCGGGCATGCCGAGGCGCTGTCGTCCGCTGCCACGGCCGCTCACGCCGCGCTCGCCGGCAATCCCGAGGACCCCGAGGGCATCGACGCCGCCACGCTCGTCGCGGGGGCGCAGCGCGCCCTGGACGCCGTCCGGTCGCACGACCCGGCGCTGGCCGCCCTGGCCGACCGCATCGGCGAGATCGGGATCCTGCTGGGCGATGTGGCGGGGGAGCTGGCGGGGTACGCCGATGACCTGGACGCCGATCCCCTGCGGCTGTCGGCCGTCGAGGAACGGCGGGCCGCGCTCGGCGCGCTGACGCGGAAGTACGGCGAGGACGTCGCCTCGGTGCTGGCCTGGGCCGAGCAGAGCGCCGCCCGGCTCACCGAGTTGGACGGCGACGACGAGCGGATCGACGAGCTGACCGCCGAGCGGGACGCGCTGCGCACCGAGCTGGGCGGGCTGGCGCAGGCGTTGACCGATGCGCGGGCGGAGGCGGCCGAACGGTTCGCCGCCGCCGTGACCGCCGAGCTGGCCTCGCTCGCCATGCCGCACGCGCGCGTGTCCTTCGACATCCGCCAGACCGAGGATCCGGAGGGGGTCGAGGTCGGCGGGCGTACGGTCGCGTACGGGCCGTCGGGTGCGGACGAGGTCGAGCTGCTGCTCGCCCCGCATCCCGGGGCTCCGCCGCGGCCCATCGCCAAGGGCGCGTCCGGTGGTGAGCTCTCGCGCGTGATGCTCGCCGTCGAGGTCGTGTTCGCGGGGACGGATCCCGTGCCGACGTATCTCTTCGACGAGGTCGACGCCGGTGTCGGTGGCAAGGCGGCCGTGGAGATCGGGCGGCGGCTGGCGCGGCTCGCGAAGAGCGCGCAGGTCGTGGTCGTGACCCACCTTCCGCAGGTGGCCGCCTTCGCCGACCGGCAGCTGCTCGTCGAGAAGACCAACGACGGGTCGGTCACCCGCTCCGGCGTGAAGGTCCTGGAGGGCGAGGAGCGGGTCCGGGAGCTGTCCCGGATGCTGGCCGGGCAGGAGGACTCGGAGACCGCGCGGGCGCACGCCGAGGAACTGCTGGCGACGGCTCGGGCCGACGGGTAGCGGGCCCCTGCGCGAGGGGCGGTGCTGTCGGCCTGGGCGCGGGCAGGGCCGGGTTGTCAGTGGTGGCCCGTAGGGTGGCCGAATGATCGAACGTGCCCCCAGGGCCACCGCCTTCGGCCTCTCCGCCGCCCTCACCCGCGCCACTGTGACCGCCCTGCGCGCCAAGGCGCCGGGCGGCCCCGGCCGTTGGGAGCGGAAGAACTACGCGGGCCGCACCGTCGAGCTGTACGCCGGTGCCGCCTCCGCGCTGGCGGCGACGGTGGGTGCCGGACGGATACGGCCGGCCGCCGGGGTCGCCGTGGCCGTCGCCGGAGTCTGCGGGGCGTACGACGACGTCGCGGGGGCCGGAGACCGTCGGCGTGGGTTTAGGGCACATCTTTCGGCTCTTCGGGACGGTGAAGTCACCAGCGGCGCGGTCAAGTTGTTCGGGGTGTCCGCCGCGGGGCTCGTCGCGGGGGCGTTCCTCAAGGAGCGGCCCGTGGACAAGCTGCTCGCGGGCGTGGTGATCGCCGGGGCCGCGCACTTCGTCAACCTCGTCGACGTGCGCCCGGGCAGGGCCGCCGCCGCGGTGCTCGCGCTCGGGGCGCCGGGGCTGCTCCGGGAAGGGCCCGGCGCGCAGATCGCCGCCACCGCCATGGGCGCCGCCGCGGCGGTGCTGCCCGACGACCTCGGGGAGCGGGCGATGATCGGGGACACCGGCGCGCATGCGCTGGGCGCGGCCCTGGGCGCCGCTGTCGTCGCCGGGAACGGCCGGGCGGGGCTGGTCGCGCACGCCGCGGCGCTCGTGGCCGCCGCGGCGTACGGCGACAAGGTCAGCGAGGCGGTGCGGGCGTCGGGCGCCCGCTGAGACGAACGGTCGGCCCGCTGGGGTGCGGTCGGACGTGACGACCCGTGGTGCGGTCGTGGGGCGACGACCCGTGGTGCGGTCGTGGGGCGACGAGCCCGGACGAGTCCACCGGCCCGGTGCGGCGCACTGGTTCGGGCCGGCGTAGGAGGCGTGCGCCACGCGCGCGTGTTCGGGCACATCCGCCTACCGAACCTCACTCGTACAGGTGACCCCGCACGCCGTGTTGCCCGCCCTCCGGGCTCCCGCCGTTCCCGGAACCCCCGTGCGTCCTGGCATCCTTGGCGTAAGCACGTCGTATGCGCAGGGATCCTCGCGGTACACCCCCTCCGCGCGATCCTTCTGTACTTTCTTCGTGACCGCCCGACCCACAACCAGGAGCCCCGGCCACGTGACCCCCGTGAGCAGCCACTCACCGCACGGCCAGTCGTCGCTGCGCACCGTGCAGGTGCTGGGCGGTGGCAACGCCGGCAGCAGCGCGCACGTGCGATCGCTGGCCTCGGGGCTGGTCGCGCGGGGCGTGCGGGTCGTCGTCTGTGCTCCTGTCGAGGCCGATCACCTCTACGACTTCACCGGCGTCGGCGCCGAGCACGTGCATGTGCCGCGCAGCAGCGACCCCGGCTCCGTGGCCGCCCTGCGGGCCGCGTGCGCGGACGCCGACCTGGTCCACGCGCATGGGCTGCACGCCTCCTTCCGTACCGTGCTCGCGCTCAGCGGGCGGCGTACACCGCTCGTCGTCACCTGGCACGACCGGGCCCATGCCGAAGGGGCCCGCGCCCATCTCGTACGGCTGTTGGAGCGGCGGGTCGTCAAGGCCGCCTCCGTCGTGCTCGGGTCCACCTCGGCGCTCGTTGACCGGGCCCGCCGGACCGGAGCGCGGGACGCCCGCCTGGCCGCGGTCGCGCTGCCCGAGCCCGGCCGTCCCGTCGAGCGGGACGACCCCGACCGGCTGCGTCCCAAGATCAGGGCCGAACTCGGTGCCACCGGGCGCCCGTTGCTGATCGCCGTCGGCTCGCTCGAGCGGCAGCGCGGATACGACGTGCTGCTGGACGCCTCGCGCGCGTGGCGGGGGCTCGATCCCGCGCCGTTGGTCGTGATCGCGGGCGAAGGGGAGCTGCGGGCCGTACTGCAGCGCCGGATCGAGGACGAAGGGCTGCCCGTGCGGCTCATCGGGCGGCGCGCCGACGTCCCCGAGCTGCTCGCCGCCGCCGATGTCGCGCTCCTGCCTAGCAGTTGGGAGTCGCGGTCCCTGCTGGCCCAGGAAGCCCTTCGCGCGCGCGTGCCGCTCATCGCCACCGAGGTCGGCGGCATCCCGGAACTCGTCGGCGACGCGGCCGAGCTCGTGCCGTACGGCGACCCGCAGGCACTCGCCGACACCGTCGTACGGCTGCTGGGCGACCCCGAGCGCCAGGAGCTCCTCAGGGAGCGGGGTGTGCGGCAGGCGGCCACTTGGCCGACGGAGGACGAGACGGTGGCCCAAGTGCTGAGCGTCTACGACGAGTTGACGCAGCCGCAGCCCATGATCTAGGCCCTGTCGTTTGGATCATCCCGGCGTCGCGGGGCCTGGCACGCACTCCCCCAGAGGGGGGACCCCCAGCCGCGTTGTCGTCACTCGCCGACTCCCCCACGCTCGAACAACCTCGCGCGGGGGGACCCCCATCGCGTCGACTCCCTCCTCCGCCTTGCAGCTGCACGCACCAGGCCCCGCTCGGCTCAGTTGAAAGGCGCGGTGCCTCGCAGCCGGCCTGATCCAAACGACAGGGCCTAGCCGCCGGAGCGCGTCCCTAGCCCACATGCCTGCGCGCCCGCAGCGCCAGGCTCAACGCCAGTACCGTCTGCGGGTCGTCGAGGTCCGTGCCGAGCAACTCGCCGATGCGCGCGAGGCGGTTGTAGAGGGTCTGCCGGTTGAGGTGCAGTTCGCGGGCCGTCTCCGCCTTGCGGCCCGCGTGCGCCAAGTACGTCTCCAGCGTGGGCAGCAGGGGCGGCTTGGAGCGGCTGTCGTGGTCGCGGAGCGGGCCGATCGCGCGGTCCACGAAGGCCGCGAGGTCGGGGTGCTCGCGCAGCCGCCACAGCAGCAGGTCGATGTCCAGGCGCCGGGCGTCGTACCAGGGGCGGTCGGACAGGCCCTGCGCCGCGGTCGCCGTCTCCGCCGCGTGCCTGAGACCCGCCGAGGCCGCCGCCCAGCCGCCGGCCACCCCGACGACCACGACCGGCGGCTGCGCCCCCGGCCGCTGGATCCCCGCCCGCTCCACACCCGCCCGCAGCGCCGCCGCGACCCGGTCCGCGACCGTCGACCGCTCCGACTCCGCACGCAGGCCCAGCAGCAGGGGGACGCGACCCTCGACCGGCCGCACGCCCAGCAGGACCGGAACCCCCACGGACGCCAGCTCCTCCCCGACCGCCCGCGCCAGCACCGCCCAGCCGCCGCCCGGCGACAGCACGTCCCCGAGCCGCATCACCACCGGCAGCAGCGGGCTGTTGCCCGGCTTGAAGCCGAGCACGCGCGCCTGTGCCGGGGCGTCCTCGGCGTCGACGCGGCCCTCCGCCAGGTCGGTCAGGAAGTCGCCGCGCCCGCGCGCCGCCAGCTCCTCCTCCTGCCGGGCCTGCATCAGCACCACGGCGAGGATGCCCGCGGCCCGCTCGGCCGCGATGCGGTGGACGGGCGTCAGCACGCCCCGCACGGGCAGGAGGACGAGCCGCGCCCGCACCGAACCCGTCCCGGGACCACCTCCCGGGACATCCACCAGCACCGACCCGGCGGGCGGCGGAGCGTCCTTGTGCTGGCCTCGCAGCCCCTCCCACACCTGCAACGGATCCGCGCCCTCGGGGCCGGCCCCGGCGGCGTACAGCAGCCGTCCGTCCGTCGTCTCCAGGAACACCGGGTTGCCGCTGAAGTCGGCCAGGATGCCGAGCACTTGGGGCACACCACCGCCGCCGAGCAGTGCTTCCGTGCACCGGCGGTGCACCTCCTCCGCCCGTTGCAGCAGCGCGTAGTGGCCGTTGACGATCTCGGTGTGGATCTCCTCGGTGACCGTCACAAAGGGCACCTCGCGGTGCAGTTGGACCAGCGGCAGACCGGCCGTGCGGGCCGTGTCGACCAGCGCGGCGGGCAGGCGTGTGAAGCGCGGGCCGAGTTCGACGACGAGGGCCGCGATACCGCGCTCGGCCAGGGTGCGCACGAACGCGCGCTGGTCGGCCGGTCGGGTGCCGAGGCCGTAGCCCGTGGTCAGCAGCAGCTCCCCGCCCTTCAGCAGCGAGGCGATGTGCGGCACCTCGCCCGCGTGCACCCAGCGCACGGACCGCCCCAGCCGGTCGGCGCCCGCGAGGACCTCGGGGAGCCCGCTGCGCAGCCCGGGCAGCTCCAGCGCCCGCCGCACCGTGATTCCGGCGCCGTAGGTCTCGAATCCGCTGTCCGTACCGCCCGTGCCGCTGCCCATGAGTCGGACGCTACCCGTGGGGATGCTTCGGCGACATCTCCGGACGGTTACGGAGACGATCATCGGCTCCCGGCGCCCGACAATGCGTCGCGCCGCGCGCCGGATTGCAGGACCCCTTGTCGGTTGTGGCGTACATCACTGTGCCGTCAGACTGGCGCATCCGAAGGGAAGCGGTGCCTTCGGCTTCGGATTTCGTTGTGGAAGCACCTCGAGAGGGATGAAATGACGGAAACACCCACGCGAGAGGTTCACCGGCTCAAGGCGAATTCCGTCGGCCTGGTGGGCGTCGTCTTCATGGCGGTCGCCACCGCCGCGCCGATCACCGCGATGACCGGCAACCTGCCCATCGCGGTCGGCTTCGGCAACGGCACGGGCGCGCCCGCCGGCTATCTCTTCGCGACCCTCGTGCTGACGGTGTTCTCCGTCGGATACGTCGCCATGGCCCGCCGTATCACCGCCGCGGGCGCCTTCTACGGCTACATCTCGCACGGGCTCGGCCGGATCACCGGCATGGCCTCCGGGATGCTCGCCGTGCTGGCCTACATCGTCTTCGAGGCGTCCATCGTGGGCGTCTTCTCGTACTTCGCGCAGACGACGGTCCACGACCAGCTCGGCCTCGATCTGCCCTGGATCCTGTACGCCGCCGCGATGCTGCTGGTCACCGCGGTCCTGGCGTACTTCGACATCAACCTCACCGCGAAGGCCCTCGGCGTGATGCTGATCGCCGAGATCGCGGTCCTCTTCGCGGTCGCCACGGCCGTCCTGCTGCACGGCGGCGGCCCGGACGGCATCCCCGTCGAGCCGATCAACCCCAAGAACGCCTTCACCGGCGCCTCCGCCGGTCTCGGCCTGTTCTTCGCCTTCTGGTCGTGGGTCGGCTTCGAGTCGACGGCGATGTACGGCGAGGAGTCCCGCGACCCCAAGCGCGTCATCCCGCGCGCGACGCTGATCTCCGTCATCGGGGTCGGCATCTTCTACATCTACGTCTCCTGGATGACCATCGCCGGCAACGGCCTCAAGGGCTCCGTCGAGATCTCCTCCGGCACCAGCCCGCTCGACCTGTTCCTCGACCCGGCGCACACCTACATCGGTGCCTGGGCGGTCGACGCCTTCCAGTGGCTGCTGATCACCGGCTCGTTCGCCTGCGGGATGGCCTTCCACCAGTGCGCGGCGCGCTATCTGTACGCCATCGGCCGCGAGGGCTTCCTGCACCCCGCCCTCGGCCGTACGCACGCCCGGCACGGATCGCCGTACATCGCGTCCTTCGTGCAGTCGGTCATCGCGGTCGCGCTCGTCGGCGCCTTCTGGCTGACCGGTCAGGACCCGTACATCCACCTCTACACGCTGCTGGCGATCCTCGGCACGATGGCCATCCTCATCGTGCAGACCCTGTGCTCGTTCGCGGTCATCGGCTACTTCCGCCGCAACCACCCCGAGGACCGGCACTGGTTCCGCACGTTCACCGCCCCGCTGCTCGGCGGCATCGGCATGATCGCGGTCGTGGGCCTGCTGGTGACCAACCTGGACACCGCGGCCGGCACGGCGGCCCACTCACTCTTCTTCAAGGCCATCCCGTGGATCGTGGGGCTGGTCTTCTTCGGCGGTCTCGGGCTCGGTCTGTATCTGAAGGCGCGGCGGCCGGAGCGCTACGACGTCATCGGCAGGATCGTGCTGGAGGACTCGGCGGAGCGAACGCAGGCCCCGGTTGGGGCACGCTCGGCGGGGTAGCCGCGCCTGCATGGACTTCAGCGTGGTCGCCGTGGCACGGGAGGACGACAGTCCGGTCGAGGAGCCGCTGCGGGTGGCAGCGGTCGCCGACCGGCTCGGGTACCGCGAGGTGTGGGCGGGGGAGGGGCCCACCTGGGACTCCTTCGTCCTCGCCACGGCGATCGGGCGGGCCACCGAGCGGGTCGCGCTGACGGCCGGTCCGGTGGCGGTGTCGGTGCGGGACGCGTTCGGCATCGCGCGGGGTGCCGCCTCGGTCGCCGCCGTCGTCGGACGCCCGGTCGGGGTGGCGCTGGGGACGTCCAGCAAGCGGGTGGTCGAGGGCGTGCACGGGGTGCCGCGCGTACGGCCCGCGGCGGCGATGGAGGCCTCGGCAGCGGCCGTACGCGGCTTCCTGCACGGCAAGCCCGGCGAGCCGGCGGCCCCCGGCAGCGTCTTCCCGCGCCGTCTACCGCCGCCCGGCGGCCCGCTCACCGTGGCGGCCTTCGGCGACCGCGCGATCGCCACGGCCGCCGCGCACGCCGACCGGATGCTGCTCGACATCGTCTCGCCGGACCAGGTGCGCCTGCTGCGGGCCAAGCTCGAGGCGGCCGCCGCGCGTGCGGGCCGTACGTCGCCGCCGACCCTGGCCTCCTGGCTGCCGGTCGCCGTCGATCCGGACCCGCACTCCCTCGCGCAGGTCCTGCGGAGCATCGCCGGGTATCTGACCGTGCCCGGGTACAGCGACATGTTCGAGGCGGCCGGATTCGGAGAGGCGGTCGAGCTGGCCCGTACCGGCGCGGACCCCGGCACACTGGTGCGGGCGCTGCCCGCCGCGGCGGCGGGCACGGTCGGCCTGGTCGGCGACTTGGACGCCGTACGCGCGCGTGCCGAGGAGTACGCCGAAGCCGGACTCGACGAGATCGCCCTCGTGCCGGCGACGGCGGGCGATCCCGGCGGGGAGCGGACGCTGACGGCGCTCAGGCCGGCGTGATGTTGTGGTTGAAGCGGAAGACGTTGTCCGGGTCCCACTGCCGCTTCAGTGACGCGAGACGTCGGTAGTTGTCGGCGCCCAGGCCGGCGATCACGCGCTCCTGGCCCTCCGCGCCGATGAAGTTCAGGTACACCGCACCGGTGCTCCACGGCCGGACGCCGGCCCGGACGTCACGTACCCACTGGACACACCGCTCGTCGTCCGCCGGGTCCTCCCACATGCCGTAGGGATGGATCGCCCAGGGCGCGTCCCGGTAGGGCACCGGGTACTCGTGCGGGCCGGCCGCGATCGCGCCGCCCTGCGGGAGGAGGACGTGCTGGGTGCCGGTCGGTACGGGCATGGACCGCGCCTCGGCACCGTAGACGTCCACGAAGTCGTCCGGCGCGCCCGTCAGGTACTCCGCCGACCAGTAGTGCCGCATGCCGGGCGGATCGTCGATCATGCACTGCACGTCGGTGTACGGCATCGCGCCCACGATCTCCGCCTCGTGCGGCAGCGCCAGCAGCGGCTCGGCGTACTTGCGCATGTCCTGCTCGGTACCGGCGTAGGTGAGCAGCACACCGCAGACCAGAGTGCCGATCAGCGGCGGCGGTACGAACTCCTCGGGCGGGCCGGTGAAGTAGATGCTGCCGCCGCCCACCTCGTCGGGGCCGGACTCGATCACGTCGCGGAACGTGCGGACTGCGTCGGGCCCGAACTCGGGCCGGTACAGCACCATCGCGATGGCGAAGTCGGGCAGTTCGTGCAGCTTCAGCGTGATCGCGGTGGCGATGCCGAAATTGCCGCCGCCTCCGTGCAGGGCCCAGAACAGGTCCGGGTTCTCGTCGGCGTTGGCGTGCACCCGGTTGCCGTCGGCGGTGACCAGCTCCACGCCGAGCAGATTGTCGACGGCGAGCCCGCAGCAGCGGTCCAGCCAGCCGGTGCCCCCGCCGAGGACGAAGCCGCCGACGCCGGTGGTCGAGGCCCGGCCGCCGGTCGTGGCGAGGCCGTACGGCTGGGTGGCGTGGTCCAGATCGCTCATCGTGGCGCCGCCCGCGATCCGTACCGCCTCGGCCGCGGGGTGGACGGTGACGGCACGCATGTGGCGCAGGTCGACGACCAGACCGTTGTCGTTCAGCGCCATGCCGGCGACGCTGTGCCCGCCGCCGCGCACCGCGATGTTGAGGTCCAGCTCCCGGCCGAACCGCACGGCCCGCACGACGTCGTCCTCGTCCACACACTGCGCGATCACCGCGGGCCGCCGGTCGATCATGGTGTTGAAGACACCCCGGGCGTCGTCGTAACCGAAGTCCCCCGGTGCGAACACATCACCGGAGAGACCCTCACGCAGCGCGTCGAGCGCTGCGCCCGCCTTCGACCGGGAAGCCATGGCCGCCCCCTTCCGAAAAACGGCAGGACAAGGGGCAATCGCTTGTTTCCAGGCTAGGCGGGCGCGTCACGTCCGTCCTGTCGAGCGCCGCGGCGGGCCTTGCGGCCAGGCCCTGTCAGCCGCCGTACGCCCCGGATGCCGTCAGCCGCAGGGCGGTGTCGATCAGCGGAACGTGGCTGAAGGCCTGCGGGAAGTTGCCGACCTGGCGCTGCAGGTGCGGGTCCCATTCCTCGGCCAGCAGACCGAGGTCGTTGCGCAGTGACAGCAGCTTCTCGAACAGCTTGCGGGCCTCGTCGACGCGGCCGATCATCGCCAGGTCGTCGGCCATCCAGAACGAGCAGGCCAGGAAGGCGCCCTCGTCGCCGGGGAGGCCGTCCACGCCCTCGTCGTCGCCCTGCGTCGGGTAGCGCAGGATGAAGCCGTCCGAGGTGGACAGCTCGCGCTGGATCGCCTCGATGGTGCCGATGACGCGCTTGTCGTCCGGCGGCAGGAAGCCCATCTGCGGGATCAGCAGCAGCGAGGCGTCCAGCTCCTTGGAGCCGTACGACTGCGTGAAGGTGTTGCGCTCCTTGTCGTAGCCCTTCTCGCACACGTCCCGGTGGATGTCGTCGCGCAGCTCGCGCCAGCGCTCCAGCGGGCCGTCCGCGTCGCCGGACTCGATGAGCTTGATCGTCCGGTCCACGGCGACCCAGGCCATCACCTTGGAGTGCACGAAGTGGCGGCGCGGGCCGCGCACCTCCCAGATGCCCTCGTCCGGCTCGTCCCAGTGGTCCTCCAGGTAGCGGATCAGCTTGAGCTGGAGCAGCGAGGCGTAGTCGTTGCGGGCCAGGCCCGTCATGTGGGCCAGGTGCAGGGCCTCGGTGACCTCGCCGTACACGTCCAGCTGGAGCTGGTGCGCGGCGCCGTTGCCGACCCGGACCGGCGCGGACGCCTCGTAGCCGGGCAGCCAGTCCAGCTCGGCCTCGCCCAGCTCGCGCTCGCCGGCGATGCCGTACATGATCTGCAGGTTCTCGGGGTCACCCGCGACGGCCCGCAGCAGCCACTCGCGCCAGGCGCGGGCCTCCTCGCGGTAGCCGGTGCGCAGGAGCGAGGACAGGGTGATGGCCGCGTCGCGCAGCCAGGTGTAGCGGTAGTCCCAGTTGCGGACGCCGCCGATGTCCTCCGGCAGCGAGGTGGTGGGCGCCGCGACGATGCCGCCGGTCGGGGCGTACGTCAGCGCCTTCAGCGTGATCAGCGAGCGGACGACCGCCTCGCGGTAGGGGCCGTGGTACGTACAGTGCTCGACCCACTCGCGCCAGAACTCCTCCGTCGCCTCCAGCGACTGCTCCGGCTCGGGCAGCGCCGGCGGCTGCTTGTGCGAGGGCTCCCAGGAGATCGTGAACGCGATCCGCTCACCCGGGGCGACCGTGAAGTCCGAGTACGTCGTCAGCGACTTGCCGTAGGTCTCGGCCTCCGTGTCGAACCACACCGAGTCCGGGCCCGCGACGGCGACCGTACGGCCCTCGTGCTTGTGCACCCACGGCACGACACGGCCGTACGAGAAACGCATCCTGAGGGCCGAGCGCATCGGCACCCGGCCCGACACGCCCTCCACGATCCGGATCAGCTGGGGCGCGCCGTCACGCGGCGGCATGAAGTCGATCACCCGGACCGTGCCGCGCGGCGTGTCCCACTCGGACTCCAGGATCAGGGAGTCGCCGCGGTAGCTGCGCCGGGCCGCGGTGGGCGGCGGGGAGTCGGAGGCGTGGGCGGGGCCGAGTCGCCAGAAGCCGTGCTCCTCGGTGCCCAGCAGGCCGGCGAAGATGGCATGCGAGTCGAAGCGGGGCAGGCACAGCCAGTCCACTGTGCCGTCCCGGCAGACCAGGGCAGCGGTCTGCATGTCTCCGATGAGTGCGTAGTCTTCGATGCGCCCGGCCACGTGCAACTCCAGTCGAACGGCCACGTCGCCCCCTTCTGGCAAGGAGGCTCTCGCTTAGTGCGGTCAAGGGGTGGTTGTTAAGCGTCGTTGAGCGGTGAAGCAAAGCAGTCGTTTCCGCCGTGAGGCAAAACGACAGTCTCTTCTCGACAATCTCTGCTCAACGAACTGACGAGCTCTCGTTGTTCCGGGTGTGACGGGCGGGGGTGGTGCCGTGTTTGCCGGACGGGCTCGGCAGCGAATGTCCGAGCAGGATACGACGCACGTAGATGATCTGCGTGCCGGTCCGGGCAACCCGGGTCTGCCGAACGGGTGAGCAACGGGTGAGAAACCAAGACACCTGTGCAGGTTCGTGGCGACTCGTGTGCGGAGCGTGGCCGGAAGCCATCGGTCTCTGTCGCTGATACCCTGGTAGCCCGTGGACCGGTGGGCGAGAAACCCCGGAACCGCAGCGACGGCGACCCCGGAAAACTCTCCGGCCAGGCAGCCGTAACGCACCCCAGACCGCGACCACGGGAGCCCCCCTTTGGCCATGACGCCCAAATCCACGACGACCAAGCACATCTTCGTCACCGGGGGTGTCGCCTCCTCGCTCGGCAAGGGCCTGACGGCCTCCAGTCTCGGCATGCTCCTCAAGGCGCGGGGCCTGCGCGTGGTCATGCAGAAGCTGGACCCGTACCTCAATGTCGACCCTGGCACGATGAACCCCTTCCAGCACGGCGAGGTGTTCGTCACCAACGACGGCGCCGAGACCGACCTGGACATCGGCCACTACGAGCGCTTCCTCGACCGCGACCTGGACGGCTCCGCGAACGTCACCACCGGTCAGGTGTACAACACCGTGATCGCCAAGGAGCGGCGCGGCGAGTACCTCGGCGACACCGTGCAGGTCATCCCGCACATCACCAACGAGATCAAGCACCGCATCCGTCGCATGGCGACGGACGAGGTCGACGTCGTGATCACGGAGGTCGGCGGCACGGTCGGCGACATCGAGTCGCTGCCGTTCCTGGAGACCGTCCGCCAGGTCCGTCACGAGGTCGGCCGTGACAACGTCTTCGTCGTCCACATCTCGCTCCTGCCGTACATCGGCCCCTCGGGAGAGCTGAAGACGAAGCCGACCCAGCACTCGGTTGCGGCTCTGCGCAACATCGGTATCCAGCCAGATGCGATCGTGCTGCGCTGCGACCGTGAGGTGCCGACCGCGATCAAGCGGAAGATCTCCCTGATGTGCGACGTCGACGAGGCGGCCGTGGTCGCCTGCCCCGACGCCCGCTCGATCTACGACATTCCGAAGACCGTGCACGGCGAGGGCCTGGACGCCTATGTCGTCCGAAAGCTGGACCTGCCGTTCCGCGACGTGGACTGGACGACCTGGGACGATCTGCTCGACCGCGTCCACAACCCCGACCACGAGATCACCCTCGCGCTGGTCGGCAAGTACATCGACCTGCCCGACGCCTATCTCTCGGTCACCGAGGCGCTGCGCGCGGGCGGCTTCGCCAACAAGGCCCGCGTGAAGATCAAGTGGGTCACCTCCGACGACTGCAAGACCCCGGCCGGCGCCAAGCAGCAGCTCGCCGACGTCGACGGCATCTGCATCCCGGGCGGCTTCGGCGACCGCGGTGTGCTCGGCAAGGTCGGCGCGATCAAGTACGCCCGGGAGAACCGGATCCCGCTGCTGGGCCTGTGCCTGGGCCTGCAGTGCATCGTGATCGAGGCGGCCCGCAACCTCGCCGACATCTCCGACGCCAACTCCACCGAGTTCGACCCGGCGACCGGCCACCCGGTCATCTCCACCATGGCCGAGCAGCTGGACATCGTCGCCGGTGAGGGCGACATGGGCGGAACGATGCGCCTGGGCATGTACCCGGCGAAGCTGGCCGAGGGCTCGATCGTGCGCGAGGTGTACGACGGCAAGGAGTACGTCGAGGAGCGGCACCGTCACCGCTACGAGGTGAACAACGCCTACCGGGCGGAGCTGGAGAAGAAGGCGGGCATCCTGTTCTCCGGCACGTCGCCCGACGGCAAGCTGGTGGAGTACGTGGAGTACCCGCGCGAGGTCCACCCTTACCTGGTGGCCACGCAGGCCCACCCGGAGCTGCGCTCGCGTCCGACGCGCCCGCACCCGCTGTTCGCCGGGCTGGTGAAGGCAGCCGTCCAGCGCCAGCAGGGCGAGGGCGTCGGCAAGGATTCGAAGTAACACGAGAGTTGTACGGTGGCCGGGGTGCAAACCTTCAAAGGTGGGCACCCCGGTTTTTCTTTGCGCACGTGGAAGGGCAGGGCATGACGATCAAGGACACCCCGCAGGAGTGGGAGGTCCGGGCGACGGACACCCCCTTCGTGGGCAACAAGACCTCGGTCCGCACGGACGACGTGGTCATGCCCGGCGGCTCGGTGGTGCGACGCGACTACCAGGTCCACCCCGGCTCGGTGGCCGTCCTCGCCCTCGACGAGGAGGACCGCGTCCTGCTCATCAAGCAGTACCGCCACCCGGTGCGCCAGAAGCTGTGGGAGATCCCGGCCGGCCTGCTCGACATCCCCGGCGAGAACCCGCTGCACGCCGCCCAGCGCGAGCTCTACGAGGAGGCGCACGTCAAGGCCGAGGACTGGCGGGTGCTGACGGACGTCTACACGACTCCCGGCGGTTGCGACGAGGCCGTGCGGATCTTCCTCGCCCGTGGTCTGTCCGAGGCGGACGGCGACCGCTTCGAGGTGGAGGACGAGGAGGCCGACATGGAGCACGCGCGCGTGCCGGTCGACGAACTCGTCCGGGGCGTGCTCGCGGGCGAGTTGCACAACAACTGCCTCGTGGTGGGCGTGCTGTCGCTGGTCGCCGCGCGCACCGGCGACGGACTCGACGCGCTGCGCCCGGCGGAGGCGCCGTGGCCGGCCCGTCCCTTCGAATCCTGAGCACACCCTTCAGTGTGAAGATCGGCTGATCCGATCGGGGGACGTCCTCTCCCTGCCCGCCGTGCTCCGCACGGAACGTAGCAGAGCGTGAACTAGGCTCTGAATACGCCCGAACCGGAGTCCCGGCGGGCTTGCGCGTGTGGTGGGACGGGAGCGTGGCCCGTGACGGATCAGGTGGTGGACACAGGCGGCGTGCGGGTGTCGGCACACGCGTCCGGTGAGAACCAATTCCTGGGCCGCACCCGCGAGTTGAAGGAGCTCCGCGCCGACATCGAGCGCGCGGGCCTGGACACCCTCTCCGGTCGCAAGGCGCCACGCGCGCGCGTACTGCTCATCGCGGGCCGTCCCGGCTGCGGCCGCACCGCGCTCGCCGAGGAACTCGCACGGCAGGTGGCGGACCGTTACGCCGACGGCGTCCTGCGCACCCGCCTGAGCGAGCCCGACGGCACCCCTGTCCCCGTCGGGCGCGCCGCCCGCGCCCTGCTCACCGCCCTGGACCGGCCGATCCCGCCCGGCGCCGCCGAGGACGACCTCACGGCGGCCCTGCGCGAGGCCCTCGCGGAGCGCCGGGTCCTGCTCCTGCTGGACGACGCGGCCGAGGCCGAGCAGGTCGACGCCCTGCTGCCGGACTCCCCGGAGTGCCTGGCCGTCGCCGTCTCCGACGGCCCGCTGACCGGGATCTCGGACGTACGGCCCTGCACCCTCGGCGGCCTGGACACCAAGTCGGCGGTGGAGCTGCTGTCCCGGTACGCCGGCTCGGTCCGCATCACCGTCGACCCGCGAGCCGCCGAGGGCCTCGTCGAGGTGTGCCAGGGGCAGCCGGCCGCCCTGATGCTGGCCGGCGGCTGGCTCGCCGCCCGCCCCAAGGCGGCCGTCGCCGACCTCGCCAAGCAGCTGCGCGCCGAGGGCGAGGAGGGGGCGCCGCTCGGCCGGGTCTTCCGCCTCGCCTACGCGTCCCTGCCGACCCCGGCCGCCCGCATACTGCGCCTGCTGACCCTTGCCCCCGGCGGCATCGTCGACCCGCACACCGCCTCCGCCCTGGCCGGCAGCTCGGTCGACGGCGCCCGCACCACCCTGGACGACCTCACCGCCCTCGGCCTGCTGCACTCCGTCGACTCGCCGCTGCCCCAGTACGAGATCCCGGGCTGTCTGCACCCGTACCTCAGGACCCTCACCGAGACCCAGGACCGCCCCGCCGAGCTGCAGCTCGCCCGAGCCCGGATGCTGGAGCGGACCGTGCGGCTGCTGCAGTCCTGCCGGGCGATCACGGAGACCGACAGCCCCGAGACCCGCCACAAGCTCCTCGCCATGCCCCAGGCCCTGCGCTTCCCCAGCCCCCGGGCGGCCGCCGACTGGCTGGCCATCCGCAGGCCCGCCCTGCTGGCCTCGGTTCGGGCCGCGGTCGCCGACGGAGAGCTGGACACCCTGGCCCGGCGCCTGATGTCCCAGCTGGTCAGGGCGCTGGTCGTGCACGTCGGCACACAGGCGGCCGCCGACGACCTGTACGCCGTGCACAGCCTGGTCCTCGATGTGGCCGAGCGGCAGAACCTGCCCCGCGAGATGGCCGCGGCCCTGCTGAACCTCGGCGACGTCGACGCCCGGACGGGGCGCGGACAGGAGGCGCTGGCGCGCTATCGGGCTGCGCTGGACGCCGCACGGCAGGCGAACGACCCGTATGCGGCCGGCCGCGCGATGGAATCCGTAGGCGGGGCCCACCTGGACCTGCGGGACTACGACCGGGCCGCCGACTGGTTCGGCCGGGCGCTGGCCCAGCGGCTGGCCCGGGGCGAGCGTGTCGACGCCGCCCGGCTGTACGGCCGTATCGCCGAGGCCCACACCTACGCGGGCCGGTACGGCGAGGCCCTGCGGAACTGGCGGGCCGCCGTCGCCGGACACCGCAAGAACGGCGATGTCGCCGGGCAGGCCCGGGCGTTGAGCGAGCTGGCGCGGGTCCAGGAGTACGCGGGACGGCCCGAGGAGTCGCTGCGGACCTGCCAGGAGGCGGTGGAGTGGGCGCGGCGCGCCGAGGACCCGCGGTTGCAGGGCGCCCTGTATCTGCGGCTCGCCGACACCCTCGACCACCTGGGCGATTCGGCGGCGGCGCAGCTGCACCGGGGCGCGGCCCGGCGGATCCTGGGGGAGGAGCCCGAGGAGGCCGATGTGGACCCGGCAGAGCCCCAGCAAGACAGTTTCGAGCCGGAACACGGCCCTAACGCCTGCGAAATCCGCAGTACATCTGCTGAAGATTGATGCAATGAAAGGCTAGACAGCGGGAACACCTTCATTAGACTGGCTCTGCCGCACCTTCTCCTGCGGTGTCTCCCGGTGTGCCCATGCATGCACGGGTATGTCTTGCAATGCCCCCACACCCTCTGAGCCAAGGACCGTGATCGACGTGAAGGTCGGCATCCCCCGCGAGGTCAAGAACAACGAGTTCCGGGTGGCCATCACCCCCGCCGGTGTGCACGAGCTGGTGCGCCACGGCCACCAGGTCGTCATCGAGCGCGGCGCAGGTGTCGGCTCGTCGATCCCGGACGCCGAGTACATCGCCGCAGGCGCCCGGATCCTCGACACCGCCGACGAGGTGTGGGCCACCGCCGACCTGCTGCTGAAGGTCAAGGAGCCCATCGCCGAGGAGTACCACCGCCTCCGCAAGGACCAGACGCTCTTCACCTACCTGCACCTGGCCGCCTCCAAGGAGTGCACGGACGCGCTCATCGAGTCCGGCACCACGGCGATCGCCTACGAGACGGTCGAGCTGCCCTCCCGGGCCCTGCCGCTGCTCGCCCCCATGTCCGAGGTCGCCGGCCGCCTCGCCCCGCAGGTCGGCGCCTACCACCTGATGCGGGCCAACGGCGGCCGCGGAGTGCTGCCCGGCGGTGTTCCGGGCGTGCTGGCCGGCCGGGCCGTCGTCATCGGCGGTGGCGTCTCCGGCTGGAACGCCGCGCAGATCGCCATCGGCATGGGCTTCCACGTGACCCTGCTCGACAAGGACATCAACAAGCTCAAGGAGGCGGACAAGGTCTTCGGCACGAAGATCCAGACCGTCGTCTCCAACGCCCTGGAGCTGGAGAAGGCCTGCCTCGAGGCCGACCTCGTCATCGGCGCCGTCCTCATCCCGGGTGCCAAGGCCCCGAAGCTGGTCACCAACGAGCTGGTCTCGCGGATGAAGCCGGGAAGTGTCCTTGTCGACATCGCGATCGACCAGGGCGGCTGCTTCGAGGACTCGCGTCCCACCACCCACGCCGAGCCGACCTTCCCGGTCCACGACTCGGTCTTCTACTGCGTCGCCAACATGCCCGGCGCGGTGCCCAACACCTCCACCTACGCGCTGACCAACGCCACGCTGCCGTACATCCTCGAACTGGCCAACCACGGCTGGGTGGAGGCGCTGCGCCGTGACCCCGCGCTGGCGAAGGGCCTCAACACGCACGACGGCAAGGTGGTTTACCGGACCGTCGCGGAGGCACACGGCCTGGAGCACGCGGAGCTCGAATCGCTGCTCGGCTGAGCCGATCGGTTAAGTCACTTTCTGGTAAAGGCGATACGTCAACACAAGTCGTCAACCGCACGCACCCGGCCGGACCTTGCCCAAAAAGGTCCGGCCGGATGTGTGTATGGTCACTTTGCGACTCTCGGTCAACTCGCCTCGAACGCAACCCTTCGCCCGATTCGCACACCGGTGAAACCCACCATGCGACGGCCGTACGCCCTTGACAGCGGGATGTTTCATTGTCGACACATCTGCCCGGTCCGGCGGATTGTGTTGCTGCGAACCGCCGACACGCCATAGAGTCGCCAACCGTCGGCATGGTGCCACGCTGACCTGTCTAGAAGTTTCCTGGTCACCAAGGAGGTAAGACGACTTGTGAATGAGTCGACATTTTCTCCCGGGGGTGGTCAACCAGGAATGCCGGTACGGGGCCAGGGTCCCGCGGGGTTCGAGGCTGTCGGCTCCGTCGCGGTGCGCACCTTCGCAGCCCACCAGGGTCCCCTGACCTCAAGGGTGACTCAGCCAGCAAACATGAGCATGGATGGCCATCACGTGAACGCCATGGCCGGCGACGGAAGTGGCGCGCCCCACAACCACTTCGCCGACTACGACGAACTGCCCGAGGGGCACTTCTACGACCCCGACGCGGAGTACGAGCCCGACCCCGAGTACGCGGCCACGCTCGCGCCCGACGCTGCCCGGCAGCGCCGTGAGCGCGTCGGCCCGACCGGGCGTCCGCTGCCGTACTTCCCGATCCCGGGTCCGCTGACCGACCACGGCCCCGCGAAGATCATCGCGATGTGCAACCAGAAGGGCGGCGTCGGCAAGACCACGTCGACCATCAACCTGGGTGCCGCGCTCGCGGAGTACGGGCGCCGGGTCCTGCTCGTCGACTTCGACCCCCAGGGCGCGCTCTCGGTCGGTCTCGGCGTCAATCCGATGGAGCTCGACCTCACGGTCTACAACCTGCTCATGGAGCGGGGGATGTCGGCCGACGAGGTGCTTCTGAAGACGGCGGTCCCCAACATGGACCTGCTCCCGAGCAACATCGACCTGTCGGCCGCCGAGGTCCAGTTGGTGAGCGAGGTCGCGCGTGAGTCGACGCTCCAGCGCGCCCTGAAGCCGCTGCTGCCCGACTACGACTTCATCGTGATCGACTGTCAGCCCTCGCTCGGCCTGCTCACGGTCAACGCGCTGACGGCCGCCCACAAGGTGATCGTGCCGCTGGAGTGCGAGTTCTTCGCCCTGCGTGGTGTGGCGCTGCTGACGGAGACCATCGAGAAGGTCCAGGAGCGGCTCAACCCGGACCTGGAGCTCGACGGGATCCTCGCCACGATGTACGACTCGCGCACGGTGCACAGCCGTGAGGTGCTCGCGCGTGTCGTCGAGGCGTTCGACGATCACGTCTACCACACGGTCATCGGGCGCACGGTCCGCTTCCCGGAGACCACGGTCGCCGGTGAGCCGATCACCACGTACGCCTCCAACTCCGTCGGCGCCGCCGCCTATCGCCAGCTCGCCAGGGAGGTGCTCGCCCGGTGTCACGCCGAGTGAGTCTGCCGGGGGCCGACGAACTGTTCCGCACGACAGGGGGTATGGCGCTCCAGCCGTCCACTCCCCGGCGCCCGGCCAACGGCGAGGCCCGGGTGCCGGCTCCCGCGGGGGAGTCCGACGCCGTCGCGGCGGAGGACGCGCCGCAGTCGGTGCCCGCGCAGGGTGGTGACGGCGACGGCGCGGAGCATGTCGCCGCCGACGCCGAGTCCGTCGACGCCGGCGAGTCGCGCAGCCGTGCTGCGGCCGCGGAGCGCTCCGCACGGCGTCAGGGGGCGCAGGAAGGTTCTGCCGGGGCGTCCGCGAGTGCCGCGGGCGGCTCTGCGGCGTCCGGTGGGGCTGCCTCCGCCGCGCCGCGCAAGCGCGGACGGCAGGCCTCCCGTCGGCCCAGTGGTCGAGAGCGGCACGACGAGAAGATCACCGTGTATGTCTCCGCCGAGGAGCTCATGGATCTGGAGCACGCGCGTCTGGTGCTGCGTGGCGAGCACGGGCTGGCCGTGGACCGCGGGCGGATCGTCCGCGAGGCGGTGGCCGTGGTCCTCGCGGATCTGGAGAGCCGGGGAGACGCCAGCATCCTGGTACGACGGCTTCGCGGGCGGTAGCGGTAGCCTGCGGGGGCCATGACCTCGAACGACGTTCCCGCATCCGGCGCCGGTGCCTCCGGCGGGCGGCGGCGTGTGCTGGGCCGGGGGCCGGGGGCGGCGCCTGTGGCTCCGCCGGTCGAGCCGGTGCCGGTGGCGGCTCCCGATCCCGTGGAGCCGGAGGTCGTCGTCCCGGAGCCGAAACCTCAGCTCCTCGAGGCGGAACCGCAGGTCGTCGAGCCGGAACCCGAGGTTGTCGACACGGAGCCGGAACCTCCGGTCGTGGTGCCCGAGTCGGCCCCGGAAGTCGCTGCTGCCGAGCCCGGGCCCGAGCCCGCCGCATCCGGTGAACCCGATGAACCCGACGACGGCGTCTTCAAGGTCCGCCTCTCGAACTTCGAGGGCCCCTTCGACCTCCTCCTCCAGCTGATCTCCAAGCACAAGCTCGACGTCACCGAAGTCGCGTTGTCGAAGGTGACCGACGAGTTCATGGCGCACATCAGGGCGATGGGCGCCGACTGGGATCTCGACGAGACGACCGAGTTCCTCGTGGTCGCGGCCACCCTGCTCGACCTCAAGGCGGCCCGGCTGCTGCCCTCCGCCGAGGTGGAGGACGAGGCCGACCTCGCGCTGCTGGAGGCGCGGGACCTGCTCTTCGCGCGGCTGCTCCAGTACCGCGCGTACAAGCAGATCGCCGACATCTTCAGCCGGCGGCTCGACGACGAGGCGCGGCGCCACCCCCGTACCGTCGGGCTCGAACCGCACCACGCGGAGCTGCTGCCCGAGGTCGTCATCAGCATCGGGGCGGAAGGATTCGCCAAGCTGGCGGTCAAGGCGATGCAGCCCAAGCCCAAGCCGCAGGTCTACGTCGATCACATCCATGCGCCGCTGGTCAGCGTGCAGGAGCAGGCCGGGATCGTCGTCGCCCGGCTCAGGGAGCTCGGCGAGGCCAGCTTCCGGGCGCTCATCGAGGACACCGACGACACCCTCACCGTCGTGGCGCGCTTCCTGGCGCTGCTGGAGCTGTACCGCGAGAAGGCCGTGGCCCTCGACCAGGAGACCGCGCTCGGGGAGCTCCTCGTGCGGTGGACCGGCGGGGACGGGGACGAGACGCCCATGGTGACCGACGAGTTCGACCGGCCGCCCGAGCCGCCGAAGGAGGAGAAGAAGGCGTGAGTGAGGAGACCACCGAACTTCCGGCCGGGCTGCGTACCGTCGCCGACCTCGACCTCAAGCCCGCCCTGGAGGCGATGCTCATGGTCGTGGACGAGCCCGCGACCGAGGAGCACCTCGCGAAGCTCCTGGAGCGGCCGCGACGGCAGATCGCCGACGCCCTGCGGGAGCTCGCCGACGAGTACGTCATGCAGGGGCGCGGCTTCGAGCTGCGGTTCGTCGCGGGCGGCTGGCGTTTCTACACGCGTGCCGAGTACGCCCCGGCCGTGGAGCGCCTCGTCCTGGACGGGCAGACCGCCCGCCTCACCCAGGCCGCCCTGGAGACGCTCGCCGTCGTCGCCTACCGCCAGCCGGTCAGCCGCAGCCGCGTCTCGGCCGTGCGCGGAGTGAACTGCGACGGTGTCATGCGCACCCTGCTCCAGCGCGGGCTGGTCGAGGAGGCGGGCGCGGAACCCGAAACAGGTGCGATCCTGTACAGGACGACGAACTACTTCCTGGAGCGGATGGGCCTGCGCGGTCTGGACGAGCTCCCGGAGCTCGCGCCCTTCCTCCCGGAGGCTGAGGCGATCGAGGCCGAGACCCAGGAAGGGGTGCCGTCGTTCGACCCGGACGCTCCCGATGACGGTCCGGGCGCCCCGGCACCCCGGGGCACCGACGACGTAGACGACCAGACGGAACTTTGATGCGAAGCAGCGGCAGCGGTAGCGGCAAGAGCGGCGGGCGCGGTAACTACCGCGGTGCCGGCAACAGCAGGGACCAGAAGCAGGGGCAGGGTCAGGGCCGCCCCCGCAAGCCCCGTCCCGAGGAGCGCCGCTACGACGTGGGCCCCGGGGCGACGCAGGACGGCCCGAAGTCCGGGCGCGGCGCCTCCGCGCGCGGCGGCGCCAAGGGCGGGCCCAAGCAGGGCCAGCAGCGCGGCACCGGTCGGGGCCGTTCGGCTCCGGCGACCTCCCGCGAGTACGACGCGCGCGCCGAGGAGCGCAACCGCGAGCGCTACGCGGCCAAGAAGGACGTCAAGCTGCCCAAGACCTTCCCGGGCGCCGAGCAGGAGGGTGAGCGGCTCCAGAAGGTGCTCGCGCGCGCGGGCTACGGCTCCAGGCGCGCCTGCGAGGAGCTGATCGAGGACGCGCGGGTCGAGGTCAACGGCGAGATCGTCGTGGAGCAGGGCCTGCGCGTCGACCCCGAGAGGGACGAGATCAAGGTCGACGGGCTGACGGTCGCCACGCAGTCGTACCAGTTCTTCTCGCTCAACAAGCCCGCCGGTGTCGTCTCGACGATGGAGGACCCCGAAGGCCGCCAGTGCCTCGGCGACTACGTCACCAACCGCGAGACCCGGCTCTTCCACGTCGGCCGGCTTGACACCGAGACCGAGGGCGTCATCCTGCTGACCAACCACGGTGAGCTGGCCCACCGCCTCACGCACCCCAAGTACGGCGTCAAGAAGACCTACCTCGCGGCCATCGTCGGCCCGATCCCGCGCGACCTGGGCAAGAAGCTCAAGGACGGCATCCAGCTGGAGGACGGCTACGCGCGCGCGGACCACTTCCGGGTCGTCGAGCAGACCGGAAAGAACTACCTGGTCGAGGTCACCCTGCACGAGGGCCGCAAGCACATCGTGCGGCGCATGCTGGCGGAGGCCGGCTTCCCCGTGGAGAAGCTGGTGCGGACCTCCTTCGGGCCGATCACCCTCGGCGACCAGAAGTCGGGCTGGCTGCGGCGGCTGTCGAACACCGAGGTCGGGATGCTCATGAAGGAAGTCGATCTGTAAGCCCACGCGTGCGTGCGGGTTCCTGAGCCCACGCGTGTGTGCAGGCCGGTTCCGGGATGTGTCCGGGACCGGCCGATTCGTTTTCGCCCCTCGGCCGGTCTTCATCCGTGACGGAGGGAGTGGACATGGGGACGATCGAGGGCCGGAGTGCCGTCAGCGCGTGTGTGACGGCGCTGAAGAGCCGCGCGTGGGCCTCGGCCCCCTCGGACCCCGGAGGGCCGTGGGAGGCGCCTGAGGGGCCGCTGAGGGCCTTTGCGGCAGGGTGGGGCCCGCGGTGCCGGCGGGGTGAGGGCCGATGAACTCGGGGGAGCTTCTGGAGCGTTCGCTCGGTTACGCGCTGGGCAGTGTCGCCGGAGTGGGGTCCGGGAGTCTGGGGCGCGGGACGCCTTGTGCCCAGTGGGACCTGGGGGAGTTGCTCGGGCACCTCGACGACTCGCTGGACGCCCTGTACGAGGGCCTGACCGGCGGGCGGATCGGGCTGGTCCCGCGCTCCGACCGTGCCTGCGGGTTCCGTACGCGCGCGTGCGCGGTGCTCGGCGCCTGGGCGGCCGGGCCGCCGGAGTCGGCGCTGGTGGGCGAACGGCCGCTGGACGTGCGGGTGATGGCGGCCCTGGGAGCCGTGGAGATCGCCGTGCACGGGTGGGACGTCGCCCAGGCCTGCGGTCGGCCCCGGCCCCTGCCCGTCGCGCTCGCGGCCGAGCTGCTGCCCGTCGCCCGGTGCGTGGTCGCGGAGGCGGACCGGGGTGTGCGGTTCGGCGCGCCGGTCGCCGTGCCGGTGGGAGCCGGGCCCGGCGTGCGGTTGCTGGGGTTCCTGGGGCGGCGGGATTTCCTGCCGGGGTGACGCGGGTTTGCCGTCCGCTGGTTGTGCAACCCGGCCGCCCTCTTTATAGTCGTAGTGACTAATAGTCGATCCGACTATAAAGATGCCCGTGAAGAGGGGTGAGCGGCATGCCGGGACCCACCGTGCCCGAGGGCTACGACAAGTACGCCCACGAACCCTTCGCGGTCACCGCCGACCTCGCCGTCCTCACCATCCGCGACGGCGTCCTGCACGTCCTGCTCGTCGAACGCGGGCAGGAGCCGTACCAGGGCCACTGGGCGCTGCCCGGCGGCTTCGTGCAGCCGGACGAGTCGGCGGAGACGGCCGCCCGGCGTGAACTCGCCGAGGAGACCGGCCTGTCGGACGTCTCCGAGCTGCATCTGGAGCAGCTGCGGACCTACAGCGAGCCCGACCGCGACCCCCGCATGCGGGTCGTCACGGTCGCCTTCACCGCGTTGCTGCCCCACCCGCCCGAACCGCACGGCGGCAGCGACGCGGCCCAGGCGTGCTGGGTGCCGTACGACAAGGCGGGGCCACTCGCCTTCGACCACGACCGGATCCTGGCCGACGCCCATGACCGGGTCGGCGCCAAGCTCGAGTACTCCAGCCTCGCCACCGCCTTCTGCCCGCCCGAGTTCACGCTCGGCGAGCTGCAGCACGTCTACGAGGTCGTGTGGGGCACGGCCCTCGACCGGCCCAACTTCCGCCGCAAGGTGCTCGCCACGCCGGGCTTCGTCGAGCCGGTCCCCGGCGCCGCCCGGCTCACCGGCGGACGCGGCAAACCGGCCGCGCTGTACCGCCCGGGCACCGCGACCACCCTCCACCCGCCCCTGCTCCGGCCGACCCCCGAAGGACGCCCCGCATGACCATGACCACCGTGCGCAAGCGCGCCGCCACCGGCTCCCTGCTCGGCCTCGCCCTCGGGGACGCGCTCGGCTTTCCGACCGAGTTCAGCGACGTGCCGTCGATCCTCGCCAAGTGCGGGCCGTGGCGCGAGATGCAGCTGCCGACGCCGGCGATCGTCACCGACGACACGCAGATGACGCTGGCGCTGGGGAAGGGGCTGCGGTCGGCGATGGACCGGGGCGTGCTCGGGCCGAAGCGGCTGGAGCGGCCGGTACGGGAGGAGTTCGTCGACTGGTACCAGTCCCCGGAGAACAACCGCGCGCCGGGCCGGACCTGCATGGTCGCCTGCAATCTGCTGAAGAACGAGCGCACGCTCTGGCAGGACGCCAGCCAGATCGACTCCAAGGGCTGCGGCGCCAACATGCGCGTCGCGCCGATCGGCCTCGTCCCCGGCCTGAGCGACGAACAGCGCGCGGGCGCCGCCCAGTTGCAGTCCGCGCTCACCCACGGACATCCGACGGCGCTCGCCGCCTCCGACCTGACCGCGCACGCCGTACGACTGCTCGCGCAGGGCGCCGAGCCGACCGGGCTGGTCGGCCTGCTGCGGTCGTACGCCTACGAGAACCGCACCCGCTACCACGAGCGCTGGCTCGGCGACCTGTGGACCCGCAGCCAGGACCCCACGGCCGAGCACTTCATCGCGCGCGGCTGGGACGAGTGCCTGGCGATTCTGGACCGCCTCCAGGACGCCGTGCGCACGGCGTCGCCCGAGACCGACCCGTGCCTGGCCACCGGTGCGGGCTGGATCGCCGAAGAGGCCCTGGCCGGCGGCCTGTTGTGCTTCCTGTGGTTCGTCGACGAGCCGCTGACCGCCCTGCGCCGGGCCGCCTGCACCTCCGGCGACTCGGACTCGATCGCGTGCCTGACGGGCGCGTTCGCGGGCGCCTGGCTCGGGGCCGACGCCTGGCCGACGGAGTGGGCGGACCGGATCGAGTACCGGGGGGACCTGCTGACCCTCGGGGCGCTCTGGGACGCTTGAGGGATGATCGACGCCCTGGACATCGACCTCGCGCCCGTCGTCGCCGAACAGCCCGACCCGGTGCTGTTCGCGACCGTCTCGGGCGCGCACCTGCTGCCGGCGGCCGACCTCGTCGGTCTGCGCGAGCCGGACGAGACGCGGACGCGGATGTGGGTGCGGGACGGCGTCGAGATGGACCTGGTCACGCACGACCTGCGCACGTTCGTACGGCTGATGCTGCGCCGCAACGGCTATGTGCTGGAGCAGTTGCTCTCGCCGCTGGTCGTGCACACGACGGACGCCCACCGGGAGCTGGCCGAGCTCGCGCCCGGTGTCCTCACCAGCCACCACGCCCACCACTACCGTGCCCGCCGCGGAGCGGCTGATGTCAGCGCGCGACCACACAGTGGCGGCTGTTCGAGAAGACCGGCGAGCTCAAGCCGCTGCTCTACACCTTCCGGGTGCTGCTCACCGGCGTCCACCTCATGCGCGGCGGTGAGGTGCAGGCGCATCTGCCCACGCTGCTGGAGCATGTCGACGCCCCGGCCTACCTGCCGGAGCTGATCGCGGCGAAGGCGGAGCAGGAGCACGGGACTGCCGGCGTCGACCACGCGCGCGTGGCGGCCGACGTCGAGCGCCTGCACGCCGTGCTGGACGAGGCGCAGGCGGCCTCAGCGCTGCCCGACGCCCCGGGTGCCTACGACGCCCTGCACGCCCTCGTCGTACGGGCCCGGCTGGAGGGCTGAGGCGCGGCGGGTCCGGATCAGGAAGTCCTCCACCCGGCCGCGGTCCGGCTCGGCCGGGAGCGGACTGCGGGCGAGGGCCTCGTCGGCCTCGCTCGCCAGGCGGGTCATCCGGGACTCGACTTCCGGCCAGGGGACCTCGCCGCGCTTGACCTCCAGCAGCGACGCGCGCCGCTCGCCCACGTCGATCGTCAGCCGGCCGGTGCGCAGCAGGTCGCGGGCGCTCGCGAGCAGACGCAGCAGGTGCATCGCGTGCTTCCAGCGCGGGGCGCCGTGGACGCGGACGTCGGCCTCCAGCTTCTTGCGCTGGCCAAGCGCGTAGCGCGTGAACGTCTCATGGGCCCGGCGGGACAGGAACGCCTCGCGCAGGGCGAGGAGCTCGCGGCCCGTGTCGTCGACGTGCTCCACGAGCGGGGAGTGCAGGCACTCCAGGATGTTCGGGTTGGCGCGCAGGGCCAGCTCGCAGAAGCGCTCCAGCTCCCAGCTGAACTGCTCCTCCCGGGGGCCTTCGACGTGCGTCGGGGGCTTGTCGAAACGCCAGAAGAGCGGTGTCGGGGCGAGGAACACACCCCGGCGGTCGGTGTCACTGCCGTCCGTCGCCAGACCGAAGGCGCGCGAGCCCATCACGCAGGCGTAGATCGTGTGGTCGCGTACGAGTGTGTCGTGGACCGGTGTCAGGGGCTCGGGGCGCATGCCCCGGAGCGTACGTGGCGGGTCACACCAGGCGGATCGAATTTCCGTCCACGGTGATCTGCTTCTCGGGCAGCGGTTTCGTCGCCGGAGGGTTGGCCACCGAGCCGTCCGTGATGTTGAACTTGCTGCCGTGGCAGGGGCAGTTGATCGTGCCGTCCGCGACGGTGGAGACCGTGCACCGCTGGTGGGTGCAGATGGCGGAGAAGGCCTTGAACTCGCCCTGTTCCGGCTGGGTCACCACCACCTCCTGGTCCTTGAAGATCGTGCCGCCGCCGACCGGGATGTCGTCCGTGGTGGCCAGCTCCTCTCCGCCCTGGCCGGGGGAGGTGGTCGAGGTCGGTGTCGAGGTGCTCGCATCGCCGTTGTCGCCGGAATCGCCGCAGCCGGCGACGAGCGCCGCCGCGCCGGCCCCGCCTGTCGCGATGAGGATCGTGCGCCGCGTCGGACGGATGCTCATGTCGTCACTCCGAAAGTGCGGAAGAACCAGAGGGCGGAGGTCAGCCAGATGATGGTGAGAGCGGCGAAGACCACTCCGCCCACGAGGGGCAGCAGCCAGCCGGGGAGTCGCTCCGACCGGAGCAACAGCATCTTTGCACTGAAAACACCGAAGAAGAAGCAACCCAGGACAGAGTGGAGGAAAACGCGCGTTTCGTAAGCCTGGTAGCCCATCGCGTACAGGCAGTGCACCGCCACGGGCACGGCCAGCAGGAACGCCACTCGGCCCGACCGGCGATGCAGCGCGGACGACCAGGCAGGCCCGGGGAGTTTGCCGTACACCATGAACGCGGAGACCACCTGGACCAGCGCGAAGAAGACCGCCCCCGTCGCCAGCCATGACTTGACCGCGCCGGTGCTGTTGAACCCGGCGAGGTTGAAGGCCGTCCCCGACGGGTCGTGGACCTTGCCATACGCCCCGAGGCCCACCGCGACGGCGCCGGCGACCAGGGCAGGGACCAGGTAGCGGGCCGGGCTCGGGCGGCGGTGGCCGGGCCGCGGGGACGGGAAGTCCTGGGTGACGGCGTTCGGGTCGACGGTCATGATCGACTCCCGTGAGGAGGGGTATCGAGGACGGTTCGGGGAGGTCGGGGAAGGGATCAGGGGGCCGCGGGGCGGGCCGTCAGTCGCTGTCCGTCGACCGTCACCGCGCCGGTCTCCGGGTTGATCCGCGGGGCGGGCGAGGGGCGGTCGTCGCGGGTGAGGACGCCGACCTGCCGGCCGTCCGGCAGCACGATCCAGCCGCCGTCGACCTCGGCACCACGCACGGTGGCGGTGGCCCGGTACAGGCCCGAGGGCTTCTTCGTCCTGTCGGCGGTGAAGGCGTGGTGCCCGCCGTCGATGTCGACCGTGCCGCGGATCCTCCCCCACTCTCGGCTTCGCTCGAGCGGGGGGACCCCCACGCCCTCCTTGAGGGTGCCGTTCAGGACGGAGCCGTCCTTGCCGGTGAGCCGCATGGTCCCGTCGTCGTTCACGTCGCCCTTGAGCCAGGACTCCTTGGCGCGGCCGTCGCAGAAGTAGGCGATCGCCCTGCCGTCGCGCAGGGTGACGGCCACGGCGGAGGAGTCGTCGTCGGTGCGGCCCGTGTAGCCGGCGTTCGGGACAGGGGTCTTCGACGGTGACGGCGACGGAGTCGTCTGAGAGGGCGCCGGTGGCGGTGTCGCCGCGGGCGACTCCTTCGTGGTGTCCGCGGACGAGGGCGACGATTTGGGCGAGGGCGACGACGCGTTTCTCACCCCCGTCGTCACGTTGAGCGACAGCAGGAACACGCCGACCAACAGTCCCGCGAGAAGGGTGAGCAAGGGGCCGGGACGCTTCACGAGGCCTCCCCCGAGGCGAGCTTCCTGCCATGAGAGCGGACCTGCAACGCGCCGTCCAGAGGCGTACGGAGGCGTTCGCGGTCCGGTAGCGAAATCGGGAGGGACGGGTGACATTGACTCAAAGCCGACCACCCGGGTCCCCGGTGTCTCAGCGGGCGGGCGACCCGCGTCCGTCGCGCGCGGGCTGACTAGGCTGGCTGGTCGAAGAGCCGATCCGTACAGCAGCAAGGAGCACAGCCGTGGCGGTACGAGCGGTCCGGGGGGCCGTCCAACTGGAGCGGGACGAGGCCGGCCACATGGACGAGCAGGTCGGGGCCCTGCTCACCGCGATCCTGGAGCGGAACGGGCTGAGCGCGGACGACCTGATCAGCATCTGGTTCACGGCCACGCCCGATCTGCACAGCGACTTCCCGGCGGCCGCCGCCCGCAAGCTCGGCATCGTCGACGTACCGCTGATCTGCGCCCAGGAACTGGACATCCAGGGCGCCATGCCGCGGGTCGTCCGTGTCCTCGCGCACATCGAGTCCGACCGGCCCCGCGCCGACATCGCGCACGTCTACCTCGGCGCCGCGGCCGCCCTGCGCAAGGACATCGCCCAGTGAGAACCGCACTCGTCATCGGCACCGGCCTCATCGGTACGTCCGCAGCGCTCGCGCTGGCCGGTCGCGGTGTCGTCGTCCACCTCGCCGACCACGACCCCGAGCAGGCCCGCACGGCGGCCGCGCTCGGCGCCGGCACCGACGAGGCGCCCGAGGGCCCCGTCGACCTCGCGATCGTCGCCTCCCCGCCCGCGCACGTGGCCGAGGTGCTCGCCGACGCCATGCGCCGGGGCGTGGCACGCGGCTACCTCGACGTGGCCAGTGTCAAGGGAGGGCCGCGCCGGGCGCTGGAGGCGCTCGGGCTCGACCTGTCGTCCTACATCGGCACGCACCCCATGTCGGGGCGCGAGAAGTCCGGGCCGCTGGCCGCGACCGGTGACCTCTTCGAGGGCCGGCCCTGGGTGCTCACGCCGACCCGGGACACCGACACCGAGGTGCTGAACCTCGCCCTGGAACTGGTCTCGCACTGCCGTGCCGTGCCGGTGGTGATGGACGCCGACGCCCACGACCGCGCGGTCGCGCTGGTGTCCCACATGCCGCACCTGGTGTCCAGCATGGTCGCCGCGCGGCTGGAGAACGCCGAGGAGGCGGCCGTACGGCTGTGCGGTCAGGGCATTCGGGACGTGACCCGGATCGCCGCGTCCGATCCCCGGATGTGGATCGACATCCTCTCCGCGAACCCGGGGCCGGTGGCCGACCTGCTCACCGACGTCGCCGGGGATCTTGAGGAGACGGTGCGGGCACTGCGGGCGCTGCAGTCCGCCGACGAGGCGAAGCGGCTGGAGGGGACCTCCGGTATCGAGGACGTGCTGCGGCGTGGGAACGCCGGGCAGGTTCGGGTGCCCGGCAAGCACGGGGCCGCTCCGCGGGTCTACGAGGTTGTCGCCGTGCTGATCGACGACCAGCCGGGGCAGTTGGCGCGGATCTTCGCGGATGCCGGGCGGGCCGGGGTCAACGTCGAGGACGTGCGGATCGAGCATGCGACGGGGCAGCAGGCCGGTCTGGTGCAGCTGATGGTGGAGCCGAAGGCTGCGACGGTGTTGTCGGCGGCGTTGCGGGAGCGGGGCTGGGCGATTCGGCAGTAGGAGGGCCTCGTCCTCGAACGCCGGACGGGCTGAACTGCCTGGGCCCGCGTTCGCCGGGCGGGGCACGCGCGGCCGGACGAGTGACGTGAACCCAGTAACCTTGTGCGGGGCGCCCTCGCGTCCCCACACCCCGCCTCACCGCACCAGGAAGGTGTCCTCCCGTGGAAAACGGTGCCGCCAAGCCCGTGATTGTCGCCATCGACGGCCCCTCCGGCACGGGCAAGTCGAGCACGTCGAAGGCCGTCGCCGCGCAGCTCGGGCTGAGCTACCTCGACACCGGCGCCCAGTACCGGGCGATCACCTGGTGGATGGTGACCAGCGGCATCGACATCGAGGACCCGACCGCGATCGCCGCGGTGGCCGGCAAGCCCGAGATCATCTCCGGCACCGACCCGGCGGGTCCGACGATCACCGTCGACGGCACCGACGTGTCCGGCCCGATCCGCACCCAGGAGGTCACCTCCAAGGTCAGCGCCGTCAGCGCGGTGCCCGAGGTGCGTGCCCGGATCACCGAGCTGCAGCGCTCGCTGGCCACCTCCGCCGAGCGGGGCATCGTCGTCGAGGGGCGCGACATCGGTACGACCGTGCTGCCCGACGCCGATCTGAAGATCTTCCTCACCGCCTCCCCGGAGGCCCGCGCCGCCCGCCGCAGCGGTGAGCTGAAGGGCGCCGACGTCAACGCGACCCGCGAGGCACTGATCAAGCGGGACGCGGCCGACTCCAGCCGCAAGACCTCGCCGCTCGCCAAGGCGGACGACGCGGTCGAGGTGGACACCACCGAGCTCACGCTGACGCAGGTCATCGAGTGCGTCGTCACGCTCGTCGAGGAGAAGCGGACCGCGAAGTGACAGCTCCCTCCGAGCGGGGTGCCGACGTCGGGCGACGCATCGGCGTCGGCCTGATGTTCGGGCTGTGGCGGCCGCGCGTCCTGGGCGCCTGGAAGGTGCCCGCGACCGGGCCGGTGATCCTCGCGGTCAACCACAGCCACAACATCGACGGGCCGATGGTGATGGGCGTGTCGCCGCGCCCCGTGCACTTCCTGATCAAGAAGGAAGCGTTCGTCGGCCCGCTCGACCCCTTCCTGACCGGCATCGGCCAGCTGAAGGTGGACCGTCACTCCGCCGACCGGACGGCGATCACGCAGGCCCTCGACGTCCTGTCGAACGGCGGCGTCCTCGGCATATTTCCCGAGGGCACCCGTGGCGAGGGCGACTTCGCCTCGCTGCGCGCCGGGCTCGCCTACTTCGCGGTGCGCAGCGGTGCGCCGATCGTCCCGGTCGCGGTGCTGGGAAGTTCCGAGAAGCGGGGACGGTTGATAAAGGGGCTGCCTCCGCTGCGCCACCGGGTCGACGTCGTCTACGGCGATCCCTTCGAGGCGGGCGACGGCAGCGGGCGGCGCACCCGCAGGGCGCTGGACGAGGCGACCGAGCGCATCCAGAAGCAGCTCAGCGCGCACCTGGAAAACGCCAGGCAGCTGACCGGCCGCTAGGCGACACTGAGTAGTGGATCAGCCGGGAGAACCCCGGAAGGTCCACCGATCACCACGATGAACGACGAGGTACGGACTTCATGAACGACCACATCCACTCCGAGGGCTCGCCCGACGGGCACGACCACGGAGAGCTTGGCGATGCCGAGTACGCGGAGTTCATGGAGCTCGCCGCGGAAGAGGGCTTCGACCTCGAGGACGTCGAGGGTGCCATCGAGGAGGCCGGGCACGGGCCGTTGCCCGTCCTCGCCGTCGTCGGCCGGCCGAATGTCGGCAAGTCGACTCTCGTCAACCGGATCATCGGCCGCCGCGAGGCGGTCGTCGAGGACAAGCCCGGCGTCACCCGCGACCGCGTGACCTACGAGGCCGAGTGGGCGGGCCGGCGCTTCAAGGTCGTCGACACCGGCGGCTGGGAGCAGGACGTCCTCGGCATCGACGCCTCGGTGGCCGCGCAGGCCGAGTACGCCATCGAGGCCGCCGACGCCGTCGTGTTCGTCGTCGACGCCAAGGTCGGTGCCACCGACACCGACGAGGCCGTCGTACGACTGCTGCGCAAGGCCGGCAAGCCCGTGGTGCTGTGCGCCAACAAGGTGGACGGTCCCAGTGGTGAGGCGGACGCCACGTACCTGTGGTCCCTGGGCCTCGGCGAGCCGCACCCCGTCTCGGCGCTGCACGGCCGTGGCACCGGCGACATGCTGGACGCCGTCCTGGAGGCCCTGCCGGAGGCGCCCGAGCAGACCTTCGGCGGCGCCGGGGTCGGCGGGCCGCGTCGTATCGCGCTCATCGGCCGCCCGAACGTCGGCAAGTCCTCCCTGCTGAACAAGGTGGCGAACGAGGAGCGCGTCGTCGTCAACGAGCTGGCCGGCACCACCCGTGACCCGGTCGACGAGCTCATCGAACTCGGCGGCGTCACCTGGAAGTTCGTCGACACCGCCGGCATCCGCAAGCGCGTCCACCTCCAGCAGGGCGCCGACTACTACGCCTCGCTGCGCACCGCGGCCGCCGTCGAGAAGGCCGAGGTGGCGGTCATCCTGATCGACGCCTCCGAGTCCATCTCGGTCCAGGACCAGCGGATCGTGACGATGGCCGTCGAGGCGGGCCGCGCGATGGTGATCGCCTACAACAAGTGGGACACCCTCGACGAGGAGCGCCGCTACTACCTGGAACGGGAGATCGAGACCGAGTTCGGCCAGGTCGCGTGGGCGCCCCGGGTGAACGTCTCGGCGCGCACCGGGCGACACATGGAGAAGCTCGTCCCGGCGATCGAGACGGCCCTCGCGGGCTGGGAGACCCGGGTCCCGACCGGTCGGCTCAACGCCTTCCTCGGCGAGCTGGTCGCCGCCCACCCCCACCCGATCCGCGGCGGCAAGCAGCCCCGCATCCTCTTCGGCACCCAGGCCGGCACCAAGCCCCCGCGGTTCGTGCTCTTCGCCTCCGGGTTCATCGAGGCGGGCTACCGCCGCTTCATCGAACGCCGGCTGCGCGAGGAGTTCGGCTTCGACGGGACGCCGATCCATATCTCGGTGCGGGTGCGTGAGAAGCGCGGGAGCAAGAAGAAGTAGCGCACGCACACGGAAGGGCGGCCCTCATCGGGCCGCCCTTCCGTGTGTTCAGCCTCTGCGCGCCGGGGGCAGTGCGGCCGGGACGTGGTGCATACCCGAGCCCTGCGGGCCGATGTGCCCGACGCGCTGCCACTGCGGCTGCTGACCGGCGCCGTGGCGGGCGCTGTGGGCCCCCGCGCTGTAGGCGCTGTACGAGCTGCTGAACGACCCCGGGCGATGGCCTCCGTACGGGCCCGTGCTCCGCGGAATGTTCCCGAACGCGGTGAACCCCAGGTCCTCCTCGCCACTGCGGTCACCCGGCAGCGAGCGGAAGGACTTGACGTACTCGGCGTAGAGCGCGTCGTAGATGGGCGTGGCCGATGGGCCGCCCTGAAGGCGGGGAACGTCGTATGCATGCACGTATGTCCAAACGACACCGCGCTCGAAGAGATGCGGCCGTGGTGACGGACCGCCTGCTCATCAGGGGCGCGGGCCACGCCTCAGGGGGGCGGTAACCGCGCTCAGGTTCCGGCGAGCGGCAGCGCGGCCGCGACCAGCTTTCCGTTGGCGGCGGCCTTGTCCAGGGCCTCCCGCAGCAGGTCCTCCCTGGGCTGTCGGCCGATGGACCCCACGGGTGCGGCGAACATCAGTACCTGCTGATGCTTGTTCGCGGCGGCCCTCCAGCCGTCCGTCACCAGCAGCGGCTGGTGCGCCTGCCACCACGCGACCGGCTGCCCCCCATTCGTGCCCGGCTGCAGAACCGCGTGCAGCTGCCCCATGGCCAGCAGCACGGACCAGCCGTGCAGTACCGGCGGCACATCCGCCAGCTCCGACGCCGGCATGAACCCCTGCTCGATGAGCAGCGGCAGGAAGTCGTCACCGGCGCCGACCGCCCCGGGACGCACGATGGGCCCGGTCGGCTCGACGACCAGCGCGGGGTGCAACTCCCCGGCGATCAGCACCAGTCCGCTGGTCACCCCGAGCACGGCCTGCTCCGGCACGATCGTGTCCGGCTCCAGGTCGACCCGGTCGCCGGTGATGGACTTCACGGCGCCCTGCAGCTGCGCCTCGGTGACCTGGACGACCTGCGAGGGCAGGCAGGTGGCGTGGGCGAAGGCGAGGACGGCGGTCTCGTCCCCGATGAACAGGACGGTGCTGGTGCGCTCCTGTTCGGAGTCGCCCGGGGTGCGGCAGGACGTGCAGTCGTAACTGCCGGGGGCGTTGTCTCCGGCGAGCAGCCGGTCGGCTTCGTCGTCGCCGATCTCGGCACGTACCTCGTCGCTGACGTCGAGCATGCGCGGCACGGGTGGCTCCTCGGGATGTGGCGTGGCGGGGCCGGGTGGCTCCCGGCCCGTGAACCGGGCGGGTCCCGGGCTCATGAAGAAGACAACGGGTGATCTGTGGCGGGAGTCACGCACCACACCGAACGGAATCGAACCATCCACCGCGCACGGTCACCTCGCGTACGGAATTGCGCACTCACCGTCAAGTCCTTGGATTTCCAAGGAAGTTGGTTGCGTGAGGTGGGTCACAGATCACTGAGGTGACTGGTCGACAAATCCCGAAATCAGCGAATGAAGTGGGTGGCCGAAAATCGCTGATACCGGAGGTAACGGCGAACTGGCCTGGAATGACAAGGAGTTGGTTGATACCGGCCGCTCGGCCTCCCTACATTCCTCGGCCGTGTGCAACGAGCACCGCTCGGGTACGTCCGCCGACCGCATCAGCCAGCACTCAGCACCAAACCTCGGCGGACGGGGCGGGCGCGACTCACACGCCCCATGGCGTGCGCAGTGGCGTTCCGCCTCAGGGGGACCCCGAGTCCTTCGGGAGGGAACTACATGTCCGAATGTGCCGATAACACTCACGACATCGCTCGTAAGGCGCCGAAGGCTCCGAACGGGAGCCGGACTCGTACGACGGCGGTCCTCGCCGGGGCTGCACTGCTCGCCCCGCTCGGGCTGCTGGCCGCCACCGGCAACGCCGCGGCGGCGGACGGCGGAGTGTGGGACCGTATCGCACAGTGCGAGAGCGGCGGCAACTGGCACATCAACACCGGCAACGGCTACTACGGCGGGCTGCAGTTCGCCGCCTCCACCTGGCGCGCGTACGGCGGTACGGCCTACGCGCCGACGGCGGACCGGGCCACCAGGGCCCAGCAGATCGCAGTGGCCACCAAGGTCCAGCGTGCCCAGGGGTGGGGCGCGTGGCCGACCTGTTCGGCCCGGGCCGGAGCGTACGGGAGCGCACCCGCGGCTCCCGCCACCGGCTCGGCGGCCTCCTCCTCCAGCAAGGCGGCTCCGTCGAACACCGAGGCGGCCCGGTCGAATCCGGCGCGGACGCCGGAGCGTTCGTCGGGACACACGACCCGTGGCTCGTCCCGTGGTGACTACACCGTCCGCGAGGGCGACACGCTGAGCGGCATCGCCGCCCGGCACGGGACCACATGGCAGCGGATCTTCGCCGCCAACAAGGCCGTCATCGGCGGTGATCCCGACCTGATCGTGCCCGGGCAGCGCCTCGAACTCTGAGTGCCGCTCCCTGTAGAGGCACGGGGTGCCACCCGGTCCGCCGACCGGGTGGGGCCCCGGGGCACCTCGGACGCGCCGCGACGGCTGAGCGCAACAAGCTGCCTAGCGTGCTCATATGAAATGCACACCGCTCACGATCGTCATCGCCGCCGCACTGCTCACCGCAGTTGCCCCGGGAACGTCGCAGGCCGCGCCGGCCACGCACACAACACGTGCAAGCCATACGGCGCCGCCACGACCGGCCCCTGGACCGCCTCCCAAACCCGCGGCGTTCGGCTGTGCCAAGGACCAGTGGCCCTGGGGCTGCGTCGCCAAGTGCGAGAGCGGCGGCAATTGGCACATCAACACCGGCAACGGCCACTACGGCGGCCTGCAGTTCTCGCACCGGACCTGGGTGGGCTTCGGCGGCGCCAAGTACGCCCCGCGCGCGGATCTCGCCACCCGCAAGGAGCAGATCGCGATCGCCAAGAAGGTGGTGGCCGTGCAGGGATGGGGCGCCTGGCCGCACTGTTCCAGGCGGTACGGGCTCACGGGCCGAACGCAGACCTGGAAACTGAGCGTCACGAACCGGCTGACCTCGGGCGCGTCCCTGGGGGCGTCGCTGCTCCTCCGGAAGGGCTCGACCCGGTTCGGCGCCCTGCACGGCGCTCCCATTCGCCTGTCTCGCCGCTGAACACGACCGCGCCGCGCCGCAGTTCGTGCACGAGTGCCGTCCGGCCGCGCAGGACGGGCGGCACTCGTTGCTCGGCGACGACCACGCAGGCGTCGAGTTCGCTCAGCAGTTCGTACGTACGGGCGGCCACGGTGGGCGACATGCCCTGTGTGGGCTCGTCGACGAGCAGCACGCGTGCGCGTGCCAACAGGGCGCGGGACAGCGCGAGCATGCGCTGCTCGCCGCCGGAGAGGGTGCCGGCGCGGCGCGCGAGAAGGGGCTCCAGCGCGGGATAGGCGTCGAGGGCGATGTCGTACGAGCGCGCCGCCAGTTCGAGGTTCTCGCGCACCGTGAGGGAGCCGAACACGGCCTGGCGCTCGGGGACCAGGCACAGTCCGCAGCGGGCCCGCTCGTGGGCGGGCACACGGGTGATGTCGGTGCCGTCCCAGACCACCGTGCCGCCGGACAGGGGCACCGTTCCGGCCAGCGCTCGCAGGGCGGTCGTACGGCCGGACCCGTTCCGTCCCAGCAGCACGGTGAGGCCGGGGCCGGGGGCGGCGAGGGTGACGCCGTGCAGGGCCTCCAACGGGCCGTAGCGCACGCGCGCGTGCCGCAGGGCGATGGTGGTGGTCATGCCGGGGTCTCCTGGTGGCCTGTGGCGTCGAGTACGCGGTCGGGTGGGCCGGAGGCGACGATGCGGCCCGCCGTCATGACGTGCACGGTGTCGGCGAGGTCGGCGACCAGGTCGAGGTCGTGCTCGACGACGAGCAGGGCGGTGCCGTCGGCGGCGAGGGCCCTCAGGATCCGGGTCAGTGAGGTGACCTCGGCGGTGTCCAGGCCGGCGGCGGGCTCGTCGAGCAGCAGTACGCGCGGGCTGCCGGCCAGGGCCCGGGCCAGTTCGACGCGCCGGAGTGTGCCGGTGGGGAGGCCGGCGGCGGGGAGGTCGCGTACAGGGCCGTCGAGGCCCAGGAGGCGCAGGGATCGTTCCACGGCCGACGGGTCATGGAGGCGGCCCTGTTCGGCGCCTACGCGGACGTTCTCGGCGACGGTCAGTGAGGGGAAGACGGCCAGTTGCTGGAAGGTGCGGGCGATGCCGAGGCGGGTGCGGGCGTGGGCGGGCAGGTGGGTGATGTCGCGGGTGCCGAGGAGGACTTGGCCTCGGGTGGGGCGGTGGGTGCCGGCCAGGCAGTGGAACAGGGTGCTCTTGCCTGCGCCGTTGGGGCCGATGACGGCGGTGACCCGGCCCGGTGGGACGGTGAGGGTGATGTCCTCCAGAACGGTGAAGCCGTCGTAGCGGGCCTGGAGGTGGTGGGTGGTGAGGGTGGGCTCTTCGGGCGCTTGCGCGTGGGTGGGCACGCGGCCTTCGGCCGCGTTCGGTTTCCCACCCGCACCGCTCGTGCGGCTTTCGTCGTCGGTTGCGGGTGGCCCCTGTGGGGGCTCGGCGCCGCCGGCGGCTGATCGTGCCACCCGGGGTGGCGCCGCCCGGCGATCCGGCGGCCGCAGCCGCCCCCGCACCTCCACCCCCAACGCCGTCAGCGCCACCCCCCGCCGCCCCCGCAGCCTCCCCGCCGCCGCCCGAGCCGCCTCGTACGGCCCCCCGGGGAACCGTCCCACCAGCACCGCCAGCACCCCGATCAGGGCCGCGGCCACCCCGCCCCGGGCGCCCGCGTCCAGGCCCACCAGGAGGGCCGCCGCGGCCAGGGCGCCCAGGGTGCTGTCGGCGCCCAGGACGACCACCGCGGCGAACCAGAGGAGGCCGCGGACGGGGTCGTAGGCGGACGGGTCGAAGGCGCGCAGGCCCATGCCGAGCAGGCCGCCGCCCAGGGCCGCCAGGGCCGCGCCCGAGACGAAGGCCAGGAGTTTCAAGGAGGGCACCTGGACGCCCGCCGCCGACGCGCCCGGCTCGTGGTCCCGCATCGCCGCCAGGGCCCGGCCCGTGCGGCCCCGGCGCAGCAGCCAGGTCGCCAGGAGGGCGGCCGCGAGGAGGGTCAGTTCCAGGACGTAGTACGCGCGGTCGCCCTCGAAGCCCGCCGGGCGGCCCAGGGACAGGCCCGAGACGGCGTAGGGCTGGGCGAACACGAAGCGGCTCACGCCCACGCCCACCGCGAAGGTCACCAGCGCCAGGGCCAGGCCCCGGCGGCTGATCGCCGGCCAGCCGGTCAGGAGACCCAGGGGGGCCACCAAGGCGACCGCCAGGGCCAGTGCCGCGAGCTCCGGCAGCCGGGGCAGCCCCGGGAAGCGGCCGGCCGCCAGCAGGGCCGTGAACAGGGCGCCCAGGCCCGCGTACGCCGCCTGGCCGAGGGAGATCTGGCCGCCGCGGCCCGTGACCACGACCAGGGAGAGCAGCACCACGGCCAGCGCCGGCACCTGCACCGAGGTATGCAGGTCGGAGCCCGCGAAGCCCAGCGGGAGCAGGAAGAGCACCGCCGCCACGATCCAGGCCCCCGGTGGGGTCGGCACGCGCGCGGTGGCCGTGCGCGGGAGGGCGTCGCGGGTGCCCACGCGGGGGAGGGCCAGGGCCGCGATCAGCAGGGCGACGACGAACAGGTTCGTGCTGACGGCCTGCAGCAAGGGTGCGCCCCAGCCCGTCGGGTGCAGGCGCGTCAGCTGGCTCTGCGCCACCCCGATGGCCAGCGCCGTCAGCACGGCGACCGGCAGGCTGCGCATCCGGGCCGCCACCGCGACCGCGACCACCTCCATGACCAGCAGCGGAAGGCCGTACGGGTCCAGGCGCACGTACGGTGCCAGCAGTACGCCCGTCAGGCCCGCCGTGAACGAGCCGAACGCCCAGCCCGCGGCCGCCACCCGGTCCGCGTCGACGCCCCCGAGGACGGCCAGTTGGCGGTCGTCGACCACGGCCCGCAGCTCCCGGCCGAAGCGGGTCCAGCGGATGACCGCGCCGACGCCGGCCGCCAGCAGCAGTGCCACCGCCAGCTGGCCCCAGGGGTCCGCCGACACCAGCTCCGGCGCGTCGTCCCGCGCCCCCTGGCCCCACAGCAGCGCGGCGCCGCCCACCAGCAGCACGAACACGCCGATGGACGCGACCAGGGTCTGTGCCGGGTCGCTGCCCAGCACCGACAGCGGCCGGAAGACGAACCGTTCCAGCGCCATCCCGATACCGGGCGCCAGCACCAGCAGCGTCACCGTCGCGGCCGCCCACAGCGGCCAGCCCCACTCCACCACGCACTGGCGCAGCGCGTAGGCGCACACCATCGCGATCGCCCCGTGCGCGAAGTTCAGCACGCCGGTCGCGCGGTAGGTGACGATCAGGCCGATCCCGGTGAGCGCGGCGGCGCTGCCGACCGACAGGCCGGCCAGGGCGAGGTCGTACGTCAGCGAGGACATCGGTCATCCGCCTCGGTCATCCGCCTCAGTGATCCGCCTCGACGGGCTCACAGATCGGGCACGGGCCCAGTTCGCCACTCCTCACCAGCTTCGCATCGACAGGTACGGCCTCCGCCTTCCCGGCGACCAGCGGGCAGTCCGCGCGGTGCCAGAGGGTGCCCCCGGGCACCATCAGCAGGTCCCCGCTGACCGCGAGCGGCGCCGTGGGCGACTGGCCGGACTCCTCGGCGTCGGCGGGCTCGGCGGCCACCAGAAGGCCGTACAGCTCCTCCACGCGCGCGGCGGCGAGCGCGCCCCGGCCATGGGTCAGCAGCACCGAGCCGGCGATGATCAGCGCGGCGCCGGGCACCGTGCAGGACGCGAGATACGGCAGCTGCCGCTCGGCGAACCGCTCGCCGGAGACGCCGTACCAGCCGATGACGCACAGCACCGCACCGGCCGCGAGCGCGGCCCAGCCGGCCCAGATCACCGGGTGCACGGTCCGCAGTCGGGCTGTCCGCATCGCTGGCTCCCACACATCGGGTTCGGTGCGTGCGTGCCGGGATCTCAGTGCACGCACGTCTGGTTTCTGCGCATGTGCCTGGCGCTCTTCCATGTCCGCCAATGGACTTGCACTATGCCTCCTGCAAGCTGACCCTGAAAGCACCGGGCGCGCACGGCCCGGATCGACACCCGGCGGTGAGCCAGATGGTTCTCGGGAGCGACGTCAGGCGGAGCATCGCGCACAGGGGACGGGGGACGGCGCTGGCGGCCGCCCTGCTCCTCTTCCTCACCCCGGCCCTCGCGGCCTGCAGCGACGACGAGGGAGGCGGCGGGAACGAGACGCCGCCGACACCGACCGTCGAGCAGACCGAACCCGGCGGGCAGTCGCCGGCCGCGACGGCACCCGCCGACGCGGGGGCGGCCGAGACGGAGATCAAGCAGAACTGGCGGAAGTTCTTCGACCCGGCAACGTCCATGGAGGACAAGCAGACCGTCCTGGAGAACGGCGACCGGATGGCGCCGGTCCTGCAGGCGTTCAGCGGTGACGAGCGCGGCGGACAGGTCCAGGCGAAGGTCTCCAAGGTCGAGTTCACCTCGCCGACCGAGGCGAACGTGACGTACGACCTGACCCTGAAGGGCGCGACCGCCCTGCCGAACGCCTCCGGAACCGCCGTCGAACAGGACGGCACCTGGAAGGTGTCCGCCAAGACGCTGTGCGCGCTGGTCCAGTTGAGCGGCAATGGGTCGCCGATCCCGGGGTGCTGAGGCGGCGATCGCCGTGATGGTGCTGGCTCTGAGTACGGCGTGCGGCAGCCGGCTGCCGGAGAGCGACTTCGAGCACCGCGACCGGGGCACTGCCTCGGAGCCCGCGGGCGACCGCACCCCGATCCGGGTCGGCATCGTCACCAGCGCCACCAGTCCCGTCGGCGGCAACGCCTTCACCGGCCCGCGCGACGGGGCCAAAGCCTACTTCGACCGCCTCAACGCGCGCGGGGGCGTCGACGGGCGCCTGGTCGAGGTGCGCGAGTGCGACGACGGCGGCAGCGGCGTCGGCAACAACGAGTGCGTGCACGAGCTGATCGACGAGGAGAAGGTCGTCGCCCTGGTCGCCACCACCGCCCTGGACTACGCGGGCGCCTCCCGCGTCTCACGCGCGCGCGTGCCCGACATCGGCGGCCAGCCCATCGGGGCCGCCTACGACACCTACCCGCACCTCTACGGCATCTACGGCAGCCTCGCCCCCCGCGACGGCACGACCGGCTGGGACGGCAAGCAGTACGGCGGCACCGAGGTCTACCGCTACTTCAAGCGCGAGCACGGTGCCCGTACGGCCGCCGTCGTCTCGTACAACCAGCCCGCGTCCGCCGCCTACGCCCGGCTCGTCGAGCGGGGGCTGAAGGCCGAGGGCTACAAGGTGGTCACCGAGCAGGTCGACTTCGCGCTGCCCAACTTCCGCGCGGTGGCGGCCGATCTGAAGGAGCAGGGCGCCGACCTCGTCTTCGACGCCATCGACAGCCACGGCAACGCCCGGCTGTGCGAGGCGATGGACGATGTCGGCGCCGAGGTCACCGCCAAGGTCACGAACGTACAGAACTGGACCTCCACCGTCACCGAGGACTACAAGGACGCCCCGCGCTGCCGCAACGCCCTGTGGGCGACCGGGTCGTCCCGCAATTTCGAGGACAAGGACCAGGACGCCGTACGGGAGTTCCGGGACGCCACGAACGACCTGGAGGCGCACTCCCAGTGGCAACTGGAGGGCTGGGCCGCGGCCATGTGGTTCACGGACGCGGCGAAGGCGTGCGCCGACCGGGGCGTCACGCGCGCGTGCGTCGACGACCACATGAACCGCAGCCAGGGATACACCGCCGACGGCCTGCTGATCCCGGTCAGGTTCGAGCGGCTGGCCGAACCACCGAAGAGCCGCCGGACCTGTCTGTCGGTGGCCCGCTGGGAGGACGGCCGGGGATGGGTCGCCCAGGGAGACATGAACAACACGTGCTTCGACGTCCCACAGCTGTCGTACGAGCCCTGACGGGCAACCAAAAGGCCGCGTCGCCGGTCCAACTGGCGGAGCAGAACGCCGAGGGAGGAAACCGCACCGCATGACGACGCCCGTGCCGCAGGCAGTACCACTGCGCGCCGACTGCATCGCGGATTCGGCCGGCGGACTGACCTTCGACGTCACCGTGGCCGGAGCCACCGGTGAAGCCCACCTGGTGCTGCGCCACCGCGAGGGCCACGAGGAGGTCAGCCTCCCGCTGACCCCCGCCACCCGCGGCCGTCTGCGCGCCGCCCTGCCCAGCAGCGTCGCCCTGCCGGAGGGCCACTGGGACGCGTACGCCAGCGTGACGAAGGGCCAGCCGCACCGCTTGGCGCCGGGCGCGATGAAGGTGCACTCTCACGCTTCCCGAGTCCCGTACGAAACTCGCCAGGGCAACTTGAGCGTGGAATCCCGGGTCCCGGCGACGCCGTTAGGGGCGCGGGGCTGTGCCGAATCTGCGGCTACCGCCGCGCGGGCGCGATCGGCCACGATGGACCCGCACTCGCCCGTGAAACCCGCATCCCCGAGCTGTTAGGCGCTTCATGCTGGACACCTCCGCCAGACTCCTGCGGCTCCTCTCCCTCCTCCAGGCCCACCGGGAATGGTCCGGCGCCGACCTGGCCGAACGCCTGGGCGTCACCCCGCGCACGGTCCGCCGCGACGTCGACCGGCTGCGCGAGCTGGGCTACCCGGTCAACGCCAGCCCCGGCACGGGCGGCGGCTACCAGCTCGGCGCCGGCGCCGAGCTGCCACCCCTGCTGCTGGACGACGACGAGGCCGTCGCGGTCGCCGTAGGCCTGCGCACCGCCGCCGGCCAGGGCATCGAGGGCATCGGCGAGACCTCCGTACGGGCCCTCGCCAAGCTGGAGCAGGTCCTGCCGGGCCGCCTGCGCCGCCGGGTGGGCGCCCTCAACGCCTTCACCGTGCCGATGCTGCGCGGCCCCCAGCCCTCCGCCGTCGACCCGGCCGTCCTGACCGAGCTGGCCCACCTCTGCCGGGACGCCGAGCGGCTGCGCTTCGAGTACCGCGACCACGAGGGCGCCCCCACCCGCCGCAGCGTCGAACCGCACCGCCTGGTGTGCAGCGAGCGCCGCTGGTATCTGGTCGCCTGGGACCTCGACCGCGACGACTGGCGTACGTTCCGCGTCGACCGCATCACCCCCAAGCCGCCGCACGGCCCGCGCTTCGCCCCGCGCACCCCGCCCGCCGAGGACCTCGCCGCGTACGTCTCCCAGGGCGTCTCCACGCGCGCGTACGCCTCGCACGCCGTCATCCGGCTGCTGGTGCCCCTGGAGGAGGCGGCGGCGAGCATCTCGCCCACCACCGGGCAGCTGGAGGCGGAGGGTCCCGACAGCTGTCTGCTGCGCACCGGCGCCGGGAGCCTCGACGTGATGGTGATCCACGTGATGCTGATGGGCTTCGAGTTCGAGGTCCTGGAGCCGGACGAACTCGTCGAGAGGATCAGGACGGCTCACGGCCGGCTTGCTCGCTCCTTGGCTCGGGCTGCGGAGCCTCCCACGCGTGGTCGGGATGATGCAGGTCGAACGCCGGGGACTCGGAACGGATCCGCGGCAGCGTCGTGAAGTTGTGCCGCGGGGGCGGGCAGGACGTCGCCCACTCCAGGGAGCGGCCGTAGCCCCAGGGGTCGTCGACCTCGACCTTCCTGCCGTACTTGGCGGTCTTCCAGACGTTGTAGAGGAACGGCAGTGTGGACATGCCGAGCAGGAACGCGCCGATCGTCGAGACCGTGTTCAGCGCCGTGAAGCCGTCGGCGGCGAGATAGTCGGCGTACCGGCGCGGCATGCCCTCCGCGCCCAGCCAGTGCTGCACCAGGAAGGTGGTGTGGAAGCCGATGAACAGGGTCCAGAACTGGATCTTGCCGAGCCGTTCGTCCAGCATCTTCCCGGTGAACTTCGGCCACCAGAAGTAGAACCCGGCGAAGATCGCGAAGACAACCGTGCCGAAGACGACGTAGTGGAAGTGCGCGACCACGAAGTAGGTGTCCGTGACGTGGAAGTCCATCGGCGGCGACGCCAGGATCACCCCGGTCAGGCCGCCGAACAGGAACGTCACCAGGAAGCCCACCGACCACAGCATCGGCGTCTCGAAGGACAGCGAGCCCTTGAGCATGGTGCCGGTCCAGTTGAAGAACTTCACGCCCGTGGGCACCGCGATCAGGAAGCTCATGAAGGAGAAGAAGGGCAGCAGCACCGCGCCCGTCGCGAACATGTGGTGCGCCCACACCACCATCGACAGACCGGTGATCGCCATCGTCGCCGCGACCAGCGTCAGATAGCCGAACATCGGCTTGCGCGAGAAGACCGGGATGATCTCGCTGATGATCCCGAAGAACGGCAGCGCGATGATGTACACCTCGGGATGGCCGAAGAACCAGAAAAGGTGCTGCCACAGCAGCGTCCCGCCGTTGGTCGCGTCGAAGATGTGCGAGCCGAACCGCCGGTCCGACTCCAGACAGAGCAGCGCCGCCGCGAGCACCGGGAACGCCATCAGGATCATGATCGACGTGAACAGTGTGTTCCACACGAAGATCGGCATCCGGAACATCGTCATGCCCGGGGCGCGCATCCCGATGATCGTGGTGATGAAGTTGACCGCGCCGAGGATCGTGCCGAAGCCGGCCAGCGCGAGGCCCATGATCCACAGGTCGGCGCCGATCCCCGGGGAGCGCTCCAGGCCGTTGAGCGGCGCGTAGGCGGTCCAGCCGAAGGAGGCGGGCCCGCTCGGCACGATCAGCGAGCCCATCACGATCAGGCCGCCGAACAGGAACAGCCAGTACGAGAACATGTTCAGCCGGGGGAAGGCCACGTCCGGGGCGCCGATCTGCAGCGGCATCAGCTCGTTGGCGAAGCCCGCGAAGGTCGGGGTCGCGAACAGCAGCAGCATGATCGTGCCGTGCATGGTGAACAGTTGGTTGAACTGCTCGTTGGTCAGCAGCTGCAGCCCCGGCCGGGCCAGTTCGGCCCGCATCAGCAGTGCCATGACACCACCGGCCAGGAAGAACACGAATGACGTGATCAGGTAGAGGTGCCCGATCTTCTTGTGGTCGGTGGTGGTCAGCCAGTCGACGACCACACGGCCGCCGGGCTGGATGCCTCGCATGGGCCGTGCCGTCCCTCGTACGGTCTGCGTCCCCATCGCTGGCTCGCCCCTTCGCTCGTCGCGCCCCGGGCCCGCTGAACCCGCGCCGCACGCGCCGACGCGAGCTCACGCCATGATGCTCGCGTCGGCAGCGCTCCGACAGGGGGCGTACGGGGGTTCTGTGCCAGAACCATGTACTTTCTGTGCGGAAACGGCTTCCGCGGCCGGTGCGGAATGGCGGGGAAAACGAGTTCGCGGGCAGTTCTCCGGGAACTTTTCCGCCGGGCTATTGACGGGGTCGTCGCGACACGCGGGAATTACGATCGAATGCCTGCGGAAGGCCTATGGAACCGCTCGTTAGTGTGACGAAGTACGGCTGAAACGCGTGTCGTGATCCTGTGACAAAAGCGTGACCCGAGAGGTACGTGTGACTCGGATGGCAGCTACAAAGGTTCACGGTCCGCTCTGGCCCGACCCTTCGTGCAGGCCCTAGCGTGGCGGCATGGCACCCATTCCGAAACCCCCTGCCGAAGCCGGTGACAACCCGGACACCTATGTCGGACTCGACGCCGACCGGGCCGAGCGGCTCGCCCGTGACCGAGGGTGGTCGACGGTGCGTTCGCTGCCGCCGGGGGCGATCATCACCATGGAGTACCGCGAGGGCCGGCTGAACTTCGAGGTCAAGGACGGCCAGGTGGCGCGGGCCTGGAAGGGCTGACGCAGGCTTGACGCGGGGCTGTGCGAGAGCGAAGGCCCCGGCTCCTGGAGAGGAGCCGGGGCCTTCGTCGTGCGGGCCGGTTGTGCGTACCGAACCCGTGCCGAACCCCGCTGTTCCGTGCCGTCCCGCGCCGGCCTGTGCTCAGCCGCCCGTCAGCGGCCGGGCCGCCGGGGCGGCGCCGCGCGACAGGCGGTCCGGGTGGGGCGGGCGACGGCTGCCGACCGGCGTGACCGGTGCGCGCTCCGCGCGGGCCGTGTGCGGTACCGGTGACAAGTGGATGGATGTCCGCGCGGAGCGGGCCGCGGAGGCCGCCTCGCATGCCGCTGCCTCGTCCTCGGCGGCGGCCGGGTGCGGCTTGAGCAGCACCGGCACCTCGACGGGGGCGGGCGGCAGCTGTGCCGGGACGGCCTGACGTGCGCGCAGACGGTCGCGCAGGTCGAGGATCCAGGTCTCCGCGCGTGCGATCAGCGGCTCGAACCACGGCAGCGCCAGCATGATCAGCAGTCCCGCGGCCCAGCCGAGCAGCACATCGCTCAGCCAGTGCGTACCGAGGTAGACCGTGGCGAGGCCGACGCCCAGCGAGGTCACCGCGGACAGGGCCGACAGCCAGCGGCGCGCTCTCGGGGTCGAGGCCAGATAGGCCAGGATTCCCCAGGTCACCACGGCGTTGGCGGTGTGGCCGCTGGGAAATATATCGCCGCCCAGCCACATCTCGTTCGAGCCGATGGAGGTCGCGTAGTGGGGGCCGAGACGGCCCATGCCGAGCTTGGCGGCACCCACGGTGATGTTCAGCAGGAGCAGTGAGACACCGAGCGCGAGCAGCGGCCGCAGCGTGTGCTGCCGCCACGAACGCCAGCCCAGCCAGGCCGCGACCATCACGGCGGTCGGGCCGCGCTGGCCGAGCACCACGTAGTAGTCGACGAACGCGTGGATCTCGGCCCACTGCTGGTACGGCCGGAAGAACATGACCTGCCAGTCGAGCCGGACCAGCCACGAAGTGATGAGGACGGCCCATACGATCGCCACATAGAAGGCCAGCGTGGAGGCGAGCAGCACGATCCGGTGCCGGCTCATCTTCGGCACGTCGATGTGTGCCGGACGTTCCGGTTCCCGGTCCAGCCTGGCGAACACCCGGTCCAGACGGGTGAGGGTTCGTTCGGTACGCACCCAATCGACGTTACAGCGAGTGAGCTCTGTTCCCGTGCGATTCCGCCGGTTTGTGATGACGATGTGATGTGGGATTCCTCTCAGCGAGGCGTCTATTTCCTCGGAATCCACAATCCTCGCGCGCTGTACCCTTCATTTCCTTTGATCATTCTGATGCGCTTGTTTTTCGCCGCTTATGAATTCGTTCACCGAATGCTGGGGCGGAATTATCCGGGCGCTCACTGGCGGCCGGGGCTCGGTCAGGGCGGACCGGAGCCGTTCAGCCAGAACGCCCCGTACACCGCCGAGGCCACCGCGACCCCGGCCAGCACCCCCGCCGACCTGCGGGTACGCAGCCGGGACAGGGCGAGCGCGAGGGGCAGCAACAGGGGGAAGGCGGGCAGCAGCAGCCGCGGTTTCGAGCCGAAGTAGCTCGACGCGCACAGGGCGAGCGCGGTGACGATGCCGCCGTACACCAGGAGCGGGAGCGGCTGGCGCTGCCGTACGCAGACGACGTACAGCCACACCACCAGCCCGACCCCGATGATCAGCCCGATCCCCGCCAGGGCCGACGGAAACGACGTGAACTTGTCCGCGACGAACCGGGCGAAGGCGTAGCCGCCGTCGAAGCCGTTGCGCCAGCCGGCCTGGACGTCGACATAACCGAGCGGGCCCTTGCCGGTGCGGTGGCCGACCCAGAGGACGTAGCCGGCGGTGCCGAGGGGGGCGAGAAGCATGCCGAGGGCGCGCGTCACGTGTCGTGAGCCGTGCGGACCCGGTGTGCTCCGGTCTCGCACGAAAGAGGCGATCCCCGCCGCCCACACCGCCGCCACGACGGCGAGCCCCACGGGGCGGGTCAGGCCCGCCAGCATGGCGAGGGCACCCGCCGCCGGCCAGCGGCCGGTCAGGACGGCGTACAGCGACCAGGCGGCGAGCGCGGTGAACAGCGACTCGCTGTACGCCATCGACTGCACGATCCCCACGGGGAGCACGGCCCACAGCAGCACGGCGCACACCCCCGCTCGGCGGCCGTATACGTGATCGGCGACCGCGAAGATCCCCCAGGCCGCGGCGAACGAGGCGAGCAGACTCACGGCGAAACCCGCGTCGGCGTGCGACAGCGGGGTCAGGGCCGCGCCGAGCCGCTCCAGCCAGGGCAGGAGGGGGAAGAACGCCAGGTTCGAGTGCACGTCGCCGTTCGGCATGCGCACCTCATAGCCGTAGCCAAGCTCCGCGACCCTCGCGTACCAGAGCGCGTCCCAGCGGGCGGTCAGCAGGGTGTACGCGCTCTTGTCGCGCGCCGCGCTCCACGCGGCCAGGGCCAGCAGGCTCAGGGCGCGCACGGCCGCGTAGCCGAGGAGGGCCGGGGCCGCGCGGCGCAGGGCCGACGGGCCGGGCGGTGCCATGCGCGTGTCAAGATCGGTCACGGGCTCGATTATCGACGGTGGGCCGAACCGGACCGGCCGCCGGGACGTGGTCACAGGGCAGGGGAGTGGCGTACGCCACACGCGTTCTGTGCGAGGTCTGAGAGGTCCGCCACTCGGCACCGACGAGGACTCGCGTAACCTGACGAGTCACTCGCCCTTCGTTGCGCGGGCCGGAGATCACCGCTCCTCTCCGGCCGAGTCACGGGAAGTCCCCACCCCGTGAGCCCGCCGAGGGCAGAGGAAACACTGGGAGGTACGTACATGTCCGGGACGACCACGGCTGCCGCTGCGCTGCGCCGTCGGGCGGCCGGGGCCGGTGCCAACCGCTGGGTCGTTCTCGTCGTCCTCTGCGTCAGCCTGCTCCTGGTCGCGGTCGACGCGACCGTGCTGCACGTGGCGATCCCCGCCGTCACCGAGGACCTCCGGCCCGGCGCGATAGAACTGCTCTGGATCGTCGACATCTACCCGCTGGTCTGCGCCTCGCTGCTGATCCTCTTCGGCACGCTCGGCGACCGGGTGGGCCGCAGACGCGTCCTGCTGCTCGGATACGGCCTCTTCGGCATCGCCTCCGGCCTCGCGGCCCTCGCGCACGACCCACAGGTGCTGATCCTCGCCCGCGCCCTGCTCGGCGTCGGCGGCGCCATGATCATGCCCGCGACACTGTCGATCCTGCGCCAGGTCTTCCCGGACCGGCGGGAGCGCGCCCTCGCGATCGGTATCTGGAGTGCCGTGGCCGCGGTGGGCGCGGCGGTCGGGCCGCTGCTCGGCGGGTTCCTGCTGGAGCACTTCTGGTGGGGCTCGGTCTTCCTGGTCAACATCCCGCTGATGCTGGTCAGCCTTCCGGTGGGACGACTTCTGCTGCCCGAGTCCAAGGGCGACGGCAAGGGCCCCTGGGACGTGGTCGGCGCGCTGCTGGCGGCGGCCGGCCTGTTCGGTGTGGTGCTGGGCGTGAAGCGGCTCGGCGGCGGCGAGGCCGCGGGCAGCGTGTTCACCGTGGCACCGCTGGTGATCGGTGCGGTGCTGTTGGTGCTCTTCGTGCGCCGCCAGCGACGCCGTGCGCATCCGCTGGTGGACCTGCGGATGTTCGCGCGACCGGCGTTCAGCACGTCCGTCGGGTGCATCGTGCTGGCGATGCTCGCGCTGGTCGGGCTCGAACTGATCGCGGCGCAGTATCTGCAGCTCGTGCTGGGTCTTTCGCCGCTGGAGACGGGCCTGAGGCTGCTGCCGCTGACCTTCGCCGCGATGGCGGCGGGGCTGGCGGGGGCGCGCATGCTACGCCGGTTCGGGCCGCGGCGCATGGTGTGCGCCGGGTTCGGCCTGACCGCGGCCGCGGTCGTGCTGCTGACGGCCATGGGCGGATCGGACAACCCCGCGCTGCTGCTGTTCGGGTTCGTGCTGCTCGGCTTCGGGCTGGAGACGACGCTCTTCGGGGCGTACGAGTCGATGCTGAGCGAGGCTCCGCAGGAGCAGGCCGGCGGGGCGGCGGCGATCGGTGAGACGTCGTACCAACTGGGCGCCGGGATCGGGATCGCGCTGCTGGGCAGCGTGATGAACGCGGCGTATGCCCCCGGGCTGGCGCATGTGGGGGGCGTCCCTGCCTCTGCCTCTACGGCCGCCTCGCACTCGTTGGGGGAGGCGTACGAGGTTGCCGCGCAGCTGGGCGGGCCTGCGGGGGCTGCCCTGCGGCACGCGGCTCGGGACTCCTTCGTGCACGGGCTGCATGTCACGTTGCTAGTGAGCGCGGGGTTGTTGCTGCTGGGGGCGGTGATGGCGTTGCGGTTGCCGCGGGCCATGCAGTGTGAGGCGCCTGCGGTGGAGTTGCCCAAGCCGAGGGAAGTCGCGGAGTCCCGCGTCTCCGCTTGACCAAGCCTTCTCCCACCCACGCGCCACCCTTTCCAGTTTCTTGATGGGGTGGACGTCTCCCGTAGGGGTTGCCCACGTCTCCCGTGGCGGTTGCCCGCCGGCGGCTGTCCGAGGTGACGGCGCCCCCCGGGGGGCGCGTTCGCCGTGCGCTGTGCGTGGGCCTCGGGCGGTACTGGACGCAAGGCACCTCGCGTCGTAGCGTCATCCTCGTCGTAACTAGCGGTGATAGTTTTCCGTCCCTGCCGGAAGGTCTCCCATGTCCGCGTCCTCGAAGTTGCCCCCGTTCGACCCCGCCGACCCCCTCGGTATCGACGACCTCCTGGAGCCCGAGGACCTGGCGATCCGGAGCACCGTGCGGGACTGGGCGGCGGATCGGGTGCTGCCGTACGTCGCCGAGTGGTACGAGACCGGCGAGCTGCCGGGGATTCGTGAGCTGGCCCGGGAGCTGGGGGAGATCGGCGCCCTCGGGATGTCGCTCAGCGGGTACGGGTGTGCCGGGGCCTCCGCCGTGCAGTACGGGCTGGCCTGTCTGGAACTGGAGGCCGCCGACTCCGGGATCCGCTCCCTCGTCTCCGTGCAGGGATCCCTCGCCATGTACGCCATTCACCGGTTCGGCAGCGAGGAGCAGAAGCAGCAGTGGCTGCCCCGCATGGCCTCCGGTGAGGTCATCGGGTGCTTCGGGCTGACCGAGCCCGACCACGGTTCCGACCCGGCCTCCATGCGGACGTACGCCAAGCGGGACGGCGGCGACTGGGTGCTGGGCGGGCGGAAGATGTGGATCACCAACGGGTCCGTCGCCGGGGTCGCCGTCGTGTGGGCGCAGACCGACGAGGGGATCCGCGGGTTCGTCGTGCCGACCGACAGTGCCGGGTTCTCCGCCCCGGAGATCAAGCACAAGCTGTCACTGCGCGCCTCCGTCACCAGTGAGCTCGTCCTGGACGACGTACGGCTGCCCGCCGATGCGGTGCTGCCGGAGGTCGTCGGGCTCAAGGGGCCGCTCAGCTGTCTCTCGCACGCCCGGTACGGGATCGTGTGGGGTGCCATGGGCGCGGCGCGGTCCTGTTTCGAGGCCGCTGTCGACTACGCGAAGTCGCGGGAGCAGTTCGGCCGGCCGATCGGGGGCTTCCAGCTCACCCAGGCCAAGCTCGCCGACATGGCGCTCGAACTGCACAAGGGGATTCTGCTCGCCCACCATCTGGGGCGGCGCATGGACGCCGGCCGCCTGCGTCCCGAGCAGGTCAGCTTCGGCAAGCTCAACAACGTCCGCGAGGCCATCGACATCTGCCGTACGTCCCGGACGATCCTCGGTGCCAACGGGATCTCGCTCGAATATCCCGTGATGCGGCACGCGACCAACCTCGAATCGGTGCTCACCTACGAGGGCACCGTCGAGATGCACCAGCTCGTGCTGGGCAAGGCGCTCACCGGACTCGACGCCTTCCGCTGACCCACCAGGGGGCAGGGCCGGTGAGCGGCCCTGCCTCAGCTCTGGTTGTAGAAGCCGTCCGTGCGGTGTGCGGACGCCTCTCCGTTGATGATCTCCGTGTCGGCCGGGGTCAGCAGGAACACACGGTTGGACACGCGGTCGATCGAGCCGCGCAGACCGAAGATGAGCCCCGCCGCGAAGTCGACGACCCGCTTGGCGTCGGCGGGCTCCATGGCCGTGAGGTTCATGATGACGGGGACGCCGTCCCGGAACAGCTCGCCGATGGCGCGGGCGTCCCGGAAGCTGTCCGGGGTGACCGTGCCGATACGGCGGCCCTTCTCCTCGGCGACGTCCGTGGCCACCTTCACCCGCGGGTCGGTGACCCAGGCATCCCCGGACTCGGTCCCTTCGGAGTAGTCGTCGTCGTAGTAACGCTCGTCATCGTTGTCGTCAACGAGGCCCAGCCAGGCACTCGCCTTGCGTACCGATCCCATGGACGCCTCCTCTCACAGCGGTCTCTTCTGCCTTCCGCATCCCTATGGTCATCCATGATGCGGACGTCGTGCCAAGTGGATAGACGCCGCGCGGGGGGTTTGTGACGGTACTGGTGCACAGCGAATCCGTCGAGAGCCCGTGTCCCCCAAGGGGCATGCCACGTACGGCTGCTGACTGTGAGTGAAATATGATTCTTCGCGGCGTATGGGTGAGCCGGGGTGCGTACGGGTGAACGAGTCGGCCGTCGCGACCGGTACGCCGGTCGGTACGATGCGGCAGCTCAGCGTCGCAGGAACGTCGTAAGAACCTCGGGGGAACGTTGTGTTCGGAATCGTCAGGCCCTGTCGCCATCGACTCGGAGAGAACCTCACCGGGCAGTGGATGGCTCATTTGTGCGGGCTGTGCCTCTCACTGCGCGGGGACCACGGTCAGTTCGCTCGGATCGTGACGAACTACGACGGGCTGCTGATCTCCGTTCTGACGGAGGCTCAGGCCGAGCAGAACAGCGGACTGCGGCGCACGGCGGGACCGTGCCCGTTGCGCGGGATGCGGACCGCGTCCGTCGCGCAGGGTGAGGGCGCGCGGCTCGCCGCCGCCGTCTCGCTGGTGCTCGCCTCGGCCAAGGTGCGGGACCATGTGGCCGACGGGGACGGGCTGCTGGCCCGCAGGCCGCTGGCGCTCGCCGCGCGCCGGGTGGCCTCGGGCTGGGGCGCGGCGGGTGCCCGTAGCGGCTCGGCCGTCGGGTTCGACACCGCCGTGCTCGTCGACGCCGTGGACCGGCAGGTCGGAATCGAGTCGCTCGCCGGGCCCGGGACGCCGATCCTCACGGTGACCGAACCGACCGAGACGGCGACCGCCGCGGCCTTCGCCCACACCGCGATCCTGGCCGGACGGCCGCACAACGCCGTGCCGCTCGCCGAGGCCGGGCGCCTCTTCGGCCGGCTGGCGCACCTCCTGGACGCCGTGGAGGACCAGGTGGCCGACGCCGAGGCGGGTGCGTGGAACCCGCTCACCGCGACCGGGACCTCGCTCACCGAGGCGCGACGGCTCGCCGACGACGCCGTGCACGGGGTGCGGCTGGCGCTGCGCGAGGTCGCCTGGGGGTCTGGGGTCTCCCCAGAAAAACACAGCACGGGCGCCGGGCTCGCGCACCTGCTGCTCGTGCACGAGCTGCGGCGCTCGGTGGACCGCGCGTTCGGCACGGCGCCCATGTGCGCGTCGCACCAGCCGGGGCCGGGGCCCTATGGGCAGCCGCCGCAGCATGGGCATGGGCATGGGCATGGGCATGGGCATGGGCATGGGCCGGGTCAGGGGCAGGGGCCGTACGGGGCACCGCAGAATCCGTACGCCGGAGGGAACCCGTACGCCGGGGGTGGCGGAGCGCTCGGCGGGGGCGGTGCCGGTGGCGGCGGTGGTGGCTTCGGCGGGTTCGGTGGTGGGCCGGCCCCGCAGCCGCCGAAGGGACGGCGTGGGTTCTGGGCCGGCTGCGGGATGTTCTGGCTGCTGTGCTGCACCTGCAAGTTGTGCTGCGCGAAGGAGTACGAGGGGCCCTGGTCCCGCAAGAAGCGCGAGGGCTGCTGCCGTGACTGTGACTGCGGCGACTGCGGCTGCTGCTGCCCCTGCGACGGCTGCTGACGGTTTGTGGAAGCAGCGGCGACTTCCGGACATCCCCGGGGCATGGGTGGCCGATGGTGACGGAGTTGTGCTCAGGGCCGGTGAGGCGGGCGCGGGTGGCGTATGGGGCGCGTCGGCTGGTTGTGCTGGTGTGTGAGGGCGCGGGGGCGTACGCCCCCGTCCCCTCGACCTTGCTGCGGAGACGTGCCGGGCTTTTGAAGGGAGCGCGCTGACCGGGGCAGGAGCGGCCAATTCACGCAGATCGTTCAACGGTTGACGGCCGAAAGGCGCCCTTGCGGCTACCGGTCGTTCGGCCGAATACTCCCCCTCAGCGCTTGTCAGGGGCACGGCGTGTTCGAAATCCGGACATGTGGCCCGCTGACTGCGCCTCACGGGCCCCACCCCACGCGGGCCCCCGACTTCCCTTGGAGGGAACGAAAAGTGAGGATCAAGCGCACCATCCCCCGCAGTGGCATTACGAGACGGACCCGGCTGATCGCCGTCTCCTCCGGCCTCGTGGCCGCAGCCGCGATCGCGATCCCCAACGCGACCGCCGCCGACACCTCCACCACCTTCAGCGCCGCCGAGCTCAAGAGCGCCAGCGGCTCGGTGCTGAAGGCCGACATCCCGGGCACCGCCTGGGCGGTCGACAGCAAGACCAACCGCGTCACGGTGACCGTCGACTCCACGGTCTCCCAGGCGGAGATCGCGAAGATCAAGGAGCAGGCCGGCTCCAACGCCGACGCGCTCACGATCAAGCGCACCGCGGGCAAGTTCAGCAAGTTCATCCAGGGCGGCGACGCCATCTATGCGAGTAGCTGGCGCTGCTCGCTCGGCTTCAACGTCCAGGACAGCAGCGGCAACCAGTACTTCCTGACGGCCGGCCACTGCACCGACGGTGCGGGCACCTGGTACTCCAACTCCGGCCGCACCCAGGTCATCGGCTCGACCGCCGGCTCCAGCTTCCCGGGCAACGACTACGGCATCGTGCGCTACTCCGGTTCCGTCAGCCGGCCCGGCACCGCGAACGGCGTCGACATCACCCGCGCGGCCACGCCGAGCGTGGGCACCACCGTCATCCGCGACGGCTCCACCACCGGTACGCACAGCGGCCGGGTCACCGCCCTGAACGCGACCGTCAACTACGGCGGCGGCGACGTCGTCGGCGGTCTCATCCAGACCACCGTCTGCGCCGAGCCCGGCGACTCCGGCGGCTCGCTGTACGGCAGCAACGGCACCGCTTACGGTCTGACCTCCGGCGGCAGCGGCAACTGCAGCTCCGGTGGCACGACCTTCTTCCAGCCGGTCACCGAGGCCCTCAGCGCGTACGGCGTGAGCGTCTACTGACGTTCGGCGCCTGCTGACACTCAGCCGGACATCGGCACCTGTACGGCCTGAACTGCGGCCGGCAGCATGCGAGCCCCCGCACGCAACTGTCGTGCGGGGGCTCGCCCTTGGTCGCGCCGCGGGGTTACCGTCGACGTACAGGCCCTACTCGCCTGTAACGCGCCCACGTCGGACCCTGGGGGTCGGTGATGGTCGAGGAGCTGGTGGCGGCAGGAGTGACGCTCGCGTCCGCCGGTGTGGTGTATCTGGCGGCGGCCGCGCGGGTCGTCAAACAGTACGAACGGGGCGTGGTCTTCCGCCTCGGGAAGCTCCGGTCACAGGTGCGCGGGCCCGGGTTCACCATGATCGTTCCGGGTGTCGACAAGCTGCGCAAGGTGAACATGCAGATCGTGACGATGCCCGTGCCCGCGCAGGAGGGCATCACGCGGGACAACGTCACCGTGCGGGTCGACGCCGTCGTCTACTTCAAGGTGACCTCGCCGGCCGAGGCGGTCGTGCGGGTGGAGGACTACCGGTTCGCGGTCTCGCAGATGGCGCAGACGTCGCTGCGGTCGATCATCGGCAAGAGCGAACTGGACGATTTGCTGTCCAACCGGGAAAAACTCAACCAGGGGCTGGAGTTGATGATCGACAGCCCGGCGGTGGAGTGGGGCGTGACCATCGACCGGGTGGACATCAAGGACGTGTCGCTGCCCGAGACCATGAAGCGGTCGATGGCCCGGCAGGCCGAGGCCGACCGGGAGCGGCGGGCGAGGGTGATCAACGCCGACGCGGAGCTCCAGGCCTCGAAGAAGCTGGCGGAGGCGGCGCATCAGATGGCCGATGCGCCCGCGGCTCTTCAGTTGCGGCTGCTGCAGACGGTGATGGCGGTGGCGGCCGAGAAGAACTCCACGTTGGTGCTTCCGATTCCGGTGGAGTTGTTGCGGTTTCTGGAGAAAGGGGCGCAGGTACCGGGGGAGGTCGCCGGTGCGCAGCGGGCCCCGTCCGCCGAGTCTCGGGCCGGGGTGCGGGCCGAGTCTCGGGCCGTGCAGGAAGAACTTCCGCCCCTTGAGCCGCGCTTGGATTTGGATCCCGGAGGGTCGATTTCAAGACAGGAGTAGACCTAACGCGTTGCGTATGGTTCGCTCGCTTGCGGTGTTTGCTGTGCGAAGAGGCCCCGCGTGACTGTGCACGGTCAAGACGAGGGGGGCGTGCAACCGTGTTCTACGCGCGTCCGGAAGTCGACCTTGTGCGCTCCCTGTGGGCCTCGGAATAGTGAGCGTTGTTCAACCGGCGCGGGTGCGGCTTTTGTTGTGCACCGCCCCCGAAGCCGTACGCCTTCCGGTCCGGCGAGGTCCCCACAACCTCTCGGGCCGACCCCCCACAGGAGGACGTAAGTTGAAGCACCGACGCATACCCAAGCGGCGTGCAGCCGTGGCAGGTGCGGGCATCGCCGCACTGGTGGCCGCGGGAGTGACCTTGCAGACTGCGAACGCGAGTGAGACGCCCGAGGCGCCCGCGCTCAAGACCCTGTCGGTCGGCGCGGCCGGAAAGCTCGCCTCGACGCTCGCCAAGGACCTCGGCGCCGATGCCGCGGGTACCTACTACGACGCGCAGGCCAAGAGCCTTGTGGTGAACGTCCTCGACGAGGCCGCTGCCGACGCCGTCGAGGCGGCCGGCGCCAAGGCGCGGGTCGTCGAGAACTCGCTCGCCGAGCTGAAGAGCGCGCGTGCGACGCTGAAGTCGGACGCGACCATTCCCGGTACCTCATGGGCGACCGACCCCACGACCAACAAGGTCGTCGTCACCGCCGACCGCACGGTCTCCAAGGCCGAGCTGGCCAAGCTGACCGAGGTCGTCGACGGGCTCGGTGCCAAGGCCGAGCTCCAGCGCACGAAGGGGGAGTTCAAGCCCTTCATCGCGGGTGGTGACGCCATCACCGGTGGCAGTGGCCGTTGCTCGCTCGGCTTCAACGTCGTCAAGGGTGGCGAGCCGTTCTTCCTGACCGCCGGGCACTGCACCGAGGGCATCACGGACTGGTCCGACTCCAGCGGCAACCAGATCGGCACCAACGAGACGTCCAGCTTCCCGGACAACGACTACGGGCTGGTGAAGTACACCGCCGAGGTCGACCACCCGAGTGAGGTCAACCTCTACAACGGCTCCTCGCAGGCCATCAGCGGCGCCGCCGAGGCCACCGTCGGCATGGAGGTCACCCGCAGCGGGTCGACCACCCAGGTGCATGACGGCAAGGTCACCGGGCTCGACGCCACGGTGAACTACGGCAACGGCGACATCGTCAACGGGCTGATCCAGACCGACGTCTGCGCCGAGCCCGGTGACAGTGGCGGGTCGCTGTTCTCCGGTGACAAGGCGATCGGCCTCACCTCTGGTGGTAGCGGTGACTGCACCTCCGGTGGGGAGACGTTCTTCCAGCCGGTGACCGAGGCGCTGTCTGCCACGGGTACCGAGATCGGCTGACGGTTCGTTCGTCGGTTCGTGGAGTCCCGCCCCTGCGTGTGAGGGGCGGGGCTTTCGCATGTGGGGGGCGTGGGTTCGGTGGGGGCGCGCGTCTGTGCCTGCGGCGCCTGTGCGGCCTCGGTGGGGGTGCGTGTAGCGCCTTGCGTTTTGTTGTGGGTCGGGGCCGCGTCGGGGGGTGTCCGTCCTCGGACCGGCGGCTGGACTTAGGCCGGGAGGTGCTGCGTGTTGACGCCGGCCACTGCGGGCGGACACCCCCCGACGCGTCCCCTTGCCGCCGTACGCGGGTGCCGCGCTGCGGGGGTGCCGCGCTGCGGGGGTGCGCCTCAGAGGGTCTTTGCCGCCTGCGGCGCCTTGGATGTGCTGCCGCCCGCTCGCAGGGTCGCCGCCAGGAGTGTGACTACGATCCCTGCTGCCGCCCACGCCGACAGCACCAGCAGTGCGCTGGTCATGTCGTTGCCGTTGAAGTAGGCGATCGAGCGTGTTGCCCATGTTCCCGCGCCGGGTGGCAGGGCTGGGCCGATGTCTCTCCAGAACGGTGGGAGCAGTGGGGGTGGGAGGGCGCCGCCGGCGCTCGGGTTGCCCAGGATGACGATGATCAGGATGACCAGGCCGATACCGGCCATGCCGAAGATGGCCTGGAAGGCGAGTGTGGCCGCGCCCACCGCGAAGATGATCAGGGCGCCGAGGCCCCAGAGGGCGGCGATGCTGCCCGGTAGGGCGTTGAGGACGGGGCCCACGATCAGTGCGCCGCCGAGGCCGCCGACGATCGCGACCAGGGCCATGGCGATGAGCCGGATCACCGAGCGTCTGGGTGTGGGGCGGCCGGCGCCGGAGCTGATCGTCATGATCGACGCGCACAGGTAGCCGCCCACGCACCAGCCGACGGTCAGGTAGAAGGACGAGAGTCCGTTGGCGTCCTGTGGGTCGGCCGGGGCCGCGTCGATGGTGCGGAGGGTGCGTGCCTCGGACTTCTCCAGTGCGGATACGAGGTTCTCCAGGGTGGTGGCCAGCACCCTTCCGCCGCCGGTGGCGACCAGGAGGGTGTCGGTGGTGCCGCTCGGGTTGATCAGCAGGGCGCCGTCGATGTCGCGATTCAGGATCTGTGCGCGGGCTGTCGCCGCGTCGGGCAGTGCGCGTGGGTTCAGCGGGTCGCCGGGGAGGTTCGCCAGCCGGGTCACCGTCTGCTGGGCGGCGACCTGGGGTGCCACGACCCCGAAGGGCACGTCCTTGGGCTTCGGGTCGTGGAGTGCGCCCACATAGGAGGCGATGAAGAGCAGATGGAGGATCACCACGCCGGTCACGAGCAGGGTGGCTCGTGGAGTGACTGCGTCCTTCACTTCGGCGAGGAAGGGGCTGCCGGAGGTGTCGGCGCCGGTGGTCTGCGTCATGCCCCCACGGTCTGGGGCCTGTGGGGGTTGTGCAGGCGGGGGGCGGCCGAATGGATGTCGTACGGGTGTTCCGTTTCCGTGCGCTTCCTCAACTGCTCTCGGGGGCTGGGGAGCTGGCGGGGTGGGGCTTGTTCCGATCGCCGCTCACACCTTGAGGAATCGATGACGTGTTCGAATGTGGGTCGCTGACCGGGGCTGATGGGGTTAGAGTAATCGAACGCGAGTACGATGAACATATCGGGCTTATGGCTTAAAAGGGGTGGAGTGATGGAGGTGCGGCATGGCGGGTTTCGCCCACGTGCACGTCGCGTCCGGTTACTCCGCCCGCTACGGGGCCTCCCATCCCGAGCAGCTCGCCCGGCGGGCGGCCGAGCGGGGTATGGCCGCGCTCGCGCTCACCGACCGGGACACGGTCACCGGGGCTGTGCGGTTCGCGCAGGCATGTGCGAAGGAGGGGGTCCGGCCGGTCTTCGGGATCGATCTGGCCGTGGAGGCTCTCGCGCCTCCGCCACCCGGTCGGCGCCGCCGTACTCCCGCACGCGGTGGTGCGTACGTCGTCGAGCCGCCGCTTCGGTTCGTGCTGCTCGCCGAGGACCGGGCGGGGTGGGCGCGGCTGTGCCGTATCACCTCGGCGGCGCACGAGGGTGCTCTGTCCGGTACGCCGCCGGTGGTGCCGTGGGAGGCGCTGCGCGAGTACGGCGGTCCCGGGCTGATGGTGTTGCTCGGGCCGCTCTCGGAGCCGGTGCGGGCGTTGTCGGTGGGGCGGGAGGATGTCGCGGTGAAGCTGCTGGCGCCGTGGCGGGAGGTCTTCGGGAGGGGGGTCAGGCTGGAGGTAGTGGCGCAGAAACGTTTTGGCATGGGGGCGGGATCGCTTCGGCTGGCCGCCCGGACGCTGGCCCTGGCCGACCGCACCCGCACCACCGCGGTGCTCTCCAACGCCGTCCGCTACGCCGATCCCGTACAGCACCGACTCGCTGACGTCCTGGACGCCGCCCGGCTGCTGCGCCCCATCGACCGGCGTCACCTGGACAGTGGTCAGCGCTGGCTCAAGGGCGAGCGGGGGATGGCGGTCGTCGCGCGGATGGTCGCCGAGTGCGCCGGAACCGATGTCCGCCGGGCCCGCCGCCTCATGGCGGACACCGTGGATACGGCTGCGGGGTGCAATGTCGACCCCCGAGCGGACCTCGGTCTAGGCACACCGCACCTTCCGGAACCGTCACTCTTCGGCGCCGGGCCGGGAGCGGGTGGTGCGGCCCGACTGCTGCGCCTGAGGTGCGAAGAGGGCATGGTCCGACGCGGCCTCGACCGCGACCGGGCGGCACTCGACCGGCTGGACGAGGAGCTCGCCGTCATCTCCCACTGGAACTACGACGCGTACTTCCTCGCCATCGGCCAGGTCGTGGCCGACATCCGGGCCAAGGGCATCCGGGTCGCGGCCCGCGGCTCCGGCGCCGGATCGATGGTCTGCCACGCCCTGGACATCGCCACCGCCAACCCGCTCGACCACCGTCTTCTGTTCGAACGGTTCCTGAGCAGGCGCCGGGAGTCGTTGCCCGACATCGACATCGACGTGGAGTCCGCCCGCCGGCTGGAGTGCTACGACACGATCTTCGAACGGTTCGGCAAGGAGCGGGTGGCGGTCACCGCGATGCCCGAGACCTACCGGGCGCGCCGGGCACTGAGGGACACCGGCCTCGCGCTGGGGATCGCGCCCGCGGAGGTCGACCGGATCGCCAAGAGCTTCCCGCATCTGCGGGCCGCCGACATCACCGGCGCGCTCGCCGAACTGCCCGAACTGCGGCAGCTGGCGGGCGAGGCGGGCCGGTACGGGCCCCTGTGGGAACTCGCCGAGGGCCTCGACTCCCTGGTCCACGGCATGGCCATGCACCCCTGCGGCGTGGTCATCAGCGACGCCACCCTCCTGGACCGGCTGCCGGTGCAGCCCACCCCGCAGGGCGACTACCCCATGGCCATGGCCGCGAAGGAGGAGATCGAGGCGCTGGGCAACATCAAACTCGATGTGCTGGGGGTGCGGATGCAGTCCGCCATGGCCCATGCCGTCGCCGAGATCGAACGGACCACGGGCGATCGCATCGACCTGGACGACCCCGAGCAGGTGCCGCTCGACGACGTCTTCGCCTTCAAGCTCATCCAGGAGAGTCAGACCCTGGGTCTGTTCCAGCTGGAGTCGCCCGGTCAGCAGGATCTGCTGTCCCGGTTGCAGCCGCGCGACGTGCAGGACGTCATCGCCGACATCAGTCTCTTCCGGCCCGGGCCGGTCGCCGGCGGTATGCCCGAGCGGTACATCGCCGCGCGCCATGGTGGCACGCCGTCGTATGCCCATCCGGACCTGGAGCCGGTGCTCGCCGACACCTACGGCGTGACGATCTGGCACGAGCAGATCATCGAGACGCTGCATGTGATGACCGGCTGCGACCGGGCCTTCGCGGAGATCACCCGGCGGGCCCTCGGCGAGAAGGAGCAACTGCCCAGGATCCGGGACTGGTTCCACGAGCGGGCACGCGCGCGTGGCTACAGCGCGGCCGTGCGGGACGAGGTCTGGAAGACCGTCGAGGCCTTCGGGGCGTACGGCTTCTGTCGCGCGCACGCGGTCGCCTTCGCCGTACCGGCGCTGCAGAGTGCCTGGCTCAAGGCGCACTATCCGGCGTTCCTGCTGGCCGGCCTGCTCGAACACGATCCCGGGATGTGGCCCAAGCGCGTGCTCGTCGCCGACGCCCGGCGGGGCGGCGTACAGGTCCTGCCCGTCGACATCAACCGTTCCCGGGTGCGGCACACCGTGGAGAAGGCCGACGGGGACCAGTGGGGGGTGCGGATCGCGTTGGCCGCGGTGCACGGCATCAGTGAGGACGAGTGCGCGCGGATCGAGGAGAGCCAGCCGTACGGATCGCTGTCGGACTTCTGGCAGCGGGGCCGTCCCAGCAGGCCGGTCGCCGAGCGTCTCGCGGAGATCGGCGCCCTGGACTGTCTGCACGACGGCCGGCTCACCCGGCGTGACCTGCTGCTCCAGATCGCGGAGCTGCATCGCCAGTCCCGGAACCGGTCCGCGCACGAGGGCCAACTGCCCATCGTGGCGGGCGCGGTCGGCGGGGCGGAGCCGAGCGGGCTGCCGGAGATGACCGGCCGGGAGGCGCTGAGCGCCGAGCTGAGCACCCTCGGCATCGATGTCTCCAAGCATCTGATGGAGCACCACCACCGGCTGCTGCGCGAGATCGGCGCGACCGACGCGGCGCATCTGGCCGGGATGCGGGCAGGGCAGCAGGTGCTCGTGGCCGGGGTACGGGCATCGACTCAGACGCCGCCGATCGCCAGTGGCAAGCGGATCATCTTCGTCACCCTGGAGGACGGGTCCGGGCTGGTCGACCTGGCCTTCTTCGAGGACTCCCACCCGGCCTGCGCGCACACCGTCTTCCACAGCGGGCTGCTGCTGGTGCGGGGCACGGTCCAGGTGCGCGGTACCCGCCGTACCGTCGTCGGCACCATGGCCTGGGACCTGGACGAGATCGCCGCCGCCCGCCGCGACAACGGCCCCGAGGCCGCGCTCGCCCTCCTCGGCGAGAGCCGCCCGCACCCGACCCCCGCCCAGCCGCAGCGCACCCTGGCCGACGGTACCGCGGGCGCACGGCTGCATCCGTACGCCGACCTCCAGCCCGCCGGAACCCGTTCCGCCGACCTGAAGAAGTTCGGCCATCGAAGCTCCGGGAGCGCGGGATGAGCGGAATAAGGGGTACGGGCCAGATGAGTGAGACAGGCGGAACAAGAGGGATGAGTGGGATGAGTGGGATGAGTGCGCGGCAGCGGCACATTGCCCATCTCCATCTGCACGCCGCGCTGACCGAGGATGAGTACGGTGACATAATCGAACTGATGTGCGGTGTCACGCCTCATGTGCAGGCCGTCCCGCCCGACGCCGTCCAGCTCGACCTGACGTCGGCGCTCAGGTACTTCGACCTCTCTCCCTACGACATGGTCCAGACGACGATGATGAGACTGAAGCTCCTCCACGGCATCGACTGCAGCGCCGGCCTCGCGAACAACCGGATGCTGGCGGCGATGGCGGCCGATGCCTCCGCGCCGGGCGAGACCACCTGGGTTCCCGCCGAGCGGGCCGCCGACTGGCTCCACCCGCGCCCGGTCACCGCGCTGCCCGGCATCGGCCGCGCCACGGCGTCGACGCTCGGCAGATACGGTCTGCACACCATCGGCCAGCTCGGCGACCTGCCCCCGGCGACCCTGCAGCGGCTCCTCGGCGCGGGCCAGGCACGGCTGCTGGCCGAACGCGCCCGCGGCCACGACCCCCGCCCGGTCACTCCCGCGGAACCGGCCGAGCACCTGACCGCCGACCTGGTGCTGGAGCGGGACTGCCTCGACCCCGCACGGCATCACCGCGCGGTGCTGGGACTTGCCGAACAGCTGGGCCAACGTCTGCGCGGGGAAAGGCAGATCGCGAGTCGGCTGAGTCTGACGGTGCGGTACGCCGACCGAAGCTCCAGCACGCGCACGCGTGCGCTGCCGCAGCCCACCGACCACTCGCCCGCCCTCGCCGCGACCGCCCTGGGACTGCTGGCCGGCCTCGGCCTGCAACGGGCGAGAGTCCGCGCCTACGCGATCCGCGCCGACGGACTGCTGCCGGCCGAGAGCGCCTACTGGCAGCTCTCCCTGGATCCCGCCGATGCCCGGGCCCGCGCGGCCGAAGTCGCCGCGGACCGCGCCCGCCGACGCTTCGGACCACAGGCCGTACGGCCCGCGACGCTGGCGGACTGATCACGTGCGCCCAGAACGCCGTCCCCTGACGCCGCCTGCGAGGTCGGGTGAATCCAAATGCCCGCGGGATACGAACCGAACCCGTGGGCCGATCCGCGACCGCGGGTCAAGTGCCTTCACAGGTACGAAAGTTGTGGAAGTCGTGGAAGTCGTGGCACCAGAGCCCGGGAGTGCGGGATGACCATCCTCTGCATACGTTTCCAGCTGCCGCCGACGGGCGAGGCGGCGGTCCTGCCGGGACTGCTCGGGTTACTCGAGGACTTCACGCCGGTCGTGGAGGCGCTGCCGCCGGACGGGGCGCTGGCCGATCTGCGGTGCGCCGAGCGGCACTTCGGGCGCGGCGCGGTCGAGCTGGCGTCGGTGATCCGGACGCGTGCCCTCGCCCACCACGGGGTCGACTGCGCGATCGGCGCAGGGCCGGGGCCGACGCTGGCCCGCGTCGCGCTGCGGGACGCGCGGCCCGGCGAGACGTGTGCCGTGCCCCAGGAGCCGGACGCCGTCGCGGAGTTCCTCTGCGGGAAGCCCGTCGACGCGCTGCCCGGCGTGGGCGCCGCGACCGCCCGCACCCTGGGTGAGCACGGCCTCGACACCCTCGGCCGGGTCGCCGCCGCGCCCCTTTCCACGCTCCAGCGCCTGGTCGGCGCGAGGGCCGGGCGCGAGCTGCGGGAGAAGGCGAGCGGGATCGACCGGGGCCGGGTCGTCCCGAACGCCGTATCGCGCTCGCTGGCCACCGAACGCCCCCTCGCCCGTGACGAGTCGGACCCCGAGCGGCACCGCCGCGCCCTGCTCTCGGCCGCCGAGGAGCTGGGTGCCCGGCTGCGCGCCCTGGACAAGGTCTGCCGCACCCTGACCCTCACCGTCCGCCGTACCGACAGCGCCCCGACGGTCCACAGTCACACCCTGACGGCACCGACGGCCCGCTCGGCGGCGCTGACCGGTGCGGCGTACGCCCTGTACGACGCCCTCGACCTGCGGCCCGCCCGCGTCCGCGCCCTCGCCCTGCGCGCCGAGGGTCTCGGCCCCGCCGAGCAGGCCCCGTACCGGCCCGCGTTCGATCCGCTCGCCGAGCAGGGCTCAGTTGGCCCACGGCGGCGTGATGCGCGTGCCGTCGGCCAGCTCCGCCGTCAGGCCTATGGACGTGGTGACCCAGGTGACGGCGGTGCGGTCGGCCTGGTTCTCGATGGTCAGGGTCGCGCCGGGGTTGATGATCAGAGTGTCGCCTGAGCGGATCTCCTCGGTGCGGCCGTCCAGCGTGACCAGCAGCTCGCCGTCGAGCAGATGGAGGATCTCCTCGCGGCTGACGGTGTGCGCGGGAGCCTTGGTGCCGGCCGGGATCTCGCCGCGCCAGGCGCAGAGCTCCTTGCTGCCGGTGCCGGGGGTCGCGTACGAGATGAAGCGGGCGCCGTGGATTTCGTGGGTGACGGCTTCGGACGCGCGGACTACGGGCATCGGTGCCTCCTGGTGATCGCTGTCGGCCGGGAATGGTCAAGCTGCTTGACCATGTAGCTCCTTAGATGGTCAAGCAGCTTGACCAATCAGTCAAGGGTGTTTCAATGCCTGCGTGCACAACTCCGAAGCCATGGCCCTGTCCGCCGCCCTGCTCGCCGTCGCCGGTGAGCTCACGCAACGCATCCATGACGGCGTGGTCGACCGGGGCTTCGAAGGGCTGCGGCCCGTGCACGGGTTCGCGTTCGCGCGACTGGCCCCGGGCGGCGCGACGGTCACCGACCTCGCCGTCCACCTCGGCGTGACCAAGCAGGCGGCGAGTCAGCTCGTCGACGAGATCGTGCGCAAGGGGTACGCCGAGCGGCGGCCGCATCCCGGGGATGCGCGTGCCCGGCTGGTCGTGCTGACCGAACGGGGGTGGGCCTGCGCCCGGGCGGCCGAGGAGGCGGCCGCGGACGCCGTGCGGACGTGGGGCGATCTGCTGGGGGAGGGTGAAGTCCGGGCGCTGCTCGCGCAGTTGCTGCGCATCGCGCCCAATGGGCCCATCAGGCCCTCCTGGTGACGGTTCGTCAGTGGCGGTGATCCGTCTCCGGCCGTCGGCGACTATCACTGGAAGTTTTTACTGACGCGTAACTTCACACTTCTCCTACTCGCCCGTAACTTGACGAGTGAACAGCATCCTCGTGATCCGGATCACAGGGCGTAAGGCCGTCGCACCTCCCTTGAGCCGCAAGGAGATCACACGATGCTGCCCTGGAAACGAGCGCTCAGACCCCTGGCCGCGCTGCTGCTGACCGCCGCGGTCGCCGTCGTCCCCGCCACCACCGCCCAGGCGGCCGAGACGACGGCGACCGCGAGCAGCGGTTGGAACGACTACTCCTGCAAACCGTCCGCCGCCCATCCCCGCCCCGTCGTCCTCGTGCACGGCACCTTCGCGAACTCCGTCGACAACTGGCTGGCCCTCGCCCCCTATCTGAAGAACCGGGGCTACTGCGTCTTCTCCCTCGACTACGGCCAGCTGCCGGGTGTCCCGTTCTTCCACGCCCTCGGCCCCATCGACAAGTCGGCGGAGCAACTCTCCGCCCATGTCGACAAGGTGCTCGCCGCGACCGGCGCCGCCGAGGCCGACCTCGTGGGCCACTCGCAGGGCGGCATGATGCCCCGCTACTACGTCAAGTTCCTCGGCGGCGCCGCCAAGGTGAACGCCCTCGTCGGCATCGCGCCCAACAACCACGGCACCACGCTGTCCGGGCTGGCCAACCTGCTGCCGTACTTCCCCGGCGCCGAGGACCTGCTGTCCACCGCCATCCCCGCCCTCGCCCAGCAGGTCGCCGGCTCCGAGTTCATGACCAGGCTCAACGCCGGCGGCGACACCGTCCCCGGCGTCCGCTACACGGTCATCGCCACCAAGTACGACGAGGTGGTCACGCCGTACCGGACTCAGTTCCTGAACGGGCCCGACGTGAAGAACGTCCTGATCCAGGACCTGTGCGCGGTCGACCTGTCCGAGCACGCGCTCATCGGCCTGACCGACCGGATCGCCTTCCATGAGGTGGCCAACGCGCTCGACCCGGCCCGCGCGACCCCCACCACCTGCGCGTCTGCGATCGGTTGAGAGCGGTAGGCGCGGAACATCCGCCGGGGCCTGACCGGCCTGAGCCGCCGGTCAGGCCCCGGAGTACCGGGGCGGTCGAGCCTCGGCTCAGCGGCCGTGCCGGCCGCCACCGGCCGCCGCCCGCCTGCGCACCGACGCGAACAGGACCGCCGAACCCAGCGCCAGGGTCGCCGCACCGCCCATCGCGAGATACGCCGTGCCGCTGTCCCCGCCGGTCTCGGCGAGGTTCTCGGTGGCACCGGCGGCCTTCGGCCGGTTGGCCGGGGTGGCGGACTGCGCCTCCTCGGCCGCAGCGGCCGGCTCCGCCGACGTACTGGCGTCCTGGTCGCCGTGGCCGTTGTGCTCGACCGTCGACTGGTCGGCACCGTCCTCGATCTGCTCCTCCGAGGGCGCGGAGGCGCTCGGGGCCGCGGTGACCTCGCCCCCGCCGCCACCGCCGTCGGAGTCACCGTTGCCCTCGCCGCCGCCGAAGGTCACGTCCGAGCAGGAGTAGAACGCCTCCGGGCTGTCCGAGCGCTGCCAGACCGCGTACAGCAGCTGCTTGCCGGAGCGCTCGGGCAGGGTGCCGGAGAACGTGTAGAAGCCGCCCGACGCCGCCGGGTCGGTGGCCGTCGCCACCGGGTTCGCCAGGTCCAGGTCGGACCAGGCCAGCGGCTTCGTCGGGTCGTAGCCCGCCTTGGTGACGTAGACCTTGAAGGTGCCCTTGTGCGGGGCGGTGACGCGGTACTTGAAGGTGTACGACCCACTGCTCACGCTCGTCGCCGGCCAGTCGGCGCGGGCCAGGTCGAGGCCCTTGAACTCCTCGCTGTCGGCGCTGCACAGCTTGCCGTCCGGGATCAGCTCCTGGTGCCGGCCGGCCGCGTTGCCGATGCGTATGCCGTTCCAGTCGTAGAGGGCCTGGGTGCCGCCCGCCGCGACCGCCGCCTTGCACGCGTCGGACTTGGGGCTCTCCGGGCCCTCCGCGTAGCACTGGGACACCCGGCTGACCGGGTCGCCCATCGAACCGTGCGCCGACGCGGGGGAGGTGGCGAGGGCGGTCAGGGCCAGCGGGGTCAGGCCGAGGGCGGCGACGGTGGCGGCCTTGCGGCGTGCGGGCATGGGGGATCTCCTCGGAACCGAAACTGATGAGTGCCGGATCCAAGAAACCGTGAATTCGCCTGTCGCAGGGGGTTCCAGGCGATCTTTAGGGCCGCCTTAAGGGAGTGCTCAGGCGGAGATCAGGTAGGTACGGTTCCAGCCATGACCGATCAGGGGATCCGGCCCGCCGTCGCCGCCGACGTACCGGCCGTCAAAGCCGTCACCGATGCCGCCTACCACCACTACATCGAGCGGATCGGCAGAGTGCCGCAGCCCATGGAGCGGGACCACGCGGCGTACGTGGCCGAGGGGAAGGTGTTCGTCACGGAGGAACCCGGCACGGGGCGCGTGGTCGGGCTCGTCGTGGTCGAGGCGTACGAGGACCACCTGTACGTCGACAACATCGCCGTCCACCCCGACGCCCAGGGGCAGGGCGTAGGGCGACGGCTGCTGCACTTCGTGGACGCACACGCGGGTGCGCTGGGCCTGGCCGAGGTCAGGCTCTACACGAACGCGCTGATGTGGGAGAACCAGAAGATCTACCCGAAGTACGGCTACGAGGTCGTCGAGCGTCGCGTGGACGGGCCGTACGACCGCGTCCACTACCGCAAGCGGCTTGCCTGACGCGTCCGTGTCTTCCGTCTGTGTCTTGTGCGACCGGCAGGGCGTCTCAGCCGTCCGGCCACCAGGTCCGGGCGATGTCCTTGCGGACCTCGGGTCGTCCCGAGGGGCGCTCGTCGGCCTCCTCACGGACCCGACGGGTGTCCGACTTCCTCTTCAGGGGCTTCTGCATACGGCGCATGGCTGCCTCCTTCAGGGTCCACCGAGTTCCTCGTTCTTACGGAGGTAGACCCTTGCGGGGAGAGTTGCTCATCGCCGCTGGTCCTGTCAGTGGCGGCTGTCACCATTCGACTGTCAGTGGCGGGTGTCACTCTTGGCCCCATGACCGACACGACGAACGGTGAACACGCCGTTACCGGGACGAGCACGGACTGGGACACGGCGGCCGCCTCCTTCGACGACGAACCGGACCACGGCCTGCGCGACCCCGAGGTGCGCCGGGCCTGGGCCTCCCGGCTGCGCTCCTGGCTGCCCGAGCGGGCGTGCGACGTCCTCGACCTCGGCTGCGGCACCGGCAGCCTGTCGCTCCTCGCGGCCGAGCAGGGGCACCGGGTCACGGGAGTGGACCTGTCCCCGGCGATGGTGGACCTCGCCCGCGCCAAGCTCGCCGGGCGTGACGCGGTGTTCCTCGTCGGGGACGCGGCGGCGCCGCCGGTGGGGGAGGAGCGGTTCGACGTCGTGCTCGTACGGCATGTGCTGTGGACGTTGCCCGACCCCGCGCGCGTGCTGCGGCACTGGGCGGGGCTGCTGCGACCCGGCGGGCGGCTGGTGCTGGTCGAGGGCGTGTGGGGGACGGTCGGCCCCGTCGGCATACCCGCGGACCGGCTCGCCGCCCTCCTCGCCCCGCTCGCCGGGCAGGTGCACCTGGAGCGGTTGTCCGACGACGAGCTGCTGTGGGCGAAGGCCGTGGACGACGAGCGGTACGCCCTGGTGGCGAGGGTCTAGCCAGCTAGGCCAGCAGCGACTCCAGGCCGCCCGCCCCGGTGGCGGACGCCTCCAGCTCGTCCAGCGCCGCCACCGCCGCCGCGGCCGCCTCGGGATCCGTCTTCGCCAGGCCGCTCTCGGCGAACTCGTCCTCGTCCAGGCGCCGTACGTCCGTGCCGTCGGCGGAGCGCCACAGGTCCAGGTCGAGGTCCTCGACGACCAGCTCGGCGCCGGACAGCGTGGCCGGGCGGGTGACGTCGCAGTACCAGCCCTTGAGGGCGCCCGCGGCGTCGCGGACCTCCTTCACGGCGTACCAGCGGTCGCGCCAGTAGTACTCGGTGAAGACGTCGCCCGGCTCGAAGCGGACGAACCCGAAGTCACGGACGCCGTCGCCGGACCAGGGGGCGCGGACGGTGATACGGGTGCCGTCGTCGGTGAGCAGTTCGGCCGCGTAACGGATCTTCGTACGGCCGGACTTGACGAGGACCACGTCCAGGAGGCGGCCCTGGTCAGCCGAGTTCGCGGACATGGCGCACCTCCGTCGCGCAGATCTCGTACCCGAACCACTTGTTGATGGCGAGCATCGGTCCGTTGCCGGTGTCGTTGCCGGTGAACGCCTCCGTGAGACCGGCGGCGCGGGCGCGGTGCAGGGAGTCGTTCTTGGCCAGCTTGGCCAGGCCGCGGCCGCGGAAGGCGCGCGCGGTGCCGGTCATGCCGGAGGTGTACCGGGTGCCGCCGTCGGTGCGGGCCAGAGTGAAGGCGGCGGGACGGCCGTCGACGACGGCGACGGAGGTCAGTTCCCGGCTGAGGAGCGGGTGGTTCCAGGTCTCCTCCAGCCAGGCCTCGTAGTCCGTGAACTCGTAGGCGACGTCGCTCGGTTCGTCCGACGCCGTCTCCGCGTCCAGTTCGAACAGCGGGCGCGGGTCGTCCGCGAAGTCGGCCGCCGTGCGCAGCTCGACGCCCGGGGGCGGGGCCTGGAGCGCGGGCAGGGTGCCGTTCGCCAGGTCCAGGCGAAGGAAGTGCGCCGAGCGGCCCTCGCGGTAGCCGTGCCGTTCGGCGAAGGCACGGTTGCCCGGTGCGTCGAGGATCCATGCGAACAGCCTGGTCGCCCCTCGCTCGGACAGGTACTCCTCGGCGGTGCGGACCAGCAGCGTGCCCGCGCCGCGGCGGGTGCGCGCCGGGTCGACGTACACGTTGACGTAGCCCTGGCCGGGTTCCGGGCTGTCGTGCACGAGCCCGACCTGTGCCGTGCCGATCACCTCGCCGTCCTTCTCGGCGACGAGCGGCCGGTAGTGGGCGTCGGGGTGCATGTGGGTGACGTCGTAGGTGATGGAGTCCGGGGTCACCACGAAGAAGGGCAGGGCGCGATGGCGGACGCGGGAGAAGCCCTCGACGTCGGCTCGTACCTCGGGACGCAGGGGGCGCACGATTACAGTCATCACGGCGCACGCTACGGGGGCCGGCGTCGGGGTGCCTCTCATTTTCCGAGGGGTTACGGGACAATCGGCCCTGTGACCTTGAAGATCCACATCGACGACAGTGCGGCGCCGTACGAGCAGGTACGGGCGCAGATCTCCGAGCAGGCACGCGCGGGGGTGCTGCCGGTCGGGTACCGGCTGCCGACCGTGCGGGGGCTCGCGGAGTCGCTGGGGCTGGCGGCCAACACCGTCGCCAAGGCGTACCGGGCGCTGGAGAGCGACGGGGTGATCGAGACGCGGGGCCGCAACGGCACGTTCGTGGCCGCCGCCGGATCGGCCGCGGAGCGGGAGCTGGCGTCGGCCGCGCAGGCGTACGTGGAGCGGGCCCGCAGGCTCGGGCTCCCGGAGGGCGACGCGTTGGCGGCCGTGCGGGACGCCCTGCGGGCGGCTTACGGCGAGTAGTCAGCGGCGTGCGGCGAAACCCGGCGTGCGCGTCACCGCGAGGCCCGCTCGCGTCGCCGCCCTCCCGAAGACCACCGCGTCCTCCACCGCCGCCCCGCCCGGGTCGTTGTTGAAGTACGCGTACATGTCCTCGGCGTCGGACCACGTGGTCGCGAGGCGGTCGACCCAGGTCTCCAGGGAGCGCCGGCCGTAGCGGGGCCAGGGGTGGGCGCGGCCCTCGTGGAAGCGGACGTAGCCCCAGTCCGCGGTGCGCCACAAGGGGGTCACCGGGCGGGCCCGGACATCGGCCCAGCACAGGGCGGCACCCCGGGACTCCAGCACCTTGCGGGTACCGGAGACCCACCAGGACTCGTGGCGGGGCTCGACCGCGATCCGCGCCCCGGACGGGAAGCGGGCCAGGCAGGCGTCCAGGAGGTCGGGGTCGGCGCGCAGGGTCGGCGGGAGTTGGAGGAGGACCGGCCCCAGGCGGTCGCCCAGGCCCGCCGCATGGGACATCAGACGGTGGACCGGCTCCTCGGGATCCTTGAGGCGCTTGATGTGGGTCAGATAGCGGCTCGCCTTCACCGCGACCACGAAGTCCCCCGGCACCCGGTCGCGCCAGGCCTCGAAGTTCTCGCGCGTGGGCAGCCGGTAGAAGGCGTTGTTGATCTCCACCGTGGCGAAGTGCCGCGTGTACTCCTCCAGCCACAGCCGCATGGGCACGTCGGCGGGGTAGAGAGCACCCCGCCAGTCCCGGTACTGCCACCCCGACGTCCCGACGAACAGGGTCATACGACCATGAAAGCACCGGAAGGCTAGAGGTACAGCCCCGCGTCCGCCCCGTCCCGCGGCTCCGGCAGCGACGTCGGGGACGTGCCCCGCTGCAGGGCGTACAGCTCCGCCAGGGTGGCCCCCTCGCGGCCGACGCCCTCATCGGTGCCCAGCCAGTTCACGGCCTCCCGGCGCGTCAGCGCCCCCACCTCGATGCGGGCCAGACAGCGCCCGGGGCGGACGACGGCGGGGTGCAGGCGCTCCAGGTCCTCGTTGGTCGTCACACCGACCAGGACGTTGCGGCCCTGGCCCAGCAGGCCGTCCGTCAGGTTCAGCAGCCGCGACAGCGCCTGGCCCGCGGTGTGCTTCGCCTCGCCCCGGATCAGCTCGTCGCAGTCCTCCAGGAGCAGCAGCCGCCAGCGGCCCTTGCCCGTGGAGTCCTCCTCGCCGATCGCGATGTCCATCAGATAGCCGACGTCGCTGAAGAGCCGCTCCGGGTCCAGGACGCAGTCCACCTGGCACCAGTCCCGCCAGGAGCGGGCCAGGGTGCGCAGCGCGGAGGTCTTGCCGGTGCCCGGCGGGCCGTGCAGCAGGAGCAGCCGGCCCGCGATGTCCTGCGGGGTCGTCTTCATCAGGCGGTCCATCGCGTCCGCGACCGGCGCGGTGTAGTTGGCCCGCACCTCGTCCCAGGTGCCCGCCGAGATCTGCCGGGTGGTGCGATGCGGGCCGCGCCTGGGGGAGACGTACCAGAAGCCCATGGTCACGTTCTCCGGCTGCGGCTCGGGCTCGTCCGCCGCGCCGTCCGTCGCCTCGCCCAGCACCCGTGCCGCCAGTTCCTCGCTGGTCGCCGTCACCGTGACGTCGGCGCCCCGGTTCCAGCGGGAGATCAGCATGGTCCAGCCCTCGCCCTCCGCCAGCGTCGCGCTGCGGTCGTCGTCGCGGGCGGCGCGCAGCACGCGGGCACCCGGCGGCAGGAGTGTCGCCCCGGACCGCACGCGGTCGATGTTCACCGCGTGCGAGAACGGCTGCTCGCCCGTCGCGAAGCGGCCGAGGAACAGCGCGTCGACGACGTCGGACGGCGAGTCGCTGTCGTCGACGTTGAGCCGGATCGGCAGAGCGTCGTGTGGGTTCGCAGACATGCGGCCATGATCCGGCACGTGGCGTCCCTCTGCACCCGGTTTCCCTGGCACGTCCCGCCAAAGGTGCACGCCCGAGAACCGGGGCGTGGCCGCCGTGCGCCGTGCCCGTGCGGCCGTCGTGTCCTCCCCGTGTCCCCTCCGTCCTGTTGCAGGACTGTGTAGGCGGAAACCTGCCCGAGCGGCGGTCACCCCCGTTACCGTTGTCCTTGATGGGACGTCATGGGTGGAATTCGGGGGCAGGGCGGTGGCGGCTCACCGCGCTGCTCGGTGTGGGCGCGGCCGCCCTGGCCCTGGTGGTGACCCTGCTCAACACGCTTCCCGGCAACGGCGCGAGCACCGAGGGCACCACACGTGACGGCGACAAGGTGCACGGCAGCCCGACGGCCACGCCGGACGCGACGAACCCGCAGGTGGGCTGGGGGTTCACCCACACCCGGCACAGCGCCGACGAGGGCGCCGCGGCGGCCGTGAAGCGCGTCGAGGAACGGCTCGCGGACGCCGGGGGACTGCCGCAGATCCAGCACATCATGGGCTGGGGCGCCGACAACCCCGAGCCGGTCGAGGGGCGTTACGACTTCGAGGCGATGGACCGCCGGATCGACTTCGTCCGCGCCTCCGGCAGCACCCCGGTCGTCACCCTGTGCTGCGCCCCCGACTGGATGAAGGGCGGCGAGCCCGGCGTCGACAACACGAACTGGAGCCAGGCCGCCCTGGAGACGGCACCCGAGCCCGAACACTTCGACGACTTCGCCGCGCTCGCCGTCACCGTCGCCAAGCGCTACCCGGACGTACGCCACTTCATCGTCTGGAACGAGTTCAAGGGCTTCTGGAACGACGCCGAGGCCCGCTGGGACTACGAGGGCTACACACAGCTCTACAACCTCGTCCACAAGGCGCTCAAGAAGGTCAACCCGGAGATCATGGTCGGCGGGCCGTACCTCGTGATGGACAGCGTCGACCCGCGCGCCGAAGAGGCATCGACGGCGCTGAAGGGCTCCTGGGGCGCCCTGGACCAGCGCACGATCGACGCCTTCGCGTACTGGAACGAGCACAAAGTCGGCGCCGACTTCGTCGTCGTGGACGGCTCCAGCTACACCCGGGACGACGAGTTGCTGCCCGACGAGTTCACCGCCACCGACAAGTTCACGGCCGTGAGCCGGTGGGTGCGCGAACAGACCGGTGACCTGCCGCTGTGGTGGGCCGAGTACTACGTCGAGCCCGCCGACGGCAACGACGACCGCAAGGGCTGGTCCGAGGCCCGCCGCGGTGCCGTCCAGGCCGCCGGGATGATCGCGCTGGCCAAGGGAGGTGCCACCTCCGCCTTCTACTGGAATCCGGAGGAGGAGAAGGGCACCGAATGCGCCGGCTGTCTGTGGACGCCGACCGACGGCTCGGGAGGCGGCGAGAAGCTGCCCATGTACGACCTGCTCGCCCGGTTCAGCAAGGAGTTCCGGCCGGGGACCGAGTACACGAAGGTGTCCGTGGACAGCCCCGACGTGCGGGTCCTGGCCACGGACAAGGTGGTCCTGGCCGTGAACACCCTCGACCGCCAGACCAGCGCGAAGATCGACGGCAAGAAGGTCGAGCTGCAGGCGTACGAGGTGAAGTGGCTGAAGCGCTGAGCCGCTTCACCTCGTACGCCCTCTACTCGATCGTCAGGAACCGCTGCACCAGGGAGGCCAGCAGCACCGCCAGCAGCGGCAGCGAGAACCAGAAGCTGCTCTGCAGCCAGCGCAGTTGCCGCACGCTCGGCGCCAGCGCCACCCGCACGATCTCGCGGGCCATCAGCAGCAGGATCAGCGCGACCGCCGCGAGCCCGCCGACCACCGACCACGGCGTCCAGGTCACCTGCGGCCCGATCGGACCGGGATCGGCCTTCGGGATCTCGCCCGCCGGCTGCTTGCGCAGCGCGTACATGGTCACGTCGGCGTTGACGAAGACCTTCTTCAGCTCCTGGCGCTTGTCCAGGTTCTGGATCAGCCGCGACTCCCAGGTCGCCGAGTAGCCGACGTCCAGCCGGAGATAGGTCACCTGGCCGCGGTTGATCATCAGATACGAGTTCGGGCCGGCGTCCTTGAGCGCCTTCACCAGCCCCGACACCAGCACCGGGTCGGCCGGCGCGAGCGTGGGCAGGTACTCCACTTTCTCCATGTCCCGTGAGCCCCACGGCATCGACGGCGTCACGACGTTGACCGGGTCGTCGCTCAGCCACAGCAGCCTGAGACTCGGATCGTCATGGGCGTACACGTACTCCATGGCGGCGACCTCGCCGGGCCGCACCCGCTCGAACGGCTCGTTGCCCCAGCGGGCCACCAGGAAGCCGCCCATGAGCACCAGGCCCGCCATGAGCGCGGCCAGCGGGGCGAGGCTCACCCGGTCCTTGTCGCGCTCCTTGGCGGTGACGCCGGTGCGCGGGAAGAAGGCGAGTGCGGCCAGCAGGGCCGCGCCGGGCAGGGCGAACATGAAGACGCGCAGCGCCATCTCACCGCCGTACGACTGCATGCCGAAGCCCAGGAACGGCACGAAGGTGAGGACGAGCAGCGAGCGCTCCCGGTAGTGGTGGAAGCGCCGCCGCCACCAGCCCCAGCAGGCGAAGGCCATCACGCCGCCGGCCAGCAGTACGCGCGTGTAGAGGACGAGCTTGTGGGTGGAGCTGCCGCCCTCGATACGGCCGGAGACGGACGACGACACGTTGCCGCCGACGCCGCCGACCCCGCCGAAGAGTTCGTCGAAGTGCCCGGACCAGTACGGCTCGGCCAGGAAGCCGATCCAGACCGTGACCATGACGCCGAACAGGATCGGCAGGCCGCGCAGTTCGGACTTGCCGATCAGGACCAGCGCCGTCAGCACGCCCAGCATCACGAACGGCGTGAGCTGGTGGGCCGGGACGCTCGCCGCGAACAGTCCGATCACGACCGCCAGCAGCACGGCCTGCTGCCGCCGGTTCGCCGGCTCGACCTCGACCTCGCCGGGGCGGCGCTTCGTCCAGATCACATGCGGCGCGCGGAACCAGACCAGCAGGATCGCCGCGAAGACGAGGTACAGCAGGTAGGTGAAGCCCTGCGGCGAGAAGTAGTCCTGGCCCACCCAGCCGCTGAGCACGAAGACCCAGATGCCGGTCCACTTGGCCCGCCAGCTCGCCCGCATGGAGCGCACCAGCAGGAACATCGGCACCAGGTAGAGGAGTTGCATGGTGAGCGGCCACCAGCGGATGACCTCGGTGAAGTCGCCGACCCCGCAGGCCTTCGCGACGAACGCGGCCGCCGCGAAGAAGCCCGGCCAGCTCCAGCGCGCGTCCAGGTCGGGCACCGCCGACCCGGTGCGGTCGATGTAGTCGAGGAAGCCGAGGTGCTGCCAGGCCGTCGCGAACCTCGGCTCGGTCTCGATCAGCGCGGGCAGGGCGTGCAGGGACACGACCGTCGCCAGCAGGGTGACCAGCAGCAACGCCCTGTGCTCGCGCCCCAGCCACAGCACCGAGGCGAACACCACCACCAGCAGCGCGGCCCCGACCAGCGTCGGCATCGGCAGCACGGAGATCAGCCCGAGCCCGCCCATGCCGTCCAGGTCCGCCTCGCCGAGCCGCAGCGCGGGCACCCAGTAGAGCAGCAGCGCGGCGATCAGCAGACAGCCGAGGACCACCCCGAGCCGGGTGGGCAGCAACCGCTCACGCCAGGTCGGCGCGGGCGCCTGCGGCAGTCGTACGGGATCTTCGGGCATGGGCGGCTCTTCCCGTACGGCGGTCTCCTGCCGTACGACGGCCTCCTCCCGTACGGCAGCCTCCTCGCGCTCCTCCGGTGCGGCCTCCTCGCCCTTGCCCGCGTCGTACTCCGCCTCGAACGGCGCGTCCACCTCGGCGGGCCCCTGCGAGGCCTCCGAACCGGGCTCGCTCCCCCACTCCCGAATGCGCTCGAGCGGGGGGACCCCCGTCTCCACCGGAGGCCCGAACTCCGGCTTGCGTGCCCAGGTCGGCCGGTGCTGGTGCGGGGTGACCGGGGGCGTACCGGTGGGCGGCGTGCCCGGGCCCGGGCGGACATCCGGGCGGCGTTCCAGGTGGTCGAAGTCGACGTGGATTCCGAGGGCGAGGGTGTCGGAGTCGAGCGCCCAGCCGGGCATGCGCTTGCGCGCCCCCTCGGGCACCTCGCGCGCCCCCAGATCGGCGAGGTCACCGTCGGGAGCCGCGTCCTCGGGAACGTCGGCCGAGGTGGCCCGGGCCGTCCGGTACAGCTTCGGCGCGGCGATCGTGACGATCACCGCGAGGGAGACGATCTCGGCGACGCCCGCGCCGGTCAGGCCCATGCGGGGGAGCAGCAGCAGCGTCAGGCCGAGCACCAGGGCACACAACAGGCCCTGCAGCCACGCCAGTCCGGCCGTACGGCTCTGCGCGCGCAGCACCGCGAAGTACGTCTCCATGACGACCCGCAGCAGCGCGCCGACCGCGAACCAGCGCAGCAGCGGGGTGGCCGCGTCCGCGTACCCCTGGCCGAAGACGCCCAGGATCCAGGGCGCGCCGAAGAACAGGATCGCGGCGACCGGCACCATGATGCGCGCCATGCGCCGCAGCGCCGCCCGGGTGTTGGCGGCCAGCCGGCCGGGGTCGTGCGAGCCCTCGACCGTCAGGGAGGCGCCCATGTTGATGGCGAGCAGGTTGACTGTGCCGCCGATCGTGGCCGTGATGTAGAAGTACGCGTTGTCCTCGGAGGAGACCTGCGCCGCCACGATCACCGGAATCAGATAGACCACGGCGAGCGAGAACAGGGAGCCGGTGTAGTCGCCCGCGAGGAACTTCCCGATCTCCTTCAGGGACGGCGGGCTGCCGTTGTCCTTGGTCGCCTCCACATGGCGCGGCACCAGCCGCCGGAACACCAGCCAGCCCAGCGGCAGCACCGACACCGCGATCGCCGCGACCCAGGACACGAAGACCCCGGCGGTGGGGATCGCCACCGCGAAGGCCACCAGCAGGCCCAGCTTCACCGCGGAGAACACGGTGTTGCCGACCGGCACCCACACCGCGCTGCGCAGCCCGGTCAGCACGCCGTCCTGGAGGGTGAGCAGGTTCCAGGCGATGACGGCCACGACGAAGAAGAGCCCGCCCGCCGCCCCGTTCAGGAACCGGTACGACGGCCCCCACAGGTCCAGCGTCAGCAGAAAGCCGCCCGCGGCCAGCGCCACCACCACACAGCTGCCCGCGTACGTCCGGAAGATCAGCCGGCCGCTCCTGCGCCCCGCCACCGGGATGAACCGGGCCAGCGCGCCCGTCAGCGTCACCGCGGTGAGCCCCGCGAGGAACTTCATCGCGGCGATCGCGGCGGAGCCCTGGCCGACCGCGGACTCGGAGTAGTAGCGGGCCGCGGCCAGCCAGAAACCGAGCCCCAGCACGGCGGAGATGCCCGTGTTGATCATCAGGGCGTAGGCGTTGCGGAACAGCTGGCTGCCCCCGGAGGACCCGCCCATGCCGGGCAGGCGAAGGCGGCGCCCCGACTGCTCGGGCGCCGTCGCGTCGGTCGATGCGGGCTCGGTCGTCGTCGTGTCAGACACGGGAACGGATGGCCTTCCGGCGGACCTGTCGGGCTCTGCGGACCAGGGCGTACCCCTTGGTGAGGGCACGGTCCCCGGCGAAGGTGCGGGCGATGGCACGGCCTTCGACCATCCGCCCGAACTCCTCGATGCCGGTGGTACGGCGCACGGTCAGCCGGGTGAGGGCGTACGGCCCCTGCCGGCGCCGCGCGAGGCCGTTGTTGACGGCGAGCGCCTGGGCGTACCCGGTCTCCCGCACGGCCTCGCGCACCCGGCGGCTGGAGTAGCCGTACGGGTAGGCGAACGAGGCCGGGACGGTGCCGAGCTGGTCCGAGACGATCTCCTTGCACAGGATCAGCTCGGAGCGCAGCCTGTCGTCCGGGAGCTGGTCGAGCTGGGGGTGGGTGTGGCTGTGGCCGCCGATCTCGACGTCCGCCTCGGCGAGTTCGCGGACCTGGTCCCAGTCGAGCATGGTGTCCAGGCCGCCGCCCATGTCGTGCGGGCCCTTCAGCCAGCCCGTGGAGACGAACACCGTGGCCGCGAAGCCGTGCTTGGCGAGCACGGGCAGGGCGTGCCGGTGCACGCCCTCGTAGCCGTCGTCGAAGGTGATCAGCACGGGGCGCTCGGGCAGCGGTTTGCCGGAACGCCAGCGCGCCGCGAGATCGGCCGTCCGCACGGGCGTGAGTCCCAGGTCGCCGATCAGCGCCATCTGTTCCGCGAACGCCTCCGGCGCCACCGACAGCTCACGGGTGGCGTCGTTCGGCGAGGTGGAGACGGCGTGGTACATCAGGATCGGCACACGCGCGTCGGTCATCTTCTTCCCCCCTTGATGCCCGGTTCCTCCCCGCTGCCCGTTTCCCCGGCGAGCCCCGCCACCGAGTACATGGCGCCTCCCCGGCGCGCGCGGACACTCCCCACGACGTACCCACCGGCCGCCGTCAGCACCCCCGCGACGATCGCACCCGCCCGCCCCGCACCGCCGGTCCGGGCCAGTACGGCATCCCGGACGCCGCGCGCCACCCCGGCCGGCAGTACCCGGGTGGCGTACCGGCGCTCGGACTCAAGTCCCTTGTCGGCGCCCACACTTCGGGCCACCAGCGCCTTCGACAGGCCCTCGGCGTAGGCGCGGGTGCGGAAGTACCGGAAGTGCTCACGGGCCTCGGGAACCCGGTGGTGGATCACCGCCCGGTCGTCGATCAGCAGGACCGCGTCGGGCCGGGCCCGGGTGAGCCGGATGCACAGCTCCGTCTCCTCGCATCCCAGCGGCAGCCGGTCGCCGTCGCGGCCGATGCCGGTGGCGAAACCGCCGGCGAAGTCGAACGCGGTGCGCCGGAAGGAGGCGTTGCCGCCGAGGACGTTGCGCACCTTGACCCGGCCGCTCGGCAGACCCCGGTAGGTGCAGCCGACGACCCAGTCGAACTCCTCCGGGAACCAGTGCGGCCGGCGTCCCGACGCCCAGATCGGCTCGGTGCGCCCGCCGACGGCCATCACGCGCGGGTCGGCGTACCCGGCCGCGAAGTGCCGCAGCCAGTCGCGCTCGGCCACGGCGTCGTCGTCGAGGAACGCGATCACCTCGCCGTACGAGGATGCGATCCCGGTGTTGCGGCCGGCGGACAGGCCGCGGGGACCCGCGTTGGCGAGCACCCGAACGTCGGCCGCTTCCTTGTACTCCTTGGTCAGCCGGTCCAGGAGCGCCTCGTTGTGGTCGACGACCAGCAGCGTCTCCAGCGCCGGATACGACTGCGCCCGCACCGAGGAGACCGCCGCGAGGATGTCCTCCCAGCGGTCCTCGGTGTACACGCAGATCACGACGGAGATGTCGGGATCGCTCAAGACGCCTCTCCCCGGACCGAGCTGAGCACCTGGGAGTGGTTCCTGCGCCGGCGCAGGGCACGCCGGTTGGAGCGCTCCTTGAGGATCACCTTGAGCACCCTCAGCCCGTCCCGCACGGCGCGCAGATTGCTCGTGCCGTGGATACGGAGGTACTCGTGGCTGGGTATCTCCTGCACCTTCAGCCCCGCCTTGACGACCCGGATGTTCATCAGGGTCTCCACCTCGAAGCCCGTGCAGTCGAGGTCGATCTTGTCCAGGCAGTGCCGCCAGAACGCGTTGTATCCATAGCAGAGATCGGTGTAGCGGGCGCCGAACTTGCGGTTGACGGCCGTGCACAGCGCCCAGTTGCCCAGCTTGCGGATCGGCGTCATGTCGTCGGTGCCGCCGCCGTTGGCGAAGCGGGACCCCTTGGCGAAGTCCGCGCCCGAGACCAGGGCGGAGACGTACGACAGGATCTCGTTGCCGTCGGCCGAGCCGTCCGCGTCGACCATCACGATGATGTCGCCGGTGGCCGCCTCGAAACCGGTGATCAGGGCATCCCCCTTGCCCTTGCCGCGCTGGCGCACGACCTTCACATCGGGCCACAGCTCACGGGCCACTTCGACGGTGTTGTCGGTGGAGTTGCCGTCGACCAGGACCACTTCGTGTATCCAGTCCGGCAGGGTCTTGAAGACGTACGGAAGGTTCTCCGCCTCGTTCATGGCCGGTATCACCACGCTCACCGGTGGCGCGATGGCCAGGTGCGTGGAGACGGGCCGGTACTTGCCGACCGGTGACGGATCTTGGTCCGCGACCGCCGGGCGCAGAACAGAACTCATGAGTCAGGTCCCTCTCGTCCGGTGGACCGCCCGCCCCTGGGCGGCCCGGCTCTTGGTCCGGTTCGAAAGGGGGGTTTCTCACTCACGGCACGGATAAGTGGATCTCCGCGCGCGTGTGGTGAGCTGGCATGTCTGGCCGACCACCAGAAGATCGGCAGCCGGTCGCGCGGCACGACTCAGCGACAAGTGCGGACACCTTCACCGAGCACCCCCCTACCGCGCCCCGCCCCGGGACCGTCGCGGCACTTGAGCCCTCCCCTAGAGCCGTTAGCCGACAGTCCGATGCGGGTGAGATGTACGACGGTATTGACGATTGAGCCTGTATGGCAAGAGCTGGAACGAGCTCTCACGTTTTTGTTGGTTTGACCGTAACCGGCCCGATTGCTGTAGTGGCAACCGGCCCGGCCGGGCCTGCCGTTACCGCCGTCCCGAGCGGATCTTCCCCATGCGTTTGAGGAGCCGGTCCGCCGGTGCGAACAGCTCCGGCCGGCTCTGCACGGTGTTGCGCAGCGCCCGGACCGGGGCACGGCGTGCCCGGTGTCCGAACGCGACCGGGTGACGCCGGGTCACCCACCCCTCCGACACCATCAGCTCGCGTGTCTTCAGGGAGTCCTTGTATTCCTTCTGGCCCCGGCCGAGATCCAGGTAGGCGATGCCGTCGGCGGCGGCCGCCTCGGCCATGCGCAGATGCAGGACCAGGCCCGGCGAGTACTTCGAGAACGCCGGGTCGTAGGCCGGGAACCAGCAGGCCAGCACCCGCTCGGAGCGCAGCCCGAAGTGCGCGGCGATCGGCCTGTCGCCCGCGTACAGCACCGACAGGATCCCCGCGAACGGCTCGGAGCGGGTGTGGAACAGCTGGTCCACGAGCCGGGTGATCCACTCGTGCGCGAACCGGTCGCTGCGCCCCGTCCTGCGGTACTGCGCGGACTTCCACGCCATCAGCGCGCGCAGAGCGGCCGGATCGCGCTCGTCGTGCACATACCGCACGCCGTCGTGGTCCCGGCCCAGCTTGCGCTCCTTGGCGAGCGTCGACTTCGTGAACTTCGGTGACTGCGCGCGGAGCTGGGCCAGATAGGCGTCGTATCCCTGGTCGACGTCCATGACCGGGGACGGATACCTGCCGGACGCCTCCGCCCCGAACGCCGCCTGGCCCTCCACCAGGTGGTCGAACTCCCAGACGGCGAGCCCGCAGGCCTTCAGCAGCTCCCTGGCGTCCCAGGTGAACCCGGGCCGGTGGACCACTCCCTGGGCGTCCGAGACACCGAGGCCGATGGCCCGGCCGACGCCGGCCGCCGTCCGCTGGAACGGGAAGTACGCGGCCGGCTCGCCGCCCTCCCGTACGACAGCGATCCGCACCCCGCGCCGGCAGCGGCCGATCGCGAGGGCGAACTCGGGGGAGAGGAAGGGGTTGCCCAGCTCGGGCGAACCCTGGAGATGGGCCTTGGACTGCATCGATGTCCACGCCGCCCGGTCGGCGGAGCTGAGCTCGCCGGGGCGGTACACGCTGATGTCCACGTCAGTCAGTCCGCCTTCGCGTCGTACGGCCGCGCAGCCGCCGCAGCAGAACCAGCAGGAGAACGAGGGCGCTGATCGCGGTCACGGCCACGATCCCGCCGCGTACCGACCACCGGTGCACGGCCAGCATGCCCTGGGTCACCAGCATGTTGACGACGACCGCGCCCGCAACCGAGGCGATGGCACGGCCGAAGGGTTCCAGCCCGCGCAGCGCGGCGGCGATCGCCCCGGCCGGTGCCGCGAGCAGGAAGAACAGGGTGAAGGGGCCGCGCAGCGGCGAGCCCGAGTCGACGAGCGCGAGGACCGCGCCGATTCCCCCCACGGCCGTTGCGGCACCCGCGAGCAGCGGCGTCAGGTCCCTCCCCGGTCCTGGTCGCGCTCGCTCGGTGTCCTGAGCCTCGGCTCTGGATGAAGCTGTCTTGATACGTAAGGTCTGCATTGGCGACTTTGCCCCCCGAAGCGCCGGATGCCGGGCTTCAATGTGGCTCAGCGCCGCGTCGGCCGTCAAGATGCGGTCGGACTCTTGACATCTGTTCGTGGCGCGCGGGAGCGCGGACGGACCCCGCAGGCGTGGGGCCTGCGGGGGCCGGTGGTTCAGATGGTGCGGGGGTGCGTCACGGGACGAGCTTCAGCAGGCGGTTCGGCGAGCCGCTGCCCGGGCTGGTGACCACGTTGGTGGTCGCGCCGGAGGTCAGGGCCGAGGCGACCGCGGCCGGGGTGGCCGAGGTGTGGCTCGCCAGGTAGACCGCGGCCGCGCCCGCGACGTGCGGGGTGGCCATCGACGTACCGGAGATGGTGTTCGTCGCGGTGTCGCTGGTGTACCAGCCCGCCGTGATCGAGGAGCCCGGCGCGAAGATGTCCAGGACCGAGCCGTAGTTGGAGTAGCTGGCGCGGGCGTCCGAGCTGGTGGTGGCGCCGACGGTGATCGCCTCGGTGACCCGGGCCGGGGAGTACGAGGAGGCGTTGGCGCTGCTGTTGCCGGCCGCTACCGCGTAGGTCACGCCGCTGGCGATGGAGTTGCGCACCGCCGTGTCCAGCGAGGCCGAGGCGCCGCCGCCGAGAGACATGTTGGCGACCGAGGGGCCGGAGTGGTTGTTGGTCACCCAGTCGATGCCCGCGATCACGCCCGCGGTGGTGCCGGAGCCCGAGTTGTCGAGCACACGGACCGCCACGATCTTCGCCTGTTTGGCGACGCCGTAGGTCGAGCCCGCGATGGTGGTGGCCACATGGGTGCCGTGGCCGTTGCCGTCGGAGGCGGTGGTGTCGCCGTCGACGGCGTCGTAGCCGTAGGTGGCCCGACCGCTGATCTGCTGGTGCGTGATGCGCACGCCGGTGTCGATGACGTACGCCGTCACGCCGCTGCCTGCGCTGTCCGGGTAGGTGTAGGTGCCGGAGAGCGGAAGGGCGGCCTGGTCGATGCGGTCCAGGCCCCAGGGGGCGTTGGACTGCGTGGCGTCCGCGTGGACGCGCTGGTTCTGCTCGACGGAGGCCACCGCGGGGTCGGCCGCGAGTCTCTTGGCCTCGGTCGCCGAGAGGGTGGCGGAGTAGCCGTTCAGTGCCTTGGTGAACGTCCTCTTCACCGTGCCGCCGTACTCCTCGACGACGTCCTTGCCCGCGGCCGAGGAGGCCTTGAGGCCCGCGCTCTTCTTGAGCGTGACGATGTAGCTGTCCTTGATCGCCGTGGCCGAACCGGCGGCCAGGACCTTGCCCTCGGCCGGGGCGGCCTGGGCGGGGAGAGCGGTGAGTCCGCCGACGAGGGCGGCGGTCGCCAGGCTGGTTATCGCGGCGAACCGGACCTTCTTGCTACGCAGTTGTGCCATTACGAGGGAGTCCTCCTCTAGGCGGCGCGAGCCCGGGTGGGGCGCGCGTCTGTGGGGGGTGCGCGCGTGATCGCGGGCACAGCCTGGAGCGTCGCGTTCCGCTCGGGGCTGATGTAAAGACTGGGCGGTCTACGGGGGTAGAACAAGGCGGTTGACGACCTGTCAACACACATGACATGTGCACGCAATCGGACGGGTGGTGAACGCCCGGAGTGGAGGTCGTGATGCCCGGAAAGGTCTTGGCATGGACACTTCCGGTCAACACGCGTAGTTGGTACGACGGTTAATGCAGAGATCCTGCTATAGGGAGGTTCCATGAGACGTTCCCGACTTTCCGCATACGTCGCCTCGCTCCTCCTCGCCGTCGGCACCGCCCTCACCGGGACCGGCGCCGCGCAGGCCTCCGAAACCGCCGCAATCGGCGGCTATGTGGCCCTCGGCGACTCCTACTCCTCCGGCCTCGGTGCGGGCAGCTACCTCGCCTCCAGCGGCGACTGCGCACGCAGCACGAAGGCGTATCCGTATCTGTGGGCCGCCGCGAACTCACCCTCGTCGTTCGACTTCACCGCCTGCGCGGGCGCTCGTACGAGTGATGTCACGGCCAGTCAGCTCGGCCCGCTCAGCCCCGCCACCGCCCTCGTGTCCATCTCGATCGGCGGCAACGACGCCGGGTTCTCGGACATCATGACGACCTGTGTGCTGCAGTCCGACAGCGCCTGCGTCTCCCGCATCAACACCGCCAAGGCGTACGTCGACTCGACGCTGCCCGGCCGGCTCGACACCGTCTACTCGGCCATTCGCACCAAGGCCCCGTCGGCCCATGTGGTCGTGCTCGGTTACCCCCGCTTCTACAAGCTGGGCGTGTCCGGGTGCCTCGGTCTGTCCGAGACCAAGCGCAGGGCGCTCAACGACGCGGCCGACTACATCGACGCCGCGACCGAGAAGCGCGCCCTCGACCACGGGTTCACCTTCGCCGACGTGCGTCCCACGTTCACCGGGCACGAGATCTGCTCCGGCAGCTCGTGGATGCACGCCGTGAACTGGCTCAACATCCCGGAGTCGTACCACCCGACGGCCGCGGGCCAGTCGGGTGGTTATCTGCCGGTGCTGGCCAGCGCGGCCTGACCCCTTACGAGCCCGGCGATCCGCTGGGCGATGGCGAGACCCCGCCCGTCGGGGTCTCCGTCACACAGGTCACCGAGAACGGCACCGAGTCGGACTTCGTCTCCACCGGGTCGCGCACCTCGACGCCGATCTCGTTCTCGAACGTCCCGCTGTCGTCGTACGTCGTCACGAACGCCTTGTCCTGCTTGGTCCGTTCGCCCCCCTCCGGGAACGACAGGGTCTTCCAGCCCTGGTCCATGACGTCGCCGTCCCGCGACACCCAGCGATAGGTGACCTCGGCCGGCAGCCGCCCCACCGTGAACGTCGCCGTGAAGGCGGGCGCCTCGCCGTTCGGCGGTGGACAGGACCCGGAGTACTCGAGGTTCGAGCCCGCCAACGTCACCTTCACGGACTGCGGGGCAGCGGAGGGCGTGTCACTGTCGCTCGGGCTCGGTGTCGGGCTCTGGCCCCCGCCCGAGGCGTTCTCGTCCTCGGTCTCGGCCGGTGAAGTCCCGCCGCCGGTCTGGCTGGTGGTCTCGTCGCCGCGCGCCTTGTCCCCGTCGCCCCCGCGGTTGAGGAGGGCGTACGTCAGCCCTGCCACGGCCAAGGCGAGTGCGGCGACGCCGGCGATCAGGACGACGGCGGCGCGGCGGTTGCGGTCGGGGCGGACGGGAGCCGTGGTGTCGGCGGGGGTGGCGGTGACGGGCCGGGTCGACGCGGGCGGTGGGACCGGGGCCGTCGGGGCGGTCTGCGACGGCGCCGGGAACGCCGCGACGGTGGGGGTGTACGGGGTCGCCTGCACGGCGTCCGCGCGTGGCGTGCCGCCCGCGCCGATGATCCGCAGGTCCTGCTCGGCCCGGTCGGCGGGCAGCCGCTCGGCCGGGTCCTTGCGCAGCAGCCCCTCGATGACGCCGGTGAGCGGACCGGCCCGGTGCGGCGGGGGCAGCTCGTCGTCGACGATCGCGCGCAGGGTGCTGAGCGGGGTGTTCTGGCGGAAGGGGGAGTTGCCCTCCACGGCCGCGTAGAGCAGCACGCCGAGCGACCACAGGTCCGACTCCGGGCCGGGCGTGCGGCCCAGTGCCCGCTCCGGGGCCAGGAACTCGGGGGAGCCGATGACCTCGCCGGTCATCGTCAGCGCGGAGCTGCCCTCGACCATGGCGATGCCGAAGTCGGTGAGCACGACCCGGCCGTCGTTCGACATCAGCACGTTGGCCGGCTTCACGTCCCGGTGCAGCACCCCGGCCTCGTGCGCGGCCCGCAGCGCGGACAGCACCTCGGCACCGATGTGCGCGGCGCGCTGCGGGCTCAGCGGGCCCTCGGCGTCCAGCAGCTCGGCCAGCGAGATGCCGCGGACCAGCTCCATCACGATCCAGGGCCGGCCGTCCTGCGTGGCCACGTCGTACACCGTGACGACATTGCGGTTGGCGACCCGCGCCGCCGCCCACGCCTCGCGCTCCAGCCGGGCGTACATCCGCTCGACCTCGGGCGCCGGCAGCCCGTGCGGCGCACGCACCTCCTTGACGGCGACCTCGCGGTACAGCACCTCGTCGCGCGCCCGCCACACGGTGCCCATGCCGCCCTCGCCGAGCGGGGACAGGAGGCGGTAGCGGCCCGCGATGACACGTTCACTGCCGTGTTCTTCGGACACGGGCGTCCCCCATTCGCATCCGTGCGAAATCTCCACTCCGTGTGATTTCTTCCCAAAAGTAGCTCAGCCGAGTGCGGATGCCGCCCCCTGGAACACCAATCCGGCCCCGAGCAGCACGACGAGGAGCGCCGAGCCCAGCGGAGCGGTCCTGCGCAGGAAGGTCGTGATCGGGTGGGTGGTCCAGCGGGGGCGTTTGTCCAGTACCCGTGTGACCCCGGTCCCCAGCTTGACGACCGCGAACCCGGCCGCGGTGAGGGTGAGGGCCAGCCCGACCCCGTACGCGACGACGAGCAGCAGCCCGAACCACGCCTTGCCGAGCGCCGCGGCGCCCACGAGCACGACGACCGCGGAAGGGCTGGGCACGAGGCCGCCGGCGAAGCCGAGGAGGATCGTGCCGCGGAGGGTCGGGGCGGTGGGGTGGGTGTGCGTGAAGCCGCCGTGGGTGTGGGTGAGCAGGCCGTGGGTGTGGCTGTGGGGGTGGGGGTGGGGGTGATCGTGCGTGTGGTCGTGCTCGTGGTGCTGATGGTCCTCGTGCGCGTGGACGTGGCCCTGTGCGGGTGCGTGGGTCTGCGCCGTGGCGTGGGTGTGGGCGGCGACCAGGACCGGTTGGTGCTCGCGGACCTCGTCGGTCTCGGTCTCGTGCTCGGTCTCGTGCCCGTGGGAGTGGTCGTGATCGTGGGTGTGTGAGTGGTCGTGCCCGTGCCCGTGCGGCTGGGTGTGCTTGCGGATGTGCCAGGCCCGGCGGACCAGCGTCACCCCCGCCAGCGTCACCAGGACTCCGCTCGCGATGCCCAGCCATGTGATGACCGACGGTGCCGCCGCCGAGCCCGCCGTGATCAGGAGGCCGAGGGCGACCACGCCCAGGGTGTGGGTGACCGTCACCGAGGCGGCCAGCGGCATGACGTCCTTGAGGCGTGCGTTGCCGCCGCGTGCCGTGGCGACCGCGGCCATGATCGTCTTGCCGTGGCCCGGGGCGAGCGCGTGCATCGCGCCGAGGAAGACCGCGATCACCAGGGCGAGGGCGGCGAAGCCGACGGTGAGGTCGTGGCGGGCGACCAGTCCGTCCAGGGCGCGCGTCCAGCGGTCGGCGCCTCGGGGCAGGACCGAGGAGGCGGGGGCGTCAGGCGCGGACTCGGCGAGGGCCGGTCCGCCGGGGCGCACGCGCAGCGACGCGGCCTTGGTGTCGGCCGGCGAGGAGAGCAACTCCTCGGGGTACTCGGTCAGTTCGCGGGAGACCGACTCCTTCGGCACGTCCGAGGCGGTGAGCGTCATACGGTCGCCGCGTGCCGTGATCTCCCGCCAGCCGGGGCCGGCCTGCGCGCCCGCGCCCCGGAAGCCGAGGGCGACCGTGGCGTCCTCGGGGAGCGGCGCCGTCAGCCGGCACTCCACACGGAGGGTGTCCAGACCCGCCTGACCTGGCCGCACGCGCGAGTGGCTGCTGTTCAGCGTCAGCTCGACCGTACGGCCGTCCACGGTGACCTCGCTGCCCTGCGCGGCGTTCTCGCAGCGCTGCCGGGCCCACTCCGTCATGCCCGCCTTCTCGATGTCCGGCTTCGCCTGCGTAGCCGGGATCTCGGCGAGGTCCTCGACATGGTGGACGCGCAGTTCGCCGGGGGCGGCGACGAGGCCGTCGTAGCGGTTGACGGTGAAGTTGCCGAGGGGGTGCGCGCTCGCGGGAGGGGAGGAGAACAGCGCGAGCGCGCAGGCCGCCGTGAGGACGGCGGCGCCGGAGGCGAACAGCCGACGGGGGGTCACTTGCCCGCCTCCAGGTTCTTGAGTGCCGTACGGGCTTCCCGGGCGCCCAGCGGCGAGAAGCCGGCGTTCAGCTTCAGCGCGGCCCGCAGGTGCTCGCGGGCGTCCTCGGCGTGGCCCGTGGCGCGCTCGATGACGCCGCGGTGGAAGAGGAACGCGGCGCTGCGGTAGCCGGTGGCCGTGGCCTTGCGGGTGTAGGGCAGGGCCTCCTCGTCCTTGCCGTTGGCGTGCAGTGCCCAGGCGAGGGCGTCCGCGGTGTGCACGGTCTGCCGACGGTCCCACTCGGCGCGGGCGGCGCGCAGGGCGGACGCCTTGTCGCCGTGGTCGGCGGCCGCGAGGGCGGTGTCGAGGTCGGCGTTGACGCCGTTGGCGCGGGCGAGGGCCGTCCAGGCGTCGACCAGGGCGTACTGGTCGACGGCCTCGGCCCGGTCGCCGGACGCCTCGTACAGCTCGCCGAGTGCGACGAGCGGGCCGGGGAGGGGGTAGCGGGAGACGACGTCCCGCAGGCCCTTGAGCGCGCCGGTCCTGTCGCCGCTCGCGGCCTGCGCACGGGCGCGGCCTTCGAGGGCGGGGACGTAGTTCTCGTCGGCGGCGAGGGCGCGGGCGTAGTGGGTGAGGGCGCTGTCGTAGTCGCCCTGGTTCCAGGCGAGTTGGCCGAGCTGGGTGGCGACGTACGCGATGTCGCCGGGGGTGACCGCGGAGGAGAGCGCCTGGTCCAGCACGCGTCGGGCCGTGCGGACGTCGCCGCGCAGCTCGTGGACATACGCGTAGCGCGTGAAGACCGGGATGCCCGGGCGGCGGTCGTCGGCCGTGTCGGCGGCCTTGGACGCGTCGGTGTAGCGGCCGAGTTCGACCAGGGCGTCGACGCGGGTGCACAGGGCGCGTTCGCTGTACGGGTTCACCTTCAGGGCCTGGTCGGCGTACTTCAGGGCGTCCTCGAAGTCGTGGCGGGCGGCCGCGAGGGCGGCGCGGCCGGCCAGGGCCTGGTCGTTGTCGGACTTCAGCGCGAGGGAGCGCTTGAAGGCCTGCTCGGCCTGCGGGTAGCGGGAGGGGTCGCCCTTGGTGCGGGCCTGTTCGACGTAGGCGAGGCCCAGAGTGGACCAGCCGACGAAGTCCCTCGGCTGATCGCGCAGGTGGGCCTGGAGGGAGGAGACGCCGGTGTCCAGGTCGCCGGTGGCGAGGAGGCCGGGTGCGACGGCGGCGGAGGCGGGGGCGATGCCGGTGGCCGGGTTGTCGCGTACGGCGTCGAGTGCGATGGAGCCGGCGGTGAAGGCGATGGCCAGCAGGGCGGTGCAGCCGGCGAGATGAAGAGCCCGCCGGCGTCGTCCCGCTGCCGCGGCGCGGCGTACGGCGGCGATGCGCTGGTCAGCGGATTCTTCGCCCCCGCCGCCCCTACCCTTCCCGTCCTCCAGGGGCTCCGCCCCTTCGACCCCGTCCAGGGGCTCTGCCCCTGGGCCCCGCTGGGGGCTGAGCCCCCGGACCCCGCTTCGGCAGAAGCGAAGCCCCTGCCGCCTCGCGCTGCTCACCCGCCGCATGGCGGCAACCCGCTCATCGGTCTCCGCGGCAGCGGCATCCGCACCGGCGGCCTGGCCGTGCTCCTCGTTCTGCGGTGCGTTGTCGTTCGTCCGCGGGGCCATGCCCTCTCCTCGATCGGGTTTGCAGGAACGGTCGTTGTCGCATACGGCGGCGCGGCCCGCGCCGTGGGGGATGAGTACTGCGCGGGCCGCGCCAGTCGACGGGGCCTAGTACGCCCGCTCCCGCGTCCGGCGCCACCAGGCCAGACCCGCGCCGATCAGCAGGACTCCGATCGCGCCGGCGCCCGCCGACCCGGCGATCAGGGTCGTGTTGTCGGTGCTGCCGGAGGCACCCGCCGGCTGCAGGGCGTCGCCGAGCTGGCTGCGCACGTCGGTCTCGCCGTCCGTGCCCTTGGCGAGCGGGCCGCGCGAACCCTCGGTCGGCAGGGCGACGTACGGGAAGGACTTCTCGAATTCCTTGTCGTTCTTGTCGACCGCGTCGCCCAAGTCGTTCTTGGCGCCCAGCAGTTCACCCTCGACGACCTGGAGCGAGGCGTCGATCACGTCGTCGGTGAGGCGACGGCCGTTCGGGAAGCCCGCGGTGTCACCGTCGAGGACACCGAGCCGCTTGGGTTCGGCGGCCGGCTTGATCGAGGTGTTCAGGCGCAGCATCTCCGCCGGGCGGACGTGGGGCGGCTGGTTGAGGTCCTTCACGCCCTTCAGGAAGACGTCGACCAGGTCGTTGCGCGGCTCCTTGGGTGCCGGGATCTTGTAGATCGCCTCGATGAGCTTCGGCAGCTCGGGGTTGGTGACGTTCTTCAGGAACTGGGCGTCGTCCCAGGGCGCGGACGCGTTGAACTTGTCCTTGTCCTTGAGCGGGTTGACGACCTCGTTGACCAGCGGGCTGCCCAGGCGCGAGACCTGCTCGAAGTAGCCCCTGGCGTTCTTGCGCTGCGTCGTCGACCAGATGCCCACGATCGGCTGGTCCGCCGACTCGGCGAGCATGTGTGTCGGGACCTGCAGGGCTATGGAGTTGACGTTGTAGCCCTTGAGCGTGTCGTTGCCGACCTCGGAGAGGTTCCCGCCGTACAGCAGGTCGAAGACGCGCAGGTCCAGGAAGAACGGGTCGTCGGCCTGCCCGGCGAACGACGTGGTGCCGCCGTGGAGCTCGTGGACGGCCTGCTCGCGCAGCTTCGCGTAGTCCGGCATGGACGCCTTGCCGACGTTCGACGGCGCCACCGGCACGTCGTTGGCGACCTTCGTCTTCGACACCAGCTTCTGGTTCTTGAGCTTGATCAGCTCGACGTCGTACGTCTGCGTGATGTTGAGGTCGGCGTCGTCGAGGCTCTCGACCGGGCCGGTGTTGTACAGGAACGTCTTCTTGTTCTTGATGTGCGTGTCGAAGGTGAAGCGGTAGAGCAGCTCGCCCTGCGCGTCACCGTTGTTGTCGATGTGGATGTCGTACTGCGCGTCCTCGGCGAACGTGAAGAAGTTCGGCCCGCCGGCCGGCTCCTCGAACGGGATCCAGTTCGCGATGATCGTCGTCGTGTCCGGCTTGTCCGGGCTGACGAACGCGTACACGTCCGTGTTGTCGTACTGCGGTGTCCCCGAGATCAGCGGGGCCTCCCGGTGGCTGGAGGCGGAGGCCGCCCCCGGTGCCAGCGCGGCGACGCCGGCGGCTGCGAGCCCCCCGGCGGCCAGCGCACCACATACGAGGGTCGCGAGGCCCTTGCGTCCCGCACCGCTCCTGGAAATAGGTGTCATGCCGTCCGTCCTCAGTGCCAACTTGCCTGACGAACCCGATTCGGAGCGGCCGCCAGGGTGGATTGGTCGAATCTCAAGCGTTCTTACGGCGGAACTGAAAAGTTGTTTCATCGGCGGACGACCCGCGTTTTCGGCGCGCTGATCCGTAACCCCATCCGGAGGTGGGTTCGTTGCGAATGCCTCGTGGGACTAGACGGCCGCGCTGCGGCCTGACTGGAGGGGGAGACGAGTTGGAGGCGGACGAGCTGCTGGTGCTCGTTGCGGGCGGTGACCAGAAGGCGTTCGAGGAGCTGTACGGACTGGTCTCCGGGCCGGTGTACGGGCTGGTGCGACGTGTGGTGCGCGATCCCGCCCAGTCCGAGGAGGTGGCGCAGGAGGTGTTGCTCGAACTGTGGCGGTCCGCCGCGAAGTTCGACCCGGGGCGGGGCAGCGCCCTGTCGTGGATCCTCACCCTCGCCCACCGTCGCGCCGTCGACCGGGTGCGCAGCGCCCGCGCGGCCGGCGAGCGCGAGCAGCGCGAGGCCCTGCGCGCGAACCAGCCGGCCTTCGACCATGTCGCAGAGGAGGTCGAGGCCGGCCTCGAACGCGAGTGGGTGCGCCGCTGCCTGGAACGCCTCACCGCGCTGCAGCGCCAGTCCGTCACCCTCGCCTACTACGAGGGCTACACCTACCGTGAAGTGGCCGAGCGGCTCTCCCTGCCGCTGGGCACGGTCAAGACCCGTATGCGCGACGGACTCACCCAGCTGCGCAAGTGTCTGGGAGGTGTCGCGTGAGCTTCGTCGACCGTCTGCTGCGGCGCGAGGACCTGCACTCGCTCGCCGCCCCCTACGCCCTCGACGCCCTGGAACCCGGTGAGCGGCTCCGCTTCGAGAAGCATCTGAAGACCTGTGACAGCTGTGCCGCCGAGGTGCGGGTCCTGTCCGAGGACGCCGTCCGCCTCGCCTGGTCGACGGCCGCCCCGGCGCCGACCGCGATGCGCAACCGGGTCCTGGCCGCCGTACGGACGACTCCGCAGGAGTCCACCGGGCGGGAACCGGCACACGCGCGTGCCACCCAACTGCCGCCGCATGTATGGGGGACCCAGCCGCCGCCGCGCACCCGGACGCGCGGGACGCGCCCGCTGCTCGTGCCGTTCGCCACGGCCACGGCCGCCGCGGCCCTCGTCGTCGCCTCCCTCTTCGCCGTCCAGGCCGGCCGCACGCAGGATCAGCTGGACGCCCAGCGGGACCGGGCGAGTGAGATCGCTAACGTTCTCGCGGCACCCGACGCCCGCGCGACCGCCGGCGAGGACGCGAAGGGCCGGACAATCGGAGTTGTCGCCTCCGTATCGGAGGGGCGTGCGATCGTCACTCTGAGCGGATATGGCGAGCTGTCGAGCGGCCGTGTGCATCAGCTCTGGCTCATGCGCCCGGATGTGCAGCCGCGCTCCCTAGGGCTTTTCGACGGCGACACGCCCTTGGTCGCGTCCGGTCTCGACAAGTCGGCGACGTCACTGGCTGTGACCGTCGAGCCGGACGGAGGCTCTCCGCAACCCACCAGCCAGCCCGTTGTCCAACTCGCCCTGAAATCGGTTGGATTCGGAGAGTAATCAAAGACGGGTTGTCAACACCCTTACGGGGAAGGTGAATCCTGTGACCGCGATACACGAGTGCCCCACCGGGGCGATAGGGTTAACCTGCCCGGGCCGGGTGGACTCGTACGGGTGGGGAGTGACATGGATCAGATAACAGTGCGCAGCAGGGCCAGGGTCCCTGCGATCACCTGCGGGAGCAGCGCGACGAGTTCGCGCCTCGACCGCCATCTCTCGGTGCTGGCGGGTCCCGCCGTGCCGCAGACGGAGGCGGCCGAAGCGACCTCGCTGATGCTTGAACTGACCACTCGTGACACCACGAAGTCGCGCAGCGACCGCGGTGCGCGGGTGCGACGCGTCTCGCTCTTCGCCCCGCTGCGTCGGCTCCGCCGCTCGCTGTTCGGCGGACGCTGACTCGTACCGGCGTTCCTCGAACGAATTCCAGGCCCGCGCCCGGCAGTTCCACCGTCTCCGGTGCTGTACCGCGCTGTCGTCGCCGTCATCCCCGCGGCGCGCGGCGTGGCTTCGGAGTGCCACCCGGGCGCGGGTGCGTCCCCCGCTTCACCCACCCGCTCATCGGCCCCGTCCCCGTACGTAACGGCTCTGCCGAGTACTGACGTTGACGGGGCCGTTGTCGTGCACGGGCATGCACGAGGATGGACGGGGCCGTCCTTGTCGGGCGCTGCCCTCAGCGCTCGCCGCGCGCGTACCTGCGCACCGCGAGCGGCACGAACACCGCGAGCAGCACCGCGCACCACGCCAGTGACCCGGCGACGGGGTGGGCGACCGGCCAGGCGGCGCCGTCCGGCACCGGGGCGTTGCCGAAGAGGTCCCGCAGGGCCATGGTGACCGCGCTGATCGGATTCCACTCGGCGAGGGTGCGCAGCCAGCCCGGCAGGCCCTCGGTCGGGATGTACGCGTTGGACAGCAGCGGCAGGATGAAGGTCGCCCCGCCGAGCTGACCGGCGGCCTCCTCGTTCCGGGTCAGCAGCCCCAGGAATATCCCGGCCCACGCCGTCGCGAACCGGAACAGCAGCAACAGCCCCAAGGCGCCCACCGCTTCGAGCGCGGACCCCTCGATCCGCCAGCCCACCGCGAGTCCGACCAGCAGGAACGGCACGGTCCCGACGGCCGTCACGACCAGGTCCGCACCCGCCTGTCCCAGCGGTACGGCGGCCCGGCTCATCGGCAGCGTCCGGAAGCGGTCCATCACGCCGCGGTGCGTGTCCTGGGCGGCCTGGAACATACCGGTCATGAGCCCGTTGGCCGCGGTCGCCACCAGCAGGCCGGGCACCAGGAAGGAGCGGTACTCCGCGCCAGGCATCGCCAGCGCGCTGCCGAAGACGTAGCCGAAGAACAGCAGCATCGTGATCGGCATGGTCTGGGTCAGGACGAGCAGCCCCGGGTTGTTCCGGATCCGCCGCAGTTGCCTGCCCAGCATCGCGTTGCCGTCGTGGGCCAGGGTGCTCATGCCGCACGCTCCTCTTCCTGGGTGAGTCGCAGGAACACGTCGTCGAGGGTCGGTGGTTCGATGCTCGCGTCGAGCAACGGCACGCCCGCGGCGTCGAGTTCGCGGACCAGGCGCGGGAGCGTGAGCGTGCCGTCCCGGGTGACCGCGCCGACGGCGCGCCGCTCGTGGTCGAACGACGGCTCGGCGCCGGTGAGTTGATCCAGTACGGCGGCGGTCTTCACCAGGAAGTCGGGGTCGGTGACGACGACCTCGACGCGCGCGCCGATGACCGCCTTGAACTGGGCCGGCGAACCCGTGTGCGCGACCCGCCCCTGGCCCATCAGGGCGATGTCGTCGGCGAGTTGGTCGGCCTCCTCCAGATACTGCGTGGTCAGCAGCACGGTCGTGCCGTCGGCGGTCAGCTCCCGTACGGCGTCCCAGATCCGGTTGCGGCTGGCGGGGTCCAGGCCGGTCGTGGGCTCGTCCAGGAACAGCACGTCGGGTCGGCGGACGAGGCTCGCCGCCAGGTCGAGGCGGCGTCGCATCCCGCCCGAGTACGTGGACGCCGGGCGGTCGGCGGCCTCGGTCAGGCCGAAGCGGTCCAGGAGCTCGCCGGCCCGCTCGGCCGGCCCGCGCACCCGGTGCAGCCGGGCGAACAGCTGGAGGTTCTGGCGGCCGGTGAGTTCGCCGTCGACCGAGGCGTACTGACCGGTGACGCCGATGCGGCGGCGGACGGCGGCCGGGTCCCGCAGCAGGTCGTGTCCGGCGATGCGGGCCGAGCCGGCGTCCGGGCGCAGGAGCGTCGTGAGGAGCCTGAGGGCCGTGGTCTTGCCCGCGCCGTTGGGCCCGAGGAGACCGCAGACGGTGCCCTGCGGGACGGCCAGATCGAGCCCGCGCAGGGCATGGACCTCGCCGAAGCGCTTCTCCAGACCTTCACTAAGTACAGCGTACGTAGAAGTCATGTCTCGACCATAGCGCACTACGTACGCTGTACGTAACTAGGATGGAGGTCGAGGTGATGATCGATGGCGGGCAAGACGGCCGAACCCGGGGTGATCTGGGCGCGACCCGAGCGGACGGGGCGTGGGCCGAAACCGGCGTTCACCAGGGCCGACATCGCGGCGGCCGCGGTGCGGGTCGCCGACGCGCAGGGTCTGGACGCGGTGTCGATGCGGCACGTGGCCGGTGAACTGGGGTGCGGCACGATGTCGCTGTACAACTACGTGCCCCGCAAGGAGGACCTGTACGAGTTGATGGTGGACGCCGTCAGCGCGGAGCACGAGCTGTGGGAGCCGAGCGGGGACTGGCGGGCGGACATGCGCCGGGTCGCCGGGCAGACGCGGGCGCTGATGCACCGGCACCCGTGGATGCCGCGGCTGATGTCACCGATCTACGGCTTCTCCCCGAACGCCCTGCGGTATCTGGAGCACTGTCTGGCGTGCCTGGATCCGCTGGAGGCCGCGTACGGCATGAAGATGCAGCTGGTCGGGATGCTGAACGGGTGCGTCACGTCGTACGTGGCGACGGAGCTGGCCGCCGCCGAGCGGACACGGTCGTTGCCGTGGTCGGCGGAGGAGGAGAACGCGGTGCGGATCGCCTATCTGGGGAGTCAGGTGGCCACGGGGGCCTATCCGCGGCTGGCCGCGTCGTTCGCGGAGGATCAGGGGCCGATCGATCTGGACGGGGCGTTCGAGATGATGCTCGGCCGACTGCTCGACGCCTTCGATCCCAGGAACTAGATCAGCGCGAACTGGCCTTCCGGGCCTTCCTCGTGGTGATCGAGGACCGATGCCGGGCGGCGTGCCGCCTCCGGTGCCGGCAGTACGCCTGCCTCGTGCAGCTCCGTCGCCGTGATCGGCGCCTTGACCGTCAACTCCTCCCGCTGCGGGCGCAGTTCAGCCAGCAGCGCCAGGACCGTGATCAGCTCCAGCAGCTCCGACGTCCATGCCTGTGGCCACGTCGCCGGGCGGATCGCCGCCAGTGTGCCCGGTTCCGGGGTGGCGGTGCGGGTCGTGAACCAGTGCTCCAGGACCCGCACTCCGCCCGTCTCGAAGTCCCATGCCTCCGGCGGCACCGGGGAGATGCGGCCCTCGTCCAGCTCCAGGGTCTCCTCGTCGCGGTCGTAGTGCAGGTTGAGGGGGCGGGAGGGGAGCGGAGCCCGGACGTACGGGCGGCGGCCGCCCGGCAGCTTGGGGCGTTCGCCGTTGCGGCGCATCAGCCAGAGCAGGCGGTGGCCCAACTCGACGCCCCGCGTCCAGAGTTCGGGGTCCTCCGTGAGGGGGACGGTGAGATCGGGGCGGGCGGCGGCCAGGATCCAGGCCAGGAGGTCCGCGGGTGCGGGGGAGTGGCCCAGCCGGGAGGTCAGGTGTCGCAGCAGGCCCGGGGCGAGATTGGGCTCCTCGCCGGCGGGGCGGCGGTAGAGGGGGCGGACGCGGCCCGGGCGGAGCAGGGGGAGCAGGGAGGTCGCCAGCAGGGCGGAGTCGGGTGTCTCCAGCACGAAGATCTGGTGCTCGTCCGCCACCCGCCACAGCTCCGGACGCGCCGCGTCGATCAGGCGGTGGTCGGGGATCAACCACTGTTCGTCGAACGGGGCGCACAGGACGCGCACCGGCTCGGGGCAGGGGCCCGAGGCGCGGAGCAGTCTCTCCGTGCCGGTCGACCGGCCGGGCAGCTGCCCGACCGCCGAGTGCAGGGTGCGAGAGCGCGTCGGCTCCAGCAGGGCCTCCCGGTCCGGGCCCTCGGCCTGCACGAAGGCGTCCCAGCGGGCTTTCAGGGATGCCGCGTCGGGGCCCGTCGGCCACCCCCGGCCGAGCCGCGGCGGTGCGACGGACCACGGCATGAGGTCCGCCAGCGGCGGAGCGTCGTCGTGCGTCACGCTGGGCATCGTACGACCTGTCACCGACGGTGAAGTCATGTGGCTTCCAGGGTCACCGTGAAGGAGAAGCGGTCGCCCCGGTAGTGGATGACCGCGGCGTCCAGCACGCGGCCCTGCTCGTCGTACGTCACACCTGTGTAGTGCAGGATCGGGCTCAGCAGCGGGACTTGGAGCAGTCGCGCCGTCTCCGGGTCGGCCAGTCGCGCCTCCACGGTGTCCGTGATGCGGCTGATGTCCGCCCCGACGACGTCCCGCAGCACCTTGGTCATCGGCCAGCGGACCAGGTCGTCGGGGTCGATGCGCGCGGCCAGTTCGGGGCGGACGTAGTTGCGGGCGTGGTTGGTCGGCTCGCCCGTCTTCTCGTCGCCGCGCAGGCGGTGGTACGTCGCCACCTCGTCGATGTCCGGGAAGTACTCGGCGAGTTCGGCCGGCACCGGAGCCCTGCCGTGGTCCAGCAGCTCGGTCGCCATGCCGGACTGCTGGGCCACGATCGCGTCCACCGAGCCGAGCAGCCGAACGGGGGCACCCCGGCGGGCGTCCGGCTCGATGAACGTGCCGCGTCTGCGGTGGCGGGTGATCAGCCCCTCGTCCTCCAGCTCCTTCAGCGCCTGCCGCATGGTCAGCACGCTCACGCCGTAGTGCTCGGCCAGCTGCTCCTCGGTGGGCAGGCGCAGCGGGTCCTGCGGGCGGCGGCCCAGTATCGAGGCGCGCAGCGACTGCGACACCTGGTACCAGAGCGGCAGCTTGCGGTTCAGGACGATCGAGTCCGGGGCGAAGGAGGTCACGGGGCCATCCGTACCGGTGGGGGATCTTTACCGCAAGGGGCGGAAGTGGCGCTCCAGCCCCTGCCAGACGTCGTCGTAGCGCTGTTGGAGGTGCTCCGCCCCCGCCGCCTGCGGGGTGAGCGTCACCGGCCAGCGCGTCTCGAACATGAAGGCCAGGCCGTCGTCGACCCGCTGCGGCTTCAGCTCGGCGGCGCTCGCGCGGTCGAACGTCTCCCGGTCCGGGCCGTGCGCCGACATCATGTTGTGCAGCGAGCCGCCGCCCGGCACAAAGCCCTCCGCCTTGGCGTCGTAGGCGCCCTCGACGAGGCCCATGTACTCGCTCATCACGTTCCGGTGGAAGTACGGCGGCCGGAAGGTGTCCTCGCCCACCAGCCAGCGCGGGGCGAACACGACGAAGTCGACGCCCGCGAGGCCCGGGGTGTCCGACGGGGACGTCAGCACCGTGAAGATCGACGGGTCGGGGTGGTCGTACGAGATGGTGCCGATCACATTGAACCGGCGCAGGTCGTAGACGTACGGCACATGGTTGCCGTGCCAGGCGACCACGTCGAGCGGCGAGTGGCCGTAGGTGGCGGTCCACAGGTTGCCGCAGAACTTGTTCACCACCTCCACCGGGCCCTCGACGTCCTCGTACGCCGCCACCGGTGCCATGAAGTCGCGGGCGTTCGCCAGGCCGTTGGCGCCGATCGGGCCGAGGTCGGGGAGGTGGAAGGGGGCCCCATAGTTCTCGCACACATAACCGCGCGCGGAAGCATCCAGCAGCTCCACACGGAAGCGCACCCCACGGGGGATCAGCGCCACATGTCCCGGCTCCACATGCAGCAGGCCGAACTCCGTGCGCAGCAGCAGTCCGCCGAGTTCCGGCACGATCAGCAGCTCGCCGTCGGCGTCGCTGAAGACGCGGTCCATCGAGGAGTTGGCGTGGTAGAGGTGCACGGCCATGCCGGTGCGCTGGGTCGCGTCGCCGTTGCCGCCCAGGGTCCACAGGCCGGCGAGGAAGTCGGTGCCGGGCGACGGCTCGGGCAGCGGGTTCCAGCGCAGTCGGTTCGGGTCCGGCACCGAATCCGTGAAGGGGGCCGTACGGATCGCGCCGTTGTCCGTGCGCGTGAATGCCGGATGCGCCGCCGACGGGCGGATGCGGTACAGCCACGAGCGGCGGTTGTGCGCCCTCGGCTCGGTGAACGCCGTCCCGCTCAGCTGCTCCGCGTACAGGCCCAGCGGGGCACGCTGGGGTGAGTTGCGGCCCTCCGGGAGGGCGCCCGGCACCGCCTCCGAGCTGTGCTCGTTGCCGAAACCGGAGAGGTAGGTCAGCCCTTCCGCGGTCTTCCGCGCTCCCTCACGCTCGAACACGCTCGCGCGGGAGGTACCCCCATCGCTCATGATCGCTCCCTCGAGATCTGATTCCTATGTAACACCGTAGGATTGCGGTTTCGCGGGCGCAAGAGAAGCGCGGAAGATCGGCCGGTCATCCCCTGGAGGTACGACCGGATACGGACGCCAACCAGACTTCAGGGGGATTCAGCTGTCGGAAGGGTGTTCTAGTCTCCGGATATGTCATGGACGCGGACCTTTCTCGCCGCGCTCGGGGTCTGTGTCCTGCTGCTGACCGGAACCTCGGGCTGCGACTCCGATGCTGCGCGGGAAGAGGGGGAGAACGGGGTGTCGTCCTCTCCCGTGGGCAAGGTCCTCGACGACACCGACGGCGAGGGGCGGCACCTGCGTGAGGTGGACGAGGACGACGCCCCCGAGGTCGGCATCGAGGTGCAGCCGGACCCGGAGGGCGACGGCGCCTGGGACGTACGGCTGACCCTGCGCGACTTCCGCTTCTCGGCCGCCGGGGCGCAGACGCGCGCGGTGGCCGGCCGGGGGCTGGCTCACCTCTACGTGGACGACCGGCTCGTCACCAGGCTGCGCAACCCCGAGTACCGCCTCGCTTCCGGCCTCGTCCCACGCGGCACGCACCAGGTCACCGTCCGGCTGTACGCCGACGACGGCACGGTCTGGGCGGTGGACGGCGACCCCGTCGAGAGCACGGCCGCCCTCACGGCGTCGGCGGCGGAGACGACCGCGCCCCCGACGGCGGATCCGTCCGGCCCGGCAGTGAGTGCGCCGGGCGTCCGCTCCCGTACTGGGGGGCGAGGTTCACCGGACCGAGCCGGAAAGGCATCATGAAGACCGTGCCTCACCCCGCATCGCTTCGTCGGGCGCCCGTGCAGCGGCGCAGTGCCGAACGGCTCACCCGGATCCTCGACGCCTGCGCCGACCTCCTCGACGAGGTCGGTTACGACGACCTGAGCACCCGGGCCGTCGCCCAGCGTGCCGGCGTCCCCATCGGCTCCGTCTACCGCTTCTTCGGCAACAAGCGGCAGATGGCCGACGCCCTCGCCCAGCGCAACCTCGAGCGCTACACCGCCCGTGTCACCGACCGCCTCAAGGAGACCGGCGAGGGAGGCTGGCGCGCGGCCATGGACGTCGTGCTCGACGAGTACCTCGCCATGAAGCGCACCGCGCCCGGCTTCTCGCTCGTCGATTTCGGCAACCAGATCCCGGTCGGCACCCGCAGCGAACCCAACCACCGGGTCGCCGACCGGCTGACCGAGCTGCTCTCGGGCTACCTCGGCCGCGAGCCGGACGACGATCTGCGCCGCATCTTCCTCATCGCCGTCGAGACCGCCGACACCCTGGTCCACCTGGCCTTCCGGATGGCACCGGAGGGTGACGAGCGGATCATCGAGGAGGCGCGGGAGATGCTGCGGGCGTATCTGGCGCGCGTGCTGGACTGACCGTCCCGGGCCGGAGGCTCGCGAATTTCCGACCTTGTCCCCGGCTGGGACTCCCCTCCCTGCATACCGGTCGGTATGCTCGCCCTGAGTCCGCGCGTCATCGTCGCCGCCCCTCAGGAGGACCCGTGTCCCGCACCGCACTGCGCATCTGTCCCCTGTGCGAGGCCACCTGCGGCCTGACCCTCACCATCGAGGGGACCGCCGTGACCCACGCCCGCGGCGACCGCGAGGACGTGTTCAGCAAGGGGTTCATCTGCCCCAAGGGCGCCTCCTTCGGTGCCGTCGACGGCGACCCCGACCGGCTGCGCACCCCGCTGGTCCGCAAGGACGGCGAGCTGCGCGAGGCCACCTGGGAGGAGGCCTTCGACGCGGTGGCCGCCGGTCTGCGCCCGGTCGTCGAGCGGTACGGACCGAACGCGGTCGGCGTCGTGCTCGGCAACCCCAACGTGCACACCATGGCCGGCGCCCTCTACCCGCCGGTGCTTATCGCCGGCCTGCGCACCCGCAGCCTCTTCACCGCGTCCACGGTCGACCAGATGCCCAAGCACGTCTCCAGCGGGCTGCTCTACGGCGACGCCAACGCGATCCCCGTCCCCGACCTCGACCACACGGACCACTTGCTGCTGATCGGCGCCAACCCACTGGAGTCCAACGGCAGCCTGTGCACCGCGCCCGACTTCCCGGGCAAGCTCAAGGCGCTCAAGGCCCGCGGCGGCACCCTCACCGTCATCGACCCGCGCCGCACCCGCACCGCCAAGCTCGCCGACCGGCACCTCGCGATCCGCCCCGGCACCGACGCGCTCCTGCTGGCGGCGATGGCGTACGTCCTGTTCGAGGAAGACCTCGTGGACACCGGCGAGCTGACCCCGCACCTCCAGGGACTCACCGAACTCCCCGACGCCGTACGCGACTTCACCCCCGAAGCCGTGGCCGCCGCCTGCGACATCGACGCCGGCACCATCCGTACCCTCGCCCGCGAGCTCGCCGCCGCGCCGACCGCCGCCGTGTACGCCCGGATCGGCAGCTGCACCGTCCCGCACGGCACCCTCGCCAGCTGGCTGGTCGACGTACTGAACATCCTGACCGGCAACCTCGACCGCCCCGGCGGCGCCCTCTTCCCACAGGCGGCCACCGACAGGACGCCTCGCCCGGCGGGGCCCGGCCACGGTTTCGCGCTGGCGCGCTGGCACTCCCGGGCCAGCCGGCACCCCGAGGCCAAGGGCGAGCTGCCGATCTCCGCGCTCGCCGAGGAGATCGACACCGCGACCGAGGAGGGCGAGCCGATCCGGGCCGTCATCGCCGTCGCCGCCAACCCCGTCCTGTCGGTGCCCGACGGCGACCGGCTCGACAAGGCCCTCGACTCGCTCGACTTCATGGTCAGCGTCGACCCGTACCTGAACGAGACCTCGCGCCACGCCCACGTCGTGCTGCCGCCGCCCCCGCCCTCGCAGAGCCCGCACCACGACTTCGCCTTCAACACCCTCGCCGTACGCAACCAGGTCCGCTACAACCGGCCCGCCGTCCCGCTGGAGCCCGGTCGCATGGCCGAGACGGAGATCCTGGCCCGGCTGACCCTCGCCGCCACCGGGATGCACGGCGCGGATCCGGCGGCCGTCGACGACCTGGTCATCGGGCAGACCCTCGGCAAGGCGGTGAAGGAAGCGCACTCCCCGGTACACGGCCGCGACCCCCAGGAACTCGCCGCACAGCTCTTCGGCGACACCGGCCCCGAGCGCCGGCTCGACATGATGCTGCGCCTCGGCCCCTACGGCGACGGTTTCGGCGTACGACCGGACGGGCTGAACCTGGAGGAACTGCTGGCGCATCCGCACGGCATCGACCTCGGCCCGCTCCGCTCCCGGCTGCCGCAGCCGCTGAAGACCGTCAGCGGCAAGGTCGAGCTGCTGCCGCAGCCGATCGTCGACGATCTGCCGCGCCTGAGGCAGGCCCTGCACGAGCGCCCCGAGGGGCTCGTCCTCGTCGGCCGGCGCCATCTGCGCTCCAACAACAGCTGGATGCACAACGTCCCCGCCCTCACCGGCGGCACCAACCGCTGCACCCTGCACATCCACCCCGAGGACGCCGAACGGCTCGGCGTCACGGACGGAGCGCCCGTGCGGGTCAAGGGCGCCGGGGGAGAGGTCACCGCCCCCGCGGAGGTCACCGACGGCGTGCGTCCGGGCGTGGTGAGCCTGCCGCACGGCTGGGGACACGACCGCCCCGGCACCCGGCTGAACCACGCGCGGAAAGAACCCGGCGTCAACGTCAACCAGCTCCTCGACGGCAGCCTGCTTGACCCGCTGTCGGGCAACGCGGTCCTCAACGGAGTACCGGTACTGCTTTTTCCCGGGGGATAACCCCCGGACCCCCAGCAGAAAAGCAGTCGGCGGGGGCGACCGGCGCGGACGTCGGCGAAGCGAAGCCTGAGTAAAACCGGCCACCGTGGCGGCCCTGTGAGCAGCGCAAAGCTGTGACCTGGGGTTTTGCGCTTATTGCTCGCACGTCAACGTCTTGTTAACGCCGTAGAGCGGGACCTAACGTCAACGCACCGCCGGCCCTGGTGGGTCGTTCAAGGGCGAACGTTAGGTATCCACTCATGCTGACCATCCTTGGCTTCGCCATGATCGCGACCTTCCTGGTCCTGATCATGATGAAGAAGATGTCGCCGATCGCGGCGCTCGTGCTGATCCCGGCATTGTTCTGCGTCTTCGTCGGGAAGGGCGCCAACCTCGGTGACTACGTCATCGACGGCGTCACCAGCCTCGCTCCCACCGCGGCGATGCTGATGTTCGCGATCGTCTACTTCGGTGTGATGATCGATGTCGGTCTCTTCGACCCGATCGTGCGCGGAATCCTGAAGTTCGCCAAGGCCGACCCGATGCGGATCGTCGTCGGCACGGCGATCCTCGCCGCGATCGTCTCGCTCGACGGCGACGGCTCGACCACCTTCATGATCACCGTCTCGGCGATGTACCCGCTGTACAAGCGCCTGAAGATGAGCCTGGTCGTGATGACCGGTGTCGCCGCCATGGCCAACGGCGTGATGAACACCCTGCCGTGGGGCGGCCCGACCGCCCGCGCCGCCACCGCGCTCAAGCTCGACGCCAGCGACATCTTCGTCCCGATGATCCCGGCCCTGCTCGTCGGTCTGCTGGGCGTCTTCGTCCTCTCGTACTTCCTCGGCCTGCGCGAGCGCAAGCGCCTCGGAGTGCTCACGCTGGACGAGGTCCTGGTGGAGGAGAAGGTCGAGGAGAAGGAGACCGAGACGGTCCTCGTGGGCGCCGGTTCCGGTGCCTCCGGTACGTCCGGGACGTCCGGCAAGGACAAGGCCACCGGCGGCGCCGGCTCCGGCACCGACGCGGAGGACGACGACGAGGAGCGCTTCACCGTCCTCGACCCGAACCGCGCCACCCTGCGCCCCAAGCTGTACTGGTTCAACGCGCTGGTCACGGCCACCCTGCTGACCGCCATGATCATGGAGTGGCTGCCGATCCCGGTGCTGTTCCTCCTCGGCGCCGCCCTCGTGCTCACCGTGAACTTCCCGCACATCCCGGACCAGAAGGCCCGCCTCGCCGCCCACGCCGACAACGTCCTCAACGTCTCCGGCATGGTCTTCGCCGCCGCCGTCTTCACCGGCGTCCTGCAGGGCACCGGCATGGTCGACCACATGGCCAAGTGGATGGTGGACGTCATCCCCGAGGGCATGGGCCCGCACATGGCCCTGGTCACCGGTCTGCTGAGCCTTCCGCTCACCTACTTCATGTCGAACGACGGCTTCTACTTCGGCGTCCTGCCGGTCCTCGCCGAGGCCGGCGCGGCGCACGGCGTCTCCCCGCTGGAGATGGCCCGCGCCTCCCTGGTCGGCCAGCCGCTGCACATGTCGAGCCCGCTCGTCCCGGCCGTCTACGTCCTGGTCGGCATGGCCAAGGTGGAGTTCGGCGACCACACGAAGTTCGTGGTCAAGTGGGCGGCGCTCACATGCCTCATCATCCTCGGGGCAGGGATGCTCTTCGGAATCATCTGATCCGCAACCACCTTGCAGGAGGACTCGTTCATGGCGCCCGGTGGGAACCGCGGCTGGCTGCTCCGCCTCGTCATCGCCTTCAGCTTCGCGCAGGGGGCGGTGTCGATGGCCCGGCCCGCCGTCTCCTACCGGGCGCTGGCGTTGGGCGCGGACGAGCGGGCGATCGGTGTGATCGCGGGGGTGTACGCCCTGCTCCCGCTGTTCGCCGCGGTCCCCCTGGGGCGTCGCACCGACCACGGCCGGTGCGCGCCCCTGCTGCCGATCGGCGTGGTCCTGATATCCGGCGGATGCGCGATGAGTGGTATCGCGGGCTCCCTCTGGGCGATGGCGATCTGGAGCGGGGTGATGGGCCTGGGCCACCTCTGCTTCGTCATCGGCGCCCAGTCGCTCGTCGCCCGCCAGTCCGCCCCGCACGAACAGGACCGCAACTTCGGCCACTTCACCATCGGCGCCTCCCTCGGCCAGCTGGTCGGCCCGATCGCCGCGGGCGCGCTGATCGGCGGCCGGGACATGGCGGCCACCAGCGCCCTCGCCCTGCTGGTGGCGGGTGCGGGCGGCGCGGTCGCGTTCACCTCGCTGTGGCGGATAGAGAGCCGTACGACGGCCAAGTCCCGTGAGGAGCAGGGCGAACGCGTTCCCGTACGGCGCATCCTGCGCGCCCGGGGCGTGCCCGCCGGCATCTTCGTCAGCCTCGCCGTGCTGTCCGCGACCGACATCCTCACCGCCTACCTTCCGGTGGTCGGCGAGCACCGGGGCATCGCGCCGTCCGTGATCGGCCTCCTGCTGAGCCTGCGCGCCGCGGCCACCATCGCGTGCCGTCTGGTTCTGACGCCCCTGCTGCGACTGCTCGGCCGCACCCTGCTGCTGACCGTGACCTGTCTGCTGGCGGCCCTGCTGTGCGCCGGGATCGCGCTGCCGGTGCCCGTGTGGGCGCTGGCCGTGATATTGGCGGTGCTCGGTTTCTGCCTCGGCGTCGGCCAGCCGCTGTCCATGACGACGGTCGTCCAGGCGGCCCCCGAGGGTGCCCGCTCGACAGCGCTCGCCCTGCGGCTGACCGGCAACCGCCTCGGCCAGGTCGCCGCCCCGGCGTCGGCCGGCCTGGTCGCGGGCGTCGCCGGGGTCGCTGCGCCGTTCGTGATGCTGGCGGCGTTGCTGCTGCTGTCGGCGGGGGTCGCGGTGCGCACGCCGAAGCGGCCCGGGGGGCCCCGATCAGCCGCACGGGAGCGGCCGAAAGGCTCGGGATTGCGCCGGACGAGCGATATTTGACGACGCGCCGGACGTCGTGCGGCGCGTCGTGGTGCGCGTGAAGGAGAGTCAGGCGAAAGAACGATTTGTATGAAAATCGTCTGAATCTGAGGAGCGCGTATGCCGACCCTGACACCCTCACGTGCCTTCCGTGCTCGCGCGGGCGCCACAGTCGTCCTCACGGCCCTCGCCGCGGCGGGTGCGTCGTGGGTGGCGGCGCCGACCGCGTGGGCCCAGGGGGAGAACGGCGACATCAGGATCCACCGCGAGGGCGTGCCCTACGGGGTTCCGAAGGACGACCCGGTGGTCTGCCGGTTCTACCTCGACGCCGTCAACTTCGACATCCTCGCGTCGATCACGTACACCATCTCGCCGCAGCCTCCGCTGCCCACGGGCGCCACCGTCACCGGCGCCATCCAGCTCGCCGGGGGTGCCGGGCACACCGATGTCCTGGGGCTTGCCGAAGGCCAGTACAAGCTCACCTGGGTCGTGACGGGCATCCCGCCGAAGGAGAAGGTCTTCCGGGTCAGGTGCGGCGACCGGCGGGACGGCGACCGGCGGGACGGGGACGGCGGTCCGCGCGGGGAGGACGGCGGCCCGCGCGGGGAGGACGGCGGCCCGCGCGGGGACGACGGCCCGCGTGGGGAGATCGGGGACAACGAGCGGGGCGGCGAAGGCGGCGACCGCGGCGAAGGATGGGGCCGTGGCGACAACGACGGCCCGAGAGGCGGTGTGCACGCGGGCGGTGGCGGGCTCGGCGACACCGTGGCCGCGTACGCGCCGGTGGCGGGCGCCGGCCTGGTGGGCCTGGTAGCCGTCGGCGGCACCGTGTACGTCCGCAGGACCCGCCGGCAGCCCCATGGTGCCGCGTAGGCGCAGACGCAGGCCCTGGTACCGGACCCGCGCCTTCCGCCTCGCCAGGACGGCCGTGCTGACGGTCATCCTGGTGACGGTGGTGGTCCGGTGCGAGGGGCACGGCGACCCGATCGCGCCGACAGGGCCCGACGGCCGGCACCCCGTGGCGGCCGCCGAGCCCACGCCCCCGCCCCGCCCGCTCCCGAGGTCCCGGCCGACGTCCGTCCGTATCCCGTCCCTGGGCATCGACGCCCCGGTGATGGGCCTCGGGCTCACCGCGACCCGCGAGTTGGAGACACCGCCGGTCGACGACCCGAAGCTCATCGGCTGGTACCGGGGCGGTCCCACACCCGGTGAGCGGGGCGTCGCGATCGCGGTGGGCCACCGCGACACCACGACCGGCTCCGCCGTCTTCGCCGGGCTCGCCTCGGTGAAGCGCGGCAAGAAGATCGAGGCGCGCCGCGAGGACGGCCGTACCGCCGTCTACACCGTGGACCGGGTGAAGGTGTACGACAAGGCGAACTTCCCCGACAAGGAGGTCTACGGCCCGGCCCGGCGTCCGGAACTCCGCGTGCTCACCTGCGGCGGCCTCTTCGACCGGGAGACGGGCTACACCAGCAACGTGGTGGTCTTCGCCCACCTGACGGCGACGAAGTGACCCATGGCCGCGACGGAGTGTCCCATGGCCGCGGCGAAGTGACCGCTGACCGCGACGAAGTGACCGATGACCGGACGAAGTGACCAACCCCTTCCCCCGGCCGGGCACATTCCGTTAACTTCCGTGACTCACAGGCCCCGTACGACCCGCACGGGGCCTTCGAATCCACGGAGCAGCGGCGCTCCGCACAGCCCTCGGGGGCAGCAGTCATGACACGCGCCATCTCCCTGCACGACGTGAGCAAGTCCTACACGCGTGGTGTCCGGGTCGTGGACCGGCTCTCGCTGGACATCGAGCCCGGTGAGTTCCTCGTCCTCCTCGGGCCCTCCGGCTGCGGCAAGTCCACCGTGCTCAGAATGATCGCCGGCCTGGAGGAGATCGACGAGGGCGAACTGCTCCTGGACGGCGAGTGGGCCAACGACCTGCTGCCCGCCGACCGGCGCATGGCGATGGTCTTCCAGAACTTCGCTCTCTATCCGAGCATGACCGGCCGCGACAACATCGGGTTCCCGCTGCGCATCGAGTCGCCCGGCGCGGACCCGCGCCCACGGGTGGACGCCACCGCCCGCATGCTGGGCATCGAGGACCTCCTCGACCGCTTCCCCGCGCAGCTCTCCGGCGGTGAACGCCAGCGCGTCGCCATGGGCCGGGCCATCGCCCGCCACCCCACCGCGTTCCTGATGGACGAGCCGCTGTCCAACCTCGACGCCAAGCTCCGCAACCACCTGCGCGCCGAGATCTCCGGCCTCACCCGGAAACTGGGCGTCACCACGGTCTACGTCACCCACGACCAGGCCGAGGCGATGTCGCTCGGCGACCGGGTCGCCGTCCTGCGCGGCGGCGTCCTCCAGCAGGTCGGCGCTCCGCGCTCGGTGTACGCCCTGCCCCGCAACGTCTTCGTCGCCGCCTTCATCGGCACCCCGCGCATCAACCTCCTGCGCGGCGTCGTACGCGCCCCGCTGGACGGCGCGATGACCATCAGCCTCGGCAAGCAGTACCTGCGCCTGCCCGAACCCCTTTGCCTGGACCACCAGTTGCTCCGGGTCCAGCAGGGCCGCGAGGTCATCGTGGGTCTGCGCTCCGAGGCGGTGCGCATCGCCAAGCCCGCCTCCGCACGGCCCGGCGAGGTGCACATCACCGGGCTGGTGGAGCACGTGGAGTTCCAGGGTCACGAGGTCCTCGTCCACTTCAACACGGGCTCCCGCCCGGCCGTCGTACCGGACCTGGAGGCCCCGCGCCCGGCCGTCCGCCCCGCGCGCCGCCGTCGCCGCGAGGGCGGCACGGTCCTGGACCGCCTCAGGGAACGCGCGGGCGCCCTGCGCGCCGGCCCGGTGGTGACGCTCGACGACCCGGCCGACGCCGGGCCCGATCCGACACCGCCCGAGGGCCGACTCCCCGGCGACCTCATCGTCCGTACCACCCCCGACTTCGAGCTCCGGCACGGCATGCACGTCCCGCTCCTCGTCGACCTCGCCCATCTGTTCGTCTTCGACCAGCACGGCGACCGCATCTGCCCGGCCCCGGCGCGCCTTCCCGACCTGGAGGAGTGAAGTCCGCCGGACATGGCTAGTCATGCGGCCATGAACGTGCACTTCACCCGAACCCGGGCCGTCCTCACCGCCGTCGGCCTCCTGCTGGCCGTCGGCGCGCCGACCGCGTACGCCACCCTCGACGACGACACCTCCGCGGCGCCGGCCGCGTCCTTGGCCCCCGCACGGGGAGAGCCGTACATCGAGACCCGGTTGTTCTTCGGCACCGCCCGCCCGGACGCCGGCCCGGCCGTCACCGACCAGCAGTTCATGGCGTTCGTCGACAAGGAGGTCACGCCGGACTTCCCGGACGGGCTCACGATCCAGTCCGGGCGCGGACAGTGGCGGGACGCGAGCGGGACGATCGAGAAGGAGCGGTCGTACGAGCTGATCCTGCTCTACCCGCGGGGGCAGGCGCAGAGCAGTGACCGCAAGATCGAGGAGATCCGCCGCGCCTACGAGAAGGCCTTCGGCCAGGAGGCGGTGGCGAGGGTGGACGACAGGGCGCGGGTCGACTTCTGATGTCATGGGGCGCGGCTCACTCCGGAGGCGTCTGGCGCGGTAAAACTATCGCCGCTAGTTTGTGAGCCGGACGACGAGCCGGACGACGGCGACGGCAGCCGGTCGATGAAACGGCCCACCCGGGAGGAAGCTCGATGAAGGCACACGACGGCATGTACATCGACGGCGCATGGCGCCCCGCCGCGAGCGGGGAGGTCATCGAGGTCGTGAACCCGGCCGACGAGCAGGTCGTCGGCCGGGTCCCGGCCGGCACCGCCGCCGACGTCGACACCGCCGTACGGGCCGCCCGTGCCGCCTTCCCGGGCTGGGCCGCGACCCCGCCCGCCGAGCGGGCCGCGCGGCTGGCCGCCCTGCGGGACGTGCTGGTGGCCCGCAAGGACGAGATCGCCGAGACGGTCACCGCCGAACTCGGCTCGCCGCTGAACTTCTCGCAGGCGGTCCACGCGGGCGTGCCGATCGCGGTCGCGGGCTCGTACGCCGAGCTGGCGGCGACGTACGCCTTCGAGGAGAAGGTCGGCAACTCGACCGTGTACCACGAGCCGATCGGTGTGGTCGGGGCCATCACGCCCTGGAACTACCCGCTCCACCAGATCGTCGCCAAGGTCGGCCCGGCGCTGGCCGCCGGCTGCACGGTCGTCGTGAAGCCGGCCGAGGACACCCCGCTGGTGGCCCAGCTCTTCGCCGAGGCGGTGCACGAGGCCGGCATGCCCGCGGGCGTCTTCAACCTCGTCACCGGTCGTGGCCCGGTCGCGGGCCAGGCGCTCGCCGAGCACCCGGACGTCGACCTGGTCTCCTTCACCGGCTCCACCGCCGTCGGCCGGCAGATCGCCGCCGTGGCCGCCGCGGCGATCAAGAAGGTCGCCCTGGAGCTGGGCGGAAAGTCCGCAAACGTCATCCTGCCGAGCGCCGACCTGGCCAAGGCGGTCAACGTCGGCGTCGCCAACGTCATGTCCAACTCGGGGCAGACGTGCAGTGCCTGGACGCGGATGCTGGTGCACCGGGACCAGTACGACGAGGCCGTGGAGCTGGCCCGGGCCGCCGCTGCGAAGTACGGGGAGCGCATCGGCCCGGTGGTGAGCGCCAAGCAGCAGACGCGGGTGCGCGGTTACATCGAGAAGGGTGTCGCGGAGGGCGCGCGCCTTGTCGCGGGCGGGCCCGAAGCGCCACGCGAGCAGGGCTACTTCGTCAGCCCGACCGTCTTCGCCGACGTGACGCCCGAGATGACCATCGCGCAGGAGGAGATCTTCGGCCCGGTCCTGTCGATCCTGAAGTACGAGGACGAGGCGGACGCCCTGCGGATCGCCAACGGCACGGTCTACGGCCTCGCGGGCGCCGTCTGGGCGGGCGAGGAGGCGGAGGCGGTGGCCTTCGCGCGCTGTATGGACACCGGCCAGGTCGACATCAACGGCGGCCGCTTCAACCCGCTCGCCCCCTTCGGCGGGTACAAGCAGTCGGGCGTCGGCCGCGAACTGGGCGCGCACGGCCTGACCGAGTACCTCCAGACCAAGTCCCTGCAGTTCTGAGGAGCCTTCACGTGGTTCGCGCAGCAGTTCTTCCCGCCGTAGACGCTCCTTTGGAGATCACCGAGATCGACCTCCCGGACCCCGGCCCCGGCCAGGTCCGCGTCCGCCTCGCCGCCGCCGGTGTCTGCCACTCCGACCTGTCCCTGTCCAACGGCACGATGCGCGTCCCGGTCCCCGCGGTGCTGGGCCACGAGGGCGCGGGCACGGTGGTGGCCGTGGGGGAGGACGTCACCCATGTCGCCCCGGGGGACGCGGTCGTCCTCAACTGGGCGCCGTCCTGCGGCGGTTGCCACGCCTGCGGGCTCGGCGAGGTCTGGCTGTGCGCCAACGCGCTGAACGGCGCCGCCGACGTCTACGCCCGCACCGCGGCGGGCGTAGACCTCCACCCCGGCCTGAACGTCGCCGCGTTCGCCGAGGAGACGGTCGTCTCGGCGGGCTGCGTCCTGCCGCTCCCGGACGGCATCCCGCTCACCGACGCCGCCCTGCTGGGCTGCGCCGTGCTCACCGGCTACGGCGCCGTGCACCACTCGGCGCGGGTCCGGGAGGGCGAGACGGTCGCGGTGTTCGGCGTCGGGGGAGTGGGCCTGGCCGCCCTGCAGTCGGCCCGGATCGCGGGCGCGGCAAAGATCGTCGCGGTCGACGTCTCCCCGGAGAAGGAGGAGCTGGCCCGGGCCGCGGGCGCCACGGACTACGTCGTCGCCTCCGAGAACACCGCCCGCGAGATCCGCGCCCTCACCGGCAAGCAGGGCGTCGACGTGGCCGTCGAGTGCGTCGGCCGTGCGACCACCATCCGCACGGCCTGGGACTCCACCCGCCGCGGCGGCCGCACCACGGTCGTCGGCATCGGCGGCAAGGACCAGCAGGTCACCTTCAACGCCCTGGAGATCTTCCACTGGGGCCGCACCCTCTCCGGCTGCGTCTACGGCAACACCGACCCCGCCCGCGACGTGCCGATCCTGGCCGAGCACGTGCGGGCGGGCCGCCTGGACCTGGGCGCCCTGGTGACGGAACGGATCGCCCTGGAAGGCATCCCGGCGGCGTTCGAGAACATGCTGGCGGGCAAGGGCGGCAGGGCGCTGGTGGTGTTCTAGCCCCGCCTCCCGCGCGCCCCGGTCTCCGTGCGAGGCCGGGGCCCTCGGCATGCCCGGATCCCGCTCTGCGTGCCGTCTACAGGCAAAACTGCTGCTGCGCGACCCGTTGACGTCCATACCGTCCGGTCAGTACGTTCCCGGAACCCGAGCCACCCCCTGTTCCGTCCCCGCACCCATCGGAGTGTGCACGCATGGACACGGCACCTTCCGCCCAGCCGCTCACCCCTACCGCTACCGCCGTCGGCAACCGCCGCCGTGTCGCCACCGCCGCCGCTCTGGCGTCAGCCGTGGAGTGGTACGACTACTTCGTCTTCGGTATCGCCGCCGCACTGGTCCTCGGTGACCTGTACTTCCCGGCCGGCAGCTCCACCGCCGGAGTGCTCGCCTCCTTCGCCACCTTCGCCGTCGGGTTCCTGGCCCGCCCCCTCGGCGGCATCGTCGCCGGCCAGCTCGGCGACAAGCGCGGCCGCAAGCCGATGCTGGTCCTCGCGCTCACCCTCATGGGCCTCGCCACCACCGGCATCGGCCTGCTCCCGACGTACGAGACGATCGGCGTCGCCGCCCCGATCCTGCTGGTCCTCTTCCGGGTGCTGCAGGGCATCGCCGTCGGCGCCCAGTGGGGCGGCGCGATGCTGATGGCCACCGAGTACGCCCCCGAGGGCAAGCGCGGTGTCTACGGCAGCTTCGTCCAGCTCGGCGTCCCCATCGGCGTGGTGACCGCCAACACCGTCTTCCTGCTGGCCGGGGCGTTCACGACCGACTCCGAGTTCGCGGCCTGGGCCTGGCGCGTGCCGTTCCTCGTCGGCCTGTTCGTCCTCGTGCTCGCCTGGTACATCCACACCCGCGTCGAGGAGACCCCCGAGTTCCGGGAGGCGGAGCAGAAGCTGGCCGAGCAGGAGAAGGCCGAGCAGTCCTCCCCGCTGCGCACGATCCTGAAGGACCACCTGGGCACGGTCCTCCTGGCCGGCGGCTCCTTCGCCGTGAACACCGCGACCTTCTACATCATCATCACCGGCGTGCTCGACTACACGACCCGCGAACTCGGCATGAAGAAGAGCGCCGTCCTCATGGTCTCGCTCTGCATCAGCCTCACCCAGCTGGTGCTGATCCCGGCCGCGGCCGCGCTCTCCGACAAGGTCGGCCGCATCCGCGTCTACGCGATCGGCGCGGCCGGTATCGCCCTGTGGGCCGTACCGCTGTTCCTGCTGATCGACACCGGTTCACTGCTGTGGCTGGCGGTCGGCACGTTCGTCGCGAGCTGCTTCCTCAGCATCATGTACGGCCCCCAGGCGGCCCTGTTCGCCGAACTGTTCACGCCCGAGATGCGCTACACCGGTGCCTCCCTCGGCTACCAGATCGCGGCCGTGCTCGGCGGCGGCCTCGCCCCGTTCATCATGGTGCTGCTGCTGGAGGCCACGGGTACCTCGATGGCCGTCTCCGGCTACATCATCGGCCTCTCGGTGATCGCCCTGCTCTCCATCAAGGTCCTTGCGGACAGGGCGCGTTCACGCTGACTCGCGAGCCTGCTCGGGTCGTGGCGCCGCAGCCACGACCCGGGCGGACCGCGTCCGGGACCGCGACACGGCGACCCCCGCCAGACACAGCGCCCCGCCCGCCAGCGTGAGCGGCCCCGGCACCTCGCCCAGCGCCAGCCACGACATCAGCACGACCAGCGCGGGCACCGCGTACGTGGTCGCGCCCATACGGCTGGCCGTCGTGCGGGCCAGGGCGAACGCCCACGTGGTGAAGGCGAGGGCCAGCGAGAAGACGCCCAGATAGACCATGTTGAGCGTGGCGGACAGGGGCGCGTCGGCCACCTCGCCGATCAGCTGTCCGGTGAACGGCAGGCAGAGGACCGCGCCGACCAGGCACCCGTACGTCGTCACCTGGAGCGCGCTCGCATGGCCGAGCGCCGGCTTCTGCGCCACGACACCGCCCGCGTACCCGACCGCGGCGAGCAGACACAGCACCACCCCGAGCACGGACGAACCGCCCCCGCCCGACATCGACAGCCCCACGGTCACCGCACCGGCGAACGACACCGCCATCCCGGCCAGCAGCCGCGGCGGCATCGGGTCACCGAGCAGCCGGGCGCCCAGCAGCGCGATCAGGATGGGCCCGATGTTCACCACGAGCGCCGCCGTACCGGCGTCCACCTGCTGCTCGCCCCAGTTCAGCACGACGCTGTAGAACCCGAACCACAGCAGCCCCGATATCGCGATCCCGGGCCAGGCGGCCCGAGGGGGCAGCCCCTCGCGCCGGATGAGGCATATGACCCCCAGCACCAAAGCACCGACGAGCAGCCGCCCCAGCGCGAGCGCACCCGGCGAGTACACCTCACCCGCACTGCGGATGGAGACGAAGGCGGAGGCCCACAGGACGACGGTGAGGGTGGCGGCACCGGCGGCGAGCAGTTCGGTACGGCGCGCAGGGGAGGCGTTCATCATGCTCCAGAGGCTAGGAGGGGAGGGTGGGCGAGGGCTCGCGGATTTCGGACGGGACGATGGGGCGTGTGGTGCCTGTTCAACGGCGTCGGCTGCAGCCGACCCAGGGGCGCGGGGAACTGCGCGACAAGCCCCCACGCACCCGCACTCGGCACACAACACAACCACCCACCCCCGTAGCCGCCCGCCTCACCACAACGCCCCCGCCTCGATACCCAGGAGCTCCCCCAGAGCCCGCTCCCCCGACGGAGTCACTTTCACCGCCCGCTCCGACCCGATCCGCACGCACCACCCCGCATCCAGCGCATGCCGGCACAGGGCCGCGCCCGCGACACCGGCCAGGTGAGGCCGGCGTTCCGTCCAGTCGAGACAGGCTCGGGCAAGCGGCCGACGCCCGGTGCGTTCGAGGTGGATCCCGGCGGAGTCGAACCAGCCCAGCCCCGCGTCCGTGAGAGCGAACCCGGTGTCCTGCCGCAAGAGCCCGCGCACGGTCAGCGCGTCGGTGACCGCGATGCCGAGCCGCCCGGCGAGATGGTCGTAGCAGGTGCGCCCACGCGCCATGGCGGACCCCGCGCTGGACTCCCGTAGATTCCGCGGCCGTACGGCCGTTGCCGGGGTGACCTGCGCGGCCAGGTCCTCCACCAGCTGGGCGACCCGCGCGTCGGCCAGCCGGACATACCGGTGCCGTCCCTGCCGCTCCTCGGTGAGCAGCCCGCCCGCCACCAGCTTGCCCAGATGCTCGCTCAGCGTGGACGCGGCGACCCCGGCATGCCGCGCCAGCTCACCGGCCGTCCACGCCCGCCCGTCGAGCAGCGCCAGCAGGCAGGCGGCCCGGGTCTCGTCGGCGATGAGCGCGGCGAGCCGGGCGAGGTGCGGTGCCTGGGGGTCCTTGGTGGCCATGCGTCCCAGGATGGGGCACGGACACTTCGGCGCTCACCGAAAGGTTCCCAGCCGGTGTCAGCCGGCCCGCCCGACCTGCTCGTACTGCCGGGCCAGCCCGTCCAGCAGCGCCGCGAGCCCGGTTTCGAAGGCCCGCTCGTCGATCTTCTCCTGCTGCTCGGCGAGGAGGTGGGCCTGTCCGAGGTGGGGGTAGTCGGCGGGGTCGTACGCGCTCGCGTCGTCCACGAAGCCGCCGGCGAACGAGCCGAGCGCCGAGCCCATGATGAAGTACCGCATCAGCGCGCCGATGGACGTGGCCTGCGCCGGCGGCCAGCCCGCGTGGACCATCGCGCCGTAGACGGCGTCGGCGAGGCGGAGACCGGCGGGGCGGCGGCCGGGGCCCTGGGCGAGGACCGGGACGATGTTCGGGTGGTCGCGCAGGGCGGCCCGGTAGGAGACGGCCCAGTCGTGCAGCGCGGTCCGCCAGTCCCGGCCGTCCTCGAACATCGACAGGTCGACCTGCGCGCTGACCGAGTCGGCGACCGCCTCCAGGATCTCGTCCTTGGTGCGGAAGTGGTTGTACAGGGACGGCCCGCTCACGCCCAGTTCGGCGGCGAGCCGGCGGGTTGAGAAGGCCGCGAGGCCCTCCCCGTCCACGAGTTCGCGCGCCGTCTCGACGATCCGGTCGTAGCTGAGGAGGGGCTTGCGCGGTCGGGCCATGGCGCACATAGTAGGGCTGCCCAACGGAAACTAGCAGTGCTAATTTAAATGTACGGCTTTCAATGGACGGCCCTCGGTGGCCGCTGTCTGTGGGGTGACTCGGCATGAACCTGGAGCTCAGCGAGGAACAGATCGCCGTCCGACGGCTCGCCCGGGACTTCGTGGACCGCGAGATCGCCCCGAACGTCGTCGCGTGGGACCGTGCCGAGGAGGTGGACCGCTCGATCGTCAAGAAGCTCGGCGAGGTCGGCTTCCTCGGTCTGACGATCGACGAGGAGTACGGCGGCTCGGGCGGCGACCATCTCGCGTACTGCCTGGTCACGGAGGAACTGGGCCGGGGCGACTCCTCGGTGCGCGGGATCGTGTCGGTCTCGCTCGGCCTGGTCGCCAAGACGATCGCCGCCTGGGGGAGCGAGGAGCACAGGCGCCGCTGGCTGCCGGGGCTCACCGCGGGCGAACTGGTCGGCTGTTTCGGCCTGACCGAACCGGGCACCGGATCCGACGCCGGCAACCTGGCCACCCGCGCGGTCCGTGACGGCGACGACTACGTCATCAACGGCACCAAGATGTTCATCACGAACGGCACGTGGGCCGACGTCGTCCTGCTCTTCGCCCGCTCCACCGACGCGCCCGGCCACAAGGGCGTCTCCGCCTTCCTGGTCCCCACCGGCGCCCCCGGCCTGACCCGCCGCACCATCCACGGCAAGCTCGGCCTGCGCGGCCAGGCCACCGCCGAGCTGGTCCTCGAGGACGTACGGGTGCCCGCGGCGGCCATGCTGGGGGAGGAGGGCAAGGGCTTCTCGGTCGCGATGTCCGCCCTGGCCAAGGGGCGGATGTCGGTCGCCGCGGGGTGCGTGGGCATAGCCCAGGCCGCGCTGGACGCGGCCGTCCGGTACGCCGGTGAACGCGAGCAGTTCGGCAAGCCCATCGCCCAGCACCAGCTCGTCCAGGAGCTGATCAGCGACATCGCCGTCGACGTGGACGCGGCCCGCCTGCTGACCTGGCGCGTCGCCGACCTGATCGACCGCGGGCTGCCCTTCGCCGTCGAGTCCTCCAAGGCCAAACTCTTCGCCTCGGAGGCCGCCGTCCGCGCCGCCAACAACGCCCTTCAGGTCTTCGGCGGCTACGGCTACATCGACGAGTACCCGGCGGGCAAGCTGCTGCGCGACGCCCGGGTGATGACCCTCTACGAGGGCACGAGCCAGATCCAGAAGCTGGTCATCGGGCGGGCGTTGACGGGCGTTTCGGCGTTCTGAGTACGCGTCTGAGTACTTCGGCGGATGTGGCCGGCGCCACCGTCGCCGACCCTGTTCCCCATGAGTGACACACCGGTCAAGCAGCAGAGCACGGCGGCGTTCTACGGGCAGGCCGTGGCCTCCTTCGCGGTCGCCATGGCCGCCACCGCCATCGGCATCTACCAGCTGAACGCCAACGCCTGGGTGCGCGGCTTCCTCGCGATCGCCGTCCTCTACCTGGTGACCTCCGCGTTCACCCTCGCCAAGGTCATCCGGGACCGCCAGGAGGCCGGGCAGATCGTCAGCCGGGTCGACCAGGCGCGGCTGGAGAAGCTGCTCGCCGACCACGACCCCTACGAGAAGGCCTCACCTCGTACGGCCGCCTCCGACCGGACTCACTAAGCGCTCGCTCAGCATCGGCGGTATGGTGGGGGCTCGCCCGATGAAAAGGTGTGGCCCGAAGGGCCTCCGTTAGGGCGGTGGTGGGTGACGGGCGGGCGAGAGGGGCGAGTGAGCGATGAGTACGGCGGAGGAGACGGCCGGCGGCGAGACGTCGGCGTGGGGTGAGGTCACGCCCGACGCGGCCCGGCGGCTGCTGGTCGCCGCCGTGGAGGCCTTCGCCGAGCGCGGCTACCACGCCACGACGACCCGTGACATCGCGGGCCGCGCCGGCATGAGCCCGGCCGCGCTCTACATCCACTACAAGACCAAGGAAGAGCTCCTCCACCGCATCAGCAGCATCGGCCACGCCAAGGCCCTCGACATCCTGCGGACCGCGGCCCGCCGCGAGGGCACCCCGGCCGAGCGGCTCGCCGACGCGGTGAGCTCCTTCGTCCGCTGGCACGCCGGGGGGCGTACGACCGCGCGCGTCGTGCAGTACGAGCTGGACTCGCTCGGCCCGGACGCCCGCGCCGAGATCCTCGCCCTGCGCCGGCAGTGCGACGCCGAGGTGCGCGGGATCATCGAGGACGGTGTGGCGGCCGGTGACTTCGACGTGCTGGACGTGAAGGGCACGACCCTCGCCGTCATGTCGCTCTGCATCGACGTGGCCCGCTGGTTCAACGTCGACGGCCCCTGGACGCCCGACGAGGTCGGCGCGCTGGACGCCGACCTCGTGCTGCGGATGGTGGGGGCGAAGTAGCCCACTGCCCGGCTCAGAGGTAGTAGCGGGACACCGACTCGGCGACGCACACGGGCTTGTCCCCGCCCTCGCGTTCCACGGCGAAGGCGACGGTGACCTGGATGCCGCCGGTCACGTCCTCGACGCCGGTGATGGTGGCGGTGGCGCGCAGCCGCGAGCCGACCGGTACGGGGGCGGGGAAGCGAACCTTGTTCGTCCCGTAGTTGACGCCCATCTTCACGCCTTCGACCGCGATGAGCTGGGGTCCGAAGAGCGGAAGCAGCGACAGCGTGAGGTAGCCGTGGGCGATCGTGGTCCCGAAGGGGCCCGCGGCGGCCTTCTCGGGATCGATGTGGATCCACTGGTGATCGCCGGTGGCCTCCGCGAACAGATCGATCCGCTTCTGGTCGACCTCCAGCCAGTCGGTGTACCCCAGCTGCTCTCCCACCGCCGCCTTCAGGTCGTCGGCGGAGGTGAAGATCCTCGGCTCTGCCATGTCCAGGCCTCTCGCGTCGCGTATGTCCAAGCCTCATGCCTAAGCGACTGCTTAGCATGCTAGGCCGGGAAGGCTCTGTCAACGGTCCGGGGCCGAGTCGCGATAGGTAGGTTGGGGGACGTGCCCCAGATCCCCGAGAAGATCCACGAACTCACGGTCGGCCAGGTCGCCGCCCGCAGCGGCGCCGCCGTCTCCGCCCTGCACTTCTACGAGTCCAAGGGCTTGATCAGCAGCCGTCGTACGTCCGGCAACCAGCGCCGCTACACCCGTGACACCCTGCGCCGGGTGGCCTTCGTCCGGGCCGCGCAACGCGTGGGCATCCCCCTGGCCACGATCCGCGAGGCCCTCGCCGAACTCCCCGAGGAGCGCACCCCCACCCACGAGGACTGGGCACGCCTCTCGGAGGCCTGGCGCTCGGAGCTGGAGGAGCGCATCAAGCAGCTCAACCGCCTCCGCGACCACCTGACCGACTGCATCGGCTGCGGCTGCCTGTCGCTCGAGACCTGCGTCCTCTCCAACCCGGACGACGCCTTCGGCCAGCGCCACGCGGGTTCCCGACTGATGGTGGAACAAGGGAGGGGGCGCCGGAAGGGGAACGGCGCCGAGAGGGCCGGCGGGCAGGGACAGGAGGCCGGGGACGGCCGTGGGTGAGCAGCCGCTGGGAAGCTCTACCGGCCCAGCGGCACCACGTCACTCGTACTCGGTCCCGCCCTTGCGCGTCAGATAGGCCGGACTCACCGCCTTCGCGATCGCCCGCCCGCCGGTGACCGCGCTGTACCGCTCGGCAGCCGGCCGTATCACCACGCCCTCGCGCAGATGCAGCCCCCGCCCCGAGACCGTCTCCCGCCCCGTGGCGACCTCCAGCACCCGCTCGATGTCGAACGCCCCCTCGAACAGGCGCGGCACCAGGGGCAGTTCGCCTTCCAGCACCTCGGCCGCGTCCAGCCACCGCACCTGCCCGTCGATGTCGGCAGACACGTCGAAAGCGGCGTACCCCAACGTCTCCCGGCGCCCGTCGGCCCCGTAGTTCAGGTCCTGCACGCCCGCCCCGAACACCTCCCCGAAGATCCCGACCCGCCGAGCCCCGAGCCGCTCGGCGATCCGGGCCGCCGCCTCGGCGACACCGTGCCCCCGCACCGCGCGCCAGTACAGGTTCCGCGGCTCCTCCTTCAGCGCCAGCGACTTCGCGCCGAAGCCCTTGGAGGACACGTACACCCGCTCCTCGTCGGCGACATACGTCAGCAGGCACGCCGACCCGTGCAGCTTCTCGGTCAGCACCACCGGCTCACCCGGAGCGAAGATGTCGGGGTAGCGCTGGATGTTCTCGATGTCGACCCACGGCAGCAGATCCGGCGCCGACTCCACGTCACCGGACATCGTGGGCGGGATCGGCGGCACCCATTTGGTGATCCCGAGCGCCTCGGTGAAGTCGGTGCCCTCCACGGCCGCCCGCTCCAGATCCACGTCGGCCAGCGCCTTCGGACGGCACACGATCCCCTGCGACAGCTCGCCCCGCAGCCGCACCGCCTTGACCCGGTCGGACCTGCTCCCCGCGAGCCGCCCGGTCAGCCCCAGCTCCTCGATCAGCCCGGCCGGCAGCACGGACTGTTCGGGGATGTACACGGCGGCCTCACCGCTGCGGTACGCGCCCTTGGCGACGACGGCCCGGTACAGGCCCACCTGGGCCAGTTCGAGGGCGTCGGCGTTCGGATGCTCGTGGACGGTCAGCACTTCGGCGGTGACGCGCAGCGTCGACATGAGGGGCTCCTTCAGGGACTCGGGCCGGGTTTCATCGCCCCCAACTGTCCGGACGGGAAAGGGCTGGAGCGAGCGGATTAGCGGCTGGTATCGTCGCGATCTTCGGCCGGCGGCCCGCCGCCGCGCACGGAGTCCTGACGGGACGACCCTCCATGTCCTCGCCCTCCCTCGACGCCGCCCTCGCGGACATCGACACCGTCTTCAACGGCTTCGCCAGCCCCTCCGAGACCGGCTGTGAGCGGTGCTTTCTCCCGGAGGAGACGGCGTATCTGCGCACGCCGTACACGCGCGTGCCCGCCGGTCTGGTCGGCAGGTTCGTCTTCAAGGTCCCCGGCCACTTCGAGGACCACGCCGCCGTGATGCGGCGGCTTCTGCCGCAGGCCGCGCATGCGATGGCCGAGGGCACACTGGACGGCGTCGGCTGGGGACACCACGGGTGGAGCCGGGTCGACTGGCGCGCCTGGCCCGCCGAGCAGGCGGCCGCCGTCGAGGCGTTCGTGTACGCCTGGTGGCAGGACGTTCTCACGGCGTCCGAGCCGCCGTACCCCGTGGCCGATGTGTTCGAGACCTGCGCGATGATCCTCGGAACCATGACGCCGCTGCTCGACCGTTGGGGCAGCGGTCCTGTCGCCGACGCCCACCTCGCGAGCTGCGCGGCGACGTGGCTGTACGACCTGGACTCCGACGCCGCGCCGTTGCGCTGGTGGGATCACGACGACGAGGCCCCCGTCGTCGCCGAACTCCAGTCCTGGCTGACCGCACACGCCCCCGCCCGCCTCCGCGCCCAGGGCGAGCCCGACCTCGCGATCCGCGCCGAACTCCTCGCGCTGCCCTACGACGAGCGCTGGGCCCACCCGTACTGGACCAGGCCCTCGGCCACCAACTGAGCGTTGGACACGGCCCGTTCCCCGTCCGGCAGGACCAGCGTGTCCTCCAGGCCGATGCGCGTCGCCAGCCCCAGCCGCCCCGCCAGCCTCAGCACCGGCCACGCCCCGCCGTCCTCCCCGTGCAGCAGCACGGGGCGGTCGAACGTCGAGCCCAGGTCGGCGAGCAGCGCACGCGCGCTCTCCTCGGCCGTCTCCGCGGAGGGGTCCGTCACCTCCACCAGCACCCGCAGCACCCTCGGCCCCAGCGGTGAGGCGGCGAACCGCGCCGCCCCGTCCGTGCCGGACCAGATGCCGGCCTCCACGCCGATGTTCCGCTCGATCAGCGCCGCGGCCACGGCCTCGGCACCCTCCTCGTGCCAGTTGACCGAGGCGTGGTCCGGCAGCACCGTCCAGCTCCGGACATGCTGCACCCGGGCCACAGGGTCGGGTTCCGCCCAGGCGCCCGTCGTCACCCCGACCGGCACCGACACCCGGGCCCGTATCGCCTCCAGCGTGGGCGCGAGCACGCGCGGCGACAGACTGTCCTGTCCGCAGGGAGTCTTGGCGTGGACATGGATGTCCGTGGCTCCGGCCGCGACCGCCTCGGCCGCGGAGTCGGCCAGCGCCTCCGGCGAGAGCGGCACCGCGGCACCGTCACCGGCCCCTCGGGGCCCGTTGAGACACACCTGGATCATGTCTCGATGGTGCCAGTCACCACTGACAACGGCGGGCGGAGAAAGCGGGGAACCCTACGCATACAAGAGGGGGTGCGGCATCCCCGGCGCACCCCCGTCGTACTAGGCGGACATGAGCAGCCGCCGTTCGCGCCGCGATGCCGCGAGCGCTTCCGGCGTGAGAATCGGACGCGGCACCACGATTCCGCAGTCCGTGCAGACCGGGCCCGACGACGGTTCATGGGCCAGGTCGTACATCCAGATCAGCCGCTCCCCGCCGCACACCGGGCACTCCGAGCCCGGATCGCGCTCCAGCGCGGAGATCAGTCGGCGCAGCACCTCGGCCAGCGGTTCGTGCGGGTGGACCCGGGGGTTGTCGCACCAGGCGACTCCGAAACCGCCCCAGGTCAGCCGGTGCCAGTCGTCCACGCTGCCCGGCCTGCGCAGTCCGTCGTGCTTTTCCTTCTTGCGCCGCTCGGCGAACTCGACCTCATAGGCCAGCCAGACCGAACGCGCCTCTTCCAGCTCGTCCAACGCGGCCACGAGCCGCGCAGGATCGGGGGAGCGGTCCTCCGGACCGAATCCCGCCCGGGAGCACAAGTGGTCCCAGGTCGCCCTGTGCCCGTAAGGAGCGAACCGCTCCAGGCACTTACGCAGCGAGTAGCGCCGCAGCGCCAGATCGCACCGCGTATCTCGCACCTGTCTCGCCAGACTCCGGAAACCGGCCATCGCCCTGCACCTCCGTCACATCTGCACCTGTACTTCGGTCACTTCGGCGTCGCCGCACGGACTTCGCGCGACGTTGACGAATAGACGTATCGACAAGCGATTCGGCTCCATCCGATTTCCGATGACCTCCATAGCGAGTCCTGGTGACTCCAAAAAGTGACGCATGTTCATCTTCAATCCCGGGGATACCGCCGGTAACGTCCCGGCCCCCCCTCGTCGGTAGGAGCTGCCATGCCACGGCGTATCCCCCGTAACGCCCTGTCCAGACTGAGAACTCCCGGCAGATTCCCCGGGTTCCTGAAGACGGCATCCGTATGCGCGCTGATTGCCGGTCTTTTGTCACCTCTTTCCCAAGCGGTGGGCACGCCCGAGGCAGCGGCGGCGGAGGCGACGGCCGCGAACGACCACTGCGGCAAGCAGTGCTCCGACATCCTGCCGCCGGGGCAGAACGGCAACGCCACCCTCGCCCAGATCCTGCTCAACCAGGCCTTCGGAGCCATGCCCGAGCATGCCTCGGACCAGTTGGGCCCGTACGCCAACCTGGCCAAGGGCTACTCCGGCCTCACCAACGCGACGATCAACTCCTTCTTCAACGATGCCTCGTTCGGTGTCCCCTCCGACCAAGTCGCCTCCACCGTCAATCCCGCCGGGCGCGGCGACGTGACGATCGTCCGCGACAAGAAGACGGGTGTGCCGCACATCACCGGTACCACCAGATACGGCACGGAGTTCGGCGCCGGCTATGCGGCCGCCCAGGACCGGCTGTGGCTGATGGACGTCTTCCGGCACGTCGGACGCGGCCGGCTGACCTCCTTCGCGGGCGGCGCGGTCTCCAACCAGGGCCTGGAGCAGCAGTTCTGGCGCCACGCGCCCTACACCGAAGCCGATCTGCAGGCCCAGATCGACAACGCCGTCGCCACCAACGGCGAACGCGGACAGCTGGCCCTCGCCGACGCCAAGGCCTACCTCGACGGCATCAACGCCTACATCGACGCCTCCGACAGCGGCCGCTACTTCCCCGGCGAGTACGTCCTGACCGGCCACAAGGACTCCGTCACCAACGCCGGCACCATCGAGCACTTCAAGATCACCGACCTGGTCGCGCTGGGCTCCGTCATCGGCGCCCTGTTCGGCTCCGGAGGCGGCGGCGAGGTCAACAACGCGATCTCCCTGCTGGCCGCCCAGGAGAAGTACGGCGTGGCCGAGGGCACGAAGCTGTGGGAGTCGTTCCGCGAGCGCAACGACCCCGAGGCGGTCGTCACCGTCCACGACAAGAGCTTCCCGTACGCCACCAAGCCCGCCGACCCGCAGGGCGAGGCCCTGCCCGACGCCGGATCGGTGACCGAGGAGCAGCTCGTGTACGACCGTACGGGCAGCGCGGCCGGCACAGCCGCGACCAGCGCCTCCACCACGGCCGCCGCGACCGCCATGACCTCGGCCAGGCGGGGCATGTCCAACGCCCTCGTGGTGAGCGGCGAGCACACCGCGAGCGGCCACCCGGTCGCCGTCTTCGGCCCGCAGACCGGCTACTTCGCGCCCCAGTTGCTCCTGCTCCAGGAGATCCAGGGCCCGGGCATCAGCGCACGCGGCGCCTCCTTCGCCGGCCTGAGCATGTACGTCGAGCTCGGCCGCGGCCAGGACTACTCGTGGAGCGCCACCACCTCCGGCCAGGACATCATCGACACCTACGCCGTCGAGCTGTGCCAGGACGACCACCACTACCTCTACCGCGGCACCTGCACCGCGATGGAGAAGGTCGAGCAGAAGAACGCCTGGAAACCGACGACCGCCGACAGCACCCCCGAGGGCTCGTACACGATGCGGGTCTGGCGCACGAAGTACGGACCCGTCACGCACCGCGCGACCGTCGGCGGCAAGAAGGTCGCCTACACGACCCTGCGCTCGTCCTACCTGCACGAGGCCGACTCGATCATCGGCTTCCAGATGCTGAACGACCCGGACTACGTCAAGGGCCCCGAGGACTTCCAGGAGGCGGCGCGGCACATCAACTACACGTTCAACTGGTTCTACGCCGACTCCGAGCACACCGCCTACTACAACAGCGGCGACAACCCGGTCCGGGCGACCGGCGTCGACGCGGAGTTCCCGGTGTGGGCGCAGTCGGCGTACGAGTGGCGGGGGTGGGACCCGGCGACCAACACGGCCCAGTACACGCCTGCCTCGGCGCACCCCAACTCCCTCGACCAGGACTACTACATCTCCTGGAACAACAAGCAGGCCAAGGACTACACGACCGCTCCCTGGGGCGACGGCTCGGTCCACCGCGGCAACCTGCTGGAGAACCGGGTCAGGGAACTGGTCGACGCGGGCGGCGTGACCCGAGCCTCGCTGGTGAAGGCGATGGCCGACGCGGGCCTGGCCGACCTGCGGGCCGAGGACGTACTGCCGGACCTGCTCAAGGTCGTCACCAGCTCCACGGTGACCGACTCGGCGGCCGCGGCGGCCGTGAGCAAACTCCAGACGTGGCTGTCGGCGGGCGGCAAGCGCACCGAGACGTCCGCGGGTTCGAAGAAGTACGCCGACGCCGACGCGATCCGCATCCTGGACGCGTGGTGGCCGCTGCTGGTGAAGGCGGAGTTCGAGCCGGGCCTCGGCAGCGAGCTGTACGCCGCGATGACGAACAACCTGCCCATCGACGAGTCCCCGTCGGCCGGGCACGGCCCGACCGGCTCGCACGCCGGAAGCTCCTTCCAGTACGGCTGGTGGAGCTATGTCGACAAGGACATCCGGGCCGTGCTCGGTGAGCCGGTCCAGGGTCCGCTCGACCGGAAGTACTGCGGCGGGGGCAGCCTCAGCGCCTGCCGGGACATCCTCATCAGCACCCTGAAGGAGGCGGCCGGCAAGACCGCCGCCCAGGTCTACCCGGGCGACGACCAGTGCTCGGCGGGCGACCAGTGGTGCGCAGACTCGATCGTCCAGCGCACCCTGGGCGGCATCAAGCACGGCAGGATCAGCTGGCAGAACCGGCCGACGTATCAGCAGGTCGTGGAGTTCACTTCACACCGGTGATCACGTCACACCGGTGATCACGTCCCAACGGGGACGGGTTGCCGGCGGCGGGTCACTTGACGCGGCCCGCCGCCAGCACCACCTGCGCCAGCTCCCGGTGCACGATGTCGCTGTGCGCTCCCGCCGGTGCCCCGCCACGCCTGACGACCGCCGCCGCGTCGATGTTCACGCACCCCGAGGTGGGCAGCTTCCCCTCCAGCGCGTCGGCCAGCTTCAGAGACTTCGTCCCCGGCACCGCCTGCACCCCGTCGTGCCCCAGCGCACCCCACTTGTCGCCCAGCATCCGGCCGATCCCCTGGGCCGCGACCCCGCGCGCGTCCCCCGCCATGCGGGAGGCCAGCGGGTACATCGTGGACAGGGCCGAGTCGTGCCGCGAGTAGCAGCACACCAGCGGCCCGTCGATACGCTTGTGCTGGCCTTCCAGGACCCCGCCCGCACGGGCGTCGTGCGGCAGCCGCGACGCGAACGCGTAGTGCGAGAAGGCGCCCTGGAGCAGCGTCACGGACTTCACCGTGCGCACCCCCTTCGGCAGCCCGCGCAGTGCGAACGACACCAGCCGCGCGCCGAAGCTGTGCCCCACGAGATGCACCCGCACCTCGGGCTCCCGCGCGGCCAGTTGCCCGATCACCCGGCCCAGCCCGCGCTCACCGACTGTCCCCGCGCGCCGCTTCATGGCGTAGTACGTCGCCTGCCGCAGCAGTTCGTGCGCACCCTCCCACGGGTTCGGCAACGAGAAGGAGGCCGCGCCGTCCGGCGCCCCGTCGGGCGACTCCAGCAACGTCAGCGCCTGCGCGAACTCCTTGCACGCGGCCGCGACGGATCCCGAGAGCATGTCCGGCGAGTCCTGCGGCACCCCCTCGCACAGCGTGTCCGCCGCGAACAGCGCCTGCGGACCGGGCGGCACGACGTCCACCAGCATCCGCACCAGCCGCCCGAACTCCTCCAACTCGGCCTCCTCGCGCGGCTGCTGGTCCAGCATCCGCGCGATCTGGTCGATCACGGTCGCCCGCCCCGGGAACGTCTCCAGCAGCGCGTGCCGCGTGTCCTTGTCGAGCGCCGGCCGACGGGGCATCTCGGCCGCCAACGCCCGCGGGAAGTCAGGGATCGGCTCGTCGGAGAACCGCATCGACGGCCAGACCACGCCCACGTACCCGATCTTCGCCGTGGGGACGAGCCGCGGGATCGGCGCGAAGAAGCCGTCGTAGAGCCGGGTCGCGCCCGAGCGGTCGTTGTTCCAGCCGTGCGCGAAGACGATCAGATCGCGCACGCCCTTGCGCGTCACGCCGTCCAGCAGCCGGTCCCGTCGGCGGGCGTCCGGATCCCCGTCCGCGTCGAAGGTCAGCTCCCAGTAGGGAGTCACGCTCACTGCCGGATCCGCCATGACAGGCCCCCTCGTCCCCCGAAGTGGTGCGATACGGGCGCATCGTCCTGCCGGCGGGCGGGAAAGGCCATACGTCGTCACCCATCAGTGGGGCGCTCATTTGTACAGCAGGTACTCCTTGCGCATCCGCCGGAACGCCGCCAGCTCCTGCTGCCAGCCCGCCACCACCTCGTCGGCACTCGCGCCGGCGTCGATCATCGTCCGTACCCGGGTGGAACCGGTGAGCTTGTCGATCCAGTTGTCGGCGCGCCAGGCGAAGCCGCTCCAGACCTTCTTGGCGGTCACCAGCAGGGCGATTCCGGTGCGGACGGGGTCGTACGCGGCGCGGTCGTGGACGTGGAGTTGCACACCGCCGATGGTCTTGCCCTGGAACTTGGAGAACGTGGGCGCGAAGTACGCCTCCCTGAAGCGCACGCCGGGAAGGCCGAGTTCGTTGGCCGTCGCCGCCCAGCGTCCGTCGATGCCCTCCGCGCCCAGCAGTTCGAAGGGGCGGGTGGTGCCGCGTCCCTCCGAGAGGTTCGTGCCCTCGAAGAGACAGGTCCCGGAGTACACGAGGGCCGTGTCCGGGGTCGGCATGTTCGGGCTCGGCGGCACCCAGGGCAGGCCCGAGGCGTCGAAGAAGTCGGACCGCCGCCAGCCCGTCATCCATACGGTCTCCAGGGGGACCGGGGTGGTGAGGAACTCCTCGTTGAACAGTCGGGCCAGCTCGGCGACCGTCATGCCGTGCGCCTGGGAGACGGGCTGTCGGCCCACGAAGGTCGCGAACTCCTTGTGGAGCACCGGGCCCTGCGCCGCTCGTCCGGTCACCGGGTTCGGGCGGTCCAGGACCACGAGGCGTCTGCCCGCCAGTTGGGCCGCCTCCATGCAGTCGTAGAGCGTCCAGATGTAGGTGTAGAAGCGGGCGCCCACGTCCTGGATGTCGAAGACCACCGTGTCGACGCCGGAGGCGGTGAAGATGTCGGCGAGGGGACGGCCGCTCTTGAGGTACGTGTCGTAGACCGGGAGGCCGGTCGCCGGGTCGTCGTAGCGGCCTTCGGAGCCGCCGGCCTGGGCGGTGCCGCGGAAGCCGTGTTCGGGGCCGAAGACGGCCCCCAGGTTCACCCTTTCGTCGGCGTGCATGACGTCTACGATGTGGCGGACGTCTCGGGTCACGCCGGTGGGGTTGGTGACGATTCCGACCTTCTGGCCTTCGAGGACCGAGTAACCGTCGGCTGCGAGCCGCTCGAAGCCGGTGCGCAATTGCGTGTGGCGCTCGGACGCCGATGCTGCCGAAGGTACGGCTGCTGCTGCCGTTGTCGCCGCGAGGAGAGCTCGTCTGGATAGGCGCATGGGGGGCACGGTATTGCTCTCGCAGGTTGCGGGGAAGATGCGGGTGAATCGTGGCTTGTCGCGCCCACGCGGCGGAGCCGCAGGTAGGTGCAGTCCCGCGTCCCTGGTGGCGTGGCGGTCGCCCTTCCCAGCAACATACCGACCGGTTAGTCTGATGTCTTGTCGAGCCGCAGTCGAAGGAGACCAATGGTGGACGCCGTGCAGGGTGCTGGGGTAGTCGTCACGGGGGCCGGGGGCGGTATCGGAGCTGCCCTTGCCCGCCGCTTCGCCGCCGAAGGGGCTCGGGTCGTCGTCAACGACTTGGATGCCGACAAGGCTCAGGCGGTCGCCGACGAGATCGGGGGCACCGCGGTCCCCGGGGACGCCTCCGCGATCGTCGCTGACGCCCGTGCGGCCCTCGGCGGCACCGTCGACGTCTACTGCGCCAACGCCGGTGTCGCCTTCGGTGGGCCCGATGTGGCGGACCTCGCCGACGGCAAGGCCTGGGCGCTGTCCTGGGACGTCAACGTCATGGCCCATGTGCGTGCCGCGGGCGAGTTGCTCCCGGAGTGGCTGGAGCGCGGCAGCGGGCGGTTCGTCTCCACCGTCTCCGCCGCCGGGCTGCTCACCATGATCGGGGCCGCGCCCTACGCCGTCACCAAGCACGGCGCGTACGCCTTCGCCGAGTACCTGTCGCTGACGTACCGGCACCGAGGGATCAAGGTGCACGCCATCTGCCCGCAGGGTGTCCGTACCGACATGCTCGCCGCCACCGGAACCGCCGGTGACCTGGTGCTCAAGCCGACCGCCATCGCGCCGGAGGATGTCGCGGCCGCCCTGTTCAAGGGCATGGAGGAGGACCGGTTCCTGATCCTGCCGCACCCCGAGGTCGCCGGGTACTACCAGGCGCGGGCCGCCGAGCCCGACCGCTGGCTGAGCAACATGAACCACCTCCAGCAGAAGTGGGAGGCGAGCCGGTGACCGAACCCTCCCGCTACTCCGCCAAGCCCTGGCTCGCCCTGCTCACCGACGCCCAGCGTGCGCCGATAACGCCGGACGACTCACCGGCGCACGCCCTGCGCCGGGCCGCCGTCGACACCCCCGAGCGCGTCTTCCTCGCCTACTTCGACGGCCGACTGACCTACCGCGAGGTCGACGAGCTCAGCGACTCGGTCGCCGGGCACCTGGCCGCCCGCGGTCTGGAGCGCGGCGACCGCGTGGCGATCCTGCTGCAGAACTCCCCGCACTTCGTGCTCGCCCTGCTGGGTGCCTGGAAGGCGGGGGCGGTCGTCGTGCCCGTCAACCCGATGTACAAGTCGGGGGAGGTCGCCCACGTCCTGCGGGACGGTGACGTGGCCGCGCTGATCTGTTCCGACCGGGCCTGGGAGTCGTATCTGCGCGAGACAGCGGCCGACTCGCCGGTGCGGATCGTGCTCACCGGGTGCGAGTTGGATTTCCAGACTCGCAACGACGCGCGCGTGCTGTCGTTCGAGCGGCTCGCGCAGGCCGACGACACCGACGACCTGACGAGCGTGGCCCGCGCCGGCCACAAGGCGCCGCAGGGGCGCGACCTCGGTCCGTCCGACATCGCGCTGATCAGCTACACCTCGGGCACCAGCGGCACGCCCAAGGGAGCCACCAACACGCACGGCAACATCATGTACAACGCCGAGCGGCAGCGGACCGGACTGGACCTGCCCGACCCGCCCGTCTACTTCGCGATGGCGCCGCTGTTCCACATCACCGGGATGGTCGCCCAGCTCGCCGCCTGCCTCAACAGCGCGGGCGTGCTCGTGCTGGCGTACCGCTTCGAGGCGGGTGTCGTGCTCGACGCGTTCGCCGAGCACGGGCCGCACTACACCGTCGGCCCCTCGACCGCCTTCATGGCGCTGGCCGCCCACCCGGGCGTCACCCGCGACCACTTCGCCTCCTTCCGGATGATCTCCTCCGGCGGCGCGCCGCTGCCGCCCGCCCTGGTGGAGAAGTTCCGGGCCGGCTTCGGGCCGTACATCCGCAACGGCTACGGCCTCACCGAGTGCACCGCCCCCTGCGCCTCCGTCCCGCCCGGCCTGGAGGCCCCCGTCGACCCGGTCTCCGGGACGCTCGCGGTGGGTCTGCCGGGGCCCGAGACGGTCGTACGGATCGTCGACGACCTGGGGCAGGAGGTGCCGTTCGGCGAGCAGGGGGAGATCCTCGTACGAGGGCCGCAGGTCGTCCCCGGATACTGGCGCCGCCCCGAGGCCACCGCCGAGACCTTCCCCGACGGCGAGCTGCACACCGGCGACATCGGCTTCATGGACGCCGAGGGCTGGCTGTACGTCGTCGACCGCAAGAAGGACATGATCAACGCGTCCGGGTTCAAGGTGTGGCCGCGCGAGGTCGAGGACGTGCTCTACACCCACCCGGCGGTGCGCGAGGCGGCCGTCGTAGGGGTGCCCGACGGGTACCGCGGGGAGACCGTCAAGGCGTACATCAGCCTCCGTCCGGGTGCGGAAACGGACCCCGACGCACTCGCCGCGTACTGCAAGGAGAGACTGGCGGCCTACAAATATCCCCGGCAGGTGGAGATCCTGCCCGACTTGCCCAAGACGGCTAGTGGGAAGATCCTCCGGCGGGAACTTCGTTCCCGAGTGGACAACGGCTAGACAGCAGGCAGACATCTCGGAAGGGCAGGTGGCGGCACAGTGGCCAGGACGATGGACGGTGACGGTACGCCCGTCCCGCAGCGGCTGCTCGCCGCCGCCACCCGGCTCTTCGCCGAGCGGGGCTACGACCGCACCTCGGTGCAGGAGATCGTGGAGGCGGCCGGCGTCACCAAGGGGGCGCTGTACCACTACTTCGGCTCCAAGGACGACCTCCTGCACGAGGTGTACGCGCGCGTGCTGCGCGTCCAGCAGGAGCGGCTCGACGCGTTCGCGGACGCCGACGAACCCATCGAGAAGAGACTCAGAGGCGCGGCCGCCGACGTCGTCGTCACGACCATCGACAACCTCGACGACGCGATGATCTTCTTCCGCTCGATGCACCACCTGAGCCCGGAGAAGAACAAGCAGGTGCGCGCCGAGCGTCGGCGCTACCACGAACGCTTCCGTGCGCTCGTCGAGGAGGGCCAGGAGTCGGGCGTCTTCTCGAAGGCGACCCCGGCCGACCTGGTGGTGGACTACCACTTCGGCTCCGTCCACCACCTGTCGACCTGGTACCGGCCCGACGGCCCGATGAGCCCGCAGGAGGTCGCCGACCACCTTGCCGACCTGCTGCTGCGCGCACTGCGTCCCTGAGACCCACGTGTAAGGGGCGGCCGCAAAGGCGGCCGCCCCTTACACACGTCCGGTTACAGGTACTTCTTCAACTCCCGCCGCGCCAGCGACCGCTGGTGCACCTCGTCCGGCCCGTCGGCGATCATCAGCGTCCGCGCACTGGCGTACAGCTCCGCCAGCGGGAAGTCCTGGCTGACGCCGCCCGCGCCGTGCAGCTGGATCGCCCGGTCGATGATGTCGACGACCGCACGCGGCGTGGCGATCTTGATGGCCTGGATCTCGGTGTGGGCGCCCTTGTTGCCGACGGTGTCCATCAGCCAGGCCGTCTTCAGCACCAGCAGCCGCAGCTGCTCGACGGTCACGCGCGCGTCGGCGATCCAGTTGTGCACCACGCCCTGCTGGGCCAGCGCCTTGCCGAACGCCGTACGGGACGCCGCCCGTCGGCACATCAGCTCGATCGCCCGCTCGGCCATGCCGATCAGCCGCATGCAGTGGTGGATCCGGCCGGGGCCGAGCCGGGCCTGGGCGATGGCGAAGCCGCCCCCCTCCTCGCCGATCAGGTTGGACACCGGCACGCGCGCGTGGTCGAAGATCACCTCGGCGTGGCCGCCGTGGGAGTGGTCCTCGTAGCCGAACACCTGCATCGCGCGCTTGACCGTGACACCCGGGGTGTCGCGGGGCACCAGCACCATGGACTGCTGACGGCGGATGTCCTCGCCGTCCGGGTCCGTCTTGCCCATCACGATGAAGATCTTGCAGTCCGGGTTCATCGCACCGGAGATGTACCACTTGCGGCCCGTGATGACGTACTCGTCGCCGTCCCGCTCGATGTGCGTGGTGATGTTGGTGGCGTCCGAGGAGGCCACGTCCGGCTCGGTCATGGCGAACGCCGAGCGGATCTCACCGGCCAGCAGCGGTTCCAGCCACTGCTTCTTCTGCTGGTCGTCGGCGAACTGCGCCAGCACCTCCATGTTCCCGGTGTCGGGCGCCGCGCAGTTCGTGGCCGTCGGTGCCAGGTGCGGGGAGCGGCCGGTGATCTCGGCGAGCGGGGCGTACTGGAGGTTGGTGAGTCCGGCGCCGTGCTCGGCGTCGGGGAGGAAGAGGTTCCACAGGCCCTGCCTGCGCGCCTGCGCCTTCAGCTCCCCGACCACGGCCGGCGTGTCCCACGGGGACGCCAGCGCGGCCCGCTGCTCCTCGGCCACCGCCTCGGCCGGATAGACGTACTCGTCCATGAAGGCGAGCAGCTTGCCGCGCAGCTCCTCGGTGCGTGCGTCGAACGCGAAGTCCATGTCCGTCAGCCTTCCTGGATGCCGTCTTGAAGAGTGGTCAGGCCGTGCTCGATGAAGACCGGCACCAGGTCGCCGATGCGGTCGAAGCCGCGGCCGACCGTCTGGCCCAGCGTGTAGCGGTAGTGGATGCCCTCCAGGATCACGGCGAGCTTGAACCAGGCGAACGCCGTGTACCAGGAGACAGCGGAGACGTCGCGCCCCGAGCGCGCGGCGTACCGCTCGATCAGCTCGGCCGGGTCCGGGTGCCCGGGGGCCTCGGCGGTCGTGGAGACGGGGGAGTCCGCCATGCCCAGCGGCATGCTGTACATCACCAGCAGGCCCAGGTCGGTCAGCGGGTCGCCGAGGGTCGACATCTCCCAGTCGAGGATCGCCTTGATCTGGTCGTCCGCACCGATCAGGACGTTGTCGAGCCGGTAGTCGCCGTGCACGACGGCCGGCGCGGGGGAGGCGGGCAGCCGCCGTCCGAGGGTCGCGTGCAACTCGTCGATGCCGGCCAGCTCACGGTTGCGGGAGGCGTCCAGCTGCTTGCCCCAGCGGCGCAGTTGCCGGTCCAGGAAGCCCTCGGGGCGGCCGAAGTCGTCCAGGCCCACCGACGCGGGATCCACGGCGTGCAGCTCGACCAGCGTGTCCACCAGCGACAGCACCGCGTCGCGGGTGCGCTCCGGGCCGAGCGGGGCGAGCTGGTCGGCGGTGCGGTACGGGGTGCCCTCGACGAACTCCATGACGTAGAACGGCGCCCCGAGCACCTCCTCGTCCTCGCACAGCAGCACGGGCCGCGGCACGGGCACGTTCGTCGGGTGCAGCGCGCTGATGACGCGGTGCTCGCGCTTCATGTCGTGCGCGGTGGCGAGGACGTGGCCGAGCGGGGGCCGCCGTACGACCCACTTCGAGGCGCCGTCGGAGACCATGTAGGTGAGGTTCGACCGTCCGCCCTCGATCAGCCTTCCGGTCAGCGGACCCTGCGCCAGACCGGGCTGCTCGCGCTCGAGCAGGCCGCGCAGCCGGTCGAGGTCGAGTCCGGGCGGATGGTCGGTGCTCATACTGCGCTCCTAAAGGCACGTGAACGGGACCTGACTTATGATGCCGACCAGTCGGTATGTCGTCCAGTGGGGGAGCCCAACGTGATCGGGGCCACCATAGGCCGACAGCTCCCCGCGCAGAGCGCCGGGGAGCTGTCGTGGTGTCTTCTCGGCCAGTGCGCCGAGTCGGTGCGGCCTGGTGGGCGCGGCTTGGTGGTGCGGCCGGGTGGGCCCGGTGGTCAGTGGTCGTCCCAGTGGCCGTCGTGCGCGGCGTGCCGGTGGCCGTCGTGGACGTAGTCGACGTGGTCGCCGTGCAGGACGCTCTCGTGCCCGCAGTCGGCGCCGTGCTGGTGGGAGTGGCCCTCGTGTGCGACGTGCCCCTCCGTCTCGCACTCGTCCCAGTGGCCCGCGTGCTCGCGGTGCAGATGGCCGTCGTGCGCGTAGTCCGTGTGGTCACCGTGCGGTACCGCGGTGTGCCCGCAGTCGGCGCCGTGGGCGTGTGTGTGGGAGAGGTGTTCCACGTGCAGGGTGGTCATGGTGCTCACCTTCGAAGGTGCGGGTTGTGACGTCGACAGGCTGCCACGCGAACGCCGCATATCGGGCCATTCGGCTTGCGTGGCGCCCTGCCGGGCCAGAGGGTCGGACCCATGAAGGGCATCAGCTACTCACGCTACGGCGGCCCCGAGGAGCTCGCATACGGGGACGTGCGCGACCCCCGGGTCGGACCCGACTCGGTGCTGGTCAAGGTACGGGCGGCGGCGGTCAACCCGGTCGACTGGAAGTGCCGCGAGGGCTCCATGGACCGCCTCCTCGAACCGGCCTTCCCGGTGGTCCCGGGATGGGACGTCTCCGGTGTCGTCGTCCAACCCGGCGTGTCCGTCACGGAGTTCGGAGTCGGTGACGAGGTCATCGGCTACGTACGCGAGGACTTCCTCTCCCGGGGCACCTTCGCCGAGTACGTCGCGGCGCCCGTGCGCACCCTCGCACGCAAGCCCCGCAACCTCACCTGGGAGGAGGCGGCCGGTCTGCCGCTGGTGGGGCTGACCGCCTATCAGGTGCTGTTCAAGGTGCTCCAGGTCAGGCGTGACGAGACCGTCCTGGTGCACGCCGCGGCCGGCGGGGTGGGCTCGATCGCCGTCCAGCTCGCCCGTCATCTGGGCGCCCGGGTGATCGGTACGGCGAGTGGGCACAACCACGAATTCGTGCGCGGCCTCGGCGGGGAGCCGGTCGAGTACGGCCACGGCCTGGTCGACCGGGTGCGCGCACTGGCTCCCGAGGGCGTGGACGCGGCGTTCGACACGGTCGGCGGGGACGCGCTGAAGGACTCGGCCAATCTCCTCGCCCCCGAGGGCCGACTGGTGTCGATCGCCGACCCGGACGTCTTCGACTACGGCGGCCGCTACTACTTCGTGCGCCCCGACGCGGCGGACCTGCTGCGGCTGTCGGAGCTGGCGGAGGAGGGCGTGGTGTCCGTGCACGTCTCGGAGACGTTCCCGCTGGAGCGGGCGGCCGACGCCCACCGGCTCAACCAGGAGGGGCGGACCCGGGGCAAGATCGTGGTGACGGTGGACTGGGAGACGGAGGAGGCGGCGGCGCCGGCGGGGCTGTGGCAGGGGGCGGAGTAGCGGCCCGCGGGGATGCCGGCCTCAGGTGGCCGGCGCGGGCCAGGAGTTCCAGGACGGTCCGACGGCGGCCGCGGCCCTCACAGGACGAGGGCGACGCCGCACACGGCCAGCGCCACGGTGACCAGAACCGTGGCCGTGGCCTGCCGGGGGGCGAACGCCGAGGGCTCGCCCGATGCCGTGAGGGCGCTGATACGGCGGTGGGCCAGGGCCAGGAAGCCCAGCCACAGCCCGCAGCACAGGGCGCAGACGATGCCCCCGGCGACCGAGACCCCGCCGTGCAGCGCGGTCCGCATGGCGAGTACGGCGGCCACGGTGCCGGACAGTGTCGTACGCCGCCACGCCAGGCGGGTCCGCTCGGGCTGCAGCCCCGGATCCCGCACCGGCTGCGCGACCGGCCCGGCGCTCACCCCTCCCACCCGACCAGCACGACGACGACCATGGCGACGGCCACGACCGCGACCACCAGGCTCAGCACCGCCGGGAACCGCGACACCGGCAGGTCGGCGCCCCGGCGCATCGCCCTCTCGCAGCGCACCCAGTGGTTGACCGCGCGCAGAGAGCACAGCGCGCCCGCCGCGAGCAGCGCGAGCGCCAGCCCGACCCGCCAGCCCCACCGCAGGTCAGGCAGGAACTGGTCCACCGCGAACCCGCCGCCGATGAGCGCCAGAGCGGTGCGCAGCCAGGCCAGGAAGGTGCGCTCGTTGGCCAGCGAGAACCGGTAGTCGGGGGTGCCGCCCTCCTGACGGATCTGCTGGGGTTCGAACCACAGCCGGACGTTTCGTACGAACTCGATCACATGAACGACCCTATCCGGGCGGCCGCGAGGGGGCGTTGTCAGTGCCGCCCGCTACGGTCCTGGGCATGGAGGTTCCCACGTCACTGGCCGGGTACGCGATGCCCGGACGCAGCATCGCGCCCGCCGAGCACCTGCTCGGGCTGCCCGGCTTCTGGCCGGTTTTCTACGCTCCCGTCTGGGACGAGTTCGTGGCGGAGCCGGAGATCTTCGGCGCCGACTCGGCGGACGTCGACGAGGCGGCCTCGGTGCTGTACGAGGCGGAGGAGGTCTGGCCGGCGTTCCGCATACCCATGGCGGGCGGGCATGTGCTGTGGATCGTGCACCGCAACTTCCCGGACGACTCCGGCACGGACTATCTGATCGCCCACCCGGACTGGGACCGGCACGCGTACCTGGCCTCGATCGACGGCCACTTCAGCGGGCCGGGACTGTCCTGGCCCGAACTGGTCGCCGTGGCCGAGTCCGCCCCGGCGGGTGCGCAGGGCGTCGTGGATCCCGGGCTGCGGCTGCTCCTGCTGCTGCCCGCCTTCGGCGACGCGGACCTGCCCAAGGGGGAGGCGGTGGCGCGGATATCCGGTGCGCTCGAGGCGGTGGGGGCGGCGCCGGAAGCCGCGCCGGGTGTGGCGGAGCGGCTCCTGGACCATGGGTTCTGGGAGGCGCCCAGCTGGTCGTTCCGGGGCGGCAGCCCGCTCAGCGGCAGCACGGTCCGGCCGAGTCCGCTCGCGCTGTGCGACGGGGCGTACAGCCCGCGCACCGTACGGCTCGCCCTCGGCATCACCGCCGAGCAGGAACGGGCCCTCGCCGACGCGCTCGCGGGTGGTTCCCGGGATCAGCCGGTGCCTGCCCGGTAGACGATCAGCCGGTCGCCGCGCGGCAGACGATCAGCCGGTCGCCGCCCGGTACGCCCTGAGCCGCTCGTACGCATCGAGCCCGTCCGGCACCCACGCCCACTCCGTCAGCCGCCGCTCCACCTCGGCGTCGGACAGGAAGCCGTGCCAGGCGACCTCCTCCACCTGCGGGCTCACGGGCAGCTCGCAGCGCACCTCGTACACGGCCGACCACCAGGTCTGCCCGGCACCGTCGTCGTACAGGAACTTGAAGAGGTACGACGGGCTGGGGAGGCCGCTCACGCCGAGTTCCTCCTCGGCCTCACGCAGCGCGGCGTCGTCGTACGACTCGCCCGCGCCGACCACTCCGCCGACGAACATGTCGTACCGCGAGGGGAACACCAGCTTGGTGGGCGTGCGGCGGTGCACGAAGAGGCGGCCCTGTGCGTCCCGGGCCTCGATGAAGACGCAGCGGTGGCGGAGCCCCTGGGCGTAGGCCTCGCCGCGCGGGGACTGTCCGATGACCCGATCCTGCTCGTCGACGATGTCGAGGATTTCGTCAGCAGCGCTCATGGGGCCATCCAAGCAGGGCGGGCGCCCGTGGCGGTCAGGCGTCCGCGCTCGGGGCGGCGCTCGTGCCGGTCAGGGCGTCTGCAGGGCCGGCGCCACCCGCCGGGGCTGGACCGCGCCGGACGGCATCGCCGAATGCGTACCGAGCATGATGATGCCGACCACGATCCCGGCGAGCCCGGCCGCCTCCCACGCCAGCGCGCCCGCGTCGGTGCGCAGACGGTCGCCGAGGAAGCCCACGCCGCAGGCGATGCCGGCCAGCGGCTGTGCCGCGGTCAGGGCGGGCAGGGACATGCGCAGGGACGCGGTCTCGAACGCGCTCTGGACCAGGATCAGCCCGGTGAGGCCGAGCGCGACCACGGCGTACGGCTGCCAGCTGGTCAGGACCTCCGTCATACCGCCCTCGGCGAAGCGCTGCCCGGTCACGCGGGTCAGGGCGTCCTGCACGCCGTAGAGGAGACCGGCGGCGGTCGCCAGCAGCGCGGGACCCGAGCTCAGCCGCGAGCGCTTGGCGTACGTCGTGAGCACCAGGGCCACTCCGACCATGACGCCGATGATCAGCCAGTGCCTCAGGGGGCTGTCGGTGGCCGTTCCGCCCTGCGGCTGTCCGGCGACGATGAACGCCGTCACCCCGCCCGCGAGCAGCGCGAGGCCCGCCCAGCCCTGGCGGCCCAGCGGCTGCTTGGTCTGGCGGCGGGAGAGCATGAGCGCGAACAGCAGGTTCGTCGCCAGCAGCGGTTCCACCAGGGAGATCTCGCCCTGGCCCAGCGCCATCGCGCCCAGTGCCATACCGACCACCATCAGCCCGATGCCGCCCAGCCAGCGGGGCACCTTCATCAGGTCGAGGAGGATCCGGGGCGAGAGGAAGTCGCTCAGTGGCGCCTTCTGCGCCGCGTTCTGCTGCAGCACGAAGCCGAAGCCCAGGCAGCACGCAGCGGTGACGGCGAGTATCAGAATCTGAAGCGACACGCTGCGTACCTCGATCATCCTGCCGGGGGGACGGGGTGCGTAATGGCCGACTGTAGCGGCCCAGAGCCCGGCATGCGCGGTCCTGCAATCGTGCGATGCCCGCCGCTACGGCGCCATGACGTACGCCACACAGTACGCACAAATCCGACATTCGCGACAGCGTTGAATGCCTCAACCGCCCCACCAGTAACGAGAGTTGACGCGTGTAACACCGTGGCGACCCTTGACGCGAACCGTTGGCTGCGGGTTTGCTGTGCGTGATCACTCGATGACAGTCCACACACTTTCCCCGACAGAACCCAGAACAGAACCCAAAACGGTGCCCCCACCACCCCCGCCACCCCTCGGCCGCGGTCGAAAGCGCGCAGCGCACGCCTTCGACGCGGCCCTCGATGACGCCGAGCTCGCCGCCGCCCGCGCAGCGCTGGCCCAGGGCCGGTGGCAGACGGCCCGCTCGCTGCTGGCCCGGACCGGCGACGACTGGGACCGCAGAGGGCACCGCGTCACCGTCCTCGCCCAGGAACCGCACTGCGCCCCCTGGACCCGCGACTGGTTGCTCGCCGAACCCGACTCCGCCGACGCCGCCGTCCTGCTCGCCCACGCGCAGGTCCGGCGCGCACTGCGCGGCAAGGAGAAAGCGGTCCGGGCCCGCGAGTCCTGCCACACCGCCGCCGCCCTCGCGCCCGCCGACCCCACCCCTTGGCTCGGCCTGCTCATGCTGGAGAGCACGCTGGGCGCCGAGGAGGAGGTGCGCCGGCTCTTCGCCGAGGTCCGCGCCCGGTACGCCGACCACCACCACGCCCACCACCTGATGGTCGCCCGGCTCGCCGAGCGCCACCCCGGCACCGGTCCCGACCCGCTCCACGAGGTCTACGACTTCGCCAACCATGCCGCCGAGCGCGCCCCCGCCGACTCCCCGCTCGCCGTCCTCCCGGTCATCGCCCACGCCGAGCGCTACCGCGTCCTCGCGGCGGCCGGGCATGAGGCGCGTGACGCGGCCGCCTCCGGGCACTGGACCGGCCGCCGGGCCCGGCAGGTGATGCGGGCCGCCTTCGACTGGTGGCTGGAGTGGGAGCAGGAAGGCCACCCGCGCCGCCTGGTCGACCTGAACTTCCTCGCCCACGCCAAGGTCTGCGAGGGCCGGGGCGCCGAGGCGGCCGCCCTGTTCCACCGCATCGGCCGGCACGCCACCCCGTCGCCCTGGTCGTACCCGGACCGCGACCCGTATCCCGCCTTCAGCGCCGCACGCGACACGGCGCTGGGTACGACGTGACGGCGCCGGTTCGACGTGACGGCAGTGACTCGACGTGACGGGGCGGACGGGACGGTGCTGACGCGACGTGGCGGTGCTGGCGCGACGCGACCGTATCGATGCGACGCAACGGGATCGTCGCGACGCAACGGGATCGTCGTGGCGGCACAGGCCCGACGCAACCGCATCGCCGCGACGGAACCAGCTCGATGGGACGCCAACGTCGCGACGCAACAGGATCGTCGCGACGCCGCCGCATCCCCGCCACCGCATCGACGCAACGGCATCGTCGCGATGGCGCCGACTCGACGCAACCGCCCCGACCCCACGCAACCGCACCGACCCGACGCAACGAAACCGCCCTGGTCCCAACACCGCCCCAACACCGCCCCATCCCCTCCCCCACACCCCCAGCGCCCCCAACCCGACGAAGGACGGTCCCCAATGAAGACGGGCAGTTCCAGCACGAGCAGAGCCACCGCGGACGGCGGCGGCATCAGTACGTTCAAGGGACAGGACCGCGCCCTGCGCGCCGACCGGCTCGGCACGACGGGCCTGCTGCTGTCCGTGCTCGCCGCGACCGCACCCTTGATGGTGGTCGCAGGTGTCATGCCCACGACCTTCGGGGTGATGGGCGTCCTCGGACAGCCGCTGCTCTTCGTGATCCTCGGCCTCGTCCTCGCCCTCTTCAGCGTCGGGTACGCCGAGATGAGCCGGCACGTCCACAACGCCGGCGCGTTCTACGCGTACATCTCCCGCGGCCTCGGCGGCACGGCCGGCGCCGGCGCGGCGATGGTCGCACTCGTCGCCTACAACGCGCTCCAGGTCGGCATCTACGGAATCTTCGGCTTCGAGGTCTCCGGCCTGTTCGCCACCTACCTCGAAGTGGAGGTCTCCTGGTGGATACCGGCGCTGGCGGCCGTGCTCGTCGTCGGTGCCCTCGGCTGGCTGAAGATCGACCTCAACGCGCGCGTGCTCGGCGTTCTGCTGGTCATCGAGGTCGCCCTCGTGGTCATCTTCGACGTCGCCGCGATCGCCGACCCGGGTAAGGAAGGCCTCTCGCTGCACGCCTTCAACCCGGACACGCTCACCGGCGCGGGCATAGGCACCGCCCTGTGCTTCTGCGTCGCCGCCTTCCTCGGCTTCGAGCAGGCCCCCGTCTACGCGGAGGAGACCAGCCGCCCGCACGTCCTCGTGCCGCGCGTGATGTTCCTGGCCGTCGGCGGCATCGCCGTCTTCTACACGATCAGCTGCTGGGCGTACACCGTCGCCGCAGGCCCCTCCGCCATCGTCGGCACATCGCAGGAGCAGAGCGCCGGGCTGCTGTTCTTCCTCACCGAGGACCTGCTCGGCACCGGCTTCACCGACGTCCTGCACGTCCTGTTCGTGACCGGCATGTTCGCGGCGATGCTCAGCTTCCACAACGTCGTCGCCCGCTACGCCTTCGCCATGGGCCGCGAAGGCCTGCTGCCCCGCGCCTTCGGCCGCACCAGCGGCGCGAGCGGCGCCCCCGGCACGGGCTCGCTGCTGCAGACCGGGATCTCGCTCGTGGTCGTCGCCGCGTTCGCGTTCGCCGACGACAGGCCGACCGGCGACCCGACCGCACCGGTCCTGCACCTGTTCACGTGGATGGGCAGCCTCGGCGCGCTCGGCGTCGCCGCCCTGATGGCCGCCGCCTCGGTCTCGGTCATCGTCTTCTTCGTCCGCCGCGGGGCCGCCGCCGCCCAGTTCTGGCGGCTGGCCGCCTCCGGGCTCTCCGTCCTCGCGCTGCTCTTCATCGTCGTCTACACCGTCAAGGACTTCGATGTCCTGATCGGGGCGGGCCCGGACTCGGCCCTGAGCTGGGCGCTGCCCGCCGTCATCGCCCTCGCCCTGGCCGTCGGCCTGGCCCAGGGCCTGCTGCTGCGCTCCCGTGCCCCCGAGCGGCATGCCCGCATCGGGCTCGGCAACGAGGCGTTCCAGCTGGAGAAGGCGGCAACGGGAGACGCAGGAGCAGGGGAGCGTTCCTGAGAGTCCCGTAAGAAGTGTGACGGAACCCTGACGAGCACCCGCGATTCCTGGTCCCGCCCGGGTCGCGGGTGTTCGAATGGAGAGGTGAACCCCGAACAGCCCGAAGCCCCCGAAGCGAGGGGAGAGGACCACGGCGCGGAGCAGAAGCAGGGCAAGCCCGTCGGCCGCCGCGTCTTCCTCGGCACCCTCGGCCTGGGCGCCCTCGGCGTGGTCACCGCGCCCACCCTGCAACGCGGCCTGGAGTCCTTCCTCGCGAGCGCCTCCGACAAGGACCCCACGGGCCTGACCGACCTGCTCCCCAACGGCGGCGGCTTCCGCTACTACTCGGTCGCCTCCTCCGTACCCCGCAAGAACGCCACCACCTACCGCCTCAAGGTCGACGGCCTGGTCGACCACCCCCGGACCTACACCTTGGCCGAACTGCGTGCCCTGCCGCAGAACCGATTGGTGCGCGACGTGCAATGTGTCACCGGATGGCGGGTACCCGGCACGCCGTTCGAAGGGGTGCGCCTGTCCCGGCTGCTCGACGCGGCGGGAGTGCGCCAAGGGGCCGGGGCGGTGCGCTTCACCTGCTTCGACGGCACGTACACCGAGAGCCTCACTCTCGACCAGGCCCGCCGCGCCGACGTCCTGGTCGCCCTGCGCATGCAGGACAAGGCCCTGAGCCACGCCCACGGCGGCCCGGCCCGCCTCTATGTGGCGCCCATGTACTTCTACAAATCGGCCAAATGGCTCTCCGGGATCACCGTCACCGAGGACGTGAAACCCGGCTACTGGGAGGAACGCGGCTACGACGTCGACGCCTGGGTCGGCCGTTCGAACGGACGCGACGATGAGCCTACGAGTTGACACCCCCGGCCGGACGGCGAGCGTACGGCGCTTCGGCCCGGCCACGCGCTGGGTGCACCGTACGACGGCCGTGCTGATGGGCGTGTGCGTGGTGACGGCGGCGTGCCTCTACGTTCCGCAGCTCGCCGAACTCGTCGGCCGCCGCGAGCTGGTGGTCCGTGTCCACGAGTGGGCCGGTCTCGCCCTGCCCGTGCCCGTGCTGGCCGGACTCGTCTCCCGTGCGTTCCGCGCCGACCTGGGCTTCCTCAACCGCTTCGGCCCGCACGACCGCGTCTGGCTGCGGGCTGCCCTGCGCCGCGACAAGCGGCGGTCGTCCCGTCCGGCGGGCAAGTTCAACGCCGGGCAGAAGATCTACGCGGCCTGGATCGCCGGCGCGACGCTGGTGATGCTCGGCACCGGTCTGATCATGTGGTTCACCCATCTCACGCCCCTGGTGTGGCGCACCAGCGCGACGTTCGTCCACGACTGGCTGGCTCTCACCATCGGCATCGTCCTGGCCGGCCACATCGGCATGGCGCTAGGGGATCCGGAGGCGCGCCGGGGCATGCGGACCGGTGAGGTGAGCCGGGAGTGGGCCGAGCGGGAGCACTCCGTCTGGCGGCGAAGCGCTCCGCGCGAAGAGCGGTGATCGGCCGTCGGTCGTCTGTGGCGCCGTCGTGGCTGGTCGCGCAGTTCCCCGCGCCCCTGGGGGCGCGTCCGAACCGTGGCTGACTTCGCCAGGGGCGCCTGGGCCCGTGCCCGCACCGGGCTCCTGTACGACGTCCGGGGTGGCGACGGTGAATGCGGATGCCACACGGACCTCCACGCCTGCGTACCCGACGGCGACGTCGACGGAGCCCGGGCCCAGCGCCGGTACCACGACCGACAGCACCAGTCGGCCGCCCGAGTCCGGCTTCAGGACAGGCACCCCGGCGACCTGCTGCCCGCCGATGCTCACCACCCCGTCCCGCAGCAGTTCGCCGGGGTCGAAATGCGCGTCCGCCAACTCGATCCCGATCGTCTCGCCGGGCCGAGCCTCCCCGTCCCCGCCCGTGTCCACCCCGGCAATCCGGTAACCACAGGCCGCGGGCGTGCCGCTCGCCGTGGGCTTCAGCCGCACACTGGCACCGGGATGCCGCCGATGGAAGTCGAGCAGCCCGCCGAGGACGGCGTACGCCGCACGCCCCTTGCAGGTGTCGGCTCCGCCCGCGGATGCGGCATGGTCCGAGGCCGCCTGCTCCCAGCTTCCGCCCTCGCCCTGCACGGCCAGGCAGGCCGTGGCCAGCCCTCGCAGCACCGTCCATTCCGCGTCGGCGGGGGCCCCGGGCACCTGGCTCAGGGCGTTCCGGCACTCGGTGGGGGCGCGGAGCAGGTCGTAGACGCTCGAGGGGTCGGCGGCGCCGTCGAGGTTCGGTGAGTCGGGGCCGGGCGCGAGCCAGGCGGGGGCTTCGAGGAGCTTTTGGCTCATGGTGGGGCTGGGGGAGGGGGACGAGAGAGCCGGGCTCTCGGTCGCCCTCATGCCCTGCGACGCGCTGGGCGTGCCGGTGAGCGCGGGTGCGCCGATGTGGCCGTCGGGCGACGGCCGTACCGCAGGCGCGGATCTGGCCGATGGCCAGGTCGGCAGACTCCGGACCGTGTCGGAGGGCCCTGCGGTGACGACGGTGCCCCCGCCGCCCCTGCCGTCCGCCGAGCCACCCCCGTCACTGGTGAAGGCCGCGGCGGCCACCGCCACCGCCCCCGCGACGAGCAGCCCCGAGACACGCATCCCGAGGGAAACCGCCATGACGCCCCCCGATGTTCCGGCCCCGGCGACTGCGGCAGTCGTCGGGGACCCCCTCATCATCGGGCCCGCGGCCCCTTCGGGGAAGCCGCTTCATGGGACGGTCGGTGCGAGTTCGGGCACACGGGAACCGCGACCCGCGAACCGGAATCCCTGCGGAACAGGGGGAGTTCACAGGGGGCTCAGCCCGCGAAGTCCAGCAGCACCTTGCACGACGTGCTGCGGTCCGCCGCTAGTGCGAACGCCGACTCGGCCTCCCGCACCGGCACGACCGCGCTGACCAGCCCGTCGAACGACGCCTCGGCGGCGAGCAGTTCCAGCGCGTCGTCGAACTCCGTGTCGAAGCGGAACGCCCCGCGCAGTTCGATCTCACGGCTCACGACGAGGTTCCCCGCGAACGGACTCTGCCCCGGCGGCAGCATCCCGAGCTGCACCACGACACCCCCGCGCCGCACGAGCCGCAGACACGTGTCCAGCCCCGCCGCGACCCCGGACGCCTCGATCGCCACGTCCACCTCGGCGGGCCACCCGGCATCGTCCGGATCGTCGGCCCGTACGAGGCTGTCGGCGCCCGCGATCCGCGCATACTCCAGGGCCGTCGGCAGCAGGTCCGTCACCGTCACGCGTGCCGCTCCGGCCGCCTTCGCCGCCGCGACCACCAGACATCCGATGGGCCCGGCACCGGTGACGAGGACATGCCTCCCGGCCACCTCCCCGGCCCGCCGCACCGCGTGCAGCGCGACGGACAGCGGCTCGGCGAGCGCCGCCCGCCGCAGCTCGAGACCGGCCGGGAGCGGCCTCAACTGGTTTGCTGGGACGGCCACTTGGGCTGCGAACCCGCCCTGTACATGCGGGAAGCGGGCCGCGCTGCCGAGGTAGCGGGTGTCCCGGCAGACGTTGCGCCGCCCGTCCGCGCACTCGGGGCACACCCCGCAGGGCGTCGCCGGGTGCACCGCGACAGCCGTACCGGGAACCGGCCCTGACGCCCCGTCGCCGTACGAGACGACGGTCCCGACCACCTCGTGCCCGAGCAGCATCGGCTCCTTGAGCCGGAAGTCCCCGACCCCGCCGTGCCGCCAGTAGTGCAGATCGGAGCCGCAGACCCCGCCGTACCGCACCGCGACCAGGGCATGCCCGGGGCCGGGCGCCGGTACCGGCAGCTCGTCGACCCGCAGGTCGCCCTGCCCGTGGATCACGCAACCAAGCATCTCCGGGGCCTCCTTCACAGCACGCTCGTCATGCCGCCGTCGACGTACAGCACCTGCCCGCTGATGAAGTCCGCGGCAGGGGAGGCGAGGAACAGCACCCCGCCCACCAGGTCCTCCGTACGGCCCCAGCGCCCGGCCGGGGTGCGTCGCCGCACCCACGCGCTGAACTCCTCGTCCTGGACGAGGGCCTGGGTGAGCTCGGTCTCGATGTAGCCGGGGCCCAGGCCGTTGACCTGGACGCCGTACGGCCCCCAGTCCGCGCACATGCCCTTGGTGAGCATCTTCAGCGCGCCCTTGGTGGCGGCGTAGGGCGCGATGCCGGGGCGGACCACCTCGCTCTGCAGCGAGCAGATGTTGACGATCTTCCCGTGGCCGCGTTCCGTCATCCGCCGGGCCGCCTCCCGGCCGACCAGGAAGGCGCTGGTCAGGTTGGTGTCCAGGATGCGGTGCCAGTCGGAGTCGGTGAACTCCAGGAGCGGGGCGCGCAGTTGCATGCCCGCGTTGTTGACCAGGATGTCGAGTGGGCCCACCCGCTCCTCGACGTCCGCGATCCCGGCGGTCACCGAGGCGCCGTCGGTCACGTCGAACACGGCCGTGTGGACGTTCCCGGGCAGCTCGGCGGCGCCCAGTTCGGCGGCGGCCTCGGTGAGCCGTTCGCCGTCCCGACCGTTGAGGACCACCGTGCAGCCCGCCTCCGCGAGGCCGCGGGCCAGGGCCAGTCCGATGCCCCGGCTGGAGCCGGTGACCAGGGCCGTGCGACCGCTGATGTCGAAGAGAGGGTGAGCCGTCATCGTCGTACCCCTAAATGATCAGCGAGAGCAGGAGGACCACACCGCCGGCGACCACCGAGATGATCGTCTCCATGACGGACCAGGTCTTGACGGTCTGACCGACGTTCAGGCCGAAGTACTCCTTGACCAGCCAGAATCCGGCGTCGTTGACATGGCTGAAGAAGAGCGAGCCGGCGCCGATGGCGAGGACCAGCAGGGCCGCGTGGGTCGTCGACATGTCGGCGGCCAGCGGGGCCACCAGCCCCGCGGCCGAGACCGTCGCCACCGTCGCCGAACCCGTGGCGAGCCGGATCGCCACCGCGATCAGCCAGGCCAGCAGCAGGGCCGGGATCGACCAGTCCTCGGAGATGTCGAGGACCATCTGGCCCACGCCGGTGTCGATCAGTGTCTGCTTGAAGCCACCGCCCGCGCCGACGATCAGCAGGATGCCCGCGATGGGCGCGAGGCTCTTCTCGACCAGCGGCGAGACGCGCTCCTTGCTGAACCCGGCCGGCCTGAGCAGCGTGAAGATGCCCACGAGCACGGAGGCGAGCAGCGCGATCAGCGGCGATCCGATGACGTCGAACACGCGCTGCACGGTGTTCTCGGGGTCGTCGATCACGATGTCGACCAGCGCCTTGGAGAGCATCAGGACGACCGGCAGCAGGATGGTCGCCAGCGTGGCGCCGAAGCCGGGACGCTTGTCCAGATCCTCCGAAGCGCGCTGGGCGGGGGTCTGGGGGGAACCCCCAGTTGTATTCAGCATGCGGTCCGGGGCCGGGACGTCCACCCAGCGGGCCGCGTACCGGGAGAACAGCGGGCCGGCGATGATCACCGTCGGTATGGCGACGAGGACGCCGAGCGCCAGCGTCACCCCCAGGTTGGCCCCGACCGCGTCGATCGCGACCAGCGGGCCGGGGTGCGGCGGGACCAGTCCGTGCATCACGGACAGGCCGGCGAGGGCGGGGATGCCGATGCGCATCAACGAGTAGTTGCCGCGCTTGGCGACCATCAGGACGACCGGGATCAGCAGGACGACGCCGACCTCGAAGAACAGGGGCAGGCCGATCACCGAGGCGATCAGCACCATCGCCCACGGCATCGAACGGCCGCCCGCCTTGGCGAGGATCGTGTCGACGATCTGGTCGGCGCCGCCGGAGTCGGCGAGCATCTTGCCGAGGATCGCGCCGAGGGCGATGAGCACGCCCACACCGGCGACGGTGGTGCCGAGCCCGGTGGTGAAACTGACGATCGCCTTGTCGAGCGGCGCCCCGGCGATCGCGCCGAGCGCCAGTGACCCGAGGGTCAGCGACAGGAACGCGTGGAGCTTGAACTGGGTGATGAGCAGGACGATGACGGCGATGCCCGCCAGGACGGCGATGCCCAGCTGAGCGTGGCCGGCCGAGGTGATGGGCTCGACGGGGTCCGCTGCCAGCATCTCGACGCTGAGTCTGGTCACGGGGGTGGATTCCCTTGCAGATACGGGGTGGAGGAGGGGTGCGGGGGGTTACGGGGTCGGCTCGGGGAGCGCCGTCAGGGCCGACACGGCCCGGTCGGCGATCTCCTCGGGGCTGCCGGACACGTCCACGACGACCCCGGCCTCGTCCGCCTGGAGCGGCTGGAGCGTGGCGAACTGGGAGTCGAGGAGCGCCGTGGGCATGAAGTGCCCCTGCCGGTGCGACATCCGGTCCTCGATGAGCGCGCGGTCGCCCGCCAGGTGCACGAACACCAGGTCCGGCGCGGCGGTCCGCAGCCGGTCCCGGTACGACCGCTTCAGCGCCGAGCAGCTGACCACCCCGCCGAGCCCGGCCCGCCCGTGCGCCCAGGTGCCGATGGCATCGAGCCAGGGCCACCTGTCGTCGTCGCCGAGCGGGGTACCGGCCGACATCTTGGCGATGTTGGCCGGCGGGTGGAAGTCGTCGCCCTCGGCGTACGGAACGCCGAGCCGGGCCGCGAGCAGGGGACCGATGGTGGTCTTCCCGGTGCCCGCGACGCCCATGACCACGACGACATGGGGGGTACTCATCGCTGCCTCACTGTCTGAATGTCCTCGTCGACACGTGATGTCGACGCCACTGAAACCCATTAGGTACGACGAATTCAAGACCCTGTGATGAATAAGTCTGACTTTTTGAGACCGTGATCCACCCCGTACGCTGAGTACATGACCACTCCGGGCCGGGGTCTGCACGGCCATGTACTGGAAACCCTCGGCCCCGCGATCACCGCGGGCGAGTACCCGCCGGGCAGCGTCCTGCGCACCGACGAACTGGCGCAGCGCTTCGACGTGTCGCGCTCGGTGATGCGCGAGGCGGTCCGGGTCCTGGAGTCCATGCACCTGGTCGAGTCCCGCCGCCGCGTGGGCGTGACGGTCCGCCCCAAGTCCGAGTGGAACGTCTACGACCCCCAGGTCATCCGCTGGCGACTGGCCGGCGCCGACCGCCCCCACCAGCTGCGCTCACTGACCGTGCTGCGCTCGGCGATCGAGCCGGCGGCGGCCGCCCTGGCCGCCAAGAACGCCACCGCCGAGCAGTGCGCCGAACTCACCGAGTGCGCCCTGGGCATGGTCGCCCACTCCCGCGGCCACCAGCTCGCGGGCTACCTCGTCCACGACGTCGCCTTCCACCGCGCCATCCTGAACGCCTCCGGCAACGAGATGTTCGCCCGCCTCGGCGACGTCGTCGCCGAGGTCCTCGCGGGCCGCACCCACCACGAGGTCATGTTCGAGGACCCCGACCCGGCCGCGGTCACCCTCCACGTCCAGGTCGCCGAGGCGGTCCGCGCCGGCGACGCGGCCCGCGCGGAACACCTCACCCGCGAGATCACGGTGGGCGCGCTGCAGGAACTGGACATCCTGGCGCCGTAGGCCCACCGGCCTGCGAACTCCCCGGCCTACTGGTCCGGGAACTCCCCGTCGACGTACACCCACGCCCCGTCGACCCGCTCGAACCGGCTCCGCTCATGCAGTGACCCGCCCCGGTAGGAAGCCCGGAAGGTCACGGTCCCCGTGGAGTGGAACGCGGACCCGTCGTCGGTGTCCAGGATTTCCAGCCCGGTCCACCGCATCCCCGGATCGAGGTCGAGGCGCGCCGGCCGCGTCCGCGGATGCCAGGTCCGCATCAGGTACGCCGCATCGCCCTTGACGAACGCGCTGTAGCGCGACCGCATCAGGGCCTCGGCGGTCGGCGCGGCGGCGCTCGCCTCCGAGTGGTAACGGCCGCAGCAGTCGTCGTACGACTGGGGGAGTCCGCAAGGGCAGGCGGTGTTCGTGGGGCGCTGCTGGGAACGCGAGGTGCGGCGAGACATGGACACCATTATGCGTCACTCCCGTCCCGTAATTGAGAACGCTAATTCCGGGTTGACGCATAATATGCTGGACGAGTAACCTCGGTTCGCCCGAATTGTTCCATTCGGCTTGCATGGATCCTTGATTCGCATGCTCAGTCGAATTCTGGAACCTCACTCTTTTCTGCCCGAAAGGGATGCCGTTGTTAATCAATCACGCCTGGGCGCGGGGGCGTGCCCTGATCGCGTTACTGGTGGTGGCGCTCATCGGCGCTCTGGTGCTGGCGGGCGCCACCGACGCCTTCGCGAAACGGAAGAAGCCCAAGAAGAACATTTCGCTGGCCGCCTTCGACGGTGACTACGAGCACCCGCGGAAATTCTCCTGTTCGTATCTGGAGAAAGTCGACCGAATTGTGGTCGAGGACTGGGTCTGCTCGGCCGGACCCGACGGTACGGCGATCCTCTTCAGTCAATTGCTGACCCGGGGAGACAACTCGGGATACTGGTGGGAGGACGAGGGCTGGAAGTACCTTGCCGCGCCCAAGAAATTCTCCTGCGAGGTGCGGCCCGCCGACGCCGCCAGGACCATCGAGAACTACCAGTGCGTCTACAAGGAGCGGGGCACGACCTACAAGGTGCCGCTGAAGAACACCAACCTCGCCACCTCGGACCAGGGCGAGAAGTGGTACCTGCAGCGCATCGATTACCCGCCGTCGCCCACCCCGACGCCCTAGCGATGCCTCAGCTCTTCATCAGCCACAGCAGCCGGGACCGAGCCGTGGCCCAGCGGGTCGCCGACTGGCTCAAGTCGGTCGGGTTCGAGGGCCTGTTCCTCGATGTCGACCCCGATGCGGGCATCCCCGCGGGGCAGCGCTGGGAGGCGGAGCTCTACACGCAGCTGCACCGGGCCGACGCGGTGATCTACCTGGCGAGCGCGGCGTCACGGGAGTCGCACTGGTGCTTCGCCGAGCTGACCCACGCCCGGCGGGCCAAGCGGCCGGTCGTACCCGTACGGCTCGACGACGCGCCCCGCCCGGGCATCCTGGGCGATGTCCAATGGGTGGACCTGCGGGACGGTGAACGGGCCTACGGCCGGATCCTCGAAGGACTGCGGCTCGCGGGCATCACCGCCGAGGGCTCCTTCGCCCGGGATCCGGTCCGACCGCCCTATCCGGGGCTCGAACCGTTCTCGGCCGAGGACGCGGCGGTGTTCTTCGGGCGCGACCGCGACATCGAGCGGCTCCTTGAGGCACTGGACCCCGTGATGCGGTACGACGGCGGCCGGTTCGTGGCCGTCGTCGGCCCTTCGGGCAGCGGCAAGTCCTCGCTGCTGCGCGCGGGCGTCCTGCCCCGGCTGCTGCGCCGGCCGCACCGATGGGTGGTGCTGCCGCCTTTTCGGCCCGGCAGGCAACCCACGGCCAACCTGGTCGCGGCCCTGGAACGCGCCTTCGCCGACCAGGGCCACCCGCAGACGTACGACGAACTGCGGCGGGCCCTCGCCGACGGCTCGGCGGGCCTCGTCCGCCTCGCGGCCCGGCTCGCCCACCCCCCAAGGGCGGACGGCGAGTCCCGCATGGTCCTCGTGGTCGTCGACCAGGCGGAGGAACTGGTCGGCCTGACCGGCATCGCGGAGCAGCGCTCCTTCCTGCGGCTCCTGCGTGCCGGGCTCGGTCCGGACAGCCCCCTGTGGGTGCTGGCCACGGTGCGGTCGGAGTTCCTGACCACGAGCCCGGAGCGCGCGGGACTCGCCGACGCCGTCGACGATTGCGTGCTGATCCAGCCGATCGGCCCCGACCGGCTGCCGGAGGTCATCGAACGCCCCGCCCAGCAGGCCGCGTTGACCTTCGAAGCGGGTCTGGTCACCCGCATGGTGAACGAGACGGCGGGGGGCGACGCCCTGCCCCTCCTCGCCTACACCCTGCGCGAGCTCTATCTGCGCGCCGCCGGCACGGGCACGGTCACCCGCGACCACTACGAGCAACTCGACGGAGTCGTGGGCGCGTTGCGCGGCCGGGCCGACCGGATTCGCGCGGAACTGCAAGGGCGAGGCGTGGGTGGCGCGGTGCTCCCGACCCTGTTGAAGTTCGCCGCGGTGGAGGGCGACCGACCGCCCACCGGCCGACGGATCGCGTACGCCGAACTCGGCGCGGACGAACGGCGCGTGGCCGACGCCTTCGTCGAGGCCCGGCTGCTCGTCCGCACCGGCGACGCCGGCACGGGCACCACAGTCGAGGTCGCCCATGAGGCCCTGCTGCGCCAGTGGGATCCGTTGCGCGACCGCATCGAGGAGTCCAGGAACCTGCTGAGGCTGCGTTCCGACCTGGAGCGGCTGGCCGCCGACTGGGAGCGCGGCGAACAGGACCGGGCCTACCTCCTGCGCGGGGCCAGGCTCCAGGCCTTCGAGGACTGGGCCGGCCGGCACCCCGGCGAACTCGGCCCGGCGGAACGGCAGTTCCTCGCCGCGAGCCGCGCCCAGGCCAGGAGCGAACTCGACGCGGCGAGGCGCTCCAACCGGCGCCTGCGTGCACTCGCCGCCGGACTGAGCCTGCTGCTGGTCCTGACCGTGCTCGCCACCGGGCTCGCCTACGTCAGCAACGCACGCGCTCAGTCCCGTGCCCGGCTGGCCCTCGCGGGCAGACTCGGCGCGGAGTCGGACCGCCTGGCCGGGAGCCGCCCGGACGTGGCCGTCCTGGTGGGCCTGCAGAGCCTCAGCGTGGCCCACGGCGACCACCCGCAGCCGCACCCCCCGTCCGGGCTGATCACCGGACTCTCCCGGATCACCCACCCGTCGACCCTGCTCGCCCACCCCGACCAGGTCCAGAGCGCGGCCTTCAGCCCTGACGGGCGGCTGCTCGCCACCTGCGGCTGGGACCGGACCGTACGCCTGTGGAACGCGAGGACCGGTGCGCCCGTCGGTAAGCCCTTGACCGGACATCAGGCCGCGGTGACGGAGGTGGAGTTCGACCCTGCGGGCAGGTTGCTCGCGGCAGGCGCCATGGACGGCACCGTCCGCCTGTGGGACGCGGTGACACGAAGGCAGACCGCGGTGCTCCGGGGACACACCGAAATGGTGCACGACCTGGCCTTCGACCCGGTCGGCCGCACCCTGGCCACCGCGAGCCTCGACGGCACCGTTCGCCTCTGGGACGTACGGCGATCGCGCCTGCGCACCGTCCTGAAGGGCCACCAGGACGCCGTCACCGGCGTCGCCTTCAGCCCCAACGGCCGCCGGCTCGCCACCTCCAGCTGGGACATGACCGCACGACTGTGGAGCCTGGGGCCCGGCGCGCCGCGCGAGGTGCGGACGTTCAAGGGCCACCGCGACTGGCTGCGACGGGTGGTGTACAGCCCCGACGGACGGAGCATCGCCACCGCCGGCGCCGACGGTACGGCCCGCGTGTGGGACGTCGCCACGGGCAGGCCCCGGGACTGGAACGTCGACGCCCATGGCCGTGACATCTGGTCGGTCGCCTTCAGCCCCGACGGCCGGCTGCTCGCCACCGCGGGCGACGACGGGACGGCCCGGCTGTACGACGCGCGCACCGGGGAGCAGCAGGGCCTGCCGCTCGTCGGGCACACCAACCTGGTCAACCAGGTCGTGTTCAGCCCGGACGGCAAGCGGCTCGTCACGACCAGCTGGGACCGCACGGCCCGGCTCTGGCAGGTCGCCCGGACCCACTCGGTCAGCAGGTCGCTCGTCGGCCACGAAGGCGACGTCAACGGCGTCGACTTCGCCCCCGACGGCCGGCTCCTCGCCACCGCGGGGCAGGACGGGACCGCCCGCCTGTGGCGCCTCGGCCCGGGCACGCCCGCCACCCGCGTGCTGCGCGGCCACGACGGAGCGGTGTACCGGGCGGTGTTCAGCCCCGACGGCAGCCTCCTCGCCACCGCCGGCGAGGCGGACGCCGTACGCCTGTGGAACCTGCGCACCGACCCGCCGCGCCCGCTGCGGACGCTGACCGGCTCCCACGGCGGTGTCCAGGACGTGGCGTTCAGCCCCGACGGCACACTGCTGGCCGCGGCCGACGGGGACGCCGAGGTACGGCTGTGGTCGGTGGACGACGGCCGGGCCCTGGGCGCCCTGCCGGACGGACACGGCGAATCGGTGAACGGCGTCGCGTTCAGCCCCGACGGGCGACTGCTGGCAACTGTGAGCGACGACCAGACCGTGCTGTTGTGGGACGTCGACCGGCGCGGGCACGTCGGGAAGCCGCTGAAGGGACACACGAACGCCGTGCAGGAAGTGGCGTTCAGCCCGGACGGCAGGCTGCTCGCGACCGCGAGCCTCGACCACACCGTGCGCGTGTGGGACGTCGCGACCCGCCGGCAGCGCGGCGCACCCCTCACCGGGTTCACCGCCGGCGTCGAGGACGTCGCCTTCAGCCCCGACGGGCGTCTCGTCGCCGGCGCCGGGGACGACGGCACCGTACGGACCTGGCAGGTGCGCACGGGCCGGCCCGCCGGACTCGTCCTCACCGGCCACCGGGGCGAGGTCTACGCCGTCGCCTTCGGTCCCGGCGGCCGGTCGATCGCCTCCGCCGGCGCCGACGACACCGCTCGCGTCTGGGACCGGGGCTTCACGTCCTGGGTGGAGTACGGCTGCCGGCTGGTCGACCGCAACCTCACCGCCGCGGAGTGGCAGCAGTACGTACCGGGCCGGCGCTACGAACGCACGTGCCCGAACCTGCCGTCCGGAGCCGGTGCCCCGGCCGACGCTCCCGCCGCGAGGTACTGACATGGCGACCGAGCGGGCGGCGGACGCCGTGGCCCGACGGGCCTGGGACCAGCAGAGCGTCTGGTCCCAGGCGGCCGGCCGGGCGAAGACCACCATCGAGCGGTCCCGCACATGGAGCCTGGTCCTCGGGCTCACGGCCGCCGCTCTCGGCACGGCCGCGTCCCAGACGATGGCCGCCCACGCGACGCTCGGCAAGGCGCTGGCCTTCGCCGCCGCGGCCACCACCGGCCTGGTACCGCTCCTCGCCCGGCACGCGGGACCCGCGGCCGTGCGCGACTGGACCGGGCTGCGCGTGACCAGCGAGGCCATGAAGAGCGAGATCCACAGGTGGCTGGCCGGAGTGACGCCGTACCGCGGGCCCGACGCCCGCCACGTCCTGCAGCAGCGCCTGAAGGCCCTGCGGGAGGACGCGGCCCACCTCATCCCCCGTACCGTCGGCATCACCCCGGTCGCACGACGGCTCCCCGCCGTGTCGGACGTCGACACGTACGTCGAACACTGCCTGCGCCCCCAGATCAGCGGCTACTACCTGGCCCGGGCCCGCACGATGGGCCGTCGCCTCGCACTGGTCCGCCGGATCGAACTCGCGCTGGGCACCGCCGGGGTCCTGCTGGGCGCGCTGGCCGGTGCGTTCGGCGTGGAGCACGCGGCCGCCTGGGTGGCCGTCGCCACCACCGCGGGCGCCGCGGTCAGCGCGCACGGCATGACCGCCAACTACGCCTACCAGCAGGCTCAGTTCGCCGCCACGGCCGACGACCTTCAGGACGCCGTCGAGCGGCGCGGCGAGTCCGGCGACCGCGCCGACCCAGATGCCGAGGACGCCTTCGTCGCCGGCTGCGAGCGGGTGATCTCCGCGCTCAACGACGGCTGGATGACGAAGTGGACCTCGGAGTAGCCAGGTCTAGACGGCCGCCCGCGTCTGCGCCCCGGGCAACGGCGGCAGCGCCGCCCCGTACACCCACGCCTCGAACAGCTCGTCCACCGGCTCGCTCGTGAAGCGGGCCACGTGTCCGGCGAACGCCTTGGTCGTCACCGTGCCGTTGCGGTTCAGCTGCCCCCAGCCGCGCAGCATCCGGAAGAAGGCGATGTCGCCCAGCGCGCAGCGCACCGCGTGCAGGACCAGCCCGCCACGTTCGTACAACCGGTCGTCGAACATCGACTTGCGCCCCGGGTCCGCCAGCCGCAGATCCTGCGGCAGCGTCGACAGCAACCGGTGTGCGGCGGCGGCGAGTTGCTGGGCCGTACGTCCGCCCGACCGCTCCGACCACAGCCACTCCGCGTACTTCGCGAACCCCTCGTTCAGCCAGATGTGCCGCCAGTCCGCGATGGACACGCTGTTGCCGAACCACTGGTGCGCGAGCTCGTGCGCGACCAGCCGCTCCGAACCCCGCGCCCCGTCCACGTGGTTGGCGCCGAACAGCGACAACCCCTGTGCCTCGACGGGCACATCGAGCTCCTCCTCGGTCACCACGACCGCGTACTCGTCGAACGGGTACGGTCCGAACAGCTCCTGGAAGACCTCCATCATCTGCGGCTGGCGGGCGAAGTCCCGCGAGAAGTCGCCGAGCAGATGCGCGGGAATGTGCCCGTGCTGCGGTACGCCGCCCAGGCCCGGGTCGCCCAGCAGCACGGTCTGGTACTTGCCGATCGACAGCCCGACCAGATAGCTGGACGTCGGCGCCGACTGCTCGTACACCCAGGTCGTCGTGGACGCCTTCGTCGTCCGGGTCAGCAGGCGCCCGCCCGCCACCACCGCGTACGAGGAGGGCGTGGTGATCGAGATCTGGTACGACGCCTTGTCCGCCGGCCGGTCGTTGCACGGGTACCAGGACGGCGCCCCGATCGGCTGGCTCGCCACCAGCGCCCCGTCCTCCAGCTCCTCCCAACCGAGCCCGCCCCAGGGGCTGTTCACCGGCCTGGGGTTGCCCGACCAGTGCACCTCGACCGTGAAGGCCGCCCCGGCGCGGATCGGCTTGGCGGGGCGGACGCGCAGCCTGCCGCCGCGGTGCGTGTAGTGCGGCTGCCGTCCGTCGACGCGGACCCGCCCGATCTTGAAGTCGGCCAGGTTCAGCACGAACTCGGCCAGCGGCGAGCGCCCCGCGATCGCGTTGATCCGGGCCGTCCCCGACAGCCGGTTCGGGCCCGGGCGGTAGTCCAGCGCGAGCTCGTACCGGTGCACCCGGTACCGGGAGTCGCCGTGCTCCGGGAAGTACGGGTCCGCGCCCGCCGCCTGCTGAACTGCCACTGCTGTCTGTGCTCCCTGCGCCGTACTGCTGCCACTCCGTGCCGGCCCACCGCTCTCCGGCCCCCAGTGGGCCGCGCTCAGGGACGCCATGCCTCGATCGGATTGCCGAGCCAGCGGGTGTCGTCGGGGACCGATTCCGCCGCCATCACGAGCGACGCGGGACCCAGCGTCGTGCGGGCCCCGATCGCGCTGCCGGGCAGAACGATCCCGCCAGGACCCAGCGTCGCGCCCTCACGGAGAACCACAGTATCCGTCCGCAAGATCCGGTCGTGGAAGAGGTGTGTCTGGAGCACACAGCCCCGGTTCACGGTGGAGGCGTCCTCCAGGGTCACCAGATCGGTCTCCGGCAGCCAGTAGCTGTCGACCCACACGCCCTTGCCGATCCGCGCGCCGAGCCCGCGCAGCCACGCCGTCATCACCGGCGTACCCGGCACCGAACCCGCCAGCCACGGCACCGCGAGCACCTCGACGAAGGTGTCCGCCAGCTCGTTGCGCCACACGAAGGACGACCACAGCGGATGCTCCCCGCTGTGATGCCGCCCCACCAGCAGCCACTTCGCGACGATCGACACGAGCCCCGCCGCGGCCCCGGCCCCGAGCAGCACCAGCCCGGACAGCACCGGCGCCCAGCCGCCCAGCACACACAGCGCCGCCACGGTCAGCACCGCGACCCCCGCCGAGCAGAACACGGGCACGATCCGGCACAGCTCCACCAGGCCGCGTGCCCACAGCAGCCGGGCCGGCGGATCGTACGTCCGGCTCTGGTCACCGTCGGCGGCACTGCGCGGCAGCTTCACCGGCGGCAGCCCCAGGTACGACGTGCCCTTCTTGGCCTTCTTCGGCGTCGCCGACAGCACACCGACCAGTCCGCCGTCCGGCACGGTCCGCCCGGGCGCCGTCATCCCCGAGTTTCCGAGGAAGGCCCGCCGCCCGATCTCCGCCCGCCCGATGCGCATCCAGCCGCCACCGAGCTCGTACGGCGCGGTCAGCGTGTCGTCGGCCAGGAAGGCCCCTTCGCCGACCGTGGTCAGGCTGGGCAGCGCCAACACGGTCGACACCTCGGCGCCCTTGCCGATCCGCATCCCGAGCAGCCGCAGCCACACCGGCGTGACCAGTCCCGCGTACAGCGGGAACAGCGTCTCGCGCGAGCGGTCCATCAGCTGCGTCACGGTCCACGCCTGCCAGCCGACCCGGCTGTGCGTCGGATACGTCCCCTCCCGCAGCCCCAGGCTGAGCAGCCGCACGGAGACCAGGAGCAGCACGGCGTACGCCAGCCCGAAGGCGAGCGTCGCCGGTACGAGGGCCAGCGCGGCGCCCGCCAGGGGCGCGTGCGGGGTGTAGAACACCTGGGCCACGAGGAACGCGGCCGCACCGGCCAGCACGGGAAGCGCGGTCAGTGCGAAGCCCGTGAGGCCGTACATCACACGCCAGTACGTCCCGCGCCGCGGCCGCTCCTTGGGCCAGTTGCGCTTGGCCTTGCCGAGCTTGACCGCGGGCGCCCCGGCCCAGCGCTGGCCGGTCGGGACCTGCCCGGTGACCGCCGAGCCGGGCGCCACCTCGGCCCGCTTGCCGACGCGGGCACCCGGGAAGAGCATGCTGCGGGTACCGACGGTGGCATGCGCGCCGACCTTGATCGCGCCGATCTCCAGCCGGTCACCGTCCAGCCAGTACCCGGACAGGTCGACCTCGGACTCCACGGCCGCGCCCCGGCCCAGCTTCAGCAGCCCGGTGACCGGCGGCAGCGAGTGCAGATCGACGTCCGGCCCGACCTTGGCGCCCAGCGCCCGCGCGTACCGTTCCAGCCAGGCCCCGGTCAGCGAGGTCGCCCCGCTGAACTCGGCGAGCCGCTCGGCCGTCCACAGCCGCAGATGCACGCCGCCACCGCGCGCGTACCGCCCGGGCTTGACGCCCTTCAGCAGCAGCCGCGCGCCACCGGCGGCCAGCGCGAGCCGCCCCGGCGGGCTGAACAGCACCACGGCCCCGACCGCGACGAGCCACCAGGGAGCCGTCGGCAGCCAGGCGTAGGCGGGCAGCAGATTGCCGAGCGCGGCCAAAGCGACCGTCCAGCGCAGGCCCAGCAGCGTGAACAGCGGAACGAGGAGCAGCAGCTGAACCACCTGCGCACGCCGGGGCACCGGCTCGACGAACCTCTCCGCCCCGTCGTCGTGCGCGGACTCCTCCAGCCGCCGGGCCAGCTTGCGCAGCACCGGCTGCTGGTAGATGTCCAGCACGGCCGCGCTCGGATAGCGGGTCCGCAGCCGCGTCGTCAGCTGAGCGGCGGCCAGACTGCTGCCGCCGATCGCGAAGAAGTCATCGGAGGCGCCGGTGACCGGGATGCCGAGCACCTCGGTCCACTGCTCGGCGAGCCAGGCCTCGGTGCCGTAGAGCTGCTCGGCCGGCCCACCGGTCTCCAGCCCCTCCAGCGGCCAGGGCAGCGCATTGCGGTCCACCTTGCCCGACGTCCGGGTCGGCAGCTCGTCGACCGGCGCGAGCAGCGGCACGAGCGCGGCGGGCAGTTCCGCCCGCAGTTTCTCGACCGCCGCCGCCTGATCCCAGCCGTCCTGAGTGACGACGTACCCGACGAGCAGCTGATTGCCGCTGCGCGCGGTCCGCACGGCGGCGGCCGCACCGGCCACACCGGGCAGCGCCTGCAACGCGGCGTCCACCTCACCGAGCTCGATCCGCCGCCCGCCGAGCTTGATCTGCTCGTCGGCCCGCCCGAGGAAGACCAGACCCTCGGGCTCCGCCTTGACGAGGTCACCACTGCGGTACGCCCGCTCCCAGCCCAGCGACTGAAGCGGCGCGTACTTCTCCGCGTCCTTCTCGGCGTCGAGATACCGCGCGAGCCCGACCCCGCCGATCACCAGCTGCCCGCTGGCGCCCATCGGCACCGGCTCCCCGGCCTCGTCGACGACGGCCAGCTCCCAGCCGTCCAGCGGCAGCCCGATCCGGATCGGCTCCTCGCCGCCCAGCAGCGAGGCACAGGCGACGACGGTCGCCTCGGTCGGCCCGTAGGTGTTCCAGACCTCGCGCCCCTCCGTCACCAACCGCTGCGCCAGCTCGGGCGGGCAGGCCTCACCGCCGAAGATCAGCAGCCGTACGTCATTGAGGGTCTCGGGCTCCCAGAGCGCGGCCAGCGTGGGCACGGTCGACACGACCGTGATCTCCTGCTCGACCAGCCAGGGCCCCAGATCGGCCCCGCTCCTGACCTGCGAACGCGGCACCGGCACCAGACAGGCCCCGTACCGCCACGCCAGCCACATCTCCTCGCAGGACGCGTCGAACGCGACCGACAGCCCCGCCATGACGCGGTCCCCGGGCCCGATCGGCTCCTCGGTGAGGAACAGCGCGGCCTCGGCGTCCACGAACGCGGCGGCACTGCGGTGCGAGACGGCGACGCCCTTCGGCTTCCCGGTGGAGCCGGACGTGAAGATGATCCACGCGTCGTGCTCGACACCGGGCCGCGCGGCGGGCACATCGCTGCGGCCGTTGACGACCAGCTCGTGGCCGGCCCCCACCACGGCCCGTACGTCCGCCTCCCCGAACACCAGCTCGGCCCGCTCGTCCGGGTCCTCGGCGTCGACGGGAACGTAGGCGGCACCGGCCGCGAGCACCGCGAGGATCGCGACATAGAGGTCATTGGTGCCGGACGGAACCCTGACCCCGACCCGGTCACCGAGCCCGACCCCCGCCGCGGCCAGCGCGCGCCGCAGCCGCTCCACCTCGACGGCCAGCGCACGGTAGGTCAGACACGTCGCGCCGTCGTCCAGGGCGGGCTCGTCCGGATACGACCGCACGGACGCCTCGAAGACGTCGACGAGCGTGCGGGGGGAGGCCGCGGGGCCCCCGGAGAAGCGTGCCCTGTCACCGAACTGCTGATGGATCTCCGCGCTCAGCTCTTCGTCGAGCAGGCCGAGAGCACTGCTCTCGTGTATGGCTGCCATCCGGTCCTCGCGTCTCGATCCCGGAAGCTCCGGGGCGCCGGCGGGCCCGCAGGTATGCCTGGGGTTGTCCGACCCGACTCCGTAACAAGCCGGAAATTTTAGTACGACGCTAGGTTCGCGCCTCTCGGTCCGCCACCCGGAGCAGTCGTTCGGGGTGGCGCGGAGGCTGGGGGACAGGCCCTGACCTGGTGATCTTCGACGGAACGAGACTTCCCCCACACAACGAACAAGGGCCGTGACTCATGGTCACGGCCCTTGCTGTTTCGTGTGTCCGAGGGGGGACTTGAACCCCCACGCCCGATAAAGGGCACTAGCACCTCAAGCTAGCGCGTCTGCCATTCCGCCACCCGGACAAGGTGTCTGTCGTGCGGGGTTTCCCTCGCGGCGACAGAGGAAACATTACCAGGCTTCGGAGGGTGCCCCGATCACCCCCCGTCGTGGCGTGAACGGTGTGTGACGGGGTGCGGCCGGTCTTGGGCGGGGCCGGGCGGAGGGGGAGGATGAGGGGAACCACCAGCAGTGACAGCGCGGGAGGAAGCAGCGTGAGCGATACGGACACGGCCAGGGGCGTCACCGGCGAGAACGAGGTCGTGGACCTCTGTCGCGAGCTGATCCAGATCGACACCAGCAACTACGGCGACCACTCCGGTCCCGGTGAGCGCAAGGCGGCCGAGTACGTCGCCGAGAAGCTCGCCGAGGTGGGGCTCGAACCGAAGATCTTCGAGTCGCACCCGGGCCGCGCCTCCACCGTGGCGCGGATCGAGGGGGAGGACCCGTCGCGGCCGGCGCTGCTCATCCACGGGCACACCGACGTCGTACCGGCCAACGCCGACGACTGGACCCACCACCCCTTCTCCGGCGAGGTCGCGGACGGGTGCGTGTGGGGACGCGGGGCCGTCGACATGAAGGACATGGACGCGATGACCCTGGCGGTCGTGCGCGACCGGCTGCGCAGCGGGCGCAAGCCGCCGCGCGACATCGTGCTCGCCTTCCTCGCCGACGAGGAGGCCGGCGGCAAGTACGGAGCCCGGTTCCTCGTCGACAAGCACCCCGACCTCTTCGAGGGCGTCACCGAGGCGATCAGTGAGGTGGGCGGGTTCTCCTTCACGGTGAGTGAGGAGCGGCGGCTCTATCTGATCCAGACGGCCGAGAAGGGCATGCACTGGATGAAGCTGACCGTGGCCGGTACGGCAGGGCACGGGTCGATGATCCACCGCGACAACGCGATCACCGAGCTGTCGGAGGCCGTCGCGCGGCTGGGCCGGCACAAGTTCCCGGTGCGGGTCACCAAGACCACCCGGGCCTTCCTCGACGAGCTCGGCGACGCCCTCGGCACCGAACTCGACCCGGAGAACATGGAGGGCACCCTCGCCAAGCTCGGCGGCATCGCCAAGCTCATCGGCGCGACCCTCAGCAACACGGCCAACCCCACGCAGCTCGGCGCCGGCTACAAGGTCAACGTCATCCCGGGCGAGGCCACCGCGCACGTCGACGGCCGCTTCCTGCCCGGATTCGAGGAGGAGTTCCTCGCCGACCTCGACAAGATCCTCGGGCCGAACGTGCGGCGCGAGGACGTGCACGCCGACAAGGCCGTCGAGACGGGCTTCGACGGGGCGCTCGTGGCGGCGATGCAGTCCGCGCTGGTGGCCGAGGACCCGGCGGCCAAGGCGATCCCCTACATGCTCTCCGGCGGGACCGACGCCAAGTCCTTCGACGACCTGGGCATCCGGGGCTTCGGCTTCGCGCCGCTGAAGCTGCCGCCGGAGCTGGACTTCGCGGGCATGTTCCACGGTGTCGACGAGCGGGTACCGGTGGACGGGCTGCAATTCGGGGTGCGGGTTCTCGACCGATTCATCGATGCGTCCTGAATTGGACCACTGAAACGACACTTCAGAATTCGACCAGACGTGCTGGGCATGGCTGGGGAGGGTGAACGCGCTCATCAGGTCGTAGCCCTATTAGTTCCTCCTCGTTACAGGTGATGCGATCAGCTACTTGTGATCGCATTGCCAACAAGGAGGAATAATGATCAAGAAGGTCGTCGCCGCTGCGGCTGCCACTGGTGGCCTGGTTCTCGCGGGCGCGGGCCTCGCTGTCGCCGACTCCGGTGCCCAGGGTGCTGCGGTGCACTCCCCGGGTGTCCTGTCCGGCAACGTCGTTCAGGCGCCGATTCACGTCCCCGTGAACGTCTGCGGCAACACGATCTCGGTGATCGGGCTGCTGAACCCCGCCTTCGGCAACACCTGCATCAACAAGTGACGCTGCGCCTCGCCCCGTGAAAGGGGCTGAGCCCGTCGGCCCCGGAGCGCACGCCATGCGCTCCGGGGCCGACCGGCCTTTCGGCGGCGTCGGGCCATTCCGGCGCCGTCTTCTCGGAACAAGGTCGAAGGCAGGGAATCAGCAATGCGACAGGTCACCCGCAAGGGCCTGCTGACCGTGGCGGCCGCGACCGGCGTCATCGCCGCCGCGGGCGGCACCGCTCACGCCACCGGCGCGGGCGCGAACGGCGGCGCCTCGAACTCGCCCGGCGTGCTGTCGGGCAACACGGTGCAGGCGCCGGTGCACGCGCCGGTCAACGTCTGCGGCAATACGGTCAACATCGTCGGGGTGCTCAACCCGGCGATCGGCAACAGCTGTACCAACCAGGGCGGCGGCCACGGCGGCTCCCAGGGCGGCGGAGGGGCGTCGGCCGACGGGCACGCCAGTGACTCGCCCGGCGTCGGATCCGGCAACCACGTGGAGGCGCCGATCCATGCGCCGGTCAACGTGTGCGGCAACACCGTCGACGTCATCGGCATCGGCAACTCCGCCGAGGACAACGACTGCGGCAACAACGGCGGTGGCGGCGGCCACGAGAATCCGCCCGGTACGCCGGAGCAGCCGGGCAATCCCGGAAATCCGGGCAACCCCGGAAACCCTGATGAGCCGGGTAACCCCGGAAACCCGGGCAACCCCGGAAACCCGGGCAACCCCGGAAACCCCGGTAACCCCGGGAGCCCGCAGAACCCGGAAGAGCCGAACCACCCCGGCACCCCGAGCACACCGCCCGGCACGGGCGGTGTCACGCCGGACGGCGGCTCCTCGAACGGCAACCACCCCGGCACCCAGGGCCTCACCCAGCCCCAGGGCGACGGGCAGCTCGCCCAGACCGGCAGTGACCTGCCGCTGGGCCTGACCCTGCCGGTCGGCGCGGGGGCGTTGCTCGCGGGCGCGGTGATGTACCGCAAGGCGCGGGCCTCGGCGTAGGTCGCGGTCTCCGGCACGAACGGAGCGGGCCCCGTCGAGGGGGCCCGCTCCGTTCTGTGCTGTCGTTCTCCCGCTGTTCCTGTCTGCGGTCTTCCTGTCGCCTCAGCTCACCACGTGGCCCGCACCTGGCGGATGATCCTGCGGCGCAGCCGCACCTTGCGGCTGCCGTCACGCAGCAGGCTCAGGCGGTCCAACTCCCAGTGTCCGTACTCGGCATGGTCCGTCAGCAGGCGTGTGGCGTCCTTGCGGGAGACCCCGCGCGGTACGTACACGTCGACAAATTCGTATTCCGGCATCGCATCTATTGTGCGGGCTGGGGCCCGGTACGGATAGCGTCTGCACTATGTCTGATGCTGTGCAGCCCACCGCTGCCGAGGTACGCGCCGCCGCCGAGGCGGTCAAGACCGCGCTCGACCGTCATCTGGCCGCGGTCGAACACCGGTCGGGTGAGGACGACCCTGCCGTCTACGAGGCGTTCAACCAGCTGGCCGCGGCCGCCGAGGTCTACGACGAGCTGCTCTACGACCGCTACGACGAGGTCACTCCCTTCGAGATCCCCGGTACGGAGGACGCGCTGCCCCCGTACACGGGCCCCGAGGAACCGAACGCGCTGAGCGTGCTGATCCGCCGCGACTACGCCGTGGTGGAGCCGCAGCGGCTGCTGGCGCAGGCCCAGCGGGTCGAGGCGGCGGACGACGACGAGAGCGCGGAGGCCGCCGGCACGGTGCACGGGGCGCTGGGCGTTCTGTTCGGTGAGTTCGAACCGGACGAGATCGCCTCCCGGCACAAGGAGTTCGGCCTGGAGGAGGGCGACTCCACGCTCTGGGTGACCGCCGCGGACGAGTCGGCCGACCCGGGGGAGTGGCTGGAGATGCCCTTCGAGGGGGTCGACCCGCAGCAGGTGGTCTGCCGGTTCGACGTCAGTGCGGTGTTCGACGACGAGGACGACGATCTCGACGACCGCGACGAGGTCGACGCCGGGTTGGACGAGGATCTGGAGCCGTTGGACGCGGAGCGCTAGCGGGTTCGCTGCCGCGGGCTGCGCGGGCTGTTGGGTCGGCGGCGGTCACGGAAATTGTCCGTGACCGCCGCCGACGTGCTGTGTGACGCGGTCCCGCAGTGGTGCCTGCGGTGAGTGTGCGGCTGCCGCCCGTGGTCGGCTGGTCGCGCCCGCGCGGCGGAGCCGCAAATTGATACAGCCCCGCGCCCCTTTGGGGTTGGCTGCCCTGCTGCTTCCTGGAGCGGATCGGTCAGTCCGTCTTCGGCGCCTGTGGTTTGAGCAGGGCCGGGAGGCGGGTCGTGCGTGGCTTCGGCGGGGTTTCTGTGACCGCTCGGGGGAGGGCCTGTTCCGCGCCGTGGACCACCGAGAGGTGGCGGTCGGCGCGGCTGAAGGCCGTGTAGACCCAGGGGCGGGTGAGGGCCTGGGCCGCGTCGCCGGGGAGGACGACGACCGCCGCGGGCCAGCGGGCGCCCACCGCCTGGTGCGCGGTCAGGGCCCAGCCGTGGCGTACGGACTGCTCCACCCGTTCCTTCGGTACGACCACGGACTCGCCCGCGCAGGACAGATGCAGTCCCTCGGCGTCGGCCTTCACCACCTGGCCCGGCACCATGCGGCCCGGGGCGGGGGAGTAGGCGACGCGGTCACCGGGGTCGAAGCCGCCGAAGCGGCCGGGGCCTGGGTTGAGCCGCTCCTTGAGGGCGGCGTTGAGGGCGCGGGTGCCGGCCGCGCCGCCGTGGCCCGGCGTGATCACCTGGGTCTGCTCGGCGGGGACACCGAGCGCGCGCGGCACCGAGTCGGCGACGAGCTGCACGGTGCGGTGCACGGCCTCGCCGGCGTCCCGCACGGGAACGATCACGACCTCCTTGCCGGGGGCCTCGACCTGGTTCAGCTCGCCGATGCCGATACCGGACACCAGCTCGCCCAGCGGGCCGGGATCCGGCCGCCGTGAGGCGATCTGCGGGCAGATCCGTGCCGCCAGCAGGTCGGCGAACACCCGACCGGGCCCCGCCGACCACAGCAGCGCCGGATCCCCGGCCAGCACCAGCCGCGCCCCGTCGGGCAGCGACTCCGTGAGCAGCGCCGCCGCCTCGACGTCCAGCTGCGGCGCGTCGAGCACGACGAGCAGATCGAGATCGAGCGCGCCGTCCACGTCCCGCCCGGGCCCTTCCGCACCGGAGAGCAGCCCGGCCACGGTGGCGACGCCGGGCACCTCGGACCGCTCGCCCTCGCCCAGCAGTGCCGAGAAGCGCCCCCGTCCCTGAGGGCTGTGGGCGGCCGCCCAGGCCCGCAGGCCGAGAGCCCGAGCCGCCTGCAGCAGTGCCGCCGGTTCGGCCAGCGACGCCTCGCCGCCGGTGTGCAGGACCAGGCCGTGTGCCGCGACCGCGCGGATCAGCTCGCCGGCGGAACCCGCGGCGGCCGCCGCCCGCTCCCACGCCTCGGCCGAACCGTCCTGCTTCGGCGCCGAGTTGATCAGACGGGCCAGTCCGTCGGCGAGGCTCTCCTCCGCGAGGGCGTACCGCTCCAGGCCGACGAGCACACGGACGGGCCGCTCCTCGCCCTCCGCCTCCTCGTCGTCCCGCCGGGCCGGGGCGCCGGGCTCGTCCAGGGCGTCCTGGAAGGCCAGGGCCTCGCCCTCGGCCAGGGTGTTCTGTACGGCCGTATCGGCGTCCGGCACCCCCCGCTGGGCCAGTGCCGCGGTGAGCGTCGGCAGTTCCAGGGCCGTGTGCCCGGCCAGGGCCGCCTGTTCCAGGAGCCAGACGGTGACCGCCCGGCCGCGCCGCTCGTCGTCCGGTGCGCACTCCGCGCCGAGCAGGGCCCGCGCGAACCCGTCGGCCTGCTCCGGTCGTACGCCACCGATACGCAGCAACTGCCAGGGGTCCGCGCGCAGTTGGTCGCTCGCACCCTCGCCGAGTGCGGCGGCCGCCTGCGGGGCGAGGGTCTCCGGTGCGCCGCCCTCGGTCAGTACCCGGCGTACGGAGTCGACGGTCAGCGGTGCGGGGGCGGCGGGTGCGTCGGCCGTCATCGCGGGCTGTGGCCGGCGTACCGGCTCCGGGGCGGGGCGGCGCGGTGGCTCCGGCTCGCTGAAGACGGTGGCCGCGGGCTTCGCGCCGCCCTCCACGGCCCGTACGGCCGCGAGCAGATCGGCGGCCTTTCCGCTGAGCTTGGTCCCGCTCTCGATGGGCCCGTTCCGCTCGGCCTTGCGCCGCTCGATGCGCTCCCGCTCGACCCGCTGAGCGGCCAGCTCGGCCTCGGCCTCGGACTTCTGGGAGGCGGTGTCGCCGGTGCCGTCATCGGCCGTGGAGGCCGCGGCCGCGGTCTCGCTGTCACCGGCCGGCGACTCGGCCCCGGGAAGCGCCCCCTCCTCGTCCCCGGCCCGGCCGGCCCCGCCCTCGTCGTACGACCGTGCGACCCCGTCCGACGGCGCCCCGCTCTGCGGGGTCCCCGGCTCGGTTTCCTCCGTGGTCTCGGGCGGCTCCGTGGTCACAGCGTGCTCCAGTCGTGATCGGGATAGCGGTGCACGGGCGCTGACACGTCGTCGAGCGCCCGGCAGATCTCGTCAGGAAGACTAAGGGCCTCCACTGACAATGCCGCCGTGAGCTGCTGTGCGTTGCGCGCGCCTATCACCGGTGCGGCCACGCCGGGCCGGTCGCGGACCCAGGCGAGGGCGACCTGGAGCGGGGTCACGGCCAGCCCGTCGGCCGCTGTCTGCACGGCGTCCACGATGCGGCTCGCCGTGTCGTCGAGGTACGGCTCGACGAAGGGCGCCATATGGTCCGAGGCGGCGCGCGAGTCGGGCGGCGTCGCGTCGCGGTACTTGCCCGTGAGCACCCCGCGCCCCAGCGGCGAGGACGGCAGCAGGCCGATGCCCAGATCCAGCGCGGCCGGCAGCACCTCGCGCTCCACACCGCGCTGGAGCAGCGAGTACTCCAGCTGGGTGCTCGCCAGCCGGGTCCGTGTGCCCGGCGCCGCCAGCTGCCACGTCGCCGCCTTGGCGAGCTGCCAGCCGCAGAAGTTGGAGACGCCGGCATAGCGGGCGCGGCCGCTGCCGACCGCCAGGTCGAGGGCCTGGAGGGTCTCCTCCAGCGGGGTGTACGGGTCGTAGGCGTGGACGTGCCAGACGTCGACGTAGTCCGTCCCGAGCCGGGCCAGCGAGGCGTCCAGCGCGGAGAGCAGATGGCCGCGCGAGCCGTCGAAGCGGCGGTCCGGGTCGGGCACGCTGCCCGCCTTCGTCGAGATCACCAGGTCCCGGCGCGGGACCAGGCCTTCTATGAGCCGGCCGAGCAGGTACTCGGCCTCCCCGTCGCCGTACACGTCGGCCGTGTCGACGAGGGTGCCGCCCGCCTCCCAGAACGTCTTCAAGAGGTCCGCGGCGTCGTGCTCGTCGGTGTCCCTGCCCCAGGTGAGGGTGCCGAGCCCGATCCGGGACACACGAAGGCCGGTGCGGCCGAGATGCCTCTGCTCCATGAACGCCGAGATTACTGGCCAGAACCTGCCATGTGGGGGCCTGTGGATGACCAGTTTCCAGGACGGTGACCGGCGACACCGACGGCCGGCCGGGCGACGCCCGCCACATCGCCCTCCCCGTGGGAGGTCCCCCGCGCTATGGTCGGGCCCACAAGGGACGTTACTGATCGGTAAGGGGAATCCGCCATGCAGCTCGGGATCAACCTCGGCTACTGGGGCGCGGGAATGGACGCGGACAATCTCGCCGTCGCGAAGGAGGCCGACCGGCTGGGATACGCCGTGTGCTGGGCCGCCGAGGCGTACGGCTCGGACGCCGCCACCGTGCTCTCCTGGGTCGCCGCCCAGACCGAGCGCATCGACGTGGGCTCCGCCATCTTCCAGATCCCGGCCCGCCAGCCGGCGATGACCGCGATGACCGCCGCCACCCTGGACTCGCTCTCCGGCGGCCGCTTCCGCCTCGGTCTCGGCGTCTCCGGGCCGCAGGTCTCCGAGGGCTGGTACGGCGTCAAGTTCGACAAGCCGCTGGCACGCACGCGTGAGTACGTCGAGATCGTGCGCAAGGCGATGACGCGCGAGCGGCTGTCGTACGAAGGGCAGCACTGGACGCTGCCGCTGCCCGGCGGCCCCGGCAAGCCGATCAAGCTGACCGTGCACCCGCAGCGCGAGCACATCCCGCTGTACATCGCCGCCATCGGCCCGAAGAACCTCGAGCAGACCGGCGAGATCGCCGACGGCGCCCTCGTGATCTTCCCCTCCGCCGAGCACCTGGAGGAGACCACGATCCGGCACCTGCGCGCGGGGCGCGAGAAGGCCGGCAAGACCCTCGACGGGTTCGACGTCTGCCCGACGCTTCCGCTGGCCGTCGGCGAGGACAAGGACGTGGCCACGCTCTCCGACACCTTCCGCCCCTACACCGCGCTGTACGTCGGCGGCATGGGCAGCGCCAAGCAGAACTTCTACAACCAGCTCGCCCAGCGCATGGGGTTCGAGGCCGCGGCCGCCGAGGTCCAGGAGAAGTACCTGTCGGGCGACAAGCAGGGCGCCGCGGCCGCCATCCCGCACGAGCTGATCGACCAGACGACCCTGCTCGGTTCCGTGGACCGCATCGCGGACCGGATGAAGGAGTACGCGGCGGCCGGGGTCACCACCCTCAGCCTCGCTCCGGCCGGCTTCACGCTCGACGAGCGACTCGCCTCGCTCCGCGCCGGCACCGAGGCCCTGGAGCGCGCCGGACTGGCGTGACAAGGGGCGGATCACCGGGAGTTTTCCACGGCCGTGGTGGGGGCTCGGGGGTCTTCCCCGCCACGGCCGTCACGCAGCACAACGCGCGCGTGCCCCGTGCGGTTACGCCCCTGTCGTGACCTGGATGGTCATTCTTTTGGCGGAGTTGTCCGTCATTACTGTTGCAGCACCTCTCTCAGCGCATTTGACTCGTTCTTTGCGGAATCCCGCGGAGTCCCGTGAAGTCCTGCGGAGTCCTGCGTCCTGCAGAGAGGTGCCCAACGATGCTTTCGGCCAAGAGTCTGTTCCAGGAGATCCTCGACAACGACGAGTCCTTCCGCCTGTTCTGCTCGATCGCCGCCAGCGGCGAGTCCCAGGGCGGCTGGGAGAACGCCCGCATCGCCGCGCTCGTCCCGGAGAGCGAACGCTCACTCGCGCCCAAGATCACCCGGCACGGGGCGGACGAGGACAAGCACGGGCGGATCTTCAACGCCCTGCTGAAGAAGCGCGGCCTCGAACCCGTCCCCGTCCCGCCCGAGACCGACTACACGATGCTGCTGGAGCAGCACGGCATCGGCCTCGCGCACGACAAGCTCAAGAGCGACGAACAGCTCACCGTCCAGGACATCGTCACCTACCTGTCGCACAGCAGGGTCACCGAACAGCGCGCCTCGGAGCAGATGGACCTGCTGCGCAAACACTTCGCCGACCACCCCGACCTCGGCCGCGCCGTCAAGATGATCTCGGGCGACGAGGACAACCACCTCGCCTACTGCCACGAGGAACTCCTGCGCTTCGCGGCCCAGGGGCACGGCCGGGCCATCCAGCGGACGCTGCGCGAGTGCGCCCTCGCCGAGATCCGGATCTACCGGGACGTGAGCCTCGCGGTCATGGACCACATGGGCCGCATCCTCGGCTGGCCCCGGCCGAAGGCGGCCGTGCTCGCCGCGGGCATCCACGCCGTGTACGCCTGGGAGCGCTTCGCGGGCTGGCGGCGCATGGTGTCCCTGAAGATGCCGGAACGCCGCGACGCCCTGGGCGGACCGGCCACCTCGGCGCCCGAGTTCGCCTGACGACACCTGCGACGAGCCCCCGCGACACCACGGGCCCCTACAGCCAACCCCGGCTCTTGAACAACCGGTACAGCAGCACCTCGACGGCGGCCATGCCCGCGATCAGCAGGGGATACGACCAGGCCCAGCGCAGCTCCGGCATGTGCTCGAAGTTCATCCCGTAGATCCCCGCGATCATCGTGGGGATCGCGGCCATGGCCGCCCACGCCGAGATCTTCCGCACGTCGTCGTTCTGCCGCACGCTCATCTGCGCCAGATGCGCCGCGAGGATGTCGGAGACCAGCCGGTCCAGGCCCTCCACCGCCTCGTTCACGCGCGTGAGGTGGTCGCTCACGTCGCGGAAGAAGGGCTGCGCCTTCTCGTGCACGAAGGGCACGCGCACACCGAACAGGCCCGTGCCCGCGAGCCGGGTCAGCGGCTGCGCCAGCGGCCCGGTGGCCCGGCGGAACTCCAGGATCTGCCGTTTGAAGGCGTAGATGCGGGACGCCGTGTGCCGGGAGCTGCCGCCGATCGGCGAGAACACGTCCGCCTCCAGCTCCTCCAGGTCGGTGCCCAACTCGTCGGCCACGTCCACGTAGTGGTCGACCACGGCGTCGGCGATCGTGTACAGCACCGCCGTAGGGCCGTGCCGGAGCATCTCGGGCTCGTGCTCCAGCCGGCGCCGCACCGCCCCGAGCGGCGCTTCCTCGCCGTGCCGGACGGTCACCACGAACGAGTCGCCGATGAAGACCATGACCTCGCCGGCGGAGACGATGTCGCTCTTCGGCTCGTAGCCGACCGGCTTGAGGACCATGAAGAGCGAGTCGTCGTACACCTCCAGCTTGGGCCGCTGGTGCGCCTTCAGGGCGTCCTCCACGGCCAGCGGGTGCAGCCCGAACTCCTCGGTGACCCGGTCGAACTCCTTCTCGGTGGGCTCGTACAGGCCGATCCAGACGAACGCGTCGTTCTGCAGACGGCACAGATCGAGGGCGTCGGAGAAGTCGTCCGGCCCCTGCGTCCGGCGCCCGTCGCGATAGATGGCGCAGTCGACGATCACGGAGCGTATTCTCCCGCCGCCCGGCCCCGAGCGCACCCCGTCGTACGCCTACGCTGGGCCGCATGCCCACGCTGATCCTGGTCCGGCACGGACGTTCCACCGCCAACACCGAGGGACTGCTCGCCGGGTGGACACCCGGCGTCGCCCTCGACGAGCGCGGGGCCGCACAGGCCGCCGCACTGCCCGGCCGGCTCGCCGAGCTGCCGATCTCCGAGGTCGTCACGAGCCCCCTGCAGCGCTGCCAGGAGACGATCCGACCGCTGCTGGACGCCCGCCCCGGACTCACCGCGCACACCGACGAACGGATCGGGGAGTGCCACTACGGCGACTGGTCCGGCCGCAAGCTCGCCGAGCTCAAGGACGAGCCGCTGATGGAGGTGGTCCAGGCGCATCCGTCGGCGGCCGCGTTCCCCGGCGGGGAGTCGATGCGGGCGATGCAGACCCGGGCCGCCGAGGCCGTACGCGAGTGGAACGCGCGCGTGGAGCGCGATCACGGCGCCGACGCCGTGTACCTCATGTGCTCGCACGGCGACATCATCAAGTCCCTCGTCGCGGACGCCCTCGGTCTTCATCTCGACCTCTTCCAGAGGATTTCCGTTGAACCGTGTTCCATCACCGTGATCCGTTACACACGCCTGAGGCCGTTCCTCGTACGCCTCGGTGACACCGGGGACTTCGCGTCGCTCGCCCCGCGCGAGGAACCGCCGACCGGCGACGCGACGGTCGGCGGCGGCGCGGGCGCACCGTGATCGTCGGGCGCAGTAGGGTGAAGCAGCGGTCGGAGTAGCGCCGTACCCAGCATTTCGCCGTACCCACGATTTCGCCGTACTCACGATTCCAATGGAGACAGGACGTGTCCCGTCAGGTGTTCCTCTACGACCCCCCGGACCGTTTCGTGGCCGGTACGGTCGGGCTACCCGGACGCCGTACGTTCTTCCTCCAGGCCACCGCAGGCGCCCGGGTGACCAGCGTGGCCCTGGAGAAGACCCAGGTCGCCGCCCTCGCCGAGCGCATGGACGAGCTGCTCGACGAGGTCGTCCGGCGCAGCGGCGGCAGTGCCGCCGTCCCGGCCATGGCGCCCAGCGAGATTTCCGACACCGGCCCGCTGGACACCCCCATCGAGGAGGAGTTCCGCGTCGGCACCATGGCGCTCGCCTGGGACGGCGAGGAGCAGCGCATGATCGTCGAGGCGCAGGCCCTCGTGGAACTCGACGCGGACTCCGAGGAGGACCTCGCCGAGGCCGAGGAGCGGCTGCTCCAGGACGAGGAGAACGGCCCCCCGATGCTGCGGGTCCGGCTCACCGGCGCGCAGGCGCGGGCCTTCGCCAAGCGTGCCCTCGATGTCGTCAACGCCGGGCGGCCGCCGTGTCCGCTGTGCAGCCTCCCGCTCGACCCGGAAGGACATGTATGTCCGCGCCAGAACGGATACCGCCGCGGAGCGTGACCTCGGTGCAGCTGCTCGCCGAGGGCGAGCTGACCGTGCGCGGGCGCATCCGCGAGGCGTCCAACGCGGCGCTGTTCTGCACGGTCGTGTACGACGGCCGGGAGGCATCCTGCGTGTACAAGCCGGTCGCCGGTGAGCGGCCGCTGTGGGACTTTCCCGACGGGACGCTCGCACAGCGCGAGGTCGCCGCGTACGAGGTCTCCGAGGCGACCGGCTGGGGGCTCGTCCCGCCGACCGTGCTGCGGGACGGGCCGTACGGCGAGGGCATGGTCCAGCTGTGGATCGAGGCGGCGCCCGAGGCCGAACTGCTCGCCCTGGTGGACGGTGAGGAACCCGGCCCCGGCTGGAAGGCGATCGGTCTCGCCGAGGTCGGCGACGGGAAGACCGCCCTGCTCGTGCACGCCGACGACCAGCGGCTGCGGCGGCTCGCCCTCCTGGACGCCGTGATCAACAACGCCGACCGCAAGGGCGGCCACCTGCTGCCCACCGAGGCCGGCCGGCTGTTCGGCATCGACCACGGCGTCACGTTCAACGTCGAGAACAAGCTCCGGACGCTGCTGTGGGGCTGGGCGGGAGAGCCGCTGACGGCCGAGGCGGTCGAGGCGCTCGGCACCCTGCGGGAGGGCCTGAAGGAGGGCGGTGAGCTCGCCGTACGCCTGGCCGGGCTGATCACCGCCGCGGAGGTGGCGGCCACACGCGCGCGTGTCGAGGCGCTGCTGGCCTCCGGGAGGCATCCGGAACCGAGCGGGGAGTGGCCCGCCATTCCCTGGCCGCCCGTCTAGCGGGGCGCCGGCGTCGGGAAGCACAATGGCCGGTGACGCGCAAGAACGCCTTACCGGCCATCCGACCCGCTCCGGTTCGTGTACGGAACATCCGTCCGGTTACGCTCATGACATGTATGCCTGGCCCGCTTCTGAGGTCCCCGCCCTGCCTGGTCAGGGCCGCGACCTGAGGATCCACGACACCGCGACCGGCGCTCTGGTCACCCTCGACCCCGGTCCCGTCGCCCGTATCTATGTCTGCGGCATCACGCCGTACGACGCGACCCACATGGGTCACGCGGCGACCTACAACGCGTTCGACCTGGTTCAGCGCGTGTGGCTCGACACGAAGCGGCAGGTTCACTACGTCCAGAACGTGACCGACGTCGACGATCCCCTGCTGGAGCGGGCCGAGCGCGACGACATCGACTGGGTCGCCCTCGCCGAGAAGGAGACGGCGCTCTTCCGTGAGGACATGACCGCCCTGCGGATGCTGCCGCCGCAGCACTACATCGGTGCGGTGGAGGCCATACCCGGGATCGTCCCGCTGGTCGAGCGCCTCAGGGACGCCGGCGCCGCGTACGAGCTCGACGGGGACATCTACTTCTCCGTCGAGGCCGACCCGAACTTCGGCAAGGTCTCCGGCCTCGACGCCGCCGCCATGCGGCTGCTGTCCGCCGAGCGGGGCGGCGACCCGGATCGTCCCGGCAAGAAGAACCCGCTCGACCCGATGCTGTGGATGGCGGCGCGGCCCGGCGAGCCCAGCTGGGACGGCGGTTCGCTCGGGCGTGGCCGGCCCGGCTGGCACATCGAGTGCGTCGCCATCGCCCTCGACCACCTCGGCATGGGCTTCGACGTCCAGGGCGGCGGCTCCGACCTCGCCTTCCCGCACCACGAGATGGGCGCCTCGCACGCCCAGGTGCTGACCGGCGAGTTCCCCATGGCCAAGGCCTACGTCCACGCCGGCATGGTCGCCCTGCACGGCGAGAAGATGTCCAAGTCCAAGGGCAACCTGGTCTTCGTGTCCCAGCTGCGCCGCGACGGTGTCGACCCGGTCGCCATCCGGCTGGCGCTCCTCGCCCACCACTACCGGGCCGACTGGGAGTGGACCGACCAGGTGCTCGAGGACGCCGTCGCCCGCCTCGGCCGCTGGCGTGCCGGGGTCTCCCGGCCCGACGGGCCGTCCGCGGAGGCGCTCGTCGAGGAGATCCGCGAGGCCCTCGCGAACGACCTGGACGCCCCGGCCGCGCTCGCCGCGGTCGACCGCTGGGTCGCCGCGCAGGAGGAGCGGGGCGGCACCGACACGGGTGCCCCGGGTGTCGTGTCGCGGGCGGTGGACGCGCTGCTGGGCGTGGCCCTGTAGGGATCCGGGACCGAGAGAGGGGTGCTTCCTCCCCGCGGGAGGAAGCACCCCTTTGGTTCATGTGCTGTGTTTCATGCGCGGTGCTTCATGCGCCGTGCTGCACGGGCCGGTCAGATCTTGCGGATGTGGATGCTCCGCAGGACCAGCGGCTGGCTGGAGTCCCACACGCCGATGACCTGGTGGCCGAACGCGAAGGCCTCCTGGACCTGGTCGTGGGTCTGCGCGTTCGGGTTGTTGAAGACCCGGAACACGTTGTTGATGCGCAGGTAGATCTGCGACGGCTGCCCGGGCAGCGGCTGGACGATGTCGATATAGCCGTTCGCGGCACCGGACTGCAGGGCGTGCTGGACGGCGGACTGGACCGCGGCCTGCGTGAGCTGCTGCATCAGCTGCAGCACCTGCTGCTCGGCCTGCTGTTGCTGCTGGTCGACCTGCTGCGGTTGCCCGTAGCCCTGCTGCTGGCCGAGCTGCTGGAGCCCCTGGACCCCCTGCTGCCCGAGCTGCTGCAGCAGCTGCTGGAACGGCTGCTGCTGGCCGAGCTGCTGGAGCTGCTCCAGCGAGCCGCCCATGCCGTACGGCTGCTGCTGGCCGTAGCCCTGCTGCTGGCCGTAACCCTGCTGTTGCCCGAACGGCTGCTGTTGCCCGAACGGCTGCTGCTGGTACGGAGACGTGCTCGGGAACTGCTGGCCAAGCTGTTGTCCCATGTGACTCATCTGCGGGGTGGTGCTCATGCGGGTGTCACCTTCCCTTGATGTGATGGGCTGCGTCAGCCGGTGATGACCAGGCCGACGATCTCGTCGTCCGAGAACCACACTCGGACATCGGGCCGTCCCCCCGCGAAGGCGGTATGGACCGCCTGGCGGATCTCGGGGGACGGATGATTGAGGTTCCGCCAGTCGCCGGCCACGAACAGCCGGAGCCTGGGCGGAAGTTCACGCGGATACGGCAGCAACTCGTCCCAGTACCGCTCGGCCTTGCCCGAGCCGACCGCCTGCGGCACCAGATACGTGACCGCCGCCTTGATGTCGGGCCGGTTGCCGATCCGCTGGGAGGCGGGGCGGCCCGGCGCGTCCTGCTGCGGGGAACCCGTCGCCCGCAGCACCGCACGCGCCCGCTCGGCGGACATCGGCTGCTGGCCGGCGGCCTTGAGCATGCCCTGCAGCGCCGCCAGCGCGCCGACCACCACGGGGGAGGCGGAGGACGTCCCCGAGAACGTGTCGGTGTACCAGGCGATCTCCTCGGGCCCGCCCTGCAGGTCGCCGGGCTTGTCCCAGAAGCCGCCGGTCGTCGTCACCTCGCGCCCCCAGCCCTGCGCGTCCACCCGGGCGCCGTAGTTGGAGAACGCCAGCCGTGAGCGGTCGGGGCCGTGGTCGCGGCCGTGCGTGCCGGGCGGCGGGGCGCCCGCGCCGACCAGGACGGCGTCGGAGGACGGGTTGGACGGGTTGAACGGGTTGCGCCACGACTCGGGGAACCCGTCCGGGCGCCGCTCGTAGACGGCGTCGTCGAGCGACTCGGCGCCGTTGCCCGCGGCCGCCACCACGAGGATGCCCCTGGCGGTGGCGTAGCGGACGGCGGCCAGGTCGTCCGGCCACCATTCGAGCGGGATGTAGCCGCGCTGGTCGTCGCGCTCGGCGTACTCGAACCGGGGTCCCGGGCGGTGGAGTTCGATCAGCACGATGTCGCCGGGGCTCAGCCGGTCGGCCGCCGCGTGGATCGCGGCCGCCGTGCCGATGCCCTGGAAGGAGGCGGCCGCGGTCACCGTCTCCGGCACGATGCCGGTGACGCCGTACTCGTTGCGGTCGCCGCCGATCACGCCGATCACGGCGGTGCCGTGGTTGCGCCAGGCGAGGTCGGTCAGCGGGGTGCCGACGACGACGCCGGCCAGCTTGGCGGCCAGGTCCTCATGGCCCAGCTGCCAGGAGCCCTCCACGTCGATCACGGTCACGCCCTGACCGGCGCCGCCGGGCCGCTGCCAGGCCCAGTGGGCGTCGACGCCCTCGGGCGCGGGCCGCAGATAGCCCTGCCGGCCGCTGTAGTCGGGCGTGACGGGCGCGCCCTCCTTCAGGCGCCCGCCCTCCCCGACCTGCCCGATCGAGGCGGGAACCGCGCCCGGCTTCACATATGCCGTGTCGATCCCCGGCAGCGCGGCGATGCGTGCCCTGAGCTCCTCGGCACGGCGTTCCCCGCCGCGCACCCGGTAGAAGAGCGCGAGGTCGGGCACGTCGTCCGTGCCGGCGGCCTGCTGGAGTCGCTCCTCGCTGCCGAACAGCGGCTCCAGCGCAAGTTGTTCGTCACTGAGGAACATGTTGAGGGCCGAGACGTCGGCGCCCGCCACCGACCGCACGCCCTCGGTCTGGGCGCGCAGCCGAGCCTCGGGGCGGGCGACGACGATCAGTTCCCGCTCGGCTCCTCGATAGGTGAATCCCGCTCCGTCGGGCCCCGGCCCGGACGCTCCCGGGCCCTGCGCCGGTTGTGCCTGGTCGGTCATCGTCTGCCGCTCCCTTCGGTCCTGCGGGTACCAAGTGCGGGTGGTGCGGCGCGCCTTCGGTGGACAACCAAGCACGCGCGGCCCCGTCCGTCCAGACCGCTTTCGCCAACTCGGTTTGAAATCAAGTTGAATTGGGCAACGTGTGCAATCCGGCCTGAAAGAGATGTCACGCCATAATCGGGCCGGATGCTGTCCAGTCGCTGTCGAGGGGCTGTCCGCTGCTGCGGAGACGGCCGGCATGTGATGGGGTGGAGGAGACAGTTGACCGTTGGACCAGCCGACGGGCGGTCCCCGTTCGCGGAAGGACGCACAGTGGCCCCCGAACACCGCTCCTTCGCACCTCACCTCACCCGCCGCAGACTCCTCGCGGCCGGTGCCGCCACCGCCGGCGCCGTGCTCGCCGGGTCCGCCGGCACCTCCGCCGCCGCGGCGGCGGTGACCGAGAAGACCCAGCCGACCGTGATCCACCTCCCGAACGGCTTCCGCCCGGAGGGCATCACCATCGGCGGCGGACCGTACGCCTACCTCGGCTCGCTCGGCGACGGCTCGATCTACCGCGCGGACCTGCGCACCGGCGCGGGCGGCATCATCTCGGCCGGGCCCGGCACACCCTCGGTCGGCCTCAAACTCGACCACCAGGGACGCCTGTTCGTCGCCGGACGCGGTCAGGGCGCCCGGGTCGTGGACGCCCGCACCGGCGAGGTCCTCGCCTCGTACGTCCTCACCACGGCGACCCCGACCTTCGCCAACGACGTGTTCCTGACCCCGCGCACGGCCTGGTTCACCGACTCCTTCCAGCCCGCGCTGTACGCCCTGCCGCTCGGCCGGCACGGCGAACTGCCGGACGCGGACGACGTCGTGAGGATCACCCTGAGCGGCGACTGGAGCCAGGTCTCCGGCGAGGTCGTCAACGCCAACGGCATCACGGCCACCCCCGACGGCTCGGCGCTCCTCGTCGTGCAGTCCGGGGTCGGCGGTCTGCACCGCGTGAACCCGCGCACCGGCGTCACCCGGCTCGTCGACCTCGGCGACGCGGCCCCGCTCACCAACGGCGACGGGCTGCTGCTGAGCGGGCGGACGCTGTACGTCGTCCAGAACCGGCAGAACGCGATCGACGTGTTCAGGCTCGCCGCGGACGGCCGCAGCGGCGTCTTCCAGCGCCGTGTCACCGACCCGCTCTTCGACGTGCCGACCACCGTGGCCGCGTACAAGGGCCGGCTCTACCTGCCCAACGCGCGCTTCACGACGACGCCGACGCCGCAGACGACGTACGACGTGATCTTGGTGCCCGCCTGACACCCAGGTGACGCGTGGGACAGCAGAGGGCGGTGCGCAGCTCGGCGCACCGCCCTCTGCCAGCCCCTCAGGGACTCAGTCCTCCGACGAGTCCTCGTCCTCGTCCTTGGTGCCCCCAGGCTTCGGCGGCATCGGCGGGCGCGTACGGTCGTCGGCCGACGGGCCGCCGTCCCGGCGCCGCAGATACCGCTCGAACTCGCGGGCGATCGCCTCGCCCGACGCCTCCGGCAGCTCCGCGGTGTCCCGGGCCTCCTCCAGCGTCTGCACGTACTCCGCGACCTCGCTGTCCTCGGCGGCCAGCTGGTCCACGCCGACCTGCCAGGCGCGCGCGTCCTCGGGCAGCTCGCCCAGCGGGATGCGCACGTCGATCAGGTCCTCCAGGCGGTTGAGCAGGGCCAGCGTCGCCTTCGGGTTGGGCGGCTGCGAGACGTAGTGCGGTACGGCGGCCCACAGCGACACCGCCGGGACGCCGGCGTGCGTGCACGCCTCCTGGAGGACGCCGACGATGCCCGTGGGGCCCTCGTACTTGGTCTCCTCCAGGTCCATACGCCGGGCCAGGTCCGCGTCGGACGTCGTCCCGCTGATCGGGACCGGACGCGTGTGCGGGGTGTCACCGAGCAGGGCGCCCAGGATGACCACCAGCTCCACGCCCAGTTCGTGCGCGAAGCCGAGCAGCTCGTTGCAGAACGAGCGCCACCGCATGGACGGTTCGATCCCTCGGACGAGTACGAGATCGCGCGGCTTCTCACCACCGACGCGGACGACGGACAGCCTTGTCGTCGGCCACGTGATCTTGCGCACTCCGTCGTCCATCCACACCGTGGGGCGGTTCACCTGGAAGTCGTAGTAGTCCTCGGCGTCCAGCGCCGCGAACACCTCGCCCTTCCACTCCCTGTCCAGATGCGCGACCGCGGTGGAGGCGGCGTCGCCGGCATCGTTCCAGCCCTCGAACGCGGCCACCATGACCGGGTCGATCAGCTCGGGAACCCCCTCGAGCTCGATCACCCAGTGCCTCCTTCCGACGTGCCCTCGCTTGACCACCCAACCTTACGGCGTGCGGCGGGGGCGCCCGCAGCCCCCTTGCACGGGGGAGTGAACGGATCACTGCCCCGATCACCACCCCGGAACACCCCACAGTCATCCGAGCTGTATCGGGGACTCACAGCGTCGACCGCAACCACTGCTCCACGCTCGCGATGTGCACCGTCGCCCAGGACCGCGCCGCCTCCTCGTCCCGGTCCCGCAGCGCCGCCAGGATCGCCCGGTGCTCGTGCAGGGTCCGGCTGACCGCGTCCTCCTGGGTCAGCCCCCGCCAGATGCGCGCCCGCGTCGTCGGTCCCGAGAGCCCGTCGAGGAGCGAGCACAGCACCGAGTTCCCGGAGCTCTGCACGATGCCCCGGTGGAACTCCAGGTCGCAGGCGACGAGTTCCTCCACCGACGGATCGGTGCCGAGCTTGTCCAACTGGTTCGCCAGCGCGTCCAGTTGCTGCTCGCTGATCCGGGACGCGGCCATCGCCGTGGCGGCCGGCTCCAGGATCCGGCGCACCGCGAGGAACTCCAGCACCGTGTCGTCGCGGTGGAAGTCGACGACGAAGCTCAGCGCCTCCAGCAGCAGCTGCGGGTCGAGGCTCGTGACGTAGGTGCCGTCGCCCTGCCGTACGTCCAGGATCCGGATCAGCGACAGGGCCCGCACGGCCTCCCGCAGGGAATTGCGGGACAGCCCCAGCTCGGCGGCGAGCTCGCTCTCCTTGGGGAGCCGGTCGCCGGGGCGCAGCGCGCCGGAGACGATCATGCCCTTGATCCTCTCGATCGCCTCGTCGGTGACAGCCATGGCCCGCCTCCCAGTCGTTCACGATGTCCCGCACGGTGCCGGTAAGGCGTCGCGCAAGACATCCGATGTCTCATCCGCCATTATGGGGCCTGTTCAGAGCAGTGCCTCCAGGTCGGCGATCACCGCCGCCTCGTCGAGCGTGGTCAGCGCCCGGTCGCGCATCAGCACCCGCCCCTCGACCACCGTGTCCCGCACGTCCGCCGAGTGCGCCGCGTAGGCGAGCATGGACCACGGGTCGTGCAGCGGACGCAGGTGTGGCGCGTTCAGGTCGAGCACGATCAGGTCGGCCCGCTTGCCCTTCTCCAGCGAGCCCAGCTGCTCCCCGAGCCCCAGCGCCCGCGCGCCCTCGACGGTCGCCATGCGTACGGCCCGCTCGGCGCCGACCGCGGTGGGGTCGCCGCCCGCCTTGTGCACCAGCGCCGCTTGCCGCACCGCCCCCAGCACGTCCAGGGTGTTGGAGCTGACGGCCCCGTCCGTGCCGAGCCCGACGGTCACCCCGGCGCTCAGCAGCCGCGGCACCGGCGCGATGCCACAGCCCAGCTTCAGGTTCGACACCGGACAGTGGGCGACGGACGTGCCCGTACGGGCCAGTGCCGCGATCTCCGGGCCGGTGAGCTCCACGGCGTGCGCGAGCAGCAGGTCGGGGCCGAGCAGCCCGAGCGAGTCGAGCAGCTCCACCGGGCGCTTGCCCGTCCGCACCTCGACGGTGGCGACCTCGGCCGCGTTCTCGGCGGCGTGGATGTGCAGCAGCGCCCCGAACTCCCGGGCCAGGGCCGCGATCTCGGTGAGCTGGTCGGGGGAGAGGGTGTAGGCGGAGTGCGCGAAGACGACGGGACGGCGGCCGTGGCGGGCCGGGCCGCGGGCCTCCAGGTCCCGGCGGGCCCACGCCATCCGGTCCTCGTAGGCGAGCTTGTCCGGCGGCTCGGGCACGTCCATGAAGGTGGGCCCGGTCAGCAGCCGCCAGCCCGTCTCGCGGGCCGCCCGCTCGGCCGCCTCGTGGAACCAGTACATGTCCAGCGCCGAGGTCACCCCGGCCCGTACGCTCTCGGCCACCGCCAGCCGCACCGCCGCCGCCACGTTCTTCGGCGTCAGCAGCTCGGCCTCCCAGCGCAGCACCCGCTCCAGGAAGCCCTGGAGGGTGACGTCGTCGGCGCGGCCGCGCAGCAGGGTCATCGCGAGGTGGGTGTGGGTGTTGATCAGGCCGGGGAGGACCAGGCACCCCGCCGCGTCGATGGACTCCCGCGCCGTGAACCGCGTACACAGCTCCTCGGCGGAACCGACGGCGAGGATCTCGCCCTCGTGGACCGCGACCGCCCCGCCCCGTACGACGGTTCCGGCCTCGTCCACCGTCAGGACGTCACCGCCGTGCACCAACAGGTCGATGCTCACAGCTCGTTCCCCTCGGCCAGCAGCCGCAGCGCTTCCAGCGACACGACGGCGCCCCGCTCGACCCCCGCCGCGACGACCTCGCGGTGCGGGTCGTAGGCGCTGGTGCCCTCCTCGTCGACCAGCTCGTCCGCGTTCGCCCCGTCGATGACGAGCACTCCGCCGGCGACGAGCCCGCGCAGCGAGGCCGTCACCAGCAGCGCCGACAGTTCCATCTCGATCGCCGCGAGCCCGGCACCGTCGTAGGAGAAGAGCGGGACGAGCCCCGGCTGGAAGGCCGCGCGGGTCCACACGATGCCCCGGTGGTGCGGGGCTCCCGACTCACGGGCCGCCCGCTGGAGCGCCAGCACCGCTTCCGGCGCCGCGACGGCCGGGTACTCCGGCGGCAGCAGCTGCTGCGTCACCCCGTCGTCGCGTACGGCCGCCTCCGCGATGACGAGGTCGCCGTCGCCGATGCCCGGCTTCATCGCGCCCGCCGTACCGAACCGCAGGACGGTGTGCACGCCCGCGTCCGCGAGCTCCTGGAACAGCAGGATCGCGCCCGGCCCCCCGACCCCGTGCGAGGCGACGGTGACCGGAACGCCCTTCCAACTGCCGCTGAAGACACGGTATTCGCGGTGGTACGACACCTCTTCGGGACCGTCGAGCAGCGCGGCGACGGCCGCCGCGCGGGCCGGGTCGCCGACGACGACCGCGTGCGGCGGGAGTCCCGTGCGCGGTATGCGCGTGATGGGCAGCAGGTCCTGGGTCATGAGGCGGCTCCGGAGGGACGGGGACGGGTGCGACGGCGCCGTGCCGTCGTGAGGAAGAGGGCGCCGAGCGTGACGACGTACGGTGCGGCGTCGGTCGCCTGCTGCGGCAGGCCGAGGCCCTGGAGGCGGAAGCCGGCCGCCTCGGCGAGGCCGAACAGCAGGGCGGCGAGCAGCACGCCGAGCGGCAGGGCGCGGCCGAGCATGACCGCGACGACCGCGATCCAGCCCCGGCCCGCCGTCATGTTCTCGGAGAACAACGTCACGTTACCGAGCGCGAGTTGGGCCCCGGCGAGCCCGCACAGGACGCCGGAGACGAGGATGGCGCCGTACTTGTACTTGGCCGGGCTCACGCCCAGCGTCGCCGCCGCGTCCGGCGCCTCGCCGACCCCGCGCAGCCTGAGCCCCCACACATGCCGCGACAGCAGCAGCGCCGCCACCCCGACCGCCACCCACGCCAGATAGGCGAGCGGCGTGAAACCGCCGATCAGCGGCAGCCCGGCCAGTGCCGGGTCGTCGAAGGTGCCCTGGACGCCGAAGACCGTACGGAGCAGGAAGCTGGTCAGGCCGACTGCCAGCAGGTTCATGGCGATGCCGAGCACCACCGCGTCCCCGCGCAGCGTCACGGCGCCCACCGCCAGGATCAGCGAGTACCCGGCCGCCGCGAGGGCCGCCGCCAGGACGCCGAGCCAGGGGCTGCCGGTGAACCAGCTCGTGGCCACGGCCGTGAAGCAGCCCATCAGCATCATGCCTTCGAGGCCGATGTTGAACACGCCCGCCCGCTCGCACAGGGCCCCGCCCAGCGCGGCCAGCAGGATCGGGGTCAGTGCGCGCAGCGCCGACATCAGGAGATCGGAGTCGAAGAACATCACACCGCCTCCTTACGACGGTTGAGCCGGCGGCCGGGGAAGCGCAGCCGGGCCGCCAGGAACACGATCACGATCGCCTGGAGCACCTGCGTCAGCTCGCGCGGCACCTCGGTCGTCCGCTCCATCGCGAGCCCGCCGACCTGCAGGACGGCGAAGAAGAACGAGGCGATCAGCGTGCCGAGCGGAGCCGCCGCTGCCAGCAGCGCGGCCGTCAGACCCGTCCAGGTGTAACCGGGCGCGGTCAGCGAGCCGTCCACGAAGCGGTAGGGGAAGCTCAACACCCCGATCGCGCCGACCAGTCCGGCGAGCGCGCCCGAGACGGACATCAACCTCAGGGTCAGGGCCTGGCGTTCGACGCCCGCGTAGGCGGAGAAGCGCGCGTTGAGACCCGTCATCCGTATCTCGTACCCGATCGCGGTGCGCCGATCCGTGAACCAGTACGCGGCCGCCGCGAGCACGACGAGCACGAGTCCGACGGTCACCGTCGAGTCCCCGAAGGCGGGCAGTGCCACGCCGTCCGGCAGCGCCCGCGTCTGCGGGAGGCTGGAGCCGGGCTCCTTGAGCGGGTAGCGGGCCAGGTAGGAGGCGAGCGACACCGCGGGGTAGCTCAGCAGCAGGCTGCTGACCAGCAGCGGGACGCCGAGGTGGTTCTCGCACAGGGCGGCAAGGACGGCGTACGCGGCGCCCGCCGCCATGCCCGCGAGCAGTGCCAGTACGACGGTGAGCGGCGCGGGCAGCGGCGAGTACAGGCCGGTCACGGCGGCGGTGATGCCGCCCAGCACCAACTGGCCGTCACCGCCGAGGTTGATGAGCCCGGCGCGCAGCGGGATCGCCAGCGCGAGGGCCATGCCGAGCACGCTGGTGGCCGTGGTCAGGGTGGAGCCGATGCCGTCGGCGCCGAGCGCGCCGGTCAGGACCGCCTCGTAGGCCGCGACCGGGTCCGCGCCGGTGCCGACGAGGAAGAGTGCGCCGATGAGTACGCCCGCGAGTACGGAGAAGGTGATGGGGGAGCGCAGGGCTCCCGATATTCGGTCAAGTCTCATGTCAGTCAGCGGCCTTCACTTGCGTGCGGGTGTCGCCGCCCGCCATCGCGAGTCCCAGCGTCCGCTCGTCCGCCTCGTCCTTGGTGTACGACGCCGCGACCCGGCCCTCGTACATCACCAGCACCCGGTCCGCGAGCCCCCGGATCTCGCTCAGCTCCGCAGAGACGAGCAGGACGGCGTGACCGGCGTCGCGGTAGGCGATCAGCTGGTCGTGGATGGTCTGGATGGCGCCGATGTCGACACCGCGGGTGGGCTGCTCGACAAGCAGCACCGGCGCGTCGTGGGCGAGTTCGCGGCCGATCAGCAGCTTCTGCAGATTGCCGCCGGACAGCGCGGAGGCGGGCACCTCGGGGCTCGACGTCTTGATGCCGAACCGCTCGACCAGCCTCTTCGCGTGCGCCCGGACGGCCGCCGGCGGCAGCAGGCCGCGGGAGGAGAGGGACGTACGGTGGTGGCCCATCGCGAGGTTGTCGGCGACCGAGGCCGCAGGGGCCGTACCGACCGCGTGGCGGTCCTCCGGGACGTACGCCAGCCCCTTGGCGCGGCGCTCGGTGGCCGAGGCGTGGGTGATGTCCCCGCCCCGGAGCGTGACCCGCCCGGCGGTGGTCGCCCGCAGCCCGGCCAGTGCCTGGACCAGCTCGCTCTGCCCGTTGCCCGCCACGCCCGCGATGCCGACGATCTCCCCGGCACGCACGCTCAGGTGGACGTCGCGCACGGCGTCGGTGGACAGGCCGGCCACCTCCAGGACGGGCTCGCCCGCAGTGCCCGGCGCGTGGATGCGGTCCAGTTCGACCGCGCGGCCGGTGATCGCGGCGGCGATCTGGTCGGCGGAGGTCTCGGCGGTGACCAGGCGTGCGACCACCCGGCCGTCCCGCAGCACGGTCACCCGGTCGCTGCCTTCGAGGACCTCGCGCAGCTTGTGCGTGACGAGGATCACCGTACGGCCCTCTGCGGCCAGCGACTTGAGCACCGCGAACAGGGCGTCCGCCTCGGCCGGGGTGAGCACGGCGGTCGGCTCGTCCAGGATGAGGGTGCGGGCGCCGCGGTGCAGCAGCTTGAGGATCTCCACGCGTTGGCGCAGGCCCACCGGCAGGTCCCCGACCCGGGCGTCCGGATCCACGGACAGCCCGTGCTCCTCGGCGAGTTCGCGTACCCGGCGGCGGGCGGCGGCGAGGTCCACCAGGCCGAAGCGACGCGGCTCGGCGGCGTACACGACGTTCTCGGCGACGCTCAGCGAGTCGAACAGCTTGAAGCTCTGGTGCACCATGCCGAGCCCGGCGGCCATGGCGTCGGAGGGGCTGGCGAAGGCCACCTCCCGTCCGTCGATGATGACCGAACCGGCGTCCGCGCGCTCCATGCCGTACAGCACCGACATCAGCGTGGACTTGCCCGCGCCGTTCTCGCCCATCAGCGCGTGGATCTCACCGCGCCGGACGGTCAGGTCGACAGCGTCGTTGGCGAGCGTGCCGGGGAACCGCTTGGTGATGCCCCGGAGTTCGACCGCGACGCCGTCGGAGCCCTCGACGACCCCGGCGCCCTCGGCGTCAGCTCGCGGCGGGGTCATCGACCGTCAGCTTCCCGGCCACGATCTGGTCGCGCAGCGCCTCCACCTTCTTCAGGACGTCCTTGTGCTCGGCGATCACGCACTTCGACGAGTCCACGCCGTCCTCCAGGCCGGTGAGGCTGATGCCGCCCTCCTTCAGGCCGTACGAGACGGTCGTGCCCGTCCTGCCGTCCAGGACCGCGTCGATGCCCTTCTCCACGGCGACGTCCGTGCGCTTGATCACGTTGTCGACGACCGTGCCGGGTGCCGAGACGCACTGGTTGACGTCGACGCCGTACGCGAACGCCCCCTTGGCCTTCGCCGCCTCGAACACGCCGTAGTTGCCGGCCGCCGCGGCCGCCATGATCTGGTCGTAGCCCTTGGCGAGCAGGGAGTTCGCCTGCTCCTTGGCGCGGGCCGAGTCGTCGAACGGGGACTGGCCGCCGACGAAGCGCGTGGAGGTCTCCGTCTTGGCGGCGACCTTCTTGGCGCCGGCCGCGAACGGGTCGCTGTAGCGCCGGAACTGGGGCGTGTCGAGGACGTCGACCGCGCCGACCTTTCCGGACTTGCTGAGCAGACCCGCCTCGGCGCCCGCGAGGTAGACGCCCTCGTGCTCACGGAACACGGCGCAGCTGACGTTCTGATACGTCTTCGTCGTGCAGGCGTCGACGATCAGGAACTGCTGCTTCGGGTTCTTCTCGGCCTGCTGGGCGACGATGTCGGCGAACTCGAAGCCGACCAACACGATGACGTCCGGCTTGGCGTCCACCGCGGCCTGGACGTTCTGCTGCTGGGAGGCCGTGTCCGTGGACTCGTAGACCTTCTGTGACCCGTCGTGCTGCTTCGCCGCGTCCTCGACGCCGCTGACGGAGAGCTTCAGGAACTCGTTCTGCCCGACGGCGTCGGGGGTGACGAGCGTGAAGGACTTCCCGCTGCCGCCGCTCGCGCCGTCGGCGCTGTCCTTCTTCGCGGCGGCGTTGCAGGCGGTGGCCGCGGCGACCACGAGCGCGGTGGTGGCGGCGACTTGGAGGGTACGGCGGGATCTGCGAGACATCGGGGGACCTTCCGGGATGCGGCAAGGAGCACTCGACGGTGAGCGCGTGAGGTGAGGACGGGCGACGGGGGACCGGGGCCGAGGTGGGGGCGGCTCGGCGGCTCAGGGGCGAGTCAGGGTCGACAGCCGTCGCCGGCGCACCGGCCGAAGTCAAGGAAGCGGCGCCTGGTGAGCAGCACTCGTCCTCCCTCGTCTCGACTGATGGGCTGCGGGTGGGTGGACTGTACACCGGACATTCGGACATGTGCCCGACCGTCTCGAACTGTGGTTCTTCAAGGTCATGTACCGTGGCGAGACCCACAGGACCAGCAGGAGTATCCGTCATGTCCCAGGAGTTGCGCGCCGTCCACTGGACCGGATCCGGCCTCGCGCTGATCGACCAGACCCTGCTCCCGCACCGCACCGAGACGATGGACGTCCGCGATGTGGACACCCTGGTCGACGCGATCCAGCGCCTCGTCGTGCGCGGTGCGCCCGCGATCGGCGCGGCGGGCGCCTACGGTGTCGCCCTCGCTCTGCTCCAGGGCGAGCGCGAGGGCTGGTCGGCCGATGAGGTGCGCGCGGCCGTGGCCCGGGTCCGCGAGGCCCGGCCCACCGCGGTCAACCTCATGGTGTGCGTGGACCGCGTGATGACCCGCTTCGACGAGGGCCTCGACGCGGTGCTGGACGAGGCCGCCGCGGTACAGCGCGAGGACATCGAGGCCAACCGGGCCATGGGGGCATACGGCGCCGACTGGTTGCTCGAACGCGTCGGCGTCGAGCGGCCGTTGCGCATCCTCACCCACTGCAACACCGGCGCGCTCGCCACCGCCGGATGGGGCACGGCACTCGGCGTCATACGGGAACTGCATGCGCGCGGACGCCTGGAGGTCGTGTACGCCGACGAGACGCGCCCGCTGCTCCAGGGCTCCCGCCTGACCGCCTGGGAGCTGGCCCAGGAGGGCATCCCGCACTACGTCCAGGCCGACGGCGCGGCCGCCGGCACCATCCTGCGCGGCGAGGTCGACGCGGCGGTCGTCGGCGCCGACCGCATCGCCGCCAACGGCGACACCGCGAACAAGGTCGGCACCGTGGGGGTCGCCCTGGCCTGCGCGGACGCCGGGATCCCGTTCCTGGTGGCGGCGCCCACGACCACCGTCGACCTGGCCACGAAGACCGGCGACGACATCCACATCGAACTCCGGGGCGAGGACGAGGTCCTGGAGTGGGGCGGCGTCCGCACCGCCCCGGCCGGATCGCGCGGCCACAACCCGGCGTTCGACGTCACGCCGGGGCGTCTGGTGACGGGCCTGGTCACCGAGCGCGGGGTGCTCCAGGTGTCGGCGGGGGAGCTGCCGGGGGAGCGGCTGCGCTGACGTCCGCCGACTTCGGCGCCGACCTATACTCCGGACCCATGACCGACGCTGTGATCTCACCGGATGCGGACCTGGTCGGCGCCCTGAAGGCGCTGGCCAACCCCGTGCGGTTGCAGCTGCTGGTGTGGCTGCGCGAGCCCGAGCGGCACTTCTCGCAGTACGAGGCGATCGCGGACCCGGTCGAGGTCGGGGTCTGTGTGAGCCACATCCAGGCCAAGGCCGGGCTGGCCCAGTCGACGGTGTCGGCGTACATGGCCGAGCTTCAGCGCGCTGGGCTGGTGCGGGCGACGCGGGTGGGCAAGTGGACCCACTACAAGCGCGACGAGGAGCGCATCGCCGAACTGGTGGCTCAACTCGGCCAGACCCTCTAGCGGTTGGATCCCTCCGTAGGGAGGGTATTCACCTTGCGCTCCATATCGAGAATCTGCGATATTTCGATGCATGGAGAATCTCGGCGCGAATCTCGGCACGTTCGGCGTGTACACCTTCGACTTCGAGCACCAGCCGGCCGCGCAGCTGCGCGACTCGGTACAGGAGCTGGAACAACTGGGCTGGCGGGCGGTGTGGTTCCCCGAGGTGGGCGGGCGTGAGGCGCTCACCCAGGCGGGCTATCTGCTCTCCTGCACCGAGCGGCTGCACGTGATCAACGGCATCGCGAAGATCTGGCAGCGCGGAGCGGCCGCGACCCACGCCGCGAGCGTCCTGCTGGCCGACGCCTACCCGTCGCGGCATGTGCTCGGTCTGGGATTCGGCGATGCGCGACCGGGCGTCAAGCCCCTCGCCGCCATGGACCAGTACCTCGACGAGCTGGACACGCTCACGAAGGAGTCACGCAACCCCGCGCCGCACACGCCGGTCCGCCGCATCCTGGCCGCGTACGGCCCCAAGATGCTCGCCCTGGCGCGGGATCGCTCCGCCGGCGCACACACCTACCACGTCAACACGGCCCACACCGCTCAGGCGAGGGAGATCCTCGGGCCCGACGCGTTCCTCGGCGTCGAGCACGCGGTGCTGTTCGAGCCGGACCCCGGCAGGGCCCGCGCGACGGCACGCGAGCATCTGCACCCGTACCTCAACACCCCCTACAACATCGCCAAGTTCCGCCGTCTCGGCTACACCGACGACGAGATCGCGCACGGCGGCAGCGACCGCCTCGTGGACGACCTCGTGTTCTGGGGGGACGTGGACACCGTGGTGGACAAGCTCCGCGCCCACGTCCGGGCGGGCGCCGACCATGTCGCCGTACAGGTCATCGGCACCGAGACGGGCGGTTCCGCGATGCCCCACTGGCGGCGGCTGGGGGAGGCGCTGCTGCCTCAGGAGGCCTGATCACCGGCGTATCTCAAGTCACTGGGCCAGCTCCAACTCCAGCAGCCACTCCACGACTTCGGTGTGGTGGCGGGCCTGGCGCGGGCTGTCGCCCCAGACGTACAGGCCGTGCCCGGCCACGACGACCGCGGGCATACGGGGGTCGCGCGCGGCCTCCAGGCGGTCGCCGAGGACCTTCATGTCCTGGCTGTTGGCGATGACCGGGAGAGTGACCTCGACGTCGTGGGCGGGCTGGCCGACGCCCTTGAGCATCTCCAGGTCCTTGAAGACGATGCCACCGGGCTCGCGGCGGCCCATCGCCACCGACGCGACCGTGTGCACGTGGACCACGGCCCCGGCACCGGTCAGCGCGGCCACGCGCGCGTGCAGTTCGGCCTCGGCGGACGGCTTGCCAACATGCACCGCGGCGCCCTGACCGTCGACCAGCACCACGTCCGCGGGCGTCAGTTCGCCCTTGTCGTGGCCGCTGGCCGTGACGGCGAGCCGCAGCGGGTCGCGGGACAGGACCACGGACAGGTTGCCGGAGGTGCCCCGCATCCAGCCGAAGGAGGCGAACCGGGCGGACTCGGCGGCCAGCACCGCGCCCGCCTCCTCCAGGTCGAGTTGGCTGATCTCGGCGGTCACGTGCTGCTCCCGGAAGTGGTGATGGTGATCTCGTCGAACGTCCCCGCCTGCGCGTGGTCGCCGACGCCCTGTTCGTAGTACGGCTCCCCGGGCCGCCGGATCCCGACCGCGTGCCAGCCGGTCGCACGGGCCGCGTCCAGCTCGCCGGGGCGGTCGGAGAGGAAGAGGAGACGGGCGGGCCCGATGCCGGTCGCGTCGGCGATACGGCGGTAGGACTCCGGCTCCTGCTTGGGGCCCGCGTTCTCGGTGTCGTACAGACCCGAGACGAGCGACGTCAGATCGCCCTCCGGGCTGTTGGTGAACCACGCCCGCTGCGCGGCCACCGACCCCGACGAGTAGACGTACAGCCGTACGCCCGCCGTGTGCCAGGCACGCAGCCGCGGTACGACGTCGTCGTAGAAGTGCGACACCAGGTCGCCGCGGGCGAAGCCCTCGGACCAGATGATGCCCTGGAGGGTCTTCAGCGGTGTGGCCTTGCGGTCCTCGTCCAGCCAGGCGTTGAGGGTCTTCTCCACCGCGACCGCGTCGGCCTCCGGATCGTCCGTCAGCTCCCGCACCTGGGCGACCGCCCGCGCCACCTCCGGGTCGCCGCCGCGCTCGGCGAGCAGCGCGCCGAACCGCGAGCGCGAGTACGGGTACAGCACGTCGACGACGAACCCGGTGGCGCTCGTGGTGCCCTCGATGTCGAGCACCACGGCGTCCACGTCGTACGTGAGGCCGGCGAGGCTCACGCGGCGCCCCGGTCGGCCTCGTAGCCGGCAGCGATCGTGTCGTAGTCCGGGAAGCGGCCGGCGATGGTGGAACCGGTGAAGTTGCCGATCCAGCCGTCCTCCTCGTGGAAGAAGCGGATCGCGGTGAACGACGGCTTCGTGCCCATGTCGAACCAGTGCGTCGTACCGCGCGGAACGCCCAGCAGGTCGCCCTTCTCGCAGAAGACGGCGTGCACCTCGCCGTTCACGTGGAGGTAGAAGATGCCGGAGCCGGAGACGAAGAAGCGGACCTCGTCATCGTCGTCGTGCGTGTGCTCCTGGAGGAACTTCTCGCGCGCGGCCTTCGCCTTCACCGGGAACTCCGGGTCGTCGCTGGGGTGCAGGCCCAGGACGTCGACGGTGGTGAAGCCCTCCTCGGCGTTGAGCCGGTCGATCTCCGGGCCGTACGCGGCGAACACGGTGTCGCTGTCGGCGTCGAACGGCACGTCCTCGCGGACCGGCCACTGCTCGTAGCGCACGCCCAGCGGCTTGAGGGCCTCGGCGATCTCGGCGGGGTCCGACGTGCGGCGGACCACGGTCTCCGGTCCGGACTCGGGCCAGGTCGTCAGCAGGGTCATGGGTGCAACTCCTGGAACTGGAAGGGAAGTCCGGGTACCGAGACAAGCACCCGGAAGGGGCAGCGAGGAAGGGGGTGCGGCGGCGAAAGCCGGTCAGTGCCGGTCAGCCGCGACACAGCGCGCCCGGACAGCAGCGCATGCCGGGCATGCACATCGCTGTCGCGCGGAGTGTCGTCATCAGGGCCTCACTGTGCCGGTTCGGGTGCGCCGGTCCCGTGATCGTAACTCCGTCGACACTCGGTCGCGGTGTCAACAGGGTGTGACGAAGTCGTTGTCTCACGTGGTGAGAAACCGCTTCCATCGCTTTGACGAGTGGCTGAAACCGTTCCCATGATCTCCGTATGAAGACGCTGCTGCTCGTGCGGCGGCTGTACGTGGACTTGCTCCGGTCGACCACGGCCAGCTGTCGCTGACCCCCTCCGGAGCTCCCACGCGCCCACGTTCCCGCGGGCCGCCCCCGCCCGGCCGTGCACCGGCCGCCGGCGCATCGGTGTCCCCAGCTCCGGGTCGAGCAACTCCCCAACCCTTCCTTGCACCTGGAGCACCGTCATGTCCCGTGTCCGCCTGCCCCTCGCCGCGCTCTCCCTCGCTTCCGCGTCCGCCCTCCTCCTCGCGGGCTGCTCGCAGTCCACGGACGCCTCCAAGTCCTCCGGCAACACCGCCGCCTCGGCCTCCGCCGCCACCGGCGAGAAGCCCGCGCCGTTCAGCAAGGGCGCCGTCAAGGTGGCCCTGGTCCGGCAGAGCGGTGCCGGCGACTACTTCGAGCAGTGGGGCAACGGCGCCAAGGCACAGGCCAAGGCCCTCGGTGTCGACCTGACCGTGTACGACGCCCAGGCCGACAACGCCAAGCAGGCAACCGACCTGTCCTCGGCCATCAACTCCGGTGCGCAGGCCATCATCATCGACCATGGATTTCCGGCCACCCTCCAGCCGGAGATCGACAAGGCCGTGAAGAAGGGCATCAAGGTCGTCGTCTACGACGTCGAGACCTCCACCAAGGGCGTCGTCTCCACCAAGCAGGACGACGCGAGCATGGCGCAGGCCGTCCTCGACGTGATGGCGAAGGAGGTCGGCAAGGACGCCAGGGTCGGCTACGTCAACGTCGCCGGATACGCCGCCCTCGACAAGCGCGACAGCGTCTGGAAGTCGACGGTCGACGCCCAGGACTGGAAGCAGGAGTTCAAGGTCGGCAAGGTCACCGACTCCACCGCGACGGACAACGTGCCGCTGGTGTCCGCCGCGCTCACCCAGCATTCCGACGTCGCCGGCGTCTTCGCCCCGTACGACGAGCTCGCCAAGGGCACCGTCCTCGCGGTGCAGAACAAGAAGCTCCAGGACAAGGTGAAGGTCTTCGGCGCGGACGTCTCCAACGCCGACATCCAGAACATGACCGCCACCGACAGCCCGTGGGTCGCCACGGCCGGCACCGACCCGTCCGCCGTCGGCGCCGCGGTGGTCCGTACGACCGCCCTGGAACTGGCCGGTCAGCTGAACAAGACCTCCGTGGAGTTCCCGGCCGTCGCCATCACCCAGGACTTCCTGCGCGAGAAGAAGATCGCGAACATGGACCAGCTGCGCGAGGCGCTGCCCGCGCTGAACCTGTCCGAGGTCAGCACCGCCGACTGGATCTCGAATGTCGCCCATTGAGCCTTCCGCGCTTGAGTCGACCCCGGCGGTCAGCCTGCGGGACGTCGGCAAGTCCTTCGGAGGCAAGACCGTCCTCGCCTCCGTCTCCCTCGACATCGCCCCGGGCAGCGTGGTCGCGCTGCTCGGCGCGAACGGGGCCGGCAAGTCCACGCTGATCAAGATCCTGTCGGGCGTGCACCCCGACCACAGCGGGCAGGTGCGGGTCGCCGGGGAGCTCGCAGCGCTGCAGTCCCCGCTCGCCGCCCGCCAGTTGGGTATTCAGACGGTGCACCAGCGCATCGGCGAGGGCATCGTCCCCGGTCTCACGGTCGCCGAGAACCTCGTCTTCGAGGAACTGGCACAGCAACGCGGCAACCCGTTCCTGGGCGGACGCCGCCTGCTCACCCGGGCCCGCGAGATCCAGGCCGCCCTCGGCCTCGACTGGAGCGACGCCGTGCTGCGCGGCGACGTCACCGAACTCGGCGTCTCCGACCGCCAGTTGCTCATCCTGGCCCGCGCCCTGGCCACCCGCCCCCGGCTGCTGATCCTCGACGAGCCGACCTCGGCGCTGTCGGCGGCCGAGGCGCAGCGGCTCTTCACGCTCGTGGAGAGGATGCGCGACGACGGCATCGCGGTGCTCTACGTCTCCCACCGCCTCGGCGAGATCGACGCCCTCGCCGACCGCCTGGTCGTCCTGCGGGACGGACGTCTCACCGAGGACCAGGCCAAGCCGTTCGACTGGGACGCCGCCCTGCGCGCGATGCTCGCCCAGGCCCAGGAGGCCACGACGGCCCGCCCGGTCCGGGAGGGCGAGCCAGGGGAAGCGCACGGGAACGTCGCCCTGTCACTACGCGGCGTACGGCTCTTCGACGGCAGGGCGCCCCTGGACCTCGACCTCCGCGCCGGCGAAGTCACCGGCGTCGTCGGCCTGCTGGGCGCGGGCAAGACCGAGCTGGCCCGCGGCCTGTTCGGCGCCGAGCCCTTCACGTCCGGTGCCGTCGAGCTGGACGGCAAGCCGTACGCGCCCCGCCGCCCCGGCGACGCCATCCGCGCCGGCGTCCACCTCGTCCCCGAGGACCGGCACGCCGACGCCCTCGTCCCCGGCTGGTCGCTGGCCCAGAACATCTCGCTGCCGTTCCTGAAGTCGCTGTCCCGGCTCGGGCTCGTCGACACGGCGAAGGAGAACGCCCTCGGCCGCGACATCATCGGGGCCCTCGGTGTCGTCGCCCGCGACGAGCACAGCACCGTCGAGGAGCTGTCCGGCGGCAACCAGCAGAAGGTCGTCGTCGGCCGCTGGCTCGCCGAGACCCCGCGCGTCCTCATCCTCGACGAGCCCTTCCGGGGCGTCGACATCGGTGCCCGCCGCGACATCGGCCGCCGCGCCAGGGCGCTGGCCGCCGAGGGGGCCGCCGTCCTCGTCCTGTCCGCCGACGTCGACGAGGTGCTGGAGGTCGCCGACCGGGTCGTCGTGCTGGCCGCCGGTGAGGTCCACCTCGACGCCTGCGGCGAAGACGCGCAACGCGACCGCGTCATCCAGACCATCTCGGCGTCCGTCTGACGCCGGCCCCGCCCCCAGGAAGTCCAGGGAAGCACCCCATGACCACCACCCAGAGCACCGAGGTCCCCACCAAGGCGGCTATCCCGCCCGCGGCCTCCACCGCCGTGCGCGTCCAGAACGCCGTCATCAAGTACGGGTTCATCTTCGTCACGGTCGCGCTCTTCCTGTACTTCGCGCTGAGCGAGGGTTCCTTCCGCGAGTCGGCGACCCTCCTCGACACGCTCAGATACGTCTCGGTCGCCGCGATCCTCGGCCTCGGCGTCACCCTCACCATGGCCGTCGGCGGAATGGACATGTCCGTCGGAGCGGTGGCCGGCCTCGGCGTCTCGGTCGCCGCGCACACCATGGTCGTCCTCAACCAGATCGGCACCGTCGCGATCCTCGCGGTGATCGCGGCGGGCGCGCTGGCCGGCCTGCTGAACGCCCTGCTCATCGTCGTCCTGAAGATCCCCGACATGCTGGCCACCCTCGGCACCATGTTCGTCATCCAGGGCGCCAAGCTGATCCTGGTCGACGGCCAGTCCATCACCCCCGGCATGACCCGGTCCGACGGCACCACCGCGCCCGGCAGGTTCACCGACGGCTTCCTGCGCATCGACCGCGGCACCGTCCTCGGCATCCCGATCTCCGTCCTGGTCTTCGGCGCGCTGACCGTCGTCGCCTGGGTCTTCCTCGCCCGCACCCGTTGGGGCCGCGTCCTGTACGCCATCGGCGCCAACCCCGAGGCCGCCCGCCTGGCCGGCATCCGCGTCGGCGCGTACCGTGCCCTCGCCTACGTCCTCTCCGGGGTCCTCGCCTCGATCGGCGGCCTGATCCTGGCGTCCCGCATCGGCCAGGGCGATGTGTCCGCCGGCACCTCGCAGCTGCTGGAGGCGGTCGCGGTGGCCCTCGTCGGCACCTCGGTCCTGGGCCGCGGCCGCCCGAACGTCTGGGGCACGGCCCTGGGCGCCGTACTGATCGGCATCATCACCACCGGCCTGACCATCAAGGGCCTGCCGTACTACACCCAGGACGTCGTCGAGGGCGCGGTCCTCATCCTCGCGCTCGTCTTCAGCTTCACCCTGTCCAAGCGCCGCACGGCCTGAGGAAGTTCGAGGAGTTCGTACGATGGGCTACCGCATCCTGGAGACCGACGACATCCCGGCGTACCTGCGCGAGCGCGGCCACTGGGACGACCCGGCCGATCCGCGGGTCCGCGAGGTCTCGGACGGCAACATGAACCGGGTCTTCCTGGCGACGAGCGCGGACGGAACGCGCAGCCTCGCCGTGAAGCAGGCCCTGCCCTGGGTCCGGGTCGCCGGGCCCTCCTGGCCGATGAACCCCGACCGCGCCGACGCCGAGGCCCGCGCGTACGAGCAGGTCGCCAAGGTCGCCCCGGACAAGATCCCGGCGGTCCACGGCTACGACCCCGAGAACTACGCCCTCGTCATGGAGGACATGTCCGACCTGGAGGTGCTGCGGACGCTGCTGAACGAGGGCGCGCCCTACGGCCCGCACACCTCGGCGAGGATCGGCGAGTTCGTGGCCCAGTTCTCCTTCGCCACCAGCGACTTCGGCATGGCGTCGGCCGACCGCAAGGCCCTGATCGCGGCCTCGGTCAGCCCTGAACTCTGCAAGATCACCGAGGACGTGGTCCTGTCCGAGCCCTACATCGAGCACGAGCACAACCACTGGCACGAGGGCCTGGACGACCTGGCCGCGCGGTTCCGCGCCGACACCGGTCTGCGGACCGAGGTGGCCGACCTCCGCCACACCTTCATGACCAGCGCCCAGGCCCTCCTCCACGGCGACCTGCACACCGGCAGCATCATGGTCGGCGAACGCGAAGGCGCCCCCGTGGTCCGGGTGTTCGACCCGGAGTTCTCCTTCGTGGGCCCGATCGGCTACGACCTCGGCCTGTACTGGGCCAACGCGCTGGTGTCGCAGGAGCGGGCGCGTGCGCTCGGCACGCTGTCCGACCACGACGACCAACTCCGCCTGTCCTGGGAAGCCTTCGAGACGGAGTTCCGCCGCCTGTGGCCGACCCGCGTCGACCCGTTCTTCGACGACGCCTACCTCGACCGCTTCCTGCGCCGGGTGTGGACGGAGTCCCTGGGCTACGCGGGCACGGAGATCATCCGCCGCATCATCGGCTTCGCCCACCTGACCGACCTGACGACGCTGCCGGACCCGGTACCGGCGTCCCGGCGGGCGTTGCTGCTGGGGCGCGAACTGATCGTGCGGCGTGCGCAGCTGACGACACCGGAGCACGTGCGGGCGCTCCTCTGACGAGCGTCACGGCAGCCTGGACGGGCAGATGACGATGGTGCTGACTGTGCCGTCGCCCCACAGGGTGGTGTTCATCATCAGGCGCCCGTCAAGGGACATCACCGTGAACTCCGGGACGAAACGGTCGCCCATGTAGAACCGCATCCACTTCGGCAGCGGACCGTCGTCACCGCCGCCGAGGTCCCACTCGTCGAGGAGCCGCACCCGGGCCCACGCCCATTCGCTGTTCACGTCCTCGGGGTCGGAGTAGTCGACGCCGAGCAGGAACTCGCGTCCGTCGTCGAGGAGTCCGTACTCGGCCGCCATCCCGTACCAGCCCTGCCGGACCTTGGCGGGCAGCTCCGGGTCGTCGATGTCGACCACGGGAGAGTCGATCCGCCCGTGCTCGGGCAGGCAATTCGCAGGGCCGTGATGGGGCGGCAGAGGAGGGGGCGGGACCTCGGCGTCGCTCAGGCGTCGCAGGAAGTGAAACCCGCCGGGCGCGAGTAGCGCGGCCATCTCGGCGTCGGTGATCGTCACGGCCGCACGATAGAGGCAACACCGGCCTCGGCGCCCCGGAATATCCGGCATACGAAAGGGGCGGCTCCGTCGGCGTGGAGCCGCCCCTTCCGGTGGTGGCCGGCCCCGGTGCGGATGGGGCCGCCCTCGTGCGGTCCGGCTCGGTCAGGGGAGTGGCCGGACCCTGCGCCGCGGGAGGCTCATCCGGCGAAAACCTCCCTCGGCGCGTTCGAGGTCACTTCTTGTCGAGCAGGTCCTGGACCTTCGCCCGGACGTCGTCCGAGGCCAGACCACGGATCGTCAGGGTCGTACGACGGCGCAGCACGTCGTCCGGCGTCTCGGCCCACTCGTTGTCCCGGGCGTAGACGACCTGGGCCCAGATCTCCGGGGCGTCCGGGTGGACGCGCTCGCCCAGCTCCGGGTTCTCGTTGGCGATGCGGGCGATGTCGAAGGCCAGGGAGCCGTAGTGGGTCGCCAGGTGCTTCGCCGTGTCCGCCCCCATGCGCGGGCCCGGCGCCGGGCGGTCGGTCAGCAGCCGGTGGGCGACCGCGCGCGGGTTGGCGATACCCGGCAGCGGCAGCTTCTTCGGCAGCGAGGCGATCGGCTCGAAGTCGTCGCCCAGCGGGGCGCCCGGCAGGGACTCCAGCTTCTGCATGATCGTGCGGCCGATGTGGCGGAACGTCGTCCACTTGCCGCCCGCCACGGACAGCATGCCGCCCGTGCCCTCGGTCACGACCGTCTCGCGCTTGGCCTTCGCCGTGTCCCCGGGCCCGCCCGGCAGCACCCGCAGACCCGCGAAGGCGTATGTGATGAGGTCCCGGCCGAGCTGCTGGTCCCGGATGGAGAACGCGGCCTCGTCCAGGATCTGGGATATGTCCTTGTCGTTGACCGCGACATCCGCCGGGTCGCCCTCGAACTCCTCGTCCGTGGTGCCCAGCAGCAGCATGTCCTCCCAGGGCAGGGCGAACGTGATGCGGTACTTGTCGATCGGGGTCGCGAGCGCCGCCTTCCAGGGCGCGGTCCGCTTCAGGACCAGGTGCGCGCCCTTCGACAGCCGGATCGACGGGGCCGCGTTCGGGTCCTCCATCTTGCGCAGGTGGTCGACCCAGGGCCCGGTCGCGTTCAGCACGAGACGGGCGTTCACCCCGAACTCGTCGCCGGACAGCCGGTCCTTGAGGTCCGCTCCGGTCACCCGGCCCTTGGTGAAGCGCAGGCCGCTGACCTCGGCGTGGTTGAGCACGACCGCGCCCGCCTCGACGGCCGCGCGGACCGTCATCAGCGCCATGCGCGCGTCGTTCATCTGGTCGTCGCCGTACACGGCCACGGCCTTGAGGTTCTCGGTGCGCAGCTCGGGCACGTCCTGCGCCGCCTTGGCGGGGGACAGGAGGTGGCCGACGCCGTCACCGAACGCGGAGAGCGCGGAGTAGGCGAAGACGCCCGCCCCGAGCTTCGCGGCGCCGTGCGGCCCGCCCTTGTACACAGGAAGGTAGAAGGTGAGCGGGTTCGCCAGGTGGGGGGCCACCTGGCGGGAGACCGCACGGCGCTCGAAGTGGTTCTCCGCCACCAGCTTCACCGCGCCGGTCTGCAGGTAGCGCAGACCGCCGTGGAGCAGCTTGGAGGAGGCGGAGGAGGTGGCGCCGGCGAAGTCGCCGGCGTCGACCAGAGCCACCCTGAGGCCGGACTGCGCGGCGTGCCAGGCGGTGGAGATGCCCAGGATGCCGCCGCCGATCACGAGAAGGTCGTACGACGCCTTGGAAAGCTGCTCCCGGGTCTCGGCGCGGCTCGGGTTGGAGCCGGAGGCCGGGCGCGTACCGAGGGCAGGCACGGACTGCAGGGTGGACTGACTGGTCATTTCGGGTTCTTACTCCTCATCAGAGCTCGTGTCGGAGAGCCTTCGACGGGCTCTCGTCAGCTCTCGTCGTCCTCGATCCAGCCCATGGTCCGGTCGACGGCCTTGAGCCAGTTCTTGTACTCACGGTCGCGGGTCTCCGCGTCCATGTGGGGGGTCCACTCGGCGGCCCGGCGCCAGTTGGAGCGCAGTTCGTCGGTACCGGACCAGAAGCCGACGGCGAGACCGGCGGCGTAGGCGGCGCCGAGGCAGGTGGTCTCGGCGACCATCGGGCGCACCACGGGTGCGTCCAGGACGTCCGAGAGGGTCTGCATCAGCAGGTTGTTGGAGGTCATGCCGCCGTCGACCTTCAGGGCCACCAGCTCGTCGCCGGAGTCCTTGACCATGGCGTCGGCGATCTCCCGCGTCTGCCACGCGGTCGCCTCCAGGACGGCACGCGCGAGGTGCGCCTTGGTGACGTACCGGGTCAGGCCGGCGATCACACCGCGGGCGTCGGAGCGCCAGTGCGGGGCGAACAGGCCGGAGAAGGCCGGTACGAAGTAGGCCCCGCCGTTGTCCTCGACCGAGAGCGCGAGCGTCTCGATCTCGGCGGCGGTGGAGATCAGACCCATCTGGTCGCGCATCCACTGCACCAGCGAGCCGGTGACGGCGATCGAGCCCTCCAGGGCGTACACCGTCGGCTGGTCGCCGATCTTGTAGCCGACCGTGGTCAGCAGGCCCGCGTACGAGTTGATGATCTTGTCACCGGTGTTCATCACCATGAAGGTGCCGGTGCCGTACGTCGACTTGACCTCGCCCTCGGAGAAACAGGTCTGGCCGAACAGGGCCGCCTGCTGGTCGCCGAGCGCGGAGGCGACCGGGATGCCGCCGAGCAGGTCGCCCAGCTTGCCGCCGGTGACCTCGCCGTAGACCTCGGCGGAGGAGCGGATCTCGGGCAGGATCTGCAGCGGCACGCCGATCGACTCGGCGATCTTTTCGTCCCACTCCATGGTGTGCAGGTTCATCAGCATGGTGCGGGACGCGTTGGTGACGTCGGTGACGTGCTTGCCGCCGTTGGCACCACCGGTCAGGTTCCAGATGACCCAGGTGTCCATGGTGCCGAAGAGGATGTCGCCGGCCTCGGCGCGCTCCTTGAGGCCCTCGACGTTGTCCAGCAGCCAGCGGGCCTTCGGACCGGCGAAGTAGGAGGCCAGCGGCAGACCGGTCTCGCGGCGGAAGCGGTCCTGCCCGACGTTGCGGCCGAGCTCCTTGCAGAGGGCGTCGGTGCGGGTGTCCTGCCAGACGATGGCGTTGTGGACGGGCTCACCGGTGTTCTTGTCCCACAGCACGGTGGTCTCGCGCTGGTTGGTGATGCCGATGGCCTTGATGTCGTCGCGGGTGATGCCGGCCTTGGCGATGGCTCCGGCGACGACCTCCTGGACGTTGGTCCAGATCTCGGTGGCGTTGTGCTCGACCCAGCCCGGCTTCGGGAAGATCTGCTCGTGCTCCTTCTGGTCGACGGAGACGATGCGTCCGTCGCGGTCGAAGACGATACAGCGGGAGGAGGTCGTGCCCTGGTCGATGGCTGCGATGAAGGGGCCGGCGGTGTGCGCGTCGGTCACTGTGTGCTCCTGGAAGTTCCGTGGTTATGGGGCTTTACGTACGGCGCGTGCTGAGAGTTTCGGTGCTTCTCACTCGAACGGGTGAAGCTCGGTTCTCCTAAGCAAATGCGACGTTGTAGATGCCTGCGGCGATCGCCGCGCCGATCAGCGGACCGACCACCGGGATCCAGGCGTAGCCCCAGTCGGAGCCGCCCTTGTTGGGCAGGGGCAGAAGGGCGTGCACGATACGCGGACCGAGGTCACGGGCCGGGTTGATCGCGTAGCCGGTCGGCCCGCCGAGGGACAGACCGATCGAGACGACCACGAGCGCGACGATCAGCGCACCGATCGGGCCGAGGCCGTCGCCGTTGTTGTTGAGGCCCTGCGTGAGGATGGCGAGCACCAGCACGACGGTGCCGATGATCTCCGTGAGCAGGTTCTGCACCACGTTCCGGATCTCGGGACCGGTGGAGAAGATGCCAAGGACCGGGCCGGCGCCCGTCTCCTGGGCCTCGACGGCCTTGGCCTCCGTGGCCTGCGCACCCGGACCGCCGACGATCTCCTTGTCGGTGAGGTGCGCGTGGAACTGGCCGTAGTAGGCGACCCAGACCAGAGCCGCACCGATCGCGGCACCCAGGAACTGTCCGGCGAGGTACGTCGGAACGTTGCTCCAGTCGTTGTCCTTGATCGCCAGGGCGACCGTCACGGCCGGGTTCAGGTGGGCGCCGGACAGCGGCGCCGAGGTGTAGACCGCCGTGAGCACTGCGAAGCCCCACCCGAAGGTGATGGCGAGCCAGCCGGCGTTGCGGGCCTTGGAGGCCTTCAGCGTGACGGCCGCGCAGACGCCGCCGCCGAGCAGGATGAGTATGGCGGTACCGATGGTCTCGCCGATGAAGATGTCGGAGCTGGACACCCGCGACTCCTTTGTCCTTCGTCCAGGGAAGCCGAACCCCGGGTCCCTCCGGTGGTTCGCGTGCCCTCGGGGTGAGGGCGATGGCGGTCCTTGGCGTTGTCACACTCTAGCGCGTATTGCCGGTAGGTGTTCGACAATGCCGACCGATGGACGGGAGTCTTGCCCCGGCGTAAGGCGCCCGTCAAGAGCCCTGTTATCGAATGCTCGATCGTTATGGGTTGTGTTGATTTATCGACACTGAGGGGTCGGATGCGTACTGCCGCGTAGGGAGTACGGCGCGTGTTCCTCGGGTGGTTTGTGCCGCTATGTCAGGACATCGCGAGGGCCGGAACGCCATATGACGCCCCGGCTGTCACTCCTTGCCCGGCTCCTCAGAAGCGCCCGGCGCCCAGATCCCGCGACACCGCGCGGGCACAGTCCCGTACCGCCGCGATCAGCTCCTGACGCAGCTCGCCGTCCCGGCCCAGCCGCTCCACGGCGCCGGTGATCCCGACCGCGCCCACCGGCATACGGCGCCGGTCGTGAATGGGGGCGGCGACGGAGGCGACACCCTCCCAGGTCTCCTCGACGTCGGCCGCGTAGCCACGCGCGCGCGTCATGTCGAGGATGTGCTCGAAGCCGTCCAGGTCGCACACCGTGCGGTCCGTGAAGGCCTTGCGGTCGGCCTCGATCGCCTCGCTGTGCGCGACCGGGTCGTACGCCGACAGGACCTTGCCCAGGGCCGTGGAGTGCAGCGGCTGCATGGCCCCTATCTCCAGCACTTGCCGGCTGTCGTCGGGGCGGAAGACGTGGTGGACGATCAGTACGCCCTGCTGATGCAGCACGCCCAGATAGACGCTCTCCCCGCTGGAGCGGGCCAGGTCGTCCGTCCACACCAGGGCGCGCGCCCGCAGCTCGTGCACGTCCAGATAGGTCGTGCCCAGGCGCAGCAACTCCGCGCCCAGCTGGTAGCGCCCGGAAGCGTCGTCCTGCTCGACGAAGCCCTCCTGCTGGAGGGTGCGCAGTATGCCGTGGGCGGTGCCCTTGGCGAGGCCCAGTGACGAGGCGATGTCCGACAGGCCGAGGCGCCGCTCGCCGCCCGCGAGGAGCCGCAGCATCGCGGCCGCCCGTTCGAGCGACTGGATGTTCCGTGCCATCGCCGTACTGCCTCCGTCCCCTTCGACCGTCGACCCGCGACGTCGCTGCCGCCGTTCGGCAATGTCGAACACTACCGGTCGATGCCGACCTCCCGCTAATGGTCGGGCGGCATCCGTCCGCTTGTGTTGCGTCACCCGTGTCCGGCGACTGTGTCACTCGTGTCCGGCGACCGGCCCGCCGGTCATCCCCGTCCCGCCCCGTGGACGCCCTGACCATCCGGCCATGGTCCCGGCTACGCTGGCGGCGTGCGCCCACTGTGGAAGCTTTCACTTCAGGGCGCAAAGCCGACAGCCGTCGCACTCCAGGGAGCCCCTTCATGGCCTCGTTGCCACCGACCCCTTCCGCCGACAGCCGGACCCGTGTGTCCGCCCTCCGCGAGGCGCTCGCCACCCGAGTGGTGGTCGCCGACGGAGCGATGGGCACCATGTTGCAGGCCCAGGACCCCACCCTCGAGGACTTCGAGAACCTCGAAGGGTGCAACGAGATCCTGAACCTGACCCGACCGGACATCGTCCGCTCCGTCCACGACGCGTACTTCGCGGTGGGCGTCGACTGCGTCGAGACGAACACCTTCGGCTCCAACCACACGGCCGCGGCGGAGTACGACATCGCCGACCGTGTGCACGAGCTGTCCGAGGCCGGTGCCCGCATCGCCCGCGAGGTGGCCGACGAGTACGCCGCCCGTGACGGCCGCCCGCGCTGGGTCCTCGGCTCGGTCGGCCCCGGCACCAAGCTGCCCACCCTCGGCCACATCGGCTACGCCACCATCCGCGACGGCTACCAGGCCAACGCCGAGGGACTGCTCGCCGGCGGCTCCGACGCCCTGATCGTCGAGACGACCCAGGACCTCCTGCAGACCAAGGCCTCCGTCCTCGGTGCCCGCCGCGCCATGGAGGCGACCGGCACCGAGGTGCCGCTGCTGGTCTCCATGGCCTTCGAGACGACCGGCACGATGCTGCTCGGCTCCGAGATCGGCGCCGCGCTGACGGCCCTGGAGCCGCTCGGCATCGACATGATCGGCCTGAACTGCTCCACCGGCCCCGCCGAGATGAGCGAGCACCTGCGCTACCTCACCCGGCACTCCCGCATCCCGCTGCTGTGCATGCCCAACGCGGGCCTGCCGATCCTCACCAAGGACGGCGCCCACTTCCCGCTCGGCCCCGAGGGCCTGGCCGACGCCCAGGAGAACTTCGTCCTGGACTACGGCCTCTCCCTCATCGGCGGCTGCTGCGGCACCACCCCCGAGCACCTGCGCCAGGTCGTCGACCGCGTCCGCGACCTCACGCCCTCCGAGCGCGACCCCCACCCCGAGCCCGGCGCCGCCTCCCTCTACCAGACGGTCCCGTTCCGCCAGGACACCGCCTACATGGCGATCGGCGAGCGCACCAACGCCAACGGCTCGAAGAAGTTCCGCGAGGCCATGCTTCAGGCCCGCTGGGACGACTGTGTGGAGATGGCCCGCGAGCAGATCCGCGAGGGCGCGCACATGCTCGACCTGTGCGTGGACTACGTCGGCCGCGACGGCGTCGCCGACATGGAGGAACTCGCCGGCCGCTTCGCCACCGCCTCCACCCTGCCGATCGTGCTGGACTCCACGGAGGTCGACGTCATCCAGGCCGGCCTGGAGAAGCTCGGCGGCCGCGCGGTCATCAACTCCGTCAACTACGAGGACGGCGACGGCCCCGAGTCCCGGTTCGCGAAGGTCACCAAGCTCGCCCAGGAGCACGGCGCCGCCCTGATCGCGCTGACCATCGACGAGGAGGGCCAGGCCCGCACGCCCGAGAAGAAGGTCGAGATCGCCGAGCGGCTGATCGAGGACCTGACGACGAACTGGGGCATCCACGAGTCGGACATCCTCATCGACACCCTGACCTTCACCATCTGCACGGGCCAGGAGGAGTCCCGCGGCGACGGCATCGCCACCATCGAGGCGATCCGCGAACTCAAGCGCCGCCGCCCGGACGTGCAGACCACCCTCGGCCTGTCGAACATCTCCTTCGGCCTCAACCCGGCCGCCCGCATCCTGCTCAACTCCGTCTTCCTCGACGAGTGCGTCAAGGCCGGCCTGGACTCGGCGATCGTGCACGCCTCGAAGATCCTGCCGATCGCCCGCTTCGACGAGGAGCAGGTCACCACCGCCCTCGACCTCATCTACGACCGCCGCGCCGAGGGCTACGACCCGCTGCAGAAGCTGATGGCGCTGTTCGAGGGCGCCACCGCGAAGTCCCTCAAGGCCGGCAAGGCCGAGGAACTCGCCGCCCTCCCGCTGGAGGAGCGACTCAAGCGCCGCATCATCGACGGCGAGAAGAACGGCCTGGAGGCCGACCTCGACGACGCCCTGCAGACCCGCGCCGCCCTCGACATCGTCAACGAGACCCTGTTGGACGGCATGAAGGTCGTCGGCGAGCTGTTCGGCTCCGGCCAGATGCAGCTGCCGTTCGTCCTGCAGTCCGCCGAGGTGATGAAGTCCGCCGTCGCCTACCTCGAACCGCACATGGAGAAGTCCGACGCCGACGGCAAGGGCACCATCGTGCTGGCGACGGTGCGCGGCGACGTGCACGACATCGGCAAGAACCTGGTGGACATCATCCTGTCCAACAACGGCTACAACGTGGTCAACCTGGGCATCAAGCAGCCCGTCTCCGCGATCCTTGACGCAGCCGAGGAGCACCGGGCCGACGTCATCGGCATGTCCGGCCTCCTGGTCAAGTCCACGGTGATCATGAAGGAGAACCTGGAGGAGCTCAACCAGCGCGGCCTGGCGGCGAACTACCCCGTCATCCTCGGCGGCGCCGCCCTCACGCGCGCGTACGTCGAGCAGGACCTGCACGAGCTGTACGAGGGCGAAGTCCGCTACGCGCGGGACGCGTTCGAGGGCCTGCGCCTGATGGACGCCCTGATCGGCGTCAAGCGGGGCGTGCCCGGCGCGAAGCTGCCCGAGCTCAAGCAGCGCCGAGTGCGGGCGACTTCCTCCGCCGTGGTGGAGGAGCGCCCGGAGGAGGGCCACGTCCGCTCCGACGTCGCCACCGACAACCCGGTCCCCGAGCCGCCGTTCTGGGGCACCCGCGTCATCAAGGGCATCCAGCTCAAGGAGTACGCGTCCTGGCTCGACGAGGGCGCCCTCTTCAAGGGCCAGTGGGGCCTGAAGGAGACCCGCACCGGCGACGGTCCCTCGTACCAGGAACTCGTCGAGACCGAGGGCCGCCCGCGGCTGCGCGGACTGCTCGACAAGCTCCAGACGGAGAACCTGCTGGAAGCCGCCGTGGTCTACGGCTACTTCCCGTGCGTCTCCAAGGACGACGACCTGATCCTCCTGGACGAGCACGGCAACGAAAGCACCCGCTTCACCTTCCCGCGCCAGCGCCGCGGCCGCCGCCTGTGCCTCGCGGACTTCTTCCGCCCGCAGGAGTCCGGCGAGACGGACGTCGTGGGCCTGCAGGTGGTCACCGTGGGCTCGCGGATCGGCGAGGAGACGGCACGGATGTTCGAGGCGAACGCCTACCGCGACTACCTCGAACTGCACGGCCTGTCCGTGCAGCTGGCCGAGGCGCTCGCCGAGTACTGGCACGCGCGCGTGCGCTCCGAGCTGGGCTTCGCCGGTGACGACCCGGCCGACATCGAGGACATGTTCGCGCTGAAGTACCGGGGCGCCCGCTTCTCGCTGGGCTACGGCGCCTGCCCGAACCTGGAGGACCGGTCCAAGATCGCCGACCTGCTCCAGCCGGAGCGCATCGGCGTCCACCTGTCCGAGGAGTTCCAGCTGCACCCCGAGCAGTCCACGGACGCGATCGTCATCCACCACCCGGAGGCGAAGTACTTCAACGCGCGCTGACGCACCCGCCCCGCAGCAGGGGCGGCGCGCGCCGCATCGGCGCACGTCAGGGCGTCCCCCGTGGTATTCGAGGTGTGCCCCGGGCCACGCCGGTTAAACGAGGCGTTTCGGCCGGGACGGACGTACACTGGTCGGTCCACTGCAGGCCGGTTCCCCAGCGGGAACCGGCCTGATCGCCCCTTCAAGGAGGTACGTGGATGACCAGCACGGTCCCCGCGCCAGCAACCCGTACGGCCGACGGGTCGGCCCTTCAGGCCGTCCTCCTCGACATGGACGGCACCCTGGTGGACACCGAGGGCTTCTGGTGGGACGTCGAGGTCGAGATCTTCGCCGGCCTCGGCCACACCCTCGACGACACCTGGCGCCATGTCGTGGTCGGCGGCCCCATGACCCGCAGCGCCGGATTCCTGATCGAGGCCACCGGCGCCGACATCACCCTCGCCGAGCTCACAGTGCTCCTCAACCAGGGCTTCGAGGACCGCATCGACCGCGCCCTGCCGCTGATGCCCGGCGCCGCCCGGCTGCTGGCCGAGCTGGCCGAGTACGAGATCCCCACCGCCCTGGTCTCCGCCTCGCACCGGCGCATCATCGACCGCGTCCTCACCTCGCTCGGCCCCCAGCACTTCGCGCTGACCGTCGCCGGTGACGAGGTGCCGCGCACCAAGCCGCACCCGGACCCGTACCTGTACGCCGCCGCCGGACTCGGCGCCGATCCGGCCCGCTGCGCGGTCGTCGAGGACACGGCGACCGGCGTCGCCGCGGCCGAGGCCGCCGGCTGCCACGTGGTCGCCGTGCCCTCCGTGGCACCGATCAGCCCGGCCTCCCGGCGCACCGTGGTGACCTCGCTGGAAGAGGTCGATCTGGCATTTCTGCGCGGCCTGATGGCGGCGTGACAACGGAAATGCGCACGCCGTTCACGCAGCGTGCAACATCGATAGCGGGGAATTCCGCGCGGTAATTCGAACGTGCCGGATGGCTGAATTCCGGCCCATGCCAAGACTGTTCAGTTTGTGACGTTCGACACTCCAAGAGGGCTCTTCGGGCGCCCCGCCCCGCGCCGCCCGCCCTCCACGGAGGGCTGCGAACGCGCCCTTGTGTCCCGATTGATGGACCGGTGCACGAATCCTTCCCCGGTGAGCCTTCCGTTGCGTCCACACCCCGTTCCACTCCGTGACGAACCCTTAACTCCGGTGGCTGCGAACCGCCCTGCTGGTGCGGACTAATCTCGTCGGCGAGAACATCGCACTTACCCCGTGATCCGCAGCGACACCCCTGCATGCCGGGTACACGGAGTCGACAGCTGGAGAAACCCGAGCATGAACCGCAAGACTTTGGTGCTGCCGGCCGTCATCGGCCTGCTCGCGCCGGTTCTCGCCGCCTGCGGCGGAACCGACAGCGGCGACAACGGCGACGCGATCGTCGTCGGCACCACGGACGCGTTCACTGCCTCGAAGGACGCTCCCGCCCCGCTCGACCCGGCCTACGCCTACGACGTCGGCACCTGGAACATCCTGCGCCAGACCGTGCAGACCCTGATGGTCCAGCCGCGCGGCGAGGGCACCCCGGTCCCCGAGGCCGCCGAGAGCTGCGGCTTCACCGACAGCGGCAACGAACGCTACGCCTGCACCCTGCGCGAGGGCCTGACGTTCTCCAACGGCGACCCCGTCACCGCCGAGGACGTGAAGTACTCCATCGACCGGGCCCGCTCCCTCAAGGCCGACAGCGGCGTCTTCGCCCTGCTGTCCACCATCGACACCGTCGAGACCCAGGGCGACCGCGAGGTCATCTTCCACCTCAAGACCGCCGACTCCACCTTCCCGTTCAAGCTGTCCACCCCGGTCGCCGGCATCGTCGACCCGGACATCTACGCCAAGAACAAGCTGCGGGACGGCTTCGAGGTCGACGGCTCCGGCCCGTACACCCTCCAGGCCGAGGTCGAGAACGACGAACTGGTCTCCGCCGTGTTCACCAAGAACCCCGAGTACAAGGGGAGCCTGACGGTGAACAACGACAAGGTCGAACTGCGCAACTTCACCGACGCCGACGCGATGGGCAGCGCCCTCAGCAAGGGCGACATCGACCTGATGACCCGCACCATGTCGCCGCAGCAGATCCAGAAGCTGTCGGCCGACTCCGACGACACCGTCGACCTCGTCGACCTGTCCGGCCTCGAGATCCGCTACCTGGCCTTCAACACCGACGACCCGTCCGTCCGCAGCAAGGCCGTCCGCCAGGCGATGGCCCAGGTCATCGACCGCGGCGAACTCGTCTCCAAGGTCTACGGCTCCCAGGCCGAACCGCTGTACTCGCTGGTCCCCGCCAGCATCACGGGCCACTCCAACTCGTTCTTCAACAAGTACGGCGACCCGAGCGTCGGCAAGGCCAAGTCCCTGCTGGAGAAGGCCGGCATCACCACTCCGGTGAAGCTGACGCTGCACTACACCACCGACCACTACGGCCCGGCCACGAAGAAGGAGTTCGAGCTGCTGCAGAAGCAGCTCAACGACAGCGGCCTGTTCGACGTCGCCATCGAGGGCACCCCCTGGGCGACGTTCCGCCCCGCCGAGCAGAAGGGCACGTACGAGGTCTACGGCATGGGCTGGTTCCCGGACTTCCCGGACGCCGACAACTACCTCGCGCCCTTCCTCGACAAGGACAACTTCCTCGGCTCGCCGTACACCAACAGCACGATCCGGGGCACCCTCATCCCGGAGTCCCGCCGCGCCGCCGACCGGCTGTCCGCGGTCGGCAGCCTCACGGACATCCAGGACATCGTCGCGGGCGACGTGCCCGTGATCCCGCTGTGGCAGGGCAAGCAGTACGTCGCCGCGGGCGACGACGTCACGGGTACGGCGTACGCGCTCAACTCGTCCTCCACGCTTCAGCTGTGGGAGCTCGGCCGCGGCGTGAGCGGCTGACGTCTCCCCGTACCCGGCACCTGGACCAGGGCGCCGGGTCAGGCCCGGGATCCGGGACGCGGCCCGGGCTTCTCACAACCGACGACAAGGCACTCGTACGTGAACATGCGCAACCAGTGGCCAGTCCTGCCCGTCGTGGCAGGGCTGGCCTCCGGCCTGCTGACCGGCTGCGGAACCGAGACGGGCGACACCGGGGGGACCGGCACTTCAGTGGTCATGGGGATGTCGGACGACGTCCTGGCCACGGACCCCGCCTCCGGCTACGACCCCGGCTCCTGGCTGTTGTTCAACAACGTCTTCCAGTCGCTGCTCAGCTTCCCCAAGGGCGCCACCGAACCGCAGCCCGAGGCCGCCGAGCAGTGCACCTTCTCCGACACCAGGGCCACGGTCTACAAGTGCACCCTCAAGGACGGCCTGACATTCAGCAACGGTGACGAACTGACCTCTGCGGACGTCAAGTTCTCCTTCGACCGCATGCTGGACATCAACGATCCCGACGGCCCCGCGGTCATGTTCCCCACGCTCGACAAGGTCCAGACGCCGGACGACAAGACGGTCGTCTTCCGGCTCAACACCCCCGACGCCACCTTCCCGAGCAAGATAGCCTCCGGCGCCGGCTCCATCGTCGACAAGGACGAGTACGACGCCAAGGGCCTGCGCAAGGACGGCGCGGCCGTCGGCTCCGGCCCGTACAAGCTGGACAAGTTCGACGACGACGAGGCCGTCTTCTCCGTCAACGAGAACTACAAGGGCACCGCCGAGGTACAGAACGACGGCGTGACCCTGAAGTTCTTCCACGGCGACCAGGACGCCCTGAAGAAGGCGCTGCTCCAGAACCAGGTCGACATCGCCTACCGAGGCCTCACCGCCGGCGACATCGCCGGAATCGAGAAGTCGGGCGACGACTCCGGTGTCGAGATCCTCGAGGGCAGCAGCGCCGAGGTCCAGCACCTGGTCTTCAACATGGACGACCCCGTCGCCGGCAAGCTCGGCGTCCGCAAGGCCATGGCCTACCTCATCGACCGCGACGCCCTCATCAAGGACGTCTACCAGGGCACGGCGACCCCGCTGTACTCGATCATCCCGGCCGGTATCGGCGGCCACAACACGGCCTACTTCGACACCTACGGCGCCCGCCCCTCCAAGGCCAAGGCCGCCGCCGCGCTGCAGGACGAGGGCATCAGCGGCAAGGTGAAGCTGACCCTGTGGTCCACCCCGTCGCGCTACGGCCCCGCCACCGACGACGAGTTGAGGGCGATCGCCAAGCAGCTCAACGACAGCGGCCTGTTCGACGCCGACGTGCAGTCCGTCGCCTTCGACCAGTACGAGAAGGACATCGCCGACGGCAAGTACGGCGTGTACGTGAAGGGCTGGATCCCGGACTACCCGGACGCCGACAACTTCACGTCCCCCTTCTTCGGCAAGGGCAACGTGCTGAGCAACAACTACAGCAACAAGTCGATCACCGGCACGCTCATCCCGCGCACCGCCGCCGAGAGCGACCGCTCCGCCACGGACGACGAGTTCGGCCGGCTCCAGGACATCGTGGCCAAGGAACTCCCCGTCCTGCCGGTCTGGCAGGCCAAGCAGTACGCCGTCACGCACGAGAACGTCTACGGCCTCGAGTACTGCCTCGACGCCTCGACCGTGTTCCGCTTCTGGGAACTCAGCAAGGACTGACGGCCCGCCGTACCCGCCGCACACGCAAAGGGCGCCCCTTCCCAGGAAGGGGCGCCCTTTGCGTCGTAACGCGGGCTGCCGGCCGTGACGCGGGCCGCCGCCTACTGCGCGCCGGGGCGCACCAGCCCGCTCTCGTACGCGTACACCGCGGCCTGCACCCGGTCACGCAGCCCCAGCTTGGTGAGCACATGCCCGACGTGCGTCTTCACGGTGGTCTCGCTGACGAACAGATCCGCGGCGATCTCCGCATTGGACAGCCCCCGCGCCACCAACTTCAGCACCTCCACCTCACGCTCGGTGAGCGTGTGCAGGGTGTCCGGCACCGGCTCGTCACCGGACGGCAGATGCGTGGCGTACTTGTCGAGCAGCCGGCGCGTGATGCTCGGCGCGAGCATCGCCTCACCGGCGGCCACCACACGGATCGCCTGCACCAGCTCGTTGGCCGGGGCATCCTTCAGCAGGAAGCCACTGGCGCCCGCCTTCAGCGCCTCCACCACGTACTCGTCGAGATCGAAAGTCGTCAGCACCAGCACCTTCGCCGGGCCGTCCCGCCCGGGCCCGGTGATCTGCCGCGTCGCCTCGACCCCGTCCATCCGGGGCATGCGGATGTCCATCAGGACCACGTCGGGCTGCAGGGCCCGCACCTGGTCGAGGGCCTGGAGGCCGTCACCGGCTTCGCCCACGACCGCGATGTCCTGCTCGGCCTCCAAGATCATCCGGAAGCCGGTGCGCAGCAGCGGCTGGTCGTCGACCAGTAGGACGCGGATGGCCACGTAAGTCTCCTTCGCTAGTCCGGCCCCATTCTGCCCTGCCGGCCGCCACCCGACTCGGCCACCCTCACCGGCAACGGATAGGGCGGGGGAGTGCCGCCGAATTCCGGGCAGTGCGCCTGGTGGTCGCACCAGCCGCACAACTTGGTCGGCCGGGGACGCCACTCGCCCGTCTCCGTCGCCAGCCGGATCGCCTCCCACAACGCGTGCAGCTTGCGCTCGACCCGCTCCAGATCCGCGAGGACGGGGTCGTACGTCAGCACGTCACCGCTGCCGAGGTAGACCAGCTGGAGCCGGCGCGGGACGACGTTCTTCAGCCGCCACACCACGAGCGCGTAGAACTTCATCTGGAACAGCGCGCCCTCGGCGTACTCGGGCCGGGGCGCCTTGCCCGTCTTGTAGTCGACGATCCGCACCTCGCCCGTCGGCGCCACATCGACACGGTCGATGATGCCGCGCAGCCGCAGCCCCGAGTCCAGCTCGGCCTCCACGAACAGCTCACGCTCGGCGGGCTCCAGCCGGGTCGGATCCTCGAGACCGAACCACCGCTCGACGAGCTGCTCCGCCTCCCCGAGCCACGTCGCCAGCCGCACCCCCTCGGGATCGTCCGCGAACAGCTCCACGACCTCCGGCCTGCTCTCGCGCAGCCGCTCCCACTGGCCGGGCACCAGGGACTTCGCACGCGGAGCCGTCCGCTCGGCCGCCGGCGCGTCGAAGAGCCGCTCCAGCACCGCGTGCACCAGCGTGCCCTTGGTCGCCGCCGCACTCGGCTTCTCGGGCAGCCGGTCGATCACCCGGAACCGGTAGAGCAGCGGGCACTGCATGAAGTCACTGGCACGGGAGGGCGACAGCGAAGCCGGCGGTATGGCCGCCCTGGCGGGGCCGTCGGCCCCCGTGACCGCGGCGTCGGCCGCCGTGAGCGCGCCCGCCTCGACCGTCGCCACCGTACCGTCCGCCCCCGCCGGGAACCCGTCCGCCACCGGCCCGCTCACCGGCGCGACGTCACTGCCGCGGTCCCCCGCGGCACCCTCCGTGCTCGTCTCCATGCCCACAGACCTTACGGCCCGCCACTGACAGTCACCCAGCCGCCGCCGTCACGGCTGCGACGGAGGGGAAAACAGAGGGGGTGCCGGGGAGAAACGCGCCACCACCGCCGCATACCATCGACCCGAGACCCTTCCGCCCGCCAGGCGCGGATGACGCTTCGAACGAGGGGACACCGTGGACGAGAGCGGCAGCGGGCAGCCGCGGTCCGGCGACGAGGAATCGGCCGAGCGCCACGCACCACCTGCGACCCCGGCCGCGGGCCCCACACGCCCCGGCACCCCTCGACGCGCCACAGGCACCGACAAGCCCTCGACACCGCCGGTCGACGAACCGACCATGGTGGTGCGGCGGTTGGACCTCTCCCAAGACGACACCACCGGGGACGCACCCGACGGACACGGGGGACAAGCGCACGCGCCGAAGGGGACGGCAGCCAACGGCGAGGAAGCGAAGGGGCAGCAGCCCCGGCAATCCGACGCCGACGGCCCGGAGCCCGGGCCCGCGGACACACGGGACCGCGACGCCGACGGCAACGAAACCGGGCAGGAGACCGCCGACCGCGCCGTACCGACGACGAAGGACGCCTCCCAGGACACCGCGACCGACCACCAGCCGCCCTCCCACACCGCCCCGGACCACCGCACCTTCGCCGACAGCGGAGCCAAGGGACAACCGCCCCGCGCGCCGGAGCCACGCGGCGGGCTGCTCATGGGCCGCCCCTTCGGAGTGCCCGTCTACGTCGCCCCCAGCTGGTTCCTCGTCGCCGCCCTCATCACCTGGGTCTTCGGCGGACAGCTCGACCGCGTACTCCCCGAGCTCGGGGCCGCCCGCTACCTCGTCTCCCTCTTCTTCGCGGTCGCCTTCTACGCCTCCGTCCTCGTCCACGAGCTCGCCCACACCGTCGCGGCCCTCCGCTTCAAACTGCCCGTCCGCCGCATCCAGCTCCAGTTCTTCGGCGGCGTCTCCGAGATCGAGAAAGAGGCCGAGACACCGGGACGCGAATTCGTCCTCGCCTTCGTCGGCCCCCTGCTCTCCCTCGTACTCGCCGGCGTCTTCTACGCCGCCATGCAGCCCGTCCAACCCGGCACCGTCCCCGGCGTCCTGCTGGCCGGCCTGATGGTCTCCAACCTCATCGTGGCCGCCTTCAACCTGCTCCCCGGCCTGCCCCTCGACGGCGGCCGCATGCTCCGCGCGATCATCTGGAAGATCACCGGCAAGCCGATGACCGGCACCATCGCCGCCGCCTGGGTCGGCCGCGCCCTCGCCGTCTGCGTCCTCATCGGACTCCCATGGCTCACCCAGTCCGGCGCCCTCGGCTCCGACGCCGTCGACAACGTCGGCATGGACACCGTCATGGACGCCCTGCTCGCCGCCATCCTCGCCGCGATCATCTGGACCGGCGCCGGCAACAGCCTGCGCATGGCCCGACTGCGCCAGCACCTCCCCGAACTGCGCGCCCGCGCCCTCACCCGCCGCGCCGTCCCCGTCGAGACCGACACCCCCCTCTCCGAGGCCCTGCGCCGCGCCAACGCCGCAGGCGCCCGCGCCCTGGTCGTCGTCGACGCCGACGGCAACCCCCTCTCCCTCGTCCGCGAGGCCGCCATCGTCGGCGTCCCCGAACACCGCCGCCCCTGGGTCGCCGTCAGCGGCCTCGCCCAGGAACTGACCGACGGCATGCGCGTCTCGGCCGAGCTCGCGGGAGAAGAACTCCTCGACGCCCTCCGCGCCGCCCCGGCCACCGAATACCTGGTCGTCGAGGAGACCGGCGAGATCTACGGCGTCCTGTCCGCGGCCGACGTGGAGCGCGCCTTCGTCAAGGCCATGGCCCGCCCCAGCTGAACAACCCCCGCCACGCACGCGTGGTCGGCGGCCCCCCGAAACGCCGGTAGGCTGTTCACATGTCCGAACCGACCGGTGCCGCCCGCAGGCGCGGGCCCTTCAAGGTCGGGGACCAGGTTCAGCTGACCGACCCCAAGGGCCGCCACTACACGTTCACGCTCGAAGCCGGGAAGAACTTCCACACCCACAAGGGTTCCTTCCCGCACGACGAACTGATCGGCGCACCCGAGGGCAGCGTTGTCCGCACCACCGGGAACGTCGCCTACCTCGCGCTGCGCCCCCTGCTCCCCGACTACGTCCTGTCCATGCCCCGCGGTGCCGCCGTGGTCTACCCCAAGGACGCGGGGCAGATCCTCGCCTTCGCCGACATCTTCCCCGGCGCACGCGTCGTCGAGGCCGGCGTCGGCTCCGGCTCGCTCAGCAGCTTCCTGCTGCGCGCCATCGGCGACCAGGGCATGCTGCACTCCTACGAGCGCCGCGAGGACTTCGCCGAGATCGCCCAGCAGAACGTCGAGCGCTACTTCGGCGGCCCCCACCCCGCCTGGCAGCTCACCGTCGGCGACCTCCAGGACAACCTGAGCGACACCGACGTCGACCGCGTCATCCTCGACATGCTCGCCCCCTGGGAGTGCCTCGAGGCCGTCTCCAAGGCCCTCGTCCCCGGCGGCATCCTCTGCTGCTACGTCGCCACCACCACCCAGCTCGCCCGGACCGTCGAGTCCATCCGCGAGATCGGCTGCTTCAACGAGCCGACCGCCTGGGAGACGATGATCCGCAACTGGCACATCGAGGGCCTCGCCGTCCGCCCCGACCACCGGATGATCGGCCACACCGGCTTCCTGCTCACCGCCCGCCGCCTCGCCGACGGAGTCGAGCCGCCCATGCGCCGCCGCCGCCCCGCCAAGGGCGCCTACGGCGAGGACTACGAAGGCCCGAACGCCGACGGAGGCTCCGGCCGCTGAGGCGGCCCCGTGCCGCAACCAACGTACAAGCGCTGTGGTCGAGTTCCCGCAACAGCTCCGGGAACTCGACCACAGCGCCTTTCCGTTGACACACGACCGCCGAACGTGACCACTGAACGACCACCCGGACAGTCAAACGACAACTCCGACAGTCATACGACATCCCGTCGCACTCCCGAGCGCCCGTCATCCGGCACCGGAACTCCACACCCCCGCCGTTCCACACCACTGTGACGTGTGGCACGATGCTGGACACCCCACCGGCACAGCCCTCACAGGAGACGCTCCTAGTGCAGCAATCCGCCGTCCCGGAACTGGCACACGCCCACACCCGCCCGATCCACTGGCTCGCCACCGCCACAGCGGTGGCCGCAGTCGTGGCCCTCTCCTCGGTCCTCCAGCCCAACTCGGCGACAGCGGCCCAGACAGCCGGCCCGGAGGCGAGGAAAACACCCGCCGCCACCACACCCCTCGACCCCACCGGCGTCGACTACCCGCTCCAATGCGGGCCGGTGAAAGCGGTCGTGGTGAAGAAGGCAACAGGAGACCTGGACGGCGACGGCAGCCCCGAGACCGTGGCCGTCGTGCACTGCGACTCCCCGATGGGCACACCACCCGACGGCGTGTACGTCCTCACCCGGTCCGCCGAGACGGCCGCACCCCGCATCGTCGCAACCCTCGTCGACCCCAAGGACAGCATCACCGTCAGTGACATCGCAGTCCGTGACGGAGCCGTCGTCGGCGACCTGCTCGGCTACTCGACGCAAGACGTACCACGCTGCTGCCCGGACGTGAAGGACAGCGCGAAGTGGCAGTGGGAGAACGGCGCGTTCGTCCGCTCGACACCCGCCGGTGCCCACAGCGTCTGACGTATGCCACCGGCACGTGTGAGAAATCAGACAGTCGTAACAGCCCGTATCCGCAAGGTCACTCGGCGTCCGGACCGTACACCTCGACCCTGTCCGAAACCCGACGCACATGGATGCACTCGCCCGGACACTCCTTCGCCGAGTCCACCACATCCGTGAGAAGCGGCAACGGTACAGGCGTTGTGGCCCCCTTGGCCTGCAAAAGCTCGTCCTCGGAGCTCTTCACATAGGCCAGACCGTCGATGTCCAGCTCGAACACCTCAGGCGCGTACTGGACGCAGATACCGTCACCAGTACAGAGATCCTGGTCGATCCAGACCTCCAGCGCCTCGCCCTCGACCCCGGCCGCCTGCTCCACGCTCATCTCTCCTGCCGTCTTTCCTGCCCCGAGCCGTGCGGGAATCCGGCCAGCTCTGACGGGTGTTGAACACTTTGACCCTACCTGGGCCTGGGTTCCAATCATGTGCGGTGGGTATTCCCCTGGCGTGAGGGAGAGCGCAAGGGTGAAGATCGGACACACCCCGACCGTCTTTGTGATCTAGGGGTTTCAATCGACACCCACCCAGGTAGGGTCTGGAAGCGTCCAGCTCCCCTTGGAGGAGGTGAGGACCGTGGCAGCCCACGACGACGACATGAACCGCGGCATCCGCCCGGGACGAGGGTCCGACGACCCGGCCGGGCAGATCGCCTACCTTGAGCAGGAGATCGCCGTCCTGCGACGCAAGCTCGCCGACTCTCCGCGACACACGAGGATTCTCGAAGAGCGGATCGTCGAGCTGCAGACGAACCTGGCCGGCGTATCCGCCCAGAACGAGCGACTCGCGAACACGCTCCGTGAGGCCCGAGACCAGATCGTGGCCCTCAAGGAAGAAGTCGACCGGCTCGCACAGCCACCGGCCGGCTTCGGAGTCTTCCTGCAAGCCAACGAGGACGGCACCGCCGACATCTTCACCGGAGGCCGCAAACTCCGCGTGAACGTCAGCCCCAGCGTCGAACTCGAAGACCTCCGGCGCGGCCAGGAACTGATGCTCAACGAAGCCCTCAACGTGGTCGAGGCCATGGAATACGAGAGCGTCGGCGACATCGTCACCCTCAAAGAGATCCTCGAGGACGGCGAGCGCGCCCTCGTGGTCGGGCACACAGACGAGGAACGGGTGGTACGGCTCGCCGAACCACTCCTGGACGTCACCATCCGCCCCGGCGACGCCCTCCTGCTCGAACCCCGCTCCGGATACGTCTACGAGGTCGTCCCGAAGAGCGAGGTCGAGGAACTCGTCCTCGAAGAGGTCCCGGACATCGGCTACGAGCAGATCGGCGGCCTGGGCAACCAGATCGAAATGATCCGCGACGCGGTCGAGCTCCCCTACCTCTACCCCGACCTGTTCAAGGAACACGAACTGCGCCCCCCCAAGGGCGTCCTCCTCTACGGACCCCCCGGATGCGGCAAGACACTCATCGCCAAGGCCGTCGCCAACTCGCTGGCCAAAAAGGTCGCCGAAGTCACCGGCCAAGCCCAGGGCAAGAGCTTCTTCCTCAACATCAAGGGCCCCGAACTCCTCAACAAGTACGTCGGTGAGACCGAGCGGCAGATCCGCCTCGTCTTCCAGCGCGCACGAGAAAAGGCCAGCGAGGGCACACCCGTCATCGTCTTCTTCGACGAAATGGAATCCCTCTTCCGCACCCGCGGCTCCGGCGTCAGCTCGGACGTGGAAAACACCATCGTCCCCCAGCTCCTCGCCGAGATCGACGGCGTGGAAGGCCTGCAGAACGTGGTCGTCATCGGCGCCTCCAACCGCGAGGACATGATCGACCCCGCCATCCTGCGCCCCGGCCGACTGGACGTGAAGATCAAGATCGAGCGCCCGGACGCCGAGGCCGCCAAGGACATCTTCGGCAAGTACCTCACAGAACGCCTCCCGCTGCACTCCGAGGACCTCGGCGAGCACGGCGGCAGCAAGGCGACCACGGTCCAAAGCATGATCCAGACCGCCGTCGAGCAGATGTACGCCGAATCCGAGGAAAACCGCTTCCTGGAAGTCACCTACGCCAACGGCGACAAGGAAGTCCTCTACTTCAAGGACTTCAACTCCGGCGCCATGATCGAAAACATCGTGGGCCGCGCCAAGAAAATGGCGATCAAGGACTTCCTCGAACACAACCAGAAGGGCCTGCGCGTCTCCCACCTCCTCCAGGCATGCGTGGACGAGTTCAAGGAGAACGAAGACCTGCCCAACACCACCAACCCCGACGACTGGGCCCGCATCTCCGGAAAGAAGGGCGAACGGATCGTCTACATCCGCACCCTCATCACCGGAAAGCAGGGCGCGGACACCGGACGCTCCATCGACACGGTGGCCAACACCGGTCAGTACCTGTAAAACACAGGGCGGCTGCGGGTGCCCTCACCGGGTACCCGCAGCCCACTGTTTTTCCGGCCACCACCGGAACACAAGGCGTGCAAGGCAATGACGCAAATGATCTCCCCACCAGCGCAAAGGCGTTCTAGGCTCTTCCGTACCGCAGAGTCGCGCAGTGCGGGGACGGGCACCGCACACGCAACCGAGCGCCAGCGGTATCTGCGCGGCGCCCACGACCGAGGGTGCCGCCGGGCAAGGAGGGCCGCATGACCGTACGGCGAGTAATGGGCATCGAGACGGAGTACGGGATCTCCGTCCCCGGCCACCCCAACGCCAATGCCATGCTCACCTCATCCCAGATCGTCAACGCCTACGCGGCGGCGATGCACCGGGCCCGCCGGGCCCGCTGGGACTTCGAGGAGGAGAACCCGCTGCGCGACGCGCGAGGCTTCGACCTCGCCCGCGAGGCCGCCGACGCCAGCCAGCTCACCGACGAGGACATCGGCCTGGCCAACGTCATCCTCACCAACGGAGCACGACTCTACGTCGACCACGCGCACCCCGAATACAGCGCGCCCGAGGTCACCAACCCCCGCGACGCCGTCCTCTGGGACAAAGCCGGCGAACGCATCATGGCCGAAGCAGCAGAACGCGCCGCACAACTCCCCGGCGCCCAGCCCATCCACCTCTACAAGAACAACACCGACAACAAAGGCGCCTCCTACGGCACGCACGAGAACTACCTGATGAAGCGGGAAACCCCCTTCTCGGACATCGTGCGCCACCTCACCCCCTTCTTCGTCTCCCGCCAGGTCTTCGCCGGAGCCGGCCGCGTCGGCATCGGCCAGGACGGCCACGAACACGGCTTCCAGCTCAGCCAGCGCGCCGACTACTTCGAGGTCGAGGTGGGCCTGGAGACGACGCTGAAGCGCCCGATCATCAACACCCGCGACGAGCCCCACGCCGACGCCGAGAAATACCGCCGCCTCCACGTGATCATCGGCGACGCCAACCTCTCCGAGATCTCGACCTACCTGAAACTGGGCACCACGGCCCTGGTCCTCTCCATGATCGAAGACGGCTTCATCGCCGTCGACCTCGCCGTCGACCAGCCCGTACGCACACTCCACCAGGTCTCGCACGACCCATCACTCAAGCGCCTGATCACCCTCCGCAGCGGCCGCACACTCACCGCCGTCCAGCTCCAGATGGAGTACTACGAGCTCTCACGCAAATACGTCGAGGAACGCTTCGGCGCGGACGCCGACGACCAGACCAAAGACATCCTCACCCGCTGGGAAGACACCCTCAACCGCCTCGAACGCGACCCCATGAGCCTCTCCGGCGAACTGGACTGGGTCGCCAAACGAGAACTCATGGAGGGCTACCGCCGCCGCGACAACCTCGACTGGGACGCCGCCAAACTCCACCTCCTCGACCTCCAGTACGCCGACGTACGCCCCGAAAAGGGCCTCTACAACCGTCTCGCGGCCCGCGGCCGCATGAAGCGCCTCATGGACGAGGAAACCGTCGAACGGGCGAAGGCGAAGCCACCCGAGGACACCCGCGCGTACTTCCGCGGACGCTGCCTGGAGCAGTACGCCGACGACGTCGCCGCGGCCTCCTGGGACTCGGTCATCTTCGACCTGCCCGGCCGCGACTCCCTCCAGCGCGTTCCAACCCTCGAACCGCTTCGCGGAACGCGAAATCACGTCAAGGAGCTCCTGGACCGCTGCCGCACCGCGGAAGACCTGGTCAGGGTCCTGTCAGGCGGCTGACCGCACACCCGGACGGCACCGGCCGAACAGGGTGGAAAACCCGGCCGCCGGGAATCATCGAGGTGGCCCCCGTACGTTGGAGAAACTGCGGGGCCGATGTCAGACCCGGCTTGTAGGGTCTGATCATCACCGATCGGCAGGAAAGCCGACCTGCCGACCATGTCGGGCGAAATGAGCGGGGTGAGGGATATGGCAACCAAGGACACCAGCGGCGGACAGCAGAAGGCCACGCGCTCTACTGAGGAGGTCGAGGAGCAGGCGGCAGAGACGCAGGCTTCTGAGGACCTCAAGGAGCGGCAGGAGAAGCTGAGCGATGACGTCGACTCGGTTCTCGACGAAATCGACGACGTACTCGAGGAAAATGCCGAGGATTTCGTGCGAAGCTTCGTGCAAAAAGGTGGAGAGTAAAGGCGATTCGGTCACTTTGCCTTCGAACTGAAGGTTGCGGGGGATTTGGGTGGCTGACGAGCCGAGCGCCAAGAAGTGCACGGGCTGCAAGCGGGACCTGCCTTTCGCCGCTTTCGCGCGGGACAGGAATCGGAGTGATGGCCTCCAGGTGCGATGCCGGGAGTGCGTGGCGGAGTACGGCGCCGCGCACTACCGGCGTCGCCGGGAGGCCATGGGGAAGTCGGTGCGGGAGAAGGTGGAGGTTCCGACCGGGCACAAGCTCTGCCGGACATGCGGAGAAGTGAAGCCGCACAGCGAGTGGCATCGCAACGCCACTGCGTCCGACGGGCTGGCGACTCGCTGCAAGGCGTGCCGTGCAGTGCAAGGGCGGCAGGGCCACTTGAAGCGGCAGTACGGCATCACCGAAGCCGACCGCGACGAGCTGGTGGCCTCTCAAGGGGGCGTCTGCTGCATATGTTTGGCGGCTCTGCCCGAGCATGTGGATCACTGCCACGAGACGGGTAGGGTCCGTGGCGTACTGTGCTTCAGCTGCAACGCTGCACTGGGGCAGTTCAAGGATCGGCCCGACGTGATAAGGCGGGCTGCTGCATACGTGGAAGGAATCGCGTGGAAGCCAACACTCGTAGCACCGGGCGTCTACCAGCTGCCTTCCTGACGCCTGGGTCGTCCTCGTTCATGGACTTTCTCTCCGAGCACCAGCCCGAGCTGCTGCCCGGCAAGCGTCAACTCCCGCCCACGCAAGGCGTGATCGAGGCCCCGCACGGCACGACCATCGTGGCCGTGACGTTCCCGGGGGGCGTCGTGCTCGCCGGTGACCGGCGGGCCACCATGGGCAACGTCATCGCACAGCGGGACATCGAGAAGGTGTTCCCGGCGGACGAGTACTCGGCCGTCGGTATCGCCGGTACGGCCGGTCTGGCCGTCGAGATGGTCAAGCTCTTCCAGTTGGAGCTGGAGCACTTCGAGAAGGTCGAGGGTGCGCAGCTGTCGCTGGAGGGCAAGGCGAATCGGCTGTCGACGATGATCCGGTCGAATCTGGGGATGGCGATGCAGGGGCTGGCGGTCGTGCCGCTGTTCGCCGGGTACGACGTGGACCGGGAGAAGGGGCGGATCTTCTCGTACGACGTGACGGGTGGTCGTTCCGAGGAGCAGGGTTATGCCGCCACGGGGTCGGGTTCGATCTTTGCGCGTGGCGCGATGAAGAAGTTGTTCCGTGCCGATCTGAGTGAGGCCGAGGCCACGACGCTGGTGGTGCAGGCTCTGTATGACGCGGCTGACGACGACTCGGCGACCGGTGGTCCCGATGTCGCCCGCCGGATCTACCCGATCGTCACGGTGATCACCGAGGACGGTTTCCGCCGGCTCGACGATGACGAGTCCTCCGAGATCGCGCGTTCCATTCTGGAGCGGCGTCTGGAGCAGCCCGACGGCCCGCGGGCCGCGCTGCTGTAGGCGGCGGCTCGGTCTTATCAAGGTGATCCTGTGACTTCGACAGAAAGGGACGGATAACCGGTGTCGACGCCGTTCTATGTCTCACCCCAGCAGGCGATGGCCGACCGGGCGGAGTATGCCCGTAAGGGCATCGCCCGTGGTCGCAGCCTGGTCGTGCTGCAGTATGCCGACGGCATTGTCTTCGTCGGCGAGAACCCGTCCCGCGCGCTGCACAAGTTCAGCGAGATCTATGACCGGATCGGTTTCGCGGCGGCCGGTAAGTACAACGAGTACGAGAATCTGCGGATCGGTGGTGTGCGGTATGCCGATCTTCGTGGTTACACCTATGACCGTGATGATGTGACCGCGCGTGGTCTGGCCAATGTCTACGCCCAGACGCTGGGCACGATCTTCTCCTCCGCGGCCGAGAAGCCGTACGAGGTGGAGCTGGTCGTCGCCGAGGTGGGCGAGACGCCCGAGGGTGACCAGATCTATCGGCTGCCGCACGACGGCTCGATCGTGGACGAGCACGGTTCGGTCGCGGTCGGTGGCAATGCCGAGTTGATCAGTAACTATCTGGACCAGCGTCATCAGGACGGCATGAGCCTTGCCGAGGCTCTCAAGCTGGCCGTCCAGGCTCTGTCCCGTGAGTCGAACGGCACGCAGCGGGAGATTCCGGCGGAGCGTCTGGAGGTCGCGGTGCTGGACCGGACGCGTCCGCAGTCGCGGAAGTTCAAGCGCATTGTCGGTCGGCAGCTCGGTCGGCTGTTGGAGGCCGGTGGCGCGGCCACGGAGGCCGAGAGCGCTGATGGTGAGGACGGTTCGGAGGATTCCGGCGGTTCCGAGGAGTAGTCCGAGCGGTTCATCTCGCTCGCCCTGTTCGCCCCGTACTGTGCCCCGGCCGCTCGCTCGGCCGGGGCACAGGTGTGTTCGGGGTGGGGTTCAGGGGGCGCTGGGCGGCGCTGTGGAGCCTCGTACGACGAGTTCGACGGGAATGTCGCCGCCTTGGGGTTCGCGGCCTTCCAGGACCGCCAGGAGGGCTTGCATGCCGCGTTCGCCGAAGAGCTCGGCGTCGAGTCGGACGGTGGTGAGTTCGGGGTCGATGGCGGTGGCGAGGGCGAGGTCGTCGAGGCCGGTGACGGAGATGTCGTCGGGGATGCGCAGGCCGAGGCGGCGTGCGGCTTTGTAGGCGCCGGCGGCGAGTTTGTCGTCGTCGCTGACGATGGCGGTGGGGCGGGGGCCGGGTGCGGTGAGTGCGGTGGTGGTGGCGGTGAGGGCGCCGTCGATGGAGATGGGGGCGCGGGCGGTGCGCAGTGAGGTGCCGGGTGTCTCGGCGATGCGTGTGGCGAGTTCGCGTGCGCGTACGTCGAAGGTCCAGGACGGCACGTCGGCGGCGAGGTGCAGGATGCGGCGGTGGCCGAGGCCGATGAGGTGTGCGGCGACCTGGCGGACGCCGTCGGCGATGTCGAGGTTCACGGTTGCGGCGCCGAGGCTGCCTTGGGGGTCGCTGTCGAGCATGACCAGGGGGAGCTGGTCGCCGTGGATGGCGGTGAGGGCGTCGGCGGCCATGGAGGAGGCGATGACGCCGTCCAGGGCGGTCTGGGCGGAGGCGAAGGGGTCGCGGGCGGGGCCGATGCCTTCGGGGGAGGGGTAGAGAACGACGCCGAAGCCGTGTCGGGCGGCGAGGCGGGCGGCGCCGGTGTAGACGCCTGCGAAGAATTCGGTGGTGAGGGCGGGGACCACGAGGAGTACGGTGCGGGTGTGGCCGAGGCGGAGGTTGCGGGCCGCGAGGTTGGGCCGGTAGCCGAGTTCGCGGGCTGCCTGGCGTACGCGTTCCGCTGTGGTCTCGGAGACGCGGCCGCGCCATTTGTCGCCGAGGACGAGGGATACCGCGGCCTGGGAGACGCCTGCGGCTTGGGCTACGTCCCGGCTGGTGGGGCGGGTGCTGCCGTGTGCCACCGTCCGCGCGCTCCTTCGTCTGGACTCCTGAACAGCGCACATGGTACGTATGACGAAGGACGTTATACGTAAAACTTGAGCGGAGGGCGGCGCGGCGATGACCGGCGCATATGTGGAGATCCTCAGGGCGAGGCATGCCGCACGGCTGCTCGTCGGCACGCTCGTGGGCCGGTTGCCGAACGCTGTCGCCTCGCTCGCGATCATGCTGTTCGTGCGTGCGGAGGGCGGTTCGTACAGCCTGGCCGGGGGTCTGGCGGCCGTGTACGGCGTCGCGAACGCCGTGGGGCAGCCGTTGCTGGGGCGGCTGGTGGATCTGTACGGCCAGCCTCGGGTGCAGCTGCCGGCCGCGGTCGCCTCGGCGCTCGCGATGGCCGGGTTCGCCTTCGTGGGGATCGGCACGCTGCCGCTTGCCTATGCGGCCGTGGTGGCTTCCGGTCTGCTCGCGCCGCCGCTGGAGGGCGGTCTGCGGGCGCTGTGGGCGTCGGTTCTCCACAAGGAGGGTCAGGTGCACACGGCGTACGCCTTGGACGCGGTGGCTCAGGAGGTCATGTTCACGGTCGGGCCGTTGCTGCTGACGCTGTGTACGGCGCTGTGGTCGGCGCAGGCGGCGTTGCTCGTGCTGAACGCCGTCGGGGTGCTGGGCGCGCTGTCGGTGGTCGTGTCGGCGCCCTCGCGCGCGTGGCGTTCGGCGCCGCGTGAGGCGCACTGGCTGGGGGCGTTGCGCTCGGCCGGTCTGGTGGCGTTGCTCGCCGCCTTCCTGTTCGTCGGGATGGCGATGGGGTCGATCGTGGTGGCGGCGGCGTCGTACGCGGACGACAACGGTGGTGACGCGGTGTACGGCTGGCTGATGGCCGGTCTGGGGCTGGGTGCGCTGGTGGGTGGCACGGTGTACGGGGCGCGGCAGTGGGGTGGGGATCCGGCGCGGCGACTGCGGGTGCTGGTGGGGCTTCTGGCGGTGTGTTATCTGCCGCTGATGCTGATGCCGTCAGTGGTCGCGATGACGCTTCTGGCGGTGCTGGCGGGTGTGTTTCTGGCGCCGTGCATCGCCTGTGCTTTCGTGTTGGTCGACCGGCATGCGCCGCGTGGGACGGTCACCGAGGCGTTCTCCTGGCTTGTGACGACGTTCACTGTGGGGGCGTCGGTCGGAACGGGTCTGGCGGGGCCGGTCGTCGAGGCAGGCGGGGCCCTGTGGGGGTTCGCCGTGCCGGGTGCCGCGGGGGCGGTGTCGTTGCTGGTCCTGCTGGGCACGGGGCGGGTCCTCGCAGCTCCCGCCAGGGGTGCGGTGGTTGCGGCTTCATCGGAAAATGATCCAAACCGTGCTGTCGAACCCCGTTTCAGCTCAGGGGATCGGGCGTAATGTTCAGTCATGGACCGCCGCATTTTCGGGCTGGAGAACGAGTACGGCGTCACGTGCACGTTCAGGGGACAGCGCCGCCTGTCGCCTGACGAGGTGGCGCGGTACCTCTTCCGCCGTGTCGTGTCATGGGGCCGCAGCAGCAATGTCTTTCTGCGAAACGGCGCCCGCCTGTATCTCGACGTGGGATCGCATCCGGAATACGCGACACCGGAATGTGACAACGTGACCGAACTGGTCACCCACGACAAAGCGGGCGAGCGCATTCTCGAAGGACTCCTGGTGGACGCCGAACGACGCCTGCACGAGGAAGGAATCGCGGGCGACGTCTACCTCTTCAAGAACAACACCGACTCGGCGGGTAACTCCTATGGCTGCCACGAGAACTATCTCGTCGCACGCCACGGGGAGTTCTCCCGGCTCGCGGACATCCTCATCCCGTTCCTTGTCACGCGTCAGCTGCTGTGCGGCGCGGGCAAGGTCCTGCAGACCCCGCGTGGTGCCGTGTACTGCGTCAGCCAGCGCGCGGAGCACATCTGGGAGGGCGTCTCCTCGGCGACGACCCGTTCCCGGCCGATCATCAACACGCGCGACGAGCCGCACGCGGACGCGGAGCGCTACCGGCGCCTGCACGTCATCGTGGGCGACTCGAACATGTCCGAGACGACCATGCTGCTCAAGGTCGGCGCGACCGACCTGGTGCTGCGCATGATCGAGGCGGGCACGGTGATGCGGGATCTGACCCTGGAGAACCCGATCCGGGCGATCCGTGAGGTCAGCCACGACATCACGGGCCGGCGCAAGGTGCGTCTGGCCAGTGGCCGGGAGGCCTCGGCGCTGGAGGTGCAGCGCGAGTACTACGAGAAGGCCGTGGACTTCTGCGAGCGCCGCGGTATCCGTACCGGCACGGTCGAGCAGGTCCTGGAGCTGTGGGGCCGCACGCTGGACGCGATCGAGGCCGAGGACCTGGACCGGATCGGTACCGAGATCGACTGGGTGATGAAGTACCAGCTCATCGAGCGGTACCGGGCCAAGCACAACATGACCATGTCGCATCCGCGGGTCGCGCAGATAGACCTCGCCTACCACGACATCCACCGCCGTCGCGGCCTGTACTACCTGCTGGAGAAGAAGGGTCAAGCCGCGCGTATCTGCAATGACTTGAAGATCTTCGAGGGCAAGTCGGTTCCGCCGCAGACCACTAGGGCCCGGCTGCGCGGCGACTTCATCCGCAGGGCCCAGGAACAGCGCCGGGACTTCACGGTCGACTGGGTGCACCTCAAGCTGAACGACCAGGCTCAGCGCACGGTGTTGTGCAAGGACCCGTTCCGTTCGGTGGACGACCGGGTGGAGAAACTGATCGCCGGAATGTGAGCGAGGCGGTTCCGGCTGATCTTCCGGAACGCAACACGGGCGCCGTACGTTTCCCGTACGGCGCCCTTCGCACGCCGTAGAGTTGCGCGCACGCCATCCACAAGATCGACCGATTACGAGGCCCCCACCGTGCGCCGACGCTCACTTCTCATCGCCGTACCCGCAGGAATGGTCACGCTCGCCGCTTGCGGCGACGACAAGGACGACTCGAGCAAGGCGAACGAGAGCGCCTCTCCCTCGGCCCCGGAGACGTCGGCGGCGCCGTCGCCGAAGATCGTGGACGGTCCGCTGCCGGCGATCACCGCGGGCACGAAGTTCGGGCAGAAGCCGACGGTCGCCAAGGGCAGCGGTGATCCGTCGAAGGATCTCGCGGTGAAGACGGTCATCGCGGGCGGCGGCAAGGTGGTGGCCGAGAACGACTACATCCAGGCCGACTACCTCGGCCAGATCTGGAGCACGGGCAAGGTCTTCGACAACTCCTACGATCCCAAGACGCCGCTGCTCATCCAGCTCTCCCAGGGCCGCATCATCGACGGCTGGCGGTACGCCCTGACCGGTAAGAAGGCCGGCAGCCGTGTCGAGATGGCCGTGCCTCCGACCTGGGGTTACGGCAAGGAAGGCGAGCCGCGGGCCGGGATCAAGGGCACGGACACGCTGGTGTTCGTGGTCGACATCCTGGACACGTTCAACGCCAAGAGCTCCGCCAAGGGCGATGTGGTCGCGCAGGACAACGTGGACCTGCCCAAGGTCGGCACCAACACCGACGGCAAGGCGCCTTCCCTGGAGGTCCCCAAGACGGACCCGCCGAAGAAGCTGGTGGCGAACTACGTCATCGAGGGCGACGGCGACGAGGTCACGGCGGCGAACTCCGTCCTCGTGCAGTACAAGGGCGTGCAGTGGGACACCGGCAAGGAGTTCGACTCGACGTACGCCAACAAGCAGCTGGCGTCGTTCTCGCTGCAGCAGGTCGTCAAGGGCTGGTCGCAGGGCCTGACCGGCAAGAAGGTGGGCAGCCGCGTGCTGATCGTCATCCCCCCGGAGCTGGGCTACGGCGACAACCCGCAGCCGGGCAGTGGCATCTCCAAGGGCGCGACCCTGGTCTTCACCGTGGACATCCTGGCGAAGATGTGACGTCGCCCGAGGTGATGAAAGACTGGGGCCGTTGTCTTTCCACGACAAGCATGGAGCGTAAGACGTGAGCATCGACAAGCCCGAGATCGACTTCCCGGGCGGCGAGCCGCCGGCGGACCTCGAGATCAAGGACATCTGGGAGGGCGACGGCGCGGTTGCGCAGGCGGGTCAGACCGTCACCGTCCACTACGTGGGTGTCGCCTTCAGCACGGGTGAGGAGTTCGACGCCAGCTGGAACCGCGGTACGCCGTTCCGCTTCCCGCTGGGTGGCGGTCGCGTCATCAAGGGCTGGGACCAGGGCGTGCAGGGCATGAAGGTCGGCGGCCGCCGCCAGCTGACCATTCCGGCGCACCTCGCCTACGGCAACCAGAGCCCGACCCCGGCGATCAAGCCCGGTGAGACGCTGATCTTCGTGGTCGACCTGCTCGGCGTCTGAGCGTCGTATCCGGTCGTCGTTTCCGGTCGCCGCGTCTGATCGGCGGCGACCGGACCCGACTACCTGGGGCCCATGCCTGTCCGGGCATGGGCCCTCGGCTTTTGCCGCGCCACTTCGGGGCGGTACGGTCATCGGTCGTAAGCACCATAGGGAAGGCGAAGGGCGTCGATGGCCATTGCCAAGGCAGAGCGGCTCATGAACCTGGCGCTGTGTCTGCTGGGGACGCGGCGACCGCTGAGCAAACGCGAGCTGCGTGAGTCCATCGAGGCCTACCTGGAAGCGGGTTCCGACGACTCCTTCAACCGGATGTTCGAGCGGGACAAGGACGATCTGCGCGAGCTCGGCCTGGTCATCGAGACGGTGGAGAACCTCGACGGCGACGTCGGCTATCTCGCCCGCCGCGACAGCAACCGGCTGCCGGCCATCACGCTGGACGCCGAGGAGGCGGCTGCCCTGGGGCTGGCCGCCAAGGTGTGGCAGCAGGCCCGGCTGGCGGGCGCGGCCAGTGGTGCCCTGCAGAAGCTGCGCGCGGCGGGACTGCCGGAGGACGTCGACCCGTACGAGGCGCACGGCGCCCTGGAGCCCCGTATCCCGGTGCACGAGGCGGCGTTCGAGCCGTTGATGCTGGCCTGCCGCGACCGTCGTCCGGTCGTCTTCGACTACCGCAAGGCCACCGCCGCCCGCCCCGAACCCCGGCATGTCGAGCCGTGGGCGCTGGAGTGCTGGCGCGGCCACTGGTATCTGGCGGGCTGGGACCGTGACCGGGGGGCCGAGCGGGTCTTCCGGCTGTCCCGGATCACCGGCAAGGTGCGCAGCCGCAGCGGCCGGTTCACCGCCGAGGTGCCCGATGTCGTCACCGTGCGGGAGACGGTCGCGAGCTGGGCGGGGGAGACCGCCGACCGCTCCGCGCTGATCCGGCTGCGCACGGACGCGGGGTACCCCTTGCGGGCGAAGGCCACCTCGGTGAGGGAACTCGGGGACGGCTGGGACGAGTTGGAGATTCCGTACGGGCACGGGCTGGATGCCTGGCTGGTGGAGTTCGGGCCGGACGTGGTGGTCCTGGAGCCTGCGGAGCTGCGGGCCGATGTGGTGGACCGGCTGCGTGCCGTGGCCAAGGGCTGAGGGGGAGCGGAGCACACAGTGGCAGGCAAACCGGTCAGGCCCGCGAGCGCCATCGACCAGACCCGGCGGATGCTCTCCCTGGTGACGTATCTGAGGGAGCGGCCCGGTGCGCGTCTCGAGGACGTCGCGCGTGCCTTCGGCATCTCCGAGGACGAGCTGGTCTCCGACCTCGATGTGCTGCCCATGTGCGGCACCAGTTTCCGTGGCGGCGATCTGCTCGACATCGACACCGACGGCGAGCGCATCTGGTGGCACAACCCGGCCGCCCTCGGGGCGGAGGCGGCCGAGCCGCTGCGGCTCGCGGCCGACGAGGCGACCGCGCTGCTGGTGGCCGCCCGCGCCGTGGCCACGCTGCCGGGGTTGCGTGAGGGCGACCGGCAGGCGCTGCTGCGGGCGACCGCCAAGGTGGAGACGGCGGCCGGGGAGGCGGCCGGCGCCAGTTCCCGGCTGTCGGTGACGTTCGAGTCCGAGGGCGGGGTCTTCGCGGACGTCGACCGTGCGATCTCCGAGCGGCGCCGGCTGTGGATCCGGTACTACTCGCCGGCCCGTGACGAGGTCACCGAGCGCGAGATCGACCCGATCCGGCTGGTCAGCGTCGGCCACACCTATGTCGAGGCCTGGTGCCGCCGCTCCGAGGCACGCCGCACCTTCCGGCTCGACCGGGTCGCCGAGATCAAGATCCTGGACGAGCCGTCGGCGCCGCCCGAGGTCGAGCTGCGGGACCTGTCGGAGGGGCTGGTGCAGCCTGCCGCGGAGGACCCGGAGGTCGTGGTCGAGGTCGGGCCGGGCGGGCGCTGGGTCGCCGAGTACTACCCGCACGACAGCGCGGATGAGCTGCCCGACGGCGGGCTGCGTATCACCCTGCGCACCCCCGACCCGGCGTCGCTGCGGCGTCTGGCGCTTCGGCTCGGCCGCGACGGCCGTATCGTCTCGCCGCCCGAGCTGGCCGACAGTGCCCGGCAGGCCGCCCGCGAGGCGCTGGCGGCGTACGACGGGATCGAGGCGCAGGGTGCTCACGGGCCGCGCCCGGACCGCGACGGACAGTAGGTCAGGCAGTTCGACAGGCAGGAGCAAGGGCTTTGAGTGAGTCGGCGACGTCTGCAGTGCCGGGGATGACGGTGGCGTCCGCTTTCGCCGGGATGAGAAGCGTGGCGCCGGTGGTGTTCAAGGCGGGCTGCCCGGACTGCCGGGGCCGTTTCGAACTCGCCGCGAGCGCGCTGCGCCTCGCCATCGGCGCGACCAGCCGTACGACCTTCTACTCCTTCACCTGCCCCGACTGCGGCGCGGCCGTTCGCAAGCCGGCCGGTGAGCGGATCGTCGAGCTGCTGACGGGCGGTGGGGTCAGCACCCTGCGGCTGCACTCCGCGCTGTAGGACGGTCTAGGCTCGCCTTCATGTTCTGGCCGATGTTCGCGGTAGCTGTGGGTTTTCTGGGTCTCGCCGTGCTCGGCGTGCTCGCCGTGCGGGTCTTCCTGGAGGCGCAGCGCCTCGGCAGGCAGGTCACGGAGTCGGCGCGACGCATCAGCAGGGCGGCCGAGGACCTGGAGCGGGCGACGGTGAGCGCGGCCCGCGCTGTGGACTCCCTGTAGGTCCCTCAAGTATTGGGTGTGAGTCCTGAGCCGCATGCGTTTTGGGCCACTTCGCCCTGTCAACGTGGCGCTCCGGGCAGGTACGCTGCTGGTCGCGGCCCGGAGAACGAGGCCCGGTCCGCGGACAGGGAGTACGCACGGGGATTGCCTCACGTTTACCCCTGAGCGTTACGATCGCTGACATCACGATCGTTCGGACACATGTCCGACCGGTCGGACAGCATCCCACCCCAGTCGCCTCGGTGAGAAGGTCAAGACTTATGTTCGGAAAGCTCGGAGCCCCCGAGATCATTCTCATCCTCGTCGTCATCATCCTGCTGTTCGGCGCGAAGAAGCTTCCGGACATGGCGCGCTCGCTCGGCAAGTCCGCGCGCATCCTGAAGAGTGAGGCGAAGGCGATGAAGGACGACGGCAAGTCCGCCGCCCCGGCCGACCCGCCGAACAACAGCACCGGCGACGACCAGCAGCCCCCGGCTCAGCGCATCATCCAGTCCGCGCCCGGCGACGTGACCAGCTCGCGGCCGGTCAACGAGCCGACGGACACCACCAAGCGCTGACGCAGGGCCGGTGACCGCCGGCCCGCCGCACGAGATGGGAACGTGGGTTGCTGAAGTCTGCCCGCAAAGAGGAGAAGGATCCCGAGGGGCGGATGCCCCTTGCGGAACACCTTCGTGAGCTCCGCAACCGGCTTGCGAAAGCGCTGCTCGCGATCGTCGTCATCACGGTCGTCGCCGCCTTCTTCTATCAGGACATCATCAACTTCTTCACCAAGCCGGTGCTTGAATCGGTCGGCTGCCCGAAGTCGTTCGAGGAACTGGCCAAGACGGCGCGCGACGAGAACCCGTGTGCGCAGATCACGATCAACGGTCTGCTCGCGCCGTTCACGCTGGCCCTGAAGGTGTCCCTGATGGCCGGTGTTGTTTTCGCCGCACCGGTCTGGTTGTACCAGCTGTGGGCCTTCGTCGCCCCCGGCCTGCACAAGCATGAGCGGAAGTACGCCTACGCGTTCGTCGCCACGGGCTTCCCGCTCTTCCTCGCCGGCGCCTTCTTCGCCTACAGGGTGCTGCCCACGACCGCCGACGTCCTGATCGAGTTCACCCCGTTCGGCGTCGACAACCTGCTGCCGCTCGACGACCTGCTCGATCTCGTCACCCGCATGGTGATCGTCTTCGGTCTCTCCTTCGAGCTGCCCCTGCTGCTGGTGATGCTCAACTTCACCGGTGCCATCACCGGCAAGCGCATGCTCGGCTGGTGGCGCGGCATGATCATGGGCATCACGGTGTTCGCGGCGATCGCGACGCCGAGCACCGACCCGCTGACGATGATGGCCCTCGCCGGACCGATCTGGATCCTGTACTTCGCGGCGGTCGTCGTCGCCCTGGTCAACGACCGGCGCAGGGCCCGCCGCGAGGCCATGGGTCCCGCCGACGACGAGGCCTCCGACCTGGACCTGACTCCCGACGACATCGGCGAGGTCGAGTCCGTCTCCGCGGCCCGGGCGCTGCCCGAGCAGGCGAGCGGTGAGCGGGTCAACGGCTACGACGACGTGACCTGATCGCGGCGGTTGCCGAACTGTGCGGCCGGGGCGCCTACGGGGCGCACCCGGCCGCTTCCGTTGCGCGGCCGTGAGCTGCGCGGATCCCGGGTTTGCCGGGTGCGGATCCGGATAATGATCGTCCTGTTGTCAGTGGGGCCCGGTACGCTCGAAAGCACGATGACAGAGGACCTCTCTCCGGCTGAGCGGTACGCGGCAGCGCGCAAGCGTGCTGTCGATCAGGCCACCGCGCTCGCCTCCTTCCGCGAGATGTACGACTTCGGCCTCGACGCCTTTCAGATCGAGGCCTGCCAGGCGCTCGAAGCGGGGAAGGGCGTGCTGGTCGCAGCGCCCACCGGCTCGGGCAAGACGATCGTGGGCGAGTTCGCCGTCCACCTCGCCCTGATGCAGGGCAAGAAGTGCTTCTACACGACACCCATCAAGGCGCTGTCGAACCAGAAGTACGCCGACCTGTGCCGCCGTTACGGCAACGGCATGGTCGGTCTGCTTACCGGCGACAACAGCGTCAACCCCGACGCCGCCGTGGTCGTGATGACCACCGAGGTGCTGCGGAACATGCTGTACGCCGGGTCGCAGACCCTGCTCGGCCTCGGCTATGTGGTCATGGACGAGGTGCACTACCTCTCCGACCGCTTCCGCGGCGCCGTATGGGAGGAAGTGATCATTCACCTTCCCGAGTCGGTCACCCTCGTCTCCCTGTCGGCGACCGTGTCCAACGCCGAGGAGTTCGGCGACTGGCTGGACACCGTCCGCGGCGACACCGAGGTGATCGTCTCCGAGCACCGGCCCGTGCCGCTGTTCCAGCACGTGCTCGCCGGGCGCCGGATGTACGACCTGTTCGAGGAGGGTGAGGGCCACAAGAAGGCCGTCAACCCCGACCTCACACGGCTGGCCCGCATGGAGGCGACCCGGCCGTCGTACCAGGACCGCAGACGCGGGCGCGCCATGCGCGAGGCCGACCGGGAGCGGGAGCGCAGACAGCGCTCCCGGGTGTGGACGCCGGGCCGCCCCGAAGTCATCGAACGGCTCGACGCCGAGGGGCTGCTGCCCGCCATCACCTTCATCTTCAGCCGGGCCGCCTGCGAGGCCGCCGTCCAGCAGTGCCTGTACGCCGGCCTGCGGTTGAACGACGACGAGGCACGGGAAAAGGTCCGTGCCCTCGTCGAGGAGCGCACCGCCTCCATCCCCACCGAGGATCTCCATGTCCTCGGCTACTACGAGTGGCTGGAGGGCCTCGAGCGCGGTATAGCCGCCCACCACGCGGGCATGCTGCCGACCTTCAAGGAGGTCGTCGAGGAACTGTTCGTACGGGGCCTGGTGAAGGCCGTGTTCGCCACCGAGACACTCGCGCTGGGCATCAACATGCCCGCCCGGTCCGTGGTGTTGGAGAAGCTCGTCAAGTGGAACGGCGAGCAGCACGCCGACATCACGCCCGGCGAGTACACGCAGTTGACCGGTCGCGCGGGGCGGCGCGGTATCGACGTCGAGGGACACGCCGTCGTGCTGTGGCAGCGCGGCACCAGCCCCGAGCACCTCGCGGGCCTGGCCGGCACGCGCACGTACCCGCTGCGGTCCAGCTTCAAGCCGTCGTACAACATGGCGGTCAACCTCGTCGAGCAGTTCGGCCGGCACCGCTCGCGCGAGCTGCTGGAGACGTCCTTCGCGCAGTTCCAGGCCGACAAGTCGGTCGTCGGGATCTCGCGGCAGGTGCAGCGCAACGAGGAAGGACTCGAAGGCTACAAGGAGTCCATGACCTGCCATCTCGGGGACTTCGAGGAGTACGCGCGACTGCGCCGCGAACTCAAGGACCGCGAGAACGAGTTGGCCCGGCAGGGGGCGGCCGAGCGGCGCGCGGAGGCCGCGGTCGCGCTGGAGCGGCTCAAGCCCGGTGACGTCATCCATGTGCCGACGGGCAAGTACGCCGGGCTCGCGCTGGTGCTGGATCCCGGGCTGCCCGCCGGGCGCTCGAACGGTCATCGCGGATTCGAGCACCACGACGGGCCGCGTCCGCTCGTCCTGACCGCCGAGCGGCAGGTCAAGCGGCTGGCCTCCATGGACTTCCCGGTGCCCGTCGAGGCGCTGGAGCGGATGCGGATCCCGAAGTCCTTCAACCCGCGCTCCCCGCAGTCCCGTCGGGACCTCGCCTCCGCGCTGCGCACCAAGGCCGGGCACATCGCACCGGAGCGGCACCGCAAGCGTCGGTCCCAGGCGGCGGACGACCGGGAGATCGAGCGGCTGCGCAAGGCGCTCCGGGCGCACCCCTGCCACGGCTGCAACGACCGTGAGGACCACGCCCGGTGGGCCGAGCGCTACCACCGGCTGCTGCGGGACACCTCGCAGTTGGAGCGCCGTATCGAAGGCCGTACGAACACAATTGCCCGTACGTTCGACCGGATCGTGGCGTTGCTGACCGAGCTGGACTATCTGCGCGGCGACGAGGTCACCGAGCACGGCAAGCGGCTCGCCCGGCTGTACGGCGAACTCGACCTGCTGGCCAGCGAGTGCCTGCGCGAGCACGTGTGGGAAGGGCTCGGGCCGGCCGAACTGGCCGCGTGCGTCTCGGCGTTGGTGTACGAGGCGCGGGTCGGGGACGATGCGATGGCGCCGAAGCTGCCGTCGGGCAAGGCCAAGGCCGCGCTCGGTGAGATGGTCCGGATCTGGGGGCGGCTGGACGCCCTGGAGGAGGATTTCCGGATCACCCAGAGCGAGGGGGTGGGGCAGCGGGAGCCCGACCTCGGCTTTGCCTGGGCCGCGTACATGTGGGCGAGCGGGTCCGGGCTGGACGAGGTGCTTCGGGAGGCGGAGATGCCGGCCGGGGACTTCGTGCGGTGGTGCAAGCAGGTGATCGACGTGCTGGGGCAGATTTCGGCGGCGTCTCCTCCGGAGGGGTCGACCGTGGCCAAGAATGCGCGCAAGGCTGTGGACGGGTTGCTCCGGGGAGTTGTCGCCTACTCGTCGGTGGGGTGAGGTCATCGGGCGGGCGCGGGTACGTTTTGGCTGGTCGCGCCCACGCGGCGGAGCCGCAGATCAATGCAGCCCCGCGCCCCTGGGCGTGCGGTTATCGGAGGATGACCAGTTGTTGTGTCGCCCGCGTCATCGCCACATAACGGTCCACCGCTCCCTCGACGCCCTCGCCGAAGCTCTCCGGGCCGACCAGGACGACCAGGTCGAACTCCAATCCCTTCGACAGCCCCGGCGACAGTGACTGGACGCGGTCCGTCGGGCGGAACGTGGGGGCGCCGATGACGCAGGCGGTCCCTTCGGCGTGTGTGGTGAGCCAGTCGGCCAGGACCGAGTCGAGGTCCGAGACCGATCCGTACGCGACCGGGACGCCGCTGCTGCGGATGGACGTCGGCACGTTGGCGTCGGGGAGCGCGGCGCGGATGACCGGCTCGGCCTCCGTCATGATCTCTTCCGGCGTGCGGTAGTTGATGGTCAGCGAGGCCATGTCGATCCGGTCGAGGCCGACTCGCTCCAGGCGTTCCTGCCAGGACTCGGTGAAGCCGTGCCGGGCCTGGGCGCGGTCCCCGACGATGGTGAAGCTGCGGGAGGGGCAGCGCAGCAGGAGCATCTGCCATTCGGCGTCGGTGAGTTCCTGGGCCTCGTCCACGACGATGTGCGCGAACGGGCCGGCGAGCAGGTCGGGGTCGATGGTGGACAGCTCCGACTCGTCGACCAGGCTGACCTGGGCGTCCTGGCCGCGCAGCATGGTGACCAGGCCCTCGCCGTCGTCACCGTCGGCGCCCGAGTTGGACACGGCCTCGATCAGGTTGTCGACGACCTGCGTCATGCGTTCGCGCTGGGCGGCGAGGACTGCCTTGTGCCGGCGCTTCTGCCGGGCCGTCTCCGGGTCGCCCAGCCGCTGTCGTGCCGCGTCCAGGAGCGGCAGGTCGGACACCGTCCAGGCTTGCGGGTCCGTGCGCTGGAGCAGTCGCACCTCGTCGCGGTCGAGCCAGGGCGCGCACATGCGCAGGTACGCGGGCACCGACCACAGGTCGCCGACCAGGTCCGCCGCTTCGAGCAGCGGCCAGGCACGGTTGAAGGCCGTGAGCAGTTCCCTGTTCTGCGACAGCGACCTGCGCAGCAGGTGGGCGGGGACTTCGCCGTCCTGCGCCGAGGCCTCGTCGTCGTGCTTGTCGACCAGGATCGTGAGCAGCTCCTCCCAGACCTGCTCGCGCGCCTCGTTGTGCGGCGTACCGGGTTCCGCCGCCTCGAACGCCGCCGTCCAGTCGTGGGCGCTCAGCCAGATGTCGGACCAGTGGGTGGTGACCGTCATGCCCTTGGCGGGCGGCTCCTCGTAGAACCGGACGGCCTTCTCGATCGCGTTGACCAGCTCCGCCGAGGACTTCAGCCTGGCAACCTCCGGGTCGGCCTCGACCCCCGCCGCGGCCCCCTCGGTGACGAGGTCCCGCAGGATGCAGGTCTGCACGCCCTCCTCGCCGAGGCTGGGCAGGACATCGGCGACGTACGCCAGGTAGGGCCGGTGCGGGCCGACGAACAGGACGCCGCCCCGACGGTGACCGAGGCGCGGGTCGGAGTGCAGCAGGTAGGCGGAGCGGTGCAGGGCGACGACCGTCTTGCCCGTGCCCGGACCGCCGTCCACGACGAGTGCGCCGCGGGAACTCGCGCGGATGATGGCGTCCTGGTCGGCCTGGATGGTGCCGAGCACGTCGCGCATCCGGGGCGAGCGGTTGCTGCCCAGGCTCGCGATGAAGGCGGACTGGTCGTCGAGCGCGGCGTGCCGTTCGAGACCGTCCGGGGTGAACACCTCGTCCCAGTAGTCGCTGATCCGGCCGCGGGTCCAGCGGTACCTGCGGCGGCTCGCCAGCCCCATCGGACGGGCGTGGGTGGCGCCGAAGAACGGCTCGGCGGCGGGGGAGCGCCAGTCGACCAGCAGTCGGCGGCCGGCGCTGTCGGTGAGGCCGAGGCGGCCGATGTACACGGGCTCGGAGTCGTCAGCGCTCACCATGTGCCCGAGGCACAGGTCCAGGCCGAAGCGGCGCAGGGTGCGCAGGCGGGCGGTCAGCCGGTGGATCTCCGCGTCCCGGTCCATGGCGTGCCGGCCCAGTCCGCCGGGTGCCCTGCGTGCCGCGTCGAGCTGGTCGGACACCTCGGCGATCGACTGCTCCAGGCACTGCGCTAGAGCCGTGAAGTACCGCTCGTCGTCGGCGATCAGGGTGGGGTCGGCCTTGGCGGAGAGACGGTCGGGGAGGTCGAAAGCGCTGGTGGTCAGGGGGGTCACTGCGATGGGCTCCGATCTGAGGTCACTTGCGACCGTTGCGCGCGGGGTCTGGTGTTCCGGGTCGTGGCCTTGACGATCCCGCGTGGCCTACGCGGACACGGACGGCGTTTCCCGGCCGATCGAGTCGAGCAGCAGCTTCGCGGCCACCGTCGCCCCGTCGGTACGGATCGTGCGGGCCACGGCGGTGGCTCGGGCGCGGGTCTCGGGGGCCAGGGCCGTCGCGAGCGAGGCCGAGAGGGACTCGAAGGCCGGAGTCGGACCATCGTGGGCCGCGCCGATGCCCAGCTCGGCGACCCGGCCGGCCCAGTACGGCTGGTCCGCCATCTGGGGTACGACCACCTGGGGTGTGCCGGCCCGGGTGGCCGTCGTGGTCGTACCCGCGCCGCCGTGGTGCACGACAGCGGCCACCCGGCCGAACAGGGCCTGGTGACTGACGTCGCCGACGGCGAAGCAGTCGTCCTGGTCGTCGATCAGGGACAGGTCGGCCCAGCCACGCCCGAGGAGTACGCGGCGGCCCTGCGCGCGGACCGCCTCGATGGCCACCTGGGCGGGGTCCTTCGATCCGTGCAGGGGCATACTGCCGAAGCCGACGTACACCGGTGGTTCGCCCGCATCCAGGAACGCCACCAGCCCGTCCGGGAGCGGGCGTTCGTCCCGCAGGAACCACGCGCCGGTCTGTACGACGTCGAGGTCCGGCGTCTCCTGCCACGGGTCCAGGGCCGGGTCCGTCGCCAGCCACGGCCGGTCGCCGATGACGTAGTCACGGACGTCGTCCACCGGAGGCAGGCCGATCGACGCCCGGTTGGTGTTGAGCGCCTCACCGAACAGCGCGTTGACGTTCTGGGCGTCCAGGTCCCACAGGGCCCGGTTGTCGGTCACCTCGGGCGGGAGCGGGCGGCCCGGATACGCCAGCGGCGGGCGGTCCGCGGACGGCAGGGTGAGCTGCTGGAAGGTCACGGACACGGAGGGGATGCCCAGCTTTTCGGCCACCGACAGCGCCCCGGCCGCAGCCGAGATCATGCCGGTCGCCACCAGCACATCGCATCCTTCGGCCGCCGGGGTGACCGCGTCCAGCTGACTGGCGATCACCGCGGCCGCACGCTGGGGCAGGGTCGACGGCACCGGTCCAGCCTTTGTCAGCGCGCGCGCCGACGGGCCGACGGGAACCAGCTCCACGCCGACCCCGGCCAACAGCTTCGTGAACTCCTCGTCCGCCGGCGCGCACACCCGTACCTCCGCGCCCAGCTCCCGCAACCGCACCGCGAGCCCCGCCAGCGGCTGGACGTCCCCGCGCGAACCGTACGTCGACAACAACACACGCACTGTGTGCCACCCCGTTCTGCAGATTCTGGCCTAGGCCGGAGATTCTGCGGGAGGAGGGGGGCCTTGCCGCAAGCCCCCCAGTGCGCTATAAGTTGAGAGTGGCAAGGAGTGAGTGACCTCCTTGCCTTTGCTTTTTTCAGCGGCGGCCGCCCCCGAGGTACGCCCGCCAGCCCCCGTACGCCGTGATGTCCTCCGCGTCCGTGAGCGCCCCCGGCTCGCACAGGAACCCGGGAACATGGCTGCCGTCCTCCAGCCGCACCCGCCCCAGAGCCATCGGCCGGGGCAGCCCGGCGAGGAGCCGGCCGAGTCCCTCAGCCGGGAGCCGCCACACCTCGGCCTCGATCGCGGCACCGCCCTCGCCCACGTGGACCAGGCCCGGCTTGGGCGGGGTCGTGGACAGGGCGTGCAGGCGATAGACGGGCGCCGTGGCGGTCGTACGGTCGAACCGGGCGCCCAGGGCGAGGAGTTGGGGGTTCAGGGGCTGGCCGGAGAGATGGGCGCCCACCACGGCGAGGCTCACCTCCGGGCGGAGCAGATCCGCGATCCGGGCGAGCCGCTCCTCCGTGAACGCCGGACCGATCAGCATCACGCCGAACGGCAGGCCGTTCACCTCACCGGCCGGGACGGCGACCGCGGCCAGGTCGAAGAGGTTCGTGGAGTTGGTGAAGCGGCCCAGTCGGGCGTTGGCGCCCAGCGGGTCGGCGGCCACCTCGGCGAGGGTGGGGTGGCCGGGTGTGGTCGGGAGCAACAGGGCGTCCGCGTCGGCGAGTTCGGCCTCGGCGCGGGCGCGCAGGGCGGCCAGTCGGTCCTGGTCGGCGAAGAGCCGGTGGGCCGGGATGTCGCGGGCGCGAGTGATGATGCCGGCGACGGTGGGGTCGAGGGTGCCGTCCCCCGCTTCCAGCGCCTTGTCGACAAAGCGCCCCACGGCCGTGTAGCGCTCGGCGACGAAGGCCCCCTCGTACAGCATGGCGGCGGCTTCGGTGAAGGGCGCGAGGTCAAGGGTGCGGATGTCGGCGCCGGTTGCGGCGAGCTGCCGTACCGCGGCCTCGTAGGCCTCGGCCCAGCCCTGGTCCAGCTCACCGAGCTGCTCCACGGGCGCGGCCGCGACGCGCCACGGCCCCGGTGCGCGCTGGGGGAGCGGGGGCAGGGCGCGGGCGGGTGGGGACGCCATGAACGACAGGGCCTGCTCGGCCTCCGGCAGCGTCCGCGCGAACACCGTCACGCAGTCGATCGACGCACAGGCCGGGACGACGCCCACGGTCGGGACCAGGCCCCGGGTCGGTTTGAGGCCGACGATGCCGTTGAAGGCGGCCGGGACCCGGCCCGAGCCCGCCGTGTCCGTGCCGAGCGCGAAGTCGACGATGCCGAGCGCCACGGCGACGGCCGAGCCGGCGCTGGAGCCGCCGCTGATCCTGGCCGGGTCGTGGGCGCCGCGCACCGCGCCGTAGGGGGAGCGGGTGCCGACCAGGCCCGTCGCGAACTGGTCGAGGTTCGTCGTGCCGAGGACGAGCGCGCCCGCGGCACGCAGGCGGGCGACCACGGGTGCGTCGGCCTCGGGGTCGTAGGCGTACGAAGGGCAGCCCGCGGTGGTGGGCAGGCCCTGGACGTCGATGTTGCCCTTGGCGGCGAACAGGCGGCCCGCGAGCGGGAGGTGTTCCCCCGCGGCCGCGCGGTCGTCGATGATCCGGGCCTCGGCCTCGACATCGGCCCGCGGGCGCAGATCGATCCAGATCTCGGGGCGGTCCACGGCTTCGATCCGGGCGTAGGCGGCGCGGACACGGGACAGTGCGCTCGACATTGTTGTTCTCCTCGCGATTCAGGTCGCGGCGGGCGCGAGTACGACCAGGGCCGTCCCCGCCTCCACCTGGTCTCCGGGCCTGGCCAGGACCTCCACGACCACGCCGGCCATCGGCGCGTGCACCCTGGACTCCATCTTCATCGCCTCCAGGGCGAGCAGCGGCTGCCCTGCCGTCACCTCGTCACCCGGCCGGACGTTCAGCTGCCAGACGGATGCGGTGAACTCGGCCTCGACGAGCCGCCCGCCCGGCGGGACGCTCACCTCGACCGCGGGCGGGGCCGGCGCCGTCGTCTCGTCCACCCGCGCGAACTCGCCGGCCGCCTCCCACGCGTCCCGCTCCGCCGCGAAAGCGGCCCGCTGCCGGCCCCTGAACTCCGCGATCGTCCCGGCGTTCTCCGCCAGGAAGGCCCGGTACCCGGCGAGCGAGAAGGAGCCCTCCTCGATGCGCGGCACGAACCGCCCGGACTTGATGTCCGCCCGCAGCTCCAGCAGTTCCTCGGCACCCACCGGGTACCACTTGATCCGGTCGAAGAACCGCAGCAGCCAGGGCGACCCCGGCTCGAACGCCCCGCGCTGCTGCCAGGGCGACCACACCTGGGTCGTACGGCCCACGAACTGGTAGCCGCCGGGTCCCTCCATGCCGTAGACGCACAGATAGGCGCCGCCGATGCCGACCGAGTTCTCGGCCGTCCAGGTGCGCGCCGGGTTGTACTTGGTGGTCACCAGACGGTGCCGCGGGTCCAGCGGGGTCGCCACCGGAGCGCCCAGGTACACATCGCCCAGCCCCAGGACCAGGTACTCCGCGTCGAAGACCGTGCGGTACACGTCCTCGACCGACTCCAGGCCGTTGACGCGGCGGATGAACTCGATGTTCCACGGGCACCAGGGCGCGTCGTCGCGCACGCCCGCCATGTAGCGGGCGATGGCCTCACGGGTGGCCGGGTCGTCCCAGGAGAGGGGGAGGTGGACGGTGCGGGAGGGGACGACGAGTTCGTCGGTGGGCGGGAGGGACGCGACCATCTCCCGTACCTCGGCGAGGAGTTCGTGCTGCGGCAGCCGGTTCGGGTCCGTCTGGATCTGGAGGGAGCGGATGCCCGGCGTCAGATCGGTGATGCCGTCCCGGTGGGTCTCGGCGACCGTCTCCATCAGCGCGTGGACCCGCATGCGCAGGGCCAGGTCCAGCTGCATCGGCCCGAACTCGACCAGCAGGTTGTCGTCGCCGCTGCGGCGGTACGTCACGTCGCCGTCCCGGGCCAGTACGCCGCCGTCGACGATCACGGGTCGTTCCCGGCCCGTCACGTCCACCGGCACGAACCGCGCCGTGTCGCCCGGCCGCAGCTGCCCCAGCTTCCAGCGCTCACTGCTGATCACCGTCGCCGGGCACACGAACCCGCCCAGCGACGGGCCGTCCGGGCCCAGCAGCACCGGCATGTCGCCGGTGTAGTCGACGGCGCCGACGGAGTACGGCGTGTCGTGGATGTTGGACGGGTGCAGGCCCGCCTCACCGCCGTCGGCGCGCGCCCAGCGCGGCCTCGGGCCGACGAGCCGTATGCCGGTGCGCGCCGAGTTGAAGTGGACCTTCCAGTCGGCGGCGTAGAAGTCGCGGATGTCGTCCTCGGTGAAGAACTCCGGCGCGGCGTGCGGACCTTCGACGGCCGCGATGTGCCATACGGACCCGAAGAACGGGCGGTCCGGTACGGGAACCGGTGTTCCGTCCCCGACCGTCCCGCCGTGCAGCACGTCGCCGGTGCGTAGCGCACGCCCGCCGTGCCCGCCGAACCGGCCGAGCGTGAAGGTGCTCGCGCTGCCCAGGAAGGCGGGGACGTCGAGGCCGCCCGCGAGGAGGACGTACGTCCGCAGGCCGTGCCCGGTGGGCGCGCCGACCTCCAGTAGGGCCCCCGCCGGCACCGTCACCGGCTCCCACTGCGGCACCGGCGTGCCGTCGACGGTCACCGGGGCCGGGGCGCCGGTCACACACACCGTGGTGGCGTGTGTGAACCTCAACGCCGGTCCCTGGAGGGTGCATTCGAGCCCGGGAGCGCCCTCGTGGTTGCCGAGCGCCCGGTTGCCGAGCCGGAAGGACAGGTCGTCCATCGGCCCGCAGGGCGGCACGCCGACCTGCCAGTAGCCGGTGCGGCCCGGCCAGTCCTGCACGGTGGTGAGGGTGCCGCCGGAGACGACCTCGATACGGGGGGTCGGGTCGGTGACGGCCGCGAGGGTCGCCGTCGAGTGGGCGGCCTCGCGGAAGCGGCTCTCGGCGAGGGCCGCCCGCACCAGGCCGAGGTTGGTCTCGATGCCGTCGACGCGGGTGCGGGCCAGGGCCTCGTCCAGCCGCTTCAGCGCGTGGACGCGGTCGGGGCCGTACGCGATGATCTTCGCGAGCATCGGGTCGTACGCCGTCGTCACCTCGGTGCCCGTCTCGACCCAGCCGTCGACCCGCACCCCGCTCGGGAACTCCACCCTGGTCAACAGGCCCGCGCTGGGCCGGTGTTCGCGCGAGGGGTCCTCGGCGTAGAGGCGGGCCTCGACGGCGTGGCCGCGCGGTGCGCCCGGGTCGCGGACGACGTCGCGCTCGCCGCGTGCCAGGCGCAGCATCCAGACGACCAGGTCGACGCCGTAGATCTCCTCGGTGACCGGGTGCTCGACCTGGAGGCGGGTGTTGACCTCCAGGAAGTACGCCTCCTCGCGGGCGGCGTCGTACACGAACTCGACGGTGCCGGCGGAGCGGTAGCCGACGGAGGCGCACAAGTCACGTGCGGAGGTGGCCAGTTGCTCGCGGATGTGCGGGGGGAGCCCTGGTGCCGGGGCCTCCTCCACCACCTTCTGGTTGCGCCGTTGCAGCGTGCAGTCCCGGTCGCCGAAGGTGACCACCCTGCCCTCGCCGTCGCCGAAGACCTGCACCTCGACATGGCGGGCGCGCTCGACGAGCCGCTCCAGGAAGACACCGGCGGAGGAGAAGGAGGCGGCGGCGACACGCTGCACGCGCTCCCAGGCCTCGGTCAGTTCGTCGGCGGAGCGACATGCCGACATGCCGATACCGCCCCCGCCGCCGGTCGCCTTGAGCATGACGGGATAGCCGATGACCCGGGCTTCGTCGAGCGCCTCGGCGAGCGAACCCAGCAGCCCCGTCCCCGGCGCCAGCGGTACGCCCGCCGCCTCGGCCGCCGCCCGCGCCGTGTGCTTGGCGCCGAACAGCTCCAGCTGCTCGGGCGTCGGGCCCACGAACACGATCCCGGCGTCCTCGCAGCGCCGCGCGAACGCCGCGTCCTCGGACAGGAAGCCGTAGCCGGGGTGGATCGCCCCGGCCCCGCTGTCCTTGGCCGCCTTCAGCACCAGGTCGGCGTCGAGATACGAGTCCTTGGCGGGCGCCGGGCCGAGCCGTACGGCCTTGTCGGCGAGCCGGACGTGAGGGGCGGAGCGGTCCGGGTCGGAGTACACCGCGACCGTGCGCAGGCCCAGTTCGCGAGCCGTGCGGATGATGCGGACGGCTATCTCGCCCCGGTTGGCGACGAGCAGCGTGTCGAAGCTCATCCAGCGGCCCCGATCGTCATCTCCACCGCGGTCGGCTCGAAGCCGTTGCAGGGGTTGTTGATCTGGGGGCAGTTGGAGACGAGGACCAGGACGTCGCGCTCGGCGCGCAGGGTCAGCGACAGCCCCGGGGCCGAGATGCCGTCGACGATTCCGAGGGTGCCGTCCTTCTCGACCGGTACGTTCATGTACCAGTTGATGTTGGAGACCAGATCGCGTTTGCCGAGGCCGTACTTGGCGCCCTCGGCGAGGAAGTTGTCCACGCAGGCGTGCTGGAACCAGGTGTGATGGCCGTACCGGAGCGTGTTCGACTCCTTGGAGCAGGCGCCGCCGACCGTGTCGTGCCGGCCCACCTCGTCGGCGACGACCGTCATCAGCGCGGTGTGCTCGTTCGACATCAGCACGCTGCCCGTGGTCAGGAAGATGCCGCCCTGCGCGTGGATGGTGTCGGGCGCGCTGTAGCGGACCGACGTGTCCCGGGCGTCGTACACGAGGAAGTCGACGGCCTGGTTGCCGTGCAGGTCGGTGATGGTCAGCGTTTCGCCCTCGCGGACCACGGACGACCAGGCGGAGCGGGCGGGAACGACGGTCGTGCTCGTGCTCGTGCTCATGCGAGCCCCCTCGCGGCGAGGAATTCGGTGGTGTTGAGGAAGGCGCGGCGGCCCTCGGGGGTGGCGTCCCAGAGCGGGTCGCCGGGGGCGGTCGGCGCCGCGCGCCAGGCCAGCACCTCCAGTGGGGTGCTGACGTACTCGGGGCGCGGGTCGGCCGGATGCGGCACGTTGGCGATCAGCACGGTCACGTCCTGCTCGGCGCGCAGTGTCACGCCGGCGCCGGGACCGGCCGAGCCCGTGAAGTCGAGGGTGCCGTCCTCGCGGACCTGTACGCCCTGGAAGAAGGACAGCGACGGGGGCAGGTCCCGGGGCTCCAGGCCGTTCTTCGCGGCCGCGAGCTTGAACAGTTCACGGCCAGCGGGGGAGGGGGACTGCGCGGTGCCGTCGCCGTAGCGCTCGGTGTTGCGGACGAGGGTGGACGTCCCGCACAGGGCGTCGTGGCGCCCGGAGGTGTCGGCGACGACGCTCGCGAGCACCCGGCCCTGGTCGGACAGCAGCAGGCGGCTCTCGCCCAGGTAGGCGTTCCACTGCACCTTCACCGTGTCGGCGACGTTCAGCCGCTCCCAGGGGCGGTCGGCCGCATACAGCAGCAGGTGTGCGCAGGCGTCGCCGCGCAGGTCGGTCAGCCGCAGCTCCGTGCCGCGGGCCAGCACCCGGTGCGTGTAGTTGCCGCCCGCCACCGTCTCGGCCCACACCAGATGCCCCGCCTCGCAGGGCGGCGACGGCCACTCCCGCGCCGGTACGACGGGCATCGCCTCGGCCCGGCTGCCCTCCTGGGCGCGGGCGTGGTCACGGGCTCCGTAAGTGGTCTCTGTCGCCATGCGCGGGACCTCCGGCTCGGGTGTCGACCTGCGGGCTTTTCTGTCGCCCGACAGAAATTAAGGGTGGGGTGGGTCGGCGGAATTGCGGGGGTGTTGCCGGGTGGTTACCGAGGGCCACCTTCGGGCAGGCGGCAGCCCCTCGCAAGGTGTCCGGACGCCGCCGAAGCCTCGTCGAGATCGCCGTACGCCCCGATGTGCGAGGATCGAACCCATGGGTACGTCAGGTGGGCCGGGAAGCCGACGGGTCGGCAGGCCGCGGGCCGCTCAACGGCCGGACAGCGGGCTGGAGCCGCGGGCCGAACTCCTCGCGGCCGCCGCCGAGTTGTTCACCACCCGGGGCTACGCCGCCACCACCACCCGCGCCGTCGCCGAGCGCGCGGGCATGCGGCAGGCCTCGATGTACCACTACGTCTCCGGCAAGGAGGAACTCCTCGCCGAGCTCCTGGAGTCCACGGTCACACCCTCGCTCGCCTATGCCCGCGAGCTCCTCGCCGACGACGCGGCCCCGGCCGAGGACCGACTGTGGCGGCTGTGCCGCACGGACGTGGAGCTGCTGTGCGGCGGCCCGCACAACCTCGGCGGGCTGTACCTGCTGCCCGAGGTGCGCGCCGAGCGCTTCGCCGGCTTCCACGCCGTGCGCGCCGAACTCAAGGACGCCTACCGCCAGTTGCTCGCCGCCACGGCGGCGGGCGGCGCGCTCGCCAAGAGCGAGCTGGATCTGCGTACGGATCTGCTCTTCGGCCTGATCGAGGGTGTCATCCTCGTCCGCCGCTCCGACCCGGAGCGCCCGGTACCGGTGTTCGCCGAGGCGACGGCGGACGCCGCGCTGCGTATCGCGGGGATCTGAGCACCCGGGCGAACGGGGTCCGAATCCCTCGGGCGGACGCCCGGAACCCGGTCCTTCGCCCGTCACGGTGAGTGTTCTTCGCACGTCCGTACGCCGTGACGCACCGTGTACGAATGCAAGCCGAGCGTATAAATGGGGCCGAGGGTACTCCTGTCACGCAGCCCATTTCAGGTGCTTGCTGAATATGACACGGCGATGATCCGGTCGGACTAAGCTCGCCCGCAGCGCACCGAGTTGAGGCGTATTCGTGCGCTTGTTCCCAAACATGCAGAAGATTCCGACATACCCATGACGTACCCCGCTGCAAGCTCCCCCTACACCCACCCGATTCATTTCAGAGGGCCCACATGGTGAGCGTTCAATCCCCGCCCCGTCGCCGTGAACTCCCGTACGCGCGCGTCATGTTGCTGCCCGCCATAGTGATGGCCGCGGCAACCGGAGCCGCCGTCGCCGTGGTGGCGGAACCGGCCCGGACGGCCGTCGGCGTGTGCGGTGCCGTGGCCCTGCTGCTGGTGCTGGCATCCGCGGCCGAGGTGATGCGCCGCGGCCGCGCCCTGCGTGACGAGCGGGCCGAGCACGCCCGTCACGCCGCGTATCTGGAACGGCGTGTCGCCGCCCACGACGAGGAGATGGCCCGCCTCGCACGGGAGGTCACGCCCGCCGCGATCTACCGGCTGCGCTGTGGCAATTCACCTCATGAGGTGATGCGTGACCTCGCCGAGATCGACCCGTCCTACGCCCAACTCTCGCCTTCGCAGCTCGCGTTGGTGAGGTCGATGCTCGACATCGTCGACTACGAGGAAGCCCTGCGCGACTCCGCCCAGCGCTCCTTCGTCAACATCGCCCGCCGCGTCCAGGCGATCGTCCACCAACAGGCCGTGGAACTGCGGGAGATGGAGGAGGACCACGGTCGCAACCCCGAGGTCTTCGACGACCTCCTGCGCATCGACCACGGCACCATGCTGATCGGCCGCCTCGCCGACTCCATCTCCGTGCTCGGCGGCGGCCGACCGGGCCGTCAGTGGCCCAACCCCGTCCAGCTGTACAGCGTGCTGCGCGGCGCCATGTCCCGGATCCTGGAGTACCGCCGCATCAAGCTGGACTCCATCGCCCAGGTCAACGTCCGCGGCATCTCCGTCGAACCGGTCATCCACGCCGCTGCCGAACTCCTCGACAACGCCACGCGCTACTCGCCGCCGCAGACCGAGGTGCACGTCACCGCCACCGAGGTGCAGACCGGCATCGCGATCGAGATCGAGGACGCCGGCGTCAGCCTCAGCGAGGAGGCCCGCGCCCGGGTCGAGGGCATGCTGGAGCGCGCCAAGGTGGGCGGAGACCTCCAGGAACTCGGCGAGTCCCCACGACTGGGCCTGGCCGTCGTCGGCCGTCTGTGTACGGCGTTCAACATGCAGGTCTCCCTGCGCACCTCCGCGTACGGCGGTGTCCGTGCCGTCCTGGTGATCCCGCGCGAGATGCTCACCACCGAAGCCGCGCCCGGATACGCGCACGGCATCGGCGCCGTGTCGGCGCCCAAGCTCGGACCCGGTGCGCTCGAAGGTCCCAAGCGCACACCCAAGAAGCGGCGCCCCACCAGCCCGAAGATCCCCGCCGCGGTGTCCATGGAGGACGACGTCCCCGTGGTCACCGAATGGACCGCCGGCGGGCTGCCCCAGCGCCGCAGCCGGGTCAAGACCCCGCTCAGCAAGCGGCTCGCCGAGCAGGCGGCCATCGAGCGGGCCGAACGGGAGGGCAGGCCGACGATCTGGTCGACGCCGAAGCCCGAACCCGTGCCCATGCCCGAGCCGGAGGTGGACGAGCCCGCCCCCGGTGCGTGGGTCGAGGCGTTCTGGAACGGACTCAAGGACAAGCCCGACCCGTACACACTCCAGCCGCGAACCCAACCGGCCCGCCGCGAGGCCGACGACGAGGGGGACCCCAAGTGATCCAGCAGCGCGCCAACTTCGACTGGATGCTCAAGGAGCTCCACGACGGCGTTCCGGGCATCGAGATGATCGTGGTGCTCTCCGCCGACGGTCTGCGCATCGCCCGCTACGGCGGCGACCCGGACACCGCCGACCGCGTCGCCGCGGCCTGCGCCGGTCTGCAGAGCCTGGCGAGCGCGGTCGCCACGGAGATCCCGAACAGCGACGGCAAGATGAAGATGGTCCTCATCGAGATCAACGGTGGCTACTTCTATCTGATGGCCGCCGGCGCCAACGCCTATCTCGCCGTCCTCTCCGACACGTTCGCCGAGCCCGGCCTGATGAGCAACCGCATGTCCGACCTCGTCGGCCGCATCGGCGCCCATCTCACGAGTCCGTCGAGGCGCAACGGTCAGACCGTATGACTCCTCCGCAACGCCAGCGGCGATACCCCAACGGACAACCGCCCCCACCCCCGCCCCAGCCGGGGCAGAAGAAGAACCCCGAACGGCTCTTCGTGGTGGCCGGAAAGGACGGCGCCGAGCGCGCCGAGTTCGACCTGGTCACCTTAATCGTGGCGAGCGCCGACCCACCGCCCTCCGCCGCGCCCGAGCAGGCGGCGCTGCTCCGGCTCTGCACGACCCCCCTGTCCGTGGCCGAACTCTCGGCCTATCTCAGTCTGCCGTTCAGCGCGATGACGGTCCTGCTCACCGACTTGCTGACGGCCGACCTGGTGACGGCGCGCGCCCCGATCGTGCGCCAGGCCGTCGCCGACCGGTCCCTTCTCGAAGCGGTGATGCATGGACTTCAAAGGCTCTGACACCATCCCCGGTCCACGGACCGAGGACCAGCTGCCGCACACGGCCGAGGCCGCGGTCAAGATCGTGATCGTGGGCGGCTTCGGGGTCGGCAAGACGACCATGGTCGGCTCGGTCAGCGAGATCAGGCCGCTGACCACCGAAGAGACCATGACGCAGGCCGGCATCGGTGTCGACGACAACTTCGGCTCGGACACCAAGACGGCCACCACGGTCGCCATGGACTTCGGCCGCATCAGCATCACCGACCAGCTCGTGCTGTACCTCTTCGGCACGCCCGGCCAGGAGCGCTTCTGGTTCCTGTGGAACGGGCTGTTCGAGGGCGCGCTGGGCGCGGTCGTGCTGATCGACACCCGTCGGCTCGAAGTCAGCTTCGACGTCATAGGGCGACTCGAGGAGCGCGGCGTGCCGTTCGTCGTCGCCGTCAACTCCTTCCCCGACGCGCCCCGTTACGGCATCGACGACCTGCGCGCGGCGCTCGACCTCGACGAGGAGATCCCGATCGTCGAGTGCGACGTGCGCCGCCGGGCCTCCAGCCGTGACGTCCTGATGACCCTGATGCACTTCCTGCACTCGCTCGCCGTGTCGGGCGCGCTCAGGTAGCGCGCTCACGCGGCCGCGTTCAGGCAGTCCCGTTCGCCGGAGCGTCCCCAGTCCCTTGTGTCCGGCAGCCCCTGGCACCCGCCCGTACCCTCACCTGCCCCGTCCCCGCACCCGCTCATCCGCACCCGCTCATTCATACCCGCCGTATCCGCATGCGTTTTGACTCCCCAGACACCGGATCCACTTCGGAGCGACCACTGTGACGCGTGAATCCCATTCCACGACCGGTACGCACGACGCCTTTCCCGCCCCACCGCCCGGCTGCCCGGCCCACGGAATCGGCCCCGGAGCACTGCACCGGCTCCATGAGGCGGAGGACCTGGGCGAGCTGTACGAGCAACTGCGTGAGCAGCACGGCCAGGTGGCGCCGGTACTGCTCCACGACGATGTGCCGATGTGGGTGGTCCTCGGCCACACCGAGAACCTGCACATGGTGCGCACGCCCTCGCAGTTCTGCCGGGACAGCCGTATCTGGAACCCGCTGCTGGAGGGCATGGTCAAGCCCGACCACCCGCTGATGCCGCTCATCACCTGGCAGCCGATCTGCTCCCACGCGGAGGGCGACGAACATCTGCGGTTGCGCGGTGCGGTCACCGGCGCCATGTCCACCATCGACCATCGCGGTCTGCGCCGCCACATCAACCGTTCCACGCAGCGCCTCGTCAACCGGTTCTGCGAGGAGGGCCGCGCGGACCTGGTCGACCAGTACGCCGAGCATCTGCCGATGGCCGTGATGTGCGAGATCCTCGGCATGCCCGACGAGTACAACGACCGGATCGTCGAGGCCGCCCGCGACATGCTCAAGGGCACCGAGACCGCGATCGCCAGCAACGCGTACATCATGGACGCCCTGATGCGGCTCACCGTCAAGCGGCGGGCGCAGCCGCAGGAGGACTTCACGACCCACCTGATCAACCACCCGGCGCGGCTGACCGACGAGGAGGTCGGCCAGCACCTGCGGGTCGTGCTCATCGCCGCCTACGAGGCCACCGCGAACCTCCTCGCCAACGTGCTGCGCGTCGTCCTCACCGACCCGCGGTTCCGGGCCCAGCTCAGCGGCGGGCAGATGACGGTGCCGGAGGCGGTCGAGCAGTCCCTGTGGGACGAGCCGCCGTTCAGCGCCGTCCTGGGCTACTTCGCCAAGCAGGACACGGAGTTGGGTGGCCAGCGCATCCGCAAGGGGGACGGTCTGCTCTTCGCCCCGGCCCCGGGCAACGTCGACCCGCGCGTACGCCCCGACCTCTCCGCCAACATGATGGGCAACCGCTCCCACCTCGCCTTCGGCGGCGGCTCGCACGAGTGCCCCGGCGCGGACATCGGCCGTGCCATCGCCGAAGTCGGCGTCGACGCGCTGCTGATGCGGCTGCCGGACGTGGAACTCGACTGCGCCGAGGACGAGTTGGAGTGGCGGCAGTCGATGATGTCGGCCCACCTGGTGGCACTGCCGGTCCGCTTCGCGCCGAAGCCGCCGCAGGACGTCCTGCAGAAGCCGGGCCACGCCTCGGTCCCGGCCCAGCGCGCCACTTGGCAGGTCGGCGCCCCCCCGACCGCCCAGCCGTCACCCGCCCCGGCGACCCAGCCGACCGTCCCACCGCCGCCCGCGGCGACGCCAACGCCGACAGCGGCTCCGACGGCACCGGCGGCACCGGAACCGGCTCGGGCGAACGGGCCCTGGCGGCGGTTCCTGCGGTGGTGGCGGGGGAACTGAGCGAGCGGTTGGGGCTCGGTGCCTGGCTCTTGTCCTGGAGGGGGCCAGGTGCCTGGCCGCGGTCCGGTCGGGGAGGGGGCGTCCGGCTGGGACCGGTCGGGGGCTTGGTGTGTGGCCCCGGTCCGGCAGGGTGCGGTGTCCGGCCTTGGTCCGACAGGGGGCTCGTGCGCGGCCCCGGTCGGGCAGGGGCCGGTGCCTGGTTCTGGGCCGGCCGGGGGGTCGGTTCCCTGCTCGGACCGGTGGGGGCTCGGTGTGTGGCTCCGTTCGGCAGGGGCCCTGTCCGGCCTGGGCGACAGGGCGCCCGGTGCGCGGGCCCGGTCAGGCGGGGGCCGGCCGGGGAGTCGGTTCCCTGCTCCGACCGGTTGGGGGCTCGGTGCGTGGCCCCGTCTGGCAGGGTGCGGTGTCCGGCCCTGGTCTGACAGAGGGCTCGGCGCGCGGCCCCGGACCAGCAGGGGAGCCTGTGTCCTGCCCAGACCGGTAAGGGGCTCGGTGCCCGGTCCAGGTCGGCAGGGTCCGGTGCCCGGCCCCGGTGCGGCAGTGGGCTCGGCCCCCGGACCGGACCGGCAGGCCCCGCCGTACGGCTACCGCCCCGCCCACCCGGCGTACGACGCCCAGGCCTCAAGGGTCCGCGTGCTGCGGAACCGGTGGGCCGCCCCCGTCACCGGATCGGTGAACTCCAGTGCGCGCGCCAGTAGTTGGAGGGGGCGTCGGAAGTCGTCGGCCGGGGTGGGGGCGGTCACCTCGGGGTACAGCGGGTCGCCGAGGAGTGGTATGCCGAGGGCGTTCATGTGGACCCGTAGCTGGTGGGTCTGCCCCGTGGTGGGCGTCAGCCGGTAACGGGCGAGGCCGTCGCGCTGCTCGACGACCTCGACGTGCGTGACGGCGTTCGGCTCGCCGTCGACCTCCCGGGCGGCGAGCACCCCGCGTTCCTTCAGGATGCGGCTGCGCACGGTCCGGGGCAGGGCGAGCCCGGGGTCGTACGGCGCGACGGCCTCGTACTCCTTGTGCACCCGCTTGTCGCTGAACAGCGTCTGGTACGCGCCGCGTTCCTCTGGCCGCACCGTGAACAGCAGCAGTCCGGCGGTGAGCCGGTCGAGCCGGTGCGCGGCGCCCAGCGCGGGGAGGCCCAGCTCCCGGCGCAGCCGCGCGAGCGCGGTCTCGGTGACATGGCCGCCGCGCGGCGTCGTGGCCAGGAAGTGCGGCTTGTCGGCGACGACGATGTGGTCGTCGCGGTACACGACGTCCACCGCGAACGGCACCCGCACCTCCGCGGGCAGCTCCCGGTGGAACCACACGAACATCCCCGGCACATACGCCGCGTCCGCCGTCACCGCCTCCCCGTCCGCGCCGACGACCTGCCCGGTGTCGAACATCCCGGCCACGACCCCGGGCCCCGCCCCCGAAAGCCGCTCCACCAGATACTCCCGAACGGTGGTCCACGCCCCCTCGAAGGGCAGCCGCACCCGCACCGCGTCGACCCCGTCGCGCTGCGGCAGGGGAGAGGGCGGGGGCTGGTTACGGCGTCTCATCACGATCAAGCGTACGGCGCCGGAAATTCTGTCGGACCCGCCCGGACGCGTTGGCAGGATCCCGCACATGCCTTTCCTGACCGGTCCCGTCCTGCCCGCCGGAACCCTCGCCCGTCTCCCGCAGCCCACCCTCCCCACCGGTGACGGCCTTCTCCTGCGCCCCTGGCGGGCCGAGGACGCGCCCGCCGTGCACGCGGCCTTCCAGGACCCGGTGATGCATCAGTGGCACGTCCGGGCCGCCGACTCGGTGGAGGAGGTCGGCGGCTGGATCGAGGAGTGGCTGAAGGCGTGGGCGCAGGAGCGAGCGCCCCAGTGGGCCGTGGTCGACGCGGACGGCGACCGTCTGCTGGGGCGCGTCGCCCTGCGCGAGATCCACCTCGACGAGGCCACGGCCGAGGTCGCCTACTGGACCACCGCCCAGGCCCGGGGCCAGGGCGTCGCGGCCCGCGCCACGATCACCCTCGCCCGCTGGGCCCTCGACGACATCGGCTTCCACCGCCTCGAACTCCTGCACGCCGTCCGCAACGAGGCGTCCTGCCGGGTCGCCGCCAAGGCCGGCTTCCGCCTGGAGGGCACCAAGCGCAGCTCCGCCCTGCACCGGGACGGCCGGCACGACATGCATCTGCACGCGCGCGTGCAGGGCGACTGAGCCCCGGGCGGACGCACCGGCCTAACCGGCGGCCTCGGATGCCGTCGTCTCGGGGACCGTGCTCACGGGCGCCGTCCGCCGCCGGTACATCCGGAAGCCGACACCCGCGACCACCGTCACGCCGAGGAAGAGCACGGTGAACCACTGGAAGTACCAGTGCCCGCCCGCCGGGTCGTACACCGCCGCCCGGGGCCAGGCGAGGTTGACGGTCATGGCGAGGCCGTACAGCAGGGCCAGGGCGTTGAGCGGGACGCCCCAGCGGCCGAGGGAGAACAGGCGGGCGCCGGTCTCGTCCGTGTCGGTGGCGGTGAAGCGGCCGCGCAGGCGGGCGACCAGGAGAGGGCCGGTGACCATCGCGTACGCCAGGTACAGCATCACGATGCAGGTCGTGCCGATGGCCAGGAACGCCTCCGGCGAGGCGAAGTTGAGCAGGAGCAGGGCTGCCGCGAGGACGCCGACGACCAGCGCGGGCGCGCCGGGCATGCCGGTGCGTGGGCTGACCTTCGCGAGGCGGCGGGCGAACGGGAGTTGGCCGTCGCGGGCCATCGAGAACAGCATCCGGCAGGCGGCCGTCTGGATGGCGAGGGTCGCCACCGTGATCGCCACCACCACGTCGGCCAGCAGCACCCGGCCCACGCCGTCGCCCAGGCTGCTGGTGAGGACGTAGCTCAGGCCGTCGACCGCCAGCCGGCCGTCCGTGAGACTGGGCGCGGCGAGCAGGCCCCCGAGCACGAGCAGGCCGCCGAGCAGGCCCGCGGCGCCCAGCGCGGTCAGGATGGTTCGGGGCGCGGTGCGGCGCGGGTGGTGCGTCTCCTCGCTCATCTCGCCCGCGCTGTCGAAGCCGATCATCACGTACGCCGCCGTGAACGAGCCCACCAGCAGCGCGCCCAACAGGCCCGACTGGGCGGCGCCTTCGGTGTGGAAGGTGATGCCGGGGGAGCGCTCGGAGTGGGTCAGCAGCAGCGCGATGATCAGCACCGCGCCGATGATCTCGGCGGTCACGCCGACCCGGTTCACCAGTGACAGCACCTTGTTGTCCAGGAGGTTCACCACCGTGGTGAGGACAAGCAGGATCACGCCGAGCAGCGCCGCGTTGGCCGCGCCGTCCGCCGAGGTCGGCGCGGGGTCGGTGCCGATGAGCTGGAAGCCGGACCAGATCGCCGGCAGCACCATCTGCAGCGCCAGTGCCGCGGCCGCGACCACCACGATCTGCCCGATCACCATGATCCAGCCGGCGAACCAGCCGAAGGTGACGTTCGACAGCCGCGACGACCATTGGTAGATCGCGCCCGAGATCGGATAGCGCGCGGCCAGCTCCGCGAAGCACGCGGCCACCAGCAGCTGCCCGACGAGCACCGCGGGCCAGGCCCAGAAGAAGACGGGGCCGCCGAACGCGTACCCGAAGGCGAAGAACTGGAAGACGGTCGTCAGGACGGAGATGAAGGAGAAACCGGCCGCGAAGGACGCGTACCGGCCGAGGCTGCGGTGCAGTTCCTGGCGGTACCCGAACTCGGCGAGGGAGAGCTCGTCAGGGTCCAGCGGCGGGTCGGGGCGTGGGGCGGCGGGGGCGGTGCTCGTCATGGCGGCAACCTGCTTTCGCACAGCGGCGCAAGAATTCCTGTCGGGCGACAGAAATTAGGGAGGGGCTGTTTCGAACGCATGACGTGCTCATGTCCGAGTCGATCCTAATTTCTCACGACAGGCGCCGGTGGCCTCTTGTGGCGACCTCCAGAACGCGATACATCGTGTCTATTGACGCTTTCGGTCGAGTCGCGATATGTTCGGCCACGGATATTCGGCAGCGAGGTGGTCACCATGACGGGGAAACGCCGCAAGCTCACCAACCCGCTGGCGCTCGCCGTGATGACGACCCTCTGGCAGAAGCCGATGCATCCGTACGAGATCGCCCAGACCCTGCGCAGTCAGGGCAAGGACGTCAGCACGAAGACCAACTACGGCTCGCTGTACACGGTCGTGCAGAACCTCGAGAAGCACGGCTTCGTCGAGGTGACCGGTGTGGAACGCCAGGGCAACCGCCCCGAGCGCACGGTCTACGGGCTCACCGACGCAGGGCGCGAGGAGATGGCCGAGTGGCTGTCCGACCTGCTCGCCATCCCGGCGAAGGAGTACCCGATCTTCGAGACGGCCCTCTCCTTGATGGCGGCGCTGCCCCCCGACGAGGTGGTGCGGCTGCTCGAGATGCGGCTCAGCTCGCTGGAGGTGCAGGTGGCGAGCGGCCGGGGCGCACTGGAGAAGCTCTGCGAGACGCTGCCGCGGCTCTTCCTCGTCGAGGTCGAGTACCAACTGCACATGGTCGAGGCGCAGGCGGAGTGGGTCCGAGGCTTCCTCGACGAGACCAGGAAGGGCGAGCTGCCCGGCGTCGAGGAGTGGCGGCGCTTCCATGAAACGGGGGAGTTGCCGGCCGAGTTCACGACATGAGAAAGACCCCGGCGGGGCTGTTGCAGCAGCTCCGCCGGGGTCTCGAACCCCGAAACGGATCCGCCGTGGCAGAACCGGGTCATCGAGGTGCGGCACACCCAGGATAGCCCGGCACTGCTCACGCGGATCGATCACACATCCGCTCACCAGGAGAGCAGTCGTCATGAGTACCAGCACCAGTGCCACCCGCGTGCCCGCGGTCGAGGCACGTCAACTCATCAAGACCTACGGCGATGTCTACGCCCTCAACGGCATGGACATCACCGTCGAGCCGGGAACGGTCTTCGGCCTCCTCGGGCCCAACGGCGCCGGCAAGTCGAGCACCGTCAAGATCCTCACCACCCTGGCCCGCCCCGACTCCGGCTCGGCCACCGTCGCCGGGCACGACGTGCTGCGCCACCCGGACCGGGTGCGGCGCGCGATCGGCGTGGTCGCCCAGAACTCCGGCGCCGATCCGGTCGCCACCGGCCGTGAGAACCTCCAACTCCAGGGACGGCTCTACGGTTTGGGCCGCACCGACCTCGCTCGTCGGGTCACCGAGCTGCTCGACCGCTTCCGGCTCGCCGACGCCGCCGACCGCCCGGTCAAGGGGTACTCCGGCGGGATGCGCCGCCGCCTCGACGTCGCCCTCGGCCTGGTGCACCGGCCCGAGGTGCTGTTCCTCGACGAGCCCACCACCGGCCTCGACCCCGAGACCCGCGCCGCGATGTGGGACGAGATCGGCCGACTGGCCGGGGAGGACGGCCTGACGGTCCTGCTCACCACGCACTATCTGGAGGAGGCCGACCGGCTCGCCGAGCGCATCGCGATCGTCGACCGGGGCCGGGTCGTCGTGGCGGGCACCCCGGACTCCCTCAAGGGCGAACTGCGCGGCGACGCCGTCCATGTGGAACTGCGCGGAGCGGTCGGCGAAGCCGGTCGTACGCTGCTCAGGGGCGCCCTCGGCGGGTTGCCCGGCGTGCACGAGGTGCTGGTCGACGGGCGCCGCGTGAGCGTCCGTGCCGACCAGGGCGCCGCCGCGATGCCCGCGCTCCTCGCCGCGCTCGAACGCGCCGGGGTCGGCGTCGCCACCGCGACCGTCGCCCGCCCGTCCCTCGACGACGTCTACCTCCGCTACGCCGGCCGCCGTTACTCGGAGGCCGAAGCCGAGGCCGAAGGCGCCGAGGATCTCGTCCTGGCCGCGACCGGAGGTGCGCGATGAGCACCGCCGTCGCCCAGACCTGGTACATGACGCAACGTCAACTCATGGTGTTCGTACGCCAGCCCGCCTATGCCGTCATCACCCTGATCCAGCCGGTGATCTGGCTGTTCCTGTTCGGCAGCCTCTTCAAGAAGGTCATCGAGCTCGGCGGCTTCGGCACCACCTCCTACCTCGACTACCTGGTGCCGGGCGTCGTCGTGATGAGCGCCCTCAGCTCCAACCTGTGGGCCGGGATGGGCACGCTCGACGAGATCCAGCGGGGCACGCTCGACCGGTTCCTGACCACCCCGGTCAGTCGAGCCGCCCTGATGAACGGCAACGTCGTCAACAACGGCCTGGTCACCGCCCTGCAGTCGGTCGTCATCGTGCTGCTCGGCCTGCTGGGCGGGGCCGACTGTCCGGGCGGTGTCGGCGGGATCGCCGTGCTGGTCGTCGCCTCGGTCCTGCTCGGGACGATCTTCGGGGCGCTGTCCAACGCGCTGGGGATGCTCGTGCGGGAGCGGGAGTCGATCATCGGCATCAACACCTTCCTGCTGCTGCCGCTGACCTTCCTGTCCTCCGCCTTCATGGCGCCGTCGCAGATGCCCGACTGGATGCGGCACGTCGCCGACCTCAACCCGCTCAACTGGGCGATGGTGGCGGGCCGTTCGGCCATGTCCGGGAACCCCGACTGGGGTGACGTCGCCCTCCGGGGCGGAGGTCTGCTGGCGCTGGCGGTCGCGGCGGTGTGGCTGTCGATACGGACGTTCCGCTCGTACCAGCGGTCCGTCTGAGCGTCCCGGGTACGACGAAGGGGCGGCACTTCTGGAAGTGCCGCCCCTTTCGAGGAGTCTCACGCGGCCGGCGCCGCCCCCTCCTGCTCCGCCTCGATCCGTGCGTTCCAGTCCCGCTTGGAAGCCTGCCAGCCGTCCTCGTTGTGGCCGAGCCGCCAGTAGCCGGAGATCGACAGGTCCTCCCGGGGTACGCCGTGCTCGACCCGCAGCAGGTGGCGCAACTGCTTCACGAAGTGCGCCTCGCCGTGCACGAACGCGTGCACCCGGCCCTCGGGGAAGTCCAGCGTGCGTACGGCCTCGACCAGTGCCTCGCCGACGGGACGGGAGCCGCGGTGCAGCCAGATGACCTCCACATCGGAGTCGATCTTCTGCTCCTCCTCGGGGCCGGCGATCTCCACGAAGGCGTACGCCGTGGCGCCGTCGGGCAGCGACTCCAGGGAGCGGGCGATCGCGGGCAGCGCGCTCTCGTCGCCGACGAGCAGATGCCAGTCGGCGTCCGGGTCGGGGGCGTAGGCGCCGCCGGGGCCCATGAACCGCACGACTTCGCCCGGCCGGGCGCGCAAGGCCCAGGGGCCGGCCAGGCCCTCCTCGCCGTGCAGCACGAAGTCCAGCGTCAGCTCACGGTGCTCGGGGTCCCAGGCCCGCACGGTGTACGTCCGCGTCACCGGCCACTGTTCGCGCGGCAGCTCCTCGCGGATGCGCTCCAGGTCGAAGGGCTCGGGGTAGCTCACACCGGCGGGAGAGAACAGGATCTTGACGTAATGGTCCGTGCAGGTGTCCGCCGCGAACTCGTCGAGCCCCTCACCGCCCAGCACCACACGCTGCATGTGCGGGGTCAGCCGTTCGGTACGGATGACCTGCGCGGAGTGGGGCTTCCGCGGCTTGCGGGCAGGGCGTAGTGCCATCACTGGCCTCCCTCGTTCCAAGCTTAGGTTTACCTAAGTTAGCACCTCCGCCTGGCGAATGCCGCTATGGACGTTCATGAAAGGGTGCATGTCGCGTACACAGGGACCGAATTCCCCGCACCGTGAACCCCATTCACCAAATCGCGCCCTTCACGCCCCCAGCGTCCCGAGCAGCCGCTGCAGCGACCCGCCCAGCCCCCACCGCACGGCCAGTTCGTCCAGTCCGGCCGAATCCCGGGGCGCGCGCGGAAGCGTCGTGTCGACATCCGGCAGCGGCACATCGCCCGCGACCCGCACCACCGTCGGCGCGACGGCGACGTACGGCCGGGACTCGTCCAGCCGCTTGCGCTGCGAGGGCGTGAGCTTCGCCTTGGGGTCGTCGACCGCGGCCATGATCCCGGCCAGGTCGCCGAATTCGGCCAACAGCTTCGCGGCCGTCTTCTCGCCGATCCCCGGCACGCCCGGCAGACCGTCGCTGGGGTCGCCGCGCAGCAGCGCCAGATCCGCGTACCCCCGGCCGTCCACGCCGTACTTCTCGCGCAGCCACGCCTCGTCGGTGAGCTGGAGCGTGCCCACGCCCTTGAGCGGGTACAGCACCCGCACCCCGCGCGCGTCGTCCACCAGCTGGTACAGGTCACGGTCGCCGGTGACGATGTCGACCGGGCCCCGCGCCCGCGCCGTGAACGTGCCGATCACGTCGTCCGCCTCGTACCCCTCGACCCCCACGCGCGCGATGCCGAGCGCGTCGAGGACGGCCTCGATGACCGGCACCTGCGGCGACAGCGTGTCCGGCACCTCCTCCTCGTCCGGCCCGGCCTCGTGCTCCTCGGCCACGCGGTGCGCCTTGTAGGACGGGATCAGGTCGACCCGCCACTGGGGCCGCCAGTCGGCGTCCATGCAGGCCACCAGCGCGTCCGGGCGGTGGTCCTTGACCAGGCGGTCGATGAAGTCGAGGAGCCCGCGCACGGCGTTCACCGGCGTGCCGTCCGGGGCCTTCACGGAGTCCGGGACGCCGAAATAGGCGCGGAAGTAGAGCGAGGCGGTGTCGAGGAGCATCAGTCGTCCGGTCACGCCACGCATCATGCCGCAAGCCACTGACAGTCACGCCGTACGGCACTGACAGCGGTCCGCGGAGTGCGCTGTCCTGCGCAACGAGTTGCGTCGTATGCCATTTCTGTGGCCTGGACCACTTGCGCGTTTGTACCCGGAGAACCCGGGCAGGCGCGGCCTCGGAGTGAGGCCGGTTGCGCGTTCAACCGTCCGGTCGTCGCTCCCTTCATCTGCCGTCGAGACAAGAGGTACCTGTGTCAGCCAGGCTTGAGGCCGAACATCTCCACAAGGTGTTCGGCAGACGACCGCAAGAATCTGTCGAGCGGCTCCGGCAAGGGGCCGACCGGGAGGAGCTGCGGGCCGACGGCATCACCGCCGCCGTGATCGACGCCTCCTTCACCGTGGAGCCGGGCCAGATCTTCGTCGTCATGGGCCTGTCCGGATCCGGCAAGTCCACCCTGCTGCGCATGCTCAACGGGCTGCTGGAGCCGACCGCGGGCCACGTCCGCTTCGACGGCCAGGACCTGACCGCGCTGAGCGACCGCGAGCTGCGCCAGGTCCGCGCGAAGAAGATCAGCATGGTCTTCCAGCACTTCGCGCTCTTCCCGCACCGCAGCGTGCTGGAGAACGCCGCCTACGGCCTGGCCGTGCAGGGCGTGCCCCGCGCCGAGCGCGAGAAGCGCGCCGGCGAGGCGCTGGCCCTGTGCGGACTGGCCGGGTGGGAGAAGTCCTGGCCCGACGAGCTGTCCGGCGGTATGCAGCAGCGCGTGGGCCTGGCCCGCGCCCTCGCCACCGACGCCGACCTGCTCCTCATGGACGAGTCCTTCAGCGCGCTCGACCCGCTGATCCGCCGCGACATGCAGGACCAGCTGCTCGAACTGCAGCGCACCCTGAAGAAGACGATCGTCTTCATCACCCACGACCTGAACGAGGCCATGCGCCTCGGCGACCGCATCGCGGTCATGCGCGACGGCCGAATCGTCCAGACCGGTTCGGCGGAGGACATCCTCCTGCGCCCGGCGAACGACTACGTCGCCTCCTTCATCCAGGACGTCGACCGCTCCCGCGTGCTGACCGCGAGCGCGCTCATGGACACCTCGGTCACCGCCGGCGCCCCCCTCTGCGCCTGCGAGACCGCCACCCGGGACACGACCTTCGCGGAGCTGTGCGCGATCAGTGCCCGGCTGTCGCACCGTGTCTCGGTCGTGGACGAGGACAACAAGGTCATCGGCGTCGTGCCGCGGCAGCGGCTGGTCGGCTTCCTCGGCGACGAGAGCGCAGAACCCGCGCCCTGCGACAGCCCGGAGGGCAAGGTGATCGCCCATGCCTAGGCTGCGTCTCGGCGACTGGGTCGACTCCGGTGTGGACTGGCTCGTCGCCCACATGGGCTGGCTCTTCGACGCGATCAAAGCGGTCGTGGAGGGCATGTACGACGGCGTCAACGCCGTCCTGACCGCCCCCGAGCCCCTGCTCCTCGCGGGCATCCTCGCCGTGCTGGCCTGGTGGCTGCGCGGCCTGGTCGCGGGCGTCCTCGGCTTCGCCGGTTTCGCGCTGGTCGACTCGCTCGACCTGTGGGACCGGGCCATGTCGACGCTGGCCCTGGTGCTGGTGGCGACGGTCATCGCGCTGGTGATCTCGATCCCGCTGGGCATCTGGGCGGCCCGCTCCAAGGCGGTCAGCGCGGCCGTACGGCCCGTCCTGGACCTGCTCCAGACGATGCCCTCGATGGTGCTGCTGATCCCGGCCATCCTCTTCTTCGGCCTGGGCACCGCCGCCGGTGTCATCGCCACCCTGATCTTCGCGCTCGCCCCCGGTGTGCGCATGACCGAGCTGGGCATCCGGCAGGTCGACGCGGAACTGGTCGAGGCCGCCGAGGCCTTCGGCACCACACCCCGCGACACCCTGCTGCGGGTCCAGCTGCCGCTCGCCCTGCCGACGATCATGGCGGGCATCAACCAGGTCATCATGCTGAGCCTGTCGATGGTCGTCATCGCCGGCATGGTCGGCACCGGCGGCCTCGGCGGCGCGGTCAACGAGGCCATCGGGCAGCTCGACATCGGCTTCGGCTTCGAGGCGGGCGTCGGCATCGTCGTCCTCGCCATCTACCTGGACCGCATCACCGGCGCGCTCGGCGCGCAGATCTCCCCGCTCGGCCGCCGCACCGCCGCCAAGGCCCGCGCCGCGGGCGGCACCAAGGTCTGGAACCACCGCCCCCGCCCGGTCGTCGCCGTCGCCGGAGTGGCCGTCCTGGCCCTGGTCGCGGGCGGCCTGGGCGTCTTCGGCCCCACCGCCGGCACCGCCGAGGCCTCCGCCACGAACGTCGGCAAGGGCAAGGAGATCAAGCTCGGCTACATCCCGTGGGACGAGGGCATCGCCTCGACGTACCTGTGGAAGGAGCTCCTGGAGCAGCGCGGCTTCAAGGTCACCACCACCCAGTACGCCGCGGGCCCCCTGTACACCGGCGTCGCCACCGGCCAGCTCGACTTCCAGACGGACGCCTGGCTGCCCACCACCCACGCCGAGTACTGGAAGAAGTACGGGAACCGGCTCGAGGACCTCGGCTCCTGGTACGGCCCCACCTCGCTGGAGCTCAGCGTCCCGTCGTACGTGAAGGGCGTCGACTCCCTGGAGGACCTCAAGGGCAACGCCGCCAAGTTCAAGGGCAGGATCATCGGCATCGAGCCGAGCGCCGGAATGATGGGCATGCTCAAGGACAAGGTCCTCAAGGAGTACGGCCTTCAGGGCGAGTACGACGTCGTGGACGGCTCGACGCCCGCGATGCTCGCCGAGCTCAAGCGCGCGTACGCCAAGAAGGAGCCCGTCGTCGTCACGCTCTGGTCGCCGCACTGGGCGTACAGCGACTACGACCTGAACAAGCTCAAGGACCCCAAGGGCGCCTGGGGCAAGGGCGACGGTGTGCACACCCTCGCGCGCAAGGGCTTCGCCGCGGACAACCCCGAGGTCGGCAAGTGGCTGAAGGACTTCTCCATGACCGAGCGGCAGCTCACCGGCCTGGAGTCGCAGATCACGAAGGCGGGCAAGGGCAAGGAGCAGGACGCCGTCCGCACCTGGCTGAAGCAGAACCCGGGCCTGCTGGACCAGTGGGCCCCGGTCGCCGGATCGGAGCACAAGAGCCAGGCGGCCGGGTGACCTGACGGGCCCGGACCGCCGCCCGAGGGGTGGGTCACGCCGTACGTATTCCCCTCACGTACGGCTGGCCCACCCCTCGCGGCATGTCCGCATAGTCCTACGGCATGCCTACGAGAAGGATCCGGCCAACCACGCAGCGCTACCCCACCACCTGAACTGGGCCGCGCCAACTCCCCGCGGCCGGCCTCGACTTAACGCTCCGGCACGGAGCCCGGGACGACGCCGTGACCAGGCGGTCCCACCGCAGGGGGAGAGGGAACACCGACGGACCCCGGAGCATTGAACGCGACACCGGTTCTCTTGTGCTGAGCGGGAGTCAGGGGTGGCATGGGGGTACACGGCGCAGTGGGGGTGCCGATCCGCTGGCGCGAACCGATGGGTCGTACTCCCCCCGACGTGTCGTCGATGTGACGGGCGCATGAAACGGTTTGCCGAACATGCGTAGGGTGCAAGGAACTCAACAGAAGGTGTGCGCCGGGCAGCGGGCGCGAGGACAGTGGACCGACGAGCGAAGGAGGGAGCCGGAGCGATGGGCGACCACAAAGAACAGACCCTTCGGGTGGGCGCGGCCGTGCGGCGGCGACGCCGCGCACTGGACCTCACCCTCGCCGTCGTGGCCGAGCGCAGCGGCCTGTCCGTGCCCTTCCTGAGCCAGGTCGAGAACGACCGGGCACGCCCCAGCAGAAGCTCCCTCGAGAAGGTCGCCGACGCATTGCGTACGACCGCCGTCGAGCTTCTCGCCGCCGCCGACCCGGCGTGCAGCGTCGACGTCGTCCGGGCCGACGCCACCGAACTCGCGCCGGAACCACGGGTGCGGTCGCTGGTGCGCGGTCACCATCAGATGCACGCCTCGGAGTTCACCGGGGACCATGAGGCGGGCCGCGAATTCCAGTACCGCAACGACCAGTTGATGTACGTCGCCGACGGCGCCGTGGAGATCGAGGCGGAGGGCCGCGCCTATCGCCTGGGCCGCGGCGACACCCTGTACCTCACCGGCGGGGTGCGCCACCGCTGGCGGGCGACCGTGCCGGACACGCGTGTGGTCGTCGTCGCGGTGGCGGAGCACATCGAGGCGGTCCGGGACCGGCCGGGGCGCTGATGCGCGTCGTCTCCCTGGTGCCGTCCCTGACGGAGGCCGTGGCCGTGTCGGCCCCAGGCGTCCTCGTCGGCGCCACGGACTGGTGCGGCCATCCCGCCGGCCTGGACGTCACCCGCGTGGGCGGCACCAAGAACCCCAAGGCCGACCGCGTCATCGACCTCGCCCCCGACCTGGTGATCGCCAACGAGGAGGAGAACCGCGAGCCCGACCTCGCCGCCCTCCGCGCGGCCGGCGTCGAGGTCCTGGTGACCGAGGTGCGGGACGTGCCGCAGGCCTTGCGGGAGCTGGCCCGCGTGCTGGCCGCCTGCGGGGTGACGGCACGTCCGCGGTGGCTGGACGAGGCGGAGCAGGCGTGGTCGTCCCTGCCGCCCCCGCAGCGCCGTACGACGGCGGTGGTCCCGATCTGGCGGCGGCCCTGGATGGTGCTGGGCCGCGACACCTTCGCCGGCGACGTCCTGGCCCGCCTCGGCGTGGACCACCTGTACGCCACGCACGAGGACCGCTACCCGCGCGTCCCCCTGGACGACCTGCGGGCGGCGGCCCCGGACGTCGTCGTCCTCCCGGACGAGCCCTACCGCTTCACTGCCGACGACGGCCCGGAGGCCTTCCCCGGACTGCCCTGCGCGCTGGTCAGCGGACGGCACCTGACGTGGTACGGCCCGTCGCTGGCAGAGGCACCGCGCGTGCTGGCCGAGGCGCTGCGAGCAGCGCACCGCTGAGCAGACCGCGTGCGGTGCACACGGCGGCGACGGCCCAGGCGCCGACGAGCACGACGTACAACCCGACGGCGAGCCCGTCGTAGACCACCAGCCCGGTGTGCCGGCCCAGTGCGGCGGCGCCGGTGACGCACGTGCCCACCGGGAAGGTGAACGCCCACCAGGTCATCGCGAACCCCATGCCGTGCCGCCGGGCGCGCAGGACATGGGCGGTGGCGAGCCCGGACCACAGGAGGGCGAAGCCCATGACGGGCACGCCGTAGAGGACGGCGAGCACGCCGAAGCCCCCGCTGTAGGGGCCCGGGACGACGCCCGGCGCGACGTCCGCGAAGCTGCCGACGGCGGTGGTGGACTGCCCGAGCGGCCCCAGCACCAGGAACAGGGTCGGCGTGAGAGCGAGGGGCAGCGGGCCGCCGGTGATCAGCCGGGCGAAGACCAGCGGCAGCATGAGCAGGGTGGCGAGCAGACTGAGCCCGAACAGCGCGAAGCAGGCGAGCAGCATCGTCTCCCGGGCCTGCCCCGGCGGCAGATGCGGCACCAGCAGCGGCCCGAGCGCGGCCGACACCATCGGCGCCACGAGCGGCAACAGCCATACGGGCGTGGCCTGCGACGGCTCGATCCGATGGCGTACGGCCATGAGGTACGGGACGGCGACGGCGGCCGCCAGCCCGACGACCGTACCGGCGCCGAACAGCACCGCGTCGAGCGCGACCGCCGCCCCGGTCCCGATCCAGTCCCGGCCGACGGTGACGGCACCGCCCCCGACGGCGAGCAGGGCCATCGCCAGGCAGCCGTAGAAGGGCGCCGTGGCCGGGTCGAGGAGGTGGGCGCGGGCCTGGTCGCGGTGGTGGGTCCAGTGCAGGGCGCGGGCGGCGAGCAGGGTGACGAGCAGGACGAGGGAGAGCGCCCAGACGGCTGCGCAGGTCGTGCGCAGGCCGGGGAGCTGAAGCGGCAGCGCGGCTCCGGCGGTGGCGACGGCGGCGGTGCCCATGACGGAGGCGTACCAGTTGGGTCCGAGGTGACGGACGGCGGTGACCATGCGCTCAGCGTTGCTCCGGTCTTCGTCTCCCACCAGGGAGTTTGCCTCTATGGGCACATAAACTGGCCTTATGACAGAGGCGGCGGAGGGGCGGTTTCGCGCGGGATCCCTGGCGCATCGCGTTCCGGATCTCGGCGCGTTGGAGCTGTTGCTGGCGGTGGCGCGGCTCGGCAGTCTCGGCGGGGCGGGCCGTGAGCTGGGGATCACCCAGCCGGCGGCGAGCAGCCGGATCCGGTCGATGGAACGCCAGCTCGGCGTGGCGCTGGTCGACCGGTCACCGCGAGGCTCCCGGCTCACGGACGCCGGGGCGCTGGTGACGGACTGGGCGCGGCGCGTGGTGGAGGCGGCGGAGGCCTTCGACGTCGGGGCGCAGGCGTTGCGGGACCGGCGGGACTCGCGGCTGCGGGTGGCGGCGAGCATGACGATCGCGGAGTACCTGCTGCCGGGCTGGCTGCTCGCGCTGCGCGCCCAGCGGCCGGACACGGCGGTGTCGCTGCTCGCCGGGAACTCGGCGGCCGTGGCGGAGCGGTTGCTCGCGGACGAGGCGGACCTGGGGTTCGTGGAGGGGCTGTCGGTCCCGACGGGGTTGGACTCGGTCGTCATCGCCCACGACAGCCTGATCGTGGTGACGGCGCCAGGGCATGTCTGGTCGCGTCGGCGGCGGGCGCTGGAGGCGTCGGAGCTGGCGGCGACGCCGTTGATCCTCCGGGAGAAGGGGTCGGGTACGCGTCAGGTCCTCGACGCGGCGCTGGGCGGGCTGGCCCGGCCGCTGATCGAGCTGTCCTCGACGACGGCGGTGAAGGCGGCCGCGGTGAGTGGGGCGGGGCCGGCGGTGCTGAGCGAGTTGGCCGTGGGGGAGGAGCTGTCGATGCGGCGGCTGGTTCGCATCCCGCTGGCCGACGTCTCCCTGGCCCGCGACCTCCGGGCGGTGTGGCCGATGGGCCACCGGCCGGTGGGGCCGGCGCGGGACCTGCTGTCGCTGACGCGGGGGTAGTTTTCGCCCCCGCCGCCCCTACCCTTCCCGTCCTTCTGGGGCTCCGCCCCAGACCCCGCTCCTCAAACGCCGGAGGGGCTGGTTTTTCAGCCCGTCCGGCGTTTGAGGACGAGGCCCGTTCAGGGCCGAAGCGGGGGTCTGGGGGCGGCAGCCCCCAGGGACGGGAAGGGTAGGGGCGGCGGGGGCGAGATACCCCGTCAGCCGCCGGCGGCAGCCCGCACCAACCCCCGCATCACCCGCACGTCCTCCCCCATCTCCGGATGCCACTGCACCCCCAACACCCACCCCCCGGCCGACGTCAGTTCCACCGCCTCCACCGTCCCGTCCGCCGCGTACGCCGACGCGACGAGACCCTCGCCGAGGCGGTCCACGGCCTGGTGGTGATACGTCGGCACGGAGGTCTCCTCCGGCACGACACCGGCGTACAGACTCCCCGGCACCGGCTTCACGGTGTGGCTGCCGAAGACGCCCACGACCTCCGCGTGCCCGTCGATGTGCTGGACGAGCGTGCCGCCGAGGGCGACGTTCAGCAGCTGCATGCCCCGGCAGATGCCGAGCAGGGGCAGCCCCGCTGCCAGCGCCGCGTCGATCAGCGCCAGCTCCCACGCGTCCCGCTCCCGCGTCGGTGGCCCGGTCCGCGGCTCGCGCTCGGCGCCGTAGCGGACCGGCTCCACGTCGGGCCCGCCCGCGATGACCAGCCCGTCCAGCCGGGCCACGGCAGCCGCGGCGAGAGAAGGGTCGTCCGGCGGGAGCATCGCGGCCAGGCCGCCCGCCCGCTGCACGAGCCGCGGATAGCCGACTGGCAGCAGTGCCGCGTCCAGCTCCCACACCCCCCAGCGCGCACCGGACTCCAGATAGGTGGTGACCCCGATCAGCGGCCTGGCCACTTCAACTCCCTCACACTCACAGTCGAACGTTCAGTCCCGTGCCAACTCTGCCTCGGCCGCAGCCAGCGCCGCGAACTCCTCCTCGGGCGCCTTCGCCACCAGGTGCTTCCGGCTGTAGAGGCCGAAGTAGGCGATGGCCACCACGTACACCACCAGCGCGATCACCGCCGCCGTCACGTCCACCAGGAACGTCGCCACCAGCGCCGCGCAGGCCAGCACCAGGGCGACCGAGGAGGTCACCACGCCTCCCGGCGTACGGTACGGCCGCGGCAGTTCGGGCTCGCGGCGGCGCAGCACGATGTGGGACAGGGACATCAGCGCGTAGGAGATGGTGGCGCCGAAGACCGCGATGTTCAGCATCCGGGCCCCGTCGCCCGTCAGCGCCGCCAGCAGGAAGCCGATCGTGCCCGGCACCAGCAGGCCCAGGTAGGGCGCCTTGCGGCTGCTGGTGAGGGACAGGAAGCGGGGGAGGTAGCCCGCGCGGGAGAGGGCGAAGAGCTGGCGCGAGCCCGCGTAGATGAGGGAGAAGAACGACGCCACCAGGCCCGCCAGGCCCGCGTAGTTCACGATCCGGCTCAGGGTCGTCGCCTCGCCGTCCGGCTGAAGCGCCTCGACCAGCGGGTTGCCCGCCTCCTGGATCGCCGCCGATCCACGTGCGCCGGCCGCCGCGAAGAAGGTGACCACGGCCAGCACCACCAGGATGGCCATCGACCAGCGGATCGCCTTCGGCAGCGTACGGGCCGGCTCCCTGGTCTCCTCGGCGGCCAGCGGCACGCCCTCGACGCCCAGGAAGAACCACATGCCGAACGGGAACGCCGCCCAGATGCCGAGCAGGCCGAAGGGCAGCCAGGAGTTCGACCCGGCCGCCGAGGTGTCGACCGGGATGTCGTCCAGCGACCCGAGGGAGAAGTCCGGCAGCGCCGCGAGCGCGAACACGACCAGGGCGACCACCGCGATCCCGGTGACGACGAAGCTGAAGCGCAGCGCCTCGCCCACGCCCCAGAGGTGGATGCCGAGGAAGATCGCGAAGCAGACCAGGTACACCGGCCAGCCGGACTCCAGGCCGAACAGGCCCAGCGACTCGACGTAGTCGCCGATGAAGATCACGATGGCGGCGGGGGCGAGGACGTACTCGATGAGGATCGCCGTACCGGTCAGGAAGCCGCCCCAGGGGCCCAGCGCCCGGCGGGCGAAGCCGTAGCCGCCGCCGGCCGTCGGCAGGATCGAGGACAGTTCGGCGAGCGCGAAGACCATGCACGCGTACATCGCGCCCATGAGCACCATGGCGATCGCCAGGCCGCCGAAGCCGCCCTCGGCCAGGCCGAAGTTCCAGCCCGAGTAGTCGCCGGAGACGACGTACGCGACGCCGAGACCGGTCAGCAGCACCCAGCCGGCGCTGCCGCGGCGCAGGGTTCTGCGCTCCAGATAGTCGTCCGCCTCCGGGGCGGGTGTGCTTGTGGATTCCTGGGACATGGGCCAACTCCCCACATGCGGTGGACGCCGGGCATTTCCGGGCGCGGTGGGGTCGACCGAGCTCCGGCTCAATGGAATGGATCCATACCTTTGCGGTCGTCGGCGTGAGAAGGCAATACCCCTGCGTTAATCGCCCGTAAATCCTTGGCTCGCCCGCAGGCGGCACGGCTCAGCCCAGGAAGCCCCGCAGCAGTGCCGCCGTACCCCCGCAGTGCTCGCGCATGATCTCCCGCGCGCACTCGGCGTTGCCCTCGATCACGGCCTCCACCAGGGCGGCGTGCTGGCGCTGGGAGTGCTCCAGGTTGCGGACGAGGAGCGGGATGCAGTCGAGGAGGTCGTTGACCGTGGCGCGTACCGCCGCGTACTGGGCCGTGAGCGTGGGGGAGCCGGACAGTTCGGCGAGCGTCAGGTGCAGCAGGGTGTCCAGGCGGCGGTACTCGGCGAGCGGGGCGTCGTGCGTGCGCACCAGGGCCTCGCGGAGCCGGTCGGCCTGCTCCTCGTCCAGCCCGTGCGCCGCGCACAGCCCGGCCGCGCCCACCTCCAGCACCTCGCGGAAGCGCAGTGTGTCCTCGACGTCGACGTCCTTCAGGCGGCGGCGCAACTCCTCCTCGCCGGGCGTCTCGGGGCGCGGCAGGACGAACGTTCCGCCGTAGCGCCCGCGCCGCGACTCGACCAGGCCCTGGTCCTGCAGGACCTTCAGCACCTCGCGCAGTGTCACCCGGCTGATCCCCAGCCGGTCGGCCAGCTCCCGCTCCGCCGGCAGCCGCTCGCCGCCCGGCACCAGACCGAGCCGGACGACCTGCAGGATCTGCTCCAGAGCCTCCTCGAAGCCGTTGCCGGCCCGCACCGGCCGCAGCACCGACGTCAGCCGGTCGTCGTCGGCCCCGGGCGCCCCGAGCTCCGTGTCCGCCTGCGACATGTGGCCCGACCCCCTTCCCAATCAATGGTCCTGCGCAATACCTTATGGCTCCCGGCTGACCGAAGTAAGCCGAATGGAGGCTCTCCCGTGGCAGACCGCACACCCCCGCTGAGCGTCGAGGAGCTGCACGCCCTCGTCGCAGGCGGTGAGATCGACACTGTCGTCCTGGCCTTCCCCGATATGCAAGGGCGGCTCCAGGGCAAGCGGTTCGCCGCCCGCTTCTTCCTCGACGAGGTCCTGCACCACGGCACCGAGGGCTGCAACTATCTCCTCGCCGTCGACACCGAGATGAACACCGTCGACGGCTACGCCATGTCCTCCTGGGAGCGCGGCTACGGCGACTTCGCCATGCACCCGGACCTGGCCACGCTCCGCCGCGTGCCCTGGAACGCGGGTACCGCGATGCTGATCGCCGACCTCGCCTGGAACGACGGCTCCCCGGTGGTGGCCGCCCCGCGCCAGATCCTGCGCCGCCAGCTGGAGCGCCTCGCCGAACTCGGGTACACGGCGAACGTCGGCACCGAGCTGGAGTTCATCGTCTTCAAGGACACCTACGAGCAGGCCTGGGATGCCAACTACCGGGGGCTGACGCCGGCGAACCAGTACAACATCGACTACTCGGTGCTCGGCACCGGGCGCATCGAGCCCCTGCTGCGCCGAATCCGCAACGAGATGGCGGGCGCCGGCCTCACCGTCGAGTCCGCCAAGGGCGAGTGCAACCCCGGCCAGCACGAGATCGCCTTCAAGTACGACGACGCCCTGGTCACCTGCGACCAGCACGCCGTCTACAAGACCGGCACCAAGGAGATCGCCGCCCAGGAGGGCGTCTCGATCACCTTCATGGCCAAGTACAACGAGCGCGAGGGCAACTCCTGCCATATCCACCTCTCGCTCGCGGACGCCGCCGGCAACAACGTCATGGCGGGCTCCGCCGAGGACCCCGGCGGCATGTCCGAGGTCATGCGGCACTTCCTCGCCGGACAGCTCGCCGCCCTGCGTGACTTCTCCCTCCTCTACGCCCCCAACATCAACTCCTACAAGCGGTTCCAGCCGGGCTCCTTCGCCCCGACCGCCGTCGCCTGGGGCCACGACAACCGCACCTGTGCCCTGCGCGTCGTCGGCCACGGCCGCTCGATGCGCTTCGAGAACCGGCTCCCCGGCGGCGACGTCAACCCGCACCTCGCCGTGGCCGGACTGGTCGCGGCCGGCCTGTACGGCATCGAGCACAAGCTGGAGCTGCCCGAGCCCTGCCCCGGCAACGCCTACGCCGCCGACTTCGCGCACGTCCCCACGACGCTGCGCGAGGCCGCTGAGCTGTGGGAGAACAGCCCGATCGCCAAGGCCGCCTTCGGCGACGAGGTGGTCGCCCACTACCGCAACATGGCGCGCGTCGAGCTGGACGCCTTCGACGCCGCGGTGACCGACTGGGAGCTGCGCCGCTCCTTCGAACGCATGTGAGGCCCTTCTTGTCTTCCGAGTCTTCCGAGCACGTACTGGAAGTACTGAACCCCGCCACCGAGGAGGTCGTCGCCACCGTCCAGGCCGCCACCGCGGCCGACGTGGACGCCGCCGTCGTGCGCGGCGCGTTGGCACAGTCCGGGTGGGCGGCCCTCGCCCCGGGCGAACGCGCCCGGCTGCTGCGCCGGTTCGCGGTCAAGGTCGACGAACACCTCGAGGAACTCGCCCGGTTGGAGGTCCGCGAGGCCGGGCACACCGTCGGCAACGCCCGCTGGGAGGCGGGCAACGTCCGCGATCTGCTCGACTACGCGGCCGGGGGAGTGGAGCGGCTGACCGGACGTCAGATCCCGGTCGCCGGCGGCCTGAACGTGACGATCCTCGAACCGCTCGGTGTCGTCGGCGTCATCGCTCCCTGGAACTTCCCGATGCCGATCGCGGCCTGGGGCACGGCCCCGGCGCTCGCGGCCGGCAACGCGGTCATCCTCAAGCCCGCCGAGACGACCCCGCTGACGGCATTGCGCCTGGCGGAGCTCGCCCTGGAGGCGGGCCTCCCGGAGGGGCTGTTCCAGGTCCTGCCCGGTCACGGTCCCGTCGCGGGCAACGCCCTCGTCGAGCACCCGGGCGTCGCGAAGATCGTCTTCACCGGGTCCACGGGCGTGGGCAAACAAGTGCTGGCGAAGGGCTCGGCGCTCCTCAAGCGCGTCACCCTCGAACTCGGCGGCAAGAGCCCCAACATCGTCTTCGCCGACGCCGACCTCGAAGCCGCCGCGGCCGCCGCGCCCATGTCCTTCCTCGACAACTCCGGCCAGGACTGCTGCGCCCGCACCCGCATCCTCGTCCAGCGCTCCGCCTACGACCGCTTCCTGGAGCTGTTGAGCCCCGCCATCGAGGCGGTGACGGTCGGCGACCCGGCCGACGAGAAGACCGACATGGGCCCGCTGATCTCCAAGGTCCAGCTGGAGCGCGTGCGTTCGTACGTCGGCGACGACCTGGAAGGCATCCGCGGCAAGGCCCCCGAGGGCCCCGGCTTCTGGTTCCCGCCCACCGTCCTCACCGGCGTCGACCCCCGCGCGCGCGTAGCCGTCGAGGAGGTCTTCGGCCCCGTCGCCGTCGTCCTCCCCTTCGAGGACGAGGCGGAGGCGGTCCGGCTGGCCAACGCCACCGACTACGGCCTCTCCGGCTCCATCTGGACCCGCGACGTCGGCCGCGCCCTGCGCGTCTCCCAGGCGGTCCGGGCCGGCAACCTGTCCGTCAACTCCCACTCCAGCGTCCGCTACTGGACCCCCTTCGGCGGCTTCAAGCAGTCCGGCATCGGCCGCGAACTGGGCCCGGACGCCCTGACCGCCTTCACCGAAACAAAGAACGTCTTCATCAGCACGGAAGGCCCCGCACAGTGACCGAAGAGAATGTCTGCCGACGCCTGGTCGGCCGTACCGCCGTCATCACCGGCGCCGGCAGCGGCATCGGCCTCGCCACCGCCCGCCGCCTCGCCTCCGAGGGCGCCCACATCGTCTGCGGCGACGTCGACGAGCAGCGCGGCAAGGCGGCCGCCGAGGAGGTCGGCGGGATCTTCGTGAAGGTCGACGTCACCGACCCCGAGCAGGTCGAGGCGCTGTTCAAGACGGCGTACGACACCTACGGCAGCGTCGACATCGCCTTCAACAACGCCGGTATCTCGCCGCCCGACGACGACTCCATCCTGGAGACCGGCCTGGAGGCCTGGAAGCGCGTCCAGGAGGTCAACCTCACCTCCGTCTACCTGTGCTGCAAGGCCGCCATCCCCTACATGCGGCAGCAGGGCAGGGGCTCCATCATCAACACGGCGTCCTTCGTGGCCCGGATGGGCGCGGCGACCTCGCAGATCTCGTACACGGCCTCCAAGGGCGGCGTGCTGGCCATGTCCCGCGAGCTGGGCGTGCAGTTCGCCCGCGACGGCATCCGGGTCAACGCCCTGTGCCCGGGACCGGTCAACACCCCGCTCCTGCAGGAGCTGTTCGCCAAGGACCCGGAGCGGGCCGCACGCCGCCTGGTGCACATCCCGGTGGGCCGTTTCGCCGAGGCCGAGGAGATCGCCGCCGCCGTCGCCTTCCTGGCCAGCGACGACTCCTCCTTCGTCAACGCCACCGACTTCCTGGTGGACGGCGGGATCTCGGGGGCGTACGTCACGCCGCTGTAGCCCGGCGCCGGGGAAGTGAGCGGGACGCCGCCCTCGGGGGATGGTGACGTCCCGCTCGCCCCGCGCGCGGACCGCCGCTACAGGAACGTACGGCCCTCGCCCCGATACGTCGGCACGGTCGCCGGCACCGAGTCGCCCTCGACGAGGTGCAGCGCGTCGAACCGCTCGCACAGCTCACCGGCCTTGGCGTGCCGGAACCACACCTTGTCGCCGATCAGCAGATCGTCGGCCGGCGAGCCGAGCAGCGGCGTCTGCACCTCGCCGGGCCCCTCCTGGGGGTCGTACCGCAGCCCCTCCGGCAGGTACGGCACCGGCAGCCGGTCGGGCCCGGCCGCACCCGAGGCCGGATAGCCGCCCCCGAGGACGGTCACCACCCCGACCCCCGGCCGGCGCACCACGGGCTGGGCGAACAGCGCGGCCGGACGCCCGCTGAAGGACGTGTAGTTGTCGAACAGCCGCGGGACGTACAGCCCCGACCCGGCCCCGATCTCGGTGACGCAGTCCTCGGCGGCGGTGTGCTGCACACTGCCGGTCCCGCCACCGTTGACGAACTCCAGCCCCGGCGCCACGGCCCGCACCGCCCGCACCACCTCGGCCCGCCGCTCGGCGAGCTCCCGGCGCGCGGCGGCCTGCATCAGCCGTATGGCACGCGACCGCAGCGGCCGCCCCGCCACCGCGTCCCCGACTCCCGCGATGTGTCCCTCGTACGCCATGATCCCGACGAGCTCGAACCCCGGCCGCCGCGCGACGACCCGGGCCATGTCGGCGACCTGGGCCGGGGAGTGCAGCGGCGAACGCCGGGCGCCGACCCGCACGCGCCCGCCGAGCAGCTTCAGCGAGGTGTCCAACTCCAGGCAGACCCGCACCACTTCCCGGCCACCGTCGCGTGCGTCGTCGATGAACCGGAGCTGTGCCGGATCGTCGATCATCACGGTGACGGCGGAGGCGAGCTTGGGATCACCGGCCAGCTCGGCGAACCCGGCACGGTCGGCGGACGGGTAGGCGAGCAGGACGTCGTCGAACCCGGAGCGCGCCAGCCACAGGGACTCGGCCAGCGTGAAGGACATGATCCCCGCGAACCCGTCCTTCGCGAGCACGCGCTCCAGCAGGGCCCGGCAGCGGACGGACTTGCTGGCGACACGGATCGGCTTCCCGCCGGCGCGGCGGAGCAAATCGTCCGCGTTGGCGTCGAAGGCGTCCAGGTCCACGATCGCGAGAGGGGCTTCGAGATGGGCGGTGGCCCGGTCGTAACGGGCCCGGTCGGCGGCGCGCGCAGTCATGAACGCAGCCTGCCAGACGGGATTACCGCAGGGTAGGGGGACGTTCCGGGCAGATTTACGCGGGGTCGTGGACTGGTTCCCGTTCCCCCTGCATCAACCCGTAGAGTGACGCGCACGCATGGGTGGAACGCCCACGGCCGCTCGGGCGCGCCGGGATGACGCTCCGCCCGTGCGGGTATGCGTGCCTGGTCGGACGATTCCGCGCCGGGCAGGGCAGCCGGGACACAGAACGACGGCCTGCGTACGAGAGCGGGCCCGGACATGAGGAAACGGGGGGGTGGATGAGCACGGAAGCGCGCCGCGCCCCCATCCCTCCGCGCCCCGCGACACCCCCACCGCCCGCCGTCCCGCCCCGCCCGACGACACCGCCGAGACCCGCCGACCCGCCGGCCGGCACCACGCAGGGCGAGCAGCCGACCGGCCCGGGCCCGGCGCCGGAGGGATCCGCGCAGGGTGGGCCGGGGGCGATGCCGAACTCCCCGGCGAGCTCCACTCACCCCCCGTCCGGCACATCCAGTGCATCCGACCCGTCGAGTCCGTCCGGAATGTCAGGTACGTCGCCCCACACCCCCCACCTGCGCGTCCCGGCCTCCGGAGACGACGCCTCCATGCCTCCGCCACCGCCCCGGGCCTCGGCGCGCTTCCCGGACGCCCCGCCCACCGCAGGGCTCGCCGAGAGCGGCGGATCGCCCCGCCAGGAACCCGCCGGGCAGCCGGCGCCCAACGGCATACCGCCCCGCCAGGCCGAGCGGCCCTCGACGCCGCGCCGTACGGGCGCCCCCGCCGAGACCGCCGCGGAGACCACCTTCCGGCTCCGGCCGATCCTCTCCGGCTCCTCGCCCGAGTCCGACACCCGGCCGCCCTCGGCGCGCGGTTCCGCCGACGTGCCGTCCCGGCCGGGCGGCGCGCCCATGCCGGGTTCCATCGGCGTGCCTCCTCAGGCGGGCACGTCGACCGCGCAGGGAGCGTCCGGCGCGCCTCCCCGGCCGGGCAGCGGGCCTGCGCAGGGCTCCACCGCCATGCCTCCGCCGCCGGCCACCCGTCCCGGCCCGGCACCCGCCGACCCCACTCGCCGTCCCGCTTCCGCCCCGCCGCCCCCGCGGCCCGCCGTATCGGTCCCGCTCCCTCCCGAGCGTGAGCCGGGGGCCGGGCACGCGCCGGCGGGCAGCGGATACGGTGCCGCCGCACCCTCAGGGCCCGCGCCCGCCCACGTTCCGGGGCAGTCCACGAACGGCCGCGGCTCCACCTCCTTCGCCCCGGACCCGTCCCTCTCCTGGAGCGCCCCCATGGCGCCGGGCGGTGCCCCGGGCGCCGGGCGGCCCCACGTGTCGTTCGGGGAGCCCGAGGGCTACGACGAACGGGCACGACCGCGGCCCCTCCTCGGGGTGCGGATCCGGCCCCGGCTCGCCGCGGCCGCCGCCTGTGTCGTACTCGGGCTCGGCCTCATCGGCGGGGCCGTGACCGGGAGTTGGCTGGTCGGGGAGTCCGGCGACGACGGAGCGCAGGACACCTTCGCCGCCGCCGGCGGTCTGTGGCACAGCGTCCCCGTGGACCAGCTGTTCCCGCGCACCGTGCTCGGCAAGGGCGCCGGACCAGGCGGCGCCGACCGGACCTGGACGCGGATCGCCGTGGCCCCGGACAGCGGCTGTGCGAACGCCTTCGACCCGTTGCTGCGCAAGGCCCTCGCCCCCGTCGGCTGCGAGCGACTCCTGCGCGCCACCTACATCGACGCCACCGAGAGCTACGTCACCACCGTCGGCCTGCTCTTCACCACGGCCGACGCGGCCGCCATGCGCTCGCTCGACAGCCGGTTCGCCAAAGAGGACCTGGACCGCCGCGCGGACCTCATGCCGCGCCCCTACGCCGTCAAGGGCACCCTGGCCGCCGGATTCGGCGACGAGCAGCGCGCCTCCTGGACCGTCTCCGTCCTCACCGACGCCCCCGTCGTCGTGTACGCCGTCTCAGGCTGGGCCGACGACCGCACCGTCGACGAGCCCGAGCCCGCCGACGAGGCCATGCGGTCCGGCACCACCACGGCCGTGGCCCAGGCCGGCCTCGGCCACGAGGCAAAGGGCCTCGCCGACCGCGTCGAACGCGCCCTGCGTAAGAACGTCGGCCCGACCACGGAGCAGTCGTGATGAGGACCGGAACGAGCAGCGTGGCAACCACGGCCCCCCGAACCGGCGGCGCCATGAAGACCTTCACGATCCGCCGGACCGGCCCCGTCGCCGTCCTCCTCGGCGCCTGCCTCGCCCTCCTGCCGCCCACCGCCGCGCACGCCGACTCGATACGCGCCCGGCAGTGGGCCCTGGACGCCATGCACACCCAGGAGGCCTGGCAGACCACCAAGGGCGCCGGCATCACCGTCGCCGTCCTCGACACCGGCGTCGAGGACGACCACCCCGACCTGGCCGGCAACGTCCTCGAAGGCAAGGACATGGTCGGCTTCGGCGCCGAGCGCGGCGATCGCCCCTGGGCCCGGCACGGCACCGCCATGGCCGGCATCATCGCCGGTCACGGACATGGCGTGGGCAAGGGCGACGGCGTCATGGGCATCGCCCCCGAGGCCAAGATCCTCCCCGTCCGCGTCATCCTGGAGGACGGCGACCCCGCCCGCGCCAAGGCCCGCAGCACCCGCGGCAACGCCCTCGCCGAAGGCATCCGCTGGGCCGCCGACCACGGCGCCGACGTCATCAACCTCTCCCTCGGCGACGACTCCAAGTCCGCCCACCCCGAGGCCGGCGAGGACGAGGCCGTCCAGTACGCCCTGAAGAAGGGCGCGGTCGTCGTCGCCTCCGCGGGCAACGGCGGCGACAAGGGCGACCACATCTCCTACCCGGCCGCCTACCCGGGCGTCATCGCCGCGACCGCCGTCGACCGCTACGGCACCCGCGCCTCCTTCTCCACCCGCCGCTGGTACGCGACGGTCAGCGCCCCCGGCGTCGACGTCGTCATCGCCGACCCCGACCACAAGTACTACGAGGGCTGGGGCACCAGCGCCGCGGCCGCCTTCGTCTCCGGAGCGGTGGCCCTGATCAAGGCCGCGCACCCCGGTCTGACCCCGGCCCAGATCAAGAAGCTCCTCGAGGACACGGCCCGCGACGCCCCCGCCGACGGCCGCGACGACTCCCGCGGCTACGGCTTCATCGACCCGGCGGCCGCCATCGAGAAGGCCGAGACCCTCAAGCCGAAGGGCCTGCAGCCGGCGGCGTACGGCGAGGAGTACTTCGGCCCGGGCCCCGAGGCCGCCAAGTCCGACGACGACGCGACGAACTGGACCGCCGTCCTCGCGGGCAGCGCCGGCGGCCTCCTGCTGATCGGGGCGATCGCAGTGCTGCGCGGCCGCCGCGGACGGTTCCACTTCTGAGACCCGCGCGTGCAGCGGTCCACTGCCGTGCTCATCGGCACAGACACGCCCTACGCGTACACAGGGAAGGACGCCTGGAAGGCCAGCCGGTGGTCGGCTCCGTCGCCGATGTGGCCGAGGAGGTCGTCGAGCGCCAGGTACTCCTCCCAGCGCTGCCTGCCCGTCGCCCGGGCCAGCCGTGAGATGACGAGGTCTTCGAGCTCGGGGACCCGCTTGTTCTTCCAGACCTTGTCCGCCGTGCTCACCAGCAGGTCTTCGAGTGTGGCAGCGGGATCCGCCCAGGAGGCGTGGGTGCCGGCGAAGCGGGCGAGTTCCGGGCCGAACCCGTGGGCCGACAGCAGGTGCCTCCCCGCCTCTTCATGACAGGAGCCGGGACCCGACAACTCGGCGATGTGCACCGTCTTGCCGATGTCGTGCGTGGCCGCTCCGAACAGGACGGCCTCGCGGTCGACGGCGAGCTCGGGATACCGACGCTCCACCCAATCGACCAGCTGAACCGCCACGTCGTGCACCGCACGCAGATGGGCGGCCAACCGCGGCGGGGCGTCGAGAGAGCGAAGAAGATCGGCCACGGGCGCCGGGAGCGGTCCGAGGGGCGGGTCGACGGGGTCGTTCAGGGCTCGGGACAGAACGTCTGATGGCGCCACCGGGACAGGTTACTGATGCGCGAACTGACGGACGACGGGAATTGCGGCGGCGTCCGGGAGCGCCGGAGCGGCCACGACGATGCCGTGGCGGCTACGACGATGCCGTGGCGGGCACCGAAGCGGCCCCGGACGCCGGCGCGTCCTGCCCGGCGAACACCGACACCGCCGCCACCGCCGCCGCCTCGACCAGCGAAATCCCCTGCGCCTGCGTCGCGTTGCCGTCCGACAGCGCGGCCACCAGGTAGTCGTGGCCGTCGACCGTCACCCGGCCGACGCTGTTGATGTCCCACAGCCCGGTCGCCGTACGCGGCAGCCAGCCGTTCTTCAGCGCCCACGAGGAGCCGTCGGCCGCGGCCGACACCCCCCACCGCTGGCCCACGGCGATCTGCCCCATCAGCCCGCGCAGATACGCCCGGGAGGCATCGCTCAACTCCGAGTCCTCCCCGAACACCTGCCGCAACAGGGTGACTTGATCGGTGGCGGTGGTCTGCGTCAGCCCCCAGAGCATTCCGTCGCCGCCCTCGGTCCCGGTGAGGCCGAGGCGCTCGTTCGCGGCGTCCAGCCCCGCCGCCTTCCCGATCCTGCGCCACAGCTCCGACGCCGAGGCGTTGTCGCTGCTCTCGATCATCGCGGTCGCATACGACTGCTCCGCCGCCGTCAGCCGCCGTCCCTCGTCCTGAGCCTGCAACAGCAGCGCCGCCAGGATGTCGACCTTGACGATGCTGGCCGTGTCGAAGCTCCCGTCCCCGTACGAGGCGCTCGCACCGGACTCCGGGTCCAGCACCGCCACCGCCACCTCGACCCCGTCCGGGACGTCCACCGCCTCCATGGCCGCCGCCAGCAGCTCGTCGTGATCCACCGTCGGCTGCACCACAGGTTCCACCGAAGCCTCCCCGCTCACTGCGACCGGCGCCGAGGACGAGGGCGAGGCCGTCGGCGACGCCGCCGACGATACGGCCCTGCCCCCGGAGTGCGCCTGCGCGGTCACGTACACGGTTCCCGTGGCCGTACCGCCGAGGACGGTCACGGCGGCGAGGGCGCCGTACAGCAGGCCGCGTCGGGAGGGGCGAGCGCGACGGCTTCGGCGGGCTCCGGAGGACTCCATGCCCGCGATCGTGAGGGCGCCGTCTGTGCGTACCGTTAGACGGACGTTAGATCTGTGTCAGAGAAACGGAGATTGCCGGGAGCCGTGTCACGGCACGGTTAACGGGGCCGCACAAGCGCAGCAGCATCCCCCCGATAGGGTCGGTGACCGTGGCGAACAAGAACATTCCCGACTCTCCCTTCTCCGACGACGACGGCACCGCCGACCCCCGGCTGAGCGCCGCGCTCGCCGCCTGGGCCGAGGACCGCACCGCCGAGGGGCCCGTCCTGGCCGCACTCAAGGACGCCCGGCTGCTCGTCCCCGTCGTGGCCGTGCTCGGCGAGGTCGAGGAGGACGAGAACGGGCTGCGCCGCGAGAAGACCAGTGACATGGCCGTCCCCACCCTGAAGGCCGGCGACCGCACCGCCCTGCCCGCCTTCACGTCCACCGACTCCCTCGCCCGCTGGGACCCGGCGGCCCGCCCCGTCGCCGTACCCCTGCACCAAGCCCTGCAGGCCGCCGTCCACGAGAAGGCGGACACGATCGTCCTGGACATGGCCGGTCCGGTGCCGTACGAGCTGACGGGACGCGCGCTGCTCGCGCTCTCCGAGGGGCGTACGACGACGGATCCGCTGGCCGACCCGGCCGTACGGCAGGCGGTTCGCGCCGCGGTGGCCGCGGAGCCCGCCGTGCTGCTCGCCCACCTCGGGCCCGGGCAGGCCGACGGCACGCTGGCCCTCGTCCTGGACGAGTCCGCCGTACCCGCCCAGGCCGCCCGCGCGGTCGCCGAGCGGCTCGCCGCCGACGACACACTGAGGGCCCGCCTGGTGCGCGGTCTCGACCTGGCGTTGCTGCCGGCCGGGACCACGCCTCCGGGCGAGCCCCTGTTCGTACGAGCCTGATCAGTCGTCGCCGCGAGGGTGACTAGCCGTAGACCGGGCCGGTGTACTTCTCGCCCGGTCCCTGCCCCGGCTCGTCCGGGACGATCGACGCCTCGCGGAACGCCAGCTGCAGCGACTTCAGCCCGTCGCGCAGCGGTGCCGCGTGGAACGAGCTGATCTCGGTCGTGCTCGCGTCCAGCAGCCCGGCGAGGGCGTGCACCAGCTTGCGGGCCTCGTCCAGGTCCTTGTGCTTGTCGCCCTCCTCGGTCAGACCGAGTTTCACGGCGGCGGCGCTCATCAGGTTGACGGCGACCGTCACGATCACCTCGACCGCCGGGACCTCGGCGATGTCACGGGTCATGGCGTCGAAGTCGGTCGCGCCGGGGGTCTCGGGGGTGTCCGAGGGGGAGGTGTCACTCATGCCTCACACGATAGGCCCCGGTACACGCCGGTTAGCGCCACCCTCGGGATGCTGCTAACCTTGTGTAACGACCGGCTGGACACTTATGTGTCGAGCCCACAAGTGGAGGCTCCGATCTCCCACCTGACCGTCCCCCGGGACGGCGGGTCACCCCGGTCAGGCGGCCACCATCGTTCCGTACGGACGATGGAGTCGCCCGAAATCGTGCCCCGCGATCATCGCGGCGGTGCTCCGGTAGTGTTTTGGAGCCCCGCCTGTGATCGTCCGGGGCATTTTTTGTGCTTCGGCGCGGTTAGGTCTTACTGAACGAGAGACATACGCGGCTGTCCGCCAGACCGCCGTGTGGTGCTAACCGAGGAGGATCCATCAGCGCCGAGCCCCGCATCAACGACCGGATTCGCGTTCCCGAGGTGCGACTTGTCGGTCCCAGTGGCGAGCAGGTGGGCATCGTCCCGCTGGCCAAGGCACTGGAGCTTGCCCAGGAGTACGACCTCGACCTCGTCGAGGTAGCGGCGAACGCCCGTCCGCCCGTGTGCAAGCTCATGGACTACGGGAAGTTCAAGTACGAGTCGGCCATGAAGGCCCGTGAGGCGCGCAAGAACCAGGCGCACACGGTCATCAAGGAGATGAAGCTCCGGCCGAAGATCGACCCGCACGACTATGACACCAAGAAGGGTCACGTCGTCCGGTTCCTCAAGCAGGGCGACAAGGTCAAGATCACGATCATGTTCCGTGGTCGCGAGCAGTCCCGGCCCGAGCTGGGCTACCGACTGCTGCAGCGTCTCGCGGAGGACGTCCAGGACCTCGGCTTCGTGGAGTCGAACCCGAAGCAGGACGGCCGCAACATGATCATGGTTCTCGGTCCGCACAAGAAGAAGACCGAGGCGATGGCCGAGGCCCGCCAGGCGCAGGAAGCCCGCAAGGCAGAAGCGAAGGCCAACCCCGGCAAGTCGCAGAACGCCGCGGAGGCCGAGGGCGCCGTGGAGACCGAGGCACCTGCCGAGGCTTCCGCCGAGGCGTGATCCCGGGGGACACCAGTCCCCAGGACGTAACCGATACAAGAGCGACGTTCCACCGTGCCCGGTTTTACGACCGGGCATCGGAACGCCATCTACGAGGAGAGAACGGCGCTATGCCGAAGAACAAGTCGCACAGCGGTGCCAGCAAGCGCTTCAAGGTCACCGGCTCCGGCAAGGTGCTCCGTGAGCGCGCCGGCAAGCGCCACCTGCTCGAGCACAAGTCGTCCCGCGTGACGCGTCGCCTCACCGGCAACGCCGAGATGGCCCCGGGCGACGCCGCGAAGATCAAGAAGCTTCTCGGCAAGTGACGTGAGCGGCGCCTCGACCGAGCGCCGTACGTCTGGACCGGGACCCAATCGATTCCGGGCCGTGTGAGTCCAACCACGGCCCCGCTACAAGGAGTTAAAAAGTGGCACGCGTCAAGCGGGCAGTCAACGCCCACAAGAAGCGCCGGGCGATCCTCGAGCAGGCTTCCGGCTACCGCGGTCAGCGTTCGCGCCTGTACCGCAAGGCCAAGGAGCAGGTCACCCACTCGCTGGTCTACAACTACAACGACCGCAAGAAGCGCAAGGGTGACTTCCGCCAGCTGTGGATCCAGCGCATCAACGCCGCTGCCCGCGCCAACGGCATCACGTACAACCGCTTCATCCAGGGTCTGAAGGCCGCGAACGTCGAGGTCGACCGCAAGATCCTGGCCGAGCTGGCCGTCAACGACGCGAACGCGTTCGCCGCGCTCGTCGAGGTCGCGCAGAAGGCGCTGCCGTCGGACGTCAACGCCCCGAAGGCCGCCTGACGCTCCAACGGCTCCAGGCCGACGTGACTGAAGGGACCCGCAGGCCGAGGAGGCTTGCGGGTCCTGTTGTGTCCGTGAACTTCAGAACACCAAGGTGAACCCCATGCCCGTCAGCCCCGAGCTGATCTCCCCCCGTTCCCCCCGCGTCCTGGCCGCCCGGCGGCTCGCCAAGCGGAACTTCCGGGGGAAGGAGCGGCTGTTTCTCGCGGAGGGGCCGCAGGCGGTGCGGGAGGCGGCGGCGTACGGGTCCACGCTCGTGGAGCTGTTCACGACCGTCGAGGCCGCGGAGCGGTACGCCGACATCATCGGCGAGGCCCGGGCCGCGGGCGCCCGCGTGCACCTCGCCGACGAGCAGGTGATCGCCGACATCTCCACCACGGTCACACCGCAGGGGCTCGTCGGGATCTGCCGGTTCGTCGACACGCCCTTCGACGAGATCCTCGCCGACCGGCCCAGGCTCGTCGCCGTGCTCGCGCATGTGCGGGACCCCGGCAACGCCGGGACCGTGCTGCGGTGCGCCGACGCCGCCGGTGCCGAGGCCGTCGTACTGACCGACGCGTCCGTGGATCTCTACAACCCCAAGGCCGTACGGGCCTCGGTCGGATCGCTGTTCCACCTTCCCGTCGCCGTCGGGGTGCCCGTCGAGCGGGCCGTTGAGGGGCTCAAGGAGGCCGGCGTGCGCATCCTGGCCGCCGACGGGGCGGGGACGGACGATCTCGACGACGAGCTCGACAAGGGGACCATGGGCGGGCCGACCGCCTGGATCTTCGGGAACGAGGCCTGGGGGCTTCCGGAGGAGACGCGCGCGCTGGCCGACGCCGTCGTGCGCGTGCCGATCCACGGGAAGGCCGAGAGCCTGAACCTCGCCACCGCCGCCGCCGTATGTCTCTATGCGTCGGCCCGTGCACAGCGCGCCTCCGGAGGGTGCCGCACCGTCACCGAGAGCTAGTAGGGTGACCAGCTCGGGGGCCCCTCAGCCGTTGTGAGAGGTGGGGTACGGGGATGAGTGTCGGCACGGGCAGCGCACCGGGGGCACGGGAGGTGCGGCAGCCGTCAACGGCCCGGTCCGGTGATCCCGCCGATTTCGGCATCGATCCCGACGACCTGCCCGACGGCCTCGTCGTCGCCGACGAGCACGGGCACGTCATCTGCTTCAACGCCGCCGCCGAGCGCATCACCGCCGTCCCCGCCGCCGACGCCCTCGGGCAGCGCCTGGCGAAGGCCCTGCCGTTAGAGGACCTTGAGGGGCGGCGCTGGTGGCAGGTGACCGATCCGTACGGCGGGCTCGCCATCAGGCGCCGACAGCCTGAGCGCAACCTGCTCCTGCCCGGCGGCCGGGAGGTGCTCGTCTCGGTGCGCTACGTCCGTGCCGAGCCGACCGGGCCCGTCCGCCGCGTCGTGGTCTCCCTGCGCGACACAGAGGCCCGCCGCCGCACCGAGCGCAGTCACGCCGAGCTGATCGCCACCGTCGCGCACGAGCTGCGTTCTCCGCTCACCTCGGTCAAGGGCTTCACCGCCACGCTCCTCGCCAAGTGGGAGAGGTTCACCGACGACCAGAAGCGGCTGATGCTGGAGACCGTCGACGCCGACGCCGACCGGGTCACCCGGCTCATCGCCGAGCTGCTCGACATCTCCCGGATCGACAGCGGGCGCCTGGAGGTACGCCGCCAGCCCGTCGACATCGGCGCGGCCGTGGGACGGCACATCCAGGCGTACGTCGCCGCCGGCCAGGTCGCCGACCGCTTCCTGCTGCGTGTCGAGCAGCCGCTGCCCGACCTGTGGGCCGACCCCGACAAGGTCGACCAGGTGCTCAGCAACCTCATCGAAAATGCCGTGCGGCACGGCGACGGAACGGTCACCATTGACATCACGGCCACGACGTCCCCACGTGAGGGGGAGGACGTCGGCACGTCGGTCACGGTGAGCGACGAGGGGCCCGGCATCCCGGAGGAATCCATGAACCGCGTCTTCACCCGCTTCTGGCGGGGCAGCAAGCGCGGCGGCACGGGCCTCGGGCTCTACATCGTCAAGGGCATCGTCGAGGCCCACGGCGGCGCCATCGAGGTCGGCCGCGCCCCCGGCGGCGGCGCGCAGTTCCGATTTACGTTGCCCGTGGCGGCACCCGCGTATCTCACCTGAGATCCGGACCGAGCCCCACGGGCGCATTCGCATTCCTCAACCCCGTTAGACTCGGCCTTTGGCACCTTTGTGTCCCAAAAACCGTGACGATCTGTCCACGAGTCGGTACGGGGACCTTCAGCCAGCCAATCGGAAGCACGGGAAGAGATGTCGGCACCGAATAAGTCGTACGACCCTGTAGAGGTCGAGGCCTTGAAACCGGAAGAGATCGAGCGCATGCGGGACGAGGCGCTCGCCGCCTTCGCCGCCGCGGACTCCCTCGACGCGCTCCAGGAGGCCAAGGTCGCCCACACCGGCGGCACCTCCCCGCTGGCCCTCGCCAACCGCGAGATCGGCGCCCTGCCCCCGCACGCCAAGGCCGCCGCCGGCAAGCTCGTCGGCCAGGCCCGCGGCGCCGTGAACAAGGCGCTCGGTGCCCGCCAGGGCGAGCTGGAGGCCGAGCGGGACCAGCGCGTCCTGGTCGAGGAGGCAGTGGACGTCACACTGCCCTACGACCGCGTGCCGCCCGGCGCCCGCCACCCGCTCACCACGCTCTCCGAGCGCATCGAGGACATCTTCGTGGCCATGGGCTACGAGGTCGCCGAGGGCCCGCAGGTCGAGGCCGAGTGGTTCAACTTCGACGCGCTGAACATCGGCCCGGACCACCCCGCGCGCGGCGAGGCCGACACCTTCTTCGTGCAGGGCCCGGACGGCGGCACCGAGTCCGGCGTCGTCCTGCGCACCCACACCTCGCCCGTGCAGATCCGCTCCCTGCTCAACCGTGAGCTGCCGGTCTACGTGATCTGTCCCGGCCGCGTGTACCGCACCGACGAGCTGGACGCCACGCACACCCCGGTCTTCCACCAGGTCGAGCTGCTCGCGGTCGACGAGGGCCTGACCATGGCCGACCTCAAGGGCACCCTGGACCACATGGTCCAGTCCCTCTTCGGCGAGGGCATGAAGACCCGGCTGCGGCCCAACTTCTTCCCGTTCACCGAGCCGTCCGCCGAGATGGACATGGTGTGCTACGTCTGCCGCGGCGAGTCCGTCGGCAACCCCGACCGCCCCTGCCGTACCTGCTCCTCCGAGGGCTGGATCGAGCTCGGCGGCTGCGGCATGGTCAACCCCAAGGTGCTGACCGCCTGCGGCGTCGACCCGGAGAAGTACAGCGGGTTCGCCTTCGGGTTCGGTATCGAGCGGATGCTGATGTTCCGCCACAACGTCGAAGACATGCGAGACATGGTCGAGGGTGACGTCCGGTTCACCCGGCCGTTCGGGATGGAGATCTGATGCGGGTCCCGCTTTCTTGGCTGCGGGAGTACGTCGACCTGCCGGCGACCGAAACCGGCCGTGACGTCCAGGCCAAGCTCATCGCCGCCGGTCTCGAGGTGGAGACCGTCGAGCAGCTCGGCGAGGGCCTCAAGGGCCCGCTCGTCGTCGGCCAGGTGCTGACCATCGAGGAGCTGACGGAGTTCAAGAAGCCGATCCGCTTCTGCACCGTCGACGTCGGCCAGGCCAACGGCACCGGCGAGCCCCAGGAACTCATCTGCGGCGCCCGCAACTTCCAGGTCGGCGACAAGGTCGTCGTGGTCCTCCCCGGCGCCGTGCTGCCCGGCGGCTTCGCGATCGCCGCGCGCAAGACCTACGGCCGCGTCTCGCACGGCATGATCTGCTCCACCAGCGAGCTGGGGATGGGCGACGACGGCACGCACGGCATCATCGTGCTGCCGCCGGAGACCGAGGTCGGCAAGGACGCCATCGAGCTCCTGGAGCTGGTCGACGAGGTCCTGGACATCGCCGTCACCGCCAACCGCGGCGACTGCCTGTCCATCCGCGGCGTCGCCCGCGAGACCGCCATCGCCTACGGCATCCCGCTGCGCGACCCGGCCCTGCTCGACGTGCCCGGCCCGAACGCCTTCGGCTACCCCGTGCAGGTCTCGGACCCGATCGGCTGCGACCGCTTCACCGCCCGTACGGTGACCGGCCTGAGCCCCGAGGCGCGCTCCCCGATCTGGCTGCAGCGCCGTCTGCAGAAGGTCGGCATGCGCCCGATCTCGCTCGCCGTCGACGTCACCAACTACGTGATGATGGAGCTCGGCCAGCCGCTGCACGCCTACGACCGCAGCCTGGTCCAGGGCACGATCGGCGTGCGCCGGGCCGAGGAGGGCGAGAAGCTCGTCACCCTCGACGGCGTGGAGCGCAAGCTGCACGCCGAGGACCTGGTCATCACCGACGAGCGCGGCCCGATCGGCCTCGCGGGCGTCATGGGCGGCGCCAACACGGAGATCGCCGACCACGACGACGTCGAGAACGCGTCCACCGATGTCGTCATCGAGGCCGCCCACTTCGACCAGGTCGCCATCGCGCGCACCGCCCGCCGCCACAAGCTGTCCTCGGAGGCGTCCCGCCGCTTCGAGCGCGGCGTCGACCCGGCCGCGGCAGCCGCTGCCGCACAGCGGACGGTGGACCTGCTGGTGCTGCTGGCCGGTGGTACGGCCGAGGCCGGCGTCACCGAGGTCGCCACGCCCTCCGGGCCGCACACCATCACCAGCCCGGCCGACCACCCGGACAAGGTCGCGGGCGTCGAGTACGGCCGCGAGACCGTCGTACGGCGACTGCAGGAGATCGGCTGCGACGTGTACGGGCAGGACGAGCTGATCGTCACCGTGCCGTCCTGGCGGCCCGACCTGCTGGAGCCGAACGACCTGGCCGAAGAGGTCATCCGGCTGGAGGGCTACGAGAACCTGCCCTCCACGCTGCCGAAGCCGCCGTCCGGCCGTGGTCTGACCCACCGTCAGCGCCTGCACCGCCGGGTCGGCCGCGCGCTGGCCGGCGCCGGTTACGTCGAGGCGCCGAACTACCCCTTCGTCAGCGAGCAGGTCTTCGACCAGCTCGGACTGGACGCCGACGACCCGGCCCGCCGCGTCGTCAAGCTGGTCAACCCGCTCAACGACGAGGAGCCCGCGCTGCGCACGTCACTGCTGCCGGGGCTGCTCGGCGCGCTGCGGCGCAACGACGGGCGGGGCTCGCACGATCTGGCCCTGTTCGAGACCGGCCTGGTCTTCCAGCCGCGCGCGGAGCAGAGCGTCGCCGGGCACCTGCCCGTCGACCGTCGCCCGACCGACGAGGAGATCGCCGCGCTGAACGCCGTGCTGCCCGAGCAGCCGCGCCACGTGGCCGTCGTCCTCGCCGGGGCGCGGGAGCAGGCCGGCTGGTGGGGCGACGGCCGTCCGGCCGGGTGGTCCGACGCGGTCGAGGCGGCCCGGGTCGTCGCGCGGGAAGCAGGCGCCGAGCTGATCGTGCGGGGCGGGCAGTACGGGCCGTGGCACCCGGGGCGGTGCGCCGAGCTGGCGATCACCGTCGACGGTGCCCAGCGCGTCGTCGGTCACGCCGGTGAGCTGCACCCGCGGGTGCTCAAGGCGCTGGGCCTTCCTGCGCGCACCTGCGCGATGGAGCTGGACCTGGACGCGCTGGAGCAGGTCGGGGACGGTACGCCTCAGGCGCCGAGCATCTCCACCTTCCCGGTGGCCACGCAGGATGTCGCCCTTGTGGTGGACAAGCCGGTGCCGGCCGCGGAGGTCGAGGCGGCGCTGCGTGCGGGGGCGGGTGAACTTCTTGAGGGGATCCGGCTGTTCGACGTGTACGAGAACGAGGACCAGCTGGGCGACGGGAAGAAGTCGCTGGCGTACGCGCTCCGCTTCCGCGCGGGCGATCGGACGCTGACCGTCGACGAGGCTTCGGCTGCCAGGGACGCTGCGGTTGCCCTGGCGGGCGAGCGTACGGGTGCGGTTTTGCGGGGGTAGTGCGCCCACGGGGCGGGGGACTGCGATCGGCGGGCGGCCGCGGGTTGTCCGTGGTTGCTCGCGCAGTTCCCTGCGCCCCTGAAGGGGTGCGTTGCGGTCACCTCACTCAATAGGGTGACTTCTCCGGGTGACCTGGTACTTCCGGGCCATCTCTCGACAGAATCGGACCGGCCTTTCGGGGTCGGTCCGATTCTGCGTTGTCAGGGCCTTTTGGGGGGCCATCGGCATGTTCCGCATCAAGGCTCGGGTTCCCCCGAAAGTGCTGGCGATGGGCCTGCCCGTCGCACGGGGCGCGATGGCGATCACGTACAAGCTGGCCTGCCCGCTCGCCCAGGAGGACGGTTTCGGTGCCCGGGTCGTCACCAGCGCCGTCTTCTTCGCCGTGGGGACCGGACTGATCCTGCATGTCCGGCAGGCACTGCTGCGTGAGCTCCGGCAGGTCCGCAAGGTCGCCGGGGCCGCGCAGAACGCGCTGCTGCGGCCGTTGCCCGCGCGCATCGACGGGCTGAACGTCGCCGCCGCCCAGCTCTCCGCGGATCGCAGTGCTTGTGTCGGGGGTGACCTGTACGAGGTCGTCGCCACCGAGCACGGGGTACGGGCAGTGATGGGCGACGTACGCGGCCATGGCATCGCCGCCATCGGCACGGTGGCCGCCCTCCTCGGCAGCTTCCGCGAGGCGGTCCACGACGAACCCGATCTCGGCCAGGTGCTGCGCAGGCTGGATCGGGCCCTGGCCCGGCACCTGCGCGAGCGGGCACGCGACGAGCACCCCGCCTCCGGCGTAGAGCCCGACACCCCGGTCGCCGAGGAGTTCGTCACCGTCCTGCTGCTGGAGATCGGACGTGACGGCGAGATGAAAGCCCTCAACTGCGGCCATCCCTGGCCGTATCTGCTGACGGAGGGAGACGTGGAGCCCGTCGCCCGCGCTGATCCGCTGCCACCCCTCGGCCCGTTCCCGCTCCCGCCCGACCTCACCCCGCTGCCCTGCGGCGCCCTGCTCCCCGGCGACTCCCTGGTCCTGTACACGGACGGAGTCGAGGACGCGAGGGACGCGCGCGGCCGGTTCTTTTCCCTGCAGGCGGCGCTCACCGGCGCCGTACACGACCAGCCCGTCACACCGCAATCGATACTGCGTACCCTCTTCACCGCCCTCCTCCGCCACACAAGAGGACACCCGGCGGACGACATAGCGCTACTGGTCCTACGGAACGACAGAACCCACGTCCAGTGCAGCGCCCCGTCAGGGGCGCGAGGAACTGCGCGGCCAGCCACAACAAACCCGCAGCCGACCAACCACCTTTAGAGCAACGGCGTTCAGTCGCACCGCCACGCCGGCGCGGCGACGCCGTCCGCCCCGCCACGGAGTGTCGGGCAGGCAGCTGGGCGGACGGCGCGGATGCGGGCCGCCGCACTGTACGAGGGGGAGCCGGCGGCCCGGCCGGCCTCTTGCGAGGCATTTCAGTCAACTGGATGGAAACTCTCCGCAACAGCGCGCGCACCCTACGGATTCGGGCACTCCGTTCACACCCCGTGTGAACCGGTTCGCACTACTCTGTCGGCACCGAGCCACCCGGGGGGCATATATGCAGCCCAACACTCTGCTCGACGCGATCCTGGACGAGGCCGGGATCTCGCACGCGGGGCTGGCAGCACACGTGAACCAGGCGGGGCGGGCGCGTGGGCTCGCGCTGAGATACGAACACACCGCCGTCGCACGGTGGTTGAAGGGCCAGCGGCCACGGGGTCAGGTGCCCGACCTGATCTGCGAGGTGCTCGCCGCCCGGCTGCACCGTACCGTCACGCTCGACGACATCGGCCTGGGTGTGCCCGGTGAACCGTCCACCGCGCATGCCACCTCGCTGTCCGGCTTCGTGGAGCGGGCCACCGCGTTGTGGCGCTCCGACGAGCAGCAGCGGCCCCACATCCTGGGAGCGCCCGCGGTCACGGGAACACCTGCCGTGATGCCCGTGTGGGAGTGGGAGAACCCGCCCGAGGACGTGGACGTCTCGCGTGGTGGGAGGCATCGGGTCACCCCCGGCGACATCGAGATGCTGCGCGCGGCCCGCACGCACTACGAGCAGATGTACCGGAAGGCGGGCGGCATAGCGACCCGCACCCGGATCGTGGGGTTCCTGAACGCCGAGGCCGCCCCGCTGCTGCGCGGCAGCTACACCGATGCCACGGGGCGTCAACTGCACCGCGCCACCGGTGGGTTGGTGGCGGTGGCCGGCATCTGCGCGTACGACTCCGACGCGCACGGGCTCGCCCAGCGCTACTTCCATCAGGCACTGCGGCTCGCGAAGGCCAGCGGGGACCGGGGGCTGGGCGCGTATGTGATCGCGCTGCTGGTCAACCAGTCGCTGTTCATGCGGGAGTTCCGGCAGGCCGTCGCCTTCGCGGAGGCCGCGCTGCGGGCCGCCGGCAAGCACATCACCCCGGCGCTCGCCTCTGACCTGTACGCGATGCAGGCGAAGGCGTACGCCCACCTCGGCGACGGCACGAGCGCCCTGTCCTGCATCCGGCGTGCCGAGCAGGCCGCCGATCGCATCCACCGCGGATACGAACCCGACGAAACGGGCTATGTCCAGCCCGGACTCGTCAACGTCCAGGTGGCGGAGGCGCTGCTGAGTCTCGGGGAGCTGGCGGCGGCGGGGGAGCACGCCGCGGCCGCCGTCGACAATCCCGCCCACGACCGGGGCCGGGTGCACCGGCTGGCCATGCTCAGCACGATCGAGCTGCGTCAGGGCAACGCCGACAAGGCGGTGGCCACAGCGGTGCAGATGGCCGAGCAGGCGCGGGGAATGGAGTCCCAGCGCCTGCGCGACAGACTCCGGGCCGTGCGGGAACACCTGGTGCGAAGCGGCTCCGCGGGCACCGCCGAGGCCGCCGAACTCATCGACGGAGCACTGCGCGTACCGCTTTAGGCCCGTGCAAGCCGGTACTCGAGAGCACCGACACCTCATAGTCCCTGCTGCGATATTGCCACTTACTCGACGGAAGGTGGCAGAACCGTGCAGTGGACGAAACAGAACGAACAAACTGTGTATGAAAACCGCTGGTTCACCGTCAATCTGGCAGATGTGGAGCTGCCGGACGGTCGGCATCTGGACCACTTCCTCATACGGCTGCGGCCGGTCGCCGTGGCCACGGTGGTCAACGAGGCCAATGAGGTCCTCCTCCTGTGGCGCCACCGTTTCATCACCGACAGCTGGGGGTGGGAACTCGCGGCGGGCGTCGTCGAGGACGGCGAGGACATCGTCCGCGCGGCCGCCAGGGAGCTCGAGGAGGAGACCGGCTGGCGGCCGGGACCCCTGCACCACCTCATGAGCGTGGAGCCCTCCAACGGGCTCACCGACGCCCGGCACCACATTTACTGGGCCGACGAGGGCGAGTACGTCGGGCATCCCGTGGACGACTTCGAGTCGGACCGCCGGGAATGGGTCCCTCTGAAGCTCGTCCCCGACATGGTCGCCCGTGGGGAGGTCCCGGCCGCCAACATGGCGGCCGCGTTACTGATGCTGCACCAGCTCAGGCTGGGTCAGGACGGCTAGTGCCCGACCGCCTGCCAGATCGCCACGACGAGAGCACCCACGGCGGTGAGGGCGGCGACCGCGGGCAGCGGCCAGCGCGCGTGTTCCAGTGTGTTGATCCGGGTGTTCAGCTCGTCGAGTTCCTTCGCGGTCTCCTCGGTGCGGTGCGTGAGCAGAGCCAGCCCGCCCTCCACGCGGGCGTAGGCGACGTCGAGTCGGCGTCGTAACTCTGCGAGTTCTCCAGATACGACGGGATGCTCGGGATCGGCGGTCACTTGTCCGCTCCTTTCCGTAGTCGTCTCGAATCCCTGGCATGCGCAGGAAAAGTGAACTCGCCTGGTGGACGCATGGGGAGAGTGTGCGAGGGGCATATGCGAGCCCGGAGCGCACACGGTGTGTGAATGCCGCGGGCCCGGCACCTGCTCGGTGCCGGGCCCGTGTACTTGGCCGGAATCTGACCGTCTGTAATCGGCCGTTCCCGCGCTCTGTGGTCAGGCGTAGGTGTAGAAGCCCGAGCCGGACTTACGGCCCAGCCGGCCCGCGTCGACCATGCGCAGGAGCAGCGGGGGAGCGGCGTACAGCGGCTCCTTGAACTCGTCGTACATGCTCTGCGCCACGGAGGCGACGGTGTCAAGGCCGATCAGGTCGGACAGCTTCAGCGGTCCCATCGGGTGGGCGCAGCCCAGCTCCATGCCGTTGTCGATGTCCTCGCGGCTGGCGATGCCCGACTCGAACATCCGGATCGCGGAGAGGAGGTAGGGGATCAGCAGCGCGTTGACCACGAAGCCGGAGCGGTCCTGGGCGCGGATGGCGTGCTTGCCCAGCAGCTTCTCGGCGAAGGCCTGGGCGCGGGCGATCGTGCCCTCGGAGGTGGTGAGGGCCGGGATCAGCTCGACGAGCTTCTGCACCGGGGCCGGGTTGAAGAAGTGGACGCCGATGACCTGGTCGGGGCGCGAGGTGGCGACCGCCAGCTTCACCAGCGGGATCGAGGAGGTGTTGGAGGCCAGGATGGCGTCCGGACGGGTCACGACCTGGTCGAGGACCTGGAAGATCTCGGTCTTCACCTGCTCGTTCTCGACGACGGCCTCGATCACCAGATCGCGGTCGGCGAACTCGCCCAGGTCGGTGGTGAAGGACAGCCGCGCCTGCGTGGTGTCCCGCTCCTCCTCGCTGATCTTGCCGCGCTCGGCGGCCTTGGCCAGGGAGTTGTGCAGCCGGGTGCGGCCGATCTCCAGGGCCTCGCCGGTGGTCTCGGCGACCTTCACGTCCAGGCCGGAACGGGCGCACACCTCGGCGATGCCCGCTCCCATCTGGCCGCAGCCCACCACACCGACGCGTGCAATATCTCCGGAGATGCCGGTCACATCGTCCCCTTCGCTGGTCCACGACTGCGGCAGGTCGCCGTTGTTCGACGCCTGCTCCAAACCTGCACGTTACCTTCGGCGAAGTTTGATCGATCGTTCGGGTGCCTCATGAAAAGCTGGCGCGGGCGCGATCCGGTACGTACGGATCTGCTGCGGGGTGGGCCTTTGACCACGGCACACGGAGGTACGAAGAGATGCTGCACCGGAAGTCACGGCTGTCACGACGGGCCTTCACGGCGACCGCCCTGTCGGCACTCGTGGCGGCAGGCGGCGCGATGGCGGCGGGTTCCGCCCTGGCGCGCGGGTCGGAGCCGGGCCGGCGGCGGGCGGTCCGGGAGATGCGCGGCGTGTGGGTGGCGACCGTGACGAACCGGGACTGGCCCTCCAAGCCGGGCCTGACCGCGGACGAGCAGTGCGACGAGCTGATCGCTCACCTGGACCGGGCGGTCGAGCACCGCCTGAACACGGTGATCCTCCAGGTACGGCCCACGGCCGACGCCCTGTGGCCCTCGCCGTACGAGCCGTGGTCGCAGGTCCTCACCGGTACGCAGGGCAAGGACCCCGGCTGGGATCCGCTCGGCACCGCCGTCCGGGAGGCCCACGCCCGTGATCTCCAGTTGCATGCCTGGTTCAACCCGTACCGCATCGCCAACCACACGGACCCCACCAGGCTGGTCGAATCGCACCCCGCCCGACAGAACCCGGAGTGGGTGGTGACGTACGGCGGCAAGCTCTACTACAACCCGGGGCTGCCCGCGGTGCGCACCTTCGTGCAGAAGGCGATGCTCGACGCGGTGGAGAAGTACCAGATCGACGGGGTCCACTTCGACGACTACTTCTACCCCTATCCGGTGGCGGGCCAGACCTTCGACGACACCGACGCCTACGACCGCTACGGCGGCGGTTTCGCGACGCGGGCCGCCTGGCGGCGGGACAACATCGACAAGCTGGTCATCGAGATGGCGGCCGGCATCCGGCGCATCCGGCCCACCACGCAGTTCGGCATCAGCCCGTTCGGCGTGTGGCGCAACGCCGCCACCGACCCCCTCGGCTCCGACTCACGAGCGGGCGTGCAGACGTACGACGATCTCCACGCGGACACCCGCAAGTGGGTCCGCGAGGGCTGGATCGACTACATCTGCCCGCAGCTGTACTGGAACATCGGCCTCGCCGCCGCCGACTACGCCAAGCTCGTGCCCTGGTGGGCGGAGGTGGCGCGGGGCAGCAGGACACAGCTGTACATCGGCGAGGCCCTGTACAAGGCCGGTGATCCGGCGCAGCCCGCTGCCTGGCAGGAGCGGGCCGAGCTGTCCCGGCACCTCACCCTGGCCAAGAAGCACCCGGAAGCGCACGGCCACGTCTTCTTCGCCGCGAAGGACGTGGCCACGGACCGGATCGGGGCCATGGCGCAGGTCGTCGACGACCACTACGGGCAGCCGGCCATGACCCCGCGCTGATCTGCTCGTCGAGCTACCTCGCGCTGTTCTTGTGACGGATCTCGGTGTCGGGGCCGGGGGAGCACAGACCCTCGTGCCCGTCCTCGAAACGGACGCGGTACGGGGGGTTGCCCTCCTGGCCCAGGATTTCGACGATCTCGCCGACCTTGTCGTGTTGCCCGACCACCCTGCCGTGCTGGACAAGCTGGTCGCCCACGGTTGCACGCATCTGTTGGGCCTCCTCACCAGGTGCGGGAGCAGCGGTCCGTGGCCTTGAGTCTACGGCGTGGAGCGGTGGTTGGAAGTGGGTCGTACGGGCCCGCTCAGCCACGCGCCCGCTGGGTCACGGCGATGCACACGAGCACTGCCGCGGCCGTCAGCGGGGCGGCCACTGTCAGGTGCTCGCCCAGCAGCAGCACCGACCACACCAGTGTGAGCAGGGGCTGGGCCAACTGCAACTGGCTGGCCTTCGGGATGCCGATGGCCGCCATGCCCCGGTACCAGACGACCAGGCCGATGAACTGCGAGCCCGCCGCGACCCAGAGCAGTCCGGTCACGCCGTGCCAGTTCAGGTGGACGGGCTCGTACGACAGGGCGACCGCGGCGGCCGGGACGCTGAGCGGCAGGCACAGCACCAGCGCCCAGCCGATCACCTGCCAGCCCGGCATCACCCGGGCCAGCCGGCCGCCCTCGGTGTAGCCGGCCGCGCACACCAGCAGCGCCCCGAAGAGGTACAGGTCTGCCGTGCTCAGCGCGCCGCCGCTCTGCTGCACGGTGAAGGCGGCCACCGCGGCCGCTCCGACGAGCGCAGCCGTCCAGAAGGTGCGCGAGGGGCGGGTGCCGATGCGCAGGGCCGAGAACAGGGCGGTGGTCAGCGGGAGCAGGCCGACCACGACGGCGGCGTGCGCGGTGGTGGACGTCTGCAGCGCGAGCGTGCTGAAGAGGGGGAAGCCGACCACCACTCCGGCGGCGACCACCGCGAGGCCCGCCCGGTGCCGGCGGGCGGGGAGCGGCACGCGCAGGGCGATCAGGCAGCCGCCCGCGACGAGGGCGGCGAGCACGCAGCGCACGGCGACCAGGGACCAGGGGCCGAAACCCTCCAGGCCCCAGGCGGTGGCGGGGAACGTGAGGGAGAAGGCCGCCACACCGAGAGCGGCCTGCAGGGTGCCGCCGAGGGTCTTCCTGGCCGGGACGCCCGACGAGGGCGAGGCGACCGGGGTGGTGACTGCTATCGGGTTCGAGGTGATAGCGCTATTCTCGGTTCTCATGCAAGAGCGTAGCAGTGTCGGTGAACTGGCAGGTCGGCTGCGGCAGGAGCTGGACCGCTACTCTCCTGGTGGAAAGCTCCCGTCGAGCCGGGCCCTCGTCGAGCGGTTCCGGGTGAGCCCGGTGACCGTCTCCCGCGCCCTCGCGCAACTGGCCGCCGAGGGGCTGGTGGTGACCCGGCCGGGTGCCGGAGCGTTCCGCGCCGAACCTCGTACGCAGGCCTCTCCCGTCGGGGACACCTCCTGGCAGGAGGTGGCGCTCAGCGCGGACGCCGCAGCGGAGCTCGTGCCGCGCTCGGTGGACGCCTCGGGGGTGCTGGCCTCGCTCACCGCCCCGCCGCCCGGCGTGATCGAGTTCAACGGCGGCTATCTGCACCAGTCGTTGCAGCCGGAGCGGGCGATGGCCGCCGCGCTGTCGCGGGCGAGCCGCCGGCCCGGGGCGTGGGGGAGGCCGCCCATGGAGGGGCTGCCGGAGCTGCGGGAGTGGTTCGCGCGCGGTATCGGCGGGCCGGGCGGTGCTGTCACGGCCGCGGAGGTGCTGATCACCGCGGGCGGCCAGTCGGCGCTGACGACCGCGCTGCGGGCGCTCGCTCCGCCGGGTGCGCCGGTGCTGGTCGAGTCGCCGACGTACCCCGGCATGCTGGCGATCGCCCGCGCGGCCGGCCTGCGCCCGATCCCGGTCCCGGTCGACCCGGACGGTGTCCGGCCGTCGCTGCTCGCCGACGCCTTCCGGGCGACCGGGGCCAGGGTGTTCGTCTGCCAGCCGCTGTTCCAGAACCCGACCGGCGCGATGCTCGCCCCCGAGCGGCGCGCCGAGGTGCTGCGCATCGCGCACGAGGCCGGGGCCTTCGTCATCGAGGACGACTTCGTCCGACGGCTGGTGCACGAGGACGCGGGGCCGCTGCCGCGTCCGCTGGCCGCCGACGATCCCGACGGCGTCGTCGTCCACGTCAGCTCGCTGACCAAGGCCACCTCGCCGAGCTTCCGGCTGAGCGCGCTCGCGGCCAGGGGCCCGGTGCTGGAGCGGCTGCGCGCCATCCAGGTCGTCGACACCTTCTTCGTGCCCCGGCCCCTGCAGGAGGCCGCGCTCGAACTCGTCGGCTCGCCCGCCTGGCCGCGTCATCTGCGGGCGATCTCCGCCGAGTTGAAGTCCCGCCGCGACACGATGACGGCCGCCCTGCGCCTCGACCTCCCCGAACTCGCCCTCCCGCACATCCCGTCCGGCGGCTACCACCTGTGGCTCCGCCTCCCCGACGGCGCCGACGAGGCGGCCCTGACCTCCGCCGCCCTGCGCGCGGGCGTCGCGATCACCCCTGGCCGCCCGTACTTCAGCGCGGAGCCTCCGGCCGGGCACCTGCGGTTGAGCTTCGCGGCGGCGGCGGGGATCGGGGAGATCACGGAGGGGGTACGGCGGCTGCGGGCCGCCTGTGACGAGGTGCTCTAGCCGTGGGGTACCGGGGCGACACCGCAGGTGAACTCGGCCGACGCGAACAGCTCCGGGGTCAGGCGTATGCCGGTGATGCGGTGGGCGAGGGCGAAGGAGGCGCCGGTCAGGCCCTCGTAGTCCCGCTCGTCGTCCTCGTCGTGCTCGATCAGGTCGAAGCCCGACGCCCGCATTTCCTCCAGGAGTTCGTCGGGACGGGTGCCCTCGCGGTAGTGGGCGAAGAGCGGCTCGAAGTGCAGGCGCAGCTCGCCGTCCTCGTACCAGCAGAAATGGTCCACCGCGTTGACGTTGAGGAAGTGGGAGACCACCGTGCGGCCGCGTGAGAGGGGGATCATGGCCTCGTTCGTGACGCCGAGGTAGCCGTTGAACTCGACCATGAGGGACCAGTCGCCGACCGAGGTCGCCCCGACGAACAGCCGGTACGCCCCGCGATCGTCGTACGAGGGCTCGCACAGGCCGTCGACGCCGGTGATCCGTGGCCCGGGCTCGGCTGCCAGTTCGCGGAGCAGTTCCTCGGGGGTCAGTCCGCGGACCAGCGTGACGCAGTACGCCTGCATCAGGTTCTCGTACCGCTCCTCCAGCCAGGCGTAGTCCGCGGCGGTCGTCGTCCCAGTCATGCCCGCAGCATCGCACCCGCCACTGACAACGCCCCGCCCTCGGGGAAATCCGCTCGACGCCCGCGCGCTCGCCCTGCGAATCTCGCCGCATGACCGACACCCCGCCCCTCGCCGAGGGCTACGAGATCTCCGCCGACCCCGACCGCGTCGACGCCGAGCGCGTGCACCGGTGGCTGTCCACCGACGCGTACTGGGCGATCGGGAGGGCGCGGGAGAAGCAGGACGGGGCGATCGAGGGGTCGCTGAACTTCGGGGTGTACGAGACGGTTTCGGGGGAGCAGGTGGCCTATGCCCGGGTCGTCACCGACCGGGCGACCTTCGCGTGGCTGTGCGACGTGTACGTCGAACCGTCGGTGCGCGGCAAGGGGATCGGGACGGCGCTCGTCGGGGGCGTACGCGAGCACCTGCGGCCGTACGGCATCAAGCGCATGCTGCTCGCCACGCACGACGCGCACGGGGTCTACGAGAAGCTCGGGTTCGCGCCGCTGGAGCGGCCGGATCAGTGGATGGCGCTGTACTTCTAGCGCAGCCGCCGGCGGAACTGTCCTTCCGACGGCACTGCTTGAACTTCCAACAGCTCTGTTTTCGGGCGACTTGTCCGCCTGATCCTGACCCCGCAGTAAGGTGTCGTCCACCCTCGGTGACTCCTCCACAACACCCCTTGACCTGCGCACTTTCACGACACACCATCGCCGCATGCCACTTCGGGTCACGTTCGTCGCCGCCGCGCGCAGCTCACCGCTGCTCGCCGAGCGCTTCGAGGACGACCGGCCGCTGGACCAGGCCGGCTGGGACGAGGTGCAGCGCGTCGCGCGCGACCTGCTGCCGCTGGCGGCCGCCGAGCTGCGCTACTGCTCGCCGACCCCGCGCAGTCGCGCGACAGGCGATGCCCTCGGGTATGCCCCGCTGTCGCAACTCGCCCTGCGCGACTGTGACATGGGGCGCTGGCGCGGGCTGACCCTCGGCGAGGCGATGGCCCGGGAGCCGGAGGCGGTGGACGCGTGGCTCGCCGACCCGCGCGGCACGCCGCACGGCGGTGAGTCGCTGCTGGCGTTCATCGGCCGCGTCGGCGCCTGGCTCGACACCCGGCCCGTGGAGGACGGCGGCCGTATCGTCGCCGTGGCCGAACCGTCGGTGATCCGCGCCGCCCTGGTGTACGCACTGAAGGCGCCGCCCGCCACGTACTGGAACCTCGACGTGCGCCCCCTGTCGGCGACCACCGTGACCGGCCGGGCGGGCCGCTGGAACCTCCGCTTCGACGGGGCGCCGACTCAGCCCTCGCGGGCGTAGCCGGCGTCCACGCGCGCGTAGTCGGTGGTGAGGACGAGGTCCTTGGCCGGGCCGCGCACCCGCCACACCGTCCGCCAGTGGTCCTCGTCCCGGACGGTGAACTCACCTCGGTAGAGGTCGGCCGAGCAGGGATGGTCGGCGATGTGCCGCCCGGAGGTCAGGTCCAGGTCGTGGAAGGGCCGCCCGTCGGCGAAGCGCACGTCCGCGGTGCCCGGTGTCGCACCCGGCAGGAAGCGCAGCGTCCGCTCGGCGGGACGCCCGACGCCCTGCCAGACGAAAGTGCCGGACTCCTCGTGCAGCAGTCCGGTGTCCGGCGGCCCGTCACCCTCCAGGCGGCCGAAAACCGTCGTACCGGAGAACTCCCCTTCATCCCCGCTCGAGAGATCCCGCACGGACCGCTCGACCCGCCAGTGCCCGGCCAGATATGCCAGTGCATCCGGAACCGGCCAGAACTCGCCCATCCGTCCCTCGCCTCCGACCGCTTCCGACACTTTCGATCCCGACCGACCTGTTGACGCTCTCAAATCCCCCTCCCTATCTTGCCGTTCGAAGTCCTGATCATTGTCTGACATATCGAACAACGAGCCGCGGAGTGTCCATGTCACGCACGCGCTGGAGATACGGCATCGCCGCCACCGCCTTCCTGGTGGCGGCCGGCCTGATCCCCGCCCCTGCCCACGCCGAGGACGTCGCCGACTACGCGATCACCGTCGACCCCACCGCCAAGGGCGCGAAGATCGACGACACGATGTACGGCGTCTTCTTCGAGGACATCAACCGGGCCGCGGACGGCGGTCTGTACGCCGAGCTCGTGCAGAACCGGTCCTTCGAGTACTCGACCGACGACAACCGGTCGTACACGCCCCTCACCTCCTGGACGGTCGAGGGCACCGGTCAGGTCGTGAACGACGCCGGCCGGCTCAACGAGCGCAACCGCAACTACCTGTCCCTGGGCGCCGGTTCGGCCGTCACGAACGCCGGTTACAACACCGGAATCCACGTCGAGGCGGGCAAGAAGTACGACTTCTCGGTGTGGGCGCGCGCCGAGGGCGGCACCGCCCTCAGCGTCACCCTCCAGGACGCCGACGGCACCCTCGCGACCGCCCGGCAGGTGGCCGTACGCAAGGGCGGCTGGGCCAAGTACCGCGCCACCTTCACCGCGACCCGCACCGGCAGCGACGGCCGCCTCACCGTCGCCTCGTCCGCCGCGGCGGCCCTGGACATGGTGTCCCTCTTCCCGCGCGACACCTACAAGCACCAGGCCAACGGCCTGCGCAAGGACCTCGCCGAGAAGGTCGCGGCCCTGCACCCGGGCTTCCTGCGCTTCCCCGGCGGCTGCCTGGTCAACACCGGTTCGATGGAGGACTACAGCGAGGCCTCGAACTGGCAGCGCAAGCGGTCCTACCAGTGGAAGGACACCATCGGCCCGGTCGAGGAGCGCGCGACCAACTCCAACTTCTGGGGCTACAACCAGTCCTACGGCCTCGGCTACTACGAGTACTTCCGCTTCGCCGAGGACATCGGCGCCATGCCGCTGCCGGTCGTCCCGGCCCTGGTGACCGGCTGCGGCCAGAACCAGGCCGTCGACGACGAGGCGCTGCTCAAGCGGCACATCCAGGACACCCTCGACCTCATCGAGTTCGCCAACGGACCGGTGACCTCGACCTGGGGCAGGAAGCGCGCGCAGATGGGCCACCCGAGGCCCTTCCACCTCACCCACCTCGGGGTCGGCAACGAGGAGAACCTGCCGGTCGAGTTCATGGCCCGGTTCAAGCAGTTCCGCGCCGCCATCGAGGCCGAGTACCCCGACATCACCGTCGTCTCCAACTCCGGCCCGGACGACGCCGGTCAGACCTTCGACACCGCCTGGCAGCTCAACCGCCAGGAGAAGGTCGACATGGTCGACGAGCACTACTACAACAGCCCGCAGTGGTTCCTGCAGAACAACGACCGCTACGACTCCTACGACCGCGGCGGCCCGAAGGTCTTCCTCGGTGAGTACGCCTCCCAGGGCAACGCCTTCAAGAACGGCCTCGCCGAAGCCGCGTTCATGACCGGCCTGGAGCGCAACGCGGACGTCGTCAAGCTGGCCTCCTACGCCCCGCTGTTCGCCAACGAGGACTATGTGCAGTGGCGCCCGGACCTGGTGTGGTTCAACAACCACGCCTCCTGGAACTCCGCCAACTACGAGGTCCAGAAGCTGTTCATGACCAACGTCGGCGACCGCGTGGTGCCCTCGACGGCCACCGGAACACCGTCGCTGCAGGGCCCGATCACCGGCGCGGTCGGCCTGTCGACCTGGGCGACCACGGCGGCGTACGACGATGTGCGGGTCACCGACGCGGACGGCGGGACGCTGCTCACCGACGACTTCAGCGGTGACGCCGTGCAGTGGAGGCACACCGGCGGCGGCAGCTGGAGCATCCAGGACGGGCAGTACGTACAGAGCGACGTGGCCGCCGAGAACACCATGGTCTCGGCCGGTGACCCGACCTGGCACGACTACGACCTGAAGGTGAAGGCCACCAAGAAGTCCGGCAAGGAGGGCTTCCTCGTCGCCTTCGGCGTCAAGGACACCGGCAACTACTACTGGTGGAACCTGGGCGGCTGGAACAACACGCAGTCCGCCGTGGAGCAGGCCGTCGACGGCGGCAAGGGGACGCTGATCTCCAAGGCAGGGTCGATCGAGACGGGCCGTACCTACGACATCCAGGTCAAGGTGCGGGGCCGCCAGGTCACCCTCTATCTCGACGGCCAGGAGTGGGGCAGCTTCAAGGACGACAAGCCGGCCGAGCCGTTCCGCCAGGTCGTCACCTTGGACAAGAAGACCGGTGACCTGATCGTCAAGGTCGTCAACGCCCAGTCCACGGCGGCCCGTACGGCGATCGACCTGGGCGGCGCGAAGGTCGCCTCCACGGCCCGGGTGACCACGCTGGCGGCCGCGCCGGACGCGGTGAACTCGGAGACGGCCACGCCGGTCGCCCCGAAGAGCTCCGTCTTCGAGGGGGTCGCCGACAAGTTCACGTACACCTTCCCGGCGAACTCGGTCACCTTCCTGCGGATCAAGCAGAGGTAGCCGGGGAGCCGTCCGCGGGCCGCTGCCCCAGCGGCAGCGGCCCGCGCTCGGCGAGAACCCCCCTCACGTCCGGCGATCACCTTCCGAAGTAGGCCTGAGCTGCGCGGACGCCTTCGACGAGCGCGTCCACCTCGGCCTCGGTGTTGTACACGTAGAAGGTCGCCCGGGTGGTCGCCGGGATGCCGTAGCGCCGGACGATCGGGCGGGCGCAGTGGTGGCCGACGCGGACGGCGATGCCTCGCTCGTCCAGGACCTGGCCGACGTCGTGCGGGTGGACGCCGTCGACCGTGAAGGAGACGGCCGAGCCGCGCTCGGTGAGGGCGGACGGGCCCACGATGTGTACGCCGGGGAGCTCGCCGAGCAACTGCAGTGCGCGAGCGGTCAGTTGATCCTCGTGCGCCGCCACCTCCGCCATGCCGAGCGCCTCCAGGTACTGCACGGCCGCCGCGAGGCCCACCGTCTGGGACGTCATCGGCACGCCCGCCTCGAAGCGCTGCGGGGGCGGCAGGAAGGTGGTGCGGTCCATCTCCACGATCTCGACCATCGATCCGCCGGTGAGGAACGGCGGGAGCTCCGCCAGGAGTTCGCGTCGGCCCCACAGCACGCCGATGCCGTTGGGGCCGAGCATCTTGTGGCCGGAGAAGGCCAGCAGGTCCGCACCCAGTTCGCGTACGTCGACGGGGCGGTGGGGTACCGACTGGGCGCCGTCCACCACGACCAGGGCGCCGAACGCATGGGCCCGGTCGGCGAGTTCGCGTACCGGGTTGACCGTGCCGAGGACGTTCGACTGGTGGGTGACGGCGACGACCTTCGTGCGCTCGTCGATCAGCTCGTCGGCCCGGGAGAGGTCGAGACGGCCCTCGTCGGTCAGGCCGAACCAGTCCAGCGTCGCCCCAGTCCGCTCGGCGAGCTGCTGCCACGGCACGAGGTTGGCGTGGTGCTCCATCTCCGTCACCACGATCCGGTCACCCGGGCCGATCCGGCGGGCGTTGCCCAGCGCGTACGCGACCAGGTTGATGCCCTCCGTCGTGTTCTTGGTGAAGACGACCTCGTCCTCGTCCGCCCCGACGAAGCGCGCGATCGTGCGGCGCGCGTTCTCGTACGCCTCCGTCGCCTCACCGGCGAGCTGGTGCGCGCCGCGGTGCACGGCCGCGTTGTGCGTGAGGTAGAAGTCCCGCTCCGCGTCGAGGACCTGGAGCGGTTTCTGGGTGGTGGCGCCGGAGTCCAGGTAGACGAGACGGGCGCCGCTGTCCATCGTCCGCCCCAGGATCGGGAAGTCCTTGCGCAGCGCGTCCACGTCGAAGGCCACGGTGTTCCACCTCTCACGGGTTCATGGTGAATTCTCCGTGAGGCACGCTAAGCCTCCCTCACGGAGAATCGCAAGCGTTAACATGAGAGCCGTGGTTCAAGAGGATCAAGAGACGCCCGTCTACCTGCACCAGCTCCCCGTCCCCGGCGAGGAGCGCTATGCCTCGCTGGCCCTGGTCAACACGCGGTTCACCCTCAGCCATGGCCAGGTCGACCTGCTCGACGACACCGAGGCCGCGCACCTGTGGCTCGTACGGCATGAGCTGTTGCCGGACCCGGTCGCGCTGAACGGCAGGCAGCTGGGCAGGCTTCTCGGTCTGCGCGAGGCGCTGCGCGGCCTCTTCGCGGCATACGGCGCCCAGGGCCGCCCGACCGCCGATGACCTCGCCACCCTCAACTCCGCCCTCGCTGCGGCCCCTTCCACCCCCCGGCTGGACTGGACGGCAGACGGCCCGCACCGCGCCGACGAACCCGACACCGGCAACCCGGCCGCCGCCGCGCTCTCCCTCCTCGCCGAGGACGCCGCCGACCTGCTCACCGGCGCCGACGCCGACCAGCTCACCGAATGCGCCGCCCAGGGCTGCGCCCGCTGGTTCCTGCGCTCGCACGGGGCCCGGCGCTGGTGCACGACGAAGTGCGGCAACCGGGTGCGGGCGGCGCGGGCGTACGCGGCACGCAAGGCCCGGTGAGGCGCGTCGGGCCTTGCGTGCCGCGGTGGCTCAGGTGCCGTCGGCGAGGGTGCGGCAGACGGCGAGGGTGCCGGAGGAGTACCCCTCGACGCGGATGACGTCGCCCGCGCCCGCGGCGGGCGTGACGGTGACCGTGCTGTCGCCGTCGGAGACGTCCACCGAGGTGCGCGGCCGGCCCTCGACGAACACGTCGATCCGGTCGAGGCCCTCCGTGTGCACGGCGATCGAGGCGCCGGACGCGTCGCGGGTCGCGTCCAGTCGGCGCACCGGCTCCGCCGCGAGGAGGCGGCCTGCCTCGGCCAGCAGATCCCTGTTGTCGTGCAGGACGTCGTCGCGGGTCATCCGGTGCCGTACGTCGGGGACCACGCCGAGGTCCTCCACGGGTGTGCCGGCCAGTGCGCCGACTCGCACCGTCCGCCGGATCGAGACCCGCATTCCCGCCCCGCCGGGCAGCGGACGGTACGGGGAGGTGGTGTCGGCGGGGAGCGGCTCTTCGAAGAGGGCCTTGAGGAGCTGGTGCTCCCAGACGTTGGCGCCGCCCGCGCCCGTGTTGTCGTCGACGCCGAGGACCTTGCCGATGGCGTGGTCCTGGAAACCGGCGGCGAAGATGTCGGTGGCGGAGTAGCAGCGGGCGTCGGTGATCAGAATCACCGGCCCCTGGTACTGCTGGCCGATCGCGTTCGCCCCCGCCTCCGGTGTGATGGGGAAGGTCGCGGAGAAGGCCGCGCCGGTCTCCACCGCCTGGTCGAGCGACCGCAGCCACGGGCCGAGGTCGATGAACCGGGTCGGGTTGGTGGCGTGCCGACGGCACAGCCGCAGGTTGAGCGGGGTGCTGATGAACTGCGTCGGCTCGGGCGTGATCCGCCGCGGGGTGAGCGTCTGCAGCAGGAACTCGGAGGCATGGATGTGGCCGCCGCCGTTGCCCCGCACGTCCAGCACCAGTCCGCGCTGCGGGATCAGCCCGAGGAGCCGGACGAACTCGGCGACGAAGCCCGCCGGGTCACGAGTGCTGAAGCTGAAGATCCGGATGTGGCCGAAGACCCCGGACGGGGTCTGCACGGCCCGTGCCCTGAACAGGCTGGGCAGCCTGCTCGGAATGTCCTGCCCGGCCTCGGCCGGCACCGTGGTCAGGTCCTCCGGCGCAGGCCCGCCCGCCGCCTCCAGGGCCACCACGTCGGGCAGGAACAGCATCCTCGTCGCCCGGCTGATCTCGTCCCCGGCCAGGTCGAGTCCCTGGGCCGCGGCGGCCTCGGAGAGCTCACCGGCGTTGACGAAGGGCGGGAGGTTCTCGGTCACCTGCCACTTCACGCGCAGCTCGTGGGTCTTGTCGTCGGTGCCCGTGTAGGTGACGACGACCCATTCCTCGTCCGGCGGAAGGTGTGTGATCAGTGGGCGCAGGGTCAGCACCTGCAGCCCCCGGGAGTGCCGGGCGGCGGGGTTGCTCCCCGCGTAGCGGTTTCCGGACAGATCGACCTGGCGGTCGATGGGCACCCCGTTCCAGTGGCTGATCTCCACGCCGGGGCCGAAGGCGGGCGCGGTGAAGTCGCGTACGACGCGGGTGACGACGTATCGCGGACCGTTGGTGTCGTGGTACTCCTCGACGAGGAAGGGGAGGAAGGCGATCCTGCCCGCGAACGGCGCCGGCAACAGGTAGTTGGTGTGCAGGTCGCGCACCGAGTGGAAGATCGAGGCCAGCTCGGCGTGGAACCGCCACTCCGGGTCCACGGTCTGCTCCGTCTGGCGGCCGAGCCTGGTGAGCAGCAGCCGCAGTCGCTGCACCGGATGGACGGCGTGCATCGCCGTCTTCAAGGGGAGGTGGACGTAATTGTCCGTGAAGAGGACCAGCGCCTGCTCGGTGAGCGTGCGGCGGTCCTGCAGTGTCAGGGTGCCTTTGGTGTCCTGCAGGAAGTCGGGCAGATCGGTCGTCGGCATCGTGTCCCCCGTCGCCGGTCGGTGTGTCGGGCGGAACCAGGTCAGCAGAGTCCGGCGTCGGGCGGGACGCCCCGGCCGGGAAGTACTGTTGAAATGCGCAGGACGGACACATGTGCCGTCGTACGGAGGGATGTGCACACATACGACACAACCCTCGCCGACTGTCACGTCAGGTCCCGACGGGTGATCCCGCATGCCGATGCATTGGATTGCATAAAACTGCAGCGAAACGTATAGTCATGCCATCCAAGAGGAGGATGGATTCCATGGCGGTACGTGCGGCAGTGGCCGGAGCGAGCGGATACGCGGGCGGGGAACTGCTGCGTCTGCTCCTGGCCCACCCCGAGGTCGAGATCGGCGCCCTGACCGGCAACTCCAACGCCGGACAGCGCCTCGGTGCGCTCCAGCCGCACCTGCTGCCGCTCGCCGACCGGATACTCCAGGAGACCACCACGGACGTCCTGGCCGGCCACGACGTCGTCTTCCTCGCCCTGCCGCACGGCCAGTCCGCCGCCGTCGCCGACCAGCTCGGCCCGCAGGTGCTCGTCGTCGACATGGGCGCCGACTTCCGGCTGGCGGACGCGGGCGACTGGGAGAAGTTCTACGGCTCCCCGCACGCCGGCACCTGGCCGTACGGCCTCCCCGAACTTCCGGGTGGCCGCGCCGCGCTGGAGGGGTCCAAGCGCATCGCGGTGCCCGGTTGCTACCCGACCGCCGCCACGCTGGCCCTCTTCCCGGCCTACGCCGCCGGCCTCGCCGAGTCCGAGGCCGTGATCGTCGCCGCCTCCGGCACCTCCGGCGCGGGCAAGGCGCCCAAGCCGCATCTGCTGGGCAGCGAGGTCATGGGCTCCATGTCGCCGTACGGCGTCGGCGGTGGCCACCGGCACACCCCCGAGATGATCCAGAACCTCAGCGCTGCGGCGGGCGAGCGGGTCTCCGTCTCCTTCACACCGACCCTCGCGCCGATGCCCCGCGGCATCCTCGCCACCTGCAGCGCCTCCGCGAAGCCGGGCGTGACCGGCGAGTCCGTGCGCGCCGCCTACGAGAAGGCCTTCGCCGACGAGCCCTTCGTCCACCTCCTCCCCGAGGGGCAGTGGCCCGCCACGGCGTCCGTCTACGGTTCGAACGCCGTTCAGGTGCAGGTCGCGTACGACGCGGCCGCGAACCGCATCATCGCGATCAGCGCCATCGACAACCTGACCAAGGGCACGGCCGGTGGCGCCGTGCAGAGCATGAACATCGCCCTCGGGTTCCACGAGAACACCGGGCTTTCCACGATCGGAGTCGCACCGTGAGCGACGCACGTGCAGCCACCGGGCCGCAGACAACGACGAAAGCCGCACCTCTGCGCTGCACGGGCGGAGAAGCGAACAAGGAGATGCAGTGAGTGTCACGGCAGCCAAGGGATTCACGGCGGCGGGCATCGCCGCCGGGATCAAGGAGAACGGCAACCCGGACCTGGCCCTCGTGGTCAACACCGGCCCCCGCCGCTCCGCCGCGGGCGTCTTCACCTCCAACCGCGTCAAGGCCGCGCCGGTCCAGTGGTCCGAGCAGGTCCTGAAGAGCGGCCAGGTCTCCGCGGTCGTCCTCAACTCCGGTGGCGCCAACGCCTGTACGGGACCGAAGGGCTTCCAGGACACGCACGCCACGGCGGAGAAGGTGGCCGAGGTACTCGGGCGCGGCGCCATCGAGGTCGCCGTCTGCTCGACCGGCCTCATCGGTGTGCTGCTGCCCATGGACAAACTGCTCCCGGGCGTCGAGACCGCCGCGGCGCAGCTCTCCGAGCACGGCGGCGAGAAGGCCGCCATCGCCATCAAGACCACCGACACCGTCCACAAGACGTCCGTCGTGACCAAGGACGGCTGGACCGTCGGCGGCATGGCGAAGGGCGCGGGCATGCTCGCCCCCGGCCTCGCCACCATGCTGGTCGTCCTCACCACCGACGCCGCCCTCGACAACGACGTACTGGACAAGGCCCTGCGCGCCGCGACCAAGGTCACCTTCGACCGCGTCGACTCCGACGGCTGCATGTCCACCAACGACACGGTGCTGCTGCTCGCCTCCGGCGCCGCCGAAGTCACCCCGGAGTACGAGGAGTTCGCCGAGGCCGTACGGGCCGTCTGCGACGACCTCGGCCAGCAGCTGATCCGCGACGCCGAGGGCGCCGGCAAGGACATCAAGGTCGAGGTGATCAACGCCGCGACCGAGGACGACGCCGTGGAGGTGGGCCGCTCCATCGCCCGCAACAACCTCCTCAAGTGCGCCATCCACGGCGAGGACCCCAACTGGGGCCGCGTGCTGTCCGCGATCGGCACCACCAAGGCCGCCTTCGAGCCCGACCGGCTCAACGTCGCCATCAACGGCGTCTGGGTGTGCAAGAACGGTGGCGTCGGCGAGGACCGCGAGAAGGTCGACATGCGCTACCGCGAGGTCCACATCGTGGCGGACCTCGCGGCAGGCAATGAGTCTGCGACGATCTGGACCAACGACCTCACGGCCGACTATGTCCACGAGAACAGCGCCTACTCCTCTTGACGTGCCCGCTTGGTTGTCGCGGGTCCTCGTCGTCGCCGACGAGGGTTCCTGTTTCGCCGGCGACCGCTCGCCCTCGGACGAGTCCGGGGTGAGTCTTACGTCGCCTCCGCAGGCCAACACCGCCCGCCCGGCGGCTGATCCGAGATCTTTCCGAAAGTCGGTTATGACGGTCAATCACTCAGAAGAGGGAAAGTCCCCGACCCGCAAGCACACCGCCCTCCCCAAGGCCCAGATCCTCATCGAGGCGCTGCCCTGGCTGGTCCGGCACAACGGCAAGACCGTCGTCATCAAGTTCGGCGGCAACGCCATGATCGACGAGGAGCTGAAGGCCGCGTTCGCCCAGGACGTCGTGTTCCTGCACCACGCCGGCCTCAGGCCGGTCGTCGTGCACGGCGGCGGCCCGCAGATCAGCGCCGCCCTCGACCAGCACGGCATCGTCAGCGAGTTCAAGGCGGGCCTGCGCGTCACCACCGAGGACGCCATGGACGTCGTACGCATGGTGCTCGCCGGGCAGGTGCAGCGCGAGCTGGTCGGCCTGCTCAACCAGCACGGGCCGCTCGCCGTCGGCCTGACCGGCGAGGACGCGCACACCATCACCGCCACCAAGCACCAGCCCGAGATCGACGGCGAGTTGGTCGACATCGGGCGGGTGGGCGAGATCACCGCGATCGACACGGGCGCGATCGAGGCACTGCTCGCCGACGGCCGGATCCCGGTCGTCTCGTCGATCGCCCGGAGCCAGGACGACGGACATGTCTACAACGTCAATGCTGATACGGCGGCTGCGGCACTCGCTGCTGCTCTGGGCGCCGAAACCCTCATGGTCCTCACGGACGTCGAGGGTCTCTATGAGGACTGGCCCAACAGCGACGAGGTGATCAGCCGCCTCACCGCTTCCCAACTGGAGAAGCTGCTGCCGGAGTTGAGCTCCGGCATGGTGCCGAAGATGGAGGGCTGTCTGCACGCCGTGCGCGGCGGCGTCACCACCGCCCGCGTCATCGACGGCCGGGTGCAGCACTCGATCCTGCTGGAGATCTTCACCGACGAAGGAATCGGCACGATGGTCGTGCCGGACGCGCCTGAGGGGGACGCCGAATGACCGGGACCGCGGCAAACGCAGAGTACGCCCAGCGGTGGCAGGGCTCGCTCATGAACAACTACGGCACCCCGCGGCTCCCTCTCGTCCGCGGTGAGGGCCTGAAGGTCTGGGACGCCGAGGGCAAGCAGTACCTCGACTTCGTCGGCGGTATCGCGACCAACGCGCTCGGCCACGCCCACCCCGCGATCGTCGAGGCCGTGAGCACGCAGATCGCGTCCCTCGGCCACATCTCCAACTTCTTCATGGCCGAGCCGACCCTCACCCTCGCCGAGCGGCTCCTGCAGCTCTTCGGCCGGGACGGCAGGGTCTTCTTCTGCAACTCCGGCGCCGAGGCCAACGAGGCCGCGTTCAAGATCGGCCGGCTGACCGGGCGGACCCACGTCGTCGCCACCGAGGGCGGCTTCCACGGCCGCACCATGGGCGCCCTCGCGATGACGGGCCAGCCCGGCAAGCGCGAGCCGTTCCTGCCGCTGCCCGCTGACGTCACCCACGTGCCGTTCGGCGACGCCCAGGCGCTGGCCGCGGCGGTGACGGAGGAGACGGCTCTGGTGATCATCGAGCCGATCCAGGGCGAGCTCGGCGTGGTGGTCCCGCCTGCCGGCTATCTCAAGGCGGCGCGGGCGATCACGGCCTCGACGGGGGCGCTGCTCGTCCTCGACGAGGTGCAGACCGGCATCGGCCGTACCGGGCACTGGTTCGAGTACCAGGCCCACGAGGGCGTGCTGCCCGACATCGTCACCCTCGCCAAGCAGCTGGGCGGCGGATTGCCGCTGGCCGCGACGGTCGCCTTCGGGCGGGCCGCGGAGCTGCTCCAGCCCGGCCATCACGGGACCACCTTCGGCGGGAACCCCGTCGCGTGTGCCGCGGGGCTGGCCGTGCTGGACACGATCGCGAACGAGGGGTTGCTGGAGAACGTCAAGCGGCAGAGCGAGAAGTTGCGCGACGGGATCGAGGGTCTCGACCACCGGTTGATCGGTCATGTCCGGGGCGCGGGACTGCTCCTGGGTATCGTGCTCACCGAACCGCTCGCCGCGAAGGTGCAGCAGGCGGCTCAGGACGCCGGTTTCCTGGTGAACGCGCCCGCCCCCGATGTCGTACGGCTCATGCCGCCGCTGAACCTCGGTGACGACGAAGTGGAGGCGCTTCTTCAGGCCCTTCCCGGCATCCTGGACGAGGCCGACGGGGACGAATGATCCGGAGAATGAGACGACGATGAGTCATGCGCAGGAGCACGAGCACAACGGGGCGAACGGCGCCGCCGGGCCTGCCGTGCCGCAGACCCGCACCGCACGTCACCGCCGGATCGTGGACATCCTCAACCGGCAGCCGGTGCGGTCGCAGAGCCAGCTGGCGAAGCTGCTCGCGGACGACGGGCTGAGCGTCACGCAGGCGACGCTGTCCCGGGATCTGGACGAGCTGAACGCGGTGAAGATCCGGAACAACGACGGCGACCTGATCTACGCGGTGCCCAGCGAGGGGGGTTTTCGTACCCCTCGGGCGCCGCTGGGGGAGTCGGCGAAGGAAGAGCGGATGCGGCGGTTGTCGCAGGAGCTGCTCATCTCCGCGGAGGCTTCCGCGAACCTCGTGGTCCTGCGCACCCCTCCGGGGGCCGCGCAGTTCTTGGCCTCGGCCATTGATCAGGCCGAGCTGCAGGACATTCTGGGGACGATTGCCGGTGACGACACGTTGCTGTTGATCAGCCGGAACCCTACGGGTGGGCAGGCCTTGGCCGATCACTTGCTGCGGTTGGCTCAGAACGGCCATTGAGCGGGGTGGTGGCGGTTGTTCGCCGACTGCGGGACCGGGTGTGGCTGGTCGCGCCCACGCGGCGGAGCCGCACATCGATACAGCCCGCGCCCCTGAGGGCGTTGCCGCTCGTCGGCGCCGCAAGCTGCCCGGCGCGGCTGCGGGTGGCTGTCCCGCCCCGCGCCGGCCGCGGGCTGTCGTGCCGCTGGGGCGGCACGGGTGTGCGCGGGCGGCGCCCCGCCGGCGCGGGTGAGCGTCACGCTCCCTGCTCAGCCCTCAGCCGAGCCGCGCCGCCAGTCCCCCCGTGCACCGCACCTCGTCGCCCGCCGTGATCAGCAGTGCCTCCACGCCCGGCAGGGACTCCAGCCAGCGCAAACCCTGGCGCGAGCCCATCGCGAACGCCGCCGTGGCCCAGCAGTCCGCCCAGGTCACCGACGGGGCGACCACCGTCACCGCCACCAGGTCCGTCACCGCGGAGCGCCCCGTGCGCGGGTCGACGATGTGGGCGCCCCGCTCCGCCGTGCCGGACGTGGCCACCGCCAGTTCGTCGAGCCCGGCGGCGGAGATGACGGCCGCGAGGGCGCCCGGACGCAGGGGGTCGGAGACGCCCACGCGCCACGGGCGTTGGGGGCCGGGCACGCCGAGCAGCTGCACGTCGCCCCCGCCGTTGACGCTCACGCCGGTCACCCCGGGGACGTCCACCAGGCGGCGGGCCGCTCGCTCGACCGACCAGCCCTTCACGATGCCGGTCGGGTCGAGGCGGCCCTCGTACCTGGTGCTGAACCAGCCCTCGCTGATCCGTTCCGCCTGGGCGGCGAGGGCGAGCACCTCGGCGACGTCCGGGTCGCAGTCGTCGACGGTCAGCTCATCGCGTGCCAGCCGGGAGACCTGGCTGTCGTCGCGGTAGGTGCTGAACACCTCGTCGACCCGGTGCAGTCCGGCGACCGCCTCTTCCAGTGCAGACTGCACGGCACCGGGATCCCCGCCGCGGACGTCGAAGGAGAAGACCGTCCCCATGACCTCCTCCGCATGACGCACCGCGGCGGGAGCTTGTGTCGGTTCCGCCACCGTGTCAGCCACCGGCCTGGTCCAGCGCCGACTGGAGGGATTCCTTGTAGCCGGCGCTGGTGTAGGTGGCTCCGGACACGGCGTCGATGTCGGCGCTGCCGGCCGCCACGGCCGCCTGGTTGAGCTTCGGTACGGCGTTGGCGGTGATGTTGGTGCTCTGACCGCCGCTCGGCGCCTTGACCGCCTCGGCCTTGGTGATCTTGCCGCCGCTGACCGTGATCCGGACCTGGACCGGCCCGTACTGCGTCTGGACGACGCTGCCGGTGAGGGTGCCGGCCTGGGCGCCGCCGCCCGAACCCTCGGAACCGGAGCCCTGGGCCGAACCTGCGCTCGCCTGCGCCTTGTCGATCGCCGACTGGAGGGATTCCTTGTAGCCGGCGCTGGTGTAGGTGGCTCCGGACACGGCGTCGATGTCGGCGGTTCCGGTGGCTACGGCGGCCTGGTTGAGCTTGGGTACGGCGTTGGCGGTGATGTTGGTGCTCTGGCCGCCGCTCGGCGCCTGGACCGTCTCGGCCTTGGTGATCTTGCCGCCCGCGACCGTGATCCGGACCTGGACCGCGCCGTACTGCGTCTGGACGGCGTCGCCGGTGACGGTGGCGGCCTGGGCGGAGCCGCCCGAGCCCTGGGAGCCGGCGCTCGCGTTCGCCTTGTCGATCGCCGACTGGACGGACTTCTTGTAGCCGTTGCTGGTGTACGTCGCCCCGGACACGGCGTCGATGTCCGCGCTCTGCTCGGCGACCACCGCCTGGTTGAGCTTGGGCACGGCGTTGGCGGTGATCTGGTCGCTCTGGCCGCCCTTGGGTGCCTGGACCGCCTCGGCCTTGGTGATCTTGCCGTTGGCCACGGTCAGCCGCACCTGCACGGCGCCGTACTGGGTCTGCGCCGCGTCACCGGTGATCGTGCCGGACCCGGCCGCCGCGGCGCCACCCTGGGCCGAGGCCGCCGGCGGTGCCCCGACCCCCGCCGCCTGCGCGGAACCCGGGTCGGAAGCCGGTTTCAGCGACAGCAGCAGCACGATCCCGGACACGGTGGCGGCGCCGGCCAGCACGACACGCCGGATGGGGTGACTCTTCCTCATGGCTTCTACAGCTCCTGAAGTCTTGAAGTCTCGTAGTCCCGTCGCTCACATCTCGAACGACTCGTGATGGATGCGGCGGGCAGGCACACCCGCGCCGCGCAGTGCTTCGTAGACGCCCTGTGCGAAGCCGGCCGGCCCGCACATGAACACGTCGTGCTTGTCGATGTCGGGCAGCTTCTGCTGCAACCGCTCCGCCGAGATGTCGGGCCGTTCACCGTCGGGGCTGTTGACCGCGTACATCAGCCGGGCGCCGCGCTCGTCGGCGATGGCCGCGAGCTCGTCCCACAGCGCCAGGTCCTGGGTGCTGTTGGCCCGGTAGAGCAGCGTGATGTCGCCGGCCGCGCCGGGCAGCGTCTCGAACAGGGCCCGCATCGGGGTGATGCCCACGCCGCCCGCCACCAGCAGGACCTTGCCCCGGCTGCGGCGCTGGGCGGTCATGGCGCCGTACGGGCCCTCGGCCCACACCTTGGTGCCGGGCTTGAGGTCGCGCAGCCGGGACGTATGGTCGCCGATCGCCTTGACGGTGATCCGCAGCATGTCGGGGCGGGGCGCCGCCGACAGCGAGTACGGGTGGGAGCTGAACCGCATGCCCGGCGCCTTGAACCGCCAGCGGAAGAAGTGCCCCGCCTCCGCGCCCATGCGGTGCAGCTTGCGCCCGCCGATCAGCACCGACACGACGCCCGGGGTCTCCTCGATGACCGCCTCGACGTACATCCGGTGCCGCAGGTTGAGGCGGATCGGGGTGAGGATCCGGTACCAGACGACGGCCGCGGTCACGGCCGCGTACAGCCCGTACCAGAAGGTCTTCGCGGCGGGGGTGACGGCGAACTCGTTGCCGGTGGTGATCTGGTGCCAGAACGTCAGGTACACGGACGCGTAGGTGAGCAGGTGTACGTGGTACCAGGTGTCGTACGGGATCCGGCGGCGGATGCCCCCGATCGAGATGAACGCGATGAGGAACAGCAGCCCGGTGCCGATGGCCGCCTTGCCCATGTCCGGCAGCGTGTTGACCGAGTCGATCGTCTGCTGCACGACATCGCCGAGCGTCTTGCCGGCCTGGAGCGCGTACGCCCACATGGTGAGGAAGACGTGCGCGACGACCAGGCAGACCGTGTACCGGCCGCTCATCGCGTGCCAGCGCGCGACCCGGTCCGAGCCCACCCGCCGCTCCAGCGCGGGCACCCGCGCCATCTGCAGCACCACGAGCGCCATCAGATAGCCGGCGAGCAGGCCGGTGATCCGGCCCGCGGCGAGGATCTTGGCGGTGTTGTCCGCGAGGGACGGCGTGTTGTCCCACCACAACCACAGCACGGCCGCCGCGCCCGCCCATAGGGCGATCACCAACGGGACGGCCGGGGAGCGGCGCGGGCGGATGCGGCGCATCGTCTGGCGTCGGGCGGCACGGCCGCCCGCGAGCGTGGTGGTCACGGTTCCTCCGGGGACGGGAGCAAGGGGAGTGCGTGGTTGACGTGGTCCCTTGGCCCAGAGATACGTGCGGGGAGGCCCGTGTGTTCAGTCGTGCTCGGTCCGTACTTGCCCGGTGCCGGTTCAGTACCGGGTGATCGCCGTGGGCCCGTGCATCGTCCCGATCGCCAGGTGCGGCTTGCGCCCTGGATCGGCCCACTTGAGGATCCGCTTCATCGCGTTCGCGGACACCGACACACAACCGGCCGTCGCCCCACGCCCCTTCACATGGAGGAAGATCCCCGCCCCTCGGCCCTTGACCGGACGGGCGTAGTTGAAGTTGATGACGAGCGCGTACGCGTACAGCGCGCCGTAGGAGATCAGATGCTCGGACTCGGCGGCCCGGCAGTCGCGCGCCAGCGGCTCGGTCCAGCGGTTGTACGCACGGGAGTCATCGTCCTGGCACCACCAGGAGTCCCGGTGAACGCGGCGGTACTTGTACGCCGTACCCCGCGGCGCTGCCTTGCTGCCGAAGGCGTACGGCAGCCCGTACAGCCCCGTCGGCGTCGTGTTCGTGCCCTGCTTGCGAGAGGCCCCCTCGACCAGCCCCTTCGCCCCGAACCGGGCCGTCGCCGATCCGGCCTTCACCCACTGCCCGTCCACCCGGTCCCACCAGGTGACCGTCCCCGACGTCGAGCCGGCCTTCGGTGCCACCGCGGTGATCAGCTGGCTGCCGCCCCCGGTGTCGGCCATCCGCGCGGGCAGCGGCTGCGGCGGGGCGCCGCCGGGCGCGGCACCGAGCACGAGGAGGGACGCGGACGCGAGGGCGACGACACCGGGGCGCATGGCTCAGACGCTAGACGGGGGGAGCGGCAACGGCAGCCCGGGTAGGCCATCCAGGCTGGTCGCGATGTGCTCCTTCTTGGTGAAGTACGCGCTGAGCGAGTCGTCGTCCTCGCGCGCGAACCGCTTGCCGTGCAGCTCGCGGTCCTCGTCGTACGTCATGAGGGGCACGGCGTATCCGCAGGAGTCGCGGACGAGTTCGGCCCGTACGACGATGATCGCGCGCAGGCCGTGCAGGCCCGGGTCGATGTCGGGGAAGTGGCCGAGCAGTTCCTTGAACCGCGGGTCGTCGCGGAAGACGGCCTCACCGCGGCCGTGCACCCGGACGATGTTGGGCGGGCCCTGGAAGGCGCACCACATGAGGGTGATCCGGCCGTTCTCCCGCAGATGCGCGATCGTCTCGGCGTTGGAGCCGGCGAAGTCGAGGTAGGCCAGGGTGAGTTCGTCGAGGATCGCGAAGGAGCCCTTGAGACCCTTGGGGGAGAGGTTGACCGTCCCGTCGGCGGACAGGGGCGCGGTCGCGGTGAAGAAGAGGGGCTGCTCCTCGATGAACGTGCGGAGCCTGCCGTCTATGCGCTCATAGGTTTTTCCCACGTCCACCGATTATGGACGGGGGTCGTTCGCCTGTCTAAGGAATTATGGCGTCCGGTTGGCACGTCCGTGGCCGCCCCGGCCGGCGTTCAGCGGGGCGGCCACGGTGCCGGTCACGTCACTTGGTGAGCGTGCAGGTGGCCAGGGAGTTCAGGCCCTGGGGCTTGGCCGCCGTACGGCCGATGGAGATGGCGATGCGGTCGATCGCCGCCACGCGCTTGTCCTTCAGGGGGCCGAGGATGGCGTTCTGGACGAAGTTGGGCCCGCCCTGGCCGACCGAGGACGCCAGTCGCCTGTTGGCCTCCTGGATCTGGGTGTTGAGCAGGGCGAGGTTGCGGTCGACCTCGGCCCTCGCGGTCGCGGGGACCGCCGGGAGCTTCGACCTCACGTCCGGGCAGGAGATGGTGCCGACGGCGTTGGTGTTCCCCGTGTTCCCCGCATTGCCGGTGTTCGCGTTGCCTCCGGTGTTCCCCTTGTTGCCGCTGGCCTGCTTGGTCGGGGTCGCCTTCGGGGTCGCGGCGGCCGCGTTCCCGTTCGCGTTGAGGGTGCACGGCGCCAGCGCGTCCAGGCCCTGCGGTCTGGCGGCCGTGCGGCCGATGGCCGTCGCGATGCGGTTGATCGTCGCCACGCGCTTGTCCTTCAGCGGGCCGACGATGGCGTTCTGGGCGAAGTTGGGCCCACCCTGGCCCACGGTGTCGACCAGCCGCTTGTTGGCCTCCTGGATCTGGGTGTTGAGCAGCGCGAGGTTGCGGTCGACCTCCGCCTTCGCGGTCGCCGGGACCGCGGGCAGTCGGGAAGCGACGTCCGGGCACGAGACGGTGCCGGGGCCGGCCAGCGTGCGGGCGTTCGTGCCGCTCTTCGAAGACGATGTCGTCTCCCCGGCGAGGGCGAAGCCGGCGATCACCGTGCCGGACAGCGCCACCGCGGCGGCGCCGCCGATGAACGCGACGCGACGCTTGTTGTACTTCGGAAGAGCCCTGGACATGCGGATGCCTCACTCGGGTTCGGGAGTGGTCGTCGTTTACGAACGCGGCGCCTGCGTTCGGCGAGAGGTACGGGTAAGCGGTTTCTCGCGTTCAAAGGCGACGCGAATTTTCCGCCGAGGCGCTGCCGTGACGGGTCCAGATTGACGAATCATGCATAACTCTGCATACTCATGCAGGTCACTGTGTGGTGAGTTCGCACTAACCTGACGACCGCCTCCCCGTTCACGCCACGGGGAGGCGGTGCCACACCCAGACCCTCCCGAGGAGCGCAGCAAGTGAGCAGCAACAGCGGTGACGTACGGCTCTGGGGCGGCCGTTTCGCCGACGGTCCCGCCGAGGCCCTGGCCAAGCTGTCCGCGTCCGTCCACTTCGACTGGCGGCTGGCGCCGTACGACATCGCCGGTTCGCGTGCCCACGCGCGCGTGCTGCACAAGGCGGGGCTGCTCACGGAGGACGAGCTGACGCGGATGATCGCGGGCCTCGACCAGCTGGAAGCGGATGTGGCCGCGGGCGACTTCGTGGGCACCATCGCCGACGAGGACGTCCACACCGCCCTGGAGCGCGGCCTGCTGGAGCGCCTCGGCCCCGACCTCGGCGGCAAGCTGCGCGCCGGCCGCTCCCGCAACGACCAGGTCGCGACCCTCTTCCGGATGTACCTGCGCGATCACGCCCGGATCATCGGCGGCCTGATCGCCGACCTCCAGGACGCGCTCATCGGCCTCGCCGAGGCCCACCCGGGCGTGGCCATGCCCGGCCGCACCCACCTCCAGCACGCCCAGCCGGTGCTCTTCGCCCACCACGTCCTCGCGCACGCGCAGTCCCTGTCCCGGGACGCCGAGCGGCTGCGCCAGTGGGACGAGCGCACGGCCGTGTCGCCGTACGGCTCGGGCGCCCTGGCGGGCTCCTCCCTCGGACTGGACCCGGAGGCGGTGGCGAAGGACCTCGGCTTCGAGCACGGGTCGGCCGCCAACTCGATCGACGGCACGGCGTCGCGTGACTTCGTCGCCGAGTTCGCCTTCATCACCGCGATGATCGGCGTGAACCTCTCCCGGATCGCCGAGGAGGTCATCATCTGGAACACGAAGGAGTTCTCCTTCGTGACCCTGCACGACGCGTTCTCCACGGGCTCGTCGATCATGCCGCAGAAGAAGAACCCGGACATCGCGGAGCTGGCCCGCGGCAAGAGCGGCCGCCTGATCGGCAACCTCACCGGTCTCCTCGCGACCCTGAAGGCGCTGCCCCTCGCCTACAACCGCGACCTCCAGGAGGACAAGGAGCCGGTCTTCGACTCCTGCGACCAGCTGGAGGTCCTGCTCCCCGCCTTCACCGGCATGATGGCGACCCTCACCGTGCACCGCGAGCGCATGGAGGAACTGGCCCCGGCCGGCTTCTCCCTGGCCACCGACATCGCCGAGTGGCTGGTCAAGCAGGGCGTCCCGTTCCGCGTCGCCCACGAGGTCGCCGGCGAGTGCGTCAAGGTCGCCGAGGCCGAGGGCAAGGAACTGGACGGCCTGACGGACGAACAGTTCGCGAAGATCTCGGCTCATCTGACGCCGGAGGTGCGGTCGGTCCTCAACGTCCCGGGCGCCCTTGCCTCCCGCAACGGCCGGGGCGGTACGGCGCCGAGCGCGGTCGCTGTCCAACTGGCCGAGATCAAGGCGGACGTGGCGGCGCAGCACGCGTGGGCCACGGCCAAGCAGAGCTGACCCGTTTCAGTCCTCCGAAGGGCCCGGACCTCCGTCCGGGCCCTTCGTGCTGCCCGGCCCGCTCGGTAACAGAAGGAAATCAGCCACTGGCCGAAACCTTGACTTGCCCTTACTCGGAAGTAACGATTCCGGTTCCGGTCGACATTGTCGAACGCCGACCGGTCGAAGCCGAGCATGAAAGGGACGTCATGCGCGCAAGACGTACAAGACGAACAGTCCGCCTCCTCGCCCTCGCCGTCATGGCCGCGCTCTGCGCCTTCGGGCTCACCGCCCCCGCGGGCGCCGCCGACACGCCGCCCCCCGGCGCCAACAACTGGTCCTGCAAGCCGGACTCCGCCCACCCGCAGCCCGTGGTCCTGGTGAACGGCACCTTCAAGACCTCGTACGAGAACTGGCTGACCCTGTCGCCCGCACTCGCGGACGCCGGTCACTGCGTCTTCTCCTTCGAGTACGGCGATCTGGAGACCGCCCCGGTCGCGGACTCGGCGGCCGAGCTGCGCGACTTCGTGAACGCCGTGCTCGGCGCGACCGGCGCCAAGAAGGCCGACCTCGTCGGCCACAGTCAGGGCGGCATGATGCCCCGCTACTACGTGAAGTTCCTCGGGGGCGCGACCAAGGTCGACGACCTCGTCGGCATCGTGCCCTCCAACCACGGCACCACCAACCCGCTCGCCCTCGTGGCCGGCGCCACCGTCTGCCCCTCGTGCGTCGACCAGACCGCCGGCTCGGACTTCCTCCAGAAGCTCAACGCCGACCCGGAGGCCCCGGTGGGCCCCGACTACACGGCGATCGCCACGCGCTACGACGAGGTGGTGCTGCCCTACACCAGCTCCTTCCTCGACGGCCCCGCCTCCTACGTGACCAACGTGCTGCTCCAGGACCGCTGCCCGTTGAACATCACCGAGCACGACCAGGCGACCAAGTCGCCGCTGGTCGAGAGCTGGGTGCTCAACGCCCTCAAGCGCGACGGACCGGCCGACCCGGCCTTCGTCCCGCGCTGCGTCGGCTCCGGCTGAACCGCCCGGGGCTGGGTAGATTGGTGCCGGATCCCCCCTCCGCCGATCGTGCAGGGAGCGCCCCATGCCCTTCAGTCGTCTGGCCGCCGCGACCACCCCCACCGCGCACATCGGTCTGGGTCTGGCCGCCGTCGGCCGCCCGGGCTACATCAATCTCGGCCGGGAGGACGACCTCCCGGCCGAGCGCACCGTCGACGCCCTGCGCCACCGCACCCACGAACTCCTCGACGCCGCCTACGCCCAGGGCGTCCGCTACTTCGACGTGGCCCGCTCCTACGGCCGCTCCGAGGAGTTCCTCGCCGACTGGCTGAACGCCCGCCCCGACCTCGAGGACATCGTCGTGGGCAGCAAGTGGGGCTACACCTACACCGCCGACTGGACCACCGACGCCGAGAAGCACGAGGTCAAGGACCACAGCCTCCAGACGTACGAGCGCCAGCGCGCCGAGTCCGACGCCCTCCTCGGCGACCGCCTCGACCTCTACCAGATCCACTCGGTGACCCCGGACAGCCCCGCCCTCACCGACAAGGACCTCCACGCCAGGCTCGCCGAGGCCGCGGCCCAGGGTCTCACCGTCGGCTTCTCCACCAGCGGCCCCGCCCAGGCCGACGCGATCCGTGCCGCCCTCGCCGTGACGGTCGACGGCGAGCCCCTCTTCCGTACCGTCCAGTCGACGTACAACGCCCTGGAGACCTCGGCCGCCCCCGCCCTCGCCGAGGCCCACGACGCCGGGCTCACGGTGATCGTGAAGGAGGGCATGGCCAACGGACGCCTCGCGGACCCGCACGCACCGGACGCGCTGAAGGCCGTGGCGGAGGAAACGTCCCTGGGCTGCGACGCCGTCGCCCTCGCGCTGATCCTCCGCCGGCCCTGGGTCGGCGTGGTCCTCTCCGGCGCGGCGACGACCGTGCAGCTCGCGTCCAACCTGCACGCCGCCGTGGTCGACCTCGACGAGGGCCAGCTGGAGCGGCTCGCCGTGCTGGTGGAGGAGCCGGGCGCGTACTGGGAGCGGCGCGGGCAGCTGCCCTGGCACTGACGCACACCCCGCTGATCGACAGCCATGAGTCACCCATGCCCGCGGTGAGACATGAATGTCTCACATGCGCTACTCTTGTCTCATGGCCGTCGATCGTGATCACGTACTGCGCACCGCCGCAGCCCTGCTGACCCGCAAATCCACCGCCACCATGGACGAGGTCGCCAAGGCGGCCGGGATCAGCCGTGCCACGCTGCACCGGCACTTCGCCGGGCGCGACGCCCTCGTACGGGCGCTGGAGTCGCTCGGCATCGCGGAGTGCGAGGCCGCGCTGGACGCGGCCCGCCCCGACGAGGGGGCGGCGCGCGACGCCGTGCACCGGCTGGTCCGCGAGATCGAGCCCGCGGCCGCACTGCTGGCGTTCCTCTACACGGAGAACCAGCTGTTCGAGGGCGAGGAGCAGAACGCGGGCTGGGCCCGCATCGACGACCGCATCGCCGCGCTGTTCCGGCGCGGCCAGCAGAGCGGTGAGTTCCGTATCGACCTCACCCCGGCCTGGCTCACCGAGGCGCTCTACGGCCTGCTGGCCTCCGGGGCCTGGGCGGTCTCGGAGGGCAGGGTCGCCCGCAACGACTTCACCCACATGATCGTCGAGCTGCTGCTCGGCGGCGCACTGCGTCAACCCGAACAACCGAGAGAGGAATCATGACCAGCACCCTGCAGCCGGCGACCACGACCGAGGCGGTGACCAAGCGCCCCGGCCGTTGGCTGGCGCTGTCCGTCCTCGTCCTCGCCGTGCTGCTGGTGGCCGTCGACGCGACCGTCCTCGGCCTCGCGACCCCCTACATCAGCGAGGACCTGAAGCCCACCGGGAACCAGCTCCTGTGGATAGGCGACGTCTACTCCTTCGTGATCGCGGGCCTGCTCGTGTCGATGGGCAGCCTGGGCGACCGCATGGGCCGCAAGCGGATCCTGCTCGTCGGCGCCACGGCGTTCGGCGCGATATCCGTGCTCAACGCCTACGCGACGACGCCCGAACTGATGATCGCGGCCCGGGCGTTGCTCGGTGTCGCGGGCGCGACCCTGATGCCCGCCACCCTCGCCCTGATCCGCAACCTCTTCCACGACCCGCGCGAGCGCAGCCTCGCCATCGGCATCTGGGGCGCGACCGCCTCCGCCGGTACGGCCGTCGGCCCGATCGTCGGTGGCTTCCTGCTCGAACACTTCTGGTGGGGCTCGGTCTTCCTGATCAACCTGCCGGTCATGGTGGTCCTCGTCCTCGTCGGCATCAAGCTGCTGCCCGAGTCCCGGAACCCGAGTCCCGGTCCGTGGGACCTGATCAGCGTCGCCCTGTCGCTCGTCGGCATGATCGGTGTGGTGTACGCCGTCAAGGAGGCGGCCTCCCACGGCTTCACCTGGGCCACGCTCGCCGCGGGCCTGCTGGGCGCGGCCGCGCTGTACGGCTTCGTACGCCGCCAACTCACCCTGCCGACCCCGCTGCTGGACATGCGGCTGTTCCGCCGCCGTGGCTTCAGCGGCGCCGTGCTCGCCGACCTGCTGACCATCCTCGGCCTGTCCGGCCTGGTGTTCTTCCTCTCCCAGTTCCTGCAACTCGTGCAGGGCAGGGGCCCGTTGGAGGCGGGTCTCGCCGAACTGCCGGCCGCGATCGGTGCGGTCGTGGCCGGTCTGATCGCCGGCCGCGTGGCCCGCCGCTACTCAGTACGGGCCGTGGTCTCCGGCGGCCTGGCGGCGATCGGCCTCGCCCTGGCCGTGCTCACGGTGATCGACCGCTCGACGGGCTACCCCCTGCTCGGGGCCGCCCTGCTGGTGGTCGGCGTCGGCGCGGGCTTCTCCTTCACGGTGACGTCGGACGTGATCCTCTCCAGCGTGCCGAAGGAGCAGGCGGGCGCCGCGTCCGCGGTGTCGGAAACGGCGTACGAGCTGGGCGCGGCCATGGGAATCGCCGTACTGGGATCGATCGTGACCGGCGTGTACCGCGGGTTCTCCGGCCCGGTGGGCACACCGGCGGAGGCCCACGAGTCGTTGGGCGGCGCGGTGGAGGCGGCGGCGGGTATGCCGGCGCAGACGTCCGAGGCGATGCTGGAAGCGGCCCGCAGTTCCTTCGTCGACGGTCTCGCCGTCGCGGCGGGAGCAGGGGCGGCCGTACTGCTCGCCGCAGCGTTGGCAGCATGGTTCCTCCTCCGCGGCCAACGGTTGGACGGCCGACCCTAGGGGCGCGGGGCCGTATCGAGGTGCGGCTCCGCCACGTGGGCGCGACCAGCCCCCACGGTCCGGCGGCGGCGGATCCGGCTCCCCGCGTTCACGCACACCATCCGCTTCCGCCTGACCGTCCTGTACCCCGGCCCTCCTCTTCGTCCTCACCGCCCTCGTCCTCGGCGGCACCTACCTCGCCGTCGAGCGCAGCGGCGAGGCGCACGCCGTCACCAAGCCGCTCTCCGTGACGGAGATCGTCAACGGCCGGGAGGTGGCGGAGTTCGACGCGGTCAAGGTCGCGGAGGTCGAGGCCGCCGTGAACTACGAGACGCTCGCCAGCTGCGCCGCTTCTCCTTCGCCGTCGCAAGCCTCGCCGTCGGCTGGATCCGGCCGCGCCCTGCGCCCCGTACACGAGATCTCCCGCACGGCCGCCGAGATCCAGGCCACCGACCTGTCCGAGCGCATCCACCTCAAGGGCCCGAAGGACGAGCTGCGCGACCTCGCCGAAACCGTCGACTCCATGCTCGACCGGCTCGACGAGGCGTTCCGCGCCCAGCGTCAGCTCATCGACGACGCCTCGCACGAACTGCGCAGCCCGCTCGCCGACATCCGCGCCAACCTGGACGCCGTACTGCTCGCCGAGGAGTCGGACGACGAGGATCGCCGTTCGGCGGCCCGCGGCGTGGACCGCGCGACCACCCGTATGACCCGGCTCGTCGAGGGCCTCCTGGCCACCGCCCGCCGCAACGCGCCCGCCCTCGCCGACGCCGACCTGGCCGCAGCGGCCGACGAGGCATGCGAGGAGTTCGCCCCGCTCGCCGCCGACCGCGGCCTCACCCTGCGCCGCCGCCTCTCACCCGGCCTCACCGTCATCGGCGACCACGACGCCCTGCGCCGCGCCGGCGTGCGGGGCTGAGCCTGGCGATCGTCCGGCAGATCTGGCACGGCGGTCAGGTGCGGTTGTTCTCGCGGGCGGGGGAGGGCTCGACGTTCGTGCTGTGGTTTCCCGCGCCCGGGTCTGAACACACGGACGGCGGGCCACCCGAAGTGCAGCCCGCCGTCTGAAGCTCTGCCGAGGAGTTACGCCGCCTCTTTGGCCTTGCTCGCGTACATGTCCACGTACTCCTGCCCGGACAGCCGCATGACCTCCGCCATCACGGAGTCGGTGACGGCCCGCAGGACATAACGGTCCCGGTCCATCCCCTCGTACCGCGAGAACTCCATCGCCTCACCGAACCGCACCGTCACCTTGCGCGGCCGGGGCATACCCGCCCCGCCCGGCTGGATCTTGTCCGTGCCGATCATGGCGAACGGGACGACCGGCGCCCCGGTCATGAGCGTGAGGCGCGCGATGCCCGTACGACCCCGGTACAGCCGCCCGTCGGGGGACCGTGTGCCCTCGGGGTAGATGCCGAAGACCTTGCCCTCCTCCAGGATCCGGCGTCCGGTCATCAGCGCCGCGACGCCGCCCCGGCCGCCGTCCCGGTCGACCGGGATCATGCCGACACCGGTGAAGAACCAGGCCATGAGGCGGCCCTTGACGCCCTTGCCGGTGACGTACTCGTCCTTGCCGATGAAGAGGACCTGACGGTCGCAGACCAGCGGCAGGATCATCGAGTCGATGAAGGTCAGGTGGTTGCCGGCCAGGATGACCGGACCGTCGCCCGGGATGTGCTCCGCGCCCTCCACCTGTGGGCGGAACATCAGGCGCATGATCGGTCCGAGCACTGCCTTGATGAGCGCGAAGCGGGACAACGGGCCCTCCGGTGTCAAGGGATTCGTAGAAGTCTGTGCAGGTGAGGACGATACTCGCGGTTCCCGGGATCCCGCACATCGGGTGCGCCGACTTCACCGACGTCTTACGCACTGTTGACGCTGGTTTACCTGCGGTGGCGCGCCGAGGGCGGCACGTAACGCGCCCGCCACGGTGTGACGGACATCGCCCTCGGGGCATACCGGACGCGTTCCCCGTGTCCGGGAACCGAATCCGACGGGCCGTCATCACTCCCTTCACGTACGACATCCAGCGTCACCCGCGCGTTCCGCCGGAGGTCTCCCGTCCGTCATGTACACGCACCTAGGATCGGCCCGCACCACGGCGCGCCCCGGAGGCGGAGCCGAACGAAGAAGTCGAACGGACGGGCAGGAAGGGCGCTCATGGGAACGCAGGAGAACGAGCAGGCTGGCGGGACCGGACGGCGGATGCTTCTCGGCGCGGCCGTGCTCGGCGCGGGCGGCGCGGTCCTGGGGCTGTCCGGTACGGCGAAGGCGGCGGAGGCCCGGCACGGTGGCGGGGGCGGTGGCCTGAAGAGCCTGCCCAAGCCGACGATCATCGGCCACCGCGGCGCCAGCGGCTACCGGCCCGAGCACACCCTGGGCTCCTACCAGCTGGCCCTCGACATGGGCGCGGACATCGTCGAGGCGGGCGATCTCGTGCCCACCAAGGACGGCCACCTGGTCTGCCGGCACGAGCCGGAGATCGGCGGCACGACCGACGTCGCCGCCCACCCCGAGTTCGCCGACCGCAAGAAGACCAAGCTCCTCGACGGCGTCTCCACCACCGGCTGGTTCACCGAGGACTTCACGCTCGCCGAGCTGAAGACCCTGCGCGCGACCGAGCGCATCCCGGCCAACCGCCCGCACAACACCCTCTACAACGGCCGCTGGGAGATCCCCACCTTCGAAGAGGTCCTGAAGTGGCAGGACGAGCAGACCCGCAAGCGCGGCAAGCAGGTCTGGATCTACCCCGAGCTCAAGCACCCCACCTACTTCCGCAAGCTGGGCCTCGGCCTGGAGGAGCGGATCGCCAAGGTGCTGCACAAGCACGGCAAGGACCGGCGAACCTCCCCGGTCATCATCCAGTCCTTCGAGCCGACCAGCATCCAGCGCCTGAACAAGCTGGTCGACAACCCGCTCGTGGTCCTGCTCTCCGGCCCGACCACCCGCCCCTGGGACTTCATCGAGACGGGCGACCCGCGCACCGTGGCCGACCTGGTCAAGCCGGCCGGCCTGCGCGAGATCGCCTCCTACGCCCAGGGCCTCGGCACCACCCTGGACCTGATCATCCCGAGGGACGCGAACGGCAACCTCACCACGCCCACCACGCTGGTGAACGACGCGCACAAGGTCGGCCTGCTCCTGCACCCCTGGACCATGCGCAACGAGAACCCCTTCCTGCCCGCGAACTTCCGCAAGGGCACCGACCCGGACGCCTACGGCGACGTCTTCGGCGCCTACAAGACGTACTTCGCGACCGGCATCGACGGCGTCTTCACCGACAATCCGGACACCGGCGTGCTGGCCCGCGAGGACTTCGTCAACGGCTGAGACCCACGCCCCGGTTGGGGTGAGCGTCGGCCGCCCGGGCAACCTCGCGCCCGGGCGGCCGCGTCGTGCCGCATATGACGGACGACCTGCTTGCCGTGCTGCGCCCCCTGCTCACCGCCGAGGCCTCGGCCGAGGCACCCGCCTCCGGAGCGGAGCCCGCGGACCTGGAACAGGCGGTCTGGCTCCGCCTCCTCGAACGCCTCGACTCGCACGGCCCGCCCGTGGACCCGCCGGGCTGGCTGCGCAGGGCCGTTCGCGCCGAGGCGCGCCGCAGCCGCCGTACGACGCGGTTCGAACGGCCGTATGAGCGCGAGCCGGCGGACGAGCGTGCCCACGACCCGGAACACCTGGCCCTCACGGCCGCCCGCCACCGCGCCCTGCGCGAAGCGGTCCGCCGACTCCCCGGCCGCTGCCCCGCGCTCGTGGAGGCCCTCCTCTCCCCGGACGACCTGACATACCGGGAAATCGCGGGGGAGTTGGGTATCTCACAGGGCAGTCTTGGTCCAGAACGTTCCAGATGCCTGGGATGTCTGCGTCGTTTGCTCACACCGGAGGTTGCGGCCCGCGGAGCGCGGGGATAGGAGTGAGGGACAACAGGCGATCAGGTGAGCGAGGGGCGTGCGCACATGGGCATGAGCGTGACCATCTCGGCGGCGACCGAGCAGGACGCGGAGCAGATCTTCAGGCTGCAGTACCTGTGCTTCCAGAGCGAGGCGGCGCTGTACGGCAACTACCGCATCGACCCGCTGGTCCAAACCCTGGACTCGGTCCGCGCGGAGGTCGTCGGGGACTGCGTCTTCGTGGCGCGGCTGGGCGACGAGGTCGTCGGCTCGGTCCGCGGCAGCGTCACCGCGGACGGCGCCGCCGCCATCGGCAAGCTCTGCGTGCACCCCCGCCTCCAGGGCCACGGCATCGGTGCCAGGCTGCTGCGCGCAGCCGAGTCCGCCCTCACCGAACAGCGCGGTGCCAAGAGGTTCCGCCTGGAGGCCGGCCACCGCAGCGAGGGCAACCTCCGTCTGTACCGCAAGGTGGGCTACGAGGCGGTGGGCACGTCGAAGGGCGCGGACGGGGTGCCGATGATCGTCCTGGAGAAGCCGGCGGGGGCGTACGCCGCCACTGCTTGAGTTCCCTTACCGGGCGCGTGCCTTGCGCAGCCAGTACATGGCCGACAGGGGCAGCAGGACGGGGATGAACAGATACCCCATGCCGTAGTCGGACCAGACGGTCGCGTCGGGGAACGCCGAGGGTTCCACCAGCGTCCAGGTGCCGACGACCACAACGCCCGCGAGCTCGGCGGCGCAGCAGACCAGCGCCGCCCTGCGGGCTTTTTCGCCGCCCCTGACAAGGGTGTACGTGATGAAGCCGTAGACGAGACCGGCGACCGCCGACAGCGAGTAGGCGAGCGGCGCCCGGTCGAACTCCGTCGCGATCTGGTACGCCGATCGCGACACGGCCCCGACGACCATCACGCCGTACAGCCAGACGAGCAACATCCCCGGCCCGCTGATCAGCCGCGTCCTGGTCGGCTTCTCCTCCGTCACGGCCACCTCAGCCTCCCCAGATGTCATAGAGCCGCACTTCCAGCACGGCCAGCACCACACCGCCGGCGGCGACCGTCACCGAACCCCATTTGCTGCGCTCGGCCAGCGACATGAACCCGGCGGCCGGAACGCACGCGAACGCGCCCAGCAGATACGCCACGAAGATCGTCGTGCCCTGCTCCGGCTTCTCACCCTGCGCCAGCAGCACGATCCCGGCCACCAACTGCACCAGGGTCAGCACCGTCACCACGGCCATCCCGATGAAGTGCCAGTCCTTCGTCGGCTGGTCACGGTATGCCGCCCACCCGCACCAGGCGGCGAGCAGCAGCGCGGCGACACCGGTCACCAGCGTCAGGGCATCAAGCATGTGGCGAGCCTATTACGGTCCAAAAGGCCTGATGCGGCCGCCCCCGCCCGTCAGCCGCCCGCCCCGTCGGCGACGAGACCACCGTTCACGGCCCGCCGCCACAGCCGGTGCCGCCACTCGTTCTCGTCGGCCGCGGGCCGGGCCGTGCGTCCACCCGCCGGTCGATCTCGTCGCCCTCGGCGTCCGTGTCGGGCAGCGGTCCGTCGGCCACGAAGGCCTGTACCTCCGGTCTCACGCGGGCATGATCGACGCCCGAGGCCGTGTCGGGCAAGCTCCCACGGCCCCGTAGGGTCTAGACCATGACGATCCACGCGCGCGCTCTCCTGTTCGACAACGACGGCACCCTCGTCTCCTCTCTCGCCTCCGTGGACCGCTGCTGGACACGCTGGGCCGAGGAGTACGGCATCACCGCCGAGGAGTTCGGCCGGATCGAGCTGCACGGGCGGCCCGCCGTCGAGATAGCCGCCGACCTGCTGCCCGCCGACATCGTGCCGGAGGCCCTCGCACGGATCGAGACGCTGGAGGTGGAGGACGTACCGAACGGCGGTGTGCATCTGCTGCCCGGCACCAAGGCCTTCCTCGACTCGCTGCCCGCCGACCGCTGGGCCGTCGTCACCTCCGCCACCCGGCGGCTCGCCGAGGCCCGGCTCGACGCGGTCGGGATCCTCCCCAAGACCATGGTCACCGCCGACGACATCACCCGCGGCAAGCCCGACCCCGAGCCCTACCTCCTCGCCGCCCGGGAACTGGGCGTCGACCCGGCCCACTGCGTCGTCTTCGAGGACGCCCCCGCGGGCCTCGCGGCCGGTCGCGCCGCCGGCATGACCACCGTGGCGTTGACCACAACCCACCAGGCCCACGAGCTCGATGCCGACCTGGTCGTGCGGGACCTGTCCGCCCTGTCGGCGCTGGTCACCGCCGGGGGCGTGGAGATCTCCGTCCGCGGCTGACGACTGTCCGCCGCTGTCCAGCATGCGGACAGCGGCGGTCGGTAAGGACCGTACGTCTGGTTTACTGATCGCATGACCACGACGAGCTGCCGCACCGCTGCGACCGAGGCGACCATGACGCCCGGTGCTCGTTGTATGTGTCGAATGTGCGCCTTCTAGAGGGCCCCTGCACCACCCTGAGCCTCGCGCCCCGAAGCGAGAGCCCGCTCATGTCCGCCCGTACGTCCGCGTACGGGACCGATGACTGAGCACTGCCCCGCGCACACGATTCTCCACTCCGGTTCCACCGCGCCTGCGAGAACCGTGCTGCGTTCCGGCTGCCTTCGACCACGAATGCCCCGTGCCCGGCGCCCACGATGCGCCGCGCACTCGACAGTGACGGAAACCCAGTGATCACCACATCGGGCCTCACCAAGGTCTACCGCTCGCGCGGTCGCGAGGTCACCGCCCTCGACGGCGTCGATCTGCATGTCCGCGAAGGCGAGGTGTACGGCGTCATCGGCCAGTCCGGCGCCGGCAAGTCCTCGCTCATCCGCTGCGTCAACCTGCTGGAACGCCCCACCGCCGGGACGGTGACCGTCGCCGGACAGGACCTCACCGCCCTCGCGGGGCGCGGGCCCCGGGCCGGCAAGGAACTCCGGCAGGCCCGCAGCCGTATCGGCATGGTCTTCCAGCACTTCAACCTGCTGTCCTCCCGGACGGTCCAGGACAACGTCGAGCTTCCGCTGGAAATCCTCGGCAAGTCCGGGAAGGAACGCTCCCGCAAGGCACTTGAGCTGCTCGACCTGGTGGGTCTGTCGGACAAGGCCAAGGCCTACCCCGCCCAGCTCTCCGGTGGTCAGAAGCAGCGCGTCGGCATCGCCCGCGCCCTGGCCGGCGACCCCAAGGTGCTGCTCTCCGACGAGGCGACCAGCGCCCTCGACCCGGAGACCACCCGCTCCATCCTCCAGCTGCTGCGCGACCTGAACCGGCAGCTGGGCCTGACCGTTCTGCTCATCACCCACGAGATGGACGTCGTGAAGTCGATCTGCGACTCGGCCGCGCTCATGGAGCAGGGCCGCATCGTCGAGTCCGGCACGGTCAGCGAGCTGCTCGCGACCCCCGGATCGGAACTGGCCGCCGCCCTCTTCCCGGTGGACGGCGAGGCCACCGGCGACGACCGCACCGTCGTCGATGTCACCTTCCAGGGCGAGGCGGCCACCCAGCCGGTCATCTCCCAGCTCTCGCGCACCTACAACATCGACATCTCGATCCTCGGCGCCGCCATCGACACCGTCGGCGGCCTCCAGGTCGGCCGGATGCGCATCGAACTGCCCGGCCGCTACGAGGACAACGTCGTACCCATCGGCTTCCTGCGCGAACAGGGCCTGCAGATCGACGTCGTCAATGAGCCCCTGTTGGTCAAGGAAGGTGCCAAGTGACCTGGTCCGAGATGCAGCCCCTGCTGGAGCAGGCGTGTTGGGACACCCTCTACATGGTCGGCTGGTCCACCCTCATAGCCGTCGTCGGCGGCCTCCCGCTCGGCGTCCTCCTCGTCCTCACCGACCGGGGCGGGCTCCTGCAGAACGTCCTCGCCAACAAGGTCATCGGGCAGATCGTGAACGTCGCCCGGTCGATGCCGTTCATCATCCTGATGGTCGCCCTGATGAGCTTCACGCGCTGGGTCACGGGGACCACCATCGGCCGCGAGGCCGCCATCGTGCCGCTCGCGATCGGCGCGATCCCGTTCTTCGCGCGCCTCGTCGAGACGGCTGTCCGCGAGGTGGACGGCGGGCTCGTCGAGGCCGTGCAGTCCATGGGCGGCAACACCTGGACCGTCGTACGCAAGGTCCTGGTACCGGAGTCCCTGCCGTCCCTCATCGCCAGCACCACGACCACGATCGTCGCCCTGATCGGCTACTCGGCCATGGCCGGCACGGTCGGCGCCGGCGGCCTCGGCGACATCGCCATCCGCTACGGCTACCAGCGCTTCGAGACCGAGCTGATGTGGCTCACCGTCGCGGTCCTCGCCGTCGTCATCTCCCTCATCCAGTTCGCCGGCGACTACGCGGCCCGCTCCCTGCACCGCCGCGGCGGCCGCTCGGGCGCGGCGCCGAAGCTGCGGCTGCTGAAGGCGTCCACGGCGACGAGCAAGAGCGCCTGAGCACCGGCACAGCCCCCAGAACTCCCCGCACACCCGACGCGGGGTCGCATCACCCATAAGGAAAGGCACTTTTCGTGCGTAACACCGCCAAGATCACCACTGCCGCCCTCGCCGCCGGAGCCCTCACCCTCGGGCTCACCGCCTGCGGCTCGGACAAGGACTCCGGGAGCGACGCGAGCGGCACGCTGACGGTCGCCGCCACGCCCACCCCGCAGGGCGAGATCCTCAGCTACATCAAGGACAACCTCGCGAAGAAGGCCGGCCTCGAACTCGAGATCAAGGAGTTCACCGACTACACGCTGCCGAACACGGCCGTCCAGCAGGGTGAGGTCGACGCCAACTACTTCCAGCACCAGCCGTACCTGGACGACTTCAACAAGAAGAACGGCACCGACATCGTGGCCGTGCCGAACGCCACGGTGCACCTTGAGCCGCTCGGCCTGTACTCCCAGGGCGTCAAGAAGCTCACGGACCTCAAGAAGGGCGCCACGATCGCCCTGCCGAACGACACCACCAACGAGGCCCGCGCGCTGAAGCTGCTGGAAGCCAACGGCGTGATCAAGCTGAAGGCGGGCGTCGGCTACGAAGCGACCCCCAAGGACATCGCCTCCAACCCCAAGAACCTCCAGTTCAAGGAGCTCGAGGCGGCCCAGCTGCCGCGCTCCCTCGGCGACGTCGACGCCGCCGTCATCAACGGCAACTACGCGCTGGAGGCCGACCTCAGCCCGGCCAAGGACGCCATCGCCGCCGAGTCGCCCAAGGACAACCCCTACGGCAACTTCCTCGCCGTGAAGGAGGGCAACGAGGACGACCCGCGGGTACAGAAGCTCGCGAAGCTGCTCACCTCGCCCGAGGTGAAGAAGTTCATCGAGGACAAGTACGACGGCGCCGTCGTCGCGGCCTTCTGACCGACATGAAGCGCAGCACCGTACCGCTGACGGCCACGCTGGCACTCGGCCTGACCCTCACCGCCTGCGGCTCGGGCTCCTCCGGTGGCGCCGCCGACGACACCCTGGTCGTCGGCGCCACCGCGGTCCCGGCCGGCGAGGTCCTGACGTACATCAAGGACAACCTCGCCGAGAAGGCGGGCCTCGACCTGGAGATCAGGGAGTTCACGGACTACGTCCTGCCGAACACCGCGCTCCAGGAGGGCTCGCTCGACGCGAACCTGTACCAGAACAAGCCCTACCTGGACGACTTCAACCAGTCCAAGGGCACCGACCTGGTCCCGGTCGTCGACGCCTATCTGCCGCCCATGGGCGTCTACTCGAACAAGGTCACCGACGTCACCAAGCTTGCCGACGGAGCCACCGTCGCCGTGCCGAACGACACCACCAACGAGGGCCGCGCCCTGAAACTCCTCGCCTCCAAGGGCGTCATCACGCTCAAGGAGGGCGCGGGCACGGACGCGTCCCCGGCGGACATCGCCGCCAACCCCGGGCACCTGAAGTTCAAGGAGCTCGAACCCGCCCAGCTGCCGCGCTCGCTCGACGACGTGGACGCGGCGGTCATCAACAACAACTACGCCCAGGACGCCGGCCTCAGCCCCACCGAGGACGCCATCCTGCTGGAGTCGGTGAAGGACAACCCCTACGCCAACCTCCTGGCCGTGAAGACGGGCGACGAGGACGACCCGCGGGTGCGCAAGCTCGCGAAGCTCCTCACGTCCTCCGAGGTGAAGAAGTTCATCGAGGTCAAGTACAAGGGCTCGGTCCTGCCGGTCGCGTCGGGCTGACGGCGCGTATACGGCGTATCGGTACGCACAGGGTCCACTCGCTCACTTGGAGTGGACCCTGTCGTGCGGTTCAGTGCTTTCATGCTGCATGCTGGGCAGTTCAGCAGCCCTGAAGGTTTTCCGAAGGTTACGGAGCGGCGCATGACTAGCACCTTCCCCAACATCTCCATCAGCACGGAGCGGTTGGTGCTGCGCCCCCTCGACGAGGACGACGTGCCGGCGCTGGCCGAGATGATGAACGACGAGCAGGTCGGCGCCTGGACCGACGTCCCCCAGCCCTACACGGAGGACGGCGCCCGCACCTGGATCACCGACTACGCCCCCACCGAGCGGGCGGCCGGGCGAGGACTCGACCTCGCCGTCACCGAGTTCCTCACCCAGCGCCTGGTCGGCGTCGTCCAGCTCGCCAAGACGAACTGGCATGTGCGGTCGACGGAACTGTCGTACATAGTCGCCCCCTGGGCCCGCGGCGAGGGCTACGCCTCCGAGGCCGCCCTGGCCACCGCCCAATGGCTGTTCAACGACCAGAAGTTCGAACGCATCGAACTGCGCACGGCCGCCGACAACACCGCCTCCCAGCAGGTCGCCCAGAAGATCGGCTGTATCAGCGAGGGCGTCCTGCGCAACGCGTGCATAGCGCACGTCCGCAGGGACGACGGCACCTGGGTCGACGTACGCACCGACTTCATCGTGTGGAGCCTGCTCCCGGAGGACCTCGACGGAGCCGGCGAGCAACTGGCCGACACCGGCGGCTTCACCTCGTTCGACCAGTGGAACTGACGGGAGAGGGACCCACGGGCACGGGTGGTGCCGTAACGGCGACCAGGTACCCTCACGGAGCCTGCCCCTCGGGCAGCACCACGACGACCTGCGCAAACCCTGGAGACTGAGGACGATGGCCGACCGCGTCACGGTGATCGGCTGGGACGGCTCGCCGCTGACCGCCGCGGCACGCTCCGCCCTCGGTGCCGCCACGCTCGTGGCCGGTGCCGCCCACCACCTGTCGCTCCCCGAGGTGCCGCCCGCCGCCGAGCGCATCCGCCTCGGCAGCACCGCACTCGCCGCCCGCCGCATCGCCGGCCACCGCGGCACCGCGGTCGTCCTCGCCGACGGCGACCCCGGCTTCTTCGGAGTCGTACGGACCCTGCGCGCGCCCGAGTTCGGCCTGGAGGTCGAGGTCGTCCCCGCCGTCTCCTCGGTCGCCACCGCCTTCGCCCGGGCCGGCATGCCATGGGACGACGCACAGGTGGTCGTCGCACACCGTCGTACCCTGCGACGCGCGGTGAATGTGTGCCGCGCCCACACGAAGGTCGCCGTCCTCACCTCGCCCGGCGCCGGACCCGCCGAACTCGGCCTGCTCCTGGAAGGCGTCCACCGCACCTTCGTCATCTGCGAGGAACTGGGCACCGAACGCGAGCAGGTCACCGTAGTCACGTCCGACAAGGCCCCCGACCACGCGTGGCGCGACCCGAACGTCGTCATCGTCATCGGCGGCCGGGCCGGCGCGGGGGAGTCCGGGGGCTGGATCGCCGGACGCGACCCGTCCGCCTCGCCGCGCGGCTGGACCCTGCCCGCCGAGTCCTACGGCGGACTCATGGGCGAGGGCGAGCTGGAACCGCTGCGCACGGCCCAACTCGCCCGGCTCGGCCCGCGCGTCGGTGACCTCGTGTGGGACATCGGCTGCGGCAGCGGCGCCTTCGCCACCGAGGCGGCCCGGGCCGGCGCCGCCGTCATCGCCGTCGACCGCGACCCGCGCGCCTGCCAGCGCACCGAGGCCAACGCGCGCGGCTTCGGGGTCCAGCTGCAGATCGTCCACGGCATGGCCCCGCACGTCCTGGAGAACCTCCCCGAACCGGACGTCGTCCGCGTCGGCGGCGGGGGAGCCGCCGTCGTGTCCGCCGTCGCCGACCGGCGACCGCAGCGCATAGTCACGCACGCCGCGACCCGCGACGCCGCCGAACTCGTCGGCCGCGATCTGACCGAGCACGGCTACGACGTGGAGTGCGCGCTCCTGCAGTCCGTGGATCTCGACACGCGAGCCTGGACGGAGCGGGAGCGCACGGTCGCGTTCCTGCTCAGCGGGGTTCTGCCCGACCGTGCGGTATGACCGCGTACCTGTCCCGGTGATCCTGTTGTCGTACCGCTCGCGGTAGGCTGGCCGATCGTTGTACCGCACTCGGTCGCCCGGCGCTTCGTCGGTCAATGTCCGGAAAAACACGCCCCGTTTGGGGTGCGTGTGGTACGGCGGAACCGGTGGACGCGCAACGTGGCGCAGTCCACAGCGGACTGTCGCGGATCAACCTGTCGCGACGGCCGAATGGCCAGGACAATGCCTCTCAATGGCTTTGTCGCCTTTTTTGGGCGGGTCGTTCGTGCCGCTGGGCACGCACGCTCGTTCTTCACTGCGGGGGCGGTCGGTGCGCCGTTCCCGGGTGAGCTGGTCGTAGAAGCACTAACCGATGGGCGAGGGGTACGCATGACCGACACCGGCCAGGTCCCGGGCGAGGGACTGCCGGAGAGCGCAGGCATGGTGGAGCAGCCGGGCGCCCCCGCGGGGCACGGTGCGTACACCTACCTCTCCGAGACCACCGCCGAGGACGAAGACCTGCTGCTGCCCGGTTCCCAGGGCGCCTGGGGCAACGAGGTCGCCCCGCCCGCGCCGGAGCCGGTCCTCGAGGCCGTCCACGAGCCGGGCCCGCACGAGATGTCCGGCCGCGACAGCGGCTCGGTCGACCTCAGCGGGGTCCGCCTGCCGAACCCTTCGGCCCCGTCGACGCCGATCCCGCCCATCACACCCCGGCGCCCCCTCCACCTCGGTCCGCCCATCCCCGACGCCTCCGCCAGCCCGGTGCGCTCCCTCGCCGACCGCGGCGCCGTGGGCGTACCCGCACGCCACCCCGGGGCGACCGGTCCCGAGTACCTCGACCTCCCGCAGCACCGCGAGGCGTCGGCCCCGCAGACGGCCGCCCCCTGGGGCGCGTCGGCCCCCGGGCCGGCGGGTGTCGAGGCGGCGGCTGCCGAAACGGTTGTCCCGGCCGGGCAGCCGGTGGGCGCCGCGCAGGCGGTGGTGGCGCGGGTGGCCACGGAGGCCGTGGGCGCGGAGGGTGCTGCGCAGGCTGCGGCTTCGGAGGTCCCGCAAGGTGCCTCGGTGGGTGTGGCTGTACCGCAGGACGACATGCACGGCGGCCAGGTGCCCGCGGCCGGTGATGGCGTGCCGGGCGTTGACGCGGAATCGGTCGTTGGTGTGGAGCCGGGCGCGGACGGCGGTCAAGTTCCGGGAACGGGGCCGGTCGCGAGTGCCAGGGAGCCGGGCGTCGAAGCGCAGGTTCCGGGTGCCCATGCCGCGCATGGCCAGGACGTCGCTCAGTCGGCGGAGACCGCGGACGGCCCGACCGTCGCGGCCGCCGCTCCGGCCGGGGCCGGAGCTGACGCGGCAGCTGTGGCCGGTGCCGATTCAGGTGCCCCTTCGGTCGAGGTGACTCCGTCCGACGCCGGCGGCGGGGAGGTCCCGGTGAGCGGGGGCGAGCCGGACGCCGTACAGGACCCGGGAGTTGGCGACGCGCCCGAGGACGGGCAGCGCGTAGAGACTGAGCAGATTCCGGCCGGCGTGCCGGGCGCTGAGGGCGTGCCGGTTGCCGAGGGCGCGTACACCGTGGTTGCGGGCGCCCAGGCACCCGAAGCCGAGGCCGCGCAGGTTCCCGGCGGGGCCGTACCCGAGGCCGCGCCGCAGGGCGAGGCTGCTGCGGCCGAGGCGGTGCACGTCGCCGAGGCGGCCGCGCCTGAGGCTGCGCAGGCGGTCGCAGCGCCCGCAGCTGAAAACGAGCAGGTCCTCGCAGCGCCCGCCGCTCAGGGTGAGCAGCCCCTCGCAGCGCCCGCCGTTGAAGCTGACCAGGCCGTCGCAGCACCCAACGCTGAAGCAGAGCAGGTCCTCGCGGCACCCGCTCCCGAAGCCGTGCAGGCCCTCGCGGCACCCGCTCCCGATGCCGTGCAGGTGCCCGAGACGCCCGTCGTCGCTGCCGAGCAGACCCCTGGGGCTGCCTCCGCCGAGGCCGGGCAGACCCCCGGAGCTCCCTCCGCCCAGGCCGACCAGGTTGCCGGCGCCGCCGGACCCGAGGCTCTCGCCGAGAGCAGCGAAGGGCCCGCTCTCGAGCACGCCCCGGCCCCTGAGGCCGTCGAGGCCGTCCCGGCGGGCGAGGTCGCCCAGGTCGCAGCCGAGGGTGGCGCCCCGGCCCAGGGCCGGCCGACCCCCGAAGCCGTCCCCGGCCCGACGGCAGCCGAAGCGGCGCCGGCTCCCGGGCCCGCGGACGCCGAGCAGGTCGGCCAGGCGCCCCACGCCACCCACGACGCACCTGCGGCAGTAACCCCCGATCCGGCCCTCCACCCCGCGGGCCCCGAGCAGGCCCTCCAGCAGGAGGCCGAGCCCTCCACCCCGGTCGCGGAGCCCGTGGCGGACCCGAACCTCGCGCAGGTCCAGCAGCCGGCCCAGGACGGCACGCCCGCGGAGGCCGACGCGGCCCACGCCGCACAGGCCGTACCCACGACCGCCCCCGAAGCGGACGCCGACGTCGCGGTTCCGGCAGCCGGGATGCCCGCCGCCGAGCAGACCTCGGACATCCCCACCGAGTCGGCCGAGGCCCCCCAGCCGCTCGCCGCGGCCGCCGCCTCGACCACCACCCCCGACTCCGGCGCCCCGGATTCCGCCACCCAGCCTCCGGCGACCCCGGAATCGCCCGGTCCGCAGCCGTCCCCGGCGGACGTCGCACCGGCCGAGGTCCCCGAGCCGTTCGTCGCGGAACCCGCGGGACCGCAGCTCCAGCCCACTGCCCACTCCGCGCAGGCGTCCCACGACCCCCAGGGTCCGGCCCAACAGCCCGTCGGGCCCGCAGAGTTCGGTGCCGACGGCGACGCCACGACCGTTCTCCCCTCCGGCACCCCCCTGGAACCCGCGCCCGACCAGCCCCTGGGCCGGTTCGTCCCCGTCGACGGCTCGGTGCCGACCACCCCGCACCTCGCGCCGACTCCGCCGCAGCCGATCGTCCTCCCCGTGGAGGAGGCACCGCCTGTCGTCGCCACGGTCCCCGCACCCCGTGGGGCCGACCCCGACCTCGTACAGCACGCGGAGGACCTGGACACCCGGGCCGCCGACCAGGAAGACCCCCAGGAAGAGAGCACGGCCGCAGTGGAAGAAGTACGTCAGTCCACCGGCCCCGCCGCGCCCGCCTACGACGACGCCGAGCGCGAGGCCGTGCTCAAGGTCATGCGCGAGCGCCGCGACATCCGCAACGGCTTCCGCAGCGACCCGATCCCGCACGAGGTGCTGCTGCGCGTCCTGGAGGCCGCCCACACCGCGCCCTCCGTGGGTCACTCGCAGCCTTGGGACTTCGTGGTCATCCGTTCCGCCGAGACCCGGCGCACGATGCACGAACTGGCCCAGCGTCAGCGCGAGGCGTACGCCAAGTCCCTCCCCAAGGGCCGGGCCAAGCAGTTCAAGGAACTGAAGATCGAGGCCATCCTCGACACCCCGGTGAACATCGTCGTCACCGCCGACCCGACCCGCGGCGGCCGCCACACCCTCGGCCGCCACACCCAGCCGCAGATGGCGCCGTACTCCGCCGCCCTCGCGGTCGAGAACCTCTGGCTCGCCGCGCGCGCCGAGGGCCTCGGCGTCGGCTGGGTCAGCTTCTTCGACGAGCGCGAGATGGTCCGCGCCCTCGGCCTGCCCGAGCACCTGGAGGTCATCGCCTACCTCTGCGTCGGGTACGTCGACGAGTTCCCGGACGAGCCCGAGCTGATGCAGGCCGGCTGGTCCAAGCGCCGCCCGCTGTCGTGGGTCGTGCACGAGGAGACGTACGGCCGTCGCGCGCTGCCCGGCGAGGAGCCGCACGACCTGCTCGCCGAGACCGTCGCCCAGATCCGCCCGCTGGACGCCAAGGCGCTCGGCGAGGCCTGGGAACGGCAGAAGCGCATGACCAAGCCGGCCGGCGCGCTCGGCATGCTGGAGATCATCTCCGCCCAGCTGTCCGGCCTGTCCCGCCAGTGCCCGCCGCCGATCCCGGAGCCCGCGGCCGTCGCGATCTTCGCCGGTGACCACGGTGTGCACGCGCAGGGAGTCACCCCTTGGCCCCAGGAGGTGACGGCCCAGATGGTCGCCAACTTCCTCGGCGGCGGCGCGGTCTGCAACGCGTTCGCCGGCCAGGTCGGCGCCGAGGTCTGTGTCGTGGACGTCGGCGTGGCCGCGGACCTCCCCGCGACCCCCGGTCTGCTGCCCCGCAAGGTCCGCGCGGGCACCTCCGACATGACCACCGGTCCCGCGATGACCCGCGAGGAGGCCAAGCAGGCCATCGAGGTCGGTATCGAGACCGCCCGCGACCTGGTGGCGGCCGGCAACAAGGCCCTGCTCACCGGTGAGATGGGCATCGCCAACACGACCGCGTCGGCGGCCCTGATCTCCGTCTTCACGGACACAGACGCGGCCGAGGTGACCGGCCGCGGCACCGGCATCAACGACGAGACCCTGGCCCGCAAGACCGAGGTCGTCCGCCGCGCCATCGAGCTCCACCAGCCCGACCCCGCCGACCCCATCGGCGTCCTGGCGGCGATCGGCGGGTTCGAACACGCCGCCCTGGTCGGCCTCCTGCTCGGCGGCGCATCCCTGCGCACCCCGGTGATCCTGGACGGTGTCAGCGCCGGCGCCGCCGCCCTGGTCGCCCGCGCGATCGCCCCCGAGGTCCTGGCCGCCTGCATCGCGGGCCACCGCAGCGCCGAGCCCGGCCATGTGGCAGCCCTGAACAAGCTGGGCCTGCGCCCCCTGGTCGACCTCGACCTCCGCCTGGGCGAGGGCACGGGCGCGCTGCTGGCCCTGCCGTTGGTGCAGAGCACGGCGAGGGCGATGCACGAGGTGGCGACGTTCGATTCGGCGGGGGTAACCGAGAAGTAGCGGTCGCCGCGGCGCGGGAGGGGGACCCGTACAACAGCGCCGGTGCAACAGCGCCGGGTCCCCCGCCGATGCGCACCGCGCTTGGCGCCGCCCGTGGGGCTGGGGAGAAGTTCCTCCCCCCAGTGCCTCAAGGGCCTGGGAGGTGCCCCCATGGCGGATCGGGTGGGCGCAGACCCGCGCACCCGCACCCGGCAACGGCGCTCAGCCACCGGACACCTGCGCCGCCTTCCCCGCCCGCCCCGTAAAATCCGCACGTCAGGGCCACCGCACCGCCGTAAAGAGGAGCCGCACCTCATGGCCGAAAACCCCGCCTACCCGGTAGGCCTCCGCCTCACCGGCCGCAAGGTCGTCGTCCTCGGCGGCGGTCATGTGGCCCAGCGCCGCCTCCCCACCCTCATCGCGGCCGGCGCCGACATCCACCTCGTGTCCCCTTCGGTGACCCCCTCGGTCCAGGCCATGGCGGACGCGGGCGAACTCACCTGGCACGAGCGCCCGTACGAGGAAGGCGACCTCGCGGAGGCCTGGTACGCCCTGATCGCCACCGGCGACACCGAAGCCAACACCCTGGCCTCGGCCGAGGCGGAGCGCCACCGCGTCTGGTGCGTCCGCTCCGACGACGCCGACGCCGCCACCGCCTGGACCCCGGCCACGGGCCACAGCGAGGGCGTCACCATCGCCGTCCTCACCACCGACGCGCGCGGCCGCGACCCCCGCCACACCGCCGCCATCCGCGACGCGGTCGTCGAGGGCCTGCGCGACGGCACCCTCGTGGCTCCCCACCACCGCACCCGCACCCCCGGAGTGGCCCTGGTCGGCGGCGGCCCCGGCGACCCCGATCTGATCACGGTGCGCGGCCGCCGCCTGCTCGCCGAGGCCGACGTGGTCATCACCGACCACCTGGGCCCGCGCGACCTGCTCTCGGAGCTCCCGCCGAGCGTCGAGGTGATCGACGCGGCGAAACTGCCGTACGGCCGCTTCATGGCCCAGGAGGCCATCAACAACGCGCTGATCGAGCACGCCAAGCAGGGCAGGTCGGTCGTACGGCTCAAGGGTGGCGACCCCTTCGTCTACGGCCGCGGCATGGAGGAGGTCCAGGCGCTGGCCGAGGCCGGCGTCCCGTGCACGGTCGTGCCCGGCATCTCCAGCTCGATCTCGGTGCCCGGCGCCGCGGGCATCCCGGTCACCCACCGGGGCGTCGCCCACGAGTTCACGGTGGTCAGCGGCCATATCGCCCCCGACGACGAGCGTTCCCTGGTCGACTGGCCGTCCCTCGCCAAACTGACCGGCACGCTGGTGATCCTCATGGGAGTCGGCACGATCGGGAAGGTCGCCGAGACGCTCATCGCGCACGGCAAGTCCCCGGACACGCCCCTCGCCCTGGTCCAGGAGGGCACGACGGCCGCCCAGCGCAGGGTCGACGCGACCCTCGCCACGGCCGCCGAAGCGGTGCTCGCCCACGAGGTGAAGCCGCCCGCGGTCATCGTCATCGGCGAGGTCGTGAACGTAGGACCGAACCCCTCCGCGTGACCCCCGCGTCAGCCCTTCTCGTAACCGCGGGTAACCCAACCGTGCCAAGCCGTTGGCACCGCACCCAGGACAAGGCAGTATCACCCTGTGGCCGATCTCATCACCGTCGATGACCCCGACGACCCGCGCCTGACCGACTACACAGGCCTGACCGACGTCGAACTGCGCCGCAAGCGCGAGCCGGCCGAGGGCCTCTTCATCGCCGAGGGCGAGAAGGTCATCAGACGGGCCAAGGAAGCCGGCTACGAGATGCGGTCGATGCTGCTCTCGGCCAAGTGGGTCGACGTCATGCGCGACGTCATCGACGAGCTCCCGGCCCCGGTCTACGCGGTCAGCCCGGAGCTCGCCGAGCAGGTCACCGGCTATCACGTGCACCGCGGCGCGCTCGCCTCCATGCAGCGCAAGCCGCTCCCGACCGCCACCGAACTGCTCCAGAGCGCCCGCCGGGTGGTGGTCATGGAGTCGGTCAACGACCACACCAACATCGGCGCCATATTCCGCTCGGCCGCCGCCCTCGGCATGGACGCGGTCCTGCTCTCCCCGGACTGCGCAGACCCCCTCTACCGCCGCAGCGTCAAGGTCTCCATGGGCGCGGTCTTCTCGGTGCCGTACGCCCGCCTGGACACCTGGCCCAGGGGCCTGGAATCGGTCCGCGAGGCGGGCTTCACCCTCCTCGCCCTCACTCCCGACGAGAAGGCCAAGACCCTCGACGAGGCCGCCCCGCACCGCATGGACCGGGTGGCCCTCATGCTCGGCGCCGAGGGCGACGGCCTGTCCACGCAGGCCCTGGTCGCAGCCGACGAATGGGTCCGCATCCCCATGGCCCACGGCGTCGACTCCCTCAACGTCGGCGCGGCGGCCGCGGTCGCCTTCTACGCGGTGGCCACGGGCCGCCCCCAGATCTAGGCCGTACGGCGATGGCACAGCGCGAGGCGATCGTCGCGGTCCTGCTCCGCGGCACCGACCACGTTCTCGCCATCCGCCGCGGCCCCGCCGTCGCACGCCCCGGCTACTGGCAGCCCCTCAGCGGCAAGGTCGAGCCGGGGGAGACCCAGCGGGAGGCGGTCGTCCGGGAGGTCCGCGAGGAGGTCGGCCTCACCGTCGTACCCCTGGCGAAGGTCTGGGAGTCCGAGACCGACGACGGCCGCTTCCGGCTCCACTGGTGGACGGCACGGGCTGACACCGGCGACGTGGTCCCCGACCCTGACGAGGTCGGTGAGGCCCGCTGGGTCACACCGGAGGAATTCCTGGCCCTGGACCCGGTCTTCGACGGTGACCGGGAGTTCTTCGAACGGATCCTGCCCGGCCTGTGACGCCCGCGCGGCCCGGCTAATCGGAGATGTCGAACGTGGTCTCGTACCGATCGGACATCTCGTCTCCGTCCAACGGCCGGTAGCCGGGATCCATGTTCTCCTGCCGTACGACGTCCCCGTCGTCCCCGAGCCCCCGCTGCGGGCCCTGGCAGCCCTGCGCGGCGGCGATGCCGAGCGCGACGAGCAGCGTCACCACGACGAACACGAACAGCCGCTGCCGCAGCAGCTGCGGGTTGGCGGGCCGCCGCCCGGTCCCCGTGTTCCGGGGCGCCGGACGGCCGGTGCCGCTGCGCTGGGCGGGCCGGGTGCCGTTGCCGTTGCCGGAGCGCGGGGCGTTCCGTGCGGAGGGCACCGGCCGGGCACCGGACCGGGACGACGCCGTACCGCCCTGCGGGACACTGCCACCCCTCGACGCGCCCGCGTCACGCGCGGGGCCGGGCACCCGCGGGACGCCGTTGCCGCGCGGCAGGCCGGTGCCGCGGGGCGGGGGAGCGCCCTGCGTGCGTCGCTGGGCGCGCTGCTGCTCCGGGTAGGTGTCGGCGAGCCGCCCGGTCGGACGGTCCCCCTCGGCGGAGCGGGGCGCGGGCGGCCGTACGTCGGAGAAGCCCTGTGCCTCCCGGGCGGCGATCTCCTTGAGGCGCAGCGACAGCTGGAGCGTGCTGGGCCGCTCCTCCGGGTCCTTCGCCAGACACGCCCGTACGAGTGGAGCCAGGGCGTCGGGCACGCCGTGCAGCTGCGGCTCCTCGTGCACGACGCGGTACAGCATCACCTCGGAACTGCCGTGCCCGAAGGGAGAGTCGGCCATAGAGGCGTACGCGAGCGTGGCGCCGAGAGAGAAGACGTCCGTAGCCGGTGTGACGGCGGCGCCGCGCACCTGCTCCGGGGCGAGGAAGCCGGGCGAGCCGACCGCGGTGCCGACATGGGTGAGCGTCGAGGCGCCCGTCGCCCAGGCGATGCCGAAGTCGATGATCCGGGGGCCCTTGGGGGACAGCAGGATGTTGGAGGGCTTGAGATCCCGGTGGACGACCCCGGCCTCGTGCACGGCGACCAGTCCCTCGGACAGGGCGGCACCGATGGCGGCGACCTCGGCCGCGCCGAGCCCGCCCGCGTCGGCGACCTTGTCGTGCAGGGAGGGGCCGGGCACGTACTGCGTGGCGAACCAGGGGCGCTCGGCCTCGAGGTCGGCGGCCACGAGCCGGGCCGTGCAGCCGCCGCGAATCCGCCGTGCCGCCGAGACCTCACGCGCGAACCGCGAGCGGAACTCCTGATCCTCCGCCAGGTCGGGCCGGATCACCTTCAGCGCGACCCGCTGCCCCTTCTTGTCGGAGCCCAGGTAGACGACGCCCATGCCACCCGCGCCGAGGCGTCTGTGAAGCCTGAACGAGCCGACGACGCGCGGGTCCTCGCGCCTCAGGCGCATCATCGCCATGTTCATCCCCGCTGCCCGGTCCGTCTGACGAGCCACAGCTTACGTTTCCACGGGCCGCCGTGCGCAGAGGCCGCGCCCTCTCGGGGCGATGGATTGTCAGTGGTGGGTGGGAGACTTGAAGGGTGGTCAGGGGGCGGTTGAGCAGGGCTACTTACGCCCTGCCCTGCCCCCAACCAGCCGTCGCAGAAGGGGGATTGAGCCCGTGAAGGGTGATCGCGTGGAGATAGTCGTGGACGCAGGGGACACGACGCGCACATACGAGGTGGTGGCGAGCAGGGCCGGCCGCCGGGTGGAGACGGCGGTGCGCAGAGGTGTCGTGGAAGTGAGCGAAGTCACCAGGAACGGGTCGGTCGTGCGTACGGCCCGCTTCATGGCGAACCGGGTCCTGGCGCTGGTCGAACAGCCGGTGCCACGCGAGGACAGCTCCGAGAAGGACCCGGCGTAGGGCCCGGAGCGAGGCCCGGAGAAAGCAGGGCACGCCGGACATCCCCTCCGGGAAGACCCCGAGACCTAGGACCTCGTCTCCACCCAGGGGAGTACTCCGCGCGTCGTGGCTCATCCTCCGGGAGGCCCGGCAATCGGTACGAGGGCATGACGTGCCGGGGGTGGTCGGACGCCTAGATTTGAGGTCAAGCGGCGGGTGCAGCACTCGTCCCCCGAGGTCAGACACCCGCCGCTGCCAACGACAACTGACACAGGTCAGGAGAGGGACCATGGCCCAGACGGCACCGCGGACACTGCTCCGCATGCAGGAGCGCACCATGCTGCGCCCCCGCCGTCAGGGCCGCCGCCACCCCCTGGTGGCGACGCTCATGGCCCTTCCCCTGGCGGTCCTGCTCCTGGTCGTCTTCGACGGCTGGGAGGCAGTGGCCACACAGGCGTCGTCCGTGGGCGTGATGCTGGGGCGCTGAGCGGCGACCCCAGGCCCGGAAGAGCGGTCCGGGCGGGGACATCCACCCATGAAACCCCGTGGGGACGGGGGTGCGGCGGACGGCAAAAATGCCGGCGCAGCTGGGGAGCTGCGCCGGCATTGCTTTTGTACGGGGGTGCCGACGGCAGCCCGCCGGGTGTTCGAGGAGGAGGTCCCCACCGTCCCGATCCCCCGCCCACCCGCAGGGGGCGTGATGTGGGCAAGGGTGACTTCTCGGCGCCGGTCCCGGCATGTCAGCCCGTCCGGCGTTTGAGGACGAGGCCCGTTCAGGGCCGAAGCGGGGGTCTGGGGGCGGCAGCCCCCAGAAAGCAACCGGGGTCGAAGGGGCGGAGCCCCTGGAGGACGGGACGGGTAGGGGCGGCGGGGGCGAGAAAACACACCTCTGCCGCCCCCGCCACGTACCCTCCCCCCAACGCATCCGCACCCAAGGGACCCCAGTGACCCCCAACCCCCTCCTCCCCGCCCTCACCGCACAGGCCGAGGCCGCCGCCCACTCACGCACAACCACCTGTCCCTGCGGAGCACCCGTCACGCTCGCCGACCGCCCCGACGCCACCGTCGTCCGCCACGCCGACACGGTCGCCAAGGCCCACGCCCCGGACCTCACCCCCACCGACCTGACCCCCCGCCTCACCACCGCCGCCCACCTCCCCGACCTCCTCCTGCCCCCGCTCACCCCCACGCCCGTCGACCTGCACGGCAGACTCGTGACCTTCTGGCCGTACGGCACCCCGGTGGACCCGGCAGACCCCGACGCGGCCCCGTGGGAAGCAGCCGCCACCCTGCTCGCCCGCCTCCACCGCGCCCCCGCACCCGCCGCGCTGCCCCCCATGCGCGGCCCCGCCAAAGCCGCCCGGGCGATATCCCGCCTCCGCGCCGTCACCGCCGCAGAACGCACTGCCCCAGAACGGCCCGCCGCCACGGAACGGACGACCACCACGGAACGGCCCGCCGCCACGGATCGGACGACCGCCACAGAACGCCCCGCCGCCACAGAACCGACCACCGCCACCCCATCCGTCCTCCGCGCCTGGGACACCCTCCCCGCCTGGTCCCGCGCCGAGGCCCCCCAGCCCGACAGCACCACCCTCTGCCACGGCGACCTCCACCTCGGCCAACTCGTCCGACACCCGGCCCCGGACGGCCCTTGGCTGCTCATCGACGTCGACGACCTCGGCGTAGGCGTGCCCGCCTGGGATCTCGCGCGACCCGCCGCCTGGTACGCGTGCGGGCTGCTGTCCCCCGAGGAATGGACCCGGTTCCTGACCGCCTACCGCGCCGCCGGCGGCACAGCCGTCCCCGCCGAGGGCGACCCCTGGCCCGCACTGGACGTTCCCGCCCGTGCCCTGACCGTGCAGACCGCAGCCCGGGCGATCACGAAAGCCCTGGCAGAGGGCCGATTCCTCGACGAGGTCGAGCAGTCCCTCGTCGACGCCTGTGACCGAATGGCGTCCGTCCCCCCTGAGTTGACCCATGGACACGCAAAGTAGGGTGCAACCGACCGCAGCCGGACAGAGTCTGTCCTGGCGATACGCGAAGCAGGACCGACCGGCGAGGAGTTGAGCCGACCATGCAGTGTCCGAAGTGCCATGCGCCGATGCACACCTACAACCGCAACGGCGTTCAGATTGAGCAGTGCAGCGGCTGCCGCGGGATCTTCCTCGACTACGGCGAGCTGGAGTCCCTGACCCGCCTGGAGTCCCAGTGGTCCCAGCCGGCCCCGCCGCCCCCGGCCGCGCCGCAGGCCTACCCGGCCGCCGCCCCGCAGGCCCCGGCCTGGGGCGCGCCGCACGGCGGGCACCACGGCCACGGCGGTCACTACGGCCACAAGCGGCACAAGAGCTTCGGCCACATGCTGTTCTCCAGCTGAGCCGCACCACGAAGAAGCCCCCGGTCACAGGACCGGGGGCTTCGGTGTGTGGACGATACTGGGATTGAACCAGTGACCTCTTCCGTGTCAGGGAAGCGCTCTCCCGCTGAGCTAATCGTCCTCGGGACCGTGATCGACGATCGATCCGAGGATCACGGGCTACTGCGTGCGCGATACTGGGATTGAACCAGTGACCTCTTCCGTGTCAGGGAAGCGCTCTCCCGCTGAGCTAATCGCGCGGGGGATCCGAAGATCCAGTGGACGATACTGGGATTGAACCAGTGACCTCTTCCGTGTCAGGGAAGCGCTCTCCCGCTGAGCTAATCGTCCTTGGAGGTGGAGACGGGATTTGAACCCGTGTAGACGGCTTTGCAGGCCGTTGCCTCGCCTCTCGGCCACTCCACCAGGAGTGTAGGGGTTCGGGAAGATCCCCTTGTTCCTTCGAGCGGACGACGAGGCTCGAACTCGCGACCTCAACCTTGGCAAGGTTGCGCTCTACCAACTGAGCTACGTCCGCTTGTCGTTTCGTTCCGCTCCCGCGGCCCGGCGACGTGTTGAACTCTAGCGGATTCCGGGGCCAGTACAAAAACGCGTTTGTGCAGCGTGCTGCGCTGCGCCTGCTCAGGGACCCCGGGACGCTCCCCGAAGGGACATGGCCAGGTCACCCGCACGACACCGGCCATAGACTCGACTGCGTGCTCGACCTCGCTCCCCTCGCCCGCTTCGGCGCCCGCGTCGCCACCGGCCTCCTCGATGTCACCAGCGACCCCGCGGCCCTGGACTCCAGCGGTTTCTGGGCAGTCTGCGCCGACTTCGAGGGCGGACTGACCTGCGCCCGCTTCCGGGACGTACGCGCGGAGCCCGTACCCGCCCCGGTGCCGGGGGAGTGGCGGGGGCCGGGGACCGGTGACTGGACGTCCTCGCTCGACCGCGCCGCGTACACGGCGGGCGTACGGCGCATCCGTGAGCACATCGCGGCCGGGGAGGTCTATCAGGCGAATCTGTGCCGGGTGCTGACAGCGCCGATCGGTCCGGACGCCGATGTGGACTCCCTCACCGCCCTGTTGGCCCGAGGCAATCCGGCGCCGTACGCAGGAACGATCCGGCTGCCGGAGCACGGGGTCGAGATCGCCACCGCGTCTCCCGAACTCTTCCTGCGGCGCGACGGGCGTGTCGTCGAGTCCGGGCCGATCAAGGGCACCGGGCGTACCGAGGCGGACCTGCTGGAGAAGGACTACGCCGAGAACGTGATGATCGTGGACCTGGTGCGCAACGACATCGGCCGCGTGTGCGCCACCGGGACCGTGACCGTCCCCGACCTGTGTGCCGTCGAGAAGCACCCGGGCCTCGTCCATCTGGTGTCCACCGTCCGCGGCGAGCTGCGCGAGGGCGCCGGCTGGCCCGAGCTGCTCGACGCCGCCTTCCCGCCCGGCTCGGTCACCGGTGCGCCCAAGTCGAGTGCCCTGCGGATCATCGACGCGCTGGAGACGGCGCCCCGCGGGCCGTACTGCGGCGGCATCGGCTGGGTCGACGCCGACCGGGGCGTCGGCGAGCTGGCCGTGGGGATACGTACCTTCTGGCTCGACCGGGCCGAGGGTGTGCTGCGGTTCGGGACCGGGGCGGGGATCACCTGGGGGTCGGACCCCGAGGGGGAGTGGCGGGAGACCGAGCTGAAGGCGGCCCGGCTGCTCGCGGTAGCGTCGGGGGCGTACGCGGTGAGTGGAGAGGGAGCGGGCGCGAGCTTCGCGGGGCCGGAGGACACCCTCCAGGGCTCCGGTCGGCTCGACGCCCCCGGTGCGGACTTGCGAGGAGACCAGTGAAGCTTTGGCTCGACGGCGGGCTGCAGGACATCGAGTCCGCCCGCGTGTCCGTCTTCGACCACGGGCTGACCGTGGGCGACGGCATCTTCGAGACGGTGAAGGCGGTGGACGGCCGTCCGTTCGCGCTGACCCGGCACCTCGACCGGCTGACGCGCTCGGCGCGCGGTCTCGGCCTGCCCGAGCCGGACCACGACGAGGTCCGCCGCGCCTGCGCCGCCGTGCTGGAGGCCAACCCGATGCCGCTCGGCCGGCTGCGCATCACCTACACCGGCGGCCACGGCCCCCTCGGCTCCGACCGCGGCGAGCACGGCCCGACCCTGGTCGTCGCCCTCGGCGAGACCCTCCGCCGGCCCGACTCCACGGCCGTGATCACGGTCCCCTGGACCCGCAACGAGCGCGGTGCGCTCACCGGCCTGAAGACCACCTCGTACGCCGAGAACGTCGTCGCCCTCGCCCGCGCCCACCAACACGGCGCCACCGAGGCCCTGTTCGGCAACACGGTCGGGCAGCTCTGTGAGGGCACCGGGTCGAACGTCTTCGTCGTCCTGGACGGCGAGATCCACACCCCGCCGGTCGCCTCGGGCTGTCTCGCGGGCATCACGCGCGCGTTGACGGTCGAGTGGACCGGCGCCAAGGAGAGCGACCTGCCGCTGGACGTGCTGGAGCGGGCCGACGAGGTCTTCCTCACCTCCACCCTGCGTGACGTCCAGGCCGTGCACCGCGTCGACGACCGCGAACTGCCGGGCACGCCGGGCCCGGTGACCGCCAAGGCCATGCGGATCTTCGCCGAGCGGTCCGGGGACGACCTGGATCCGTAAGGGCGGGGAGAATTGGGCTGCCGCGGGGCGGTCCGGTGGGTAGAACACCCCTGATGACCACGACCCTGCGGCCGACCGAGCCGCTTCAGCGCAACGCCGACGGGACGCAGTCACGCCGCTACCAGGTGTGTGTGAACAGCCGTCCCGTGGGCGGGATCCGCCTCTCCACGGGCCCTGCCGGCCCGTCCGTGGCCTGTGTCACCGACCTGCACATCGAGGAGCCGGACCGCAGGCGGGGACGCGGCACGGTGGCGGTGCTCGCCGCCGAGGAGATCGCACGGAGCTGGGGCTGCAAGAGCATCGACGCGCGCGTGCCCGGCGACGCCGAGACCGCGCTGCGGCTCGCCACGGCGCTCGGGTACGTCCTGCGCAGCCGGAACATGTCCAAGCCACTGGAACCGTCCCCGCCCGGACTGCCCGCCGGCACCACCGCCCGGCCGATGACCGAGGCCGAGTACGGCCCGTGGCTGGTACACGAACGCGAGGGGTTCGCCCACAGCCTGATCGAACGGGGGGTGCCCGTCGACAAGGCGTACGCCAGGGCGGACCAGGGGCACGCAAGGCACCTGCCGAACGGCCTGGCCACCGAGAACACCCTGATCAGCGTGCTGGAGCACGAGGAGGCGCCGGTCGGTGTCCTCTGGCTGGCGCTCTGGCCCGACACCGCGTACGTCCTCAGTGCCGAGACCGACGCCCGGTACCGCGGCCGGGGCCACGGACGGGCGCTCATGCTGCTCGCCGAGGCCCAGGCGGTGGCCGGCGGGAAGGACTGCATCGCCCTGCACGTCTTCGCGGGCAACGCGCCGGCCGAGCGGCTCTACGAGTCACTCGGCTACGCGACCACCGACTACAACCTGCACAAGCGACTGCTCTGAGGTTCAGACACCGTCGGCCAGCAGCCGGTCGGCGATCTCCTCGATCCGCTCGCGCAGCCCCTCCTGGCTCTTGCCGCCGTCGAGGCGCTCGCCGCCGATGACATACGTCGGCGTGCCGGTCACGCCGATCGCCTTGCCCTCGGCCTGGTCGGCGTCGACGATCAGGATGTGCCGGCCGTCGATCAGCGCGGTGTCGAACTCCCCGGCGTCCAGGCCGAGTTCCCCGGCCACCTCGACCAGGAAGGGTTCCCCCCTGCGGTCCAGCTCCTCGACCCGGCTCAGCACCGCCTCGACGTACGCCCAGCCCTGCCCCTGCTCCAACGCCTCCTCGGCGGCCTGTGCCGCGGCGAAGGCGTGCTTGTGCTTCTCCAGCGGGAAGTGCCGCAGCCGCAGCTCCAGCCGGTCGCCGTAACGGGCGCGCAGGGCGCGGAGGTCGTCCAGGGCGGTGCGGCAGTCGGGGCACTGCAGCTCGCACCAGACGTCGAGGACGGGGGCGGTGGGGCGGGCGGGGGAGGAGTCGCTCATGGCCCCAGTCTCCCAGCCCCGGCGCGGACGACCGAATCCGGCCGGGTGCCTCGGTCCGGGCCGGCTCGGGTCCCGGTCGGCCCCGGGCGTGCGACTCCGTCCGGCACCTGCGGAGGAGACGACCCGGAGATGTCCCTGATGTCCGGCCCAGGCATGGCCGGGCGGGGTTGCCGCGGTGCAGGATGGAAGGGACGAAGTGCCCTGACCTCGACGCCGCCTGCCTGGAGGACCGGATGATTGCCGAGACCGTCTGTTCCGCCGTCGCCGCGGCCGGCCTGGGCATCGCGGCGGTCACGGCGTACCGCAAGCGGTTCCTCGCGGCCACGCGCATGGCCGCGTACTCGCTGGTGCCCCTCGGCCTGGTGATGACCGGTGTCGTCGAGTGGCTGGCGGACACCGCCTTCAGCCCGACCGCCTGGGCCGGCTTCGGGGTTCTCGGTGTCTCCTGGCTGCTGTTCGCGAGCACGCGCGCGGTGGAGCGCCGCCGCGGCGGCACCCGCAAGGAGCGCAAGGAGGCCCGCTCCGCCGGGCAGCGCGAGGCGGTGGCGCCGCAGGCCTCGGCGCCCTCGCTGGGGCCGGGCAGCCGTCAGGCGAGCCGGCCCGCGACCGCACCCCGGGCCGATGCCGGCGACGACTTCAGCGACATCGAGGCCATCCTGAAGAAGCACGGCATATGACCTCAGCGGGCGGGACTGAAACGACACAGTGGGTCGCCGCCCGCCCGTAAGCGATCAAGACTCGAACCGGACATCGCGGAATTCGGCGAACTCCCGCTCATTCCGGGCGTGTTGATCGCGCGGTGCGGGGGAACTGCGTCATCATCGCCGCGAGATGCTGGACACGACTCAAAGCGAGGCCGCGCCCCCTCAGGACGAGCCTCGCGGGTGCCTCTTCGCCCTTTCCCAGCCACCGCTGATGATCTTCCTTGCGGTGATCGGGTGTCTGCTGCTCATGGCTGCGCTGCACGATCTGCTGCTGCTCTGAGCCGTACCCGCGGCCCCCGGCGCCACCCGCCGGGGTCCGCGTCGACGAAGGTTCCCTGTCGGCCGGCGGACGATCGCCGCTCAGCCGGCCGCTTCCTTGCGTCGCGCCCGGTAGGCGGCCACATGCAGACGGTTTCCGCAGGTGCGGCTGTCGCAGTACCGCCGCGAACGGTTGCGGGACAGATCCACGAAGGCGTGCCGGCAGTCCGGTGCTTCGCAGCGCCGCAGCCGCTCCTGCTCCCCGGCCACCACGAAGAACGCCAGCGCCATGCCGCAGTCGGCAGCCAGGTGGTCGGCGACCGAGGCGCCGGGGGCGAAGTAGTGCACATGCCAGTCGTAGCCGTCGTGGTCTGTGAGGCGGGGGGTGGTGCCCGCGGCAGCCACCAGCTCGTTGATCAGCGCGGACGCGCGCCGGGCATCCGGCTCCGCGAAGATCGCGGCGAACCGCCCGCGCACCTTGCGTACCGCCGACAGATCGAACTCCGAGAGGACCCCGACATCGCTGATTTCGTGCTTTTGTACGAAACTCTCGAGAGCTGCGACGTCAGGCAGCCCGTCCGGTGTCCCGTCGCCATCCGGCGCGGTGTTCACCAGATCCACCACGGCATCGAGCGCACACCGGGTGTCATGGGTGATCAGCACGTTTCGCTCCCTGGCCTGGGGTCGGGCGGGCGCCCGCCGATGCTGGCCGATGGTAGTGGCATCCGCCGGGATCCCACCGGCCCCGCCCTTGCTGTGACGTCGATTACAACGCCGTGGGGACGCCGACGGTTCCCGCCGGCTCGCCCTCGCCCCGGCCTGTCCCAGGCGCACATCAGCGCCGCCTCCGGCGATGCGGAGACGGCGCTGCTGCGTGCCGTATGCGGTTGTCTGGGCCCGAGCCGTCACCCCGAGTCGACGGCGCCGGGCGGCTTGCGGGAGCCTCGCCCTAGCTTTCCGCCAGGATGTGCGAGAGCTCTTGATCGAGATCGAAATGCCGGTGCTCCGTGCCGGGAGGCACAGCGGCATCCGTCCGCTTCAGGAAGGACTCCAGAGCCCGTGCCGGGGCCTCGAGCAGCGCCTCGCCCTCCGGAGAGCTCAGGGCGATGCAGACGACGCCCTGGCCATGGCTGCGCGACGGCCAGACGCGGACGTCGCCGGTTCCGGTGGGCCGGTGCAGGCCCTCCGCGAGGAGGTCGCGGGCGAACACCCACTCGACGGTCTCCTCGGCTCCGGTGTGGAAGGTGGCGTGCACGGCGTAGGGGTCGGCCGTGTCGTACCGCAGGCCTGCGGGGACAGGCAGGGATGACTCGCTCGACACAACGAGGCGCAGGTGCAGCTCGCAGCTGACCGTGGTGTTCATAAGCGCCAGGGCCTTTCGCTCAGTGTGCGCTCGGGGATTCGCACGTCGGCGAAATCGACATGCCACCTACGGTGCCGTTGTAAACCCCTCTGAGTGTTTTGCGTGTGTTTACGTAACTCTTCCGGCCGAGAACCCGTTCGCGAGGTACGACCATTCCGGTGACTGGTTTCGGTCCGGTAGGGTTTGGCCGTATGAATACGGGGAGTAACGAGCCGGGCGACGTCGCCATGGCTGCCGACAAGATCGAAGTGGATGGTGTGAAGGGCGACAGCGAGCAGGGGCTCGGCTCGAGAGCGCCGGAGTTCATCAAGGCGCGCCGTGCGCTGCACCTGAGCTGGCAGGTGGGTGTCTTCGTCATCGGCCTGGCGGTCGTGGTCGCCGGCATCATCATGCTGCCGCTGCCGGGGCCCGGCTGGGTCGTGATCTTCGGCGGCATGGCGATCTGGGCGACCGAGTTCGTCTGGGCCCAGCTGGTGCTGCGCTGGACCAAGCGCAAGGTCACCGAGGCGGCCCAGAAGGCCCTCGACCCGAAGGTGCGCCGCCGCAACATCATCCTGACGACGATCGGCCTCGTGATCGTGGGCGTCCTCGTCGGCATCTACCTGTGGAAGTTCGGCATCGTCATGCCCTGGAAGATCAAGGACCAGTGATCCGCGCGGGGGGTGCGGGGGTCGGTCGGGCCAGGTCCGCACTGGTCACACGCACCCCCTGACATGGGGTAATGTTCTTCCTGCGTCCGGGCGATTAGCTCAGTGGGAGAGCGCTTCGTTCACACCGAAGAGGTCACTGGTTCGAACCCAGTATCGCCCACCCGGATCGGCGGCCCGCCTGCGACAGTGCAGGCGGGCCGCCGTCGTATGTGCAGGCGCCGCAGTCGTATGCGCTTCGGAGCGCGCTCGGGCCCTTGTTGCGCACCTTCGCTGCCCTTGCCCGGGCAGGCGAGTTCCTGCCGATCAACAGGCGTGCGCCGATGGCGAGTTCACGTTCGGCCCGTCGATCACGCGTGCCTCACCTGCGCAGTTGGGCGATCCGATGCCCGGGTCGTTCCCGACGGGCCGTCAACTTGCCGCGCCGTGACGCAAGAAATTCCTGTCCGAATCATTGACGCACCACGAGGCCCCTCGTAGCTTGTGCCAGCAAGCGCTTACTTGAAACGATTCATGCAGGCGGCGATGACGCTGCGGGGAGGGGGCCCAACCATGGGAACCAGCAGGAATGTTGAGAGGCGTACGATCCTGAAGGCGGCCGGGGCCTCCGCGGCCGCGCTCGGGCTGGGAGCGACCACCGCGTGCGGTGGTGACAGCGGTTCCGGCGACGGGACGGTGACGCTCCGTTACGCGTGGTGGGGCGGCGAGCCGCGCACCATCGCCATCAAGAAGACGATCGCGCTCTTCGAGAAGAAGTACCCGAAGATCAAGATCAAGCCTGAATTCACGGACTATGAGGCGTTCTGGGAGAAGTTCCAGACCCAGGCCTCCGGCGGGAATCCGCCGGACGTTTTCCAGAATGCGGTCGGCTTTCTGCGTAAGTACGACAAGCGCGGCGTTCTGATGGATCTCAAGTCGCAGGCCGACGCGGGGAACCTGGACCTGGAGAACTTCCGCAACGGCGTTCTGGCCAACGGTCAGGTCGACGGCAAGCAGATCGGCATTCCCGTCGGCGCCAACACCATGGCGCTCGTCATCGACCTCAAGGCCTTCGAGAAGGCGGGCGTCGAGGCGAAGTTCGGCTGGACCTGGGACGAGTACTTCGACGCGCTGCAGACCATCCAGGACAAGCTGAAGATCGCCGGTGACACCGGCTACTTCAGCATCATGTACCTCTACGACCTGTACCTCCGTCAGAACGGCAAGGCCTTCTTCACGGACACCGATCTCGGCTTCACCGAGGACGATCTGACGCAGTGGTGGGAGGACGGCTACAAGCGCGTGCGGTCCGGGCTGGTCGCCGACCCGAAGAAGATCGAGCAGGTCAAGCCGAAGTCCGGGCTCTCGGCCGGCCTCGCCGCGTCCGAGTTCACCTGGGACAACTTCTCCATCCGTTACGAGGGCGAGGGCGAGTCGGACTACGGGCTCGCGCCCATCCCCACCACGGACGGCAAGCAGACCGGCCAGTACCTCGGCTCGCTGATGATGAGCGCCTTCTCCGGAACCAAGCACCCCAAGGAAGTCGCCCAGTTCATCTCCTTCATGGTCCACGACCCCGAGGTCGGCAAGATCATGGGCTACGACCGCGGCATCCTCGCCACCACCGAGCAGTACGACGCGTTCAAGCCCGCCGACGCCAACAACAAGGGCGTCGCGGCCTACGAGGAAGAGGTCGCCAAGGCCGGAGTGCTCGGGAAGATCACCCCGCACCCGTCCGGCACCGACGTCATCGAGGCGGCGTTCCTGCGCATCGGCGGCGAGGTCGCCCAGGGCAGGACCAAGCCGGCCGACGCCGCAAAGGCGCTGTTCAGCGAGGCCAAGGCCGCGTTCGCGGGCTGAGGGGACGTACCACCATGACGCTCGTCAAGGAAGCGCCCGCGCGCCCGGCCGGGAAGCGGTCCGACGCTCCCGCCGCCGGGCGGCGCGGGCGGCGCCGCGAGAACCTCGCCGGCTACCTCTTCATGTCGCCGTGGATCGCGGGGTTCCTGCTGCTCACGGCGGGGCCGATGATCGCGTCGCTGTACTACGCGTTCACCAGCTACAACCTGTTCACGCCGCCCCAGTGGGTGGGGCTGGACAACTTCACGACGATGTTCCAGGACCCGCGCTGGCAGAAGTCGGTCGAGGTCACGCTGAAGTACGTCGTCGTGGCCACACCGCTGAAGCTGCTGCTCGCGCTCGGTGTCGCGCTGCTGCTCGCGCAGAAGCGGCGCGGACAGGGCCTGTACCGGGCCGCGTTCTACTTGCCCTCGCTCATCGGCGCCAGCGTCTCCGTCGGCTTCGTGTGGCGTGCGCTGTTCTCGGACGACGCGATCGTGGACCGTACGCAGAAGATCTTCGGCCTCGACGTGGGCGGCTGGATCGGCAACCCGGACTACGTCATCTACGCTCTGGTGGCCCTGAGCATCTGGCAGTTCGGCGCCCCCATGGTCATCTTCCTGGCCGGCCTCAAGCAGGTCCCGCAGGAGCTGTACGAGGCCGCCGAGGTGGACGGGGCCGGTCCGCTCAGGCGCTTTTGGAACATCACACTGCCGATGATCTCCCCGGTGCTCTTCTTCAACGTGCTGCTGGAGTCCATCCACGCGTTCCAGGTGTTCGGCTCCGCCTACGTCGTCTCCGACACCCGGTGCGGGCCCGCCGACGCCACGCTCGTCTACACCTGTTACCTCTACCAGAAGGGTTTCAAGGAGGCCCAGATGGGCTTCGCCTCCGCGATGGCCTGGACGCTGGTGATCGCGGTGGCGCTCGTCACGGCGGTCCTGTTCTGGTCGCAGAAGAAGTGGGTGCACTACGAGGAGGCCGCCAAGTGACCAGTGCCACCAGCCCTGCCCTGCACACCGCGAACGAACGGCGGCGCACCGGATCGATCGCCTGGCACGTGGGCGCGCTCGCCCTCCTGGCAGTCGTCCTCTATCCCGTGATCTGGGTGGTGGGCGCCTCGTTCAAGCCGAGCAAGGACATCATCGCCAGCCTTGATCTGCTGCCCACCAAGCCGGTCTGGGCGAACTTCTCCGGCCTCGCCGACGGCATCTCCGGCATCTCCATCAGCAGCTTCTTCTGGAACTCGCTGATGTACGCGGTCCTCGCCGTGGTCGGTGTCGTGCTGTCCAGCTCGCTGACCGCGTACGCCTTCGCCAAGATCCGGTTCGCCGGGCGGAACCTGCTCTTCACGTTGATGATCGGCACGCTGCTGCTGCCGTACCACGTGCTGCTCATCCCGCAGTACGTGCTCTTCCGCAACCTGGAGCTCACCGACACCCTGGTGCCGCTCGTCGCCGGAAAGTTCCTGGCCACGGAAGCCTTCTTCGTGTTCCTGATGGTGCAGTTCATGCGTGGACTGCCGCGCGAGCTGGACGAGGCCGCCAAGCTCGACGGCTGCGGGCACCTGCGCACCTACTGGTCGATCGCGCTGCCGCTGAGCCGGCCCGCGCTCATCACCAGCGCGATCTTCACCTTCATCAATGCCTGGAACGACTTCATGGGGCCGTTGATCTACCTCAACACTCCCGACAAGTACACCGTCTCGCTCGGCCTGATGATGTTCCGCGACCAGGAGGGCATCTCCAACTACGGAAGCATGATCGCGATGTCGCTGGTGGCGCTGGTGCCGGTCATCGCCTTCTTCATGGCCTTCCAGCGCTATCTCATCGACGGTATGGCGACCTCCGGACTGAAGGGCTGAGGCGGTCACCATGGCGCAAGCACGCGTGCGGGCCCGCGCTTCGCGCAAGGAGCCCCGGCGCAAGGAGTCCCTGTTCGGCGAGCGCTTCGCGGTCTTCGCCGAGTGCCTGCTCACCGGCGTGTGGATCGCCGTGGCCTGCCTCGGGGTCGTCACCTACCCGGCCGCCTTCGCCGCCGGCGCACGGCACCTTCGGCGGCGTACGACCCACGAGGGCGGTGGCCGGTGGGAGTTCGTCGCGGACTTCCGTACGGCTGTGCGCGGCGGGTGGATCGTCGGGCTGGCCGGGTGGGCGGTGGCCGTCGCGGTCTGGGTGGACGTCCTGGCCGTGCGGGCCGGGCTGCCCGGCGGGCCGCTCGTCGGCGCCGTCGGCGTCTTCGCACTGATCGGGGCCGCCGTGGCCCTGCTGCGGGCGGCCGCCGTCTGGACGCCGGGCGCGGCCTGGCGGGCGTTGCTCGCGGACGCCGGGCGGCGGACCGTGCTCGATCCCGCCGGGACCTTCCTGGTCGTCTGCGGGCTGGCTGTCGTGGCGGTGTCCGCCTGGTTCGTCCCGCCGCTGGCGGTCCCCGTCCTGGGCGCCGTCGCGGCGGCGGCCGTCGCCGTGGAGGCGCGCTACCGGCACCGCTGACGGGCGGTGCCCCCGTAACAAGGTCGGCGCCCCGCGCCGTACCTCTCTCTGTCATGCCCCTGACTCCCAGCATTCCGCACGGAAAGGAAAGGTCATGTCCCCCATCCCCCGTAGGTCCATCCTCAAGGCGGCCGCCGTCGCCGGAGCCGCCGCGCACTTCAGCTGGGCGCCAGGAGCCAAGGACGCGCAGGCCGCGCCCAGAGCCGCCGACGCCGATGCCGACCCCGTGACCCTCGACTGGCTGGAGGACGGCGGTCTCGGTGCCGCGCCCGGCTCCACCGTGGGTGTGCCGTGGCCGAAGGGGGCGTACCAGGAGGACCAGACCTTCGCGCTCACGGACGCCGACGGCAAGGCCGTGCCGGTGCAGTCCTGGCCGCTCGCGTACTGGCCGGACGGCTCCCTCAAGTGGACGGCGCACGCGGTCAGTTCGGGCAACGGCAAGCTCACCCTCACCGCCGGGGAGGCCACCGCCCCGGCCAAGAAGGTCACCGTCGACAAGAGCGGCGGAGCGATCACCGTCTCGACGGGCGTCATCACGGCGAAGATCGGCAACTCGGGCGCGACGCTCATCAAGTCGGTCACCCGCGGTTCCACCGAGATCGCCAAGAACGGCCGGCTCGTGCTCATCCGCCAGCCGGAGATCGAGGGCGAGGACCAGGGCGCGGTCAGGACCGAGCGCTTCGAGGGAGCCATCTCCGAGGTCACCGTCGAGCAGGAAGGGCCGGTCCGTGCCGTGGTCCGCATCGACGGCAAGCACCGCAAGGGCAGCCGGAGCCGGCTGCCGTTCTCCATCCGCCTCTACTTCTACGCCGGCGCCGACTCCTTCCGCATGGTGCACACCATCACGTACGACGGCACCCAGGAGCCGGGCAGGGCGAGCGGCGACTTCATCCGCGGTATCGGCGTGCGCTTCACCGTGCCGATGCGCGACGCGCCGTACGACCGCCACATCCGCATCGGCGGCGAGGGCACCGGCATGCTCCGCGAGGCCGTCAAGGGCATCACCGGACTGCGCCGCGACCCGGGGGCGGCCGTACAGGCGGCGCAGTTCGCGGGGGAGAAGCTGCCCGACCCGTCCACGTGGGACCAGCGGGTGACGACCCGGCTGCGGTACATCCCCGAGTGGGGCGACTACACGCTCTCCCAGCTGTCCGCCGACGGCTTCACGCTGCGCAAGCGCACCAAGAAGGGCCACGGCTGGATCGGCGCCGGTGGTGGAAAGCGCGCCTGCGGGTTCGGTTACGTCGGTGGCGTCAGCGGCGGACTCTCCTTCGGGCTGCGGGACTTCTGGGAGAAGTTCCCCGCCCAGCTCGACATCCGCGACGCCCACACCGACGAGGCCGAGGTCACCATGTGGCTCTGGTCGCCGGAGGCGCAGCCCATGGACCTGCGCTTCTACCACGACGGCATGGGCCAGGACACCTACCCCGAACAGCTCGAAGGCCTCAACATCACCTACGAGGACTACGAGCCGGAGTTCGGCACGCCGTACGGCATCGCCCGCACCTCCGAACTCCTCTTCTGGGCCAACGAGTCCACGCCCCCGGCGCAGGCCCTGGCTCACCAGGTCGAGGCCGTACGGGTGCTGCCGCAGCTCGCCGCCCCGCCCAGGCAGCTCATCAGGGCCCAGGTCTTCGGCCCGGGGCTCTACTCCGAGCCGGACCGGTCCACGCCCGCCAAGGCGAAGATCGAGGACCACCTCGACTTCCTCTTCACCTACTACAAGGACCAGGTGGAGATGCGCCGTTGGTACGGCTTCTGGGACTACGGCGACATCATGCACACCTATGACACCGTCCGGCACCAGTGGCGGTACGACATCGGCGGTTACGCCTGGGACAACTCCGAGCTCTCCCCGGACCTGTGGCTGTGGTTCGCGTACCTGCGCAGCGGCCGCGCGGACATCTTCCGGTTCGCCGAGGCGATGACCCGGCACACCGGCGAGGTCGACGTCTACCACCTGGGGAAGTGGGCCGGTCTCGGCACCCGGCACGGCGTGCAGCACTACGCCGACAGCGCCAAGCAGCAGCGCATCGCCAACACCACGTACCGCCGTTACTACTACTTCCTCACCGCCGACGAACGCGTAGGCGACCTCATGCACGCCAACGTCGACTCCGACGAGACCTTCCTCGTCCTGGACCCGATCCGCAAGATCCGCACCGAGCCGTACACCCCCGACCGGCACGCGCTGTCGATCGGCTTCGGCACGGACTGGAGCGGGCTCGTCTCGGCCTGGCTGACGGAGTGGGAGCGCAAGGGGCCCAAGTGGGAGAAGGCACGCGCGCGCGTGCTGTCCACGATGGAGACGATCGCCGCCCAGCCCAACGGCTTCGTGCAGGGCAGCGGGCTCTACGACCTCGACACGGGCAAGTTCGCCATCGCGGACAAGCCCGTGGTCGGTGTCTCGCACCTCTCGGCCGTCTTCGGCCTCAACGAACTGTGCGCCGAACTCATCGACCTCGTCGACATGCCGAAGTTCAACGAGGCGTACTTCGACTACTGCCGCTACTTCAACGCGACGAAGGCCGAGCAGGCGGCGCGCTACGGCTCCAACTTCGGCTCGCTGCTGCTCTTCCAGGGCCACTCGCGCCTCGACGCGTACGCCGCCGTCCAGACGGGTGACGCGAAGCTCGCCACGCGCGCGTGGGAGAAGTTCTACAACTCCGACGGCTACCAGGAGTCCGCGCCCTGGAAGACGGAGGAGCTGAGCGGTCCGGCTTCTCTGGTGCCGGGCAGTGAGGCGAGTTGGGTGTCCACCAACGACACGGCGCTGTACGGGCTCGCCGCTATCGAGAATCTGGCGCTGCTGGGAGACAAGATGCCGTAACAGGTGGTGGGGAACTGCGGGGCCGTTGTGGCTGGTCGCGCCCACGCGGCGGAGCCGCATATCGATACAGCCCCGCGCCCCTTTCAGGGGCGCCTCAGTGCATGTTCCCCAAGAAGTCCCGCATCTTTCGGGCGTCCCTCAGACGCTGCTCGTACGTCGCTCCGAGTGCGAGCAGCAGCAGGCCGGCCAGGGCGGGAGGCACCCAGCGCGGGAGTGCCTCGGTCACCTGGGCGATGTACGGGGCGAGTTCGTGCAGCGCGTCCAGGGTGAGCACCGTGCCGCCGAGCAGCAGCGGCGCCTGGAGGTGGTGCCCGGCGCCCAGCAGGGTGACCGACAGGGCGGCGAGGCCCAGCAGCAGCGGGCGTGTCCAGTCCGGGTCGCCCCAGGCCGCCAGGAGGCTCGGCACGAGGGTGGCGGCGAGTCCGGGGCCGTACGCCGTCCAGGACGAGGTCTCCGGATCGCGGCGCCTGCGCAGGGCGCCCACGAGCAGGGCCGGGACGGTGACCGGCAGTGTGTAGGCCTCGGGCGTCCCGATGTCCCAGGCCGCCAGGCGTATCCAGGTGGCCAGGACGAAGAGCGCGGCGGAGGCGTAGGCGACAGGGCGGCGGTCGGGGCGGATCGCCGTACCGGCGGTGATCACACCGCAGAGCGCCAGGACCAGGGCGATCACCGGCAGGTCGGCCGAGACCGCGGCCAGTGCGACCGCGAGCAGGGCCGCGATCGCGCCCGTCACCTCGACCGGGACCGTCGTCCGGGCGTCACCGAGCCGTGCCGCGAGCACAGCCGCCGCGACCGGGACCGCCAGGACCAGCAGGGCGGTGTACTGCGGCTCCCAGCCCGCCGCGGCACCCGTCGCGCAGGCGAGCAGGGCGGCGTACGCGAGTGCGGTCGGGGCCGTGACCGGGGCGAGGTGCGGCCTCCAGGAAGCCGCCGTGAAGAGTGCCGTCAGCGCCGAGAGCACGGCGAGGGTGGCCGGCTCCGTGGTCAGGGAGAGGAAGGCGAGGCTGAGGGAGGTGAGGACGGCGAGGACCAGGGCGGCCGGGCCGGGAGCCGGGAAGCCGACGGCGGTGGGTACCGCCGTGGCGGTTGCCGAGGGCTCCTCCGCCGCCGTCCGCGGGCGCTCAGAGGGCCGGATCCACGCGGCCGCCGCGAGGGCTCCCGCGGTCGTGATCCCGAACGCCACCAGGCCTACGACGTACGGGACTTCGAGCACCACCGGCAGAACCAGCGCCGTCGCCCACGCCAGTACCAGCACACCGGTCAGGGCCCGGGGCCGCCAGACCGTGTCGCGCACCGCGAGGAGCAGCACGACGGCGACGGCGGCCAGGACGACGGGCACCGTCCGGGCGTCCGGCGGCCACGGCGCACCCGCCGCCACCGCCGCACGCAGGTCGCCGGGCGCCCCGGACCATACCTGCTCCGCCCACGTGACCGGGCCCAGCAGCGCGATCGCGACCGCGGGCAACGTCCACACCAGGGCAAGCCCCTGTACGGCGGCGGAAGCCCGGGCGAGCCCGAGCCGTACCGCCTCCGGCAGCCGGTCCATCCGTACCGCCGCGAGCAGCGCGATCCCGCACGCCAGATACGCCGGAACCGTCCAGGCGTCCGGCAGCACGGACCGGGCCGTGCCGCCGAGCGCGGCGACCGTGAGGAGGCCGGCGGCGACGGTGAGGCCGACCGCCTGCTTCCCGGCGGCCTCCCGCCGGGCCGCCGTCAGGGCGACGCCCGCGGCGAAGAGGAGGAGCGCCGCCGCACGGGCGGCGGCGCTCGGGCCGGTGGCCGTCCAGGACAGCCAGCCGGCGGCCCACACACCCCAGGCGCCCAGGCCGTACGCACCGACCACGGCGGTGATCCGTATGGACCTCGTGGGCACCCGGAGCGCCACACCCGTGTCGAACCCGGCCGTCACGAGCACGGCGGCCGTGATCCCGTACAGGCCCGCGTCGGCCGCCACCGCCCACAGGGCGAGGGGGAGTTGGGCGGCGGCCAGTGCGGCGGGCAGGGGCAGACGCAGCTCGGAGGTGCGCGGCAGCAGGCCGTACGCCGTCCACAGGGCGGCCAGTACGGCCGAAGCGGCCGCGACATAGCCGGTGGCGTCCATGTCGAGCGACGTGACCTGGCGCAACGCGTACGCGTCGAGCACGGTCAGCGCGAGCCCGATCCCCGCCACCGACTCGGCCGTCGAGCGCAGCCCGCGCTTCAGCAGCGGCACCGGCGCGGCGAGCACCGCCACCGTGACACCGCCGAGCACCAGGGCGCGCCCGGCGATCCCCAGGTGTCCCCAGCTGACCAGCGTGAACGCCATCGCGGCGATGGTGAGCAGGACGGCGCCGAGCATCAGCAGGACGTTCTGGACCCGGGGTGCCGAGGCCTCGGGGCGGGGCGGTGTGCCCGGCGCCGGGACCGGCCGGGCCGCTGCTTGCAGCGCGGTGACCAGCCAGGCTCGGCGGTGCAGCAACTGGGCCCGGCGGGCGTCCAGTTGGCGCAGCTCAAGGTCGAGGAGCCGCAACTCCTCGGCCGGTGGCGGAAAGTGCGTCATGTTTGGAGTGTGGGCCGCGTCACGTCGTACGGCATGAGTGCGCGTACTCAGAACGTACTCAGGTACCGCGCGAACCCCCCGATCGGGGGCAGACTCGGCCCATGGACTGGAGCCACTACCGCTTCCGCAGCCTGTGGGTGCTGCCCGCGCCTCCCGCCGCCGTCTACGACCTGCTGGAGCAGGCGGAGGACTACCCCCGCTGGTGGCCGCAGGTGCGCGAGGTGACCAAGCTCAGTGACACCACCGGCGTGATCACGATCCGCTCCGTCCTGCCGTACGACATGGTCTTCACCGCACGCGAGGTGCGCAGGGACCGGGAGGGCGGCGTGCTGGAGATCGCCATGTCCGGTGACATCGACGGCTGGGCGCGTTGGACGGTCACTCCGCGCGGCGGCGGCAGTCTGGCCCGCTACGACCAGGTCGTCGACGTGAACAAGCCGCTGCTGCGGCGGTTCGCCGTGCCGGGGCGGCCGGTCTTCCGGGCCAACCACTGGCTGATGATGCGCGCCGGACGACGCGGACTGATGGCGTACTTGGCCGGCGGCCGACGAAGCGGCCATCAAGCGGATTGAAGGACGGCCCTCAAGGGGATTGAAGGACGGCCATCAAGCGGTTTGAAGGAAACGCGCGGGGACCTGTATTGTTCAGTCCGTTCCCGGGCGATTAGCTCAGTGGGAGAGCGCTTCGTTCACACCGAAGAGGTCACTGGTTCGAACCCAGTATCGCCCACCGGGAAAGGCCGGTCCGCAGTAGCGGACCGGTCTTTTTGTGTCGTGGCGGACTCTTTTCCTCATGCCGCCGCCGGCAGGTCCGGACGCAGGGGCCACGCCGGGTCCACCGCCTCCTCGCTGCCGCTGCGGGCGAACCACGCCTGCAGGCCGCGCGCCTGTGCCGCGTGCCACACCGCCTGGAGCGTGTGCAGTTCGGCGGGGGACAGGCGCTCCAGGCGCGCGGCGAAACGGCGGCCCACCGCCCGGACGACCTCCAGCGAGGCCAGTGCGTCCGCCCCCGCGTCATGCGCGCCGTCCAGCGTGACGCCGTAGTGCGCGCACAGGTCGGTCAGGGTGCGGCGACCTTTGCGGTAGCGGTCCAGGTGCTTGTCCAGGACGCGTGGATCGAGCACCAGCATGGGTGTCGTCTCGAACCAGTGGTCCAGGGACGACGCCCGATGGCGCCGCAACTCGCGGTCCAGCAGCGTCAGATCGAACGGCGCGTTCATCACCACGATCGGCCGGCCCACCGCCGTCTGTGCGGCCAGCTCCTCGACTATCTCCTGCATCACCGGCGCAGGCCAGCGGCCGTTGCGCTGAAGATGTTCCTCCGTCAGTCCGTGCACCGCCGTCGCCGCCTCCGGCACCGGCACACCCGGGTTCACCAGCCACCGTGTCGCCCGCGGCCGGCTCCCCGGAGCGTCCTGGACGACGACGGCCGCCGAAACGATCCGGTCGGTCTCGACGTCCACGCCTGTCGTCTCCGTGTCGAATGCCGCCAGCGGGCCCTCATACCAGCACGCCATATCCACACAACCCCTCGTTCACCCACGGCAGCTGACGTACCGTCTTCTGCCCGTTTGGTGATACCCGGGCCGTTTGCGCCGTACGCCGGAAGGACACAACAGGAGTGCGGGTCTTTGCAGTTCAGCGGCCCGGTACGGGGATTCATCTGGCGTGGAAGGCTGTTCGTCATGGCGATAGCGCAGCCCGAGCGGGGCGGGCTGCTGCCCGAACGCACGGGCCCCCATCGCGGTTCACTCGCCACTACCGCCTGCATGGAGACACTGCAGGTGGGCTATCTGCACGCCGTCGCGGCGGCGTCCGGATGCTCGCTGTCGCAGCCCTTTCCGGACAACGGCATCGACTGGCACGTGAGCCACAGCGCGCCCGGCCACACGGTCGACGACGAGGTCACCATCAAGGTCCAGCTCAAGGCGACGTACCAGCTCGCACCGAACCCGCCCGGCCGCTTCTTCTCGTTCACGCTCGACAACGACCACCTGGCGAAGCTCGCCCGCACCCCGGTCTCGGTGCACAAGATCCTGGTCGTGATGATCGTTCCGCGCTCCCAGGAGCAGTGGCTGCGGGCCGGCCACGACCGGCTCGACCTGCGGCACTGCTGCTACTGGGTCAACCTGGCCGGACACCCGATCACCGGGCGGCGCCGCACCACCGTGCGGATACCGACCTCACGCATCTTCGACGACCGGGCGCTCTGCGAGATCATGACGCGGGTCGGGACGGGAGGAAAACCGTGACGCATCGCCCCCTGGAGGAGCCGGTACGTCCCGTACGGCCGCACCCGGTCGACGCGTCCTGGGGCCGTCCCCCCGAGCCCGGCGAGGTCGACCCCGCCGTGCTCAGCGCCCTGCTGCACCGGCACGGCTGGCAGCGGCGCGGGGGAGCGGCGGGGCGCTACGGCCGCTGGACCCCGCCGGGGCCGGGCGGCGGCGGTACGAGCCTGCTCGTCCCCGAGTCCCGCGCCTTCCCCGACAGCGACGACCTGCTCGGCGAGGCGCTCGTCGCCCTGTCCCGCAGCGGCATGCCCTCCGCGCGCGAGGTGCTGGTCGGGCTCGCCGTGCCCAGCGACGAGGTCCGCTGGTGGCGGGACGCCCCGAGCGGGCCGGTCGGGGCAGTGCCCTGGAACATCGAGGAGGAACTGCGCACCGCCGCGCGCCAGATGCTCCTCGCCGCGGCACTCGCCACGCGCGCGCGTGCCGGCTACTACGGCGCCCGGCACCGCCGCTCGGCCGCCACGATGCTGGAGAGCGTGCTCGTCGGCTCCGCGGCGGGCGGACGCGGCCTCACCGCCTTCGTGCCCGTCGGCACGGGGCGCCCGCTTGCCGTACGCCTCCACCAGGCGCTCTACGCCGCCCGCGAGGCCATCGACTACCAGCGGGCCACCGGCGGCATGGACGCCTTCGACGGCGCCGTCGAGGCGGGCGTCAGCCGCGAGCTCACCGAGGCCCTGATCGCCCTCGTGCGCGGCACGGAGGGTGCGCGCATCGCCGTCGAGTGGGCGCCCGCCGCCGGGGTGCCCGGGGACTGCGCGGCCGGTGTCGAGCCCGTCGAGTTCTCGCCGGGCGACCTGCCCGTGCTGCGTGAGGCCGGGGCCCGCTATCTGCGCGAGGAGCCGTCCGTGCCGGTCAGGCTCACCGGTGCGGTCGTACGGATGCGCAGGTCGGGGCCGCGGGGGGAGGGCACCGTACGGCTGCGCGTGATCGCGGGCGCCGAGGTGCCGCACGTCCGGCTGACGCTGGACGAGGAGGCGTACCGCATAGCCGGTCACGCCCACCTCGTCGGGCTGCCGGTGCGGGTGCACGGGCGGCTGGAGAGCCGGGGCGGGTTCCGCAAGCTCAGCGGGGCCTCCGGCGTCGTACCGGTGCAGGTGGACGAGGCCGAGCGGGACCGGCTGATGAAGTCGCTGCAGGAGGACCTGGACTTCTTCGAGGGGGCTTGCGGCGGGGAGGACGGGGAGGACTGAAGGGGGGGCCGGGACCGAACGGGCCGGGGTGGCGACGGGTCGGCGGGGCACGGTTGCAGGGCGAGGCCTTGCGGCTGGTGTGCCGAATGTCCGGCTCGGTCGCCTACGGGGCGCCACATGCCGGTGTCGTGGGGGCAGCACAGGCTGGTGGGCTCCCGCTCGGCGTTGGGGTGGGCTGGTCGGCCCGGGGGAGCGGCGTGCTGCGTGACCGTTTCGCGGTCGGCCGTCCGGGGTCGGTACGATCGCGTAATGCGCGCGCTCCTGGTATGGCGCCGCGATCCACCTTCAGTCAGGAGAGACCGGTGTCAGACGTCCGTGTGATCATCCAACGCGATTCCGAGCGGGAAGAGCGCGTGGTGACGACGGGCACCACGGCCGCCGACCTCTTCGCCGGCGAGCGCTCGATCATCGCCGCGCGCGTGGGCGGTGAGCTCAGGGATCTGTCGTACGTGCTCGCCGACGGCGAGGAGGTCGAGGGCGTCGAGATTTCCTCCGAGGACGGTCTGAACATCCTGCGCCACTCCACCGCGCATGTCATGGCGCAGGCCGTGCAGGAGCTCTTCCCCGAGGCGAAGCTGGGCATCGGCCCGCCGGTCAAGGACGGCTTCTACTACGACTTCGACGTCGAGAAGCCGTTCACGCCCGAGGATCTCAAGGCCATCGAGAAGAAGATGCAGGAGATCCAGAAGCGCGGGCAGAAGTTCGCCCGCCGCGTCGTCACCGACGAGGCCGCCCGCGAGGAGCTCGCCGCCGAGCCCTACAAGCTGGAGCTGATCGGCCTCAAGGGCTCCGCGTCCTCCGACGACGGCGCGGACGTCGAGGTCGGCGCCGGCGAGCTGACGATCTACGACAACCTGGACGCCAAGACCGGCGACCTGTGCTGGAAGGACCTCTGCCGCGGTCCCCACCTGCCGTCGACCCGTGCGATCCCGGCGTTCAAGCTGATGCGCAACGCGGCCGCCTACTGGCGCGGCAGCGAGAAGAACCCGATGCTCCAGCGCATCTACGGCACCGCCTGGCCGTCGAAGGACGAGCTCAAGGGCTACCTGGACTTCCTCGCCGAGGCCGAGAAGCGCGACCACCGCAAGCTGGGCAACGAGCTCGACCTGTTCTCCATCCCGGAGCAGATCGGCTCCGGCCTCGCGGTCTTCCACCCCAAGGGCGGCGTCGTCCGCCGCGTGATGGAGGACTACTCGCGCCGCCGTCACGAGGAGGAGGGCTACGAGTTCGTCTACACCCCGCACGCGACGAAGGGGAAGCTCTTCGAGACGTCCGGGCACCTGGACTGGTACGCCGAGGGCATGTACCCGCCCATGCAGCTCGACGAGGGCGTGGACTACTACCTCAAGCCCATGAACTGCCCGATGCACAACCTGATCTTCGACGCGCGCGGGCGTTCCTACCGTGAACTGCCGCTGCGCCTCTTCGAGTTCGGGACCGTGTACCGGTACGAGAAGTCGGGCGTCGTGCACGGCCTCACCCGCGCGCGTGGGTTCACGCAGGACGACGCGCACATCTACTGCACCCGCGAGCAGATGTCGGAGGAGCTCGACAAGACGCTCACCTTCGTCCTCGGCCTGCTCCGCGACTACGGCCTGACCGACTTCTACCTGGAGCTGTCCACCAAGGACCCGGAGAAGTTCGTCGGCTCCGACGAGGTCTGGGAGGAGGCCACCGAGACGCTGCGCCAGGTCGCCGAGAAGCAGGGCCTGCCCCTGGTCCCGGACCCGGGCGGCGCCGCCTTCTACGGGCCGAAGATCTCCGTCCAGACCAAGGACGCCATCGGCCGTACCTGGCAGATGTCGACCATCCAGCTCGACTTCAACCTGCCGGAGCGCTTCGACCTGGAGTACACCTCCGCGGACGGCTCCAAGCAGCGCCCGGTCATGATCCACCGCGCGCTGTTCGGCTCGATCGAGCGGTTCTTCGCGGTGCTCCTGGAGCACTACGCGGGCGCCTTCCCGGCGTGGCTGGCCCCGGTCCAGGCGATCGGCATCCCGATCGGCGACGGGCACGTGGACTACCTGGAGAAGTTCGCCGCGGCCGCCAAGAAGAAGGGGCTGCGCGTCGAGGTCGACTCCTCCTCGGACCGTATGCAGAAGAAGATCCGCAACGCCCAGAAGCAGAAGGTGCCCTTCATGGTCATCGCGGGCGACGAGGACATGGCCAACAACGCCGTCTCCTTCCGCTACCGCGACGGCTCACAGGAGAACGGCATCGCGTTCGACGAGGCCATCGCGAAGATCGCGAAGGTGGTCGAGGAGCGGACGCAGGTCTGAGCCGACGGCGCGTGCCTGTCGAGGGCCCTCGGGGAGTTCAGCTTCCCGGGGGCCCTTCGTCGTCCTCCACGGAGAAGACCTGCAGCAGCCACGAGGCGAAGGTGCCGGTCACGGCGCCGAGCAGGCCGAGCCCCACGCCCATGATCCCGACCGCGACCACCCGCCCGCGCTCGGTGACGGGCGTGATGTCGCCGTAGCCGACCGTGGCGAGGGTCGAGCAGGTGAACCACACGGCGTCCCCGAAGGTCCGCATGGTCGCGCCCGGCGCCCCGCGCTCCTGCTGGTAGACGGCGAGGGCACCCGTGAAGCCGAGCAGCAGGCTGGCCATCCCGGCGTAGACGATCACACGCGCGTGCAGGCTGAGGCGGGGCCGCCCGTGCCGGCGCTGGACGGTCTCGTACATCTTCACGATCCGCAGGGGCCGCAGCAGTGGCAGCACCAGCACCACGGTGTCCAGCGGATGGCGCCGTACGAAGCCCAGCCGCTGCCCGCTGAGCCGCCAGCACACGGCGTAGTCGACGCCGAACATGGCCCAGGCGGTGAACGTCAGCGCGAGGCAGAGATCGAGCACGGGCTGTGACAGATGACCATGGCCCAGCACGCGCACCGCGTACGAACTGAGAAAGATCAGCGACGCCAAGACGAGTGGAACCTCGGCGTGCTTCTGCCAGCGGGCCAAACGACTGTCATCGTCCACCGGCCCAGCTTGGCCCGGGCCGACCGGGTGCGAGCCCCGGCGACACGCCACGAACGGACGAAGCCATATGCTGCACGCATGACGAGTGAGCCGGAGCAGCAGTGGGGAGTGGGGATCCAGGACGCGTTCCAGCGCCTGTGGACGCCCCATCGGATGGCGTACATCCAGGGTGAGAACAAGCCGACCGGCCCCGGAGCCGACGACGGCTGCCCCTTCTGCTCGATCCCGGCCAAGTCCGACGAGGACGGGCTGGTCGTCAAGCGCGGCGAGCAGGTGTACGCGGTCCTCAACCTCTACCCGTACAACGGCGGCCACCTCATGGTCGTGCCCTACCGCCACGTCGCCGACTACACCGACCTCACCGAGCCGGAGACCGTCGAGCTCGCCGCCCTGACCAAGCAGGCGATGACGGCCCTGCGCACCGCCTCCGGCGCCCACGGTTTCAACATCGGCATGAACCAGGGCACGGTCGCCGGCGCCGGCATCGCGGCCCACCTCCACCAGCACATCGTCCCGCGCTGGGGCGGCGACACGAACTTCATGCCCGTGGTGGGGCACACGCGGGTGCTGCCGCAGCTGCTGGCGGACACGCGGAAGATGCTGGCGGAGGTCTGGCCGACGGTGTGACGTGTCGGCCGACGGCGAGATCATCCAGCCCGTCCGGCGTTGGAGGACCTGGCCGGTCAGGCCGAAGGGGGCCGGGGGCACAGCCCCCAGGGACGGTCACCCGGACCCACCCCACCCGGCTCAGCCGCCGGAGGCCTACGCGTCGTAGACGTCGGCCTTCCGGGGCGACGGATCCTGCACAGCCGTACTCAGGAACGCCGACCGGTTACCGAACTTCTCGGTGTCCACGCCGTTCTCCTCCAGCACCTTGATCGCCGAGGCGTGCACCACCCGCAGCACCGGCGTGGCCGCCCGCAGCGCGTCGTCGGCCATGAACCGGTGCCGCCACGGCTGATCCGCCCAGGCATGCCGCAGCCCGAACGGCTCGGGCAGCCCGATCGTCCCGCCGAGCCAGTTGAGCAGCGGCGGATACCAGGAGATCGGGGCGCGGACCGCCAGCCGGACGACCTCGTCGCTGTTGACCAGCGGAAGCTTCACCTTGCGGGTCTCCCACGGCTTCAGCGACTTGGTGACCTCCTTGGTCGGCGCCTCGGGCTTCTCCTGGAAGAGGCCGTTCACCGGACCGAGGGCGTGCCCGGTCACCTCGATGCGCAATGTCTCGTGCAGCACGGTCACCGTGATCAGCATGGTGATGATCAACTGCCCGTCCCAGAGCGTCCACTGGACGCCCAGGTAGTGGCGGTCACCGCTGCCGAACTGCTGCTTGTTGCAGATGTCCTGTATCGCGTGCGACTTGACCTGGTACGCCTCGACGTCCGTGCCCTCCGGCCGGGACACCGCCTTCGCGCCCTCGGCGATCGGGGTGACGACCCAGTGCCGTATCGAAGGCTTGGGAAAACCACCGGTGTTGAGCGGACCGCGCTCCAGCATCCGCAGCTGGTCATGGATCGACCGGATGACGTCCCAGCTGCGGAAGGGGTGGATCTCCCGGGTCGCGTCGGCCGGCACCAGGTCCTCGGCCAGCTGCCAGCTGCCCCAGCGCGTGCCCATGCCGAGTATCCCCTTGGGCCCGGCGTAGAACACGGAGTTGGACTGCTGCTCGGCGCTCAACTTGGCGAGGGACTGGCGCAGTTGCTCGGCCTGGGTCTCGGTGGGGCTGGTCGGCACCGCCTCCGGGACCTTCGCGCCGACGCTGCTGCCGGCCAGCAGACTGTCCCACCGCTCCCGCAGGTCCTTGGCGGTGCGCTCGCAGACCTGCTTGGCCCAGAACCAGCCGACCACGGGCATGAGGACCGAGGCTCGCGCGTACCAGGCCCAGAAGCCGGTGAACGGCATACGGAGCAGGAAGATGACGGCGAGCGCGCCCACCGCGACGAGCAGCGCCGAGGCGAGCGCCCCGCCCCGCTTCTCGTCCCGCTTGACGATGGTGGTGCGCAGTTGGAAGACCAGCAGCCACACCAGCAGGCCGGGCAGGAACAGCACGCCGCAGATCACCATGATGGCGCTGAGCATCCGGTCGCGGGCCTTGCGGATGTTGTTGGCGGCCAGGCAGTGCTCGACGACGACCTGCGGTTCGGTGCCGAAGGACTGGATCAGGGGCTTGCGGCCGCTGCCGAGCATGCGGTCGACCACGGCCCGTGAGAAGGCCTCACCCAGGTTGGGGCGGAAGAGCTTCGCCCAGCTGCGGCCCGCCTTGACGTCGGTCTTGTTCCATTCGTTGTCGGCCTTCTTGATGTCCTCGTACGGATTGTCCCGATATGCCGCCGAGGCCAGCGCGTACGTCGCCGTCTGCCCCTCGCCGGCCGTGCGAGGCACCTGCGGACCGAAGATGTCCGCGTAACCGCTCTCAACGGTCATTCCCGCCCCCGATCGCCGCACTGTCGCTTCTGCGGCCTTTCCCGACTTCCGTACTGCGCACACCTGTTGATCAGTGATCAGCGTATCCCCAGCCACCGACAATCGTCGGCGGACGGCCCAAAGCCGCCCGCCGACGCGGAGGGGAGCGTTCCGCAAAAGCTGTTCCGCGGCGTCGGAAAACGCCACCTGGTTGTGCTCGGCCCGGTTGCGCTCGGCGCCAACTACGAGGCGTCGCGCGTCTCTTCACGAATCCTTTCCGCGACCTGCGGCGGCATCGGCTCGTGCCGCGCGTAGGAACGGCTGAAGCGTGCGGTGCCGTGCGACAGCGACCTGAGATCGACGGCGTACCGGCCGATCTCGATCTCGGGCACCTCGGCCTTGATGAGGGTGCGGCCACCGCTGGTCTGCTCGGTGCCGAGGACGCGGCCGCGTCGCCCGGACAGGTCGCTCATCACGGCGCCGACGTAGTCGTCACCGACGAGGACGGCCACCTCGGCCACCGGCTCCAGCAGATGGATCTTCACGTCGGCCGCCGCCTCCCGCAGCGCGAGCGCGCCGGCCGTCTGGAACGCGGCATCGGAGGAGTCCACGGAGTGGGCCTTGCCGTCGAGCAGGGTGACCCGGATGTCGACGAGCGGGTAGCCGGCCGCGACTCCCTTGGCCGCCTGGGCCCGTACGCCCTTCTCCACCGACGGGATGAACTGCCGGGGCACCGCGCCGCCGACGACCTTGTCGACGAACTCGATGCCCGAGCCGCCCGGCAGCGGCTCCACCTCGATCTCGCAGATCGCGTACTGCCCGTGCCCACCGGACTGCTTCACATGCCGGCCGCGGCCCGCCGACCTGCTCGCGAACGTCTCCCGCAGGGAGACCCTGTGCGGCACGACGTCGACCTGCACGCCGTAGCGGCTGCGGAGCCGTTCGAGGGCGACGTCCGCGTGCGCCTCGCCCAGGGCCCACAGCACCACCTGGTGGGTGGCCTGGTTCTGTTCGAGCCGCATGGTCGGGTCCTCGGCGACCAGCCGGGACAGGCCCTGCGACAGCTTGTCCTCGTCCGCCTTGCTGTGCGCCTGGATGGCGAGCGGCAGCAGCGGGTCCGGCATCTGCCAGGGCTCCATCAGGAGCGGGTCGTCCTTGGCGGACAGCGTGTCGCCGGTCTCCGCGCGGCTCAGCTTCGCCACGCACGCGAGGTCACCGGCGATGCAGTGGGTGAGCGTGCGCTGCTGCTTGCCGAAGGGCGCGGACAGGGCGCCGATCCGCTCGTCGACGTCGTGGTCCTCGTGGCCGCGGTCCTCCAGGCCGTGGCCGGAGACGTGCACCGTCTCGTCGGGGCGCAGGGTGCCGGAGAAGACGCGCACCATCGACACCCGGCCGACGTAGGGGTCGGACGCCGTCTTCACGACCTCCGCGACCAGCGGCCCGTCCGGATCGCACACCTTCAGCTCGCGCGGCTTGCCGTCCACGGTGGTGACCCGGGGCGCCTCGCGTTCCAGCGGTGTCGGGAAGCCCCGCGTGATCAGCTCCAGCACCTCGACCGTGCCGAGGCCCTGCCGGCCACCGTCGGACGCGGGAGCGGCGGCCAGGACAGGGAAGAACGTGCCGCGCGCGACGGCCCGCTCCAGGTCCTCGATCAGCGTCTTGACGTCGACCTGCTCGCCGCCCAGATACCGGTCCATGAGGGTCTCGTCCTCGCTCTCCGCGATGATCCCCTCGATCAGCCGGTTGCGGGCCTCCTCGAGCTCCGGCAGCTGGTCCTCGCCCGGCTCGGACTCCTTGCGCTCACCGGAGGCGTAGTCGAACAGCTTCTGCGACAGCAGCCCGGTCAGACCGGTCACGGGCGCGTGCCCGTCCGGGCCCTGCGGGCCGTGCAGCGGCAGATACAGCGGGAGCACGGCGTCGGGGTCGTCCCCGCCGAAGGCCTCCGCGCAGATCCTCGTCATCTCCTCGTAGTCGGCCCGCGCGGCCTCCAGGTGCGTGACGACGATCGCGCGGGGCATGCCGACGGCCGCGCACTCCTCCCACACCATGCGGGTCGAGCCGTCCACGCCGTCCGAGGCGGAGACGACGAAAAGGGCCGCGTCCGCCGCTCGCAGACCGGCCCTGAGTTCCCCGACGAAGTCGGCGTATCCGGGGGTGTCCAGAAGGTTGACCTTGATGCCGTCCCATTCGACAGGCACCAGGGAGAGCTGCACCGAGCGTTGCTGCCGGTGCTCGATCTCGTCGTAGTCGGAGACGGTGCCGCCGTCCTCCACGCGGCCCGCCCGGTTCACCGCCCCCGCGGTGAGCGCGAGAGCTTCCACCAGAGTCGTCTTGCCCGATCCGGAGTGGCCGACCAGCACCACATTCCGTACGGACGCGGGGTGGTCGGCCGCTGTAGCCCTGCCGGCGGCTCCGGGGTGTGCGTTCGCCTTGTCGCCCATGATCCTGCCTCCCGTGCACGGTGAGGTCACTGTGGGCGCGGACATGCGGATCCGCGTGCGATGGCGGCTCCGGTGACGCCCGCGGTCCTTCGAGCTTTCCACTCCCGTCACGGTGCGTCCATACGGCAGACGCGATCGCGCCGTCCGGCCGTGGTGGACCGAGCTGCCCGAGCCCAGTACGAGTGCCCGGCGGTCGCACGCACGCGCGCGTGGCTACGATGGGCCAGCCGGTGGCCAGCAAGGGCCGCACGGCGCCACACCGACCCTCGGGAAGGCCATGCTGAACAAGTACGCGCGTGCATTCTTCACGCGTGTCCTCACACCGTTCGCCGCGTTTCTGATCCGGCGGGGCGTCAGCCCCGACACGGTCACGCTCATCGGTACCGCCGGTGTGGTCGCGGGCGCGCTGGTCTTCTACCCCATGGGCGAGTTCTTCTGGGGCACGGTCGTGATCACGCTGTTCGTGTTCTCCGACCTCGTCGACGGAAACATGGCCCGCCAGCTCGGCCGCTCCAGCCGCTGGGGCGCCTTCCTGGACTCCACGCTCGACCGGGTCGCCGACGGCGCGATCTTCGGTGGCTTCATCCTCTGGTACGCGGGCGGCGGCGACGACCTCGTCCTGTGCGCCGTCTCGATCTTCTGCCTGGCCAGCGGCCAGGTGGTGTCGTACACCAAGGCCCGTGGCGAATCGATCGGCCTGCCGGTCGCGGTCAACGGTCTCGTCGAGCGCGCCGAGCGCCTGGTCATCTCCCTCGTCGCGGCCGGCTTCGCGGGCCTGCACAAGTTCGGGGTACCCGGCATCCAGTACCTGCTGCCCGTCGCCCTGTGGATCGTCGCCGTCGGCAGCCTCGTCACGCTGATCCAGCGGGTCGTCACGGTCCGCCGCGAGTCGGCCGAGGCGGAGGCGGCGGCCGCGCAGGAGAAGGCGCAGAACGCCTCTCAAGGGAGCGAGGCAGCCAAGTGAGTGCCCAGGAGCGGCTCACGGACGCGCTGTACGGCCTCGGCTGGGGCACCGTCAAGAAGCTCCCCGAGCCGGTCGCCGTACGGCTCGGCCGCACCATCGCCGACCTCGCCTGGAAGCAGCGCGGCAAGGGCGTCCAGCGGCTGGAGAGCAACTACGCGCGCGTGGTGCCTGACGCGAGCCCGGAGAGGCTCGCCGAGCTCTCGCGCGCGGGCATGCGCTCGTACCTGCGCTACTGGATGGAGTCCTTCCGGCTTCCCGCCTGGAGCGCCGAGCGCGTCAAGGGCGGCTTCGACCCCAAGGACCTCCACCACCTGACCGACGGCCTGGCCGCGGGCAACGGCGTGATACTCGCCCTGCCGCACCTGGCCAACTGGGACCTCGCGGGCGCGTGGGTCACCACCAAGCTCGAGACGCCGTTCACCACGGTCGCCGAACGCCTCAAGCCCGAGACGCTCTACGACCGCTTCGTCGCCTACCGCGAGGGCCTCGGCATGGAGGTCCTGCCGCACAGCGGCGGCACCGCCTTCGGCACCCTGGCCCGCAGGCTGCGCGACGGCGGCCTGGTCTGCCTGGTCTCCGACCGCGACCTGTCCGCCTCGGGCGTCGAGGTGGACTTCTTCGGCGCCACGGCCCGCATGCCCGCGGGGCCCGCGCTGCTGGCCCAGCAGACCGGGGCGCTCCTGGTCCCGGTCACGCTCTGGTACGACGACTCACCCGTCATGAAGGGCCGCCTCCATCCCCCGATCGAGGTACCCGAGACAGGTACCCGGGCCGAGAAGACGTCTGTCATGACACAGGCGCTGGCCGATGCCTTCGCCTCGGGGATCGCCGAACATCCGGAGGACTGGCACATGCTCCAGCGCTTGTGGCTCGACGACCTGGAACCACGACCTGCCGACGGCCCGTCCGGGGAGCGCCCGTGAAGATCGGGATCGTCTGCCCGTACTCCTGGGACGTGCCGGGGGGCGTCCAGTTCCACATCCGCGACCTCGCCGAGTACTTCATCCGGTTCGGCCACGAGGTGTCCGTCCTGGCCCCCGCCGACGACGACACCCCGCTCCCGCCGTACGTGGTCTCGGCGGGCCGTGCCGTGCCGGTCCCGTACAACGGCTCGGTCGCCCGGCTGAACTTCGGCTTCCTCTCGGCGGCCCGGGTACGCCGCTGGCTGCACGACGGCCGGTTCGACGTCATCCACATCCACGAGCCGACGTCGCCGTCCCTCGGTCTGCTGACCTGCTGGGCGGCCCAGGGCCCCATCGTCGCCACCTTCCACACGTCCAACCCGCGCTCGCGGGCGATGATCGCCGCGTACTCGATCCTCCAGGCGGCCCTGGAGAAGATCAGCGCCCGGATCGCGGTGAGCGAGTACGCCCGCCGCACGCTGGTGGAACACCTGGGCGGCGACGCTGTGGTCATCCCCAACGGCGTCGACGTCGACTTCTTCGCCAAGGCCGAGCCCAACCCCGAGTGGCAGGGCGACACGATCGGCTTCATCGGCCGCATCGACGAGCCCCGCAAGGGCCTGCCGGTGCTGATGGGGGCCCTGCCGAAGATCCTCGCCGCGCGCCCGCAGACGAGGCTCCTGGTGGCGGGCCGGGGCGATGAGGAGCAGGCGGTGGAGTCTCTCCCCGCCGAGCTCCGCTCCCGCGTCGAGTTCCTCGGCATGGTCAGCGACGAGGACAAGGCCCGGTTCCTGCGCAGCATCGACCTGTACGTCGCCCCCAACACCGGCGGCGAGAGCTTCGGGATCATCCTGGTCGAGGCGATGTCGGCCGGCGCCCCGGTCCTCGCCTCGGACCTCGACGCCTTCGCCCAGGTCCTCGACCAGGGCGCGGCCGGCGAACTCTTCACCAACGAGGACGCCGACTCCCTGGCCGAGGCCGCGGTGCGCCTCCTGGAGGACCCTGCCCGCCGCGAGGAACTGCGGGAGCGGGGCAGCGTGCACGTGCGTCGCTTCGACTGGTCGACGGTCGGCGCGGACATCCTGTCGGTGTACGAGACGGTGACGGCGGGCGCGGCCGCGGTGGCGGCGGACGAACGGGCGGCCGGGGGTGGAGTGAGCGGTTTGCGGGCGAGGCTGGGGCTGGCGCGGGACTGACGAGCAGCCTGGGGCTCTCGACGCCGCTCCAGGCAATCCGGCGAGGGCCACGACAAGGCCCGGAACGAACACCGACGCCCCGAACGAACCCCGGCTGACCCGGCGGAGCTAGTCTGCCGCCCGTGACCGCAACTCTCATCTGGATCCTCGTAGCCCTCGTCGCCATCGGCCTCTACCTGAGCTGGACCGCAGGCCGCCTCGACCGGCTGCACGCCAGGATCGACGCGGCACGCGCCGCGCTCGACGCACAGCTGCTGCGCCGCGCCTCCGTGGCCCAGGAGCTGGCCACCTCCGGGGTCCTGGATCCGGCGGCGTCGATCGTGCTGTACGAGGCCGCCCACGCCGCCCGGCAGGCCGAGGAGGAGCAGCGGGAGGTCGCCGAGAGCGAGCTGAGCCAGGCGCTGCGGGCCGTGTTCGAAGAGTCCCAGCAGGTGGAGGCGGTACGGGAGGCGCCCGGGGGAGAGGAGGCGGCCCGCGAACTGACCGAGGCCGTCCGCCGGGTCCCGATGGCCCGCCGCTTCCACAACGACGCCGTACGCGCCGCCCGCGCCCTGCGCCGCCACCGCAAGGTCCGCTGGTTCCGTCTGGCCGGACACGCGCCGTTCCCGATGGCGTTCGAGATGGACGACGAGGCGCCCGTGGCACTGGCCGACAGGGCCGCCTGACCAGCACGTTCACGCCACCGGGCCGGAAAAGGATCCACCGCGTCCCCATTGGCCCTTGCAGTGGCCTGGTCCACTCCCGTTTCCTCGGTGCTTGCAGTAACCCCCTTTTCACCGAGCGAGGTCACCCGTGTCCATCTCCGAAAACCAGGCCCCCGAGACCGGCACCGCGCGCGTGAAGCGCGGCATGGCCGAGCAGCTCAAGGGCGGCGTGATCATGGACGTCGTCACGCCGGAGCAGGCGAAGATCGCCGAGGACGCGGGCGCCGTCGCCGTCATGGCCCTGGAGCGGGTCCCCGCCGACATCCGCAAGGACGGCGGCGTGGCCCGGATGTCCGACCCGGACATGATCGAGGGCATCATCGACGCCGTCTCCATCCCGGTCATGGCGAAGTCCCGCATCGGCCACTTCGTCGAGGCCCAGGTCCTGCAGTCGCTCGGCGTCGACTACATCGACGAGTCCGAGGTCCTCACCCCGGCCGACGAGGTCAACCACTCCGACAAGTGGGCCTTCACCACCCCGTTCGTCTGTGGCGCCACCAACCTGGGCGAGGCCCTGCGCCGTATCGCCGAGGGCGCGGCGATGATCCGTTCCAAGGGTGAGGCCGGCACGGGCAACGTCGTCGAGGCCGTCCGTCACCTGCGCCAGATCAAGAACGAGATCGCCCGCCTGCGCGGCTACGACAACAACGAGCTGTACGCCGCCGCCAAGGAGCTGCGCGCCCCGTACGAGCTGGTCAAGGAGGTCTCCGAGCTGGGCAAGCTCCCGGTGGTCCTCTTCTCCGCCGGTGGCGTGGCCACGCCGGCCGACGCCGCGCTCATGCGCCAGCTCGGCGCCGAGGGCGTCTTCGTCGGCTCCGGCATCTTCAAGTCCGGCGACCCGGCCAAGCGCGCCGCCGCCATCGTGAAGGCGACCACCTTCTACGACGACCCGAAGATCATCGCGGACGCGTCCCGCAACCTCGGCGAGGCCATGGTCGGCATCAACTGCGACACCCTCCCCGAGGCCGAGCGCTACGCCAACCGCGGCTGGTAAGGCACTGCATCCATGAGCAACACCCCCGTCATAGGCGTCCTGGCCCTCCAGGGCGACGTACGGGAGCACCTCATCGCCCTGGCCGCGGCCGACGCCGTGGCCAGGCCGGTGCGGCGCCCCGAAGAGCTCGCCGAGGTCGATGGCCTGGTCATCCCCGGCGGCGAGTCCACGACCATCTCCAAGCTGGCCATCCTGTTCGGCGTGATGGAGCCGCTACGCGCGCGCGTGCGGGCCGGTATGCCCGTCTACGGCACCTGCGCCGGCATGATCATGCTCGCCGACAAGATCCTCGACCCGCGCTCGGGTCAGGAGACGATCGGCGGCATCGACATGATCGTGCGCCGCAACGCCTTCGGACGTCAGAACGAGTCCTTCGAGGCAGCGGTCGACATCAACGGCGTAGACGGCGATCCTGTGGAGGGGGTCTTCATCCGCGCCCCCTGGGTCGAGTCCGTCGGCGCCGAGGCCGAGGTCCTCGCCGAGCACGAAGGCCACATCGTCGCGGTCCGTCAGGGCAACGCGCTGGCCACGTCGTTCCACCCGGAACTGACCGGCGACCACCGCGTGCACGGCCTGTTCGTCGACATGGTGCGCGCGAACCGGACAGCGGAGTCCTTGTAGGATCTCTGGCGTTCGTTCATAGATGGGTTACGCGAAGGAGACAGGCAGATGTCCGGCCACTCTAAATGGGCCACGACGAAGCACAAGAAGGCCGTGATCGACGCCAAGCGCGGCAAGCTCTTCGCGAAGCTGATCAAGAACATCGAGGTCGCGGCGCGCATGGGCGGCGTCGACCTGGAGGGCAACCCGACGCTCTACGACGCCGTCCAGAAGGCGAAGAAGCAGTCGGTCCCCAACAAGAACATCGACTCCGCGATCAAGCGCGGTGGCGGTCTCGAGGCCGGTGGCGCCGACTACGAGACGATCATGTACGAGGGCTACGGTCCCAACGGCGTCGCGGTGCTCATCGAGTGCCTCACCGACAACCGCAACCGTGCCGCCTCCGACGTCCGCGTCGCCATGACCCGCAACGGCGGCAACATGGCCGACCCGGGCTCGGTGTCGTACATGTTCAGCCGCAAGGGCGTCGTCATCGTCCCCAAGGGCGAGCTGACCGAGGACGACGTCCTGGGTGCCGTCCTGGACGCGGGCGCCGAAGAGGTCAACGACCTCGGTGAGTCCTTCGAGGTCATCAGCGAGGCCACCGACCTGGTCGCGGTGCGCACCGCCCTCCAGGAGGCCGGCATCGACTACGACTCCGCCGACTCCAGCTTCGTGCCGTCCGTTCAGGTCGAGCTCGACGAGGAGGGCGCGAAGAAGATCTTCAAGCTGATCGACGCTCTCGAGGACAGCGACGACGTCCAGAACGTCTTCGCCAACTTCGACGTCAGCGACGAGATCATGGAGAAGGTCGACGCGTAACGCTGCCGCGAGCTGAGCGGACACAGCTGCTCAACGGGCCGACGGGGCACACCCGTCGGCCCGTCGCTTTGCCGGGCGTTGTTGAGCGGCGTTGTCGGTGGCACCCGATAGCCTGCACGAACTGGGGGTACCGCCCGGCGAAGCCGGCGGAGAGCGAAGGGAGGGCGCGCGGGTGCGTGTACTGGGGGTGGACCCGGGGCTGACGCGATGCGGTGTCGGCGTGGTCGAAGGCGTCGCCGGACGCCCGCTCACCATGCTCGGCGTCGGCGTCGTGCGCACGCCCGCGGACGCCGAGTTGGGACACCGCCTCGTCGCCATCGAGCAGGGCATCGAGCAGTGGCTGGACGAGCACCGGCCCGAATACGTCGCCGTGGAGCGGGTGTTCAGCCAGCACAACGTCCGTACGGTGATGGGCACCGCCCAGGCCAGCGCCGTCGCCATGCTCTGCGCCGCGCGCCGCGGCATCCCCGTCGCCCTGCACACCCCCAGCGAGGTGAAGGCCGCCGTCACCGGATCCGGCCGCGCCGACAAGGCCCAGGTCGGTGCCATGGTCACCCGCCTGCTGCGGCTCAGCGCCCCGCCCAAGCCGGCCGACGCCGCCGACGCCCTCGCGCTCGCCATCTGCCACATCTGGCGCGCCCCCGCGCAGAACCGACTCCAGCAGGCCGTCGCCCTGCACACCGCCAAAGCACCGAAAGGCCGTACGGCATGATCGCCTTCGTCAGCGGCACAGTGGCCGCACTCGCTCCGGACGCCGCGGTCGTCGAGGTGGGCGGGGTCGGCATGGCCGTCCAGTGCACCCCGAACACCCTGTCCACCCTGCGCCTCGGCAGGCCCGCCAAGCTGCACACCTCGCTGGTGGTCCGCGAGGACTCGCTGACGCTGTACGGCTTCGCGGACGACGACGAACGCCAGACCTTCGAGCTGCTCCAGACCGCGAGCGGGGTCGGCCCCCGCCTGGCCCAGGCGATGCTGGCGGTGCACTCGCCCGACGCCCTGCGCAGAGCCGTGGCGACCGCCGACGAGAAGTCCCTCACCGCCGTCCCCGGCATCGGCAAGAAGGGCGCCCAGAAACTGCTCCTGGAGCTGAAGGACCGCCTGGGCGAACCGATCGGCGCGCCCGCCGTCGGCGCCCCGGTCACTCAGGGCTGGCGCGACCAACTGCACGCCGCCCTGATCGGCCTCGGATACGCGACGCGTGAGGCGGACGAGGCGGTCACCGCCGTGGCCCCGCAGGCCGAAGCGGCCGAGGGCGCACCACAGGTGGGCCAGTTGCTGAAGGCGGCGCTGCAGACCCTCAACAGAGCGCGCTGACCGACCGGCGCCCCGGAAGGGCCCCCGGGCCCCGCTCCCGGGGAGCGCCTCGATCCTCGAACGACCACCCGACCGCGACCCGCGAGGCACACTCAATGAACTGGGACGACACGACCGACGCGACCGCCGCCGAGCGGCTCGTCGGCCCGTCCGCCGACCGTGAGGACCAGGCCGTCGAGGCCGCGCTGCGCCCGAAGGACCTGGGCGAGTTCATCGGCCAGGAGAAGGTCCGCGAACAGCTCGACCTCGTCCTGCGCGCCGCACGCGCGCGTGGCGCCACCGCCGACCATGTGCTGCTCTCCGGCGCCCCCGGCCTCGGCAAGACGACCCTCTCGATGATCATCGCGGCCGAGATGGGCGCCCCCATCCGCATCACCAGCGGCCCCGCCATCCAGCACGCCGGCGATCTCGCCGCGATCCTCTCCTCCCTGCAGGAGGGCGAGGTCCTCTTCCTCGACGAGATCCACCGCATGTCCCGGCCCGCCGAGGAGATGCTGTACATGGCGATGGAGGACTTCCGTGTCGACGTGATCGTCGGCAAGGGGCCGGGCGCCACCGCCATCCCGCTCGAACTGCCCCCGTTCACCCTGGTCGGCGCCACCACGCGCGCGGGCCTGCTGCCGCCCCCGCTGCGCGACCGCTTCGGCTTCACCGCGCACATGGAGTTCTACGAGCCCGCCGAGCTGGAGCGCGTCATCCACCGCTCCGCGAACCTCCTCGACGTCGAGATCGAGGCCGACGGCGCCGCCGAGATCGCCGGCCGCTCGCGCGGCACGCCCCGTATCGCCAACCGCCTGCTGCGCCGCGTCCGCGACTACGCCCAGGTCAAGGCGGACGGGATCATCAACAGGGACATCGCCGAGGCCGCCCTCGCCGTGTACGAGGTCGACGCCCGCGGTCTGGACCGCCTCGACCGCGGCGTCCTGGAGGCCCTGCTGAAGCTGTTCGGCGGCGGACCGGTCGGCCTGTCCACGCTCGCCGTCGCGGTGGGGGAGGAGCGCGAGACCGTCGAGGAGGTCGCCGAACCCTTCCTCGTACGGGAGGGCCTGCTCGCCCGTACTCCGCGCGGCCGAGTCGCCACTCCCGCCGCATGGGCGCATCTCGGCCTCACCCCGCCCCGCTCGTCAGCTGCGGGAAACGGACAACAGGACCTGTTCGGGGCGTGACGACAACGTGACGGCGAGCTCTGTGGCCCGAGGGGGAACCCCGGTGCCATGCTGAGCGTTGTTCCATGCGCGGAGACTCGCTTAGACTCCGCCGATGCCGCCGTTGTCGGCGGCACACATACCCCCAACCATCAGGCCGCTCACCATCGCGGTCGTGTGAAGGAAGTTCCGACCCGTGAGTCTCGTGACCCTCCTCCCGTTCATCGTGCTCATCGGGGCCATGTTCCTGATGACCCGGTCGGCCAAGAAGAAGCAGCAGCAGGCCGCCGACATGCGGAACCAGATGCAGCCCGGATCCGGTGTCCGCACCATCGGGGGCATGTACGCCACGGTCAAGGAGGTCAGCGACGACACCGTCCTCGTTGACGCCGGCCCGGGCGTGGAGCTCCTCTTCGCCAAGAACGCGATCGGTGCCGTCCTCTCCGACGACGAGTACAACCGCATCGTGCACGGCATCGAGCACGACCTGAAGTCCGACGTCGTCCCGGACGACGCCTCCTCCCTCACCGAGACCGACGAGTCCGCCGCTGCCGCCGCCTCCGACGACGAGCCCGTCGACTTCGCCAAGAAGGACGAGAAGGACGAGGAGTCCTCCGACGACGCCGTGGCCGCCGAGGCCAAGGCGGACGAGCCGAAGAAGACCGACGGCGACTCCGAGGCGAAGTAGCCATGTGCCGGGGCGCGCGGGCCATGCCTGCGCGCCCCCGGGCATGCCGATCTCGCACGGGGATCCCTACACCATGTCATGGCCGTCCGTCCGCTGATCCGGAGCGAGGCGGCCCGAGAGGGAGTACGAGAAGGTGGCAGCACCTAAGAAGGGCCGGAGCGCGAGCGCCCAGAGCAAGCCGGGGCGCTCGCTGGCCCTCATCCTGATCGCCATCGCGGCGCTCACCGGAGGGATGTTCGCCGCGGGGCACACCACTCCGCGTCTTGGCATCGACCTCGCCGGCGGCACGAGCATCACGCTCCGTGCGGAAGCGGAGCCCGGCCAGGAATCCGCGATCAACAAGACCAACATGAACACCGCCGTCCAGATCATGGAGCGGCGTGTCAACGGTCTGGGCGTCTCCGAGGCCGAGGTACAGACCCAGGGCGATCGCAACATCATCGTCAACATCCCCAAGGGCACGAACTCCAAGCAGGCCCGGGACCAGGTCGGCACCACCGCCAAGCTCTACTTCCGCCCGGTCATCGCCACGGAGGTCTCCGGCGGCGACGCCGCGGCCACCCCCTCGCCGAGCGCCTCCAGCAGCGCGTCGGGCGACTCCACCGACAAGGCGACGGACAAGGCGACCCCCTCCGGCTCGGCCAGCCCCTCGGCGACCTCCACCACGCAGGGCCGCGCGGTCACCGACGCGTTGAAGGCCGACTCCACGCCGTCCACGAGCGCCTCCTCCAGTGCCTCCCCGGCGGCGAGCAGCAGCCCCACCGGTGACACGGACAGCGGCAAGCTCGAAGCGCAGTACGCCGCGCTGAACTGCACCAACGAGCAGGCCCGCGCCAAGGCCGGTGACGGCGCCAAGCCCACCGACTCCACCGTCGCCTGCGGTCAGAACTCGCAGGGCCAGTGGCAGAAGTACATCCTCGGCCCCGCCGAGGTCGACGGCACCGACGTCGACGAGGCCAAGGCCGTCTTCAACACGCAGAGCGGCGCCGGCTGGACCGTGACCATGGACTTCACGTCCGACGGCCGCAAGAAGTTCGCCGCCATCACCGGCAAGCTCGCCCAGAAGCAGCAGCCGCAGAACCAGTTCGCCATCGTCCTGGACAACGACGTCGTCTCCGACCCGTTCGTCCGCGAGGCGCTGACCGGCGGCAACGCCGAGATCTCCGGCAACTTCAACCAGGAGTCGGCCGAGAGCCTCGCCAACATGCTGTCGTACGGCGCCCTGCCGCTCTCCTTCAGCGAGGACAGCGTCACCACGGTGACCGCCGCGCTCGGCGGCGAGCAGCTCAAGGCCGGTCTGATCGCGGGCGCGATCGGTCTCGCCCTGGTCATCATCTACCTGGTGGTCTACTACCGCGGTCTGTCGATCATCGCGATCCTTTCGCTGCTGGTCTCCGCGGCCCTGACGTACACGATCATGTCGCTGCTCGGCCCGACCATCGGGTTCGCGCTGAACCTGCCGGCCGTCTGTGGTGCCATCGTCGCCATCGGTATCACCGCGGACTCGTTCATCGTGTACTTCGAACGCGTCCGCGACGAGATCCGCGAGGGCCGCTCCCTGCGCCCCGCCGTCGAGCGGGCCTGGCCGCGCGCCCGGCGCACCATCCTGGTCTCCGACTTCGTCTCGTTCCTCGCCGCCGCCGTGCTGTTCATCGTCACCGTCGGCAAGGTCCAGGGCTTCGCGTTCACGCTCGGCCTGACCACCCTGCTCGACGTCGTCGTCGTGTTCCTGTTCACCAAGCCGCTGCTCACGATCCTGGCCCGCACCAAGTTCTTCGGTGGCGGCCACCCCTGGTCCGGCCTCGATCCGAAGCGACTGGGTGCCAGGCCGCCGCTGCGCCGCACCCGCCGTCCCTCCGCCCCCATCGAGACGAAGGAGGCGTGAGATGTCGAAGCTCGGCAACCTCGGCGCCCGACTGCACCGTGGCGAGGTCGGCTACGACTTCGTCGGCAACCGCAAGATCTGGTACAGCGTCTCCATCCTGATCACCATCACGGCGATCGTCGGCCTGGCGGTGCTCGGCCTGAACAGGGGCATCGAGTTCCAGGGCGGAGCGGTCTTCAACACCCCGAAGACCGACGTCTCGGTGGCCCAGGCCCAGGAGTACGCGGAAGAGGCGTCCGGCCACGACGCGATCGTCCAGAAGCTCGGCAGCGGCGATGACGCCAAGCTGCGCATCCAGGTCGCGGGCATCGACACCGCCCAGGCCGACAAGGTCTCGGCGGAGCTGGCCGAGAAGCTCGGCGTCGCGGAGAAGGACGTCACCGGCGAACTGGTCGGTCCCAGCTGGGGTGAGCAGATCGCCACCAAGGCCTGGCAGGGCCTCGGCATCTTCCTGGTCCTCGTGGTGATCTATCTGGCGATCGCCTTCGAGTGGCGCATGGCGCTCGCCGCGTTCGTCGCCCTGATCCACGACATCACCATCACGGTCGGCATCTACGCTCTCGTCGGCTTCGAGGTCACGCCGGGCACCGTGATCGGTCTGCTGACCATCCTCGGTTACTCGCTCTACGACACGGTCGTCGTCTTCGACAGCCTCAAGGAGCAGACGAAGGACATCACCAAGCAGACCCGCTGGACCTACAGCGACGTCGCCAACCGCTCGATCAACAGCACCCTGGTCCGCTCCATCAACACCACGGTGGTCGCGCTGCTGCCGGTGGCGGGCCTGCTGTTCATCGGTGGCGGCTTCCTCGGCGCCGGCATGCTCAACGACATCTCGCTGTCGCTGTTCGTCGGCCTCGCGGCCGGTGCGTACTCCTCGATCTTCATCGCCACGCCGCTCGTCGCCGACCTCAAGGAGCGCGAGCCGCAGATGAAGGCCCTGAGGAAGCGCGTGCTCGCCAAGCGCGCACAGTCCGCCACGCAGGGCGAGTCCCAGGACGCCCCGGTCGACGACGAGTCGCTCGTCGACGAGCCGGAGGACGCCGCCCCCGCGGTCGTCGGCCCCCGCAACCAGCCCGCGTCCCGCGGCCGGGGCCGTGGCCGACCCTCCGGGAAGCGCCGATGACCGAGATCAGGGAACTCCTGCTGAGCCGTATCCGCGACGTCGCGGACTACCCGGAGCCGGGCGTGATGTTCAAGGACATCACCCCGCTCCTGGCGGACCCGGCGGCGTTCACGGCGCTCACCGACGCGCTCGCCGAGATCGCCGGGAACGCCGGTGCCACGAAGATCGTCGGTCTGGAGGCCCGGGGCTTCATCCTCGGAGCGCCGGTCGCGGTCCGCGCGGGCGTCGGCTTCATCCCCGTACGCAAGGCGGGCAAGCTCCCCGGGGCGACGCTCAGCCAGGCGTACGACCTGGAGTACGGCTCCGCCGAGATCGAGGTGCACGCCGAGGACCTGACCGGCGGTGACCGCGTCCTGGTCATCGACGACGTCCTGGCGACCGGCGGCACCGCCGAGGCCTCGATCCAGCTGATCCGCCGGGCTGGCGCCGAGGTGGCCGGCCTGGCCGTCCTGATGGAGCTGGGCTTCCTGGGCGGCCGAGCCCGCCTGGCACCAGCACTGGACGGAGCCCCGCTGGAGTCGCTGCTCACGGTCTGAGCCCGGCAGCCCACGCGAGGCCTCGACCTCCGCGCGGGGTTTCCCCACCGCAGCACCAGATGCCGCGCGCCTGATACGTCAGGTGCGCGGCATCTGTGCGTCAGGGGGCCGTACCGAGTGCTGCGGCAGGGGGCGTATCTGCGCCTCAGGGGAGCGCGAAGGCGGTGCACGGTGGCGCCCCGCGCACGCGCGTACCCACCTGCCCACGTATATGCGCCAGGCGCGCCCCGCCCTCGCACACATGCCTCGAGCGCTCCCGGAACACCCCAGTGACCCCACCCACTCAATCCCACGCACCCAATCCCAGCCGCCCCGCCTCCCCGCATCACACTCTTCCCGCAAAGCGACGGCATCCAGATGGCGCGAAACCGACGGTTCACCGCACACGGTCCGCACATCGCGCAGGCCGTGCAGGACGGCCGCAGGCACGCCTCAGGGCAGTCACCGGAAGCGCTCACGCCACCTCCTGGACACGGCGAGCACGGCACCGCGGAATCCATCTGCTGCCCCTCGTGTTTCACCGGTAGACGTCCCTCACATCGGACTGAAGGCGATCCTCGGGCGCAGGATCGCTACCATGGGGTCTCCGGAGCCTGACCGGGGGACCCGGATCGCGCACGAGGAGCCCTCTTGCCAGACGAGGCCCAGCACCTGACCGCCGCCAAGCCCGAGTCCGCCTCGGCGCCCGCGGCGAAGCCCGCGCCGAACGCGCCGCACGCGAAGAACGACTCGCGCGGGACGGTCGAGCATGCCCAGTCCGCGCCCGTCGACAAGCCGGCCGAGCAGACGCGACCCAAGCCCGCACCGGCCGAGCGCCCCGTGAACCCGCCCGCGGCCCGTCCGTCCGCCGGCCAGCCGGCCCGCTCCGGATCCTCCAACCGCGTCCGCGCCCGGCTCGCCCGTCTCGGCGTCCAGCGCTCCAACCCGTACAACCCGGTGCTGGAGCCGTTGCTGCGCATAGTCCGCAGCAACGACCCGAAGATCGAGACGGCCACGCTCCGCCAGATCGAGAAGGCCTACCAGGTCGCCGAGCGCTGGCACCGCGGCCAGAAGCGCAAGAGCGGCGACCCGTACATCACCCACCCGCTCGCGGTGACCACGATCCTCGCCGAGCTGGGTATGGATCCGGCCACTCTGATGGCAGGCCTGCTGCACGACACCGTCGAGGACACCGAGTACGGCCTCGACCAGCTCCGCCGCGACTTCGGCGACTCCGTCGCGCTGCTCGTCGACGGCGTGACCAAGCTGGACAAGGTCAAGTTCGGCGAGGCCGCGCAGGCCGAGACCGTGCGCAAGATGGTCGTCGCCATGGCCAAGGACCCGCGCGTCCTGGTCATCAAGCTCGCCGACCGTCTGCACAACATGCGCACCATGCGTTACCTCAAGCGCGAGAAGCAGGAGAAGAAGGCGCGCGAGACGCTGGAGATCTACGCGCCGCTCGCCCATCGCCTCGGCATGAACACCATCAAGTGGGAGCTGGAGGACCTCGCCTTCGCGATCCTCTACCCCAAGATGTACGACGAGATCGTACGGCTGGTGGCCGAGCGGGCACCGAAGCGTGACGAGTATCTGGCCATAGTGACCGACGAGGTCCAGCAGGACCTGCGCGCCGCCCGCATCAAGGCGACCGTCACCGGCCGCCCGAAGCACTACTACAGCGTCTACCAGAAGATGATCGTGCGCGGCCGTGACTTCGCGGAGATCTACGACCTGGTGGGCATCCGCGTCCTTGTGGACACCGTCCGCGACTGCTACGCCGCCCTCGGCACCGTGCACGCGCGATGGAACCCGGTCCCCGGCCGGTTCAAGGACTACATCGCGATGCCCAAGTTCAACATGTACCAGTCGCTGCACACGACGGTCATCGGCCCGAACGGCAAGCCGGTCGAACTCCAGATCCGCACGTTCGACATGCACCGCCGCGCCGAGTACGGCATCGCCGCGCACTGGAAGTACAAGCAGGAGGCCGTCGCCGGTGCCTCCAAGGTCCGCACCGACGTGCCCAAGGCCGGCAAGGACAAGGACGCCATCAATGACATGGCGTGGCTGCGGCAGCTCCTCGACTGGCAGAAGGAGACCGAGGACCCCAGCGAGTTCCTGGAGTCCCTGCGCTTCGACCTCTCGCGCAACGAGGTCTTCGTCTTCACCCCGAAGGGCGACGTCATAGCGCTCCCGGCGGGCGCCACCCCGGTGGACTTCGCGTACGCCGTCCACACCGAGGTCGGCCACCGCACGATAGGCGCGAGGGTCAACGGACGCCTGGTTCCGCTCGAATCCACCCTGGACAACGGCGACCTGGTCGAGGTCTTCACCTCGAAGGCGGCCGGCGCGGGCCCCTCCCGCGACTGGCTCGGCTTCGTGAAGTCGCCGCGCGCCCGCAACAAGATCCGGGCATGGTTCTCCAAGGAGCGCCGCGACGAGGCGATCGAGCAGGGCAAGGACGCGATCGTCCGCGCGATGCGCAAGCAGAACCTGCCGATCCAGCGCATCCTGACCGGCGACTCGCTGGTCACGCTCGCGCACGAGATGCGCTACCCGGACATCTCCGCGCTGTACGCGGCGATCGGCGAGGGCCATGTCTCCGCCCAGAGCGTCGTACAGAAGCTCGTCTCCGCGCTCGGCGGCGAGGAGGCCGCCACCGAGGAAATCGACGAGGCGGTCCCGCCGACCCGCACCCGCGGCCGCAAGCGCCGCTCCAGCGCCGACCCGGGCGTCATCGTCAAGGGCGTCGAGGACGTGTGGGTCAAGCTGGCCCGCTGTTGTACGCCCGTACCCGGCGACCCGATCATCGGCTTCGTCACGCGCGGTAGTGGCGTATCGGTTCACCGCAGCGACTGCGTGAACGTGGAGTCACTGTCCCGTGAGCCCGAGCGCATCCTCGAGGTCGAGTGGGCGCCCACCCAGTCCTCGGTCTTCCTGGTCGCCATCCAGGTCGAGGCCCTCGACCGCTCCCGGCTCCTCTCCGACGTCACCCGCGTCCTGTCCGACCAGCACGTCAACATCCTCTCCGCGGCCGTCCAGACCTCCCGCGACCGCGTCGCCACCTCCCGCTTCACCTTCGAGATGGGCGACCCGAAGCACCTCGGGCACGTCCTGAAGGCGGTCCGGGGCGTCGAGGGCGTCTACGACGTGTACCGGGTGACGTCGGCGCGCAGCCGGTCGTAGAACTCGGCGTGCGGCCGGTCGCCGCACAGCCGCACGGCATACGAGAAGGGCCCCGTACCTCGCGGTACGGGGCCCTTCTCGCAGTAGGCGTCAGCCGCCGACCGCAGTAGGCGTCAGCCGCCGAACTCCTGCAGGCCCTTCAGCGCCTGGTCCAGCAGCGCCTGCCGGCCCTCCAGCTCCCTCTCGAGCTTGTCGGCCCTGGCGTTGTTGCCCTGGGCGCGCGCCTGCTCGATCTGGCCCTTCAGCTTGTCCACGGCGGCCTGGAGCTGACCGGTCAGCCCCTCGGCACGCGCGCGTGCCTCCGGGTTGGTCCGGCGCCACTCGGTCTCCTCGGCCTCCTGGATCGCGCGCTCGACGGCGTGCATCCGGCCCTCGACCTTCGGGCGGGCGTCGCGCGGCACGTGGCCGATGGCCTCCCAGCGCTCGTTGATCGAGCGGAAGGCGGCACGCGTGGCCTTCAGGTCGCCGATCGGCAGGAGCTTCTCGGCCTCCTCGGCCAGCTCCTCCTTCAGCTTCAGGTTCTCGCCCTGCTCGGCGTCCCGCTCGGCGAAGACCGAGCTGCGGGCGGCGAAGAAGATGTCCTGGGCGCCGCGGAAGCGGTTCCACAGGTCGTCCTCGTGCTCGCGCTGGGCGCGGCCGGCCGCCTTCCACTCCGCCATCAGCTCGCGGTAGCGGGCCGCCGTCGGACCCCAGTCGGTCGAACCGGACAACGACTCGGCGTCGGCGACCAGCCGCTCCTTGGTCTTGCGGGCCTCCTCGCGCTGCGCGTCCAGCTGCGCGAAGTGCGCCTTGCGGCGCTTGGAGAACGCCGAGCGGGCGTGCGAGAAGCGGTGCCACAGCTCGTCGTCCGACTTGCGGTCCAGCCGCGGCAGGCCCTTCCAGGTGTCCACCAGGGCCCGCAGCCGCTCACCCGCGGCCCGCCACTGGTCGGACTGGGCCAGTTCCTCCGCCTCGGTGACCAGGGCCTCCTTGGCGTGCCGGGCCTCGTCCGACTGCTTCGCCCGCTGCTGCTTGCGCTCCTCGCGGCGCTTGCCGACGGTCTCGACCAGCTTGTCCAGGCGGATCCGCAGGGCGTCCAGGTCACCGACCACGTGGTGGGCGTCGACCTGCTCACGGATGTGGTCGATCGCGGTCTGAGCGTCCTTGGCCGACAGGTCGGTGGTCTTCACTCGCTTCTCGAGGAGGCCGATTTCGACGACCAGGCCCTCGTACTTGCGCTCGAAGTAGGCCAACGCCTCCTCAGGGGAGCCGGCCTGCCAGGAACCGACGACCTGCTCGCCGTCGGCCGTACGCACGTACACGGTCCCCGTCTCGTCGACGCGGCCCCACGGGTCGCTGCTCACAGCGCCTCCTCCACATGATGCCTGCGTGGGGCTTGTGTTCCCCCGGGCATCGTCCACAGTTTCGTCACGGCCAACATAGGCGACCGGCGGGTTGCCTGTCCGCATCCCGCGCGACCGAAATTTCGCAGTTGGGGGTCAGGATTTGGTGACTGTCGCCTTGTTGATGACGACCGTCGCGTTGGGGGCGGTGTTCCCCGTCGTGGGGTCCGCGGCCTGGGCTCCTGCCTCGGCGATCTTCTTCAGGACCTTCATACCGGCCTCGGACACAGTGCCGAACGGTGTGTAGTCGGCCGGCAGCTGACTGTCCTGGTAGACGAGGAAGAACTGACTGCCCCCGGTGTTGCGGCCTTCCTTCGTCTGCGCGTTGTACTGGTTGGCCATCGCGACCGTACCGGCCGGGTAGACACCGCCCTTGAGGCTCGTGTCCTTGAGGTTCTCGTCGGGGATCGTGTACCCGGGGCCGCCCATGCCGGTGCCCTGCGGGTCACCGCACTGCAGCACGTAGATGCCGCTGGGGACGAGCCGGTGGCACTTGCTGTGGTCGAAGTAGCCCTTGCCGGCGAGGAAGGCGAACGAGTTCACGGTGTGCGGCGCGGCCGACGCCTTGAGCGCGATGTCTATGTCACCGCACGTCGTCGCGAGCTTCATCGTGTACTTCGCCGACTTGTCGATGGTCAGCTCCGGCTCCTTCTTCCAGGTCGCCGTCTTGACCTTGCCCGCGGCGGGCTTCTCGCACGGGTCCGGGGCCTTGCTGGGCGCGCTCGGAGTGGCCTCCGCGTTCACGTTGCTCTTGCTGTCGTCGTCGCCTTTGAGGACATCGGTCGTGTACAGCGCGAGGCTGCCGATGATGATCACCGCGAGGGCTGACGCGATCGCCGCGTTGCGCGTGCGTGTCTTGCGCCGGGCGACCGTGCGCCGCTGCTGCTGTCGCAAGAACTTCTCCCGGGCGAGCTGACGCCGCCGCTGTTCCTGGCTGACCACCGGGTTCTCTCCTCATGCGTCGTGTGTGTCGACCGGTACGCGTGCGTCCATTGAGCCGATCGCCTGCGTGTGCCCCGTACCGTATATGGGTTCGCTGAGGAATCGGCAGCGCCGGTAGGCTCTGACGACGGGCGGAGCCCGCCGACAAACCACCTGTGTCGACACAAACGAAGGACGATCGTGCTCATTGCCGGGTTCCCCGCCGGGGCCTGGGGGACGAACTGTTATCTCGTCGCCCCCGCCGCCGGTGAGGAGTGCGTGATCATCGACCCGGGCCACGAAGCGGCCCCCGGCGTCGAGGAAGCGCTGAAGAAGCATCGGCTCAAGCCCGTCGCCGTCGTCCTCACCCACGGCCACCTCGACCACGTCGCCTCGGTCGTCCCGGTGTGCGGCGCGCACGACGTACCGGCCTGGATCCACCCCGAGGACCGGTACATGATGAGCGACCCCGAGAAGGCGCTCGGCCGTTCCATCGGCATGCAGCTGATGGGCGAGCTGACCATCGGGGAGCCGGACGACGTCAAGGAGCTGACCGACGGCGCCAAGCTGGAGCTGGCCGGTCTGGAGCTGACCGTCGCGCACGCGCCGGGCCATACCAAGGGGTCGGTGACCTTCGGCCTGCCCGAGGCGGCGGACATCCCGCCGGTCTTCTTCTCGGGCGACCTGCTGTTCGCCGGCTCCATCGGACGCACCGACCTGCCCGGCGGCGACATGGCCGAGATGCTCGACTCGCTGGCCCGCGTGTGCCTGCCGCTCGACGACTCGACCGTGGTGCTGTCCGGCCACGGCCCCCAGACGACCATCGGCCAGGAGCGCGCCACCAACCCCTATCTGCGGCAGGTGGCCGCCGGCCTGGGAGCCCAGGAAGCTCCCCGACGAGGAATGTGACGAGACCTTCCGTGAGCACCTTCAAGGCCCCCAAGGGCACGTACGACCTGATCCCGCCGGACTCCGCCACCTACCTGGCCGTCCGTGAGGCGATCGCCGCCCCCCTGCGCAACTCCGGCTACGGCTACATCGAGACGCCCGGCTTCGAGAGCGTCGAACTGTTCGCGCGCGGCGTCGGCGAGTCCACCGACATCGTGACCAAGGAGATGTACGCCTTCGAGACCAAGGGCGGCGACAGGCTCGCCCTGCGCCCCGAGGGCACGGCCTCGGTCCTGCGCGCGGCGCTGGAGGCCAACCTGCACAAGGTCGGCAACCTCCCGGTCAAGCTCTGGTACTCCGGCTCCTACTACCGCTACGAGCGCCCCCAGAAGGGCCGTTACCGGCACTTCTCCCAGGTCGGCGCCGAGGCGATCGGCGCCGAGGACCCGGCACTGGACGCCGAGTTGATCATCCTGGCCGACCAGGCGTACCGCTCGCTGGGCCTGCGCAACTTCCGGATCCTGCTCAACAGCCTGGGCGACAAGGAGTGCCGTCCGGTCTACCGGGCGGCCCTGCAGGACTTCCTGCGCGCCCTGGACCTGGACGAGGACACGCGCCGCCGCGTCGACATCAACCCGCTGCGGGTGCTGGACGACAAGCGTGAGGCGGTCCAGAAGCAGCTCACCGGCGCTCCGCTCCTGCGCGACTACCTCTGCGACGCCTGCAAGGCGTACCACGAGGAGGTCCGCGAGCTGATCACGGCGGCGGGCGTCTCCTTCGAGGACGACCCGAAGCTCGTGCGCGGCCTGGACTACTACACGCGCACGACCTTCGAGTTCGTCCACGACGGTCTGGGCTCCCAGTCCGCGGTGGGCGGCGGCGGCCGTTACGACGGGCTGTCCGAGATGATCGGCGGCCCCGCGCTGCCGTCCGTCGGCTGGGCCCTGGGCGTCGACCGTACGGTGCTCGCCCTGGAGGCGGAGGGCGTCGAGCTCCAACTCCCCTCGTCCACCAGCGTGTTCGCGGTGCCGCTCGGCGAGGAGGCGCGCCGGGTGCTGTTCGCCAAGGTCACCGAGCTGCGCAAGGTCGGTATCGCCGCGGACTTCTCCTACGGCGCCAAGGGCCTCAAGGGCGCCATGAAGAACGCCAACCGCAGCGGTGCCCGCTACACGATCGTCGCCGGCGAACGCGACCTCGCCGAAGGCGTCGTCCAGCTCAAGGACATGGAGTCCGGCGAGCAGGCGGCCGTCGGCGTCAACGAGATCGTGGCGGAGCTGGAAGCTCGTCTGGGCTGATCGTGCGGGGCGGGGACCGCGTGGTCCCCGCCCTTGTCAGCCGTCCCGCCCGGTGTCCTGAACCGCACGCCTTCACTCTCTCGTACGCCTTTCCTTATCCCCAGCGAACGGTGGGCGAGGGCCTGTGTACGGCACAATGTGCCGTGTCCGGAGAAGGTCCAACTCTCAAGTGACGGAATCGGCGTGATGAGCAAGACGACAGTCAAAGACGTCTCCACCGAACCCGAGCCGGAGCGCGCCGAGGCGCCGCCGCAACTGCTGGGCGGCAGTCGTGCGTTCGCCTTGCTGCTGGTGATCACCGGCGCCGCCGGACTGCTCGCCGCGTGGGTCATCACGATCGACAAGTTCAAGATCCTCGAGGCCAAGGTCGAGGGGAAGACCTTCACTCCCGGCTGCAGCCTCAACCCGATCGTCTCCTGCGGCAGCATCATGGAGAGCAAGCAGGCGGCCGTCTTCGGGTTCCCGAACCCCATGCTCGGCCTCGTCTGCTACGGCATGGTCGTCTGCGTCGGCATGAGCCTGCTCGCCCGCGCCCGCTTCCCGCGCTGGTACTGGCTGACCTTCAACGTCGGCACCCTGTTCGGCGTCGTCTTCTGCACCTGGCTGATGTATCAGTCGCTGTACAACATCAACGCACTGTGCCTGTGGTGCTCGCTGGCCTGGGCCGCGACGATCACCATGTTCTGGTACGTGACCTCCTTCAACATCCGCAACGGCTTCCTGCCCGCCCCGCGCCCGCTGAAGAACTTCTTCGCCGAGTTCACCTGGGTGCTTCCGGTGACGCACTGCGGCGTCATCGGCATGCTGATCCTGACCCGCTGGGGCAGCCAGCTCTGGGCCTGACCCGCTCCGGCCTCGATGTCAGTGCGGTGATTTAGGGTTTCCCACGTGGAGCCCGACCTGTTCACCGCCGCCGCAGAAGAACGCCAGGAGAAGGACCCCGCCGGGAGTCCTCTGGCCGTGCGCATGCGCCCGCGCACCTTGGACGAGGTGGTGGGCCAGCAGCACCTGCTGAAGCCGGGCTCGCCCCTGCGCAGATTGGTCGGGGAATCCGGCGGCGGCCCCGCCGGGCCCTCCTCGGTGATCCTGTGGGGCCCGCCCGGCACCGGCAAGACCACCCTGGCCTACGTCGTCTCCAAGGCGACCAACAAGCGCTTCGTCGAGCTGTCCGCCATCACCGCCGGGGTGAAGGAGGTCCGCGCGGTCATCGACGGCGCGCGCCGCGCCACCGGCGGCTTCGGCAAGGAGACCGTCCTCTTCCTCGACGAGATCCACCGCTTCAGCAAGGCCCAGCAGGACTCCCTCCTCCCGGCCGTCGAGAACCGCTGGGTGACTTTGATCGCGGCGACCACCGAGAACCCGTACTTCTCGGTCATCTCCCCCCTGCTGTCCCGCTCCCTGCTCCTCACCCTCGAACCCCTCACCGACGACGACCTGCGCGGCCTCCTCAAGCGCGCGCTCACCGACGAGCGAGGCCTCAAGAGCGCCGTCACCCTCCCCGAGGACACCGAGGCCCACCTGCTGCGCATCGCCGGCGGCGACGCCCGCCGGGCCCTGACCGCCCTGGAGGCGGCCGCCGGGGCAGCGCTCGACAAGGGCGAGACGGAGGTCGGTCTGCAGACGCTGGAGGAGACCGTCGACCGAGCGGCCGTGAAGTACGACCGCGACGGCGACCAGCACTACGACGTGGCCAGCGCCCTCATCAAGTCGATCCGCGGTTCCGACGTCGACGCCGCCCTGCACTACCTGGCCCGGATGATCGAGGCCGGCGAGGACCCCCGCTTCATCGCCCGCCGCCTGATGATCTCCGCCAGCGAGGACATCGGCCTCGCCGATCCGAACGCCCTGCCGATCGCCGTCGCCGCAGCCCAGGCCGTCGCCATGATCGGCTTCCCCGAAGCCGCCCTCACCCTCAGCCACGCCACCATCGCCCTCGCGCTGGCCCCCAAGTCCAACGCCGCGACGACCGCGATCGGCGCCGCCCTGGAGGACGTACGCAAGGGACTGGCGGGCCCTGTTCCGCCGCACCTGCGCGACGGGCACTACAAGGGCGCCGCCAAGCTCGGGCACGCGCAGGGGTATGTGTATCCGCACGACCTGGCCGAGGGCATCGCCGAGCAGCAGTACGCACCGGACGCGATCAAGGACCGCGAGTACTACGAGCCCACCCGCCACGGCGCCGAGGCGCGGTACGCGGACGCCGTCGAGTGGACCAGGAAGCACCTCGGTCGCAGGCGGTCCTGAGCAGCCTGTAGAATCGCCCGCAGTGCTGAGTCCCGTGTCCGACTCCGGTCGGCGCCTCAGGCGGGACAACCAGCCGGATCTGTTGATCCAGGAGCGTCGCGCACCGTCGTAGGTGTCGCGGGCAGCCCACCACCACCCGTAGTTCCGGGACCGGTCGGTGGGCCGTTCGTGTGCTGCACGTATGTGCCCAGACCAGGGGAGCGGCTGCCTGGCACGTCCCTCGTGGACCTGTCGGGAATTCCCCGGCTGCGGATGCGACCTCCCGTAACCCTGAGGCAGCCGAAACAGGAAAAGGAAAAGAAGTGGCGAACCAGTCCCGCCCCAAGGTCAAGAAGTCGCGTGCCCTCGGCATCGCGCTGACCCCGAAGGCCGTCAAGTACTTCGAGGCCCGTCCCTACCCGCCGGGTGAGCACGGCCGTGGCCGCAAGCAGAACTCGGACTACAAGGTCCGTCTGCTGGAGAAGCAGCGTCTGCGTGCGCAGTACGACGTGTCCGAGCGTCAGCTCGTCCGCGCCTACGAGCGTGCCTCCAAGGTTCAGGGCAAGACCGGCGAGGCCCTGATCATCGAGCTCGAGCGTCGTCTCGACGCCCTGGTCCTGCGTTCGGGCATCGCCCGCACCATCTACCAGGCCCGTCAGATGGTCGTTCACGGCCACATCGAGGTCAACGGCGGCAAGGTCGACAAGCCGTCGTTCCGCGTCCGTCCCGACGACGTCGTGATGGTCCGCGAGCGCAGCCGCGAGAAGACCCTCTTCTCCATCGCCCGCGAGGGTGGCTTCGCCCCCGAGGGTGAGACCCCGCGCTACCTCCAGGTGAACCTCAAGGCCCTGGCGTTCCGCCTGGACCGTGAGCCGAACCGCAAGGAGATCCCGGTGATCTGCGACGAGCAGCTCGTCGTCGAGTACTACGCCCGTTGATCCTTCAGCGGTCGTAGGACATCTGCGCCTGAGCCCGCCGTCTCCCCGCCCTTCCGGGTGGGGGAGGCGGCGGGCTTTCGCTTGGCCGCGGCAACTCGGCTCGGTGCGCGCGGTAATCCGGTGCGGAGCGGCATCCCGGGCGCGATAGGCTCGGTGCACGACTTTTTCGATGTAGACCGATGTTGAGGCACGTTTCAGGGAGCGGGTGCACACAGTGTCCGGTGGAGAGGTTGCCGGGATCCTGGTGGCCGTCTTCTGGGCGATCCTGGTCTCCTTCCTCGCCGTCGCGCTGGCGAGGCTGGCCCAGACGCTCAAGGCGACGACCAAGCTCGTCGCGGATGTGACCGACCAGGCCGTCCCGCTCCTGGCAGAGGCCTCCACGGCGGTGCGCTCCGCGCAGACCCAGATCGACCGGGTCGACGCGATCGCCTCCGACGTCCAGGAGGTCACCTCCAACGCCTCCGCCCTGTCGACCACCGTCGCGTCCACCTTCGGCGGCCCCCTGGTCAAGGTCGCGGCCTTCGGCTACGGCGTGCGCCGGGCCCTCGGCGGCGGCCGCAAGGAAGACGCGCCCGTCAAGGAGTCCCGGCGTACCGTGATCGTGGGCCGCACGGTTCCGGCCGCGCGACGGGACAAGCGAAACCTCCGCGGAAAGAGGGACTGAGACCCAGCATGTTCCGCCGTACGTTCTGGTTCACCACGGGCGTCGCCGCCGGTGTGTGGGCCACCACCAAGGTCAACCGGAAGCTGAAGCAGCTGACCCCCGAGAGCCTCGCCGCGACCGCGGCGAACAAGGCGATCGAGGCCGGTCACCGGCTCAAGGACCGCGCGGTGGGCTTCGCGCTCGACGTCCGCGACAACATGGCCCAGCGGGAGGAGGAACTGGGCGACGCGCTCGGGCTCAACGCCTCCGTCGACCACGAACTCCCCGCACCCCGGCGGTACGCCGCCATCGAGAACCGCAACAACCCGAAGTACGTCGACAGGACGACGTACTCGTACAACCGAAACGAGGACCACTGATGGAGTCGGCTGAGATCCGCCGCCGCTGGCTGAGCTTCTTCGAGGAGCGCGGGCACACCGTCGTCCCTTCGGCGTCGCTCATCGCGGACGACCCGACTCTGCTCCTCGTCCCGGCCGGCATGGTGCCCTTCAAGCCCTACTTCCTGGGTGAGGTCAAGCCGCCCTACGCCCGCGCCACGAGCGTCCAGAAGTGCGTGCGCACACCGGACATCGAAGAGGTCGGCAAGACCACGCGGCACGGCACGTTCTTCCAGATGTGCGGCAACTTCTCCTTCGGCGACTACTTCAAGGAAGGCGCCATCAAGTACGCCTGGGAGCTGCTCACCAGCCCCCAGGACAAGGGTGGTTACGGCCTGGAGCCGGAGAAGCTCTGGATCACCGTCTACAAGGACGACGACGAGGCCGAGCGCATCTGGCACGAGGTCGTCGGCGTGCCGAAGGAGCGCATCCAGCGCCTCGGCATGAAGGACAACTACTGGTCCATGGGCGTCCCGGGTCCGTGTGGCCCCTGTTCCGAGATCAACTACGACCGCGGCCCCGAGTTCGGCGTCGAGGGCGGCCCCGCCGTCAACGACGAGCGGTACGTGGAGATCTGGAACCTCGTCTTCATGCAGTACGAGCGCGGCCAGGGCACCGGCAAGGACAACTTCGAGATCCTCGGCGAACTGCCCAGCAAGAACATCGACACGGGCCTCGGCCTGGAGCGACTCGCCATGATTCTGCAGGGCGTGCAGAACATGTACGAGATCGACACCTCCATGGCCGTCATCAAGAAGGCCACCGAGCTGACGGGTGTCGCGTACGGCGACGCCCACGCCTCCGATGTCTCCCTGCGCGTGGTCACCGACCACATGCGTACGGCCACCATGCTCATCGGCGACGGCGTCACCCCCGGCAACGAGGGCCGCGGCTACGTCCTGCGCCGCATCATGCGCCGCGCCATCCGCAACATGCGTCTGCTGGGCGCCACCGGTCCGGTCGTCAAGGACCTGATCGACGTCGTCATCGGCATGATGGGCCAGCAGTACCCCGAGCTCGTCACCGACCGCGAGCGCATCGAGAAGGTCGCCCTCGCCGAGGAGAACGCCTTCCTCAAGACGCTGAAGGCCGGCACCAACATCCTCGACACGGCCGTCTCCGACACCAAGGCCGCGGGCTCCACCGTTCTGGCCGGCGACAAGGCCTTCCTGCTCCACGACACCTGGGGCTTCCCGATCGACCTCACCCTGGAGATGGCCGCCGAGCAGGGCCTTTCCGTGGACGAGGACGGCTTCCGCCGCCTGATGAAGGAGCAGCGGGAGCGCGCCAAGGCCGACGCCCAGGCCAAGAAGACCGGCCACGCCGGCGCCGGCGCCTACCGGGAGATCGCCGACAAGGTCGGCGAGACCGACTTCATCGGTTACTCGGACACCGAGGGCGAGTCCACCATCGTCGGCATCCTCGTCGACGGTGCCTCCTCCCCGGCGGCCACCGAGGGCGACGAGGTCGAGATCGTCCTCGACCGCACCCCGTTCTACGCCGAGGGCGGCGGCCAGATCGGCGACACCGGCCGCATCAAGGTCGACACCGGTGCCGTCATCGAGATCCGCGACTGCCAGAAGCCGGTCCCTGGCGTGTACGTCCACAAGGGCGTCGTCCAGGTCGGCGAGGTCACCGTCGGCGCCAAGGCCCACGCCTCGATCGACGCCCGCCGCCGCACGGCCATCGCCCGCGCCCACTCGGCCACCCACCTCACCCACCAGGCCCTGCGCGACGCGCTCGGCCCGACGGCCGCCCAGGCCGGTTCGGAGAACCAGCCGGGCCGCTTCCGCTTCGACTTCGGTTCGCCGTCCGCCGTGCCGACGGCCGTGATGACCGACGTCGAGCAGAAGATCAACGAGGTTCTCGCCCGTGATCTCGACGTCCGGGCTGACGTCATGGGCATCGACGAGGCCAAGAAGCAGGGCGCCATCGCCGAGTTCGGCGAGAAGTACGGCGAGCGCGTGCGCGTCGTGACGATCGGCGACTTCTCCAAGGAGCTGTGCGGCGGCACGCACGTGCACAACACCTCCCAGCTCGGCCTGGTCAAGCTGCTCGGCGAGTCGTCGATCGGCTCCGGGGTGCGCCGTATCGAGGCCCTCGTCGGCGTGGACGCCTACAACTTCCTCGCCCGTGAGCACACGGTCGTCGCCCAGCTCCAGGAGCTGATCAAGGGCCGCCCGGAGGAACTGCCGGAGAAGGTGTCCGCGATGCTCGGCAAGCTGAAGGACGCCGAGAAGGAGATCGAGAAGTTCCGCGCCGAGAAGGTGCTCCAGGCCGCCGCCGGTCTCGCCGAGTCCGCCAAGGACGTCCACGGCATCGCCGTCGTCACCGGTCAGGTCCCGGACGGCACCACGGCGGACGACCTGCGCAAGCTGGTCCTCGACGTGCGCGGCCGCATCCAGGGCGGCCGGGCCGCCGTGGTGGCCCTGTTCACCGTCAACAACGGCAAGCCGCTCACGGTCATCGCCACCAACGAGGCCGCCCGCGAGCGCGGTCTCAAGGCCGGTGACCTGGTGCGTACGGCGGCCAAGACCCTCGGTGGCGGCGGTGGCGGCAAGCCGGACGTCGCCCAGGGCGGCGGCCAGAACCCGGCCGCCGTCGGCGAGGCCGTCGACGCGGTCGAGCGGCTCGTGGCGGAAACGGCCAAGTGAGCGACGACGCACTCGCCAGTGGTGACGGCCGGGGCATGCGCCGCGGCCGTCGTCTGGCGATCGACGTCGGCGACGCCCGTATCGGCGTCGCCTCGTGCGACCCCGACGGGATCCTCGCCACACCGGTGGAGACGGTCCCGGGCCGGGACATCCCCGCAGCTCACCGTCGCCTCAAGCAACTCGTCGAGGAGTACGAGCCGATCGAGGTCGTCGTCGGTCTGCCCCGCTCCCTCAAGGGCGGCGAGGGCCCGGCCGCGGTGAAGGTCAGGGGCTTCGCCCAGGAACTGGCACGCATGATCGCGCCCGTTCCGGTCAGGCTCGTGGACGAGCGGATGACCACCGTGACGGCCAGTCAGGGACTGCGCGCCTCGGGCGTGAAGTCGAAGAAGGGCCGGTCGGTGATCGACCAGGCGGCCGCTGTGATCATCCTGCAGCAGGCGCTCGAATCCGAACGGGTGTCAGGTAAAGCACCGGGCGAGAGCGTCGAAGTGGTTATCTGATCGCGATACGGTAACGTTCCGCGCGATGCGCCGGTGTTCGAACAGCCGGGGCACACAGAGAGGCGGGACGGGAGCCGGATCTTCAACAGCCGCGTGACCGCCGCCTCGCGGCTCTAGGGGATCGATGACTGAGTATGGCCGGGGCCCAGGCTCCGAACCGTGGCATCCCGAGGACCCGTTGTTCGGGGACGGCGGATGGGAAGGGCAGCAGGCTCACACGGGTCGGCAAGCTGCCTACGGCGGCCAGCCGCAGCACTATCCGGAGCAGCAGCCGCAGCAGCCCCAGCACTACGGGGACTGGGGCAACGGCCAGCAGGCCGCATACGGTCAGGCGCAACAGCAGTACCCCCAGCAGGGCCAGGGACAGCAGCAGTACCAGCAGCAGGGTCAGGGGCAGCAGTACCAGCAGCAGGGCCAGGGACAGCAGTACCAGCAGCAGTACGACCAGCAGCACTACGCGGGCCAGGGGCAGCAGCCGTACGACAACAACGGCTGGGCGACCGGCACCCACCACCAGGTTCAGTACCCCGACCCGGCGGACCCCTACGGGCAGCAGGCCGCTGCCTACGGCGGTCAGCAGCCCGACTACTACGGAACCCCCGAGGCGTACCCTCCGCCGGAGCCGCCGAGTCGGCGGCAGGCCGAGCCCGAGCCGCCTCAGACCGACTGGGATCCGGGACCTGACCAGGGCGAACACGCGTTCTTCGCCGGTGGCGACGATGACGACGACTCCGACGACGAGTCGGGCGACGGCCGAGGGCGCGGTGACCGGCGGGGCCGGGGCGGTAAGCCGAAGAAGCGCCGCAGCGGGTTCGCCTGTCTGGTGGTCGTGCTGATCTTCGGTGGAGGCGTGGCCGGAGTCGGATATTTCGGGTACCAGTTCTACCAGGATCGTTTCGGCGCCGCCCCGGACTACGCGGGTGAGGGCACGAGCCAGACGGTGACTGTCGAGATCCCCAAGGGTGCGTTGGGATCCGAGATCGGTCAGCTGCTGAAGACCGCCGATGTGGTGAAGAGCGTGGACGCCTTCGTCGTCGCGCAGCAGGACAACCCCGACGGAGGAAAGATCCAGGCGGGCGCCTATCTGCTGCAGAAGAAGATGTCCGCCGCGAGTGCCGTCGCGATGATGCTCGACCCCAAGAGCCAGAACAATGTTCTGGTCAGGCCGGGCGAGCGGAATCTTGCTGTCTACAAGGCGATCGACAAACAGCTCGAATTGTCGTCCGGGACCACCGAGAAGGTCGCCGAGGAGAAATACAAGACCCTCGGACTTCCGAGCTGGGCGAACGACAACAGCGAAATCAAGGACCCGCTGGAGGGTTTCCTCTACCCGGGCACCTATCCCGCCGCAAAGGGCATGAAGCCCGAAGCGGTGCTGAAGGAGATGGTGACCCAGGCCGCGAGCAAGTACGACGCGCTCAACCTGGAGGCCAAGGCCAAGGCGCTCAAGCTGGACAACCCGCTGCAGGTCATCACGGTCGCCAGCCTCGTCCAGGCGGAGGGCAAGACCAACGACGACTACCGCAAGATGGCGGAGGTGGTCTACAACCGCCTCGACCTCGCGAACCCCGAGACCTACGGTGCCCTTCAGTTCGACTCGACCTTCAATTACCTGAAGGGTCAGAGCAACATCGACATCGGCGAGTCGGAGATCAAGAGCAACCCGGACCCGTACAACACCTACTACCACAAGGGTCTGCCGCCCGGCCCGATCGGAAACCCGGGCGAGGGCGCGCTGAAGGGGACGCTCAATCCGACCGACCAGGGTTGGTACTACTTCGTGGCGACCGACGGCGTGAACAAGACAGAGTTCGCCAAGACCCACGACGATTTCCTGAAGCTCAAGGACAAGTTCAATGAGAGCAGGGGCAACTGACGCCCGCCGGGCGGCCGTCCTCGGTTCGCCCATCGCCCACTCCCTCTCCCCGGTGCTGCACCGCGCCGCGTACGAGGAACTGAAGCTCACGGACTGGTCGTACGACCGGTTCGAGATCGACGAGGCCGCCCTGCCCGGGTTCCTCGCGGAACTCGGACCGCAGTGGGCCGGGTTGTCGCTGACCATGCCGCTCAAGCGGGCCGTCATCCCGCTGCTCGACGAGATCAGCGAGACGGCGGCCTCGGTCGAGGCGGTCAACACGGTCGTCTTCACCGAGGACGGCCGCAGCGTCGGAGACAACACCGACATCCCCGGGATGGTCGCCGCGCTGCGGGAGCGCGGCATCGAACAGGTCGACTCGGCGGCCGTCCTCGGCGCGGGCGCCACGGCGTCCTCCGCGCTGGCCGCGCTCGCGCGGATCTGCACCGGTGAGGTCGTGGCGTACGTACGCAGCGAGGCACGCGGAGCCGAGATGCGGCAGTGGGGCGAGCGACTCGACATCGAGGTGCGCACGGCCGACTGGGCGGACGCCGACCGGGCACTGCGCGCGCCGCTGGTGATCGCGACCACCCCGGCCGGGACGACGGACGCCCTCGCCGCCGCCGTACCGGAGCGCCCCGCCACCCTCTTCGACGTGCTCTACGACCCCTGGCCCACCGCCCTCGCCGCCCGCTGGTCCATGTACGGCGGGGCCGTCGTGAGCGGGCTCGACCTGCTGGTGCACCAGGCGGTGCTCCAGGTGGAGCAGATGACCGGCCGGGTACCGGCGCCCCTGGAGGCCATGCGACAAGCGGGAGAGCGCGCTCTCGCGGCCCGCTAGCATCCGCTGGGTTCCGCAGGGGGCGGAGTCCGAGCGGCGGACCACCTTCGCTCGTACGCCCACGTCGGCGACGGGGCAACGGCCCCGCGTGATCCCTTCCGGCGCCCCGTGCCGTCCATCCGCCGTCCGTCTGGTGGACCGGCGGCCGGGCACCGGCCCCGGACGTGGGAGGATCGGAGGTGGCGGGCCGGGGCCGCGCACCTGGTCGCGCCGTCGACGTACGCGAGGACGCGCGTACGCAGGGCAGTACCAGGGCGCGAGCATCGAGGAGCACCGTTGAGCAGGTTGCGCTGGCTGACCGCGGGGGAGTCCCACGGCCCCGCACTCGTCGCGACGCTGGAGGGCCTTCCCGCCGGCGTGCCGATCACCACGGAGATGGTGGCGGACCACCTGGCCCGGCGCCGCCTCGGTTATGGACGCGGTGCGCGCATGAAGTTCGAGCGCGACGAGGTCACCTTCATCGGCGGCGTCCGGCACGGCCTCACCCTCGGTTCCCCGGTCGCGATCATGGTGGGCAACACCGAGTGGCCCAAGTGGGAGCAGGTCATGGCGGCCGACCCCATCGACCCGGAGATCCTCGCGGGCCTCGCCCGCAACGCGCCGCTGACCCGCCCGCGCCCCGGCCACGCCGACCTGGCCGGCATGCAGAAGTACGGCTTCGACGAGGCCCGGCCGATCCTGGAGCGTGCCTCCGCCCGTGAGACGGCGGCCCGGGTGGCGCTGGGCGCGGTGGCCCGGTCGTACATCAAGGAGACGGCCGGCATCGAGATCGTCAGCCACGTCGTGGAGCTGGCCGCCGCGAAGGCGCCGCAGGGCGTGTACCCGATGCCGGCCGACGTCGAGAAGCTGGACGCGGACCCCGTGCGCTGCCTGGACGCCGACGCGTCGAAGGCGATGGTCGCGGAGATCGACCAGGCGCACAAGGACGGCGACACCCTCGGTGGCGTGGTCGAGATCCTGGCGTACGGCGTCCCCGTCGGCCTGGGCTCGCACGTGCACTGGGACCGCAAGCTGGACGCCCGGCTCGCCGGTGCCCTCATGGGCATCCAGGCGATCAAGGGCGTCGAGATCGGCGACGGCTTCGAGCTGGCGCGGGTGCCCGGCTCCAAGGCGCACGACGAGATCGTGAACACGCCCGAGGGCATCCGCCGCGTCTCCGGCCGTTCCGGCGGCACCGAGGGCGGCCTGACCACCGGTGAGCTGCTGCGGGTCCGCGCCGCGATGAAGCCGATCGCGACCGTGCCGCGCGCCCTGCAGACGGTGGACGTGACGACCGGCGAGGCGACGCAGGCCCACCACCAGCGCTCCGACGTCTCCGCCGTCCCGGCCGCCGGCATTGTCGCCGAGGCCATGGTGGCGCTCGTCCTCGCGGACGCGGTGGCGGAGAAGTTCGGCGGCGACTCGGTGCCCGAGACCCGCCGCAACGTGCAGTCGTACCTCGACAACCTGGCCATCCGATGAGCGCAGCGCCTGTGGTGGTGCTGGTCGGGCCGATGGGCGTGGGCAAGTCCACGGTCGGTCAGCTGCTGGCCGAGCGGCTCGGCGTCGGCTACCGGGACACCGACGACGACATCGTGGCCGAGCAGGGCCGGACCATCGCGGAGATCTTCGTCGACGAGGGCGAGCCCGCGTTCAGGGCGATCGAGAAGCGGGCCGTCCACCGGGCACTCGCCACGTACGACGGTGTCCTCGCGCTGGGCGGCGGTTCGATCCTGGACGCGGACACGCGCGCGCTGCTCGCCGGACAGCGGGTCGTCTACCTCTCGATGGACGTCGAGGAGGCCGTCAAGCGCACCGGCCTGAACGCCGCCCGCCCCCTGCTCGCGATCAACCCGCGCAAGCAGTGGCGCGAGCTGATGGAGGCCCGTCGGCACCTGTACGAGGAGGTCGCCACGGCGGTCGTGGCCACCGACGGCCGTACCCCGGAAGAAGTGACCCAAGCCGCCCTGGACGCACTGGAGTTGAAGGACGCATGACCGAAGCAGTGACGCGCATCCAGGTCGGCGGCACCGCGGGAAGCGACCCGTACGAGGTTCTGGTGGGCCGTCAGCTCCTGAGCGAGCTGGGCGGGTTGATCGGTGCCAAGGCCCAGCGAGTCGCCGTCGTCCACCCGGAGGCGCTGGCCGAGACCGGTGAGGCGCTCCGCGCCGACCTGGCCGAGCAGGGCTACGAGGTGGTCGCCATCCAGGTGCCGAACGCCGAGGAGGCCAAGACCGCCGAGGTGGCCGCCTACTGCTGGAAGGCGCTCGGCCAGTCCGGCTTCACCCGCAGCGACGTCATCGTCGGCGTCGGCGGCGGCGCCACCACCGACCTGGCCGGGTTCGTGGCCGCGACCTGGCTGCGCGGGGTGCGCTGGATCGCGATCCCCACCACCGTGCTCGCCATGGTGGACGCGGCGGTCGGCGGCAAGACCGGCATCAACACCGCCGAGGGCAAGAACCTCGTCGGGTCCTTCCACCCGCCGGCCGGCGTGCTATGCGACCTGGCCGCGCTGGACTCCCTCCCGGTCAACGACTACGTGTCCGGACTCGCGGAGATCATCAAGGCCGGTTTCATCGCCGACCCGGCGATCCTGGAGCTGATCGAGGCCGACCCGCAGGCGGCGCGCACCCCGGCCGGCCCGCACACCGCCGAGCTGATCGAGCGGTCGATCCGGGTCAAGGCCGAGGTCGTCTCGTCGGACCTGAAGGAGTCGGGTCTGCGGGAGATCCTCAACTACGGCCACACCCTCGGCCACGCCATCGAGAAGAACGAGCGGTACAAGTGGCGGCACGGCGCGGCGGTCTCCGTCGGCATGCACTTCGCCGCCGAACTCGGCCGTCTCGCCGGGCGGTTGGACGACGCGACGGCGGACCGTCACCGCGCGATCCTCGAATCGGTGGGCCTGCCGCTGCACTACCGCTACGACCAGTGGCCCAAGCTGCTGGAGACCATGAAGGTCGACAAGAAGTCCCGCGGCAATCTGCTGCGCTTCATCGTCCTGGACGGCCTGGCCAAGCCGACCGTTCTGGAGGGCCCGGACCCGGCCGTCCTCCTCGCCGCGTACGGCGAAGTCGGCCAGTAAGTCCGGCGAACCACCCTTCCGTCCGATTCACCTGTGGCGATGGGCACTTCAGACCGCCTCCGGCCGTTCACCAATCGGCGGCCGGGGGCGGTACCGTTCGGTACCGAGCGGGGTTCGTGCCCTGCTGCCAGCGCCAATGGCCATGGAAGACGAGACGGAGTGGCACCGGATGCAGCACGCAGTGGGTTCTCCGCTGCCGCCGCCCCACCAGTCGGGGCACGGCTGGTCACCGGCCGCACAACACCCGGGTCCGCACCACCCGGGCGCGCACCAGGGACCCGCACCGCATCAGGGGCCCGCCCCGCACCTGGGATCCGCTCCCATGCCTCCGCCGCCTCCCGTACCGGGCCTGACACCCCCAGGCCCGGTCCCACCCGCGCCGCACCACGCTCCGGCCCCTGCTCCGCCGGGCCCGCCGGCCCCCGAGACCACCGGCCACGTCCAGCTGCCGCCGGGCGGCCCCGTCGCCATGCCGAGCACCCCGCCCGCCACGGCGTCCCCGGATCCGACGACCACGACCCTCGCGGTCCTGCTCATCGGGCCCGCCGGGGCCGGTAAGACGAGCGTCGCCAAGTACTGGGCGGACCACCGCCGGGTGCCCACGGCCCACATCAGCCTCGACGACGTACGCGAATGGGTCCGCTCGGGCTTCGCCGACCCCCAGTCCGGGTGGAACGACAATTCCGAGGCCCAGTACCGCCTGGCCCGCCGCACCTGCGGCTTCGCCGCGCGCAACTTCCTGGCCAACGGCATCTCGTGCATCCTCGACGACGCGGTCTTCCCCGACCGCCCGGTGGTCGGCCTCGGCGGCTGGAAGCGGCACGTGGGCCCAGGGCTGCTCCCGGTCGTCCTGCTCCCGGGCCTGGAGATCGTCCTGGAGCGCAACGCAGAACGCTCGGGCAACCGCCGCCTCACCGACGAGGAGGTCGCCCGCATCCACGGCCGCATGGCCGGCTGGTACGGCTCGGGCCTCCCGATCATCGACAACTCCCAACTCGACGTCCCACAGACCGCCCAGGTCCTCAACGACGTACTCTCAAGATCAATCGCCAGCCCGCCCACCTGGTAACCAAGGCGACCGGACGCCCCGGAGAGACGCGGGCCCGAGCTGGTAGCCGACGCGAGTCCAGCGCCCGAAGGGGCGCGGGGAACTGCGCGACAAGCCCCCACACACCCGCAGACGGCACCCAACCCGAAGCCGCAACCCGCCCCCCCCGAACGGCACCACCCCAACCCGCACAATCCAGGCACCGCCCACTCAGACGCCCTCAACCGGCGCCAACCCAGCGGAGCTCTTACGCTCGGGTCATGTCAGAGGTGTACGCCACCCGCCGATCCCGGCTGAGGGACCGCTGCCAAGCCAGCGGCAGCGCCACCGCGCTGATCTCCCGCCCCGCCAACGTCCGCTACCTCGCGGGCGCCGCCCCGCAGGGCTCCGCGCTGCTCCTCGGCAAGACCGAAGACCTGCTCGTATGCGTCGGCCCGCCCGACGACCGTTCCACCGAGGGCCGTCCCGACGAGGCCCTGCGGATCCACAACCTCCCCGGCGCCGAGGGCGACCCCGCCGTCGCCGCGGCCGACCTCGCGGCAGCGCAGGGCGGGGAGTCCCTGGCCGTGGAGGAACACCACCTCACCGTGGCCCGCCACAGAGCCATCCGCTCGGTCGTCCCGCGCCTGCGCCTCGCCGACCTCGGCGGAGCCGTGGAACAGCTGCGGGTGGTCAAGGACGAGGAGGAGATCTCCTGTCTCAGGATCGGGGCCGAGATCGCCGACCAGGCACTCGGGGAGCTCCTCGAATCCATCCTCGTCGGCCGCACCGAACGCCACCTCGCCCTGGAACTCGAACGGCGCCTGGTCGATCACGGCGCCGACGGCCCGGCCTTCCGCACCTCCGTCGCCACCGGCCCGAACGCCGGCCGACGTGCCCACCGGCCCACTGACCGCCGGGTCGAGGAGGGCGACTTCCTCTCCGTCTGCCTGGGGGCCACCTACCGCGGCTACCGGTGCGAGATCGGCCGTACCTTCGTCATCGGTACGTCTCCCGCCGACTGGCAGATCGAGTTGTACGACGTCGTCTTCGCCGCTCAGCGCGCCGGACGGGAGTCGCTGGCACCCGGCGCCGCCTACCGTGACGTCGACCGCGCCGCACGTCAGGTGCTGGATTCCGCCGGGTACCACGAGGGCCTGCCCGCCCTCACCGGCCATGGCGTCGGGCTCGAAATCGACGAGGACCCGCAGCTGGCTCCCGCGGCCATGGGTAAACTGGACGCTTGCGTGCCGGTCACCGTCGAACCGGGGGTCCACCTCCCGGGCCGGGGCGGTGTCCGGATCGATGACACGCTCGTCGTTCGCCCCGAGGCGGACGGCGGACCCGAGCTACTCACCATCACGACCAAGGAGCTGCTCGCCCTCTAGGCAGGTGCGTGCCCCGGGGTCGTCCACGTCAGTCCAGGAGATTCCGCAACCGTGGCTTCCACGAACGACCTCAAGAACGGCATGGTGCTCAAGCTCGAAGGCGGCCAGCTCTGGTCCGTCGTCGAGTTCCAGCACGTCAAGCCCGGCAAGGGCCCGGCCTTCGTGCGCACCAAGCTCAAGAACGTGCTGTCCGGGAAGGTCGTCGACAAGACCTTCAACGCCGGCGTCAAGGTCGAGACGGCCACTGTCGACAAGCGCGACATGCAGTTCTCCTACATGGACGGCGACTACTTCGTCTTCATGGACATGGAGACCTACGACCAGCTCATGGTCGACCGCAAGGCCGTCGGCGACGCCGCCAACTTCCTGATCGAGGGCTTCACCGCCACCGTCGCGCAGCACGAGGGCGAGGTGCTCTTCGTCGAGCTGCCGGCCGCCGTCGAGCTCGTCATCCAGGAGACCGAGCCGGGCGTCCAGGGCGACCGCTCCACCGGCGGCACCAAGCCCGCCACCCTGGAGACCGGTCACCAGATCCAGGTCCCGCTCTTCATCACCACCGGTGAGAAGATCAAGGTCGACACCCGCACCAGCGACTACCTCGGCCGGGTGAACAGCTAACCGTGGCTGCCCGCAACACGGCCCGCAAGCGCGCCTTCCAGATCCTCTTCGAGGGCGACCAGCGCGGCGCCGACGTCCTGACGGTCCTCGCGGACTGGATCCGGCTCTCCCGGGCCGACACCCGGCAGCCGCCGGTGAGCGAGTACACGATGCAGCTGGTCGAGGGGTACGCGCAGCATGCGAAGCGCATCGACGAGCTGATCGCGCAGTACTCGGTCGGCTGGACGCTCGACCGGATGCCGGTCGTGGACCGCAACATCCTGCGTCTCGGCGCGCACGAGCTGATCTGGGTCGACGAGACCCCGGACGCGGTCGTGCTCGACGAGATGGTGCAGCTGGCGAAGGAGTTCTCCACGGACGAGTCGCCCTCGTTCGTCAACGGTCTCCTCGGTCGGCTCAAGGACCTGAAGCCCTCGCTGCGCCGAGAGGAAGCGTAGAGGTCTTCGAAGACGCCGGAGGGCCCGCAGCATCGTCGCTGCGGGCCCTCCGGCGTCCTGTGCCACGGGGAACCCATCAGGCCCGCAGAACGCCGCCGGGGTGGCCGGAACCGCAAAGTTCCAGCCACCCCGGCGGCACGTTTCTGCTAAATCGGCCGAACCCGTTGCGGAGCGCTCAGCTCTCCTCGGCGTGGGTGACCGCGCGGCGCGCGTCCGCGTCCAGGACGCCCCAGCTGATCAGCTGTTCGGTCAGGACCGAGGGCGACTGGTCATAAATGACGGCGAGTGTGCGCAGGTCGTCCTGGCGGATCGAGAGCACCTTGCCGTTGTAGTCACCGCGCTGCGACTGGATGGTCGCGGCATAGCGCTGAAGGGGACCCGCCTTCTCGGCCGGCACGTGGGCAAGCCGCTCCAGGTCCAGGACCAGCTTCGGCGGCGGCTCGGCGGCGCCGCCCGGAGTGGTGCCCGGCAGCAGTTCCTGCACCGGAACGCCGTAGAAATCCGCCAGCTCGGCGAGGCGCTGCACGGTCACGGCGCGGTCGCCGCGCTCGTACGAACCGACCACGACGGCCTTCCAGCGTCCCTGGGACTTCTCCTCGACACCGTGAAGAGAAAGGCCCTGCTGGGTGCGGATGGCCCGGAGCTTGGCCCCGAGCTGTTTGGCGTATTCGCTGGACATATAGCTCCCCGGCACTGGGTCGACGCGACTGGCTTGGGTTCCATGCCGCGCGGTTGGTAACTCACTGTGAGGTTACGCAGCGTTACTCTGGCGCGTCAAGCCGAATGGTCCACACCGACTCTTCCGTGCTATCGGTGGCCGATTGGGCCAAGGGGGTGAACGGAGCCGCGCCGTCGGCCTGCTACCGTGGATGGCGCAAACCAGACGTCCTTTAAGGTCCGTCCCGTGAGGCGGAGAAGGAGGTCCTTTTCGTATGGACAGGCAGCAGGACACGCAAGCGTCCGACGCCAGGCCGGTTCTCGAAGGCCCTGACATCGCGCGGGTATTGACCCGCATCGCCCACGAGATCGTCGAACGCGCCAAGGGCGCCGACGACGTGGTACTCCTCGGCATTCCCACCCGAGGCGTCTTCCTCGCTCAGCGGCTCGCCGCCAAGCTCGAGGAGATCACCGACCGCAAGATCCCGGTCGGTTCGCTCGACATCACCATGTACCGCGACGACCTGCGCATGCACCCGCCGCGTGCGCTGGCCCGCACCGAGATCCCCGGTGACGGCATCGACGGCCGCCTGGTCGTCCTCGTCGACGACGTGCTCTTCTCCGGCCGCACCATCCGCGCCGCCCTCGACGCCCTGAACGACATCGGTCGTCCGCGCGCGGTCCAGCTGGCGGTCCTCGTCGACCGCGGCCACCGCGAACTGCCCATCCGCGCCGACTACGTCGGCAAGAACCTCCCCACGTCGTTGCGGGAGACGGTCAAGGTCCAGCTCGCCGAGGAGGACGGTCGGGACACCGTTCTGCTCGGTGCCAAGCAGACCCAGTAGCACGCGTAAGGCGTACGTCGCTGACGTACGCCCGCTCGGTGCGCCTCCACGCGCGCGTGCCGTCCGAATTCTCCTGACCTGAACTGCCTTACGGAGCCTGACAGATGCAGCGTCATCTCATCTCGGCCGCCGACCTCACCCGTGACGACGCCGTCCTGATCCTCGACACCGCCGAGGAGATGGCCCGGGTCGCCGACCGGCCGATCAAGAAGCTGCCGACCTTGCGCGGCCGCACCGTCGTGAACCTCTTCTTCGAGGACTCCACGCGCACGCGTATCTCCTTCGAGGCCGCCGAGAAGCGGCTGTCGGCGGACGTCATCAACTTCTCCGCCAAGGGGTCGAGCGTGTCCAAGGGCGAGTCCCTGAAGGACACCGCCCAGACCCTGGAGGCCATGGGTGTCGACGCCGTCGTCATCCGGCACGGCGCCTCCGGCGCGCCGTACCGCCTCGCCAACTCCGGCTGGATCGACGCGGCCGTCATCAACGCCGGCGACGGCACCCACCAGCACCCCACCCAGGCCCTGTTGGACGCCTTCACGATGCGGCGCCGGCTCGTCGGACGGGACGCGGGACTGGGCCAGGACCTCGCCGGCAAGCGCATCACGATCGTCGGCGACATCCTGCACGGCCGGGTCGCCCGCTCCAACGTCGACCTGCTGCACACCCTCGGCGCCGAGGTCACCCTCGTCGCGCCGCCGACCCTGGTGCCCGTCGGCGTCGAGACCTGGCCCTGCGAGGTGTCGTACGACCTCGACAGCACGCTCGCGAAGTCCGACGCGGTGATGATGCTGCGCGTGCAGCGCGAGCGGATGAACGCCGCGTTCTTCCCGACCGAGCGCGAGTACTCGCGGCGCTACGGCCTCGACGGCGACCGCATGGCCAAGATGCCCGAGCACGCCATCGTGATGCACCCCGGCCCGATGGTCCGCGGCATGGAGATCACCGCCGAGGTCGCCGACTCGGATCGCTGCACCGCCATCGAGCAGGTCGCAAACGGAGTGTCCATCCGGATGGCTGTCCTCTATCTGCTGCTCGGTGGAAACGAGCCCGCCGTCACCCACCCCCGTACCGAGGAGAAGTAAGACAGATGAGCAAGATCCTGATCCGTGGTGCGAAGGTGCTCGGCGGCGAGCCGCAGGACGTGCTGATCGACGGCGCGACCATCGCCGAGGTGGGGACCGGTCTGAGCGCCGAGGGCGCCCAGGTCGTCGAGGCGGCGGGCAAGGTGCTGCTGCCGGGCCTGGTCGACCTGCACACGCACCTGCGTGAGCCCGGACGCGAGGACTCCGAGACCGTGCTGACCGGCACGCGCGCGGCGGCCTCCGGCGGTTACACGGCCGTGTTCGCCATGGCCAACACCTTCCCGGTGGCCGACACCGCCGGTGTCGTCGAGCAGGTCTACCGTCTGGGCCGGGAGCACGGCTACTGCGACGTGCAGCCCATCGGCGCCGTGACCGTCGGCCTGGAGGGCAAGAAGCTCGCCGAGCTGGGCGCCATGCACGAGTCGGCCGCGGGCGTCACCGTCTTCTCCGACGACGGCAAGTGCGTCGACGACGCCGTGATCATGCGTCGGGCGCTGGAGTACGTGAAGGCCTTCGGCGGCGTCGTCGCCCAGCACGCGCAGGAGCCGCGGCTCACCGAGGGCGCCCAGATGAACGAGGGTGTCGTCTCGGCCGAGCTGGGGCTCGGCGGGTGGCCGGCGGTGGCCGAGGAGTCGATCATCGCCCGCGATGTCCTGCTCGCCGAGCACGTCGGTTCGCGGGTCCACATCTGCCACCTGTCGACCGCGGGCTCGGTGGAGATCGTGCGCTGGGCCAAGTCCCGCGGCATCGACGTCACCGCCGAGGTCACCCCGCACCACCTGCTCCTCACCGACGAGCTGGTCCGCAGCTACAACCCGGTCTACAAGGTGAACCCCCCGCTGCGCACCGAGCGTGACGTCATGGCGCTGCGCGAGGCGCTCGCCGACGGCACGATCGACATCGTCGCCACCGACCACGCCCCGCACCCGCACGAGGACAAGGACTGCGAGTGGGCCGCGGCCGCCATGGGGATGGTCGGCCTGGAGACCGCGCTGTCGGTGGTGCAGGAGACCATGGTGGACACCGGGCTCCTCACCTGGGCCGGGGTCGCCGAGCGCATGTCCTTCAAGCCCGCCGAGATCGGGCAGGCGCAGGGGCACGGCCGTCCCGTCTCGGCTGGTGAGCCCGCCAACCTCACGCTCGTCGACACGGAATACCGTGGGTCCGTGGACCCCGCGGGCTTCGCCTCGCGCAGCCGCAACACTCCGTACGAGGGGCGTGAGCTGCCGGGCCGTGTGACGCACACGTGGCTCCGGGGCAAGGCCACGCTCGTCGACGGGAAGCTCACGTGACACCTGCAACACTGCTCGCAGCCGGCACCGGACTCGCGGCCGAACAGAAGTCGGCCGAAGTGACCGACTGGGCCGCCCGCGTCGGCTGGGTCGTCGGACTCCTCCTCTTCGTCGCGCTCGTCTACTGGCTGATGCGCGAGGGATGGAAGTGGCGCGGCACGCTCCAGGGCGACCTGCCCGAGCTGCCCAGCGCGCCGGACGACCTCGGCCCGGCGAGACTGAGCATGAGCGGCCGCTACCACGGCTCGACCACCGCCGGTCAGTGGCTGGACCGCATCGTGGCGCACGGCCTCGGCACCCGCAGCCGGGTCGAGCTCACGCTGACCGACGCGGGACTGGACGTCGTACGCCCCGGCGCGACCGACTTCTTCGTCCCGGCCGCGCAGCTGCGCGAGGCCCGGCTCGACAAGGGCATCGCCGGCAAGGTCCTGACCGAGGGCGGACTGCTCGTGGTGACCTGGGCACACGGCGAACGACTGATCGACTCAGGGTTCCGCTCGGACCACGCGGCGGAGCACAACGAGTGGGTCGACGTCATTAACTCCATGATCAACACCAACAGCACGGAAGGCGCCGAACGATGACGACCTCCACAAGGGGAGCCGCAAGGGTTCCCGCCGTACTCGTCCTCGAGGACGGCCGGATCTTCCGCGGCCGCGCCTACGGGGCCGTGGGGGTGACCTTCGGCGAGGCCGTGTTCTCCACCGGCATGACCGGCTACCAGGAGACCCTCACCGACCCTTCGTACCACCGCCAGGTCGTCGTGATGACCGCCCCGCACGTCGGCAACACCGGCGTCAACGACGAGGACCCGGAGAGCAAGCAGATCTGGGTCGCCGGATACGTCGTGCGTGACCCCGCGCGCGTGCCGTCCAACTGGCGCGCCAAGCGCTCGCTGGACGACGAGCTCCGCCACCAGGGCGTCGTCGGGATCTCCGGCATCGACACCCGCGCGCTGACGCGTCACCTGCGTGAGCGCGGCGCCATGCGCGTCGGCATCTTCTCCGGCAACGCGCTGCCCGACGAGGGCACCATGCTCGCCGAGGTCCGCCAGGCCCCCGAGATGAAGGGCGCCGACCTCTCCGCCGAGGTCGCCACCAAGGAGACGTACGTCGTCCCGGCGATCGGCGAGAAGAGGTTCACCGTCGCCGCCGTCGACCTCGGCATCAAGGGCATGACCCCGCACCGTATGGCCGAGCGCGGCATCGAGGTGCACGTGCTTCCGGCCACGGCCACCGCCGACGACGTGTACGCCGTGAACCCCGACGGCGTGTTCTTCTCCAACGGCCCCGGCGACCCGGCCACCGCCGACCACCCGGTCTCCGTGATGCGGGCGGTCCTCGAGCGCGGCACCCCGCTCTTCGGCATCTGCTTCGGCAACCAGATCCTGGGCCGGGCGCTCGGCTTCGGCACCTACAAGCTCAAGTACGGCCACCGGGGCATCAACCAGCCGGTGCAGGACCGCACGACCGGCAAGGTCGAGGTCACCGCGCACAACCACGGCTTCGCCGTGGACGCCCCGCTCGACAAGGTCTCCGACACCCCCTACGGCCGCGCCGAGGTCTCCCACGTCTGCCTCAACGACAACGTGGTCGAGGGCCTGCAGCTCCTCGACCGGCCGGCCTTCAGCGTCCAGTACCACCCCGAAGCGGCAGCGGGCCCGCACGACGCCGCCTACCTGTTCGACCGCTTCGTATCCCTGATGGAGGGCCAGCGTGCCTAAGCGCACCGATATCCAGTCCGTCCTGGTCATCGGCTCCGGCCCGATCGTCATCGGCCAGGCCGCCGAGTTCGACTACTCCGGCACCCAGGCGTGCCGCATCCTGCGCGCCGAGGGCCTGCGGGTCATCCTCGTCAACTCCAACCCGGCGACGATCATGACCGACCCGGAGATCGCCGACGCCACCTACGTCGAGCCGATCACCCCCGAGTTCGTCGAGAAGATCATCGCCAAGGAGCGCCCGGACGCGCTTCTGCCGACCCTGGGCGGCCAGACGGCCCTCAACACGGCGATCTCGCTGAACGAGGCCGGCACCCTCGAGAAGTACGGCGTCGAGCTGATCGGCGCCAACGTCGAGGCCATCAACAAGGGCGAGGACCGCGACCTCTTCAAGGAGGTCGTCGAGGCCGTCCGCGAGAAGATCGGGCACGGCGAGTCCGCCCGCTCGGTCATCTGCCACTCCATGGAGGACGTCCTCGCGGGCGTCGAGACGCTCGGCGGCTACCCGGTCGTCGTCCGCCCCTCCTTCACCATGGGCGGCGCCGGCTCCGGCTTCGCGCACGACGAGGAGGAACTGCGCCGCATCGCCGGCCAGGGCCTGACCCTGTCTCCCACCACCGAGGTGCTCCTGGAGGAGTCCATCCTCGGCTGGAAGGAGTACGAGCTGGAGCTGATGCGCGACAAGCACGACAACGTCGTGGTCGTCTGCTCCATCGAGAACTTCGACCCGATGGGCGTGCACACCGGTGACTCGATCACCGTGGCGCCCGCGATGACGCTGACCGACCGCGAGTACCAGATCCTGCGCGACATCGGCATCGCCGTCATCCGCGAGGTCGGCGTCGACACCGGCGGCTGCAACATCCAGTTCGCGGTGAACCCGGACGACGGCCGCGTCATCGTCATCGAGATGAACCCGCGCGTGTCGCGCTCCTCGGCCCTCGCCTCCAAGGCGACCGGCTTCCCGATCGCCAAGATCGCCGCCAAGCTCGCCGTCGGCTACACCCTCGACGAGATCCCGAACGACATCACGCAGGAGACCCCGGCCTCCTTCGAGCCGACGCTCGACTACGTGGTCGTGAAGGCCCCGCGGTTCGCCTTCGAGAAGTTCCCGCAGGCCGACTCCACGCTGACCACCACCATGAAGTCGGTCGGCGAGGCCATGGCCATCGGCCGCAACTTCACCGAGGCCTTCCAGAAGGCGCTGCGCTCACTGGAGAAGAAGGGCAGCCAGTTCACGTTCGTCGGCGAGCCCGGCGACAAGGCCGAGCTGCTGCGCGAGGCCGTACGGCCCACCGACGGCCGGATCAACGCCGTCATGCAGGCCATCCGCGCGGGGGCCACGCCGGAGGAGGTCTTCGAGTACACGAAGATCGACCCCTGGTTCGTCGACCAGCTCTTCCTCATCAAGGAGATCGCCGACGAGCTCGCCGAGGCCCCGGAGCTCACCCCCGACCTGCTGGCCGAGGCCAAGCGGCACGGCTTCTCCGACCAGCAGATCGGCGAGATCCGCGGTCTGCGCGAGGACGTCGTGCGCGAGGTCCGGCACGCGCTCGGCATCCGCCCGGTCTACAAGACGGTCGACACCTGCGCCGCCGAGTTCGCCGCGAAGACGCCGTACTTCTACTCCTCCTACGACGAGGAGACCGAGGTCGCACAGCGTGAGAAGCCCGCGGTGATCATCCTGGGCTCCGGCCCGAACCGCATCGGCCAGGGCATCGAGTTCGACTACTCCTGCGTCCACGCCTCCTTCGCGCTGAGCGACGCCGGGTACGAGACCGTGATGGTCAACTGCAACCCGGAGACCGTCTCCACGGACTACGACACCTCCGACCGTCTGTACTTCGAGCCGCTGACGCTGGAAGACGTGCTGGAGATCGTCCACGCGGAGTCGCTGGCCGGCCCGATCGCGGGTGTCGTGGTACAGCTGGGCGGACAGACGCCGCTGGGTCTGTCGCAGGCGCTGAAGGACAACGGCGTGCCGATCGTGGGCACTTCGCCGGAGGCGATCCACGCGGCCGAGGACCGGGGCGCGTTCGGCCGTGTCCTCGCGGAGGCCGGCCTCCCGGCCCCCAAGCACGGCACCGCCACCACCTTCGCCGAGGCCAAGGCCATCGCCGACGAGATCGGCTACCCGGTCCTGGTGCGGCCGTCGTACGTCCTCGGCGGGCGCGGCATGGAGATCGTCTACGACGAGACGCGGCTGTCGTCCTACATCGCCGAGTCGACCGAGATCAGCCCCTCGCGACCGGTGCTGGTCGACCGCTTCCTCGACGACGCGATCGAGATCGACGTCGACGCGCTCTACGACGGCGAGGAGCTCTACCTCGGCGGCGTCATGGAGCACATCGAGGAGGCCGGCATCCACTCCGGCGACTCGGCGTGCGCCCTGCCGCCGATCACGCTGGGCGGCTTCGACATCAAGCGGCTCAGGGCTTCCACGGAGGCCATCGCTCGCGGCGTCGGGGTGCGCGGCCTGATCAACATCCAGTTCGCGATGGCCGGCGACATCCTGTACGTCCTGGAGGCCAACCCGCGCGCGTCCCGTACGGTCCCCTTCACCTCGAAGGCGACCGCGGTGCCGCTGGCGAAGGCCGCCGCCCGCATCTCGCTGGGCGCGACCATCGCCGAGCTGCGGGCGGAGGGCCTGCTTCCGGCGACCGGCGACGGCGGTGAGCTGCCGCTCGACGCGCCGATCTCCGTCAAGGAGGCCGTCATGCCGTGGTCCCGCTTCCGGGACATCCACGGCCGCGGCGTCGACACCGTCCTCGGCCCGGAGATGCGCTCCACGGGTGAGGTCATGGGCATCGACTCGGTCTTCGGCACGGCGTACGCCAAGTCGCAGGCCGGCGCCTACGGGCCGCTGCCGACCAAGGGCCGCGCCTTCATCTCGGTCGCCAACCGCGACAAGCGCTCGATGATCTTCCCGGCCCGCGAACTCGTCGCCCACGGCTTCGAGTTGCTCGCCACGTCCGGCACGGCCGAGGTGCTCAAGCGCAACGGCATCAACGCCACGGTTGTGCGCAAGCAGTCCGAGGGCACCGGCCCGAACGGCGAGAAGACCATCGTCCAGCTCATCCACGACGGCGAGGTCGACCTCATCGTCAACACGCCGTACGGCACCGGCGGCCGTCTCGACGGCTACGACATCCGTACGGCGGCCGTGGCGCGGTCGGTCCCGTGCCTGACGACGGTCCAGGCACTCGCCGCCGCCGTCCAGGGCATCGACGCCCTCAACCACGGCGATGTGGGCGTCCGTTCGCTCCAGGAACACGCGGAACACCTGACCGCGGCCCGCGACTAGCAGCCGAAGAGGGGGACACCGGAAACGGTGTCCCCCTCTTCATGGGGCTCACCGAGGCTTCAAGAGGACACCGACATGTACAAGCTTTTCTTCCGTCTGGTTTTCAAACGGATGGACCCGGAGCAGGCCCACTACCTGGCCTTCCGCTGGATCCGCCTCGCCGTCCGCATCCCCGTGCTGCGCACGTTCGTCGCGGCCGCACTCGCGCCCCGCTACGAGGAACTGCGTACCGAGGCCTTCGGCCTGCGCATGCACGGGCCCTTCGGGCTCGCCGCCGGCTTCGACAAGAACGCGGTCGCGATCGACGGGATGTCGATGCTCGGCTTCGACCACGTCGAGATCGGCACGGTCACCGGGGAGGCCCAGTCCGGCAACCCCAAGAAGCGGTTGTTCCGCCTTGTGAAGGACCGGGCGCTGATCAACCGCATGGGCTTCAACAACGACGGCTCGCTGGCCGTGGCGGCCCGCCTGGCGTCCCGTGAGCCGGTCTTCAGGACCGTCGTGGGCGTCAACATCGGCAAGACCAAGGTCGTCCCGGAGGAGGAGGCCGCGGGCGACTACGTGAAGTCGACGGAGCGGCTGGCGCCCTACGCCGACTACCTGGTGGTCAACGTCTCCTCGCCCAACACGCCCGGCCTGCGCAACCTTCAGGCCACCGAGGCGCTGCGCCCCCTCCTGACGGCCGTCCGCGAGGCCGCCGACCGTACGGTGACCGGCCGTCGCGTCCCGCTCCTCGTGAAGATCGCGCCCGACCTCGCCGACGAGGACGTGGACGCGGTCGCCGACCTGGCCGTGGAGCTGGGCCTGGACGGGATCATCGCCACGAACACGACCATCGCGCGCGAGGGTCTCGGTTTGAAATCCGAACCTACCCTGGTCAAGGAGACCGGTGGTCTCTCCGGAGCGCCCCTGAAGGCGCGCTCCCTGGAGGTGCTGAGGCGCCTGTACGCGCGCGTGGGCGACCGGATCACCCTCGTGGGCGTCGGGGGCGTCGAGAACGCCGAGGACGCCTGGCAGCGCATCCTGGCGGGCGCCACGCTGGTCCAGGGATACAGCGCCTTCATCTACGAGGGTCCCTTCTGGGGCCGCGCCATCCACAAGGGCCTCGCGGCCCGCCTGCGCACCAGCCCGTACGCCACCCTCGCCGACGCGGTCGGCGCCGACGTCAGGAAGGCAAGGAAGACCGCATGAGTGCTCTGGAACCCTTTGGTACCCGCCTGCGCCGGGCCATGGACGAGCGCGGCCCGCTGTGCGTCGGCATCGACCCGCATGCGTCCCTGCTGGCCGAATGGGGCCTGAACGACGACGTGGCCGGCCTGGAGCGGTTCAGCCGCACGGTCGTCGAGGCGATGGCCGACCGGGTCGCCGTACTCAAGCCGCAGAGCGCGTTCTTCGAGCGCTTCGGGTCGCGCGGTGTCGCGGTCCTGGAGAGGTCGGTCTCGGAGGCGCGGGCGGCCGGGGCGCTGGTGGTGATGGACGCCAAGCGCGGCGACATCGGCTCGACCATGGCCGCGTACGCCGAGTCCTTCCTCCACAAGGACTCCCCGCTGTTCTCGGACGCGCTGACCGTCTCGCCGTACCTCGGCTACGGCTCGCTGTCCCCGGCCGTCGCGCTGGCCCGGGAGAGCGGAACGGGCCTGTTCGTGCTCGCGCTGACCTCGAACCCGGAGGGCGGCGAGGTCCAGCACGCGGTCCGCAGAGACGGCCGCGACGTCGGTGCGACGATTCTGGCGCACCTGGCGGCCGAGAACGTGGGGGAGGAGCCGCTCGGTTCCTTCGGGGCGGTCGTCGGCGCCACGCTCGGCGACCTGTCGACGTACGACCTCGACATCAACGGTCCTCTCCTCGCGCCCGGTATCGGGGCCCAGGGCGCCACGCCGTCCGATCTTCGCCGGGTCTTCGGTGCCGTGGTGGGCAATGTCGTGCCGAACGTCAGCCGGGGTGTGCTCAGGCACGGGCCCGACGTCGTCGCGCTGCGTGAGGCCGCGTCACGCTTCGCCGAGGAGATCCGGGCGGCTGTGACGGTCGACTGACCGCCGTCAGGGACGTTCGACCCGTCGCGGGAGACCTCCGATGAGTGACTCGAAGCCGACTTGAGTCTGAATACATCCTCAAATCCGGGGCATTATGTCCTAAATGTCCGGCCTGACGGAGGCTGACCAGGACTTTTCCGCTGTTCTCGCTGACTCTGGCGGACTTGCCCGCTAGTCTCCGACGGGTGGGGGCACCTCCCGCACCCATTAGGTAGTGGGGGTGAACGGGCAAGCGTGTTGCTCGTAGCTCCCCAGGTGTGGGGCGACTAGGTTCCTCACCGGTCCGTATCCGACAGTTCGACATCCGAGGTGACGTAGGCGTGGCTCTTCCGCCCCTTACCCCTGAACAGCGCGCAGCCGCGCTCGAAAAGGCCGCCGCGGCTCGCCGGGAGCGGGCCGAGGTCAAGAATCGACTCAAGCACTCCGGCGCCTCCCTGCACGAGGTCATCAAGCAGGGCCAGGAGAACGACGTCATCGGCAAGATGAAGGTCTCCGCCCTGCTCGAGTCCCTGCCGGGCGTGGGCAAGGTCCGCGCCAAGCAGATCATGGAGCGACTCGGCATCTCCGAGAGCCGCCGCGTTCGTGGCCTCGGTTCGAATCAGATCGCTTCCCTGGAGCGTGAGTTCGGCAGCACCGGCTCCTGAGTCCGGGTGCTCCGGACCGGGAGTCCCGGGCACTCCGGGATTGCTGGAATAATCGCTGCATGAGTGAACGTCCGCGGCTGACCGTGCTCTCCGGCCCCTCCGGGGTCGGCAAGAGCACGGTCGTCGCCCATATGCGCAAGGAACACCCCGAGGTCTGGCTCTCGGTGTCGGCGACGACCCGCAAGCCCCGCCCCGGCGAGCGGCACGGAGTCCACTACTTCTTCGTCACCGACGAGGAGATGGACAAGCTGATCGCCAACGGCGAGCTGCTGGAGTGGGCCGAGTTCGCCGGCAACCGCTACGGCACTCCGCGTGCGGCCGTGCTGGAGCGGCTGGAGGCGGGTGAGCCCGTGCTGCTGGAGATCGACCTCCAGGGCGCGCGGCAGGTCCGCGAGTCCATGGCGGAGGCCCAACTGGTGTTCCTGGCCCCTCCCTCCTGGGAGGAGCTCGTGCGCAGACTCACCGGACGGGGCACCGAGCCGCCCGAGGTGATCGAACGCCGCCTCGACGCGGCGAAGATCGAGCTGGCGGCCGAGCCGGAGTTCGATGTGACCTTGGTCAACACCTCCGTCGAGGACGTGGCCCGCGAGCTGCTAGCCTTGATGGACGTTGTGTGATCGTGACTGATCGTCCAAGCTTGATCATTTCGGTCGGGCCTGATCAGTCGCACTGAATCTTTCCCATCCATCGGAAGGTAGAGCGTGTCCTCTTCCATCTCCGCGCCCGAGGGCATCATCAACCCGCCGATCGACGAGCTCCTCGAGGCCACCGACTCGAAGTACAGCCTCGTGATCTACGCGGCCAAGCGGGCCCGCCAGATCAACGCGTACTACTCGCAGCTCGGCGAGGGCCTCCTCGAGTACGTCGGTCCTCTCGTGGACACCCACGTCCACGAGAAGCCGCTCTCGATCGCCCTGCGCGAGATCAACGCGGGTCTGCTGACGTCCGAGGCCGTAGAGGGCCCGGCGCAGTAAGTACGATTTACAGCTTGCAGCTGACTTTTCCACAGGCCCGGCAGCGCGACTGCCGGGCCTGTGGTTCTGTCGGGGGTGTGTGGGGGTCGCCCCCCGCAGTGATGCAGTGTGGAGTCGTACGTTGCCGAGTCCGGGGAGAGACGGTGGACAAGCCGAAGGTCGTTCTGGGGGTCAGTGGCGGCATCGCCGCGTACAAGGCCTGTGAGCTGCTGCGCAGACTCACGGAGTCCGGCCATGACGTCCGGGTCGTGCCCACCGCCTCCGCGCTGCACTTCGTCGGCGCCGCCACCTGGTCCGCCCTGTCCGGCCACCCCGTCTCGACGGAGGTCTGGGAGGACGTCCACGAGGTCCCGCACGTCCGCATCGGCCAGCAGGCCGACCTGGTGGTCGTCGCCCCGGCCACGGCCGACATGCTCGCCAAGGCCGCGCACGGCCTCGCCGACGACCTGCTGACCAACACCCTGCTCACCGCACGCTGTCCGGTGGTCTTCGCCCCGGCCATGCACACCGAGATGTGGGAGCACCCGGCCACCCAGGAGAACGTGGCGACGCTGCGCCGACGCGGCGCGGTGGTCATCGAGCCCGCCGTCGGCCGCCTCACCGGCGTCGACACCGGCAAGGGCCGGCTGCCCGAGCCGGCCGAGATCTTCGAGGTCTGCCGCCGTGTGCTGGCCCGGGGCGTCACCGAGCCGGACCTCGCGGGCCGGCACGTCGTCGTGAGCGCCGGCGGCACGCGCGAGCCCCTCGACCCGGTCCGCTTCCTCGGCAACCGCTCCTCCGGCAAGCAGGGCTACGCCCTCGCCCGCACCGCCGCCGCCCGGGGCGCCCGTGTCACGCTGATCGCGGCCAACACCGGGCTGCCCGACCCGGCGGGTGTGGACGTCGTGCAGGTCGGCACGGCCGTACAGCTGCGGGAGGCGGTCCTCAAGGCGGCAGCGGACGCCGACGCGGTGGTCATGGCGGCGGCGGTCGCGGACTTCCGACCGGCGACCTACGCCACCGGAAAGATCAAGAAGAAGGGCGACCAGGAGCCGGAGCCCGTCGTCCTGGTGCGGAATCCGGACATCCTCGCGGAGATCTCGACCGACCGGGCCCGCTCCGGCCAGGTGATCGTCGGATTCGCCGCCGAGACGGACGACGTCCTGGCCAACGGCCGCAAGAAGCTGGAGCGCAAGGGATGCGACTTCCTCGTGGTGAACGAGGTGGGCGAGCGCAAGACCTTCGGCTCCGAGGAGAACGAGGCGGTCGTCCTGGGCGCCGACGGCACCGAGACACCCGTACCGTACGGGCCCAAGGAAGCGCTGGCCGAAACCGTATGGGACCTGGTGACGCGGCAATGGGAGTGAATGTTTGATGCCCCGCGAGCCTCGGTCGGGCCTCGCCCGATTCGGGTGTGGCGACCCTGGCCAAGGGCGCGTGACATTGGGCAGAATGCCCGTGCCGCAGGTCACAGCGCTCCCGAGAGGCGAGACAGGGGGTCCGTGGCCGAGCGCGACAGATAAACTGTCCTCGGACGACGCCGGGCGCAGCCCCCGCCGCGTCCACAAATGATCAGCCAGCAGCCGCTGCAACCCCAGGGAGCGTTGTGTCCCGTCGCCTGTTCACCTCGGAGTCCGTGACCGAGGGTCACCCCGACAAGATCGCTGACCAGATCAGCGACGCCATTCTCGACGCGCTTCTGCGCGAGGACCCGACGTCCCGGGTCGCCGTCGAGACCCTGATCACGACCGGCCTGGTGCACGTGGCCGGAGAGGTCACGACCAAGACGTACGCGGACATCGCGACGCTGGTCCGCAACAAGATCCTCGAGATCGGCTACGACTCCTCGAAGAAGGGCTTCGACGGCGCCTCCTGCGGTGTCTCGGTCTCGATCGGCTCGCAGTCGCCGGACATCGCGCAGGGCGTGGACACGGCGTACGAGTCCCGGGTGGAGGGTGACGAGGACGAGCTGGACCGCCAGGGCGCCGGTGACCAGGGCCTGATGTTCGGCTACGCGACGGACGAGACGCCCACGCTGATGCCGCTGCCGATCTTCCTGGCGCACCGCCTGTCCAAGCGCCTGTCCGAGGTCCGCAAGAACGGCACGATCCCCTACCTGCGCCCGGACGGCAAGACGCAGGTCACCATCGAGTACGACGGTGACAAGGCGGTCCGCCTGGACACGGTGGTCGTCTCCTCGCAGCACGCGAGCGACATCGACCTGGACTCGCTCCTCGCCCCCGACATCCGGGAGTTCGTGGTCGAGCCCGAGCTGAAGGCCCTGCTCGACGAGGGCATCAAGCTCGACACCGACGGCTACCGCCTGCTGGTGAACCCGACCGGCCGCTTCGAGATCGGCGGTCCGATGGGTGACGCGGGCCTGACCGGCCGGAAGATCATCATCGACACGTACGGCGGCATGGCCCGCCACGGCGGTGGCGCGTTCTCCGGCAAGGACCCGTCCAAGGTGGACCGTTCGGCGGCGTACGCGATGCGCTGGGTCGCCAAGAACGTCGTCGCGGCGGGCCTGGCCTCGCGCTGCGAGGTTCAGGTGGCGTACGCGATCGGCAAGGCCGAGCCGGTCGGCCTGTTCGTCGAGACCTTCGGCACGGCCAAGGTCGAGACCGAGAAGATCGAGAAGGCCATCGACGAGGTCTTCGACCTCCGCCCGGCCGCGATCATCCGCGACCTTGACCTGCTGCGCCCGATCTACGCCCAGACGGCGGCCTACGGTCACTTCGGCCGTGAGCTGCCGGAGTTCACGTGGGAGCGGACGGACCGGGTTGAGGAGCTGCGCAAGGCGGCGGGGCTGTAAAGCCCGGCTCGACCGGTTCCGGCACCACTGGTGTGCATGAGGCCCGGCGTCCCTTGGGGCGCCGGGCCTCGGCGTGCCCGGCTTTGCCGTGGAAAAATCGGGCAGCGAACGGGCACGGCGGCTCGTACGCTCTCTTGCGAGGAATCTGACGCCGGGGCGCCCGGTGCGAAGGTGACGGGTACTTCGGGGCTGTAGGCCCCCGCGGGTGCCCGGTGCGAAGGTGACGGGTACTTCGGGGCTGTAGGCCCCCGCGGGTTCGAATCCCGCCGTTGGCCGGGAGAGTCCGGTGACGTGGCCGAGTGGTCCAAGGCAGAGTGCCATCCGTTGCCGTGAAGGAACTCGGGCGCCGTCGGTTGTCAGTGGTGTTTGGTAAGAATGCAGGCGTGAGCAGCAAGGACGGGCAGGCCGGTGGTGGGGCCGAGGGGGCGCCGCCCGAGCAGCTTGCGTTCATTCGGGAGAGTGTGCGCAAGGCCAAGGCGCCCAAGGCCAAGCCGCGGACGTGGCGGGGGGCCGCGCTGGCCAAGGAGCTGCCCGTCGCGCGGGTGCTGGTCGACAAGGGCGTGCTGCACCTTGATCGGTACTTCGACTACGCCGTTCCCGAGGAGCTGGACGCCGACGCGCAGCCGGGGGTGCGGGTGCGGGTGCGGTTCGGGGCCGGGCGGCATCGGGTGCGGGAGGGGCGGCGTGAGGGTGGGGGGCTCATTGACGGGTTCCTTGTCGAGCGGGTCGCGGAGTCCGACTACTCCGGGCCGCTGGCGGCTCTCGCGCAGGTCGTGTCTCCCGAGCGGGTGTTGAGCGAGGAGCTGTTGGGGCTGGCCCGGGCCGTCGCCGATCGGTATGCCGGAGGGCTCGCCGATGTGCTGCAGCTGGCCGTGCCGCCGCGCAGCGCCCGGGCTGAGCAGCGGCCTTCGCCGGAGCCGCTTCCCGTGCCTGGGGCACCCGAGGCGGGGTCATGGGGGCGGTATGAGCGGGGGGCCGCCTTTCTGGAGTCGCTGGCTTCGGGGGGCGCTCCGCGCGCGGTGTGGAATGCCCTGCCGGGGCCCGAGTGGAGTGAGGAGCTGGCGCGGGCCGTTGCCGCGACGTTGGCCTCCGGGCGTGGGGCGCTTGTCGTGCTGCCGGACGGGAGGGCTGTCGCGCGGGTCGACGCCGCCCTGACCTCACTCATGGGGGAGGGACGGCATGCGGTGCTGACCGCGGATGCCGGGCCCGAGAAGCGGTACCGGGAGTGGCTCGCGGTGCGGCGGGGCAGTGTGCGCGCCGTCGTGGGGACGCGTGCCGCCATGTTCGCCCCCGTGCAGGATCTTGGGCTGGTCGCCCTCTGGGACGACGGCGACGACAGCCACAGCGAGCTGCATGCTCCGCAGCCCCATGCGCGTGAAGTGCTGCTGCTGCGGGCCGCGCAGGACAAGTGCGGCTTTCTGCTGGGGAGTTGGAGCTGCACCGTGGAGGCCGCCCAGCTGGTGGAGAGCGGTTGGGCCCGGCCGTTGGTCGCCGGGCGGGAGCAGGTGCGGGGTGCGGCTCCGCTCGTACGGACCGTGGGGGACGGGGATCTCGCACGGGACGAGGCCGCTCGGGCCGCTCGGTTGCCCACTCTCGCCTGGCAGGCGGTGCGGGAAGGGCTGCGGCACGGGCCGGTGCTCGTGCAGGTGCCCCGGCGTGGATATGTGCCTCGGATGGCCTGCGCCAACTGCCGGGCTCCCGCTCGATGCCGGCACTGCTCCGGGCCGCTGGAGGCACAGGGCTCCGGCGCCGATCTGCGGTGCGGGTGGTGCGGGCGTGACGAGGGTGCCTGGCACTGTCCGGAGTGCGGGGGGTTCCGGCTGCGGGCTCAGGTGGTGGGGGCGCGGCGGACCGCCGAGGAGTTGGGGCGGGCCTTTCCCGCCGTTCCGGTGCGGACGTCGGGGCGTGAGCATGTGCTCGACACCGTGCCGGGCACGCCCTCACTGGTCGTGAGTACGCCGGGGGCCGAGCCCGTCGCCGAGGGCGGGTATGCGGCGGCGCTGCTGCTGGACGGCTGGGCGATGCTCGGGCGGCCCGATCTGCGGGCGGGCGAGGACGCGTTGCGGCGGTGGATCGCGGCCGCGTCGTTGGTGCGGCCGCAGCGGGTCGGGGGGACGGTGGTGGTTGTCGCCGAGCCCACCTTGCGGCCCGTACAGGCGCTGGTGCGGTGGGATCCGGTCGGGCACGCGGTGCGGGAGCTGGCCGAGCGGGCCGAGCTCGGGTTTCCGCCGGTGTCCCGGATGGCGTCCGTCGCCGGGCCGGGGGAGGCGGTCGCCGAGTTTCTCCGTGCGGTCGAACTGCCTCCGGAGGCGGAGGTGTTGGGGCCGGTTCCGGTGCCTGTGACGGCGGCGGGGCGACCGCGGCGCGTGGGGGCGCCGCCGCCCGGGGAGCACTGGGAGCGGGCGTTGATCCGGGTGCCGCCGGGGCGGGGGGCCGCGTTGGCGGCTGCCTTGAAGGCTGCGCAGGCTGCGCGGATGGCTCGGGGGGGCGGCAGCGGTGCCGGGGGCGGGGGTGGTGAGGCCGTGGTGCGGGTGCGGATGGATCCGCCTGATATCGGGTGACGTTGGTGCCTGGTGCCTGGTGCCTGGTGCCTGGTGCCTGGTGCTCGGTGCTCGCGAGTGTGGGTCTTCTGGCACGGCTCTGCCCTCCCGGGTGCGCTCCGAGAGGGCAGAGTTAGGGGGGTGTCAGCCGTTGCGAGGGCCTGGGAAGGCTGTGGGCCTGGCCTCGTCGCGGAGGCCGGGGCTGCCTGCCGTCGGCTGCGTCGGCATGGAGCGGGCCGCGGGGACCGTCGGCACCGGGGGGAGTGCGGTGGTGACGTTGACCGTGCGGGTTCCCGAGGGCTCGGTCGTACGCTCGGCCTCGGCTGCCGCCTGGGTGGCGGCGCGGCGGGCGCCGTAGCGGCGGTGTACCGCCTGTTTGGTGACGCCGAGGGCGGAACCCACCGCGTCCCAGGAGAAGCCGAGCGAGCGGTCGAAGTCCACGGCTGCCGTGACCAGGGTCTCGACACTGTCCCGCAGCTCCTGGGCGAGACGGACCGTCGGGGCGGGGGCGCGTCCGTAGACGACGAAGCCCGTGGAGGGACCGGAGCGGCGCGGGCGGTAGACGTTGCCCAGTTGCGCGGTGAGCGTGCGCAGTGCGTCCACCTGCCGGCGGACCCGCTCGATGTCCCGCACCAGCAAGTGCAGGCTGGCCCGAGCCTGGGCGTCGTGGGTTGCGTGGTCGGCCATGAACAAGCCTCTCGAACCGGCGTTGAAGGAGTGGGCCGTGGATACGGATGCGGCGCATGCGGCCCGTTGTGGTCAACTCTTTCTTGACCAACGCGGCAGCGCTCCGCGGGTCACGGTGTGGGGGCGTGTGGGCATATGCCTACGCCCCTGCGCGGGGGGTGTGCGCCTCGGCCTTCGGTCGTGGATGCTTGCGCGCCCGCGCACGACCCGTTTCCAGTTGGCCACGCTCATGGGCAAGGGATTCAGTTGTTGCGGGTTGCGGGTTGCGGGTTGCGGGTTGCGGGTTGCGGGTTGCGTCCGGTTGTCCTTGGTGCCGCCGACGTGAGGCCTTGTGGCGTGCACCCATAGACTTGTGCGTTGCCCATGCCAACCCCGCCCGAGAGGCCCGTGCCCACCCATGAAGCTTGTCTTCGCCGGTACCCCCGAGGTCGCCGTTCCCGCTCTGGACGCTCTGATCGCCTCCGGGCGGCACGAGGTGGCCGCCGTCGTCACGCGGCCCGACGCGCCGGCCGGGCGTGGGCGCAGGCTGGTGGCGAGCCCGGTGGCCGAGCGGGCCGAGGAGGCCGGGATCGAGGTGCTCAAGCCGGCCAGGCCGCGCGACCCCGAGTTCCTCGACCGGCTCAGGGAGATCGCGCCCGACTGCTGTCCCGTCGTCGCCTACGGCGCCCTGCTGCCCCGCGTCGCCCTCGACATCCCGGCCCACGGCTGGGTCAACCTGCACTTCTCGCTGCTGCCCGCCTGGCGTGGGGCCGCGCCCGTGCAGCACGCCATCATGGCCGGTGACGAGATCACCGGGGCCTCCACCTTCCTCATCGAGGAAGGGCTCGACTCCGGGCCCGTCTACGGCACCGTCACCGAGGAGGTCCGGGCCACCGACACCAGCGGTGACCTGCTGACCCGGCTCGCCTTCGCGGGTGCCGGGCTGCTCGCGGCGACCATGGACGGGATCGAGGACGGCACGCTGAAGGCCGTACCGCAGCCGTCCGAAGGGATCACCCTCGCTCCCAAGGTCAACGTCGAGGACGCCCACATCGACTGGAGCGCGCCCTCCCTGCGCGTCGACCGCGTCGTGCGCGGGTGCACTCCCGCGCCGGGTGCCTGGACCGTCTTCCGCGGCGAGCGGCTCAAGCTCATCCAGGTGCAGCCGGTGCCCGGGCGGGACGATCTCGCGCCCGGTGCGCTCTCTGTCGGGAAGAACAACGTCTACGTCGGGACCGGGTCGTACGCCGTCGAGTTGCTGTGGGTGCAGGCTCAGGGCAAGAAGCCGATGCGGGCGGCCGACTGGGCCCGGGGGGTCAGGATCGGCGACGGGGAGATCCTCGGGGTCTGACGGGCCGGCACCGGTGCCGGGGACCGTCCTGCGCGCCGGGGGCCTGGTGCGACGTAGGCTGTGTGGGTATCTCATCCAGCAATCCGGAGCACCTTTTTCGTGAGCGACACCTCCCCTCGGCCCCGCAAACCCGGCAAGCCCTACCGACGGCCCAAGAAGGACCCGGTCCGCATGCTCGCCTTCGAGGCGCTGCGCGCCGTGGACGAGCGGGACGCGTACGCCAACCTCGTTCTGCCGCCGCTGCTGCGGAAGGCGCGGGACAAGGGCGACTTCGACGGGCGGGACGCCGCGCTCGCGACCGAGCTGGTGTACGGGACGCTGCGGCGGCAGGGGACGTACGACGCCGTCATCTCCGCGTGTGTGGACCGGCCGTTGCGTGAGGTCGACCCGCCGGTGCTCGATGTGCTCAGCCTCGGTGTGCATCAGCTGCTCGGGACGCGGATTCCGTCGCATGCGGCCGTGTCCGCGTCCGTGGAGCTTGCCCGAGTCGTGCTCGGAGACGGGCGGGCCAAGTTCGTCAACGCCGTGCTGCGGAAGGTCGCGCAGGACGATCTCGACGGGTGGATCCAGCGGGTCGCGCCGCCGTACGACGACGATCCCGAGGAGCATCTCGCCGTGGTGCACTCGCATCCGCGGTGGGTCGTGTCGGCGCTGTGGGACTCGCTCGGTGGGGGGCGGGCCGGGATCGAGCGGTTGCTGGAGGCCGACAACGAGCGGCCCGAGGTGACGCTGGTCGCGCGGCCGGGGCGGGCCACGACCGAGGAACTGCTCGGAGAGGAGGCCGCTGTGCCGGGGCGTTGGTCGCCCTATGCCGTGCGGCTTGCCGAGGGTGGGGAACCGGGGGCCATCGAGGCCGTGCGGGAAGGGCGTGCGGGAGTGCAGGACGAGGGGAGTCAGCTCGTCGCCCTCGCCCTTGCCCATGCTCCGCTGGACGGGCCCGACGAGAGGTGGCTCGACGGGTGTGCCGGACCCGGGGGCAAGGCGGCGTTGCTCGGGGCGTTGGCCGCGGAGCGGGGGGCCGTGTTGGTCGCCTCCGAGAAGCAGCCGCATCGGGCGGGGCTTGTGGCCAAGGCGTTGGCGGGGAATCCGGGGCCGTATCAGGTCATCGCTGCCGATGGGACGCGGCCGGCGTGGCGGGCCGGGAGCTTTGACCGGGTGCTGGTGGATGTTCCGTGTACCGGGTTGGGGGCGTTGCGGCGGCGGCCCGAGGCTCGGTGGCGGCGTCGGCCGGAGGATCTGGAGGGGTTTGCGCCGCTGCAGCGGGAGCTGTTGCGGGTGGCTCTGGATTCTGTGCGGGTGGGCGGGGTGGTTGGGTATGCCACGTGCTCGCCGCATCTTGCTGAGACGCGGGTGGTTGTCGAGGACGTGTTGAAGCATCGGGGCGGTGGGGAGTTGATCGATGCGCGGGGGTTGTTGCCTGGGGTGCCGGAGTTGGGGGAGGGGCCCGATGTGCAGTTGTGGCCTCATCTGCATGGGACGGATGCGATGTATCTGGCGTTGATTCGGCGGGTTGACTGAGGGGCCTGTTCTCGCCCCCCGCCGCCCCTACCCGTCCCGCCCCCAGGGGCGCTGCCCCTTCGACCCCGCCAGGGGCTCCGCCCCTGGACCCCGCTGGGGCTGCCGCCCCAGACCCCGCTTCGGCCCTGAAGGGGCCTCGTCCTCAAACGCCGGACGGGCTGGGAGGGGGCCGGCGTCGTAGGTGGCCGCAGGCGTGGGTGGGGTTGGGGACGGGCGTTTTCGTACTCGGAGGCCGGCGGGCTGGGACGCTGGGCCGGTGCCGTGGGTGGCCCAACGCCGAGCGGGGCGGGATGCGGGGACCGAGCATGACGGGCAGTGCTCCCGCGCCAGGGCCTCTCGCCTCGGTCACTCGACTCGTCGGCCGAGCTTTTCCTCCGCCTCCGAGGCTTCCGTGCCGCTCCCGTCACCCCTGGCATCCCCGTCCTCTTGTGCCAGCTTGCCCGGCCACCACACCTTCGGCCCCACGTCCAGGAACAGCGCCGTCACCAGGACCGAGCGGACGATGAACGTGTCCAGGAGTACCCCCAGCGCGACCGCGAAGCCGATTTCGGCGAAGGCGACCATCGGGAGGGTGCCGAGGGCGGCGAAGGTGCCGGCCAGGACGAGGCCGGCCGAGGTGATGACCGCGCCGGTGGCGGCGAGGCCGGTGACCACGCCGGGGCGGGTGCCCTGCTGGGCTGCCTCCTCGCGGATGCGGGTCGTGAGGAAGATGTTGTAGTCGATGCCGAGTGCCACCAGGAAGACGAAGACGAACAGCGGGAAGTCGGTCGTCTCGCCCGCGTAGTCGAAGAGGTGGCGGAAGGCCAGCGCGCTGATGCCGAGGGCGGCCGCGAAGGACAGGATCACCGTGCCGATCAGGAGGAGCGGGGCGATCAGTGCGCGCAGCAGCGCGCAGAGGATCAGGAGGACGACCAGCAGGACCAGCGGGATGATCAGGACGTTGTCGTGGGTCGTTGCCCTGTCCATGTCCAACAGGGCTGCTGTACCGCCGCCCACCTGCGCGTCGGCGTCCGGCACCGCGTGCACCGCGTCACGTACGCGTTCGACCGTCTGCTTCGCGGCCTCGCTGTCGGCGGGATCGGTCATCGTGGCCTCGAAGAGCACCATGTCCTCGAACGACGGCTTCGTGCCCGGCGGAAGACCGAGTGACTCGGGGACCACGCCCCGCGTCTCGGCAACCGCGCGGCCCACCTCTTCGGCCTGTGCCCGGTTGCTGACGATGACCAGTGGGTCGCCGCTGCCGGCCGGGAAGTAGCGCGCGGAGACCTCCTGACCGGTGATCGAGTCCGGCTTGTCGGTGAACGCGTCGGCGTTGCTCAGGCCCTCCGCGCGCAGTTGGATCAGCCCGAGGGAGCAGACCGCGAGGGCGATGGCCGTGACCACCCAGACCATGCGCGGGCGGTGCGAGATACGGCGGCCCATGCGGGCCCACATGCCTCGCTTCTCCGGGTTCTCCGTGCCCAGATGCGGGATCGCCGGCCAGAAGATCCAGCGGCCGAAGATGACCAGGAGGGCGGGGAAGAGCGTGAGCATCGCGATCAGGCCCACCGCCACGCCGATCGCGGCGACCGGGCCGAGGCCGCTCGTCGAGTTCATCTCCGCCGCCAGCAGCACCAGCATGCTGAGGACGACCGTCGCGCCGGAGGCGAGCACGGCCGGGCCCGCGCGGTGCAGGGCCAGGGCCATCGCCTCGTGGCGGTCCTCGTGGCGGCGCAGTTCCTCCCGGTAGCGGGCGACGAGCAGGAGTGCGTAGTCGGTGCCCGCGCCGAAGACCAGGACCGTGAGGATGCCCGCGCTCTGGCCGTTCACCGTCAGGCCCGCGTGTTCCGCCAGGAGATAGATGAAGGCCTGCGCGGTGAACAGGGCGGCGATCACCGACAGGAGGGGGACCAGGAGCAGGGTCGGGCTGCGGAAGGTCAGCAGGAGCATCACGATGACGACCGCCATCGCCGAGAACAGGAGTGTGGAGTCGATGCCCTCGAACGCTTCCGAGAAGTCCGCGGACGTGCCGCCCGGGCCCGTGATGTGCACGGCCAGACCGCCACCGCCCTCGCCGACCACATCCCGGATGGAGTCGACCGCGGGCGCGATGCGCTCCCAGCCCTTCTCGTCCATCGTGATCGGGACCTGGACCTGGGCCGCGCGCGGGTCCACCTCGCGGTCGAAGACCGGGCCCCGTGTCTCGCCGCCCCGGATGCCGTGGTCGGTCAGCTGCTTGAGCCGGCCCACGTCCTCGGTGATCGCCGCCCGGTCCTGTGCCGTCAGGCCGCCGTCACGGGCGTAGACGACGACCGCGGGAATCTGCTCCGGCCTGAAGTTCTCTGAGATCTCCAGGACTTGGGTGGATTCGGCGGAGCCGGGCAGCCAGGAGGCCGCGTCGTTGTCCTGGGCGTCGGTCAGCTTCTGGGCGAACGGTGCCGTCAGGAACAGCACCACCAGCCACAGGACGAGCACCACCCACTTGGCGCGTCGCCCGCAGACCAGGTGCGCGATGCCCTGCTGTCCCGGCCGCGTCTGCTGCCGCTTCTCCTGGATCTTCGTCATGGCCACCCCCGCAGCCGCACAACGATCCGGCCAACCCTCCGGTTGGCCGCCCAGCATGGCACGCGCGAACCGAACACAACATCCGATGAACGTCTCAGGTCTGTACCGGCGCGAACATTCGTGCTCGGACATGGCAGTCTTGGGTCATGGCCGCGCAGATCAACCCCAGCATCCTGTCCGCCGACTTCGCCCGCCTCGCGGACGAGGCCAAGGCGGTCGAGGGAGCCGACTGGCTCCATGTCGACGTCATGGACAACCATTTCGTCCCGAACCTCACGCTCGGCGTGCCGGTCGTAGAGTCTCTGGCCCGTGCGACGGACACCCCGCTGGACTGCCATCTGATGATCGAGGCCCCCGATCGGTGGGCGCCCCAGTACGTGGAAGCGGGGGCCTCCTCCGTCACCTTCCATGTCGAGGCCGCAGCGGCCCCTGTGCGGCTGGCCCGGGAGATCAGGGCCAAGGGCGCCCGCGCCTCCATGGCGCTCAAGCCCGCGACCCCCATCGAGCCGTACGAGGATCTCCTCCCCGAGCTCGACATGCTGCTGATCATGACGGTCGAGCCGGGCTTCGGTGGTCAGGCGTTTCTCGACATCATGCTTCCGAAGATTCGCCGCACCCGCGAGTTGATCAGCAAGCACGGTCTTGAGTTGTGGCTCCAGGTCGATGGCGGCGTGTCCGCCTCGACCATCGAGCGATGTGCCGAGGCGGGCGCCGATGTCTTCGTCGCCGGTTCGGCGGTGTACGGGGCCGAGGACCCGGCCGAAGCGGTCCGTGTGCTGCGTGCTCAGGCGGAGGCGGTCACCAAGACCGCCGCCTGGGCATGCGACCACTGAGCCAAGGGAACGTGAACGGCGCCCATCAGGGCGGATCAAGAGCGCCGGATCTGCAAGGATGAACGGCGAATCCAGAGTGTGAACAGCAGTGAGGAGATCGCCGTGTCGGGTATGTCGGCTGGCCGGTCAGCCATGCGGATGGGACCCGCTGAGCTGGTGCAGGCGGCGGCCATGGCCCGCCGCTTCTACCTCGAGGGCAAGTCCAAGATCCAGATCGCGGAGGAGTTCGGCGTCAGCCGCTTCAAGGTGGCCCGGGTCCTGGAGACCGCTCTCGAACGGGATCTGGTGCGCATCGAGATCCGTGTGCCGGCCGAGCTGGACGCGGAGCGCTCGGACGCGCTGCGCGCCCGCTACGGCCTCCGGCACGCGGTCGTGGTCGAGTCCCCGGCCGAGGCCGAGGAGACGCCAGACCCGGAGAACCTGGGAGAAGTGGCCGCCGACCTGCTCGGCGAGCTGGTGAACGAGGGGGATGTGCTGGGACTGGCGTGGGGCCGGTCCACCATCCACATGGCGGCGGCCCTGGACCGGCTGCCGCCGTGCACCGTGGTGCAGCTGACGGGCGTGTACGACGCCGGGACCGCCGAGCGCGGTTCGGTGGAGGCCGTACGGCGGGCCGCGCAGGTCTCCGGCGGCGACGCGCACCCCATCTACGCGCCGATGCTGCTGCCGGACGCGGCCACCGCGGCGGCGTTGCGTCACCAGACCGGGATCGCGCGGGCCTTCGAGTACTTCGACAAGGTCACGGTCGCCTGTGTCTCGATCGGCTCCTGGGAGCCGGGCATCTCGACGGTGCACGACATGCTCAGCGACGAGGAGCGCGCCCACTACGCCTCGCTCGGCGTCGCCGCCGAGATGTCCGCGCACCTCTTCGACGGGGAGGGGCGCCGGGTCGGGCGGGACCTGGGGGAGCGGTGCATCACGGTCAAGGCCGACCAGCTCCGCCGTATCCCGGAGGTCGTCGCGATCGCGGGCGGGGCGCGCAAGGCGGCCGCCATCGACGCGGTGCTGCGCTCGGGGCTCGTCACCAGCCTGGTGACGGACACCTCGGCGGCGGACGTGCTGATGACGGCGGGTCCGACGCCGAAGCCGGCGCTCAACAGGGCTGATCCGGACGGGAACTGACGGTATTTCAGAAGGGGGTGGCCACGGCCACCCCCTTCTGCGTCGACGATCACTACGACGGGGCGGTAACAGGGATGACGGAGCTCGTGGTCACGCTCGACCTCGACGGGGTCACGGACAAGGCGGGCCTGATGGACAGCTGCGCCCGAGACCTGCGGCTGCCCGACTGGTTCGGGCGCAACTGGGACGCGCTGGCCGATTCCCTCGCCGACCGCACGGTGTGGCCGGAAGCCGCCGTCGAACAGGGGATGCGGGTCGTCGTACGGAACTGGCGGCCGTATGCGAAGGCGCGGCCCGACGAGTGGGAGATCGCCCAGGAGGTGTTCTCCGAGGCGGTGGACCGCACGTCGGAGCTCTCCGTACTGCTCGCTCTTGGAGGATCCTCCTAGGGGGCCTCTGACCTGCTTGGATGATGTGACCGTGCATCGCATTCCGGTCAGCATGGGACAATGAAGTACGTGCTCCTCCCCCTGGCTGACCTGTCCGGGGGCCACCTCTGATCGACTGGGATGTGCAGCACGTGCGTTTCCTCAATGACATCCAGCCCGCGTACGACCTGACGTACGACGACGTCTTCATGGTCCCGAGCCGCAGTGCGGTCGGCTCGCGGCAGGGCGTTGACCTCAGCTCCCCGGACGGCACGGGCACCACGATCCCGCTGGTCGTCGCCAACATGACCGCCATCGCCGGCCGCCGTATGGCCGAGACGATGGCCCGGCGCGGCGGCCTGGTGGTCATCCCGCAGGACATCCCGATCGACGTGGTCACGGACGTCATCTCCTGGGTCAAGAGCCGCCACCACGTCCTCGACACCCCGATCGTGCTGGCCCCGCACCAGACCGTCGCCGACGCGCTGGCGCTGCTGCCCAAGCGTGCGCACAACGCCGGTGTCGTCGTCGACGAGGACCACAAGCCGATCGGCGTCGTCACCGACTCCGACCTCTCCGGCGTGGACCGCTTCACGCAGCTCGAAGTGGTCATGTCCCGCGACCTGCTGATCATCGACGCGGACCTCGATCCGCGCGAGGCCTTCAACACCCTCGACCACCACAACCGGCGCTACGCCCCGGCCGTGGACGCCGACGGCCGCCTCGTCGGCATCCTCACGCGCAAGGGCGCCCTGCGCGCCACGCTGTACACGCCGGCCGTCGACGCGAACGGCAAGCTGCGCATAGCGGCCGCCGTCGGCATCAACGGCGACGTGGCGGGCAAGGCCAAGCAGCTGCTCGACGCGGGCGTGGACACGCTGGTCATCGACACGGCGCACGGCCACCAGGAGTCGATGATCGCCGCGATCAGGACCGTGCGCGCGCTCGACCCGCAGGTGCCGATCGTCGCGGGCAACATCGTCGCCGCGGAGGGCGTGCGGGATCTGGTCGAGGCGGGCGCCGACATCATCAAGGTCGGTGTCGGCCCGGGCGCCATGTGCACCACCCGCATGATGACCGGCGTCGGCCGGCCGCAGTTCTCGGCGGTGCTGGAGTGCGCCGCCGAGGCGAAGAAGTACGGCAAGCACGTGTGGGCCGACGGCGGTGTCCGCCACCCGCGCGACGTCGCCATGGCGCTGGCCGCCGGTGCCTCCAACGTGATGGTCGGGTCCTGGTTCGCGGGCACGTACGAGTCGCCCGGCGACCTTCAGCACGACGCCCAGGGGCGGGCGTACAAGGAGTCCTTCGGCATGGCCTCCGCGCGTGCCGTGGCCAACCGTACGTCCGACGAGTCGGCGTACGACCGTGCCCGCAAGGCCCTGTTCGAGGAGGGCATCTCCACCTCCCGCATGTTCCTCGACCCGGCCCGCCCGGGCGTGGAGGACCTGATCGACTCGATCATCGCGGGAGTGCGGTCGTCCTGCACCTACGCGGGCGCCGGCTCCCTGGAGGAGTTCGCCGAGAAGGCCGTCGTCGGCATCCAGAGCGCGGCCGGTTACGCGGAGGGCAAGCCGCTGCACGCCAGCTGGAGCTGACCTCCCAACGCCCTTGCGTACGGCCCCCGTTGTCCCGCTCGCCGGGAAAATCGGGGGCCGTACCCATGCTCCGGGAAGTAGCTTCGGCAACATGGAGATCACCGTCTGCGGACCGGCCGACGTGGCGCTGCTCGACCGGCACATCGCTTCGCCGGGCACCCTGTCGTTCCACGCGCGAAGGTTCGCACGCCAGCAGCGGGGTGAGAGCCTGTGCCATATCCCCGGCCGGGCGCGCGACGCCTGGCACGCACTCCCCCAGAGGGGGGACCCCCAGCCGCGTTGCCGAAACGCCCACGTGGCTCCGCCACGAGGGCGCTCCGGCGCCTTGCGATCGCACGCACCAGACGCCGCGCGCTGATCCGGCCGGGGATATGGCACAGGCTCTGAAAGCACCTATCTGGTCGCCTGGTTGGAGGGGCGGCCCGTCGGGCACGTGGAGATCCGCCGGATCGGCTGCGACGCTCCCGCCGTGCGCACCGCGTGGCCCGGCTGTCCGGAGATCAACGGACTGGGCGTCTGGCCGGAGGAGCTGCGCTCGCGTGGCATCGGCAGCGCACTCGTGCGGGCCGCCGAGGATCTGGCCCGCGAACGCGGCATCACGGTCGTCGGCCTCGGCGTCGCGAAGGACAACCCACGTGCTGCCGCGCTCTATGCGCGGCTCGGCTGTCAACCCCTGATCGACTACCACGACCGCTGGTCGTACGAGGGCGCCGGCGGGGTGCTGCGCGAGTGGGTCGACGCCTGCGCGTTCCTCGTCGAAGACCTTCTCTGACCAGCCCCGCGCAACGGTCGAAAGCCCCGCCGCAACGAACATCCACCCAGCCACCAGACACGCAATGATCATGCGGGCACACGCAAGGTTGCTGCATTTCACCAGCAACGTCACTCCTCGTAGGCTGTCGCCTCGTACGTGGCGTGGCGGGGACCCCGCTCGGTGGGTCCCTGCTCGTGGGGGTGCCGTCGGTTCCCGCCGCCCAGATTGGCAGCGATAAGGAGCCAGCGCGTGCTCGACCAAGGCGCACCACCGCAGAACCCAAGCCAGACCGCCGCCCCCGCGTCCCTGGGCGTCGGCGCGCGCCTGATGCGTCGCAAACCCGTGGAACACCTGGTCGCGGAGGGCGGCCAGGGTGAGGGAGGGTCCCTGCGGCGCTCCCTGGGCATGTGGCAGCTCACCATGATCAGCATCGGTGCCACCCTCGGCACCGGCATCTTCGTCGTCCTCGGCGACGCCGTCCCGGAGGCCGGCCCCGCGGTCACCCTGGCCTTCGTGATCGCCGGTCTCACGGCGCTCTTCTCGGCCCTGTCCTACGCCGAACTGGCGGGCAGCATCCCGGTCGCGGGCTCCTCGTACTCGTATGCGTACGCAACGATGGGCGAGCTGGTCGCGTGGGTCTGCGGCTGGTGTCTGGTGCTGGAGTACGGCGTCTCGGTGGCCGCCGTCGCCGTCGGCTGGGGCGAGTACCTCAACGAGCTGCTCGACGGGACCATAGGGGTCACCATCCCGTCCGTGCTGTCCTCGGCGCCCGGTGAGGGCGGGATCATCAACCTGCCCGCGCTGATCGTCGTCCTGCTGGCGATGGTGTTCCTGCTCGGCGGCGTCCGCGAGTCCGCCCGCGCCAACACGATCATGGTCGCCGTCAAGATCGCCGCGCTCGTGCTGTTCTGCGCCGTCGGCTTCATGGGCTTCAAGTCCGGCAACTACGAGGACTTCATGCCGCTCGGCATGGCGGGCGTCAGCGCCGCCGGTGCCACGCTCTTCTTCTCCTACATCGGCTTCGACGCCGCCTCCACCGCCGGTGAGGAGGCCAAGGACCCCAAGCGGGACCTGCCGCGGGCGATCATGCTCTCGCTGATCATCGTGACCGCGCTGTACGTGCTCGTCGCGGGCGTCGCCGTCGGCGCCTGGAACTGGACCAAGTTCGAGGGCTCCGAGGCCTCCCTCGCCGCGATCATGACCGACGTGAGCGGTCAGTCCTTCTGGGGCACCCTGCTCGCCCTCGGCGCCGTCATCTCCATCGCGAGCGTCGTCCTCACCGTGCTCTACGGCCAGACCCGCATCCTCTTCGCGATGTCCCGCGACGGCCTGGTGCCGAAGGCGCTCGGCAAGGTCCACGCGAAGACCGGCGCGCCCCGTCTCAACACGGTCATCGTGTCGCTGTTCTGCGGTGCCCTCGCCGCCATGATCCCGCTGGGCAAGCTGGTCGACGCCACCAGCATCGGCACGCTGTTCGCCTTCGCGCTGGTCAACATCGCGGTGATCGTGCTGCGCGTGAAGCGGCCCGAGCTCGAGCGCACGTTCAGGGTGCCGCTCGGACCGGTGCTGCCGGTGCTGGGCTTCCTGTTCTGCGCGTACAACATGTTCAGCCTCGACACCGTCACCTGGGTCGTCTTCGGGTTCTGGATGGCCGCCGGTCTCGTGTTCTACTTCCTGTACGGCTATCGCCGTTCGCGCCTCGCCGCAGCAGGCGCTCCAGTCGCACCAGAAGTGAAGTGAACCACCCGCAGTGCTGAACGATCTCGACGAACGCATCGTGCACGCCCTCGCCGAGGACGCCCGCCGCTCCTACGCGGACATCGGGCAGTTGGTCGGTCTGTCCGCGCCTGCCGTGAAACGGCGCGTGGACCGGCTGCGCGCCACCGGAGCCATCACCGGATTCACCGTACGGGTGGACCCGTCGGCGCTCGGCTGGGAGACCGAGGGGTTCGTCGAGATCTACTGCCGGCACAACACCTCGCCGGACACGATTCGGCGCGGCCTGGAGCGGTACCAGGAGGTCGTGGCCGCGTCCACTGTCACCGGGGACGCGGACGCGGTGGTGCAGGTGTTCGCCTCGGACATGCGGCACTTCGAGCGGGTTCTTGAGCGGATCGCCGGGGAGCCGTTCGTGGAGCGGACCAAGTCCGTGCTGGTGCTGTCGCCTTTGTTGCGGCGGTTCTCTTCGGGGTCGCCCACGTAGTTTGTCGGCCGCGGGGCGGTGGGGGCTTGTCGCGCCCACGCGGCGGAGCCGCATGTTTATACAGCCCCGCGCCCCTTAGGCGGCGCTTTTGCGGACCTTCGTCAGCATGTGCCGTACCAGCAGTGCATGGGCGCCCGTGCCGATGACGAGACGTCTATAGACGGCACCCGCCGGTCCGGGGAAGGTCGCTCGCGACTCGGCCCGTAGGCGCGTGTGGCCCTGGTCCGCCTCGTCCAAGTGGAAGATCAGCGCGTACCTCGAGAAGGGGTGATGGCCGACCAGGGCCAGCTCCTGGCCCGGGGTCGACACTGCCACCCGGAATCCTCGGGCGCCGTCCATCCGGGCGGTCAGTGCGCGCCAGACGGCGTCCGCGCTCGTCTCGACGACCGTCGCGTGTTCGTCGATGAACGGCAGGGCGGGGATTTCGGTGGCGTCCATGTGGGCAGTCTCGCCTGCTCGCCCGTGCTGTGGCCTCCTCCGTCAGGCGGAGCCGCGTAGCCGCTCGGCGGAGGGCGTCAGTCGGCCGTCTTGCGTGCCAGCGCGTTGTTGTCGATCGAGTTGTGCACGCTGAAGCTCACCGCGTCCGAGCGGTAGCGGTCGTCCGACCACTCCACCGGGCGGCCCTCGCGGGTCGTCGTCACGCGGCGCACCCGCAGCAGGGGGCTCGTGCGGCGGATGCCCAGCAACTCGGCGTCCTGCGCACCCGCTGACACCGCGTCGATGACGTGCTCGCCGTAGGCGAAGACCAACCCCGTCTCGTCGTACAGGCGTTGGGTGACGGACGGGCACTCGGGCTCTATGGCCTCCACGGCGGGGGAGATCCAGTCGGCGTAGACCGTGCGCTCCAGCAGTACCGGCTCGCCGTCCAGGCCGCGCACGCGCAGGACGTGCAACACCGGCGTGCCGACGCGCAGTTGGAGGCGTACCGCGTCCTCCTGGGTCGCCGGGGTGTACTCCTGCGCGACCACCTGGCCCGTCGCCTCCCGGCCCATCGCCCGCGCCCACTGGGCGAAGCTGCGCAGTTCGGCGAAGCTCTGGCTGCGGCGGCTGGCCAGCACCACGCGACGGGCGCCCTGGCGCGAGCCGATGAGGCCCTCGGCGGTCAGTGTGGCGACGGCCTGCCGGACCGTGCCGCGCGAGACGCCGTAGTGAGCCGCGAGTTCCGTCTCGGCGGGCAGCAGGCTGCCGACCGTGTACTCCTCGCGGTCGATCGCCCGGCGCAGCTCGTCGGCGATCTCCTCGTGTCGCGCCGTCATGCTTCCCCTCTGAGTCGGTTGCTGTGCACAGCGTGACCAGCCTAATCGAGATCGTCCGGTGATCCGCGTCGGCGGAGAGTGCGCACAAATTCAGGGCGAAGGCTTTCGCCAGAGTTTACGAACGTGTCACCATCGGCGGGCCTACTGGGGCCAACTTGTTCAGACAAGTTTGAGACCTTTCCTGGGCAAGATCCTCCTGCACCCTCGCGCGTCCCCCTGGAGAAAGCCGTGACCGTGTCCCTGCAGAGAACCGCCGTCCCGGTCGGCGCCCTCGTCGTCGTAGCCGCGCTCGCCCTGAGCGCCTGTGGCGCCGCCCCCGACAACGCGTCCACCACCGCCGACGGCAAGAGCGCCGCCACCGCCACCTCCGCCGAGGACTTCGGCGGCATGGACGCCCTGGTGAAGGCGGCCAAGGAGGAGGGCACGCTGCACGCCATGGCGCTGCCGCGAGACTGGGCCAACTACGGCGCCCTCATCGACGGATTCGAGAAGAAGTACGGCATCAAGGTCGAGGTCGAGAACCCCGACGGCTCCAGCCAGGACGAGATCAACGCCGTGACCTCGCGCAAGGGGCAGGACCGGGCGCCGGACGTCCTGGACCTCGGCAGCTCCTTCGCGCTGAGCGCCGCCCAGCAGGGCCTGCTCGCGCCCTACAAGGTGCAGGCCTTCGGTGACATCCCCGAGGGGCAGAAGGACGCGCAGGGGCGCTGGTACAACGACTACGGCGGCTACATCTCCATCGGATGCGACGCCAAGCGGGTCAAGCAGTGCCCGAAGACCTTCGCCGACCTGCTCAAGCCGCAGTACAAGGGGCAGGTCGCCCTCAACGGCAACCCCACCAAGTCCGGCTCGGCCTTCGGCGGCGTCTACGCGGCCGCCCTCGCCAGCGGCGGCTCCTTCGACGACATCCAGCCCGGCCTCGACTTCTTCGCCAAGCTGAAGACGAACGGCAACTACACGCCCGTCGAGTCGACCCCGGCCACCGTCGAGAAGGGCGAGACGCCCATCAGCATCGACTGGGACTACCTGAACGCCGGGTACGCCGAGGAGTTCAAGTCCAAGGGCGTCGACTGGCAGGTGTCGGTGCCCAGCGACGGCAAGTTCTCGCAGTACTACTCCCAGGCCGTCAACAAGGACGCCCCGCACCCCGCGGCCGCCCGCCTGTGGGAGGAGTACCTCTACAGCGCCGAGGGCCAGAACCTGTGGCTGAAGGGCTACGCCCGACCGGTCCTGATGACCGCCATGGAGAAGGCCGGCACCCTCGACAAGACGGCCGCGGCCAAGCTGCCCGAGGTCGCCGGGACGCCGGCCTTCCCGACCGAGGCCCAGCAGAACAAGGCCAAGACGGTCCTCGGACAGGGCTGGGCGAAGGCCGTCTCCGGATGACGGCCACCGCCGTACGGGTCGACACGGCGCCCGCCGCTGCGGTGAAGCGGCGGCGCCGGTCGCTCGGCTCGCTCGCCGTCGTCCCGCTGCTCGTCTTCACCGCGCTCGCCTTCGGGCTGCCCGCCCTGGCCATGCTGGACGGCGCCTTCACCGTCAAGGACCCGTCCACAGGAGCGACTTCGTACAGCGCCGACAACCTGACTGCCTCCCTCCAGGGCGCCTACCTCACGGCCCTGCTCGGCAGTGTCAAGCTGTCCGCCGTGTCCGCGGCGCTGGGCGCCCTCCTCGGGCTGCCGCTCGCCCAGGCCGTGGTGACCTCCCGCTTCCCCGCGCTGCGCGAGGCCGTGCTCACCGCCTCCGGGGTCCTCGCCAACTTCGGCGGCGTCCCGCTGGCCTTCGCGTTCGTCGCCACGCTCGGCAACGCCGGTGTGCTGACCCGGCATCTGGGCCTGACGGACAAGGGCTGGGACCTGTACAGCTTCTGGGGACTGGTCCTCGTCTACCTGTACTTCCTGATCCCGCTGATGGTGCTCACCATCACCCCGGCCCTGGACGGCCTGCGCTCCCAGTGGCGCGAGGCCGCGCAGAACAACGGCGCCACCACCGTGCAGTACTGGCGCCACGTGGCCCTGCCCGTCCTGCTGCCCACGCTCCTCGGCGGGTTCGTCCTGCTCTTCGGCAGCGCCTTCGCCGCCTACGCCACCGCCGCCGCCATGGTGGGCAGTTCCGTCCCGCTGGTCACCCTCCAGATCGCCGACGCCCTCTCGGGCAACGTACTCGTCGGGCAGGAGAACGTGGCCCTCGCCCTCAGCCTCGACATGGTCCTGGTCGCCGGCCTGGTCATGGCCGTGTATCTGCCCCTGCAACGACGGAGCGCCCGATGGCTCGCCTGAACCTGTGGCGGTGGGGCGTCCTCGGCCTCGCCGGACTGTACTTCCTGGTGCCGCTCGCGGCGTCGGTGGTCTTCACCGTCGACGTGCCGGGGCAGGGGCTCACCTTCGACGCCTACACCCAGATCTTCTCCACCGAGGGATTCGCGTCCAGCCTGCTTCTCTCGCTGGAGCTGGCCCTGGCCACCATCGCCCTCGTCCTGCTGCTGATGGTGCCCGCCATGGTCGCGCTGCGGCTCGGCGCGCCCCGGCTGCGGCCGGTCGTCGAAGTGGTGTGCTCGCTGCCGCTGGTCGTGCCGCCGATCGCGTTCGTCGCCGGGATCGGGACGGTGCTCAAGTGGGGGCCCGAGCATCTCTCGCGCACCCCGCTGTTCCAGACGTTCGTCGCGATCCAGAACCCCGACTTCCCGTTCGTGCTCGTCCTCGCCTACGTCGTGATGGCGCTGCCGTTCGTGCACCGGGCCCTGGACGCCGGACTGCGCGCCATCGACGTACGCACCCTCGTCGAGGCCGCCCGCAGCTGCGGCGCGAGCTGGCCGCAGGCCCTGGCCCAGGCCGTCCTGCCCAACCTCCGCGGCGCCCTGCTCAACGCCTCCTTCCTCACCCTCGCCCTGGTGCTCGGCGAGTTCACCGTCGCCCAGCTGCTCGGCTTCCAGCCGTTCGCCGTGTGGATCGTGAACGTCAGCGGCTCGCAGGCCCAGCTCTCCGTCGCCGTGTCCGTGCTCAGCCTGCTCGTGACATGGGTGCTGCTCCTCGTGCTCGCCGGCTTCGGCGGCCGTACCCGTACTACCTCCCGGGGATGACCATGACCGTGCTCGACAAGACAGCCGCAGGCACAGCCGAAGATGCGGCGACGCAGGCCGCCACCGTCGAATTCCGCGGCCTGCGCCGGGAGTTCGGGCCCACCGTAGCCCTCGACGGGCTCGACCTGACCGTCCGGCCGGGCGAACTCCTCGCCCTGCTCGGCCCGTCCGGCTGCGGCAAGACCACCGCGCTGCGCATGCTCGCCGGCTTCGAACACCCCGACTCCGGTGCGGTGCTGGTGGACGGCGAGGACGTCAGCGACATCCCCGCGCACCGCCGCGACGCCGGGATGGTCTTCCAGTCGTACAGCCTCTTCCCGCATCTCAGCGCCCTCGACAACGTGGCCTTCGGGCTGCGTATGCGCAAGGTGCGCACCGCCGAACGACGTGCCCGCGCCGCCGAGTTGCTGGAGCTGGTCGGCCTCGCCGAAAAGGGCGAGCGGTACCCGCACCAGCTCTCCGGCGGCCAGCAGCAGCGCATCGCCCTGGCCCGCGCCCTCGCCCTGCGCCCGCGCGTCCTGCTCCTCGACGAGCCGCTGTCGGCGCTCGACGCCAAGGTGCGCCTGACGCTCCGCGAGGAGATCCGGCGGCTCCAGCGGGAGCTGGGCATCACCACCCTGTTCGTCACCCACGACCAGGAGGAGGCCCTCTCCATGGCCGACCGGGTCGCGGTCATGCGCTCCGGACGGCTCGAACAGTGCGCCGCACCGGCCGAGTTGTACGGCCGCCCCGCCACCGCCTTCGTCGCCGAGTTCGTCGGCACGATGAGCCGGATCCCGGGGCGGATCGTCGAGGGCGGTGTCGAGGTGCTGGGCCGGCGGCTGCCCGTCGACGGCGACGTACCCCCGGTGACCGACGTCGATGTGCTGGTGCGGCCGGAGGCGGTGGCGGTGCGCGCCGACGAAGCCTCCGACGCGCGCGTGGTCGCCACGGCGTTCCTCGGCGCCACCACCCGGCTGACCGTGCGGCTCGCCGACGGCACCGAGGTCAAGGCCGACCTGCCCGCGCACGAGGGCGCCGCGCTCGGCGCCGGGGCCGCGGTGAGCGTGTCGCTGCCGGAGCGGCCGGTGCTGGTGGCCGAACGCCGACACTGATCCCCGTACGTCTCCCGGCACGTGCTTGATTCCGTACGTCCCTGGCCCCCACGTATGAACTCCCACGTCTGAACCCCCACGTATGAAAGAGACAACCGTGACCCGACTCCCGCTCCAGGCCGTCCTCTTCGACATGGACGGCACGCTCGTCGACACCGAGCGGCTGTGGTGGGAGGCGGTGGAACACGTCGCCGGGCGGGCGCTGACGGAGGCGGACGAGGCGGACGTGCTCGGCCGGCCCGTCGAGTACACCGCCGCCTGGCTGGCCGCCGCCACGGGTGCCCGGGCGGACGCCCTCGCCGACGAGCTCCACCGGGAGTTCGCCGACCGCGTCCGTGCCGGCATCGTTCCCCGCCCCGGCGCCCTCGACCTGCTCGACGCGCTGGCCCGCGAGGGCGTCCCCACGGCCCTGGTGACGGCGTCCCCGAGAGCCGTCGCCGACACCGTCCTGGCGGCCCTGGGAGGCGCGAGCCGGTTCGCCGTCTCCGTCACCGCCGACGACACCGAGCACACCAAGCCCGCCCCCGACCCGTATCTGGCCGCCTGCCGTGCCCTGGGCGTCGACCCGTCCGGGTGCGTCGCCGTCGAGGACACCGAGACCGGCGTCGCCTCCGCCGAGGCCGCCGGGTGCACGGTGCTCGCGGTGCCCTCGCTCGCGCCCATCGAGGCGGTGCCCGGACGGACCGTGGAGGCCAGCCTGGAGGGCATCACCCCCTCGGCGCTGCGCTCCCTGCTGCCGTACCGCCTTCGCGTCATGACCTGGAATCTCTGGTACGGCGGCACGAAGGTCCACGATCACCGGGCCAAACAGCTCAAGGTCATCGCGGAGACCGATGCGGACGTGGTCGGCCTCCAGGAGACGTACGGCACGGCCGCGGAGGAGCTCGCCGGCGCCCTCGGCTGGTACCACCACCGGGCGGGGGAGAACCTCGGCGTCATCAGCCGGTACCCGATCACGGCCCGCTTCGGGGACCCGGACGTCGGGTTCTACGGGGCGGCCGGTGTACGGGTCCGGGTGCACGAGGGTGCCGAGGTGGACGTGTGGACGGTCCATCTGGACTACAAGGAGTACGGGCCCTATGTGACCGACGGTGATCCGACCGCCCACGAGGGCGTGCGCCTCGCCCAGCTGCGGGACGCTCTCGGCCGCGTCGACGACCGCGTGCCCGTCGTCCTCGTCGGCGACTTCAACAGCCCCTCCCACCTGGACCGGCCCGGTGTGGACTGGCCGGTGACGAAGGCGGCCGAGGAGGCGGGGCTCCGCGACTCCTACCGCGAGGCCCACCCGGACCCGGTCGCCCACCCCGGACACACCTGGTCGCCGATCCACCCCGTGCGGGAGGACGGCAGCGGACGCCCCGAACCACAGGACCGGATCGACTTCGTCCTGCACCGCGGCCTCGGCGTGCTCGACTCCGAGACGTACGTCAGCGGCCGCCCGCGTCCCTGGCCCCACGTCGAGGACAACGACTGGCCCTCCGACCACGCCGCCGTCATCACCACATTTTCGCTGGGCAACAGGGCCGCGTCTGTCTAACATCGGTGTCATGACCTGGCGACATTGATCCACCAGCCGCGCCTCCCGAGGGCCGCCTCGGACGCCGTACCGACGACGTCCGAACCGCCCTTCCGGGAAGGCCTCATGACACTCACACCCGCACGCGTACCCGCCACCGGCGTCCGACGCCTGACGGCCACGCTGTACGGCTACTCGTTCCTGGACGACTTCGTCCTGCTCTACCCGGTGTACGCGCTGCTGTTCGCCGACACCGGCATGTCGCTCTGGCAGATCTCCTCGCTGTTCGCCATGTGGTCGATCACGGCCGTCGTGCTGGAGGTCCCCTCCGGCGCGCTGGCCGACGCCGTCTCCCGTCGGCTGCTGCTGTGGATCGGCCCGCTGTTCAACGCCGTCGGCTTCGCCCTGTGGGTGATCGTCCCGTCGTACTGGGCCTTCGCGCTCGGCTTCGTCCTGTGGGGCGTCGGCGGAGCACTGTGCTCCGGCTCGTTCGAGGCGCTGGCCTACGACGAACTGGACCGGCTCGGCGCCGACGACCGGTACGCGCGCGTGATGGGACGGGTGCGGGCGGTGCGACTTGCGGCCAGCATGGCGTCGATCGGCCTCGCCGGACCGGTGGTCGTCCTGGGCGGCTACCCGGCCGTGGGCGCGGGCAGCGTGCTGGCCTGTCTGCTGGCCGCCGCGGTGGCGACCCGGCTGCCGGAGCACCGGACGCGGCCGGAGCACGGTGGTGACGGCTGGTGGGTGACCCTGCGCACCGGCCTCGCCGAAGCCCGCGGGAACCGTTCCGTGCGCGGCGCCCTCCTGCTGATCCCCGCCGTCGCCGCGGTGTGGGGCGCGCTCGACGAGTACACGCCCCTGCTGGCCCGGGACACGGGCGTATCGGATACGACGGTGCCGTACCTGATCCTGCTCGTCTGGACGCTGGTCACGGCCGCCAGTCTGCTGGCCGGACCGGCGGAACGCCTCGGCACCAGGGGGATGGCCTGGCTCCTCGCGGGCTCCGCGCTCGCCCTGGCCATCGGCGCCGCGGCCCGGACCCCGGCCGGCATCGCCCTCGTGGGCCTCGCCTTCGGTGGGTTCCAGCTGGCGGAGGTCCTCGCCGACGTCCGTCTCCAGCACCGGATCGACGAGTCCCGCAGGGCCACGCTCACCTCCGTGGCGAGCCTGGGCACGGAGCTCGCCACGGTGGCCACGTTCGGCGTGTACGCCCTGCTCGGCACGGGCGCGGCGCACAGCACGGTCTTCGCGGTGCTCGCGGTGCCCTACCTGGTGACCGCGCTGGCCCTGGCTAGAACTCGGGCCGCCACGGCACGACCGTGAAGTCGCCCGTCCCCTTCCTGACCTTCTCGAAGGGGGCGGAGCCCACGCACTTGGGCAGCCCCTTCGTCTCGGCGGGGCTGCCCGTCGACGCCCAGCTGTAGCCGAGCCGGTCGCGCCCGCCGACGTCGTGGACGGTGATGCCGACCCGCTTGCCCTTGGCGCCCGGCAGGTCGGAGGAGGTGATGACCCCGGAGACGACGGCCACCTTCCCACCGGTCACCAGGCAGTCGACCTTGGCCTTGGCCTTCGCGCCCTCGCCGTTGAGGTAGTGGCTGAACTCGAAGGTGCCGGTGGCCTTCGTCGGGTCGGCGTTGTCCTTCGCCGCCAGGTGCGCGTCGAAGGAGAAGGTGATGTCGTCCCCGGCCGAGCGGTACAGCTTGGCGGTGCCGGTGAGCGCGGCGGCCTCCCGCTGCCGTGGTGCCTGCGAATCCGACGCGGTGGCGGCCGAGGCCGCGGTGGCGGAGAGCAGCAGTGCGGAGCCGAGCACGACGATCTTCGTACGGTGGTCCCGTGCGGTCCATCGGCGGTTCATCGTGGTCCTTTCTGCAGGTCAGGTGGACAGTCACCACTCTCCCGGCGCCGCGCCCGCACCACATCGCGCCGGAGGCGGGACCCCGCTCCGCCGCCCGGCGGGGACGCCGAAGCCCACTGCGCCCCAGGGACCAGCGGGCCTACCCCTGGGGTCGCGCAACGAATCGCCGCCCACCCCTCGACCCACGCAACAAACCGCTCACCGGCGCGCAACGGCTCCTTCTTGTCCGCCCTGGTCAGCCGCCCGTACCGTCTACGTGGCCCCCGCAACCACCCTTCCGCCCGGTGAGGACACGCATGCGCACCGCCCTGCTCCAGAGCTCCGGCCGCCCCGGCTCGACCGTCGAGAACCTCAAGGTCCTCGACGAGGCCGCGGGCCGTGCCGCCGGCGCGGGTGCCGGGCTGCTGGTCGCGCCGGAGATGTTCCTGACCGGGTACGCGATCGGCGACGACATCGCCCGCCTCGCCGAGCCCGCCGACGGCGACTGCGCGGACGCGATCGCCGAGACGGCGACCAGGCACGGACTGGCGATCGCCTACGGCTACCCCGAGCGCGCGGGCGACACCGTCTTCAACTCCGCCCAGCTGATCTCCGCCGAGGGCACCCGGCTCGCCAACTACCGCAAGTCCCACCTCTTCGGCTGCTTCGAGCGCGACCACTTCACGCCGGGCGACCGGCAGGTGGTCCAGGCCGAACTCGACGGCCTCCGCGTCGGCATCCTGATCTGCTACGACGTCGAGTTCCCGGAGAACGTCCGCGCCCACGCCCTCGCCGGCACCGACCTGCTGCTCGTGCCGACCGCGCAGATGCACCCGTTCCAGTTCGTCGCCGAGTCGATGATCCCGGTGCGGGCCTTCGAGAACCAGATGTACGTCGCGTATGTCAACCGGGTCGGGCAGGAAGGGGAGTTCGAGTTCGTCGGTCTCTCCACCCTCGCCGGGCCCGACGGGGTCGCCCGCACCCGCGCCGGACGAGGCGAGGAGCTGGTGTTCGCCGACGTCGACCCCGCCTTCCTCGCCGCCTCCCGCGAGGCGAACCCGTACCTGAAGGACCGCCGCCCCGGCCTCTACGGGTCCCTGGTCTGAAACCCCCCTGAGCTTCCCCCGAGTTCTTCACGCGCAAGGAGTCCGTACCCCATGACGTCCATGGTGCCCAACGCCGTCGAGCACACCGACGAGCAGCAGCCGCCGATCACCATGTTCGGCCCGGACTTCCCCTACGCCTATGACGACTTCCTCGCCCACCCGGCGGGACTCGGCCAGATACCCGCGACCGAGCACGGCACCGAGGTCGCGGTCATCGGCGGCGGCCTGTCCGGCATCGTCGCCGCGTACGAGCTGATGAAGATGGGCCTCAAGCCGGTCGTGTACGAGGCCGACCGGATCGGCGGCCGGCTGCGCACCGTGGGCTTCGACGGTCCGGGCACCGAGGGCCTCACCGCCGAGATGGGCGCGATGCGCTTCCCGCCCTCGTCCACCGCCCTCCAGCACTACATCGACCTGGTGGGCCTCCAGACCCAGCCCTTCCCCAACCCCCTTGCCGAGGCGACGCCTTCGACCGTCGTCGACCTCAAGGGCGAGTCGCACTACGCCGAGACCATCGACGACCTCCCGCAGGTCTACCGCGACGTCGCCGACGCCTGGAACAAGTGCCTCGAAGAGGGCGCCGACTTCTCCGACATGAACCGGGCGATGCGCGAGCGGGACGTGCCGCGCATCCGGGAGATCTGGGCGAAGCTCGTCGAGAAGCTCGACAACCAGACCTTCTACGGCTTCCTCTGCGACTCCGAGGCCTTCAGGTCCTTCCGGCACCGCGAGATCTTCGGCCAGGTCGGCTTCGGCACCGGCGGCTGGGACACCGACTTCCCGAACTCCATCCTGGAGATCCTGCGCGTCGTCTACACCGAGGCCGACGACCACCACCGCGGCATCGTCGGCGGCTCCCAGCAGCTGCCGCTGCGCCTCTGGGAGCGCGAGCCGGAGAAGATCGTCCACTGGGCCTACGGCACCTCGCTCGCGAGCCTGCACGACAACGGCGAGCCCCGCCCGGCCGTGACCCGGCTGCACCGCACCGCGGGCAACCGGATCACCGTGACCGACGCGGACGGCGACATCCGCACGTACCAGGCGGCGATCTTCACCGCCCAGTCCTGGATGCTGCTGTCGAAGATCGCCTGCGACGACTCGCTCTTCCCGATCGACCACTGGACGGCGATCGAGCGCACCCACTACATGGAGAGCTCGAAGCTGTTCGTCCCCGTCGACCGGCCGTTCTGGCTGGACAAGGACGAGGAGACGGGGCGTGACGTCATGTCGATGACGCTCACCGACCGTATGACGCGCGGGACCTACCTCCTCGACGACGGCCCGGACAAGCCCGCCGTCATCTGCCTCTCCTACACCTGGTGCGACGACAGCCTGAAGTGGCTGCCGCTGTCCGCGAACGAGCGGATGGAGGTCATGCTGAAGTCGCTCGGCGAGATCTATCCCAAGGTCGACATTCGCAAGCACGTCATCGGCAACCCGGTGACGGTCTCCTGGGAGAACGAGCCCTACTTCATGGGCGCGTTCAAGGCCAACCTGCCCGGCCACTACCGCTACCAGCGGCGCCTGTTCACGCACTTCATGCAGGAGGGGCTGCCCGAGGACAAGCGGGGCATCTTCCTCGCCGGCGACGACATCTCCTGGACGGCCGGCTGGGCTGAGGGTGCGATCCAGACCGCGCTGAACGCGGTGTGGGGCGTGATGCACCACTTCGGCGGGGCCACGGACGCCTCCAACCCGGGGCCCGGCGACGTGTACGACGAGATCGCGCCGGTCGAGCTGCCGGAGGACTGAGCCCCGACGGGTGGGGTTCCGCGGGAGTGGATCACTCCGGCAGCGGCGTCAGCAGCATGCGTCCCGCGAACCCCACCGCGGCGTCCAGTCGCTCGGCGAACTCCTCGGCGACGTCGGGCAGTCGGCGCAGCGCCCACAGCGCCCGGGCCGCCGACCAGGTGGCGTCCCGGGCGCGCTCCAGGCTCCAGGAGCCGAGCAGATGGGTGAGGGGGTCGGCGATCTGGAGCAGGTCGGGGCCCGGCATCAGATCTTCGCGGATGCGCTCCTCCAGCGAGACGAGGAGATCACCTACCCGATCGAACTCGTCCTCCAGGTCGGAGGGTTCGCAGCCGAGGCTACGACAGGCGTCCACCACGGCGAGCGCCAGGTCGTGGCCGATGTGCGCATTGATGCCCGCCAGCGCGAACTGCAACGGTCGTACGCCGGGATGGCGCCGCATCTGGAACAGCGGCCGCCAGCAGGCCGGTGGACGCCGCTCCTCCTCGGCCGCCTCCACCGCCGCCAGATACCGCTCCGCGAACCGCACGTCCAGCGTGATCGCCGCCCGCGCGTCCGGGAACCGGCCGCCGTCGATGTGCCGGTCGACCGTCTCGGTGACGGTGAGGTAGACGCGGTTGAAGACCGCGACCCCGTCGCGGTCGGGCAGCCCCGCGTCGAGGGCGCGCATACGGGAGATGACCGCGTCCACGGGTGTGGTGAATTGTTCGCATTGCGCCATGGGGGCAATGTCCCAGCTTTAGGCTGACCGGAGTGTCGGCGGGCCCGGCGCTTCCCCAGAACGGGGGAACGCGCTCGCTGTTGGGGGAGGGGAATCAGGACCGTGCCAGGCTTACGTGCCCAGCGACTGGCCGCACGCAGGTCCGAGCGAAGGAGGACGGCCCGGCGTCATGCCATGGTCGTGGCGGCCTCGGTCGTGGTCGCCGTCGGCACCGTGACCGGCATGATGTCCGCGCTCGACGACAGAGGGCGCTCCGACGAGGCGGGGCCGCCCGAGGTGACGCGCTCGCCGAGCCTGGAGTCCCTGCCCGCAGTGCCCTCGCCCTCCCCGTCCGTGACGGCATCGCCTCCCCCCACGTCCGCCGCTGCGACGCCGAAGCGGAAGGCCGGTCCCACGCCCTCGCCGACCGGGACCGAGCCCGAGAGGAAGCAGCAGCCGACCGTGGTGTCCGCCCGCCTCTACCGCCACCCCGAGTCCCAGGTGCTCGAATGGGTCCGTGACAATTCCGGCGACCCGCGCCACGCCGTCATCCAGTCCCGGATAGCCGCTCAGCCGGCCGCGGTGTGGTTCGCCGACTTCACGCCGGACACCATCACCGCCCGGGTCCGCGCGGTCACCTCCGGCGGGTCGGCGTCGGGCCGGGTACCGGTGGTCGTGCCGTACGCGATCCCGGACCGCGACTGCGGCGGGCACTCCCAGGGCGGCGCGCCCGACCTCGACGCGTACGACGCCTGGATCGACCGGTTCGCCGCCGGGCTGGGCTCCGGCGACGTCATCGTCATCCTGGAGCCCGACTCCGTCGCCCAGACCGAGTGCCTCTCGGCCGGCGAACGTGCCGACCGCTTCGCCTCCCTGGCCCGCGCGGGCCGGGTCCTCAAAGAGGCCAACCCCAAGGCCCGCGTCTACTACGACGCCGGGCATTCCGGCTGGAACGCGCCCGGCAAACAGGCGGAGTGGCTGCGGCAGGCCGGCGCCGCCTCGACCGCGTCCTCCGACGGCGTCTTCAGCAACGTCTCCAACTTCCACGCCACGGCCGACGAGATCGCCTACGACCGACAGGTCCTCGACGCCCTCGGCGGCCCCGCGAGCCTCGGCGCCGTCATCGACACCAGCCGCAACGGCGCCGGCGCCCCGGCCGACGGGGAGTGGTGCGACCCGGCCGGCCGCAAGCTGGGCCGGGCGCCGACGCTCGCCACGGGCGAGGCACGGATCGACGCCTACCTGTGGGTGAAGCTGCCGGGGGAGTCGGACGGGTGCAAGGGGCAGCCGGGCACCTTCACGGCGTCGTACGCCTATGACCTGGCGCGCTGAGTTCCCTCGCCGGTGCCGCTCTCCTCGTCGTAGGAGGACGTGCCTTCGTCGAGCAGCGGCTCCTGCGTCTTGAGATGGGCCGGGGCGAACGCCCGCAGCGCGTGGTAGCCGGTGATGACCACCAGCGTGCCCAGCGCGATGCCGCTCAGCTCGAAGGTGTCGGTGAACTCCATGGTGACGTTGCCGACGCCGATGATGATGCCCGCCGCGGCCGGCACCAGGTTGAGCGGATTGCGCAGGTCGACCTCGGCGTTGATCCAGATCTGGGCGCCGAGCAGGCCGATCATGCCGTACAGGATGACGGTGATGCCGCCGAGGACGCCGCCCGGGATCGCGGCCACGACCGCGCCGAACTTGGGGCAGACACCGAAGAGCAGCGCGAAGCCGGCGGCGGCCCAGTAGGCGGCGGTCGAGTAGACGCGGGTCGCTGCCATCACGCCGATGTTCTCGGAGTACGTGGTGTTGGGCGGGCCGCCCACCGCGGTGGAGAGCACCGAGGCGGCGCCGTCCGCGGAGATCGCCGTGCCCAGCTTGTCGTCCAGGTTGTCGCCGGTCATCTCGCCGACCGCCTTGACGTGCCCGGCGTTCTCGGCGACCAGGGCGATGACGACGGGCAGCGCGACCAGGATGGCCGACCACTGGAAGGACGGGCCGTGCAGGTCGGGCAGCCCGATCCAGTCGGCCTTCGAGACCCCGGACAGGTCGAGCCGCCAGTGGTCGGTGAGCTTGCCGCTCGCGTCGACCGAGTGGATCCTGCCGAAGATCCGGTCGAAGGCCCAGGAGATGCCGTAGCCGAAGATCAGGCCGAGGAAGATCGCGATCCGGGACCAGAACCCGCGCAGACAGACGACCGCCAGCCCGGTGAACAGCATCACCAGCAGCGCCGTCCACTGGTCCTGCGGCCAGTACGTCGCGGCCGTCACCGGGGCGAGGTTGAAGCCGATCAGCATCACGACGGCGCCGGTGACGATCGGCGGCATCGTGGCGTGGATGATCCGCGCCCCGAACCGCCGCACGGCGAGACCGACCAGGAACAGCACGACACCGACGACGAGTACCGCGCCGGTCACGGTCGCGCTCGTACCGCCGTCGGCCCGGATGACCGCCGCGACGCCGACGAAGGAGAGGGAACAGCCGAGGTAACTGGGCACCCGGCCGCGGGTGGCGAGCAGGAAGACGACCGTCGCGACGCCCGACATCATGATCGCCAGGTTGGGGTCGAGCCCCATCAGGACCGGCGCCACGAAGGACGCGCCGAACATGGCCACCACATGCTGGGCGCCGAGCCCGAAGGTGCGGGGCCAGGAGAGCCGTTCGTCGGGGCGGACGACCGCTCCGGGCGCCGGCGTGCGTCCGTCGCCGTGCAGTTTCCAGCGGACGCCGAGATCCATGGTGCGGTTTCACTTTCGTCGTGCGAGTGAGTGTCCGGACCATTGTCAGGGGACGGCAGAGGCGGTGCCGACCCGGGTTGATCAGGCATCCTGAGCGCCCGCTCAGGGTGGCTTTCAGAGCCGCGGGTCCGGAACTGCCGCGTCCGGGCGGCTGACCTTCGGGCGGTCGCGGTCGCCGACGCGCAGGACCCGCGCGAACACGACGAGGCCCGAGGACAGCACGGTGACCAGGCAGAAGGACACCATCAGGCTGGTGGCCTGGGCGATCCCGCCGATCGCGCTCGGGGCGATGAGCCCTGAGGTGTACGTGATCGTCGCGACGCCCGCGATCGCGAGACTGGGGTTGGGGCCGCTGCGGCCCGCCGCCGCGAAGCACAGCGGCACGACCACGGCGATACCCAGACCGAGCAGCCCGAACCCGGCCATCGCCAGGGCCGGCCGGTCCGACACCACGATGAGCAGGCCGCCCAGCGTGGCCAGGACACCGCTGAACCGGACCGTGCGCACGGCTCCGTAGCGGTCCACCACCTTGTCACCCGCGATCCGGGCGATCGCCATGGTGAGCGTGAACCCGGTCGTGCACGCCGCCGCGAGACCGGCCGAGGTGCCCAGCTGGTCCCGCAGATAGACCGCCGACCAGTCCAGGCTCGCGCCCTCCGCGAAGACCGCGCAGAACCCGACCGCGCCGATGAGCAGCGCCGACCGGGGCGGCAGCGCGAACCGGGGCGGCGGCTCCTCGTCCTCGGCGGGCTGCAGGTCGAGCACCCACTGGCAGGCCAGGACGCCGAGGACGGTGAGGGCCGCCGCCGCGAGGGCGTGGTGCAGCCGGGCGTCCGAGCCCAGGTGGGCCGCGAGCGTGCCGGCCGCCGAACCGATCAGGGCGCCGGCGCTCCACATCCCGTGCAGCCCCGACATGATCGACCGGTCCAGGCGGTTCTCCACCTCGACGCCGAGCGCGTTCATCGCCACGTCGGCCATGCCCGCCGTGGCGCCGTAGGCGAACAGAGCCAGGCAGAGGGTCAGCAGGTTGGGGGCGAGGGAGGGCAGGATCAGCGCGAGCGTCCACAGGGCGATCAGCCCGCGCAGGGCGTTGCGCGCGCCGAAGCGGTGACTGATGCTTCCGGCCAGCGGCATCGCGACGGACGCGCCGAGCGCGGGGAAGGCGAGCGCGAGCCCCAGCTGTCCGGCGCTGACCCCGGCATGGTCCTGGATCCACGGCACCCGTGTCGCGAACGAGCCGGTGACGGCACCGTGCACGGCGAAGACGGCCGCCACGGCGTACCGGGCACGCCTCACCTCGCGCAGGTCGTAGACCACCTCACTCATTGTCCGGCCCCTCCCGGTCCTCGCCTGGTCCCTGAGTCACTGGTAGTTGAGCTGCTGGTACTGATCCGCGCGTAAACTATCAGGAACCCTGCCTGATAGATAGGCAATAAAGTGGTCGCCCACGGTACGGCCCCGCCGATCTGGAAGGATCCCGGCATGCCCGCATCCCCGAGCACCGCCCGGGCCATCAACGACCGGCTCGCCCTGCGCCTGCTCCAGCAGGAGGGCCCGTTGACGGCAGGGCAGTTGAAGCACCTGACCGGCCTGTCCCGGCCGACCGTCGCCGACCTCGTCGAGCGCCTCACCGACGCCGGCCTGATCGAGGTGGTCGGCGAGGCCGGCGAGCAGCGGCGCGGGCCCAACGCCAAGCTGTACGGCATCGTCGCCGGCCGGGCCCATCTGGCGGCGCTGGACGTCCGTACCGAGGGCGTCTCGGTGGTGGTGTCCGACCTGGTCGGGGCCGTGCTCGCCGAGGCGTCGGTGCCGATCGGCGGCGACACGGGGACCGGGCCCGCGGTGGAGCAGGCGGTGGCCCTGGTGGAGCGGGTCGTGAAGGAGGCGGGGGCCGACCGGCTCCACACGGTGGGCATCGGCGCCCCGGGCCTCATCGACCCGGCCAGCGGTGAGCTGCGCGACTCCTCGGGCCTGCCCGCATGGCACCGCCGCCTGGTGGCGGCCCTGCAGGAACGGCTCCCCGAGGCCCGTGTCAACGTCGAGAACGAGACCAACCTCGCGGCCCTCGCGGAACAGCGCGACGGGGTGGCCCGCGACCGGGACACCTTCGTACTCCTGTGGCTGGGCCACGGCACCGGCGCGGCCGTGGTCCTCGACGGCGCCCTGCGCCGCGGCGCCTCCGGCGGCACCGGCGAGATCGGATTCCTGCCGGTGCCGGGGACGTCGGGGCTGCCGTCGGCGGTGGACTGCGACGGGGGGTTCCACTCGCTGGCGGGGGCGGCGGCGATCGTGGAGCTGGCGGGGGAGTGCGGGCTGACGGTGAAGGGCGACGCCGTGCACGAGCCGGTCGCCGCGGGGGTGGTGAGGGGCGCGGTGGCGCGGGTCGCGCCCACCGACTCGCCCCGCACCTCCGACATCGCACCGCCGGACGGTTCACTCCACGACCCGGCGTCCGCCTCCCGCTTCCTGGACGCCCTGGCCGACCGCCTCGCCATCGGCGTCGCCTCCGTCGTCGCCATCCTGGACCCCGGCTGCGTGGTCCTGGGCGGGGAGGTCGGACAGGCGGGCGGCGAGGAGCTCGCCGGGCGGGTGGAGGAGCGGATCCGGCGGATGTCGCCGCTGGCGACGACCGTGCGGCCCAGCAGCCTGGGCGGCGCCGCGGTCCTGCGCGGAGCGCTGCTCACGGCGCGGGACGCCGCACAGGACGACCTGTTCGCACCGCCCGACCGGTGACCCGCCAAGCCGTGCGGTCGCCGGGGTGCCCTGGCTCGGGCTGTGCGGTCGCCGGGGAGCTCTGGCTCAACTCGTACGGCTGCCGCGAAAACGGCTCAAGCCGTGCGGCTGCCGCGGAATCCGGCGCGGGTCGTACGGTCGGGGGAGTCCTGGCTCAACCGGTGCGGCTGCCGGAATCCGGCGCAGGACGTACGGTCGCCGGGAGCCCTGGCTAGACCCGTGCGGCTGCCGCGGAAACCTGGCGCAGCCCCCGTGCGGTCGCCGGGAGTCCTGGCTCAACCCGTGCGGCTGCCGCAAAACCCGGCGCAGACCGAACGGACGTCGCGGCCCCCCCGACCCAGCCCGTACAGCCGCCGCCGCACCCCGCCTCAGACCTCCTGCCCACCCCCGAACCGCCGCCCCAGATACTCCTCGAACGTCCCCTTCCCCACCGCAAGTCCAGGCGTCAGATGGCCACCCGAGCAAAAGCCCCTGTACGCCTTCCCCCACAGCGGCACGTTCACCACGAGGCGTCTGCGCCCTGTCGCGCTGAGGTACGCGCGGGCCAGTGAGTCGAGGGTTCGCACCTCGGGGCCGCCCATGTCCGGGACCCGCCCGGCCGGGGCGCCCACAGCCAGTTCGGCGAGCCGGTTCGCGACCTCGGCCACCTCGACCGGCTGGTCCTTCACCCGGGCCGGCAGCAGCATGACGGGCGCCTTGGACACGGTCCCGAACAGCCTCGCCGGCAGGTCGTGGAACTGCGTCGCCCGCAGCACCGTCCAGCCCAGCCCCGACTCCTCCACCAGCCCCTCCACGGCGAGCTTGGCCCGGTAGTAGCCCAGGGGCACCCGGTCGACGCCGACGATCGAGATGTACACCAGGTGCCGTACGTCGGCCCGCCGCGCCGCCGCGATCAGATGCGCGGCCGCCTCCTCGTCACCGCCGCCCGGCGCGGTCGCGCAGTGCACGATCGTGTCCACGCCCTCCACCGCCGCGTCCAGCCCGGAACCGCCCTTGCGCAGGTCGACGGCGTACGGCTGGGCGTGCCGGCTGAGCACCCGCACCTCGTGCCCGTCCGCCCGCAGCCGCTCCGCGACGAGCCGGCCGAGCGTTCCGGTGCAGCCGGTCACCAGGATCGTGGTCATCTCGTGTCAGTCCTTTGCCTCTCGCGGCACATCTCGACTGTCACTGTCGTCATCCCCTCACCCTGCCAGACCCTCCGGCAACGGGAGTTGGGAGGCCCGGCGGCGGGCAAGGGCCGTCGTCACCGCCGCCGGGCCGTCTGGGCAGGGGTTGTGTGTTCCCTGCTGGGGAGAGGTCCGAGAGGCCGAAGAGGTTCCCGCACACTAGAGAGGACTAGACCATAGCGTCAATAGGTATGGACCAATCTCGGATCATTCTCAAGCGCATTCCCGTGCAGGGGAGTTGGGGGCGCGCCGATCTGCCGGAGAAGTCCAGTGAGAGTGTCTGTGAGCCACTCCACACCGGCCACCCGTATGGACGCCGATCAGGCGTGGCACACTGGCCCTGTACCAGAAGCAGCGCACTCCGGGGTCGGTGAAAGTCCGAACCGGCGGTTACAGTCCGCGACCCGGTCGCCTCCAGCGGCCGGTTGACCAGGTGAAATTCCTGGACCGACGGTTAAAGTCCGGATGGGAGGCAGTGCGCGGCGGGCGGGCATTCGTGCGCGCCGCCGTATCGGTTCGTCCATGAGGCGAACTCTGTTCGGCGTCGCCCCCGGTGTCCCTGCTCGTACATTCTGTCGTCATCGACAGGCCCCGGAGTCCGTGCCCCTATGTGGCAGGAGGACCCGGGAAGTGTTCACCGGTATCGTCGAAGAGCTGGGCGAGATCACCGCCGTCGAGACCCTCGACGACGCCTGTCGCTTCCGAGTGCGCGGCCCCGTCGTCACCGACGGCGCGAAGCACGGCGACTCCATCGCGGTCAACGGGGTCTGCCTCACGGTCGTCGACCACGAGGGCGACGAGTTCACCGCCGACGTCATGGCCGAGACCCTGAACCGCTCCAGCCTGGGCGTCCTCGCCGTCGGCTCCCGCGTCAACCTCGAACGCCCCACCGCCGTGGGCGCCCGCCTCGGCGGGCACATCGTGCAGGGACACGTCGACGGCACCGGCGAGGTGCTGGAGCGCAAGCCCTCCGACAACTGGGAGATCGTGAAGGTCTCGCTGCCCGCGGACCTCTCCCGGTACGTCGTCGAGAAGGGCTCCATCACCGTCGACGGCATCAGCCTCACCGTCGTCGACGCCGGGCCCGACTTCTTCACCGTCAGCCTCATCCCCACCACCCTCGCCCTGACCACGCTCGGCCTGAAGCAGCCCGGCGACCCGGTCAACCTCGAGGTCGACGTCATCGCCAAGTACGTCGAGCGGATGCTGGGCGACCGGCTCTCCTCCGAAGGGGCGACGGCCAAGTGAACTCGCTGAACTCCGAGGCCTTCGCCCTGTTCGGCCAGCACATCCTCTGGTCCGACATGGTCGGCAACCTCTTCGGCCTGGCCGCCCTCGCCCTCGGCTGGCGGCGCTCCATATGGACCTGGCCCGTGCAGTTCCTGGCCGGCCTGATCCTCTTCGGCGCCTTCTTCGGCCACCTCACCGGCAGCGCGGGCAAGCAGGCGGTCGTCATGCTCGTCGCCCTGTACGGCTGGTGGCAGTGGCAGCGCAGCAAGGGCCGGCCCGAAGACGGGGGCGACGGCCACATCGCCGTACGGTTCGCCACCTGGCGCGAGCGCGGCGCGATGCTCGCGGCGGCCGCCGCCGGCACCGTCGCGGTGGCGCTGCTCTTCAAGGCGTACCCGACCCTGTCCTGGGACCCCTGGCCCGACGCCTACATATTCGTCGGCACCATCGTCGCCATGTACGCCCAGGCGCGCGGCATGGTCGAGTTCTGGTTCGCCTGGCTGCTCGTCGACCTCGTCGGCGTCCCCCTCAACTTCGCCAACGGCTACGCCTTCTCCGGCTTCGTCTACGTCATCTACGGCGCACTCGTCCTGTGGGGCATGCGCGACTGGTGGCTGCGCTCCCGCAGGGACGCGCGGCCCGTCCTGGAAGGAGCGCCGGCATGACCACGGCACCGATCCTGTACCGCACCGAAGGTCCGGAGGACCTCACCCTCGACCCCGTCGAGCAGGCCGTCGCCGACATCGCCGCGGGCCGCCCGATCGTGGTGGTCGACGACGAGAACCGGGAGAACGAGGGCGACCTCGTCGTCGCCGCCGAGAAGATCACCCCCGAGATCGTCGCCTTCATGATGAGCGAGTGCCGTGGCCTGATCTGCGCCCCCATGGAGCCCGAGGAGCTGGACCGGCTGGGGCTTCCGCAGATGGTCGAGGACAACACCGAGTCGATGAAGACCGCGTTCACGGTCTCCGTGGACGCCTCCGCCGAGCACGGCGTGACCACGGGCATCTCGGCCTCCGACCGGGCCACCACGCTGCGGCTCCTCGCGAGCGGCAAGGCGCAGCCGTCGGACCTCGTCCGCCCCGGCCACATCTTCCCGCTGCGCGCCAGGCCCGGCGGCGTCCTCGTCCGCAACGGCCACACCGAGGCCGCCGTCGACCTGGCCCGGCTCGCGGGGCTGCGCCCGGCCGGCGCCATCGTCGAGATCGCCGGCGCGGACGGCGAGATGCTGCGGCTGCCCCAGCTGATCCCGTTCGCCCGCAAGCACGGCCTGACGATCATCTCCATCGAGGACCTGATCGCCTACCTGCGCGGCGCCGAACCGCGGGAGCAGGCCGAGTCGCAGCCGGCCGAGCAGGAGCCGGTCCTCTCCGAGCCGGGCGTCGAACCCACCGTCCGTCGCGAGGCCGAGGTCCACCTGCCCACCGCCCACGGCACCTTCACGGCGCACGGCTACCGCTCCACCGTCGACGGCGTCGAGCACGTCGCCCTCGTCCACGGCGAGATCGGCGACGGCGAGGACGTACTCGTCCGCGTCCACTCCGAGTGCCTCACCGGAGACGTCTTCCACTCCCTGCGCTGCGACTGCGGCCCCCAGCTGGAGGCGGCCCTGGATCGGATCCGGGCCGAGGGTCGGGGGATCGTCGTCTACCTGCGCGGACACGAGGGCCGGGGCATCGGCCTGATGTCCAAGCTGCGCGCGTACGAGCTCCAGGAGCGCGGCCGCGACACCCTCGACGCCAACCTCGAACTCGGCCTGCCCGCCGACGCCCGCGACTACGGAGCGGGCGCGCAGATCCTGGCCGACCTGGGCGTGCGCAGCGTGCGCCTGCTGACCAACAACCCCGACAAGTCCGACGCGCTTCTCGCCCACGGGCTCAAGGTCACCGAGCGGGAGCCGATGCCCGTACAGGCGGGCGAGCACAACCTGACGTACCTGCGCACCAAGCGCGACCGGATGGGCCACGACCTGCCCTGGCTGGACCCGGCCCCCGTGCCCCCGGCCTCCCTGTCCACCTGCACCAACCAGTAAGAGCACACCGAGGAGACTCAAGAACGTGAGCGGCAAGGGCGCACCGGAGCTGTCCGTACGCAATGTGGGCGACCTGCGGGTCGCGGTCATCGCGGCGCAGTGGCACGAGAAGGTGATGGACGGTCTGGTGGACGGCGCCCTGCGCGCCCTGCACGACCTGGGGATCGACGAGCCGACCCTGCTGCGGGTCCCCGGCAGCTGGGAACTCCCGGTGGTGGCGAAGGTCCTCGCGGGCCGCGGCTACGACGCGATCGTCGCGCTGGGCGTCGTCATCCGCGGCGGCACCCCCCATTTCGAGTACGTCTGCCAGGGCGTGACCCAGGGCCTGACCCAGGTGTCGGTCGAGACCGGCGTGCCGATCGGCTTCGGCGTGCTGACCTGCGACACCGAGGAGCAGGCCCTGGACCGGGCCGGCATCGAGGGCTCCAACGAGGACAAGGGGCACGAGGCGGTGACGGCGGCCGTGGCGACCGCGGCCACCCTGCGTTCAGTATCTGAACCCTGGCGCTGACGAAAGCCGTGTGTGGCATAAGCTGAGCGTCACCATGTCCAAGAAGACGTTCGAGGAGCTCTTCACCGAGCTCCAGCACAAGGCCGCACACGGCGACCCCGCCACTTCCCGCACCGCCGAACTCGTGGAGAAGGGCGTCCACGCCATCGGCAAGAAGGTCGTCGAGGAGGCCGCCGAGGTCTGGATGGCCGCCGAGTACGAGGGCAAGGAAGCGGCCGCCGAGGAGATCTCGCAGCTGCTGTACCACGTCCAGGTGATGATGGTCGCTCGCGGCATCTCCCTGGACGACGTGTACGCCCACCTCTGAGCACCAGCAACCCAGCACACCCGTAAGAGCGAACGAAGGAAGCCGACCTCATGCTGCGCATCGCCGTCCCCAACAAGGGTTCACTGTCCGGCCCTGCGGCGGAGATGCTGCATGAGGCCGGCTACCAGCAGCGGCGCGAGTCCAAGGAGCTGCGGGTCGTCGACCCGGAGAACGACGTCGAGTTCTTCTATCTTCGCCCCCGCGACATCGCGATCTACGTCTCCTCCGGGCAGCTCGACATCGGCATCACCGGCCGTGACCTGCTGATCGACTCCGGCGCCAACGCCGAGGAGATCCTGCCGCTGGGCTTCGCCCGCTCCACCTTCCGCTTCGCCACCAAGCCCGGCACCGTCGGCGACGACCTCGCGGACCTGAACGGCAAGACGGTCGCCACCTCCTACGAGGGCATCGTCGCCAAGCACCTCGCCGACAACGGCATCGACGCCTCCGTCGTCCACCTCGACGGCGCCGTCGAGACCGCCATCCAGCTCGGCGTCGCCCAGGTCATCGCGGACGTCGTCGAGACCGGCACCTCGCTGCGCAACGCCGGCCTGGAGGTCGTCGGCGACCCGATCATGAAGTCCGAGGCCGTCGTCATCCGCCGTACGGGCGCGGACGGCGAGGAGGCCGCCGAGTCGAAGGTGCAGCAGTTCCTGCGCCGTCTCCAGGGCGTCCTGGTCGCACGGACCTACGTGATGATGGACTACGACTGCCGGGTCGAGCAGCTGGAGAAGGCCGTCGCCCTCACCCCCGGGCTGGAGTCGCCGACCGTCTCGCCGCTGCACAACGAGGGCTGGGTCGCCGTCCGTGCGATGGTTCCGGCCAAGGAAGCCCAGCGGATCATGGACGACCTGTACGACATCGGCGCCCGGGCCATCCTGACCACGGCCATCCACGCCTGCCGCCTCTGAGCCGAGGGGCCGTACACCGATGTCCTCCGAACTGCCCACCCTGCCCGTCACGTTCCGGCCGGGCCGGACCCGGGCCATCCTGCTCGCCGCCGGCAGCGCGATCTTCGTCGTCATCACGGCGATCGCGCTGCTGCTGGAGAAGCTCGGCCCGGGCGAGCGCCTCAGCTTCATCCTCACCGGCGCGCTCATGTTCGGCGTGCTGGCCATGCTGGCGCGCGTCAGGGTCGTCGCCGACGAGTCCGGCGTCACCGTCGTGAACATCGCCTCCAAGCGCCATCTGGAATGGGCCGAGATCGTCCAGGTGAACCTCCGCCCGGGTGATCCCTGGGTGTTCCTCAACCTCAGCGACGGCACCAGCCTGCCCGCCCTCGGCATCCAGCCGGGCATCGCCAAGCAGCACGCCATCGCCGACGCGCGCGCTCTTCGAGCCCTCGCCGAGGCCCGGTCCGTCCAGGAGCCGGGGGACCGTCGGAGCTGACTCGGGGGCGTTCACCCTGCCGTAAATCCCCATGTCTTGATTAATCTGTTGGCGGAGGCGTATTTCTGGCGCCTCCGCCACTGATGTGCCCACCGGGCTTCAGAGGCCCCCTGCTACCCGAGGAGTGATTCCCTCCAGCGATGGACGGATCGTCCTGTAGTACCTGCGCCGCCCCCTCCCGACATACCGGGGCGGCGGCATCATGACCATCCCCTTGCTGCTTCTGGCAGCCGCGTTCCTTCTGATTCTCGCCAACGGCTTCTTCGTGGCCGCCGAGTTCGGCCTGGTCACGGTCGAGGCGACGGACGCCGAGAAGGCGGCCGCGGAGGGCGACCGACGGGCCCACCGGGTCGTCGAGTCGCTCAAGGAACTGTCCTTCCAGCTCTCCGGCACCCAGCTCGGCATCACCATCACCTCCCTCGTCGTCGGCATGCTCGCCGAACCGGCGCTGGCGGAGCTGCTGGGCGGGCCCTTCACCGCGATCGGCATCCCCGACGGCGCGGTGTCCGGTGTGGCCGTGGTCGTCGGCATGCTGCTGGCCTCGGCCGTGCAGATGGTGATCGGCGAGCTGGTGCCCAAGAACTGGGCGGTGTCCCGGCCGATGCAGGTCGCGCGCTTCGTCGCCGGCCCGCAGCACGCCTTCGCGCGGCTGTTCCGCCCGGTGATCGCCGGGCTGAACTCGGTCGCCAACCGCCTCGTGCGCGCCCTGGGCATCGAGCCCACCGAGGAACTGGCCTCCGCCCGCACCCCGGACGAACTGGTCTCCCTGGCCCGGCACTCGGCCCAGGCCGGCGCGCTGGAACAGGACACCGCGGACCTCTTCGTACGGACGCTGTCGCTCGGTGAGCTGACCGCGCAGCACGTGATGACGCCGCGCGTGAAGGTCAGCGCGCTCCAGTCGTCGGCCACGGCCGAGGACGTGGTGAACCTGACCCGCGCCACGGGCCTGTCCCGCTTCCCGGTCTACCGGGAGAAGATCGACGAGATCGTCGGCATGGTCCATCTGAAGGACGCCCTGGCGATCCGTTCCAGTGACCGGCTGCGCACCCCGGTCGGCCGCATCGCCCGCCCGGCGCTGCTGGTCCCCGAGACCCTGCCGGTCCAGCCCCTCCTCGCCCAGCTGCGCAGCGAGCAGCCCATCGCGGTCGTCGTCGACGAGTACGGCGGTACGGCCGGGGTGGTCACGCTGGAGGACATCGTCGAGGAGATCGTCGGCGAGGTCCGCGACGAGCACGACGGGCAGGACCTGCCCGAACTCGCCGCCGCCCCGCCGGAGGAGGGCCGGCCCGCCTGGGACGCCGACGGCAGCTGCCGTGTCGACATCCTGCAGCGCATAGGACTCGACGTGCCCGAGGGGCCGTACGAGACCGTCGCCGGGCTCGTCGCCGACCTGCTCGGGCGCATCCCGGCCGTCGGTGACAAGGCGGAGCTGCCGGGCTGGCGGCTGTCGGTGCGCCGGGTCGGCCACTACCGGGCCGAGCGCGTTCGGCTGGTCCGGACCGGGACCGTGGTGGAGGTCGCCCGATGAGCGTGCTCCAACTCCTCTTCGCCGCGCTGCTCGTGCTCGCCAACGGCTTCTTCGTCGGCGCCGAGTTCGCCCTCGTCTCGGTCCGCCGCAGCCAGATCGAACCCCTGGGCACGGCACGCGCCCGTCAGGTGCTGTACGGCCTGGAGCGGCTGCCGCAGATGATGGCGGCGGCCCAGTTCGGCATCACGCTCTGCTCGCTGACGCTCGGCGCGGTCGCCGAGCCGACGGTGGCGCATCTGCTGGAGCCGGTGTTCGAGTGGGTCCATCTGCCGCATGGCATGATCCACCCGCTCACCTATGTCATCGCGCTCGCCGCGGTGGTCTTCTGCCACCTGGTCATCGGCGAGATGCTGCCGAAGAACATGGCGATGGCGGCCCCGGAGAAGGTCGCGCTGTGGCTCAGCCCCGGGCTGGTCTGGTTCGCGCGCTTCTGCCGGCCGATCACCGTGGCCCTGGGCGCGGTCGCCCAGGCCATCCTGCGGCTCTTCCGCGTCGAGCCGAAGGACGAGGTGGAGGCGGTGTTCACCAGCGAACAGCTCAACCGCCTCGTCGAGGACTCCGGCCAGGCGGGTCTGCTCGACCCCGAGGAGCAGGAACGTTTGGAGGACGCCCTGGAACTGGGCTCCCGCCCGGTGACCGACGTGCTCCTGAAGCGCGAGTCCCTGGTCACCGTCAGCCCCTCGGTCACCCCCGGCCAGATCGTCGAGCTCACCGCCCGCACCGGGTACTCCCGCTTCCCGGTCGCGACGGAGAACGGCGCCTTCATGGGCTACCTGCACGTGAAGGACGTGCTGGACCTGGAGGAGTCGGAGCGGGCGGTACCGCAGCAGGTGTGGCACCCGATGACGACCCTGCGCTCGGAACTCCCGCTGGACGACGCCCTCACGGTCATGCGCCGCGCCGCGACCCACCTCGCCCAGGTGGCCGACACGTCCGGCAAGGTGCTGGGGCTCGTCGCGCTGGAGGACGTACTGGAACTGCTGGTGGGCGAGGTACGGGACCCGGCGCACCGGGAGCTGCCGGAGGTGCGGGTCACACAGCCGCGGGTGAGCAGCGGGGAGCCGGAAGGGGCACTGGCCGGCTAGCCGGCGCCCGCGGGATCCGGCCACCTCACATGGCGGACGGGTCCTGCGGGCCCCTGCCCGACAGCACTTCGCCGTACGCCTGCATCAGATCCGACAACCGCAATGTCGACAAGTCGCCCCTCGTCAACGCCCCCGGGTAGGTCGTCAACCGCAGATCCCGGTACGCGCAGCTCTTCTCGTACAGCGTCCGCAGGAACCGCCCGTTGCCCAGCTCGTCGATCCACCCCTGATCGACCACGTGCCCGGCGATCGACCGCAGCTCGTCCAGGGCCTCCTCGTCCCACACGTCCCCGTTCTCGGTGGCGAGCACCTCGCCGATCGAGGTCAGTTCGAGGGGGCGGTACGAGGGGAAGTCGACGCGGGTCGTGAAACGCGAGGACAGACCGGGGTTCGCGGCCAGCAGACGGTCCATGCCCTCCGGGTAGCCGGCGAGGATCACCACCAGGTGGTCCCGGTTGTCCTCGGCCCGCTTCAGCAGCACCTGAAGGGCCTCGTCGCCGTACGCGTCGCCCTTGCCGTAGCCGGAGTTCGACAGGGAGTAGGCCTCGTCCACGAAGAGGACCCCGCCGAGCGCGGAGTCGATGAGCTCGTTGGCCTTCACCGCCGTCTGACCCAGGTACTCGCCGACGAGGTCGGCCCGCTGGGCCTCCACCAGATGGTCGCCGCCGAGGAGCCCGAGGGCGTAGAAGACCCGGCCCAGGATCCGGGCGACCGTGGTCTTGCCCGTGCCGGACGGGCCGGAGAAGACGAAATGCCGTTTGGGCGGCTGGACCGGCAGGCCCTGCCCGGTCCGCAGCCGGGCCATGTTCAACTGGGCGGACAGCGCCTTGACCTGGCGCTTGACGGGTTCGAGCCCCACCATGCGCTCCAGCTCGGCGAGCGCCTCCTCGAGTAACCCGGGGTCGGTCGGCCCCGCGGGCAGCGGCTGCGACGGTACGGCCGTCTTCTCGCGTACCGCCGGATCCACCACCGACGGCAGCGGACCGGAAGGCGGCAGGTCGGGGTCCGGCAGCCTCAGGTCCCGTCCCTCGATGCCGAAGAGCGGATCGAACCCGTCGGGGCCGTCGGCCACGTCCTGCCCGAGGCCGGTCAGCGTGATCGACGCGAGGTCGGCCGTGTCGTCGTACCCGTCGCCCTCGGCGATGGCCGCGAGCCGGGCCGAGGTGTCCATGAAGGCGGGGTCGACGCGGTGCACGGCACGGTAGAGCGGCAGGGCGGCCGCGGACCTGCCCGTGCCCTCGTGCGCCCGGGCCAGCCAGTAGCGCAGCTCCTTGCGCTGCGGCTGTTCACTGCGGCACCGCATGAGCGCGGCCGACAGGAGCGGATCGGCCTGGCCGTACATCTCCAGCCGGACCCGCGCCATGCCGCCGAACAGGCCCGCCTCGATGCCGAGCATCGCGTCGTCGAGCAGCGGGTCGGTGTGCCTCACCAGCTGCTCCCAGTCCTTGACCAGGTAGGCGCGGCAGGCGTGCAGGAAGCGGACCTGGTGATCGGTGTCCACGGGCGGCAGCCCGGCCAGCGCCCGGTCCAGCTCCGGGACGTGCCGGCCGTCCAGCCAGTGCGAGGCGTGGGCCAGCAGCAGGTCGCGCGGGCTCTCCAGCACCGGCTGCACCCACCAGCCCAGCCAGTACCAGGAGTTGATGGTCCGCCGATGCCGGGCGCGCTGTTCCCCGAAGCGCTCGCGGTGCCGGAACATCCGCAGCAGCGCGGTCGTCGTGTCGACGCGCAGCGCGTGCAGGCCGAGCCAGCCGTCGGCCATCCCGGGATCGATCCGCACCGCGGTGCGGAACTCCTCCTCCGCCTGTGGATAGGCCCCCATCGTGTAGGCATCCACACCTCGCAGCCAGGCGAGGTCGGCCGGGGCCTCGGGGCCCTGCATGCCGAAGTCCATCCCGTCCCCCACAGACCGTGCCCCCGTCGGTTGGCCGCCGGGCCGTCGCCCGGGGCCGCCTTGTTCGAACCGCCGTACTGCGGACCGGAGTTGCATCGGTGCGCAGAGCAGCTGTCCGTAGGTCGCACCGAGGGCATCGTACCTGCGCGGGTATGGCCCGACCCAGGGTGCCGCACCGGCCGTTTGCGGAGGTGGGAGCAGAGCGCGCGTATCGCGTTCGGTGACCGAGGGTGAGCGAATCGCGCCTCACAGCGTGCGGAAAGAGGTGTGAGGGCAGAACGAAGCCCCCGATCACGGGGGAACAACCGGGGGCTTCGCGTATGGGGGCGGCCTCGATTGGCCGCACATTGAGAACGTAAGTCCTGTACGGCCCCCGGGTCAAGCCGAGTTGAAGCACTCCGGGAACTTCTCCCGCAAGGCCCTTCACAAGTTCAGCACATTGCCGATGGGTCGTCACCCTGCGTGAAGAGCTGGTCCGGTCCAACCGTCCCCGCAGGCCCACTGAGCACCTCATACCCCTTGCCGCACTGTTGAATCAGAAGATCGGCGAACGGCCGGGAAGGGTCCTCGGCGAAGTGCTTCAACTCCGCCCCGACCCACCCGTCCCAGAACTCCCGCTGCTCCTCCCCGTCCCGCGAGCGGCCCCGGGTCCAGGAGTCCTCGTGCGGCAACTCCATCCACAGCAACTGGGCGAGGTACGGGCGTAGCGCGCGCCGGCCGGCGCCGACGCCCTCGACGACGACCACCGGGGCGGGCGGCACGGGGAGGGGCGGCCCGAAACGGCGGGTCCGCCAGTCGTAGGGGGTGTAGTGGGCGGTCTCGCCCCGGGACAGCGGTTCGATCACCTGGGCCAGCATGCGCCCGCTCCACTCGAACAGCTCGTCGTGGCTCGCGATGTCGTCGAGATGCAGCACCGGGGCGTCGCCGAGCGCCCGGGCCAACTGCCCGGCGAACGTGGACTTTCCGGAGCCGGCGTGCCCGTCGACGGCGATCAGGCGGACCGGACCGCAGGACGGGGGGAGGCGGCGGAGCCGGGTGGCGAGGTCGTGAATCGTTTTTCCCGGAGTGAAGTGGAGGTCGGCATATTTATTTGGAACATTCTAGTGGTGGGTGAAGTGGATGCCGGGCGGGGTTGGTGTCCATGGCGGCGGGACGGAATGAGAAAAGGTGTCGCTTTGAACTAGCCGTGGTGGGGTGCAATCCCGTCGAAAAACTCCGGCCGCCACCCCGAAATGTACGTTCCGGTTGAGTCCTCCGATGAGTAAGGTGCCTGGTGCGCAACTGTGAGGTGCCGTAACGGGGATGGGCTGGGACAGATGGCCGCGGGGTTATTCGAGGGGCAGTATGTGTGGCATCCGGCAGCCGACGACCGCTTGCTCGCGAGCGTAAGCGTCGATGTCCGGGCCGGCCGTTATCTGAGCGCCCGTGACGCCCTGGCCGAAACCCGCGGCGACTTCGCCCTGCGCGCCCACCGTTCCCTCGTGCTCGCTTCCGAAGCGGCCGACTCCGACCTCGTCGAGCGCTGGCTCGCCGAGGAGCCCGGCTCCGAGGCCGCGCTGCTGTGGGCCCGGGTGGCCGTGCTACGGGCACTGCGCGCGGCCGACGCCCGCGACCCGCGCACCGAGGCGCTGGAGCGGATAGCGCTGGCCGCCTGCGACCGGGCCGCGACGGCCGACCCCGCCGATCCCACGCCCTGGGTGGCCAAGCTGGCCATGGCCCGGCTGCACCGGCTGCGCGACCAGGCCCCGCGCGGGCTGCTCACGGCACCGTCCGGGCCCTGGCGCCTGTTCGCGCACGTCCTCTCGCTCGACCCCTGGCACCGCGAGGCCCACCACCGCTTCCTGGCCTGCTTCTTTCCCCGGTACGGCGGCTCCGTGACGGCCGCCTGGGACGTCGCCGCCTTCCTCGGCCAGCGAGCGCCCGCCGACTCACCGCTGCGCCTGCTGCCCCTGGTCGCCCTGGTCGAGTGCTACGACCCGACCCAACTGCTCGCCGACCGTGTCTGGGAGCAGCCGCAGTGGCGCGCCACCGCCCTGGCGATCCACGAGAACTGGCTGCCCGCGGCGGCCGACTACCGCTTCACGCCCGTCCTCGACCTGGCCTACCTCGCCCACGCCCTGGTCATGGCCCGGCGCGAGGGGGAGGCACGTGCCGTCTTCGCGGCGATGGGGCCGTACGCCTCCCGTATGCCCTGGTCCGTCTTCGGTGATCCGGCCGAGCAGCTGTCCCGGGCGCGTCGCGCCTGCGGTCTGCCGGTGCCGGGCGCCTGACGTACCGCAACCCCCCACCAAGAGAAAGGTCCGTTTCCGTGTCAGAAGGGATAACGGCTCCGCGTGCCCGAGCGCGCGGGGGAGCGGTTCCGATCGAGCTCGACGACGATGCGACCCTGCATGCGATGGGCTATCCGAGAAAACTCACGCGCCGTTTTCAGGCATTCGACAATTTCGCCATCTCGTTCACCATCATCAACATCATCTCGGGAATCTTCTCGGGAATCGGGTTCGGTCTGAATGCGGGCGGCCCGAGCGTTCTCGTCTTCGGCTGGATCGGCGTCTCCGTCATGGTGCTCTTCGTGGGAGCATCGATGGCGGAAGTCGCCTCGGCCTATCCGACGAGCGGCGCCCTGTATTTCTCCGCCGGAAAACTCGCCAAACGGCACAAGGGCGCCTGGTCCTGGTACACCGGCTGGCTGAACTTCGTGGGCCAGGTCGGCGGCACGGCGGCCACCGGGTACGCCGCCGCCACCTTCCTCCAGGCCTTCATCGCCCTGCAGTGGCCCTCGTACGAGCCGACCCCGCACCGGACGGTGCTGATCACGGGCCTGATCATCGTGGTCCAGGGGCTCGCCAACACCTACACCGTGCACCTCGTGGCCGTACTGAACCGGATCTCCGTGTGGTGGCTGCTGATCGGACTCGTGGTGATCGTGAGCGCGCTGATCGTCATGCCCGAACATCATCAGTCGGCTTCCTTTGTCACGCATTTCGTGAACAACACCGGTTTCACGAGCGGCCTTTACGGCGGCATGCTCGGTCTGCTGGTCACCAGCTGGACCTTCACCGGCTTCGACGGCAGCTTCCACATGTCCGAGGAAACGGTCCGGGCGACGGTCAACGCGCCGCGGGGGATCACGCGGGCGATCGCTTTCTCGGCGATCGCGGGACTGCTGTTGATGCTCGCATTGGTCTACAGCATTCGTGACTACGACCGGGTGGCGAGCGCCGACGCACCGCCCGTGCAGATCCTGATCGACGGGCTGGGCCTCGGCACCGCGAAGGCGCTGCTGCTGATCGTGATCGGCGCCATGCTCTTTTGCGGCCTCGCCAATCTCACCAGCAACACCCGGCAGATCTTCGCCTTCTCCCGGGACGGCGCGATGCCCGGCTCCCGCTGGTGGCACTCGGTCTCGCCGCGCACGCGGACGCCCGTCAAGGCGGTGTGGCTGGCGGTCGCCTGCTCGCTGGCGCTCGTGCTGCCCGGCTGGTGGTCGCACACCGCGTTCACCGCCATCGTCAGCGTCAACGTCGTCGGACTCTTCCTCGCCTACGCGGTGCCGATCCTGCTCCGGCTGCGCCTGGGGGACGATTTCCAGCCGGGGCCCTGGCACCTGGGCCGCTGGGGACGGCCGGTCGGGGCCGTCGCCGTGGTCTGGATCCTGCTCAGCAGCGTCCTGTTCATGCTGCCGCACGCCTCGCCGATCACCGCCCACTCCTTCAACTACGCGCCGATCGCGCTGGCCGTCGTCCTGGCCGTGGCCACGGTCTGGTGGTTCACCACCGCCCGCCGCCGCTTCCAGGGCCCGGTCAGTTACGGCCGCCCCGACGAGATCGCCGCCATGGATCTCGTCTGACGATCCGTCACCCGTCTCGGTGTACGCCGTTCCAGCGACGTACGCCGAGACCCGGCTCGCTCATCTCGCCCTGCCCATAGGGCGGTTGGGGCGGACGGCCATCCCGAGTCGCGCCAGTGGTGGAGACCAATATTGGTAGGCGCGCCAGGGGCCGAAGTGCTGGCAGACGGTGCCGCCTGCAGCCATAGTTGGCGGACAGCCGTGCATTGGACCTTGCCGACTCGGACACCTGGGAGTCTTCCGCCCATGAGCAGAGCCGAACAGCCGTCCCGGAGAGCCGTCCTGACCGCCGCCGTCGCGGCAGCCGTAGCCGGCGGCGCGGGCCCGGCCGCCGCCGACCAGGGCGCCGATACCCCGGCTCCCGCCGAGGCCCCGGCCCGCACCGTCGACAACCGGGCCTGGACCACGTACGCCGACTGGCGCTCCGGCACCGCCGAGGGCACACGAGCCGTCGCGGGCACCCGCCCCGGCCTCGTGATCGCCAAGCCCGGCGGTGCCATCGACTACACCGACCCGCACACCGGCAGGACCGCCCGCTGGGAGTACGCGACCTGGACGTCCCCCGTCCACCGTCTCGCCGTCCCCGCGACCGAGGCGATCGCCTCCTGGAACGCGCACACCCCCGACGGCACCTGGCTCCAGATCGAGCTGCGGGGCACGTACTCCGACGGCACCGCGACCCCCTGGTACGTGATGGGCCGCTGGGCCGCCGGCGACCTGGACATCAGGCGGACGTCGGTCGACGACCAGAGCGACGGCCGGAGCAGCATCTGGACGGACACGTTCGCCATCGACGACCCGGCCGGCGGGCTGCGCCTGACCTCCTACCAGCTGCGGCTGACCCTGTACCGCAAGCCCGGTACCAAGCTCACCCCCAAGGTCTGGCGGGTCGGCGCCATGGGCTCCGACGTCCCCGACCGCTTCACCGTCCCGGCCTCCACCCCCGGCCTCGCCCGGGAGCTGATCGTCCCGCGGTACTCGCAGGAGATCCACATCGGCCAGTACCCCGAGTACGACAACGGTGGCGAGGCATGGTGCAGCCCCACCTCCTCGCAGATGATCATCGAGTACTGGGGTGGCAGCCTCACCCCGGAGCAGCTGGAATGGGTCGATCCGGCCTTCGCCGACCCGCAGGTCTGCCACGCGGCCCGGTTCACCTTCGACTACCAGTACGAGGGCTGCGGCAACTGGCCGTTCAACGCCGCCTACGCGGCCACCTTCGAGGACCTCCGGGGCGTCGTCACCCGGCTCGGCTCGCTCACCGACCTGGAGAAGCTGATCGCCGCCGGTATCCCGGCCATAACGTCCCAGTCCTTCCTCAAGGAGGAGCTGACCGGGGCGGGGTACGGCACCGCCGGGCATCTCATGACCGTCATAGGGTTCACCCCCGACGGCGACGTGATCGCCAACGACCCGAACTCGCCGAGCAACGAGGCGGTGCGGCGCGTCTACAAGCGGCGCGAATGGGAGAACATCTGGCTGCGGACCAAGCGGTACAACGCCGCGGGCAAGGTCGTCTCCGGCACCGGCGGCGTCTGCTACCTCTACTTCCCGGCGTTTGCGACCCCGCGCCAGCGCGCCGCGCTCGCCGCGGTCGGGGTGTTGTGAGCAACGTCTCCGCCGCACAAGCCGTTCCCGGTGGCAGGGTGGGCGTATGACCGCGCACTCTGCCACCGCCGCCCGCGTCCGTACCGGCGGCCCCAAGGAAGACGGCCCGAAGATCGTCGAGCACGTCATGGGCTGGACCCTCGTCGTGGTCGTCGCGATGCTCGTCACTCAGCTCGGTCTGCTGTGACCTGACACACACTCGACCCTTTGGTCGGACATATGCCGACGTGATGTCGAGCGGATCCATCAAAGTCGATCAGACTCGAACGAGCAGCTGATGCAGGTCTGCCATACTGCCGATGTCCCGCCGCCCGTTGGAATCCAGGGTCGAAATTGAATATTAGTCAACAGCGCGACCCGGCCCGTCCCCGGGCCCGCGGCACCGAGCGTTCGGTGGCGCGTCGTGCCGAACTCATCACCATCGGGCGGAAGTTGTTCGCCGACACGTCGTACGACGCGCTCTCCATGGACGACATCGCCCGGCAGGCCCATGTCGCCAAGGGGCTCATCTACTACTACTTCCAGTCCAAGCGCGGCTACTACCTGGCGATCATCCAGGACTCCGTCGCCGACCTGGTCACCTACGCGGCGAGCGGCGGCGAACTGCAGCCGGTGGACCGGGTCCACCGCACCATCGACAGCTACCTCCGCTACGCCGAGCACAACCAGGCCGCCTACCGCACCATCGTCAGCGGCGGCGTCGGCTTCGACACCGAGGTGCACGCCATCCGGGACGGGGTGCGCGAGGCGATCGTGGCGACCATCGCCGAGGGGGCGTACGGCCGTATCGACATCGCCCCGCTGGCCCGCATGGGTCTGCTCGCCTGGGTGTGCAGTGTGGAGGGCGCCACCCTCGACTGGATAGACCGACCCGAGTTGCCCCGCGACACCATGCGCGAGCTGCTGGTGAGGACCCTGGGCGGCGCCATGCGTGCCATCGAGGAGCTCGACCCGTCGTACAAGACGCCCGACCCCGCCCGGCGGGACGACTGAACCCGTCGGACAGGACAAGGGGCGGAGGCCTCGTGGTCCTCCGCCCCAAGTCCCCCGAGGGTCCTGCTACTTGATGGACTTGATCAGCTCACCGTTCGCGGTGTCCCCGCTGAGCTCCCAGAAGAAGGTCCCGCCCAGCCCCTGCCGGTCCTTGTACTGCATCTTGGTCCTGATGGTCGCCGGGGTGTCGTAACTCCACCAGTCGTCCCCGCACTTGGCGTACGCCGTGCCGCCCACCGTGCCGGTCGCCGGGCAGGTCTGCTTGAGCACCTTGTAGTCCTCGAAGCCGTTCTCGTAGGTGCCCTTCGCCGGGCCCGTGGCGGTGCCGCCGGGCGCCGCCTGGGTGACTCCGGTCCAGCCGCGGCCGTAGAAGCCGATGCCGAGCAGCAGCTTCGAGGACGGGATGCCCAGGCTCTTGAGCTTGGCGATGGTGGCGGCCGTGTTGTAGCCCTCCTGCGGGATGCCCGGGTAGGAGCGCAGCGCGGAGTGCGGTGCCGTGGGGCCGGTGGCGGCCCAGGCGCCGAAGTAGTCGTAGGTCATCGGGTTGTACCAGTCGACGTACCGGGCCGCGCCCGCGTAGTTCGCCGCGTCGATGCGGCCACCGTCACTGGCGTCGGCCGTGATCGCCGCGGTGACCAGCTCCCGCTTGCCGAACTTGGCGCGCAACGCCTTCATCAGCTCGGGGAAGGCCTCCCTGCCACTGGTGTCGCAGGTCAGGCCGCAGGCGTTCGGGTACTCCCAGTCGATGTCGATGCCGTCGAAGACATCCGCCCACTTCGGGTTCTCGACCAGGTCGTGGCAGGACTGCGCGAAGGCCGCCGGGTCCTTGGCCGCCTCACCGAAGCCGCCGGACCAGCTCCAGCCGCCGAACGACCAGACGACCTTGAGGTTCGGGTGGAGCTTCTTCAGCTTGCGCAGCTGGTTGAAGTTGCCGCTCAGTGGCTGGTCCGCGGTGTCCGCGACGCCGTCCACGGACTCCGCCGCGGTGAACGGCTTGTCGGTGTCCGCCCAGGTGTCGCCGATGACGCACTTGCCGCCGACGACGTTGCCGAAGGCGTAGTTGATGTGGGTGAGCTTCCTCGCCGAGCCGGAGGTCTCGATGTTCTTGACGTAGTACTTGCGGTCGTAGATGCCCCAGTCGGTGAAGTAGCCGACCACCTTGGAGCCGGCCGCTTTGCGGGCACCGTCCTGGTCGGGGCCGTCCTGGTCGGCGGTCGCGGTGCCGGTGCCGGCGAGCAGGCCGGCCGCGAGCGCGGCGGAACACGCGGCGGCCGGCAGGGTGCGGCCGCGAGCGCGGGAGGAAAGCGGGGTGTGCATCGGGTGTCTCCTCGCGGGGGACAGAGGGGATCGCACGCCGATTGGCATGAACGCGGAGAGGCGTTGGATCGAAACGGTAGGAGGACTAGACCACTTGGTCAATGGTTCGGACCAATTCGGGAGGCCGGGAATCGGTCGGAAAGTTTCTTGGAGTAAGCGGTCGTTAACTGGTGACTCGATGTCCCCGATCGGGCATACTCACCGCAGAGCCGCTGGTCAGCAGCTTCCGCGACCCGGGAGCGGAGCACCTGCCGGCACCCGAGAGACCGGCGGAGCCGCCCCACCCAAGGCGCGACCGCCGACGTTCCCGAAAGGGAGGAGAGCGTCGCCATGCCCGACCGCGCCCCGCAGCCGGTGGACCGTCAACTGCCCACGGACGAGGCCCGGGACCTGATCTCGCTCGTCCGCGACATCGCGCAGCGCGAGATCGCCCCGAACGCGGCCGAGGAGGAGGACGCCGGACGCTTCCCGCGCGAGGTCTTCACCCTGCTCTCCGAATCAGGACTGCTCGGCCTGCCGTACGACTCCGAGTACGGCGGCGGCGACCAGCCGTACGAGGTCTACCTCCAGGTCCTCGAAGAGCTCGCCGCGGTCCGTCTCACCGTCGGCCTCGGCGTCAGTGTGCACACCCTGGCCTCCTACGCCCTCGCCGCCTACGGCACCAAGCAGCAGCAGGTCGAGCACCTGCCCGCGATGCTCGGCGGCGGGCTGCTCGGCGCGTACTGCCTCTCCGAGCCGGCCTCCGGATCGGACGCGGCCTCCCTGCGCACCAAGGCGGTGCGGGACGGGGGCGAGTGGGTGATCAGCGGCACCAAGGCCTGGATCACGCACGGCGGCATCGCCGACTTCTACACCGTGATGGCCCGCACCGGCGAGGACGGCCCGCGCGGGATCACCGCGTTCCTGGTGCCCGGGGACGCGGAGGGGCTGAGCGCGGCGGCGCCCGAGAAGAAGATGGGCATGAAGGGCTCGCCCACGGCCCAGGTCCACTTCGACGGGGTCCGGGTCTCCGACGACCGGCGTGTCGGCGACGAGGGCCAGGGCTTCGCGATCGCCCTGTCCGCACTCGACTCAGGACGGCTCGGCATCGCGGCCTGTGCGATCGGGGTGGCCCAGGCGGCGCTGGACGAGGCGGTGACGTACGCGACCGAGCGACGCCAGTTCGGCAAGCCGATCGCCGACTTCCAGGGCCTGCGCTTCATGCTCGCCGACATGGCGACCCAGATCGAGGCGGGCCGCGCGCTGTATCTGGCGGCGGCGCGGCTGCGCGACGCGGGCCGGCCGTTCGCCAAGCAGGCGGCCATGGCCAAGCTGCACTGCACCGACACCGCGATGCGGGTGACCACCGACGCCGTCCAGATCCTCGGCGGGTACGGCTACACCGCGGACTTCCCCGCCGAGCGCTTCATGCGGGAGGCCAAGGTCCTGCAGATCGTCGAGGGCACCAATCAGATCCAGCGGATGGTCATCGCCCGTCACCTGGCAGGTCCCGAAGGACGCTGAACTGGCCGTGCCTGACCTGGGGCGCCGTGAGCCGGATCCACTCCGGGTCGTGGCGCCCCGGCAAGGTGCGGCCACGGTCGGCCCACTTGCGCATCAGATCGCGGTAGATGGGCGGATCCTGCTGCTGCGGGGGCGCCGGCGTGACCGTTCCCGCGGGCCGCGGAACGAAGATGCGGCGCTGCGGACCGGTCGCGGAGTACGTCTGGGGCATACCAGGGCAACGCGGAGGCAGGCGGACAAGTCACCGCTCGGGGGAATCGGGCGTGAGTTCGCGGTCGTCCGGCCCCTTCTCTGGTCACCCGACGCCGTCTGACGTACCGTCAGGCCAGCCGTCTCCAGGGAGGTTTGCCGTGGCCGACGACGACCGCCCGGTACCGCTCGACGAGTACCCGGTGCACCAGGTGCCGCTGTCCATGAAGTACGTCGCGACCAGCGACCGCAACGCCTACGACCGCTGCATCTTCCACGTCCTCGACCATGAGGGGCGTGCCCTGCTGATCCTCGGGCTCGGGGTGTATCCCAACGTCGGGGTGATCGACGCGTACGCGACCCTGCGGGTGGGGGACACCCTGCACGCGGTGCGGGCCTCGGACGCGCTCGGCGAGGACCGGATGCGGCTGGCCGTCGGGCCGCTGCGGATCGAGGTGGAGGAGCCGCTGCGCCGGCTGCGCCTGATCTGCGACGACGCCGAGTTGTCGTACGACATCGCCTGGACGGCCGACTTCCCCGCCCTCTGGGAACCCCACCACCTCCAGCGCCGCGGTGACCGGCTCACCCTCGAAGGGCGCCGTTTCGTGCAGGCGGGCGCAGTGGCGGGCGTCGTGCGCGCGGGCGGTCAGGAGTTCCGCGTCAGCCCGGGCGGGTGGACCGGCACCCGCGACCGCAGCTGGGGTGTGCGCCCCATGCCGGGGGAGGAGGGCGGGCGGTTCGCCGAGGAGCGTCCGACCGAGGGCTTCCACTGGATCTGGTGTCCGGTGCGCTTCGAGGACCGGTTCCTGATGGTGATCGTCCAGGAGGACGCGGACGGGTACCGCTCGTTGAGCGAGGCGACCATGGTCCACCCCGGCCATCGCGACCGCCAACTCGGCTGGCCCCAGCCCGAGATCACCTACCGCTCCGGCACCCGCCACCCCGAACGCGCCCTCGTCCACCTCGGCGACGTGCGCAAGCCGCAGGAACTCCAGGTGGAGATCCTCACCTCGTCCCCGCTCGCCATCGGCGCCGGCTACCCGCCCGCCGACGACTGGCAGCACGGCACCTGGCAGGGGCGCGGGTGGACCGACCGGCGCAGCTACGACCTCACCGGGGACCACCCTCTGGCCGCGTATTGCGTCACCGACCACGCCGCGCGCTTCCGGCTGGACGGCCGGGTCGGCCACGGCATCTTCGAGCACGGCTCGTTCGGGCGGCACGACCCGAGCGGCTTCGCGGACTTCAAGTCGGTCGCACCGTAGGAGGGTTCGGGACATGGCAGCCACGGCACCCCGCCCGCGCACCACCACCCGCGACCCCGAGGAGCTCACCCGCCGCCTCGCCGCCTGGCTGGGCACCCGGCTGCCCGGAGCGAAGGCGGTCGGCGTCACCGTCCCCGAGTCGAACGGTCTGTCCAGCGAGACCCTGCTCTTCGACATCGAGCACCCCGAACCGCCCGCGCACGCCTGCGCGTTGCGGCTCGCGGCGGATCCGGCGGCGTACACCGTCTTCCCGGTGTACGACATGCCGCGCCAGTACCGCACGATGCGCGTCGTCGCCGAGCACACGGATCTGCCCGTGCCGAAGGTGCTGTGGCTGGAGGAGGACCCCGGCCCGCTCGGGGCGCCCTTCTTCGTCATGGAGCGCGTCGAGGGGCGTGTGCCGCCGGACGTCATGCCGTACACCTACGAGGGCAACTGGCTGCACGCGGCGAGCGACGCCGAGCGCGAGCACCTGGAGGCGGCAACCATCGGACTGCTGGCCCGGCTGCACGACCAAGTACCGGCGAAAGAGGCGGAGTTCCTCGAACTTGCGGGCGAGGGTGACGCACTGCGGCGGCACGTCACGGCCCAACGCGCGTACTACGAATGGGTGGTTGCCGGTCTCGCCCGTTCACCGCTCATCGAGGACGCGTTCGAGCGTCTGGAGGAGCTCTGGCCGCGTGACCCGGGCACGCCGGTGCTCAACTGGGGCGACGCACGCATCGGGAACGTCATCTACGACGGTTTCGAACCCGCGGCCGTCCTCGACTGGGAGATGGCGGCACTGGCCCCGCGCGAGGTCGACCTCGGCTGGACCGTCTATCTGCACCGCTTCTTCCACGACCTGACGGTCACCTTCGGACAGCGCGGGCTGCCGGACTTCCTGCGCCGCGACCGCATCGAGGCCCGCTATGCCAGCCTCACCGGCCACACCCCGCGTGACATGGACTTCTACACGCTGTACGCCGCACTGCGGCACGCCGTCGTCATGCTGCGGATCGCCTACCGCCAGGCGTACTTCGGCGAAGTCGCCGTCCCGGCGGACCCGGACACACTGATCCTGCACCACGGCAGCCTGCGTGCCATGGTGCAGGGCAGCTACTGGGGTTGAACGACGCGACCGAGGTGGCGTCCGCTCAGGCGGCGGCCGGGCGGCGCATCGAGGGGACCCGGATGGGGCGCGAGCCCGGGCCTCCGACGTGCGAGAACGGCTGTGTCCGCCAGTCGAGCCCCTGAGGGAGCGTCAACAGCAGGGCGGTGTCCTGCTCCTGGGGCTCGGCCGACTCGTCCGCGGAGCGGGCCTCGCCGGCCCGCCGGCCCGTACCGGCACAGACCGTGAGGCCGAACGGGTTCCACGGCGAGGCGCACAGCGCGTGCTCCGGCAGGACGTCCTCGTCCGCCAGCAGGGCGATGGGCTGCGCGCAGTCCGGGCAGATCACCCGGTACATCTCGAAGGTGTCGTACGCGTCCAGCTCTTCGTCGTCGAAGTCGTCGGGTTCGACGCCCTCCGGAGCGGGCTCGACGACGGACTGAAGGCGCTTGGGCGCGGTACGACCAGGGCGCTTAAGACTCTGCATGGATAACTCCCCCTCGGGTGGGGCCGTGAAGGCGCTGCGGCCTCGACCACAGCAAGCACTTCCCGCCGGGTCTCGGCGTTAATCACGGGGGCATCACGGAGCCTGTTCGAGGCCTGTGGCGTTCGTCACATGCCGCCCGCAGGTGCCCGAGGCGGCCGGTTTGTCCCTCGGACGGTTCACAGCTGACGCCCGGCCACATCACAAACCGGGCATGACCTGGGCTGCTCAGGTATCCCAAGAGATCACCGCACTGTAGGTTCTTGCGACATGGAGGAGCTGGACCGACAAATCGTGCAGCTGCTCGTCAAGGACGGGCGGATGAGCTACACCGACCTGGGCAAGGCCACGGGCCTGTCCACGTCGGCCGTGCACCAGCGGGTGCGCCGACTGGAGCAGCGCGGCGTCATCCGCGGCTACGCCGCGGTCGTGGACTCCGAGGCCGTGGGGCTGCCGATGACCGCGTTCATCTCGGTCAAGCCGTTCGACCCCAGCGCCCCCGACGACATCGCGGAGCGGCTGGCCGGGGTGCCCGAGATCGAGGCCTGCCACAGTGTCGCGGGCGACGAGAACTACATCCTCAAGGTTCGGGTGGCCACCCCGCACGAACTGGAGGAGCTGCTCGGGCGGCTGCGGGCCCTGGCGGGGGTTTCGACTCGGACGACGGTGGTGTTGTCGACGCCGTACGAGGCGCGGCCGCCGCGGATTTGATCGCCGCGGGTCGTCGCCGTCGAGCTGTTCGTCGGACGCCGACTGCGGGTGATCCGGGGCTGGTCGCGCCCGCGCGGCGGAGCCGCACATCGATACAGCCTCGCGCCCCTTCAGAGCGTTGAGGCCGCCCCCTGTTCAGAGAGATCCAGGGCCAGGCGCGAGACTGTCTCCCATGAGTGAGCCCACCGCCCAGCCGAAGACCGTCCTGCTCCGCCGCGGAGAGGTCCACAGCCCAGCCGACCCCTTCGCCACCGCGATGGTCGTGGAGCGCGGGCAGGTCGCCTGGGTGGGGTCCGAGGGGGCCGCCGACGCCTTCGCCGACGGCGTGGACGAGGTCGTCGACCTGGACGGCGCCCTGGTCACCCCCGCGTTCACCGATGCCCATGTGCACACCACCGCCACGGGCCTGGCGCTGACCGGCCTCGATCTGTCCGCTGCGCCCTCTCTCGACGCGGCCCTCGCCCTGGTGCGGGACTTCGCCGCGGCCCGCCCGCAGGACAAGGTGCTGCTCGGTCACGGCTGGGACGCCTCCCGCTGGCCCGGGGGCCGTCCCCCGACGCGCGCCGAGCTCGACCAGGCCGCCGGTGACCGGCCGCTCTACCTGTCCCGTATCGACGTCCACTCCGCGGTCGTCACGACGGCCCTGCTGGACATGGCGCCCGGTGATCCGGTGGCGGGTGACGCCCCGCTCGTCGCCGACGCCCATCACGCCGTACGCGCCACCGCGCTGGACGCGATCACGCCCGCCCAGCGCGTCGAGGCACAGCGCGCCGCCCTCGCCCACGCCGCCTCCCTCGGCATCGGCACCGTCCACGAGTGCGGTGGGCCGGACATCTCGTCCGAGGAGGACTTCACCGGGCTGCTCCGGTCGGCGGCCGAGGAACCGGGCCCGCGCGTCATCGGCTACTGGGCGGAGCAGGACGTCCAGAAGGCGCGGGAGCTCGGCGCGGTCGGTGCGGCCGGTGACCTCTTCGTCGACGGCGCCCTCGGCTCGCACACCGCCTGCCTGCACGAGCCGTACGCCGACGCGGCCCACACCGGTACCGCCTACCTGGACGCGAACGCCGTCGCCGCCCATGTCGCCGCCTGCACCGAGGCCGGCCTCCAGGCGGGCTTCCACGCGATCGGCGACGCGGCGGTGACCGCCGTCGTGGAGGGCGTGCGCGCGGCCGCCGAGAAGCTCGGGCTCGCCCGGATCCGCGCCGCCCGCCACCGCGTCGAGCACGCCGAGATGCTGACGCCGGAGACCGTCGCGGCCTTTGCCGAGCTGGGCCTCACCGCCTCCGTGCAGCCCGCGTTCGACGCGCTGTGGGGCGGCGAGGGCGGCATGTACGCCCAGCGCCTGGGCGCCGAACGGGCCCGCACCCTCAACCCCTTCGCGGCCGTCCTGCGCGCCGGCGTCCCGCTCGCCTTCGGCTCCGACAGTCCGGTCACGCCGCTCGACCCCTGGGGCACGGTCCGCGCGGCCGCCTTCCATCACACGCCCGAGCACCGCGTCTCGGTGCGTGCCGCGTTCACGGCGCACACGCGGGGCGGCTGGCGGGCGATCGGGCGCGACGACGCGGGTGTCCTGGTGCCGGGCGCGCCCGCCGACTACGCCGTGTGGCGCACCGACGAACTGGTGGTTCAGGCCCCCGACGACCGGGTCGCCCGCTGGTCCACCGACCCGCGCTCGGGCACCCCCGGCCTGCCCGACCTGACCCCCGGCCGTGAGCTGCCGGTCTGTCTGCGCACGGTGGTGGGCGGACGAACGGTCTTCGTACGGCCGGGCGAGTGATCTCCCGGGGTGGCGCGCGTCCGATCGCTGCGCACCACCCCGGCGCGCGACCTGCGCATCCTCCGCGCTGACCAGCGATTCGGGTGAAAACCCGCAGGTCAAAGGGCTGTTGACAGGCGCAGGCCCGTGGCCGGTAGGTTCGGCCGAGTCCACCACCGGACGCCCGAACGGGAACCGCGGATCTTCCGGGAACCGCCGCGAGGCCGCTGGGTCAGGGACGGTGTGCCGCACCGGGGCACCGTCACTGGGAGCCAGGCTCAGCGCCCGCGCGGCGACGACGGAACGTCGCGGCCGATCGGGGAGGTGTGACCCGGGTGGGGCCCGGGCGCTCAGTAGACAACGGCTTTCGGTCGACCCGCAGCCAGCGGGTCCCAGGTCGGCCCGAAGGGCGCCGGGCCCCCATCCGCAGCAGGCGCGAACCATCTCAGCGGGCGCCAACCTCCGCAGAGGTGGCGAAACAGACGTACCGGTCCCGGAAAACCCGGCCTTACCCGGTTCTTGTGCAATCGACACCGCCGTACGAACGTGCTGTCACGTCAGCGCAGGCCGTGCCCACTATGGTGGATGTCTGCGTACGGATGTGAAGGGGCAGCAGTGAACGACGGCGACGGGGACCTCGCGGCACAGGACCGGGGGAAGCGGTTCGGCCCGCTCGGCACGGCGTTGGTGATCATTCCGACCTACAACGAGGCGGAGAACATCAAGAGCATCGTCAGCCGGGTCCGCAAGGCGGTCCCCGAGGCGCATGTGCTCGTGGCCGACGACAACAGCCCCGACGGCACCGGAAAGCTCGCCGACGAGCTGGCCGCCGAGGACGACCAGGTCCAGGTCCTGCACCGCAAGGGCAAGGAGGGCCTCGGGGCCGCCTACCTCGCGGGCTTCCGCTGGGGCCTGGAGAACGGCTACGGCGTCCTGATCGAGATGGACGCCGACGGGTCCCACCAGCCCGAGGAACTGCCCCGCCTGCTGACCGCCCTCAAGGGCGCCGACCTGGTCCTCGGCTCGCGCTGGGTGCCCGGCGGACGCGTCGTGAACTGGCCCAAGTCCCGCGAGTTCATCTCCCGCGGCGGCAGCCTCTACTCCCGGCTCGCCCTCGATCTCCCGCTGCGTGACATCACGGGCGGCTACCGCGCCTTCCGCCGCGAGACCCTGGAGGGCCTTGGCCTGGACGACGTCGCTTCCCAGGGCTACTGCTTCCAGGTCGACCTCGCCCGCCGCTCGGTCAAGGCCGGGTTCCATGTCGTCGAGGTGCCGATCACCTTCGTCGAGCGCGAGCTCGGTGACTCGAAGATGAGCCGCGACATCCTGGTCGAGGCGCTGTGGCGGGTCACGTCGTGGGGAGCGCGGGAGCGGGTGGGCAAGCTGATGGGCCGTGGCAAGCCGTCGTCGTCGCCCTCGTCGCCCTCGTCGCCGTCCCAGCCGTAGCGCGGGGCGCCTCCGTCGCGATCGCGGCTTGCGGCGTGGCGGTCTGAGTCGTCCCCTTATCCCGCTCTGAGCCGGGCCCAGGCACACTGGACGCATGACGACTGGCGCACCGACCCCTACCTATCCCGCCCGGCCCCGGCGCTCCCGGCTGCGTACCTTCCTGCCGCTCGGTGTCGCCGCGTGGCTGGTGCTGGAGATCTGGCTGCTCACCGCGGTCGCGGATGCGGCGGGCGGTCTCACGGTGTTCCTGCTGCTGCTCGCCGGTCTCGTGCTCGGCTCGGTGGTGATCAAGAGGGCGGGCCGACGCGCCTTCCAGTCGCTGAACGAGGCGCTGCAACGCGGCGGCACCCCGACGAGCGGGGGCGGCAACGGCCTGATGATGCTCGGCGGCCTGCTGATCATGCTGCCGGGCCTGATCTCGGACGCGGCGGGCCTGGTTCTGCTGATCCCGCCGGTCCAGAAGGCCCTCAGCCGCCATGCGGAGCGGACGTTCGAGCGCAAGCTGCGCGAGGCGACCCCGGGTTCACTGGGGGACGCCTTCCAGCAGGCCCGCATGCATCGCCCCGACGGCAAGGTCGTGCAGGGCGAGGTCATCAGGGACGAGCCGGGGGACACCCCGCAGGACCCGCGCCCGCCTCTGACGCGCTGACATCGCAAGGACCCGGCGCCGCTGAGCGCCGGGTCTCTTTTTTGCCGGTCCGTGTTCAGGCGTTCAGGCCCGGCTTTCGGGCACAGCAAACCGCGGGCGCCGTACGTCACCTTCACGTACGGCGCCCGCGGTTAGATGCGTTGCTTGGTCAAACCGTCCAAGCCGCGCAGGGACCTAGGCCGACTTGCGGCTGTCCCGGGGGTGAACCGCGATGTTCATCGCCCCGGAGCGCAGAACGGCAAGGCGCTCCTCGAGGACCTCTTCGAGTTCCTCTCGGGTACGCCTCTCCATCAGCATGTCCCAATGCGTACGCGCGGGCTTGGCCTTCTTCTCCTCAGGGCCGTCGCCGTCCACGAGGAGTGCCTGGGCCCCGCAGACCTTGCACTCCCACTCCGGCGGGATCTCCGCCTCGACCGAGAAGGGCATCTCGAACCGGTGCCCCTTCTCGCATGCGTACTCCACGGCCTGGCGCGGGGCCAGGTCGATGCCGCGGTCCGTCTCGTAGCTGGTCACCACGAGGCGCGTGCCGCGAAGAGCTCGCTCACTCATGAATCGTGCCTCCCGGGCTTGTCGCCCACAGGACAGGTGTCGCTGTCGTCGTCATCCGGTCAACGTCCGGTCGGCGGTAAAGATTCCCGTCCCGTGTCCCGTTCTGGGTGATGCGTCGCCGTCGTAGCCGCAGCCTTGCTGACCAATGTCGTACCCACCGGCGCCCGGTTTGTCACATCTGCTAGCAGATGTGACCCAGCGTTTCGGCATCTTTGACGCGCAGTAACGGTACGCCTGGCAGGCCAAACGCGTACACTACCGCCCTTTCAGCCGGAACGCTAAATCGTTGTCGGAACCGGGTTGCCCGCGTCGCTGATCGCCCGCCGCACCGGAACCCTCGCGAGCAGGGCGAATCCGATGACGAAGAAGATCACGAGCGAGATGATCGCGTCCCGGTAACTTCCGGTCAGCTGGTAGGTGAGCCCGAACAGCAGCGGCCCCAGCCAGCTCATACCGCGGTCGCTCATCTCGTATGCCGAGAAGTACTCGGCTTCCTTCCCCGGTGGGACGAGATGGGAGAACAGGGAGCGGGACAGGGCCTGGCTGCCGCCCAGGACCAGACCGATGCCGGCCGCCAGCACGAAGAACCACACCGGGGCCCCGGCCGGCAGGAAGTACCCGGCCGCCAGTGTCACGGTCCACGCGACGAGCGAGCCGAGGATCGTCCGCTTCGCTCCGTAGGTCCGGGCCAGCCGCCCCATCGTCAGCGCTCCCGCCACCGCCAGCACCTGGACCAGCAGTACGGCGCCGATGAGTGTGGACTGTCCGAGGCCCAGTTCCTCGGAGCCGTAGATCGACGCCTGGGAGATCACCGTCTGGATGCCGTCGTTGTAGATGAGGTAGGCGAGGAGGAAGGCGAGCGTCAGCGGGTGGCGGCGCATGTCGCGGACGGTCGCCGCGAGCTGCCGGAAGCCCATCGCGCTCGGCCCCTTGCCGACGTGGTCGGCGCTCGTGGACCGACGGTCGCGCAGCCGTCGTAGCGGGATGAGAGCGAAGCCGCCCCACCACAGGCCTGCGGATGCCAGACAGATGCGGACGGCCGTGCTCTCGGAGACCCCGAAGGAGTCGTGCGCCAGATACAGGACCAGGTTCACGATCAGCATCAGGGAGCCGGACGCGTACCCGAAGGCCCAGCCCCGGGAGGAGACCGCGTCGCGCTCCTCGGGCGGGGCGATCTGCGGGAGGTAGGAGTTGTAGAGCATCATCGCGACCGACTGGGCCGCGTTCGCGACGATCAGCAGGAGGCCGCCGAGCAGATAGCGGTCTCCGCCGAGGAAGAACATCGCCGTGGTGGCGGTGGCGCCCACATAGGCGGCGGTGGCGAGGAGGGGCTTCTTGCGGCCCGTGCGGTCGGCGGCCGCACCCACCAGAGGCATCACCAGCACCGCCACGATGACCGACAGTGACACCGAGTACGCGAAGAAGGACCCCGCGCGCACCGGGATGCCCAAGGGGTGGACGAACCCCTCCGCGTCCGCCGCCTCCTCGGCGACCGACGTCAGATACGGGCCGAGGAACACGGTGAGCACGCTCGTCGAGTAGACGGAGCACGCCCAGTCGTAGAGGTACCAGCCGCGTTGCTCGCGGCGGCGCCCCGCGGCCTCGTCGGCCGCATCCGTCCGCACGGTATCGGTGCCCACCCCGCGCCCTCGCTTCCCCGTGGTGATCCCGCGCGAGGGCGGAGCCAGGACGGGGGTCAGCCCCAGACGTCCCGGTCCTCCATGACCTTGCGCAACGTGTCGATGTGATCGGTCATGATGCCATCGACTCCCAGGTCCAGGAGCCGGTGCATCGCATCGGGATCGTTGATGGTCCACACGTGCACCTGCAGCCCGCGCGCGTGGGCGGCCCGCACGAAGCGGTGGTCCACCACCTGGATCCCGGACTGCGCCTCGGGCACCTGGGCGGCGACCGCCGAACGGCGCAGCGCGGCCGGCACTCCCCAGGAGCGCAGCCGGAGATTGAGGACGCCCCGGGTGCCGTACGACGTCGCCAGGCGCGGTCCGGCCAGCCGCTGGGCGCGGATGACGCGTGCCTCGGAGAAGGAGCCGACGCAGATGCGGTCCCAGGCGTTCGTGCGCTCGATCAGCTCCAGGAAGGGGTGGAGCGCCGGCTCCGCCTTGAGGTCGACGTTCCAGCGCACGTCGGGGAAGGTCTCCAGGAGCTCCTCGAACAGGGGCACCGGCTCCTTGCCCGCCACGCGCGCGTCCCGTACGTCGTCCCAGGGCAGGTCGGCTATGCGGCCCGCCCCGTCCGTGACCCGGTCCAGGGTCGCGTCGTGGAAGGCGACGAGCTTGCCGTCGCGCGTGGTGTGGACGTCGGTCTCGATGTACCGGTAGCCCAGGTCGACCGCGCGCCGGAACTGGAACACGGTGTTCTCCAGGCCGTCCGCCGCCCCTCCGCGATGGGCGAACGGGATCGGGCCGGGGTGGTCGAGGTACGGGTGGCGTATCCGCGTGGTGCTCACGAACGCAGTATCGCCCGCTCGGGTTGCCCGGTGGCAACGACGGTGCTGCCGTCGGATGCCGGGGGGAGGGCGAACACGCGCAGGAAGAGCTGGGCGAGCGGGCCGATGGACAGCGCGTACAGGACGGTGCCGGCGCCGACGGTGCCGCCCAGGGTGAAGCCGGTCACGACGACGGCGATCTCGACGGCCGTGCGCATCAGGCGGATCGAGCGGCCGGTACGCCGGTGCAGGCCGGTCATCAGCCCGTCGCGGGGACCCGGTCCGAAGCGGGCGGCGATGTAGAGGCCGGTGGCCACGCCGTTGAGCACGACGCCGGCCAGGAGAAGGGGGATCCGTACGGCCAGGGAGTGCGTTTCGGGGAGCAGCGCGAGGGTGCCGTCCATGGCGATGCCGACCACGAAGACGTTGGAGACGGTGCCGAGGCCGGGGCGCTGGCGCAGCGGGATCCACAGGAGCAGTACCACCGCGCCGACGACGATCGAGACGACGCCGATCGTCAGGCCGGTGCGTTCGGCGACGCCCTGGTGCAGCACGCCCCAGGGCTCCAGGCCCAGCCCCGCTTCCACCAGCAGCGCCGCGCTCGCGCCGTACAGCGCGAGCCCGATGTAGAGCTGTGACAGCCGCCGTATGAGATGCCCCTGCTTGAGCCGTTGTAGGAAATCCCCCTGCGTGGACAAGACATGCCCCCCTGTGGTGGTAGTGGCCTGATGCATGACACCCTGTGGCTTGGGAAGCAATGCCATCCATGGCCAATTCGGGGAAGGTGGACTGGAAATCATGGCGCAGTGGACTTCTGCGGTGGGTGCCGCACAGCTCGCCCGGCTCCTCACCTCCCAGCAGGACCGCCCCGCCGGCCCCGGCACCAAGCGCCCGCCCGCGTACCGGGCCCTGGCCGACGGCATCCGGCTGCTCGTGCTGGAGGGCCGGGTCCCGGTCGCCGCGCGCCTGCCCGCCGAGCGTGAGCTGGCCCTCGCGCTGTCCGTGAGCCGTACGACCGTGGCCGCCGCGTACGAGGCGCTGCGCGCGGAGGGGTTCCTGGAGTCCCGGCGCGGCGCCGGGAGCTGGACCGCCGTGCCGGCCGGGAACCCGCTGCCCGCGCGCGGGCTGGAGCCGCTGCCGCCCGAGGCGCTCGGCTCGGTGATCGACCTGGGCACGGCGGCGCTGCCCGCGCCCGAACCGTGGCTGACCCGTGCGGTCCAGGGCGCGCTGGAGGAGCTGCCTCCGTACGCCCACACACACGGTGACTATCCGGCCGGTCTGCCCGCTCTGCGCTCGATGATCGCCGAGCGGTACACGGCGCACGGGATCGCGACCATGCCTGAGCAGATCATGGTGACGACCGGGGCGATGGGCGCCATCGACGCGATCTGCCATCTGTTCGCGGGTCGCGGTGAGCGGATCGCGGTCGAGTCGCCGTCGTACGCCAACATCCTCCAGCTGATGCGGGAGGCGGGCGCCCGGCTCGTGCCCGTCGCCATGGCCGAGGGACTGACCGGCTGGGACGTGGACCGGTGGCGGCAGGTGCTGCGGGAGGCCGCGCCCCGGCTCGCCTATGTCGTCGCCGACTTCCACAATCCGACCGGGGCGCTGGCCGACGAGGACCAGCGGCGGCGGCTGGTGGACGCGGCGCGCTCGGCGGGGACGGTGCTCGTGGCCGACGAGACGATGAGCGAACTGTGGCTGGACCCGGATGTCGAGATGCCGCGACCGGTGTGCGCCTTCGACCCCGCCGGGTCGACCGTCATCACCGTCGGGTCGGCCAGCAAGGCCTTCTGGGCCGGGATGCGGATCGGCTGGGTGCGGGCCGCACCGGATGTGATCCGCAGCCTCGTCGCCGCGCGCGCGTACGCCGATCTGGGGACGCCCGTGCTGGAACAGCTGGCCGTGAACTGGCTGTTCGGCACGGGGGGTTGGGAGCAGGCGGTAGAGGTGCGGCGCGCGCAGGCCCGGGAGAACCGGGACGCGCTGGTCACCGCTGTGCGGCGGGAGCTGCCCGATTGGGAGTTCGAGGTGCCGCGGGGCGGGCTCACGTTGTGGGTGCGGACCGGGGGCCTGTCGGGGTCGCGGCTCGCGGAGGCGGGGGAGCGGGTCGGGGTTCGGGTGCCGTCCGGGCCTCGGTTCGGGGTGGACGGCGCCTTCGAGGGGTATGTGCGGTTGCCGTTCACCGTGGGGGGGGCGGTGGCTGAGGAGGCCGCGGTGAGGCTGGCCGCGGCGGCCCGGCTGGTGGAGAGCGGGGTCAGCGGGGGCGGCGACTCGGTGCGGCCGTTCGTCGCCTGACGGCTACGACGTCTCGGCGGCCACAGCGTCCGCGGGCACCGGCTCCGGCTCCTGATCCGCCTTCTCCACCTTCTCCGGCTTCTCCAACCTCTCCAGTTTCTCCAGGGATTCCGCCTGCACCGGCGTGGTCCGCTCCGGGAGCAGGTCCAGTACCGCCTGACGTTGGGCGTCGCTCGTCGCGTCGTCGTACGGGTCCGGGGTCGCCGGGACCTGGAGACGATGGACGGGGCCCGTGCCGAGGCGGGCGTAGCCGCGGCCGGGCGGGACGTCGGTGACCGGGGTCGTGTGCGGGGGAGCGCCCAGGACGGTCTCCAGTTGTTCCGCCGTCGCGGGGCCGAGCACGACACGCGCGCGCGTGTGCTGCCGTACGGCGTCACTGAGGGTGTCCATGGCGTCCCACTGGTCGGCCACGACGACCGTGACGTTGGCTGCGCGGCCGTGCCGGAGGGGGACCTGGAGGAGGGACTGGGGATCCTTGCGGTTGTCCGCCGCGGCGAGGTGGGAGAACGCGGTCGGGCGGTCCAGGAGGATCCAGAGCGGCCGCTTGGTGTCGTCCGGCGGCGGGTTGCCCGCCTGACGTGTCCGGTTGATGGCGATCAGACGTCGCTCGGTCTCCGTCGCCGCCCACTCCAGGCTCGCCAGCGCCCCGGCCAGCCCGCACTCGACGGCCAGGACGCCGTCCCGCCCGATCAGACAGGCGTACTCGCCGGTGCTGCCGCCCTCGACGATGACGACGTCGCCGTAGCGCAGCGCCTGCAGGGCGATCGAGCGCAGCAGGGTCGAGGTGCCGCTGCCGGGCTGGCCCAGGGCCAGGAGGTGGGGCTCGGTGGAGCGGATGCCGGTGCGCCAGACGACCGGCGGTACGTCGCGGTGGATCTCGCCGTGGGTGAGGGGGAGGGTGCGCTGGACCTGGGTGGGGTCGGTGAAGCCGAGGACCGTCTCGCCGGGGGCCGTGACGAAGCGCTGGGCGGCGATGTCGGTGGGCAGCGGCGCGAGGACGGCGACGGTGAGCTCGTTGCCCATCTCGTCCCAGGTGAAGTGGTACTCCCGCCCGCGGCCGGACTTCGCGGTCAGCAGGTGCTCGATCCGCGCGCGGGCCTGCGCCTCGCCGTCGGTGAAGTAGGCCGGGTAGCGGATCAGGAGACCGCTGATGCGACCCGTGCCGTCGAACTCGTACTCCGGGAAGGCCTTCTCCCACTCGCCGCCGTGGGCGTAGAGGGGGGCGGGGTCATCGGCGGTGGAGAAGTAGGGGACCAGTGCCTCGTACAGCGCCCTCAGCCGTTCCGTCTGCGACTCGTCGGGGCCGTCGGGCTCCCTCGGCGCGCGGTCCCGGCCCTGCCAGGCCGCCGCCGCCATCAGCGTGATGACGGCGAGCAGCGGGCCGTACGGAACGAGTGCCACGACCAGGATCACCGAGGCCACCAGGAACAGCAGCATGCCGCGCCTGTCCTTGGGCGTGTCGGCCCACTTGCGCCGCCCGGCCGAGGCCAGCCGACGCAGACCGCGGGTGATCGTGATCAGCGGATGGAGGACGTCAGAGGCGCTGTCGGTCGCCGTCCGGGCCAGCTCGCGGCTTCGGGCGAACTGCGCCCGGGCCAGCTCCCTGCTCCGGGCGATCTGCGCGCTGCCTGTGCTCAGGATGCGAGGGAGGGGGCGGCGGGCCACTGCTGTCTCCTACAGGTGCGTACGGGTGGGTGGGGCGGCGTCAGAACTGGATGCCGCCCAGGAGGCTCGCCAGGCTCTCGCCGCCGGCCTTGATGCTCGGGGCGATGGCCGTGCTCGCCAGATAGAAGCCGAACAGTGCCGAGATCAGGGCGTGCGATGCCTTCAGCCCGTCCTTGCGGAAGAAGATGAAGACGACGATGCCGAGCAGGACGACGCCTGAGATGGAGAGGATCATGTGAGTGCTCCTGGTTTGTGGGGACAGTCACCATGAGTACTTCCAGGCTCACAGGATGTATCCATACGATAAAAGGTGCAACCGGGTGAAATTCGGTGGATTTCCCTCGAGTGGCGGAGTGTCCCTGGCCGGATGAGCTTGGGTGTCGCGTCCGACCGCGTCTGCGATGATCTTTGCCGCGGGCGGGGCGGGTCATGTGCCGCGCGAGCCAGTACCCTGGCGAATCACTCGTACGGCCGAGCACCGCTCGCGGGCCGTACCGGTGCTCCCAGCAGTTCCAGCAGTTCCCCGCAGTCCCCGTGTTCGTAGTGAGAGGCGGTCCGGCCGATGACTGAAGCCCCCGACCCCGAGGTCGTGGAGCTGGCGACCAAGATCTTCGATCTGGCCCGGCAGGGGCAGACCGAGGCGCTCGTGGCGTACGTCGACGCCGGCGTTCCGGCCAACCTCACCAACGACCGCGGCGATTCGCTCGTGATGCTCGCCGCCTATCACGGCCACGCCGAGGCCGTGCGCGCCCTGCTCGCCCGGGGGGCCGAGGCGAACCGAGTCAACGACCGAGGCCAGACGCCACTCGCCGGTGCGGTCTTCAAGGGCGAGACGGACGTCATCAAGGCACTTCTCGAGGGTGGCGCCGACCCGTCCGAGGGCACGCCGTCGGCCGTCGACACGGCCCGGATGTTCCACAAGACGGAACTGCTCGAGTTGTTCGGCGCACACTGATCCGAATGTTCTGACCAGCGAAAACACAGAAAACGGGGGAGGCGGTACAGGGCCGCCGAAATTTCGGTCGCGGCAGGTGGAAGTGCCGAGTCATCATGACGTCGTGATTCACGGACGCGATGGCTGGGCAGGTGTTGCCGCACCGCGCGGACCGTGATGCGGTCCGCATGGGCCACTGACGAGAGGCAGAGGAAAATGGTCTACAGCAAGCAGGAAACGGCGGGCGCCCCGACGTGTTGTCACGCGGCCAGGTGAAGCAAGAACCCCGGTTGCGTCGACGCTTGATGTGAGGCTGTTTCCCATGTTCGAACCGGTCATAGCGCCCAGCGGTACGCTGCTCGGCCTGCTCCAGCGGGGCCGCGGCGACGGCACACTGCACGCGCTCACCGCCCCGCGCGCCGAGGCGCTCGCGGCCCTGAACCACTGTGTGCTGCGGGACCCCCGCCACGACTGGCAGGTGGAGAACCGCTCCCTCTACTACGCCCGTCTCTACCTCGACCTGAACGGCGAGCTGGACGAGATCGAGGCCCACCTCTTCGACGTCGAGGACGCCTTCGACGCCGAGGAGTCACGTACCGGGCTGGCCCTCGCCGTCCTCGGTCACCTCGCCTCCTACGGCAGGCGGGACGCCCTCCAACTGCTGCGCAGGTACGCCGCGTCAGGTGCCAACTGGGCCTGGGCGCTGGACGAACTCGCGCTCAGGGACGACGACGCCGGACTGCGTGCCCTGGCCGCGCCCGTGCTGGCCCGCTTCCCGGCCGATCCCGAGGGCGAGGCCGAACTGGCCGCCGCCGTACGCGATGCTTTTGAGCCACGGCCGTGGCGGCTGTGGGCCGAGGATTCACGCGAATCGATCGCCACGCGTGTGCGTGCCGCCCAGGAGGCCGGCTGCTTCGACCGCTGGCAGCGGCAGATGCGACCTACCGGGCCCCGTCCGGGGTGGAGCGTGCAGGCCGTCTTCGAGTGGGCCCAGCAGGGGATGGAGCGCGGCGCCGCACTGCATGTGCCGGCCGCTCGGTGCCTCACCGCCGTCGCGGGTCCCGAGGACCGGCCCGAGATCGTCGCCGCCGCCAAGGACGGCACCGACGGCGCCCGATGCACGGCCCTGCGGTACCTCGCCGACAGCAATGATCCGGACGCCCTCGATCTGATCGAGGCGGCCGTGGTCACCGGCTCGTCGGCCGTCGTGGAGGCCGCCCTCGACGCGTTCGAACGTATGCGCAGTATCGCCGCCGTCGACCGCGCGCGGAGCTGGGCCCGACGGCCCGACCCGCTGGGCGCCGCCGCCGGGCGCATGCTCGCCTGCCGGGGCGGGGCCGAGGACAAGGAACTGGTCCTCGCGGCGCTACGGGAGGCCGTACGGGGCGAAGGCCCCGACGCGCCGACCCTGTGGACCCTCGTCGACGGCACCGGACGGCTCGGCATCGCCTGCGCGGCCCCCGTGCTGCGCCATATCTACCGCGAGACCGCCTCCTCCCATCTACGCGGCCGCACCGCCAGGGCCCTCGCCGCCACCGATCCCTCCTTCCCGTCCGGATTCGCCGTCGAGTGCCTGTGGGACTGTGAGGAGACCACCCGCGAGATCGCCGCCAGGCACGCCGAGACGGGCGACACACGCGTCGTGGAGCGGTTGCGCAGGCTCGCCGCCGACCCGGCCGAGGAGGCCGAGGTGCAGACGGCCGTACGCAGCCGGATCGGACCGGACACGGCATCCGGCTGATCATTCGGGCCGCGACATCCGGTTGATCGTTCGGGCCGGACGCGACATCTGGTTGATCATTCGGCCGGACACGGCGCCGGGCGAGACCGTCAGATGATCATCGGGCGGGCCGTGACGGTCGGCTGATCGCCGATCATCATCCGGGACATGTGTTCACGCTGTGAATGTCGCGGAGATCGGCCCGCGAGGTGAACGCGGGATGACCTGCGGGTCAGGCGCGCATGGACGTGATCTGACCCGCCCGGGTGCGCAGCGGAACGCTCATGGGACGTTCCCTGTTCGGAAAGATCCACGTTGACGCGGCCACGTCCGGTACGGCGACAACACCGGTATGCGTGTCGTCATCGTGACCGAATCCTTTCCCCCCGATGTGAACGGCGTGGCCCACTGCGCGCTCCAGACCGCCCGACACCTGGTCGATCGCGGTCACGCGCCCCTCGTCGTCGCACCCGCCCCGGCGCCCGGAAACAAGCTCGCCGCCCTCGCGGCGCCCTGCCCGGTCGTCCACGTCCCCTCCCTTCCGCTCCCCGGCTACCCCCAGGTCCGCGTCGCCCTCCCCAGCCGGCGCCTCGCCGCGGCGATCGTCCAGCACCGCCCGGACGTCGTGCACCTGGCCAGCCCCTTCGTCCTCGGCGTCCGTGGCATGGCCGCCGCCGCCAAGTTCGGCATCCCCGCCGTCGCCGTCTACCAGACCGACCTGGCCGGTTACGCCCGCACCTACATGGGCGCCGGCGAGGCCGCGGCCTGGCGCCGCATACGCTCCGTCCATTCCGCCGCCGACCTCACCCTCGTCCCGTCCAGCGCTTCCATGAACGACCTGGAGACCCACGGGGTTCCCCGGCTCAAGCTGTGGGCACGCGGCGTGGACACCGCCCGCTTCCGCCCCGAGCTGCGCGACGAGGCGCTGCGCCGCGAGCTCGCCCCGAACGGCGAGGTGATCGTCGGATACGTCGGGCGGCTCGCCCCCGAGAAGCACATCGACCTGCTGGCCGACACCTGCCGTCTGCCGGGCGTCAAGGTCGTGATCGTCGGCGACGGGCCAAGTCAGCCCGCGCTCGCCGAGGCGCTGCCCGGCGCGGCCTTCCTGGGCCGACGAGGCGGCGACGACCTCGCCCGGATCTTCGCCTCGTTCGACGTCTTCGCGCACACAGGGCCGTTCGAGACCTTCTGCCAGACCGTGCAGGAGGCCATGGCCAGCGGCGTGCCCGTCGTGGCGCCCGCCGCCGGTGGCCCGCTCGACCTGGTCGACCACGGCCGCACCGGCCTGCTGGTGCCGCCGCGCGACGCCTCCGCCGTACGGGACGCCGTGCGGTCCCTGGTCGCCGACCGGGCGCTGCGGGCCGCGTACGGTGCCGCAGGACGTGCCACCGTCGAGGGCCGCACCTGGGCCGCGATCGGCGACCAGCTGATCGGGCACTACGCGGACGTGGTCGCCGCGCGCAGGGCGGTGGTGGCGGCATGAACGGCCTGCGCATCGTCCGGCTCGCGAACTTCGTCGCGCCCGCCTCCGGGGGGCTGCGCACCGCGCTGCGCGAGCTCGGCAAGGGTTTCAAGCTGGCGGGGCACGACCCCGTCCTCATCGTGCCGGGTGACAAGTACACCGACTGCGAGACCGAGCAGGGCCGCGTGATCACCCTGCCCGGCCCGATGCTGCCCGGCACCGGCGGCTACCGCGTCCTCCTCGACAAGCGGCGGGTCGCGTCCCTGCTGGAGGAGCTCGCGCCCGACCGCCTGGAGGTCTCCGACCGCACCACGCTGCGGTGGACCGGCAGGTGGGCCCGCCGGGCCCGCGTCCCCGCCGTGATGGTCTCCCACGAGACCGCCGACGGCGTCCTGCGCACCTGGGGCTTGTCGGAGACGATGTCCCGGCGCGCGGCCGACGCCCTCAACGTCCGTACGGCCCACACGTACTCCAGGGTCGTGTGCACCACCGAGTTCGCCGAGCGGGAGTTCGTGCGGATCGGCGCCCGTAACGTCGTACGGGCCCCGCTGGGCGTCGACCTGATGAACCGGCGTCCCACCCTGCGTGACGCCGCGCTGCGCGCCACGCACGCGCGTGCGGACGAGACGCTGCTGGTGATGTGCTCCCGGCTCTCCGTGGAGAAGCGGCCCGGCACCGCGCTGGACGCCCTGGAGTCCCTGCGCCGGCGTGGAGTGCGCGCCGTGCTCGTGGTGGCCGGGAACGGCCCGCTGCGCCCGCGGCTCGAACAGCGGGCGCAGGAGCGGGACCTGCCGGTGACCTTCCTCGGTCATGTCGCCGACCGCAGCCTGCTCGGCGCGCTCCAGGCCTCCGCCGACGTGTGCCTGGCCCCTGGGCCCGCCGAGACGTTCGGGCTCGCCGCGCTGGAGGCCATGGCCTGCGGTACGCCCGTCGTGGCGAGCGCGTCCTCCGCGCTGCCCGAGGTGATCGGTGCCGCCGGGGCCACCGCGGCGGACAACGGCGACGCCTTCGCGGACGCCGTGGAGATGCTCCTCGACCGTCCCGAGCGCGAGCGCCGCGAGGTGGCACGCGCGCGTGCGGAGTGCTTCGGGTGGGGCGCGGCGGTGGACGCCTTCCTCACCGCGCACGACGCCGCGGTGCCGGCGCGTCCCTTCGTGCGTGCGGAGGGCGCGGCATGAGACCGCTCCGCTACGTCGCCCTCGGTGACTCGCTGACCGAGGGGGTGGGCGATCCCGTCGGGAACGGGTGGCGCGGCTGGGCCGCGCTGCTCGCCGGCGGGCTGTCCGAACCGTGCGCCGAGTTCACCAACCTCGCGGTCAGCGGGGCACAGACGCGGGACGTGCTGGAGAACCAGCTGCCCGCCGCGCTGACCCTGCGTCCGGACGTCGCGTCCGTCCTCGTGGGCGTCAATGACACACTGCGCAGCACCTTCGACATCGAGAAGATCGCGGAACGCCTCGACAAGGTCTACGCCTCCTTCACCCGTCAGGGCACGGCCGTGCTCACGGCCTGCCTGCCCGACCCGGGCACGATGCTGGGACTGCCGGGCATCCTGGGCAACCCGCTGGCTCGGCGGCAGCGGGCCGTCAACCATGTGGTCCACACGTTGTCCGAGCGGTACGGGGCGGTGCATCTGCACGCGGTCGACGACGACTGGATCATGGAACGCTCGATGTGGAGCTCGGACCGGCTGCATCCCGGGGAGCGCGGGCACCGGCAGATCGCCCTGCGCTTCCACGCGATGCTGGCGCACAGGGGCCTCGCGACGCAGACCGCGCCCTCGCCCGAGCCCGAGTTCCCGCCGCCCACCAAGTCGGCGAGCCTGCTGTGGCTGGCCACGGCGGGTACCGCCTGGGTGATCCGGCGGTGCAACGACCTGCTGCCGCAGCTGGTGCGCCTCGCCGCCGTCGAGATGCGGCACCGCGCGAAGGGCACCACCGACCGGCTCGACCGGCGAGCGGCACACGGGGTCTCCATGGCGTTGGCCGGGCTGTCGGCGCCCGAGTGGATGGGGATGCCCGACAGCGTGGGGATGCCCGACAGCGTGGGGATGCCCGAGTGGAAGGGATGGCCCGAGCCGCGTCCGGCGGCCGAGCCCATGGTGTTGACCGATCATCGGGCGGTGCCTGAGCACCGGCCCCTGCCGGAGGGATTGCCCCTGTCCGACCGTCGCTTGGTCCCGGAGCCGCAGCCCGCGCCGGAGGCGGCGTAGCGCGCGCGTGCGTGGCGGGGGTGGCGTTGCCCACGCGTGTGGGAGACGGCGTTGCCCACGCGTGCGTGGCGGGAGGGGGCGCGTCAGCGGTGGCGTACGGCCACGAAGCGGATCGGGGTGCCCGGTACCGCCTGTGCGGCGGCCGGGAGGTCGGCCGCGCGGACGACGGCGATCACCGGGTAGCCGCCCGTGGTCGGATGGTCGGCCAGGAACACGACCGGTCGGCCGTCGGGCGGAACCTGGACCGCGCCCAGGACCACGCCCTCGCTGGGGAGTTCGCTGGTGAGCGCCCGTTCCAGGGCGGGGCCTTCGGTGCGCAGCCCGATGCGGTTGCTCGCGGCGGAGACGCTGTACGCGCGGGTGGTGAAGGCACGCACGGCCGCCGGGGTGAACCAGTCGTCGCGCGGGCCCAGCGTGACACGCAGCACCAGCTCGGCAGGCGGCGCCGGCTGCGGCGCGACGTCCACGCGCGCGTGGAGCCGCGTCGGCCTGCCCAGGGGCAGCACCGCGCCGTCCGTGAGCGGCGGTGGGCCGAGGCCGGACAGCAGGTCCGTGGAACGGCTGCCCAGGACCGGCTCGACGGCGATGCCGCCGGAGAAGGCCACATAGCTGCGTACGCCGGAGTCCGCCGCGCCGACGTCCAGGAGCGCGCCGGCGGGCACGCGCACCGGAGCGCCCCACGCGACCGGGCGTCCGTTCACCGTGACCCGGCACGGGGCGCCACCGACCGCCACGGTGACTGTGGAGCGAGGCCGCACCGCGCAGCCGCCCAGCGTGGTCTCCAGTACCGCCGCCTCGGGGGCGTTGCCCACCAGACGGTTGACCAGCGCCGCCGCCGGCCCGTCCAGCGCACCCGAGCGCGGCACACCGAGGTGGGCGTGCCCGGCACGGCCGAGGTCCTGGACGGTGGTGAGCGCCCCGGCGCGTACGACGGAGAAGGCGCGGTCGGTCATGAGCTCCCCACCGGAACGAAGCGCACGCGCGTGCCTGGCGACAGCAGCGCGGCCGGCACGCGCGTGTGGTCCCACAGCACGGTGTCCGTGGTGCCGATCAGCTGCCAGCCGCCCGGCGACGAGCGCGGGTACACGCCCGTGTACGGGCCCGCCAACGCCACCGCACCGGCGGGGACGGCCGTGCGCGGAGTGGCCCGGCGCGGGACGTCGTAGCGCGGCGGCAGACCGGTCAGATAGCCGAACCCGGGGGCGAATCCGCAGAAGGCGACGCTGAACTCGATGTCCGCGTGGATACGGGCCACGTCGTGCGCGGAGACGCCCCAGTGCGCGGCGACGTCCGCCAGGTCGGGGCCGTCGTAGCGCACCGGGAGTTCGACGACGTCACGCGCGCGTGGGGGAGCGGGCGGCACTTCGGACATGGCCAGCTCGCAGGCCACGCGGGACGGTGCGGCGAGGCCGTCGAGCAGGACCGTGCGGGCCGCGGGGACGATCTCACGGACCGACAGCGAGCCCTCGGCACGGCGGCGCAGCAGCTCCGCGTGCAGTGCCCGCGCCTCCTCGCCCGAGTTCACCTCGACGAGCAGGGCGTCGTCGCCGACGGGCAGCGCCCTCATACGAAGGCCTCCACCAGGACCCCCGACTCCTCCAGCCGCGCCCGAACCCGTCGGGCCAGCTCGACGGCGCCGGGCGTGTCCCCGTGCAGGCACAGGGAACGCGCGCGTACCGCTACCTCTGCCCCGGAGTGCGAGGTGACCACGCCCGAGCGGGCCAGACCGATGGAGCGTTCCACGACGGTCTCCGGGTCGGTGACCACGGCGCCGTCCTGGCCACGCGGGACGAGTGTGCCCTGGTCGGTGTAAGCACGGTCCGCGAACGCCTCCTCGACGGCCGGGAGCCCGGCCTTGGCGGCCACCTCCAGCAGCCGGGAGTCGGGCAGGCCGAGCACGGGCAGCGCGGCGTCCGCCAGGAGCACGCCGTCGACGACCGCGCCGGCCTGCTCCTCGTCGTGCACGACGCGGTTGTAGAGCGCGCCGTGCGGTTTGACGTACGACACGCGCGTGCCCGCCGCTCGCGCGAAGACCTCCAAGGCGCCGATCTGGTAGGCCACTTCGGCCGCCAGCTCGGCGGGCGGCACGTCCATGGCGCGCCGCCCGAACCCTGCCAGGTCCCGGTAGGAGACCTGGGCGCCGATCCGCACCCCGCGCGCGGCCGCCAGCTCGCACACCCGCCGCATGGTGGCCGCGTCCCCCGCGTGGAAGCCGCAGGCCACGTTGGCGCTCGTGACGACCGACAGGAGCCGTTCGTCGTCGGTGAGCTGCCAGCGGCCGAAGCCCTCGCCGAGGTCGGCGTTGAGATCGATGGAGGTCATGCGTCCGTTGTTTCTTCCGTCAGGCGACGACGCGGTACTGCTCGTCGCGGGCGTCGGTCAGGAACATCTGCCCCGGTGCGTGGGTGATGGCGAACGGCGGGCGCGAGGCCATCACCGCGGCCTGCGGTGTCACTCCGCAGGCCCAGAACACCGGGATGTCGTCGGGCTCGGCGTCCACCGGATCGCCGAAGTCCGGGCGGCCCAGGTCGGCGATGCCCAGCGCCGAGGCGTCGCCGCAGTGCACGGGGCTGCCGTGCACGGCCGGGAGGAGGCTGGTCTCCCGCAGCGCCGCCGACAGGTGCTGCGGTGGCACCGGGCGCATGGAGACCACCATCGGTCCACGCAGCCTCCCGGCCGGACGGCACTGGCGGCTGGTCACGTACATCGGGACGTTGCGGCCCTGCTCGACGTGGCGGATCGGGACGCCCGCCGCGGCCAGCGTCCACTCGAAGGTGAAGCTGCAGCCGATCAGGAACGACACCAGGTCACCCCGCCAGTGGGCACGCACGTCCGTCGGCTCGTCCACCAACTCGCCGTCCTCCCATACCCGGTAACGCGGCAGGTCGGTGCGCAGATCGGCGCCGTCGGCGAGGACGCTCGTCCAGGAACCGGCGTCGGTGACGTCGAGTACGGGGCAGGGCTTGGGGTTGCGCTGGCAGAACAGCAGCATGTCGTACGCCCAGTCGACGGGCACCGAGATCAGGTTGACCTGGGTGTGGCCCGCCGCGACCCCGGCCGTGGGACCGGTCAGGCCCTCCCGGAATCGGGCCCGTGCCGTTTTCGGGCTCCACGCGTGCGCGTGCTCGTCGACGAGGGTGAGCGGGCGGTCGTCCGACGCGACGGTGAGCGGACGGTCGTCCGGGCCGACGGTGAGCGGGCGCTCCTCCATACGGTTCACACCAGCTCCTTCCCGCGCGTCTCCGGCAGTCCGAGCAGGGCCAGTGCGGCGATGCCGTAGCCGATCGCACCGAAGACCAGCGCGCCGCCCACACCCCAGCTGTCGGCAAGGAAGCCGACCGTGGTCGGGAAGATCGCGCCCACGGCGCGGCCGGTGTTGTACGTGAAGCCCTGTCCCGTGCCGCGCACCGCCGTCGGGTACAGCTCGCTCAGGTAGGACCCGAAGCCGCTGAAGATCGCCGACATGCAGAACCCGAGCGGGAATCCGAGCACCAGGAGCAGGGTGTTGGCGCCGCTGGGGATGTTGGCGTACGCCAGGATGCAGACCGCCGACAGCAGCGCGAACAGCCAGATGTTGCGTCGCCGGCCCAGCCGGTCGGTGAGGTAACCGCCGGTCAGATAGCCGATGAAGGCGCCCGAGATCAGGAACGTCAGATAGCCGCCGGTGCCGACGACCGACAGGTCGCGCTCGGTCTTGAGGTAGGTCGGCACCCAGGTGGCGAGGGTGTAGTAACCGCCCTGGACGCCGGTGGAGAGCAGCCCCGCGAAGATCGTCGTACGCAGCAGACCGGGCTTGAAGATCGCCGCGAACGACCCCTTCCCGGCGCTCTGTTCACGCACGGCCACCGCCTCCGGGGCGTCGTGCACGCGGCGCCGCATCCAGATCACGAGCAGCGCGGGCAGCGCGCCGGTCCAAAACATCACGCGCCAGGCGAGGTCCTCGTCGACGAGCGAGAAGACCAGCGTGTACATGATCGCGGCCAGTGCCCAGCCGACCGCCCACGAGCTCTGGATCGCACCGAGCGTGCGGCCCCGGTGCTTGGCGGTCGCGTACTCGGCCACGAGGATCGCGCCGACCGCCCATTCGCCACCGAAGCCGAGGCCCTGGAGGGCGCGGAAGACCAGCAGCCACTCGTAGTTGGGCGCGAAGCCGCAGGCCACGGTGAAGACCGCGTAGGTGATGACCGTGATCATCAGCGCCTTGACCCGGCCGATCCGGTCCGCCAGCACACCCGCGAGCGCGCCGCCGACCGCGGAGACCACGAGCGTGACGGTGGTGAAGAGGCCGGTCTGACCGCTGTCCAGGCCGAAGTAGGCGGCCAGCGCCACCATGCTCAACGGCAGTGTGAAGTAGTCGTACGAATCCAGGGCATATCCGCCGAAAGCGCCCGCGAAGGCGCGGCGGCCGCGCGGGCCGAGGGCGCGCAACCAGCCGAACGCGCCGTCGTCGGCGGCGCGTTCGTCAGTGGTGGGGTGGGCGTCTGTCAGGGCCTGCGGTGGAGGGGTCGAGCTCATGGGCACCTCGCAGAGAGGGGGGACGGAGGGCGCTGGGGACTGAGCCGTGCCGGTTCGTAGCACCGTAGGGGATCGTTCAACGATCCCTCAATACCCATGTTGTTTCGTTCTTGTAATCTGCGATTGAATTCCGGCATGGCAGAGCAGCTGACCTCACTCGCCGAGGACCGCGCCCTCCTGGGCCGCACCAGCACCGCGGAGCGTGTCTCGGACATCCTCCGGAGCCGCATCGCGGAGGGGTTCTTCCCACCCGGCACCCGGCTGTCGGAGGACAGCATCGGCGGCGCGCTCGGCGTCTCCCGCAACACGCTGCGCGAGGCGTTCCGGCTGCTCACGCATGAACGCCTGCTCGTGCACGAGCTGAACCGGGGCGTCTTCGTCCGGGTGCTGACCGTCGAGGACGTCGAGGACATCTACCGCACGCGCGGGCTCGTCGAGTGTGCGGTCGTGCGAGGGCTCGGGGAGCCGCCGTACGACGTCGACCGCCTTGCCGAGGCCGTGGCGCAGGGGCAGCGGGCGACGCGCGAAGGTGACTGGAAAGCGCTGGGTACGGCCAACATCCACTTCCACCGTGAGCTGGTCGCCCTCGCGGGCAGTGACCGTACCGACGAACTGATGCGCAGTGTCTTCGCGGAGCTGCGCCTGGCGTTCCACGTGGTGGACGACCCGCGCCGGCTGCACGAGCCGTACCTGGCCAGAAACCAGCAGATCCTGCAGGCACTGGAGACGGGGGACAGGGCGGAGGCCGAAAGGCTGCTCGCCGTGTACCTGCGCGACTCGCTGGAGCGGGTCGTGGAGGTGTACAGGCGTCGCGTCGGGGACGACGGCTAGCGCCTGAGCCGCCTCGGTGTGACATCCGTGACGCCCGGGCGCATCTGCGTCGTTTGGGTCGTTGTCAGACCGAGGACCTAGTCTGTGCACCGTGACTTCACCCGCATCGACGGACCGTGTTCCGCCCCAGCTCAGCGCGGGGCCGCGCCCTGCTCCGGGCCCGGCCGCCGACGAGGGGCTGGCGCGGCGGCTGCGCGCGCTCGCCTGCACCGCGCCGCTGCACGACCTCGACGCGCGCAAGGCCAACCTCGCGGGCGAGTACTCGGTGTACGGCATGGCCGAGGTGGCGCTCGCCGCCATCGACCTGGTCACGCTCAACATGGACTTCGACACGGGCGCCGACCACGACCAGATCGTCGCCCGGCTCATCCCCCGCATCGCCGCCCAGGCCCCGCGGCGCCCCGTCACCGAGCACGAGCGGGTGGCCCGCTGGGTCCTGGAGAACCTGATCAACGTCGGCAGCGTGGACCGCGGCTTCAGGGCCGTGTACGGCACGTTCGCGCCGGACGGCAGCTATGTCCGCCGTGACTACGACTTCAAGCTGATCGAGGAGGTGCCGGGGCCGGGCGGCACGGTGTACCTGCGGACGACCGACGAGGCGGTCAACGTCCTCGTCGGCGCCCTCGACACCGATGTCACCAGCGCCCAGATCGCCGCCGAGGTCAAGCTGGAGGTCCTGATCAACCGCGGCCGCCTCGCCGACGCGCAACTGGCCGCCGAGCAGGCCCGGTACCGGACCGTGCAGTACTCGGAGACGCTCCGCAGGGCCCTCGACGCGACCCGGCGCAACGTCCGGTCGGTCGACTGGCTGAACTCCGTACCGGACATGATCGCCGAGGCGCTCGACCACGTCGCCGACCGGTACCGCCACGAGAACGCGATCCTCACCAACATCCGCAAGGCCCGCGACGAGACCGAGGACGCGGAGCACAAGCGCCGCGCGGCCGAGCTCGTCGACATCGTCAAGGACTGCATCCGACGGCACACGCAGCTGCAGTCACGCCTGCTGGAGGCCGGCCCCCTGTTCCGCGCAGAGCAGGACCGGCAGGCCTTCGCGACACCGATGACGACGTCGGGGACGGATTTGTACGGCCATCTCCTCGCCCCCGTCCTGCCGTTGCCCCTGGAGCAGGCCGTCCGGGTCACGGACGCCTTCTTCGCGCGCGGGACGGGCATGCGTACGCCGCTGTCCGTGCGGGTCGGCGACCTCGTCGACATACTGCTGACGCCGCCCGTGGAGCGCGAGCACCTCGGAGCGGAGATGCCCGAGCCCGACCTCATCGCGACGCCGGACGACAGCCGGTTCAGCGAGGAACAGCTGGCCGCGGCGACGGAACTGCTGGACCTGCCGCCAGATGCGCCCCGCCGGTTGTCGGGCCTGTTGGCTCAGGCGCGTCGCCAGGACCCGGACCTTCCGTATCTCGTGGCGTTGATGGCCGTTCACGCGGCAAGTCCCCCTGTCGGGACCGCCTATCGGCAGGGCGAGGAGAAGCTGCTGTTCGCCGTGGACGACGGGACGGAGCTGGACGATCCCGAGTTCGGCGGGGCCGACCTGATCGTGGGGACGGCCCTGCTGGACGCGGCCGGGATGGCCGCCGACAGGACGGAAGCAGCATGAGTGAGCGACAGCGGAGCAAGGAGCACCAACCGTGAGCGAGCACGTCGAGTGGAGTGACACGGAGCCCTCCGCCCCGTCGGCGCCCGCCGCCGTCACGCCCGCCGACGCCGCCGACGCGGCTCGGCTCGTCGCGTTCGGGCTGCAGCCCAAGTTGCAGCCCGCACGGGACCAGGAGTACGCGGAGCTGCTCCGGCGGTACCGCGAGGACCCGCCGTTCGCGCGACTCGCGGATGCCGTGGCCGCGGGGCTCGGGCTCGTGGTCCTGGAGGTGTCCCCCCGCGCGGGGATGGCCGTGACCGCCGCCGAGGACTCCGTGTTCGCCGTCCGCATGGGCGACTACGCGCGTCGTACGTCCGCCGACGGCAGCGACCGCTTCCTGCACGGACTGGCCCATCTCGCCGTCGCCGCCATGGCGTTCCCGCGGCCCGAGGACCTGGCCGACGACGGCTACATCGGACGCGTGACGGTCAACGGCGTCGACGCCTTCGTCCGGCAGGCCTGCCGGCGGCTGGAGGAGCGTGCCGAGGAACGGGGCGAGAACACCGACCCGGCGACGGACGCGCCCGGGCTGGAGGCCGCCTGGCGTATCTGGGTGAGACGCAGTGCCACCGGCGCCACCAAGGACGCGCGCAGACTCGCCGGTTCGACCACCGGCATCGTCGGCAAGGCGGCCGCCTTTCTCACCGACTCCGGGTTCCTGCAGCGCACCGGCGACGACAACGGCGGCACGTACCGCACGACCGCCCGCTACCAACTCCAGGTGCGTGACATGGCGGGCAGCGCCGCCATGGCCGAGCTGCTGGAGCTGGGCGTGGTCCCGGTCACCGACGGCACGCCGACCCTGCTGCCCGCCGAGGACACGGACGACCTGGAACTGGTGGCCGACGCCGGGCTGCCGTTCCACTCCTCCTGACGTCCCCGAACTCCCCTGATCGACCAAGACTTAGCCGAAGACTTACGAGAGTCCGCCATGTACGAGCTGTCCCGGGTCCGCCTCTACTCCATCGGTCCGGCCGGTGCGCGCTACGCCGACACCGTGCTGGACCTGCGCGGTGTGGGCGAGCCCGTGCCCGACCCCGCCCCCACGCAGGCGGAGTTCTTCGAGGAGGAGCCTGTCGGTCCGCCGCGCCGGCCGGCGCCCGCCGGGGTGCTCTTCCTGGAGAACGGCGGCGGCAAGTCGGTCCTGCTCAAGCTGATCTTCTCCGTGATGCTGCCGGGCCACCGCAACACCCTTGGCGGCGCCAGCTCCGGCGTGCTGCGGAAGTTCCTGCTCGCCGACGACTGCGGGCATGTCGCGCTGGAGTGGCAGCACACGCTCACCGGCGAGTGTGTCGTGGTGGGCAAGGTCAGTGAATGGCGCGGGCGCCAGGTCTCCAACGACCCGCGGAAGTTCGCCGAGGCCTGGTACTCCTTCCGCCCGGGGCCCGGGCTGTCGCTGGACAACCTGCCCGTCGCCGAGGCCACCGCCGTGAGGCCGTCCGTCGAGGGCCAGTCGGGTGCGCAGGGGCGCCGTCGCACCATGAAGGGCTTCCGGGACGCCATCACCGAGGCGGGCAAGGCGTATCCGCATCTGGAGGTGCACTGGGAGGAGATCCACGACCGCTGGATCGAGCACCTCGGCGACCTTCACCTCGACCCCGAACTCTTCCGCTACCAGCGGGAGATGAACGCCGACGAGGGTGAGGCCGCCGGCCTCTTCGCGGTCAAGAAGGACTCCGACTTCACCGACCTGCTGCTGCGCGCCGTGACGGACACGCGGGACACCGACGGCCTCGCCGACCTGGTCAGCGGCTTCGGCAACAAGCTGGGCCGGCGCGCCGAGCTGATGGCCGAACGGGACTTCACCGCCGGGTCCGTGGACCTGCTCGGACGGATCGTCGAGGCCGCCGACGCGCGCTCACGCGCGCGCGACATCCACGCCGGTGCCGAGCGAAGGACCCGGACCCTGGCCCGGCGGCTGTCCGCACGGGGCCTCCAGGAGCGCGTGCGCGCCTCCGACCTCGCCCAGCGGGTCACCGCCGCCGCCTACGCCGTCACCCACACCGAGGCGGCGCGGGAGCGCAGCGCGTTGATCGCTGCCGAACTCGCCTACCGGCACGCCTCGTTGGCGCTCGCGGCGACCGAAAAGTCGGCGGCCGCGCAGAAGCGTGAGCTGGCCGACGCGCGTACCCTGCACTCCGCCTGGCAGGCCGCCGAGGCCGTGCTGCGGCACCGTGCGGCAGCCGACCGTGTCGCGCGTGTGTCCGCCGCGATCCAGGAGGCCGAGCGGGACGCGGCCCCCGCGCTGGCCGCCCGTGCCAAGGCCGCCGTCGATCTCGTACGGGCCCTGCACGCGGCCGCGGATAGCGCCGAGACCCTCGCCAACGAGGGGGAGGAGCGGTCCGCAGCGCTCCAGGAGGTCGGCGAGTCCGCGTACCGCGACTCCACCGCCGCCGCCACCGATGCGCAGCGGGCCCGCAGTGAGGCCGGGCATCTGCGGCAACGGCTGTCCGAGGTCGAGCAGGAGACCGCCGAGGCCGTCCGAGCGGGCTGGCTCGACGACAGCGCCCCCGACGCCGACCCGGCCCGCGCGGCCCTCGCCGCGAGCGACGCCGAGAAGACGGCCGTCGCCGCCTGGGACACCGCCCGTGACGCGTCCCGGCGTGCCTCGGAGCACGCGCGCGAGGCGGCCTCGGCCGAGTCCCGCGCGGAGCTGACGGCGGCCCGCGCTGCCGACGCCGCGAGCGCCGCAGAGCGTGCCTACGACGCAGAGCGCCGCCTAGCCGAAGGGCTGGCGGCGGAGGAGCGGCTCGCCGAACTGCTCAGCCTGACCGGAGAGTCCGGTGTGAAGCGCGGGTCCGTGCCTGCCCCTCGCGCGGGTGACGACGGCAAGGCAAGCGCGACCGCGCAGGACGCCGCACAGGCCGCCCCGGGTGCCCTCGCCGAAGCCGCGCTCACCCCGGAGGAGCTCGACCGCTTCGCCGACGAACTGCGCGAACTGCTCGACGCCGCCGTCTCCGCCGCCGAGCGGCAGCTCTTCGAGCTGCGTACGGCAGCCGCCGACGACTCCCGGATCCTCGGCGCGCTCGGTGACGGCGGGCTGCTGCCGCCCGGCCCCGACGTGCTGGCCACCGTGGAGTTCCTCGGCGAACAGGGCATCCCCGCCCTCCCGGGCTGGCGCTACCTCGCCCAGGCCGTCGACCCCGCCGACCACGCGCGCGTGCTGGCCGCCCGGCCCGAACTGGTCGACGGCGTGATCATCACCGACCCGGACACGCACGCGCGTGCCCGCGAGGTGCTGGGCGACGCGGCCCTGCTGCCCCGGTCCGCCGTGGCGGTCGGTACGGCAGCGGCCCTGCTCGCCCCGACCCCGGCCGCCGATGCACAGGGCGGCCCCGATCCTGATGTGTTCCTCGTACCGCCGAACCCGGCCATGCACGACGAGCACGCCGCCGACCAGGAGCGGCACGCCCTGCGCGCGCGGGCGACCGAGCGCGACGAGGAGATCCGCACGCTCGCCGCGCGGCTCGGCAAGGACCGGGAGCTGGCGGCGCGGCTCGCCTCGTGGCGGACGGGCTGCCCGGCCGGGCAACTGGTCGAGCTGGCGCGGGCGGCCCAGGACTCGCGCGCCTTCGCCGAGGAGTCGGAGGCCGAGCTGGCCGAGGCACGGACCGTGCGGGCCGAGGCCGACGAAGCCGCCGCCGAGGCCGCTCAGGTCCGCGACGAGCGACAGGAGGCCGCACAGAAGGCACGGCGCGCCGCCGACGCCCTGGCCGGGCTGGCCTTCCGGCTGCGTGAGCGGGCCGGCTGGCAGGTCAAGCTGCGCGAACTCGCCGACGAGGCCACCGAGTCCGAGGCCCGCGCCCAGGTCTGCCTGGAGCGCGCCCGCGCCGCCGACGAGGACCGGCGTGCCGCCCAGCGCGCTGCCGACGACGCGCGCCGTACCGCGCGCGCCCTGCGCGCCGAGCGCTCGGAGATCGCGGGCGCCCCCGATGACGTACCGGACACGGACGCGGATGCCCCGAAGGCGTCCCTGCCCGCGCTCCGCGAGGCGTACCGTGCGGCCTCCCAGGTGTACGAGAAGGTCGGCGTCGGCGCCGACCTGCGCGCCGAGCAGGCCCGCGCGGAGAGCGACGAGAGCGCGGCCCGCGCGGAACTGGACCGGCTGAGCAACAAGGTCCGTACCCGGGCCGAGCAGCTCCTTCAGTCGCCCGACGGCTCCGACGGGCCCTCCCGGCAGGCGGCCGCCGCGCGCGCGGAGGAGCTGGTCCAGCTCCTGGAGACCCGCATGTCCAGCGCCAGCGAGCAGCTCGGCCGGCTGCGCGGCGAGGCCGAGCGGCACGCGCCCGAGGACGGCGAGACACACACCGAGCTGTCCGAGGAACTCCAGCCACGTGACGCCGAGCACGCCCAGGCACTGCTGCGCACGGCGACCGCCGAACTCGCCTCCCGCACCGAGGCGTTGACCCAGGCCCGCGAGGCACACGCGGAGCTCCTCGAAGCGCACCGCGCCGCCGAGGACGCGGCGGGCGGCTTCGACGAGATCGCCGCGATGCTGCGCGACCTGTTGCGGGAACACACGGCGGACGACGAGCAGGAGACGCCGGAGCCGTATCCCGGCAGCCCGGAGGAGGCCAGGCAGTCCGCCGCCGAGGCCCGCCGGTCGCTGCGCGGCTGCGCAGCCGACCTGTCCGCAGCCGAGGCCGCCGTGCGCGAGGCGAGCGACGTGCTCGTCCGGCATGCCAACTCCACGCGCTACGAGCAGGTCCGCACCCCCGCCCGCCAGCAGATCCGCGAGCTGCCCGCCTCGGCGCTGCCCGAACACGCGCAGAAGTGGGCGGATGCCTTTGCCCCCCGACTCCGCGTGCTCACCGACGAGTTGGCGCAACTGGAGCGCAACCGCGACTCGATCGTGGACCGGCTGCGCGGGCTGGTCGAATCGGCGCTGGCGACCCTGCGGTCCGCCCAGCGGCTCTCCCGGCTGCCCGAGGGGCTCGGCGAGTGGTCCGGGCAGGAGTTCCTGCGCATCCGGTTCGAGGAGCCCGACCAGGCCACGCTCACCGAACGCCTCGGTGAGGTCATCGACGAGGCGACGCGCGCGGCGGTGAAGAAGAACTCGGACCTGAGGCGGGACGGGATGTCCCTGCTGCTGCGAGGCGTCGCCGCGGCGCTGCAGCCGAAGGGCGTCGCCGTCGAGATCCTCAAGCCCGATGCCGTTCTGCGCGCGGAGCGAGTGCCCGTCGGGCAGATGGGCGACGTGTTCTCCGGTGGTCAGCTCCTCACGGCGGCCATCGCCCTGTACTGCACGATGGCCGCCCTGCGGTCGAACGACCGGGGCCGGGACAAGCACCGGCACGCCGGCACGCTGTTCCTGGACAACCCCATCGGACGCGCCAACGCGACCTACCTGCTGGAGCTCCAGCGCGCCGTGTCGGACGCGTTGGGCGTCCAACTCCTCTACACCACCGGCCTGTTCGACACCACCGCGCTGGCTGAGTTCCCCCTGGTCATCCGACTGCGCAACGACGCAGACCTCCGCGCCGGGCTGAAGTACATCAGCGTCGAGGAACACCTGCGGCCGGGACTGCCGCAGCAGACCCCGGCCGGGGAAGCGGTGCACAGCGAGATCACGGCTACGCGAATGTTCAAACGTCCCGCACCGACGACCAGCTGATCAGGCGTCCTGTTTCGGTTCCGTGGTGTCCAGGCGGTGCTCGGCGAGGACTCCCGTCCTGTGCCGCTGGACGAACCAGTAGTACGCGAAGCCACCACCCGCGATGACCGCGACGAAGAGCACCGCGCCCCAGCGCAAGTACCAGTGGTAGGGGGCCGTCGCGTTGTAGACCGAGGCGCGCGGCCAGATCAGATTGATCGTCATGCCCGCGCCCCACACCACGGCGACGATGTTGACCAGCAGTCCCCACCGACCCAGGGAGAACTTGCCGTCGCCCGCGGGCTGCCACTTCCCGCGCAGCCGGGCCACCAGCATCGGCGCGGTGACACCGAGGTAGGCGAGGTAGATCATGATGATGCCGATGCTGGTCACGACGGTGAAGATCTGCGGCTGGCGGATGTTGACCACCAGGATCGCCAGCGCCAGGACCCCGATGATCACGGTCGGCAGCACCGGCGTCTGAAAGCGTGGACTGACCCGGGCCAGCAGCGAGGACGCCGGCAGATTGTTGTCCCGGGCCATCGCGAACGCCAGCCGGATCGCCGCCGTGTGGACCGCCAGGGCGCACACCGTGACGGCGATCAGCACGCACCACAGCATCGCCTTGCCGGCCGTCGGGCCGAGTACGTCGAGCACGACGTACTGCAGGCCGTCCGTCGACAGCTTCTCGCCGCTCAGGCTGGAGACGCTCATCAGCGCCAGCAGCAGGATCAGGCCACCCAGGACGAAGGAGGCGACGATCGCCCGGATGATGGCGCGCGGCGCGTTGCGGGACGGGTCCAGACACTCCTCGCCGAGCGAGGAGGCCGTGTCGAAGCCGTACATGACGTACGCGGACGCCAGCGAGGCCACGAGGAACGCGCCGAGGTATCCGGCGCCGTGGTCCGCACCCGTGCCGTTCGTCTCCAACACCACCTGCGGGCCGCGTGTGATGTGGACGGCGAACAGGACGATCAGCACGACGGTGGCGATCAACTCGATGAACACGCCCGCTGTGTTGATCCTCGCCATCAGCTTGACCCCGAAGGCGTTCACCAACGTGGTGAACAGGATCAACACCGCCGCCAGGACGACCGCGTTGGTCGCCACGTCATACGTACCCGTCCCGTCGCCCACGAGCTGGAAGGCCGACGAGATCTGGGGGAGCGTCAACTGGTAGGCGAGCGCCACGGCCGATATGGACACTATGGAGGCGATCAACATCATCCAGCCGGCGAGCCAGCCCAGATGCGGATTGCCCACCTTCTTGGACCAGTTGTAGACCGAGCCCGCCACGGGGTAGCGGGCGGCCAGCTCCGCGAAGCAGAGGGCGACCATGAACTGGCCGACGAAGACCATCGGCCACGACCACCAGTAGGCGGGGCCGCCGCTGCCGTAGCCGAAGTAGAACAGCTGGAACGTGCCCGTCAGGATCGAGATGTAGCTGATTCCGGCGGCGAAGGTGTGGAAGTTGCCGAGCGTGCGCCTGAGTTCGGGTCGGTATCCGAACTCGGCGAGTTCGGCGTCGTCGTGACGGTGGGGGTCGGTCGACTGCTCCGTGGATGACATGAGCGGACTCCTCGTGGGCCGGGGAGGGGGAGGCGCCTGCGGGTGCCGGGATCACTGAGGCGGATCGATCGAACCAACCTTGCGGTGAACGGCACGTGTCGCGCCAGATGTACTACGTCTCCCGCTTCTCCCCGCGGCGCCGTCCCGCCCTGCTCAGGAGTGCGACAACTGGCCGGCCCCGCCCCGGCGGCGTATTCGCTCCTGAGTGCGCTCGGCCTCCCGTGCCTGCCGTCGCGCCCGGCGCCGCTCGCGTCGCAAAGCGCGCGCCGTGCTGCTCGGCGTCGAGACCACGCCGTGGCGCTGGTTCCACACCTGGCGGGTGACCCAGACATCGAGGGCGCCCCAGGTGGCCACCACCGTGCTGACCACGCTGCTGATCACCATCGGGAACGCCAGCCACGACTCCGCCAGGGTGCACAGGAAGGCCACCATCGCCTGGATCATCGTCACCGCGATGATCAGTACCGCCCGCACCGCCGAGGTGCGCACCGGATCGGGCATCCGGCGCCGTCGGGCGGGCTCCTCCACCCACAACGGCCGGTACAGCGACGGTAGTTCGGCCGCCCCGCCGTCGACGGCCGTGGCCGTTCTCCCGCTCATCGACCCCTTGCCGTCGGAGCCGGCCGAAACGTCTCGCTCGTCCGCCCTCACCGCACTCACGCCCATCCGAACCTCTCGGCCGCCCGTCGACTCGAGTCCGCCCACGGGAATGTCGCGATCCAGCGCTTCGGGGCCGGGCCGCGCCGTCATATGCGCAGTCGCTCCGCCCTCGGGCGTCTCGTGCCGCTCCGCCGTGCCCATCACCGTGTCACTCCCCACCGCCGACAAACCGCCCGCCCGTGTCCCGAAGACCAGGCTCCCCAGCGACTGCCCGGCTTGCGCTGTTTTACGCCGCCCGGGGACGGGATGCGGCTCCTGTGGCCCATTCCGCCCCCATTTCCCGTACAGAAGGACGATCGACGCGTCCCGAAGATTCCCGCGAAGGATAGAAATCCGGCCAACTGGCCTGAGGGGTCGGCCGGATCGGCCTTCGAGGCCGCCGACTGTTTGCGGGAGGCAATCTCCCGCAATGCCCGGACAACTCCCCATGTCTCGTCACCAGTGCGGAAGTTCAGATTCCGGATGTGCCTTCGAGTTACTTGTGCGTCGGTAGTAGGCTCGCGCCAATTGTTGACGCACAGGTGTGCCCCCTGACCGGTTGGGGGTTTGAGCTGGGGGAGGCCATGCACTTTCGCGGGAAGTCGATCCGCCGGAAGATGGTGGCGCTGCTTCTCGTGCCGCTGGTGTCCCTGACCGCGATCTGGGGTTTCGCCACGGTACTCACGGGGCGGGGTGTGGCCCAGCTGTTCACGGTGTCGTCCCTCGTCGAGAAGATCGGCTACTCCACCGAGGACGCCGTCCGCGTCCTGCAGCAGGAACGCCGCCAGGCGCTGGTCTACCTCGCCGATCGCCGGGCCTCGGACGCGCTGTCCGCACTGCGGGCCACCCGGAACGCCACCGACTCCGCCGTCGCCGAGATCCGCAAGAACGCCAAGGACCCCGATGTCCGCGACGGCCTGGACGAGGGCGACAACGAGCGCCTCACCGCCGTCCTGGACGCCTTCGACAGCATCAGCCCTCTGCGCCGCAGCGTCGAGGACGGAACCGTGACCCGCGCCGCGGCCCTCAACCAGTACAACCTCCTCGTGGACCCCTGCTATGCCCTGCTGGGCTCCCTCGACGGGATCGACAGCGTGGCGATGGACAAGCAGGCCCGCGCTCTCCTCAACGTGACCCGCGCCCGCGAACTGCTCTCCCGCGAGGACGCGTTGCTCAGCTCCGCCCTAGTGGTCGGGAAGCTCTCGCGCGAGGAGATTCGGGACGTCTCCGATCTCGTCGCCCAGCGCACCCTCATGTACGACATCAGCCTGGCGGACCTGCCCTCGTCCGAGCGGGAACGCTTCGAGCGCTTCTGGCGGAACGCCTCCACCGCTCCACTGCGGGTCGCCGAACAAGCCGTCATCTCCACCCAGGCGGGCAGGCCCAGCACGGTCGACGCCAAGAGCTGGGACACCGTCGCCGGCAGCGTCCTCGACGAGCTCAGCAAACTCAACGACGAGGCGGGCGCGCGCTATCAGGACCGCGTGAGCCCCGTCGCCATGGGCGTCATCCTGAAGGCGGCCGTCGCCGGCGTCCTCGGTCTGCTCGCCCTGCTGCTCTCCCTCTTCCTCTCCGTGCGCATCGGCCGCGGCCTCATCCGCGATCTGCGGCAGCTGCGCCTGGAGGCCCATGAGGCATCCGGCGTGCGACTGCCCAGCGTGATGCGCCGCCTCTCCGCCGGCGAACAGGTCGATGTGGAGACCGAGGTTCCGCGCCTGGAGTACGACAAGAACGAGATGGGCGAGGTAGGCCAGGCCCTCAACACCCTGCAGCGCGCCGCCGTCGAGGCTGCCGTCAAGCAGGCCGAACTGCGCGCCGGTGTCTCCGAGGTCTTCGTCAACCTCGCCCGGCGCAGTCAGGTCCTCCTCCACAAGCAGCTCACCCTCCTCGACACCATGGAACGCCGGACCGAGGACACCGACGAACTCGCCGACCTGTTCCGCCTCGACCACCTCACCACCCGAATGCGCCGGCACGCCGAAGGCCTGGTGATCCTCTCCGGTGCCGCCCCGTCCCGGCAGTGGCGCAAACCCGTCCAGCTCATGGACGTCGTGCGTGCCGCCGTCGCCGAGGTCGAGGACTACGAGCGCATCGAGGTGCGCCGTCTGCCCCGCGTCGCCGTCACCGGACCGGCCGTCGCGGACATCACCCACCTCGTGGCCGAACTCCTGGAGAACGCCACGGTGTTCTCCCCGCCGCACACCGCCGTCCAGGTCCTGGGCGAGCGGGTCGCCAACGGCTTCACCCTCGAGATCCACGACCGCGGCCTCGGTATGGCCGCCGACGCCCTGCTGGACGCCAACCTCCGACTCGCCGAGACGCCCGAGTTCGAGCTGTCCGACACCGACCGGCTCGGTCTGTTCGTGGTCAGCCGGCTCGCCCAGCGGCAGAACGTCCGCGTCTCGCTGCAGCCGTCGCCGTACGGCGGCACCACCGCTGTCGTCTTCATCCCCGACGCGCTGCTCACCGACGACGTCCCGGACACCAACGGCATCGGGTTCCGTCTCGACCGGCCCACGCCCTCGAAGGAGGCCGAGCTGGAGGAGTCGCGCCGCGCCGCCCTCGCCCAGGTGCCGGTCCGCGTGTCCGGCCTCCCCGCCTCGCTCCTGGACGGTCCGGTCGAGCTGGAGGCCCCCGTCGACCTCGACGCCCTCAGCGATTTCCCGGATCCACTCGACGAGGAGGACGGCGAACGCGGCGGTCTCTTCCGTCCGCGCCGCACCCTCGCGCAGTCCGAGGACGAGGCGAAGGGCCCGCTCGGCGCCCACCCGGTCGCCGGCATCCACGGCGGACCGGAGCAGACCGATCCGGACGACGTTGTGAGCGGGCCCGTCCCGCTGCCCCGCCGCGGGACACCCAAGCTGGTCAGCTCGCACGGACGTCCGGTCACCGAGCAGCGGTCCCGACGAGGGGAAGCGGACCCGGAGCCCTCCGCGGGCCCGAACCGCCCGGAGCCGAACGGCCTCGCCCCGCTGCCGACCCGCCGCCGCGGTACGGCCGCCCGCGGTGAGGTGCCCGGCACGCCGGACCGGATCGGCGACCGTGGCGACACGCCGCCCGTCGCCGGGCCCGACCGCGGTGAACGGCCGCAGCCCGCGGCTCTCCCGAGGCGCCCACGAAGGCCCGCGATCGCATCGAGCGGCCCCGACGACAGCGCCTCGAGTACGACCGCCGTCCCGCAGGAGACCGGCTCCGGCTCGACGCCGCTGCCCCGGCGCGTACGGCAGGCCAATCTGGCTCCGCAGCTCAGGCAGGGCCCCGCACGGCGCACCGAGGAGGGGACGGAGCTCGCCGAGCGGGACGCGGACGAGGTACGCAGCCGAATGGCCTCCCTCCAGCGCGGCTGGCAGCGCGGCCGCCAGGAGAACGCCGCGGGCGATGACGCCCACAGCGGCACAGCACCACAGGGAACGAAGGGGGACGGTCGATGACCGCACCGAAGGCGACCGGCCACACCGCGACCAACCAGTCCGGCGAGCTCAACTGGCTCCTCGACGACCTGGTGGACCGCGTCGCCAGCATCCGCAAGGCCCTCGTCCTCTCCGGCGACGGCCTGCCGACGGGGGTGTCCAAGGACCTGACCCGCGAGGACAGCGAGCACCTGGCCGCCGTCGCGTCCGGCTTCCACAGCCTCGCCAAGGGCGTGGGCCGTCACTTCGAGGCGGGCAATGTCCGGCAGACGGTCGTCGAACTCGACGACGCCTTCCTGTTCGTGACGGCCGCCGGCGACGGCAGCTGCCTCGCGGTGCTCTCCGACGCCGACTCGGACGTCGGCCTGGTCGCCTACGAGATGACGCTCCTCGTCAAGCGGGTCGGTGTGCATCTGGGCACCGCTCCGCGCACCGATCTGCCCTCGGGCGGGTAGTGGGATGGCATGAGCGCTGAGGGTCAGGGAAGAAGCCACTGGTTCGACGACGAAGCCGGGCCGGTCGTCCGCCCGTACGCGATGACGCGCGGCCGCACCACCAGTGCGGCCCAGCACCGCCTCGACCTGATCGCGGTGGTTGTCGCCGAGTCGCAGGCGGACGATCCGGAAGCGGACTCGACGCTGTCCCCGGAACACGTGGACATCGTCGACCTGTGCCGTGACGCCCCGCAGTCCGTGGCCGAGCTCTCCGCCGAACTGGACCTGCCCATCGGAGTCGTACGGGTTCTCATCGGTGATCTGGTGGACGGGGAATTCGTCCATGTGAACCGGCCTGTACCGCCTGCCGAGCTGGTGGACGAGAGTATTCTGCGCGACGTGATCAACGGCCTGCGGGCGCTGTGAGCGGCGTGGAAGCGGGGTAGTGACGTGACAGGCTGGCAGTTCTGGGTCGACCGAGGCGGCACCTTCACGGACATCGTCGCGCGACGCCCGGACGGCCGCCTCCTGACCCACAAACTCCTTTCGGAGAACCCGGCGCGCTACTCCGACGCGGCCGTCGCGGGCGTACGCGAGCTGCTGGAGGGCTCCCAGGATCCCATCGAGGCCGTCCGCATGGGCACGACGGTCGCCACGAACGCCCTCCTCGAGCGCAAGGGCGAGCGGACCCTGCTGGTCACCACCCGAGGCTTCCGCGACGCCCTGCGCATCGCCTACCAGAACCGGCCCCGCATCTTCGCCCGCCGTATCGAACTCCCCGAGCTGCTGTACGAACGGGTCGTCGAGGTCGACGAACGCATCGCCGCCGACGGCACCGTCCTGCACGCGCCCGACCTGGACGCCCTTGCCGGCCCCCTCCAGGAGGCGTACGACGACGGGATCCGGGCCGTCGCGGTCGTCTGCATGCACAGCCACCTGCATCCCGCCCACGAACAGGCCGTCGGCAGCCTCGCCGCCCGCATCGGCTTCCCGCAGATCTCGCTGTCCAGCGAGGTCAGCCCGCTCATGAAGCTCGTCCCGCGCGGGGACACCGCCGTCGTCGACGCCTACCTCTCGCCCGTGCTGCGCCGCTACGTGCAACACGTCGCCGACGAACTCGAAGGCGTACGGCTGATGTTCATGCAGTCCAACGGCGGTCTCGCCGAAGCCGGGCAGTTCCGAGGCAAGGACGCCATCCTCTCCGGCCCCGCCGGCGGGATCGTCGGCATGGCCCGTATGTCGCAGCTCGCCGGTTTCGACCGCGTCATCGGCTTCGACATGGGCGGCACCTCCACCGACGTCTCGCACTTCGCGGGCGAGTACGAACGCGTCTTCACCACGCAGATCGCGGGCGTCCGGCTGCGTGCCCCGATGCTGGACATCCACACCGTCGCGGCGGGCGGCGGCTCCGTGCTGCACTTCGACGGCTCCCGCTACCGCGTAGGGCCGGACTCGGCGGGCGCGGACCCGGGGCCGGCCTGCTACCGGGGCGGCGGCCCGCTCGCGGTGACCGACGCCAACGTCGTGCTCGGCCGTATCCAACCGGCCCATTTTCCCAAGGTGTTCGGCCCTGACGGCGATCAGCCCCTCGACGACGCCCTGGTCAGGGATCGCTTCGCCGATCTCGCGCGCGAGATCGGCGAGCAGACCGGCGACGACCGCACCCCCGAACAGGTCGCCGAGGGCTACCTGCAGATCGCGGTCGCCAACATCGCCAACGCCGTCAAGCGGATCTCGGTCCAGAAGGGGCACGACGTCACCCGCTACGCCCTCACCACGTTCGGTGGCGCGGGAGGCCAGCACGCGTGCATGGTGGCCGACTCGCTCGGTATCCGGACCGTCCTCGTGCCGCCCATGGCCGGCGTCCTCTCCGCGCTCGGTATCGGTCTCGCCGACACCACCGCCATGCGCGAACAGTCCGCCGAAGCGCCCCTGCAGGCCGCCTCGATGCCCGGCGTCCGCAAGACGGCGGACGACCTCGAAGCAGCCGCCCGCACGGAACTCCTCGACGAGGACGTCCCCGAGGACCGCATCAAGGTCACCCGCCGTGCCCAACTCCGCTACGACGGCACCGACACCACCCTCACCGTCGAACTCACCGAGCCCGACACGATGAGGCACGCCTTCGAAGAACGTCATCGCGCCACGTACTCCTTCACCCTCGACCGCCCGATCGTCGTCGAAGCCCTCTCCGTCGAAGCCACCGGCATCACCGAACCCCCCGATCTCTCCGCTCTCGCCCCCTACGAAGCCACCCCCGAAGGCGGCCCGGCCGCCCCGGAAACCGTCCGCCTCCACACCGGCGGAACATGGCGCGACGTACCTCTCCACCGCCGTGAGGACCTGCCTCCCGGCGAGACCGTCACCGGCCCGGCGATCATCACCGAGGCCAGCGCGACGACCGTCGTCGACGACGGCTGGCAAGCCGCGACGACCGACGACGGGCATCTGGTCATGGAACGCGTGGCGATTACGCAGAGTTCCGATCTCGACACGAAAGCCGACCCGGTTCTTCTGGAGGTCTTCAACAACCTGTTCATGTCCATCGCCGAACAGATGGGCGCCCGCCTGGAGTCCACGGCCCAGTCCGTCAACATCAAGGAACGGCTGGACTTCTCCTGCGCACTCTTCGCCCCGGACGGAAACCTGGTGGCCAACGCCCCGCACATCCCCGTCCACCTGGGCTCGATGGGCACCAGCGTCAAGGAGGTCATCCGGCGCCGCGGCTCGCGGATGCGGCCCGGGGACACGTACGCCGTCAACGACCCGTACCACGGCGGCACCCATCTCCCCGACGTCACCGTGATCACCCCGGTCTTCGACACGGGAAGCACCGCGAACACGGAGGGTGAGCCGGAGATCCTCTTCTACGTCGCCTCACGCGGCCACCACGCGGAGATCGGCGGCATCGCCCCCGGCTCCATGCCCGCCGACAGCCGCACCATCGAGGAGGAGGGAATCCTCTTCGACAACTGGCTGCTCGCCGAGAACGGCCGCTTCCGCGAAGAGGAGACCCTCCGCCTGCTCACCGAGGCGCCCTACCCCTCCCGCAACCCGAAGACCAACCTCGCCGACCTGCGCGCCCAGATCGCCGCCAACCAGAAGGGCGTCGACGAAGTCGCCCGCATGATCGAGAACTTCGGCCTCGACGTCGTCCAGGCGTACATGAAGCACGTCCAGGACAACGCCGAGGAAGAGGTGCGCCGCGTCATCGACGCCCTGGACGACGGCGAGTACGCCTACGAGACCGACTCCGGCGCCGTGATCCGGGTACGCGTGCGCGTGGACCGCGAGAACCGCTCCGCCACCGTCGACTTCACCGGCACGTCCCCGCAGCTGGCCACGAACTTCAACGCCCCCTTCTCGGTCGTCAACGCGGCGGTCCTCTACGTCTTCCGCACCCTCGTCGCCGACGACATCCCGCTCAACGACGGGTGCCTGCGGCCCCTGGAGATCATCGTGCCGTCCGGTTCGATGCTGGCGCCCGAACCTCCCGCAGCGGTCGTCGCGGGCAACGTGGAGACCTCCCAGGCGATCACCGGCGCCCTCTACGCCGCACTGCGCGTCCAGGCCGAGGGCTCCGGCACCATGAACAACGTCACCTTCGGCAACGAACGCCACCAGTACTACGAGACCGTGGCCTCCGGATCCGGCGCGGGCGACGGCTTCCCCGGCGCGCCCGTCGTCCAGACCCACATGACCAACTCGCGGCTCACCGATCCCGAAGTGCTGGAGTGGCGGCTGCCCGTGCGACTCGACGAGTTCGCCGTGCGGCGCGGAAGCGGTGGTGCCGGTCAGTGGCGCGGCGGGGACGGAGCCGTGCGCCGCATCAGGTTCCACGAGCCCATGACCGTCTCCACGCTGTCCCAGCACCGCAGAGTGCCGCCGTACGGCATGGCGGACGGCGAACCCGGCGCGCTGGGAGCCAACCGCGTCGAACGCGCGGACGGCACGGTCACCGCACTCGCCGGAAGCGACTCGGCGGATGTCGGTCCCGGCGACGTACTCGTCATCGAAACCCCCGGCGGCGGAGGCTACGGCCCACCGTCGCGCGACCCAAACCAAGCAGGAGAAGAGATCGATGATCTTCGGGCGTTCTGAGCGCGGGAAGCCTCCGGTCGAGCCCGTCACGCTCAAGATCCTGGTGGCCGGCGGCTTCGGCGTGGGCAAGACCACCCTGGTGGGCGCGGTCAGCGAGATCAGGCCGCTGCGCACGGAGGAGCTGCTCACCGAGGCAGGACGCCCGGTCGACGACACGAGCGGTGTCGAGGGCAAACGCACCACCACGGTGGCCATGGACTTCGGCCGTATCACCCTGCGGGAGGACCTGGTGCTGTACCTCTTCGGCACGCCCGGCCAGGAGCGGTTCTGGTTCATGTGGGACGAGCTCTCGGAGGGCGCGCTCGGTGCCGTGGTCCTCGCGGACACCCGACGCCTCGAGGACTGCTTTGCGGCCGTCGACTACTTCGAACGGCGTTCCATACCCTTCCTCGTCGGCGTCAACTGCTTCGAGGGAGCCGACCGTTACCCGGCGGAGGCCATCCGGCAGGCCCTCGACCTCGACGACGGCGTACCGCTGCTGCTGTGCGACGCCCGCGACCGAGAGTCCGTCAAGGAGATCCTCATCGGCGTCGTCCAGCACGCCATGGCCTATCAGGCGGACCGCCGCCAGACCGTGACCACCTGACCTCCGGCGCGGACCACCTGACCTCGGCGCACGGACACGGCCCGTACCCCCGCCGACCGGGGTACGGGCCGCGGCTCATGGCACGCGCGCGTGGCTCAAGCGGGTCGCACGCGCGCGTGGACCGTGCTTCGGCTCCAGCCGTCCGTCTCCTCGGCGCCGGCCGCCTCTCTCAGCTCTCGCCGTCCTCCTCCCAGCCGAAGCTCTTCTCCACCGCCTTGCGCCAGTTGTGGTACTCGCGGTCACGTGCCTCGGCGGTCATTGAGGGCGTCCACTCGACGTCCTTCGCCCAGTGCGCCTTGAGCTCGTCGAGGTCGTTCCAGACCCCGGTGGCCAACCCTGCCGCGTACGCGGCACCCAGGCAGGTCGTCTCGGAGACCTTGGGCCGGATCACCGGCACGTCGAGCACATCCGCCTGATGCTGCATGAGCAGGTTGTTCTTCGTCATGCCGCCGTCGACCTTCAGGGTCGTGATGTGCACCCCGGAGTCCTGGTACATGGCGTCCACGACCTCGCGCGTCTGCCAGCTCGTCGCCTCCAGCACCGCGCGGGCGAGGTGCGCCTTGGTGACGTACCGCGTCAACCCGGTGATGACACCGCGCGCGTCGGAACGCCAGTACGGCGCGAACAGACCGGAGAAGGCGGGCACGATGTACGCGCCGCCGTTGTCCTCGACGCTCTCCGCCAGCGGCTCGATCTCGTCGGCGGTGCGGATGATGCCGAGCTGGTCGCGGAACCACTGGACCAACGCGCCCGTTATGGCTATCGCTCCCTCCAGGCAGTACACGGGCGCCTCACTGCCGATCTTGTAGCCCATGGTGGTCAGCAGCCCGCTCTTCGACTGGACCGGCCGGTTGCCCGTGTTGAGCAGCAGGAAGCTGCCCGTGCCGTACGTGTTCTTCGCCGTGCCCACGTCGTAGCAGGCCTGCCCGAACACCGCCGCCTGCTGGTCGCCCAGGGCCGAGGCGACCGGCACGCCGGCCAGCTGTCCGACGGCGGTCCCGTACACCTCGGAGGACGACTTGATCTCCGGAAGGACTGCCTCGGGCACGTTCATCGCGGACAGGATCGAGGAGTCCCACTGCAGGGTCTCCAGGTTCATCAGCATGGTGCGGCCGGCATTCGTCACGTCGGTGACGTGGTGTCCGCCGTCTGTGCCGCCGGTGAGGTTCCAGATCAGCCAGGAGTCGATGGTGCCGAAGGCGATCTCGCCGTTCTCGGCGCGGGCCCTGAGGCCGGGCACGTTGTCCAGCAACCAGGCCGCCTTGGGACCGGAGAAGTAGCTCGCCAGCGGCAGTCCGGTCTGCTCACGGAAACGATCCTGCCCGTCCGTGCCACCGAGCTGGTTGCACAGTGCCGCCGTGCGCGTGTCCTGCCACACGATCGCGTTGTGCACCGGCTTGCCCGTCGCGCGGTCCCACAGGACCGTCGTCTCGCGCTGGTTGGTGATACCGAGCGCGCTGATCTGGTCGGTGCGCAGCCCTGCCTTGGCGATCGCGCCGGCGACCACGGCCTGCACCTTCGACCAGATCTCGGTGGCGTCGTGCTCCACCCAGCCGGGCTTGGGGAAGATCTGGCGGTGCTCGCGCTGGTCGACGGCCACGATCGCGCCGTCCTGGTTGAAGATGATGCAGCGGCTGGAGGTCGTGCCCTGGTCGATAGCGGCGACGAACTTGTCCGTCATGACGTCCCCTTCGTCTGTTCCTTCAGAAAGCTGCGTTGAAGATGACCCCGGACAGCACCCCGCCGATCAGCGGTCCGACCACCGGAACCCACGCGTAGCCCCAGTCCGAGGTGCCCTTGTTGGGGATCGGGAGCAGGGCGTGGACGATGCGCGGGCCCAGGTCACGGGCCGGATTGATGGCGTATCCCGTGGGGCCACCGAGCGACATACCGATGCCGACCACCAGGAACGAGACGATCAGAATCGCGGTGCCGGACACGCCGAGTCCCTTGGTCAGGCCGAACGCCAGGATCGGTAGCACCAGCGCGATGGTCGCGATGATCTCGGTGATCAGGTTGGCCACGGGATTTCGGATCGTGGGCGCGGTGGAGAAGATCCCGAGGGTCGGCTGGGCGATGTCCTTGTCGGCGTTGGCCTGGAACTGCGCGTAGTAGACCAGCCAGCACAGCACCGCACCGAGGATCGCGCCGACCATCTGGCCGGCGATGTAGATGTGGACCTTGTCCCACTCCCCGGTGTCGATGGCGATTCCGATCGTCACGGCCGGATTGAGCTGCCCGCCGGACAGCGGCGCGGCGGTGTACGCGCCGGCCATCACGCCGAATCCCCATCCGAAGGCGATGACGACCCAGCCGGCGTCCTTCGCCTTGGAGTAGTTGAGTACGACGGCGGCGACGACTCCGGCCCCGAAGAGAATCAGGATCGCGGTACCGATGACCTCACCGAGGAAAATATCTCCGTTGCTCATGGCGGCTCCTAGGCCCTGGCCGGGACGATCAGCCCCGGCTTGCTCCGTGCGGGGTGCGTTACCCATGGCGACTTCAGCCGAAGGCAGGGAGGGTCCCGCGCCCCGCCCGGCGTCCGTGACGAGCGTGCCGTCGCAGCCGACTCGCCCGTGGGGGAACGGGCCTTTGCTCCAGGCGGAACCGCGCGGCGCAGTGCGTGGATACGCCGAGAATGTACGGCGATGTCGGCTGACACCGGGAAGTGTTCACCGGCGTCCAGGGGGCGTCAAGGTCGCCGACGCCAACGGTTGGGGGCGTACCGACGGGTCACGGACCGTCACCGAAGCGAATCGTGGCACGCCCGTTCGAGGATGGACGGACATCGAGGCCCTGCTGAGGCCGGCCGGGAGGCCAGATCCTGCTGGACCCGGCAGGGGTCGAAGTCCATGACTGTGTTGAGGTCGTACGAAAACCTTTCGGCCACCGCCGACCTGGTAGGAAAAGCGTCTCACCCCTTGCCCGGGTCCGCCACCGCCGACTACGCCCGGGCCGTCTCGGCCTCCGTGCCGCGAAGGATCTCGTGCCCGGACAACCCCGCGCGGCCCAGTACCCAGCTCGCCCCGCGCAGTGACTTCGCGGCCTGCTTCAGCGGTGCGAGACAGGCGGCAGCCTGCCGGTGGTCCGTCACGCTTCCGGGCTCGCACAGGACCGTGGCCAGGGACAGCGTGACGGGACGCCCACCCGCCGACCAGGGTGTGTCCAGCATGGAGGTGGCCAGCGGACTCAGCCCTTCCGGGTCCGCGAGCACCAGGAAGTCGTCCCCGCCGATGTGGCCCACGCGGGTACTGCCCGACGCCGCGTGCTGCAGTGCACGTCCGACCGACCGGATCAGCTCGTCGCCCGCAGCGAACCCGGCTCCGTCGTTGACCTGCTTGAAGTGGTCCACGTCCAGCCAGCTCAGCGCGAACGGCCGCCCATCGGCGATCCTCAGATCCACCTCACCGGTGATCGCGTCCGAACCTGGTAGCCGGGTCAGCGGATTGAGCCCCGCGGCCTCCTCGACCCGGGTCTCGGCGAGCGCCCGCACGAGGTCGGCGAGACGTACGACGCCCACGCAGCGGCCGTACCGGTCGACGACGGCCACATCGTCCGACGTACGGTCGCGGCCGCCGACCGCGACCACGTCCAGCACCTCCCACGCGGTGGCGTCCACGCCCACGGTGCGCGGCGGGTCGCCGAGCTTGGCCGCGGGCCGGTCGGCGTACAGGGCATGGCCGTAGCGGCCCGACATCGACAGCAGGAACCGGGAGCGGTGCACCGACCGCACCGGGACGCCGTACGCGTCGACCAGCAGCACCCCGGACACCTCCGGCGACCCGGTCAGCAGTGCCCGCACCTGGCCCGCGGAGGCGGTGGCGGGCAGCAGCGCCGCGGGTCGCACGAACTCCCGCACCGACGGTCCCGAGCGTGGCGTCACCGCCAGTCCCGTGGAGCGCGGCGGAACGTATACCTCCGCCGCGGGTAGCCGGGCCGGCGGGGCGAACAACTCGCCCTGAGCCAGTTGCGCGCCCGCCGACCTCGCGGATCCGCACTGCAGCTCCGTCTCCACGCCCTCGACGCACAGCAGCGCTGCCAACTGGTCGCACAGCGTCCGCATCGCCCGCACGGCCGCCGGGCGCGCCAGCAAGGACGCGTCGAGCTTGACCAGGTCGGGTGCCATGTCGGCGAGCAGCCGCAGCGGTACGTCCCCGTCGCCGACGCCGTCCGCACTGATCCGGAAACCCTGGTCCCGCAGCGAGCCGATCGCCTCCAGCAATGCCTGCTGGGGCACGTGCGTGTACGGCGGGCCGACGTCGATCGTCACCTCCCACGGCAGCCGCCCCGCCGCACGCACGGCGTCGTGCAGCGGTGTCAGCCCGCCGAGGTCGGCGAGGGTGCCGGCGAACACGTTGACGTACAGCGGCAGCAACGCCTCCTTGCGGGCCGCCGCACGGAACGCCAACACGGCGAGCCGGCTGTCGACTTCCGGGTCCCGGCGGGCCTCGGCCAGGACGTCGCCGGTCTCCGGGCGGGCGAGTATCTCCAGCCCCGCTACCCCGCCGGTCGTCAGATTGACCACCGGTTGGAAAGCGAAGCGGAGAGTATCCGTCCAGGAGTCCACGGGAGCATGATTGCGCCGCTGGAGCACGCATGAGCCCAGTTCATGAGACGTTCACGCAGGATTCCGGGTTGGTCACACACCGTAGACATGCCTGGGCGCCGCGCTCGTAGGCCGGTGACGCACGCTTGCGGAATCGACTCCACGTGCCCGCAACGCCGTCGTACATCACCGCACCGCGATCACCGCCGACCCGTGCCCGAACAGCCCCTGGTTCGCCGCGATCCCCACCCGCGCCCCGGCGATCTGGCGGTCACCGGCAGCGCCCCTCAACTGCCAGGTGAGTTCGCATATTTGGGCGATGGCCTGGGCCGGTACAGCCTCTCCGAAAGAAGCCAGCCCACCGCTCGCGTTCACAGGTATGCGGCCGCCCAGCGTCGTCGTGCCCTCCCGAAGCAGCTTCGCGGCCTCTCCCTCGTCGCACAGCCCCAGATCCTCGTACCACTGCAACTCCAGGGCGGTGGACAGGTCGTAGACCTCCGCGAAGGAGAGCTCCTGCGGGCCGATGCCCGCCTCCTCGTAGGCCGCGCGCGCGATCGACTCCCGGAACGTGTCGGCGGCAGGTCGCACCGCCACCGCGGAGTCCGTCGCGATGTCGGGCAGATCCAGAACGGTGTTGGGGTAACGCGGCGTCACGGTGGACACCGCACGGATCCGCACCGGATCTGCGGCCCGGTGCCGACGCGCGAACTCCATGCCGGCCAGCACGAGCGCGGCTCCTCCGTCCGAGGTCGCGCAGATGTCGAGCAGCCGCAGGGGGTCGGCGACCACGGCGGACGCGGCGACCTCCTCGGCGGTGACCGTCTTGCGGTAGCGGGCGTAGGGATTCAGTGCGCCCAGTGCGGCGTTCTTCACCTTGACCTGGGCGAAGTCCTCCGGTGTGTCCCCGTGCACGGCCATCCGACGACGCGCGTACAGCCCGAAGTACGCCGGATTGGTCGCGCCGAGGACCCGGAAACGCAGCCAGTCCGGATCATCGGGCCGGTCGCCGCCCGCAGGCCGGAAGAACCCCTTGGGAGCCGCGTCCGCACCCACCACCAGCACCACGTCCGCCAGCCCCGAAAGTATCTGAGCCCGCGCGGTGTTGACGGCCTGTGCCCCGGACGCGCATGCCGCGTACACGCTCGTGACCCGGGCGCCCTGCCAGCCGAGCGCCTTCGCGAAGGTCGCCCCGGCCACATACCCCGGATAGCCGCCACGCACCGTGTCGGCGCCGACGATCGACCCGATGTCCCGCCACTCCAGGCCCGCATCGGCGAGTGCCGCGCGGGCCGCCACCGCGCCGTACTCGACGAAGCTGCGCCCCCACTTACCCCAGGGATGCATGCCCGCGCCGAGCACCGCAACCTCTTCCGTCATGCCGCCACCCCCGTCGGCCGCCATTGCCACGTCGTCCAGATCGTCTCCGCGTCCTCGTGAAGCACGCCGGGAACGACCTCCACCTCCATGCCCACCGCCAGATCGGCGACGGTGACACCGGGAACCGCCTGTCCCAGCACCACGAGGCGCTCTGCAGCCAGTTCCACAGCGATCAACGTGTACGGCTCCCACGGAAGTTCCGGATCGGTCACATAGGGTGACGGTGGCCGGTACCGGCTGTCCGTGTACGACCAGACACGCCCGCGCCGGGAGAGCGGAGCCTCCTCCAGCGCGCCGCCGGGGCAGGCCGGGTTGCGGCAGTGCGCGTCCTCGCGCGGAAAGAAGACCGAGGCACAGGCAGAGCACCGGGTGCCCAGGAGCCGGAAGTCGTCCCCGTCACCGGCGAACCACCCGGCGACCACTGGTGTGCGCGTGCGTGGCATATCCCCTCCTGGCAGCAGATCTGACGGGACGTCAGAAAGTGTGCCACGGGCATCCGGAATGCGGCAGGGCGGCCTGAAGGGTGGACTGCGTCGGATCGCCGCCCCGCCCCGGCGAATACCTGATGGATGCAGGAGACATGACACGACTCTCGACCGCGGTACGGGGGCTGGCCGCCATGCTCGCCACCTCGCTGGTCGTGACCGCCGCCCCGGCCACCGCCCAGGCGAAGACCGAGCCCAAGGCGCCGAAGGACTTCGTGGCGCTGAGCACCGTGGATCCCACCATCGTCGAGGAGATGCGGTACTTCACACCGCACAACTTCGTGGGCGAGCGCATCGACGGCTACCGGCAGCCCCTCTGCATCCTCGCCCGACCCGCCGCGGAAGCACTCCACAAGGCCCAGAAGCAGCTGCTGCGCCAGGGCTACACACTCAAGGTGTACGACTGCTACCGGCCCCACCAGGCCATACGTACCGGGAGAGCCCCTCGCACCCTGCCACGCACCTCAGGGCGAACGCTTCCCCGTCAACTCGGTAGACATGGGCACCGGATTCGACTGCTTCGACACCCTTTCGCACACCCTCGACCCGCGCATCCAGGGCGAACAGCGCGCCAACAGGCTGCTGCTCAAGAGCACCCTCGAAGCCCTCGGATTCGTGAACCTCGCCGAGGAGTGGTGGCACTACACGTCCAAGCCGGAGCCCTGTCCGGACACCTACTTCGACTTCCCCGTGTCCTGGAAATCCCTCACCAGGCTTTGGTGACCGCCCCCCGGAAGACGCCCTTCCACTGATCGGATACAGTCCGCCGCGTGTCCGAAACTCAGCACTCCGCCCCCAACTCCGCAGCAGACTCCCACTGTTCAAGCTGCGGCGCGCCCTACGGAGAGGGCGTCTCCGGCTGGCCCCGCACCTGCCCGGCATGCGGCACCGTGGCCTACCGCAATCCCCTGCCGGTAGCGATCGCGCTCCAGCCCGTGTACGACACCAAGGGCACCGCCCTGGTCGTCATCACCCGAACCATCGCCCCCGCGCGCGGAGGCATCGCTCTGCCCGGCGGCTACATCGACGACCGCGAGGACTGGCGGCAGGCCGTCGTCCGCGAACTCAAGGAAGAGACCGGCATCGACGCGGCCGGCCGCGACGTCCGTCTCGTCGACGCGATGAGCTCACCGGACGGGCACCTGCTGCTGTTCGGCCTCCTTCCGGAACAGCCCACCGACCGCCTGCCGACCTCGGCCGCCACCGACGAAACCGAAGGATGGCACCTCCTGCGCAGGCCGGAGGAGCTCGCCTTCCCGCTGCACACACTGGCCGTACGGGCGTTCTTCGAGGGTCGTTACGTCTGAGCTCACCGCTCGCCGAGACCTCGTACGCGCACCGGACGAGGCGACGTGATCATCCCGTCCTCATGCTCCAGCTCCACGACCAGCTTTCCGCCCGCCCAGCGGGTGACGTAGCGCTCGATCTCCGGTTCGTCCCAGCCGTCACCCGCATCCGCCACCACAAGCCCGCCCCCGGTACGTCCCCGGGCGGGCGCCCACACCTCCAGTTCCAGTCCGCCGTCGTCCCCGCGTACCGGGACGACGGCACCCGCGCGCGCGAGCACCGGGATCCGGGACAGAGGCGCGTCGACGAGAACCTGGCCCGGCCCCTCGTACGTCCGCCCCGTCGCCGTGTCGTACCAGCGCCCTGGCGGCAACTGCACCGCACGCCGGTCGGCGCCCGGATCCAGTACCGGCGCCACCAGCAGGCAGTCGCCCAGCAGAAACGCATCCTCACAGTCGCGCAGCGCGCGTTCCTCGGGCGCCGCCCACCACAGCGGACGGACGTACGGCGCCCCCGTCCGCCGGGCGAGATGCGCCAGCGTCACGAAGTACGGCAGCAGCCTCCGCCGCTCGACGAGCGCCACGCGCGCGTGCTCCAGCACATCCGGACCGAACTCCCACGGTTCCCTGCGCCCCGCCCGCAGACTCGCATGCGTGCGGAACAGCGGCAGATACGCGGCCAGCTGGAACCACCGTAGATACAGCTCCGGCGAAGGACTCCCGTCGAACCCGCCCACATCGGGCCCCGAGTAGGGCACCCCACACAGCCCGAGGCCCATGACCAGCGACAGCGACGCCCGCAGTCCCGGCCAGCCCGTGGCCACATCGCCGGACCAGGTTCCCCCGTAGCGCTGCATGCCGGCCCACCCGGACCGCGAGAAGACGAAGGGCCGCTCCTCGGGCGCCAGTGCGCGCAGCCCCTCATAGCCCGCCCTGGCCATGCACAGTCCGTAGACGTTGTGCGCCTCCTGGTGGTCCCCGCCACGCCCCTCCAGGGAATGCCGGGCCGAACGCGGCAGAGTCGACTCCCCGAAGGCGGCGAACGAAGTCGGCTCGTTCATGTCATGCCAGAAGCCCGAGAAGCCCTGCGCGAGCCGCTCCTCGTACAGACCACCCCACCACTGCCGCACGCGCGCGTGCGTGAAATCCGGGAAGACCGCCTCCCCGGGCCACACAACGCCCTGCACGAGCCGCCGCGAAGCGTCCCTGACAAACACGTCCTCGGCCGTCCCGCTGTCGTACACGGCATTGCCCGGCGCGGCCTTGACCGCCGGGTCGACGATCGACACCAGACGGATCCCGTCCTGCCGCAGGTCCTCGGCGAGCTGCGGCAGTTTGGGAAAGCCCTCGAGGCCCACCGTGAACACCTGGTGCTCGTCGTAGTGGTCGATGTCCAGATGGACCGCGTCCAGCGGCAGATCCCGCTCCTGGTAGCCCGAAACGATCCGCCGCACCTCCTGTTCGCTGCCGAAGCCCCACCGCGCGTGATGGTGTCCGAGCGCCCACGTGGGCGGCAGCGCGGCAGCACCGGTGAGGGAGGCCCAGACGAGCAGCACGCGCGCGGGAGTGCCCACCATCACCCAGCAGCGCAGCGGACCCCCGTCCATCCGCAGTTCGCTGGTCCCCGCGCGGTCATGCCCGGAGCCGTCGCCCTCCTGACCCTCCCGCAGCGTCACCGTGCCGTCCCACGAGGTGTCGTGGAACACCAGGTGCGAGGCCGCGTCGGCCACGACCAGCTGCACCGGCATGGTGATGTACAGCGGGTCGTCGTCAGGACCGAACGCACGGCCGGGGTCGGTGTTCCACAGCCGGTACGTCCCGTCCTTGAGCCGTGGCCCCGACGCCCGGCCTCCCAGCCCGAAGAACCGTGAGTCCGCGGCCACCTCTGACCGCTGCATCCAGCGCGCCGGCCCGCCGTCGACCGGCTCCCACCAACGCGGCGGCAGATCACGGCGCAGGGTCACACCACCCGGCGTCTGCACCTCCACGGCCCCGTGCCGCGAGATGACGACCGTCACCCGCTCGGCCACGACCCGCCAGCCACCGTCCTTGTCGGGCTCCAGCACGGCCCGCGGATCCGGTTCCGGACAGCGGCCCGCCAGCGCGTACGACGGCTCGGGTGCGGCACCGTCCCACCCCCAGAAGACAGCCCCGTTCACGGTGACGACGACACGCAGCTCGGACCTGCTGAACCGGATGACGCCTCCGCCCGGACCGGACTGCACCTCCTGCACGGGCCCGGGCACCCGAGCACGCTCGGCACCCCGGGGCGGCAGCCCCTCGGCGTCGGCGCGCTTCCTGCGCCACGCCGCCCGTACGGTACGCAACCCCTGGGCCGCTCCCACAGAACCGACCGCCTTTATCGAACGCACCAGGTCACGACCGTCCATGCTGCTCAGCCTGCCATTCACCGCCCCACACATGCGTGTCGTTCAACTGCCGTTCACCCGTGCCGGGACCACATCTTCACGACACGGACTATGTGGGGCGCACCCTGGTGCAGAAGTCGATCACATGGCATCGTCCGTGTCATCCGCGTCACGCGCACACCCCCGCCGTGCGTGGAAGACGCACACGACGCGCACAGTCCGGGAGCCGCCCCATGTCGACCGTGAATCCCCAGCCTCTCTGGGAGCCAGATCCGCAGCGCATCGCTCGGTCTCAGGTCACCAAGTTCCAGGCCTGGGCCGCTGAAAACCACGGAGCCCCCGCCGAGGGCGGCTACGCGGCCCTGCACCGCTGGTCGGTCGACGAACTGGACACCTTCTGGCAAGCCGTCACGCAGTGGTTCGACGTACGCTTCTCCACCCCCTACGCGCGCGTGCTGGCCGATCGCTCGATGCCCGGCGCCCAGTGGTTCCCGGGTGCCACCCTGAACTACGCCGAGCACGCCCTGCGCGCCGCCGCCACCCGCGCCGACGAACCCGCCCTCCTGCACGTCGACGAATCCCACGAGCCCCGCCCCGTGACCTGGTCCGAGCTGCGCCGCCAGGTCGGCTCCCTCGCCGCCGAGCTGCGCGCCCTCGGTGTACGCCCAGGAGACCGAATCAGCGGCTACCTCCCCAACATCCCGCAGGCCGTCGTCGCCCTCCTCGCCACGGCTGCCGTGGGCGGTGTCTGGACCTCCTGCGCCCCCGACTTCGGCGCCCGCAGCGTCCTGGACCGCTTCCAGCAGGTCGAACCCGTCGTCCTGTTCACCGTCGACGGATACCGCTACGGCGGCAAGGAGCACGACCGCCGGGACATCGTCGCCGAGCTGCGCAGCGAACTGCCCACTCTGCGCGCCGTGGTGCACATCCCCCTCCTCGGCTCCGAAGCCCCCGAGGGCGCGCTGGAGTGGTCCGCCCTCACAGCGGCCGACGAGGAACCGGTCTTCGAGCAGGTCCCCTTCGACCACCCCCTCTGGGTGCTCTACTCCTCCGGCACGACCGGCCTCCCCAAGGCCATCGTCCAGTCCCAGGGCGGCATCCTCGTCGAGCACCTCAAGCAACTCGGCCTGCACTGCGACCTGGGCCCCGAGGACCGTTTCTTCTGGTACACCTCGACGGGCTGGATGATGTGGAACTTCCTCGTCTCCGGCCTGCTCACCGGCACCACGATCGTTCTCTACGACGGCAGCCCGGGCTATCCCGACACGGGCGCCCAGTGGCGCGTCGCCGAACGCACGGAAGCCACCCTCTACGGCACCTCGGCCGCGTACGTCATGGCCTGCCGCAAGGCCGATGTGCGCCCCTCGCGCGACTTCGACCTCTCCAAGGTGCAATGTGTCGCCACCACCGGATCCCCTCTGCCGCCCGACGGGTTCCGCTGGCTGCACGACGAGGTCCGCGACGATCTGTGGATCGCCTCCGTCAGCGGCGGCACGGACGTGTGCTCCTGCTTCGCGGGAGCGGTGCCGACGGTGCCGGTGTACGTCGGCGAGCTCCAGGCCCCCGGCCTGGGCACCGACCTGCAGTCCTGGGACCCCAGCGGCGAACCGCTCATCGACGAGGTCGGCGAGCTCGTGGTCACCAACCCCATGCCGTCCATGCCGATCTACTTCTGGAACGACCCCGACGGCAGCCGGTACCACGACAGCTACTTCGACACGTATCCCGGCGTATGGCGCCACGGCGACTGGATCACCGTCACCTCACGCGGTTCCGTCGTCATCCACGGACGCTCCGACTCGACCCTCAACCGCCAGGGCGTCCGCATGGGATCGGCCGACATCTACGAAGCCGTGGAACGCCTCCCCGAGATCAAGGAATCCCTCGTCATCGGCGTCGAACAGCCCGACGGCGGCTACTGGATGCCCTTGTTCGTCCACCTGACCCCCGGAACCGTGCTCGACGAGGCACTCCTGAACCGCATCAAGCAGACCATCCGCGAACAGCTCTCACCACGTCACGTCCCCGACGAGATCATCGAGGTCCCCGGCGTCCCTCACACCCTCACCGGCAAGCGCATCGAGGTCCCGGTAAAGCGCCTCCTCCAGGGCACACCCCTTGAGAAGGCGGTCAATCCGGGATCCATCGACAACCTCGACCTCCTGCACTTCTACGAGGAGCTCGCCCGCAAGCGCGCCTGACCCGACCAGCGCCGGCCTCGGACTCGCGAACCACGACGACGTCCGAGGCCAGCCGTCGCGTCACCACGCCTCCGACCTGCCCGAATGCCCCCCTTGAGGTCACGCTCACGCCACCCCGACGCCGTTGTCAGTGCCCCCGGTTACTGTGAGTGAGCATTGATCGACCGCACGCAGGGGGAAAGATGTCGTACACCGACCACCAGGAGATGCGACGCGTTCTGCGCCGTGAAATCGCCGGCACGATCGGCCTGCTGACCGACGAGCACGATTTCCGTGCCATGCGGCGCTACCGCAGCTTCACCTTCGACGACCACAAGATCTATCTGGAGCAGGTGGAAGCCCTCCTCAGGACACGGGCCTCCCGAGGCAGCCATACGGCGATCGCCCTCTTCGACCCGCAGGAGTACGCCGAGTTCTGCGCGACAACGGGCCTGGACCCCGACACCCCAGCGAGCCGCACGCGCTTCACCGCCGAACTCGCGACCACCGGACCCACCGTCTTCTACGAGGGCCAGCCCCTGACCGAGCTCGTCCCGGCCCTCGTCGACGAAGCCGTCCGACAAGCCACCTGGGAGTACGCGGCCACGCTCCTGGCACGACTCGGCGCCTGCGCCACCTGCGGCGAGGACATCGGCCGCGCGGCCTACACCCGTGCCTCCAGCCTCCTGATCCGCATCCTGGACACGGCCCAGCCGGGCAGCCGACACCTCGTCTGCAGCGTCACGGCAACACCGGAAACACTCGTATCCGTCCTCCATGCCGACGAGGACACCCAGGGCGCCACCCACCTCGACGAGGCCGAAGCGCTGGAATTCACCACGGTGCTCGCACTCGGCCTCGCCACCCGCTGCCCCGGCGGACTGGTCATGCGGACCAGCGCACCCGGCACATCCGACCGCATCTACGGATGGCGCCTGCGCGGAGACGGCCTGGAACCACTCACCGCGGGCGAAGTCTTCGACGCCTACTGCACCGACGTCGAATCGGGGGACCTCATCGCCCCGGAATCGGGTGTCGACTACTGCGTGCCGCCGGATCTCGGTGACGAGGAGGTGGCCCCGGGACACGACCACTGAACGCAAAGGGGCGCCCCACCCGCAGGTGGAGCGCCCCATACGAACCGACAGGCGGCCGGCCGGCCCCGGCTACTCGCCGGACAACACCGCCTGAGCCGCGTTGCGCGCCTCCTCGGCACTGTCCGCCGCCCGGGCCGCCGCAGCGGCACGCTCGCACTGCGCAAGCGTGTACTTCGCAAGCGTGGCCCGGACGTAAGGAATCGACGCCGACCCCATGGACAGGGAGGTGACACCCAGACCGGTCAGCACACATGCCAGTAGCGGGTCGGACGCCGCCTCACCACAGACACCGCAGCTCTTGCCCTCGGCCTTCGCCGCGTCGGCGGACAGCGCCACCAGGTCGAGCAGTGCGGGCTGCCACGGATCCTGCAGACGGGACACCGCGCCCACCTGTCGGTCCGCGGCGAAGGTGTACTGCGCGAGGTCGTTGGTTCCCAGCGACAGGAACTCGACCTCCTGCAGGATCGAACGGGCCCGCAGTGCGGCTGACGGAATCTCCACCATCGCACCGAACTTCGCCTGCAGTCCCGCCGCGCGACAGGCGTCCGCGAACGCCTTCGCATCCGTCCGGTCCGCCACCATCGGGGCCATGACCTCGAGGTAGACCGGCAGCCCCTCCGCAGCCTTCGCAAGTGCCGTCAGTTGGGTGCGCAGCACCTCAGGGTGGTCCAGCAGCGTCCGCAGACCGCGCACGCCCAGTGCCGGGTTCGGCTCATCGGCCGGCGTCAGGAAGTCCAGCGGCTTGTCCGCGCCGGCGTCCAGAACACGTACGACCACCCGCCCTTCGGGGAAGGCTTCGAGAACCTGCCGGTAGGCCTCGACCTGCTTCTCCTCCGACGGTGCCTTCTTGCTGTCGTCCAGGAAGAGGAACTCGGTACGGAACAGACCGACACCCTCAGCACCCGCCTCGACAGCGGCCGGAACGTCGGACGGACCGCCCACGTTGGCCAGCAGCGGCACCTTGTGGCCGTCGGCCGTGGCACCCGGGCCCGTCGACGCCGCAAGCGCGGCCTTGCGCGCGGCGGCGGCAGCCTCCAGCTCCGCCTTCTTCTCTTCGCTCGGGTTCACGAAGATGTCACCGGTGCTGCCGTCCACAGCGATCACCGTGCCCTCGGCAAGTTCACCGGCACCCGGCAGCGCGACGACGGCCGGCACGCCGAGGGCCCGAGCCAGAATCGCACTGTGGCTGGTCGGCCCACCCTCCTCGGTGACGAAGCCGAGAACGAGGGCCGGATCCAGCAGCGCCGTGTCGGCCGGGGCGAGGTCGCGAGCGACCAGGACATAGGGCTCGTCACTGTCCGGGACACCCGGCATCGGGACCCCGAGCAAACGAGCGACGATACGATTCCGCACGTCATCGAGGTCAGCCACACGACCGGCCAGGTACTCACCGGCACCCGCCAGCAGCTCGCGGTACGCGGCGAAGGCGTCGTACACAGCGCGCTCGGCCGTGCTGCCGACGGCGATACGTCGATCCACGTCCGCCATCAGCTCGGGGTCCTGGGCCATCATGGCCTGTGCCTCGAGCACCGCCTGGGCTTCGCCCCCCGCCAGATTGCCGCGCGCCATCAGGTCGGCTGCCACAGCCTCCACGGCCTTGCGGGCGCGCCCCTGTTCGCGCTCCGCCTCCTCGGCCGGAATCTGCTTGGCAGGCGGCTCGAGGACCGCCGTTCCCATGTGCCGAACCTCGCCGATCGCCACACCGTGGCTCACGCCGACGCCTCGCAGCGTTGTCTCCATCTCACCCGTCTCCGATAGTGCGGCGGGTCCCGCCGCCGCGGTGGTTGTCGTCGTCTTGCCGTCACACGACGGCGTCGATGTCACTTCCAGACGAAGAGACTGTCGCCGGCCTTCACATCGCCGTCGGCACGAAGATCGGAGAGAGCCTCAGCCGTGGCTTCGAGGGCCACGATCGGGCACACCGGGGACTTGCCGGCCTCCTCGACCGCTACCGGGTTCCAGCGCACGATGCCCTGGCCACGCGTCACGGTGTCGCCCTTGTTCACGAGCAGCTCGAAACCCTCGCCGTTGAGCTGCACGGTGTCGATACCGAGGTGAGTGAGCACGCCGTGACCCTGCTCGTCGACGACGACGAAGGCGTGCGGATGGAGAGAGACGATGACGCCGTCCACGGGCGACACCGCCTCGGAGGGTTCACGCACGGGGTCGATCGCGGTGCCCGGGCCGACCATGGCCCCGGAGAAGACAGGATCGGGCACGGATGCCAGTCCGACGGCGCGTCCTGCCAGTGGGGACGTCACGGTGGTCATGGGAAACCTCCCAGGGGTGGAGATCGATATGGGCCGTCGCTGTCTGTGTCGGACGGCACACTGTTCAGCAGGGTATGTCACAGGAAGTGCCGGTTCCGCGTCGGCCTTCCAGAGTGGTCTAGACCATACCTCAAGTCGATTTGCACCCGCTCTGCGGCCGCGTGTACAGTCGTACTCCTGCTTGGGGCTGAGCGACACAACCTCGTGTCCTTGCCCGGCAGCACCCAACTTGTCAGATCCTATCTCGGGGTCACCTTCTGCATGCCTGCAGGACGGTGGTCAGAGGGCCGGAAAAACACTGATAGAGTTTGGAACACCGAAGGGAAGCGCCCGGAGGAAAGCCCGAGAGGGTGAGTACAAAGGAAGCGTCCGTTCCTTGAGAACTCAACAGCGTGCCAAAAATCAACGCCAGATATGTTGATACCCCGTCTCCGGCCATCACGGCTGGGACGAGGTTCCTTTGAAAAAACACAGCGAGGACGCTGTGAACGGTCGGGCCTATTCCGCTCGACTGTTCCGCTCTCGTGATGTGTCGTCCCGATTACGGGAAAACATTCACGGAGAGTTTGATCCTGGCTCAGGACGAACGCTGGCGGCGTGCTTAACACATGCAAGTCGAACGATGAACCACTTCGGTGGGGATTAGTGGCGAACGGGTGAGTAACACGTGGGCAATCTGCCCTTCACTCTGGGACAAGCCCTGGAAACGGGGTCTAATACCGGATACCACTCTCGCAGGCATCTGTGAGGGTTGAAAGCTCCGGCGGTGAAGGATGAGCCCGCGGCCTATCAGCTTGTTGGTGAGGTAATGGCTCACCAAGGCGACGACGGGTAGCCGGCCTGAGAGGGCGACCGGCCACACTGGGACTGAGACACGGCCCAGACTCCTACGGGAGGCAGCAGTGGGGAATATTGCACAATGGGCGAAAGCCTGATGCAGCGACGCCGCGTGAGGGATGACGGCCTTCGGGTTGTAAACCTCTTTCAGCAGGGAAGAAGCGAAAGTGACGGTACCTGCAGAAGAAGCGCCGGCTAACTACGTGCCAGCAGCCGCGGTAATACGTAGGGCGCAAGCGTTGTCCGGAATTATTGGGCGTAAAGAGCTCGTAGGCGGCTTGTCACGTCGGGTGTGAAAGCCCGGGGCTTAACCCCGGGTCTGCATTCGATACGGGCTAGCTAGAGTGTGGTAGGGGAGATCGGAATTCCTGGTGTAGCGGTGAAATGCGCAGATATCAGGAGGAACACCGGTGGCGAAGGCGGATCTCTGGGCCATTACTGACGCTGAGGAGCGAAAGCGTGGGGAGCGAACAGGATTAGATACCCTGGTAGTCCACGCCGTAAACGGTGGGAACTAGGTGTTGGCGACATTCCACGTCGTCGGTGCCGCAGCTAACGCATTAAGTTCCCCGCCTGGGGAGTACGGCCGCAAGGCTAAAACTCAAAGGAATTGACGGGGGCCCGCACAAGCAGCGGAGCATGTGGCTTAATTCGACGCAACGCGAAGAACCTTACCAAGGCTTGACATACACCGGAAACGGCCAGAGATGGTCGCCCCCTTGTGGTCGGTGTACAGGTGGTGCATGGCTGTCGTCAGCTCGTGTCGTGAGATGTTGGGTTAAGTCCCGCAACGAGCGCAACCCTTGTCCTGTGTTGCCAGCATGCCCTTCGGGGTGATGGGGACTCACAGGAGACCGCCGGGGTCAACTCGGAGGAAGGTGGGGACGACGTCAAGTCATCATGCCCCTTATGTCTTGGGCTGCACACGTGCTACAATGGCCGGTACAATGAGCTGCGAAACCGTGAGGTGGAGCGAATCTCAAAAAGCCGGTCTCAGTTCGGATTGGGGTCTGCAACTCGACCCCATGAAGTCGGAGTTGCTAGTAATCGCAGATCAGCATTGCTGCGGTGAATACGTTCCCGGGCCTTGTACACACCGCCCGTCACGTCACGAAAGTCGGTAACACCCGAAGCCGGTGGCCCAACCCCTTGTGGGAGGGAGCTGTCGAAGGTGGGACTGGCGATTGGGACGAAGTCGTAACAAGGTAGCCGTACCGGAAGGTGCGGCTGGATCACCTCCTTTCTAAGGAGCACTTCTTACCGAGCTCTTCGGGGCGAGGTCAGAGGCCAGTACATCAGCGAATGTCTGATGCTGGTTGCTCATGGGTGGAACGTTGATTATTCGGCACACTCGGTCGTCTTCTCCTTCTAGTACTGCTCTTCGGAGCGTGGAACGTTGAGGGGAGCGGGGAGTGTGTCGGGCACGCTGTTGGGTGTCTGAGGGTACGGCCGTGAGGTCGGGAAGCCTTCGATGCCGGCCCCAGTGCACTCGGATCTGTTGGTTCGGGGTGATGGGTGGCTGGTCGTTGTTTGAGAACTGCACAGTGGACGCGAGCATCTGTGGCCAAGTTTTTAAGGGCGCACGGTGGATGCCTTGGCACCAGGAACCGATGAAGGACGTGGGAGGCCACGATAGTCCCCGGGGAGTCGTCAACCAGGCTTTGATCCGGGGGTTTCCGAATGGGGAAACCCGGCAGTCGTCATGGGCTGTCACCCATACCTGAACACATAGGGTATGTGGAGGGAACGCGGGGAAGTGAAACATCTCAGTACCCGCAGGAAGAGAAAACAACCGTGATTCCGGGAGTAGTGGCGAGCGAAACTGGATGAGGCTAAACCGTATACGTGTGAGACCCGGCAGGGGTTGCGTATGCGGGGTTGTGGGATCTCTCTTCTGTCGTCTGCCGGCGACAGGACGAGTCAGAAACCGTTGATGTAGGCGAAGGACATGCGAAAGGTCCGGCGTAGAGGGTAAGACCCCCGTAGTCGAAACGTCAGCGGCTCGTTTGAGAGACACCCAAGTAGCACGGGGCCCGAGAAATCCCGTGTGAATCTGGCGGGACCACCCGCTAAGCCTAAATATTCCCTGGTGACCGATAGCGGATAGTACCGTGAGGGAATGGTGAAAAGTACCCCGGGAGGGGAGTGAAATAGTACCTGAAACCGTGTGCCTACAAGCCGTGGGAGCGTCGGATGGAAGCTTGCTTCCATCTCGTGACTGCGTGCCTTTTGAAGAATGAGCCTGCGAGTTTGCGGTGTGTTGCGAGGTTAACCCGTGTGGGGAAGCCGTAGCGAAAGCGAGTCCGAACAGGGCGATATAGTAGCGCGCTCAAGACCCGAAGCGGAGTGATCTAGCCATGGGCAGGTTGAAGCGGAGGTAAGACTTCGTGGAGGACCGAACCCACCAGGGTTGAAAACCTGGGGGATGACCTGTGGTTAGGGGTGAAAGGCCAATCAAACTCCGTGATAGCTGGTTCTCCCCGAAATGCATTTAGGTGCAGCGTCGTGTGTTTCTTGCCGGAGGTAGAGCACTGGATAGGCGATGGGCCCTACCGGGTTACTGACCTTAGCCAAACTCCGAATGCCGGTAAGTGAGAGCGCGGCAGTGAGACTGTGGGGGATAAGCTCCATGGTCGAGAGGGAAACAGCCCAGAGCATCGACTAAGGCCCCTAAGCGTACGCTAAGTGGGAAAGGATGTGGAGTCGCAGAGACAACCAGGAGGTTGGCTTAGAAGCAGCCACCCTTGAAAGAGTGCGTAATAGCTCACTGGTCTAGTGATTCCGCGCCGACAATGTAGCGGGGCTCAAGCGTACCGCCGAAGTCGTGTCATTGCGATATATACCCCCAACGGGGATCGTGATGGGTAGGGGAGCGTCGTGTGCCGGGTGAAGCCGCGCCGGAAGGCAGTGGTGGACGGTTCACGAGTGAGAATGCAGGCATGAGTAGCGATTCACACGTGAGAAACGTGTGCGCCGATTGACTAAGGGTTCCTGGGTCAAGCTGATCTGCCCAGGGTAAGTCGGGACCTAAGGCGAGGCCGACAGGCGTAGTCGATGGATAACCGGTTGATATTCCGGTACCCGCTGTGAAGCGTCAAACATCGAACCAGGCGATGCTAAGTCCGTGAAGCCGCCCTGGAGCCTTCGGGCAAAGGGGAGTGGTGGAGCCGACGGACCAGACTTGTAGTAGGTGAGTGATGGGGTGACGCAGGAAGGTAGTCCAGCCCGGGCGGTGGTTGTCCCGGGGTAAGGGTGTAGGCCGGTGTGTAGGTAAATCCGCACACCGTTAAGGCTGAGACCTGATGCCGAGCCGATTGTGGTGAAGTGGATGATCCTATGCTGTCGAGAAAAGCCTCTAGCGAGTTTCATGGCGGCCCGTACCCTAAACCGACTCAGGTGGTCAGGTAGAGAATACCGAGGCGTTCGGGTGAACTATGGTTAAGGAACTCGGCAAAATGCCCCCGTAACTTCGGGAGAAGGGGGGCCACACCTGGTGATGGCACTTGCTGCTTGAGCTGGGGGTGGCCGCAGAGACCAGCGAGAAGCGACTGTTTACTAAAAACACAGGTCCGTGCGAAGCCGTAAGGCGATGTATACGGACTGACGCCTGCCCGGTGCTGGAACGTTAAGGGGACCGGTTAGTCATGATTCGTCATGGCGAAGCTGAGAACTTAAGCGCCAGTAAACGGCGGTGGTAACTATAACCATCCTAAGGTAGCGAAATTCCTTGTCGGGTAAGTTCCGACCTGCACGAATGGCGTAACGACTTCTCGACTGTCTCAACCATAGGCCCGGTGAAATTGCACTACGAGTAAAGATGCTCGTTTCGCGCAGCAGGACGGAAAGACCCCGGGACCTTTACTACAGTTTGATATTGGTGTTCGGTTCGGCTTGTGTAGGATAGGTGGGAGACTGTGAAGCGGGCACGCCAGTGTTCGTGGAGTCGTCGTTGAAATACCACTCTGGTCGTGCTGGATGTCTAACCTGGGTCCGTGATCCGGATCAGGGACAGTGTCTGATGGGTAGTTTAACTGGGGCGGTTGCCTCCTAAAGGGTAACGGAGGCGCCCAAAGGTTCCCTCAGCCTGGTTGGCAATCAGGTGTTGAGTGTAAGTGCACAAGGGAGCTTGACTGTGAGACCGACGGGTCGAGCAGGGACGAAAGTCGGGACTAGTGATCCGGCGGTGGCTTGTGGAAGCGCCGTCGCTCAACGGATAAAAGGTACCCCGGGGATAACAGGCTGATCTTCCCCAAGAGTCCATATCGACGGGATGGTTTGGCACCTCGATGTCGGCTCGTCGCATCCTGGGGCTGGAGTCGGTCCCAAGGGTTGGGCTGTTCGCCCATTAAAGCGGTACGCGAGCTGGGTTTAGAACGTCGTGAGACAGTTCGGTCCCTATCCGCTGTGCGCGTAGGAGTCTTGAGAAGGGCTGTCCCTAGTACGAGAGGACCGGGACGGACGAACCTCTGGTGTGCCAGTTGTTCTGCCAAGGGCATGGCTGGTTGGCTACGTTCGGGAGGGATAACCGCTGAAAGCATCTAAGCGGGAAGCCTGCTTCGAGATGAGGACTCCCACCCACTTGATGGGGTAAGGCTCCCAGTAGACGACTGGGTTGATAGGCCGGATCTGGAAGCACCGTGAGGTGTGGAGGTGACCGGTACTAATAGGCCGAGGGCTTGTCCTCAGTTGCTCGCGTCCACTGTGTTGGTTCTGAAACCACGAACGGCCCCGCGTTCCCATGGAGCGTGGTGCGGCATGTTTGACAGTTTCATAGTGTTTCGGTGGTTATAGCGTGAGGGAAACGCCCGGTTACATTCCGAACCCGGAAGCTAAGCCTTACAGCGCCGATGGTACTGCAGGGGGGACCCTGTGGGAGAGTAGGACGCCGCCGAACTCCTTTTAGAGCTCTGGCTCTTGGGCACACAGCCCAAGGGCCAGAGCTTTTTTGCGTTGAGGTAGGGTCAGGGAGCATCGTAGGTACGTTTCCCACAGGAGGCCCCCGGGTGGAGGTCCAGGAGACCCGTGTCCAGACGGACCGGGTCCTCACCATCCCCAACATCCTCAGCATGGCGCGGCTCGTTGGCGTGCCGCTGTTCCTGTGGCTGATTCTCAGGCCCGAGTTCGGCGGGCCGAAGAGCGACGGCTGGGCGCTTCTGGTGCTGGCTCTGAGCGGCGTCAGTGACTACCTGGACGGCAAGCTCGCGCGGCGTTGGAACCAGATCAGCAGTCTCGGCCGGCTACTCGATCCCGCGGCCGACCGGCTCTACATTCTCTCGACTCTGGTCGGGCTCACCTGGCGCGAGATTCTGCCCATCTGGTTGACCGCTGCACTTTTGGCGCGAGAGCTGGTTCTGCTGGTGATGGTGGGCATCCTCAGGCGTCATGGCTATCCGCCGCCGCAGGTGAACTTCCTTGGGAAGGCGGCCACGTTCAACCTGATGTACGCCTTCCCCTTGTTGCTGCTCAGCGACGGAGATGGATGGATCCCGTCACTCGCTGCTATTTTCGGATGGGCGTTCGCCGGATGGGGTACAACGCTGTACTGGTGGGCAGGAGTCCTCTACGTGGTACAGGTCCGCCGCCTGGTTCGTGCGGACGCCATGGCCGATTGAACTCGCGGATTGAAGCGGGCGTAGCGGCTCGATGGCCCGCGGCGGAAAAGTGCGGGACAATCTGGACGGGTGAAGTCGGCTAGACCGTCGTCTCTTAGAGGAGGACGCTTCCGACATGAAGGCCGTCGTGATGGCCGGGGGCGAAGGCACACGCCTGCGCCCCATGACCTCAAGCATGCCCAAGCCGCTCCTGCCGGTGGCCAACCGGCCGATCATGGAGCACGTTCTGCGGCTGCTCAAAAGGCATGGGCTGACCGAGACCGTGGTGACCGTGCAGTTCTTGGCCTCACTGGTCAAGAACTACTTCGGTGACGGCGAAGAGCTCGGAATGGAGCTCAGCTATGCCAATGAGGAGAAGCCACTCGGTACCGCCGGAAGCGTCAAGAACGCCGAAGAGGCGTTGAAGGACGATGCTTTCCTCGTCATCTCCGGCGATGCCCTGACCGACTTCGACCTCACTGAGCTGATCAATTTCCACAAGGAAAGTGGTGCGCTGGTCACCGTCTGTCTGACACGTGTGCCCAATCCGCTGGAATTCGGCATCACCATTGTCGACGAGGAAGGCCGGGTCGAGCGCTTCCTGGAGAAGCCGACCTGGGGGCAGGTCTTCTCGGACACCGTGAACACCGGCATCTACGTCATGGAGCCCGAGGTCTTCGACTATGTCGAGCCCGACGTTCCCGTGGACTGGTCCGGCGATGTCTTCCCGCAGTTGATGAAGGAAGGCAAGCCGATCTATGGCTATGTCGCGGAGGGATACTGGGAGGATGTCGGCACTCACGAGAGCTACGTGAAGGCGCAGGCCGACGTCCTGGAGGGCAAGGTCGACGTCGAGATCGACGGCTTCGAGATCTCCCCGGGCGTGTGGGTGGCAGAGGGTGCCGAGGTGCATGCCGATGCCGTTCTCCGTGGGCCCCTGTACATCGGGGACTACGCAAAGGTCGAGGCCGGGGCGGAAATCCGGGAGCACACCGTCGTCGGGTCGAACGTCGTCGTGAAGAGCGGGGCCTTTCTGCACAAGGCTGTGGTGCACGACAACGTGTATGTCGGGCAGCACAGCAATCTGCGCGGTTGCGTCGTCGGAAAGAACACCGACATCATGCGTGCCGCCCGCATCGAGGACGGCGCGGTCATCGGAGACGAGTGCCTGATCGGTGAGGAATCGATCGTTCAGGGCAACGTGCGCGTGTATCCGTTCAAGACCATCGAGGCCGGCGCCTTCGTCAACACCTCGGTGATCTGGGAGTCGCGGGGCCAGGCGCATCTCTTCGGTGCGCGGGGTGTCTCCGGAATCCTGAATGTGGAGATCACACCCGAGCTCGCCGTTCGTCTGGCCGGTGCCTATGCGACGACCCTGAAGAAGGGGTCCACCGTCACCACGGCCCGCGACCACTCCCGTGGCGCCAGGGCGCTGAAGCGGGCGGTCATCTCCGCGTTGCAGGCCAGCGCCATCGACGTACGAGATCTGGAGAACGTACCGCTGCCTGTGGCACGGCAGCAGACCGCGCGGGGTAGTGCCGGCGGGATCATGATCCGGACGACGCCCGGGGTGCCGGATTCTGTCGACATCATGTTCTTCGACGGGCAGGGGGCCGACCTGTCCCAGGCCAACCAGCGGAAGTTGGACCGGGTCTTCGCGAGGCAGGAGTATCGGCGGGCGTTCCCGGGAGAGATCGGGGATCTGCATTTTCCTGCCAGTGTCTTCGACTCGTACACCGGGTCGTTGCTGCGGAACGTCGATACGACCGGGATCTCGGAGTCGGGGCTGAAGGTCGTGGTGGATGCGTCCAACGGCAGTGCGGGGCTTGTGCTGCCCAGCCTGCTGGGCAAGCTCGGTGTGGACTCGCTGACCATCAACCCCGGTCTCGACGAGTCGCGGCCCACGGAGTCGGCGGATGCGCGGCGGTCGGGGCTGGTGCGGCTGGGAGAGATCGTGGCGTCCGCGCGGGCGGCGTTCGGGGTGCGGTTCGACCCTGTCGGTGAGCGGCTGTCACTGGTCGACGAGAAGGGGCGGATCGTCGAGGACGACCGGGCTCTGCTCGTCATGCTCGATCTGGTGGCTGCGGAGCGGCGCAGTGGGCGGGTGGCGCTGCCGGTGACCACCACGCGGATCGCCGAGCAGGTGGCGGCGTATCACGGGACTCAGGTGGAGTGGACGACGACCTCTCCGGACGATCTGACCCGGGTGGGTGGCGACGACACGACGATCTTCGGCGGTGACGGCCGGGGCGGGTTCATCGTTCCGGAGTTCAGCAGCGTCTTCGACGGTACGGCCGCCTTTGTGCGGTTGATCGGGTTGGTGGCGCGGACGCAGCTCACGCTCAGCCAGATCGACGCGCGGATTCCGCGGGCGCATGTCATCAAACGCGATCTCGCGACCCCCTGGGCCGTCAAGGGGCTGGTGATGCGGCGGGTCGTCGAGGCGGCCGGAGATCGCTTTGTCGACACCACCGATGGTGTGCGGGTCGTGGAGACCGACGGACGCTGGGTGATGGTCCTGCCCGACCCGGCCGAGGCGGTGACCCATCTGTGGGCCGAGGGGCCGGACGACGCGTCCGCGCAGGCCCTGCTCGACGAGTGGTCGGCGGTCGTGGACAGCGCCGGCCGCTGAGGCAAGCAGCACGCGCGCGTGCCGGACAGGTGCCCTCGAACGGGGCCTGTCCGGCACGCCGGTGGGGCCATTCGGAGGTAGTGGCCGCGACATGCGACGATGTGCGGCATGCCGCAGCCCCCCGTTCGGAGCACACCTACGCCCCCCGCGCGCCCGGACGCGTCCATGTCGCTGCTCACCAACGTCATGGATCACAGCCTCGACGACGGGTATGCCGAGGCCGCGGCCCGGAAGAAGGCCGCGGGTGACGGAGGTCTTCCCAAGACGCTGAGGGCGAAGCTGGGGCTCGCTGCCGGTCTGGTGCTCGCGGCGCTCGTGGTGACCGTGGGAGCGGCGCAGGCGCGGGTCGCGGCGCCCGTCATGGCCAAGGAGCGCGAGGAACTGATCGACCGGATCGACCGTGAGACCGGGGCGGCGGACAAGCTGGAGGAGTCCGTCGACAAGCTGCGGGACGACGTGAGCGCGCGACAGCGCGAGGCGCTGAAGACGACCGGGGACAGTGACCAGGCTGAACTGGTGGGCGTCCTGTCCGGTGCCGTGGAGGTGCACGGGCCCGGGGTGAAGCTGGTCGTGAACGACGCCAAGGAAGCCGCCACGGGGGGTGACGGCGACCCGCGCGGCACGTCCGGGTTCTCCGACACCGGGCGGGTGCGTGACCGTGACATGCAGCGTGTGGTGAACGGGCTGTGGGAATCGGGCGCCGAGGCGATCTCCATCAACGGGCAGCGGCTGACAGCATTGTCGGCGATCAGGGCCGCGGGTGACGCGATACTGGTCGACAACAAGCCGCTGGTTCCGCCGTACACGGTGCTCGCGGTGGGGGACGGGGAGCGGCTGAGCACCAGGTTCCAGGACAGCGCCGACGGGCTCTACCTGCACGCCCTGCAGGAGAACTTCGGGATCAGGACCAGCATTTCCGCGCAGGACGACCTCCGGCTGCCCGCCGCACCGAGCGTGACCGTACGTACAGCACAGCCGAACACCGAGAAATCCGAGAAGGGCACATCGTGATCGCCGTACTGGGCCTCGTCGTGGGAGTCGTGGCCGGCCTGTTGGTCCGGCCTGAGGTTCCGGCGGTCGTCGAGCCTTATCTTCCGATCGCCGTCGTGGCGGCTCTCGACGCCGTCTTCGGAGGTCTGCGGGCCATGCTCGACGGCATCTTCGACGACAAGGTCTTCGTCGTGTCGTTCCTGTCCAACGTGGTCGTGGCCGCGCTGATCGTTTTCCTGGGGGACAAGTTGGGCGTGGGCGCTCAGCTGTCCACGGGTGTCGTCGTCGTACTCGGCATCCGGATCTTCTCGAACGCCGCGGCGATTCGCCGGCACGTGTTCCGGGCGTGAGGCCGATGAGCAACCACGACGAGACGCCCGAGAACAGGCTGCGCAAGGAACTGCCCGAGGAGGCGCCGGTCGGCGCGCCCGAACCCGCGCAGGCTTCCGAGGAGCAGCAGGCCGAGCTGACCGGGCGGCAGCGGCTGGCGCAGGGGCTGTGGCCGCCGAGGGTCACCCGGGCCCAACTCATCGTCGCCCTGCTGCTGTTCGGGCTCGGCTTCGGCCTGGCCGTCCAGGTCGCGTCGAACAGCGACGGTGACAGCGCCCTGCGTGGAGCACGTCAGGAAGATCTCGTTCGCATTCTCGATGAACTGGATGACCGTACTCAGCGTCTTGAGGACGAGAAGCAAGGTCTCGAGAAGCAGCGCGACGAGCTGGAGAACAGCTCGAACCAGGCAGAGGAAGCCCGCAGGCAGACCGTCGAGAAGGAGAGGCAACTCGGCATTCTGGCGGGCACGGTGGCTGCGCAGGGACCTGGCATCACGATGACCATCGACGACACGAAGGGGACGGTCGAGGCGGACATGTTGCTCGACGCGATCCAGGAGCTGCGCGCGGCCGGCGCCGAGGCGATCCAGGTGAACGGCGTACGCGTCGTCGCCGGCACCTATCTGACGGATTCCGGCAACAGCGTGAGCGTCGACGGGAACAAGATCAACGCTCCCTATCGTTTCAAGGTCATCGGCAAGCCGCAGGACCTGGAACCGGCGCTCAACATCCCTGGAGGCGTGGTGCAGACCCTCGAGAAGGAGCAGGCCACCGTGACCATCGAGCGGTCGGACAAGATCGTCGTGGACGCCTTGCGAGCGGCGAAGCGGCCTGACTACGCTCGGTCGTCCTCCCAGTGAACCGGCGGTGCATGGGGGACGTCCGGCGAGGGCATGAGGTTGCGGGGGGTCGGCGCACCGAATGGGTGGTGCGTGGTGGAAACTGTCTGATGGAGACGGACGTTGTCAGGATGTCCGGGTCGGCCAGTGAGTGCAGTCAGGGTTCGTCCTGCCCCACGGGCGGGTCTGTTTCGGTCAAGGGGAATCGCCCGTGAAGTTGTTTGCGAAGTTGTTCGGCAAGAGCGCGCGAGAGGGCAGCGACAACGCGACCGCTCGTCATCGCGCCCAGGGGGACGAAGAGGGCCAGCGCCCGCTGTTCAGGGACCAGGTTCCTGGTCCGGGCGGTGACATTTCCGGAGGTCAGGGCGCGCCGTCAGTTGACCCTGGGCAGTCCGGCGGCATAGGTTTCGGACAACCGTCAACCTCAAGTACGGGTGGAGGGTTTTCCCCGATGTCGGCCCTGGTGTGTACGAGGTGCGGTAACCGCAACGCGGAGAACAGCCGCTTCTGTTCCAACTGCGGAGCGCCGCTGCGGGCCGGTGCGACGCCCGAGCGCCCGTCCGAGACGACCTCCACGATCTCCATCTCCGGCCTCGAGGCGTACGACGCCGAGGCGACCGGCCAGACGCCGATCCCGGCGCTGTCTCCCGAGGCCCAGGCGGCCGTCGACGCGTTGCCGCTGGGCTCCGCGTTGCTGGTGGTGCGTCGCGGACCGAACTCCGGCAGTCGCTTCCTCCTGGACGGCGACCTGACCACGGCCGGGCGGCACCCGCAGAGCGACATCTTCCTGGACGACGTGACGGTCTCGCGTCGGCACGTCGAGTTCCGTCGCGCGCAGGACGGCTCGTTCACGGTGGCCGACGTCGGCAGTCTGAACGGCACGTACGTCAACCGTGAGCGGATCGACCAGGTCCCTCTGAACAACGGTGACGAGGTGCAGATCGGCAAGTACCGGCTGGTCTTCTACGCGAGCCAGCGGGGCTACTGACCCTCCCCCGGAGCCCATCCGGGGAGACCCAGGGAAGGTCCATGCTGAAAACACCGAGCGGCGGTGCCCGGCACGGCATCGCCGCCCCGGACAGTCGGCTGATGAGTATCGGCACGGTCCTGAACGTCCTGCGCGACGAGTTCCCTGACATCACCATCTCCAAGATCCGCTTTCTGGAGTCGGAGGGTCTCGTCGAGCCGCAGCGGACCCCCTCGGGGTACCGCAAGTTCAGTGCGCAGGACGTCGAGCGGCTCGGTCACGTCCTGCGCATGCAGCGGGATCACTATCTGCCGCTCAAGGTCATCCGGGAGCACCTGGACGCCATGGAGCGCGGTGAGGCCGCACCCCTGCCGACCGTGTGCCGTCAGCGTGACGGAGAAACGGTCCTGGAGCCCGTGGAAGGGCCCACGGCGGCCCGGATCGGGCGGGCCGAGCTGCTCGCCGCCGCCGAGATCGGCGAGCAGGAGCTCGAGGAGTGGGAGTCGTACGGCCTGATCGCTCCGCTGCCGGACGGGGCGTACGACGCGGAGGCCGTCACTGTGGCCTCGCTCGTCGCAGAGCTCGGGCGGTTCGGGATCGAGCCGAGGCATCTGCGGGTGATGAAGGCCGCCGCCGACCGTGAGGCCGGGCTCGTGGACCAGGTCGTGGCGCCGCTCAGGCGCCACCGCAACCCCCAGACCAGGGCACATGCCGAGGCCCGGGCGAAGGAACTGGCGGGGCTCACGGTGAAGCTGCACGCCGCCCTGGTGCAGACCGCTCTCGGGGTGCGGCTGCCGTGAACCTGCTTACCGGGGGAAGGCCGGATCGGCCACCCGTTCTCGGCCCGACTACCCAAACGTCCCGAGCACGGCCTAGGGTTGCTGTGTGAACGAGCTCGATGTCGTAGGTGTCCGGGTCGAAATGCCCTCCAACCAACCGATCGTGCTCCTGCGCGAAGTGGGAGGCGACCGCTACCTCCCCATCTGGATCGGGCCGGGGGAGGCGACGGCGATCGCCTTCGCCCAGCAGGGCATGGCCCCCGCGCGACCGCTGACCCACGACCTGTTCAAGGACGTGCTGGAGGCCGTCGGCCAGGAGCTCACCGAAGTACGCATCACGGATCTGCGTGAGGGCGTCTTCTACGCCGAGCTGGTCTTCGCCAGCGGTGTCGAGGTGAGCGCCCGTCCGTCCGATGCCATAGCGCTGGCCCTGCGCACCGGAACGCCGATCTACGGCAGCGACGGAGTGCTCGACGACGCGGGCATCGCGATCCCGGACGAGCAGGAGGACGAGGTGGAGAAGTTCCGCGAGTTCCTTGACCAGATCTCGCCCGAGGACTTCGGCACCAGCAGTCAGTGAGGCGGCGTGGGCGGTTCAGCGGACTCGCGGTCCGTGACAGGGCGGCCCACAGTCGGTTACGGCTCAAATGCCGGCATTTGCCACCGGCGAGTGAGAGCGTCCCGGGGCTTGCGCCGAGCGCATTCGGCTAGCCTTTCCCCGCGGTGGGGTGCGGGAAACCACTCCTAGGGTGATTATCACTCGGCGTGCCGAGTGTGGCGATCGTTGACGCACCCCTGGTGACTGCCTACCGTCGAGAAGGCAGGTCAAGGACGGAGGTCGGCGTGAGAAGCAGCGGCGACGGTACGGGTGGGGGCGCCCCTGGGCGCAGTCTCGGGGCGAGTGGTCCGTTCCCTCCCCCGGGTTCTCAACTTCGTTCGAGCAGGGGGTACCCCCATCCCAGCGGCCCGCTTCAGGGCAGCGCGGCCGATCACGCTCCGCAGCGACCGACGGCCGTGCCGAGCAGCGGTGGAGGGGCGGCGTCCATGGAGACCGAGCAGATCGGCTACCGCGGTCCGACGGCGTGTGCGGCCGCCGGTATCACCTACCGGCAACTCGACTACTGGGCGCGCACCGGCCTGGTCGAGCCGAGTGTGCGGCCCGCGTACGGGTCGGGGACGCAGCGGCTGTACAGCTTCCGGGACGTCGTCGTCCTGAAGATCGTCAAGCGGTTCCTCGACACCGGAGTGTCACTGCAGAACATCCGTACCGCCGTGCAGCATCTGCGGGAGCGGGGCTTTCGCGATCTGGAACGCATGACGCTGATGAGCGACGGTGCGACGGTGTACGAGTGCACCTCGCCGGACGAGGTTCACGCGCTGCTCCAGGGCGGGCAGGGGATCTTCGGGATCGCTGTGGGTGTCGTGTGGCGGGACGTCGAGAGCGCCCTGTCGCAGCTGCACGGGGAGCGGATCGACACCGGGGAGACGTTGGTCGGGCACAATCCGGCGGACGAGTTGGCTCGGCGGCGTAATCGGGCGGTCTGAGCGGGCCGAGTGATCCACTGCGGACCGAGTGATCCGTGCGGCCATCGCTGGAGGACGTTCGGGAGCCTCGCATCTGCCGGGCGGGCTGGGGTCGGCGGTTTGACGGGATGGGCTGCCGGCACGCGCGGGAGTCGCTGCTCGTCGGCCGCCTCCGGGCAGTCAGCGGGGCATTGTCAGTGGTGTGAGGCAGCATCGGAGATGTGAGAAACGCGCCCACGATCCTGCATCTCGACATGGATGCCTTCTACGCCTCGGTGGAGCAGGCATCCAAGCCGAGCCTGCGCGGGAAGGCCGTGGTCGTGGGCGGGCTCGGGCCGCGGGGAGTCGTCGCCACCGCGTCCTACGAGGCCCGGGTCTTCGGGGTGCACTCGGCGATGCCGACGGCGCAGGCGCGTCGGCTGGCGCCGAATGCCGCCTATCTCGTGCCGCGCTTCGGGATCTACCGGGAGATCAGCGAGCAGGTGATGGCGCTGCTGCGGGAGCTGTCGCCGCTGGTGGAGCCGCTGAGCCTGGATGAGGCGTTCGTGGATCTGGAGGCAGTGGGAGCGGCGTGGGACGAGCAGTCGGCGCGGCTGGTGGGGACGAAGCTGCGTGCCGACATACGGGCGGTCACCGGGCTTGCGGGGTCGGTGGGGCTGGCCGCTTCCAAGATGCTGGCGAAGATCGCCTCGGAGCAGGCGAAGCCGGACGGGCTGGTGCTGATCGAGCCGGGGACCGAGAGGGCGATGCTCGGGCCGATGCCCGTGCGGACGTTGCCGGGGGTGGGGCCGGCGACGGGGGACCATCTGAGGCGGGCCGGGATCCATACCGTGGACGAGATCGCCGAGGCGGGGGAGGACGAGCTCGTCCGGCTGCTCGGCAAGGCTCATGGGCATGCCCTGTACGCCATGGCGCTGGCGCATGACGAGCGGCCCGTGGTGGCCGAACGGGAGGCCAAGTCGGTGTCGGTCGAGGACACGTATGACGTGGACATTCATGACCGGGTCCGGGTGGGGCTGGAGGTGCAGCGGCTGGCCGACCGGTGTGTGCGGCGGCTGCGTGGGGCCGGGTTGTCCGGGCGGACGATCGTGCTGAAGGTGCGGCGGTACGACTTCTCCACGCTGACGCGGTCCGAGACGTTGCGGGGGCCCACGGATGATCCGGCGGTGGTGCGGGAGGCCGCGGCGCGGTTGCTGGATGCCGTGGACACGACGGGGGGTGTGCGGCTGCTGGGGGTCGGGGTGAGTGGGCTGGCCGACTACACGCAGGAGGATCTGTTCGCGCAGGCGGCGGGGGAGCGGGGCGAGCGCTTCGAGGAGGAGGAGGATCACGATGAGCCGGCGGAGGAGCGGGCGGTGGTCCCTGCCGAGCGGCGGTGGGCTGCGGGGCATGACGTGCGGCACGTCGAGTACGGGCATGGGTGGGTGCAGGGGAGTGGGCTGGGGCGGGTGACCGTGCGGTTCGAGACGCCTGAGTCCGAGCCGGGGCGGGTGCGGACGTTTCGGGTCGACGATCCGGGGTTGGAGGCGGCGGAGCCGTTGCCGTTGGTGGCGCGAAGACCTGGGGATTCTGGAGCGGGGGGTCGGGAGGGGGAGGGGGACTCCGGGGTGGCGCCTGCGGTGTCGGGCGGCTAGGGGTGGGGCGACTGAGGGTGCGGGGCGACTGAGGGCGTGGGGCGCCCTGTCCCTGGCCGTGTGCGCGGGTTGTGGGTGCGCCGGAGGTGGGGACGCTCGCCCGCGCTTGCGGGGTGGCGCCTGCGCCCACCCGTGCCGCCCCAGCGGCACGACTGCCCGCAGGCTGGGTTGGTGGGTGGCTGGGCGGGTGGCGCGGGGCTGTGGATGGGGATGTCTGCAGGCTGGGTGGGTTCGTGCGCCGCGATCCTGCGGATGGGGGATGTCCGGAGGGGCGGTGGGTTCGGGTGCCATCTCGCAAGCTGCGTCGAGCGGAACGGCTGCGGACTGCATGGGTGCGGCTGAGCGAGGCTGCGTGGGCGTGGGGGCCTTGAAGTTGCGTCGGTTGCTGGGGGCTGGGTGAGACGGCTGAAGGGCCCTGCGGGCCTGGATGCTCAGGTTGCGTGGGGAGGCAAGCGTGATGCGGCGGATGGCTGGGCGTGCCTTGGTAGGCGCGTCCGGGCCGGGCTGCATTGGTCGCAGGCGCTCTGGGCTCGGAGGCTCAGGGTTCCGTACGCACGGCTGTTCCCGGCCCCGTGGGCTTCGGCTGTGTGGGTTGGCGTGGGCTGGGCGTGTGGCTTTCTCCGTGGACTGTGCGAGGTGGGGGACTGTCGGCTGCGCGGGGATGGTGGCTGGGGTGGGTGAAGCGGCAGGGCTGGGCTGGGCGGGGTGGTTGTGGACCGACAGGGGGTGTCGGGGCTGGCGTGGTGGGTCTGTCAGGTGTCCTCCGTACCTGCCAAGTTGCCGAAGTCTCGGTCCGGGATGGGGGGCGGAGGGGTCACGTCCAGGCCGTAGTGGTGGTAGAGCTGGAGTTCCTGTTCGGGGGAGAGGTGGCGGCCTACGCCGAAGTCGGGGGCGTCCTTGATCAGGGCGCGCTCGAAGGGGACGTGGAGGGTGCCCTCCACGAGTTCGCTGGGCTCCAAGGGGACGAAGGCGTCCCGGGAGAACAGGCCGGTGCGTATCGCCGCCCATTCCGGTACCCCGGTCGCGTCGTCGAGATAGACCTCGTCGATGGTGCCGATCTTGGTGCCGTTGCGGTCGAAGGCCTTGCGGCCGATCAGATTGCGCGGATCGATGTCGGTCTGCACGGGCCCTCCACTTGGTCGCAACTCCTACGTAAGCACTACGAAAGGGCAGATTGGTGAGCGCGGCCACTCGAAGGTTCGTGCGTTGACCCCGCTGGTAGGCTTGCTAGCGGCTGCTGACCCCGTGCGGGAGAGCTCTCCGGACACCATCCGGAGGCGCCGAAGGAGCAAATCCTCCCCGGAATCTCTCAGGCACACGTACCGCACGGACGAGGTCACTCTGGAAAGCAGGGCGGGTGTCGACGGCTTCCGCTCTCACCGACGGTGAAAGCCGGGAGCCCTTGGGTGACCGGTGAAGCTCTCAGGTTGAGATGACAGAGGGGGAGGCCGTCCGGGGACCCGCGCCGTGGTGCCCCTCGAAGGTCGTGTCAGACCAGGAGGCCTCCGCAATGACCGCCCATCGCATTCCGCTCTCCGAGCTCGAGCAGGGTATTCCTTTCGAGCAGCGTCATATCGGTCCTGATCATGAGGCTCGGGCCAAGATGCTCGCCCAGGTCGGATACGGCTCGCTCGACGAGCTCACCGCCGCCGCGGTGCCGGATGTGATCAAGAACGCCGACTCGCTCGATCTGCCGGGTGCTCGTACCGAGGCCGAGGTGCTGGCCGAGCTGCGGTCGCTCGCCGATCGCAATCAGGTGCTGGACTCGATGATCGGGCTCGGGTACTACGGGACGTTCACCCCGCCGGTCATTCTGCGGAACGTCATGGAGAACCCGGCCTGGTACACGGCCTACACGCCGTACCAGCCGGAGATCTCCCAGGGGCGGCTCGAAGCCCTGCTGAACTTCCAGACCATGGTCGCCGAGCTCACCGGGCTGCCGACCTCCGGTGCCTCGCTGCTCGACGAGGGCACGGCCGCCGCCGAGGCCATGGCCCTGTCCCGGCGTATGGGCAAGAACAAGAAGGGCCTGTTCCTGGTCGACGCGGATGTCCTTCCGCAGACCATCGCCGTGATCGAGACCCGCGCCGAGCCGACCGGCGTGGAGGTCGTCGTCGCTGATCTCAGTGCTGGGATTCCGGCCGACGTCGCCTCGCGCGACATCAACGGCGTGCTCCTGCAGTACCCGGGCGCCTCCGGTGTCGTACGGGACATCAAGCCCGTCATCGAGCAGGCTCACGAGCTCGGTGCCCTCGTCACCGTCGCCGCCGATCTGCTCGCGCTCACGCTGCTGAAGTCGCCCGGTGAGCTGGGGGCGGACATCGCGGTCGGCACGACGCAGCGGTTCGGTGTGCCGATGGGCTTCGGCGGGCCGCACGCCGGCTACATGGCCGTGCACGAGAAGTTCGCGCGCAGCCTGCCCGGGCGGCTCGTGGGTGTGTCCGTGGACGCCGACGGGAACAAGGCGTACCGACTGGCCCTCCAGACGCGTGAGCAGCACATCCGCCGGGAGAAGGCGACCAGCAACATCTGCACCGCCCAGGTGCTGCTCGCCGTGATGGCCGGAATGTACGCCGTCTACCACGGGCCCGAGGGGCTGAAGGGCATCGCCCGGCGGACCCATCGGTATGCCTCCGTCCTTGCCGCGGGGCTTGCGGCGGGCGGGGTCGAGGTGGTGCACGGTGCCTACTTCGACACCTTGACCGTGCGGGTGCCCGCGAAGGCCGCCGAGGTCGTCGCCGCCGCCCGGCAGAACGGTGTCAACCTGCGTCTGGTCGACGCCGACCACGTGTCCATCGCCTGCGACGAGACCACCACGCGGGCCCAACTGGGCTCCGTATGGACGGCGTTCGGGGTCGAGGGCGACATCGAGGCGCTGGACGCGAGCACCGAGGACGCGCTCACGGACGGGCCGCTGCGCACCGACGACTACCTCACGCACCCCGTCTTCCACCAGCACCGCTCCGAGACGGCGATGCTGCGCTACCTGCGCAGGCTCGCCGACCGCGACTACGCGCTGGACCGCGGCATGATCCCGCTGGGCTCCTGCACGATGAAGCTCAACGCGACCACCGAGATGGAGCCGGTCACCTGGCCGGAGTTCGGGCAGCTGCACCCCTTCGCGCCCGCCGAGCAGGCGCAGGGCTATCTGACGCTCATCCGTGAGCTGGAGGAACGTCTCGCCGAGGTCACCGGCTACGACAACGTGTCGCTGCAGCCCAACGCCGGGTCCCAGGGTGAGCTGGCCGGGCTGCTCGCCGTGCGCGGGTACCACCGGGCCAACGGGGACGAGCAGCGGACCGTGTGTCTGATTCCGTCCTCGGCCCACGGCACCAACGCCGCCAGCGCCGTCATGGCCGGCATGAAGGTCGTCGTCGTGAAGACCGCCGACGACGGTGAGATCGACGTCGAGGATCTGCGGGCGAAGATCGAGCAGTACCGCGACGAGCTGTCGGTACTGATGATCACGTACCCGTCGACGCACGGTGTGTTCGAGGAGCACGTCGCCGACATCTGCGCGCAGGTGCACGACGCGGGCGGGCAGGTGTACGTCGACGGTGCGAACCTCAACGCGCTTGTGGGGCTTGCCAAGCCGGGGCACTTCGGCGGTGACGTGTCCCACCTGAACCTGCACAAGACGTTCTGCATTCCGCACGGTGGCGGCGGTCCGGGCGTCGGGCCCGTCGCCGTGCGGGCGCACCTGGCGCCGTATCTGCCGAACCACCCGCTGCAGCCCGCTGCCGGGCCCGAGACGGGCGTCGGGCCGATCTCGGCCGCGCCCTGGGGCTCCGCCGGGATCCTGCCGATCTCGTGGGCGTACGTCCGGCTCATGGGCGGCGAGGGGCTCAAGCGGGCCACGCAGGTGGCGGTGCTGTCCGCCAACTACGTCGCCAAGCGGCTGGAGCCGCACTACCCGGTGCTCTACAACGGCCCGGGCGGGCTGGTCGCGCACGAGTGCATCATCGATCTGCGGCCGCTGACCAAGGCGACCGGGGTGAGCGTCGACGACGTGGCCAAGCGGCTCATCGACTACGGCTTCCACGCGCCGACGATGTCGTTCCCGGTGGCCGGGACGCTGATGATCGAGCCGACCGAGTCCGAGGACCTGGCCGAACTCGACCGGTTCTGCGAGGCGATGATCGCGATTCGCGCGGAGATCGAGAAGGTCGGGTCGGGTCAGTGGCCCGCCGACGACAACCCGCTGCGGAACGCTCCGCACACCGCCGGCGCGCTGGGCGGGGAGTGGGAGCACGCGTACGGCCGTGAGGAGGCCGTGTTCCCGGCCGGGGTGTCGGTGGCCGACAAGTACTGGCCGCCGGTGCGCCGGATCGACCAGGCCTTCGGTGACCGCAACCTCGTGTGCTCCTGCCCGCCGCTGGCCGCGTACGAGGACTGACCTTCGGACGTAGTGCCGACGTGGTTCATCGAGGGGCTCCGCCTGTGCCGTACCCGGCCGGGCGGAGCCCCTTGTACGTCACGCCGTCGTCAGCGCCACCTCCGTCGCCTTGACCAGCGCGACCACGGGGACTCCGGGGGACAGGGCGAGGTCGGTGGTGGCGTCCTTGGTGATGGCCGCGGTCAGGTCGGCGCCCTCCACGGCGATCTTGACCGATGCCATCGCACCGCCCGCGGTGAGGGCGGTGATCGTGCCGGGGAGCTGGTTGCGGATGGACAGGCCCTTGACCGGGGCGGTGGCGAGGGAGATCTCCGTGGCCTTCACGAGGGCCCGCACGGTGGTGCCTTCGGCCAGGCCGAGGTCCTCGACGCTCTCCAGGGTGATCGCCGCGGTCAGGTCCTGGCCGCCGGCGAGGCGGATCTTGACCGTTGCCATGACCTCGCCGGGGGTGATGGCGGTGACGGTGCCGGGGAGCTGGTTGCGGATGCTCAGGCTCATGGGGGACGCCTCGCAGAGGGTAGGTTTTGTGGCGTTTTGGGGTTGCGATTCCTACCGTAGTGCGACCTCTTGTCCGACTACGTGCGGTCGATGTGGACGTTCGTCGACTTCACGCGTGCGGTGGCCTCCATGCCGACCTCCAGGCCGAGTTCCTCGACCGCCTCGCGGGTGAGGAGGGAGACCAGCCGGTGCGGGCCTGCCTGGATCTCGACCTGGGCCGCCACGTCGCCGAGCTTGATCGCGGTGACGATGCCGGGGAAGGCGTTGCGGACCGAGGTGTACGAGGTCTCCTCCTCGACGCTGCCGGGCTTGGCGAGTTCGACCGAGAAGGCGGCGAGGTCCTTGCCGTCGATGAGGCGCCGTCCGGTCTCGTCGCGGTGGGTCGCCACCCGGCCCGCGTCCGCCCAGCGGCGGGCGGTGTCGGGGCTGACGCCCAGCAGCCGCGCCGCCTGGCCGATCGTGTAGGAGTGCATGGCGGTCACGATAGGGGTAGGGGCCGGGAACTGCGGGCAGGGGGTTGGCCGTTGGGTATAACGCGATATAGCGCTGGTCCGGGTTGTGGTGGACGCGCTGAACTCCGCGGCGGGGGACGGACGGCTGACCATGGAGGAGCTGGACGAGCGGGTGAGCGCCGACCTTTCCGCCCGCACCTTGGCCGAGCCGGCCGAGCTGACGGTGGATCTGCCCGCGGTGCCGGGTGGAGTCGAGGTCAAGGACGTGGGCCGCATCGAGCAGCAGGGTGGTTCGGTCAGACGGGGCGAGGGGTGGGTGGTGCTCCGGCGGCTGGAGATCGAGTCGTCCTGGGGTGACGTGACCCTCGACTTCACGCAGGCGGTGATAGCCGACGGGGTCCCGCGCACCGACCTGGACATCCAGGGCAGGGCGGCACTCTGAGGCTGGTCACCCGGCCCGGCGTTGTGGTGGACACCGACTCCCTGGTGGTCGAGTACGCCAAGGTCAAGGCGCGGCCGGCCGGTGACGTCGGCGCGCCGGTCGTGCTGCGGGTCGAGATCGCCGGGCGGAAGGCGTACGGGCGGGTCGTGGTCGGTCCCGCACGGCGCAGGCCGTTCGGGAGATCGCTTGCGGGGTGAGCGGCGCGTCTTTGGAGGTCGCCCGCCGTGTGAGCGGTGCGTTCAGTAGATCCCCGATGCCCTGAGTACGGCCTGTGCCGTCGAGTCGTCGATCTGGTGCCCCAGTTGCTCCAGTACGTCCGCACCATCGCGCAGTGTCCCGCGTTCGCGTGAGCGGCGTACGCCGGTGTCCAGCTCGTGCCACAGCAGTGGGTTGGCGACGAGGATCCTTGGGTCCAGGTTCAGGCGACGGCCGTCCGTGTCACGAAGGATCAGGTGTGCGGAGACGTCGCCGTACCGCCGTACGGCCACCAGTGCGTCCGTGCGCACCCGCTGTCGGCGTACGAGCCCCTGGACCGCCAGCCATCCCGGGCCCGCGGTCACGCGCTGCGGGAGCAGGATCATGAAGAGCACGGCCGTCATGGCCAGCCACAGCAGCGTGCGGGACGGTGTCAGGGTCTCCGCGTCCAGGTCGACCAGCAGGGTCATACCGAAGAAGACCAGTGCGCAGCCCGTGGCGAAGCGGGCGCTGCCACGCCAGTGGCGGTCGCCGGCCGGAGCAGAACTCGGTCTGCTTCCTTGCACAAGCAGACCGTAGGGGTCCGCGGTGCCGGAGCGAACGCCGCTGGCGGTGCTCTGACGGCTTACGGTTCAACGTTGACGCGATCCTGATGCCCGAGGCCGTTTCAGCCCGTGTGCACCCGTGGCCTGCGCTCGCGGTCCGGCTCCGCCTCGCGCAGCACCTCGCGGGTGACCGGGGCGACCTCGCCCTGGCCGAAGAGGAAGAAGCGCAGGAAGTTGGTGAAGGGGTTGCCCTCGGTCCACTCGAAGTAGATGTGCGGGATGCAGCCGGTCGAGTCGCGGACGTGCAGCAGCAGTGCGGCCAGGGCGTTGGGGACGGAGGAGGACTCCAGGGTCAGGACGCGGTAGCGGTCGTGCATGACCTCGCCGCGTACGGTCAGGCCCGCCTCGAACTCGGACGGGTCGGTGACCGTCACCTCGACGAAGACGAAGTCCTCCTGGCCCGGGACGTCGTTGTCGTTGCGGATCTGCTCGATCTTGTCCCGGTACTCGGCCTTGTCCCGCCGGTCGGGCTCGTTGGCGATGAACCGGATCTTGCGGCTGGCGATGTCCCGGACGAAACGTCCCGCCATGTCGTCGAGCGTCACGCTGGTCACGCGGAGCTCGAAGGCGCGCAGCAGCCGCGAGAGCAGGGAGATGAGGATGATGCCGGCGATGAAGCAGGCGCCGATCTTCACGCCGTCGGGACGCTCGATGACGTTCGCGACGGTGGTGTAGAGGAACACCGCCGAGATGACCGCGAAGCCGATGAACCACTTGCGCTGGCCGGCCTCGCGGGCCGCGATGGTCACCGCGATGGCGGCGGAGCTGATCAGGACCAGCACACCGGTGGCGTAGGCGCCGCCCTGGGCGTCGACGTCCGCGTCGAAGATCCACGTCACCAGGAAGGCGACCAGCGTGAAGACGATGACCATGGGGCGCACGGCGCGCGCCCAGTGCGGGGCCATGCCGTAGCGGGGCAGATAGCGGGGCATCAGGTTGAGCAGGCCGGCCATGGCGGAGGCGCCGGCGAACCACAGGATGGCGATCGTCGAGACGTCGTAGACCGTGCCGAAGCCGTTGCCGAGGTACTCGTGGGCGAGGAACGCGAGGGCGCGGCCGTTGGCCTCGCCGCCCGGCTCGAACTCCTTCTCCGGGATCAGCAGCGTGGTGATGAAGCTCGTCGCGATCAGGAAGCAGCTCATGATCAGGGCGGCGGTGGTGAGCAGCTTCTTCGTGTCCCGGATGCGGCCCTGGGGGTTCTCCTCGGTCTCGCCCGGGTCGCCCTTGACGTGCGGCATCACCGCGACGCCGGTCTCGAAGCCGGACAGGCCGAGCGCGAGCTTGGGGAAGACGATCAGGGCCACGCCGATCATGACGAAGACGTTGCCGTGCTCGGCGGTGAGTGCGCTGGACCAGTCGGTGATCACGTGTCCCTCGGTCACGACGTGATACAGGCCGACGGCCACGACGACGGCGTTCAGCGCGAGATAGCTCGCGACCAGGGCGACGGCGACGCCGATCGCCTCCAGGAAGCCCTTGAGGAACACCGCGCCCAGCAGTGCCACGAGGATCAGGGTGATCACCAGCTGCTTGTCGTGCAGGGCGCTTTCCAGGTGCGGGTTCTCGACCAGGTGGGTCGAGGCGTCCGCCGCCGACAGGGTGATGGTGATCAGGAAGTCCGTGGCCGCGAAGCCGAGCAGCGTCAGGACGAAGAGCTTGCCCTTCCAGAAGGTCAGGAGCCGCTCCAGCATCGCGATCGAGCCCTGGCCGTGCGGGCTCTCCTCGGCCACCCGCCGGTACACGGGCAGGGCGCCGGCGAGGGTGACGATCACGAGCACGATGGTGGCGATCGGGGAGAGCAGACCGGCCGCGAGGGCCGCGATGCCGGGCTGGTAGCCGAGGGTCGAGAAGTAGTCGACGCCGGTGAGGCACATGACGCGGTACCAGGGCTGGCCCGTGGTCTCCGGCTTGGACTCGGTCTGCTCCGCCTGGCGGCCGTGGCCCTTGCCCATGTCGGACAGGCCCTCCAGCATCCAGGCGCGCAGGCGACTGGGAGGGGGGTGTTCGGTCGTGGCCATCGGCGTGCTCCTGATGTGCGGGACGCCGCCATGTGCGAGGCGACGTCGGAATCCGGCCATCACGCGGACGGCGGCACCAGCGTAAGCAGAGAGTGACACTCCGGCCCATGGATATCGGGCGTAGCGGCGTCAAGCTTCCGTTAAGACTCGCCGTGCCGGTGTCGGGCGACCGTCAAGAGCTCAGCTCGGGGGCTTCTTCGGGGGTGGCTGGGCTGTATGGGGGATGAGGGGGTGGGCAGGTCCGGTGGACAGGGGGCGTACACCCAGCGTCACCGAGGAGTTCCGGCTGGGCACTCTTGGCGGACTGCGGCTTGGGCCGGCGTGACCGCCCCCTCGGCCTCGGCCATGTCCCCGAACACCCGCACCTCGACCGCTCGGTGGTGATCGTGCCCGTCTCCTCGCTGTCCCGGCTCCCCTCTGAGGCGCTCACCGCCGCCTCCTCGCTGGGCGACGAGGTCCGTGCGGTCACCGTCTGCCACCCCGACCCCGAGGACCGGGCCGCGCTGCCCGCCCCCGGAGCGCTCCTGGACCGAGTGGGACCCCGGCGTGCCCCTGGTCCAGCCGGTCGGCGAACGGTGCTCCCTGGGCCGGCCCATCGCCGCGTACGTCCGTGACGTCATGGCCGCGGAGCCGGCCACCCGGGGCACCGTGCTCATCCCGGAGACCGAGCCCGAACGCATGTGGCAGCGGCTGCTGCAGAACCAGCGGGGCGCGATCGTCGCGCATGCCGTCCGCAAGGAGACGGACGCGGTGATCTGCCGGTTGCGGTTCCGCTTGTTCTGACGCCGAGGCGTCCGTCACCTGCGGCGATCGCGTCGCCGTATGAGTTCCGTCAAGGGCGCGCAGTGGGCCGTAAGGGAGCCGTCAACGGTGCTCGATTCCGGCCACGAAGGCTGTTTCCTCTAACCGTCCCTGTCCGAACGAACCTCACTCCAGGAGCTCACGATGGCCGATCTGGCCTTCGTCGTCGCCACGATCGCGGCCTTCGCGCTGGTGGCCTTCGTCGCCAAGGGGGTGACGAAGCTGTGACCGCCGAGAACATCGTCGGCCTCGTCGTGGCCGTCGCCCTGCTGGGCTATCTCGTCCTCGCCCTGATCTTCCCGGAGAGGTTCTGAGACAAGAGATGGGTCCCGTTCCTGCCGGTGTGCTCCAGCTGCTCGCGCTCATGGCGGCGCTGGCGCTCGCCTACAGACCGCTTGGCGACCACATGGCCAAGGTCTACTCCTCCGACAAGCACTGGCGCGTCGAGAAGTGGATCTACAAGGGCATCGGCGCCAACCCCGACACCGAGATGCGCTGGACCGCGTATCTGCGCGGCGTTCTCGCCTTCTCCGTCGTCGGCGTCCTCTTCCTGTACCTGCTGCAGCGGCTGCAGGGCGTGCTGCCCGGTTCGCTGGGCTTCGCGGCCATCGACCCGGACCAGGCGTTCAACACCGCCGTGTCCTTCGTGACGAACACCAACTGGCAGTCGTACTACGGCGAGCAGGCCATGGGCCACGTCGTGCAGACCGCCGGTCTGGCCGTGCAGAACTTCGTCTCCGCGGCCGTCGGTATCGCGGTGGCGGTCGCACTCGTACGAGGCTTCGCCCGGTCCCGCACCGGTGAACTCGGCAACTTCTGGGCCGACTTGGTGCGCGGAGTCGTACGCATCCTGGTGCCGGTGGCCTTCGTCGCGGCGATCGTGCTGGTCGCCTGCGGTGCCATCCAGAACTTCTCCGGCATCCACGAGGTCGGGCAGTTTGTCAATGGGCACAGCATGGGGGGTTCGCAGCAGTGGAACGGCGGCGCGGTCGCCTCGCAGGAGGCCATCAAGGAGCTGGGTACCAACGGTGGCGGTTACTTCAACGCCAACTCCGCCCACCCCTTCGAGAACCCCACCCCGCTCTCGAACCTCTTCGAGATCTTCCTGATCCTCGTCATCCCGTTCGCGCTGACCCGCACCTTCGGCCTCATGGTCGGCTCGGTCAGGCAGGGCTACGCGATTCTCGCGACGATGGCCACCATCTGGCTCGGCTTCACGGCCCTGATGATGTGGACCGAGTTCGCCCACCACGGCCCGGCGTTCGACATCGCCGGCGGGGCGTACGAGGGCAAGGAGGTCCGCTTCGGCATCGGCGGCTCGTCGATCTTCGCCACGGCGACCACCCTCACCTCGACCGGCGCGGTGAACTCCTTCCACTCCTCCTTCACCGGCCTCGGCGGCGGGATCACCATGCTCGGCATGATGCTGGGCGAGATCGCGCCCGGCGGTACCGGCTCCGGCCTCTACGGCATGCTGATCATGGCGATCATCGCGGTGTTCATCGCCGGTCTGATGGTCGGCCGTACGCCCGAGTACCTGGGCAAGAAGATCGGCACCCGTGAGATCAAGCTGGCGGCCTGCTACATCCTGGTCACCCCGGCGCTGGTACTCGTCTTCACCGCCTTCGCGATGGCCCTGCCGACTCCCGCGAACTCCATGACCAACAGCGGGGCGCACGGGTTCTCCGAGATCCTGTACGCCTACACGTCCGCCTCCAACAACAACGGCTCGGCCTTCGCCGGTCTGAACGCGGACACACAGTGGTTCAACACCACGCTGGGCCTGTGCATGCTGCTCGGCCGCTTCGTGCCGATGGTGTTCGTGCTGGCGCTGGCCGGCTCGCTCGCCGAGCAGAAGCCGGTGCCGGCCACGGCAGGCACGCTGCGCACGGAAAAGCCGCTGTTCACCGGGTTGTTGGTGGGCGCGATCCTCATCATCACCGGTCTGACGTACTTCCCGGCCCTGGCGCTGGGGCCGCTGGCCGAGGGGCTGGCCTCATGACCACCGACGTAACGAGGACCGACGTGGCGAAGACCGACGTGGCGAAGACCGACCTAGCGAAGACCGACTTGAAGAAGCAGGACTCCATGTCCACTCCCACCCTTGCGCCGCACCAGGACGCGCCGACGGGGCACAAGTCCCCCGAAGGCCGTGTCGGCGCGGGCCTCTTCGACCCGAAGCAGCTGGTCAAGTCGCTGCCGGACGCCTTCCGCAAGCTCGACCCGCGGGTGCTGGTCAAGTCCCCCGTGATGTTCGTGGTGTGGATCGGCTCCGTCCTGACCACCGTCTTCTCCTTCAAGGACCCGGGCGACTGGTTCGGGTGGACCATCAGCGCCTGGCTGTGGCTGACCGTGATCTTCGCCAACCTGGCGGAGGCCGTCGCCGAGGGCCGCGGCAAGGCCCAGGCCGACACGCTGCGCAAGGCCAAGACCGACACGGTGGCGCGACGGCTCGACGGCGCTGTCGAACAGCGCGTGCCGGGTACCGAGTTGAAGATCGGCGACCTCGTCGTCTGCGAGGCGGGCGATGTCATCCCGGGTGACGGTGACGTCGTCGAGGGCGTCGCGTCCGTCGACGAGTCGGCGATAACCGGTGAATCGGCCCCCGTCATCCGGGAGTCCGGCGGGGACCGCTCGGCGGTCACCGGCGGTACGAAGGTCCTCTCCGACCGCATCGTCATCAAGATCACGACGAAGCCGGGTGAGACCTTCATCGACCGGATGATCAACCTGGTCGAGGGCGCCGCCCGGCAGAAGACGCCCAACGAGATCGCGCTGAACATCCTGCTGGCCTCGCTGACGATCGTCTTCCTTCTGGCCTGTGCCACCCTGCCGCCGTTCGCGGACTACGCGGGCACGCACCTGACGATGGTCGTGCTGGTCGCCCTGCTGGTCTGCCTGATTCCCACGACCATCGGTGCCCTGCTCTCCGCGATCGGCATCGCGGGCATGGACCGGCTGGTGCAGCGCAACGTCCTGGCGATGTCGGGCCGCGCGGTCGAGGCCGCCGGTGACGTCTCCACGCTGCTGCTCGACAAGACCGGCACCATCACGCTCGGCAACCGCCAGGCATCGGAGTTCGTGCCGGTGAGCGGCACCACCGAGGCCGAAGTGGCCGACGCCGCCCAGCTCTCCTCGCTGGCCGACGAGACCCCCGAGGGGCGTTCGATCGTCGTCCTGGCGAAGGAGAGGTACGGGCTGCGCGAGCGGCACCAGGGCGAGCTGGTCGGCGCCGAGTGGATCGCGTTCACCGCCCAGACCCGGATGTCCGGCGTGGACGTCGACGGACGCAGGATCCGCAAGGGCGCGGCCGGTTCGGTCATCGCCTGGGTCCAGGGGCAGGGCGGCACGGTCGCCGAGGACGCGGACACCGTCGCCAACCGGATCTCCGAGGCGGGCGGCACGCCGCTGCTCGTCGCGGTGGAGGACGCGGACGGTGCCCGGATCCTGGGCGTCGTCCACCTCAAGGACGTCGTCAAGGAGGGCATGCGCGAGCGGTTCGAGGAACTGCGCCGCATGGGCATCAAGACCGTCATGATCACAGGCGACAATCCGCTGACCGCCAAGGCGATCGCCGAGGAGGCGGGCGTCGACGACTTCCTCGCGGAGGCGACACCCGAGGACAAGATGGCGCTGATCAAGCGGGAGCAGGCGGGCGGCAAGCTGGTCGCGATGACCGGAGACGGTACGAACGACGCGCCCGCGCTCGCGCAGGCGGATGTCGGCGTGGCCATGAACACCGGTACGTCGGCCGCCAAGGAGGCCGGCAACATGGTCGACCTCGACTCCAACCCGACCAAGCTCATCGAGATCGTCGAGATCGGCAAGCAGCTGCTGATCACCCGCGGTGCGCTGACCACGTTCTCCATCGCCAACGACGTCGCGAAGTACTTCGCGATCATCCCGGCGCTGTTCGCGGCCGTCTACCCGGGCCTGGACAAGCTCAACATCATGGGCCTGTCCTCGCCGGACTCCGCGATCCTGTCCGCGGTCGTCTTCAACGCGCTGATCATCATCGCGCTGGTGCCGCTGTCCCTGAAGGGCGTGCAGTACCGGCCGGTCAGCGCCGACCGCATGCTGCGGCGGAACCTCACCGTCTACGGGCTGGGCGGTCTGGTGGCCCCCTTCATCGGCATCAAGCTCATCGACCTGCTCATCTCCCTCATCCCCGGGCTGTAACTCTCCAAAGGCGTGCTGATCCCCATGAACAACTCGGTTACGAACACGGCCCGGCTGCTCGGGGCGGGCCTGCGCGCCCTCCTCGCGCTGACCCTGGTGACCGGCGTCATCTATCCGCTGGTGGTCACCGGCATCGCCCAGGGGCTGTTCCACAACAAGGCGAACGGCTCGGAGGTCAAGGCGGACGGCAAGGTCGTCGGCTCCTCGCTGATCGGCCAACAGGGCTACAGCCTGGACTACTTCCAGCCCCGACCGGCGAACGGACTGGGGGAGAACTCGGTCAACACCCAGTACAAGCTGATCCTTTCCGGTGCCACCAACCGTTCCGGAGACAACCCGGAGCTGATCAAGTGGGTGAAGGAGGCGCAGGCGAAGGTCGTCAAGGAGAACTCGGTGTCCGGGTACACCGTCAAGCCCTCCCAGGTCCCCGCGGACGCGGTCACCTCCTCTGGCTCCGGCCTGGACCCGGACATCTCCCCGGCCTACGCGGACCTCCAGGTGCACCGGGTCGCCCAGCGCAACGACCTGAGCGTTGCCGAGGTGCAGAAGCTGGTGGACGAGCACACCGAGGGCCGCACGCTCGGCTTCATCGGCGAGCCGCGCGTGAACGTCCTCGAACTCAACATCGCGCTCAAGGAACTGACCAAGGACACCTGACCGATGACCCGGGTGCTGGTCGCGGAAGACGACCCCCAGCTGGTCCGAGCACTCGTGATCAACATGCGGGCCCGCCGGCACGGAGTGGACGCGGGCGCCCGACGGCGCCACGGCCCTCCGGCTGGCGGCCGCGCGTCAGCCGGACGGGGCCGTCAGCCCTCTCGCGGGCGCATTTCGGCGTCGTGCCGGTGTGGGCGGTGGGTCGGTTTGTCGGTGCGTCATGCCGATGGTGGGCGCGGGGCGGCAGGCGCGGAAGTGACCTGAAGGGCCGGTTGGCGGGTGCACCCGGCGAGGGTCGGCCGGCAGGTGTGCGGGCGGGGTTGGTCATGTCGGCGGGAGGTGGGTCGTCGGCGACTGTTCGTCGAACGTCATGTCGGCGGTTGTCGATTGGCCGACGACAGGGGGTCGGCGGGGGCGCGCGCCCTTTCGGAGGTGGATGAGGGCGTCGTGGCGGTGCGTCACGCCGATGGCGGGTGCGTGTGCCGGATGTAGGCGCGGGGGGACCCGCAGGGCCGGTCGGCGGGTGCTTTCGGCGAGGGGCGGCCAGCAAAGGCGCGGCCGGGTTCGTCAGGTTCTGCGGGAGGTGTGTCGTCGGTGAGTGTTCGCTGAACGTCACGTCGGCGGCTGTCGATCGGCCGGGGCGTCGGCGTCGTTCGCTTCCTGGCTACGCACCCCGCGCGGCGGAGTTCCCCCGGGGCACGCCCCTTCCCGAGCCCCCCTTGCCTCCGCCAAGTCCCGGGTGGCCAACCGCAACCGCCAGGCATTGCGCCGGTGCACGGCCGTCAGATCCGTCTGGCTCGCCGGGGGCCCCGCCGCGAGGCGAGCTCACCGCCCGGCGGCTGCCAGGCCGGCACCGGCCACAGTTCGGCACCACGCCGCCGTGCCTCGTCGGCGGACCGGGACAGCGCGGTGAGGCTGCCCAGGGAGCCGCTCACGCCCACCATGACCCGTGCGGGCGGGGGGGGCGTCGGAACCGGAGATGTCCTCACCATTCTTCTCGTCGCGGGGTTCCTCCCGTCACCCCCGGTGGCCGGCCCGCAGCCAGCCCGAGCGGCCCTTCTTGGCGCACCTCTGACGGTCGCTGCCCCGGTCGGACGAGCCCCAGCGTCAGCATCCCGTCAGCGTCCGGGCCATCGCCGTCAGCATCGCGTCATGAGGGGTCCGGGACCCCGGGGCGTCGGGCATAGCGTCAGTGGCAAGCCCCGGTCCGCCTCCCCGCGTCCGGGGCCGTCAAGCAACTCGCCCGACCCACCTCGGATCCTCCCGGAGGCATCCCATGGCAGACATCCTGTCCGACGAAGACCCGGAGCCCTCTGATCGGTTCCCGGCCGGCCCTCTCTACGTTCCGGTCCGGCCGGGACAGGCCGCCTGCGCGGCCCGCCTCTTCCGCACACCGATCGGTGACCGCACGGCCGTGGGCTTCACCTCGCAGCGGAAACTCACCGCGACCCTCGGCCCCGACCAGCCCTGGATCCGGCTCGCCGAGCCCGCCCTGCGCTCCCTTGCCGCACCTCTGGGCGTCACCACCGTCACGGTGGACCCTCAGTTCTGCGCGCCCGCCCCGGCCCCGACCCTGGCCCCGCCACCGGTCCCGGCCACGCCGTCCGCCGCGGAGCACGCCCGGCAGCACTCCGGCCCCCGTTTCCGTCAGGACCGCTGGGACCCCCAGGCGGTCGGAGCGCTGCGCGTGACCGGCGCGGCGGCGATCGTCTCCGCACTCGCGATGTGGATCGGCTGAGGGGGCACCGCACGATGACCACGCTTCACGAACCCGCGGTGACCGCCGCCCCCGCCGACGCTCTCTCGGTGTGGCCCGCCTCGGCCGTCGAGCCCCGCGAGGGCGAGATCACCGTCGGGGGCGTACCGCTCGCCGAGGTCGCCGACCGTTTCGGCACGCCCGTGTACGTCATCGACGAGGACGAGGTCCGCGAGCGCTGCCGCACCTACCGGCACGTCTTCCCGGACGCCGACATCCTGTACGCGGCCAAGGCGTTCCTGTGCCGGGCGATGGTCCACTGGGTGGACGAGGAGGGCCTCGGCCTGGACGTCTGCTCGGCCGGTGAGCTGGAACTCGCCGTCACCACCGGCTTCCCGCCGGAGAAGATCGTGCTGCACGGCAACGCCAAGTCCCCGCGCGACCTCGACACCGCCCTGCGCCTCGGAGTCGGCCGTATCGTCATCGACAGCCCCTCCGAGATCGCCCGGCTGGCCGCGGCGGTCGGACCCGACGGCCACCAGAAGGTGATGGTGCGCGTGGTGCCCGGCATCAGCGCCGGCGGCCACGAGAAGATCCGCACCGGCACCGAGGACCAGAAGTTCGGCCTGTCGATCTCCGACGGCTACGCGCAGTACGCCATCGCCCGGATCCTGGACCAGCCCCAGCTCGAACTGACCGGTCTGCACTGTCACTTGGGCTCGCAGATCACCAGCACCAAGCCGTATCTGGCCGCCGTACGGCGCATCGTCGGGCTCATGGCCCGGCTGAAGGTACAGCACGGCCTGGTCCTGCCCGAACTCGACCTCGGCGGTGGCCACGGCATCGCCTACCGCCCGGGCGAACCCGCCCTGGACCTCACCGCCTTGGCCCGCAAGGTACGGGCCGAACTGGTCGAGGCGTGCGCGGCGGCGGGGCTCACCCTGCCCCGGCTCATCATCGAACCGGGGCGGGCGATCGCGGGCCCGGCGGGGATCGCGCTGTACCACGTCCTGGCCGTCAAGCGCACCGGCGCGCACACGTACGTCGCCGTCGACGGCGGCATGAGCGACAACCCCCGGCCCGCCCTGTACGGCGTCCGGTACGCGCCCCGTCTGGTCGGCCGGCACAGCACCGCCGCCCCCGCCCCGGTCACCGTGGTGGGCCGCCACTGCGAGGCGGGCGACATCGTCGCCGCCGACGTCGAACTCCCCGAGGACATCCGTCCCGGAGACCTGCTCGCCGTTCCGGTCGCCGGTGCCTACCACCTGTCCATGGCCTCCGGCTACAACATGGTCGGCCGCCCACCGGTGGTCGCCGTTGACGACGGCCAGGCTCGGCTCCTGATCCGCCGAGAGTCCCTGGAGGACATCCGCAGCCGCGACGTGGGCCTGTAACCCGCATCCCGGCCCCCATCCGCCTCCGGACGAGAGACCGCCCGACCCTCGTCCGGAGGTGCCGCGTTCCCGCACCCTCGTCGCGTCCCGAGCGCCCCCTTACAGTCCACTCCGTAAAGTTCGTCCACCGGACCGAATGTTTCGGCCCACACTGTGTGGAGGGCTGACGCGCATGCGGACGTACGGCAACCCGGTCATCGGCGGCTTCCGTACGGCAACCCGGTCATCGGCGGCTTCCACCCCGACCCCAGCGTGTGCCGGGTCGGCGAGGCATGCAGCATTCTGAGGCGCCGCACCTCTGCCGCGTCGGCGACTGGCGGTACCTGATGCTCGCCGAGGGCGGCACCGCCCTCGGCCACAGTGTCTCCGTCGCCCGCGCCCGCTCCCCGCGCGGCCCCTACGAGCCGGCCCCCGCCAACCCCATCCCCTCGAACCGCCCGCCCCGCGGGACGACTTCGACGCCGCGAGCCTGGCGCCGTACTGGATCTCCCCGCACCGTCGGCCAGAGGACTCGTGGTCGCTGACCGAACGGCGGGGGCGGCTCACTCTGCACGCCACCGCCGACAGTCTCGACCGGCGGGACACACCTTCGTCAGTTCGGCGGGGGAGAGGCGAGCGTGATCGCCCGCATCGGTCCGGTACGGCAGTGCCTCCGTGGCGGCCGGTGCCGGACGGGCCCGTCACGCTGGAGGCCGCGATCCGCACCGACCGGCCCCTGTCCCCGACCGGTCAGGACGCGCCCGGCGTGCGGCCGGCGGGCCCGACACGATCGCCCTCGCGATCGACAGCCCTTCGGGGCGTGTACGTCACCGAGGCCAGTGCGGCCTTCGACTGGTTCGAGTACGACCCCGAAGAGCCGCCCGGGCCGTGACAGTTGGCGGCAGATTCACCGCGTACAAGGGGTTGCCACCGTTTGGCAGCTGTCTCTAGGGTGCGGCAGCAACGAAGCTTTCTGGATCTCTTCCGAAACTTTCGATCCAGCGGACGGTCAAGGACGGACCGTCCCGTACCCAAGGAGCGCATGATGGGCGACCCGGGACTGTCCCGCCGCGGCTTCCTGGCGGCCTCCGCCGCGGCCGGTGTGGGCATGACGGCACTGAGCGGTTGCGGCGGCGACTCGGACGGAGGGTCGTCGGACGGCACGACCACCATCGAGTGGTGGAACATCTCCACCGTCGAGCCGACGAAGGGGGTCTGGGCGGCGCTGGCCAAGAAGTTCGAGGCCCAGAACCCCAAGGTGAGGATAAAGATCGTCCAGCTGGAGAACGACGCCTACAAATCCAAGATGACGGCGCTGACCGCCTCCGGGAAGCTGCCCGACATCTTCCACACCTGGGGCGGCGGCGTCCTGAAGCAGCAGGCCGACGCCGGGCTCGTCGAGGACCTCACCGACCGTACGAAAGATTTCGCCGACGGCCTGCTGCCGGTCGCGAAGGAGCCGTACCTCCTGGACGAGAAGCTGTACGGCATCCCGTTCGACATCGGCATGATCGGCTTCTGGTACAACAAGGCGCTCTTCAAGGACGCGGGCATCAGCGAACCGCCGACGACCTGGAGCGGATTCCTCGACACCGTACGGGAGTTGAAGGCCAAGGGCACCACACCGCTCGCCCTGGCCGGCAAGGAGAAGTGGCCCGGCATGTACTACTGGGCCTATCTCGCCATGCGCACCGCGGGCGCCTCCGCCCTCCAGAAGGCCTACGACGACAAGGACTTCACCGGCGACGCCTTCGTCCAGGCCGGTCAGCACCTCCAGGAACTCGTCGACCTCCAGCCGTTCCAGAAGGGCTTCCTCGGCGCCGCGTACTCCACGCCCACCGGCCAGGCCGCGGCCGTCGGCAACGGCAAGGCGGCGATGGAGCTCATGGGCCAGTGGGCGCCCATCGTCCAGGCCGACGCCGGCAAGGGCCTCGGCGACGACCTCGGCTTCTTCCCGTTCCCCGCGGTCGAGGGAGGCAAGGGCACGATCACCGAGGTGTTCGGCGGAGGCGGCGGACACGCCCTGCGCAGCGGCGCTCCGCAGGCCGCCGTCGACTTCCTGAAGTTCTTCGCCTCGGAGGCGACAGACCTTGAGCTGGTCAAGAAGACCGGCATCCTCCCGGTGCTCCCGGCCGCCGAGCGCGCCATCACCGATCCCAACATCAAGGCCGTACAAGCACAGTTGAAGGCCGCCACCGGCTTCCAGCTCTATCTCGACCAGGCTTACGCGCCCGCCGTCGGCCAGGAGGTCAACGACAGCGTCGCCGCGCTCATCGCCGGGTCCAAGTCGCCTCAGCAGGTCGCCGAGTCGATCACGCAGGTCACGAAGGAAGAGCAGTAGCCGGCGATGACCTCCACGTTCCTGCCGTCCGCCGACAACCGGCCCGGACCCGATGTCGACCCCCCGCCCCCGTCCGCCGGCACCGCACGGGGGCGGGCCCGGCGGCGCGTGCTGCACTGGCTCACCGCGGTCGGCTTCCAGGTGCCCGCGCTGGTGCTGTTCATCGTCCTGGTGCTGTTGCCGATCCTGTTCGCGCTGTACGCGGCCTTCTTCCGCTGGGGCGGCTTCGGTATGCCGTCGGACTACGTCGGCGCAGACAACTTCACGCGGCTCCTGGACGACCCGGTCTTCCTGGGCGACCTGTGGCGCTGTTTCGTCCTGATCGCCCTGTCCCTGGTGCTCCAGCTGCCGTTCGCGCTGGCCCTGGCCGTCGCCCTCAACCAGCGGATCCGTGGCCGGGCCGTCTACCGGATGCTGTTCTTCGCGCCGTACGTGCTGTCCGAGGCCATCACCGGCGTCCTGTTCAGCATGATCTTCGCCCCCGACGACGGCCTCGCCGACCGGATCCTCGGCGGGATCGGCCTGGACGGCCTCGGCGGCGAGTGGTTCGCCGACCCCTCCATGGTCATGGCCACCCTGTTCCTGGTCATGACGTGGAAGTACTTCGGCTTCCACATGATGCTCTACCTGGCCGGACTCCAGGCCATCCCGAAGGAGTTGACCGAGGCGGCGCTGATCGACGGCGCCGGGCCCTGGCAGCGCTTCCGCAGCGTCACCCTGCCGTTGCTCGCGCCCACCCTGCGCATCAGCGTCTTCCTGTCGGTCATCGGGGCGATCCAGCTGTTCGACCTGGTGTGGGTGGTCACCCAGGGCGGCCCCGACCACCACTCCGAGACCATGGCCGTGACCCTGTTCCAGTACGGCTTCAAGCGCTACCAGGTCGGCTACGCCAGCGCGATCAGCGTGGCCATGTTCGCCATCAGCCTCGTCTTCGCCCTCGCCTACCAGCGATTCGTGCTCCGGCGCGACCTGGAAGGGGCCACCACCACGATGAGGGGGGACGGCAAGTGAGCCGCAAGACCCTACGGAACCTGCCCCTGCACGTGGTCCTCGTCGCCGTCGGCGCGGTGATGGCCGTACCCCTGCTCTACGCCCTCTTCTCCGGCTTCAAGTCGACCGACCAGCTCTCCCGCAACCCGGTCGGGCTGCCCGACCCCTGGGTCGGCGGCAACTACACCGGCATCCTCGGCTCCGGCGACTTCTGGCGGCTGCTCGGCAACAGCACGCTGATCGCCGTCGCCACGACCGTCCTCGTCGTCGCGGTCTCCGCGCTCTCGGCGTTCTCGTTCGCCCGGTTCGCCTTCCGCGGGCGGGAGTTGCTGTTCACGCTGTTCACGATGGGGCTGATGTTCCCCTTCGCGGTGGCGGCCCTGCCGCTGTTCCTGCTGCTGCGCTCCATGGGCCTGCTGGACAACCCGCTGGGCGTGATCCTGCCGCAGGCCGCCTTCGGGCTCCCGATGACGATCATCATCCTGCGCGGCTTCTTCCGGCAGATCCCGGGCGAGTTGGAGGAGGCGGCCACACTCGACGGGTGCGGTCCGCTCGGGTTCTTCTGGCGGGTCCTGCTGCCCATGGCGCGGCCCGCGCTGGGCACGGTCTCGGTCCTCGCCGTCGTCACCAGCTGGAACAACTTCTTCCTGCCCCTGCTGGTGTTCACCGACTCCACGTGGTGGACCCTGCCCATCGGCGTCCAGCAGTTCCAGGGCCAGTACTCGGCGGACTACGCCCGCGTCTTCGCCTATCTGGTGCTGGCCATGGTCCCCGCTCTCGCCTTCTACTCGGTCGCCGAGCGCCAGCTCGTCGGCGGCCTCACCGCCGGTGCCACCAAGGGGTGAGACACACCGACGGACGTACGGCTCACCCACACATCCGCACGTGAGGAGTCGCACCATGCGCAAGAACCGTCTCAGACTCGCCGGTGTCCTCGCGGCCGTCCTGGTCGCCATCACCGGCCCGGCCGCCCAGGCCCATGACAAGCCGCCCACCCTCGCCGACCTCGCCCAGCGCCACGGCCGCTACTTCGGCAGCGCCACCGACAACCCCGAGCTCGTTGACGATCCGTACAAGGCCCTCCTCGGCAGCGAGTTCGACCAGATCACACCGGGCAACGGCATGAAGTGGTACGCCACCGAACCCCAGCAGGGCGTCTTCGACTTCACCCAGGGCGACGAGATCGTGAACCTCGCCCGTGCCGACCACCAGAAGGTGCGCGGCCACACCCTGGTCTGGCACAGCCAGTTGCCCGGCTGGCTCACCGGCCGCGAGTGGACGGCGACCGAGCTGCGGGCCGTACTGAAGAAGCACATCCAGACCGAGGTACGGCACTACCGGGGCAAGGTCTTCGCCTGGGACGTCGTCAACGAGGCGTTCAACGAGGACGGGACGTACCGCGAGACGATCTTCTACAAGACGCTCGGCCCCGGCTACATCGCCGACGCCCTGCGCTGGGCCCGGCAGGCCGACCCCAAGGTCAAGCTCTATCTCAACGACTACAACATCGAGAGCATCGGCCCGAAGAGCGACGCCTACCACAACCTGGCCAAGGAGCTGAAGACGCAGGGCGTCCCGCTCGACGGCATCGGTCTCCAGGCCCACCTGGCACTCCAGTACGGCTATCCGACCACCCTGGAGGACAACCTCCGCCGCTTCGCCAAGCTGGGCCTGGACACCGCGCTCACCGAGGTCGACATCCGGATGATCCTGCCCGCGACTGAGGAGAAGCTGGCCCAGCAGGCCGAGTGGTACGCGGACCTGACCGACGCCTGCCTCGCGGTGCGCCGCTGCGTCGGCATCACCGTCTGGGACTACACCGACAAGTACAGCTGGATTCCGGCGTTCTTCGAGGGCGAGGGCGCCGCACTGCCGTGGGACGAGCAGCTCCGGCCGAAGCCGGCGTACTACGCGATCAGGGAGGCGCTGAGGTAGGCCGGGGGCAGGGCGATCGGGGCGCTACGCTGAGTGACCTCCCCTGAACGCACGTGGGGGCCGGCTCGCAGTCAGGGTCTGCGACCGGCCCCTGGAAGAACGCCGGGCGTCCGTCGGTCCGCCCGGTGGTGCAGGGCCTCTCCGGCGTGATCCGCCGGGCAGGCGTTATGCGGCGGTTACCACCTTGCCGGTGCCATGCGGACGGTGCGGGGCGATGATCCGGCCGTCCGGCAGGAGCTCACCGGTGTCCTCGAAGAGCAGAACACCGTTGCACAGCAGACTCCATCCCTGCTCCGGGTGGGCCGCCACGAGACGGGCGGACTCCCGGTCGGCGGAGCTGGCTGAGGGGCACGATGGCTGGTGCTGGCACATGGATGGGATCTTTCGCTCTGTCGTGATCTGTGAGATGGCTGTGGTGTCTGTTTCGCGGCGTGAAGACTCGTTCATGGCCGCCCCCCGTTGATAAGTCGGTCGGAACCCAGTGTTGCCCCATGGACGTCAATCCGCAGGGATTTCGCGGCACCGCTTTCTTACAGATTGATGACGCATCCCGAGCGCCGACGGTTCATCCCAACTCCACGGTCACTTCGGATGGTTCGCCGTGGTCGGATAGGGCTAGTCCGGTCGAGCCGGGACCTTGCGAGGCTCATTCGAGCGCATTCTCGCTCGTACGAGTTATTTACGGTTCGTCCGTGCGTGTTTTGTTGTTCTCCGATACGAGCCTAATCCCGCCGCCGAACAGTCGCGTACCCCGCTGCCCGGAAGTGGGCGGCGGGGTACGGAGGCGCTCGCGCCGTGCGCTGTCAGGCGGGTGAGCCGAGTAGCGGGGGCAGCGGAGGCAGGGGAGCCGGGGTTGCCCGGTGGGTGAGTACCGGGAGCAGTTCGGCGACCCGGTGCGGCCGGTGGGACGCGATGCCGGGCGGGGCGGGGGCCAGCGGGATGAGGATGTCCGTGGCGTCGGGGTGACCGACGGCGCCGTCCGCGGTGCAGTCGCCGTGCAGCCAGAGGGTGAGCATGTAGAGGCCGGGGAACGACAGCAGGCGTGGCTGGAAGGGTTGCTGGATCGTCTCGGCCTGGCGCAGCGCACGCTCCGTGGAGGCGATGTAAGGGCCCTCGAAGAAGTGCGAGAAGGCCCAGCCGTCGGGGGTCAGCCGGGTCTCGGCGGCGGCCACCGCGCGTTCCCCGCAGTGGATCAGGAAGCGCCACCCGGCCAGCCGGGTCGCGGCCACGCCCGCCGGGGTGATCTCGTCCACGACATGGACGGGCAGCGGGAGTTCAGGGGTGGCGGGTCCCTGGGCAGCGCGCAGGGAGGGGGTTCGGGCCTCGCGGACCGCGGTGGGTGAACCGAGTGCGGTGAGGACGGAGCGAAGTGCGGGCGCGGGAGCCGGGGGAACATGCAGCGGCATGGTGGGTCGCCTCTCATTCGACAGGCACGGTGGCGCGAGGGCCGGGCGGGGCGGGGCGGTGCGGGGGCGGACGGCGCTGTCTGCTCACGGAGGTCAGAGAGGCGGGGGCCGGGGTCAGGGATCTCGAGGGGGGTGAGAGAGGCCTGCCGTACGTCACCTGACGGCAGGTCCGTGGGACCTCGGGCGCCAACCCTCTGCCTTGATTGCGGAGTTTATACGACGAGTGTTCAGACGGTGTTTCGTCTAACCGCTTTTGGTGCACCCGGCAAGGGTTCATTCGGCCGCGGATATGCGGGAATCATCCCGATTTCCGGCCGGTCATGCGTCGATGACCTCGAAAAATGCCACGGGTGCGGTCGGCCAATTCTCGTCGGCGTTTTTCACGAGTTCGCCGACCGTCCGAAACTGCACCGTGCCGCATGCCTGGTGAATGTGCCACCGGTCACCGGCGACAGCTTAGCGGGCGCCGCACCCGCGCGGGACGTTATCGATCGCTTCGGCTGGGCATCATCCCACCTGACCCGGGAGACCGGCGGCCGGATCCGGGGCCCACGCGGCGGGCAACAGGGCCCGCCCAACCGAGGAGGGAAGCTTCGATGGGGGAGAAGGTCGTGGCAGGTCGGTTCGATCTGTCCGATCGCCAGCGCTACCGCGAGAAGCTGCGGCAGTGCCTGACGGGCCTGGAGCGGCTGCTGGAGGAGAAGCGGTTCGACCGCCCCAAGAACCTCATGGGGCTGGAGATCGAATTGAACCTCACCGGCGCCGATGGTATGCCGAAAATGCTGAATGCGCAGGTGCTGGAGCGGATCGCGAGCCGCGATTTCCAAACAGAACTCGCCATGTTCAATCTGGAAGTCAACATTGCCCCACACCGGTTGCAGGGGCGGGTATTCGATGGACTGGCCGAGGAACTCCGTACGTCGCTGGCATATGCCGACCGGAAAGCGGGTGAGGTCGACGCGGGAATCGTGATGATCGGCATTCTCCCGACCCTGGACCGGGACGACCTGGTCTCCTCGAACCTCTCCGCCGTCGACCGCTACACCCTCCTCAACGACCAGATCGTGGCCGCCCGCGGCGAGGACTTCACGCTCGACATCGACGGCGTGGAGCGCCTGACGTGCACCTCGAAGTCGATCGCCCCCGAAGCCGCCTGTACCTCCGTACAGCTGCACCTCCAGGTCACCCCGGGCCGCTTCGCCGACGTCTGGAACGCCGCCCAGGCGGTCGCCGCCGCCCAGGTCGCCGTGGGCGCCAACTCGCCCTTCCTCTTCGGGCGCGAGCTGTGGCGCGAGTCCCGCCCCCCGCTGTTCCAGCAGTCCACCGACACCCGCCCGCCCGAGCTCCAGGCCCAGGGCGTACGGCCGCGCACCTGGTTCGGGGAGCGGTGGATCACCTCGGCGCACGACCTCTTCGAGGAGAACCTGCGCTTCTTCCCGGCCCTGCTGCCGATCTGCGACGACGAGGACCCGCTCGACGTCCTCGACGCCGGCGGCACACCGACGCTCGCCGAACTCGTCCTGCACAACGGCACCGTGTACCGCTGGAACCGCCCGGTCTACGGCATCGTCGACGGTGTCCCGCACCTGCGTGTGGAGAACCGTGTGCTGCCCGCCGGGCCCACCATCACCGACGTCATCGCCAACGCGGCCTTCTACTACGGCGTCGTCCGCGCCCTCGCGGAGGAATCACGGCCCGTGTGGACCCGGCTGCCCTTCGAGGCGGCGGCCGCCAACTTCGACGAGGCCTGCAAGCACGGCATCGACGCCCGGCTGCGCTGGCCGCGGCGCGGGCGGTACGGCGGGACGACCGAGGTCGACGCGGTGAGCCTCGTACGCGACGAACTGCTGCCGCTGGCCGAGGTCGGCCTGGACGCGTGGGGAGTCGAGCCGGCCGACCGGGATCTCTACCTCGGCGTCATCGAGGAGCGATGTCGACGGCGCATGAACGGCGCATCCTGGCAGGCGGCCACCTTCCACCGGGCACTGGAGTCCGGGATGGCCCGGGACGCGGCACTGGCGGCGACGACGCGGCGGTACCGGGAGCTGATGCACCGCGGGGACCCGGTGCACACGTGGCCGGTAGGGCTGCTGGAGCCGGTGCCGTTGGGGTGACGGACGGGTGGACCGGCGAGAGAGGGGGGTCCCGTCAGCCCCGCTCACCCCGGTCACACCGTGTGCACTCGCCCCTTAGGGCGGCGAGCCGCTCCGTCGGTTCGAGGGCGTGAACGTCGCCCCGGCCGCGTCCAGAGAGCCTGCGGCACGACGCCTGCCCGCGTCGACGGGGGGCGGCGACGCCCGCCCCATACTGATCGGGCAAGCTGTGACGTCCCACGACGGTGGTGCCCCTCCCTGTTGCCCCTGCTGAACCTCGTGCCGGGATCCGGCCGTACGGCAGGCGACGGGATGAGGCGGGATTACTCAAGGAGGCAGGTGTGCAGGGCGAGGCAGGCCCCGTGGCCGATTCTTTTCCGCACGAGCGGCCCTCGCGGCGGATCTTCCGTGATGAGACGCTGCTTGTTCTGGCACTCTCGCTCGGTGCGAGCGGTGTGTCCGCCCTGATCAGTTTTGTCGGATCGGTCACCAAGCCCGGCGGGCTCAAGGACCAGGCGGCCACCCTCAACGCCTCGGCCGCGCCGGGTCGTCCCTGGCTGGATCTCGCCTGGCAGCTCTTCGGGATCACCACCGCGCTGGTGCCCGTCGCGCTCGTCGCGCACTTCCTGCTGCGCGAGGGGGAGAGCCTGCGCACCCTCGGCTTCGACCGCACCCGGCCCTGGCCGGACCTCGGCCGTGGCGCGGCGATCGCGGCAGTGATCGGCAGCACCGGAATCGCCTTCTACCTGCTGGCCCGGGGCCTCGGCTTCAACCTCACGGTGGTCCCCGAGGCGCTGCCCGACGTGTGGTGGAAGTACCCGGTGCTGATCCTGTCGGCGATGCAGAACGCGATCCTGGAAGAGGTCATCGTCGTCGGCTATCTGCTGCGCAGGCTCGGCCAGTTGGGCTGGACGCCGGGCACCGCGCTGGTGGCCAGTTCCGTACTGCGCGGCTCGTACCACCTCTACCAGGGCATCGGCGGCTTCCTCGGCAACATGGCGATGGGCGTGGTGTTCGTCTACCTGTACCGGCGTTGGGGCCGGGTGGGTCCGCTGGTGGTGGCGCACTCCCTGCTCGACATCGGGGCGTTCGTGGGGTACGCGCTGCTGGCCGGGAAGGTGGGCTGGCTGCCGACGGCGTGAGCCCGATCGCCGGAGGGTGTGCAAGGGGGCGTACGACGGTCCCGTACGCCCCCTTTGGCATGCCTGGCCGGCCCGCCTAGGCGATCAGCTCCCCCTCGATGACGGTCACCGCGCGCCCGCTCAGCAGGGTGCGGTCGCCGCGGAGTTCCGTGCGGACCCGGCCGGAGCGACGGGAGGCCTGCAGGCCGGTGAGTTCGGCCCGGCCGAGGCGCTCGGACCAGAAGGGGGCGAGGGCGGTGTGGGCGCTGCCGGTGACCGGGTCCTCGTCGATGCCGACGTTCGGGAAGAAGCAGCGGGAGACGAAGTCGTATCCGCGGGCGGGGTCCTCGGCGCCGGCGGTGGCGATGATGCCGCGCCGCGAGTAGGCGCCGAGGGCCTTGAGGTCCGGGGCGAGGGCGTGCACCGTCTTCTCGTCGGCCAGTTCGAGGAGCAGGTCGCCGACGTTCGGGCCGGTGTCGAAGGCGGTGAGCGACTCGGCGCCCAGCGCCCGCGCGACCCCGTCCGGGACCTCGACCGGCGTGAGCGGGGCGGTCGGGAAGTCGAGTGTGACGGAGCCGTCCTCGCGGGGCGTGGCGACGAGGACACCGCTGCGGGTGGCGAACCGCACGGGGCCCTCGTGCGCGCCGGTGCTGTGCAGCACATGGGCCGTGGCGAGCGTGGCGTGCCCGCACATCGCCACCTCGGCGAGGGGAGTGAACCACCGCAGCGCCCAGTCGGCCTCCCCGCCCTCGGGCAGCCGGTGCGCGAACGCCGTCTCGGCGTGGTTGACCTCCATGGCCACGTTCTGGAGCCAGTCGTCCTCCGGGAAGCCGTCCAGGAGCAGGACCCCGGCCGGGTTGCCGGCGAAGGGCCGGTCGGTGAACGCATCGACGATTCGAATCCGCATGGCGTCGACGCTAGGGGGTGCGTGGAGCGGGCGGCCAAGGCCAATTCAGGGGTGCTGGACCGATTTCGGGGCAGGGAGGGCGGCGGCCGCACCCTACTGGGTTCGAGGTACACCCAAACCCCGCAGGACGGCACAGTCCCTTCATGCCGTGAGTGACGCGGCGTACGCCATCGGGGAGCACGGCGCCGACGTGTGTGGGCCGGTAGGAGTCCTGGGGTCAGGGCCGGCCGTCCGTCACCCACACGCTTCGCAGGGCTTCTTGCGACCGACGGCTTCGACGGCGTCCGTGGCCATCACCCACGTGAGGTCGGAGGCGGGCAGGCCGTGCACGGCAAGGAAGTCGGCGGCGGCGTCACGGATTCATCGACTCCAGAATGCGGTCGAGCGTCCGGCGCCCCATGCCGCTCATCGTCGGATTGCTCTCGACGTAGTACCAGACGACACCCATCGCCTGTTCGAACGCCCATGCCATGCCGCGCTCCCACTCCAGATCGTCACAGCCCAGTGCCCGCCGGAGCACTTCCCGCGGGCCCGGCTGCAACAGATGCCAGGCGCTGACCAGATCCAGCGCGGGGTCGGCCGGGCCGAAGCCGCCGGTGTCGAGTACGCCGCTGAGCCGGTCTCCCGCGACCAGTACATTGCCGGGAATCAGGTCACCATGGCTCATCACGTCGGGAGCCGTGCGTGGCAACTCCCGAAGGTGGCTCCACACCTGGCGCAGCCGGGGCACGTCGAGCAGCCCTTCACTCTCCTCGAAGCACTTCGCCATCCAATCGTCGTGGTGAGTGAGAACGCCGCCACGGTTATCGCCGCTGAACAGCCGTCCCCGCGTCTCGGTGTCCCGGAGGGCTGCGATGAAGGCCGCGAGGTCCTCGGCGAAAGCGTCCGACCCGCTCGGGTCGGCATCGAAGGCGACCGTTCCCGGCAGCCATGTCTGGACCGACCACGGCATGGGGTAGCCCGCTCCAGGCTTTCCCAAGGCGACGGGTTCCGGGGCGGGGAACCGAGACACCTGTGCCAGCTCCGCGCTCGCCCGGGCTTCCTGTTCCAGAACCGTCAGCGCCTCGGCGGCATCGACCGGACGCAGTGGGAAACGCGCCGAGAGGTCGTTCCCGATGCGGAAGATGGCGTTGACCGTCCCGGTCGACGGCAGGAGTCGGATCGCCTTGCCGCTCCACTGGGGGAACTGTTCCTGGATCAAGGCCGCAACGATTTCGGTGGTCACGTCCACTTGGTCAGCGTGCATGGTCATCTCTCGCAGGCTCTTCCACTGGTCCGGTTCGAAACGCCGGAAGCGGACCGGATCAACTGAAGCGACAGCCAGTATTCATGCGCCAGGGGCCAGATCAACTGAGATTTTCGGTGCCCCAGAGGCACGCACTCCTCCGCGCACCCTTGCCATGCGAACTATTCCGATATATCGTTGAGGCATCGCGACAGATCAACGATGGAATGGAGTGATTGCGATGCGTTCCCATGGATTCGAGCGTGGACACGGTGGACCTGGTGGACACGGCCACCGCGGCCGAGGTGGCTTCGAGGGGCTTCGCGGCGCTTTCGGGCCCTTCGGTCCGGGCGGTGGCGGCCCCGGCTTCGGTGGGCCCGGATTCGGGCCCGGCCCCTGGGGGCCAAGGGGGCGGGGCGGACCCCGAGGGAGGGCGCGGCGCGGTGACGTGCGCGCGTCGATCCTCGCCCTGCTGAAGGACCGCCCCATGCACGGCTACGAGATGATCCAGGAGATCGCCGAGCGCAGCGGCGGGGCGTGGAAGCCCAGCCCCGGCTCGGTGTACCCCACCCTCCAACTGCTGGAGGACGAGGGCCTGATCGCCAGCGAGAGCGAGGGTGGCAAGAAGCTCTTCTCGCTCACCGAGGCGGGCCGCGAGGCGGCCGAGGCGGGTCCCGAGGCGCCCTGGGAGGAAGCCTCCCGCGGCGTCGACTGGGAGGCCCTCGGTGAGATCCGCCAGGCCGGCTTCGGCCTGATGGAAGCCTTCGGTCAGGTCTGGAAGACGGGCAGCAAGGAGCAGCGCGAGAAGGCGCTGACCGTCATCAATGACGCCCGCAAGAAGCTGTACCTGATCCTCGCCGACGAGGACTGAGCGGCACCGGCGGCCTCCCCGCCCTAAGTGAAGGCGCCCCGTGGACCACTCCGCGGGGCGCCTTCGTCCGTGCCGCGCGGCCGGTCAGGTCACCAGCCCGGCCAGCTTGCGCAGCGACTCGTTCAACGCCGCCGTGGCCGAGTCCTTGAGCTTGCCCGCCATCAGTGACACCGCCGCCCCGGTGAACTCCCCGTCGATGCGCACGGTCGTGGCGGCGCCGTCGCCCTCGGGGGTGAGCGTGTAGCGCGTGGCCACGGTCACGGCCATCGGTCCCTTGCCGCGTATCGCGAGCACCCGCGCCGGCTCCAGTTCCTCGATGGTCCACTCGACCTCGGCCGGGAACCCCATCAGCTTCATGTTCTCCTGGAAGGTCCCGCCCACTTCGAGGGCCGTGGGGCCGCCGCCGGGGAAGCTGGTGTGGGTCGCGTTCCACTGCCCGTACGCCGACCAGTCCGTCAGCTGTGCCCAGACCTTCTCGGCCGGTGCCTCGATACGTGCCTCCGCGCTGACTTCGGCCATGCGACCACCCCTTCGTCTCGGGCTACGGTGTCGCGGAACGTAGCCGTGGGGCCTGGAACATTCAATACTGATGAGCCGTCAGGAAATGTGGAGACGTGCCTGCCCGCGCCGACGTGCGTCTCTCTCCCCCCCCGCGCCGACGTGGGCCCGCCCCGCGCAGATGTCGCCTGCCCCACGACTCAGCCCACCCGCCGTATCACCGCCGCGTCGAACACGTCCCACGCTCGCGGCAGCGCGCTCTCGTCGTGGCAGTGCCACGCCTCCCAGAACAGGTCGGCGAGCAGGGCGTCCTCCGGGGCGTACACCCGGTAGACGTACTGTCTGCCGTCCACGGCCGGTAACGCCACCAGCCAGCACCTGCTCTCCATCTCCTTGTGGGACGTGCGGCGCAGCGCCATGGTTGCGCGCGAGGCGCACTGCAAGGCGGCGCGCGCCCCTTGGGGTCGTTCGGCGTGATCTCATCCGTAAGGAGGAGATTCCGGCCGGCGGAGTCCACTCTGTGTGGGACGCGAAGATGCTTCCCCTCGGGGATGACCCGGCTCGCTGGGGCTGATGGGGTAAGGGATTGTGCAACCCCGTATTCCCCGGCAGTCGGCCCAGGAACAGGACTGTCGGCGCCCGGACACCCCGACGGACGATGCCAGGCTCAGTGACGAGCTGGCAGCGGTGGTCTGCGGTGCCCGCCGCCGGGCGGTCAGGGACGGGGACCGGCAGATCGACTCGGCCCATCTGCTGCACTCGCTCCTGGAGCACGATCCGGACGTGTACGACGTCTTCGGCGACGGCCCCCAGATCGCCCGCCTGCTCGGCTATCTCGTGCAGCGCACCATCGGCTACGGCCTGCGCTGGCAGGGCAGCGTCGAGGACTCCGGCGCCGTGCCCGTCATGGCGGACGGCGAGGGCTTGTCCCCGCTGGCCGCGAGCGCCATGGAACATGCCCGTCGACGCGCCGCCGGGCGCGGCGACACCCAGGCCCGCTGCATCGACCTGCTCGCGGCGATCCTGCTGGACCCGCAGGCGCGCGCCGTCGAGGTGCTCGACCGCGCCGGCATCGACGCGAACACGGTCCGGGCCCGGATCGACGGGCGGCGTGACGAGTACGTCGGCGGCGACACCGCCCGCTAGGCGCGCACGAACCCCCGCGCAAGCGGCTCCAGCAACCTCTCACCTCCTTCATGCGGTCCTCGCCGGGGCACCCGTCCACCCGTTGAGACAGGTGCCATAGGGGGTGACGCTCCTGTCATCGCCTGTCATCATGTGCCGGTGCGTACGTATGAGAGCAGTCGGGCCGGCCGCGGCAAGGGCGTCGGGCTGGGTCTGGCGATGGGTTCCGCGGTCGCCTTCGGAGGATCCGGTGTCGCGGCCAAGCCGCTGATCGAGGCGGGGCTCGACCCGCTGCACGTGGTGTGGCTGCGCGTGGCCGGCGCCGCCCTCGTGATGCTGCCGCTCGCGGTGCGCCACCGTGCCCTGCTGCGCAGCCGTCCCGCGCTGCTCGCCGGGTTCGGGCTGCTCGGTGTGGCCGGTGTGCAGGCGTTCTACTTCGCCTCGATATCCCGGATCCCGGTCGGCGTCGCGCTGCTCGTCGAGTACCTGGCGCCGGCCCTCGTCCTCGTCTGGGTGCGGTTCGTGCAGCGCCGGCCGGTGACGCGTGCCGCCGCCGTCGGTGTGGTCCTCGCGGTCGGCGGCCTCGCCTGTGTCGTCGAGGTCTGGTCGGGTCTGAGCTTCGACGCCCTCGGCCTGCTCCTCGCGCTCGGCGCCGCCTGCTGCCAGGTCGGCTACTTCGTCCTGTCCGACCAGGGCAGCGACTCCGGAGAGGCGGCCCCGGACCCGCTCGGCGTCATCGCCTACGGCCTGCTCGTCGGCGCCGCCGTCCTGACCGTCGTGGCCCGCCCCTGGAACATGGACTGGTCGGTCCTCGCGGACACCGCCGACATGAACGGCACCCCGGTCGCGGCCGCCGTGCTGCTGGCCTGGATCGTGCTCGTCGCGACGGTGATCGCGTACGTCACCGGCGTGGTCTCGGTACGACGGCTGTCGCCGCAGGTCGCGGGAGTCGTGGCCTGCCTCGAGGCGGTCATCGCGACCGTCCTCGCCTGGTTCCTGCTCGGCGAGCACCTCTCGGCGCCGCAGATCGCCGGCGGGGCGGTCGTCCTCGTCGGGGCGTTCATCGCGCAGTCCTCCGCGCCCGCCAAGAGCCCGGCCGAACCGGTGGCGAGCGGTGGTCCCGAGCGCGAGTTGTCCGCCCGCGGAAACGTCGCCTAGGCTGCACGATCATGCCTTCGACACTCGTTCTTCCGCCTCCGGCCGCCTGAGGCGGGCCCTCCGGAACATCGACCCGGCATCCCGCCGGGCGGAACGGTGCTGCCCGCAGACGAAGTCCGCGGACCCCGCTGAGCGGGGCTCCTCCCAGAACTTCTGCATGTCTGCGGAGAACAACTCGTGTCGAACACTTCTGTCTCCGGCCTGCCCATCGGGCGAGGCCTCATCTACCTGATCATCGCCGGTGCCGCCTGGGGCACCGCGGGCGCGGCCGCCTCGCTGGTCTACCGGACCAGTGACATGGGGCCGATCGCCCTCTCCTTCTGGCGCTGCGCCGTCGGATTCGTGCTGCTGCTCGCCGTCCGGCTCCTGCGGCCGCGCACGCGAACCGTCCCATCCGAGCCCCTGGGCCGCAAGGCGCTGCGGGCAGCGGCCACGGGGCTCGGGCTCGCGGTGTTCCAGACGGCCTACTTCGCGGCCGTGGACGCCACCGGACTCGCCGTCGGCACCGTCGTCACCCTCGGCGCCGGCCCTGTGTTCATCGCGCTCGGCGCCCGGTTGACCCTGGGGGAGCGGCTCGGCCGCGGGGGTGTCGCAGCCGTGGCCGGCGCGCTCACCGGGCTCGCGGTGCTGGCGCTCGGCGGCGAGGGCGCGACCGTACGACCGTGGGGCGTGCTGCTCGCGCTGGTGTCGGCGGCCGCGTACTCCCTGATGACCCTGCTGACCCGCAAGTGGGGCCGTGACGGTGGGGCCGACGCAGCCGACACATCCCTCTGGTCCTTCGCGGTGACCAGCCTGTGCCTGCTGCCGTTCGCCCTCGCCGAGGGCCTGCTGCCGCACACGGTCGACCCCCTCCGGCTCGGCTGGCTGGTGGCGTACATCGCGGCCGTGCCCACGGCCCTCGCGTACGCCCTCTACTTCGCGGGCGCGGCCGCCGTACGGTCCGCCACCGTGTCCGTGATCATGCTGCTGGAGCCGGTCGGCGCGGCGGTGCTCGCCGTCGCCCTGCTCGGCGAACACCTGACGGCGCCGACCCTCGCCGGCACCTTGCTGATGCTCGGGTCGGTCGCCGGTCTCGCGGTGGCGGAGACACGCGGCGCGAGGCGCGAGCCGCTGCCGGCGTGACGTGGAGGGGCCCGCACCGCAACGGTGACGGGCCCCTCGCTCAGCCCCTGCGCCGGCGGAGCAGGTGGTCGCGGGCCGCCGCGTCCCGCGGGCCGTTCCGCCGCGCCAGACTGGCCGCGACCCTGTCCTTGACCTGTTCGGTCCGGTGATTGGCGTACTTGAACTTGGCCCGTACGCCCGTCACTTCGAGCCGCACCCCACGGAGACCGGACAGCAGGCGGCCGTACGGGACCTCGCCCACCGCGACCGGTGCCGAGCCGCCCTCCGGCTGGAAGTGGCCGACCTGGCGGCCCAGCAGCTCGGCCTTCTCGGCCGGGTCGTCCACGACATGGGCCCGGCACCGGAGTTGGACCGCGGCGTAGAAGCTGGTCGGAGTGCCGTGCTCGGGCGGTTCCTCCGGTGCCGCCTGCCAGGGGCCCGGTACGTACACGTAGTCGTCGACCACGCTCAGGACGACCTCGGGGTGGGCCAGCAGGGCCGGCCACATCGGGTTGGGGCGGGCCAGGTGCGTGACCACCTCGCCGCGCTCGGCGTCGTACACGAAGTGCAGCGGCTGGACATGGGGCGGCTCCCCGTCCAGGCCGTTGACGACGAGCTGCCCGAAGTCGTGCACGGCCAGCCACCGCTGCCACTCGGTGTCGTCGTGGGGCGCGTCCCAGGGGTGGATCAGCATCACAGGGCTCCGAGGTAGCCGGGGAGCTGGGTGCCGGGGGCCAGGTCCGGGTCGCCGACCGGCGCCTCGTAGCCCTTGCGCAGCGGGACGACGCCGGCCCAGTGGGGGAGGGCGAGGTCCTCGGGCTCGTCGTTCACGCCGCCGGTGCGCAGCTTGGCGGAGACCTCGTTCAGGTCGAGGCGGATCACCGCGGTGGCGGCCAGTTCCTTCTTGTTGGCGGGGCGGGAGTCCGCCGCCCGGCCCGGCACCACATGGTCGACCAGCGCGTCGAGGGCGACCCGCTTCTCCTCGGGGTCCGTCACGTCGTACGCGAGGCCGTGCACCACCACCGACCGGTAGTTGATCGAGTGGTGGAAGGCCGAGCGGGCCAGGATCAGCGCGTCGACGTGCGTGACGGTCAGGCACACCGGCAGCCCGGGGTCGGCCTGGCCGGTCATCCGCAGCGGGCGCGAGCCCGTCGAGCCGTGGACGTAGAGCGTCTGGCCGACCCGGCCGAACAGGGTGGGCAGCACGACCGGAGCGCCGTCGCGGACGAAGCCGAGATGGCAGACGTAGGCCTCGTCGAGTATCGAGTGCACCAGTTCCTTGTCGTAGGACGCCCGGTCCGGTGAGCGGGTGGGGACGGTGCGGTCGGTCGGCGTGTAGGCGGCGGTCGGCGACGTCGGCTGCTGGGTCCCCTGCATTGCCTTCTCCATTGCACTAGTGCATAATCATGTTTGTGCTAGGAGGATATCGGATCGAAGGGCGACGCGCAGCGGAGATTGCGGCGAGCGTCGAGCGCGCGGTGGGTGCCGGAGAGCTGGAACCCGGTCAACTTCTCCCACCCATGCGGGAGTTGGCGGTCGAGCTGGGGGTGAATCCCAATACCGTCGCCGCCGCGTACCGCACCTTGCGCGAGCGCGGGGTGATCGAGACCGCGGGGCGCCGGGGCAGCCGGGTGCGGCCGAGGCCGGCCACGACCGGGCGTGAGCACGCCCGGGTGGTCGTGCCCGAGGGTGTACGCGACGTGGCGAACGGCAATCCCGACCCGGCGCTGCTGCCCTCGCTGGCGAAGGCCTTCGCGGCCGCCGCCGAACAGGGCGACCGGGAACCGGTGCTGTACGGAGCCGACCCCGTGGAGCCGGAGCTGGGCCGGATGGCACGGGCCGAGCTGGACGCCGCCGGGGTGCCGGAAGGTCCCCTGGCCGTCGTCTCCGGTTCGCTCGACGCCATCGAGCGCGTGCTCGCGGCCCACCTCAAGCCGGGAGACACCGTCGCCGTGGAGGACCCCGGCTGGGGCAGTCTCCTCGATCTGATCCCCGCGCTCGGGCTGCGCACCGCCCCGGTCGCCGTCGACGACGAAGGGCCGTTGGTGGACGACGTCCGGCGAGCCCTGGCAGCCGGGGCTCGCGCCCTGATCGTCACCTGCCGCGCCCAGAACCCCACCGGCGCCGCGGTGAGCGCCACGCGCGCGCGTGGCCTGCGTTCCGTACTCCGCGAGCACCCGGAGATCCTGCTGGTCGAGGACGACCACGGCCACGGCATCGTCGACCTCCCCCTGCACCCCCTGTCCGGCACCACCCACACCTGGGCCTTCGTCCGCTCGGTCGCCAAGGCCTACGGCCCCGACCTGCGGCTCGCCGTCCTCACCGGGGATCCGGTCACGCTCGACCGGGTACGCGGCCGGCAGCGGCTCGGGCCGGGCTGGGTGAGCCGCCTCCAGCAGCGGGCCGTGGCGCGGCTGTGGGCCGACGGCGCCCTGGACCCGACGGCCGTGGCGAGGGCGTACGGCAGCCGCCGTGACCTGCTCCTTGCGGCCCTGGCCGAACGCGGCGTCGAGGCCCACGGCCGCAGCGGCCTGAACGTCTGGATCCCGGTGCCGGACGAGACGACCACGGTCGCCCGCCTCCTGCACGCCGGCTGGGCGGTGGCTCCAGGGGCCCGCTTCCGGGCGAGCGCACCGCCGGGCATCAGGGTCACGGTCTCGACGCTGACGCCGACAGAGGCCGCCCCCTTGGCGGACGCGGTGGCGTCGGCGGTGGCCCCGGCACCGGCGAGGCGATACGTGTAGTGCCGGGAGGACAGCCAACCCGCTTTTTGGGGAGCGGGGCTGTATCGATTTGCGGCTCCGCCGCGTGGGCACGGCAAGCCACAACGCACCCGCAGTCGCGCACGATCATTCCGCGCCTCCCCGCGAGTTGACAACGCTCGTGATCAATACACCTAGGCGCTCTTCCGCCGCACCTGAGTCAGCGCCGCCCCTGCCAACACGACCACCGCCCCCACCGGCGTGGACCAGCTCAACGACTCCCCCAACAGGGCAACCCCCGCACCCGTCGCGATGACCGGGATGAAGTACGTGACCATCTGTGCCGTCGTCGGCCCCACTTCGGCCACCAGCCCGTACTGGATCAACACCGCGAGCCCGGTGCCAAGCGCCCCCAGGGCCACGATGGCCAGCAAAGGTACCAGCGACACCTGCGTCGGAAGTGACGTGAACAGCGGTGTCACAACGGCCAGTTGAACCGTCGCCAGCAACAACTGCGCCCCGGTCAGCGACAGATGCGACGCACCGGATCCCGCCAGCGTCCGGCGGACGTATATCCAGCCGATCGGGTAGCTCAGTGAGGCCAGCAGCGCCATCGCCGTACCCGTGGCGTCCAGTCCGGCGAACCCCTGCCACGCGCCCAACACCGTCAGCACACCGAGAAATCCGATACCGAGCCCGGCCACCCTCACCCGCGTCGGCCGGTCCTCCGAGAGCGCGACCAGCGACAGGGCCATGCCCCACAGCGGCGAGGTCGCGTTGCAGATACCCGCCAGCGTGGACGGAATGGTCAACTCGGAGTACGCGAACAGCGAGAACGGCAGCGCGTTCAACAGGAACGCGGCAACCGTCAGATGCCCCCACGTACGCGCCCCTCGCGGCAGCCGCTCCCGCTTCACCGCCATCGCCGCGGCCAGCACCGCCGTACCGAACACCAGTCGCCCGAGCGTGACTTGGAAGGGTGCGTAGCCGTCGGTGCCCACCTTGATGAGCAGGAAGCTGAAGCCCCAGATCAGGGAGAGCGCGGCGAAGCGCAGCCGCCAGTCGAGGCGGGGGCGGGGGCGAGGACGGACAGGCGCTGCGGCCGGGGCGCGCGAGGCGGTGGCGGTGGTCATGGCGGCAACGATGCTGCACACGATCTCGTAGCACAATCGAGATTTCGCACGCGATATCTCGTAGTATTGCTTACATGTTGAATCTGGAGCGCCTGCGCACCCTGGACGCCCTCGCCCGCCACGGCTCGGTCAGCGGCGCCGCCGAGGGGCTGCACATCACGACGTCCGCCGTGTCGCAGCAGATGTCCAAGCTGGAGCGCGAGATCGGCCAGCAGCTCCTCGCCAAGAACGGCCGGGGCGTCCGGCTCACCGACGCCGGCCGGCTGCTCGCCGAGCATGCCGCGCGCATCCTGTCGCAGGTCGAGCTGGCCCAGTCCGACCTGGAGGCGCAGCGCGGAAAGGTCGTCGGCGAACTGCGACTCGCGGCGTTCCCGACCGCAGCGCGCGGGCTGTTCCCGTCCGCGCTCTCCGCCCTGCGCACGGAGCACCCCGCGCTGCGGGTGCGCTCCTGCGAGCTCGAGCCTGAGGCAGGCATCGCCGGAGTGATCCGCGGCGACCTGGATCTGGCCGTCGTGCTCGACTGGTACAACAAGCCGATGGCGCTGCCCGAGGGCCTGGTCAAGGCGCACATCCTGGACGACCCGGCCGACGTGGCGTTGCCCGAGGGGCACCGGCTCGCCGATCGGGACGAGGTGGACCTCACCGAGTTCGCCGACGACGAGTGGATCACCTGGGGCGAGGGCGAGTTCTGTCACGAGTGGCTGATGTTCACGCTGCGCTCCAAGGGCATCGAGCCCCTGGTCGGCCACCGCGCCCCCGAGACACACACCCAGCTCGCGCTGGTCGCGGCCGGACTCGGCGTGTGCATCGTGCCGCTGCTGGGGCGCCACCCGATGCCTTCGCCGGTCGTGACCGTGCCGCTCAAGCAGCGGGTGCGGCGGCATGTGTACGTCGTCTGGCGAGCCGACGCCGACCGCCGCCCCTCGATCCGGGCGGCGGTGCGGGCGCTGCGTGAAGCGGGGGAGAACGTCTCCTGACGCCGCCTGTGGATGACGCCGTCTACACGGAACCCAGCTTCCGGAAGTCCCACGACACGATCTTCTCCGGCGTCAGCCGCACCCACGCGTGCCGGCCGTCGTGCGGCATCTCGTCGAGGCCGAAGTTCTTGCGGGCGAACAGCGTCTCGGGGACGTCGAGTTCGGCCCGCAGCTCGCCGACGCGCGGGCTCTCGCCCACGAACTCGACGGTGCCGGACAGCTCGACGCCGCGCAGCTGCTCGTACTCCTCGCCCGTGTCGATCACGATCGCGACGCGTGGATCGCGGCGCAGATCGGTCCAGCGCTTGCTGCGGACGACCGAGTACAGCCACAGCGAGAGGCCGTCCCAGGCGAACCACAGGGCGCTGACATGCGGGAAGCCGTCGGTGGACACGGTGGCGACCCGGCAGGTGCGCTGCTCGGTGAGGAACTCGTCCAGCTCGCCTGGCGTCATCATGATCTTGCGGCCCCGGCGCTGAGTGACGGTCATGCGGCCCCCTCTTCTCTCACGTCGTGCCAGAGGAGAGATCCTCTGACATCACGTCAGAAAAGGATGAGTCGTCTTCCGTCGACACGCAATGGTGGTTCCGTCCTTACGTGATGGTGGCTACGCTCGCCCGCCCACGCCGCCGTCGGCCACAGGGGGACCCATGCCGTCGTACGCCGAACTCAGCGAACTCCTCGACCCCGCGACCACCGTCCTGCTCACCGTCGAGTGCCAGCAGGGCGTCGTCGGACCGGACAGCGCGCTGCCCGAACTCGCCAAGGAGGCCCGCTCCTCGGGTGCCCTCGCCCACGTCGCCCGGCTGGTCGCGGCGGCCCACGACAGCGGCGTCCAGGTGATCCACGCGATCGCCGAACGCCGTCCCGACGGACGCGGTGCCAACCACAACGCCCGCCTGTTCCGCGCCGCCGAACGGCTCCCCGTCCAGCAGCTGTCCGGCACCACGGCGGTGCGGGTGGCGGCGCCTATCGAGGTCGCCGAGGAGGACATCGTCGTACGGCGGCTGCACGGCCTGTCACCGATCCAGGGCACCGACGTCGACGCCCTGCTGCGCAACCTCGGCTGCCGCACGCTGATCGTCACCGGCGTCTCGGCCAACGTGGCGATCCCGAGCGCCGTCTTCGACGCCGTGAACCGGGGGTATGTCGTGGTGGTGCCACGGGACGCCGTGGCCGGGGTGCCCTCCGACTACACCCTGGCGATGATCCGCCACTCCCTCGCATTGGTCGCCACGGTCGCGACCACGGACGAGGTCCTGGGCTGCTTCAAGCGTCCACGCCGAGCGGGCCGGGCCTGAGCCCTGGCGCACGACGAAGGTCAGGCGAGCGCGATCGAGTCGCCCGACACGCTGATCTCCTTGGCGGCCAGCGCCTGGGTGGCCGGCCCCTTCTTCACGCTGCCGTCGAGGACGGAGAACTGGCTGCCGTGGCAGGCGCAGGACAGGGTGTCCTCCTTGAGGTCCGTCATCGGACAGTTCTGGTGGGTGCAGATCGTCGAGAAGGCCTTGTAGTCGCCCGCCGTCGGCTGGGAGACCACCACCTTCTCGTCGCTGAAGACCTTGCCCCCGCCCTCCGGTATGTCGGAGGTCTTCGCGAGCGCCGAGCCGGTGGAGGGTTCGTCCTGAGACCCGCACGCGGTCAGCGCGACGGAGAGCCCCGCCGCGCCGACCGCCGCCACGACGGTACGGCGGCTCGGTCCCGACACCGGCTGAACTGATTCGCTGGTCATGCTGACGTTCCTTCCGCGGATTCTTGATCTGCCGAGAGGTACGGTCCTTCGGGACCGGCTGTTCAGGCGATGTCGGAATCCTGACCCGGTCCGGCGAAGAGGTGGGTAAAGCGGACCTGTCGGTTCCCTGTCCGAAGCTGTCGGTCCGCTGTCGGCGCGAAAGCACCGGCGCCGCCCGGGCCGTCCCCGACGGCCCCGCCTGCGCCAGTAACCTGGGACGATGCTCAAGGAAGTCATCGCGACCCGCTACATCACGCCCCTGCGCGAGGGCGGCTCGCTGCCGGGGCTCGTCGAGGCCGACGACTTCGGGACGTACGTCATGAAGTTCACCGGCGCCGGACAGGGCCGCAAGACCCTGGTCGCGGAGGTCGTCTGCGGTGAACTCGCCCGAAGGCTGGGCCTCAGGGTGCCCCGGCTGGTGACGATGGAGCTCGACCCGGTGCTGGGGCTCGGCGAACCCGACCAGCAGGTACAGGAGCTGCTCAGGTCCAGCGGCGGCACCAACCTCGGCATGGACTTCCTCTCCGGCGCGCTCGGGTTCGACCCTCTCGCCTTCGAGGTGAGCTCCGAAGAGGCGGGCCGCATAGTCTGGTTCGACGCCCTGGTGAACAACGTCGACCGGTCCTGGCGCAACCCCAACCTGCTGATGTGGCAGGGCGCGCTGTGGCTCATCGACCACGGCGCGACCATGATCTGGCACCACAACTGGCCCGGGGCCGAGGCGTCGGCGGCGCGCCCCTACGACGCCTCCGACCACGCGCTCGCCTCCTTCGCTCCCGAAGTACGGGGCGCCGCAGCCGAGTTGGCGCCGCTGGTCACCGAGGAACTGCTCGCCGAGGTGACCGCCGCAATCCCGGACGCCTGGCTGGCCGGCGAACCGGGCTTCGGCACACCCGACGATCTCCGCCGGGCCTATGCGCGGCCCCTGCTCGCCCGCGCCGCCGTCGTCCACGAGCGCGTCACCGGAATCGAGGAGAGCAAGTGAGCGAGCGACACATCCACATGGCCGGCCATGTGGTCGAACGCCACATCATCCGGGGCGGCGAGTGGAACGACCGGGACGTCTTCGAGTACGCGCTCCTGCGCGTCGTGCCCCGCGTCGAACGCGGCGAGTGCGTCAACGCGGGCGTGCTGGTGTACTGCCGGGCCCGGGGCTACGTCGGTGCCCGCACCCACCTCGACGAGGCGCGGCTGCTCGCCCTCGACCCGGACGCGGACGTGGCCGGCGTCCGGGCCGCCCTCAGTGCCGTCGAGCGCGTCTGCGGCGGCGGTGAGCCGGCGGGGCAGGCGGCCGGTGACGACGCCGGGCGGCGCTTTCGCTGGCTGATCGCGCCCCGCTCGACGGTCGTCCAGCCGGGCCCCGTGCACACCGGGCTCACCGCCGATCCGGCGGCCGAGGCGGAGCGGCTGCTCGACCGGTTGGTGAAGTAGCGGATCAGGTAATGGATCACATGCGCGTGGTCACCGTTGACACCGCGTGCCAGGACTTCTAGCGTCACGTGCATCGAAGGTACTAAGCGGTCGCTCACCCGAGGAGAGTCACTGATGTCCACCACTGAGCAGCGGGTCGCCGTGGTCACCGGCGGAGCGCGCGGCATCGGCGCCGCCACCGCCGTCCGGCTGGCCGCCGAAGGGCGCGCGGTCGCCGTGATCGACCTCGACGAGGCGGCCTGCAAGGACACCGTGGAGAAGATCACCGCGGCCGGCGGCAAGGCGATCGCGGTCGGCTGCGACGTCTCCGACGAGGCGCAGGTCGAGGCGGCCGTCGCGCGGATCGCCGAGGAGCTCGGCGCCCCGACCATCCTGGTCAACAACGCGGGTGTGCTCCGCGACAACCTGCTGTTCAAGATGAGCGTCTCCGACTGGGACACCGTCATGAACGTCCACCTGCGCGGCGCCTTCCTGATGGCCAAGGCGTGTCAGAAGCACATGGTGGACGCGGGCTTCGGCCGCATCGTCAACCTCTCCTCGTCCTCCGCGCTCGGCAACCGCGGCCAGGTCAACTACTCCGCCGCCAAGGCCGGTCTGCAGGGCTTCACCAAGACCCTCGCCAAGGAGCTCGGCAAGTTCGGCGTCACCGCCAACTCCGTCGCCCCCGGCTTCATCGCCACCGAGATGACCAAGGCCACCGCCGACCGCGTCGGCATGGGCTTCGAGGACTTCAAGGCCGCCGCCGCCACCCAGATCCCGGTCGCGCGGGTCGGCGAGCCGGAGGACATCGCCAACGCCATCGCCTTCTTCACGGGCGAGGCGGCCGGCTTCGTCTCCGGCCAGGTCCTGTACGTCGCCGGCGGACCGCTCGACTAGGGATCAGGGAGAACACGGACATGACTGCACTGCCTGAACTCTCCGGCAAGGTCGCCCTCGTCACGGGCGCCAGCCGCGGCATCGGCTACGGCGTTGCCGAGGCGCTCGTCGCGCGCGGCGACCGCGTCGTCATCACCGGCCGCACCGAGGACGCCCTCAAGGAGGCCGTCGAGCAGCTCGGCGCCGAGCGCGCCGTCTACGTGGCCGGCAAGGCGCACGACGAGGCCCACCAGGCCGTCGCCGTCGAGCGCGCCATGGAGGCCTTCGGCCGGGTCGACTACCTGGTCAACAACGCCGGCACCAACCCGGTGTTCGGGCCGCTCGCCGACCTCGATCTGGGTGTCGCGCGCAAGGTCTTCGAGACCAACGTGATCTCGGCGCTCGGCTTCGCGCAGAAGACCTGGCACGCCTGGCAGAAGGACAACGGCGGCGCGATCGTCAACATCGCCTCCGTCGCGGGCATCGCGCCCTCGCCCTTCATCGCCGCCTACGGCGTCAGCAAGGCGGCGATGATCAACCTCACCCAGCAGATGGCGCACGAGTTCGCGCCCAAGGTGCGGGTCAACGCGATCGCCCCGGCCGTGGTGAAGACCAAGTTCGCGCAGGCCCTGTACGAGGGCCGCGAGGAGGAGGCCGCCGCGGCCTACCCGCTGGCCCGCCTCGGCGTGCCCTCCGACATCGGCGGCGCCGCCGCGTTCCTCACCTCGGAGCAGTCGGCCTGGGTCACCGGGCAGACGCTCGTCGTCGACGGAGGCATCTTCCTCAACGCCGGCGTCGGCTGACGCACGGGACGTGACACCGACATATCGACACGGGCGCCGCTGGACACGAGCGGCGCCCGTGTCGACGTATGGGGAGATCAACGGCCTTTGACAACGTAGTCATCGAAGAGGTGTCCAAGACCTCCTGAGACCGGAGGCCCACCGGCCGGAACACTGCGGTATGTTTTGCCGACCCTTGGCATGGCAGATCGAGGAGCGTGCGCGTGTTCAACCGGATCCGACGCCTGCGGCAGGTGGCGGCCATCGCGTCCATATCGTCCCTGGTGGCAGGGTGCGGTGTTCTCTCGTCCGATTCGACGGAGGAGGCGGGACCGATCGTCGTGGGGACGACCGCCGCCCCCAGCACCCTTGATCCCGCCGCGGCCTGGGACAGCTCCTGGGAACTGTTCCGCAACATTTACCAGACGCTGCTCAGCTACCCCGCCGGAGCGAGCGAGCCCGAGCCCGACGCGGCCGAGAGTTGCCAATTCACCGACAACTCGAACATGAAGTACAAGTGCGAGCTGCGCGAGGGCCTGAAGTTCTCCGACGGGCACGCGCTCGACGCGAAGGCGGTCAAGCACTCGATCGACCGCATCCGGGAGATCAACGTCAACGGCGGTCCCGCCGGTCTGCTCGGCAGTCTCGACCGGGTCCAGGTGCTCAACGACCGCGAGGTCGTCTTCCACCTCAACAAGGCCGACGCCACCTTTCCGTTCGTGCTCGCCACGCCCGCCATGTCGATCGTCGACCCCGAGGACTACCCGGCGGACAAGCTGCGCGAGGACAACAGCATCGTCGGGTCCGGGCCGTACACCCTCGAGTCCTACGACGAGGGGAAGGAGGCCGAGCTCCTCAAGAACGAGACCTACCAGGGGTACGCGGAACGCAAGAACGACGCGGTGACGATCCGGTACTTCCAGGACTCGCCCACCATGGTCGGCGCGCTGCGCGACAAGGAGCTCGACGTCGCCATCCGCGGTCTCGACGCCGATGACATCGTCGACCTCCAGGCCGACGACAAGGACGAACTCCAGCTGATAGAGGGCTCCGGCACCGAGATCAACTACCTGGTGTTCAACCCCAAGGACCCCATGGCCGGCAAGTCCGCCGTCCGCAAGGCCATCGCCCAGCTCGTCGACCGCCCGGCGATCGCCCACAAGGTCTACAAGGACACCGTCGAGCCGCTGTACTCCATGGTCCCCAAGGGCCTGACCGGCCACACCACGGGCTTCTTCGACGACTACGGCGACCCCAGCGCGACCAAGGCCCGCGACATCCTCACCGAGGCGGGCATCTCGGCCCCCGTCCCGCTGGAGTTCTGGTACACCAGCGACCGTTACGGCTCCGCCACCAAGGGCGAGTTCGAGGAGCTGAAGAGCCAGCTGGAGGAGTCCGGGCTCTTCAAGATCACCCTCAAGAGCCGTCCCTGGAAGACGTATGTCACCGGCTACCAGAACGGCGAGTACCCGGTGTTCGGGCGCGGCTGGTTCCCCGACTTCCCGGACGCGGACAACTTCATCGCGCCCTTCGTCGGCAAGCAGAACGCCCTCGGCACGCCCTACGTGACGCCCAAGATCACCGAGACTCTGCTGCCCAGCTCCCGCGCCCAGAGCGACCGCGCCAACGTGGTCAAGGACTTCGAGGACGCCCAGCGCATCCTCGTCGACGACGCGCGGCTGCTGCCGCTGTGGCAGGGCCGGCAGTACGTGGCCGCGAGCTCGGAGATCTCCGGCGCGGAGCGGGCGCTGGACCCGTCGACGATCATGCTGGTGGGGGAGCTGTACCGCAAGACCAGCTGGTAGGGAGACCCACCGGCGGGGCGGCCTGTCGGGATGTGCGGTCCGCGCAGCGATTGTCAGTGGTCGCCTGTAGGTTCTGAGACCTGGAAGCGACCGCTGGTCGTGGACCGTACATCGTCTGCCGCACACCGTAAGGAAGTTGACGTGACCGACATCGCCATGCTGCCCGAGTCCTGGCGCGGGGTTCTGGGCGACGAGCTGCAGCAGCCCTACTTCAAGGAGCTGACGGAGTTCGTCGAGGAGGAGCGGGCGAAGGGTCCCGTCTACCCTCCGCGCGAGGAGGTCTTCGCCGCGCTGGAGGCGACGCCCTACGAGAAGGTCAAGGTCCTGATCCTCGGCCAGGACCCGTATCACGGCGAGGGCCAGGGCCACGGCCTGTGCTTCTCGGTCCGCCCCGGAGTGAAGACGCCGCCCTCCCTGCGCAACATCTACAAGGAGATGAAGGAGGAGCTCGGCCACCCCGTCCCGGACAACGGCTATCTCATGCCGTGGGCCGAGCAGGGCGTCCTGCTGCTCAACGCGGTGCTGACGGTCCGCGGCGGCGAGGCGAACTCGCACAAGGGCAAGGGCTGGGAGAAGTTCACCGACGCCGTGATCCGCGCGGTGGCCGACCGGCCCGCCCCCGCGGTGTTCGTGCTGTGGGGCAACTACGCGCAGAAGAAGCTCCCGCTCATCGACGAGACACGGCACGTGGTGGTCAAGGGGGCGCACCCCTCGCCGCTGTCGGCGAAGAAGTTCTTCGGCTCCCGCCCGTTCACGCAGATCGACGAGGCGGTGGCCCGGCAGGGGCACGAGCCGATCGACTGGCAGATCCAGGACCTGGGCTGACCCCCGCGGGGCCGGTTCCGCGACGGACCGGCCCGGTGCCGTACGGAGCCGCCTGACCCGGATCGCCGGTGGGGGCCGTTAGCGTCGGAGGGATCATCCGACGAGGGGTCCGGAGGACGCGGTGGCGGAGCAGCGGGAGCAGGCGGCACCGGACGCGGTGCTGACGCGGATCGGACAGGTCGTCATCCTCCATCACGCGGGGGACCGGGAAGAGGCCCGGCACCGGTTGCTGGACCTGTGGACGGAGCTCGGCGAGGACGGCGACCCCCTGCACCGGTGCACGCTCGCGCACTACCTGGCGGACACGCAGGACGACCCCTCGGACGAGCTGGCGTGGGATCTGCGGGCGCTGACCGAGGCGGAGGGGGCGGGTAGTGCCCCGGGCCTGCGGGCGCTGTATCCCTCGCTGCATCTGAACCTGGCCGCCGACTACGTGAAGCTCGGCCGCGCGGAGGCCGCGCGCGTGCATCTGCGCCGGGCGCGGGGGGCGGCGGGGGTGTTGGGGGACGACGGGTACGGGGACGGGGTGCGGGCGGAGATCCGGCGGTTGGAGGGGTGGCTGGGGGAGGGGACGTAGGCCGCGTTGTACGGCCGACCGAAGGCTGCGCCAGCCGCTCGACCCCGCCTCGCGCTTCCCCCTACTGCCCGTACGTCTGATCGCAGATCCTCGACTCCGGGCTGTCCGCCCGCCACTTCCCGTACTTCCTGCCCAGCGCGCAGACGTCCGCGTTCTTCGGGGCCTCGGGGTGGATCGGCTCGGGCACGTCCGGGATCTTGGCAGGCGGTCGCTTCGGGGGGTCGGCGGCGGGGCGGTGGGGTTCGTGGCGTTCGGGGCGGGGGCGGTGCGGGTGTGAGCGAGGGGCTGGGTGTCCCTTGGCCGGGAGCTCGGCGGCGGGGGACGCGGAGTGCGCGGTGGACGGCGTGGGGTCCGGGCGGCCGGACGGGTCGATGAGGGTCAGGGCCTCGCGGGCCGGCGACTGTACGACCGGCCGTTCCGTCGGCACGCCCGGTCTCGGCGCCGGCGGCTGGGACGGTGTCGGCACCCGTGGGCCGGGCGGCTTCGGTCCCTGGACCGTCGTACAGCCGGAGAGGGCCGTGACGGCCACGGTGACCAGGAGCGTTGCGGTGGTCGTCGTTCGATGCACGCGCGCAACTCTGGTGGGTCCAGAGGCCGTTGGGACCCCGGACGAGCGGAGGTTGATCCGCACGGGTGATCTCTGACCCCGTACGGGCGGCGCGCTCCCGTCCCGGCTGACGTCAGTCGCCCGTGGCGCCGTCGATGCGCTCGCGGACCAGGTCGGCGTGGCCGTTGTGGCGGGCGTACTCCTCGATCATGTGGGTGTAGATCCAGCGCAGGTTGTACCGCTCGCCGGTTCGCCGGTGCTTGCCCTCGGTGATGTCGTCGAGGCCGAAGCGGGACGCGTTGCGCCGGGCGCTCGCGATCTCGGCCTGCCAGGTGGCGTACGCCTCCTGCCAGGTGTCCGTCTCGGCGAGATGGAACTCGCCGTCCGGGTCCTCCTCGGTGTAGTAGATCGGGGCGGCGTCCTCGGCTGCGAGCACCCGGCGGAACCAGCTCCGCTCCACCTCCGCCATGTGCCGCACCAGCCCCATCAGGGTGAACGCGGAGGGTTCCACGGAGGCGGTCCTGAGCTGGGCGTCGGTCAGACCCTCGCACTTCCAGGCGAGGGTCTGCCGGTGGTAGTCCAGCCAGCCCTCCAGCATCGTGCGCTCATCGGCGGTGGTGGCGGGCTCACGGCGTTCGATTGTCATGCCCGCAATCTTTGCTCAAGCGGGGCTGGGGCATGAGGAGTTTTCCCGGTCGCCGGGCTCGCAGGCCGAACATCCGCCCGGGCTCACCGGCCGACCATCCCGTCGAGCAGCTCGCGCAGGCCTGCCCGGACCTCCTGCAGGTTCGGCACCTCCGTGCTGTAGGACCCGGCCACGCAGCTGAACATCAGCCCGTCGGCCCAGGCCACCAGGGACAGTACGTGCCGGGCCGGATCGGTCGACCCCATCGCGGTGACCAGCGCGGTGAGCTGGTCGCGGAAGCGGGCGCCCGTGGCGTCGAAGTAGGCGCGCAGCTCGGGGCGGCGCGTCGCCTCCAGGGCCAGTTCGTAGCGGGCGAGGGTCAGTTCGCGGCCGTGGGTCAGGGCGCGGTGCGTCGCCAGGGCCAGGCCGGCCGCGAGCGCGTCGAGGCCGCCGCGCGGGTCCGGCATCTCCTCCAGGGCCAGGACACGCGCCTCGCGGTGGGCGAGCCGACGCACCGCCAGCTCCAGCAGCGCCTGCCGGGTGCGGGCGAGGTTCGAGGTGGAGCCCGGGGGCAGCCCGGCCGCCTCGTCGACCGCCCGGTGCGTGAGCCCGCGCATGCCGCGCTCGGCGAGCAGGGCGAGGGCGGTGTCGGCGACGAGGTCGGCGCGGGTGCCGCCGACGGTGGTGCGTTCGGCCATGGAGATCAACCTACCCGTTTCACTACGCCTGTAGTACAGTCGGTGCACTGCTTCACTACACCTGTAGTTCCTTTGAGATCTCTACCCGCATCCCTTGCGAGGAGGAGCCATGGCACAGCCCAGGCGGGCCGTCGTGATCGGCGGCGGCATCGGCGGCCTGACCGCGGCGGCCGCACTGCACCACGGCGGCTGGGACGTCACCGTGCTGGAGCGGGCCCCGTCGCTGGAGCCGGTCGGCGCGGCCATCTCCCTGGCGCCCAACTCCCTGCGGGCGCTGGACGTCATCGGGCTCGGCGACGAGATCCGCGACCTCGCGGCCTGGCAGGGGGACGGAGGACTGCGCACCTCGTCCGGGCGCTGGCTCTCCCGGACGGACGCCGACGCCGTGGCCCGACGCTTCGGCGGCCCTCTCGTCCTGCTGCACCGGGCCACTCTCATCAACAGCCTCGCCGCAAGACTTCCCGCCGAGGCCGTACGTCCCGCAGCCGCTGCCGTCGTCGCCGACCCGGGCGACGCCGACCGGCCCGCGCGCGTGAGCACCCCGGACGGCGACCTGGAGGCCGACCTGGTGGTGGCCGCCGACGGCATCCGGTCGGCCGTACGCCGGGCACTGTTCCCGGACCACCCCGGGACCGTCTACTCCGGGTTCACCACCTGGCGGGTCGTCATCCCGGTGCCCGGCGCCGAGTTCGCCTCGCACGAGACCTGGGGCCGCGGCCGTATCTGGGGCTCGCACCCGCTCAAGGACGGCAGGGTCTACGCGTACGCCGCCGCCCGCACGCCCTGCGGAGAACGCGCTGCCGACGACGAGAAGGCCGAACTGCTGCGCCGGTACGGCGACTGGCACGACCCGATCCCCGCGATCCTCGCCGCCGCCCGCCCCGAGGACGTGCTGCGCCACGACGTCCACCTCATCGCCGAGCCGCTGCCCGCCTACCACCGGGGCCGGGTCGCCCTGGTCGGGGACGCCGCGCACGCCATGCCGCCGACGCTGGGGCAGGGCGGCAACCAGGCCATCGAGGACGCGGTCGTCCTGGCCCTCACCCAGGCTCCTGGTCCCGATCGGGGGAACGCCGTCGGCGACGGCCTCGCCGCCTACACGGCGGAGCGCCTCCCGCGTACGACCGCCATCGCCCGCCAGGCCGTCAAGATCGGCCGGCTCAACATGATGACCGGCCGGGCCGGGATCGCCGTACGGAACACGACGATCGCCGCGCTGTCCAAGGCCGCGCCGCTGCTGTTCCTCCGGGGCTTCGACGGCATCGCGGACTGGCGGCCGCCGCAGCCGCCGTATGCTGCCGGGAAGGCCCCCGCAGGCAACCGCTGGAGGAGGACACCCCGTGAAAGTCGGCTGCATCGGACTCGGTGACATCGCGCAGAAGGCCTACCTGCCGGTGCTAGGCGGCCGGCCCGGGGTCGAACTGCATCTGCAGACCCGTACGCCCGCCACGCTCGCCCGGGTCGCCGACGGCCTCCACCTGCCGCCGGAGCAGCGGCACGAGGACCTCGACTCACTCCTTGCCCAGGGTCTCGACGCCGCCTTCGTGCACGCGCCCACCGTCGCCCACCCGGAGATCGTGACCCGGCTGCTGGAGGCGGGTGTGCCGACGTATGTCGACAAGCCGCTCGCCTACCGCTTCGCCGAGTCCGAGCGGCTGGTGGTGCTCGCCGAGCGGCGCGATGTGAGCCTCGCCGTCGGCTTCAACCGGCGCTACGCGCCCGGCTATGTGCAGTGCGCCGATCATCCTCGCGAGCTGATCCTGATGCAGAAGAACCGGATCGGGCTGCCGGAGGAACCGCGCTCGATGATCCTGGACGACTTCATCCACGTCGTGGACACCCTGCGCTTCCTGGTGCCCGGGCCGGTCGACGACATGACCGTGCGGGCCCGCGTCGAGGGCGGGCTGCTGCACCATGTCGTGCTGCAGCTCTGCGGGGACGGCTTCACCGCGCTCGGCGTGATGAACCGGCTCAGCGGCTCGGCCGAGGAGATCCTCGAGGTCTCCGGGCAGGACACCAAGCGTCAGGTGCTGAACCTCGCCGAGGTCGTCGACCACAAGGGCCAGCCGACCGTGCGGCGGCGCGGGGACTGGGTGCCGGTGGCCCGGCAACGCGGCATCGAGCAGGCGGTGCTGGCCTTCCTCGACGCCGTGCGCGCGGGCAAGGTGCTCAGCGCCCGGGACGCGCTGGCGACCCATGAGTTGTGCGAGCGGGTCGTGCGGGCGGTTCAGGAGCAGCGGGCCGCCTGAGCCGGGGCCGCAGGGTCCGGATGCCCTCGCTCACGCCCCAGACGGCGATGATCAGCAGCGCCGCCTGCACCGGCCACTCGCCGAAGCGGACGTACGGCGTGACACCGGCGGACAGCGGCACCTCGTAGACGGCGCTCGTGCTCGCGCTCGTGCTCAGCCAGGAACCGATGCGCTGCCCGCTCGGGCCGTACACGGCGGAGACGCCGGTCAGCGTCGCGTGCACCATCGGGCGGCCGGTCTCGGCGGCGCGCAGCGCGGCGAGCGAGGCGTGCTGCTCGGGGGCCCAGCTCTGCTGGAACGTCGAGGTCGCGGACTGGGCGATCAGTACCTCGGCGCCGTCGTCGGCGAGGTTGCGGCTCATGTCGGAGAACGCGGACTCGAAGCAGACCATCGGGCCGACGCGCAGCCCGTGCCCGGCGTCCATCACGACCTGCCGCGTACCGCGCCTGCGGTCCTCGGCCGCCGCCTCGCCCACGGAGGTGGCCCAGCCCAGCAGCGAGCGGGCCGGTATGTACTCCCCGAAGGGGACCAGCCGCATCTTGTCGTAGCGCTCGCCGGTCACGCCGTCCGGCCCGACCAGAATCGAGCTCTTGTAGATGCCGGGCCTGTCGGAGCGCCGCGCGTCCACGTTGACCAGGATGTTCGCCTCCGTCTCGCGCGCCAGCGCGGCGAGCCGGCGGGCGAAGCCGGGCCGGTCGTCGAGGTCGTAGCCGACGCTGCTCTCGCCCCAGACGACCAGGTCGACGTCCTGACCGGCCAGCTCGCGGGTGAGCTGCTCCTCCCGGTCGAAACGCCGGTCCGCGCCTCCGCCCGGGACGACACCCGGCTGCACGACGGCGATCCGGACCCGGTCGTCGACGTGGGGTCGCGGGGACCACACCCACACGGCCGAGGTGACGACGGCCGTGACGACAAGCCCCGCCACCGCCGTTACCCACACTCTCCGCACCGTCACGAGGACGGCGGCCGCGACATTGACGGCCACCACCATGAAGCTGATCAGCCACACCCCGCCCACCGAGGCGAGGCGCAGCGCGGGCTCCACCTCCCACTGACTGGAGCCCAGCACACCCCACGGCCCGCCGAGCCCCTGCCAGGAGCGGACCAGCTCGATCAGCAGCCAGCCCGACGGCAGGACGGCGAGGGCCGCCGTGACCCGGCCCGCGGACGGTCTCCCGGCCAGGAAGCGGCGCACCAGCCATCCCCAGGGGGCCCACAGCGCGCCGAGCAGGGCGGCGATGACGAACGTGAACACATGCAGGTTCGGCAGCAGCCAGTGGTGCATCGCCAGCATGAAGCCGAACCCGCCCCACCAGCCGTCGTACAGCGCCCGCTTCCCCGTCGGCGCGGAGCGCAGCAGCGCGATCCACGGAACCAGGGCGACATACGCGAACCACCACAGCGACGGCTCCGGGAAGGCGAGCACGGGCAGCGCACCGGCCAGCGTGGCGGCGGTCGAGCGCCGCCACGGCGAGGCGAGCCAGTGGCTGATCGTCTTCATGCGGCTCTCCCTACCCCGTGGTGCTTCCAGTGTGCTCGCAGGCACTGACAGTGGGACAGTGGGCGTCCGCTCAGTCGATCACCGCAGGCGCGGTCCGCTCGGGAAGGCGGCGCCACTTCTCCTGTACGACCACCTCGCGCAGCCGCCAGCCGTCGTAGGTCCGCAGCAGTCCGAAGGAGTACCGGCCGCCGCACACGAAGTCGGGGGCGGAGGAGCCCGTGCCGTTCTCGGCGAACCGCATGGGGTTGACGTAGTCGGCCTGGACCCGGGCCGTGTCACCGGTGTCCTGCTCCAGGACCCCGAAACGCACCCGGCGGTTGACGATGAGATGCTGCCGCATCGAGAACAGCCCCATGCTCTCCGCGAGCCACCCGGCGACCTGTCCGGCGTCCCCCTCGATGCCCCCTGCCGAGCGGTAGTCCGCGCGGCCGGCGGGGGCGAACAGGTTCCGGTACGCCGTCCAGTCGCCGTCGTCCACGGCCACCGCGTACTCGGTGATCAGTTCGTCCACCGCGAGCCGGTCCCTCAGGGTGGCGAGTTCCACACGCTGCGTCATCGGCTCAGTGTTGGGCATGAGGTGGGTTGAGCCAAGGGGGCGTGCAGCGATACGGCGATATTCGGTGGATCTCCGCGAGGGCAGCGGGGAGGCTGTCCTGCGTGAACGATCAGAACGACCGGCCCGCACCAGCCGTCCGACCGGAACCGAGGTTCCGCATACGCGCTCTCCACACCGAGTCCACGGTCACCGTCTACCAGGCCTACCAGCCGGGGATCGGCCTGGCCGCGGCCAGGGGCGGCCGCTTTCCGTCATCGTGGAGCCGCGAGCGCATGACGTGGATCAAGCCGTCGTTCCTCTGGATGATGTACCGCTGCGGCTGGGCCACGAAGCAGAACCAGGAGACCGTCCTCGCCGTCGAGATCAGCCGGGACGGCTTCGTCTGGGCGCTGCGCAACGCGTGCCTCTCGCACTACGTGCCCGCCCTGCACGGTGACCAGGCCACCTGGAAACGGCAGTTGAGGGCGGCACCCGCGCGCGTGCAGTGGGATCCGGAACGCGATCTGCGCCTCAACCCCCTGCCGTACCGGTCCCTGCAGCTGGGGCTGGCCGGAGAGGCGGCCGCCCGGTACGCGGACGAGTGGGTCGTCGGCATCGAGGACGCGACTCCGCTCGCCACGGAGGTCCACGCGCGTGTGCGGGCGGGTGAACTGGAGCGCGCGGCCGAGTTGTTGCCGCAGGAGCGGCCGTTTCCGCTGGAGGACGATGTCCTTGGGCACCTACGAGCCGAGAGCGACCGATGAGCGAGCGGCTGATGATCGTCGCAGCCGTTCGAACGCCGTTGGGCTGGGCCGGTCAGGCAGGAACTCCTTGATGAGGCGGGCGCATTCCTGCGGTGTGCTCTGTTCGGTGTCGCACTCCAGGTCGTAGTCGCCGTGAGCGTGCACCCGCGCCAGCTGGCCGGCGGCGAGGCCGGGCGGCCGGTCGCCGCGCTCGCGCTCCCTGCGCTCCAACTCCTTTGGGCTGCAGTGCACTTTGACCAGGACGACGTCCTGTGGCTCGAAGAGCGCCAGACAGTCTTTGAGGCGCCACTCGGCGCTCAGCACGTGGTCGACGATGACGTTGTTGCCGGCGGCGGCCATGCCCGCGACCGCGCGGTGGAAGCCCTGCCAGGTGCGGTGCAGGACGGTGGCGAGCTGGTCCGGCGCGACGGGGGCCTGGGACCGCATCGCGTGGAAGGCGTCGACGGGCATGTGGAAGTACGGCTCGGGGAGGATCCGCAGCAGCTCGGTCGCGATGCTCGACTTGCCCGAACTGGACGTGCCATTGAGGAAGATGATGAGGCCGCGGCGCGGCGGCACGTCGTCGAGATGCTCCATGGAGTGGATCTTAGGGGCAGACCCGAACGCTGTGTGCGCAGCCCCTGCCCTCAAGCCGCCTCGATGACCTCACCGCGGATGGCGGCCGCCCACTCGACCACCAGCAGTTCGTACTCCGCGCGCTCCTGAGCCGACAAGGAGCCGCCCGCGCGCAGCCACAGGGCGCGTATCTCCTCGTTCACCTCGCCAGCAGAGCGCACGGAACCAGGGTCTAAGGAATGGGGGGACATGCGGGCAAGCCTAGGGGCAAGAGCTGACAGTGCGCTACCGGACGGCTACGCGCAACGTATGTGATTGGTCACGGATTTCGGGCGAGGGGGCGTTTACTGACTGTCGGGTCGGCGAACTCCCGCGCTCAGTCGGTCCAGACGATCACGCAGTGGCGGCGCCGGGCTGCCTCGGCGTAGAACTCCCACATCGCTCTGAAGTGCTCGACGAGATCTACGGCGTCGGCCTCGACGTCGTCCTGCCGTCGTACACCTCGTCATGATCGAGGAAGCCGATGTCCCCGCCCGGGTCCCCGCGGACCGCCCGGTCGAGCAGCGCGGTCAGGGCCGGGTCGACTCCCGTCGTGCGGCAGTACGAGATGAGGCCCCACTGCAGCGCTCGAGGTGTTCCGGGGTGACGCGGGCGAACTGCTGGGTCAGGGCCATGGGTGGGGTCGAGGCGCTTGTCAGCCCGCCGACTCCGCCGCGTGCGGGCTGAGGACGCCCGCCGTCACCAGGACGATGATGACGATGCCGAGCGCGATGCGGTACCAGACGAACGGCATGAAGCTCTTGGTCGAGATGTACTTCATGAACCACGCGATGACCGCGTAACCGGTGGCGAAGGCGATCACCGTCGCGAAGATCGTCGGACCCCAGGAGACGTGGCCGCCCTCCATCGCGTCCTTGAGCTCGAAGAGGCCGGAGGCGAGCACGGCCGGGATCGCGAGGAGGAAGGAGTAGCGGGCCGCGGCCTCGCGCTGGTAGCCCATGAAGAGGCCGCCGCTGATGGTGGCGCCGGAGCGGGAGACGCCGGGGATGAGGGCCGCGGACTGGCACAGGCCGAAGATCAGGCCGTCCTTCACGTTCAGGTCCTCGAGCCCCTTGCGCTGCTTGGCGGCGCGATGCCGGCCGCCCGACTCGTCACGTGCCGCCAGCCGGTCGGCGATGCCGATGATGACGCCGACGACGATCAACATCGTCGCCGTGATGCGCAGGTCGCGGAAGGGACCCTCGATCTGGTCCTTGAGGGTCACGCCCAGGACGCCGATCGGGATCGAGCCCACGATCACCAGCCAGCCCATCTGGGCGTCGTGGTCGCGCCGCATCTCCTTGTTCGTCAGCGACTTCAGCCACGCCAGGATGATCCGCCCGATGTCCTTGCGGAAGTAGATCAGTACCGCGGCCTCCGTGCCGATCTGCGTGATCGCCGTGAAGGCCGCACCCGGGTCCTCCCAGCCCGAGAACGCCGCGGTCAGCCGCAGATGCGCGCTGGAGGACACGGGGAGGAACTCGGTCAGCCCCTGGACGAGTCCGAGGATGAGCGATTCAAACCAAGACATGAAGTTACGGAGTCCAGTGCTGATCGTGGTGAGGGGCGAAGGGGACACCGCGTCGGCGGCGCAGTGATCGCGAGTGTCGAGGGGCAGCGTAGCGCCCCTCGATGACGGCTCCGGCACAGGGGCCTGGGCGGGCGTTCGCCCACTCCCGCAATACCGGTGTTGACCTGCGGCGGGGCCGCCGCTTACGTTGCTGCGGACGGAAAGCGCTTGCTGTCCCGTTTCTCTTGCCTGTGCCCCGGAGGAGTCTGATCACGTCCATGGCCGCATCCGTGTCCGCCCCGCTCACCGGGCGCCGCATCAGGGTCGCCGTGATCGGCACCGGAGCCATCGCGCGCGACTCCCACCTGCCCGCGCTCGCCAGGCTCGCCGAGGAGGGCGAGACGGAACTCGTCGCCGCCGTCGACGTCGATCCTGCGTCGGTCGAGTCCTTCCGCGCTCTCGCGGGCGGCGCTTGCCACGCCTACACCGATCTCGACCGGATGCTCGGCGAGCAGCGGCCCGACCTGGTCACCATCTGCACCCCGCCCACGCTGCACCGCGACCAGACCGTCGCCGCGCTGCGCGCCGGTGCCTGGGTGTGGTGCGAGAAACCGCCCGTGCCGAGCCTCGCCGACTTCGACGCCGTCGAGGCGGAGGAAGGCAAGGACGGCGGACCGTACGCCTCGATCGTCTTCCAGCACCGCTTCGGCTCGGGCAGCCGGCACGTGCGGCGGCTGCTGGCCGAGCAGGCCATGGGACGGCCGCTCGTCGCGCACTGCCAGACGACCTGGTACCGCGACACCGCCTACTACGCCGTGCCCTGGCGCGGCCGCTGGCAGACCGAGGGCGGCGGTCCCGCGATGGGGCACGGCATCCATCAGATGGATCTGCTGCTCGACCTGCTCGGACCGTGGAGCGAGGTGCGCGCCATGGCCGGCCGGCTGGTGCACGCCGTGGAGACGGAGGACGTCTCGACCGCCCTCGTGCGCTTCGCGAACGGTGCGATGGCGACCGTCGTGAACAGTGTGCTGAGCCCTGACGAGGTCAGCCGCATCCGCATCGACTGCGAGCGCGCCACCGTCGAACTCACCCATCTCTACGGCCACGGCAACGACAACTGGCGCATCACCCCGGCCCGGGACGTGCCCGCCGCCGAGGCCGCGGCCTGGCAGGACTTCGGCGCGGACCTGCCCAGTTCCCATCTGGAGCAGCTGCGTGAGCTGGTCGCGAGCATGCGCGCGGGGGAGCGGCCGCGCAGCAGTGGCGCGGACGGGCGGACGAGCCTGGAACTGATCGCCGCGCTGTACAAGTCGGCGTTCACGGACGCGACGGTGCGTGCCGGTGAGATCGGTCCCGGCGACCCGTTCCACTCGGCGATGCACGGGGGCGCGCCCGGCTGGGCGCCCGTCGTGAGCGGGCAGGCCGGCGCCGGTGAGGGAGCCGTCGTGGGCGAGGGGGCCGCCGCGTGACCGGGCTGGAGGTCGTCCATGCGTACGGCGACCGCATCACCGTCACCGAGCCGGTCCGCGGCGTCGAACTGCTCTCCTACGTCTACCGGCCGGAGGCCGCCTGGGAGGCGCCGAAGCCCTACGTCCACCCGCTGCGGACCCTCGCCGGCGACGTCGTCACCGACTACCGGCCCAACGACCACCGCTGGCACAAGGGCCTGTCGCTCACGGCCTCGCATCTGTCGGGTGCGAACCTGTGGGGCGGCAACTCCTACGTCCATGGACAGGGGTACCTCGAACTCCCCGAGCGCGTCGGGTCGATGGCGCATGTCGCCTTCGACGAGGTCTCCTCGGACGGCGACCGAGTCGTCATCGCCGAGCGGCTTGCCTGGCAGCCGCACAGCGGTGAGCTGTGGGCCGACGAACTGCGCACGGTCGAGGTGCACGACGTCGAGCCCGAGTCGGGATCCTGGGCCCTGACCTGGACGAGCTCCGTGACGAACCGGCGCGAGGAGCCGCTGCGGTTCGGCAGCCCCACCACCGCCGGACGCGAAATGGCGGGGTACACCGGCCTGTTCTGGCGCGGCCCGCGTGGCTTCCAGGGTGGCCGGATCATCGCTCCGGACGCCGAGGGCCCCGGATTGATGGGCGAACAGGCGCCCTGGCTGGCCTACTCGGGCGAGCACGACGGCGCCGACGGCCACGCGACCCTCGTCTTCGCGCACGCCCCGGAGAACGACCACGCGGGGGAGCGAGGCGCCCACCCCGCCCACTGGTTCGTACGCAACGAGCCTTTCGCGGGTGTGACCCCGTCCTGGGCGTTCCACGACGAGCTGGAGCTGGCGCCCGGCGACACCCTCACCCGTCGCTACCGGGTCGTCGTGGCCGACGGGGCGTGGGAGCGGAACGAGATCGCCAAGTATCTGCGGACGCATCCCTGGAGCTGACCGCAGGCGTCCGACGTCATCGCGGCTTCACGCCGCCGTCGGCCCCGTCACCGCCCATCCCGGCACCTGGGGGTGGGCCGTGAGGTCCTCGTGGCGCACCGCGTCGCCGCAGGCCCGGCAGGTGACGACCGGGATCAGCTCGTTGCCGCAGATGTGCTCGATCACCATGGGGCGGTCGTCGTCCTTGCGGAGATGGCGGTCGCCCCATGCCATGAGCGTCATCAGGACCGGCTCCAGTTCCAGCCCCGCCTGCGTGGGCCGGTACTCGAACCGCTGGGGGCGCTCGCTGTAGGTGCGTTTGGTCAGGATGCCGGCGTCGACGAGGCGGCGCAGCCGGGTGGCCAGGATGTCGCGCGGGGCGCCGATGTTGCGCACGAGCTGGTCGAAGCGGCCGTTGCCGAGGCATACCTCGCGCAGGACGAGCAGGGAGTACTTCTCGCCGACGAGCGCCAGGGCGTCGGCGATGGAACAGGGGCGCGGGTCTTTGGTGGCGGCCATGGCGCTCAGTTTAGGGGAGGGTCCGACTTTCCAACCCTGGTGGGTTGGATTTTCAAACTCGCCGGGCTAGGGTGAGTTCGGATTTCCTACTCACCGGTAGTCGAGAGGGCCCGCACCATGCGTGACGCAGTCATCGTCGAAGCCGTACGCACCCCGATAGGCAAGGGCAAGCCGAACGGCTCCCTGGCGCACGTCCATCCCGTCCAGCTCCTCGCCCACACCCTGCGCACCCTCGTCGAGCGCTCCGGCGTCGACCCGGTGCTGATCGACGACGTCATCGGCGGCACCGTCGACCAGGTCGGCGAGCAGGCCATGAACACCACCCGCTACGCCGCCCTGTCGGCGGGCTTCCCGGAGTCGGTCCCGGCGACCACCGTGGACCGCCAGTGCGGTTCCTCCCAGCAGGCTGTCCACTTCGCCGCCCAGGGCGTCATCTCGGGCGCGTACGACCTGGTCGTCGCCTGTGGCGTCGAGTCGATGAGCCGGGTGCCGATGTGGTCGAACGTCCCGCCCGGCAAGGACCCCTTCGGTCCCGGCATCGCCGAGCGCTACCCGGAGGGCCTCGTCCCGCAGGGCATCAGCGCCGAGCTGATCGCCGCCAAGTGGTCACTCACGCGCGAGCGGATGGACGCCTTCGCCGTCTCCTCGCATCGCAAGGCGGCCGAGGCCTGGGAGAAGGGCCTGTTCGACGCCGAGGTCGCGCCCCTGGAGGGCGTCTCGCGCGACGAGTGCGTACGACCCGGCAGCACCCCTGAGATCCTCGCCGGCCTCAGGCCCGCCTACCACGACCCGGCCTTCGCCGAACGCTTCCCGCAGATCGAGTGGAACGTCACCGCGGGCAACGCCAGCCCCGTCAACGACGGCGCCTCCGCCGTGCTGATCACCTCCGGTGAGACGGCGGCCCGACTCGGCCTGCGCCCCCTCGCCCGGCTGCACAGCTTCGCCGTCACCGGCTCCGACCCCCTCCTCATGCTCACGGGAGTCGTCCCGGCGACCGAGAAGGTGCTGCGTCGGGCGGGGCTGGGCCTCGACGACATCGACCTCTTCGAGGTGAACGAGGCCTTTTCCAGTGTGGTCCTGGCCTGGCAGCAGGAGACCGGCGCCGATCTCGCCAAGGTCAACGTGCACGGCGGCGCCATCGCCCTCGGCCACCCGCTCGGCGCGAGCGGCACCCGGCTGACGACGACCCTGGTCCACGCGATGCGCGAACGCGGCGCCCGCTACGCCCTGCAGACGATGTGCGAGGCGGGCGGACTCGCCAACGCGATGATCATCGAGTCGGTCTGACCCGTCCGACTCGGCGGCGGCGCGTCGGACGGCGCTCGATCCGACCGGCTCAGCGGCGGCGCAGGTGGTGGCGCTTGCGCCAGGCCACCACCGCGCCCGCCAGCGCCGGCAGCGCGATGGCGGCCACCGCGATCAGGAACACCGGGGACGTCGGTGTGGAGGCCCGGGCGCCGGCGACGACGTACGCGGCGACGTTGGGGATCGACCCGAGTGCCGTCGCGAGCAGGAAGGGAAGCATGCCCATGCGGGATACGGCGGCGGCGTAGTTGGCGGCCCAGAACGGCACCCCGGGGAACAGCCGCACCGCCAGCATCGAGCGGAAACCGTGCTTGCTGAACTGGTTGTCCGCCGCCGTCAGCCACCGGCCGCGCAGCAGCGGGCGCAGCGCCTCCTGGCCGAGCAGCCGGCCCAGGGCGAAGGCGAGACCGGCGCCGAGCACGGTGCCCGCCAGGGCCGTACCGATGCCCCATTCGGAGCCGAAGAGCGCGCCCGCCGCGAGGTTCAGCAGCGGCCGCGGCACGAACGCCACCGTGATCAGCCCGTACGCCACCGCGAACAACACCACCGCGGCCGCGCCCTCGACCTGAGGCGGCCAGCCGTTCGCCAGGAGCTTTTGCGGCTCGAAGAGCAGTACCGACGACGCGGCCGCCGCGAGCAGGAGGACGAGCAGGGACAGCCGCGCCCAGGGCGAGAGCAGCACTCTTGTGCAGCGCGTGGCGAAGCCCGCGGGTGCGGGCACCGGCAGCGGCGCGGGGACGGTGAGCTCCGTGGCGGCGGCTGCAGAAGAGGCCGTTGCGGTGCCCCCAGAGCGGGTGGTGGCATCGAGCATTCGGCGACAGTAACCGACGAAGTTGTGTGATCGCCGTATGGTTCGTCTCATGCGCGTCACAGGTGAGGGAACGTTGGAAGTTCCCCGCAGTGCTCTGGCCGACACGGTCCTGGAGCGGCTCACCGCCGCGTACGCCGCCGCCGCGGACCCGGAGCGGGCCGTCGCCGCCCGGGCGTACATGAAGGACGTGGCCCCGTTCCTCGGCATCCCCACGCCCGAGCGCCGCGCCCTGTCCCGCACCGTCGTCCAGGGCACACCCCGCCCCGACGAGACCGACTGCACCGCCGTGGCCCTGCGCTGCTGGCAGCTGCCCGAGCGCGAGTACCACTACTTCGCCATCGACTATCTGCGACGCCATGTGGGGCGCTGCTCCTCCGGCTTCCTGCCGGTCACCCGGCACCTGATCACCACCGTCTCCTGGTGGGACACGGTGGACCTGCTTGCCGCGCATGTCGTCGGCGGGCTCGTCACAGTGGACCCGAAGCTCACGGCGGACATGGACGCCTGGATCGTCGACGACGACCTGTGGGTCGCCCGCACCGCCCTGCTCCACCAGCTGCGCTACAAGGAGAACACCGACACCGAACGCCTCTTCGCCTACTGCCTGCGCCAGTCCGGCCACCCCGACTTCTTCATCCGCAAGGCGATCGGCTGGTGCCTGCGCGAGTACGCCAAGACCGACCCGGACGCCGTACGGGACTTCCTGGCGCGGGAGCGGGGACGGTTCGCGCCGCTGTCGGTGCGGGAGGCGCTGAAGAACGTCGGCGCCTGAAGTTCCGTACCGCCGAGTCCTGTGGACCGCCCAGTCCCGTACCGCCGAGTCCTGTAGACCGCCCAGTCCCGTACCGCGAAAAACCATTCGACGTCGGGCAAAGCGTCGGCAATGATCGACGTCATGTTCCGGTACGCCTTCCTTCTCGCAGCATCCGCGGTCGCGGATGCCCCGAAGGCTGCCTTTCCCGTCTTCCTGGCTGCTGTCGACGGCGCCCGAAGCTGACCCTCTCCGGAAAGTCCGGCGGACCCCGCAGGGGGAGGGTCGGCGAATCGCTGGGGTCCCCTTCTCCTTCGCAGAGACTTCGAGGTACAGCCATGTCCAAGACGGCATACGTGCGCACCAAACCACACCTGAACATCGGCACGATGGGTCATGTCGACCACGGCAAGACCACGTTGACCGCCGCCATCACCAAGGTCCTCGCCGAGCGCGGGTCGGGAACGTTCGTGCCCTTCGACCGCATCGACCGGGCGCCCGAGGAGGCCGCGCGCGGCATCACCATCAACATCGCGCACGTCGAGTACGAGACCGACACCCGTCACTACGCGCACGTCGACATGCCGGGTCACGCCGACTACGTCAAGAACATGGTCACCGGCGCCGCGCAGCTCGACGGGGCGATCCTCGTCGTCTCCGCGCTCGACGGCATCATGCCGCAGACCGCCGAACACGTGCTGCTCGCCCGGCAGGTGGGCGTCGACCACATCGTCGTCGCCCTCAACAAGGCCGACGCGGGCGACGAGGAGCTCATCGACCTCGTCGAGCTGGAGGTCCGCGACCTGCTCACCGAGCACGGCTACGGCGGCGACGCCGCGCCCGTCGTACGGGTCTCGGGGCTGAAGGCCCTCGAAGGGGACCCGAAGTGGACGGCTTCGATCGAGGCGCTGCTCGACGCGGTGGACACGTACGTTCCGATGCCGGAGCGGTATGTGGACGCGCCGTTCCTGCTGCCCGTCGAGAACGTGCTCACCATCACCGGACGGGGGACGGTGGTCACCGGCGCGGTCGAGCGGGGCACCGTGCGGGTGGGTGACCGGGTCGAAGTGCTGGGGGCCGGACTGGAGTCCGTGGTCACCGGCCTGGAGACGTTCGGCAAGCCGATGGACGAGGCGCAGGCGGGGGACAACGTGGCGCTGCTGCTGCGCGGGGTTCCACGGGACGCCGTCCGGCGGGGGCATGTCGTCGTGGTGCCGGGCAGTGTCGTGCCGGGTCGGCGCTTCACCGCGCAGGTGTATGTGCTGTCCGCGCGTGAGGGCGGTCGTACGACGGCGGTCGCCAGCGGGTATCGGCCGCAGTTCTACATCCGTACGGCGGATGTGGTCGGTGACATCGACCTCGGTGAGGTGGGGGTCGCGCGGCCCGGGGAGACGGTCACGATGACCGTTGAGCTGGGGCGTGACGTTCCGCTGGAGGCGGGGCTCGGATTCGCCATCCGTGAGGGTGGCAGGACCGTCGGCGCGGGGACCGTGACCGCCGTCGTGTGAGGGTGGTGCGGTTCGTGGGGGACTGCGGGGCCGTTGTGGCTGGTCGCGCAGTTCCCCGCGCCCCTGACGGGGCGCTCCAGGGCCCGGCGACTAAAGGCCCGGCACAATGAGGTGGTGAGCGAACCCATACCCGTCACCCGGCCCGTCGACTACGGCACCGCCAAGCTGATGCCCGACGTCGATCGGAAGCGGGCCTGGCTGCTCACCGTCGACGGGGCGCCCCAGTCGTACGTCGATCTTGACGAGCCGACGTATCTGGAGTTCGAGTACGCGCGGCGGCTGGGGCATGTGCTGGACACCGTCGCCGAGGCGGGGCGGGCGCTGGACGTGCTGCATCTCGGGGGTGGGGCACTCACGCTGCCCCGGTATCTGGCGGCCACCCGGCCCGGTTCGCGGCAGGATGTCGTCGAGGCGGACCGGGGGCTGATGGAGCTGGTCGTCGAGCATCTGCCGGTCGCGGACGGGGACGGCGTACGGCTGCACGCCGGGGACGCCCGGGCGTGGCTGGAAGCGGCGCCGGACGACTCCGTCGACGTACTGGTCGCCGATGTCTTCGGGGGGTCACGGGTGCCGGCTCATCTGACGTCCGTGGGCTACGCCCGGCACGCGGAGCGGGTGCTGCGGGGGAGCGGCGTCTATCTGGCGAACCTCGCCGACGCCGCGCCCTTCGCCTTCCTGCGCTCCCAACTCGCCACCTACGCCACGCTGTTCGAGGAACTCGTGCTGATCGCCGAGCCCGGTGTGCTGCGCGGGCGGCGGTTCGGCAACGCGGTGCTGGTCGCCGCGCACCGGCCCGTCGACACGGCCGCCCTGGCCCGGCTCACCGCCTCCGACGCCTTTCCGGCGAGGGTCGAACACGGGCCCGCCCTGCGGGAGTTCATCGGCGGCGCGCGACCGGTGCGGGACGAGGACGCCGTAGCGTCACCCGAGCCCCCGGACGGGGCTTTCAGTATCGGCTGAGTCGACCGGGCCGCCCGCGGTCACCTGCTTGGTACGGCGCCGGAGGTTGCGTACGTCCGGGACGCACAGGACCGCCGCCGTGACGACCACGATCAGCGTGGCACAGCCCCACAGCGCGGTCGTGCGCCCGAACGCGGTCTCCGCCGGGCCGGCCAGTGCCGTCGCCAGCGGGACCAGGGCGACGGAGCCGAACCAGTCGTACGCGGCGACCCGGGACAGCTTGTCCTCCGGTATCTCCTGATGGAGCGCGGTCATCCAGGAGACGCCGAACACCTCCAGCGTCACGCCGGTCACGAACATCACCGCGCACAGGACGGTGACCGGGACCGGCACGGCCAGCGCGGCGGAGGGGAGCGCGAGCGGGAAGACGCACAGGGTGCCGGCGAGGAGCAGGCGGCGGGGCTTCCAGCGGGTCATGAGCAGGGCGCCGGCGACCGTGCCCGCGCCGAAGAAGCCCAGGGCCAGGCCCCACGGGGCCGCGCCCCCGAGGTGGTCCCGGGCGACGAGCGGGCCGTAGACCGCGTCGGCCGCGGCGACGACCGCGTTGGCGAGGGAGAACTGGACGACGACGGCCCACAGCCACGGCCGGCCGGCGAACTCCCGCCAGCCCTCCCGCAGATCGGCGAGCATGCCGCCGCCCGGCGTGCGCTCGGGAACGTCACGCACGTCGAGGAAAGCCCGCATGGCCCCGGCGATCGCGAAGGCCGCCGCGTCCGCCGCCAGCACCCAGCCGGGCCCGATCGCGGCCACCATGGCACCGCCGAGCGCCGCGCCGCCCACCGACGCCCCCTGCATCGCCATCCGGAAGACGGCGAACGCCCGGCTCGCCTCGTCCCCCTTGACCGACGACAGCAGCATGCCCTCGGCCGCGGGGCTGAAGAACGCCTGGCCGGTGCCGCCGAGGGCGGTCAGCAGCATCATGTGCCACAGCCGCGCCTCCCCGGAGAGGACCAGCACGGCGAAGGCCGCCTGGGAGACGCAGTTGAGGGCGTTGGCCGCGACCATCACCCGGTGCCGGGGCAGCCGGTCCGCGACGGCGCCGCCGATCAGCAGGAAGAGCACCAGGGGCAGGGTGCGGGAGGCGGCCACCAGACCCACGTCACCGCCGTCGCCGCCCGTCTCCAGCACCGCGAACGCGGCGGCGACGAGCGCGCCGTGACTGCCGAGGTTCGTGACGAACGCGGCGGCGGTCAGCAGGCTGTAGTTGCGGCCCGCCCAGGCGGGGCGGCGGGAGGGACGCTGGGAGGGGCGGGGCAGGTCGGCGGGGGAGGTCACCGGCCGACTATCGCCGTACGGCCTCCGTTTTGCCAATCGATTTGCAGGTCACGGGCCGGATGGGGCCACTCGCCGGGCTCGGACGGGCTGCGCCGGGGCCCGGTGCGGATACGACGCTCGTCACATCGGGTTCAGCCTCTTCCCTGGATCCTACTCATGGGTAACATGACCGTCATGAGCGCAGACCAGATGTCCATCGGCGAGATGCTCGCCGCCACCGTGCCCATGGCCCGGACCCTGAACCTCGAGTTCCTGGAGACCACGCCGGAGAAGGCCGTGGTGGCCCTGCCGGACCAGAGCGACTACCACAACCACGTGGGCGGGCCGCACGCCGGCGCGATGTTCACGCTCGGGGAGTCCGCCAGCGGGGCCATCGTGCTGGCCGCGTTCGGCGAGCAGCTCTCGCGTGCCGTGCCGCTCGCCGTGCGAGCCGAGATCTCCTACAAGAAGCTCGCCATGGGCGCCGTGACCGCCACCGCGACCCTGGGCCGGCCGGCCGCCGAGGTCGTCGCGGAGCTGGACGCAGGGGAGCGGCCGGAGTTCCCCGTGGCGATCGAGATCCAGCGCGGGGACGGCGCCGTCACCGGCGAGATGATCGTCGTCTGGACGCTGCGTCCGAACAGCTGAGCCGGTCGCACGGCAGCGAGCGGGGGCCCCGTGTGGGGCTCCTGATCGCTTTCCGGACCGCTGCGGCTCAGGCGGCGAGCCGCTCGCGTTCCGCCCCGGCGTTCTCCAGACCCGCGACGAACTCCTTCAGCCAGGCCGTGAACTCGGGCCCCAGGTCCGCTCGGTCGCACGCCAGCCGCACCACCGTGCGCAGATAGTCCGCCTTGTCGCCGGTGTCGTAGCGCAGCCCGTCGAAGACGACCCCGTGGACCGTCCCGCCCGCCGCCATTTCCTGCAGCGCGTCGGTCAGCTGGATCTCGCCTCCGCGGCCGGGCGGGGTGTGCTCCAGGATGTCGAAGACGGAAGGGTCGAGGACGTAGCGGCCGATGACCGCGTAGCGGCTCGGCGCGTCCTCGCGTGACGGCTTCTCCACCAGGCCCGTGACGCGGACCACGCCGTCCTCACCGGACGGCTCCACGGCCGCGCAGCCGTAGAGGTGGATCTGCTCCGGCGGGACCTCCATGAGCGCGACCACACTGCCCTCGCGGCGCTCGCGGACCTCTACCATCCGGCTCAGCAGGGTCTCGCGCGGGTCGATGAGGTCGTCGCTCAGCAGGACGGCGAAGGGCTGGTCGCCGACGTGATGGCGGGCGCACAGCACCGCGTGGCCGAGGCTCAGCGGGTCGCCCTGGCGGATGTGGTGGATGTCGGCGAGCCGGGCCGGGTCGCGCACCGCGTCCAGCCGTACGGTGTCGCCCTTGGCGGCGAGCGCCTGCTCCAGCTCGAAGGCGTGGTCGAAGTGGTCCTCGATGGCCCGCTTGTGCCGGCCGGTGATCATCAGTACGTCGTCGAGCCCGGCCGCCGCGGCCTCCTCGACGACGTACTGGATGGCCGGCTTGTCGACGACCGGCAGCATCTCCTTCGGGGTCGCCTTCGTGGCGGGCAGGAACCGGGTGCCGAGGCCCGCCGCCGGGACGACCGCCTTGCGGACCGTACGGGCCGTGCGGTCCGGATCGGGGGTGGGTGTCGTGTGGGGGACGATCATGCGGCCCATGCTGGAGTACGGGGATGAGAGCAGGCCGAGAGAAACCTCGGAGCTTGCTGTGCGGTACGCGGAGTTGAAGATTCTGTGGACCAATGGTCTTTACCTGCACACAACTTGGCGCACGGCCTGACCGTGGCTTCGAATGCGGGTGCGGATACCGCCGGTAACTTTCCTGAATTCTCTGCCTCTTGAACGATGGTCACTCGAACTTCTTGTTTCCTGTGCAGCGCTTGTGCGAAAGTGAGCGGCCCGATAGCCGCTCCACAGATGACGCGCGGCCTAGGTACGCACCAATCACGCACCTGCTTTCCGACGGACGCGCATTCCCCAGGGCGTCCTGAGGCTGGGAAGGAAATGGTTCAGTGCAATCCCCTTACCCCCCACGACCGCCGTACCCGCCACGGCCCGGGGTGAGCCCCGGAGGGTCCGACCGCGATCTCCTGGCGAACCTGAGCAAAACCGGTACGGACGGCCATGCCGTCGCGCTGCTGATGGCGCGCCACTGGCGCGCCGTTCACGACTACGCGGCCATCTGCCTCGTGTCCACCGAGAGTTCGGCCTCCTTGGTGGCCGCCGCGGCGTTCCATCGCGTGCTCGGCCGACCGGGCGACGGCGCGCTGCGCCCCCAACTCCTCACCGCCGTACGGGACCTGGTGAAGGAGTGGGCGGCCGACAGCGCAATTTCCGCCCTGATGCCGGAACTCGGCAAACCCACCGGAGGGCGCGGGCTGCGCGCCGCACGGTCCGTGACGCCCGAAAGGCGCCACATCGCCGAGCGCGCATTCCGGGCACTTCCGGGCGCCTCGCAATGTCTCCTCTGGCACACCGAGGTCGAGGCGGAACCGATAACCGTACCCGCCGGTCTGCTGGGGGTGGACACAAGCACCGCGTCGGCCGCGATGGAGGGAGTGCGGGAGCAATTCCGGGCGGGTTGCGTCCGCGCCCACCGCGAACTCGCACCCACCCGGGAATGCCGTTACTACAACCGCCTCCTCGACGTCCCCATTCGCCGCGGCGGGGCTCTGTTGCCCGATGTGCAACAGCACCTGATGGAATGCCGATACTGCCGTCACGCCGCCGAGCAGCTCAGCCATTTCGAGGGCGGACTCGAAGTGCTGCTGGCCGAAACCGTGCTCGGCTGGGGCGCCCGGCGCTATCTCGGCTCCCGGCCCGGACGGGGCGGCGTGGGCCCCGCGTCGTGCGACCGCCCCCGACGCGGCGGACGGCACCGTCCGGACCAGCGCGTCGCGCCGCGCGGACGCGCGAAGGGCCTCGCCCTGGGCGTGGGTCTGACCTCCCTCGCCCTGCTCGTCACGGTGCTCACCGCCAAGGGCTGGTCCGAGGAGAGCGGTGTCCCCGACGCGCAGGCGACCTGGGGTGTGCCCAGCGGCAAGTCCGTCAGCCCGGGCACGGTGGCCAGACCCTCGACAGGCGGTTCACCGTCGGCCGCCTCGGCCGAGGACCCCGTCGAGATCGCCCTGGGCAGGCTGCGCAATGTCGACCGGGGCCTGTGCCTGGACCTCCGCAAGGGCGAGATCCGCACCGGTGCCCGGGCCGAGCTGGCGCAGTGCTCGTCCGCCGCGTCCCAGCAGTGGTCGTACCAGGACAGCGGCCTGCTGCGCAGCGCCGCCGACCCCACCCTCTGCCTGGACTCCGACGCCGACAAGGGCACGGTCGTCCTCGCCAACTGCCTCGCGCACGCCGGCGAGGTGCGCTACGACCTCACCGTCCATGGGGAGCTGCTGCCGCGCCGGTCCGGAGGGCTGGCGGTCGCCTCCGGTGACGACGACAGCGTGGTGCTCGCCGAACGGGACGGATCCGAGGCGCAGCGCTGGCTGCTCGGCGGCGGGCCGGCCGGCGTGGGCGAGACGACGCCCGAGCTGAAAGCCGAGAAGGGGAAGCCGGACGAGGAAGGGGAGGGCGGCGAGCCCGCGGCGTCCGAGCCCGAGCCCGAGTCCGAGTCCGAGAAGCCGGGTGCCGCGGTCCCCGGGCCGCCCAAGCCCGAGTCCCCGAAGGGCGAGCCGGACGGGCCGTCGGACCATCCGGAGCCGCAGTACGAGACCCGGTACGTCCAGGACGATTCCGGTGAGGTGGCCGAGCCCGCCGCCCCGGCCGACCCCGTCGATGCCGTCGTGGCCCTGCCGGCCGAGGTGCCGGCCACGGTGTCCGCCGTCGTGGACACCGCCACGACGGCGCTCGGCACCGCCGTCCGCTAGTCGAGGGGTCACCCCGCCGGGGTGACCCCTCCTTCTCGTGCTGCCATCATTCGGCCGTTTCTCGTCCGCCTCGTTGACACGCGTCACCAGCGCCTCACAACGTGGTTCCTTCAACTGCGGACGAATGTGGAGGTGGACCGGTGTTACGTCGTTTGTCCATCGCGCTGCTGGCCCTCGCGGCGCCGCTCATCATTCCCGTGCCCGCGCATGCGCAGGCCACCGAGGACCCCGTGGTCCGCACGGACGCGGGCTGGGTACAGGGTGAAACCACCGCCGAGGGACGGCAGTTCCTCGGCATCCCCTACGCCGAGCCGCCCGTCGCGGGACTCCGCTGGCGGGAGCCGCGGCCGGTCAAGCCCTGGCAAGGCGTTCGTACGGCACAGGACTTCGGCGACAAGTGTGTGCAGGCGGCGAGTTGGGACCCCGGCTACGAGCGGCCGAGCCACACCGAGGACTGCCTCGACCTCAATGTGTACGTCCCCGAAAAGGCCCGTACACCCGAAGGTTCCGCCCGCCGGGCGGTCCTGGTCTGGTTCCACGGCGGAGGGCTCACCGCCGGGGCCGGCCAGGACGTCGTCCCCGACACCTTCGCCCGGCAGACCGGCACGGTCGTCGTGACCGTCAACTACCGCCTCGGGGCGATGGGTTTCCTCGCGACGGCCGGCCTCGACGGAGAGGCCCGCGACAAGGTGTCCGGCAACTTCGGCATGCTCGACCAGCAGGCCGCGCTGCGCTGGACCCGTGCCAACATCGGCCGTTTCGGCGGTGACCCGGGCCGTGTGACCATCGCGGGCGAGTCGGCGGGCGGCCGCTCGGTCTGCACCCAGCTGGCCTCGCCGACGGCGAAGGGTCTGTTCCGGGCCGGGATCATCCAGAGCGGGGCGTACGGCGACTGCGGTGCGCGCACGCACGAGACGGCCGTGGCCCAGGGAGCCGCCTTCGCGCAGAAGCTCGGCTGTGCCGACGTCGCCTGTCTGCGGGCCAAGCCGCCCGCCGAGATCCTGGCGGCGCAGAGCGGGTTCGACTGGGCGCCGGTGACCGGCGGCGCGTTCCTGCCGAGGCAGCCGAAGGAGGCGTTCGCGCAGGGCGCCGCTGCCGGCGTACCGGTCATGAACGGCGCGAACCAGGACGAGGGGCGCCTCTTCGCATTCGCCCGCTTCGACCTGAGCGGCACCCCGCTCACCGCCGACCGGTACCCGACGGTCATGCGGGCGGACTACGGCGACGAGGCGCTCGCGCGCTACCCCCTGTCTTCCTACCCCGCACCGACCATCGCCTACGCCACGGCCCAGGGCGACCAGCTGTTCGCCTGCCCGGCCCTCCGCCTCGACTCCACACTCGCCGGACGCGGCAAGGTCTACGCGTACGAGTTCGCCGACCGCACCTCCCCGCCCTTCGCGTCCCTGCGCAACCTCGGCACGGACTTCGACTTCGGCGCGACCCATGTCAACGAGGTGCAGTACCTCTTCAAGCACTTCGGCCTCCCGTCACCGCTGAACGCCGAGCAGCGGAGGCTGGCGCGGCAGATGGTCCAGTACTGGGGCTCCTTCGTCCGGGACGGGGTGCCGCGCGCGGCGGGACAGCCCGCGATGCCGTCCCGGCCGGGGGCGGTGCTGGCCCTGCGCACCACGTCCGCCGGCGGGAATGAGACGAGCGCCACCGTGCACAGTGAGCACCGGTGCAACCTCTGGGACGCCGAGACCGTCACTCAGAACGGGTAGGCTGCCCCGGCGCACGCTCACGGCCGTGAGCGTGCGCCGGGAACGCAGGGTCCAGGAGACGAGAGGAAGCGGCGTTGCACGTCCAGGAATGGCTCGAAACGGTGCCCCCACTGGCGATCTATCTGCTGGTCGGCGTGGTCATCGGCCTGGAAAGCCTGGGCATCCCACTGCCCGGCGAGATCATCCTGGTCTCCTCGGCGCTGCTCGCCTCACAGCACGGTGAGATCGACCCCGTCGTGCTCGGCGCCTGCGCGACCGCGGGCGCGATCATCGGTGACTCCATCGGCTATGCCATCGGCCGCAAGGGCGGTCGCCCACTCCTGGCCTGGCTGGGCACGAAGTTCCCCAAGCACTTCAGCGAGGGCCATATCGCCACCGCCGAGCGCTCCTTCCAGAAGTGGGGCATGTGGGCCGTCTTCTTCGGCCGCTTCGTCGCCCTCCTGCGCATCTTCGCCGGCCCCCTCGCGGGCGTCCTGCGGATGCCGTACTGGAAGTTCCTGATCGCCAACGTCTTCGGCGGCATCCTCTGGGCGGGCGGCACGACCGCGGTCATCTACTACGTGGGCGTGGTCGCCGAGTCCTGGCTGAAGCGCTTCTCGTGGCTGGGCCTGGTGGCGGCGGTCCTGATCGGCCTGACGTCGATGCTGATCATCAAGCGCAAGGCGAAGAAGGCCCAGGTGGCCCATCAGGAACCGGAACCGGTAGCCGCGGGGGAGTGAAGCGCCCCGCAAGGAACCCGCGGACCGCGCACGGCCTCACGCCCCGTGCGCGTCCCGGTGTGCCTTCGCCAACTCCGCATACATGGTCCCGTTGAGCGTCACACCCTGCCGCTCCTCCTCCGTGAGCTCCCGCTTCACCTTCGCCGGCACCCCCGCGACGAGCGACCCGGGCGGCACCTGCATCCCCTGCGGCACCAGAGCCTGAGCGGCGACCAAAGACCCCGCCCCGATCACGGCGCCATTCAGCACAGTCGCGCCCATCCCGATCAGACAGTCGTCTCCAACGGTCGCCCCATGCACCACGGCGTTGTGCCCGATGGACACCCGCTCGCCGACGGTCACGGGGAAGCCGGGATCGGCATGAAGCGTGCAGTTGTCCTGCACGTTGCTGCTCGCGCCGACGGAGATCCTCTCGACGTCGCCGCGCAGCACGGCCCCGTACCAAACGCTCGCGCCCGCCTCCAGCGTCACATCCCCGATCACTGACGACATAGGGGCCACGAATGCCGCCTCATCGATCTTCGGTGCCCGTCCCCCGATACCCATGATCAGCGCTCTCTGCGTCATCGCCCTCTCCTCACCACGCACGTCGTAGACGCACGCTACGCCACCCGGTAGGGCGAAGATCACAGGCCTCCCACCCCATCAGTGCGCCGCATGCTCAGTACGGTGAACGCGTGCCCAAGCGCAAGAACACGTTCTCATCCTGGCGGCGCGGCCTCGCCCAGCGCGCCGTCCACGCGGCCTGGGCCTGGGCGCAGCGCACGGGTTCGGTGACCGCCGAGAACCCCGGCCGCCTCCGCTTCGGCTCGATCGGCGAAGCCACTCGCCTGGCCTTTCCGCTGGGCACCGTGTTCGGCGAACCCTGGATCCACCTCGGCTCCCACTGCATCGTCGGCGAGCAGGTGACGCTGACCGCCGGTCTGATGCCCGACCTCGACCTGGGCCCGGAGCCGATCCTGCGCATAGGGGACGGCGTGGTGCTGGGTCGCGGCAGCCATGTCATCGCCGACACGACGGTCACCATCGGCAGCGACTGCTACTTCGGGCCGTACGTCTACGTCACGTCCACCAACCACTCGTACGACGATCCGCACGAGCCCATCGGCAAGCAGTGGCCGCGGATGGAGGCGGTGGAGATCGGCCCGGGGTGCTGGATCGGCACCGGTGCCGTGATCCTGCCGGGCGCGCGGATCGGGCGGAACGTCGTGGTCGCGGCCGGTGCGGTGGTCCGGGGCACGGTGCCCGACCACGCCGTCGTGGCGGGGGCGCCCGCCCGTGTCGTACGGCGCTGGACGCCCGGCGACGGCTGGCAGCCGCCTCTTCGGACCCCGGCGCCGGTGCCGATACCCGACGGGATCACCCCCGAGCAGCTGCAGGCGCTGGCCGAGCTGGACGAGGAGACGGCGGCGAGGCTGGCGGAGCTGGACGAGAAGGCGGCCGCCGAACTCGCCGAGCCTGCCGCGGAGTCCTGAGTCGGCCGTCAGCCGGCCGCCAACAGCACCGTGCCCACCAGCGCGAGCCCCGCGCCCGCGGCCTGCATCCCACGCAGCCGCTCGCTGAGGAAGCCACGTGCCGCCAGGGCGGTCACCACCGGGTAGAGCGAGGCCAGGACGGCGGCCACGGTGACCGGGCCGTGCTGGGCGGCGACCACATAGGTGCCGTTCGCCGCGACGTCGGCGAGGCCGACGAAGGCGAACGCGGGCAGCGAGCGCCAGGGAAAGCCGTCCTCCGGGAGGGCCGCGGCGCCCCGCCGCACGGAGGCGTACAGCGCGAGGCCGCCCGCCGCGACGTTGACCACGCGCTGCACGAAGAGGGCGAGGAACAGGCCGGTGACGGTGGTCGACGCCTCCGCGATCAGCGCGAACACCGTGCCGAAGCCGAAGGCCGCGATCAGCGTGAGCAGGATGGCCTGCCGCTGCACGGGCGCGCCCCGCAGCTGCGGTCCGCCCGCGAGCACGACGCCGAGTACGGCGACCGCGATGCCCGCGACCTGAATCAGACCTGGCCGCTCGCCGAGGAAGAGGCCCACACCGACCGGGACGGCCACGCCCACGGTGCCGAGCGGGGAGACCACGCCCATGGGACCGAGCGCGAGCGCCTTGTAGAAGCAGAGCAGGGCGACCGGCCCCACCACACCGGCGGCGACCGCGAACCACAGCTGGGATCCGGCCTCGCTCCAGCCGCCGGTGGCGATCACGATCACACCGAGTACGACCGCGGCGATTCCCTGCGAGACGACGACCACCGTGAGCGCGGGGGTGCGCCGGGTCAGCAGTCCGCCGCCGAAGTCGGCCAGTCCCCACAGCAGGCTGGTGGCCAGGGCGAAGAGTGCTGTCACGGGGTGCCTCGCAGTACAGTTCGGTGAACGATCGGGTGCACCCCACCGTAGTGCAGCACGCTGGACCCTGTCATCCAGAATATTGAACTCCGGAATTTGGACGGAATGTGTCGGACCTCGACCTGTTGACCCAGTCCCTGGCGCGCAACGTCAAGCACTGGCGTGCGGCCCGCGGCTTCACGCTGGACGTGCTCGCCGCCCGGGCAGGTGTCAGCCGCGGCATGCTCATCCAGATCGAGCAGGCGCGCACCAACCCCAGCCTCGGCACGGTGGTCAAGATCGGTGACGCGCTCGGGGTCAGCATCACCACCCTGCTCGACTACGAGCAGGGGCCGAAGGTGCGGGTCGTCCCGGCCGACCAGGTCGTGCGGCTGTGGCACACCGACGCGGGCAGTCACAGCCGGCTCCTCGCCGGTGCCGAGGCGCCCGGCCCGCTGGAGATGTGGCACTGGCGGATGATGCCGGGCGAGAGCAGCGACTCGGACCCGCACCCCGTCGGCACCGTCGAGATCGTCCACGTCACGGAGGGCGAACTGACCCTCACCGTCGACGGCACGGAGTACCGCGTCCCGGCCGGCGCGAGCGCCACCTTCGAGGCCGACGCCCCGCACTCGTACGGCAATCAGGGCGACGTCCCGACCGAGTGGATGCTGGCCGTCTCGGTCCCGCCCGCCCGCTGAGATCCCGCTCCGGCGGTGTCGGCGGGCCTGTTAGCGTGCGGTCATGGACGCGCCGATCGGACACTTCGACAACGCCACCCCCGCCCCCGACTGCCTCGACGAACTCATCGGCCCGGTCGCCGAAGCCGTACGCCACTGGCGTGGCAGCGTCCCCGCCGACCAGATCGTCTACGTCGAGACCGACCCGCAGTGGGCGGACACCGCCGTCTTCGTCGAGCACTACGGGCAGGAACTGCTGGAACAGTCCGCGAACTGCGTGGTCGTCGCGGGCAAGCGCGGTGGCGAGAGCACGCTGGCCGCGTGCGTCGTGCTCTCCACCACCCGGGTCGACGTGAACGGTGTCGTCCGCCGCCAACTCGGCGCCCGCAAGGCGTCGTTCGCCTCGATGGACACGGCGACCGGCGAGACCGGCATGGAGTACGGCGGCATCACCCCGATCGGGCTGCCCGACGGCTGGCCGGTGCTGGTGGACTCGGCCGTCGTCGACCTGCCGTACGTCCTGGTCGGCAGCGGGCGCCGACGGGGCAAGCTGCTGGTGCCGGGCAAGGCGTTCGCGGAGCTGCCGGGGGCGGTCGTACTGGAAGGACTCGGCGTCGCCTGAGGTCCTGGGCTCAGGCCGTGGCGTGGTGGGCGAGGGCCAGATGCGGATCCGCCTCGCCCGGCGCCGGTGCCGGGTCGGCATGGACCAGGGCCGCGGTGAGCCGGGGGACGGCGTGCAGCAGGGCGTGTTCGGCGTCGACGGCGATGGCGTGCGCCTGGCGTACTGTCGCCTCGCCGTCCACGACCACCGCCACCTCGGCGCGCAGCCGGTGCCCGATCCAGCGCAGCCGCAGCTCGCCCACCTCGCGCACGCCCGCGACCTCCCGAAGCGCCCCCTCGGCCCGGTCCACCAGGGCCGGGTCCACGGCGTCCATCACCCGCCGGAAGACCTCGCGTGCCGCGTCCCGCAGTACCAGCGTGATCGCGGCCGTGATCGCCAACCCCACGATGGGGTCCGCGAGTTGCCACCCGAGCGCCGCACCCCCGGCACTCAACAGGACGGCGAGTGACGTGAATCCGTCGGTACGGGCGTGCAGTCCGTCCGCGACCAGCGCGGCCGAGCCGATCGAGCGGCCCACCCGGATCCGGTACCGGGCCACCCATTCGTTCCCCGCGAACCCGACGAGCGCCGCCGCGGCCACGGCCGGGATCTGCTGCATCGGGCGCGGGTCGAGCAGGCGGTCGACGGCCGTCCACGCCGCGAACGCCGCGGACGCGGCGATCGTCAGCACGATGGCGATGCCCGCGAGGTCCTCGGCCCGCCCGTAGCCGTACGTGAAGCGACGGGTCGCCGCGCGCCGGCCGAGCACGAAGGCGATGCCCAGCGGTACCGCGGTCAGCGCGTCCGCGGTGTTGTGCACCGTGTCGCCGAGCAGCGCGACCGATCCGGAGACGACCACCACGACCGCCTGAACGAGCGCCGTCACCCCGAGCACGGCCAGCGAGACCCACAGTGCGCGCATGCCGCGGGCCGAGGACTCCAGGGCGGAGTCGAGCTTGTCGGCGGTTTCGTGGGAGTGGGGGCGGAGGAGGTGGGTGAGGCGGTGGCGGAGGGGGGACGGGGTGTGGGAGTGCTCGTGGTGGCCGTGGCCGTGCCTGTGGCCGTTTCCGTGACCGTGGCCGTTTCCGTGACCGTGGCTGTGGCCGTGGTGGTGCTCGTGCTCGTGAGGGTGGCCGTGATGGCCCTGGTGCTCGTGCGAGTGCCCGTCGCTCACGGCGCTCCCCTTCCGGTGCGTGGGAGTGGACTGGTGACCACCCACGACGCCATTATGTGCGTATGAGCGCACGCATGCACCTATCACCTGCGTACGATGCGCACCCGCGCAGAGAGGGCCGCCGGCAGATCCGCTCCCTCAGCGACGGCCGGCTGTGACTCAGTAGTCGGCGTTCGTGCCCAGGTACTGCTCCGCGAACGCCATCGCCGCGGTCGGGGAGCCGAAGAGGCGGCGGAGGCGGGCGAGAGTGGTGCCCGCGCGGTAGGGGTCGCCCGAGGACGCGCCGTGGTAGACCTCGGAGAGCCAGTGGGAGAACTCCTGGTAGTCCCACACCCGGCCCAGGCAGGCCGCCGAGTAGCCGTCCAGGCCGGTGCCGTCGCCCTTCGTGAGGTACGCGACCATCGCGTCGCCGAGCAGGAAGGCGTCGTGCAGGGCGAGATTCATGCCCTTCGCGGCGATCGGGGCGGTCAGGTGGGCGGCGTCGCCGGCCAGGAAGAGGCGGCCGAACACCATGGGTTCGACCACGTAGTTGTGCATGTCGAGGACGCGCTTCTCGATCAGCCGCCCCTCGGTCAGCGGCGGCGCGCCGTTCGCCCCGAGCCGCTGCTGCAGCTCCGTCCAGACCCTGTCGTGCGACCAGGTCTCCGGGTCGTCGCCGGGCGGGCACTCGAGGTAGTAGCGGGTCACCTCGGCGCTGCGCGGCATGTGTCCGGCGAACCCGTTCGGATGCATGCCGAACAGCACGCAGTCGGAGGACGGCGGTGCCTCGGCGAGCAGCGCCAGCCAGCCGATGCCGTAGTCGCTGCGGGAGATGTGGGCACGGCCGTCGGACACCGCGGCGCGCGTCACCCCGCGCGCCCCGTCGCAGCCGGCCACGAAGTCGCAGTACACGACCTCGCGTCGACCTGTCTGCGGGCAGGTGTACGACACTGAGGGGTGGTCGGTGTCGAGGCCGCGTGGTTCCACGTCCTGAACGCCGAAGCGTATGGCTCCGCCGCGGACATCCGCGTACTCGCGCACCAGGTCCGTCACCAGCAACTGCTGCGGATAGATCCAGTGGTGCTGTCCCGTCAGCTCGGCGTACGCGAACCGGTAGCGCTCCCCGGCGAACCTGAACTCGCACTCCGTGTGCCGCTGCGCCCGCGCCAGCAGCGTGTCCGCGAGGCCCCGCCGCTCCAGTCCGCGTACCGCCCACTCCTCGATGACCCCGGCCCGCGGCCGCTGCTCGATGAACTGACGTGTCTCGGTCTCCAGGACCAGACAGTCGACGGACGCCGCCCGCAGGATGTTGCCGATGGTGAGGCCGGCCGGCCCGGCGCCCACGATGACGACCGGGAAGCGTTGCGGGGCACCGGAGTTGGTGTGGGGGGAGGTCGCAGTCACCCGAGCATTATGGGGGCCGGTGATGTGGGGAGGGGAGGGCTCCGGGGCGGGCTCGGTGGCTCGGCGACGTGCCGTCAGCCGGTCAGCCCAGGCGCGGGATCTCGATCGCCGGGCAGCGGTCCATGACCATGTCGAGGCCGGCGGCGCGCGTGCGGTCGTAGGCGGCCACGTCGATGACGCCGAGCTGGAACCAGACGGCCTTCGCGCCGATGGCCGCGGCCTCGTCGGCGACGGCCCCGGCGAGGTCGCTGTTGACGAACACGTCGACGACGTCGACTTCGAAGGGGATCGCTTCCAGAGAGGGGTATCCCTGTTCCCCGTGGACCGTCTCCGCCTTCGGGTGCACGGGCACGATGCGCTTGCCGAAACGCTGGAGGACGTCGGCGACCCCGTAGGCCGCACGCCGCTGGTTGGTCGACAGGCCCACGACGGCCCAGGTGTCGCCGAGCTCGGTGAGGATCTTGCGGACTGTCGCCGGGTCGCCGTACACGCTGGGCCTCCTTGGGGATCGTGCAAGGGCTGCTGTTCCGGGCAACAGCGGTCCGTGTGCGCTGATTCCCCAACGCGCGCGGCCGTTCGCGGGTCAGGTCCGTCGAGGTCGGGCAACTCCGCACGTCCGACCCAGCTCCACCCGTGGGCGATGTACGCGGTGGTCGGGCTGGCCATCGCCTACAGCACCTTCCGGCGCGGACGCCGGCAGCTGATCAGCGCCGTGTTCACCCCGCTGATCGGTGAGCAGCGGGCGAACGGCTGGGGCGGCAGGGGCATCGACATCCTCGCCATCTTCGCCACCCTCTTCGGGTCCGCGGCCTCCCTGGGGCTCGGCGCCCTGCAGATCGGCAGCGGCTTCACCGGGCTCGGCTGGATGGGATCCGTCGGCACCGGCCTGCTGGTCGCCGTGATCGCGGTGCTGACCGTGGCGTTCGTCGCCTCGGCCGTGTCCGGGATCACCAAGGGCATCCAGTGGCTGTCCAACATCAACATGGTTCTGGCGGTGACCCTGGCGGTCTTCGTGTTCCTCGTCGGGCCGACCATCTTCATCCTCGACCTGCTGCCCACCTCCATCGGCGCCTTCCTCGGCGACCTGACCCAGATGGCAGAGCGCACCGAGGCGTCGAGCGGTGAGGGGGTCGCCGATTGGCTGGCCGGCTGGACGGTCTTCTGCTGGGCCTGGTGGATCTCCTGGACGCTGTTCGTCGGCATGTTCATCGCGCGCATCAGCCGCGGCCGGACCATCCGGCAGTTCGTGGGCGGGGTCATCCTGGTGCCCAGCACCGTCAGCCTGCTGTGGTTCGCGATCTTCGGCGGCTCGGCGATGCACCTGCAGGAGGAGGACCGCCTCAGTGGCGCCCGCCGGGACGGCCCAGGGGCAGCTCCTCGACGTGCTCCAGCAGTACCCGATCGCGAGGGTGACGAGCATCGTGGTGGTGATCCTCGTCGGAATCTTCTTCGTCTCCGGCGCCGACGCCGCCTCGATCGTCATGGGCACGCTCTCGCAGCGTGGATCCCTGGAGCCGACCCGGACCGTCGTGGTGTTCTGGGGTGTGCTGACCGGAGCGGTCGCCGCGATCATGCTGCTCATCGGCGGCGGCAAGGGCGACGCGCTCACCGGGCTGCAGAACCTCACCATTCTGGCGGCGGCCCCCTTCACCCTGGTGATGATCGGCCTGTGTATCGCGCTCACCCGCGATCTGCGCCAGGACCCGCTCATCATCCGCGGACGCAAAGGCACGTCCACGGACGGCGCGAAGTCCGCACAGGCGCCGCAGTCGACGCAGCCCACGCATTCCTCATCCTCATCCGCCGGCTGACGCCGGCGGACCCGCGCCCGGCGGGGTCGTGGAACCGTCCCGGTGCGGCCACGACCCGGCCGGGCGTTCGTGCTGTCGCGCCGGGATTCCGACCGGCTGAGGGAACCCTCGTCGCGCTCCTTGACCGCCGGTTCGCGCTCAAGGATGCTGTGTTGCGACACGTGAGATGTGTGCCGTAATGAGCAACATCTGATTCAAGTCTCGATCAGCCGAGGAGTGGCCATGACGCACCAGGTCCGTGCTGTCGTCGCGCGGGGCAAGGGCGCCCCCGTCAGCCTGGAGACGATCGTCGTGCCGGACCCGGGTCCGGGTGAGGCGCTGGTGAAGATCGAGGCCTGCGGGGTCTGCCACACCGATCTGCACTATCGCGAGGGCGGCATCAACGACGACTTCCCCTTCCTGCTCGGCCATGAGGCCGCGGGCATCGTGGAGTCGGTGGGGGAGGGGGTGACCGACGTCGCGCCCGGCGACTTCGTCATCCTCAACTGGCGCGCCGTGTGTGGTCAGTGCCGGGCCTGTCTGCGCGGTCGTCCGTGGTACTGCTTCAACACCCACAACGCCAAGCAGAAAATGACCCTGCTGGACGGCACCGAGCTCTCGCCCGCGCTGGGCATCGGCGCGTTCGCGGAGAAGACGCTGGTGGCGGCGGGGCAGTGCACGAAGGTCGACCCGACCGCGTCGGCTGCTGCCGCGGGTCTGCTGGGGTGCGGTGTGATGGCGGGCATCGGTGCGGCCATCAACACCGGCAACGTCGGCCGGGGTGACTCGGTCGCCGTGATCGGCTGCGGTGGCGTGGGGGCGGCGGCGATCGCCGGGGCGAATCTTGCGGGCGCGGCGAAGGTCATCGCGGTCGACATCGACGACCGGAAACTGGCCACGGCGGAGAAGCTGGGTGCGACCCACACCGTCAACTCCAGGAACGCCGACGCGGTGGAGGCGATCCGTGAGCTGACCGGCGGCCATGGTGCGGACGTGGTCATCGAGGCGGTCGGTCGTCCGGAGACGTACCAGCAGGCCTTCTACGCCCGGGACCTCGCCGGCACGGTCGTCCTGGTCGGCGTGCCGACCCCGGAGATGAAGCTGGAGCTGCCGCTGCTGGACGTCTTCGGCCGGGGCGGGGCGCTGAAGTCGAGTTGGTACGGCGACTGCCTGCCCTCCCGGGACTTCCCGATGCTCATCGACCTCTATCTCCAGGGCCGGCTCGACCTGGACGCCTTCGTCACGGAGACCATCGCGCTGGACGAGGTCGAGAAGGCCTTCGAGCGGATGCACGGCGGCGACGTGCTGCGCTCGGTGGTGGTGCTGTGATGGCCGCGCGTATCGAGCGTCTCGTCACCTCGGGCACGTTCTCGCTGGACGGCGGCACCTGGGACGTCGACAACAACGTGTGGATCGTCGGCGACGACCACGAGGTGATCGTCATCGACGCCGCACACGACGCCGACGCCATCGCCCGAGCCGTCGGCGGGCGCACCCTGCGGGCCATCGTGTGCACCCACGCCCACAACGACCACATCGACGCCGCACCCGCCCTCGCGGAACGCACCGGTGCCCCGGTCCTCCTGCATCCGGACGACCTGCCGCTGTGGAAGCAGACCCACCCCGACCGGGCACCGGACGCCGAACTGACCGACGGGCAGGGCCTCGCGGTGGCCGGGATCGAACTGACCGTGCTGCACACGCCCGGTCACGCGCCGGGAGCCGTCTGCCTGTACGCGCCGGACCTGAACGCCCTCTTCAGCGGCGACACGCTGTTCGCGGGCGGGCCGGGGGCGACGGGACGGTCGTACAGCCACTTCCCGACCATCGTCGACTCGATCCGGGACCGGCTGCTGACCCTGCCGGGCGACACCGTCGTGCACACCGGACACGGCGACACGACCACCATCGGCGCCGAGGCGCCGCACCTCCAGGAGTGGATCGACCGCGGCTTCTGACGCCCCTCGGCGACCCTCACGCGCCCGCCCTCGGCTCGCGGCCCCGCGAGTCGATGCGGCGGGCCGTTGTTGTCCTATATGAAGCGAGTTCTCTATGGCGCAACGTCAGAGTACGGCTCAGAGTGCCCTCTGAATGCCTTGACAAGGGTTCTGGGCGACCTCAGACTGATGTTGCGCTTACCGCAATCCGTTTCGTTATACGCACCGAGGTGTCATGATGATTCCCGCGTGCCGTCTCGAGGATCTCCCCCGAGGCGAGGCCCACCGGCTCGACATCGATCCGCCGGTCTCGGTGTTCCACACCGACGACGGCGAGCTCTTCGCCATCGACGACACCTGCACCCACCAGGACGCGTCGCTCGCCGACGGCTGGCTGGAGGGGCGCGAGGTGGAATGCCCGCTGCATGCTTCGAAGTTCGACCTGAGGTCCGGCGCGGTGGACGCCCCGCCGGCCAAGCTTCCGGTCCGGACGCACGAGGTCATCGTCGAGGACGGCGTCGTCTACGTCCGGCTGTCCACGGACGCGCCCAACCTGCCGCCCTGCATCGCCGCCCGGCTCGCCGGAGGTCCCGCGTGAGGACCGTCGCCGTGGTCGGGGCCTCGCTGGCCGGACTGTCGGCGGCGCGCTCACTGCGCAAGCAGGGCTACGAGGGTCGGCTGGTCGTCATCGGGGACGAACTCCACCGCCCGTACGACAGGCCCCCGCTGTCCAAGGAGTTCCTCTCCGGCACGCTCGGCGAGGCCGAACTCGCACTGGAGACGGACGACGAGGACCTGCGGGCGGAGTGGCTGCTGGGCGTCCGCGCCACCGGACTCGACCACGCGCGGCGTGCCGTCCGGCTCGATGACGGGCGGGAGGTGTCCGCCGACGGTGTCGTCATCGCGACCGGCGCCGCGGCGCGTACCCTTCCCGGTTCCGAAGGCCTGGCCGGAGTGCACACCCTGCGCACCCTGGACGACGCCCGCGCCCTGCGGGACGAACTGGCCCGCGGCGGACGGCTGGTGGTGATCGGCGGAGGCTTCATCGGAGCCGAGGTCGCCTCCACCGCGTACGCCCTGGGGCTCGACGTGACCGTCGTCGAAGCGGCCCCGACCCCGCTCGCCGGACCTCTCGGCGAGACCATGGGCGCCATCGTCTCCGCCCTCCACGCCGACCACGGCGTACGGCTGGAGTGCGGTGTGGGCGTCAAGGGGCTGAGCGGGGAGAACCGTGTCGACGCCGTCCTGCTGGAGGACGGCCGTGGCATCCCCGCCGACATCGTGGTCGTCGGTGTGGGCGCACGCCCGAACGTCGAGTGGCTGGAAGGCTCCGGCATCGCTCTCGACAACGGCGTCAAGTGCGGCGCCGACGGCCGCACCAGCCTGGCCGGTGTGGTCGCGGTCGGTGACTGCGCCAACTGGTACGACCCGCGCGCGGGTTTCCATCGCCGCGTCGAGCACTGGACCGGCGCGCGCGAGCGCCCCGACGCCGCGGTCGCCGCGCTGCTGGCGGGCGGTGCGGTGGAACCGGGTGTGCCCCGGCCGCCGTACTTCTGGTCCGACCAGTACGGCGTGAAGATCCAGTTCGCCGGTCATGCGGCCGGAGCGGACAGCGTGACCATCGAGGCGGGCGCCGCGGACGACCGCGACGTGCTGGCCGTCTACCGGCGGGCCGGGAACCCGGTCGCCGTGCTCGGGATGAACCAGCCGCGGCTGTTCACGCGCTGGCGCAAGCAGCTCGCCGCCACCGCATCCTGACACCCCTCGCATCTTGACACCGCCCCAGCGGCAGCCCATGCTGCGGTTGCGCATGGCACGCGGTGTTGCTCCATGTACAACGCCGTCCGGAGTCGCTCTTCCCGGCGCGTGACCGACCCCTCCACGACGTTCTCCCGAGGAGTGCACCGTGACCTCGACCAGCCTGCCGGACAGCCTGATCGCCACTCTCCCCGGCTCCTCCTACACGGACCCGGGGATCTTCGCCCAGGAGCAGGAGCACATATTCGAGACCATGTGGTTCTGCGTGGCCCGCGCTTCCGAACTGGCGAAGCCCGGCGCCTTCCGCACCGTCGACGTGGGCCGCGAGAGCATCCTCGTCACCCGGGCGAGGGACAACAGCATCCGTGCGTACTTCAATGTGTGCCGGCACCGCGGCGCCAAGCTCTGCACCGAGGAGTCCGGCGAGGTCAAGCGGGCCTTCCAGTGCCCGTACCACGCCTGGACGTACGGCCTGGACGGCAAGCTCGTCGCGGCGCCCAACCTCACCAAGATGCCCGACGTGGGCCGGACCGAGTACGGCCTGGTGAGTGTGGCCGTGCGTGAATGGCTCGGCTATGTGTGGGTCTGCCTCGCGGAGAACCCGCCCTCCTTCGAGGAGGACGTCATAGGGGAGGTCGTGGCCCGGCTCGGCGACGTCGAGTCGATCGAGCGCTACGACATCGACAGTCTCTCCGTCGGCAAGCGGATCGTCTACGACGTCAAGTCGAACTGGAAGCTCATCATCGAGAACTTCATGGAGTGCTACCACTGCGCCACCATCCACCCGGAACTGACCGAGGTGCTCCCGGAGTTCGCGGACGGTTACGCCGCCCAGTACTACGTCGGTCACGGCGCCGAGTTCGGCGAGGACGTCCAGGGCTTCACCGTCGACGGCTCCGAGGGTCTGGACCGCATTCCCGGGGTCGCGGACGACCAGGACCGCCGCTACTACGCGATCACCGTCAAGCCCCAGGTGTTCATCAATCTCGTCCCCGACCATGTGATCTTCCACCGGATGTATCCGGTGTCCGTGGACCGCACGATCGTCGAGTGCGACTGGCTCTACCTGCCGCACGTCGTCGACAGCGGCAAGGACGTCAGTCGGTCGGTGGAACTCTTCCACCGGGTCAATCAGCAGGACTTCGACGCCTGCGAGCGCACCCAGCCCGGTATGAGCTCCCGGATGTACGCCAAGGGTGGCGTACTCGTGCCCAGTGAGCATCACATCGGCGCGTTCCACGACTGGGTGAACGAGCGCCTGGGCACTCCTCAGGCGTGACTCAGCCCAGGTAGCCCATCCGGTGGCTGATCTCCTCGGCGCCCTTGAGCAGCACCGGGGAGAGCTTGTGCATGCGATCCTCGGTGAGCCGGTAGGCGGGACCGGAGGCGCTGAGCGCGGCGATGACGTCGCCGTCCCGGTTGCGGACCGGTGCGGCCATGGCGTGCAGGCCGATCTCCAGCTCCTCCAGAGTGATGGAGTAGTTCCGCTCCCGCGTCTCGGCGAGGTTCTTCTCGAGCTTCGTCTTGGCGGTGATGGTGCGCTGTGTGACCTTCTTCATGCCGGCCTCGGTCAGCAGGGTCGTGCGCTCCTTGGTCGGCAGATACGCCAACAGGATCTTGCCGCTCGACGTGGCGTGCAGGGGAGTCAGCTGGCCGACCCAGTTGTGGGCGGTGATGGCTCCGGGACCGCGCACCTGGTACAGGTTGATCGCGTAGTGCTCCTGCATCACGGCGATGTTGACGGTCTCGCCGATCTCCTCGGCGAGGCGCTCGCAGACCGGACGGCCCTGCTGGGTGATGTCGATACGGCCGGTGACGGCGCCGGCCAGCCGGACGATCCCGAAACCGAGCCGGTACTTGCCGCGCTCGCCGGCCTGCTCCACCAGGCCGCGCGCCTCCAGGGCACCGAGAAGACGGAACGCGGTGGACTTGTGCACCTCGATCTCGGCCGCCACCTCGCTGACGCCCGCCTCGCCACGCTGGGCGAGGATCTCCAGGACGCTGATGGCGCGGTCCACCGACTGGACGCCGCCTGCTTGTGAATTCGACGTTTCTGTGTCAGGGCTGTAGTTGCTCACAGTGCAACTATACGCGCAGTAAACAACACCACTGCAAGTAACGCCGTCGAAACGAAGACCCAGAAGTTGCGCGGTTCGCAACCTGGTGCGTATAGCGCTACCGGGTTTAGCATGCCTCGCACATCTACGGCGCGAGCGAGACGAGGCATCATGGCTCCCCTGCAGTACGACTTCGTCATCGTCGGTGGCGGTTCGGCCGGCAGCGCACTGGCGAACAGACTCTCCGCTGACCCGGCGAACCGGGTGCTGGTCCTGGAGGCGGGCCGGTCCGACTACCCGTGGGATGTCTTCATCCACATGCCCGCGGCGCTGACCTACCCCATCGGCAGCCGGTTCTACGACTGGAAGTACGAGTCCGAGCCCGAGCCCCACATGGGCGGCCGGCGTATCTACCACGCCCGCGGCAAGGTGCTCGGCGGTTCGAGCAGCATCAACGGAATGATCTTCCAGCGCGGCAACCCCATGGACTACGAGCGCTGGGCGGCCGACCCGGGCATGGAGACCTGGGACTACGCGCACTGTCTGCCGTACTTCCGGCGTATGGAGAACTGTCTGGCGGCCGATCCGGACGACGAGTTCCGCGGTCACGACGGCCCCCTCGTCCTCGAACGCGGCCCGGCGACCAACCCCCTGTTCGGAGCCTTCCTCAAGGCCACCGAGGAGGCGGGGTACGCACCCACCGACGATGTCAACGGCTACCGGCAGGAAGGTTTCGCCAAGTTCGACCGGAATGTCCATCGCGGGCGTCGGCTCTCGGCCTCGAAGGCGTACCTCAAGCCCGCGACGAAGCGACCGAACCTCACCGTCAGGACCCGCGCCCTCGTCACCCGCGTCCTCTTCGAGGGCAAGCGCGCCGTCGGTGTCGAGTACCGGCGGGGCCGGGGCGCGCTCCAGCAGGTCCGCGCCAAGGAGGTCATCCTCTGCGGTGGCGCCATCAACTCCCCGCAACTGCTCCAGCTTTCCGGCGTCGGCAATGCCGAGGAACTGCGCGCCCTCGGGATCGATGTCGTCCACGACCTTCCCGGCGTCGGCGAGAACATGCAGGACCACTTGGAGGTGTACATCCAGTACGCCTGCAAGCAGCCCGTCTCCATGCAGCCGTACCTGGCGAAGTGGCGGGCCCCCTTCATCGGCCTGCAGTGGCTGTTCCGGAAGGGGCCGGCCGCCACCAACCACTTCGAGGCCGGCGGCTTCGCCCGCAGCAACGAGGACGTGGACTACCCCAACCTGATGTTCCACTTCCTGCCCATCGCGGTCCGTTACGACGGCTCCGTGCCCGCGGGCGGACACGGCTACCAGGTCCACGTGGGCCCCATGTACTCCGACGCGATCGGCTCCGTGAAGATCAAGAGCAAGGACCCGCGCGAGCATCCTGCCCTGCGCTTCAACTACCTCTCCACCGAGCAGGACCGCCGCGAATGGGTCGAGGCGATCAGAGTGGCCCGCAAGCTGCTCAACCAGCCCGCGCTCGCGCCCTACAACGACGGGGAGGTCTCGCCCGGACCGTCCGTGGAGACCGACGAGGAGATCCTCGCCTGGGTCGCCAAGGACGGCGAGACCGCCCTGCATCCGTCCTGCACCTGCAAGATGGGTACCGACGAGATGGCGGTGGTCGACCCCACCAGCATGCGGGTGCACGGAGTCGAGGGACTGCGTGTGGTGGACGCCTCCGTCATGCCGTACGTCACCAACGGCAACATCTACGCACCGGTGATGATGATCGCCGAGAAGGCCGCCGACCTGATCCTCGGCAACGAGCCGCTCGCGCCGTCGAAGGCCGCGTACTACCGCCACCCCGACGCCCAGAAGCAGGCGGAGTAGGCGTTGGGCACCGCAGGACTCCGGGCGCTGCTGAACAGCGTCCGCTACGAGGTGCTGCCCGCGAAGGCGACCGAGGACAAGGTCCTCGCCCATGTCCCGCGCGACGTCGTCGTCACCGTGACGGCGTCGCCGGTCAAGGGCCTGGAGCCGACCCTCGACCTCGCCGGCCGGCTCGCGGCGCACGGCTACCGGGTCGTCCCGCACGTGCCGGCGCGGCTGCTGCGGGACGACGTACACCTCAAAGAGGTCACGGGCCGGCTCCGCGAGTCGGGCGTGGACGACGTCTTCGTCCCGGCCGGCGACTCCGACCCGCCTGCCGGGGTCTACGACGGGGCGCTGCCGGTGCTGCGCGGGCTGAGCGAGCTGGGCAGCCCCTTCGCCCGCGTCGGCATCACCGGCTACCCGGAGAGCCATCCGCTCATCCACGACGACGTCACCGTCCAGGCGATGTGGGACAAGCGCGAGCACGCCACGTACATCGTGAGCAACCTGTGCTTCGACCCGCGGGTCCTGGGGGACTGGCTCGCTCGTATACGGCGCAGGGGCGTCACCCTGCCGGTCCACGTGGGCGTCGCGGGCCCCGTCCAGCGCGCGAAGCTGCTGGCCATGGCCACGAAGATCGGGGTGGGGGAGTCGACGCGCTTCCTGACGAAACACGCCTCGTGGTTCGTGCGTTTCGCGGCCCCCGGCGGGTATGCACCCGAGCGGCTGCTGTCCCGCACGCAGGAGGCTCTCACCGCCCCCTCGGCGGGGGTGGCCGGGCTGCACCTGTTCACGTTCAACCAGATCGCCGAGACGGAGCGGTGGCGCCGCGCGCTGCTGGACCGGTTGGGCGGCTGAACCGGGAGAAGGATGACGACCGACACCGACTGGCAGCTGACCCGAACTTTCACCGGCGCATCGGGCGACGTCCGCTGGGACCGCCTGGGGCCGTCCGGCCGCCCACCGGTCGTCCTGCTGCACGGCACGCCCTTCTCGTCGTACGTCTGGCGTTCCGTGGCCCGCTCGGTCGCCCGGGACCACCAGGTGTTCGTCTGGGACATGCCCGGCTACGGGGCCTCAGAGAAGACGGCGGGGCAGGATGTGTCCCTGGCGGCGCAGGGCCGGGTCTTCACCGAACTCCTGGGCCACTGGGGCCTGGTGGAGCCGCTCGTGGTCGCCCATGACTTCGGCGGTGCGGTCGCCCTGCGGGCGCATCTGCTGCACGGTGCCCGCTACCGTGCCCTCGCCCTGGTGGATCCGGTCGCGCTGGCGCCCTGGGGCTCGCCGTTCTTCCGGCTCGTCGGCGAGCACGCCGACGTGTTCGAGCGGTTGCCGCCCGCGCTGCACGGCGCCCTGGTGCGCGAGTACGTCGGTTCCGCCAGCAGCCCCGGCCTGCACCCCGCGGTCCTCGACCGGCTCGTCGAGCCCTGGCTGGACGGCCCCGGCCAAGCGGCCTTCTACCGGCAGATCGCCCAGGCCGACCAGCGCTACACCGACGAGATCCAGGGCCGGTACGGCGAAATCGGCATGCCCACGCTCGTCTGCTGGGGCGAGGACGACACCTGGATCCCGGTGGCGAAGGGGCGCGAGCTCGCCGCCCTCGTCCCCGGCGCGCGGTTCGAACCGATCGGCGGTGCGGGCCACCTCGTCCAGGAGGACGCCCCCGCGGAACTCACGGCCGCGCTCCTCGCCTTCCTCCGGCAGCCGTGGTGAGCGGGGGCGGCGCGCCCGGCGTCGTATACGAAAAGGGCGGGACCTACGAAAAGGGCGGGACCGGAATCCGGTCCCGCCCCTGTGTGGCCGTGGTTCAGCGGAAGACCACCGTGCGGTTGCCGTCCAGCATCACGCGGCTCTCACTGTGCCACTTCACCGCGTGTGCGAGCACCTGCGCCTCGACGTCCCGCCCGACCGTGACCAGGTCGCCGGGGTCGAGCGAGTGGTCCACCCGGATCACGTCCTGCTCGATGATCTGCCCCTCGTCCAGGTCCGGCGTCACATAGTGCGCCGTCGCGCCGACGAGCTTCACGCCCCGGGTGTAGGCCTGGTCGTAGGGGCGCGCGCCCTTGAAACTGGGGAGGAAGGAGTGGTGGATGTTGATGGCGCGGCCCTCCAGCTGCTTGCACAGGTCGTCGGAGAGGACCTGCATGTAGCGGGCCAACACCACCAGGTCGACGTCCAGCTCACGCACGAGCTCCATCAGCCGCGCCTCGGCCTCGGGCTTGGTGTCCCTGGTCACCGGGATGTGGTGGAAGGGGACGCCGTAGGTCTCCGCGAGCCCCTCGAAGTCCCGGTGGTTGGAGACGATCGCGGGGATCTCGATGTTGAGGGCGCCGGTCCGCCGGCGGAAGAGCAGGTCGTTCAGGCAGTGCCCGAACTTGGACACCATGATCAGGGTCCGGGTGGGCGTGGCCGCCTCGCTCAGGGCCCAGGTGATGCCGTAGGCCTGGGCCACGGGACCGAACCGGTAGCGCAGCTGCTCCAGATCGACGTTCGGGTCGGAAACGTCGAAGTGAACCCTCATGAAGAAACGGTTCTGAAGTCGGTCGTCGAACTGCTGGCTTTCCAGGATGTTGCCGGAGTTCCTGACGAGAAAGCCGCTCACGGCGTGAACCAGTCCCGCGCTGTCGGGGCAGGAGAGAGTGAGGACGTACTCACGGCCGGGTTGTGGGCGAGGGGACATGTGCGGCCTCCGTCGGTGCGCATTGCACAACATGGTGAGCGATACGCAACATGGTCGGCTCGGTGCCGCTTGCGGTCAAGGGTGGCCGGGCAAGTGATCGCATGGTCAAATCGTCACCGGCCAACCCCTTGACGCCGGTCTGCACATTCGCCAGGGTGTTCCACCACAAGCAATCGGGTGCACGATGCGCAACGAATTTCGGTTGAAAGGCTCGGCGCGTGGCAGACCTGTACGTGGATGGTGAATGGCGGGATCCGGTGGCCGGCGGGCACCGGGAGATCCGATGTCCCGCTGACGGCACGCTCGCGGCGACCGTCTCGGAGGCGACACGCCCCGACACCGAGGCCGCGATCGCGGCGGCCCGCCGTGCCTTCGACGCGGGGCACTGGCCGAACACCCCCGAGCGTGAGCGCGGCACCCTGCTGCTGCGCACCGCCGACATACTCGAGCGCGATGCCAAGGATTTCGCCCGCGCCGAGTCCCTGGACACCGGCAAACGGCTGGTGGAGAGCGAGTACGACATCGCCGATGTCGTCTCCTGCTTCCGCTACTACGGCGGGCTCGCGGGCACCGACGCGGGCCGTGTGATCGACACCGGCCGCGACGACGCCGTCAGCCGGGTCGTCCACGAGCCCATCGGTGTGTGCGGACTGATCACCCCCTGGAACTACCCGCTGCTGCAAGCCAGTTGGAAGGTCGCCCCGGCGCTCCTCGCCGGCAACACGATCGTCCTCAAGCCCAGCGAACTCACTCCCTCCACCTCCATCCTGCTGATGAAGGCACTTCAGGAGGCAGGGCTCCCGGCCGGCGTCGCCAACCTCGTCCTGGGCACCGGCCCCGAGGTGGGCGCACCGCTCTGCGAGGACCCCGCCGTCGACATGGTCTCCTTCACCGGAGGCCTGGAGACCGGCAAGCGGATCATGGCCACCGCCGCCGCGACCGTGAAGAAGGTCGCGCTGGAACTCGGCGGCAAGAACCCCAACGTCGTCTTCGCCGACGCCGACTTCGAGACGGCCGTCGACTTCGCCCTCACGGCCGTCTTCCTGCACTCGGGACAGGTCTGCTCGGCCGGCGCCCGGCTGATCGTCGAGGACTCCCTGCACGACCGCTTCGTCGACGAGGTCGTCCGCCGCGCCCGGCAGATCCGGCTCGGCGGTCCCTTCGACCCCGACGCCGAGACCGGAGCCCTGATCTCCGCACAGCACCGGGACAAGGTCGAGGCGTACGTCGCGTCCGGCCTCGCCGAGGGCGCCGTACTGCGCTGCGGCGGCGCACGGCCCGACGACCCCGCGCTGGCCGACGGCCACTACTACCTGCCCACCGTGCTCGACGAGTGCCGGCAGGACATGCGCGTGGTGCACGAGGAGTCCTTCGGGCCCGTGCTCACCGTGGAGCGCTTCACCGACGAGGACGACGCCGTACGCATCGCCAACGACACCGAGTACGGACTCGCCGGAGCCGTCTGGACCCAGGACGCCGGCAAGGCCCAGCGGGTCGCCCGGCGGCTGCGCCACGGCACGGTGTGGATCAACGACTACCACCCCTATGTGCCGCAAGCGGAATGGGGTGGCTTCGGGCACTCGGGCGTGGGCCGGGAGCTGGGACCGACCGGCCTGAACGAGTACCGAGAGCCTAAGCACATCTGGCAGAACATCCAACCCCGGCCGCAGCGCTGGTTCAGCGGCTGAACGCCGAAAGAAGGTCGAACGTGACCACACAGACCGAGGTGCCGCAGCGGCGCGGCACGCCCCAGGACTCGGGCTCCACCCCGGTCATATCCGTGCGCAGGCTGTGGAAGGTGTTCGGGCCGAAGGCCGACCAGGTGCCGGACTCCGAGGAGTTGTGCGGCCTCACCCGCCGCGAACTCATGGACCGCACCGGCTGCACCGCCGCCGTACGCGACGTCCACTTCGACGTCTCGCCCGGCGAGGTCTTCGTCGTCATGGGCCTGTCCGGCTCCGGCAAGTCCACGCTGGTGCGATGTCTGACCCGGCTGATCGAACCCACCGCCGGTGAGGTCGTCTTCGAGGGCGAGGACATCCGCCAGGCGGACGCCAAGCGCCTGCGCGACCTGCGGCGCCAGAAGTTCTCCATGGTCTTCCAGCACTTCGGTCTGCTGCCCCACCGCCGCGTCGTCGACAACGTGGCGTTCGGTCTGGAGATCCGCGGCTTGGGCAGAGCGGAGCGCACCAGGCGGGCCCAGGAGGTCGTCGAGCTGGTCGGCCTCGCGGGCTACGAGAACTCCTACCCCGACCAGCTGTCCGGCGGTATGCAGCAGCGCGTGGGCCTGGCCCGGGCGCTGGCCGGCGATCCGGACGTGCTCTTCTTCGACGAGCCGTTCTCGGCGCTGGACCCGCTGATCCGCCGCGACATGCAGAACGAGGTCATCCGGCTGCACCACGAGGTCGGCAAGACGATGGTGTTCATCACCCACGATCTCTCCGAGGCCCTCAAACTGGGCGACCGCATCCTCATCATGCGCGACGGCAAGATGGTCCAGTGCGGCACCGGCGACGAACTCGTCGGCGCCCCGGCGGATGACTACGTCCGCGAGTTCGTCAAGGACGTGCCCCGCGGCGACGTGCTCACCCTGCGCTGGATCATGCGCCCGCCGGCCGACGGCGACGCCCTGGACGGTCCCGAGCTGGGACCGGACGTCGTGGTCAAGGAGGCCACCCGGGCGGTGCTCGCGGCCGACAAGCCGGTCAAGGTCGTCGAGAACGGCAAGCTGCTCGGCATCGTCGGCGACGAGGAGATCCTCGCGGTGGTCGCCGGGCAGGAAGGCGGCGCGTGATGACCGTCGCCGTGGAGAAGACCGAGAAACCGGACGGACCGGACGAGACGGGGGCGAGCGGGGCCGTGGAGCGGCCCGCTCCGGCCAAGGGCGTGCGCAAGGTCAGCCGGTCCATGGTCGTGGGCGCGATCCTGGTCGTCTGGCTGGTGCTGTTCCTGGTGCTGCGCGGCCGGCAGACCCTCGCCCTGGGGGCGGCGGACCTGACCGATCTGCACCGGTGGTTCAACGACGTCAACGACTCGATCGGCGCGAACCGCAACTCCAACCCGCTGTTCCTGTACTTCTTCAACGAGATCCGCCTGGTCATCGACACCCTGGTGACCTTCGTCCAGGAACTGATCTCACAGCCCTCCGCCGACCGCCCCGTCCCGCAGATCGGCTGGCTCGGTGTCGTCGGCATCGCCGGCTATGTCTCCTGGGCCCTGGGCAACTGGCGGGTCGCGCTGCTGGCGGTGGCCGGCTTCACCTTCCTGGGCCTGCAGGGCCTGTGGCAGGAGAGCATGGACACGCTGGCGCTCACCGTCTCGGCCGTCTTCGTGGCGCTGCTGTTCGCGATCCCGCTGGGCGTGTGGGCGGGGCTGTCCGACCGGTTCAACCGGATCGTGACGCCCTTCCTGGACCTCATGCAGACGATGCCGACCTTCGTCTACCTGGCACCGCTGACCCTGTTCTTCCAGATCGGCCCGGCCTCCGCCACGATCGCCACGCTGATCTACGCGGCGCCGCCGACGATCCGCATCACCGCGCACGCCATCCGTTCCGTCCCCGAGACCACGGTCGAGGCGGCCGACTCGCTGGGCGCCACCCGGCGGCAGTCCCTGACGAAGGTGCTGCTGCCGATGTCCAAGCGGACCGTGGTGATGGGCGTGAACCAGACCATCATGGCCGCCCTGGCCATGGTGACCATCGCCGCCCTGATCGACGCGCCCGGCCTCGGCAAGACCGTCGTCCAGGCACTGCAGTCGCTCGACGTCGGCACGGCCTTCAACGCGGGGCTGGCCATCGTCGTCATGGCCATCGTCCTGGACCGGGTCACCACCGCGGCGAGCGGACGCGCGGAGGCGGCCCGACGTTCGAAGAACCGATTCCTGACCTGGCGACGCCCGCTCCTGGGCGTGGGGGCGGCCGTCACGGCGGTCCTGGTCTACCTGTCCCACACCTACATCTGGGCGGCGGAGTTCCCCGGCGAGGCAGGCACCGGCCGTGCCATCTCCAGCGGGGCCGACACCGTGACCACCTGGGCGCAGGACAACCTGTCGGGTATCACCAACGCCTTCCGCGACGCCATCACCAACGGTCTGCTCAACCCGTTCCAGACACTGCTCACCGACTCCCCGTGGTGGCTCGTCGGCGCGGCCCTGGTCGCGCTCGGCGTCGTCCTCGGCGGATGGCGCGCCGGCATCACCACGGCCGTGTGCGTGGGCCTCCTGGTCGGCACCGGAGTGTGGTCGGACAGCATGACGACGCTGGCCTCGACCGTGGTCGCCACGGTGCTCGTGATGCTGCTCGGCATCGTCTTCGGCGTGTGGATGGGACGCAGCGCGCTCGTGGACCGGCTGGTCAGGCCGAGCCTGGACGCGGCACAGGTCATGCCGCCGTTCGTCTACCTCGTACCGTTCCTCGCACTGTTCGGCGCGACCCGCTTCACGGCGATCGTCGCCGCCGTCGTCTACGCCGCCCCCGTCGCCATGAAGATCATCGCGGACGGGGTGCGGAACGTGCCCGCCACCACCGTCGAGGCGGCCACCTCCGCCGGGTGCAACACCTGGCAGATCATCACCAAGGTTCAACTGCCGATGGCACGCGGCGCCCTGACTCTCGCCACCAACCAGGGCCTGATCTACGTGCTGTCGATGGTTGTGGTGGGCGGCCTGGTGGGAGCAGGCGCCCTCGGCTACGACGTCGTGGCCGGCTTCTCGCAGGGACAGCTGTACGGGAAGGGGCTCGCCGCGGGGCTGGCCATCGTCCTTCTCGGCGTCATGTTCGACCGGATCACTCAGGCGGCGGCTCGCCGCACCAGCGCATAAGGAGCACCACCATGGCAAGACACTGGCGAGCCGGAGCGGCCGGCATAGCGATACTCGGCCTCACCCTCACGGCCTGCGGTGGCGCGAAGGTCGGTGACGACAGCGCCGGCGGCTCGGGCGAGTCCGGCAAGTGCGGCACCTTCAACCTCGCGGTCAACCCGTGGGTGGGGTACGAGGCCAACGCGGCGGTCATCGCCTACGTCGCGGAGCAGGACCTCGGCTGCAAGGTCACCAAGAAGGACCTGAAGGAAGAGATCGCCTGGCAGGGCTTCGGGACGGGCGAGGTCGACGCCGTCGTCGAGAACTGGGGTCACGACGACCTGAAGAAGAAGTACATCACCGACCAGAAGACCGCCGTCGACGCCGGGGCGACCGGCAACGAAGGCCTCATCGGCTGGTACGTGCCGCCGTGGCTGGCCAAGGCCCACCCGGACATCCTCGACTGGAACAACCTCAACAAGTACGCCGCCGAGTTCAAGACGTCCGAGTCCGGCGGCAAGGGCCAGCTCCTCGACGGCGACCCGTCGTTCGTCACCAACGACGAGGCGCTGGTGAAGAACCTGAAGCTGGACTACAAGGTCGTGTACGCGGGCAGTGAGACCGCCCTCATCCAGGCCTTCCGCAAGGCGGAGAAGGACAAGGAATGGGTGATCGGCTACTTCTACGAGCCGCAGTGGTTCATGTCCGAGGTGCCGCTGGAGAAGGTCAAGCTGCCCGAGTACAAGGAGGGCTGCGACGCCGACACGGAGAAGGTGAACTGCGACTACCCCGTGTACAAGCTGGACAAGATCGTCAGTGCGAAGTTCGCCGAGTCGGGCAGCCCCGCCTATGACCTGGTGAAGAACTTCACCTGGACCAACGACGACCAGAACACCGTGGCCAAGTACATCGCGGTGGACAAGATGACCCCCGAGGCGGCGGCGAAGAAGTGGGTCGAGGCCAACCGCGACAAGGTGGAGGCCTGGATCAAGTAGCTCCGCGAACCGTACGTCGCGAGCCGGTCGAAACATGCCCGGCGGTCGGTGCGCACCCCGCGCGCACCGACCGCCGGGCATCGCTGTGTTCCGGCCCGTTTTCCTAGGTCCCGCAGCCCTTGACACCCACCTGTGCGGAAGGCACATTGAGTTGCGCAACCTGAATCAAGTTGCGTGGAAAGCAACTCGATCTGCTCGACTGGTTAAACAAAACCGGAGGTGCGGCGATGGCGGGACCCCGAGTGGTCATCATCGGAGCGGGAGTCGTTGGCGCGGCCCTCGCGGACGAGATCTCCGCGCGAGGCTGGACCGAAGTGACCGTGGTCGACCAGGGCCCGCTCCCCGCCACCGGAGGCTCCAGCTCGCACGCCCCGGGTCTGGTCTTCCAGACCAACTCCTCCAAGACCATGACCGAGCTGGCCCGCTACACCGTCGAGAAGTTCTGCTCGCTCGACGTCGACGGCAAGCCCTGCTTCCTGCAGGTCGGCGGCCTCGAAGTGGCGACCACGCCGGAGCGCCTGACGGAACTGCACCGCCGCCACGGCTGGATCACCGCCTGGGGCATCGAGTCCCGGCTGCTGACCCCCGACGAGTGCGTCGAGCGGCACCCGCTGGTCGACCGCGACAAGGTCCTCGGCGGCCTCCTCGTCCCGACCGACGGCCTCGCCAAGGCCGTCCTCGCCGTGGAGGCCCAGATCCGCCGGGCCACCGAGCGCGGCGTCCGCTTCCTGGCCCGCCACGAGGTCCTCGACGTGACCCGGGCCGACGGCGAGGTGACCGGCGTCCTGACCGACCAGGGCGAGATCCCGGCCGACATCGTCGTGTGCTGCGCCGGCATCTGGGGCCCGAAGATCGCCCGCATGGTCGGCATGAACCTCCCGCTGACCCCGCTCGCCCACCAGCTCGCCTGGACCGGCCCCGTCCCGGCCCTGGCCGGCCAGACCGAGGAGGCGGTCCGCCCGATCCTGCGCCACCAGGACGCCGACCTCTACTACCGCGACCGCTTCGATGGCATCGGCATCGGCTACTACGGCCACCGCCCCATGCCGATCTCCGCCGACGACATCCTCTCCGTGGACGAGGCCGACGAGATGCCGTCCGTCCTGAAGTTCACCGAGGAGGACTTCGAGGACGCCTGGACGCAGACCCAGTCCCTCCTCCCCGCCACCAAGGAGGCGAAGGTCGAGGAGGGCATCAACGGCCTGTTCTCCTTCACCACCGACAACTTCCCGCTCCTCGGCGAGTCCCCGGACGTCAAGGGCTTCTGGGTCGCCGAGGCCGTCTGGGTCACCCACTCCGCGGGCGTCGGCCGGGCCATGGCGGAATGGCTGGTCGACGGGCACTGCTCGTCCTTCGACCTGCACGAGTGCGACGTCAACCGCTTCGAGCCGCACCAGCTCTCCCCGGAGTACGTCCTGGCCCGCGACTGCCAGAACTTCGTCGAGGTCTACGACATCCTCCACCCCCTGCAGCCCTCCGGCGACCCGCGCCCGATCCGCACCAGCCCCTTCCACGCCCGCCAGCAGGAGCACGGCGCCTTCTTCCTGGAGGCGAACGGCTGGGAGCGCCCGCAGTGGTACGAGGCCAACGCGGGCCTGGTCGAGGGCCGCAGCATCCCCACTCCCAACGACTGGGCCGCCCAGTTCTGGTCGCCGATCGTCGGCGCGGAGGCCCAGGTCACCCGCGAGACCGTCGCGATGTACGACATGACGGCCCTCAAGCGCCTGGAGGTGAGCGGTCCCGGCTCCGCCGAGTTCCTGGAGCGCCTGTGCACCGGCAAGGTCGCCAAGTCCGTCGGCTCGGTCACGTACACCCTGCTCCTCGACCACGACGGCGGCATCCGCAGCGACATCACCGTGGCCCGCCTCGCCCGCGACCTCTTCCAGGTCGGCGCCAACGGCAACCTCGACCTCGACTGGTTCACCCGTCACCTCCCCGCCGACGGCACGGTCCAGGTCCGCGACATCACCCCCGGCACCTGCTGCATCGGCCTGTGGGGCCCGCTGGCCCGCAAGGTCCTGCAGCCCCTGACCGACGAGGACTTCACCAACGACGGCCTGAAGTACTTCCGCGCCAAGCGCGCCTACATCGGCAGCGTCCCGGTCACCGCGATGCGGCTGTCGTACGTCGGCGAACTCGGCTGGGAGCTGTACACCACCGCCGACCAGGGCCAGAAGCTGTGGGACACCCTGTGGCAGGCGGCGAGGCCCCTCGGCGGCGTCATCGCCGGCCGCGGCGCCTTCAACAGCCTCCGTCTGGAGAAGGGCTACCGCTCCTTCGGCACCGACATGACCTACGAGCACGACCCCTACGAGGCCGGCGTCGGCTTCGCCGTCAAGCTCGACAAGGACGACTTCATCGGCAAGGCGGCGCTGGAGCGCCGCAAGGAGAACGTCCGGCGCAGGCTCACCTGCCTGACCATCGACGACCCGCGGTCGGTCGTCCTGGGCAAGGAGCCGGTGTACGACGGCGACCGCGCGGTCGGCTATGTCACCAGCGCCGCCTACGGCTACACGATCGGCAAGGGCATCGCCTACGCGTGGCTCCCGGCCGAGCAGGCCACCCCCGGCACGCGCGTGCAGATCGGCTACTTCGACCGGCGCGTCGACGCGGTCGTCGCCGAGGAGCCCCTGTTCGACCCGACCATGTCCCGCCTGCGTGGCTGACCCTCAGCCTCGACTCCGAGGGAAGGAACACCGCTGGTGAACGCACAGCTGCTCGACGGCAGGGCGACCGCCGCCGACATCCGACGCGAACTCGCGGAGCGCGTGGCCAAGTTGACCGCGACGGACGGTCGCCCGCCCGGCCTCGGCACGGTCCTGGTCGGCGACGACCCCGGCAGCCGCGCCTACGTCTCCGGCAAGCACCGCGACTGCGCCCAGGTCGGCATCGCCTCCATCCGCCGGGACCTGCCCGCCGACGCCTCGCAGCAACAGGTCGAGGACACGATCGACGAGCTCAACGCCGACCCGGACTGCACCGGCTACATCGTCCAGCTCCCGCTGCCGCGCCGGCTGGACGCCAATGCCGTACTGGAGCGCATGGACCCGGCCAAGGATGCCGACGGCCTGCACCCCGTCAACCTCGGCCGGCTCACCCTGGGCGTCGAGGCCCCGCTGCCGTGCACCCCGCGCGGCATCGTCGAACTGCTCCGCCGCCACGAGGTGCCGCTCGCGGGAGCGCGCGTCTGCGTGATCGGCCGCGGTATCACGGTGGGCCGCCCGATCGGCCTCCTCCTGACCCGCCGCTCCGAGAACGCCACCGTGACCCTGTGCCACACCGGCACCAAGGGCCTGGCCTGGCACGTGCGCGAGGCCGACATCGTCATCGCCGCCGCCGGCTCGCCCGGGCTGGTCACCAAGGACATGCTGCGCCCCGGTGCGGCGGTCCTGGACGTCGGTATCACCCGCACCGACCAGGGGCTGGTGGGCGACATCCACCCCGACGCCGCCCAGGTCGCCGGATGGCTCGCGCCCATGCCCGGCGGTGTGGGTCCCATGACCCGGGCGATGTTGCTGGCCAACGTCGTCGAGGCCGCCGAGAGGAACGCGAACGCCGTATGAACCTGTCCCTGCCCCAGGACGGAGCCGTCCGATGAGCCCCCGCACCCCCGGCGCCGACCTCCCCGACCACCCGGACTGGCTGTGGCGCAATCCCGAGCCCAAGCGGTCGTACGACGTAGTGATCGTCGGCGGCGGCGGACACGGCCTGGCCACCGCGCACTACCTCGCCAGGAACCACGGCATCACCAACGTCGCCGTCCTGGAGAAGGGCTGGCTCGCGGGCGGCAACATGGCCCGCAACACCACGATCATCCGCTCCAACTACCTGTGGGACGAGAGCGCCGGCATCTACGAGCACGCGCTCAAGCTCTGGGAGGGACTGGCGGAGGAGCTCGACTACCCGATCCTCTTCTCCCAGCGGGGCGTGCTGAACCTGGCCCACAGCCTCCAGGACGTCCGCGACAGCGTGCGCCGGGTCGAGGCGAATCGCCTGAACGGCGTGGACGCGGAATGGCTCGACGCGGACGGCGTCAAGGAAGTCTGCCCGATCGTCAACATCTCCCCGGACGTGCGCTACCCGGTCCTGGGCGCCACCTACCAGCCGCGCGCCGGCATCGCCAAGCACGACTACGTGGCCTGGGGCCTGGCCCGCTCGGCGGACGCGGCGGGCATCGACATCATCCAGAACTGCGAGGTCACGGGCCTGGACGTGGTCGGCGGCCGGGTGGTCGGCGTGCAGACGAACCTCGGCCCCATCGCGGCCGGCAAGGTGGCGCTCTGCTCCGCGGGCCACACCTCGGTCCTCGCCGCCATGGCCGGAATCGAACTCCCGCTCCAGAGCCACCCGTTGCAGGCCCTGGTCTCCGAGCTCCTGGAACCGGTGCACCCCACGGTCGTGATGTCCAACGCGGTCCACGTGTACGTCAGCCAGGCCCACAAGGGCGAGCTGGTGATGGGCGCGGGCATCGACGCGTACAACTCCTACACCCAGCGCGGCGCCTTCCACATCATCGAAGAGCAGATGTCGGCGGCCCTGGAGCTCTTCCCGGTCTTCGCCCGCGCCCACGTCCTGCGCACCTGGGGCGGCATCGTCGACACCAGTCCCGACGCCTCACCGATCATCGGGCTCACCCCCGTCGACAACCTCTACCTCAACTGCGGCTGGGGAACGGGCGGCTTCAAGGCCACCCCGGGCGTCGGCTGGGTCTACGCCCACACCATCGCCAACGACACCCCGCACGCCCTCAACGCCCCCTTCTCGCTCGACCGATTCACCACCGGCGCGCTCGTCGACGAGCACGGCGCGGCCGCGGTGGCCCACTAGGACCACTGGAAGCTCTGGGAGCCGATCCATGCTGCTCATCCCCTGCCCGTGGTGCGGGCCCCGCGACGAGGCCGAGTTCCACTACGGCGGCCAGGCCCACGTGCCGTACCCGCAGGACCCGGCGTCCCTCTCCGACCAGGAGTGGGCCCGCTACCTGTTCTTCCGCGACAACCCGAAGGGCCCCTTCGCCGAGCGCTGGAGCCACGCGGCCGGCTGCCGCCGCTGGTTCAACGCGGTACGGGACACGGCGACGAACGAGGTGCTGGCGGTGTACAGGTCGGGCGAGGAACGCCCGGCAACTGTTGAGCCGAGGCAGGCTGTCTCAGCCCGTCCGGCGTTTGAGGACGAGGCCCTTTCGGGGCCGATCGGGGGTCTGGGGGCAGAGCCCCCAGCCGGGGTCGAAGGGGCGGAGCCCCTTCAGGATGGGACGGGTAGGGGCGGCGGGGGCGAGACAACCCAGCCCTTCCGCCACGCGACCCGCGGCCGAGTCGACCGCGACACCCCCCTCACCTTCACCTTCGACGGCACCGAATACCAGGGCTACAGAGGCGACACCCTCGCCTCGGCACTATTGGCGAACGGCGTCGTCCAGGCCGGTACCAGCATCAAGCTCGGCCGCCCCCGGGGCATCTTCTCCGCCGGCGTCGAAGAACCCAACGCGGTCATCCAGATCGAGGAACCCTTCCCGGAGCCCATGCTCCCCGCGACGACCGTCGAGCTCTACGACGGCCTGGTCGCGACCAGCCTCCCCGGCCAGGGCCGCCTCGCCACCGCCCCCGACCCCGCCCGCTACGACGCCGTACACGCCCACTGCGACCTGCTCATCGTCGGCGCGGGCCCGGCCGGCCTCGCGGCAGCCGCGGCGGCAGCGAGAAGCGGCGCCCGCGTCATCCTCGCCGACGACCAGCCGGAACCCGGAGGCAGCCTCCTCGGCACGGCCGAACACCTCGACTGGGTACGGGAGGTGACCGAGCAGCTCGACGCCGCCCCCGAGGTCCGCGTCCTGTCCCGCACCACCGTCTTCGGCTACTACGACGACAACCACCTCCTCGCCGTCGAACGCCGCACCAACCACCTCGGCGCCCAAGCCCCCGAGAACGTCTCCCGCGAACGCGTCTGGCGCATCCGTGCCCGCCGGGTCGTCCTCGCCACCGGCGCCCACGAGCGCTCGCTGGCCTTCGCGGACAACGACCGCCCCGGCGTGATGCTGGCCTCCTCGGCCCGCACGCACGTCAACCGCCATGGCGCCCTGCCCGGCCGTCACGCGGTCGTCTTCACGACCAACGACAGCGCGTACGCGGCGGCCCTGGACCTGGCCTCGGCGGGCCTCGCCGTCACCGCGATCGTCGACACCCGCCCCGAACCGGGGGAGTGGGCCGAGCGCGCGAGGGCGGCCGGCATCGAGGTGCTGGCCGGGCACGCCGTCACCGGCACGCAGGGCGGGGCACGGCTCACCGCCGTGACCGTCGCGCCGTACGGAGAGTCCTCGGGGCAGCGGGAGTTCGCCGCAGACCTGCTGCTGGTCTCCGGCGGCTGGAACCCGGTGGCGCACCTGTTCAGCCAGTCCGGCGGCAAGCTGCGCCATGATCAGACGCTGGGCTCCTTCGTACCCGACAGCTGCCGTCAGGCGGTCGAGGTCGCGGGCAGCGCGAGCGGCGTCCTCGACCCGGCCACGGTCCTGGCACAGGGCGCGGCCGCCGGTGCCCGTGCCGTCGAGGCCGAGGGCTACACCCCCGAGGCGCCCCGCCTCCCCGAGGTGCCCGCGCAGCCGCGGCCGACGGCGGCGATGCACGTGTACGTCGTCCCGGGTGACCCGGACGCCCCCCGCTTCGTCGACCTCCAACGCGACGTCACCGTCGACGACCTGGCCCGCGCGACCGGCGCCGGCCTGCGCTCGGTCGAGCACACCAAGCGCTACACCACGGCCGGCACCGCCAACGACCAGGGCAAGACATCGGGCGTCCTGGCCAGCGGTGTGGTCGCCGAACTGCTCGGCGTGGACATCTCGGCACTCGGCACGACCACGTTCCGCCCGCCGTACACACCGGTCTCCTTCGCCGCCCTCGCGGGCCGCGACCGGGGTGCGCTGAGCGACCCGGTCCGCACGACCGCCATCCACGAGTGGCATGTCGCGCACGGCGCCCTGTTCGAGAACGTCGGCCAGTGGAAGCGCCCCTGGTACTACCCACAGGACGGCGAGGACATGGAAGCCGCCGTACTGCGCGAGTGCCGGGCCACCCGCGAAAGCGTCGGCTTCATGGATGCCTCCACACTCGGCAAGATCGACGTGCAGGGTCCGGACGCCGGGGTCTTCCTCGACCGTCTCTACACCAACATGATGAGCACCCTGAAGGTCGGCATGATCCGCTACGGCGTCATGTGCCGCCCGGACGGCATGGTCTTCGACGACGGCACGGTCATCCGCGTCGCCCAGGACCGCTTCCTGGTCACCACGACGACGGGCAACGCCGCCGCCGTACTCGACTGGATGGAGGAGTGGCTCCAGACCGAGTGGCCCGAGCTGAAGGTCCACTGCACCTCGGTGACCGAGCAGTGGGCCACGGTCGCCCTGGTCGGTCCGAAGTCCCGCGAGGTCCTCGGCTCGCTCGCGCCCCAACTCGCCGTGGCCAACGACGACTTCCCGTTCATGGCCTGGCGTGAGACGACCGTCGCCGGCATCGAGGCCCGGGTCTGCCGGATCAGCTTCTCCGGCGAACTCGCCTACGAGATCAACGTGTCACCTTGGCAGGGCCTCGCCCTGTGGGAGGCCGTGTACGAGGCCGGCGCCCCGTACGGCATCACCCCCTACGGCACGGAGACCATGCACGTCCTGCGGGCCGAGAAGGGCTACCCGATCATCGGCCAGGACACCGACGGCACGGTCACCCCGCAGGACCTCGGCATGAGCTGGGTGGTGTCGAAGAAGAAGCCCGACTTCATCGGCAAGCGGTCCTACGCCCGCGCGGACACCTCCCGCCCCGACCGCAAGCACCTGGTCGGCCTGCTCCCCGAGGACCCGGGCACCTTCCTCCCGGAGGGCACCCACCTGATCGCCGACGGTGTGCTGCTGACCCCGCCCGTGCCGATGCTCGGCCATGTCACGTCCAGCTATCGCAGCGCGGCCCTCGGCCGGACGTTCGCGCTCGCCCTGGTCAAGGGCGGCCGGGACCGTATCGGCGAGCGGCTGTACGCACCCGTGGGCGACCGGCTGGTCCCGGTGACCGTCGCCAGTCCCGTCCTCTACGACCCCGAGGGAGCCCGCCGCGATGGCTGACACCGCCCTTACCGCCCCGCTCCGCAGCCCTCTGTCGCACATCGCCGACCGCCTTGCCGCCGCGACCCGCACGTCCGGGGGCGCGATCCGGCTGGCCGAACTGCCCTTCCTGGCCCAGATCAGCGTGCGTCTCGACGCGAAGGGGGCGGCTGCGGAGGCCGTAGGGCTCGCACTCGACCTCCAACTTCCCCTCCAACCGAACACCGTCGTCCGCGCGGGGGAGTTGACCGCGCTGTGGCTCGGCCCCGACGAGTGGTTGCTGGTGGGGCCTCCGGGCAGTGAGCGGGACCTGGAGAGTCGTATCCGGGAGGCGGCAGGGGACGAGCCGGTCTCCGTCATCGACGTCTCCGCGCAGCGCACCACGCTCCTTGTCACGGGCCCCCGCGCCCACGACCTGCTGGCCCACGGCTGCCCGCTGGACCTGCACCCGCGGGCCTTCGGACCCGGGCGCTGTGCCCAGACGACCCTGGGCCGCACGCAGATCGTCCTGGTCGCCCGGGACGAACCCCGGGCCGGATTCTGGGTCCTGGTCCGCTCGTCGTTCGCCGGCTATCTGGCGGACTGGGTGCTCGACGCGGCGACGGAGTACGTCTGAGCGACCTGAGCGGGACTGGTTGTCCCGTCAGCACTGTGGGAGCTCCGCCGAGGGGCTCCCACAGGGGTTTGTGCATGGACCTTCGTGCCGAGGTCGCCGTCCGCGCACCGGACGTGGGCGCACGGCTGGTCGACGACGTCACAGGGGGCCGTTCTGCCGACGGGACCGGACGGGAGCCTCAGCCCAAGTGGCCCATCCGGCGGCTGATCTCCTCCGCGCCGCTGATCAGCAGGGGGGCGAGCTCGTGGATGCGGTCCTCGGTGAGGCGGTACGCGGGGCCGGAGGCGCTGAGTGCGGCGACGACCTCGCCGTCGCGGGAGCGGATCGGCGCCGCCAGGGCGTGCAGCCCGATCTCGAGTTCCTCCAGCGTCACCGCGTACCCGCGCTCCCGCGCCTCGGCGAGGTCCTTCTCCAGCTTCGTCCGGGCCGTCAGGGTGTGCGGCGTCAGCTTGTGCACCCCGGACTCCGCGAGCACGTCGGCGCGCTCCTCCGCCGTCAGGTGGGCCAGCAGGATCTTGCCGCTCGACGTGGCGTAGACCGGGGTGAGCTGCCCGACCCAGTTGTGCGTGCCGACGGCGCCGGGGCCGTACACCTGGTAGAGGTTGACCGCGTAGTGCTCCTGAAGGACCGCGATGTTGACCGTCTCGCCGATCTCCTCGCTGAGCCGCTCGCACACCGGCCGGCCCTGCTGGGTGATGTCGAGTCGGCCCGTGACCGCGCCGGCCAGGCGGACGATCCCGAAGCCCAGCCGGTACTTGCCCCGCTCGGCCGTCTGCTCGACCAGGCCGCGCGACTCCAGTGCCCCGAGCAGACGGAACGCGGTCGACTTGTGGACGTCGATCTCGGCGGCGACCTCGCTGACGCCCGCCTCGCCGCGCTGGGCGAGGATCTCCAGGACGCTGACGGCGCGATCGACGGACTGCACCCCACCCACCGCGGGACCCGTTGTTTCGCTCTCTGCGGTGTAGTTGCTCATAGCGCAACTATACGCAAGGCGGCCCAGGTTTCCCCAGGGGTTGCGGAAGGCGGATGGGGCGGCCGGAATCGGGCGCCCGCATGGTCGCACGGCCCGCCCGCTCGGCGGAAGGCCATTGTGCAGTTCTCGTTGACCAGCACCCTCGGCGTCACACCTATGGGCGTCCGGTGTCCGTTTTGCGCCGGGTGGCAACGTCGCTCCGGCAACCCCTTGACAGTGGGTGCCCACGGGGAGACAGTTTGAGAGTTGTTGCTCATAGCGAAGGAAGTTGCGTATAGCGCAACTTACCTGGCGGCTCGGCCGCCTTGGGGGCGATCGGCGTCAACGAGATCGCGGCCATCGCCGAGTACCTGCGCCCGCGCATCCCCACCCTGCCCGGCCGCTTCCTCGCGGGCTCGGCATGCATGTTCCCATCGCCCTCTTCGACCCCCGCCGGGTGCGCGTCCGACATTCTCCGAAGGTGACACGATGACCAGCACGAACCTGCCGCCGAGCCTGATCCCCACGCTGCCCGGTGAGTACTACACCGACCCCGGGGTCTTCGCCCAGGAGCAGGAGCGGGTCTTCGAGGCCATGTGGTTCTGTGTGGCCCGCGCCGCCGAGCTGGACAAGCCCGGCGCCTTCCGCACCTACCAGGTGGGCCGCGAGAGCGTGCTGATCTCCCGCTCGCGGGACGGCTCGGTCAAGGCGTTCCTCAACATCTGCCGACACCGCGGCGCCAAGCTCTGCACCGAGGAGTCCGGCGAGGTCAGGCGGGCCTTCCAGTGTCCGTACCACGCCTGGACCTACGGCCTGGACGGCAAGCTCGTCGCCGCGCCGAACCTCACGTCGATGCCGGACCTCGACCGCACCGCGTACGGGCTGATCAACGTCCATGTGCGGGAGTGGCTCGGGTATGTGTGGGTGTGCCTCGCCGACGAGCCGCCCTCCTTCGAGGCCGTCGTGCAGGGCGCGATCGTCGAGCGGCTCGGCGACGTCGAGTCGATCGAGCGCTACGGCATCGACGAGCTGAAGGTGGGCCGCCGTATCACCTACGACGTGAAGGCCAACTGGAAGCTCATCATCGAGAACTTCATGGAGTGCTACCACTGCGCCACCATCCACCCCGAACTCACCGAAGTGCTCCCGGAGTTCGCGGACGGCTACGCCGCCCAGTACTACGTCGGCCACGGCGCCGAGTTCGGCGACGAGGTCCAGGGCTTCACCGTCGACGGCTCCGAGGGCTTGGACCGCATCCCGGGTGTCGCCGAGGATCAGGACCGCCGCTACTACGCCATCACCGTCCGGCCGCAGGTCTTCGTCAACCTGGTGCCCGACCACGTGATCTTCCACCGGATGTACCCGATGGCACCCGACCGCACGGTCGTCGAGTGCGACTGGCTCTACCTGCCGCACGTCGTGGAGAGCGGCAAGGACGTGGAGCGTTCGGTGGAGCTGTTCCACCGGGTCAACCAGCAGGACTTCGACGCCTGTGAGCGCACCCAGCCGGCGATGAGCTCGAAGGCGTACGCCGGCGGCGGTGTCCTGGTGCCCAGTGAGCACCACATAGGCGAGTTCCACACCTGGCTGCAGAACAAGCTGGAAGTGCGGCCCCCGCACTGATCCACCTCTCCTGAAGTTGCGGATCGCGCAACTCGGAGCGTCATCGGAAATTCATATGCGACGCCTCCCTTGACAATGCCTGCGCTGCGCGAACAGCATGTTGCGTATAGCGAGCGTCGTTGTGTTATGCGAGACAACCCCGATCTGGAGCCGGCATGAGGAGCATCACCGTCGTCGGAGCGTCGCTGGCAGGACTGAGCACGGTCCGCGCGCTGCGCGCAGAGGGCTACGACGGCGAGATCGTCGTCGTGGGGGAGGAGCGCCACACTCCCTACGACCGCCCCCCGCTGTCCAAAAGCTTCCTGAAGGGCGACATCGACGCCGACGCGCTCGCGCTGGGCGACGCGGACGAATACGAGGCCCTGGACGTGCAGTGGCTGCTCGGCGAGCGCGCCGTGCGGCTCGACCCCGTCGCCCGCACCGTCACCCTGACCGGCGGACGGCATGTGCGCACCGACGGCGTCGTCGTCGCGACCGGCGCCAACCCTCGCACCCTCCCCGGCACGGACGGGCTGGCGGGCGTCCACACCCTGCGCACCCTGGACGACGCCCAGGCCCTGCGCGCCGAACTGCTGGACGGCCTGCCCCGGGTCGTCGTCATCGGCGCCGGGTTCGTCGGCGCCGAGGTGGCGTCCACCGCGCACCGGCTCGGGCTCCACGTCACAGTCGTCGAGGCCCTGGACGTACCCCTGGAGCGCCAACTCGGGCGCGAGATGGGGCTGGTGTGCTCCTCGCTCCACAGTGACCACGGGGTTCGGCTGCTGTGCGGAACCGGCGTGGCCGCACTCGTCGGCGAGGGCCGGGTCACGGGCGTACGGCTGGCGGACGGACGGCTGCTGCCCGCCGACATCGTCGTCGTCGGGGTCGGCGTCCGGCCCAACACCGACTGGCTCGCCGGTTCCGGAGTGCGGGTGGACGACGGCGTCGTGTGCGACACCGGCTGCTCGACCGGCGTCCCGGGTGTGGTCGCCGTCGGTGACGTCGCCCGCTGCCCCAACCCGTTCACCGGACGGCACGCCCGCATCGAACACTGGAGCAACGCCACCGAGCAGGCGAAGACCGCCGCCCGCACCCTGCTGACCGGCGTGTCGGCCACCGCCCCGCTCACCGCGCCGTACTTCTGGTCCGACCAGTACCAGGTACGCCTCCAGGTCGCCGGACACGTCGCCCCCGGCGCCGTGCCCGAGGTCGTCGAAGGCGACGTCGACAGCCGCACCTTCACGGCCGTCTACCGGCGCGAGGGCACCCCCGTCGCCGTGCTCTCCCTCAACCAGCCGAAGTTCTTCAACCGCCTCCGCCGCACCCTCGTCCCCGCCGCCGCGGCCGTCGTGTCATGAGCTCCGCGCCCCGGCTCTCCCCCGAATCCGCAGGGGACACCGCCACGAGCATCCCGCGGCACCTGCGGTACACCTGGGACCACGAGTGGCTGGTCGTGGACGAGGGCAACGCCACCGTCGGCATCACCGCGTTCGCGGCGAAGTCCCTCGGCGACGTCGTCGAACTCCGCCTGCCCGAAGTGGGCACCCGGGTCGAGGCGGGGGAGAGCTGCGGGCGGATCGAGTCACTGACCGCCTCCAGCCGCCTGTACGCCCCCGCCTCCGGCCGGGTCCTGGAAGTCAACACCGCGCCGGCCGACGATCCCGGCGTCGTCAACGCCGCCCCCTACACCGGCGGCCGGCTGTTCAGGCTGCGGGTCGAGAACATCGCCGGCGCGCTGTCCGCCGATGCCTACGCCGCTCACTGCGCCCACACCCGAGGAGACCGCCGATGACCCTGTTCAACCAGCCCCTGCACGAGCTGGACCCGGCGATCGCCGCCGCGCTCGACGCCGAGCTGGAGCGCCAGCAGTCCACCCTGGAGATGATCGCCTCCGAGAACTTCGCGCCGGTCGCGGTCATGGAGGCGCAGGGCTCGGTCGCCACGAACAAGTACGCCGAGGGCTACCCCGGCCGGCGTTACTACGGCGGCTGCGAGCACGTCGACGTCGCCGAGCAGATCGCCATCGACCGGGTCAAGGAGCTGTTCGGCGCCGAGTACGCCAACGTCCAGCCCCACTCCGGCGCCTCCGCCAACCAGGCCGCCCTGTTCGCCCTGGCCCAGCCCGGCGACACCATCCTCGGCCTGGACCTGGCCCACGGCGGCCACCTCACCCACGGCATGCGGCTGAACTTCTCCGGCAAGCAGTTCAACGTGGTCGCCTACCACGTCGACACCGCCACCGGCCTGGTCGACATGGCCGAGCTGGAGCGGCTGGCCAAGGAGCACCGGCCGAAGGTGATCATCGCCGGCTGGTCGGCGTACCCGCGCCGGCTGGACTTCGCCGAGTTCCGGCGGATCGCCGACGAGGTCGAGGCGTACCTGTGGGTCGACATGGCGCACTTCGCCGGGCTGGTCGCGGCGGGGCTGCACCCCAACCCGGTCGAGTACGCGGACGTGGTCACCTCCACCACGCACAAGACCCTCGGCGGGCCGCGCGGCGGCATCATCCTCGCCAAGCAGGCCTTCGCGAAGAAGCTGAACTCCTCCGTCTTCCCGGGCTTCCAGGGCGGCCCCCTGGAGCACGTGATCGCGGCCAAGGCGGTCTCCTTCAAGGTCGCCGCCTCGGAGGAGTTCAAGGAGCGTCAGCGCCGCACGGTCGAGGGCGCGCAGATCCTCGCCGCGCGTCTGACCGCCACCGACGCGCGCGAGGCGGGCGTGAACGTGCTGTCCGGCGGCACCGACGTGCACCTGATCCTGGTCGACCTGCGTGCGTCCGAGCTGGACGGGCAGCAGGCCGAGGACCGTCTGCACGAGGTCGGCATCACGGTCAACCGCAACGCGGTCCCCAACGACCCGCGCCCGCCGATGGTCACCTCGGGCCTGCGCATCGGCACCCCGGCACTGGCCACCCGCGGCTTCACCGCCGAGGACTTCACCGAGGTCGCCGACGTCATCGCCGAGACGCTGAAGGCGCCCTCTCCCTTCGGGACCGCCGACGCCGCAGCACTCAAGGCCCGCGTCAAGGCACTGGCCGACAAGCACCCGCTGTACCCCGGTCTGTAACCGACAACCTTCCCGCAAGGGCGAGCCCGTGACTGCTCGGCACGCCCCTCCAACCCCCGGAGTATGGCGTGGCAATCAGCGTCTTCGACCTGTTCTCCATAGGCATCGGCCCGTCCAGCTCGCACACCGTCGGCCCGATGCGCGCAGCCGGGATGTTCGTCGCCCGGCTGAAGCAGGACGGCGTGCTCGCCCAGACCGCCGCGGTACGGGCGGAGTTGTTCGGTTCGCTCGGCGCCACCGGCCACGGCCACGGCACACCGAAAGCGGTACTGCTCGGCCTGGAGGGACACGAGCCGCACACGGTCGATGTCGCCCAGGCCGACCTGGACGTCGAGCGGATCCGCGGCACCGGGCGCATCCGCCTCCTCGGTGCCGAGATCGGTCCGGCCCACGAGATCGAGTTCGACGCCTCGACCCAGCTGGTGCTGCACCGTCGACGCTCGCTGCCGTACCACGCCAACGGCATGATCCTCTTCGCGTACGACGCCGACGGTCTGCCGTTGCTGGAGAAGACGTACTACTCGGTGGGCGGTGGCTTCGTGGTCGACGAGGACGCGGTCGGCGCGGACCGGATCAGGGCCGACGACACGGTGCTCGCCCACCCGTTCAGCACCGGCGACGAGCTGCTGCGGCTGACGAAGGAGACCGGCCTGTCGATCTCCGCGCTGATGCTGGAGAACGAGAAGGCCTGGCGCACGGAGGAGGAGATCCGCGCGGGCCTGCTGGAGATCTGGCGGGTCATGGAGGCCTGCGTCGCACGCGGGCTGGGCCGCGAGGGCATCCTCCCCGGCGGTCTGAAGGTCCGTCGCCGGGCCGCGGCGGCGGCCAGGGCGCTGCGCAGCGAGGGTGACTCGGCGGGCCGCGCCATGGAGTGGGTGACGCTGTACGCGATGGCGGTCAACGAGGAGAACGCCGCGGGCGGCCGGGTCGTCACCGCCCCGACGAACGGCGCGGCGGGCATCATCCCCGCCGTCCTGCAGTACTTCCTCGACTTCGTGCCGGGCGCCGACGAGGACGGCATCGTCCGCTTCCTCCTCGCGGCGGGGGCCATCGGCATGCTCTTCAAGGAGAACGCCTCCATCTCCGGCGCCGAGGTCGGCTGCCAGGGCGAGGTCGGCTCCGCCTGCTCGATGGCCGCCGGAGGTCTCGCCGAGGTCCTCGGCGGCAGCCCCGAACAGGTCGAGAACGCCGCCGAGATCGGCATGGAGCACAACCTGGGCCTCACCTGCGACCCCGTCGGCGGCCTCGTTCAGATCCCCTGCATCGAGCGCAACGGCATGGCCGCGGTCAAGGCCGTGACCGCGGCCCGGATGGCCCTGCGCGGCGACGGCCGCCACCACGTCTCCCTCGACAAGGTGATCAAGACCATGAAGGAGACCGGTGCCGACATGAAGGTCAAGTACAAGGAGACGGCCCGCGGCGGCCTCGCCGTCAACGTCATCGAGTGCTGAGGAGCCGACAGAACGGGGAGTGAGGCCATGGGACGGGTCACCGAACGACGCCGCGTGGTGCGCATCCGGGACGGTGTGCGCAGCACGCGCCCGGACACCCTGGTGGCGGAGGAGCCACTGGAGATACGGCTCGGCGGCAAGCCGCTGGCGATCACCATGCGCACACCCGGGGACGACTTCGCGCTCGCCGTCGGATTCCTGGTGAGCGAGGGGGGGGTGAGCCGGGCCGAGGACGTGGCGAACATCGTGTACTGCGCCGGTGCCACCCAGGACGGTTCGAACACGTACAACGTCGTCGACATCCAACTCGCCCCGGGCGTACCGCTGCCCGACATCACCCTCGAACGGAACGTGTACACCACGTCGTCGTGCGGCCTGTGCGGCAAGGCAAGCCTCGACGCCGTACGGACCACGACGCGCTGGCCGATCGCCGACACACCCCCGGTCCGGGTCACCCCGGAACTGCTGGCCACCCTGCCGGACCGACTGCGCGCCGCGCAGCGGGTGTTCGACCGCACCGGTGGCCTGCATGCCGCCGGACTGTTCTCGCCCGAGGGCCAGCCGCTGGACCTGAAGGAGGACGTCGGCCGGCACAACGCCGTCGACAAGCTGATCGGCCGCGCGCTGCTGTCCGGCCAACTGCCCTTGTCGCAGCACATACTGCTGGTGTCCGGGCGGGCGTCCTTCGAGCTGGCGCAGAAAGCGGTCATGGCGGGCATCCCGGTGCTGGCGGCGGTCTCGGCGCCGTCCTCCCTCGCCGTGGACCTGGCGGCGGAGACGGGGCTCACGCTCGTCGGCTTTCTGCGCGGCGGCTCCATGAACGTGTACGCGGGCGAGCAGCGCCTCGACCTGCGGGCCGAGACCATGGCGGGCGGGCCGGCGAGGTGAGCCGGTACCGGACCCGGCTCGAAGAGCTCCAGCACGGCTGCGCCCACGGCAGCACGCCGGCCGGCCCACCCCGGTCGCGGCCACCCGACGCCCGCCACCGCCCCCGCCGCGTCGCGATGCTCAGCGTGCACACCTCACCGCTGCACCAGCCCGGTACCGGCGACGCGGGCGGAATGAACGTCTACATCGTCGAGTTGGCCAAGCGCCTCGCCGTCCTCGGCATAGAGGTGGAGGGGTGGTGGTCGGCCCAGGCCTGCGTCACGCCGTGGGTGAAGACGCACAGCTGGGCCGGCCACTACGACCTGGTCCACTCCCACTACTGGCTCTCCGGTCACGTCGGCCGGCTCGCCGCCGAGCGTTGGGGCGTCCCGCTCGTCCACGCCATGCACACCATGGCCAAGGTCAAGAACGCCGGCCTGGCCGACGGCGACACCCCTGAACCGGCGGCCCGCGTGCTCGGCGAGACCCAGGTCGTTCGGGCCGCCGACCGGTTGACAGCGAACACCGGCAAGGAAGCGGAGGACCTGCTCCGCCACTACGACGCCGACCCCGGCCGGGTCGCCGTCGTCCACCCCGGTGTCGACCTGGAGCGCTTCCGGTCCGACGCCCGGGGTGTCGAGGCCGGACGGGCCGTGGCACGGTCCCGCCCCGGCCTCCCGCAGGACGCGCTGATCCCCCTGTTCGTGGGCCGCATACAGCCGTTGAAGGCGCCGGACGTACTGCTGCGTGCGGTGGCCCGGCTGCTGGCGGAGCGGCCGCGGCTGCGTGAGCGGATCGTGGTGCCGGTCGTGGGCGGGCCCAGCGGCAGCGGCCTGGCCGAGCCGGAAGGGCTGCAGAAGCTGGCGGCCCGCCTGGGCATCGGGGATGTCGTGCTGTTCCGGCCGCCGGTCGGCCAGGACCGGCTCGCCGACTGGTACCGGGCGGCGTCCGTCCTGGTCATGCCGTCCCACAGCGAGTCCTTCGGTCTGGTCGCCGTCGAGGCACAGGCCTGCGGCACCCCGGTGATCGCCGCGCAGGTCGGCGGCCTGCCGGTGGCGGTGCGGGACGGGGTGAGCGGCGTTCTCGTACCCGGACACGACCCGGCGGACTACGCGCGGGCCCTGTACGGCTTCGCCGACACCCCTGCCCGCTCGGCCCGGATGGGCGAGGCCGCCATCCGGCATGCCCGGTCCTTCGGCTGGGCATCGGCCGCGGACGTGTACACGGCGGCCCTGCTCCGTCGGGGCAGCGGTTCCGGCGTGCTCCACGAGGGACGACTCCGGTAGCACGGCCCCCGAACTCCTGTCCGGGCGGGCCGGTGCGCAGTACCGTGCGGGCAGTGCGCACGGCAGGGGGTGGCGATGTCCTGGTACGACATGCGCGTCGCGCGCGTGGATGGGCCGTACAACCATGGATGACCAGCGGACTCCCGGCAGACCCGAGGCTCGCCACGGTGTCCGGAAAGCGGGTCGGATGGCTGCGCGGGGCGGACCGTCCGCCTACGCTCGCTCCGTGCTGCGCATCATCGACGCCCGAACCGGCGAGCCCGTCGACGCCGCCCCGGCCCGCCGGGGCCTGACCCGCATCGAGGCGCATACAGAGGGCTTCGACGTCACCGCCCTGCGGATACTGCTGGTCGCCGATCTGCTCGTGCGCGCCCTGGAGCTCGGCGGTACGCCGGTCTGGGCGCTGCTCGACGAGGAGCGGCAGCAGGCGGAACTGCGGGCCGGCGCCGCGGCGCTGGGCGTGCGGCCCTTCGAGGACGGCCGGGACGCCGCGTCCGGACTGGGCGAGGCGCAGGTCCTCCATGTCGTGCGCGAGGGAGGCGCGGAGCCCGACGGGGTGCGGGTCACCGTGGCGCCCGTGCACTCGGAGGCACCCCCCGCCGAGGCCGACCCCGCCGCGCTGCGTCTCGCCCTGCTCTCCCGGCGCAGAAGCGTGCCCGTACGGCTCGACACGGCCGCCCTCGCCGACGCCCACGACACCCTCGTACGCTGGCGTCGTGCCGTCGCCGGCTGGGCGCAGCGGCCGTCCCGGCCCATCCCCGACGAGGTGCGGACAGAGCTGCGCACCGCCTGGGAGGACGATCTCGACGTGCCCGGGGTCCTCGGAGTCCTGCGCTGGGTGGAGAGCGCGCCGGACCTGCCGGACGGCGCACGCTTCGAGACGTACGCCTATGCCGACCGCCTCCTCGGCCTCGACCTCACCCACGACCTGGGAACCTCCTCATGACCGCCGCCCGCATCGGAGCCGGCCCGCTGCGCCGACTGGTCGTCCTGCGGCACGCCAAGTCCGCGTGGCCGGAGGGCGTCGCCGACCACCAACGCCCACTCGCCCCGCGCGGCCGCCGGGACGCCCCGGTCGCGGGCCGGATGCTCGCCGAAGCCGACTGCCTGCCGGACCTCGCGCTGTGCTCGACCGCGGCACGCGCGCGTGCAACCTGGGAACTGGCGTCAGCCGAGTGGGGCACCCCACCGCCGGTGCGCCACGACCGGCGGCTGTACGCGGCCGACGTACCCGACCTGCTGGAGGTCGTGCACGAGGTGCCCCCCGAGGTCGAGACACTGCTGCTGGTCGGGCACAACCCCGGCCTGGAGGACCTCGTCCTCGCCCTCGCCGGGGACGGTCTCGACGACACCCTGGACGAGGTGCGCACGAAGTTCCCGACGTCGGCGATCGCCGTACTGGCCTGGCACGGGGCCGCCTGGCGGGCCCTCGAGCCCGGCACGGCGCTGCTGACGGACGTGATGGTGGCGCGGGGCAGGAAGAAGTGAGCCCCTCCCGCGCGGGCGGGCGTGGGCGCTGCGCATAGGCTGGCCCGATGCAGGACGAGTACCGCACAGTCGCCCGCGCGGGCGTGCACGAGACCGAGGTCAACCGCTCACGCTTCATCTGTGCGCTCGCCCCGGCCGCCACCGAGCAGGAGGCCCAGGAGTTCCTCGCCGCCGTCCGCAAGGAGCACGCGGACGCCACGCACAACTGCTGGGCCTACGTCATCGGCGCCGACGCCGCGATCCAGAAGGCGAGTGACGACGGCGAACCGGGCGGCACGGCCGGCGTCCCCATGCTCCAGATGCTGCTGCGCCGCGACATGCGCTACGTCGTCGCCGTCGTCACTCGCTACTACGGCGGTGTGAAGCTCGGCGCGGGCGGGCTCATCCGGGCGTACGGCGGAGCCGTGGGCGAGGCCCTGGACGCGCTCGGCACGCTCACGCGGCGGCGCTTCCGGCTGGCCACGGTCACCGTCGACCACCAGCGCGCCGGCAAGGTGGAGAACGACCTGCGGTCGACCGGCCGCGAGGTGCGCGACGTGCGGTACGCCGAGGCGGTCACCATCGAGGTCGGTCTGCCGGACGCCGAGGTGGAGGCGTTCCGGGCGTGGCTCGCGGACGTCACGGCGGGGACCGCGGGGTTCGAGCTCGGGGGCGAGGCGTACGGGGACGCGTGACGGTCCGATCTGCGGTCACGTCGGGCAGGCTCGGGTGAAATGTCCGTAACGGGCATATGGCGGGCCTGTCATGACGGGGCGATACGGGAGTAACCGCCCGTGCTGTCAGACCCGGCCGTCAGTCTCGGGGATCATGAGGCTGCTGCACACATTTTCGGGGCGCTTCCTGTCATAACTGTGGCCATTTTGGCAAAGGTGCAGGTCAGGGCAGGTGTCATTTCGCTGATGAGGGGTTCGTCGGTGGCGCCGGTGCTGGTTCGGTGCTGACCTCTGGGCATCCGTCACCATCCCTGGCGACCTGTCCCGTGCTGGTTCTGTGCTGGGTAGAGCGGGCTGCGAGTTCGCGAACAAGGTGACGGCCACACTCGCTCCATCACCAAACGGGGCAGTGGATCGGTCCGACTTTGCTCTCGTGCGGATACCTGGGGTTCCACGTGTTTCCGATGACGCATCACTTGGAGTGGGTTGCCATCCTTGAGCCGGTGGCAAAGGGCTCCTGACCTGCGGTTTTGCGAGTGCGCATTATGTGCGGTGTGGGCGTTACAGGCGATATCTTGACGCCGAAATGACGCTCGTGACGCTCATTTGACGCTCGTTTTTGATGGGGGTCGGGTGTCCTGTTGGGCAGGTCAGGCCCGGTCAAGGTTGCCAGTATCGGTGGGGTGTCGAGGGCAGGCGACGTTGTGCGCTGGGCCGCTGGCTCCTGCTGGTGAGATGTTTCGCAAGAGACCGGCGACGCCGTGAGCTGCCGCGATGGGTGGGTGGTCTCCGCTGACCTGCGCGAATGGCGAGGGTTTCCGCGCGCAGTCGCAGGTAGGTGCGCTGTCGGTCGGGGCGGTCGCGATCACGATCAGCAGCCCTTGCCCTGCGAGGCGTCGGGGCCTTCCTTGACGGCGATCGCGGCAATGGAGGGAGAAGACCGCCGCCGACCGCGTCGCCTGCCGTGTACCCGACCTCAGTGACCTTGCCGTGTGCGCTCGCTACGCCTGCTGCAACTGACCGTCCACGCAAGCCGAATGGGCGCACCCTGGCGGCCGAGGTACGTACGGGTGTGAGCGTCGCCCGTGTCGTACTCGCCCTTGGCGTCCGGCCCGGCTACACCTCGATGTGCGAGCCCATGATGACCGTGCGGTGGCGGGGCAGGCCGAAGTGCTCGGCGGCATCGGCCGTGATGTAGGAGGTGGCGATGAACAGTCGCTTGCGCCAGGGCGCCATCGTCGGGGCCTTCCCGCGCCGGAGCTCGATCTTCGGCAGGAAATAGGACGTCTGGTCGAGTTGCAGCGGCCCTTCGGTTCGGGCCGGGTCGAGCATGGCCAGGGTGTCGGGCACGTCCGGTGTCTCCGTGTAGCCGAATGGGCGGTGACATGGATGATCCCGTCGTCGGCGTACCCGAGGTGGTCGACGACGATCCGCTCCTCCCAGGAAAAGTCGAACGCGACGACGCAGGGGGTACCCGAAACCGCCCTGTGCGTGGATGTAGACGGGACACTGTTTTTGATCGAGTGAAGGCCGGTGGTCCCGCCCGCGGTGCTGCAATCTGTGAATCCCGGCGAAGTGGTCGCAGTCATTTCAGGTCTGTGCGGTCTGGCTGCCGCGGCGCTGCGGATCCGGGGACGGACGGCCCTCGCCCGGGAGCAGCGGCGAGCCATGGCCGTCGTGATCGTCGCGGCCAGGGGCACCGGCCGGTCGGTGACCGTGCGTCAGCAGGTCGCCGGGACCAAGTGGTCCGTCGACATCGGCACCGACCGCACCATCGCCGACGGCCGCACGGTGCATTCCGGGTGGGCGGTAGAAGGTGAAGAGGCCCGGTGAGCCCGGCACGGGAGGACAATGCCTCCGCCCGTGCTGCGGAGGGCCGTGAGCGCCGCGATGAGATGCGGGCCGTATACACGACACATCACCCGAAGCTCATGGCGTTCGTGGCGCGGCGGGTCGAGGGGAAGCCGGAGGCGGAGGATCTGTGCCAGGACGTCTGGCGCCTCTTCTTCAGCAGATACGACCACTACGTCGAGTTCTACGACGAACCAGTGAAGGTGCTCTACGCGATCGCGAAGTGCCGCATTGCAGAGCTCTGGCAGCGGCGCGGACGCGCCCGAGAGGTTCCTTTCGAAGGCGAGGACGTGACCTTGCTGATCCATGCGATCGCGCCGGACCTGCCCACTGGCATCGAACGCCGCGTCGACATCGGGCGTGCGCTTGCCTGTTTACCCGCGAGGCAGCGTGAGGCCCTGCATTTTCACTACATCGACAGCCTGACGATCGCCGAGACAGCCGTGCTCATGGGGATCGGTTCGAACGGAGTCAAGAAGCTGCTGAAGAAGGCCCTGGAACGGCTCCGCGATACCGCTGTTCTGAGTGCCTATCGGCCAGAAGGTACGGGCGAGGGGGTGTACAAGTGAGCACCGAGGACCAGCGTCGGCAGTCCGTTGTCCCGGCTGGATGCGGTGATGGCTTTGACGCCGTCATGGACAGCATCGACCGCCTCACGGACGAGGAGCGCGCCGCCGTGGCCCTGCAGGCCGATCAGGCGGAACTCGGCCATGAGGCTTATGCGTTGGGCCTGGAACTTCTCGAGCTTGGACGCCGGGATCAGGCACTGCGCTGGCTGCGCACGGCGGCCCGCTACCACGTGACGGGTGCGCAGCGGGCTCTGCGGCCCCGAGGTACGTCCGCTGTTGTGTACGACGAAGCAGGGGCACCGGCAAACCCCCAGGCAGGAGAGCGGGAAGGGGTGGTCTGCGAGCCCAGGCGACCGGCCGTTACGGCGGCATCGCCGGCCGGTGTCCGCCGCCCCGAGCACCCCCCCCTCACCCCGGCCGCGCAACGGATCGTCCTGGGCGCTCGGTTGCGGGAGCTGCGCCAGATCTGCCAGCTCACGTCCCAACATTCCGCGCGGACCATTCGTTGCTCGGCGAGCAAAATCAGCCGAGTGGAGTGCGGGACTGTCCTGCCGAATTTGGAGGAGGTGGAACAACTACTCACCCTCTACGGGGTCGACAAGCCGGAGGAACGACGCTTCGTTCTGGATGCTTGGCATGGGGCCAAGGAGAAGAGCTGGTGGCACGAGTACTGCGACATCATGCCCTCATGGGTGCAAACGTTCTTCGACCTGGAACGCAGCGCCGACCTGATCAAGACCTACGAGGTGCAGTTCGTACCCGGTCTGCTTCAGACCCCGGAGTACGCAAGGGCGGTCATCCGCATGGGAAACCCGACGGCCACCGAACAGGACATTGACCGCCGCGTGCAGCTGCGCATGAAACGTCAGCAGCTGCTTCATACCGCTGATGCGCCGAGGCTGTGGGCTGTAGTGGACGAGAGCGCCCTGCGTCGGCCGGTAGGTGGATCAGATGTAATGCGAGAGCAACTAGAGCACCTCTTGAGGATGTCGAACCTGCCTAACATCGCGCTTCAAATTCTGCCGCTCCAAGAAGCTGTTACCGCGGACATCGGTGCGCCGGTTACCGTCCTGCGATTCGCGGAACCCGTGTTGTCCGATGTCGTCTACCTGGAACAGCTCTCTGGTGCCGTATACCTCAGTAGGTGGGACGACGGCAACCGTTACCAGAGCCTGTTGGATCAGCTGGCGACTGCCGCCGAGAAGCCCCACCGCACCGCGGACATCCTGTGCCGAATCCTCGATCTCGCCGGTACGGCCCCAGGCAGTACCGTGCCCGACGCGGACACGGGTGCCTACACAAGATTCATGGAACGACTCACGGCCAAGGCTCCGCACCCGAACCGCACGGAGGAGATCCTCGACAGCCTCATCGCCAACAGCAGCTGAGGACGTTGATGGGCACAAGAGCCGCGTCAGCGGCGTTGACCGTCCCCTCTCCGAATGGGAGGGAAGGATATTAGGCAAGGGCACCGTATGTTTCTGCCGGTCCATGCGCCGAGGGTCTCGCGGGCACGCACGAGGCGGGCAATGAGTCGTGAGCGATAGAGCATGTGCTTAGACCGTGTCCCAAGTGGTGAGGCGAACGTTGAGCCGTACATGGGGCGGGGTGCGTGGAGTTGGATTGTTCCGGACGGGCTGTAGGAGATCGCGAGGCCGCTCATCCCGCCGTCGAAGGTCCGGCCGCAAGGCGGCGGAACGCAGGACACGCCTGATGAGACGCTCTTCGCGGCCATCATCTACGTCCTGGTCAGCGGATGCGCCTGGCGCCAACTGCCGCCCTGCTTCGGCATGTCGAAGTCGACCGCCCACCGTCGGTTCGTGATCTGGTCGAGGGCCGGTGTCTGGGGCCGTCTGCACGAAGCCGTGCTGCACAGCCTCGACGACGCCGGCCTCATCGACGTCACCCGCGTCGTCCTCGACACCGCCCACGTCAGGGCTAAAAAGGGGGCGAACACACAGGTCCGAGCCCCGTGGACCGCGGCAAGCCGGGTTCCAAGATGCACGTCCTGTCGGACGCGAACGGACTGCCCCTGGTCGTCGGCATCTCGGCCGCCAAACGTCCACGACAGCGAGGGCTTGAAGCCGATGGTGGGGGGTCACCAAAACGAGACACGACCCCCACCGCGGCCGATACTTCAAGCCCGAGCGCCTGCACGCCGACAAAGCGTATGGCCGACCCGACCTGCGGAAATGGCTTCGCGGCAAGCGCATTGGAGTGCGGATCGCGCGCAAGGGCATCGAGTCCAGCGAACGGCTGGGTCGCCGCAGGTGGGTGATCGAGCGGACCATCTCGTGGCTGTCGGGCTACCGCAGGCTCAGTCCCCGCTATGAGCGACATCCCCGAAACTACCTGGCCTTTCTCGGGCTCGCCGCAGCCATCTGCTGCTACAAGCGACTCGTCCGCCTCACCACGTAGGACACGGTCTTACTGCGCCACCGGCGCTACGCAAGCGGACCGACCGAGACGCCAGGTACCCGACTTTCGCGGGCGCTCCGGGCATGTTCAGGTTGAGCAGTTCCCCGAGGGGGCGAGCGGCGCCGTGTAACTGCTTCACGCCACAGGCACTCGTCACAACGCAAACGAGGTCGGGGCACCCCTGTCGTGTCGGGGTACCCCGGCCTTGAACCAGTCGGGTTGGTTGTCAGTGGTAGGGGGACGGCTCTTGCCGCAGCCGATCATCCACTTGTTGACCGGCGTGGCGAGGGCCAGCTCGATCGCGGACTTGAGGTCCAAGCCGACCCGGCGGACCGCGAACAAGGTGAAGGAGTAGCCCTACAGGACTGCCAGCGACATCGCCAGGACCACGGTGGGCACTCTCCCTAGAGCGGGGCGGTATCGGTACTCCGAGTATCTCGCCGATCGCCCGGCCTGTCAGGCAGTGCGGCTTGGCCTTGGCAGCCGTCTGTCAGGCCGCTCTTGCGTGCCCGCCCTGGTGGCTACTGGCTCGCCGCCCTGGTGAGCTGCTCCAGATTCTTCGTGGTCATCTTGAGCTTGTTGTCGGGGAGGGACTGCGGCTCTCCCGCGCCGTCCAAGGGGTACTGGCCCTGCACCGGCGTGATTACCGAGGCCGGCTGGTCCGGGAAGGTGGTCAGGAAGAGCAAGTACGGCTTTCCGGGAACGAGGGGCGTGGACTCGTCGGAGACGTACTCGGTGCCGCCCAGGTTGCCCCCGAGTTCCTTGACCTCGATGGTGTCCCCGACCTTGCCGACGCCCTTGTGGAGCTTGGTGATCTTGATCTTGCGGACCGTCACCACAACGGGGTCTTCGGCGGGCTGCTCGCCGCTGTCCACGCCGGCCTGAGGGTTGAGTCGGGGGTCGTCGCTGTCCGTTCCGCCGGACGAAAGCTCTCGGACTTCCGTGCCCGGCTGTACTACCGCTCGCACGACGAGGTCTGCTTTTCCGTAGAGCTCCTCGGAAGAGGAGAAATCGGGGTACGAGGCATGGTACGCGACCTGGTTGGGCGTAGACGACTGACTGGCTCCGGATCCACACGCCGTAATTAAGGAAAGAATTCCTGCGGCGCAGGCCAGGGAGAGGAACCGATTCTTCTTCACTTTTCCCCCGCTCGTCAGTAGATTCGGTTTACTTCGGCGATGTCGTACGTCGTTGGTTTCACCAGAGTGTTCCACGCCGTGTATTTCATGATTGACGAGGAGGACGTGGACGGATTGTCGGCCATGCTGAGTCCGTGGCCCAGCTCATGCGAGAAGACGCGGGTTACCATGTTGCTGAAGTTTGTGGCGTCCCTGGAGATCGTCCTGCTGTTCAGCTTGATCGTGAAAGTGCGGCTGCTGTCGCGCGGGCCAGACGAGGTGAAGAGGCCGTACCAGGTGTCAGAGTAGGACGTCGCCGTCAGGGTGTTGGGGGAGCTGGACAGCTTGCCGATCGCCGCCGGAGTGGGCGTTCCGTTCCAGTTCACAATTCCGTTGTCGAGCGGGCCCTGCCATGTGGGGTTATAGGAGTAGGTTCTTATCGAGAAATCAGCGCGGGGCATTCCTCCGGACCAGTAGGTGCCGTGTGCGGGTGCGGCGAAAAGCGCGATGGTACAAGCGGTCGCCAGGGACGTGATGACAAGGCTTCGGGCCGGACGCATCGAGCGCATACTTACATTCCTCACTGGCTGAAAGAGCCGTGGCATGGAACCTGTGTGCCTCCTGTGGTGCCTGAGGAATGCTAAGTGTCCGAAATGGATGGACGCAACGTTTTTCTTTGGAATTACGAGTTCCACTTATTCCGGCCGGTTTTCAGTCATTCTTTGGCGCACGGGCGCCTTTACCGCAGGTGTCTCATCCCGATCGTTCGTCCGGTCGAACTATTCGGCCGGTCGAATTCCGCATTCGACCGGCCGCGCTCGTCGGCAGGCATACGGTGTCCGGGTCCACGTACGGTCCGTCTGCGCCGGGGGCGACGGGTTGAGATACCTAACTGCCAGCCGGTTCGTAGGAGCTGATGACGTACTTGGCTTCGTCATCGATGGAGTTCTCGTCCCAGTCCAGGATGATCCGCAAGGGATGCCCGTCGGCGGCGTACTCCACGTCCGCCGTGTCCGCCTGCTCGTGCCGGGCCTTCTCCAGCCTGTCCAGCAGGTCGCCGATCTTGGGGATCTGACCAGGTCCTCGCTCCACCACCTCCCGACTGCTGTCGTCGAGGCCCACCGCTTTGGTCACCTTGCCGTCCCGGACCGTCACCCGGAAGCTCCCCGCCAGGGCCTGTTCGTTCGAGGTGAGTGTGTAGACGTAGGAGGCAGGCTCGTTCCACGTGGCGTTGCTCTGTGTGGTCGTGCCCTTCGGTGAAGTCCCTTCGGCTGGTTCTGGAGACGTCTCGCCGCCACAGGCGGCGGTCACCCACACCATCCCCGCGATCAGCGCGGCAGCGGAGAGCACGGAACGGGCCCGGGAGTGTACGAGAGCCATGGCGGTCCCCTTCTTCAACGGTTACGACTATGACGCCGCTCCTCCCCAGAACGTTCGAGGCGATCACGGTCCCCGAGCACCTAGGCGACCGAGACGCCGCACAGACGTTCAACCTCCCTGAGGTCGCAGCTGCTCACGTACCCGCGGGACCAGCAACCTCCTGACGACCTGCAAGGTCGATCAGCGGGCCGCCGCGGGGATGCTCGTTGCTAAAACGCGGTGTTGGGGTATGGGCCGAGGTGAAAGGGTGGTTGCCCCTGTGGAGGAACAGACACCAGCTGAGCAGGCCCTGAGCCGCTCGTACGCCACGGCTGACGGACTCCGTTCCGACGTCACCAAAATGACGGTCGAGCACCATCCGGACGGCAGCGCGAGGTTGACGTACTGGCTGACTGTAGGCCGCCAAGGCCGCCCGGATGCATGTTGGGTGGTCGCCTTCCCGTGGGACGACAAGCCCTGGGTGGATGTGCTCACCTCGCCCGCACCCCCTCCCGACCGACTGGGGCAGCTCGTGCACCTCGTCCACGCCCACCTGGAAGAGTGGTGGGATACCAAGGGGGGGGCAACAACCGGGGAGGCGCCGGACCACTCGGCGCCCATAAGGTTCGTCTGCAGGCCCTCGCGCTCGAAGCAGCGACGCGCGTGACGGCGGCCGAACTCGCCGCGGGCTGTGCGTTGCGGACCAGTGCGGTCAGGCACTGCCACTCCGTGGAGTGCAGGGGAAGCGTGAACTCGTCGGGCTCAGCATTTCGACTATGCGTCTGCTCGACCAATTTTTCTGGGCGTGATGGCTGATGCGAGCCCGCAATATGAGGTCCGTGGTGGATCAGGTGCCCCCAGGCGCTAGCGTGGTGGGTGCCAGCCCGGGATTCCCGTGCTGGCTTGTGCTGGTTTTGGGGCGTAACCGAGAGAAACATGCAGGTCAGAGCCGTTTTATGAAATTGCTGCACACTTCCGACTGGCATCTCGGCCGGGCGTTCCACCGGGTCGCCATGCTCGGTGCACAGGCCGAGTTCATCGGCCACCTCGTCACGACCGTGCGTGAGCGCGGCGTGGACGCGGTGGTCGTGTCGGGAGACGTGTACGACCGAGCGGTCCCGCCGCTCGCCGCGGTCGAGCTGTTCGACGACGCCCTGCACCGGCTCGCCGACCTCGGTGTGCCCACGGTGATGATCTCCGGCAACCACGACTCGGCACGCCGGCTCGGCGTCGGCGCCGGGCTGATCGGCCGGGCGGGCATCCATCTGCGCACCGAGCCGTCCGCGTGCGGCACGCCGGTCGTGCTCCGGGACGACTTCGGTGACGTGGCCTTCTACGGGCTGCCCTATCTCGAACCCGCCCTGGTGAAGGACGAGTTCGCGGTGGACAGGCCCGGGCACGAGGCCGTGCTCGCCGCCGCCATGGACCGGGTGCGCGCCGACCTCGCCACGCGCGCGGGGGGCACACGGTCCGTCGTCCTCGCGCACGCCTTCGTCACCGGGGGCGAGGCCAGCGACAGCGAGCGGGACATCACCGTCGGCGGGGTGGCCGCGGTGCCCGCCGGCGTCTTCGACGGCGTCGACTACGCGGCCCTGGGCCATCTGCACGGCTGCCAGACCATCACCGAGCGCGTCCGCTACTCGGGCTCGCCGCTGCCGTACTCCTTCTCGGAGTCCGACCACCGCAAGAGCATGTGGCTCGTCGACCTGGACGCCGACGGCGCGGTCACCGCCGAGCGCGTCGACTGCCCGGTGCCCCGTGCGCTGGCCCGGATCCGGGGGACGCTGGAGGAACTGCTCGCCGATCCGGGGCTCGCGCGGCACGAGGAGGCGTGGGTCGAGGCGACGCTCACCGACCCGGTGCGCCCCGCGGACCCCATGGCCCGCCTCGCCGAACGCTTCCCGCACACGCTCAGCCTGGTCTTCGACCCCGAGCGGGCGCCGGACGACCCCGACGTGTCCTATGCGCAGCGACTCGCGGGCAGGAGCGACCAGGAGATCGCGGAGGACTTCGTGGCGCATGTGCGGGGGGCCGGGCCCGACGAGCGCGAACAGGGCGTGCTGCGGGACGCGTTCGACGCGGTGCGGGCCGACGAGGCGGTGCGGGAGGTGGCCCGGTGAGGCTGCATCGCCTCGATGTGACGGCGTTCGGGCCGTTCGGCGGCTCCCAGAGCGTCGACTTCGACGCGCTGTCGACCGCAGGGCTCTTCCTGCTGCACGGCCCCACCGGCGCCGGCAAGACCTCCGTCCTGGACGCCGTCTGCTACGCCCTCTACGGCTCCGTGCCGGGCGCCCGGCAGAGCGGCCAGGGCATGACCCTGCGCAGCGACCACGCCGCGGCCGGCACGCGCACGCAGGTCCTCCTCGAACTCACCGTCGCCGGGCGACGGCTGGAGATCACCCGGCAGCCACCCTGGGAGCGCCCCAAGAAGCGCGGTTCGGGTACGACGCTCGACAAGGCCCAGAGCTGGCTGCGCGAGTACGACGCGCAGGCCGGGACCTGGAAGGACCTCAGCCGCTCGCACCAGGAGATCGGCGAGGAGATCACCCAGCTGCTCGGCATGAGCCGCGAGCAGTTCTGCCAGGTCGTGCTGTTGCCCCAGGGCGACTTCGCCCGCTTCCTGCGCGCCGACGCCGAGGCCCGCGGCAAGCTGCTGGGGCGGCTCTTCGACACCCACCGCTTCGCCGAGGTCGAGAAGCGCCTCACCGAGCGCCGCCGGGCGGCCGAGGCGCAGGTGCGGGACGGCGACGCCGCGCTGCTGGCCGACGCGCACCGGATGCAGCAGGCGGCGGACGACGCCATGCGGTTGCCCGACCTCGCACCGGGCGAGCCGGGCCTGGCCGAGGCCATCCTGGATGCCGCTGCCGTCGCCCGCAGCACCGCCCGCGAACAGCTGACCGTCGCCCACTGCCGCCTCCTGGCCGCCGAGTCCGCCCAGGCCGCCGCCGACCGCGCCCTGGCCGACGTACGCGAAGTGGCCCGGTTGCAGCGGCGGTTCGCCGAAGCCCGGCAGCGGGCTCTGGTGCTGGAGGAGCGGGCCGACGGCTATCGGCAGGCGCAGGTCAGGATGGAGCGCTCCCGCAAGGCGGAGGCCGTGGCACCCGCACTGGAGCTGCGTGAGGCGGTCGAGGCGGAGCACCGGCGGGCGGCCGCGGCCGAAGCACGCGCGCGTGGAGTGTTGCCGGAGGCCTTCGTGGGGGCCGGCGCGGCCGGACTCGCGACCGCCGCGCGCCGGGCCGCCGAAGAACTGGGCGGACTGGAGTCCGCCCGCCGCGCCGAGAAGCGGCTGCTCGCACTGGTCGACGAGCGTGACGAGCTGGACCGTCAGGAACGCGCCGACGAGGGCCTGCTGCAGGAAGCAGAGGCCTGGCTCGCCGAGTGGGAGGGGAGCCGCGGCGCGCTCCAGAGCCGTATCGACGCGGCCCAGGAGGCCGCGACCCGCGCCGAGCAGCTCGCCGTGCAGCGCGAGCCCGCGCAGCAGCGCCTCGGTGCCGCGCGGATGCGCGACCAGCTCGCCGGTGACACGGACGCGGCCGCCGAACAGGCCCGCCTGGCACAGGAACAGGTGCTCGAGGCCAAGGCGCACTGGCTCGACGTCAAGGAGCAGCGCCTCAACGGCATCGCCGCCGAACTGGCCGCCCGGCTCGAGGACGGAGAGCCCTGCGCGGTCTGCGGGGCCACCGACCACCCCGCCCCCGCCCGCAAGGACGCCGGGCACGTGGACCGGGAGGCGGAGGAGCGCGCCCTGGCCGCCTACCAGCAGGCGGAGGAACGGCACACGGAGAAGGAACGGCACCTGGGCGTCGTACGCGAGGCACTGGCCGCCGCCACCGCCGAGGCCGGGGACGCGCCGACGGAGCAACTCGCCGCGCATTGCGACGAGTTGGAGCGCCTCTACGCACAGGCCCGGCGGGACGCGTCCGCCCTGCACCCGGCACACGAGGAGCTGCGCCGGGCCGAGGCGGAGCGCGAGCGGCGGACCGCGGACCGGCAGCAGGCGGCGGTCAGAGTGGCCTCCCGGGTGGGCCATCGAGAGCGGCTCGACCGGGAAAGAGCAGTCCTGGAGGAGGAGCTGACCCAAGCGCGCGGCGCCGCCGACAGCGTCGCCACGCGGGCAGCGCAGCTGGAACGGCAGGTCGCGCTGCTCACCGAGGCCGCCGACACCGCGCGCGCCGCCGAGGACACCGCCCAGCGGCTCAAGGACGCAGACGCCCGTCTGGCCGACGCCGCCTTCCGTGCGGGCTTCGACACCCCGCAGGCCGCGGCCGCCGCTCTCCTCGACGACACCGCCCACCGCGAACTCCAACGACGCCTGGACGCCTGGCAGTCCGAGGAGGCAGCCGTACGCGCCGTCCTCGCCGAGGCCGACACCGCGGCCGCCGCCCAGCAACCGACCGCCGACACGGCGTCCGCGGAGCGCACCGCTTCGACCGCCGCCCAGCGCGCCCGCGACGCCGCGTCCGCCCGCGACGCCGCCGCCCGGCGCTGCACCGACCTCGACCGGCTGTCCCACCGAGTGGCCGCCGCCGTACGCCAACTCGCCCCGCTGCGAGACGAGTACGACCGGGTGGCCCGCCTCGCCGCGCTCGCCGCGGGCACCTCGGCGGACAACGAACGCAAGATGCGGCTGGAGTCCTACGTGCTGGCGGCCCGCCTCGAACAGGTCGCCGCCGCCGCGACCGTACGGCTGCAGCGCATGTCGTCAGGCCGCTACACCCTTGTCCACTCCGACGACCGGGCCGGCCGTGGCCGCAGCGGGCTCGGGCTGCACGTGGTCGATGCCTGGACCGGGCGGGAGCGGGACACGGCGACGCTGTCGGGCGGTGAGACGTTCTTCGCCTCCCTCGCCCTCGCCCTCGGCCTCGCGGACGTCGTCACCGACGAGGCGGGCGGCGTCCGGCTCGACACCCTCTTCATCGACGAGGGCTTCGGCAGCCTCGACGACCAGACCCTCGACGAGGTACTCGACGTCCTCGACTCACTGCGTGAGCGGGACCGCAGTGTGGGGATCGTCAGCCATGTCGCCGATCTGCGGCGGCGGATCCATGCGCAGTTGGAGGTTGTGAAGGGGAGATCGGGGTCGGTGCTGCGGCAGCGGGGCGCGTAGGGCTCGCGAACCTGCGTAGGCCTGCCCGGACCGGATGCGGCCGCTCCGCGAGAGCGACGTCTCAGGGGAGGGGGCGCCCCTTCTGGGCGCGCTTGAGGTAACGGCGGAGGTTGCGGGTGGTGTTGTCCTCGGGGCGGCCCTGGGAGCGGTGGGCCTGGAGGATCTGCGTGTAGAGGTCGGCTGCTCGCCCGGTGTTGCCGAGCATGTGGTGGGCCACGGCCAGGGAGGTCATGGCGAGGGCGGCGCCGGGTGCGGGGAGGGGGCGGGCGGCGACGCAGCGTTCGTAGAGGGCGATGGCCTCGTTGTGTCGGCCGGTGTGCGAGTACGCGGTGCCCAGGCCGAACAACGCACGCCAGGTGTCAACCTGATCCTCGCCCAGGGCCGGCGCGAGGTGGGGCAGGGCCGCCTCGTACAGGGGGATCCCACGGTCGGGCTGCCCGGTCTCCACATACGCGCCGGCGAGGAGGACCCGTCCTTTGAGCGTCTCCGGGTGGAGCGCGCCGAACGCGGCGGTGTTGTACGGGTCGTTCTCCACGAGCAGCGCGATCGCCGTCGTGTAGTCCTCGGCATGGAAACGGTTGAGTGCGAACAGATGGCGGAACCCGGCGACTTTGGGGTGGCCGGGGCCGACGTGACTCGTCCCCTCGGTGATCAGTTGCTGCCACAGCGGCGCGGACGCCGCCAGTGCGCCGGCCGTCTCCAGAGCCGCGGCCTGCTCGAAGAGGGCGTCCAGCCGATCGGTCACGGCGCCGTGCGGGGCCTGGGACTCGCTCCGGGGCGGGCCGGGTGGCATCGGAGGGAGAGGCGGGACCGCAGGTACTGAAGGGGGCGGCGGGACCGGAGGGGGGACTGCGGGGTGCGGCGGGATCGGAGGGGGGACTGAGGGGTGCGGCGGGGCCGGAAGGGGAACTGAGGGGTGCGGCGGGACCGGAGGGGGGACCGCAGGGGCCGGCGGGGAGGAGGGATGGGGCGTGGCCGTCTTCTGGCCGGCGCGTGCCTCGTCCAGCATCTCCTGTGCATGCCGTGTCCGTTGATGCCCGGGTCCCAGGACCCGGTGGGAATCGGCGGCCAGCGACGCGGCCGCGTCCTGTGCCCGGTCGACCTGCCCGGCTGCCAACAGGGCCATGACGAGCGTCTCGCGGGTGTCCAGGGAGCCCTCGTCATCGGCGCCGAGGGCGGTCGTCTGCTCGGCCACCGTCTCGTCCAGTGTCCTGATGCCCGCGTCGAAGTCGCCCGCGACCACGAGTGCGGCGCCTACGAGACCCTTGGCTTCCAGGACGTCGCGGTGTTCCGGACCCAGTTCGGCCTCCAGGTCCGAATGCGCATGGCGATGCTCGGCGACGCCCCGGTCGGTGTCGCCGGTGGCCAGCAACGCGTCGGCCAGCCGTTGCCGCCGGTACACCGTGTCGGGGTGGCGGGCGCCGAGCACCCGGCGGCTGTCCGCGATCACGGCATCCAGCTCGGCCACGCCGCCGGTCGGGTCGTTGTCGTGGTGCCGGGCGAAGGCGAGATCCGTGCGGAGCGTGAGGGTGCCCGGGGCATCGTGCCCCTCGGCCTTCGCCACGTCCCGAACGAGCTGTTCGAGGATCCGCACCGCCTCGGCCGTGTCCCCGAGCGACGCCCGGACGTCGGCGAGGTGACGCCGGCAGTGGACGGACTCCGGATGGGCGGGGCCCTGTACCCGTACCCAGGCGGCGGCGTTGGTCTCCAGCTCCGCGAGGCAGGCATGGAGGTCACCGAGCGTGTCGTAGGCGTCGGCCAGGTCGTCCCGGACCCGCAGGACCCGCTTGTGGTCCGGGCCGAGCTTGCGCAGCAGGGTGTCGAGCACGAACCGGTACACGGCCGTGGGCTTCTCACGGTCACCGTCGAGCAGGTGGGCCTTGGCGACGTTCGCCATGGCGGTGAGCGTGAACTCGTCCTCCTTGCCCTTGGCGTTCACCCACGCGCCGAGCACCCTTGAGCGCAGTTTGAGGAGGTCGGTGGTCCGCCCGGCGTCCTGGTAGACCTGGGCCAGTTGCTGCTCCGCCACGTAGGTGGACGGGTGCTCGATCCCGAAGTAGGTGTACGCGTCGGCCCATGCCTGCTCCAGCAGGGCCACGGACCGGACGACCTCGCCCTGTTCGGTCAGATAGGCCCCCGTGCTGTTCGCGGTGGTCACGATGGCCATGTGGCGTCGGCTCGGTGCGTTGCGCTGCAGGGCCTCGACATGCGGCAGCAGCGCGCGCCACCTCGGCCAGGTCTCCGGATCCGTGGTCTGCGGCAGGGTGGCCGCCAGGGCCAGACAGCAGGCGGTGAACCCCTCGTCGATCCGCTCCTCGCCTCGGCGGGCCGCCCGGGTACGGGTGCGGTACCAGCCCTGCAGCAGCGGATGGACGGAGATCGTCTCGGGGCTCAGGTCGATGAGTCCGTGCGCGGCCAGCACTCCGAGGGCGGGGTCGACGTCCTCCTTGGGGACCGCGGTCGCGACCAGCCACCGCGGGATCGCTTCGGGAGCGAGCCAGGACAGGAACGCCAGCACGCGCAGTGCCTGGGGATGGCCCGAGATCCGCTCGGTGGTCATGCGCCAGACGGTGACGAGGCTCCGGTTGTCCGGTGCTCCCGGCGCCGGTTCGTGGTAGACGCCGCGGGGATCCGACCGCAGTTTCGCCAGGTACTCGACCGGCGCGAGCCTGGTCTCGGTGAGGAAGGCGCCGGCCTGCGCGACGGCCAGGGGAAGGTGTCCCAGTGCGCGGCAGATGTCCGCGAGCACGGACGGTTCGGCCGCCAGGCCGCCCTGGCGCAGCTGCGCGGTGAGCAGCGACTGCGCGGTGTCCGCGGGGAACGGGCCCAGGGCGGAGTAGGAGCCGAGGCCGGCCGCGAGCGACCGGCTGTCCGTCGTCAGCAGAAAGGCCCCACCCGGCGCCCTGGCCAGAAGCTCGGAGACGTGCTCACGGTCGGTGACCTCGTCGAGCACCAGCAGCCAGTCGCCGCGGGCGCTCAGCCAGTTGAGCGCCCGCTCCCGCAGGAAGGCGGACGGCAGCTCGGCGAGGTGTGGTTCGAGGGCCAGCGCGATACGGCTCAGCCCGTCCTCGACCGCGCCGGGGCTGTCCGCGCGGAGCCAGCCGACCTGGGCGTACTCCGCGCCGCGGGTGGCCGCGTAGCGCGCCGTCAGGGTCGTCTTGCCGAGCCCGTCGAGCCCGCACACCGTGTGCAGCCGACGACCGGCCGAGGCGTCGCGGAGCGCCTCGTCGAGCGCGGCCAGTTCGGCCTCCCGGCCGACGAACAGCGGTGCCGGGAGCGGTGGCTGACCGATCACCCCGCCCACCGGCGACACCTCGGCCGGCCGCCGCAGCAGCTCCGGGGGGACGACCGTCATCCGCTCGGCGCGGTACAGCATGTTGACCGCGTGATCGCCGAGGGAGACGATCCCGTCGTTCTGCCCGATGTGCAACGGCTCGGGTGTCACCCCTGCCGCCGGATGACGTTGTGGGCGCCATCGCCGGTGGAGATGATGCCCTCGTTGTGCTGGACCGCGACCGCGCGGTCCCCCGAGGCCGTGTAGGCGGCGTTCTGCGGCAGCAGCAGGGCGAGTTCACGCCGCAGGCCCTCGTCGTCCCGCAGCAGCTTGCGCAACTCGACGCGCAACGCGGCCTGTTCGTCCTCGCCGCCCCTGCTCTCGGCCAGGTCGGTGACGGCCCGTGCCACGCCGTCGGTGCCCTGCGGCCGACTGCCTGTCAGCCTGGCGAGCAGCCGCTGCCCCAGGTGCGCGGTGCCGGACGCGGCGACGTCCTCGGTGCGCCGCAGCACATCCGCCCCGTCCAGTGCCACCGCCGCGGTGATCGCCGGCACCGTCTGGGCGAGCAGTAACTCAAGCTCCACTGTGGCCCCCTCCTCACCGCCAGCATGCCGCCCCACAACCGCCCAGGCAACTGCCGTAAGCCCCAGGCCAGTTGTCGGCCACGTCCCGTAATTTACCCAGGGGCTCAGTTGCCCAGCGGCCGGCGGGGCAGTGGTGACGAGTAGACGACACTCGTCGTCACCGAGCCCAGCGTGCCGATCTTGCCGGACACCTCCTCCAAGTGCCTCATCGAGCGGGCCGCGACCTTGATGACGAAGCAGTCGTCGCCGGTGACGTGATGGGCCTCCAGGATCTCCGGCGTGGTGGCGACCAGGTCGTGGAAGGGCTTGTAGTTGGCGTTCGGGTAGCGCAGGCGCACGAAGGCCAGGATCGGCAGCCCCAGCCGCTCGGGGGCGACGACCGCCGCGTAGCCCTGGATGACACCCGCCTCCTCCAGCCGCCGCACCCGTTCCGTGACCGCGCTCGCGGACATGGAGACGGCACGTGCGAGCTCGGCGAAGCTGGCGCGGCCCTCGCGCTGGAGGACATCGAGGATGCGCCAGTCGGTGGCGTCCGGGGAAAACGCGGTCATGGGCGAGGGATAGCAGGGGAATGCCCGGCGGATCAAGAGGGGCGCCGGGGATCTCCCCTTCAGGGAGCGGATCGCGGGCCGTAGATTTCTGATCATGACGACTGCCGCAGCCACCACCGCCAACCCCGTTCTCCGCGTCGCCCCCGCCCCCCCCGGCCGAGGCCGCCGCCTACTTCCGGGCGAGCCTCGCCTTCCACGCGGACGTCTCCGACGTCGCCGCGGCCCTCGCCTCCGGCGGTGACCCCGGGTTCGTCGTCGTGGACTCCCGCTCCACCGAGTCCTGGGACCAGGGCCACATCCCCGGGGCGGTCCACCTCCCCACCGCCCTCATCCCCGAGCAGGCCGAGCAGCTCCTCGACAAGTCGGTGCCCGTCGTGACGTACTGCTGGGGCCCTGGCTGCAACGGCGCGGCCCGCGCCGCCCTCGCCCTCGCCGAACTCGGCTACCAGGTCAAGGAGATGCTGGGCGGCTTCGAGTACTGGGCACGGGAGGGCTTCGAGTACGAGACCTGGCAGCGCCGTGAGAACATCCCCGTCGACCCGCTGACCGCTCCGGTCGGGGCCGACAACTGCGGCTGCTGAGGCAGGAGTTGACCACGGTGACCTGGTGAGGTCCCGGGGCGTGTAGGTTCTGCTGCCATGGTGCGATACGCGGAACCGGGCGCGGTGGAGTGGGTGGAGTCGGGCGGCGGCCCGCTGATAGCGGTGCCGGAGACGGTGCTGCCGTTCTGGGCGGGTGCCGACGGCGACGAGACGGCGTCCGACTACGACCGGGCCTGCGAGGTCGACGGATTCGTCGGACTCCTGCCCGTGGGGGACAGCGCGGCGCTGGTGCTCGGTGACGAGCCCGCGTCCACCTCTTACCTGCCCGACCACGGCATCTTCGTACGGTGGTGCGCGGCCCACTCCGAGGAGGAACTGCTGGCCCGGGTGCCGACCGCCCTCGCCACGGCGGACTGGGGACACGAGGTGCGCTGGAAGGTGCCCGGAACCGTAATCCTCTTCGACTCGGCCTGGCCGGGACGGGAGACGGACCGGACCGAGCATCTGCGGGTGGAGCTGGAGCCGGGGGCGTACGCGGTCCGCGCCGCACGGGTGCAGCCCGGGCCGGAGACCTGGCTGGGGCTCGTCCAGCTCCGACGGCTGCCGCACTGAACGGTTCAGTGCCAGAAGGGCCTTCGTGAACAGCCGGGACCCTCGTGAATAAACGGGTGCGCCGGACCCGGCCGTTCCCCATCATGAACTGCCATGCCCCGACTCCCGCACCCCGCCCCCGAAGACCTGCGTCGCGACCCCCTGCCCCTGCGCGGCCGGACCGCCCTGGTGACCGGGGCCAGCAGACGGGCCGGCATCGGTCATGCCGTGGCCCGGCGGCTCGCCGCCTACGGGGCGAGCGTCTATCTGCACCACCATGTGCCGCACGACGCTGCCATGCCCTGGGGAGCCGACCGCCCCGAGGACGTCGTCGCCTCCGTGCGTGAGGCGCTCGGCGACCCGGATGGCCAGGTCCTCGCGGGTCCCGGCGACCTCGCCGACCCGGCCGCGCCCGCCGAGCTGGTCGCCACGGCCGCCTCGGCGCTCGGCGGGCGGCTCGACATCCTGATCGCCAACCACGCGGTGAGCGGCTCCGACGGCACCCTCGACGAGATCGACGCCGCCATGCTCGACGCACACTGGGCGGTGGACACCCGTGCGGTGCTGCTGCTCGTCCAGGCCCACGCCCGGCTGAGGCCGGCCGGGCCCGGCGGGCGGGTCGTGATGATGACCTCCGGCCAGGACATCGCCGGCGGCATGCCCGGCGAGATCGCCTACGCCCTCCAGAAGGGCGCCCTCGCCTCCATCACCCGCTCCCTGTCGACCACGCTCGCCGAGCAGGGGATCACGGTGAACACCGTCAACCCCGGCCCCGTGGACACGGACTACCTGACCGGTGAGGCGTACGAGGCCGTGGCGGCCCGCTTCCCCGTCGGCAGATGGGGGATGCCCGACGACCCGGCCCGCCTCATCGCCTGGCTGGCGACGGACGAGGCGGGCTGGATCACCGGTGAGGTCATCAACGCCGAGGGCGGGTTCCGGCGTTGAGGCGTGGCGTTCGACGACCCTGCCGCGTCAGAGCCGGGCCAGCTCGTCCACCAGGTCGTCCAGGCCCAGCGAACCCTGGGACAGGGCCGCCATGTGCCAGGCCTTGAGATCGAAGGCGTCGCCGTGCCGCTCGCTCGCCTTCTGACGGCCCAGCAGCCACGCCCGCTCGCCGAGCTTGTAGCCGATGGCCTGGCCCGGGATCGTCAGGTACCTGGTCAGCTCGCTCTCCACGAAGTCCGCGGGACGGCTGCTGTGCGCGCCGAAGAACTCCTGGGCCAGTTCCGGAGTCCACCGCTCGCCCGGGTGGAACGGGGAGTCGGCCGGGATCTCCAGCTCCAGGTGCATGCCGATGTCGACGATGACGCGGGCGGCCCGCATCATCTGCGCGTCGAGGTAGCCGAGCCGGTGCTCCGGGTCGGTGAGGAAGCCGAGCTCGTCCATGAGCCGCTCCGCGTACAGCGCCCAGCCCTCGGCGTTGGCGCTGACCCCGCCGATGGTGGCCTGGTAGCGGGAGAGGTTCCCGGCGACGTACGTCCACTGCGCGAGCTGCAGGTGATGGCCCGGCACGCCCTCGTGGTACCAGGTCGAGACCAGGTCGTAGACCGGGAAGCGGGTCTGGCCCATCGTCGGCAGCCAGGTGCGGCCCGGTCGCGAGAAGTCCTCCGTCGGGGGCGTGTAGTACGGCGCTGCCGCACCGCCGGGCGGCGCGATGCACGACTCCACCTTGCGTACCGGCTCGGCGAGTTCGAAGTGCGTGCCGTCCAGCTTCTCGATGGCCTCGTCCATCAGGCCCTGGAGCCAGTCGCGGACCTCGTCGACGCCCTCGATGTGCTTGCCGTGCTCGTCGAGGTGCGCCAGCGCCACCCATGGCGTCGCGGCGCCGGGAAGGATCTTCTCGGCCTCCTTCTTCATCTCGCCGAGCAGCCGGTGGTACTCGGACCAGCCGTACGCGTACGCCTCGTCGAGGTCGAGGTCGATGCCGTTGAAGTAGCGGGCAGAGCGGGCGTAGCGCTCGCGGCCCACCGTGTTCGGAGCGCCCTCGATCGCGGGCGTGTACACGTCGCGCATCCAGTCCCGCAGCTCCACCACGGCGGCCGTCGCCGCGCGGGCGGCCTCGTCCAGCTCCGTGCGCAGCGCCTCGGGACCGGCCGACGCGAAGTCCTCGAACCAGCCGCGTCCCTCACCGGTGTCCGCCCACTCGGTGAGCTGCTCCACGAAGGTGGCGGTCGGGCGCGGCGCCGCGTGCAGCTTGCGCTCCAGACCCAGCGCGAGGGACTCGCGGTAGCCCGCGTACGCACCCGGTACCGCGCGCAGCCGCTCGGCGATCGCCGCCCAGTCCTCGTCGGTCTGGTTCGGCGTGACGGTGAAGATCTCGCGCACCGAGTGGGCGGGCGTGGCCATGTTGCCGACCGTGCGCAGGCCCTCCTCGGCCTCGTGCACGGCGATCTCCGCGGTGAGCCGCTCGCGCAGCAGGCGCGCGCACCGGCGCTCGATGTCACTGTCCGCGCCGGGCAGGCTCTCGGCCTCGTCGAGCCGGGCGAGCGTGGCCCGCTGGAGCTGCGCGAGCGCCTCCTGGCCCGCGGGCGAGAGGTCGGGGAGCTTGCCGGAACTCTCCTTCACGCCGAGATACGTACCGGTGATCGGGTCGAGGGCGATGAGCTCGTCGACATAGGCGTCGGCGACCTCACGGGGCAGCGGGCTCTTGGTCTGTGACATGCGGTCCATCCTCATACGGCGACCGGCGCCGCGTCAGCCCGGTTCCACCGGCCGCCGTCCCCGTCAGGCCGATTTCGCTGAGGGCTTGTCTCCCGGCGCGCCGCGTGGCAGCAGCGGCCCGCAGTCCCACTGCTGGAAGATCAGCCGAGTCTCCACCCGCGCCACCTCGCGGTGGGCGGTGAAGTCGTCCAGCACCAGCCGCTGCAGATCCGCCATGTCCGCGACCGCGACATGCACGAGGTAGTCGTCCGGCCCGGTGAGATGGAAGACGGCCAGCGACTCCGGCAACGCCCGGATCCGCTCCACGAACGGCCCCACCAGCTCCCGCCGATGCGGCCTGACCTGTACGGACAGCAGCGCCTGAAGCCCCCGGCCCAGCTTGGCCGGATCGAGCCGCAGCTGATGGCCGAGGATCACGCCCGAGCGGCGCAGCCGGGTCACCCGGTCCAGACACGTCGACGGCGCCACCCCGACCTGTGCGGCGAGGTCGCGGTAGGTGGCCCGGGCGTCGTTCTGCAGAAGCCGCAGCAGATGCAGATCGACCGGGTCCAGTACGACAGATTCGGCCATTGGTCGAACGTAACACGGTGAATGGCCTTCGGACCCCGGCCGATGTTCACCCTTCCGCCATGGACATCGCGAGCAGTGAGGCATACGACGGCATGCCCGGGTACGACGACGCACGCACCGCATCCAGAGCACTCGCCACCGAGGCCGTGCACGCGGGCCGGGACGACCTGGCCCGGCAGGGACTGCACGCCCCGCCGATAGACCTGTCCACCACCTACCCCTCCTACGACAGCCGCGGCGAGGCCGCCCGCATCGACGCGTTCGCCACGACCGGCGCGGAGCCGGACGGCCCGCCTGTCTACGGCCGGCTCGGCAACCCGACCGTCGGCCGTTTCGAGACGGCCCTGGCCAAGCTGGAGGGCACCGAGGCGGCGGTCGCCTTCGCCAGCGGAATGGCGGCGCTGAGCGCGGTCCTCCTCGTACGGTCCTCGATGGGACTGCGCCACGTCGTCGCCGTACGCCCCCTGTACGGCTGCAGCGACCACCTGCTGACCGCCGGACTGCTGGGCTCGGAGGTGACCTGGACCGATCCGGCGGGCATCGCGGACGCCCTGCGCCCCGACACCGGCCTGGTGATGGTCGAGTCCCCGGCCAACCCCACGCTCGCCGAGGTGGACCTGCGGGCGGTGGCCCATGCCTGCGGCTCCGTCCCGCTGCTCGCGGACAACACCTTCGCCACGCCGGTGCTCCAGCGCCCCGCCGAACACGGGGCCCGGCTGGTTCTGCACAGCGCGACCAAGTACCTCGGCGGTCACGGGGACGTGATGGCAGGAGTCGTCGCCTGCGACGAGGAGTTCGCCGGACGGCTGCGGCAGATACGTTTCGCCACAGGGGGCGTCCTGCACCCTCTCGCCGGATACCTGCTGCTGCGCGGCCTGTCCACCCTTCCGGTGCGGGTCCGGGCCGCCTCCGCGACCGCCGCCGAACTCGCCCGCCGTCTCGCGGCCGACCCGCGCGTCGCCCGCGTCCACTACCCGCGCATCGGCGGCGCGATGATCGCCTTCGAGATCCACGGTGACCCGCACGAGGTCATCGCCGGCGTCCGCCTCATCACCCCCGCCGTCAGCCTGGGCAGCGTCGACACGCTCATCCAGCACCCGGCGTCCATCAGCCACCGCATCGTGGACGCGGACGACCGACGGGACGCCGGGGTGAGTGACCGGTTGCTGCGGATGTCGGTGGGTCTGGAGGACGTGGAGGACCTGTGGGCTGATCTGGACGGTGCGCTGGAGCGCCCCGTCAGGGGCGCGGGGCAGTGTCGACAAGCGGCTCCGCCGCGGGGCGCGACCAGCCACAACGCGCCTGCGGCCGCAGGCGCGCAGTAGCTCTTACGGCACTCAGGCCTTCCCCAGTTCAGCCGCGCTCGACAGCCGCTCCGCAACCCCCGCGGCGCCCCCCGGCTCAACCGGCGGAGCCAGCCGCGCCGTGATGACCAGGGTCCCCTCCTCGATCTGATAGTCGAGGGGGAGCCCCAATCCCCGCATCGCGGCGACCATTCCGGTGTTGGACGACTGCGTCACGGCGTACACACTCTCGCAGCCCGCCTCGACCGCCATCCCCACCAACCTGCGGAGCAACTCGCTGCCCACGCCCCGCCGCTGCCACGCGTCCTCGATGAGCAGCGCGACCTCGGTCTCGTCACCGTCCCACAGCAGGTGGCCGAGGGCGACGACGCGACCCGACGCGGTCTGCACGGCGAGCGTGCGGCCGAACCGGGGGCTCAGCAGATGGTTGAGGTAGCGGTCCGCGTCGCCGATCGGCCCGTGGTACCGCATCCCGAGCGTCCGCGTCGAGCACCGCTCGTGCATCTCCTTCGCGGCCGCCAGATCACCGATGTCCGCCCGGCGCACGATGATGTCATTGCCCTCGGGCAGCGTCAGTACGTCCTGGCTGCGCGGCACACGCGGGCCCAGCCGGGCGTCCAGCTCCACCAGCGCCCGTGCCCGCGCGAACTCGGTCGGCGTGAACGGCAGATGCGGCCGCTCCACAGTGATCACTCCACCTTCCGGCGCACGCAGCCGCATCACGGTGTCCTCGAGAGCCCCTTCCACGGGCACCGGCTCCGGAGCCCGGCTGCCCACGGCCGGGACGGCGGGCAGTGACCGGATGGTGCACCGGCCCAGCAACTGCCGCAGCGCCAGCGGAAGTTCCGCCGCGTCCAGGGCGGTGCGGGTGGCGAGGCCGAGCACCCGGGTCGGCGCGTCCACCAGATCATGGGCGTCCGCCCGCTCGATCCAGGTGCCGGCGCCACCGGCCACCGACACCGCTCGGGTGATGTCGGCCGCCGCGAGCCCGCCCGGGGCTCGCAGCAGGAACTCGTCCACCGTGCCCTCGGCCAGCGGATGCGTCTGCAGGCTCAGGATGTCCACCCGCAGCCCGGCGAGCGCCGCGCACAGCGCTGCCAGTGACCCCGGTTCGTCCTTCACCGTCGTCCGCATCCGCCACAGCGCACTCTCCTCGGACACCGTCGCGGACGCGTCCCGTGACTGGTCCGACGGCCCGGCCTGCTCCTCGGAGCGCGGCCGGGCACCGGTATCGCTCTTCGGCGGTGCGTGACCGTGGCGGCGTGCCCACCATGTGTGGAACCCCACCGTACCGACCAGCACGGCCGCCGAGGCCAGCAGCAGTGTCGGTCCGTCGGGCCCGTGCCCGATCAGGTTGGCCACGGCGTCGGCCACCGCCACCGCCGTGAAGAGCGCGGCGAGCTCGACGACGTCGCGCCGCCAGTGGTGTACAGGACGGCCATGTTTTGCACGCGTCACATCAGACATGTCTCGACTCATACACCCACTGTGAAGGAAGGGTGTTGCGTGATCACGAACGCTTTGTGACCGGGCGGTAAAGAGCCATTATGTCTGGTTTGCGATCCAGCCGGTCAGATAGTCCGTCGGGCAGCCCGAGTCAGGCAGCCACCCCCTCCGCCAGTGCACTGCGCAGTCGCCGGGCCTGGGTCACGAGCCGTGACGAGCCACGGCGCTCCGCCGTCCCCGCCAGATGCGGCAGTTCCTCGCGCGCCCCCGTCCGCTCGGCGCACTCCGCGGCGACCGCCAGAAGGTCCGCCAGTCCCCGGGCCGGCGCGGCCGCCCCGCCCGTCGCGAGGTCGGCGAGCAGGACGGGCAGGGTGTGCCGGAGCATCTCCCAGACGGTGGCGTTCGCCCCCGTGGCCGCCGCCGTCCGCGCCGACTCCACCAGCCGTGACGGCTTCACGGCCCCGCGCCGCACCAGCTGCCCGAGATCCGCGCCCAGCCGGGCCGCGTCGAGCTGCCCCCGCGCAGCCAGCACCAGCAGAGCGTCCACGGCGGCGAGCCGGTCCTCCGGGTGCCGCGCACCGAGCCCGTACGCCACGGACAGGTGGACGGCCTCACCGGCCTCCCCGCCGGACTCGGCGAGGAGCGGGAGTATCGCGGCGGCCCCCCGGGAATCGTCCACGGCGACCGTGGACAGGTCGTGCAGCAACCTGACCGCGATCAGTTCACGCCGTTCGGGAAGGACGGCTAGCCAGTGCTGCCGTATGTCGTCGTCCCAGTGGTAGCAGTACCGGCGCTCGCCGTAGACGCTCACCGGCCGGCCGAGGGGCCGGAACTCGCTCGGGAAGTCCTCCTGCAACTCCAGGAGTTCACCGCACTCCAGCAGGATGCGCCGGCCGGCGGTCCGCCGCCTCGCCGTCGACAGGGCCGGGCCGGCCGCGGTGAGCCACTTGGCCAGGCGTTCCCCTTCCGCGGTGCCGAGTGAGGCCGCCCGGAGCGCGGCAGCCTCGGCCGTCGCACGGTCGTCGCGGCGCACCCGCAGCAGCGCCTGCGCGAAGTCGGCCGCCGAGACCCGGGCGCCCAGGCGCCGGTACTCGTCGAGACGGGCCACGAGCTCGTCAGGCTCCAGCAGGCCCGTGCCCCAGGTCGGCGTGGACAGCAGGAACGGCAGCGGTTCCGTACGGATCCGGTACGCCACCTCCCAGACACGGGCGTTGACGGCACGAGAGAGGGCTCCGTGGACGCACTCGAAACCCGACGTCCCGCGCTGGACCGCGGCATGGAGATCGGCCGTCGGCACCTTGTCCAGCAGCGTCGCGAGGACGATTTCCAGGCTGTGCGGCCGGTTGCCGAAGTAGGTGTCCATCCGGATGTGCGGGGAATCGGCGGTGACCCACCACAGGCGCGCCACCACGGGGGCGAGTGCCTCCACCAGCGCGTCCTTGTTCTCGTGGGCCTGGCGCACCAACCCGTCCAGGGTGCGCTCGAACGTAGCCACGTCCGCGCCGGACGCCAGCAACGCTCCGACCTCTTCCGCGAGTTCGGCCACCGACCGCGGGGCGGCCGCCAGCCGCACCGGCTCGGGCGCGGGCGGCAGGACCTCCTCGTACGTCATCTGCTCCGGGGACGCGGGGGAGGCCCCCAGGCTCCGGACCGCCCGCGCACGCAGAACCGGGATCAACTGCGCGGCGGCCGACGCGAGTTCGTCCCGTACCTGGACGCTGCGGACCTTGCCGACATGCCGTTCCACCAGCTTGAGCGCCCGCTCCTGTACGTCCGAGTCCTCGTGCCCGAACGCCTGCGTGGCGGCGGGCAGCAGCTCCTCCACGGCGGACGGCTCGCGAATGAGCACCTTGCCCAGCAGGACCAACTGGGCACGCACCAGCTTCTTCTCGGTACGGAAGAGGACCGCGCCCGACATCTCGACCAGTTGGCGCGTGGTCAGTTCACCGTCCAGGGCGAGCGAGCCGAGCACCGACTGGGCGTGCCCGGCCACGACGGAAGCGGCGTCGGAGGCCAGTGCCAGCCAGTCGGCCGTGTGCTCCCGCTGCTCGTCCCGGGTGAGGGCGAACGCCTGCAGCATCCGCAGGAACACCCGGTGATCGGCCGCCGGGCCGCCGCGCAGCAGCCGGGCCAGGCACGCGCCGACCGTCGCCTTCCGGTCCAGGCTGCCCTCGGCGGTGAGCTGGGCGAGCGCGTCGGCCCAGCTGTCCGGACCCTCGGCAGCGGACCAGGCCAGTCGGCCGCCGATGTCGTTCGTCTCGAAGAGCGCCGCCGTGAGCTGGGCGAGATGCGGGTCCTTGCGCAGTCGGTCCAGGACCGTGTCGCCGCGCTGCCAGACGTGGCCGATGTGCTGCACCCACCCATGGACGTAGGCCTCGGTCGTCGGCACCGGGCAGCCGGACAGCCGCACCAGACCCGCCATCAGCTCATACGGCACAAGCGCGTTGACCGGCCGCTCGGCGATCCGGTGCGCCACATCGGCGAGCCAGCCCGGCGCCCGGTCGCCCAGGACATCGATCAGCACACCCGGCGAGGCCGGCCACCAGCGCATGTCGGAGGCGGCCAGCCAACTCGCCACACCGGCCGCGCCGGTCTGGCACGCCGCCCCCGCGGCATGCAGGGCGGGGTAGGCGCGGCGGGCCCCCGAGGTCCACTGATCCGTCCTCAGCTCCTTGCGCAAGGCCCTCAACTCCGGGAAGAACGCCCGTCGTTCGGCGTCCGTCATCCCGTCCAGCAGACTCACCACCTCGGCCGTCCGCCCCGCCCGTACCGCATCCATCAGCGAACTCATCGCGCACCCCCGTCGACCCCCGCCAAGTCCCGCTCCGCCGCGGCGACGCCTCGCCGTACCATCCGCACCGCCAGCGCGTGCTTGCACGGCCCGCGCCCGCCCCGGTACTTCGCCCACCACAGACAGGAGCAGCTGAACACCCCCGCCTCGTCGCGCACCCGGTGCACGTGGCCGTCCTCGGCCGTCACCGTCCCGATGCCGCCGCCCAGCACGACCGCCCCCGCCGCCACCAGCGCCCGGGCCGAACGCAACCGCGGATTGTGGCGCTCCACCCGCTCGGCGTCGTACGGCAGCTCCCGGTGGAAGTACGCGGCCTCCGCCGTGTCGTACCCGACCCGCCCCGACGTCCCCAAGCGGATCAGTGCCGCCCGGGCGCGCTCGGGCGTGAGGCCCGACGCGGCGGCCAGGTCACCGACGTCGATGCGGGGCTCCCACGCGAGGAGCACCGCGATCAACTCGGCGTCCTCGGCGGCCTCGTCGGTGGCGAGCGCGTCGAGGACGCCACCCTCGCCGGAGAAGCCGCGCGAGGCGTCCGGCGACAGCGTGAGCGTCAGCCGCATGCCCGGCAGCACCGCCTCCCAGGCACTCGCCGTGGCGGCCGAACCGCCGACGACCCCGGGGCCGTACACCCGCAGGGCCGTGGCGAACCGCAGCACCCGCTGCAGCGCGACCAGCCGCTCCGGGCCGGGCAGGCACACCGCGCCCCGCACCGCGCGCGTGGTCGGCCGCAGTCCGCTGCCCGAGGCCACCACCCAGCGCGGACCTGTCGAGGCACCCCGCCCCCCGCTACGCGGCAGAGCGCGCAGGAACCGAAGGGCCTCCGCGGCCGGCAGCTCGGCCCGCAGATCGAAGCCGGCCGCTGTCACCTGCGCCTCGGCGAAGCCCCGCAGCCAGCGGTCCGGAAGCGGCACCTTCTTCTCCACGACCGGGCCGTCCAGCGTGGTCACGGCCAGCTCCTCGGGGCCCACCCGCAGGTGGAGCGGATCGTCCGCGCCGATCCTGGACAGCGCCTCGCGCAGGGGGTTGTTGACGTCGACGTTCGTCGTGCCGTGGCCCACCTCGCCGCCGTCGAGGCCGGACTCCAGCACGTCGAGGCGGGCGTACACCCCGCCGCAGCCGGAGAAGGACTCGAACCGCAGGCGGTCGCCGTTGCCCGTGACCACCGGGTCGAGGGAGGCGCGCAGCTGCCGCTGGTAGTAGCGCGCGGCCGCCACGTCGGCCACCGCGAGCAGCCCGGCGGAGGCCACCTGAGGAGACGTCAGGAAGCCCGCGAAGAACCGCGGATGGTCCTCGACACCCGATGGCGTCGCACCCCGTGAGGTCTCGAGTCCCAGGCGCTGTCCGCTCGCTGCGGACTCCAGCACGGAGGGTCGGCAATAGGCCACGGCCTGTAGAGATCGCGTCATGGAAAAACCGTAGAGGCGACCACTGACAATCGCGCTGACCTGCAAAAAAGCCCTCTGCCGGAGGGTGTTCGCCCGGCGGCTGCGACTGTGCCGCGTACCCGGGGATGACGCGGGTACGCGGCACGCGTCTCAGGCTACGGGAATCACTGGCCGACCCGGCCCGGCTGCAGGACCTGTGTGAACAGGACGGTGCCGTCCGACTCGCGCAGCCGCACCGTCAGCTCGCCGCTGTCACCGTCGATGTCGACCTCGCCGAAGAACTGGTAACCGCCGGCGGGCGAGACGTTGGCCGTCGTCGGCGCCTTGATGAACACCCGCTCGGGGCCGAAGGTGTTGTCCAGGGTGTTCGCCGGGAACGCGCCCGCGTTGAGCGGGCCGGAGACGAACTCCCAGAACGGCTCGAAGTCGGTGAAGGCCGCCCGCGACGGCTGGTAGTGCTGGGCCGAGGTGTAGTGCACGTCGGCCGTCAGCCACACCGTGCCGGTGATCCTGCGGTGCTTGATGAACCGCAGCAGCTCGGCGATCTGCAGCTCCCGCCCCAGCGGTGCCCCGGGGTCGCCCTGCGCCACGGCCTCGATGTTCGGCTTGCCGTCGCCGGTGTCCGGCACCACCAGGCCGAGCGGCATGTCCGACGCGATCACCTTCCACACCGCCCGGGAGCGGGCCAGCTCGCGTTTGAGCCACGCCAACTGCTCGGCGCCGAGAATGCCCTGGGCGTCGGTGGGCTGGTTGTCCGTGGAGTTGGCGTTGCGGTAGGTGCGCATGTCCAGCACGAACACGTCCAGCAGCGGACCGTGGTTGACGACCCGGTAGACCCGTCCGTCGGGGCGGCGCAGGGTCGAGATCGGGTAGTACTCCGAGAAGGCCTGCCGGGCGCGTGCAGCCAGCACGTCGACGTTCTTCTCGGTGTAGCGGGTGTCGCCGAGGATCTCGCCCGGGTACCAGTTGTTGGTCACCTCGTGGTCGTCCCACTGGATGATCGAGGGCACCTGGGCGTTGAACCGCTTGAGGTTGTCGTCCAGCAGGTTGTAGCGGAAGTTGCCGCGGAACTCGGCCAGGGTCTCGGCGACCTTGGACTTCTCCTCGGTCGTGACGTTCCGCCAGGTGCTGCCGTCGGGCAGGGTGACCGAGGCCGCGATCGGTCCGTCGGCGTAGATGTTGTCGCCGCTGCAGATGAAGAAGTCCGGGTCCAGCGCGGCCATCGCGTTGTAGATCCGGTAGCCGCCGAAGTCCGGGTTGATGCCCCAGCCCTGCCCGGCCAGGTCGCCGGACCACACGAAACGCACCCCGTCGCGCCGCCGTGCGGAGGCCGTCCGGAACGTGCCGGTGACCGGCTCGCCGGTGCGGCGCGGGTCGTCCGGGTCGGCGAGCAGCACGCGGTAGTGGATCTGCTCACCGGACGGCAGGCCGCGCAGCCGGGTCGTGCCGGTGAAATCGGTGTCCGCGCCGAGCAGCGGGCCCTGCCATCTGCGCGCGCCCCGGAACGACTCGGTCGCGGACGTCTCGACGATCATCCGGGCCGGACGGTCGGACCGCACCCACACCAGCCCCGAGTCGCAGGTCACGTCCCCCGTCTGCACGCCCCAGCCCGCCTTGGGACGCCCCGACAGGGCGAAGGCCGGTGCCGAGCCGAGGGCGGTGGGCAGGGTCAGGGCCGCCGACGCGGCGAGCGAGCCGCGCAGCACGCTGCGACGACCCGGGAACGGACGGTGTGACATGGAGGCCTCCAGGGGCGGGATCCGGCCAGTGTGCAGTGCCACAACTACTGGGGCGCCGCAGCGCACACGGAAACCACAAGTGAACAACTGACCGCATCCGCGGGGGAACTGGTGTGTCAGGTGGGGGACAGGCGGACGCAGGGTTCCGGTCACCTCCCGGTGGGCGCGACGAGCCGCCCGGCCTTCCCGGCCCTCTCGGCTCCCCCGACCTCCCCGGCCCTCCCGGTCAGCCCGGACGCGTGGCCACCGCCTCCGCCATCAGCCGTACGCCCGCCCGGATCCGCGTGGGCGACAGATGCGCGTACCCCAGGACCAGCCGCACGCCCGGATGCCCGATCTCACCGGCACGCGCGTGCGTGTAGTCCGTCACAGGGCGCACCGCCACCCCGGCCGCGGCCACGCGCGCGAGGAACCGGTCCTGGGGCCCGTACCGCTCCGGCAGCGCGGCGATGACGTGCAGTCCCGCGGCGATCCCGGACACCTCCGCCCCCGGAAAGTGCTCCTCCAGGGCGCCGACCAGGGCGTCGCGACGCTCCCGGTACGCCCGCTGGCAGCGGCGCAGCTGGCGGTCGTAGTCGCCGCGCTCCAGGAACCGGGCGAACAGCGCCTGATCCAGGGTCGGATGCCCGAGATCCATGGTCCGTTTGCGCTCGACGACCTCCTCGGTCAGGGGCTCCGGTACGAGCAGCCAGCCGGGCCGCAGCCCCGGGGCGAGGGACTTGCTGACCGATCCCGCGTAGGCGACACGCTCCGGGTCGAGTCCCTGGAGGGCGCCCACGGGGGCGCGGTCGTAGCGGAAGTCGCCGTCGTAGTCGTCCTCCAGGACGTACCCGTCGACGGACCGCGCCCAGTCGAGCAGTTCCGTACGGCGACGGGCGGAGTACGCGATGCCGGTGGGGAACTGGTGGGCGGGCGTCGTGACGACGGACCGTACGCCCGACTCCCGCAGCGGGCCGACGGCGAGCCCCTCGTCGTCCATGGGCAGCGGCACCGTGGAGACGCCGGCGGCGGCGTAGAGGGCGTCGTGCTGCGGGCTTCCGGGGTCCTCGACACCGACTTCGCGCATCCCGCGCGCGTGCAGCACGAAACCCAGCACCGTCGTCGCCTGCGACACCCCGGACACGACCACGATGCGCTCGGGATCCGCGACCACGCCCCGCCGGCGGGCGAGCAGCTCGGCGAGCGCCGTACGCAGCCGGGGGAGCCCGCGCGGGTCGGGGTAGCCGAGCTCGTGGTGCGGCAGCTCGGCCAGCACGCCGCGTTGCGCCGCCGCCCACGCGGCACGCGGGAACAGCGACACGTCCGGCGTGCCGGGTACGAAGTCGGCCCGGGCGTCGGCGGAGCGCGGAGCGAGGTCACGCGTGCCTGGCCGGGCGGCCCGTACGGCACCGCCGACCCAGGTCCCGGCACCCCGGCCGCTGCGCAGATAGCCCTCCGCCGTCAACTGCTCGTACGCCTCGGTGACCAGCCCTCGCGACACCCCGAGGTCGGCGGCGAGATCCCGGCTCGACGGCAGCCGGGTACCCGGCGCGAGCCGCCCCGACCGCACCGCCGCACGCAACGCCGCCTGCAGTGAACGGCCACGCGCGCGTGCGGGCGCCGACACGGCCGGCAGCAGCAACTCCCAGGCAGGAGTGCCCGGATGGTGCTCCGGCCCGCCCCCGGTCGGCGTCGTAGGGGGCTCGGCGGTCCTCCTGGCCGGATTGGTCTCCGATGACGTCATGAAAGTGGACCTTAAACCGGACCGCGCCGGTTCCTAGCGTCGCTGCCATGAACGCCACCACCACACGCGGCGCCCTCCTCGCCGCCCTCGCCTGCGTCCTCGTCGGAGGCTCCTTCACCGCCAACAGCCTGCTCGGCGAGTACCCGTACGCCGGCGGCCAGTTCCTGCGCTACGCCCTCGCCTGTCTTCTGCTCGTCCCCCTGGCCGGACGGGACGCCCCGGCCCGGCTGCGGGCGCTCGCCGCCCGTCAGTGGGTCCGTCTCGCGGCGCTGGCTGCCGTGGGCATGGTCGGCTTCAACCTGGCCGTCATCGCGGCCGAGCGCACCGCCGAACCGGCGGTTCCCGGCGTCTTCGTCGGCTGCGCGCCCGTGGTCGTGGCCGTCGTCGTGCCCCTGGTGGACGGGCGGCGGCCTGAACGTGTGGTCCTGTACGGGGCGTTGCTCGTGGCCGTCGGAGCGTTCGCGGTTCAGGGCTGGGGCCGTGCGGACGCCGCGGGCATCGCCTTCTCCGCGGGCGCGCTGGCCGGCGAGGTCGGTTTCGCGGTCCTCGCCGTGCCCGTACTGCGCCCTCTGGGCCCGCGGCTGCTGTCCGCCACGGTGTGCGGGATCGCCGCCGTCGAGTCGGCGGCGGTCGGGCTGCTCCTCGACGGCACCGCGTGGCTGCGCCGCCCCGACACCACGGAAGTCGCCGCCCTCCTGTGGCAGGCCGTGGTCGTGACCGTCGTCGGCTTCGTGTGCTGGTACATGGGCATGCAGCGGATCGGCGCCGAGCGCGCCACGCTCTTCTCCGGCCTCATCCCGGTCTCCGCCGCCTGCACCGCCCCGCTCGTCGGAACCGGCTCCTACGGCGCCGCCCAGGCCCTGGGCAGCGCCCTGGTCGGCGCCGGAGTCGCCCTGGGATCCGGCGCGTTGACGCGTCCGCGCGGATCAGCGGCTGCCGTCGAGAATGACGCGCGCGACCAGGGCCGGGTCGTCGTTCATCGGGCAGTGGCCGCAGCCGGGCAGCCGGACGAGACGGGCCCGGGGAATGATCTGCTTGGCGCGCACGCCTTGGCGGCGCACGAGCAGCCGGTCGCGGGTGCCCCACGCCACGGTGACCGGGATCCCGGGGATGTCGTCGGTGAACTGCACGGCGCGGCCGGCCCGGAGGGTCTGGTCGAATCCCGTGGCCCGCGCCAGGGCGAGCGTCTCGGCGACCACGGCCTCGGGTGACCGCCGGCCGGGACGGGCGTAGATCGAGCTCGTCAGGACCGTACGGCCGGCCGCCGACCTGGACAGCTGCTCCACGAGCGGCAGCGGCAGCCGCCGGGAGATGTGCCGCATCGCCAGCAGCACGCCGAAGGCGTAGCGCCGCTCGGCCTCGGACCAGAAACCGGCGGGGGACAGGGCGGTGACGGACCGCACGAGCTTCTCGCGGCCCAGCTCCAGGGCGATCAGCCCGCCCAGCGAGTTGCCCACGACATGCGGCCGATCGAGCTCCACGGCCTCGCAGAAGGCGGCGAACACGGCCGTCGTCGTGGCCAGGTCGTAGGAGAGGTCGTCCGGCAGTCCCGGAGAGGCCCCGAACCCGGGCAGATCCACGGAGATCACCTCGCGCTCGGTCGCGAGGATGTCCACCACCGGGTCCCAGACCTGCCGGTGGTGACCGATGCCGTGCAGCAGGAGCAGTGGTTCACCGCTCCCCACACGCGCGTAGTCGACGGTCACGCTCTGTGGGCCGCGGGGAGAGGGGACCTGGAAGGAGACGGTGGCGGACATGGGGTGCTCCTCGTCTGGGACACGGTCGGGGACACGCTGACGGACGGCCGTAGACAGCTTGTCAGCAATTGCTACCGACGGGTAGACCTTGCTCGCCGCCGATCACGGCCGGTGCGCGGTCCCCCAACGCGCCCTGCGTGTCACGAGGTTGGACGCGCGGGCCCCCGGGGGGGAGCCGATTTCGCCTGGACACCGCCGGACGCGTCGGCTGGGATGGTCAAGTGACCACCGAAACCGAGACCGACGTCTTCGAAGAGCACCGCCCCGTCCTCCTGGGGGTCGCCTACCGCATGCTCGGCCGCGTCGCGGACGCGGAGGACGTGGTGCAGGAGGCCTGGCTGCGCTGGTCCGGCGCCGACCGGTCCGAGGTGCGCGAACCGCGCGCCTACCTGGTGCGCGTCACCACCCGCCTCGCCATCGACCGGCTGCGCCAGGTCAAGGCGCGGGGCGAGACCTACGTCGGCCCGTGGCTGCCGGAGCCGTACGTCACCGACATCGGGGACACCGTCCCGGACACCGCGGAGCGCGCCGTCCTCGCCGACTCCGTCTCCCTCGCCGTCCTCGTCGTCATGGAGTCCCTGTCGCCCCTGGAACGCGCGGTGTTCGTCCTGCGGGAGGCCTTCGGCTACCCGTACGCGGACATCGCCGCCATGCTCGACCGCGGCGAGGCGGCGGTGCGCCAACTCGCCGGGCGGGCCCGCAAGCACGTCGACGAGCGGCGGCCCCGCTACGAGGTCGACCCCACCCAGCGCCGCGACCTCACCGAGCGGTTCCTGGCCGCGGCCGAGGGCGGCGACCTGGAGGGGCTCATGTCACTGCTCGCCCCGGACGTCCGCCTCGTCGGCGACAGCGGCGGAAAGGCCAAGGCGCCGGTGCGTGTCCTGGAGACGGCCGACAAGGTGGGCCGCTTCATCGTCGGTGCCGCACGCAAGGGTGGAGTCCCCGACGTCTCCTGGCGCTTCCTGGAGATCAACGGCGGGCCCGCGGTGCTGGCCCTGTCCGGGGGCAAGCCCGACTCGGTCTTCCAGCTCGATGTGGCGGACGGGCGCGTCCAGGCGGTTTACATCATCCGCAACCCTGACAAGCTGCACTCCCTGGCCACCGCGTAGGGCCACACCGCCGGCCGCCGAGTAGGGCCACACCGCCTCCCCCCCCGGTGACGCCCCCGTCGTGCGACGGGGGTTTTACCGGCATGTCAAAGAGACGGTCTTGCGCGAACACGCCGTGAACGCTCCCGAGCCACATGCGTGCATCGTCCACATGGGATGGAGGATTGGTATTGACCAAGGTTGAGGGCCGTCCTATGGTCGCAGAGAAAGTGCAACAACCTTTAATAAACAAGGGCGCTAAAACGCCGCTGGGCCACGGCGATTGCGGAGGACAGGGTGGGGACCACGCAGCTGGAATCGGTGCCGGAACCGAAGTACTGGCACCTGAGGACCGTGCTCAGTGAGGCACTGGACTCCGAATTCACCGTGGGCGAGATCCTGCCCAACGAGCGCGACCTGGCCGCCCGCTTCGGCGTCGCCCGGGCCACGCTCCGCCAAGCCCTGGAGCAACTGGAGCTGGAGGGCAGGCTGCAGCGCCGCCGCGGTGTCGGTACGACCGTCGCGCCGCCGCGCGTGGGCGTGGCCGTCGGCACCGAGCAGCATGCCTGGCCGGGCGCGTCCGACGACGTCTGGCAGCCCGCGGACTGCACGCAGGCGGTGCCGCCCGCGTCCGTCGCGGACGCCCTGGAGAGCGGGCGCGACGAGCCCGTGCACACGGTGCGCCGCTCCCGCGTGACGCACGGCCAGCCCGTCGCCGCCGAGCTGCTCTACATCCCGCAGTCGTCGGTGCCCGACCTCTCCGCCATCGACGCCCCGTCCGGAGCGGCACGCGCGCGTGCCGTGCTGCGCGAGTTGCAGCGACTGGACCTGGAGGGCCAGGAGAGCGCCGTCGAGCTGGGCTCGGCCCGCGCCGACGACGCCAAGGAGCTGGACCGGCTCCCGGGAGCGCCCGTCCTCGTCGTGACCACCCGCTACCTCGCCGATGGCCGCACCGCCGCGCTCTCCGTCGCCACGTACCGCGCGGACACCTGCCGGCTGACCTTCGGCGACTCCGGCGGCGTGGAGATCCACCAGGACCCGGAGCGCCGGGCGTCCTGACCGCCGTACCGGAACATGCCGCGCGCCCCGGATCCACTCCGGGGCGCGCGGCATGTACGGCCACGGACTCCGTCGCACCGCGGACGGCCGACCGGCGACCGTCTCAGCGCCGCCCCGTCACCGTCCCCTCCACCGCGAACAGCTGCTCCTCCACATGGTCGAGCGCGAGCCGCAGCGCGCCCGTGGCCACCGCGGCCTCGCCGAGGAGGGACAGGGCGACCTTCGGCGGGCGCAGGCAGTAGCGGGCCAGTTCGCGTCGCAGCGGCTCCAGTACGCCGTCCAGGCCGGACGCCCAGCCGCCGATGACGACCAGCTCGGGGTCGAGGGCCAGGACGAGGGCGGCCACGTCGTGCACGAGGCGCTGGATGAAGCGGTCGACCGCCGCGCGGGCCCGCTCGTCGCCCTCACGGGCCTGTGCGAAGACCTTGGCGACGGCGCGCTCGTCGAGCGGGCGCAATGGCTCGTCGGTGGTGGACAGCAGGGTCTCCGGGGTCACCTCCCGGCCCAGCAGATGCAGCGCGCCGATCTCGCCGGCCGCACCGCCGAACCCCCGGTGCAACTGCCCGCCGATCAGCGAACCGGCACCGGGGCTCAGCCCCGCCAGCACGAACACCACGTCGTCGGACTCGGTGGCCGAGCCCTTCCAGTGCTCGGCGACCGCCGCAGCGTTGGCGTCGTTCTCGACCAGGACCGGGCACTTGAAGGACCGGCTCAGCCGCTCGCCCAGCCGCAGCCCCGTCCACTCGGGCAGCGCCGCGCCCAGCCGCACGGTGCCGTCCGCGTCCACGATGCCCGGCGTCGCCACCCCCACGGCCCGCAGCGAGCCGCGCGCGACACCGGCCCGGCGCAGCAGTTCGGCAACCGCCGTACGCACCCGTTCGAGCCGCTCGTCGGCCGGAGCCGTCTCGTCGACGTCCTTGGCGATCGAGCCGAGCACCCGGCCGTCCAGATCGGCCAGGAGCGCGGCGACCCGATGCGCCCCGATGTCCAGACCCAGCAGATGACCCGCCTCGGCCCGGAACCGGAACCGCCGTGCGGGCCGCCCCTGACGCCGTACGACACTCTCGTCGGCCGCCTTCTCGACGACGTAACCCGCCTCGATGAGCCCCTCGACCACGCCCTCGACGGTGGGCCGGGACAGTCCGGTCACCCGGGTGATCTCCGTCAGCGTCGCGGCGTCCGTGGCACGCAACGCGTGCAGCACCACCGCGGAGTTGATCCTTCGCAGCAGCGAGGGATCCCCGCCGGTCAGCCGCGGCAACGTCCGTCCTCCCAGCTCGTGCGCATGTTGGCCGGATGGTACTCGCCGTGGCCGACCCCGGCGAGTGGTGGGCACTCACCGACCGCCCGGCCCGGGCCCCGGCGGTGGCGCGCAGCCCGGATCACCCCGGCGCCACGAACCCCGACTCGTACGCGGTGATCACCGCCTGCGTGCGATCCCGCGCCCCCAGCTTCGCCAGGACGGCACTCACATGCGACTTGACCGTCTCGGTCCCGACCACGAGCCGGGCGGCGATCTCCGCGTTCGACAGACCCCGTGCCACCAGCCGCAGCACCTCGGCCTCCCGCTCGGTCAGCCGGGCCCGCTCCAGCAGGGCGCGGGCCGCCCGGTTCCCGCCGTCCTCCCCGTACTGCGCGGCGAGCTGCCGTACGGAGGCCGGGAACAGCAGGGACTCGCCCTCGGCGACGAGCCGCACCGCGTGCACGATCTCGGCGGGCCGGGCCCGCTTGAGCAGGAAGCCGTCCGCGCCGGCCCGCAGCGCCTCGTACACGTACTCGTCGTTCTCGAAGGTCGTGACGACCAGGATCTTCGGCGGCTCGTCGACCGTCCGCAGCACCGCGCGCGTGGCCTCGATCCCGTCCAGCAACGGCATCCGTACATCCATGGCGACCACGTCGGGCCGCAGTTGCCGCACCAGTGGAATCACGGCCGCCCCGTCGGCCGCCTCCCCGACGACCTCGATGTCGGGCTGCGCCTCCAGCACGGCCCGCAGACCGGCGCGTACGAGGGGTTCGTCGTCGACGAGGAGAACGGTGACCGGCATCCGGCCAGCCTAGATCAACTCAGCGGCAGCTCTACATGTACCTGCCAGTCACCTTGGTCGGGGCCGGTCCGCGCGTGTCCGCCCAGCAGGGCGGCGCGCTCGCGTATGCCACGCAGGCCGCTGCCACTGCCGGGCCCGGGTATGTCGGCGGTGAGCGGATTGCGGATCTCAAGGGTGAGCGTGCCGCCTACGACGGCGATGCGGACCCGGGCCGGAACGGACCCGGCATGCCGCAGCACATTCGTCAGCGACTCCTGGAGGATGCGATAGCCCTCCCGGGAGACCGGGCCGGGCACGGTGTCCAACGGTCCGCTCATGTCGACGTCGACCTTCGCGCCGGAGGCCCGTGCGGACTCCAGCAGGCGGTCGGCGTCCGTGAGCGTGGGCCGGCTGCTGACCGGCCGCTCCGACTCGCGCAGGATGCCGAGGACGCGCTCCAGATCCTCCAGGGCGGCCCTGCCCGTCTCCTCGATGGCGTCCAGGGCACGGTCGGTGAAGGCGGGATCGCCGGCCGCGCGGGCCGCGCCCGCCTGGACGACGGCCACGGTCAGGGCATGGCCGATGGAGTCGTGGAGCTCGCGGGCGATACGGGTGCGTTCCAGAAGCTGCTCGGTGCGCTCCTCGAGGGCGGCGAGGCGCTCCGCCGGTGAGGGGCCCAGGAGCCGGAGGGCGAGTGCGGTGATGAGGTGGCCCGAGGCGACCACGGTCACCGCCAGGGCGGCCAGCGGCAGGGGCACGAGCAGCAACTGCCACCATGCGTGGCCCTGAAGGAGCAGTCGGCCCTCGTCGAAGTCACGGCCGAACGGCGCCCACAGCAAGTCCACCGTGGCGAAGAGCAGTTGGGCGCTGACCGTCGCGGTCGCGTACCCGAGCAGCAGCCGCGCCTCCAGCCACACGACGAGCCGCCCCCGGTCGGTCCAGGTGGCGGACGGAGCGACGACGATGTCGGCGCTCCCGCCGTCAGGCCCGTGACCGGTCAGCAGCAGCCTCGCCTGCAGCCCCTCCACGGTGCGCATCGCGGGCACCAGACCGGCGGGGGCGAGCGCCACGGCCGCCACCAGCCAGATCCACCACTCTTCCCGGACGAACAACCACATGCTCGGCCACACGACGGCGATGAACAGATGCAGCCACCGTGTGTACGTAACCGCCCGGCCGAACGGGCGCAGCAAGCGGGCCATTGCGTCATCGTGTCAGCCGCCACTGACAACGAGCCTCCCCCGCACGGGGGAGACGATCTCCACCCGCGAGGGAGGACCCGCGGCCGCCCCGGCGGCCAGGCTGCTGCCATGACCAGCATCGAAGTCCAGGCCCTCACCAAGGAGTTCGGCAGCCGACGAGCCGTGGACGACCTCACCTTCACCGTCCTCCCCGGCCGTGTCACCGGCTTCCTCGGCCCCAACGGCGCCGGAAAGTCCACCACCATGCGGCTCGTGCTCGGCCTCGACCGGCCGACCTCCGGCACCGCCACCCTCGGCGGCCGCCCCTACGCGACCCTGCGTGAACCCCTGCGCCACGTCGGCGCGTTGCTCGACGCCGGGGCCGCGCACGGCTCCCGCACCGCCCGCGACCATCTGCGCGTTCTGGCGGCCGGCAACCGCATCCCGAGCGCACGCGTCGACGAGGTGCTGGAGGAGACGGGGCTCGCGTCGGTGGCGCGGCGCCGGGTGAAGACGTACTCGCTGGGCATGCGCCAGCGGCTCGGCATCGCCGCCGCACTCCTGGGCGACCCCGAGGTGGTCATGCTCGACGAGCCGTCCAACGGCCTCGACCCCGAAGGCATCGTCTGGGTCCGGGACCTGACGCGGCGCCTGGCGGGGGAGGGCCGGACGGTGCTCGTCTCCAGCCACCTCATGAACGAGACCGCCTCCTTCGCGGACCACCTCGTGGTCCTCGGCCGGGGGCGCCTGCTGGCCGACACCCCGATGCGGGAGTTCATCGACGCGCGCGTGCGGCCGAGCGTGCGCATCCGCACCACGGACGCCGTCGCGCTCACGACCGCCCTGGCCCGGCACGGCCACGACGCCGTCCAACACGACGACGGGCACTGGACCGTGCACCACGCACGCGTGGACGACATCGGCCGCATCGCCTCGGAGGCGCACGTACCCCTCCTGGAACTCGCTGCCGAGGAAGGGACGTTGGAGCAGGCCTACTTCGATCTCACCGCGACCGAGGCCGAGTTCACCACCCGGCCCACCCAGCCGCAGCACCAGCCTCAGGGGGCCTGACCATGACCTTCGCACCCGTGCTCCACGCGGAGTGGCTCAAGATCCGCACCCTTCGTTCGCTTCCGGGAGCGCTGCTGGCGCTGTTCGCCGTGACCACGGCGTTCTCGGCGCTGGCAGGCGCCGACGGGGGCTCCGACCCGGAGTTCGACCCGCTCTTCACGGCCCTGTCCGGGATCCTGCCCGGCCAGATCGCGGCCATCTCCTTCGGTGCGACGGCCGTGTCGTCGGAGTACCACGGGGGTGCGTTCCGGCTGACGCTCGCCGCGACCCCCCGGCGCGGACGCTGGTTCGCCGCCAAGATGACGGCCATCGCCGTACCGGCCCTGCTGGTCGGACTGGTCACCGCCGTCGCCGCACTCGCCGCGGGCCGCGCGGGACCCGGCTCCGCGGTGGACGGGCTCACCGTGGGCGAGCAGCTGCGCGGGGTCCTGGGCTGCGGGATCTACCTCATGCTGATCACCCTGTTCGCGGCGGGTCTCACCGCCCTGCTGCGCAGCGGAGTGGCCACGCTGTCCGTCCTGATCCCGTTCATCCTGGTGGTGTCGTTCGTCATCGGCGACGCCGCGGGCACCGTCGCGGACTTCCTGCCCGACAAGGCAGGCCAGATCGCCCTTCACCAGACGTACGACGGCACTCTCGGGCCATGGTCGGGACTGACGGTGACGGCCCTGTGGACGGCTGCCGCGCTGCTGGCGGGCGGTTGGAGCGTACGGCGACGGGACGCCTGATCCCGCGAGTCGGCCCCCGGCGAGCCGATCGCCGCCGAGCCGACGGACGTCAGCCCTCCGCCCTCTCCTGCGTCTCGGCCGTCACCCGCAACCGGGCGAACTCCTCCGCCATCGTCGCCGCCGTCCAGTGCGCGTTGAGCCCGCTCGGATTCGGCAGCACCCACACGCGCGTGCCCCCGATCACCCGCTCCTGCGGACCCACCTGGGCCTTGCGGTCGTCGAACGCCGCCCGATACGCGGTGACCCCCACGACCGCCAGCCAACGCGGCCGCAGCCGTGCCACCTTGGCCGTCAGCAGTCGCCCGCCCTCGCGATACTCCTCGGCGCTCAGTTCGTCGGCCCGTGCGGTAGCCCGCGCGACGACGTTCGTGATGCCGAGCCCGTAGGACGGCAACTCGCCCTGCTCCGAAGGCTTCATGAGCCTCGGCGTGAACCCGGACAGGTGCAGGACCGGCCAGAAACGGTTGCCGGGGCGGGCGAAGTGGTGGCCGGTCGCGGCCGTCATCAGACCGGGGTTGATGCCGCAGAACAGCACGTGGAGGCCGTCCGCGATGACGTCCGGTACGAGACGGTCGCGGGCGGCCTCCAACTGCGCGGCGGTGAAGCGCGCCATGCTGTGCGAAGCGCTAGAGGATGGCCCCGGGCGTGTAACCGGCGGCCTCCGGGCGCTGCTTCACGATCTCCTCGATCCGGCCGACGACGATGCCGACCTGGTCGGCCGCGGCCCCCGTGAAGGACAGCTTGTCGGCCATCAGCGCGTCCAGCCCGGCGCGGTCGAGCGGGATGCGCTCGTCGGCGGCCAGCTTGTCGAGCAGCTCGTTGCGCTCGGCGCCCTGCTCACGCATCGCCAGGGCGGAGGCGACGGCGTTCTCCTTGATCGCCTCGTGCGCCACCTCACGGCCGACGCCCGCGCGCACCGCGCCCATCAGCACCTTGGTGGTGGCGAGGAACGGCAGGTAACGGTCCAGCTCGCGCGTCACCACCGCCGGGAAGGCGCCGAACTCGTCGAGGACCGTCAGGAACGTCTCCAGCAGTCCGTCCAGCGCGAAGAACGCGTCCGGCAGCGCGACGCGGCGCACCACCGAGCAGGACACGTCGCCCTCGTTCCACTGGTCGCCCGCCAGCTCGCCCGTCATGGACGCGTAGCCGCGCAGGATGACCATGAGGCCGTTGACGCGCTCGCACGACCGGGTGTTCATCTTGTGCGGCATCGCGGAGGAGCCGACCTGGCCCGGCTTGAAGCCCTCGGTCACCAGCTCGTGCCCGGCCATGAGCCGGATCGTCTTCGCCAGGGAGGACGGCGCCGCCGCCAGCTGTACGAGCGCGGTCACGACCTCGTAGTCGAGGGAGCGCGGGTAGACCTGGCCGACGGAGGTGAAGGCCTGCGAGAAGCCCAGGTGACCGGCGATCCGATCCTCCAGGTCCGCCAGCTTCGACGCGTCCCCGCCGAGCAGGTCCAGCATGTCCTGCGCCGTGCCCACCGGGCCCTTGATGCCGCGCAGCGGGTAGCGGCCGAGCAGCTCCTCGATGCGGCCGTAGGCCACCAGCAGCTCGTCGGCGGCGGTCGCGAAGCGCTTGCCCAGCGTGGTGGCCTGCGCGGCCACGTTGTGGGAGCGGCCGGCCATGACCAGCTCGCCGTACTCGCCGGACAGCTTGCCCAGACGGGCAAGCACGGCCACCGTGCGGTCGCGCACCAGCTCCAGGGAGAGCCGGATCTGCAGCTGCTCGACGTTCTCCGTGAGGTCGCGCGAGGTCATGCCCTTGTGCACGTGCTCGTGCCCGGCGAGGTCGTTGAACTCCTCGATCCGCGCCTTCACGTCGTGCCGGGTGACCTTCTCGCGCTCGGCGATCGAGGCCAGGTCGACGGTGTCGAGGACGCGCTCGTAGTCGGCGATCGCCTCGTCCGGCACCTCGATGCCGAGGTCCTTCTGGGCCCGCAGAACGGCGAGCCAGAGCTGCCGCTCCAGCTTCACCTTCTGCTCGGGGGACCAGAGCGTGGCGAGCTCGGCGGAGGCGTAGCGTCCGGCGAGGACGTTGGGGATGCGGGGCTTGGCGGGCGCAGAAGTCACGTGTACGGAGTCTACCCGGCGTCCCGCGCGGCCCGGATCGCCCGAACAGCCCAGAGCCCCCAGGTCAGGGGTGCTGTGGACGCTGTCCTTCCGTGCTCCTCGGTGAGACGGACACGAACCCCGCACGCGGGCGGTACGAGCCTGCGCGCGCGGGCGACAACGGGCCTCGCATACGGGCGATCGAGTGAATTCCCTCGGCGTCGACGCGTCGTGGTTTCCGGGAGCCTCCACATCTCGTTCATAGTCTGCAGGTCGTGGCGAGTTCGAACGTGTGGCAGCACGGCTCCCTCGATGGCCCTGCGAATTCCGCCAATCCACAAGAACGCGTGAAACGACCGAAGTCGGCTTCCCCATTCCGCCTGAGAGAAAGACAACGAGAATGCGACAGGCCTTGACCAAGGGATTGATCGTGGCCGCCGCCGCGACCAGCGCCCTGTCCCTGTACGGCACGTGCGCGTATGCGGCTCCACGCGCACAGGGGACTGTGGTGAACTCCGGCGCTGCGCTGTCGGCCCGTACGGATCCATGGGACTCGGACGGGCTGGACGACCTGGATGACAAAGTCGGCGAGATGCATGAAAAGTTCGGCGAGATGCGCGACAGGTTCCTCGAGCTGAATGACAAGTTCGGCGGGATGTATCAGCCGGAAATCGCTTCCGAAAACGACACCCCCGGATATGGCAGCTCCGGCTACGGCGTCGAGAAGCAGAGTGACCACGGCTATGGCTATGGCTCCGAGAAGCCGAAGGACCATGGTTATGGCTCGGACAAGCCGAAGGACGACGGCTACGGCTCCGAGAAGCCGAAGGACCATGGCTACGGCTCGGACAAGCCGAAGGACGACGGCTACGGCTCGGACAAGTCGAGCGACGACGGCTACGGCTCCGACAAGTCGAGCGACGACGGCTACGGCTACGGCTCCGACAAGCGGGAGGACGACGGTTACGGCTACGGCTCGGACAAGCCGGGCGACGAGGGCTACGGCTACGGCTCGGAGGAGCCGGGCGACGACGGGTACGGGTACGGCTACGGCGAAGAGGAAAAGCCCAGGCCCGAACCGACGCCTCCGCACGAGCCGCCGCCGTCCAAGCCCGGGAAGCCGGACCACCCCAAGCTGCCCGAGACCGGCGCTGAGAGCGTCATCGCAGGCGTGGCCGCCAGCGGGGCGCTGCTGATCGCCGGAACCGTCCTGTACCGGCGCAGCCGCGCCACGGCCCGGCGATAGCGGACCGGGTACCACCGGAGAGGCCCGGCGCCTCGACTCGACCGGCCTCCGCCTCTGCCTCCCCCCGGGGGCCGAGGCGGAGGCCGGAGCCATGTGGGCCTACGCCGCCGGGCCTTCGTACGGCAGCAGTTCGGGCCGCTTCGGAGGCAGTCCGTCCCCGGACGACCGCCCCGTCAGCCGGCGCCCGATCCACGGCAGCAGATGCTGCCGGGCGAACCGCACGTCCGCGGTGCGCCGCGCGACCCAGCCCGGCGGCATCGTGGCCGCCATCGGCGTATGCCACTCGGCGTCCTCGGGGTCGTAGCCGAGCGTCTGCCACACCGCCTCCGCGACCCGGCGATGCCCCTCGGCCGTCAGATGCAGCCGGTCCACGTCCCACAGGCGGGGGTCGGAGAGCGACGGGGCGCCGTACAGGTCGACGACGACCGCGCCGTGCCGCTCGGCCAGCTCGTCGACGCAGGCGAACAGCTCCTCCATGCGCGGCCGGAACCGCTCCAGGACCGGGCCCTGGCGGCCGGGGCTGCGCATCAGGACCAACTGCTCGCAGGACGGGGCGAGCGTCTCCACGGCCTCCTCCAGGAGTCCGCGCACGCGCCCCATGTCGCACTTGGGCCGCAGCGTGTCGTTGAGCCCGCCCACCAGCGTGATCACATCCGGCCGCATGGCTGCCGCCACGCCGACCTGCTCCTCGACGATCTGCTTGATCAGCTTCCCGCGCACCGCGAGGTTGGCGTACCGGAAACCGGGGGTGCGGGCGGCCATCCGTGTGGCGAGGAGGTCGGCCCAGCCCCGGTAGGAGCCGTCCGGGAGCAGGTCCGACATGCCCTCGGTGAAGGAGTCGCCGACCGCGACCAGGCTGGTGTGAGTGGGGTTCGTCTGCATGGCGACAGAGATGGTATCCCGGGCTCCATACCCATCGGTCGGTCGGCCCGGGTCACCCGGCGGCACCGGCCGTCAGGCGCGCTGCCCGAACAGCTCCCGCAGCACGTCCTCCATGGTCACCAGGCCCGCAAGCCGGCCGTCGCGACCCAGCACGGCCGCAAGGTGCGTACGGCTGCCCCGCATCGCCGTGAGCACGTCGTCCAGCGGCGTGCTCTCCCGTACGCGCGCGATGGGCCGCATGTCCCGCACCTGGAACGGCACGTCCCGCGGCGAGGCGTCCAGCGCGTCCTTCACATGCAGATAGCCCACGATGCGGCGACCCTCGTCGACGACCGGGAAGCGGGAGAAGCCCGACTCGGCCGACAGCCCCTCCAGCTCCTCCGGAGTGACGCCCACGCGCGCGTAGACGACGCTTTCGAGCGGAAGCACCACGTCACGCACCGGCCGACGACCCAGCTCCAGGGCGTCGTGCAGCCGCTCCCGAGCGCGTTCGTCGATGAGGCCGGCCTCGCCCGAGTCACGCACCAGCCGGGCCAGCTCGGCGTCCGAGAAGGTCGCCGTCACCTCGTCCTTGGTCTCGACGCGCATCAGCTTCAGCAGCGCGTTGGCGAAGGCGTTGATCGTGAAGATCACCGGCCGCAGCGCCCGGGACAGCGCGACCAGCGGCGGACCGAGCAGCAGGGCGCTGCGCACCGGCTCGGCCAGCGCGATGTTCTTCGGCACCATCTCGCCGAGCAGCATGTGCAGATACGTGGCCAGCGCCAGCGCGATCGCGAAGGACACCACGTGCCCGGCGCTCTGCGGCACACCCACCGCGTGGAACACCGGCTCCAGCAGATGCTCGATGGCGGGTTCCGCGACCACACCCAGCACCAGGGTGCACAGCGTGATGCCGAGCTGTGCGGCCGCCATCAGCGCGGACACGTGCTGCAGACCCCACAGCACGCTCTTGGCGCGCCGGTCGCCCTGTTCGGCGTAGGGCTCGATCTGTGAGCGGCGCACCGAGATCAGCGCGAACTCGGCGCCCACGAAGAAGGCGTTGACGACCAGCGTCGCGAAACCGATGAGCAGCTGTACGGCGGTCATCGCCCACCCTCCTTCTCGTTCTCCTCGGCCACGTCGTCCAGCGGCGCGTGCAGCAGCACCCGCGCGGCCCTGCGGCCCGTGGCGTCCACCACGTCCAGCCGCCAGCCGGCGACCTCGACCCGGTCACCGACGGCCGGTATACGGCCGAGTTCGGTCGCTACCAGGCCTGCCAGCGTCTCGTACGGACCCTCGGGCGGCCGCAGCCCCACGCGCGCGAGGTGGTCCACCCGCGCCGAACCGTCGGCCGAGAACAGGGCCCTGCCGTCTTCGTCGCTGCCCGCGGAGGCGAGGTCGGGCGTCTCGTGCGGGTCGTGCTCGTCCCGCACCTCGCCGACGACCTCTTCGACGATGTCCTCCAGCGTGGCCACGCCCGCCGTGCCGCCGTACTCGTCGATGACCACGGCCATGGTGCGCTTGCCGGACAGCCGGTCCAGGAGCCGGTCGACGGTGAGCGTCTCGGGGACGAGCAGCGGCTCGCGCATCAGCTCGGCGACGGAGACACGGGGCCGGCGCTCGGCGGGCACCGCCAGGATGTCCTTGATGTGCGCGGTGCCCACGACCGAGTCGAGGCTGCCGCGGTAGACGGGGAACCGGGACAGCCCGGTCGCCCGCGTCGCGTTCGCCACGTCCGCGCAGGTCGCCTGGGCGTCGAGGGCGACGACCTGGACGCGCGGGGTCATGACGTTCTCCGCGGTCAGATCGGCCAGGTTCAGGGTCCGTACGAAGAGCTCGGCGGTGTCCGCCTCCAGGGCGCCCTCGCGGGCGGAGTGCCGGGCGAGGGCGGCGAGCTCCTGGGGGCCGCGCGCGGCGGCCAGCTCCTCGGTGGGTTCCACGCCGAAGCGGCGCACTATGCGGTTCGCCGTGTTGTTCAGGTGGGTGATGAAGGGGCGGAAGATCGCACTGAACCAGCGCTGGGCGTTCCCGACCCGCTTGGCCACGGCCAGGGGCGAGGAGATCGCCCAGTTCTTCGGCACCAGCTCGCCGACGACCATCAGGACGACGGTCGACAGGGCGGTGCCGATCACCAGCGCGATCGAGCTCGCGGTCGAGCGGGAGATGCCGAGCGACTCCAGCGGGCCCGCGATCAGCGTGGCGATCGACGGCTCGGCGAGCATGCCGACGACCAGGTTGGTGACGGTGATCCCGAGCTGTGCGCCGGAGAGCTGGAACGTCAGATTCCGTACGGCCTTCAGGGCGCCGGCGGCGCCCCGCTCCCCGCGCTCCACGGCCCGCTCCAGCTCGCTGCGCTCGACCGTGGTCAGTGAGAACTCGGCCGCGACGAAGGCACCACAGGCGAGCGACAGCAGGATCGCCACCAGAAGGAGGAGCACTTCGGTCATCGGGTCACCTCCGTCCCATCGTCGGACAGGGTGGGGAGGATCGCGCGATGTCGTCTACTGGGAGGCTCGCCCATGGGCGGACGCTCACACCTTTCATTGGAGGACCGAAGTGGTCCCCCAATAGTAAAGGACGGGCAAAGTGTGTCAGTGAAGCGGTCAGACAGTGATCAGTGACCGATCGGACAGCGATCAGTCGGTGAGGTGCTTCACCCACCGTCGCCACTGTTCCTCGGGCGCGTACCCGGCCGCGCCCCAGGCATGCTGCGCGGTCTCGTTTCGCTGCAGCACCATCGCGTCGCCCCGGCGCCCGCCGAGCCGTACGAACCTCTCCTCCGCGGCGGCCAGCAGCGCCGAGCCGATGCCCCGGCGGCGGCGCTCCGGGTGCACCGCCAGCCGGTACAGATGGCAGCGCCAGCCGTCGAAGCCCGCGATCACCGTGCCGACCAGCTCGCCGTCCAGCTCGGCCAGGACGAGCGCCTCGGGGTCACGGGCGACCAGGCGCTCCACGCCGTCCCGGTCGTCGCTGATGCTGGTGCCCTCGGCGGCCGTCTTCCAGAAGGCCAGCACGGTGTCGAGATCGTCGGCCGTCGCGGCCCGTATGCGCAGATCGGTCATGGTCCGATCCCATCACGGGAGCCCGTCGGGGAAGCGGAATTCCAGTATCCGGACGGCTAGTTGCCCCGCAGCCGCTCGATCACCGGCGCGAACGCCTCCATGTACGGCTCCAGAACGGTCAGATAGGAGAAGCCGTACCGCTCCCGCTGGGCCAGCACCTGCTCGACGATCTGCTCCAGGGCGCCGACCAGGAGGATGGGCAGGGCCAGGACCTGCTCCAGGGTCAGTTCCGGCACCCGGTCGAGGAGGGGCTGGACCACGCCCGCGCGGTCCTGGGTGACCACCACCATCTGCAGGAGGAGGTTCAGCTCCGCCGGGTGCTCCCGGCCCGCGGCGAACTTCCGGTACCGGGCCACTCGCTCGTCGAGCTGCTCGGCCGTGACGGGGACCAGCCGCCCCGTCGAGCTCTCCGGGTCCGCGTACGCGCCCCCGAACGCCGCGATGTCGGCGTGCTCGGCGGTCAGCCGCAGGACGCGGTCGCCGTTTCCGCCGATCAGCAGCGGTACGCGTGGCTGCTGTGCCGGCCGCGGCTGGTGCTCGTCCGATCCGTGCAGCCGCTCCAGCTCCTCGACCGTGCGCCGCAGATGGTCCACGCGCTCGCGGGGAGAGCCGAAGGGCAGCCCCGCGGTGTCGTGCTCCGCCTGTACGTAGCCCGCGCCGAGCCCGAGTTCGAGCCGCCCGCCCGTCAGCGCGTCGGTCGTCGCCACCTCCCGGGCGAGCAGAGCGGGGTTCCAGAACCCCGCGTTGAGCACGAACGTGCCCAGCCGTGGCCGCTCGGTCGCCTCGGCCGCCGCGACCAGGGCCGGGAACGGCGCGGGCATGCCCAGATGGTCGGGGACCAGGATCACGTCGTAGCCGAGCTCCTCGGCGCGGCGGCACTTGGCCCGCCACTGGTCGGCCGGGGCGGGGGTCATCAGGTTGACGCCGAAGCGGAACGGGCGCGGGCCATCCGGTCGCGACATGAACTCTCCTCACCTGCAAGGGACTTGAGTGCCTGCCCGCGATTCCATCACTCGTGCGCGATGGCCGCCAGCACATTCATGCGTGATGCACGCAACGCGGGCAGCAGCGCCGCCACGACGCCCACCACGGCCGAGCCGATCACCACCGCGATCATCGTGCCCCAGGGGATCGCCAGCGCCGTCATGCCCTGCAACGCCAGCACCTGCTGGGTGCACACGCCCCACACCAGCCCCAGCGCCAGGCCCAGGACCGCGCCGAACACGGCGATCACCACCGACTCCAGCCGGATCATCCGGCGCAGCTGCCGCCGGGCCAGCCCGATGGCCCTGAGCAGCCCGATCTCCCGGGTGCGCTCGACGACCGACAGGGCGAGGGTGTTGACCACGCCCAGCACGGCGATGATGATCGCGAGCCCGAGGAGGGCGTAGACGAGGTAGAGCAGTACGGCGATCTGGTCGTGCACCAGGTCCTTGTAGTCCGCGATGTCCCGGACCTGCACCTGCGGATACGGGTCGAGCGTCTTCTCCAGGCCTGCCCGCAGATCGTCGTCGCCGGTGCCGGAGGCGGCGTTGACGTACACGGCCGCGTCCTGCCCGCCCGGCGCGTACTTCTCCAGCGTGCTCAGCCCGAAGTAGATCCCGCCCTGCGCGCCGAACCCCTCGGCGGACTCCTGGTCGGTGAGGGCACCGACCCTCAGCTCGGCCCGCCGGTCGCCCTGGAACTCGACGGGGAGTGTGTCGCCGACGCGTACGCCGTGGTCCTCGGCGAAGTCCTTGTCCATGGCGAGGTTCCCGGCCGCGAGCGCGGCCGCGGTGTCGCCCTGCGCGTACGTGATGTGTGCGACCTCGTCGAGCTCGGGTTCGTAGCCCGCGGCGGTGGTCTTCACACGGTCGCCGTCCGGCATACGCACCGCGATCGTCACGAACTGCGAGCGCACCACGAGCCCGACGCCCTCGGTGCCCTCGATCCGCTCGGTGACCTCCTTGGGGAAGGGCACGAAGTTGCTGTTCTGCACCACGAAGTCGGCGCCGAGCGTTTTGTCGATCTGCTCGTCGAACGACTTGGTCATCGAAGCGCTGGCCACCGACATCCCGCCGACCAGCGCGAGGCCCACCATCAGGGCGGCCGCCGTGGCCCCGGTGCGGCGCGGATTGCGCAGGGCGTTGCGCTGGCTCATCCGGCCGACCGAGCCGAACAGCGCCGGGAACGCCCCGCCGAGCACCCGGATCACGGGCCGTACGAGCAGCGGCCCCGCGATCACGGTCGCGACGAGGGTCAGCAGTACGCCGAGACCCAGCAGGGACGCCGCCGACGACGTCTTCGACGACACGGCACAGCCCACGAGCGCCGCCGCGCCGGCCGCGCCGACTACGGAGCCCGCCACCGCGCGCAGCCGCAGCGGCCGCCCGATCTCGGCGATCTCGGCGTCAGCGAGGGCCGCCATGGGCGAGACACCGGCCGCGCGCCGCGCCGGCAGGTACGCCGCGACGAAGGTGACGCCGAGGCCGACGACGTAGGCGGTGAACGGGGTCACCCACCCGACGACCATCTCGTTCGCCCTGATGTTCATGCCCATCAGACCCATCAGCTCGATGAGTCCGACGGCCAGCCCGATGCCGGCGGCGAGGCCCAGCGTCGAGCCGACCAGCCCGAGCAGCAGCGCCTCGGTGAGGACCGAGCGCCGCACCTGGCGCCGGTCGGCGCCCAGTGCACGCAGCAGGCCCAGCTCGCGGGTGCGCTGGGCGATCAGCATCGAGAACGTGTTGACGATCAGGAACACGCCGACGAGGACCGCGACCCCGGCGAAGCCGAGCATGACGTACTTGATGATGTCGAGGAATCCGCCCAGCTGTTCCACGTCCGACTTGGCCTGCTCGTCGGCGGTGCGCAGCTCGTAGCTGCCGGCGTCGGACCCGAGCGCGTCGGCCACGCGCCGCTTGAGCTCCGCGTCGCTGACGCCCTCGGCCGCGTCCACCGAGATGCCGGTGGCGCCCCGCGGGTCGCCCAGCAGCTTCGTCTGCGCGGTCGCGGTGTCGAAGAAGACCAGTGCGGCACCGGGGTTGGTGGTGGTGAAGGTGACGATGCCGACGACCTCGACCGGGAAGGAGCCCTCCTGCCCGATGACCGTGAGCCGGTCGCCGACCCGCACGTCCTTGCTGTCGGCGGTGTCCGCGTCGATCAGGGCCTGCCCGTCGCCCTGCGGGGCGTGGCCCGAGGTGAGCTCCACGGGGCTGCGCTCGGTCGGGTTCCACGCGGTGCCGATCGTGGGGGCGCCGGTGGTCGGGCCCACCGACTCGCGGTTCTCGTCGGCGACGGTGAGGCCCTCCACGTCGACTTCGGCGCGGGCCGCCGCGACGCCCTGGACCTGGGACAGGCGGTCGGCGAGCGAGGCCGGCAGGGTCAGGGTCTGGCCGGAGGGCACCGTCTCGTCGAGGGTCTCCCTCGGGGTCACGGTGACGTCGGCGGCGGTCGAGGCGAAGAGCCGGTCGAAGGTGCGGCTGACGGTGTCCGAGAAGATCAGGCTGCCCGCGACGAACGCCACGGACAGGATCACCGCCAGGGCGGAGAGCAGCAGCCGCCCCTTGTGGGCGAGGAAGCTCCTGAGGGTCGCCTTCAGCACGGGTCAGGGCTCCTCGGGCGACGGGTTGCCGGTGGTGGGAATCGCTCCTGGCGGGGGACCGCTGCCGTCGGACCGGCCGCGGACCACGTCGAAGCCGGGGGTCTGCGGGTCACCCCCGGCAAAGAGGCGCATCCGCTCCAGCACGGCTTCCGCCGTCGGCCGCTCCATCTCGTCGACGATCCGCCCGTCCCCGAGGAAGAGCACCAGGTCGGAGTGGGCGGCGGCGCCCGGGTCGTGGGTGACCATGACCACGGTCTGCCCCAGCTGGTCCACGGCCTCCCGCAGGAAGCCGAGCACCTCCAGACCGGCCCGCGAGTCGAGGTTGCCGGTGGGCTCGTCGGCGAAGATCAGCTCGGGCCGGGAGGCCAGCGCGCGGGCACAGGCGACGCGCTGCTGCTGGCCGCCGGAGAGCTGGGACGGCCGGTGCTTGAGGCGATCGCGCAGGCCCAGCGTGTCGATGACCTGGTCCAGCCACTTCTCGTCCGGCTTCTTGCCGGCGATGTCCATGGGCAGGGTGATGTTCTCGGCCGCGTTCAGGGTCGGGATGAGGTTGAACGACTGGAACATGAAGCCGATCCGGTCCCGCCGCAGCCGGGTCAGCTCGCGCTCCCGCAGCCCGGTGATCTCGGTGTCGCCGAGCCACACCTGCCCGGCCGAGACGTTGTCGAGGCCCGCGAGGCAGTGCATCAGCGTGGACTTCCCGGAACCCGACGGCCCCATGACCGCCGTGAAGCGGCCGCGCGCGATGTCCACGTCCACCGAGTCGAGGGCGAGCACGGTCGTCTCGCCCGAGCCGTAGGCCTTGGTCAGACCGCGGGCGCGGGCCGCGATCCCGTCGGCCGACGCGGGGTTCGGGGCGTGCTCCGCAGCTGCGTTGGACAAGACCGCCTCCTCGCGGACGTCACGGACTCCTCGTCCCAGCCGAGCGTAATGTGATCCACCCCACACCTGGTATCCCTCGTAGGTCCCGGTCGGTCTCCGTCCCAGGTCGGGCCCCTGATATCGATGTAAGGGGCACCCTTCACCCCTTGGGCCCCCTTGCCGTTGCTAGCATCCGAGCGCTAGCTTCTAGGTATGGCGAAGACCCAGCTGAACGTGAGAGTCGACGAGGGCACGGCCCGCGCCGCTCGCGAACGTGCCCTGGCCCGTGGGATGAGCGTCAACCGCTACATCGAGGAGCTGGTCAGAAAGGACACCGGGGAGGTCGGCCACACCTTCGTGGACGCCGCCGCCGATTTCATGAAGCAGTACGAGTCCGTCTTCGCCGAGGAATTCGGCGCGGAGCGCGAAGGTCGCCGCTGATCCGTTGAGCAATCTGACCATCGACCTTGCCTGGCTGCTGATGCTCGCCGAGAAGCGCACACCCGGGGACCCTCAGGTCACCGACTGGGGAGCTCTCGTCGCCGCCGTCGCCCGCCATCAGGCCGAGATATTCGACATCCCCGTCTACGACAGCCCGCAGGCCCGCGCCGCGGCCCTGCTCCAACTGCTCATCCACGTCCCGGCGTTGGAGCGCTCCAACGCGCTGTTCGCCTCCGCCGTGGCCTACGCCTACCTGGTCGCCAGCGGCCTCAAGGTCGTCACCTCGCCCGAACAGGTGCGTGACCTGGCCCGGCTGGTCAAGAGCGGGGAGGCCTCGGTCGAGGACATCGCCCGCGAACTGCGCCAGTGGAGCCTGTGATCAGACGGGCCGCTCCTCGGCCGGCCGCCACGCCGTGCCCAGTACGCAGTACGACGACGGGAGCACCGGCCCCTTCTCCGGCATCATCACCCGCCGGACGGGGCCGAGCTCGAACCCGGCCGTCCGCAACGCGGCGAGCGGCTCGCGCGAGACATGGCAGCCGCCGCTCACCAGCGGCCACACCGTCCGGTCCAGCGCGCGCTGCGTGAAGTGCATCGCGGGCCCGCCGCCCCGGCCGTGCTCGAAGAACCGCACGACACCGCCGGGCCGCAGCACCCGCCGTACCTCACCGAGCGCCCGCGGCACGTCCCGCACACTGCACAGCACCAGGGAGAGCACCACCGCGTCGAAGGCCTCGCTCTTGACCGGCAGCGCCTCCGCAGCACCCGGCACCACGTCCACCGGCACCCCGGCGCGCAGCGCGGACTCCACCGCCAACTTCCGCAGCAGGCGCTCCGGTTCGATGGCGACGACTTCCGAGACCGCGCTCGGGTAGTGGGCGAAGTTCAGGCCGTTGCCCGCGCCGATCTCGATCACCCGGCCGGACAGCCCGGCCAGCAGCCGTTCGCGGATGTCGCCCATGCCCATCCGGGACTCGGCGTTGACGCTGAGCCGGGCGTAGAAACGGGCGAACAGCGGGTGGTGCACGGCATCCCGTGACACCTTGCCGGAGCCGGTGGGCCGTAGGGACCGTAGGGCCATGGGTACCTCCCGGACGGAAGGGGACTCACTCCCGATTCTCCCCCGTACGGGCCCGGCGCACCCCCCGCTGTCGCTGTGACCGTCGCGCGGCCGTCGTACTGCTGTCCTGTGGCTGTCGTGTGGTGTCGTTCAGGCGGGCTCGGCCTCAGCCGATGAAGTCCCGGACCTGCTCGTACACGCCGTGGTCGTTGTTCATGTCGGTGTGCGACACACAGCCGACCTCGACGTTCGTGGCGCCGCTGAGGATCGCGGTGGTGTCGGGTGTGAGCGCGTCGTCGCAGTTCGACCAGTAGCTCGCGTACGACACGCTGCCCGGGGTCTCGTCGCCGGAGTTCAGGGAGGCCAGGAACGAACTGCCGGTGTTCATCTCCGCGCACGAGGTGTACAGCCACGCGCACCACGAGGCGGTGGACGTGCCGTGGTTCACGCCGGCCGTGGAGACGAAGTCGTCGACGTACGACGTCCCGCCGAGGTTCTTGAGGTAGTAGCGGGAGCTGAGCGCGCCCATGGAGTGGACCACCACGTCGACCTTCGAGGCGCCGGTCCGGGCGAGCACGTTTCTGATCTCGGTCGAGAGCTGCTGGGCGGTGGTGGCGTTCGACTGGGCCCAGTCGTACGAGAACGCGTCCAGCTCGGAGGCGCTGTAGCCGTCGGCCTTGAAGTAGCCGACCCAGTCGTCCCAGCTGCTCGCCGAGCTGCTGAGGCCGTGCACGAAGACGACGGGGTCGTGGGTCGCGGCGTGCGCGGGTGTGGGGGAGAGGGACAGTGACAGAAGGAGCGTGGTGGCCAGGGCCGAACAGGCCATGGCGATGCGACGCGTGGTGCGCTGCATGATGCCTCCTGAAACGTGTGGGGTTGTCAGGAGTGTCGAGCCGGGTCTACGCGCGCCGCATCGGTGAAATCGCCGGTCTTTACGGTTCAATTAACTCGCCAGTAACGTCATTTGTGTGGTGACTCCGGTGAACCCCCCGCCCCTCGACCGCACTTCGCCACTGCGGCGCACGGACGCGTGGCGACAGCCGGACGCCCTCCTTCCGGAAGGGGTCCGCGTCCGCGTGCTGCGTGCCGTGCACGGCGATCCGCGCGCCGCCGCCGAACTGGCCCCGTGCCTGACCGACCGCCAGGCGACGGGCGTCGACCCGCTGCCCACGGAGCCGGCCGAACTGGCCCCGTCCCTGCTGCGTGAACGCCGGGCGGAGATCAGGGCGTTGCCCGACGACACGCGCCTGCTGCTGCTCCTCGCCGCGGCCGACCAGTACCCCGTCCCCACCGACGCCTTCCCGCGTGCCGTCGTGGCCGCCCGCCTCGACACCCGGCTGCTGGACGCCGCCGAGGCGGCCGGGGTCGCGCACGCGGGAGCGGGCGGGGTGGTGTTCCGCGACGCCTGGATGCGGATCGCGGCCTACGAGACGGGCTCCCCGGCCGACCGCCGCGACGTCCACCGCCTGCTGGCCCGCGTGCTGCGCGGCGAGGGCGAGACGCCGTGGCGCTCCTGGCACCGGGGCGCGGGGGCGCTCGGCCCCAGCGCACGCCTGGCGGCGGAGCTCGGCGCCGCCGCGGGCAAGGCGGGGGAGGCGGGTCGACTGTCGGTGGCACGCGCGCTGGCCGAGCGGGCCGCAACGCTGTGCCCCGACCCGTCCGAGCAGGCCCGCCTGCTGGCCCGGGCCGCCGCGTACGCCTGGCGGTCGGGCGACGGCGACCGGGCGCGCAGGCTGGCGGCGACCGTCTCCGACGACGCGTTGAGCGGGGTGCTGGCCCTTCGGGCGGGGAACGCCGCGGAGGCGTTCGACGCGTTGTTGATGGGGGTGGTGCGGGCCGTGGCGGAGGGGGGCGCGGTCGTGGGGGCGACGGGTGTGGCGGAGATTGGTGGGGCGACGGGTGTGGCGGGTGTCGCGGGGCCGAGCGGTGTGTCGGTCGTCGCGGGGCCCACGGGTGTGGCGGAGGCTGCGAAGCCCGCGGGTGTGACAGGCGTCGTGGGGCCCCCGGGTGTGTCGGGCGTCGCGGGGCCCAAGGGTGTGTCGGGCGTCGCGTGGCCCAAGGGTGCGATGGGGGTAACGGAGCCCACGGGTGTGGCGGAAGTTGTGGAGCCCGTCGGTGGGTCGGGCGTCGCGCAGCGCATGGGCGTGGCGGAGGTTGTGGGGCGCACGGGGGCGTCAGGCGTCGCGGGGTCGAAGGGCGCGGCGGGGGTAACGGAGCCCTCGGGTGTGGCGGAGGTTGTGGAGGCCACGGGGGTGTCGGGCGTCGCGCAGCGCATGGGCGTGGCGGAGGTTGCGGGGTCCACGGGTGTGTCGGGGGTCGCGGGGCCGAAGGGCGCGGCGGGGGTGGCGAAGCCCTCGGGTGTGCCGGAAGTTGTGGGGCCCACGGGCGCGTCGGGCGTCGCGAGGCCGAAGGGCGCGGCGGGGGTAGCGAAGCCCACGGGTGTGGCGGAGGCCGTGGTGTCGACGGGCCTGGTGGTGCCCTCCGCTTCGGCTGCTTCGGACCCCGGCGGTGTGGATGGCGCAGGCTGCGCAGTCGCCGCTGACGACGCCGTTCTGCGGTCGGCGGGCTCGGCGGCGAGGGCCTCCCGGCCGACAGCGCACAACTCCTCCCGGCCCACAGCGCGCAACGCCTCCCAGCCCACAGGGCACAACGCCTCCCAGCCCATAGCCCCCGCCGCGTCACCCACTGTCACGCCGACCCCCACCCATACCTCCACCCTCACGGCGCCCCTCCCCGGGGCCTCCACCCCGGCCGCCCACCTCCTCGCCCGAGTCACCGAAGCCGCCATCTACACCGGAGACGTACGCCGTCTGCGTGAGGCCGCCCGGGTCGCCGATCGGCACGGTCTCGTGCCGCCCGGCACGTTGGCCGGGCTCGTGGCCGCCTTCGACGGGCGGTACGAGGACGCGCGGGACCTGCTGAAGGCGGCGGCAGGCAGGTGTGGGCCGGGCGGTGACCCCACCGTCCTGATCCACGCCGGGATCGCCGCGCTGCTCCTCGGCGACCACACCCGCGCGGTCACCGCGACCGTCCGCGCGGCCGCCTCCGCGAGGGCGCTGGGTACCCCGGTGACCGTGCCGCAGGCCATGGAGTTCCGCGCGTACGCCGACTTCTGGACGGGGCGCCCCAGGGCCGGCGAGGCCGCAGCGGCCGACGCGCTGTGGCAGGCCCACGCCACCGGTCAGGACAACGGCGCCTGTCATCTGCAGGCCGCCCTCGCGATGTTCGCGGCGCTCACCGGAGACGCCGAGGTCTGCCACGAACGCGCCGCGACCGCGCGGTCGTACGCCCTCACCCACGGGCTGGGCCTGCCCGCCGCCCTCGCCCAGTGGGCGCTCGCCTTCCTCGACCTGAGCAGCGGCCGCTTCGCCGCGGCGGCGGCCCGGCTGCGCGCCCTCGCCGGGTTCGGGCCCGGACACGGCCACCGGGCCGTCCGCCACCTGGCCACCCCGCACTACGTGGAGGCCGCCGTCCGCACGGGGGACACGAGGGTCGCCCGGGTCGCGCACGCCGACTACCACCGCTGGGCGAGCACCGTGCGCAGCCCCGACGACCTGGCCCTCAGCGCCCGCTGCCGCGCCCTGCTCGCTCCGGGGGAGGAAGCCGTCGAGCACTACCGCACGGCACTCGACCTGCACTCCCATGGCACCCGCGACTTCGAACGTGCCCGCACGGAGCTCCTGTTCGGCAGCGCCCTGCGCCGACTGCGTCGCCGTACGGAGGCCCGCGACCGCCTGCACAGCGCGCTGGAAGCCTTCGACTCCTTCGGCGCCCCGCACTGCGCGGCCCAGGCCCGCACCGAACTCCGCGCCCTCGGCACCCCGGCAGCCCCCGTGCCGGCCGGCCCCGACGCCGGCGTCGCCCGTCTCACGGCACAACAGCTTCTGGTCGCGCGGATGGCGGCGGAGGGCGCGACCAACCGCGAGATCGCGGGCCGCCTGGCCCTCAGCCCGCGCACCATCGACCACCACCTGCGAGGCGTCTTCACCCGCCTGGGCATCCGCTCCCGCATCGAGCTGGTCCGGCTCCTCGCCGAGAGCGACGAGAGCGAGGCTGTCTAGGTACCGGAGAAGGTACGGGCGCGCCCGGCGAGATTTGCCAGGCACGCCCATGTCTCCCGAGTCATCCGGTGCTCGAAAGCGGCGTCCCGCTCCGGGCGGGCCGGCATCATGAGTACCGGCCCGAGGGTCCACAGAGCCGTGTCCGGTCCGTCGGCGGCCACGTCCGCCTCAAGATGCCTCGGGCAGTCCAACACCGGCACACCTCAGGGCGCCACCCGCCCCCGGAACCCCTCCGCGTCCCACGTCCCGAACAGCCGCGGCGCCAGCCAACCCGGCGCCGCGCCGCGGAAGTCGGCGGGCGCCAGCGCCCCCGCCCCCGCCGGCACCGCGCCCAGCAGCGGCGACCCAGCCACCTCCGGCAGATCCGCCACATTGCAGCGCGACGCCAGATCCGGTGCCTCGGGCCAGCTGCCGATCACCACGCCCAGCAAGTCCAGTCGCCGGCCCCGCAGTTCACGCGCGGTCAGCTCCGTCGTGTTCAGCGTGCCGAGGCCCGCCGACGCCACCACCAGGACCGGCGCCGCCATCAGCTCGGCGGCGTCCGCCAGCGTGCCGCCCGTCTCGTCGAAGCGGACGAGCAGCCCGCCCGCCCCCTCCACCAGCACCAGGTCGTGCTCGGCGGCCAGCTTGGCGGCGGCGTCGGCGATCTCGTGCGGACGCACCGGCGGGCGGCCGGCCCGGCGCGCGGCCGTGGCAGGGGCCAACGGCTCGGGATAGCGGGCGACTTCCGCGGTCGTCACCGTGCCCGCGAGCCGCGCGACCTCCTCCGCGTCGCCGAGCTCGTCCGGCGCCACGCCCGTCTGCGCGGCCTTCAGCACCGCCACCGACCGGCCCGCGGCGACCGCGGCCGCGGCGACCGCGGCCGTCGTGACCGTCTTGCCGACCTCCGTGCCCGTGCCCGTGATCACCAGTACCGGCATGTCATCCCTCCCGCGCGGCCGCGCACACCGCGCGGGCGATCCGTGCCACGTCCGTGTCGCCCGTGACGTACGGCGGCATCGTGTAGACGAGGTCCCGGAACGGCCGCAGCCACACGCCCTCGCGCACGGCGGCCGCCGTCGCCGCCTGCATGTCGACGGGATGGTCGAGTTGGACGACACCGATGGCGCCGAGGACGCGTACGTCCGCCACGCCCGGAATGTCCGACGCGGCGGCCAGGCCGTCGCGCAGACCCGCCTCGATCCGCTTGACCTCGGCCAGCCAGTCCTGGCCGAGCAGCAGCTCGATCGAGGCGCAGGCCACCGCGGCCGCCAGCGGATTGCCCATGAAGGTCGGGCCGTGCGCGAGCACCGGCACCTCGCCCCGCGAGATCCCGTCGGCCACGCGGGACGTGCACAGTGTCGCCGCCATCGTCAGATAGCCGCCGGTCAGCGCCTTGCCCACGCACATCACGTCCGGCGTCACCGCCGCGTGGTCCGCGGCGAACAGCGCGCCCGTGCGCCCGAACCCGGTCGCGATCTCGTCGAACACCAGCAGCACGTCGTGCGCGTCGCACGCCTCCCGCAGCACCCGCAGATACGCGGGGGAGTGGAACCGCATCCCGCCCGCGCCCTGTACGACCGGCTCGACGATCACCGCCGCCAGTTCGTGCGCGTGCCGTTCGATCAGCGACCGCAGCTGCTCGGCGTACGACTCCTCGTACTCCACCGGCGGCGGGTCCGCGAACACCTGGCGCTGGAGCACCCCGGTCCACAGCTCGTGCATCCCGCCCTCGGGGTCGCACACCGACATCGGCTGCCAGGTGTCGCCGTGGTAGCCGCCGCGCCAGGTCAGCAGCCGCTGCTTGCCGGGGCGGCCCAGCGAACGCCAGTACTGCAGGCACATCTTGACCGCGACCTCGACCGACACCGACCCGGAGTCGGCGAGGAACACATGCTCCAGGCCGTCGGGCGACATGTCGACAAGGAGCTTCGCCAGGCGTACGGCGGGCTCGTGCGTGAGCCCGCCGAACATCACATGGCTCATGCGGGACAGCTGCTCGTGCGCGGCCTCGTTGAGCACCGGGTGGTTGTAGCCGTGGATGGCCGACCACCATGAGGACATGCCGTCGACCAGTTCGCCCGAACCGTCCGCCGGCTTCAGCCGCACCCCGCTCGCCGACTCCACGACCAGCGGCTCGATGCGGCCGGGCATGGGGCCGTACGGATGCCAGACGTGCCGCCGGTCGAGCTCCAGCAGCTCGGGCACGCTCAGGTCGGGCACGGGGCGCGGGTCAGGCATTGGGCGCGAGGTCCGTTCCGGCGCCCCGGCGGCGCACCGCGACCAGGTCGGTGCGCGGCTCGCCGGCCGGCGCGGCAGGAGCCGTACCGCACACACCGCCGCCCTCGTGCGACCCGCACCCGGCGCTCTCCGGCGACGACCCGCAGCCCGCGCCCTCGTCGTGCGAACCGCATCCGGCGCCTGCCTGCGACCCGCACCCGCCCCCGGCCGTCACCCGGTGCTCGGGCAGCGTCACCTCACCGGCGCCCTCCACCTCGAACCCGGCGTCCGCGATCATCTCCAGGTCGGCCTTGCCCGCCTGGCCCTCGCTGGTGAGGTAGTCGCCGAGGAAGATCGAGTTGGCCAGGTGCAGGGCGAGCGGCTGCATCGTGCGCAGATGCACCTCGCGGCCACCCGCGATACGGACCTCGACGTCCGGGCACACGAAGCGCACCATCGCCAGGATCCGCAGGCAGCGCTGCGGGGTGAGGTTCCACTCCTTGGCGAGGGGCGTGCCCTCGAAGGGGATCAGGAAGTTGACCGGCACCGAGTCCGGGTCCAGCTCACGCAGCGAGTAGACGACGTCGACCAGGTCCTCGTCGCTCTCACCCATGCCCGCGATGAGGCCGGAGCAGGCGGACAGCCCTGCCGCGTGCGCCTTCTGCACGGTGTCCACCCGGTCGGCGTACGTGTGGGTGGTCGTGATCTCCGCGTACGTGCCCTCGGAGGTGTTGAGGTTGTGGTTGTAGGCGTCCGCGCCCGCCTCGCGCAGCCGTTCGGCCTGGCCGTCGGAGAGCAGACCGAGGCAGGCGCACACCTCGACGCCCTCGTTCTGGTCCTTGATCGCCTTGATGGTGTCGGAGACCCGGTCCACGTCCCGGTCGGTCGGCCCGCGCCCGGACGCCACCAGACAGACCCGCTTGGCGCCACCCGCCAAACCGGCGGCCGCGGCCTGGGAGGCCTCGTCGGGCTTGAGCCAGGTGTATTTGAGGATGCCGGCGGTCGAGCCGAGCCGCTGGGAGCAGTAGGAGCAGTCCTCCGGGCACAGGCCCGACTTGAGGTTGACCAGATAGTTGAGTTTCACCCGTCGGCCGAACCAGTGCCGGCGCACCTTTCCGGCCGCGGTCACCACATCGAGCAGGTCGTCGTCGGAAGTGGCGAGGACGGCCAAGGCTTCCTCGCGGGTCGGCAGCTCGCGCCGAAGCCCCTTGTCCACCAGCGTGTTCAGCAGGTCCATGGGAGCTGATCCTGACGTACGGAGGGGCTCCGAGCCAAGGAGACTTCGGACAACCCTGTCACTTCGATGTGTGGGTATTGCCACACCGTGGGTGGCGGATCGTGCGGCTAGTGTCTGTGCACTGCCTACAAAAGCCCGGAGGAGCCATGGCGTTCGGCTGGATCGACGAGCAGGCGGAGCTGCGCCGCCGCGCCGGACTCGTACGGACGCTGGGCCCCCGCCCCGCCGACTCGCCGCTCCTCGACCTGGCGAGCAACGACTACCTGGGCCTGGCCCGCCACCCCGAGGTCACCGAGGGCTCGGCGCGGGCCGCGCGGGCGTGGGGCGGCGGCGCGACCGGGTCCCGGCTCGTCACGGGCACGACCGAACTCCATGCCGAGCTGGAGCGCGAGCTGGCCGACTTCTGCGGCTTCGAGGCGGCGCTGGTCTTCTCCTCCGGCTATGCGGCCAACCTGGCGGCGGTCACCGCGCTGGCGCCGCACGGCTCGCTGATCGTCTCGGACGCGGGCAACCACGCCTCGCTGATCGACGGCTGCCGACTGGCCCGCGGTACCACCCAGGTCGTCGCGCACGCCGAACCGGACGCCGTGCGCAAGGCGCTCCAGACGCATGACGGTCCGGCCGTCGTCGTGTCCGACACCGTCTTCTCCGTCGACGGCGACGCGGCCCCGCTCGCCGGGCTCGCCGAGGCCTGCCGGGAGCACGGGGCCGGGCTGGTCGTGGACGACGCGCACGGGCTGGGCGTGCTCGGCGACGGCGGCCGCGGCGCCCCGCAGGCGTCGGGGCTGGCGGGCGCCGGTGACGTCGTCGTGACGGTCACGCTGTCCAAGTCGCTCGGCAGCCAGGGCGGCGCCGTCCTCGGCCCAGCGCGGGTGATCGACCACCTGGTCAACGCGGCCCGGACGTTCATCTTCGACACCGGTCTCGCCCCCGCGGCGACGGGCGCGGCCCTGGCGGCACTGCGGTTGCTGCGGCGCGAGCCGGAGCGGGCCGCGCGGGCACGCGCGGTGGCACGCGAACTCCACGCACGCCTGACCGCCGCGGGCCTGGAAGCGGTACGTCCGGACGCCGCGGTCGTCTCCGTGCGCGCGCCGTCCCCGGAGGGGGCCGTGCGCTGGGCGGCCGAGTGCCGGGCGGCGGGCCTCGCCGTGGGCTGCTTCCGTCCTCCTTCCGTCCCCGACGGCATCTCACGGCTGAGGCTGACCGCCCGCGCGGACCTCACCGAGGGGCAGATCGAACGCGCTGTACGGGTGATCCGCGAGACACGACCATGAGTCGGCGTGACACGGCCGTGCCCTCACATCTGCTGGAACTGATCAGATCCGGTCGGGTCTGATCAGAAATTTGAACTGAACAGAAGTAGGGGCTGTCAGGACTGGAACGCGGCCGTGAACTCCGCCCAGCTCTCGGGGGAGAAGAGCAGCGCGGGTCCGGCGGGATCCTTGGAGTCGCGCACGGCGAGCAGTCCGATCCAGGGACCGGAGTGCGTCCGTGCCGTCTCGACGCAGTTGTTCGCTCCCGTGCTGTAGCTGCTGCGCAGCCATCGCGCACCGGTCAGAGCGGTACTTGAGGTGACATTCCGAGGCAGTGCGGTCATGGTGCCTCCTTACGCAACGCCGGCTAGCGCGGCGATGTAATCCAGCGATTCCTCGGGCGAAAGGGCGTGGATCCGAAGGGCGTTGAAGGCCTCCGTGTAGGCCCGGAGGTCTTCTTTCCGTTCGAGGTAGAGGCTACTCGTCAAGTGGTCGAGAACAACCACATCCAGATCAGAAGTGCTCGAAAATGAGAAGATAACGAAAGGCCCGGTGATGCCGATATGTTCACCGGCCTTGAACGGCAGGATCTGCAGCCTGACTTGGGGCAGACGCGCCGCCACCACCAGCTGCCCCAGTTGCCGCGCCATCACCTCGGGCCCGCCGATCTCCCGGTGCAGCACCGCCTCGTCGAGCACCGCGCTCAGTTGCAGCGGCGGATCGGCGTGCAGTACGTCCTGCCTGGCCAGACGGACCGCGACCAGTGCGTCGAGCCGTTCGTCGGCGGCGCCGGGTTCGTCGGCGAGTCCGCTCACCGCGGCCCGGGTCACCGCCCGGGCGTACTCGGGCGTCTGCAGCAGCCCGGGCACCACGGAGGTCTCCAGCGTGCGCATCGCGCTCGCCTGGGACTCCAGGCTGATGAAATCCCGGTACGTCGGCGGCAGCACTCCGCGGTACGCGTGCCACCAGTGATGCCGGTCGCCACCCTCGTCGGAGCCCGCCAACACCAGGAGCAGCTCCCGTAGTTGGGCGTCCCGTACGCCGTACGCGTCGAGCAGTAACCGCACATCGGCCGGTTTCACCCCGCTGGCGCCGGTTTCGATCCGGCTCACCTTGGACTGGTGCCAGCCCACCAGCCGGGCCGCCTCACCACTGGTGAGCCCGGCACTGGTGCGCAACGCACGCAGTTCCGCGCCCAGTTTCCGGCGGCGTACCGCGGGGCCATGCTGCATGGGCAACTCCTTACTCCAACCGGGCCGCCCAAATACGGTCTGCCGTCGCAGAGTTCACCGCTTCGAGCGACAGATATATGCATATCTTGGTGGATCGGCACCCTGACGGCCCTGGTAATGGCAGTCTGGCGACGAAGCACCAGTCCGGGACCGTACTCGAACCATCCGCTCCGTGTCGGACTGCGGTCCCGTTGGGAAAGGGACGACGTCGCCATGGCAGATCACCTGGAAGCATCCGTCACTCTGCCGAGCGATCCCGCCTCGGTCTCCGCGGCCCGGGCCTACGTGGTCTCCACCCTCGCGGAGTGGGGACTGCCGCCGGAGACCGAAGCGGCTGAGACCATCCGGCTGATCGTGTCCGAACTCACCACCAACGCCGTACAGCACACCCTGGGGCAGTCACCCACCTTCCGGGTGGACATCGAGCTCGACCGTGACGAACACCTGCGCATCGGGGTGACCGACAGTCACCCGCGGTTCCCCAAACGCCTGCCGGCCGCCGTCCAGCAGGACAACGGCCGAGGCCTGGTCATCATCCGCTGGCTGACCGCGGAGTGCGGCGGCAAGCTGAGGGTGCGGCCCACGCGGGAGGGCGGCAAGACCGTGTCCATCGAGCTGCCGTGGATCGTGCCGGCGGCGGCGCCGGCGGCCGGCCAGCCGTAGCGCTCCGCTGGTTGCGCGCAGGCGGCGTCGCCGGAACCGCAGCCGACTTCGCCAGGGTCGCTCAAGGCTGTCCTGCCCGACCGAACGTGCCGCGCAGCAGTGCTCGGAAGGCGTCCGCCGCAGGTGCCGTCTCCTCGCTGCGGAAGGCGACCGAGACCGTGCGGCGCAGGTCTCCGCCCTCCAGTGCCCGCACCCCGACCGGCGTGACCGACGTGCGCGCCACCATCTCCGGTACGACCGCGACCCCGAGTCCCGCACTGGCCAGCGCGCACACCAGGAGGTAACCCGGCGTCGGGACCCGTACCGAGGGCGTGGCCCCGGACCGGGCCAGCAGGGCCTCGACGCCGCGCCGGGCCGGAGCGTCCGGCGCCATGCTGATCAGGGGCTGCCCGGCGAGTTCGGCCAGGGGCAGTCGCGCCGTCCCGCTGGTCAGGGCGTGGCCCGGAGCGGAGACCAGGACCAGCTCCTCGACGAGGATCGGCTCGATACGGACGGCGGACGGGAGCGGGAGCGGGTCGCCGGGCGCGTAGGCGTGGGTGAGGGCCAGATCGACCTCGCCGGCCGCCACGGCGGAGACACCGGCCGACGGTTCGTAGTCGGCGACCGTCAGCTCCACGTCCGGATGCGCCCGGCGGAAGGCGCTGAGGGCGGGCGGCAGCAGATGGATGCCGGCGGTCTGGAAGGTGCCCAGCCGGAGCGTCCCGCCGGACAGGCCGCTCAGCCGGGCCAGTTCGTGCCGGGCGCGCTCCAGTTCGTCGAGCACCCGCCGCGCCCGGGCCACCAGCAGCTCGCCCGCACCCGTCAGCCGTGCTCCGCGGTGGTGCCGTACCAGCAGGGCGGTGCCCGCCTCGCGCTCCAGTTTGGCCAGCTGCTGGGAGAGCGCCGGTGTGGTGTACCCGAGCCGTTCGGCGGCCCGGGTGATCGAACCCGCCTCCGCGACCGCCACCAGGGCGGCGAGGCGGGTCGGGTCGTACATGCGGGCTCCCTGACTGCCGGTGACCGTCCGCCTTTGACGGCCCTGACCTGTGCTGCCTTAACGAATGCTTTAGGGTTCCCCAGAATATTCGACATACCTGCTGAAGGCTTCCGCACGGCACGCTGGCGGCATGGACGCTCAGCTCATCGCCTTCACCGGGGTCTCGGCCGGCCTGGTCGCCATGCCCGGGGCCGACTTCACCGTCGTCGTACGCAACGCCCTCGTCTCCCGCCGGGCCGGCATCGCCTGTGCGCTCGGGATCGGGGCGGGGCTGCTGGTCCATGTGACGCTGGCGGTGGTGGGAGTCGCCGCCGTTCTGGCCGCCGTGCCGGCGCTGTTCCGGGCGCTTCAGGTGGTGGGCGGCGTCTATGTGCTGTACCTGGGCGTCCAGACGCTGCGGCAGCGGCACACCGACGTGGCCGACACACCGGAGGATTCCACCGCCCGACCGCTGCGGCAGGGCTTCGTGACCAACGCCCTCAACCCGAAGGCGTCCCTCACCTTCCTCAGCGTGCTGCCGCAGTTCGTGCCCGCGGGCGCTCCGGCGCTGCCCCGGACACTGCTGCTCGCCCTGATCGTCCTGGCGATCGCGATGGTGTGGTTCCAGGTCGTCGCCCTGCTGGTGGACCGGCTCGGCAGGTGGCTGCGCAGGCCGCGGGCCGCCCGCGCGGTCACGCTCGTCACCGGCGTCGCGCTGACGGCTTTCGGTGCGGCGCTCCTCGCCGGGCCGCTGTCGGCCCTCTGAGGCGCCGGGGCCCCGGGGGCGGTGACGGCGGGTCAGGCCGCCGCCACCGCCCCCGGGGAGGTCACTTGACCCGGCCGTACCAGACGCTCTTGGTCCAGATCTTCTGCAGCCTCACGACGTCCCCGCTCTTCGGGGAGTGCCAGATCTTTCCCTTCCCGGCGTAGATGCCGACGTGGTAGACGTTCGACCCCGAGTGGAAGAACACCAGGTCTCCGGCCTTGCGGTTGCCGGCGGAGATGTGGCGGGTCTTGTTGTACTGCTGGGACGCCGTACGGGGGAGCTTCTTGCCCGCCTTCTTGTACGAGTACAGCGTGAGCCCGGAGCAGTCGAACCTGTTCGGCCCCACGGCGCCCCACTTGTACGGGGAGCCCTGCTTGGAGGCCGCGACCTGAAGTGCCTTCCTCGCCGGCGTCGCGGCTTCGGCCTCGGAGGCGAAGCCGGGGGCGACCACGGTGCCGCCCACTGCGGCCAGGGTGAGAGCCGAGGCCGTACCGGCCCGGACCATCAGCGACGGGACACGATTGAGCGCAGTCATGCGCAACCCTTCGTCAGCCGCCTGTGAAGGATGACCTGTCGGATTCGGGCTGGCGAAGTTGCCCGGCCGCGTTGCCACGGCTTCACCCCAAGGGCTGCTCGGCTCGAACGAACGTCCGCTCCGGCGACCCGTCTTGCTTGGGTCCTCCACTCCTGCCGATCCACTCCTGTCGACCGGTCATCCGGGCGGCGGCAGGACTCGGCGTCCGCCCGGACCGCCCCGCCGCTGTGGCGGGGGCTTGTCGTCAGACAGGGATCTTGACGCACGGATGAGCGAAATACCCAACGGAACCGGGGGTTTGTGGTGTTACTCACCACTCACCCGTTCGGGTGGACACCCTCGTGTCCGGACAGGTGTCCAGAGGCCCGAGGAGCCCCGGACCAGCGACGGAACGCCCAATTGCGCCTTGCGTCCGTGCCCGTTGCGCAACCTCGGCGGGTGCGCAAAAGGAGACACGGCTACGCCGAAAGGGGGTACGCCGTTTGGTCCGTTTCAGCAAGGATCCGGACGCCTCGGCAGAGGGCCGGGACGTCCGGAACCGGTCTTCGTGCGTCGTCAACTGTCGGAGCGCGGCGGCACCGTGACACGAGCCGTGCGGCGCTCTCCGTCCAGCACGCGCAACGCACGCGCCAGCGTGGGCGCGTGCAGCTCCGTCTCGCCGCGCTGATGCATCAGCGCCAGCGCGTCCCGGAGCTCGGCCGCCCTGCTGACCAGTGCCTGGGCGGCGCGCAGTCCGCGGTAGGTGTCGCCGTGCTGCGCCGGGTTGATACGGCCGAGCAGGTCGACCACGTCGAGGTAACGGTCGATCAACTCCCCTTCCGCGCGGGTCAGCGCGGGCAGTGGCGGCAATTCGGGTGGGAGCACCGGCCGATCACCTCCCCGTGGGCGGAGCGAGGGTGGTCTTGCGGCTGGGGATGATCCGGTCCACCAGCCCGTACTCCAGCGCCTCCTGGGCGCTGAGGATCTTGTCCCGCTCGATGTCCTCGCTCACCTGCTCACGGCTGCGGGCGCTGTGCCGGGCGAGCATCTCCTCCAGGCGGACCCGAATGCGCGTCAGTTCGTCGGCCTGGATGGCCAGATCGCTCGCCTGGCCCTCGATCGGCTCGGGCAGTCCCGGCTGATGGATCACCACCCGGGCTCCCGGCAGCGCGAACCGCTTGCCCTCGGTGCCCGACGCGAGCAGCACCGCGGCGGCCGAACCGGCCTGGCCCAGGCAGATCGTCTCCACGTCACAGGTGACGTACCGCATCGTGTCGTAGACCGCCGACATGGCGCTGAACGAGCCGCCGGGCGAATTGATGTACAGCGAGATGTCCCGGTCGGGGTCCTTGTGTTCCAGATACATGAACTGGGCCATCACGTCGTTGGCGGAGGTGTCGTCGATCGGCGTGCCGAGAAAGACGATCCGCTCCTCCAGCAGCTTCGAGTACGGGTCCTGCGTCTTGGTGCCGTAACTCGTGCGCTCGGTGAACTCGGGCAGTACGTAGCGGGCGGACGGTCGGGTCATGGCTCACGCTCCCTTGCCGGGGTGCCTGTAAAAAATGTACAGGACGTACATGACGTAATGTAGGGAGCATGGCCTACGAGATTCCGGTGACGCAAGCCAGGGCTGAGCTCGCCGAACTGATCAATCGCGTGGTGTACGGCGGTGAGCGCGTCGTCGTGACGCGCCACGGAAAGCCCCTCGTCGCCCTTGTCTCCGCAGCTGACCTCGAGCGACTCGACGCCCTCGACGCGCCCGTCGAGGAGCAGGTGATCAGCTCGGTCTCCAGCGTCCGCGGCGTCGCTTCCGCTCCCCGCGAACGGCAGCGGTTCGGTATCGCGGCCGAGCATCGGGGGGCGGCACCCTCCTAGACCCGGCTTTCGGGTCCGCCGAAACAACAGGACCGTGCACCCCCGTCCGCTACAGCGGGGGTGCACGGTCGGTTCGGTGTGACCGGACGGGGCCGGACGGCGCGTCAGCCGACGGAGGCCAGTGGCTTGTCGAGTTCCCTGCCGGTCGCGGACTCGGTGTCCTTCGTACGTGACTTCATGGCGCTTCCGAGCAGTACGGCGCCCAGGCCCAGCGCGGCCCACCAGGCCAGGGTGAGGGTGGGGCCGGTCGCCGCGGCGCCGTCGAAGAACGACACCGAGCGCAGCAGGCTCGCGCCCGCACCCGGCGGCAGCCACTGGCCGATCGTGCCGACCGGCTCGGGCAGCATCTGCGGGGCCGAGGACGCCCCGGAGAACGGATTGCCGAGGAACATCACCACGAACGACACGAGGCCGATGCCCGCGGGGCCGATCAGCGCGGCGAGCCCCGCGACGGCGGCGCTCACGGCCAGTGTCGACAGGGCGAACACCCCGGCCTCCGCCCACCAGTCGCCGGCGAGGACCTCCAGCCAGCTGTGCGCGAGGGCGGTCGTGATCACGCCGATCAGGGCGGCGGCGCCGACCAGGGCGCTCACGGCGCGGACGCCGCGCAGCCCGAGCAGGGTCACCGCGGCGCCGGCCGCCATGCCGGCCAGGGCGAGCGGCAGGACGCTCGCGTTCAGGGCCGCGCCACGCGGGTCGGTCTGCGGGGCGGGGACCACGTCGACCGTCCTCACCTCGGTGCCCGCGGCGGCGGCCTGTCGCTCCACCGCCTGCTGGAGCAGCTGGGCGACCGTCGGGCTCGCGGCCGAGGCGGTCAGCAGCTTCGGTCCCTGGGCCGTGACCACGACCGCGCCGTATACGGTCCGGTCCTCGACGGCCTCCCGTGCGGCGGCCTCGCCGGCGTAGCGGTGGATCTCGAACGCGCCGTCCTGCCGGGCGAGCTGCCGCTCCACCTGGGCCGTGGCGGCGGCGGGTCCGGCCACGCCGAGCGGCAGGTCGCGGGGCGCGGTGCGGGCGGCCGGCCAGGCGAAAGCCCACAGGGCGAGCGCGGCGAGTACGGGGACGAGCACGACGACCGCGACCAGGCGCCGGGATGCCGCGTTCCTGGGCGGTGTGGCGGAGGGGGTGGACATGGGGTCTCCCTCGGAAGGTCTCGGAGAGGTGAGCGCCAGAAGGAAGGCGCTAAAAAGAAGGATCGTTCGTTTTACGGTTCCTCTCACCATCCTGCCGATGTCGAACCTTGTCAAGAAGGAATGTTCGTTTTACTTTGTGGACCATGGCCCGCGTATCCCAGGAACACCTCGACGCCCGCCGCCGGCAGATCCTCGACGGCGCCGCGCGCCTCTTCGCACGCAACGGCTTCCACGCCACGTCGATGCAGGACGTGCTGAAGGAGGTCGACCTCTCGGCCGGTGCGGTGTACCGCTACTACAGCGGCAAGGACGAGCTGATCGCCGCGATCGTCAACGAGGTGCTCGGCGAGATCCGCGCGGCCTTCGCCGACGTCACCCGGCAGAGCCCGCCTCCGCCGCCGGACCTCCTGGTCGGCCTGGTCCTGGGACGGACGCTGCGCGTGTGGTCGTCCCTGGACGTCGAGGGCGAGCCGCTCTTCCCGCGGCTGATGATGCAGGTGTGGGCGGAGACCGTGCGCAACGAGGAACTGGCCCTCGTCCTGAGGGACGTCTTCACCGAGCTGCGCGAGAACTGGGTGGCGGCCGTCGAGGCGTACCAGGAAGCCGGAATGATGGGAGCGGAGATTCCCGCGGAACATGTCGCGCGCACGATGATCGCCACCGTGCAGGGATTCGTCGCCCAGCAGGCACTGTTCGGTGCGGCGCCGGTGGAGGTCCTGCAGAACGGTCTGCGCGGGCTGATGAGCATGCCGGCCCCGCGGCCGGAGTCCTGAACGGGTTCCACCGGATCGGGTCCCACAGCATCACAGCTCGGTTAACTTGCTTGAAATGCGGTCCAACTAGCCTGCCCATCCACGCCACCAGGGACTTTGCCGGGTGGCCGCGGCAACCGGACCCCGCACGGTCCGGAGCGAGGACTGTGAGGTGGGACGTGCAACTGACCCCGCACGAGCAAGAGAGGCTGCTCATCCACGTGGCGGCCGACGTCGCCGAGAAGCGCCGGGCCCGTGGCCTCAAGCTGAACCACCCCGAGGCGATCGCCCTCATCACGTCGCACATCCTCGAGGGCGCCCGCGACGGCCGTACGGTCGCCGAGCTCATGTCCTCCGGGCGCAAGCTGCTCACCCGGGACGACGTCATGGCGGGCATCCCCGAGATGATCCACGACGTCCAGGTCGAGGCGACCTTCCCGGACGGCACCAAGCTCGTCACCGTCCACGACCCGATCGTCTGAGGGGGCCTCGATGATCCCCGGAGAGATCCTGTTCGCCGACGGTCCGATTGCCTACAACGAGGGCCGCGAGGTCACCCGGCTGACCGTCCTCAACGCCGCCGACCGGCCCGTCCAGGTCGGCTCCCACTACCACTTCGCCGAGGCCAACCCCGGTCTGGACTTCGACCGCGGCGCCGCGCGCGGCAAGCGGCTCAACATCGCCGCCGGCACCGCCGTGCGCTTCGAGCCCGGGATCCCCGTCGACGTCGAACTCGTCCCGCTCACCGGCGCCCGTGTGGTGCCCGGACTGCGCGGGGAGACCGGAGGTGCCCTCGATGCCTGAGATCTCCCGTGCCGCGTACGCGGACCTGTTCGGGCCGACGACCGGTGACCGCATCCGGCTCGCCGACACCGATCTGCTGGTCGAGATCGAGGAGGACCGTTCCGGCGGTCCCGGGCTCGCCGGCGACGAGGCCGTGTTCGGCGGCGGCAAGGTCATCCGCGAGTCCATGGGCCAGTCCCGTGCTACGCGCGCAGACGGCACCCCCGACACGGTGATCACCGGCGTCGTGATCATCGACCACTGGGGCATCGTCAAGGCCGACGTCGGTATCCGCGACGGCCGGATCACCGGCATCGGCAAGGCGGGCAACCCCGACACGATGGACGGGGTGCACCCGGACCTCGTCATCGGCCCCGAGACCGAGATCATCGCCGGCAACGGGCGGATCCTCACGGCCGGAGCCATCGACGCCCACGTCCACCTCATCTGCCCCCAGATCGCCGACGAGGCCCTCGCCTCCGGCACCACCACGCTGATCGGCGGCGGTACCGGACCCGCCGAGGGCTCCAAGGCGACCACCGTCACGCCCGGACCCTGGCACCTGGCGCGGATGCTGGAAGCGATGGAGGCCCACCCCGTCAACTTCGGTCTGCTGGGCAAGGGCAACACCGTCTCCCACGAGGCGATGCTCTCCCAGATCCGCGGTGGCGCGCTCGGCCTCAAGCTGCACGAGGACTGGGGCTCGACCCCGGCCGTCATCGACGCCTCGCTGACCGTCGCCGACCAGACCGGCATCCAGATCGCGATCCACACGGACACGCTGAACGAGGCGGGCTTCGTCGGCGACACGCTCGCCGCCATCGCGGGCCGGGGCATCCACGCGTACCACACCGAGGGCGCGGGCGGCGGCCACGCGCCGGACATCATGACCGTCGTCTCCGAGCCGCACGTGCTGCCGAGCTCGACCAACCCGACGCGGCCGTTCACCGTCAACACCGCCGAGGAACACCTCGACATGCTGATGGTGTGCCACCACCTCAACGCCGCTGTCCCCGAGGACCTCGCCTTCGCCGAGTCGCGGATCCGGCCGTCGACCATCGGGGCCGAGGACATACTGCACGACCTGGGCGCGATCTCGATCATCTCCTCCGACTCGCAGGCCATGGGACGCGTCGGCGAGGTCATCATGCGGACCTGGCAGACCGCCCATGTGATGAAGGGGCGGCGGGGCGCGCTGCCCGGGGACGGGCGGGCCGACAACCTGCGGGTGCGGCGGTACGTGTCCAAGTACACGATCAACCCCGCGCTCGCGCAGGGCCTCGGCGCCGAGATCGGCTCCGTGGAGACCGGCAAGCTCGCCGACCTGGTGCTGTGGGAGCCGGCCTTCTTCGGCGTCAAGCCTCACCTCGTCATCAAGGGCGGGCAGATCGCGTACGCGCAGATGGGCGACGCCAACGCGTCCATCCCGACCCCGCAGCCGATCCTGCCCCGGCCGATGTTCGGCGCGATCGGTCGGGCGCCCGCCGCGAACTCCGTCAACTTCGTGGCGTCGCTCGCCATCGAGGACGGGCTGCCGGAGCGGCTCCAGCTGGGGAAGCGGTTCGTGGCCATCGAGTCGACGCGTGGGGTCACCAAGGCCGACATGCGTCAGAACGACGCGCGGCCCGAGGTGCGGGTCGATCCCGACAGCTTCGCCGTGCACATCGACGGGGAGCTGGTGGAGGCCACTCCTGCGGCCGAACTGCCCATGGCTCAGCGGTACTTCCTGTTCTGAGGGTTGGGTTGTGATGTCACGGGCTGCACTTCTCGTCCTTGCCGACGGCCGCTTTCCCGCCGGGGGCCATGCGCACTCGGGGGGTGCGGAGGCGGCCGTCAAGGCCGGGCGGATCACCGGGGCCGAGAGCCTGGAGGACTTCTGCCGGGGGCGGTTGCACACGGCGGGGCTGGTCGCGGCCTCGCTCGCGGCGGCCGCCGCGCTCGGGGTCGATGTGGTGGCCCTGGACGAGGCCGCTGACGCCCGGACGCCCTCGCCCGCGTTGCGTACGGCGGCCCGGAAGCTCGGGCGGCAGCTGATGCGGGCGGCTCGGGCGACCTGGCCCTCCGAGGAACTCGATGCCGTGGCGCGGGAGTTCCCCAAGGGGGCGCATCAGCCGGTCGTGCTCGGGGTGGCCGCTCGGGCGGCCGGACTGGGGGCGGTCGATGCCGCGTACTGCGCGGCGTACGAGAGTGTGAGCGGGCCGGCGAGTGCGACGGTGCGGTTGCTGAGTCTTGATCCCTTCGACGCCACGGCCGTGCTGGCCCGGTTGGCGCCGGAGATGGACCGGGTCGCGGATCGGGCGGTGGAGGCGGGGCGGGCGGTGGTCGGCGGTGGGGTCGACGAGTTGCCCGCGGCGTCTGCTCCGTTGCTGGAGATCGGGGCGGAGGTGCATGCGGCTTGGGCTGTGCGGCTGTTTGCGTCCTAGGGATTCTTTCGCCCCCGCCGCCCCTACCCTTCCCGTCCTTGAAGGGACTCTGCCCCTTCGACCCCGCCAGGGGGCCCTGCCCCCTGGACCCCCGTTCGGCCTGAACGGCCTCGTCCTCGAACTCCCCCAGAGGGGGCACCCCCAGACGGGCTGAAATACCGGGCCCCACCTATCAAAGGAGCCGCCCCATGCACCTCGACCACTCCCACGACGGCCCCTCCGCCGTCAGCGCCGACGCCCATCGGCCCGACGGCTCTCGCCGTGCGCTGCGTATCGGTCTCGGCGGGCCCGTCGGGTCCGGTAAGACCGCCACCGTTGCCGCGCTCTGCCGGGCGCTGCGGGACGAGCTGTCCCTCGCCGTCGTCACGAACGACATCTACACGCGCGAGGACGCCGAGTTCCTGCTGCGGGAGGCCGTGCTGCCGCCCGAGCGGATCACGGCCGTGGAGACGGGGGCGTGTCCGCACACCGCGATCCGGGACGACATCTCGGCGAACCTCGAAGCCGTCGAGGATCTGGAGGACGAGGTCGGGCCCCTGGACCTCATCCTCGTGGAGTCCGGCGGGGACAATCTCACCGCCACCTTCTCCAAGGGGCTCGTCGACGCGCAGATCTTCGTGATCGACGTGGCCGGGGGCGACGACATTCCGCGCAAGGGCGGGCCCGGTGTGACGACCGCCGACCTGCTCGTCGTCAACAAGACCGACCTCGCGCCGTACGTCGGCTCGGACCTCGCGCGGATGGCGGCGGACGCCAAGGCGCAGCGGGCCGAACTGCCGGTGGTGTTCCAGTCGTTGAGGAGCGAGCCCGGTGTGCGGGACGTCGCCGAGTGGGTGCGGGCGCAGCGTGCCGCGTGGGCGGCATGACGGCTGTGGCGGGCGGGGTGCGGGCACTCGCGCGGATCGTCGCCCGGCAGGACGGGCGGGGCGGTACGTCGCTGCCCGTGCTCGATGGTGAGGGGCCGCTCGCGCTCCGCCGCACTCGGTCGAGCGGCGCCGAGGCCCGGGTCGTGGTCGTCGGTGCGATGAGCGGGCCGCTCGGCGGCGATCACTTCACCGTCGAGGCCGATGTGGAGGCCGGTGCCCGGCTGCATGTCGGGTCGGCGGCCGCCACCATCGCGCTGCCGGGGCAGGCCAAGGGCGAGGCCCGGTACGACGTGCGGCTGTCCGTGGCCGACGGTGGTGAACTGCACTGGTTGCCCGAGCAGTTGATCTCCGCCCGAGGCAGCGACCTGCACGTCACGACCCGCGTCGACGTCGGTGCGAGCGGGCGACTCGTCCTGCGTGAGGAGCAGGTGCTCGGGCGGGTGGGGGAGGAGCCCGGGCGGCTGAGCAGTCGGATCCGGGTGGGTGTCGCGGGGCGCGTGGTTCTCGATCAGGAGCTGGCCTGCGGACCTGGTGCGCCGGGCGGCTGGGACGGTCCCGCCGGGCTCGGCGGGTGTCGCGCCGTCGGGCAACTCGTCGTCGTACGGCCGGAGTTCGCGGATGCTCCGGTGGCGGCCCGGGTGCTGGGGGATCACGCCGCCGTGCTGCCCCTCGCCGGGCCGGCCGCCCTGGTGAGTGCCGTGGCGGCCGACGCGCTGCGGCTGCGCGGACTGCTCGACGAGGCGCTGGAGGCGCTCGACTCCCTCGGCTGAGCGCCTTCCGGCGGGCGGTACCGGCTCGTCAACGGATGGGCAGTCGCGGGAACTTGCGCTCCTTCTCCGCGGCCTTGGCGGCGGCGGTCTGCTCGGCCTTGGCCACGGCCGCGTACTGGTCGACGTACTCCTGCTCGGACAGGGACAGGATCGCGTACATGATCTCGTCGGTCACCGCGCGCAGGATCGCCTTCTCGTTCTCCATGCCGGCGTAGCGGGAGAAGTCGAGGGGCTTGCCGAAGCGGATCGTCACCGGGTGGACGTTCGGGATGATCTTGCCGGGCGGCTGTGCCTCGAACGTGCCGATCATGGCGCAGGGGATGACCGGGACCCCGGCCCTGAGAGCCATCACCGCGACGCCGACCTTGCCCTTGTAGAGGCGGCCGTCGTGCGAGCGGGTGCCCTCGGGATAGATGCCGAGGAGCTCGTCCTTGCTCAGGACGCCGAGGCCCTCGCGGATCGCGGCCTGGCCCGCCTCCTTGCCGGTGCGGTCGACCGGGATCTGGCCGGCGCTGCGGAAGAAGGCCGCGGTCAGGCGCCCCTTGAGGCCGGGGCCCGTGAAGTACTCCTTCTTCGCGAGGAAGGTGATGCGCCGTTTGAGTATCGCCGGCATCAGGAAGTGGTCGGAGAACGACAGGTGGTTGCCGGCGACGATGGCCGCGCCCGTGGCCGGTACGTGCTCAAGGCCTTCGATGCGAGGCCGGAAGACCAGTCTCAGGAGTGGTCCCAACAACACGTATTTCAGTACGTAGTAGAACAAGGGGGGCGCTCCTCACTCGGGGGATCAGCTCGGGCCGCCGCGTTCTGGCAGGTCAACCAGCGTGCCGTGGGGGTGTCAGTGTAGGCGCAGGGTTGACGGGCCGGAACCGGGTCGGGTCGGACGGATGCCGACCCATGGCGATTTTCCTGACTGGATGTCAGGAATTGGCCGGGCGGCGGCGCTTGCGGATGGGGAGGACCGCCGGACCAGCCTGGTGTCAGGGGTCGGTGTGCGGCAACCGGATGGCATGGTTTGGCGTGATCACGGCCACCGGGTGGCAGGCGGCCCGTTCTTGCGGGGGGCCGTCGCCTCTGCTCGGCCGCCGCGGCGGCACGCGTCACAGCCGTACGCATCACAGCCGCACGATGATCAGCGCCGTGTCGTCGGTCGCGCCGCCGGGCGGCAGCAGCTCCAGCAGCACCGCGTCGGCGAGGGTCTCGGGGTCGGCCGTGCGATGGCGGACGAGGGACTCCGCGAGCCTGGTCAGGCCGGTGTCGATGTCCTCGCGGCGGCGCTCGATCAGGCCGTCCGTGTACAGCGCGAGGGTGGCTCCGTCGGCGTAAGTAGTCGTGGCCTGCGGTCTCGGGATCGGGTCGGGGCGGGCGTCCAGAGGCGTGTCGGTGGCCTTGTCGAGGAACTCCACGCGGCCGTCGGCGTGGACCAGTACCGGCGGCGGATGGCCCGCGCTGCTGTAGGCGATGGTGCGGTCGTCGAAGTCGATGAACGTGGTGACCGCGGTGGCCGATTCCGCGCCGTCGACCACATGGGCGTACCGCCCGAGGACGTCGAGCGCGTGGGCGGGGCCGTCGGCCACGCGGGAGGAGGCGCTGAGCGCGCTGCGCAGCTGGCCCATGACGCCGGCCGCCGCGAGACCGTGGCCGACCACGTCGCCCACGGACACGCCGATGCGGTTGCCGCCCACCAGGTCGATCAGGTCGTACCAGTCGCCGCACACGTTCAGCGCGCCGACCGCGGGCCGGTAGCGCACCGCCGCCCGGTGGTTGCCCACCTGCCGTCGGGCGGGCAGCATCGCCTCCTGCAGGGCCAGGGCCACCTCGCGCTCGCGGGCGTGGGCCTGCCGCAGCCGGTCGTTGACCTCCTGCAGTTCGCGGGCGCGTGTGTACAGCTCGGCCTCCAGCACCCGCGCCCGGCTGTCGCCCCCCGCGCCCCCGCGCAGCCGGATGAGCTCGGTGACCTCCTCCACCCGGTGCAGCACGAACTCCACCTTTCCGTGGGGCCCGCGCACGGGCGCGTTGATCGGGCTCCAGTAGCGCTCCTCCCAGTGGCCGGGAAGCACGGGGTCCTCGACGTCGTAGCGCTGCAGTGCCATGGTGTCGCGCTCGCCGGTGGCCACCACACGCAGCATCGACGCCCGGACGTCGCGCATGCCGGTCGCCGCCGGGTCGTTGGGGTTCTCGGGGAAGACATCGAAGATGTACCGGCCCACCAGCTGCTCCCGGGTGCGCCCGGACAGGCGCTGGAAGTCCTCGTTGGCGTCGGCGTAGACCAGCTCCGGGGTCAGCAGCGCCACCATCCCGGGCAGGGCCTGGAACACCGCCGCGTAGTCGATCGCCGTCTCATCCATGGCTCCCGCCTCACCACCGGGACCTGACCAGTTTCCCATGCTGCATCGCTTATGTACCGATGTACTACATCTGGAGCGATTCGGCAGATCAGGGCGACGGATCCAGCAGCGACTGCTCGGCCCAGATGATCTTCCCTTCGGGCACGAAGCGGGTGCCCCACTGCTGGGTGAACTGGGAGACCAGCAGCAGCCCGCGCCCTCCCTCGTCGGTGGTCCGCGGGTGACGCAGATGCGGGGCGGTGGCGCCGCCGTCAGAGACCTCGCAGAACAGTGCCCGCTCCCGGATCAGACGCAGCCGGATGGGGCCGGCGGCGTACCGGATGGCGTTGGTGACCAGCTCGCTGACCACCAGTTCCGTCGTGAACGCCAGCTCCTCCAGCCCCCACTCGGACAGCTGCCGGGTGGCCGTCTTACGGGCGTCGGCGACGGCGGCCGGGTCCGCGGGCAGGTCCCAGTCTGCGACCTGCTCGGCGCCCAGGAGCCGGGTGCGGGCCATCAGTAGGGCCACGTCGTCGTACGGCCGGTCCGGCACCAGCGCGTCGACCACGGTCCGGCACTGCCTGTCGAGCGATGCCGCGCCCTGCTCCAGCGCCCGCCGCAGCCGGGCCCGGTCCGCGTCCAGGGCCCAGGCGTCCCCGCCGGCCAGCAGTCCGTCGGTGTGCAGGGCGAGCGTGCTGCCCGCCGCCAGGGCCAGCTCCACCGACTCGAAGGGGGGACCGCCGACGCCGAGCGGCGGGCCCTGCGGCACGTCGACGAAGGTGACGGTGCCGTCGGGCATGACCACGGCGGGCGCCGGATGGCCCGCGACCGCCATGGTGCAGGTCCCGTCGACCGGGTCGTAGACGAGGTACACGCACCCCGCCCCCACGGACTGCGCGCTGTCGGACTCCTCCCCGCCCGGCTCGACGCCCTCCTCGCGGGCCGACCGCGCGACCAGGTCGTCCAGATGGGCCAGCACCTCGTCGGGCGGCAGATCCAGCGCGGCGAGTGTCCGTACGGCCGTACGCAGCCGCCCCATCGCCGCGGCGGCGCCGATGCCGTGCCCGGGCACCTCGCCCACCACCAGGGCGACGCGGGCCCCCGACAGCGGGATGACGTCGTACCAGTCGCCGCCGAGGCCGGTCAGCTCGTCGGCCGGCCGGTAGCAGGCGGCCACCTCGAGGGCGTCCTGCTCGGGCAGGCGGTGCGGCAGCAGGCTGCGCTGCAGGACCAGGGCGGCGTCGCGTTCGCGGGTGTAGCGCCGGGCGTTGTCGACACAGACGGCGGCGCGGGAGACGAGGTCCTCGGCCAGGTTCAGGTCGTCCTCCTCGAACGGCTCCTGGCGGTGGCGCCGGAAGAACGTGGTGACGCCCAGGGTGACGCCCCGTGCCCGGATCGGCACGATCATCACGCTGTGCAGGCCCAGTTCCAGGAAGATCGCGGCCTGACCGCCGCGCGCGTGCTTGGCCCAGGCCTCGCCGAGCGGATCGAGTTTCTCCTCGCGCCAGGACTTGCCCGTCCGCAGGCAGCGGATCGGAGGCGAGTTTGCCGGATAGGCGGCCACCTCGCCGATGTCGACGACGGTCACCGGCACGCTCCCGTCGACCGACTGGTGTCCCGCCCGGCGCAGCGGCACCGGTTCCGTGTCGCTCAACGGCCCGGGCGCGGGCTCGCCGCCCCGCAGCACCGACTCCAGCAGGTCCACCGTGACGATGTCGGCGAGTCCCGGTACGGCCACGTCCGCCAGCTCCTGGGCGGTGCGGGTGATGTCGAGGCTGCGGCCGATGTGCTCGCCGGCCCGGTCGAGCAGGGCCAGCCGCTGCCGGGCGCGGTGCCGGTCGGAGATGTCCTCCACCGTGTAGTACACGCCGGTCGGGTGGCCGTGGCCGTCGTCGAGCCGGGTGAACGACATCATGTGCGCGGTCTCGCGCAGCGGGGCGGAGCGGGCGTGGCCCACGTGCTCGTAGCCGACGATCGGGTCGCCGGTCTCCAGGACCTGGCGCATCTGTGCCTCGATGGACTGGGCGTCCAGGCCGGGCTGGATGTCCGCGAGCCGCATCCCGAGCCGGTGGGGTGGGGGGCCGCCGCCGAACTGGGCGAGGGCCCGGTTCGACCAGACGTAGCGCAGGTCCGTGTCCACGATCGCTATGCCCACGGGGGAGCGGGCGACCATCTGCTCCAGGGTGTCGCGGCTCATGTCCCAACCGTGGGCGTCCCCGAGCGCGGACAGGAGCACGAGCCAGCGCGAGGGGCCCTGGGCGTCGAGGGCCGAGGTGATCCGCACCATCAGCCGGACCGGCGCGCCGCCCTTGCGTACCGCCGTCAGCAGCCCCGCCCAGCCGCCCTCCTCGCGGCACCGCTCGATCAGCTCCGGGAGCCGCCCGGCGTCCTGCGCGTCGAACAGCTCGCCGACGTGCTTTCCCACCGCCTCGGAGGCCACGTACGCCAGCAGCCGCTGCGCGTCCCTGGTCCACCCCGTCACCAGACCCTGCGCGTCGAGCAGCAGAGGCGCGGCGTCCGCCACGTCGAACCCCTGCCTGGCTACGCCCTGCTCCTCGTGTGTGCCCACGGCCGACCTCTCTGTCGCTGAGAGCGGTCTACCACCTCTTGTCCCCATCTTCACCCTTCCGGTCAACGCCGCCTCTTTGTGGGGGGCCGGGTGGGGGCGGGGAGCGGGGGAGCGGTGGGCCGCAGAGAGGGCGGGGGAGCGGCGCGGGGTGCGGGAACGTGCGTGGTGGAGGCGGGGGCGGTGGTGAGGGAGGGGCGAGGAGAGAGGTGGTGGGCCGGGAGGTGGAGGGGGGCCGGGGGCGCACAGGGAAATGGCGGAAACAGGAGGGGTGTGCCGGTGTGCGCGGATGCGCCGGCCGACGTCCGGCAGCCCGGCCCCGATGGTGCGGGAGCCGGGCTGCCGGTCTGTTGTGTCAGGCCGGGGCCGTCACGTCAGGACCCTCTCCAGCGCCCCCAGCGCCCCCTCCAACTCCTCCGACGTGATCGTCAGGGGCGGCGCCAGGCGGATGGTGGAGCCGTGGGTGTCCTTGACCAGGATTCCCTCGCGCAGGAGGCGTTGGCTGATCTCGCGGCCCGTGCCGACCGCCGGGTCGATGTCGACGCCCGCCCACAGGCCCCGCGCGCGGAAGCCGACGACGCCCTTGCCGAGCAGGGCCGACAGGCCGCCCCGCAGGACCACGCCCAGCTCGGCCGCGCGGCGCTGGAACTCGCCCGTCTCCAGGAGGTCGACCACGGCCGTGCCGACCGCCGCGGACAGCGGGTTGCCGCCGAAGGTCGACCCGTGCTCGCCCGGCCGCAGGACGCCGAGCACATCGCGTCGGGCCACCACCGCCGACACCGGGACGATGCCGCCGCCCAGCGCCTTGCCGAGGAGCAGTACGTCCGGGACGACCCCCTCGTGCTCGACGGCGAGCGTACGCCCCGTGCGGCCGAGGCCCGACTGGATCTCGTCCGCGATGAACAGGCAGCCCTTGCGGCGGGTCAGCTCGCGCACCCCGGCCAGATAGCCCTCGTCGGGGATGACGACCCCGGCCTCGCCCTGGATCGGCTCCAGCAGCACCGCCGCCGTCGTCTCGTCGACCGCCGCCTCCAGCGCCGCCAGGTCGTTGTACGGCACGATCCGGAAGCCGGGTGTGAAGGGGCCGAAGCCCTGCCGCGCGCTCTCGTCCGTCGAGAAGCTGACGATCGTCGTCGTACGGCCGTGGAAGTTCTCCGCGGCGACCACGATCGTCGCCCGGTCGGCCGGGACGCCCTTCACCTCGTACGCCCACTTGCGGGCCACCTTGATGCCGCTCTCCACCGCCTCGGCGCCCGTGTTCATCGGCAGCACCATGTCGAGGCCCGTCAGCGCCGCCAGCCGCTCGGCGAACTCGGCGAGGCGGTCGTTGTGGAACGCGCGGGAGGTCAGGGTCAGGCGGTCCAGCTGGCGATGGGCCACCTCGATCAGCGCCGGGTGGCGATGGCCGAAGTTCAGGGCCGAGTAGCCGGCCAGCATGTCCAGGTACCGGCGGCCCTCCACGTCCTCCACCCAGGTGCCCTCGGCACGGGCGACGACCACGGGCAGCGGGTGGTAGTTGTGGGCGACGACCGGTTCCTCGGCGCGGATCAGGTCGGCGGACGAGCGGGTGGTGACGGGAGCGGTCATCAGCGGATCTCCTGGGTGCAGCACTTGATGCCGCCGCCGGCCTTGCGGAACTCCGACAGGTCGACGGGGACGGGGACATAGCCGCGATCGGCGAGGGCGGCGGAGAGGGCCTCGGCCTGGGGCGCGATGAAGACGTTGCGGCCGTCGGACACGGAGTTCAGACCGAACGCCATCGCGTCGTCCCGGGTCGCGAGCACCGCGTCCGGGTACAGCCGCCCGAGCACCTCACGGCTGCCCGGCGAGAAGGCCTCCGGGTAGTACGCGATGTTGTCGTCGTCGAGGACGAACAGCGCCGTGTCCAGGTGGTAGAACCGCGGATCCACCAGGGTCAGGCTGATCACCGGGTGCCCGAAGAACTCCTGCACCTCGCGATGCGCCTCGCGGGTGGTACGGAAACCGGTGCCGGCCAGGACGTACCGGCCGGTCCAGACCAGGTCGCCCTCGCCCTCGCACACCGACTCGGGGCGGTACACGTCGTAGCCCGCCGTCTTGAACCAGGTGTCGTAGTGCGTGGACTCGGGGCGCCGCTCCGGCGCGTGGAAGAGGGAGCCGAAGACGCGGCCGCCCACGACGACCGCCGAGTTCGCGGCGAAGACCATGTCGGGCAGGCCGGGAGCGGGCTCCACCGCGTCGACGGTGTGGCCGTGGTCCCGGTAGGCGCGGATCAGCCGCTGCCACTGCTCCTGGGCCAGGTCCACGTCGACGGGTGCGTCGGGACGCATCCAGGGGTTGATCGCGTACTGCACGGCGAAGTGTCTGGGTTCGCAGACGAGATACCGCCGCCGGCGCGGCACACGGGTGTCGGACACAGAGGGGTTCCTCCGCTTCCTGCGAGTGTCGACTGAGGTTGACACAAAGGTAGGAAGCGGCGAATACGAGCGACAAGGAACAAATATTGCGTGTCCACGCAGGAATGCTGCGAATTTTCCCGCACGAACGCAGTACCACTGCGCGCCGCGAGGTTTATTCCGGCGCGGGCTGTGTCGCCCCCGCCTCAGGACTCTCCGGGAGCAGATGGGACAGCACCATCACGCTGATCGTCTTGCGGATGAACGGCTCGACGCGGATACGCTCCAGCACCTCCTCGAAGTGGTCCACGTCCCGCGCCCGCACATGCAGCAGCGCGTCCGCGCCCCCCGTCACCGTCATCGCCGCGGTGATCTCCGGATGGTTGCGGACCACCTCCGCGAGCCGCCGCGGCGGCGCCGCGCCCTCGCAGTACACCTCGACGTACGCCTCCGTGCGCCAGCCCAGCGCCGACGGCTTGACCGTCGCCGTGAACCCGGTGATCACACCCGTGTCGCGCAGCCGGTCCACGCGCCGCTTGACCGCCGTCGAGGACAGCCCGACGGCCGTGCCGATCTCGGCGAAGCTCGTCCTGGCGTTCGCCATCAACGCGGTGATGATCTTCCGGTCGATCTCGTCGAACGGCGAGGTCCTGCTCTCCATGGCGGCACTGTATCCAGCGGGAACGCACAGACGTCGGCACGTGTGCAGGCGTGCGAATTGCTCCTACACTCCGGATTCATGCTGCGTGCCCTGGCTGTCGACGACGAACGCCCCTCGCTGGAGGAGCTCCTCTACCTCCTGAACGCCGATCCCCGGATCGGCACCGCGGAGGGCGCCGGCGACGCGACCGAGGCGCTGCGCCGGATCAACCGCGCACTGGAGTCCGGGCCGGGCGGGCCCGAGGCGATCGACGTCGTCTTCCTCGACATCCACATGCCCGGCCTGGACGGCCTCGACCTGGCCCGGCTGCTCACCGGCTTCGCCAACCCGCCGCTCGTCGTCTTCGTCACCGCCCACGAGGACTTCGCCGTCCAGGCCTTCGACCTCAAGGCCGTCGACTACGTCCTCAAGCCCGTGCGCAAGGAGCGCCTGGCGGAGGCCGTCCGCCGGGCCGCCGAGCTCAGGGAGACCGCCGCCCCCCGCATCCCCGTGAGCGAGCCCGACCCCGACCACATACCCGTCGAGCTCGGCGGCGTGACCCGGTTCGTCTCCGTCGACGACATCACCCACGTCGTGGCCCAGGGCGACTACGCCCGCCTGCACACCGACAAGGGCAGCCACCTCATCCGCATCCCGCTGTCGACCCTGGAGGAGCGCTGGCGCTCCCGCGGCTTCGTGCGCATCCACCGCCGCCATCTCGTCGCCCTGCGCCACATCGGCGAACTCCGCCTGGACGCGGGCACCGTCAGCGTCATGGTCGGCTCCGAGGAACTCCAGGTCAGCCGCCGGCACGCGCGTGAGCTGCGGGACCTGCTCATGAGGAGGCCGTGACCATGCCCCAGAGCCCCGCCGACCGCCGTGTCGTCGTCACCGGCCCGCCCCGGCAGACCCGCCGCGCCCCCGGCTACTACCGCCCGCGCACCGAGATCGACGAGCAGACCACCCTCGGCCACACCTACGTCCGCTCCCTGATGCGCAGCCAACTCCGCGCCGGACTCACCGTGTTCGCGGTCCTCGGCCTGCTCATCGGCCCCCTGCCCCTGCTGTTCGCGGCCATGCCCGACGCCCGCGGCCTCGAATGGCTGGTGCTCGGCTTCGGCCTCTACGCGCCCCTGGTCCTCCTGGCCCGCTGGTACGTCCGGCGCGCGGAACGCAACGAACGGGACTTCGTGCGCCTCGTCGAAGACCGCTGAGCCCGAGGAACGACGCCGCCGTGAACTCCAGCTACGCCGTCCCCGCCGTCGCCCTGGTCGTCCTGGCGACCATCCTGGTCGGCGCCTTCGGCCTGCGCATCTCCCGCACCACCTCCGACTTCTACGTCGCCTCCCGCACCGTCGGCCCCCGCCTCAACGCGGCCGCGATCAGCGGCGAGTACCTCTCCGCCGCCTCCTTCCTCGGCATCGCGGGCCTGGTCCTCGTACAGGGCCCGGACATGCTCTGGTACCCGGTCGGGTACACCGCCGGATACCTCGTCCTGCTGCTGTTCGTCGCCGCCCCGCTGCGCCGCTCCGGCGCCTACACCCTCCCCGACTTCGCCGAGGCCCGCCTGTCCTCACAGGCGGTACGGCGGCTCGCGGGCGCCTTCGTCGTCGGCACCGGCTGGCTGTATCTGCTGCCCCAACTCCAGGGCGCCGGACTGACGCTGACCGTGCTGACCGGTGCGCCCGACTCGCTCGGCGGGGTGATCGTCGCCGTCGTCGTGGTCGCCATCGTCGCCGCGGGGGGCATGCGCAGCATCACCTTCGTGCAGGCCTTCCAGTACTGGCTCAAACTCACCGCCCTGCTGGTCCCCGCCCTCTTCCTGGTCCTCGCCTGGCAGGGCGACGAGGCCCCCCGGCGCGCCTTCGACGAACCGGCCACCTTCCGCGAACAGAGCGTCGTCCGCGTCGACGGCACCCTCGACCTGAAGCTCGACCGCCCCCTGACGGTCACGGTCAGCGGCACGATCGACGGCCGCGACCACGAGGACAAGCAGCTCCGGCTCCCCGCCGGCACGCACCGCATCGACGGCGGCACCCGCCTGACCTTCGCCAAGGGCGCCGAGGTCCCCGAACCCGACCACCGGGCGGGCGGCAGCCTGTCACCCTCGCAGGCCGAGAGCCGCGGCGAACGCCCCCTGTACGCCACCTACGGACTGATCCTCGCCACCTTCCTCGGCACCATGGGCCTGCCGCACGTCGTCGTCCGCTTCTACACCAGCCCGCACGGCGTCGCCGCCCGCCGCACCACCGTCGCCGTCCTCGGCCTGATCGGCGCCTTCTACCTGCTGCCCCCGGTCTACGGCGCCCTCGGCCGCCTCTACGCCCCCGAACTCACCCTCACCGGCCACGCGGACGCCGCCGTGCTCCTCCTGCCCGACCGCATGATCGGCGGCCTGGGCGGCGACCTGCTCGGCGCGCTGGTCGCCGGGGGTGCCTTCGCCGCGTTCCTGTCCACGGCCTCCGGCCTGACCATGGCCGTCGCGGGCGTCCTCACCCAGGACGTGCTCCCGTCGCGCGGCGTACGGCACTTCCGGCTCGGCACGGTCCTCGCCATGGCCGTCCCCCTCGCGGCGAGCGTCCTGGTCGGCGGGCTCCCGGTCGCCGACGCGGTGGGCCTCGCCTTCGCCGTGTCGGCGTCCTCCTTCTGCCCGCTGCTCGTCCTCGGCATCTGGTGGCGGCGACTGACCCCGCCCGGCGCGGCCGCCGGGATGCTGGTCGGCGGCGGCTCGGCGCTGCTCGCCGTCGCGGCGACCATGGCGGGCTTCCCGGGCTCCGGCGCACTGCACGCGCTGCTCGCCTGGCCCGCGCTCTGGTCGGTGCCGCTGGGCTTCCTCACCATGGTGCTGGTGTCCCTGGCCACCCCGGGCCGGGTGCCGCCCGGGACGGCGGCGATCCTGGCGCGGTTCCATCTGCCGGAGGAGCTGCGGGCGGAGGTGAAGGCATGAGCGGATTCATCGCGGGCCTGTGCGTGGCGATCCTCCCGCTGCTCGCCGCCGGCTTCTGGCTCGGCCGGCGCACCGCACGCCCCCAGACCCTCGGCGGCCTCGGCACCCCCGTCGAGCACGCCACCTTCGAGACCCTGCACACCGCCTCCCTCGCCGCACCCCCGCTGCGCGCCGGCCTCACCGAGGAGACCGCGCGCAAGTCGGCCCGCAGGCTGCGCTCACTCCTCGGCACCGACGCGCTGTGCCTGACGGACGAGAAGGACGTCCTGGTCTGGGACGGGGTGGGCGACCATCACCGTACGGAGATCATGGAACTCCTCGCCGGTCCCCTGGAGTCGGGCCGCGGCGAGGCCTTCCCGCTCACCTGCGAGACCCCCGACTGCCCGGTGCGCTGGGCGGTGGTCGCCCCGCTCACCGTCGACGACCGTGTGCACGGCGCCCTCGTCGCCTGCGCGCCCCGTGAGTCGGCGGTGCTCGTGCGGGCGGCCGGCGAGGTGGCCCGCTGGGTCTCCGTGCAGCTGGAACTGGCCGACCTCGACCAGTCCCGCACCCGCCTGATCGAGGCGGAGATCAAGGCCCTGCGCGCCCAGATCTCCCCGCACTTCATCTTCAACTCGCTCGCGGTGATCGCCAGCTTCGTGCGCACCGACCCCGAGCGCGCCCGCGAACTGCTCCTGGAGTTCGCCGACTTCACCCGCTACTCCTTCCGCAGGCACGGCGACTTCACCACCCTCGCCGACGAACTCCACGCCATCGACCACTACTTGGCGCTCGTGCGGGCACGCTTCGGCGACCGCCTCTCCGTGACCCTCCAGATCGCCCCCGAGGTGCTCCCGGTCGCCCTGCCCTTCCTCTGCCTGCAGCCGCTCGTCGAGAACGCCGTCAAGCACGGCCTGGAGGGCAAGGCCGGGTCCACCGCGGGCAAGAGCCACATCAGCATCACCGCACAGGACGCCGGCGCCGAGGCCCTCGTCGTCATCGAGGACGACGGCGCCGGAATGGACCCCGCCGTGCTGCGCCGCATCCTCGCCGGCGAGGTCAGCCCCTCGGGCGGCATCGGGCTGTCCAACGTCGACGACCGGCTCCGTCAGGTGTACGGCGACAATTACGGCCTCGTCATCGAGACCGCCCTGGGCGCGGGCATGAAGATCACCGCCCGGCTGCCCAAGTACCAGCCGGGCGTGCACTCCGCCGGGCGACTCACCCGGGAGTGAGGCTCAGGTGCCGCGGCTGACGACCAGCCCCAGCGTGATCAGCCCCAGCACCACCCACCCGAACCACAGCCAGCCATTGCTCCCGAGCGCCACCGTGTAGGCCGTCACCACGACGAGCCCACCGACGGTGACCACCCCCATCGCCTTCGTAGAACCGTCCGTAGAACCGGGCATCGCAACACCCTCCTAAGGTTCGTCCCCCTCCATGGTGCCCCCGTTCTGCTTCCGAACAGTGCAGACGGCGAAATGTGTGCCCGTCTTCCAGGCCCCCTCGCTCGTCCAGGAGCCCGCCGTGTACACGGAAGGATCGAAGCCGTACTCGCGCGGCGGCACCTCCCGGGCGCACGCCGTGTCCGACTCGGTGCGCGCCTCGGTCAGCGTGACGTCGGCACCCAGTCGGGTGAACCCGAGCACCTGTTCGTCGTGCGGCCCCTCGCAGGACGCCAGCCGGGCGTCCCGGTGGGAGCGGACGTCCAGACAGTCCCGCCGCTGCATGGTCGCCGTGTCGGCGAAGGCCGCCCCGGTTTTCCGATGCTCGCCCAGCGGCCCGTACACCGGCCCGTTCGCGCCCAGCACCAGACAGGCGGTGCGCCGCCCGGCCGCCTCGAACCCCGCCTCGGTCGGTACGACGGCGAAGCCGCGGACGTCCGCGAGCCTCCCGCGGATCTCCTCGGTCCGCTCCTCGCACGCGGCCGGCCCCTCCTCACGCGCCTGGGCGGCGGACGCGGCCGCGACGAACGCCATCACCTGACCGTCGGGCGCCTTCTCCCCGCAACTGGGATCCAGACTCAGCCGGGGCGTGCCCTGGAAGGCGGCCGCGCCGGGCCAGTCGGCGAGCACGCAGTCACCGCTCTTCAGCGGCTCAAGCAGTCCGACGGTGTCGCCGTACGGCCGCGCCGTCCCGTCGGTGCCCTCCGGCTGGGCCATGGCGTACCAGACACCGGTCCCCGCGAGCGCCAGCCCGAGGAGCCCGGCGAGGACCGCGTGGAGGATGCGGGGGCGGGTACGACGCCGCCCGCCGGGCCCGGGGCCGAAGCCCTGCGGCAGACCGGGCTCGCCGGGCGGCGCACCGAAGCCCTGCGGCGGGCCGGGCTGCTCCGCTACGGGGCTCCAGCCCTTTCCGGACTGTCCGGACTGTCCGGACTGTCCGGCCGGAGGACTGAAGCCCTGCGCGGTGCCGAGCCGGTCGGACCCGGGCGGAGGGCTGAAGCCGGCGGCGTTGGGATGGCCGGTTGGGGGCTGGGGGCTGAAACCCGCGGCGTCGGGCCGATCGGCCCCGGGCCGGGAGCCGAACCCCTCCGCGGCGTCGGGCGCGGCTCCCGGTGGCGGCGTTGCCCCGCCCCAGTGCGGCTGCGAACCGAGGTCGGTCTGCGTCCGCGCGTACGCGTCGACCTCCGGCGTGACGATCCGCGACAGCGCCGCCTCCGCCTCCGCGGCCGGAATCCGCCGTGCCGGATCCTTCTCCAGCAGGGCCCGCAGGACGGGTCCCAGCGCACCGGCCCGCGCGGCCGCCCGGGGGTCCTCCGTGACCACCGCGGTGAGTTCCGCGAGATGCGACTCCCGGTCGAAGGGACCCCGGCCCTCGACGCCGTAGTACAGCGTGCACCCCAGCGAGAACAGATCGGTGGCCGGCGTCGGCGCCCCACCCGTGACCCGCTCCGGCGCCAGATAGGCCGCCGTACCCACGAGCACCGACGCCAGCGTGTACCGCGTCTCCCCGGCGTCCGGCTGCACCGAGATGCCGTAGTCGGCGAGCAGCACCCGGCCGTACGGTGCCCCGGAGCGGTCCGGCGCGAGCAGGATGTTCGCCGGCTTCACGTCCCGGTGCATGACGCCCCGCTCGTGCCCCGCGGTGAGCGCGTCGAGCACGGCGACCCCGATGCGGGCGCACTCCGCGGGCGTCAGAGGACCGCGCTGTTCGACCAGGTCACGCAGGTTGACGGCACCTGACACGTACTCCATGACGATCCACGGCAGCCCCTCGTGCTCCAGCACGTCGTGCACGGTCACCACATGCGGATGCCCCCGCAGCCCCGCCGCGTGCCGGGCCTCGGCCCGGGCACGGGCCACCCGTGCCTCACGCTCGTCGGCCTCGGCCGGGTCCCGGAACACGATCTCCTTGAGCGCGACCTCACAGGCGAGTCTGCGGTCGTGGGCGAGCCAGACATGGCCCATCCCGCCGCTGCCGAGCCGGTTCAGCAGCAGATAACGGCCGGCGATGACCCGGCCCACTCCCGACGTCGGTGATCCTGAAGGCATCCGGTGTCTCCCGGGTTCTGCGGGGCGCTGCGTGGTCGCTCTAGGCGGTCGTGCTCGCGGTGGGCGCGCCCGGCGAGGGTGCGCCGGTGGACGGCGGGTCGGTCGCCGGTTCGGTCGTGGCGGGCGCACTGGTCCCGGGGGGCGGCGCGCTGCTGGTGACCGGGGCGCTGGTCGGGGGCGAGCCGGTGGTCGGTGGCGGTGCGCCGGTCGTGGGTGGGGGTGGCGAACTGGTGGTGGGGTCCTTGGTCGACGGGGGTGGTGGGGAGCTGGGCGGCCGGTCGGAGGTGGGCGGTGCGGAGGAGGACGGCGGCGCGCTCGTGGGACCCGGGCTGGCGGGCCCGGAGCTGCTGGGACCGGAGGACGAGGGCGGCGGGGTCGAAGTGGATGGCGCGGACGTGGACGGCTTCGAGTCCGACGGACCCGGCGTCGACCGGGACGTCCCCGGGCCGCCCGGCGGAGTGGACGTCCCGTCTGACGAGCCCTCCGAGGCCCCCCCGGCCACGCTCAACGTCACGTACTCCCCGAACCGCAGCTCGGTCCCGGCCGGCGGATCCGACGCCGTGACCTCGGCGCCGTCCGGCGGCAGCCCCCCGCCCTCGAAGGCGACCGCCAGCCCCTTGTCGGCCAGCGTCCGGCTCGCCTGCCCGAACGTCGCCCCGGCCAGGTCGGGCACCGCGCGCCGCTCACGCGTGTCGAACGTCGTGTCGTCCTTGCCCGTCGTGCCGACGGGACGGTTGATACCCCGCTCCGGCTCCTCGACGTCGACGAGCGCGAGCCGCTCCACTTTCCGCGTGGCGGGTCGCACGGCGACAACGGACGCCTTCTCGTACCCCTTCCACTCCTCGTTGCGGTCGTCGAACTCGACCTTTATCCGGGTCGTGTCACCCTCGAAGGGCCGCAGCGGATTTCCGCACGAGCACTTCACGGCGGGAAGGCCTTCCGCATCGACGAGAATCGCGATTCCCGTCTGCAGCAACGCGTTGAAGGGGACGGCCTTTTCCTTCTTGTAGTCGTGATTCTTCACGAGAGTGTCGTGACGCAGGAGAACGGGTGTGAGGCGATCGAGATAACCGGGAATCCCGTCCGTGGTGATCGAGAGCGCGGTTGCCCACGCCTGTGCCTTCCGCTCATTGGCGGGATCGGTGAGAAACTCCCTGAGCCGTTCGACGTCACAGATGGTCGGCTGCTTCGACCCTCCGTACAGGCCAGGAGTGTCGCCCTGCTGCAGACCGCCGGGCGCCGTCTGCGCCCTGACCTGCTGGTCCCGGCCCAGCCCCTGGCCCTCGTCGAAGAAGGGCGCGAGCGACGGAACTCCCGAGGCGACGGCCCTCACCACGAACAACGGTGTGTCCCGATCGCATCCGCTGAGCGCCAGAACGAACACCACAAGGACGGCGATCTTCCGAATCGCCGATTTCCCGGCCCTGCGTACGAACACACGAAGCGCCATTTACCGCTCCCCCCGGTGCGGTTCCCCCGACGCGCTTCATGCTACTGAAAGGCGAAGCCTTTCGGTTTCCTCAGTTTCCGCGTGCGTTCAATGAGGCCAAATAGGCGTTGTACGCCTCGAGTTCCTTGTCGCCGTCCCGGTCGGCGGCCCGGTCCGTGCGCCGGGCCTGGCGCTGCTCCGAGCGATACCACTGGAACAACAGCGCGATCAGCACCAGCACGGACGGGATCTCACTGAACGCCCAGGCGATACCGCCGGCCACGTTCTGGTCGGCGAGGGCCTCGATGCCGAGCGAGGCGGGCGGGTTCTTGAACGTCTCGACCATCGGCTCCGACGCCATCATCAACGCGATACCGAAGAACGCGTGGAACGGCATACCGGCGAAGAGTTCCAGCATCCGCATCAGATACCCGGGCCGATGCGGTCCGGGATCCACACCGATGATCGGCCAGAAGAACACGACGCCCACCGCGAGGAAGTGCACCATCATCGCGATGTGCCCGGTCTTGGAGCCCATCAGGAAGTCGAACAGCGGCGTGAAGTACAGCGCGTAGAGACTGGCGATGAACAGCGGGATGGTGAACGCCGGATGCGTGATGATCCGCATGTACCGGCTGTGCAGCAGGGCCAGCAACAACTCCCGCGGCCCCTTGCGCCCGCGTCCCGCCGGAGGCAGCGCGCGCAGCGCCAGCGTGACCGGAGCACCGAGCAGGAGGAGGATCGGCGACAGCATGCTGATCACCATGTGCTGCACCATGTGCACACTGAACATGACCATGCCGTAGTCGTTGAGCGCGGTGCACATCATCAGCATCACGGACAGCACGCCCACGACGTACGACACCGTCCGCCCCACGGGCCAGGAGTCCCCACGCCGCCGCAGCCGCACGACCCCCCACCCGTACAGCGCGAGCCCGACCAGGCAGGCGATGAGGAAGAACGGGTCGGCGGACCACTGAAGCCCCCGCCCCAGCGTGAACGGCGGCAAATCCATGATCATGCCGTGCCCGCTGTGATCCATCCGACCGGCTCCTGTTTCGTGGGGGTTGTGCAAGTCTGTCCGCCCCAGAGTAGAAGCACCCCCGGCGACTGTTGTCACCGGGGGCAGGTCAATCACCGAACGGACCGAGCTCTCATCGGCACGTCACAGCACGCACTCGGCCTCGTCGTACCGGTCGGCCGGAACCGTCTTCAACGTCTCCACGGCCTCCGCGAGCGGCACCATCACGATGTCGGTCCCCTGCAGGGCCGTCATGTGACCGAACTCCCCCCGGTGCACCGCCTCCACCGCATGCCATCCGAACCGCGTCGCCAGTACCCGGTCGTACGCGGTGGGTGTACCACCCCGCTGCACATGCCCCAGGATCACCGGCCGCGCCTCCTTGCCGAGCCGCTCCTCCAGCTCGATCGACAGCTGCCGCGCGATCCCGGCGAACCGCTCGTGCCCGTAGATGTCCTTGCCGCCCTCGTCGAACGCCATGGTCCCGGCCCGCGGCTTGGCCCCCTCCGCCGCGACGACGATCGCGAACCGCTTGCCGGCCTCGAACCGCTGTCCGACGACCCGGGTCAACTCCTCGATGTCGAAGGGCCGCTCCGGTACGACGATGGCGTGCGCGCCGGCCGCCATCCCGGAGTGCAGGGCGATCCAGCCGGTGTGCCGCCCCATGACCTCGACGACCAGCACCCGCTGGTGCGACTCGGCGGTGGTCTTGAGCCGGTCCAGCGCCTCGGTCGCCACGGTCACCGCCGTGTCGAAGCCGAAGGTGACGTCGGTGACGGCGATGTCGTTGTCGATGGTCTTCGGCACGCCCACCACGGGCAGGCCGCTGTCCGACATCAGCCGGGCGGCCTTCAGCGTGCCCTCGCCGCCGATCGGGATGATCGCGTCGAGGCCGAGCTCGTCGACATGGCCCTTGGCCCGCTCCACGCCGTCCCGCAGATGGGAGGGCTGGACCCGGGAGGAACCGAGGATCGTGCCGCCGCGGGCCAGGATGCCGCCCACCGCGTCGAGGTCGAGCTTGAGGTAGTCGCACTCCAGGAGGCCCTTCCAGCCGTCCCGGAAGCCGATGACCTCGTCGCCGTGGTCGACGACGGCGCGGTGCACGACGGACCGGATGACGGCGTTCAGGCCGGGGCAGTCGCCGCCGGACGTGAGGACACCAATGCGCATAGCCCGAAAACCTTATCGACGTGGGCCGGGACCGGACCACGCTGTCCGGCTCGAATCCCCGCCACCCTAGCGGTATCGGGGGGCGGGGCCGAACCGTGCGTCCGCCTGCTGGACGACCCCGCTCACCTGTGCGGATGGGCCGTCAGACGGGCTGGTTACGGCAGCCTGGAAGGCAGGTGTACGCACCGTCAGGCAGGCCGCCGCGTCACCGTGTTCAGGCGGGCTGCTGAGCGGCCGCGATGCGCTCGTTGCGCAGCGCCTCGTACCAGCGGTCGTCGGTCGGCGGGAGCGCGTTCACGTCGAGCGCCAGCTTCAGCAGCAGGTCGGCGATCAGCGGGTTGCGCGCGAGCACCGGCCCGTGCATGTACGTGCCGAAGACGGTGTCGTTGTACGCCCCCTCCGTGCCGTCGCCCGTGCCGTTGCCGTTGCCCTGGCGGACCTGGGCGAAGGGGCGGGCGGTCGGGCCGAGATGGGTGACGCCCTGGTGGTTCTCGAAGCCGGTCAGCGGGGGCAGCCCGAGGCGCGGGTCGATGTCGCCGAGCACGTCACCGACGCACCGCGCACCCTCACCCCGCACGGACACCACGTCGATCAGCCCGAGGCCGGGCTCACGCTGACCGAGGTCGTTGATGAACTCGTGCCCGAGGATCTGGTAGCCGGCGCAGACCGAGAACACGATGGCGCCGTTCTCGACGGCCCGGGTCAGACCGCCGTCCCGGCGCAGCCGCTCCGCCGCCAGCCGCTGCGGACGGTCCTCGCCGCCACCGATCAGATAGATGTCGCCGGAGGTCGGGATCGGCTGGTCGCTGCGCACGTCGAGGCGGGCCACGTCGAGGCCGCGCTGCCGCGCCCGGCGCTCCACGACGAGGACGTTGCCCTGGTCGCCGTAGGTGCTGAGGAGGTCCGGGTAGATCCAGACGACCCGCAGTTGGTTGTCGCTCACTTAAGTCCCCTGAAGTCTCGTGCTCAGTTGCCGACCCGGCGGCGCAGGTCCTGGAACGCGGTGTAGTTGGCGATGACCTCGATCCGGCCCGGCGGGCACGCCTGCACGGCCTGGTCGAGGTTCTCGCAGACCTGGAACTGCTGGTTGGCGACCTCCAGGCGCACCGCGAGGTCCAGCTTGCGGTCGCCGATCACACAGATCGGGTGCCCGGTCAGACGCGTGTAGTCGACGTCCCACAGCCAGGAGGTGTCGGTGCCGTCGGCGCCGCGCGCGTTCACGGAGAGGATCACCGGGGTCGGCGGCGGGTCGATGAGGGAGAACGTCTCCAGCCAGCCGGCCGGGTTCTTGGCGAGCAGCAGCCGCAGATCCCGCTCCTGGAACTGCACGACGTCGTACCGCCCGGCGACGGCCTGCACCTGGTACATGCGCTCCAGGGCGACCTGCGGCGGCACCCCGAACACGGCGGCCACGGCGGCCGAGGACGCGGCGTTGGCCTTGTTGGCGCGCCCGGGCAGCTGCAGATGAATGGGCCAGGCGGACCCGTGCGGGTCGAGGACGTGGTCACCGGAGAGCGCCCAGCTCGGCGTGGGACGGCGGAAGCCGCACTCACTGCAGAACCAGTCGTCACCCGGCCGCTGCATCACACCACCGCAGGACGGGCAGGACCAGGCGTCGTCCTTCCACATCTGCCCGGCGGCGACCCAGATCACATTGGGGGAGGACGAAGCCGCCCACACGACCAGCGGGTCGTCGGCGTTGGCCACGATCACGGCCTTCGAACCGGCGAGCCCCTCGCGCCAGTTCTCGGCGAGCATCCGGGTCTCGGCGGCGCGGTCCAGCTGGTCGCGGGAGAGGTTGAGCAGTGCGATGCACTTGGGGTCGGTGTCCCGCGCGACCCCGGCGAGGTACTTCTCGTCGACCTCGATGACGCCGTACCGCGACTCCGAGCTGCCCGCGAGCGCCGAGGTGATGCCCGCCGGCATGTTGGCGCCGAGCGCGTTGGACACGACCGGTCCGGCGGCCCGCAGGGCCTCCGCGATGAGCCGCGTCGTGGTGGTCTTGCCGTTGGTCGCCGAGACGAGGACCACGTCCAGGTTCTGCGCGAGCCGCGCGAGAAGGTCGGGGTCGAGTTTGAGCGCCACCCGGCCGCCGATCACCGAACCGCTGCCGCGCCCCGCTGCCCGCGATGCCGCCGCGACCGCCTTGCCCGCGGTCACGGCGAGCTTGGCCCGCGGCGTGAGCGGGTCCGAGTTGCCTGCCATCAGTTCTCGATCCTCCTTGCGTACGCGCCGCGCCTCTGCCTGCCGGCAACGTGGTGGTGGTCAGCCTATCGAGATCCATTCGCACTCCCGAATCGCCGTACCCTTGCGGCCATGCGTAATGGCTCCATTCCGGGCACCAACGGGCGCGTCCGGCCTCTCACCCTGCATGGCTCGGCGCTGCTGCGCGAGCCCTGCGACGACGTGACCGACTTCGGCCCGGAACTCGCGGCACTCGTGGAGGACTTGTTCGCCACGATGTACGCGGCGCAGGGCGTGGGCCTGGCCGCGAACCAGGTGGGGGAGTCCCTCCGGGTGTTCGTCTTCGACTGCCCGGACGACGAGGATGTGCGTCATCTCGGACACGTGGTGAATCCCCGGCTGGTGGAGGCGGACGGGGTGGTGATCCGCGGGCCGGAGGGATGTCTGTCCCTGCCGGGTCTGGAGGCGGGGACGGAGCGGTACGACCATGCGGTGGTCGAGGGCTTCACGGTGACGGGGGAGCCGGTGACGGTCCACGGCACCGGCTTCTTCGCGCGGTGCCTGCAGCACGAGTGCGATCACTTGGACGGCAGGGTGTACGCGGACCGTGTGACGGGCTGGCGCCACAGACGCTTGATGCGTCAAGTGGCACGAGCTTCCTGGCGCCGGTGAGCGAGAGGTCCCTCAGAACCCCGGACCGCCCATCCTGTCCCCCGCGGCCGCGAGCCGCCCCCACAGAAGGTCGGCCAGGCTCCGCACCAACTCCGCCCGCGAACACGGCCGTTCGCCGAGCCACCAATCCCCGGCGGCATGCATCATCCCGACGATCCCGTGCCCCCACACCCGCGCGAGCTGCTGGCTTCCCGGCCCGAGATCCAACCGCTCCTCGATGACGGTGGCCAGCTCCTCGCCCATACGCCGCAGCAGGGGAGCGGAGTGCTTGCCGACGTCGAACCCCTGGTCCCCGACCTGGCCCCCCTCCGCCGGATGCATCAGGAACCGGTACACCTGGGGCCGGGCCTCGATCGCCGCGAGGTAGGTGTCCAACGTTGCCTCGACCCGCTCACGCCGGTCCGCAGGGGCATCCAACGCCGCTCTCAGCGAATCCAGCAGCGCGTCGGTGTGCCGCTTGGCCAACGCCGCGTAAAGTCCGCCCTTGTCGCCGAAGTGCCGGTACAGAATCGGCTTGGTGATGCCGGCCTCCGCCGCGATCGCGTTCATGGAGGCCTGTGGGCCGTCGCGCAGCACCACCCTGTCGGCGGCCTCCAGCAGCTCGCGCCGACGGCGGTCGGCGGACCGTTGCTGATCGGTCCGCTGTGTGGTGTCCATGTGCTCTCCCCACCCGTGCTCAATCGGTGACGCCTGCGCAAACTAACACTCAGCATGCCCTTTCCATCGAATGGGCTGTCGATGAGGTATCGGGAGTTGACTTTACCTACCAGCGAGTAACAAACTAGGGTTACCGCTAGTAACACGCACGTACCGCCGCTGGAGGGGACATGGCCGAGTTCACCATGGAGCTCAACGACGAACAGAAGGAGGTCCGGGACTGGCTGCACGGTTTCGCCGCCGATGTGATCCGCCCCGCGGCCGCCGAATGGGACGAGCGTGAGGAGACTCCCTGGCCGGTCATCCAGGAGGCCGCGAAGGTCGGGATCTACTCGCTCGACTTCTACGCCCAGCAGTACTTCGACCCGACCGGCCTCGGCATCCCCATGGCGATGGAGGAGCTGTTCTGGGGTGACGCGGGCATCGCCCTGTCGATCGTCGGCACCGGTCTCGCGGCCGTCGGTGTGCTGGCCAACGGCACCGAGGAGCAGATCGGCACCTGGGTGCCGCAGATGTACGGCGACGCCAACGATGTCAAGCTCGCCGCGTTCTGCTCCTCCGAGCCCGACGCCGGGTCGGACGTGGCCTCGATGCGTACGCGCGCCGTGTACGACGAGGCCAAGGACGAGTGGGTGATCAACGGCACGAAGACCTGGGCGACCAACGGCGGTATCGCCAACGTCCACGTGGTCGTCGCGGTCGTCGATCCGGAGCTGGGCTCCAAGGGCCACGCGTCCTTCATCGTCCCGCCGAACACGCCGGGCCTGGCCCAGGGCCAGAAGTTCAAGAAGCACGGCATCCGCGCCTCGCACACCGCCGAGGTCGTCCTGGACAACGTGCGCGTGCCGGGCTCCTGCCTGCTGGGCGGCAAGGCGAAGCTGGACGAGCGGCTGGCGCGGGCCCGTGAGCGGGCCAAGGCGGGCGGCGAGCGCGTGAAGAACGCCGCGATGGCCACGTTCGAGGCGTCCCGGCCGGCCGTCGGTGCGATGGCCGTCGGTACGGCCCGTGCCGCGTACGAGGTCGCCCTCGACTACGCGATGACGCGTGAGCAGTTCGGGCGGCCCATCATCGACAACCAGGGTGTGGCCTTCCAGCTGGCCGAGATGGCGACGCAGATCGACGCGGCGCGGTTGCTGGTGTGGCGGGCGTCCTGGATGGCGGTCAACGGCAAGCCGTTCACGGCGGCCGAGGGGTCGATGTCGAAGCTGTTCGCGAGCGAGACGGCGAAGAAGGTGACGGCTCAGGCGATACAGATCCTGGGCGGGAACGGCTACACGCGGGAGTACCCGGTGGAGCGGATGCACCGGGATTCCGCGATCTACACGATCTTCGAAGGGACGAGCGAGATCCAGCGGCTGGTGATCGCCCGTACGTTGTCGGGTATGCCGATTCGGTAAGCGCCGTAGGGGTTGCTGCGCGATGCGGCTGCGGATTCGGGGTGGCTGGTCGCGCCCACGCGGCGGAGCCGCATATGGATACAGCCCCGCGCCCCTGGGTGGGCTGCCCTGGGCCGCGATTGCGAGTTGATGGAGGATACCGATGACGGTCAACCCTCTCGTACCGCTGATTGCTCACGGTGAGGCCAACCGTGCCACCCTCGCGACCCTCGCCCTCGAACAGAGCCGGGTGATCCCCGCCGACCGTCTCGCGTTCCTCCATCTGGCGCAACGCGCCAGCCCCGACGCCCCCGAGTCCGCCGCCTTCTTCACCCTGCTGGCCGAGGGGGAAGCGCTGGCGGCGGAGCGGCTGGGTGGCTTCGCGGCGGCGTGCGGTGTGAGCGAGGGGCAGGCGGCGGCGTACGAGCCCCTGCCGGGCTGCCAGGCCTACCCCGCGTACGTGGCCTGGCTGGCCCTGAACGCCGCACCGGCCGAAGCGGTCCTGGCGCTCACGGTCAACTTCTCCACCTGGGGCGGCTATTGCGCGACGATCGCCGAGGGCCTGCGCCGCCACTACGGCTTCACGGACGAGGCCTGCGCCTTCTTCGACTTCTTCGCGGAACCGTCCCCGGAGCTGGACCGGAAGGCGGCGGAAGCGCTCCGGGCGGGACGGGACGCCGGTCAACTGGACGAGGAACGCGCACACCGGTACGGCCGCCTCCTCGAGCGCTACGAGGCGATGTTCTGGGAGACGCTGCGCGAGGCGACCTGAAGGGGCGCCGAACCGCTCCCTCTACGGCGCAGTCCCGCTGCTGTGCGCGATGCACGCCACATCAATACGATCCGCGAGCTTCGCAAGCTCAATGGTCAACGCGGCCACCGTGTCCTCGTCGAGCCCGTCCTCCCCGGCCTCGACAAGGTGCAGCCACCGACCACCCACGGTACGCAGCAGCTTGCTCACATCGGCGGCAGCCACCTGCAGGGTCCCGCGGTCATCGACGATCAGCGGCAGAGTAACTTCGCGGTTCACACCCGGGATCGTAGTCGCGCAGCGCTCACGCACCGTGCCAAACAGTGGTGATGTTGCAGAACTCGCGGATTCCGTGCCCGGACAGCTCACGCCCGTATCCGGACCGCTTCACTCCGCCGAACGGGAACGCCGGATGGGACGCCGTCATCCCGTTGACGAACACACTCCCCGCCTCCAGATCCCGTACGAAACGGTCGACCTCGGCCTCGTCCCGCGTCCACACGTTCGAACTGAGCCCGAAGGGCGAATCGTTGGCGATGAGCACCGCCTCGTCCAGGTCGCCCGCCCGGTACAGCGTGGCGACCGGCCCGAACGCCTCCTCCCGGTGGATCCGCATCTCACGGGTGATGCCGGCGATGACGGTGGGCGGGTAGTACCAGCCAGGCAGTTCGGGCCGGCGGAGCTGGTGGCCGCCGCACAGTACGTCCGCTCCGCTGCGCCGGGCGTCGTCGACCAGTTCCTCCAGATCGGCCCGCCCCTTCTCGGTCGACAGCGGGCCGACGTCCGTCTCCTCCAGCATCGGGTCGCCGACCACCAGCGCCTTCATGCCCTCGACGAACCGCTCGGCGAAGGCGTCGTAGACGTCCGTGTGCACGATGAACCGCTTGGCGGCGATGCAGGACTGCCCGGTGTTCTGCACCCGCGCGGTCACCGCGATCTGAGCGGCGCGGTCGAGGTCGGCCGAGGGCATGACGACGTACGGGTCGCTGCCGCCCAGCTCCAGCACCGTCTTCTTGATCATCTCCCCGGCGGTGGAGGCGACCGCGCGGCCCGCGGGCTCGCTGCCGGTGAGGGTGGCCGCCCTGACCCGCTCGTCGCGCAGCACCTCGTCGACCTGGCCGGAGCCGATGAGCAGGGTCTGGAAGCAGCCCTCGGTGTAGCCCGCGCGGTGGAAGAGGTCCTCGATGTAGAGGGCGGTCTGGGGGACGTTCGAGGCGTGCTTCAGCAGGCCCACGTTGCCCGCCATCAGGGCCGGGGCCGCGAAGCGGACGACCTGCCAGAGGGGGAAGTTCCACGGCATCACCGCGAGGATCGGCCCGAGCGGGCGGTAGCGCACCCGCACGCGGGACGCGTTCGAGTCCTTCACGTCGGAGTCGGGCGGCTCCTCGTCGGCCAGCAGTTCCTCCGCGTGCTCGGCGTACCAGCGCATCGCCTTGGCACACTTGGCGGCCTCCGCGCGGGCCTGCTTGATGGGCTTGCCCATCTCCGTGGTCATCATCCGGGCGACGTCCCGCTGGTCCTCTTCCAGGAGATTCGCGGCCTGGAGCAGCAGGCGACCGCGGTCGACGAAGCTCGTCGTCCGGTACGTACGGAACGTGGCCTCGGCGAGCTGGAGCCTGCGCTCGATCTCCTCGGTACCCATGGCCTCGTACGTCTTGAGCGTCTCGCCGTTGGCCGGGTTCACCGTTGCGATGGGCATCCCTGAACCTCCTGGGAGCGGAACATTGCTTCGACCTTCCCGCGCGGCGGTGGGTACCGCAACGCGTGTACGGCCGCTCAGGCCGAGTGCTCCGCCAGCCGGTCGAGAAACGCGGCCTGAGCCTTGACGATCACCTCGCGCGCCCGCCCGACGCCCAGCCACGCCACCCGGTCCAGCTCCGGGAACTCCTGCGTCCGGCCCGAGCGCGGCGGCCACTCCATGACGAACGTGCCGGGGACGACCGTCGCCGGGTCGAGGTCGGCCTCGACCGCCCACACCGTGACGATCTTGCCGCCGGCCTGCTTGACCTCGCCGAGGGGTACGGCCTCCCCGTTTGGTGGCGCCAGCCCCAGCTCCTCCCGGAACTCACGGCGGGCCGCGTCCCAGGCGGGCTCGTCGGGTTCGTACTCGCCCTTCGGGACGGTCCAGGCCCCGGCGTCCCGCTTGGCGAAGAACGGGCCGCCCATGTGGCCGAGCAACACCTCCAGGCCGCCATCGGTGCGGCGGAAGAGCAGCAGGCCCGCGCTGCGCCGCTCCCCGGACGGCGTCACGGCTTCACCTCCGGGTGGGCGGCGAGCAGGGTCTCGACCGTGTCGGCCTCCTCCGGCCGCTTGTCCTCGCGGTAGCGGACCACCCGGGCGAAGCGGAGGGTCACGCCGGCCGGATAGCGGGTGGAGCGCTGCAGACCGTCGTAGGCGATCTCGACGACGAGTTCGGGGCGTACGGTCACCACCCACTCGCCGCTCTCCACGGCGAGTTCCTGCAGCCGTTCGGTCTGCCAGGTCAGCATCGCGTCGGTCATGCCCTTGAAGGTCTTGCCGAGCATGGCGAAACCACCGTCCGCCGTGCGTGCCCCGAGGTGCAGGTTGGACAGCTTGCCGGTCCTGCGGCCGTGGCCCCATTCGGCGGCCAGCACCACCAGGTCGAGGGTGTGGACGGGCTTGACCTTGAGCCAGGAGGCGCCGCGCCGGCCCGCGCTGTAGGAGGCGTCGAGGGCCTTGACGACCACGCCCTCGTGGCCGCGCCGCAGGGTCTCGGCGAGGAAGTCCTCGGCCCGCGGCAGGTCCTCCGGCCCGGACACCAGCGCTCGGCGCACCCGCATCGGCTCGGGGACCAGCCGGGCGAGTTCCGCGTGCCGCTCGGTGAAGGGCAGGTCGAGCAGGTCGTGATCGTCGACGGACAGGGCGTCGAAGAAGACGGGGGAGACGGGGACCTCCCGCGCCGCCGCCGTCACGTCGACGCGGGAGCCGACGCGGCCTGCGGTCTCCTGGAACGAACGGGGTCGGCCCGCGTCGTCGAAGGCGATCACCTCGCCGTCCAGGATGAAGCGCTTGCCCCTCAACTCCAGTGCGGCGGCGGTGAGTTCGGGCAGGCGGTCGGTGATGTCGTCGAGGGTGCGGGTGTAGAGCCGTACCGTGTCGCCCTCGCGGTGGACCTGGACGCGGATGCCGTCCAGCTTCTCCTCGACCACGCAGGAGCCCAGCTTGTCGACCGCCTCGGCCACCGAGGAGGCGGTGTGCGCCAGCATCGGCAGGACCGGGCGGCCGACGGTGAGCCGGAAGCGGGCCAGCGACTCCGGGCCGTCCGTGAGCAGCGCCCGGGCGACGCTCTGGAGGGATCCGGCGAGCATCACCGCCCGCCGTACCTCGGCCGGCTCTGCCTCGGTCGCCTGCGCCAGACCCTCGACCGCCACCGCGTCCAACGCGCCCTGCCGTACCTCGCCGGTGATCAGCCCGAACAGGAACCGCTGCTCGTCCTCGGTGGCCGCACCCATCAACTCGCCTACCAGACGGGCACGTTCGGCCTGCGAGCCGGTGCCGGACACCTTGCCGAGTTCGGTGAGCCGGGCGTCGACCTCGTGCACGGTGAGGGTCGGTTCGGCGGCAGGAGCGACGGGGCGGCTCAGCACCTTCCAGCCGATGCCGAGCCGTCCCTGCGGGAGCCGTCCCGCCAGATACGGGATGACGATCGGCACGTCGTCCGCCTCGGCGTCCCGGAACAGCTCCGCCAGCAGAGCGATCTTCCGGGAGCGCGCCGAGGTCGCGGCGACCTCCTGGGACACACGGGCGAGCCGGGTCAGCAGCATGCAGCCATCGTGCAACGGAGGGGGCGGCTCCACACCCTCGCATTCGTGCGCTACCCGTTCACGACGGTGTCCAAGTCGCTCATCAGCAACTCCCCGTTGATGAACGCCCCCGCCCGGTAACCGCCCGCCGCCGCGTTCACCACCTGCTCGGAGAAGCCCATCGCGTTGCCGACGGCCCACACGCCCGGCACGGAGGTGAGCCCGGTCGGGTCCACCACCGGGTACGAGCCGAACGGGGATTCCGTCAGCTCGGCGCCGAGCTTCTCCAGCAACCCGGTCTGCGGCACCGCGCGGGGCGCGACGAACAGCACTTCGCGCCCGTGCACCGTCCCGTCGGCCAGCCGCACGCCCGTCAGCCGGTCGTCCACGATCACCAGCTCCGCCACCGCCCCGGGCACCACCTTCACCCCGGCCGCCGCGAGCCTGCGCAGGTCGTCGTCCGACAGATCCGACTCGGCGACCTCGTGCAGGAAGAAGGTCACGTCCTTCGACCACTGCGACACCATGAGCGCCTGGTGGACGCTCATCGGCGTGGTCGCCAGTACGCCGAAGGCCCGGTCGCGGACCTCCCAGCCGTGGCAGTACGGGCAGTGCAGCACGTCCTTGCCGAAGCGCTCGGCGACGCCGGGGACCTCCGGCAGCTCGTCCTTGAGGCCGGTGGCGATGACGAGCCGTCGGGCGTGCATATGACGTCCACTCGCCAGCGCGACCGCGAAGTCGTCGCCGCGGGTGACGTCCACCGCCCGGTCCCGGACCAGCTCGACCCCGTACCGCGCGATCTCCTCGCGTCCGACGGCCAGGAACTCGGCGGGCGGCATGCCGTCCCGGGACAGGTAGCCCTGCATATGGGCGGCGGGCGCGTTGCGTGGTTCGCCCGCGTCGATCACCAGCGTGCGACGCCGCGCGCGGCCCAGGACCAGCGCCGCGGACAGGCCCGCCGCGCCACCGCCGATGACGATCACTTCGTACGTTCCGGTCATGGTGACCACCTCCACCCCGACCGTGCCGCGAGGGGTGCGGCATTGACAAACAAGTTTGCCGAACCTGCAATACGCGTATGAGTACCGACGACGTTCTCGCGGGCGTGGGCCCGAGGCTCCGGCAGATGCGCAAGGAGCGGGAGGTGACCCTCGCGTCGCTGTCCGAGGCGACCGGCATCTCGGTCAGCACGCTCTCCCGGCTGGAGTCCGGCCTGCGCAAGCCCAGCCTGGAGCTGTTGCTGCCGATCGCGCAGGCCCACCAGGTGCCGCTGGACGAGCTGGTCGGGACGCCGTCGGTGGGGGACCCGCGGGTGCGGGCCAAGCCCCTGAAGCGACACGGGCGCACCTACTGGCCGCTCACCCGGCAGCCCGGTGGCCTCCAGGCCTTCAAGGTGCTGGTGCCGCAGGGCACGGAAGAGCCCGAGCCGCGCACCCATGAGGGCTACGAGTGGCTGTACGTACTGTCCGGGCGGCTGCGCGTGGTGCTGGGCGAACACGACGTGGTGCTGACGGCCGGAGAGGCGGCGGAGTTCGACACGCGGGTGCCGCACTGGTTCGGGTCGACGGGGGAGGGGCCGGCGGAGTTCCTGAGCCTGTTCGGGCCGCAGGGGGAGCGGATGCACGTACGGGCGAAGCCCCGGCGGTCGTGACGTACACCGGTCGTGACGCACGCCGCTCGTGACACCCGCTACTGTTCCGCGGCGACCTGTTCCCTGATCGGCAAGCGACCGCTTAGTATGCGAACCGACCCCGGTCAGACGAAGCAGTCCCGTGGAGGCCCCGCATGCAGGCATGGCAAGTGCACGAGAACGGTGAGCCGAGCGAGGTGATGCGCCTCGAGGACGTCGAGACGCCCACGCCCGGTGACGGCCAGGTCCTGCTGAAGGTGCGTGCCGCGAACATCAACTTCCCGGACGCGCTGCTGTGCCGGGGCCACTACCAGGTCCGGCCGCCGCTGCCGTTCACGCCCGGCGTGGAGATCTGCGGCGAGACCGAGGACGGCCGCCGTGTCCTCGCCAACCCCGCGCTGCCGTACGGCGGCTTCGCCGAGTACGCCGTCGCGGACGCCGCCGCCGTCCTGCCCGCGCCCGACGCACTGGACGACGCCGAGGCCGCCGCCCTGCACATCGGCTACCAGACCGGCTGGTTCGGGCTGCACCGGCGGGCCGGCCTGGAAGCCGGCGAGACGCTGCTGGTCCACGCTGCCGCAGGAGGGGTCGGCAGCGCGGCCGTGCAGCTCGGGAAGGCGGCCGGGGCGAGGGTCATCGGTGTCGTGGGCGGCGCCGACAAGGCGGCCGTGGCCCGGGAGCTGGGCTGTGACGTGGTCGTCGACCGGCGTTCCGAGGACGTCATCGGCGCCGTCAAGGAGGCCACCGGTGGCCGGGGCGCCGATGTCATCTACGACCCCGTCGGCGGCGAGGCCTACGCACAGTCCGCCAAGGTCGTCGCCTTCGAGGGCCGCATCGTGGTCGTCGGCTTCGCGAGCGGGTCGATCCCCAGCCCGGCGCTCAACCACGCCCTGGTGAAGAACTACTCGATCCTCGGTCTGCACTGGGGCCTGTACAACACCAAGAACCCGAAGCTGATCCAGCACTGCCACGAGCAGCTCACCGAGCTGGCCGCGCGGGGTGCGATCAAGCCGCTGGTGAGCGAGCGCGTCCCGCTGGGCGGGGCCGCTGCCGCCGTACAGCGGGTCGCCGACGGCGTCACCACGGGGCGCGTCGCCGTGATCCCCGGACTCACCGAAGGAGGAGCGGCATGACCGACGCCGCCGAACTGCGCCGCCGCACGGCGGAACTGCTGGCCGCCCACCCGCCGGCCGGCACCGAGCGCCTGGACTTCCTGCGCGCCCGCTTCGACGCGGGGCTCGCCTGGGTGCACTACCCCGAAGGGCTCGGCGGACTCGGCGCGCCCCGCTCCCTCCAGGCCGTCGTGGACGCCGAGCTGGAGGCCGCGGGCGCCCCGGACAACGACCCGCGCCGTATCGGCATCGGGCTGGGCATGGCCGCGCCGACGATCCTCAAGTACGGCACCGAGGAGCAGAAGCAGCGGTTCCTGCGGCCCCTGTGGACCGGTGAGGAGGTCTGGTGCCAGCTCTTCAGCGAGCCTGGCGCCGGATCCGACCTGGCGGCGCTCGGTACGCGTGCCGTCCGGGAGGGCGACGACTGGGTCGTCAACGGGCAGAAGGTGTGGACGTCCAGCGCGCACGTCGCCCGCTGGGCCATCCTCATCGCCCGCACCGACCCGGACGTGCCCAAGCACGCGGGCATCACGTACTTCCTGTGCGACATGACCGACCCCGGCGTCGAGGTCAGGCCGCTGCGCCAGATCACCGGCGAGGCCGAGTTCAACGAGGTCTTCCTGACCGACGTCCGCGTCCCGGACACGCGGCGCCTCGGCGAGATCGGCGCCGGCTGGAAGGTCGCGCAGACCACGCTGAACAACGAGCGCGTCGCCATCGGAGGCATGCGGCTGCCCCGCGAGGGCGGCATGATCGGCCCGGTCGCGAAGACCTGGCGCGAGCGGCCCGAGCTGCGCACCCACGACCTGCACCAGCGGCTGCTGAAGCTGTGGGTGGAGTCCGAGGTCTCCCGCCTCACCGCGGAGCGGCTGCGCCAGCAGCTCGTCGCGGGCCAGCCCGGCCCCGAGGGCGCCGGCATGAAGCTCGCCTTCGCCCGCCTCAACCAGGAGATCAGCGGCCTTGAGGTCGAACTCCGGGGCGAGGAGGGCCTGTTGTACGACGACTGGACCATGCGGCGCCCGGAGCTGGTGGACTTCGTCGGCCGCGACGCCGGCTACCGCTACCTCCGCTCCAAGGGGAACAGCATCGAGGGCGGGACCAGCGAGGTCCTGCTGAACATCGTCGCCGAGCGCGTTCTGGGCCTGCCGTCCGAGCCGCGCACCGACAAGGACGTCGCCTGGAAGGACCTGTCCCGATGAGCACACAGCCCGACCTGCTGTACTCCGAGGAGGAAGAGGCGCTGCGGGCCGCCGTACGGGACCTGCTCGCCGACCACTGCGACGCGCCCGGCGTCATCGCCCGCACCGAGTCGGACGCCCCGCACGACCTGGCGGCCTGGAAGGCGCTCTCCGACGGCATGGGCCTCGCCGGGCTCCTGGTGCCGGAGGCGCAGGGCGGCCAGGGCGCCACGCACCGCGAAGTCGCCGTCGTACTGGAGGAGTTGGGTCGCGCGGTCGCTCCGGTGCCGTACCTGACCAGCGCGGTCGTGGCCACCGAGGCGCTGCTCGGCTGCGAGACCGACGGGGGCCTGCTCGCCGAGCTGGCGTCCGGGCGGAGGATCGGCGCCCTCGCCGTCGCCCTGAACGTCGCCCCAGGCGGCGCCTACAAGGTCGTACGGCAAGAAGGCGGCGCCCTGCACGGGGAGTTGACCGGCATCGCGGACGCGTCCGCCGCCGACGTGCTGCTCGTGCCCGCGGACGACGGCGGTCTGTACGCCGTGGACGCCGGCGCCGTGACCGTCACCCCGCAGACGTCCCTGGACCTGACCCGGCCGGTGGCCACGGTCAGCCTGGACGGAGCGCCCGGCCGTCTGCTGGGGGACGCCGAGCCCGCCGTCCGCCGCGCCCTGCGCGCCGGTTCCGGGCTGCTCGCCTCCGAACAGCTCGGGCTCGCCGAATGGACGTTGACCGAGACGGTCCGCTATCTGAAGGACCGCAAGCAGTTCAACCGCCCTGTCGGCGGCTTCCAGGCCCTCAAGCACCGGCTCGCGCAGCTGTGGCTGGAGGTCGTCAACCTGCGCGCGGCCGCCCGTAACGCCGCCGACGCGCTCGCCTCCGGCGTGGACGTGGACGTGGCGGTCGCGGTCGCCCAGGCCTACGCGGCGCACGTCGCCGTGCACGCCGCCGAGGAGGCCGTGCAGTTGCACGGCGGTCTCGGGATGACCTGGGAGCACCCGGTGCATCTATACCTGAAGCGGGCCAAGGCCGACTCGATCGCCTACGGCACCGCGGGCGCCCACCGGGAGGCGCTGGCCGAACTCGTCGACCTCGCCGCTCCCTGACGTACACCTGAGCGAACCACACGAAAAGCCCGCCCGACCTGGGGCGGGCTTTTTCGTGTGCCTTGCACCGATGAAGTGAACGCAGGACGGCAGTCCGGCCAACTCGCCGCTCAGCTCTGCTGTTTGGGCGTCCGGGATCGCATACTCGCAGCGGTTCCCCACGTCCGGAACACCCCTGTCAGGGAGGCAGAGCATGGACCTCACCACTCGTCGCAGAGCCCTCACGACCCTCGGCGCCGCCCTCGCGGGGACGGTCGCCCTGCCCGCGGCCCGTGCGCTGGCCGGTGAACACAAGCACCGCCCGCGTCCGTTGTGGCGGGCGCACGCCCACAACGACTACGAGCACCCGCGCCCCCTCCTCGACGCCCTCGACCACCGCTTCGGCAGCCTCGAGGCCGACATCTACCTGGTCGGCGACCAGCTCCTCGTCGCCCACGACCCCGAGGACCTCGACCCCGCCCGCACCCTGGAGTCCCTCTACCTCGACCCGCTGGCCGCCCGCGTCCGGGCCAACCACGGCTCGGTCTACCGGGGTTACCGCAAGCCGATCCAACTGCTCATCGACATCAAGACCGAGGGCTCCTCGACGTACCTCGAACTCGACAGGCACCTGAGGCGCTACAAGCACCTGTTCACGACCTACGCCCACGGACGTGTGTTCCCCGGCCCGGTCACCGCCGTGATCTCCGGCGACCGCGCCGCCCGAGTGCCGATGGAGGCCCAGACCGTGCGCCGGGCCTTCTACGACGGCCGCCTCGCCGACCTCGGCAGCAGCGCGCCCGCCTCCTTCGTCCCGCTGATCAGCGACAACTGGACGCTCAACTTCACCTGGCTCGGCGTGGGCGTCTTCCCGGACGCCGAGCGGGAGAAGCTGCACGGCATCGTCCGGTCGGCCCACTCACGCGGGCAGAAGGTGCGCTTCTGGGCCACCCCGGACGTGGCCGGACCCGCCCGGGACGCCCTGTGGGGCGAACTGCTCGCGGCCGACGTGGACTTCCTCAACACCGACGACCTCGCCGGCCTGGAGGCCTTCCTCGACGCGCGCCGGGCGGTCTAGCCCTTTCCCGCGGAACACCACACGTTCGGAGGACAGGTCAGCCGCCCGGACGAACCCTCCGCTACGCCACACTTGCGGCCGAACGCCGTGAACCGGGATGAGGCGGCGTGGCGGAGGAGGTTGACGATGGCCATTTCCATCTCTGTGGTGCTGCTGCTGTTCGTCCTCGCGGTGATCTTCGTCCGCAACGGCGGGCTGAAGATCACCCATGCGATCGTGTGCCTGCTGCTCGGCTTCTACTTGGCCAGCACCAGCATGGCGCCCACCATCAACAGCGGTCTGACGGCCACGGCGGACATCGTCAGCAGCCTCAGACCCTGACCATGGCCGTCATCGGGTCGAGAAGACTCCGATGCCGTTGGGGACGGTGCGTTCCCGCCCGTCGGACGGATGGTTAAGGACGGACGCCGTCGCCTCTCCCGGCTTGCGGGCGACCAGTGTCGACGAACCGCCGCCGTCCAGGCTGAAGGCGTCCACCGAGCCCAGCTTCCGCATGAAGGACGCCACTTCGGCGATCGTCAGACCGGTGCGGTACTGGGGGGCGCCGTCCAGCGCGAGCAGCACGACACGCCGCCCCCGGTCGGCGATGCCCACCGCGGTGCGCACGGCCCCTGTCCTCGCGTCCAGACCGGGCAGCGGCCGGCCGTCGTCGAGCACGGGGTAGCCGCCGAGGGCGAAGCGGTACGGGACCCGGGACGCCGACGCCACCAGCCGGTGCCGCACCTTCACCCTCCCCCAGCCTCCGGCCGGGGGTGCCGCCTTCTCGCTCCGCTCGCCCGCGGCCAGCTTCCGCAGCTTCTGCGCGCCAGCCTCGCGGCCCACGAGGACCGTCGTGTCCGGGGCGATCGGCCCGCTGCCGGGGGTCTCGGCGGTCGACACGATCCGGCCCTTGCGCACCGTCACCTCATAGGTGTCGGTGCTGCACGGCGCCGCCCGGTCGGTGTCCGTGCCGCAGGTCGCGCGCACCCGGGAGACCTTGCCCCACTTGGCCGTGAACGCCCCGATGGAGCCCACGGGCAGCGCGTACTGGTTGAGTCCGCGCAGCGGCAGCCGGCCCTTGGCCGTACGGATCGAGCCGGCGAGGCTCAGGTCGTCGAGCCGTGCCCGGCGGTCGACGCCCACGCCGAACACGTCCTCGGTGCTCGTGCCGGGCGGCAGCGCCGGACCGAAACGCTGGCCGTCCGGCACCGCCGCCTTGAGCGCCCGGCCGCTCGCGATCGCCGGTCCCACGGTCGCGCCGGTCGCCTGGACGCCCGGATGCTGGGTCTCGCTGATGTTGAAGAAGTCGCCGTTCACGCCCGCGACGGCGCCCTGCGCGGTCGCCTGCTGCGAGACGGTGGCCCGCGCCGCCACCGCTCCGGGGTGCAGCAGATCGAGACGTACCCGAGGATTGCGCAGGTCGACGGTGAGCACGTGGGCGTGTGCCGGGCCCTTCAGCGCCGCGATGTCGAACTCCTCGTACCGCACGCCCGGCGCGATCTCGGTGGCCCGCTGAACGGCGCCGGCCGGCGCCGCCCCCACCAGGGCCGCACCGGCCGTCGCACTGAGCGCCGTGAGCAGCGCGAGAGCCGCTCTGGTCGTTCCGAACCGTTTCTGATGACGTGTCACACTTACCCCCCTGATGTCTCGTCAAATGTGGCAGGACTCAGGGGAAGTGCACCAGACCGCGGTGACCTGCGGGGTTGCTAGGCGCCGACGACCCGCGAACGGGTGAGGAAACGTACCCCCTCGGGCGCCTCCAGCGAGAATCCGCTGCCCCGTCCCTCGACGACGTCGACGATGAGCCGGGTGTGGCTCCACACCTCGTACTGGCTGCGCGACATCCAGAACGTCACCGGTTCCGCCACCCCGTCGACGTCCAGCTCCGCGAGCAGCACGTCCGCGTCACCCGTACGGAACTCGCCCGCCGGGTAGCACATCGGGGCGCTGCCGTCGCAGCAGCCGCCGGACTGGTGGAACATCAGCGGGCCGTGCGTCGCGCGCAGGCGGCGCAGGAGGTCTTCGGCCGCGGGGGTGAGTTCGACGCGCGGGGTCTCCTCGAACAGCGGGATCTCCTCGTTCATGGCGGCAAGGACAGCACGGGCAACGTTGCGAGAGGGTTGCACCCGCTGTGATCACCCGTTCTGACTAATCTGCTGAGGTGACCATCGAGTTGACGCTGCTGACGTCCGTCGCCCACCGGGGCAAGGAGATCACCGCGCCCCGTCTGCGCGCCCTGCTCGCGCTGCTGGCCGGGGAACCGCGGGCGGGATGCGGCACGGGGCGGCTCGTGGCCGGGCTGTGGCCCCACGAGCAGCCGGAGAACCCGACCAAGGCCCTGCAGATCCTGGTCTCGCGGGCCCGGTCGCTGCTGGGCGGCGAGGTCATCGCGAGCACACCCACCGGTTACCGCATCGCCCTGCGCGAGGACCAGGTGGACGCCTGGGCCGTCCAGCTGCACGCCGCCGCGAGCACGGAGAAGGCGCGGGCCGGAGACCATCACGGCGCGGTCGCCGAGGCCGAGGCGGGGCTCGCGCTCTGGGACGACGGCCCTGCGCAGGACGGCTCCCCCGACGATCCCCTCGAGGTATTGCGCCTCGAACTCGCCGTCGCGCAAAGGGCGTTGACGCGACTGCGGGCCCTGTCGCTGGCGCGTTCCGGGCGGCGGGAGGAGGCGGTGGGCCCGCTCGGCGAGCTGGTGGCCGACCAGCCCCTGGACGAGGAGCCGCTGCTGGAGCTGATGCGCTGTCAGGCGGCCACCGCCGGTGCGGCCGCCGCGCTGGCGGCGTACGACGGCTACCGGCGCCGGCTGCGCGACGAACTCGGCACCGATCCCGGCCCCGCCCTGCAGGAGCTGCACCAGGAGCTGCTGCGCGGTCAGGCGCCCGTGGTGCGGCGCGGGGTGCCGCACGAGCCGAACCCGCTGCTCGGGCGGGAGGCCGACGTCGAGGCCGTGACCCGGCTGATCCACAGCTCGCGGGTCACCTCGATCGTCGGACCGGGCGGTCTCGGCAAGACACGCCTCGCGAGTGCCGTGGCGCGCGACGCCGAGCACCGGGTCGTGCAGCTGGTGCCGCTCGCCGGAGTCGGCCGGGACACCGACGTCGCGGGCGAGGTCGCCTCGGCGCTGGGCGTCGGTGACGGCCCGCGCGCCCAGCCCGCCGGGTACGGGCCGCCCGCCGAAGCGCTCGCCGGCATCGTCGGCGCCCTCGGCCCCGGGCCGGCGCTGCTCGTGCTGGACAACTGCGAGCAGGTCGTCTCCGGAGTCGCCGACCTGGTCCGGGCGCTGGTGTCGATGACCCGGAACATCAGCGTCCTCACCACCAGCCGCGCCCCGCTCGGCCTGTCCTCGGAGGCCGTCCACCCGCTGCCCGAGCTGGACCCGGCCACCACCGTCGAGCTGTTCGAACAGCGGGCCCGCGCCGCCCGCCCCGACGCCGAGCTGCCCGCCGACGCGGTGGCCCACCTGTGCCGCCGCCTCGACGGGCTGCCCCTCGCCACCGAGCTCGCCGCCGCCCGGGTACGGGTGATGTCGGTGGCCGAGATCTCCCGCCGGCTGGAGGACCGCTTCGCCCTGCTGCGCGGCGGACCGCGGGACGCGCCGCAGCGGCACCGCACCCTGCACGCCGTCGTCGACTGGAGCTGGAACCTCCTGGAACCGGCGGGACAGGAGGCCCTGCGCGCCCTGTCGGTCCTCCCCGGAGGGTTCACCGCGACGGCCGCCGAGCACCTCGTCGGCGGCGACGACGTCCTGGACGTGCTGGAGGACCTCGTCGACCAGTCCCTGCTCAAGGTGACCGACACGGCGTACGGCGCACGGTTCCGGATGCTGGAGACCGTCCGGGAGTTCTCCGCCGCCCACCGCGAGCGGGCGGGGGAGGAGGACGTGGTCGCGGACCGGTTCCTGGGCTGGGCGCGGGAGTTCGGGGTGACGCATCACGACGCGCCCTTCGGTACCGACCCGATCACCTCCTTGGGGCTGATCCGCACCGAGCAGGACAACCTGGTCCACGCGCTGCGGCTCGCGCTCGCCCGCGACGACGCCGACACCGTCGCCGCGGTGGCCGCCGTCCTGGGCTCCCTGTGGGCCACCGAGGCCAACTACACCCGGCTGATGGCCCTCGCCGAGGACACCGCCCGCCCGCTCTCGCACTACCGGCCCGGCCCGGGGTACGTGGAGCCGACCCGGACCGTCCTCGCCATGCTGGCCTGCACTCTCGTCCTCGCCCTCGGCACGGGCGCCGTACGCCCCCTCGTGGCCCTGCGGCGACTGCCGTCCGCACCGCCCGACACCCTGGTCCGGGCCCTGTCGACGGTGCTGTGCGCGCTGCCGGAGATCCTCGCGTCCGGCGACCACAAGACGCTTCAAGCGCTGTGCGACAGCGACGAACCGCTGCTCGCGGGCTTCGCCAACGGTGCGGCGAGCCATGTGTGGGAGAGCGCGCACGACCCGGAGCGGGCGCTCGACGCCGCCCGCCGGACGCTCGACGCCTTCGGTGACCGGGACATACCCATGCTGCGGTTCTGGCCACAGTCGCGGCTCGGCGAGCTGTGCCTGCGCACGGAGCGCGGCGCGGAGGCGATCGGGCCCATGGAGGACGCGCTGGCGGCACTGGAGAGGTACGGCGAGCGGACCGACTCGCTCGGACTGGGCTGGGGGCTGATGCTCGCCCACCTGCAGACCGGGGACCTCGACCGGGCCGAGCACTGGCTGGAACACACCCTGCGGAACCAGCCCGAGGGCCCGGCACCCGACGCCTTCGCCCCCGACCTGGGCGCCCGCGCCGAGATCGCGCTCGCCCGCGGCGACATCGAGACGGGACTCGGCCTGTGGCGCCGGGCCGTCGAGCGGCTGAAGCGGGGCACGAGCCCCGTCTTCGCCGGTGAACACCTCCTGGAGGGCTGGCGGCTGGAGCTGCAGGCCGTCGCCGTGACCGCCCACGCCCGGCACGGCCGCACCGACCTCGTCGCGCCCCTCGCCGCCGCGCTCCCCGAGCGCCTGACGACCCTGCTCACCCGGCCGCCGGCCGAGCACCGCACGACGGCGGACCTCCCCGTCCACGGCGCCCTGCTGCTCGCGCTCGGCACCGCCGACCTGGCGCAGGGCGCCGTGGTTCATGGAGTACGGCTGATCGCGCTGGCGGAGCGCTTGCGCTATCTGCCCAACTTCCAGCCCACGATGTCCTCCGCCCGCGCCCGCGAGAGCGCCGAGCACGCCGACCGGGCGGCCTACGCGGACGCGGTGTCCGAGTACGCCGCCCTGACACCGGACGGTCTGCGCGCGGCCGCGCTCGGGCTGCTGCGGGAGCGGACCGGCTGACCCGGCAGGGTCGCAGACGGGGCCCTGCCGGATCGCAGGCTCAGAGCCGCACCGGCAGGCTCAGCAGGTGGAAGCCGTCGCCGGGCCAGTGCCCGAAGGCGACGTCGGCCCGGTCCACGGCCAGGACGGGCGCCGGCCGCCGGACGAACAGCTCCTCCAGCACCACGCCCGTCACCACGCGGCCCAGCGCCGCCCCGATGCAGTAGTGCGGACCGTGCCCGAAGGCGAGGTGGCCGTCGCCGCGCCCGAACTCCCGGGTGACGTCGAGCCGTTCGGGCACCTCGTACACCTCCGGGTCGTGGTTGGCGCCGAACAGCGCGACCGTCACGGCCTCGCCCTTCTTCAGCGGCGTACCGGCGAACTCGAAGTCCTCGGCGGCGTACAGGGTGGCGCCGATGCGCACCAGCGTGACGAACCGCAGGAGTTCGGGCACCGCGCGGGCCGGCAGCTCCGGCTCGGCGCGCAGCAGCTCGCCCTGCTCGGGGTGGTCCAGCAGGGCGAGCACCCCGTGGGCGAGGAACAGGGCGGGGGGAGTGATGCCGGTGTTGATGAGCAGGAAGAAGACGGTGACGATCTCGTCGTCGCTCATCCCGCCGTCGGCCAGCAGGGCGGACACCAGGTCGTCGGTGGGTTCGGCACGGCGCCGGGCCACCAGGTCCTTGGTGTACTCCACGATGCCGGCCAGCCCCTCGATGATCCGGCTGCCGTCGCCGTACGCGAAGTCCCGGATCCACCCGCAGACCCGCTCCTGGTCGGCGGCGTCGACGCCGACCAGCTCGCAGATCACGGCGGTGCTCAGCGGATAGGCGAACTCGCCCAGCAGATCGGCCTGTTCACGCTCGGCGAGGCCGGCGACCAGCTCCTGTGCGGTCTTCTCCACGAAGGGCCGCAGCGCGGACACACGGCGGGCGGTGAAGGCGCGGGTGAGCGGGTTGCGGCGCCGGGTGTGCTCTTCGCCGTCGAACAGGGCCAGATGCCCGGAGAGGTACGGGAGGTACTCCTCCGGGAATCCCTCGAAGCCCTGGGCCAGCAACTCGGCCTGCGGGTCCGGCATGTCGGTGCCGCCGGGGACGGCCGTACGGTCCCGGATCAGGCGGGGTTCGGTGAGGGCGGCGCGGACGTCGTCGTAGCGGGTGATGAGCCGGGCGGGGGTGTTCAGACCCGGCAGGACCGCGTGGCCGAGGTCGGGGCGGGAGCGCAGGTCGGCGTAGCCGCGGACGGGGTCCTCGACGAGCTCGGGGGTGAGGTGCAGGGGGGTGGCCGTCATGCCGTGTGCCCTTCTGGCTGTGAAGCGTCGGAGTGCGTGCTTCAGAGCCTGCGGGCGGCCGGCTTTGGCGCGGTTTCACAGCGGTTTCAGAGGCGGGGACGCACGCGTGCCCTGGACCGGTCCGGCCCAGGGCACGCGGGGAGTTGTCGCCGGACGCTATCGCCGGACGCCGCCGATCTCGACGATGCCCGTGGTCTGCGCGCCGGTGAGGTTGTCGTAGACGACATCACCGGTGGACTTCTTCCAGATCCTGATCCGGAAGGTGTCCGGTGCGTCGGTCGCGGTGATCCGGAAGGCGTGTCCGCCGCTGCCGTTGACCGTGCCGGAGCCCTGGTACACGGCCTTCGCGTCGGTGACCACGAGCCAGTCGGAGCCGGTGGAGCGGAACTTCAGCCTGGCCGGCCCGAAGTCGAGGGACGCCCGGCCCGTGGGGACGGTGGCTCCCTTGGCGTAGGCGGCCGCGAAGGAGAAGGCGGCCTTGCCGGTCAGGGCGGGCTTGGCCGGGTGGGCGCCGGCCGGGGAGGTGAACAGGCCCGTACCGAGCGCGGGTCCGGCGGCGCGGTCGTAGACGATCAGCTCAGGGAGTGTCGTGCGGTCCGAGGCGTCGTCGTTGTCGGTGATGGTGAGGGCCGGGCGCCGGATGCCGGGCCTGGTGTAGGTGTGCTCGGCCCGGCAGGTGGCGCCGTCGACCGTGCCCGCCGTCGGCTCGGTGCCGTCCTTCCAGTCGACGCGGCAGGTGTGGGTGTCGCCGACGTCGGCGTCCCGGAACTCGGCCGTGACGGTGGCGCGGTGGCCGGCCGGCACGGGCGATGCCGGACCCGTCGCGGAGGTGATCGCCGGGGTGCGGTTGACGATCGGGTCGATGCTCGTCAGGGTCGGCACGACCTTCTCGATCAGCCCGTCGGCGTCGAACTCCAGCTTGTCGACGGTGGTTTCACGGTGGGTGCCGTCACCGCCGGGGATCGCGAACCGGTGGTAGGCGATGTACCACTCGTCGGTCTTCGGGACGTGGACCACCGAGTGGTGGCCGGGCCCCTTGATGCCGAGCGAGAGGTCCTTGACCAGGATCACGCCGTGCTTGGTCCACGGGCCGGTGGGCGAGGGGCCGGTGGCGTAGGCGACGCGGTAGTTCTCGTCCCGGGTGTCGTTCTCCGACCACATGAAGTAGTAGGTGCCCTTGCGCTTGATGACGAAGGTGCCCTCGTTGTAGCCGCTCGGGGTGATGTCCGTGACCTTCGAGGTGTCGACGGACGTCATGTCGGCGTTCAGGGGCGCCACGTACGCGCGCCCGTTGCCCCAGTAGAGATACGACTGGCCGTCGTCGTCGGTGAAGACCGCCGGGTCGATCATCTGGCCGCTGAACTGGCCCGCCTTGAGCAGTGGCTCGCCGAGCGCGTCCTTGAACGGCCCTGTCGGCGAGTCGGACACCGCGACGCCGATGTTGGCGTCGGCACAGAAGTAGAAGTAGTACTTCCCGTCCTTCTCGGCGATCGTCGGCGCCCACGCCCTGCTGTCCGCCCAGGAGACGTCCGGACCCAGGTCGAGGATGACGCCGTGGTCCTTCCAGTGCACCAGGTCGGTGGAGGAGTACGCCTTGAACTGCGTACCGCTCCAGCCCTCGAAGCCGTCGGTCGTCGGGTACATGTAGAAGGTGTCGCCGAAGCGGACGATGTTCGGGTCGGCGTTGAGACCCGGCAGCACCGGGCTCTTCATGACGAGCGCCGAGACGGTCCAGGTGCGCTTCTCGCCGTCGGACCCGGTCACCTCGTACGACACGGGCTTGCTGAAGTCCTGCACACTCCCGGAGGCCGGGCTGATCGCCGCGCCGTGGGCGAGGGTGAACTCCGGGGCGAGGGCGGTGAGATCGGTGCCCTCCTTCATCGGCAGCGTGATCCTGCTGCCGGGGTTGTCGATGAGCGCGTCGACCTTCAGCGCCGGGTGCGTCGCCTTCGCGATGCCCGCGGTGTTGCCGCTGAGCTCCATGACCTCGGCGGCCGTCAGGGCCCGGTCGTAGACGCGGAAGTCGTCGACCTCGCCGCCGAAGTACGGGTCGGCCCCGTACAGGGACCGGCCGATGTAGCCGCTGTGGTCCTTGTTCGCGTCGTACAGCTCGGACGGCTTGACGGTGGTCGTCGTGCGGGCCGCCTCGATGCCGTCCACGTAGAGGACCATCGCGCCGGTCGCGCCGTCGAGGGTGACGGTGACGTGCCGCCATTCGCCGGGTGTGAGCCGCGAGCCCGCCGTCAGCTTCGACTCGGCCGACCAACTCGCCTTGGTGATGGCCGAGTAGAGGCTGGAGCCGCCGTTGGACGGGGTGGCGAAGAGGTACTTGTTGCTGTCCGGTCCGAGACCGAACAGCCACTGGAAGTTGTCGCCGCCCTTCCACTTGGCGTACGTCGAGACGGTCACGCTGTCGGCGTTCTTCAGCACGCCGTTCGGGATACGGACGTACGGCGAGGTGGCCGAGGAGCTCGAACCGCCGGACATCTTGAACGAGCCGCCCTCGACGCCGGTTCCGAAGTCGGGCGTCCGGACGTAGGTGCCGTGGTAGCCGTGACCGCTGGAGTCACGGGCGATGTTGCCGCCCGTGACGTCGAAGTCGTAGCGCACGAGCAGGTCGACGGGGACGTCGGGGCCCTGCGCCGAGACGGTGACCTCGGCGCGGACCGGGAGCGCGGCGCCGTCGGGCAGGCTGCCCGTCACCGTGAAGGTGCCGGCCTGCGCGTACTTCGACTCCGGGACGTCCTCCCAGGTCACCGGGACGGGCCGCTTGACGCCGTCGGCGTAGGTGGCGATCACGGTGGCCGGCAGGACGGGTGCCTGGCCGATGCCGGTCTTCACGGAGACGTCCTCGACGCCCTCCACCAGCTGGTCCGGCTGGTAGGCGCGCAGCAGGCGGTCGTACTCGGCCTGCGTCACCGGGAGCACGGTGCCGTGGCGGGGCTTGGCCGGGAGGTCGTAGCCGGTGGACGGGGTCCAGGTGCCGGAGGCGAGGTCGGTCGTCTCGAAGGGGATGTAGCCGCGGCCGCCGAACTCGTCGAGGAACGCGTACCACTTGTCCTCGGTGTTCGACTTGAACACCAGCGGCCCCTCGGCCGCGTTCATCGCGCCCTTGCCGATGCCCTCGGCGACGGCGTCCCAGGACAGGTCGAGGAGGGAGTCGCTCTTCTCCTCGAAGATGAACTTGCTGTTGGGTGTGGAGGAGGTGTTGTTCCGCTCGTCCTTGGAGAGGCGGAAGTACGTCCCGTCGTGCTCGATCACCGTGGAGTCGATCACCGAGTAGCCGCGGTCGATCCAGACCTTGGGCTCGCTGAAGGTGTAGAAGTCGCGGGTCGTCGCGTACATCATGCGGTTGTACGTGTCGCCGGAGTGCGCCTCGTTGTCGTACAGCTTCGACGCCCAGAAGACGACGTACTCACCGCGCCGCGCGTCGTAGAACGCCTCCGGCGCCCAGGTGTTGCCCGCGCTGTCCGGGGAGACCTTGACCAGGCGCTGGTTCGTCCAGTGGACCAGGTCGGTGGACTCCCAGACCATGATGGACTTGCTGCCGGTGCGCTGGGAGGCGTCCCAGTCGCCGTTGCCGTAGATCCTGAGGTCGGTGGCGATCTGGTAGAACTTGTCGCCCTCCGGGGAGCGGATGATGAACGGGTCGCGCAGGCCCTTCTCGCCGAGCGTGGAGGTCAGAACGGGCTTGCCGTCGTTCAACTCCCGCCACTTCAGCGGGTCGTCGCCCTTGCTGAGGGCGGCGTAGAGCTGTTCGCCGTCGGCCGTGCCCTCGCCGGTGAAGTAGCTGAACATATAGCCCTTGAGGGCCTCGGGCTTCGGCAGTTCGGGGACCTTGGCGGTGAAGGCGCGGGTCGTGCTCGCCTCGCCCTTGGTGACGGTGGCGGTCAGTTCGACGGTGGTGGCGCCCGTGCCGTGTGCGGGGCGGTGGACCAGGCCGTCGGAGGAGATGACGTCCGGGTTCGCGGAGGACCAGGTGACCTTCGTGCCGTAGGAACCGGTCGCCGGGAGGGTCAGGTTGCCGCGTACGTCGTCGAGGTTGCGGACGGTGAGGGCTTCGGCGGCCTGTTCGGTGGCGGTCCGGTCGTTGAAGTCGGGAAGCACCGTGACCTCGAAGGTCTTGGTGTCGGTCACCGCGCCCTTCTTCAGGGTCGCCGTGAGCGTGGCGTGGGCGTCGGGTTCGCCGGCGGCGGGTCGCGTGACCTTGCCGGTGTCCGAGACGACGGACGGGGCGTCGCTGGCCCAGCTGATCGAGGAGCCGCCGGCCGTGCCGGTCCCCGGCAGGTCGAGGTCGGCCGTGACGGCGTCGGTGTCACCGAGGCTCAGCGCGGCCTTGTCGTCGGCGACGCCCTGCGTGGCGACGGGGAGGGCGAGTTGCTCGACCTCGGAACCGGCGAGGGCACGGTCGTAGACCCGGAAGTCGCGGATCTGGCCCTTGAACAGCTTGTCGCCGGAGTAGACCGACTTGCCTATGTAGTTGGCGGTGGTGGTGCCGGAGCCGATGGCGCCCGGGGTGATGGTGACCGAGGTGTTGCGGCCGACCTCCACACCGTCCTCGTACAGCACGCCCGTCGTGCCGGTCTGGGTGTAGGTGAGGTGCTTCCAGACCGAGCGGGTCAGGTTGTGGGAGTCGGCGGGCCTGGTGGTCTGCTCCGTCGACCAGTTGCCGGTCGCGATGGACGTCCGCAACGAGTTGCCGGTGGTGAAGAGGTAGCCGTTCCCGTTGCCGGCGCTGGTGTTGCCGAAGCCGTAGACGAAGTACGGCGTGGACTGCGCGGAGTCGATCCGCACGTCCAGCGAGACGGTGATCGCGTCCATGCCCTTCATGACGTCGTTCGGCACCTTGACGTAGGTGTCCGAGCCGTTGAAGGCGAGCCCCTGACCGGTGCCCGACCAGTCGGCGGAGCCATTGACCGCGCCGTCCCGGCCGTTGCCGGAGGCGTCGGTGGCGGTGCTGCCGGAGGAGGCGTCGAGCTTGTACCAGAGGGCGAGACCGTCGGTGATCTCCGCCGCCGCGGTCGCGTCGGCGGCCTGCGCGGGAAGGGCGGGTGCGGCGAGTCCCAGCACCAGCGACGCGGCGGTCAGTCCGGCGAGTCGGCTCGCCAGGCGTCTCGCGCGGACACGGACGCGTGCGGTGTACGGCATGTCGAGTTCCCTGCTGAGGCATGGCGGGGCCTCGGCCATGGGCACCCTGCCGTTTCGGCTGTGTGACGTCGTGTTGCGAGAGTGTCAATCGGGGTGTGGCGCAGCGTCAAGGGGTTTCGAACAATGTCCGACTGGTCGAACGGGCCTGAAAATCGGTTACTTCGGTCCGGAGGACTGACACCGCGTAGCTGTGCCAGTACGTTTCTGGCGTCAGCAATCTGCACAACGTCTTGTCCGAGTTCCCGAAGTGCTTCTGGAGGAGCCCATGCGACGGCGCACACTCGGGCTTGCCCTCGCGGCGGTGACCCTCGCCGGCGTCGCGGGGTGCGGATCGTCGGACGCCGGGAGCGGTGCGGCATCGACCGCGAACGGCACCGCGGCGACACGGGTCACGGTCGGTGTCATCCCGATCGTCGACGTGGCGCCGCTCTATCTGGGGGAGAAGCAGGGGTTCTTCAGCAGCCGGGGTCTCGACCTGGAGATGGTCGCCGCCCAGGGCGGCGCGGCGATCATCCCCGGCGTGGTGAGCGGGCAGTACCAGTTCGGCTTCAGCAACACGACCTCGCTGATGATCGCCCGGACCAAGGGCGTTCCCGTGAAGTCCGTGGTGAACGGGGCGGCCTCCAACGGCAGGGTGGGCGGCGACGTGACCGGCGTGGCGGTCAGGAAGGACAGCCCGGTCAAGTCGGCCAAGGACCTCGCCGGGCGGACGGTGGCGGTGAACACCCTGCGGAACATCGGCGACACGGTCGTGCGTGAGTCGGTGCGCAGGGACGGCGGCGACCCGTCCGAGGTCGAGTTCGTGGAGATACCGTTCGACCAGATGCCGGCCGCCCTCGACGGCGGGCGCGTGGACGCGGCGTGGATGGGCGAGCCGGCGATGACGGTCGCCGAGGCGCAGGGCGCCCGCGTCATCGCGTCGCCGTTCGCCGAGACCGACCCGAAGCTCACCGTGGCGACGTACTTCACCTCCACGAAGCTCGCGCAGGAGAACCCCTCGCTGGTGAAGAGGTTCACCGAGGCGATGACGGAATCGCTGCGGTACGCCTCCGCACACCCCGACGAGGCCCGCCGGATCCTCACCGCCTACACCAAGATCGGCGACGACGTCATCGACGACCTCACGCTCCCCAGCTGGCCGGACCGGGTCGACATGGCGTCGCTGGAGAAGCTGGCCTCGCTGGGGGAGAAGGACGGCATCTTCGGGGGGACGAAGCCGGATGTCGAGGAGCTGTTCTCCTGAGGGCGCCGATTGCGGGCGGACCGGCTGTTCCCATGCGGGGAGGGCCGGTCGGCCGGGTCAGCGATCGCGCCGCGCGCGGCGTGACTCGGTGAGCACCGGCAGCAGGGGCAGCAGCGAGACCAGGACGACGACGGCGACCAGCGGCAGCAGATAGTCGTCGATGTCCGGGACGGAGGCACCGAGGGCGTATCCGGCCAGGACCAGACTCTGCGACCAGAGCAGCCCGCCGACGATCTGCCAGATCGTGAAGGTTCGTGTGGGCACGCCGAGCGCACCGGCCGCCGGATGCAGGACCGTCCGTACCATCGGGACGAAACGGCCGATCACCAGGGCCTTTCCATAGCCGTAGCGGGCCAGCAGTTTCTCCGCCCGGACCGCCGTCTCGCGCACGCGGCGTCTCTCCGTGCGGGCCAGCAGGGCCCGCCCGCCGTGCCGCCCGAGCAGGAAACCGACCTGGCCGCCCGCCACGGCGCCGACGGCCGCGCACAGCAGCACCTGCCACAGCACCAGCCGTGGCGCCTGGTCGGCGGTCCCCGCGCACAGCACGCCGGCCGGGAAGAGCAGCGTGTCGCCGGGCAGGAAGAAGCCGAACACGAGCAGACCCGACTCCGCGAAGATCACCACGAGAACACCGAGGGCACCGAAGGCCGCCAGCACCGAGGCGCCGTCCATCGGGTTGACGGCGGTCACCGGATCGCCGGCGATCATCGGGTCGATGGCGATCATCGCCATCACCTCCCGGCCGTCCTCGTCGGTCCTCCCGCCCCATCAAGCATCCCGTGCGCGGGGCGCGGGCGCCTGTCCCGGCGGCGGGCGGACCGGTGAAGCGTTGCGGGCACCCTGGTGAAGCGACGCGGGCAACCCCGCATGGCCCGGCCCTCTACCGGGAGGCCGAGGACCGGCTCTCGCAGAGCGCCGTTCGGCGGGCGCGCCGGCGGGCGGGGACGTGCCACGGCTGCACGCCACCGCACCCGGCGGCGATACCGACCACGCCCTCGACGGCCTGCCGGTCCTCGGGCGCGAGGAAGAGGGTCCGGGCCAGGACGGCGACCGCGAGGCGCTTCATCTCCGTGTACGCGTCGATGACCTGTCCGGGTACCCAGGCCGAGGACACCTCGAGCGCGCAGTCGCGGAACCGCTCCGTGTGCCGGGGCAGCTGGTGGCGGGCGAACACGGGCCTGAGCAGGGCGCGCATCGGGCGGTGCGGTCCGGCCGGTGCGGTGGACAGGCCGTTGCCCACGAGCTGGGTGGCCTGGTCGAAGAAGGGGCCGCCCTTGTCGAACTCCACCCCGTTGCCCGCCACCAGCATCCGCTGGACGAGATCGGGGGAGTTGACCACGTACACCGGGGTGCGCCCCAGCCGGATCCGCACCACCGGTCCCAGCGCACGCAGGTCTTCGAGGAAGCCCAACCGGTCGCGGGCCAGGCGGCCCGCGTGGCCGATGAGGGGGAGCGCTCCCGGAGCGGCGGGCGCGGAGCCGGTCTTCACCACCGAGGACCTCGCAGTGCCGTGGCGGACTGTTTCCCCGCGACCGTCCCCGGATTTACGTGGCCCTTACAAGCGCACGTGCGGGCGTGTGGGGCACACGCGTGACGGTGGGGTGCGCATGGGTGAACCGGAAGCGTTCACCGGCCTCGGCGAGCGCCCTTGTCCTGGTCACCGGCACCGGAACGGCGCGACAAAAAACTTCGGACGGCGATGTCGAGAACCCGTGACCGGCTCCGTCCCTGTGGTGAACGCGACCAGAATGGGACGCACCAGCATCGAGGAGAGATCACGATGGCCAAGTACCTGCTGCTGAAGCACTACCGCGGCGCCCCGGCCCCGGCCAACGACGTGCCCATGGACCAGTGGACGCCCGAGGAGATCTCGGCCCACGTGCAGTACATGCAGGACTTCGCGGACCGGCTGGAGAAGACCGGCGAGTTCGTCGACGGCCAGGCGCTCGCTCCCGAGGGGGCGTGGGTCCGGTACGACGGCGAGGGGCGCCCGCCGGTCACCGACGGCCCGTTCGCCGAGACCAAGGACCTCATCGCCGGCTGGATGGTGATCGACGTCGACAGCTACGACCGCGCCGTCGAACTGGCCGGCGAACTGTCGGCCGCCCCCGGGGCGGGCGGGACGCCCATCCACGAGTGGCTGGAGGTGCGCCCGTTCCTGGCCGAGCCGCCCACCATCACGGAGTGACCTCTCAGGAGTCTCAGGTGCCCCAGATGGACGAGGCCCTGTTGAGGAGCCTCACGCCGAACGTGCTCGCCGTCCTCGTCCGCCGCGGAGCCGACTTCGCGGCGGCCGAGGACGCCGTGCAGGACGCGCTGGTCGAGGCGGTCCGCGTCTGGCCGGCCGACCCGCCGCGCGATGCGAAGGGCTGGCTGATCACCGTGGCCTGGCGCAAGTTCCTCGACGCGACCCGGGCGGACGCCGCCCGCCGTCGGCGTGAGGAGAGCGTCGACGAGGAGCCGGCGCCCGAGCCCGCGCCCGCCGCGGACGACACGCTCCAGCTCTACTTCCTGTGCGCCCACCCGTCCCTGACACCGTCGTCCGCGGTCGCACTCACACTGCGCGCCGTCGGCGGCCTGACCACCCGCCAGATCGCCCAGGCCTACCTGGTGCCCGAGGCGACCATGGCGCAGCGCATCAGCCGGGCCAAGCGCACCGTCTCCGGCGTGCGGTTCGACCGGCCCGGCGACGTCGCCACCGTGCTGCGCGTCCTCTACCTGGTCTTCAACGAGGGCTACTCCGGGGACGTCGACCTCGCCGCCGAGGCCATCCGGCTCACCCGGCAGCTGGCATCCGCGATCGACCACCCCGAGGTGGCCGGGCTGCTCGCCCTCATGCTGCTCCACCACGCCCGGCGCGCCGCCCGGACCGCGCCCGACGGCAGCCTCGTACCGCTCGCCGAGCAGGACCGCGGCCGATGGGACACCAAGGCGATCGCCGAGGGCGTGGAGATCCTGCAGGCGGCACTCGCCCGCGACCAGCTGGGCGAGTTCCAGGCCCAGGCCGCCATCGCGGCCCTCCACGCCGACGCGCCCACCGCCGGGGAGACCGACTGGGTGCAGATCGTCGAGTGGTACGACGAGCTCGCGCGCCTGACCGACAACCCGGTCGTCCGGCTCAACCGTGCGGTCGCCGTCGGCGAGGCCGACGGACCACGTGCCGGCCTTGCGGCACTGGCGGCCCTTGACGACTCACTGCCCCGTCACACCGCGGTGGCGGCGTACCTCCACGAGCGCGACGGCGACCTGACGACGGCGGCCCGCCTGTACGCAGAGGCGGCCCAGAAGGCCTCCAACCTCTCCGAACGCAACCACCTGACCCGCCAGGCCGCCCGTCTCAACGCCGACCTCAACGCCCGCCGGGGTCGCTGACGGATCGGCCCGAGCCACCGGTGCGGAGCAGCAGTGCGGGTGGGGTCTCAGGTGGCGGTGTGGCGGTGTGGCGGGTGTCCGACCACGCCTCCCACAGGGCCGCGTACGGCCCCTCGGCGGCGCGCAGTTCGTCGTGCGTGCCGGTCTCCACGATCCGTCGGGCGTCCGTGACGATGATGCGGTCGGCGCTCGCCGCCTGGCTGAGACGGTGGGCGACGATCAGTGCAAGCTCAGGCGTTGCGGCCTCCAGCGATCGCCGTCTTCGGGGCCGGTACCGGTCTCGGTGTGTCCGTGGCCCGCCGCTTCGGTCGCGAGGGTTTCCGCGTCGCCCTGGTCGCCCGCCGTCGGGACCGGCTGGAGGCGCTCGTCGAGGAACTCGCCGCAGAGGGCATCGAAGCGGCCGCCTTCCCCGCCGACCTTTCCCGGCCCGCCGAGGTGCCCGTCCTCATCGAGGCCGTCCGGTACCCCTTCGGCCGTATCGACGTGATCGAGTACGGGCCGATCGGCGGCGAACAGGGCTTCACCGCGGCCACAGAGCTGGACGCGGCCACCCTGGAGGGGCTGATCCCGCTGCTGCTCACCCCGGTCGAGGTGGTCCGGGCCGTGCTGCCGGAGTGGCAGGAGCGCGGGGCCGGAGCCTTCCTGCTGACGCAGGGCTACTCGGCGGCCCAGCCGCTGCCCCACCTCAGCGGCGTAGGGCCAGTGATGTCCGCCGCCCGCAACTACCTGTACTCCCTCAACGCCGAGCTGGCCGGCACCGGGGGTCTACGCGGGCACCCTGACCATCGGGGCCGCGATCGCCCGCAGCGAGATGGGCGAGGCGGCCGCGGCCCGGATCGAGGCCGAGTCGGCCGACGGCCCGCGGTTCCCGGTCGTCGACCCGGACGACCTCGCCGAGCACTACTGGGACATGTGCGGCAAGCGGGACCGTGTCGAGCAGTTCCACCCCGAGTCGCTGACTCCCGGGGTGGCGGCGTAGCACCTGCTGTGCTGACCGGCCGTGATCCCGCAGTGGCCGTGCGCCTTCGATGGCGAGTGCGATCCGGTACTCGTCCGTGCGCGCCCCGGGACGGCTGCCGGCCGCGGTCCGTTCGGTGAGGGCTGTGGTCAACCGGTGGACGCCCAGGATGCCCGGGACATGCTCCGTCACTTCTTTCCCCGTGACGAGCGCATACGGTCGGTCGGGAGTCAGCGGGAGACAGTGTGGGCCCCTTGCCGCGGGACTCGGTACGGATCGCGTCGAACATGCCGGGGGACGGTTCGGCCCAGCCGATGCGCCTCTGCAGTTTGCGAGGTACTTCTTGTAGGCGCGTATCTCGATGTAGGCGGCGTGGCGGTCCGAGCCGACGAACTCGATACCGCGATGGGTCCGACCAGCGCACCCCTGTGGGTCCTCCTCGGTCTGGGGCAAGGCCGAACTCGGCGACTTCCAGAAGGACGCCCTGCGCTGGGGCATGCCGGTCTCCGTCGCGTACCTCTGCCCAGGTCAGGCGCCCTGCACCTGGGTCCTGGAAGAAGCCCGGCTTCTGCGGTGAGTACGACATCAGGAGGTTCTTGGTCTGCTGGCGATACAGGCGTCACGCGTCGCTGACCTGCGTAAAACGTGGCCAGGTATGGCTCGTTGGAACCGTCGGCCCGGGAATGGTCCGAGCGGATGTGTTGGCCCCAGTGCTATGGCGAGGTGGGCAGGTGCGGGGAGCGGAGCACGAGCAGGGTGATCTCGCTGGGGGCGAAGACGCGGAACGGCGGGCCCCAGAAGCCGGTGCCGCGGCTGGTGTAGAGGAGGGTGCGGGTGCCGTGGTGGCTGAGGCCCGCGAGGGCGGGCTGGTCGAGGCGGACCAAGTGGTGGAAGGGCCAGATCTGGCCGCCGTGGGTGTGGCCGGAGAGTTGGAGATCTATGCCGGCGGCCGCCGCCCGGTCGATGAACTTGGGCTGGTGCGCCAGGAGCAGGACGGGGAGGCCGGGGTCGGCGCCGTTCAAGGCTCCGGCGAGGTGGGCGCCGTGGCCGGCCAGGCCGGAGGACTCGGCGGTGACGTCGTCCACGCCGGCGACCACGAGGGCGTCACCTCCGCGTTCGAGCAGCAGATGGCGGTTGCGCAGCGGCTCCCAGCCCAGCTCGTCCATGAGGTCGACCCAGCCCTGGGCCTCGCTGTAGTACTCGTGGTTGCCGGTGACGTAGACCCGGGCCCGGGTGGCCCGCACGGTACCGAGTGGGACGGCCTGGGCGCGGCGGCGTTCGGCCGTGCCGTCCGCGATGTCGCCGGTGTGGCAGACCAGGTCGGCTTCCAGAGTGTTCACCGTCTCGCATACCCGCGCCGACCAGCGGGCGCGGTCGAGCGGGCCGTAGTGGGTGTCGGTGATGAGGACGACGCGGAGGCCGTCCAATCCGGCGCCCAGCCGTGGGAGTCGCACGTCGAGTCGGCGCACCCGCGGCACGCGGCGGGCTTCGGCGTACCCCCAGGCGAGCAGTACGGCGGTTGCGCCGAGGACGGCCCAAGTGACGATTCGGGCCCGGTCCTGACTCCCGTCGACGCCGGCCACGGTCAGGGCGAGCCGCAAGGGGAGGCCGAGCAGAAGGGACCAGGTGAACAGAACCCAGCTGGTGCCCAGCAGGGAGTCACCGACGATCGCCGCCCGATCCTGCTGGCGCCGGCCGTGGCCGCGCACCATCGCGAGCGGCATACCGACGAGGCCCAGGGCGAACAGGGCGGTGCCGACCAGCGTGACGGGCAACGGCCAGTGCTGGCCGGTGTGCAGGAGCACCCAGCAGGGCACGGCCCACAGCAGGACGGGGGCGATCAGGGGGAGGTAGCGCATCAGGCGGTGCAGTCGGCTCTGTCGCGGAGCTTGCGCTTCGCTGTCGGCGGGTCGGGTGTTGCTGGTGTCGGTCACGCTTCCCCCCTGACCAGGCTGCCGTCTCGCGCACTGTATCCGGTCGCCCTCGGGCCGTCTGGACCGGCGTTCATGGGCGCGGCCCCGTGGGGCGAAACCGCAATGCCGACCTGGCTCGTCCGCCACGGCGCACCAGGCCACCCGGTGCGCCGCGGCGGACGGCAAGCGCCACCGCGGCGGCACCGCGTCACGGGACGGCCCTCGGCCTGGTGAGCGTTGCCCGACCCGCGCTCCCTCGCCGTATGAGCGCTGACGTGGTCGCGTGCCCCGGGCGGGCTCGGCCTTCCGCCGGGCCCGCCACGTCGGCTCCATACCGGAGCCGGACTCGTGCCACGCCGTCAGCGCTGCAGTGTCAGCAGACCCGGACGGTAGGGCAGGAGGCCGTAGTCGCCGCCGGAGTTGGGGCTGCGCCCCTGGTAGAGCAACCGCAGATTGCAGGGATCGACGGTCATGGTCTGATCGGCGCTGGTGCGGATCAGTTCGCCATGGCTGATGTCGTTGGTCCAGGTGGCGCCACTGTTGGCCTTTCCGGCGAAGGGATTGCTCTCGGTCGCGGCCTGGGGTGTCCACGAGCCGTTCAGACTGGTGGCCGTGAACGAGCGGAAGTAGCGGCCCTGCGAGCCGATCGCCTCGACGATCATGAGGTAGCGGTTCTGGCCCTGGAGCTTGTAGACCTGCGGGGCCTCGAACAAGTTGTTCTGGGTGTCGCTCATGATCGTCGTGTACGACGAGCCGAAGTTGCCCGGGAAGTTCCCGATCGGCATGCTCGCCCGGTAGATCTTGCCGTTGTCACCGGCGAAGAACAGGTACATGTTCGTCCCGTCGGCGATCAGCGTCTGGTCGATGGGTCCGGTGCCGGAGCCGGAGATGCTTCCGGTGAAGAGCGTCTGCTGGGCTGACCAGCCGTTCGGGTTGGTGGGGTCGCTCGACGTCCGGTAGGAGAAGGCGGTTCCGCCCCACTGGTAGGCGAGTACCCAGATGTTCTTCGGCGCGAAGTAGAAGAGCGTGGGCGCGACTGTGGAGGACGACATCGTGTTCTGGCTGGCCGAGGCCATCTCCGACCAGTTGGTGAACAGGCCGAAGTTCATCGAACCCCAATTCGTCCCCGTGTCGTGCGTCGTCGCATAGACGAGTTGCCTGCCGTTGTAGGGGACGACGGTGAAGTCCTTGAGCGACACCCACCCCGGCTTGGGCTGCGCCAGTGCACCCGTTGATGTCCAGCGGTACGTCGACGGAAGGTCGCACGCGCCGGGGGTGTCGCCGCCGACCTTGACGAGCTGCCACTGCTGGTTGGCGCCGCCCCAGTCGTCGTACTGGACGACGTTCGCGTTGTCGGCGGTGGAACCGCCCTGCACTTCGAGAGCCTTGCCGCTGTGGCGCGAGATGAACCTCACGTGGCCATCCGAGCTGTCGGCCAGCCGCCACTGCTGATTGGTGCCGTTCAGGTCGGCCCACTGGACGATCGAGCCGCCGTTCGCGGTGGACAAGTTGTAGACGTCCAGCACCTTGCCCGAGTGGCGGGACTTGATGCGGTAGTAGCCGCCCCCGGAATCGACGAACTGCCACTGCTGCTGGGTCTGATCGTTCCTGGTCCACTGGGTGATGCGGGCGCCGTCGTCAGTCGCCCTGTTGTAGACATCCAGGGCCTTGCCGCTGCTGCGGTTGACCAGCACATACGTGGCGTTGGGGTCTACGGTCGCCGCGGCGGCGGGCTGGGCACCTAGGAAGGTGGCCACGAGCAGCAAGGGCGCGAGGACAGCGAGTAAGCGTCTTGGACGGAGCGGGGACGAGTGGCGAAACCACATCAGAGGGCTCCCTCTCGAAACATTCGAAGAATTCCCGGATACTTCGACGCCACAAGCTAGAAATGCGGGGCCCTCTGGTCAAGGTCTGTCGCCGATCTGTCTACAAAAAGCGCCTCCTCTCCCGGCCCTGGCCCCGTCCCCGGCTCAAGAAGGCTCCGAATGTTTCGATGGAGAGACCGAAATTTCTTCTGCAAGGAGTATTGACGATGCATCGTCAACGCCCCAATCTCCCTGTCTGAGAACCCGGCGGTAGTTCGAGATGTCGAACCTTGACGCCGTATGGCGGTCCCCCCACTGAGCCGCGTTGGAGTGCCCCCATGCCTGTGTCGCAACACCGTCGCCGCCCGGGTTCCGGCAGCCCGCCCGGCCCGTCTGCCGGGTGGGAGCGGACGGCGCATCCCCTGCGCTTCCGTCCTTCCGTGATCTCTACCTTGGAGGCACAGTCATGGGCTCGTATGCCCTTCCCAGACCCCCTGTCCGCCGGAAGATCCGCGGCCTGTTGCTGGCGCTGGTCGTCGGCGCGCTCGGTACGTCCGCCGCACTGGTCGCGCCGCCGCCCGCGCACGCGGCCGAGAGCACGCTCGGCGCCGCGGCGGCGCAGAGCGGCCGCTACTTCGGCACCGCCATCGCCTCGGGCAGGCTCGGTGACTCGGCGTACACGACGATCGCGGGCCGTGAGTTCAACTCGGTGACGGCCGAGAACGAGATGAAGATCGATGCCACCGAACCGCAGCGGGGCCAGTTCAACTTCACCGCCGGTGACCGCGTCTACAACTGGGCGGTGCAGAACGGCAAGCAGGTGCGCGGCCACACCCTGGCCTGGCACTCCCAGCAGCCCGGCTGGATGCAGAGCCTCAGCGGCAGCACGCTGCGCCAGGCGATGATCAACCACATCAACGGCGTGATGGCCCACTACAAGGGCAAGATCGCCCAGTGGGACGTCGTGAACGAGGCGTTCGCCGACGGCAGTTCGGGAGCCCGGCGCGACTCCAACCTGCAACGCACCGGCAACGACTGGATCGAGGTCGCCTTCCGCACCGCGCGCGCAGCCGACCCGGCCGCCAAGCTCTGCTACAACGACTACAACGTCGAGGACTGGACCTGGGCCAAAACCCAGGCCATGTACGCCATGGTCCGAGACTTCAAGCAGCGCGGCGTGCCGATCGACTGCGTCGGCTTCCAGTCGCACTTCAACAGCGGCAGCCCCTACAACAGCAACTTCCGCACCACCCTGCAGAACTTCGCCGCCCTCGGCGTCGACGTGGCCATCACCGAACTCGACATCCAGGGCGCCCCGGCCACGACCTACGCCAACGTGACCAACGACTGCCTGGCCGTCCCGCGCTGCCTGGGCATCACCGTCTGGGGTGTGCGCGACAGCGACTCCTGGCGACCGGAGCACACGCCGCTGCTGTTCAACGGTGACGGCAGCAAGAAGCCCGCCTACACCGCCGTCCTCAACGCACTCAACGGCGGCTCCACCACGCCCCCTTCGGGTTCCGGACAGATCAAGGGCGTCGCTTCGGGCCGCTGCCTGGACGTGCCCGGCAGCAGCACCACCGACGGCACCCAACTCCAGCTGTGGGACTGCCACAACGGCACCAACCAGCAGTGGACGTACACCGCCGCCGGCGAGCTCAGGGTCTACGGCAACAAGTGCCTGGACGCGGCCGGCACCGGCAGCGGCACCAAGGTCCAGATCTACAGCTGCTGGGGCGGCGACAACCAGAAATGGCGCCTCAACTCCGACGGATCCATCGTCGGCGCCCAGTCCGGCCTCTGCCTCGACGCCGTCTCGGGCGGCACCGCCAACGGCACCCTGATCCAGCTCTACTCCTGCTCGAACGGCGGCAACCAACGCTGGACCCGCACCTGATGAGGCCTGCCGCAAACGAAGGGGTGAATCGATGAAGACCTACGGTGCGGCTTCCCCCGCCCCTCCACGAAGAGATCGCTGGTGGTCCCGGGTCGCCGCCGTGGTGGCGGCGACCCTCGCGATCGGCATGCTCGCCGCGGTGAATCCCGCGCCCGCCGAGGCGGCGACGGTGGACACCCAAGCCTGGTATGTCCTGGTCAATCGCAACAGCGGCAAGGCGCTGGACGTATCCGGCGCATCCACCGCCGACGGCGCGCGGGTCAGCCAGTGGACGCGCACCGACGGAGCCAACCAGCGGTGGCAGTTCGTGGACTCCGGCGACGGCTTCTACCGCCTCAAGGCCCAGCATTCGGGCAAGGTTCTCGACGTGGCCGGCGCCTCGACCGCGGACGGCGCCGGGATCCAGCAGTGGGCCGACCACAACGGGGCCAACCAGCAGTTCCGCCTGGCCGACTCCGACGCGGGCCACGTCCGGCTGATCAACCGCACCAGCGGCAAGGCGGTGGAGGTGCAGGGCGCATCCACCGCCGACGGCGGCAACGTCGTCCAGTACGCCGACTGGGGCGGCGCCAACCAGCAATGGCAGATGATCAAGCTGTCGTCCGGAGGCGGCGGCGCATGCGGCAGCGCCCCGACTCTGGCGAGCGGTACGCACACGATCCAGAGCGGCGGCAAGAGCCGCAGTTTCATCCTCAGGGTTCCCGCCAACTACGACAACAGCCACCCCTACCGGCTCATCTTCGCGTTCCACTGGCGGGGCGGAACCGCCGGCGAAGTCGCCTCGGGCGGCACGAGCGGGAACGCCTGGTCCTACTACGGCCAACAGGAACAGTCGAACAACAGCGCGATCCTTGTCGCCCCCCAGGGCCTCGGCAACGGCTGGGCCAATTCGGGTGGTGAGGACGTCACCTTCGTCGACGACATGATCCGGCGCATCGAGGGCGGCCTCTGTGTCAATCCGGCACAGCGCTTCGCCACGGGATTCAGCTGGGGCGGCGGTATGAGCTATGCACTCGCCTGCAGCCGGGCGAACGCCTTCAGGGCCGTCGCGGTCATCTCCGGCGCTGAGATCAGCGGGTGCAGCGGCGGCACCCAGCCCGTCGCCTACTTCGGAATCCACGGCATCAGCGACTCCGTCCTGAACATCGGGCAAGGACGGTCCCTGCGCGACAAGTTCGTCCGCAACAACGGCTGCACCGCCCAGAGCCCGCGAGAGCCCGCACCGGGCAGCCGAACGCACATCACCACCACCTACTCGGGCTGCCGTGCCGGATACCCGGTCCAATGGGCCGCGTTCGACGGAGGCCACATACCCGGTCCGGTCGACGGCTCCTCCGGTGAAAGCGGTGTCACCACCTGGACCAAAGCAGAGATCTGGAGGTTCTTCGCACAGTTCCAGTGACACGCCCGCACTACGGAGTGGAGCCAGGATCATCCTGGCTCCACTCCGTCGATGTCTGTCCCGGATTGAAGGACCGAGAGGTAACGCCCGTCTGTGGTCGTTCCACAAGGACGTCGCTCGGCCCGCGGCTGGTCGCCAGCTGTGAGCTCTAGAAGAACCCAAGCTTCCTAGGGCTGTAGGAACAAAGAATGTTCTTCGTCTGCTGGTAGTGCTCCAGCATCATCTTGTGCGTCTCACGCCCGATGCCCGAGCCCTTGTAGCCACCGAAGGCCGCGTGCGCCGGGTAGGCGTGGTAGCAGTTCGTCCACACGCGACCGGCCTGGATGGCGCGGCCCGCGCGGTACGCGGTGTTGATGTCCCGCGTCCACACGCCGGCGCCGAGGCCGTACAGCGTGTCGTTGGCGATCTTGATGGCGTCGTCGAAGTCGTCGAAGGACGTCACCGAGACGACCGGCCCGAAGATCTCCTCCTGGAAGATCCGCATGCGGTTGTCGCCCTCGAAGACGGTCGGCTGGACGTAGTAGCCGCCCTTCAACTCGCCGTCGTGCTCGATACGTTCGCCACCCGTCAGAACCCGGGCGCCCTCCTGCCGGCCGATGTCCAGGTAGGAAAGGATCTTCTCCAACTGGTCGTTGGAGGCCTGCGCGCCGATCATCGTGTCCGTGTCGAGCGGGTGGCCGGTCTTGATCAGTTCGGTGCGGGCGATCGCCGCGTCCATGAACTCGGCGTAACTGCCGCGCTGGACCAGCGCCCGGGACGGGCACGTACACACCTCGCCCTGGTTGAGCGCGAACATGGTGAAGCCCTCGAGCGCCTTGTCGCGGAAGTCGTCGTCGGCTGCCCAGACGTCGTCGAAGAAGATGTTCGGGGACTTGCCGCCGAGCTCCAGGGTGACCGGCGTGATGTTCTCCGAGGCGTACTGCATGATCAGCCGGCCCGTCGTGGTCTCCCCGGTGAACGCCACTTTGGCCACCCGGGGGCTGGACGCCAGCGGCTTGCCCGCCTCCACGCCGAAGCCGTTGACGATGTTGACCACGCCGGGCGGGAGCAGATCGGCGACCAGGCTCATCCAGTAGTGGATGGACGCCGGCGTCTGCTCGGCCGGCTTGAGCACGACCGCGTTGCCCGCGGCCAGCGCCGGGGCGAGCTTCCACGTCGCCATCAGGATCGGGAAGTTCCACGGGATGATCTGCGCGACCACGCCCAACGGCTCGTGGAAGTGGTACGCCACCGTGTCGTCGTCGACCTCGCCCAGCGAGCCCTCCTGCGCCCTGATCGCCCCGGCGAAGTAGCGGAAGTGGTCGATGGCCAGCGGAATGTCGGCCGCCAGCGTCTCCCGCACCGGCTTGCCGTTCTCCCAGCTCTCGGCGACCGCCAGCTTCTCCAGATTCGCCTCCATCCGGTCGGCGATCTTCAGCAGGATGTCAGCCCGCGCGGTCACCGACGTCCTGCCCCACGCGGGGGCGGCCGCATGCGCCGCGTCCAGCGCCCGCTCCACGTCCTCCGCCGTGCCCCGCGCGATCTCGGTGAACGGCTGCCCGTTCACCGGCGTCGGGTTCTCGAAGTACTGCCCCTTGATCGGCGGCACGTACTCACCGCCGATGAAGTGGTCGTAGCGCGCCTGGTAGGAGACGATCGCACCCTCGGTGCCGGGCGCCGCGAAACGGGTCATACTGCTCTGCCTCCCGAAGAAGCACTGCCCGCCGTTGGGCAGCTCTCGGCGCGAGGCTAGGGACGGCGAGGTTGCAAGTACGTTGCGCGGGGCCGGGGGGCCGGGCCATCGGCGGGTCGGGTAGTCGTGGGCTGGGAGCTGGGAGCTGGGAGCTGGGAGCTGGGAGCTGGGAGCTGGGAGCTGGATGGCTGGTCGGCCCGGGGGGCCGCTTGGCCGGTGGGCCGTTTTCCTGGGTGGCTGGTTGGCTCGGTGGGCGGTGCTTCGGTGGGCCGGTGCTTCGCTGGGGAGGCCCCTCGGTGCGGAGGTGCTTCGGTGCGCCGACCCTTCGGTGGGTCGGCACTTCGGAGGGCCGCCGTTGGTTCGGTCAGCGCGGCGGGCGGCCCTCCCGAACCGGCGGTGCGGTGAGTTCCGACTCCAGTGCGGCCAGCCTCGACCGCACCGCCGCCGTCGGCCGCACCGCGGCGAGCGCCCGCCACACCTCCAGGTCGTCCTCGCCCCACGACGCGTGCGCCCAGTCGGCCAGCAGATCGGGGTCGAGACGCGCGATCAGCGCCGTACGCAGGCCGTCGGCGAGGCGCCGCCTGAGCCGTACCACCGCCGGTGCCTGGGAACCGGGCAGCAGCGGACCGGAGTACGCCATGACCGCGGCCGTGACCGCACCCGTCTCCAGGCGACGCTCCACGACCGCCACGTCCGACTCGAGCGGCACTGTGAGCCGGTACGGCCGTGAGGCGAGCAGCCCGGGGCCCAGCGCCCGGCGCAGGCGGGCCAGTTCGGCGCGCAGCGTCACCGGCGTCACCGACTCGTCCTCGTACAACGCGCACAACAGCTCGTCCCCGGTCAGCCCCTCCGGATGGCGGGCCAGCAGCACCAGGATCTCGCTGTGCCGGCGACTGAGCCTGACCCGGCGGCCGCCCATGCGCAGCTGCGCCTCGTCCCGGCCCAGCGCGCTGAGCTCCGGCGTGTCGGTGGCGGGCGCGGGCGGCGCGAGCAGCGCCAGTTGGGACTCCGCGGCACGGGCCACCGCCTGCACGAACCCCAGACTGTGCGGATGCGCCAGGCCGTCCCCGCCGGTGATGTCCACCGCCCCGAGCACCCGCCCGGTGCGCGGATCGTGCACCGGCGCCGCCGCACAGGTCCAGGGCTGCACCCGGCGGATGAAGTGCTCGGCGGCGAACACCTGCACCGGCCGGTCCACGGCGACCGCCGTGCCCGGTGCGTTCGTGCCGACCGCGGTCTCCGCCCACCGCGCCCCCGGCACGAAGTTCATCAGGTCCGCCCTGCGCCGGGTCATGGGATGGCCTTCCACCCACAGCAACCTTCCGTGCGCGTCGCACACCGCGAGCAGGTGCTCGCCGTCGGCGGCGAACGTGCCCAGCAACTCCCGGAACAGCGGCATCACCCGCGCCAGCGGATGCTCCGCGCGATAGGCACCGAGATCTCCGTCCGCCAACTCCACGCTCGCGGTCCCGTCCGGACCCACACCGGCCCGTGCGGAACGCCGCCACGAGTCGGCCACCACGGCACGCACCGGCTTGGGTACGGTCCCCGCCTCGGTGAACGTCTCATGCGCACGACGCAGCACGCGTACACGCTCGGCGGGGTCGGCCCCCGGCTCAAGGGCCACCCACGGATCGGTCAATTCGGCCTCCCGGGAAGGCGATGCGGCTGGGGACATCGTCACTCCGGGTACGCGCTCGGACAACCTTTTCGACGGGGGCACCCGAACGACGAGCCGACGGGCGCGGATGTGCGAGTCCTCAGACGGCGTTCACCAGACGTAGGTAACGCGTCCAGTCCCAGTGCGGACCGGGATCGGTGTGGTCGGTGCCCGGCACTTCGTGGTGCCCGATGATGTGTGTGCGGTCTTTCGGTATCCCGTGCCTGGTGCAGATCGCTGCCGTGAGCCGGGCCGATGCCTCGTACATGACGTCGGTGAAGTAGCCGGGCTGGTCGACCCAGCCCTCGTGCTCTATGCCGATGCTGCGTGTGTTGTGGGCCCAGTCCCCGGCGTGCCAGGCGATGTCCGCCTCGCGAACGCACTGGGAGGTGTGACCGTCGGTGGACCGGACGACGTAGTGGGCGGACACCTTCTTCTTGGGACGCCCGAAGAGGAACAGGGTGTTGGGGTAGGTGGTCTGTGTCACGTGGATGATCACCCGGTCCACAGGATGGGTCGTAGGGCGGTTCGCCACCGTGTAGTTGGCGGTGCTCGCCGGCTTCCACTCGGCGAGGGGGTAGTCCGGGCCCGGGATGTGCGCTCCGGCCTGCCATTCGGGAAGCAGGGCGTACGGGACGGCGGCGAGGGCGGTGCCTTGGAGGATTCGCCGTCGGCTGGGGAGGGGTCTCGCGCGTTCCAAAGGGCTTCGCCTTTCGGTGTCGGGTTGGCCGCGGTTCAGCGTTGGGGCGGGCACGGTTGGGAGTTGAGGATTGCAGCGGGGTTTGTGGCGCGGTTGGGTCGGGGCAGTGCTGACGGCGGTTGGGGGCATGCCTGACGTCGGCCGGGGAGCAGTGCCGGCGTGGGGCGGGGGCAGTGCTGACGGCGGTCGGGGCGCTCAGCGCAGCGTCGTCGCCGTCTCCCGCAGCCGCGCATGTACTCCGCGGTGCGTCTCGCGTGTGGGCAGCCACTCCTTGCGGATCTTGGCCACGCAGGTGTAGTTGGTGTCGCACACGTTGGCCAGCGGCGACTCGACGGCCTGGGTCGCGAACTGGTAGGCGTCCAGCTCACTGAACCCGTAGTCGCGCACCAGCCACCGCACCAGGTCGAGCTGGGATATCCGGAACGCGTCCTCCAGCGGCCGGGCCGACCCCGTCGAGATGATGTGTGTGTCCGACTCGATGCGGGGCCAGGGCGTGGCAAGTCCCTTGAGCAGCTCGACGATCACCACCGTGTTCATCGCGCACTCGACCGCGACCCCGCAGGTCTCGCCCTCGCCCTGCCGGGCGTGTCCGTCACCGAGACTGAGCAGTGCGCCTTCGACATTCACCCCGAGATAGCAGGTGACGCCCGCCCGCATCTCCGGTGTGTCCATGTTCCCGCCGTGTGCGTCGGGCACCAGGGCCGAGCGGACCTCGAGATTGGCCGGCGCCACCCCGACGGTGCCGTGCATCGGGTCCATGGGCAACTCCACCTCGATGTCACTGTCGTGTGCGCGGAACAGCGCCGTACGCCGGGTCCGGTCGAGCTGCCAGATCCAGACGGTCTCCGGGAGCGGCGGTTGCAGCGTGGCCGTGGTGTGCGTCGAGGTGAGTGCGCCGAACAGCGGGACGGTGCTGGACGCGGCCCAGTCCCGGGCCGGTTCGATCGACACGAAGTGCACGGCGACCGTGTCACCGGGCTCGGCGCCCTCGACGTGGAAGGGTCCGGTCTGCGGGTTGAGGAACGGGAACTCGCACACCTCGGACACGAGGTCCTTCTCCGACCGCACCCGTCCGGCGAAGCAGTCCTCGGTGTAGAGGTCGAGGACCGTGCCGGGTGCGATGCGCGCCACGGGAGCTGCGCCACCGAACGTCCAGGCGTACTCGCCGGGTTCGGGTCGCACGGTCAGGATCCGGGGATCGCTCATCGCTGCACAACTCCGTTCTGTGAAAAGGCCGGCGGGGAGGGGCGGAATGCCGGGTGAGCCCCGCGTGAATCACGGTACGGCGCTGGTGGGGTGGGCAGCAGGCAACGCCGGGTTTCCGTGGACAGCCCCGCGATTGTGGATAACTTGCTCACCCACAAGAATGAACCCGACCTGGAATCAGGCCTGTTCCACAGGCACTTACTCCTACGCCGCACGGAACCACGCCCCCCTCCGCACGGAACCACGCCCCGCTCCGCACGGAACCACGCCCCGCTCCGCACGGAACCACGCCCCGCTCCGCACGGATCCGTGCCCGGCTCCGCGCGGAACCACGCCGAACCACACCCCCCTCCGCGCGGCATTCAGCCCCGCTCCGCCACGACCCCCGGATCGTCGAGCACCGCCCGCACCACCGAGTGCGCCGCTCCCAGCAACGGCCCCTCGGGACCCAACCGCGACACGGACACCGGGCAGGCGGGCCCCGCGGTGCGCCGGTCCAACTCGGCTTCCAGTGACGGCAGCAGCCAGGGCGCGAGCCCCGCAAGCGCGCCGCCCAGCACCACACTCTCGGGGTCGAGCAGATTGACCGCGCCCGTCAGGGCGATACCGAGCGCCGTTCCCGCGTCGCGCAGAGCCCGGCGTACGTCCTCGTCGCCCTCGGCGGCACGCTCGGCGAGCAGCCCGACGCGGTCCGCGCCCGGCTCCAGTCCTGCCGCACGCAGGACCGCCTCCTCACCGGCGTACTGCTCCAGGCATCCATGCCCCCCGCACGGGCACTCGGGTCCGTCCGGTCGCACGGGCATGTGCCCCAACTCGCCCGCGAAACCGCGCGTTCCGTGCAGCAGCCCCCCGTCCACCACGACCGCCGCGCCGATACCGATCTCCGCCGACACGTGCAGGAAGTCGCGCGGCGTGCCGTCGCCGAGCCAGAGTTCGGCGAGCGCGCCGAAGTTGGCCTCGTTGCCCACGGTCAACGGGAAGTCCACGGGCAGCAGGGCGCCGAGGTCCGTGTCGCGCCAGTCGAGGTTCGGTGCGCGTACGACCGTACGGGCGTCCCGCGCCACCAGACCCGGCACGGCGACCGCCAGACCTGCGGGCCACAGACCCTCGCCCTCGGCCTCGGCGAGGACCCGGCGCACCATTTCGGTGAGTTCCTCGATCACCGGCTCGGGAGCACGACCCCGGTTCGCGCCGTACCGCACCGCCCGGGACCGCACCTCACCGCGCAGGTCGACCGCGCAGACGGCGAGATGGTCGACGCCTATCTCCGCGCCGATCCCCGCCGGACCGTGCCCGCTGACGGCGAGCGCCGATCCGGGACGGCCCACCCGGCCGGGCCGCTCGGGACCGAGTTCTTCCAGCAGCCCCGAGCGGATCAGCTCGTCGACGAGCGTGGACACCGCGGCGCGGGTCAGCCCGATGCGGGAGGCGACGGCGGCACGGGAGAGCGGACCCTCGGCGCTGACGGTGTGCATCACCCGGGCGAGGTTGCGGCGTCGCATGCCCTGCTGGGTGTTGGGCAGCGCGGGCCCGGCGCCGGCCGGGTGGGCCTCGTGCAGCGGTGCGGTCATGCCTCCGTCAATCCTCGTCAGTCCTCAGTGGTCTTCGGGGCTCCGCTCCAGCAGCGGGGCCGCGTCGGAGAGTACCCCGCTGATCCTGGCCAGCGTCGCCTCGTCCCGCTCCACGGCGTCCAGCACCGGCCCACGCGTGGTGTGCCAGCGCCGGGCGACCGCCGCCGGATCCTCGCCGGTCAGCAGGCCGGCCGCCTGGGCCGCCGCGCCGAGCGCGACCAGTTCCTTGGCCTCGGGCACCTGCACCGGGCGCCCCGACAGCCGTCGTACGGTCTGCTGCCAGGCCGTACCCCGGGCGCCACCGCCGATCAGCAGCAGCGGCGCCGAACGGTCGGCGTCGTCGTCCAGGACCAGGTCCAGGGCACCGAGCAGCGCGTGGACGGCACCGTCGTAGGCGGCCTGAAGGAGTTGGCCGGCGGTCGTGTCGTGGCGCAGGCCGTGCAGGACGCCGGAGGCGTTCGGCAGGTTCGGGGTGCGTTCGCCGTCCAGGTACGGCAGGAGCGTGAGGCCCGTGGTGGGTTCCACGGCCTCGCGGTCGAGGCCCAGCAGGGCGGCGAGGCGGTCGACGGCGAGCGTGCAGTTCAGGGTGCAGGCCAGCGGCAGCCAGTCGCCGTGCGCGTCGGCGAACCCCGCCACGGTGCCGGTCGGGTCGGCGGGGCGCCGCCGCGACACCGCGTACACCGTGCCCGAAGTGCCGAGGCTCAGCACGGGCATGCCGGGACGCAGCCCGAGGCCCAGTGCGGCCGCGGCATTGTCGCCGGTGCCCGGGGCGACCAGCGTGCCCTTGGAGAACGGCAGCTCGTGGCTGTCGCGGACGGTGCCCGCGACCTCGCCGGGCCGGACCACTCGGGGCAGCAGTGCCGGGTCGAGCCCCACGTGCGCCAGGATCTCCTCGTCGTACGATTCCGTTCCCGACGCCCACCAGCCCGTACCGGAGGCGTCGCCCCGGTCGGTGGTGCCCTCGCCCGTGAGGCGTTCGGTCAGGTAGTCGTGGGGGAGGCGTACGGCCTGGGTGGCCCGGGCCGCCTCCGGTTCGTGCTCGGCCAGCCAGGCCCACTTCGTGACCGTGAAGGACGCGGCCGGCACGGAGCCCGTGCGCTCGGCCCAGAACTTCGCGCCGCCGAGTTCCTCGGTCAGCCGGCGGGCCTGCGGCGCCGAGCGCACGTCGTTCCACAGCAGGGCCGGACGTACCGGCTCGCCCCGTGCGTCCAGCGTGACCAGGCCGTGCTGCTGCCCGCCGATCGAGACCGCGGCGGCCTCGTGCGCGGCGTCGCCGCACTGGCGCAGGGCCTCGCACAAGGCGCCCCACCACTGACGCGGGTCGCTCTCGCGGCCCGCCCCGGACGTCACGGTGTGCGGTGCCTGGCCGCTCGCGACGACCTGTCCGGTCGAGGCGTCGACGACCAGCGCCTTGGTGGACTGGGTGGACGTGTCCACGCCGACGACGAGCGGACCCTCGGCTGCTGACATCGGGTTCTCCCTTTTCCGCGGCTCTGCGGGATCTGACCTGCTGTTTCCAGGGTGCCCCGGATGACCACGACCCGGACCTCACCCCTTCGGGGACATCTTGTCCCTTCCCAGGGACGCGTCGGCATACTAATTTGTAAACCGCCATGACGAAATAGTCGTAGCGAGTCGTAGCAAGCAGTCGTCCGCAAGCAAGGAGCCGCGGCATGAGCTACCAGCCCACCCCCGAGGACAGGTTCACCTTCGGCCTGTGGACCGTCGGCTGGCAGGGACGGGACCCCTTCGGCGACGCCACGCGGCGTGCCCTCGACCCGGTCGAGACGGTGCAGCGCCTGGCCGAGCTCGGCGCCTACGGTGTCACCTTCCACGATGACGACCTGATTCCCTTCGGGTCCTCCGACAGCGAGCGCGAGGGGCACATCAAGCGCTTCCGTGAGGCCCTCGACGCCACCGGCATGAAGGTGCCGATGGCCACCACCAACCTCTTCACGCACCCCGTCTTCAAGGACGGCGCGTTCACCGCCAACGACCGCGACGTGCGCCGTTACGCCCTGCGCAAGACGATCCGCAACATCGACCTCGCGGTCGAGCTGGGTGCGCAGACGTACGTCGCCTGGGGCGGCCGTGAGGGCGCCGAGTCCGGCGCCGCCAAGGACGTGCGCGTGGCTCTCGACCGCATGAAGGAGGCCTTCGACCTCCTCGGTGAGTACGTGACCTCCCAGGGCTACGACCTGAAGTTCGCCATCGAGCCCAAGCCGAACGAGCCGCGCGGCGACATCCTGCTGCCCACCGTCGGCCACGCGCTGGCGTTCATCGAGCGCCTGGAGCGCCCCGAGCTGTACGGCGTGAACCCCGAGGTCGGCCACGAGCAGATGGCCGGGCTCAACTTCCCGCACGGCATCGCGCAGGCCCTGTGGGCGGGCAAGCTCTTCCACATCGACCTCAACGGCCAGTCCGGCATCAAGTACGACCAGGACCTGCGCTTCGGCGCCGGCGACCTGCGTGCCGCCTTCTGGCTGGTCGACCTTCTGGAGAGCGCCGGTTACACCGGGCCGCGCCACTTCGACTTCAAGCCGCCGCGGACCGAGGACCTCGACGGCGTGTGGGCGTCGGCAGCGGGTTGTATGCGCAACTACCTCATCCTGAAGGAGCGTTCGGCCGCGTTCCGTGCCGACCCGGAGGTCCAGGAGGCCCTGCGCGCCTCGCGCCTGGACGAGCTGGCACAGCCGACCGCTGCCGATGGCCTCAAGGCGCTGCTCGCGGACCGTACGGCCTTCGAGGAGTTCGACGCCGACGAGGCCGCCGCGCGCGGGATGGCGTTCGAGCGCCTCGACCAGCTGGCGATGGACCACCTGCTGGGCGCCCGCGGCTGAGGCATCGGCCGGCCACGCGCGCGTGCGCTGCCGCCGCCCCACCGCGTGCGACCCGCCTGCTCAGGGCCGGGTCGCACGCGGTGCCGGGTGCCGGCCGGTCTGCGCGCGAACTGTCCCGGAATCATGTGGTCCGTGGTCCGGGCGCGTATCAACTCACCTGTAGGGGTCGCCTCCTGACGGTCATGCGGCGACTCTTGGCGGTATGGCCATGCCGCCCGTACCGCCTCAGCCGCCCGGACCGCCGGGTGACACGCCGCCTCCGGGCGGCGGCTTCGGACCGCCTCCCACTGGGGGTTACGGAACCCCGGGAGGCTACGGTCCCCCTCCGGGCGACAGCGGCCCGCCCTGGTACGGTGACTGGCCGCCGCCGGAACCGCCCGACGAAGGCGGTGGACCCAGGCGGCGGCGCAACCCGCTGTTCATCCTGCTCGCCGCGATCGTGGTCGTGGGAGCTGTCGTTGCCGTGGTCCTCATGGCCTCGGGAAGCGACGACTCGCCCGAGGAGAACCCGTCCGCCGGGACCAGCATCAGCGGCACTCCCAGGCCGTCCTTCAGCATCCCGACCGAACTCCCCAGCAAGCTGCCGAGCGAACTGCCGACATCACTGCCGTCGGGGTTCCCCACCGAACTGCCCAGTGACCTTCCGAGCGATCTGGAGTCGCTGATTCCGTCCCTGGCGGATGAACTGCCCTAGCTGCCCGCCGCAATTGAGCCGCCCTTGTGAGCGCCTGTCAGATGCCGTGCGGCAGTCGCACGTAGACCACCGACGTCTCCACGCCGCTGTCGACCAGCCGGCCCTGGGCGTCGAAGGCGGCCTCGCCGTCCGTCATCCCGAAGTCGTTGTCGTTGATGAGCGCCAGGGTGTCGTGGTCCACGCGCGCGACGCCCTCGATCTTGCCGGGCACACCGGCGACCGTGCCCAGGTCGACGACCAGTTTCTTGGACAGTACGGGCACACCCGAGGCGGCCGGGTCGTCGAGCTGCTCGAGCGACGGAGACGTCGTGTCGTCGTCCCAGGGGCCGCCCAGGATGTTCGACGCGGGGTCCAGACGTACCAGCTGGAGCCGGGCCGCCTTGTCGGTGCGCTCCTCGACCAGGAGCCGGTTCCCGCCCACGGCCACGACCGACGAGATCTTCAGCTCGGAGGTGTCGTCCTCGCTCGGGTCCACCACGTTCACCGGGTCGAAGCGGTACGTGTACTCCGCGGTGACCGCCCTCTTCTTCGGCGAGAACCGCAGCAGCCGCGTGGTCCGCGACGCCTCCCCGGCATCGGTGTCCGGTAGGGACAGCGGGCTCTGCACGGCCATCACCAGGTCGCCGCCGGGCAGTTGGGCCAGTCCTTCGAAGCCGCGGTTGGTCTTGCGGTGCAGCAGAACGGACGGCAGCGCCTCCACCACCGGGTAGTCGGTGCCGGTGAGGCCGAGCCCCTCGGGCACGTAGCGCGTGAGGACCTTCCCGCGCGCGGAGACGTGCACAAGGGACGGGCCGTACTCGTCGACGAGCCAGAAACTCCCGTCGGCGGCCCGCACGATGCCCTCGGTGTCGAGTCCGTTCGGGTTGTAGGTCAGAGCGGTTCGGGCGTTGTAGGAGTACGGCGCCTCGTCGCGCCCCTGCTGGTTCGACAGCCCCGTGACGGGCTTCCCGGAGCTGGTCGTGATCGGGATCGCGTCCAGCACCCGCACGGTGGCTTTCGACACCCGGATCCGCACGATCGCCGGATCGAAGCCCGGCACGGGGAACGTACGGCGCTTCGTGCCGTCCACCTTGATCTGGCCGTTGGGGCCGCGGTCCGTGACCGTCCAGTACTCGCCCTTGCGGCCCGTCGGGTAGATGTCGCTGCCGATGCCGCCGAGGTCCACGCCCCGGTCGTCGCTGACGGTGCCGGGCAGCAGTGCGTTGCTGAACGTGCCGAGGGGGATGTCTCCGAGCGTCGCCGTGCGCACGACGCGCGCCTTGCCGTTCGCGTCCGCGGTGCCGGAGGCGGGCCCGGCGGCGGTCACGAGGGCCGCGGTCACGGCGAGAGGTACGGCCCCGGCGACGAAACGGTGGGCCTGGCGCCGGTCGGCGGCGTGCGGGGACATCGGGCCTCCTGAGGACCAAGTTCGATGACAGTGGTCAGATTTGGAGCCCGCGCGGAACAGCATGCGGCCGCGAGGTGAACGCGGCGAGTCGAGCGCTCGTCGAGCCGACATGCAATTGGCCGAGGCCGAGGTGGTCCGGCCTTTGACAAAGCCGCCCACCCGGCCGCACTCCGACTGCGCCGGCAGGGCCCGGAGGCTGGGGCGGGCGCGTCCGCCTCCAGCCGTTCCCGGAACGCCGTCCGGGACTCCTCCGGGTCCCGTCCGGACCGCAGTACCTCATGCCGGGGCAACCCAGCCGCGATTCGGCGCTCGTTCGCGCGGCGGCGGGTGCCGTCGTCCCCCCGGCCTGTCCGGCGAACCCCGGGCGGTCTCCCGGGCCTACCGCCCTTACAACGTCCTCTCCTCGGACGGAAGTTCCGCCGAGGCCAGCGCCGTCGCCGGATCCTGCGCAGGTCCTCCGGCGGGCACCCAGCGTCCGCGTTCCTTGCAGTACGGCCACCAGCGTCCGTCGTGCCCCAGACGCAGTTGGCGTGGCGCGCCGGTGACCGTCCAGCGGTTGCCCTTCGCCCGCAAGGACGGCCGTTCGTCCTCGTCCCAGGCCGACTCCAGAGCGGCACGCGCGCGTGCGAGCGTTTCGCCCCGGACGATCCACTCCTCGTCCAGCACCGACAACGCGGCGACCCCGCCCAGCTGCCAGGCGCGTACGGCCGTCGCCATCCCTTCCCGGCCGCGCCCGGAGCCGTCGGCCAGCCGCTCCGCCAGGCGCTCGGCAGGGGAACCGGCGGCGAGGCGCACCGCGTCCTCGGCGGGCGTCAACTCCTCGTCCACGGGCTGCAGTTCCGGGCCGGCACGCAGCACTTGCGCGAGCAGGCGGTGCGCCTCGGCGGCTGTCCGGGCGGCCAGGAACTCCAGGGCGGCCGGATCGACGCCGGGCGCGGGAGGAGTCTCCGTGTCCAGGGACGGCGGCACTCCCGGCTCGGCGGGCAGCTCGGGCAGGGCGGGCAGCGGCGGCAGGATGTCGCCGGTCGCGTACGCCTCAGCGGCATCGACACCTTCCGGTTCGGCCGACGTGGACGCATCGGGCGGCGTGTCGACGGGCGCCGCACTGCGGGACTGGAGGTCGTCCAGCAGGTCGCGTTCGCCGCGCCCGCGCATCAGGAGGAGGACGAACGGGTCCTGGTCCAGGAGCCGCGCCACCTGATAGCAGAGGGCTGCCGTGTGCCCGCAGTGGTCCCAGGCACCGCAGCCGCACTCCGGCTCCAGATCGCCCATGCCCGGCAGCAGTTCGATGCCCGTGGCGGCCGCGTCCTCCACCAGGTGCGGGGGCATGTCGCGGTCCAGCAGCGCCGCGACATGCCCCGCCCGCTCGACGGTCATGTCCAGGAAGCGGTCCCACTGCTGCGCGGACAGCTCTTCCAGCAGTACGTCGGCCCGGTGCGCCGTACGGTCCCGGCCCTGCACGACGGCCGTGATCCGCCCGGGACGCACCGACACCGCGCCGACCGCGCCCGCGCGGGCGAGCCTGCGGCCCGCCTTGAGCTGCTCATTGTCCAGCGCCGTCTCCTCCAGCGCCTTCAGCCAGGCCTGGCCCCACCACGTCTGCGCGAACCCCTTCCCGTGCGCGGGAGGCAGCGCGTCGAACGTGCGCTCCAGGTCACCTTCGTGTCGAGTCATCGCGCGCCCCCTCGCAGTTCCACCAGATCGGCCAGCTCCGCGTCCGTCAGCTCGGTCAATGCCGCCTCGCCGGCGCCGAGCACCGCGTCGGCCAGCTGCCGCTTGCGGCTCAGCATGTCGGAGATGCGGTCCTCGATGGTCCCTTCGGCGATCAGTCGGTGCACCTGCACGGGCCGGGTCTGGCCGATGCGATAGGCACGGTCCGTGGCCTGTGCCTCGACGGCGGGGTTCCACCAGCGGTCGTAGTGCACGACATGTTCGGCACGGGTGAGGTTCAGGCCGGTGCCCGCCGCCTTCAACGACAGCAGAAAGACGGGCACTTCACCGTCCTGGAATCGCTGCACGAGGGTCTCCCGCTCGGCCACAGGTGTTGCGCCGTGCAGGAACTGCGAGGGTGTGCCACGCGCCGCCAGATGCTGTTCGATGAGGCGCCCCATGCGCACGTACTGCGTGAAGACCAACACGCTCGCCCCCTCGGAGAGGATGGTGTCGAGCAGTTCGTCCAGCAGCTCCAGCTTCCCCGAGCGCCCTGCGATCCGCGGCCGCTCCTCCTTGAGGAACTGCGCAGGGTGGTTGCAGATCTGCTTCAGGCCCGTCAGGAGCTTCACGATCAGACCGCGGCGCGCCATGCTGTCAGCACCGGAGATCTCCGCGAGCGTCTCGCGGACCACCGCCTCGTACAGACCCGCCTGTTCCGTGGTGAGGGACACGGCACGATCGGTCTCCGTCTTCGGCGGCAGTTCCGGCGCGATCCCCGGATCCGACTTGCGCCGGCGCAGCAGGAACGGGCGCACGAGCCGGGCGAGGCGCTCGGCGGCGGCCGGGTCCTGGCCGCCCTCGACGGCCTGCGCGTAGCGTGTGCGGAAGGTGCCGAGCCGGCCCAGCAGTCCGGGGGTCGTCCAGTCGAGGATCGCCCAGAGCTCCGACAGGTTGTTCTCGACGGGCGTGCCGGTGAGCGCCACGCGCGCGCGTGCGCCGATGGAGCGCAGCTCCCGCGCGGTCGCCGAGTACGGGTTCTTCACGTGCTGTGCCTCGTCCGCCACGACCATGCCCCACGGCACCCCGGCGAGCCGGCGCGCGTCCATGCGCATCGTGCCGTACGTGGTGAGCACGAACTCCCCGTCCGCCACGGCGGCCAGGTCGCGCCGCGACCCGTGAAAGCGACGCACGCGCGTGCCGGGCGCGAACTTCTCGATCTCGCGCTGCCAGTTGCCCATCAGGGACGTCGGACACACGACCAGCGTCGGACCGGCGGACGAGGCGTCCGACTGCCGGTGCAGATGCAGCGCGATGAGCGTGATCGTCTTGCCGAGGCCCATGTCGTCGGCCAGACAGCACCCCAGGCCGAGGGATGTCATGCGGGCCAGCCAACTCAGACCCCGTCGCTGGTAGTCACGCAGCGAGGCGGCGAGCGCGGCGGGCTGACCGACCGACTCCTGCCCCTCGGGCTCCGCGAGCCGCTCGCGCAGGGCCGCCAGCCACCCCGTGGGTCGGACCTCGACCTGGCGGCCGTCGATCTCGGTGGAGCCGGTCAGGGCGGCGCCGAGCGCATCGATGGGCGTCACCTTGTGGTCCTGCTGCGCGCGGGCGCGCCGCACCTCCTGAGGATCGACGAGGACCCACTGGTCGCGCAGCCGCACCACAGGGCGGTTCGACTCGGCGAGGCGGTCCAGCTCCTCACGTGTGAGCCGCTGGTCGCCCAGCGCGAACCACCAGTTGAAGGCGAGCAGCGCGTCGGCGGACAGGAACGAGGGCGTGTCCGAGGAGACCCTGCCCGGGGCGGACTCGTCGTCCGGCGGGCCGATCACCGCGCGTGCGGTCAGTTTGCGAGCCAGCCCCTTGGGCCAGTGCACCTCGACGCCGGCCCCGGAGAGGGCCCGAGCACCCTCGCCCAGGAGGTCGGTCACGTCCTCGTCGGCGAGTTCCACGGCGTCCGGTACGGCCGCCGAGAGCAACGGCGTGAGAGGGCTCCACGCGCGGGCAGCCCGGCGAAGCGCCAACAGGGCGTCCATCCGCGCGCGTGGGCCGAAGGCGCCGGACCCCGACCACACGTCGCCGGCATCCGCGACCAGCGTCGGATCACTCACGCTGTGCACCTGGAGCACCGCCCGGAAGGACAGTGCCGCATCATCCGCCGCCGCGGTGGCGAGGCCAGGGACCTCGAGCCGCAGGGAGAGCCGTACGCCCGCGTCGTGGCCGGCGGCGACATCGGCGGCCCACGCGCGCTGTTCGGGGAGCCGCTGCGGCTCCTGTGCCGCATAGGCGGGCCCGCCCGTCACCAGTGGCGCGGCGGGGGAGCGGGGCAGCGCGTCGGCAACCGCGTCCAGGAAGGCCCGCAGCAGTCGCTCCGGGTTCGGCAGCCGCAGTGGCTCGACGCCGTCCAGCGGCATGGCGTGCGCTTCCGGCGGCATCGCGGCGGCAAGGGCGCGGACGCGTTCGACGTCCTCCGGCCGCAGGGGACCGGCGCGCCAGGCGTCATGATCGGTCGCCGAGAGGCCGGGCAACAGCAGACCGCGTGCCACGAACTGCAGGGCCAGCACCGTGGCGGCGCCCCAGAAAGTGGCCGCTCGGTGAGCCTGCGCGTCGGCACGCGCACGCGTGAGCACAGGCAGCGCGGCGCGCACCGGCAACACGACGGCGGGCACGCTCACCAGCTCGGCACCGTCCTCGCCGGGCAGCGCGACGGTCAGGTCCTCGACCGGCAGGGCGACGGCCCGCTCGTCGACGGATCCGGACCCGACGAACGCAGCAGCGTCGCCATCGGCTCGCCAGAAGGCGAACCGGGAGGTGCGGGCAGGATCGCCGGGTACGAAAACGGCACAGCAGGACGCCAGTTCGGAGATCTCGGACGGTGTTGCCTCGGAAAGCCTCGGCACAGCTCTGTGACACTCCTCAAATTTGACTACTCGCGGTTGAGTGGCCGAGGGTACAGGACGTCGACGCGATACCAGGCATCTTCACCTCGTGACTTGGGTCACTCAATGGCGGGTGCGGGTATCTCGCCTGTGGAGCCCGGAGCGGGTGCCGGAGCCCGGAACCGGGAGCCCTGTGGTCGAAGGCCGGGGCCGGGAGCCCGGTGCCCGTGTCCCGTCCGGACGGCGGCACTCCGTCCGGCGACCGCACATCGTCCGTCGCCGGATCTCCGTGACCAGTAGGGGCCGCACCTCAGGGTCGTCTCAGGGGCGCGGTCCGGAACCGCGGGGAGCGCGGACCCGTTTTCAGGACAGAGAGCGGCAGTGGCCGCGAAGGAGGCGACGCACATGTCGAAGAACGCGAAGATCGCCGCGGGAGGTGTGGCGGCGGGCATCATTCTGCTGATCTGGCTGCCCTGGTGGGCCGCGCTCCTGATAGTCCTGGGAGTCCCGGCCGCCGCGTACCTCGCGCTCGACCCGTCCCAGCGGCGCAGGCTGCGCCGTGCCACGCGCAAGGAACTCGGTCGCTGACCTTCACCCGGCAGTCGGTGCGACCGGGGTGGAGAGCGCGCAGGAGTTGAGTACATCGCCGTTCGCGGGCCTGCCGACGGTACGGTCCGCGGGCGGTCGGGTGCCTCGCTCCACCCAGGACACCAGCGCGTCGAACGCCGATCGGTAGCAGGGCAGGATCGGCCGGAGCCGGTCCGGGTAGGTGTCGTACAGCCCGTCGACGTGGGTGCCACCCGCGATCGTGAAGTAGCGGTGCAGTGGTCCCCGTCCGCTTGCGTCGACCATGCGCGCGTACACGTCCGAGTCGACGGCTTTCGGCAGCAGCGCGTCCAGATCACCGTGCAGCGTGATCAGCGGTCTGCCGATGTGCCCGGTCAGAGCGACGCGGGCCACCGCGCGACGGACGGACGCCGGCCGCGACGCGTAGTCGTACGCTGCATCGGACACGCACGGCGCCAGGATTCGCTCCGGCGTGCTCCCGGCGGACGGGCCGGGGCAGTCGGGGTCGTATGCCGGGTCGAACTCGGCGCGGTAGATCTTCTGCGTGACTCCCCAGTAGGCCTGCTCGTGGTACGGCCACAGGAACTCGGAGCCACGCGCGAAACCGGCCGCGTACAGGTCCTCGTCCCGCGCGCTGCCGAGGACGTGTGCCACTGCCGTGGGCAAGGAGGTGAGCAGGTTGGGGCCGTCCGGGGTCCACAGGGCGCCCTCCCAGTCCACGCCGCCGTCGTACAGGTCGGGGTGGTTCTCCAACTGCCAGCGGGTGAGGTAGCCGCCGTTGGAGATACCGGTCATGTACGTACGGCGGGGAGCGTGACCGTAGCGCTGGGCCACCGCCTTACGGGCGGCCCGGGTGAGCTCGGTGGTCCGTGCGTTCCACTCGGCGACCGCGTCTCCGGGGCGCTTGCCGTCGCGGTAGAAGTCGGCGCCGCTGTTGCCTTTGTCGGTTGCGGCGTAGGCGTAGCCCAGCGCGAGCACCTCGTCGGAGATAGCCGTGTCCGTCGCGTACTGCCTGCGGGTGCCAGGTGCGCCGGTGACGACCAGGCCGCCGTTCCAGCGGTCCGGCAGCCGGATCACGAACTGCGCGTCGTGGCGCCAGCCGTGCGTCGCGTTGAAGCGGGAGGAGTCAGGAAAGTAGCCGTCGATCTGGATCCCGGGAACCCCGGTCGGTGTCCGGGTGCCCCGAGCCGTCAGTCCGGCCTGGTCGGCCACGTCCGTGTAGGGCGTCCCGGCGAGTCCGGCCGTGGTCAGATCCGCGAGGCAGGCGCTCTGCTGGAATGCCGCGCCGGGTACCCGTACGCGTTCCTGGCGGGTGCAGTGATGCTCAACGACTCCCTTGGCGGCTACGGGAGTCGGCCAGCTCAAGGCGCCGGCCAGCAGCGTGGCGGCGACGAACGGGACACCTCGGGACAGGCGCATGGCGGCCTCCTGGAAGGCGGGGGACGGAGCACAGCAGAGAGAGCCGAGCCGCGGGCTGCCTCATGGTGCGGGTCTGGTTCCGTGCCTTCCATGGGTCGGGGCCACATGGAACGTCGCCGTCGGATGGGGGTTCGACCCAGGCGGGGCTGCCGGGGCGAGGCGTCAGGGTTCGCACACCCTGCCGCTATGGGCGCCCCTGCCGCCCCGCACGCCCTCGATCTCGCCGGCCCCAGGCCGCCGCCTCCGGGCCGGTGTCTGTCGCCCGGGCCTGTGCCTCAGCTCGGCCGTACGGCCATCTTGTCGAGCGCTTCCAGAAGCCCGGGCAGCTCCGGTCCACGGCCCACCGGCAGTACCTCGCCGGGTTCGTCGTCGAGGAGTACGAACGCGATGTCGTCGGTCCTTGCGACGAGCGACCAGCCGGGGCCGTCCGCACGCAGGGTCCGCGCGTCGCCCGGGGCGAAGGCGGACCGGACGCGGCCGAGGGGCGGCGGAGACTCCACGTACGCGCGTGCCTCGGCGAGGACCCGCCGGATGCCGCTGTGGCCTCCCTGGCCCCCGGCCTTCTCGGCGTCTTCACCCTGGCCCGGGCCTTGGTCCTGGGCCTTGCCTTCGCCTGACCTCTCGCCTTGGTCCGTCGAGACGTCGCCCTCGACCTCGTCTGCCGCGGCCTCCGTCCTGTCGCCCGGCTTCGCGAAGTTGGCGTCGTTGACCTGATCCCGCCATGTCGCCCACTGCAGGGCGATCTCGTCGGCGCCCAGGCGTCGCTGGGCGGGGCCCCAGACGCTCGTGTCCGGCGGCGCGAGCAGCGGGCCGTCCGCCGCCTCCGGGTCGGGATCGTGCGGCGCGGGGACGTTGGGAGCGGCGACGGCGAGCGCCAGGGGCCATCCGGGCAGAGCGGCCACGACCGTGCGTTCGTCCGGCGACAGGTCGTACTCCATGCCGCAGTCCCAGGACGCGATGGCGACGGCGACCAAGGAGACGTCGTCGATGACGACCGTCCACCGTGCGCCCTCGCCGTCCTGGCCGAGCACCAGGCCGTATCCGTCGGCGAGCGGCGCAAGGCCGAGCGCCGCGCAGGCCTCCGGATAGTCGTCGCCCAGCACGCTCGGGAACTGCGCCGGCGTCAGCAGCACCGCCGTGAGCACGTACAGCGCATCGTCCGCGGCGGCGACGGCCTCCTCGTCCGTCCCGGCCATCCCAGCCTCCCCATCGGTTCGTCCATCGGCGCGCACCCTAGTGCGCGCGGAAGCCGCTTGTCACGACTCCCGGACACACTCGGAGCTGCAGTTTTCCTACCGGACGGGGCGAATCGACCGTGAAATGTGCGCGGTGTCAGGCCGCCGGGAGCCCCAGGAGGGACCTGGCGACCGTCTGCGGCGACTCGTCGCGCTCCCGGGCGAGTGCGATGACGGCCCGGCACGCCAGCTCGCTCACCCCGAACGAGAGCGCCTCCGGAGACACCCAGCCCGCGGCCTCGTCGATCTGCTCCTGATCGTCCTCCGCGCAGGCCGAAACGTACACGGCGGCGGCCTCGAACAGATTGTGCGTGCGCCTGTCCTTGCCCTTGACGGTGTCCGACTCCGCGCGCAAGGAACGGAGGAATCTCGCACTCGACTTGCGCACCCTGCCCCACATACTGACCGCCTTCCCCCTGTGTGGGTGACCTGACTGATCATTCATCTTCCCTCAATCAACGTAGAGTTGGAGTCTCGGCGGCAGAAGGGGGACGGCGCTGTGAAGCGCTTCGAGCGGCTCGAACAGATCCGGCTGATGGACCCGGTGCGCGAGGCCTCGGAGATCTACCGGCTCACCGCGACGTACGAGTTCCCTTGGGACTTCACCAGGGCACTCGAGCTGGCGCTCTACCGCACCTACGCCGTACCCGCCATCGGCCGGCTCCTCGCCGAGACGGCTGAACTCACGGACCGGGCGCAGAAACGCTACGACGACACCTCGCTGCTCCTCGACGCCGTCGTCGAGCACGGCTTCGGCAGCGAGCAGGGCCGCACGGCGATCCGTCGCATCAACCAGATGCACCGCAGTTACGACATCAGCAACGACGACATGCGTTACGTGCTGTGCACGTTCGTCGTGATGCCCAAGCGGTGGATCGACACCTACGGCTGGCGCAGGCTGTCGCGCCACGAGATCGTGGCCTCAGCCGTCCACTACCGCACGCTGGGCCGGCATATGGGCATCGAGGGGGCACCCGAGACCTACGAGGAGTTCGAGGCCTGCCTCGACGCCTACGAGGAGGCCCACTTCGGCTGGGACGAGGGCGCCCGGCGGGTCTCCGATTCGACCATCGACCTGATGGCCTCCTGGTATCCGCGACCCCTCGCGCCCCTCCTGCGCAAATCGACGCTCGCCCTGCTAGACGAATCGCTGCTGAAGGCCTTCCGCTACCCGACGCCGAGCGCCACCACCCGCGCGCTCGTCCGGCGTGCGGTACGCACGCGTGGGCGTGTGGTGCGTCTGCTGCCGCCGCGTCGTGCACCGCACTACGCGCGCCAGAACCGGGAGATCAAGGGCTACCCGGACGGCTACCGGCTGGAGGAACTCGGCACCAGCCCCGTGCCCGGCATCCGGGGCTGCCCGGTGCGGCACATCGACGGCTCAGCCGCCGAGTGAGGCGATCGTCTCGCGCAGCCAGGTGAGTTCGGCCCGGGACGTGGCCCGCGCGATGGTCAGGACGCCGCGCCGGAAGGGGTCGTCCAACTCCTCGGCGCGCAGCGGCCGGTCGCCGTCGTAGAAGAAGCTCGCGGGCTCTTCGAGAAAGGCCAGTCGGCGTCGCAGTACGCCTGCTTGGGCGGCCGCGTCGTCCAGGTGGCGCAGGAAGGCGAGCACCGTGAACCAGCGGTTCTCGTCGCTGATGTCGCGCGGGTCGGGCTCGGCGAGTCGGCGGTGCAGTTCCCGGCGGCCGGCTTCGGTCAGCGACAGGACGTGACGCGGAGCGGCCACTGATCCTGGCTCCGTCGCCCGGTCCAGCAGGCCCGCCTTCTCCAGCCGCTTGATCGCGGGGTACAGCGTGCTCTCGGCGACCGGCTTCACGTGCCCGGTCAGCGCCGCGATGCGTTTACGCAGCTCATAGCCGTGGAGCGGGGTGTCGTAGAGGAATCCGAGGATGGCGAGCTCCAGCATGCACCCATTCTCACTCAGGTCCGCTGTACATCCTGGATGCTATACATCGGTCTACCTATACATCGGGTCCGAGGTATATCGTTCCGACGTCGACCGAAGCACCAAGGGGAGGACGCGATGAGGCAGGCCGAGTTCGACGGCAAGGGCAGTTGCATCCGCTGGACTGAGGCGCCGGGAGAGGGACCCGCGCGCGTGTACGTGCACGGACTGGGGTCGGTCTCCGCCGTGTACCACGCGCACATCGCGGCCCGGCCCGAACTCGCAGGACGCCGCAGCCTGTGCGTCGATCTGCCGGGGCACGGCATCAGCGACCGGCCCGAGGACTTCGGCTACCGCTTGGAGGACCACGCCGACGCGCTGGCGGCGGCCCTGGACGCGGCAGGCCTGAGCGGAGCGGAGCTGATCGCGCACAGCATGGGCGGTTCCGTCGCCATCGTGCTCGCCCGCCGTCGGCCCGACCTCGTCTCCCGGCTGGTTCTCACCGAGGCCAACCTCGACGCCTCACCTCCGCCCGCCGCGGGAAGCGCGTGGATCACGGCCTACGACGAGGAGGAGTTCGTCGACGGCGCGTACGCGCGCGTGCTGGACGCAGTCGGGCCCCTGTGGGCGGCGACCATGCGATTGGCCGACCCGCGAGCCCTGCACCGCAGCGCCACATGGCTGAGACGCGGTTCCGAGCCGATCATGCGTGACATCCTCGAAGGGCTGACGCTCGACCGCGTGTACCTCCAGGGGGAGCTCAGCGGTGAACTCCCCGGCAGCAAGAGTCTGGAAGCGGCCGGCGTGCGTGTCGTGACCGTGCCCGGCGCCGGCCACAACGTCATGTTCGACAACCCCGACGCCTTCGTGGCGGCGGTCGTCGGGCGGGCCTGAGACCTCAGGACTCCCGCACGGCCAGCGCCAGGAAGCGGTCGTCCTCGTCCACGTACGACGTCATGCGCCATCCGGAACCGGCCAGCAGTGGCCGGAGATTCGGCTCGGCCCGCAGGTCGTCCGGCGTGATCTGGCGACCCTGGCGTGCCGCGAGGGCCGCCCTGTCGATCGGGTGGAACAGGGCGAGCACGCCGCCCGGCCGCACCGTACGGGCCAACTCCCGCAGGTTCGCGGCCGGATCGGGCAGGTGCGCGACGAGGCCGGCCGCGAACACCGCGTCGAGCGACTCCGACCGCAGCGGCAGCGCGGCCACGTCGGCGAGCAGCAGCCGCCCGTCCCGGTCCCGTCCGGCCCGTACGGCGGCCTCCAGCATCGCCGGGGTCAGATCGGCCCCCACGACCACTCCCGAGGGCCCCACGGCGGCACGCAGCGGCGGCAGGGCCCGTCCCGTGCCGCAGCCCGCGTCCAGCACACGATCGCCCTCGCGCAGCCCGAGCTCGGCGACAGCGGCCGCGTAGGCGGGCCCGTCGTCGGGGAACCTGCTGTCCCAGGCGGCGGCGCGGGCCGAGAAGAACTCCTGCACATGCGTGTGGTCGTCGCTCATGCTCCGCATGATTCCTCACCGGCACGGATGACGCCGCTGCGCACACGTTCGAGCGTGACGCGATCGTTCCGGTGCACCGGTGTGTCATATTGCAACAGCTTTCGAAATGCGCCCCCTTCATGCGCCCGTGCCCCGGCTAGCGTCCCGGGGCCATGGGACACCTGGACCACGCAGCCCTGGGCTGGCTGACCCCCGTACTGTCGTATGCGATGGCGTGCATCGGCGCCGCGCTGGGACTGCGCTGCACCGTCCGCGCGCTCGGCGCCACCGGCCGGTCGCGCCGCAACTGGCTGATCACCGCGGCCTCGGCGATCGGAACCGGCATCTGGACCATGCACTTCGTGGCCATGCTGGGCTTCAGCGTCAGCGGCACGGACATCCGCTACGACGTGCCGCTCACCATCGTGAGCCTCCTCGTCGCCATGGCCGTCGTGTGCGCCGGCGTCTTCGCCGTCGGCTACAGCCGTGACCGCACCCGGGCGCTCTTCCTCGGCGGGCTCACCACCGGGCTCGGCGTGGCGAGCATGCACTACCTGGGCATGGCCGCGGTACGGCTCCACGGCGACGTCACCTACGATCCCGTCCTCGTCGGACTCTCCGTCCTGATCGCGGTCGTCGCGGCGACGGCGGCCCTGTGGGCGGCTCTCAACATCAAATCGCCGGTCGCGGTCACCGTCGCCTCCCTGATCATGGGCGCCGCGGTCAGCAGCATGCACTACACCGGGATGTTCGCCGTCGGTGTCGACGTCACGCCCTCCGGCGCAGTCCTGCCCGGGGCCACGGCGATGCAGTTCATCTTCCCCCTCGCCGTAGGCCTCGGGTCCTACCTCTTCCTGACCTCGGCCTTCGTCGCACTGTCGCCCACGGCCGGGGAACGCGAGGCGTCGGCGTCCGCCCAGCGGCCCGTGGAGGGCGCCGTCGGCTAGCGGTGGGCCCCGGTCGCCGACGGCCGGGAAAGGCGCGCCCCGAACCACTTTCCGAGCGAGGAGGCCATGCGTACACCCCGTAGGACCACCACGGCCGACGGCCGGACACCGTCCCCGCCCCCTGTGCGCGGCCGCCGCGCCCATGCCGGACCGCCGGCCGACGAAGGCCCTGAAGTGCCCACCGGCGTGGCGCCGGACGCCCCGCCTCCGCAAGCGGAGCGCTGGGGCATACGGCCACGCACCGTCCGCGCCAAGATCGTCTGCCTGCTCATGGTGCCGGTCGTCTCGCTGCTGGCCCTGTGGGCCAACGCCACCGTCACCACCGCGCAGGACGTCTCCAGATTGCGCCAGTTGCAGCGCGTCGACTCCGAGATCAGGGCCCCCGTCGCGGCCGCCGTCTCCGCCCTCCAGGCCGAACGCGCGGCCGCGGTCCGCCATGCGGGCGATCCCTCCGCCGAACAGGGCGGCGACTACGAGAAGCTCGCACAGGACACGGACCGGGCGGTGGCCCGGCTTCGGCTCGACGACCGCAGCACTGTCGCCGACGCCGAGGAACTCCCCGCCGGGGTCGCCCGGCGGCTCGAAGCCTTCGTCACCGGCGCGGAGCAGCTGAGCACGGTACGCAGCGCAGTCCTCGACGGCCGATCGGGCTGGGACGAGGCGTACGGGCGGTACACGAAGACCATCGCGAGCGCGTTCTCGGTCGGCGGTGCGCTCAGCGGCATCCAGGACGCCGAGCTCGGTTCCGACACGCGCGTGCTGCTCGAATTCGCCCGCGCGGGCGAGGCGTTGGCCCAGGAGGACGTCGTGCTGGACAGCGCACGCCTCGCCGGGCGCCTCGACGGAGAGCGGCTGCGGCTGTTCACCGGCGCCGTGGACACCCGCCGGACCCTCACCGAGTCGGCCGTCGCCGACCTGCGGGGCCCCGAACGCGCGGCCTGGCAGAGCCTCGCCGACGGCAGCGCCTACGCCGCCGTGGCCGCCGCGGAGGACAAGGTCCTCGCCACCGCACCGGGCGTACGGGCGATCGACGCGGTGCCGGAAGCCACCTGGAGCAAGGCACACGCACGCGTGCAGGGCGGAATGCGGTCGATCGAGCAGGACGCCGGGCGCGAGGTCGCGGACCGCGCCGACCCCTTCACCCGCGGGATGCTCACCCCCGCCGGCGCCGCCGTTCTGCTCGGCCTCGCCGCCGTAGCCGCCTCCCTCGTGATCTCCGTACGCATCGGACGCGGCCTTGTCGTCGAACTGGTCAGCCTGCGCAACAGCGCCCTGGAGATCGCCCGGCGCAAACTCCCCGAGGCCATGCGGAAGCTGCGAGCCGGCGAGGAGATCGACATCCGGGCCGAGGCGCCGCCCGGCCCGCCCGCAGAGGACGAGACCGGTCAGGTCGGCGAGGCCCTGGGCACCGTCCACCGCGCCGCGCTCCGGGCCGCCGTGGAGCGCGCCGAGCTCGCCAGCGGCATTTCCGGGGTCTTCGTCAACCTCGCCCGCCGCAGCCAGGTCCTCGTGCACCGCCAACTGAGCCTGCTGGACAGCATGGAGCGGCGCTCCGACGACCCGAACGAACTGAGTGACCTCTTCCGGCTCGACCACCTCACCACCCGCATGCGACGCCATGCGGAGAGCCTGATCATCCTCTCGGGGGCGGCGCCCGGCCGGGCCTGGCGCATGCCGGTCTCGCTGACCAACGTCGTCCGGGCGGCCGTCTCCGAAGTGGAGGACTACGCGCGCGTGGAGGTACGGCAGCTCCCCGAGGCGTCCGTCATCGGCGCGGCCGTCGCCGACCTCACCCACCTCGTGGCCGAACTCGTCGAGAACGCGGCCCAGTTCTCGCCTCCCCACACGCGCGTGCGCATCACCGGCGAGCCCGTCGGCAACGGCTACGCCGTCGAGGTCGAGGACCGCGGCCTTGGCATGGGCAAGGAAACCCTCGCCGAGGCCAACCGGCGCATCGAGCAGTCCGAGGCGCTCGACCTGTTCGACAGCGACCGGCTCGGCCTCTTCGTGGTGAGCAGGCTCGCGTCCCGGCACGGCATCAAGGTGCACCTGCGCACCTCTCCCTATGGCGGCACCACGGCGGTCGTCCTGCTGCCCACCGCCCTGCTGCACAGCGCCACGGCGGAACGTTCCCCCGGCAAGGAGACGGAGCCCGAGCGGCCCGCCGAACGGGAGTACGCGCGCGTGCCCGCTGCCGACCGGCACCGGGAAACCGTCCGCATGGTCGCCGACCGGCACCAGGAGTCCGTCCCCGCTCCCGCCGACCGGCCGGCGCTGGTGGCTCCCGCCCCGCCCGCGGCCGGCGCCACGACCGACCACCCACCTCCCGGAGTCACCACCTTGCGACTGCACCGCCCCCAGGACGACTCCGAGGCCTCCGACGACCTCCCACGCCGCGTACGGCAGGCGAGCCTCGCCCCCCAACTGCGCGAAGGGCGCCCGGAGGAACCACCGGGGACGGCCGCCTCCCGCGACGACGACGGGCGTACCCCGGACATCGTCAGGGACCGCATGGCGGCGTACCGCGACGGCTGGGCGCGCGGCGGCGGCAGGCAGCCCGGCCGTGGTGCCACTCCCGATTCCACAGCGCGCAGCGACAGCAGCGAAGGAGACCTCGCATGATCCAGGATCCGGACATGAGGGCCGCTCAGCGGTCCGGCGAACTCGACTGGCTGCTGGACGACCTGGTACTGCGGGTGGGCGAGGTGCGGCACGCCGTGGTGCTGTCCAACGACGGACTCGCCGTGGGCGCGTCGACCGGGCTTCGCCGCGAGGACGCCGAGCACCTCGCCGCGGTCGCCTCCGGCTTCCACAGCCTGGCCAAGGGCGCGGGCCGGCATTTCGGCGCCGGCGGAGTGCGCCAGACCATGGTGGAGATGGACGACGCCTTCCTGTTCGTGGCGGCCGCGGGCGACGGCTCCTGTCTCGCCGTCCTCACCGCCGTGACCGCCGACATCGGGCTGGTGGCGTACGAGATGGCACGGCTGGTCAAACGCGTCGGTGAGCACCTCCACACACCGACGCGTGCCGCAGCGCGCCCGCCCGCCGCGGGATGAGACGGAAGGGCGGTCCGCGCACATGACGCAGGACACGACGGGCGCCCCGCGCGAGCAGGGCAGCCAGTGGTACGACAGCGAGGCCGGTCCCCTGGTGCGCCCGTACGCCATGACCGGCGGACGCACCAGACCCGGCCCCACCGGGGTGCGTTTCGACCTGATCGCCCTCGTCACGCTGGACGCCGCCGCGCCCCGAACCGACGACACCGCGCTCGGACCGGAACACCGGACGCTCATCGAGCTGTGCCGTACGGAGACGCAGTCGGTCGCGGAACTCGCCGCGGGCGCCGATCTGCCGGTGGGGGTCGTCAGGGTGCTCCTCGGCGACCTCCTGGACCTGGGCTGTGTCACCGTCAGCCGTCCGGTACCGCCCGCGCAGCTTCCGGACGAACGGATTCTGCGTGAGGTCATCGAAGGATTGCGGGTGCTGTAGATGACACTTCTAGGAAAGAAACGGTCGCCTCGGGCAAAAAGCGGTACAACCCCACGAAAGTCGGCTGCGGTTGTCATGATGCTGACTTCGCACCGTGACGTCGACCGATGCCGGCACTCCAGAGAGAAGTGATCGATGGTCTCCGAGCACTCCGACGCGTCCGACCCGTCCGACGGCGAGACGGCCGCCCTGGCGTTGAAGATCCTTGTCGCCGGTGGATTCGGCGTGGGCAAGACCACCCTGGTGGGCGCGGTCAGCGAGATCCGCCCCCTGCGCACCGAGGAACTGCTCAGCGAAGCCGGGCAGTTGGTGGACGACACCGACGGCGTGGACCAGAAGGTCACCACCACGGTCGCCATGGACTTCGGACGCATCACCATCCGGTCCGGCCTGTCCCTCTACCTCTTCGGCACCCCGGGGCAGGACCGCTTCTGGTTCCTGTGGGACGAGCTGTCACAAGGAGCCCTGGGCGCGGTGGTCCTCGCGGACACCCGGCGCCTGGAGGACTGCTTCCCCGCGGTGGACTACTTCGAGCACCGGCACATCCCGTTCGTCGTGGCCGTCAACTGCTTCGCGGGCGCCCGCACATACGGCGCCCACGACGTCTCACGCGCCCTCGACCTGGACCGGGGAACGCCCGTGGTCCTCTGCGACGCCCGGGACCGCGACTCGGGGAAGGAAGTGCTGATCCGGCTCGTCGAGTACGCGGGGCGGATGCACACCGCCCGGCTGCTCGACTCCGTGGGCTGACCGGTTCTCAGCCGCCCTCGCCCGGAGAGCGGACCACGCTCACTGCGCGACGCCCTTCTCCGCCAACACCTTCTCGATGGTGACGCGGACGAGGAGCTCCCCCGGGACGCCGTTGCGGTCCCCGAACTCCTCCGCGCGCTCCTCGCCCATGTACCGGGCTCCGATACGCCCGGCCCAGTGCCTCAGCTCCTTCAGATCCTCCGAGATCCGGGCACGGCCCCGCAGCACCACGAAGTCGTACGGCGGCCGGTCGTCGTCCACGCACAGCGCCACCCGGCCGTCACGGGCGAGATTGCGCCCCTTCACACTCGACTTGCCGGTGTTGAACACCACGTCGTCCCCGTCGAGCACGAACCAGATCGGGGTCACATGCGGGCTCCCGTCGGCTCGTACGGTCGACAGCTTGCCGGTGCGCGTGCCCTGCGACACGAACGCGCGCCATTCCTCATCGGTCATCTTCTGCGCCATGCCCCCATCCTCCTTGCCCGTGGGCGGGATTGTCGGGAAGGGTGACAAACGATTCCTCCGGTGCAGGGGGAGACATCTACACGGGGAGACCGGATCATGGCGCAGAACCAGGGACTTGGCTGGCTCCTGGACGACCTGACAGAGCGCGTCGATCATGTGCGACACGCGTTGGTGCTGTCCAACGACGGCCTGGTGACCGGTGCGAGCACGGGGCTGCGACGCGAGGACGCCGAGCACCTCGCCGCCGTCTCGTCCGGACTGCACAGTCTGGCCAAGGGCTCGGGACGGCACTTCGGCGCGGGCAGAGTGCGCCAGACGATGGTCGAGTTCGACGACGCCGTACTGTTCGTGACCGCGGCCGGTACCGGCAGCTGTCTGTGTGTGCTCAGCGGTTCGGAGGCCGACATCGGCCAGATCGCCTACGAGATGACGCTGCTCGTCAACCGGGTCGGCGAGCATCTCGACGTGGACGCCCGCCAGCCCGAACGGGCGCCGCTCACAGACCTCTGACCTGCTGAAACATCGTCCCCCGGGGAGTTATCCACAGGCTCGCCACGAGATCTGGCGGATTGGCTACGGTTTTTGTCACGGCGAGCGCACCGAGCGTGAACCACTGACTCCACGGGGGAGACCGACCATGCCCGGCGACACCATCACGAAGCCGCACCACCCGTCCTGTACGCCGAGTCGCGCGGCCCGGGAACTGGGATTGAAGCGAAGGGAGTTGGAGCTCGCGGTCCACCTCGGACTCATCCGGACCGTGCCCGACGAAGGAGGCGGGGACCTGCGCGTCCCACGGTCCGAGATCGACCGGCTGCGCTCGGGGGCCGGGTTCCCCGACTCGTTGCTGGAGCGCGTGAAGGCCGTAGGGACGACCGAGGGCGCGGACCTCATGGATGTGCCCGCCGGCAGGTTCACCCGTCTGGCCCGCCTGGGTCTGATCGTGCCGGTGAACTGGTATCTGAACCGCTATCGAGCCGTGGTCTGGCTGTATCTGGCCGAGGAGTTGAAGCAGTTCGCCGCCGACGAGAAAAGCGCCCCGCTGCTGAACGCCCGCCGTACGCCCGAGGGGCTGCGCGGCATGCTGGACGCGGGCGTGGATCTGCGTCCACGCACCTGGCGCGGACGTCACCGGGGCTTCCTGCTGCGACAGGCCGACGACCCCTGGGAGAGGGCGGGTGCGCTGGCCGCCTTCCTCGATCCCGTCCAGATCGCGGAAATCGTCCCCGACCCCTACGAGCGCTCCCACCTGAACCGCTTCCGACCAGGACCGCCGGCATCCGGGGCACCGGGTTCACCCGCCGCGCACATCGCCGAGCGGATCATGACGGCGGACGACCCGGACGAGATCGGCCTGCTGCGGGCGGACCTGACGGCAGTCCTCGAGGAGGCACGCGAGCGGCGGCCCGCGCCGCGCCCCTGGGCGAGTCGGGCCCCGGCGCCGGTGCATCCGGTGCCCGCCGATACGCCCGCGCCCACACCCGAGGAACCGGAGCCGCCCCGCGGCCTGTTGAGCCGGCTCCGGCGCAGAACTCGCCGGGCTACAGCGCCCTGAACAGACCCTCCTGGACGACGGACACCAGCAGGCGTCCCTCCAGGTCGTAGATCCGCCCACGGGCGAGGCCCCGCCCACCGGTGGCGATCGGCGACTCCTGGTCGTACAGAAACCACTCGTCCGCGCGGAACGGCCGGTGGAACCACATGGCGTGGTCCAGCGACGCGATGTCGAAGCTCCGCGGGCCCCACAGCGGCTCGACCGGGATGCGGACCGCGTCCAGGAGGGTCATGTCACTGGCGTACGTCAGCGCGCAGGTGTGCACGACCGGGTCGTCGCCCAGTGGCCCGACCGCGCGCATCCACACGGCGCTGCGCGGCTCGGCGTCCTTGACGTCGTCGGCACTCCAGCGCAGCCGGTCCACATACCGGATGTCGAAGGGCTGACGGCGCGCCATTCGCTCCAACTGCTCGGGCAGCGTGCCCAGGTGCTCCCGGATCTCGTCGGTGACCGACGGCAGCGACTCCGGGTCCGGGACCTTGCGGGCCGGCGGCAGCTGGTGCTCGAAGCTCCCTTGCTCAGGCTTGTGAAAGGAGGCGGTCAGATTGAAGATCGTGCGGCCCTGCTGCACGGCGGTGACCCGGCGGGTCGTGAACGACCTGCCGTCCCGCACCCGTTCGACCTGGTACACGATCGGCACGCCAGGCCTGCCGGGGCGCAGGAAGTACGCGTGCAGCGAGTGCACGGGGCGGTCGCCGTCCGTGGTGCGCGCGGCGGCGACCAGCGCCTGGCCGGCCACCTGGCCACCGAAGACCCGCTGCAAGGACTCCTGCGGGCTGCGGCCACGGAAGATGTTGACCTCGATCTGCTCCAGGTCGAGCAGGTCGACGAGCCTTTCGGCCGGGTTCGTCGTCATGGGTGGGATTCTCCTGTGCTCACAGCTGGCCTACGTCGGTGACGCGGACCACCGCGCGGCCCTCCGCGTCGGAGGCGGTGAGGTCGATCTCCGCGCTGATGCCCCAGTCATGGTCGCCGTTCGGGTCGTCGAAGATCTGACGGACCCGCCACAGGCGGTTCGCCGGTTCCTCCTCGATCACCAGGAGCTTGGGGCCACGGGCGTTGGGGCCGGTGCCGAGATCCTCGTACTCGTCCCAGTACTTGTCCATCGCCTCGCCCCAGGCGTCGGCGTCCCAGCCGGCCTCGGCGTCCATCTCGCCCAACTCCTCGACCTGGTCGAGAGCGGCGAGCTCGACGCGGCGGAACATGGCGTTGCGGACGAGGACGCGGAAGGCGCGCGCGTTCGTGGTGACCGGCTTGACCTCGTCGGCCTTCTCCTGGGCCTCCTCGGCGGTCATCTCCTCCGGGTTGGCGAGCTGCTCCCACTCGTCGAGCAGGCTGGAGTCGACCTGGCGGACCATCTCGCCGAGCCACTCGATCAGGTCCTGCAGGTCCTCGGACTTGAGGTCGTCCGGGATGTTGTGATCGAGGGTCTTGTAGGCACTGGCGAGGTAGCGCAGCACGATGCCCTCGGTGCGGGCCAGCTCGTAGAAGGACACCAACTCCGTGAAGGACATCGCCCGTTCGTACATGTCCCGGATGACGGACTTCGGCGACAGCGGATGATCGCCGACCCACGGGTGGCTCTTGCGGTACGTGTTGTACGCGTGGAAGAGCAGCTCCTCCAAGGGCTTCGGGTAGGTGATGTCCTGGAGGCGCTCCATGCGCTCCTCGTACTCGACACCGTCCGCCTTCATCGCGGCCACGGCCTCGCCCTTGGCCTTGTTCTGCTGGGCGACGAGGATCTGCCGAGGATCGTCGAGGGTGGACTCGACGACGGACACCATGTCCAAGGCGTAGGACGGCGATTCCGGCTCCAGCAGCTCGAACGCGGCCAGGGCGAAGGTGGACAGCGGCTGGTTCAGCGCGAAGTCCTGCTGGAGGTCGACCGTGAGACGGGCGATGCGGCCGGTGGCGTCCGGTTCGTCGAGCTTCTCGACGATGCCGCCGTCCAGCAGGGAGCGGTAGATGGCGATCGCGCGCCGGATGTGCCGCAGCTGCTGCTTGCGCGGCTCGTGGTTGTCCTCCAGGAGGTGCCGCATCGCCTCGAACGCGTTGCCGGGACGGGCGATCACCGACAGCAGCATCGTGTGGGTGACCCGGAAGCGGGAGGTCAGGGGCTCCGGTTCGGAGGCGATGAGCTTCTCGAAGGTGTTCTCCGTCCAGCCGACGAAGCCCTCCGGTGCCTTCTTGCGGACGACCTTGCGGCGCTTCTTCGGGTCGTCGCCGGCCTTGGCGAGCGCCTTCTCGTTCTCGATGACGTGCTCGGGCCCCTGGGCGACGACGAAGCCAGCCGTGTCGAAGCCCGCCCGCCCGGCGCGGCCGGCGATCTGATGGAACTCCCGGTTGCGCAGGGTGCGGACACGGTTGCCGTCGTACTTGGTCAGGGCGGTGAACAGCACCGTGCGGATGGGGACGTTGACGCCGACACCGAGCGTGTCCGTACCGCAGATGACCTTCAGCAGACCGGCCTGCGCGAGCTTCTCCACCAGACGCCGGTACTTCGGCAGCATGCCGGCGTGATGGACGCCGATGCCGTGCCGCACGTAACGGGAGAGGTTGCGGCCGAACTTGGTGGTGAAGCGGAAGTTGCCGATCAGCTCGGCGATCTGGTCCTTCTCCTCGCGCGTGCACATGTTGATGCTCATCAGCGCCTGCGCCCGCTCCACGGCCTGCGCCTGCGTGAAGTGCACGATGTAGACCGGTGCCTGCTTGGTCTCCAGCAGTTCGGTCAGGGTCTCGGTGAGCGGGGTGAGCTTGTACTCGTAGGACAGCGGCACCGGGCGGGTGGCGGAGCGGACCACCGCCGTCGGGCGGCCCGTACGCCGGGTCAGGTCCTGCTCGAACATCGAGACGTCGCCGAGCGTCGCCGACATCAGGATGAACTGTGCCTGCGGCAGTTCCAGGATCGGGATCTGCCAGGCCCAGCCGCGGTCGCCCTCCGCGTAGAAGTGGAACTCGTCCATGACGACCTGGCCGACATCGGCCTGCTTGCCGTCGCGCAGGGCGATCGACGCGAGGACCTCGGCGGTGCAGCAGATGACCGGGGCGTCGGCGTTGACGGACGCGTCACCGGTCAGCATGCCGACGTTCTCGGTGCCGAAGAGCTTGCACAGCTCGAAGAACTTCTCCGAGACGAGCGCCTTGATCGGAGCGGTGTAGAAAGTGACCTCATCGCGGGCCAGCGCGGCGAAGTGGGCGCCCGCGGCGATCATGCTCTTGCCGGAGCCGGTGGGCGTCGACACGATCACGTTCGCGCCGGAGACCACCTCGATCAGCGCCTCCTCCTGGTGGGGGTAGAGAGTGAGACCGCGCTCCTCGGCCCACGACTCGAAGGCTTCGTAGAGGGCGTCGGGGTCGGCGGTCGGCGGCAGCTGATCGATGAGGGTCACCCACCCATCTTGCCTGCCCTCCTGCCCCACAGGGGAATCGGATGCGAGGGCGAAGATCGCGAACGCTACGCTGTGTCGCCGACGACAGGTCAGCGAACCCGGTCAACTGGACAGCGGCACACGAGGAATGGGGCGGGCAACGGCCATGATGGGACCAGCACACTCACTGTCGGGCGCCGCCGCCTGGCTCGGCGTCGGAGCGGCGGCCGCCGCGGCCGGGCACGGGATGCCCTGGCCGGTCCTCCTCGCCGGCGCGCTGATCTGCGCCGGGGCCGCGCTGGCCCCGGACCTCGACCACAAGGCGGCCACCATCTCGCGGGCCTTCGGGCCGCTGTCGCGCTGGCTGTGCGAGATCGTCGACAGGCTGTCGTACGCCGTCTACAAGGCGACGAAGAAGCAGGGCGACCCGCGTCGCTCCGGAGGCCACCGCACGCTCACGCACACCTGGCTGTGGGCGGTCCTGATCGGCGGGGGAGCCTCCGTCCTGGCGATCACCGGTGGCCGCTGGGCGGTGCTGGCGATCCTGTTCGCGCACATGGTGCTGGCCATCGAGGGCCTGCTGTGGCGCGCGACCCGCGGCTCCAGCGCCGATGTCCTGGTCTGGCTGCTGGCCGCGACCAGCTCGTGGATCCTCGCAGGGGTCCTGGACAAGCCGGGCAACGGCTCGGACTGGCTCTTCACGGCACCCGGCCAGGAGTACCTGTGGCTGGGGCTGCCGATCGTGCTGGGCGCGCTGGTGCACGACATCGGGGACGCGCTGACGGTGTCCGGCTGCCCGATCCTGTGGCCGATCCCGGTCGGCCGCAAGCGCTGGTATCCGGTGGGGCCGCCGAAGGCCATGCGGTTCCGGGCGGGCAGTTGGGTCGAGCTCAAGGTGCTGATGCCGGTGTTCATGGTGCTCGGCGGGGTGGGCTGCGCGGCGGCGCTCAACGTCATCTGAGGGGGCGGGGGCCTCGGAGCACCGGTCAGGGGCGGGGCCAGGGCCGACGCCCGGGCCAGGGCCCGGGCGATTCGCTCGGGATCGGCGTGGTGGACGCGTCCCGGTATGTCCTCACGTCGGCGATCCGCTCCTCCTGCGCCCCGGGAGCGACCCGTCGGACGCCCTGGACCCCTGGTCCACTCGCCGGAGAACCGCCGGCCGGATCAGCCGCCCTGTCCTGCTCCGCCGCCGTAGCGACGCTCGAAGGCGGCGACGCGGCCCTCCGAGTCCACGGTCCTCGCCTTGCCGGTGTAGAACGGGTGGCTCTCCGAGGAGATCTCGACGTCCACGACCGGGTAGGTCTCGCCGTCGTCCCAGTCGATGGTCTGATCGCTGGTCGCGGTGGACCGGGTCAGGAAGGCGTAGCCGGCGGCGCGGTCGCGGAAGACGACCTGGTGGTAGTCGGGGTGCTTGTCCTGCTGCATGCGAACTCCTCCTCCGGAGGCATCGGCAAGGGCCGACGGTGTGGGGCCGAAGACACGCGGGCCGGGGCACAGGGAGCGTGGTCTGCCATGCGACGCTCTGACGTGCGCCGGGCTGCCGTGCGGCGGTCAGCCGGACAGGGCGTCCTCGTCGACGATGTGCATGGCGGCCTCCTCGGCGGACGCAGCCGCGCCGTCGATGCCCACGTCCGTGGCGACGAGCGCGCTCTCCTCGTCCTCGTGGGCCCCTTCGTCGGGAGCCACGAGACGTCCGGAGCGCATGGCGCCGACTTCGTTGTCGAGGAGTTCCCCGTCGGTGCCGTCGGCGTCACCCAGGCCGTCGCCGTCCGGCGGGACAGGGTCCGGCAACTCCTCGGCGAGCCGTTGGTCGAGGGTCTCGCCCTGTCGCCGCTCGGCGGCCGTGACACCGCTGTGCTCCACCGCCCACGGTCGCTCCGGAGGGGACCAGCCGCGGTCCAGGGGGTCGTCGACGCCGTCGTTCATCAAGGTGTCCTCAGCGTCGAGCAGCCCCGTGTCCTCCCGTTGGTCGGATGCGTCGGGCTGGTAGACGTCGTCCCCCCATCCGTCGGCGCTGTTCACGGGTACCTCCAGGTGGTGGGGACGGGCCCGAAGTCACCGCGATCGGCGGCGGGGTGCCGCGGCGCGGGGCACAGGCCGCACCCGGGGAGAATCGCGTGGTTTCCGGGTGCCCCCGAACCGGTGCCGCTATCCAGCCTTCCACCCCTTTTCGCCCCGGCGCAACGGCACGAGGCCACGGCGAGGACTCCGGATGGGCCAGGCCTGGATCCGTGCCGCCGCGGGGGGCCGAGCCGACCCCAGAGGGGACGCCAGGCAGGCTCCTCGGCAAGACCCGGCCGGGCCAAGCCGCACGGGCCCCCCTACGGCCGGCCAACGGCGCCCCGTGACGCTCGGCCCGCTCATCCCGGCTCGCAGTCGATGTCGGCGGAGTCCCGCGAGGCCCGCTACCAACGCTGGTCGGCCAAGTCCCGCCATGCCTGCCTCTCCGTGGCGGGCGGCCGAGCCCCAACCACCTCTGCCTCCGCACCGCGGGCGGCGACCCCGGCCACCCCGGCTGGCGACCGCCGTCGGCCGAGCCCCGCTGCCCGGCATCCGATATCGGGCGGACCTCGAGCCTGTCTCCCTCGGGTCGTAAACCGGGTGGGCGCGAGCCCGACCCTCGGCCCGCAATCCGGGCGCGCCCGGACCCTTCCACCCCGGCACCCGACCCGGGGTTGAACCAAGCTCACCCTCCCTCGGCCTGCACGCCCGGCGGGTCCCGTGTCCTGCTACCTCGGCATCCGACCCCGGGCGGTCCGAGCCCGGCCCCCTCAGCTCGCAAGCCTGGGCGGACCCGAGCCTGTCTCCCTCGGGTCGTAAACCGGGTGGGCGCGAGCCCGACCCACGGCCCGCAATCCGGGCGCGCCCGGACCCTTCCACCCCGGCACCCAACCCGGGGCGGAACCAAGCTCACCCTCCCTCGGCCTGCACGCCCGGCCGGGCCCGTGTCCTGCTACCTCGGCATCCGACCCCGGGCGGTCCGAGCCCGGCCCCCTCAGCTCGCAAGCCTGGGCGGACCCGAGCCTGACTCCCTCCGGTCGCAAACCGGGTTGGCCCGAGCCGACCCTTGGCTCGCAACCCCGGGCGCGCCCGAGCCCTGCTACTCCGGTCTCCAACCCCGGCCGGGCCCGACCCTGCCCCCTCGGCCCGTAACCCTGGCCGGGCCTGAGCCCTGCTACGCCGGCATGCGACCCCGGGCGGGCCCGACCCTGGCTCCTCGGCCGCACCCCAGGCCGGGCCTGAGCCCTGCCACCTCGGTCTCCAACCCCGGCCGGGCCCGACCCTGCCCCCTCGGCCCGTAACCCCGGCCGGGCCTGAGCCCTGCTACTCCGGCATCCGACCCCGGCCGGGCCCGAGCCCTACTACCCCGGCCCCCAACCGCGAGCGGGCCCAAGCCCGACCCCGTCGGCTTCGCAACCCCGGGGGGCTGCCCCGCCCCTCGGCCCCAACCCCGGGCGCGCCCGAGCCCTACGACCCCGGCACCCAACCCGTGGCGGCCCCAAGCCCAACCCCTTCGGCCCGCACCCCCGGTCGGGCCCGACCCCAACCCCCGGCCCCGACCGCCGTCGGCCGGCCGACCCCGGAACCCCGCCCCCAACCGCCGTAGGCCGCCCCCGCCCGAACCCCCGGCTCACCCATGCCACGACCGCCACAGCGCCGCATACGCCCCGTCGGCCCTGACCAGGTGGTCATGGCTGCCCAGCTCGGTGATGCGGCCGTTCTCGACGACGGCGATGACGTCCGCGTCGTGGGCGGTGTGGAGGCGGTGGGCGATGGCGACCACGGTGCGGCCGTCGAGGACGCGGGCCAGGGAGCGCTCCAGGTGGCGGGCCGCGCGTGGGTCGAGGAGCGAGGTCGCCTCGTCCAGAACCAGCGTGTGCGGGTCGGCCAGCACCAGGCGGGCCAGGGCGATCTGCTGGGCCTGGGCCGGTGTGAGCGAGAACCCGCCCGAGCCGACCTCGGTGTCCAGGCCGTCGTCGAGCGCACGGGCCCAGACGTCCGCGTCGACCGCGCCCAGCGCCGCCCACAGCTCGGCGTCGGTCGCGTCGGTGCGGGCCAGCAGCAGGTTGTCCCGCAGGGCGCCCACGAAGACGTGGTGCTCCTGGTTGACGAGGGCCACATGGGAGCGGACCCGCTCGGCGGTCATCCGGGACAGTTCGGCACCGCCCAGGGTGATCCGGCCGTCCCGGGGCGCGTAGATACCGGCGAGCAGCCTGCCCAGGGTCGACTTGCCGGCGCCCGAGGGGCCGACCAGCGCCAGCCTGGTGCCGGGTGCGACCTCCAGGGAGACCTTGCGGAGCACGTCCACGCCCTCCAGGTAGCCGAAGTGCACCCGGTCGGCGTGCACGTCGCGGCCCTCGGGCGCGAGCTCGGCGTCCCCGGCCTCCGGCTCGATGTCCCGGACGCCGACCAGCCGGGCCAGCGACACCTGGGCCACTTGCAGCTCGTCGTACCAGCGCAGGATGAGCCCGACGGGGTCCACCAGCATCTGCGCGATGAGGGCACCCGTGGTCAGCTGACCGACCCCGATCCAGCCCTGCAGGACGAACACGCCGCCGATCATCAGGACGGAGGCGAGGATCATCACGTGGGTGACGTTGATGAACGGGAAGAGCACCGAGCGCAGCCACAGTGTGTAGCGCTCCCACGCCGTCCACTCCTTGATCCGCTGCTCCGACAGCTCGACGCGGCGCTCGCCGAGGCGGTGGGCCTCGACGGTGCGCCCGGCGTCCACGGTCTCGGCGAGCGCGGCGGCCACGGCGGCGTACCCCGCGGCCTCCGAGCGGTAGGCGGCCGGCGCCCGCTTGAAGTACCAGCGGCACCCGATCACCAGCAGGGGCACGGTGATCAGCACGGCGGCCGCGAGCGGCGGCGCGGTGATGACGAGCCCGCCCAGCAGCAGGATCACCCACACCACGCCGATCGCCAGCTGCGGCACGGCCTCACGCATGGCGTTGGCAAGCCGGTCGATGTCCGTCGTGATCCGGGACAGCAGGTCACCGGTCCCGGCCCGCTCCAGGACACCGGGCGGCAGGCCGACCGACCGTACGAGGAAGTCCTCGCGCAGATCGGCCAGCATCCGCTCGCCGAGCATCGCCCCGCGCAGCCGCACCTGCCGTACGAAGACGGCCTGGACGACGAGTGCGGCCACGAACAGGCCGACGGTGAGCTCCAGATGGAGTTCGCGCTCGGCGACGCCGTCCGACACCCGCTCCACCAGCCCGCCCAGCAGCCAGGGCCCGGCCATCGAGGCCACCACGGCGACCGTGTTGACGCAGACGAGGAGGAGGAAGGCACGGCGGTGCCTGCGGAACAACTCGACCACATAGGCGCGTACGGTCGCGGGGGCGCCGACCGGCAGGGTGTTCGCCGTCGTCGGGGCCGCCGGGTCGTACGCCGGTGGCGCCACGCCGATCATGCCGACTCCTCGATCTCTTCCAGTTCCTTCAGTACGTCCTTGAGGGAAGTCCCTTTGTCCCGCGCGCCGTTGAGGGCGGGGTCCTCCTCCGTCTCCCGGGTCACCACCGCCCGGTACCGCGGTTCGGCGTGGACCAGCTCGCGGTGCACGCCGACAGCCGTGACCTCGCCGTCGTGGACGAGTACGACCCGGTCGGCGCGGTCCAGGAGCAGCGGGGACGAGGTGAACACCACCGTCGTGCGCCCCGATCGCAGATTCCGCACGCCCTCCGCGATCCGCGCCTCCGTGTGCGAGTCGACGGCCGAGGTCGGCTCGTCCAGGACCAGCACGTCCGGGTCCGTGATCAGCGACCGGGCGAGCGCGAGGCGTTGGCGCTGGCCGCCGGACAGGGACCGGCCACGCTCGGTGATCCGCGCGTCCATCGGGTCCTCGGCATCGAGCGACCCCTGGAGCAGGGCGGCCAGGACGTCCTCGCACTGCGCCGCAGCCAGCGCCTCCTCGGCACCGACGGCGCCCGACCTCGGCACGTCGAGCAGTTCGCGCAGCGTGCCGGAGAGCAGCACCGGGTCCTTGTCCTGCACGAGGACGGCCGTACGGGCGCTGTCGAGCGGCAGTTCGTCGAGCGGGACGCCGCCCAGGAGCACCGGTGTGCCCTCCTCGGAGGCGTGTCCGCCCAGCCGTTCGGCCAGGCGGCCTGCCGCGTCCGGGTCGCCGCACACCACGGCGGTGAACCGGCCCGTGGGGGCGAGCAGTCCGGTGGCCGGGTCGTACAGGTCCCCGGAGGGCACCTCGGACCCGTCGCGCGATCCGTCGGTGTCGGTGACCCGCTCCAGGGACAGCACGCGCGCGGCCCGCCGGGCCGAGGGGCGCGAGAAGGAGTAGGCCATCGCGATCTCTTCGAAGTGCCGGAGCGGATAGGTGAGGATCATGATCGAGCTGTAGACGGCGACGAGTTCGCCGACCGTGACGCGGCCTTCGCGGGCCAGGTGGACGCCGTACCAGACCACCGCGATCAGCAGCAGCCCCGGCAACAGCACCTGGATCGCGGAGATCAGGGACCACATCCGGGCGCTGCGCACAGCGGCATGGCGTACCTCCTGGGAGGCGCTGCGGTAGCGGTCGAGGAAGAGCTCCTCGCCGCCGATGCCGCGCAGCACGCGCAGTCCGGCCACGGTGTCCGAGGCCAGCTCGGTGGCACGGCCCGCCTTCTCGCGCTGGAAGTCGGCCCGCCGGGTCGCCCGGGGCAGCAGCGGCAGCACGGCGATCGCCAGCACGGGCAGGCCCACGGCGACGACGACACCGAGCGCGGGCTGGTAGACGACCAGGCCGACGCAGACCACCACGACGGTGACCGCCGCCGCGGTGAACCGGGACCAGGCCTCGACGAACCAGCCGATCTTCTCGACGTCACCCGTGGAGACGGCCACGACCTCACCGGCGGCCACGCGCTGGGTCAGTGCCGAGCCCAGATGCGCGGTCTTGCGGGCCAGCACCTGCTGGACGCGGGCGGCCGCCGTGATCCAGTTGGTGATGGAGGTGCGGTGCAGGAACAGCTCGCCGACCGCGTTCCCGGCGCAGCACAGTGCCAACAGACCGCCCGCGAGGGCGAGGCGCGTGCCGGAGCGGTCGACGACGGCCTGCACGGCGACGCCTACGCAGAACGGCAGGGCGGAGACGGACAGGAAGTGCAGCAGCCCCCAGGCCAGGGACTTCAGCTGTCCGTCCAGCTGGTTCCGGAAGAGCCACCACAGGAATCGGGGACCCGAGCGCGCGTCCGGCACACCTGGATCGGGATACGGAAGGTCTTGAATCTGCATGACGTCCCAGTGGCTCGTGTCAGTGGGGGGATCAGGGTCGGGTGTGATGAGGCGGTCGGGTGCCGAGGCGTGGAGTGGGGGCGCGCACGGCGGCAGCAAACCGTGACAGGTTCGCGTCGCAGCGTGGTCGTACGCAAACGGTTTTCCGACGCGCCGCACAGATCCGGTCCCATCCCGGTCTCCCGGGAACGTGGTGCCACCATGGAGCGATGCGGAACGGCGGAGCATGGCGTGCGGCGGTCGCGGCGGCGGCACTCGGATCCCTCCTGGCGGCGATGACCACCCTGACCGCGTGCGAGGACGCGCGGCACGGCGCGGGGGCGGGAGCAGGCGGCAAGGGCGCCCCGACAAGCCCGGCCGCCACCGCGGATGCGACCCGCATCCCGGACGTCGGCGACCACTGGCAGCGACGCATCCCCACCGACTCCCGCCAGGTCGTCGCGGTCTACGGCGACGGCAAGGACTCCCCGGACTCCACGGTCGTGCTCTACACCAGGCGCGGCTCGGGGCACGGCGCCACCTGGGACCGCATCCGCAGCTGGCCCGCGCACAACGGCAAGAAGGGCTGGACGACCGACCACCGAGAGGGCGACGACCGCAGCCCCGTCGGCGTGTTCACGCTGAGCGACGCGGGCGGCGTACTGAAGGACCCGGGGTCCAGACTGCCGTACACGAGGTCCGCGGGCTTCGCGGCGCCGCGTTGGTGGGGGAAGGCGTACTGGCACGACTTCGACTACGTCATCGCCATCGACTACAACCGGGTCAAGGGCACCCCGCCCAACGATCCGACCCGCCCCGAGGGTGAGGGCAAGGGCGGTGGCATCTGGTTGCACATGGACCACGGCAGCGGCACGTCGGCGTGCGTCAGTCTGTCCGAATCGGCGATGGAGTACCTGCTGCGCACGCTCGATCCGGACCGGCATCCCGTGGTGGTGATGGGGGACAGGGCCGACCTGAAGAGCTCGCACTGATGCAGGAGGCGTCATTGCGGCGGATGCCCAACTCCCCATAGAACACGGCCATGAAGAGACGGATCGTCATGTCCATGCTCGCGGGGGCGACCCTCCTGGCGAGTTCACTCCTCGGGGCCACCCCCGCCCGATCGGCCGACGTGCCCGCCGAGTTCGGCACCGACTGGCACGACCCCATCACCGCGGCCCCGCCCGTCACCAGACCGTCCGGCAAGTCCTGCCAAGTCACCGTCGCCGAGGCGCAGTTCCGCGACTTCACCCCCTACAAGGGCACCTACGCACCGCCCGAAGGCTGCGGCGACCGCTGGAGCAAGGTCGTGCTGCGGATGGACGGCAAGGTCAAGGGGCGCCAGTACGACCGGCTCGGCTATCTGCACGTCGGCGGCGTCGAGATCTTCCGTACGTCGACCCCGGAGCCGTCGCCCGACGGCATCGAGTGGTCCGTGGAGAAGGACGTCACGCGCTACAGCGACACCCTCCGTCACGGCCACGACGTCGAGATGCTCATCGGGAACGTCGTCGACGACACGTACACCGGCGTCATCGACGTCAAGGTCACGCTGACGTTCTACGCCGACTCCGCCTCGGCGGTCCCCGCGGCCCCCACTGCCCCGGCCCCCGAGCCCACGGCCGCCCCCGCCGCCATCCCCGACCACGTCCTCACCCTCCAGGACGGCACCCTCACCACCCCGCGCAACAGCGAACGCATCGTCGCCGAGGTGTACGCGACCGGCTCCGGCGGCGGCTGCGAGGAGTACTGGTACCTGTCGGCGCCCGACCCCGCGCCCTACTCCTGCAAGGCCGCCGGCGGGCCCTACCGCGAGGTGCAGATCAAGGTCGACGGCCGGCTCGCCGGAATCTCCGCGCCGTTCCCGCACGTGTGGACCGGAGGCTGGTCCAACCCGTTCCTCTGGTACGTCGTCCCGGGACCGCGTGCCTTCGACGTCAAGCCCATCGAATACGACCTGACGCCGTTCGCCGGCCTCCTCAACGACGGCCGCCCACACCGTGTCGAGGTCTCCGTCGTCGGCGTCCCCGAGGGCCAGAGCGGCTGGAGCGCACCCGTGAACGTCCTGGTCTGGCAGGACGCGAAGAGCGCGCACGTCACCGGGAAGCTCACCGCTCACCGGGTCGGCGATCTCGCCAACTCCTCGACGTACACGCCCGGTTCGGAGCACCGCGTGGACACGGAGGGTGGTCACCGGCTGACCGTCGCCGGCTACGTCGACACCTCGCACGGCCGGGTGGCGACGACGGTCCGCCGTGCGCTGAGCAACACCTCCGTGCACCGCTGGACCGACGGCGAGAACCTCGACGCCCTCGACGCCACTTGGACGGACGCCGAGTCGGTCACGGTCGACGGGCGCGGACCCGCCCGCATCACGCGCACCGAGCGGACGTACACCATGGACGGCACGACCACCCTCGCCGCGGACGACCGGTTGCGCACCGTACTGACCCTCGGTGACCGCGCCGAGGCCGGCACGTCGTACGGCGGCCGGCGCATCGCCTGGTCGCGGCTCGACGACACCTACACCGGCGACGCCGCCTGGACGACGAACGTCCCGCGCGACCAGCGGCACGCGGTCGCAACGACGAGCGAGCGCTATCGGCTGCACGGCTCGGACGGCTGCTACGACCGCTCGCTGACCAGCGTCCAAGGGGTGCTCACCGAGGATCGCAGCGACTGCTGAGGCGGATGGTGTGCGATGCGTCACCCGGGGCGCGATTTACACGGATGCAACACGGGGGTCTTGTGTAAGGACATCATCACCTTCAAAGTGATCGGCACGGAATCCGCTTTCCGTATGGCAGAAGTCCCAACCGCCCCTGGGGGCTTCTGCGTGCCGCCGTCCCCAAAGGAGTGCCCGTGCCGCCGTCCGTACCGTCCCTGCCGCGACGCGTCGCACGCATGCTGCGTACCTCTCTCTTCGCGCAGGTCGCCTGCGCGCTCGTCCTCGGAATCGTCGTCGGGAAGCTGTGGCCCGGATTCGGCGCGGATCTCCAGCCGCTCGGCGACGGTTTCATCCGGCTCATCAAGACGATCATCTCGCCGCTCGTGTTCTGTGTGGTCGTCGTCGGTATCGCCAAAGCCGGTGACCTGAAGGCGTTCGGCCGGATCGGGCTGAAGGCCCTGATCTGGTTCGAGGTCGCGAGCACGCTCGCCCTGCTCATCGGGCTCCTCGCCGCCAACGTGGTCCAGCCCGGGTCCGGGATGAACGTCGACCCGTCCACGCTCGACGCCTCGGCGGTCGACGCGAAGACGGGCGGCGGACACCTGCCCTCGACGACCGAGTTCGCGCTGAACGCCCTGCCCACCAGTTTCATCGGCGCCTTCGCCGAGAACTCCCTGCTGCAGGTGCTCGTCCTGGCCTGTCTGGTGGGCGCCGCGCTGCTGCACCTCGGGCACACCAAGGTGCCGCAGGTGCTGCCCGCCATCGAGCAGGCCCAGGAGATCATCTTCGCGATCGTCGGCTTCGTCATGCGACTGGCCCCGATCGCGGTGTTCGGCGCCATGGCCGTCCTGATCGGAAACTACGGGCTCGGCGTGATCGAGACCTACGGCAAGCTGATCGTCCTGTGCTACGCGGCCGCGGCGCTCTTCATCGCGCTCCTCGCCGTCGCGCTGAAGGTCGTCACCGGGCTCAGCCTCTGGAAGTTCCTGCGCTACATCCGTGAGGAGATGCTGCTCGCGCTCGGCACCGCGTCCACCGAGTCGGTCCTGCCGCGGGTGATGCAGAAGCTGCGCAAGGCCGGCGCCCGTGACGACGCCGTGGGTCTGGTGCTGCCGACGGGTTACTCCTTCAACCTCGACGGCGCCTCGCTCTACCTGTCCATCGGCACGCTGTTCATCGCCCAGGCCGTGGGCGTCGACCTCAGCTTCAGCCAGCAGATCACCGTGATCCTGGTGCTGATGCTGACCAGCAAGGGCATGGCGGGCATCCCCGGTTCGGCGTTCCTCGCGCTGTCCGCGACCGCCTCCTCGCTGGGCGCCATCCCGGCCGGCGCGGTCGCCCTGCTCCTCGGCGTGGACCGCATCATGGACTCGATGCGCGTCGTCACCAACCTGCTCGGCAACTGCGTCGCCGTCTTCGCGGTCTCCCGTTGGGAGGGTGCGCTGGACAAGGAGCGGGCGAGGAAGGTCCTGAACGGCGAGATCGTGGTCGAGCTGGACGACGAGGAGCCGGCGCAGGCGGAGCTCAAGAAGGCCGAGCTCCGGAAGCCCGAGGCGACGGAGTCCGCAGAGCCGGTCGCCGTTCCCGCTCAGCCGGGCAAGGGGGCCGCCTCCAACGCCGGTTGAGCCGGATCACCTGAAACAGACCGCGGCCACCCCTCCAGCAGTACGGAGGGGTGGCCGCGGCCCGTTCGCCGTTCGCCGCGCCGTTCAGCAGCGCTGCTCCCCGCCCCCGCCGATCAGTGTGTCCAGCAACTCGCCCAGCACCTCGCGTTGTTCGTCCGTCAGCGGCGCAAGGATCTCCTCCGCGGCCGACCGCCGCGCACCGTGCAGCTCCCGCAGGGCCGCCCGCCCGTCGTCGGTGAGCTCGATCCGGATCACCCGCCGGTTCGTCGGATCCGGCACCCGCCGTACCTTCCCGCTCGCCTCCAGCCCGTCGACCAGCGACGTCACCGCGCGCGGGACCACTTCCAGGCGCTCGGCGAGATCGGCCATCCGGGGCGGCGAGTCGTAGTGCGCGAGCGTGCGCAGCAGGCGGGACTGGGCCGGGGTGACACCCAGGCCGCACTCCTGCAGGTGCTGTTTCTGGATGCGGTGGACCCGGCGGGTGAAGCGCAGGAGCTGATCGGCGAGCGGGCCGTCGGGATCGGGCGTGGTCATGCGGGAACAATATCAGGACGACATTCATTGTGAGCATAGGTAACAATGAGCTAAGCTCCGTCAGTCCGCATCATCACACCTCCCGTAGGAGCCCATGCACCCCGACAACGAACCCACCTGGACGCCATCCGCCGCACAGCAGGAACAGCCCCGGCAGGTGCGCCGCATCCTGAGCCTCTTCCGTCCGTACCGCGGCCGCCTGGCCGTCGTCGGCCTGCTCGTCGGCGCCTCCTCGCTGGTCGGCGTGGCCACGCCCTTCCTGCTCAAGGCGATCCTCGACGTCGCGATCCCCGAGGGCCGCACCGGCCTGCTCAGCCTGCTCGCGCTCGGCATGATCCTCAGCGCCGTGCTGAGCGGCGTCTTCGGCGTGCTGCAGACGCTGATCTCCACGACGGTCGGTCAACGCGTCATGCACGACCTGCGCACCGCGGTCTACGGCCGCCTGCAGCGCATGTCGCTCGCCTTCTTCACCCGCACCCGCACCGGCGAGGTCCAGTCCCGCATCGCCAACGACATCGGCGGCATGCAGGCCACCGTCACCTCCACCGCGACCTCCCTGGTCTCCAACCTGACCAGCGTGGTCGCCACGATCGTCGCGATGATCGCCCTCGACTGGCGCCTGACCGTCGTCTCCCTGCTCCTGCTGCCGGTCTTCGTCTGGATCAGCCGCCGTGTCGGCAACGAGCGCAAGAAGATCACCACCCAGCGCCAGAAGCAGATGGCCGCGATGGCCGCCACGGTCACCGAGTCGCTCTCGGTCAGCGGCATCCTGCTCGGCCGCACGATGGGCCGCTCCGACTCGCTGACCAAGTCCTTCTCCGACGAGTCCGAGCGGCTGGTCGACCTCGAAGTACGGTCGAACATGGCCGGCCGCTGGCGCATGTCCGTCATCGGCATCGTCATGGCCGCGATGCCCGCCTTCATCTACTGGACCGCGGGGATGGCCCTCCAACTCGGCGGCCCCCAGGTCTCGATCGGCACGATCGTCGCCTTCGTCTCGCTTCAGCAGGGCCTGTTCCGCCCGGCCGTCAGCCTGCTGTCCACCGGCGTCCAGATCCAGGCCTCGCTCGCGCTCTTCCAGCGCATCTTCGAGTACCTCGACCTGCCCATCGACATCACCGAGCGGGAGGAGCCCGTCCACCTCGACGAGGTCAAGGGCGAGGTCCGCTTCGAGAACGTGGAGTTCCGGTACGACGGGAACGACGGAAAGGGCGGCGCGATCCTCGACGGCATCGACCTCACCGTCCCGGCGGGCGGCAGCCTCGCGGTCGTCGGCCCGACCGGCGCCGGAAAGTCGACGCTCGGTCATCTCGTGCCGCGGCTGTACGACGTGACGGGCGGCCGGGTCACCCTCGACGGCGTCGACGTGCGCGACCTCGACTTCGACACCCTCGCCCGCGCGGTCGGGGTCGTCTCGCAGGAGACGTACCTCTTCCACGCCTCAGTCGCCGACAACCTGCGCTTCGCCAAGCCGGACGCCACCGACGACGAGCTGCGTGCGGCGGCCCGGGCGGCGCAGATCCACGACCACATCGCCGCGCTGCCCGACGGCTACGACACCGTCGTGGGCGAACGCGGGCACCGCTTCTCCGGCGGTGAGAAGCAGCGCCTGGCCATCGCCCGCACGATCCTGCGTGACCCGCCGGTCCTCATCCTCGACGAGGCGACGAGCGCGCTGGACACCCGCACCGAACACGCCGTCCAGGAGGCCATCGACGCCCTGTCCGCCAACCGCACCACGGTCACCATCGCCCACCGCCTGTCCACCATTCGGGGCGCCGACCAGATCGTCGTCCTCGACGCGGGGCGCGTGGCCGAACGGGGGACGCACGAGGAGCTGTTGGAGCAGGAGGGGCGGTATGCGGGGCTGGTCCGCCGAGACGCCCAACTGGAGCCGACGGGGTGACGTTATGCCGGGTTTGTGACCATGTGCGGGTTACCGTTCCGGCATGTACTTGAACACTCCGTCACGGAGAACGATTCGACTGACGCGCCGGGGCCGTATCGCTCTCATCGTCGCCGGCGCCGTCGTGGCCGGTACCGCCGTGGCGGTGCCGCTGTTGAGCCCGGGCGAGGGAAAGCCGAGGCCCACCACCCTGGTGATCCCGGAGGGCTGGCGCGCGAGCCAGATCTACGCCGCCGTCGACAAGGCCCTCGCCCTGCCGAACGGTGCCACGAAGAAGTCCCTCCACAAGCTCGACCTCAAGCTGCCGAACGACGCCGAGGGCAATCCCGAGGGCTACCTCTTCCCGGCGACGTATCCGCTGGAGCGCAACGGCAAGCGGGTAACGCCCGAGTCCCTGCTGTCGGCCATGGTCGACACCGCCAACAAGAAGTTCAGCGGCGCCCCGATCGCCGCGGGCGCGCAGCGCAACGCCATGAACGTCTATCAGGCGGTGACCATCGCGAGCATCGTCCAGGCCGAGGCCGGCAGCAAGGCCGACATGGGCAAGGTGGCGCGGGTCGTCTTCAACCGGCTGGAGCGCGGGATGCCGTTGCAGATGGACTCCACCATCAACTACGCGCTGGGCCGCTCCACGCTGCGGACCACCGAGGCCGACACCCGGATCGAGAGCCCCTACAACTCGTACCAGCGCATGGGCCTGCCGCCCACACCGATCGACAACCCGGGTGAGGAGGCGATGCGCGCCGCGATCAACCCTTCGCCGGGCGACTGGCTGTACTTCGTCACGGTCAAGCCCGGCGACACCCGCTTCACCGCCGACTATGCGGAACACCAGCGCAATGTCGCCGAGTTCAACGCCGAGCAGAAGCGGAAGGCGAGCCCCAAGCCGTCGAGGTGAGCCGACGGCGCGGTGACCCACGGCCGTCGGGCGGCCGGTACGTCAGGCGGCGAGCGGCTCCTCCGCCGACAACCGCCTGATGTCCCGCACGGCCGCGCGCCCGGCCCGGTTGGCGCCGATCGTGCTGGCGGACGGGCCGTAACCGACGAGGTGGACACGGGGGTCGGCGATCGCGCGCGTCCCCTCCACCCGGATCCCGCCACCCGGCTCGCGCAGGCGCAGCGGCGCCAAGTGATCGATGGCGGCGCGGAAACCCGTCGCCCACAGGATGACATCGGCCTCGACGCGCTGTCCGTCCCGCCACTGCACCCCGTCCGGCGTGACCTGGTCGAACATGGGGCGCCGGTCCAGGACCCCGTCCGCGAGCCCCTGCCGGACGGCGTCGTTCAGGGGCAGCCCCGTGACCGAGACGACGCTCTTCGGCGGCAGTCCCTGCCGGACCCGCTCCTCGACGAGCGCGACGGCCGCCCGGCCCACGTCCTCGGTGAACGGGCCCTCGCGGAACACCGGTGGACGCCGCGTGACCCACGTCGTGGCGGCCGCGTACGGGGCGATCTCCAGCAGATGCTGGGTGCCGGAGGCGCCGCCGCCCACGACCACGACCCGCTGTCCGGCGAACTCCTCGGGCCCGGGGTACTGCGCGGTGTGCAACTGCCGCCCCCGGAACGTCTCCTGGCCGGGGTAGCGCGGCCAGAACGGCCGGTCCCAGGTGCCGGTCGCGTTGATCAGCGCCCGTGTCGCCCAGGTCCCCGCAGAAGTCTCCACGAGCAGCCGCCCGCCCGGGCCCTCCCGCACGGCACGCACGTCGACGGGCCGCCGGACACGCAGGTCGAAGGTCCGCTCGTACCTGTCGAAGTACTCGGCGATGACCTCGGACGACGGCCTCTCGGGCGCGGCGTCGGTCAGCTCCATCCCGGGCAGTGAGTGCATCCCGTGCACCTTGCCGTACGTCAGGGACGGCCACCGGAACTGCCAGGCGCCGCCCGGACCGGGGGAGTGGTCGAGGACCACGAAGTCGCGGTCCGGTTCGAAACCGGTGCGCCGCAGGTGGTAGGCGCTGGAGAGACCTGCCTGACCAGCGCCTATGACGACCACGTCGACTTCCTCGACCACCTCGATATCGTTCACGCTTCTACTAACCGCCGAGGTGGCGCGGATCTTCCCCGAGGTGCGACATGTCACGAACCCTCCGAGGCATGCGCCTCGGAGGTCGACGGCGGCAGGTCGCCGTTGTACCGCGTGTCCACGAACTGGCCGAAGTCCACCTTCTTCGGGATGAGCCCCAGCTCGGTGAAGGTGTCGGCGATCTCCTGCTCGGAGGCGATGAGCGGCTTGTCCACCGCGACCGAGATCCGGGTGGAGTTGGTGCGCTTCACCGAGGCCAGCGCGACCTCGTACGGCAGCCCGGTGTCCTTCGCCCAGACCTTCGCCCACTCCTCCTGGTGGTCGTGCACCCACGCCGTGGCGCGCCGCAGCCGCTCCAGGTAGTCCTTGATGGCGACGGCCTTCTCCTTGTCCTTCAGCGCGGAGGGCGCCGCCACCTGGAAGGTGAGCCCGTTGGTGATCCCGTCGCCGGTCGTCAGGATCCGGCCCTGCTCGGACTGGAGCACCTGCGAGGTGTACGGATCCCACACCGCCCACGCGTCGACCTTGCCGGCGGTGAACGCGGCCAGCGCGTCGGCCGGCTGGAGGTACTTGACGTCGACGTCGCTCAGGCCCAGCCCGGCCGCCTTGAGGGACGCGATCAGCTGGTAGTTGGCGGAGGAGCCCTGCGCCACGGCGATCGACCTGCCCTTGAGCTGCTCGGGCTTCGTCAGCTTCGAGTCGTTCGGCACGAGGATCGCGTCGCCCTTGGAGGTGCCCTTGAACGCGGCCACCGCCGTGATCTTCGAGCCGGCGCCCGCCGCGAAGACCGGCGGCGTGTTGCCGACCGCGCCGATGTCGACGGCCTTGGCGTTGACGGCCTCCAGCAGCGGCGGACCGGAGGTGAAGGTCGACCACTTGATCTTGTAGTCGAGGTTCTTCAGCTCGCCCGCGGCGCGCAGGATGGCCTCCGAACCACCCTTCTGATCACCGACGTTGAGGGTGAGGGAGCCCGATCCGTCGGTGTCGCCGCCGGTCGAGGCCGACGAGCTGCCTCCGCAGGCGGACAGGAGCAGGGCCAGGGGGAGAAGCACCGCGGCGGGGACGAGGCGACGTCGCATGACGGATCCGTTCTGTGGAACTGAGGATGGGTGGAGCCGAGGATGGAAGGAGGGGGTGATCAGGCGGCTTCGGCGGCCGTGTCGACGCCGAGTCGTTCCAGGAGGCCGGCGCGCAGTTCGGCGAACCGGGGGTCGGTGATGTCGCGGGGGCGGTCGAGGTCGATGCGCTGCTCGTGCGCGATGACCCCGTCGTCCATCACGAGGACACGGTCGGCGAGGAGTACGGCCTCCTCGACGTCGTGCGTGACGAGCAGGACCGCGCAGCCGCGCCGCTGCCACAACTCGCCGACCAGCCGCTGGGCCTTGATGCGGGTGAGCGCGTCCAGCGCGCCGAACGGCTCGTCGAGCAGCAGCAGATCGGGCTCACGGACCAACGCCCGGGCGAGCGAGGCACGTTGGGCCTCGCCGCCCGAGAGGGTCTTGGGCCAGGCGTCCGTACGGTGGTCCAGGCCGACCTCCTTCAGGGCCTGCTCGGCGACGGCACGCCCGGGCTTGCCCGGCAGGCCGAGCAGCACGTTGCGCCACACCTTCTTCCACGGCATCAGCCGAGGTGCCTGGAAGGCGACGGCCTTGCGGCGCGGCACCAGGACGGTGCCCTCGATGTCGCGGTCGAGGCCGGCGAGGATGCGCAGCAGGGTGGACTTGCCGCAGCCGCTGCGGCCGAGCAGGGCCACGAACTCGCCCGGGCGGACGTCGAGGTCGAGCCGGTCGATGACGGCACGGCCGTCGAAGGCGCGGGTCAGGCCCGCGACATGAACGGCCTGCGTGGCCTGCGTGGACGGCGTGGCCTGGGAGGTCTCGGAGGCCGGTACGGCCTCGGGGCTCACCGGCCGGTGAACGTCGGTCGCCATTGCAGCAGCAGCCTTTCGAGGGAGCGGACGATGAAGTCGGCGAGCAGACCGAGGAAGGCGTAGACGATCAGGCAGACCACGATCACGTCGGTGCGCAGGAAGTCCCGCGCCTGCACCATCAGGAACCCGATGCCGGAGTCGGCGTTGACCTGCTCGGCGAAGACGAGGGCCAGCCAGGCGATGCCGAGCGAGTAGCGCAGGCCGGTCAGGGCTCCGGGCAGCGCACCGGGCAGCACGACATGCCGCACCAGGCCCCACCTGGACAGGCCGAGGGACTCCCCGGCCTCGATCAACTGGGAGTCCACCCCTCGGATACCGGCGTACACGTTGAGGTAGAGCGGGAACGTCACGCCGAGCGTGATGATGGCGACCTTGGGCGCCTCGCCGATGCCGAACCAGATGATGAACAGTGGGATGAGCCCGACGAAGGGCACGGTCCGCAGCATCTGCACGGGCGCGTCCACCAGGTCCTCGCCGATCCGGAACAGGCCCGAGACGAGGGCGAGTCCGGTGCCCACGAGGGTGCCCAGTGCCAGTCCGGCGGCGACGCGCGTCAGGGACGTCGCCATGGCCGAGGACAGCGAGCCGTCCGCGATCAGATCGCCCGCGACCTGGGTGATGCGGCCCGGCGAGGCGAGGACGTCGGCGGTCAACACACCCGTGGCGCTGAGCAGTTGCCACAGGATGAGGAGCAGGACCGGGCCCGTGGTGCGGCGCAGCCAGCGGGGGATGCGGGTGCGGCGGGAGGAGGCGGGGAGGAGGGGTTCGAGGTCGGGCGGGGAGGGGGTGGCGGCGGTGGCCTTGACGAGGGCACCGTCGGGTATATCGGAAATATCCGGCTCCGAAGAGCCGGGCGGGGCATGACTGATGCTCATGAGTGCTCCACGAGGAGAGCGGCCGACGGGGGCGTGCGCTTCGGCGCCGCCACGTCTCACAGCGAGGTCAGACGTGCGGGTGGAGCGGTGCCGTAGCGGCGGAGGTGGCAGCCGGGAGAGAGGGAGAAGGCGTCAGCGGCCGCGGCGACACGCGGCGGAGGCCACCCGCAGCAGGTCGATGTGACCGCGCGTGGTGAGCAGGACTGAACGCAACATGTCGCCGAAAGTAGCCAGATGGCGCGGCGGCGGTCAACGGTGTCTCGCGGAGTGGACCTTGCGTATCACGCCTCGACCCGCCGCCCGGCCGTCTCCTCGCCTGCGAACTCCGGTGCATGGGCGAGGATGGACGGCATGTCAGACGCCTTCACCACCCGAGTTCTGAACGTCGCCTCCGGCTCCTCGGAGCGGGTCGTGGACCTCACCCCCGACTGTGAGGCCTTCCTGCGGGAGGCGGCGGCAGGCCGCGACGGCCTTCTGAACGTCTTCGTGCCGCACGCCACGGCCGGCATCGCGATCATCGAGACGGGCGCCGGCAGCGACGACGACCTCCTCGCCGCCCTGCACACCCTCCTCCCCGCCGACGACCGCTGGCAGCACCGGCACGGCAGTCCCGGCCACGGCCGCGACCACGTCCTCCCGGCCTTCGTCCCGCCCCACGCGACGCTGCCGGTCCTGGGCGGGCGGCTGGAGCTCGGGACGTGGCAGTCGGTGTGCCTCGTCGACACCAATAAAGACAATGTCAACCGTCAGGTTCGACTGAGCTTCCTGGGCTGAGCAAGATCGTCCTGGGCGCGGCCGCCAAATCTCCGTACCTTGCGTGTTCGAAACGGAGAAGTCTTGCGCGGTACGGACCTGAACATGATCGAACGTCCCTACGACGGATGCGGGAAGTGCCTGCTCGGCGTGCGACGGCTGTCGCGGATGAAACTCGCCACGTCGTCGCCGGAGCGGCAACGCGAGGACGTGCTGACCGCCGCCCGCGTCTGTCGGGGGCCACATCATCGGCTGGGCCGACGATTGGGAGGTGTCGGGCGCCACCGGCCCGATGACCCGGCCGAAACTGGGCCCGCGGCTTCGCGATGAGAAGGGTCCGTACGACGGGTTGGTGGCCGCAGCCGTGGACCGGCTCGGCCGCAACGTCGTGGACTGCCTGAACACCGGCTACAAGATGCGTGACGAAGGAAGCTGCTCGTCACCTGCGGGCATGACGGTCCGTGGGATCTGGATGACCAGGTCGACGAGAACCGCTTCACTATGGAGGCCTGGGGCGCGCAGATGGAACTGCGGGCCATCCAGTGCCGAAACCGCAGCGCTACGGAGAAGGCGCGGGCAGCGGGACGCCCGAAGGGGAAGCTTTCCTACGGGTTCCAGTACGTGCGGACCGTCGTGGGCGGCAAGATCGATCACGTTGTCCTGCATCCGCACGCCTCGACTGTCGGGTGCACGACCTGCGGGAGATCGTCAACGCGATCCTGTACGTCAACCGCACCGGCATCCCATGGGAGTGCCTGCCGCACGACTTCCCGCCGTACAAGACCGTCTACGACTACTACGCGAAGTGGGAAGCCGACGGCACCACACAGCAGGTCTGAAGACCTCGGCAAACGTCGCCGAGACCAGCCAGGGCATCGACGCCGGCAAGAAGATCAAAGGACGCAAGCGGCATCTATCACGGACACGCTCGGTCTGGCGTTGGCCGCGAAGGGGTTCAAGCCGCTGCCGAAGCGGTGGGTGATCGAGCGGACCTTCGGCTGGCTGATGCAGCACCGTCGCCTGGCGCGGGACTACGAAGCCCTCCCGCAGAGATCCCGCACGATGATCCACTGGGCAATGGCTAACAAAATGTCCCGCGAGCTGGCCGGAGAATCCGCACCAATCTGGCGAATCGAAACGGACATCCCACTCGCATCGGCGTGAACACTGATCAGGTGCTCTCTAAGGGCCTCTGACGGTTGAACCGCCGCCCGGCGGCCGGGCTCGCTGGCATGCCCCGGGGACGGTCGTGATCGGCTGGGGCCGACAGACCGCGAACCCGAGGAGGTGCCGTGACGACGGCCTCCACCAACGGCCCCGCGACCCGCCGGCGCACCGCGCGCCGCGGGTCGCGGTGGCTGAAGGGTCAGTCCACGTTCACCGCCCGCCACAGCTGGCCGTCGGCGTTCGTGTCCGTCGTCTGCACGAGCTGCGTGCCCGCCGTCGAGTTGGGCACCGAGAGCAGCTTGCCGCTGTTCACGTTCTTGATCTTGTAGTAGCCGTTTCCGTCGGCGACCAGTGTCCAGCGCTGGTTCGCGGCGTTGGTGTCGGACGACTGGATGACGGTCGCGCCGTCCGCGGTGGAGGCACCGCTGACGTCCATGAGCAGGCCACTGTTGCGGCTGACGATCTCGTAACTGCCGTTACCCACCGGGACGAAGCGCCAGTTCTGGTTCCCGGCTCCGGAGTCGGTCCACTGGATGACGTTGGCTCCGGCGGTCAGGGATCCGCCTGACACATCGATGGCCTTGTTGCTGCTCTTGTTGACCAACTTGTAGTTGGCGTTCGTCGCGGGGAACGAGATGGAGGCGAACGCGTCCAGCGCGCAGACGGTGTTGGACGAGGAAGCGTTCTTCGTCCCGGTGCACACCACCCTGATCGTATGCGGGCCCGCGGCCAGGTTTGTCTTCTCGAACAGCGGCACCTGCTTCGTCACCGTCGGGGCGTAGGCGTCGATGCCCGCCTGGGTCAGGGTGCCGTCGATGTAGACGTCCACCTTGCCCATGTTCGGCTGCGTCATGCTCAGGTACCGGACGCCCGTGCCGGTGAACGAGAACTCGGCGTAGTTGCCCGCGGTGCTCGTGACCTTCTCGGACCCGTTCATGTCCCTCGAGTCGTTCCAGTTCGACCAGGTCCCGGAGTAGGTCACGCCCGCGGCCTTGTCGTCGACGTGGCTCCAGCGCTGCCGCACCAGGGCCTTCGACGCGGGGGACGCGTTGCCCTGGGCGTTCACGACGTAGAGCCGGTAGTCACCCGCCGTCTGCGGGACGCGGATGCTCGTCGAGGTGCCGCTCGCGCTGGTCTTGGTGGGACCGGCGGCGAACGTCGTCGTACCGGCGGGAGCCAGCCACAGCGTCTTCGTCGCGTCCTTGGGGCTGCGCACCGGAATGGTCATCACGCCCGTGCCGGCGAACGTGCTCGCGGGCAGCGCGTAGTCCTGCGGCGCCGTGACGGCGGTGGGGAGGAGGTCCTTGTAGGCCTCCTCCAGACCCGCGTTCAGGGCGATGGCGTACGCCTGCGACGGCCAGACGTTGTCCCCGTACCCCCGCACGTCCTGGATCGTGCTGTTCGGGACGTTCCTGCCGGCGATCTTGTTGAGGGTGCCGTAGTTGTTGGTGATGCTCAGGTCGTGCTGCCGGCCCCAGGTGCCGGAGTTGACGGTGTACGCCAGGCCCGGGTCGACGTCGAACACGTTGTCGTGGTAGTTGATGAAGGCGGAGCCTTCATCGGGGTGCAGGCCGTACTTGTGGCCGGCCGGAACGCCCTGGATGTAGTTGCCGCTGATCTCCGTTCCCGGCTGGCTGCCCAGCGTGTAGATGGGAGCGGAGTCGCCGAGCACCTGCATCGTGTCGAAGAGCTCGTTGTACTTGATGGTGTTGTTCTTCGCCGTGGTGGTCGGGTTCCCGGGATTGATGGAGTTCGTCGAACCGTCGAAGTTCCACCATCCCCAGCCGAGCGTGATGCCCGCCCACGGGGACTTCTCGATCCGGTTGTGCTCCACGGACAGGGAGTCCACGAAGTACGCCGACACGGGGCTGGAGGCCTCGAACAACGCCCCGCTGTCGTAGAGGTAGTTGTTCGTGATCGAGATGTTCTTGCAGAGCCCCTCGACGTTCACCGGGTACTTCTCGTTGTTGGTCGAGGTGTAGTCCCCGATGTACACGTGCTGGGGGTGCCCCACGGTGATCGCGGAACCGGCTATGTCATTCGTGACGTTGCCGGTCAGCTGCGAGTCCGTCACGTCGTTGGCCAGGGTGATCCCGTCGGCGCCGGTGTGCTGCACCGTGTTGCGCTGCAGGGTGATGCCGTCGGCGTTCTCGATCTGGACGGCGGCCGGCGGCAGGTCGACGTTCCGGTAGGTGTACGCGTGGAAGTTCTTCTTCGCGTACACCTTCGAGATGGTGTTGCCCTGCGTTGACTGCCGGAAGACGGAGCCCGCGACATTGACCAGGTTCCAGTCGGAGTGCTCGACCGTGAGCCCGGAGAATGTGATGTTCCGCGCGTGGTCGGTCCTCGACGTGCCGGCGATCTTGAGGAGGGTGGTCACGTTGTTCGGCGCGAAGACCTCCGCCGTGGTCATGTCCTCGGAGCCGGACTTGTAGTAGTACAGCGTGTGGGTGGTCTTGTTGAAGTAGAACTCGCCCGGCTTGTCCAGGAACTCGTACGCGTTCATGAACGTATGACTGCCGCCGGCTTTGAACGGGCCGTACGGCGGCGCCTGGGCGATGGCCGCACCCGGCTGCTGGAACTGGGCCACGCGGTTGGCGCCGTCCGAGCTCGTGGTGATCTGACGGACGCCCACGATGGCCGTGGTCCAGGTCGTGGCCGACTTGATCTCGACGTCGTCCTGGTTGGCGGCGATGGCCGGCAGGTCGGAGAGGCTGTACTTGGCCCCGTCGCAATGTGAACCCGACTCCCAGGCCCAGGGGGCCTGGCCGGCCGTGACGGAGTAGGTCCCTTGGCATCCGGCCGAGTCGATCGTCTTCGAGGCCATCTGGGCACGCTTGCCGTCGACGTAGAGCGCGCGGAGCTTGTCGTCGCGGTCCAGCGACGCCTTCCAGATGTTCCCGCTGTGCTGGGTCCAGCCGGTCACCGGGACGCCACCGTTCAGCACCGGCTTCTCGTTCTGGTAGGCGGCGTACACGACACGGTGGCCGTTAGTCCCGGAGTCGGCCGACGTGAAGTCGATGGTGCTGCTCACGGGGTAGTTGCCGCCGCGCAGATAGACGTTGATGTCGCCGGTCATGTCGTCGTTGACGGTGCGTACGACGTCCCGCGCGTGCCGCAGGGTCTTGAACGGCGCGGAGATCGTCCCGGCGTTGGTGTCGCTGCCGTCGGGGGCGACGTAGTAGGTGGCCTGGGTCGCGGCCGAGGCCGGGGCCGCCAGCGTGAGGGAGGTCAGCGGCGTCGCGCAGAGGGCCATGGCCAGCACGGCCGACAGCCTGCGGACGGTGGAGGGGAAGGGCTTCATCGTCTGCCCCTCCTGCTGGATCGGTCGGTCGGGAAAGCGTTCATGCGGCGGCTCCGGGGGTGCGGTCGGTGCGGTTTCGCGGACGGGGGCGACTTCCTCAGTGCTTCCTCAGTGCTTCCTCAGTGGCAGATGCGGTACGGGTTTCCCTGGCGGCGGACGCGGAGTGGCCCGGGTGATCGGTCGGGTCGGTGGAGGGCGAGCGACCGGACGTGGTGCGCCCTCGCCCCTCAGCGGCATCAAGGGACACCGCCGGTGGTGATGGGGACGTCCTGCCTGATCAGCCCTCGGTCGCGGAGGTCGTCCCAGAGCGCCCGGGGTACGGCGCTCCGCTGGAGTGCCACGTTCTGCGTCACCTGTGCGCGGTCGCGCATGCCCAACGTGACGTTGACGGTGCTGGGATGGGTGGTCGGGAAGGCGATGGCGGCGGCGGGAAGGCTGGTGCCGTGCTCCTCGCAGACCTCCGCGATCGCCCGTGCGCGGGCGACCAGTTCCCGGGGAGCGGCCTGGTAGTCGTACTTCATGCCTTGGGCGGGCCACGGACGTGAGAGCAGCCCGGAGTTGAAGACACCGGCCGCGACGACGCTCTTGCCCGCTTCCCGCGCGGCGGGCAGCACGTCGTCCAGCGCCGACTGGTCGAGGAGGGTGTAGCGCCCGGCGAGCATGACGACGTCGGCGGCGGTCTCCCGCAGGAAACGGGCGAGCATGGCCGACTGGTTCATGCCGGCGCCGATGGCCCCGACGACCCCTTGGTCGCGCAGCTCCGCCAGAGCGGGCATGGCCTCGTCGGCGGCCTGCCGCCAGTGGTCGTCGGGGTCGTGCACGTAGACGATGTCGAGCCGGTCGAGGCCGGTGCGGCGCAGGGAGTCCTCGATGGAGCGGAGCACGCCGTCGCGGCTGAAGTCCCACTGCCGGCGCAGGTCGTCCCGGACGACGAAGCCCTCACTGTCGACGCCCTGGGGACGCTCGTTGGGGACGAGGAGCCGGCCGACCTTGGAGGAGACGACGTACTCGTCCCGAGGGCGCTGCCGCAGGGCCGCCCCGAGGCGCTGTTCGGAGAGCCCGAGGCCGTAGTGCGGCGCGGTGTCGAAGTACCGGATGCCCGCGTCCCAGGCGGCGTCGACGGCGGCCGACGCGTCGGCCGCCGAGGTGGTGCGGTACAGGTTGCCGATCACGGACGCGCCGAACCCGAGGGCGGTGAGTTCGACGGACGTGCGGGCGACGCTCCGGCGTCGCATGACGTCCTCCTCGTGGACGCGGACGTCGACGTGGACCGGTACGGAGTCGGGGCCGCCGCTCATCGACCGAGCCATCCGCCGTCGACGGGCAGGGTGGTGCCGTGGATGTAGGCGGCGGCATCGGAGGCGAGGAAGACGGTGGCGCCGGCCAGGTCGTCGGCACTGCCCCAGCGTCCGGCGGGGATGCGGTCCAGGATCGCCTTGCTGCGGACGGGGTCGTCCTGGAGGGCCTGGGTGTTGTCGGTGGCGATGTAGCCGGGGGCGATGGCGTTGACGTTGACGCCGTGCGGTGCCCACTCGTTGGCCAGGGCCTTGGTCAGACCGGCGATGCCGTGCTTGGCGGCGGTGTAGCCGGGGACGGTGATGCCGCCCTGGTAGCTGAGCAGCGAGGCGGTGAAGATGACCTTGCCGTGGCCGCGGGCGACCATGGTGGCGCCGACGGCGCGGGAGAGGACGAACTGGGCGCTGAGGTTGACCTGGAGCACCGACTCCCAGTCGGCGTCGCTGTGCTGGGCGGCCGCGGCACGGCGGATGGTGCCCGCGTTGTTGACGAGGATGTCCACGGGGCGTTCGCGTCCGGCGAGGTCGGCGCCGAGGGCGCGGACGGCTTCGGGGTCGGCGAAGTCGGTGCGGATGGCTTCGAAGGTGCGGCCCACGGCGGTGACGTCCTTCTCCACGTCGCTGCCGGACTCCTCCAGGGAGGCGCTCACTCCGATGATGTCGGCTCCGGCTTCGGCGAGGGCGCGGGCCATGGCCCGGCCGATGCCGCGGCGGGCGCCGGTGACGACGGCGAGTTTCCCGGTGAGGTCGAAGGCGCTCATACGGCGGCTCCCTGGGTGTCGTCGGAGTGGTCGGTGTCGTGGGTGCAGTCGAGGAGGATCTTCATCACGTCGCCGCCGCCCTCCAGTGCCTCGAACGCGGCGGGTGCCTGGGTGAGGGGGACGACCTTGCTGATCAGCCGGTCGGCGGGGATGGTGGGTTCACCTCGCGCGGGCGGGGGCGGATGGCGACCCGACACAGCCGCCCCCGCACCCCGAGGACTTCCACGGCGGTCTCCACACCGCCGGCCGGACCGGACACCTCGAACGCGACGTCGGCGCCCGTGTCGCCGGTCCACGCGCCGACCAGGGCGCCGATGTCGTCGGCGGCCGGATCCCACGTGGTCAGCCCCAACTCCTCGGCTGGCAAACGCCGGTGAGCGCTCAGCTCCACCACCCGCACCTCGGCCCCGGCAGCCTGCGCGACCAGTGCGATCAGGACCCCGACCGGCCCACCGCCGACGACCACGACCTTCTCGCCCTCGGTGACCTGCGCCCGGCCGACGTCGCGGACGGCCACCGCGGTGGGCTCCACGAGCGCAGCCCGGTCCAGTGCGAGCGACTCCGGCAGGCGGATCAGGGTGGAGGCGGGTACGGTCCAGCGCTGCTGCATGGCGCCGGGGGAGTCTATGCCGATGAAGTCGAGCTGCTGGCAGACGTGTTGGTGACCGGCACGGCGGGCGGGGCAGGTGCCGTCCCAGCGCAGCGGCATCATGGTCACCGTGCAGGTCGGTCCCGCAGATACCGACGTAGGCGGGAGCCAGCTCCACCTCGCCGGGGCCCGGCTCCACACTCGGTGCGGGAGCCGTGTCCAGGTTGCGGGCGGCCGTGTAGTGGACGGCAAGTGTCATCAGTTTTCTCCAAAGTCCTCTCGGCACGAGCGCCGTACGTCAGCCGCGGGCGGGGAGGCGGTAGAAGGCGGTCGCGGTGCCGGCGAGGAGCGCGTGGATCTCGCTCTCCGCGCAGTCGGTGAGCAGTTCGTCCACGGTGGCGGCCCAGCGGTTCCAGCCGCCCGCGAGGTTGGCGACCGGCCAGTCGGAGCCGAACATCAGCCGGTCCGGGCCGAAGGACGTGAGCAGCACGTCCCAGACCGGGCGGATGTCGGAGGTGGTCCAACTGCCGTGGTCGGCCTCGGTGATGAGGCCCGACAGCTTGCAGACCACGTGCTCGTGCGCGGCCAGCCGTCGCACCTGCTCTCGCCATTCGGCGAGTTGGCGCCCGGCGATGTCCGGCTTGCCCGCGTGGTTCAGCACCTGGGGCAGGTCGGGGAAGCGTACGGCCAGCCGGATCGCCTGGTCGAGCTGGTGGCTGCGGACCAAGACGTCGTAGGAGAGCCCGCGGTCCCTCGCCGCCGCCAACCCTCGTTCGACATCGGGGCGTTGCAGCCAGGCCTGGTCCGTCTCGCCCTGGACGAGGTGGCGCAGGGAACGCAGATAGCGGCCGCCCGGTCCGGCGAGCAGTCGGTCGAGCGTGTCGCCGATCGCCGGCGAGGTGAGGTCCGCCCAGCCGACCACCGCCTCGATCAGCGGCTCCCGCTCCGCGAGGGCGAGCAGGTCCTCCGTCTCGGGCACCTCCGGCACGCACTGCACGGCCACCGTGCCGTGGAGGTGACGGCCCGCGACGGAGCGGGTCGCGGTGGAACGCAGGTCGTCGGGGGTGAAGGTGCGGCGGATCGACGTCAGGCCGGGGTCGTCGAGCCAGGGCTGCGGACGCTGGTCGAGGTCCCACAGATGGTGGTGCGCGTCGATGAGAACGGGGGCGGGGGCGGAGGTCATGGCGGGTTCCAAGTCGGGTCGGTCCGGCGCGGTCCGTGTCAGACGGTGGCGTCCTCGCCGGGCGGGCCGAGGTGCCAGATCTCGGTCAGTTCCGTCCACTGGCGGGAGTCGCCCCGGTCGGGCCAGGGCTCCTGGCAGGGGTCGGTGAGTTTCCACCACTCCTGCGTCTCGGGGTCGGCTTCGAGGACAGCCATGTCGGCCTCGAAGTCGTCGCCGTGGTACTCGAGGTAGCCGAACAGCACGTCACCGTGGAGGAAGATGCCGAAGTTGCGGATGTTCGCCCGGTGCAGGGCCGCCTCCACCCCGGGCCAGACGGCGGAGTGCAGTTCGAGGTACCTCTCCCGGTGCTCGGGCCGGAGCCTGATGGTCTGGGCGATGCGCTTCACGCCGTGCTCTCTTCCGTACCGGGGGCTCGCTCGCCCGCGTCGGTGTCGAACGGGGTGCGGTAGTTGGGGGTGTTGGCGCGCAGGTCCAGTCGCAGGACGAGCTTGATCCGGGTGGACGCGGGCAGCCGGACGGTCAGGAAGGGGCTGTCGCAGGACAGTTCTTCCTCGGTGACGACGGGCTCGGTGTGGCCGTAGTCGTACATGTCGCCGATCCAGCCGTCGTCCCGGCAGGTGGTGTACCGGACGGCCGTGATGGTGTGCTCGGCGAAGGCGCCGGCCTGGACAATCACCGTGCGGTCGGTCTCGGGGGCGAGGTTGACCAGTTCGACGGTGGTCGCTTCGGGGTCGATGGAGGTGACCAGCGCGGCCACGTCCTGGGGGAGGCCGGCGCGGCGTGCCTCGGCGTCGTGGTAGCGCAGCCGGGCCTGCTGCAGGCCGCCGTTGTAGAGCACCTGGGAGCCGCCCCAGGTCAGCTGGACGAGGGCTTCGGTGACCACGGGGTTGGACTGCTGCCAGACGTGGATGTCGGCCTCGGGCACGTCCAGGTCGCGGTGGCGGTCGATGCGGCGCAGGCGGTGGCGGATCTGGGCCTGGGCGGTGGCGAGGATGCGCTCGGGGTAGCCGGGGTCGTCGCCGGCGAGGAAGGCGAACCATGCCTTCTCGTGGCCGGATTCCTCCTTGGAGCGGAACGGCCGCAGGGTGCGCCAGTCGATCGCCTCGGCCTCGCGCAGGTTCTCCAGCCGCTTGCGGTCGGCGTCCGAGGCCGAGTGGTGCCACAGGGCCACCGGTACGGGCGGGGTGATCGGGTTGTAGTCGAACCAGCCGGTGTCGTTGTGCCGGAATGGCACGTGGAGCGTGGGGATGTCGGCGTCCGGGCCGAGTTCGACCGCCCACTTGGCGGGCAGGCTGGAGTCCGCCTCGGTGTGGGGCATCACCTTGCCGCGGGCGATGAGCGAGTCGAGCGTGGTGCGGACCATGGACAGGAAGTCGTCGTCCCCGGTGACCGTCGCCGCCGCGAGCGCCGCCACGCAGGCCGCGGTTCCGATGCTGTGCCAGCCGTGGGGCCAGGACCAGCCGTAGTGGCCGCCGTACCAGCGGCCTTCGAGGAGGCCGCCGACGACTCCGTCCGGGCTGACGTTGTCGGGGATGACACCGTCGTTCGCCTCGGTGCGCTCCCGCCACGCGCCGACGTACTCGACGATCCAGTCGCGGTAGCGCTCGTCGCCGGTCAGGATCCAGGCGTTGAGGACCAGACCGGCCGCGGCGAGGTTCATCGCGGTGTCGCCGACGCCCATCCGGTCGCGCATCTGCGCCCCGAGACGCGGGTCGGAGGAGAGCGGGAACGGGCCGCCCTGCGCCTCGGGGATCCACTCGAGCGGGTACCCGTAGGTGTCGGCCTCCTTCTGGAGCCAGGGGTAGACGTCGCCGTCGAACAGGCCCGTGCGGTCGGGGTCGCTGCCGTTGTGCGGGCGGGTGATGATGCGGTGCTGGGGGTCGTAGTTGCCGTGGGCCGGGTCGACGTACAACTCGGCGAAGCGCAGGGCGCGCTCATGCCAGCGGTCGGGGGCGGCCATGCACAGGAAGTAGAGCAGGAGCAGGCTCTCTCCCTGGTGGAACCAGTCGTAACCGCGCTCGAACTCGACGCGCAGCATGTCCAGTTCGGTGAGCTGCTTGGTCACGCCCTCCCAGTGCTTCTCGCTGGCGGGCAGCAGGTCGTCGGCGCCGCCGAGGAGGTAGAGCTGGGGCCAGTTGAAGAACACCTCGTAGAAGTCGTCCACGCCGTCGCGGGTGGTCAGCGCCCCGGTGTAGTTCAGCCGTCCGTCCGGGCCGGTGAAGTCGCGGGCGAAGCGCCGCCAGGCGTGGTCGAGGAGGTCGAACAGGGACCTCTGGGCCACGGCCCAACCGGGTGGTTCGAGCAGCGGCACCCCCGCCTCGATCTCGGGTGGCGGGGCCGGCTGGTCGCAGGGGGTGGCCTCGGCCGAAGAGGGGTCGGCGGAGCTGTAGGGCATGGGGGATCTCCGTTCGGGGTGGGTGGCGGGACGGCGCACGCCGGGGACGACGGCCGGGACGAGCCGCTATTCCTTGGCGCCTATTCCTTGGTGGCGCCGGCGAGCATCCCGCTGACCAGGAAGCGCTGGGCGAAGAGGAAGACGATCAGCACCGGTGTGATGGCCACGAGCGTCGCCAGGGCCAGCTGCGGCCGTTCGATCGCGAGGGTGCCGACGGCCGGGTTGAAGGACGGAACGTTGCTGAGCAGGGTGCCGACGCCCACCTGGATGGGCATCTGGCTGCTCTCGGGGAGCATGACGTAGGGCAGGAAGTAGTTGGTCCAGTTGGCGACGAAGCTGAAGAAGCCCACGAGTGCGATGACCGGCGTCGCCAGCGGAAGCGCGATGTGCCAGAAGACGCGCAGTTCGGAGCAGCCGTCCATACGTGCCGCGGCCAGCAGGTCCTTGGGTACGGCGGTGGTGAAGTAGATGTACGTCAGGTACACGCCGAAGGGGTAGAACGAGTACGGCAGGATGATCGACCACATGGTGCCGATCAGATGCACCGCGTTGATCTCCAGGAACAGCGGGACCACCAGGGTGGCGTTCGGCATGAGCATCACGACCAGGGTCGCGATCAGCAGGCTGTGCCGGCCGCGGAACTCGGTCATGGCCAGGGCGTATCCCGCGGGAATGGCGACGACGAGTGTGATGACCAGTGAGATCACCGCGTAGAGGGCGGAGTTGCCCAGCCACTCCATGACGGCGTTGTCCTGGAAGGCGGTGAGCGCGTCCCAGTTGGCCTGGAAGGCGTGCCACGAGCCGAAGGAGAGCGGGTTGTCGTGGACGAGCTGCTGGTCGGTCTTGGTCGCCGCGAGGACGAGCCACAGCACTGGCAGTACGAAGAAGGCGAGGAACGCGGCCAGTACGGATCCGGTGAGCAGCCGGGACGCCATGTGCCCTACGGGCCTGCGGCGGTGCGGCGGCTGGTCGTGGTGATGGTGAGATCGGCTCATGCGGGGCGCTTCCCGCTCCCGGCTCGCTGTGGTGGCGACTCGACCACCAGGGGTTTTAGTCGGCATCGAAGAACCCTGACCGTGCGACGAAGAGGGCGGCGGCCGACACACTGACGACCAGGAGTTCCACCGAGACCGCGGCGGCGCCGTTGATGTTGTTCATCTGGAAGGCGAAGTCGAACGTCAGCTGGTTGAGCGAGTAGTCGCGTCCGGCCGTGCCCACGCTGGCCAGGGAGAGCAGCTGCGGCTCGACGAAGAGCTGGGCGCCGCCCGCGAACGCCAGGATCACCATGTAGACGATCCACTTGCGGAGCATCGGGATCTGCACGTGCCAGGCGGTCTGCCAGGCGTTCGCGCCGTCGATACGGGCGGCTTCCATGATGTCCGTGGGGATGTTGTTGAGTGCGCCGTACATGACGACGATCCAGCCGCCCGCACCGGTCCAGAACGCGATGATCGTGAACAGCACCGGCAGGTTGCCGGGCGCGATCACCTCGCCGAAGGTGTGGAAGCCCAGTGCTTCGAGCAGTGAACTGGCCGGGCTGACCGTCGGGTCGAGCATGAACAGCCACACCAGCACACTCGCCGCGCCGGCGAGCGCTCCCGGGATGTAGTAGAAGAAACGCAGCGTCCTGCTGGTGGAACCCGAGGACAGGCGGTGCAGCAGCAGCGCCAGGGCCACCACGAACACCACCAGGGACAGCAGCCAGAAGACGAGGTAGACGGCGACATGGCCCACCGCGTCCAGGAAGCGGAAGTCCTGCGCCGTGGTGACGAAGTTGGAGAAGCCGGTGAAGGTGCCCCCGGCGTCGGTGAAGGCGAAGTAGATGGCGTAGCCGGTCGGAAGGACACCGAAGGCGATCAGCAGGACGACGTAGGCGGCGACGAAGGCCATGCCGGCCCGGCTCTGCCGGGCGGCGCCGCGAGGGCGCCGGTTGGCAGAGCCGGCCTGGGAGTGGGTGAGGGTCACTGGGAGACCTTGTATCCGTTGGACTGGGCGTACTTGACGATGGAGTCCTGCCAGGCCGGCAGCAGCGATTCGATGGTCTTGCCCTGGGTCAGGCCGGGCTTGACGGTGGCGGCCCAGATCGCCTCCTGGCTGAACTGGCCCGACCCCCAGCCCTTCCAGACCTGCGAGGAGGCGTCCTTGAGGGCGCTCAGGTCGGTGGCGAAGTAGCCGGCCGCGTCCTGTCCCTTCAGCCAGGCCTCGGCCGCCGGCGCGTAGGCGGGGAAGCCCGGCGCCTTCTCGCCCTGGTAGGCGTTGTCGGTGGTGACCCACTTCAGGAAGTCGGTGGCGGCCTTGATGTGCGTGGAGTGCTGGGACAGCAGCCAGGTGCCGCCGCCGACGTTGCCGGTGGACGGCGAGGTCTCGCCCTGCCACTGCGGCATGGGCGCCGCGCCGATCTGCTTGGCCGGGGTCTTGAAGGTGTCCCTGAACACCGCGCCGCCGTACCAGGCCGGGCCGGGCATGAGCAGGACCTTGTCGGCGAGGTTCTTGCCGAAGTCGGTGCTGAAGACGCCGCTGATGGACATGGACTTGTTCTTGATCAGTACGTCCATGAGCTTGGCCATCTTGGTGCAGGCCTCGCTGGTGGTGTTCACCGACACGGACTTGGGGCCGGTGATGTCGTTGGCGCCGCACTTGCTCGCCCACAGGTAGATCTCGGGGGTGAAGGAGTCACCCGCGTCGCCCACGAGGTAGCCGGGGTGCTCCTTGGCGACCTTCTCGCCGAGCGCCTGGTAGTCCTCCCAGGTCGTCGGGACCGTGTAACCGAACTTCTTCAGCAGCGGCGCGTTGTACCAGAGCACCGTCTGGGAGAGGTCGTTGCGCAGGCAGTACAGGGTCCCGTCCACCGTGCAGACGTCGTTGGCGCCCTTGGCGAACTTCCCCAGGGTCGACTCGGGTATCAGGCCCTTGTTCAGCGGAGCGGCGAACTTCGCGTCGACGGCCCAGGTCACCTCGTTGTTCTGGGAGCTGAACACGACGTCCGGCCACCCCTTGCCGGTGCGGTTGAACAACTGGACCTTGGTCTGGAGGTAGTTCGAGCCGTTGGCGTTGCCGTCGTAGGTGACGATGTCCAGCTTCACGTCCGGGTGTTGCTGCTGGTAGAGCTTCGCGGCCTCCACACGGGTCGCGTCCACCCAGACGGTCAACGCCCCGTCCTTCTGCGGCGCCTGGGCGAACCCGTCCTTGGTGGTCGTACCGGCGGTGCCGCCGCCACAGGCCGTCACGGTCAGCAGCACCGTGACCGCGCACCCGGCCAGCGATGCCGCTCGCTTCCTGCCGAGGGCTCTCTTCGGGCTGGACGAGGACTGGTTGACGGTCATGAGTCACTCCACTGGGTGTGCGGGTGCCCCGAGCAGATGGGGGGCAGGCGGCTCGAGCGGGTGGGCGAGTGGCGCGAGCCGGGACGACGCTGGGCGGCCCGGAAACTCGACGGAAACGGAAGAGGCGGCTGTGCTGCGACCGGCGTGGAAGAAATTAGCCGCCTTATCGAGTGGTACGTCAAGGGTGCGTGCAGCGTTCCTTGGCTGAATTTCCGGTGAGGGGCGAGCAGTTGCGCTATCCATGCCCGATAAGGGTTGTTTCTTCACTCGGATGGTCATGGCTCTCACCATGGATCTTGGTCAGAATGAGTACGACTTATATCTTCTGTGCGCTACGATGATGCGGCTCCACCGCGATCAGTCGCGTGAGCAGAAGTCACTCGGGAGGCAGTGCGGATGGACGACACGCCAGCGATCCAAGCGGCCTTGCCGGCTCAAGTCCCTGCTGCCGTGCCCGCGGGGGTGGTCGGCTCGGACGTGCGGCGTGACTACCGTCCCGGGTACGAGATCGTGGCGGAGCGGATCCTCGCGTACATCGCCGAGGAGCGACTGACGCCGGGTGACCGGCTGCCCACGGAGATCGACCTCGCCCGGACACTGGACACCAGCAGGGCGGTGGTGCGCGAAGCCATCAAGATCCTTTCGGCGCTGGGCCGGGTACGGGCGCACAAGGGGCGGGGTCTGTTCGTCGCGGACGACGAAGGCATGCTCATCACCAGCCGGTGGGGAGGCTTCTTCCGCCCCGTCGACATCGACCACGTACTGATGCTGTTCGAGTTCCGCAGGGTTCAGGAGATGGCCGCCAGCAGCCTGGCGGCCACCCGCGCCACCCCCTCGGAGCTGCGCACCATCGAAGTCGCCATGGAGCAGTGCCGGCACGGGTTCGCTCACGGCCAGATCGATGTGTTCAACCAGGGGGACGAGGACTTCCACACGGCAGTGTCGGTGGCCTCGCACAACACGTTCCTCGTCAGCGCCGTGCGGGACGCGCGGCGCCTGCAGCGCCAGTCCAGCGCCATCGGTATCCACGACTCGTTCGGGGAGAACACCGAGGCGGCCATCGAGGAGCACGGGGCGATCTACCGGGCCATCCGTGACGGCCGCCCCGAGGAAGCGGCGCAGGCCACCGCGGCACACCTCGACCGGACCCTGGAGGACTACCGGCGCGAGATCCAGCGCCGTCTGTTCGGCTGACGCCGTCTGTTCGGCCGACACCGCCCGTCGGCGCGCCGTGCGCGCCCTGTCCCGGCCGTCGCGCGTCTCGGAAAAACGCGGACGATCCGTTGACTTCTGTAAGTCCGGGACTCTAACTTTTCGGCGTCGATCGGTTCGACAAGTCGGTAGCTGTTCGATATATCGACCAGTCCTCATTCCGTCCTCGGTCGCCGCGTGTCCCAAAGGACCCGTTGCCCAGGCGTCCGGGGGTGTGCCTTCGTCATGCCGCCACCCCGCACAGCGCGGGTGAGGGACGTCAGCCCGCTGGGACGCGGCGCGCACGACGCGAAGGCCGTGTCCCTTCCACGTTCTCCCTCCCGCGTTCTCCGCGCGGTGTCCACCCACTGCTCCCGCACGTGATGACCTCCAGCCAAGGACTGCATCGTGGACCTCACCAGAAGACAACTCGGCCGGCTCGCCGCGGTCGGTACCGGCGCCCTCCTCCTCCCGGGCCTGCTCCCGTCGAGCACGGCGGCGGCAGACTCGTTTCCGGCCACAAAGTGGGGTGACCAGGGTGACGGCACGTACGCCAACCCGATCATCCCCGCCGACCTCAGTGACTGGGACTGCATCCGGGTCGGCTCCGACTACTACGGCATCACCAGCACCATGGGGCACTCGCCCGGCATGGCCGTCCTGCACTCGAAGGACCTGGTCAACTGGCGCCCGATCGGCGGTTCGGTCGGCGATGTCACCCGTATCGGACCGGAGTTGAACTGGGACCGGATGAACCGCTACGGCCGGGGTGTGTGGGCCGGGGCCATCCGCTTCCACGCGGGGCGGTACTGGGTGTACTTCAACACGCCCGACGAGGGCTTCTTCATGACGTCGGCCCCGTCGCCGACCGGGCCGTGGGAGCCGTTGCACTCGATGTGGCGGACCTCCGGCTGGAACGACGTGTGCCCGTTCTGGGACGACGACGGCCAGGGCTATCTGGTCACCACGCACTACTCGGACAACTACAAGATCCACCTGTACAAGCTGTCCGCAGACGGCAGGTCGCTGGTCGGCCCGGCCCCGGTGATCCACCAGTCGTCGCGCAGCGAGGCCAGCAAGCTGTACAAGATCGACGGTGTCTACTACCACCTGTTCAGCGAGGTGAAGCCCGAGGGCCGGGTGCTCATGATGAACCGCGGCTCCAGCATCTTCGGCCCCTTCGAGACCCGGCAGCTGCTGCACGTCAACACCTCGGTGGATCGCGAGCCCAACCAGGGCGGGCTGGTGCAGACCCCGAGCGGCGACTGGTACTTCGTGACCCACCACGGCCACGGCGACTGGGAGGGGCGCGTGCTGTCCCTGCTGCCGGTGACCTGGGTGGACGGCTGGCCGATCATCGGCACGGTGGGCTCGGACGGCATCGGCACCATGGCGTGGACGGGCCGGTTGCCCGCCGCCGGCACCCCCGGCCTCCCCGTCGACGCGCTGCCCGCCGTCGTGACCAGCGACTCGTTCACCGACACCCGCCTCAAGCCGCAGTGGGAGTGGTACTACCAACCCCGCGCGGGCTATTGGTCGTTGACCGAGCGCCCCGGCTTTCTGCGGCTGAAGGCGTTCGCACCGCTGGCCGGGGACAACCTGATGAAGGTGGGCAACACCCTCACCCAACGAGTGCTGCGCACCGCGGGCGGCGCCACGGTGACCGTCCGCCTCGAACTGGCCGGCCTCGCCGACGGCCAGCACGCCGGGCTGTGCCACTACGCCGCCACCTACGCCGGACTGGGTGTCCGACGCTCAGGGACCACCACCACGATCGAGCACAACGCCGGCTCCACCCTGACCAGCGGCGCGGCCATCACACAGAACGCCGTGTGGCTGCGCACCACGTGGGACGTGAACGGGGTCAGCCGCTTCTCCTACAGCCTCGACGGGAGCACGTTCACCCAGGTCGGCGGCACCTACCAGCTCACCTGGGGCGGCTACCGCGGCGACCGGATCGGCCTCTACACCTACAACCCGAACGGCACGGGCCACGTCGACGTCGACTCGGTGCAGTACACCATCGCACCCACCCGGGCCTACAAGTGCGTCAGCGTGCGCAGCGGCAAGGTGGCCGAGGTCTCCGGTGGGTCCGGCGCGGACGGCGCCGCCCTGATCCAGTGGACCGACAACGGCGCGACGAACCAGCAGTGGGCGTTCCAGTCCACGGCCGACGGCTACCACACCATCACCTGCGTCCGCAGCGGCAAGGTGCTCGACGTGGCCGGATCCTCCACGGCGGACGGCGCGCGGGTCGTACAGGCGACCCCCGACGGCAGGGCCAGCCAGCAGTGGCAGCTGCGCCCGCTGTCCGGCGGTGTGTTCCAGGTGGTCAACCGCAACAGCGGCAAGGTGCTCGACGTCAGCTCCGGCAGCACGGCCGACGGCGCCGCGCTCATCCAGTACGCCGACAGGGGCAGCACCAACCAGCAGTGGACGTTCCGCCGGGTCACCGGCTAGACGCACATCAATCCCGCCCGCCGGCTGATACGAGCCGGCGCGGCCACGGCCCGGCCCGACGGCTCCTTCGCCGTGGGGCCGGGCCGTCATGCATGGGGCGCGGTGTCCGATGTCCCCGAGTACCCCGTCCCCGCGACCCGACCACGGTCCTAGGGGCTGTCGTCAAACTCCCGTTGTCGCCCGAAGGGCGGCCCGGCGGCGTCCGGTGCGTGCTCTCGGCGCGGGGCGGAAGTCCTCGTACTGGGCGTACTCGGGCTTTCGCCCGGCGTGGCGAGTGGGGGACCCCCTGCTCGAAGAGCTTGGGGGAGCGTGCCGGGCGCCGCGGGGCTGGGGGGCACCTCCCACGCCTTTAGGGCAGTGGGGGAGGGAGTTTGCCGACAGCCCCTGGAACGCCACGCCAACGCCACCCATATGAGTCTCCCCGACCTGCCGGCCTCCCTCCCGAGAGCTGTCCACGCGAAGAGATCGACATCCCCCGCACCACCAGGAGCCGGGCGCACCCGGAGCGTGCGCGTCGCCTCAGTACCAGACGGAGAACGTGGCGTCGGCTCTGCCGGTGGCGGTGGAGATCGGGTCGATGCGCAGTTGGTAGGCGTAGTGGCGGATGTAGCGGTCCGGGTGGCTGTGGGAGCGGAACGACGACCAGGACGGGTCGGCGAGCCCGGCGGTCCTGTGGAAGGTGGCGTCCTGGGCGAACCTCGTGGTGCCGTCGTTGGCGTCCAGCCGCAGCTGGTAGAAGGAGTGCCGCAGATAGCGGGTCGGCTGGTTGAGGGACTGGAAGGAGACGCCGGAGGGGTCGGCCAGCCCGGGCACCAGCTTCCATTGCGAGTCGGTGTAGGGGTCGAACGGGTACGGGTCGATGCGGCCGAGGGAATCGACCTGCCGCCAGTATCTGTCCGGGAAGTTGTAGGACTTCAGTCGGTTCCAGGCAGGCTTTCCCCAGGTGGCGACCATGTTGTCGTACACCGTTTGGGATATCGGCTTGATGTCGGCGTGCTTGGAGTTCAGCGGCTGGGTGTAGACGCGCCGGTCGGTGGCGGTCCAGGTGCCGGTGGAGAGGTCGTTGGTCTGCCAGGTGTAGAAGAGGGCGTTGGCGTCGCCCCACAGGTACCAGGTGCCGGAGGCCTCGGCGAGGATCGGGCCCTCGATGCCTCCCTGCGGCGCCAGGCCCGAGGTGAACTGGGCGAAGCTGCCGGGGGCGAGGGAGGTGGACCTCGCGCCCACCAGGCTGTTGCGGCCCTTGTAGTACAGGTAGTTGACGCCGTTCACGTTCTTGGCCAGGGTGCCGTCGATGATGTCGTAGCCCGGGTCGAAGAAGACCTGCGGTGCCGTCACCGTCTGGAAGTCCGTGGTGTAGTTCACCATGATCACGTTGTGTCCGCTGCTGTTGACGGCCGAGTAGATGAGGGCGTACTGGCCGCGGGAGGGGTCCCAGAAGGCTTCGGGCGCCCAGGTGTGGGTGGCCATGGCGTGCAGTTTCAGCAGTCGGTAGTTGTCGAAGGAGCGCAGGTCGGCGGAGTCCCAGACGTGGATGTACGGGGTCTTCTTGGTCCAGTCGGTGCCCTTCAGATTGGTCGCCATGACGACGAAGGTGCCGTCCTGCTTGGGCAGGATGAAGGGGTCACGCAGACCGCCGTCGCCCGCGGTCGGGGTCACGACGGGGTTGTTCTGGTTCAGCGGCATCCATTGCAGCGCGTCGGTGCTGACCGCGAGGTGCAGGCCGTAGTCCGTGCCGAGGTTTCTCGGTGACTGGGTGAAGTAGGCCATGACGAACGGGGAGGTCGTCGCGGCGCTCGCGGACCGGCTGCCGAGGGTCAGCACGCCGGTGGTGGACAGCGGCACGGCCGCGGCCATGCCGAGGAAGAGTCGGCGCGACGGGAGGGGTGCTGCACTCATCTGGTGCCTCCGGGGCGTAGGAAGGGTGCGGGCGGATCCAGAACCTGTGGGCCGGTGGGGGGTGGGTGACGCATCCGCGCCGGCGCCGACCTGGCGGCGCCGGCGCTCCTGGCGATGCGGGTCAGTTCGGCACACGGAAGGTGGCGTCACCGCGGGCTGTCGCGGTGGTGATCGGGTCGAGGCGCAGCTGGTAGGCGTAGTGGCGGATGTAGCGGTCGGGGAAGTTGTACGACTGGAACGACGACCAGGTGGAGTCGGCGAGCCCGGCGACCTTGCGGAAGGTGGCGTCCGCGGCGAACTGGCTGCTGCCGTCGTTGAGGACGAGCTGGAAGTCGTACCTGGCGTGGCGCAGGAAGTAGCCGGGGTGGTTCACCGACTCGAAGGAGACGGTGCCGGTGCCCGCCAAACCGGGCCTGATCCGGAACTGGGAGTCCTCGACGGGGCTGACGTTCGGATCGATGCGCACGTCGAAGTTGGTCTGGCGCACGTACCGGTCCTGGAAGTTGAACGACTGGAGCCGCTGCGCCGGGGTGTTGGGCCAGCGGGCGAGCACGCGGCTCTCCTCGGCGGCCGTGAGGGGCATGATCGCGCCGTGGCGCTTGGCGGTGACGCCCATGTCGTAACTGGTCGTCGGCTGCAGCCGGTAGGTGCTGACGTCGAACGGGTTGGTCGTCAGGATCGGCCTGTACTCGCGTACGCCCTGCGCGTTGTTGTGGTCGATGTAGAGGGCCCACTCGTCGCGGTCCCTGAACTTCATCCAGACCGGGCCTTCGACCACGTTGCCGGTGAGGCCCATGCTGGACAGGTTGCCGAGGTTGGTCCACGTCCCGAGGATCGAGTTGCTGCCCTCGATGTTGTTCTGGCCGTCGCCGGAGGCCCTCAGGTAGCGGTAGGGGCCGGTACCTGCGGGCACCTCGGTCATCTGGGTGTCGACGACCGGGGTGCTGCCGGGCGGGTCGATCCAGATCTGCGGGGTGGTGATGGTGCGGAAGTCCTTGGTGCGGGCGGAGTAGATGCGGTACTTGAAGATGCCGTTGACCGTGGCGTTCGTCGCCCAGTACAGGACGTAGTCGTTGGTCTCGGGGTTCCAGATCGCCTCCGGCGCCCACGCGTTCTTTCCGCCGGGGATCAGTCCGGCGGCGCCGAGCAGCCACGGCTTCGACCAGGTCACCAGGTCGGTCGACTCCCACACCACGAAGTTGGGGCTGCCGTTCTGGTAGGTCGAGCCGCAGCGGATGCACAGATCGGTCGCGATGATCCAGTACTTGCTGCCGTCGGGGGAGCGCACGAGTGCGGGGTCGCGCACTCCCTTCGTGCCGATCTTGGAGTTGAGGATCGGCGCTCCGCCGTTGAGGTCGTTCCAGTGCAGGCCGTCCGTGCTGTGGGCGAGGTACAGCATCTGACCGGTCGCGGAGTCGTTGGTGAAGTGCACCATCAGGTAGCCGGGGTCGGCGGCGGCCGCCCGCTGTGGTGTGGTCAGGGCTTGGCCCGTGAAGAGGAGGCAGACGGCGAGCAATATCACCGTCAGCCGGGCGCGGAGCGCAGACATCGGATCTCCTGTCGGGTGCGGGTTCCACCGCCGGGCGAAGGGGGAGCGGGGTGGCGGGGGGAACTTGGTCTCGGAATGGGCGGGACAGGACCCGGACACCGCGCGGGCCGGACGGGGGGATCCGAACGACGGTGTTTCACCGCTTCGCCCAGGGCGCCGTGGCGACGACGGGTCAGGGCGCGCGAGGCGTGCGTCCGCCCAGGTGGGGCGGTTGCGGCACGGGCCGGGTGGCTGTGCTTCTCAGCGCCCGTGAAGGCGTTTCAGGTGGGTGGCGCTTCGGCCGGAAGCCTTCGTAACCAACTCACTGTCCAATCAGGCATGTTGAGCGATATATCGAACACTGTTCGTGAAATCGGGCAGAAGTTAAATCTGGAAAAGGGGGCGCGTCAACACATCCGACACATCCGATTAACCGAACGTGCAAATGAGCGATCCGGCACTCATCCGGCCTCCTGGGCGTGGCGCGCGACGGGAGACGCGACGCGGCACGTCCGATCACGACCGACGGGCCCCGTCGCCGCACCGGACCGGACGCGACTGCCGGCGATCGACGCCCCCCGAGCCGGACGCGAACGAGGGCGCGACAGCGCGGAGAAATCCATGGCACACCGGCGGGACCGGCGACGAGACTGCTCGAATGAGCGCCTCTTCCCCCTGCCTCTGCCTCTGCCCCTGCCCCTGTCGCGGGCATCGCGTGCTGGAAGCGCTGCCCGGCTCGTACGAGATCCGCCCCGTCTGCTGGTGGCTCCCCACGCCCTGGCGCCGGGACCACCCATGACCACGCACATCGAGAGACTCGTCCAGCAGCTCGACGACGCGACCGGCCCGTCGTACGACGCCCGCGCGGAACTGATCGACATGGGCGCCGACACCCCTGGTGGCGAGCCTGGACGGACAAGGCCCCCCGAGCTCCAGGCCCTGATCGACGCGGTCACCACCGGACACAGCATTGACCTCTGCCACCGGATTCAACGAACCACCGGTACCTCGCCGGACTCCCCCTACGCGGTGCCGTGATCTGGATCCGCAGCCTCCGACCAACGTGATCCGAGTACAGGGCTATCAGGCTCGGACGTGTCTCCTGTCGCTGCCATAGCCATACGATTCCAGCACTGCCCGCGAACTGCCCGGAATGTGGACCGCCCCTGGCAGATTGCCCTGTGGGTTGAGACCGTAGCTCGTGCCGTTCGCCCCGGTGACGGGGGAGCGTCCCTGCGTTCCGCGTCGCGGATGACCTCGAGGCCGTGTGTCTTCACCTGGAGTTGCCGGCCCACGGGGGTGTTCCTGGGAGCGTCCGCCATCGTCGACCTGCCTGTCCAGATGCGTCCGGGTGACGTTGAGTCCCTTGACGGAGGACCGTCAAGACCAGCTGCCTTTCCTCGGTGGTGCCCACTTTTTTGTTATCGCCCGCTCCGTATCACGTCTCCCTGCGTAGGCACTGTCCCCACAAGAGCCCGAGGAACGACACAGTGACACTTCAGATCAGCCGACGCAGCATGCTCAAGGCCGCTGGAGCGGCGACCGGCGCGGTCGGTATCGGTATCGGCACGGGCGCGGCCGCCGCCCCCGCGACGGCGGCGCCCACGTCCTTCGCGCACCCCGGGATGCTCCACACCCGGGCCGATCTCGAGCGCATGGCCGCCAAGGTGAAGGCGGGCGCCGCCCCCTACACGGAGGGTTACGCCAAGCTCACCCTCACCACCGGCCGCCACTCGCAGGCCGCATGGCGGCCCAACCCGCAGGTGACCCCGACCCGGGGAGGGGGCGGCGTCCAGAACTACGGGGCCCTCTACCGCGACATCCACGCCGCCTACCAGAGGGCGCTGCGCTGGAAGATCACCGGCGACACCGCATACGCAGACACCGCGCGAGACATCTGCAACGCCTGGTCGGGGACGCTGAAGGGCATCGGCGGAGGCTCCGAAGTCGTGCTCCTGGCGGGCATCTACGGGTACCAGTTCGCCAACGTCGGCGAGCTCTTGCGCGGCTACCCCGGCTTCGACCTGGCCCGTTTCCAGGACATGCTGGTCAAGCACTTCTATCCGATGAACCGCCACATGATGTACCGCGAGACCAATTGCATCGGCCACTACTGGGCGAACTGGGACCTGTGCACCATGGCCTCGATCATGGCCATCGGGATCCTCTGCGACGACCGGGCCAAGTTCGACGAGACGGTGGACTACTTCTACAACGGCGAAGGCAACGGCGCTCTGGCCAAGGCGATCCCCTACGTCTACAACGACGTGGGCCTGGCCCAGTGGCAGGAGAGCGGGCGTGACCAGGCCCACAGCATGATGGGCATCGGCCTGATGGGCACCATCTGCGAGATGGCCTGGAACCAGGGCGTCGACCTCTACGGCGCGGACGACTCCAGGTTCCGCAAGGCGTGCGAGTACGTCGCCCGGTACAACCTCGGCTACGAGGTGCCCTACACCGCCTACACCTGGAAAAACGGCGTGCATTGCGTGGATACGGTGCAGAAGGTCATCTCCGAAGGCGGCCGTGGCGGTGGGCGCCCGGTCTGGGCGCGGGTCTACAACCACTACGTCAACAGGCGCGGCATGGCCATGCCGAACACCCGCGAGATGATGGCCCGCAGCGGGCCCGAGGGAGGCGGCGGCCACTACGGCCCGAACAGCGGCGGATTCGACGAACTCGGCTTCGGCACCCTGGCGTACACCCGGGACAAGGCCACCGCGGCCGAGGCGGCGGCCTCACCGTCCCCGTCGAAGTCGACGGCCGCCAACTCCGGTACCTCCGGGTCGTCCGGTTCGTCCAAGTCCCCGGCCGCGCAGTCCTCGGGGGACGTCAGCACCCAGGGCGGAAAGAGCGGCGAGGACCTGGCCGCCACCGGTGCCTCGGACCTCGCTCTGTGGACGGCCGCGACCGGCGTCACCGCGGTAGCCGGCGGCCTCCTGCTGCTCCGCCGTCGCGGCCAGGCCCGCCGCGACGCGGAGTAACACCCGCGGTGACACAACAAATCCGGTGACTGACCACAGTCGGGCTTGCCGGCGGCGGTGACCGTCACTCAGCCCAGCGCGATTGCGGTCCACGACACCGGCGGCAGCTCGATGCTGAGCAGCCCGTCGGACAGGGTCGCGCTCGGGTTCGCGTGCGGGGTCACGCGGTTCTGGTCGGTGAGTGTGTTCTTCGCGTACGCATCCTTGTCGGCGAGTGTGACCGCCTCCAGAATCCGCGAGGAGCCGAGGCCGCGCACATCGACCGTGACCTGAGTGGCCTGCGTAAGCCCACGGTTGACGAGGAAAACCGCGGCCCGGTCCTCGTCGACGGTGGCGACGGCGTCGACGACGGACGCCTCGCCATGGCGTGCCGTCGTGTAGGTCGGCGCCTCGACAACGGGCCGGATCACCTCACCGGCGGCAAGCCGGCTGGTGATCGAGAACGGGTAGAAGGTCGTCTGCCGCCAGGCCGGGCCGCCGGGCTCGGTCATGATCGGCGCGATCACGTTGACCAGTTGCGCGAGCGAGGCCGAGGTGACGCGGTCGCTGTGCTTGAGCAGCGTCATCAGCAGGTTGCCGACGACAACGGCGTCCGCCACCGAGTAGACGTCCTCCAGCTGCCGGGGGGCGTGCCGCCACTCGTCGTTGACCTCGTCGGACTCGTGGAACTCCTTTTGGTACCAGACGTTCCACTCGTCGAACGAGATATTGATCTTCTTCTTGGAGCGCTTCTTGTAGCCCACGTGGTCGGCGGTCGCGACCACGGTGTCGATGAAGTAGTCCATGTCCATCGCCGAGGCGAGGAAGGAGCCGAGGTCGCCGTCGAGCTCCTGGTAGTAGGCGTGGCAGGAGACGTAGTCGACGTGGTCGTAGGTGTGCTCGAGTACCGTGCGCTCCCAGTCGCCGAAGGTCGGCATCCAGGAGCCGGAGGAGCCGCAGACCACGAGTTCGAGGTCCTTGTCGGCCATCTTCATCGCGCCGGCGGTACGGGCGGCGAGCTTGCCGTAGTCGTCGGCGTTCAGGAAACCGGTCTGCCAGGGCCCGTCCATCTCGTTGCCGAGGCACCACATGCGGATGTTGTGCGGCTCCGGCGTGCCGTTGGCGATACGCAGATCCGAAAGTGCCGTACCGGAGGGGTGGTTGGCGTACTCGAGCAGGTCCAGGGCGGGCAGGATGCCGCGCGTGCCGAGGTTGACCGCGAGCATCATCTCGGAGTCGGTGAGCTTCAGCCAGCGGGCGAACTCGTCCAGGCCGACCTGGTTCGACTCCAGGGAATGCCAGGCGAGGTCGCGGCGCACCGGGCGCTGGTCGCGGGGGCCGACCGAGTCCTCCCAGCGGAAGCCGGAGACGAAGTTGCCGCCCGGGTAGCGGACGGTCCTGGTGCCCAGCTCCCTGACCAGTTCGAGAACGTCCATGCGGAACCCGTCGTCGTTCGCGCTCGGGTGTTCCGGCTCGTAGAGCCCGGTGTACACGCAGCGGCCGAGGTGTTCGACGAACGAGCCGAAGGTGCGGCGTCGGACAGGGGCGATGACGGCCTGCTTGTCGAGGGTGACGTGGGCGCGGGGCATTGCGGTGGTCCTTTGCGGTTCAGGAAGGGTGTAGGGCAGCGAACGCGTTACTTGACGGCGCCTGCGGTCAAACCCCTGCGCCAGAACCGCTGCAGGCTGACGAAGGCGACGAGCAGAGGGATCAGCGACAGGAACGCACCGGTGATCGGCAGCAGCGGCGGCACTCCGTTGGCGAACTCCGAGCGCCACTGCACCAGGCCCACCGTGACGGGCTGCAGTGAGGGGGTGTTGAGCATGAGCGAGGGCAGCAGGTAGTTGTTCCAGATGCCGACGAACTGGAACAGGAAGACGGTCACCAGTGCCGGGGACATCAGCGGCAGGGCGATCCGGAAGAAGGTTCGCTGTTCGCCTGCTCCGTCGAGCCGTGCGGCCTCGAGGAGTTCGTCCGGGACGGACGCCGCGGCGAAGATCCGACACAGGTAGACACCGAACGGGCTGACGCAGCTGGGCAGCAGCACCGACCAGTAGGAGTTGGTGATGTCCAGCTTCGCCATGAGCAGGAACAACGGCAGGGCGAACATCGGCGCCGGGATGAGAACCGAGGCGAGGATGACGTTGAACACGCTTTCACGGCCGCGGAAGGTGAACTTGGACAGCGCGTAGCCGGCCATCGCGGACAGCAGGGTGCCGACGGCGGCGCCGACGAGGCTGTACAGCGCGCTGTTGGCGAGCCAGGTGGAGAAGATGCCGTCCTCGAAGCTGAACACGTTTCTGATGTTGGTGACCAGGTCGAAGTGGGAGAACCACAGCGGCGTACCGGTGTAGAGGTAGCCCGAGGCCTTGGTCGAGGAGACGAACAGCCACCACAGCGGGATCAGCGTGTACAGGGCCATCAGGCCCAGCACGCCGTTGACGACGACCTTGCTCGCGATGTCGGTGCCGCGAAGGGCCGGTCGGGTCGGTCGGATCGGCCGGTCGGCCCGGATCACGCTCATGCCATCGCTCCCTTGCGCTGGTTGTACTTGAGGAATCCGAACGAGAGCACGAGGGTGATCAGCGCGAGCACGACGGACTGGGCGGCGGCCAGGTTCTGGCCGCCCACGTCCATAGCCACGGTCGTGTTCATGATCGGGGAGAACTTCGGGTCGACGCCCGGGATGCGCGCGCCGACAAGCACCGCGGGCTCGGTGTACATCTGTGCCGTCCCGATGATGGAGAAGACCGTGGTCAGGACCAGCGCGGGACGCACCAGCGGGATCTTCACCGCCCACGCCAGGCGCCATCCGGTGCAGCCGTCGAGCGCGGCGGCCTCCATCACCTCGGCCGGGATCGTCTGCAGCGCGGAGTAGATGATCAGCATGTTGTAGCCGGTCCAGCCCCACGTGATCATGTTCCCGATCGAGACCGGAACCCACGACGGCGACAGGAAGTCGGTGTCGATCCCGAAGTGGGACAGCGGTCCGGTGAACGGCGAGAGGTCTTTCACCAGCAGGAAGGACCACATCAGCGCGGCGATCGCACCCGGCAGCGCGTAGGGCAGGAAGAACGTGAGCCGGAAGGACTTGCGCAGCCGGGCCGAGCGGGAGTCGAGCAGGAGCGCGAGCAGGAGGGCCAGACCGAGCATGACCGGGACCTGGACGCAGCCCAGCAGCGCGACACGGACGATCGACGCGACGAAGTCGTGGTCGCTGAAGGCGTCGGCGTAGTTGGACAGTCCCGCGAACTCCGTGGACTGCGCACCGCCGAACAGCCCCGCGCGGCGGACGGTGAAGAAGCTCTGGTAGATCGCGTAACAGATCGGCGCGACCATCATGGTCAGGAAGAGGACCGCGAACGGCGCCAGGAACCCCGACGCGGTCAACGCGCTGCGGCGGCCGGCGCGCCGCGGCCGACCGGCGGGGGAGGCGCGGCGGGTGGCCGCGGGCTCCGACCGCGGCGGTGACGCGGTCCGGGTGCTGCTGGGACTGCTCATGGAAACCTCGCTGGGCGGTTCGTCGTCAGGGAGCGGGTTCCCGCGGCGCCGGATACGGGCGGCCGCGGGAATCCTTCGGGGCGGCTGAAGTCCCGCTGCCTCAGCCGTTGTTCACCGAAAGGCCGAGCTTCTTGATCGCGGCGACCGTCGAGGCCTGGACCTTGGTGACCGCGTCCGGCAGGGTGCCCTTGCCTATGGCAGCGGTGAAGTCCGTCTCGACCTGCTGGAAGGTCGGGCCGTTGGTCCAGGTGCTGGGCACCTGCGCGGCGGAGGCCTTGTACACCTCACCGACCTTCTGGCCGCCGAAGTACGGGTCACCCCCCGTGAGTGACGGGTCGTCCTGTCCGGCCTTCGACGCCGGGTACAGCCCGGTTTCGATGCCCGTCTTCACGGCCTGCGGGTCACTGGACAGAAAATCGGCGAACTGCACTGCTTCCTTGGGCGTCTTGCACCCGGTCATCACCGAGGTGGCCGAGCCGCCGCCGCTGGCGCTCTTGTTGTCGCCGGCCTCCCAGGTCGGCATCGGGGCGACCCTCCACTTGCCGGACAGGTTCTGCAGGTCCGACTTCAGTCCGCCGGCGGCCCAGGCAGGGCTGATGAACGTCAGCACCTTGCCGGCTTCGGAGGCCTTGTTGAACTGCGGGTCCCAGGCGCTGCCGTGCTTGGCCACCAGACCCTGGTCCTTCAGGTCCTGCCAGTAGGAGGCGACCTTGCGGGTGCCGGGGTTGTCGATGCTGACGGTCCAGCTGTCACCCTGGGTCGAGTACCAGGACTGGCCGGTCTGCAGGGTGAAGGACGCCAAACCGGCGCCGTCGCCGAGTATGGTGCCGAACTTCACACTGGGGTCGGCGGCGGTGACCTTCTCGGCGTCTGCCTTGTACTCGGCCCACGTGGCCGGCGGCTTGGTGATGTCGTACTTGGCGAACAGGTCCTTGCGGTAGAAGAGGACCATCGGGCCGACGTCCACCGGAACCCCGTAGACCTTGTCGCCGACGCTGGAGGAGGAGACGGCCGACGGGACGTACTTGTCCATGTCGGCGCTCGCGTACTGCGTGATGTCCATGACCGTGTTCTTCACGAGCATCGACGGGATGCTCTGGTACTCGATCTGGGCCAGACACGGGCCCTCGCCGGCGGTGAGCGCGTTGGTGATCTGGGCGTAGCCGCCCTTGGGGCCCGACGGGATCTTCTTGAAGGTGACCTTGATGTCCGGGTGGGCGGCGTTCCACTGGTCGACGATCTCCTCGTAGCCGGCCCAGCCCCAGAATTCCATGTTCACCGGCCCGCTCTGGCCCGATTCCCCGGCGGAGTCGTTCTTGTCGCTGCTGCACGCGCCGACGCCGAATGCCATGACCGCCGCGGTGGCGAGCGCCAGGAGTCTGCGGCTGCGTATGGTGGTGCTGTCCATGTGAGGGAAACCCTTCGTGATGGGGACTGACTTGCTGGACTGTCGGTGGGCGGGCGGCCAGGCCCGCCTACCGACTGGTGCTGAACTCCACGCTGAACACCGTCGGGACCGCGGCCAGGACGTCCGATGCCGACGGGCCCGGGCCGCAGGCCGTGCTGCCGAGGCCGTGGTGCGCGTGGTCGAGGTGGAGATGGAGTCGGCCGTCGCCGACCAGGTCGTGCTGGTGGGCCGCGGCGGCCAGGGCCGCGGTGCTCCAGGGACGCACGGTCAGGTCGATGACCGGGTCGCCCGTGATGAGCAGGGGGCCGTCCGCGGTGGTGATCCGGGTGCGGCGGACTTGGTGGCGGTTGCCGTTCTCCTGCGGGCGGACATAGGGGGTCTGCATCGCCGCGACAGTCGACCGGTGGCGGCCGACGCGAGCGGCGGTACGGGAGTCGCGGTACGCCTCGCCGGGACCGAGGCCGAACCACTCGACCTCGGCGTCGGTGCCGGGCAGCGACATCGCGATCCCCAGCCGGGGCAGCGGCACCGACCATGCGCCGTCAGGGGTGACGGCGCATTCCAGCCGGAGCCGGGCCTGGCCCGCGTCCGGTCCCTCGCAGGCCGTCCAGCGATAGACCAGGCCGAGCGCGGAGGAGGACCCGGCGGCGGCCAGCCGGGCGGTGACCGTGAGTCCCGACGCGTCGGGCTCGACACCCAGGACATCGTGGCGCATCCGGTTCAGTCCGGCGGCGAGCCAAGCGCCGATCTGCGGCTCGCCGAAGGCGCTGAGCAGGTCGTTGTCGATCGGGGCCCGCCAGATGTCCAGCCTCGGACCGTCGAGCTCCAGGTCGCCGAGCTGTATCAGCACCCCGGTGCGGGCATCGAACCGCGTGGGCCCCAGTGCGATGTACCCGTCATGGGCGATCGCCGGCGCCGGCGCCGGCGTGGAGGGGACGGGCGGGGCGGCCGGAGCCACGACCAGCCCCTGGGCCCAGGCGATCTCGTGACCGGCCGCGGCCCAGGTCTCGTCGGCGGCGAGCACCGCGGTCACGGTCAGCCACACCTCGTGGCCGGAGTCGTTCTTGCGCGCCGCATCGAGCGCGGCGGTGACATCGGCGGGCCATTCGACGCTTGTCGTCGTGCCCGGAGCGGTCGCCGGCACGGTCAGGCGGCCGGAGCCGGCCAGCTCGCCGCCGTCCTCGACGGTCCACTGGAAGTCCAGGTAGCCGGTGTCGTGGACATGGTGCAGGTTGTGCACGCTGATCTGCCGTGCCGCCGGGTCGATGTGGATCCGGACCGGTTCGATGACCTTCTTGTACTCGACCAGGCCCGGCGACGGTGTGCGGTCGGGGAAGAGCAGTCCGTCGGCGACGAAATTGCCGTCGTGGACCTCCTCGCCGAAGTCGCCGCCGTAGGCGTAGAACGCGTGGGGGGCATCCTGGTGGGGGTCCTCCTGCCCGGTGAGCCGGGCGATCCCCTGGTCGATCCACTCCCAGACGAATCCACCGGCCAGGCGCGGATGTGCCTCGATGACCTGCTGGTACTCGGACAGCCCGCCGGGTCCGGTGCCCATGGCGTGTCCGTACTCGCACAGCACGGCCGGCAGGGCGCGGCGGTGTGCGTCGTCGGCCGGATTGGCCGTCGGTGCCTCCTGGCCGCGTCCCACGGCGGACAGTTCGTCCACACCGATGTACATGCGGGAGTACAGGTCGACGTACGCGCAGCTCGCGAAGTCGCCCTCGTAGTGGATCAGGCGGCTGTCGTCGCGCTGCCGGATCCACGCGGCCGCGGCGGCCAGGTTGGCTCCGGTGCCGGACTCGTTGCCCAGCGACCAGACGATGACCGAGGGGTGGTTCTTGTCGCGCTCCACCAACCGCGCGGTCCGGTCCAGGTAGGCCTCGCGCCACGCGGGGTCGTCGCTGGGATTGCGGAGCCAGCCGCCGGGTTCGAAGCCGTGCGTCTCGAGGTCGCCCTCGCAGAACACCCACAGGCCGTGCTCGTCGCACAGGTCCAGGAAACGGTGGTCGGGTGGGTAGTGGCTGGTGCGCACCGCGTTGATGTTGTGCCGCTTCATGAGCAGCACGTCGGCCACCATGGTGTCCCCGGTCAGGGTCCGCCCCGTCAGCGGATGCCATTCGTGGCGGTTGACGCCCCGCAGGGAGATCGGCCTGCCGTTCACGGTCAGGACGCCGTCCACGACGGCCACGGAGCGGAAGCCGATGCGCAGCGGTATCCGCTCCCCGGCTTCGGAGACCAGTTCCCCCGTGTACAGACGCGGCTGCTCGTCCGACCAAGGCTCGATGCCGTCGATCAGGTGCGGGCCGGCCGGATCAGCGTCGGATATGCCGAGCTCGGGCACCGACAGGGACACCCGGGTGGGGGCGGTGACGTCGACGGCCAGGGTGCCCTGCCCCGTCGTGTGGTCGCAGGCGGTGTGGACGAAGAAGTCCTCGACACCGCGGGCTGCCACGGACACCGACCGGAAGATCCCGGACAGCCACCACATGTCCTGGTCTTCCAGGTAGCTGCCGGACGACCACTGGTGCACACGGACCGCGAGCACGTTCCGGCCGGGCCGCAGCGCGGTGGAGACGTCGAACTCGGTGGTCAGGCGGCTGCCCTTGCCGTCGCCGAGCCGGATCCCGTTGAGCCACACCGCGAACGCGGAGTCGACGCCCTCGAACCGGAGCACCGCAGCCGATGCCGGGAACCCGTCCGGAACGTCGAACTCGCGGCGGTACTCGCCGGTCGGGTTCTGCCGGGGCACCCGCGGCGGGTCGACCGGGAACGGGTACAGGATGTTGGTGTAGGCCGGGGCACCGTAGCGCGGCTCGCCGGGCAGGCCGGTCATCTGCCAGCAGGACGGCACGGCGAGCAGGTCCCAGGCGGTGTCGTCGAAGTCCGGCGCGGCGAAGTCCCCGGTGAGGTCGTCCAGCCCCGACGCCAGCCGGAATCTCCAGTCGCCGTCGAGCGCGATCGTGGGCAGGTCGGAGGCGAACGCGGCGCGCGGCCGCAGCCGTCCGGTGCCCGGCGACCGGTCTTCGACGTAGGCGTTGGGGTCGAGGCCGTTCATCAGCAAAGGTGTTTCCTCTCGAAATGCCCCGTGGTGGCGGGAAACGGCTGGGAAGGACTGCGCCGGCGGCTCATGGGGTGTGCCGTGGCAGGTCAGGTCAGGCGGTACCAGGCGCTAAGCGGTCGCCCCGGGCGGGGGGCCGCTGCTGTCCCGGATGGTCAGGGTCGGGCGCAGCAGCGATACGACGTTGGTCGGCGGCCGGCCGGAGTCGACGGCTCGTAGCAGGAGTTCGACGGCCTGCTGGGCCATCTCGCGTTTGGGGAAGGTGACCGTGGTCAGTGCCGGTCGGATCCGCCCGACCTGGGCGATGTCGTCGAAGCCGACGACGCTGACGTCGTCGGGGACCCGCCGCCCGGACCGGACCACCGCTTCTATGGCACCGACGGCCAGGACGTCGTGGGTGGCGAAGATCGCCGTCAGCTCCGGATCCGCCTCCAGTGCCGCGCAGGCCGCGGCGAAACCGCCGGCGGCGTCGTCGGTGGTGCAGGCGAACACCTTGCGGTCGTCCAGCTCGTCGGGGGCGAACGCCCGGCGCAGCCCCTCGACGCGCGGCGTGTGCGCGGGGAGGTCGGCGATCACCGCGACGTTCCGGTGGCCGAGGTCCCGCAGGTGGCACCCGGCCAGAAAGCCTGCGTGCTGGTAGTCGATGGACACCACCGGCAGTGTGGTCGGCGGGTCGCCCTCCCAGGCGAACAGCGCGACCGGGAAGTTGGCCTCGGCGAGCATCGGCAGCTGCTGTTCGACGCCGTTGTCCCCGGCGACCAGCAGTGCGTCCACCGAGCGTGCGGTGAGGTTCTCCAGGTGGGCCCGGGTGTAGTCGGGGTCGTTGCGCGTCGTGGCGAGCAGCAGGTTGTATCCGTGGCCGACCAGGAGGTTCTCCACCTCCTCGACCACCTCCGAATAGAACGCGTTGGCCACCGACGGCACGAACAGCCCCACCGTCGACGTGCTGCCGGTGCGCAGCGAGCGCGCCACCAGGTTGGGCTTGTAGCCGAGTTCGGCGATCGCCTTGTTCACCTTCGCCAGGGTCTCCGGCCGTACCTTCTTGCCCGAGACCACGTTGGAGACGGTCTGTTTGGTGACGCCCGCCCTCGCGGCCACGTCCGCCATTGTCACCACGTAGTCTCCCCGAAACATTTATCGATCCACGAAAGTGGCGTCACTGTAGGACGGCTCACGCGGCAGGGCAAGACTGTGCGCCATGGCAGTGCTTCAGCCGTTACGGAGCACGGTGAGGGCACTAGGCGCAGGTCATGATTGTTTTAGCGACTTGACGTGCGCGGAGCATTGACGGCTCAGGAAATACGGCAGTAACGTCCCCGCCACGCCAGATCCCATGGATCGGTCAACGTGGTGCTGTTGTCACCCTGGCCCCTCGCGAATGCTCCGCCCCGTCTCCAGCAGGCGGTGAGCGCCTGAACAGACCTGGAAAGGTCTCGTCCGGAGGAGAGACAGGCATGATCAGACCGGCCGGCGGCGACGCCGACCCGAACCCCGCCCCGGCGCGACGCAGATCGCGCGTGAAACGCCTCATCGCGGCCGTTGCCGGCGCCACCATGGCGGCGGCGAGCCTCATGTTCAGCGGCACCGTCCCCGCACACGCCGCGACCACTGTCCACACGTACGCACCGACGGGAGTGGGAGGCGGTACGACGACGTCTCCGGACGTGGCGTCCACCAAGTACCAGGTGCAAGTCGCCGGCACGCCCGTCCAGGCTGTCAAGTACACGCAGAACGGCCACAACTTCGACATCGCGCGCTTCGCGTCGGACTCCCGGACACCGATGATCACGGTCACGCTGCCCAGCACCACGATCGACACGGTGAACATCTATCCGGCGCGCTACTACCCGTCCGGCAGCGTCTCGGTGAGCGCGGACAAGCACACCCTGACGTTCCGGATGTCAGCCGACGCCGGGTTGAACCAGGCGATCGTGATGGTCAACGGGGACTCGACCAACGCCACGGGACAGCCCTACCTGGCGGTCATCAACGACCCTCTGGAAGACCCGGCGCGGCGCCCGAACACCACGAGCGCACCGGACGGTTCCGGCGTCAACCTGCAGACCGGTGTCCTCAACTTCCAGCAGTTCGCCGCGAAGTACCTCGCGCAGAACCCGAACAGCGCGGCTCAGAAGGCTCCCGCCGCGACGACGAGCTCCATGGCCGGCAAGACCGTCAACGGCACCGCCGTCCCCGCCGGTCAGAAAACCTCGGCCGGGAGCCTGGTGAGCGCGAGCAGCGTCAACGTGCGGTACCCGAACGTGCGGACGATGGCCGCCAATGACGTCACGTACGCCCTGCAAGCCGCCATCGACACCATCAAAGCCAACCCCACGGCGCTCAACACGCTCTACTTCCCGAACGGCACGTACGTGTGGTCCGGTCTCCTGGTCAACGGTCTGGACGGCAGCAAGCTCAAGGGCGGCAAGCTGAGGATCTACACCGACGAAGGGGCCCTGCTGAAGAACCGGGTCCAGGCGTACATGGAGGCGTTCGAGCCGGCGGTCGGGATCATCAACTCGAGCAACATCGAAATCTCCGGCCGCGGCGTCTTCGACGGCAACGGCGTGGCGAACTACAACGCCCGCAGCAGCGGTGACCTGCACGACGCCTACCGCAGCCAGCACCAGGGCGGCGTCATGGTCATGCACTCGTCGGACATCACGTTCAACGACACCTACGTGCGCGACGCGAAGCAGTGGAACTACGAGACCCACACCGCCAGCAGGGTGACGTTCAACAACATCAAGGCCCTCACCCCGTACCGCCAGCCGTGGGTCGACGGGACGGACTTCGCGAGCGGCCAGGACATCACCGCCAACGGCGTCTTCACCCTCGGCAACGACGACGCGTTCGCCTCCGGCCACTACAACCCCAGCGACGGCTTCACCCCGCTGGCCTCCGGCGTGTGGAACAACTTCCAGCTCGGCACGTCCACCCCGGACGTCCAGGGCTATGTCAACGCGGTGGGCGCCCACGACACCCTCGTGGACGAGCTCGGGTTCGACAACTACCACTGGGACACCGCGGACACGAAGAACATCTCGGTCAGCAACACGCTGAACTGGTCCGTCGCTGCCGGCAACGCGATCCGCATCGGATGGCACGCGTACGGACACCGGCTCACCAACTACACGTTCGACAACTTCAACTCCGTGTCGCCGTCGGCCGGCGGCATCTTCACGCACAACAGCCCCAACCCGTACGCGCGCTTCCAGAGCATCGTGGTGAAGAACAGCTCGATCGACAACTCCCGCTTCACCAAGGGACCGGTCGGGATCAACGGCGGCAACGGATCCATCCAGACCATCACCGCCGAGCAGCAGGCGACCTACGGGTACGCCCCCAACCCCGACGGGTCGGGCACCGCGTACACGTACACCAGGGTTCCGATCGGCACACTCACACTCGACAACGTGTGGTTCTCGAAGCAGAGCACGAGCAGCAGTTCGATCACCGGCGTCACGAACGCGACGTTGAAGAACCTTCGCGTTGGGGGCCAACTCGTCAGATACACCGGCCAGTTCCCGCTGACGACGAGCGGGGTCTCCACGCTGACCAGCACCTACACGGACGCGAACGGCCAGACCCAGAACGTCAAGGCCGGCGCCCCCACCAACGGTGACACCTGGGTGGGTGCGTGGACCGGCGACCAGACCAAGAACAGCTCCTCTGACCTGACCCTCATCACCCGCAACACCGGGGTCGGCCTGATGGGCGAGCAGTACACCACAGGATCCGGGGACGGAAAGCTCTCCTACATCCAGTTCCCCCTCAGCAGCCTCACCAAGGCACCGACCCAGGCGACACTTCATCTCACCTACGTCGGCCACCGCTATTCGTCGGTCCCGTCGACTGACACCGACCAGCTCCTCGTGCAACCCGTCAGCGACACCACCTGCACTGGCGGCGGCACGTCCTGCCCGGTCAACACGATGACCTGGCAGAACCGGCCGAGCTTCACCGCCACGACCTCCTCCGTCGCGAAGTCGGCCACCTTCACGCTCGGTTCGACCATCGTCCCCGAGGGCGGCGGGACCCACCAGGGCAACGCCATCGACGGCCGCGACATCACCGTCGACATCACCTCCTTCGTCCAGAACGCCTACGCAGCCAACCAGTCCACGCTCCTGCTCGCCGTCGGCAACGCGGGGGGCACCAACCACGAGCTGCGCTTCGTCAGCTCGGAAGGCGCCACCGGCTCCGGGAAGCTGACCAACGGGACCGCCGAGATGGCGCCCGGGGTGACCGTGACCCCGTAGACACTCGAGGCCGGTCCGTCCCCACGGGGCGGGCCGGCCTCAGCCGTCCGGTTCTGCCGTCGACGGCAGGCCGCGCAAGCGCCCGGACCGGGTCCGGGCTGACAATGCGCACGGTTCGCCGCGGCGCGTGGCCTGGGCTTCCCGTGTGTCCGACAGTGGTTGTTCGGGTGGTCGGCGGCGTTCGGGATATCGGTTTCGTTCGACCCATTGACGGCGTCCCTGGGCCGCCTTTACGTTGCGTCCGCAGTTCCGCACATTGTTCGCAATGTCGAACGCGATTCGGCGTGGTCCACCTCGGCGGCGACCACGCCCGCATCGTCAACGCCTCCACCGGCAACGTCATGGACGTTGCCAACCACGGCACGCCGACGGTACCGACGTACGCCGTTGGAGCTGGCTCAGCACCAACTGTCGGCAGTGGCGGCGTCCCCACGACCGTCTGATCCCGAAGGGCCGCAACAGAACATGAGACATCTCGCCAGACGGGTTCTGGTGGCCGCGGCGGCCGTGCTCGCCGTGCTCACCACCGTGACCACCCCCGCCCAGGCCGCCGCCCCCGCGTCCCCCGCCGTCACCTTCACCAACCCGATAGCCGAGCAGCGCGCCGACCCGCACATCTTCAAGCACACCGACGGCTTCTACTACTTCACCGCCACGGTCCCCGCGTACGACAGGATCGTCATGCGCCGGGCGACCACCCTCCAGGGCCTGGCCACGGCCCCGGAGACCACGATCTGGACCAAGCACGCCACCGGTGAGATGGGCGCCCACATCTGGGCCCCGGAGATCCACTTCATCGACGGCAAGTGGTACATCTACTTCACCGCCGGCTGGTCCAACGACATCTGGCGGATCCGCCCGTACGTCCTGGAGACCAGCGCCGCCAACCCGATCACCGGCACCTGGACCGAGAAGGGCAGGATCAGCCTGCCCCTGGACACCTTCTCGCTGGACGCCACCACCTTCACCCACAACGGCACCCGCTACCTCAGCTGGGCGCAGCACGATCCGGCGGTCGGCAACGGCACCAACCTGTACCTGGCGAAGATGTCCAACCCCTGGACCATCAGCGGCAGCCCGGTGATGATCTCCAGGCCCGAGTACGCCTGGGAGAAGGTCAACGCCACTGTCAACGAGGGCCCGGCCGTCCTCGAGAAGAACGGCAAGGTCTTCATGACCTACTCGGCCAGCGCCACCAACGCCAACTACTGCCTCGGCCTGCTGACCGCCGACGCCACCGCCGACCTCATGAACCCGGCCTCCTGGAGCAAGACTCCCACGCCGGTCTTCAAGAGCAACGACAAGACCGGCCAGTACGGCCCCGGCCACAACTCCTTCACGGTCTCCGAGGACGGCAAGTCGGACATCCTCGTCTACCACGACCGCAACTACAAGGACATCGTCGGCGACGCGCTCAAGGACCCCAACCGCCGCACCCGCTACCAGAAGATCTACTGGAACGCCGACGGCACACCCAACTTCGGCATCCCCGTCGCCGACGGTGTCACCCCCGTCCGCTTCTCCTCCTACAACTACCCGGACAGATTCATCCGGCACTGGGAGTTCCGCGCCAGGACCGAGGCCAACGTCACCAACCTCGCCGACTCGCAGTTCCGCGTCGTCCCCGGCCTGGCCGGCAACGGCACCGTCTCCCTCGAATCGGCCAACTTCCCCGGCTACTACCTGCGCCCCAAGTTCAACGAGGTGTGGGTGGAGAAGGACGACGGCACCACCCTGTTCGACAACGACGCCTCGTTCCACGAGCGGGCCGGTCTCGCCGACCCTGCGGCCGTGTCGTACGAGTCGTTCAACTTCCCCGGCCGCTACATCCGGCACTACAACAACCTGCTCTACACCCAGCCGGTGACCACCACGGTCGGCCGGCAGGACGCCACCTTCTACAAGGAGTAGGACCGGCCGGTCGCCGTGATCGGGTTTCCGCGAGGGACAGGAACCGGGCCGGGCGACCGGGCAACGCGAGGAGCGGAGTGATCAGTGAGCCATCGGCGCGTCACCTCAGGGCGGCGCGCGGGTGGCTCACCGTCATGAAGCGGTGCCCCTTTCGCAACAGACCCTGGCCGGGCAGCGTCCAGGAACGCGCGGGTGTCTGCCTGGGGCGTGCATCCGCTGGCGGTGCATGCTCCCTGAACAAGGGCAGGCCATCGCGCAAGTCTCTGGCCGAGGCCACCGAGGTGATCGGGGCCGCGCCGCGCGAGCACTCCGGGACGCGCACGGCGTGGCGCAACGGCCACCGCGAACGTCTGCTGACCACGCAGGCCGGCGACCTGGACCTGTTTCCTCCGGTGGAACGGGTGGGGATCGGCATCGCGGGGATGTCCGCGATGCCGGTCTCGACGGGTGTTCGTGGTGGATCGGAGCCGCGTCAGGTCAGCCCGCCATGTGCCGGATCGGTTCCGGGGTGGCTCCCGTCCGGCGGCGCCGGGCGGCGAGGCCGAGTGCGGCGGTGGCCACGGCCCCGGCGAGGGCGAGTACGCCCAGGGCGTTCGCCAGGGTGCCGACGGCGGAGGTGAGCGCGAGAACCACGAGCGGGCAGATGAACTGGCCGAGGAAGAAGAAGCCCGTCCACAGGCCGGTGCCGCGGCCGCGGTCGGCGTAGTGGAGCTTGGACATGGCGAGGGTGAGCAGGCTCGGCAGCATGATGCCGCTGCCGAGGCAGTTGATCACCGCGCCGACGGTCAGTACGACGGGGTCGGGGGCGAGCCAGATCACCGCGAAGCCGAGGGCGGACAGGCCGAAGGCGGTGGGCAGCCAGGCTTGCGGGCTGCGGCCGGCCTTGGCGAAGACGACGGCGCCGATCACGACCGCGGCACTGGAGCCGGCTGTGGCCAGTCCGATCACGCCGGGGTTGGTCACGCCCATGTCGTTCAGGAGGAACGCCATCTCCACCTGGACGGTGTAGAAGAGGACGGCGCCGAAGAGGGTCAGCGCGCAGGTGCCGGCCAGCGGACGCCAGGGGAAGGGCCGCTTGGCCGCCTGCTCCGTCGGTCCCGAGGCGGTGGGGGAGGGGTCGTTCGCGCGGTCGGCTGGTCGGGGCCGGGACAGGAAGGCGGCCATGGCGGGGGCGAGCAGCAGGCTCACGGCGTAGGCCCAGAACGGTGCGCGCCAGCCGGCCGATCCGGCCGCGCCGCCCAGTACGAAGAAGGCCGTCGCGGAGATCGCGGCGCACATCGTCTGCATCGCGAGATAGCGGTCGCGTTGCCGGCCGGAGTAGTAGTCGCCGATCAGCGTGGTGCTGCAGGTCATGATGGCGGCTTCGGCGACACCGACGAGGGCGCGGCTGGCGACGATGGCGCCGAGGGAGTCCAGCCACAGGGGGGCGGTGCCGAGGATCGCGTACAGCACGGTCGAGACGACGAGCAGGCGTTTGCGTCCGAGCCGGTCGACGATGACGCCGGCGAAGGGGGCCAGCAGCGCCAGGGAGAGGGCGGGGATGGTCAGGGCCATGGGGACGAGCGCGTCGACGCCCGGCACGTCGGCGAAGTGGGCTTGCATCTGCGGCAGGACGGGGGCGATGAGTACGGCGCCCAGGATGGGCAGGCAGCTTCCAGCCATCAGCAGCGTGAGGCGAAGCCGGTGGCCGGGGCCGGACACAGCCTGCTCGGTCGGCGTGTCCTCGACGGCTGTCGGCGTCGGGGACGGGAGCGGGGGCACGGATGCGGGCATGCGGGAACTCCACGTGGCGGGTCGGGAGGGGAACGGGATGGTGCGGCCGTCGTGGTCGGGCCGCCCGGTATCCGTGGCAGGTTCGGAGCGGCGTGCCGATGACTGCCGGGCGTCGCGGCGGGCAGACGCGCCGGGCGCCTGCGCGGTCCCGGCCAGCGGGTGATGGTGCGGCTCCGGCGCCGGGTTGAGACGACTATGGGCCAACGGGCAGGTCCTGCCTAGCCCTCATCCGATCGATATCGAAGATGTGGATCATCCGGGGTCTGGATGCCAGGCACCTGTAGGAGCCCGCTATCTCGGTGCGACCGTGGCGATACGGCCGGGCTCGGAAGCGGCCAGCTCCGCTCCCACGCGGGCCGCGGTCTCGCGCAGCCAGATGTGGGCCGCGTCATGGGTGTGCACCGGGTGCCACCACAGTGCCTCCTGGAGAGGGACCGCCCCGTAGGGAGGTTCCATGAGGCGTACGGCGGCCACGCCGCGCAGCAGCTCGGCCAGGCGCTGCTGCACCAGGGCGATCCGGCGGGTGCCGGCGACCAGGAAGGGCAGCGACTGGAAGCTGTCGACGGAGATCTCCACGCGGGGATCGACGCCGAGCATGCTCAGCTGCCGGGCGGCCGGAGCGTCGTAGGCGCGCTGGTAGATGACCCAGGGCAGCCGTGCCAGGTTCTCCATGGTCAGCTGGTCGCCGACCTCGTCGTTCGTCTCGGCGACCAGGAAGGCCCAGCGGTCGGTGAACAGCTCCACGGCGGGGAATCCGCCGATGACACCGTGCGGCATCAGCAGCCCGTCGGCCGTGCTGAGCAGCGGTGCCGTGTCCTCCGTGACGTCGATGGGCGTCCGCTGGAAGCGCAGCCGTACCCCCGGGGCCTCGGCGTGCACGGTCCGGGCGAGCTCGGCGCCGAACACGGCGAGGGCGTAGTCGGAGGTGAGCAGGGTGAACTCGTGCTCCTCGCTGTCCGGGGCGAAGTCGGCCCTGCTGCTGAAGACCCGTTCCAGCAGGTCGCAGGCGGTCGAGGTGCGGTCCAGCAGAGCGCGGCCGAGGGCGGTCAGTTCGTACTGCTTGCCGACGCGCGAGAGCAGCTCGTCGTCGAAGTGGCGGCGCAGACGGGCCAGGGCCGCGCTCATCGCCGGCTGACTGAGCCCGACGCGCTGCCCGGCGCGGGTGACGTTGCGCTCCTCCAGCAGCGCCCGCAGGGACAGGACGAGATTGAGATCGAGGCCGGAGAGGGACACGACGCCTCCAGAGCGAGGCCGCTTGCGGCGGCATTTGCACCACAGATGATCAACATCTAAAGAATCGATTTCCCAGATTACTCGGTGAGGGCCACATTGGTGCCACCGCAATCTGGAGGACATACCCGTGAAACCCGCAGCCGCTTTCCCGTCCTTCTCCGGACCCTTCGCCCTTGGCGTTCTCTCCGCCTCTGACCAGGCGCCTTTCCCCGGTCTCGTGATCCCCGGGGGGCACGTGCTGGATCTTCGTACGGCCCTCGGAGAACCGGGCCTGACGGCCCGGGAGATCTTCGACCGCTGGGACGAGATGCTCCCTCGCCTGCACGAGCTCGCGGCCGACGAGACGGCCGACTGGCGACCGTTGGAGCACCTGAGGGCGCACGCGCCGGTCGAGCCCCGCCAGCTCTTCCAGTCCGGCGCCAACTACCGGCAGCACGTGATCGACCTGGACGTCGCCCACCGCGCCCCCGACGACCCCCGCACCGTGGAGGAGGCGCGCGCGGAGATCGCCGCGGTCATGGACCGGCGGGCGGCCGAGGACCTGCCGTACGTGTTCATCGGCCTGCCGAGCGCGATCACCGGCCCCTTCGACGACGTCGTACTCCCGGAGTGGGCCGAACAGCCGGACTGGGAGCTGGAGTTGGCGGCCGTCATCGCCAAGCCCGCCTACCGGGTGACGGTAGAGGAGGCCCTGGAGTACGTGGCCGGCTACACCATCGCCAACGACCTCACCGACCGCGCCACCGTCTTCCGCCGCGACATGAAGGCCATCGGCACCGACTGGCTGCGCTGCAAGAACGCTCCGGGCTTCACCCCGCTCGGCCCGTGGATCGTGCCCGCCGAGTCGATCGCCGACCCGGGTGACCTGCGGGTCACGCTGAAGCTGAACGGCGAGACCATGCAGGACGAGTCCACCAAGGACATGCTCTTCGGCATCGCGCGGCTGGTGTCGTACATCTCCCAGACCTCCCGGCTCCTGCCCGGCGACCTGGTGCTCACCGGCAGCCCGGCCGGAAACGGCATGCACTGGGGACGGCTGCTGCGCGACGGCGATCTCATGGAGGGCTCCATCACGGGTCTGGGCGCGCAGCGCACCCGCTGCGTCGCCGAGGGGACCGCGTCGTGAGGACACCGCTCGACCCCACAGACGCCGAGGGCGCGATCGCCGAGGCCGCCAAGCGGTGTTCCAACTGGGGGCGTTGGGGCGAGGACGACGTACTCGGCACGCTGAACTTCCTCGATGAGGCCAAGCGCCGCGAGGGTGCGGCCCTGGTCCGCCGGGGCGTGAGTTTCTCGCTGTCGCAGCGGTTCGACATGAACGGGCCGCAGAAGGGCTGGCGCCGCCGCACCAACCCCGTCCACACCATGCTGGACACGGGCACGGACGCGGCCCTCGGCAACCAGGGCTTCCCGCACGGCATCGGCGGCGCCGACGACGTGATCGCGATGCCGCTGCAGTGCTCCACCCAGTGGGACGGGCTCGGGCACATCTTCGACCACGGCAACGCCTGGAACGGGCGGGCGGCCGAGAAGGTCGTCACCTCCGACGGCGACCTGGTCACCGGCATCGAGCACATGGCGCCCCACGTCGCCGGGCGCGGAGTCCTCCTCGACGTCGGCCGGGTGATCGGCGACGAACGCGGCGAACTGCCGGACGGTTTCGCGATCACCGAGGAACACCTGACCGCGACGGCCGAGGCGCACGGCGTGGCCGTCAGCCGCGGGGACATCGTCGTCGTCCGGACCGGGCGGCTGACGCGCGCCCGCCGCGAGGGCTGGGGCGACTACGCGGGCGGAGACTCTCCCGGTCTGTCCTTCACCACCGCCGGCTGGCTGCACACGAGCGAGATCGCCGCCATCGCCACCGACACCTGGGGCTTCGAGGTCCGGCCGAACGAGTTCGACGGCGCCTTCCAGCCGCTGCACCAGGTCGTCATCCCCAACATGGGCCTGCTGATCGGCGAGATGTGGGACCCCGACGCTCTCGCGGACGACTGCGCCCGAGACGGCGTGTACGAGTTCTGGCTCACCGCCGCGCCCCTGCCCATCACCGGAGCCGTCGGCTCCCCCGTCAATCCGATTGCCGTCAAGTAAGCAGCGGAACAAGGGAGTTCCCCATGACCACACCCCGCACGGTCCTCGTCATAGGCGGCGGCGCCTCCGGCAACGCCATCACCATCCTGCTGCGCCGGGCCGGCATCGACGTCGACCTGATCGAGGCCAGACCCGACTGGAACGCCACCACCGGCTCCGGCATCACCCTCCAGGGCAACGCCCTGCGTGTCCTGCGCGAGCTGGGCGTGTGGGAGCAGGTGGAAGCATCGGGGTTCGCCTACGGCTCGCTGGGGGTGACCGCCCCCGACGGCACCCTGCTGTTCGTCAAGGAGGACATCAAGTCCGGCGGTGACGACCTGCCCGCCACCCTCGGCATGCGGCGGCCGCAACTTCAGCAGATTCTCATCGACGCCGTCCGCGCGACAGGTGCCACCGTACGCCTGGGCACCACCGCCGAGACCCTGGAGCAGGACGCCGACGGTGTCTCCGTCCGGTTCAGCGACGGCACCGAGGGCCGCTACGACCTGGTGATCGCCGCCGACGGCCTGAACTCCGCGACCCGCGCCGCGATCGGCATCAGCGACCGTCCCGAGCCCGTCGGCATGGCCATCTGGCGCGCCCCCGCCCCGCGCCCCGAGAGCGTCACCCGCTCGGACCTCACCTTCGGTGGCCCCGCCTACATCGCGGGCTACACCCCCACCGGCGAGAACACCCTGTACGCCTACGTCGTCGAGGCCAACCGGGACCGCAACTCCATCGACCCGGCCACCTACGCGGACGAGATGCGCCGGCTGGCCGAGCAGTACGGCGGTGCCTGGCCCGAGATCACCAAGCACATCACGGACCCGGCGAACGTCAACTACACGTGGTTCGACCGGCATCTGGTCGAGGGCTCCTGGCACCGCGGCCGGGTCGTCCTTGTCGGGGACGCCGCTCACTGCTGCCCGCCCACCTTCGCCCAGGGCGCGGCGATGTCCTTGGAGGACGCCTCCGTCCTGACGGAACTGCTCACGAGCGGGCGCGAATGGGACGACGCCCTCTTCCAGGCGTACTACGACCGACGCGTCCCGCGCGTCCGGACCGTCGTCGAGGCGTCCGTCCAGCTCTGCCAGTGGCAGCTGGACCAGGTGCACGACGCGGATGTGCCCGGACTGATCGGCCGCACCATGACCGCCCTCAAGGAACTGCCGTGACGGCCCACCCGCCCCCGGCTGCCGCTGGGAACCGCTCCCAGCCCGACCCCCGCCCCTCGTCGAGCAAGGGCGCGCACACTTCCCCGACTGTCGACGTCCACGCGCACGTCCTGATCCCCGAGGTCGAGGCCCTGGTGGCCGGCCTGCCGGGCCTGGCGGAGGCCAGGGCCCTCGACGCCCGCCGCAACGGGTCCGCGGCCCTGGCCGTCAGCGGCCCCATGGTCGCCGAGCGCATCCCGAGGCTGACGGACGTCGCCGTACGACTGGCCGCGATGGACGCGCAGGGTGTGGACGTCCAGCTGGTCAGCCCGTCACCCTCGCACTACCACTACTGGGCGGACGAGGAGACGGCGGAGAAGGTGTACCGCCTGGCCAATGAGGCGACGGCCGCCCACTGCGCCCAGGCGCCCGGCCGACTGCACGGTCTGGGCCTCGTCCCCCTGCAGCACCCGGAATCGGCGGTGCGCGCGCTCGAACTCGCCGTGGGCATGGGCCTGTTGGGCGTCGAGATCTCCTCGCACGCACAGGGCCGTGAGCTGTCCGACCCCGCGTACGAACCCTTCTGGACCCGGGCCGAGGAAACGGGCGCGATCCTCTTCCTGCACCCCTTCGGCTGCACGCTCGACGAGCGCCTCGACCAGTGGTACCTGTCCAACACCGTCGGCCAGCCAGCCGAGAACGCCGTCGCGCTCTCGCACCTGATCTTCTCCGGGGTGCTGGACCGGCACCCGGAGCTGAAGGTCATCGCCGCGCACGGGGGCGGCTATCTGCCCACCCACATCGGCCGCTCCGACCACGCCTGGTCGGCCCGTTCCGACGCGGGAGCGGGCTGCGCCCACCTGCCCAGCAGCTACCTCAAGCGCCTGTACTTCGACTCCCTGGTCCACGACCCGCAGGTACTGCGGGCACTGATCGGCGCGGCCGGCGCGGACCGGGTGCTGCTCGGCTCCGACTTCCCCTTCGACATGGGCACCGAGGACCCCGTCGGCGCACTGCGCGCCGCACGCCTGCCCGACGACCACTTCCACGCGGTGCGCGGCGCCAACGCGACAACACTGCTGCGCCTCACCTGACCCCCCCCCACAGGAGGAAAACCCACCATGAGCGCACGCCTGCTCACCCATCTGCGGCACGTCGACCTCGCCGTGCCCGACTACGACAAGCAGCTCGACTTCTACGCCGGCGTCTGGGGCCTGACCAAGGTCGCCGAGGACTCCGGGATCTCCTTCCTCGCTGCCGAGGGCAGCCCCGAGCAGTACGTGGTGCGGCTGCGCAAGGCCGAGGAGAAGCGCCTCGACCTCGTCTCCTACGGCGCCGGGTGCGCGGCGGACGTGGACACCCTCGCCCAGCAACTCCTCGCGGGCGGCGTGCAGTTGATCTCCCAGCCGGGCAAGATCGACACACCCGGCGGCGGCTACGGCTTCCGCTTCTTCGACGTCGACGGCCGCACCATCGAAGTGTCCGCCGATGTGGACGTACGGCAGCACCGCAAGATCGAGGAGAAGGAGTCGATCCCGGTCAAGCTGTCGCACGTCGTGCTGAACTCGCCGGACCTGGACAGGACCCGCGAGTGGTACGAGACCCACCTCGGCTTCCGCCACTCCGACACGCTCAGCTCACCGCACATGGGCGACGTCATGCACTTCATGCGGATCTCCAACCAGCACCACTCCATGGCCATCGCCAAGGGCCCGCACACCTCCCTGCACCACGTCTCCTTCGAGATGCGCGGCATCGACGAGTACATGCGCGGCTCCGGCCGCGTGATCCGCGCCGGCTTCAAGAAGGTCTGGGGGCCGGGCCGGCACATGGCGGGCGACAACACCTTCACGTACTTCCTGGACCCGCACGGCAACACCGTCGAGTACACGACGGAGTTGGAGCTGCTGGACGAGGACACCTGGCACCCCCACGTCTACGACTTCTCCCAGCCCGAGGTCACCGACCAGTGGGGCACGGCGAACCCCATGAACGAGCTGATCGCCAAGGAGTCGTTCAACGACGTCGACCGCGGTGTGTTCGTAGCCCCGCCGGTCTGACCCTCTCGAACCCCGGGGACGCGGTGGCCCTGTCACCGCCCTGACGCCCTTGCCGCGTCCCCGGTTCCCACCGCTGTCGATGACCGCCGGAGCCTGGAGCCGTGCATGCGTTTCGCCACATATGAACACCGACACCAGCGCCGGATCGCCGTCGTGGAGGAGGACGGCACCCTCCACCCGGTTCCCGGGGCGCGCTCGCTCACGGAGCTGATCAGCCGCGGCGACGGACTCGACGCGCTCCTGCGCGCCGGTGCCGCCACGCTGGACGTCCCGCCGGGCCCCCACGTGTCCGAGGTGCGGCTGCTGCCGCCGCTTGAGCCGCCCACCATGCGGGACTTCGTCACCTTTGAGGAGCACGTCGAAGGGGTACGGCGGTCCGTGGACGGCGTCGGCGGGGTGCCCGAAGCCTGGTACGACGCCCCGACGTTCTACTTCACCAACCCGTACGCCGTCATCGGCGCCCACGACGACGTCCCGGTGCCGCCGGGCAGCGAAGTCCTCGACTTCGAGCTGGAGGTCGCCGCCGTCATCGGCCGGGAAGGGCGGGACCTGACGCCGGAACAGGCACGGGACCACATCATCGGCTACACGGTCTTCAACGACTGGTCGGCCCGTGATCTGCAGTCCCGCGAGATGCAGGTCCGCCTCGGCCCGTGCAAGGGCAAGGACACGGCCGCCACCCTTGGCCCGTACCTGGTCACCGCCGACGAACTGCAGCCGTACCGCGACGCCGACGGCTTTCTGCGCCTGCCGCTGACCGCCTCGGTGAACGGCGAGGTCGTCGGCAAGGACCTGCTGTCCAACATGAGCTGGACCTTCGAGGAGATGGTCGCCTACGCCTCACGCGGCACCGTCGTCCGCCCCGGCGACGTGCTCGGCTCCGGCACCTGCGGAAACGGCGGCTGCCTCGCCGAGTTGTGGGGCGTCCGGGGCGAGCAGTCCCCGCCCCCGCTGAAGCCGGGTGACACCGTCACCCTCACCGTGGAGGGCATCGGCACCGTCTCCAACACCGTGGTTGCGGGCAAGGATCCGCAGCCCCTGCCGACCGCCCGCCGCCGCACCCGGGAACGGCCGTGAGCGACCTGCACCCCAAGAGACTCCTCGGCAAGGTCGTCGTCGTCACCGGCGCCGCGCGCGGCCAGGGCGCCGCCGAGGCCGCGGCCCTGACCCGCGAGGGCGCCCGCGTCATCGCCACCGACGTGACCGAGGCCCCCGGCTGCCGCCGCCTCGACGTCACCGACCAGGAGCACTGGGCGGAGCTGGCCGCCGAACTGCGGGAGTCGTACGGCCAGGTGCACGGCCTGGTCAACAACGCGGGCATCACCTGGCGTGCCCGCCTCGACGAAGTGACCCCCGACGACTTCGCCCGAGTCCACGCCGTCAACGTCACCGGCCCGCTCCTTGCCATCCAGCACCTGACGCCGCTGATGCCGCCCGGCTCGTCCGTCGTCAACGTCGGTTCCACCGCCGCGCTCAGCGGCCACTACCCGGTCGCGTACACGACCAGCAAGTGGGCACTGCGCGGCCTGTCGAAGACCGCCGCCACGGAGCTCGGCCCGCGCGGCATCCGCGTCAACACGATCCACCCCGGATTCATCGAGACCGAGATGACCGCCTCCGCCGCCCCCGCCTTCCGCGAGGCGAACATCCGGGAGACCCCTCTCGGCCGCACCGGCACGGTGGACGAGATCAGCCCGCTCGTGGTCTTCCTCCTGTCCGACGAGTCTTCCTTCATCACCGGCGCCGAGATCCCGGTCGACGGCGGACTCACCGCGCACGGCGGCGTGAAGTCCATCGCCGACGCATTGCGCCCGGAGGCGTCATGAGACGCCTCGAAGGCAAGGTGGCCCTGATCTCGGGCACCGCCCGTGGCCAGGGCCGGGCGGCGGCGCTGCGCTTCGCGGCCGAGGGTGCGCTCGTCGTCGGCGGAGACCTGCTGCACGAGGCGGCGCTGGAGACCCAGCGGCTCGTGGGGGAGGCGGGCGGCACGGCCCTGACTCCCGGCCCGCTGGACGTCACGGACGAGGCCTCCGTCCGCGCGTGGGTGCAGGAGGCCGTGGACGCCTTCGGCGGGATCGACATCCTCTACGCCAACGCCGGCGCCGTCCGTTTCGGAGCCGTGGACACCCAGCCGTACGAGGACTTCACCTTCACCCTGCGCGCGGAGCTGGACTCGGTGTGGCTGGCCGCGCACGTCGCCTGGCCGCACCTGGTGCGCAGCCGCGGCTGCGTCCTCACCGTCGGCTCAACGGCCGGACTGACCGGCTCGCTGACCAACCAGCGCACGGCGCACTCCGCCTCCAAGGGCGCCGTGATCGCCCTGACCCGCCAACTCGCCGCCGAAGGCGCCCCGCACGGCATCCGGGCCAACTGCGTCAGCCCCGGGATGGTCGACACCGAGGGCTCGCGCGGTGACCTGCTCGCCGCCGATCACCCCATGCGCACCATCGCCCGCCACATCCCCCTCGGCCGCGTCGGCCTCCCCGACGAGGTCGTGGGCGCCGCCGTCTTCCTCGCCTCCGACGAGGCCTCGTACATCACCGGCGCCAACCTCGTCGTCGACGGCGGCTGGTCATCCGTACTCCCCGGCTGAAAGGTCGCTCAGTGAACAAGGTCAGCGCGGACGCCGACGAGGCGGTCGCCGACATTCCCGACGGCGCGTCGCTGGCCGTCGGCGGCTTCGGCCTCAGCGGCATCCCCGAAGTGGTGATCAGGGCCCTGCACGAGCAGGGCACCACCGGCTTGCGGGTCGTGTCGAACAACTGCGGCGTGGACGGCCGCGGGCTGGGCGTGCTGCTCGCCGCCGGCCGGATCGCCCGCGTGACGGGCAGTTACGTCGGCGAGAACAAGGAGTTCGCCCGCCAGTACCTGTCGGGCGAGCTGGAGGTGGAACTGGTGCCGCAGGGCACCCTGGCCGAACGACTGCGCGCCGGCGGCGCGGGCATCCCCGCGTTCTACACCCCGGCCGGTGTGGGCACCCAGGTCGCGAACGGAGGTCTGCCGTGGAGGTACGCGGCGGACGGTTCGGTCGCCGTGGCCTCCCCGCCCAAGGAGACACGCGACTTCCACGGCCGACTGCACGTCCTGGAGCACGCCGTCACCACCGACTTCGCCCTCGTCCGGGCCTGGCGGGGGGACCGACACGGCAACCTGGTCTTCCGCCGCGCCGCGGCCAACTTCAACCCGCTCGCGGCGATGGCCGGCCGGATCACGATCGCCGAGGTCGAAGAGCTCGTGGAACCGGGCGAGCTGAGCCCCAACGCCGTCCACCTCCCCGGCGTCTTCGTCCAGCGGATCGTAAAGCTCACCCCCGCTCAGGCCGCTGACAAACAGATCGAGAAGAGGACGGTACGAGCATGAGCGCGACGATGGACACGCCCCGAGGCTGGACCCGCGACCAGATGGCCGCCCGCGCCGCCGCCGAACTCACGGACGGCTCCTACGTCAACCTCGGCATCGGCCTGCCCACACTCGTCCCCGGCCACCTCCCGCCCGGCGTGCATGTGGTGCTGCACTCCGAGAACGGCATCCTCGGCACCGGCCGTTATCCGACCGCCGACGAGGTCGACCCGGATCTCATCAACGCGGGCAAGGAGACCGTCACCGTCCTGCCGGGGGCCTCCTTCTTCGACTCGGCCCTGTCCTTCGGCATGATCCGCGGCGGTCACATAGACACCGCGGTGCTGGGCGCCATGCAGGTGTCGGAACGCGGTGACCTGGCCAACTGGATGATCCCCGGAAAGATGGTCAAGGGCATGGGCGGGGCGATGGACCTGGTCCACGGCGCCCGCCGGGTCATCGTCCTGATGGAGCACACCGCCAAGGACGGCAGCCCGAAGATCCTGACCGAGTGCACCCTGCCGCTGACCGGCGAACGGTGCGTCCACCGCGTCATCACCGACCTAGGCGTCCTCGACGTCACACCCGACGGCCTCACCGTCGTCGAGACCGCAACCGGCATCACCCTCGACGAGATCACCGCGAAGACGGCCGCGCCCCTGCGGACCGCCGCCGTCACCGCTGCCTGCTGAACGCGGTCGTCCACGACCCCGCTCGCAGGTTCGGGCAGCGGCCCGTCACCACTGCCCGAACACGGCCGAGCCCGGTAGGTCCTCCAGCCCGGGTGTCCCCTCCCCTGGCAGTCGGGTGAGCGCGAGGGACAACGGCGGCGGTCCGGCGCACGGTGAGAACCGGATAGCCTGCGTTGTCACAACGGAGTTTGGCGGACACGAACAAGGACAATCCCCGTCGCCAGGTGCGGTTGTCGTTCCTTGCGTGACGAGGGTGCCGACTGTAGGTCTGAAGTCCGGCCGTACCCAAACGAGTCCGGCTCGCCCTTGCAGTCCACCCGCAGCCGACATCGAGCGATGTGGTGAATGAGGAAGCCGTAGGTGGGGGTGCTGCTGTGTTGCCCGGTGTGCCCAAGTCGACTGTCGCAAGGCGACTTGACCTTGACGACACAGACCGTGCCCACGCCTGCTGGCTTTCGACCGATGAGGCGGGATTGGAACCCCCGACCTTTTGTCCCGAACGATAATTTGCAGCGGCGGACTCATAATCCGTCGGCCGTGGGTTCGAGTCCCACCCGCCCCACTGTGCAGGTCTGTGACCTGCGGAAACGTCTCAGCGGGCGTGCGGATTCAGAACTTTGGCTCAACGGAGTGCGCCCGTCCGGGATGGGGAAGCGGCCCGTACTGATAACGGCCCGAGGAAACCGCGCGCATGGGACCAGGAGCTGTCCGGCCGATCATGTGGCATGGTCGCGGAGCCCCTTGCCGGCCCCGGACGGCGCCGAATGCTGACACCCGATCACGGCACTCCTCGGGTCTTGGCGAGCGATCAGGCCTCCTTGGCGGGTTCGTGGTGGGGGCGGCGGGTCAGTCCGACGGCGGTCAGGGTGAGGTGCTGGGCCAGTATCTCGGACGCGGTGTGGGCATCGCGGGCCAGTGCCGCCTCCTCCAGTCGGCGGTGCTCGTCGGCGTGGTCCCGGTCGGGGTGGCGGTGCGCCGACCAGCGGCGGGCCAGCTCGCTCGCGGTCCACATCCGGTCGAAGGTCTCCAGCAGGACGGGGTTGCCGCAACCCTCCAGCAGGGTGCGGTGGAAGACCCGGTGTGCCTCGGACCATGCGCCGCTGTAGTACTCGCCCCCCTCCGGCACATACGCCGGGGTGCGGGCCAGGCGGTGGTGGGCGGCTCGTACGCGGGCCTCCCAATCGACGTCACCGCGCTCGATGGACATGCGCAGTACGACCGGTTCGATGGTCCGGCGGGCCTCCGCGATCTCCTGCCAGCGGCGGTCGGAGAAGGCCGGGACGGCGAAGCCGCGGTTGGGCAGCCGGTCGGCGAGGCCCTCGCCGACCACGCGCACGAGCGCCTCGCGCACGACGGCCAAGCTCACGCCCTGCTCCTTGGCAAGGTCCTGGGGCTTGAGGGCGTCACCGGGGGCGTAGTCGCCGCGCATGATCGCGTCCCGCAGGTGTGCGTAGACCTGCTCGGAGAGCATCTGCTTCCCCGACGAGGTTGAGGTGTAGGCCGCCTGGGTCATGCCGCCATCATAGACGATCCCGTAAATAATCGATTATTGGTGCTATGGTCGATCTGGCGGTCGGTGCCAGGGTGCCTGCGGTGCTTCACCGACGCCACGGGCTCCTGGCCGCCGCATCACCGCCACCCCGCAGCACGACATGAAAGGAACGACGCCATGAGCATCAACGACCCCTTCGCCCGCCTCCCCGAGGCGGCCTCCTTCACCGTCACCAGCACCACCGTCACTGACGGCGCGGCCTGGCCGCCCGAGCAGTTCTCCGGCATCTTCGGCGTCCCCGGCGGGAAGGACGTCTCCCCGCAGCTGTCCTGGAGCGGCGCCCCGGAAGGCACCAAGAGTTACGCCGTCACCGTCTACGACCCCGACGCCCCCACCGGGTCCGGGTTCTGGCACTGGGCGGTCGCCGACATCCCCGCCGTCGTCACCGAGCTGCCCGAGGGTGCCGGCGACGACACCGGCTCGGGCTTGCCCGAGGGCGCCTTCCAACTGCCGGGCGACGCCCGCGCAGCTCGCTTCATCGGCGCTGCCCCGCCGGCCGGGCACGGCCCGCACCGCTACTTCATCGTGGTGCACGCCCTCGACGTCGCCTCCATCGGCGTTGCTACCGACGCCACCCCGGCCGTCCTCGGCTTCACCATGGCCAGCCACATCCTCGGCCGCGCGGTCCTGACCGTCACCGCCGAAACCCCCGCCTGACCAACAGCATGTGCGTTCCCCATGCGTGCTCGCATTGCCGAGCGCCTGAGCCAGAGCGGCCCACGGTCAGCCAGACCGTCGCCTGCATGGAGTGGGAGCAGGTCCACGCCGAAGCCTGCCGCTGGGAGCACGAGATGAGCGAGGCCGTCGAACGCCGCGTCCTCAAGCTGCTGCGGCACCCGAGGCAGTCACCCCACGGCAACCCGATACTGAGCCCAGCAGGGCGTCGGCCCGTTGCCGTGGCCCGGGCGGGCACGAGGGTGGCCCTGGACCACGATCGTGGTCCAGGGCCACCCTCGTTGCGGCAACCCCGCGATGTCAGCACCCCAATGCTTCCGTGGCAAGCGTCCCCGGTTCGTCATCGCCGACGAGATCACCTCGGCCCTCGACCTGACGCCCCAGGCCGAGATCCTCAACCTGCTCGCCGATCTGCGCCGTCGGCTCTCGCTGACGATGCTGTTCATCTCGCCCGACCTGGCGGTCGTGCGGCACATGAGCGACACGGTCGCGGTCCTGCTGCACGGGGATCTCGTCGAACTCGGCCCGACCGGAGCCACCTTCGCCGATCCGAACCACCCGTACCCCGGCTGGGCGTCGAGCCGCCGGCGCTGATTGCGGCGGGCTGGGCCCTGGTGGGCCCGCAGCTGCTTTACCTGCTGCAGCCGGTGGTGGCGGCCGCTCGTTCCTCATCGTCGGCCAGGCAGAGGGCCTCGCCGCGCTGTTCTTCGCTGTTCTTCACGGGCGGTTGTCCGGCCCTGGCCTGGGTCCCGTTGGTCATCGCCGGCATGGCTGTCGCCCACCTCGATCTGGCCGCCACGGCTGTCCGGATACGCCTGGCCCTCGCCGACGTCGCCCTCGCCGTCGTCGGCTACGGCGGCTCCTGGCAGGCGCTGCGTCTCGTGTCCGGTGCCGCCGCAGCCGTCCGGGAGGCCAAGCGGGATCGTCGATGCCGTCCGTGTAGCCCGGCAGCCTCGGCCTCTTCGGCGCCCCTCGCCAGGTGTTAGCCGCCAGCGCGGTGGCGGGGTACGGCCACGGCCCGGGCGGCGGCGGAGCGGCGCGAGCGGGCTCGGCGCAGATGTGGGTCGGTGTTGCTGGTGTCGGTCGCGGAGAACATCGCCCTGAGCACCGGGTATCCGCGCCGCGCCGGACTGATCTCCTGGCGGCGCCACCTCGTCAGCCTCGTCAGCCAAGGCTCGCCGGCGGACCACCCCCCTGCCTGCCTTGGGCACGTCATCTGGGGCAGGGGACAGCGGCGTCGGAGAGCCTGCTGCCTCACGGCGACGGGCCGGAGTCGGCGTGTGCGGACGCCGGCTTTGTCGCCGTCTGCGGTGGCGGGGCGTACCCGGTGAGCAGGAGGGCGATGTCGTCCGCCCTGTCGGCGGACCGGCGGGCGTCCCGCAGCAGCGCGTCGGCCAGATCCTCCAGGCGGCCCCCGCCCATGCGGGCCAGTGACGCCCGGAGTCGGTCGACGTCGGAATCGATGTCCGAGTCACGCCTCTCGATCAGTCCGTCCGTGTACAGGGCCAGGACCGACCCGGGTACGAGGCGCAGCTCGGACTCCGGAAAGTGTGCCGCTGCGTCGATGCCGAGCAGCGGGCCGCCGGGCACATCCAGGACTTCGGCCTGTCCGTCGGGCAGGCGCAGCAAGGGCGGGGGGTGGCCGGCACGGACGAGGCGCACGACACCCGAACGAGGATGGAGGCGGGCATAGCAGCAGCTTGCGAGTAGCTCCGGGTCGAGGTCCATGTGGAGCCGGTTGGTGTTGGCGACGACGTCGCTCGGCCGGTGGCCGGCGGTGGCGAAGGCCCGCACCGCGCTGCGCAGCTGGCCCATGGCGGCCGCGGCGGCGACGTTGTGCCCCTCCACGTCCCCGACGATCAGCGCGACCTCGTCACCGGTGGGGATGACGTCGTACCAGTCGCCGCCGATGTCCATCCCTCGGGTGCCCGGAAGATAGCGCCCGGTGACATCAAGGCCCGGCAGTGTGGGCAGCCGGTGCGGCAGCAGCGCGTTCTGCAGGCCGCGGGCGAGGGCGAATTCGGCGTCGTAGAGCCTGGCGCGTTCCAGGGCCTGGGCGATCAGGCCGCCCAGTGCGGTGAGGACTCCGCGCTCCTCGTCGGGAAATCGGTGGACGTCGTCGAAGCCGAGCAGGCAGACGCCGACCGGGCGGTTCGAGGCGATCAAGGGCAGGAACGCCCAGGAGTTGGATGGACTGACCGTGATCCCGGGGTAGGTCTCGAGAAGCTCCTCACGGGACTCGACGAACAGCGGGGTCCCGGAGGTCAGCGCGTCCGTCACGGGGAGACGGGCATGCAACGGAGTGCCTTCGAACCGGGCGAGAAAGCGCCTCGAGTAGCCGCGCTGATCGAGCAGGCGCAGGCGCCGCTCCTCCACCACGGCGATCGCCAGCTTCTGACCGCCGAAAGCGGGCAGCAGTTGCTCGGCGACGGCCTCGAACACCTCGTGGGCGGTGACCGCCTCGGTGAGCGCGCTGCCCAGCGTGAGCACCCGGTAGAGGGAACCCACGCGCGGGGCCGCGGGCGGAGGCGACCAGGAGGCGGGCGGCCCCCCTTCCGCGAGGGTTGCACCGGGGCCGGTGTCGGCCGGTACGGGCTGTCGCACGGGTGCCACCCACCCCGTCATGCCCTGAGCGCCCGGGTGGAGGGAGAAGACCAGCCATGTGGCCGGTGGTCGGCGGACCAGGAAGGAGACCGGTTGCTGGGAGACCAGGGCGGCCCGGTAGCGGTCCTCGTACACGGGATCGGCCAGCCAGGGCAGGACGTCCCAGGGGCGTCGGCCGAGCAGTTCGTCCTGTCGGACCCGCAGCAGATTCTCCAGGCTGTGGTTGGCGTAGGCGAGGCGCCCGTCGGGCGAGAGCGCGAAGAAGCCGTCCGCGAGCTGCTCGATCGCCGCCACGGCGGCCATGCGGCTCCCGGAGTCGAGTACGGCGCCGACCAGATGGGCCGAGGCCTCCAGGTCGTCAGGGCTCTCGGGCACCCGGCCCCACAGCTCGACGGTGTGGTGGCCTCTGCGGCCGTCCCGGATGCGCAGGCAGTGTGCCAGTACGTGGCGTTCCTGGACCGCGGCACGGGCGGCGGACCGGAAGCCGGGCAGATCCGCGGGCTCGATCATGGCCGCGAGGGTGGCCGCCCGTCCGTCGAACTCGCGGGGCGGCATTCCGAAGATCGCGCACAGCTCGTCGTCGGCCGTGAGGGCTCCGGTGTCGAGATTCCAGTCGAACAGGCCCACCCGGATCACCGGGGTGGATGGCAGCGGGACCACTACCGGGGCCGTCCGTTCGTCGTACTCACCGAGCGCGCCGCGGGCCCGCAGTTCGGCGAGGGTGGCGCCCAGCCGGTCGGCGGCGGCGCGCAGCTTCCGGCGCTGCGCCCTCGACAGCCCTGTGCCGTCCGGCCTGGCCGTCCACACCACGGCCATGGTGCCGAAGGTCCGCTCGCCCGCCCGTACGGGGACCGATGCGGAGCCGAACGGGTAGGGCAGGGCGACCGAGAGCTGCGGGAAGCGCCGCATCGTCTCCTCCGCGCCGGCCAGATGGACCATGCGCCCGGAGCGGTACGCCTCCGCCACCGGCAGACCGCTGTGCACCGGGATCCGACGCCACCCGCTGAGCAGGGAGGGCGGCGACCCGCACGACGCGGCCACTACGAGCGAGCGTTGGTCGCCGGAGAGCAGAAACACGCTTCCGGCATGCGCTCCGGTCAGCTCCGCGGCACCGACGATGGCACTGACCAGCGCGTCATCACGCTCGGGCGCTTCGCCGACACTTGCGGCGCCGAACGGGTACAAGTTCGATGCCACACCGTTGGCCGACACGTCGCCCTCGATCATCCCCGGATCATTTGTTCCATTTTAGGACGGTCCGGTCTATAGCTCCCCGTGGACAGGTGCCGGGCCGGGAAGGCCGTCCGGCGCCCACGGACCGAGCATCCGGTGGAGATTGCGTGCTCGGGTAAACGGCCGCAGCCCTCCGCGACCAGGTGCTTGCCCATGGCGGTGATCAGCGGGTCGCGGCGGCCGATCTGGAAGGAACCGGCGCCCGGGAGCGCCTCGTACTCGGGCGGGGGCAGGGGCAGGGGCAGGGGCAGGGGCAGGGGCAGGGGCAGGGGCTGGGGCCAGGGGTCCCTGCCGTCGCCGAGGTCGATGCACTCGAAGCGTAGAAGTGGCGGTTGCCGTCGGTGTCGGCCTCGTTGTCGGGCGGCAGCTTCGTTTCGTTGACGACGGCGCGCAGGACGTCGCCGTCGCCGAGCCCTGCGTGGTTGGCGCGGCCATTGCCGACCACCTCCGCCGCAAGGTCCTCGGCGGCCGCCGCCTCGTCCGCGGCCGGGATGCTGTGCGCGAGGCGGCCGCCCTTCGCACGGCCCGACAGTCCGGAACCGACCTCCAACGGGGCCGACGAGGTCTCCAGGATGGCCCTCCTGGAGGCATGGCCTGCGGGCGGGACGCGCGCACGCCGGCCGGCCGGCGCACCCGCGCGGGGGCCGGGCTCGAGATCAGGTTCGGCGCGCGATGTGATGCGGCCTGGACACGGATCCGGCAGACCCGGGTCGGCGATCGCGTCGAGATCACCGCTCCCGGAAGCCCGCCCCAACGGGCCGCCGTCGCCGACAAGTTCGACGCCGGGAGGTACCTCTTCACGCAGATGGTCCCGGCACGACAGCTCTCGGCGCCGCACGCCTGCCTCATACCCGCGTCCGGTGACGCGCGCGAGTGCGTCGCGACTTGGGGCCTCGCTCAGCGGCTGGCGGCGAGTGCCGCGAGGACGGCGCGGGTGAGGCGGGCGACGTAGGCCTCGTCGGTGGGTCCGCCGACCGCGAGCATCCTGAAGTACAACGGGGCGCCGAACAGGTCGACGGCCAGGCTCATGTCGATGTCGGCCGGCAGCTCTCCGCGGTCGATCGCCTGCTGCAGCACCGTCGCCACCGCGGCGCGCCGGGGGGCGAGGACCGCCTCGTGGAGCGCGGCGCTCAGCGAGGGGTTGCGGGCCGACTCGGCGACCAGGTCGGGGACGATCCGGCCGACGAGTGGATGGCGGAGGTCGGCCATGGTGTCCCGGACGAACCGTTCGACGTCGTCGCGCAGTGACCCGGAGCCGGCCGTCGCGGGGAGGTGTTCGGCGGCGGCCTCGGACACCAGCTCCACGACCATCGCCTCCTTGGAGGGCCAGCGGCGGTAGAGGGCCGCTTTGCCGACGCGGGCCCGGCGGGTCACGGCCTCCATCGACATCCGCGCGAACCCGGTCTGGGCGAGCTCCTCGAACACCGCCCGCCTGATCGTCTCGGTCACGGACTCCCGCAGGACCGCGGAGCCCGTGGGCCTGCGGTCGACGTCGTCACGGCTGGTCGATTCCACTGCGGGAGATTAACACCGAACGGAACGGTTGCGTTCCGTTCGGGCCGGGTGTACGTTCCGGCGCGAGACGGAACGGCTCTGTTCCGTTCCATCTCGAAAGGGGTCCCGATGAAGTTCCTCTTCGACGACGCGGCGTTCTCCTTCCAGGCGCTGCGCACGGCCGGGCACGCCGCTTACGCGGGCGCCGATCTCGGCGAGGTCCTGGCCGCCTGCCGCAACATCCCCGACGGCGACGAGGAGGCCTGGTGCCGGGCGTGGACCGCCGTCGCCGAACGCCTCCACCGTGTCGGTGCCGAGGCACTCGCCGCCGGCCACCGGGTCAGCGCCCGCGAGTCCCTCCTGCGGGCCTCGAACTACTACCGCACGGCCGACTTCTTCCGCGTCGAGGACCGGGACTCCGACCTCGAGTCGGCCCGCCTCGCCCGGTGCTCGCGGCAGACCTTCGCGCAGGCGGCACAGCTGTTCGACACTCCGGTCGTGCCCCTGCGGATCCCCTACGAGGACTCCACCCTCCCGGGATATCTGTTCCTCGTGGACGACACGGGCCGCAGTCGGCCCACCGTCATCCACCACGGCGGATACGACTCCACCCTGGAGGAGCTGTACTTCATGGCGGCCGGCGGGGCACTGCGCCGCGGCTACCACGTCCTCGCCTTCGAAGGCCCCGGCCAGCAGTCCGTCCGGCGGGAGCAGGGACTGGTCTTCCGGCCGGACTGGGAACACGTGGTCACGCCCGTGGTGGACCACGCCCTGACCCGCCCGGAGGTGGACCCTGAGAGGCTTGTGCTGTGGGGCACCAGCTTCGGCGGACTGCTGGCCGCCCGCGCCACGGCCTTCGAGGACCGCTTCGCCGCGTGCGTCCTGCACAACGGGGTCTACGACTTCTACGAGGTGCCCCTTCGCGGCATTCCGCCCTACCTCGGCGAGTGGGTGACGGACGGCCGGGACGACGTGGCCGGGCCCGCGCTGGCCGTCACCCTGGCCCAGAGCACCCAGGCGCGCTGGTTCCTGCGGCACGGCATGTGGGTCTTCGGGGCCAAGACGCCCCCCGAGGCGCTGCGCGCCTGCGCGCCGTACAGCCTCGACACCGCGGCCGCCCTCATCACCTGCCCCACGCTCGTCCTCGACGCGGAGAACGACCTGCCCTTTCACGGCGAGGCCCGGCGGGTGTACGAGGCGCTGCGCTGCGCGAAGGAGCTGATGCTGTTCACCGTCGCCGAAGGGGCCGGCGAACACTGTCAGGAGGGCGCGGCACTCCGCTTTCACCAGCGGGTCTTCGACTGGCTCGACGAACGTCTGGCCCGCGCATGACCGTTGGGGCGGACACCCGGTCGGCCACGGCGGACGGCACCCGCCGCCGGGCCCGCACCGTCCTGGTCCTGCTGGCGTTCTTCATCGTCGTCAACGCCGCTGACAAGGCCGTCCTCGGCCTGACCGCGGGCCCCATCAAGGACGACCTCGGGCTCTCCGCCACCGAGTTCGGCACCATCGCCAGCAGCTTCTACCTCCTGTTCAGCCTCTCGGCCGTCTCGGTCGGCTTCCTGGGCGACCGCATCCGCGCCCGGCCCCTGCTCGCCGTGCTCGCCCTCGTCTGGGCGGCGGCGCAACTGCCGATCCTCCTCCCCGCCACAGGATTCGGAGCCCTCGTCGCCACCCGGGTCGTGCTCGGTGCGGGTGAGGGGCCGGGCTTCCCGCTGGCCAACTACACGGCGTTCACCTGGTTTCCGCAGAAGCGGCGCGCGCTGCCCTCGGCCGTCGTGGTCGCCGGCGGCGCGGGGGGCACCGTCCTGGCCGCCCCGCTGGTCGTCCTGGTCACCAACACCCTCGGCTGGCGGGCCGCGTTCGGCCTGCTCGGGGCCGCCGGGGTGGTGTGGACCCTGGTCTGGCTGAGGGTCGGCGGCGGCGGGCCGTACGCCGCACACCTGGGCCCCGGACCGGCAGACGACGAACCGTCGGCAGGGGACGTCCCGACGGTCTCCGCCGACGGGGCGCGCCCCACGGTCCCCTTCCGGCGCATCGTCACAACGGGCACCTGGCTCGGGGCCACCTTCTCCACCTTCGCGGTCATGTGGACGCTCTCCCTGGGTTTCGCCTGGCTGCCGCTCTTCCTGGAGGAAGAAGTGGGCTTCAGCGACGCGGAGATCAGCGGGATCGTCGGGCTGCCGGCCCTGTCCATGGCCGTCCTGGTCCTCACCGCGGGAGCCGTCGCGCACCGGCTGCTGCGGAGAGGGGTGACCGCCAGGGTCGCGCAGGGACTGGTCGGCGCGCTGCTGCCGCTTCTCGCCGGCGTGTGTCTGCTACTCGCGACTCGGGCCGGTCCCGCCGCCCTCCTGCTGCCGTTGCTGGTCCTGGCGTTCTCCGCGGGCAACGGACAGACCCCCCTGACCAACGCGGCGATCGCGGACATCTGCCCGGCCGGCCGGCGCAGCGCCGCCCTGGGCCTCTCCTACGCCCTCGCCGCCCTCTCGAGCCTGCTCGCCCCCTATGTCACCGGGCGGATCATCGACGCGGCGCCCACCGAGGCCGCCGGCTACGGCCGGGCCTTCGACCTGGCCGCCTGTCTGCTGATCGCCGGTGCCGTGGTCTCGGCGCTCCTGATCCGACCCGACCGGGACGCCCTCACCTTGCTCGCCGCACACCCGGCGACGTCCAGCGCGTCCGCCGCCTCCAGCGTGTCCGCCGAGTCCGGTGCGGACACGGAGCCCACAGCGAAGGAGTGACCCCCGATGCCCGTAGACATCGCCGTCGTCCACGGGGCGCGTACCCCGATCGGTCGATACAAGGGCGCACTGAGCTCGACTCCCGCGCACCGGCTGGGCGCCCTCGTGATCCGCGAGGCGGTCGTCGGCGGTGGGCTGGACCTCGGCGCCGTGAGCGAGGTCGTCCTGGGCTGCGTGGGCCAGGTGGGCCCTGACGCGTTCAACGCCCGGCGTGCGTCCCTGGCCGCCGGGCTACCCGTGACGACCCCCGCGTACAACGTCAACAGGCTGTGCGGGTCCGGACTGCAGGCCGTCTGGTCGGCCGCGCAGAGCCTCACCCTCGGCGAGGCGGACGTCGTCGTGGCGGGCGGCAACGAGTCGATGACCCGTCAGCCGCTGCTCGACTACAGCGAACGGGCCCCCGACGAGGTGCCGGGAGAGCCGACCGTGGACGGCACCGTCTCCCTGGTCACCGACCCCTTCGGGCGTTACCCGATGGGCATGACGGGCGAGGTGGTGGCGGACCGGTACGACATCTCGCGGCAGCGCCAGGACGGGTGGGCCGCCGAGAGTCAGCGCCGGGCCGCCGTCGCCGTCCGCGAGGGACGTTTCGACGAGCAGATCGTGCCCGTGGCCACCCCGGGCGGCGTCGTGGAGCGGGACGAACATCCCCGGCCCGGCACGACGGTGGACAAGCTCGCCGGCCTGGCTCCCGTGTTCTCGCAGAACGGCACGATCACCGCCGGGAACTCCGCCGGCATCAACGACGGCGCCGCCGCCGTGCTGCTGATGCGCTCGGCCGATCTCACCCCCGGCGCCGCACCGCTGTGCCGGCTGCGCGACGCGGTCGTCACCGCGCTGGAGCCGGAGATCATGGGCGTCGCCCCGGCCGAGGCGATCCGCAGCCTGCTGCATCGCAACGGCCTCACCCTGGACGCGATCGACGTGATCGAACTCAACGAGGCGTTCGCCGCCCAGGTCCTGGCCGTCATGGACGAACTCAAGCTCGATCCGGACCGCGTCAACCCGAACGGCGGGGCGATCGCCCTCGGCCATCCCATCGGCGCCACGGGAACCGTCCTGTTGCTCAAGGCGGCTCACGAACTGCGCCGCACGGGCGGCCGGTTGGCCGTGATCGCCCTGTGCATCGGCGGCGGCCAGGGAATCGCCGCACTGATCGAGAACCCGGACGGGACCCGATGAGCGAGTACGTCTGGCATCCCACGCCGGAGTTCACCGAACACGGCAACATCGCGGCCTTCTGCCGCAAGCACGGCATCGACGGCGGCTACCGCGAACTGCAGACCAGGTCCGTCACCCACCCCCAGTGGTTCTGGGAACGGGCCGCGGCGGACATCGGCATCGTCTGGCACACGCCGCCGACGCGCGTGTGCGACGACACCGGAGGCATCGCCTCCACCCGCTGGTTCCCGGGCGGACACACCAACCTCGTGGACTCCTGTCTCCACCGCCATCTACGGCAGGGGCGCGGGCGGGCTCCCGCACTGCGCTGGGAGCGGGAGGACGGCACGAAGGGGGTTCTCACGTACGACGAGGTCGCCGCCCGCAGCGCCCGGGTGGCAGGCGGACTGCGCGCCCTCGGGGTCGTGCAGGGCGACCGGGTGGCCGGGTATCTGCCAACCGGTCCCGAGGCCTTCGTCCTGCTCTTCGCCTGCGCGCGCATCGGCGCCGTGCTGGTGCCGCTGTTCTCCGGCTTCGGCACCGAGGCGATCGCCGTACGGCTTGTCGACGCCGGGGCGAAGGTCCTGGTCACCGCGGCGGCCGCCACCCGGCACGGCCGCCGGTACGACATGGAGACGGTGGCCCGTACAGCACTGGAAAAGGCCACGTGCGTACGTCATCTCGTCGTCGTTCAGGAAGAGACGGGCGACGTGTCGCAGGACGAGCCGACCGCCTCGCCGGGGCCCGCGACGACGACCTGGCACAGCCTCTCCGGCGCCGAGCCCGCCGAGACCGTCTCGCTCCCCACCGGCACCCCCTTCCTCCTGCTGCACACCTCGGGCACCACCGGGCGCCCCAAGGGCGCGATGCACACCCACGGCGGCTTCCCGGTCCAGGTCGGCAGCGAGACCCGGTACAACCTCGACCTGCGGCCGGACGACGTGGCCTTCTGGGTCACCGACCCCGGCTGGATCATGTTCCCGCTCGTCGCCGTGGGCGCCACCCTCGCCGGCGCCTGCGTCCTGGCGTACCAGGGCGCGATCGACCATCCGGACGTCACCCGCCTGTGGCGGCTGCTCGACGACCACGGGGTCACCGTCTTCGGCAGCTCGCCCAGCCTGGCCCGCATGCTGATGGGCCGCGACCCGAAGCCTCCGGCACCGTCCCGGTTGCGCGTCCTCGGCTCCACCGGCGAGCCGTGGACCGAGGAGGCGTGGCGCTGGTACTTCGCCGACTTCGGCGGCAAACGCTGCCCGGTGATCAACATCTGCGGCGGCACCGAGGTCGGCGGATCCCTGCTCGCCTCCGCGCCCACCCTGCCCCAGTCGCCGTGCAGTTTCTCGGGGCCCTGCCTGGGCATCGACGCGGCGATCGAGGACGACCAGGACACCGAGCCGCCCGAAGGACACGTCGGTGAACTGGTCGTGCGGCACTCCTGGCCCGGCATGACCCGGGGACTGTGGCGAGCGCGGGAGCGCTTCGCCGACACCTACTTCGGCCGGAGGCCGGGCCGCTGGTCCCACGGCGACCTCGTCTCCCGGACCGGTGACGAGTGGTTCGTCCACGGCCGCCTCGACGACGTCATCAAGGTGGCCGGCAAACGCCTCGGGCCCGCCGAGGTCGAGGACGCCGTCGTCGGCGACCCGGCCGTCGCAGAGGCGGCCGCGGTCGGGATACCGCACCCCGTCAAGGGCGAGGCCGTGTGGTGCTTCGCGGTCCCGGCGGCCGGGCGGCCCCTCGGCGCACCGGAAGCCGAGCGGATCCGCGCACGGGTGGCCCACGCGCTCGGCCCCGCGTTCCGGCCCAGCCGGGTGGTCGCCGTACCGGAGCTGCCCAGGACCCGCAACGGCAAGGTGATGCGGCGGCTCATCCGCAGCCTCGTCACCGGCGAGGCGCTCGGTGACCTGTCCACCCTCGTCAACCCGGCCGGCCTCGACGCGATCCGTACCGCCCTGCAGGACCAGTGAAAGCGGGCCGTACGCCCTGCAGGACCAGTGAAAGCGGGCAACCCGCCCACCGACCAAGGGAGTTCCATGCCGACGATCGACATCCTCCTGCCCGGCTTCGCCATCGACACCGACCAGGGCTATCCCGCCTTCTGCGGGGTGTTCCTGGTACGCGGCCCGGACGCCGCCGGACGGCACCGGAACATCCTCGTCGACGCCGCCCACGTCGGCCGCCGCCCCTTCCTGTGGAACGCGCTCGCCGCACACGGCCTCGACGCCGAGGACATCGACACCGTCGTCCTCACCCACGCCCACTGGGACCACGTCCAGAACATCGACCTGTTCCCGCAGGCCACCCTCGTCCTCCACCCCGACGAGCGCCGGTACGCGCACACCCCGCACGCCAACGACTGGGCCACGCCCGCCTGGACGGGGCTGCTCCTCGAACAACTCCCCGTCCGCGAGGTCACGGACGGGGAGGAGATCATCCCGGGCGTGGACGTCATCGGCCTGCCCGGCCACTCGCCCGGCAGCATCGGCGTGGTCGTGCAGACCGAGCGGGGGCGCGCCACCATCACCGGCGACGCCCTGCACTTCGCGTACGTCGCCCTCACCAAACGCAACCCCCTGGTCTTCTGGGACGCCGACCAGGCCGCCCGCAGCATCGAACGGGTCCTTACCGTGTCCGACGTGGTCTACCCGGGCCACGACCGGCCGTTCCGGCTCACTTCGGACGCCGGCATCGACTACCTGGAACCCTTCGCGCTCACCCTGACCGGACTGCGGCCCGACACCCTCGGACTCCGCTTCGCCGACGCCTCGTCACGCCCGCTGTGGGTCATGCCGGGCGTCCAGGAGCAGCCCAGGCTGTACGAGAAGAACGCCGACGACATCCAACGACGCATCAACCGGGTGCCGAAGGTGGTCCGCCCAGTCCCGCGAGAAGCCGGGCCAGCGAAGGGCTGAGCCGGTCGAAGAACGGATCGGGTGCCTGGCGCGGAAAGAAGTGACCGCCGGGGACGGTGGTCATGCGGAAGCTGTTCACGTACCTCCCCCAGGCCCGCACCGCGCCCGGGGTGACGAGCGGGTCGTCGACGCCCGCGAAAGCCTCGACGTGGAGCGGCAGCCGGGCCCGTTCGTCGTCCGGGTCCGGCAGTCCCGCCCGGTGGTGGGTCGCGCAGACCCGCAGGTCGTCGCGGAGGATGGGCAGCAGCACCCGCAGCCAGTCGTCCCGTCCGAGGAACCGCGGACTCAGCCCGCCGAAGTCCACCAGGAGACGGGCCAGTTCGTGGTCGTCGTACCGGTCGGGCGGCGGCAGCGACGGCGACACGTACGGCGCCGCGTACGCCCCGAGGAACAGGGCCTCGGGAGGGCGGCCGCCCGCGCGCAGCCGGGCCGCCGTCAGCGCGAAGGCCACCATCGCGCCCATGCTGTGGCCGTAGGCGGCCCAGGGCCCCTCGTCGAGCCGAGGCGCGAGTTCGCGCCCGAGGGCCTCGACGACCTCGCCGGCGTCCTGGAAGCGGGGCTCGCGGTAGCGCGCCTCGCGGCCCGGCAACTGCACCGGCAGGACGTCGACGTCGAACGGAAGGCGACCGGGCCACGAGCTGAAGAACGAGGCGCCGCCGCCCGCGTGGTGGAAGCAGAACAGCCTGAGCCGGGCGCCCTCGCGGGGCGCCCGGCCGAGGCAGGACGTCGGAGCCGTCGTGGTCATGCAGGGGCTCCGGGCGATGTACGGGCGAGGCGGCGGCGTGTGCGCAGGACCCGGGCCCGGGCCGAGGCGGCCCGGCGGATGCCGCTCGCCGTGCCGGCCATGCGCAGCGCCTGCGACAGCAGCCACAGCCGGGTCTCGGCGGCCTGGTCGGGCCGGCCGCCGAGGGCGTCGTTCTCGACCAGGCGCAGGTGCGGCACGGTCTGCTCCAGCAACCGGACGTCGGACGGCGGCGCGACCTCGTCGTCGCGGCTCGCCGCGTACGCGACCGGGGTGCGCAGTCGGGTCAGCCCCTCCTCGTCGACGCCCCAGTCGGCGAGGGCGGCCGGGAGCCGGTCCACCGGCGTCCGCATCACATGGGACAGGGTCAGCGTCATCAGGCGGGGCAGCGGTGTGAGGTGCGCGGCGCGGGTGAAGAAGTCGCGCACCGGGGCCCCGGCGGTCGCCAGTCCCCGGATGCGATCGTCCTCCAGCGCGTGTCGCAGGGCGAGATGCCCGCCGAAGCTCAGGCCCACGACACAGGTACGGGAGGCGTCGGCGGCACGGCCGAGCAGGTCGAGGAGATACGTGAGCATGCGCGTGCTGTCCGATCCGTAGGTGAGGGTGTTCTCGCCGACGCCTGGCAGTTCCGTGACCACGACGGCCGCGCCGAGCCGGTCGGCTCCGGCCAGCACCGGAGCCCACTGCTCCTTCGTACTGGTGACGCCGCCCAGAACGAGGATGAGCGGGAGCCTGCTGCGCTGGGACAGCCCGGCGGCCCAGCAGGCGAAGCCCGCCCCGTCGAAGGGCAGATCGAGCCGGGAGATGCCGCGGACGCGTTTGCGCCAGCGGTCGAAGGCCTCCACACCGGCGCTCTGTGCCGCCTGCCGGCTCGGCCCGTCGACGTACGGGAAGCGGGCCATCGTGTAGTAGCGAACCGCGTCCAGATCGCGGCCGCGTGCCTCGGCCGCCTTCGCGAGCGACGACCACTCGTGGGTCCAGACGCCGGGGCCTTCGCCCTTGGCGTCCTCATCGAGGTTCCGCATCACCCGGTGGACGACATCTGCGGGGATGCCCTGGGCGTACGCGTGGGGAAGGGCGAACCTGCGCAACTCGGCTACGGGGATCACCGGGCCGTTCCTTTCTCTTCGGGGACACGTGCCTCTTCCGGGACACGCGCCGGGACCTCGGACGCGCCGCCGGTCCCCGGCCCGTTCCCACCGCCGGTGACGAGGCGGGCGAGTCCGGCCCGCATCCGCCTGCCGAAGCCGGGGGACAGGACGAGGTCCAGCTGGGTGTCGAGGAACAGGGCGCGGAAGTGCAGGCAGGTTCCGGGTTCGGCGGATACGAGTGCGGGATCGACCTGGGGGGTGGTCACCGGCCCGCCACCACTTCGTACATCTGCCGGAAGGTCCTCGCCTCCAGCAGGTCGACCACTGGGATGGGCCGGCCGACGAGGTTCTCCACGACGGTCACCAGCCGCAGCAGCAGCACCGAGTCCCAGTCGGGGAAGTCGTCCAGGGGGCGGTCGAGATCCTCGGCCCGGACCTGCAGGCCGAGTTCCTCCTCCAGGAGCGTGCGGAACTCTTCGGTGTCGGCGAGGGCAGTGGTCATGCGGAGTCTCCGTCGAACGGCCCGAACGCGGCTTGCAGCCGCAGATGGGCGGGGGCAGGGGTGATGTCGCCGAGGTCGTGCCGCAGGGTGACGGCGTCGGGGTGGTCCGGATCGGTGCCGGTGACGGCGAAGCCGTGCTCGGCATAGAAGGAGGCGAACGCGGAGTTGCGGGGCGTGGGCCGATAGCGGCCCGTCACGGCGCCCGCGCCGGTGTCACGGGCGAACTCCAGCACCGCCGTCACGCAGGCGCTCTCGATGCCCCGGGAGAACACCCGGCAGCTGAGGACGAAGTTGTCGATGCGCAGCACCTCCGCGTCGCGCCGCAGGAACAGGGCGCCGACCAGGCCGTGGTCGCCGAACCGGTCGCGCGCCCGCACCGCGATCACGTGCAGCCCCGGGCGCTCCATCCGCGCCGACACCTGCGGGACCTGAAGGCGTTCGGTGGCCAGGTGGAACTGGTTGGTGCGCAGCGTGAGCTGGGAGACCCGGGCGATCTCCGACTCCTCCGGCGGCCGCAGGAGGACCTCCAGCCCGAGTCCTTCGAGATAGTCCTGGTAGGAACCGAAGTCCTCGCGGAATTCCTGCCGCAGGGCCTCGGTGCGGTAGCGGCCGGCCCGTTCCCGGTCGGCCTCGGTGAGCTCGAACAGGTCGAACCAGCCGTCGGCCAGCAGCGCCGAGGGGTGCAGGGCGGGCTCCTCGTCGACCCGGACGACGGCGACCTCGGGCAGCTGCTCGGCGACCAGCCCGCACTCGAAGAGGCTGTCGTCGACGAAGACGAAGCTGTCCAGGCCGAGCCCGAGCCGGTCGGCGATGTCGCGGAGATTGTCGTGCTTCGCCTTCCAGTTGGCGTTGACGCGGACGAAGTCGTCCTCACGCAGCACCATGGCCGGATGGGTGCGCAGCATCTCGCGCACCGCGTCGGTGTCGTTCTTGCTGCTCACCGCCAGCAGCACGCCCTGCGCGCCGAGTTGCCCGAGCACCCGCTGGAACTCCTGGAAGGCCTCGCCCCGCAGGCCGGAGCCGAGGTCGACGCCGCCGGGCCCGTCCTCGCCGAGCACCCCTCCCCACAGCGTGCCGTCCAGGTCCAGCACCAGACACTTGCGGGTGCGGCCCAGGCGCGCGCGGACGACGTGGGCGGCCTCCCGGGCGTAGGCGGCGAGCAGCGCGTCGGACAGCCGGGCGCGGGCGTACTGCGCGGTGCGTGGATCGCACGCGGGAACGCCCTCGGCCACCAGCGGATCGAGGTCCACGACGACCACCCCGGGGTGCTGCTCGGCGAGGGACAGCAGACCGAGGTTGAAGTCCCGCCACACCGCGCCGAGCCGGGCGCGGGAGCGCAGGTCGACCAGCTGGTGGGTGTAACGGCGGTGCAGAGGCACGGTGTTGAGGACGAGCAGGCCACGCCCGGCCTCCTGGTGGGTGCGCACGGCGCCGGCGACGAGCGAGAGCCGGGCCCGTGCCGCTGCCTCGACGTCCTCGACCCGCCAGGGCACGGTGACGTCGTCGAAGACCGTGTGCGCGTCGAGCAGACACAGCGTGAGTTGCGGCTGCTCCTCGCCGGCCGCCGCGGGCCGCATCAGGTCCTGCAGATAAGAACCGTACGGTGCGACTCTCGCCTCCAACAGCAGCCCGTGTCGGGCCAGTTCGGCGGTGAGGGGGGCCACAAGGGGGGCTACCGTGGAGTGGCCCGTGACGGTGACCGTGACCACCGGCACGTCGGCGTGGCGGCATACCTCCTTCGCATCGAGCCGGGCCAGCAGCTGGCCCGCGGCCGGCAGGTCGGTCGCGGGCATGCGTGCCAGCAGGGCCGGTACCCGTCCGTACTCCGTGGCGAGCGTGCCCGCCCGATGCAGGGCGCGCAGGGTGCCGAGAGCCTGGGGGTCGTGCCAGGTGCCGGAGGCGCCGAAGGTGCGGTTCCCGGTCTCGGTCATGAACGCTCCAGGGCGATACCCGACTTGATCCACTTGCTGGACTCGATGGCGACCGCGACCGCGCGCCCGGGGCCGTCCCACTGCCGCAGCAGCTCGGCGAGCTGGAGGAACGGCAGGGCGTTGCCGTTGTTCCCGACGGTGCGCACCACGTTGACACGCCGGGCTTCCGGGGCGGGCATGCCCGCGGAGATGCGGTCGCTCATCCGGCCGGAGAGCTGTGGGGGCAGCAGGAAGTCCACTGCGTCGGCGCTCCAGCCGAGGTCGTCCAGGAGCTCCCAGAACATCTGCCCGGCCATGACCGGCACCGACGCCTCGATCGCCTTGTAGTCCTCGAAGACAGCCGTGCGGTCGCTGTGCCGGTCGCCGAGCCCGAACCAGTCGATGACCTGGCCGGGCTCCCGGCCCAGGCCCACCAGCCGGTTGAGCACCTGCCGGATCTCGATGCCCTGGCCCCTTGCCTCGGTGCTGAGCACGGCCGCGCCGGCCCCGTCGCCGAAGAGCACGTAGTTGACGAGTTCGGCGGAGGTACGGCTGCCGGGGTCGAAGTCCGTCTGAAGATGCTTGGCACACACGTCACCGCCGATCACCAGCGCGGTGGTGCAGCGTCCGGCCAGCAGCAGGGTGCGGGCCACGTCCAGGGCCTGTACGGCACCGGCGCAACCGGACTGGAGCTGGTACGTGGGGACGTTGTCGACGCCGAGCCGGTCCGCGACCAGGTTCACCGTGGCGGGCATCAGATGGTCCGGGGTGGCCGTGCCCAGTACGACGCAGTCGACGTCCCCCGGCTCCAGGCCGGCCTCCGCCAGCGCCCGGTCGGCCGCGGTCGTCGCGATGTCGGCCAGGCTGTGCCGTATCTGGCCGGTCGCCAGGTCGACGGCCAAGTACCGGCTGATGTTGCCGGTGAACATCTCGGCCCATGTCTCGTCGACGCCGACGAGTTTGGCCAGGGTCGCGTTGTCCACCGGGTCCCCGGGCAGGCAGGTGCCGACCGAGGCCAGGTACGCGGTGGGAGGTGCCATCAACGTGTTCCTTCCATGGTCATGGGAAGGGGGGTGGCGGAGCCGTGGGGGAGTTGGCCGCGCAGGTACGCGACCAGGTCGGCCACCGTGCGCAGGCTGGCGAGCAGATCCTCGATCGGGAGCGACCCGAGCTGCGGCAGTGCGTCCTCGATTCGGGTCTTCAGCTCCATGACCCGGATCGAGTCGAAGCCCAGGTCCTCGTGGAGCCGGTCGTGGTCGTGCACGTGCTGCGGGTCGTGCCCGCCGACCCGGCACACCAGACGGCGTGTCAGCACGGCGAGGGGGTCGGGCGGGGCCCCCGCCGGGGCCGGCGGGCACGATTCCCCGCGGTCCGCGCCACTCGGTACCGCGGCGGTGTCCGCGCCAAGGGGGACTGATGGCGTGGACGGTTCCGGATGTCCGGGGGCGGCACCGGAGCGCCAGGACCGGAACGACTCGTCGAACAGGTACGGCGGCAGTCGGCGCGGCACCCGGTCCGCCGCGTCGTACAGCAGGTCCCAGTCCGGCGTGAGACCGGCGCACCACAGCTCCCCGAACAGCTCCTGGGGGCGGTGTCCGGGAGCGTGCTCTCCCGGGTGCGCGCTGTGCAGACTCACGGCATGGTCCCCTTCCGCCCGCAACGTCGACAGAAGCGGGGTGAGCACCGCGCGCGGGCCGATCTCCACCACATGGGTGACGCCGGTGGCGAGGAGCGCGCCCGCGGCCTCGGCGAACCGGACCGGCTCGGTGATCTGCCGCGCCCAGTACGCGGCGTCCATGGTCTCCTCGCCGCTCAACTCACGGCCGTACACCGTCGAGAACACCGGGAGCGCCGGCCGCCGGTCGGACACGTCCGCGCACTCCCGGCGGAACTCCTCGACCACGGGCCGCATCAGCGGCGAGTGGAAGGCATGCGAGACGGTGAGCCGCCGGACGGACACCTTGCGCTCGGCCAACTCCTTCTCCACCGCGGCCAGTTCGTCGAGGTCCCCGGCGATCACGGTGCTGCGCCGGCCGTTGACCGCGGCCACGCCCAGCCGCGCCCGCCCCACCAGCAGCGGTTCCACCTCCGTGGCGCCCAGGCTCACCGAGAGCATCCCGCCGTCCTTGGGCAGCTTCTCCATCAGCGCCCCGCGCCGGGCGACCAGCCGCGCCGCGTCCGCCACGTCCAGCGCCCCGGCCGCGCACGCGGCGGCGAACTCGCCGATGCTGTGCCCGATCACGTACGACGGCCTGATCCCGGCCTCGGTCAGGGTGGCGGCCATCGCGTACTCCACGGCGAACAGCGCGGGCTGGGCCAGCCGCGCGCCCTGGACCTCCGCGTCCGCGTCGAGCACCTGGTCGCGCACGGACACTCCGGTGTGCGGGGCGAGCAGCGTGTCGATCTCGTCGAGGTGGCGCGCGTAGGCGGGGCACGACCGGTACCAGGACGCGGTCATACGAGGGTGCTGGGCGCCCTGCCCCGTGAAGGCGAACGCCACCGACGGCACCCCTCGCCGCCCGCCGTCCACCCGCGCGGTCCCCTCGGCGCGCTCCGCGGCCTTCCGTAACCCGGCGACCAGCGTGGGCAGATCGCCCGCTGCCACGGCCGCGCGGTGCGGCAGCCGGGACTTGACGCGGTTGCTGGTCCAGCACAGCTGCGCCAGCTGGCTCCCGGGACGGCGGGACAGGGCGTCGGCCTGCGCCAGCAGATTCGCGCGCAGCCGCTCCGGGGTGCGGGCGGAGAGGGTGAACACGCCCGGTGCCGCGTGCCGGCTGTGGTGGACCGCGTGGGGCGCGGAGCCCAGCACCGCGTGCGCGTTGCTGCCGCCCATGCCGAAACTGCTCACCGCGGCGTGCACGGTGCCGGACGGTAGCTTGAGCGGCGACCTCAGCAGGGACAGCCGGCGCCCGGACAGATCCAGTTTCGGGTTCTCGTCGTCGGCGAACCGACTCGGCGGCACCGTGCGGTGGTGCAGTGCGAGGACGGCCTTGATGAGCCCGGCGATCCCGGCCGCGCCCTCCGCGTGCCCGAAATTGCTCTTGACCGAGCCCAGCGCGACGCTTCCACTGCCGCGGCCACTGGTCAGCTCGCCGAGCGCCTGGGCCTCGATGAAGTCGCCCAGCAGCGTCCCGGTGCCGTGCGCCTCCACGAAGCGGATGTCATCGGCGGTGACGCCGGCCCGCCGCCACACGGACTCGATGAGCCGCTGCTGCGCCCAGCGGTTGGGCGCCGTGATGCCGTTGCTGCGCCCGTCCTGGTTGATCCCGGTCTCCTTCAGCACGGCGTACACCGGCTGACGGTCCGCCAGGGCGTCGCTCAGTCTGCGCAGTACCAGCACCGCGACGCCCTCGGCCCGTCCGATCCCGTCGGCGGAGGCGCTGAACGGCTTGCAGCGGCCGTCCGGTGCCGAGAGGCCGGCCTGGGCGTAGAAGATGTTGATGACCGGGGTCATGATCAGGTTGGTGCCGGCCGCGAGGGCGTGGTCGCACTCCTTGGCGCGCAGCGCGTTCACCGCGAGGTGGACGGCGACGAGCGAGGAGGAGCAGGCCGTGTCCACCGCCAGGCTGGGGCCCTTGAGGTCGAGGTGGTACGAGACGCGGTTCGCGCCCATGAAGTAGCCGTTGCCCGAGCCGTAACGAGCGGTGATCCGGTCGTAGTCGGCGAGTTGCAGGTACGCCCACTCGTTGGCCATCACGCCGACGAACACGCCTGTCTCGGTGCCGGCCAGGTCCTGCGGAGCGAGCGCGGCGTCCTCGATGGCCCGCCACGAGCACTGCAGCAGCAGCCGCTGCTGCGGGTCCATGGCGGTGGCCTCGCGCGGGGCGATCCCGAAGAAGCCGGGGTCGAAGGCATCGGGGTCGGCGATGAAGCCGCCGCGCACCGAGTTGCTGCGGCCCCGCGGCCGGGCCTCGCGGGCGCTCTGCGGGGCGGCCGACGCGGCGGCGTAGTAGCGGTCGGCGTCCCAGCGCTGTTCGGGCACACGGTCCGTGCCGTCGCGTCCGTCCATGAGGAGCGACCAGTACTCCTGGGCGTTGCGGGCGCCGGGGAAGCGGCAGTCGAGGCCGACGACCGCGATGGGTTCGCGTTCGGTCATGAGGGCTCCTCGTCGTGCTTCGCCTTGTCGGCCAGGAGCTCGGCGAGGTGACCGGTGATCGCGTGGACGGTCGGGAAGTCGTACGCGATGGTGGGGGCGACCGCGAGCCGGTAGTGCTGTTCGATCTCGCCGCAGATGCTGATGGCCGCGACCGAGTCGATGCCGTAGTCGGCGAGCGGGGTGTCGGGGTCGATCTCGTCGCACGCCCGGTGCAGGTGGAAGGCCACCCGTTCGGTCAGCCACAGCTCGAGGTCGGGGGCGTTCCCCTGCGGCAAGGGACGGTCCAGGGGTTGGGGGGTGGCGGTACGCGTGTCGGGGGCGATGCTCATGGCGTACTTCTCTCTCGGGATCTCGGACGCGGATCTCAGGGGCGGGGAGACACGGCGGCGGTGGGCTCGGGTGCCGCGTCCGTGGCGGGCAGCAGGGCGACGACCGCGGGTGCCAGGCGCTGGTGCAGCACGGGCAGGCCGCCGTCGAGGAAGAGCCGCCGCATGAGCGTGCGCTGCGTCTTGCCGCTGGTGGTCTTGCGGATCACCCCGGGCCGTACGAGCACCACGCTCACCGCGGGCAGCTGGAACTGGCGGCTGAGCAGCGCCTGCACGGAGGCGGCGAGGCGGGCCAGGGCCTCCTCGTCGCTGGTCGCCCAGGCCTTGAGCTCCTGCACCACGACCACGTGGGCTCGTTCGGACGCCTCGTCGGTGACGCTGAACACCGCGCCGCCGCCACGCCGGAACGCGTCCCCGGACTCCTGAACGGCCTGCTCGATGTCCTGCGGGTAGAGGTTGCGGCCGTGCTGGATGAGCATCTCCTTGATCCGCCCGGTGACATAGAGCTCCCCGTCGCGCAGCGCCCCGAGGTCGCCGGTGCGCAAGCAGCCCGCCCGGCCGTCCGCCGTCACCGCCCGGAAGGTCTCGGCGGTGAGCTCGCTCCGGTTCCAGTAGCCGGCGGCCACCGACGGTCCACGCAGCCAGATTTCGCCGACCTGGCCGTCGGGCAGCCCCCGCAGGGTCATCGGGTCCACGATCAGCACTTCGGTGTCCTTCGGGCGGCCGCAGCTGACCAGGGTGCGGCTCGGTCGGTCGGTGCGGGCGGGGCGCAGCTCGTCCTGCTCCAGGGCCTGGGCGTCGACGGCGAGTTCCAGGTGCGGCGACTCGGGGTCGTTGCCGGAGACCAGCAGCGTGTTCTCGGCCAGGCCGTAGCAGGGCAGCACGGCCTCGGCGCGCAGTCCGTTGCCGGCGAAGCGCCGGACGAAGGCGCGCAGGGTGTCGGCGCGCACGGGCTCGGCCCCGTTGAGCGCCACCCGCAGGCTTGACAGGTCCAGCCCCGCCGACTGCTCCTCGGAGACGCGCCGGACGCACAGCTCGTAGCCGAAGTTGGGCGAGGCGGTGCCCTCCACCCGGTAGTCGTGGATCATGCGCAGCCAGCGCCCCGGCTGTTTGATGAACGAGATCGGTGACATCTGCACACTGGTGCCTCCCACCCACAGCGGCTGCAGCGTCATGCCGATGAGCCCCATGTCGTGGTAGAGCGGCAGCCAGCTGCCCGCCACGACACCCTGCGGCGTCTTCATGGCGGAACGGATGGCCTCCTGGTTGGCGGCGAGATTGGTGTGCGTGACCATCACGCCCTTGGGCTCGCTGGTGGAGCCGGAGCTGTACTGGAGGAAGGCCACGTCGGTGCCGCGTACCCGGGGCGGGGTCCACAGGTCGGGATCGGTGCCGTCGTCCTCGTCGGCGCCGGTTGACAGGCACACCACGTCCTGCTCCCCCGAGGCGGCCAGCCAGGCGCTGATGGCCTGCCGGTACTGGGGGAGGGTCAGGACCGCTCCCACCTTGGCGTCCCGCAGGATGCCGCTGACCCGGGCCAGCCGTTCGCCGGGCTCGTCGGGCAGTGGGGCCGGAATGGCCGTACGGCCGGCGTAGAAGCAGCCCAGGAAGGCTGTGACGAAGTCCAGGGTCGGCGGGTAGAGCAGCAGGACCGGGCGAGAAGGGTCGCCCTTGGACGCTTGGCGCAGCCGGGCGGCCACGACGCGGGCCCGCCGGTCCAGTTCGGCGTAACTGAGCTCCTCGGGCCTCATCCCCAGGCCGTCCTCGTGCAGGTACACGAAGGCGGCACGGTCGGGATGGCGTTCCACGCCGGCCCGTACGGCGTCCGTCAAGGTTCGGGAGTCAGGCTGGTGAGGCACAGGCTGTCCTTTCCGCGGTGGGTACTGGTGCGGTGTGGAACCTTGGGGAGGCACCGCGTGCCACCCGGTGACATCAGCCTTGAGGTGCCGCGAAAAGGAGACGTAAAGCGGAAATTGGCGCGCACGTCACGGGTTTGGGGTCCTCGGGACGGTCGCTGTCCGAGCCGATACAACGGTGGGTGCGCGAACTGGCACAGTCGGTGCTGGCACGCAGTGCCTACCGAGGCGGCGAAGGAGACGGCGATGGTGGGTTCGGACGCGGCATTCGAGGGGGCGGCCCCCGGGGGCTCGTTACCTGAAGGGGAGCCGCTTCCCGGAGGTTCCCCAACTGACGGGAGACCGCTCCCTGTTGACCCTCTGGCCGCGGTGGGCTGGCGCGCGGTCCATGAGGCCGTGCTGCGGCACGGATACGCGGTCTGCCACGGCCGGCTGGACGACTGGGGAAGCGGAGGGGAGACGGAGTCGGCCGTGCGTGAGGTGCTCGGCCCGGACTGGCCGCGCTACCGGACGGCGCGCGAACCCCTCGTACGGGCAAGGCTTCTGGGCTCCCGGTTGCTGCTGCGCCACGCGGTGGCCGTCGTGGCGGGCACCGCACCGGACCGGGTGGTCGTGGGCCGTGACGGCCACGGGCGCCCGGTCCTGCACCGGCCCGCCGGACTGGATGTGGGCATCAGCCACACGGCCGGGATGCTGGTGGTCGGGGTCGCCCGCGGCCGCCGGATCGGCGTGGACGTCGAGGCCTCGGACCGCCCCCTGCTGGCACCCGGACTCGCCGAGAAGTTCTGCCACCCGGAAGAACTGGCGGAACTGTGCGGGCTGCCGCCGGCCGAGCGGAACCTGAGGCTGGTACGCCTGTGGACGCTGAAGGAGGCCTACACGAAGGCACTCGGCGTAGGCCTGGCGCACGACTTCTCCCGCCTGCGCCCCCGGCCCGAACCGCGGGACGGCGGCTGGCGGTTGGACGGGACGGCAGGAGGCTGGCACCTGCGCTGCGACCAGGTCGCGGGCCGCTTTGTGGTCGCCGGCGCGCTGGGCCCGGAAGGCGGGTAGGCCGACTGCGCGCCTCACCGTACGACGGTCCTTCGGCAACGGTCCGGGATCGAAAGGCGGTGGCCGACTGTCAGGGCGCCCGGGCCCGCACGGCGGTTGTTCGGCCGCGCGCCGGCCCCGGATGGGCGGTAGCTCGCCAATTGCCGGGATGAACGGCTGGTTGCTCGGCAGTGCGCCGGCCCGGACGGCCCGTGACGGCTCGCGGAAGTGCGCCCCAGCGGGGAGTCGGCAATCGAGTCAACGATGTTTCGATACACCGTTGACTCGATTGCCCGCCAGGTCTAGCGTCGACAACACACGGCAGTAGAACGGCACTCGGCTCACGCACCCCTCTTCCTTTCGAGGAGCGGAATCCGTGACATCTCAGCCCCGCCTCAAGTTCGCCGAGCACACCCCGCAGACCGCGCACCCGCACCGGTGGCGCGTCCTCGCGGTCCTGCTGGTGAGCCTCCTCCTCGTCGTCCTGGACACCTCGATCCTGAACGTGGCCCTGAAGACACTCGCTGAGCCGGCACCCGTCGGCCTCGGGGCCACGCAGAGCGAGCTGCAGTGGTCGATCGACTCCTACACCCTCGTCTTCGCCGCCCTGCTCTTCACCACCGGCGTCCTCGCCGACCGCTGCGGCCGCAAACGCACGCTGCTCGCCGGACTCGTCGTCTTTGGCGGCTGTTCCCTGTGGTCCGCCTACGCCCACAGCGCCGGCGAACTGATCGTCGCCCGGGCCGGGCTGGGCGTCGGCGGCGCCCTCGTACTGCCCGCCACCCTCGCGATCATCATGGCCGTCTTCCCGCCCGCCGAACGCGCCAAGGCCATCGGCGTCTGGGCGGGCGCCGCCGGACTCGCCGTCGCGCTGGGGCCCATCACCGGCGGTGCCCTGCTCGAACGGTTCTGGTGGGGCTCGGTGTTCCTGATCAACCTGCCCATCGTCGTGATCGGCGCCGTCGCCACCCTGCTCGTCGTACCCGAGTCCCGCGATCCCGAGCGCACCGGCTTCGACCCCCTCGGCGTCGTCCTCTCCGTGGCCGGCCTGACCGTCCTGGTGTACGGCGTGATCAAGGGCGGCGAGTCGGACGACTGGGCGGACGCCACGGTCTGGGGGCCGATGCTCGGCGGCCTCGCCGTCCTGGCTCTCTTCACTCTCTGGGAACGCCGCAGCGCGCGCCCCGCGCTGGACCTCGCCCTCTTCCACAACCGCCGCTTCTCCGCCGCCGTGACCGTGATCGGCCTGGTCTTCTTCGCCCTGCTCGGCGCCACCTTCTTCCTGGTCTTCTACCTGCAGAGCGTCCGTGGTTGGACCCCGCTGGAGGCCGGCTGCCTGCTGCTGCCCCTGGCCGTGGCCCAGTTGGCGTTCTCGCCGCCGGCCACGCTCGCCGCCAAGCGCGTGGGGGTCCGGCCGGTGTGTGCCGGCGGCATGCTGCTCGCCTCGCTCGCCTTCCTCGCCGTGGCCACCATTGACGAACACACCGAGGTCTGGGTCATCGAGTCCGTCCTCTTCGTCATGGGCATCGGCATCGCCTGCGTCATGCCCCCCGCGACATCCGCCGCGATGTCCGCCGTGGCCCGGGACCGCGCGGGTACCGGAGCGGCGGTCAGCACCACCTTCCGACAGGTGGGCGGCGCCCTCGGCGTCGCGGTCCTCGGCTCGGTGCTCTCCGTCGCCTACCGCTCCCGGGTCGAGGACCATCTGACGCCGCTGCCCGCCCCGGTCCGCGACACGGCGCGGGAGTCCGTCGCGGCCACCCTCACCGCCGCGGAGAAGCTGGGGGCGCCCGGCTCCGCGCTCGCGGCCCGCGCCGTCGACGCGTTCGTGTCCGCGATGCACCTCACGGCCCTCGTCGCCGCCGGCGTCACCTTCCTCGGCGCCCTCGTCTGCCTGCTGCTCCTGCCCTCCCGTACGGCAGCCGGGACGCCCGGCGCCGAAGAGCCCACCGCCGACAAAGAGGTCCACACCACGGAGGTCTGAACCGCATGCCGCCACACGTCGAACGTCCGGCGGCCGCCCCGGGACAAACTCCCCGGGGCGGCCGCCAGCGCGACCCCGCCGCCGACCGGGCGATCCTGGACAGCACGCTCGGCCTGCTCAGCGAGGGATGCAGCTTCGGCGACCTGTCCATGGACCTGGTCGCCCAACGCGCCGGTGTCGCCCGGGCCACCATCTACCGCCGCTGGCGCAACAAGGAGGAGCTGGTGCTGGCCGCGCTGAGCACCCTCGATCTCCCCGTGCCGCCGCTGGAAGGACTCGGCCTGCGGGACCAGCTGGTGGCCCTGGTGGACCAGCTGCGCCACCGCGGCCAGGACACCAACCTGCACCGCCTGATCGGCAGCCTGCTCGGTGAGGCGGTGCGCCGCCCGCAGCTGGTCGAGAGGTTCGAGGACACCGTCGTCGCCGCACGACGCGAAGCCATGCTGCGGGCGCTGCGGGACGGCGTCGCGAGCGGTGAGCTGCGCGCCGACCTCGACCTGAACGACGCGGTCGAACTGCTCACCGGTCCGATGGCCGCTCGGCTGATCCTTCGTCAACGCCCTGTGGAATCAGTGGCGTTCGCCGAGTCGATCGTCGACACGTTTCTGAACGGAACCCGCACCACCCGTGCCGGGACAGGCCCCGGCACGGCACCGGATCACCTCCCACCACCACAGGAGCCGCAGTTATGAAGTTCCTCTTCGACGACCCGGCCTTCGACTACCAGGCGCTGCGCACCGCCGGTTACGCCGATTACGGCGGTGCGCAGCTCGGCGAGGTCATCGCAGTCGCCGCACAGATCCCCGACGGCGACACCGAAGCCTGGCGGCAGGCGTGGGCCACTCTCGCCGAACGCGTCCACCGGCTGGGCACCGCAGCCCGCGACGAGGGCCGCACCGTCGACGCCCGCTCCGCCCTGCTGCGGGCGCACAACTATTACCGGACCGCCGAGTTCTTCCAGCGCGAACAACCACGGGACCCGGAGGCCCTGCGACTGATGCGGCTGTCCCGGGAGACCTTCGCCGACGCGGCCGAACTCATGGACCGGCCGCCCGAGTTCGTCCGCATCCCCTACGAGGACACGTCACTGCCCGCCTACTTCTACCGGGCGGACGACTCGGGCGAGCCCAGGCCGACCATCATCCACCACGGCGGCCTCGACTCCACCGTCGAGGAGGGCTACTTCTTCGTGGCGGCGGCGGCCCTCGCCCGCGGGTACCACTGTCTGTGCTTCGAGGGGCCCGGGCAGGGGTCGGTCCTGCGCGAGCAGGGGCTGGTCTTCCGCCCCGACTGGGAGAAGGTGGTCACGCCGGTCGTGGACCACGCACTGTCCCTGCCCGGCGTGGACCCCGACCGTCTGACGCTGATGGGCACCAGCCTCGGCGGCCTGCTCGCGGTGCGGGCCGCGGCGTTCGAGCACCGGCTGGCCGGCTGCGTCGCCCATGACGCGGTCTGGCAGCTGGGCGACGTCGTGGGGCTGCCGCCGTTTGTCCTGGAATGGGTCGAGCAGGGATGCGACGACTTCGCCGACCCGGTGATGTGGGGGATCGCCGCCCGGCAGACCTTCACCCGCTGGCTGCTGCGGCAGACGCTGTGGACCTTCGGCGTCGACACCCCGTCCCAACTGCTGCGCAGGCTGACCGCGTTCGGTCTGTCGGAGGTGATCGGCCAAGTGCGCAGCCCCGTGCTCGTCCTCGACGCGGAGGAGGACTTGTTCTTCGCCGGTCTGGAGCACGCGAAGAAGGTGTACACAGGGCTCAACTCGCCCAAGACGTTGCATGTGTTCACGGCCGACGAAGGGGGTGGGGCGCACTGCCACTCGGGTGCGATGCGGCTGTTCCACGAGCGGCTCTTCTCCTGGCTGCTGGAGACACTCGGGGAGGACCGGCCGGCGGCGGCCTGACCGGCGGCCGCCCGACCGGCGGCGCAGACGCGAGCATGCTCTAGGCCCGGACAGCCCGGCCCGCTCACCGGCGGGCCGGGCTCTTGGCTGAATGTCGTTCGGCCACCGGTAGGTGGCGGTGGATATTTCTCCGGCCGCCCGTATCCGGGCCATCAGATTTTCATTCTCCTTAATGGCTGTGTAACGGAACGTGCTGGCAACATGCAACGACCTCGCATATGCTGCATGGCACAGCAGGAAACTGCTGTCCATATGGGGCCCCATGCCTGGGGTCGAGCGGGGGAACCGGAATCTTAATTGAATGCGTTTCGCGCATTCGGGGGGTTGTCGTGTCCGTGCCCTGTTTACAGGCCGACCTTGGGCTCCGCTACGAGCTGCTGGGGCGGCTGCGGGTCACTCGTGGCGGAGTCGACCTGACGCCCGAGCAGCCCAAGCTCACCAAACTGCTCGCCCTGCTGCTGATCAGGGCGGGCAAGACCGTACCGGGGGAGAAGCTCGTGGCGGAACTCTGGGAGCAGGGTCCGCCGCGCTGTGCCTTGGCGAGTTTGCGCGTGTACGTCTCACAGTTACGGAAAATCCTCAACGGACCCAGAGGAACGTCTCCGATCGTCACGACATCGCCGGGATACATCCTTGATGTGAGCGGCGCCACAACAGATTTCCAAGAATTCGAAGTGCTCTACACTCGTGGCCGAGAACGATACGGCGCGGCCGATTTCCTGCATGCCTCCGAACTTCTCCGCAGGGCGTCTTCGCTGTGGCGTGGACCTATTCTGGAGGGAATTCAAGGGTCGTTGGACATTGAATCGTTCGCGGCCGTGCACGAGGAAAAGCGGCTGAATTGCACCGAGCTGAGCATTGACTCCACGCTGGCACTCGGTTGCCATCACGAGGTGATCGAGGACCTGAAGGGCCTCCTCGTCAGGCATCCGCTGCGGGAGCCCTTCTACCGCCAGTTGATGGTCGCCCTGTACCGCGCGGGCCGTCAGGGGGACGCGCTGGAGACGTACCGCGGCGCCCGCCGGATGATCAGAGAGGAGCTCGGCGTCGAGCCGGGGCCCACCCTGCGCCTCGCCCACGAGGCCATACTCCGGGCGGATCCGGCACGCTTGGAGGCCGCCGGCGTCATCCCCGCCATCCGCTGAAACGCGGGGCCGCGCACCCGTGCGTGCTTTATACGTCATTTGCAGTCGCTTAACTGCGCACGGATAGCGTGCAGTTGACCCCCGCACCAGCGGGGGGAGCTGGGATGCCGTGCTCGGCCGTGTACGGGCCGGCACCGGCCACGGTGCCGTGACCGTGGCCCTGGTGCTGGTCTCGGAAGTCCGTCGAACCCACTCCGTGCAGCCCGCCATTGCCCCCCCCGTTCCAGCTCTGCTCGTCGTGGCGCAGCGTCGGCGTCAGGACGGGGTCCCCGGGTCGGTGTACCGCAGCAGGGCGCCCACGCCCTCGTACAGCCTCAGCTCGCTCTCCGGTACGACGACCAGCTCGGCACCGGTGCCGACGAGGGCCCGGACGAGGGCCTCGTCGGCGCGTTCCTCGCGCGGGGCCCGCACGCCGAAGGACATCAGCTCCGCCTCGGTCAGGGCGAGCTGAGTGGGCCGGGAGCCCGCCCAGAGCTGCAGCGAAGACCCTGGTGGCCGGTTCAGCAGCAGTGCCGCGACCTGGCCACGCTGGAGGGCGGCGACGGTGGCGGCCAGCCCCTCCGTCATGGGTCCGGCCAGGGCACGCCGGCCGATGAAGATGTCCACGAGTTCCCGGTCGTGCGCGGCCATGCGGCCGCGGAAGACGCCATCGAGCTGCTGCTCCAACAGGGCACGTCCGGTGTCGGTGGGGGTCCGGCCGCCCACGCGTACGACCTTGTCCCGCAGGGTGTGCGGCAGGCGGCGGATCAGTACGTTGCCCGCCCACTCGTCCCCGCCCACGACGACGGCGTCGGCATGGGCGCGCCGCGCCCATTCGTCCAGCCGGTGGCCGAGCCGGAGGCAGGTGCGGTGCCAGGTCGCCACCGCGACCCTGCTGTGCAGCCGCTCACCCGGGGTGACGGTGGACGCGGGCCAGGTGCCGGTTTCCGCCTCCAGAGTCACCCAGCCGTGGGTCTCGGCGGTCGGAAGGCCGCCGTAGTGGACGACTACGGCCATGTAGGGGATCTCCGGAAGGTGCTGGGTGACCAGGGGTATCGCGTGCGGCAGGGTGCTGTAGCGCGCGGAGTCGTGCTCGGGCGGCCTGGGCAGCTCCCCGGCCAGGACGACCGTGCCGTGGGTGGCGAAGACGGCCTGACCGTGCACCCCCGGCACCTCCGTGTCGGCGCCGACCACCTCCTCCAGTACGTTCAGCAGCGCCCGGTCCGAGCCCTGACGGGACAGACTCTCGCGCAGTCGCCGCCAGCGCAGCGCGATCGTCCGCTCGGGATGGGCGACGTTACGGGAGGTGTCCAGGTACACGGAGGCGAACGGGCCCGGCTCCGCGTAGAGGGGGTCAAGGAACGACAACCTCATCGCAACTCCTCGTCGATGGTCTCCCCTCCTTTGATGATGCGCGCCCCGGCAGGCCGCTGGGCAGCCGGGCTCCGTAGCCGACCGGAAGACACTCGACGCCTTCGAGGGCATCGCGCGCCGGACCGAGAGCACAGGGGGGTGATCCCGCAGCCGTCGGCTCCTGCAAGACCTCGGTTGGTCAGAATCTGAGCAGCAGCTGGAACTGGTCGACCCTTTTCTCCAGGTCGTGGTAGCGCTTCTCGAGTTCCGAACGCAGGGTGCCCTTGCGGCGCGCGGCCAGCCGCAGTGCCGCGTCCGGCCCCTGTACCTGGGGCTGGACGACCTTGTCCGGGATGTCGTCGTACGTCGGGTCCGCGCCCGTGCGCCGTACGTGGGCGAGCACTTGTGACTCCCACATGGCGGCGCCGGCGGACGGGAACCTCAGGTAGTGACGGAGGATGCGGTCCCAGTCGAGCCCGCCGGCCGTGCTCGGGTTCGTGTTGACCTCCGTCACCAGGTGACGGGCGACGGCCATCGACGCGAACCGGGCCAGCCGGCGGGTCTCCTCGTGGACGGGCAGGCTTTTCGCGGTGTCCTTGGACATCAGGGTGTGGGTGCCGATGTGCTCACCGCTGGCGCCGTTGTCCGACCGGGTGTCCAGGGAGTTTCCCGGGCCGAAGTCCCGGGCGGTGTCGAACTGCCGGCTGAGCCGGCGGCTGCGTTCCAGTTCCTGCTGGCCCTGGGCGAGCAGATTGATCAGGAACCCGCTGACCCCCGGAGTGAGATCGCCGAAGTCCTCCATCTCACGGTCGGTGGCGATGGCGCGCAGCCAGGAGTCACGGGCCGCGTCGTTGAGGTAGCCGCTGCCGTGCAGATGCGCGATCCCCTTTTCGTACAGGCCGTCGCCGAGCTGTTTGACGTGGATGGCCAGCCGATTCCTCAGGTAGTCCTCGTCCCGGCCCATCCGGGACCGCTCCTCCTTGTTGAACAGCACGCGCAGCAGGACGAGTTCGGAGTCGTGCAGCCGGGTCGGGCGTTTGGAGCCGTGCGTCGTCTGCATGTCCTCGGGGAGGCGGACGAAGAGGTGCTCCATCCGGGCCAGCGCGCCTTCCATGCTCTCCAGAGCCAGGGAGAGGGTGTGGAAGAGGTCCTTCTTGTCGAATCCCGCCGTGAAGAGGATGCCGGTGGCCGGCTCGGACTTCTCCGGGTCCAGGGTGTTGACCGGCCGGTAGAGCGGGTATCGCAGGCGCCGCAGATGTGCCCGTACCTGGTGGGCGCGGCTGGGCCGGTCCTCCGCGGCGCCCGGTTCGGGAGCGCTGCTCCGCTCGGGCGGCAGCCAGTGCGAAGCCACGTTCGCGGCGAACCAGCGCCGGTACTCCTCCTCGGTCTCGCCCTTGGGGCGGCCGCGGCGGAGTTCGTTCCACAGGTGCAGTTCGAGGTGGTTGGAGTGGAAGTAGTAGTCCTCCACACCGTGCAGGGCCTTGCCGAGCCGGGCCAGGACGTCATGCCGGCGCGGGTCCCCTTTGGCGGCCCGGGACGCCTCCTTCCACTCGACCTCCAGCTTGCTCAAAGATTCGGAGAGGTAGTCGGTGTACTCCTCCAGGTAGGCGGAGAGGCCGTGGGGTCCCTTGCGGTACAGCCGGTGGTTGACCCGGCTTTCGCCGTAGAGGACGTACGGCGGGAAGTCGGTGTGCTCGTGCGGGTAGTACTGGGTGAACAAGGCACGGTAGAGGCGGGTCACCTCGGCCGACGGCAGCCGTTCGATGTCACCGAGGGCGGGGGCGAGGAGGGGGTGCCAGACCGCCGCTTCCTTCACGTCGTCGGCGAAGACGAGATGGGTGACCCCTTCGAAGACGTCCTTGAAGTACGCCGCGAGCTTGCCGTGGCGCTTCTCGGCGGGCTCGTGCACGCCGAACATCCGGTCGATCCATTCGTCGAGATCGACGGCCCAGTTGAGGATGGCCTCGGACACCAGGGTGCCGATGACGGGCACGAGGGCGAACAGCCCGAAGGACCCCAGCCCCTGCCCCCACACGGCCCGTTTGGCGAGCATATTGGCGAACGGGTCGCGGAACTGGCTGATGTCGGTGAGGTAGTTGCCGAACTCCAGGCAGATCCAGTCCTCGTCGGGCCGCAGCGGAGCCACCGTCCGGTGGACGTGGCGGAAGATCTCGGCGTGCCGGTGCAGATCGCCCATGCCCGTCCGCCTACGGCGCGGTGTAGTCGGGGAGGGTGGCGTCCGCCTGGAGGTACACGAGGGTGGTCGGGACCACTACCTTCCACGGGTCGCCCTCGGGCGTCGCGCCCTCCAGGTCATCGGTCCGGGCCTTGAGTTCCTCGACGATGGACACGAACATCGGGTCGTCGAGGTGCGGGGGAGTGCCGCCGTTCCACAGGGCGCCGGTTTCCACATAGTGCAGGAGCGCGTCGTTGTACGCGTTGCGTACGGGCACCACCACGCGGGCGGCGCCGGCTTGCAGGAACTGATTGAAGTGCGGGTCCTGGTCGTTGAAGGCCAGGCGCTTGTTCCAGGTACTGGGGCGCGACCAGAAGTACGGGTAGAAGAGGTACGTCATCTGCTCCCACTCGAAGGCCTGCTCGAAGAACTGGATGAACCTGGCCTCGTCGGCCGCCTCGTTGAGGTCGACGGTCGGCGGCGTACCGCTGACGCTGTCGAAGGAGGAGAAGTCCTCACCGGTGAAGAGAGTGATCGACTGCTTCTTGAGCTCGTTGCGGATGATCTGGAGGTTGATCCCGGGGTTGCGGCCTTCGATCACGATGCCGCGGGCGACCTCGGCGGCCTTCACCTTGTCCTCGTAGGCCGCCCGGGCCGCCTCGTACGCGGCGACGATCTTCTCGAAGGTCTGGATCTGCCAGATCTCGTAGGCGCGGTCGGTGCGTTCGCAGAACACCTCGACGTTGACGGCGTACGCGCGGACGTCATGGGTGACGATGCTGATCGGGACGACCGAGTCCTCGCCGTTGAGGTCGTACGTGCCGTTCGGGTCGTTCTCCTCCAGCCCCACATGGATCGTGAACAGCTTGTTGCTGCCCACCCAGCCCGAGTAGTTGTAGCCCCAGCTGCGTGCCACGTAGCCGTCGGGGACGATCAAGTCCTTCGAAGCCTTGGAGCTGGTCTGGTTGTCCTGCATGCCGCTCTGCTCGAAGGCGGCGGTCATGACCTTCCAGTGCGGCGGCGGCGGGGTGATGCCCTGCACGTTGTAGGCACGGACGTAGTTGCCGAAGTTCCAGTACTGCACGTCCGAGTGGGAGAGCAGGCCGAGGTCCTCCGGCTTGCGGATGTCGAGCTTGTTCGCCGGGTCGTTCTCCTGGGAGAAGTAGTAGTACGCGGCGGGCTCGGGCACGACGAACTCGAACATCATCCGGCGGCCGTAGTTGTAGACCTGGGCCTCGTAGTGCTTGTCCACCCACCGGTAGATGCCGGTGACGTGCCCGCCGCCGGCCGGGCTGTTGTCGATCCCGTGGATGTTGGACTCTTCGATCTCCTTCAGCGTCTTCGTCACCCGCTCCTCGCGGGCCCGCTTCTGGATCTTCGTGAGCGAACGGTCGACCACGTCCCGCGCGAAGTTCAGGCTGTTCTTGATGGTCTCGGTGGTGGACTGGCTGTACGCGAAGTTCCCGTACGCGCCGAGCTCGACCGGGCCGTAGGACGCCGAGACGGTGATGCCGGCGTCGACGCTCATGTCCTCCTTGATGGTCTTCTCCGACTCCTTCTTCAGCTCGAAGCGGTCGGTGGTCTGGTTGTCCCGCTCGGTCTCCTCGACCGTCTCGGTCTCGACGGTGAAGGTCTGCTCGGTGCGGTCGAGGCGGCGGTGCGTGCGCTCCTTCTTCTCGCCGTCGAGGACGTTCTCGATGTGGGCCACCTCGCCCGCGACGTAGCGCAGCAGCTTCTGCTTGACCACCTTGAGATCGCCGATCCCCAGCGGCCGGATGACCGGGCGCACCACCCAGGGGAACGGCAGCGTCGGGGGCTCGTACTCGACCTCCGGTGAAGCCTCGGGCTGGTACTTCAGGCCAAGGGACTGCATACCGGGCAGCGCGGCGGCGGCCGGCGGCATGGTCTCGAACAGAATCGGGTCGTTGGAGCTGACGATCCGGTCGGTGACGGCGCCGAGCCGGTTCTGCAACGCCTCGATCACCAGCGGCTTGTCGGAGAGCGACTGCCCGAGCGGCAGCGACGCGACGACGCGCCTGGCGGCCTCGGGGAGGTTCGCGACGGTCTCGGTGGGCAGGGTGCGGCGTACCGTCTCCGTCTCCCGGTTGCCGGAGCCGCCGAGCGGCGGCGGCAGCGTGCCGCCGAGGGCGTTCTGGTGCCTGCCCTGCTGGACAGTGACGTCGAACCGCGTCTCGCGCAGAGTCTTGGCGGCGGCACTGAGCTCCAGAAACTCCGTCCATTGCGCCGTGTACCGCTCCGCCTTCGCGGCGTCGGCGGCCTGCTGCGCCTCGGAACGGGGGGTGGGCACGACGGGCTGGGGCTCGGCCTCGACGCCGAGGCCGGGCAGCACCAGGGTGGTCTCGGCGACCCGGCGCAGCGTGGCCAGTTCCGCGACGGCCACCTCGGCGGCGATCAGTTCGACGAGCCGCAGCGCCCGCAACGCGCCGACCAGCTCGTCAACACTGCGCGGATCCTGCCGCCCCAGCAGGTAGAAGCTCTGCAGCCGGTCCCACACCTCGTCCCGGACCCGGATGACCTGCTCGTCGGCGAGGAACTCCGTGGGCTCCCGCCCGAGCACCTCCCGCACCCGCGCCGCCACCTGCCCCGGCTCGCGCGCGTCGATGGCGTCCCGCAACGCACGTCCCACGGAGCGCAGTTGATCGGCGACCTCTCCTGCCGGCAGCTCCGGCTCCAGCCCGCGCGCCTGCACGTACTCCTGGAGCCGCTGGGCGAACTCCCCGTGCGAGGGACCACCGAGTGCCGCCCGCGCCTGCCCCTCCCCGCCTCCTCCGCCGGTCATCTCCTCGACGACCTGCCCGACGGCGGTGTCGCCGGGCAGGCGGCCGTCCCGGATGACGTAGGCGACGGGATCGGTCGCGTCGGGAAGTACGGGCGGACGAAGGGCAACAAATCGAAAGACGTCATGCTTGAGTTCGGCTGCCACGGGGCCGGCTCCTTTGCCTGAGGACTTTCTGCGCGTCCTTCGCAGGCTAGGACTCGGCCCCGCGTACCCGGCCTGATCAGCCCTTCTCTCCTCCAATGGAGTGGACCCCTGGCGTGTCGGGTTTCCCCGCCCGAAGTCGTCCGAAGTGACGCCAGGGCCTGCGTGAGGTTGTGGATGAGGTGCTGGTTGCGGCGACCGCGAGAACATCGCCATCGGCGTGCGCACTACGGAGGCCGGAGAGGTCTACGGAGGCCGGAGCAGGTCGTCGAGGGGAGCCGGCGTCGGTCAGGGCTGCGTGTACCCCCGTGCCGCGCACTGGCGCACCATCTGCGCGCCGTCGGCCTGCCCGTCCTCCGGTGCCGTCCGGCTGTGCCCGGAAGGCGCGGGGTTGCCCTGGAGGCGGGACAGTTCGCCCGCGCAGCGCTGCAGGGCCACCTCCAGGACGTCGGGCATGGTCAGGGTCCCGCTGCCGTCCGGCGGGACGAGCCAGCGCAGCGCGCCCCAGCGGCAGTGCGGGGCGGGAGCGGTGATCCACGTCCCCGCGCCGAGCAGCCGCACGCCGGTGCCGATCCATACCGACTGCGGTTCCGGGGGCAGTAAGAAGCCCACGGTTCGGCGGCGGGCGTCCAGCAGGCAGGGCCCCGGCTCGAGCAGCGGCAGCTCCTCCAGGAGGTCGGTGACGCGCAGCCCGAGCTGTTCCGGCACGATCAGCACGTCCCAGAACCGTCCGGCAGCGAGCAGCGCGACCCCGGTGGTGCCGTTCTGCCACTCCTCCTTGCAGGCGCCGGGGTCCTCCGACGCCGCGGCCAGCCACTCCATTGACTTCGTCCACTCCATGAGTGCCAAAAAAAGCCTCCCGATGACCGGTGGAGCCTCGGTGCGTTGACCGGTGGGCCCTCAGTGCACCGGGTGCCCGGTGCCGCGGCCATACGTCGGGAGCTCAATTCCCCGTATGGGGCGAGCGCCCGCGCACCAAACAGGCAGAGTGCAGGGCGTGCGCCCCCACGTCGGCGGAGCGCGCCGGGCCAGACCTTCATTTGTCCCCGTTCTAGGGTGTTTCTTGTGGTGCGCTGGTTTCAGTCGTTTCGCAGGCCCGCGACGGTGGACCCCCTCGCGTCCGGCGGCGGTCCCGAGGAGGACCCCGCGGTGCGGTCCCGGCTGACCGCGCTGCGTGCCTCGGCGGCCAGGATCGGCACCACGCTGGACGAGAACGCCACGTGCGCGGAGCTCACCCGGGAGGCCGTCCGACAGGTGGGCGGCACGGCGGCGGTGCTGCGGGCCGGGGGCGGGGCCGGGGAGCATGAGGCCGGGGAGCACGGGCCCGGGGAGTACGAGACCGTCAACGGTGACCCGGCGCTGCTGCCCGACGTCCGGTGGGTCGGGGCAGCGGCACAGGAGACGAGCGCCCCGGGCGAGGCAGCGGACCCGGACCTTGTCCTCGCGTCCGGCGGCGCCCGACCGGCGCTGTGCGTGCCGCTGGCCACCGACCGGCACCGGTACGGCTGGCTGGTCTGCGCCCGCGAGCGAACGCCGTTCACGCCCGAGGAGACCGGGCTCCTCGCCCTCCTCGCCGAACGCGCCGCCTCCCACATCCGGCAGGCCCAGGAGCACGAGCGGGTCAGGGGCATCGTCGGCAAGCTGCAGCGGGCCCTGCTCGCCGAACCGGGGCGCCCGCACCCGAACCTGGACGTGGCCATCCGCTACCTGCCCGTCGGGCAGAGCGCACTGGTCGGAGGCGACTGGTGCGAGACCGTCCGGCTGCACTTCGGCCGGACGCTGCTCGTCGTGGGCGACGTCATGGGGCACGGTCTGGAGGCCGCCGTGGACATGACCGCGTACCGCTCCTCGCTGCGTTCCATCGCCTCCGCGGACCTGCCGCCGCACCGCGTGCTGCGCCGTCTCGACGACAGCGCCTCCGCGGAGCCCGAGCGCCGGCCGGCCACCTGTCTCATCGCCCGCGTCGACCCCAACCGCGGCCAGGTGACCTTCGCCAGCGCCGGCCACCTGCCCCCGGCCGTGATCGACGCGCGGGGCCGCACCTCACTGCTGGCGGTGCCGGTGGGCCCACCCCTGGGCACGGGCCTCGGCGGCTACGAGCCGGCCACCTACGAGCTGGACCCGGGCAAGACGCTGGTGCTGTTCACGGACGGGCTCGTCGAGCACCGCGGCGAGGACATCGACGACTCCCTCGACCGGCTGGCCGGAGTCTCGTTCGAGGCCACCGCCGGGGTCGAGGACGTCATCGACACGGTGCTGGCCCGACTCGACGCCCGGCATGCCGAGGACGACGTCGCCGTGCTCGCCGCCCAGCTGCACGCACGCACACAGCGGGACCTCGACGGGTGACTGTGAGCGTCCCGGCCCTCACCAGTCGTCGTACTGTGCTCCGGAGACATACGGGTCATGCCGTCGTCCCGACGGCATGGGCGGCCGGCCGGGCGACGGCAGGCTCGCCTCGTGCAGGGCCGCGCACCACGGGCAGTCGGTGGCGTCGTCGGTGTCGGTGGCGTCGTCGCGGATGTCGGCGAAGGTGGGAACGTGCTGTCGTCCGTCGATGGAAGCGGCTCCTGTCTCGATCGTGGGTGGACGAATGGGTCGAACAGACCACGGCTCCATCCGGGGGACCGTCTCACCCGACTGGGTGGTAGCGGGGCCGGTCCGCGTACCACCGGCGCACACCTCGGCGTTGCCCGGGCATGGACAGCACTGAGTCGGCGCGGCGTGTCCGCGGAGGCGGTGCCGCACCCGTGACGTACGTCGTACCGGTCACCGGTGTCCGGGCCCAGCCGTCGATCTACGCGGCGCTGGTCGCCGAGTGGCAGGCCAACGGCCGTGCCGTGCCCCGGCGCCGCGACACCTGGTGGGATTCCGTTGCCGTGGCCGACGGCCCCGGCCGTTCCGTCACCTCCTGGGCGGTCGGCCGATGGACGGGCCTGGCCGGCGCTCTCGAGGCCGCACCGGCGGGCGAGGGGCACGGCGAGGAGACCGAGCGCGTACCGGCCGTCGTCGTCCCCCGGGGCCTTCCCGGGCCGATGGAACTGTGGGAGTGGCGCGGCACCAGCGGGCGCGTCAGTGTCTCCGCCCCGCCTACGACCGACTGACGCGCGCCGGGACGGCAGCGGTGCCGCCGGCCTCGCGCAGCGCCAGCTCCACGAGGTCGGGGTGGTACAGGGCGCCGGTGCCGTCGGGCGGCGACAGCCACTCAAGGCGCCATCCGGCGGACCGGTCGGGCGGCGGAACGGCGACCCACGACCCCTTGCCGACATGACGTACGCCGGGCCCCACCCACTCGGTGACCGGGTCGGGCGGGAGGAAGAAACCGACTCTGCGCGCCCCGCAGTTCACCAGCACGGGACCTGGGGCGCGCAATCGGGAACGTCTGAGGAGATCCAGGGCGCCCAGGCCGAGGTGTTCGGGAACGGAGAGCACGTCCCACAGCCGCCCGGCCTCCAGCAGGACCGCGTCCGCGCCCTGGTCCCACTGCCGCTTGCACGAGCGAGGATCCGTAGCGGCCGCGGCAAGCCACTCGACGGCCTTCCCCATGGTGCGCTGCATGTCCAACCCCCAGCACTCTCTGCCCTGCCGTCCCGTGCAGGGCCCTTCATGCTGGTGGATATTTCTATGTGCCGGAAGGGGTGGCGCACTCTGGCGCAGCCTGGCGATTCAGGCCGATTTATTCGATTCCCGCACGACCGTTCCCCAGCGGTGCCGGAGCCGGAACCAGAGGGGCCGTCGGCATCGTGTGCCCGTTCCTGGCCGCCCACTCCCAGGCGCCCGAGGGCCACGGGCTGGACCGGCCCGGCTGCCCTTCAGTGCTCCCGGGCGGGCAGCACGGCCAACCCGGTTTCACGCATGATCCGGTCCACCGTGTCGTCCAGCCCGCTCTGCGCACATACGACGGTCTCGACACCACCGGGCAGCAGATCGAGCCGCCGGTACCACTCCCGCAGCTCCGAATGGCGGGCGACGGTGTCGATGAGGCCGATGTTCGCGCCACCCGGCCGGTCGCGCTCGCGCAGCACGATCCTGCGCAGGTTGTCCTGGCCGACCAGAGCCAGGCCACGGCCGAAGCGCTCACGGATCCCGGCCGCGACGGAAGACTTCCCGGACGCGGAGTTCCCCCGAAGGACGACGAGCCGGGTCTCCGAGGTGCCCACCTTCACCCGAGGCAGGCTACTGGCCGTCGAGCGCGTTCGTGATCGCCTTCCCCCCGCGTTCAGCCGTGCTCGCGGTGGCCTGACGACGCGGCGTGTGCGGGGCGGAAGGGATCGAGGGGGCGTTTTACGGTGTCATGATGCAATCTGTCCCAAGATGGGCCTTGCTGTCGTCGGGATGTGCACCTGCCGTGCTGATCGCCGGCTGGACGATCGCGGCGCTGCTCGAAGGGCCCGCCTACGACCCCGCCACGCAGCCGATCAGCGCCCTGGCGGCCTCCGGCGCCGCGGGATTCTGGGTGATGACCGCGGCGCTGGCCGCCCTGGGCGTCTGCCACATGATCACCGCCCTGGGCCTGCGTCCGGCCGCCCTGCCCGGCCGGGTGGCTCTGGGCGCGGGAGGAGTGGCCGCGTTCGTGGTCGCCCTGCTCCCGCCGCCGAGCAGCGGAGGGTCCCTGCGCCATGGTTCGGCGGTCGTGGTCGGCTTCACGCTGCTGGCGGTGTGGCCGGTCCTGGCCGCCGACCGCCGTGGCGCGGCACCCTGGGGACTGCGGCCCATGCCTTCCTTCACCGCGACCGCCCTGATGTTCGTCAGCGCGGCCTGGTTCATGATGGAGATGCACTACGACGGTGCCGACGGAGCCGCCGAACGCCTGGTGACGGCCCTTCAGTCCTTCTGGCCGTTCGTGGTGGTCGCCTCCTGCCTGCGCCGCCCGCGCGAGGCCGAGGAGCCCTCGCGATGAACCTTCGCGTCCACAAGAGCCCCTCGCCTTGCGGAGTCCCCTGCGCTTGAATGCAGCGACCACATCACCGGTACGAGGGAGTCACACGTGCCCCGCCCCACCCTGTCCCGCAGCCTGCGCCGCACCGGCGCCCTCACCGCGTTCGCGTTCGCGGCCGCCGTAGCCTTCCCGGGACCCGCCGCGGCGCACGCCGAGGTCGAGGCGGAGGGCGCCCGGGCGCTCGACCAGAACGTCGCGCTGACCTTCACCGCGGAGTCGGAGTCCGCTACCGCCGGGATCAGCAAGCTGGAGGTGATCCTGCCCGAGGGCGTCACCCCGGCCGACATCACCTACAAGGAAGGCCCCAAGGGCTGGAAGCTCGTCCCCACCGAGCGCGGCTACACCGTGTCCGGGTCGAAGCTCGCGGTCGGGGAGGACGCCGAGTACGTCGTCACCGTACGGCAGTTGCCCGACACCAGGACGCTCGTCTTCAAGACCCTGCAGACGTACAGCGACGGCCAGGTGGACCGCTGGATCGAACTGGACGAGGAGAGCGCCGGCGACGGCCACGGGCACGGCCACCCCGCGCCGCAGCTCGAACTGAAGGCCGCCGCCCCCGGCGCGAAGGCCGTGAGCCCCACGCCCACCGAGGAACCGACGACGGCGGCGCCCTCGACCAGCGCGCCGTCGACTCCCTCGGCGCAGGCCTCGCAGGTCGCGGCGGACACCACGGACGGCGACGACGACGGCATGCCGGTGGCCTTGCCGATCGGCATCGGCGCGGCCGTCGTCGTGCTCGGTGCCGGGGTCTGGTGGTTCAGGAGCCGTCGCGGCGCGGCTTCGTAGGACGACGGCCGGGATCTCCCGCCGAGGGGAGGGGCCGGGAACTCCGCGCCCCTCGCGCCCGACTCCTGAAGCGGTACGTGCGTCAGGAGGCCGTCGATGAAACAACCCCCACTTGTGCCGCCCGCCCTCTGCGGGTTTCTGCTGCTGCTCGCCCTCGTCTTCACGGTGTCGTACGTCGTCGGGACCGCCGCCGGTCCCGTCGCGCCCGGCATGCACCGCTCCGGAACGAGCGGTGACGGGGGCGGGGGCGGCATGAACACCGGGGACATGGGGGACATGGACATGCGGCACGGGAGCGGCGGCTGATGGCCATCGAACCGTCACTCCCGTTGACCACCACGGACCTGACCGTGGGCGGAATGACCTGTGCGGCCTGCGTGCGGCGAGTGGAGAAGAAGCTCGCCAAGCTGGAGGGCGTCACCGCGACGGTCAATCTGGCCACCGGCCGCGCCCGGGTGAGCCATCCGCCGGACGTCCGCCCCGAGGAACTGGTGGCGACGGTCGAACAGGCCGGATACACGGCCGCGTTGCCGGAGCCGCCGAAGAAGCGGGAGCCTGCGGGCGGACAGGAGTCCGAGGACCTCCGGCAGGAGTCCGACGATGTCCGACAGGAGCGCGCCCGGCTGCTGGTCACCGCGCTGCTCGCGGTGCCGGTGCTCGTGCTGTCGATGGTGCCCGCCTGGCAGTTCCGCAACTGGCAGTGGCTGTGCTTCGTACTGGCCGCGCCGGTCGCCGTGTGGAGTGCCTGGCCGTTCCATGTGCGGGCGCTGCGCGGGCTGCGGCACTCGACGGCGACCATGGACACGCTGGTCTCCCTGGGAGTCGTGGCGTCCTTCGCCTGGTCGGCCTACGCCCTGTTCCTGGGCGGCGCGGGCGCGCCCGGGATGCGGATGCCGTTCAGCCTGCTGACGTCGGCCTCGGACGGCGTGGCGCACCTGTACCTCGAAGCGGCGGTCGGCGTCCCGCTGTTCGTGCTGGCCGGCCGCTTCCTGGAGGCACGGGCCCGGCACGGCACCGGCGCGGCACTGCGCTCACTGGCCCACCTGGCCACCAAGGAAGTGTCGGTGCGCGACGAGCACGGCATCGAACGCCTGGTCCCGATCGAGGAGTTGGCGACCGGGCAGGTCTTCGTCGTACGGCCCGGCGAGCGGGTGGCCACCGACGGAACAGTGGTGGAGGGCAACTCCGCCGTGGACCTGTCGCTCGTCACCGGCGAGAGCGAACCCGTCGAGGTCGGGCCGGGTTCGGCCGTCGTGGGCGGTGCCGTCAACGCGGGTGGGCTGCTGCTCGTCCGGGCCACGGCCGTGGGCGCCGACACCCAACTAGCGTGCATCACAAGGCTGGTGACGGAGGCTCAGGCCGGGAAGGCGCGGGCGCAGCGGCTGGCCGATGCCGTGGCCGGGGTGTTCGTGCCCGTGGTGCTGGCGCTGGCCGTCACCGTGCTCGGGTTCTGGCTCGGGGCCGGGGCGGATCCGCAGGCGGCGATCACCGCGTGCGTGGCCGTCCTGGTCGTGGCCTGCCCCTGTGCGCTGGGCCTGGCGACCCCGACCGCGCTGATGGCCGCCACCGGACGCGGTGCCCAGCTCGGCGTCCTGGTCCGGGGCCCGCAGGCCCTGGAGGGGCTCCAGCACATCGACACCGTAGTCCTCGACAAGACCGGCACCCTCACCTCCGGGCACATGAGCGTCGCCCGCGTCACGGCCGTGCCCGGCGGGCTCGGCAAGGAGGCCGTGCTGCGGCTTGCCGGGGCGGTGGAGCAGGGCTCCGAACATCCGCTGGGCCGCGCGGTCGTCGCGTACGCCCGCAGGACCCTGCAAGGGCCGTTGCCCGAGGTGCGCGACTTCCGCGCGGAGGCGGGCAGGGGCGTGCGCGGCCAGGTCGAGGGAAGGCTGGTCGAAGTCCTCGCGCCGGACGACGAGTTGCCCACGGCACTGGCGGACGCGCTGCCGGTGGCGGAGGCCGCCGCGCACACGCCGGTGCTCGTGCGGGTCGACGGGGCGACGGAGGCGCTGATCGAGATCGGCGACGTCGTACGTCCGGGCAGCTACCGGGCCGTGGACAGGCTGCGGCGCCTCGGCGTGCAACCGGTGCTCGCAACCGGCGACCGCGAGGCACCGGCCAGGGCTGTCGCCTCCGCGCTCGGCATCGAGGAGGTGCACGCGCGCTGCACCCCCGAGGACAAGGCCGACCTCGTACGGGAGCTGAGGGAGCAGGGCCGCCGGGTCGCGGCCGTCGGCGACGGTGTCAACGACGCGGCCGCGCTCGCCGGAGCCGACCTCGGCATCGCCATGGGCACCGGCACGGACGTCGCCATCGGGGCCGCCGACGTGACCCTGGTACGCGGCGACATCGAAGCCCTCGGGGACGCCGTACGGCTCGCCCGGCGCACGCTGGGCACGATCCGCGCCAACCTGCTGTGGGCCTTCGGCTACAACGCGGTGACCGTGCCGCTCGCCATGGTCGGCCTGCTCAACCCGATGGTGGCCGCCGTTGCCATGTCGGTGAGCTCGCTGCTCGTGGTGGGCAACAGCCTGCGGCTGCGGGCGTGGCAGCCGGGGCCTGCCCGGGGTCGTGAGCACGGAGCGGGCCGTGGGCATGGAGCGGGCCGGGACCGGAAGCCCGTGGGTGCTGGAGGCAGTGACCGATGAACATACCCGTGGCCGCGCAGACCTCCGAGCGCACGTCCGGTCATCCGCCCGAGCCCCGCCCCTGGCGCCCGACCCGCCGCCGCATCTCCGACGGCCTGCTCGCGGCACTCGCCCCCATCGCCGCGTGCAGTGTCGCCCTGGGCGGCCTGACCACCTGGGTGAACTCGGGGGCGGCGGGCAGCCCGCCGCGGATCGCGGTCACCGAGGGGCGGGTCTTTCTGCCGTACGGGGACGTCCGTGAATCCGCCGCGTTCTTCCGGATCACCAACACCGGGGGCGCGGACGACCGGCTCGTGAAGGTGACGTCGTCCGCCGTGGGCGGTGAGGGGACGCTCAGCAGGCATCGCATGACCAGCGGCCGTATGGCGTACGCGGAGACGGTCGACTCGGCTCCGGTCCCCGCCGGCGGCGGCCTCGCCATGTCCCCGTTCGGGCTGGACGTGACGCTGCGGGCGAAGCCGGGGTGGCGGGAGGGGGACCTCGTCCCGTTCACGCTGCACTTCGAGCACGGCGGGCGGGTCGAGGTGTCGGCGGTGGTGGTCCGCCCCGGCGATGGCTGAGGACTCGTAAGGCGGCCCCGCACCCTTGGTCGACCCCTCACCTCTACCAGTCGGTCTGCGTGCGTGCCCGGTTCCCTCGTGGCCGTGTGTCCTGTATCACTCTTCTGGGCTTGAGTGCGGGGTGGGGGTGTTGTGCGTACCCACCCGTGACGAGCGGGCCCAGGATGCGAGGATGAGGGCCGTCATGACTGCTGGGTGGGGTGTGCGCACGGTACGGGCCGCGATGTTCGCGGCCGTCTGTGTGCTGCTCGCTGCCCTCGGCCACATCCTGATGTCGGGCGCCGCGGTCCCGTGGTGGACGCTGGCGGCCGGTGCCCTCCTCACGGGCGGCGCGGGCTGGTGCCTGGCCGGCCGGGAGCGCGGGCTTGCGCTGGTCGTGTCCGTCGTGGTCGTCGCCCAGGGCGGACTGCACGCCGCGTTCGAGTACGCGCAGTCCCTGGCCCCTGGGGGTATGGCCGCCGGGCACGACATGGGCTCCACGTCCGCGCACATGGGCCCCAACACCATGGGCTCGACGCACATGGGCTCCATGGACATGGGCAACACGGGCATGAGCGACATGTCCGCAGACCACATGTCCTCAAGCCACATGTCTGCGGGCCACATGTCCGTAGGCCCCATGGACATGGGCCACGACATGGCCGGCATGTCCTCCTTCGGCATGCTCGCCGCCCACACGCTTGCCGCGCTGCTGTGCGGCCTGTGGCTGGGCCATGGTGAGCGTGCGGCGTTCCGCATCCTGCGGGCCGTCGCCGGATGGCTGGCCGCGCCGCTGCGGCTGTCGCTCACCCTGCCTGCGCCGCCGTACCGCCCGCGTCTGCGTCCGCCGCGCGCTCGTTCCGACCGGGCGCCGCGGCTGCTGCCGCTCGTCCACACGATCACCTCTCGGGGGCCTCCCACGGGGATCGCTGTCGTCTGAGACAGCCGGTTCCCCGAGGCCGTACGGACACGGCTGTCGCGTCGTCGACGCCGACCGTGCCTCGGGCCTCGGCCGTACCTGCCGTACGGCCGTTTCCCGCAACCCCGGACTCCTCCGGTACGGCGTGCCCGTACCTCTCACGTGCCTTGGTGCCCGGCGGTGACGCCTTCGTGCCCGCCGCTGTGCCCTTCGCCGTACCGGAGCCCGGACTACTCGAGAAGGACTCAGGTGATCACTCCTGCCCTGCCCTCCTCGCGCGCCGTACGCGTGAGGCACACGAAGGCGGACAACACCTCCCACCCGACCACCCCCTCCAGAACGGCCTCGTGCGACGAGTCCACGACCGCCTGGGCACTCGCCGCCCGCGGCGGCGACCCGGACGCGACCGACCGTTTCGTTCGGTCGCTGCACCGCGACGTCGTGCGCTATGTGGCCCATCTGTCCGCCGATCCGCAGGCCGCCGACGACCTCGCGCAGGACACGTTCCTGCGGGCGCTCGGCAGCCTGCACCGGTTCGAGGGCCGTTCGTCGGCGCGCGCGTGGCTGCTGTCCATCGCGCGCCGCGCGGTGATCGACAGCCACCGCTACGCGGCCGCCCGGCCCCGGCTGTCCGACACCGACGACTGGACGGTACTGGCGGAACGTGCCCAGCCGACCGGACTGCCCGGCTTCGACGACGGCATCGCCCTGCTCGACCTGCTGGACGCGCTGCCCGACGAGCGGCGCGAGGCGTTCGTCCTGACCCAGCTGGCGGGCCTGCCCTACGCGGAGGCGGCCGAGGTGAGCGACTGCCCCGTCGGGACGGTCCGTTCGCGCGTGGCCCGCGCCCGGGCGACCCTCGTCGAACTGCTGGCCGAGGCCGAGGCGGACCCGGTGACCGTGGCCGAACCGGTAGCCGTGGCCGCCTGACCGGGAACCCGGTGTCGGTTCCCCCTGCCGGGAACTGACGCCGGGTTCGCCCCGACTACTGGTTCGGGCGGCGGAGATCCGCCCCGTGCATCCAGTGAATTCGGGGAGTTTTGATGCGTTCTCGTGTGGGGCGGGCTACGACGGCCGCGGTGCTCGGCGGCCTGCTGGCGGCGGGCTGCGGCAGCGGGGGCGGGGACCAGACGGACCCCGCCGCCGGCAAGGGCGGCAAGGGCGACTCCGCGGGGTACCCGGTCACCGTCACCGACTGCGCGGGCGCCAGGACCACCTTCACCTACGCCCCGAAGAACATCGTCACCAGCAACGCCGCCGGTCTGGAACTGCTGCTCCGGCTGGGCGCCGGGGACAAGGTGATCGGCACCGGCTTCCCGCCCGGCAAGGGCACGCTGCCCGGCGAACTCGACGCGCAGGCACAGCGGGTGAAGGTGCTCAGCGACACCGTCATCCCCAAGGAGAAGCTGCTCGGCTCCGGCGCCGACCTCTACATCGACACCTTCGCCTCGATGAACATGGGCGGCGGAATGGGGGACGCCCCGACCGAGGAGGAGTTCGAGGCGGCCGGCATCAAGCACACCTTCCTGAAGTCGACGGCCTGCGCCGCGACGAGCAAGGGCCCGGTCACCGACCTCGCGGCCGTCGAGGCCGACATCACCTCGCTCGGCGCGGTCACGGGGACGAGCGCCAAGGCGAAGGAACTCGTCGACGGGATGAAGAAGAAGGTCGACGCCGTCCGGAAGGCGGTGGGCGCGACGCCGGAGGACGAGCGGCCCACGTACTTCTTCTTCGACTACGACGCCGGCACCAAGCAGCCCATGGCCGTCTGCAACCGCCAGGTCGCCAACGCGGTCATCACCCTCGCCGGGGCCCGCAACGTCTTCGCCGACTGTGACGGCGACTTCAAGCAGGTCGGCTGGGAGGACGTGATCGCCACGAACCCGGACTGGATCCAGCTCGGTGTGCGTGACCGGGGCAGCGCGGCCGCGAACGAGAAGGCGTTCGACGAGGCGCAGCGGTGGCTGGAGTCGAACCTCGCCACCAAGGGCCTGAAGGCCGCGGAGGAGGGCCGCTTCCTGCGCATCGGCTCCGAACGGACCACCATCGCCGGTGTCACCAACGCCGACACGGTCGAGGAGATCGCGAAGACCCTGTACCCCGGCAAGGTCGGCTGACCATGATCGGCACCCTGGCAGGCCGGAAGGAGACGCGGGGCCGGTCGGACCGGCAGGACCGGCAGGAGCGCACCCGCTCCGTGCCCGCCGGACCGCTGGCACTGGCCCTCGCCCTGGCGCTGCTCGCCGCCCTCACCGCGGCGGTGTCCTGGGGCTCGACGTCCATCCCGGCCGGTGAGGTGTGGAGCGTGGTCGGGCGCCGCCTGTCCGGCGAGGCCGCGCGCCCCGGCACCGACGACCTGATCGTCTGGCAACTGCGCGTCCCGCGTGCCCTGTTGGCGGCCCTCGTCGGCGCCGGGCTCGGACTCGTCGGTACGGCGGTGCAGGCACTGGTGCGCAATCCCCTGGCCGACCCCTACCTCCTGGGCATCTCCAACGGTGCCTCCCTGGGCGCGGTCGCCGCGATCGTCCTCGGTCTCGGCGCCGGCGGGTCCCTGGGGCTCGGGCGGTCCGGGGCGGCCTTCGTCGGAGCACTGGCGACCTTCGCGCTGGTGTGGGCCGTGGCCCGGCGGGGCGGCGGATTCGCGCCGCTGCGGCTGGTGCTGGCCGGGGTGGCGATCGGGCAGTTCCTGTCCGGGTTCACCAGCTACCTGGTGTTGCGGGCCGGGGACGAGCAGCAGACCCACAGCGTGCTGTTCTGGCTCATGGGCAGCCTCAGCGGGGCGAACTGGGAACTGCTGGCCGTCCCCGCGGTCGCCGTACCGGCCGGGTGGCTGTGCCTCCAGGCGCGCGCCCGGGGACTGAACGCCCTGCTGATGGGCGACGAGACCGCGGCCGGGCTCGGTGTCGACGTCACCCGGCTGCGACGGGAGCTGTTCACGGTGACCAGCGTGCTGACGGGCGTCCTGGTCGCCGTCTCGGGGGCGATCGCCTTCGTCGCGCTGATGGTGCCGCACGTCTGCCGACTGGTCGTCGGCGGCGACCACCGGCGTCTGCTGCCGGTCTCCGCGCTGTTCGGGGCGCTGCTGATGGTGGTCGTCGACATCGTCTGCCGTACGGCGATGGACACCCAGGAGTTGCCGGTCGGCGTGGTCACCTCGCTCATCGGGGCTCCGGCACTGCTGTATCTGCTCGACCGGCGTCTGGGGAGCGGAAGTTGAGGATCTGGGAGAGCGGACGTTGAGGATCTGGGGGAGCGGGCGTTGAGGATCGACATCGAAGACCTGCACGTCGCGTACGCCGGCCGTACGGTCGTCGCCGGCGCCCATCTGATCGCGGCCGAAGGGGAGATCACCGGCCTCGTCGGTCCGAACGGCAGCGGCAAGTCCACCCTCCTGCGCACCGTGTACCGGCACTTGAAGCCGACCGCCGGACGGGTGCTGCTCGACGGGGCCGACATCGGGGACATTCCCCCGGCCCGGTCGGCCCGCCATGTCGCCGCCCTCCCACAGGAGCGTGGCGGCGACTTCGAGCTGACCGTCCGCGAGGTCGTCGCCATGGGCCGTACGCCCTACAAGCGGGCCTTCGCCGGGGAGGACGCCACCGACCGGGACGTCGTCGCCCGCGCCCTCGCGGACGTCGGCATGGCAGGGCACACCGCGCGCCGCTTCACGGAACTGTCCGGCGGCGAACGCCAACGCGTACTGCTGGCCCGCGCCTTCGCCCAGCAGCCGGACGTCCTGGTCCTGGACGAACCCACCAACCACCTCGACATCCGCCACCAGGTCGAACTGCTCGCCCTGCTCCGGACCCGGCGCCGCACGACCCTGGTGTCGCTGCACGACCTCAACGCCGCCGCCTCCGTCTGCGACCGGCTGCACGTCCTGCACGGCGGCCGGGTGGTCGCCTCGGGCCCACCCCGTGAGGTGCTCCAACCCGCCCTGCTGGCCGCGGTGTTCGGTGTGCGGGCGGCCGTGGCTGAGCATCCGCTGACCGGCGACCCGCTGATCGCCTTCGATCATCGGTCTCCGGTGGACGGGCCGGACGGCGCGGGTATCCCCATGTCGGCCCCGAGCGGCGTCTCGGGTGCTGGTCCCGGGCGGTCACACCGGTGAGCGCCCACGATCGCGAAGGTTGTGAACTATGAGCGAAATCCAAGGCATGGGCGGCACGGACGGCGTGGACGGTATGAACGGCCTGGACCCGGTGGCGACTTTCTGCGGCAACTGCGACTGCGGCTGTCCGCAACTCTTCGTCGACCCCGCGGCCCCGGCCGAGCGCCGCGTCGTCCTCACGGACGACTTCGGGCAACGGGTGCAGATGAGCGCGGACCAGTTCTCCTCGCTGGTGGCGGAGGCCAAGTCCGGGAAGCTGGACGGCATCGTGTCGGCCTGACCGCTGTAGAAGGGCCGTAGAGGGCCGTACGCAGGCCCATTCCGCGTTTCATCATATTTCCGGCCATGTTCGGGAACTCGACCCCCTGTGCCCCCGACCTCTGGAACGAGGCTGCCGACCGGCAGCCGGTCGTGAGGGGGAGGGGGCGCGAGGGTGACGGACCGCTGGGTTCTCGTGGCCGTGGCGGGCCTGCTGTCGTTCGTGGCGATGCTCGACATGAACATCGTCAACGTGGCGCTGGCCGACATCGCCGAGGGCCTGCACGTCTCGGCCGCGACGGCACAGTGGGCGGCGTTGGGGTACCAACTCCCGGTCGTCGCCCTGCTGTTGCCGGTCGGGCGCTGGCTGGACGGCACGGGCACGCGGCACGCGCTGCCGGCGGCCACCGCCGGTTTCGCGCTGTGCAGTGCTCTGGCCGCCCTCTCTCCCTGGGCCGCCTGGCTGATCGCGGCCCGAGTAGGGCAGGGCGCGTGCGCGGCGGTGCTGTTCGTGCTGATGCCGGTGCTGGTGATCCGCGCCGTACGGCCCGAAGCGCGCGGCCGGGCGATGAGCGTCCCGGCGACGCTCGGCCCGCTGGGCGCGGTGACCGGCCCGGCGGTGGGCGGGCTGCTGCTCGACCAGCTGGGCTGGCGCTGGGTGTTCCTGGTGAAGATCCCGTTCTGCCTGCTGGCGTTGGCCGTGGCGTGGCGGGCGATGCCCAGGGACGGCGCGCTGCGCGGACCCGGCAGGCGGGCACTGGGTGACGCGCTCGCGGTGGCCGCCGGCCTGTCCGCGCTGCTGCTCGCCCTGACCTTCGGTTCCGGGGAACCGACGTGGCTGCTGCTCGCAGCCGGTGCCGTACCGCCGTTGTGGTGGTGGCTGCGCGGGTCGGGCGGCCGTCCGGTGACCGGAGTCCTGCGGGCAGCGAGGCTTTTTCGCGCGCATGGTGCGGTGCTGGCGCTCGCGTCCGGCTTCGCCGCCATGCACTACGTCGTAGCCCTTCACTTCCAGCGGGACGACGGCGTCAGCGCCACCGCGACCGGGCTGACCGTGCTCGCCTTCCCGCTGGGCATGGGGCTGGCCGGGCCCTTCGGCGGTCGGCTCGCCGACCGGTACGGGTTCCGGCGGGTCGCGGTCACCGGCGCGGTCCTCACCGCGGCCGGCCTCCTCCTGCTGGTCCCGCTGGGTGACGCCTGGTCCCCGCCCGACGTGGCCTGGCGGCTGGCGCTGGCCGGCGTCGGCATGGGCCTCAACGGAGGCCCGACGCAGGCCCTGCTCATGGGCGCCGCCCCACCGGGTCGCACCGCGACGGTCGGCTCGACGGTGCAGGTCGCCCGCAGCCTCGGCTTCACCCTCGGCCCCGCCCTGGCCACCGCCGTGTGGGCCCTGGCCGGGCCCGGCGACGGAGCGCGAGCGGGGCTGGCTCTGGCCGCCGCGTCGGCCTGTCTCGCCGTACCTCTGCTCGCGCTGCCCGGCCGACGGGCCGCCGCCGTGCCCGAGCGGACCACCGACACCGTCTCGACCTGACCCAGGAGTCCCCATGTGCGGAATCACCGGCTGGGCGTCCTTCCACCACGACGCCCGCATCCAGGCCCCGGTCATCGAGGCCATGACCGCGACCCTCGCCCCGCGTGGCCCCGACGCGGACGGCGTGTGGCTCGGCGAGCGGGCGGCGATCGGGCACCGCCGCCTGGCCGTCATCGACCTCGCGGGCGGCGCCCAGCCGATGACCGACCGGCCCGACGCGCCGACCCTGGTCCTGAGCTACAGCGGCGAGGTCTACAACCACCACGAACTGCGAGCCGAACTCCGCGGTCGCGGGCATGTGTTCCGTACCCGTAGCGACACCGAGGTCGTCCTGCGGGCCTACGCCGAGTGGGGTGAGGCGGTCGCCGACCATCTGGAGGGCATGTTCGCGTTCGCCGTCTGGGACGAGCGTGCGGAGCGGCTGCTGCTGGTGCGCGACCGGCTCGGCGTCAAACCGCTGTTCTGGGCGGCCGTCGACGGAGGCCTCGCCTTCGCCTCCGAGCCCAAGGCGCTCTTCCGGCACCCGGAGATACGGCCCCGGGTGGACGCGGACGGGCTGCGGGAGGCGTACAGCCTGCTGTTCAACACCGGGCCGACAGTGTGGTCCGGCGTACGCGAGGTCGAGCCGGGCGGTCTGCTCGTCCTGGACCGGGGCGGCATCCGCGAGCGCCGCTACTGGCAGTTGGAGGCCGGTGTCCACGAGGACGACCGGGACGCCACCGTGGACCGGATCGGGACCCTGGTCGGTCGGGCCGCCCGCGGCCAGTTGGAGGCCGACGTCCCGCTGTGCAGCCTGCTGTCCGGTGGCATCGACTCCACGGTCCTGACCGCCCTGCTCGCCGACGAACTCCGCCTGCGCGAGGGCCCGGACGCCCGCATCCGCTCCTACGCCGTCGACTACAGCGACCAGGCCGAGCAGTTCACCGGCGACATCCTGCGCACCGGGCACGACACCCCGTACGCCACAGAGGCGGGCGCCTTCATCGGCACCGACCACAGCACGGTCGTACTCGACCCGCGTGCCCTGCTCGACCCCGAGCATCGCAGGGCCGTCGTCGCCGCCCGCGACTCGCCGATCGGGGTCGGTGACATGGACACCTCGCTGTATCTGCTGTTCGGGGAGATACGGCGGCATTCCACCGTCGCCCTGTCCGGCGAGGCGGCCGACGAGGTCTTCGGCGGCTACCCCTGGTTCCACAACCCCAAGGCGCTGGCCGCCGACACCTTCCCCTGGCTGCTGGTCACCGGCGACGAGGCCGCCATGCCGCTCAACCCCGAACTCGACCTGCGCATCGGCGAGTTCCGCGACGACACCTACCGCAGCGCCCTGGCCGCCGTACCCCACCTCGACGGCGAGACCCCCACCGAGCACCGGCAGCGCGAGATGCAGCACCTGTCCCTGACCCGCTGGCTGCGCCAACTCCTGCACCGCAAGGACCGGTTGAGCATGGCCCAGGGCCTTGAGGTGCGCGTCCCCTACTGCGATCACCGGCTCGTCCAGTACGCCTTCGACGCGCCCTGGGCGCTGAAGAGCTTCGACGGCCGCGAGAAGAGCCTGCTGCGCGCCGCCGGAACCGGGCTGGCTCCCGCATCGGTCCTGCACCGGCCCAAGAACCACTACCCGGCCACCCACCACCCCGACTACAACCGCGGCCTGCAGGACATGGCCCGCGACGCGCTGTCCGTCGAGCAGGTCCGGGCGCTGGCCGACGAGACCCGCGTCAAGCCCTGCCTCGACACCCCGCCCGAGCGACTGGAGTGGGGCCACCGCCTGCGCCTCGAACGCGTCGTCGACCTCGCCCTGTGGCTGGACCACCACAAGCCAGAAATCGCCCTCTGAGGAGCCCCGTTCATGACTGTCCAGGAACCCGAGACGACGGCGGCCGAAGCCACCCTGCCGGAACCGGTCCCGCTGATGGGCTGCCCGTACAAGAGCAACCCCTACCCCCTGTACGAGCGGATGCGCGAGGCCGGCCCGGTCCATCCCGTCCTCTTCCCCAGCGGAGTCCGGGCGTGGCTCGTCACCGGCTACGACTCCGCCCACGCCGCCCTCAACGACGACCGCCTCGGCAAGAACCACGACCGGGGCAACGACCGCTGGCGCGCCCGCGCCTCGATCATGCCCGAGCCGCAGCACTCCCGGCTCCAGGTCCATCTCCTCCACCAGGACCCGCCGACCCACACCGACATGCGGCGCTTCGTGACGGACGCCTTCACCCCGCGTCGCGTCGAACAACTGCGGCCCCGCTTCCAGGAGTTGGCCGACTCGCTGGTCGACGCCCTTCCGGCGGCCGGACCCGCCGACCTGGTCAGCGGCTTCGCCGCCCGCTTTCCCTGCCAGGTCCTCGCCGAAGTCATCGGCCTGCCCGGTGAGTTGGCGGCGCGCTTCGACCGCGACTGGGGCAAGGTCGTACAGCCGGTCGGGCCGACGGATCCCGGCAGGCCGCTGTACGAAGCCCGGCTGCACGGTCTGGAGAGCTACATCGCCGAGGTCGTCGCCCACAAACGCGAGCACGGGGACGACGATCTGCTGAGCCGCCTCGTCGCGGCCCGTGACCGGGGCGAGCTGTCCCGGGCGGAAGTGGACTCGATGATCTTCCAGCTGCTGGTGGCGGGCCAGGAACCGGTCACGAACCAGATCACGACCGCCCTGATCGCCCTCTTCCGCCACCCCGACCAGCTCGCCCGCCTGCGCGACGACCCCGGCCTGCTGCCCCGCGCGGTCGAGGAACTCCTGCGCTACGACAGCGCCTTCGAGCTGACCACCTGGCGCTTCTTCGACCAGGACAGCGACCTGCACGGCACCGAGGTCCCGGCCGGCGACTCCGTGATCGTCTCCCTCTGCGCCGCCAATCGGGACCCGCGCCGCTTCTCCGATCCCGACACCCTCGACCTCGACCGCAGCCCCAACCCCCACCTCGCCTTCGGTCACGGCATCCACTTCTGCCCCGGCGCCGCCCTCGCCCGCGCCGAACTCCAGATCGCCTTGGGCACCCTGCTCACGCGCCTGCCCGGCCTGCACCTCGCCATCCGGGACGAGGACATCGAGTGGATCCCGGCAGTCCTCGGCCGCGGCACGAACCACCTGCCCGTCGGCTACGACCGAGTGTTGTGAGACCGACGGCTGCGCGACCGATGGCTGCGAGACCGACGAGCGGCTGATCCACCGCCCGAGCGGCCGATCTCCCGCCTGACCGTGACCGGCTGATCCCACCGGCCCGGCCGACAGCGCCTTGCCCGCCAAGGCGCCATGCCGGCCTGCCCGCACACCCCTGGAGGAAAGACATGCTCCTGACGACGGCACCGGACACCCCGCCCCTGCCCACCACCGCCGCCGCGCAGATCCTGAACCTGCTCCTGCCGCACCACCGCACGACCGACCGGGCCCGGGCCGCGGCGGAGGCGTTCCCCCGGCAACTGCGCCCGATCACCGACTTCGTCCGCGAAGGCGCCCCCATCGTCTTCACCCTGCCCGGCTTCCCCTGCAAGTCGCCCAACCCGGCCAAGACCCTGGGCCACCTCCCCGACATGGGCGAACGCCTCTCCCTTGCCTTCCTGGACACTCTGTGCACGGAAATCGCACGGATCCATCCGCCCGGCGCCCGCGTCGTCATCTGCTCCGACGGCCATGTCTTCGGCGACCTGATCCGCGTCCCCGACGCCCACATAGACGCCTACGCCGACGAACTGCGCGCGCTCATACGGGAATCGGGCCTGCACCGCCTCTCCGTCTTCGACCTGCGCGACGTCCTCGGCGACCTCCCCCACGACGCCAAACGCGCCCACGTCCACGACCGCTACGCCCCCACCCTGGACGCCCTGCGCGCCGAGGTCCGCACCGACGCCCCCACCCTCGCGCTGTACCGGGGCATCACCCGTTTCCTCGTCGAGGACACCGCCGACTTCCACGGCACCCGCTCGGCGCTCCAACGCGAGTGCCGCAGACGGGCGTACGGCGTCATCCAGCGCAGCCGAGCCTGGGGCGCCCTCATCGCCGACCACCACCCGCGTGCCGTACGCCTGTCGATCCACCCGCAGCCGGCCGGCGCCGCCAAGTTCGGCATCCGGCTCCTCGACGCCCCCGACGCCTGGACCACCCCCTGGCACTCCGCCGCCCTGCGCGAGCCCGACGGCACCTGGACCCTCATGCCGCGCGCCACGGCGCAGCAGCTCGGCCGCCTCGTCCATCGCGACGGCAGGCCGAGCCACTTCGAGCGGTCGGATGCAGGCGGTCAGCGCTCGGCGGCCACCGCCCGAAGATAGCCGCCCAGGCGGGCGATCGCCGACGGGTTGCGGGGGCTCTCGACCAGGTCGACGTAGTCGAGGACGAAGATCCGCTTGTGCTTGACGGCGGAGACGTTCCGCAGGGGCGCGTAGGAGAGCAGGAACTTCTTCTTCTCCTCGGCGCTCACATCGCCGTAGTCGCAGATCACGATGACCTCCGGGTCCCGCTCCACGACGCTCTCCCAGCCGGCGGTGGTCCAGGAGTCCTCGACGTCGTGCATGACGTTGACGCCGCCTGCCTCGCTGATGATCTGCTCGGGGGCGGCGTAACGGCCGGAGGTGAACGGCTGGTCCTGGCCGCTGTCGTACAGGAACACCTTGGGCCGGTCGGCACCCGTGGGGGCCTTCGCCTTCACCTGCGCGACCTGCTTCTTGAAGTCGGCGATCAGCGTGGCGGCCCGCTGCTCCACGCCGAACAGCTTCCCGAGGTTGGTGAGGTCGGCGTACAGGGCGTCCAGCGGCGGCATGATGCCGCGCGAGGTCTCCGTACGGCCGTTGCGGCAGGACTCGGTGAGGACGTACGAGGGGATGCCGAGCTTGTTCAGGGCGTCGGGGGTGAAACCGCCGTCCTCGCGGAAGCCGTAGTTCCAGCCCGCGAAGACGAGGTCGGCGCGGGCGTCGAGGACGTTCTCCTTGGTGAGCTGGTCCTTGGAGAGCCACTTGACCTTGTCGTAGCCGTCCTTCCAGGGGACGTCGGTCAGGTCGCCCTTGTCGTCCGGCATGGCGAACCCGGCCATGCGGTCCTCCAGTCCGAGGGCGAACATCAGCTCGGTGATGCCGACGTCGTTGGTGACCACGCGCTCGGGGACCTGGTCGTAGGTGACCTTGCGCCCGCAGTTGGTGAGCGCGACCGTGGCCGATTTGGCGTCCGTCGACTTCTCCACCGTGGCGCCGCAGCCGGTCGCGGTGACCGTCGCGGCGAGGCAGAGGGCGGTGGCTAGGAGCTTGCGCATGTGGGTCCTTGGGGGAGGAGGTCGAACAGGAGCTGGACCGCGCCGGTCTCCGGGTGCCGTACCGGATGGGCACGGACCCCGAACACCTCGGCGAGCAGGTCGGGTCTCAGGACGTCGAGCGGCGTGCCCGACGCGACGACACGGCCGTCGGCGATGACGTACAGGACGTCGCAGTGGGCGGCGGCCAGGTTGAGGTCGTGCAGGGCGGCCAGCACGGTCAGGCCGCTGGTGCGCACCAGGGACAGCACGTCCAACTGGTGGGCGATGTCGAGGTGGTTGGTGGGTTCGTCCAGGACGAGCACCCGCGGTTGCTGGGCGAGCGCGCGGGCGATGAGCACGCGCTGCTTCTCGCCGCCGGACAGGGCGAGGAACCCGCGGTCGGCGAGGTGGGCGACGCCGGTGCGGTCCATGGCCGCGACGCAGATCTCCCGGTCGGAGGCGGCCGTACGGTCCCGGTGCGGCAGCCGCCCCATGGCCACGACCTCGGCGACGGTGAAGTCGAACTCGGCCGACGACTCCTGCGGCAGCGCGGCCAGCACCCGGGCGGCGGCGCGGGGCGGCATGGCGTGCGCGTCGTCCCCGTCCAGCCGCACCACGCCCGCGGCCGGACGCAGCGCCCGGTACACACAGCGCAGCAGCGTGGACTTGCCGCTGCCGTTCGGGCCGACGAGCCCGACGAACGTACCGCTGTCCACGGCGAGCCGGATGTCGTCGACCAGCCGCGCCCCGGCGGCCTCGACCGTGACGCCCTCGATGTCGAGCCGCATGCTCACCGCCCCCCGAACGCGTAGCCGCCGCGCCGCATCAGCAGCAGGAACGCGGGCACCCCGACGACCGCCGTGATCACCCCGACCGGCAGCTCGGCGGGGGCGACGAGGAGCCGCGACAGCAGGTCGGCCCACACCAGCAGCACCGCCCCGGCGAGCGGCGCCACGGTCAGCACCCGCCGGTGATCGGCGCCGACCAGCATCCGTACGACATGCGGCACCATCAGCCCGACGAACCCGATGGCCCCGCTGACCGCCACCACGGTCCCGGTCACGGCGGCGGTGACCAGGAACAACTCCCGCCGCAGCAGCGCCGGTCGGACGCCGAGCGCGGCCGAGGTCTCGTCCCCCATGGCGAGCGCGTTCAACGCCTCCGCCCGCCACCGCAGCCACGCCCAGCCGGCCGCCACCGTCACCGCGGCGAGCGGCACCTGGGCCCAGGTCGCACCGCCCAGGCTCCCCAGCAGCCACATGATCGCGGACCGTGCGGCCTCGCCGCGGGCCGCGCCGAACACCATGACGGTGGTGACGGCCTCGAAGCCGTACGCCAAGGCCGTCCCGGTCAGGATCAGCCGCAGCGGGGTGAGGCCGTGCGGCGAGCGCGCCACGGCGTACACCAGCGCCATCGCCGCGAGCGCCGAGGCGAACGCCGACAGGGACAGCGCCCAGACCCCCAGCCCCGCGAACGCCCCCAGCAGGATCACGGCGTTGGCGCCCACCGCGGCGCCCGAGGAGATGCCCAGCACGAACGGATCGGCCAGCGCGTTGCGCACCATCGCCTGCACGGCCACCCCGACGGCGGCGAGCCCGGCCCCGACGACCGCGCCGAGCACGACGCGTGGCAGCCGGATCTCCCACACGATGGTGTACGCGGCGATGTCCCGGCCGTCGATGGTCCCGCCGGTCAGCCCCGCCCCGAGCAGCCGGAAGACATCTCCCCACCCGATCCCGGCGGCCCCGAGCCCGACGCCGCACACGAGGGAGACGAGCAGCAGCAGCCCCAGTCCCAGGGCGAGCGGCAACACCGCCACGCGGGAGGCACCGGGACTCGGTGCGGATGTCGGTATCCGGGTCGGACTTCGGTGCACGGGAGGGGCGGTCCTTCGCCTGGGGCCGCCTGTGAACATCGAGCAGGGAGACGGCCCGAACGACCGTGCCGGCCGCGCGGTCCCCTCTCGCAGTCCACGGCGAGCAGTCAACGGGTCGCACCAACCACGGGCGATCGGGCTCGCGCGAGGGACGACCAGGTCCCCGCGCACACCGTTGCGGGTCAGCGCCGGACTCTCACCGGACTTCCCCCGCGGGAGGCCCGGGGAGCGTAACAGAGGGAGGTCAGCCCGGTTGTCAGTGCCCTGTGGAACACTCGCCTGCGTCGGTTCGATCAAGGGGTCGAACGACCGAATCGCCAAGGGGGACTGCCTGTTATGGGCATGTACATTTCGTTCGTCGGCGCCACCACGGAGGAGCTCGACAGGGCGGAGAAGGACCCGAGTTGGGCCGATGAGTTCGTCTACGAGCTCTACGACAACGAGGACGACCCGCTGCCGGGCCGCCCCGACGTCGGCCTGGACAAGAAGTGGGCCGGCCTGCAGTTCCTGCTCGACGAGACCGACGTGCACCTCGAGTTCTTGATGGACGGGTTCCCGATATTGGAGGACGGCACGCTGTTCGGGTACTCCGCGGACGAGGTCAAGACCGTGGCACGGCAGCTGAGGGCCACCCCGTGGGAGCAGGTCGCGGCACATTACGACGCGGAGGAGATGACCAAGGAGGACGTGTACCCCCGGATCTGGGACGACGACGGCGGGGAATGGCTCGAGGACGCCTACGAGGAACTGGTCGAGTTCTTCGGCAAGGCCGCCGATCGCGGCCTCGGGGCGTTCATGACCTTCAGCTTCTGAGGAATCCGGCGACTTTCAGGGAACCCGGGAGGTCTTCCCATGCTGATCGACACGACTGATCCACTGGGCCGCGCCGCCGTCGAGGCGATCCGGACCGGTGACGTGAACGCGTTGCAGGACCTGCTGACCGCACATCGAGGGCTGGCCAGGGCCCGGCTGGGCAACATGAAGACCGCCCGGACCCTGCTGCACGTCGCCACCGACTGGCCCGGCCACCTGCCGAACGGCCCCCGGACGGTGGCCGCGCTGGTCGCCGCGGGCGCGGACGTGGACGCCCGGTTCACCGGGGCGCACCGCGAGACCCCGCTGCACTGGGCGGCCAGTTGCGACGACGTGCCCGTGCTGGACGCGCTGCTCGACCTGGGCGCCGACATCGAGGCCGAGGGCGCGGTCATCGGCAACGGCACGCCGCTCGCGGACGCGGTGGCCTTCGGGCAGTGGAACTGCGCCCGTCGACTGGTGGAGCGCGGTGCGCGCACCACCTTGTGGCAGGCCGCGGCTCTCGGCGAGGCCGACCGTGTTGCCGCGCGCTGGACGTCCGAGTCCGCCTCGCCCACCGAGCAGGAGATCACCGAGGCCCTCTGGTGCGCCTGCCACGGCGGGCAGCGGCAGACGGCCGACTACCTGCTGCGACGGGGCGGTGACAGCAACTGGATCGGATACGACGGCCTGACCGCCCTCGACGCCGCGCACCGCTCCGGCCACGACACGCTGGTCACCTGGCTGCGCGAGCAGGGGGCGAAGTCCGCCGAGGAGTTGGCCTGACGGCCGCCATGCCCATCGCCGACGTGCGACCGTCCATGGAGAGGTGAAGACTGGGACACGGCGGGGCCGCTGCGCCTTGCCGACATCGACATGAGGTGCGAACGGATCCGCGCACCACGCCCCCGCAGCCCGCCCGGACGTCGGGCGCCGCCATCCGTCCGCGGTTCACCGTCTTCGCACGGACGTCTTCACACAGACGTCCTCACCAAGAGGGGTCCGGTCATGGGCGGCATCAACGGAACGGCACTGGAGGTCTTGCGCGAGGGACTGCGGGGGCCTGTCATCACCCCGCGGGACCCGGGCTACGACGAGGCCCGCAGCATCTACAACGCCATGATCGACCGGCGTCCGGCTGCCATCGCACAGTGCGTGGACGTGGCGGACGTGCGGGCCGTGCTCTCCTTCGCCAGGGACACCGGAGCGGAACTCGCGGTGCGCGGCGGGGGCCACAGCGGACCGGGTCTGTGCCTGGTCGACGACGCGCTCGTCCTCGACCTGTCGACGATGCGCGGGGTGCGGGTGGACCCGGGCGCGAGGATCGCGCAGGTGGCCGGCGGCGCGCAGCTGGGCGACCTCGACCACGCGGCCCACACGTTCGGCCTGGGCGTGCCGGCCGGCATCATCTCGATGACGGGCGTGGGCGGCCTCACCCTCGGCGGCGGCCACGGTCACCTGACCCGCAAGTACGGCCTGACCGTCGACAGCCTGCTGTCCGCCGATGTCGTCCTCGCCGACGGCACCTTCGTCACCGCGTCCGAGGAGGAGCACCCCGATCTGTTCTGGGCGCTGCGGGGCGGCGGCGGGAACTTCGGCGTCGTCACCTCGTTCACCTTCCGGCTGCACCCCGTGGGCACGGTCGGTGTCGCGGTGACGGTGTGGCCGGTCGACCGCACTCCGGAAGTGCTGCGCTGGTACCGGGAGTTCCTGCCTGCCGCACCGCAGGACCTCAACGGCTTCTTCACCCTCTTCACCATCCCGCCCGGGCCGCCGTTCCCCGAGCCGATCCACGGGCAGAAGATGTGCGGCGTCGTCTGGTGCTACACCGGTGACCTGGAGGGCGACCGCCTGGAACAGGCGTTGGCCACGGTGGACGAACCGGCCCCGCCCGCCTTCCACTTCAGCACGCCCATGCCCTACCCCGCCCTGCAGGGCATGTTCGACGAGCTGATCCCCAAGGGCTACCAGTGGTACTGGCGTGGCGACTTCTTCGACGAGATCTCCGACGCCTCGATCGAGGTGCACCACAAGTACGGCGACAACCTCCCCACCGAGCTGTCCCTGATGCACTTGTATCCCGTGGACGCGCAGGCCCACGAAGTCCGCTCCGACGACACGGCCTGGGCCTACCGGGACGCCGTGTATTCCGGAGTGATCGCCGGCGTCGACCCGGACCCCGCCAACGCCGGGCTGATCCGGCAGTGGTGCGTCGACTACTGGAGCGACCTGCATCCGTACTCCATGGGCGGCTCCTACATCAACTTCATCGGCGAAGGGGAGAGCCCGGACCGCGTCCGCGCCACCTACCGCGGCCACTACGACCGACTGGCCGCGACGAAGCGCACATACGACCCGGACAACTTCTTCCACGCCAACCAGAACATCCCGCCGACGGCAGGCTGACCGCGGTCGACCTTCGCCGTACCCGTCGTTCACCCCGCGGACCCCCTGGGGTAGGGTCGCGGGCGTTGTCGGCTACTCACTGGTAGTGCGCCGGTGCGGGGAGTGTCGAAGGGGGCGGCAGACAGATGGAGTCCCAGGTGGGCGGGAGCGGATCCGTGGGCGCCGACGGCACCGGACTGGAGGAGTTGACTCCCCAGCCGTTACTGACCCGCGACTACGAGACACGCCCCTCGCTCGTGTACGAGCGGCTCAGACAGCAGCACGGCCCCGTCGCCCCCGTCGATCTGCTGGGCGTGCCCGCCTGGCTGGTGCTCGGCTACCGGGAGGCGCTGCGGGTACTCCAGGACGACGACGGCTGGCCGAAGGGACTGGAGAACTGGCGGGCCCGCACGGCGGGCGAAGTACCCGCCGACTGGCCGCTCGGGCCGTCCCTGGAGGTCAACCACGTACTGATCCAGGGCGGTCCCGGATACAAGCCGCTCAGGACGGCGTGGGACGCGGCGCTCAAGCCGTTCCAGGATCCCGCGCACCCCCAGGCGAAGCGGCTGAAGGCGGCCGTCACCGCCTACGCCGACGAACTGATCACCCTCGTCGGGCAGGGCGGCGGCACCGGCGTGGCCGACCTGTCCGCGCAGTTCTCCCGCCCGCTGCCGCTGATGGTGGCCAGCCACCTCCTCGGCTTCCCCGGCTCCCAGGGCGACGACGCGCTGATGGACATGTGGCGGGTCCTGGACGCCGGGCCCGACGCCGAGCCCGCCCTGGAGCGGCTGCTGGCCACGCTCGCCGAACTGGCGGCCGTGAAGCTGAAGGAGCCGGGCGACGACTTCCCCTCCCACCTGCTGGCCGCGCATCCCGATCTCTCCCTCGACGAACTGGCCCGTGAGCTGTTCATGCTGCTCGGCATGACGTCCGACCACGTCGGCATCCTGATGTCCAACACCGTGGTCGAGGTCATCTCCGGTGACGGCGACGGCGGCGTACGCGCCAGCCTGTCCGCCGGGATGATCCGGGAGACCATGAACCGGGTGGTCATGCGCAAGCCGCCGCTGGTGAACTTCGTCCCGCGCTTCGCCGCCGAGGACACGCCGCTCGGCAACTACACGATCAGGGCCGGAGACCCGGTGTGGGTCTCCTCCGCCGCCGCGCACGCCGACCCGCTCTTCGCCGACCACGTGGCGCCGAGCAGCACCATCAGCACCCGGGCCCACCTGTCCTGGGGCGCGGGCGCCCGCCAGTGCCCGGCGCGCGAGCTCGCCTCCACGGTCGCGGCGGTCGGCGTGGGCCGGCTCTTCGAGCGGTTCTCCCATCTCGACCTCGCGCTCCCGGCCGACCAACTGCCCTGGCGCTCCTCGCCGTTCATGCGCGGCCTGCGCTCACTGCCCGTCCGCTACGAACTCGCCCCCATGCCGGGGCGTCCCGCGGCGGCCGAGCGGTCACCGGCACCGCGGCCGGCGTCGGCACAGCTGACGGCAGCGGACACCGCGGCCCGGCCGGCACCGGAGCCGACCGTCCCGGTGCTGCCGGACCAGGCCACCCGGCAGCGCTCGTCACTGTGGCGCTATCTCACCGGGCTGATCCGCGCCGGACGCTGACCAGCGGCGCCGCAGCCGCCCGGTGATCGACTGGAGGGCCGTCCGGTTGCGGCGTACGGTCGAATGGTGTGCGGGAACCAGCACCGACCACCCGCCGCACTGGCGCGATGCCATGAGCAACCCGGAGCAGACCCCCGACGCACGGACCACCCCGCAGGAGACGGAGCGAGGTGATGGCCGTGGCAGCGGTATGGCGTTGCTGGTCATCGCATCCTGTCAGCTGATGGTGGTGCTCGACATCACCATCGTGAACATCGCCCTGCCGGACATCCAGCGCTCGCTCGGCTTCTCCACGACCAGCCTGTCCTGGGTGATCAACGCCTACACGCTGACCTTCGGCGGACTGCTGCTGCTCGGCGGCAGGATGGGCGACATCCTCGGCAGACGGCGCGTGTTCGTCTTCGGCGTCCTGCTCTTCGTCTTCGCCTCACTGCTCGGCGGACTCTCCCAGAACGAGTGGCAACTCCTCGCCGCCCGTGCCCTCCAGGGCGTCGGCGGCGCCATCGCCTCCCCGACCTCCCTGGCCCTGATCAGTACGACCTTCCGTGAAGGGCCCGAACGCAACCGGGCGTTCGGCGTCTTCGCCGCGGTCTCGGCGGGCGGTGGCGCGATCGGGCTGCTGATGGGCGGCATCCTGGTCGAGTGGCTCAACTGGCGCTGGGTGCTGTTCGTCAACGTGCCCATCGGGCTGCTCATCGTGCTCGCCACGCCGCGCTGGATCCGGGAGTCCGAGCGCCACCCCGGCCACTTCGACCTGACCGGCGCCCTGACCTCCACCATCGGCATGGTGCTGCTGGTGTACGGGTTCATCCGGGCCGCGCAGGACGGCTGGCGGGACCCGCTCACGCTGGCCGCGTTCGGGGCGGCCGTCGTCTTCCTGCTGCTGTTCGTCCTGGTCGAGTCGCGCTCCCGGCAGCCCATCACACCCCTGCACATGTTCGCGGACCGCAACCGCGCGGGCACCTACGGCATGATGCTGAGCCTCGCCGCCGCGATCTTCGGCATGTTCTTCTTCCTCACCCTCTTCGTGCAGAACGTGCTGGACTTCAGCCCGCTCCAGGCCGGGCTCGCCTTCCTCCCGGTGAGCGCCGTCATCGCGATCGGCGCAGGGCTCGCATCCCAACTCCTGCCGAGGTACGGGCCCAAACCCTTCATGGTGACGGGCGCGATCCTGGCCGCCGCGGGCCTCGCCTGGCTGACCCTGACCGACATCGACTCCACCTACCTGGGCAGCATCCTCGGCCCGATGCTCGTCTTCAGCCTCGGCATGGGCATGGAGTTCGTGTCCCTGACCCTGATGGCGCTGTCCAACGTGGCCGTCCATGAGACGGGCGCCGCCTCCGGACTCCTCAACGCCACCCAGCAGGTCGGCGGCTCCCTCGGACTGTCCATCCTGGTCACGGTGTTCGGCACCGCCAGCAACAACGAGGCCGACAAACAGATCCCGGCCTTCCTGTCCCAGGCGACCCCGCTGGAGCGGCTGCGCTTCGAGCGCACCGGACAGCTGCCGGCGCAGTACGCCGACGAGATCCTCACCGCCGGAGTCTCCGCCGCCTTCATCATGGCCGCGATCTTCACCGCGATCGCCGCGGTGATCGCCCTCCTCGTCATCCAGGTCCGGTCCTCCGACCTGGAACGCCTGCAGGGTGGAGGAATGCCGGTGCCGTGAGGTGTTCCCCTGTCGTTGGGACCCCCGTCACCGCATGCTCTTACTGTGCGCGCCATGAGAAGAACCTCGATCATGGTCAGTGCCGCGCTGCTGACCCTCTCCCTCGCGTCGCCCGCGGTGGCCGACCGGGGCGCACCGGACTTCGGCCGCGCCACGCTGACCGGCTTCGCGTCCCTGCCGGCCGAGACGTTCGTGCCGGGCAGCGAGCCGTCCGGCTCAGCCATCGGGGCGGGCCCCTTCAACGGCATAGCGGCGCCCTTCGCCCACCAGCCCGTCCAGGGCTTCAGCGGTGTGGTGAACCGGCGCGACGGCACCTTCGACGTGCTGTCGGACAACGGGTACGGCACCAAGGCCAACAGCGCCGACTTCCTGCTCCGCGTCCACCGCATCGAGCCGGACCCGCGGACCGGGAAGGTCACCGTGCTCGGCGGGTTCAACCTGAGCGATCCCGACCGCCACGTTCCGTTCCCCCTCACGCGGGCCGACCGGGTGCTCACCGGTGCCGACTTCGACGTCGAGTCGATCGTGCGGATGCCGGACGGCACGTACTGGTCGGGCGACGAGTTCGGCCCCTGGCTGCTGCACTTCTCCGCCAAGGGCCGCCTCCTGGAGGCACCGGTCGCGCTCGACGGGGTGAAGGCACCGGAGAACCCCTACCTGAACGGCGCCCAGCCGAACATCGGCAGCAGCAAGGGCTTCGAGGGCCTGGTCCGCTCCGTGGACGGCTGCCGCCTCTACCCGCTCCTCGAAGGCACGGTGACCGGCGACACGCCCGGCGACCTGCGGTTCAGCGAGTTCGATCTGCGCAAGCGCGCCTACACCGGGAAGCGCTTCGTCTACCGCCTGGAGTCGACCTCGAACGCGATCGGCGACGCCATCGCCGTCGACCGCCACCGCTTCCTGGTCATCGAGCGCGACGGCGGACAGGGCGACACCGCCAAGTTCAAGCGCGTCTACCTGGCCGACACCCGGGACCGCGACGGCGACGGCCTGATGGACAAGACCCTGGTCGCCGACCTGCTGGACATCGCCAACCCCAAGAGGCTCGGCGGCTTCGGGGAGACGTTCCGGTTCCCGTTCCAGACGATCGAGGACGTCAACCTCGTCGACGACCGGACGCTGGCGGTCCTGAACGACAACAACTTCCCCTTCTCGTCCGGCCGTACGCCGGGCAAGGCGGACGACAACGAGTTCATCACCATCCGCCTCTCGGCCCCGCTGCACGCGGACTGGCGAGCCTTCCGCTGACCACGGGTCACGCGCGAAGGGCGGGTCCTATGATCGGCCCGTGGACACAGCCGACCTGGACGCCCAGCGCTTGCCCATCGCCCTGTGGAGTGCCGCGGGGCGGCTCAGGACAATGGCGTACGACCTGTTCCTGGAGCACCAACCGGCGATCACCTGGCGGCAGTTCGCGTCGTACGGCGCGACGCCGGGGATGCAGGTCCTGGGGGTGACCCTCGATCTGCGGGACGGCCGCGAGATGACGTGCGGCCTGACCGTACGCATGTCACCGGAGGCCTTCTCGGTCGAGGCGGACATCGGTGTCGACGATCCGCACAGCGCTGAGAGCGCTGATGACGACGAGAACGGCGGGTACCGCTACCTGCTGGAGATACCGGAGACACCCGCCGACTCGCTCGACGGGTGTCTCCGGCTGATCGACGACCAGGTGGACCAACTGAGCGAGGCGGCACCGCACTTGCTCCGCCGGCTGCGATCGGCCGCCTCGAAGGGATGACCAGGCAGCCGGCCGCGGAAGGTCTCCAGCGCGAAGATCCAGGCCCGGGGACAGGCGGCCCGGACCTTGCGCAGCAGGCTGGAGTACGCCGACTGGAACCGGGTGGAGCTGACGCCGTGGCCCACGTCGTTGGTGCCCAGGTTGATGACGACGGCGTCGCCTGGTAGCGGGAGAAGTCCCGGTCGGGCGTGGGCGAGTTGGGGTTGAGCCTGCCGAACTGCTGCTCCAGGCCCACGCGTACGGGGTGTAGAGGGTGCTGGAGCTGCGGGTGTCCCAGCGGCCGACGAACTTGATGTCCGGGTCGCCGGGCTGCCCGGGAGCGGCGTCCTTTGCGGACGCCTCATTGGGAGCGCTCCCATGAAGAACTGCCTTTTGAGAGAAGCAATGAAACGGTTCAGCGTCAAGGACTCCTGTGCCGGCAGGCAACTTCGGTGACAGATGTGGCATCTCATTCGATGAGCTATTCGCGGGGAAGACGCGTGCGACCCGTGCGGTTGATGTGACGACCTTCACCCCGATGTGGCGGTAAGTAGTGAATTCCTTACGCAAGGAACGCGTAAGTGACGGCAAGGTAATCAGGAACGAGACCCGGAGGTTTCGAGTGCGACCGTTCACCCTCAACTACACGTCTCCCAGGGGCCTTTCCGACGCCGTGACGCCGTATCACTTCGACCCGGCCCGCCAGCTGAACGTCCTGCCCGACGGTCGCCTCGCCGTCAGCGACCCGGACCTTCTGCTCGCCGTCGGCACCACGACGTCCACTGCCGGATCCGCGACCCACTTCGACGACTGACGACCCGGACCGCGCATGACGGTACTGATCCTCACGTCCGAGGAGGACGTGACGGCCGACATGGTGGTGGCCAGGCTGCACGCGGCGGGGACGCCCGTGCTGCGGCTGGACCCCGCCGACCTGCCCGGCAAGGCCGTGCTGTCCGCCGACTACGCGCACGGCGACTTCGACGGCCACCTGTCGGTCAACGGCCATGTGCTCAGCATGGGTGGGCTGCGCTCCATCTGGGTGCGCAGGCCCGGCGAACCGGCCGCGCACGCCGCGCAGCCCTCGCCCTGGCTGACCGCCGAGACCCGGCAGGCGCTGTACGGCATGCTCCACTCCGCCGCCGCACGGTGGATGAACCATCCGCGCAACGCCGACCAAGCCCGCCTGAAGCCCTGGCAGTTGAGAGTCGCCCACCTCAGCGGCTTCGCCGTGCCGCCGACCGTCTTCACCACGGCACCTCGGCTGGCGAGGGAGTTCGCCGAGGAGTACGGGGAGGTGGTGGTGAAGTCGGCCTCAGGGCCGCCGCCCGGTGACCCCGTGCTGGATCTGCCCACCACCCTCGTCGGCCCCGAAGCCGACTTCTCGGCCGTCGCGGCCGGGCCCGCGCTGCTCCAGCGGTACGTCCCCAAGCGGGCCGACATCCGCCTGACCTGCGTCGGCACCCGTCTCTTCGCCGCACGCAAGAACGCCGAACCCGGCCAGATCGACGGCCGTTACGGCGACACCGGGCACGCCTGGAAGCCGGTCCCGGTCCCTGAGCGCATCGGCAAGTCGGTGCAGGAGTACGTCAGTCTGGCCGGACTGGCGTACGCGGCCTTCGACTTCGCCGAGGACGAGGACGGCATCTGGTGGTTCCTGGAGTGCAACCAGGGCGGCCAGTTCGGCTTCGTGGAGCTGGAGACCGGGCAGCCCATCGCGGAGGCGGTCGCCCTGTGGCTGGCACAGCGCAGGGCGGACCGCCGCCGTCCCGAGAGCTACGGGTGAGCTCGCGAATCGGGCGGCCCGCCCACCTGAGTACCGCCTACGCGGGCAGCTCCTTGCGGATGCGGTCCAGCATGAACGCGGAGGACTCCTCGGCCCGCTCCTCCCAGGCGAAGACGCAGGCCGTGGCCACGCCGTCGAAGTTCAGCTCGCGCAGCGTGCCGAAGAAGGCGTCCCAGTCGACCTCGCCCTGCCCGATGTCCAGGTGCTGGTGGATACGGGCCGGGGTGCCGGGCGGGTTGAGGATGTAGCGCAGGCCGGACGAACCCTTGTGGTTGAAGGAGTCCGCGATGTGCACGTGCTGGAGCTTGTCTCCGGCGTAGCGCATCATCGCCGCGATGTCCGCCGTCGGGTCGGCGCCGGACAGGTGGAAGGAGTGCGGCGCGCAGTAGAGGTAGTTCACCCACGGCCTGTTGATCGCGCGGACCAGGTCGACGGCGGGGGTGTTCTCCTCGCAGAAGTCGTCCGGGTGCGCCTCCAGGTTGAGCGCGATGCCCTCGCGCTCGAACAGCGGGAGCAGCTCCTCCAGCGAGCGCCAGAAGGCCGCCTCGCTCTCGGCGGCGCGCTCGGGGCGGCCGTTGAACTCCGAGTTCATCAGCGGACATTCCAGGTCGGCGGTGATCTCGATCATCCGCTTCCAGTAGCGGACGGCCGCCTGCCGCTCCGTCTCGTCCGGCGAGGACCACTTGTACAGCGGCAGCACGGAGGACAGCCGGACGCCGTGCGTGCGCAGGGAGTTCTTGAGCTCGGCGATCCGCTCGTCGTCGGCGCGAGGGTGCCGGAAGAACGGCATGAAGTCGTCGCGGGGCGACAACTCGATGTACTCGTAGCCGAGTTCGGCGACCGTGCGCACCATCTCGTCGATGGGCAGCGCTCGGAGCATGTACGGGTCGAGGGCGATCTTCACGCGGCGCCTCCGTAGAAGGCGGGACGGGGCTTGAGGTCGGTGGCGACGACGCGGCCCGACTCCAGGGCCTCGACGGTCGCGGCGGTGATGACGGTGGCGGCGTAGCCGTCCCACGCCGAGGGCCCGGTGGGCTCGTCGCCGACGGCGATGCCGGCGATCCACTCGCGGAACTCGGTGTCGAAGGCGTCCCGGAAGCGGCCCACCCAGTCGGTGAGCACCTCGGTGCTGTGCTGACCGGCGGTGCGCACCTCGACCGCGGCGGGGTCGGGCAGCCGGACGAGGCCCTCCTCGCCGACCGCCTCGCACTGGATGTCGTAGCCGTACTGGCAGTTGACGAAGACCTCCAGGTCGATGCGGATGCCCTTGGCGGTCTCGAAGAGCATGATCTGAGGGTCCTTCAGGTGCGCGAACCGCTTGCTGGTGGCGCGCGGGGTGACCACCTGGGTGGAGACGATCTCGTCGTCCAGCAGCCAGCGCAGCACGTCGACCTCGTGGACCGCCGTGTCCAGGGCGGCCATGGGGGAGGTGTACGACTGCGGGACGGTCGGGTTGCGGTGGGCGCAGTGCACGATCAGCGGCTCGCCGATCCGGCCGGAGTCGATGACCCGCTTCATCTGCCGGTAGCCGGCGTCGTAGCGGCGCATGAAGCCGACCTGGACCAGCCGGCGGCCGTGGGCGGCCTCGGCCTCGACGATCCTCAGGCAGTCCTCGGCGCTGGTGGCGAGGGGCTTCTCGCAGAACACCGGCTTCCCGGCGGCGATCGCGTTCAGCACGTGCTCGGCGTGGGTCGGGCCCCAGGACGTCACGAGGACGGCGTCGACGTCGTCCGCCGCGACCACGGCCGCACCGTCGGGCAGCACGCGTGCGCCGACCGGCGCCGCCGCCTCCCGCGCGCGGGCGGCGTCGATGTCGGTGACCGCGGTGACCCGGGCGCCGGTGATGGTGCCGGTCAGGCGCCGGATGTGCTCCTTGCCGATCCAGCCGGCGCCGATGACGCCTACTCGCACAGTCATGGGGGTGGTCCTTTCTGCGGCCCCCGGCCGGACCGGGGACAGGGGGGAATCAGGAGAAGCGCGCCCGGAGTTCGGCTTCGAGGGTTTCCAGCGAGCGGCCCTTCGTCTCGGGGACGTAGCGCTTGACGAAGGCGAGCGAGAAGACACCCGCCACCACGAACAGGAAGAAGGTGTTGGAGATCCCGATGCCGGAGACCAGCGACGGGAAGACCAGTCCGATCACGAAGTTGGTCAGCCACAGCACCACGGCCGCGACGCCCATGCCGAAGCCGCGCATCCGCATCGGGAAGATCTCCGACAGCATCAGCCAGGTCACCGGCGAGATCGCGCCCTGCTGGAAGGCGAGGAAGGTGACGGTCATGGCGAGCACGGCGTAGGCACGGCCGTCACCGGACGGCAGCACCAGTGAGAAGACGCCGATCAGCAACAGCGCGGCGGTGGTGCCCATCTGGCCGGTCATCAGCATCGGGCGGCGGTTGACCCGGCCGAGCAGCCAGATGCCGACGAAGGTGGCCAGCACCGAGATCACGCCGTTGGCGATGTTCGCCGTCAGCGCGCTGTCCGAGGCGAAGCCGGCGTCGGTGAGGATCCGGGTGCCGTAGTACATGATCGTGTTGACGCCGGTGATCTGCTGCACGACGGCGATGCCGAAGCCGATGAACATCAGCTTGCGGATCCACGGCGTGGCCTTCATGTCCTGCCGGCCGCCGAGCTTCTCCTGCTCCTCCTTGACGGCGAGCGCGGACACCTCGGCGAGCTCGGCCTCGGCACGCTGCCGGGACCTTACCTGCTTGAGCACGTCCAGGGCCTCGTTGAAGCGGGTCTGCGAGGCGAGCCAGCGCGGGCTCTCCGGCATGACGAGCATCCCGAACCACAGCACCACGGCCGGGAGGGTGGCGATCACCAGCATCCAGCGCCACACCCCGCCGGACTCCCCGCCCACCCGGGCGATGATCGCGTTGGAGGTGAACGCCAGCAACTGGCCGCTGACGATCATCAGTTCGTTACGGGTGACCAGTGCGCCGCGTCGCTCGGCGGGCGAGACCTCCGCCAGGTAGACCGGCACGGTCACCGAGGCACCGCCCACCGCGAGGCCGAGCACGAACCGGGCGACCACCATGACGGCCGTCGTCGGCGCGAGTGTGCAGCCGAGCGCGCCGACGAAGAACAGCACCGCGAGGGCGAGGATCGTACGGCGCCGTCCGCGCGCGTCCGACGATCGACCGCCGACGACGGCACCGAGGGCCGCGCCCAGCAGCAGCGAGCTGGTGACCATGCCCTCCGTGACGGCGGTCAGGCCGAGGTCGTCGGTCATGTAGGGCAGGGCGCCGTTGATGACGCCGGTGTCGTAGCCGAAGAGCAGTCCGCCGAACGTGGCGATGACCGTGATGAGCCGCAGCCTGCGGGACACCGCGGGCGGGGCGTCGTCCGTGCCGGTGGTGGGGGCCTGTGTCGCGTCGTCCCTGACGTCCATGTGCCGCCTCCTCACCGCTCGGGGGTCGTGAGGCTCGGACGGCGGGTCCCGGTCAGGCCGCAGCCGGCCAGGTGCTCACGGGTGCCGACCGCGATGGGCAGCGGCACCTCGGGCGCGCACGGGTACAGGTCCTGCTCGACGATGACGAACAACTCGGCGTCGAGCCGGGCGAGTTCGGCGACGACGTCGGCGGGCTTGGGCACCCCGGCGGGCGGGGAGACGCACACACCGCGCTTGACGGCCTCGCCGAAGGAGAGGTCCTCGGCGGCCACCTGGGCGAGGATCTCGGGGTCCATCTGCTTGATGTGGACGTACCCGTCGCGCTCGCCGAACCGGCGGATCAGGTCCAGGTTGTCGCCGCCGCCGTAGGCGACGTGGCCGGTGTCCAGGCAGAGGTTGGTCCAGCGGGAGTCGGACTCGTTCAGCAGCCGCTCGATCTCCGGCTGGGTCTGGATGTGGCTGTCGGCGTGGGGATGGACGACCAGCCGTACGTCGTACTCGTCCAGGAGCAGCCTGCCGAGCCGGTCGGCGGCCGTGCCGAAGCCCGCCCACTGCTCGGCGGTCAGCTCGGGGGACTCGGTGAACGCGCCGGTCCTCTCGTCCCGGTACATGGGCGGGATGAGGACGAGGTGGTGTGCGCCCGCGGCGGCGGTCAGGGTGGCGACCTGGCGGACGTGGGCGAGCATCCCGTCCCAGGCCTCGGGGCGGTGCAGCGCGCCGAACGCGGTGCCGCCGGAGACCTTGAGACCGCGCACGGCGAGTTCCTCGGCGAGGACGGCCGGGTCGGTGGGGAGGTAGCCGTACGGGCCGAGTTCCAGCCATGTGTACCCGGCCGCGGCGAGCTCGTCGAGGAAGCGGGTGCAGGGGACCTGCTGGTCGTCCTCGGGGAACCAGACGCCCCAGGAGTCGGGGGCCGAGCCCAGGCAGAGATTGCCCGCGGTGGTGCGGAGCGAGGTTGGCGCCGTTGCCATGACGGGTCCTTCGGGGAGGGGACGGAAGTCAGTGGACGATGGTGCTGTCGCGCTCTACTAGAGCGCTCTAGTCCAAGTACGATGACCCTGGTCCAAATGTCATGTCAATAGCTTGTTGCCGGGAGATCGCGAGACCCGGCCGCGGATTTCGCGACCCGGCTAAGGTGAGCGACGGCGAAGGGTGGGTGCACAGGTGGACGGTTCGGGCAGGCAGCGGCCCACGATGGCGGATGTCGCCGAGAGGGCGGGTGTGTCCCGGGCGCTCGTCTCGATCGTCTTCCGCAACCAGCCGGGAGCGAGCCAGGAGACCCGTGAGCGGGTCCTGCGCGTCGCCGACGAGATCGGCTACCGGCCCGACAGCGCGGCCCGGCTGCTCGCGCGCGGCCGCAGCCGCACGCTCGGCGTGATGTTCATCGTGCATCAGATCTTCCACACCGACCTCATCGAAGGCATCTATCCGGAGGCCGAACGGCTCGGCTACGACGTCCTGCTCTCCGGCACCACTCCGGGCCGCGGTGAGGCCAAGGCGATCGAGGCGCTGCTCAGTCACCGCTGCGAGGGGCTGATCCTGCTCGCCCCCGACGCCGACCCGGCCTACCTCGACGAACTCGGCCACCGCGCCGCGACCGTCTCGGTCGCCCGCCGCGCCCCGGGCGCCCATGTGGACTTCGTGCACAGCGCCGAGGCCAAGGGCGTACGGCAGGCCATGGACCACCTCGTGGAGCTGGGCCACCGCCGTATCGCGCACATCGACGGCGGGCGCGGCCCCGGCTCGGCCGAGCGGCGGCGCGCGTACCGGGCCGCGATGCGCCGGCACGGTCTGGAGTCAGAGGCGCGAGTGATCCCCGGCGCCCACACCGAGGAGTCGGGCATCGAGACGGGGCTGCTGCTCCTCGCCGAGCGCGACCGTGGACAGCCCCTGCCCACCGCCGTCCTCGCGGGCAACGACCGGTGCGCCATGGGCCTGTTGATGTCCCTGACCCGTGCGGGCGTCGAGGTCCCGCGCGACCTGTCGGTCGTCGGCTACGACGACAGCCACCTCTCCCACCTGATGCCGATCGGCCTGACGACGGTCCGTCAGGACGCGCCGCTGATGGCCGAGAACGCGGTGCGGTTCGCCGTGGAGCGGCTGGAGAACCGGGAACTGGAGCCGCGCGAGGCCGTGTTGGACCCGAAGCTCGTCGTCCGGGGCACGAGCGGGCCGGCCCCGAAGGAGCCGGCCTGAGAGCCTGTGCACAGGCCCTGGGAGAGCAGGGAGGCGGAGTCGGCCGTGCCCCGTCGCGGTCACGGCCGGCCCCGCCCGTTCTCGGGGTTACCGCGTTCCCTTGGCGGCGAACTCGGCGACCGCGTCGACGTTGTCGTCGGTGATGAAGGCGGGTCCGGTCAGGACCGGCGCCGTGCCACCGCCGCTGAAGTTGCCGTTGGTCCTGTACAGCCACAGCGAGTCGACGGAGAGGTAGCCCTGCAGATAGGGCTGCTGGTCGACGGCGAACTCGACCTTGCCGTCCTGGACGGCGGTGACGAGTTCCTTGTTGAGATCGAAGGTGGCGATCTTGGCCTTGCTCCCGGCGTCGGACACCGACTGCACGGCGGTCAGGGCGAAGGGTGCGCCGAGGGTGACGACCTGGTCGATCGAGGAGTCCTGCTGGAGCTTGGCGGTGATCGTCGACTTCACGGACGGCATGTCGGTGCCGTTGACGTAGAGGGTGTCGGTGGTGCCCTTGAAGCCCTTCTTCAGACCGGCGCAGCGGGCCTCCAGGGCGACGTGGCCCTGTTCCTGGATGACGCACAGGGCGTGCTTGGCGCCGCTCTCGTTCAGCCGCTCGCCGAAGGCCTGGCCGGCGATGTTCTCGTCCTGCCCGAAGTACTCGAGCATGCCGAGGTCCTTCCAGTTGTCCAGGCCCGAGTTGAAGCCGACGACCGGGATGCCGGCGGCGGTGGCCTTGGCGACCACGGCCTTCATGGCGCTCGGCTTGGCCGCGGTCAGCGCGATGCCGTCGACCTTCTGGTCGATGGCGTTCTGCACCAGGTTGGCCTGGGTGCCCGCGCTCGGGTCGCTGGAGTAGACGAGCTTGATGTTGTCCTTGGCCGCGGCGGCCTCGGCGCCCTTGCGGATCAGGTCCCAGAAGGTGTCGCCGGGGGCGGCGTGAGTGATCATGGCCACGGTCATCCGCGGCGTGGTGGCCTTGCCCGCCGAGGCGTCCGCGGCGCCTTCCTCGGAGTCCTTGCCGCCGGAGCTGCTGGAGCAGCCCGCGGCGAACAGGACGCCGGCCACGGCGGTGGCGGTCAGAGCGGCGGCTCGGTGGTGTCTGCGCATGTCCCATGCACCTCGCTGTGCTGATCAGGGCGGGTTTCAGGTGGGGGGAGAGTCACGGGTCGCCGCCCGTCGGATACGGCTGGAGCGCGTTACTAGCGCGCTCTAGTGGCACGTACTATGCGGTCGTCCGGAGGTGGGTGTCAATGGGATTGTCAGGACGTATCGACAAAGCGGAGGTGGAGGGGTGTCGCGATGGGTGGCGCTGTGGGCGTGGCGATCGGCGTCGGGATCGGCGTCGCGGCCGGCTTCAGCGGCGGGGAAACGCGAAGCCGCCCCGCCTCACGGAGGCGGGGCGGCGGACGACCGACGCTTCGGGAAGGGCGCGTTCCGGCTGGTCAGGCCGGGCGTATCACGCTGTGGATCGCCGACTCACCGGCGTAGTCGATCGGCTCCTCGCGTATGACCCGTCCCGGACCGGGGGCGTGGATCATCAAGCCGTTTCCGGAGTAGATGCCGACGTGGCCGACGTGGAAGAGGACCAGGTCGCCGGGCTCGGCATAGGTGAGGGCGATGCCGCGGCCGGCGGTCGCCTGCTCCTGCGGGGTGCGGGGGAGCGTGATGCCGGCGGCCCTCCAGGCGGCCTGGGCGAGGCCCCCGCCGTCGTACGCGTCCGGGCCTGTCGTCCCCCACACGCAGGGCTTGCCGATCTGGGCGCGGGCGAAGTCCAGTGCCCGCATGGCTCGGGTGTCCTGGGAGGCGGTGGCGGTGATGGTGGGGAGGGTGGTGCTCGTGTCGAAGGACTGACTGGTGGTGTAGGCCTGGCCGGTGTCGAGGGCCTGACCGGTGTAGGCCTGGCCGGCGGTGTAGGTCTGGCCGGTGTCCAGGACCTGACTCGTGGCGGTGCTCCGGTCGGTGGTGGCGACGGAAGTGGTGTAGGCAGGCTGAACTGCCACGCCGGACCAGGCCGTTGTGCCCGCCGGGACCGGGGTCAGGTCGGATGCGCCGAGGTCCTGCAGGGCCTGCCACTGTGTCTCGGCCGAGGGCTGGACCGGAGCCTGTGGGGCGCTCCAGGTGTCGGCGGCCGGGGCCTGGCCCAACGGGGTCTCGAGGGGAGTGAGTTCCATGCTCTGCCGCACCGTGTACGCGGACAGCAGCTCGCGGGCGCGGTCCAGCTTGCGCTGGTTCTGCTCCTTGGTCGTCCGGAGGGGGGCCCGCTGAGGGTCGGCCGTCGGGGCGGGCAGGGCAGGCAGCGCCTCGGGGGCGGGAGGCAGGGCGGCGATCGGGTCGGCGGTCAGCTCCGCCATGGGTGCCGTTGCGGCCCCGGCTGCCGGGAGCTCGGCGACGGGTGCGGCCGGTAGCGCGGCGACCGGTGCGGCGGGCAGCTCCAGGGCGGCACGCCCGGACGCTTCCCGTCCCCGGTCGGTGAGGCCCTCCAGCGCGCGCTCCGCCGAGCGGGCGGGCCGTGCCCCGGTGGGACGGTTCGGCATTCTGTCTCTCGGCAGCGTGGCCGGGACGGTCGGACCCACCTTCGAGCGGGCGGCGTCGAACCACTGCCGGGTGACATCGTCGAGTGCGGGGTCGCTGCGCCTGCTCTCCTCGCTGCGGCCCTTGCCGGCCCCGCCGGCGGGCCTGCGTCCGGCGTCCGTGGGCCGGTCGGCGCGCTTGCGCGGTCCCGTCGCCGCGGCGCGGGTGGCGTTGAAGGTGCCCGTGTCGGACTCGGCCTGGTCGTACAGGGAGCTGACCCGTCGGCTGACCTCCTCGCGGCTCGGGACCTCGTCCCCTGCGGAGGGGGCGGCGTTGGCCGTCTGGGCGAGCAGGGCCACAGAGGTGAGAGCCGCCGACGCGAGTGCGGAATTGCGCATGCCGGGGAGGCTCAAAGCCCCCGGACGCGCGGTGCGTTCCGGCGCCATGGGCGACGTACTCCTTCCGTAGTCCGCCTACCGGGTCAGCGGTGGGGGTCCCCCCAGGCCGTTCAGGCTCTGGGGGAGGGTTCGGGCGATCGGTTCCGGAAGGTGTGCCCTACGGCCCTTGCCCCGAAAGGCGGTTGGGCCGATTCACCCCGAGTTCGGTTGGGTCCCCGGCTCCGGTTCGCCCTTGCGGGTGCACCGGACTCAGCGGAGGCCGTACGTCCCGACGTGTTCGCCGGAGGTCGTCGTGCGGCCTAGGCGTAACCTAGCCAACTTGTGTGACTCGCGTGAAGGTTGACGTGTGAAATGTCCGATACGTTTTTGTGACCTTCGACGCTCGGAGCGGGTAGGCGGCCGGATTCACTTCGCGGCGCGTTGGCTCCGCCACGCCGCGTAATGATCGAGGACCGTCTGCTCGATCGGACGGTAGCTGATGCCGAGTTCGCTCACGCTCCGGCTGTTGTCCACCCGGAAGCGGATGCCGAGGTGTCCCCGGATGTAGTCCTGGGTCAGCCCGAAGGCCGGGCCCAGGACGCGTACCGGCCAGTGCGGGAGCGCGGTGCGCGGGAGGCGGACGTCGCGGGGACGGCGGGTCCGCAGGATGCGGGCCATGTCGTGGAAGGACGTCATGGTCGGGGCGGCGAGGATGTAACGGCCCTTCGCGTCCGGGTTCTCCGCGGCCGCGATGTGCGCGTCGGCCACCTCGCGGACGTCCACCGTGGTGAAGCTGAAGTCCGGGGCGCCGTAGAAGAAGTAGCCCTTGAACAGCTCCTCCAGCAGGAAGAGACTGCCGGACTCCGAGGCGGGGGTGAGGGAAGGGCCGAGGATCAGGCCGGGGTTGACCGTCACCAGCCGCCATCGGCCCTGGGCGGCCTCGGCGTCCCAGGCCGCGCGCTCCGCGACCGTCTTGGCGTAGTGGTAGGGGTTGTTCTCCACCGTGCTGGTCGTGTTGAAGTACCGCTCCGACAGCACGGCGTCGTCCATGTCCAGGACGTCCGCGTAGGCGCCGAAGATCGCGCCCACGGTGGAGGTGAGGACGAGCCTGTCGACCGTGGGCGTCCGCTCGACGGCCGCCAGCACATTGCGCGTGCCGAGCAGGGCCGGATCGACCATGTCCCGGCGGCCGTCCTTGATCTTCTCCGGCATGCGGAACGGCGAGGCCACATGGAACACGACCCGGCAGCCGCTCATCGCCTCGTCGAAGGAGCCCTCCGTGAGCAAGTCCGCCTCGAACAGGGACAGTCGGCCGGGGTACGCCTCCTGCATCTCCCGCAGCGGGCGCACCTTCGCCGGGTCGGCGATGCTCCGCACGGTGCTGTGGACCTCGTACCCACGCTCCAGAAGCCGCTTGACCAGATGGCTGCCGACGAACCCGCTGCCACCGGTGACCAACACGGTCCTCGACCCGACTGCGCCCACCGTCACTCCTTCTCCCGCGCGGAAGCCGGTCGATCACGGTAGCGGCGCCATCTGTGCACGGCCATGCCTTCAAGGCGAAGCCTTTCTGCACAGGCGGAGCCCTAGCACAGAGGTCCGCGACCTTGCCGACCTCGACGGACCCCTTCCCCTCCTCGGCGAAGTCCTGCCGGGCCGGGTTGATCATGCGTATGTCCAGACATGACGCCGAGATTTCACCGGTCCCATCAGGGCGGTTGTGGAGGGGCGAGTTCGCGTCACCCCCGGAAAACCAGCCACGGGATGTTGTGTACGACTCGGGGAGGCGTACGGACGTGCGACCAGTCGAACGGTGGGGATGGAGGCCCTTTCGGGGACGCGGGGACCCGCTCGGCGCTCCGTGGCGACCCCTTGCGTGCGGAATCTGTGAACCACCTGGCCGGGGCGCGCCGGTGACATGTGTGGATGCCGCGAGGGGGCCTTCACCAAACCCCCTCCGGGGGTGGCCTGAAGGCGCCTTGTTCGGTCAACTTCGAACACGTGAAGGTGTGTTGAGCACTTGAGCATCAGGAGTCACAAGCGCGTTGCTTGAGCCGTGCGGTCGATCGCCCACGGTGATGACGGGGGAAACTGGTGCGGTGCACGTCTCGACGTCGCTCGTGTGAGTGGCGTTTTCGTGCCCCGGTCGGGAATGCCTCCCTCTGCCATCTCTTGGTGCCTTTGTCCGGTGCCCGAGACAGGGAGTAGGAGGGGGAATGCCGATGAGCGCGGTCAGCGCCGCCAAGCCGACGTATCCCGGCGTCTACGTAGAGGAACTTCCCAGCAGTACCCGCACCATCTCGACCCTGACCACGTCCGTGACGGCCTTTGTGGGCCACACCCGGCGGGGTCCGCTCAACGAGCCGGTACGCGTCACCAGCTTCGCGGAGTTCGAGCGCCGCTTCGGTGGGCTGAGCGCCCAGAGCGCCGTCGGCTACGCCGTCCACCAGTTCTTCGGCAACGGCGGAACCGTCGCGGTCATCGTCCGCGTCGCCAAGGCCGGCAGCGGCAAGGCCGCCTGCGTCACCCTCAAGTCCACCGAGGGTCACAGCGAGGGCTCGGTCCTCGAAGTGCACGCCAAGGAGCCCGGCCTCTGGGGCAACGGCCTGCGTGTCGCCGTCGACCACGACACACCGTGCCCCGACGAGACGTTCAACCTGCGCGTCTACGACGCCAAGGGCGACGCCCGGGAGAGCTTCACCGGCCTGTCCATGGACTCCTCGCACGGCCGCTACGCGCAGACCGTGATCAACGCGGGCTCCAAGCTGATCCGCGTCGAGGTCGTCGGCGAGGGCCGTCCCGACCCGTCCGGCACCGTCTCCAAGCCGTTCGGCGACGAACTGCCCAACCTGGAAGTCGACCTGACCGTCAAGATCGGTGACGTGGAGCGCGAGTTCAAGCTCTACGACCCCGACTGCGACGGCGAAGCGCCGTGCAGTGTCGCCGAGCTGGCACTGCTCCTGGAGCGCAAGCTGCGCGCCCTGCCCGACGCGCCCGGCAAGCACGCCTTCGCCGGCGCCGAGGTCACCGCCTTCGGCCGCCGTATCCAGGTCGTCGCCGGTTCCACCGACCCCGAGGACATCGTCCGCTTCCTCGGCGAGTGCGCCAACGACCTCGGTCTCGAGGCCTCCGTGAACCCGCCGGTCTTCCCGCTGGAGGGCGGCGAGGACGGCGAGGCACCCGGACCGCGCGACCTCATCGGCAGCGAGGGTGACAAGAGCGGCATCCAGGCGCTGCGCGGCGTGGCCGACGTCAACCTGCTGGCGCTGCCCGAGCTCGCGGCGTACGAGAAGACCGAGGACGCCCTCACCGTCATCTCGGCCGCCCAGCGGCTGTGTGCCGAGCGACGGATCTTCCTGCTGGTCGACGCGCCGAGCACCTGGGTCAGCGTCGACACCGCACGCGCCGGGCTCGCCGCCTTCGACGCCGTGCGCGGCAACCACGCGGGCCTGTACTTCCCGCACCTGCAGCTCACCGACCCGCTCACGGGCCGGCTGCGCTCCTTCCCGCCCTCCGGCGCGGTCGCCGGCGTCATCGCCCGCACCGACTCCGAGCGCGGCGTGTGGAAGGCCCCGGCCGGCACCGAGGCGCGGCTCGCGGGCGTGCACTCGCTCACGGTCAACCTCACCGACCGGGAGACCGGCCTGCTGAACCCGCTCGGCGTCAACGTCCTGCGTACCTTCCCGGTGACCGGCCCCGTGGTCTGGGGCGCGCGCACGCTGGAGGGCTCGGACGCGCTCGACAGCGAGTGGAAGTACGTGCCGGTGCGCCGCCTCGCGCTGCACGTGGAGGAGAGCCTCCAGCGGGGCCTGCAGTGGGTGGTGTTCGAGCCCAACGACGAGAACCTGTGGCAGCAGATCCGGCTCGCCGCCTCCTCGTACCTGCACACCCTCTTCCGCCAGGGCGCCTTCAAGGGCGGCACCCCGCGCGAGGCGTACTTCGTCAAGTGCGACAGCGACACGACGACCGCCGAGGACATCGAGAACGGCATCGTCAACGTCCTCGTCGGCATCGCACCGGTCCGGCCGGCGGAGTTCGTGATCGTCAAAATCCAGCAGACGTCCGGGCAGTTCGCGCTCTAGGCGCCGGGAATCGTGGAGAACTGAAGGAATCCGATGGCTGAGTTCACGGTCAACGCGCATCGCTTCGACCCCTACAAGAACTTCAAGTTCCTGGTCCTGTGGGACGGTCGTACGGTCGCCGGCATCAGCAAGATCAGTCCGCTCAAGCGGACGACGGAGGTCGTCAAGCACCGCCACGGCGGCGACCCCTCCTCCCCGCGCAAGTCGCCGGGCCGCTCCGAGTTCGAGGGCATCACCCTGGAGCGCGGGGTCACCCACGACCCCGAGTTCGACCGCTGGGCCAACAAGGTCTGGCAGGTCGGCGCGGGCCTCGGCTCCGAGGTGTCCCTCGCCGACTTCCGCAAGGACATAGTGATCCAGGTCCTCAACGAGGCCGGACAGGTCGCCGTCTCGCACAAGCTCTACCGGACCTGGCCGAGCGAGTACCAGGTCCTCGGTGAGCTGGACGCCAACGCCAACGCGGTGGCCATCCAGTCGCTGAAGCTCGAGTGCGAGGGCTGGGAGCGGGACTACGAGGTGCCCGAGCCGGAGGAGCCGTCGTTCCTCAACCCAGCTTGACCAGCGGGTAGTTGAGGGGGGACGAGATGGCGAACACGGGGGCGGCCGAGTTGCTGGCCACCTGGGAGGCGGGCCTCGCCGAGGCACCGACGGGGCGCGCCCTGCTGCTGCACCGAGCGGCCCGCCCGGACGTCGGGGCCGCGAGCCTGCCGGTGCTGCCGGTGGGGGAGCGCGAGGCCGACCTCTTCGCTCTGCGCCGCGCCCTGTTCGGGGAGCGGATGCAGGTGCGGCTGGGCTGCTCGGCGTGCGGGGAGGACATGGAGTTCGACCTGGACGCCGGGGAGTTCGCGCGTTCGCTGGGCCACGGTGGTTCGGTCGGCGGGGGCGACTCGTCCGCCGGACCCGATCCGTCCGCCGGGGCCGTCGTGCGGGTCCGACAGGACGGCTGGGACGTCGCGTTCCGGCTGCCCGGCGTCGCCGACCTGACGGCGGCGGCCCGGGCGGCGGACCCGCGCGCGGCCCTGCTCGCCCGGTGCGTCGTCTCGGCGACGCGCGACGGGGCTGCCGTGGCGGCCGGTGACCTGCCCGTCCCGGTGCAGCGCCGGATCGCCGAGGCCGTGGAGGCCGCCGACCCGGGGGCCGACGTCACGCTCAACGTCGGCTGCCCCGAGTGCGGTGCGGCCACCCGGGCCGAACTCGACATCGCCTCCTACCTGTGGACCGAACTGGACGCCTGGGCCCGGGACCTGCTGCTCGACGTCCATCTGCTCGCCACCTCGTACGGCTGGAGCGAGCCGGAGATCCTGGCGCTCAGCCCGCTGCGGCGCCGTTACTACCTGGAGCTGTGTGCGGATGTCTGACGCCGAAGGGGCGCCGGTTCCCGACTTCCTCGACCGGCTGATCGCCCGGCACGCGCCGGCCGCCGCCGGACCGCGCCCGGGCGTGTCGCGGGTACGTCCCCGGCTGCCCGGCCCGTTCGAACGGGTGGAGGCGGTACGGGCCACGGCACCGCAACCGGACGACGGGACCGACCTGTTGTGGCCCTCCACCACGCCGTCGAAGGTACGGCCGGTGGAGGCGCCGCGCCCGGGTCCGCACGCCGTCCGGCCGCACGCCGAACGGGAGCGGACGGTCGTACGCACCGAACGCGCCCCCGCCGACCCGGCACCTCAGCCCGCCCCGAGGGCCCTTCCCGAGGCGCCGCTGCTGCGCCCCGTCGCGCCGGTCGCGACGGGCCCGCGCCCGACGCCCGACGCCGCGCACCGGGCCGTGGGCCGCGGGCGCCAGGAGCGGGACTCCACCCAGAGCGCGGCGGCCGTGCCCATCCCCCCGGGCCGGGACGCCGCTTCGCCCGCCGCCGTGTCCACCCCCCTGCGGCCCAGCGCCGCGGACACGGCGGCGGCACGGGACGCCGTACGGCAGGCCGCGGCCCGGCGGCCCGGGAAGGCGCCCGAGCAGGTGGTTCAGGTGCAGATCGGGCGGCTGGAGGTGACGGCCGGACCGTCGCCGAGCGGCGGCGGGCGGCAGCGGACGCCCGCGACGGGACGTAACGGGGCGACCTTGAGCCTGGCCGACTACCTGGCGCGGGGACGGGAGTGACATGACAGACCGAGGAACCGAGGAACCGACGCCATGAGCAACGCACTCGCCATCGCGCATGTCACCCAGGCCCTCGCCCTGTTGCTCGAGAACAACGTGGGCCCGGAGTTCGGCGAGGCCGTCAAGGTCGAACCGCGCAAGCCGCCCGCGGAGGCGCCGGACCACCCCACCATCAACGTGTTCCTGTACCAGGTCACGCCCAACACGTCGATGCGCAACAACGACCTGCCCACCAGGGCGGCCGACGGCACGCTGGTCAAGCGGCCGGCCGCCGCGCTGGACCTGCACTACCTGATCAGCGCCTACGGCGACGAGACGGAACTGGTCGGGCAGCGGCTGATCGGTTCGGTCGTGCGCACCCTGCACGAGATCCCGATCCTGCCGAAGGACGTCATCGAACAGGCCGGTGAGCGGCCGTACCTGGCGGGCAGCGACCTCGCGGAGGCGGCACAGCGGGTGCGGTTCTCGCCGACCGTGATGGACGTCGACGAGACGTCGAAGCTGTGGGGGATGCTCTACCAGACGCCGTACTCGCTGTCGGTGGTCTACCAGGCGTCCCTGATCTTCATCGACGGGCGCGAGACACCCGTGCCGGGCAAGCCGGTGGAGCGGCCCGAGGTACGGGTTCTGCCGTTCGGAGCGCCGGGGGCGCCGGTGCCGCCGGTGATCGGTGACGGGGCGTCAACCGGAAGGTCCGGCGGTGACGTCGAGGCATCCGGCCGGTCGGGTGGTGATGTCGACTCGGCCGGCAGGTCCGGCGGTGATGTCGAGGTCGCCGACGGCGCCGACAAGTCCGAGGCACCCGCGAAGTCCGCCGCCAGGACACCGGCGAAGGTCCCGGCCAAGGCGCCGGTGAAGACGGCCGCCAAGAGCGCCGCCGCGAAGGCCCCCGGCAAGACCGCCGCCAAGACGCCCGTGAAGGCTCCGGCACGTGGCCGCAAGGGGGCGCAGCCGGGCGGGCCGTCGAAGACAGGAGGCGGGGCGCCCGGTAGCGGCGACGCGGACGGCGGGTCCGACGGCGCGGAGAGCTGACAGGACATGGGAACGACGGGGGCAGGTGAGGGCATGGGGACGAACGAGCCGGGCACGGCGGGTACTTCGGGCACGGCGGGCGAACACGGCGGCAGCGCGACGCTGATCGTGGAGATCCGACGTGTCCTGACCCGTATCGACGCCCACGCGGCAGGCGCCGGACAGGCCGCCGGCGCAGAATCCGACGCCGGATCCGCCGCACCCGGCGCCACCGGCTCCGCGAGCCCGGCTCCCCTGGCCGCACCCGGCACCGCTCCCCTCGACGCCCTCGTCAGCTGCTTCGGCCTCACCCCCTTCGAACGCGACCTGGTCCTCCTCACCGCCGCCGACGAACTGGACCCCACCACGGCAGCCCGCTGCGCCGCGGCCAGCGGTGACCCGCAGCGGGCGTACCCGACCTTCTCCCTCGCCCTGGCCGCCCTCGCCGAACCGCACTGGAGCGCGCTCACGCCCGTCGCGCCGCTGCGTCGCTGGCGGATCGTGGAGCTGGACGACGAGTCGAGGCTGACGACTTCCCGGCTGCGGCTCGACGAGCGGATCCTGCACTTCCTGCTGGGCTCCCCCTACCTGGACGCCCGCCTGCACGGCCGCCTGCGCCGCACGCCGGTGCCGGGGGAGCTGCCGCCGTCGTACGACCTGGCCGCGAGCCGTGCCGCCGAGGGCTGGACGACGGGGGCGAGCCCGGACGCGCCGTTGCTCGTCGAGGTGACCGGCGGTGACCTGCGCAGCCGGGCCGACATCGCCGCCGCCGCGGCCGCGCGGTCCGGCCTGGGGCTGTACACCATGGGCGCCGAGGACGTACCGACCGACCCCGCCGAACGCGACCGGCTCGCCCGGCTCTGGCAGCGCGAGGCGATCCTGCTGCCCGCCGCGCTGCTCGTCGAGGTCGGCGAGCTGGACCGCGACCAGCGGGCGGCGACCGAGGCCTTCCTGGCCGGGGCCGCCGTACCGGTCGTCGTGTCGAGCGAGGACCCGCTCCGCACGGACCGGCCGCACGGCGCCCGGGTGGCCGTGCCCCGGATGGACGACGAGGAACAGGTCGAGCTGTGGGCCGAGGCCTTCCACCCCGTCGCCGACCTCGACGACGGTGAACTGCGCTCCCTGGTCGCCCAGTTCCAGCTGCCCCCGCACGTCGTACGCTCCGCCGCCGCCACCGTACGCCGCCGGCTGCCGTACGAGGACGAGCTGGACGCCGCCCAACTCGCCTGGCGCGCCGGGCTGGAGGAGGCCCGCGTCGGCATGGACCAGCTCGGCCGGCGGATCGAGCCGGAGGCCGGCTGGGACGATCTGGTGCTGCACGAGCGGCAGGTGAACGTGTTGCGGGAGATCGTCGCGCACGTACGCCAGCGGGGCACCGTCCACCAGGAGTGGGGCTTCGCGGGCACCCTGCGCCGCGGCCTCGGCGTCACCGCGATGTTCGCGGGCGGCTCCGGCACCGGCAAGACGCTGGCCGCCGAGGTCATGGCCAAGGAGCTGGGCCTCGACCTGTTCATCGTCGACCTCTCCCAGGTCGTCAGCAAGTACATCGGCGAGACCGAGAAGAACCTCCGCCGGGTTTTCGACGCCGCCGAACGCGGTGGCGCCCTGCTGCTGTTCGACGAGGCCGACGCCCTGTTCGGCAAGCGCAGCGAGGTCAAGGACAGCCACGACCGGTACGCCAACCTGGAGGTCAGCTACCTGCTGATGCGGATGGAGGCCTACCGGGGCCTGGCCATCCTCACCACCAACATGAAGAAGGCCCTCGACACCGCCTTCATGCGCCGTATCCGCTTCGTCGTCGACTTCCCCTTCCCGGCCGAGCACGAGCGCGCCGAGATCTGGCGCCGGGTGCTGCCGTCGCAGGCACCCGTCAAGGACATCGACCCGGGCCTGCTCGCGCAGCTCACCGTCGCAGGCGGCTCGATCCGCAACATCGCGCTGTCCGGGGCGTTCCTCGCCGCGGAGGAGGGCGACCGGCTGCAGATGCGGCACATGCTGGCCGCGGCCCGCACCGAATACCTCAAGCTGGAGCGCTCCCTGACGCCGACGGAGGTCCGCGGGTGGGTGTGAACAGGGACGTCAACCGGGACGTCAGCAGGGAACCGAGCGCGATCCGGGTGGAGATCGGCGAACTCGCCCTGCAGGGTTTCCGCGCCGACCCCGAGCGGGTCTCGGCCGCGTTCGAGCAGGAGCTGAGCCGCCTGGTCCGCGCGCACGGCGTCCCGCTGGCGGCCGACGGCGCTCTTGCCGTCGACGCGCTCACGGGCCTCCCCCCGTTGCCCTCCGGACTGTCCGCCCGCCGCCTCGGACAGGAGCTGGCCCGCGTCGTGCACGAGGGACTCAGCGGCCACGGGGAGGTGTCGCGATGAGCAACGCCCAGGCGCAGGACGCCCGTTCGGAACAGTCGGCCGAACAGCGCCGCCGCAAGCGCAAGGAACGCGCCGCCAAGTCCCGCACGCCGGAACCCAAGGACATCGTCAGCGGCGCCGGTCAGCCCCTCGACCCGGGTGTGCGGCGGGAGTTGGAGGAGCAGCTCGGCCATGACCTGAGCCGCGTACGGCTGCACACGGGCCGTGACGCCGGACAGCTCACGGACCTGCTCGGCGCGGACGCGGTCGCCGTCGGCCAGGACGTCTTCTTCCGCGAGGGCGCCTTCAAGCCCGGCACGGACGAGGGCCGCCGCCTGCTCGCCCACGAACTCCTGCACACCGTGCAGAACCCGCACGGCCTCGGCACGCTGCGCGCCGGACGTGACCTCGGCGCGGTCAGCCTGCCTCAGCAGGCGATCGAGCGGGAGGCGGAGTCGGCCGCGCAGGACCTCGTCCGTCCGGAGGCGGCACGCGCGCAGGGGGCCGCTGCGGAGGTCGAGGAGGGGCAGGCCACGCCCGGCTGGCTGCGCTACGCCACGCTCGACGCCGACCGGATGCGGGCCGAGGCCGTCGACCCGGCCACGCTCGTGGACCGCCTCGCGAACAATGTGCTGCGCTCGCTGCGCGGCGACCCGAGCGACGCGTCCGGCCGGGTGCGGCTCCAACTGGGGCGGATGTCCGACCAGTTGGCGGACAAGGTGGTCGACCGGCTGGAACGGCGACTGCTCACGTCCGAGTACGAGCAACTGCTCGACCTCTTCGAGGAGTCGGGGACGACCGGCCCGCTCGACCTGCAGCCCGCCGAGGTGCCGCTGCCCGAGGTGGACCTGTTCGCGGAGCTCGGCGTCGAACGCGTCGAGTGGAAGAGGAAGCAGGAGACGGCCGGCGGCACCAAGGAGAAGCGTGCCGCCGACGCCCGCGAGGAGCGCAAGGACGCCAAGGACCGCGACGAGAAGGCCGGTTCGAATCGCAGCCGGGCGCAGTCCGACGCCGCCACCGAGGACCAGGAGGCGGCGCAGCGCAAGGAGCAGGAGGACGAGCGCAACGCCTCCCGGCAGCGCGCCAAGGAAGAGCAGCAGCAGGAGGACGAGCAGGCCGCCGGCGACCGCGAACGCGTCGACGAGGCCGCCGACCGGCGCACCGAAGGACAGCAGCAGGGCGCCGAGGAGGCCAAGGAGGAGCGCAAGGAGCAGCGCGAACGCGAAGAGGCCGACCCGCAGCAGGCGAGCGCGCCGGGCGCCGACAAGCGCAGGCGGCGCGACGAGCAGACCCAGCCCGCCGCCGGGTCCAGGCGCGAGGAACTGGACCCGAAGGCCAAGGCGCAGCCCGGCCCCGTGCGCCCCGAGAAGGTGGACGAGCGGGCCGAGCAGCGCGACTCCGCGCTGTCCGAGCACGGGCTGCACGAGAAGGACGAGCACGAGGACGACGTCCGCGAGGAGGAGAAGCCGCTCGGGCTCGAAGCAGGGGCCGACGGGGAGATCGAGGGCAGTGACGACAAGGGCGGGAAGGCCGCGCAGGCCGAGCCGGAACCCTCGATCAAGCCCGAGGACCATCTGCCGGACACCGACCTCGACCTCAGCGCCGTACCGACCGCCGAGCAGTTGAAGCCCGGGGACCCCGAACCGTCCGTGCCGTCCTTCCCGACGCCTCCGCCCACCAAGGCCGAGAGGATCGAGCGGGAGCGCGAGCAGAACGAGCAGGAGCAGGACGAGGACGCGGCCGGGCCCGAGGCCAAGGCCCCAGGGCAGGACGAGGGTCCCGTCGAGGGCGAGGCGCCGCAGCCCGAGGGCGGGCCCGTCGCTCAGGCGGAGGACCGCAGCGCCAAGGACCTGCAGGAGACCGAGAAACCGCTCGACCAGGAGGTCGGTCCCGACCCGGCGACCGAGGACAAGGAACGGCCCGAGCCCGAGGCCGAGAAGCCCGATCCCGCGCAGGAACAGGAAAAGGAGCAGGCCAAGGAGCCGGACGCGGCCGAGGAGGAGCGCGACCCGGACGAGCCGACGGACGTACGGGAGGAACCGCAGGCGGCGCGGGCCGGCGCCGAGCCCGGGTCTCGTACGGCGGACGGGGCGCAGTCGGCCGCCGCTGCGGCCGCGGCGCCGGTGACCGCTGCCGTCACTGCGGCTCCCGTACGCAAGCCCGCCGGTGCGCAGACCCCGAAGACACCGGCAGAGGACCGCAACCCGTCGCCCGCCGCGCGGCGCGCCGCGGCGCCGCCCAAGCCGGAGCGCGAGGCGCCCAAGGCCAAGTCGCAGGTGCCGCAGGAGTCCGCGGCCGCACCCGCGCCGCGCGGGCCGGTCGGCGGCAGCGAGAAAGGCCCCGGACCGACGACCGCCGCCGGGCCCGGCGCCGCACCGTCCGTCGGACAGGCGGCGGTCAGTCCGGCGGCCGAACAGACCGGGGGACCCGGCCAGTCGGCGGGGGCCGCCGCGCCCCGGCCCGAGGCGTCGCTGGAGAAGGACGGCGGTGGCTGCGCACCGCCCGAGCCCGCCGCGGAGAAGGACGACGGTGGCGGGGGCAGCTGCGGGGGCGGTGGCGAAGCCGCGCCCGAGGAGAAGGAGCAGGAGGCGCCGGACGTCTCCGGGCAGGACCCGAAGGCCGCCGTCCAGACCGTCAGCAAGCTCGCGCCGGACCAGGCCGCCGCCGCCATGCCCGGCGTGGACCAGGCCGCCGACAAGAAGGTCGGCGAGGAGCAGCAGCGCCTGGATGCCGCCCCGCCCACGCGGGAACGTCCCTCGGGCGCACCGCAGACCCGTTCGGCACCGCCCGTGGCGGCTCCGGCGGCGGCGCAGGTCTCCGGCAAGGTCGAGAGGATCGGCCCGGAGAGCCAGGGCGACAAGCAGAAGGCCAAGGGCAGCGACAAGGCCGAGGGTGAGAAGCCGAGTGCCCCTCCGCCGCCGCCCCCGGCCGTGCCGACCAAGGGACTCAGCGAGGCCGAGGCACAGAACGTGGAGGCCGCGGCCGATGCCGTGCCCACGCGCGACCCTGCCCTGGAGAACAAGACCGTCGGTCCCGCGCCGAAGATCCGTCTCGAGGGCGCCAGCGACCCGACCCGCACGGACGACCAGCAGAAGGCTCTGAAGGAGAAGCAGTCCGACATCCAGTCGACGGGCCGTGAGGACGCGGCCAAGCCGATGGGCGAGGACCAGATCTTCCCCGACGCGCCCCAGGAGCAGCTCACCGGAAAGGCCTCCGGAGGCGGGGGCGGAAAGGGCGGTGCCCTGCGGGCCATGTCGCCGCCCAAGGCCGGCGTCGGCAAGGTCGCCGCGGAGGAGAAGGGCGGCGAGATCCAGGGCGCCGCCGGGCAGGCGCAGGGGGACCTGGCCGCCAAGGAGCAGGAGCAGCGGCAGGGCGAGCAGCAGGCCAAGCAGGACAAGCAGGCCGAGATCGACCGCGAGGTCGCGCAGAACGCCGACAAGCAGACCGCCGAGCGCGGCCGGGTCGCGCGCGAGACCCAGACGCAGCGCGAGCAGTGGCGGGCCGAGCAGGACAAGAAGGTAGCGGACGCGGACAAGCAGTCCGACGAAGAGCACACTGCCAAGAACAAGGAGATCACCAAGGCCCGCGACGACAAGGACAAGGAGGTCGACGACCGCAAGGGCAAGGACAACGAGCAGATCGACAAGGAGCGGGAGAACGCCGAGAAGGAGGCTGAGAAGAAGAAGGAGGAGGAGAAGCCGAGCGGCGGCTTCTTCGGGATGCTCGCCGACGCGGTGGGCGACTTCTTCAAGGGCCTGCTCGAAGCGGTCACCGCGGTCTTCGAGGCGGCGCGGGCCGCCGTCAACGGGATCATCGACAAGTTCAAGGAGTTCGCCAACGCGGCGATCGACTTCGTCCGTGACCTGGCGATCTCGGCGATCAACGCGCTGGCTGACGCCCTGATCGCCATCGGTGACGTCCTTCTCGCCGCTTTCCCCGAACTGCGCGACAAGTTCCGCAACGCGATCGAAGGCATGCGGGACGCGGCGATCGCCAAGGTCAACGAACTGGCGGACGGCCTGAAGAAGGCGGTCAACGCCCTCCTGGACGCTCTCGCCGCGGGCCTGAACAAGTTGCTGGACGTCCTGGAAGCCGGCCTCAAGGGGGTCATCAAGGCCTTCCAGGCGGTGATCGAGGGCGCGATCAAGTTCGCCCAGGCCGCGATCGAGGCGCTCGGCAAGTTCGCGGCGCTCATCGCGGACATCGCGCCGGACCCGGGCGGCTGGATCTCCAAGGCGGGCTCCGCGGCCAAGACCGGTATCTCGGACCACCTGTGGGGCGCCATCAAGGTGGCCGTGAAGCGGTGGTTCGACACCAAGGTCGAGGGCATCCTCGGCCTCGGCAAGGCGGTCATCAACGTCCTCGTCAAGGGCTGCGTGTCGCTGAAGCAGATCGGCAAGATGGCCTGGGACGCGATCATCGCCTCCCTCCCGATGATGATCGCCTCCCTGGTCATCGAGAAGGTCGTCTCGATGATCATGCCCGCGGCCGGCGCCATCCTGACGATCGTCCAGGGCCTGATGGCCGCCTGGCAGAGCATCAGCTCCATCCTGGCGGCCTTCTCGAAGTTCTGGGCGTACCTGAAGGCGGTCAAGGCCGGCCCGGCTGCGTGTCTGTTCGCGGAGGCGGTGGCGGCGGGCGTGGTGGCCCTGCTCGACTTCATCGCCAACTTCCTGATGATCCGCCTGTCTTCGGCGACGAAGGGCGTGGGCAAGCGGCTTCAGGGGATGGCGCAGAAGATCACGGATGGGCTGAAGCGGACTGGGAAGGGCGCCAAGCAAGCGGCGGGGGACGCGGTCAACAACGCGCGAGGGGCGTTGCGGAACGCGAATCAGAAGGTTTCGGCGCCTGGGGCTGCGGCGCCGAAGCCGAAGTCGGCGCCTTCACCTGGGCCGAAGGCGCCGGTGAAGCCGAAGGACACGGCTACGCCCAAGGGGCCGGCCAAGCCGGATCCGGTGGCGGCGAAGCCGAAGGATGCGGCACCTGGGAAGCAGGAGACGCCGGGCAAGGACCGTACGCAGGAGTCGGCGAAGGACCGGACCCCCGACAAGGACCAGGGACCCGCCGGAGGCAAGACCCCCGATTCCCCGACCCTCAAGAAGAAAAAGGAGATCGAGGGCCCCAAGCCGACCAAGCCGAAGAAGCCCAAGTCCCCTGCGGGGAAAGCCCTGTCGAAGGCCAAGGGTGCGGTCAAGTCGGCCCTGAAGAAGGTCGGCAACGCGGCGAGGACTCTCGGTAGCAAGCTCAAGAAGAGCAAGCCGGGCAAAGCCCTTAAGAACAGTGCGTCGAAGCTGCGTGACGCCTTCAAGAAGAAGCGCGACCAACTGCGTGATCGGCACAAGCGGCGCACGGATGAAAGGAAACAGCGCCGCGATGATCGGCGCAGGCAAGAGCGATCTCCCGAGGCGAAGCAGCGGCGCCTCTCCCTGATCATTGAGCGCCTTCGACGCACGATTGTTCCGCTCCTCAAGCGAGGACTGCGAGGGCCGATCTATTACGGGCTCCTCCAAGCTCTGCGAGTGTGGCATCGGCTGACACGCCTGGCCTCGTCCGGCCAGCCGGATTTCCGAATCACCGCCACCCTCAACCCCAGTGGCACTGTCACGCCGGGGACATGGGACGAGGACGAGGACGGGTACAAGGTCGCCCGCTTCGAGCCTTTCGAAACCGATCCCCAGGGCAAAAAGGACAAGGATCTCAAAGAGGATGATCCTGACGTGGCGGCATTCCGGAGGGCCATCGCCGGGGAGTTGAAGGAGCTCGACGAGGATGCCCCTCTGAGTGAGGTCAAGGGGCTGTGTGCGCGTCTCGCTAACAAATCGCGTGGAATCAAGGCTCAACAGCTGAGGTGGCTCGACGAATCACCCGATGCGTCGACTCTTCTGCTGGATCACCCGGGCGCTGCCATTTCGGCGGTAGGACGCTTCCAGAAGCAGAGCCTGTACGAACCCACCGGTGAAGTGATTGCCCAAAGTGTGTTCATGGACAGCAATGGCGGTCAGTACGTTCGCGATCAGAAGGGGCAGTACGTCCCTCGCCGCGTAACCCGAAACATGTCCCAGGCGGATCTGCAGAACTACAAGGACAAGGGGATATCCGCACGCAAGAAGGGCACGAACATCGCCCCGTGGCAGCATGTCGCGGGCGCCAAAAACTCTCCCTTCATATCCACGACGAAGATGAAGGAAGGGAACATTACCGATCCGAAGGGGGAGAAGTGGGCCACGGCCGAAGGATTCGAGTTCTACGGAACGATCGAGATCGACCTCGCGCACATCAATCCCGACTATATTCTCGACCTCACCACGAGGAAGGGCCAACAGGAGTGGAACCTTAAAGCGCCCGGGAAGAAGATCATGCAACAGGCGCTGCGGGACGTTGTGCGGACCCAGGAGGTCCTCATCCGCGGAAGCATCCCCAAGGACGCCATCAAGCTGATCATTGACAAGAACGGGAAGCGCGTCACCAGCTGAACCCCCAGGCTGCGAACCAGGAAAGAACATGGAGAAATTCGACACGTATTACTGGCAGGGTCGGCGCCTTGAGGATCCGGAACTCGAGGAGGCTCGGCTCGAGCTGGTGTCCCCGCAAAGCGGTGATGCCGCACGGCGCGCGTTCATCCGGCTTCTGCACAGCGACAGCATTCCGGCCATGGGGATCGCCCTGGACCACTACCACTATGCGCTCTCGGGTGAACGGCACGGAATGTCGAGCCTCCTCGCCTCCCATGCCTCCGAGGTCGTGGAGTGCGTGCGGAAGATTTTGCGCCGCCCTCTGCCCTCCGCGGCCGATGAAGGTGCGGCAACGGACAGAGCTGCTCGTGCCAGTGCGCTGCTCGTTCTGGTGAATGAGGCGACGCCCGAGGACTCCGATCTCATCGCGCGAAGCATCGAGGAGGCTCCCGGCCCCGATGCGCTTTCCGCGGCTCTCGGCGCGGCCGGTACGATCTTGGACTCCGTCCGTGAGCCCGGCCACCGCCTCGTCGCCGCCGTCGAGCGACTCGTTTTCGACGACTCCCAGGACTTCGACGAACGGCTGGAAGCGCTGCAGGCGCTCGCCCAGGGGAGCTCTCCCCGCGTACTGGCCGTCATGGTGCGGGCCTCGGCTCTGGAGGACCTCGAGTTGCAGGTGACGGCCGTTCAGGCACTCGCCTTCCACGACATGGCCACCTACCGCGGCCTTGTCGAGGAACGTGCGGCTTCCTGGCCCGAGGGGGCTCCCTACCCGGCCGCGGACGTCCGGCGGCTCCTGCGAGAAGACGACAGGGAGACCAAGTGACCCGCTACGCAGACATCCCCAAACCCATCCGCTCCGGCCTGGTCGTAGTAAACCCCGACACCGGCACCCCCCAACGCATCATCATCCTCCAGTTCAACCCCGACACCCTGGAACGCTCCCTCGCCCCCCAAACCGCCGGCGGCCAGAACGCCGAAGGCGGCGGTACGGGCGGAGGTGACCGCAACGAGGCTCTCCGCCTCAAGGGCCCCGCCGAGGAGACCTGGAAGTTCACCGCCGAGATCGACGCCACCGACCAGTTGGAGGTCGCCGCTCCCGACGGGATTCACCCCCAACTCGCCGTGCTGGAAATGCTGGTGCAGCCGACCACCGCCCAACTGCGGGAGGCGGCACGGCAGACGCAGAAGGGGACCATCGAGATCACGCCGATCGAGATGCCGCTGACCCTTTTCACCTGGGGGAGCAAGCGCGTCATGCCCGTGCGGCTCACCGAGTTGTCGATCAACGAGTCCGCGTTCGACGTCAACCTCAACCCGATCCGGGCGAGCCTGAGCATCGGGCTGAAGGTGCTGAGCGTGAGCGACCTGCCAGCCGGGCACCGAGGCGCCGATCTGTACATGGCGCACCTCGCGCAGAAGGAGCGGCTCGCCGCGGCCGCCCGTGGCGGGAGCCTCGGGGCGCTCGGGCTGGCCGGGCGCGACACGATGACCTTGGGAAGGGGCTGAGCTGCGTATGGCCGAGGGAGTACAGCCGTACGGGAGTGCCTTGGACTCGATCCCGGGGGCTCATCCGTATCCCCGGGACAGCCGGTACCACGACGCCGAGATCGGGGTGCACACCGGACCCGACGGCACCGAAGTCAGGTACACGAAGCGGAGGCTGCTGCCGCACATCGGGGTGCAGGAGACCGAGGTCCACACCGTCGGCGCCGGCGAGCGTCCCGACCTCCTCGCGCAGCGGCTGTTCGGCGATCCGGGGCAGTGGTGGCAGATCGCCGACGCCAATCCGGTACTCGATCCGCAGGAGTTGACCGCCGAACCCGGGCGCGCGATCGACGTACCGCTCCCCGGCGGGTTCCCACAGGGGGGTAGGAGTGCCTGACGAACTGCCCGTCGGGCCGGGGCCCGTCCATATGTCCCTGCAGATGGGGCCCAGGCTCACCCGCCCCGTGCCCGCCGAGGTCATGGAAGCGCTGCTGTCCGCGCAGATCACCGCGACCGCGGGGGAGCGCAGCGGGTTCCAGCTCGCCTTCGACCTCACCAAACGCGGCCTCATCCAGCGCAATCTGCTGCCCGAAGGCTTCTTCGACCCCAAGACCCGGGTCATCGTGAGCGTGAGCGTGCGCGGCACCTCCCAGGTGCTGTTCGACGGGCTGATCGTCCGGCAGGAGGTCGGTGCCAGCAACCAGCCCGGCCAGACCACCCTCACCGTGACCGGCGAGGACCTGACCCTGCTCATGGATCTGGAAGAGCGCACCGCCGGGTACCCCAACCTGGCACCTTCGCGGCGCGTTCTTTCCATCCTCGGGCGGTACAGGGACTACGGCATCCGCCCCGACGTCAAGGACGAGCAGATCCTGCAGCCCCCGCAGGAGCAGCTGCGGGTGCCGTACCAGACCAGTACGGATCTGCAGTACGTGACGGAGCTGGCGAAGGCCAACGGCTATGTCTTCTACCTCGAGCCCGGGCCCGCGCCGGGGCTGTCGTCCGCCTACTGGGGGCCCGAGGTGCGTCTCGGTGTGCGTCAGCACGCCCTCAACGTCAACATGGACGCCAACTCGACCGTGGACCAGCTGACGTTCGCCTACGACGGCACCGCCCGCGAGGAGCCCCAGGCACGGTGGCAGAACCCGGAGAACCGGCACGCCACGCTGCTCGGTCAGCCGTCGATCAGCCCGTTGCGGCCCCCGCTCGGCCGCCGCCCCACGCCCGCGCTGAAGCGCCGGACCCTGGCCGGCACGGCCAAGCAGCAGATCCAGCAGGCCCAGGCCGAACTACTCGCCCGGGCCGCGACATCCGCCGACGTCATCACCGGCTCCGGCTCTCTCGACGTCACCCGGCACGGCTACCTGCTGCACCCGCGCAGCCTCGTCGGAGTGCGCGGCTCGGGACCGATGTACGACGGCGACTACTACGTCAAGTCGGTCACGCACAGCCTGCGCCCGGGCTCGTTCACCCAGAACTTCACGCTTTCCCGGGAGGGCCTGGTCGCGCGCGGCGACACCGTACGGCCGTGACGACGGCGACAACCCGAGCAACGCCGGAACACCGGAACGCAGGAACTCCGGGACACCGGAACACCGAAAACAGGAGCAGTTGACGCATGGCGGCACCGAACAACCGGTACCTGGGCAAGTTCCGGGGCCGGGTGATCGACAACAACGACCCGCTGGGCATCGGGCGGATCACGGTCCAGGTCCCCGATGTGCTCGGCGACGAGCCCTCGACCTGGGCGCTGCCCTGCCTGCCCTTCACCGGGCAGGAGGCGGGGCAGGTCGTGGTGCCGCCGAAGGACGCCGGCGTGTGGGTGGAGTTCGAGCAGGGCGATCCCAGCTTCCCGATCTGGACGGGGTGTTGGTACGGGGACCGCGCCGAGCTGCCGCCCGACGCGCGCCGGGAGCTGGCCCGGCCCTCCGAGCTCAAGCCCGTCGTCGTCCAGACCCAGCTGGCGCACAAGATCGTGATGAACGACGTGACCGGCCCCGACGAGGGAATCCTGCTGCAGGCCAAGAACGGGGCGTACATCCGCATCACCGAGGCGGCGATCGTCATCGCCGCCGGCAACGCCCGCATCACACTCCAGGACGGCAGGGTCATCGTCAACGAGGGCCAGCTGACCGTGGAACCGAAGCGTTAGGAACGGGGGAACGACGAACGTGTCCGGGACATCCGGGGCAGCAGGGAAGCTGCTGGCCGCCGACACGGTGATCAGTTGCCCGCACGGGGGGCGCGCCACACCGGCGCACACGCCGTCCCCGGCGGTGCTGATCGGCGGCCGGGCGGCGGCCACCGCCGCTCATACCTACACCGTCGCAGGCTGCGTCCACACCGTGAACGGTGTGCCGCAGCCCTGCGTGTCCGTACGGTTCACGGCCCCCGCGAGCGGCGTATCCGTCGCGGGCGCCCCCGTGCTGCTCGACATCTCCGCGGCCCAGTGCTTCAGCGCGGCCCTGGTCGCACAGGGACCACCCGTCGTCAACGCCGCGCAGCAGGAGGTGTCCACACGATGACCAGGCCGGTCACCCGTTCCGACATCGCGTTCCCGTTCCGTCCCGACCGCCGGGGCCGCACCGCGCACGCCACCCGCGGCGAGCACGTCCACGACCTCATCGAGCAGCTGCTGTTCACCAGCCCCGGCGAGCGCGTCATGCGCCCCGACTTCGGCTGCGGGCTCCTCGACCTGGTCTTCGCGCCGACCAGCCCGGAACTGATCAGCACCCTCGAACTCTCCGTCCAGGCCTCGCTCCAGCGCTGGCTCGGCGACCTCATCGACGTGGAGGCCCTCGACGTGGTCAGCGAGGACAACGTCGTCCGTGTGTACCTGTCGTACGTCATACGCGCCGACGGCGCCCGGCGCGACGACGTGTTCGAAGGGAGGGCCGCGGCATGACCGGTACGACCACCACCTCCCGCCGGGCCAAGGTCCGCGCCGCCCAGCTCAACGGGGTCGACTCCGTCGAGGTCGGCGACGACGGTCTGCTGCTCACCGTCACCTTCCTCGGCAAGGCCCCGCACGGCCTCGTCCCCGAGAACGTCCGCATCGACGGCGGCCGCCGCATCACGGGCGTCACCGCCGTGGACGTCAGCGTGGAGCGCGAGGAGGACCCCGAGCTCGACGACCGGCTCTACGTCACCCTCGACAAGGCCGGCGACACCTCCCGCTACCGGCTCTCCCTCGTGGAGACCGACCCGTACGGACGGCCCGGCACCGAGCCGTATCGCGGCTTCGACCAGCGCTACCACAGCGCGACCTTCGTCTTCCGGCCCGACTGCCCGACTCCCTTCGACTGCAAGGAAGACGAGCAGGACGCGTCCGACTTCCCGGCCGCGCCCGTCATCGACTACACGGCCCGCGACTACGACACCATCCGCAAGCTGCTCCTGGACCGGCTCGCGCTCACCACCCCGGACTGGGTCGAACGCAACCCCGCCGACCTCGGCATGACCCTGGTCGAGCTGCTCGCCCACACCGGTGACCAGATCAGCTACCAGCAGGACGCGGTCGCCACCGAGGCCTACCTCGACACCGCGCGCCGCAGGGTCTCCGTACGGCGGCACGTCCGGCTCATCGACTACGCGATGCACGACGGCTGCACCGCCCGCGCGTACGTCGCCGTCGAGACCGCCGGCGACCACACGCTCGCCCCGGGCACCTTCCGCTTCGCCTCCGTCGACGTCCGCACCCTCGACCCGCACGACCGGCCCGAACCCGGCACGGTCGTCGACGAGGCCGACCTCGGCGACCTCGACGAGCGCGGCTCGGTGGAGGTCTTCGAACCGGTCGTCACCGCCGACCCGCTGGAACTGCGCGTCGCGCACAACGCGATCCGCCTGTGGACGTGGGGCGACGAGGTCCGCACCCTGCCCAAGGGCGCCACCTCCGCCACCCTGCGCGACGAGTGGGTCGACCCGGAGACCTGCCGCGAACGTCAACTCGACCTCAGGCCCGGCGACTTGCTGATCCTGGAGGAGGTCAAGGGCCCGCGCACCGGCACCCCCGGCGACGCCGACCCGGGCCATCGCCAGGCCGTGCGCCTGACCTCCGTCACCCCCGCCGTGGACCGCATCGAGGACCAGCCGGTCCTGGAGGTCACCTGGGCCGCCGGGGACGCCCTGCGCTTCCCGCTCTGCCTCACCACGCGCGGTGGCCGCGACTGCCTGCCCGTCGAGGACGTGAGCCTCGCCCGCGGCAACGTCGTCCTCGTCGACCACGGCCGTACCCTGCACGGGCTGCCCGAGACGTTCACCGTCCCGCAGGTCCCCGCGGAGACCGCCCCCTGCGACCCGCCCGTGTTCGGGTGCGCCGACCGCGACGAGGGCAACGCGCCCGCCCGGCTCATCAACTCCCTCACGGACAAGGCCGAGTCGGGCGACGCCCTGTCGCCCGACGACGTCCGCGAGCTGTTCCAGGTGGTCGGCGAAGGGGCGACCACCAGGGCGGGAATCGGTCTGGAACGCGCCGGGCAGCGCCACGAGCGCGTCGTGCCCGGCACGGCGTACGCCCAGACCGCCGCCCTGCGCACACTGCTCGCCCAGTCCGTCTACCCGGGCATCCAGCCCCGCTTTCGCGCCGTCCTCGGCCGCGCGCCCGTGACCCAGGCGGTGCCGTTCCCCGAGCGCGGCACCGTCGCCGCCGGGCAGGCCGAGCGGATCGCCGCGATTCCGGGACGGGTGCGGCAGCGGCTCGTCGAGCTGTGGCGCAGCGCCCGCGACCGGGACGGCCTCGCCGACGCCGAGATCGCCGAACTCGCGGTGATCTACGGCCTGCGGATCCTGGAGCGCATCGAGCTGCGCCGCCACCCCGTCCGTGCCCTGCGTGAACTCCTGTACCGCAGCGACGAGTTGCTCGACGCCAAGCTGCGCCGGATCGAGGTCCTCACGGCACGTGCCCGCGCGGGCACGGTCCTGGACGGGCACATCGCCTGGGAGATCGCCCACAGCTGGGGCCCGTCGTACGCGGCCGGACTGCACCCGGACGAGCTGGTGCTGCGCGGCTCCGCGACCGCCGGCCTCGACCAGGACCCGCGCCGGGCGCTGCCCGCCGTACGCGTCCACGAGAACGAGGGCGAGGCCCTCGCCTGGGAACCGCGCCGCGACCTGCTCGACAGCGGCCCCCGCGACCGGCACTTCGTCGGCGAACTGGAGGACGACGGTCGTCTGGCCCTGCGATTCGGCGACGGGCGCCACGGTGCGAAGCCGACGCCCGGATCCCGGCTCGCCCTGCACTACCGGCTCGGCGGAGGGACCGCGGGCAACGTGGGCGCGGAAGCCATCAACCACCTCGTCGTCCAGTCCGACTGCGAGACGCCGCCCGCCGCCGTGGTCCGCAACCCGCTGCCCGCCGTCGGCGGTGTCGAGCCCGAACCCGTCGAGCAGGTACGCCAGTTGGCCCCGCTCGACCTGCGCCGCACCCGCCTGCGCGCGGTCACCGCCGAGGACTACACGGCCCTCGCCACCGCACTGCCCGGCGTGCAGCGCGCGGCGGCGGAGCTGCGCTGGACCGGCAGCGTCCAGGAGGCGCACATCGCGGTCGACGCGTACGGCACCGGCGCCCCGTCCGGCGAACTGCTCACCTCCGTCGCCCAGGCGCTGGAGCCGTACCGGCGCATCGGCCACGACCTCGTCGTCGGCGCCGCGCGGCTCGTCCCGCTGGACATCGCGCTGACCGTGTGCGCCAAGCCCGGCCACCAGCACGGGCAGATCCTGGCCGAGCTGTACCGCGTACTCGGCAGCGGTGTGCGGGGCTTCTTCCACCCGGACGCGCTGACCTTCGGCGAACCGGTACGGCTCAGCCGGCTCGTCGCCGTCGCGGCCGCGGTCCCCGGCGTGGAGAGCGTCCAAGTCACCCGGCTGCAACGGCTGTTCGAGCCGGACCGAGGAGAGAGGGAGGACGGCGTGCTGCGGCTCGGCCCGCTGGAGATCGCCACCTGTGACAACGACCCGGACCGGCCGGAGAACGGCCGGCTGGCGATTTCCCTGGGAGGTGCCCGATGACCGGCGTCCCGACGACCGAGGGCGCGATCACCGACGAGTGCGGCTGCGGCGGTGCCTGCCGCGGCGGCCACGACGAGCGCCTCGCTCCGGCCCCCGTGCACAACCCGCCCGGCCGCACGGCCCTTGACTACCGCGTCGGCGAGTACGGATCCTTCCGGGCCGCCCTCCTCGACCGCCTCGCCTCACCGGCGTACCCGGCCCTGGCCGGACTCACCGTCCGCACCCCGGACGACCCGGCGATCGGCCTCCTGGAGGCCACCGCCGTCCTCGGCGACCTGCTCACCTTCCACTCCGAGCGCATCGCCGACGAGGCCTACATCCGTACGGCCAACGAGCACCGGTCCCTGGTCCTGCTCGGCCGCCTTGTCGGCCACCGCCCGCGCCCCGGCGTCGCCGCCGCCACGCACCTGGCGTACACCCTGGAGCGCGACCCGCGCGCCGAGGCGCTGCCCGTGCTGATCCCGCGCGGCGCGCGCAGCCACAGCGTGCCCGCGTCGGCCGACGAGCAGTCCCTGACCTTCGAGACCAGCCGCGACCTGACGGCCCGCTGGGACTGGAACGAGCTGAAGGTGCGCCGCCGGCGCCCTTCCCTCATCACCCCCGCCGACCTGGAGCGCCGCTCGGAGATCTTCGTCGAGGGCACGGCCAACTCGCTGCAGACCGGCGAGCAGCTGCTCTTCGTCTTCGGTGAACAGGCGGGCGGCGAGCGCACGTTGCTGCCCGTAGCCAAGGCACGCGTCGACCGCGAGGACGAGGTCACGGCGATCTCCCTGCCGAGGTCGACCCCGCCCACCCTGAGGGAACTCGTCGACGAGGTACGGCGCTGGACCGCCGCCCCCGCGGCACCGGGCGAGCCCGGCGACGAGCCGCCCACGCCCGAGGTCCCCAACCCGAGGCCGGTCAGCCGGCTGATCGAGGACTTCGAGGACCAGGTCCTCGCGCCCCTGCGGGACGACCTCGACGGCATCAAGACCCCCGAGCGGCTCGCGGCCCGGCTCGCCGAACCCGTCGCCCGGCTCGGCGAGGCCCAGGTGCTGGCCGAGCCGTATGAGGACGTCGCGGCCTGGTTCGAGCAGCTGGAAGCGGTGCTCGCCGAACTCGCCCAGCGGGCACTGCGGTTGGCGCCCGCGCAGGACGCCGGGAATGAGCCGGGGGTGCGCAGCGCGCAGGAGAGCGAGGGCAGCGGGCAGGCCGCCGTCGAGCCTCGCGCGGCCGCTCTGCGGACCCTGAGCGCCGTCCTGCCCGCCCTGCGCGCCGCAACCCCCGCGCCCCGCGGCGGCACCGGTGCCCGGCGTCCGGGCAGCGACACCGCGCGCCTGCTCTCCGCCCTCAACCCAGCCCTCGGCAGCCTCTACCCGGCCTGGCGTACGGCGGCGGCCGCCGTCCCCGGCACCCCGCAGCTCCTGCGCGAACTGCTCGCCATGCGGGTCACGGCCGCGCCCTTCGGCGCCACGGCCCCGCTCAAACCGGTCCAGGACGACCGCGGCCGCGTCATCCGCACCGCCGACTGGCCCCTCACGGGCGCCGTGCTGGCGAGCCTGCGGGTCGTCTACGACACGTCGGGCCGGACCCCGGTCCGGGCCGAGTTCCAGTACGTCGAGGGCAGCAGCTCCGACCAGCGCGCCGAGAACCTGCCGGTCCCGCAGCCGGTGAACTTCCCGCTCGGCACCGGCCAGGTCGAGCTGTCCGTGCGCTCCGGCCAGGACCGCGACCTGAACTGGCTCAACCGCCGCCCCACCGACTCCCAGGACCCCGGTGTCACGGCCCGCCTCCACTCGGGCCTTCCCGAGCGCACCCTCTTCGTGTCCCGTCCGGACGACGAGGGCCTGGTCCACGTCGGCGTCCACAACGGCACGTCCGAGCAGATCGCGCTGCGGCCGAACACGAGCGAGCAGTTCACGCACGGCGAGTACGAGGTCAGCCTCAAGTACACGGTGGGCAGCACCGAGCCCAACGTCGAGGTCGTCATCGCCAGCAAGCCCGAGCCTCTCAACCGCCGAATCCTTCAGCTGGACACGGTCCACCCCGGCATCACGGTCGACAGCTGGGTCGCGATCCAGCGCCCGGCCAAGGGCGCCCAGGAGGGCATCCCCGGCGACGCCAGGCTCGCGTTCGTCACCACCAAGGTGGTCGCGGCGCGTACTGCGGCGTACACCAACTACGGCATCACCGGCCGCGGCACCGAACTCACCCTCGCCGACCCGTGGTTGGACGAGTTCGACGTCCTGCTCTCGCACATCCGCGACACCACGGTGCACGCGGCCGGCGAGCCGCTGCGCCTGGCCGACGAACCGCTCGGCGAGGACGTCCACGGCAACGAGATCGAACTCGCCGTGCTGTACGACGGGTTGCGGCCCGGACGGACGCTCATCGTGAGCGGCGAGCGCAGCGACATCCCGGGGACGGCGGGCGTCCAGGCCACCGAGGTCGTCACGATCGCCGCCGCCGACCCGGCCGTCGACCTCCAACTGCCCGGCGACCACGTCCACACCAGGCTCACCCTGACCGCAGACCTCGCCCACCGCTACCGCCGCGAGACCGTCCGGATCCTCGGCAACGTGGTCGAGGCCACCCACGGCGAGAGCCGCGAGGAGGCCATCGGCAGCGGTGACTCGGGCCGCGTGAACCAGACGTTCGCGCTGTGGCAGTCCCCGCTCACCTGGCTCGCCGACGACAACCCCCTCGGCGCCACGCCGGTGCTGGAGATCCGCGTCGACGGTGTCCTCTGGCACGAGGTCGACAGCCTCGCCGGACGCGGCCCCGGCGAGCGCGTCTACATCACCGGCTCGACCGCCGACGGCCGCACGACGGTGACCTTCGGCGACGGCGTCCACGGCGCCCGGCTGCCCTCCGGCCACGAGAACATCCGCGCCCGCTACCGCTTCGGCACCGGCAAGGCGGCGAACGTCGCGGCCGACCGCGTCACCCAGCCGCTCACCCGCCCGCTCGGCGTCACGCAGGTCACCAACCCGCGCCCGGCCAAGGGCGGCGCGGACGCGGACGGCCCCGGCCTGACCCGCCGTACGATCCCGCTCGCCGTGTCGGCCCTGGACCGCCTGGTCTCCGAGTCCGACTACGAGGACTTCTCCCGCTCCCGTGCCGGCATCGGCCGGGCCTTTGCGCGCGAACTCTTCGACGGTCGGCGGCGCGTCCTGCACGTGACGGTCGCCGGCACGGACGACGTACCGATCGACGGCGACTCGGACACGCTGCGCGCGCTGCGCGGAGCCCTGACCGAGTACGGGGACATCAACATCCCCGTCCGGGTGGACGTGCGCGAACTCGTGCTGCTGCTGGTCGCCGCCAAGGTGAAGGTCGCTCCCGACCACGCGTGGGAGATCGTAGAGCCCCGTCTGCGTCAGGCCCTGCTGCGCCGACTCGGTTACGAGGGACGTGAGTTGGGCCGGCCTGCCCGGCTCTCCGACGTCCTCGCCACGGCGCACTCGGTACCCGGCGTCGACTACGTCGACGTCGACGTCTTCACCGGCGTCCCCGCGTCCGCCACGCCCGAGGAACTCACCGGGATCCTCGCCGATCCCGGCCCGCCCAGGGCATCGGTCCCGGCCCACCCGGCGACGTACGACGAGAAGACCCACACGGTCCGCGCCGCGAACGGCGAGACACTGTCGGAGGTCAGTGCCAGGTACGGCGTCCCGCTCGCCGAACTGCTGCGCCTGAACCCCGACATCACCGACACCCGCCGCCTGGCGAAGGGCCGTTCGGTGTTCGTCTTCCGCGGTATCCGCCCGGCACAGCTCGCGATGCTGTCGCCGAAGGCCGCGGACACACTGATTCTGACGGAGGTCAAGTGATGGCCGCGCACTCGGCGGATGTCCAGTTGGAGACCGCGACCCCGGCGACGACGTCCAGGGAACCCGACGGGCTCGCCGCGCTGCTGCCCCGCTGGCACCTGCTGCGCGACGCCGAGGAGGGCGAACCGCTGCGCGCGCTGCTCGCGGTGATCGCCGAGCAGCTCGACCGGGTCCGCGACGGCGTCCAGCAGGGCTACGAGGACCTGTTCGTGGAGACGGCGGCGCCCTGGGTGCTGCCGTACCTCGGCGACCTGGTCGGCTACCGCACCCTGCCCGGCTACGAACGCGTCCTGACGACCGGCCTGCACGAGGGTGGCCGCGCCGCCCTCGCCGAGGCCGTCGCCCCGCGCGCCGACGTGGCCGCCACCGTCGCCAACCGCCGCCGCAAGGGCACCCTGCACCTCCTGGAGGAACTCTCCGGCCAGGTCACCGGCTGGCCCGCCCGCGCCGTCGAACTGTCCCGGCAGGTGTCCCACACCCAGCCCGTGAAGCTGCACGGCGACACCGGCGTCCACCGCGGCGGACGCGGCCGGCTCGTCGACCTGCGCGACAACTCCGCCCTCGACCTCGCGGGCGGCCCCTTCGGCGCCACGGCCCGCACGGTCGACGTCCGCCGCGCCAACTCCCGGCACCGTCAGGGTGGTTGGACTCCGGCCGGGGTCGCGCTCTTCGTCTGGCGGCTGAAGGCGCACTCGCTCACGCAGTCCCCGGCGTACTGCATCGACCGCGCCCGCAACCTCTACACCTTCTCGATCCTGGGCAACGACACCCAGCTGGTCACCAAGCCGTTCCCGGAGCCCTCGCCCACGCACATCGCGACGATCGACAACGTCCCGGCGTTCGTCACCCGCCGTCAGCTCCACGACCGGCTCACCGACTACTACGGCCCCGGCAAGAGCCTCGTCATCCGGCGAGACGGCGAGGACCAGCCGGTGCCGCCCTCCGACATCGTGGTCGCCGACCTGTCCGACTGGCGCTACCGGCCCAAGCGCGGGCAGGTCGCCGTCGACCCGGAGCTCGGCCGGATCGCTTTCGGGGCGCGGTCTGCGCCCCGGCAGGGCGTGTGGGTGGACTACCACCACGCGTTCGGCGCGGACATGGGCGGCGGCGAGTACGACCGGCTGGACCGCCAGCCGCGTCCGGACGCCGAGTTCTACCGGGTCGGGCCCGGGCAGCCGTACCGCCAGATCATGGACGCGTACCGGGCCTGGCAGCACGACCGCCGCGCCGGCCGCAGCGGCCCCGACGGCATCATCGAGATCACCCACAGCGGCGCCTACCAGGAGCAGCTGGACTTCGACCTCGACCCCGGCGACCGCCTCGAAGTGCGGGCCGCCGAGGGCACCCGGCCGGTGATACGCCTGCTCGACTGGTACAGCAACCGGCCGGACGCCCTCAACATCCGTGCGGTGTCCGAGGACTGCGCCCCGCACGAGCGTCCGCGCATCGTCCTGGACGGCCTGCTGGTCGCCGGACGCGGCATCAACGTCACCGGCCCCATGGGCGCGGTCGTCGTACGGCACTCCACGCTCGTGCCCGGCTGGTCGCTGGAGCCCGAGTGCGACCCGCACTCGCCCGAGGAGCCCAGCATCGTCCTGGAACGCACCACCGCGTGCCTCCAGGTCGAGCACAGCATCCTCGGCACCATCGAGGTCATCGGCGACGAGGTGAGCGAGGACCCCCTCGACATCCACCTGCGCGACAGCATCCTCGACGCCACCGGCCCGAGCCGTGAGGCCCTGTCCGCACCGGACTGCCGCCACGCGCACGCCGTGCTGCATCTGCACCGCACCACCGTGATCGGCGAGATCCACACCCACGCCGTGAAGATCGCCGAGAACTCGATCCTCACCGGCAGGCTCCATGTGGCCCGGCGCGGCATCGGCTGCGTGCGGTACTCGTATGTGCCGCCGGGCTCGCGCACCCCGCGCCGGTTCCGCTGCCAGCCCGACCTGGCCGGACCCGAACAGGCCGCTCGTGTACGGCCGTTGTTCACCTCGGAGCGCTACGGGACGCCCTGGTACGGCTTGCTGGCCGACCGGTGCGCCGAGGAGATCCGGCGCGGCTCGGACGACGGCGCCGAGATGGGCGCCTTCCACGACCTGTACCGGCCGCAGCGCGAGGACGGCCTCAGGGCACGGCTCGCGGAGTACACGCCGGCGGGCACGGACGCCGGGATCTTCTTCGTGACGTGAGGCGTGACGTGATCCCTGACGTGATGCCGGCCATGAGCCGAGCCGTGCGCGACGCCGCCGTAAGCCCTACCCGCACTTTCCTGAACCAGGGGGACCCCCTTCATGCACGCTGATCTCTCCCGCCTCACGTTCCGCCCGCAGCGGCGCTACTCGGCGGTCATCGCCCAGCAGGGGCGCGTCCAGCTCGACGCCGACATCAACGAGCAGACCGCGATCCAGCTCCACCAGGCCCGCACCCTCGCCGCCGACCTGATCGGCCGGCACGGCGGGCCGCGCGACGCCGCGGGCTTCAAGATCGACTATGTGGGCGGCAAGCACGACATCGACACGCTCCACATCAACGGCGGCCGCTACTACGTCGACGGCATCCTGCTGGACGCGACCCGCCCGGCGCCCGGCGTGCCGGTCCCGGACGAGGACGCCGAGGAGCAGGAGACCGCCGCCCCGCCGGCGTACTGGACCTACTGGGACCAGCCCGACGGCTTCCGCGACCCGGAGAAGCCCGGCGACCGGCTGCCCTCGCCCGCCACGACGCCGTTCGTGGTCTATCTGAAGGTGTGGGAGCGCGCCGTCTCCGCCGCCGAGGACCCGGCCCTGCGCGAGGTCGCCCTCGGCGCCGCGATGCCGGACACCGCGGCCCGCGTGAAGGTCGTGTGGCAGGTGCTGCCGCTGTCGCTCGCCGCGCTGGAGATCGAGGACGGCAACCCGTCCAAGGAGGTCGTGCGGGCCGCCTTCGACAAGTGGGCGCTGAAGCAGGCCGCGACCGCGCGCCTCGCCGCCCGCAGCGAGCGGCCCGACCACGCCGACGAGGACCCCTGCCTGGTCAAGCCGGACGCCCGCTACCGCGGCCAGGAGAACCAGCTGTACCGCGTCGAGGTGCACGCCGGCGGCGCGGCGAAGGACGCCACCTTCAAGTGGTCCCGCGAGAACGGCTCCGTGGTCTTCCCGGTCGACGAACTCGACGGCACGTGGGTGCAGTTGGCGTCGCTCGGGTACGACGACAAGCTGGACCTGGACGTCGGCGACCACGTGGAGCTCGTCGACACCGCGTACGCCTCCCGCCTCGAGCCCCTGCCCCTGCTCCGGGTCGAGGAGCTGGACCTGCCGGGCCGCCGGGTCCGCCTGTCCGCCGAGCCGGACCAGGGCGTCGGACGGCTGCCCCACCTCAACCCGTTCCTGCGCCGCTGGGACCACCACGAGGGACCGAGGCGCAAGGGGCGTACGACCGCTCTGAAGGGCGGCGCCGTGCCCGTCGCCGAGGGGGAGTGGCTGACGCTGGAGGACGGCGTCGAGGTGTACTTCGCCAAGGGCGCCTCCTACCGCACCGGCGACCACTGGATCATCCCGGCCCGCACCGCCACCGGCAGCGTCGAGTGGCCCACGGACGCGGCACGCCGCCCGCTGCTCCAGGGCCCGGCCGGCATCGTCCGCGGCTTCGCGCCGCTGGCCCTGGTCAAGGGCGAGGGCAGCACCGTCGACCTGCGCCTCGCCTTCAACCCGCTGGCGAGCAGCGTCCAGGCCGCGGACGAGGCGTCGCTCGCTGCGGAGGAACAGGCGCGCCGCGAGGAGCAGTTGGCGGAGGACCCGTCGCGCGGGAGGTCGCAGACCACGGCGGACGCGGAGGCGGCGGCGGAGGGAGACGAGTAATGGCCAAGCCCCTGAGCGCGTCCAAGATGGTGGAGATACTGCGCGCGGAGGGCCTCACGGTCCACGAGGTCCGCAAGTGGCGCACCCACAACCGCAACAGCAAGGGCCCCTGGGGCCCGGTGAACGGCGTGATGATCCACCACACCGTCACCAAGGGCACCGAGTCCTCGGTGAACATCTGCTACAACGGCTACTCCGGCCTGCCGGGCCCGCTGTGCCACGGCGTGATCGACAAGAAGGGCGAGATCCACCTCGTCGGCAACGGCCGGGCCAACCACGCCGGCCTCGGCGACAGCGACGTCCTGCGCGCCGTGATCAACGAGTCGAGGCTGCCGCCCGACAACGAGGCCGACACCGACGGCAACGCGCACTTCTACGGCTTCGAGTGCATCAACCTCGGCGACGGCAAGGACCCCTGGCCCGAGGCGCAGAAGGAGGCCATCGAGAGGGTCTCGGCGGCGATCTGCCGCCACCACGGCTGGACCGAGCGCTCGGTCATCGGCCACAAGGAGTGGCAGCCGGGCAAGACGGACCCGCGCGGCTTCACGATGGACGGCATGCGCAAGCGGATCGCGCAGCGGCTGAAGGGCGGCGGGGGAGGGGATCCGACCCCGACCCCGGACCCGAAGCCCGCGCCCAAGCCGAAGTACGAGCCCTTCCCCGGCAGCGGCTTCTTCCACATCGGCCAGAAGTCCCCGATCATCACGGCCATGGGTCACCGCCTGGTCGCCGAGGGCTGCGGTCGCTACGAGGAGGGCCCGAGCCCCGAGTGGACCGAGGCCGACCGCCGCTCCTACGCCGCCTGGCAGCAGAAGCTGCACTTCAGGGGCAAGGACGCGGACGGGATTCCCGGCAAGGTCAGCTGGGACAAGCTGAAGGTGCCCAACGTGTGACGGTTTCTCCCGGTCACTGAACGGCCCAGGTACCCCTCGGGGGTGTCCTGGGCCGTCTTCGCGCACGTCGAAGGTCTTGCCCACCCACCGGAAACACGTCACACTGGAACCGAACGAATGGTCGGTTGGGAAGCTGGTTATCGATGACGACTTCACTCTCCGCCGAGGCGCCCCCACCGGGGCACCTGCAGGAGCACTTCGATGCGACGATCTCGCGCGACCAGCGCATCGAGCCCCGGGACTGGATGCCGGACGGCTACCGCAAGACGCTCGTCCGCCAGATCGCCCAGCATGCCCACTCGGAGATCATCGGCATGCAGCCCGAGGGCGAGTGGATCACCAAGGCGCCGTCCCTGCGCCGCAAGGCGATCCTCTTCGCCAAGGTGCAGGACGAGGCTGGACACGGGCTGTACCTGTACTCGGCGGCGGAGACCCTGGGTGCCGACCGTGCGGACCTGACCGACCGGCTGATCGAAGGGCGCCAGAAGTACTCGTCGATCTTCAACTACCCGACCATGAGCTTCGCCGACGTCGGAGTGATCGGCTGGTTCGTGGACGGCGCCGCGATCTGCAACCAGGTGCCGCTGTGCCGCAGCTCGTACGGGCCGTACGCGCGCGCGATGGTGCGGATCTGCAAGGAGGAGTCGTTCCACCAGCGGCAGGGCTACGAACTGCTGATGACGATGATGCGCGGCACCGAGGCCCAGCGCGAGATGGTGCAGGACGCCGTGAACCGCTGGTGGTGGCCCTCGCTGATGATGTTCGGCCCGCCCGACGACTCCTCGCCCAACTCCGCGCAGTCGATGGCCTGGAAGATCAAGCGGCACAGCAACGACGAGCTGCGTCAGCGCTTCGTCGACATGACCGTCCCGCAGGCCGACAAGCTCGGTGTCACTCTTCCCGACCCCGACCTGAGGTGGAACGCCGAACGCGGCCACCACGACTTCGGCACCCCGGACTGGGACGAGCTGATGCGGGTCATCAAGGGCGGCGGGCCGTGCAACGACCAGCGGATGCAGCGGCGCAGGAGCGCCCACGAGGAGGGCGCCTGGGTGCGGGAGGCGGCCACCGCCCACGCGGCCAAGCAGGCCGCCCGCGCGGAGAAGGGAGCGGTGGCATGAGCGCCGACAAGCAGGACTGGCCGCTGTACGAGGTGTTCGTGCGCGGCAAGCGCGGACTCAACCACGTCCACGTGGGCTCGCTGCACGCCGCCGACGACCGGATGGCACTCACCCACGCCCGCGACCTGTACACCCGCCGCAACGAGGGCGTCAGCATCTGGGTGGTGCGCAGCGAGCACATCGCCGCCTCCACCCGCGACGAGAAGGACCCGTTCTTCGCGCCCAGCGCCGACAAGGTCTACCGCCACCCGACGTTCTACGACATCCCCGACGACGTCCCCCACATCTGAAGGAGAGGGCATGAGTGACGACCACGTCTATCTGACCCTCGCCGAGGGACACGAGGACGACGCCCGCTGGGCGTACGGCACCGGCTTCGAGGACCCCCTGCACGGCGTCGACACCACCGTGCCCGAGGGCATCGACGCCGGCGAACTGGCCGCCCTGTGCGTGGCGTTGGCCGACGACGCCCTGGTCTCGGCGCAGCGTCTGGCCGAGTGGATCACCCGCGCCCCCGAGCTGGAGGAGGAGGTGGCGCTCGCCAACATCGGCCTCGACCTGCTCGGCCAGGCACGCCTGCTCTACTCCCGCGCCGGCCAGGTCGACGGCACCGGTCGCGACGAGGACGCCTACGCCTACTTCCGGGACGCCGGCGACTTCCGCAACGTACGCCTGGCCGAACTGCCCAATGCCGACTTCGCGTTCTCGATCGCGCGGCTGCTGATGCTCTCCAGCTGGCGCCTCGCGCACTTCGAACGGCTGGCGTCGCACCCGGACCCGGTGCTCGCGGCCATCGCCGCGAAGGGCGTCAAGGAGCTGGCCTACCACCGGCAGTACGCCGCCGAGTGGGCGGTGCGCCTGGGTGACGGCACCGAGGAGTCGCACCGGCGGATGCGCCGGGCCCAGGAGCAAGTCGCCCCGTACCTCGGCGAGTTGTTCACGGCGTACGACGTACGGGACGAGGTCGTCGCCGTCCTGCGCCAGGTCACCGAGGCCGCCGGACTGCCCATGCCCGTGTACCGCCCGCTGCCCGGCTCTGGCCGCGACGGCGAGCACACCGAGCATCTGGCCCCGTTGCTGGCCGAGCTGCAGGGCGTGGCCCGCGCCCACCCGGAGGCGACATGGTGACCACCCTGCTCGACGCACGGCGCGCCCGGCATGTCGCCGAACAGGTGCCGGACCCCGAGCTGCCCATGCTCACCCTGGCCGACCTGGGCGTCCTGCGCGGCGTCGAACTGACCGAGGACGGCACGGTGGTCGCCCGCCTCACCCCGACCTACTCGGGCTGCCCGGCCATGGCCGAGATGCGGGCCGACGTCGCGGCGCGGCTGCGTGACGCGGGGTACGAGCGCGTGGAGATCCGTACGGTCATGGACCCGCCGTGGACCAGCGACTGGATCACCCCGGCCGGCCGCCGCAAGCTCGCCGAGCACGGCATCGCCCCGCCCGGACCCGCACCGCGCGGCGCCGGCCCCGTCCCGCTCGTGCTGTCACCCACCCGGCACACGGTGAGCTGCCCGCGCTGCGGCTCGGCGGACACCGAGGAGACCTCCCGCTTCGCCGCCACGTCCTGCAAGGCGCTGTGGCGCTGCCGCGCCTGTCGCGAGCCGTTCGAGTACGTCAAGGAGATCTGAATGGAAGGCCTGAGGGAAGAGCCGACGGCCCGGACCGACCCTGCTCGGGGCACACCGGCCCCGGCCGGAGCGCACTCGGGTGTCCCGGCCACGGCTGCTTCGGCTCCGGGCGTCTCGGCGTCGGCCGGCCAGGCCCCGGGCATCCCGGCGTCGGCCGGCCCGACTCCGGCCGCCCCTGGGCCTGGGGCCAAGGCCGGGACCGGGGTCGGCCCCGCCCCGGAGGTACGCCCGCTCACCCGCCGCCGTCCGGCCTTCCACACCCTGACCGTCGCCGCCGTACAGCCCCTGTGCGCGGACGCCGTAGCCGTCGGCTTCGACATCCCGGCGGAGCTGGCCGAGGAGTTCGCCTTCACGCCCGGTCAGTCGCTGACGCTGCGGCGCGAGATCGAGGGGCGGGACGAGCGGCGGTCGTACTCGATCTGCTCGCCGGCCGGGTCGAGTCCGCGCATCGGCGTCCGGGTCGTACCCGGAGGCCTGTTCTCGTCCTGGCTCGTCAACGACGTACGCCCCGGCGACACCGTCGAGGTCATGGCACCCACCGGCGCCTTCACCCCCGACCTCACCACCCCCGGCCATCACGTACTGATCGCGGCGGGCTCCGGTATCACGCCCATGATGTCCATCGCCGAGTCCGTCCTGGCCGCCGACGCCCGCTCGACGGTCACCCTCTTCTACGGCAACCGCCGCACCGACACGGTGATGTTCGCCGACGAACTCGCCGACCTGAAGGACCTCTACCCGACCCGGTTCCAGCTCGCCCACGTGCTCTCCCGCGAGCCGCGCGAGGCCGAGGTGCTCTCCGGCCGTATCGACGCCGACCGGCTCTCGACGCTCATCGGCGCGCTGGTCGACGTGACGACCGCCGACCACTGGTGGCTGTGCGGCCCGCACGGCATGGTCCGGGACGCGCAGCGGGTGCTGGAGGGCCTCGGGGTTCCGGCGGAGCGGGTGCACCAGGAGCTGTTCTACGCCGACGACGAGCCCGTACGGGAGGTGCACCACGAGGAGGCCGGCCCGCAGGGGCCCGTCAGCCAGGTCACCATCACCCTCGACGGCCGCTCCACCACGGCCGCCCTGCCGAGGGAGCGGACCATCCTCGACGGCGCCCAACGCACCCGCCCCGACCTGCCGTTCGCCTGCAAGGGCGGCGTCTGCGGCACCTGCCGGGCGCTGGTCACCGACGGCAAGGCGGACATGCGGCGCAACTTCGCGCTGGAGGCGGCCGAGGTGGACGCGGGATACGTCCTGACCTGCCAGTCGTACCCGGTGTCCGAGACGCTGACGGTGGACTACGACAGCTGAGCCGACGGAAGAAGGAGTTGGGTGGCGAGGAAAGCGAAGGGACTAATTCAAGGAGGTTGAGAAGGAAGCCCCTTCATGGCCTCGCCACGACGAACGCTAGCACTCACGCAGGGATCAGGTCGCGCAGATTTTCGGGAGTGAGGATCCGCGACTCGGGGTGCAGCCCGTCCGGGCGCTGCAGACCGATGAAGGTGACCGGGCCGTCCGGGACCTTCTCGCCGTCCCACAGGGTTGTCGTCGCGGCGTCCATCAAGCCCGTCAGATAGCGCACCGTCAGCTGCTCGCGCTCCACGATGCCGCGCAGGAGGGTCGCCACCGACACCTGGTTGCCCTCGACCCGGTTGGCCGCCGGGCTGCCCTTGAGATACAGGTGCAGCCACTTGGCACGCCACTGCCCGTCCTCCCCGCGCCGGAACGCCAGCGGCAGCGCCACCCGGCCGGGGCCGCGCAGCTCCGACTTCATCCGCACGGTACGCGCCTCGAACGGACGCCCCTGCTGCTCACCCTCGCGCAGCATGAACCCGAAGAACGACTCCTCGACCTCCTCGAAGCCCTCCCCGGAGAAGAGGTTGACCTGCGGCACGATGAACGTGCCCCGCACGGCGCCGAGCCGCACGTTGATGAACTCCGAGGCACCGTCGGGCGCTTCGGTGATGTCACCGGAGTGCTCGCCGTCGACCTCGGCGAGGTTGGTGTACGACAGCCAGGAGACCGTCCGGTAGTCGTTGTCCAGCATCAGCGCCGACAGGTCGTAGTCGGTGTCGCGGCTCTTCTGCTTCCAGTACACGAAGAAGCGCAGCAGCTCGCCGTCGATCGTCGACAGGGAACCGCGCGGCAGCACGCCGAGACCGGACGAGACCGCCTTGCCGCTCAGCGGCAGCGCGACATCGAGCACGGCCGGGTCGATCAGTAGATGACCCGGAGCCGGCAGACGGCGCCGCAGCTCCGCGTCGAGCACGGTGGTCAGGCGCAGCCGAAAGGACGGCAGGACCCCCTGACGGGTGTCCTCGGTGACCCAGGCACGGCCGAGACGGTTGACGAACACACGGCGCTCGCCGGTCTCCTTCGCCCGGTTGTGGAGGTGCTCACGCACCGACAGCAGCACCCGTCCGGCGACCTGCGGGGCGACCTCCTCGGCGGCGGCCACGACCGCGAACCGCTCCTCCTGCGTGAGCGCCATCCGCAGCAGCCGGTCCAGGGCCCGGAACAGCTTGCCCGGCGCGGACTTGAGAAGCCCCACCGCGCCGGTGACGTCATGCGCCCCGAGCAGTTCCTCGACCAGGCTGTCGAGGGAACGCGCCTTCTTCTCCCCGCGGGCGACCGCGAACACGTCGGCGGCGTGCGGCCACTGCGGGTACTCGTGCGGGTGCAGCCGCTCGCCGAGCCGCTTGAACTCCTCGCGGTGCGCATGGACGTCCGCGAGCTTGGCCGGCGCGGCGGCGACCACCGAGTCGAGGCCCGCCAGCAGGGCACGGCGCACCGGCCGGGACAGCCCCCGGAAACGTGTCGGCTCCAGCAGGGTCACGTCACCGCCCGACACCGCGCAGGCCAGCCGCAGCACATCGGTGACCGTGTCCAGCAGCGGCTCCGAACCGGTCCGCAGTCGGGCTCGGTTGATCACGGCACGGTTCTCCCGGACCGGGATCTCCGAGGGCTGCGGCCCGCCCACGCAAGCCTCGGCGAGCACCTCCAGATCCCGCAGCGTGTCCTCGCCGAGCGGGGTGCTGCTGCCCGCCAACGCCAGGTACAGGGCGGTGACTTCGGCGCCCGCGTCGCCGCCCGCGTGCAGCACCGTCATACGGTCGCCCGCCGCCGCGATCAGCTCCTCGTGGTGGCCGAGCATCTCGGTGTAGGAGTGCTGGTAGCGGCCGTACGACGGCAGGGTGAGCAGGTCGACGACACCGTCGCTCAACTGCTCCAGCACGCTCTCGCGCGTCGCGTCGTCGGCGAGCGCCTCGGTGATGCAGCGCGTCCAGAAGTCGTAGGTGTCCGGCACGTTGGCCGGGAAGTCGATGAAGTACACGTTGTGCCGCACATGGTCGCCGACCATTTCGCGGACGGTGTCCAGCGTCCGTACGGCGGTGTCGACGACCGTTCCCTCGGGCAGCCCCGACAGACGGGTCAGCAGCTCGCCCGAGAGCTTGAAGCCCACGGAGATCAGAGCGGCGTCGAACTGCCGTGCCGCGACGGCGCCTTCCCCGGCGGGTCCCGCGGGGCAGGGGAGGCGGTGGGCATGCCGGACGACCAGGGGTTCGAGGCGGTGGACCATGCCGGGATGGTCCCAGACCCATACGCCTGTTCGCATGCGGGTTTTCCCGCGTCGGAGCCGGTCTTCCTCACCCGTCGCAGTCGCCGGATGTGCGGAATTCGGCGGGTATCGTTCGCCGTTCGGCCGGGCATCGTTAGTTGGCGGGGTTTGAGGGTGAGAGGGGAACCATGCCGTCGTCGTCCATACGGTGGGCCGGAGCACAGCCACAAGCAATGCTCAGTCCGCCGGCGCCCGTTGCCGTCTTCCTGGTGGTCACGATCAAACCCGGTGGCGAGCCCGAGGCGCTCGATCTGCTCGCCGGGCTCGCGGGACTCGTACGGGCCGTCGGGTTCCCGAGCCCCGACGGCGGCCTGTGCTGCGTCGCAGGAGTGGGGTCAGCGGCGTGGGACCGGCTCTTCGGCGGCCCGCGCCCCGCGCAGCTGCATCCGTTCCAGGAACTGGAGGGGTCCCGGCACCACGCCGTCGCGACCCCGGGCGACCTGCTGTTCCACATCCGCGCCACCCGCACGGACCTGTGCTTCGCCCTGGCCGCGGAGATCATGAAACGGCTGCGCGACGCGGTCACCGTCCAGGACGAGGTCCAGGCCTTCGCCTACTTCGACTCGCGCAACGTCCTCGGCTTCGTCGACGGCACGGAGAACCCGGTGGGCCAGGCGGCGGCCGAGGCGGCGATCGTCGGAGACGAGGATCCCGCGTTCACGGGCGGAAGCTACGCGATCGTCCAGAAGTACCTGCACGACGTCGACGCCTGGGAGGCCTTGGCGGTCGAGGCCCAGGAGAAGGTGATCGGCCGCTCCAAGCTGACCAACATCGAACTCGACGTACCCGGCTCCCATATCGACGTGAACACGGTCACCGGCCCGGACGGGGAGGAGCTGGAGATACTGCGCGGCGCCATGCCGTTCGGCCGGCCGGGGCACGGCGAGTTCGGCACGTACTTCATCGCCTACGCCCGTACGCCCGAGATACCGGAGGCCATGCTCCGGAAGATGTTCCTGGGCGGCCGGGAATCCGGCCCCGACCCGATCCTGGACTACTCCCAGGCCGTCACCGGAACCCTGTTCTTCATCCCCTCGGTCACCTTCCTGGAGGCGATTCCGGAACGCTCCGTGACGGACTGAACCGTCCGGCGGTGAGGCGGGTCGCGAGGGCGGCTCGCCTCACCCGGAGACGCTACGGCGACGGCTACGGCTACGGATGAGGTCAGGAGCGCTCGGCGTCCCGTGCCTTCAGCCGGGCCGCCTCCTTGCGGACCTCGGCCTGAGTGGCGCGCTCCTTCTGCAGCCACTCGGGCTGCTCCTGCTTCAGCGCCTCGATCTGCTCGGTGGTGAGTGCCTCGGTGAGGCCGCCGCGGGCGAGCCCCGCGATGGAGACGCCCAGCTTCTGCGCGACGACCGGGCGGGGGTGCGGGCCGTTGCGCCGCAGGTCCTGCAGCCACTGGGGCGGCTCCGCTTGGAGAGCGTTCAGCTCGGCGCGCGTGACGACACCCTCCCGGAACTCGGCGGGGGTGGCTTCGAGGTACACACCCAGCTTCTTCGCCGCGGTCGCGGGCTTCATGGTCTGGGTGCTTTGGTGCGACGTCATGCTCCCCAGGGTATCGACTGGGTGAACGGCCACCGACCACGGCCGGTAACCTGGCCAGGTGACAGGCTCGGAAGTACCCCCTTCGTTTCGGCTCGCATACGTCCCGGGCGTGACCCCCGCGAAGTGGGTGCGGGTCTGGCAGGAGCGCTTCCCGGACGTCCCCCTCGCCCTGCACTCGGTGACCGCCGCCGAGGCGCCGGACGTGCTCCGCGCGGGCGACGCCGACGCCGGTTTCGTACGGCTGCCGGTCGACCGCACGGTCCTCAGCGCGATCCCCCTCTACACCGAGACGACGGTCGTCGTCGTCCCGAAGGACCACGTCATCGCCGCCGTGGACGAGGTGAGCGTCGAGGACCTGGCCGACGAGGTCGTCTTCCACCCCCTCGACGACGTCCTCGACTGGGAGCGGCCCCCGGGGGAGCCCGCCTTCGAGCGCCCGGCGACCACCGCTGACGCCGTCGAGCTCGTCGCGGCGAACGTCGGCCTGCTCGTCGTGCCCCAGTCACTGGCCCGTCTCCACCACCGCAAGGACCTCACCTACCGCCCCCTCGTGGACGGCCCCCAGTCGAGCGTCGCCCTGTCCTGGCCCGAGGACGCCACCACCGACCAGGTGGAGGACTTCATCGGCGTCGTCCGCGGCCGCACGGTCAACAGCACCCGGGGTCGTACGACGTCCCAGGCCCCGGCCGCCAAGGAGCAGCCGAAGCGGGGGCGCCCCGAGGGCGGCGGCAGCGCACGGCGGCAGCCCGCAGCCGGCGGCCGGAGCGGGCGCGGCGGCTCCGGCGGAGCCAAGGGCACGAAGGGCACGAAGGGCGCCAAGGGCACCCGGCGGGGCAAGCCCCGCAACCGCTGAGACCGGCAGGGCCCTGGATACGCTCCCGGGGCCCTTGGACGGCTGGACGGCTGGACGGCTGGACGGCTGGATGGCTGGACGGCTGACGCCGGCGGCTCAGGAGGCGTACGTGGCCTGCTCCGCCGTACGCACCACCGTCGCCCCGTCGGTCTGGCTCAGCAGACCCGCGCTCACCCATGCGTTCACGGTGGACCGCACTCGCGTGACCAGCGCCTGCGGTGCCTCGACGGCGGCCGAGGCCCGGCCTGGTGCGGCGAGCGAGGCCGTCGGGGTCGCCGCCGCGAGCGCCGCGGCTTGCAGAAGGGATCGTCTGGAGAGGGGCTCTGCCATGTGTGCTCCTCCACGCGGGGGGACGTCCGTTCGGTATTACGAACAGCGTGCGGATGGTCGACCGGACGATAGGGGTGAGGAGAGTAGGGGTCAATGGGCCTGGAGCGTTTGATTCCGGTCAGTTCAGGAGCCAGTCGTACGCCGCACGCGCCGTGAACTCCCCCTGACCGCCCCGCAGTAGGAGATCGGCCGTCGCGAACTCCGGGGCATCGGCCTGCGCGGCCACGTACGGGATCGCGATGCACCGCATCCCGGCCGCGTGGGCCGCGGCGGCGCCGGGGGCCGCGTCCTCCAGGACCACGCAGTCGCCCGGTACGGCGCCCAGTCGGCGGGCCGCCTCCAGGAAGACGTCGGGAGCGGGCTTGCCGCGGTCGACCTCGTCGGCCGAGACGACGGTGCGCAGATGGGCGTCCAGGCCCGTGCCGGCCAGGATCGCCGTGATGGCCTCGGGCGACGAGCCCGACGCCACGCCCATCGGGACACCCTCGCTCGCCAGCAGTTCCACGAACTCGCGCATCTGCGGGTACGCGCGCGTGGAGGTGCGGGCGAGTTCCAGATAGCGACGGTTCTTGGCGGCGAGCAGCTCGTCGACGGAGGCCCGCAGACCGTACTCCCGCTTCCAGAGCGTGACCGTCTCCAGCGTGCTGATACCGACGTACCGCTCGTGATCCGCCCAGGTGAAGCCGGGAACCCCGTGCTCGGCCAGGGTGTCGCGGCCCGCCTCGAAGTAGTTGGGCTCGCTGTCCACGAGTGTTCCGTCGAGATCGAAGATGACCGAAGTGCCGCCGAGACCGCTCATGGCCCCAGCATGTCAAAGGTCATCTCCGGGCCGCCGCCCGCCCGATCGACTCCACCAACGGAAGCAGGCGGTGCGGGACGCGCTCGCGCAGGGCCACCTCGGAGCGGGTGCGGACCACGCCGGGCAGGCTGATCAGCTTCTGGATCACGTCCTCCAGGTGGGCGTTGTCGCGGGCCACCACGCGGGTCAGCAGATCCCCGCCGCCCGTGATCGAGAAGGCCTCGACGATCTCCGGTACGGCGGCCAGTGCGTCGCCCACGTCGTCGAGGTGGCCCTGGGTGACCTCGATGTGCACGAAGGCCAGCACCGGATGGCCGAGGGCGGCGGGGGAGAGGGTGGGCCCGGTGCCGGTGACCACGCCGTCCCGTTCCAGCCGGTCGAGCCTCGCCTGGAGCGTGCCGCGCGCGACGCCGAGGATGCGGGCGTACTCACGCACGCTGGTGCGGGGCTGCTCCAGGAGCAGCCGCAGGATGCGGGTGTCGAGCTCGTCCACGGCCATGGGGTCCGGCCTTTCCGCGCTTGTGGTCCGTTGGCTCGCTGATGGGCGAGCCGGGACCGGTATGTCTGTGCCAATGGCCCAGCATATTGGGTGCCACTTGAGCCAGTATCCCCGGTGATGCTGCAATGGACCGGTCGATGGCGCTGCGGACCCCCGCGGCGCCTTTTTCATGCCGGTGCGAAGGGGCGGAGAGCAGTGTTGAAGAGGGTGTTCGCGGCGCCGGACCCGGGGCGGGCGCGGCTGCGCTTCGCCGTGCGGGCCGTCCTCGGCATCGGGCTCGCGGTCGTCGTCTGTGCCATGGCCGGACACTCCCTCGTCGGCGCCGTCACCGGCGGTCTCGCCGCGCTGCTCGCCCTGTTCACGGTCACCGACGCCACCGTCCGCGGCCAGGCGCTCACCACCGCCCTGCTGCCCCTCGTCGGCCTCCCCGTCCTCGCGGCGGCGGCCGAGCTGCACGACCACCCGGTCGCCCGCGACCTCACCTTCCTCGCCGTGATCGGCGCCGGTGTGTACGCCCGCCGCTGGGGGCCGCGCGGGCACAGCCTCGGCGTGTTCGCGTTCATGACCTTCTTCGTGGCGCAGTTCCTCCAGGCGACCTCGGGGCAGCTCCCCGAGCTCTACGCCGCCGTCCTGCTGTCCCTGCTCACCGCGTCGGCGGTGCGCTTCGGGCTGTGGTGCTACGAGCGCCGGATGCCCCCGGCACCGGTACCCGCACCGCCGGGTGGCAGCGGACTGGCCCGCGTGACCACGCGCCAGGCGATCCAGGCCACCGCCGGCGCGGCCTTCGCCCTGGTCGTGGGCCAGCTGGTGTCCGGGCAGCGCTGGTACTGGGCCGTCGGCGCCACCTGGTGGATCTTCGTCAACACCACTTCGCGCGGCGAGACCCTGGTCCGCGGCTTCCGCCGGGTCCTCGGCACGGTGATCGGTATCGGGCTCGGTCTGCTCGTCGCCGTGCCGCTGCAGGGAGCGGGTGTCCCGACGGCCGTGCTCCTCGCCGTCTGTGTCTTCGGCATCTTCTACACCGCCGCCGTCTCCTACACCTGGATGATGCTCTGCGTCACGGTGCTCGCCGAGCTCCTCTACGGCCTCCTCGGCGTCCTCGATCCCGCCCTGCTGGCGCTGCGGCTCGCCGAGACCGGCGTCGGTGCGGTCGGCGCCGTGCTGGCCGTGCTGTTCGTCCTGCCCGTCACCACCCACACCGTCACCGACGCCTGGATCCAGCGCGCTCTGCGCTGCGTCCACGCGGCCACCGCCGAGGCCGCCGCCCGCCTCGCCGGTGACGAGAGTGCCGACCCGGCCTCGCGGGTGGCCGACCTGGAGCAGCTGCTGGCCCGGGTACGGCTCTCGGTCGCCCCCCTCGTGCACCCGCTGAACCCGATGCCGGCCCGCAAGCGGCGCGCTCGACAGGTCCTGGCCCTGCTCGACGAATGCGCCCGCGAGATCCGCGGCCTGGTCGCCGTCGCCGCCGATCCGGAGGCCTCGCACGACGCCCGGCTGGCCGCCGCGTGCTGGCGTGTGGAGGCCGCGGTCGAGGCCCTCACCGGCGGCACCGACGTCACCGCCCCGACCACGCAGCCGGCCGTGTCGGACCCCGCGCTGGCCCATCTGCACGGGCTGGAGCGGGCGCTGGCCGAACTGGCCCAGCCGCTGCGCACACCGTCCGGTTCCGGTTCACGGCTCGTGGCGCAGCAGCCGTAGGGCTTCCGCCATTGCGCGGGCCATCGGTTTCAGCCGATACCGTATCGATCGAGCAGGCGGCGGTACGGCGACCTCATGACCGCCGATGTCCCCGCCCCCGCCGCGCGTGCCACCGACCGTCCCGGTGACGCCTCGCCGTTCGCTCTCGGGCTGCTGCTGCGCCGGGCGCACTGGCGCGCGGCCGCGGTGATGAGCGAGGCGCTCCGGCCGCTGGGTGTCGGGCTGCGGCATTTCGCCGTGCTGATCGTGCTGGTCAACCAGGGACCCACGGTGCAGCGGGACCTGGCGGCGGCGACCGGCTCGGACAAGGCCGGGAGCATGCGGGTCGTCGACGACCCGGAACGCAAGGGGCTGGCCGTCCGCAAGGCCGTCCCCGGGGACCGGCGGGCGCGGTCGGTGGAGATCACGCCCACGGGGCTCGAACTCTTCGAGACGGCTCATGCGGCGGCGGAACCGCCGGCGGAGGGGCTCGTCGCCGGACTGGCGCCCGGCGAGACCGAACTGATGGATCTGCTGACCCGGTTCGCCCATCCCGCCGCGGACGGCGAGGCGTGAGCGCGCCCGCACGACGTTTGTCCGACGCGCGGTCGCGCCGTGGGTCTTCGGCTCGGGGCTGATTCGGCCCAGGGCTGAGCGGCCTGGCGCTGCGCGAGTTCCTTGGCCTTGGCGGCCGCGTCCTCGAAGGCGCGCCTGCGGGAGGCCTCGTAGAGCGGGACCAGCTCTGAGATGGCCGGGTTGCGGGGCGCCATGGTGAGCTCCGGGACGACGAAGTCGAGGTCCGGGCCGAGCGTGCGCCCGAGGACGGCCTCGGCGGTCACCAGCCGAAGAGCGGTCCGCGGCTTCACCGACCGGGAGGTCCCGGGGGAGGTGCTCGAACGCGTCCTGTCCGCCGCCTGGGCGCCCTCCGCGTCGAACCTCCAGCCCTGGCACGCCCCCGTGCTGACCAGCGCCCCTGGCCGAGCTCAAGAAGCGCGCCGGCGAACGCCTGGCCGCGGGCGACCCCTGGGGAGAGCCGGAGTACGAGCAGTGCCCGGGCGAGGACATCGAGGCCCGCCGGCGGGCATCCTCCGCGAACGGGGAGTGCTTCGGCGCCCCGGCCGCGCTGTTCTGCTACATCGACCGCGACCTGGGCCGGGCCCAGTGGTCCGACGTCGGCATGGACCTGCAGATGCTCTTCCGCGGGATGTCGATCAGGTTCGAGGACACCACCGTGGACCACGCCCGCACCGGACGGTCTCCGCTCGACGAGACGCTCGCGTTCGTCGATGGTGGGTAGGACCGCCCGCCTTCGGTCGACCGGGGCGCTGCCTCCCGCCGCGCCCGCGCGGTGGCTCTCACGCCACCTTCGGCAGATAACCGCAACGAAAGGCATGCCATGAAGCTCGCAGTCATCGGCGGTACCGGACTGATCGGCTCCCAGGTCGTCAGCATCCTGAACGCCGCCGGGCACGAGGCGGTGCCGCACGCGAAGTCCACCGGGGTCGACGTCATCGGCGGCCAGGGGGTGGACGAGGCGGTCGCGGGAGCCGAGGTCGTCGTCAACCTGACGAACTCCCCGACCTTCGACGAAGCCTCCCTGGCCTTCTTCCGGACCTCGATGGACAACCTCCTGGCCGCGGCCCACAAGGCCGGCGCGGCCCACTTCGTCATCCTCTCGATCGTCGGCGTGGACCAGGTGCCGGAGCTGGACTACTACCGGGCCAAGGCGCTCCAGGAGACCGTCCTCGCGGCCGGGCCGGTCCCCTACTCGATCGTCCGGGCGACGCAGTTCATGGAGTTCATCGACGCCGTCATGTCCTGGACCGCCGACGGCGACACCGTCCGGCTGCCCGCCACGCCGATCCAGCCGATCGCCGCCAGGGACGTGGCCGAGGCGGTGGCGAAGGTCGCCGTCGGTACCCCGCTCAACGGCATCCGCGACATCGGCGGCCCCGAGATCTTCGCCCTGGACGAGCTGGGCCGGATCACGCTGTCCCACAAGGGCGACAGCCGCACGGTCGTCACCGACCCCACGGCCGGCATGTTCGCCGTCGTCAAGGGCGACGTGCTCACCGACAAGGAGGCCCACCTCGCTCCCACCCGCTACAGCGACTGGCTCTCCTGACCCACCCGTATGGACAAGTCGCTTTATCGGCCATCCGGAGGGTGGATCAGCCGCATCGCCGGGTAACTCCGCGCCATCGGACGTCACGGACCTCGCGAGCCGCGCGGGAGCGGCCCGCGGGTGAGCCTGCTGGGTGAGCTCGGTGGGGTGTGCGTACAGAACTCTCCCTGCGGCACGGGATTCTTGGTCTAGACCGATACTGATCCACTGCTAACGTCGCCCCGGACGGCACTCGACCGGAAGGGGACAACGGTGGCAGACGTCGACAGACGGCGAGGGCGGGCCTACATCGGGTCGTTCACGGCGGCCGGTGGCCAGGGCATCATCACGGCCGCCGTGGACGGGGGCAGCGGGGCGCTGACCGTCCTGAGCGGCGTGGACGACCTGCCCGACCCCGCCTACCTGGCCCTGTCGCCGGGCGGCGACACGCTCTACGCCGTCAGTGAGACGGCCGAGGGCGCGGTGGCCGCGTACCGCGTGACCGGACACACGCCGGAGCCGCTCGGGCCGCCGGTGCCGGTGGGCGGCAGCGGGCCCGTGCACCTCAGCCTGTTCGCCGGCCACGTCCTGACCGCCAACTACGGCTCCGGCAGCGTCAGCGCCGTCCGCGTCCGCGCCGACGGCACCCTCGCGGACGTCCCGTCCGCCGTCCTGCGCCACACCGGCTCCGGCCCGCACACGCCCCGCCAGCAGGGCCCGCACGCCCACCAGGTGCTGCCCGACCCAAGTGGCCGCTGGGCCGTGAGCATCGACCTCGGCACCGACTCGGTACGGGTGTGCACCCTGGCCGACGGCCCGCTCGACCTGCACCGGGAGATCGCCCTGCGGCCGGGCTCCGGGCCTCGCCACCTGGCCTTCCACCCGTACGGCAGCTACGCCTACGTCCTCAACGAACTCACCCCCACCGTCACCGTCTGCCACTGGGACGCCGACGACGGCACGCTGAAACCCCTGGTGGAGACGCCGGTCCTGCCAGGGGCTCCGGCCGGCGACGCCTATCCCTCGGGGATCGTCGCCTCGCCCGACGGGCGCTTCGTGTGGACCGCGACACGCGGCGAGGACGTGCTGTCCACGTTCGTCGTCGAGGGCGACGAACTGCGGCTGACCGGGACGGTGACCTGCGCCGGGCACTGGCCGCGCGCGATCACCGAGGCGGGAGGGTTCCTGTACGTCGCGAACGAACGCTCCGGTGACGTGTCCTGGTTCGCCCTGGACCCGGACCGGGGCCTCCCGCGCTACGAGGGCTCCATCGAGGCCCCCGCAGCGTCCTGCGTGGTCATCGGCCCGGAGACGGGCCGGGCATGACCGTACGCCGAAGGCCCGCTCCCCGATGAGGAGCGGGCCTTCGGCGATACGTGTGCGGCTGCGGCTGCGGCCCGGCGTCAGCGGACCGGCGTGCCCTGCGGCTGCTGCGGGGCGATACCCAGCGCCGTCGTGTACTTGGACAGGGCGAGCTTGCCGATCGCCGGGTACGGGCCGAGCGCCTCGGCGGCGGAGCAGCCCGCCTCCTGCGCGGCCTCCGCGATCAGGCTCGGGTCGATCTCCGGCCCTATCAGGTACGGCGCCAGCGCCAGCTGCTGCGAGCCCGAGGACCGCAGCTGCTCGGCCACCGCCGAGATAGAGCCGTCCTGGTCCAGGGCCGCCGCCATCACCGGCACGGCCAGGCGCGCGGCGAGCAGCATGCCGGTGATCCCGGCCGCCTGCACGGCTTCCTCGCCACCGACCGAGGCCAGGACGATGCCGTCCGCGGCGGTCGCCACGGTGAACAGACGGGCACGGTCGGCGCGGGCCAGACCGGCCTCCGACAGGCGCACGTGCAGCGCCTCGGCCAGCAGCGGGTGCGGGCCCAGCACGTCGGTCAGGTCGGCCGCGACCCGGCTGTCCATCACGGCCTGGCGGATGACGCGCAGCAGCGCGTTGTCCGGGCCGGCCAGCAGCGGCACCACTACGGCGACGGGGCCCTCCGGCTCCTTGACCTCCACGCCTGCGGCGAGCGCCTGCTCGTAGCGGGCGGTGCGCTCCTCCGCGGCGTGCACGAGCACGGCCTGGATCGTGGGGAACTCCGCGTCGTCACCGTCGACGTACCCGATCCGGGCGTCGAGACCGGGAAGTTCGGAGCGGGCGATGCTCACGACCTCCTCGGCGAGGCCACGGGTGGCGGCGCTCGGCGTGCCCGGCACCGCTAGAACGAGCGCGGGCGCGCCCTCGGGAGCCGCCAGGGGCTCGGGTCGGCGGTGCCGCCCGGGCTGACGAGGTCGCGGCATTCGTACTGGCAGGCCGGACGCGGGCCCAGTGGGGGAGCTCATGGCGACGCATGTTACTGGCTTCTTGGGCTCCCCTGTTCGGGGAGGGTGCAGGTGAGCGGTATCCGTCCGCTTTTGTCTGATTGAGTTACCTGCAGTGCGGAACCGAACGGCGTGGGGGATCAGTCCCCCTTTTGTGTCACCGGCTTTCTGCCACCACGCAGAGCAGCCTCTCGTCACTCGGCAGAGCGAGCGCGTCCGTCGCCAGATCGGTCGCGATCCGCACCGACCCCAGCAACGGATCCCCGGCGGCCGGCACCCGCCGTGCGTGCGGCAGCCGCTTCGCCAACTCCTCGTCCAGAGGTACGACAAGAGGGTCGCCCATCTTGAACAGGCCGCCGGTGAGCGCGACTTGGGGCTCTCCGGTGCCGGGGCACACAGCCGCCGCGGACTCGGCCATGTGCCGAGCGGCGGCGCGCAGGATGTCCGCGGCGACCGGGTCGGCGTCGGCGCCGGCGGCCACGTGGGGAGCGAAGGAGGCAAGGACAGCGGGGCGGTCCGGGCGCGGATACAGCTTGCCCGGCAGCCCCCGGATCGGGCCGAACAGTTCCTCGGCGCGGGCCAGCAGCCCGGCCGACCCACCGCTGCGCCCGTCGTACGCGCGCAGCGCCGCCTCCAGCCCCGCCCGACCGATCCAGGCACCGCTGCCGCAGTCGCCGAGCAGATGCCCCCAGCCGTCGGCACGGTTCCAGCGCGTCAGATCCGTGCCCATCGCGATCAGCCCCGTACCGGCGGCGACGACGGCACCCGGCCGGGACCCGAGGGCGCCGACATACGCGGTGACGGCATCGGCGACGAGAGCGACCCGCCCGATGCCGAACTCCCGCCCCAGCGCGGCCGGAAGCTCGGCGCGCAGGGCGTCACCCAGCGAGGCGAGCCCGGCGGCCCCGATCACGGCCGCCCCCAGCCGGTCGACACCGGCCTCGGCGACCGACGACCGCACCATGGGCACCAGTTGCTCCATCAGATGCCCGGGGTCGATGCCCCGGTCCCCGATACGCACCGGATCGCGTGACTCCCGGCGGGCCAGCACACCCCGGGCCACCGTCCCGATGACGACGCGCAGCCCGGACCCACCGGAGTCGACGGCGAGGAACCCGGAGGGCTCGGTCACGGCAGGCGCCAGTCCACCGGCTGTCCTCCCTGCCGGATCAGCAGGTCGTTGGCCCGGCTGAACGGGCGGGAGCCGAAGAAGCCGCGGTCGGCGGACATGGGGGAGGGGTGCGCGGACTCGACCGACGGGAGGTTGCCGAGCAGGGGGCGGAGGTTGCGGGCGTCGCGCCCCCAGAGGATGGACACCAGCGGCTTGCCGCGTCCGGCCAGTGCGCGAATGGCCTGCTCGGTGACCTCCTCCCAGCCCTTGCCGCGGTGGGCGGCCGGTTTGCGCGGGGCCGTGGTGAGCGCCCTGTTGAGCAGCAGCACACCCTGCTGGGTCCACGGCGTCAGATCGCCGTTGGACGGCTGCGGCAGCCCAAGGTCGGTGTTCAGCTCCCGGTAGATGTTGATGAGGCTGCCGGGCAGCGGACGCACGTCGGGCGCCACCGAGAACGACAGCCCCACGGCATGTCCCGGTGTCGGGTACGGGTCCTGTCCGACGATCAGGACCCGCACGTCGTCGAAGGGCTGCTGGAAGGCCCGCAGGACGTTCGGCCCGGCCGGCAGATAGGTGCGTCCCGCGCCGATCTCCGCGCGCAGGAAGTCGCCCATCGAGGCGATCCGTTCGGCAACGGGTTCCAGGGCCTTCGCCCAGCCCGGTTCGACGATTTCATGCAAGGGTCGTGGTGCCACGGGCGTCACCCTACTGCCGTACGGACAGTGGCGATCAACCAGTGGCCAAGGCCGGCCCGTAAGCCCTGACGGCTCATCCGGTCACCGCGGCCCGCACGCACAGCACGTCCGGCAGATGCGACGCCAACTGCTGCCAGCTGTCGCCGTCGTCGGCCGACGCGAACACCTCGCCGTTGCGGTTGCCGAAGTACACGCCCGCCGGGTCCGCGTCGTCCGTGCACATGGCATCGCGCAGCACCGTGCCGTAGTGGTCCTCCTGCGGCAGGCCCGTCGACAGCGGCTCCCAGGTCTTGCCCGCGTCCGCCGTACGGAACACGCGACATCGATGGTCCGCCGGTACACGGTCGGAGTCGGCGTTGATCGGGAAGACGTACGCCGTCCCGCCGCGGTGGGGGTGGGCGGCGGCAGCGAAGCCGAAGGTGGACGGCAGGCCCTCGCCGATGTCCGTCCAGTGCGCGCCCGCGTCGTCGCTGCGGTACACGCCCCAGTGGTTCTGCAGATAGAGACGGTCAGGAGTCGTCGCGTCCTGCGCGATCTTGTGCACGCACTGGCCGAACTCCGGGTTGGGATCCGGCAGGAACACCGCGGAGACACCGGAGTTGGAGGGAGCCCAGCTCGCGCCTCCGTCGGCGGTCTTGAACACCCCGGCCGTGGAGACGGCGACCGTCACGGCCTTCGGGTCGCGCTTGTCCGTGATCACGGTGTGCAGGCCCTCACCGCCGCCGCCCGGCACCCACTTCGACCGCGTCGGGTGTTCCCACAGCGGGCGGACCAGGTCGAAGGTCTCGCCGCGGTCCTCCGAGCGGTACAGCGCGGCAGGTTCCGTGCCCGCGTAGACCACGTCCGGCTCCGCGGCCGCCGGGTGCAGTTGCCAGACCCGCTCCAGGGAGGTCTCCGTGTCCTTCGGGAACTTGACGGCCGGCCGCGCCGGTTCGGTCCAGGTGTGCCCGAGGTCGTCGGAGTGGAACACTGACGGGCCCCAGTGCGCGCTGTCGCCGCCGGCCAGCAGCCGCGGACGCTCACCCCGGGTGTCGATGGCGACCGAGTACACGGCCTGCGCGTTGAAGTACGGACTCTCGTCGAACTCCCAGGTGCCACCTCGCCTCCGCCCGATGAACAGGCCTTTGCGCGTGCCCACGGCGAGCAGTACCTCGGTCATGCCGATCACCTCCGCGACGTCGTTGTCCCGAACACCGGCCAGTCTGCACCCCGGCACTGACAGTCACCCCTGCAAAGGCCTCCATCGCAGGTCAGAGCGGCGAGGATAGCTCGCGGCCGGGAGCCGCGGGGCATTTTCGCGAAGTCTGCCGCGCGGGCCGCCGGGTCCGTGTGACGCTCGACTCCGAGGGTGCGTGCCGTGAGCAACCGGCTGCCGTCTCCCGTATGGAAGAGCGGTCGGTCCGGCATGTTCGTGTGCTCATGAGGAGGAAGCCTTCGATGGCGTTCCGTGGTCCGAAGGTGTGGCTGTGGCGTTGGCGGCGCAATCCGCTCAAGCGCCGGGCCGATGCGGTGGAGGCCTGGGTACTGCTCGCCGCCTGGGCACTCACTGCCCTCGCCGGAGTGCTGGCCGGCCTGGCGACGGCCGGCACGGTCGAGCGGGGCATGGCCAGAGAGCGCGTGGAGTGGCGGCCGGTCGTCGCCCTGCTCACCGAGCAGGCGCCCGGCACGGCCGACTCGCGCACGGTCACGCCGAGTGGCGCGACGATCTGGGCGAAGGTCCGCTGGAGCGCGCAGGACGGTTCCACGCACACCGGCCAGGCCCGCGTCCGGCCCGGCAGCGGCGTCGGCACACCGGTCACCGTCTGGACGGACCCCGAGGGCCGCCTGGTGACCAAGCCCGCCTCTCCGTCCGAGGCCCGCTCACGCGCCGCCCTGGTCGGCGGCCTCGCCGGCGTGTCCGCCGCGTCCGTCCCCTTCGTCGCGGGCCGAGCCCTGCGCAGCCGCCTGGAGAGCCGGCGCATCGATCAGTGGGGGTATGAGTGGGCGCGGTTCGGACCGTTGTGGGGTGGGCGGACGACGGGGTGAGGGGTTGCAGGGGGCGGCGGAGTGAGGGTTGTGGGGCTGCAGGGGGACGGCGAAGTGAGGGCTGGGGGGGGAGAAGGACGGACGACGAGGTGAGGGATCTGGGCAGAGTGGCGCGGAGGGCGGGGAGCGGTCGGCGTGATGGGGCGGGACGCGCTCACGCGGCCCGGGCCTGCGCCGGACGCGGGCTTGAAATGGATCGGCCCGCCCCCTCGGCTACGGGGACCCGCTCGCGCGGCCGAGGCCGCCCCGGCCGCCGGTCTGATGTGGATCGGCCTGCGGCAGGCGTTCCGCGAACCCGCTGACAAATCCGCGGCCCGTCACACCGGCCGTGCACCCTTGGTGCGTAGGCGCCCCGTCGCACCAACGGCTCCGCCGACACCGGTCCCTCGGCGCCGTCACCAGGGTCAGCTCATCTCGGCGCCGGCCACCACGCGGCGGGTTGCGCGCCCCAATCCGTGGCGCCGTCACCAGGGTTACGTCAGTCTGGCGTCGGACGTCCAGGTCGTGGGCGCCGTCCCGATGCCTCGTCGCCGTCACTGGGCCATTTCACCTCGGCAATGACCGTCCGCGCCGCCGACTACGCCCCGGCCCCTCGGCTCCACCACCCGCGCCACCTCATCTCGGCGATCGTCGCCCACGTCGCCGGCAAGTCCCCGATCCCTCAACCCCCACCCGAGCATCCCATCGCGGCGACGGCCACCCCCGCCACCCCACCCCACCGTCACTCCCCACCCGGCAGCGCCCGCCCCAGGATCCCGTCCACGTCCGCCGCATCCGGCAGCGTCCCGAACGCGTGCCCCCAGTCGCCGCCCAGGCGCGTCGCGCAGAAGGCGTCGGCGACGGTCGTGGGGGCGTGGCGGACCAGGAGGGAGGCCTGGAGGGTCAGGGCCATGAGCTCGACCAGGCGGCGGGCGCCGGCCTCGGAGCCGGTGGACAGCAGGCTCTTCAGGCGGGTGACGGACGCGTCGAGCCGGGTGTCCGCACCCTGGGCCAGGGCGAGTTCGGCGAAGAGCGCCTCGGCGGTACCCGGCTCCTTGACCAACGCGCGCAGCACGTCGAGGGCGTTGACGTTCCCCGAGCCCTCCCAGATCGACAGCAGCGGAGCCTCGCGGTAGTGGCGCGGCATGCCCGAGTCCTCGACGTAGCCGTTGCCGCCCAGGCACTCCAGGGCCTCCGCGGTGAAGGCCGGGCCCCGCTTGGTGACCCAGTACTTGCCGACGGCGGTGGCGATCCGGCGGAACGCGGCCTCGCCCCCGTCCGCGTCCTCCCCGCGCACCGTCCGGTCCGCCGCACCGGCCAGCCGCAGCGTGAGCGTCGTCGCGGCCTCGGACTCCAGCGCGAGGTCGGCCAGGACGTTGCGCATCAGCGGCTGGTCGATGAGCCGCGCCCCGAACGCGCTGCGGTGGCGCACATGGTGCCCCGCCTCGACGAGCGTCTTGCGCATCAGCGTCGCCGAGGACATCACGCAGTCCAGCCGGGTGCAGTTGACCATCTCGATGATCGTCTTGACGCCGCGCCCCTCGGGTCCGACCAGCCAGGCGACGGTCCCGTCGAACTCGGGCTCGGAGGAGGCGTTGGAACGGTTGCCCAGCTTGTCCTTGAGGCGCTGGATCCGGAAGGTGTTGCGGCTGCCGTCGGGCAGGACGCGTGGCACCAGGAAACAGGACAGGCCGCCGGGTGCCTGGGCCAGCACCAGGAAGACGTCGCACATGGGCGCCGAGGTGAACCACTTGTGCCCACGCAGCGTGTACACGCCGGGCTCGGCGCTCGGCCAGGCCGTGGTCGTGTTCGTACGGACGTCGGAGCCGCCCTGCTTCTCGGTCATCCCCATGCCCGCGAGCAGACCCCGCTTCTCGGTCGGCACACGCAGCCCCGGGTCGTACTCCCGGCTGGTCAGCAGGGGCTCGTAGACCTTCGCGAGCTCGGGCCGGCGACGCAGCACGGGGACGGCGGCGTACGTCATCGACGTCGGACAGCCGTGCCCGGCCTCGGTGTGCCCCCACACCAGCCCGCCCGCGGTCCGGGCGACATGGGCGCCGGGCCGCTCGTCCGCCCAGGGCGCAGCCGCCAGCCCCTCGGCGACCGCGACCCGCATCAGCTGGTGCCAGCTCGGATGGAACTCGACCTCGTCGACGCGATGGCCGTACCGGTCGTGGGTCCGCAGTTCGGGCTCGAAGCGGTTGGCCTGCTCACCCCACTCCTGCGCCTCGGCGCTGCCGGCCCGCCGGCCCAGCCGACGGATGTCCTCCTCGGCCCACCCGGCGCCCTCACGGCGCAGCCCTTCGAGGAGGGCCGCGTCCTCGGACGCGTCGTAGGGGGCCAGGGGCGGGGGCTGGTTGGTGACGTCGTGCGTGGCGTACTGCCCGGACGACCGCTCGTGCGCGGCTCCGGACGGCTCCTGGGCGAGTATCGAGACCATGGCGTCAGTGTTGCACCATAGCTGCGACTGTAGCAATCCTGTAATACGTCTCCTGTGGTGCGTCACCCCGCCCCGTACAGTCGTGGCCATGCCGAACAACGCGTCACCGCAGGCCGACGACGTGGAACTGCGCCCGCTGTCCGCCCGGTCGGTCGTCCTGAGCCTGCTGCTGGGGCTGCATCCGCCCGAGCTGCCGGTGAAGGACTTGGTGCGCAGCGTGGAGCCGTTCGGCATCGCGGGATCCACGGTGCGGGCCGCGCTCAGCCGGATGGTGGCGGCCGGAGACCTGCGGCGGGCGGACACCGTGTACCGGCTCAGCGACCGGCTCCTGGACCGCCAGCGCCGCCAGGACGAGGCGGTCCACCCCGAGACCCTGTCCTGGGCCGGCGACTGGGAGATGGTCGTGGTCACGGCCACCGGTCGAGGCCCGGCCGAACGGGCGGAACTGCGCACCGAGTTGACCCGGCTCCGGCTCGCGGAGCTGCGCGAGGGCGTCTGGCTGCGGCCCGCCAACCTGCTCCGCCCGCTGCCGGACGACCTCGGCCAGGTCGCCGAGCTCTGCACGGCCCGCCCCGACCGCCCCGCGCGCGAGCTCGCCGCGACCCTGTGGCCACTGGACACGTGGAGCGGAACGGGTCACGCCCTGCTCGCCCATGTCGCCCGCGCGCGGCACCCCTCCGCGCGCTTCACCGCCTTCGCGGCCGTCGTACGGCACCTGCTCGCCGATCCGGTGCTGCCACCCGAACTCCTCCCGCCCGACTGGCCGGGCGCGCGGCTGCGGGACGTGTACGCGGACTACCGGCGGGAGGTGGCCGACGCCGTACGCGCGCGTGACCGCGAGGAGGCGGCCGAAGACGCACGCGCGCGTGGCGGCCGGTAGCCGAAAACGCCGGTGGGTGGAGAGCGAACGCGCGCGCGTGCCCGCACATACCGCGGCGGCCGTACGAAGCGCCGTGCGGGGACGCTTCGTACGGCCGCCTTCACCGTGGGGGGTGTCTGCGGCCGGTGCCTACCTGTAGGTGATGTCCGAGCTGGAGTACAGGCAGTTCGTGCTGTCCGGGCCGGTGCCCACGGCCGTGTTGTTGTTGTACTTCTGGCACGGGATGACCTTGCGGCCGGCGTCGTTGAGGATCGTGATGCCGCGCAGCGTCGCCACGTCGCCCCGGTTGACGTTGATGCCGACGAGGCGCGCCGTGGACCCGGTGCCGGTCACCTCGATGTTGCTGAGGTTGACCTTGCGCGTGTACTGCGTGGAGCAGTCGCCGCACGAGCGGTACAGCGTCTTGAACTCGCTGACGGCGAAGTTGGAGATGTTCAGCGTGCCCGGCCCGTTGTGCTGGAAGACCTTGTCGGCGGCCTTCTTGGCGCCACCGCCGGTCACCGTGTACGTGGAGCCGCCCCGGAAGGTGGCGGCGTCCTCGCCGACGTCCTCCCACCACACGTTCTGCAGAGTGCAGTTGCCCTCGCAGTGGATGCCGTCGGCGCCGGGCGCGCCGATGATGACGTTCTTCAGCGTCGCGCCGGCGGCCAGCTTGAAGATCGGGTCCTGGCCCTCTTCCTGGCCGTCGCCGGCCAGGTCGCCGCTGCCGTAGTAGCGGACCATGCCGCCGTCGCGGACACCGGACACGGAGATCGTGGAGCTCACCGGCTGGCTGCTGGTGGGCGTGGGCCAGGTGGCGGCGCTCGCCGGGGGTGCACCGACTGTCGTGATCATGACAGACGAGAGCCCGAGTGCAGCCAGACCGCCGGTCAGTGCGCGCCGGCGGGCGCGGGGCTTTGCTGGTGAAGTCATGTCCCGTATGCCTTCTTCCAGTTGGGGGGTGGATCCTTCTTTTCCTGGAGGGTGATCAGATCTTTCCGGCACCCGCAGCGGCCGTGACCGAGGCGACGACGGTGGACGCGGACTCGGCGGTGTAGCCGTAGGGCGGCGTGGTGAAGGTGCCGGCCTGGGAGATCTCGGTCGCGGCTCCACCGAGATCGTTGCCGCGCAGGGTGGCGTAGCCGTCGACGTCGCTGCTGCGGTTCGTGGTGACGGCGATCTTCGTGTCGCGGAAGACGTTGTTCTCCACGAGCATCTGGGCGCCCATGCGTGAGTGGCAGGCGGTGTCCGCGCCGGCCACGTAGTTGTTGTAGAAGTGCCCGGTGCCGAAGCGCAGGCTGGGGATGCGCGAGTAGACGTTGTTGAACTGGTTGTGGTGGTACGTCACCTTCAGGTGCCCGGTGTCCTCGCTCGCGTTGTTGTCGCTGTGTCCGACGAGCGAGCCCTTGAAGTGGTCCTTGAAGGTGTTCCAGGACACCGTCACGTTGTCCGAGCCGTGATTGATGTCCAGCAGACCGTCGTAGTGGTCCTTGTCGTGATCGCGGTCGGCCGAGAAGGAGTTGTGGTCGATCCACACCTTCGTCGACGCCTGCACCGTGATGCCGTCGGACGGCGCCAGCGGCCTGCTGATGTTCAGGTTCCGGACGACGATGTTCGTGACGTTCTTCAGCCGCAGCCCGCCCCCGGTGAACCCGGACGCGGAACCCACGCCCAGCACCGTGGTGTTGGAGCCGACGTCGACCTGACCGCTCAGCGAGATCAGGCCGTTGACCCGTACGACCTTGGCCGAGTTGCCGGTCACCGCCGACTTGAACGCGTTCAGCGTCGAGACGGTGACCGCCGAGGCGCTGCCGCCGCCGGTCGTCCCGGCGCCGAACCCGATCGGCGAGGTCTCGGCCGCTCCCGCTGGAGTGGGCAGGATCATGACAGCCGCAGTGGCGAGTGCTGCTGCTGCGGCGGCTGTCGCCACCGCGGTTCTTTGCGGGCGTGCACGTGGGGGGAGAGTGCGCATGCGGGTGCGTCCCTTCGGAAGGGCTGATTCGATCGTGTAGGTGAACGATGTGCGTCATGTTGAACGCCGCGTGCGGACAGTGCGGCCTTGTGGGGGTCTGATGTAGGCAGCTCGGTCACACTGTTGAACGGAACGTAGGGTGCAAGCGCTTTCTAGTCAACGCGTTGCGCAGAAGAAATCCGTCAGTCCTGGTGGGGGCGAGGGCTCTCTCGATGGCTGGTGTGGGAGCGCTTCCATGATGGACGTGTCCATGCCACGATGCCTCTCTGGACGCTTTCCCTGCGAGAGGGCGAGTTCCATGCCGACTCCCTCTATGCGTACGTTGATCGGCGCGTCGACGCCCACTCCGGCGGCCTTCGGCGTCGAGGCGTGCTTCCGCCCCCGTCCCCTTCTCCGGACCGCGCGGACGCCGAGGCACGGCGACCGGTGGCACGTCTGCACTCCCGACTCCCCTGGAAGCTCGGCCTGCTGACCCAGAGGAACAGCTCCTGCTGAACCACCGCCGCACCACGTCCACGAGCCGCGACCAGAAGGGACAAGGACGTGCCCACCCCCATCCGCACGAACGTGACAAGACAGCTCCGGACGCTGATCGCCGCTCTCCTGCCGCTGTTGGCGGCACTTCTTGTCACCGCACCCGCGGCCTCCGCCCGCGCCGAGGCCGCCGACGTGGTCCCCACCGCCACCCTCACCGAGGTCACCGACTTCGGCACCAACCCCAGCAACCTGCGCATGTACCTGTACGTGCCGGACAGCGTCACCGCCCATCCGGCGGTGGTGGTGGCCGTGCACTGGTGCACCGGCTCCGGCCCGGACATGTACAACGGCACCGAGTACGACACGCTCGCCGACCGGTACGGCTTCGTCGTGGTCTATCCGTCCGTCACCCGCAGCAGCAAGTGCTTCGACGTCTCCTCGCCCCAGGCACTCCGGCGCGACGGCGGCAGCGACCCGGTCGGCATCAAGTCGATGGTCGACTGGGTCACCCGCACCTACGACGCCGACACGAGCCGGGTCTTCGCCACCGGCATCTCCTCCGGGGCGATGATGACCAACGTCCTGCTCGGCGACTACCCGGACGTGTTCGCCGCCGGCGCCGCCTTCTCCGGCGTCCCCTTCGGCTGCTTCGCCACCACCGACGGCTCCGAGTGGAACAGCGCGTGCGCACAGGGCACCGTGACCCGCACCGCGCGGGAGTGGGGCGACATCGCCCGCGCCGCGTACCCCGGTCACACCGGGCCCCGGCCCCGTATGCAGCTGTGGCACGGCGCCGAGGACGACGTTCTGCGCTACCCGAACTTCGGGGAGATGATCAAGCAGTGGACGAACGTCCAGGGCGTCAGCCAGACCCCGTCCGCCACGGACACGCCCCAGGCCGGCTGGACCCGCACCCGCTACGGCGGCACCGGTGACCGGGCCCCCGTCGAGGCGATCAGCCTCCAGGGCGTCGGCCACAACCTCTACAGCAACGGCATGGCGGCCCGGGTCCTCACCTTCTTCGGACTGGACAGCGGCGGCCCCGCACCCCAGCCCCAGCCCGGCGCCTGCAAGGTGACCGCCACGACCGACGCCTGGAACACCGGCCTGACCGCCTCGCTGACGATCACCAACACGAGCACGACGGCGGTCAACGGCTGGCAGCTCGGCTTCACCCTGCCCGTCGGCCAGACCATCACCAACGGCTGGGGAGCCACGTATACGCCGGGCTCCGGCGCGGTGACGGCGAGCAACGCCTCGTACAACGCGGCGCTCGCACCAGGAGCGAGCGTCAGCATCGGCTACCAGGCGAACCACACCGGCAACAGCGCGGCACCGGGCGCCTTCACCCTCAACGGGACGGCCTGCACGACCGGTTGACACCAGCGCAATAGCGGTGCGGGCCGAGGGCCTGACGACATCCTCGTCCGACGCGACGCCCTCGGCCCACGGGCGCCCCGGCATCCCCTGCCGGCGCGCCCGTACGTGGATGACATGCCGCTTTGCGGGAACCCGGGCCGCACGGAAGGAGCTGTCGAGCGAGGAGGAGCGAGGGCGAGCGATGGTTCTGGGACTCCTGACACGTCCGACGACCGCCGCGGCCGGGCTGGTGATGGCCGGGCCGCGGCTGCTGGCCGAGGGCGCCGCACCCGCGGTGGGAGCCGCCGCGGGAGCCGTGGCCTCGACGGCCCGGGCCGGGGTGCGCACCGCCGACGCCGCGGCACGCGTCGTGCGGGTCGCCCGCGACACGCTGCCCGTCCGCCCCCACCCCTGGCGGTCCGGCACCCGGGCCCACCTGGCGTTGCGGACCGAGGCGCCGGAGCGTGTACGGCGGGAGGGCGGGACCGAGCGCGCGGCGCGCCGAGTCGCCACGGCGCTGGCGGAGCGGCCCGACGTGGCCCTCGCGTACTGGGACGGCGGGCTGCGCCGCCTGGTGGTGACCGCCGTCGAGGAGGCGGCCGGTGACCGGGTGCTGGAGAAGGCGATCGAGATCGCGGCCCGGCACGGACTCGCACCCGCCGACGAGGCGGTCGACGACATCCCGCACCCGGCCGACCCCGCCGGAGTGCGGGCCGCCGCCACGACGCTCGCCGCCGACGGGTTGGGCATCGCGACCGCGTTCACCGGATACGTCCTGCGCCTGCCGGCCTCACCCCGGTCGGTGACCGCGCTGGTGACGCTGCTGCGGGAGAACCCACGCTTCCGCGGGTGGCTGCGGGCCAGGGTCGGCCGCTCCCGCATGGACACGGCACTGGCGATCGCGAACGCGGCCGCCCACGGCGCCGGCCGCACTCCGACCGCGCTGGTGCTCGACGGCGCGCTGCGCACGCTCCAGCTGGCGGACACGGTGGCCCGTGCGGCGGCGTTCGACATGGTCCACGACGAGGTGTGCGTGCCGGAGCGGGCAGGCCGGGCCGGGGACCACCGCCCGCGCCCGCCGCTGCGCACTTCCCCCGCCCAGGAGTACGCCGGACACGCCGAGGCCGGCAGCCTGGTGGGCGCCCTGGCCACGCTGCTGGTCAAGCACGACGGCACCGAGGCGGCGGAGGCGGTGCTGGCGGGCTCCCCGAAGGCCGCGCGCTACGGACCCGCGGCCTTCCACGCCGTACTGAGTTCCGCGCTGTCGCGCACGGGCGTCCTGGTGCGCGACACCGAACGACTGCGGCAGCTCGAGATGGCCGACACGGTCGTCCTGCACCCGAGCGCCATGCGCACCCCCGGAGCCGGCGCGGACCCGTGGGCCGAGGCGGTGCTGGACGCGGCGCGGCGCGCCGGCCTGCGGGTCGTGATGGTGGACGATCCCGCACTGGCCGACTTCACGAATCTCGCCGACCAGGTGGTGAGCGACGAGCGGTCGCTGAGCGACGTGGTGGACGCGGTGCGCGACAAGGACGGCGTCGTCGTCACGGTCGCCCGCCCGGACCCGGCCGACGAGGACCTGCTCACGGGGCTGCTCGCCGGAGATGTGGCCGTCGCCCTCACCGACCGGGACGGAGCCGTCGTCTGGGGTGCGGACGTTCTGGTCCCGCACGGCCTGGCCGACGTGTGGCGGCTGCTGCGGGCGGTCCCGGCCGCGCGCGGCGTCGGCCACAGGTCGCAGACCCTGGCCCGGTCCGGTGCCGCCCTGTCCGGGCTCCTGGTGGCCGTCGGCAAGTCCCGGCGCGGTCGCCCCACGCCATGGCCCGGCCTGCGGCACACGCCGGTCGACGCGAGCGCGGCATGGGCACTGCTGAGCGGCGTGCGCGCGGCCCTCGGCGTGGCGGTGGCCCGCGCCCCGCACCCCCGGCCCCGCGTGGCCTGGCACGAACTGGAGCCCACCGAGGTCCGCGACCGGCTGGAGCACGAGCCGGGCCCGGAGCCGACTCTGTCCGAGCAGGCCATCGACCGTACGCGTCAGACGCTCCACGCCATGGGCCGCAGCCGCGTCTTCGCACCGGTGAGCGGGCCGCTGCGGCTGGCCCGGGCGGTGCGCGGTGAACTGGACGACCCGCTCACCCCGGTCCTGGCCGTCGGCTCGGCCGCCGAGGCGATCCTCGGCTCGGTCCTGGACGCCCTGCTGGTCGTCGGCGCGCTCGACCTGAACGCGCTGGTCGGCGGCGTCCAGCGGATGCGGGCCGAGCGGGCGCTGTCCGGGCTGCTGGCCAAGCAGAAGCAGAAGGCCCGGGTCACCACCGAGGAGCCGTCGTCCCGGGCGCGGATCGTGGACGCCACCAAGCTCGGCCCCGGCGACGTGATCGAGCTGCGGGCGGAGGACGTGGTGCCCGCCGACGCGCGGCTGCTGTGGGAGGACGGCCTGGAGGTGGACGAGTCCGCGCTGACCGGAGAGTCCCTGTCGGCCGACAAGGGCACCGAGCCGACGCCGGACGCCGCGGTGCCGGACCGCCGCTGCATGGTGTTCGAGGGCACGACCGTGGTCGCCGGGCAGGCCCGGGCCGTCGTGGTGGACACCGGGGAGCGAACGGAGGCCTCCCGGGCCGTGACCCTCGCCGCCCGTACGCCACCGTCCGCCGGAGTCCAGGCCCGGCTGCGCGAACTCACCGACAAGGCCCTGCCGTTGACCCTCGCGGGCGGCGCCGGGGTCACGGCTCTGTCGCTGGTGCGCGGCACCCCCATCCGCCGCGCCGTGAGCGGTGGGGTGGCCGTGGCGGTGGCCGCGGTTCCCGAGGGGCTGCCGCTGGTGGCGACCGTGGCCCAGCTGGCGGCGGCCCGTCGGCTGAGCCGCGGGGGAGTCCTCGTCAGGGCTCCGCGCACCCTGGAGGCGCTCGGCCGGATGGACACCATCTGCTTCGACAAGACCGGCACGCTCACCGAGAACCGCCTGCGTCTGGTGCGCGTGAGCGACGCGGACGGCACGGTCCGCAAGCCCGACGAGAAGGCGGCCGACGCCACGCTGCGGGTCGCGGCCCGCGCCTGCCCCCAGCTCGACGGCGACTCGGACCGGCCCGTGCACGCCACCGACGAGGCCGTCCTGGACGCGGCCGCCCCCGCCCCCGAGTGGTCCCAGACCGAGGGCCTGCCCTTCGAGGCCGGCCGCGGTTACGCCGCCGCCGTCGGCCGGGCAAAGGACGACGACACTGCGGTGCTCGTCGTCAAGGGCGCTCCGGAGACGGTCCTGCCCGCCTGTTCCGGCCTGCCCTCGTCGGCGACGGAGGCGGCGCAGTCGCTGGCCGGCGAGGGACTGCGCGTGCTGGCCGTGGCCCGGCGCAAACTGGACGCGCCGGACAGGGCGGAGGACGTCCTCGAACAATCCCTGCAGGAGCTGGAGTTCACCGGTCTGCTCGCCTTCGCCGACATGCCGCGCGACACCTCCACGGCCCTTGTCCAGGGGCTGCGCAAGGCGGGCGTACGGCCCGTCATGCTGACCGGCGACCATCCGCAGACCGCCCGGGCGATCGCCGCGGAGCTGGGCTGGCCCGAGGACACCGGCGTGGTCACCGGCGACGAGCTGGCGTCCGCGGACCGGGAGGCACGCACCCGGATGCTGGCCGACATGGGCGTCGTGGCCCGCGTCGCGCCCGAGCAGAAACTCCAGGTCGTCGAGGCGCTGCGGGACGCCGGCCGGGTGGTCGGCATGGTCGGCGACGGAGCCAACGACGCCGCCGCCATCCGCGCCGCCGACATCGGCGTCGGGATCAGCGCCCGTGGCTCGGCGGCCGCCCGCAACGCGGCCGACCTCGTCCTCACCGACGGCGATCTGACGGTCCTGATCGACGCGGTCGCCGAGGGCCGGGCCCTGTGGCACAGCGTCGCCGACGCCATCGCGATCCTGATCGGCGGCAACGCGGGCGAGGTGGGCTTCGGCCTCCTCGGCACCCTCCTGTCGGGCGCGGCGCCCCTGTCCACCCGCCAGATGCTGCTGGTGAACCTGTTCACGGACCTGTTCCCGGCGATGGCGGTGGCGGTGACGCCGAAGGAACCGGAGAAGCCGGAGGCCGCGGACGGCGAGCGGAGCCCGGATGACCGCAACGACTCCGAAGCCACCGAACCCCTCGGCACCTCACTCCTCGGCGCGCCCCTGATCCGCAAGATCCGGCACCGGGCCCTGACCACCACGGTGGGCGCGACGTCCGCCTGGCTGTTCGGCCGCTTCACGCCGGGCAGCGCCCGTCGCTCGACCACGATGGCCCTGTGCGCGGTGGTGGGCACGCAGCTCGCCCAGACGCTGGCCGACCGTCGGGGCAGCCCGCTGGTCCGTGTCACCGCCCTCGGCTCCGGGGCCGCTCTCTTCGTCCTGGTCGAGACACCGGGCGTCAGCCACCTCTTCGGCTGCACACCGCTCGGTCCGGTCGCCTGGGCGGGCGTCGCCGCGTCGATCGCGCTCGCGGTGACCAGCCAGCGGGCCGTGCCCCAGCTGGAGCGACTGGTGGCCCGGTACCTGCCCACTCGGTTCCGGTGACGATCAGACGGACCGGTGGTACTGGTCCGGCACATGCACGTCCCCACCGAGTTCCCGGGCGGCGTGCCGGGCCCACGACGGGCTGCGCAGCAGCTCGCGGCCGAGCAGGACGGCGTCCGCCTCGCCGTTGGCGATGATCTTCTCGGCCTGTTCGGCGTCGGTGATCAGCCCGACCGCGGCGACCGGGAGCGAGGTCTCGGCCTTCACCCGCGCGGCGAACGGCACCTGGTAGCCCGGTCCGACGGGGATGCGGGCGCGGGCGGCGTTGCCGCCGGTGGAGACGTCGAGCAGGTCGATGCCGTGGGCGCGGAGGTCGGCGGCGAAGCGGACCGTGTCGTCGGCGGTCCAGCCGTTCTCCTCCAGCCAGTCCGTGGCCGAGATACGGAAGAACAGCGGCTTGTCGTCCGGCCACACCTCCCGTACGGCGTCCACGACCTGGAGGGCGAGACGGGTGCGGTTCTCGTACGAGCCGCCGTACTCGTCGGTGCGGTGGTTGGAGTACGGGGAGAGGAACTCGTTGATGAGATAGCCGTGGGCACCATGGACCTCGGCGACCTCGAAGCCGGCGGCGAGGGCGCGCCGGGCGGCGTCCGCGAACTGCCCGACGATCTCCTGGATCTCGGCGACCGTGAGTTCGGTCGGCACCGGGTGCCCGTCGGCAAACGCGAGCGGGCTCGGCGCCACCGGCTGCCAGCCATACGCGTCCGGCCCCACCGGCGCGCCGCCCTTCCAGGGCTGGTCGGTCGACGCCTTGCGGCCGGCGTGGGCGAGCTGGATGCCCGGAACCGTGCCCTGCGACACCAGGAACCGTGTGATGCGACGGAACGCCTCGACCTGGGTGTCGTTCCAGATGCCCAGGTCGTACGGGGAGATCCGGCCCTCGGGGCTGACGCCGGTGGCCTCGACGATGATCAGCCCGGTGCCCCCGGCCGCGCGGGCCGCGTAGTGCGCGAAGTGCCAGTCGTCGGGGACGCCCATGCCGGGGCCCACCGGAGCGGCCGAGTACTGGCACATGGGGGGCATCCACACCCGGTTCGGGATCGTCACTTCGCGCAGGGTGTAGGGCTCGAAGAGCGCACTCATGGCGGACTCCATTCGTCACGGGGACCAGCGGTCGACTCGTACGATAGGCATCGTAGTACGGGAAGTGTCAAACTACGAGGGGTCTCGTACAATGGAGGAACCCGACGAAGTGGAGCCGCCGTGACCAGCCCCGCTGTCAGCAGCCGAGACCTCCCGCACCCGACGCGCGAGGAGATCCGTCTGGAAGGCGTGCTGCACGCGCTGTCCGACCCGCTGCGGCTGCAGATCGTGCGAGAGCTCGCCGCCGTGGGCGACGAGCTCTCCTGTTCGCACTTCGACCTGCCGGTCACCAAGTCCACCACCACGCATCACTTCCGGGTGCTGCGCGAGAGCGGTGTGATCCAGCAGGTCTACCGGGGCACGGCCAAGATGAACGGCCTGCGCAAGGACGACCTAGACGGCCTCTTCCCGGGGCTGCTCGACGCCCTTCTCGACGCCGCCACCCGGCAGGCCGCCCGGTTCGGCGGCGCCTGAATCCGCTTCGGAGGCTCCTGAACCGGCCTTCGCCGGCAGGTGGTTGAAGAGCAGGTTCAGCGCGATCGCCGTCAGGCAGCCCGCGCTGATACCGCTGTTCATCACCGTCTGGAACCAGTCCGGGAACTTCTCGTAGATCGTCGGCACACCGACCGGCAGCATGCCCATGGCCACGGAGACGGCCACCACCGTCAGGTTGTTGTTGCCCTTGAAGTCCACCTCGGTCAGGGTGCGCAGCCCGCTCGCGGCGACCGTCCCGAACATCACCAGCCCTGCACCGCCCAGCACCGGAGCCGGTATGGCCGCCACCACCGCGCCCAGCTTGGGCAGCAGGCCGAGCAGCACGAGGATGCCGCCCGCGGTGGCCACCACCCAGCGGCTGCGCACCCGGGTCATGCCGACAAGTCCCACGTTCTGGGCGTACGCCGTGTACGGGAAGGTGTTGAAGACGCCGCCCAGCACCGTCGACAGACCGTCGGCGCGCAGGCCGTCCGCGAGAGAGCGCGGCTCGACCTTGCGGTCGGTCATCTCGCCGACCGCGATCAGGTCACCGGTTGTCTCCGTCATCGTCACCAGCGCCACCACCAGCATCGACACGATCGCCGAGAACTCGAAGGTGGGCGCCCCGAAGTGGAACGGCGTGCTGACCCCGACCCAGTCGGCGTCGCCCACCCCGCCGAAGTCCGTGAACCCGAACGGCACCGCCACCGCGAGCCCGACCAGGATGCCGATCAGTACCGCGATCCGGCTCAGGAACGCCGGAGCGAAGCGCTGCACCCCGAGCACCACCGCCAGGATGAAGGCGGCCAGCGCGAGGTTCTTCGGTTCCCCGAAGTCCGCGGAACCGGCGCCGCCCGCGGCCCAGTTGCCCGCGACCGGCAGCAGCGAGAGGCCGATGATCAGGATCACGGTGCCCGTGACGAGGGGAGGGAAGTACCGCAGCAGCCTCCCGAAGACCGGCGCCAGCAGCACGATCGCCAGGCCCGCGACGATCACCGAGCCGTAGATGGCGGGGAGTCCGCCGCCCGTCGTGCCGATCAGCACCATCGGGGAGACGGCGGCGAACGTACAGCCCTGCATGATCGGCAGCCGTACGCCGAAGCGCCAGAAGCCGATGCACTGGATCAGCGTCGCGATGCCGCACACCAGCAGGTCGGCGGTGATCAGGTAGGCAAGGTCGGCGGGCGGGAGCTTCATGGCGCCGCCGACGATCAGGGGGACGGCCACGGCGCCGGCGTACATCGCGAGGACGTGTTGCAGGCCGAAGGCGGCCAGGTGGCGCTTGGGCGGGATCTCGTCGACGGGGTGTGCGGGTGTGCTCTCTGTCATGGGCGAGACCGTAGGCCCCTTGAACAGATTGTTGATTTCGGGGGTGTTGCCGGCTCGTTGCTCGGTGCGGGTCGCCTGTGGCTTGTCGCGCCCACGCGGCGGAGCCGCACATCGATGCAGCCCCGCGCCCCTAAAGGGCGTTGTGGTGCGCGGCGCCCAGCAGGGACTCCCAATCGGGCAGTTTCACCACACCCCTGCCCAGCGACGCGCCCAGCTCCGCCTCCGCCCGTTCGATCGCGCACCACCCCGGCCACTCCACCGGCTCGACCCCCTCGGCGCGCAGTGCCGTCAGCGGGTCCTGCGCCACCTCTCTCCTTACGAGTACGGCGGCGTCCTCCAGCAACGACGTCACCGTCTCCTTCGCGCACGGCCGGTTGGTGCCGATGACGCCGGTCGGGCCCCGCTTGATCCAGCCGGCCACGTACTCGCCCGGCGCCACGCGGCCCTCGCGCAGGACGCGTCCCTCGCTGTGCGGCACTGTGCCGGTCGTCGTGTCGAACGGCAGGCCCTCCAGCGGTACACCGCGATAGCCCACCGAGCGCAGCACCAGCTGGGCCTCGATGTCCTCGTAGCGGCCCGTGCCCGTGACCGCGCCCCGGCCGTCGGGTGCCGTTCGTTCGAAGCGGACCGCGCTCACGCGCCCGGCTTCGGCGAGGAGTTCGACGGGGCGCAGGAAGAAGCGCAGCCGGATGCGGTGCCGGGCGTCCTGGGGCGGGGCCTCGGCCCAGGCGCGCAGCGCCTCGATGTTGCGGCGCTGCGGGGCGGGGAGGCCGGACGGGTCGGCGTACGCCGGATCCAGCGCCAGCTCGGCCGGATCCACGCTCACCGCCGTGTCCGGCAGCGTGCCCAGTTCGCGCAGTTCCTTGGTGGTGAAGCGGGCCTGCGAGGGACCGCGGCGCCCCACCATGCTGACCTCGGTCACGCGACTCGCGCCGAGGGCGGTGAGCGCCGCCTGCGGCATGTCGGTGGGGCTCAGCTCCGCCGTGCCCCGGGCCAGCATCCGTGTGACGTCCACCGCGACGTTCCCGATGCCGATGACGACCGCCGACCGTGCGCCGAGCACGAAGCCGTCGTCGACGGAGTCCGGGTGGGCGCTGTACCAGGACACGAACTCGGTCGCCGACCAGCTGCCCGGCAGGTCCTCGCCGGGAACCCCGAGGTGGCGGTCGGTGGCGGCGCCCACGCAGTACACGACCGCGTGGTAGAGGTCCCGCAGCCGGGTTGTCGGCACTCCGCCCGGACCGATCTGGACGCCGCCGAGGAACCGCACCCGCTCGTGCTCCAGAACCGTCCGCAGGTTGTTCTGGAGGGACTTGATCTTCTCGTGGTCCGGCGCCACCCCGTACCGCACCAGACCGTACGGGCACGGCAGCCGGTCCAGGACGTCGACCAGCGCGTCGGGGTCCTGCTGCACCAGGCTCTGGGCGGTGTAGCACCCGCTCGGCCCGGAGCCGACGACGGCGATACGGAGCACGGCGGAACTCCTTGGGCGAGGGTTGGTCGGGGGCTTCGCGGAACTTCAGGAGTCGCTCTCGAGTCCAGCATCGCACCGCTGCCGCTCCGCTGACAGGGTGCTGTGCGCCCGTCGGGGCGCGTGTTCGTTCAGTATGGAATGTGATCATGCGGTTACGTTGCGTGTGTGCTGGAAGCATCCTTTCTTAATCTTTCCGATCGTTGTGCTTCGGACGGCAGCGTGTCCGTGTGGCCCGCGTGGGAAGTGCGGGACGGTGCCGGCGCCACGGCCTGGCTGGGCGTCCGGCTGGAGTTCGGCGACGGCGCCCACGTCGACGCGCTCGCCGTGGTGTCCGAGGAGGGCGTCTCCATCGAGGACGTACGGGCCCGCCCGGCGCTCTCCCTCGACGACCTGGCGGCGCTCGCCGACTGGATCGAGGATCCGCTCTCCAAGGCGTGCGCGATCGCGGCCGAACCGGACGGCGGGGGCGTCAGGGCGAGCCGGGCCCGGCCGGCCTGGCCGCCCGGCGTCGAGGGGCAGTGGCTCGTCGCGCAGGAGTACCGCACGGCCCAGGAACAGGGTGGCGACCCCGTGCTCGCGGTGATGCGGGCGACGGGGCACAGCCGGCGGAGGTCGCTCAGGCTCATCGGGCAGGCGCGCGACGCGGGATTCCTGACGCCGCGTCGCGCCCGCCGCTGAGCGCGGCCCTCGGGCGGACCGGGCCGGTCCGTCAGAGCATGTCCCGCATCCGCGTGATCTCGCTCGTCTGCTGAGCGACCACCTCGTCGGCCATCTCCTCGATCACGATGTTGTTGCCCTGCCCCTTCACGTCCGTGGCCATGGTGATGGCCCCGTCGTGATGGGTGATCATCAACGTGAGGAAGAGCTGGTCGAACGCCTTCCCGTGCGCGGCGCGCAGCTTCTTGAGCTGTGCCTCGGTCGCCATGCCGGGCATCGAGGCGTGCTGCTCGTGGCCGTCGCTCTCCTCGGCCTCCAGGGACTTGCCGTGGTTCTTGAGCCAGCCCTTCATGGCCGCGATCTCCGGGCCCTGCGCGGCGGCGATCCGTTCGGCGAGCGCCTCGACCTTCGTCGACTCGGCGCGGTCCGGGACGAGTTCGGTCATCTCCAGGGCCTGGGTGTGGTGCTCGATCATCATGCGGGCGTAGGCGACGTCGGCCGAGTTGGGGGAGTCGTCCTCGGCGCGCTGCCGTGCGGCCTCCTCGGCGGACAGCTTCTGGTTCGCCTCGCCGGGTTTGCCGGGCACGATCACCGACGGTCCGCTCTCCTCGGCCGCCTTCGGTTCGGAGTCGCAGCCGCCCAGCGTGAGTACGGCCAGAACGGCAAGTGCGGCGGTGAAGGCGGGTGTCCGGCGGAAGGGCGTCTTCGTTACATGTTCATTGCCCCCTGTTGATATGTGCATGGCCATGACGATACTCGGGCTTGCATCAACCGTTCCAGTGCGAACGGACAAGGGAGGAAACAGTGATCCTGTTGAGCATTCCCCGAACACGACGCAGACGTTTGGGAGTTGCCGCAGCCGCCACCGGACTGCTGGCCGCGTTGCTCACCGCGCAGCCGGCTGTCGCGACCCCCGACCCGGGGGACGGCCCCGTCGCGGAGAAGGAGATATCCAAGAGCACTCGGGCCGAGGTGCAGGAGGCTGTCGCGGACGGCGAGATACCCGGCCAGGACGAGATCGTCCACTCCGCCAACATCAAGCACCTGGCCAACGTCCCCAAGGACGTGCTCCCGGGCACCAATTCGGACCTGGCCTTCCAGGGCAAGTACGCCTTCGCCGGTAACTACGACGGCTTCCGCATCTTCGACATCAGCGACCCGAAGGCGCCGAAGACGGTCGCTCAGGTGCTGTGCCCCGGCTCGCAGAACGACATCACCGTGTCCGGGAACCTGCTGTTCCTGTCCACCGACTCCTCGCGCAGCGACAGCAGTTGCAACAGCACGACGCAGCCCGTGACCGAGAAGTCCTCGTGGGAGGGCCTGAAGGTCTTCGACATCAGCGACAAGACGAACCCCAGGTACGTCGCCGCGGTCGAGACCGCCTGCGGCTCGCACACCCACACGCTGGTGCCCGAGCGCCGCAACGTGTACGTCTACGTCTCCTCGTACTCGCCGAACGCCACCTACCCGGACTGCCAGCCGCCGCACGACGGGATCTCCGTCATCAAGGTGCCGCGGTACGCGCCCGAGAAGGCGGCGGTCGTGAGCTTCCCGGTGCTGTTCCCCGGTGAGGGCCCGGACGGCGGCGGCAACCCGGGCGCGCCCACCAACCCGGGCGTCTCCAAGACCACCGGCTGCCACGACATCACGGTCCTGCCTGAGAAGGACCTCGCCGCCGGAGCCTGCATGGGCGACGGCATCCTGCTCTCCATCGAGGATCCCGAGCACCCGAAGGTCATCGACCAGGTCCAGGACAACGTCAACTTCGCGTTCTGGCACTCGGCGACCTTCAACCAGAAGGCCAACAAGGTCGTCTTCACCGACGAGTTGGGCGGCGGCGGCGCGGCCACCTGCAACGCGCAGATCGGCCCGGACCGTGGTGCCGACGGCATCTACGACATCGTCGGCAAGGGCGACAAGCGCAAGCTCGTCTTCCGCAGCTACTTCAAGATCCCCCGGCACCAGGCGGACACCGAGAACTGCGTGGCCCACAACGGCTCGCTGATCCCGGTCAAGGGCAAGGACCTCATGGTCCAGGCCTGGTACCAGGGCGGCGTCTCCGTCTGGGACTTCACCGACTCGGCCCGCCCGAAGGAGATCGCGTACTTCGACCGTGGTCCGATCAGCACCGACACGCTGCGGTCGGGCGGTTCGTGGTCGGCGTACTACTACAACGGCTACATCTACTCGAACGAGATGGCCCGGGGCTTCGACGTCCTGAAGATCGACGACCGGCGCACGGACCCGGCCCGCTGGGTCAAGCTGCGCGAACTCAACGTCCAGACGCAGCCGGACTACTTCGACTGACCGTCCGGGCGGCCGGGTGGCCTGCGGTGCCTACCCGGTAGCGAAGAACCGTGACAGATCCGTGTCGCCCGTCCCGCCGGGCTCGGCCTCCGAGTCCGGCGGGACCCCCATCGACCAGTCCAGCCGGTAGCGCGCGAACAGCTCGGCCCGCAGCACCGGCACCGGCATCGGCACGCCGGGGACCAGCGCCGCGTAGACGGCCCCCATGAGCAGGGCGCGCAGCATCGGGTAGTCGGCGTCGACGTCCTTCGAGCCGTGCCGTACGCAGGTCTCCCGCAGCAGCTCGGCCAGACGCCGCTGCTCCGGGCACTGGACGAAGCCCTCGCCCAGCAGGATCCCCGCCATGTGCTGGCGCATCAGCACGGGCCGGTCCCGGGCCAGGCCCAGGATCGCGTCGATGGCCCGGGCCATCCGCTCGCGGCCGTCCTCGCTGCGCGGCTCGCGCTCCAGCGCCTCCTCCAGCGTGCGGTGCATCAGCCGGTGCACGGCGGACTGCACCAGCTGGCGTTTGCCGGGGAAGTAGTACGACACCAGACCGCGCGCCGAGCCCGCCCGGTCCGCGATGTCGCCCAGCGTCGTGGCGTCGTACCCCCGCTCGCCGACCAGCTCGACGGCCGCCTGCAGAAGCCGCTCCCGGGATCGCCGCCGCAGCTCTTCATTGACCGAGGCGCTGCGCGGGGACATGCTGTAACTCCTGCGTTGACTGGCTGCCAGCCAACTATACTCAGCACTTCCGGCCCGGCCCCGATACGGCCTGGTCGGGGTTGCCGTCTGCCTCGGGCGACGCGGGGGATCGTCCGAGGCAGGCGAGCGTCAGGTGAGGTGGCCGGGGGCTACTTGCCCGTCCGAGGCCCGGAGTCGTTCGACCGCGGGGCGGTGCCCACGAGATCCAGCACCGGCCGCAGCCCGTCCGGACGCTGCGCCGCCGGCAGATGGTCCACGAAGTGCACCGCACAGCCCAGGGCCGCCGCACCGCCGTCCGCCCGCCGGTTGTCGCCGACCATGACGACGTCCCGCGGATCGGCGTCGAGGGCCGCGCAGGCGACCGCGAACAGCCGGGGGTCGGGCTTCTGGACGCCGTGCTCGTACGACAGCACGTAGGTGTCCACGTACGGATCGAGACCGTGCTCCCGGAACACCGGACGGATGTCCCAGCCGACGTTGCTGACCACTCCCACGCCGACGCCGCGCTCACGCAGCGTCCCCAGCACCTCGGCGGAGTCGGGGTACGGCACCCACGCGGCCGGCGCCATGTGGCGGTCGTAGAGGATGTCGTGCAGCCGGTCGTCGGGGAGCTGTACCTGCCGGGACAGCCCGGTGTAGGCGGCCCGGTGCAGCTCCGCGCTCTTGTCCCGCACCCCCCAGACACTCGCCACGTCCTCGGGCAGCCACGAGGGATCGATCCCGCCCGCCAGTGCCCCCATCGCCTCCAGCGCCTGCGCGGTCTCGGCCAGTTCGGTCTCGCCGAGCTCCACCCCGGCCTCGGCGAGCGCTCCGCGCAGCCAGGACTCGGTGGACTCGACACGGAAGAGGGTTCCGGAGAAATCGAACAGGACTGCGGTCATGCTGCGGATCTTACGGCGCCACGTTCCACCGCGCGGGAAGATCGCCGCCGCAGAACACACAGACGAAGTAGCCCTCGCGCACGATGGCGCGTTCCCCGCACTCCTCGCAGCGCCGGAACACCACCGCGTGCGTGAACCCGCCGGGACGGCCGACACCGGCCCCGTCCAGGGCGCGGGCGACCGCGGGCCACGAGTCGAGGTCGGGGCAGTAGCCGGTGGACTGGTTGCTGATCTCCACGGCCGTCCAGCACCCCGAGCCGTGCTCGAAACGCACCTCACCGGCGGCCAGGACGTCCCGGCCCCCGGCGCACACCACATGTTCGCTCCGCCGGGCGGCGAGCCGCAGCCGGCCGTCCGTGCCGACGACGTACGTGAACGGTTCGGCTCGCTCGGCGCGCGCACACCGCGCCAGCCAATCGTCCAGGTCGGCGGCCGACCCGACGATCCGGCCCTCTGCCTCCGGCCGGACCAGCGCGGTCAGCTCGGCCGGGCCCACATAGCGGTAGCGGCGCTCGGGCCCGCTCACCCCAGCCATCGGGTGTGCACCCGCACCGCCAGCACCACGACCAGCGCGCCCAGCAGCCAGCCGCCGACGACGTCCGTGGCCCAGTGGACGCCCAGCCACACCCGGGTCAGACCGACGCCGGCCACGGAGATCACGGACAGGGCGACGGCCGTACGCCACAGCGCGCGTGCCGGGCCGTAGCGGTGCAGGAGCCACAGCAGGAGGCCGCACACCACCGTGGCCGTCATGGCGTGACCGGACGGGTAGGCGGCGAAGTGGGCGGAGTCGACCGGGTCGGGCCAGGCGGGACGCGGACGGTCGAGCAGGGCCTTGAGGGACTGCTGCAGCGCCGTGCCGAGCGCACAGGTGGCCACCAGCCACACGGCCGTCCAGCGGGCCGCTCTGCGCCACACCAGCCAGACCGCCACCACCGCGGTCAGGATGCGCATCGTCCACGGATCCCAGACCCAGTCCGTCAGGATCCGGAACGTGTGCGTGACGCCCTTCTCGTCGACCGCCCAGCGGTGTGTGGTGTCTGCGATGTCGCCGTCCAGGGCGATCAGCGGGTTCCACCGGACCGCGACCAGGGCGAGCAGCAACGCCGAACACAGGGCCAGGGCACCGGCCCAGCGGGCGTGACCGCGCTCGGCCGGCGGGCGGGGCGGGGATTGGACGGACTGGGTGTGCATAGTGCGATCCTCGCCGACCGATGGGGCGAGAGGCCAATGCCGGGGGTGGGTTTGCGACGCCCGCCACAGGAGTGACCGGCTGTTCCGGCACATGCGCCGGAGGCGATCCGGGTACCCAGCGGCGGATCGGGCTATCCGAGCACTGCCAGACGCGGGCCGGGCCCCGGGCCGGGCGGCCACCAGGCACCCGGCCGCTCGCCCTCCAGGATCACCAGCCGGTCGTCGCCGGGCTCCTCGCCGTGCAACAGCGGGGCATGGACGAGGAGTTGGGCAGGTCGCCGCCGACGCCGGGCAAGTGCCGTACGACCTCCCGCACGGCATGCCGCGCGGCCCTCCGGCACCGTGCGTCATCGGCGCACAGCACGGCCGTCGGGCCTTCACCACGCTTCCGGCGACCACCGGTTCGAGGCCCGGGTGGGCAACGGGGGGCGCTTCACATCGTCAGCAGCATCGCCACCATCGCGATCCCCATCGACAGCCTGCAGGCCCGCGCCAGCTCCGGCCGGTCACCCCAGCCGACGCCACCGCCGCCCGCGGCGACGGGTACCAGTCGCACGCCGGACAGCAGGACGTACCCCGCGAAGTACAGGAGCAGAACGCCCGTCACCAGGGGAATCCCGGAACCGCCGGGCCCGCTCGGGTGCCCGGGTGACGCGGCCATCGCGACCGCCATGTAGGCCATGGCCGACGCTCCCACCAGGTGGTGCAGATGGTGGGCCCCGGCCCGCGCCGACCACAGCGCGTGCAGGGCGGCAGCGCCGAACAAGGCCGCGTAGCCGGGCCAGGCCCAGGACGGCGGTGTGAAGGCCGCGGCGGGCACCGCCATCGCCGCCATGCCGAAGCCCATCAGGGCCTCGCCGCCCGCGGCACGGCGCTGCTCCTCGACGTGGCTGCGCATCCGCAGCAGACAGTAGGCCCCGGTCGCCGCACACAGCGCGACCAGCAGCCAGCCGTGCGAAGCCGGTCCGTGCACGCGCACCCTCCCCGCTCGACGGTCTCGGACAGTCCGTCGATGCCCCGGCCGTGCGGTGCGCACGCGAGCGCAAGGGTGTACACGGGGAGCGTTCGGCGGAGCGCGGCAGGTCGGCACGCCGCCGATCCCCGACACCAGCCGTAATGTTCCACGAGGATGTTTCACGAGTAAAACACTTGCTAAGCTCATGGTATGAGCAGCCGCCCCCCGCTTGCCGGAGTCCTGCGCCTCGGCCGGCCCTCCGACATCTGGTTCAAGCCCGCCCTGAGCGTGGTCGTCGCCGTCGCCCCGCCCAGCATCGCCCTGCTGGCGCTGGGCCGCCTCGACCTGGCGATGTACACGATGGCCGGGTCCCTGTGCGCGCTCTACGCCCACAACCGCCCCTACGCCGCCCGGGCACGCGCCCTGGCGTGGGTGGTGCTCGGGATGCTCGGCGGCCTCGCCGCCGCGCTGGTCGCGGCCTCGCTCGCCCCCGGCGCGGTCGTGCTGGTCATGGTGGGCGCGGTACTGGCTGCCGTGCAGAAGGTGCTGTGCGACGCGGCGCGGATCGGTCCGCCCGGCAACGTGGTCCTCACCTTCGTCAGCTCCGCCGCCCTGTTCACGCCGCAGTCCCTCGCCCAGGTCCCCGGCCATCTCGCGCTCGCAGCCGCATCCGGCGCCTGGGCCTGGCTCGTCGGCATGGCACCGGGCCTGCTGCGCCCGCACGGACCGGAGCGCCGGGCCGTCGCGGGCGCCCTGCACGCGGCCGCCGCGTACGTCGAGACGGCTGGTACCGGACGCCCAGGTGGCCAGGGCGGACCCCACGGCACCACGGCTGCCGGACCCCACGCCACCGCCACCACCGCCGTCCAGTCCGCCCGCCAGGCCCTGCTCTGCGCAGGCCGCCCCTCCGAGACCCGCCAAGCCCTCGAACGCCTCCGCGTCCGCGCCGAGGTCGCCCTCGCGGCCCCGGCCGACACCGACCCAGAGCCGCTGCGCACCTGGGCCCGGCAAGTGCGCGGCAACCGCCCCGTACCGCACGTCGACGACCTCCCGGGCCTCGGCACCGGACCTGCCGCGCCTCCCGGCCCGCTGTGGCGCCGCCTCCGCCCCCTGGCCCCGCTGGCCCTGCGCGTGGCCCTCGGCTGCGCCCTCGCCGGCTACGCCTCCCTCGCCCTCGGGATCGGCCGCCCCTACTGGGCCCTGGTCACCGCGGCATCCCTGTATCAGGCCAACCTCACGCTCACCTGGGGCCGCGGCGTCCAGCGTGTCGTGGGCAACCTGATCGGCGTCCTGCTCTTCGCCGCGGTCGTCCCGGTGGCCCACAGCGGCGGGGTCGCCCTGGTCCTGTGCTGCCTCGCCCTCAACTTCGGCGCCGAGGCGCTGATCGGCCGCAACTACTGGCTCGGCAGTGTCTGCGTGACCCCGATGGCGTTGCTCGTCACCGAGTTCGCCGGGTTCCAGGAGCCCGGGCGGCTGATCACCGAGCGGATCGTGGACACCCTCGTCGGCGCGCTGCTCGGCCTCGTCGCCGCGGTGGCCGTACCCGACCGGCGGTGGCAGCGGGTCGTGCGCGCCGGGGGGTCGGCACCCCGTACGCTCGCGGCTACGGGGCGGAGCCGAGGTCTGCACCCGGACCAACGCGCGGACCAGCGCACGGGCAGCGAAACGACGGAGGGCGTACGGCCATGACGGCGACCAACGGCGGGCCGACCGGGACGAGACAGGACACGGTGGCCGCCGTGGTCAGGCAGTGGCAGAGCGTCCACCCCGACCTCGACACCGCCCCCATGGAGATCATCGGCCGCATCAACCGCTGCGCCGCCCTCCTCCAGCAGGCCGAGGACGCCCCCCTGCGCCGCGCGGGGCTCAGCCGCCCCGAGTTCGACCTGCTCGGCGCGCTGCGCCGCACCGGCCACGAGCTGACCCCCAGCGAACTCGCCCGCGAGACCTTCTCCTCGGGCGCCGCCGTCACCAAACGCCTGAAGCTGCTGACCGAACGCGGCCTGGTGGAGCGGCGCGGCGACAGCCGGGACCGCCGCGTCGCCCACCTCCGGCTCACGGACGCCGGCCGGGAACTCGTCGACGGCACCCTCCCGGAGCAGCTCGACTACGAGACGGCCGTACTGTCCGGCCTGGATCCGCATCGCCAACATGAACTGGCATCCCTGCTCGGCGAGTTGCTGAGCCAGCTGGAGGGACGGCTGGGCGCGCTCCGCGGCTGAGTGCCCTGACCCCGCCGAGCTGCGGTTTCGGAAGTTTCGGAGCGGGATTCCCTGTTGACGCGGCCTACGCGATCTTCCTAGGTTCGACCGGTCGGTTCGGAGAACCGGCGTACGTACGGAATGTCGAACCACATGGGAGGGATGCCGTGGCAGCCGAAGCCCCCGGCCCGCAGACGCTCACCGTCGACCTCGGCACCGAGACCGGCCCCTTCCACGGTGGCGCGAGCGGCACGCTCTACGGCCTGTACGGCGACGGCGTGCCCAGCCGTGCCGTCGTCGAGGGCATGTACGTCCGTACGGTCGCGACCAAGGCCCAGGACGGCGTCCAGCATCCCGGCGCGGACGCCCTGGAGATCCTGCCGTCCTTCGTCGCCGCGGGCGGCAAGGACGTCTACGTCTACCTGCCCGACTTTTACCGGGGCTTCCCCTACGAGTGGCCGGGCGCCACGGGGGCGGAACGGTTCGCCGGGTTCAAGGAGGTCGTCCGCCGTCAGGTCGAACACGCCCTCACGCTCGGCGAGTCGGCCAAGCACATCGTGTACGTCCCGTTCAACGAACCCGAGGGCAACATGTTCGGCGAGGGGGAGTGGAGCCACGACCGAGTCTCCTGGCACACCGACCCGCGCCACTACTTCGCCGCCTGGCAGGAGACCTACCACCTCATCAAGGGCCTGCACCCCGGGGCGCGCATCGCCGGCCCCAACACCTGCGTCCTCTACCCGGAGGTCCGGGGCTTCCTGGAGTTCGCGAAGGCGCACGGCGTACTGCCCGACGTGATCACCTGGCACGAGCTGTCCTCGCCCGCCGAGGTGCGTACGAATGTGGCCAAGTACCGCGACTGGGAACGGGAGTTGGGTATCGGTCCGCTGCCCGTAAACCTCAACGAGTACGCCCACAACTACCACCTGTCCGTGCCCGGCCAGATGGTGCAGTGGATCTCCGCCATCGAGGAGTCCAAGGTCGACGCCGACATGGCGTACTGGAACATCGCCGGCAATCTCAACGACTCGGTGGTCGAGGCCAACAAGGGCAACGGCCAGTGGTGGCTGTTCAACGCCTACGGCCGGATGACCGGCAACACGGTACGGGTCACCGCGCCGCATCCCGACGCGCAGTACACCCTGCAGGGCGTCGCCACCCTGGACACGGCGAAACGGCAGTCCAGGGTGCTGTTCGGCGGCTCGGGCGGCGCCGCGGAGGTCGTCTTCGCGCACGTCGACCCGGAGGTCTTCGGTACGACGGTGCACGTACGGCTCGACGAGATCCGCTGGACCGGCCAGGTCGGAGCCTCCGAGGCGCCGTCGCGGCTGCGCGACGACGAACTGCCCGTCGTGGACGGCACGGTGACCCTGTCCGTCACCGGCCTGGACGAGATGTCCGCGTACCAGGCGATCCTGTCGCCCGGCGGCCACGGCACCGAGCCCCTTCCGCCCGCGGTGCGGTGGCGGCGGACGTACGAGGCCGAGGACGCGACGTACACCGGCGGCGGCTACTCCAGGAACGGCCCCGAGGGCTCCCCGTCCGCCGTCGACAGGTTCGCCACCTCCGGCGGTCACCATGTGGGCGGCCTGCGTACCGGCTCCGACGGCGTCCTCGCCTTCGACGTGGAGGTCCCGCGGGACGGGACGTACGAGATCAGCGTGTACGCCAACTCCCACAACGAGGCCGAGCTGGTCCGCGAGGCGGGACCCACCAACGTCTTCCTGCGCGTCGACGGCGAGGGGCCGCGCGAACTGCTGCTGCCGCTCGGCTACAAGCCGGCGGTGTGGGGCCACACCGACACCACGGCCGAACTCACCGCGGGCAGGCACCGGATCACCCTGGCCGCGCAGGACCCGGACCTCGGCGCCACCAGGGGCGACACCGTCATCGACAAGCTGGACCTCACCCTGCGCGACACCGAGGGCCCCGCTCTCCACGACGCCGAGTACGCGGACCTGCGCGAGGGCACCCGCGTCAGCCACGCCCACCGCGGTGCCTCGGGCCCCGGCGTCGCCGTACTGCCCCGGGGCGGCACCGCGACCTTCTGGGTGCACGCGGCCGACGACGGCGAGGCGACGGTCACCGTCGACCGGCTCGGGCCCGGAGAAGGCGTCGTGACGGTCAACGGGGAGGAGGTCGGCCGTGCCGAGGAGGGGGCGCTGCCGCTCTTCCTGGCCGGCGGCATCAACAAGATCACGGTCACCGGCACCTCGGAACGCCTGATAGTCGACCGGCTGCGCGTCGGCCCGTCCCGCGGCCTGCTGGCCGGCACGGCGTACGCCGCCGAGGACGGCATCCTCACCGGCACCGCGCACGTGACCGCGTACCCGTACGCCACCGGCGGAAAGGCCGTGGACGGCATCGGTGCCGGCCCCGACAACGCCCTCACCCTGACGGTCACGGCCGAGCACGCCGGCCGTCACGCCCTGACGATCCGCTACTCCAACGGCGAACAGGCCCCGGCCACCCACTACAATCCGGACCCGATCTGCCGCCACGCCGACATCACGGTCAACGGCGGTGATCCGCACCGGGTCCTGTTCCCCACCACCTTCCACTTCAACGCCTTCCGGACCCTCACCGTCCCCGTCGCCCTCGCCCCGGGCGTCAACACCCTCACCTTCACCGCCGACGAACTCCCTGACTTCGACGGGGAGTCCAGGAACGCGCACGGGCAACGCTCCGCGTACGCGCCGGTGATCGACCGCGTGGTGGTGACACCGCTGGGCCCATGGCGGCCGGGTGACCCGCTGGACCAGGGCGGGCGCGGTCAGCGCTCGTAGCCCGCGCGGTACACGCCGAACATCGCCCCCTGCGGGTCCCGCAGGACGGCGATGCGCGGTCCGTCGGGGACGGAGGTGGGCTCCATCAGGACCGTGCCGTCCGCCTGTGTGGCGTCCGCCGCCGTGCTGTCCACGTCGGCCACGGCGAAGTACGGCAGCCAGTGCGCCGGCACCTCGTGCGGGAACTTGTCGTCCATCGTGACCATGCCGCCGAAGTCGGCGCCCTCGATGCCCCACTGCGTGTAGCGCTCCGAGGCGTTGACGCTCCAGCCGAACACGGTGGTGTAGAAGTCCACGGCCCGCTCGGGCTCCCGGGTCATGAGCTCCACCCAGCCCAGCGAGCCGGGCGCGTTGAGCACGCCCGCGCCCGGGAAAGCCCGGGCCTGCCAGAGCTGGAAGGCCGCGCCGGTGGGGTCGACGGCCACCGCGAAGCGGCCCACGTCGAACACGTCCATCGGACCGACCAGCACCACACCGCCGGCCTCGGTCACCTGCGCGGCGGCGGCGTCCGCGTCCGGCACCGCGAACGCCACGTTCCACGCCACCGGCTGCCCCTCCTGGTACAGCGGGGTCAGCGCGGCCACCGCCGCGTCCCCGAGGTGCGCGATCGTGTAGCCGCCCGCCTCCTGACGCGGATCGGTCTCGGCCCGCCAGCCGAACAACCCCTCGTAGAACCGCTTGGCGGATGCCAGGTCACTGGTCCCGAGCTCGGTCCAGCAGGGCCCACCGGTCACCGGCTTGTCGAGCTTCATGGCGTTCCTTCCGAAGGAAACCCCCTTCAGCACGCTAAGCCCCGCCCCGGACCCCGGCCATCCGGCGAAACCCACTGGAGCCCGGCCCCGCCGACGCCGTACGCTCGACCCCGTACCGCATCGCATGGCGGCCTCCCGACACCGTTCTCCGACCGGAGGTCCCCCATGCCCGCGCTCGAAGTGCGCCCCTTCCGCCGTGCCGACCGCGACCAGCTCACCGAACTGATCAACCTGCATGTCGCGACCGTCGTTCCCGGCGTCTCCGTCTCCGTGAACACGGTGCTCAGCGCTCTGGAGCGACAGCCGGACGAGTTCATCACCGACCCCTGGGTGAGCGAGCGCGTCACCCTCGTCGCCGAGCAGCGCGACCACGTCGTGGCCGCGGCCCATCTGCTGCGCTACCGGGCGGACGACGAGGTGGGCGCGGACCACCGGGACACCGGAGAGATCGACTGGCTTCTCTGCCGTCCGCCTGCCACCTTCTGGCCGGACTCCGACGAGGCCGCGAACCTGCTGATGAGCGCCTGCCTGGCCCGGCTGGCCCGCTGGAACGTACGCGTCCGGTACGCGAGCGGCGACCTCCCGGCCCCGGCCGTCTACGGACTGCCCCGCAACTGGCCGCACATCCGGGCCCTCTACGAACGCTCGGGCTTCCGGCACGTCGGCGACACCGAGGTGATCCTGATCGCGCGGGTGACCGACCTGCCGCCCCACAAGCCCCGGCCCGGCGTCACCGTCCAGCGCACGCTGGGGGAGTGCGGCACGCGTCTGACGGCGTACGCCGGCGGCCGTGCCCTCGGTTTCATCGAGGTCGACACCGCCCTGTCCCGCCCCGAACGCCATACCCGGGGCCTCGGCCTCGCCGACATCGGCAACCTGCACATCGACCCGTCGGCGCACGGCGAGGGCCTGGAGCACTGGCTGCTGGGGCAGGCCGCCGACTGGCTGCGCCTGTGCGGCGTGGACCGCCTCCTCGCCTACGAAGCGGCCGCCGACGGCACGGCGATCACCCACCTGACCTCGGCCGGCTTCCGGGAGCTGACCCGCACCGACCGAGGCTGGGAACACCGGCCCTAGATTCCGGGCCGGTAGCGCAGCGGATGGTCCGCGGGCACCTCCACCAGCACGATCCGCGTCCCGTCCGGGTCGGCGATCCACATCTCGACCAGGCCCCACGGCTCCTTCACCGGAGGCCGCTCGATCTCGACGCCCTTCGCGCGCAGTTCGTCGTGCGCCGCCGCCACGTCCGCGACCTGCATCCAGAGCCGGACGTTGGGGGAGGGCGGCGTCTCGGACCGCCCCGAGACCTCCAGGAAGCCCCCGCCCAGGAAGTAGACGGTGCCGCGCTCCGGACCCGTCCCGAACTCGCGGTATACGGCCAGGCCCAGTTGCTCCCCGTAGAAGACCCGGGAACGCTCGGGGTCGAGGGGCTGGAGGAGGGTCCGTCCGCTCAGTACGTGCACCATGCAGCCGGAGCCTAATGGCGCGTTACGCTCAGCGGTGCCCGAGCCGCGCCCGAGAACTGGAGAAGCGCCCCATGGAAACCGCCGCGACCCCCGCCGCCTCCGGACTCACCTTCCGGGACGCCACCGACGCCGACGTGGACACGCTGGTCGTGCTGATCGAGTCCGCCTACCGCGGCGACTCCAGCCGGGCCGGGTGGACGACGGAGGCGGACATCCTCGAAGGGCAGCGGACCGACCCGGAAGGGGTGCTGGCGGTCATCAAGTCGCCCGACAGCCGACTGCTGACGGTCGAGCGGGACGGGCAGGTCGTCGCCTGCTGCCAGCTCGAACACCGCGATGCCCACGCCTACTTCGGGATGTTCGCGGTCAGCCCCGCACTCCAGGGCGCCGGCCTCGGCAAGGTGATCATCACGGAGGCGGAGCGGCAGGCCCGTGCGGCCTGGGGCGTGCGCGAGATGCACATGACCGTGATCTCCGTACGGAACGACCTCATCGCCTGGTACGAGCGTCGCGGCTACCGCCGTACGGGCCGGATGACCCCGTTCCCGTACGGCGACGAGCGCTTCGGCATCCCGCAGCGCGACGACCTGCAATTCGAGCTCCTGGTCAAGGAACTCGCATAATCGTTCCGCCGGTGGGCGACTAGGCCGTGAAACGGCCCGTGCGCTTGATCTCCGGGTAGTCGGTGGTCGCGCCGTCCAGTCCCAGAGCCCGTACGAGCCGCAGGTGGTCCTGGGTGTTGACCACCCAGCCGATGATCCTGAGGTCCGCCTTGCGCGCGTGCTCCACGACCTCCAGGGTGAGCCGGCGGATGTTCAGGCAGACGGTCGCCGCGCCGACCTCGACGGCGCGCTCCACGATGTCGGTGCCGTAGCGGCTGGCGATCAGCGCGGTCCGTACACCGGGCACCAGGCGGGCGATCTCGGCGACCGCCTCGTCGTGGAACGAGGACACCTCGACCCGGGAGACCAGGTCCCGCCTGGTCATGACCTCGGCGAGCGCCCGTGCCGCCGCGACGTCCTTGATCTCGGCCTGCAGCGGCGAGCGCACGGCGTCGAGGACCTCTTCGAAGACCGGCACCTGCTCGCCGCGGCCCGCGTCCAGGGCGCGCAGCTCGGCGAGGGTCTTGTCGGCGATCGGGCCGGTGCCGTCGGTCGTGCGGTCCACGTCGGTGTCGTGCATGACGACGAGGGCGCCGTCCTTGCTCAGGTGGAGATCGAGTTCGATGACGTCGAGGCCCGCCTGCTGGGCGGCGACGAAGGAACGGAGGGTGTTCTCGGGTTCGACACCCATGACTCCGCGGTGACCGATGGTAAGGAAGTTCAAGATTCAACTCGCTTCCGTCGACGGCGGCTCGGCTCACGCGCGAACCGGAGCGGACTGTTCACGCGGCAGTGCCGCAGCCTAGTGGTCCAGGGGCGTGATGAACCCCACGTGTGCACTGCGTTTGCGGCGCTGGACATGTCGTAGCTGGATCATGCGCCTCCGGATGGTCACCCTGGCGTGGGCGAGTCCCGTGGCGATTGACCGGTATGCGTCGGTCGGCTCCGCGTATGCCCACGCGCTGCCGGAGTATTCGCCGTCTCGATGACCGGCAGGAAAAAGTTCGGTGACCTTGGCGACATGCAGGATAATTTCCCGAGCTTCCTCTTGCTGAGAGAAACCTCGTGTGCATACGGTGTCCAAACGCGAGGTTCTCCCGTGGAGGATGGGACATGACGGAAATTCTTGTGCAGGCGGCTACGGAGGATCGGATTCCTCCCGCGACCAGGGTGGTCGAGCACCCGGCGTGGCCGGTGCTCAAGGACGCCGTGGAACGCATCCGGCCATGGCAGTCCAAGGACGGGTCGATCGACTTCGAGGCCGAGGACGCGCCCTCCCGCGCGGACGCCGAGGCCGCCGTACGGCGTGTCGTGGAGGCCGTCGAGGAGCTCTCCCCGCTGCTGCCGCACGACGCCGCTTACCACCAGGCCCTGGTGAAGGACCTGAACCGCTGGGCCGAGGGCGGCTTCGCGGTGCCCGACTTCCTCGACTCGCTGCTGGCCTTCCAGCCGGCCGCGGGCCGCGCCGACGGCCTCCAGCACCTGGTCGTCTTCGCGATGTACACGCAGAACGGCAACCCCGACCGCAACCTCGAGGCGGTCGTCCTGCGCATGGTCTGGCCCCACTGGCTGGCCGAGCTGGAGCGCACCCGCTACGACAACCCGCTGTTCTGCGGCATCAAGTTCGAGGACTTCACGGCCGGGTACGACACCAACTCCGCCGTTCTCTTCCCCGAGACGATCGCCGTGCGCGAGGCGCCCGAGCGCTTCAGCTGGGGCGGCATCTTCTGCGACCGAGAGGCCGCCCGCTTCCGCCGGGTCACCGACGCCGCCGTCGACATCCTGGGCCTCGACCTGCCCGAGGACATCGCCGCGATGGTCCACGACCAGAAGCGCTGCGAGGAGGCCTTCGTCCTGTGGGACATGGTCCACGACCGCACCCACAGCCACGGCGACCTGCCGTTCGACCCGTTCATGATCAAGCAGCGCCAGCCGTTCTGGATGTACGGCCTCGAGGAGCTGCGCTGCGACCTCACCGCCTTCAAGGAGGCCGTGAAGCTGCAGGCGGACGGCGTACCGCAGGCCCGTGACGTGCAGTACGCCGTGCTGTTCGACCGCATGTTCCGCTTCCCGGTCACCGGCGAGCGCGTGCGCAACTACGACGGCCTCGGCGGCCAGCTCCTCTTCGCCTACCTGCACAAGCACGACGTCGTCCGCTGGACCGACAACAAGCTGCACATCGACTGGGACCGTGCCCCGCAGGTCACCAACCAGCTGTGCGCCGAGATCGAGAACCTGTACCGCGACGGCATCGACCGCCCCAAGCTCGTCCACTGGTTCGCCGGCTACGAGCTCGTCTCCACCTATCTCGCCCCCCACCCGGGCTCCCGCTGGGCCAAGGGTCCGGACGCCCTGGACCTGACCCAGCCGCCACGCAAACTCGTCGATGACGTGCTTCCGGACGAGTTTCCGCTGAGCATGTTCTATGAGGCTCTCTCCAAGAAGCTGAAGAACGTGATCGCCTCCACGAAGGGCATCACGGCGGAGAGCGCCGAGCGAGTCGCCGCGTGAGCGACCTTGGCACCGAGAACACGGCTCAGCAGGAGGCGAAGAAGATGGCGGGGAACGGAGCTCTCAGCGGTGCGGTGATCGCGGTGGCCGGCGCGGGCGGGCCCGCCGGGCGGGCGGCGCTGCTGCGACTGGCCGAGGCGGGCGCGACCGTCGTCGGCGCGGACAACGACCCGGAGCGGCTCGCGGAGGCCGTGGACGCGGCCCGCTACGCGTCGGGCGGGGCGACCGTCACCGGTGAGCCCGTCGACCTGCTCGACCTGCAGTCCGCCCGTGACTGGGCCGACCACATCGAGAAGGACTTCGGGCGCGTCGACGGCCTGGTCCACCTCGTCGGCGGCTGGCGCGGCAGCGAGACCTTCGTCAAGACCAGCCTCGACGACTGGGACTTCCTGGAGCTGCTGCTGATCCGCACCGTGCAGCACACGTCGCTCGCCTTCTACGAGGCCCTGCAGCGCAGCGACCGCGGCCGGTACGTGCTGATCAGCGCCGCCGGCGCCTCGAAGCCGACCGCGGGCAACGCCTCGTATGCCGCCGCGAAGGCCGCCGCCGAGGCCTGGACGCTCGCGCTGGCCGACGCCTTCCGCAAGGCCGGGGGCGCCGAGGGCCCGACGTCCGCGGCTGCCATCCTGGTGGTGAAGGCGCTGGTGCACGACGCGATGCGCGCCGAGCGACCCAACGCGAAGTTCGCGGGCTTCACGGACGTCAAGGACCTGGCCGACGCTGTCGTCGGCGTCTGGGACAAGCCCGCCGCCGAAGTGAACGGAAACCGTCTGTGGCTGACCGAGAAGCCGTGAACCCTCCGAAGACCGACGCCCGGCGTCATCACGACCCGGACGTCCGCGGCTTCGCCAGTGACAATTACGCCGGCGCGCACCCGGAGGTGCTCGCCGCCCTTGCCCTGGCCAACGGCGGGCACCAGGTCGCGTACGGCGAGGACGACTACACCGAGAACCTCCAGCGGATCATCCGCAGCCACTTCGGCGCCACGGCGGAGGCGTTCCCGGTCTTCAACGGCACCGGCGCGAACGTCGTCGCACTCCAGGCGGTCACCGACCGCTGGGGTGCGGTGATCTGCGCGGAGAGCGCGCACATCCACGTCGACGAGGGCGGCGCCCCGGAGCGGATGGGCGGGCTGAAGCTGCTCACCGTGCCCACACCCGACGGCAAGCTCACGCCCGAGCTGATCGACCGGCAGGCGTACGGCTGGGAGGACGAGCACCGCGCGATGCCGCAGGTCGTCTCGATCACCCAGAGCACCGAGCTCGGCACCCTGTACACGCCGGACGAGATCCGCGCGATCTGCGAGCACGCCCACGCGCACGGCATGAAGGTGCACCTGGACGGCTCCCGGATAGCCAACGCGGCCGCCTCCCTGAACGTGCCCATGCGGACGTTCACCGACGCGGTCGGCGTGGACATCCTCTCCCTCGGCGGCACGAAGAACGGCGCCCTGTTCGGCGAGGCCGTCGTCGTCCTCAACCAGGACGCCGTCAGTCACATGAAGCACCTGCGCAAGCTGTCCATGCAGCTCGCCTCCAAGATGCGCTTCGTGTCGGTGCAGCTGGAGGCCCTGCTCGCCAAGGACCTGTGGCTGCGCAACGCCCGGCACGCCAACGAGATGGCCCAGCGTCTCGCCGAGGGCGTACGCGCCGTCCACGGCGTGGAGATCCTCTACCCGGTGCAGGCCAACGGCGTCTTCGCCAAGCTCCCGCACGACGTGAGCGAGCGCCTGCAGAAGAGGTTCCGCTTCTACTTCTGGGACGAGGCGGCGGGCGTCGTGCGCTGGATGTGCGCGTTCGACACGACTGAGGAGGACGTGGACGCGTTCGTGGCGGCGCTGAAGGAGGAGACGGCCCGCTAGGACGTTGTGCATAGGTATGCGATCACTCGGAAAGTAATTGACTGCCGGGTGATCGCTTTCCTATGCTCTGTGCGCATGGAGCTGATCCAGAACACCCCTGATCTTTCCGCGTACTTGGTTGCGGACGAGGCCATCGATCATGGCCATCCGGTCGTCCTGGAGACGGCTGCGCGTCTCGCGAATGCGGCCGATGACTCGTATGCCTATGCGCGCTTGGCCTTCGAGTTCGTGCGTGACACCATCGTGCACTCACAGGACTCCGGGGACATGCGTGTCACCTGGCGGGCCTCCGACGTCCTGGAACAGGGCACCGGCATCTGCTACGCCAAGGCGCACGCGCTGGCCGCGCTGCTGCGGGCCGAGGACATCCCCACCGCGCTGTGCTACCAGCGCCTCGCGCACGACGACGGTGACGGATACGCCGTGCACGGCATGATCGCCGTACGGTTCAACGGCGCGTGGCATCGGCAGGATCCGCGCGGCAACAAGCCGGGAGTGGACGCCCGCTTCTCGCTCGACGGCGAGCAGCTGGCCTTCGTGGCCGACGCCAAGTCCAGCGAGCTGGACTATCCGGTCCTGTACGCTGAACCACACCCGGCCGTGCTCGGTGTCCTCAAGGCCGCCCCTGACCGGCCGTATCTGTGGAAGACGCTCCCCACCGCACTCTGAGGCAGACGATGACTCTCTCCCTGACCGTGTCCGACGAAGTACGCGCCCTCGCGCCGGGCTTCACCCACGTGGCGATCGAGGCGCACGGCCTGGTCAACGGCCCGACCACCGAGGCCAGTTCCGCGCTGCTCGACGACGCGGCCCGCCGCCTCGCCGTCCGTCTGGACGGGCGCGCTCCGCACGAGGACCCGCACATGGTGGCCTGGCGGGAGGCCTACACGGCGTTCGGGTCGAAGCCGTCCCGCACCCGCAACTCCGCGGAGGCGCTGGCCAAGCGGGCCCTGTCGGACGCGGGGCTGCCCCGCATCAACCAGCTGGTGGACCTCTACAACGCCATCAGCGTCGCCCACCTCATCCCCGTGGGCGGGGAGGACATCGACCGCATCGAGGGCGGTATGCACCTCGTGCGGGCGACCGGCGAGGAGAACTTCGTGACCGTCGCGGGCGGCGAGGAGGTCGTCGAGCACCCCGACGCGGGCGAGGTCGTGTGGCGTGACGAGGCCGGCGTGACCTGCCGCCGCTGGAACTGGCGCCAGGGGCCGCGCACCCGGCTCACCGAGGAGACCACCTCGGGTGTCTTCCTGCTGGAGAGCCTGGCGCCGATGCCCGTCCCCGACGTCGAGCGGGCGGCGGCCGAACTCGCCGAACTGCTGGAGAAGTTCAGCCCGGGAGCGCGGATCACGGTCCGTCCCCCGGCCTCCTGAAACCCGTAGGTCTCAGCGCGCCTCGGCCTCGCGCACCTGCTCCGGCGTCGGTGCGGTACCGCCGAGGTGGGCCGGCATCCACCAGGTGTCGTTGGCGTCCTTCGGGCGCACCGGATACGCCCGCTGCGCGGCCTCCAGGAGTTCCTGGACGCGCTCGCGCAGCTGGCGGGTGATCGCACCCGCGTACTTGTCCTTGGACGCCTCGATGGCCTCGCCGACCCGGATCGTGATCGGGGTGTGGCTGCGCTTGAAGTTGCGCGGGTGGCCCTTGGTCCACAGCCGCTGCGTGCCCCACACGGCCATCGGGACCAGCGGTACGCCCGCCTCCTGGGCCAGTCGCGCGGCACCCGACTTGAAGCTCTTCAGCGTGAACGACTGCGAGATGGTGGCCTCGGGGAAGACCCCGACGATCTCCCCGGACTTGAGTGAGTCGAGCGCGTGGGCGTACGCCGCCTCGCCCTGCTTGCGGTCCACCGGGATGTGCTTCATGCCGCGCATCAGCGGACCCGAGATCTTGTGCCGGAAGACGGACTCCTTCGCCATGAAACGAACGAGACGTTTCTGCGGGAGCGCCGCCAGCCCGTTGAAGACGAAGTCCAGGTAGCTGATGTGGTTGCTCACCAGCACAGCGCCGCCCGAGCGCGGAATGTTCTCCGACCCCTTGCAGTCGATCTTGAGGTCCCACGCCTTGAACAACGTCTGGGCGAAACCGACGACGGGACGGTAGACAAGCTCTGCCATGGACGGGGTGGACCCTTCCTTCTTTGCCTGGGAAGGAAGCTCCCAGTGGGAAAGTTACGGAGCCGTAGGTATACGGCATGTCGCAGATCGTGCCCCAAGAACGGCCGAGGGCCAAGCCCAAGTGCCTGGGAAGGGCGAGATCCTCGTCACGTCGGCCCAGCGATCCACCCCGGATTCGGCCGCGGCCCTTACTCTGCGCGCACCGTCACCCGCCGGACGAGCAGGTACATCTCGCAGCCCAGGCAGTACCCGAACACGGCGTTCAGGAAGGCGGCCGCGAGCGCGGCACCGGTCGCGGCGAGCCCCAGCCAGTCGGGCCCGAGCGTGTAGCCGACGAGCCCCAGGCCCGCGAAGAGCAGCCCCACCGCCTGGGCGAACCGCGGGGGTTCGGGCGCCTCGAACTCGGTCGGCGGCCCGATCCGGGGGCGTACGGCCTTGCGGAACAGCCAGCCGTACGGCGAACGGGACACCCCGCCCGCCGCGCCCAGCGCGAAGGCAAGCGTCTGCCAGGCCAGAACCCAGGCGCTTGCGGTGACCAGGGCGACCGCGAGCACCACGGTCGTCAGGGCCGCGCCGAAGCGGGGCCCCCTCACATCGATGTCCATGAATCAAGCATTCCGCAGTGGCAAGGCTCGGGGGAGTCGGGAATCTTTGCAGTCTCGTGAATGCTTGAGGAGGGTGATGACCGGACTTGTGGTGTGTGTGGTGGTGCTCGCGGTGGCGAGCGCCTATGGAGTGCTGCACCGGCGGCGGAGCGGGAGAGTACGGGTGCGCGGGCGCGACGACGGAAAGCGGCTCGGGGCGGCCGAGTTGGGCGAGGCGCTCGGTGAGCGCGCCACCCTCGTGCAGTTCTCCAGCGCCTTCTGCGCCCCCTGCCGGGCCACCCGGCGGGTGCTCGGCGAGGTCGCCGGCATGGTCCCGGGCGTGACCCACGTCGAGATCGACGCCGAGGACCACCTGGACCTCGTACGCCGGCTCGGCATCCTCAAGACACCGACCGTGCTCGTCCTCGACGCCGACGGCAACGTCGTACGGCGGGCCACCGGCCAGCCCCGCAAGGCGGACGTGATCGCGGCTCTGGGGGAGGCGGTTTGACGGACTTCACGGGGAGGGTGAGTCATCTCCCACATAGCGGAACGTACTTGACTGTGCACGCCATCTATCGTCAGCCTGACCGTATGCCAGAGGAACTCCTTCTCTTCGGGCGGGCCCATGTCGACCTGGCCCGCACCGCGAGCGCGTGCTGTCCGGGCCGTTGAGCAGTCGCCGGTCCGTACGCCTCCCCTCGCAGAAGGACAACTCCATGACGGCCACGTCCGACCTCGGCACAGCCCAGCTCGCCACTCCCGACCTGCTCCGCTCCGTCTTCCGGCGGCATGCCGCCGGAGTGGCCGTGATCACCGCCCGCGGTGAGTCGGGCCCGGTCGGCTTCACCGCCACCTCCCTCAGCTCCGTCTCCGCCGAGCCCCCGCTGCTCTCCTTCGGCATCGGCACCGGCGCCTCCAGCTGGCCCGCGATATCCGCCACGGACCACGTCGGCGTCCACATACTCGGCGAGCACCAGCAGGAACTGGCCGCCACCTTCGCCCGCAGCGGTGCCGACCGTTTTGGCTCGCCCACGGCCTGGCGTGAGGGACCCGAGGGCGTCCCCGTTCTCGACGACGTCCTCGCCTGGATGGTCTGCCGGATCGTGGGGCGGGTGCCCGCGGGCGATCACCGCATCGTGCTGGCCGAGCTCGTCCTCGGTGATCCCGCCGGTCCCGGACGTCCGCTCCTGTACCACCAGGGCCGGTTCAACGGCCTGCGTGACTGACCTCACCGTGCCGATGTGACCGATCAGCCCCTGCGTCGTTCTGCGAAGCCGTCGAACTCCGATTACGCTGCGTTGCAAAGGTCACAGTTCAAAGCGCTTGCTTAGCGAGCGAGAACTGGGTGTACTGACGAGTAATATTTCGCTCGGAGCGCGGGTCGCCCCGATCGGGATCGGCCGCTTGGGGCGCCTATGCTGCCTGCAAGTAGGCAGCAGAGAAATGTCGACGCAGTAGGAGAGCCGGCGTGAGCTTGAGGATCGTTGTCACTGTGAAGTACGTGCCCGACGCCACTGGCGACCGGCACTTCGCCGATGACCTGACCGTCGACCGGGACGACGTGGACGGTCTGCTCTCCGAGCTCGACGAGTACGCGGTCGAGCAGGCGCTGCAGATCTCCGAGAACTCCGACGACGACGTGGAGATCACCGTCCTGACGGTGGGCCCGGAGGACGCCAAGGACGCGCTGCGCAAGGCGCTGTCCATGGGTGCCGACAAGGCCATCCACGTCGAGGACGACGACCTGCACGGCACCGACGCCCTGGGCACCTCGCTGGTGCTGGCCAAGGCCGTCGAGAAGGCCGGGTACGACCTGGTCATCTCCGGCATGGCCTCCACCGACGGCACCATGGGTGTCGTACCGGCGCTGCTGGCCGAGCGTCTGGGCGTCCCGCAGGTCACCCTGCTGTCCGAGGTCTCGGTCGAGGACGGCACGGTCAAGGGTCGCCGGGACGGCGACGCCGCCTCCGAGCAGCTCGAGGCGTCCCTGCCGGCCGTCGTGTCGGTCACCGACCAGTCGGGCGAGGCGCGCTACCCGTCCTTCAAGGGCATCATGGCCGCCAAGAAGAAGCCGGTTCAGTCCTGGGACCTGTCCGACCTCGACATCGAGGCGGAGGAGGTCGGCCTGGAGGGTGCGTACACCGTCGTGGACGCCGCGGCCGAGCGTCCGGCCCGCACCGCCGGCACGATCGTCAAGGACGAGGGCGAGGGCGGCAAGCAGCTCGCCGAGTACCTCGCGAGCCAGAAGTTCATCTAAGGGTCCCTGGCCCGCCTGAGGCTCAACTCCCCTTCCGCCCCTCAGACTTCGCAATCCGCAGGAGAGCAATCCCATGGCTGAAGTTCTCGTCTACGTCGACCACGTGGACGGTGCCGTCCGCAAGCCCACCCTGGAGCTGCTGACCCTGGCCCGCCGCGTCGGCGAGCCCGTCGCCGTCGCGCTGGGCAACGGCGCCGCCGACACCGCCGCCGCGCTCGCCGAGCACGGCGCGGTCAAGGTCCTCACCCACGAGGCCGCCGAGTACGCCGACTACCTGGTCGTCCCGAAGGTCGACGCCCTGCAGGCCGCCGTCGAGGCCGTCTCCCCGGCCGCCGTCCTCGTACCCTCCTCCGCCGAGGGCAAGGAGATCGCCGCGCGTCTGGCGCTGCGCATCGGCTCCGGCATCATCACCGACGCCATCGACCTCGAGGCCGGCGACGAGGGCCCGGTGGCCACCCAGTCGGTGTTCGCGGCCTCCTTCACCACCAAGTCCCGTGTCTCCAAGGGCACCCCGGTCATCACGGTCAAGCCGAACTCGGCCGCCGTGGAGGCCGCTCCGGCCGCCGGTGCGGTCGAGGCCCTGTCCGTGTCCTTCTCCGCCCAGGCCACCGGCACCAAGGTGACCGCGCGCACGCCGCGTGAGTCGACCGGGCGTCCGGAGCTGACCGAGGCCGCGATCGTGGTCTCCGGTGGCCGTGGCGTCAACGGCGCGGAGAACTTCGCGATCATCGAGGCTCTCGCCGACTCCCTCGGCGCGGCCGTCGGTGCCTCGCGTGCCGCGGTGGACGCCGGCTGGTACCCGCACACCAACCAGGTCGGCCAGACCGGTAAGTCGGTCTCCCCGCAGCTGTACATCGCCTCCGGTATCTCCGGCGCGATCCAGCACCGCGCGGGCATGCAGACCTCGAAGACGATCGTGGCGATCAACAAGGACGCCGAGGCCCCGATCTTCGAGCTGGTCGACTACGGCGTGGTCGGCGACCTCTTCGACGTCGTCCCCGCCCTGACCGAGGAGATCAAGTCCCGCAAGGGCTGATCCCCGAACAGGCGCATCGAGGCCCCCGTGACCGTTCCGACGGTCACGGGGGCCTTTGCTCATCCCAGGGTCAGGGACGCCTGGACGGGCAGATGGTCGCTCGGGAACTGGCCGTCGGCGGAGAACGTGTTGATCGTCGCCCGGTGCGTCGTGACGCCGGGCGTGCCCAGGACCCAGTCGATGCGGTCGCCGTTCGGCGTCAGCGGCTTGTAGCCGTGGAAGGTCCCGTACAGCGCGCTGCGCTCGGCCGCGGTGTCCCAGGTGTCGACGAGACCGGCGCCGAGCAGCGTGTCGTACACCGTGTTCCTGTGGGCGGCGACGTTGAAGTCGCCGGTCACCACGACCGGCAGGGAGCGGTCGAAGCCGGCGATCCGCTGGGCGATGAGCGAGGCGCTGCGCTCGCGCGCGTACTGGCTCACATGGTCGAAGTGGGTGTTGAGCACGTAGAACTCCCGTGCGCCGTCGGCCAGATCGCGGAAGCGGATCCAGGTGACCATGCGGGCGAAGGCCGCGCCCCAGGTGTTGGAGCCGATCACGTTCGGGGTGTCGGAGAGCCAGAAGTGGTCGTACTCGGTCGGGCGCAGGCGACGGGAGTCGTAGAAGATCGCCATGGACTCGTCGCTGCTGCCGTGCAGCCGGCCGGCGCCCACCCAGTCGTAGCGCGGGCCGAGGTCGGCGTCGATGTCGAGCAGCTGCGAGAAGACGCCCTCCTGGGTTCCGATGACGTGCGGCGCCTCGCGGCGCAGGAGCTCGCGCATCACCGGTCTGCGCACGGTCCAGCTGTTGGGCTCGGTGGTGCTCGCGAAACGCAGGTTGAAGGACATCACCTGCAGCTGCCGACGGGCCGGACGTTCGCCGGCGGAGGCGGAGGACATCGGCAGTGCTGTACTGGAGAGAGGCGCGGTGGCCGCGGCGGCCAACGCGGCCTTCAGGCCCAGACGGCGCGTGACTCGGCTGTGGTTCGGCACTTCGGGGCTCCTTCGGTGGGAACTGCCGGACGAGTCGTGCGGGGCGTGCGTATGGAAGTGTGATACCGCGTCCTGTGATGGGCGTGAACATGACGAGATGGTGGAGTGACTCCCCGTGGACATGGTGTTGACCAGTCGGAAGTTCCCCGGATAACTTCGTTCTACGGATTGTTGATTCCGTATAGCGGAAAATAGGAGGGTGTGGGAATGGGTCAGGGCCAGCAGGAGAAGGTGGCGACGAGCCTCGCGGGCGCCGTCAGCGAGGAGATCAGCGCCTCCCTCGCGCCGGTCGACGCCGAGCTGGAGCGCCGCTACCCCGGAGACCCCGGCAGCCGCCAGCCCGTCCACACGGTCTACGTCCCCGGCGACGTCTTCGCCGCCGACACCATCCGCTCCTGGGGCGACCAGGCCCTCGCACTCCTCGACGAACACGCGCCGGACGCCGCGTCCTTCGCCGCCGTCCTGGGCCTGTCCGACGAGCTGGCCGAGCCCGTCCACGCGCGCGTGCGCGCCAAGCTGGAGCGCGAGCCCATCGAGGACCTGCGTGTCGACTTCGAGGACGGCTACGGCCCCCGCCCGGACGCCGAGGAGGACGAGGCGGCCGCCCGGGCGGCATGGCTGATCGCCGAGGCGTACGAGAACGGCACGGCGGCCCCGTACATGGGCATCCGCATGAAGTGCATGGAGGCACCCGTACGCGACCGGGGCATCCGCACCCTCGACATCTTCCTCACCGGACTGATGGAGGCCGGCGGCCTGCCCGACGGGCTGGTCCTCACCCTGCCGAAGGTGACCTACCCCGAGCAGGTCACCGCCATGGTGCGGCTCGTGGAGGCCTTCGAGAAGGCGCGCGGCCTCGAGCCCGGGCGGATCGGCTTCGAGATCCAGATCGAGACCAGCCAGTCCATCCTCGCCACCGACGGCACCGCCACCGTCGCCCGGATGATCCAGGCCGCCGAGGGCCGCGCCACGGGCCTGCACTACGGCACCTTCGACTACAGCGCCTGCCTCGGCGTCTCCGCCGCCTACCAGGCCAGCGACCACCCGGCCGCCGACCACGCAAAGGCGATCATGCAGGTCGCGGCGGCGGGCACCGGCGTACGCGTCTCGGACGGCTCGACGAACGTCCTGCCGGTCGGCCCGACCGAGAAGGTCCACGACGCCTGGCGCCTGCACTACGGCCTGACGCGGCGGGCGCTGTCCCGCGCCTACTACCAGGGCTGGGACATGCACCCCGGCCACATCCCGACCCGGTACGCGGCCGTCTTCGCCTTCTACCGCGAGGGCTTCGAGCAGGCGTCCGCCCGTCTCGCCCGGTACGCCAACCGGGCCGGCGGTGACGTCATGGACGAGCCCGCCACGGCCAAGGCCCTCAGCGGCTATCTGCTGCGCGGCCTGGACTGCGGCGCCCTCGACATCGGCGAGGTCGCCCGGCTGACCGGCCTGACCCGCGCCGACCTGGAGGGCTTCGCGGCGCCCAGGCGCGGCGACCTGACGGTCTCCGCCCAGTAGGTTCCACACAGGACCTCCACGTGGCAGGCCAGTCACAGCGGCCTCCACCGGCTGGTGTTGTCACCGTCGCCCCGTAGTCTGTACGGACTCATTGACGTGTCACAGGAACGGGGCAGCGGTGTCATCGGGGGAGAACGCACAGCCGGACGACGCCGGTCGGCTGCTCGCCGGGCGCTACCGCGTCGTCGGGCAGCTCGGGCGCGGCGGCATGGGCGTGGTCTGGAAGGCCGTCGACGAGGTCCTCGGCCGCGAGGTCGCCGTCAAGGAACTGCGCACCTACAGCGACGCCGACGGCCCCGAACTCGCCGACCTGCGGCTGCGGATGCAGCGCGAGGCCCGCGCGGCGGCCCGGGTGCGGCATTCCGGTGTCGTGGCGGTGCACGACGTGGCCGAGGTCGACGGACGCCCGCTGATCGTCATGGAGATGGTCGACGGCCCGTCCCTGGAGAAGGTGCTGCGCGAGCGCGGCCCGCTCGACCCGCGCGAGGCGGCCGGGATCGGCGCCAAGGTCATGGACGCGCTGGCCGCCGCCCACCGTGCCGGTGTCCTGCACCGTGACGTCAAGCCCGGCAACATCCTGCTCGACCGCTCCGGGCGCGTCGTCCTGACCGACTTCGGCATCGCCACCATGGACGACCCGGGCGACGGCTCGGCGACGCATCTGACCCGCACCGGCCATCTCGTCGGCTCCCTGGACTACTTGGCGCCCGAGCGCGCCCAGGGCGCCGACCCGGGCCCCGCCTCGGATGTCTGGGCCCTGGGCGCCACGCTGTACGCGGCGGTCGAGGGCTCGGCCCCCTTCCGCCGTACGTCGACCTTCTCCACGCTCACCGCGATCATCGGCGAGCCCCTGCCGGAGGCCCACAACGCCGGCCCCCTCGGCCCCGTCCTCCAGCGGCTGATGGACAAGCGCTCCGAGTCCCGCCCCGAGGCCGACGAGGCGCGCGAACTCCTCCAGGCGGTGGCGGACTCGGGCGGCACCGACTCGCCGACGGCGGCGCTGCTGGGATCGACGGGCGCCGCGCCAGTGCCGCGGGGGACGGAGCACGGCGTTCCGTCGGCGCCGCAGGGCTCCGGGCCCACCGCGGCGGACGGGCAGGGACTCGCGTCATCCGCTCCGACGGGGCCCGCCGGGCAGGCGTACGACGGCCAGGGCCAGGGCGCACCCGGGGCTCAGGGCGTCGCCACGCCGGGGCAGGGCGTTCCCGCACCGGGCGCGCAGGGGACACCGCCCTTCGGGTCTGCGGGGCAGGGACCTCAAGGTGCTGCGGGACTGGGCGCCCAGTGGGTGCAAGGGCCCACTCCTGGGCAGGGCACGCCGCCTGCCCAGCCCTTCGGCGCCGTCGGCCATTCCGGCCCGGCCGGACACGGGCACGGCGCCCCCGGGCAGCCTGCCCCCGCGCCGTACGGCGGTACGCCGGTGCCGTCCGGCCAACCCCCGCACGGCTACGGCGGCCCCGCCCCGTCGCCGCACGACTCGGCCCCCACCGGCCCTCTGTCCACGTCCTCCGACACGTCCACCCGGCGCAGGGGTCGTGCCCTGCTCGCCGCCGTGGCCGTCACCGTCGTGCTCGCGGCGGCAGGGGGCACGGTGGCGCTGGTGAGCAACACCGACGGCGGCAAGGACGAGGCGCGGGCCACTTCTTCGTCCGCCACCTCACCGGAGGGGTCCGCCCCGCAGGCCGCCAGCCCGGATGCCCAGCGCTCGGGCGAATCCGGTCTCACCGAGAAGGACGACGGGAAGGGCCCCGGCGCGAGCAAGTCGCCGAGCCGTTCGGCGCAGGACGAGCCCACCGACCGGCCCACCGCGTCCCCGACCAAGACCTCGGGCGGTGGCGGCACCAACGGCGGCACCACGGGCGGCGGTTCCGGCGACGGCGGCACGACGGGCGGCGGCGGGACCTCGGGCGGCGGCGGTACGACGGGCGGGGGCGGCACCACCCAGGCCCCGGCCTGTACCTCCATCGGCGGCGGCAAGTACAACTGCCAGGTCTGGACGACCGCCAAGTCCTACACCGCCTCCGGCACGGAGGTCGGTGTCCTCAACGCGGGCACCAACTATTTCTACTGCCAGCAGAATCTGGGCCGCCGTGAGACCTACGGCGAGTGGACCAACGTCTGGTGGGCCAAGACGGACGACGACAACGGCAACACCAACGTCTTCGTGAGCGACGTCTACATCGAGGGCGGCAACAACGACGAGCCGGTGCCCGGACTTCCGGTCTGCTGACCCGGGGCGCCTGCCCCTGCCCGGCCGCTGAGGTCAGGCCCGCTCCTCCCGGAGGTATCTCTCCAGCCCGGAGGCGGTCACCAGCTTCTCCGCCGCGAACAGCCGCGTGCCCTGCTCGCACAGCGCGGCGTCGGCACGCGCCCGCGCGCAGAACTCGTCGGCGGTGACCCCGAACAGACCCCTCAACCGGGCCGAGCCCAGCAGGAGTTCGGTGAGCAGCGCCCGCTGGCCGGGGTGGGTGCGCGGGGCGTCGGCGCCGTCGTGCAGGACGCCGTGGCGGTTGACGTAGGCGAAGGCGCCCGGGAGCGTGGTTCCGTCCGCCAGCTCGATCCGCACCTCGGGCGCCGGCAGCCAGGGGCGGCCGTAGTTGCCGTTCGGCAGCGGAACGCCCTCGCTCGTGTCGATCACCGCGAGCTGCTCGGCGTCGAGCCAGGTGACGAACAACTCCCGTACGCGGCCGGGCGCGTGGAACGGCGAGGCGGACACGTACCCCATGCGGCTCACGTGAGCCGAGACACCCACCTCGATGCCGGTGACCCGCGCCCGCGCCATCGGGATGGGGGAGACGATCCCGAACTCGTCCATCTTGTGCCGCAGTTGGCCCGGACAGGCGTTGGAACCGACCGCGAGAACGGGCACGCGGTCGTCGTGCACCAGGCGGTCGAGCGGCAGCAGACGGTCCCCGTCGAGGAGCCCGGAGTCCGAGGGCCAGGCGCCCGGATAGAGCAGCGGACGATCGCGCGGTGCCTCGGCCAGGCCGAGCGATTGCAGTGTGCGCCCGCGTCGGGGCAGCCATGACCCACTCGCGAGGTCCGCCATGGGCCGCTCAGTCCGCCGGCGGCAGCTCACCCGAGCCGCGGGTGATGAGCCGGGTCGGCAGCTCGATGCGTTCCGGGGTGACCAGGGTGCCGTCCAGCTGGCGGAACAGGCGCTCGGCGGCGTTGCGGCCGATGGCCGCCGCGTCCTGTGCGACGACGGTGACGCCGGGCTCCAGCAGGTCGGCGAGTTCGATGTCGTCGAAGCCGACGAGGGCGACGCGACGGGTCTGTTCGGCGAGGACACGGATCACGGTGACCGTCACCCGGTTGTTGCCCGCGAAGATCGCGGTCACGGGGGAGGGGCCGGTGAGCATCCCCTCGGCCGCGTCGCGCACCCGCTCCGGGTCGGTGACGCCCAGGGACATCCAGGAGTCCTCCACCGGTATGCCCGCGTCCTCCATCGCGGTCCGGTAGCCGCGCAGCCGCTCGGCGGACGTGTGGATGCGGGGCATGTCGCCGATGAAGCCGATCCTGCGGTGGCCGTGGGCGATGAGGTGGGCGACGCCGTCCCGGGCGCCGCCGTAGTTGTCGGACAGGACGCAGTCGGCGTCGATCTTCCCGGCCGGGCGGTCGACGAAGACCGTGGCGACGCCCGCCTTCAGCTCGGGCTCCAGGTACCGGTGGTCGTCACCGGCCGGAATGATCACGAGCCCGTCCACCCGGCGTGCGCACAACGCCAGCGCCAGTTCCTGCTCGCGGTCCGGGTCCTCGGCGCTGGAGCCGTTGATGAGCAGGGCACCGTGCGCCCGGGCGACCTCCTCGACCGCCCGGCTGAGGGGACCGTAGAAAGGGTCCGCGAGATCCTCCAGGACCAGGCCGACGCTCGCGGTCCGGCCCTTGCGCAGCACCCGCGCGCTGTCGTTGCGACGAAAGCCCAGCGCGTCGATGGCCTCCTGGACGCGGTGCTCCGTCTCCGGGGTGACTCCGGGCTCCCCGTTGACCACGCGCGAGACGGTCTTCAGGCCGACTCCGGCACGCGCCGCGACGTCCTTCATGGTCGGACGATTGCCGTAGCGGGCCCCGGCGAGGCGGTCAGCAGGGCGGTCGGATCGGCGGATGGCCTCGGGCACGATGCGGTGTCCTGTCCTGTCGTCGTCCACGGGGATGCGGCGGTCCATGGCGCTACGTAGATCCGAAGGAGTGCGTTCGTCGATGCGGCTTACGTCGACCCGCGGAGTACGTCTGTCCATGGGGATGCGTCGGTCCATGGGTTTGTATGAGGATGTGGCGTCGAGCATAGAGCCTGGACAACGTTGTCAGATCCGGGAGACACTGTCCACCGCAATCTCCGGCCTGCGCCCCCACCGCGAGACCGGCTCGTCCAATTCCCGTGGCTGGCGGGGAGATCCGAATGGTTGACGGGGAGAACTGACACAAATGCACACCGACCTCGTGGCTGCGCTCGACATCGGCGGCACCAAGATCGCCGGAGCGCTGGTGGACGGCCACGGCACGATCGTGGTCCGGGCACAGCGCGCCACGCCGACCCGGGAGGACGGCGAGACGGTGATGCGGGCCGTCGAGAAGGTCGTCGGCGAGCTCACCGCGTCGCCCTTGTGGGAGGGCGCCACGGCCCTCGGTATCGGCAGCGCCGGACCGGTGGACGCCTCCGCCGGCACCGTCAGTCCGGTGAACGTGCCCGGCTGGCGTGACTATCCGCTGGTCCGGCGGGTGAGGGAGGCAGCCGGGGGGCTGCCCGTCGAGCTGATCGGCGACGGCGTGGCCATCACGGCGGCCGAGCACTGGCAGGGAGCGGCCCGGGGGCATGACAACGCGCTGTGCATGGTCGTCTCCACGGGAGTCGGCGGGGGCCTCGTCCTGAACGGCCGGCTGCACCCCGGCCCCACCGGCAACGCCGGGCACATCGGCCACATCAGCGTCGACCTGGACGGCGACCTGTGTCCGTGCGGTTCGCGCGGCTGTGTGGAGCGCATCGCCAGCGGCCCCAACATCGCCCGGCGGGCGCTGGAGAACGGCTGGCGGCCGGGTCCGGACGGCGACACCTCCGCCGCCGCGGTGGCCGCCGCCGCCCGTGACGGCGACCCGGTCGCCGTGGCCTCCTTCGAGCGCGCCGCCCAGGCCCTGGCCGCCGGGATCGCGGCCACCGCGACCCTCGTCGAGATCGACATCGCCGTGATCGGCGGGGGCGTGGGCAACGCGGGCGACGTCCTCTTCACACCCCTGCGCAAGGCGTTGACCGACTACGCCACGCTGTCCTTCGTCCAGCGGCTGGCGATCACACCGGCCCAGATGGGCACGGACGCGGGGCTGGTGGGGGCCGCGGCGGCGGCACTGGCGCGCAGAACGGACGCGGCGACGGTCTGAGGGGGCCGGGAGGAACGTTCCCGCCGTTTCTGCCGGAGCGGGCTTGACGGCGGGTGGGCCGGGAGCGCGGACATGAGCCTCAGCCCGGTCACCCGACCCGACCCGAGTCGCCCTGCCCACCCCGTCCACCCGGCCCACCCCACTCCCGTCAGCAACTCACCCGTGCCCCCGCCCAGTCCCCATGGTCCGAGTCGATCCCGTCGCCGCCGTCGGTGACGACCAGCCGGACCACCTGGGCCCCGGTCACGTCGGCGGTGATCGGCCGGGCCGACATCGCGTTGGTGAGGAGGCCCGTCGAGGCTGCTCGGGTGTCGTCCGTCCAGATCTCGAAGGTGACGGTGCCGCCCACTTCCTCCTCGTCGTCGACGCCGACGTCCGCGGTGACCGTCTCGCATGCGCCGCCGGTGTAGTACTCGACGGTGCTCTGGGCGTGGACGCCGAGTCCGTCGTCGTACACCACGCCGCCGACGGTGATCGGTCGGCCGTCGCCCGCGGCGCTCTCCCCGTTGCTCGTGTCGCGCTCGACGGGGCCCCAGCCGTTGGCGGCCGACAGCCAGGGGAGGTCACCGAGGCGGGACGTCTCCGAGGGCGGTGGCGCCACCACGCTCGCGGTCAGCGGCAGTGTGCTGTCGACGCGGGCTCCGCTCGGGGAGTGGTGAGTCGCCCTGAGTACGACGTCGTACGAGCCCGTCGGCGTCCCTTGCGGTGCGGTGACCGCCCACTTCGTGCGCAGGGTTCCGCCCGTCGGCAGTGCGGGTGAGGTGGTCGGGGAGGTCGCTCTGACGGTCCACCCCTCGGGTCCGGTCAGGGTGACGGACACGCGCCTGGCCGTCGTACGCCCCAGGTCGGTCACCGTCGACGTCAGCGTCGTGGTCCGGCCCGCCTCGACCATCGGGCTGCCCTCCAGGTCCAGCTCCACGGCGGGCGGGTGCTGGGCCCACTTCGGGTCGGCCCAGGCGCGCAGCAGGACCGTGCCGTGCGCGGGGACGGTCGCCGAGATCGTGCCGGCGGTGTTCAGGCTGCGGTGCTGCCACAGGTCGCGCAGTGTGTACCCGTCGGCGGCGGGCAGGCCGACGGCCGCTGCGGTCGTGGTGATGCGCCGGGCGGTTCCGGACTCGTTGAAGAGGGCCACCGCGCGACTGCCGTCCCGCATCTCCTTGGCGACGACCCAACGTCCGCCCTCGGAGGAGATCACCGTGCCCTGCCTGCCCAGCGGGTCCTGGTCGACCGCGATGACCTCGCGGTTGCCGAGGATCTCGAAGGTCTCCTCGGAGGCGGACCGCAGGTCGGAGCCGATGAGCAGCGGCGCGGCCATGATCGCCCACATCGAGAAGTGCGAGCGGTACTCGGTGTCCGTCATCCCGCCGTTGCCGACCTCCAGCATGTCCGGGTCGTTCCAGTGGCCGGGGCCGGCGTACGGCGCGAGGGGCAGGTTCCGCTTCAGGATGGACAGCATCGACCCCCAGTTGTCGCTGATGTCACCGGTCGTGCGCCACAGATGGCCGACGTCGGAGGCCCATTCCCAGGGCTTGTTCTCGCCCCATTCGCAGATGCTGTACACGATGGGGCGGCCCGTCTTGCGAGAGGCGGCTCTGAGCGCGTCGCGCATGGTGGTGTAGCGCAGCCTGGCGTCCACGCCCTGGTTGTTGCAGTTGTCGTACTTGAGGTAGTCCACGCCCCAGTCCGCGAACTGCTGGGCGTCGCTGTACTCATGGCCGAGGGCGCCGGGGAAGCCGGCGCTGTTGCAGGTCTTCGTGCCCGCGCTGGTGTAGATGCCGAGCTTCAGGCCCTTGGCATGGACGTAGTCCGCGAGGGCCTTGATCCCGCCCGGGAAGCGGACCGGGTCGGGCACGAGCTGTCCGTTCGCGTCCCTGGACGGCAGGGCCCAGCAGTCGTCGAGGTTGACGTACTCGTACCCGGCGTCCTTGAGGCCCTTGTCGACGAAGATGTCCGCGATGCCCTTCACCATGGCCTCGTCGAACTCGGCACGGCAGTGCGTGGAGTTCCAGTTGTTGAACCCCATGGGCGGGGTGCGGGCGAGACCGTCGTCCGGGGTGGGCGCGACGGGGGCCGCGGCGGCCGTGGGGGCGGCGAGTCCGGCCGTGCACAGCAGGGCTGCGGCGAGGGCGCCGACCGCTCTTCTTCGGGCTTTGCGGGTTGTGCGGGTGTGAAGGTGACGCATCGTTACGTTCCTCCGAACCTGCAAAGGGCGGGATGACGGCATGTACGCGTCATGGGCGTGTCCACGGTAGGGGCCGGTGGGTCGTGTTGGAAGGGAGTGGTGGCGGGTGGCTCCGGGTGGCCCGAAAATCCCGTCCGGCATCTTTTTGAACATGTTCAAGAGGTGCGGTACGCTCGTGCTCACACGAGATGGGGGAGTCGATGAAGATAGTGATCCCCGGGGGAACCGGGCAGGTGGGCACCGTCCTGAACCGCGCGCTGACCGCCGCGGGCCATGAGGTCGTGGTCCTGACCAGGCGGCCCTCGCGGGACCGGGAGATCCGCTGGGACGGCGAGACGCTGGGTCGGTGGGCCCAGGTGATCGACGGCAGCGACATCGTGATCAACCTGGCCGGGCGCAGTGTCAGCTGCCGCTACACCGCGACCAATTTGCAGGCCATGATGGATTCGCGAGTGCACTCCACCCAGGTCGTGGGCGAGGCGATCGCCCGGGCCGCCCGGCCGCCCCGGGTGTGGCTGCAGATGAGCACCGCGACCGTCTACGCCCACCGCTTCGACGCGCCCAACGACGAGGCGACGGGCGTCATCGGCGGCAGCGAGCCCGGCGTGCCCGACTACTGGGCGTACAGCGTCGAGATCGCCAAGGCCTGGGAGCGGGCCCAGGAGGAGGCCGACACCCCGCACACCCGCAAGGTCGCCCTGCGCTCCGCCATGGTGATGAGCCCCGACCGCGGCGGCGTGTTCGACATCCTGCTGAGGCTGGCCCGGCTGGGGCTCGGCGGTCCCGTCGCGGGCGGCGCGCAGTACGTCTCCTGGATCCACGACCGTGACTTCGTCCGCGCGGTCGACTTCCTGGTCGACCGCGACGATCTCACCGGTCCGGTGAACCTCGCGGCCCCCGAGCCGCTGCCGCAGCGTGCGTTCATGCGGGCGCTGCGCTCCGCGTGGGGCGTCCCCGTGGGCCTGCCCGCGACGAAGCGGATGGCGGAACTCGGCGCGTTCGCGCTGCGCTCCGACACCGAGTTGCTGCTCAAGAGCCGGCGTGTCGTCCCTGGCCGGCTGCTCGACGAGGGGTTCACCTTCGAGTACGGCCGATGGCCCCAGGCGGCCGACGACCTCGTGCAACGGGTGCGGCTGCGCCGGGTCGACCGGCGCCGGTCCGGGGCCGGAGCTCCGGCGCTGTCCCGATTGTCCTGAGGTGGGGCGTGACTCCCGCTCCGTTTCACAGTTGAACCGGCCATGAAGAAGCGCAGCATGCTCGCCATCGCCTCCCTGGCCACCGGATTCGTCGTCGCGGCGGTCACCCCGTCCCACGCCGCCGAGGCCCCTGTCACCGGGACCCCTTCCACGGAGACTCCCGGCCTCGGCGGCGGAGGAATGAAGCTCCTCGGCGGTGAGGCCGGCGGGGTGAAGCTTGCCGGCAGTGAGACCGGTGGCACGAAGCTTGCCGGCGGCGAGACCAAGGTCGCCGGCGTCAACGTGGACCAGGCCCTGAACACCTTCGGCCGGGCCATCAACCGTGAGACGGACCGGGCCGTGAACAACGCCCCGCACGGGAAGAAGCGCTGACGAGCCCACCGCCCCGACCACACGGCGCCGGAGCCCCCGCACCCGCGGGGACTCCGGCGCCGTGGTCATGCGCCCTCTACGGGAGGTGGTTTCCGTGGCAGTGTGGAGCGGGCAAGCCACAGGGGGCCAACAGAAGAGGGGGAAACGTGATCGTCTGGATCAACGGTGCGTTCGGTGCGGGGAAGACCACCACCGCACGGGACCTGATCGAGCTGATCCCGAACAGCACGCTCTTCGACCCCGAGGTCATCGGCGGAGCACTCACCCACCTGCTCCCGCCCAAACACCTCACCGAGGTCGGTGACTTCCAGGACCTGCCGATCTGGCGACGTCTGGTGATCGATACGGCCGCCGCGCTGCTCGCCGAGCTGGGCGGGACCCTCGTGGTCCCGATGACGCTGCTGCGTCAGGAGTACCGCGACGAGATCTTCGGCGGCCTCGCGGCCCGCCGCATCACTGTCCAGCACGTCCTCCTCGCTCCGGCGGAAACGATCCTGCGAGAGCGCATAGCCGGTCGGGAGATCCCGCCCGACCTGCCCGACGGCGACATACGGATCCGGCAGTGGTCGTACGACCACATGGAGCCGTACCGAGCCGCGCTCGCCTCCTGGCTCACCGCCGACGCCTACCCGGTCGACAACAGCGGCCTGACTCCGTACGAGACCGCCGTCCGGATCGCCGAGGCGGTCGGCGGCGGTACGGTCCCCGTCTGCGACATCGTGCAGACCCCGGAGCCCACCTCCGAGACCCTGGCCTCGGGGGTCCTCCTCTTCGACGAGCAGGGCCGGGTGCTGCTCGTCGACCCCACCTACAAGGCGGGCTGGGAGTTCCCCGGCGGCGTCGTCGAACCCGGCGAGGCGCCCGCGCGCGCGGGCATGCGCGAGGTCGCCGAGGAGACGGGGATACGGCTGGACGACGTACCGCGCCTCCTCGTCGTCGACTGGGAGCGGCCCAAGCCCCCCGGCTACGGCGGTCTGCGGCTCCTCTTCGACGGCGGACGCCTCGACTCCGCGGAGGCCGAACGTCTCCTGCTGCCCGGGCCCGAGCTGCGCGACTGGCGCTTCGTGACCGAGGAGGAGGCCGCCGACCTGCTGCCACCGGTGCGCTACGAGCGGCTGCGCTGGGCGCTGCGAGCGCGGGAACGCGGGGCGGCGCTCTACCTGGAGGCCGGGATCCCCACGTCCTGAAGCAGCCCGGCCAGCTCCTCGTACGGGTACGGCGTGAGCTTGCTCTCGTGAATCAGCCGCCCGAAGAAGTCGTTCCCGACGACGGCGAGGGGCGCGTACCGCACGATGAGGTCGGCGGCGGCCCGCGGGATGCCCTCGGGCCGCCTGCCGTCGGCGCAGTCCCGCACGAAGGCCTCGCGCTCCTCGAGCCCGTACCCGTGCAGCACGGTGGCCAGCCAGTTCACCAGGTGGGCGGCGGTGTAGCAGCGGTCGTAGACGCGGTGCCGGTCGAAGAACTCGCGCTCCGGCGGGGTGAGCGGGAAACGGGACGAGAGCGCGAGGCCGTAGTCGGCCAGGTACAGCTGCTCGCCGTCGGTGAGGATGTTGGCGAAGTGGGCGTCGAAGTGCAGGAGTTCGCGCCCGTGGAGGAAGTCGGTGGTTGCCCTGAGCCCCTGCTCCACCAAGGTGCACGCGGCCTCGGCGCCGTCCGTGCGCAGTTGGGCGTCGAACCACTCGTGCAGGGTGTACGGCACGTACTCCAGGAACAGCGCCAGACTCGCGGACGCCGTCCGCAACTCCTCGATGCGCTCGCGCACCTGCGGGCTGCCGCCCCAGTAGGCGACGGCCCCCTCGACGTCGGCCAGTTGGTCGGGAAGGGGCTGGGGCGGCTGTGGCAGGACCCGCCAGTGGTGCATCAGCGGGAAGCCCGCGAAGCGGCCGGCGACGACCCAGTTCGTCGTCATGGTGTGTACGGCGAGCTCCCGCCAGGCGCCGAACCCCGGACTGCCGACGCCGTAGTGGAAGTAGGCCGGCAGGCCGAGGAGGTTCGCCGTGGAGCGGACGTTCTCCGGCCTCAGCTCGACGTCGGTGAGCCGGACGCGTTTCACGAAGACCCGTCTGCCGTCCACCTCGATCAGCGTCGAGCGGCCGCCGATGCCGGTGGCGAGCGGCGCGCCCGACTCCACGAGGTCCGCGAGTTCGTGGTCGCTGAGGAGCGAGAGGGAGGTGGCGATGTCCGTGTGGGCGGCGAGGCGATCAGCGCGGGTCATGCCCCCATCGTCACCGCGCGGCCCCTCAACTCGCCGCGTAATTACGCAGGAACAGCGCCTCGGTGACCGAAAGACGCTCCAGCTCCTGCGGGGACACGCTCTCGTTCACGGCGTGGATCTGGGCCTCCGGCTCGCTCAGGCCGATGAGGAGGATCTCCGCGTGCGGGTAGAGGGCGGCGAGGGTGTTGCACAGCGGGATCGAGCCGCCCTGGCCGGCGTACTGCATCTCCTGGCCGGGGTAGGCCACCGCCATCGCGTCCGCCATCGCCTGGTACGCCGGGCTGCTCGTGTCGGCGCGGAACGCCTGGCCCTGCCCTATCTGCTCGCTGCGCACCCGGGCGCCCCACGGCGTGTGCGTCTCCAGGTGGGCCTGCAGCAGCTTGGTCGCCTCGGCCGCGTCCACGCCCGGCGGCACCCGCAGGCTGATCAGCGCCCGCGCGCTCGCCTGCACCGACGGGGTGGCGCCGACGACCGGCGGGCAGTCGATGCCGAGGACGGTGACGGCCGGGCGCGCCCAGATGCGGTCGGCGACCGTGCCGGAGCCGATCAGCTCGACGCCGTCGAGGACCTTGGCGTCCTGGCGGAACTGCTCGTCCTCGTAACTCAGGCCCTCCCACGACGACTCGCCGGTCAGCCCGTCCACGGTCGTCGAACCGTCCTCGGCACGCAGCGAGTCCAGTACGCGGATCAGCGCGCCGAGCGCGTCGGGCGCGGCGCCGCCGAACTGGCCCGAGTGGAGGTTGCCTGCGAGCGTGTCGATCTGCACGCGGACGAGGGTCATGCCGCGCAGGGTGGAGGTGACCGTGGGCAGGCCGACGCGGAAGTTGCCCGCGTCGCCGATCACGATGGTGTCGGCCTCCAGCAGGTCCGGGTGCTCCTCGGCGTACCGCTCCAGACCGCCGGTGCCCATCTCCTCCGAGCCCTCGGCGATCACCTTCACGTGCACCGGCACGCCGCCGTTCGCCTTGAGCGCGCGCAGGGCCAGCAGGTGCATGATCACGCCGCCCTTGCAGTCGGCGGCCCCGCGCCCGTACCAGCGGCCGTCGCGCTCGGTCAGCTCGAAGGGCGGCGTGCTCCAGGCGGCCTCGTCCAGCGGGGGCTGCACGTCGTAGTGGGCGTACAGCAGGACCGTCTTCGCGCCCTCGGGGCCGGGCAGGTAGCCGTACACCGACTGGGTGCCGTCGGGGGTGTCGAGCAGGGCCACGTCCTCGAAGCCCTCGGCGGTGAGCGCGTCGGCGACCCAGCGGGCGGCGCCCTCGCTCTCGCTCTTCGGGAACTGGTCGAAGTCCGCCACCGACTTGAATGCCACCAGTTCGGTGAGCTCCGCCCGCGCCCTGGGCATCAGCGAGGCGACGGTCTCGGCGACCGGATTCGACGACATGGGCACGCTCCTTGTGGGTGCGACGTTGTACGTGTGAGTGCTGTGATCCTCCCACAGCAGCCTGCGACGATGCCCGCCGTAGGATGCGGGGGACAGCAGCGGACGGCGGCTTGATCAGGAGCAGTAGACCATCGTGAGCAGCGAGAACTCTTCGGCGGACGACGTGCAGCGGGTGTGGGACGTCGTCGTGGTGGGCGCGGGACCCGCGGGAGCCTCGGCCGCCTATGCGGCGGCGGTCGCCGGGCGGCGCGTGCTGGTGCTGGAGAAGGCGGAGCTGCCGCGCTACAAGACGTGCGGCGGCGGCATCATCGGCCCCTCGCGCGATTCCCTGCCGCCCGGTTTCGAGCTGCCCTTCCGGGACCGGGTGCACGCGGTCACGTTCTCGAACAACGGCCGCTTCAGCAGGACCCGCCGCTCCAAGCAGATGCTGTTCGGGCTGATCAACCGGCCCGAGTTCGACCAGCAGCTCGTCGAGCACGCACAGAAGGCGGGCGCCGAGCTGCGTACGGGCGTCACCGTGCAGCGCGTCGAGCAGCACGGCTCGGCGGTGCCGGACCGGCGCAGCGTCGCCGTCGTCCTGCAGGGCGGCGAGACGCTGCTCGCGCGGGCGGTCGTGGGCGCGGACGGCAGCGCCAGCCGCATAGGGGCACACGTCGGGGTGAAGCTCGACCAGGTGGATCTCGGCCTGGAGGCGGAGATCCCGGTGCCGGAGACGGTCGCCGAGGACTGGAAGGGTCGGGTGCTCATCGACTGGGGGCCGATTCCCGGCAGTTACGGCTGGGTGTTCCCCAAGGGGGACACCCTCACCGTCGGGGTGATCTCGGCGCGCGGTGAAGGCGCCGCCACCAAGCGGTACTTGGAGGAGTTCATCGGGCGGCTCGGGCTCGCCGGGTTCGAACCGAGCATCTCCTCCGGCCACTTGACGCGCTGCCGCGCCGATGACTCGCCGCTCTCGCGCGGGCGCGTGCTGGTGTGCGGTGACGCCGCGGGCCTGCTGGAGCCGTGGACGCGCGAGGGGATCTCGTTCGCGCTCAGGTCGGGGCGCCTCGCGGGGGAGTGGGCGGTGCGCATCGCCGAGGCGCACGACGCGGTGGACACCCGGCGCCAGGCCCTGAACTACGCCTTCGCGGTCAAGGCGGGCCTCGGCGTCGAGATGAGCGTCGGCAAGCGGCTGCTGACGGTGTTCGAGCGCCGGCCCGGCCTCTTCCACGCCACCCTGACCGGTTTCCGGCCGGCCTGGAAGGCGTTCATGGACATCACCCGGGGCTCCACGTCGCTGGCCGACATCGTCCGTACCCACCCGATGGCCCACCGCGCCCTGACCGCGCTGGACCGCCGTCCGGTGGTGGCGGGCGACGAGGCCACCTCCTGAGCGCCACCCGGGTCACTTCTTGACGGTGATCCGGAAGACGGGGTGATCCGGGGCGGCCGCGACGATCTCCTCGTCGGAGGACTTCGCGGTGACCCCGTTGAAGTACTGGTTGACCTCCCAGCCCCACTTCTCCAGGTAGGTCCGCAGGATCGGGAGCTTCTCCGCGTCGGGAAGCTCCACCGCGGTGAACTCACGGACCCTGCGTCCGACCCGCAGCTCCCCGCCGGCGGCGGCACGCATGTTGCGCACCCACTGGGAGTGGCCGCGTGCCGAGACGAGGTACTGCGTGCCCTCGTAGGTGTGCGGGTTGACCGGAATGCGCTGCATCCTGCCGCTCTTGCGTCCGCGCACGGACATCTCCGCCGTGCCCGCGAGACTCAGACCGTGCCGGGCCAGCCAGCCGATGACGCTGTTGAGGCGGACGTTGAGCGGGCTGCCCTTGAGGTAGTACGGCGACGACATGGTGACTCCCCGGAGTTCCCGATTGAGAGAGCGGTGCTCTCGCTTGAGAGCAGTGTGCACGAGATCGCTGATCCAAAGCAAGAGCAGTGCTCTCGAATTGGTGCACTGCTCCGCTGTTCGTGGGAGACTGCCTGTCATGAGCAGCAGCACCGCACAGGGCGCCCGCGCCCGCGCCCGGATGGAAGTCACCGCCGCCATCAAGGACGAGGCGCGCAGACAGCTCGCGGCCGAGGGCGCCGCCAAGCTGTCGCTGCGCGCCGTGGCCCGCGAACTCGGCATGGTCTCCTCCGCGCTCTACCGGTACTTCCCCAGCCGCGACGACCTGCTGACCGCTCTCATCATCGACGCCTACAACGCCATCGGGGAGAGTGCCGAAGCGGCGCGCGAGAAGGCCGCGGCCGACGGCCCCGTACAGCGCTGGACGGCGGTCGCGCAGGCCGTACGCGACTGGGCCCTGCGGCATCCGCACGAGTACGCGCTGATCTACGGCTCGCCCGTGCCCGGCTACACCGCCCCCGCCACCACCGTCCCGCCCGCCTCCCGCGTCGGACTCGTCTTCATCGGCATCGTCCGCGACGCCCATCACGGCTCCGCCCTCACCGAACCCCCGCCGCTGCCCGCCGACCTGCGGCCCGAGGCCGAGCGCATGGCCGCCGACCTGGCCCCCGACCTCCCTCCGGCGGCGGTCGCGGCGCTCATCGCCGCCTGGGGCGAGCTCTTCGGGCTCGTCGGTTTCGAGCTGTTCGGGCAGTTCAACCGGGTCGTGGAGGACAGGGAGACGTTCTTCCGGCACGCGGTGGCCCGGCTCGCGCAAGGGGTGGGCCTGGTGGACGGCCCGGTGGAGGGGCGACGGTAGGCCGGCGCGGATCGTCAGACCACGGGTACCGGCGGCGACGGCAGCAGTTCCGGGTCCTGGCGCAGGATCCGTGCGTGCAGTGAGCGCAGTGCGGGCCCCGGGTTCCGCGCCCAGGGCCTCGGCCGGCCTGCGCCGAGCCGCCTCGTACGCGGTGAGCGCGTCCGACGGGCGGCCGGTGCGGCACAGGGCGAGCATCAGCAGCTCGACGAGGCGCTCGCACATCTGGCCGGGCTGCTCGGCTTCACGCCGACGGGCTCGATCGAGCCGAGCATCCCGGTGCCGATGTTCTGCGTGGCGTACGGGCTGTCCATGGACTACGAGGTCTTCCTGCCGGCCCGCATCAAGGAGGAGCACGAGCGCACGGGGGACACCGAGCGGGCGGTCGGCGAGGGCATCCGGCGCAGTGCGCCCCTGATCACCGCAGCGGCCGGGATCCTGGCCCTCTCCTTCCTCTCGTACGCCACGTCGGGCGTCGTCTTCCTCAAGGAACTCGGCGTCGGCACGGCCCTGACGATCCTCGTCGACGCCACCCTCGTCCGGGTCGTCCTGTTGCCGGTGACGATGCGGCTCGCCGGGCGGGCCAACTGGTGGATGCCACGGCGGCTGCGGCGATTGCGGATCAGGGAGGCCGAGGCCGCGGACGTACTTCGCCGGGAGTACGTGTGATCACCACGCGCGGGTGACGCCGCCCGGCCGCCGTCGCGTCTAGCGTGGCGGACATGGACGAGCAGCAGGGACGCCGGGGCGGCGGTCCGCCGATGTGGTGGCGGCACGGGCCGCCGTGGTGGAACCGGGAGGACGGCGAGGAGCGCGCTCCTCGCCTGCCCTGGCGCTCCACCGTCCTGATCACCGTCTTCGTGCTGGCCGGCTCGAACTTCGCGGCTCGGGGGCAACTGGACGACCGGGAGGCCCTCGACCCCTTCGCGCGCGTGCTGCTGTTCGTGGCGGCGGGACTGCTGCTGTGGCGCAAGCGGTATCCGGTGGCCGTCGTGTTCGGCACGGCGGTGGCCGCCACTGTGTACCTGGGCGCCGGGTATCCCTACGGGCCGGTCTTCGTGGCCGTCGCCGTGGCCTGCTTCAACGCGATCGTCATGGGACATCGCAGGGCCGCCTGGGCGGCGATCGGGGTGTTCTGGGCCGGGCACGCGCTGGTGGCCCACTGGCTGTACGAGTGGCTGCCGCCGTCCGGCGACTCGGCCGCCCCCTGGGGGCAGGAGGGCGTGATCGCCGCCTGGGTCGCGGCCGTTCTGGCGGTGTCGGAGCTGGCCAAGACCCGGCGCGAGCAGTGGGCGCGGGAGCGGGCCGAGCGGGCGCAGGCGGCGCGGCGACGGGCCGACGAGGAGCGGCTGCGGATCGCCCGCGAGCTGCACGACGTCCTCGCGCACAGCATCAGCGTGATCAATGTGCAGGCGGGCGTCGGCCTCGCGCTCCTCGACACCGACCCCGAGCAGGCGCGCACGGCGCTCACCACCATCAAGGCCCAGAGCAAGGAGGCGCTCGGCGAGGTCCGCCAGGTCCTCGACACGCTGCGCACCCCCGGCGACGCGCCGCGCGCCCCGGCACCCGGCCTGGACCGGCTGCCCGAACTGGTGGAGCAGGCGGCCGGCGCGGGCCTCACCGTCGAGGTTGAGGGCGAGCCGCCCCGCCTCCCGCCCGGCACCGACCTCGCCGCGTTCCGGATCGTCCAGGAGGCCCTCACCAACGTCGTACGCCACTCGGGATCGCGTCACGCGCGCGTGCACCTCGATCAGGACGACGGAGCGACGCTACGGTTGCGTATCGACGACGACGGTCCGGCGACCGGCGCCGACGCGGGCGGCAGCGGCAACGGACTCGCCGGAATGCGGGAGCGGGCGGCCGCGCTGGGTGGCACGATCGAGGCGGGCCCGCGTGCCGACGGCGGGTTCCGGGTGCTCGCCGTACTGCCGTTGAAGGCTTCTGCCGAGACCAAGGAGGACCGGTGATCCGGGTACTGCTCGCCGACGACCAGTCACTGGTGCGGGCCGGCTTCCGTGCGCTGCTCGACGCGCAGCCGGACATCGAGGTGGCGGGGGAGGCGTCCGACGGCGAGGAGGCCTTGCGCAAGGTGCGCGAACTGCGGCCCGACGTCGTCCTGATGGACATCCGCATGCCGGTCCTGGACGGCCTGGCCGCGACCCGCCGGATCACCGAGGACGGTGCCCTGAACGGCGTCAAGGTGGTCATGCTGACCACCTTCGAGCTCGACGAGTACGTCTTCGAGGCCATCCGCTCGGGCGCCTCCGGCTTCCTGGTCAAGGACACCGAGCCCGAGGAACTCCTGCGCGCCGTACGGGCGGTCGTGGAGGGGGACGCCCTGCTCTCGCCGGGGGTGACGCGACGCCTGATCGCCGAGTTCGCCGCCCGCTCCAAGGAGCCCGCGGCCGCCGGTGCGCTCACCGAACTCACCGAGCGCGAGCGGGAGGTGATGGCGCTGGTCGGCATCGGCCTGTCCAACGAGGAGATCGCCCGCCGCCTGGTGGTCAGCCCCCTCACCGCGAAGACCCACGTCAGCCGCACGATGGTGAAGCTCGGCGCCCGCGACCGGGCCCAACTCGTCGTCCTGGCCTATGAGTCGGGGCTGGTACGGCCGGGCTGGCTGGGCTGAGCAGCCCCGTCCCGGGCGGCGCGTGACTGCCCGAAGCGGACCAGCACGCTGACGACGCGGGCGACGAAGAGCACGGCGGCCGCGGTCGCCCCGGCCGCGACGAGCGTGCCGCGCGCCCCGGCCGACAGGTCGAAGGCGAACGCCGGTCCCGCGACGGCCCCGAACAACACGGCCGCCGCGAACGCCGCACTGCACAGGGCGTATCCGATCTCCACCGTGATCACGTCCCGCTCGGCCTGACTGCGCCGCCCCCCATACGTGGTCACACGCGGAGTTTCACAGGCGTGCGCCCGGCGGAGCAAGCAGGCTCCGCCGGGCGCACGGTGTCGGAGGCGGCCCCCTAGTCGCGTACCGTGACGCGTTCCGCCTCCTGGGATGTGGACTTGGCGACCACGACGGTCTGCTGTGTACGACGGGTGCGCAGTCCGGTGAGGGAGATCAGCAGGCCCGCGACCGCGATCACCGTGATCACCACCAGGGCGGGCAGGTAGCTGTCGAGGACGGCCTGCGGGGACGCCCCCGGCTCCTCGGGCGCGTTCGCCGTCAGGACCGCCGTCACAACGGCCAGGAACAGCGCGCCGCCGACCTGGACCGAGGTGTTGAGCAGCCCGGAGACCATGCCCTGCTCGTGCTCGTCGACGCCGTTCGTGGCCTGGACGTTGAGCGAGGGGAAGGTGAGCGCGAAGGCCGAGCCGACCAGCAGCATGGTGGGCAGGATCACCGCCGCGTAGACCGGGTCGAGGTCGATGCGCAGGAACAGGATGTAGCCGGCGACCATCAGGGCGAAGCCGATCGCGATCAGCCGGGCCGTACCGAACCGGTCGATGATCGCCCCGACCTTCGTCGCCGACAGCGCCACGAGCGCGCCCGCCGGCAGGAAGGCCAGCGCGGTGTGCAGCGCCGACCAGCCGAGCAGTTGCTGCATGTACAGCGTGACCAGGAACTGGAAGCCGATGTAGCTGCCGACGAACGTCAACGCGCCCAGCTGAGCCCGTACTTGAGGACCCGAACGCAGCACGCCCAGCCGGATCAGCGGGCTCGGGCTGCGTCGCTCGACGGCGACGAAGGCGGCCAGCAGGACGGCGACCGCGATGAAGGACAGGATGGTGCGCAGGGAGCCCCAGCCCACCTCCGGCGCCTCGACGACCGTGAAGACGAGCAGCAGCATCGAGGCGGTGCCGAGGACGGCGCCCGGGACGTCGTACCCGCCGGTGCTCTTCTCCCGCTCGCTGCGCGGCAGCAGCTTCAGCCCCGCGAACAGCGCGATCAGGGCGACGGGCGCGGGCAGCAGCATGGTCAGGCGCCAACTGGCCTCGGTGAGCAGGCCCGAGAAGACGAGCCCCATCGAGTAGCCGGTGGCGCCGCAGGTGGTGTAGATCGCCAGCGCGCGGTTGCGTACCGGGCCCTCGGCGAAGGTCGTGGTGATGATGGACAGGCCGGCGGGCGCGGTGAAGGCGGCGGCCAGGCCCTTGACGAAGCGGCTGGCGATCAGCAGCGGACCCGAGTCGACGAGCCCGCCGAGCAGGGAGGCGAGCGCGAAGACGGCGAGGGCCACCAGGAACACCTGGCGGCGGCCCAGCAGGTCGGCGGTCCGTCCGCCGAGGAGGAGCAGGCCGCCGTAGCCCAGGATGTAGCCGCTGACGATCCATTGCAGGGTCGAGGTGGACAGGCCCAGGTCGGCGCCGATGGACGGCAGGGCGACACCGACCATCGACACGTCCAGCGCGTCCAGGAACATCGCGGCGCACAGCACCAGGAGGGTGCCCCACAGGCGGGGCGTCCAACGACCCGCGGACGTGGGGTGGGTGAGCGGAGAGGTCATGCGACGACAGTACATGCGCATGCATCGAATGCAAATGCATTTAATGCCGATGCAATGAACGCGGATCTCTGCTACGGTGCGCCCATGGCGGCGAAGAAGGCCGAACAGGCGCTCGTGGACCAGTGGCGGGACATTCTGGCGCTGCATGCGCGCACGCAGTGCGAACTCGACCGTGCCCTCCATCAACACGGGCTGTGCGCCAGCGACTTCGAGGTCCTTGACGTGCTGGCGGTCGGTGCCTGCTCCTACCGCGTCCAGGAGATCTCCGAGCGCGTTCACCTGAGCCAGAGCGCGCTGTCGCGGCTGATCGCCCGGCTGGAGAAGGACGGGCTGGTCGAGCGCGGGATGTGCGCGGAGGACCGGCGGGGTGTGAAGGTGGCGCTCACGGCGAAGGGGCGCTCGCTGCACGGTGATGTGCTGCCGGTGCAGCGTGCGGTGTTGACTCGGATGCTGGCGGGCGGCCCGGTCGGCTGACCGCCCGTCACCGGAGTCAGCCGATCGCCGACTTCTCCCGCCACAGCGCGGCGAGCGAGGCATCACCGGTCACGCTGGGCACCGGCAGCCGGTTCCACAACGCCAGGTACAACTGCGCGGCGGGACCGGCCAGTTCGGCGTCCGCGTCTCCGTCCCCCTCCGATTCCTCCCGCGTGGTCACGGGCGGCTCCGCCGACAGCCGTACGGTCCACACCGCATCGGTGTCCACGCCCGCGTCCGAGGCCCGCACTCGCAGCAGGCGCGGTTCCTCCGTGCGGACCCTGCTCCTGGGGCGGGCATGGAAGCCGCGCAGCAGTTCGTCGATCCCGTCCACCGCGAACTCCGGGGCGATACCGGTCGGTGTGCCGCCGCGCGCCGACTCCGCGTCGAAGCGGTGGACGGTCGTCTCATGGGCCTGCCGTCGGGCCCAGAAGGCCAGGGGCGACGGGTTGGGCGCGGGGTGGAAGGTCCAACACTCCACATCGGGTGAGGCTCCGTCGAGGGTGTCGACCAGGTGCCGGTGGCTGTCCCGGTACCAGGCCACGAGCTCGGGGCCGTCGAGGTCGGGGCCGTCACTCAAGGGCCGGGGCGAGGTGTGCGCCTGGGCGACGAACGCGGCGGCCCACCGATGCACCGCCCCTGTGTGCCGCAGCAGGTCCCGCACCTGCCAGTCCGGGCAAGTCGGCACCTTGGCGTCGACCCCGGCCTCCTCGGCGGCCGCGGCCAGCAGCAGTCCTTCGCGGTCCAGGGTTCGGACGAAGTCAGCGGTCTCCATGCGGGCGAGTGTGCCGGATGGAGTGCGGTCGAAGGGAGTGCCTTTCCGTTGTGTGTGGCTCTCCCACCATTGCTCTTGTCCTCCGGACGCGTCCGAGGAAGAGCACGATCGCTGCGGGCGCATCCGGTTCCGGGCGAGTGCGGCCCTGCACAGGGGCGGCCTTGAGCGCTGATGGCAGGTGGGTGGGCCATCGGTGCGCAGCCCTCAGGGCGGGGCGGGGAGCAGGCAGTACTCGTTGCCTTCGGGGTCGGCCAGGAGCCAGTGGTCGTCGTGCCGGGCCAGGACGGTCCCGCCGAGGGCGGTGAGGCGGTCGGGCTCGGTCTCCGGGGTGGGGGAGGGCAGGTCCAGGTGCAGGCGGTTCTTCGCGCGCTTGGGCTCCGGAACGAGCTGACACCACAGGCGAGGCCCGCGGATCCGGGGCTCGACGGGGACGGTTGGGTCGTCCTCGGGGGCGTCGATACCCTGCGCGCGCAGCCGGGCGAGCTCGGCGTCGTCGTAGGGGGCGGCGGCGTAGTCGTCGAGGGCGGCGGCCCAGAAACGGGCCGTGGCGGCCGGACGGGCACGGTCGATGACGATGTCGTGGAGTCGGGCCATCCGGTCATGATGCGCAGCCGGGGTGGGGCGGGCGGCGGCCGGCAGGCCCGTCCGGACCCGGGACCGGGTGCAGGGGGCCGAACCGGCCTACGGCATGTCCTCGCGCTGTTCGCGGGCGGGCCGGGGGTGACGGGACGGTCGTACGGCCTCCGAGCAGGCCTTCACGGCGGCCGCATGCCGCTTCGGCGCCGATTCCCGACCGTCGTCGAGTCGAGCCCGGTCCGGCTGCTGACCCTGCCGGGTGACACCCTCGTGCACACCGGACGCGGTGACACGACCACTTCGGTCAGTTCGGCGTCACGCGGCGGGTCGCGAGGGCGATCAGTGTGGCGATCGTGGCCAGCACCGCGACGCTGGTGAGGGCCACGGGCAGGGAGAACCAGTCGGCCATGAAGCCGATGGCGGGCGGTCCGAGGAGCATGCCGCCGTAGCCGAGGGTGGAGGCGGTGGCGACGCCGTTCGGGCCGGCGAGAGTGCCCGCGCGTTCGACGGCCACGGGGAAGAGGTTGGCGAGACCGAGCCCCGTGATCGCGAAGCCGAGCAGCGCCGCCCACAGGGAGGGCGCGAGCGAGCCGAGCAGCATCCCGGCCGCCGCGGTGGCGCCGCCCGCGACGACGGTACGGCCGTGGCCGAGCCGTTCGAGGAGGGCCGTGCCGCTGAGGCGGCCGATCGTCATGGCCAGCGCGAAGCAGGAGTAGCCGACGGCGGCGACGCCGGGGGAGGCGTCCAGGTCCTGTTCGAGGTGGAGGGCGCCCCAGTCGGCCATGGCGCCCTCGCCGTAGGCAGTGCACAGGGCGATCAGGCCGAAGACGATCACCAGCCAGCGGGTCCTGGTGTCCGGGCGGCGCGGGGCGCCGCTCTCGGGCTGTACGGGGCCCGCGGCCGTAGGCGGTTCGTGGCGCAGCAGCGTACGGCCCGCCACGGCCGTCACCACCAGCCCGATCACGGCGAGGCCCAGCAGATGCCGGGTCGGGGAGAGGGCCCCCGCGACCAGCCCGCCGAGCCCCGCGCCGACCATGCCGCCCAGGCTGAAGGCCGCGTGGAAGCTGGGCATCACGGGCCGGCGCAGGGCGGCGACCAGGTCGACGGCGGCGCTGTTGAAGGCGACGTTGATGCTGCCGTAGGCGGCGCCGAAGACGACGAGTACCGAGCCGAGGGCGAGCACGGAGTGGGTGAGCGGGGGCAGGGAGACGCTGAGGGAGAGCAGGACCGCACAGACGACGGTGACCTGGTGGGTGCCGTGGCGACGGCACAGCCGACCGGTGAGGGTCATGGTGAGGACGGCGCCTGCGGACACGCCGAGGAGGGCGAGGCCGAGGGCGCTGGCGGAGGCGCCGGTCTGTTCCTTGATGGCGGGGATACGGACGACCCAGCCGGCGAAGAGGAAGCCGTCGAGGGCGAAGAAGGCGGTGAGGGCTATGCGGAGGCGGGTCAGGGTGCTGCGGTTGCCCGGCACGGCATTGTGCGTTCGGGATTTGTTTATTAGCGGCACAAAGTCAGGTTAGGTGTGTCCTGCATGCGAGGCAAGGGGGCCCGGACAGGGCGTGGCGGGCGCGGAAACGGCGTGAGCGGGACGTCACCCTCCCCCGAAGGTGGCGTCCCGCTCACTTCCCCCGGCGCCGGACAGTGGACTGAGACGTCCGTGCGCGTCTGCCGATCCGTGCCGTCACCAGCACATGACCGCTGTCTCCCCCGACCCCCAGCTGGAGTACAGACGCACCCGGACGTAGTAGCGGCGGCCCTTGACGAGTCGGGCCCTGACCGTGGCGTTGTGCGGGGTGCCGCCGTCGTCCTGGGCGGTGAGGTAGCGGGGTTCGCCGTCCCGCTCCTCGAAGACCACGACGACGGTGTCGCTGTCGCCGAAGGTGCCCAGGGTGTACTCGCGGGTCTCCGGTGGCTCCACGACGAAGTCGGCCTGCTCGGCCGGCCCGAGCCGCAGCGGCACCGAACGGAACGGCACCAGCTCCCGCGGCCCCGGCGTCCGGACCGGCGGGTACCAGCGGTGGACGAACTCCTTGTCGGCCTCGGACAGCACGCCCGGTGGGTTGAGGCCCCCGCGGAACTGCTCCGGCTCCAGGATCAGCCCGGCCGAGAAGGGGTACTCCATGATCGAGTGCGGGTCCCACGCGGAGCCGTTGACCTCGTTCGGGTCCAGCTTGCGCAGGATGTTGAAGAACGTCTTGTCCCGGCTCCAGAAGTTCGGCGGGCCCGCCAGATCGGCGTACACGGCCTCGTCGTCCCAGTGGATCCCGGCGAACGGGCTCTGGTGCTCGTGCAGCAGGCCGAGCGCGTGCCCGATCTCGTGCAGGGCCGTGCCGCGTTCCCCGGGCACGGTCAGGTCCCAGCCGAAGTTCATGGTGCGTTCGTTCAGGCCGACCCCGAGCGCGTCCTTGCCCACGGTGGACCAGGAGCCGTCGCCGAGCTGGAACCCGATGCGCAGTTCGGCCTCCGACCGGTCGGCCACCTCCACGAAGGACAGGCCGATGCCCAGGCCCTGCCACTCCTGGAAGCACTCGCGCACGACGTCCCGCTGCTCCTTGCTGCCGACCCACGACACATGCCGGGCCCTGCCGGTCTCCGGGTCGGGGATCACGGATCCGTCGGATTCCCGGTCGAAGAAGTGGTAATGCAGCACGGTGCCGTTGACCCACATCCGGCGTCCGCCGATGAGCGCACTGAGCCGCTCGGCGGCCAGCCCCGGTGCGAAAGCGGGGGCCGGCTGCTGCGCGAGGGAGCAGTAGCGTGCGGTCATGCGAACAGGGTGCCGTCGGACCGCCGCGGGCGCCTGAGTCGGGGGCTACTCAAGTACCCCTGTATCAAGGGTGAGTCACCGCGCTCCTAATGCCGTGATGCCTTGGGAACGTGACGCGAAGACCCTGGAACTGCCCTGGCCGTTCACCGGCCGGGAGGACGAACTCGAACTGGTCCGAGGTGCCTTGACCGCCGGCCGGCACGGCATCGTGATCACCGGACCGGCGGGCTGCGGCAAGACCCGGCTCGTCACCGAGGCCGTCCGCGGCACCGACTGCGCCCGGGTGGCCGGCACCCCCGAGACGCGCCGGATCCGCTTCGCCGCGTTCGCGCACCTCGTACCCGAGACCGCCTCCCTGCACGGCGCCGTCCAGCACCTGTCCGGCGTACGGCTGCTGCTCGTGGACGACGCGCATCTGCTCGACGACGCCTCGGCCGCCCTCGTCCACCAGCTGGCCGTGCACGGACGCACCCGTCTTCTGGTCGTCACCACCGACGGCGCCCCGGTCCCGGGTGCCGTCTCCCGCCTGTGGACCGGCGAACTCCTGCCCCGCCTCACCCTGGAGCCGCTGCCCAGGGAGGAGACCGCCCACCTGCTGTCGGGCGGAGCCGCGGGCGCGGCCCTGGAGCCGCTCACCGTGAACCGGCTGCACCATCTGTGCCAGGGGGACCTCCGGCTGCTGCGCGACCTGGTGGACGCGGTGCGCGGGCGAGGGCTGCTGACCCGGGTCCCGGACCGGGACGAGTGGGCGTGGCGCGGCCGGCTGCCGGTCACCACGACGGTACGCGAGCGCACCGCACCGGTACTCGACCGCACCTGCTCCGGCGAGCGCGACATCCTCGAACGCCTAGCCTTCGCCGAGCCGTTGCCACTGGACCTGGAGCAGGACCGACTCGATCTGCACACCCTCGAACGCCTGGAGGCCGGCGCCCTGGTCCACGTCGACGACGAGGGCGCCGTCCGCCTCGCCCACCCCCTGCACGGCCCGGTGCTGCGGGCCGCGGCCGGCAGGCTGCGGGCGAGGCGGCTGTCCCGTACGCCGGACCAGTGCGGCCCCGCCCTCGACGCCGAGCGCGCCGCGCTGACCCGCCGCATCGAGCGGGCGGACGTACGGGAGATGCCGACGCCCGTGGGGGAGTGGCTGGTGGCGGAGGGCGCACCGGTGCCGGCCGGGTACGCGGCCGTACGCGCCCGGTTCGCGCGGCTGCGCGGCGAGCTGCGGGAGGCGGCGGCGTGGGCGCGGGAGGCGCTGCGGGACGGCGGCGCCGATCCGTCCTGCCGCCTCGAACTCGCCCTCGCCACAGCGCAGTCGGGTGACACGACGGCCGCGCAGGAGATCCTGGGTGGCCGCCCCCACGGGGGTGGGGCGGTCACCCGGCCGACGACGGTGCGCGGCGATGCCGAGGGGGCCTCGGCCGGCATCAGCGATGCGGACGGGGCTGCCCCCGCGAACGTCGGCGATGCATACGGGGCTCTCGGCGCGCCGACCGGCGAGGGCGACGCGGCTGTCGAGGCGCTCGCCGGCGACGCCTACGACGCCGTCCGCCTGGGCACCCCCGAGCTCGCCGAGGGCCGCCTGACCGGTGTCTTCGCCGCGCACGCCGACGCGCTCGCCCAGGGGGACGGTGCCGCGCTCGACCGGGTGGCCGAACAGCTGGAGGAGCGCGGCTTCCTGCTCTTCGCGGCCGAGGCGCACGCCCAGGCCGTGCGGGCCCACCGCGACCCGCGCGCCGCCCGCACCGCACGCACGCGTGCCGTCGCCCTGGCCCGTCGCTGCCAGGGCGCCCGCACCCCGGCGCTGTCCGGGCTGGTCCTGGGCGAACTGACCGCCCGGCAACGGCAGATCGTCACGCTGGCCGCCGCGGGACTGAGCAACCGGCAGATCGCCGAGAAGCTCACCCTGTCCGTCCGCACGGTCGGCAACCACCTGTACAGCGCCTACGCCCGCCTCGGCGCCAGCGACCGCGGCGCACTGCCGTGGCTGGTGGAGCTGCCGGACGCGCAGTCGGCGTAAGGGAGTTCATCCGGTCGGCCCGATGAGACAGGTCAGGCCGCTCCGAACGCCGAGAACGCCCACCCCGTCGCCTGGTGCAGCGCGTCGCCCGGCAGTGCCGCCCGGGCGTCGCGCAGTGCCTCCGCCAGGGAGAGCCCCTCGCTCAGGCGCTTGTGCAGCGCCAGCATCAGCGGCACCACCGCGGCGTCGTTGACGGGCGCGCTCGCCGCCACCACGCCCGCCGTGCCCAGCGGCAGCAGCGCGGTGACCAGGCCGAGCAGTTCGTCGGCGCCGACGGAGGCGAAGCGGGCGGTGTCGCAGCAGGAGAGGATGATGCGGTACGGGCTGCGGTCCAGGCGCTCGAAGTCGTGCACGACGATCGGCCCGTCGGCCATGCGCAGCGACGAGAACAGGGGGCTGTCCGCGCGGAACGTGCCGTGGGCCGCGATATGGGCCAGCGCGGCCCCGTCGAGTTCCTCCAGTACGCGGGGCACGCGCGCGTCGGCGTGCTCCAGGACGACCGCACCGCCGTACCGGCAGGCGAGGTGCGGTACCTCCGCGCCACCGGTCGCGAGACCAGGACCGCGCACCAGCACCTGACGCCCGCCGGGCGGCGGTTCGGTCTCCCGTGCGCGCAGCCAGCTGCTGGCCGACGGCGACACGCTGAGCACGCGTTCGCGCAGCGACGGCAGCAGCGCCCACGGAACCTGGTGCAGCCGGGCGGGCGGTACGACCACGACGGGGCCGTCGCCCAGATGGGCCGCGGCCGGACCGAGCAGCAGCTCCTCCAGGCGCCGCCCCGCGGCCTCGACGATCGGAAGCCGTGCCTCCGCTCCCGGATGGGCCAGCCGCCGCAGCCCGGCCTGGACGTGCTCGGCCTCGGTCTCCGCCTCCGCCAGCAGCCCGGCCTCGAACCGGCGCACCCGCCCCTGCCCGCACAGCAGCACCTGAACCCGCCCGTCCAGCACGGCGAGTTCGGCCAGCAGGACGTCGTCGCCCAGCCGCTGAAGCAGCCGGCCCGGCTCGAAGCGGTAGCCGTCGCCGGGCGTGTCGCCGCGCAGATGCAGCGTCCGGGACCGGATCTCCCGCTCCAGGCGCCGCTGTTCACGCTCCAGCGCCGGAACGGGCCGCGCGTCCATACGGGCTTCCTCCGCGCGGGCCGCTATCACCCGGAACGCGGTCAGGGCCCCCTGCAGCTGCGGGGCGGCCGGCGGCCGGGTCGGCGGGGTCGACAGCGCGGTGGCCCGCCAGCGCTCGCTCCACACCAGCAGCCGCCGCGGACTGCCGGAGTCGAGACTGGCCTGCTGGGCCAGCGCGGCGAGTTCGGCGCCCTGCTCGGTGGCGCGCGCCCGCAGTTCCGACGCGCCGAGCGTCATCCGGTGGGCGTCCAGCACGTCCAGGCCACGCCGGCAGGCCTCCAGGACGCCCCGCCCGGACCCCGCCGCCCGGGCCCGCAGCGCCTGCGCCGCCCAGCCCGTCATCCGCGCCAGCGGCGGACCGCTGCGCCGGCTGCGGGCGGCGACGGCCAGATGCTGCTCGGCATCCGCCCGCCAGCCCAGGGTGAGCGCGATCCGGCCCGCGAGCAGCGAGGCCTGCGGCGCGGCCGGCGCGCCGAAGAAGGCCAGCCGTTCGGCGACCGCCGCAGTGTCGGCCACCAGCCGCCCCGAACTGCGCCCGGCGGCCACCCGCGCCTCGATCAGCACCAGCCGGGCATGCGTCTCCCACCAGCTGCGCCGCTGCCCGGCGAAGAGCCGTACGGCCATGTCGGCGCGCGCGATCGCGGTGTGCGCCTCGCCCGCCAGCCGGGCGGCGCGCGCGGCGGCCAGCAGCAGCTCGGCCTTGCGGGTGGACTGGCCGCCGATGCCGTCGAGCACGGCGATCGCCGCGTCGGCCTCGGCCAGCGCCTCCGGGGCGAGCCCCGCGGCCATCAGCACCTCGCAGCGGCGGATGTTGAGCATGAAGGTCGGCGTGCCGAGCTTGGCGTACCGCTCCTCGGCCTCGTCGAGCAGCCGCAGCGCCGCCGGGATGTCGCCCGAGCGGAACGCGGCGAGGCCCCGGCTCTCCACCGCGTCGGCCTTGTCGTGCTCCTGGCCCGTGGTGTCCCACAGCGCCTCGGCCGCGGTGAAGTCGGCGTCCGCGCGGTCCACCGTGCCCAGCGCCAGATGCACCGTCGCCCGCAGCGTCAGCGCCCGCGCCGTCCAGATGACGTCCTCCGCCTGCCGCAGCACGGGGATCGCCTTGCGCACGTCCTCCAGCGCCTCGCGGTGGTGGCCCAGGACCCAGCGCGCGTAGGCCCGGCGGAACAGCACCCGGGCGCGGGTGTGTCCGCTCCCGCGCGCGACCCCGCGCTCCAGCGCGGCCAGCCCCTGCTGAGTGCGCCCCGCATGCACCAACGCGACCCCGAGCGCCGCCAGGACGTCCGCCTCCCGGTCGGCCGAATCCGCGCGCGCCGCGAGATCCCGGGCACGCCGCAGGTGATGGAGGGCGAGGCGCATGTCGCCCCAATCCCGCTGCCAGATGCCGATCACCTGGTGGGCGACGGAGGCGTGCAACGGCGACGGATCGGCGTCGAGCACCCCTTCCGCCCTCGCCAGTGCGTCGTTCGGGGCGGCGAACACCATCGGCAGCAGTTCGAGAACCGAGTCGCTTCCCGCTGTCACTCCACGGATGGTAGTTGCCACGGAACCGTGCCACACCGGTTTGGCGCTGTATCAATCAGTGACCGCACGGCTCTGACTGACGAACGTCGCCTCAGGGGGAGGACCCGCCATGGCACCACAGCGATTCCACGAGCAGTTCGAGCAGATCCAGCGCTCCATGCCCGACGTCCCCCTAGCGATGGGGCCGGACGACTCCGCAGAGTTCATCTACGAGAAGGGCTATGTGCTCGTCCGCGACGGTGAGGACGCCCGTCTCGTCGAGGACACCGTACGCGCGCACTTCACCGCCGAGCCCGAACTGGTGCAGGACAACGTGCGCCGGGTGAGCCCGCAGACCAACCGCTCGGGCATCACCCGTATCCAGGTCGGCGACCCCGGCGAGGGCGACCGGGGCGGCGACCGCCCCGTCGCGCACGCCCTGCGCGCCCTGCGGGAGACCGAGGGCCGCGCCGGACGCCGGCTGGTCAGCCGCAACCACCTGGTGTCGATCGCGGTCAACTCCTGCCCCGGCGACGAGCCCGCCCCCGTCGCGCAGGCCGAGGGACTCAACCCCGCGGTGGCGGAGGGCAGCCACGACGCGGACAGCGCCGTCGGCGTCCTGGTCATCGACACCGGCCTGATGCGCGACTTCCGCTCCTCCCCGCTGCTCGCCCACACCGACGGCGACGCGCAGATCAAGGAGTGCGACGACGACGGCGTCCTCCAGCAGTACGTCGGCCACGGCACGTTCATCGCCGGACTCGTCGCCGCCGTCGCACCCAACACGACCATCACGGTCCGCAACTCCCTCAACGACGCGGGCGCCATCCTGGAGTCCGAGTTCGGCGAGAAGCTCTTCGAGGCCGTCGACGCGGGCGGCTGGCCCGACATCCTCAGCCTCTCCGCCGGCACCTCCAACGGCCGCACCGACGGCCTGCTCGGCGTCGAGGCCTTCATGCAGGAGCTGCGCGAACAGCGCACCCTGCTCGTCGCCGCGGCCGGCAACAACGGCAGCGCCACGCCGTTCTGGCCCGCCGCCTACGCCGACCTGTCCGACTACCAGGACGCGGTGCTGTCGGTCGGCGCGCTGCGCGGCGACGGCGAGTACGGCGCCTGCTTCAGCAACCACGGCGCCTGGGTGAAGGCCTACGCGCCCGGCGAGCGGCTCACCAGCGTCCTCACCGGCTTCGACACGCCCGTGCCGTACGTCTACCAGCACTCCACCTACGACACCTGCCGCTACGGCTTCGGCTACTCCTGCACCTGCGTCTCCCCGCGCCACACCGGCGTGTTGAGCGAGCAGGGCGGCGCCACCAAGCCCGACCAGGTGATGTTCGAGGGATTCGCGCACTGGAGCGGCACGTCGTTCGCCACACCCCTCGTCGCCGGCATGATCGCCTCCCACATGACCGCACAGCAGGAGAACGACCCGCGTGTCGCCCGGTACAAGATGCTCGCGGCGAACTCCGGGTACGCGGAGGTGCGGGGGGCGCACGTACCGGCACTTCGCCCCCCGACCTGGCGCCCTGTGCCCGTCATGCAGCCGGCTCCTCGGTCATGAGGGTCGGAACCATCCCCTCCGCGGCGTACGATGACTTGCCGTACACGAGGGGTGGGGCTGTGGACCGAGCAGATGTCGGTGCGCTGGTCCAGTCCGCCGTCGACGGCGACGCGGCGGCCTGGAAGGCGCTCGTGGAAGGGCTGAGCCCACTGGTGTGGTCGGTCGTGCGCGCACACCGGCTCAACGACGCCGACGCCCATGAGGTCTACCAGACCGTCTGGTTCCGCTTCGCCCAGCACCTCGGGCGCATCCGTGAACCCGAGAAGGCCGGGTCCTGGCTCGCCAGCACCGCACGGCACGAGTGCCTGAAGGTGCTCAAGAGCTTAAGGCGGCTGACGGTGACGAGCGATCCGCAGCTGCTCGACCGGGTCAGCGAGGACCGTACGCCCGAACAGTCGCTCCTGGACTCCGAGGAGGCTGCCGCCGAGACCGAGCGCATCCGCTGGATGTGGCAGGAGTTCGAGGAACTCGGCGAACGCTGCCGCCAGTTGCTGCGTGTCCTGATGGCCTCGCCGCCGCCCAGCTACCAGGAGGTGTCCGCCGCACTGGGCATCGCCGTGGGCAGCATCGGTCCGCTGCGCCAGCGCTGTCTGCGCCGGCTGAGGGCCCGACTCGACGCGCGGGGGGCGCTGTGAACGACGACACGCACGACGAAGTGACGGGCGACGAGCCCTTCGGTGACGACGGGTTCGACGTCGAGCTGCTGGAGGAGGAGCTCCGGCAGGCCGCCGCCATCCTGGACCCCGTGCCGGCCCAGCTGCGGCAGATCGCCGTGGAGGCGTTCGCGCTGCACGATCTCGACGCCCGTATCGCCGAGTTGACGTTCGACTCGGTGGTGGACGCCATTCCGGTCAGGGGAGCGACGGACGTCCCGCGGATGCTGACCTTCCGCGCGGGGGAGGTGACCGTCGACGTGGAGGTGACCGCGCAGGGGCTGATGGGGCAGGTGCTGCCCCCGCAGCAGGCGCGGATCGAGGTGCTCGGCGGCCCGCAGACGGCCACGCCCGTCGTGGCCGACGACATGGGCCGCTTCACCAGCTCCGCACCCCCGAACGGGCCGTTCGCCCTGCGGCTGCGCACCGGCGGGGAGGTCGTGGTCACGGAGTGGCTGCGGGCCTGACCCACCGGGTCAGCGTGCGGCGGCGTCCACCAGCGCCGTCAGCGCCCGCGCGAGCCGGGTGAGTCCGGGACCGGCCGGACCGCCCGGCTCCGCCATGTACGTGTCCCGGCGGAGCTCGATCATCAGGGCACTGACACGGGGATCGCCGCCGTAGAACTCCAGCGGGACGTACGTGCCGCTGAACGGACTGTCCAGCCCCGTCTCCCCGCACGGGGCGAACGCCGCCCGGGCCGCGGCGAGCAGCTCGGACGGCGTGTGGAAGGAGTCGGTGCCCAGGCAGACCGGCGGGCGCGGGCCCGCGCCGTGGAGCTCGTAGGGGAGCGGCGCGGTGGGATAGGAGTGCACGTCGATGATCACGGCCCGTCCCGTGGCGGCCAGCCGCCGCGCGACGGCGTCGGTCATCGCCCGGGCGTACGGCTCGAAGTAGCGCGAGATCAACGGCGCGGGATCGAAGTCGTCGGGCCGCAGCGCCTCCCGATGCGTGGTTCGCGTGTACACGGCGCCCATCCCGACGGCGAGCATCTCCTCCCGCTCGTCCGGGAACCGCTCCGGGTCGACGACCAGCCGGGACAGCCGGTTCACGAACCGCCACGGGGTGACCTGCGAGGCCTCGGCCGCCCGCTCCGCGAGCCGCGCGGTGTGCGCGTCGACGATGTGGTCCAGCTCCCGCTCCAGCGCGGAGTCCTCCAGCACGATGCCCGCGCGCACCTCCGGCGGTATCTCCCGTGCCGAGTGCGGCACATGGAGGATCACCGGCGACTCCGCGGCGCCGGGGAGCAGCTCGAACGACGGTGCGGCAGAGGTCATCAGGGCTGCTCCCGGGGCGTTGTCAGTGGCGTGGTGCACCATCACAGCATGAACATCAGCAACCAGCAGGTGAGCACACACCCGTTCCTCAAGGCGCTCTACGGGGACGGTTACTACCCCGACCACGCGGTGGACCGGTGCAAGGAGATCCTGCTGCGCCTGTGCGAGCGCATCGAGGCGGAGCGGCCGGCCGGCCTCGCCGCGCTGTACGTCCTGACGCAGGCGGCCACCGACGAGTTCAACGACCTTCAGGACGACGACTTCGACATCGAGACCGTGGCCCGGGAGGAGATAGCCGAGGAGTTCTGGTTCGTGGCGAACGCCTACGGTTTCGAGGACGCCGATGTGGAGGAACTGATCGCCACCCGGGACTGGTGACGCGGATGACCGTCCACGAGCTCTCCAGGACCGACGCCCGCCGAATCGCCGTACGCGCACAGCTGCTGGACGGCGCTCGGCGGCCGAGTGGGCTGCTGGACGTCGTACGACGGCTGACCCTGCTCCAGGTCGACCCGACGGCCGCCGTCGCGCCCGACGCCGACCTCGTGGCGTGGAGCCGGCTCGGGTCCCGCGGGTACGCACCGGCCGACCTGAGCGCCGCCCTCGCCGACGGGACGCTGCAGGAGCTGCGGGCGATGATCCGGCCCGGTGAGGATCTCGCGCTGTACCGCGCCGAGATGGCCGAGTGGCCCGAGCGCGGGACGCCGACCTCCTGGCGCGAGTATCACCGCACGCGGGTGGCGGCCAACGAGGCCTGCCGCCGGGACATCTCGCCGGCTCGGCGCCGCGGGGCCGCTGCCGTCCCGCGAACTGCCCGACACCTGCGCGCGGCCGTGGAGATCCAGCGGGTGGAGCGACAACCGCAATGTCACCAAGCTGCTGGAGCTCATGGTGCACCGCGGCGAGGCCGCCGTGGCGGGACGGATGGGTGGCGACCGGCTGTGGGACCTGGCCGAGCGCGTCTGCCCCGACACACCCGCGGTCCCCGTGCACGAGGCGCTGCGCCTACGGGACGACAGACGGCTGCGCGCCCTCGGCATCGCCCGCGCCCGGGGCCCGGAGTGCCAGGTGGAGCCCGCGGACGTGGGGAACGCCGGTGAGCCGGCCGTCGTCGAGGGCGTACGGGGCAAGTGGCGTGTCGATCCTGCCCGGTCGGGGCAGCCGTTCGTCGGGCGCGCCGCCCTGCTGTCGCCGTTCGACCGGCTGATCCACGACCGCAGGCGCACCACCGAACCCTTCGGCTTCGACTACCAGCTGGAGATGTACAAGCCGGCCGCCAAGCGCCGCTGGGGCTGCTTCGCGCTGCCGATCCTGTACGGCGACCGGCTGGTGGGCAAGCTCGACGCCACCGCCGACCGCAAGGCCGGAGTGCTGCGGGTCGATGCCGTGCACGAGGACGAGCGATTCACCCAGGCGATGAGCGTGGAGATCGGCCGGGAGATCGATGACCTGGCCCGGTGGCTCGACCTGGAGCTCGCGCTGCCCGGCTAGCGGTGTCAGGCGCCGCCACTGACGCCGGGGGACACGAAGCGCCGGTGCAGCGGCGAGAACCGGGCCTCCGGTTCACCGGGCAGGCCGGCTTCCTTGACAGCCGGCGTCAGCCGCTCCGCGAAGAACCGCTCGAAGTCCTGCTGCGTTTCCCATACGTCGGTGACGTGCAGCGCGCCCTCGTCGAACCAGGCCACGTGCAGGCTCACGCCCTCCGGCACCTGCTCCTCCCAGCGCACCGCGTCCCGGACGGCCTCGTACTGCTCGGGCGTCACTCCGGGCCAGCGCAAGGACAACACCACAGCCATGGGCCTGCTCCTCTTCTTCGGCTTACCCCGCCCAGTAGACCGGCCCACGCCGGCGAACTCGCGCCGTGGTACGCCGTTCGTGCGGGACATCCGCCGGACGACACGGCTCTGCCCCGGCCGGGCACAGGGCCGACCGGGGCAGAGACGCTGGAGCGGGCCCGTAGGACCCTCGCGTCAGCTCAGGGACGCGAGCGCCTCGTTCCAGGTGGCCGACGGGCGCATGACCGCGGCGGCCTTGGCCGGGTCGGGCTGGTAGTAGCCGCCGATCTCGGCCGGCTTGCCCTGGACGGCGTTCAGCTCGTCGACGATCTTCTGCTCGCTCGCGGTGAGCGTCTCGGCGAGCGGGGCGAAGGCCTTGGCCAGGTCCGCGTCGTCGGTCTGCTTGGCCAGCTCCTGCGCCCAGTACAGGGACAGGAAGAAGTGGCTGCCGCGGTTGTCGATGCCGCCGACGCGACGGGTCGGGGACTTGTCCTCGTTGAGGAAGGTCGCCGTGGCGCGGTCCAGCGTGTCCGCGAGGACCTTCGCGCGGGTGTTGCCGGTAGCGGTCGCGTACTGCTCCAGGGAGGGAACGAGCGCGAAGAACTCACCGAGGGAGTCCCAGCGCAGGTAGTTCTCCTTGACCAGCTGCTGGACGTGCTTCGGCGCGCTGCCGCCGGCGCCCGTCTCGAACAGGCCGCCGCCCGCCATCAGCGGGACGACCGACAGCATCTTGGCGCTGGTGCCCAGCTCCAGGATCGGGAACAGGTCGGTGAGGTAGTCGCGCAGGACGTTGCCCGTCACCGAGATCGTGTTCTCGCCGCGGCGGATGCGCTCCACCGACAGCTTGGTGGCCTCGACCGGGGCGAGGATGCGGATGTCCAGACCCTCGGTGTCGTGCTCCGGCAGGTAGGCGTTGACCTTGGCGATCAGGTTGGCGTCGTGCGCGCGGGTCTCGTCCAGCCAGAAGACGGCCGGGTCGCCGGTGGCGCGGGCGCGGGTGACGGCCAGCTTCACCCAGTCCTTGATCGGCGCGTCCTTGGTCTGGCAGGCGCGGAAGATGTCACCCTCGGCGACCGGCTGCTCGATGACCACGTTGCCGGCCTGGTCGACCAGCCGGACCGTGCCGGCGGCCTTGATCTCGAAGGTCTTGTCGTGGGAGCCGTACTCCTCGGCCTTCTGCGCCATCAGGCCGACGTTCGGGACCGAGCCCATGGTCGACGGGTCGTAGGCGCCGTTGGCACGGCAGTCGTCGAGCACGGCCTGGTAGACGCCGGAGTAGGAGGAGTCCGGGAGCACCGCGAGGGTGTCGGCCTCCTGGCCGTCCGGGCCCCACATGTGGCCGGAGGTGCGGATCATGGCCGGCATCGAGGCGTCGACGATCACGTCGGACGGCACGTGCAGGTTGGTGATGCCCTTGTCGGAGTCGACCATGGCCAGCGCCGGGCCCTCGGCGATCTCCGCGTCGAAGGACGCCTTGATCTCGGCGCCGTTCGGCAGCGCGTCCAGGCCCTTGAGGATGCCGCCCAGACCGTCGTTGGGGGACAGGCCGGCGGCGGCGAGCGTCTCGCCGTACTTCTCGAAGGTCTTCGGGAAGAAGGCGCGCACCACGTGACCGAAGATGATCGGGTCGGAGACCTTCATCATCGTGGCCTTGAGGTGCACGGAGAACAGCACGCCCTCGGCCTTGGCCCGGGCGACCTGCGCGGTCAGGAACTCGCGCAGCGCGGCGACCCGCATCACGGAGGCGTCGACGACCTCGTCCTTGAGGACCGGTACGGACTCGCGCAGGACGGTGGTGGTGCCGTCCTCGGCGACCAGCTCGATCCGGAGCGAACCCGCCTCGGAGATCACGACGGACTTCTCGGTGGAGCGGAAGTCGTTCTCGCCCATGGTCGCCACGTTCGTCTTGGACTCGGAGGTCCAGGCGCCCATGCGGTGCGGGTGGGTCTTGGCGTAGTTCTTGACCGAGGCGGGGGCGCGGCGGTCGGAGTTGCCCTCACGCAGGACCGGGTTCACGGCGGAGCCCTTGACCTTGTCGTAGCGGGCCTGGATCTCCCGCTCCTCGTCGGTCTTCGGGTCGTCCGGGTAGTTCGGCAGCGCGTAGCCCTGGCCCTGGAGCTCGGCGACGGCGGCCTTGAGCTGCGGGATCGACGCCGAGATGTTCGGCAGCTTGATGATGTTGGCCGCCGGCGTCTTGGCCAGCTCGCCCAGCTCGTGCAGGGCGTCCGGGATGCGCTGGTCCTCGGTCAGGTACTCCGGGAACACCGCGATGATGCGGCCGGCCAGCGAGATGTCCCGCGTCTCCACGGCGACACCCGCCTGCGAGGCGTACGCCTGGACCACCGGCAGGAAGGAATACGTCGCCAGGGCCGGGGCCTCGTCAGTGTGCGTATAGATGATGGTCGAGTCAGTCACCGGGTGCTCCGCTCCACGTCTGCAACATTGCTCGACATCAAGATATCTCGTGATCGACCTCAGCTCGACAGGGGTCCGCACACAGGTGCGGGATGTGTGTCGGCAACTCGGATCCGCGCAAACGGAGCTACCGCCTCCGTGCAACCTGATCGCCTGGTCCCACAGTCATGTAGGGAGATCACCGATCCGGCGGCCGGCCCTGACCATCCGGTCGCCCCAGCGAAAGCGGACCATGAGATATCGCACCCGAGTGACGGCCCCCGCGGCCGCCCTGATCGGCACGGCGGCGGCCCTCGCCGCCGCCCCCTCCGCCCACGCGGCACCGACGCGCACGGGGACGTCGGCCGCCAAGACCTCCGCCACCCCGGGCCCCGAGACCCTCGGCGACCCCGTCTACCCGGCGCTGGGCAACGACGGCTACCGCGTGTCGGCCTACCACCTCGACTTCTCCTACGACGCCACGACCCGCCTGGTCGACGCCACCGCCACCCTGAAGATCCGCACCACCCAGGCCCTGTCCCGCTTCTCCCTCGACTCCCTCGGCCTCGACATCCGCGCCGTCCGCGTCGGCGGCCGTACGGCGACGTTCGAGCAGGTGGACGAGAAGCTGCGGATAACGCCCGCACGCACGCTGCCGAACAAGTCCTGGGTGACCGTGTGCGTCGAGTACTCCGCGGACCCGCGCCGTATCCCGCAGCCGCACACCGGCTGGGTCGACACGCTGGACGGGTTCGCGGCCTGCTGCCAGCCGAACCTGGCCCACACCGTCTTCCCGTGCAACGACCACCCCTCCGACAAGGCCGACTTCACGTTCCGCGTAACCGTCCCCGGCGGCCTGCGCGGCGTGGCCACCGGCCTGCTCGTGCGCACCGAGAGCCTCTCCGGCGGCCGTACCGCCTACACGTACCGCTCCCGCGAGCCCATGGCCACCGAGCTGGTGCAGATCACGGTCGGCGACTACGTGATCAAGGACCGGCAGGGCCCGCACGGCCTCCCGCTGCGCGACGTCGTCCCCGTCGCGCGCGCCGAGGCCCTGGAGCCGGCGCTCGCGCTGACGCCGAACCTGGTCGAGTGGCTGGAGGCGCGGCTCGGGGCCTACCCCTTCGAGACGTACGGCCTGCTGCCCTGCAACTCCGACGCCCCGAACGCCTTCGACTTCACCGGCCTGGAAACCCAGACCCTGACCATCTACAAGCCGAACTACCTGCTCCAGCCGGAGCCGAAGATCGGCTCGCACATGATGCACGAGCTGGTCCACTCCTACTTCGGCAACAGCGTCAGCCCCGCCTCCTGGGCCGACCTGTGGATCAACGAGGGCCACGCCGACTTCTACGGGCTGCTCTACCGCTACGAGCGCGGCTGGCCGGACTCCCTGGGCCTGACCACCCTGGAAGCCCGGATGAAGCACACCTACGCGCTGGGCGACCAGTGGCGGCGCGACTCCGGGCCGGTCGCCGCGCCCAACGCGGCCAACCTGTTCGACAGCCAGCGCTACCTGGGCGGCGTGCTGGTCCTGTACGCGCTGCGCAACCTCGTCGGCGAGAGCGCCTTCAACGCGCTGGAGCGCGCCTTCCTCGACCGGTACCGCAACTCCTCGGCGTCGACGGCCGACTACATCGCCGTCGCCTCGGAGGTCTCCGGTCAGGATCTGTCCGGATTCCTCCAGGACTGGCTGTACGGCACGAAGACCCCGCGGATGCCGGGGCACCCGGACTGGACGGTCACGCCGGTGAACCCGGCGCTCACCGCGCCGCACAGCCGTAAGCGCAGCCGCTCCCACGACAACTCGGCCACCCTGTAGGGGCGTCCGGGCAGGTCAGTCGAGGCGGACGGGGGCCACCTCGTCCGCCTCACCGGGGACGCGCTGCGACGGTATCGACACCGTCCCCTGCTGGATCGCCACCGTCCGCGTGGGCGCGGGGATGCTGATGCCCTCCTTGCGGTAGCGCCGGTGCAGGCGCTTGATGAACTCGTGCTTGATCCGGTACTGGTCGCTGAACTCGCCGACGCCCAGGATGACGGTGAAGCCGATCCGGGAGTCGCCGAAGGTGTGGAACCGGATGATCGGCTCGTGGTCCGGCAGGGCGCCCTCGACCTCGGTCATCACCTGGGCGATGACCTCGTTGGTCACCCGCTCGACGTGGTCGAGGTCGCTGTCGTAGGCGACACCGACCTGGAGGAGGATCGTCAACTCCTGCTCGGGACGCATGAAGTTGGTCATGTTCGTCTTCGCGAGCTCCCCGTTGGGGATGACGATCAGGTTGTTGGAGAGCGCCCGCACGGTCGTCTGGCGCCAGTTGATGTCCTCGACGTAGCCCTCCTCGCCGCTTGCCAGCCTGATGTAGTCGCCGGGCTGGACGGTCTTGGAGGCGAGGATGTGGATGCCCGCGAAGAGGTTGGCGAGCGTGTCCTGCAGGGCGAGCGCGACCGCCAGACCGCCGACGCCCAGGGCGGTGAGCAGCGGCGCAATGGAGATGCCCAGCGTCTGCAGCACCACCAGGAAGCCGATGGCCAGGATCAGGACCCGGGTGATGTTGACGAAGATCGTGGCCGAGCCGGCGACGCCGGGGCGGGACTGGGTGACCGTCCGCATCAGCCCGGCGATCCCGCGGGCCACCGACAGCGTCACGACGAAGATGAGCAGCACGGTCAGGATCTGGTTGACGTTGTGCTGGACCGTCTTCGTCAGCGGCAGCGCCGCTCCCGCGGAGGCCGCGCCGCCGAGGAACGCCGCCCACGGCACCACGGTGCGCAGCGTGTCCACGATGAGGTCGTCACCGCTCCAGCGGGTGCGGTCCGCGTGCTTGCCCAGCCAGCGCAGCAGCATCCGCAGCAGGAAGGCCGCCAGCAGCCCCGCCGCCAGCGCGATCCCGGCGATGACCAGGTCGTCCACAGTGAGCGCTCGCGTCACCGGTCACCTCCGGGGAGAAAAGCGGCGGCGAACCCCTTCGCCGACGGCCGGATGTGAAGTCTCGTCACGTTGTCACCTGCTCGATTCCGCGATGTGCCGTCGCGCCGGCCACCCCGTCCCCCGTGACCGGCACGAGGGCTCATCCTGCCGTATCGGGTACACGTGTTCGTGCCGGGATGGTCGGGCGGGCGGCCTCATGGGTCGCTTTCGGGCATTCTCCCCGGAATTCCGGCCGACTCCGAGGCCGAACGACCGCATCCCGGGGCGCGCTTGGTGCGTGGGTGCCGCACGACGGGCGCTCGCCGACGCGCGCCCCGGCGTACGGACCGGGCACGCTTGGGCTGCGTGCGCCCTCAGAGGTGCCTGCGTTCGCGGAAGTACCTGCGCGCCCTCAGAGTTCCGTGAACGACCCGTGCCGCCCCGCACCCGAGGCGAAGCGGGCGGCACCCTCCAGGCTCTCCGCCAACACACCCGTGCCGTGCCGGAGTTCACCCCGCATCGCCGCCGGCTCATCGAGCCCCTCCTGGTCGAGCACGGAGGCGCGGTCGGCGCGCAGGCAGCCCTGCGGGAACCGGGCGATCACGGCGGCCAGCTCCTCCGCCTCGGCGCGGGCACGCCCGTGCGGCACGACACGGTTGGCGAGCCCCATGCCGTAGGCCTCGTCCGCCGACACCGGCCGCCCGGTCAGGATCATGTCCAGCGCACGGCTCGTGCCGATCAGCCGGGGCAGCCGTACCGTGCCGCCGTCGATCAGCGGCACGCCCCAGCGGCGACAGAACACCCCGAAGACCGCGTCCTGCTCGGCCACCCGCAGATCGCACCAGAGCGCCAGCTCGAGGCCGCCCGCCACCGCGTGTCCGGCTACCGCGGCGATCACCGGCTTCGACAGCCGCAGCCGGGTCGGTCCCATCGGGCCGTCACCGTCCTCGGCGACCCGATTGCCCCGCTCGCCGCCCAGCGCCTTCAGGTCGGCGCCCGCGCAGAACGTGCCGCCCTCGCCCCACAGCACCGCCACCCGCGCCTCGTCGTCCGCCTCGAACGCCCGGAAGGCGGCGGCGAGTTCGGCGGCCGTCGGAGCGTCGACCGCGTTGCGGACCTCGGGGCGGGACAGGACGACGGTGGTGACGTGTTCCTGGCGCTCGACGCGGACCGGCATGGCGGGGTGCCCTTTCCGTGGATCGGACCCCGTACGTTACTGACCGGTCGGGTGACCTTCCATCGCGACGGACCGCTCAGATGACCTTCCAGCGCACGAGCGCCCCCAGCGTCAACGCCCCCGGCAGCAGCGGCAGCCACACCGTGATGATCCGGTACGCCAGCACCACCGCCGTGGCCACCGCCACCGGCGCGCCCGCCGCCACCAGAGCCACGACCAGCGCGGCCTCGACCGAACCGACGCCACCCGGTGTGGGCACCAGGGCCACGGCGACGGTCGCCGCCAGATACGCGAGGGCCATGTGCGCCGGCGGCACGTCCAGTCCCAGCGCCAGCCCGACCAGGACCAGCCCGGCAGCCTGGAGCGTCGGAAACGCCAGCGAACCGCCCCACAGCGCCAGCGCCCGGGAGGGCCGGGCGTGCACCGAGCGCGCCTCGCCCAGCGCGGTGCGCAGGAACGACGCCACGGCGGCGCGCAGTCGGCGTACGAGTGCGAAGACGGCCACGACCAGGACGGCCGCCGCGCCGATGATCAGCAACAACGGGCCCCAGGCCCCCTCCGGGAGAAGCGGGCCGAGTCGCAGTGCGTGGGGGAAGGCGATCAACAGCGCGGCCAGCAGGCCGACCCGGGCCACGCTCTCCGCGAGCAGATAGAGCGCCAGCGCGGCCGAGGAGCGGGCGAGCGGCAGCCCGCACACCGTCATGAAGCGCAGGTTGACCGCGCTCGCGCCCAGCCCGGTGGGCAGCAGGTGGTTGGCCGAGCCCGCCGCGAACTGTGTGACGAGCAGCCGCAGTTTCGGCAGCCGGTCGACCACGGCACCCTGCCGGGTCACCGCCGCCGCCACCCAGGTCAGGCAGGTGGCGCAGGCCGCGGCCAGCAGCCACGGCCACTTGGCCGTCGCCAGATGACCGATGCCCTCGGCGAGCACGTCCCGGTGCCGCACCGCGACCACGACCACGAGGACGAGTGGGAGCAGGACCAGTATCCGGCGGAGCGGGACGCGCCGGAGCAGGCGTCCCAGGGAGAGTCGTACCGCTGTCACATTCGGAGAGGTTCTCCACGCCGCGCCAACGGCGGGTTGCGGCAGCGGAGACGGTGGCTTACGGACCGGCTGCGGACGACTGTCGATCTTCGCGAAGCCGCCGATACCGCCCGCGGCTCCGTCCATGCCGCTCCCGGACTCTGCGATGTTGACCTCAAGACTGCTTGAGGTTCTACGTTCCCTCTCATGAGTATGGAGACCACAGCCTGGACACAGCTGCAGAGCGTCATGAGCGCCCAACGGGAGCGTCGCCCGTTCGCCCGCGCGACGCTGCGCCGCATCGGCGCGTTCGCCCGCCCGCACCGCCGCAGGATCGCGCTCTTCGTCGTGCTCGGGGTGGTGACCGCGCTGCTCGCCGTCGCCACCCCCGTGCTGGCCGGACGCGTCGTCGACGCGATCGTGACGGGCGGCGCCGAGGGCACCGTCGTCCGTCTGGCCCTGCTGATCGCCCTGATCGCGGTGGGGGAGGCGGCGCTCGGGATCCTCGCGAGGCGTCTGTCGGCGACCCTCGGCGAGGGTCTCATCCTCGATCTGCGGACGGCTGTGTTCGATCATGTGCAGCGCATGCCGGTCGCGTTCTTCACACGCACTCGTACGGGAGCGCTCGTCTCCCGTCTCAACAACGACGTGATCGGTGCCCAGCGCGCCTTCAGCAACACGCTGTCCGGAGTGGTCAGCAACCTGGTCACCCTGCTGCTCACCCTCGCCGTCATGCTCACCCTGTCCTGGCAGATCACGCTGCTCGCCCTGGTCCTGCTCCCGGTGTTCGTGCTCCCGGCCCGGCGCATGGGCCACCGCATGGCCCGGATGCAGCGGGAGGCGGCCGCGCTCAACGCGGCGATGGGCACCCGTATGACCGAGCGCTTCTCCGCCCCCGGCGCCACGCTGATCAAGCTGTTCGGACGCCCGGGGGAGGAGTCGCAGGAGTTCGCGTCCCGCGCCCGCAGGGTCGCCGACATCGGCGTGCGGACGGCAACCGCCCAGTCGGTGTTCATCACCGCGCTCACCCTGGTGTCCGCCCTGGCCCTCGCCCTGGTCTACGGCCTCGGCGGCTGGTTCGCCCTGCGCGGCACCCTGGAGCCGGGCGCCGTCGTCTCGCTGGCGCTGCTCCTGACCCGTATGTACGCGCCGCTCACCGCGCTCGCCGGCGCCCGTGTCGAGGTCATGAGCGCCCTGGTGAGCTTCGAGCGGGTCTTCGAGGTGCTCGACCTCAAGCCGCTGATCGAGGAGAAGCCGGACGCGCGGCCGGTCCCCGAGGGCCCCGTGGCGGTGGAGTTCGACAACGTCCGCTTCGGCTACCCGTCCGCCGACAAGGTCTCCCTCGCCTCCCTGGAGGAGGTCGCGTCCCTCGACACGCGCGGCGGCGCCGAGGTCCTGCACGGCATCTCCTTCCGCGCCGAACCCGGCCAGACCGTCGCCCTCGTCGGCTCGTCCGGTGCCGGCAAGTCGACCGTCGCCCAACTCCTCCCGCGGCTCTACGACGTCGACGAGGGGGCCGTACGCGTGGGCGGCGTGGACGTCCGCGACCTGAGCGCCGAGTCCCTGCGCGCCACCCTCGGCATGGTCACCCAGGACGGCCACCTCTTCCACGACACCGTCCGCGCCAACCTGCTGCTGGCCCGTCCCACCGCCACCGACGACGAGCTCTGGGACGCCCTGCGCCGCTCGCGCATGGACGAACTCGTACGGTCCCTGCCCGACGGCCTCGACACGGTGGTCGGCGAGCGCGGCTACCGGCTCTCCGGCGGTGAGCGCCAGCGCATGACCATCGCCCGGCTGCTGCTGGCCCGTCAGCGTGTCGTCATCCTCGACGAGGCCACGGCCCACCTCGACAACACCTCCGAGGCCGCCGTCCAGGAGGCGCTCACCGAGGCGCTGGAGGGCAGGACCGCGGTCGTGATCGCCCATCGGCTGTCCACCGTGCGGGCGGCGGACCAGATCCTCGTCGTCGAGGCCGGCCGGATCGTGGAGCGCGGCACGCACGAGGAGTTGCTGGCGGCGGAGGGACGCTATGCCGAGCTGTACCGGACGCAGTTCCAGCAGCCGGACCCGGCGTTCCCGCAGCCGGACTCGGCCGAGCGGCTGGATTCGGCCAAGGTCGAGGCCCGCAGCCATCAGGAACACACAAACATCGACAACATCGTTGCTTCAACGGTCTCCACAACCTAGTGTGCGTTCGGTTTCCCAACAGCACCGCACATGATCTGACGCTCCCTCAAAGCCGTGCAGCGCCGCACAGTCGTCCCGAGGAAGGCCGCCGTCAATGCCGCTCTCTCCCGCTTCCCCCGCCGGCCCGTCCCCCTCCCCGGGCATGCCGGTCAGCCGCCGCCGTCTCCTGGAGGGAGGAGCCGCGCTGCTCGGCGCGCTCGCCGTCTCCGGATCGTCCGCCACGGCGCACGCGGCCGAAGGGGCGGCGGCCGGCACCCCGGAGTGGAACGGCCACATCGACGTCTTCCGCATCGGCACCCAGCCGCCGCACACCACCCTCATGCCGTACGCGGACGTCAGACAGGCGCTGGACGCCGACCGGACCCGCTCGCCGTACCGGCTGAGCCTCGACGGCAAGTGGAAGTTCGCCTACGCCGACCGGCCCGACGAGCGCGACGCCGACTTCCACCGCACCGACGTCGACGACAGCGACTGGGACACCATCGCCGTCCCCTCCGTCTGGCAGATGCACGGCTACGACCGCCCGATCTTCGTCAACATCACCTACCCCTGGTGGGGCCCCAACGGCCTCGGCGAGGAGGCCCAGCCCCCGGCCGCGCCCACCCGCTTCAACCCGGTGGGGCAGTACCGGCGCACCTTCACGGTGCCGCGCGGCTGGCAGGGCAGACGCACCTTCCTGCACTTCGAGGGCGTCAAGTCCGCGCACTACGTGTGGATCAACGGGAAGCTGGTGGGGTACGCGGAGGACTCGTTCACCCCCGCCGAGTACGACATCACCCCGCACCTCGAGCCCGGCACCAACCAGATCGCCGTCGAGGTGTACCGCTTCTCCGACGGGGACTGGCTGGAGGACCAGGACATGATCCGGCTGAGCGGAATCTTCCGCTCGGTCTACCTCTACTCCACGCCGGAAGTCCGCCTGCGCGACTTCAAGCTGGACACCCCGCTCAGCGACGACTACACGGCCGCCGAGCTGGCCGTCACCGCGAGCGTGCGCTCGTACGGCGGGACGAGCGAGGGCGGCTACGCCGTGGAGACGCAGCTGTACGACTCCCGCGGCCACGCCGTCTGGCCGAGGCCCCTCAAGCAGCCCGTCGACCTCGCGTCCGCCCCGGCCGGTGAGGACGTGACCGTCCGCGCGAGCAGAGCCGTGCCCGAGCCCAAGCTGTGGTCCGCCGAGCACCCGAACCTCTACACCGCCGTGCTGCGCCTGCGCGACCCGGCCGGAAAGGTGATCGAGACCCTCTCACACCGCGTCGGCCTGCGCGAGTTCGCGCTCAAGGACGGCCTGATGCGGATCAACGGCAAGCCCGTCTCCTTCCGCGGCACCAACCGGCACGAGATGCACCCCGACGGCGGCATGACGCTCACCCGCGAGCACATGGTCACGGACATCGAGATCATCAAGCGGATGAACATGAACTCCGTCCGCACCTCGCACTACCCCAACAACCCGCTGTGGTATGAGCTCGCGGACGAGTACGGCCTCTACCTCGTCGACGAGACCAACCTGGAGACCCACGGCATCCGCGGCGAGTACCCCGGCAACCACGCCAACTGGACCAAGGCCTGCGTGGCCCGGGCCCAGAGCATGGTCCACCGCGACAAGAACCACGCCTCCGTCGTCATCTGGTCGCTCGGCAACGAGGCCGGCGGCGGCAGCACCTTCGTCGCCATGCACGACTGGATCAAGTCCTACGACACGACGCGCGTCATCCAGTACGAGGGCGACGACCGGCCGACCATCAGCGACATCCGCTCGGAGATGTACGACAGCCCGTCCCGCGTCGAACAGCGCGCGAAGGACACGGCCGACACCCGGCCGTACGTCATGATCGAGTACGCCCACGCGATGGGGAACTCGAATGGCAACCTCAAGAAGTACTGGGACCTCGTCCGCGGCTACGACGTCCTCCAGGGCGGCTGGATCTGGGACTTCGTCGACCAGTCACTGAGCTGGCCCGTACCCCCGCGCACGTTCCTCACCGAGGCGGGACCCGGCAAGCTGCGCGGCGAGATCCTCACCGCGAGCGGCACCTTCGACCGGGCCAAGGGCGTCTTCGGCGCGACCGTCTTCCCGCGCGACGAGCGCCTCGACCTCACCGGCTCGCTCACCCTGGAGGCCTGGGTCACCCCGCACCACACCGGCTACCACCAGCCGATCCTCGCCAAGGGCGACACCCAGTACGCGCTCAAGCAGTCCGACGGCACCCTGGAGTTCTTCATCCACGGCGGCGGCCAGTGGATCACCGCGAGCTGGGCCCTCCCGGCCGACTGGACCGGCAGCGAGCACCACATCGCCGGCGTGTTCGACGCGGACGCGGGCACCCTGGCCCTCCACGTCGACGGCGCGGTGAAGGCCACCCGGACCACCACGCGCAAGCCCACCGCCAACACCGCGCCCCTCGCGCTCGCCACCGACGTGGACAACCCCACCCGGGAGTTCAGCGGCACGATCCGCCGCGCCCGCGTCTACGCCCGTGCGCTGAGCGCCGCCGAACTCGGCTCCACCGGCCGGGGCCCCGCCGACGAGGGCGTACGGTTCTGGTTCGACGCGGAAACCGTCGGCCTCACCGAGAAGCAGCCCCGTGAGAAGACCTTCTTCCCGTACGGCGGCGACTGGGGCGACAACCCCAACGACGGCACCTCCAACGCCGACGGCATCGTCACCGCCGACCGCCGCCATACCGGCAAGGCTGCCGAGGTCAAGCAGATCTACCAGGCGGTCAACGCGGCACCGGCATCAGGCGACTCGGTGACCGCCGACGCGGCCGTCACCCTCACCAACGAGTACCTGTTCACCAACCTCCGTGAGTTCGACGGCCGTTGGGCGCTGCTGGCCGACGGCGAGGTGGTGCGGCGCGGAAAGCTGAGCCGCGCACAGCTGGACGTCCCGCCGCTGAGCAGCAAGGACATCACAGTGCCGGTGAAGCTGCCGGACGACCCGGCCCCCGGCACCGAGTACCACCTCCAACTGTCCTTCACCACCAAGGAATCCACCCCCTGGGCGAAGGCCGGCTTCGAGGTCGCCAAGCAGCAACTCGTCCTGGACGCCGACACCCCGGCCGTGACACCCGTCCCCCTGGCGGACGTGCCGGCACTCCGCCACGAGGACGGCGACAAGGCCGTCGTGGTCAAGGGCGAGGGCTTCTCGGTCACGGTGGCCAAGAACACCGGTGTCATCACGTCGTACGAGGCCCGCGGCACCCGCCTCATCACCTCCGGACCCGTACCGAACTTCTGGCGGGCGCCCACCGAGAACGACCGCGGCAACGGCCAGCACACCCGCAACCAGACCTGGCGCGACGCGGGCACGCACCGCCAGGTGACGGGCGTCGCGGTGCGTACCCTGCGCGACAAGGCGGTGGAGATCAAGGTCAGCGGCACGCTGCCGACGACGGTCGAGTCGACGTACACCACCACCTACACGGTGTTCGGCAACGGCGAGATCAAGGTCGACAACACCCTGCACCCCGGCGCCGCGTCCCTGCCGTACATCCCGGAGATCGGCACGCTGCTGCGTCTGCCCGCACGCCTCGAGCGGCTGCGCTACTACGGACGCGGGCCCGAGGACAACTACATCGACCGCAGGAACGCCACCGACGTCGGCGTGTACTCCGGAACCGTCTCCGGGCAGTGGACCCCGTACATCCGCCCGCAGGAGAACGGCAACAAGACCGACGTCCGCTGGATCGCCCTGACCGACGCCAAGGGCACCGGCCTCCTCGTCTCCGGCGAACCCCTCCTGGAGGTCAACGCCTCCCACTTCACCCCGGAGGACCTCTCGTCCGGCGTCCGCCACGACTACCAGCTCACCCCGCGCGACGAGGTCGTCCTGCGCGTCAACCACCGCCAGATGGGCCTGGGCGGCGACAACAGCTGGGGCGCCCACACGCACGACGAGTACAAGCTGTTCGCGAGCCGCGACTACTCCTACACGTACCGGCTGCGCCCGCTGACGGACGTGGCCGAGGCGACGGCGGCGTCGCGGAGGCCGACGGCGGTGGAGTGATCCCCACGGGACGTCAACGCTGGTGCGTCACGCTCACTCGCACGGTGAGCGCGCCCCCGTTGTCCTGGGAGCAGAGACCGGCGAAGTCGTTCATTAGCTCCTGATGGCCCCTGAGGGCACTCCGGTCACCGGCGGTCCGTCAGGACGGGTTCCTCGTACGCCACCGCGTGCAGCTTCGCGGGCCGCGCCGGCCTGCGGAACGGGGAATGTCCGCCGCTGGGTGTGGCGAGGGTCGCGCCCAGCGACCACAGGTCGGAGGACGGACCGGTCTGCGAGCCCATCACCCGCTCGGGCGCCATGTACTCGAGGGAGCCGACCAGTTCGCCGGTGTGGTCAGGGACTCGCCGTCGTCCAGGGCCGTGATGCCGAAGTCGGTGAGGACGGCGTTGCCGTCGGGGCGCAGCAGGACGTTGGCGGGTTTGACGTCGCGGTGCAGGGTGCCGGCCGCGTGCACGGCCTCCAGCGCGTCGAGCAGTTGCCGACCGAGAGCGGCGGTGTGGCGCGGTGTGAGCGGCCCGGTCTCGGTGATCCGGTCGGCCGGCGAGGGGTCCTCGACGAGTTCCATGACGATCCACAGCCGGTCCTCGGACTCGACCAGGTCGTGGACCCCGATCACATGGGGGGCGCGGCACCCGGGCGACCGCGCGGGCCTCGCGGACGGCGCGGCGCATCCGGATGCGGTGCTCCTGGTCGTCTCTCTCACGTTTCCTTCCCGGCGCGCTCTGTGAATCCGTGGATGCTGGACGGCTTGTCGAACGGGGCGGGCCGTAACGCCCCCACCGAGCCCCACTGATGCTTGATTCTGCTCGGAACTACCTTCTATCGAGCACGTATTGACATGCGCCGTCGGACCCCGGAGAGTCATGCCCCGACAGTCCCCGCAGTCCCGACAGTGCCCCGGCAGTGATGCAAGCCACCTCACCGAGGAGTGTTGCCGCCATGTCCGAAACACCCGCTGTCTCACGCCGACTGCTCCTTGGCGGAGCCGTCGCCACCGGCGCGCTCGCGGCCGGTATGACCGCGTCCGCCCCGGCCGCGTCCGCCGCGACCGCGCAGGCGCCCCGCCGTCGCCCGGGGCAGAAGTCGATGATCGGCGTGCCGTTCGAGGTCCACAGAACCGTCCGCGTCGGTGTCATCGGCCTGGGAAACCGTGGCGGAGGCATGGTCATGGGCTGGGCGGCCGTGCCCGGCTGCACCGTGACCGCCGTCTGCGACATCCGCGCCGACCGCGCGCGGAGCGCCGCCGACCGGCTGGTGAGCAAGGGCGAGCCCCGACCCGCCGAGTACGGCGGATCAACCGACTCCTACGCCCGGATGCTCCGGCGCGACGACATCGACCTCGTGTATGTCGCGACACCCTGGGAGTTCCACCACGAGCACGGCCGAGCCGCGCTGCTGAGCGGCAGACACGCCGTGGTGGAACTCCCGGTCGCAACGGAACTGCGCCAGCTGTGGGACCTGGTCGACACCTCCGAACGCACCCGCAGGCACCTGCTCCTCGCCGAGAACTGCAGCTACGGGCGCAACGAACTGGCCATGCTGAGGATGGCGCACGCCGGTCTGTTCGGAGACATCACCAACGGCCATGGCGGCTACCTCCACGACCTGCGTGAACTCCTCTTCTCCGACACCTACTACACCGACTCCTGGCGGCGGCTGTGGCACACCCGCAGCACCGCGTCCCTCTACCCCATGCACGGGCTGGCCCCCATCGCGGCGGCCATGGACATCAACCGCGGCGACCGGCTGACCACCCTGTCCGCCACCGCGACCGCACCGAAGGGGCTGGCCGACTACCGCGAACGCTTCATCCCCCGGGACCACCCGTCCTGGAAGGAGACGTACATCAACGGCGACCTGGTCACCTGCCTCATCGAGACCGAGAAGGGCAGGGTCATCCGGGCCGAGCACGAGGTGAGTTCCCCGAGGCCGTACAGCAGGATCAACTCCCTCGCCGGCAGCCGCGGAATCGTCGAGGACTACACCGGCCCCGCCCCGACCGGCGCACGCGTCTACCTGGAACCGGACCACGGCGGCCACATCTGGCGCGACTTCGCCGACTACCGCAAGGAGTTCGACCACTGGCTGTGGCGGAAGGTCGGCGACGACGCCGCGAACAACGGCGGTCACGGCGGCATGGACTACGTCCTGCAGTGGCGCACCGTCCAGTTGATGCGCGCCGGCCTGGTCCCCGACATCGACGTGTACGACTCGGCGGCCTGGTGCGCCGCGGTCCCGCTGAGCGCCGCGTCCCTGGCGAGGAACGGTCGCCCGGTCGAGATCCCGGACTTCACCCGCGGTGCCTGGGCGGGCAAACGGCCCGGACTCGACTCCAGCCCCACCGACATGCCGCCCGTCGGCTGACCGGGTGCGGCGGAGGCTCAGGGCGGGAGCGTGGCCGGGTCACCCCGGCACCGTCGACCTCAGACTCGCGCGGTGCGCCCGATTCGTGGCCATCAGCCGGTCGAGCGCCTCCCGGGTGCGTATGAGGTCCTCGATGTGCTCGGAGAGCCGTTCCCGCTCCTCGGCCATCCGGTCCAGCGCGGCGTCGGACGTGGCCTCGCTGGGTGAGTCGACGCACGGCAACAGTTCGGCGATGGTCCGGCTGGACAGGCCCGCGGCGTACATCCGCTGGAGGAACGTGACCCGTTCGACGTGGGCCTCCGTGTAGTGCCGCTGCCCGCTCGCGCTGCGGGTGCTCGTGAGCAGGCCCTGTTCCTCGTAGTAGCGCAGGGACCGGACGCTGACTCCAGCCCGTGCCGCGAGTTCGCCGATACGCATGCCGCCCTCCCCGTGGTGATCTGGCGCACAACCCTTGCCTCTGACGTCAGTGTCAGGTTTTAGCGTAACCGTCGTGCCCGGGATCCGGGCACGACGGAGCGCGAAGGAGACATGACGTGACGACCCTTTTCACTGGTTACCGCCTGGGCGAACTGGCGTTGCCCAACCGCGTGGTGATGGCGCCGATGACGCGGGTACGGGCCGCCGCGGGCGGTCTGGCGACGCCGTCGATGGCGCGCTACTACGCCCAGCGGGCCACGGCCGGGCTGATCGTCACCGAGGGCGTGCAGCCGAGCCTGATCGGCCAGTCCAACCCCGGCACTCCGGGGCTGTACACCGACGAGCAGGTGGCCGCATGGCGCCCGGTGACCGATGCGGTGCACACCAACGGCGGCAGGATCTTCGCCCAGATCATGCACGGCGGTCGTGTCTCGCACCCCGACACCACCGGGCTGCGGCCCGTCGGGCCCTCGGCCGTCCAGGCCGTCGGCGAGGTGTTCACCCCCAACGGCCCGCAGCCCGCGCCGACTCCCCGCGCCCTGGACACCGCCGAGGTGCCCGAGCACGCCCAGTCGTACGCGGACGCCGCGCGCCGGGCCGTCGACGCCGGATTCGACGGGGTGGAACTCCACGGCGCCAACGGCTACTTGATCTCGCAGTTCCTCTCCTCCAACGCCAACCTGCGCACGGACCGCTACGGAGGCTCGGTGACCAACCGGATCCGCTTCGCCGTCGAAGCGGCCACCGCCACCGCCGAGGCCATCGGCGCGGAGCGGACCGGGATCCGGCTCTCTCCCGGCGGCCCCTTCTGGGGCATAGAGGAGACCGACGTCGCCGAGCTCTACACCGCGCTCCTGACCGAGCTGTCCCGTCTCGGCCTGGCCTATGTCCATCTGGAGGCCACCACGGACGAAGAGACCCTTCTCGGTCTACGCCGGACCTGGCCCGGCACCCTCGTCATGAACCCGGTGCTGCCACTGGGCCCCAAGCAGACCGGCCGCACCGACGCCGACCACTGGCTGGACCTGGGCGCCGACCTCATCAGCTTCGGGCGCGCTTTTCTCGCCAACCCCGACCTGGTGGAGCGGCTGCGCACCGGTCTTCCGATCGCTCCCGCCGACGAGTCCACGTACTTCCAGGGCGGAGACGACGGCTATCTCACCTACTCGTCCTTCCAGCACTCGGCGTGATCGGCTCACGCTCGTGCCCGGGCGTCACCGGTCCTGGGCCAGGGCAACGAGCTCCGCGAACAGCCCCCCGCCGGCGGCCAGCTCGTCGTACGTGCCCTGTTCGATGACGCGGCCCTTGTCCATCACCAGGATGCGGTCGGCGAGCTTGGTGTTCTCGAGCTGGTGGGTGACGACGATCGTCATGCGCTCGGCGGCGATCCGCTTGATCTCCAGGAAAATGGCGTGTTCACCGCGGGCGTCCATCTGTGAGGTCGGCTCGTCCAGGATCAGCAGCGGGGTCTGCCGGTAGAGCGCGCGGCCGCACACCAGGCGTTGCCACTGCCCGCCCGACAACTCGGCCCCGCCCCACAGTTCCTTGGCGAGGAGAGTGTCCAGTCCCTGGGGCAGTTTCTCGATCGCCTCGCGCATACCGACGGCGTCGACGACGTCCCACACCGGTGCGTCGTCGTATGTCCGTGGCTGCCCCAGGGTGATGTTCTCGCGTGCGCGCAGGGGCCAGCAGGCGAAGTTCTGGGGGACCAGCGCGGTGCGTTTCCACACGGCGTCGGGATCGGCGTGGGCGAGGTCGGTGCCGTCCCACAGGACGCGGCCTTTGTCGGCGAGCAGGATGCCGGTGATGAGTTTGGCCAGGGTCGACTTGCCGGAGCCGTTCTCGCCGACGACGGCGAGGATCTCACCGCGGCGCAGGGTGAGCGAGACGCCTGCGACGGCCGGTTCCTCCTTGCCGGGGTACTGGTACGCGACCTCGTCGAGGCGGATTTCATCCACGCGTTCGGAGATGGTCAATTCGCCGCGCTGGGGAGCGCGTTCACTGGCCATGTCGAGGAAGGAGCGCATGTCGGCCAGGTAGAGCGAGGTGTGGAACAGGGCGGCGCCGTGGATGACGAACTGGGAGAGCGCGGCCAGTGTGCTCTGGACGGCGACCACGGCGGTGGCCGCGACGGGCAGGGCGACCCGGCCGGTGCCGGCCAGCCAGGCGAGAGTGGCCCAGGTGCCCAGCAGGAAGATGCCGCCCAGGGCGTTGGTGGCCAGCGTGATGCGGAGCATACGTGGGGCCGCGGTCAGGGTGCGCTGGTCGATCCGGTCGGACAGGGCGCGGTACCAGTAGGTGAGATAGCCCGTCATGCCGTTGGCGCGGACTTCGTCGCCGAAGCGGGAGTAGGTGGCCCACCAGCGCATCATCGACCGGACGTTCCTGTCACCGACGTTGAGGTAGTGGGTCTCGTAGTCGACGCGCGCCGACAGAACGGCCCCGACCCCGGCCGGGAGGACGGCCAGCAGGAGCAGGGGCAGCATCAGCGGGTGCAGCGTGGCGATGACGCCGCTCGCGGCGATCATGCGGATCAGGGCGGACATGTACCGCTGGGCGTCCTGCACCATCAGCCGGGTCCGGGTCACGCCGATCTCGGCGGCTTCCTGTCGGTCGGCGAACCCGTCCTCGCCGTACGCGCTCGACTCGACGCGGCAGACGGCGGTCACGAGCGCGATGTCCGCCTCGGTCGTCAGGAGGGGCGTGATCCGACCGTCGGCGTAGGAGGACAGGGCGCTGCTGATGCGCCCGACGGCTGCGGCTGCCGTCACGATGACCAGAGCGGGAAGAGCCGCGTCCAGACGTTCGGACACGGTGCTGTTGCCGAGGATGTGGGTCATCGCCTGTGCCGTGAACGCCAGGACGACAGCGGCAGCGACGCCGGTCAGCGCCTGGCAGGCGAGGAGCAGTACGACACCGGTCCTGTCGACGGCCCAGGCCATCCGGGCGGTGTGGCGGAGCACGGCGGGAAGGCGCCGGCACATGGCTCCGAAACTGGCGTCTGCCAGCGGGTTCTTCCCGAACTTGCCCTCGAAGTTGATGGTGGCCGGGGGCGGAGGGGGCGGTGTGTCCGCGCTGTTGGTCGAGGCGTCAGTCACTGTCACCGGGATCCCTCCTCGGGGCGGGTGCCGCACCTGGATGGCTCGGCGGTGCACGGCATAACGACCCGACGCGAGAATCGAACGCACTCGATTCCGGACGTATGCGATCCCGGACACGGCAAGGGCTCGAACGCCTGGACGCGGTGTTGGTGCGGCCCGCGGACGCCCTGGGGATGGCCGAATCGCCGCTCCTTGAAAAACGAGTGACGAATGAGGTTCGCCACGGAAGCTCGGCCGTCGACGAGGGTGGGGCACTTCGAGGCCTCGCTGTGGCGATGGTCACGACTATGTTCCCAGCCTGTTGCGTAGGCTGGCATCGGCCACACGCCTGGCCGTACGGTGTGCCAACAGCCCTTGACCTGCAATAACGCAGGCAGGGAGCCTAGTCTCCGGAGTGCCCCGATGCTGCGTACCATGTTCAAGTCCAAGATCCACCGCGCCACAGTCACCCAGGCCGACCTGCACTACGTGGGATCGGTGACCATCGACGCGGATCTTCTCGACGCCGCCGACCTGCTGCCCGGCGAGCTCGTCCACATCGTCGACATCACCAACGGCGCCCGCCTGGAGACCTACGTCATCGAGGGCGAGCGCGGCTCGGGGGTCATCGGGATCAACGGTGCCGCCGCCCATCTCGTCCACCCCGGCGACCTGGTGATCATCATCAGCTACGCTCAGCTGACCGACGCCGAGGCGCGGGCGTTCGAGCCCCGGGTCGTGCACGTGGACGGCGCCAACCGCATCGTGTCCTTGGGCGCCGACCCGTCCGAGCCGGTGCCGGGCTCCGACCAGGCGCGCAGCCCGCAGGCCGTGCCGGTGGCCTGACGGCGCTCGGTCCCGCACGAGCGGACACACGAGCGGACAACCAAAGACGGCCCAGGCCCAGGAGGGTGCGATGAGCGAGACAGAGATCCGCGACGACCGGGCGGCGGGCCGCCTGGAGGCCCTCCTGGGCGACGAAGTCACCGGCCACATCGAGTACTTCGTCCTCGAAGCCCCGGCGCGCGCCCTCGTCCCCGTCCACACCATCGTGGAATCGGCCCACGAGGGGAAGGGCATCGCGGGCTCCCTCGCACGCGAGCTGTACGGCATGGCGGCGCGCGAGGGAGTCGTCGTCGCGCCGCTGTGCCCGTACGTCGTCAAGTGGGCCGAACGCCACCCCGACGAGGCCCCGGCGGCCGACCCCGAGCTGCTGGAAGCGGCGAAGGACTGGCTGCGAGCCCACCCCGGGCGGTTCTGATGCTCGCCCTCCTGCACACCTCGCCCCTGCACATCCCCGTCTTCGACGCCCTGCGCCAGGAGCACCACCCGGACCTGGAACTACGGCACTTCGTCGACGAGGAGCTGTTGAGCCGGGCCCGCCGCGAAGGCACCGAAGCGGTCGCGGACGACGTCCGCAAGGCCCTGCACCAGGCCGTCGCCGACGGGGCGCGGGCCGTGCTGTGCACCTGCTCGACCATCGGCGCCGTCGCGGAGGAGGCCGCCGCCGAGGCCGGGGTGCCGGTGCTGCGTGTCGACCGTCCGATGGCGGCGGCCGCCGTGGCCGAGGGCGCGCGTGTCGTCGTCCTCGCCACGATGGAGAGCACCCTCGGCCCGACGGCGTCCTTGATCGAGGACGAGGCCCGGCGTGCGGGGCGGCCCGTCGAGGTGCGGACGCGTCTCGTCGAGGGGGCGTGGGAGCTCTTCGACGCGGGGGACGTCGACGGTTGCGCCCGGCTGGTGGCAGCCGCTGCGGACGAGGTCACGGACGCCGACGCGATCGTCCTCGCCCAGGTCTCCATCGCCGGGGCTCAGCGGTCGGCGACGACGCCGGTGCCCGTACTGTCCAGCCCACGCCCGGGGCTGGCGGCGGCAGCGGAGGCGACCCGGCCGCGGTAGGTCCACCCGGACCGCCGCATTGACTCGGGTGAGTGACTGGCGGCGCGGCCGTCGGGTACGCGGGGGAGTAGTCCAGAGCCGACGCGCACCGATGGGCTGGAGGACGCCATGACGAACCCGCACCCCGTCCCGCCGGGACCGACACCGGGCCCGGACCCCGTGCACCCCGAGCCGCCTCCGCCGTCCCCCGTCCCGACCCCGGAGCCCCCGCCGTCACCGGAGCCCACGCCGCCACCCCCGGGCCCTCCGCCGGAGCCTCACCCGGTCCCCGGCCCGGACCCGTCCCCGATCCCACCGGGACCAGAGCCGGTACCGAACCCGGAGCCGGGCCCACCCCTGACCTGAGCCGAAACGGAAGGCGGTGGGCGGCCCAGAACGCCGCCCACCGCAATGCCCTGCTTTTCAGGGGCGCGGGGCTGTGTCGACATACGGCTCCGCCGCGTGGGCGCGACCAGCCCCCACACGCACGCGGCCGCGATCGGCCGACCGTCCCGAGCTCCTAGGCGGAAACCTCGGACCGATCCCCACCCCACAACGTGTGGAACGCCCCGTCCCGGTCGGTCCGCCGGTACGTGTGCGCCCCGAAGAAGTCCCGCTGCCCCTGCGTGAGCGCCGCAGGCAACCGCTCGGCACGCAGCGCGTCGTAGTAGGCGAGGGCCGCCGCGAAGCCGGGCGTGGGCACACCCTGCCGGGTCGCAGCGATGATCACCTCACGCCAGTCGTCCTGCGCATCCGCGATCTCCTGCGCGAACGTCTCGTCCGACAGCAGGCTCGGCAGATCGGCCCGGGCGTCGTACGCGGCACGGATGCGGTCCAGGAAGGCCGCGCGGATGATGCAGCCGCCACGCCAGATGGCGGAGACGGCGCCCAGGTCGATGTCCCAGTCGTACTCCGCGCGCGCGGCGTCGATCTCGTGGAAGCCCTGCGTGTACGACACGATCTTCGACGCGTACAGCGCCTGCTCGACCCGGTCGGCGAACGCCGCCGCCTCCGCCTCGCCCAGCGGCGACGCCTTCGGTCCCGCCAGCCCGCGGGAGGCGTCCCGCAGCGCCGCGTGCCCGGACAGGGAGCGGGCGAAGACCGCCTCCGCGATGCCGGACACCGGCACGCCCAGGTCCAGCGCGATCTGCACGGTCCAGCGTCCCGTGCCCTTCTGCTCGGCCTGGTCGACCACCACGTCCACGAATGGCTTGCCCGTCGCGGCGTCCACGTGGGACAGCACCTCGGCGGTGATCTCGATCAGGTAGGAGTCCAGCCGGCCCGTGTTCCAGGTCCGGAAGATCTCCGCGATCTGCGCGGGCTCGTAGCCGGCGACATCCCGCAGCAGCTGGTACGCCTCGCCGATGAGCTGCATGTCGGCGTACTCGATGCCGTTGTGCACCATCTTCACGAAGTGCCCGGCACCGTCCGGACCGACGTGCGTCACACAGGGCGCCCCGTCGGCCGCCTTCGCCGAGATCTTCTCCAGCATCGGGCCCAGCGAGTCGTACGACTCCTTCGGGCCGCCCGGCATGATGCTCGGCCCGAGCAGAGCGCCCTCCTCGCCGCCGGATACACCCATGCCGACGAAGTGGATGCCCTGCTCGCGCAGGTCGCGCTCGCGGCGCCGGGTGTCGGCGAAGTGCGCGTTGCCGCCGTCGATGATCATGTCGCCGGGCTCCAGCAGCGGCGCGAACTCCTGGATCACCGCGTCGGTCGGCTCACCGGCCTTCACCATGATGACCAGCCGCCGCGGCCGCTCCAGCGCCGCCACGAACTCCTTGGCGGTCTCGGCCGCGATGAACTCGCCCTCGCTCCCGAACTCCTCCACCAGCGCGTGCGTGCGCGCCGACGTCCGGTTGTGCACCGCGACCGTGTAGCCGTTGCGGGCGAAGTTCCGGGCGAGATTGCGGCCCATGACCGCGAGACCCGTGACGCCGATCTGCGCCGAAGTGCTCATGCGTTGGCTCCTAGTGACCTCGATATATCAGCGGTGCCGGTCATGCCCGCCAGTATTGCCCCATCGTCCATCCTGACGTGCTGGTACTCCGACCGCACATCCGGGGTGGCGCGATGTCGCTGGCACATACGCACGGAAGGCCCCACCGCACTCAGCCCGCCCCGAGCGTCATCCGGGGGGCACGGGCAACGTACGCCGATTCCTCGCCACTTGGCGTGACCGAGCGGCTGAATTGCCGTCTTGTCATGGCCTGTTCGCAGCGCTTACTTTTGCCCCTCCTGACGCATGTCCATGGGGGGCTCCGACATGGCCGCACGCGGCCGGCACCGCCGGTACCAGCCGAACAGGATCAACCGCGCCTCACTCACCGTCACCGCGGGCGGCGCCGGAATGGCGCTCCCCCTCATCGGCACCGGCGTCGCGCAGGCGGCCGACATGGACACCTGGAACAAGGTCGCCGCGTGCGAGTCCACCAGCCGCTGGCACGTCAACACGGGCAACGGCTACTACGGCGGTCTGCAGTTCGCCCAGTCGACGTGGGAGGCGTACGGCGGTACGCGCTACGCGGCCCGTGCGGATCTGGCCACCAAGGACCAGCAGATCGCCGTCGCGGAGAAGGTGCTGGACGGGCAGGGGCCCGGAGCCTGGCCGGAATGCTCGGTGCGGGCCGGGCTGACCCGGGGCGGGGACACTCCGGACATCCACCCCGCCGGCACCACGAAGAAGACCTCGGTCCAGGACGTCCAGCCGCAGAGCACGCCCCAGTCACGGGCGGGCACCGCCGAGATGTACACGGTCGTGCGCGGCGACACCCTGTCGGAGATCGCCGAGTCGCAGAAGGTCAGGGGCGGTTGGCGGGGGCTGTACGCCGCGAACCGCAAGGCCATCGGAGCGGACCCCGACCTGATCCTGCCGGGGCAGCGGCTCGCGCTGCGCGGCAAGGCCGCCACCACGACGACCGGGACGACGACCGGTACGACGTCCGCCCCCAAGTCCTCGCCCGAGAAGAACTCCTCGTCGTCGTCCGGGAAAACCGCTTCGGACCGGGGCGAACAGGCCACGGCCACCAGTCGCTCACTCGTGGCCCCCGTGGGCTCCGCCACCGGCACCCCGTACCGCAAGGCCGGTTCCTCCTGGTCGAAGGGCTACCACACCGGCGTCGACTTCCCCGTGCCGACCGGCACGTCCGTGAAGTCCGTCGGGGCGGGTCAGGTGGTCAGCGCGGGGTGGGGCGGCTCCTTCGGCTACCAGGTGGTGATCCGGCACGGCGACGGCCGCTACACCCAGTACGCCCACCTCTCGGCCATCTCCGTGAAGGCCGGGCAGTCGGTGGGCGCCGGGCAGCGCATCGGCCGCTCGGGGTCCACGGGCAACAGCACGGGCCCGCATCTGCACTTCGAGGTGCGGACGGGGCCCGGCTTCGGTGCGGACATCGACCCGGTCGCCTACCTCCGGGCCGGTGGCGTCAGGATTTGACGCGCATCCGATGCCGGTCGACGAGTGGCATGGGGACGTACGGGCCGCCGTAGAAGGGGCCGTAGAGGTTCGCGGGCTCGCTGTCGGTGCGCGTCGGCTCCCCGTCTGCGTACACGCCCTCCGCGGCAGCCGGGGCCGGGATGAGGATGCCGTCGATCCGGTCCGGTACGAGGAGTTCCTCGGGCGGCATCGCCGCGCGCTGCTCCGGAAGGCCGGCGAGCAGTTCCTCGGCGCCCACCGGGGCCACCGCCTCGGGCAGGGCCTGCGGGGTCTCCGCCTCCGTGCGCGCGATCCGCTCCGTCGTCAGCAGGATCAGGCCGCCCGCCGCCACCACGCCGCAGCCCAGGGCGAGCACGGTGCCGGTGGTGCCGTAGCGGAAGGTTTCGCCGAACATCGTGATGCCGACCGCGGCCGCCACCACCGGGTTCACCACCGTCAGCGTGGCCAGCGGCGCCGCCAGGCCCGCGCCCCGGTAGGCGGCCTGGGACAGCAGCAGACCGGCCGTGGCGAAGACGCCTATCGTGGCCAGCGATGGGATGTCGGCGGCCGACACCCCGCCGTTCCAGTCGACGGCGACTATCTTCGTGAACACCGAGGACATGCCGAAGGCTATGCCGGAGCCCGTCGCGAGCAGCATGCTGCGCACCGCGGGGTGCCGGTGGGCCGCCCGGCCCGCGACCATCAGCGTCACGACGATGCCGCCGGTCACCAGCGCCACCGCCGCCCGCTCCGCCGTGGCCAGCGACTGCGACTCGGAGGAGCCGACCAGGGAGAGCAGCCCGGCGAGACCCACGGTCGCCATGATCGCGCCCCGCCAGGCCGTCGACCCGGCCTTGCGGCCCACGAAGAGCGCCGCCATCGGCAGCGCGAACACGATCGTCAGGGCACCGAGCGGCTGCACCAGGCTCAGCGGACCGAAGGCCAGCGCCACCACGTGCAGCAGACCGCCGAGGCCGTTCAGCGCGACCGCCGCCCACCAGCCCGGCCGGCGCATCGGCGCGAACTGCTGCCCCGGGGAGGACACCGCGACACGCTCCTGGACGATCGCCCCGCCCGCGTACGCGACGGCGGAGATGAGCGACAGGAGCACGGACAACGCGAGGGCGCTCATGAGCTGCTCCTCTGCGTGAGGCGGGGGCGGCAGCCCCGGCGCGGCGAACGGTCGGCTCTCATAATCAACACGATGCCTCGAAAAGCTCTTCCCGTCGTCGTACCAGAGCACCGACCGTGTCGTACTGCCGATGGAGTACTAGGAGGCCCGCCTCATCCTCTGGTCGGGTGACCCCGGGCGGAGACCCCCAGGTGAGATCCCCGACAGGCCTTGGTACTACTGCTCTTCGTGGACCTCGACCCCGATCTCGCCGCGCTCGGGCCGCTCGGCGGCTTCTTCGTACTACGCACACCAGGAGAAGCACTTCGGCCCCTTGCGACCCTCGCGCAGGCGTACGCCGAACCCTCCTCGGACCCTCAGGGAGATCCCCTGGGTTTCCGCGTCCGGAAAGTCGCGAACGCCCTGCGCGCCCCCGAGTTGCGGATCGCCGCGTCCGTGGCCCAGCAGGGACTCGCGGCCCGCCTGTGGTCGGTGACGCTCGGCTGCGCCGCCCTCCACGGCCGGATCCCCGACCTCGACGCGCGCCTGCTGCGCTGGGACCCCGACGGCAGTGCCCCCGACGACCTGTGGCTCACCAAGGTGCGCCCGCTGCCGTCGGACCCGGCGAGCATCGCGGACGTCGTCCTGCACGGCCACCTGGAACCCCTGACCGCCGCCCTGCACCACCGGTACCGCGTCGCCTCCGGCCTGCTGTGGGGCAACGCCGCGTCCGCCCTCGCGGGCGCCGCCCGCCAACTGGACCAGTGGGCGCGCGCGGGCGGCCGTACCGACACCGCCGCCCGGGCCCGCGCCCTGACCGCGGAACTCCTCACCCACCCCCTCCTGGCCGGCACCGGCACTCTCACCGGAACAGCGTTCCGGCGCCGCAGCTGCTGCCTCTACTACCGGGTGCCCGGCGGCGGTGTGTGCGGTGACTGTTGCTTCACACGAGCCCCGCGCTCTTCCCCACGCGCCCCATCTGGGTGACCATGAAAGGGCAACCAGCCGCTGAGAACAGGGGGTTCCGGGTGCGAGTGGGACTGCTGACCCGGGAGTACCCCCCGGACGTGTACGGCGGCGCGGGCGTCCATGTCGAGTTCCTCGCCCGGGAGTTGAGGGACCTCGTCGACCTGGAGGTGCACTGCTGGGGCGAGGGCCGCGGGGTGGGCGTGCAGCGCCACCGCCCATGGTCCGCCCTCGACACCGCCAACGACGCGCTGCGCACCTTCTCCGTGGACCTCGCCATGGCCGCCGGCCTCGAAGGCCGCGAACTCGTCCACTCCCACACCTGGTACGCCAACCTCGCGGGCCACCTCGGCAAACTCCTGTACGGCATCCCGCACGTGATGACCGCCCACTCCCTGGAGCCCCTGCGCCCCTGGAAGGCCGAGCAACTCGGCGGCGGATACGCCCTGTCCGGCTGGGCCGAGCGCACCGCGATCGAGGCCGCCGACGCCGTGATCGCCGTCTCCGGAGCCATGCGCGAGGACATCCTCAGCTGCTATCCGGCGCTGGACCCGGCCGACGTCCACGTCGTGCACAACGGCATCGACACCACCCTCTACCGGCCCGACCACCGCACCGACGCCCTCGCCCGGTTCGGCCTCGACGCCGACCGCCCGTACGTGCTGTTCGTCGGCCGCATCACCCGCCAGAAGGGCGTGCCCCACCTGCTGCGCGCCGTACGGCACATCGACCCGTCCGTGCAGGTCGTGCTGTGCGCGGGCGCGCCCGACACCCCCGAGATAGACCAGGAGTTCCGCGACCTCTACCAGGAGCTGAGCCGCGTCCGCGACGGCGTGCTGTGGATCCCGCAGATGCTGCCGCGCCCCGAGGTGATCCAACTCCTCACACACGCCGCCGTGTTCGTCTGCCCTTCGGTGTACGAACCCCTCGGCATCGTCAACCTGGAGGCGATGGCCTGCGGAACTCCCGTGGTGGCCTCGCGGGTCGGCGGCATCCCCGAGGTCGTCGAGGACGGCAAGACGGGTCTGCTCGTCCCGCTGGACGACGACTTCGAGGTCGGCCTCGCGCAGGCCCTGGACTCGGTCGTCGGCGACCCGGAGACCGCCCGCCGGATGGGCGAGGCCGGACGGGAGCGCGCCGTGGGGGAGTTCGGCTGGGACGCGGTGGCGAGGCGGACGGCCCGGCTCTACGGGGAGATCCTCAAACAGGCTTAGCGCGCACTGCACAGGGGCAGGCTGGCATCAACCACGGTGAGGGGAGCGGCCATGCGTCGTGGCGGACCTTCGGTGCTCGGAATCGTACTGGCGGGCGGAGAAGGCAAACGCCTGATGCCCCTGACCACGGACCGTGCGAAACCCGCGGTCACCTTCGGAGGAACGTACCGCCTGGTCGACTTCGTCCTCTCCAACCTCGTCAACGCCGACATCCTGCGCATCTGCGTCCTCACGCAGTACAAGTCGCACTCCTTGGACCGGCACATCACCACGACGTGGCGCATGTCCAGCCTGCTCGGCAACTACGTCACCCCGGTCCCCGCCCAGCAGCGGCTCGGCCCGCGCTGGTACCTGGGCAGCGCGGACGCGATCCTGCAGTCCCTGAACCTGATCTACGACGAACGCCCCGAGTACGTCGCGGTGTTCGGCGCCGACCACGTGTACCGCATGGACCCGCGCCAGATGCTCGCCCAGCACATCGAGAACGGCGCAGGCGTGACGGTGGCGGGCATACGCGTGCCGCGCGCCGAGTCCTCGTCCTTCGGCGTGATCAGCCCCGGCTCGGACGGCCAGACGGTGGAACGCTTCCTGGAGAAGCCCGCCGACCCGCCCGGTCTCCCGGACGACCCGGAGACCGTCTACGCCTCGATGGGCAACTACATCTTCACCACCAAGGCCCTCATCGAAGCCCTCCAGCGGGACGCCGAGGACCGCAACTCCGTGCACGACATGGGCGGTTCGATCCTGCCCCAGCTCACCGACCGGGGCGAGGCCCAGCTGTACGACTTCAGCGCCAACCACGTCCCCGGCGAGACCAACCGCGACCGGGGCTACTGGCGGGACGTCGGCACCCTGGACGCGTACTACGACGCCCACATGGACCTGATCGCCGAGCGCCCCGCCTTCAACCTCTTCAACCGCAGCTGGCCCATCTACACCCACTCCAACCAGCTCTCCCCGGCCCGCTTCAACGCGGGCGGCATGGCGAGCGAGTCCATCATCAGCGCCGGGTGCCTGATCCGCGGGCAGGTGACGCGGTCCGTGCTCTCGCCGGGGGTGGTGGTCGACCCGGGGGCGGTGGTGCAGGGGGCGGTGCTGCACGACAACGTGCGTATAGGGCGGGGCGCGGTGGTGCGGGGCGCCGTGCTCGACAAGAACGTCGAGGTGCCGCCCGGCGCGACGATCGGCGTCAATCCGGACCGGGACTCCGAGCTGTACACCGTCTCCAAGGGCGGGGTGATCGCGCTGGGGAAGGGACAGCTGGTGTCCTAGGGCCTGTCGCTTTCACACGACAGGCCCTGGCCGGCGGGCCGCCTCGTCAGCCGCCGCGGGTGAAGACCTCGCCCCGGGTGGAGCCGGTGGAGCAGAGCTTCTTCTCGTCGGCCGTCATCTTGCGGGACTTGACCACGACCGCGCTGTGCTTTCCGTCCGTGCCGTTCGGGGCGGGGCCGGTGATCACGTCGGGTACGAACCAGTAGTAGTGGCCCCACTTGGGGTCGTCGTAGTGGGTCTGCCACGTGCCGGATATCCGCTGCATCACCTGGGCGCGGGAGATCCAGCCCACTTCTCCCGGCTGTACGTTCACGGTGAAGGAACTGGTCTCCGTGTGCGAGCTCTGCCACGTGTAGTTGTACGTCGCGGTCACGCTGGCGGTGATGATCCCTTCGATGCCGCCACCGACGGTCACCGAGCCTCCCACCGAGTGGGAGGAGCCCACGGTGTCGGCCCACGACATGGACTGCGAGGCGGGCGAGGCGGTGCAGTTGAAGAGCAGTTCCGAGACCTGACGGGGTGTACCGAGGTAGGCCTGGCCGATCTCCGGGGAGTTGAAGCTGCACTTGCCTTCGCCGGACGCGCAGTCGGCCATGATCTGCTCCGTGGTGGGCTGGTCCTCGGCCACAGCGGGCACGGCCGTCGCGATCATCCCGAACGCCGTCGCCGCCAGCACCAGGCTGCGTCCGCCGTACCGCAGTACGCGGTTCCTCGTCATGGTTGTTGCCTCTCGCCGTACGTGGGGGAAGGGTGACGCCGCCCGTTGTGCTCACTGGGGTTGCAGTCACCTTGTGGTGCCCACGAGGCTCACGTAGTCGAGGGCCGAGCTACACCAAGAACTCGTAAAGTTGTACTTGATTTCGCAACTGATGCACCGTCAATTGGATGACTGGTGACGTCAATTGACCGGTGCGGGGCGAGCCGAGGTGTCGCCGCGATGGACGATGGCGACCGCCGCGAGTCCGACGGCCAGCCCGAGCGCGGTCTGCGGGCCGAAGGGTTCGCCGAACATGAGGGCTCCCCAGACCGCCGTGACCGGAGCCATGAGGAACATGAGCGTGTTGACCTTGGTCACCCCGGAGCGCCGCAGGATGAGCCAGTACAGCCCGTACCCACCGAAGGTCGACAGGGCCACGAGCCAGATGATCGCGGTCCAGAACGACAACTCGGCGGGCGGCCCCGCCGCTCCGGCACTCACGGCGAAGATCGTGAAGAGGGCCGCGCTGGTCGCGCAGTGGAGGGTCATCGCCACCGTGGGCGCGACCTGTGTGCGCGAGCGGCTTTCCACGAACGTGGCCGCCACCAGCGCGAACATGCCGAGGAAGGGGACGAGGTAGGCCCACCAGGCCGCACCCGTACCCGCCGCGGCGTCGGCCACGGTGACGAGGGCGACACCGCTCACACCCAGACACAGGCCCAGCCACTGTCTGCGCGAGACGTACTGACGCAGCAACGGTCCGGCGAGCGCTCCGGCGACGAGGGGCTGGACGCCGTCGATCAGGGCTGTGGTGCCGCTGGAGACGCCGAGTTGGATCGCGTAGTAGACGGTGAGCAGGTAGCCGCTCTGCGACAGCACGCCGATCGCTGCCTGCCGGGCCACATCCCGCGCCGCGAGCCCGCGCCACGACGCTCTGGAGACGACGGCGACGCCGATCAGGACGACGGCCAGCGGCAGGAACCGCCACATCAGGATGGTGACCGCGGACGCGCTGCCCGCGCCGAGCTTGGCGCCGATGAACCCGGAACTCCAGCACAGCACGAAGGCGATCGAGAGCAGGACGTTCACGGCTTGCCCCTCCTCAACTAAACAGATCGGTATACCACCCTCCTCACTATACAGATCGGTATACTGGCTAGCCATGGGGACTACCGAGACACCGCGACGGATCACGATGACGCCTGGTGCGCGGCGCGCCCTGGAGGCCGCCGCGAGGCTGTTCTACGAGCGCGGCATCCATGCCGTCGGGGTGGACCTGATCGCCGCCGAGGCCGGGGTGACGAAGAAGACCCTCTATGACCGGTTCGGCTCCAAGGAGCAGATCGTCGTGGAGTACCTCGCGGATCGTGACGAACGCTGGCGGGCCTTCCTCGCCCGGTACCTCGACGATGCGCGGCCCGCGCAGGCCGCACGCGTCCAGGCCGTCTTCGACGCCTCGCGCGCCTGGTCGGCGAAGCATGGTTCCAAGGGGTGCAGCATGGTCAACGCGCACGCCGAGATCAGCGATCCGGCCCATCCCGCCTTCCCGATCATCACCGGCCAGAAGCAGTGGATGCTCGCCCTGTTCACCGACCTCGCCCGGGAGGTCGCCCCGGACGGGGCGGACCGCCTGGGCCGGTCGCTCATGCTCCTTCACGAAGGGGCGCTCGTCGCCCACGGCCTGAACGTCTTCGCGGACCCCATCGGCCATGCCGGCGAACAGGCCCAGGCTCTCCTGGCGACCGCCGCGAGCGCTGAGGCGCGGTGATGCCGAGGTCGGCGTGACCTCGGGGCCGACGGCGGCGCCGGTGACATCATGGACGAGCACGGCTGTCCGAGCCCGGCCCTGCCGCCACGCCCCGACGGTGAACGGGCACTGGTCAGCGGCGAGTACGGCGGCCTGGGCCTCGCGGTCCCCGGGTACGCCTGGCCGGTGCAGATGTCGTACGTCGACCCGGCGACCTGCACCGACGACCACCTCGCCCGGCTCGCCGAGGTGCGGGCCCTGGTCTGCCGGGGTGGCAACGGCGCCGTGTACACCCAGATCTCGGACGTCGAGGGGGAGCTGAACGGCTTCCTCACCTACGACCGGGCCGTACTGAAACCGGACACGAAACGGCTCAAGGATGCTCATGAGGCGCTCATCCGTGAGGCCTCCCGGGTGACACCGACGGGATGCCCGGCGCCGCAACCTGTGTTGGAGTGACCTCATATGCACCATGAGTCCCGCCCCTTTCGCGAGGGGCGGGACTTAATCTGCTGTTAACTGTGCGTAGCTTGATCGTACTTGACCGTAATCGCTTCAGGGCGATTGACTTCTGATTCCCCGTCGTCGACGCGAGGCAAGCCATTGACTTCTGACGTGCTCGCACCTCTCGATCTGGCGTTCTGGAACATCGAGTCCGCCGAACACCCCATGCACCTGGGCGCGCTGGGCGTGTTCACGGCGCACTCGCCCACCGCCGGTGCCCACGCGGCCGACCTGCTCGCCGCGCGCGCCGCAGCCGTTCCGGGGCTGCGGATGCGCATCCGGGACGCCTGGCAGCCCCGCGGGCTGCTCCAGCCGTTCTCCTTCGGGGGTGCCGCCCGCGAGCCCGCGCCCGACTTCGACCCCCTCGACCACGTCCGGCTGCACGCCCCGACCGCCGACTTCCAGGCGATGGCGGGCCGGCTCATGGAGCGCCCGCTGGAGCGCGGGCGGCCGCCGTGGGAGGCACACGTGCTGCCGGGCGAGGACGGGGTGTCGTTCGCCGTGCTGTTCAAGTTCCATCACGCCCTGGCCGACGGCCTGCGGGCACTGACGCTCGCCGCCGCCGTCCTGGACCCCATGGACATGCCCGCCCGCAAACCCCGTCCCGAGGAGCCCGCGCGCAGCCGCCTGCCCGATGTGCGCAGGCTGCCGGGGCTGGTGCGCGGTGCCCTGTCCGACGTCGGCAGGGCTCTCGACATCGGCGCCTCCGTCGCCGTGTCGACCCTCGGGATGCGCTCGTCGGACGCGCTGACCGCCGAGTCGAGCGGCACCCGCCGTACCGCCGGCGTCGTCGTCGACATCGACGACGTGCACGTGGTCCGCAAGGCCGTCGGCGGCACCGTCAACGACGTCCTCATCGCCGTCGTCGCGGGGGCCCTGCGTCGCTGGCTCGACGAACGCGGCGACGGCAGCGAGGGCGTCGCCCCGCGCGCCCTGATCCCCGTCTCCAAGCGCCGCCCGCGCACCGCGCACCCTCAGGGCAACCGGCTCTCCGGCTACTTGATACGGCTCCCTGTCGACGACCCCGACCCGCTGCGCCGCCTCGCCACGGTCCGCACCGCCATGGACCGCAACAAGGACGCCGGCCCCAACCGGGGCGCGGGCGCCGTCGCCCTGCTCGCCGACCACGTCCCGGCGCTCGGCCACCGGCTCGGCGGACCGCTGGTCGGCGGGGCCGCCCGGCTCTGGTTCGACATCCTGGTCACCAGCGTGCCCTTGCCCGGCATCGCCCTGAAGCTCGGCGGTCACCAGGTCACCGAGGTCTTCCCGTTCGCCCCGCTGGCCCGTGGCCAGTCGCTCGCGATCGCGATCTCCACGTACCGCGGACGCGTGCACTACGGGCTCGTCGCCGACGCCAAGGCCGTACCGGATCTCGATGTGCTGGCCAAGGCGGTGTCCGAGGAGGTGCAGTCGCTGATCACCGCCTGCGGTCCTTGATCGTCTCCGATTTTTGGAGGACCGGCCCGGCGCTCCGTAGAATTCCCCGTTCGAAAGCAGGCGCGGTCGGAGCGCCGCGCGGGTGATCAGGGAAACGGCAGCGCGATGACGGTGACAGAGGACGGCCCGGCGACCACGGACGAGGTCGCGTACGAGCCCGGTGACGAGGTCGTGTACGGCCCCGGCATCGACCCCGAGCGGCTCGCCGTCTGCCTCAGCGTGCTCGACGAGCTCGACAAGCTGGAGGTCGACCACCCCGACGCGATCGCCGTGCGCCGGGCCACCGCGGGCATCTACCGCACCGTCAAGCAGCGCCGTCGCCAGGAGCGCCGGGCCGCCAAGACCGCCCACGACAAGGCGGTCACGGAGGCCACGGCGACCGGCTCCGCCCAGCGCATCGACGACGAGACGGAGGGCATCCTGCCGTCGTCGGTCACCGAGGCCGGCAAGATCGCGGGGATACTCCAGCGCCCCCGTTCCTGCTACACCTGCAAGTCCCGGTACGTGGAAGTCGACTACTTCTACCACCAGCTCTGTCCGGACTGCGCCGCCGTGAACCGGGCCAAGCGCGACGTCCGCGCCGACCTCTCCGGCAAGCGGGCCCTGCTCACCGGTGGCCGCGCCAAGATCGGCATGTACATCGCGCTCAGGCTGCTGCGCGACGGCGCGCACACGACGATCACCACGCGCTTTCCGAAGGACGCCATCCGCCGCTTCAAGGCGATGGACGACTCGGCGGACTGGATGCACCGCCTGGAGGTCGTCGGCATCGACCTGCGCGACCCGGCCCAGGCCGTGGCCCTCGCCGACCAGGTCGCCGAGGCGGGCCCCCTGGACGTCCTGATCAACAACGCGACGCAGACCGTACGCCGCCTGCCCTCCGCCTACGCCGCCCTGGTCGAGGGCGAGAGCGCCCCGCTGCCCGCCGGTGAGCTGCCCGCCCACCACGTGATCGGAGCCTTCGGTTCCGGCGCCGTCGACGGCTTGGCCGCGCTGCCCGTCGGGATCTCCGGCCTCGACGCCCAGCAGGTCGCCGACCTCGCCCTGGTCGCGGGCAACGCCAGCGTCGCCCGGCACCTCGACGGCACCGCCATCGACGCGGGCGGACTCGTCCCCGACGTCGTCGACACCAACACCTGGGTCCAGACCATCGAGCAGATCTCCCCGGTGGAGCTCCTCGAGACCCAGCTGTGCAACTACACGGCGCCGTTCATCCTGATCAGCAAGCTGCGGCCGGCGATGGCCGAGGCCGCGAAGAAGGCGGCGAGCGGACGCGCGTACGTCGTGAACGTGTCGGCGATGGAGGGTGTCTTCGGGCGCGGCTACAAGGGTGCTGGGCATCCGAACACGAACGCCGCCAAGGCCGCGATGAACATGGTCACGCGCACCAGCGCGCAGGAGATGTTCCAGACCGACGGCATCCTGATGACCTCCGTCGACACCGGGTGGATCACGGACGAGCGGCCCCACTACGACAAGCTGCGGCTTGCGGAGGAGGGGTTCCACGCCCCGCTCGATCTGGTGGACGGGGCGGCTCGGGTCTACGACCCGGTCGTGCGGGGTGAGGCGGGAGAGGATCTGTACGGCGTCTTTCTGAAGGACTACGCGCCCGGTAAGTGGTAGGCGGGTGTCGGTGGCGCGTCTGCGGGTTGTGGGGGCCGGTCGCGCCCACGCGGCGGAGCCGCAGATCCATACAGCCCCGCACCCCTTCAGGTGGATCTGGTCCCCGGCGTCCGTAGGCGCTCGTGTATCGCGTACGCCGTCGCCGTGTGCGCCGCACGTACCCGTGTGCCTCCGTCCACCAGCAGGTCCGCCCCCGTCACCCACTCCGCCTCGTCCGACGCCAGCCACACCACCGCCCGCGCCACGTCCTGCGGCTCCCCGATCCGCCTCAGCGGCAGCCCGGCGGCGACCTCCTCCTCGCCCGGCTCCCACACGAACCGTGCCATCTCCGTGCGGACGAGGCCGGGGGACACGGAGTTGACCCGCACCTTCGGGGCCAGTTCGCCCGCGAGCTGCTGGGTCAGGTGGAGGAGGGCCGCCTTGCTCGTGCCGTACGCGCCGATGTGGGGACCGACATGACCGGCGCCCTCCGTGCAGATGTTGATCACCGCGCCGCCGTGTTCGCGCATCCAGGCCTGCCACGCGCACTGCACGAGCTGCAGCGGCGCCTCGACGTTCACGGTGAACGCCTCGCGCCACGCCAAGGGATCCACGTCCATGAGGGGGCCGTACGGCAGATTCGTGGCCGCGTTGTTCACGATCACATCGATCCGGCCGAACTCGCGCAGGGCCAGGTCCACGACCGCCCGCAGATGGTCCGGGTCGGCCACGCTCCCGGCCGCCCCCACCCCGCCCAGTTCGGCAGCCGTGCGCCGTACCTCGTCCGCGTCCCGCGCGGTCACGCACACCCGCGCCCCGGCGGCGGCCAGTTCCCGGGCGACGGCGTGCCCGATGCCGCGCGTGGCGCCGGTGACGACGGCGGCCCTGCCCTGAAGTCCGTACGACGGCCTCATCGCCGTACCGTCTCATGACGGACCGTCAGTCAACAGCCCCAAGACGCGAGTGCCGTGCCGCCACCAGCTCAAGGACCGTGCGCCAGTCCTCCAGGACACCGGCGTCGAATCCGGTGGCCCGGCTCTCCTCGTCCGCCAGGCTGAGGCGGAACGCGTCCTCGTCGTTGCCGTGGCCGCGTACGAGGCGGTAGACGCGCTCGCCCAGCAGCGGTCGTACGGCCTCGGCCGCGCTCTCGGTGCGGCGGACCCCGTCGCCGGGGGACAGCAGCTCCCCGATGTCGTGCACCAGCCCCGCCACTTGGAGCTCCTTGTCGGCGGGGCGGCTGCGGCGCAGCAGCGCGGCGGTGCGCAACGCGCGCTGGTGCGGGCAGGCGTACAGCAGATCCATCAGCTCTTCGACACTGCGCAGCTCCATGCGTCAGTCCTCCCGCCGGACAAGCCGTTGCCGTCCGTCAGCAGATCATGGCCGCCTTGCGAATCGGCCAACGGGACTTGAACTGCGCGGCGTGCGGGCGACCGGAGTGGCAACGGAAGGTGATGTTGAGCCGAACGGGTGACCTGTAAACCGCACATTCCGTAACAAACACGTGAATAGCGGGTCTGCCGAATGCCGGTTGTCTCCGGATAGTTACACCTTGTTTGCAGCCCCATCGAGCGGGCACCCGCTCATTTGGTTAGTCTGTAGCGGACGGACAGCAGTACAGGGTCCCAACCCACACCCATGGTCCGTCCCGGGACAAGCCGGTGCACAACGGCCTGCTTGCACACCAGTTACCGGCGCCACCGCGTCCGAGCCGACTTTGAGTAAGACCCGAGCGGGCGTCAGGTACCGGACCGCAGACTGGCCGGCCCCGCCCCGAGGGTGATCCGACACAGAAGGAGTGCGCGGTGACACCTGAGCAGACGAATCGCGAACAGCGCCCCAAGGAACGCACGGAGCGCTCGGGACGCCGGTCCAAGGAGATCGGCAGTCTCGATGTGTGGGCCAGGTCCGCCCCGATCCGCCTGGCCGGCTACGAGGACGACCTCGCCGAGCCCCACATCCTGCCCAGCGTCGACTGACGGGGCAGAACCCTTCGCGATCGCCGACCGCATGGGCGTGCGAGACTCACGCCCATGCTGATCAGAGAAGCCGCGGCCGAGGACTGGCCGCGGATTTGGTCTTTCTGGCACCGGATCGTCGCCGCCGGCGAGACCTACACCTGGGATCCGGACACCCCCGAAGACGCGGCGCGGGCGCTGTGGATGAACCCGGCCAAGCGGGTCTACGTCGTCGAGGACGACGCCGGCGCCGTCGTCGCCTCCGCGTATCTCACGCCCAACTACGGTGGACCCGCCGCCCGTATCGCCAACGCCGGCTTCATGGTCGACCCCGATCAGGGCGGCCGTGGCCTCGGCCGTGCTCTGGCCGAACATGTCCTGGCCGAGGCCAGGAAAGGCGGCTACCGGGGCATGGTCTTCAACGCGGTCGTCGAGACCAACCCGGCCGTGCGCCTGTGGACCTCCTTCGGCTTCACGATCCTCGGCACGGTCCCGGACGCCTTCGATCACCCCCGGCACGGACGGGTGGGCCTGCACATCATGTACAGGGAGCTTTAGCGGGTTGAAGCTGCACCATCGGCATTTGCCTAAATGCTTTAGGTAAATGCATACTCGGTTACGGTAATCGAGGGGATGGTTATGGCGCGTGTGGGACTGAGCACGGAACGTCTGGTCCGGGCAGGTGCGGAACTCGCCGACGAGATCGGCTTCGAGCAGGTGACCGCGTCGGAGCTCGCCCGGCGGTTCGACGTCAAGGTCGCGAGCCTGTACTCGCATGTGAAGAACTCCCAGGACCTCAAGACCCGGATCACCCTGTTCGCGCTGGAGGAACTGGCCGACCGGGCCGCCGACGCCATCGCCGGACGGGCCGGCAAGGACGCCCTGGTCGCCTTCGCGAACGTCTACCGCGACTACGAGCGCGAGCACCCCGGCCGCGCCGCCGCCGCGCGCATGCGGCTGGACCCGCGGACGGCGGCCGCGAGCGCGGGCGTCCGGCACGCGCAGATGACGCGGGCGATCCTGCGCGGCTACGAGCTGACGGAGCCGGACGCGACCCACGCCGTACGGCTGCTGGGCAGCGTCTTCCACGGCTACGCCAGCCTGGAGTCGGCGGGCGGCTTCAGCCACAGCGCCCCCGACTCCGAGGAGACCTGGACCCGGATCCTGGACGCCCTCGACGCCCTGCTGCGCAACTGGCCCACGGCCTCCACCCCCTGACCGACAGGGCCGACGACCGGGACGCCGACGACAAGGACTCTGAGGACATGGACACCCCGCACGACTGGATCACCACGCCCCTCACCGCCGACCTCCTGCGCGGCGCCCTCGACGTCGAGCGCACCGAGCACGGCGTACTGCCGCACCGGCTGCCGGCCCGGGCGCGCGCCCAGAACACCGACGGTCAGCTGGCCATGGCCGAGTCACAGCCCTCCGGCGTACGGCTGGCCTTCCGCACCCGGGCCACGGCCGTCGAACTCGACACGCTGCCCACCAAACGGAGTTACGTGGGCGCCCCGCCCCGCCCGGACGGTGTATACGACCTGATCGTCGACGGCAGCACCGCCGGGCAGGGGAGTGTGACCGGCGGCAATGTCGTGACCATCGACATGACCGCGGGCACCGCCGAGCACCGGCCCGGCCCGGCCGGCACCGTCCGCTTCACCGGGCTGCCCGACGGCGACAAGGACGTCGAGATCTGGCTGCCGCACAACGAGACCACCGAACTGATCGCCCTGCGCACCGACGCCCCCGTGGAACCCGCCCGCGATCCGGGCCGCAGGGTGTGGCTGCACCACGGCAGTTCGATCAGCCACGGCTCCGACGCCGCGAGCCCTACCGGCATCTGGCCCGCGCTCGCCGCCCGCCTCGGCGGCGTCGAGCTGATCAACCTGGGCCTGGCCGGCAGTGCCCTCCTCGACCCGTTCACCGCCCGCGCCCTGCGCGACACCCCCGCCGACCTCATCAGCCTCAAGATCGGCATCAACCTCGTCAACATGGACCTGATGCGGCTGCGCGCCTTCGGCCCCGCGGTCCACGGGTTCCTCGACACCGTCCGGGAAGGGCACCCGACGACACCACTGCTGGTCGTGTCGCCCATCCTGTGCCCGATCCACGAGGACACGCCCGGCCCCTGCGCCCCGGACTTCAGCGCCCTCGGCACGGGACGACTGAAGTTCGTCGCCATGGGCGACCCGGCGGAACGCGCGAGCGGCAAGCTGACGTTGGGCGTCATCCGGGACGAGCTGTCCCGCATCGTGAAGCAGCGGGCGGTCGACGACCCGAACCTGCACCACCTCGACGGCCGCGACCTCTACGGCGAGACCGACTTCGCCGAACTGCCCCTGCCCGACGACCTCCACCCCGACGCCGCCACCCACCGACGTATGGGCGAACGCTTCGCGCGCCTGGCGTTCGGTGCCGACGGGCCCTTCGCCCTCCGCGGACTCTGAGGCTGCGGGGAGACGCCGAACGCGAGGTCCGCGGCCGGGGTGTCGCAGTCCCTCACCCGCCCTGCGTGACGCCGGCCCGGTCAGCCCACCGGGCCGGCCGCTGGTGCTGCCCATGCAAGTCCGAGGTCGTGCCGTCACCCGTACGAGCTGTCCGGATCGCTGGAGGCCTGGGGCGTGGTTAGCGTCCGGAAGAGATCACCGAACGGCCGTTCCCGTCCTGCGGTGTGTGGCCCGACCCTTCCTGGAGACCCGTATGAGGATCAGACGCCCGGCGCCCCGCGGCGCGAGACGCCCTGCCCGCCTGGTCGCCCTGGCATCCGGGCTGACCGCCCTGGCGGCGACGGTCCTGACCGGGACCGCGGCCCCCGCGGGCGCCGTCGAACCCGGACCGAGCACCACGTACAGCTCCGCGCAGCTTGCCGCGGTCGAGAAGGCGGTCGCGAGCGCCGATGTGGCCGGCACCGCCTGGAGCGTGGACGAAACGTCCCGCAGGGTGCTGCTCGCCGCCGACAGCACCGTGCCCGGCGCCGCGATCGACGCCATCAAGCGGGGCGCGGGCGCCAACGCAGGCGCGCTGCGCGTCGAGCGCCTGCGGGGCAAACTCACCGCGTACGTCTCCGGAGGCGACGCCGTCTACGGCAACGGCCCCGCCGGCCAGTACCGCTGCTCCCTCGGCTTCAACACCCAGGACGGGGCCGGGAACTACTTCTTCCTGACCGCCGGCCACTGCACCAACGGCATCACCGACTGGTACTCCGACCGGTTCGTCACGCACATCGGCACCACCGCCGGGTCCAGCTTCCCCGGCAACGACTACGGAATCGTGCGGTACGACAGCGGCCAGCCCGTCCCGCCCGGCACGGTCGGCAGCCAGGACATCACCAGCGCCGGCGAGGCCCAGCTCAATCAGCAGGTCTGCCGCCGCGGCTCCACGACCGGCACCCGCTGCGGCCGTGTCACCGGCCTCAACTGGACCGTGCGCTACCCGCAAGGCACCGTCACCGGCCTGATCCGCACCAACATCTGCGCCAACCCCGGCGACAGCGGCGGCCCCCTCTACGCGGGCAGCCAGGGGCTGGGCCTCACCTCCGGCGGCTCGGGCAGCTGCAGCTTCCCGTTCTTCGCCACGACGTTCTACCAGCCGGTCACCGAGGCCCTCAACGCCTACGGGGTGCGCGTGTACTGAGCACGAGCACGCCCGCTCGCGAAACGACCTAGTCCAGTGGTGCCGTCCGCCGCCACGGACGCAGCGCCTCGATCCGCTCCGCCAGCGCCAGCAGCTCCGCCTCCGAGCCGGGGCGCCCGACCAGCTGTACCGCGGCGGGGGCCCCGGAGGGGAGCGTGCCGAACGGGACCGCCATGGCGGGCCAGCCGGTGAGGTTCCACGGTGGGGTGAGCGGGGAGTAGTTGGTGTTGGCCATGACGTTGCGCAGCCAGCCCCGCTCGTGCCATGGCTCGGACTTGGGGGAGCGGCGGGCCAGGGCCGGGGTGAGCAGCACGTCGTACTCGGCGAAGAACGGCTCCAGCCGCCGGCGCAGCTCCTCCCGGCTCGCGCCGGCCCGTACCCGGTCGACGAAGCGCTTCCCGACGGCGGCGTGGACCCGGGTCCGGCGGGTGAGTTGCCGGGGGTCGAGGCCCTGGGCGTCCACCGAGGTGCCCGCCGTCCAGTGGGTCAGCGAGGTGACGCCCAGCGACATCGGATACGGCGGGTCGGCGCGCCGTACCTGGTGACCGGCCTTGATCAGCAGCGCCGCGGCATCGCGGGCGGCGGTCGCGTACGGCTTGCTGATGGTGACGCCCGCGAGCGGGCTGCGCAGGGACACGGCGATCCGGTGGGTGCCGGGGGTGTCCGGTCGTACGACCTCGGTGTCGGCGAGGATCGACAGCATCAGCCGGGCGTCCTCGACCGTGGTGGCCAGTGGGCCGTTCTCCGACATGCCGAACCAGTCGCCGTCGCTGATGCCGGCCGGGACCACGCCGTGCCCGGGCTTGATGGTGACCAGGCCGCAGTTGGCCGCCGGGATGCGCAGGGAGCCCATGCCGTCGTTGCCGAGGGCGATCGGCACCATGCCCGCGGCGACCGCGGCCGCGCTGCCGCCGGACGAGCCGCCCGCCGTGCGCGAGGTGTCCCAGGGGTTGCGGGCGGTGCCGTGCACGCCCTCCGTGGTGCCGAAGACACACAGCTCCGGCACGTTCGTCAGGCCCACGACCACCGCGCCGGCGGCCCGCAGCCGGGCCACGGTGACGTGGTCGTCGTCGGCCGGGGTGTCCGGCGTGGCCGCGGAGCCGACGCGGTTGGACTCGCCGCGCACCGCGAGGTTGTCCTTGATCGCCACCGGCACGCCCGCGAGGGGCAGTTCGGCCAGGTCGGCGCGCGAGCCCACCTCGTCGGCCTCGGCGAGCGCCGCCTCGGCCCGGACCAGGCGGAAGGCGCCGACGCGGCCGTCGAGCCGCTCGATGCGGGCCAGGTGCTCGGCCACCACCTCACGGGGTGTGGCCTGCTTCTCGCGTACGGCGGCGGCGATCTCGGCGGCGGTCCGGCCGACCCAGCTGGTCACGGGCGCTCCTCAGGGCTTACTCGCGAGTATGTAGGAGCACTCTGCCGGGCGACGGGCCCGGAGTCGAGAGGGCACTCGGCTTGGATATTCAGGAGGGTCTTCTTGGACTTTTCGCGCCGCCCTCCCTCGGTACAGCCGTGCTGACCTGCACATCATCCGACCAATGAGTCAACTCCTCTCACTTCGCGGTGCATTGACAGCCCCTGAGGCCCGCCCAATCATCAGACATCCGATGAATGGGGTGCCTCATGAGGACACGCTTGAGATGGGCCGGTGCCCTGGCGGCGTTGACGCTGCTCTTCACGGCGCCGGTGCCGGCGCTCGCGGAGGGGGAGCGGGGCGCACCGGTCACGGTTCCCGCCCTGACCGACTGGGCGCCCGCCTCCGGCAGTTACACCTACGGGCGCTCCGCCCGCCTCGTGGCCGACGACGCGACCGAACGGCGGGTCGCCGACACCCTCGCCGACGATCTCCGCGAGGCGGGACACGGCACCGTCCCCGTGGTGGCGGACGCTTCCCGGACCGGTGACATCGTCATCGACGTCCGGCACTCCCGGACCTCCCTCGGCGCGGAGGGCTACGAACTGCGCGCCGGCCGGCGGCTGTCGGTCACCGCGGCGACCGAGACCGGCGCCTTCTACGGCACCCGCACCGTCCTCCAGCTCCTCGCCCAGGGCGACCGCGTCCCCGCCGGCCGAACAGTCGATGTACCGCGCTACAAGGAGCGGGGCGTCGGCGTCTGCGCCTGCTACATCAACATCTCCCTGCCCTGGCTGGAGAACCTGGTCCGCGAGATGGCGTACCACAAGCTCAACCAGCTTCTCCTGGAACTGAAGGTGAAGAGCGACGCCCATCCCGAGGCCAACACCTGGGGCTACTACACCAAGGACGAGATACGCCGCCTGGTCGCCCTCGGCAAGCGGTACCACGTCGAGATCATCCCCGAGATCAACTCCCCGGGCCACATGGACCCGTGGATCGAGAACCGCCCGGATCTGCAACTGACCGACTCCGACGGCAACAAGCAGCCCGCACGCCTCGACATCACCAGGCCGGAGGCCTTCGCCTACTACACGAGCCTCATCGACGAGTACGCCCAGGTCTTCCCCGCCGCCTCCTGGCACATGGGCGCCGACGAGTACATGCTCGGCTCCGACTTCGCCAAGTACCCGCAGATCCTGAAGTACGCCCAGGACAGGTACGGCCCCGACGCCACACCCCAGGACGCGTTCATCGACTTCGTCAACCGCGTGCACGCCTACGCGGCGGGCAAGGGCAGGAAGCTGCGCATCTGGAACGACGGGCTCACCGGCGCCAACACCGTCCCGGTGAGCGCGGGAACGACGGTCGAGCACTGGCTGAACGTGGCGACGAAGCCGAGCCGACTGCGCGCCCAGGGCTATCCGTTGATGAACGCCGCCTACGCCCTCTACCTCGTCCGGGGCGGCTTCCACAGCGACACCGAGGGGCTCTACGACCAGAGCTGGGACCCGCGCGGCTTCGAGGGCGAGAAGCTGGCCTCCGCCGACGGCATCACCGGCGCCAAGATCAGCCTCTGGCCCGACAACGGCCGCGGCGAGACCGAGAACGAGGTCGCCGTCGCCCTGTGGCCCGCGCTCCGGCACATCGCCCAGGCGACCTGGGGCTATCCGCACCCGGACGCCACGTACGACGGGTTCACCGCCCGCGGCACGGCGGTCGGGCACGCGCCCGGGTGGCGGGACCTGACCCGGGTGCCGGTGGCGGACGGCTCGTACACCTTCCGGGCGAGCGGCCGGACCTTCGACGCCGACGTCGAGCGCACCGCCGACGGCTACGTGACCGTGCGCACGGCGGACGGCTGCCTGGAGGTGCGCGGCGGCCGGCTCACGCTCAACGTGCCGCTCCAGCCCGGGGTGGAGGCGGCGCCGCAGAGGTGCGATCCCGCGAACACCCTCCAGCGCTGGCAGTTGGAGCCCGCCCCCGGTGGCTACCGGCTCGTCAACGCCATCACCCGGATGACGGTGACCGTCACGGAGGACGGCCGGCTCGTGCAGTACCCGCCGGACCGGCGCACGCCCGCCGTGTGGCAACTGGCCTGAGGACCTGACCGAGGACCTGAGCACCTGACTTGATGACCTGACCCGAGGAGTCGTCCCATGGCCGTTTCCCGACGCGTCTTCGTCGCGACAGCCGCCGTCCTCGCCGCGACCGGCGCCACCGGACCCGCCCTCGCGGCGCCCACCGCCGCCTCGCACACCTCGAACGACCCCCAGTCCCGTATCCCCGTCAGCCCCGACGACACCGAGGCCGACCTGGTCCGCAAGGCCTCCCAGGTCCGCCCCACCGCACGCCAGATCGCCTGGCAGCGCCTGGAGCGGACCGCCTTCCTGCACTTCGGCGTGAACACGTTCACCGGCCTGGAATGGGGCACGGGAGACGAGGACCCCGACGTGTTCCAGCCGACCGGCCTCGACACCGACCAGTGGGCCCGCGCCCTGCGCGACGGCGGCTTCAAGCTGGCCATCCTCACTGTCAAGCACCACGACGGCTTCGTGCTCTACCAGTCCCGCTACACCAACCACTCGGTGACGTCGAGCAGTTGGGAGGGAGGCCAGGGCGACGTCCTGCGTTCCTTCGCCGACTCCATGCGCCGGTACGGCATCAAGGTCGGCGTCTACATCTCACCCGCCGACGAGAACCAGTACCTCCACGGCGTCTACGCCAACGGCAGCGCCCGCGCCGACCGCACGATCCCCACGCCCGTCGAGGGCGACGACCGCACACCCCCGCGGTCGTACACCCTCCCGGCCACCGACTACGGCGCCCACATGCTCAACCAGCTCTACGAGGTCCTCACCGAGTACGGGCCGGTCGACGAGGTGTGGTTCGACGGCGCGCAGGGCCGCATCCCGCCGGACAAGGTGGAGAAGTACGACTGGGACAGCTGGTACGCGCTGGTGCGGTCGCTCGCCCCCGACGCGACCGTCGCCGTCTCCGGGCCGGACGTGCGCTGGGTCGGCAACGAGGGCGGGCTGGCCCGTCAGGACGAGTGGAGTGTCGTACCGGTCCAGGAGAAGGACTACGGCCGGACCGACTACGCCCTCGCGTACGACGCCCCCGACATGGGCAGCCGCGACGCGCTCGTCAAGGCCCGGCCGGTGGCCGACCACCTGCAGTGGTGGCCGGCCGAGTGCGACGTGTCCATCCGGGACGGCTGGTTCTACCACGCCGACCAACAGCCCAAGAGCGTCGAGCAGTTGACGGACATCTACTTCCGGTCCGTGGGCCGCAACTCGGTGCTGCTGCTCAACGTCCCGCCGGACACCGACGGCCTGCTGCCCGCCGCCGACGTGGCACGGCTGCGCGAGTTCCGCGAACGCGTGGACCGCGAACTCCCGGAGGACCTGGCACGCGACGCGCGGACGACCGTTTCACCGGGCCGTGTCACCGTCGACCTCGGCCGGGAGCGGGAGGTCGACCGGATCCGGCTGGCCGAGGACATCTGCCTCGGCCAGCAGGTGGAGAGCTTCGTCGTCGAGGCCCGGCGCGACGGCGCCTGGACGGAGGTGACCCGGGCCGGGACGATCGGCGCGAGCCGGATCCTGCTGCTGGCGGCGCCGGTGCGGGCGCGTCGGTGGCGAGTCCGGGTGACCGGTTCGCGTGCCGCGGTGCGGCTCGTGGAGTTCGGGCTGTACCGGTCGCGGCTCTGAAATTCGGTTGACCGGGGCGGTGCGGCACGGGCTGGATGGGGCACATGGCCGACCTCCAGGGTTCGTACGACAACCTGTTCCTCGCCGTCCCGAACGCGCTCGCCGCCATGCTGGACGCGGGGGACGCGGGCGGCTCCGTCGCGGTGTTCGTGGACGGCGAGCCGGTCGTGGACGTCTGGGGCGGGTTCGCGGACGCCGAACGCGCCGTCCCGTGGGAGCGCGACACCATCGTCAACGTCTGGTCCGTGACCAAGACGATGACGGCACTGTGCGCCCTCGTCCTGGCCGATCGGGGCGAACTCGATCTCTCCGCGCCCGTCTGCCGCTACTGGCCGGAGTTCGGTGCGGCGGGCAAGGAGAAGGTGCTCGTACGGCATCTGCTCGCGCACACCGCCGGGCTGCCCGACTGGGACGGCTCGGTCGAGGACCTCTACGACTGGCCGTCCGCCACGGCACGGCTCGCCGCCCGGGCGCCTCGGTGGGAGCCGGGCACCGCGGCCGGATACCACTCGATGACCCAGGGATTCCTGGTCGGCGAGGTCGTGCGGCGCGTCACCGGCCGCAGCGTGGGCGAGTTCCTCGCCGAGGAAGTGGCCGGTCCGCTGGGCGCCGACTTCCACATCGGGCTGGCCTCCGAACACGACCACCGGGTCGCGCGCACGATCCCGCCGAAGGGGCACGGTGAGGACTACGCGGCGAGCGCGCCCGGCAACCCCGAGGGCTCCGAGGCGGGCAACGGCGTACGCGTCCGGGACGGCAACGGCCTGCCCTGGCGTCGCGCGCAGATTCCCGCGGCGAGCGGATACGGCAACGCCCGTTCGGTGGCCCTGGTGCAGTCCCTGCTCGCCTGCGGGGGAGAGGCGCGAGGGGTACGGCTGCTGTCCCGGGCCGGCTGTGACCGCGCGTGGGAGGAGCAGTTCACCGGCGACGACCGGGTCCTGGGCATGCCGATGAGCTGGGGGCTGGGGTACGGCCGGTTCGGCACCACGTACGGCTGGGGCGGCTGGGGCGGGTCCCTGGTGATGATCGAGCCCGACAGCCGGTTGGTCGTGGCGTACGTGACGAACCAGATGCGCGAGCCCGCGGAGGACACCCGGGGCATGGAGATCGTGACGGCCGCTTACGAAGGGCTTCAGGGGCTGCGCGGCTAGGCCCTGTCGTTTGGATCAGGCCGGCTGTGAGGGGCAGTGCCTTCCGGCCGACCCGAGCGGGTCACGGCCCGCACGAGGCCGTCACGCGTCCCGGGCCACCCCCGTGCTGCCCCGCTCGATCAACCGCGGGACCGGCACCCGCACCGCCCGCGCCGACCCCCCGTCCAGCAGCGCGGTCAGTTCCCGGGCCGCCGTGCGCCCGAACTCCACGCTGTCCCGGGACAGCGCGGACAGCCACGGCTTGACGATGCGGCACAGCGCCGAGTCCTCCCAGGACACCACCGACACGTCCGCCGGTACCGAGAAGCCGAGTTCGGCCGCGGTCGCGGCGCCGGCGACGGCCATCACGTCGTTGTCGTAGATCAGCGCGGTCGGCGGAGTGGGGCCCTCCAGGACCCGGCGGGTGACCGCCGCGCCCTCGGCGTCGGAGTAGTCGGTGGTCACCGACTGCACCTCGGACAGGCCACGGCGCCCCGCCTCCGCGCGCAGCGTGCGGATGCGGCGCTCGGTGTGGGCGAGCCCCGGCAGACCGGCGATGTGCACGATCCGGCGATGGCCGAGCGCGTACAGGCCGTCCACGACCGAGGCCATCGCGCCCGCGTCGTCCGCCCAGACGGTCGACAGGCCGGGATGGCGGTCGTCGGGTGCGCCGCCGATGACCACGGCGGGCAGGCCGAGTTCGTCGAGGAGGTCGGGGCGGGGATCGTCGGTGCGCGGGTCGACGACGAGGACGCCGTCCACCCGGTGCTCGGCCCACCAGCGCCGGTACACCGCGCACTCGTCGGCGATGTCCTCCACCACCTGGAACAGCAGGCCGAGATGGCGCTCGGCCAGCACCTCCTGGATGCCCGAGACCAGTTGCAGGAAGAACGAGTCCACACCCAGGGTGTCGGCCGGACGCGCCAGCACGAAGCCGACCGTCGCCGCGCCCTCCCCGGACAGTGCGCGCGCCGCCGTACTGGGCCGCCAGCCCAGCTCCTCGGCGACCCGCCGCACCCGGTCGCGGGTGTCCTCCGACACGCCGGGCCGGCCGTTCAGCGCGAAGGAGACCGCGCTCTGGGAGACCCCCGCGTGCCGCGCGATGTCCTTCATCGTCGGCCGACGGGCCGGTGACCGCTTGCCTGACATGGCGATTCCCCATTCCGGCGACACATTCCGGAGCAGTATGCACTAATGCGGTTCAGGACAGCGAACCTAATGCGGTTCAGCTCGGTGATCCTAATGCGTATTAGTCACTAAAGAAATTAGCTGTGCGAGGGTCATTGACGGGCTGCCGGATCAGCGTGCAGGGTCTGCCTCGTTCGCCAACCCGCCCGCAAAGGAGGCCGGTTCGCCGTGCCTGTTTCCCGTAGAGCCCTCGCCGCCGCATTCGCCGTCTGTGTCGTCCTGCCGCTCAGCGCCTGCGGCTCGGGAGGGGGCGACGGCGGCACGGCCGACGCCTCCGGCAAGGTCGAGGGCGACATCACCTTCCAGACCTGGAACCTGCGCGCCAACTTCAAGGACTACTTCGAGGGCGTGATCGCGGACTTCGAGAAGAAGTACCCGGGCACCGACGTGAAGTGGATCGACCAGCCCGCCGAGGGCTACGCCGACAAGATCAGCGCGGACGCGGCCGGCGGCACGCTCCCGGACGTCGTCAACGTCTCGCCCGACCTGGTCGCCCCGCTGGCCGAGGCGGGCCTGGCGCTCGACCTCGACAAGGCGGCCGGGCAGTACAAGAAGGAGTATCTGGAAGGGGCCTGGGCCAGTCATCGGATACCGGGCACGACGGGCACGTACGCCTTCCCCTGGTACCTCAACACCGGTCCGCTCTTCTACAACAAGTCCCTCTTCAAGGAGGCCGGCCTCGACCCGGACCAGCCGCCGAAGACGTACGACGAGGTCTTCTCCGCCGCCCTGAAGATGGCGAAGGAGACCGACGGCAAGGTCGCCACCCTCGCCAACGTGCCCACCATCGAGGACTTCGGCCGCTACGGCGTCGAGCTCATGAACAAGGAGGGCACCGCCTTCGCCTTCAATGACGCCAAGGGAGTCGAACTCCTCACCAAATACAAGGAGTTGTACGACGCCAAAGCCCTCGACCCGCAGGCGCTCACCGCCACCCCCGAGTCGTCCGGAAGGAAGTTCCTCACCGAGGCCGTCGCCATGAACCCCGGCAGCGCGCTGGACCTCGGCAACTTCAAGAAGCAGGCGCCGAACCTGTACAAGAACATCGGGATCACCGACCAGATCACCAGCACCGGCCACGTCAACATGTACGTGATGGGCGTGATGGTCAACGCGCAGACCAAGCGCACGCCCGCCGCGGTCGCCTTCGCCCACTTCGTCACCGACGCCGAGCGCCAGATGTCGTTCGCCAAGCAGGTCGCTATCTTCCCCAGCACCGCCGGATCCCTCGACGACCCGTACTTCACCAAGGAGGACGGCACCGACGAGACGCGCGTGCGGATCGCCGCCGCCAAGTCGCTGAAGGACGCCGTCAACTACACGCCCGTGCTGTTCAGCGAGCAGATGAAAACCGAGCTGCGCAACGAGGTCGCCAAGGCGCTGCAGGGCAAGCAGAGTCCGAAGCAAGCTCTTGACAACGCTGTCGAGGCCTGCGACCGGCTTCTGCGGCAGCAGGGTTAGCCATGTCCTCCGTGACACCGGTGCGGCGCCAGCTGCCGGTGAGTCCCTGGCTGTTCGCCGCACCCGGCCTGCTGATCACCGGCGCCTTCATCCTGTACCCGTTCGTCTCCACGCTGATCAACGCCTTCACCGACCGCCGCACGCTCATCCCGGGCGAGTTCGTAGGCCTCGCGAACTTCCGCGAGCTGCTGAATGACGACATGTTCTGGGTCGGGCTGCGCAACAGCACGCTGTACGTCGTCGGAGTGGTGCCCGCGCTGGTGATCCTGCCGCTGCTGCTCGCGCTTCTGGTGCAGAAGAACATCCCCGGCATCACCTTCTTCCGGTCCGCCTTCTACACCCCGGTCGTCGCCTCGATCGTGGTCGTCGGACTGATCTGGGTGTGGCTGCTCGACGAACGCGGACTGGTCAACTCACTGTTGGAGACCATCGGGGTCGGCCGCGTCGGCTTCCTCAGTGACCAGTGGCTGCTCCTGCTGAGCGCCATGGCCGTGACGGTCTGGAAGGGCCTCGGCTACTACATGATCATTTACCTGGCGGCACTCGCCAACGTGCCCCGCGAACTGCACGAGGCGGCAGCCGTGGACGGCGCGGGCGCGGTCCGCCGCTTCCTCACGGTCACCGTGCCCGCCGTCCGCTCGACGATGGTCCTGGTCGGGGCGCTCTCCTCGGTCGCCGCCTTCAAGGTGTTCTCCGAGGTGTACCTGATGGCCGGCCCGAGCGGCGGACCGGCGGGCGAGGACACCACCCTCGTCATGCTCGTCCAGCGCACCGGCACCGGCCTGACCGGCCGAGTCGGCTACGCCTCGGCCATCTCGGTCGTCGTCTTCGTCGTCACCGTCGCGCTGATGCTGCTCGTGCTGCGCGCCGACCGGAGGGACGAGTCATGAGCGTGCTGGAGAAGGTGCGGCCCGCCGCCGCGAAGCCGGCGACCGCTCGCGAACCCCGCGTCACCGACGAACACGGGCGCCGGATACGAGTGTGGGAGCTCGTCCTGCGCTACCTGCTCCTGCTCGCCGTACTCGCCCTCACCGTCGGCCCGTTCGTCTGGCAGCTGTCGACCTCGCTCAAGGGCCCCACCGAGGACATCTTCAGCTCCCCGCCGAAGTTCCTGCCGAGCGACCCCACCCTGCACAACTACGAGCGGGTCGCCGAGACCATCCCCGTCTGGGACTACGCCCTCAACTCGCTGAAGGTCGCCACCGCCAACGTGGTGACCAACTGCGTCGGTGCGGCGCTCGCGGGCTACGCCCTCGCCCGGCTGCGCTACCGGGGGCGTCGCGCGGCCACCCTCGCCTTCATCCTGGCGATGCTCGTGCCCGTGGAGGGCATCATCATCGCCCAGTTCACGACCATGCGGGAGCTCGGCCTCAACAACACCCTGATCGGCGTGGTGCTGCCCGGCTGCATCGGCGCGATGAACGTCCTGCTGATGCGCAACGCCTTCCTCAACCTGCCGTACGAGATCGAGGAGGCGGCCTACGTCGACGGGGCCAACGTCTGGCAGCGGTTCCTGCGCATCGCGGTGCCCTCCGTGAAGGGCACCCTCGCCGTCGTCGCGATCTTCGCCTTCATGGGCGCCTGGGACGACTTCCTGTGGCCGCTCATCGTGCTGAGCGACCCGTCCAAGTTCACGCTGACCATCGGCCTCAACTATCTGCACGGCACCTTCGCCAACGACGAACGCCTCGTCGCCGCGGGCACGATCATCGCCGTCGCGCCGCTGATCGCCCTCTTCGCCTGCCTCCAGCGGTACTTCTTCCGCGGGGTCGGCGAGGGCGCGGTGAAGGGCTGAACCTCCCCCACCGAGTGCAAGGACACCGCATGCCTTCTGCCGTGCGTTTCGGCGTCAACTACACCCCGAGCGTCGGGTGGTTCCACCACTGGCTCGACTTCGACCTCGACTCCGTGCGCGCCGACCTCGACTCCGTCGCCGCGCTCGGCCTCGACCACATCCGGGTCTTCCCCCTGTGGCCGTACTTCCAGCCCAACCGCACCTTGATCCGCGAGCGGGCGGTCGCGGATCTCGTGCGACTCGTCGACGCCGCCGCCGAGCGAGGGCTCGACGTCAACGTCGATGGTCTGCAAGGGCACTTGAGCAGCTTCGACTTCGTGCCGGCGTGGACGCGGACCTGGCACCGGCGCAACCTCTTCACCGACCCGGAGGTCGTCGAGGGCCAGGCGGCCTATCTGCGGACGCTGGCCCACGCGCTCGCCGACCGGCCCAACTTCCTCGGCATGACCCTCGGCAACGAGGTCAACCAGTTCTCCGCGGGACCCCACCCGGACCCCGACCGGGCCACGTCCGGCCAGATCGACGCCTGGCTCGCGCGGCTGCTCGCCGCCTGCGAGGAGGGCGCCCCCGGAAAGCTGCACCTGCACGCCGAGTACGACGCGACCTGGTACCAGGACGACCAGCCGTTCACCCCGGCGCAGGCCGCACGCATGGGTGCCGTCACGGCCGTGCACTCCTGGGTGTTCAACGGCACCGCCCAGCGGCACGGCCGCACCTCGGTGCCGGCCGAGCACCACGCCGCGTACCTGGTCGAGCTGAGCAAGGCCTGGGCCGACGACCCGAACCGGCCCGTCTGGCTCCAGGAGGTCGGCGCGCCCGCGCCCCTGGTCCCGCCCGAGCACGCGGCCGCGTTCACCGAGGCCACCGTTGCCAACGCCCTGGACTGTCCCGACCTGTGGGGCATCACCTGGTGGTGCTCCCATGACGTGTCCCGGGACCTCGCCGACTTCCCCTCACTCGAGTACGGGCTGGGCCTGCTGACCAACGACCGCAGGCCCAAGGACATCGCGCGGGCGCTGACGAAGGCGGCCGGCGAGCACACGTACGCCCCGGCACCCCGCACCACGGCGCTGGTCGTTCCCGCCCATCCGTCGAGGCGCTCCCTGTGCGCACCGGGCGGCCCCGTCTACGACGCCTTCTTCCGGCTGGTCGCCGACGGCGCCCGCCCCACCACCGTCCTCGACGAGCGCGCCGCGGACGCCGATCACCTCGCCGCGCGCGGCATCACCGAAGTCGTCACGTCCGATCAGGTACTCCCCACCCCACCAGGAGGCACCCGCTCGTGAACCCCACCAGACGCACCGTCCTCATCGCCGGCGCCACGGCCGCACTGCTGCCCTCGCTTCCGGCCGCGGCAACTCCCCGGCCGAAGGCCGCCGCCCTCCAGCCGTACGCCTCCTACTGGTACCCGGACTCGCTGCCCTCCGGCACCCCCGGCACCGGTATCACCTGGCGCAGCCTGAAGTCCTGGCGCCCGGCCGACGACGCGGACCTCGCCTTCAACGCGGCGACCGTGCCGCTCGCCCCGCGCTTCACTCCGGCCCCGGCGAACACGACCGCCCGCGCGGGCCAGGCCCGCATCCAGTCCCTGGTGTCCTTCGGGCCCACCGCCGCCAACCCCTCCCAGGGCTCGGCCACCGCCGACTACTACGCCCTCACCCACTGGGCGTACATCGACGAGCTGGTGTTCTGGGGCGGTTCCTCCGGCGAGGGGCTGATCCTGGCACCGAACGCCCCGATCGTGGACGCCGCCCACCGGCACGGCGTGCCGGTCCTCGGCAACATCTTCCTGCCGCCCGTCGCCTACGGCGGGCAGCTGCAGTGGACGCGTGACCTGGTGCAGAAGGACGCGGCCGGGCGGTATCCGCTGGCCGAACGGCTGGTCGCGGTCGCGGCGGCGTACGGCTTCGACGGCTGGTTCGTCAACGCCGAGACGAGCGGCGGGAACGCGGCGCTGGGCGCGGACATGCTCGGCTTCCTGCACGAGCTGAAGACACTCGCCAGGGCCGAGGGGCAGCGGGTCACCTGGTACGACTCGATGACCGTGAACGGGTCCGTGAGCTGGCAGGGGGCGCTCAACTCCCAGAACGAGGCGTTCTTCCAGGCCGCCGACTCCATGTTCGTCGACTTCCGCTGGACGGCGGCCAAGCTGACGTCGTCGGGACAGCGGGCCGGGCAACTGGGCCGCGACCGCTACGAGTTGTGGGCGGGCGTCGATGTCGAGGCGAACGGCTGGAACTCGTCCGTGAACTGGGACGCGATCGTGCCGCGAGACAAGGCGCACGTCGTGTCGGTCGGCTTCTACCGGCCCGAGTGGACGCGGAATCACCTTCCGGCGGACGGGCGTGGGCCGGGGGAGTTCCATGCCGCCGACGACCGGTTCTGGACCGGGCGGTCACTGGATCCGTCGCGGCCGGACGGCGTGGACAGCTGGCGCGCGCCGGCGGTGTCGGTCGCCGACCGGTCGACGGTGGCGTCGGTTCCGTTCGGGAGCGTGTTCAACACCGGGCACGGGCTGCGGTGGTTCGAGGACGGGGTGGTGACCTCGGACGCCCCGTGGAACCACCTGGGGCTGCAGGACCGGCTGCCGTCCCGGCGCTGGGTCGTGCACACCGACGGGCAGCGGCCCGCTGTGACCTTCGACTTCGAGGACGCCTGGCGCGGCGGGAGCAGTGTGCTCGTCGCCGGTGCCCTGGACCGGCCCGCGGTGGTGGACGTGTATGCGACACGGCTGCCGATCACCGGTGACACGGTCGTCGAGCTGACGCACCGGACCGACGCGGGCAACGTGACCGTCGAGTTGGCGGTGGCCACCGCCGAGCCGAGCACACCGGGCGCGACACCGCCGTACACGTATTTCCCGGTGGACTCGGGCAGCACCTGGCAGACCTCGACCGTACGGCTCACCGGCCTGACCGGCACCGCACACGCGATCGGCGTCCGGCTCACCGCGAACGGCGGGCCGGTGGCATGGAGGCTGGGCGGCATCGCGGTCCACCACGCCCCGGAGACGCCCGCCGCGCCCACCGCCCTCAGGATCACCGGCGCGAGCGACGGCGACCTGCGCTTCGCCTGGACGCCCGCCCCCGCCTCCGCCCCCGGCGCCGGCAACGAAGCGATGGCGTCAGCCACACGCCACCACACCCTCCACCGCCTCCTCCCCGACGGCACCCGGCGCTTCCTCGGCGGCACCTGTCAGAGCGCGTTCTTCGTCGGCGGCCTGCGGCCCGAACAGGGCGAACGGGAGGCACGGTTCGAACTGCGCGCCGTAGGGGAGCTGTACACCACGTCGGCCCCCGCGACCGTCACCCACACCTGGTAACCACCCGCACCCGACGACCTACGGAGCACCCCGCATGCATGACGACCGCAGCCTGGTCGAGGCCCGCCTCAAGCGTGTCCTCGACGAGCGCATCCGCCCCGCCGTGTACCCCGAGTCCGTGCCGTTGGAGGTGGCGGTGTGGCATGCGCCCGGCGAGCCGGTGCCGGTCGCCGAGGGACTCGCGGCCGAACCCGAGGCGATCGAGGTGGGCGCCCGCTGGGGTGCTCCCTGGGGCACCAGCTGGTTCCGGGTCACCGGGACCGTGCCCGAGGCGTGGGCCGGGAGGACCGTCGAGGCGCTCCTCGACCTCGGGTTCGACGAGAACATGCCCGGCTTCCAGTGCGAGGGCCTGGTGTACCGGCCCGACGGCACGCCGGTGAAGGGCCTCAACCCGCGCAACCAGTGGGTGCGCGTCGGTGCGTCCGTCGAGGGCGGCGAGGAGGTGCGCCTGCACATCGAGGCCGCCTCCAACCCCGTCATCCTCGACTACCACCCCTTCCTGCCCACGCGGTTGGGCGACAAGGAGACCGCCGGAAGCGCACCCCAGTACACGCTCACCCGCATGGACCTGGCCGTCTTCGACGAGACGGTGTGGCAGCTGGTGCTCGACCTGGAGGTGCTCGGCGAGCTGATGGCCGAGCTGCCGGTGGAGTCGGCGCGGCGCTGGGAGATCCTGCGGGCGGTGGAGAAGGCGCTGGACGCGATCGACCTGCAGGACGTCAACGGTACGGCGGCGCAGGCTCGGGTACGGCTGGAGACGGTGCTGTCCGAGCCCGCCGTCCCGTCCGCCCACCGCATCAGCGCCGTCGGCCATGCCCACATCGACTCGGCGTGGCTGTGGCCGCTGCGCGAGACCGTGCGCAAGGTGGCCCGTACGACCGCCAACATGACCGCGCTCATCGAGGACGAGCCCGAGTTCGTGTTCGCCATGTCGCAGGCCCAGCAGTGGGCGTGGGTGAAGGAGCATCGGCCCGAGGTGTGGGCGCGGGTGAAGAAGGCGGTGGCCGAGGGGCGGTTCGTGCCGGCCGGTGGGATGTGGGTGGAGTCGGACACCAACATGCCGGGCTCGGAGGCCATGGCACGGCAGTTCGTGCACGGCAAGCGGTTCTTCCTCGACGAGTTCGGCATCGAGAACGACGAGGCCTGGCTGCCCGACACCTTCGGCTTCGCCGCCGGACTGCCGCAGATCATCAGGGCGGCGGGCTCCAAGTGGCTGCTGACGCAGAAGATCTCCTGGTCCCAGACCAACCGGTTCCCGCACCACACCTTCCAGTGGGAGGGCATCGACGGCACCCGGATCTTCACCCACTTCCCGCCCGTCGACACCTACAACTGCTCCATGAAGGGCGGCGAGATCGCCCACGCGGCCCGCAACTTCAAGGACAAGGGAGTCGCCCGGCACTCCCTCGCGCCCACCGGCTGGGGGGACGGAGGCGGCGGCACCACCCGGGAGATGGTCGCCAAGGCGGCCCGGCTGCGCGACCTCGAAGGCTCCGCCACCGTCGTCTGGGAGACCCCGCAGGAGTTCTTCCAGAAGGCCGAGGCCGAGTACCCCGACGCGCCGGTCTGGGTGGGCGAGCTCTACCTCGAACTCCACCGCGCCACCCTCACCAGCCAGGCGAAGACCAAGCAGGGAAACCGACGCAGCGAACACCTCCTGCGCGAGGCCGAACTGTGGGCGGCGACGGCCGCCGTACGCACCGGATCCCCTTACCCCTACGAGGAGTTGGACCGCATCTGGAAGACGGTGCTGCTGCACCAGTTCCACGACATCCTGCCGGGCTCGTCCATCGCCTGGGTGCACCGGGAGGCCCGCGCGACATACGAGCGCCTCGCGGGTGAGCTGACCGCGATCATCGAGTCGGCCCAGCGCGCCCTGGCGGGCGAGGGGGGGACCGAACTCGTCTTCAACGCCGCCCCGCACACGCGCGAGGGCGTACCGGCGGGCGGTGCGCGCACCCCGGTGACCGACGGCCTAACGGCACGCACGGAACGTCCGGCCGGCGGCTTCGTCCTCGACAACGGCCTGCTGCGCATCGAGATCGACGGGCAGGGCCTGGTCGTCTCGGCGTACGACATCGAGGGCGACCGCGAGACGATCGCCCCCCACCGGTCCGCGAACCTCCTCCAACTGCATCCCGACTTCCCCAACATGTGGGACGCCTGGGACGTCGACGAGTTCTACCGCCACACGGTCACCGACCTGACCGACGTGGACGAGATCGCCCCCGGCGACGACGAGACCTCGGTGCGGATCGTCCGGTCCTTCGGCACCTCGCGCGTCACCCAACGGCTGTCGCTCGCGCCGGGGGACCGGCGGCTGCTGATCGACACGGAGGTCGACTGGCACGAGACGGAGAAGTTCCTCAAGCTCGCCTTCCCGCTCGACGTGCACGCGGAACGGTACGCCTCGGAGACCCAGTTCGGTCACTTCCACCGCCCCACGCACACCAACACCAGCTGGGAGGCGGCCAAGTTCGAGGCCTGCAACCACCGCTTCGTCCACCTGGAGGAGCCGGGCTGGGGCGTCGCCGTCGTCAACGACTCGACGTACGGCCACGACGTGACCCGCACGGTGCGCACCGACGGCGACCGAGGCACGACCACCACGGTCCGGGTCTCCCTCCTGCGTGCCCCGCGCTTCCCCGACCCCGAGACCGACCAGGGCGTCCACCGCTTCCGGCACGCTCTGGCGCCCGGCGCGGGCATCGGGGACGCGGTGCGCGAGGGCTGGCGGATCAATCTGCCGGAGCGGCGGATCACCGGTGCCCGGGAGGTGGCGCCGCTGGTGACGGTGGACCGGGACGCGGTCGTGATCACGGCTGTCAAGCTGGCCGACGACGGAAGCGGGGATGTGGTGGTGCGCCTGCACGAGGCCCACGGCGGCCGGGTACGGGCCACGCTGGCGGCGGGCTTCGAGGTCGCGGACGTCGTGGCGACGGACCTGCTCGAGCGGCCGCTGCCCGAGACGCCCGCACGAGACGGCCGTCAAGTCGCCCTGCGGCTACGGCCCTTCGAGCTCGTGACGCTTCGGCTTCGGCGAGCCCGGGGCCACTGACGGCCAACGGTGGCGCGTCGTCGTGAATCGGACGGCAACTGGCCTCACAATCATCGGGATTGGCGTTACGCAAGCGCTTCCTGGAGGCAGACTTGAAGCTCGTCACACGCGCCCAGCTCGGCTGGCCCGCATCCGCCGCAGACCCGCAGACGTCGACCAAGGGCGTGAAGGTCCACTACGAAGGCACGACGGTCAGCGCCACACTCCTCGAAGACCACGACCTCTGCATCGCCGAGTGGAAGTCGATCAGAAAGGCACACCTGGCGAACGAGAAGGAGAACTATTCGGACATCGCCTACAACTACGGTGCCTGCCCGCACGGTTATCTCCTGGAGGGCCGTGGCCTCGGCAGGCGCACCGGGGCGAACGGCAACAAGGCTCTCAACCGCGCCCACTACGCGATCGTCGGCCTGGTCGGCGACAAGGGGCTCACCAAGCCGACGGACGCGATGCTGAGCGCGATCCGCGACGGCATCGAGCTGCTGCGCCGCCACGGTGCCGGCAACGAGATCAAGGGGCACCGGGACGGCCACGCCACGGCGTGCCCGGGCGAGCACCTGTACGCGTGGGTGAAGAAGGGCGCCCCGCGACCCGGTGGTTCGACGCCCGTGCCCGGCCCGCGCCCAGTCATCGACGTGTCCAAGGTGGTCGCCGCGGCCGCGCACGACCCGGCCAAGGCGGGCACGCCCGTGTCGTACGCCGGTGTGAAGACCGTGGAGAAGGCGCTCGTCGCGGAGGGACTCCTCGAATCGAAGCTCGCCGACGGCCACTTCGGCACGGGCACCGTCAAGGCGTACGCCGCGTGGCAGCGTCGCTGCGGCTTCACCGGCGATGACGCCAATGGCATCCCCGGCCAGACGTCACTGGAGAAGCTCGGCCGAGAGCACGGCTTCGACGTGAAGCCGTAGCGCGCCGGAGCACTCATGAGACGGGCCGTTCCCCTCGTACGGGAGGTGAGGGGAGCGGCCCTCGGTGTTCGCGGTCGGCGGCCGATCCGCGTCCGCATTGAGGTGTGCGTACAAGGGGGTGATTGACGGCGTAAGTGGCTGATGAGGTGTCAGAACCGGGTCGCCGCACGGCGCCATGGCTGCCACACTGGACACGCCGTGGCCCCGTTCCGCGCCCGCCGCAGGGGCCCGCACGGGGGAGGGCTCATGTCCAAGGAGTTGAGCATTGTCGCCCTCGGACACCAGGAGGCGGCCGCCACGCAGCCCTGGCAGCTGGAGGCGCTGCGCGAGGACCTGCTGGCGTTCGACGTCGACCGGGTCGGGCCGATGGAGGCCGGTGCCGCCCCACCGAACAGCCGGTCCGGTCTCGTCGAGGCGCTGGGCGCCCTGGCGGTCGCCCTGCAACCGTCGCTGCCTCTGCTGGAAGGCGTGGTCGCAGTCGTCCGGGACTGGATGGCCCGGACCGGTTCCCGGACGGTGGTGCTGGAGATCGACGGGCACCGGCTCGAACTCACCGGTGTCGACAGCGCGGATCAGCGGCGCCTCGCCGACGAATGGCTCGCGCTGGTGACGGCAGAACGGTCATGAGGGAGAGCCGGCGCCACGCGCTCCTGGTGGCCACCAGCTCGTACGAGGATCCGAGTCTGCGCGCCCTGTGGGCGCCGCTGCGCGACGCCACCGAACTCGCCCGGGTTCTGGGCGACCCGGCGATCGGCGCCTTCACGGTGGAGGTGCTGACCGATCCGGGCGCCCACGAACTGCGCCGTGGGGTCGAGGACTTCTTCGCGGACTGTTCGGTGACGGACACACTGCTGCTGCACTTCGCCTGCCACGGCCTGAAGGACGAAGGAGGAAAGCTCTTCCTCGCGGCAGCGGACACCGTCCGTACGCGACTGGAGTCGACAGCGATTCCGGCCGAGTACGTGAGCAGGCTGATGATGCGGAGTCGGGCCGGACGGGCCGCGGTGATGCTGGACTGCTGCTACGCCGGGGCGTTCGAGCGAGGCTTGTTCAGCCGCGCCGACCCCGAGGTGCACGTCGAGGACAGCTTCAGTGTGCTGGAGCGCGTGGGGGGCGAACGGGGCCGGGCGGTGCTCACCGCGTCGAGTGCCGTCGAATACGCCTTCGAGGGCAGCCGCGTGGTGCCGAGCGCGGCCGCCGGATCGACCATGGGCGCTGGGCTGTCCGAGGGGCGGCCGGGACCGTCCCTGTTCACCGGCGCCCTTGTCGACGGGCTGCGGACCGGAGACGCCGACCTGGGCGGGGACGGTGTGGTCGGTCTGGCGGAACTGGCGGAGTACATAGGGGAACGAATCCGCGCGGTCACCCCGAACCAGAACCCGCAGCTGTGGATGTTCGGCGCGTACGGCGATCTCACCATCGCCCGCGCAGCGCGGCGACCGGACCCGGTGACCCTGCCGCTGGGCGTCGCCGTTCAGACCGGACCGGCGGCACCGGAGCAGCGGCTCCGTGCGGTCGCCGAGCTGAGGACCGTGATCGACGGCCCGGACGCGGCGCGGGCACTGGCCGCCCTCGCCAAGCTGGACCGGCTCGCCCGCGACGACAGCGCGAGCGTGCGTGAGGCGGCCCGGCATGCACGCGGCGCCGCGGCGCCACGGATCCCCGACGGCCACTGTGACCTCGGCGTGATCCCGCTCGGCAGGCCGGGACCGGAAGTCGACGTCCCCGTGTTCGGTCCCCCGGTGGTGCGGGCGACCATGACGTTCTCCTCGACCGGTGAATGGTTGCGCGTTCGGCGCAGCGTTCAAGGAATCGCGCTCTCGGCGGTCGCCGAGACGCCGGGCGTATACGAGGGCCGCGTGATGGTGCACACCGCGGCGGGGGAGTGCGCCCTGACGGTGCGGGCGGAGATCGCACCTGCGACCGTGCCCCCCGTCGTGACCTTGCAGAAGCCGGTACCGCCTCGCCCGAGCCTCGGCTCGCTCCCGGCGGGACGGCGGACCCTGCTGGGAGGCAAGGCGGTCGGTGCTGCCGTGATGCTGGCCGCGGCGGTCGGGTCGATCTCGCGCGGCGGTGCGTGGCCCGCGCTGGTGCTGGTATCGGGGGCGTTGTCCGCGTCAGCGGTGGTGGCGGCCGGCTGGTCGAGGATGCGGGGCGCGGACCGGCAACTGCTGCGACGATCGGGTGCCCTGGAAGTCGCCCTGTGCGTCGGCGCCGTGATCGCCCTCGGCGTCCTCACCGTGGTCACGCGTGACGAGGACGTCGGGCCGGGCTTCTATGTCTTCGGGGCGGGCGCCGCCGTGTACACGGGTGTGAGCGGCCTGATCCCGCTCACCGACCGGCCGTTGAGGGGACGGCTGTTCCACGGTACGGCCGTACTGCTGGCCATGAGCACCATCGTCACCGTGGTGCTGCTGCGCCCGTCCGGTGACCGTCCCGTCTCCCGCTACGACCGGCCTCGCGGGAACATCCTGGTCCAGGGCGCATCCGTGACAGGGTCGAAGAACACGGGCGGTACCCGGCGTTATGTGCGGACTTATACGGACGGCCCGCTCTACGCCCACGTCACCGGGTACGCGTCACAGGCGTACGGCACCTCGCTCCTCGAAGCGGCCGAGGACGACATTCTGACCGCCACGCGATCCAGCCAGGACAAAGGCGGCGACGTGGCCACCACCATCGACTCCGCTGCTCAGAAGGCGGCTTTCGAGGGGCTGGGAGACAGACAGGGAGCCGTCGTCGCCCTCGATCCGCGTACCGGTGCGATCCTGGCGCTGGCCTCGGCGCCGTCGTACGACCCGTCGAGCTTCTCCGGCTCCTCGTCGGCCGACGGCACGGCCTGGGAGAAACTCCGGAAGGACAAGAACCACCCGCTTCTCAACCGGGCGTTGCGGCAGGCCTATCCGCCAGGGTCCACGTTCAAGGTGGTCACCGCCGCTGCCGCGCTGGAGAACGGACTGTACGACTCCATCGACGAGAAGACGGACTCACCCGTGCCGTGGAAACTGCCGGAAAGCGCAACCGAGTTGCGGAACACCGCCGACACGCTCTGCGAGAACGTCTCGCTTCGGCTGGCACTGATCGAATCCTGCAACACGGTGTTCGGCAAGATCGGCTCGGACCTCGGCAGCGGGAAGATGCGCGCGCAGGCGGAGAAGTTCGGCTTCAACTCCGAACCATCGGTCCCCGTCCGTGCGGTCGAGTCCGTGTACCCCGACGACGCGGACCCTGCCCCGAACGCGCTCAGCGCGATCGGCCAGTGGGAGACTTCCGCCACGCCGCTCCAGATGGCCATGGTGGCGGCGGCCGTCGGCAACGACGGCAGCTTGATGAAGCCGTACCTGGTGAAGGAGGCCGCGAGCGAACCCGAGTCGCTGGGCCGACCGCTTTCCGAGACGAACGCCGACAAACTGCAGGAAATGATGCGGGCGGTCGTCGAGAGCGGTACGGGCACCTCGGCCGCGATCTCCGGCGTCGAGGTCGGTGGCAAGACCGGAACGGCTCAGAGTGGTGTCGAGAACAGCGAGCGCCCGTTCGCCTGGTTCATCTCCTACGCCAAGCCGGAACCCGGCTCACCCGCCTCCGTCGCCGTCGCCGTGGTGGTACAGGACGATGCCGCCGACGGTGACGACATCAGCGGCGGCGGACTGGCCGCACCCATCGCCCGGGAGGTGATGGAGGCGGTCCTCGACACCTAGGCCCTGTCGCGCGCACGAACAGGTTCAGCCGCTACACCCCCGGCAGTTCCGGTCAGAGCATGCTCGCGGTCGTAGTCGCGCTGCGCTGCCTGTACCTCGTCGAGGTGCTCGTCGGACCACGCGGTGAGTGTCCGGAACACCGGCACGAGCGACTGGCCGAGCGCCGTCATCTCGTACTCGACGCGCGGTGGGATCTCGCGGTGGTACGTGCGCGCGACGAGCCCGTTCCGCTCGAGTTGGCGAAGTCGCTCGGTAAGGACCTTGGGGGTGATTTCCGGAAGGTACCCCTGAAGCTCCTTGAACCGGACCCGGCCGTGGTACGCGAGGACCCAGAGCACGTGCGCGGTCCAGCGGCCGAACACGAGGTCGACGACGGGCCCGAACGGACACGGGTCGACCGGTTGTTGTCGAACCTGCGGCATCGACAGTCACTTACTCCTTGGTAACTACTATCCCAAGGATAGTAACTTCGGTCGAGGCGATGTCAACTGCACTGAGCCCCGGGGGACAGCACCGTGAGCCGATCGGGCTCGGGGCTGAAACAGGAGGATGACCCATGCCGCACAAGATCGGCATCAAGCCGCTCGAACTGCCCACCAGGCCGGGCGAGCGGCCGGCGACCGGCCCGGAGGTCCCGCATCAGCAGCTCGACCAGACCTCCCCGGCCGAACTCCAGGAGGAGCTCTGGCGGCGGATGGGCACGCTCGAGGGAGTCCGGACCGGGCCCAGCGGCATCTCGCTGCCGGAGACGCGGGCACTGCACCTTCACCCGGCACTCGCGCGCGGACCGAAGGAGGCGTTCCTGATCGGCCAGGAGTTCGTCCACCTGCACGGAGCCTTCGACGGCAGCCTCCACGCGGCGCTGCCCGCCGACATCGCCGCACAGGCGATCGAGAGCGGGTGGGCCGAGCACCACCCGCTGGTGCGGAGTGGGAAGGTCCCGGAGACACTCGTCATGATCTACGGGCCGCGTGACGCGGCCGAACTCGAGACGCTGTGGCAGCTCGTCGGGGTCAGCTACGCGTTCGCGCGAGGCGAGTGGGTGTAGCCGGAGCGTCGAGCGGCCGGGGGAGCGCCGCACCGTTCCCCCGGCCGCCGCGACCGAATCAGACCTCTGCCACCTGCGGGATCAACTGGGCTTCCGTTCAATCCTGCTGAGCAATTCCGGCTGACCAACCCGGTGAACCCGAAGGGTCGGCGCACTGGCGACCTCAGGTCCGGGCTACGAACCCAGCTGCGTCCGCAGCCACTCCTCCACCTCGCCCACATGCGCGGCAGCCGCCGCCCGGGCCGCCTCCGGGTCGTGGGCGACCAGGGCCCGATGGATCGCCGCGTGCTCGCGGCGGGTGCGGGCGAAGGCGCCCTCCTCCTGGTAGCCGCGCCACACGCGGGCGCGGAACGTGCGGGAGGACAGGCCCTCCAGGATCGCGGCCATGGTCTCGTTGCCGGCGGCGGCCGCGATCTCTCGGTGGAAGGCCAGGTCGTGGGCGAGGATCTCCTCGGGGTCGTCCGTGGCGTTCATCGCCGTGAGGTGTTTCTCGACCTCCGCGAGCCGGTCCGGAGTGATCCGCGCCGCCGCGAGAGCCGTCGCCGTCGACTCCAGGATGCGCCGCACCTCCAGGAGCTCCACCAGACGCGGGCCCCGGGAGAGGTCGGCCACCACGCCGAACGTCTCCAGCAGATCGCCGGCCTCCAACTGGGTGACGTAGATGCCCGAACCGTGCCGGGCCTCCAGCACCCCCAGCACCGTGAGCGCGCGGATCGCCTCGCGCATCGAGCTGCGGGAGATACCGAGCCGCGCCGCCAGATCGCGCTCGGTCGGCAGTCGCTGACCGGGCTCCAGCCGGCCCTCCGCGATCATCGCCTTGACCGCCTCGATGGCGCGCTGCGTCACGGTGCCCTTCTGCGGGGCCGTCTCGACGGTGCCCTTCTGGGGGGCTGTCTCGTCCACGCCGTTCCTCCCGTCGCCCGAGGTGCCTGCGGGCGCCTCGTGACCGGCAGTGTAATCACCAGGTTGGTCCGACCACTACGGCTGGATACGGCGAAAAACTCCCTCCGAAGGGTGTTGTTTCGCCGAAGTGGTCTGATAAATATGCGGGCATCTGCTCGAACCATGTGCTCGAACACGCTCAACGAGGAGCCGCCAGATGCCCGGCACCACAGCGCGGAAGCAGAACAGGTCACGGATGGTGAGGGCGGTGTGCGCGGTCGCCGGCGCCTCGCTCGTACTCGCCGCGTGCGGCAGCACCAAGGACACCGGCGCGTCGAGCGCCGAAGGCGGCGGCAGCGGGCAGGTCGGGGTGATCCTGCCCCTGCTGACCTCGCCGTTCTGGCAGTCGTACAACGACTACGTGCCGAAGATGGCCGAGTCGCAGGGCGTCGACACGCTCAAGACGGTCAACTCCAACAGTGACCCCTCGCAGCAGATCACCGACATCAACAACCAGCTCAACCAGGGTGTGAAGGGCCTGGTCGTCGCCCCGCTGGACAGCGCCGCCATCGAGGCGGGCCTCGATCAGGCCGAGCGCAAGGGCGTGCCGGTCGTCGCGGTCGACGTGGCGCCGGACAAGGGCAGGGTCGCGATGGTGGTGCGCGCGAACAACGTGGCGTACGGCGAGAAGGCCTGTCAGTACCTCGGCGAGCAGATCCCCTCCGGCAAGGTCGTGCAGATCATGGGCGACCTCGCCTCGGTCAACGGCCGTGACCGCTCCGAGGCGTTCCGGGCCTGCGTGAAGAAGAACTTCCCCAAGCTGAAGGTCCTGGAGATACCGGCCAAGTGGGAGTCCGACACCGCGGCCTCCAAGCTGGACACCCTCCTGAACGCCAACCCCGACATCAAGGGCATCTACATGCAGGCCGGCGGCGTCTACCTCGCGCCCACCCTCCAGACCCTGAAGTCGAAGGGCATGCTGAAGAAAGCCGGCCAGGACGGGCACATCACGATCGTCTCCAACGACGGCATCCCGCAGGAGTACGACGCCATCCGCAAGGGCGAGATCGACGCGACCGTCTCCCAGCCCGCCGACCTGTACGCCAAGTACGGCATGTACTACATCAAGGCGGCCATGGAGGGGAAGACGTTCGAGCCGGGCCCGACGGACCACGACTCGACCATCGTCAAACTCCCCGGCGGCATCCTGGAGGACCAGCTGCCCGCCCCGCTGGTCACCAAGGACAACGTCGACGACCCCAAGCTCTGGGGCAACACGGTCCGATGAGTACGGCCGTGATCACACCGCTCGTCGAAGCGCGGGACATCGTCAAGCGCTACGGCCCTACCACCGCCCTCGCCGACGGACGGCTCACCGTCCTGCCCGGCGAGTCCCACGCCCTCGTCGGCCGCAACGGCGCCGGCAAGTCGACCCTGGTCAACATCCTCACCGGACTCCAGGCCGCCGACGAGGGCGAGGTCCGCTTCGACGGCGAACCCGCGCCCCCGCCGGCCGACCGCGACGCCTGGCGCCGGAAAGTGGCCTGCGTCTACCAGAAGCCCACCCTCGTCCCGGAAATGACGGTTGCAGAGAATCTCTTCATCGCCGAAATCCACGCTGCCAGGTCAACGCGCCTGAATCGCAAGGTCGGCCGGGGGGCCGGGGGTTGTCCCCCGGATGAACACAGCATCAACCGCCAGCCCCTCCAGCGCGGCTTCATCAGCTGGCGCAGGCTGCGCTCCGAGGCCGCCGAACTCCTCGCCACCTGGGACGTGCACGTCGACCCCGAGGCGCGCACCGCAGACCTCAAGGTCGAGGACCGCCAAATGGTGGAGATCGCCCGGGCGTTGAGCTTCGGCGCCCGCTTCATCATCCTCGACGAGCCCACCGCCCAGCTCGACAACCGCGAGATCGAGCGGCTGTTCACGCGGATGCGGGCGCTGCAGGACTCCGGCGTCACCTTCCTGTTCATCTCGCACCACCTTCAGGAGGTCTACGAGGTCTGCCAGACCGTCACGGTCCTGCGCGACGCCCGCTGGATCACCACCGCACCGGTCGCCGAACTCCCGCGCCGGGCGCTGGTGGAGGCCATGGCCGGGGAGTCACTCGAAGCCATCGCCGAGCAGGCCGTCGACCCCAGGGACGTCGACCACGACGCCCCCGTCCTCCTCGAAGCCCACGGGCTGACCTCACCGGCGTACCAGAACATCGACCTCGCCGTGCGCCGCGGCGAGGTCGTCGGACTCGCCGGGATCAGCGGCAGCGGCAAGGTGGAGCTCGCGGAGTCCTTCGCCGGCCTGCACACCCCGACCGGCGGATCCGCTCAACTGGGCGGTGAGCGGCTGCCGTTCGGGGATGTGCGGGCCGCCCTGAAGGCGGGCGTCGCCTGTGTGCCGCGCGACCGGCACGAACAGGGCCTGGTCGCCGGCATGACCATCGGCGACAACGCCACCATGAGCGTGCTCGAACGGCTCGGCCGCCTCGGCTTCGTCGGCACCGAACGCAAGCGCGGCTTCGCCACCGGCCTCATAGAACGCCTCGGCATCCACACCGAGGGCCCCGACCAGCCCGTCTCCGACCTGTCCGGCGGCAACGCGCAGAAGGTCGTCATGGCCCGCGCGCTCGCCTCCGAACCCCGGCTGCTCGTGCTGATCAACCCCACCGCCGGGGTCGACGTGAAGTCCAAGGAGTCCCTGCTGGCCCGTGTGGACAGCGCCCGCGAGGACGGCATCGCCGTACTGGTCGTCTCCGACGAGCTCGACGACCTGCGCCGCTGTGACCGCGTCCTCGTCCTGTTCCACGGCCGCGTCGTCGCCGAGCACCCGGCGGGCTGGCGCGACCACGAGCTGATCGCCTCCATCGAAGGAGTGGACAACCATGGCTGACACCAAGGCCCCACCGGCCCTGCCCGTGAGGGTGCCGGACGCCCGTGCCGCCAGGACGGTCCTGCTTCGCCGTGCCCGCGAACTCGCCCTGGTCCCTGCCCTGTTGCTGCTCATGGTGCTCGGCGCGGTCGTGAACGACTCGTTCCTCACCGAGCGCAACCTGATCTCCATCCTCGGCGCCTCCGCCGCGTTGGCGATGGTCGTGCTGGCCGAGTCGCTGGTCCTGATCACCGGCAAGTTCGACCTGTCCCTGGAGTCGGTCGTCGGTATCGCGCCCGCCATCGGAGCGCTCCTCGTCCTGCCCGCCGCCGGCTCCGGCTGGGGCACCGAACTCCCCGCCGCACTCGCCCTGCCGGCGGTCCTCGTGGCCGGCGCGGCCGTCGGGGCCTTCAACGGCATCCTCGTCGTGAAGTTCAAGCTCAACGCGTTCATCGTGACGCTCGCGATGCTGATCGTCCTGCGCGGTCTGCTGGTCGGCGCGACCAAGGGCAAGACCCTGTTCGGGATGCCCGACGGCTTCTACTCCCTCGCCACGACGACCTTCATCGGCATCCCGATGTCGGTGTGGCTCGCGGCGGCGGCCTTCGCGGCCGCCGGGTTCGTGCTGAAGTACCACCGCGTCGGACGAGCGCTGTACGCCATCGGAGGCAACGCGGACGCCGCCCGCGCGGCCGGAATCCGGGTCGAACGCGTGATGCTCGGCGTGTTCGTCGTCGCGGGCACCCTCGCGGCCGTCGGCGGCATCATCCAGACCGGCTACGTCGGAGCCATCAGCGCCAACCAGGGCAACAACATGATCTTCACCGTGTTCGCGGCCGCGGTGATCGGCGGCATCAGCCTGGACGGCGGCAAGGGCACCATGTTCGGCGCCCTGACCGGCGTACTCCTTCTGGGCGTCGTCCAGAACCTGCTCACCCTCGCCCAGGTCCCGTCGTTCTGGATCCAGGCCATCTACGGCGGAATCATTCTGGTGGCCCTCATGATCGCCCGCGTCACCACGGGCCGTGCCCAGGACTGACCGCACGCCTTCCCGCCACCGACCGAAAGGCCCTCAGTGTCCCCGACCCCCGGCACCCCCGCCCGCATCTGCGCGGTCGACACCTACGACATCCGCTTCCCCACCTCGCGCGAGCTCGACGGCTCCGACGCGATGAACCCCGACCCCGACTACTCGGCGGCGTACGTCGTGCTGCGCACCGACGCGGCGGACGGGTTGGAGGGGCACGGGTTCACCTTCACCATCGGGCGGGGCAACGAGGTCCAGGTCGCCGCGATCGAGGCGCTGCGCGGACATGTCGTCGGCCGGTCCGTCGACGAGCTGTGCGCCGACCCGGGGACCCTCAACCGCGACCTGATCGGCGACAGCCAGCTGCGCTGGCTCGGCCCCGAGAAGGGCGTGATGCACATGGCCATCGGCGCCGTCATGAACGCCGTGTGGGACCTGGCGGCCAAGCGCGCCGAGAAGCCCCTGTGGCAGCTGCTGGCCGATGCCGACCCCGAGTGGGTCGTCCGCCAGATCGACTTCCGGTATCTCAGCGACGCCCTCACGCCCGAGGAGGCGCTGGCCGTCCTGCGCCGCGGCCGGGAGGGTGCGCAGGAGCGTCTCGCCCGGCTCCTGGAGCGCGGCTACCCCGCCTACACCACCTCCGCCGGCTGGCTCGGCTACGACGACGACAAGCTCACCCGGCTCGCCGCCGAGGCCGTCGCCGACGGCTTCCGGCAGATCAAGCTGAAGGTTGGCGCCGACCTGGAGGACGACGTACGGCGCTGCCGCGTCGCCCGCTCGGTCGTCGGCCCGGACATCCGCATGGCGATCGACGCCAACCAGCGCTGGGACGTGGCCGAGGCGATCCGCTGGACCGAGGCCCTCGCCGAGTTCGACCCGTACTGGATCGAGGAGCCCACCAGCCCCGACGACGTCCTCGGCCACGCGGCAGTCCGCGAGGCCGTTGCCCCGGTCAAGGTCGCCACCGGCGAGCACGTGCAGAACCGGGTCGTCTTCAAGCAGCTCCTCCAGGTCGGCGCCCTCGACGTCCTCCAGATCGACGCGGCCCGCGTCGGCGGCGTCAACGAGAACCTGGCCATCCTGCTGCTCGCCGCCAAGTTCGGCGTACCCGTCTGCCCGCACGCCGGGGGTGTCGGACTGTGCGAACTCGTCCAGCACCTGTCGATGTACGACTACGTCGCGGTCACCGGCACGACCGAGGACCGCGTCATCGAGTACGTCGACCATCTGCACGACCACTTCCTCGACCCGGTGGTGATCAGGGAAGGTCACTACACGGCACCCACCGCGCCGGGGTTCTCGGCCGCCATGCGGCCCGAGTCGATCGCGCGGTACACGTTCCCCGGCGGCGACTTCTGGGCCGCCGACCTCCGGACGCAGAAGAAGACCCAGAAGAAGTCGCAGGAACAGACGCAGAAGAAGGGGCACGCGGCATGACCGACTTCGAGGGCCTGAAGGCTCTGGTGACCGGCGGCGCCTCCGGGATCGGCCGGGCCACCGCCGAGCTGCTGGCCGAGCGCGGCGCCCTGGTCGCCGTACTGGATCTGGATCCGTCCTCGGTCGAGAAGCCGCTGCTCGGGCACCGGGCCGACGTCACCGACGACGAATCCGTCCGTGCGGCGGTGGCCGCCGCCGTCGCCGACCTCGGCGGGCTGGACGTCGTGATCAACAACGCCGGCATCGGCGCCCTGGGCACCGTCGAGGACAACGACGACGCCGAGTGGCACCGGGTCATGGACGTCAACGTCGTCGGCATGGTGCGCGTCGCCCGCGCCGCCCTGCCCCATCTGCGCGTGTCGTCGCACGCGGCCATCGTCAACACCTGCTCCATCGCGGCCACCGCCGGCCTCCCGCAGCGGGCGCTCTACAGCGCGACCAAGGGCGCCGTGTACTCGCTCACCCTCGCCATGGCCGCCGACCACATCGGCGAGGGCATCCGCGTCAACTGCGTCAACCCGGGGACCGTGGACACACCCTGGGTCGGCCGCCTCCTCGACTCCGCCCCGGACCCGGCCGCCGAGCGCGCCGCCCTTCAGGCCCGCCAGCCCACCGGACGACTCGTCTCGGCCGCCGAAGTCGCGGGCGCCATCGCCTACTTGGCGAGCCCGCTCTCCGGTGCCACGACCGGCACCGCCCTCGCCGTCGACGGCGGCATGCAGGGACTGCGCCTGCGGCCGGTGAGCCAGTGAGCATCCCCCGCGGGCTCGGCTTCGGAGCCGCCGTCATCGCCAACCTCTACACCGAGGTCACCGACGAGCAGGCGCACGAGGCGGTGTCCGCCGCCTGGCAGCGCGGCATCCGCTACTACGACACCGCACCCCACTACGGCCTCGGCCTGTCCGAACGCCGCCTCGGCGCCGCCCTGCGTGAGCACCCGCGCGAGGAGTACACGGTCTCGACCAAGGTGGGCCGCCGCCTGGAGCCACAGGCCGACGGCGGCGACGACCTGGGACACGGCTTCGCCGTACCCGCCACGCACCGCCGCGTCTGGGACTTCACCGCGGACGGCATCCAACGCACCCTGGAGGCCAGTCTGGAGCGGCTCGGCCTCGACCAGGTCGACATCGTCTACCTCCACGACCCCGACGACCACGCCGAACAGGCCTTCCGAGAGGGCTACCCGGCATTGGAGAAGCTCCGCTCGGAGGGCGTGGTCGGCGAGATCGGCGCCGGCATGAACCAGGCGGAGATGCTCACCCGCTTCGTCCGCGACACGGACGTCGACGTGGTGCTGTGCGCGGGCCGCTACACGCTGCTCGACCAGAGCGCGCTCACCGAACTGCTGCCCGCGGCCGTCGAACGAGGCGTCCGCGTGGTGATCGGCGGAGCCTTCAACTCGGGTCTGCTCGCGGACCCGAAGCCGGGCGCGACATACAACTACGCCGAGGCGCCGGGTGAGCTGCTGGACAAGGCCCTGCGCATGAAGGAGGTCGCCCGGCGGCACGGCATCACCCTGCGCGCCGCCGCGCTGGCCTTCTGCGCGGCCCACCCGGCGGTGACGAGCGTCCTGGTGGGCGCCCGCTCGGCCGCGGAAGTCCACGACTGCGCCGATCAGTTCGCCACACCGGTACCCGCCGCCTTCTGGCAGGAGCTGCGGGACACCGGACTCCTGGTCACGGAGGAGCCGTCATGAGAGTCGCCCTGCACACCAAGGTCCGCGCGGACCGCGTCGCCGAGTACGAGGCCGCCCACCGGGAGGTGCCGAAGGAGCTCACCGACGCCATCCGGGCCGCCGGGGCGACCTCCTGGACGATCTGGCGGTGGGGGTCCCCCCGCGCGAGCGCATTCGAGCGTGGGGGAGGTACCGACCTCTTCCACGTCCTGGAGTGCGAGGACTACGGCCGCCTCCTCGCCGAGCTGGAGAAACTGCCGGTCAACGTGGTCTGGCAGGCCCGCATGGCCGAGCTGCTCGACTACTCCGGCGAGGGCGCGGCCGCCGGACTGCCTGTCGTGTGGGAGCTGCCGTGAGCGTCGTGGACGCCCATCACCATGTGTGGGACCTCTCCGTCCGCGACCAGGACTGGATCACCGGTACCGAACTCCAGCCGCTGCGCCGGAACTTCGCCGTCGCCGACCTGACCCTTGAGACAGGGGCGGCCGGCGTCGACCGCACGGTCCTCGTCCAGACCGTCACCGTGCCCGAAGAGACCCGGGAGTTCCTGGCCCTCGCCGACGGGCACGAGCTGATCGCGGGCGTCGTCGGCTGGACCGACCTCACCCGCCCGGACGTCGCCGAGGAACTGGCCCGGCTGCGGGAGCTGCCCGGCGGGCAGTACCTCAAGGCCATCCGCCACCAGGTGCAGGGCGAGCCCGACCCGGAGTGGCTGCTGCGTGCGGACGTACGGCGCGGACTGGCCGCCGTGGCGGACGCGGGGCTGGTCTACGACCTCCTGGTGCTGCCCCACCAGCTGCCCGCCTGCGCCAAGGCGGCGGCCGCGCTGCCCGAACTCATCTTCGTCCTGGACCACTTGGGCAAGCCGCCCATCGCATCCGGCGCCCGCGAACCCTGGACGTCCGAGATCCGCGCCCTCGCCGCACTCCCCAACACCGTCTGCAAGCTCTCCGGCATGGTCACCGAGGCCGATCTCACCTCCTGGACCGTCGACGGCCTGCGCCCGTACGCCGAGGTGGTCCTGGAGGCGTTCGGCCCGCAGCGGCTGATGTTCGGCTCGGACTGGCCGGTCTGCACGCTGTCGGCGACGTACGGCGAGGTGCTGTCCGTGGCGCGGGAGCTGACCGAAGGCCTCGGCACGGCCGACCGCACCGAGGTCTTCGCGGGCACGGCCACCAGGGTCTACGGCCTTTGACCTCAGCCGGCCGGACCGCAGGGCTAGGAAATAGTGGCTAGGGAATATACGTCTCGTCCCATTTCCTCCGCTCTTGTCGGTCCCTCCGTGCGACGTTAGCTTCCTTCCCAACTCAAGGGAACCGGGGGCGACATGGCGGACGGGCAACCCATCATCCAGGGCTCGGGTGCGTGGAAGAACAACATGGAGGACAGCGCGACACAGTTGGTGAACCACGCGCAGGGACGGGCCGACGGAACCGGCCTGTACCTCTTCGGGGCCCAGCACGGCCAGGAGGCCCCCGGAGGTGACGGCCTTTACAGCGTCTCCTTCAAGGGCACCGCCGTGCGGGGGTACAGCTATGACGGCGACGGCGTCTACGGCGCCTCCGGCAGGGGCGGTTCCGGCGTCCACGGCGTCTCCTCCTCGGGGACCGCGGTCTACGGCGAGGACGTGAGCGCCGGCACCGGCGTCCACGGACAGGCCCCGCGCGGACTCGGCGTCCGTGGGACCGGCTCCAGCGCCGGAGTCGTCGGCGATGCGAGCGACCAGCGGGGCTTCGGCGTCCAGGCTTACAACCGCCATGGCCTCAACGGTGGTTACGGCGTCTTCGGCTTCGCCGGAGTCGGAGTGTGGGGCGACGGAAGGATCGGCGTCATCGGTCGCGGCGTCACCGACCACGGCATAGGCGTCGAGGGCAACGGGCTCGGCCAGGGCGCGATCGGAGTGTTCGGCGCCACGTCGGCCAACTCCGGCGGCGTCGGCGTGTACGCCACCGCGGCGAACTCCGGATCCACCGCGCTCGAGGTCCAGGGAACCGCCGTCTTCAGCTCCAGCGGCCGGGCCACCGTCCCGGCGGGCAGGGACCGGATCACCGTGACGGGCCCGACCATCGGGCCGGCGAGCATGATCCTCGCCACCGTTCAGGAGGACAAGCGCGGCGTGGCCGTACGCGCCGCCGTCCCCGACCCGGCGGCCGGCTCGTTCACCGTTCTCCTCACCCAGGCGTCCCCGACAGAAACGGCAGTGGCATGGTTCGTGATCAACTGAACGGCGGCGTTCCGCGACCCGTCTCTCCGGGCGAGGAGCGCACCCGCCCGGAACCCGCGTCCACGCCCACGCAGGCGGCTCCTCCCGTGGACATGCCGACGACACTCGTGCCGCTGTCGGCCTCCCTCCTCGCGGGGAGGCAGGCCCCCGTCAGCTCCGCTGAGCCACCCCCGCCAACCGCGTAGGCGGCAGATACTCCCGCACATACGTCCGCTCCCAGCAAGCGCCCGTCTCCCGCAGCTCACGCCAGGTCGTGTACCGGTAGCGGAAGAGGCGGGCGCGGATGTAGCGGGGCGGCGCGTCGGACGGGAACGGCGAGCGGCGCAGCAGCTTCAGTGTGGCGCGGTCGTTCTCCAGGAGCCGTTCCACCAGCGTGCCGAACCAGGACCCGGCGTACGCGGGCGACAGCGCGGCGAACCACATCAGCCAGTCCAGCCGGAGATGGTAGGGCGCGAACTGCCGCGGCCAGTGCCGGGGATCGCCCGGCTTGCCCTTGAACTCGTACTCCCGCCAGTCCGACTCCTCACGCGGTACGTCGTCGGCGGTGCCCTCGATCACCACCTCGTACCGGATCCTGCTGACGGTGCCGAACGCGCCGTAGGTGTTGACCAGATGGAGCGGGTCGAAGGAACGGTTCATGACCTGGCGGCGGGAGATCATGTTGGCGACCGGGTGGTAGCTGAGGCCGACGAGGAGCACGGCGACCGCGAGGACCACGACCTCGAACCACAGCGGTGTGTCGGATACGGCCGGCGGATCGCTGGGGAACCGGACCGCCGACAGGGCCAGCACGATGGTGATCCAGTTCAGCCAGGAGAAATTGCCCGACAGGACCAGCCACAGCTGGGTGAGGATCATCAGCGAGGCGGCGGCCGTCGCGATCGGGTGAGGGGTGAAGAGGAGGACGGGCACAGCCAGTTGTGTGACGTGGTTGGCGGCCACCTCCACACGGTGCAGGGGCTTGGGCAGATGGTGGAAGAACCAGCTCAGCGGGCCCGGCATCGGCTGGGTCTCGTGATGGTGGTCCAGACAGGTCAGCTTCCGCCAGCAGGCGTCGCCACGCATCTTGATCAGGCCCGCGCCGAACTCGACGCGGAACAGGATCCAGCGCAGCAGGAACAGCACCACGACCGGCGGCGCCACCTCGTCGTTGCCCAGGAAGACGGCGAGGAAGCCGACCTCCAGCAGCAGGGACTCCCAGCCGAACGAGTACCAGGTCTGGCCGACGTTCACGATCGACAGGTACAGCGCCCACGGGAGCAGCCACAGCAGCATGGCGCCCCACAACGGCACCACGGAGTCCAGCCCGGCCAGCAGCGCCACCGACACCGCGCATCCCGACCAGGCGCAGGCCGCGAAGAAGCGGTCCGAGTAGTGGAGGTGGAACAGGCTCGGGGCGGCCCGGAAGGGCACCCGCTCGACGAAGCGCGGTACGGGCAGCATGCCGCGCTCGCCCAGCAGCGCCCGGAACTGCAGGGCCGCCGTGAGGAACGCGACGAGGTACACGGCGGCCAGAGCCCGCTGGAAGACCAGCCGGCTCGTCCAGTAGTCCGGTGCGATGAACCAGTCCACGGCCGTTCTCTCCCTTCCTCATTGTCGCGCCGAGCCCCATGGCGCGCCGAGACGCATGTGACTCTCCGTATACCACCTCTCCGCTTGCGTAACCCGAGTGAGTGAAACAGACAATGGTGCCGAACTGCCCGAGAGCAGGCGGGAGGGCGTGGTGCGGACATCAACCGGAGCCATCGTCACGGCCTGCGCGCTCCCGACAGTGCTCTTCGTCGCCGGCTGGGGCAGCGGCGGGGACAAGGACACCGACGCCGGCCGGGACGTCATCCTCGAACCCGCGGCGGCCAAGGGGCCGGATCCCTTCACGGATTCCACGGCGACCGCCCCGGCCGCCCTGTCTCCGGTCACTCGAACGCCGCAGCCGGCGCGCTCCGGCCGGACCGGACCACAGCACCTGTCCGGCGGCACACCCGGCCTCTACGGCGGCACCCGGGGGACCGGCAGCTGTGATGTGCGGCGCCAGATCGACCACCTCACCTCCGGCGGGGCCAGGGGACGCGTCTTCGCGGCGGCCTCGGGCATCACCCAGGCCTCCATACCCGCCTGTCTGCGGGGCCTGACCCCGGTCGTGCTGCGCGCGGACACCCGGGTCACCGACCACGGGTTCCGCGACGGACGCGGGACCGGCTACCAGTCCGTCCTGCAGGCCGGCACCGCCGTCCTGGTCGACGGCCACGGTATGCCCCGCGTCCGCTGCGCCTGCGGCAACCCGCTCGCCCCGGCCGTCGGTCTGCCGGGCGATCCGGGCCGTCCGGGTAGCGGCGGTCGTTCCTGGTCCGGATACCGGCCGGACCGGGTCGTCGTGGTGGCCCCGACGAACCAGGTGATCACCGACATCACGATCATCGACCTCGCCGACAACACCTGGATCGAGCGGCCCGTCGGTCATCGCGGGCACGACCGCGACCATGTCCTGCCGCGGCCGAAGCCGGTGAGCCCGACTCCGGTTCCGTCTCCGCACCCGGACGACAGCGACTCGCCCGGCGCGGACGGCAGGACGCCCCTGTCCGGCGAGCCCACCTCCCCGGCCGACTGCGTGACGCCGACGGCCCCCGTCGTCCCGGGCGTCACCGAGGACACGCTGACCCCGAGAACGCGTCGGACGCGTCGAACGCGCGGGGCACCGGCCCGGCGGACTGCCCGACGGCCACCGCGACGCCCGCGTCGCCCAGCGCTCCCGACTCCGGCACCGAACCGAAGCCGTCGCCGAGTTCACCCGATGCTCCGAAGTCACCGAACACCCCGGACGCTCCGGACTCCCCGGACGCTCCGGACTCCCCGGACGCGTCGGAATCCTCGGAGCAGACCGGCCCCGAAGCCGTCCCCGAGTCCCCCGACCGGCCCGACGGCGGCGGGCTGATCCCCGACGGGCCGCGCACCACCGACAGCGTCTTCGGCAGCCCCACCGACGTCTTCGACGGCTGACCGACGCACGTGGACAGACCCCGCGTCCGGCGGAACCAGTTCCGTCGCCCCAGTCGAAGATTCCGGCAAAGCCTGGCAAGGTGGCCCCATGGTTGATCGGGGAGCGAGCGCCCTGTCCCTCCCGGACGACTGGCCCGCTCACCCGGACCCGATTCTGGCGCTCAATCGCATGGGCACCTTCGACTGGGACCTGGACACCGGCGTGTTCCACATGGACGCCCAGGCCCACGAGGTGTTCGATCTGCGCCCTGACGAATACGACGGAAACCCCGCCACCCTGGCCATCCGCGTGCCCCCGCCGGAGGGCTACCGGCTGGACGGCATGGTCTCCAAGGCCATGAAGGACGGCAGCGAGAACTACGGCGCCTACTTTCGCATCCGCTGCCGCGACGGCACCCTGCGCTGGACCCACACCCAGGGCTACATCCGCCGGGACGAGACGGGCCGCCCGCGCCGCATCATCGGCATCGTGCGCGACGCCACCGACGAACTCGCCGAGAGCGAGGAGAGGCGCGAGCAGGCCGCCGAGGACGAGGCACGGCGCCGGCAGACCAGCGTCGTCCAGCTCACCACGGCCGCCCTCGCGCACGCCCGTACCGTCCAGGACGTCATCGACGTCCTCAAGGACACCCACGGCCTGAGCAACCTCGGCGCCACCAGCCTGGTCATGGGCCTGGTCGAGGCCGGCCGCATCCGGCTGGTCGCCGAGGGCCCCGCCGGCAGCTTCGTGCCCGGCACCCTGGTCACCCGAATAGACGAGCAGTACCCGATGAGCGAGGTCGTACGGACCCTCAGCCCCCGGTTCATCGAGTCGCCGCAGGAGTTCGCGGACAGCTACCCGATCCTCTGGCCGCACATCACCGACCTCAACATCACGGCAGCGGCCTATCTGCCGTTGATCGCCCAGGCCCGGCCGATCGGCGCGATCGGACTGCTCTACAGCGACCGGGACGGCTTCTCCACCGAGGACCGCAACGTGCTCGTCGCCCTCGGCAGCAGCATCGCGCAGAGCCTGCAGCGGGCCATGTTCTACGAGCAGGAGAAGGACCTCGCCACCGACCTGCAGCAGGCGATGCTGCCGCGCACCATCCCCAGCGTCCCCGGCGCCGACGTCGCCGTCCGCTATCGGGCCGCAGGTGCCGCGGGCTCCCTGGGCCGGGACATCGGCGGTGACTGGTACGACCTGATCCCGCTGCCGGGCGGCCGGGTCGGCGCCGTCATCGGCGACGTCCAGGGCCACGACACGCACGCCGCCGCCGTGATGGGACAGCTCCGCATCGTCCTGCGCGCCTACGCCGCCGAGGGGCACACCCCGGCCACCGTGATGGCCCGCGCCTCCGTGTTCCTGCACGAACTGGACACCGACCGCTTCGCGACCTGCCTGTACGCGGAGGCCGACCTGTCCACCGGAGTCGTACAGGTGGTCCGGGCCGGCCACATCGACCCGCTGATCAGGGAGCCCGGCGGCGCCTGCCGCCGCGTCCAGGTCGAGGGCGGGCTGCCGCTCGGCCTGTCCGCGGAGTTCGGGCGGCTCGAGTACCCGGTCGGCACGATCGAGCTGGACTCCGACCACACCCTGCTCCTGTGCACGGACGGCCTGGTGGAACTGCCCGGCGCCGACCTGGACGACGGCATGCAGACCCTCACCGCGCTCATCGCCACCGGCCCGAACGACGTACGGGACCTCGCGAACCGCCTCATCGACGTGGCCGAGGAACGCGGCGGCGACGACGACGTGGCCCTCCTCCTGCTCCGCCGCCGCGTCCTGGACGCCCCGCAGTCCGGCGGCCGCCTCCAGCAGCACGTCGCCCCCGGCGACCCCGAGGCCCTCACCGCGGCCCGGCACATGATCCGCGCCGCGGTGCGTGCCTGGGGCGCCGAAGACCGGGCCGACGAGATCGAACTGGTCGCCGACGAGCTGATCACCAACGCCCTGATGCACACCGAGGGCTCCGCCATCGTGACCCTGCGGGTCCTCGCCGGCTCCGAGCGCCGGCTGCGTGTCGAGGTCGAGGACTCCTCCAGCGCCCTGCCCCGCCGCCGGGAGGCCGGGGAGTCCGGCGTCTCCGGCCGCGGCCTGCTCCTCGTCGACCTGCTCACGGACGTGTGGGGCGTGGAGGCGCGCGGCGGCGGCAAGGCGGTGTGGTGTGAGTTCGTGGCGCCGGAGCGGCCCGGCGTATGAGGGACAGGCCTGGCGCTGTCGGTGCCGGGTGGCACTCTGGACCTATGCCGGAACTCCCCGAGGTCGAAGCGCTCAAGGACTTCCTGACCGAGAACCTGGTCGGCCACGAGATCGTCCGCGTGCTTCCCGTCGCGATCAGCGTCCTCAAGACGTACGACCCGCCGGTCACCGCCGTCGAGGGCCACGAGGTCACCGCCGTGCACCGCTACGGCAAGTTCCTCGACCTCGCCACGGCGGACGGCCCGCATCTGGTGACCCATCTGGCCCGGGCCGGCTGGCTGCATTGGAAGGACCAGCTGCCGAGCGGCATGCCCCGCCCCGGCAAGGGCCCGCTCGCGCTGCGCGTGGCCCTGGAGACCGGCGCGGGCTTCGACCTGACGGAGGCCGGCACGCAAAAGCGCCTCGCGGTCTACCTCGTCCAGGACCCCCAGCAGGTCCCCGGCGTGGCCAGGCTGGGCCCGGACCCGCTTGCCGAGGACTTCGACGAGACGCGTTTCGCGGCCCTGCTCAAGGACGAGCGGCGGCAGATCAAGGGCGCCCTGCGCGACCAGAGCCTCATCGCCGGGATCGGCAACGCCTACAGCGACGAGATCCTGCACGTGGCGCGGATGTCCCCCTTCAAGCTGGCGTCGTCACTGACAGCCGAGGAGACGGCGAGGCTGTACGAGGCCCTGCGGACGACTCTCACCGAGGCGGTCGAGCGTTCGCGCGGGGTGGCGGCCGGGCGGCTGAAGGCCGAGAAGAAGAGCGGCCTGCGCGTCCACGGCCGCACCGGCGAACCGTGCCCGGTGTGCGGCGACACCGTCCGGGAGGTCTCCTTCAGCGACTCCTCGCTCCAGTACTGCCCGACCTGCCAGACGGGCGGAAAGCCGCTGGCGGACCGCAGGATGTCGAGGCTGCTGAAGTAGCCCGGGACCGGACGGTCGAGCACGGGCCTACTGGGACTTGAGCGTCACCAGGTGCTCGCCGCTCGCCGTCCGTACCTCGTAGCGCACGATCTCGTCCGTGTGCATCGCCGAGGCCCCCGTCATGGTGTTCTCACGGGCGTCATGGTCGGCGGCGTGCCAACTGGTCACGGTCTCCTCCGAGCCGTCCCGGCCGATGGCGATCAGGTGGCAGGCGCGCGGACCCGCGCCGTCCTTCACCTTCAGCTCCACCTGGCTTCCGTAGAGCTCGTTCTCGGTTGTGACCTGCGCCCACACACCCGACCGTGCGTCGGTCGCCTGGACGACCTGGCCGGCCTGCTCGTCGCCGCCGCCCATCAACGCGACCGCGGGCCCGGCGAGGGCGATCACCACCGAGGCCGCCACCGCGTACAGCGTGCGTCGGCGCAGGGCGCGATGGCGGGCCGCCACCGCCTCCAGCAGCCGGTTCAGCATCTGCGGGCCGGGCTTGGCCATGGGGTGCACGAACTGGGGCGTGGACCGCCGGTACAGCAGCAACTGGCGGGTCACAGGCCCGAACTCGGTCACGTGTGCCGCGCAGCGCGGGCACTCCATGAGGTGGTCCTCGAAGCGGAATGCCTCCGCCTCGGTCAGCACGCCGAGCGCGTACGCGGCGACGTCGCGATGCCTCTCCAGGGACCTCATGCCGAATCCTCGTGCCGTTGGGTGTGGGGTGTGTTACTCCTTGCGCCCACTGGTACGCACCAGGCAGTCGAATCACTCAAGGCCTACACAGAATCGCAACCAAGGGATTCGGAGCGGCCGGGGACGAGGATTGGTCCGAGGAGAAAAGAACTCAAAAAAGATGGATGGCGAGGTGCCCGAGCGGCAGCCCGAGCTGCCACGCGGGCGTCCACACCTTCGGCCCCTCGTCCTCGCCGACCAGCGCACCACCGCCGGGGACCGCGTTCAGATCGGGCGCGAGCAGCTCCGTCTCCTGCAGCCAGCGCCAGGCCGCCTCGGCCAGCTCCAGGTCGGGCGCGGGCCCGCCGGACTCGGCCGCCTCGGCCGCGAGGCCCGCCATGCGCTCGCGCACCCAGTCCTGCCACGGCTGGTCGTACGCCGTCAGCGACAGCCAGGTCTCCAGCTGGGTGACGACCCGGATGCCGGACAGCTCGCCGTCGGTGTCGGAGAGGAAGATGGTCAGCGCCAGGGCGTCTCGCCCGGCGCGGAACTCGAAGGACGTCGGTGGCATGAGATCGCCGGTGCGCAGCAGCTCGTCGGCGATGTACTCGGCGTACAACCACGCCATGGGGACGGTGAGTTCACCGCCGCCGGTGCCGTCCGTGCTCTCCTGACCTCTGTGCAGCATCCCTTCCTGCCTTCCTCCGGTGAGTGCGTCGCCCGACCCGGGGCCCTTGGACCCTGGGGCCCAATCCGGAACACGGATGAGGACAGCCGATTACTCAACCGGTGTCCTCAGCAAGGCGCTTTACGGAGGTTTGACTAAGCCGTCGGTTTCACCGCAGGTCGGCCGCGTATCCCGGAAGCACCCTGCGCAGGGCGCGCAGCGCATAGTAAGCGCGGGACTTCACGGTACCGGGCGGAATTCCAAGAGTTTCCGCGGCCTCCGCAACACTCGCCCCTTGGAAGTACACGAGCACCAGGACTTCACGGTGCTCGGGAGTGAGTGTCTTCACAGCCTCGCGGACGTCGAGCACTTCGGCGGCCCGCTCGGCGTGGTCGGACATCACCCGCGCGTTCTCCAGGATCGCGTCCCCGACCTCCGGCGGCCGCGCCTGCCGGGCCCGCCGCGCGTCGATCGCGAGCCGCCGCCCGACGGTCAGCAGCCACGGCCGTACGGATTCGAAGTCGTCCGCGCGCAGCGCCTCGGGATGCTGCCAGGCGCGCACCAGCGTCTCCTGCACGAGGTCCTCGGCGCGCTGCCGGTCGCCGTCGCAGAGCCGGAGCAGCAGCGCGAAGAGGGGCCGGCCGTGCTCGCGCTGCAGCGCGGCGAGCTCGTGCTCGGCGGTCGTCGTCCCGTTCGTCAGGGTGGTTCCGGCCGTCATGGCCGTATGGCATCGCAGGCGGCCACTGTGGGACAGGGCACACGCAGGGATCTGCGGCGGACGGTCGATCGCGTCGGCGAACGGTACGACGAACGGTCCCTTCCGCCTACCGGGGACGGGCCGGACGGGCTAACGGAAGCGGCCGGATTGTTTGCGGTCGAGTCCGGATTCATACGTATTGATGGGTAATACGACCACTCGGGGTGAGTTGATGATTGCACGCAGTCGACTTGTGGCCATGGCCCTGACGGCCGTCCTCGCCGCGGGCGCCGCATGCCAGGCCGACAACCGCAAGGCGGGGCAACCGGGCGCCTCCGCCGACCCCCGCAGCTTCACGCTCGTCGCCTCCGGCGGCATCCTTCCGCACACCTCGGTCATCGACCGTGCGCGTTTCGACGCGGGCGGGTCCGGCTACGACTTCCGCCCGATGCTGGCCGGTGTCCAGCCCCTGGTCTCCCGCGCCGATCTGGCGCTGTGTCATATGGAGACCGTCTACGGCGAGGGGGGCGAGTACACCGGATACCCCACCTTCAAATCTCCGCCGGAGGTCGCCCGAGGTGTCGCCGCCACCGGCTACGACGCCTGCTCCACCGCCTCCAGCCACAGCCTCGACGACGGCGCCGCCGGAATCCTGCGCACCCTCAACGCCCTGGACCAGGCGCGCGTACGGCACACGGGAACGGCGCGCTCCGAGGGCGAGGCGCGCTCCGTGACGGTGCTGCGCGCGGGCTCGGCCAAGGTCGCGCATCTGTCGTACACGTACGGAGTCAACGGCTTCCCGCTGCCACCGGGGCAGCCCTGGGCCGTCAACATGATCGACAAGGCCAAGATCCAGGCCGACGCCCGGGCCGCCCGGAAAGGGGGTGCCGACGTGGTCGTCGTATCGCTGCACTGGGGGACCGAATGGCAGGACGATCCCGACAGCTCGCAAGTGGCCCTCGCCCGTGAGCTCACGGGCGCCGGCGACGACGACCGGCCCGACATCGACCTGATCCTCGGCACCCACGCCCATGTCCCGCAGGCCTACGAGAAGGTCAACGGCACCTGGGTCGTCTACGGCATGGGCGACCAGGTCGCGGGCGCGATGTACAACGAGCAGGGCGTCCAGGACCCGCGTGGCAACCAGTCCACCCTCGCCCGCTTCACCTTCGCTCCGCCGGAGGGGTCCGGTCGGCGCTGGGAGGTGGAGAAGGCGGAGTTCATTCCGCAGTTGTTCGACATCGACGCCGGCCGGGTGATCAACCTCAACCGGGCACTGGCCCAGGGCGCCGAGCTGCGCGGCGTGCGGGACCGGATCAGGGATGTCGTGCTGAGCCGGGGGGCCGGGGACGACGGGCTGGTGATGGGGGAGTAGCGCCGAGCGGTCAGTCCGCGTCCGCGCCGTGGTCGAAGGTCTTCAGCATCTGCTTCAGCACGTGCGTGCACGCCCGGAGTTCGGCGTCGGGTCAGATCGCCGCCGACCTGCCGGTTCAGGGCTGCTGGACTTCCTGCGGACCCTCTGACCCCGGTCGGCTCAGTGTGCGACCGCGTAACTCAGGTCCCGCACGCTGAGCGACGCCGGCTCCAGACGCAGCCACACCGTTCCGCGCTCGGCCGGGTCGTCGTGCAGATAGCGCACGAACCTCGGGTCCCAGCGGGCCTCGTCCGGCCCCAGGTAGCGGACGAGCTTGCGCCGGCCCCGAGGGACGTCGAACGGGACGACCTCGGCCCGGCCCCGCGCGATCACCTGGCGCACCAGCCCCGTGGCCGGATCGCACTCGTCGACCACGAGAGCCACGGCCGGGTCGTCCCGGACCCGCTGGAGGAGCCGTGCCCACGGCCCGGTCAGGATCCAGAAGGCGCCGTCCTCCCAGAGGAACCAGACCGGGCGCACCGTCGGCCCGTTCGTCGCGATGCGCGCGGTCAGCGGCCGCTGGAGGAAGGCGTCGACGTCGAAGGGGTGAGAATCCATCACCCAGGTCTACGCCACCATGCCGCTACGGCACCACGGTCACCGGCCACCGCCCCGCCTTGACCAACCGCACCGCGACGGAGCCGACGATCCGGTGCCCGGCCTGCTCGGAGGCGCCCACCACCACGGCGTCGGCCTTCAGGTCGTCCGCCGCCCGCACCAGCCCGTTGTAGGGGTCGCCGGGGAAGGTGTGGAACTCCCAGCGGATGTCGAATATCCCCTTGACCCGCTCGGTCGCCTCCCGGATCTCGGCGATCAGGCCCTCGGCGATCTCGTCCGTCGTCTCCGCGACCGGCACCCCGAGGGCCGCGCCCGCCGCCATCACCGGCTGCACGTACACGACGGCGAGCAGGGCGTGCTGCCGTCGGGCCAGGCCCGCGGCGTAGGCCGCCGCGCGGAACGAGGAGTCGGAGCCGTCCACCCCGACCACGATGACCTTGGGCCCGTCCGTGCCCCGCTCGAACTGGTGCGAGTGCTGATCCGTCACGGCACGGAGGCTATCGGAAGCCGCAGGTCCCGCCGCCGGGCAGGGCACTCACACGGAACCGGAGGGCTCTCGACGGGCGAGGAGGCCGCAGGCTTCCTACAGTCGGAGCATGAGTGCCACCGTGGAGGCCGCCCCGGCGAAGGACACCGCGGGCCGGACACGGCCGCCCGGGAACGGCTTTCTCAGCAGGGTGCCGGAGGGTTACGCGACCTTCTTCGGCGCCCTCGGACTGCTGTGCGTCCTGCTGGCCCTCATCCCGCCACTGCGCACCGCGCTCCGTCCGGTCGTACGCGTCCTCGACCAGCTCATCGTCCCGGTCAGCGCCAACCTCGCCTACGCCGTCTTCCTCTTCCTGCTCGCCGCCGCGACCGCGGCCCGCAAGAAGGTCGCCTGGTGGCTGGTGGTCGTCTATCTGGGCCTGCTGGTCCTGACCGACGCCCTCGGCACGGCGTTCGGCGACTACTCCGACAACGTCCCGTCCCTGATCGTGTGCAGCCTCGCCCTGGCCCTGCTCATCGTCGCCCGCAAGGAGTTCTACGCCGCCTCCCGCCGCGCCGCCCTGCGCCGGGCCCTCGGCGTCCTGGTCGTCGGCCTCGCCGTGGGCATCCTCGTCGGCTGGGGGCTCGTCGAGCTGTTCCCCGGCACACTGCCGCGCGGCCAGCGGCTGGCGTGGGCCGCCGACCGGGTCTGCGGCGGCCTCGTCTCCGGCACCACCTACGACGGGCGGCCACCGCGCCCCCTGTACTTCCTGCTCGGCCTGTTCGGCGCCCTCGCCCTGCTGAACGCCGCCGCGACCCTGTTCCGCTCGCAGCGCATGGAGGCCGCCCTGCACGACGACGAGGAGGCCCGCATCCGCGCCCTGCTCAAGGCGTACGGCGACCAGGACTCCCTCGGCTACTTCGCCACCCGGCGCGACAAGGCCGTCGTCTTCTCACCCAGCGCCAAGGCCGCCGTCACCTACCGCGTCGAGGCCGGAGTGTGCCTCGCCAGCGGGGACCCGGTGGGCGACCGGGAGGCCTGGCCGCACGCCATCGCCGTCTGGCTGGACCTGGCCCGCCGCTACGCCTGGGTGCCCGCCGCGATGGGCGCCTCCGAGGACGGTGCCCGGGCCTACGCCCGCGCCGGACTCGGCGCCCTCCAACTCGGCGACGAGGCGATCCTGTACGTACCGGACTTCGACCTCGACGGCCGCGACATGCGGGTCACCCGGCAGGCCGTGCACCGCGTCCGGCGCACCGGCGCCCACTGCCGTATCCGCCGCCACTCCGCCCTCAGCGAGGCGGAGATGGAGGAGGTGACCCGCAAGGCCGACGCCTGGCGCGACACCGAGACCGAGCGCGGCTTCTCCATGGCCCTGGACCGCCTCGGCGACCCGGCCGACGGCGACTGTCTGCTCGTCGAGGCCCTCGGCGAGGACGGCCAACTGCTCGCCGTGCTCTCCTTCGTGCCCTGGGGCAGGGAGGGCATCTCCCTGGACCTGATGCGCCGTAACCGGGGCGCCCCCAACGGGGTCATGGAGTTCATGGTCGCCGACGTGTGCGCGGCGGCACCGAAGATGGGCATCCGCAGGATCTCGCTGAACTTCGCCGTGTTCCGCTCGGTCTTCGAGGAGGGCGCCCGCATCGGCGCCGGACCGGTGCTGCGGCTGTGGCGGCGCCTGCTGCTGTTCTTCTCCAAGTGGTGGCAGCTGGAGGCCCTCTACCGCTCCAACGCCAAGTACCGCCCCCAGTGGTTCCCGCGCTTCCTCTGCTACGGCGAGGCCGCCTCCCTCGCCCGCATCGGCCTCGCCTCCGCAATCGCCGAGGGATTCGTCTCCGTACCGTCGCTGCGCAAACTCCGCAGAAAGGGGCACCCGAGGAACGGACCGCGTCCGGCGACCACCGAAGGACTGCCCTCGCTGGCGGCGCTCGGCCTCGACGGAGGGGACGAGGCCGGGGCGGCCGGGCCGGATGCGGGCCTGCCCGAACAGGTCCGCATCCGGCACCACACCCTCGACCGGCTCCGCGCGGGCGGCCTGGACCCCTACCCGGTGGGCATCCCGGCGCGCACCCACGCCCTCGCCGATGTCCGCGCGGGCGAACAGGTCACCGTCGCCGGCCGGATCATGCTCGTGCGCGACTTCGGCGGCATCGTCTTCGCCGTCCTGCGCGACTGGTCCGGCGACCACCAACTCGCCCTCACCCGGGGGGACTCCGGCGCCGCCCTCGACCGCTTCACCGCCGACACCGACATCGGCGACCTCATCAGCGCCACCGGCCCGGCCGGCGTCAGCGACAAGGGCGAGCCCACCGTCTTCGTCACCTCCTGGCAGCTCATCGGCAAGTGCCTGCGCCCCCTGCCCGACAAGCGCCGCGGCCTCGCCGACCCCGAGACCAGGGTGCGCATGCGCTACCTCGACCTGGTCTCCAGCCCCGCCGCCCGCGACGTGGTCCGCGCCCGCTCCCACGCCGTCCAGGCCCTGCGCCAGGGCCTGCTGGAGCGCGGCTACCTCGAGGTCGAGACGCCGGTGCTGCAACAGATCCACGGCGGCGCCAACGCCCGCCCCTTCACCACCCACATCAACGCCTACGACCTCGACCTCTACCTGCGCATCGCCCCCGAGCTGTATCTCAAGCGACTGTGCGTCGGCGGCATGGAGAAGGTCTTCGAGATGGGCCGCACCTTCCGCAACGAGGGCGTCGACTACAAGCACAACCCCGAGTTCACGATCCTGGAGGCCTACCAGGCGTACGCCGACTACGACGTGATGCTCGACCTCGTCCGTGAGCTCATCCAGGGCTCCGCGACCGCCGCCTTCGGCTCGCCGATCGCCCGCAAGGACGGCAAGGAGTGGGACATCTCCGGGCAGTGGCCGGTCAAGACGGTGTACGGCGCGATCTCCGAGGTGCTGGGGGAGGAGATCGACCCCGACACCGAACTGCTCAGGCTGCACCGGCACTGCGACCGTGTGGGCGTGCCCTACACGGCCGACGACGGCCACGGCGACGTCGTCCTGGAGATGTACGAGCGGCTCGTCGAGGAGAGGACCCAGCTGCCCACCTTCTACAAGGACTTCCCGACCGACGTCTCCCCGCTCACCCGCCAGCACCGGGTGGATCCGCGGCTCGCCGAGCGCTGGGACCTCGTCGCCTTCGGCACCGAACTCGGCACCGCCTACTCCGAGCTCACCGACCCCGTCGAACAGCGCCGCCGCCTCACCGCCCAGTCCCTGCTCGCCACCGGCGGGGACCCCGAGGCGATGGAACTCGACGAGGAGTTCCTCGACGCCCTGGAGTACGCCATGCCGCCCACCGGCGGCCTCGGCATCGGCGTGGACCGCCTGGTCATGTTCCTCACCGGCCTGACGATCCGGGAGACCCTGCCGTTCCCGCTGGTCCGCCGCCGCTGACCGGGCGTCATGGGCGCCGGTGCTGAGCCGGTCGGGCGTTTTGATGCCGCCGTACCGGTGCCGACGTGGTGCGTCGGTCCCTCACCGGGCGACTGATCATTCATGACGAAGGATCAGTCGCTCGCACGTTCGCTCACGCGACGCCGCGCGCTGCTCGCCGGTGCCGCCGCCGTCGGAGCCGCCGGCACCGCCGGATGGTTGGCGTCGGTCGCGGGCGAGGAGCCGATCCGGCCCGCCGCCCCGGCCGCGGGCCCGCACGCGTCTCGCGCGCTCAAGCCCTCCGCCCACCGGCTCCAGCCCCTCACGGGGTACGGCCCGCCCCGCGCGGCGCCCCGCCGGACCCTCATCAGGCGCAAGCCGTTCCTGCGCGTGTCCGGACGCGGCCGCGCCATGGTGCTGACCTTCGACGACGGACCCGACGCCCGCTACACCCCGTACATCCTGGACACCCTGCGCGAGTACGACGTACGCGCCATGTTCTTCGTGTGCGGCGAGATGGTCGCCGAGAACAAGGACCTCGTGGCGCGCATGGCCGACGAGGGTCACGTCGTCGGCAACCACACCTGGTCCCACCCGCTGCTCACCCGCCTCAGCCGCCGCCGGATCCGCGCCGAGATGGAACGCACCTGCGACATCGTCGAGGAGGCGTACGGCGAACGCCCCGCCTGGTTCCGCGCGCCCTACGGCGCCTGGAACCGCGCCACCTTCCAACTCGGCGCCGACCTGGGCATGGAACCGCTGGCCTGGACCGTCGACACCCTCGACTGGACCACGCCCGGCACCCGCACGATCGTCGACCGGGTCGAGGACGGCGCCGCCCCCGGCGTCGTGGTCCTCTCGCACGACGCCGGGGGTGACCGCACCCAGAGCGTCCTGGCCCTGCGCGCCTATCTGCCGCAGCTGCTGGACTCCGGGTATTTCGTCACCGTGCCGGAACGGAAGTACACCTGACCGCAACGGCAGTACACCTGACGGGACCGGAAGAAGATGGGGCGGATTTCGCCGGCCCGGCGAGGAACGCTCAGCGGACCTCGACCAGGCTGGCGAAAGCGACGACGTTCCCGTCATAGCCGTTCTGCTTCGAGAAACCCCCACCGCACGTGATGACCCGCAATTCGGCGCTCCCTTTCGACGCGTAGACCCGGTCGCCGGGGAAGTTGTTCTTCGCGAACACCTCGACGCCGTACACCTCGAAAACGGCCGTCTTCCCGTCCTGGCGGGAGACCTCGACGCGACCTCCGCGCTTGAGCGCGCCGAGGCTGTAGAACACGGCCGGACCCTGGGTGTTGTCGACATGGCCGACGACCACCGCGGTGCCCTTCTCCCCGGGGGACACCGAGCCGGTGAACCAGCCCCCCAGGTTCGGGTCCTCCGGCGGCGGGGCGCCGACCCAGCCGTCCACGTCCAGGCCGACCGGGATCACCGGCGCGTCGACCTGGATCGAGGGGATGCGGACCCGGTCCGGCAGGGCGTACGGGAGCGGCTGCGTCACACCGGCGAAGACGCCGCCGGACACCTGGCGGTCCGCGGCCGCCGCCGACGCGGGCTGCGGCGGGCCCACCTCGAACTCCCCGGACCCGTTGCGAATGAGCGCGAGACCGGTCAGCAGCACAAGCGCTATCACGCCCCAAGGAGCGTGCTTCTTGCGCCGCTCCTCCTCTTCGGCCACCTCGGACCCGTACATTCGACTTCCCCTCTCGACGCGCCGGTCGCCCCGTCCATCGCGCATACCAGAACGCTAAGTCCCACGCAGAGAACCGGCGACGGGGGTGGATACGAACGGGTGGCCCGCCGCATTCGGTGCGCCATCCGAGTTGCCGCCGACCGGAAAATTCTGACGGTCCGTGACCTGCGGCAATTCCGATTGTGGGCTTGTCCGTAGGCGTGTCCTCTCACCAGGACGGACCATCGCCGAAATGCGGCCTCGGGCACGGCATCTGAGGGTCTTTCTGGGAGGCGCTTTCTCGCCGATTCGACCGGGGACGGTTCCCGGGGTGTCTTCCGCGGAGGATCACATGCGTACTACCAGTGCCCTGGCGGCCGCCGCCACCGCGGTCGCCGCTCTCGGCCTCGCCGCTCCGGTGGCCGCGGCCCGGGACGGGATGCCCATCGGACCGAGCAACATCGTCGCCCTGCCCAGCGTCATCGCGCGCGGCGGGCAGTTGACCATCACCGTCGACGGCTGCCCGCAGGGCGGCACCGCGACCTCGGACGCGTTCCGGCCCACGTCGCTGACCCCCGTGGGCGGCAGCACGGCCAAGGGCACCGCGACGATCGACAACCGCGCGAGGCCGGGCGCGCACAGCATCACCGTCACCTGCACCAACGCGGGCAGGCCCCTGACCCACCCGAACGCGTTCACCGTCATCGGCGGCGTCCGCGGCGGTCTCGGCGGCAGCACCGCCACGGGCGCGACGCCGACCGACATGGCCATCGGAGGTGGGCTCATTGCCATGGCCGTCATCGGTGGCGGGGTGTTCTGGATGCGGCGGCGGGCGGAGAAGCGGATCTGACCGTTGCCCGTCGCAGACAGCTCGCACGTTCCTCAGGGCTTCGCCCCGGATCCCCCACGAGGGGGCCGGGGCGAAGTCCTTTGTGCGCGGGCGCCGGTGTCAGGTGCCCCTCTCGCCGGTGTCAGTTGCCGTCCTCGTCGCCGCGGCGCCGCGAGAGGTGGTGGGCCGTTCCGAGCGAGGCCGCGATCAGCGCGGCGCCCATGCAGATCTCCTTCAGGTTCAGGTCGGCCAGGCTGCCGCCCTCACCCGCCTCCACGCCCTTGTGCCAGTGCGGGGCGGCGACCTCCCGGCCGTCGGCGATGGTGAGGTCCAGGTCCTGCCAGAAGGTGCCGCAGTGGAACGACACCTCGTACCGGGCCCCCGGTTCGGCGTCCCGGTCCACCACGATCCCGGCCGACGTCCGCCCCCGGGGAATGATGATCGTGTCGAAGATCCCCGACGACACGCTGACACTCTGCTCGCAGCCGATCGCGTGCAGCGTGACCCGTTCACCGGGGGCGACGGTGGAGGGCAGCACGGCGGCCCGGAGTCCCTCGGTGTCGCCACGGGCCTGGGCGGCGGGTGCGGTCAGGAGGAGGGCGCCGACGCCCAGCAGTGCGGCCGAAGCGACGCGTATCGCGCGCATGATGTTCCCTCCGGGTCCCCGAGGAGCAGCTGCGGACCCTTGCCCGCTGGCGTCGGACGTGCACCTCGATGATCGGAACGCTAGGAAGGCGCGCACACGGACGCGATCGCTGTCGTGCGAATGGGGCAGGCGTGTGGGCCGCTCAGGGGACGAAGCCGCCGCGAACGGGGGACGGGAGCGGCGTGGCGGCACCATGTGCGGTGCCATCGTCGCCTCGCCACGTCCCCCGGCGGCCGTCGGGTGGGGCCCGTCAACGGGCCCCCGGCAGGTGAGGGCGCGTCAGCCCTTGGCCTGTGGGAAGAGTTCCAGGAACGGTTCCGCCGATGCCGTGACACCACGGCTGTACGGCGCGTCGAAGTCCCAGATGAGGAAGAGCAGGAAGGCGATCAGCGCGGAGAACAGCCCGGCGAGGATCAGCTCGCGGGGCGTGCGCCGGATCTGCAGGGCGAAGATCATCCCGATGGTGATCAGCCCCCCGGCGATGAGCCCGAACCACACCACGCCCGGCATGGTCTCCCCGGTCGAGTTGGCGCGGGCGTTGCGCGCCTGGTCGGCGGCGGTCACCTGGTCCAGAAGCGGCTGGTAGGCCTGCGCCTCGAAGTCCGTCCTCGGCTTGTAGTCGGTGACGTCCTCACGGATGCGCTGGAAGAGCTCGGCGCCGCGGTCGGTGACCCGGGCGTCGTCGGCCATCGTCTTCCACTCGGTGGTGACGACGTGTCCGACATAGGTGTTGACGTCGGCACGAATACGGTCACGGATGTCGGCGGGATAGACCCGGACCCGTTCCGAGACCTCGTGCAGCGCCACGGCCTCCGCCTGGACGTGGTCCTGGGCGGCGCTGCGGCCCTCCCACACGCCGGCGATGGCAAGGCCCAGGACAATGGCGTACACCACACCGATCCACATCGTCATGTACTCGATGACGTCCGGGGTCTCGGAGGGATCCTCGTCCTCGGGGGCCGTGCGGTGCCGTAGGAGGGTCACGATGACCACCACGGCGCAGGCGGCCAGCATCGCGAGGGTGAGAACAAGCCATTCCGGCAAGAGAAGCCTCCAGGTTCAGCGCGGACGCAGCGCGGCGACGGCGGCGATCGCGGGCGCCGCGATGAGCAGGACGAAGGTGAGGGGCGACGGGGCGTCGTGGGCCGCCCGCCGGTGCGCGGTGGCGCGGTAGGGCGGGTAGTGCACGGGGGTGGCGGACGGGCTCGGGGTGGGCTTCGCCGACGGCTTCGGTGCCGGTTTCGGCGTCGGGGTGGGCGTCGGCGTCGGCGTGGGGACCGGCCTCGGGCGAGGTGGGGCGGGCCGGGGAGCCGGTGCCGCCGGGGGCGGTGGCGGTGGGGGCTCGGGCTTCGGAGTGGGTGTGGTCTTCGGCGGTGGCGTGGGGGTGGGGTCCGGGGTGGGCGTCGGTGTCGGTGTCGGGGTGGGTGTAGGTGTCGGGGTGGGCGTCGGCGACGGCGCCGGGCACTGCGTGGGCGTCGGCCAGGTGAGGGTTCCGACGACGGCCACCGCGTGCGCGCCGTCGGGGCCGGTGTCGGCGTAGGCGCAGACGTCGGCCACGGCCACACCGGCCGGTGCCGCCACCAGGAGCCAGGTCAGCGTGACCAGCGTCAACGCCCTTGTGGTGAGCGTGGATTGGATCGGTTCGAGTCCATGCACGACGAAGATCTTGAGTCCCGTGCACGTTCCCACGCGCCGGAGCGGGACCGGATTGCCTCGAACGGGCGACGTATGGCCCTCGAAAGGTTTGCCCGGAGGGCGCGTGAGTGACCGTCGAGGCGCACACGCGTGCGACGGGAGGGGGGTGGGGCCCCTGGTGGAGCGGCCGGTCTCACAGCTGTGATGCGGGAGGTGTCACAGCTTTCGGAAAGAAATTTGTGCGTCGGTTGAACACGAACGTAGCCCCCATGCGTACCCAATGTCGTGCGGCGGCGCAGCAGGGCGCTGCAACACCCTTGTGAGTATGGGGAGTTGACGATGAAGACCTCGTGGCGGAGCGCCTCGCTCGTGGTGAGCGCCGTGGCAGTGCTGGCGCTGACGACGGCATGCGGCTCGGAAACCGCCCCGCCGGCGAGCAGCCAGAACGTGGGTGCCACGGCCGCGGCAGGTGATTACGGAAGCGCCGGTACCGGCCTTGGGAACGGATCCGGGTACGACGCCGGTGCGGCCGGCCAGGAAGGCGCCGCCACGCCGACCGCCTCCGCCGGTGAGCTGTCCGTCTCCACCAACGAGGAGCTCGGCGAGGTGCTGACCGACAGCGCCGGCCTGACGCTCTACCGCTTCGACAAGGACGTCGCCGAGCCGCCCAAGTCGAACTGTGACGGCGACTGCGCGAAGAAGTGGCCGCCGGTCCCCGCCGACGACGCCACGGCCGGCGCCGGTATCGACGACGCGGTGCTCGGCTCGGTCACCCGCCCCGACGGCACCAAGCAGCTGACGGTCGACGGCTGGCCGGCCTACCGCTTCGCCAAGGACACCCAGGCGGGCGATGTCAACGGGCAGGGCGTGGGCGGCACTTGGTACGCGCTCGCCCCCACCGGCAAGAAGGCGCAAGGAGGGCAAGGAGGCGGCGCCGAGGCCGCCGACCTGCCCGGTCTGTCCACGCGCAAGGACCCCAAGCTGGGCGAGATCGTCATCGACAAGAACGGCCACACGGTCTACCGCTTCATGAAGGACTCGCCCTGGCCGATGAAGACGGCGTGCACCGGCGAGTGCCTGGAGAAGTGGCCGGTCATCGCCCCGGTCGACGCCTCGGACACCGAGGGCATCGATCTGAAGGGGTCCGGTCCCAGGGGCCAGGGCTACGTCGTCTTCGACCGGCCCGACGGCATCAAGCAGCAGACCATCGACTGCGTACCGATCTACACCTTCGCGGGCGACAAGAAGCCCGGAGACACCAACGGTCAGGGCGTGGGCGGCACTTGGTTCGCCATTCGCCCCGACGGCAAGCCGGTCGGCGCGTCGGAGCAGTAGAGATCACACCTCCCCAGGGTTGATCGCCTCACCCAGCCGAGTACGCACCACGGAAGGGAGGGACGAAGAAGCGAGAGTGCCGGACGAACGGACGGCGCGCCCGACCCACCGGTCCGCCCCCTGAGCTCCACGCGCAGGGGGCGGACCGGTTTGCCGTCATTCACCGGTATTCTTCGGCGTCTTTCACCATGGTTCGGAACTCTGTGGAATGCTTCGGATGCTTTTGACAGAGGCCGCGTGGGGCATCAATTCGGCACGTGCCGCTGGCAGTGACCGGGAACGGATGGTCAATTTCCGTTTCCGCTCGCTCCTTTGGCGGGCGATCAGTAGCCTCAGCTCGAACACCGGATCGCCTAAGCCTTGGAGAGATAGATGGAGCGTCCCGCCTGGGCCCCACGGGGCATCGACATCTCGGTGCCCAGTGTCTCGCGGATCTACGACTACTACCTGGGCGGTTCGCACAACTTCGAGGTCGACCGGGAAGCGGCCCGCAAGGCCATGGAGTTCATGCCGGGGCTTCCCAAGATCATGCAGGCCAACCGGGCGTTCATGCGCCGTGCCGTGCGCTTCGCGGTCGACGAGGGCATCACGCAGTTCCTGGACATAGGCTCCGGCATCCCGACGTTCGGCAACGTCCACGAGGTGGCCCAGGCCGCCAGCCCCGACGCGCGTGTGGTGTACGTCGACCACGACCCGGTCGCCGTCGCGCACAGCCAGGCCGTCCTGGAGGGCAACGACGGCGCGGACATCGTCGCCGCGGACCTGCTCAAGCCGAAGGAGATCCTGGCCAGTTCGCAGGTCGAGGACCTCATCGACCTGAACCGGCCAGTGGCGCTGCTGCTCGTTGCCATACTGCACTTCGTGGAGGACGAGGACGACCCGTACGAGGCGGTGGCCGAGCTGCGCGACGCGCTCGCGCCCGGCAGCATGCTGGTGCTCACCCATGCCTCGTACGAGGGAATCCCGCTGCCCGAGGAGCGGGCCAAGGGCACGGTCGACGTGTACAAGGACATTCGCAACCCGCTGATCATGCGTTCGCGCGACGGGATCGCGCGGTTCTTCGAGGGGTACGACATGGTGGAACCCGGACTGGTGCCGATGCCGCACTGGCGGCCGGACACCGCACCGGAGGACGAGGATCCGTATGCCTTCTCCGGTTTCGCCGGCGTGGGACGTACGGCGTGAGCGCGGGGCCGGACGGGCCGGAGGACAGACTGCGCCGGTTCGCGACGATCTGGAGCCGGGCGGTCTTCCCGGTGACCTCGACGTCGTCGACCCGGCCGGAGTTCGAGGAGCAGCTGCTGCCGCTGGCCCGGCGGTTGAGCGAGGCGCTCAGGGCCAGGACGTTCGACGCGGACGAGGGCAGGGCGGTCGGCGCCGCGCTCGTCACCGCGCACTGCACCGACCCCGAGGCGCTCAGCCGCTCGCTGGACTGCGTCGACGCCTACCTGGTGCTCTACTGCGGCGCCGGCGGCGACCAGGAGGACCTGCGGGCACGCTCCTCGCGGCTCCAGCACGCCATGGCCGCCGGCTTCGCCCAGGCGCTGCGCGAGCGGACGCTGGCCGAGCAGGAGGCGATCTCCGCGGCCGCCCTCAAGGCGCAGGGCGTCGTGGCGCAGGCGCTGCACGCCACCGAGGCCCGCTTCCGCGCGGTGTTCGAGGGCGCGGCCATAGGCATCGGCATCGCAGACCTGTCGGGCCAGGTCCTCCAGGTCAACGGTGCGCTGCTGCGGATGTTCGGCGTCTCCGAGCAGACCATGCAGGGCCGCAACGTCATGGAGTGGACCCACCCCGAGGACGCTCCGCAGACCTGGAAGCTCTACGACGAGCTCGTACGCGGCGAGCGTGAGCACTACCACGTCGAGAAGGCGTTCTACCGACCTGACGGAACGGTCCTGTGGACCAACCTCACGGTCTCCCTGCTGCGCGACCCCGACGGCAACCCGCAGTACCAGCTGGCCCTGATGGAGGACACCACCGAGCGCCGGCTGCTCAATCTGCGGCTGCGCTACGAGGCCACGCACGACGCCCTCACGGGCCTGCCCAACCGCACGTTCTTCTTCGAACGCCTGGAGAAGGCACTGGGTGCCGGCGAAGGACAGCGGTTCGGCCTGTGCTACCTCGACCTGGACGGCTTCAAGACCGTCAACGACAGCCTGGGCCACGCGGCCGGCGACCGGCTGCTCGTCGAGGTCGCCGACCGGCTGCAGGCCTGTGCCACCGCGCCCGGCGAGATGGTCGCGCGCCTCGGCGGCGACGAGTTCGTGGCGCTGACCACCGGCCCCGACACCGAGCACGAGGTCGACGAACTCGCCGCCCGCATCATGAACGCGCTGATCGCCCCGATCAGCGTCGACGGCCGCGAACTGACCGTGCGCGGCAGCATCGGCATCGTCGAGGGCCCGGCCGGGGAGCGCAGCCCGGCGGAGGTGCTGCGCAGCGCCGACATCACCATGTACCGGGCCAAGTCGGCGGGCGGCAACCGTTTCGAGCTCGCCGACGAGGAGGCCGACGCCCGCGCCATCACCCGGCACGGTCTGACCACCGCGCTGCCGACGGCCCTGGACCGGGGCGAGTTCTTCATCGAGTACCAGCCCCTGGTCCACCTCGGCGACGGCAGTGTGCGCGGCGCGGAGGCCCTGGTGCGCTGGCTGCATCCGCAGCACGGCGTCCTCGGACCGGACCGGTTCATCCCGCTCGCCGAGCACACCGGGCTCATCGTGCCGCTCGGCCGCTGGGTCCTGGAGCAGTCGGTGCGGCAGGCGCGCGAGTGGCGAGAACGTCACGACGATGCGGGCCCGCTCCGCATCAACGTCAACCTCTCACCCTGCCAGCTCACCCATCCCGGGCTGGTCCAGGACACGGTGGACATCCTGGAGCGCGCGGGTGTCGAGCCGCAGTCCCTCTGCCTGGAGGTCACCGAGTCGGCCCTCATCGGCGCCGACGACGACCTTCTCAAGCCCCTGCGCAGGCTCGCCGAGATGGGCGTCGACATCGCCCTGGACGACTTCGGCACCGGCTACTCCAACCTGGCCAACCTGCGCCGGCTGCCGGTGAGCATCCTCAAGCTCGACCGCTCCTTCACCCAGAGCATGCAGCAGTTCCCGGCCGATCCCGTCGACCTCAAGATCGTCGAGGGAATCGTCTCCCTGGCCCACAGCCTGAGCCTCGCGGTGACCGTGGAGGGCGTGGAGACCGGTGCCCAGGCCGAGCAGCTGCGGATCCTGGGCTGCGACACGGCCCAGGGCTGGTACTACGCCCGCCCGGGCCCGCCGGAGCGGCTGCACGAGCTGGCGCTGGTGGACGCGACGGGCTGAACGCCGGGACCGTACGGGACAGGGGGTGGGGGCGCTCCTTCCCCCCTCCCGTACGGCCGGCCCTCGCGCGGGTACGGCCTGCTCACGGTCGTATAGCGTGAAGCCATGCCTGACGGGCCGATCGATCTGGATCTGCGCAAGCTGCGCTACTTCGTGGCCGTGGCCGAGCGCAGGCACTTCGGCCAGGCGGCCCTCGCCCTGCACGTCACCCAGCCCGCGCTGTCCAGACAGGTGCGGCAGTTGGAGCACGACCTGCGGGTCGAACTGTTCACCCGCAGCACGCGTGACGTCGCGCTCACGCCGGCCGGCGAACAGTTCCTGCGCGACGCCAAGGCACTGCTCGCCGCTTCGGAGGCCGCCCAGGAGCGGGCCCGGCGCATCAGTGCCGGGGACGACGCGCTGGTCGTCGGGTTCATGCTCGGCACGGACGTCAGCCTCGCGCTGAACGCGTTCTCCGGGCAGCATCCCCATGTGTCCATCGAGCTGGTCCGGCTGCGCTGGTGGAGCCAGGCGCGGGTGCTGCTGGACGGCGGCGTCGACGTCGGGTTCGTACGGCCGCCTGTGGAGGCCGACGGGGTGGATCTGCTCCCCCTGTACCCCGAGCACCTCACCGCCGTCCTGCCCGTCGATCACCCGCGAGCACGGGACGCCAAGGTCGTCCTCGCCGCCCTGGCCGACGATCCGGTCCTGGAGTACGCCGACGCGGCCGAGGCCTGGTCGGCCGTGTGGAACGCCGACCCACGCCCCGACGGCACCCGGCCCGGCCACGGCCCCGCCTTCCACGACATGGAGGAACTGCTGGGCTACGTCCGGGGCGGGCGCGGGATCGCGTTCGTACCGAACTCCGTCGCGGCCGCGTTCCCCCGGTCCGACATCGCCTACGTCCCGGTCGCCGACGTACCGCCGGGCCAGGTGGCCCTCGCCTGGAACGGCGCGCGCCGCTCGCCGCTCGTCACGGGCTTCGTCGAGGCGGTCGGTGCGGCCGTGCGGGTGAGCGGGAGGACCTAGACCTGCGTTCATGCCGACTCGGCATGAATCGCGCGGGAAGAGGCATTGGACGGGCCGTGCAGGCCGCCCAAGACTCGGAGGTACCGGAACTTCCCGAGTACCTCCCCAACCCCCTGGAGCCCGCGATGCGTGCTGCCGTCGCCACCGGCGCGAACCTCCCCCTCGCCCTCGACACCCTCGACGTCCCCCAGCCCGCTGCAGGCGAGGTCCTGGTCAAGGTGACCGCCTGCGGAGTCTGCTTCTCCGACCTGAACCTGCTGCGCGGCCACTACCCCTTCGCCCGGTACCCCGTCGTCCCCGGCCACGAGATCACCGGAGTCGTGACCGCCGTCGGCGAGGGCGTGACCTTCCCCGAGGTCGGCACGCTCGTGGGCGCCCAGTTCCTGTACGACTCCTGCGGCCACTGCGACTACTGCGTGCGCGGCGACCAGATCCTGTGCCCCCGCAAGCGGATCACCGGCATCGTGACGGACGGCGGCTACGCCGAGTACGCCCTGCTCAAGGCCGACTTCGTCACGCCGCTGCCGGACGGCCTCGACCCGGTGGCCGCGGCTCCGCTGATGTGCGCCGGCATCACCGCGTTCAACGGTCTGCGGCAGGGCGGCGCGCGGGCCGGATCCCGGGTCGCCGTCGTCGGGCTGGGCGGAGTGGGCGCGCTGGCCGTGCGCTACGCCGCCGCCATGGGCGCCCGCGTCGCCGTGGTGGGCCGCTCCCGGCGCGGCGAGGACCAGGCCAAGTCGCTCGGCGCCGAACTGTTCGTCGCCACCGACGAGTCCGACCCGGCCGAGGCGCTCAAGTCCTGGGACGGCGGCGCCGACCTGGTGCTCAACGCCGCCCCGTCCACGGCCGCGGCCGCCGCCACCCTGGGCGGCCTCGCCCCCGATGGCACCCTCCTGCTCCTCGGCTACGGCTCCGAGCCGCTCACGCTGCCCACCCAGCCCATGATCCTCAACCGCCTGCACGTGGCCGCGTCCCCCTCCGGCTCGCCCCACGACCTGCGCGACACCCTCGCCTTCTCCGCGGCCCACGGCATCCTGCCCGACGTCACGCCGATCACCCTGGACCAGGCGCCGGCCGTCCTCGACGCGATGGCCGACGGACCGGCGCACGGCCGCAGCGTCATCACCTTCGCCTGACCCGCCGGACCACCGTCCGCCTTCGCGCAAGGAGACCTCCATGCCCTACACCGCCCTCGTCACGGGTGCCTCCAGCGGCTTCGGCGCCCTGACCGCCCGCGCCCTCGCCGACGCCGGACACACCGTCTACGCCGGGATACGGCAGACCACCGGCCGCAACGCCCCGGCCGTCGCCGACGCCGAGGCGTACGCCCACCAGCACGGTGTCGCGCTGCGCACCGTCGAACTCGACGTCTCCAGCCAGGAATCCGTCGACGCCGCGGTCGCGTCGGTGACGGCCGAGGCGGGGCGGATCGACGTCGTCGTGCACAACGCCGGGCACATGGTGCTCGGTCCGACCGAGGCGTTCACGCCCGAGCAGATCGCCGAGATCCACGACACCAACGTGCTGTCCACACAGCGCGTCAACCGGGCCGTGCTGCCACAGATGCGGGAGCGGCGCGACGGTCTGCTGCTGTGGGTGGGGTCGTCCAGCACCTACGGCGGCACCCCGCCCTACCTCGGCCCCTACTTCGGCGCCAAGGCCGCCATGGACCACCTGGCCAAGAGCTACGCGGTCGAGCTGAGCCGTTTCGGGATCGACACGGCCCTCGTGGTCCCCGGTTCCTACACCTCGGGCACCAACCACTTCGCCCACGCGATGCACCCCGCGGACACGGCCACCGCGGAGGCGTACGACATGCTGTACGCGGGGTTGATGGACGACGTCGGCAAGGCCCTGGCCGCCCTGGCGCCGGCCGACGCCGACGTCCGCGAGGTCGCCGACGCCATCGTCCGTATCGTCGGCACGCCGAAGGGCGAGCGCCCCTTCCGCACCACCATCGACCCCGCCGACGACGGCTCGGAGCGGGTGAGCGACGTCGCCGACAGCGTCCGCGCCGACTTCTACGAGCGCATCGGCATGCCGGATCTCCTCACACCCCGAGCCTGAGGCTCAGCGCTCCAACAGCATCCGCTGCAACTCCCGGGCGGCCCGCGGCGGAGCCACGTCGCTGCGGTGGGCCAGCGCGATCGTCCGGTGCAGCCCGGGCCGGGCCAGCGGGGTCACCCGCAGCCCCCGGCCCGACCGCGCCGCCACCATGCGCGGTACGACGGCCACGCCCAGCCCCGCCCGCACGAACCCCAGCACCGCGTCCATCTCCCCGCCCTCCACCGCGAAGTCCGGCTCGAAGCCCTCGGCGCGGCACGCGGCGACGGTCAGTTCGCGCAGGTCGTAGCCGTGCCGGAACATCACCAGGCGTTCGCCCTCCAGGTCGGCGATGCGCACGGTGCGCCGGCCGTTGCCCGGGCGGGGCGCCTCCGGGGAGGAGACCACCACCAAGTCCTCGCGCAGCAGCTCCACCGTGGTCAGGGCGGGGGAGGGGGTCGGCAGCGGCAGGACGACCAGGGCCAGATCGAGGGCGCCGCGCGCCAGCTCGCGCACCAGGTCGTGCGAGCCGCCCTCCTCGATCAGCAGCTGGATGCCGGGATAGCGGTCGTGGAAGGCGCGCAGCACATCCGGGAGCAGGCCCGTGCACAGGCTCGGCGTCGCGCCGAGGCGGACCCGGCCCCGGCGCAGCTGCACCAGCTCCTGGACCTCGTGCCGCGCGGTGTCCGCGTCGGCCAGGATGCGCCGGGCCAGCGGGAGCAGGGCCTCGCCGGCGTCCGTGAGCGTGATGTTGCCGCGCGCCCGCAGGAACAGGTCCGCGCCCAACTCCCGCTCCAGAGCCTTGATCTGCTGCGACAGGGAGGGCTGCGCGACATGCACCAGGTCGGCGGCCCGGGTGAAGTGCCGGGTCTCGGCGACCGCCACGAAGTACTGGAGCTGCTGGAACTGCATCCAGCCATCATAGGTTCCGGCTATCGAAACGAGCCGGACCATGTCTTGGACCGATGGGGCCGTTCGGCCCTAGCGTCATGTCCCATGGCTCTGGCAACGCGGACGGATCGACGGCCGTCCATGGCACGCACGGTGTGGGACTCCACCGTCGGCAAGAAGACCGTGATGGCGGTCAGCGGGCTGATCATGCTGCTGTACCTGGTCGTCCACATGATCGGAAACCTGAAGATCTTCTTCGGGGCGGGCGAGTTCAACCACTACGCGCACTGGCTGCGCACCGTCGGCGAGCCGTTCATGCACTACGAGTGGACGCTCTGGCTCGTCCGCGTCGTCCTGGTCGTCGCCGTCGTCGCCCACGCCACCTCGGCGTACCAGCTCAGCCGCCGCGACATCAAGGCACGCCCCAGCAAGTACGTGCACAAGAAGCCGCGGGCCTCCTACGCCACGCGCACCATGCGCTGGGGCGGGATCATCCTCGGCCTGTTCATCGTCTGGCACATCCTCGACCTGACGACCGGCACCGTGCACTCCGGCGGCTTCCAGGAGGGCCGGCCGTACCAGAACGTCGTGGACACCTTCTCCACCTGGTACGGCAACGTCATCTACATCGTCGCGATGCTCGCGCTCGGCCTGCACATCCGGCACGGCTTCTGGAGCGCCGCCCAGACCCTCGGCGCCGGCAGCCGCACCCGCGACCGCGCCCTGAAGACCTGCGCCAACGTCCTCGCGCTGCTGCTCACGGCCGGCTTCGTCGTCGTACCCGTGGGCGTCATGACCGGAGTGGTGAGCTGAAGATGACCTACACCGACTACACGACCGGCGAACCGGTCGTCGACCCCAAGGCCCCCTCCGGCCCCGTGGCCGAGCGCTGGGACAAGCGCCGCTTCGAGGCCAAGCTGGTCAACCCCGCCAACCGGCGCAAGCACACGGTGATCGTGGTGGGCACGGGGCTGGCCGGCGGCTCCGCGGGCGCCACCCTCGCCGAACAGGGCTACCACGTCGTCCAGTTCTGCTACCAGGACTCCCCGCGCCGCGCCCACTCGATCGCCGCGCAGGGCGGCATCAACGCGGCGAAGAACTACCGCAACGACGGCGACTCCATCCACCGGCTGTTCTACGACACGGTCAAGGGCGGCGACTTCCGGGCCCGGGAGTCCAACGTGCACCGGCTCGCGCAGATCTCCGTCGAGATCATCGACCAGTGCGTGGCCCAGGGCGTGCCGTTCGCCCGGGAGTACGGCGGCCTGCTCGACACCCGTTCCTTCGGTGGCGTCCAGGTGTCGCGGACCTTCTACGCCCGCGGCCAGACGGGACAGCAACTGCTGCTCGGCGCGTATCAGGCGCTCAGCAGGCAGATCGCCGCGGGCAACGTCGAGATGCATCCGCGCACCGAGATGCTCGACCTGATCGTCGTCGACGGACGGGCGCGCGGCATCGTGGCCCGCGACCTGATCACCGGCCGGATCGACACGTACTTCGCGGACGCCGTCGTCCTCGCCAGCGGCGGCTACGGCAACGTCTTCTACCTGTCGACGAACGCCATGAACTCCAACGCCACCGCCGTCTGGCGGGCCCACCGGCGCGGCGCCTACTTCGCCAACCCCTGCTTCACGCAGATCCACCCCACCTGCATCCCGCGCACCGGCGACCACCAGTCCAAGCTGACGCTGATGAGCGAGTCGCTGCGCAACGACGGCCGGATCTGGGTGCCGAAGGCCAAGGGCGACGACCGTCCGGCGAACAAGATCCCCGAGGACGAGCGCGACTACTACCTGGAGCGCATCTACCCGTCCTTCGGCAACCTGGTGCCCCGCGACATCGCCTCCCGCGCCGCGAAGAACGTCTGCGACGAGGGCAGGGGAGTGGGCCCCGGCGGGCAGGGCGTCTACCTCGACTTCGCCGACGCCATCAGGCGCATGGGCCGTAAGGCCGTCGAGGCCAAGTACGGCAACCTCTTCGACATGTACCAGCGGATCACCGACGAGGATCCGTACGAGGTGCCGATGCGGATCTACCCGGCCGTGCACTACACGATGGGCGGACTGTGGGTCGACTACGACCTGCAGACCACCATCCCCGGTCTGTTCGCGATCGGCGAGGCCAACTTCTCCGACCACGGCGCGAACCGGCTCGGTGCCTCGGCCCTGATGCAGGGCCTGGCCGACGGCTACTTCGTGCTGCCGGCCACCATCAACGACTACCTCGCCCGCAACCCGCACCACGAGCAGGTCACCGACGAGCACCCCGTCGTGCAGGAGGTGCTGGCCGAGACCCAGGACCGGCTGGGCCTCCTGCTGGCCGTGGACGGCGACCGTACGCCGGACTCCTTCCACCGCGAGGTCGGCGAGCTGATGTGGGAGTTCTGCGGAATGGCCCGCACCGACGCCGGGCTGCGCAAGGCGCTGGAGCGCATCCCGCAGATCCGCGAGGAGTTCTGGCGCCGCATCAAGGTCCCGGGCACCGGCGAGGAGTTCAACCAGTCCCTGGAGAAGGCCAACCGCGTCGTCGACTACCTGGAGCTCGCCGAGCTCATGTGCCTCGACGCGCTGCACCGCGACGAGTCCTGCGGCGGCCACTTCCGCGAGGAGTCGCAGACGCCGGACGGTGAGGCGGCCCGCAAGGACGACGAGTTCGCGTACGCGGCCGCCTGGGAGTTCACCGCCACCGGCGAGGCTCCGGTCCTGCACAAGGAAGACCTGGTCTTCGAGTACGTCCACCCCACCCAGCGGAGCTACGCATGAAGCTCACCCTGCGCGTCTGGCGGCAGAAGAACGCCGACGCCGAAGGCGCCATGTCCACGTACGAGGTGGACGGGATCTCCTCCGACATGTCCTTCCTGGAGATGCTCGACACCCTCAACGAGGAGCTCATCCTCAAGGGCGAGGACCCGGTCGCCTTCGACCACGACTGCCGTGAGGGCATCTGCGGCGCCTGCTCGCTCGTGATCAACGGCGACGCCCACGGGCCCGAGCGGACGACCACCTGTCAGCTGCACATGCGGTCCTTCGAGGACGGCGACACGATCGACATCGAGCCGTGGCGGGCTTCGGCGTTCCCGGTGATCAAGGACCTGGTCGTGGACCGGGCGGCCTTCGACCGGATCATCCAGGCCGGTGGGTACATCACCGCGCCGACCGGCGCGGCACCCGAGGCGCACGCCACGCCGGTGCCGAAGCCGGACGCCGACCTCGCCTTCGAGCACGCCGAGTGCATCGGCTGCGGCGCGTGCGTGGCGGCCTGTCCCAACGGGGCGGCGATGCTGTTCACTTCCGCCAAGATCAACCACCTGAACGTGCTGCCGCAGGGGGCGCCCGAGCGGGAGACGCGGGTGCTGGACATGGTGGCGCAGATGGACGAGGAGGGCTTCGGAGGCTGCACGCTCACGGGTGAGTGCGCCACCGCATGCCCCAAGGGCATTCCGCTCATGTCCATCACCAGCATGAACAAGGAGTGGCTGCGGGCCACTCGGAAGGTGAAGCGGTAGTCCGAGCCGCACAACAGACGTTCGCCGACCAGCGCGGACGGACGGGGTCGGGAGTGGTGCTCCCCGGCCCCGTCTCGCCTTTTCCGCACGCGGCAGGTGAACAGCACCGGAGCTCCCGGCTGACCGGCGGGGCACCGGAATGTGGACGACCGGTACCGGTTCACGCCGTTCAACATCCGCACATCCGCTCTCCTGACACAGGTCACGCGTACGCCAACCGGCATAGGAAGAACAGGGGCGGCACCACGCACCGCTCGCACCTTTCCGCCGCTCGCCGTCCCCGGCCCGTGACCAGGAGTAAGCCATGACCGGCGTACTGACCGTCGACCGTCCCCCGCAGCCCACGGCACCCACCCGGTACACCGTCGGCCTCGCCCGCAACGAGGAGGACGTGCGTGCCGCGCAGCGACTGCGGCACGACGTCTTCGCCGGCGAGATGGGGGCCCTGCTGACCACCCCGCAGCCGGGTCACGACATCGACGCCTTCGACGCGTACTGCGACCACCTGCTCGTCCGCGAGGAGGTCTCCGGCCAGGTCGTCGGCACCTACCGGCTGCTCCCGCCGGAGCGGGCCGCGGTCGCGGGCCGACTGTACTCGGAGGGCGAGTTCGACCTCACCCGCATCGACTCGCTGCGCCCGAACCTGGTCGAGGTCGGCCGCTCCTGCGTCCACCCCGACCACCGCGACGGCGCGGTCATCAGCCTCATCTGGGCCGGCATCGCCCGCTACATGGTCGACCACGGCCACGAGTGGCTGGCCGGCTGCTGCTCCATCCCGCTCGCCGACGGCGGCACCCTCGCGGCCGCGACCTGGGACCGCGTACAGGCCAAGCACCTGGCCCCGGAGGAGTACCGGGTACGGCCGCTGCGCCCCTGGCAGCCGACCGCCCCCGCCCCCGCCGCGCGCATCGAACTGCCCGCCCTTCTGCGCGGCTACATCCGCCTGGGCGCCTGGGTCTGCGGCGAGCCCGCGCACGACCCGGAGTTCGGGGTCGCCGACATGTACGTGCTGCTCTCGATGCGCCGGGTCAACGCGCGCTACCTGCGGCACTTCCTCTCCCTCGTCCCGGCGTGACGGACGGGGCGGCCATGAGCATCCCCTCCCTCGGCGCTGTGGGTGTCCCCACGGCGACCGCTCCCACCGCCGGTCCGGCCGGCGCACCGGCCGCGCGGGCCCACGCCGTCGAGGTGGCGTCCCTCTGGCGGCCCAGCGCACCCTGCACCCCGCGGACGTGCGTGGACGTGACGGGACCGGCCAGGGCCGTCCCCCTGGCCGCCCTGCGGCTCGTGGCGGTCCTGCTCCTGCTGGTCGCCGGTGTCCTCGCCACGCTGCTCGGCGGGCTGATACCCGCGGGACTGATACGACGCTGGAGCCGCTGGGTCGTGCGGGCCTCGGGCGTGCGGGTGCGGATCGAGGGCGCCGCCCCGGCCGACGGTGGGCTGCTGCTCGTCGCCAACCACGTCTCCTGGCTGGACATTCCGCTGCTCGCCGCGGTGCGCCCGGCCCGGATGCTCGCCAAGTCGGAGATCCGGGACTGGCCGGTGGCGGGCCGGCTGACCGCCCGCAGCGGGGCCCTGTTCATCGACCGGGACCGCATCCGCGCACTGCCCGACACCGTGTCCCGGATCGCCGGGGCGCTGCGGGCCGGCGAGGCGGTCGCCGTCTTCCCCGAGGGCAGCACCTGGTGCGGCCGCGCCCAGGGCCGCTTCCGCCGGGCCGCGTTCCAGGCCGCACTCGACGCGGACGTGCCCGTGCAGCCGGTACGTCTGCACTACCGCACGGCCGCAGGCGCCCCCGGCACGGCGGCCGCCTTCGTCGGCGACGACTCGCTGCTCACCTCGGTGTGGCGGGTGACGAGGTCACGCGAACTGGTCGCCGAGGCCGAGGTGCGCGAGCCGATCGCCCCGGGCAGCCGCCCCGACCGCCGCTCCCTGGCCCGGGCGGCCGAGGTGTCCGTCCTACCGGGGGCGCAGCAGCCGCAGATCCTCGCCCCAGGCGTCCAGCACCGCCCCGTGACCCTGCCGGCGGGCCGCGGCCTCCACGCGGGCGAACAGCCCCCGCTGGACCGCCACGTCGCCGCTCGCGCAGATGCGGTCCACGGCTCCCAGCAGGGCGTCGCCGTCCCAGCCGGGGAGCGGGTGGCGGGCAAGCTCCCAGCGTAGGTACTTGTTGTACGGGCGAGGGCGCCGGTCCAGGGCGAAGAGCAGCTCCAGGAGGTGGCCCACGCTGTCGGTGGCGTCGAGCCGGGCGGCGAGCGGCTCGCCGTCACGGTCGTTCTTGACCGAGCGGTAGACGGAGTTGGCGTACGCGTCCAGCCATCCGCCCGCGACCCGGAACGCCTCCTCGGCGCCCAGCCGCGCCTTGGCGGCGAGGATCTCCGCGATCCCCCCGGACTCCGCCGTCCCCTCGATCTCCGCGTTACCTCCGCCCGGCCGGTCCAGGACGATCCGCGCCCGGGCGAGGGCATAGCGCTCGTACCCTGGCATTGCGGCGGACCGGAACTCGGCGAGGGAGACGATCACCAGATCGAGCCGCGACGTGCGGTGACCGGCGTAGCGGCGAAGATCCGTCGTCGCACCGTCCGCGAGGACGACGTACAGGTCGTGGTCGGAGTGCTCGGTGGCCATGCCGTCGTGGGCCCGCGAGCCCTTGAGGACGAGGCCGACGACGGCGGGGTCGGCCGTGGCGAGCTCGACGAAAGCGTCGTAGGTGAGGGACTGCTGCGCGGTCATGCGTGATCTCCGGTGGGTCGGCGACGGGTATGCCTGCCGGGGCGGCCACGGAGGATCCGGGGCGCCCACACGGTCCGCGACGGCACACGCCGCCGCGCGGAGGATCAACGCACGGGCTCAGTCTACGACCCTCAAGTGCCTTGCCTGCAAAGGTGGTTACGGCAGGGCGCGGGCCAGATACCGCGCCGTGGCGCTCCCCTCCGCCCGAGCCACCTCCGCCGGAGGACCCGCCGCCACGATCCGCCCGCCTGCGTCACCGCCGCCCGGCCCCAGGTCGATCACCCAGTCCGCGCCCGCGACGACGGACATGTCGTGCTCGACGACGATGACCGTGTGCCCGGCGTCGACGAGCCCGTGCAACTGGCGCATCAGCACCTCGACATCGGCCGGGTGGAGTCCGGTCGTCGGCTCGTCGAGGAGGTAGAGCGTGTGGCCGCGCCGGCCGCGCTGCAACTCGCTCGCCAGCTTGATCCGCTGGGCCTCGCCGCCGGACAGCTCGGTGGCTGGCTGGCCGAGCCGCAGATAGCCGAGGCCCACGTCGAGCAGCGTGCCGAGACTGCGGGCCACGGCCGGGGTGTCCGCGAAGAACTCCGCCGCCGCCTCCACCGTGAGGTCCAGCACCTGCGCGATGTTCCGCCCCCGGTAGGCCACGCGCAGCGTCTGCGGGTCGTAGCGCGCCCCGCCGCAGTCCGGGCACGGCGCGTACGTGCTCGGCAGGAACAGCAGCTCGACGCTGACGAACCCCTCGCCCTGGCAGGTCTCGCACCGCCCGCCCGCGACGTTGAAGGAGAACCGCCCGACGCCGTACCCGCACGCCCGCGCCTCGTCGGTGGCCGCGAACACCTTGCGTACGACGTCGAAGAGACCCGTGTAGGTGGCGAGATTGGAGCGCGGGGTGCGGCCGATGGGCTTCTGGTCGACCGAGACCAGGCGGCCCACACCCGTCAGCTCCTCGGTGATCTCCCCGATGAGGGTGGACTTGCCCGACCCCGAGACCCCCGTGACGGCGGTGAACACGCCGAGCGGGAACTCGGCCGTGACCCCGCGCAGGTTGTGGCGGGTGACCGGGCCGACCTTCAACCGGTCGTGCGCGGCGCGCACTTGGCGTACGGCGGCAGGCGTGTGGTCGAACAGGAAACGGGCCGTCGCCGAGTCCGTGACGGCGGCCAGCTCCGCCACCGGCCCGCTGTGCAGCACCCGCCCGCCGTGCTCGCCGGCACGCGGCCCCACGTCCACCAGCCAGTCGGCGCCGCGCAGGACGTCGAGATGGTGTTCGACCACGTAGACCGTGTTCCCGGCCGCCTTCAGCCGCGCCAGGACCGTCAGCAGCGCCTCGGTGTCCGCCGGGTGCAGTCCCGCGGACGGCTCGTCGAGGACGTACACGACACCGAACAGACCGGACCGGAGCTGGGTCGCAAGCCGCAGGCGCTGCAGTTCGCCCGCCGAGAGCGTGGGGGTGGCCCGGTCGAGGCTGAGGTAGCCGAGGCCGAGCTCGACGACGGGCGCGATGCGGGACCGGAGGTCCTCGGTGAGGACACGGGCCGTCTCCGACGAGGCCTCGCCGTCCAGCATGCCCGCCAGCTCCGTGAGCGGCAGCGCGGCCAGCTCGGCGATCGTCCGGCCGGCGAAGGTCACCGCCAGCGACTCGGGGCGCAGCCTGCTGCCGCCGCACGCCGGGCAGTGCGCGGAGGTGAGGAACCGCTCCGCCTTCGCCCGCAGCGTCGGGCTCTTGGAGTCGGAGTAGGTCTTCATGACGTACCGATGGGCGCTCATGTACGTGCCCTGGTACGGCCGTTGGATGCGGTCGGCGTCGCGCACCGGGTGGACGGTGACGACCGGCTGCTCGTCGGTGAACAGGATCCACTCCCGCTCCTCGGCGGGCAGGTCACGCCAGGGCCGGTCGACGTCGTACCCGAGCGCGTCGAGGATGTCGCGCAGGTTCTTGCCCTGCCAGGCGCCCGGCCAGGCGGCGATCGCACCCTCCCGGATCGACAGCGCGGGGTCCGGGACCAGCAACTCCTCGCTCGTACGGTGCACTTGACCGAGCCCGTGGCACTGCGGGCACGCCCCGGCCGCCGTGTTCGGCGAGAAGGCGTCCGAGTCGAGCCGCTCGGCGCCGGGCGGGTACTCGCCCGCGCGGGAGAACAGCATCCGCAGGGAGTTGGACAGGTTCGTCACCGTGCCCACGGACGAGCGGGACGTCGGCGCCGAGCGCCGCTGCTGAAGCGACACGGCGGGCGGAAGCCCGCTGATCTCGCCGACCTTCGGCGCGCCGACCTGGTGGATCAGCCTGCGCGCGTACGGCGCGACCGACTCGAAGTAGCGGCGCTGCGCCTCGGCGTAGATCGTGCCGAAGGCGAGCGACGACTTCCCGGACCCGGACACCCCCGTGAACACGGCGAGCACGTCGCGCGGAATGTCCACGTCCACGCCCCGAAGGTTGTGCTCACTGGCGCCGCGGACGCGGACGTACGGGTCGTGCGGGGAGTGCATGGGTACGAGCTCCGGGATGTGCGAGTCGGGGGCGTGGGCAAACCCCGCGATTCTATGCGAACCAGACGCTCGCCCGTTCGAGCCACCTGATGTTCACGAGGCCTTCGGCTCACTCACACCGGCCGCCCATAACGTCTCGCCAGTCTCTCTTCCTACCGAGGAGTATCGTGAGCGTTTCAGCTCTGAGCACTCTCACCGCCGCGCTGCTGATGGTCTCGGGCACCGCCGCGCCGCAGCCGGTCGCCGTCTCCGCCCGCGTGGAGACCCCCGCCGTGTACGACGACGAGGCGGGCGGCAACGCCGACGCCGACGACCCGGCCGTCTGGGTCGACCCCCACAACCCCGGACGCAGCCTCGTGATCGGCACCCTCAAGGAGGCCGGCCTCGACGTGTACGGCCTCGACGGGCGGCGGCTCCAGCACATCGCCGCGCCCGCGGCGCCCGGCGCGGACGCCGCGCCCGGCCGCTTCAACAACGTCGACGTCGTCTACGGCTTCGAACTGGGCGGCAAGAAGACCGACTTGGCCCTCGTCAGTGACCGCGGCCGGGACCGGGTGCGGGCCTACGCGATCGACCCGGCCGCCGTGGCGGCGGGCAGACCCCCGCTGAAGGACGTGACGGCCGCCGACGCCGCGCCGGTCTTCGCCGCGAGCGAGGCCGAGGTCGACGACCAGCGCACCGCCTACGGCCTGGCCGCCTTCAGCGACGACGACAACGCCTACGTGGTGGTGTCGCGCCGCTCGGAGACCCGCGTACGGCTGCTCCAGCTGGAGGACAGGGACGGCCGCGTCGGCTACAAGACCGAGGACACCCTCGACCTGCCCGCCTCCTTCACCCTGCCGAACGGCACCAGCTGGACGCCGTGCGCCGACCCCGGCGACCACGCACAGGTCGAGGGCATGGTCGTCGACCAGGAGCGGCACGTCCTGTACGCGGCCCAGGAGGACGTCGGGCTGTGGCGGGTCGACCTCGACGACGAGGAGTTCGAGCGGCCCGAACTGATCGACCGGGTGCGGGAGTACGGCACTCCGTGGACGTATGACGCCGAGGAAGAGGAGTGCGTCCTCGACACCGCGGGCGACCCCGGCTTCGGCGGTGAGCACCTGAGCGCCGACGCCGAGGGCGCCGCGATCTACCACGCCGCCGACGGCAAGGGATACCTGCTCGCCTCCAGCCAGGGCGACAACACCTTCGCCGTGTACGAGCGCCAGGGCCGCAACACCTACCTCGGCTCCTTCACCGTCACCGACAGCGCCGCCACCGACGGGGTGCAGCACTCGGACGGGTCCACCGTGATCAACGTCCCGCTGGGCCGGTCCTTCCCCAAGGGCCTGCTCGTCACCCACGACGGCGAGGCCACGCCCGCGGACGGCGACCGTGAGGGCACCGACTTCAAGTTCACGGGATGGGAGTCGGTGGCCGGCGCGTTCCCCAAGCCGCTGACGATCGACACCAAGTCGTTCGACCCGCGCGACACGGACTGACTCCCCGTGCGGCAGCTCGCCCGGGTCACCTCGTGATGATCCGGGCGAGCCTCCGGTACGAGTCCACCAGTGCCGCACGGTCGTACGTACTGGTCGTGACCAGCACCTCCTGCGCCCCCGTCTCCTTGAGCACCGTCTCCAGCTCGTGAGCGACCTGCTCGTCGGTGCCGGCGATGTGGCCGGTGAGCCCGCTCTCGTAGAACCCGCGCTCCTTGGCGGTCATCGTGAGCGACTCCACGCGCTCGGCGGGTGGCAGCGGCGGGAAGGTGCCGTGCGTGCGCGAGTAGGCCATCGACCAGGCTTCGGGCAGGAGCAGCCGCCGGGCCTCCTCGGGCGTCGCGGCCACCGCGATCGTGCCGGAGATCATGACGTACGGCTCATTCGCCCAGGGCGAGGGCCGGAAGTGCGCGCGATAGTGGTCGATCCCGCGCTGCATCTTCTCCCGGCTCCTGAGGTCCCCGATGACCATCGGCAGTCCCGCGCGGGCCGCGATGTCCGCGCCCTCGCCCATGGCCAGCACAAACGGCGGCACCGTCAGGCCCTCGGCGGGCCGCGCGTGCACCCCCGTGGCCGACGTGCCCCGGAACCAGCCGAGCAGCTCCTGGATCTGCGCCGCGAAGTCCTCAGCGTCCCCCTTGTCCCGGCCGAGCGCCTTGCGCACCCCGTCCGTGAAGCCGACGGAGCGCCCGATCCCCATGTCGACACGGCCGGGGAAGAGGGACTCCAGCACCCCGAACTGCTCGGCCACGACCAGCGGTTGGTGGTTGGGCAGCATCACGCCGCCGGTGCCGACCCGGATCGTGCGGGTCGCGGACGCCACGGCGGCGGCCAGCACGGTCGGGGCGGAACCGGCGACGCCGGGTACGCCGTGGTGCTCCGAGACCCAGAGGCGGTGGTAGCCCAGCTCCTCCAGCTCCTGTGCCAGCGTCACGGTGTCGCGCAGTGCCTCGGCGTCGGTACGGCCCTCCCGGGTCCGGGAGCGGTCGAGGACGGAGAAGCGGGTCGTCGCGATCACGGAGCTCATATGGGGTTCAACAACGCCGCCGCCGCAGGATTCCTCAGGGCGCGATGTTGTGGTTCAGGCGGAACAGGTTGCCCGGGTCGTAGCGCCGTTTCAGGGCGGTCAGACGCGGGTGGTTGCCGCGGTAGTTGGCCTGCACGCGGTACTGATCGTCGCCGTCGATGAAGTTGACGTAACCGCCCTCCATGGAGTGCGGTTCGAGGGCCTGGTTGAAGCCGCGCACCCAGCCCTTCTGGTCCTCGCATTCCGCCCGTGTGGTGAACGTCCCGCTGAGGGCGATCGAGTAGTCGGCGTCCCGGTAGGAGAAGGCGGTCTCCTCCGGTCCGACGCGGCGGCACGCGCCGTCGAGGGGATAGACGACCGTCACGCTCTGGATGGAGGGAGTGGTGCCGCCGTGTTCCACGAAGGCGTCGATCGCGCCGTCCGACATGCCGTGCGTGAATGTGCCCTTCCAGTAGTGGTAGAGCCCTGCGGGCACCAGGTCGTCGAACAGGGTGTTGATCACCGGGTAGGGCATGCGTTCCAGGTGCCGGCCCAGCACCGGTCCGAGCGCGGCGACCCGCTCCCGGACCCGGTCGTCCTCGTCCTCCGGCCCGGTCCAGCAGGCGATCACGCCGCACAGCGGCCGGCCGTGCCAGCGCTCGGGCAGGAAGGGCACCGGCGGACCGAGCCCGACGACGAGCAGGGCGCCGAGGTCGTAGTCCGCCTCGTCGACGAGCTCCCGGTAGCGGCGGATCACATCGCCGTCGAGCGGGAAGAAGGTCGGTCCGCCCAGGACGTCCGCGACGGGGTGCAGCCGGTACGCGAAGGACGTGACGACCCCGAAGTTCCCGCCGCCTCCGCGCATCGCCCACATCAGGTCGCTGTTCTGCTCGTCCGTGCAGGTCAGGAAGGCTCCGTCGGCCGTCACCAGGTCCGCCGAGACCAGGTTGTCGCACGCCAGACCGCAGCGGCGCATCAGATAGCCCATGCCGCCGCCCGTGGTCAGGCCGCCCACACCGGTGGTGGAGACGACTCCCCCCGTGGTGGCCAGCCCGAACGCGTGTGTGGCGTGGTTGACGTCCGCCCAGGTGCAGCCGCCCTCGACCCATGCCGTACGGCTGTCGGGGTCGACGCGGATGCCGCGCATCAGGGCGAGGTCGAGGACGACCCCGCCGTCGCACGTCCCGTAGCCCGGGACGCTGTGGCTGCCGCCGCGCACGGCGAGCGCCAGGCCCTGGTCGCGGGCGAAGTCCACCGTGGCGATGACATCGCCCGCGTCGACCGCTCGCACGATGATCGCGGGCCGCCTGTCGTGCATCGCGTTGTAGACCCTGCGGGCCTCGTCGTAACCCTGGTCGCCGGGTTCGACGATGTCGCCGCGCACGGCCCCGCGCAGCCGCTCCAGCAGCTGGTGGTCGAAGGTCGGTGTGTAGGTGGTCATGGCAGCCACCGGCTTTCCGCTCCTGGTGGGGAAGGGACACACCACTGGTGTACGCGCGCGGCGGGGGCGCGTTCATCGCCGGAATCGCCCATCCCCGCGCGGACGGCATGGGCGAAACGGCCCATGCGCCTCACGCGAGTCCCTGCCGGTAGGCGTACGCCGTCGCCGCCGCCCGCGAGGACACGTCGAGCTTGGCGAAGATGTTGTTGAGGTGCCGGGCGACGGTGTGCTCGCTGATGACGAGCTCCGCCGCGATGGCCCGGTTCGTGCGGCCCGCGGCGACCAGCCGCAGCACCTGGATCTCCCGCTCGGTGAGCCCGCCCGGCCGCCGTCGGCGCACATCCGCGAGCAGGGCCGCCGCCCGGCGCGCGTCGGGTACGGCACCGAGCTGCCGGAAGGCCTGCTCCGCGGCCCGCAGCTCCATCCGGGCACCCTCGACGTCCCCGGCGGCACGGTCGGCCGCGGCAAGGGTCATCCGCACCTGGGCCGCCTCGTACGGCACCCGGAGCTCCAGCCACAGCGCCAGCGACCGGCGCAGCAGGGGCAGCGCGCGGTCGAGGTCCCGCGCGGCGAAGGCCACCGCGCCGCAGGCCGCCGAGGCACTCGCGTGCAGCAGGGTCGCCTCCGAACCGCACCGCCGCTGCCAGTCGAGGGCCAGGGACCGAAGCTCCTCGGCCGCCGCGCGCGCCTCGGCCGTCCGGCCCAGCGCCAGTGACACCTCCACCTGGGCCGCGAGCAGCCTGCACCGCTCCAGGCCGCCGCCCCGCGGCTCGCCCTCCGCCCCGCTCGTGAGGGCGAGACGCAGGGCCGCGGCCGAGGCGTCGGCCTTCCCCTGGGCCAGCCGCAGCAGGGCGAGACCGGGGTGCGGGTCACGGCCGAGTTCGTGGGTGCGGTCGTACGACTCCTCGGCGGCGGCGAGCTCTCCGCGCCGCCGCTGGATCTGGCCGACCAGATAGACCGCCTCGGCGGCCGTCCGCCGCTCGTACGGCAGCAGTTCCGCGCGGGTCCGCTCGGCCTCGGTCAGCGCCTCGGGCCAGTTGCCGCGCAGCTCCAGCACCTGGACCCGGTGCACCCGGCACAGTCCGCGGTAGTTGTTCTCCTCCGGCATGGTCGCGCACCACCGCATGGCCGCGTCGGTCCATTCGGCGGCGCGTTCGAGATCGATGCACGCCATGGCCTGCTGAAGGCCCAGGCAGTAGGTCCAGCCGGTGAAGAAGGAGCTGAGCTCACCCGCCATGGCCGAGCACATGGCGTCATCCAGCAGGTCGAGTCCGTCACGCAGCCGCCCTTGGGAAACCAGGACACCCGCCTGCGCCTGCACGCTCATGGCCAGCAGATCCGGGCTGCCGCAGCGCCGGGCGATCCCCGCCATGCGCCGGGCCGCGGCCATGGCCTCGTCGAACGCACCGCGCTCCTGGGCGTCCTCGGCATCCATCCAGGCGAGGTAACACTGCTCGACGCACTCCGGCTCGCCCCGCAGATGCCGCCGCGCCCGGCGCAGCCAGCCGGCGGCCAGGGCGGTGCGTCCCGCGAGCTGGTGCTCGTAGCAGAGCAGCCAGGCCATGTGCCCGGCCTGCCGGTCCGCGCCCTCGGCCACGTATCCGGAATAGGCCCGCATCCGCTGGACGATCGACTCCTCGATACGGCTCGTCCACCATGCGGCGTCGGCGAACGCGGCGCAGTCGTCGGGGGTGAGACAGCCGGCGTCCAGACTGCCGAGCAGCCGGTACGCCGTGGCCCACGCCTCACCGGCGGCGGCGTCCCTGGCCTGTCGCAAGGTGTGCGCGGCCGCCCTGTCGATCGTCCGCTCGGTCACCCGCGGCTCCCTTCTCGCGCTCTGCGAGCAGGACCGGCCCCTCACCAGAATAGGCAGGCGAGCGGGCCGGGCGCCGGGGAGTCAGGGAGCGGACGGCTGGAGCGGTCCCGTGTGCTCGTGGTCGCAGGTGTCGTCGATGCCGTACGTGTCCCAGGCCGGGAACGGGTCGGCGGCCGGAAGGTCCTCGCCGTCCGCCATCAGGCAGTCGGCAAGGGCGGTCTGCAGGGCCTCCGCGTGCAGATGAGTGCCGATGAAGACCAGCTCCTGTGCGTACGGCGCCTCGGTGTCCCGCGCGGCGCTGGGCTCGAAGCGGGCGACGGAACCGGCCTGCGACCACAGCCCCGTCACCTGGGGGCGGCTGGCGAGGGTGAAGAACCCCTTGGAGCGCAGCACCTTGCCGTACGTGCCGCTGTCGAGCTCCTCCGTGACGAACGTCCACAACCGCCCGGGGTGGAAGGGGAGTTCGGCGCGGAAGACGGTGGACGAGATCCCGTACTCCTCGGTCTCGGGGACGTGGTCGCCGTTGAGCTCCCGTACCCAGCCGGGTGCCTGCTGGGCGCGCTCCAGGTCGAACAGCCGCGTGCCGAGCACCTCTTGGAGCGCGACGTGTCCCTGTACGGCGTCGACGACCCGCGCGGCGGGGTTGAGCCGGCCCAGTACCGCCCGCAGCCGGACCGCGGTCTCGTCGTCGACCAGGTCCAGCTTGTTGAGCACGATGACGTCCGCGAACTCGACCTGGTCGACGAGGAGATCGCTGACGGTGCGCTCGTCGTCCTCGTACTGGTCGAGGCCGCGCTCGGCGAGTTCGTCGCCGCTGTCCAGCTCGGACAGGAAGTTCGCGGCGTCGACGACCGTGACCATGGTGTCCAGCAGGGCGAGGTCGCCGAGGGTGGCTCCGTCGTCGCGGGCGAAGGCGAAGGTGGCGGCGACCGGCATGGGTTCGGAGATGCCGGACGACTCGATGAGGAGATGGTCGAATCGGCCCTCGCGGGCGAGTCGGTCGACCTCCTCGAGCAGGTCGTCGCGCAGGGTGCAGCAGATGCAGCCGTTGGTCATCTCGACCAGGCGTTCCTCGGTCCGCGACAGCGCGGCCTCGCCGCCCCGCACCAGCGCGGCGTCGATGTTGACCTCGCTCATGTCATTGACGATGACCGCCACACGCAGCCCCTCGCGGTTCGCCAGGACATGGTTGAGCAGGGTCGTCTTGCCCGCCCCGAGGAAGCCGGACAGGACGGTGACGGGCAGACGGCGGTCGTACGGCATCCCGGTCAGCCCTCGGGGCGCAGCAGCCCGCGCTCGTAGGCCTTGACCAGGTGCTGCGGCACGAGATGGCTGACTCCGTCGATGGTGACGGGCACGAGCTGCGGTGTGCTCGCCTTCCACTGGGCGCGGCGGTGGCGGGTGTTGCTGCGGGACATCTTCCGCTTGGGGACAGCCATGACGGACCTCCTCGGTGGGTGAACACCGAGGACGCTACATGAAAATGGATCCCATTAACAATTGGCCCGGGGGCCTGGCGGGGCCGTGGTGGGGCCGGCGGTGGAGCGCCCGGGCTCAGCGACGTGACCGCACCCGTGCGTCCCGCGGCGGCGCGATGAACTGCAACTCCAGTGTGACGGGCGGCTCCGCGAGGCCCGGTCCGCCCGCGGCCGCCCATCGCACGACCTCCTCCGTGGAGTCGTCGTCCATGGCGAAGCCCACCCAGGTGGGCCGCCCGCCGGCCCGTCGCCCCGCGGCCGACGGCTGGACGACGATCACGTTGGCCTGGTCGCAGGGGCCGAGGCAGTCGGTCGTACGGACCTGGAAACCGTGCTCGGCCCCGGCGGCGCGCAGCCGCTCCAGTTGCCAGACGTGATCGGTGCCGGGGTGCTTGGCGGGACTGCCGCAGCAGCAGCCCCGGCAGACGACGAGCGTGCAAGGGCGCTCGCGGGCGGCGCCGATCAGAAACGTACGGGTAGGCATGACAGAAGCATGTCCTACTCCTTCGCACCCACCAGCATCCGCACCTCGAACTCCTCGTAGGCGGCCTCCTCCTGTGGTTCCTGGCGGCTGCTCAGCACGCTGCCGAGCCAGCCGAGGAGGAAGCCCGCCGGGATGGAGACGATGCCCGGGTTCTGCAACGGGAACCAGGCGAAGTCGGAGCCCGGGTAGAACGAGCCCGGCGCGGAGGAGACGACGGGCGAGAACAGGACCAGCAGGACCGAGCAGATCAGGCCGCCCCAGAGGCTGAGCAGCGCTCCCTCGCCGGTGAAGCGGCGCCAGAACAGGGTGTACACGATCGTCGGGAGGATCGCGGACGCCGCGATGGCGAAGGCGAGGAAGGCGAGCGTCGCGGTGTTGGCGCCCCAGGAGACGAGGGCGAGCATCATGGCGAGGATGCCGATGACGGCCGCGGACAGCCGGGCGACGGTCAGTTCCTCGGTCTCGCTCGCGCGGCCCTTGCGGATCACCTCGCCGTACAGGTCGTGGGCGAGGGATGTGGCGGCGGCGAGGACGAGACCGGCCGCGACCGCGAGCAGCGTGACGAAGGCCAGGCAGGACAGCAGGGCCGTGAGGATGCCGCCGCCGAGGGCGTTGGCCAGCAACAGGACGGCGGAGTCGCCCTTGTGGTCCGTCTCCGCGATGGTCTCCCGGCCGACGACGGCCGTGGCGCCGAGGCCCAGGACGCCGGCCGCGAGGCAGACCAGGCCGACCAGGCCCACCGCCCACACGACGGAGGAGCGCAGGACGTCGATCTTGCGCGGGGCGAGCAGTCGCATGAGTACGTGGGGGAGTGCGGCGAGGCCGAGGACGATCGCCAGTTCCAGGCTGAAGAAGTCGAGCTTGCTGGTCGTGCTGACGCCGTAGCGCAGTCCGGGTTCGAGGAACTGTGTGCCGGTGCCGCTGTTGTTCGCGGCCGCGGACAGCAGGGCGTCGGGGTTCCAGTCGTAGTGGTGGAGCACCATGACCGCGGTGACCGTCACGCCCGCCACCAGCATCACGGCCTTGATGATCTGGATGACCGTGGCGCCGGGCGCGCCGCCGATGGCGGCGTACACGATGACGATGGTGCCGATCACCACCACGCACAGGGTGCGGGTCGCGGCGCTGGGTTCGCCCGTGAACTGGGTCAACAGGGCCATGCTGCCGACGAGTTGGGCCACCAGGTACAGGGTCGTGATGACCAGGGTGCACACGGCCAGGGCGAGGCGGGCCGGGCGCTGGAGCCCGGTCAGGCGCAGGGCCAGTGTGTCGCCCAGGGTGAACCTGCCCGCCCGGCGCAGGGGTTCGGCGATGAGCAGCAGCACCATCATCCAGGCGACGACCGTGCCGCCGAGGTACAGCAGCCCGTCGTACCCGTTGAGGGCGACCAGGCCGGTGCTGCCCAGCAGGGTCGCGGCGGACAGGTAGTCGCCGCACATGGCGAGGCCGTTGCGCAGCGGGGACATCGTGCGGTTGCCGAGGTAGAACTCGCTGAGCTCGTCGCGCTGAGGGGCCGTCAGCAGCGCCATGAACAGCGTGACCACGACCACCGACAGGAACAGCACGAACGTCAGGTTCAGGCTGAACCGGTCGACGATGCCTTCGGACACGGTCACCACGTGCGGTACCCCCTGGAGCCGGGCGGGACGGTCTGCCCGGCATCGGCGCGGGACGCGGCGGTGCGGAGCGAGTGGGCTTCGTGCTGGTCCAGTCGTGAACCGAGGCCACGGGCCAGTGGGTCGACCCGGGAGCGCATGTGGCGGACGTAGCACCAGGAGGTCACGGCCATCACGAGGAACTGCCCGAGGCCCAGCGCGAGACCGAGGGTGAGGTGGCCGACCAGGCGCTGGTTCATCAGGCCGGGGACGGAATGCGACAGAAGCACGTACAACAGGAAACCGCCGACCGAGAGGACCGTCGCCCTGACCCCGAACCTGCGCTGGGCGCGGCGCAGTGAGTGGAATTCGGGATCCTCGGATATGCGCTGGGTGGGCGCTGGTTCATTATTCGGGGGACTGTATGTGAAAGAATTGTCGTGCCAAGGTGAAAACTCGGGCACAGGCGCACCTTCTTTGCTGCGGCATGCCGGGGACATACGGGGGCGCGGACATTGTGTCTGGGGAGGTGGTGAGCGGCTGTGAAGCCAGAAGCCGGAGTATGGCAGCGGGCTCTTTGAAGAATCAACCGCCGGGGTGAATAGCCGTACTCCTATGGCGCATTCACGTCCCCCGCGATCCTTTCCCGACCTTGCGTGGCCTGCGAAAAGGGGCTTCCCGGAAATAGTCCGGACCATTGGTTTCGGCCGGACTGTCTCAAACATGACCCGCGCGGGGCGGCTCGGCCGGAGCGCGGGCCCGTGATCGCGCCCGGGTCGGTGCCGAGTACCGACGACGCGTCCCAAGTTCCGCCCAGGTTCCAAGAGTTGCCGGTCGCCACCGTCCCCGAACCGACGGCGGCCGCGCGTGCGTCGGCGACGGACAGATTGGCGGTGAGGGTGGCGGTGCCGCCCGCCACGTCGGCGTCGAAGCCGGATTGCCGTTGTCCGTGACGCCGTGCGCCGCGTTCTTGAACGCGATCGTATGGCGAAGGACGTGGCCCACTGCCGGGGCGGGGCTGCCGCCGCCCATCTTGAAACCGGTTCCGTCGCCCGAGAAGTCCGGGAAGTTCCAGCGGTTGTAGCCGTTGCCGTACGCGATGGTGTTCTCGATCAGAATCGGCGAGGTGAACTTCCGCGATTGCCGTATGTGTCCAAGTCGAGGATCTGGTTGTTGCTGGACGATCCCTGGAGCTGGAAGCCGGACTCGTAAATGTCGTGCGTGGACAGCCGGGAGAAGACGTTGTTGTCGCTGACGGCGTACGTGCCGCCGCGTACGGCGATGACATCGCCGGGCTTCGCCAGGTCCACGCCCCGCTGCACGGTCCGCAGCGGCCGGGCCGGGGTGGCCGGCGCCGAGTCGCAGCCGTGTGCCCATGGGGCCTCCCGCCTCCGCCTGCGTGCCCTGTCGCACAGCAGTGGCCGCCCGGCGCGCGAAGGTTGCCGGGGTGCGCGGCCCGTCTAGGGTGAGGCGTGTGACCGACAGCAGCGCACGCCCCCTCGCCGTGTTCGACCTGGACAACACCCTCGCCGACACGGCACACCGGCAGCATTTCCTGGAGCGCAAGCCCCGCGACTGGGACGCCTTCTTCGCGGCCGCCCCGCAGGACCCGCCCCTCATGGAGGGCATCGCGCTGGCGCTGGAGTGCGCGAAGGAGTGCGAGGTCCGCTATCTGACCGGGCGGCCCGAGCGCTGCCGGCGCGACACGCTCGACTGGCTCGCCGCGCACAAACTGCCCGAAGGACGTGTGCACATGCGGCGCAACGACGACCGCCGGCCCGCCCGGCGTACCAAGCTGGAGACCCTGCGCCGCCTCGCCCGCACCCGGGACATCCGGGTGCTCGTGGACGACGACGAGCTGGTCTGCGAGGACGCCGAACGGGCCGGCTTCTCCGTCGTACGGGCGCGCTGGACCGCCCCGTCCGCCGCGCTGAAGGTGGCGCAGGAGCAGGAGGGGCGGACCTGAGGGCCGGGTCGGCTGTCCGGCGGGACCGGGAGGGCCGCCCGGCAGGAGTGCAGGAGTGGACGGGGGGCGGACGTTCCCCGTCCTACTCGGCGTCCTCAAGGCGGAAGCCGACCTTCATGGTCACCTGCCAGTGTGCGATGTCCCCGTTGTCGAGCTGGCCGCGGACCTCGACCACCTCGAACCAGTCCAGATTGCGCAGGGTCTGCGAGGCGCGCGTGATGCCGTTGCGAATGGCCTGGTCCACGCCCTCGGGCGAAGTACCGACGATGTCCGTGACCCGGTAGGTGTGGTTCGACATGGGGTGCTCCTCTCCCGTGACTCCACCGTGGCGGCTTCGTCACACGTCACTCCACCGTGCCCCAAGGCGGCACATCGCGCGAGCCGTCCGTCACCGCGCCACGCTCAGTGACAGCGCGAAGCGGGCCGCACCGTCCGTCCACCAGTGCGCCAGTTCCAGCCCGGCCGCCGACAGTTCCGCGCCCACACCCTCCTTCCGGAACTTCGCCGACACCTCGGTGCGCATCTCCTCGCCCGCCGCGAAGTCCACGGCGAGGTCGAGCGCGGGCACCTTCACCGTCTGCGCGGTCAGCGAGCGCAGCCGCATCTCGATCCACTCGTTGCGGGTGTCCCACAGCGCCACGTGGTCGAAGGCGCCGGGATCGAAGTCGGCGCCCAACTCGCGGTTGATCACGGCCAGGACGTTCTTGTTGAAGGCGGCCGTCACTCCGGCCGCGTCGTCGTACGCCTCGACCAGGACCTTCTCGTCCTTCACCAGGTCCGTCCCGAGCAGCAGCGCGTCACCGGGGGCGAGCAGACCGCGCGCCGAGGCGAGGAACGCCGCGCGCTCGGCCGGCAGCAGATTGCCGATCGTGCCGCCGAGGAACGCCACCAGCCGGGGCCCCGGCGTGTCCGGCAGGGCCATCCCGCGGGTGAAGTCGGCTATCAGGGCATGCACGTCCAGCCCCGGCCGCTCCTCGACGAGCGCCTGCCCGGCCTGCGTGAGCGCACTCTCGCTGACGTCGACCGGCACGTACGTGTGCAGCCCGGCCAGCGCGTCGATCAGGTACCGCGTCTTCTCCGAGGAGCCGGAGCCCAGCTCGACCAGGGTGCGGGCGCCGGTGGCCGCGGCGATCTCGCCGGCCCGGTCGACGAGGATCTCGCGCTCCGCGCGGGTCGGGTAGTACTCGGGCAACTCGGTGATCTGCTCGAACAGTTCGCTGCCCTGCGCGTCGTAGAACCACTTCGGCGGAAGCGTCTTGGGCGTGCCCGTCAGGCCCTTCAGGACATCGGCGCGCAGTGCGGCGTCCGTGGCGTCCTCGGGCAGGGTGCGGGTGAGGAGGAACGGACTCACGTGCTGGGCTCCTTCGGTCGTGCGGGTGAGGGTGGAGTCGCGTCGCTCGGTTCCTTGAGCGGGGTGAGCAGTACGTCGGTGCGGCCGGCCGCCAGCAGGGTGCGGTCGGGGACCTCCTGCCAGTGCGGGTCGTCGTCGTAGGGCTCGGAGGCCACGACGGTGCCGCCGCCGGGCCGGGTCAGATACCAGAGGGTGTCGCCCCAGGCCGTCGCGGTGATGGTCTCGCCGTTGGTGAGCAGCAGGTTGAGCCGGGAGCCCGGGGCCGCCTCGGCGACCTCCAGGACCGTGTCGGCCAGCGCCTGCGCCTCGTCGTCACCGCCGCGCAGTCGCGCCAGGACCAGCGCCCAGACCAGCGCCGAGTCGTTGCGCGCCTCCAGCGACAGCAGGTCCACGGCGGGCAGGCTCGGGACGAGCGGCGCGAGCGAGTCGGGCCAGCCCTTCACGGCGCCGTTGTGGCTGAAAAGCCAGGGACCCGCGGCGAAAGGCGCCGCCGCGGCCTCCCCGTCGGCGCCCGCCACCGTCGCGTCCCGTACGGCGGCGAGCAGCGCGGTGCTGCGCACCGCCCGGGCCAGGTCGGCGAAGGACAGGTCCGCCCAGATGGGCCCGGCCCGGCGGTACCGCGCCGGCACCGGGTCCCCCTCGGCGTACCAACCGACCCCGAAACCATCGGCGTTGACGGTCCCGTACCGCTGCCGCCGAGGCGCCCACGACTGGCGGTACAGCCCGTGCGCGGGCTCCACGAGGAGCCGGCCGAGCGGCTCCTCGGGGCCCAGATACGCCAGATGACGGCACATCAGACGTCTCCCGAACGGGCGGTACGGAACCCGGAGAAGATCTGCCGCCGGATCGGGTAGTCCCAGTTGCGGAAGGTGCCCCGGCAGGCGACCGCGTCCACCGCGAACGAACCGCCGCGCAGCACCTTGTACTCGGGGCCGAAGAACACCTCCGAGTACTCCTTGTACGGGAACGCCTGGAAACCCGGGTACGGCGCGAAGTCGCTCGCCGTCCACTCCCACACGTCACCGATCAGCTGCCGTACGCCGAGCGGCGACTCACCCTCGGGGTAGCTGCCGGCCGGCGCCGGGCGCAGGTGACGCTGGCCGAGGTTGGCGTGCTCGGGCTCCGGATCGGCGTCGCCCCACGGGTAGCGCATCGAGCGGTCGCCCGCCGGGTCGTGCCGGGCCGCCTTCTCCCACTCGGCCTCGGTGGGCAGCCGGCGTCCGGCCCAGCGGGCGTAGGCGTCGGCCTCGTACCAGCACACGTGCAGGACGGGCTCGTCGGGCGGTACGACCTCGGTGACGCCGAAGCGGCGGCGCAGCCACTGCTTGCCGTCCCGGCGCCAGAACAGCGGGGCGTGGAGGGAGTGCTGCCGGACGTGCGCCCAGCCCTCCGGCGTCCACCAGCGGTCGTCGTCGTAGCCGCCGTCCGCGATGAACGCCTGGTACGCGGCGTTCGTCACCGGGGTCGTGTCGATGTAGAACGCCGGCACCTCGCGCCGGTGCGCCGGGCGTTCGTTGTCCAGCGCCCACGGTTCGGTGGAGGTGCCCATGGTGAACGGGCCGCCGGGCACCAGCACTTCGGACGGTCCCGTGACCAGGGGCGCCGGTTCCGGGTCCGGGGCGTGCAGGGCCTGCGGGCCCTTGCGGAGCTGATGTGTGATCAGCATCGTCTCGTCGTGCTGCTGCTCGTGCTGCGCGATCATCCCGAAGGCGAAGCCCGCCTCGGTCAGCCGTGTCCCGTGGAACGCGGTGCTCTCCAGCAGGTCAAGGACGCGGCCGCGCACCTCGGCCGCGTAGTGCCGGGCCTCGGCCGGCGGCAGCAGCGGCAGCGAGGGGCGTTCGGCCCGGGGATGCTCGAAGGCGTCGTAGATGCCGTCGATCTCGGGCCGTATCGCCTCCCGTCCGGCGACCGTCCTGAGCAGCCACTGCTCCTCCTGGTTGCCGATGTGCGCGAGGTCCCACACCAGCGGGGACATCAGCGGCGAGTGCTGGGCGGTGAGGTCGGGGTCCTCGACGCAGGAAGTCAGCAGGCTCGTCCGGGCACGGGCGGTGGTGAGGGTGGTCAAAGCCCGCTCGCGGAGGGTGTCGACGTCGTGGGCGGGGTCGGTCATGTCCGGTCGTCCTTCCCGTGCAGGGTGCGGTCCGTGCCGTAGAGCTCGTCCAGCAGGTCGTCGGCGGGGCAGCGGCCCCTGACGACATAGCGGTCGTGGTACGCCGCCACGGCGTCCCTGACCTCGGCCGTCGCCCCCAGCCGGGGCAGCGCCTCCAGGGCCGCCGCGAAGCACTCCAGGGCGACTTCGTGCAGTTCGGGGTCGGCGAGACCGCATCTGGCCGCGTCGATCCACAGCGGATTGTGCGGCGCGGGCAGCGACAGGGCGCGCTCGGCCAGCGGCTTCACCGCGCGGTAGGCGGTCTCGGCGGCCTTCGCGTCGTCGAAGAGCGCGGCGGTCACGGCGAGCGGCACGATCCAGCCGTCCTCGCCGGGCTGCGCGTCGATCATGCGCAGCTCCAGGTGGCCACGCGGTCTGACCGGCGGGAACAGCGTCGTGAGGTGGTAGTCGAGGTCCTCGTGCGTGGGCGTTCTGGGCACCCCTGACCTGGTCCACTCCCGGAACGACAGCCCGTCCGGGACGTCCCACGGGCCGCCGTCGCGCCGTACGCACATCACCGGCGAGTCCAGCACGTGCCGCGCCCAGGCGGCCCGCGGATCGCCGTCCAGCGGGGGTGCGCCCGCGCGGCCCGCGCCGATCTCCATCCACAGCAGCTGCCGGGTGGAGAGCCAGCCGGTGGGCTCGCGCCCGGCGAGCGGGGAGTTGGCGAAGGCGGCGACCAGCACCGCGCCGAGCTGGTGCGCCAGCCACCAGCGGCGCCCGTGCCCGAGCGGGCCGGGCTCCTCGTATCCGGCGTCCAGGCAGACCTGCACGGAGGCCGAGGTGCACATCATGGCGCGGCCGGCCGGGCCCGCGCGGTCCAGGGACGCCTCCATGGCGTCGTAGCGCGGCTCACGCAGGAACCGGCGGGGCGAGTGCCAGGGATCGTTGCCGAGGCCGACCAGACCGAGATCGTGCCCGCGCAGTACCGCGCGGACGGCGTCGAGGTCGGCGGAAACGGTACCGATGCACTCCATCAGCGAGGTGGCGGGCGGGGAGCTCAGCTCCAGCTGACCGCCGGGTTCGACGGTGAGCGCCGACCTCAGAGGCACGGTCCGTAGTGCGGCGTAGGCCGCTTCGAGTCGTTCGGGTGTGACGGGGAGCTGCGGGCCGCGCAGCTCGTGGACGAGCCATTCCACTTCGACCCCGAGGGTGCGGGGCGGGCCGGTCTTGAAGCAGATGCCCCTGACCAGGGCTTCCACCTCGGGTTCGGTGACTGCGGTGCGGGGCTGCTCCGTACAGTCACTCACCGAATCTGACATGTCGGGATCCTCCTGAGAGTCCACGATGCCGCCCGGCCCGGATCTTGTGGGCGGGCCGGCACACTCGTCCCACCCAAGACCCTCGCGCCGCTTCGCACAAGGGTGCGTACCGGCACGTTCCGGGTCGGTAACCTCTGCTCTCCAGGCGTTCGCAGGGGCTTTCCCGGTCGTTTCTCGATCGGCTGTGGGGCTCGGGAAACTCTGTTGCACCGCATGACCAGCATCGCTCAGGATGCCGGTGTGAGCACGACGGGGGAGATTACGACGGAGGCCGCGCGAGGCCGCCGCGGTCGCACGGGCATGGCGCGCACGGGGGTGGCGCCATGAGCGCGCGTCTGCGCGGCCTCGCGCAGCAGACGGAACAGATCGTCGCGGCGGGCGGGTACCGCGCGCCGGACGGCCACGAGGTCTCCCTCGCGGCGGCGATCGAGGCCGCACGGGACGGTACCCGGATGGTCGGGCCGGACCCGGTGCCGGTGCCGGAGATTTCCGCGGCGGAGACGTTCTTCGAGGTCACGGGCGAGAGCAGCCTGGAAGTCGCACGTCGCCTCGGCGGCGACACCGCCGTGCTGAACTTCGCCTCGGCCCGCAACCCGGGCGGTGGTTACCTGAACGGCGCCCAGGCCCAGGAAGAGGCCCTGTGTCGCGGCTCGGCGCTGTACACCTGCCTGCTCCAGGCCCGTGAGTTCTACGACCACCACCGCGCCCACCGCGACCCGTTCTACACGGACCGTGTCATTCACTCACCCGGCGTGCCCGTCTTCCGCGACGACCGCGGCCGTCTGCTGGACGAGCCGTACACCGCGGGCTTCCTGACCGCCGCCGCGCCGAACGCGGGAGTCGTCCGGCGTACGACGCCGCAGCGCACGGCCGAGCTGCCGCAGGCGCTCGCGGCACGCGCCGAGCGGGTGCTGGAGACGGCCGCGGCGCACGGGTACCGGCGGCTGGTGCTGGGCGCGTGGGGCTGCGGGGTGTTCCAGAACGACCCGGCGCAGGTGGCGGGCGCGTTCCGGGCGCTGCTCGGGCCCGGCGGGCGGTTCGCCGGGGCGTTCGAGCACGTGGTGTTCGGGATCCTGGACCGCACGCCGGACAGCGCGGTGCGCGCGGCTTTCGCTCGGGCTTTTCCGGAGCGTCAGCCGCAGCGGTAGAGATCAGGTCCAGCCGTAGCGCTCGTGCAGCCGGTGCCTGACCAGGTTGAACCGCCCGCGGTCCAGGGCGCAGGCCTCCCGGCGCATGCCCTGCTCGTGCAGGCGGAGGATGCGGTCCACGTCGACCCAGGAGTCGCGGCCCGTCCGGTCCCACGGCCCGCTGCCGATCCCGACCCATTCACGATCCCCGTCATGCCGCTTGCTGGAGAGCTGCACGGCCAGGAAGGTCCCGGCGGCCTCCCGGGCCACCACGAGCACGGGGCGGTCCTTGCCCCGCCCGTCGTTCTCCTCGAAGGGCACCCAGGTCCAGACGATCTCCCCGGGGTCCGGGTCGCCGTCGTGGGCGGGGGAGTACTCGGTGCGCACCTTGCCGACCGCGCGGGGGTCGGCTTCGGTGGTGGCGGTGCGGCCGTGGCGGCCGGGGGCGTTCTCGTCGGTGTACGTGCTCACGGGGGCACCTTAGGGGCTGCCCCCGTGAGTTGTGCGTGAAGGTCCCTGGTTACGCGTGAAGGGTTGCTGGTTACGCGTGAAGGGTCACTTCTCGCCCATCGGCACCTTCTGAGCGAGCCCGCCCAGCGGCGAGGTCTCCTTCGGTGCCTGCCCGTTCTGGTTCATCGACGCCAGCAACTGCCGGGCCAGTCCCAGACCCGTACCGCCCATGGTGAGCGCCTTGGCGAACATGTCCGCCATGCCGTCGGCGCCGTTGAGCAGCACCATGTTGTCGACGTTTCCGAAGGCGGAGGCTCCGGCCCGGACGATCTCCGGCCAGTTCTCGGCCAGTTGCTGGGCGACCACGGCCTCCTGGTTGTCGGCCAGGGCGGCGGCGCGGGCCTTGATCGCCTCGGCCTCCGCGAGGCCCTTCGCCTTCGTCGCCTCGGCCTGTGCGAGACCCTTGGCCTGCGCGGCGGCGGCCTCCGCCTCACCGGTGGCCCGGGTCGCCGCGGCTGTCGCGGCACCGCGAGTCTTCGTCGCCTCGGCCTCGGCACCCGCGGCCGTCTTGACCCGGGTCGCCTCGGCGGCGGCCGACAACTCCGTCTCCTTCGCCTTGGCCTGCGCCGCCGAGATCCGGGCGTCGCGCTCGGCCTCGGCCAGCGTGCGCTTCTCGTAGGCCTGCGCGTCCGCCGGTTTGCGGACGTCCGCCTGGAGTTGCTGCTCGCGCCGGTGTGCTTCCAGCTCGGCGACCCGGGTCTCCTGGACGACGACCTCCTGCCGGGCGGCCGCGTCGGCCAGCGGACCGGCCTGCCGGGCCCTGGCGCCCGCCTTGTCGCGCTCGGCCTGGTAGCCGGCCTGCAGGATCTCGCTGTCCCGGGTCGCCTCGGCCATCCGTGCGAACGACTGCTGCTCCGCCTCCGTGGCCAGCCGGTTCGCCTCCGCCTGCGCGATACGCGCGTCCCGCTGGACGGCCGCCGCGTGCGGCATCGCCAGGTTCTGGATGTATCCGGTCGGGTCCTCGATCTCGTGGATCTGCAAGGAGTCGACGATGAGTCCCAGCTTCTCCATCTCCGTACCGCACGCCGCCCGGGTCTGCCCGGTGAGCTTCTCCCGGTCGCGGATCATGTCCTCGACCGTCAATCCGCCGACGATGGACCGCAGATGACCGGCGAAGACGTTGTGCACCCGCTCCGACATCAGCTTCTGCTGGTCCAGGAAACGGCGGGCGGCATTCGCGATCGACACGAAGTCGTCGCCCACCTTGAAGATGACCACGCCCCGCACCTTCAGCGGAATGCCCTGATGGGTCACGCAGTCCACCTGCAACTCGGTCTCGTTCAGGTCGAGCGACAGCTTGCGCACCGCCTGCACACCGGGCAGCACCAGCGTGCCGCGCCCGGTGACGATACGGAAGCCCATGCCCTCCTCGAGGCCCTCCGTGCGGTGCTTGGAACCGGAGATGATGAGAGCCTCGTTCGGCTCGGCGACCCGCCACATCATCTTGAACACACCGATCAGCACGAGAACGGCCACTACCGCCGCCCCCGCCACGACGCCGACGACCATCGGCATACGCCCCCTTTGCCTGGTGCCCTTTCGGCACCGAACGCAACGGAGTGTGCGCCCGTGCGACGCCCCGGTACAGACGCCGGCGGATCCTTGCCGAAACCTTGACGCGGACGGCTCTCACCTGCGCCCGAGCAGGCTCAACTGTCGTACGCGGCCTGGACGTAGACGGTCCTCGGCGGCTGGTACTCCACCACCATCACCACCGTGCCCCGCTCGATGCGGTCCGAGCCGGTGGCCGGATAGGCGAGGAAGTGCTCGGCGCCGCCGCGCACCCGGACGATCACCTCGCCGACCAGTCCCGGCCCGATCGTCCCCGTGACCCGCCCCATGAGCCCGACCATCGACGCATCGCCCATGGTCACAGCGTAGGGCCTGGGCGGGGGAGTTGGCGGGGAAGCCGACGGACGCCGGCACCGCCCCCAGGAACTCCGGTGCCGCCCCAGGAAAGACGGTGCCGCCCTAGGAACCCGGTGCCGCCACCCAGAGAGTCCGGTGCTGCCCCCCAGAGAGTCCGGTGCCGCCTTAGACGACCGCGGTGGGTGCCGTCTCGTCCTGCTGCGGCGGCCACAGTTCGTGCCAGCGCAGCTCGGCCTCCAGCTGGGCGGCAAGCGAGATCAGCAGGGGCTCGCTGTTCGCCGGTCCGAGCAACTGGGCCCCCACGGGCAGACCGGCCACGAAACCGGCGGGGACGTTGACGCCGGGCCAGCCCAGCACGTTCCAGGGCCAGGCGTAAGGGCACGCGGCGATCATCGCGCGGTCGGTGGCGAACCCGCCGAGTTCGAGCATCGCGCCGACTCGGGGCGGGGGAGCGGCCGTTGTGGGGGCGAGGACGACGTCGTACGACTCGTAGAACGCGCCGATACGACGGTGCAGGGCCGCCTCCGCGCGCCGCGCCACGCGCAGCGGGGCCCCGCCGAGGAGCCGGCCAAGCCGGGCGGCGCTGCGGGTGCGCGGGTCGAGCAGTGCCGGAAAGGGCACCTCGCTCGCCCACTCGGCGATACCGGCCGTCGCGCGCGGGATGAAGGTGAGCCCGATCTGGCCGTACGGCGGATCGGCCTCCTCTACGACATGCCCCAACGCGCTCAGTTTCTCGGCGAGTTGGACGACCCGGGCCCGCACCTCCGGTTGCAGGCGTGCGGGCAGGGCGGTGAACGGCGGCTTGAGGGAGAGCGCGATGCGCAGCCGCCCGGGGTCGCGGCCGACCGCCTGCGAGGCGTCGATCGAGGGCGGCCGGTGCGGGTCGAGGTCGTGGTTGCCGGCGGCCGCGTCCAACAGGAGGGCGGCGTCGGTCACCGTGCGGGCGAGGGTGCCGTTGACGGTGATGCCCTGGAACGACTCGCCGCGCGGCCAGGTCGAGATGCGGCCGCGCTGCGGCTTGATGCCGATGAGGTGGGTCCAGGACGCGGGGATCCGCACCGAGCCGGCGCCGTCCGAGCCGAGCGCGGCCGGGACGAGTCCGGAGGCGACGGCGGCCGCCGAACCGCCGGACGAGCCACCGGGGGTGTGCTCCGGGTGCCACGGATTGCGGGTCGCGCCGAAGGCGGGCCCCTCGGTGAACGGCCACTGCCCCAGCTCGCAGGTGTTGGTCTTGCCGACGATCACCGCTCCGGCCGCGCGCAGTCGCCGTACCGCCTCGCCGTCCTCGGCGACCGGCGGGAACTCGCCGCCGCACCCGAACGCCGTCGGCTCGCCCGCCACGTTCATGTCGTCCTTGACCGCGACCGGCACGCCCAGCAGCGGCCGGCGCACGCCTGCGGCGAGTTCCTTGTCCGCGGCCTCGGCCTCGGCGAGGGCGGCCTCCGTCCGGACCACCCGGAAGGCGTTGAGAGACCCCTGGGTCGCCTCGATCCGCGCCAGCGCCTGGGCGACCAGCGCCCGCGAGGTCACCTCCCCGTCGGCCAGCGCACGGGCGGACTCGGCAAGGCCTACGGCACGGTCGGACGTCATACGGGGCACCTCCGGGGACGACGCTGTCACCATGATGTCTACCGAACGGTAACCTTCTTGGAGCCGTGGTGGAACGGTTTCGCCGGGCGCGGCCCGTGGTTCACCACAGGTTTCTCTCAGGTCTCGCTTCCTCATGCGTAAACCATTGACGTGTCTGGGTCCCACCCCTACCTTCTGATCGAATTTCCGAACCGCGTTCGATATTCCGAACTTGTTTGAAAGTCCCTTGAACCGTAGGGAGAGCCGCACGTGACCAGACGTCCCCACACCCCGTCCCGCCGCGCCCTGCTGCGCGCGATGGCCGCCGTGCCCGCCTCGGCACTGATCCTGGGCGAGGCCCCCGGCCTGCTCGGCACGGCACTGGCGGCCGCACCGCCGAGCGGCTCTGCCACCCGCTACACCATCGTGCCGTTCCTGAACAGCAACGACGGGACCGTGAACGTCTATCAGTCGGACGACGCCACCGACTTCCGCCTGGCCAAGGCCTCCGCCTACACGCCGCCGAGCAACCGCATCCGCGACGCCAGCATCTTCAAGCACACCAACGGCTACTACTACATCACCTACACGACCCACACCTGGCAGGACACCAGCACCACCATCGGCTTCGCCCGCAGCTCCGACCGGGTCAACTGGACGTTCCTGTACGACTACACGGTCCCGATCACCAACCTCTCCCGAGCCTGGGCGCCGGAATGGTTCGTGGACAGCGACGGCAGCGTGAACGTCATCGTGTCCTGCTCGACCACCAACGACGAGTGGATCTTCACCCCGTACCTGCTCAAGGCCACGAACTCCGCGCTGACGGCCTGGAGTTCACCGGTCGCGCTGTCCGGCATCGGCACGAACCACATCGACACCTTCATCGTGAAGATCGGCTCCACCTACCACGCCTTCACGAAGAACGAGACGACGAAGTACATCGAGTACGCGACCGCGTCGAACCTCACCGGCCCCTACACGATCTCCCGCACCGGCAACTGGGCGGGCTGGGGCAGCTACCGCGAGGGCCCCGCGCTCGTCCAGCTCGACAACGGCGGCTGGCGGCTCTTCTTCGACGGCTACGGCGACGGCACCTACTACTACAGCGACAGCTACGACACCTTCGCCACCTGGTCCGCCCCGGCCGCCCTGCCCGCCGTCTCGGGCACGGCCCGTCACTTCACGGTCATCAAGGAGACGGTCTCCGGCGGCCCGACCCTCGCGAAGAACGTCACCCGTTCCTTCCAGTCGGCCAACTACTCCACCCGCTACTGGCAGGCGCAGTCCTCCCTGCTCAACCTCCCGGTGGTGACCGGCTCCAGCACGACCGCCGAGAAGCAGGCCGCGACGTTCACGGTCGTGGCCGGCCTCGCGGACGCGAACGGCTACTCCTTCCGCGACGCCTCCGGCCGCTATCTGCGCCACTGGGACTTCCGGGCCCGCTTCGACACCAACGACGGGACCTCGACCTTCGCCAAGGACGCCACGTTCGTCGCCCGCACCGGAACGGCGAGCGGCTCGATCCGCTTCGAGTCGTACAACTACCCCGGGTACTACCTGCGGCACTACAACTACGAGCTGCGAGTGGAACGGTCGAACGGGACGGACTTGTTCCGCCAGGACAGTTCGTTCGTGCCGGTGACGGCCTGGGGCTGAGCTGCGGCCCCTCTGGCCTGGGACGTTGCGTTGGACCCTGTGTGCGCTCGTCGTCGCGGGGGTCGCCGCCCACGCTTCGTACGTGTGTCAGCGGGGGTCCGCTCTGCAGGGCGGAGCGGACCCGGTATTTGGCGGAGACCGACGTGGCGACTGAAGAATCGCTGCCCACGGCGACCTGGCGCTTCGTCACGGGGGCGTTGGCCGTTCAGCGGTTGGGCTCGGCGGCGCTGATGTCGCCGAGAGCCGAGTCGGGATCGCGCTCGATGGCCAGGTCACCGATGGCGACGATGCCCACCGCGTGATCTCCTTCGTCGACGACGGGGACACGCCGCACGGAATGCTCACGCATCACGTGCACGGCGAGGGCCAGGTCGTCGTCGGGGCCGACGGTGACCAGGTCCTCGCTGCATGCGTTGGCCACGGTCGTCTGGCCCGGATCGCCGCCTTCAGCCACCGCGCGCACCACCAGGTCACGGTCACTGACCAGCCCGCGTAGCCGATCGCCCTCGGTGACCAGAACGGCGCCGATGTTCTCGTCTCGCATGATCCGGGCCACCGCCGTCACTGAGGTCTGCGGTTCGACGGTCACCGGGTCGGCCGTCATGACGTCGCGGACATGTTGAGTCATGGCAACATCCCTCCGTCAGAGCCGGGCGGTGCCGTTCACCGCCGTGCGGCCACCGAGTACCCGCAGGCGACCGTCGGGCACCGTCCCGGAAGCCTTGATGGCTGGCGCCCCGCGTTCCGGGTACGCCAAGAGGCGCCCGCTCGGTGCGCGCCGCAGGCAGGCTTGGGCCTGCGAAGACCGAGGCGTCGAAGGCTCAGTCGTGACGGGCGAGCTTGGCTGCGGAGACGAGCAGGATCACGGCCAGTGCGGGGATGAGTACCAGGTCCGGGAAGACGCCGAGCAGCAGACCACCCAGCAGCGCACCCGCGATCGACCCCGCGGCCATGGTGAGAGTGAAGCGGACGTTGGCTCCGAGCACCGCGAAGCTGCCGTCACGGCTGTAGCGGGCGAAAGCCACCAGCATGGTCGGCAGCGACACCAGCAGGGACAGGCTTCCGGCGGTCTTGATGTCCACCGCGAAGAGCAGCACGATCGTCGGGATCAGCAACTCGCCGCCGGCCACACCCATGATCGCGGCGACCACCCCGATTCCGAACCCGGCCAACACCCCGCAGGGCACCTCCACCCACGGCGGCAGGGCCAGCGTCTCCAGGGTGGTCGTGTGTGTGACGAGCAGGGCGGCGGCCATGAGCACCATCAGCGCCGCCAGCACCTTGTACAGGGTGGAGCCGCGCATCCGTACGGCCCAGGTCGCTCCGGCCCAGGCGCCCAGCAGGCTCCCGGCCAGCAGATTGACCGCCACGGTCCAGTGCTCCGCCACAGCGGAGGCCGGCACCGCGGCCAGGCGTGCGGGCAGTGCGACCAGGACCACGACCAGGCTCATCGCCTTGTTCAGGATGACCGCCGAGAGCGCGGCGAACCCGAACAGGCCGACCAACAAGGGCAGGCGGAACTCCGCGCCGCCCAAACCGATCATCCCGCCCAGCACGCCGATGCACGCCCCCGCGCCGAGAACCAGCGGCGTCGACTGCGTCGAACGTACGGGAACGAGGTCGTCGTCGGTGGCCATGGCGGGATCTTCGCCGCTCGCCGCTCCCGCCCGCTACGGCCCGGTCCCGTCTTCGGGGCATGGCACGGAGCGCCCAGTCCCGATTTGTCCGGTCCTCTGAACCTGTTGTGGAGCGTTCGCCCGTTCCGTCAGCTACTGGCGGGATGGCTGGTACGCCCGGCGAGCCCTGCCGAACAGAGATCCGCGCAGAGCGCGTCACGGGGCATCGACCCTTGACGCCACGGTCGTGGCTTGAGTCGCCTCGACGCGGAGAGGCATCCACTGAGCGATCCGCAGCGTTGGCCACTAGTGATCGAGCTCTTCGAAGAGGGGTGACGAGGCGCAGTGGACCACCGCGCGTTGGACGGTGCCATTAGTCAGGCCGACCAAATAGGATCGCCCGATTGGTGCGGGTTACCTCCTACGTCGGCCTGATCGTGCGCTTGGGATGCGGGGTCGCGGGCCAGGGGTGAGGCTGGTGGCATGTCCGAGCCCCGCGTGATCGTGTACCCGCCGGCCGAACGCGGAGGTCGCAAGGTGCGCGTCGGGGACGAGATGGTCGGCACCGCGCACAGCCTCCACGAACTCACCGTGTTCCTGCAGAACGCCGGCCTGACCGGCTGGGACGAGTTGGATGTCGCGGAGTCCGGTCTGATCGAGTGGCATGAGGGCGGGCCGGAGGTCTGGAAGACCTGACACGGGGTCAGGGCGAACGGGTCGGCGGAGGGGAAAGCCTCACGGTCGGCCGCCTCGGCTGCTGCCCCATTCGACGATCTTCCGCTGCCTGCAGCTCACGCTATCGAAGCGGGCCGGGCAGCCGCGGCGCTCGGATGGGCGCCATAGCGGGTTGGAAGGCCGGCGCGTCGCCGCGTGGCGTGCGGAGGAAGGGAAGGCCAGTGGGATGCAGGGCCCTCCTGTCCCCAGCGCGCGCCGGACGTGCGGGAGTGCCAGCGTAGTCAGCAGGAGCATCCGTGCCGGATGCGAAATTGCGCACGGACGGGAGTGGACGGTCATGGCACGCCCGGCAGAAGAACCGCAGAGGGCCCAGTCAGGACCCAGGAGGCCACCATGATCATCGCCGGTATCATCCTGCTCGTCATCGGCGCGGTTCTGTTCCTCCTCGGCTCCATGGGCCGCGCGGTCGGTGGCAGGCGGCACTACTGGTAGGCCCCGACCGGGGTGCATGAACGAGTTCCTCAGACATCGCCGGTCTCTACCGCCACCACGGCGGCAGGCCGGCACGTCGCCGGCGTCGTCGGCTCGCGCGAGGTGCTCGGCGCGCGCTGGAACAATGTTCCGTCGGCGATTCACCGGGGCTGGGGTGCACCGGGAACTGAGGGGGACTGCGGCCCTTCCACCGAGTACGCGGATGGTCGCGGGGGAGAGAGGACGTGCGTCATGCCCGAGCTCCCGGACGTCGAGGGGTTCCGGAGGGTGCTGGAGGCTTGCGCGAAGGGCAGGGTGATCCGACGCGTCGACGTGCGCGACAGGGGCGTACTGCACGGCGTGAGTGCGAGGCGGCTGCGGGACGCGCTGGAAGGCCGGCGTTTCACCGCGCCGGAGCGCCACGGGAAGTGGCTGCTCGCCCGCACCGGCGGCCCCACCCTCATGCTGCACTTCGGCATGACCGGCCAACTGGTCTGCAGCCACCCCGAGGAGGAGGCCGAGGCCCACGACCGAGTCCTGTTCACCGTCAGCCGCGAGCGTCAGCTCCGCTACCGCGACCAGCGCAAGCTCCAGGGCCTCTGGCTGGCCGACGACGAGTCCGAGGTCGCGCGGCTGCTGGCGCGCCAGGGACCCGACGCGATGGCGGTGGATCGCAGGGCGTTCGAGGCCGCGCTCTCCGCACGTCGCGGCAGCGTCAAAACGGCTCTCACCGACCAGTCGGTCCTGGCCGGACTCGGTAATCTCCTGGCCGACGAGATCCTGTGGCGTGCGAGGCTGCGGCCCGCCTGTCGGGCGAGCGACCTGACCGAGGCCGACCGCCGCCGCCTGTACACACAGATGCGGCGCACCCTGCGCTCCGCGGTCACCGCAGGCTGCGTCCCGCCGCGCGACTCCTGGCTCACCGGCCACCGCGACGCCCGCTCCCCGGCCTGCCCCCGCTGCGGCACCCCCTTGCGCCGGTCCCGGATGGCAGGCCGGGGCACGGTGTGGTGCCCGCGGTGCCAGCGGGACGAATCCTGAGCCCTCACTCGGGCGCCCTCCTTGTTGCCGTCGTCCGACAGCCGGTGCCCGGCTCCCCGCCCAAGTGCTGCTCCACGAACTTCCGCGGCGCAGCTCCAGGAACGTATCTCCGCCTGTGCCCACCGCCGTGCCGGTTCGGCCACCGGACAGTCCGGGGGAGGTTTTCTCCGCGAGGCCCGGGCAACTCGGTCCGACGCCATGACGGTGGGTTGCCACCCCGAAAGACCCCAGCCCGCAGCCCCGCCGACGCAGGAGCGCCGTCCAGGACTGCGTCGTGGGTCCCGCTCGCCCCCTTCGAACGGGAGCTCCGGATGACGATCGACCAGCACCCGTCGCCCGGCTCGTCGGATCTACGGATCGGCCTGCTCGGCTCGTACGGCGGGTGCAACATCGGCGACGAAGCGATTCTGATGTGTGTGCTGAGCTGTCTGCGCGCCCATCGGCCGCATGCCCGGCTCGTGGTCTTCAGCCGGAACGGCGAGCACACCCGTGGCCACCAGCCGGAGGCCGACGAGGTGGTCGACTGGGAGGGTGTTCCGCAGAAACCCGTCCTGGACGCGCTGGCCGGACTGGACCTGCTGGTTCTGGGCGGCGGCGGGATCCTCTACGACGGCGAGGCGCGGCGCTATCTGCGCCTGGTGAAGGCGGCGCACGAACGTGGCGTGCGCACCTTCGCCTACGCGGTCGGCGCGGGCCCGCTGCGTGAGGCGGACGACCGGGAGGCCGTGCGCTCCGTGCTGCCGGAGATGACCGAGGTCGTGGTGCGCGACGAGGAGTCACGCCTCGTCCTGGAGGAGGTCGGCGTCGAACGCGAGCTCACCGTGACCGCCGACCCGGCGCTGCTGCTCAAGCCGGAGCCCTTCACCGAGCGGATGATGCGGCAGGAGGGCCTGCCCCTCGATGCCCGGCTGGTCGGGATGTCGGTGCGCGAGCCCGGCCGGGCGGCGGAGAAACTCGACGAGGACGACTACCATGCGCTGCTCGCCGATGTCGCCGAGTTCCTCGCCCGGCGCCTCGACGCGCACGTGGTCTTCGTGCCGATGGAACGCCAGGACGTCCGGCATGCCCATGGCGTGCTGTCCCGAATGAGCACCCCTGACTTGGGCCGCATCCTGCACAACTCCTACAGCCCCGGCGAGATCCTCGGCTTCATGAGCCATCTGGACATGGTTGTCGGCATGCGCCTGCATGTCGTGATCTTCGCCGCGCTCTCCGGCCTGCCCGTGCTGCCGCTGCCGTACTCCGGGAAGGTCTTCGACTTCGCCCAGCGCACCGGGGCGCCGGCGCTGGTCGGTGTGGCGCGGGAGCAGGCCGGACTCCTGCTCGCGGAGGTGGACCGGCTCTGGGACGAGTTCCCGCACCGGCAGGAGGACTTCAACTGCCGGGTCCAGGGGCTGCGGATCCTGGCCCAGGAGACCTGCACCCGCTGCGGGGCCCTCCTGGACACCATCGTCGACGGCGGCGCCCGACGCGATGCAGGGCGGGCGCAGGACGCGAACCTGATCCTGACCCCGGACTCCTGGCCGCCCGACCTGAAGAACCACGGGGCGTAAGCCAGACGCCCGCCGTCGGCAGCGCGCCGTCCGCAACCGAACCCAGTCGACGGGAGCAGCGATGCCGATATTGGAAGCACCTCCCCTAGGTCAGACCGTCACCCTGCCCCCGCGTTCGGCGCGCCACGGGGGGCGCACGGACGTCCTGGTCGTCGGCGGCGGCCCGGCCGGAACCGCCGCGGCCTACGCGGCGGCCGACGAGGGCGCTGACGTCGTACTGGTGGAGCGTTACGGCTTCCTCGGCGGGAACGCCACCGTGGCGCTGGTGATGCCATTGATGTCGTTCCACAACGAGCAGAAACAGGCCGTGTTCCACGAGAGCGGGGCGGGCGGCCGGCTGCTGCCCACCGACCACGGGGAGGGCGAAGCGGTGGTGGCCGGGTTCCTGTGGCTCCTGCTGGACCGGCTCACCGCACGCGGTGGCTGCATCCCGCCCTCCCTCGACACCGGCTACACAGTGCCGTTCGATCCGGAGATCTACAAACTCGTCCTCCTGGACCTGCTCGACGATGCGGGGGTGCGCATGCTGTTCCACTCCTTCGCCTCTGCCGCGCTGCCCCTCGACGACGGCTGGCGGGTGGTCTTCGAGACCAAATCGGGCCCGGTGGTGATCGACGCCGGAGTCGTCGTCGACAGCACGGGGGACGGTGACATCGCCGCCGCCGCGGGGGCGCCGTACGAGATCGGGCGTCCGGAGGACGGGCTGGTGCAGCCGATGACGCTGATGTTCCGCGTCGTCGACTTCCTGGAGCCGCTTTTCTCCGAGTATGTCGGCGAGCATCCCGACCAGTGGCGGGGCGTGCACGGGCTGTGGGACCTCGTCCAGGAGGCCACCGAGTCGGGCGAACTGCGCCTGCCCCGCGAGGACATGCTGTTTTTCAGTACCCCGCACCCCCACGAGGTCAGTGTCAACAGCACCCGGGTCACCCGGGCTGTCGGTACCGACGTGTGGGACCTCAGCCGCGCCGAGTACGTCGCGCGCCGCCAGATGGACCAGATCGACCGCTTCCTGCGCCGGAAGGTGCCGGGCTTCGCCCAGTCGTACGTGGCCCAGAGCGGGGTCCAGATCGGAGTACGGGAGACGCGCCGCATCCTCGGTGACTACCACCTGACCGGGCACGACATCCTCGCGGCGCGCGCATTCCCCGACGCCGTCGCGCACGGCGCCTACCCCGTCGACATCCACAACCCCAGGGGCAGCGGTACCGTCCTCAAGCGCGTACCCCGCGGACACTTCTACGACATCCCGCTGCGCTGCCTGCTGCCCAGGGACACGGACCGGCTGCTCGTCGCCGGCCGCTGTATCTCCGGCTCGCACGTGGCGCACTCGTCCTACCGCGTCATGCCCATCTCCATGGCGACCGGCCAGGCGGCCGGCGTCTGCGCCGCGCTGTCCGTCCGACTGGGCCGCAGCCCCCGCGAGGTGCCCCACCACCTCGTCCAGCGCGCCCTCCTGCGCCAGGGCGCCCACCTGCGCCTCGCACCCCGGGACACCGTGCAGCCGAAGAGCTGACGCTTGTGTCCGGTCCAGTAGCGGACAGAGCAGGAAGAAGGCCACGGCGAGACAAGCCCCTGGGTCGGGCTGAACGCTGATCGTCTTGAAGGCGAGCACACTTCGCCCCCGGGAACACTGGTCACGGCCCCCAGGAGGCACACAAGGGCTCACGTGAGAGCTTCGGGACTACGGGTACCCGGCGTTCATGAACGCCACGTCGCGAGAGCCGATCCTGCCGTCCGCTCGGGGTCGGATCTCAGCGGCGGTCATCGAGTATCTGCGCAATACGGGGCCACTTCCGGACAGCAAGGAGATTTCTGCAGCCACTCCGCTCGGAGGTGATCTCCAGCTCGCCCTGTATATCTGCTACGAGCTGCATTACCGGGGATTCGCCGACGTCGATGCCGACCGCGAGTGGGACCCCGACCTGCTCAGGGCTCGGACAGCCCTGGAACAGCCGTTTCTCAACAACCTCCGCGACGTGGCGACCGTGCACGAGCGTGCCGACGAGGCCCTGGACGAACTGCTCGTCGAACCCCTTGACGATTACGGTGTCAGCCACTTCCTGCGGGACGAGGGAGAACTGTGGCAGGTGCGTGAGTATGCCGCCCAGCGCTCGCTGTACCACCTCAAGGAAGCCGACCCGCACGCGTGGGTGCTGCCCCGGTTGTGGGGCCGGGCGAAGGCGGGCATGGCGGCCGTGGAGTTCGACGAGTTCGGCGGAGGCCGCGCGGATCGCGTGCACGCCCGCCTGTTCGCCGATCTCATGGCCGACCTCGAGCTGGACACCTCGTACGGGCACTGGCTCGACGCGACCGGTGCCGAGGCCCTCGCCACGGTGAACCTGATGTCTCTCTTCGGCCTGCACCGCGCGTTGCGAGGGGCCCTGGTGGGACATTTCGCCGCCGTTGAGATCACGTCGTCGCCGAGCTCACGGCGCCTGGCCCAGGCCATGCGGCGCACCGGTGCTGGGCCGGCGGCCGAGCACTTCTACGACGAGCACGTCGAGGCCGACGCCGTGCACGAACAGGTTGTCCGCCGGGACGTCGTAGCGGGTCTGCTCGAGGAGGAGCCGCACCTCGACGGCGATGTCGCCGTCGGCGTGGACGCCACCACGTATCTCGAAGGCCGCCTCGCCGAACACCTTCTCGGCGCGTGGCGGGCGGGGCAGTCGTCACTGCGCACACCCATCCGACCAGTGTTCCGACCACGAACAGGTTCTCCGGCATCCGCGAGTACCGGAGATGAAATCCCATGACCACGGTCACTCTGCCAGGCGTCTACACCCCGCAGGACGACACCGACATGCTCGTCCGATGCCTGCGCGACGAACTCCTTCCGCAGCACGCCGCGGTCCTCGACGTGGGCACGGGAACAGGCGCCGTCGCTCTCGCCGCGGCCCGGCTCGGTGCCCGCGTCACGGCGATCGACATCTCCTGGCGAGCGGCCCTCAACGCCAAGGTCAACGCGCTGCTTGCGCGTCTCCCGATCCGGGTCGAACGCGGCGACCTGCTGGCTCCCGTGTCGGGCCGGTCCTTCGACCTCATACTGTCCAACCCGCCGTACGTGCCGGCCCCGACCACTGCGTGCCCCCGCAGGGGTGTGGCACGTGCCTGGGACGCGGGGCACGACGGCCGTCTCGTGCTGGACCGGATCTGTCAGGACGCACCCGGGCTCCTGAAGCCCGGCGGGGTGCTGCTTGTGGTCCAGTCCGCGCTGAGCGGCCCGGAAGAATCACTGCGGCGGTTGCGGACCACGGGCCTGCGCGCCGAAATCGTGGAACACCGCTGCGTCGCTTTCGGTCCCGTCCTGCGTTCCCGCCGGGGCTGGCTGCGCGACCAAGGCCTGATCGAAGGCGACGCCGAGAAGGAGGAGCTGGTGATCATTCGTGCTGTACGACTCGGATGAACGGCGGTGCCGCATAGTGGCTGGGCGTGTGGGGCCACTGCTGGTCGAAGGACCGGTGGACGTCGCGCTGGAGGACGGAACCACCGTGTCGTCCGACCGGTTCTGTGTCGCTCTGTGCACTTGCCGGCGCAGCCGCACCTACCCATGGTGCGACACCAGTCACCGTAGGTCCGAGCGGCCGAGGCCGCCGGACGACAGAGGTCGCAGTCGGTAGATCGCCGATATGTGGGCACTCGGCCGTGAGCCGTCGCCGTCCCCCGCGGGACTGTGATGGTCAGGCTCTGGCTCGGACCGTGTGCGGGGGGCGCCGCCCCGAATGCTCATGGTGTCAGTCGTCGATGCCGCCGCTCTCGCACACCGGTTGAGCGATGGAGCGGAGCTTGACAGTGCGGGTGACGAGGCGGGCGACCGTACTCGCGTAGACGACCCACGAGGAGATGAGCGTCATGGTGCAGATCGGGTACACGATGATGACCGAGCAGGCCGGCCCGCGGCAGCTCGTCGGTCATGTGGTCGGTGCCGAGCGCGCAGGCTTCGACTTCTCCGTCACGTCCGACCACTACTTTCCCTGGCTCGAGTCCCAGGGCCACGCGCCCTACGCGTGGAGTGTGCTCGGTGCCGCCGCGCAGGTCACCGAACGCATCCCTTTGATGACGTACGTGACGTGCCCGACGACGCGCTACCACCCGACGGTCGTCGCCCAGAAGGCGGCCACCCTGCACCTTCTCTCGCAGGGGCGGTTCCGTCTGGGTCTCGGTTCCGGCGAGAACCTCAACGAGCATGTGGTGGGCGGCGGTTGGCCCGCTGCGGCAGTCCGGCTGGAGAGGCTGGAGGAGGCCGTCGGGATCATCCGCTCGCTCTTGGCGGGGGAGAATGTCAACCACCACGGTGTTCACTTCGAGGTGGCGAACGCCAAGTTGTGGGATCTGCCCGACACACCCCTGCCGATCGGTCTCGCCGTCTCGGGTGACCACTCGTGCGAACTCGCCGGCCGCCTGGCCGACTTGCTGATCGCCACGGAGCCCAAGCCGGAACTGACCTCCGCGTTCGACCGCCATGGCGGTGCGGGCAAGCCCAAGATCGGGCAGCTGCCGATCTGTTACGACACCGACCGCGACGCGGCGATCGCCCGTGCCCACGACCAGTTCCGATGGTTCGGCGGCGGCTGGCCGGTCAACTCCGAACTGCCCGGGCCTGCGGCGTTCGCGGGGGCCACTCAGTTCGTACGGCCCGAGGACGTGGCCGAGTCCATTCCGTGCGGCGACGACGTGGACGCGGTCGTGGAGGCCGTACGGCCGTACGTCGACACGGGGTTCACCGAGGTCGCCCTCGTCCAGATCGGCGGCGAGCACCAGGAACCGTACCTGGAATGGGCCGAGCACAAGCTCCTGCCTGCCCTGCGCGAACTGTGAGAGGCCGTGGCACGGGATGAGCGCGAAACGCGCCGCGAGCTTCGACGTCGACGGAACGCTGGTGGACACCAGTTACCTGCACCTCGTCACCTGGTGGGAGGCGTTCCGGCAGGCGGGCCGCCACGTGCTCATGCGAGAGAGTCACAGGGCCGTGGGTCTGAGCGGATGCGAACTGCTGGACCACCTGCTCGGCGATGGCACCGACCGCCATCCCGAGGACGGGGGTTACCGCGACTGTCCGCCGCGGGCCGGCATCCGACTCGCCTTCATCCGCGACGCCCAGTCGGCCGGCCTCACGCTCGCCGAGATCCGCTCGGTCCTCGCCCTGAGCTCTCCGGCGATGCGAAAGCCGCCTTGGCTGCCGCCGAGCACACCAACACCGCACGCTCGATACGTGGGTCAGAGGCTGGCAGTCGCGGGTGTAGTAGAGCTTGTTGGTGAGCGGAGCCGCCCATCCCTGAAGGGATTCCTTGATCCAGTCTGGGCCGAATCCCGGTGCCTCGCTCATCCGGGACGGGGCGAGCAGGTAGCGCGGGAACGTGGCGAGGCCGTTGAGGACCGAGAAGGCACCCGCGATGCCGCGCACCCCGCCGAGGAGGCGGGCCGCAGGAGTTGGGCACGGACCGGCCCCGGACACCGCCGCAGCAGCCGCGTGCGCTCCGTCCACGGTCAAGATCACCACCCCGCTGGAGGCAGCCACCACGCCCTCGGCGCCCGCTCTCGCCCGGTACATCGCCGGCCGGCGAGGGCCAGATTCGCTGCGCTTTAATGCCCGCCGCGCTGAGACCAGCCCCGACTCTCTTGGTCACGCGGGCTTGCGCACGCCACAGAGGCGCCCAACAACCTGAACCCGGGCGCCTGCTACTCAAGCCCCATTCGCCAGACCCGCACGGCCGTCGTCAAGTGATCGTGCGGATCCGCAGGCATGGGCTGTCCGGCCGTGGTTGCTGCCCAGGCAAAATTCCCCCGCCCCGCACGCCAGGTGTTCCGATCGGGGCCGAGACGATCCGCAACGCAGGTTTCACGGCCCAACGGCACGACAAGGACCAAGCCATGCCCCCAGCAAGCAGAGCCAGTTCGCACACAACGACCGACGTACAACCGGAACTTAAACGGGTGATGGGGCCCGGCCTGCTGTTGCTGTTCATCATCGGCGACATCCTCGGGACCGGGATCTACGCTCTGACCGGACAGGTCGCGGGAGAGGTCGGCGGTGCCGCGTGGCTTCCGTTCGTCATCGCGTTCGCGGTCGCGTTGGTCACCGCCTTCTCGTATCTGGAACTCGTGACCAAGTACCCGCAGGCCGCAGGTGCCGCTCTGTACGTGCACAAGGCGTTCGGCAAGCACTTCCTGACCTTCCTGGTGTGCTTCGCCGTCATGTGCTCGGGCATCACCTCGGCGTCGGCGGCCTCGCGGGCCTTCGCCGCGAACCTGGTCACCGGCTTCGGGATCGACGCGGGTGACGGTCTCGTGCTGCTGATCGCCCTCGGCTTCATGGGCCTGGTCCTGCTCATCAACCTCCGAGGCGTCTCCGAAAGCCTCAAGCTCAACGTGGTACTGACGATTGTGGAGCTCTCCGGCCTCCTCCTCGTCATCCTGATCAGCGGCTACTTCATCGCGGGCGGAGACGCGGACTTCTCCCGTGCCGTCGCCTTCGAGACCTCCTCCGACAAGAGCGTCTTCCTGGCGGTCAGCACCGCGACCTCGCTGGCCTTCTTCGCCATGGTCGGCTTCGAGGACTCGGTCAACATGGCCGAGGAGACCAAAGACCCGGCGAGGATCTTCCCCCGCATGATGTTCACCGGCCTCGGCATCACCGGACTGATCTACGTGCTGGTGTCGGTCTGCGCCGTCGCCGTGGTTCCTGTCGGGCAACTCTCCGCGAGCGAAACGCCGTTGGCGACCGTCGTGCAGACCGCCGCCCCCGACTTCCCGATCTCCGATCTGCTGCCGTTCATCTCCATGTTCGCCGTGGCCAACTCCGCGCTGATCAACATGCTGATGGCCAGCCGCCTGCTGTACGGAATGAGCAAGCAGGGAGTGCTGCCGCCCTTCCTGTCCAAGGTCCATGCCGGACGACGCACACCGACGGCGTCCATCGTCTTCACCACCTGCATCGCTTTCGGCCTCATCACCTTGCTCTCGCTGAATCCGGACAGTCCGGTCGTGGCCCTGCTCGGTGGCACGACGTCCCTGCTGCTGCTCACCGTCTTCGCGGTCGTCAACCTGTCGGTTCTCGTGCTGCGCAAGGACAAGGTGGAGGTGAAGCACTTCAGGGCAGGACGCATGCTGCCGGTGGTCGGCACGATCACCTGTCTCTACCTGGTCCTGCCCTGGTCCTCCGGACGGCCCGCCGACCAGTACCGGATCGCCGGTGTCCTGCTGCTCATCGGCGTGGTCCTGTGGGCGGCCACCTGGTTCGCCCGTCGCGGGGCGCCCACCGGTGACACCGACAGCTGACCGCGTCGTCCGTCCGAGCCGCTACTCACAGCGGTCGAACGCCGGTACAGCGGGCGCCGAGGTCATCGCGCGACGATGTTGCGCATGTGCCGGAAGGTGTTGCCGGGGACAAGCGTGCCGGTGAGGAGCCGCATGCGTGCAGTGTGTTACTCGACGCCGGGATCCCGTCCGGCGCGGGTTGCAGCGCATGCGTCACGGGAGTTCCCTGGAAGTGTTCAAAGGGGAAGCAAGGGCGCCTGGGCTGCGACACGGACCGAGGGGCTCCGACTCGTTGCCTTTCTCCTGGCAAGGGCCTCGATCGGGGCGGCCCGCCATCGTCACCCGGCGTTCGACGCGGAGGTGATCCAGGTGAAAGCCGTTGTCTATGAGAAGCCCTTCAGTGTCACCGTCAGGGATGTCGACGATCCGCAGATCCAGCACCCGAACGACGTGCTGGTACGGGTCACATCGACCGCTATCTGCGGATCCGACCTGCACATGTACGAGGGCCGCACGGCGGCCGAGTCGGGCATCGTCTTCGGACATGAGAACCTGGGCATCATCGAGGAAGTCGGCGCGGGTGTGACCTCTCTGTCCAAGGGCGACCGCGTCGTCATGCCGTTCAACGTCGCCTGCGGATTCTGCAAGAACTGTCTTGCCGGGCGGACCGGCTTCTGTCTGACGGTCAATCCGGGCTTCGCGGGCGGAGCCTATGGCTACGTGGCCATGGGCCCGTACACGGGCGGGCAGGCAGAGCTGCTGCGGGTGCCGTTCGCCGATTTCAACTGCCTGAAGCTGCCGCCGAACAATGCCGAGACCGACTTCGTGTTGCTCGCCGACATCTTCCCGACCGGCTACCACGGATGCGAGCTCGCCCAGGTGTCCCCCGGAGAGAGCGTGGCCGTCTTCGGGGCCGGCCCGGTCGGGCTGATGGCCGCCTACTCCGCGCTGCTGCGCGGTGCGTCGAAGGTGTTCTCCGTGGACCGGGTGCCCGAGCGGCTCGCCAAGGCCGAGGAGATCGGGGCCATCCCGATCGACTTCACCAAGGGCGATCCGGCAGCACAGATCAAGGAACAGACCGGAGGCGAGGGAACGGACAAGGGCGTCGACGCCGTCGGCTACCAGGCCCAGGCGCACGACGCGAGCCACGAGGAACCCGCCGTCGTCCTCAACACGCTCGTCGAGACGGTGCGGCCGACGGGCATGCTGGGCGTACCGGGCCTGTATGTGCCCTCCGACCCGGGCGGACCCGACGAGAACGCCAAGCACGGTCAGCTGTTGGTCTCGATCGGCAGGATGTTCGAGAAGGGTCAGCGGATGGGCACCGGTCAGTGCAACGTCAAGCAGTACAACCGCCAGCTGCGTGACCTGATCATCGCGGGGCGCGCCAAGCCCAGTTTCGTGGTCTCGCACGAACTGCCGCTGGAGGAGGCGCCGAGCGCGTACAAGAAGTTCGACCAGCGGATCGAGGGCTACACCAAGGTCGTCCTGCATCCTGGTCACGCGCTCGCGGCGTAAGGCATTCAGAGGGCGCACGCCACGGTGGTGCCGTGACGGTGGTGGTGCCGTGGTGAGGACGCCCACCGTCCACGCATGGCGACGGGCCGGCTGCGGGAAGCAAACACCCGCAGCCGACCGGCCGTGAGCCGGATGGGTCGAAGAGGCGGTCATGGCTGAGCGACCGATCGATACGACGGGTACGGATCCGACATCGTCGGGGCCCGAGAGGTCCAGCGCCGGAATGCACGGGATCACGGAATCCGTCCGGTATTCCATGTCCGAGATGGGGCCGAAGCGGAGTCTGCGGACGCTTGCGGCGATGAACCATGTCGACGGTTTCGACTGCCCGAGCTGCGCATGGGGCGACCCCGATCCCGAGCACCGGAAGATCGCGGAGTTCTGCGAGAACGGCGCGAAGGCCGTCGCCTGGGAGGCCACACGCAAACGCGTCGACGCGGCGTTCTTCGCCGAGTACTCCGTCGCCGCCCTGCGGGAGCGGGACGGTCACTGGCTGGAGTCGCAGGGCCGGCTGGCCCAGCCGATGCGTCTCGCCCCCGGTGCGACACACTTCGAGCCCGTCTCGTGGCAGGACGCGCTCGCGCTCACCGCCGACCGCCTGCGCGGCATCGCCGATCCGAACCGTGCCGTCTTCTACACCAGCGGCCGGACCAGCAACGAGGCCGCCTTCCTCTACCAGCTGCTGGCGCGCAGGCTCGGCACGAACAACCTGCCGGACTGCTCGAACATGTGCCACGAGTCGAGCGGCGCGGCCCTGACCGAGACCATCGGTGTCGGAAAGGGCCTCATCACCTACGCCGACATCACCGATCACGCAGACCTGATCATCGTCGTGGGCCAGAACCCCGGCACCTGCCACCCTCGCATGCTCACCGCGCTCGAACAGGCCAAGCGGCGCGGCGCCCGTATCATCGCCGCCAACCCGCTTCCCGAGGCCGGCTTCGGCCGCTTCCGCAACCCGCAGACCGTACGCGGTCTGATCGGCCCGGGTACGAAGCTCACCGACCGCTGGCTCCCGGTCCGCGTCAACGGCGATCTTGCCCTCTTCGCGGGCCTGAACCGTGCCCTGATCGACCGGGAGGACGCCCAGCCGGCCTCCGCCCTCGACCACGACTTCATCGACCGGTACTGCGACGGCTTCGAGGCGGCGGCAGCGGCATGGCGTGCCCTGGACCGGTCGCGGATCGAGACGATGGCCGGTCTGCCCCGCCGCCTGATCGAGGACTGCGCGGCCGACGTGCTCGCCGCGGACAGCGTCGTCGTCTGCTGGGCGATGGGGCTCACCCAGCACCGCAACGCGGTGGCCACCATCCGGGAGATCGTCAACTTCCTTCTGCTGCGCGGCAACATCGGACGCCCCGGTGCCGGGCCTGCCCCGATCCGCGGGCACAGCAACGTCCAGGGCGACCGCAGCATGGGCATCTGGGAGAAGATGCCCGACACGTTCCTGGACAGGCTCCGCGACGAGTTCGGGTTCGAACCTCCCCGTGCCCACGGCCTGGACACCGTCGACTCGATCAAGGCGATGCGCGACGGCAAGGTCGACGTGTTCATCGGTCTCGGCGGCAACTTCGCCTCGGCCACGCCCGACACCGAGGTCACCGAGGCCGCACTGGCCAACTGCGACCTCACCGTCCATGTCGCGACCAAGCTGAACCGGACCCATCTGTGCCACGGCACCGAGGCCCTTGTCCTGCCCTGTCTCGGCCGCTCCGAACGCGACCCGCAGGCCTCCGGCGAGCAGTTCGTCACCGTCGAGGACACGATGGCCATGGTGCACTCGTCGCGCGGACGGCTCTTTCCCGGATCACCGCACCTGCGCAGCGAGGTAGCGATCATCGCCGACCTCGCGTACGCGCTCTTCGGCGCCGACCTCGGCTGGCGCGACATGCGCGACGACTACGCAGTGATCCGCCGCCACATCGAGCACGTCATCCCCGGGTTCCACGCCTTCGAGCAGCGCGTCCGGCAGCCCGGCGGCTTCATGCTCCCCCGGGCACCGCGCGACTCCCGCACGTTCCCCACAGCGACCGGCAAGGCGCACTTCACCGTCAACCCACCGACTGCCACCGAAGTCCCGCCGGGGTACCTGCTGCTGACGACGGTTCGGTCGCACGACCAGTTCAACACCACCGTCTACGGCCTCGACGACCGCTACCGCGGTATCAAGGGCGGACGGCGGGTCGTCTTCGTCAACGGGGACGACCTCCGCGCCCTCCACCTGCACGAGGGCGATCGGGTGGATCTGGTCAGCGTCAACGCTGACGGTGAACGCCGCGCCCCCGGCTTCCGCGCTGTCCGCTATCCGACACCACGTGGCTGCGCCGCCGCCTACTACCCGGAGACGAACGTGCTGGTCGCCCTGGACTCCACGGCCGAGACCAGTAACACTCCCGCGACCAAATCCATCGTGATCCGCCTCGAACCCTCAGGCGGGGGAGCCGGTGCACCCAGAAGATGATGGGACGATTTCGTCCTGGTCGCGCCTTGTGCAAACTGAGAATTCACCTTCGCCTGTATTCGAGTTCGTGCAGGCTTGCGCGGCTGATCCGGAGCTCCTCGCAAGAGTTAGTGCGGGTGCATGTACCGTGCTAGGCTTGAAGGTAGTTGCAGTTGTGGTTCCCGAAACTTCAAATACCTCGACGGTTATATGTCGTCGAGCGCTTTGTATCTCCGGTGCTCATCCGGACGGGGTTCATTGTCGCAACGCAAGGGTTCACACGGTGTGGGCCTCTGGGCACTGCCCCGAAGGAGAAGTGACATGGCTACCGGCACCGTCAAGTGGTTCAACGCGGAAAAGGGCTTCGGCTTCATCGAGCAGGACGGTGGCGGCCCCGACGTCTTCGCCCACTACTCGAACATCGCCGCCCAGGGCTTTCGTGAGCTCCAGGAAGGCCAGAAGGTGAATTTCGACATCACGCAGGGACAGAAGGGCCCGCAGGCGGAGAACATTACTCCCGCCTGACGTCGAAGCGTATGAGGCAGCTGAGGCCCGCACCTTGGGGTGAGGCCTCAGCTTGCTGCTTTTCTGCATTCCGGTAAAATTCCCTCAGTCTTGTTTTCGGCTCGTTCTTGCAATTCATCCGGCTCATTCCTGTCGGGAATTCCTCGACGCGCGCCCCGTCGAGGAAGGTTCTCCATGAGCCGTTCAACCAGCACGAACGATCGTTTCCGGCCCCGGGGACAGGGTCACCCCGCCGTCGGTGCGGACGACAACGGGCGCCGCGCCTCCGCACCACAGGGGGAGTTCGCGCTGCCGGCCACCCTCACCCCCGCCCTCCCCGCGGCCGCGACCTTCGGCGAACTGGACATGCCCGCCGAACTGCTGAGGATGCTCACCGATCACGGCCTGGACAAGCCGTTCCCGATCCAGGCCGTCACGTTGCCCAACTCCCTCGCAGGGCGCGACGTCCTGGGCCGCGGGCGCACCGGATCGGGCAAGACGCTGGCCTTCGGCCTGGCGCTCCTCGTGCGCACGGCCGGGAGGCGTGCCGAGCCGCGGAAGCCGCTGGCTCTGATCCTCGTCCCCACGCGCGAGCTTGCCCAGCAGGTCACCGATGCGCTCGCCCCGTACGCCGGGGCGCTGAAGCTGCGGCTGGCCACCGTGGTCGGCGGCATGTCGATCGGCAGGCAGGCCGGCGCACTGCGTGCCGGGGCCGAGGTGGTCGTCGCGACTCCGGGCCGCCTCGCGGATCTCGTCGCGCGCAAGGACTGCCGCTTGGACCGGGTGAACATCACCGTCCTGGACGAGGCCGACCAGATGGCGGACATGGGCTTCATGCCCCAGGTCACCGACCTGCTGGACCAGGTACGCCCCGACGGCCAGCGCATGCTGTTCTCGGCCACGCTGGACCGCAACATCGACCTCCTGGTCCGGCGTTACCTCCATGACCCGGTGGTCCACTCGGTCGATCCGTCGGCGGCCGCCGTCACCACCATGGAGCACCACGTGTTGCAGGTGCACGGCGCCGACAAGTACGCCACCGCCACCGAGATCGCCGCCCGCGACGGCCGCGTGATCATGTTCCTGGACACCAAGCACGCTGTCGACCAGTTCACCAAGCACCTGCTGAGCAGTGGCGTCAAGGCCGCGGCGCTGCACGGTGGCAAGTCGCAGCCCCAGCGCACCCGCACCCTGGCCCAGTTCAAGACCGGCGACGTCACGGTCCTGGTGGCCACCAACGTCGCGGCCCGGGGCATTCACGTCGACGACCTCGACCTCGTGGTCAACGTCGATCCGCCCGGCGACCACAAGGACTACCTGCACCGTGGAGGCCGTACCGCCCGCGCCGGCGAGTCCGGCAGTGTCGTCACGCTGGTCCTGCCCAACCAGCGCCGGGACATGGCCCGCCTCATGTCCGAGGCGGGCATCAAGCCCCGGATCACGCAGGTCCGCTCCGGCGAGGCCGAGTTGAGCCGCATCACCGGCGCCCAGGCTCCCTCCGGTGTCCCCGTCAGCGGCAGCGGGCCGGTCGCGGAGCGCCCGAAGCGTGGCGGTGCCCCCTTCCGCGGTCTGGGCACCCGCCAGGGGCGGGCCGGCAGCGGCGGTGGCGAGTCCCGCCGCTCCGCTGAGGCACGCCAGATGGCCGAGGCCCGCAAGGCAGCCCGGGTCCGTCGTGGCGCATAGGCCCTGCGCGGCTGACGAATTCCCTCGGGGGACTGCCACATGGCTGTCTGACCAACTGGGCAGGTGCTCCGAGGCGAAGGAGGACCGAAGGAGGACCGCAGGTGAATCCGGTGCCACGCTTCAATGCGGGACAGACAGTCGTACGACGCGACGTGTATCGCGGCCGCCGGGTGTGGAGCGAGCAGGCCCTGCGTGTCGTAGCTGACACCACCGAGGCCCTGGTCACTGCCTGTGCTCCCGGCGCCGAGGCCCGCCGGCCCGCTCTGTACGCCAAGGCCCGTGCCGACGGCGACCGTTCGGCGCGCACCGAGGCCTTTGACGCGTTGGCGACGGGGGAGGAGTGGGGGCTCGCGCCTGGTGTGTGGCAGGACACCGAACTGCTGCTGTGGAAGCCGCCGACCGCCTGGTTCAGTGTCAACGCCTTCTACACGCGCGCTGGGATGCGCAACTGGTACGTCAACTTCGAACACCCCACCCGCCGCACGCGGGACGGGTTCGACACCTTCGACCTCGCGGTGGACCTGGTCGTCGCACCTGACCTCAGCAGCTACACGTGGAAGGACGAAGACGAGTACGCCCACGTGCGACGGCTCGGCATCGTCACCGACGCCGAGCATCAGGCCGTCGACGGCGCCCGCGCCCAGGTCCTGACGATGCTCGAGCAACGCACCGGCCCGTTCGCCGAGGCCGCCACCTGGACGTCCTGGCGGTGGGCGCCTGCCTGGCCCGCGCCACGCCTTCCGTAGCCCGCCCGGACGTAGTGAGGGGCGCCGACGGACTCATGCGTGCGCCTCCGCGCCGTCGGCCTGGGTCGCGGGTTCGGCCAGGGACTCGTGCTCGCCCCGGGGCCTGGGTTCGGCCGGGCCGCCGGGAAGCGGAGTGCGGCCGGCCCTCGCTCACGGCCGTCAGCAGCGCCGCCTCGTCCACGACACCGCCGCGCGAGGTGCTGACGATGGTGGCCGTGGGCTTCATCGCGTCCAGTTCGCGAGCCGAGACGAGATGCCGGGTCTCGTCGGTGAGCGGCACGTGCAGCGACACGACGTCGGAGGCGGCCGGCAACTCGGCGAGGCTCACCGGCGTGGACAGGGTGTCGTCGGCGGCGTGGGAGGCGTAGGGGTCGTGGTGGACTACGCGCATGCCGAACTCCTGGGCCCGGCGTGCCACCGCACGGCCGATCCGGCCGTAGCCGATCAGGCCGAGGGCGGCCCCGTGGATGTCCCCGCCCAGGAAGTCATGCATGCGGAACACGTCCCAGCCGCCTGCCTCGAGGCGCGCGGAGGCGGCGGCGAGCCGTCGGCGGGCGGTCAGGATCAGGGCGGAGGTGAGGTCGGCGGTGGTCTCCGCCAGGACCCCGGCGTGTGGGTGACGACGATCCCGCGCTCCGCCGCGGCGGCCCGGTCCACGTTGTCGAAGCCCATGCCGGCCGGCGCGACGACCCGCAGAGAGGGGCCCGCGGCGTCCCTCAACGCGCCGTCGACAGGGTCGTTGCCCAGCGCCAGGACGCCGCTCGCTCCGGCTGCGAGCGCGGCGAGATCCGGGGTGCCGGGCTTGCGGGTCCCGGTCCAGGCCACGACGTCCGCCGCGGCGGAAAGGCGGTCCGGGCCGTCGCCGGGGAGGTTTCCACGGGTGGCGAGCACGCGCTTCTTCATCTCTCACCCGGCCGGCCATCAATGTCGCTCAGTCCGCTCGATGGCGCCGCGAGACCTACATCGGACCGTGGCTGCCCGAGCCCGTCGACACGAGCAACGATCCCGACGCCTCGCCCGCGGGCGTTCACCAGCTGATGCGGGTGTTTGCGCGTTCAGGGGCGAGTGGGGCCGGGGTGGTTCCAGGTGCGGAGTTTGTCGGGGTTGAGGGTGACCCAGATCTGTACGACGTGGGGGCCGGCGATGTCGAGGCTGATGACCGCGGCCACCTGACGGCCGTAGCGCACCACGAGGCCGGTACGGCCGTTGACGGGATGGGTGTGCACGCCGGTCCGTGGCTGCCGGGCCAGCAACGTCAGCAGGCTGCGGGCCACTTGGGCGCTGCCGTGCACCGGCCTGACCAGCGCCCGTACCTTGCCGCCACCGTCGAAGAACGCCGTGGCATCGGCCGCGAGGAGCGACGCCAGGACCGCCTCGTCCTCCGTCACACACGCCTCACGCACCGCCCGTGCCACCGCATCCTGCTCCTCGGCCGGCGTGGGCCGCGCACGCCGTGCCCGCAGACTGAGCCGCGCCCGGTCGGCCAACTCGGCACACTCCGGCCCGGTCCGGCGCACGATGTCGGCCACCGCGCCCGGCGCCATCCCGAACACATCGTTCAGGACGAACGCCGCCCGCTCGGTCGGCGACAGGGAGTCCAGCGCGTCCAGCAGAACCCCGCTGATCTCCTCCGCCAGAGTCCCCCGCGCCACCGCACCCGCACCGGCGGCCGCCTCCGCGACCGCACGTTCCCTGTCCCGTCCCGGCGCGGCCAGCCGGGACAGACAGATACCTCCGGCGACCTTCGCCAGCCAGGCCCGCGGCGCCGTGATCCGCGCCCGCGTCGGCTCCGGCAACCCGTACCACCGCCGGTAGGTCTCGTCGATGACCCGCTCGGCCGCACGGCTGCTGCCCAGCATCCAGTACGCGACGTCCAGCAGATGCCGCCGTTCGTCGAGCAACTCGGCGATCGGCACCGCGTCGTCCGCACTCGCCATACGGCATCTTCCCTCTCGTACAAGCGAGACCGGACAGGCGCGGACCTTGTGACATCGGCCAGTCCGCTTTACGGCTGCAGCGCGAACCAGTCGGAGAGCTTGGTCTCGGCGATCTGCGCGTCCGGACCCGGCAGGAGCGTGTTCTCCTGCAACTCGGCACCGGAGTACGGGGCGTGCGGGTCCGTGACGACCGCGCGGGGGTCGTTCTTGGCGGCGAGCGCCTTGCGGATCAGCTCGTCGAGCTGGAACACGTCGGGGCCCGCGACTTCCACGACACCGTTGACGGGAGTGCCGACCGCGGTACGGCCGACGGCCGCCGCGACGTCGTCGGAGTAGATGGGCTGGATCCTGGCCGGGGACAGACGCACGGTGTCGCCGTCGGTCGAGAGGTCCGCGATCCCTTTGATGAACTCGAAGAACTGGGTGGCGTGGACGATGGAGTAGGGCATGCCGGACGCCTTGATCAGGTCTTCCTGGGCCTGCTTGGCCCGGAAGTACCCGCTCTCCTGGAGACGGTCGGTGCCGACCACGGACAGCGCCACGTGGTGCGTCACGCCGGCCTCGGCCTCCGCCTCGAGGAGGTTGGCCGTGGACGTGCGGAAGAAGTTCATGACGGCCTCGTCCTCCCACGAGGGGGAGTTGGACACGTCGACCACGACCGAGGCGTCCTTCAGGACCTCGGCGAGACCCTCGCCCGTCAGCGTGTTGACGCCGGTGTTGGGCGCGGCCGCGACCGCCTCGTGCCCGTGCTCGTTTAGCTTGCCGACCAGCTTCGAACCGATGAGCCCGGTTCCACCGATCACGACGACCTTCATAGCGGATTCCTTTCGGGAAAAATTCGGTCTGCACCAGAAGAGACAGGACAGGGTCTCGGTGTGTGACAGGTGCCTCGCGGGAATCGAGAAACCTTCTCCGCGCGGCGACATCAGGTCATTCGGCGAGTTTTCCGTCCGTCGAGACCTCTTCCATCAAGGCGGAGATCTCGTCCGGCACGCTCGGAATGCTTTGGCGGGTGACCCCGGTCTTCGGGGACCACACGAGATTGACCCGCAGAGCGGGATCGAGGTCGGGGTAGTCGCTGCGGTTGTGACAGCCACGGGTCTCACGCCGCTCCAGCGCCGCTTCGAGGGTGGCGCGGGCCGCCAGGGCGGCGGACTTGAGGTCGAAGGCGTGCGCGAGGTCCTGATAGCCCGCGATGTCCGGGTGCACACCGACGTCCGCCATCCGCTTCTCGATCACGGCGAGCTCTGCCAGCCCCGCACGCAGGCCCTCCTCGTCGCGTACGACCCCCGCGTGCTCGGTCATGGTGTTGCGGACGGCCCGCTGCAGGGCGCGTACGTTCTCGGGCCCGTCCGCCGCGAGGAGAGCGTCGATCTCCGCACGGGCCTCGGCGACGGCCGACGCCGACCGGCGCTGCGCGGTCAGGGACTGCGAGTAGGCGGCGGCCGCCTGCGCCGTGATGCGCCCGAAGACCAGCAGCTCGATGAGGCTGTTCCCGCCGAGGCGATTGGCCCCGTGCAGCCCGCTCGACGCCTCACCGATGGCGTACAGCCCCGCCACGTCGGTGCTGTGGTCCTCGGGACGCACCCACACGCCGCCCATCGAGTAGTGCGCGGTGGGCGCGATCTCGATGGGGTCGCGGGTGATGTCGAGCATCTGCAGGTCGAGCATCGTCTGGTAGACGCGGGGGAGCCGCGTCATGATCGTCTGCCGGGGCAGATGGGAGACGTCGAGCCACACGCCCCCCTTGGGGGTGCCCCGTCCTTCCTTGATCTCCGTGTAGGAGGCCAGGGCCACGCGGTCGCGGGTGGACAGCTCCATCCGGTCGGGGTCGTAGCGGGCCATGAACCGTTCCCCGAGGGCGTTGCGCAGAATCCCGCCCTCGCCCCGGGCGGCCTCGCTGACCAGGGTGCCGGCCGCGTTCTCCGGCTCGATGATCCCGGAGGGATGGAACTGGACCAGCTCGGCGTCGCGCAGCCGGGCACCGGCCTCCACGGCCAGGCGGAAGGAGTCCCCCGTGTTCTCGTCGCGCCGTGAGGAGGTGCGCCGCCAGATACGCGTGTGGCCGCCCGCGGCGAGGATGACCGCGTCCGCGTGGATCAGGTAGCGCCTTCCGTTCGCGAGGTCGAAGCCGTAGGCGCCGAACACGGCCCCGTCATGCACCAGGAGCCGGGTGATGTAGACGCCTTCGAGCACGGGGATGTCGAGCTGCTCGGCGCGCCTGATGAGCGTGCGCTGGATCTCCAGGCCGGTGTAGTCGCCGGCGAAGGCGGTCCGCCGGAACTTGTGCGCGCCGAAGAACCGCTGGGAGATACGGCCGTCCTCCTCCCGGGCGAAGGCCATGCCGTAGCGCTCCAGGTCGTCGATGCCCCGGCCGGCGCCCTGGGTGACGATCTCGACGGTGCGCGGGTCGGCGAGCAGGTAGCTCTCCTTGATCGTGTCCGCGGCGTGCTGCTGCCAGCTGTCCTCGGGGTCCATGGTGGCCAGCGCCGCGTTGATGCCTCCGGCGGCCAGCGCCGTGTGGGCGTCCTCCTTGGGGCGCTTGCCGACGGCGAGGACGTCGACACCGGCCTCGGCCAGCTCGATCGCCGCGCGCAGGCCGGCACCGCCGGTGCCGATCACCAGCACCATGGTGGACAGACGTTGTTCGGTGATAGCCACGGTCTTCTCCGATCAGGGGGTGTCACTCCTTACGACCGGGCCGTCGGGGGATCTGTGACAGGGTTCCGTCAGGACGCCAGCGTGATGGTCGTCGGTGTTCCCTGCGATGCCATCCTCGCGTCGGGGCACCGCGAGTCCGCCTTCTCCAGGAGCGGGGCTGCGATCTCCGGGTCGATGCGCGGCCACCTGATCACCAGGTCGATGTGCAGCAGGTATCCGCCGTCTCCAGGATCCCGCCCGAAGGCCACGGTCGCCTCCACGGAGATCGGGGCGGGGTCGAGTTCCTCCTGGCGCGCCACCAGGATCGGGGCGCCGTGGAAGCAGGCGGCGAAACCGGCCGCGACGAGCTGCTCGGGATTCGTCCCTAGGCCGTCTCCGCCCAGTTCGGCGGGCATGCGCAGGCCGGCACCGCCGGCACCTTCTCGATGGACAGGTCGAGCAACCCGAACTGCTCGCTCATGGTCGATGCACCCTTTGGCCTCGTCGAGGAACTCCCGGCCCGGGACAGCTGGTTGACCGACCGGTCGCCCACCTTGTGACAGCCGCGGGGCCGCAGCCGGGCACTCAGTCGGCCAGCGAGGCCACGTAAGGAGCCAGCTTGGCCGGAGTCATGACCCACATGACGCGTTCGATACCCCGTTCCGACACATCGGCGCAGAGCAGGGCCACCGCCTCCCCTCGGGCGGAGACGAGAACGGCCGGCCTGCCGTTGGCCTCGACCCAGCGGACGTCCGTCGGAGGCCAGAACCGCGGGGCGAAGGCGGCAAGGTACTTGGCGACGCGAAGGCGCCCGACGACCGGGATCCTGGAGGCCCCGCGCATCCCCGCGCCGTCGGTGTAGCTGACCACGTCCTCCGTGAGGACCTGCTCCAGCTCCGACAGGTCGCCGGTCCGGGCCGCGGCGAGGAACACCTCCAGCAGGCGCCGGTGAGCGGTGGGGCCGGCCGGCGCTTTGCGCTCCGCTGCCAGGTGCTTCCTGGCGCGGGTCACCAGCTGGCGGGTATTGGCTTCGCTCGTCTCCAGGATCTCCGCGATCCGCTTGTACGGGTAGTCGAAGGCCTCCCGCAGCACGTAGGCGGCCCGTTCCACGGGGTTGAGCTTCTCGAGGAGGAGGAGCACCGCCAGGTCGAGCGCCTCGGCCCGTTCCGCACCGAGCTGCGGATCAGCACGGGTGTCGATGGGCTCCGGAAGCCACGGTCCGACGTACGACTCACGCCGCATCCTGGCGGACTGGGCGACGTTGATCGCCAGCCGGGTCGTGACGGTCGCCAGGAACGCCGTCGGCTCCCGGATCTCGGCCCGGTCGGTCCGCTGCCACCGCAGCCACGTCTCCTGGACGACGTCCTCGGCCTCCGCGGCACTGCCGAGGACGCGGTACGCGATGCCGAAGAGCTGGGGGCGCGCTGCCATGAACTGCCTGGTCGCCCGGTCGAGGGGGCCCGAGTCGTCCTCGGCGCGCATGGATGTCCTCCAGTCCTGGACGACCAGGCTACAAGCGGGCAGGGCGGGGTGCGCGGCGTCCGGACCCTCCTTCGAAGGGCGCACGTCAACGCCGCCCGAGCCGTACGGCCAGCACGGCGGGATCGGCTCGTTCGGGCAGCGGGACGAACCCGCACTGCGCCAGTTCCCCGAGCACTTCCGCACGGGAGGCGGGCCACATCCAGAACGTTTCGGTGTACGCGCGCAGCACACCGCTCTCGCCCCGCACCCAGTAGTCGAACCGCGTCCGGATCCGGTCCGCGTCTGCCGACATCACCATGCGTCCCCCGTACTCGTGGCGGCCCATCGTCTGGGCCGGGAGGACATGCGTGGCCTCGCCGTCCGGAAGGCGCTCTGGCGGAAGCTGGACGAGGAAAACACCTCCGGGCACGAGCGCGTCGGCGACCGCCGGCCACAGGGCCCGGCGCGCGGTCGGACGCAGGCAGGCGACCGTGTTGTGGCAAATTCCCACGTCGGCGACCTCGCGCAGGGCGGCCTCATCGAGCCGGTACGGGTACACGGTGACGCGCGTCCGCACGTCCACGGGCAGCGCCGCCAAGCGCGTCATCAGCAGGGAGCGCATACAGCGCGTGGGCTCGACGGCGAACACCGGAGCCCGCGATCGAGCCAGGCACATGAACGTGACCCGTCCGGTCCCGGCGCCCACGTCCAGCACACCCCGGCGGGCACCGCGGACAGCGCGGCCGTAGAAACGGCGTACGCGTGCCCTGTCCAGGTCCGCCTGCAGGATGTCGTAGAACTCGGCGCTGATCGCGTACGCGTCCGGTGCCTCCCGACCGGGTGGCACTACGGGCACATCTGACAAGGAAGGGAGCATATGAAGCTAGACCAGTCAGGTGGCGCACCTGTGACAGTGCGACTGGCGCCATGGCGCCGACGGGATGCTTGCTCGTGCCGAGTACCCCGGTCGGAGGAGGCCAGGCCGCCACGGTCCCGTGCGCCGGCGCCGCGCGAGGCCACGCGCCGAAGGTCCCGCGACCGATGCGGGCGTCCGGGCCGGGCAGCAGCGCGCGTGTCTCCACCTGGGCGGCGAGGAGCACGGCGCGCACATCGGTCACCCCCTCCGGGCGCCCTCGGCGCCGAGGAGCTTCGCCGTGAGGTCGTCCAGGCGGTACCGCACGGCGGTGTTCTGACCTGGAGGCCATCCCATGGCGCCCCGGCGCCGGATGCTCTACGGCCGCCGGGGTCCGCCGTGCGGTCCCGCGCCGATCGGCGCAACGGGCGACCGGCGGGCCCGCCGCAGGCGTTGGTAGCGTCGACCATGTGCCGTGCCCGCCGGTCCGGCGCGACCGTCGACGAGAGAGAAGTGATGTCCCCGACCATTCGCAGGGCTGTGATCCCCGCCGCCGGACTCGGCTCCCGACTGCTGCCCCTGACGAAGGCGACACCGAAGGAGATGCTCCCGGTCGGCGACAAGCCGGTCATCGAGCACACCGTGCGCGAGCTGGTGGACTCCGGCATCACCGACATCACCATCGTGGTCTCCGGCGGTAAGAGCCTCATCCAGGACCACTTCCGCCCCAACCCCGCCCTCGTCGAGCAACTCCGCAAGGACGGCAAGACGGCGTACGCCGACGCCGTGGAGGAGGTCGCGGAGCTGGCCCGCCAGGGCCACATCACCTACCTCGACCAGTACGGTCCCTACGGCAACGGCACCCCGGTGCTCAACGCCGCCCGGGCCTTCGGCGACGAGCCCGTGCTGGTGCTGTGGCCCGACGACGTCTTCGTGGCCGAGGTCCCCCGCGCCCAGCAGCTGATCCGGGCCTACGAACAGACAGGCTGCCCGGTGCTGGCCCTGCTGCCGATGGACCCCACCGAGTCCCAGCGCTACGGCGTGCCCATCGTCAAGGAGGACCTCGGGGACGGCCAGCTGCGCATCACCGGTCTGGTTGAGAAGCCCGAGCCCGCGGCCGCCCCGTCGTCGTACGCGGCCATCGGCGGCTACGTCGTCACCCCCGGCATCATCGACGAACTGCGCGAGCAGACCCGCCGCTGGTACGAGCACCGGACCGGCGAGGTCTACCTGACCGACGCCATCAACGCCTACGCCGCCACCCGCGCGGTCTACGGCCAGGTCATCAAGGGCCGCTGGTACGACACCGGGAACCCGGCCGACTACCTGGTCGCCCAGATGGCGTTCGCCCTCGCCCACCCGGAGTACGGCCCCCTCCTGCGCGGCCTGGTCTCCGGACTCGACGAGGAACCCGGGAGCTGACCCGCTCTCAGCGCGGCGGGCTGTCCGTCCCCGTGGACGCTCCGTACCGGGCGCGGATCAGCGTGATCACGGTGTCGGTCGTGCGATCCAGGTGGCTGCGGCCGTCCGGCAGCCTTTCCTCCGGGCTGATGTAGCTGCGCGGACCGAGGTGGGTGGCCGGCTCGAGCCGGTGCACGGTGATCTTCCCGGCCCGGCGGGCGCGATTCCATCCGCTGCGGCGGAACAGACGCCAACGCTGCGGGAAGATCCACGTACCGACGCGCTCTATCCGGTCGTAGGCGCTGGTGAGCTGATGCACGTGCTCGGCGTGGGTGAGGTCGTTGGCGCCGTTGTGGAACCCGCCGAGCGTGATCACCATCAGCGGGCAGCGCAGCCGGGTGTGCAGTTCGTCGACCGCGCCGGTGGCGACCTGCGCGCCGCCGCTGTAGCTGAGCAGCACCACGGGGACACCGCTGTCGGGCCGGTAGCCGGCGAGCCGCAGCTGCGTGGCGATCTGGGAGCCGACGGCCCGGTTGTACAGGGGGCGGTACCGGCGGTCGGCGGCGACGAAGATCTGCATGACGTTGTGCAGGAACAGCAGCAGCCCGACGTGGTGGCGCAGCCACGCCCACACCGGCCGGTCGGCCAGCGGATCGGCCAGCGGCGAGTACGGCTGCACCTGCCCCAGCACGCGCAGTTCGGGCGCCCCGGCGAGCACGGTCCTGACCAGCTGACCGCCGTTGGCGGCCCGCACAGTGGTCGCGGCCGTCCGGAACCCGCGCTCGTGCAGCAGGCGTCGGGCCAGGGAACGCACGGAGCCCTTGGCGATGTCCCGGGTACGGATCGACAGGCCGGCGCCGAGCTCGACACGCGACGGGCGATCATCGGCTGGTCGGCGCCCTGCGGCACCACCAGCATCGGCACCCCGGCGTACATGGCCTCGTTGACGCTGTTCATCCCGCCATGGGTGATGAACAGTGCCGCGCGGGCCAGCACCTCCGGCTGCGGCACGAAACGCAGGGCGAGCACGTTCGCCGGCAACGGACCCAGCGCGTCGGGATTGGTCCGCCCGGTGGAGACGACCACGGTGCCGCCCAGCGGCGCGAGCGCGGTGGCGAAGGTGCGCAGCAGCTCGGGCTGGGCGTTGAACACCGTGCCGAGCGAGGCATACAGCACCGGGTCCTGGAGCAGCTCGGCATCGAACGAGGGGTCGGCCGGGCGGGCCCCGATGCTCGGGCCGACGAAACGGTACGACCCGTCGAAGCCCCCGGCGGCGGGCTGCAACGTCCGCGAGGTGTAGACGATATTGACGGGCTGGCGGATGTTCAGCAGGTCGAGCGGGGGCAGCCCGCGCGCGTCGAAGCGGCGGCGCAGCTCCCGGCGGGCCCGCAAGTAGCCCTGGACGCTGCGGGGCTGTCTGCGCGCCACGGCCAACAGCTCCCAAGAGCCGCGGGTCGGGCTGGGGACATGCCGGTTGAAGGCGAACGTGGTGAACGACGAGGCCGCCGGCACACCCAGCTCGCGGGCGGCGACCGCGCCCCACAGACAGGAGCTGTCGTGGACGATCAGCTCGGGTCGGGCGTGGCGCAGATCGTCGAGCACGACGGGCAGCAGGCCGACGGTGGTGCGCGCCAGCGACTCCAGCAGCGTGACCGGCGTCGGCGGATCGGGGAGCGGCTGGTCGCGCCCGGGGTACAGGTGGACCTTCGCGCCGGTGGACTCGATCTCCGCACGGAACGCGGGCGACGTGTGATACGTGACGGTGTGGCCGCGCCGGACCAGCTCGGCCACGACCGGCAGGGTGGGGTTGATGTGCCCGTGCATGCCGATGTTGAGGAACGCGATGGTACTCACAGACCGGCCTCCGCTACGGAAGAAGTCGCCGTCCCGCCCGTGACGGCGGATGGCGTCGAAGGGCCGTCGGCCCGGTACAGCCCGGGCCCGTCGATGCGCAGCCCGTCGACGAAGCGCCCCGCCGTGCGGGACGCGGTGCCGATCAGCCGCTGAGGGCGCCCGAAGTCCCACGGGGAACTGGCCGTCCCCGCCCGCAGGTCGGCCAGGACCGGCACGTGGGCGACCACGTCACCGTCGACGAGCGTGCGCACGTCACGGTCCACCGGAGGCAGCATCCCGGGAATGGCCGCGCCGGCCAGCAGCGCGGACTCGAGGTCTCCGTGGTCGAGCGGTGCCGGAGCGCCGGTGACCAGGTCCATGGCCACCACGGTGAAGGGGACCGCCAACTCCTCGATCCGGTCCGGCAGCGCCGGCACGACGGCGACGGGACGGGGGAGTGCGCGCAGCCCCGCCGACGGGTCTCCTGCCGACGGGACCGGCCGTGTCCCCTTCGCTCCCGTCATGATCCACCTCTCTCGTGACGCATCGGCAGCCGACCTCAGCCGAACTGGCCTGGCTGGTAGTCCCCGGCAGGCTGCTGGTTGATGACGTTGATGCGGTTGTAGGCGTTGATGACGGCGAGGAGGGACATCAGGGCCACGAGCTGGTCCTCGTCGAAGTGCTTGCCGGCGTTGGCCCATGCCTCGTCGGTGACACCTGCGGCGGCATCGGCGATGCGCGTGCCCTGCTCCGCCAGTTCCAGCGCGGCACGCTCGGCCTCCGTGAAGACCTTGGCCTCGCGCCAGGCGGCGACCAGGTGGAGGCGCTGTGCGCTCTCCCCGGCGAGGGCGGCGTCCTTGGTGTGCATGTCCGTGCAGAAGCCGCAGCCGTTGATCTGGCTCGCGCGGATCTTCACCAGTTCCTGGACCGTGGCCGGGAGCGTCGAGTCCGACACCAGCTTGCTTGCCGAGTTGATGTGCCTGAGCACCTTCCCTGCGAGGGGGTTGCCGAAGTAGTCGAGGCGCGGTTCCACGGTGATCTCCTTGCCGAGTAGCGGGATACGCACCACTGACCAGGGCGACACGTCATGTGTGACAGGACGTCGTGTGTGAACTACGTCTCGGCGGTGGAGCCGGAGCCGGTTCTGACAGGCGGGCCCTCGTCGAAGCCCCATCGCGACCTGATGCCATTCCCTTGATTGGCCGACCCAATAAGTGGGGGGCCAGGGTCGTGACTGGCAGATGGGTACTGGCAGATGGGTACCCAGGACCGCTCGGGCAGTGGGCGAGGAGCACGGCCGCGGGATCGCGGCCGCCCGCGCGGCATGCACCGGCCCGCTCGTGGCGTAGTCCGACTGCGGGTTGATGCAGGGCCCGCGTGGGCCGGGCCGAGCGGCTAAACGGCCGGCTCGGCGCCGTCGTCGCTCTTGCCCGTGAGGTTCGCCTCGATCCGGGACAGCAGATACATCGCCTGCTCGCACTCGTCGCCGGTGAGGCCGTGCACGGTGATCTGCTCCAGGTCGCGCCACGCCTGCAGGACCCGGTCGCGCAGGGCCTGACCGGCCCGCGTCGTGCTGACGACGACGGCCCGGCGGTCGGTGGCGGACGGCCTGCGGGTGACGAAGCCGGACTGTTCGAGGCGCTGCAGCATCTTCGTGACGGTGGACGGATCCAGGCCGAGCGTCCTGATCAGGTCCGCCTGACGCTGCTCACCACGCTCCCAGAGCTGCATCATCAGCAACTCCTGGCCCGGATACAGGCCTGTCTCGCGCAGGAGGCCGCCGGCCATGATCCGGTGCACCCGAGCGGCGCGGAAGATCGCCTCGCTCATGGGGGCGCCGGCGACGGTGGGCACCGCGTCGTCCTTTCCCGGCATCGGCTCGGAAGCTGGCGGCATGGTGCGTGCTCCTCCGGTGTGGTGTGGATCGGGGAATCATCTCACCCACGCATTCCATTGGTCGGCCAATGGAGTACGGTGACCGCAGATCCCCGAGCCGACAGCGGAGTGGAACCATGGGTCTGCCTGTCCTTTTCGGTGCGAATGTCGATCCGGTGTGGGGCGACGGAGACCAACCGTTGCGGCGGGCCCTGCAGGCCGATCGGGAGGGTCTGGACTTCGTCACGGTCCAGGACCACCCGTATCAGAAGGCCTTCTACGACACCTGGACGCTCATGGCCTTTCTGGCGGCCCGGACCGAACGGGTGACCTTCGTCCCGACGGTGGCCAACCTGCCGCTGCGTCCGCCCGCGATGCTGGCCAAGGCCGCCGCGAGCTTCGATCTGCTCTCCGGGGGCCGGCTGCAACTCGGTCTGGGCGCGGGCGCCTTCTGGGAGGCCATCGAGGCCATGGGCGGTCCGCGCAGGACCAAGAGGGAGTCCCTGGAAGCGCTGTCGGAGGCGATCGATGTCATCCGGGCCATGTGGAGCGGTGAGCGCTCGGCGCGGGCCGGCGGCGCGTACTACCGCGTGGCCGGTGTCCATCCGGGGCCCACGCCGTCGCCCTCGCTCGGGATCTGGCTGGGTGCCTACGGCCCCCGCATGCTGGAGCTGACCGGCACCAAGGCCGACGGCTGGATGCCCTCGCTGGGCTTCCTCGGCCTGGACCGGCTCGGGGAGGCCGTCGCCCGCATCGACGATGCCGCCGCCCGGGCCGGACGCGATCCGGCCGGACTCCGCAAGAGCTACAACCTCAACGGGATGATCAGGCAGAGATCCCGCGGCGCGTTCGACGGTCCTGTCGAGCAGTGGGTCGACCGGATCGCCGAACTGCACCGGGAGTACGGCATGAACGGCTTCTCGTACTGGCCGGACGAGGATCACGACCGGCAGCTGAGCGTCTTCGCCCAAGAGGTGGTGCCCGCCGCGCGGGAGGCCGTCGCGAAGCGCTGACGGCCTGATCCGTCAGGCGCCGCGGTGTGACTCGGTGCCGTCGGTTACGAGTTGAGGGCGGGATAGTCGGTGTAGCCCTTGTGGTCGCCGCCGAAGGAGGTGGCGCGGTCGGGGGTGTTGAAGGGGCCGCCCTGCCGCAGGCGGGTGGGCAGGTCGGGGTTGGCGAGGAAGAGGCCGCCGTAGGCGATGAGGTCGGCGGTGTTGTCCTCGAGCAGCTTCAGCTCCTCGGGCCCGGTGGGCTCCATGCCGGTGAACGGGTTGAGGATGAAGGTGGTGGGCCACGCCTTGCGCAGGCGCAACGTGAGGTCGCGGACCTCGGGGGCCTCCATCTGGTGCAGGTAGGCCAGGTTCAGCGGCGCGAGCGCGTTCACGAGGGCGGTGTAGGTGGCCTCGACGTCGGTGCGGTCGGTCTCCTCGATGTCGTTGTAGGGGTTGGCCGGCGAGATGCGGAAGCCGACCTTGTCCGCGCCGATCGCCTCGGCGGTGGCCTTGGCCGTCTCGACCGCGAAGCGGATGCGCGCCTCAGGGCTGCCGCCCCAGCCGTCGGTGCGGGTGTTGCTGTTCGGGGCGAGGAACTGGTGGATCAGGTAGCCGTTGGCGCCGTGCAGCTCCACGCCGTCGAAGCCGGCCTCGACGGCGTTGCGGGCGGCCGAGACGTAGTCGGCGATCGTCTCCTGGATCTCGTCCTCGGTCAGCTCCTTGGGCGTGACGAAGTCCTGAGGACCCTCGTGGGTGTAGACCTGCCCCTTGGCCTGGACCGGGGAGGGGCCGACCGGCGTCAGGCCCATCAGGGACGGGTGGCCGACCCGGCCGGTGTGCATCAACTGCAGGTAGATCGCACCGCCCTTGGCGTGCACGGCGTCGGTCACCCGCCGCCAGGCCTCGATCTGCTCGGCGGAGTGGATGCCCGGAGTGTCGGGGTAGCCCTGGCCGATCACCGACGGCTGGGTGCCCTCCGTGACGATCAGCCCGGCGCCCGCCCGCTGCGCGTAGTACTCGGCCATCAGGTCGGTGGGGGACTGCCCGGGGCCGTAGGCACGGCTGCGGGTCATCGGGGCCATCACGATCCGGTTCGACAGACGCGTACCGGCGAGGTCGTAGGACTCAAAGGCCGTCGACATGATCACATTCCTTGCTTCGCGGACGGGGCCGCTGCACGCGCAGCGGCCGTGACGAACCGACGCTCAGTCGCGCCGTTTACTGTCCGAACAAGTAAACAGGAAGATTCGTTCCCGGCGCCCATGTGACGGGTGGCACATTGCCCAGATGGTGCCTCTAGCTGGGGATTTGCTGAAGGGTCGAAGGGGTGGGCGCATCCGGATGAAGAGATCCGGGCGCATCATTTGGTCGACCACTGGTTGTCGCGTGCGACAGCGGCGACCGCGGTCGGGCCGTCAGGGGACGAGCCGCAGTACCTCCGCCAGACCGCGCTCACCGGTGCGCTGCTCCGACGGCAGGGCGGGGGGCGGTGCCGAGGTCGGCGCAGGCCTTGAGGAGCAGCTGCGGGTCTGGCTTCTCGCGCCCCTGCTCGTAGGAGATGACGCAGGTGTCGATCAGATCGTCCAGCCCGTGGTGGGCCAGGTGGGTGCGCAGGTCCCAGGCGAAATCGCTGACGATGCCGATGCGCAGCCCGCGCTCACGCAGGGCGCGCAGGATCGGTTCGGTGTCGGGATAGGGGACCCAGGCGTCCGGGGCGGTGAGTTCCCCGTACGCCGCTGAAGTCGAACAGCACCGCCTCGACCGGGGGCGCGGGCGTCGCCATCTCGATCTCGCTGGGACGCTAGGCGCTCGGCGTGGCGAAGCGGGTGTGTATCACGGGGAGGGCTCTTCGGGTTCGACCATCTCGACGCGGACTCCGAGGCCGTGGATGGCCGCGAGTTCGGCGTCGGGGGTCGCGGTGTCGGTGATGACGGCGCCGTAGTCGGCCACGGTGCCGTACGCGTACGTGGCGGCCTTGCCGAACTTCGAGTGGTCCGCCAGCAGCAGCGTCTGTTCGGCGGAGGCGATCATGGCCCGCTTCACCTCGACGTAGTCGTTCAGGGGGTGGAAGAGGCGGCCTTCCATGATGGCGGTGGCGGACATCAGGGCGAGGTCGGCCCGGATCTGGGCGAGGGCGCGGGTGACGCTGGGGCCGGTGCAGGAGTTGAAGTCGCCCCGGTAGGTGCCGCCGAGCAGGGTGACGCTCACGCCGGGCGCGGACCCGAGTCGTTGCGCGAGGCCTACGGAATTGGTGACGACGTGCAGTTGGTCCAGCCCGGCCAGCCGGGGGATCAGGGGGAACAGGGTCGTCGAGTCGTCCATGAGTACCGTGCTGCCCGGCCGGATCCGGCCGGCGACGGCCGCGCACAGGGCGTTCTTGGCCGCCAGGGCGCTGTTCTCACGGAAACGGGTGGCGGTCTCCATGGTGAGGGCGGGGAAGGCGACGGCCCGGCCGCGCTCCTTGCGCAGCAGATGCCGCCCGGCGAGATCGTCCAGGTCCCGGTGCATCGTCATCAGACTGACGTCGAACTGCCGGGCAAGGTCGTCGATACGGGTCTCACCGTGCTCGGCGACGTACTGGAGCACCGCCTGGCGACGCTCCTCGACGGCGGCCTGCGACAGTCGCGTACGGGCGGTCACCGTGCCCCTCCTTCCCCGTGGCTTCGGTCGTGCAGCTTCCCATATTGCCCGGGACCCGTCCGGGCACCGGATCTTGGCCCCGATCTACGAACCGTCCATGGTGACCAGCACCTTGACCTGCTCGGGATCGACGGACGCGGCGAAGGCCTTGGCGGCGTCCTCCAGCGGATAGGTGGAGGTGACGATCTCGGCTGAGGACGACGTCGGCCGGACCGCCGAGCGCGGCGTGGGTCCGTTCGACCAGGTCGGGGGCGTCGGCGGGCAAACCCGCGTCGGCGCCGAGCCGCAGCGCGCGCTCACGCTTGCCGGCCATGACGTCGGTGACGGCGATCCGGGCGGAGCCCGCGTGCCGGGCGGCGAGGAGGGTGAGCAGGCCGATGGGGCCAGCGCCGAGGACGGCGACCGTGCGGCCGGTGAGATCGCCGGCCTTCGCCACGGCTTGCACCGGGGTGGCGAGTGGCTCGACGAGGGCGGCCTCGATATTGGTGGCCGGCCGCGGCATGGGTGTCGGAGCCGCATATCCCGACGACCGTGGTGCGCACCAGGAGTTCGTCGTCCCCGGGTAGGGGGGCGGCACGTGCTCCAGGGTGATGTCGTCGAGGGAACGGACGAGGACACTGCGAATCTGAGGGCGTATCTGGTCGAGCGCATGAGGGGGCCTCTCGTGCGGATGACTCGGGGAACGGCGGCCCCGGGGTGCCGGGGCGCGGTGGCGATGGCCGAATTATTAGCAGGAGACCGCTCAGTTGTTAACGCATAATTCGAGATAAGGGCGACGGATTTATCGCTTAAAGCTTTATCATTCGTCCGAAATGTTGAACAAGTGGACTAGTGAGTTTTGTGGGAAAAGATGCGCCTTTTGTGGACATATGGTGATCTGAGTCGTGAAGGCTATGGCTGAACCAGAGGAGATGGTGATATGCCTTCCGTTGACAAGGCCCTCGAAGACCTCACCGGCGTCCGGACCGACCTCGAGGCGGCACTTGACCCTGCCGAACCCGACGGTGTCTTCCGCGACAGCCGTGAGTGCGCCGCCCTGGCGCTGCTCTCCGCAGACACCAAGCTGCTGCTGTCCCCGCCGACCCCCCGCCCCAAGAAGGGCTGAGCGGACGACGGGAGCAGGCTGAATGGAGCAGTCAGGCACTTCGGCCCTCTTGCAGGGCGCGGTGCAGGACCTTGCGTCCGACGTGGTCTCCGCTCTTCGGGGCGGGGACCACGTGCGCATGTCCGGCATCGGCACCGGGGCCGTGGAGGAGATCGAGGGCAGCCTCGACCTCGCGGCCGTACGCGTGTTGGGAGCAGACCTGCTGCTGCCGCACGTACTCTTCCCCGCCCCACCCGATCCGGAGGCACTAGCCGTGTTCCGGAAGACGGTGGAGGCCTTCCCGCCCCGCGCCGACGCGGCGCCCACCGTCAAGTGGAGCCACTGGGCGATGAGTCGCACCCTGCGGCGGCTCGACACGCCCCTGACCGGTGCCCAAGGACCACCCGGTGCGCCCTTCGAGGACGAGGGCGGCGAACCCGACGCAAGCTGGCTCGACGAGGCGGCCTGGCAGGCGCTGACGCATCAACTCGCCGTCCTGGCACCGCTCGCGGTACCCGGCGAGGACTGCGGCGTGGCCCGCGCGGCACGGCGCCGCCCGGTCGACGTGGCCCGGGGCTTCGTACGGGCCGTCCGACGCAGGGACTGGCAGCAGGCGGCCGGCGCCGGGCGCTGGCTGACCCTGCTCGACGGGGTCCCCGACGCGCTCGGCCTCGAAGCCGGGCTGGACTTCGTAGAACTCATGGGCGGCAACGACCCCCGGGTCGCCCTTCAGGTACAGGCCGCTCGTGTCATGCGGACGGCCGGAGCCCTCGTATGACTGCCCTGGGCGTGAGCGCCCCGGGCGTCGGCGAGATCCGCGAGGTCGCAGCCGCCGCGTTCGCCTGGCTGTCCGCCCACCGCGACGACTTCGCGCTCGGGGAGGACGCGCTCACCCTCGACGGCCACGTGGACGCCACCTGGAAACCGCTCGGGGAACTGGCCCAGACCTGCGCGAGCGTCCGCGCGCACACGCGGCCGACCGACCCGCTGCACGCCCGCGCGGCCGACCTGTTGCGCTTCGCCTGGCAACAGACCGGCCGGGGCGAGCTGTTCCTGCGGCTGCAGCGGCTGGAACCCTTCGCGACGTACCCCCTGGAGATCTACTCCGTCTTCGCCGCGGCCGGGTTGCGGCACGCCGGGTACGAGGCCGCCGCCGGCACGACGGCCCGTACCCGCAGCTGGCGGCTCACCGAGCAGGACCCGACCCGCCGGCTCGGCGTCCTGAAGGCCGAGCGGCGCAGCGGCATCCACCGGCCGGAGCGGGCCGAGCAGGCGCTGCGACGCACCTGGCTGGGCGGACTTCCCGAACCGTGGACCTTCGAGCGCTCCTCGGGATACGCGCTCACCCACGTCGTCTTCCATCTCACCGACTGGGGCCGCACCCCGGCTGGCGTCCCCGCCGACCTCGCCGCCTACCTGGCCCACTGGCTGCCGCCCTGGCTCGACACCTGCCTGGACGCCGGTATGTGGGACCTCAGTTGCGAGCTGCTGGTCGTGGCCGCGAGCCTCCCGGACCCGCCCGATCCCGCGACCCTGGGGCATGCCTGGACCCGGATCGCGCGGGCCCAGCACGACTCCGGAGCGCTCCCGGAGCAGGACCACGGGGACGGCCCCGGCGCGGATCGGGAGCCGGACTTCCTGCGCTGCTACCACTCCACCTTGATGGCCGCCTTCGCGGCGGCACAGACCCTCAAGTGCCTTGCGGGAGAGGGCTTCGCAGACTCAGACGCCGCGTACACGGGACAAGGAGTGCCCGGATGACCGACACCCGTCTCATGCACACCGTCGGCGTTCGCGCCCTGGAGTGGCTGTGGGCCCATCGCGACGGATTCCGCCTGGAGCCCGACGTCGACCCCGAAGTGGGCTTCCTGGAGCGCTTCAAGCCGGTCGGTGAACTGGCCCTGATCTGCCGGGTGCTGTTCCGCGAGGGAGTGGCCGGATCGCGGCAGGCCGACCTCGCGCGCCGGCTCCTCGACCACACCTGGCGGCACACCCTGGACGGCGGTCGCATGCTGGTGCGCGGCCAGCGCATCGAACCGCTCTCGCCGATCCCGTTCGAGGTGTACCTCCCGTACAAGGAACTCGGGTACAGCGAGCCCGAGGTGGAGCGTGCCACCGTCCTCTACCACCGGCTCGACAGCTGGGCGGCCCTCGAACTGGACCCGACCCGACGCCTCGGACTCTCCGCGTTCCAGCGCCGCTTCGGCCTCACGCCCCGCATCGCCGAGGCGGACATCGTCGGTTCCACCTGGCTGGGCCGAACTCCCGAGCCCTGGACGGTCAGCGGGCACATCGCCTACGACGTCACCCACACGGTGTTCCACCTCACCGACTGGGGCGAGCACCCCGAAGGCCTGCCGCCGCACATCGCCGACTACCTCGCCACCTGGCTGCCCGTCTGGATCGACGACTGGCTGGACCTCGAGCGCTGGGACCTGCTCGGCGAACTCCTCGTCGTCGACGCCTGTCTGCCCCGGCCCACCCTGGACGAACGGGCCTGGCAGAGCTTCGCCGCCGCGCAGCAGCCCGACGGTGCCATGCCGGCCGTACGCACGATGCCCGAGGGTGAACCGGACGAGGTGTTCGACATGATCTACCACCCGACGCTGGTCGCCGCCTTCGCCTCCGTGCTGGCCACCTCCCGCTCCCTCGCCGAGCTGACGCACGCCACCCCATGACCGGCCGGTCCATGCCCTGGCCGGGGGTCGCCCCCGACCTGGACGAGCCTCACGCGGGCCAGGTCCCGGCCGGCGCCGTCGGTGACGACGCGTTGCGCGAGCGGGTGGAGAGCGCGGTGGACGCCGTGGACGCGCCCGACGTCGTCCTCGCCGTCTCCCGGTGCGGCCGCCGCACCCTGCACTGCGGCGGCTCCGCGCCACCCCCGCCGGTCCCGCGGCAGGACCTGCGCTACGAGATCGGCTCGGCGTCGAAGGCGTTCACCGGACTCCTGCTGGCCCGGCTCGTCGAGCGCGGCCTGCTGACCGGGGGCGAGCCGGCCGCCGCCTGCCTGGACCCGGACCGGCGCACCGACAGCGCGCCGGTGACCCTCGCCCACCTCATCACGCACACCGCCGGACTGCCCGCGCTGCCGGGCGACTTCTACCTGCGGGCGCTGCCGGCCTGGCGCACCGACCCCTACGGTCGCTATCCGGCCGAGCGGGTGACCGAGGCCTTCCTGCGCCATCGCCCCCGTCACCGGCCCGGCACCCGGTGGCGCTACTCCAACTTCGGTGTCGCCGTGCTCGGCCACGCCGTCGCCGCGGTGACCGGCACGCCGTGGGAGGAACTGCTCGGCGCCCATGTGCTGCGGCCGCTCGGCCTGAGCGGCACCGCCCTGGCGGCGGAGGATCCGAAGACCGACGCCGTCGGACACGGCAAGGACGGGCGCACGCCCACGCTCGCCTTCGACGCCGGCGGCTTCCAGGCGGCGGGTGCCGTCCGCGCCACCCCGCACGACCTGCTGACGTTCCTCGAAGCCCACCTCGACCCGGCCGGCTCCCCGCTCGCCGGCGCGCTGCGGGCGGTACGCACCCCGGTGCTCCGGCGCGGACTGGACCGCCGCCACATCCACACGGTGGCATGGTTCCGGCACCCCACGAACGGCGGACCGATGTACTTCCACAGCGGGGCGACCCTCGGCCAGCAGGCCTTCCTGGGCTTCCGGCCCGACACGGGCACGGCCCTGGTCGCGCTGTGCACCCGCCGGTTCCGCGCCCGCGACGCGTTCGTCGCCACCGCGTACGCGCTCCTCGCCGAGGACTAGGAAGCCGGCGGGGGAGCGGAGCAAACAGCGGCCGGAAACGGGAACGGGCGGTGCGGGAACCAGCTCCCGCACCGCCCGAGCCGTACGACTCCTACAGCCGCTGCCACAGGGACGGAGTGGCGACCGGCGACCACCCGCCCTGTGCCTGGTGGGACTGCAGGCACTGGTACCGCACACCCGCGTGGGTCACGGTGGCACCGGCCTCGTAGACGCGGCCCGCGGCCCAGGTGTCCACGGCGTTCTCCGGCGGAGCGGGAGTGCCGGACTGAGGGGGCGTGGTCTTCAGGACGAGCCCGAAGTCGCTGAGGATCGGGTTGATCGGCTGGTAGAAGGTGACCCCGCCGCTCGTGCAGTTGCCCGAGCCGCCCGACGTCACACCCTGTGCCTGGGAGCCGGAGAGGTAGGGACCGCCCGAGTCACCCGGCTCCGCGCACACCGTGGTCTCGGTGACGCCGTCGACGACGCCCTGGGAGTAGCTGACACTCGTGTCGTGCTGCTGGATGGTGCCGCAGTGCCAGCCGGTGGTGGAGCCGGAGCGGCAGATCGACGCCCCGACGAGCGCCTGGACCGAGCCGGTGACCTGCGTGCGCTGGCCGCCCTCGCCCTTCACCTCGGCCGTGGCCGTCCAGTCGCCGTTGACGGCGATCCAGGACATGTCCTTGCTGGGGAACGTGGACGCCTGGAACTTGCCCTGGTCGGCCAGGTTGTAGCCGGCGGTCGAGTCGTCCGGGTCGCCGCAGTGGCCCGCCGAGGCGAAGCCCTGCTGCTCGTCCTTGGTGACGGAGAACCCGACGGAGCACCGGGCGGAGCTCTCGATGTAGTAGGCGTCGCCGCCGACCACGTCGTCCAGCACCCGCGGCCGCTCGGCCGACACCCGGATGCCCACGCCCTTGTCCTCGAGGCCGGCTGCCTTGATGAAGGCGGTGGCGGCGGACCGCTTGGTCGCCTGTACGACGACCCGGTTGGCCGGGACGTCCACGTACCAGACCGGTGTGTCGCGGGTCTTGAGGCTGCGGGCGGTCGAGTCCAGCTTGTTCTTCACGTCCCGGAGCTCGGTCAACGGCTGCTTGACGACCGCGGCCTTCGCGCCCTGGGCCTCGATGGCGGACACGTCGGCTGCACGGGTGGTGGCTACGGTGAGCTCGGCGGAGGTCGCCCCGCGCACCCAGGCCCCCGCGAAGTGCTTGCCGAGGGCGTTGCGCAGACGGCCCGCACGGGCGCCCGCCTCCGCCTCGTTGACCAGCCGTTCCGCCGCCTGACCCGGCTTCAGCTTCAGATCACGCTCCATGGCGCGCAGCACCGCTGCCGGCGGCCGGTCGGCGCCGAGGGTCTGCGCGGCCGTGGACGAGGGCGCGGGCGGCGGCGCGGCCGTGGCGGCGGATCCGGCCCCGGCGAGGACGAGGGCGCCGAGAGCGGTGAGGGCGACGCGGCGGCCGGCCGCGGTATGTCTGCCGAGCATGCGATGTACCTCCATCGAGTACGAGTGGGATGTCGGCCACGTCAAGGCGTTGACGGAATGGCATCCCGCGATGCAGGGCGAGACGTTTTTTCGCGCTTTGGGGGACGCCCGGGGTGCCATGTGCGCTAGCGGACGGAACCGGGGGAGGGGGCGTCGCCCCAGCGCAGGGTTCCCCGGCGGGGGCCCGCGGGCGAACGGGTCAGGCCGAGCTCGTCCTGTCACGCGCCCGTGCCGCTCGTAGCCGTGCCTCGGCGAGGTCCACCGCGGCCTCGGTGGTCGTGACGCCCGTTCGGCGCGCCCGGGGCGATCACTTCGGCCAAACGGGCGCGGACCTGACGGCCCCGTCGTTCGGCCCGTGCACGGTCGTGGCCCAGGAGTTGCTCCTCCAGGAAGGCCGGCCCGCCGGCGTTCACGCAGAAGTCGGGGCGTACAGGATGCCGCGATCCGCCGACGCGGCGGCGTGCCCGGGCGCGGCGAGCACGGTGTTGGCGCCGCCGGCGATGATCCGGCAGCGCAGCTCGGGCAACGTCGCGTCGTTCACCACGGCGCCCATGGCGCCGGGCGCGAGGACGTCGCAGTCGGTGCGCACCACGGCGTCGGGGTCGACGACGCGCGCTCCGAGGAGTTTCGCCCCGTCGGCGGCGCGTGCGGCGTCGGTGTCGGCGACGACCAGTTTGGCGGACTCGGCGGACTCGGCGGCCAGCAGCCCGGCGAGCGCCGTGCCCACGTTGCCGACCCCCTGCACGCACACCCGCACCCCGGCGAGAGCGCCGTCCGCGCCGTCGGCACGCAGGCAGGCGCGGATGCCCTCGAGCACTCCGAGCGCCGTCATGGACGACGGGTCCCCGCTGTCGCACACCGGAGCGGCCTCGCGCCCGATCACCTTGAGATCGGCCTGGGTCATACCGATGTCGTTCACCGGGACGAAGCGCCCGCCGAGAGTGGCGATGAACCGGCCGTGGGCGCGCAGCAGTTCCTTGTTCTTGTCGCGGGCCGGATCGCCGATGACGACGCTCCAGCCGCCGCCGAGGTCGAGCCCGGCGGCCGACGCCTTCAGGGTCATGGCCCGCGCCCGCCGAGCAACGTCGTCCAGCCGCGTGCTCGTCGGCGCAGCCGTGCATCCGTACGCCGCCCAGGGCCGGCCCGAGCGTGTGTCGTGCACGACGATCACGGAGCGCAGTCCGGTGCGGGCGTCGTGGCTGAACAGGATCTGCTCGGTGCCGTCGGCACGGAGCCGGCCGAAGACGGTGGCGGCGTGTTCCGGAGCCGTCACCGGGGGATCCTCCCGAGGCCGCGGGCGACACACCAGACTTTCATCATTCGTTTTCTTGAATCATTCGTGTTTAGCCGTGTAGGTTGTCTGCCATGACCGCATCCCAGACTCCGACCCCCGCCGAGGAGCTGCGCGGTGCCGGCCTGCGGGTGACCGCCGCGCGTGTCGCGCTGCTGGAGGCCGTCCGGGCCGGTGACCACCTCGGTGTCGAGGCCATCGCCTCCGGGGTGCGTGATCGCGTAGGCCATGTCTCCCTGCAAGCGGTGTACGAGGGCCTCCACGCGCTCAGCGCGGCGGGGCTCATACGCCGCATCGAACCGGCCGGCAGCCCGGCCCGGTACGAGGGGCGTGTCGGCGACAACCACCACCACGTCGTGTGCCGGTCGTGCGGCGTCGTCGCCGATGTCGACTGCGAGGTCGGCGAGGCGCCCTGCCTCACCGCGTCCGACGACCACGGCTTCTCGATCGACGAGGCCGAGGTCATCTACTGGGGCCTGTGCCCCGCCTGTTCAACCCCCACCAGTGCACCCCGAGCACTGTGATCCACCTAGTTCGGAAGGTTTCCCATGGCTGAGAACCCCGATGCGATCGTCACTGACGCGAAGGCTGAGGGCACCGGTGGCTGCCCCGTCGCGCACGACCGCGCCGCGCACCCCACGCAGGGCGGCGGCAACCGTCAGTGGTGGCCGGAGCGGCTCAACCTGAAGATCCTCGCCAAGGACCCTGTGGTCGCGAACCCGCTCGGTGAGGAGTTCGACTACGCCGAGGCGTTCAAGAACCTCGACCTGGCGGCCCTCAAACAGGACATCGCCGAGGTGCTGACCAGCTCGCAGGACTGGTGGCCCGCCGACTTCGGCAACTACGGCCCGCTGATGATCCGTATGGCCTGGCACAGCGCCGGCACCTACCGCATCAGCGACGGCCGCGGCGGTGGCGGCCGCGGTCAGCAGCGCTTCGCGCCGCTGAACAGCTGGCCGGACAACGGCAACCTCGACAAGGCCCGCCGTCTGCTGTGGCCGGTCAAGAAGAAGTACGGCCAGTCCATCTCCTGGGCCGACCTCATGATCCTCACCGGTAACGTCGCCCTGGAGCAGATGGGCTTCGAGACCTTCGGCTTCGGCGGCGGCCGCGCCGACGTCTGGGAGGCCGACGAGGACGTGTACTGGGGTCCCGAGACCACCTGGCTCGACGACCAGCGCTACACCGGCGACCGTGAGCTGGAGAACCCGCTCGGCGCCGTCCAGATGGGCCTCATCTACGTCAACCCCGAGGGCCCCAACGGCAACCCGGACCCGATCGCCGCGGCCCGCGACATCCGTGAGACGTTCCGCCGCATGGCGATGAACGACGAGGAGACCGTCGCCCTCATCGCCGGTGGCCACACCTTCGGCAAGACCCACGGCGCCGGCCCGGCCGACGCGGTCGGCAACGACCCCGAGGCCGCCTCCATGGAGGAGCAGGGCCTGGGCTGGAAGTCCACCTACGGCACCGGCAAGGGCGGCGACGCCATCACCTCCGGTCTCGAGGTCACCTGGACCACCAAGCCCACCCAGTGGAGCAACGACTTCTTCGACATCCTCTTCGGCTACGAGTGGGAGCTGACCCAGAGCCCCGCCGGCGCCCACCAGTGGGTGGCCAAGGACTCCGAGGAGATCATCCCCGACGCCCACGACGCGTCGAAGAAGCGTCGGCCCACGATGCTCACGACCGACCTCTCGCTGCGCTTCGACCCGATCTACGGCGAGATCTCCAAGCGCTTCCACGAGAACCCGGACCAGTTCGCGGACGCCTTCGCCCGCGCCTGGTACAAGCTGACCCACCGTGACCTGGGCCCGAAGTCCCTGTACCTCGGCCCGGAGGTCCCGGAGGAGACGCTGCTGTGGCAGGACCCGCTGCCGCAGGCCGAGGGCGAGGCCATCGACGCCGCGGACGTCACGGCCCTCAAGGCCAAGCTCCTCGACTCGGGCCTGACCGTCTCGCAGCTGGTCAGCGCCGCCTGGGCGTCGGCCTCGACGTTCCGCTCCAGCGACAAGCGCGGCGGTGCCAACGGCGCCCGCGTCCGCCTGGAGCCGCAGCGCAACTGGGAGGCCAACGACCCCGACCAGCTCGCGCTGGTGCTGCGCACCCTCGAGGGCATCCAGCAGGAGTTCAACTCCGGCGCCAAGAAGGTCTCCCTGGCCGACCTGATCGTGCTCGGCGGCTCCGCCGCCGTGGAGAAGGCCGCCAAGGACGCCGGTCACGACATCGAGGTGCCGTTCACCCCGGGCCGTGTCGACGCGACCGAGGAGCACACCGACCCGGAGTCCTTCGCCGCGCTGGAGCCGGCCGCCGACGGGTTCCGCAACTACCTCGGCAAGGGCAACCGCCTGCCGGCCGAGTACCTGCTGCTCGACAAGGCGAACCTGCTCGGCCTGAGCGCGCCCGAGCTGACGGTCCTCGTCGGTGGCCTGCGCGTCCTGGGTGCGAACACCAACGGCTCGAAGCACGGCGTCTTCACCGAGACCCCGGGCAAGCTGACCAACGACTTCTTCGTCAACCTGCTCGACCTGGGCACGGAGTGGAAGTCGACGTCCGCGGACCAGACCACGTTCGAGGGCCGTGACGCCTCCGGCGCGGTCAAGTGGACCGGCACCCGTGCCGACCTCGTGTTCGGCTCGAACTCCGAGCTGCGCGCGCTCGCCGAGGTCTACGCGAGCGACGACGCCAAGGCGAAGTTCGTGAGCGACTTCGTCAAGGCGTGGGTCAAGGTCGTGAACGCGGACCGCTTCGACCTCGTCTGAGGCTGATCGATCCACCCCCGACGTCCAGGCGGGCCCGCACGGGCCGGCCTGGACGTCGGCTTTTGTGCGCTCACCGCGGCGCTCATTTGGGCACACACCTCAGCGCTCGTCTGAGCAACGACGCCCCATAGGGCGCACCTTTCACAGAACGCACACGGTGCCTCAGCTACCTCTTTAAGTTTCAAGCGCTACCCTCGCCGACAGGGGGTGCCGACGACGGCCCTCCCGTCGCCGCACCCTCTCCTCCATCCCCCAGCACAGGAGACTCGGCGTGCTCGACGGCGACGTACTGGTGATCGGCGGCGGCTACGCCGGCGTCCGGCTGGCCAAGCGACTGGACGCGACGGCGCGGGTCACGCTGGTGGACCGCAAGGACGTCTTCTTCCACCGCATCGCCTCCCTGCGCGCCGGAGTGCGCCCGGACTGGTCGTTCACCCCGTTCATCCCCTACGACCGGCTGCTGACCAACGGCCGCGTGGTGGTAGGCAAGGCGGTCCGCATCGACACCACCGAGCGCGAGGTGGTGCTGGCGACGGGGGAGCGGCTCCCGTACGACGTGCTGGTCATCGCCACCGGCGCCGACTACCCCGAACCGGCCCGCTTCACCGGCACCACCGCCGAGGAGGCCGCGAAGTCCTTCGCCGGGCACCAGCAGCAGATCGCCGGCGCCGGGCACGTCCTGGTCGTCGGCGGCGGGCCCTCCGGGGTCGAGCTCAGCGCCGAGATCCGGCTCGCCCGGCCGGACGCCCGGGTCACGCTCGCCCACTCCGGGCCGGAACTGCTGCACTCCACGGGCAGCACACGGGCCGGGCGCAAGGCGCGGTCCTGGCTGGAGTCCCACGACGTGGAGGTGCGGCTCGACGCCTTCATGTCCCCCGGATTCGACTTCGGCACGTACCGCGACGCCCAGGGCGGCATCATCGAGGCCGACCACTCCTTCTGGGCGACCGGCACCACGCCCAACACCCTCTGGCTGCGGCTGGCCGGGCACGGGGACTGGCTGAACCGGGCGGGACACGTGAAGGTCGACCAGGCGCTGCGCGTGCAGGGATGGCTGGACGTGTTCGCGGTCGGCGACGTGAACGACGCCACCGAGATCAAGATCACCCCGGCCGCGCTCGCCCAGGCGGACCTGGCCGCCCACAACATCCGCGCCTATCTCAACAGCGCCGGCAAGCACCGCAAGGAGCCCCGCTTCTACCGGCCGATCCACCGCACCCCGATCATCGTCCCGTTCGGCCCGGCCGACGGCGTGACCCTGCTGCCCGTGCCGGGCGGCGAGACGGCGGTCCTCGGCAGCCGCACCACGACACTCGCCAAGGCGAAGACGCTCATGACCCCCTTCATGAGACGCCAGCTCGGCTACACCGCGGCGTGAGCGCAGGGCCGGGCAGGACCTGATCCGCACGCCATGGCGTAAGCGCGCCGTATCGAAGTCGGAAGGGCCGGGTACTCGGAGGCTTTCCAGCCCACCCCGGGCTCTGCCAGGGGCCCGCGCCCGACCTCGGACGGCGAATGGAGTCGGCATGACGGAGAACCGGGAGAGTGCGACGCCCGCTCGGCAACCCGGGCTTCCGGAGCTGCGCCCGGTCGGGGAGAGCCCGCTCCAGCCGCCGGCGCAGGCCCGGTCGCAGGCGCTAAACGACCACGAACTGCCCCGTGATCGCAGCCAGGCGATCCTGGAGGCGGCGAAACAGGTCGGCGCGCTGCTGAAACGCAAGGGGCACCGGTTCGCCCTGGCCGGCAGCGTGGCCGTGTACGCCCACGGAGGGAGCGGGCATCTGCAGCACGACGCCGACTTCTGCGTGCGCCGCGCGGACGCCGAAGCGGTGGCGCGGACACTGGCCGAAGCCGGACTGACGGTCCGCACTCCTCCGGAGGACTGGCTGATGAAGACCACGTGCCTCGGCCAGGACGTCGACTTCCTCTTCGAACTGGCGCACCGCCCGGTCACCACGGACCTGCTGGCCCTGGCGCAGGACGTCCCGGTCGACTCGGTGCACATGCCCGTCCTGCCGCCGACCGAACTCATGCGGGGCCTGGTCGAAGCCTTCTCCGAGCACTACTGCGACTTCGGGCCCGCGCTCGCCGTCGCCCGAGCCCTGCGCGAGAAGGTCGACTGGGAGGACCTACGCGGATCGTGCGAGGACGAACCGATGCCCGCCGCGTTCTTCTTCCTCCTCGAACGTCTCGACGTCATCGCACCGCGGGAGGAGCCCCGATGAGCGAACACGCCGCCAGGACCGCGGCTGGCGCCGGCGGAGCGCAGAACCTGGACTACCGCGTGGCCCATCTCGCCGACCACCTCGCCGCAGGGGACCTCGGCGAGCTGGGTGTCCGCATCGAGATCCGCGGCGAGGCGGTCCTGCTGACCGGCACTGTGCCGTCCGTGCAGTGCCGGGACGACATCCTCGGCCTGGCCCGCGCAGAGCTGCCGGGAACCCCGGTCCACTGCGACATCGTGGCCGCGGACACCGCCGTGCCCGACCACGCCGAGGAGGTCGAATGATCCGGATAGCGGCCGTCGGGGACATCCACATGGGGCCCGAGAGCAAGGGCCTGCTCCGCCCCGCCTTCGAGACCCTGCCGGACAGCGCCGACGTCCTGCTGCTGGCCGGGGACCTCACCCGACACGGCACGCCCGAGGAGGCCCGGGTGGTGGCGCGCGAGATCGAGGGCCTGGCGGTCCCGGTGGTCGCCGTCCTCGGCAACCACGATCACCACGCCGACTGCCCCGACGAGGTCACCGCCGTCCTCCAGGACGCGGGCGTACGGGTCCTGGAAGGGCAGGCGACCGTGGTGGGCAGCGGCGACGCGCGCATCGGCGTGGCCGGTACGAAGGGGTTCGGCGGCGGATTCGTGGGGCGCTGCGCCGGCGAGTTCGGCGAGCCGGTCATGAAGGAGTTCGTCCGGTACTCGCGCCGCTGCGCCGACACCCTGCGGACCGCCCTGGAGGAGCTGGAGGGGCAGGACTGCGACGTACGCATCGCCCTCACCCACTTCTCCCCGGTACCCGACACCCTGGCCGGCGAGCCTCCCGAGATCTACCCGTTCCTCGGCAGCTACCTGCTGGCCGAGGCGATCGACGCGGCCGGCGCCGACCTGGCCGTCCACGGGCACGCGCACCTCGGCACGGAGCACGGCATGACCAGCGGCGGAGTGAAGGTGCGCAACGTCGCCCAGCCGGTCATCGGCCGGGCCTTCCACGTCTACCACCTCGCCGGGCCCGAGCGGGCGACGGCCGGCGCCCCGGTTGGCCGGGTGGGGGCCTGAACCAGCAGTCGTCCGTGTCCCGGTGTGGGCGAGGCCACGCCGCTCACCAGCCGGCAGGCATGTCCGCGGCCGGGGGTGACGGGCTACCGTCGATGGTTCCCCGTTGATCTGATGGAGCGGCCGGTCGCCAGGAACTCGGCCGCTCCCTCGCCCGTACTCCGGACGGCCCGCCTGTGCTCGCAGATCTCTCCCCGCTCATCGCGGCGACCACCCAGTGGCTGACGCGCTCCTACCCCGCGTGCGGCGGCGCACTGGCCGCCGCCCTGGGCGAGGCGCAGGCCCGGCAGGCCGTCACCGTCGCGGCATGGCTGAGATACCCGACGCCGACGGACGCCGCGCTGGTCGGTATGGCGGGGCCCGGCGGCTCGGCCGGTCTGGACTGGATCACCGGCGCGGACGCGACCGGCCCCGACGACGACGCGGGCGACGGCGCCTGGCGCACCTGGGTCGACGAGATCGTGGCGAGCTGGGCGGCCTGCCTGCTCACCGACGGCGAACTGGCCCGCCTCGCGGTCGGCGCGATCGCCGGAGGCGGCCATACGGCCCACTCGCCGATCGACTTCCGGCGCCTGGTGTCCCCCGACGCCCACGACCGCCGAGCGGCGGCACTGCTGCGCCACCCCGACCTCCTCGCCCCCGTGGCCACCCTGCACCGCACGGCACTCGAGGAGCGCCTCGGCCCGGGGCAGGCACTCATCGCCTGAGCGCGCTCGGTGCCGGCGGCCGCACGCCCGGCCGTCGCGCGCCTGGTCAGGCCTCCTTGCCGCGTCCCGTCAGCGCGTCGCGCAGGCGGTCGACCAGGCCGGCTCCCGGGGCCAGCAGTTTGTTGGCCGGCGGCTTGTCCGGGGCGTACGGGTGCGGGCGGGTCGGTGCCAGCTTCTTCGCCTGCCGCACCTTGTCACCGAGGTCGTCGAGCGTGTCCGGGGGACAGACGGCGCGAAGCCGGGGGAAGAGGTTCTCCTCCTCGTCGGCGATGTGCGAGCGGACCTCGCTCATCAGCATCCCGACGAGCCGGTCGAACTCGGGATCGTCGGCGTCGCATCCCTCCAGGTCCTTCATGATCCGCTCGGCCGCGGAGTGATCGTCGATCTCCTTGTCGGCGATGGCGTCCCCGCCCGCCACGTACTCGCGCACGGCCGGATAGAGGTAGGCCTCCTCGGCGACCGAGTGCCGGACCAGCTCCATCGTGGCCTGGTCGGCGTGCAGCTTGCGGTCCTTGTCACCGGACGGCAGCGCCTCGATCCGGCCGAAGAACTCCTCGACCTCGCGATGATCGGTCACCAGCTCGTCGATGACGTTCCCACCGTGACCCATGTTCCTTCACCTCCAGCGTGGAACGGCGGCCCGGGCGGATCCGCCGACGGCTCCGAGTGCCCGCGGTCGACGGGCTCACACCGCCGTCGGCGCGTGTCACGAACCGCTGCCGGGGCCGGCGGTGTCCTCGGTCGTTTCAGGGGTGTCGTCGCGCTCGCCCTCGGCCTGCGAAGGCGTCGTGTACTCCGTGTCGGGGTGGTGGGCCCAAGGGGTCTCGGCTTCCTCGCGCTCACCCTCGGCCTGCGACGGGGTGTGGTGGCTCGTGCTCATGGTGATCGTCCCTCCTGCGTACGGGACGGTCGGACGGCCCTCCTCGGGCAGGGGAGAGCCCCGCACCGTCGAGCGCGGACCGGGTACCCCCTCACCGCGCGGTGAACCGGGCGGCGGAACCCCGATCACCCTCACCGTGAACGGGCGTCCTAGGGTGCGGGCATGACCACGCAGACGTACCTCTCCGAACTCTTCTCCCTGGACGGCCGAGTAGCCCTGGTGACCGGCGGCAGCTCCGGTATCGGCCGGGCCATCGCCGAGGCCCTCGCGCGTGCGGGGGCGAGTGTCGTGGTCGTGGCGCGCAGGGAGGCGGAGCTGTCCGCGACGGTCGGTGAGCTGGCGGCCCACGGCTGCCGGGCGGCCTGGGTGAGCGCGGATCTGGGCACACGCGACGGAGTGCGCTCGGCGGCCGAGGAGGCGGTCGAGCCGTTCGGCGAGCCCGACATCCTCGTCAACTGCGCCGGGATCAACCTGCGGCCCCCGCTGGGCGAGCTCGGCGAGGACGTGTGGGACACGACCATGGCCGTGAACCTGGAGGCGCCCTTTCTGCTGGGACAGCGGTTCGGGCCCGGCATGGCCGAGCGGGGCTTCGGGCGCCTCATCCACGTCACCTCCCAGCAGGCACACCGCGCCTTCGTGCAGAGCGGTGCCTACGGCGTCTCCAAGGGGGCGCTGGAGTCGCTGGCCCGTTCGCAGGCGGAGGCGTGGTCGCCGTACGGCGTCACCTGCAACACCCTCGTGCCGGGTTTCGTCATGACGCCCCTCAACGCACGCCTGTCGGACGACCCCGAGAAGGTGGCGGCGCTCGCCGCGCGCACGATGGTCGGGCGCAACGGCCTGGCCGAGGACTTCGCGGGCGCTGCGGTGTTCCTGGCGAGCCGGGCCGCCGCCTACGTCACCGGGCAGGCGGTCTTCGTCGACGGTGGGCTCTCCGTGCACTGACCCGCGCGGGTGGTTCGCCGGTCAGCGCAGGTCGAGCCGCATCAGGATCCGGGGATGACCGGCCAGCACCGAGGTGGTGTCGGCGGCGTGGACGAACCCGGCGCGTTCGAAGTTCTTCCGGAGCCCGGCGTACGCCATCGTCAGGTCGACCTTGGCGTCGCCGTTGTCCAGCGGGTACGCCTCGATCACCGGCGCGCCCCGGTCGCGGGCGAAGTCCACCGCGCCGGCGATGAGGGCGTGGGTGATCCCCTGCTTCCGGTGACCGGGGCGGACCCGGATGCACCACAGCGACCAGACCGGCAGGTCGTCGACGTGCGGGATCTTGCGGTTGCGCGCGAAGGACGTGGCCGAGCGCGGCGCCACCGCGGCCCAGCCGACGGGTTCGTCACCGTCGAAGGCGAGCACTCCCGGAGGGGGATCGGCACGGCACAGCTCGGCCACGTACTCACCGCGGGCCGGGCCGCGGAGCTCGTTGTTGAGCTTGGACGGGATGCGGTAGCTCAGGCACCAACAGACGTTCGCCGCGGGCGACTTCGGGCCCAGCACCTGGCGGACGTCCTCGAAGACCGAGGCCGGGCGAATGTCGATGGTCATGGCTCCACCCTGTCACGGCACCCGCCCGGGCACCGCGTCAGGCCGTGGCGTGGAACGCGCGCAGCATGTCCGCGACCTGGGTGTCGGAGACCGGGCCGAAGTCCTCGTACCACTCTCCGACCGCGTGCAGCGACGGCGGCTGGTGCAGACAGACGAGGTCGTCGCACTCGGAACGGACGGCGGCGGTGGTGCGTGGGCTGCCCACCGGGACCGCCAGGATCAGCCGGGCCGGCTCATGGCGGCGCAGGAAGCGCAGCGCGGCCATGGCGGTCAGGCCGGTGGTCAGGCCGTCGTCGACCAGGACGACCGTGCGGGCGTTGACCGACGGGGGCGGGCGGTGGCCGCGGTGGACGTACTCGACGAGGTGCAGGTCGTTGCGTTCGCGCGCGACCACGTCACCGAGCCGGTCCTCGGACAGATGCATCATGGTGAGGCTCTGCCGGTCGTACAGCGGCGGGTCGTCCGCGACGATCGCGCCGATCGCCGTCTCCGGCCGGATCGGAGTGCTGATCTCACGGGCGACGAGCACGTCCAGCGGGGCGTGCAGGGCACGAGCCACCTCCGCGGCGACGGGCACGCCGCCGTTCGGCAGGGCCAGGACGAGTGGATCGACGAGATCGCCGGACCCGGCCCAGTCGAGCAGCCGCAGGGCGAGTTCCTGTCCGGCATGGGTGCGGTCGCGGAATGACACGGCGCTCCTCCCTCGCGCTCGGCGCAGCAGCCGGGTTCCCGGCGCGGCACACGGCGAAACGAACCGCGCCGGGGTCGTGGGCGCGGGCGGTGTTCTCCCTGGTGAGGAGGTTCGTCCGGCGACTGTCCGGCGTCGCGTGTGGACCGCGTCCGCAGGGGTACTGCGGCGCACATGACAGGCATCGAGCTCAAGAGCTCCGCGTTCGACGACCACGCGACGATCCCGCGTCGCCACGCCAAGGAGGGCGACAATCTCTCCCCGCCCCTGACCTGGTCCGGCGTGCCCGACGAGACGGTGGAGCTGGCCCTGCTGTGCGAGGATCCGGACGCTCCGTCGGGGACCTTCGTCCACTGGCTGGTCACCGGCATCGATCCGCACACGCAGGGGCTGCGCGCGGGCAGAACGATCCCGGGCAGCCACCCGCACAGGAACGGCTACGGGCAGTCGGGGTGGGGCGGTCCGCAACCACCGGTCGGCGACCGGGCGCACCGCTACTTCTTCCGCCTCTACGCCCTCCCGGGCCCCGTCTCCATCCCGGACGAGGCCACGGCCGACGAGGCTCATCGGGTGCTCGACCAGCAGCAGCTGGCCAGCGGAACACTCGTCGGGCTGTATCGCCGCTGAGGGCTCCGGCGACCGTCGCGACGGACGGACGAGCGAGTTCGTCCGGCATGCCGGGCTGCGTACGGGGCTTCCAGAGCGCATGGTGGTGGCATGAACACGCGTCCCCCCGTGGTGGTGCTGCCGCCCGCGTCGGACGGCGGGCGTCAGGTGACGATCCACGGCAAGCCTGCGGGCACCGCGTACAGCCTGTTCGACGTGCTGGACCTGGTGCACCGCGCGGACCTGCCCGCCGAGGACCACGCCGTCGACGACCCCGAGCTGATCGAGTGGCGCGGCGGCGGGCCGTACGACTGGAACGAAGCCGACACGACCGATACGGCGGACGGGTGAACCCGGCGGTCACCCTCTGATGTGCGAGGTTCCCGTCGGAGCGCCGCCGGCCTTCACTGAGGGCGGCAACTCCGAACGGAACCACGACATCACGGGGACACGCATGAACCGCACGAAAGGCATCCTCGCAGACGGCCTGGCCGCCACCGTTTCGGCGCCGGCCCCGCACCCTCGGCGCGGTGGCCGCCCCCGCCCAGGCTGCGGTGCCCGGCGGGGCCGCGGCCGTGGCGGGCACCGTCGACTGTGACGGCTGGACCATCGGGTAGGAGGGCTACCGGCCCGCCGGGCCGTCCGGATCGGCGTTGAACACCGGGTGGCAGCTCGTACCGCGAGCGCGTTGCGGTCCGCCCAGTAGTACTTCAGGTTCATCAAGTGCGCCCCGTGCGCCGGGTACTCGACCAGTTCGTAGTAGGCGACCCGGTACGCCTCGGGCAGCTTCGCCCCCGTCGCCCGGACCCGCTCCAACAGTCTCTCGGAGGGGGCGGGCGAGCCCTGTGGTGTGTCCGATTCCGGTGGGTGGGGTACGCGGCGACGGACGGAAGGGGAAGCCATGCAGTTCCGTGACCGCGAGGAGGCCGGGCGGGAGCTGGCGGAGCAGCTGCGCATCCGGCACGACAAGGGCGTCCTTCCGCACCCCGTCGTCCTCGCACTGCCCCGGGGCGGCGTCGCGGTCGCCCGGGAGATCGCCCAGGTGCTCGGGGCCCCGCTGGACGTGCTCGTCGTCCGCAAGATCGGCGCCCCGTTCCACGAGGAGTTCGGCGTCGGCGCGCTCGCGGGCGACGACCCCCCGCTCTTCGATGAGGCGTCGCTGTACCGGCTGGGGCTGAGCGAGGCGGATCTGGCGCCGACGGTGGAGCGGGAACGCAAGGAGCTGCGGCGGCGCGAGGAGCGGTACCGGCAGGGCCGGCCGGCTCCGGAGCTGCGCGGCCGTACCGCCGTCGTGGTCGACGACGGGGTCGCGACCGGCTCCACCGCCCGCGTCGCCCTGCGCGCCGTACGCAACCGGAACCCCGGGCACCTGGTGCTGGCCGTCCCGGTCTGTGCGCCGGACGCGGCCGAGGAACTGCGCCGCGAGGTCGACGAGTTCGTCTGCCTGTACGAGCCGAGGCTGTTCAGCGCGGTCGGTGAGTGGTACGAGGACTTCGGTCAGCTGACCGACGCCGATGTGCTGGAGGCGCTGCGCGGGGCGTGAGGGCTCATGGAGAGCTCGGCGGCCGAGGCTCACCGTGCGGCTCGGGCGGTGCCCTTCGCCAGGGTGAGCGCGCCGTCCGCGTTCAGGGTGAGGTGGGCGCCGTAGCTGATGCGGTCGAGGGTGGACCGCAGCCAGGCGCTGTCCTCGGGCGGCGCCGGTTCCAGGCGCATACGGCGGGCGAGCAGGGGTGACATGCGCAGGTCGGTGAGGGCACCCGTGTCCGCCGCCACCGTCACGAAATAGGCGATGCGCAGGTCGTCGCGGTACTGCTCGTAGCCCGGGATGCCCTCGTAGTCGTCGATGAAGTCGCCGCAGCCGTGCAGGATCAGCCGGTTCCGGTAGAGCTCGACGGGGCGGGGGTGGTGCGAGGAGTGGCCGTGCACGATGTCGGCTCCGCCGTCCACCAGGGCGTGCGCGAAGCGGCGTTGGTCGCGCGGGACGAGGTAGCCCCAGTTGGAACCCCAGTGCACGGACACGACCACGATGTCACCGGCCCGCTTCACCGAGCGGATGTGCCGCACCGTGGCGGCGGCCGTCGTGGGCGAGAGCTCGGGCACATGGGCGACGCCGGGCGCATCGGCCGTCGCCGCCCAGCCGGGCGGGATGCCGCTGGTGGCGGCGCCGAGGGCGAAGACGAGCACACGGCCGCCGTGGGGGAGCGGCAGCGCGACGGGCGCGTACGCCTCCTCGGCGGTCCGCCCCGCACCCGCCGTCCGCAGCCCGGCGCCGTGCAGTACGGCGAGGGTCTCCTCCAGGCCCGGTCGGCCGAAGTCCTGGACATGGTTGTTGGCCAGGACGCAGACGACGGGCCGGGCCACCATGAGGGCGGGCAGGTTGGCCGGATGCATGCGGTAGTGGACCGCCTTGCCGGGCTCGAACGCGGCGCTGCGCGTCACCGACGTCTCCAGATTGACGATCCGGACGTCCGGCGCGCTCGCCTCCAGCAGCGCCAGCGCCTCGCCCCACGGATAGGCCGGATCGACCGGCACCGGGATCGGCCCGCTCACCGCCTCCGCCATGCTCACGTACGCCCGCGCGTCCGTGACGTACCCCTCCCGCAGCCCGGGGTCCCCGGGCCGGGCCAGGATCTGGTCGACGCCACGTCCGAGCATCACGTCGCCGCAGACGAACAGCGTCACCGTGCCGCCCCTCATGTCTCAACGGTACGAGGTCGCGGGGCGGGTGGCTTTGGGCGGACGGTTCGGTGGGCTGTCGGGTGGGGGACGGGTTCGGGTGCAGGGTTGCGGGAATGGCCGTGGCGATCCGTTGCGGGGACGGGTTCGGGTGAAGCGTTGCTGGACGGGTCCTGGTGAACCTCCCGGGGCCCGGCGGTGAGCTGGGCAACGGGCCCGGGTGGAGCGTTGCCGGGATGGCGCTCGGCGGTCCGCGGTGGGACGGCCTCCGGCGAGGCGCTGCGGGGTGGGCCCTGGTGAACGCCGTGTGGGGGCTCCCGGCGATCCACTGCGGGACGAGCCCAGTGAAGCGTTGTGGGACGGCCTCCGGCGACCCGCTGTGGAGTGGGCCCTGCTGAACCGCCATGGGACGGGTTCTGGTGAAGCATGCGGGTCAGGTCTTGGTGACCCGCCACGCGCGATCCTCTCCGGCGAACCGCCGCGGGGTGGCCATGGTGAACCGTCGCGCGGGGTTCCCGGCGGTCCGCCGCGGGCCAGGACCCGGCGGAGTGTCGCGGGCGGCCTCCGGCGATCTCCCGCTGGACGCCCCGGCAGAACCGCCGCGCGCGGGACGCCCCCGGCCGACCCGCCGCGCCTCACGCGATACGGACGCGCCCGCGCGGGTACCCCGCACCTGCGTGTCGGGCGTACGGGGACGTCGGTCGAGGTGCGGGAGGCTGTCATGGAACTGGTGGAGGAGGCTCCTCACCGCTTCCGTATGGACCCGCACGGTCCGATGCGGGTGCCCGGCGTGGTGTTCGCGTCCCGGGCGTTGCTGAGGGACGCCGAGCAGGCGTTGGAGCAGGTGGCCAACGTGGCCACACTGCCCGGGATCGTCGGCGCGTCGTACGCCATGCCGGACATCCACTGGGGCTACGGCTTCCCCATCGGCGGCGTCGCCGCGACCGACGTGGCCGACGGCGGGGTCGTCTCACCGGGCGGGGTCGGCTTCGACATCTCCTGCGGCGTACGGCTGCTGGCGGCCGACACCGACGGCAAGGCGCTGGCGTCGGCGCTGACCGCGGTGATGGACGGCCTGGACCGGGCGATCCCGCGCGGCGCCGGGCCCGGCGGGGTGTGGCACCTGACCGGGCCCGGCCAGCTGGAGCGGATCCTGCGGGGCGGTTCCCGGTACGCGGTGGAGGAGGGGCACGGCGAGTCGCGCGACCTGGCGCGCTGCGAGGACGGCGGGGCGGTCGCCGACGCCGACGTGGACCAGGTGAGCGCGCGGGCACGGGAGCGCGGCCTGGGCCAGGTCGGCAGCCTCGGTTCCGCCAACCACTTCCTGGAGGTGCAGCGCGTCGACGAGGTGTACGACGCGACGGCGGCCACCGCGTTCGGGCTCTCCGTCGGCCAGGTGTGCGTGATGATCCACTGCGGTTCCCGCGGCCTCGGCCACCAGATCTGCACCGATCACGTCCGGCTGATGGACCGGGCGATGGCTCGGTACGACATCAAGGTCCCCGACCGCCAACTCGCCTGCACACCGGTCGAGTCGCCGGAGGGGCAGCGGTACCTCGGCGCGATGGCGGCCGCGGCCAACTACGGCCGCGCCAACCGCCAGTTGCTGTCCGACGCGGCCCGCCGGGTCTTTCGCCGCGCCGCGCACACCCGGCTGTCGCTGGTGTACGACGTCTCCCACAACCTCGCCAAGATCGAGACCCACCCGGTGGACGGGGCCCGCCGCACCCTGTGCGTCCACCGCAAGGGTGCGACCCGGGCCTTCCCGCCCGGCCACCCGGACCTGCCGGACGACCTGCGCGCGGTCGGCCAGCCGGTGCTGATTCCCGGGACCATGGGTACCGCCTCGTACGTCCTGGTGGGTGTGGCAGGTGGAGACGCCTTCGCCTCCACCTGCCACGGCGCCGGCCGGGTCCTCAGCCGCCATCGGGCCGCCCGCGCGGTGGGCGGCCGGGAACTGCGGGCCCGCCTGGAGTCGGCGGGCATCGCGGTGCGCCCACGGTCGCTGCGGGGCCTCGCGGAGGAGACGCCCGAGGCGTACAAGGACGTCGGCGAGGTGGTGGCCGTGAGCGAGGGCGCGGGACTGTGCCGGACGGTGGCCCGGCTGGTGCCGCTGGGGGTGGTCAAGGGCTGAGGGCGCCGCGGGCAGGGGGCCCGGGGTCGGGGGTCGAGGGGGGAAGCCGTATGCCGTCTGCTGCGGCTCCACGGCCGTACTCCTCACACGTCCACGGTCACCTCGCACGACCACCCGTACGGACCCGGCCCGATGTGCAGCCCGTGCCACGAGACGCCCTTCGGCGTGGCGCCGGTGACCTCCACGTCCGCCAGGTCGGCGAGCGCGAGCCGCACGTCGAGGTCGCCGTCCGTGGTGTCGGCCTCCAGGTCGACGGGGACCCGGCCGTCCACGTCGAGGCGGAAGACCACCTCGTCGAGGAGCGCGGTCAGCAGGTCCTCGTCGCTCTCCTCAGCGAACCGCACCCGCTCCACCGACGTGGGCCGTACCGCCGTGAGGTCCGCGAAGCACTCCACCATCCCGAGCGCGGCCTCCACCAGACAGCGCTCCCGGCTCGCGCCCCACGCCTCGATCCGCACGTCGGCCGTGTGCGGCACCGCCCGATGGCCGCTGCCGCCGCTCCGCCGTGTCTCGATGTCGTCGTCCGTGTCGCCGACCATCGGCACCACCTGATCCGCCGAGTCGTCCCCGAGGAGGGCGTTACACGGATAGGGGTACCCGAGTCGGGGCAGGGCGTACCGCCAGGACCCAAGGAGCCGACATGCCGGACATGAGGCAGGACGAGGCGCGCGGGCGGTTCGCCGCGGCGCCCGTCGCGCGGCTGGCCACGGTCGACCCCGAGGGCCGTCCCCATCTGGTGCCGGTCCTGTTCGCGGTGCGCGGCGACGAGATCGTCACGGCCGTGGACGGCAAACCGAAGCGTTCGCGGCGGCTCAGGCGGCTGCACAACATCGCCGTCAGCCCGGCCGTCTGCCTGCTGGTGGACGAGTACGACGACGACTGGGACCGCCTGTGGTGGGTGAGGGCGGACGGCGGTGCCCGGATCCTGCAGCCCGGCACGTCGGAGATGTCAGACGCGTCTGACAGGGCCGACTCGTCCTACGAGTACGCCGCCGCGATCGAGCTGCTGCGGCAGAAGTACCCCCGGTACCGGCGGCAGCCGCCGGACGGACCGGTGATCGTGATCACCGTCCTGCACTGGAGCGGGTGGCAGGCCTCCGCGCCGGCCGTCGCGTGAATCCATCCGTGCAGAGTGAATCCATCCGTGCACACCCATTGACCCTTGACCGTCCACGACCATAACCTCCGTCCTCATATGTAGACGGCGTCTTCATGTGAGGACCTCATTCAGTGGGTTGAACAGAAGCGGCCGATGTTCAAAGGAGAACCTGCACATGCCGCTCGTGGTGGTCGGGATCAGTGTCCTGGTCCTGCTCGTCCTGATGACCAAACTCAGGCTGAACGGCTTCGCCGCCCTGCTCCTGGTGGCCGTGGCCGTCGGCCTGGTGCAGGGCATCGGGCCGGAGAAGATCCCGGACGTGCTCGCCGAGGGCATCGGCGGGCAGATCGGCGACACCATGCTCACCATCGGCCTCGGCGCCATGGTCGGCCGGGTGATGGGGGACTCCGGCGCCGCCCAGCGGATAGCAGGGAAGCTCCTGGAGGTGTGCGGCCCTCGCTGGGTCCAGGTCGCCATGGTGCTGACGGCCATGCTCATCGGCGTGACGATGTTCTACGAGGTGGCCTTCGTCATCATCGTGCCGATCGCGTTCACGCTCGTGCGGGTCACCCGGGCGAACCTGCTGTGGGTGGGGCTGCCCATGTCGATCGCCCTGTCCACCATGCACAGCTTCCTGCCGCCGCACCCCGGCCCCACCGCGGTGGCCGCCACCTTCCACGCGTCCGTCGGACTGACCCTGTTCTACGGCCTGTTCATCGCCGTGCCGGTGGGTGCCTTCATCGCCCTGCTCTGGCCGCGCATCCCCTTCGTCCGGGCGATGAACCCCTCCATTCCCAAGGGCCTGGTGAGCGAGCGGGTCTTCGAGGACGACGAGATGCCCGGCCCGGGCTGGTCGCTGTCCGTCGCCCTGCTGCCCGTGGTGCTGATCGCCGGCGCCGCGGTGACCGACCTGGCGGCCTCCGGCGACAGCGGTCTGCTGCACTTCATCGCCTTCATCGGCTCCGCGCCGATCGCCCTGCTGCTCACCCTGCTCGTCGCGGTCTGGGCGTTCGGTCCGCGCATCGGCCGCAGCCTGGCCGAGGTCAGCGCCTCCTGCAAGGAGGCCGCCCAGGCGATGGCGATGATCCTGCTCGTGATCGGCGCGGGCGGCGCGTTCAAGAACGTCCTCGTCGAGGGCGGGATATCCGACTACATCAAGGACGCGACCGACGGCTGGTCCATCTCCCCGATCATCCTGGCCTGGCTGATCGCCGCCATCCTCCGGGTGGCCCTCGGGTCCGCGACGGTCGCCGTCGTCACGGCCTCCGGCGTGGCGCTGCCCCTGCTCGCCGGCAGCGGTGTCCACCCCGAGGTGATGGTCCTCGCCGTCTCCTGCGGATCGATCGCCTTCTCCCACGTCAACGACCCGGGCTTCTGGATGTTCAAGGAGTACTTCAACCTGTCCGTCCTCGACGCCATCAAGGCCCGTACGACCTACACGACGGTCCTCGCGATCCTGGGCCTGGGCGGTGTACTCGTCCTGGAACAGGTCCTGGACGCCCTGAGCATCTGACTGCTCCCTGTTCCTCTCGACTGCCCACCCTCCCTCGACCGCTAACCGTTAACCGCTCACCGCCCACCACTCCCCTCACGAGAACGGCACCCGCCCAGCCATGAGTCAGCCCGTCGTCACCCGCTTCTCCGTCTATCCGGTCGCCGGCCGCGACTCGATGCTCCTCAACCTCTCCGGTGCCCACGCCCCGTACTTCACGCGCAACGTCGTCGTCCTGGAGGACTCCGAGGGCCGGACCGGTCTGGGCGAGGTGCCCGGCGGTGAGAAGATCACCCAGACCCTGCGCGACGCCGAACCCCTCGTCGTCGGCGCCCGCGTCGGCGACCACAAGCGCGTCCTGCGCACGATCGAGGCGACCTTCGCCGACCGCGACTCGGGCGGTCGCGGTGCGCAGACCTTCGACCTGCGGACGACGGTGCACGCGGTGACCGCCGTCGAGTCGGCCCTCCTCGATCTGCTCGGCCGGCACCTCGAAGTGCCGGTCGCCGCCCTGCTCGGTGACGGCCAACAGCGCGACGCCGTACGGGTCCTCGGCTACCTCTTCTACGTCGGCGACCCGGACCGCACCGACCTGGACTACGTCCGCGACTCCGGCTCGGCGGTCGAGTGGTACCGGATCCGGCACGAGGAGGCGCTGACCCCCGAGGCCATCGTCCGGCAGGCCGAGGCGACCTACGACCACTACGGCTTCCGCGACTTCAAGCTCAAGGGCGGTGTCCTGCCGGGCGCGGGGGAGGTGAAGGCCGTACGGGCGCTCAAGGAGCGCTTTCCCGAGGCGCGGATCACCCTCGACCCCAACGGCGCCTGGTCGCTGCGCGAGGCCGTCGAGCTGTGCCGCCCGCTCGTGGGCACGCTCGCCTATGCCGAGGACCCCTGCGGGGCGGAGGGCGGCTACTCGGGACGGGAGATCCTCGCCGAGTTCCGCCGGGCCACCGGGCTGCCCACGGCGACCAATATGATCGCCACGGACTGGCGCCAGCTGACGCACGCCCTGGCCCTGCAGTCGGTCTCCATCCCGTTGGCCGACCCGCACTTCTGGACCATGCAGGGGTCGGTACGGGTGGCCCAGCTCTGCAACGCCATGGGGCTGACCTGGGGCTGCCACTCCAACAACCACTTCGACATCTCCCTGGCGATGATGGTCCACTGCGGAGCGGCCGCCCCGGGCGAGTACAACGCCCTGGACACGCACTGGATCTGGCAGGAGGGACGGGAACGGCTCACCGCCGAGCCGCCCAGGATCACGGGCGGCGAGGTCGCCGTACCGGACACACCCGGACTGGGAGTCCGCCTGGACATGGACCGGCTCCTCGCCGCGCATGAGCTGTACCGCGAGAAGGCCCTGTCGGGCCGGGACGACGCGGCCGGGATGCAGTACCTGATCGAGGGCTGGACCTTCGACGCGAAACGGCCCTGTCTCGTGCGCTGAGTCTGCGCGGCCACCGCGCGGTGGTGCCGGGTGCACGAGTTCGACGGCAGGGAAGGCGGGGCGTTCCGGGTCTCGCTCATCTATGACCTACCGACCGGCACCGGCAAGTCGGACCCGCGGACCGACACGTATCACGGTCACTTCGTGCGGCTCGTGCCGGACGAGCAGGTGGTCGAGGAGGCCGAGTTCGATCCGGCGTCACCTATAGCTGATCTTTGCCTGGGGTTCGCCGGGCGTACGAAAGCGCTCGCTTGCATCGGTGTATGGACACCGAACTGTTGTCAGGGCTGCGCGTCGACTACACCGATCAGGACGACCCCGTGCTGATCAGGCCGGACGGCAGCCCCGTGGACACCTGGCGCGAGAACTACCCGTACCAGCAACGCATGGAGCGCCCGGAGTACGAGTGGCACAAGCGGCTTCAGCAGATCGAGCTGCTGAAGCTGCAGAGCTGGATCAAGGAGAGCGGGCGCCGTCTGGTCATCGTCTTCGAGGGGCGGGACGCGGCCGGCAAGGGCGGCACGATCAAGCGCTTCACCGAGCACCTCAACCCGCGCGGCGCCCGCGTGGTGGCGCTGGAGAAGCCGACCGAGCGCGAGCGCGGGCAGTGGTACTTCCAGCGGTACGTGGAGCATCTGCCGACCGCCGGCGAGATCGTGCTGTTCGACCGGTCCTGGTACAACCGGGCCGGTGTGGAACGGGTGATGGGCTTCTGCAGCGACGACGAGTACCGGCGCTTCATGCGGCAGGCGCCCGCCTTCGAGCGGATGCTCGTGGACGACGGCGTCGACCTGATCAAGTTCTGGTTCTCCGTGTCCCAGGGCGAGCAGCGCACCCGGTTCACCATCCGCCAGGTCGACCCCGTACGGCAGTGGAAGCTCAGCCCCATGGACCTGGCGTCGCTGGACCGCTGGGAGGACTACACCGCCGCCAAGGTCGCCATGTTCCGCGAGACGGACACCGAGCACGCGCCCTGGACGGTGGTGAAGAGCAACGACAAGAAGCGGGCACGCGTCGAGGCCATGCGTAGCGTACTGGCCCGCTTCGACTACGCCGACAAGGACGAGGAAGTCGTCGGCACCGCCGATCCTCGGATCGTCGGCGCGGCCGCGGGCCTGCTGGAGGCCGGTGAGGACGACTCCGAGCACGGCCGCTGACCGGCGGTGGCCCCGGCTCCGGCCGCGACGCTAGCTCCGGGGAAGCACCGTGACGCGACGGAAGTTGCACTCGTCCCCTGCCGGGGCTGAGGCGGGGGAGGGGCGGTGCTGGTGGGCCTTGAGCGCGGCGCTGACCAGGCTCATCAGCAGGTCGACGTCCGTGTCGCAGTCGAGATGCACGGTCACCCAGTTCGAGCCCGGGAGCAGCCGGATCGCGGTCGACTCCCGCAGGTCGTCGTGGAACCGCTGGATGGCCGACACGGTCAGGTGCAGGTCCACGTCCCGCTCGGAGTGGAAGTGCACGATCTCGCTGTGGACGGTGCGCAGTGCCCGCCCTGCGCCGCAACTGGCCGGGCCCGAAGTCAGATCGGGCCAGACTTCCAGTTGCTTCATGGCGCGCTGGGCCAGTGTCATGTCCCCATAGTCACCCGATCACCGCGTCGCAACCAGAGGTTGAGCGAACTGTAACCGTGGCGTGAGGTAACCCGGCACCGGCCCACTACCCGCCGTGAGGGCCTACTCGGGCGGCGTCGGGGTGTCGTGCGTGCGGTACATCGCCTGTACGTCCAGCTCCAGCTGGACCGTCGGACCGACCACCGCGATGCCGCGCGCGAGCATGCTGCGCCAGTTCAGCGTGTAGTCCTCCCGGTGGAGCTCCGCCCTGGCCAGAGCGGCGCAGCGCAGCTCCTCGCCGTAGCCGCCGTTGACCGACCCCAGGTAGGTGGTGTCCAGCTCGACGGAGCGGCTGATCCCGTGCATGGTCAGGGAGCCGTGCAGCGTCCACTTGGTGCCGCCGCGGTAGGCGAAGCGGGTGCTGGCGAAGTCGATGTACGGGTAGCGCTCGACGTGCAGGAAGTCGGCGGAACGCAGGTGGTTGTCCCGGGTGGTGTTGCCCGTGGTGATGCTCGCGGCCTCGATGCGCACGGACACCCGGGAGGCGGCCATGTCCTGCTCGACCCGTATGCCGCCGGTGAAGCGCTCGAAGCGGCCGTGGACATGGGCCATGCCGACGTGCTTGGCGATGAACCGGATCGCCGTGTGCGGCGGGTCGAACAGCCAGGTGCCCGGCGCCGGCAGGTCCAGCTGGCGTCCCGACATCAGCTGGACGCGCGCCGTGGGGGGCGTCGTACCGCCGATGACGTCCAGGGTCTCCTGGTGCGGGGTCAGGCCCTCGGCCGTGATCCGCAGGCCGTAGCGGCCCGGCGGAAGCGCCGCGCAGAACAGCCCGTACGGATCCGTGGTGCCACGCACGACGACCTCGTGCGAGTCCATCGCCGTCACCGTCACCTCGGCCCCCCGCATCGGCAGGCCCACCGGATCGACGACCTCGCGGGCCACGCCACCGGCACCGGACGGCACGGCGAATCCGGCAGCGGGCACCCCCCGGGAGCGTCGACTCCTGAGCAGTCCGAGGGGCATGACCATCACCTTTCTTCGGGGGTGGGGGGAATGGGAGTGGGGGGAAGGAAAAGAGGCCTACTGGAGGGCAGCCGTCGGCGGTACGCCGTCGTACGCCGCCCGCAGCAGCGTGAGCACGCCGTCGGCCGTGACCGGACGGGGATTGGCGTACGCCTGGCCGGCGGCCTGCGCGGCCGCTGTCACCAAGTCGGCCTCGGTGAGGCCGAGTTCGGCGAGGGAGCGGGGGGCGCCGAGGCGTCCGGCCAGTTCCCACAGGGCCGTCGGGGCGTCATCGGCGTCCAGGGCACGGGCCACGGTGGCGGCCGCGTCCGGCGCGGCGGGCGCGTTGTGGGCCAGGGCGTACGGCAGGACCACCGTGTGCGTCTCGGCGTGCGGCAGGCCGAAGGTGCCGCCCAGGACATGGCACAGCTTGTGGTGCAGGCCCATGGTGGTGGCGCCCAGGCAGGACCCGCACAGCCAGGCGCCGTACAGCGCACGGCCGCGCGCCGCCAGGGACGCCGGCTCCGCGGCCAGCTCCGGCAGCGCCCGCGCCATCGCCCGTACGCCCTCCTCGGCCATCAACGCCACCAGCGGCGAGGTGTCCGGGGCGTACAAAGCCTCGACGGCGTGCGCGATCGCGTTGACGCCGCTGGTCACGGAGAGCGGCACGGGCAGCGAGAGGGTGAGCTCGGGGTCGTAGACGACGCTCCTGGGCAGCACCTTCGGGTCCCGGCCGGTGCGCTTGGCGCCGTGCTCGGTCAGGCCCCAGACGTCGGTCATCTCCGAGCCGGAGTAGGTGGACGGCACCGCGATGAGCGGCAGCCCGGTGCGCAGGGCGATCGCCTTGCCCAGCCCGATCGACGAGCCGCCCCCGACCGCCACGCACCCGTCGGCGCCCGCTGCCCGGGCCGCCTCGACGGCCCGGTCGGCGGCCTCGACGGGCACATGCATCCGGGCCCCGTCGTGCAGTCCCGCGCAGGCCGGGCCCAGCGCCTTTGCGACCGCCCGTGCGGTGTCCGCCCCGCGCGCACCGCACACCACCAACAGGCGCCGCAGACCGAGGTGTTCGGCCTCGCCGGGCGTCGCCGACACGGCCGCACCGGGCCGCAGGACGACCCGCCCGGGCCGGCTCTCGTACGAGAAGTCGAGGAAGCCGGTCACGAGGCCTCCAGCACGAGGTCGAACCGGGCGTGCCGGAAGGGGTTGTCGACGCCGAACTCCCGGGCCAGCGACGGGTCGTCGGCCGGCTCGAAGTCCTGCACCAGGCTCGGCTTGACGGCGAACACGGCGTCGGAGTCCAGGTACTCGCTGCCCGCCACGAAGATGTGCGTGGTCACCGGCGTGTGGCCGGCGGCCGAGGCGATGAAGTGGATGTGGGCCGGGCGGTAGGGGTGGCGTCCCGTGGCCCGCAGCAGGTCGCCGACCGGGCCGTCCGTCGGGATCGGGTACGGGCTCGGCACACACGTGCGGAACCAGAACCGGCCCTCGGCGTCCGCCGTGAACAGGCCCCGCCCGTTGCCCGGCGGCTGCACGTCCGGGCGCTGCACGTCGTAGAAGCCGTGCGCGTCGGCCTGCCACACGTCGACCACGGCGCCGGGCAGCGGACCGCCGTCCCGGGACAGCACCCGGCCGCTGACCACGCACGGCTCGCCGTCCCCGACCAGGTCGATGTTCGCGCCGAGCGCGCGCACCGGGGACTCGGTCATGTGGAACGGGCCCAGCACGGTCGACTCGGTGGCGCCGGGCCCCTGCCGCTCGTTGATCGTCTCGAGGAGCATCGACAGCCCGAGCACGTCCGAGAGCAGGATGAACTCCTGCCGGGTGTCCGTGCAGGCCTGCCCGGTGGCCGTCAGGAACCCGATCGCCCGCTCCCACTCCTCCTGCGTCAGCCGTGACTCCCGCGCGAAGGCGTGCAGATGCCGGATCAGGCCGGTCAGCAGCTCCCGCAGGCGTGGATCGGCGGTCCCGTGCAGACTGGCGACGGCCTCGTCCGTGACCGTCGGTTCATCCGCCATCTCGGCTCCCTTCTCGGCACCCATCTCAACCGTGCCCGAGAATCCGCCGCAGCGCGTCCGTGAGCACCCCTTCGGCGTCCTCGGCCGTGCCGGCGTGCCGGAACGCCACGTACCCGTCGGGGCGGACGAGGAGGGCGCCCGCGTCGGAGATCTCCCTGAGGTTCGCCCAGTCGCCGTACGGGTCCTCGTACTCCTGGCCCGGTCCGATCACCACCGTGGCGATGTCGAGGGGCTGGGCCGCGGCGGCCCGCACCCAGGCGTCGCCGCCGATACCGGTGAGCAGCGTGAAGCGGCCCTTGCCGACGGTGTCCAGGGTGGACAGGGTCCGGGTCCCCGAGGTGATCCAGGCGTGCGGGAGCTTGGCGCCGGGGCGGGAGGTGGGCTGGTGGTGCAGCTCGGGGTCGCGGGTGAAGCCGGGGTCGGGCGTGCCGTCGGGGACGACCGCGGCAGAGCTTTCGGCGGGATAGCGCTGGTTGAGGTCGACGCCGTGCGCGTTGAACTCGTACACCTTGAAGGCGATCGCCTCGCGCAGCGCGGCCCGCTGCTTCTCGGCCGCCTCGGTAGCGTCCTTGCGGGCGGCGATGTTGGCCCACAGCCGCTCGGGCGTCTGCGGCGAGAGCCCGTCCAGCGCCTCGAAGATCGGGGCGGTCTCGCCGATGGACTTGTTGGCGCGGGTCACGATCTGCTTCCCGACCGGAGCCCGCTCCGCGTCGTAGGTGTCGAGCAGCTTCGGCGAGGCGACCCCTTCGAGGACGAGCTTCAGCTTCCAGGCCAGGTTGTAGGAGTCCTGGATGGAGGTGTTGGAGCCGAGCCCGTTGGACGGCGGGTGCCGGTGCACGGCGTCACCGGCACAGAAGACCCGGCCGTTCGCGTACGTCTCGGCGTACATCTCGTTGACCGTCCACGCCGAGGACGACTTGATGGTCACCGGGATCTCGTCGTCGCCGACGAGCTGCCGTACGACGGACAGGGCGTACTCCTCGGTGAGGTCGGGGGCGCCCGCGGTGACGTCGTAGCCCCAGACGATCAGCCACTCGTTCCAGGGGCGGACGTTGCGCACCAGTCCCGCGCCGATGCCGCCGACCGTGGCACCGGGCGCGAGCACCCAGTAGAGGGTGGACGGCCGGTGCGCGGTGTACTTGCTCAGGTCCGCGTCGAAGACGATGTTGATGCTGCCCGCGACGCCCATCTGTCCGCCCATCGGCAGCCCCGCGTCCTCGGCGACCTTGGAACGGCCGCCGTCGGCACCGATCAGGTACTTGGCGCGGATGGTGTACTCGTCGCCGCGCAGCCGGTCCTCGACCGTGACCGTGACGCCTCCCTCGTCCTGGACGAAGGACTTGTAGACCGTGCTGAACCGGAAGTCGGTGCCGCGCGCGATCGCCGCGTTCACCAGCACCGGCTCCATCAGATGCTGCGGCATGTCGCACATCCGGGTCGGGCTGGCCAGTTCGTGCGCGGCCTGCACGAGCGGGTCGTTGCCCCACGAGCGAACCCGGCCCAGCTCCTCGCCGGCCAGGCTGGTGCAGAACGTCGTGTTGCCCATCAGATGCTGGGGCGTCGCCTGGGCGACCACGTCCTCCTCGACGCCCAGGTCGCGCAGCACCTCCATGGTCCGCTGGTTGGTGATGTGGGCGCGGGGGGTGTCGGCGAGGCTCGCGTACCGGGTGACGACCATGTTGCGCACGCCGTAGGTGCTCAGCGCGAGCGCGGCCGACGCGCCCGCCGGGCCGCTGCCCACGATCAGTACATCGGTCTCGACGACGGTGTGCACGACAGAAGCTCCAGGAGTTGAGACAGGAGGGTGAGAGGGGGGTGAGGCGCGAAGTGAGACGGCAGGGAGTGAGACGAGATCGAGGACGGACTCCGACCTTTCAAGATCATGGAGCGACACGGCCGGACATGGGTGTCTCAATACGAGACAGCCCACCGTCGCCGCGTCCGCGACGCCCCCGATACGGTGAGGGACGCCATGACCACCGTGGAACATCCCCCTGCCCTCGCCCCGCTCCGCCAGGCCCGCCAGCGGTTCCTGGCGGGGCGCCCGCTCCCGGACGGCGTGCCGGACGACGTCGTCGCGGCCTGGCGGCGCGCCCGCTTCTTCGGCGTACGGCCCGATCTCGAAGGCCCCGCACGGGAGTTGGCCGAACCGGCCGCCTCCCCCCTGCTGGAGGCGGCGCGCCCGGTGCTCGCCCGCCTCGCCCCGGCCCTCGACGCCGGAAGTTCCGCGCTTCTGCTCACCGACGAGCGGCTCAGGGTGCTGTGGTCGGCCGGCAGCGCGCCCGGCGACGACGCGTGCCGCGACCTGTCAGAGCGGGAGGTCGGCCACAACAGCGCCGCGCTCGCCCTGCGCACCCGGCGCCGGGCCGAGGTGCACGGCCCCGAGCACTTCCTCGACGTGTGGCAGGACGTCTCCGCGGTCAGTGTGCCGCTGCTCTCCCCGGAGACCGGCCAGGTACTCGGCACGGTGACGGTCGCCTCGGGCCTGTGCGCCGGCTGCCGACCGCACCCCGGCGCCGCCCTCGCCGAAGCGGCGGCCACGGCGGTGGAGGCGGAACTGCGGGCACGCGCGCGTACCGCGGAACGCGTGCTGCTCGACGCCTATGAGCGCGCCGTGCGCGGGCGCGAGCGGGCGGTCGTCGCGCTGGACGGCCGTAACCGCCTGGTCAGCGAGGCGGCGGCGCGTCTGGCCTCGCCGCAGGTGCTGGAGGCGCTGGAGCGGGGCGCGCGGGCGTGGGGGAGCGGGGAGTCGTACGAGATCTCGCTGCCCGAGGACGCCGGGTGCGGCGTCGAGATCACTCCGGTACGGCATGAAGGCCGGGCCCTCGGCCTGGTCGCCGTACTCGAAGCTCGCCCCTCGGAGTCGGTGCCGTCGCGGCCGCCGCGCCCGGCGGGCTCGCTGGTGGGGAGCTCGGTGCCGTGGCGGCACGCGGTCGCGCGGGCGACGGCCCTGGCCCGTACCGCGGGGCCCCTGCTCGTGGTGGGCGAGCGCGGAACGGGCAAGACCACGCTCGCTCTCGAACTCCTGGACGACGCCGCTCCGTTGGTCGTGGACGCCGCCGAGTCACCCGAACTCGGCCTCAAGGACGCCGAGCACGGCGAGGCGGGGATCCCCTCGGCCGAAGCCTGGGGGAGGGCCGGCGGCCGCCCGCTGCTGCTGCGCCACGCCGAGCGGCTGGCCCAGCCGGACGTCGCCGCCCTGAACTCCCTCCTGGACGAGAGCCCGGACGCCCACCTGGTCGTCACGTACACGCCCGGAACCTCGCCCGGCCCCTGCCTGCAGCGCCTCCTCGACACGCTCGCGGCCCGCTCGGTGACGCTGCCCGCCCTGCGTGAACGTCCCGGGGACATCAGGGAGTTGCTCCCCGCTCTGGCGCCCGGGCCGGCCCCCGGCAGCCCGCCGCTGACCTGGACGCTGGACGCGCTGCGTGCGCTGGAGCAGCATCCCTGGCCCGGGAACGTCACCGAACTCGCCCACCTCGTACGGGCGCTCGCGAGTCAGCGCCGGGTCTTCGGACCCGTGCGACGGAGCGAACTGCCGGATCCCGTCCGGGAGGGACCCGCGGGACGCAGCCTGAGCCCGATGGAGCTCGCCGAACGGGCCGCGATCCTGGAGGCGTTGCGCCGCCACGGCGGCAACAAGGCACGCGCCGCAGCGGCGTTGGGGATCGCCCGGGCGACCCTTTACCGGAAGCTGCGGGAGTATCAGGGGCGGGACGCCCTGCCCGCCCCGAACCCCTGATCCTGCCCAATCCGTATCCGCCAGGGCCTCGGCGTGCCCCGGTCCACAGGGCCTCAGCGTGCCCCGGTCCAGTTGTGCGCGACGTCGACCACGACCCGGTCGGTCGCCACCCACACCCGGAACGGCAGCCGTGCCCGGACGCCGAGCCCGATCTGCGTGTCCCCTTCGAAGCTGCCGGCGAACCGGGCGTCCCTGAAGGTGCGGTAGCCCGTGAGGTCCACGCCGGCGAGGCGCTGACCGGCCCGCACGGGATACGTGGGCTTACCGGTGTCGACGTCGTAGGCCGGGGCGGCCACCCGTACCTCCAGGACGGCTCCGCCGCCGACGGGGATGTAGTTGCCCGAACCGTCCTGGTAGAGGCGGCTGACGTACCTGACGGAATAGCCGAGGCCGCTGGTGCCCGCGCCGGGGACGTCGACGACCATGCGGTCGAAGCAGGCGTGCCGGCCGGTCCTGATGTTCGTCACCGACTCCGACGTGGCGGCGGAGCGGGTCTTGGCCAGACTGCCCCAGCCGGTGGGGCAGGCCGTGGCCTGTGTGGTGCTGGTCGTGGTGGCATCGGCCGGGACCGCCGCCACGCCCACCGTTGCGGCGATGAGCGCGACCGTCGTCGCCCATGCGGCTCTCTTTCGTCCCATTACGTCCCCCGGGAGGTGATGTGTCTGATATTAGGGGAGACATTCGGGTTGACGGAATGGTTGCACTCATTCCGGTTCGGTCTTCCGACCCGGTCAGGCGGTTGTGCGACGTGCTCGGGAACCCGGGCCGGACCTGGGACGTTCCACGAAGGACGGCGACGACCGGCAGGGGTCGTAGGCGCGGCCGGGGGGCGATGTGACGCGGTTGATTGTCGTAGGGGGCGGGATCGCCGGTGCGGGAGCGGCGCTCGCGCTGCACAAGGCCGGATCAGAGGTCGAGGTGTATGAGGCGCACCCGGACTCCGCGGAGGACATCGGCGCGTTCCTCACCCTCGCGAGCAACGGCATGCGGGCTCTGGCGGAGGTCGACGCCTCGGCCGCGGTCACCGCGATCGGCTTCCCCCTCACCTCGATGCGGGTCCTCGACGACACGGGCGCCGAGGTGGCCCAGGTGCCGCTCGGCGAGGCCGGCACCGCACACCTGCGGTACCGGTGCCTGCGGCGCGGCGACCTCAACTCCGCCCTGCAGGCCGAGGTCACGCGCCGGGGCATCGGCATCCGGCACGGCGCCCGCCTGGTGTCGGTCGAGAACGGCACGGACGGCGTGACCGCCCACTTCGCCGACGGCAGCACGGCCACCGGTGACCTCCTCATCGGCGCCGACGGCCTGAACTCCACGGTCCGCCGGCTCATCGCCCCCGGCACAAGCCCGGACTACGCCGGACAGTACGTCTTCTACGGCTACACGGACGACGCCCCCGCGGCCGCCGAGGGCGAGACCATCACCATGGTGCGCGGCAGCTCCGTCGCCTTCGGGTACGCGGTGTCGCCCGCGGGGGAGACCTACTGGTTCGCGCGCGTCACCGACGGACCCCTGTCCGCCGACGCCCTCGCGGACGGCACCCCCGCCCGGTGGCGCGACCTGCTGCTGCCGCTCCTGCGCAAGGACACCACCCCGGCCGCGGACCTCGTCGCGGCCACCCCCGACCGGCTCATGGTCACCAACGCCACCGAACTCCCCACCGGGACACCCTGGTGCTCCGGCCGCGCCCTGCTCATCGGCGACGCGGCCCACGCGGCGTCCCCCGCCACCGGGCAGGGCGCGTCCATGGCACTGGAGGACGCCGTGATCCTCGCCAAGTCCCTGCGGGACGCGCCGGACACCGACGCCGCGCTCGCGCTCTACGAAACCCTGCGCCGCCCCCGCGTGGAAGACAACATCACGGTCAGCGGCAACATATCCCGCGGCACCCACACCCCGTCAGGTCCCGGCGGCCGGGGCGCGAGAGGGAACCGGCCGGGCGACGACGAGCTCGTACGACACCTGGAGTGGGGCAGCGACCTCGCGCGGCTCGGCCCGTAGATCGATGCACCGGCCAACCGGCGCAACCCCGGCGTACACCCGCCCCTCATACAGGTCGAACCATCCCGGGTTCTCGGAGAGGAGCGTCTGTTGGCCAGTCAGTTGTCCCGTCGACAGTTCGTGGTGTACTCGCTGGCGGCGACCACCCTGACCGTCGCGGCACCGCTCGGCTGCGACGGCTCGACCGCACAGGGCGCCGAGGAAGCCGCGGCAGGCGCCCGTGGCGCTTCCGACGTCCTGGTCACCGGCACCGACGAGGAGATGCTGGTCCTGGAGGTCACCCCGGCCAACAGGGTCGTCGTACGGCTGCCGCGCGTCGAGGTCGGCCAGGGCGTCACCACCGCCGTCGCGATGATGATCGCCGAGGAGCTGGACGCCCGGCTCGCCGACGTCGACATCCCGCTCGCGGACGCCCGCAGCAAGGGCAACCAGTTCACCGGCGGCTCCAACTCGGTCAGTTCGCTGTACGGACCGGCCCGGCACCTGGCCGCCACCGCCCGCGCCAAGCTGGTGACCGCCGCGGCCCGCCAGTGGCACGTCCCCGCGCGGACCCTGCGCACCCGGGACACGACGGTCTTCGGACCGGACGGCCGCTCGGCCACCTTCGGATCGCTGACCAGGGCCGCCGCCCGGATCACGCGCCCGGCCGTGTCGACCAGCCCGAAGCCCGCGTCCAAGCACCGGGTGATCGGCCGGCCGGCGACCCGCATCGACGCCCGCGACATCGTCACCGGCAAGGCGAAGTACACCGGCGACCTCACGGCGGCCGGAGCCAGGCCGACGGTAGTGGCGCGGCCGCCGACGATCGGTGGGAAGGTCGTCTCGGTCGACTCCCAGGCGGCCCGCGCCATGCCCGGCGTGCACGCGGTCGTCCGGATCGACGGCGGCGTAGCCGTGGTCGCGGAGACCTTCCACCATGCCTTCCAGGCTCGCGACGCGCTCCGTATCAAGTGGGCGCCCGGCCCCCTCGCGAACCTCTCCGACACCGAGATCCGCTCCCGGCTGCGCGCCGCCGTACCGAAGCTGGAGACCCCGCCGCGCGGATCGGCGCAGACGGAGGCCGAGTTCGAGTTCGCCTTCGTCAGCCACGCGCCGATGGAGGTGCTCACCGCCGTGGCGGACGTACGCGCCGACCGCGCCGAGATCTGGTTCTCCTCCCAGACACCGCAGTCCGCGCGCGAGGACATCGCCGCGAGGATCGGCCTGCCCGCATCGAAGGTCCGGGTCCATGTCCTGCGCGGCGGCGGCTCGTTCGGACGCCGGCTGAACTACGACGCCGCGATCGAGGCGGCCCTCATCTCCAAGCAGGCACGCCGGCCGGTGAAGCTGATGTGGAGCCGGGCCGACGACATCCGGCACGGCAGAATGCGCCCGGCCACCCACCACCGGATCAGGGCCAGCCACGCCCAGGGCCGGGTGGTGGCCTTCGCCCACGCCACGGCCTCGGTCGACGAGTCCTCCGAGCAGGGCCTGTCCACTCAGGGCGGCGCCCGCTCCGCCGTGCGCGCCCCCGCCGCCGCCCCACTCCCCAGTGACAGCGGCCTGTACAACTTCGGGCGCCTGTCCGGGGATTCGGGCTCGGTCGGCCTGGCGATACCGCTGGGCGCCTGGCGCTCGGTCGACTCCGGCACGGTGCGCACCGCCGAGGAGATCGTCGTCGACGAGGTCGCCCGCAGCCTGGGCAAGGACCCGGTCGCCTTCCGCCGTACGACACTGCGGAGCAAGGCCGTCAGGGCCGTACTGGACAAGGTGGCCAAGGCCGGGGACTGGGGCCGGACCATGCCCCGCGGCCACGCCCAGGGGGTGGGCGTCCACGAGGAGTACGGCTCCTGTGTGGCCTGTCTGGTCGAGATCGACGCCGCCGATCCGAAGAACCCCCGGGTGACCAAGGTGGTGATGGCGGCCGACGTCGGCACGGCCGTCAACCCGCGCGGATTGGAGGCCCAGCTCATGGGCACCGCCGTCGACGGGATCTCCACCATCCTGCGGGCCGGGCTGCACATCGACAGGGGCGCAGTCCGCGAGAGCAGCTTCGCCGACTTCCACTACGCCCGCCAGCGGCACGCCCCGCAGCACTTCGAGGCGCACATCATGCCCTCCCGGCGCGACCCCGGCGGAGCCGGCGAACTCGGCGTCCCGGCCGCGGCCGGCGCCGTCGCCAACGCCTACGCCCGGGCCACCGGCACCAAGCCGCGCCGTTTCCCCCTCGACTTCTGAGCCACGTCCCGAGAAGGTACCGATGCCCTCCTACTCCTTCACCCTCAACGGGAAGCGCGTCACCGTCGAGGCCCCCGCCGACATGCCGCTGCTGTGGGTGCTGCGCGACCTGCTGAACGTCACCGGCCCCAAGTACGGCTGCGGCGTGGGCGCCTGTCGCGCCTGCACCAGCCATCTCGACGGCGACGAGATACAGCCCTGCGTCGTCCCGGTCGCCGACTGCGCCGGCCGTGAGATCACCACCATCGAGGGCCTGGCCGACGGCGACCGCCTGCACCCCGTGCAACAGGCCTGGCTCGACTGCGACGTCGCCCAGTGCGGCTTCTGCCAGCCCGGCCAGATCATGGCCACGGCGGCCCTCCTGAAGAAGACGCCCCGGCCGACGGACGCCGACATCGACCGCATCGAGAACGTCTGCCGCTGCGGCACGTACTCACGGATCCGCGAGGCGATCAAGAAGGCCGCCGCCGACAGTTGACCAGGGTGACACCCGGAGCAGGACCGGGTGACTTCAGCGGCGCCGAGGGCCGCCGTACCCTGATGGCCGTGCACAACTCCTTCGAGGGCCCGAGGTCCGCGGCGGCACGGTTCACCGGACTCCCGGCCACCGGTGAACGCCGGCTCTCCGGGGCGCTCGCCGAAGTCACCCTGGACGGTGGCCGGGTGGTGATGGTCAAGCGCGGCGAGGGCGACCGTGCCGCACGGGCCGAGGCGGCGGGACTGCGCTGGCTGGCCGACGCCGGCACGGTCCGCGTCCCCGCCGTGCACGGCCACGACGAGCAGTGGCTGGTCACCGACCGGGTGGCCACCGGCCGGCCCGGCGCCGCGGCGGCGGAGCGCCTCGGTCGTGAACTTGCCGCCCTGCACGCCGCCGGCGCACCCGCGTTCGGCGCCCCACCGCCCGGCGGCCCCGAGGACGCGTACATCGGCCTCGCCCCGATGAGGAACGTCACCGGCCCCGACTGGCCCCGCTGGTACGCGGAGCACCGGGTGCTGCCGTACCTGCGCCGCGCGGTCGACGCCGGCACGCTCCGCAGCGAGGAGGCGCCCGTCATCGAGCGGGTCTGCGAGCGGCTCCCCGAACTGGCGGGCCCCGCCGAGCCGCCCGCCCGGCTGCACGGCGACCTCTGGAACGGCAACGTCCTGTGGGGCGCCGACGGACACGCCTGGCTGATCGACCCGGCCGCGCACGGCGGCCACCGCGAGACCGACCTGGCCATGCTCCACCTCTTCGGCTGCCCCCACCTGGACCGGATCCTGGCCGCCTATCACGAGGCCGCACCACTCGCCGACGGATGGACCGACCGGATCGGCCTCCACCAGCTGTTCCCGCTCCTCGTCCACGCCGTGCTCTTCGGCCGCGGCTACGCCGAACAAGCCCTCGCGGCGGCCGAGTCCGCCACCAGCCGTTGACGACCCGCTGCCCGTGAGCGACTTGGTCAACGCCAGCTGGGGGAGGGCCCGGTGAGGTTCCCGTGCGGCACGGGACGGCCCGTGAACGCGTCCAGCAGGATGCGGTCGCCGAGCGGGCGGTCAAGCTGGACCGTCACCTTCCTGGTGCGCAGGTCGTCCGTGCAGGGAAGGCCGTCGTCTTTGGTGTCGACGACGTAGGCGGACAGGACCACGCTGCCGTCCGTCTCCAGTGCGTCCACTCGGGGTCCGTCGTCGCATGACCCGTGGAAGGCGTGCACGGTGACGGAGCGGCCGTCCTTGGCCACCTCGACCAGCTCGTTGAGCTCCCGCAGACCGTCGGTGGGGCTGTTCCCGACCGGCCCGATCGGCGGCTCGGGAAGCTTGGACGGGTCGAGGGCGACGCGCTTGAGCGGGGTGTCGTAGCCCTCGATCGTGAACAGCCACGCCGGGACGGTGGCCGGACCGCGACTGGTGGCCAGCGTGGTCTCGCCCAGCTTCGCCCCGGTCACGGTGAGGTGCGGCGGGGGGCCGCTGCTGCGGGCCACCCTCTCGTACGCCTCCCGGGCCTTCATGAGCGGCAGGGTGAGCGATCCGCCGCTCTGCCATGTCACCTCCGCCGTCTTCGTCGGCGCCTCGGGGAGGTCGCCGCGCAGCACGAAGTTGTCGGTGATGTACGCCTCCTTGTCGGCCGCGTTGTGGAAGGCGTCCTCGGGCAGCTGGACCGCGTCCGCCATCGGGTAGTAGCCCTTGTGCCAGATCTCGGCGGCCGGTGAACCGTCCCAGGCCTTGGCCACCTTGAGGGCACGGGGGCTGGTGTCCGGCGCCGGTTCGGACTCGTCGGAGCCCGCCGTGCCGGTGCCGCACCCGGCGGCGAGCAGGCCGAGCGCGATCAGTAGCTGGACGGTGCGTGAAGTGGTCGTTCGCATGGATCCCCCCGAACGGACGGCGACGGGTGAGCGGGTGCGGGAGGGGCGGTGCCGTGGCCGCCCCGACACTGTGACGCACGGCCGGCCCGCCGCGTTCGGTCAGACCAGTGACTGCGTGCCGAGCACCGCGACCAGCGCGAGGCGTTCCGCGTCCTCGGTGCCGGGGGCGGCCGTGTAGACCATCAGCCGCAGGTCGCTGCCCGCCACGGCGAGGACATCGCAGTCCAGCGTCAGCGGACCTGCCTGCGGGTGCTCGATGACCTTCCGGCCGGTCTCGTGCCGACCGACCGTGCCGGTCTCCCACAGTGCGGCGAAGCGAGGGCTGTGTGTCCGCAACTCCGTGATGAGGAGCTTCAGTTGCGGGTCCGCCGGATAACGGCTCGCGGTCGCGCGCAGATCGGCGACGATGGCGGCCTGGAACGCCCGCCTCTCCTGCGGGCTCTGCCGTACCCGGCCGGCGGGGCCGAGGAAGGCGCGCCACACGCCGTTGCGTTCGAAGCCGCGCCGGCCGGAGGGGTCCCCCATCAGCGCGGCGTAGTGGGGATTGGCCATGAGCAGTGTCCAGGCGGCGTCGTACACCCCCACGGGGGTGCCGTTCAGCCGGTCCAGCAGACGCTGCACGCTGGGAGTGATGTACGCGGGAACCGTGTCCGGGCCGGGCGGCACCAGGTCCGCCAGCCGGAACAGATGGGCGCGCTCGTCCGCCGACAGCCGCAGCGCCCGGGCCAGGGCCTCGACGATCTGGCCCGACGGATTGCTGGCCCGGCCCTGTTCGAGGCGCGTGACGTAGTCGACCGAGATCCCGGCCAGCAGCGCCAGTTCCTCACGGCGCAGTCCCGCCGCACGCCGATGCCCACCCGAGGGCAGACCGGCCGAATCGGGCGTGACACGGTCGCGCCAGCGACGCAGGGCCTGTCCGAGTTCCGTCGCCGTCATGGCCCCAGTGAACACCGTCGGGCCGACGCGTGCCTGGTACCCGCGGTCCCAGGAAGACGGGACGGCTGGCTGACCGCCGGGCCGCGCAGGACGCTGAGGGCATGACGACAACACTGATCACCGGAGCGAACAAGGGACTCGGCTTCGAGACCGCCCGTCGACTCGTCGAAGCGGGTCACACGGTCCACATCGGCGCCCGGAACGCCGAGCGGGGCCGCGATGCCGCCGATCGGCTCGGCGCCCGGTTCGTCCAGCTGGACGTCACCGACGACGCCTCCGTCCAGGCCGCCGTGAAGACCGTCGAGGCAGCGGGCGGGCTCGACGTCCTGGTCAACAACGCCGGCATCGAGGTGCGGGGCGAGGACAACGGCATCCCCGCGGCCGCGGACACCACCGCCGACGAGATGCGGACGGTGTTCGAGACGAACGTCTTCGGTGTCGTCCGTGTCACCCATGCCTTCCTGCCGCTGCTCCAGCGATCCGCCGCCCCCGTCGTGGTGAACGTGAGCAGCGGCCTCGCCTCGCTGGCCGGGCTCTCCGCCCCGGACTCACCGGCGCACTTCTATCAGGCCATCGCCTACCCGGCCTCGAAGACGGCGGTCAACATGATCACCGTGCAGTACGCCAAGGCGTTTCCGGCCATGCGGATCAACGCCGTCGAGCCCGGCTTCACCGCCACGGACCTCAACGGGCGTACCGGCACCCAGACCGTCGAGCAAGGCGCGGAGATCATCGTCCGCATGGCACAGGCCGGCCCCGACGGCCCGACCGGTGGCTACGTCGACGTCAACGGGCCGATTCCCTGGTGACACCGGGCCCCGCCCGGACCCTCAGACGACGGCGTCGGCCCGCAGGGCCCCGATCTCCTCGGCGCTGCGCCCCAGTTCGGCGAGGATCGCCTCGGTGTGCTCGCCCACCCCCGGCACCGGGTCCATACGCGCGGGCAGTCCCGCGAGGTCGGCCGGCGGCAGCAGGGCCTGCACCGTCGCGCCACCGGGCACCGCCACGTCGGTCCAGCGGCCGCGGGCGGCCAGAACCGGATGGTCCAGGAAGGCGGCGACGTCGTTGACCCCCGCGCAGGCGATGCCGATGGACTCCAGGTCCTTGAGGACCTCCTCGGCGCCGGAGCGGGCGCAGCGCTCGGCGACGACGGCGTTGAGCTCGTCGCGGTGGGCGACGCGGGCGGAGCTCGTGGCGAAGCGCGGGTCGTCCGTCAGCTCGGGCCGCGCCAGGAACTCGGCGCACAGCGCGGCCCACTCGCGCTCGTTCTGGATGGAGAACAGCACCTCGCGGCCGTCCGCCGCCGCATAGGCGCCGTACGGAGCCAGGGTGGGGTGCTGGGTGCCCAGACGCGCGGGCTGGGTGCCGCCGTAGCGCGTGTAGTAGGCGGGCTGGCCCATCCACTCCGCCAGCGCCTCGAACAGGGACACCTCCACCGGGTGGGCCGTACCGGTGGCGGCGCGCGTGAACAGGGCGGTGAGGATGCCGCTGTACGCGTACATCCCGGCGGCGATGTCGGCGACGGAGATGCCGACGCGCGCGGTCTCGTCGGCGGTTCCGGTCAGCGACACGAGGCCGGTCTGGCACTGCACCAGCAGGTCGTAGGACTTCCGGTCGGCCCACGGACCCGACGTCCCGTACCCGGAGATCGTGCACGGGACCAGCCGCGGCCACCGCTCCCGCAGCACCTCGACCCCCAGGCCGAGGCGGTCGGCGGCGCCGGGCGCCAGATTCTGTACGAACACGTCGGCGCCGTCGAGGAGTTGGTGCAGGATCTCCCGGCCCCGGGGGGCCTTCAGGTCCAGCGTGAGGGACTCCTTGGACCGGTTGAGCCAGACGAAATAGCTGGACTGCCCGTGCACCGTCGTGTCGTACCGGCGGGCGAAGTCCCCGTCCCCGGGCCGCTCGACCTTGATCACGCGCGCGCCGAGGTCGGCGAGCTGCCGGGTGGCGTACGGGGCGGCCACGGCCTGCTCGAGGCTGACCACGGTGATGCCGGACAGGGGAAGGTGGGGCGCGCTCATAGGGGCCATGTGTACGGGCACCATGGAGATCGCGTCAATGGGGCCCATGGTCGTCAGGACGGGACTTCGTGCAGCTCGGCGCGGTGTCGGTGGGGGTGCGTGCTGTGTGACCCAGGGTGCCGGGCCGCCTCAGGCGGGGACGCGGAGGGTCTCCACGGCCCTGACCAGCGGAGCCAGTTCGGGATTCTTCGCGGCCTCGTCGAGGGCTTCGCGCAACGCGGCCTCGTTGGTCGGGCGGGCTTCTTCGAGGAGTGTGAGGCCTGCTGGGGTGACGTCGGTGTAGATGCCGCGGCGGTCGGTGGGGCAGAGGTAGCGGGAGAGCAGGCCGCGGTCCTCGAGGCGGGTGACGAGGCGGGTGGTGGCGCTCTGGCTGAGGACGACCGCGTCGGCGACCTGTTTCATCTGCAGGTGGCCGCCTTCGCCGTCGTGCTGGCGGCTGAGGACGTCGAGCAGGGAGTACTCGCGCACGCTGAGGTCGTGGCCGGCCTGCAGGGCGCGCTCGATGTGTGCCTCGATCCTGCCGTGCAGCAGGGAGAGGGCGCACCAGCCCTGGGCGAGGGCGGTCAGCGCGGGGTCCGTGGCGGTCATGGCGCCGGTGTCCTCCGTTGCGATGTGAGTGTCCTCCAGGATAGGGCATCCGTGAAATTTCCAGCGAATGCGGGTAGAGCGCGCCTGCAAGCACCACGGGGGAAACTCCGTGGCCGACGTGCCGGGCCGTGGGTATCGTCGACCGCCATGATCAACACGCCCTCGACGACCACCCTCTGGCGACCCACCGGCCCCAAGGAACTGGACCTGGTCCGTGAGCTGGACTGGCGTGCCTGGCCGCCGAGGCTTCCCGAGCAGCCGATCTTCTACCCGGTGCTCAACGAGGACTACGCGGTGAGGATCGCCCGGGACTGGAACGTCAAGTACGACGGCGCCGGCTTCGTGACGCGGTTCGAGGTCGACTCGGAGTTCCTGCGCCGCTACCCCGTCCGGCAGGCGGGCGGCGCGACGATCCTCGAACTGTGGGTGCCCGCCGAGGAGCTCGACGAGTTCAACGCCCACATCGTCGGCACGATCGAGGTCGTGCACGAGTTCCGCTGACCGCGGCCCGCCGCGGCACCGCCCTCAGGGCCGTGCCAGGTGCCGCATCGCCAGCGCCAGGCCCAGCCTGAACCTGCCCTGTGGTGTGCGCAGCGGCCAGCCCAGCAGGTGCTCGGCATGGGCGAGACGCTCCTGGAGGGTGGAGTGGTGGACGTTGATCTCGGCCGCCGCCGCCCGCAGGCTCACCGTCGAGGCGACGGCGTGCAGCGTGGCGAGCAGCCAGGGCGCGGCCGCCGCGGCCGCTTCCAGGGCCTGTACGTCGGGCGGCGGCTCGGCGCCCGGTACGACGAGGTCGGCGAGGAGCGCGATGCCGCCCAGCTCGTCGGCGTGGACGACGCCTGGTCCGGGATCCTGTGCCGTGCCCTCGGCCGTGAAGCGGAGCGCGACGCGGGCCTGGGCCCAGGAGCGTGGCAGGTCGAGCACCGGGACGGCGGAACCCACACCCACCCGGCCGTCGGGCGGCTCGGCGGCCGGATGCGCGGGGACGATACGGGGGCGGCCGTCGAGCGGGACCAGTACGCGGGCCGGTGCGGCGGTGTCGAGCCCGAGCCGGCGGGCCGCGTGCAGCCGCGCCGCTTCCGGCGCCGTGGCGTCGAGGACGGTCTCGACCAGCGCCGGGTCATCGGCCGGCGCACGCCCGCGCGTCCGGTCGAGCACGAGCCGTACGGCACCGGCGGCCCGCTCCAGGATCACCGCGTCGACGACACTCGGCTCCGCCGCCTCGGCCCGCTCCAGCCACAGCGCGGGATCGCCGCCAGGCGTCAGGGCGGCGGACGGCCAGGCGGGATCCACCGGCATCCCGTTCTCCCGGCGCGCCCCGTCGGCCTCCACCCGGACATGCACCCGCCGCTCCACGTCCACCAGCCGCGCCGGCACCCCGGCCAGCACGGCGGCCCCACGCACCAGCGCCTCCAGCCCGGCCCGCGCCTCGGCGAGCCGATCGAAGTAGGCGATGACCCGTACGGCCGCCCCGGCGTCCGGATCGAGCGCGGTCAGGCGTCCGGCCAGCTCTTTCATAGGCCCATGGTGCGGTATGGGGGCGGGGATGGGGAGGGTGAGGGTGAGTGGAGAAGAGGCCGAGGGGGAGCGGCGGGGAGTCAGGGGCGTGTGGAGGGGAGTTTGCGGTCGTCCGACGGGGCGGGCGAGTGGCGGTCGGTGGGGTGCGGAGGCCCAAGGCGTGGGGCGCGGGGGGGGGGGGGCAGCACGGACGCCGTCTCGGCGGCGGCCGCCCCGGTCGTCGGGGCCGAAAGGCGTGCGTGATGGGCGGGGGCGGGGAGTTCGCGTTCGTGTGGTGCGTACTCCGAGAGCGGCCGCCGCCCAGCCTGCCCCACCGCCCACCGCCGCCGCCCGTCGCCCACCGCGCCGCCCCCACGCGGCCCCCGGCCCGTCAGCCGCCCAACAGCCGCTTCAGCCAAGCCAGTTGCGCCGACCGGCACGCCTGCGACAGTGCTGCCTGGGGGGCGAAGCCGTCGAAGCCGTGGAAGCCGCCGGGCCACACGTGCAGCTCGGCCACCCCGCCGGCCTGCCAGATCCGGGAGGCGTAGGCGACGACCTCGTCGCGGAAGGTCTCCGTGGAGCCGACGTCCAGGAAGGCCGGGGGCAGTCCGGTCAGGTCCTCGGCGCGGGCCGGTGCCGCGTACGCGGGGACGTCGGGGCCGCCGCGGCGCTCACCGAGCAGCGCCGTCCAGCCGGTCTCGTTGGCCGTACGGTCCCAGACGCCGAGGCCCGCCATCTGGTGGGCGGACGGGGTGTCGTTGCGGTCGTCCAGCATCGGGCACATCAGCAGCTGGCCGATCAGTTCCGGGCCCTTGCGGTCCCGGGTCAGCAGGGCGAGCGCCGCGGACAGCCCGCCGCCCGCGCTGGCACCGGCGACCACGATCCGCTGCGGGTCGCCACCGAGCTCGGCCGCGTGCTTCGCCGTCCACTCCAGACCGGCGTACACGTCATCGATCTGCGCCGGGTAGGGGTCCTCGGGCGCCAGGCGGTACTCCACGGACACCACGACCGCGTCCACCTCCTTCGCCCAGGACAGCGGCACGTCCACCCCGACGCGGTTGTTGCCGATGACCATGCCGCCGCCGTGGATGTGGTAGATCACGGGCCGCGGACCCGCGTCCGCGGCGGCGGCCGGCCGGCAGATCAGCAGCGAGATCTCGGGCGCGCCCTCGGGCCCGGGTACCGTCCGGTCCTCGACCTCGAAGAAGCCGTCCATGGTCAGGTCCAGCTGGGCCAGCATCTGGATCCCCGGACCCTGGCGGATCCCGGCTATCTCGTCCATCGTCAGGGCGGGTGAGATCACGTCCTTGATGAGCTCCAGGGCGGCGGCGAGCTCGGGATCGAACGGGGGCGGAACCGGGGTCATGGTTTCTCCTCACACAGGGGCGCGTGTGCCCAGTCCTCACACGGAGGGACACGTGCCGGCGGCTCTGCGGCCATGATCCGCGTACCGGCCGCGCCCGGAAGGCCGCCGTTCGGCGGAACCTGCCCGCCGTCCGGCGGGTGGCACCCTCGTGACCTGGAGCTTGCCAGGACATGACCCGTTGTTCACCCGCCCTGGGCGGAAGGAATCCCCGAAAGGCGACAACTCTGTCATGACCCCCACCTGCACCAGTAGTAACACCCGTGAACGTCTCCCTCTCCGTCTGGCTGCTGACCATCGTGGCCCTGTGCGCGCTGGGCGCTGTGGACTTCTTCATCGGCCGCAAGCCGCACGACGTGTCCATCCGGGAAGCGGGGACGTGGACGGTCGTCTGGATCGTCCTGGCCTGCGTGTTCGGCCTCGGCCTGTACATCTACGGCGGTGGCGGACCCACGGGCGAGTTCTTCTCCGGGTGCATCACCGCATTTCGGCGTGGCCGACCGCTACCACGGCACCAAGCTGTTCATCACCGAGAACGGCAAGCGGAGGCGGTGATGAGCGCCGCCGCCAACCTCTCGCCCGCTACGCCCGACCGGCCGAGCGGCCTTGACTTCGAGAGCGCTCGAAGAACTAGCGTCGTCGAGGTCGGTGAACGGTCCGGGTGAACGGAGACAGGCCATGCGGGTCGGTGTGCACATCAACCGGTTCGACCATTCCGGAGGAGGCCCCGCGCTCGGCGCCGAACTCGCCGCGGCGGGCGGCGCCGCCGAGGCGGCCGGCGTGAGCTGGCTGTCGGTGATGGACCACTACTTCCAGATGGAGTTCAACGACGGCGCCGAGGACCCCATGCTGGAGGCGTACACGACGCTCGGCTTCCTCGCCGCCCACACCTCCACGATCCGCCTCGGCGCCCTGGTGACCGGCGTGACCTACCGCCACCCCGGCCTGCTCGCCAAGATCGCCACCACGCTCGACGTGCTGTCCGGCGGCCGGGCCACCCTCGGCATCGGCGCGGCCTGGTACGGCCGCGAGCACGAGGGACTCGGCGTGCCGTTCCCGCCGGTCGCCGAGCGCTTCGAGAGGCTGGAGGAGACCCTGCGGATCTGCCTCCAGATGTGGGACCCGACGACCGACGGCCCCTTCGAGGGCAAGCACTACCGGCTCGCCGAGACCCTCTGTGTGCCGGCGCCGCTCAGCGCCCCGCACCCCGAGATCATGATCGGCGGGGGCGGTGAGAAGAAGACGCTCCGGCTGGTGGCCCGGTACGGCGACGCGTGCAACCTGTTCACCACCTCCCCGCAGGAGGTCCGGCACAAGCTCGACGTGCTGCGCGGCCACTGCGACACCGAGGGACGCGACTACGACGCGATCCGCAAGACCGTCGCCTACGGCGGTGACCCGGCCACCGAGGGCGACCTCGACGCGTTCACCCGGGACATCGCGGGCTACACGAAGCTCGGCATCGACACGGTGATCCTCTCCCCGCGCCTGGGGGAGACCTCCGCCTGGATGGAGAGCTTCGTGGCCCCGGCCGTTCAGCGGCTGGCCGAGCTCGACTGAGCCTGGGCGGGACGGCTGCGGGAGACGACCCGCGCCCCGCGGCCGTCGACCACCCGCATCTGCAGCGATCCGCAGCCGCACCGCGTCCACACCGTGTGACCGGCCGCCGTGCTGTGCCGGGAGAGCACCTGGAAGGGCTCGGCGCCGTCGGGCCACCCGCAGTGCGGGCAGGCGGTGCCGGTCGTGCTGGTCATGGCGACTCCTCGTACCTGGTGGTTGATTCGACCGTCGCGACACAACCAAGGGTGCGGCGCGCTTTCGTACACGTCCAGGTTGACTTTCCGGACCTCACCTTGAAGCGTGGGCTTCATGATTGACCTGCGCCGACTGCACGTGCTGAGGGCCGTGGCGCACTACGGCACGGTCACCGCGGCCGCCCACGCCCTGCACTTCACCCCGTCCGCCGCCTCCCAGCAGATCCGCCAGCTGGCCCGCGAACTGGGCGTCGACCTGCTGGAACCGCAGGGTCGTGGGGTGCGCCTCACCGCGGCCGCCGAGGGCCTGCTGGCGCACGCCGACGCGATCGCGGCCCGCTGGGAGGAGGCCGAACACGAACTGCGCGCCGAGTACGGCGCACCCTCCGGGCAGTTGCGGGTGTGCGGCTTTTCCACGGCCGTCTCGGTGCTGCTGGCGCCCATGGCCGTACGGCTGCGGGAACGGCACCCGAGGCTGTCCGTGCGTATCCAGGAGACCGGCGTACCGGAGAGCTTCGACCTGCTCTTCGAGGGGGCGGTCGACCTGGCGGTGGCGGAGGTCACCCCGCACAACCCGCCGCTGAGCGACGCCCGCTTCGATCAGCGGCCGCTGCTGGACGACCCGTACGACCTCGTCGTCCCGGACGACCACCCGCTGGCCGGACGCGAGCGAAGCGACCTCGCGGAGGCGGCGCACGAGGACTGGATCGCGCCGGTGCCGGACAGTCCCTGCCGTCCGCACGTGATGTCGGCGTGCGGGGCGGCCGGGTTCACCCCGAACGTGATCCACCACGCCCTGGACTGGAACGTCACCGCCCACCTGGTCGCCCAACGCCTCGGCGTCGCCCTCGTCCCGAGGCTGGCCCGGCTGCCCCCGCACCTGCCGATCACCCGCGTGCGCTGCGCGGGCGACCCGCACCGCAAGCTGCTCATCTGCACGCGCCGGGGCTGCCGGGAACGCCCCGCGGTGGCGGCGGCGCTGGAGGAGCTGCGGGAGCTGGCGCCCACGGCCGTGGCTTGACACGACAAGAGGCTGGAGCCCAGGGCTCCAGCCTCTGCGGGGTACCGGCCGTCCGGTCAGGCGGCTACCGTCTCGCCTGCGTTGCCGTGGACGCGTGCGATGACCTCGGTCAGCTGGGCGGCGACCTCGGCGTCGTCGACCGGGTGGGTCTCGGCGAAGCGGGTCACCGAGCCGGGGATGGACAGCTTGACGTCCTCCAGCACCTTGCCGCCGGCGATGCCCACGGCCTTGCGGGTCTCGTCCTGCGCCCACACGCCGCCGAACTGGCCGAAGGCGGTGCCGACCACCGCGACCGGCTTGCCGCCGAAGGCGCCGGCGCCGTACGGGCGGGACAGCCAGTCGATGGCGTTCTTCAGCACGGCCGGGATGGTGCCGTTGTACTCGGGGGAGAAGAGCAGGAACGCGTCGGAGGCCAGCGCGGCCTCACGCAGCTTGGTGGCGGCGGCGGGGACGCTGCCCTCGACGTCGATGTCCTCGTTGTAGAAGGGGATCTCGGCCAGGCCCTCGAAGAGCACGACCTCGGCGCCCTCGGGAGCGAGCTTGACGGCCGCCTCGGCGAGCTGGCGGTTGTGCGAACCGGCACGAAGGCTGCCGACGAGCGCGAGGATGCGAACAGACATGCGAACTCCAAGGATGCTGAAACACTGCCGTTACGATCCGGACCGAGGTCCGTTTACGTTTCTAGCACCTTAACCGGACCGAGGTCCAGTTACATTCCCGATGCTTTACGCTGGCTTCATGTCCGCCGACCTGCCGCCCTTCCCGAAGCCTCAGGAGCCACTCGACACGCCTCAGCTGCTGGAGGTCGGCTCCGCCCCCGACGAGCCCTGCCTGCGCGCCGACGCGGCCCGCAACCGCGCCCGGCTGCTGGAGGCCGCCGCCCGGCTCATCGCGGAGCACGGCGCGGCCGGTGTCACGATGGAGGCGGTGGCCGCGGCGGCGGGCGTGGGCAAGGGCACGGTCTTCCGCCGCTTCGGCGACCGCACCGGCCTGCTGACGGCGCTGCTGGACCACTCCGCGAAGAAGCTGCAGGCCGACTTCCTCGGCGGGCCCCCGCCGCTCGGCCCCGGTGCGCCGCCGGTCGAGCGGCTGCGGGCGTTCGGCGTCGCGGTGCTCTACCGCTCGGCCGAGCAGCTGGACCTGCACCTGGCCGCCCAGCCGGAGCCGACCCGCCGCTTCTCCCATCCCTCGTACCGCGCGCTGCACACCCATGTCACGGTGCTGCTGCGGCAGATCCTGCCGGGCGCCGACCACGAGCTCCTCGCGCGGCCGCTCATGGCCTTTCTCGATCCCGCGCTGGTCAACCACCTGACCAGGCAGTGCGGCATGCCCATGGAGCGGCTGGAGAAGGGCTGGCTCGACCTGGTCGCCCGCGTGACGCGCACGGAGGTGTGACGAGGCGAGGACCCTGGGCGGAGCCTCGCTCACAGTTTCTGCAAAGATGCCGTTCGTCATGGTGCAGATACCGAAAACGCCCGCGCCCGCTTCGCCCGCCCCGCGCTCGGTACCTACGAGCGCCGACGTGGCCCGCCTGGCCGGCGTCTCGCGCGCGACCGTCTCCTACGTCCTCAACAACACCAGCGCCGTCCGGATCAGCGAGCCCACCCGCCGCCGGGTCCACGAGGCCGCGAAGGAACTGGGCTACGTCCCGCACGCGGCCGCCCGCAGTCTGCGCGCCGGGCACAGCCGCATGGTCCTGATGCCCGCGCCGAGCTTCCCCGTCGGCCCGCTCTACAGCCAGTTCCTCGGCGATCTCCAGATGGCGCTCGGCCGTCTCGACTACACCGTCGTCCAGCACGGCAGCGTCGGCCTGTACGGCGACGAGGCGGCACGCGCCTGGGCCGAACTGCGCCCGGTCGCCGTCCTGATGCCGGGCTCGGGTCTGTGCCCGAAGGGGGTGACGGTCCTCAAGCGCTCCGGAGCCCGGGCCGTGGTCACCCTCGGCCCCGAGGCCGTCGAGGGCGCGCACGCCCTGCTCATGGACCACGAGGCCGTCGGGTACAGCGCGGGCGTCCATCTCCACGAGCGCGGCCGGAGCCGCATCGGCGTCGTGGTGCCCGAGGAGGGCGGCCTGGAGTCCTTCTCCGCGCCCCGCCTCGAAGGCGTGCGCCGCGCCCTGCACGGCACGGACGCCACCGTGACGCCCCTGTCCCTCGCCTATGAGGAGAAGTCCGCCGCGGGGCTCGCCGCCCGCTGGCGCGACCTCGGCCTCGACGCCGTGTTCGCCTACAACGACGAGTACGCGATGCTCCTGATGCGCGCTCTGCAGGACGAGGGCCTGCGCGTCCCCACCGACACGGCCGTCATCGGCGCCGACGACCTGATGCTCGGACGGCTGCTGCGGCCTAGGCTGAGCACCGTCCACATAGAGCTGCCGTCCGGCCGTGAGCTCGCGGAACTGGTCGACCGCGCGGTGCGCAACCCCGGCGCCGCACCCGAGACGCACAAGGTGCTGGGGGCGTCGGTGGTGCACCGCGAGTCCAGCTGAGGCACCGCGAGTCCGGTCGGCGTACGACCTGCCGTCGAGGCCAGGGAGGCGTGGGATGCGCACGAGGGTCGGCATCATCGGCGGCGGCCCCGCCGGGCTGCTGCTCGCCCGCCTGCTGCACCGCGCGGGCGTCGACTGCGTCGTCCTGGAGAGCCGGACGCAGGAGTACGTGGAACACCGTCAGCGCGCCGGGATGCTGGAGCAGGGCACGGTCCACGCGCTGCAGGAGGCCGGCGCCGCCGAGCGGCTGCAGGCCGAGGGGCTGGTGCACCAGGGCATCGAGCTGCGCTTCGACCGGGAACGCCACCACATCGACTTCCCGGCCCTCACCGGCGGCCGCACCGTCACGATCTACGCCCAGACCGAGATCGTGAAGGACCTCGTCGACCTCCAACTCGCCGACGGGCCACCGCTGTTGTTCGAGGCCGAGGCGCTGGCCGTCGAGAAGGCGGAGAGCGACGCGCCCGTCGTCCGGTTCCTTCACGACGGCCGCGAGCAGACGCTGACCTGCGACTGGGTCGCCGGCTGCGACGGCTTCCACGGCATCTCCCGCGACGCCTTCCCGGCCGAGCTCGGCCGGTCGTACGCGCACGACTACCCGTACTCATGGCTGGGCGTCCTGGCCGAAGTGCCGCCGTCCTGCGACGAGTTGATCTACGCACGCGGTGAAGGCGGGTTCGCCCTGCACAGCATGCGCTCCCCGTCCGTGTCCCGGCTCTACCTCCAGGTCCCCAACGGCACCGACCCCGACGACTGGCCCGACGACCGCATCTGGGACGAACTCGCCGCCCGCTTCGCCATCGACGGGGACTGGGCCCTGCACCGCGGACCCATCACCTCCAAGTCCGTGACGACAATGCGCAGTTACGTCCACGAGCCGATGCGCCACGGCAGGCTCCTGCTCGCCGGGGACGCCGCCCATATCGTTCCGCCGACCGGCGCCAAGGGCCTGAACCTCGCGGTGTCGGACGTACGGGTCCTGGCCCGCGCCCTCACCGCGCTGTACCGCACAGGGGAGACACGACTTCTCGACAGATACTCGGAGTTGTGTCTGCAACGTGTGTGGCAGGCCACCCGATTCTCGGACGACATGACTAGGATGTTGCACGCTCAACCAAATGGGGATGCGTTCGACGACCGGATGCAGCTCGCGCGGCTGCGCCGCATCACCGCATCCCGTCACGCGGCCGCCGAACTGGCGGCGAACTACTCGGGACTTCCGCTCCCCGTGTGAGTCCCGCCGGTGATGGAACGGAGAGTCGCAATGCCGTTGCTCGACCCCAAGGCCTGGCAGCCCAGCTCCCTCTCGGGAGAGGAGTACGCCGTCACCGAGCCCGCCACCGGCGACACGCTCGGCTCCGTCACCCTGGCCGGCGCCGAGGACGTCGGCACGGCCGCTCAGGCCGCCCGTGCCGCCCAGGCGGAGTGGGCGCGTCTGCCGCACTTCGTGCGCGCCGGCGTGCTGCGCAAGGCCGGTGACCTGTTCGCCGCGCACACCGACGAGCTGCGCGACTGGATCGTCCGCGAGTCGGGCTCGATCCCCGGCAAGGCGGAGTTCGAGCTGCACGTCGCCGCCCAGGAGTGCTACGAGGCCGCGGCTCTCGCCTCCCGCCCGGCCGGGCAGATCCTGCCCAGCGAGGCGCCCCGGCTGTCGTACACGCGCCGGGTCCCCGTCGGGGTCGTCGGCGTGATCTCCCCCTTCAACGCCCCGCTGATCCTCTCCATCCGCTCGGTCGCCCCGGCCCTCGCGCTCGGCAACGCCGTCGTACTGAAGCCGGACCCGCGCACGGCGGTCTGCGGTGGGCTGTCGCTGGCCGCGGTCTTCGCCGAGGCCGGTCTCCCGGAAGGGCTGCTGCACGTCCTGCCGGGCGGTCCGGAGGTGGGCCAGGCGCTGGTGGCCGACCCGCGCGTGCCCGTGATCTCGTTCACCGGCTCCACCGCCGCGGGCCGGGCCGTCGGCGAGGCCGCCGGGCGGCATCTCAAGCGCGCGCACCTGGAGTTGGGCGGCAACTCCGCCCTGATCGTGCTGGAGGACGCCGACATCGACGCGGTGATCTCCACGGCCGCCTGGGGTTCCTTCTTCCACCAGGGCCAGATCTGCATGACGACCGGCCGCCACCTGGTCCACGAGTCTTTGTACGGGGAGTACGTCGAGCGCCTGGCCGCCAAGGCCGATGCCCTCGCCGTCGGCGACCCGCACCGCGCCCAGGTCCACCTCGGCCCGCTCATCGACGCCGGCCAACTGGGCAAGGTGCACGGGCTGGTGGAGGCCAGCACGTCCCGGGGCGCCAAGCTGGCGGCGGGCGGCACCCACGAGGAGCTGTTCTACCGGCCGACCGTGCTCGCCGACGTCGACGACCAGACCCCCGCGTACGCCGAGGAGGTCTTCGGCCCGGTCGCGCCCGTACGCCCCTTCACCACCGCCGACGAGGCCGCCGCTCTCGCCGCCGCGAGCTCCTACGGGCTCTCCCTCGGCATCGTCACCCGGGACGCCGCCCGCGGCCTCGACCTGGCCGAGCGCATCCCGACGGGCATCGTGCACATCAACGACCAGACCGTGAACGACGAGGCCGTCGCCCCCTTCGGCGGCATCGCCGCCTCCGGCACCGGCGCCCGGTTCGGCGGCGAGGCCAACCTGGAGGCGTTCACCGACGTGCGCTGGACGACGGTGCGCGGGGACGTGGCGGCGTACCCGTTCTAGGACGGTTCGCCTCGGACGGTCGGCCTCGGACGGCCATCCGAGGCGGCTCCCTACTGGCCGTTCGGCTCCGCCTGCTCCTGCTGGGCGGCCACCGCCTTGCGGACCTCGTCCATGTCGAGCTTGCGGGCCTGCCCGATGACGTCCGTGAGGGCGGCCTCGGGCAGGGCACCCGGCTGTGCGAACACGGCGACACGGTCACGGACGATCATGAGCGTCGGAATCGACTGAATGCCGAAGGCGGCGGCCAGCTCGGGCTGCGCCTCGGTGTCGACCTTGCCGAACACGAGGTCCGGGTTGTCCTCCGCGGCCTTCTCGTAGACCGGGGCGAACTGACGGCACGGCCCGCACCACGACGCCCAGAAGTCGATCAGGACGAATTCGTTGTCCGTGACCGTCTCGTCGAAGTTCTCCTTGGTGAGCTCCACGGTGCTGCTCATGGCGTTATCCCTCTTCCTGGTGTCGGGGCGAAGCCGTCGGCGACAACGTGGCCGTGCGGCTGTGTATTCCGTCGTATTTCCGCGCGCGTACCCGTGTGGCCACGCCGCACACCACCCGTAAGACTGACCCCATGACGGAAACGGATTCCATCGCGTACGACGTCGTGGTCCTCGGGGCCGGGCCGGTGGGGGAGAACGTGGCCGACCGCACCCGTGCGGCCGGTCTGACCACCGCGGTCGTGGAGAGCGAACTGGTCGGCGGCGAGTGCTCGTACTGGGCGTGCATGCCCAGCAAGGCGCTGCTGCGCCCGGTCATCGCCCAGGCCGACGCCCGCCGGCTGCCCGGCCTCAGCCAGTCCGTACGGGGCCCCCTCGACGCGGCCGCGGTCCTCGCCCGGCGTAACGAGTTCACCTCGAACTGGCAGGACGACGGCCAGGTCGGCTGGCTGACCGGCATCGGCGCCGACCTGTACCGCGGCCACGGCCGCCTCACCGGGCCCCGCACCCTGGAAGTGACCGGCCCGGACGGCGCCCGGCACATCCTGACCGCCCGGCACGCCGTCGCCGTGTGCACCGGCAGCCGGGCCGTCCTGCCCGACCTGCCCGCGCTCGCCGACGTCAAGCCGTGGACCAGCCGCGAGGCCACCGGCGCCCAGGCCGTGCCCGGCCGGCTGGTCGTGGTCGGCGGGGGAGTGGTCGCCACCGAGATGGCCACGGCCTACCAGGCCCTCGGTTCCCGGGTCACGCTCCTCGTCCGCGGCAAGGGCCTGCTGAACCGCATGGAGCCCTTCGCCGGCGAAATGGTCGCCGAAGCGCTCACCGAGGCCGGCACCGACGTCCGCACCGCGACCTCGGTCGAGTCGGTGACCAGGGAGAACGGCACGGTCGTGGTCGTCACCGACCACGGCGACCGCATCGAGGCCGACGAGATCCTCTTCGCGACCGGACGCGCCCCGCGCACCGACGACATAGGCCTGGACACGGTCGGCCTGGAGCCCGGCTCCTGGCTGGAGGTCGACGACAGCCTGCGCGTCACCGGCAACGACTGGCTGTACGCGGTGGGCGACGTCAACCACCGGGCCCTCCTCACCCACCAGGGCAAGTACCAGGCCCGCATCGCGGGCGCGGCCATCGCCGCCCGCGCCTCCGGCGTCCCCCTCCTCGAATCCGAGCCCTGGGGCGCCCACGCGGCCACCGCCGACCACGCCGCCGTCCCCCAGGTCGTCTTCACCGACCCCGAGGCCGCTGCCGTCGGCCTCTCCCTGGCGGAGGCGGAACAGGCCGGCCACCGTGTCCGCGCCGTCGACTACGACCTGGCCTCGGTGTCGGGCGCCTCCCTGTACGGCGACGGCTACCGCGGCCGCGCCCGCATGGTCGTCGACCTGGAGCGCGAGATCCTTCTCGGCGTCACGTTCGTCGGCCCCGGAGTGGGCGAGCTCATCCACTCGGCGACCATCGCGGTCGCCGGGCAGGTGCCGATCAGCCGGCTGTGGCACGCGGTCCCGTCGTATCCGACGATCAGCGAGGTGTGGCTGCGGCTGCTGGAGTCGTACCGGGACAACTGACGTACGCCCCCGGTCGACGTACGGCTTCCAGCCCACGTAGGGCTTCCGACTGACGTCCTCAGCCCGGCAGTCGGAAGCCGAGGGCCTTCGCCGCCTCGCCCGGGGCGGGCTGGGCCCAGTACTCGGCCACCGCCTGGTTCGAGGAGAGCGAGCGCAGCTCGGCCCGGTCCAGGTAGAGCATGCCGTCGAGGTGGTCCGTCTCGTGTTGCACGATACGGGCGGGCCACCCCGTGACCACCTCGTCGACGGCATGCCCCTGCTCGTCCTCGCAGGTCAACCGCACCTCAGCGGGCCGCGCCACCACCGCCTGATAGCCCGGGACGCTCAGACAGCCCTCGAAGAACGCGGCACGAGCGCTGCCCACGGGCTCGTACGACGGGTTCACCAGCACCCGGAACGGCTGCGGCACCCGCCCGCGTGCCAGCCGCACCTCCTCCGGCACGGGTGCCGGGTCCTCGATCACCGCGATCCGCAGTGGCACGCCGACCTGCGGTGCCGCAAGGCCGACGCCCGGCGCCGCGTGCATGGTGATCCGGAGGGCCTCGACGAAGCGGGCCAGCAGGGCGGGGTCCAGCTGGCCGTCGAAGCGCTCGGTGGGACGCCGCAGCACCGGCTCGCCGGCCGCCACGATGGCCAACGGGCCTTCGGTGGCGAGGAGTTGCTCGACCTGCTCGGCCAGGGGTGCGCGATCGCTCGGAGTTGCCATCGCGCCAGCATGCCACGGCACCCCTGGGGCCCACCGACTCTCATGTGATGCACGTCACTTGACGTGGCTGGAACTCGACGGACCCTCCGTCCGACTACTGGACCGCTACAGCAGAGAGAAGTACGTCCCCACTCCCCGTCCCACGCCCCGGAGATGCCGCCGATGTCCACCGCTCCCACGACCGTCACGGAGGATGCGTCGCAGCCCGACGCCCCGACGTCGCCGTCCCGCAGATGGGCCCCACTGCGCCCGCTGATCCTGCGTCTCCACTTCTACGCCGGAGTGCTCGTCGCTCCCTTCCTGCTGGTCGCCGCGGCCACCGGCTTCCTGTACGCAGGAGCGTTCCAGGCGGAGAAGTTCGCGTACGCCCACGAGATGACCGTCCCGGTCGGCGACGAGAAGCTGCCGATATCCCAGCAGGTCGCCGCCGCGCGCAAGGCCCACCCCGAGGGCACGGTCTCAGCGATACGGCCCTCCCCGCAGGACGACGAGTCCACCAGGGTCATGCTCTCCGGCGTCAAGGGCGTCGACGCCGAGCACACGCTCGCCGTGTTCGTCGACCCGTACACCGCCGAGGTGCGCGGCGCGCTCGAACAGTACGGCTCGACCGGCGCGCTGCCCCTGCGGACCTGGATCGACGAGTTCCACCGCGACCTGCACCTCGGTGAGAACGGCCGCCTCTACAGCGAGTTGGCGGCGAGCTGGCTGTGGGTGATCGCGGCCGGCGGCGTGGCGCTGTGGTTCACCCGCCGTCGCGCGCTGCGCAAGGTGCGGGGCACCAGCGGACGCCGCCGTACGCTCGGTCTGCACGGCACCGTCGGCGTCTGGGCCGCGATCGGGTTCTTCTTCCTCTCGGCGACCGGCCTGACCTGGTCGGCATACGCCGGGGCCAACATCGACGAGCTGCGCACCTCCCTCGGCCAGGCCACCCCGTCCGTCTCGGCCTCGGCGGGCGGCGACCACGGGGGCCACGGCGCCGCCGCCGGTACCGGTGGGAGCGGCGAGCACGGCGTCGGCCTCGACAAGGTCCTGGCCGCCGCGCGCGCCGAGGGCCTGGGCGATCCCGTGGAGATCGTGCCGCCCGCCGACGACTCGTCCGCGTACGTGGTGAAGCAGGTGCAGCGCAGCTGGCCGACGAAGCAGGACTCGGTCGCGATCGACCCGGCTTCCGGCGAGGTCACCGACGTGCTGCGGTTCGAGGACTTCCCGGTGCTCGCCAAGCTGACCCGCTGGGGCATCGACCTGCACACGGGCGTCCTGTTCGGCCTGGCCAACCAGATCTTCCTGATGCTGTTGACGCTCTCGCTGATCCTGCTGATCATCTGGGGCTACCGCATGTGGTGGCAGCGCGGCCGTGGCTCCGCCTTCGGGCGACCCATCCCGCGCGGGGCCTGGCAGCAGGTGCCTCCGCAGATCCTGGTGCCACTGGTGGCGGTGGTCGCCGTGGTCGGCTACTTCGTGCCGCTCCTCGGCATCTCGCTGGCCGCGTTCATCGTCGTGGACGTCGTACTGGGCGAGGTGGCCCGTCGGCGGGGGAAGCGGACGCCCGCCGACGTGAAGTAGGCGTGCGGCCGGTGAAGTGAAGCAGGCGTACGGCCGCTGAGGTGACGTAGGCGGACCGGAAGGACTTGGGGCCCGGTTCCGGGGGGACCGGGCCCCTCGCATGGCTCAGAGCTGTTCGAAGTCGCCCGCCAGTGCCGAGGCGAGGCGCATGTACGGCTCCGCCTCCGCTTGCCGTCCCTGCCGCTGCAGGGTGCGGCCCAGCATCAGCTGGGCGTACTGCTCGACGGGGTCGCGCTCGACGATGACACGCAACTCGCTCTCCGCGCGGCGCAGTTGGGCGGAGTGGTAGTAGGCGCGCGCCAGCAGCAGCCGCGGTCCGGTCTGCTCCGGCACCTCCTCGACCAGCTTGCCGAGGACGCGCGCGGCGGCGGCGTAGTCCTTGGCGCCGAAGAACACCTGTGCGCGCTCCCAGCGCTCGGCCGGTGTTCCGTGGTCGTAGTACGTCGTGTCCACTCGTGACCTCCTTCGGCGCCGTCAACCGAGCACGGTGGTTCGATATTCCACTACTTGGTCAGGGAGGCGAGTTCGGCGTCGGCCCGCTCGGTGATGAGGGTCAGCACGCGTCCGGCGGCGGCCAGATCCTCCGTCGACAGGCCGGCGTAGATCCGGGCGGTGATGGGGGCGGTCTCGGCGGAGGTCCTGTCGTACAGCTCCCGTCCCGCGTCCGTGATCCGCACCTGGGACGGCTCCTGAGGGGCCACCAGCTTTGCGGCGATCAGCTCGTCGACCACGGAGTGGACTTCCGCGGCGTCGATCTTCAGCGCGCCGACGACACCGTCGACCAGGTGGGCCCGCTCGACCGGTCCGTCCGCGACGGCAACGAGTCGGAGGGTGACGGACTGCTGGAACGTCGCGCCGTGGCGGGCCAGGACATGCTCGAGAAGCGAGCGCCCCGCGTAGTGGGCCAGAGCTATGACGCGCGGGTTGACCAGTGGGGTGGGAGTGGCCGGGGAAGTGGTGGTGGTCATGACTGCTCCTTGTCGGACTCACTGTCGATGGCGAGCGGGTCGAGAGGTGCGTCGAGCAGGATCGCGAGGTCGCGCGTGAACTCCTGGGTGCGCCCGCCGGCCAGGCCGCCGAGCGGCGCCAGCAGCTGCTCCAGCAGCCCCTGGACGACCTTGATCGCCTGCCGGGTCCGCTCACGGCCCTGCTCGGTCAGCGCCAGCTGCACCGCGCGCGGGTCGCGGGGATCCCGGGTGCGTTCGAGGAAGCCGGCCGCTTCCAGGGAGCGCGCCAGCTTGGACACATACAGCGGTTCGAGTCCGGTGTGGTCGGCGAGGCGCCGCTGGCTGGGGCGCTCCCCGCTGCGCTGCATGCCGTACAGCGAGGCCACCAGCGCGTACTGCGCGTGGGTGAGCCCCAGCGGGGTCACGGCCCGGTCGACAGCGACCCGCCACTTCGTCGACAGACGCCACACCAGAAACCCCGGAGAGGCCTTCTCGGAACCCTTGCTCATGGCCGATACAGTACATGGCTACTATATCCATGGCTACTATTTTCTGAACCGCTTCGAGACAGCGCCGGGTGACGGACTGACGCGGTGGCCCCGGCAGGGCTAGTTTGGGCGCCATGAGCAATCTTGATCGCGAGGCGGTGCCCGCCATCTGCGGCGGCCGGGGTTTCGTCGTGGCGGAGCCCGTACGCGAACTTCTCAGCCCTCGCCACGTCAAGCTCGGCGAGTCCACCGAAGTCCGTCGGCTGCTGCCCAACCTGGGCCGCCGCATGGTCGGCGCCTGGTGTTTCGTCGATCACTACGGCCCCGACGACATCGCCGACGAGCCCGGCATGCAGGTGCCGCCGCACCCGCACATGGGCCTGCAGACGGTGAGCTGGCTGCACGAGGGCGAGGTGCTGCACCGCGACTCGACCGGCAGCCTTCAGACCATCCGCCCGCGGGAGTTGGGCCTGATGACCTCGGGCCGGGCGATCAGTCACTCCGAGGAGAGCCCCAGGTCGCACGCCCGTTTCCTGCACGGCGCCCAACTCTGGGTGGCCCTCCCGGACGGCCACCGTCACACCGACCCGCACTTCGAACACCACGCCGAGCTGCCCGTCGTCACGGCGCCGGGTCTGCGGGCCACGCTGATCCTCGGCGCCCTCGACGGCGCGAGCTCACCCGGCACGACGTACAGCCCGATCGTCGGCGCCGACCTGACCCTGACCCGCGGCGCGGACGTACGCCTCCCCCTGGAACCGGACTTCGAGTACGCCGTCCTGTCCATGTCCGGCGAGGCCCACGTGGACGGCGTACCGGTGCGGCCCGGCTCGATGCTCTACCTCGGCTGCGGCCGCACCGAACTCCCGCTGCGCGCCGAGTCGGACGCCGGCCTGATGCTTCTCGGCGGTGAGCCGTTCGAGGAGGAGTTGATCATGTTCTGGAACTGGATCGGGCGGTCGCAGGAAGAGATCGTGCAGGCCCGTCATGACTGGATGGAGGGCTCCCGGTTCGGGGAGGTGAAGGGGTACGACGGGGCTCCGCTGCCTGCGCCGGAACTGCCGCCGGTGCCGTTGAAGCCGCGGGGAAGGGTGCGCTGACCTGCGGAACGTGTCAGCGTGGTGGCCGCAGGGCGGAAGGCGGTCGGGTAGTCCTCGCTGTCTTCCACCTGCTTGCCGGTAGGCGTTCGAACAGCCGGCTGGCTCAGGCCGGAGCGGTTGGCGATTGCACAGTGTCGCTCTGGGGGCGGCTGCGGCGGGACTCTTGCTGGCCTGATTCTGACTTTGCTGATGCCTCGTCAGGCTGGGATGCGAGCGTCGGCGACGTGATCCTCGACGTCATCGGGGGCGACTGCCTTCCGCGCAACATCCGCTCCCTGGCCCTCGACGGGCGCCTGGTCATCATCGGGCTGCAGAACGGCCTGGAAGGCGAACTCAACCTCGCCGAACTCCTCTTCAAGCGCGCGTCCGTACACGGCACTGCGCTCCCGCCAAGCCGGGCAAAAGGCAGCGATCGTGGCCGAAGTCCAGGAACATGTATGGCCATTGATCGAGAACGGGACGGTGCAGGTCGTCATCGACCGGACCCGGCCCATGGACCGGACCGCAGACGCCCATCGCACCATCGCGAACCGAAGGAATCCCAGAAATGAGCGACCACAGCTACCCGCGGGGATCGTTGAGCGGGTCGGCGCTTGGGGGTGGCCGGATCACCGCGGGGGTCATTCGGGTGGGCGACACCGTGCGCAGGCCCGCGAGTTCCTCCTCGGAGTTCGTCGCGGCCCTCCTGCGGATGCTGGAAGAGCGGGACTTCGACGGCGCGCCCCGCCATCTGGGGCAGAGCGACGGAATGGACGTGCTCACCTACATCGCCGGCGATGTCCCCGACCGGTTCCAGACCTGGTCCGACGAGCAGGTCGCGGCCGCCGGAGCCCTGCTCCGTTCGCTGCATGACGCGACCCGCGGGAGCGCGTTGGCCGGCCGCTGTCCGGTGGTGTGCCATCACGATGCGGGACCCAACAACGTCGTGTTCCGCAAGGGCACACCGGTCGCCTTCATCGACTTCGACACGGCGGCTCCCGGCAGTCCTCTGGAGGATTTCGGGTACATGGCGTGGACGTGGTGCGTCTCGTCGAAACAGAGGCTGCCCGTGGAGAGCCAAGCGGCGCAGGTCCGCCTGCTGGCCGACGCGTACGGTTTGGACAGCCTCCAGCGCAGCGTCGTGGTCGACTGCGTTCTCGAACGCCAGTCACGCAACGCGAGGTTCTGGGCGGAGCTGTTGGCGTCCGCGGAGCGGGTGCCTGCCACGCGCGAGGTGATCGGCGCCCGCATCGCCTGGAGTCAGCGGGAACATGCCTTCACGCAGGACCGGCGCGATGTTTTCGCCCGCGCGCTGGCGTGAGGGGCGGCGGGGCCAGGCGTCAGTGCCTCGTGAGGCGAGGGCAGTCCGGCCTCACACCAAGGGCTCGGGGCTCATGGCTCATGCCAACTCGTCGATGAGCTGCAGATGTTCGACGAGAATTGGCACCGCATGTGTTGCCGCCGACCCCGTCCCATAACCTCGTGCATGGAGACGCCAACGGAGACGTCAGATGCCGGAGGTATCCACTTCGAGGAGGCGATGGTGCTCGGAAGGGGCACGCGGTTGTTTGCGGGAGCCATGATCGCGGTCTGCATGGTGCTCATGGGGCCCAGTGCGCCCAGCGGCCTCTTCGCCGGGGCAGTGCCCGTCGAAGCCGTCCGGGACATCGCACCGAACCGGGTCATGACGTGGAACATCTGCAATCCGTGCGAGGTGAGCAACGTCGACCGGGCGGCGGAGATCGCCACGTACGCGCCCCAGGTCATCGGCCTGCAAGAAGCGTGCGTGCGTGACGTCGAGATGATCCGGGAGTATCTGGAGAGCCTGCACGGGCTGGTCTACCACGTCGAGTACGGGTCGGTTCTGCGGGATTGGGGCCGCTGCGGGGGAGTGCCGTGGAATCCGGGGGCCTTTGGCCAGGCGATCCTCTCGGCGGCACCGATGACAGACCGCGTCAGCGTGGAATACCCCGACGGAGGATCCGAAGACCGCGGGTACATGGCAGTCACCACCAAGGTGGGCGGCCAGACCGTCCGGGTCTTCAACACGCACCTCGCCCAGCGGCGTCAGGAGTCGGTCCGAGCACACCAGACCGGCGTACTCGCCACAGAGGTCGCCCGGCACGACCGCGCGATCGTTCTCGGTGACTTCAACGCCGTGCCGGACGCTCCCGAACTCGCCCCGATGTGGGCACTGGCCGCGGACACGGCCCCCGGGTGTCAGCCCCCGTCCGCAGGCACGTGCGAGACCACCACCGACTGGCAGAGCAAGTTCGACTACGTCTTCCTGCGCGGCCTCCTCCCGCTCGCGCACCGGGTGCATCCCACCGAGTCCTCGGACCACCACCTGCTGTACTCCGACGTGGACCTGACCTGAGCGGGCGTCGTGGCCGGCTCGGCACACTCGCCGCCGCAAACAAGCCAATCGCCCCGTGTGTCGAACCCGTGTTCCGGAAGGGGTGGACGACCGGTCCCGATGAACCGCTACGATCACGGCATGGTTACGGCTCGGACTGCCTGGCGCATGGTCAGGACCCCCTCGGACGTGGGTCCGTTGCCGCGCGTTCTGGCCTTGGCCGTGCTTCTGTTCGGCGTCCTCGTGACCCATGCCGTGCACGTCGAGAGCGTCAGTGGGCACCTCGTCACCAGCGCAGCAGCCCCCGCCGCGTTCTCGGATGATGACGTTCGCGGCGTGGCCGCCGAGTTCGGGCCGCTGTCCGCCGCGGCAGCGGACGATCACCAGGGTGGTCATGAGGCGTCACATCCTGGCGAGCAGTGCGCATCCGGGCAGCCGCAGCAGGGCTCTGGTGTGGTTCCGCCCTGCTTTGCCGCGTCGGTTCGCGAATCGACAGGCTCTGACGACGCCGCGGCCGTGCGAGTTTCCGCCGCCGACGGGCCGATGGACAGGGCCTCGTCCGGGGCCCTGAGAGCGGCCTCCGTGGTGCAGCAGGTGTAGGAGTCGGACTCCTCCAACCGGCCTGCCGGTCGTCACCGGTTCGGCTGGTGTCGCACGACGAGTGTCGCGTCCCGGGTTCATGATGGGGCGTCACATCCGTCGATGCCGTCCTGCCCCCACCCATGCCCGCGCCTCACTCCGCCCCCGTCGGAGATGTGGCAGTAGCGCGGAGGACCCGTGCCGACACATTCCCGCATGCTCACGCACGCCCCTTGGGCCCCATGCGGCTCGCCTCGGCGGCGCCGACTCGTCTCGGCGCTCCGCGGTGCCCTTCTGATGGCGCTCATGCTGTGCGCCTTTGCTCACGGCGTGTCCGAGGACGCGCACGAGCCGGCGTCCGCCCCTGTCGTCTCCTCGGCGACGGCCGCGGGTGGGGAGCCGCACGGGCACCACGGCCCTCACCCGCACCGGGCCGAGGACTGTGCGGCCGACGTGATCGTCCGTACCGGGGTCCAGTCGGTGGAGGACCTCCCCCTCGGCGCACTGGCCGTGGCGGTACTCGTCGTCGGGTCCGTGACGGCGGCGATGCCCTTGGCACGGCACGCATTCCGCAGACCCCGCAGCGCACGCACCGGCCGCGCGGCGCTCGTCCGCACCTGTCGGTGGCGGATCTAGACCACCCGCTCGCAGCCGACCGCCTTCGTCGGCTGCCGCGCACCCATGGCCCGAACGCGGACCGCAGGTCCGCCCTGTCCGGGCTGGGGCGCGAGACGAATCCGCACCCGTGCATTCATCGAGCGAGAGTGAACACACAGACATGCAGTCATTGACCAAGGCCGCGCTCAACTCGGGCCATTCCGCCCTGTCCGGGCTGGTGGGAAACACCCCGTTGCTGCGGGTGTCGGAGCCGCTGGCCCCTGCCGGGCGCGGCTTCTGGGCGAAGCTCGAGGGGTTCAACCCCGGCGGTATCAAGGACCGTCCGGGGCTGCACATGGTGGAGCGGGCCCGGGCCCGTGGCGACCTGCGGCCCGGTGGACGGATCATCGAATCGACCAGCGGGACCCTGGGTCTGGGGCTGGCGCTGGCCGGGATGGTGTACGGCCACCCCGTCACCCTGGTCACCGATCCGGGACTGGAGCTGTCCATGACCCGGTTGCTCACGGCGTACGGTGCCCAGGTCAACGTCGCCTCCGAGCCGCATCCGACGGGAGGCTGGCAGCAGGCCCGCCGTGAGCGTGTGCAGCGGCTGTTGGAGCAGCACCCCGGCTCCTGGTGCCCGGACCAGTACAACAACCCCGACAACGTCGCCGCCTACACGCCGCTGGCCCTCGAACTCGCCGCCGAAATGGGCCACATCGACGTGCTCGTGTGCAGCGTCGGCACCGGCGGCCATTCGGCCGGCGTCTCCCGGGTCCTGCGGCAGCTCTACCCCGAGCTGACCGTTGTCGGCGTGGACACGACCGGTTCGACGATCTTCGGCCAGCCCGCCCGGCCCCGCCTGATGCGCGGACTCGGCTCCAGCATCTACCCCCGCAACGTCGCCTACGAGCAGTTCTCCGAGGTGCACTGGGTCGCCCCGCGCGAGGCCGTGTGGACGTGCCGCCAACTGGCCGCCTCCCACTACGCCACCGGCGGATGGAGTGTCGGCGCGGTCGCGCTGGTGGCCGGCTGGCTGGCCCGGACGATGCCCGCGGACGCACGGATCGTCGCGGTCTTCCCCGACGGCCCGCAGCGATACCTGGGGACGGTCTACGACGACGACTACTGCGCCGCCCACGGCCTGCTGGACTCCCCGCCGGCGCCGGAACCCGAGCTGATCGGCCGTCTGGACGAGAAGGAGGTCACCTGCTGGAGCCGGTGCACCACGGTGATCGATCCCCTCACGCTGCGGGGCACGGAACAGGACGGCGCCGAGGACGACGCTGCGGGCGCCGAGTCGGGCACGGCCGAGGAGGTCCGGTGAAGGGGCTGCTCACCCAGGTCCGGTCGTACGAACGCAGTGTCCAGCTGTTGATGGTGAACCAGTTCACGATCAACCTCGGCTTCTACATGCTGATGCCCTACCTGGCCGCCCATCTCTCCGGCACGCTCGGGCTGGCCGGCTGGATCGTGGGACTCGTCCTCGGCGTACGGAACTTCAGCCAGCAGGGCATGTTCCTGGTCGGCGGGACGCTCGCCGACCGGATCGGCTACAAGCCGATGATCGTCGCCGGGTGTGTGCTGCGCACCCTCGGCTTCGCGACGCTCGGGCTCGTCGACTCGCTTCCCGCACTGCTCGCCGCCTCCGCCGCCACCGGGCTCGCCGGCGCACTGTTCAACCCGGCCGTACGGGCGTACCTCGCGGCCGACGCGGGGGAGCGCAGGGTCGAGGCGTTCGCGCTGTTCAACGTGTTCTACCAGGCCGGCATTCTGCTGGGCCCGCTGGTGGGCATGGTGCTGACCGGGGTGGACTTCCGGGTCACCTGCCTGGTGGCGGCCGGGATCTTCGCGTTGCTGAGCGTCGTACAGATCCGTGCGCTGCCCGCCCGGCGGGCAGAGGAGGCCGGGCGGCAGCGGACCGACAGCGCAGAGAGTGTGCTCGCCCAGTGGCGGGGCATCCTGGCCAACCGGCCGTTCCTGCTGTTCTCCGTCGCCATGGTCGGCTCGTACGTGCTGTCCTTCCAGGTGTATCTGGCGCTGCCACTGGAGGTCCGTCGGCTCGGTGGTGACGGGGAGTTCGGCACGGCGGCGGTGGCGGTGCTCTTCGGCGTCTCCGGGCTGAGCACGATCCTGGCTCAGACCCGGGTGACGGCGTGGTGCAAGGCACGGTACGAGCCCGGGCAGGCGCTGGTGCGGGGGTTGGCCGTGATGGGCCTTGCCTTCGTTCCGCTGCTGATGGCCACGGCCGTGCCCGTACCGGCGGCGGGGATGGGGTTGTGGCTGCTCGCGGCGGTGCCACCGACGCTCGCCGCGCTGCTGCTGGCCATCGGCACGATGATCGCCTACCCGTTCGAGATGGACACCATCGTCCGGCTCTCCGGTGAGCGCCTGGTCGCCACCCACTACGGGCTGTACAACACGATCTGCGGCGTCGGCATCACCGTCGGGAACCTGGGCACGGGCGCCGCGCTCGACGCGGCCCGCGGGGCAGGCATGTCCGCGCTGCCGTGGATCGCGCTCTGCGCGCTCGGACTGGTATGCGCGGCTGCCCTCTACGGTCTGCACCGCACGGAGCGACTGGCGCCGCCACCCGCCGCCGAGCCGCTTCCCGCCACCCTCTGACCTGCAGACCTGCAGACCTGCAGACCTGCAGGTGCGGGGCACCACATGGTGCCCCGCCCCTGTGGGGTCCGGTCGGCTAGCCCGGGCGGCGCCTGGAGGGCGGGTCCTGCGGGTCCACGCCCGTCGTCGCTTCGGCGTCCTTGGTGCCGCTGGGGCGCTGGGAGCGGCCTCTGCGCCCCGTGTCCCGGCGGCCCTTCTCGTCGCCGCCGGCGTACTCCTCGCCGCGTGCGCTGGTGCTGCGCACCGTGTCGCCCGGTACGGACTTCGTCTCCTCCTTGGACTTCGTCCGCCCCGGTCCCTTTCCGCCGCCGTGCTCGGCGGTGTGGAAGGAGCGGTGGGCGCTCGGGTTGTCCTGCTGGCGCGTCTCGTCCACGTCGGGAGACCAGCCGTGCTGTCCGGTGCCCTTGTGACGGCTCGGGCCCTGGCCGTGTGGCGGTTCTGAGGCGTGTGGCTTCTTCGTCATGGGAGGACCTGCCTGTTCGGCTGAGGCGATGCCGGTGCGTCGCCCCTTGAGGAATTGTTCGGATGTGATCGCCCGACAAGCGTGCGCGGGAAGCACTACGCGATCAGGGCCACCGCCATGGCGATCAGCCCGATCGCCACCAACGCCACGACCACCATGATCAGGGCGAGCGGCATCGGCCCCCATCCCTTGCGCAGCTCGGGCGGCTCCGGATGCGAGATGCCGTGGGTGCCCCCTTCGGCGGGCGGTGTCTCACCGGGGGACACGCCGCCGCCCGGTTCGATTCCCGGGGTTCGCCTCGGGTCGGGATCAGGAATGGTCATGACGTACGCTCCCTTCCGATCTCGCTGTGACCACGTCGTCGCTGCATGCGTCGGTGTACGACGGTGGCTCTCGAGTACCCTCGCGCCGACTGTGCGAACCGATGATCCCGACCGGTCAGGAAGCGCTCACCGGTCCTCGCGGGATCCCGCCCGTCCTCAGCCCTCCACGCCCGTCGCGCTGTGCGCCGCTCCCACCGGCTTCGACTCCGGGGAGCCCCGTTGCCGCAGGTAGATCGACAGCACGGCCATCGAGGCGACGGCGAGCAGTTCGGACTGCCAGTTCTGCAGGGTGCGGTTCCAGAAATCCGCGGCGCCGAGGTAGTCGGCCCAGCTCAGCGGGGCCTGCAGCTGCCGTAGCTGCTCCTCGTTGTAGGCGGCCACGCCGGTGATCGACTGGACCAGCCAGGACAGCAGGAAGATCGTCCCCATGACCAGCAGCAGCGAGTGCGAGTACACCGCCCGTCGCCAGCCGCCGGCCCTGGCCCACTTGGGCGAGCCCTCCTTGGCGTACTCGCCGACCAGCTGTTCCTCGTCGGACTCGGTGCCGCCCTTGTGCAGCTCCTTGGACTCCGGGGAGCCGCGTTGCACCAGCCAGACGGTCACGCCGACGTACAGGAAGAACTGCAGGTACTCCGACTGCCAGTTCTCGGACACGTCGACGGCGAAGTCGGAGGTGGTGAGGTATTCGCCGAACTCGACCTGCTGGAGCTGGTCGGCGGCCATCTGGTTGTTGAAGTCCGCGTGACCGGCGATCGCCTGTCCGACCAGTGCGAGCAGGAACGTCGCGAGGAAGAACAGGCCGAGCCCGTTGTCCCGCAGGAAGCCCGGCAGGCCCCGGTGCTTCGGCGGGGTGGTCCGGGACGAGTGCTCGGTCATCGGTGCATCAGCCCCAGGGCCGCCAGACAGGCGAGACCGACCACGATGATTCCGAGGACGACGGCGAACATGACCCTCACACCTCACCCGCCCTTGATCCGGCACTGGTACGGCTCCCGCGGGCGCTGCTCGCAGCCGGCGGCCACGACCTTCCAGCCCGAGGTGAAGTGGGAGAGGAACAGGGTGTCGGAGGAGAGCACCGCCCTCGCCTGGTTGCCGTACACGTCCGTCCGCCGCACGGCCCCGCCCGGTTCCGGCGACTCCGCACGCAGCGCCCGCGCACACGGGCCGCCCGCCGACTGCTCCAGCTCCTCCACGGTCCCCGGCGCGAGGGCGGCGCACATCCGGTCGTACGCGCCCTCACTCAGCGCCGCCTCGAACGCGGCCGCGGCGTCCCGTACGTCGTCCTCCCGCTCCGCCACCGTGCCACACCCTCCGAGGCCGCCGATGGTCAGCACGGCACACACCGCCACACCGCACGCTCGCCCGGCCATCGGCCCACCTCCCCCCGCAGTACACCGCAACGAGCCCCGAGCGCGAGCAACCGCGCCCCGGCATTCGCTCACCCGGCCGACCGGCGGGGCGTACGTCCGGCTGTGCTCGCTCGGGGAAGGTCTCGGGCGCGATGTCAACGCGAGGCTCGCGTGGAAAGCTGGGTATGAGGCTTGCTCGGGCGGGACGAGCAGCGGAGGGCGAAGTGGACTGGGGTCGGTTCGCAGAGCAGATGGCGTCGATGGCGCGGGATCTCCTGGCACAGGACTCGGTGGACGCCACACTGGAGCGGATCACCGCATCGGCCACCGAGTTGGTCGAGGGCTGTGACGCGGCGGGCATTCTCGTGCTGCACGGCAAACGGGTGGAGACGCTCGCCCCCACCCACTCTCTGGTCGTCGACAGCGACCGGCTGCAGGAACAGCTGCGTGAAGGGCCCTGCTTCGACGCGGCGCTCAACTCGCAGGGCGAGCGGGTCTTTCGCATCTCGGATCTCACCGACGGGCAGCGGCAATGGTCCGCCCCTCGGCGCGCTGAACCTCTACTCCCGCAAGTCGGGAGCGTTCACCCAGGTCAGCGAGTTGGCGGGGTGGCTTCTGGCCTCGCACACAGCGGTCGCCTTCTCCAGCGCCCGCTACCACGCCCAGATGGAACGGGCCGTCGCCACCCGCCACGTCATCGGCGAGGCCATGGGCATCCTCATGGGGAGCCATCACCTCACCGAGAAGCAGGCGTTCGACGTGCTGCGCCGATACTCGCAGGAGAAGAACGTCAAGCTCCGAGAGGTCGCCCGCGTGGTCTGCGAGCAGGGCAGCCTCTCGTGACGGGCGGGCGGCTCCTCCGGCACGTTGGCTGAACCAGAGAAGCCTGGGCCGGGCCAGTCCCCAGGGGAACGCTGCTGGAACCCGCCCTGGCCACCGAGTCCCCTGCTCGGACGCCGCACACACATCAGTAGCCCGGTCCACTCATCGTCCGTCGGACTGTCAGGAGTTCACCGCGACGGGCGCGTCCGCGACGTGTCCGCCGTGGGCCGCCTGCACCGCGAGAACACCACTTCCGCGAGGCAGAGCGGCGGTGGTGAGGGCGTCGGCTGCCATCGGTGCCTTCCTCGGCCTGGTGTCGCCAACGGCGTGAACACGGCCTGGCCCGGGTTGCCCGGTACGCCCGACTTCGGAGCGATCACCGATGGTGCGCTCGCTCAGTCCTCGCCGCGGACGATGTTCCGCTCGGTGCTCGTCGTGCTCGCCTGGGCAGAGGGCGGGGTATTGCCGTCCTCGACGGCGGACACGCATGTGCGTATGGCCTGGCCGCGCAGGTGACGGGCCTTCGTCCAGCCGGTTTCGGCTACCTTCAAGGCTTTCCTCGGGGCAGTGGGCGCGGTCACGGCGCTTCATCTTCTCTCTGCTCTGGAGCACGCAGCCCTGCGGACTGACGGACCCGCCGTGAGACGGAGTCGGCTCGCGATGATGGGCGACCGGGTTCCCGGGGCGCGGGGGGTGAAACGCCATGCCGGTCGGAGGCCGTGCAGCTCAGAGGTCGCGCTTCTTGAGCGGCCGTACGGCGGGACCCTGCAGGATGCGGCCGTCCGGGGCGAACCGGGAGCCGTGGCACGGGCATTCCCACGCCTGTTCCGCGTGGTTGAAGGCGACGATGCAGCCGAGATGGGTGCAGCGGGCCGAGACCGCCTGGAGCCGGCCCTTCTCGTCGCGGTGAACGGCCCACTGAGCTCCGCCGCGGCGCACCACGGCGCCGTAACCCGGGGGGATGTTCTCGGGCTCGGGCCCGGTCAGCGGCAGTATCCGGTCGCCGACGAAGTGCCGGGCCACCTGGCCCTGGTGCTTCAGGAACGTCCCGCCCTCACGCACCACGGAGGCCAGCCGGCGAGGATCGTAGAGGCCGCTCCACTCGACCTCGCGCCTGCTGACGAGGTCGCAGAGCAGACGGCCCGCCATGATGCCGCCGCTGAGACCCCAGCCGCCGAATCCCGTCGCCACATACGTGTGGCGGCTGCCCGGGTGGAGCGGCCCGACCAGCGGGACGGAGTCGGTGGAGTCGTTGTCCTGGGTGGCCCATCGGTGAGTGAAGGTGACCTTGGGGAAACGGGTGTCGGCCCAGGCGGTCAGCCGGGCGAACCGCTCCTCGACGTCGGCGGTGCCGGGGGTGAAGTGCTCCCCGGTGACGATCAGCAGGCGTTCGCCGTCGCCGAGGGGCGCCGTGCGCACGGAGCGCGTGGCCTGCTCCGGGGTGATGTACATGTCACGCGGGGCCCGCTCCTCGTCGATGGTCCCGGCGACGACCAGCTCCCGCCGCGGGGACAACCGGGTGAAGAGCAGGGCACGGTCGAAGACGGGATAGTGCGTGGCGATCACGACTTCGCCGGCGCGCACGGACACACCCGCGTCGGTGGACAGCACGCAGGGTTCGCCCTCGGTGAGTCCGACGACCCGCGTGTCCTCGTACACGGAGCCGCCGCGCCGACGCAGGTCGTCCGCGAGGGCCAGCAGATACTTCCGCGGATGGAACTGGGCCTGCCCGGTCACCCGGACCGCCCCGGCGACGGGGAAGGGCAACTCCGTCTCCGTGACGAACTCGGCCGGCAGTCCCGCCTCACGGGCCGCCTCCGCCTCCGCTCGCAGCTCCCCGACGCGCCGCGGGTTCTCGGCGTACGTGAAGGCCGCGGCCTCTTCCCACTCGCAGTCGATGTCCAACTCCTGAACGACGTCGGCGGCGTGCCGGATCGCGGCGGACTGCGAGCGCGCGTACAGCCGTGCGCCCTCCGGGCCGCGGGTGCGGCGCAGGCGGTCGTAGACGAGGGTGTGCAGCGCGGTGAGCTTGGCCGTCGTGTGCCCGGTGACGCCGGCGGCGAGGCGCCCCGCTTCCAGGACAGCCACCTCGCGTCCCTGCCGTACCAGTTCCCAGGCCGTACTGAGTCCCGCGATGCCGCCGCCGACCACGGCGACGTCGACGGCCAGGTCACCGGCCGGTGGGGGAGCCGCGGCGCCGGGCGGCGCGGATTCGAGCCAGTAGGAGCCTTGGAACTCTCGCTCAGCGTTCATGGCCCCCGAGTGCCCGTCATGGTGAGGTGACACGCGGCCCGCACCAGGTCGGCCGGAGCGCCGGCCCGCGGCGATCTTCGGACCGCGCGGCTCGCGGTCTTTTACGTCGGGCTTCCCGGGTACCCGGTGCCTCGCACACGCACAGGAGGTCGGCCCGCCACCGCGGTCGGGCATCGGCCAGGAGCGGACCAGGAGGGATCGATGAGCACGGTCAAGGAAACGGTCGACGTGGACGTTCCGCTGCGGCGGGCGTACGACCAGTGGACCCAGTTCGAGGACTTCCCGAACTTCATGGAAGGCGTCGACGAGGTCAGGCAGCTCGATGACCGGCACAACCACTGGACCACCAGCATCGGGGGGGTGCAGCGCGAGTTCGACACCGAGATCGTCGACCAGATGGCGGACGACCGGATCACCTGGCGGTCCATCGGCGGTGACACCCAGCAGCGCGGTTCGGTCCGGTTCGAGCGACTGGACGACACGCACACCCGGGTGGAGCTCACGATGGACGTCGAGCCGACCGGTGTCGCCGAGAAGGGCGCGGACGTGCTGGGCGTGATCGACCGCCGGGTGAAGGGTGATCTGCGCCGCTTCAAGGACTACGTCGAGGGGGGCGGCGGCACCGGCGGCTGGCGCGGACGCATCCGCCCGGAGGACCCGGGCACCACCCTCTGACGGTTCGACAGGCTCGCCTGCCGACTGAGCACCATCCCGGCCGGTCCCCTTTCATGGGGCCGGCCGGGACAGCGTGCCGCCGACAGCGACGGGGAACGCGCGCCGGAATGGAACACGGTCCGTGGGAGCGGAAGCACGGGGCGGGGAGGGTGTACGCAGGACAAACCGGAGTGAAAGTGGGGAGGTCGGTCATGCAATCCGAGGTGGACCGCGTCGCGCGGCCCTGGGGCGAGCGCACGCCGTACGGCCCGCACATGAGGTGGCCGGCCCGGGTCGACTCGTTCCTGGATCCCGGCGTCCCGGCCGACAGCGTGGAGCGGTGGGTGCAGACGGCCTCGCTCCTGCACTCCAACGGGGACGCGATGGATGTGGCCGTCGCGGGCGGGCGGATCGTCGGGGTGCGCGGTCGTCCGCAGGACCGGGTGAACCGGGGCCGGCTCGGGCCGAAGGACCTGTTCGCCTGGCAGGCCAACCACTCCCGGGACCGGCTGACCACCCCGCTGATCCGCGAGGGCGGGCACCTCGTCGCCTGCAACTGGGACACGGCCATGGACCGGATCGTCGACCGGTCCGGGCACCTGCTGCACGAGCACGGCCCCGGGTCTCTCGGCTTCTACACCAGCGGCCAGCTGTTCCTCGAGGAGTACTACACCCTGGCGGTGATCGCCCGTGCCGGGCTCGGCACGCCCCACCTGGATGGCAACACCCGCCTGTGCACGGCGACCGCCGCCGAGTCGCTGAAGGAGACCTTCGGCTGCGACGGCCAGCCCGCCACGTACACCGACGTCGACCACGCCGACGTCATCGCCCTGTTCGGGCACAACATGGCAGAGACCCAGCCGGTGCTGTGGATGCGCGTCCTGGACCGGCTCGCGGGCGACGCCCCGCCCCGGCTGGTGTGCGTGGACCCGCGCCCCACCCCGGCCGCCCGGCACGCGACCGTCCACCTGGCCCCTCGCGCGGGCACCAATGTCGCCCTGCTGAACGCGCTGCTGCACGAGATCATCCGCGCCGACCGGATCGACCGCGACTTCCTCGACGGGCACACCGTGGGCTTCGACGAGCTCGCCGCGCGCGTAGCCGACCGCACACCGGCCTGGGCCGCCCGGATCTGTGACGTGCCGGCCGCGAGGATCACCGAAGCGGCCGAGCTCCTCGGCGGCGCCGAACGACTGCTCTCCACCGTGCTGCAGGGCGTCTACCAGTCCCACCAGGCCACCGCGGCCGCCTGCCAGGTCAACAACCTCCAGCTGATCCGCGGCATGCTCGGCCGCCCCGGGTGCGGGGTCCTGCAGATGAACGGCCAGCCCACCGCGCAGAACACCCGCGAGTGCGGCGCCAACGGCGACCTGCCGGGCTTCCGCAACTGGGCGAACGACGCTCATGTGGCCGATCTCGCGCGGGTCTGGAACGTCGAGCCGTCCCGCATCCCGCACGACGCGCCGCCGACCCCCGCGATGGAGATCTTCCGCCAGGCCGAGCAGGGCTCGATCCGCATGCTGTGGATCTCCGGCACCAACCCGGCGGTCTCCCTGCCCGAGCTCCGCCGCATCCGCGACATCCTCGGCCAGGAACGGCTCTTCACGATCGTCCAGGACCTGTATCTCACCGAGACCGCCCAGCTCGCGGACGTCGTCCTGCCCGCCGCGACCTGGGGGGAGAAGACCGGCACGTTCACCAACGCCGACCGCACCGTGCACCTGTCCGACCAGGCGGTCGACCCGCCCGGCGACGCGCGCCCGGACCTGGACATCCTGCTCGACTACGCACGCAGGATGGACTTCCGCGACAAGGACGACCGCCCGCTCATCCCCTGGCACGACCCCGAGTCGGCGTTCGAGGCATGGAAGGAGTGCAGTCGCGGCCGGCCGTGCGACTACACCGGCCTGACCTATGAACGGCTGCGGGGCGGCAGTGGCATCCAGTGGCCCTGCACGTCCGAAGCACCCGACGGCACGGAACGGCTCTACACCGACGGCGTCGCCTGGGCCGCCCCCGACGTCTGCGAGACGTACGGCAAGGACCTGGCGACCGGCGCGCCCGTCTCCGAGGACGAGTACCGGGCGCTCAACCCCGACGGCAGGGCGATCCTCAAGGCGGCCGAGTACCAGCCGCCGCACGAGACGACGGACGACGAGTACCCCTTGCAGCTGAACACGGGCCGCACCCTGTAGCACTTCCACACGCGCACCAAGACCGGCCGAACCCCGCAGCTGAACGCCGCCGCCCCCGAGGTCTGGGTGGAGATCTCCGTCCAGGAGGCGCGGCGACACGGCGTGGCCGAGGGCGATCTGGTCGAGGTCACCAGCCGACGTGGGTCGGTGCGCGGACGTCTGCGCGTCACGGGTATCCGCGACGGCATGGTGTTCCTGCCCTTCCACTACGGCTACTGGGACACCTCGGAAGGCTACCGCCCCGGGAAGGACGGCGGCCGGGCAGCGAACGAGACCACCGTCACCGACTGGGACCCGGTCTCCGAACAGCCGCTGTTCAAGACCGCCGCCGCGCGCCTGACCCTCGTCGAGCGCGCCGAGGGCGCCCTCTGCCCGGCACCGACCACCACGGCCTCCGCCCCGTCCGACCCACGAGCGGCCCCACCCACGACGGGCGGCAGGCCGGCGATGGCTCGCCAGACCGCTACGAGGGGGAAGGAGCCGGCCTGCCCGTCGACGGGGACCTCATCGTCCCCACGCCACGCTTCCACCGGCACCTGGTCGCCGAGGCCATGAACCGCCTCCTCGCCCTGCCCGAGTCGCCCGACGCCGTCTTCTGCCACAACGACCTGCTCGCCATCGGCGCGATGCACGCGCTGACGCGTGCCGGGGTCCGCGTTCCCGAGGGCATCGCCGTCGTCGGTATCGACGGCATCCAGGAAGGCGAGTACAGCTCGCCGACGCTCACCACCATCGCGCCCGACAAGCCCGGATCGCGCAGGTGGCGTCAGCACGCTGGTCGGGATCATCGCGGGTGCGGCATCCGCGCCGGCGGACGCGGGGGCGCCGCACCGGTTGGTCGTCAGGGGCAGCACCACCAGGGGCTCTCAGGCCGTCTGACGGCACTGGTCACACGCCGGCGTCCGGGTCAGTGAGGGATTGCTCGGTCCAGATGCACTTGCCGGATTCCGTGTAGCGCGCGCCCCAGCGGTCGGCGACCGCGGCGACCAGCTGGAGCCCTCTGCCGTCCTCGTCGGTGTCCGCCGCGTGGCGTATGCGCGGCATGGTGAGACTGCGGTCGGACACCTCGCAGATCAGGGCCCGGCTGCGCAGCAGGCGAAGGGTGATCGGGCCTCTGGCGTGGCGAATGACGTTTCCGATCAGTTCGCTGGCGAGGAGTTCGGTGGTCACCGCCAGCTCCCCGAGGCCCCACGCCGTGAGCTGATCCCGCACGTGTTTGCGTGCTTGACCAGCGGATTTGGGGTCTTCGGGCAACTGCCAGCAGGCGATGTCCCGCGGGGCCGAGGCGCGGGTGCGCGCGAGCAGCAGGGCGGCGTCGTCCGGGAAACGCGACGCGCCGGACAAGTCGGTGAGCAGGCTGCCGCACAGCGTGTCGAGGTCGGTGCTCGCGGGGTCCGGCGTTCTGGCGAGCCGTCGGGAGAGCTCGGCCATCCCCGCGTCGAGGTCGCCGCTCGGGCCCTGGACCAGTCCGTCGGTGTAGAGCGCCAGCAGACTGCCTTCGGGAAGTTCGAGCGTGGTTGTCTCGTAGGGCAGGGCCGCGATGCCCAGGGGCGGGTTGTCGGGCAGATCGGCGAAGTAGTGGGTGCCGTCGGGATGGACGATCACGGGTGGGGGATGGCCGGCGGTGGTGAGGGTGCACAGGCGGCTGGTGGGGTCGTAGACAGCGCACAGACACGTGGCGAAGTGGTCGTCGCCAAGGTCAGCGACCAGGCTGTTGAGGTGGTAGAAGAGCTCGTCCGGCGCTTGTCCGAGGTCGGCGAGGGTGCGGACGGCGGTGCGCAGTTGGCCCATGATCGCGGCCTCGCGCAGACCGTGGCCCATCACGTCACCGATGACGAGGGCGACCCGATCCGACGGCAGTGGGATCACGTCGTACCAGTCGCCACCGACCTCGGCCCCGTCGCCGGCAGGCAGGTAGCGGGCGGTCGTGGTGACACCGGGGAGGGACGGCAGGACCCGGGGGAGGAGGCCGCGCTGCAGTTCATGGGACCGGCGGTGCTCGGCGTCGTAGAGCCGCGCCCGCGCCAGGGCCTGGGCTATGAGACCGCACAGCACCGTGAAGAGGTTGCGTTCCTCGGGGGTGAACTCATGGGGCCGGCCGTACGAGAAGATGCACACGCCGATCGGCCGGTCGGAGGTGAGCAGGGGAAGGAACGCCCAGGCCTGCTTGCCGCTGACGGTCGGCACGTCGGCCATGTGCGGGTACCGGCCGATGTACTCCGCGGGTGAGGAGATGAAGGTCGGGGCACGTTCGATCAGTGTCTGGCCGGCCGGGCACTGATCGAACGGCGGCGGCAGGGCCCCCATCATCCGGTTGACGAATTCCGGTGAGTTCCCGGCGTTTCCGAAGGAATCCAGATGTTCCTCGTCGCGGCACCAGAAGCTGACGGCGTCGGCGCCGAAGAGTTCCTGAGCGTGATCCTCGACGACGTTGACCACGTCCAGCCCCGTCACCGCCATGGCCAGGGCCTGAGTCAGCTCGACGATTCTCTCGGCGTACTTCGCGGCGGTGTTCTCGGCCGCTGTCTCCTCCGCCCTGCGCTGTCGCCCGGTGACGTCGGTGAACCAGAGAGCCATACCGGTGGGGACGGGAAACAGCTGTATGCGGAGCAAGCGCTGGTCGCGGGGCCAGTCGACGCTGAAACCGGTCGGTTTGCCGGTGGTGGTGGCCTGCTGGCAGGCGACATTCACTCCTGTCGTGCGGAAGTGGGGCACCGCATCCCAGAGCACGCGACCGAGCAGTTCGTCCGACAGGCCCAGAAGGCGTTCGGCGGGTCTGTTGAAGAACGTGACCCGCCCTGTGCGGTCGGTCGTCAGAACGGCGCCGCTCCGGGGCTGGAGCACACCGGGCGCTGGAACCTCGGGAGGTGCGGGATGGGTGGACATGCGGGATGGAGCCGATCGCTAGGGGCCCCCGTCGAATGTTCACGATGTGTGCTTTATGACGTCATTAGGACAAAGCCCGCAAGGGCCGCGATCTGCCTCACTGTACCCGGATGTCACCCGAATGGCCCCTGGGGCGGGGGAGAAAGTCGCCGTGCGTACGGCGGCAGGCGGGCAGCAGGGGCCGCACGGCATGGACCGGCGGCGCCCTGCTGCCCCTTGCGGCTGCCTAGCCGGCGGGGACGGTGTCCTCGAAGGTGGTGCCGGCCGTCCGGAAGGCGCTGACCTTGGCGGTGACCTGCGCCGGGGTCAGGACCTGGTCCTTGACGTGCAGGACGTAGTCGACCTGCTCGTCGTAGGCGCGGGGAGTGGTGCTGGTCTGGCCCGCGAGGTCGATCAGCCACTGGTTGAAGTTGATCGACATGGGACGCTCGGGCAGGTAGGCGGTGTCATGGGTGCCGAAGAGCCGGCCGTCGACGTAGTACTTGATGCTGCTGTTGTCGATGGTGAGTACCAGATCGTGCCAGCCGGCATGGCTCTGCCGGGACTCGGTGTGCTGGTTCACGGCCTGCCAGGGGTCGGGGTTGTAGGTCTCCCAGGACGTCGTGTACAGGATGTTGGAGGGCTCGCCCCAGCCGCCGTTGGGGAGGTACTCGAAGTCGTACTCCGCGTAGTCGTCGGCCATGGGCGCCTTGAGGTCGTTGATGGTGAAGAACGTCTGGACGAGGTGGTCGCCGTCGGGCCCGGACACCGGCGCGTCGGAGAACCTGACCCGGGCGGCGTAGGTGCCGTTCCTGAACTTCATGGCCTTGGTGAGGACTTCGGTCTGCTTGGTGCTCTCGGCCGTTCCCGCGGTCGAGGTCCGCAAATTCATCACGGAGTTGCCGCCGGAGCTCGCGAAGGTGACGTTCTCCGGGGACCACGTGGCACCGGGCACCCCGGGCCCGCCGGAGTTGGAGCGCACGTTCCAGCCGTTCGCCGAGATCCTCGGGTCGCCGGAGCCGGTGTAGTCGAAGTCGTCGAACAGGCTCTGTCCGCCGGTCGGAGGGTCGGTGGGCGGGTCGGTCGGGGGATCCGTCGGGTCGTTGCCCTCGGGGGCGGTGCCCCACACCGTGCTGCCGGACACCTGGGCGGTGATCTTCGACCAGTCCGCGTAGGACGTCCGGGAGGGGCTGAAGGAGTAGTCGTCGCTCTGGTTGAGCTGCTGCCAGTCCGAGCGGTGGAAGCGCAGCTGCATGTCCCCGGTGTCGGCGCCGGGCGCGAGACTGCCCGCTCCCGCGGTGAAGCCGATGTCCAGGTAGCGGTCGGCGGTCGCCGTGGGGGTGGCGAGCGTGCCGAAGGTGGCGGTGATGTTGGAGCAGCCCTTGACCGCCCAGGAACAGGCGAAGCGGTAGGCGGCACCGGCCGAGTCGGCCTTGAAGTAGTAGCGCACCTTGACGGTGCTGAGCTGGAGGGCGCTGTCGCCGGTGTTCCTGACCTTGAGCCAGGGCTCGGCCTGGTCCGCGGTGGCACCCGTGGCGCTGGTCCGGTACTGGACCGCCACGCCGTCGGCGGCGGCACTCGCGGTCCCGGTCAGGGCGGTGAGGCCGGCGGTGCCCATGGCCAGGGCCACGGCGGCGGCCGCGGCGACACGCACTCTGCTCGTGGTGGATCGAGCGGATCCGGATTTCATGCTGATTCCTTCCGGGTGGGGGATGTGTTCGACGTGCTCGGAGGAACAGGGCCGAGCTGTGGTGCGGCTTCAGGGGTGGCGGCGGACATCGAGGGCGTCGAGGCGTGCGGTGTGCCGGTCCAGGCGGGAGCAGAAGTCCGCCCATGGAGTGGGGCCGCTCCAGACGCGGTCCGCCAGGGCGCACAGGCGGGGATAGGTGAGGTACTCGAGGCGGGCCGGCGTCGCGGCGTACTCGGTCCACAGCTGGGCCTGGGCGCCGAGCACGCGGGCGGCCGTATCGGGAGTCGCCTTCTCGGGCACCGGGTCGTGGGCGTGTACGTCCCGGAGACCGATGACGGCTCCGGGCTGAGCCGGGCGCTCTCGGGGATCGCTGCTCTGCGGGTAGTCGAAGTAGGTGGCGCGGTGATCGGCGTTGATCACGTCGTGGCCGCGCCGCGCGGCGGCAAGGGCGTGCGCGGAGTCGCGCCAGGCCATCAGGGTGAAGTCGCCGGGCAGTTCGGTGCCGGTCTCGGCCCAGCCGACGGGGCGTCGCCCGTTCTGCGCCAGGAACGCGCCGATGCGGCCGAGGAACCACCCGTGCAGGGCGGCGGGACCGCTCAGTTCCGCGGCCCGGGCACGCGCTCTGGCTTCCGCGCTCCGCTCCCATTCCGTGACGGGGCACTCGTCCCCGCCGATGTGGATGTAGGGGGAGGGGAAGACGTCCATGACCTCGTCCAGCACGGTGCGGCAGAAGTCGAAGACCTCCTCATGAACCCCGAGGACGGTGTCGCACACCCCCCACCTGGTCCATACGTCCAGGGCACGGTCGGGACGGTTTCCCAGCCGCGGATAGGCGGCCAGGGCGGCCCGGACGTGGCCGGGCATCTCGATCTCGGGCATCACCGTGACGCCGCGCGCGGCCGCGAACTCCACCAGTCCGGCCAGCTCGGCCCGCGTGTACGCGCCGCCGTGCGGAACGCCGTCGTACTCCTCGCCGTCGGCGCCGGTCATCGACCGGGCCCGGTGGCCGCCGATCTCGGTGAGCTTGGGGTACGCCGCGACCGGCATCCGCCAGCCCTGGTCGTCGGTCAGGTGCAGATGAAAGACGTTGATCTTGTGCAGGGCGAGCAGATCGACGTAGCGACGCAGATACGACACCGGCTGGAAGTGCCGGGCCACGTCGAGCATCGCGCCGCGCCAGCGATGCCGGGGAACGTCCGTGATCTCCACACAGGGCAGCGCCCACCGCACACCGCGCTGCGGTGACGCCGCGAAGGCCTGGACGGGCAGGAGCTGACGGATCGTCTGTACACCGCGCAGCAGCCCGGTGACCTGCGCGGCGCGCAGCAGCACGGAGCGCGGCCCGACGGTGAGCCCGTAGCCCTCCTCGCCCAGGCCGGTCAGGGACGGATCGAGGGCCAGGACGACGGCTCCGTCGGCGGCGGGATGCAACGGCAGGCCGGTGGCGGGGGCGAGGAGCGTGCGCAGCAGGTGGGCAGCGGGTTCGGCGCCGGTGCTGATGCGCAGACAGGTACGGGGACCGAACGTGAAGTGGCCTGCTCTGGCATGGGCCTTGGTGGGGCGGGGCAACAGCGACGACGCCAGAGGCGGGGGTGTGGGCACGGCTGTCTCCGGGGGCCGGGTGCGGGACAGGGCGGGGGAGGAGGGAACCCAGAGGGCGGGGAAGGTCAGCCCTTGACGGCGCCGGCGGCGAAGCCGGCCGTCACATGGCGCTGGAGCAGCAGGAACACGGCCAGCGCCGGGAGGGCGAAGAGAGTGGAGGCGGCCATGGTGGCGCCCCAGTCGGTGCCGAAGACGTTCTGGAAGGAGGACAGCCAGACGGGCAGGGTGCGGCTGTCCTGATGTTTGATGATCAGGAAGTTGGCGTAGGTGAACTCGTTCCAGGCGGTGATGCAGCCGAACAGCGAGGTGGCCATCAGACCGGGGGCGAGCAGCGGAAAGGCGATGTGGCGAAAGGCCTGCGGGCGGGTGCAGCCGTCGACCTGCGCCGCCTCCTCCAGCTCCGGCGGAATGGCGGCGATGAACCCGCGCAGCACCACGATCGTGAACGGCAGCGTCATCATGAAGTAGACGAGCGTCAGCGTGGGCAGCCGGTCGAGCATGCCGGTGTCCCGGGAGATGATGTACACCGGGATGATCAGCGCCTCCCACGGCGCCATCTGCGCGATGAACACCATCAGCATGAACTGCCGCCTGCCGCGCCAGCGCATCCGGGCCACGGCGAACGACGCCCCGAGTGCCACGACCAGGGACAGCAGGACGGCGCCCAGGGTCACCAGGATGCTGTTGCGCCAGAACAGCCCGAAGCCGTCGGCGTCCACAGCGGCCCGGAAGTGGTCCAACGTCCAGGTCCGCGGCAGCAGTTGGGGACTGTCGGACTGGATGTCCCGATTGGGCTTGAACGCGGTGGCCACCATCCAGTACACGGGGAAGAGGCAGATCGCGATCGTCACACCGGCGGCGAGCTGTGCCGGGACACGGCGAAAGTGCCGGCGCGCCGTGCTCATGGTGCCTCGTGCCGTGCTCATAGGGCCTCGTCCTCCTGGCGGAGCATCTGGCGGAAGTAGAGGACGAGCACGGCGGCAAGCATCAGCACGGTGACGATCGAGGCCGCCGAGCCGAGGTCGTAGCGCTGGCTCGACAGGGCGGTCTGTACCGCGTAGACGGGCAGAATGGTGGTGGCGTCGCCCGGTCCGCCGTTGGTCATCACCCAGATCTGCACGAACGCCTTGAAGGTCCAGATGACCTCCAGCGAGAACACCAGCATGAAGATCGGCCGGATCATGGGAAACGTGACGGCACGGAAGATACGCCGCGCCGAGGCACCGTCGATGCGCGCCGACTCGTACAGCTCCGCGGGGACGGTGACCAGGGCCGAGTACAGGGTGATGGCCGCGAACGGCACCGACTGCCAGACGATCAGCAGGACCAGGATCGTGAAGGCCGCCGGGCCGTGGGCGAACCAGGGGTAGCGGTCGAACGAGGTGAAACCCAGCCGCCCCAAAGCCCAGTTGACGATGCCGAACTCCGAGTGGAACAGCCACTGGAAGACCGTGGTGGCGGCGATGACCGGCATGGCCCAGGTCAGAACGAGCGAGCTGAGTACGGCGATACGCCCCAGCCGGCCCAACCGCTCGATCAGCAGGGCGACCAGTGTGGCGAGCACCATGATCAGGGTGACGTTGACGGCCATGAACAGGAAGGTGCGTCGGACGACCTGCCAGAAGCGGTCGTCCGTCAGCAGGGTCCCGTAGTTCCGCAGGCCCACGAACCGGGCGTCGCCCAGGATGAGTTGGCGCAGCTGGAAGTCCTGCAGCGATATCAGGACCGTGCGTGTCAGGGGGTACACCAGCAGATACAGCATGCCCAGGACCGTGGGTGCGATCAGCAGGTACGGCCAGGCGGTTTCGGCGCTGGGCACGCCGAGCACGCCGCGTCGGCGCACGCTGCCGTGGCCCGGCCGGGCGGGGCCCTTCGCCGGCCGGCGGAGCGGGGCGGGTGGCGTACCGGATGGCGCGCCGGGTTCGCGGGTGACCGTCACGACCTCGACTCCTCTCGATGGGGGGCGGAACGTGCGGCGTATGCGGGGGCGCGTGGGTGCGGTGGCGGCGCGGAAGGCTCAGGAGCCGGTCTTCATGGCCTCGGTGATCGCCATGGACGCGTTCGCCGCCGCGTTCTTGGCGTCGGCGCCGGTGAGCACGGCGGTCATGTAGTCCTTGATGGGGTTCTTCGCCTCGACAGCGGCCCAGCCCGGGGTGTTGGGTGTCGCCCGGCCGACGGCGGCGCCCGCTGCCATCGCGGAGGCGCCCGGGTCGGCGGCGACCGCGTCGGCCAGGGTCGTCTTGTTCGGGACGTAGCTCATGGCCGCCGCCAACTTGCGCTGCCAGGCGTCACCGGTGAGCTCCTTGATGAACGTGCAGGCGGCGTCCTGCTTCCCGGACGCCGCCGGGACGACGAGGTCGGAGCCGCCGATGAACACCGAACCCGGCTGCGCGGCGGTCTTGCCCGGGACGGGGAAGAAACCGAGCCTGCCCTTGAGGTCCGGGTTGTTCTCGGTGACCACGTTGGCCCCGCCAGGCGTGGAGATGATCTGAGCCACCTGCCCCTTGGCCATGACCTCGGCCTGCGGCGGCTGCGCTTCGTCGGCGTCCTTGGGCCCCTTCCCCAGGGCCTGGAGCTGCTTGTAGAAGTCCATGCCGCGCAGCGCCTGTGGGCTGTCGAGTGCGCCCTTCCACGTACTGCCGGACCGCGTGGCGAGGTCGCCGCCCTCGTCCCAGATGAACCCGGCCAGCGCGTACCACATCTGGCCCGGCAGGTAGATCCCCTGTGTGCCGGACGAGTTGAGCTTCCTGGTCGCGGCGAGCCACTGATCACGGGTCTTGATGGCGGCGGCGTCGATGCCGGCCTTCTCGAAGAGATCGGTCCGGTAGATCACGACACGGTTGGCCGCGTAGTACGGGATGCCGTACTGCCTGCCCTCGTACGCTCCCGGCTCGGCCAGCCCCTTGAGCCAGTCGCCGCCCCCGAGCTCGGCGACCTTGTCGCTGAGGTCCAACAGGCCGCCGCTCTGCGCGAACTGGGCGACCTGGGTGTTGCCCGTCTCGATGACGTCCGGGGCGTCGTTGCCGGCGAGCGCGGCGGTCACCTTCTCACCGATCCCGTCCCACTCCTGGATCTGGACCTTCACCTCGATGTCCGGGTGAGCCGCCTCGAAGCCCGCGACGAACTCCTTCTGGAACCGCGTCGACACGCTGTCGCGCATGAGCCAGACGTCGATCGTCGTCCTGCCGTCGGCGGAGTCACCGGACGATGACGGACCGCCGCTGCAGGCACCGAGACCTCCAGCGACCACCAGCGCGAGAACACCCGCAAGCACGCGGAGTTTCACAGTTCACCCCCGGGAGGAAAGCGCCCTGGTATCTGACCAGTTGGGTGACTGGTCAGGTGACCTCTTGTTGGTCGATGAAGGTGGCATAGACCAATCGAGGCGTCAACCCTCCATGCTCAACTGGGCTTTGGCCGCGGGCTTCGCGTCGGTCCCTGCCGTGGTGGGCGGATGCTGGCTACACTGAAGCTGACCAGTGGTCGACCAGTGGTAAGAAAAACGGGGACTGGTCAGGTCGGATGGATTCGCGGACGGCGGGGCGGGAGCAGCGACATGAACGGTGGCGGGTCGGGCGCGGTCCTGAAGCGGGAACGCGTCCGCGATCACATCCTCGAACTCATGGAGTCGCTCAGTCCCGGCGACGCCATCCCCTCCGAGAGATCCCTCTGCGCCGCCCTGCACGTCTCCAGGCCGACCCTGCGAGCGGCCGTCGACGAACTCGTCGCGGCGGGGCTCCTCGTGCGCGAACACGGCCGCGGAATGTTCGTGGCGCCGGAGAAGATCACCCAGGAACTCGTGTCCGACCACCAGGCGATGGTCCTGCCACGAGCGTCGGGCGTCTGGACGAGCCGTCTGCTGGAGTTCATCACGCTCGCCGCCGGCGCCCGCGTCGGCCGCAAACTCCGCCTGTCACCTGCCGCCGACATCGTCTACGTGGCGCGACTGCGGCTCGTCGACGGCGCTCCCATGGCCATCGAGCACCTGCACATTCCGGCCGACCTGGTGCCCGCGCTCAGCGCACAGGAACTGGAGGCGGGCGACCTGTACGAGCATCTCCACGAGCAGCACGGAGTCGAGGTGAGCGAGGCCGTCCAGACGATCGAACCCACCGTCGTCAGCCAGGCCGAGGCCAAGATCCTGGACGTGCCCCACCTGTCTCCCGCGCTCCTTTTCGAGCGCCTCACCACCGACGTCGAAGGCCGGGCCGTCGAATACGTCCACTCCATCTACCGGGGCGACCGCTACCGCATCGTCACCCGCCTGACCCTGGACCGGTCGACCGGTCCCGAGCGATCGACCCCGACGGGGTCCATCCCCGGCATCCCGCCCGGCGTTCTCCCGCAGCGGGAGTCTGTCGTACTCACGGCTCAGGGTGACGTTCACGCCGACCGGTGACGATGACGGCGACGGTGGGCTGAGGTGCGTGGGCGAACTAGACCGCTGACGCGTCCGGGAACCTCTCACGCAGCCGTTGGGCCTCTCGGAAGAGGTGGTTCGTGTGCTCGGCCAGCACGCCGCCCAGGAGCAGCTGCGGGGTGTAGAAGGACCGGGCCGCGGCGGCCACCTCCCGTGCGGTCAGGTCGATCTGGATGATGTCGGTGCTGCGGATCTCGTCGATCGAGCTTGCCCAGACGACGCGCCGCACATTGGCCCACGCCAGCGCGCTCATGCACATCGAACAGGGCTCACCCGTCGTGTAGAGCGTGGTGTCGGCCCAGCCCTGGTTGCCCTGCCGGCGGACGTAGTCGTTCATCGCGACCACTTCCCCGTGCAGCAGTGGGCTGTCCGCCCCGGTGTTGACCCCGCTCCCCAGCACCTCGCCGCCGCGGGTGCCGACGATCACCGCGCCGAACGGCCACTTGGGGTTGCGTCGGGCCTGCGCGATGGCCAGCCACATGAACCTTTCGTGACCGGAGCCGGTGCGGGTGCCGCTGCCGGACTGCGGGTCCGGGGCAGTGGTCGTCGCACCGGCTTCGAGGTCCGGGTGGGTATGGCTCTGTGGGAATGCCTGGCCAGGGAGGGCGAACGGCGCCGCGACTCCCGTCACCACCGCGCCCCACCTGCCGAGGAACTGACGCCTGCCCGAGTCCATACGCTTCTCCCTACGCGTCGGCGACAACTCCGCAGGGTATGCGAATGATCACCGAACGTCTCCCGTTCGTGGCCGGCGGACGCGGTGGTCACCTGTTGTGGACCTTCCGCGTCCGCCCCCGCCGCCGCGCACCGGGACTTCGGCGTGACCCTGCCCTACTGGGCCTTGAAGGCACCCGCGTGCTCCGCGGCCCACTGGCCGAAAGTGCGGGCCGGTCGGCCGGTGATCTTCTCAACGGTGTCGACCACCGTGCGGCCCACCTCCGGGGTGTTGCCGTACGCCTCGAGCAGGAAGCCGATCACGTCCTCCGGGTGACCCGCCGCCCGCCACTGCTCGACGGCCTGCTCCTCGGTCAGTTCGACCAGGGAGATCTCCCGGCCGCGGGCGTCGGCGATCGTGGTCACCTTGTCGGCGACGGTGAGCAGTTCGGGTCCGGTGATCACGTACTCCTGACCCCCGTGCCCCTCCTCGGTGAGCGCGACCGCGGCGACCGCGCCGATGTCGCCCTCGTGGACCATGGCGCTGAGCCGGGAGACGAACGGCTCGCGGACCTCGCCCGACGTCAGGATCCCTTCCGTCCACTCCAAGGCGTTGGCCATGAACTCGACCGGCATGAGTACGGTCCAGTCCACCCCGTCGTCCGCCCGTACGGCGTCCTCCAGGAGCGACGGCCCGCCACCGTGCAGCACGGTGACCCGGCGTACGCCGGCCGCGCGGGCCAGCTGGAGGATCCGCGGGCCGGCCTCCAGCGGGGCGAAGTAGGGGCCGCCGAAGGTGATCAGGTGGAGGCCGGTGACGCCGTCCAGGGCCGGAATCAGGCTGTCGGGTTCGGTCAGGTCGCCCTGGACGACCTCGACGCCGGCCGGGAGGTCGGCCTTCGCCGGATCCCGGGTGAGGGCGCGGACGGCGTGGCCGCGGGCGAGCAGTTCGACGACGACCTGGTGGCCGACGGTTCCGGTGGCGCCGGTGACAAGGATCTTCTGTGCCTGTGCCTGTGTCTGGGTCATGGGGCGAACGTAGGGGGGCTTGCGGACAGTTTCTGTCCGCAAGTCCCGGAAGGGGAAGCTTCCATACGCACGGCGTGCCCATTAGCTTCCGGGTAGAGCCCGGTTCGGGCTCGTGGCCTCCAGGGCCGGTATCCGCGAGCTCGCCAACACGCGCACCTACTGGATCAGCCCCTGACCGACGAGCCGTCCGCTGACGGTCAGTGGGCGTCGGCAGCCGTGGCGAAGTAGTGGCCCTTGTCCAGATCTTCCAGGAGGCCAGGGTTGGTCGGGTGCCAGTCGAGCAGCTCGCGGGTCAGCGCGCTCGATGCCGGGGTGTCGAGTCCGAGGAGGGCGCCCAGCCAGGTGAAGTGTTCGGCGGCGGCCTCGGGGGCCACCGAGGTGACCGGTACACCGAGGTGACGGCCTATCGCCTCGGCGATGTCGCGGATCGCGACACCCTCCTCCGCGGCTCCGTGCAGTACGGATCCCGCGGGGGCCTTCTCGACCGCCAGGCGGAACAGCCGTGCGGCGTCGAGGCGGTGGAGGGTGGGCCAGCGGTTCGCGCCGTCGCGGAGATAACCGGAGACACCCTTGGCGCGGGCGATGGCGACGAGGGTCGCCATGAATCCGTTGTCGCCTTCGCCGTGGCAGGTCGGAGCGAGCCGCACCACGGCCGAGCGCACACCGCGCGCGGCCAGTGCGAGGGCCGCCGTGGCGGTGGCCGAGCGGATGGATGTCGGTGAGCCGTCGATGGTGGGCATGTCCCGCTCGGTCGCCACCTGCCCCGGCTTCATGCCGATCAGGCCGGAGGCGACGACGAACGGGCGGTCGGTGCCGGCGAGCGCGTCGCCGAAGGTGTCGACGACGCGGCGGTCGGCCTCCGCGGCGCCCCGGTAGTCGCCGGTGAAGGCGAGGTCGTGCTTGAAGGCGAGGTGGACCACCCCGTCCGACACGGCGGCGGTGCTGCCGAGGACGTCGAGGTCGTCGACCGTGCCGCGCACCACCTCGGCCCCGACGGAGGTGAGGGTGGCGGCGGAGGCGTCGGAGCGGGCGAGCCCCACGACCTGGTGGCCCGCGTCGATGAGTTCGGGAACGAGGGCGGAGCCGAGCCAGCCGGACGCGCCGGTCACGAAGATGCGCATGGATGAGCCCCAAACTGTCGATGTCAGTGACTGTCATCGACGCTAACATGTGATGTCAGTGACTGTCATCGCGTAGGATCTGCACATGGGCAGATGGGAGCCGAACGCGCGTGAACGTCTGGCGAAGGCGGCGTTGGAGCTCTACAGCGAGCGCGGCTACGAGCAGACGACGGTCGCGGAGATCGCCAAACGGGCCGGTCTCACCGAACGGACCTTCTTCCGGCACTACGCCGACAAGCGCGAGGTGCTCTTCGGTGGCTCGGTCGCCTTGCAGGACCTGTTCGTGAACGCCGTCGCCGAGGCTCCGGGGCCCGCGGCGCCGATCGACGCGGCAGCGGCGGGGCTCGAGGCGGCAGCGGCGGTGTTCGACGGTCGCCGCGAACACTCCCGGCAGCGGCAGGCCGTCATCGCGGCGAACACCGAACTCCAGGAGCGCGAACTGATCAAGCTCGCCTCCCTGTCGGCCGCGCTCGCCGACGCCCTGCGCAGACGCGGCGTCACGGAGCCCGCCGCCAGCCTCACCGCCGAAGCCGGGGTCGCCGTCTTCAAGGTCGGCTTCGAGCGGTGGACCGCGGCGGCCGAGGAGCGCACCCTGTCGCAGGTGATGCGGGAGTCACTGGAGGAGCTCAAGGCCGTGACGGCTGGGGGCTAGGCGGGTCCACGACCCACTCGCGGCCAGGCAGATCCACGATCACATCGCGGCGAGGCGCAGGTCTCTGCGAGGCTGCCCGCTCGTGGGGCCGAGGCCTCCCTCAACTGGAATCTGAGCGCCCGTCACATAGCGTGCGTCCGGGACCGCCAGGAAGGCTGTTCCAGTCGACTATGCCGAGGCCGCTGAAACCGCGTCTACCGCAGTCGGGTGGTCTCCAGCAGGTCGCCGGCCATCCGGTGCGCGGGCCGGGCGGTCTGGTCGGCGACGCGGCGGAAGGTCTCCTGGGCGGTGTGGGCCGGCCAGTCCGGGGGGAGGTGGCGGGCGGGCAGCCGGGGGTCCGTGCGGATGGTCCAGAGCCACTCGCTGACCAGCCGCAGACGGGTGCCGATCGGGTCGTCCCCGGATCCGGCGTCGAGGTGGGCGGTCCAGCGCTTGTCGAAGGTGACGTAGCGGGCGGCGATGCTCTCCAGGTCCCAGGTGTCGCGGATCATGAGCTCGATGTCGGTGGCCACGTCCGCCTGGGCGTGGAAGATCTTGACGTGGGAGGCCAACCCCAGGTCCGACACGACGGCGGCGACGTCCACGTTCCCCGGAGCGATCCACAGCCCGCTGTACAGCGCGCCGAACCCGGACCAGGTGAGCCGGGAGCGCAGGTCGTGGCGCTGGCGCTTCCAGGAGTCGGGGAGGGAGAAGGCGAGCAGGGTCCAGGAGCCGTCCCAGTCGTCGTTGACCGCGCCCTGCCGCCAGATGCGGGTACGGCCGTCCTGCAGGACGCGCGTCGCCTGCGGGGTCAGACCGAAGAACATCTTGCGGCCCTCGCGCTGGCGCATCAGCAGACCGCGGTTGACCATGCGGGTGAGGGTGGAGCGGACGGCCTGTTCACCGACCCCGACCCGGCCGAGCACGTCGATGATGCTGCCGGAGTAGACGCACAGGTCGCCTTCCTCCAGGACGTGGTTGCCGAAGAAGGCGAGCATGAGCGACTGGGGGCGCTGCTGCGGGCCCTCCGAGCTGTCCTGGGTGTCCTGGCTGTCCAGGATGTCGTCGTCCTCCACGGAGGCAAGCGTACGACCGCCCGCCGAGGGCGCGGCGGGCGGTCGTACGGCTTCACCGGCCGTCGGCGGGGTGGGCAAGGTCGTAAGGGCGCAGGTACGGGGTCGGTCGGTAGGGCACATAGCGGGTCGGTGTGGTCGGATCGGCCTTCGTGGCACGGGAGTTGAGGGACGCCGGGTCGGTGCCGGCCCAGCTGCCGGTGGTGAGGCGGTCCTCCAGGGTGTGCAGGGCGGCGAGTTGCTCGGCGGGACTGAAGGTGCAGTGGCCGGCGTTGTCGGTGTAGGCCTGCCGCAGCAGGGACCCTGACCCCGCGGCCGTGACCGCCCGCTTCAGGGCACTCTCCGTCTGGACGGGGACGAGAGCGTCGCCGATGGTGTGGACGGAGAACTGGGGCTTGGTCAGCCTGCCCGTGAAGGAACTCGTGCCGCTCATCCACGCCACGGCGGCCGGGTCGGCGCCGATGCGCGGGGCGCGGTCGAGGGTGGCGAGGTCGGCGCGCAGCGACAGGCCGGCCTTCCTGTACAGCTCGGTGACCTCCTTGCGGACGGAGGAACGGCCGAGCAGCTTCGCGTAGTCGACACCGGTGTTCCAGGACATGTTGCCGCCCGCCCGGGCCTCGGCCTCCTGCCGCCGGTTGAATGCGGCGATCTTCAGCAGGCTCTTGACGGCCTCGAACTGGTTGGCCTGCTGTGCGTCCCAGTCGGTCGCGGCGGGCCGGGTCTGCGTGGGCTGGTTCCAGACCGGGATGTTGTGCAGGGCCGCCGCGAGGGCGATGCGGGCCCGCCCCGCGGCCGTCGTCTGCGCCGAGTCGACCGCGGCCGTCAGGGTGTTCGCCGCCGCGTCGGCGGCCGCCTGGTCCGCGATGTCCACCAGCGGGACGTCGGAGTCCGGCGCGAGGAGCCTCTTGATGGCGAAGACCGGATCGAGCGTGTTGTTCCAGTTGGCGACGCCGCCGTGGACCAGGCCGCACAGGGAGAGCGAACCGTCGATGCGGTCGGGGTCGCGTTCGGCGATGGCCGTGGTGACCAGTGCGCCGTACGACCGTCCCCAGGCGATGGTCCGGGAGGCCGCACCGAAGCGTTCGGTGAACACGGACAGGGTGGCGAGCTGGTCGGGCACCGCGTCCGTCACCGCCCAGCCGGTGCCGGCGTAGGAGGACCCGACGAGGGCGTAGCCCCGCTGGAGGAGGAGCGCCTTCGTGGCGTCGTCCGGGGCGTTCTGGGCGGGGTTGGCCGGGCCGCTCGCGTAGCCGTGGCTGAAGAGCAGGACGGCGCCGTTCCAGGTGGCGGGCTCTTCCATGACGTACGTGGCGCCCGAGGGGAGTCGGCCGTCCACGCGGGTGGTGAGCGCGGTGGCGGCGACGGCCGAGGCGGGCAGCGCGGTGGCCGCGAGCAGGAGGGCGGCCACCAGGGACGTACGGGCGCGGGTGCCGGTCGTCATGCGGTGATCTCCTCCGTGCGGGGAGCAGCGGCGGCTTCGCTGTCGGCGCCGGAGAGGGACGTACGACTGGTCTCGCGCACGAACCAGACGGTCAGCGCGGTGATGAGCGAGCCGCCGCACAGCAGCAGGGCGACGGGGGTGCTGTTGCCGCTGCCGGCGACCAGGCTTCCGGCGATCATGGGGGAGAAGCCGGCACCGACGAGGGTGGCGCCCTGGTAGCCGAGGGAGGCGCCGGTGTAGCGGACCCGGGTGCCGAACATCTCGCTGAACAGAGCGCCCAGCGGCCCGTACATCAGGGACTGGGCGATGCCGTGGCCGAGGACGACGGCCAGGATCAGCGCGCCCGATGACTTCGAGTCGACCAGCGCGAGGACCGGGAAGGCGGTCGCGGCCGACAGCAGGGCTCCGGCGAGCACGACCGGACGGCGGCCGACGCGGTCGGAGAGCGCCGAGGCGCAGGGCAGCACGACCAGGGCGACGGCGGCGGAGACCGTGAGCGCGGTCAGCACCTGCGGGCGGGGGTACCCGATGCCGGTGGCGTACGCGATGAGGTAACTGGTCAGCAGGGACTGGGCGGTGAAGGCGCCGATGCCGACGCAGCAGGCCAGCAGCACCGGACGTGGGCGCCGCAGCACGTCGACGATCGGCAGCCGCGCCTCGGCACGGTCCTTCTTCACCTCGGCGAACAGCGGGCTCTCCACCACCTTGAGCCGGACGAAGAGCCCGACGCCGAGCAGGGCGACGCTCAGCAGGAACGGCACGCGCCAGCCCCAGGCCGCGAACTGGTCCTTGGGGAGGGTCGAGACGAGGGCGACGACGGCCGCGGAGATCAGGGAGCCGAGCGGGGCGCCCATCTGCGTGAAGCTGGACCACAGTCCGCGACGCCGCTCCCCGGCGTGTTCGACGACCATCAGGGTGGCGCCGCCCCACTCACCGCCGATGGCGATGCCCTGGACGACGCGCAGGGTGATCAGCAGGACCGGCGCCCAGACACCGATCGTGTCGTACGTGGGCAGCAGACCGATGAGGAAGCTCGCGCCGCCCATCAGGCCCATGGTGAGCAGCAGCATCGACTTGCGGCCGAGCCGGTCGCCGAAGTGCCCGAAGAGGATGCCGCCGATCGGCCGGGCGACGTAGCCGGCGGCGAAGGTGCCGAACGCGGCGATGGTGCCGACGGCGGGATCGGCGCCGGGGAAGAACAACTCGCCGAAGACAAGGGCGGCGACGGTGCCGTACACGAGGAAGTCGTAGAACTCCACGGCGGTGCCGAGCAGCCCGGAGAGGGCGACGCGGCGGAGTTGGCGGGTGTGTTCGGGGCGCGCGGAGGGTGACGGTGACGGTGATGCGGCGGGGGACGGGGGCATCGCGGTCTCCCTTGACCGGGGGAAGGACACCGTGAAGGTAGGCTCTCTGATTACCATCGTCAAGAAAGTGCACAACATTGACAGCTGGGTCCCGCCCGCCGCGCCGTGGCACAGTGGCCGTATGTGCGGCCGCTACGCCTCCACCCGCAGCCCCCAGGACCTCGCCCAGATGTTCCAGGTCGCCGACTGGTATCCGGCGGAGACCCTGGCGCCGAGCTGGAACGTCGCCCCGACCGACGAGGTGTGGGCCGTCCTGGAGCGCACCCCGCGCGGCGCCGGCGAGGACGCCCCGGCGCGCCGCAAGCTGCGGCCGCTGCGATGGGGTCTGGTCCCCTCGTGGGCGAAGGACGCGAAGACCGGAGCACGGCTGATCAACGCGCGCGTGGAGACCGTGCACGAGAAGCCCGCCTTCCGCCGGGCGTTCGTCAAGCGCCGCTGCCTGCTGCCCGCCGACGGCTTCTACGAGTGGGAGCAGGTCAAGGACGCCAAGTCGGGCAAGGCGCGCAAGCAGCCGTACTACATCCACCCGGAGGACGGGCAGGTCATGGCCCTGGCCGGGCTGTACGAGTACTGGCGCGATCCGGGGATCAAGGATGCCGACGACCCCGCCGCCTGGCTGATGACCTGCACCATCATCACCACCGAGGCCACCGACGCGGCCGGCCGCATCCACCCCCGCATGCCCCTCGCGCTCACCCCCGAGCACTACGACGCCTGGCTCGATCCCCGGCACCAGAGCACCGACGACCTGCGCACCCTGCTCACCCCGCCGGCGGGCGGCCACCTGGACGCCCGGCCCGTCTCGTCGGCCGTCAACAGCGTCCGCAACAACGGTCCCCAGCTCCTGGACGAGGTCGCCGCTCCCTGACCCCGGAAGGTGAGTTCTCGGTAAGCGTTGCCCAGGTGAGTGGCCGGGGGGCGTTCTTGACATCCGTTTTCATCTAGCGTGGGCCGAAGCCGGGACGGATGGAGCTCGGCGGACCGTTTCGCCCTGCCCGGAGGGTTCCATGCCCATGCCCGCGTCCCTGTCCTCGTACCGACGTCTCGCGCCGCCGCTGATGACCGGCGCCTGCCTCATTCTCCTTGCGGGCTGCGGCAGTTCGTCCGACTCCGGCGGCGGCAGCGCAGCCTCGCAGAGTCCCGCCGCGGACTCCGTCATCCCGGTCGTGGCCTCGACGAACGTCTACGGGGACATGGCCGAGCGGATAGGCGGCGGGAAGGTGGCGGTCACCTCGATCATCAGCGACCCCGACCAGGACCCGCACTCCTACGAGGCCAGTACGCAGAACCAGTTGGCGCTCTCCAAGGCGAAGGTCGTCATCGAGAACGGCGGCGGTTACGACGACTTCATCGACCGCATGCTGGGGAGCGGTGGCTCGTCCCCGCAGGTGATCAACGCGGTCGACGTCTCCGGCAAGACCGCCCCGGCGGGCGGGGAGCTCAACGAGCACGTCTGGTACGACTTCCCCACGGCCGCCAAGCTCGCCGACCGCATCGCCGCCGCCCTCGCCAAGGCCGACCCGGACGACGCCGCCACCTTCACCGACAAGGCGAAGGCCTTCAAGGCGAAGCTGACGCCGCTGGAGCGGAAGGAAGCCCGCATCAAGGCCGGCCACGGCGGCGAGGCGGTGGCCATCACCGAGCCCGTGCCGCTGTACATGCTTCAGGCCAGTGGGCTCAGGAACGCGACCCCCGAGGCGTTCAGCGAAGCCATCGAGGAGGGCGACGACGTCTCCGCGAGGACCCTGCGGGACACACTGGCGCTGTTCAGCACCAGGAAAGTCAAGGCGCTGGTCTACAACGGGCAGACCTCCGGCCCGCAGACCGAGAAGGCCGAGCAGGCGGCGAAGGCAGCCGGCATCCCGGTGGTCCCCGTGACCGAAACCCTCCCCAAGGGCAAGGACTACGTCGGCTGGATGACCGCCAATGTCGACGCGCTCGCGAGCGCGCTCGCCAAGTGAGGCCGACCCCCGCAGCCGCGGTCAGCCTGCGCGGCGCGGCCCTCTCCTACGGCGAGCGCGTTTTGTGGCAGGGCCTCGATCTCGACGTGGCGCCGGGCGAGTTCCTGGCCGTGCTCGGCCCCAACGGATCGGGCAAGACCAGCTTCGTACGCGCCCTGCTGGGGCAGCGACCGCTGTCCGACGGCACGTTGACGGTCCTGGGCCGCCCGCCCCGGCGCGGCAGCCGGGACATCGGCTACGTCCCCCAGCAGGGAACGCTGTCCACGCACGCGACACTGCGCGCCCGGGACCTGGTCCGCCTCGGCATCGACGGACACCGCTTCGGACCCCGGCCGCGCACGGGCGCCGTACGCCGCCGCGTCGACGAGATCCTCATCTCGGTCGGCGCCGCCGCCTACGCGGACGTCCCCGTCGGCCTGCTCTCCGGCGGCGAACGGCAGCGTGTACGCATCGGGCAGGCGCTCGCGACCGACCCGCGGATCCTGCTGTGCGACGAACCGCTGCTCTCCCTCGACCTGCACCACCAGCGGGCCGTGACGGAACTGGTGGACGCCCGGCGTCGCTCCCACGGCACGGCTGTCGTGTTCGTGACCCACGAGATCAACCCCGTACTGGGACTCGTGGACCGCGTGCTGTACCTCGCCCGCGGCGGCTTCCGGGTCGGCGCCCCCGACGAGGTGCTGACCTCGGAGGCCCTGTCGCGGCTCTATGGCACCCAGGTCGATGTCATCCGTGTCCGGGACCGCGTCACGGTGGTGGGCGTGCCCGACGAGGCCGCCCAGTCGCCGCACCACCCCGAACTGCCGCACGGAGCACGGCCATGACCATCGCCGACGGGATCTGGCAGCAGATCTTCAACTTCGACCACTACGGCGAACTGCTCGCCCTGGTCCGCAACTCCCTCGTCGCCGGCGCCGCGCTCGGCCTGGTCGGCGGCCTGGTCGGGGTCTTCGTCCTCATGCGGGACCTGCCCTTCGCGGTGCATGGGATCAGCGAGATGTCGTTCGCCGGAGCCTCGGCCGCTCTGCTGCTGGGCGTGAACATCGTGGGCGGCTCGATCGTCGGCTCGCTGATCGCCGCCGGCGCCATCGGCCTGCTCGGTGCGCGTGCTCGGGACCGCAATTCGGTCATCGGCGTCGTCATGCCGTTCGGTCTCGGCCTCGGTGTGCTCTTCCTCGCGCTGTACAAGGGCCGGGCCGCGAACAAGTTCGGCATCCTCACCGGGCAGATCGTCGCCGTCGACACCCCGCAGATGTCCTGGCTGCTCGGCACGTCGGCGGTGGTGCTCGTGGCGCTGGCGGCCATGTGGCGACCGCTCGCCTTCGCAAGCGCCGACCCGGAGGTGGCCGAGGCGCGGGGCGTGCCGGTGCGGGCGCTGTCGTTCGCGTTCATGCTCGTGCTGGGCCTCGCGGTCGCGCTGTCCGTGCAGGTCGTCGGAGCGCTGCTGGTCCTCACCCTCGTCGTCACGCCCGCGGCCGCCGCGGCCCGGGTCACCGCCTCGCCCGTGCTGCTGCCCGCGCTGAGCGTGCTCTTCGCGGTGGTGTCCATCGAGGGCGGCATCCTGCTGGCCCTGGGCGGCAGCATCCCCATCAGCCCGTATGTCACCACCATCTCGTTCACGATCTACGTGGTCTGCCGATGGGTGGGCCGCCACCGGATCCGGCGGTGGGGAGCGGCACGAGCCACCGCCTGACGTGCGGCCACGAGGCCGGCCTCCTTCCTCACGCGACATGAAGACATGAATGAGTATTCATTCGTTCCTGTATCGTGCCGCGCATGACTTCCACGCTCACCCCGCCCTCGGCCGGCCGGGCCACGTCCGCGCGTGCCGGCTCCGTGCCCCGGCGGCGCACCAGGCTCCTCGCGCTGCCGGAGGTCCGCTGGGCTCTCGCGGCCACCGCGCTGTTCCTGCTCGCGCTGCCCCTGCAGCTCGCCGGGGCACCCGCCTGGACCTGGGGCCCGCTGTATGCGCTGTCGTACGCCACCGGTGGCTGGGAACCGGGCTGGGAAGGGCTCAAGGCGCTCAAGGAGCGGACCCTGGACGTCGATCTGCTGATGGTCGTCGCCGCGCTCGGCGCCGCCTCGATCGGGCAGGTGATGGACGGCGCCCTGCTGATCGTGATCTTCGCGACCTCGGGCGCCCTGGAGGCCCTCGCCACCGCCCGCACCGCCGACTCGGTGCGCGGCCTGCTCGACCTGGCCCCCGCCACGGCCACCCGACTCGCCCCCGACGGCACCGAACAGGCCGTCACCGTCGAGGAGTTGGTGATCGGCGACACCGTCCTGGTCCGGCCCGGCGAACGCGTCGGAGCCGACGGCCGGGTGCTGGCCGGAGCCAGTGAGGTCGACCAGGCGAGCATCACCGGTGAACCGCTGCCCGCGCCCAAGGAGCCCGGTGACGAGGTCTTCGCGGGCACCCTGAACGGCACCGGCGCACTGCGCGTCCGCGTCGAACGCGATGCCTCCGACTCCGTGATCGCCCGGATCGTCCGGATGGTCGAGGAGGCGTCCGAGACCAAGGCGCCCACCCAGCTCTTCATCGAGAAGGTCGAACAGCGCTACTCGCTCGGCATGGTGGCCGCGACCCTCGCCGTCTTCGGGGTCCCGCTCGCGTTCGGCGAGGAGTTCTCCGAGGCGCTGCTGCGTGCCATGACGTTCATGATCGTGGCCTCGCCGTGCGCGGTGGTCCTGGCCACGATGCCGCCCCTGCTGTCGGCCATCGCCAACGCCGGCCGGCACGGTGTGCTGGTGAAGTCGGCGGTCGTGATGGAACGCCTCGGCCAGGTCGACACGGTCGCCCTGGACAAGACCGGCACGCTGACCGAGGGCACGCCGAGGGTCGTCGCCGTACGGCCGCTGCCCGCAGGCGGCCTGGACGAGGACCAGCTCCTGACGCTCGCCGCGGCCGCCGAGCACCCCAGCGAACACCCGCTGGCCAGGGCGGTGGTGGACGCCGCACGCGAGAGGCGCCTCGGCCTGCCCGTCGCGCACGACTTCACCTCCGCGCCCGGCGTCGGCGTGAAGGCCGTCGTCCAAGGCCGGACGGTCGAGGTCGGTGCCCCGGCCCGGCTGCTGGACGACCCCGACGGCGCGGTCGTGGAACCGGCCGGGGAACTCGAGGCGTCCGGCCGTACCGCCGTCCTCGTGGTCGTCGACGGCACCCCCGCCGGACTGCTTGCCGTCGCGGACCGGCTGCGCCCCGACGCCGCCGCCACGGTCGCAGCCCTCACCACGCTCACCGGCACCGCCCCGGTCCTGCTCACCGGCGACAACCCGCGCGCCGCCGCCCACCTGGCGGCCGAGGCCGGCATCGAGGACGTACGTGCCGGGCTGCTGCCGCAGGACAAGATGGGCGCGGTGCAGGAGCTGGAGGGCGCGGGCCGCAAGGTGATGGTCGTCGGGGACGGCGTCAACGACGCGCCCGCCCTGGCCGCCGCCCACATCGGCGTCGCCATGGGCCGGGCGGGCTCCGACCTGGCCCTGGAGACCGCCGACGCGGTGATCGTCCGCGACGAACTCGCCGCCGTCCCCACCACCGTCGCCCTCTCACGCCACGCCCGGAAACTGGTCGTGCAGAACCTCGTCATCGCCGGGGTGTTCATCGCCGGCCTCGTCACCTGGGACCTGCTCGGCACCCTGCCCCTGCCGCTCGGTGTCGCGGGCCACGAGGGCTCCACGGTCCTCGTCGGCCTGAACGGGCTGCGGTTGCTGCGGGACGCGGCCTGGCAGCGGGCGGCGACCGACGGGACCGGCTGACGGGACGCGGGCTCAAGGGGGAGGCTGACGGGGCCCGGGCTCATCCGGGGTGACGTGCGGTCTCCCCAACCCCCTTGGCCAGGAGCGTGTCGTCAGTGCCCCGGCGCCGGGCCGCTGCTGCGGCGGACCACCAGGTCGACCGGGACCAGCGAGTCGACCCGCAGCGGCTCGTCGGTGCCGTCGAGCCGGTCCAGCAGCAGGCGCAGCGAACGGGTGCCGATCTCGGCGAAGTCCGTACGGACGGTGGTCAGCGGGGGCAGGAAGTGCGCGGCCTCGGGGATGTCGTCGTAGCCCACGACGCTGACGTCGCCGGGGACGGAGCGTCCGGCCTCGTGCAGGGCGTGCAGCAGGCCGAGGGCCATCTGGTCGTTGGAGGCGAACACGGCCGTGACGTCCGGGTGTCCTGCCAGTTGCCGCCCCAGCTCGTAGCCGGAGTCGGCGCTCCAGTCGCCGATCAGCGGGGCCGGGACCTCGACCCCGGCCGCCTCCAGACACGCCTGCCAGCTGCCCGTCCGGTGATCGGCCGAGGTCCAGCCGGTGGGACCCGCGATGTGCCACACGGTGCGGTGGCCCAGTCCCAGCAGATACTCGACGGCCTTGCGGGCTCCGGTTCGCGAGTCGCCGGTGACCTGCTGGGCGTCGGTGTCGAGGCCGTTCTCCAGCACGACCAGCGGGGTGTCGAGGCGCGTGTCCGCCAGCGTCTTGCCCACCCACAACTGCGGGGCGATGGCGATCACGCCGTCCGCGCCCTCGGCCGACAGCCGGTTCACCGCCTCGACCACCGTGTCGGGCTCGGCCGTGTCCAGCGCGATCGAGCTCAGCAGGTAACCGGCCTCCTGGGCCGCGGTGTTGATCGCGGTCAGGATGCTGGCGGGGCCGTAGCGGGCGGCGTCGAAGGAGATCACGCCGAGCATCCGGGTCCGCCCGCTGGCCAGCGACCGGGCGCTGCGGCTCGGCCGGTAGCCCAGCGTCCGCATGGCCGTCAGGACCGTCTCGCGGGTCTCCGGCCGCACCGACGGATGGTCGTTGAGGACGCGGGAGACGGTCTGCTTGGAGACCCCGGCCAGCCGCGCCACGTCGTCCATCACGGGCCGCGCGCCCGCGAAGTTCCGTCTGCTGCGCCCTCTCGGAGCGGAGCCGTCGGCGGAGCTTCGGGTCATGATGGCTGCTTCCTCGACGTCGGCACGGCGGTGGCATCCCGCCCCGGCAGATGCCCAGCATAGGCAGGCGCACGGGGCGGGATCCCGCACAGGCGCCGCCTCAGCCCGACCGGACCGACCAGGTACGGCCGACGACCCACTCGGCATGCGTCACGGCGGCCGTCCGCGCCGCGTCACCGGCGCCCCGCGGCACGTACACCTCGGCATCGGCGTGCAGCGGCAGCACCCGCACCCGCAGCGTCGCCCCCGCCGGGAGCCGTCCGATGTCCCAGACCCGCCCCGAGAAGAACTGGTCGGCGACCAGCCTGTCTCCCACGTACGCCCGCCCCACGTCCCCGCTCCACCGCAGCCGCAGCACACTCCCCGCCGGGAGATCCTCCGGTACCTCGACGAGGTACTCGGCGGCCACCGTGTCGAACCACTTGTCCGCCGGCGCGCTCGCGCGCCCGAGCACACCCGTCGCGGGCCCGGGCGCCGGACCCGCGGGCCGGCCCAAGGTCACCGCCGCCTCGGGAGCGGCACCGCCGCCGGTCCCGACGCCGTAGCGGACGACCACCCCGTCCGTCTCGCCGGCCACCGTCTCCCCGTCCACCACCAACGGCTGCTCCGGCGCGGGCAGCACGGCGAACGACGACCGTTCGGCAGCGCTGTGCACCCGTACCTCGTCGCCGTCGAACACGACCCCGTCCGCGCACAGCACGAGCCGCTCGGCGCCCCATGCCGCGCCCCGGTAGACGGTACGAGCCGTCGCCGCGTCCAGCACCAGCAGCCCGACCCGCCCGCCGTCCGCCGTCTCGACCTCGACCAGCGCGTCGGTGCCCGGCCGCAGACCGCTCACCAGGATCCGGCCGTCGAGGTCGACGATGTCCCCGGTCGGCGCGCTGACGGACGCCACCGTGCCCGCGGCCAGGGCGAGTTCGGGCGCGATGTCGTCGGTGGCGGCAAGTACCAGGACCGTGCGTCCGTCCAGGTCGACCGTGCACACCGGCTGTGCGGTCGCCCACTCCAGCCGGACACCTGCGACGTCGAGCCGCAGCGGCCAGCAGAAGTACGCACCCGCGGGCACGGTCACCGGTGCACTGGGCAGCGTCAACGCCGGGGAACCGCCCGGGAGTTCGACCGTGAAGGAGGTGTCCGGGTGATCCGGCAGGGGCTCGTGCGGCTGGTGGTTGTTGACGAAGAGGAACCCGGTGGTGCCGTCGCCGCGCACGGCCCAGCGCAGGGTCTCCCGGTCGTGCTGTCCGTCGGGGAGACGCTCCGGAAGTACCGACTCCATCGGGGCGAGGAGGTGGCCGAAGTCGGCCAGCATCAGGTGCTGGAGGCGGAGTTCGTCGTACGAAGGCCGGTACTGGCCGTACTCGCCGAGCGGCGACTGGAAGTCGTACGTCAGGACGGGCAGGTCGTTCGGGTAGGCGGTGGCGTGGGACTCCTGGAGGGTGGTCCGCTCGCCGAGCGGATTCGTGCCGCCGTGGAACATGTAGTAGCCCTGCCACACCGTGCCACAGCCGATCTTGGTGAGGCCGAGCGCGCCGATGTCGGCGGCGTCCAGGTGCGGCCGCCGGTGGTAGGCCACCGCCATGCCGCCGCCCAGCTCGCAGGTGGCCCACGGGAATCGGTCCGCCAGGGCGTCCGGGTCACCGCCCCGGACGGTGGTCGGGCGCAGATCGGCGCCGATGCCCTCGTCGTCGCGCTGGTGGGTGAAGAAGAAGTGCTTGCGACAGGTGTCGGGCCAGCCGCCGTCCGCCTCGGTCCAGAAGGCCTCGGGGTAGCCGCCGTACAGGGGGAGCAGTTCGTCGGGCGGGAGCTGGACGCCGCCCCACGCGGTCGACGTCCACATGGGCGCGCTCAGTCCGGCCTCCTTCGCCATCCGCTTCAGCGTGAGCAGGTGACCGGGCTGGTCGTAGAGCTCGTTCTCGATCTGGATGGCGATGATCGGGCCGCCGTGGCCGCGGTCGAGGCCGTGCAACTGCTCGGCGATGGCGGCGAACCAGGCGCGCACGGGCTCCAGATACGCCGGGTCGTCGGTGCGGGGGGTGCAGTCGCGGGCCAGGAGCCAGTCGGGCAGGCCGCCGCCCCGCACCTCGGCGTGGGACCACGGTCCGATGCGGGGGATGAAGTCCAGGCCGTGACGCGCGCACAGCTCGGCGAAGCGGCGCAGGTCGCGGTTGCCGTCGAAGCGGACGCGGCCCTCGATCTCCTCGTGGTGGATCCAGATGACGTAGCTGGCGACGGCGTTGACCCCGCCCGCCTTCATCTTCAGCAGTTCCTCCTCCCACTCGCCTTCGGGGCAGCGGGAGTAGTGGAACTCGCCGGAGACCGGGAACCAGGGACCGCCCCCTCGGGTGAGCCAGCGGCTGGTGACCTCGACCGGGTCGCGGACGCCGGGCGCGTCGGTGAAGGGGAGGTGGCCCGTCAGCGGAGGGGCGGCGGGAGTGGGAGCGCGCAGCACGTGCATCACCAGGTGTTCTCCGGGCCGAGGTCGGGGGCGTCGGTGAGCTGGATCCGGGCCGCGGTGGTGCCGTGGAGCTCCAGGAGGACCAGGTCGTTGGTGCCCGGACGCAGCACCGGGGCGGGGACGTAGAGGGTGCGCTGCGGGCCGCGGTTCCAGTAGCGGCCCAGGTGGAAGCCGTTGACCCAGGCCTGTCCCTTGGTCCAGCCGGGCAGGGCGAGGAAGGCGTCGGCCGGGGTGTCGACGTCGAACGTGCCGTGATGGAAGGCGGGTTCGGCGGCCGTGGGTGTGTCGGACGGGGCGTACGGCAGCGCGCTCAGGTCGTCCAGGGGCAGGGGGTGGCAGTCCCAGCCGTACAGGGCGGTGCCGTTGAACGCGACGGGGCCGAGCAGGCCCTTGGGGGCACCGATGCGCGGGCCGTAGTTGACGCCGCCCATGTTCTCGACGAGGACCTCCAGCGTGGCCCCGGGGTGCGGGACGCGGACGGGCAGGGTCTCGTCGTGGCGTTCGCGTTCCAGTACGCCGACGGGGGCGCCGTCGACGAAGACCTGCGCGCGGTCGCCGACACCGCCGGCGAAGTGCAGAAGGCCGTCGCCCGCCGCGTCGAAGGTCGTGCGGTAGAGGGCGTAACCGGTCTGCACGTCCAGGTCGTTCATCGTCGCCGGGTGCTCGGTGCGGACGGGTTCGGAGAGGGCCTTCACATGGGTCAGCAGCGGCGCCCGGCGGTTCAACTCGACGGCGCGGGGCGGGAGTTTGGCAGCCGGTGCGGGTGCGGGCTCCTCGGGGACCGGTACGTGGCGGGCGATGACCTCGCGGAAGGCGTGGTACTTGGGGCCGGGGTCGCCGCACTCGGTGAGGGCGGCGTCGTAGTCGTAGGACGTGATGGTGGGCTCGTAGGCGTGCTTGTGGTTGGCGCCGTTGGTGAAGCCGAAGTTGGTGCCGCCGTGGAACATGTAGATGTTGACCGAGGCACCCGCGGACAGCAGACGGTCCAGGTCGGCGGCCGCGTCGGCGGCGTCCCGCACATGGTGGGGTCCGCCCCAGTGGTCGAACCAGCCGATCCAGAACTCCGCGCACATCAGCGGGCCTTCGGGCCGGTGCCGGCGCAGCTCCGCCAGGTTCTGGTCGACGCGGCTGCCGAAGGTGGCGGTCGCCAGGACACCGGGGAGGGTTCCGGCGGCCAGGTGCTCGGGGTTGGCCTGGTCGCAGGTGAAGAGCAGCTCCTCGACGCCCCTGGCCCGGAAGGCCTGTTCGACGTGGATCATGTAGGCCTTGTCGTTTCCGTAGGCGCCGTACTCGTTCTCCACCTGCACCGCGATCACCGGCCCGCCCGCCGCGGCCAGATACGGCAGCAGCGGAGGCAGCAGGAGGTCGAGGTAGCGGTCGAACGCGTCGGTGAAGCGCGGGTCGCTGGAGCGCAGCCGGATGTCGGGGTCCGCGATCAGCCAGGAGGGCAGGCCGCCGTCGTCCCACTCGGCGCAGATGAACGGCCCCGGGCGCAGCAGGACGTGCAGGCCCTCGTCACGGGCGAGGCTCAGATAGCGGGGCAGGTCCAGGAAGCCGTCCAGGACGAGGGGCCCCTCGGGATCGGGCTGGTGAAGGTTCCACGGCACATACGTCTCCACCGAGTTGAGCCCCATCAGACGGGCCTTGCGCAGCCGGTCGGCCCACTGGTCGGGGTGGATCCGGAAGTAGTGCATGGCGCCGGAGACGATCCGGAACGGCTCGCCGTGGAGCAGGAAACCGTCGGAGGACGCAGTCAGAGCGGACACGCGGGAGTTCCCTTCGGTTCTGGCGTATGGGGGTGCGGCTTGTGGGTTTGGTGGTGCGGCTCGGCGGGGGTCGGGGGGTGCGGTTCGCGGGCTCGATGGTGCGGCTCAGCGGGGCGGGCGGTGGGGCTCACCGGGATCGGTGATGTGGCCCTCGGGATCGGGTGGCCCGGATCAGCCACAGGACCGCTGCCAGGCACAGGGCCGAGACGGTGCCCAGCACGAGCGGGACGCTGCGGACGCCGGACCACTCGATGGCCTTGCCCAGCGCGGGGCCCGCCACCACCCCGCCGACCATGGAGGCGGCGATGACGAGGGCGCCGGCCCGACGGGCCCGCAGGGCGGCCCGATGGAGCCAGGGCAGGCCGGTCGGGAAGATCGGCGCGATGAACAGACCGACACCGGCGTAGGCGTACGGGGCCGGCCCCGGAATCGCCGCGAGCAGCAGACACACCGTCATGCCCGCGCACGAAACGGTGATGATGGCCTGCGCCGAGAAGCGCAGTGCGATCGGGGCGACCAGGAAGCGGCCCACGGTCATCATCAGCCAGTACACGGATGTCGCGGTGGCCGCGAATCCGGCGCCGTAGCCGACGGTCTCCAGATGGGTCGGCTCCCAGCCGCCGACACCGGCCTCGATACCGACGTGCAGCACGTACAGGGCGACGAACACGGCGAGTACGGAGCCGAGACTGCGGGCGAGGACCTGGCCGCCGTAGGACTCGGCGTGCGTCTCGGACGGCTGCGGGGCCCGGTCGCGCACGCCGCGCAGGCACAGCAGCAGCGGCAGGTCGGCCAGCGCGAAGCTCAGGAACACGGCGGGGTAGTGCGCGGAGCCGACCAAGCCGATGACGGCCGGGCCGAGGATCGCGCCGATGCCGAAGTGGGCGTTGAGGATGTTCAGCATGGCGGTCGAGCGGTGGCCGAAGCCCACGGCGAACAGCTGGTTGAGGCCGTAGTCGATGCCGCCGAAGCCGAGCCCGGCCAGCAGGGCCATGGTCAAGGCGACCGGCCAGTTCGGGGCCAGCGCGAAGCCGGCCGCGCCGACGGCCATCAGCAGATACGAGGAGCCCAGGATCCGCCGGTTGCCGGCCCGGCCGTAGAGGCGGTCGAAGAGCAGCACGCCGGCCACGCCGCCCACGAAGTGCGCGCTCAGCCCGAGGCCGGCGGCCGACGGGGACAGGCCGAACTCCTCGCGGAAGCCCGGGATCGCCGGGCCGTACAGGGCCTGGAGGGCGCCGATGAGCATGAAGCCGACGCAGGAGGCGACCACGGCGGCGGGGCTGAAGACCCGTGGGTGCGGGGGTGCCGACGTCACTGTCATGAGGCTGGATGTTACCGGTAACATCGCGCGCCCCGTCAAGATCTGTGCGCCGCTCTTCGGTGGTGAGACACCGGCGTTGGGGAGGGTGACGAGTATCTGGAATTTCTGGACTGCCAGTACAGACGCTGGACATGTAGTCTAGAAGTCGGCTTCGGTGAACGGATCGCCGAAGCCTGAGCGGACGGGGAGTGTGCGATGGCGGCCGAGCAGGCCCGGGAATCCGAGCGGGACGCGATCGTCGCCGCGCTGGCGCCGGTCGTCGACGGGCTCGTGGCGACGTTCGGGCCGATGTGCGAGGTCGTCCTGCATGATTACCGGCGGCCGGAGGAGTCCGTGGTCGCCGTGGCCGGTTCGGTGACCGGACGGGCCGTGGGCGGGGCGATGAGCGAGATCGGCATGCGGATCGTCGCGCGCGGCGACGAGGCGGGCGACGAGCTGAACTACGTCACCCGGACCCGCGGCGGCAAGCTGGTCAAGGCGTCCACGATGGTGCTGCGGGACTCCACGGGAACGGTGTTCGGCGCCCTGTGCGTCAACCTGGACGTCACCGCCGTGGGCGACGCGCACGCCCTGCTCGGCGCCCTCGCCGGCATCGGCGGCACCCCGGCCGACGTGCCGGTCACCACCTTCGGCAACGACATCGACTCCGTCGTCGACGCCATCCTCGACGCCCACCGGCTCCGGCAGAACGGCAGCTGGTCCGCTCTCGACCGCGCGCAGCGACTGGAGCTGTTCCGCGGCCTGGACGAGCAGGGCGTCTTCGCCGTGCGGCGCGCGATCGAGCAGGTCGCGGCGCGGCTCGGTATCTCCCGCGCCTCCGCCTACAGCTATCTGTCGCAGGCGCGCGCCGAGGCCCGGGCGATGACGGACCGGGCCACGACCGACACGACATCTCCTGGAGGACACGCGTGACGACCACCACCCCGCCGATCACCCTCGACGACGTCCGCGACGCCGCCACACGGCTCAAGGGCGTCGCACACCGCACCCCGGTACTGCGCTCGCGGACCCTCGACGGACTCGTCGGCGCCGAGGTCTTCCTCAAGTGCGAGAACTTCCAGCGCGTCGGCGCCTTCAAGTTCCGCGGCGCCTACAACGCGGCGTCCCGGCTGGGCCCGGAGCAGCTCGCCCGGGGCATCGCCGCCTATTCCTCCGGCAACCACGCCCAGGCCGTCGCGCTGGCCGCCCGGGAGCTCGGCACCAGCGCCGTGATCGTCATGCCCGAGGACGCCCCGCCGTCGAAGCGGGCGGCGACCGTCGGCTACGGCGCCGAGATCGTCACGTACGACCGCTACTCCGGCGACCGCATCGCGATCGGGCAGGCCCTCGCCGCCGAGCGCGGCCTCGCCCTCATCCCTCCCTACGAGCATCCGCACGTCATCGCGGGGCAGGGCACCGCCGCTCTCGAACTCCTGGAAGAGGTGGGGGAGTTGGGCGCGCTGATCACCCCTGTCGGCGGGGGCGGGCTCATGGCCGGCAGTGCCACGGTGGCCAAGGGCCTGCACCCGGAGACCCGGATGATCGGCGTCGAACCGGAGGCCGGCGACGACACCAAGCGCTCCCTGGAGGCTGGGCGGCGCATCAGCATCCCGGTGCCACGCACCATCGCCGACGGTCAGGCCCTGCACACACCCGGCGAGCTCACCTTCTCCGTCAACCGGCGGCTCGTCGACGCGATCGCGCTGGTCAGCGACGACGAGATCCGGGAGGCGATGCGGTTCGCCTTCGAACGCCTGAAGATCGTGGTCGAGCCGAGCGGCGCCACCCCGCTGGCCGCTCTGCTCACCGGCCGGGCGGGTCCCCTTCCGCGCCGGGTCGGCGTCATCATCTCCGGCGGCAACGTGGACACCGAGCGGTTCGCCGAACTCTGCGGGAAGCGGACCTGAGCGGGCGTCGACCGAATGGCGTCCCCAGGTGGCCGGGCGGACGATGGAGGGGTAGGGGGTCGGCCGCCGACGGCGGTGCCCAGGGCCGCCGGGGGGCCGGCCCCGGTCGCGGTGAACCGCGGCCGGAAGGGAGCGCGTCATGTTGGAAGTGAAGCCCCTCGAAAAGCCGGACGAGCGGCGTGATTTCCCCCGCGGCCACCTGGAAGCCGTCCACATGACGGATCTCGACTTCGCCGTGGCGACCTTCGAGCCCGGCTGGCGCTGGTCCGAGTCCGTGGGCCCGATCGCGGGCACCGAGAGCTGTCAGATGCACCACAACTGCTACATGGTCCAGGGCCGTATGCACATCCGCATGAACGACGGCGGCGAACAGGAAGTCGGCCCCGGCGACGTCTTCGTCTGCTCACCCGGGCATGACGCCTGGGTCGTGGGCGACGAGCAGGTCGTGGTCTATGACTTCCAGGGCCAGACGGCGAGGGAGTACGCGAAGCAGAAGTAGCGCCGGTCGACCCGCGCCACCACCTCAGAGCCTGTGAACCGGCTCTCAGACGGTGACGACGACCTTCGCGCGCGCGTGCTCCACCTCCAGGTACCGGATGGCCTCGGCCGCCTCGCTCAGCGGATACGTCCGCTCGACGACCGGGGCGATCTTCCCGGACTCGGCCAGCTCCCGCAGCGCCGCGAGGTTCGCCCTGCTCTGCAGCGCCGAGATCTCGAGCAGCCGCTGGTGGCGGGCGAAGGGCGCCACCAGCCGCCGCTTGAGGAACAGTCCCATCGGCCCGACGAAGCTGCCGCCCTCGTACACCCCTCCGCCGGAGAGCACCAGCGTCCCCGTGGGTGTCAGCACGCGCCGGAACTCCCCGAGCGAGCGGTTGCCCACCAGGTCCAGCACCACGTCGTACCGCTCCGCGCCCCGGGTGAAGTCCTCCCGCGTGTAGTCGACGACCCGGTCCGCGCCCAGTGACCGGACCAGGTCCAGGTTCCGTGTGCTGCACACGGCCGTCACCTCGGCGCCGTACGCCTTGCCGAGCTGCACCGCGAACGTGCCCACGCCGCCCGAGGCCCCGTTGACCAGGACCGTCTGGCCCTTCCGCACCCGGGCGACGTCCCGCAGGCCGATGAGCGCGGTGTTTCCCGCCAGGGGTATCGCCGCCGCCTGTTCGAAGGTGAGGTTGGCCGGCTTCGGTCCCACCTCGCCGTCCCGCGCGCACACGTACTCCGCGAACGCGCCGTCGGCCTCCCCGTACACCTCGTCGCCCGGCTCGAGCCCCGTGACCCCGGAGCCCACCGCCTCCACCCGGCCGGCGAAGTCCCGGCCCCGCACACGTGTCCTCGGCCTGCGCAGGCCCATCATGCCGCGGCCGAGCAGGGGGTCGCCGCGCATGAAGTGCCAGTCGTACGCGTTGACCGAGGCCGCGTGGACCCGCACCAGCACCTCGCCGGCACCCGGCACCGGCCTGTCGATGTCCGCGAACTCCAGCGTGTCCGCCGAGCCGTACCGGTCCTGCACCACTGCCTTCATGAGACCCCCTCCGCTCTCGACGAGCCTAGGAAATCCCCCTCGAGCGGACCATCAGGGATGAACCCTGATTTTCTCCGGGGTCCGGCCCTCCCCTTGCCCGGAGGAAACCGAACGGTTTACGCTCCTCGTCATGGGAAACCGATCGGTTTCCGAAAGTCGAGATTGTCGAGGGGTCCCCCATGACCGCCATCGAAGGTTCCGTAGCCCTGGTCACCGGCGGCAGCCGCGGCATCGGCCGCGCCCTGGTCGCCGCGCTCTACGAGCGGGGCGCGAAGAAGGTGTACGCCACCGCCCGCGACCCGCGCACGGTCACCCACCCCGACGCCGTGCCGCTCGCCCTGGAGGTGACCGACCCCGCGTCCGTGGCGGCCGCCGCCGAGCAGGCCCAGGACGTCACCCTGCTGATCAACAACGCGGGTGCCTCGGTGAACGCGAACTTCCTCGACTCGCCCGTCGACGACGTCCGCCGCGAGTTCGAGACCAACTTCTACGGACCGCTCCTGGTCACCAGGGCCTTCGTCCCCGTCATCGAACGCAACGGCGGCGGCCACATCCTCAACGTCCACTCCGTGCTGTCCTGGATCGGCCTCGCCGGCTCCTACAGCGCGTCCAAGGCCGCCTTCTGGTCGCAGACCAACTCGCTGCGCCTCGACCTGAAGCCGCGCGGCATCGACGTCACCGGCCTGCACGTCGGGTACGTCGACACGGACCTGACCGCCGGTATCGACGCGCCCAAGTCCACGGCCGAGGGCGTCGCGGACCAGGCCCTCGACGGGATCGCCACGGGTGCCTTCGAGGTGCTGGCCGACGACCTCACCCGGCAGGTCAAGGCCGGGCTGGCCGCCGATCCGGCCGCCCTCTACCCGCAGCTCGCCGCCGCCTGATCACTCACCGATCACACCGGCAGCAGGCGCGCCACCAGCGCGCTGAGCTGCCGGGCGGTGCGGCACTCGTGCATCTCGACCAGCTCGGCGTAGGCGGGCGCGGCGGAGTCGCCCGTGCCCCAGCGGGAGTGCTGCTCGGGGTTCAACCAGTAGACGCGACGGGCCCGTTCGGCGATCTGGCGTACCGCCGGGAGGTTCGGGTCGCTCATGTTGGTACGGGCGTCCCCGAGGACGAACACGGTCGTGCGCGGGCCGACCGCCTCGGCGTACCGTTCCGCGAACTCGCCCAGCGCCATGCCGTAGTCACTGCTGCCGTGATAGCCCGTGACCGTGGCATCCGCCTCGATGCGGGCGCTGAGCCCCTCCGGGTCGGCGGTGCCGCGTTCGAGCAGCCCGGTCACCTCGTCGATCCGGTTGACGAAGGCGAAGACGCGCACCTTGCTGAACTGGTCGTGCAGCGCCTGCACCAGCAGCATCGTGAAGTCCGAGAAGCCGGACACCGAGCCCGACACATCGCACAGCAGCACCAGTTCGGGGCGCACGGGACGCCGTCTGCGCAACACCGGCTTCATGGGCACCCCGCCCGTCGACAGCGACCCGCGCAGGGTCCGCCGCAGATCGATCGACCCCCGGGAGGCACGGCGACGACGGGCCGCGAGCCGGGTCGCGAGTTTGCGGGCGAGCGGCTGCACCGCCCTGCGCAGCTCGGCCAGTTGGGCCTTCCCGGCGAACAGGAAGTCGACCCGGTCGGCGGTCGGCCGCACCGCCCGCCGGGCGATCTCGTCCCGCCCCCGCCGCTCCGCGACCCGGCGCCGCGCCTCCAGGGCCACCAGCGCCCGGAACGCCTCGATACGCTGCCGGATCTCGTCCTCCAGCAGCCGGTCGGCGAACCCCGAACTCCCGCCCCGCGCGCGGACCTCGTCACGGACGCGGGCCAGCAGGGTCTGCGGGCGCAGCCGTTCGAGCGCCTGGTACGACGACCAGCCGTCCGACTCCGGCGAGGAACCGTAGCCGCCGAAGCCGTCGACGGCCTCGACCGCCAACTGACCCATCATGGCCTGGTCGTTGACGGCCAGCGCGGCGGCGAGCCGGTCACGCAGGTTCTCCCGCCCCGCCGACTCTCGCTCCGGCGCGCCGACACCGCGCGGAAAGTACAGGTCGAAGACCGGGTCGAACACCTGCCGTACGCCGGTGCCGTGCAACAGCGTCGCCGCCAGGCCCTCGCGCAGCTGCTCCCGGTCGGCGAGGCCGAGCACCTCGATGGCCCGCCCCGCGTCCACCGTCTCGCTCGTGCCGATCCGGATGCCGTGCGCGCGCAGCGCCCCGACGAGCGAGGTCAGCCGCTCCGCGACGCCCGCGGGCGTGGTCACAGGGCGTCCAGGTCGAGCTTGGCGGTCGCTTTCAGGACGTCGTCCTGGTGCTTGAGGAGAGCGCCGAGGGTGTCCCGTACGACCGTCTCGTCCAGCGTGTCCGCGCCGAGCGCGAGCAGCGTGCGGGCCCAGTCGATGGTCTCCGCGACCGACGGCACCTTGCGCAGGTCCATCGCCCGCAGCGCGCCCACGACCCGGACGACCGAACGGGCCAGCGTCTCGTCGAGCCCCGGCACCTTCAGGCGTACGATCCGGCGCTCCAGCTCCTCCTCCGGGAAGCCGATGTGGAGGAACAGGCAGCGGCGGCGCAGCGCCTCGGACAGTTCGCGGCTCGCGTTGGAGGTGAGCACGACGAACGGGCGGCGCGTCGCGGTGATGGTGCCCAGCTCGGGGACCGTGACCTGGAAGTCGCTGAGCACCTCCAGCAGCAGGCCCTCCACCTCGACGTCCGCCTTGTCGGTCTCGTCGATCAGCAGCACCTTGGGGTCGTCGCCCCGGATGGCCGTCAGCAGCGGCCGGGTGAGCAGGAACTCCTCGCTGAAGATGTCCGTGCGCGTCTCGTCCCAGGACTCGTCGCGGCCCGCGCTGATGCGCAGGAGCTGCTTGGCGTGGTTCCACTCGTACAGCGCGCGGGACTCGTCGACCCCCTCGTAGCACTGCAGCCGGACGAGCCGCGCCCCGGCGACCTCGGCTACGGCCTTGGCCAGCTCGGTCTTGCCGACCCCGGCCGGGCCCTCCACCAGGAGCGGCTTGCCGAGGCGGTCGGCGAGGAAGACGGTGGTGGCCACGGCGGGCGAGGCGAGGTAGCCGGTCTCGGCCAGACGTGCGGAGACGTCGTCGACGGATGTGAACAACGGGGCCTCCAGCTCAATGTCTAAGCGCTTGTTCAGCGATGATGTCACGAGCGGCCGGTCGACCGGAAGGCGATATACCGATCGGTTTCCTCCCGCTTGCCGGCGAGGTAACCTCGCGTGCATGGCCACAACAGACAAGGCGTCCACCAGGGACCGTCTCCTCGACGCGGCGGCCGAACTCTTCTACCGAGAGGGTGTCTCCATCGGCGTCGAGGCGCTGTGCCGGACGGCCGGGGTCTCGAAGCGGTCCATGTACCAGCTCTTCGCGAGCAAGGACGAGGTCCTCGCGGCGAGCCTGGAGCGACGGCTGCCGGCCTACGAAGCCCGGCTGGCGTCCGGCGCGCAGGACGCCGGCACGCCCCGCGAGCGGATCCTGCATGTCTTCGAACGGCTGGAGAAGGCGTCCACCGAACCCGCCTACCAGGGCTGCCCGTATCTCGCCGCGCTGGTCGAGCTGAAGGATCCGCAGCACCCGGCGAGTGTGGTCGCCCGCGTCGCGAAGGAGCGGCTGCAAGGTGTCTTCCGTGAGCGGGCCGCGGAGGGCGGGGCGCGGGATCCGCAGCTGCTCGCCCGCCAGCTGATGCTGGTCTTCGACGGGGCCAGCGCGCGAGCGGGGGCCGGGATCGAGACGCTGGACGGGCTGGCGGTGCCGACGGCGACGGCGCTGCTGGACGCGGCCGGAATGAGCTGACACGGGAACCCGAATGAGCTGATACGGGAACTGAATGAGCCACACGGGAAGAGGCGGCCACCGCGGTGACCGCCCCTCGCCCCACCTGTGGTCACGAGGCCACCGCGACCGCCCCGACCGCCGGAGTGCGCAGCACGCGCCGGGCCGTGACCAGGCTCGTCCCCAACGTCACCGCTGCCCCGATCGCGACGACGGCGGCTCCGATGCCGTAGACCGCACCCGGCAGCACCCCGTCGCTGCGGACCACGGTGAACGGGACGATCCCGGCCAGCGCGGCGAGCACCCCGAACAGGACTCCGGTGACGGTGAGGATCGCCGTCTCGGTGCCGACCGCCCCGAGCACCTGACCCGGGGTCGCCCCGGCCAGGCGCTGCTGTCCGAACTCCCGGCCCCGGTAACTCGTCGCCGCGTAGAGCGAGTTGACCAGCATCACGCAGACGAACACCACGATGATGCCGACGACCGTGAAGTTGAGCGTCTCCAGGTTCTTGGCGTCGACCGACTTCGTCAGACCCGAGGCCTCGACGGCGTCGCTCTCCACCGCCTGCATGGTGAGCGTGGCCGTGGCCACCGCCGTGAACAGGATCAGCGACATCAGGATCCCGGCCGGCTGCCCCGCCCGCTCCCGCAGATTCCGTACGGCCAGCCAGCCGCTCGCCCCACTCAACCGCAGCCGGTCCAGCACGCCTTCCAGCAGCCGCGGTGCCATCAGCGCGAACCCCACCGACAGCAGGATCGCCCCGTAGGCGGGCGGCGCCATCAGAGCAGCGTCCGTCGCTGAGAACACGAAGGTGGACGACGCCGACACCGCACCGGCGACCAGCGCGGCGTACGCGAGGAACCTTCGTGCCCCGCCCCGCTTCTCGTGCCCGCGGGTCGCGCGCCGTACGGCGAGGAAGGCGGCGCCCGCCGACGCGAGCAGCGTGATGTCGATGCCCGTCATGAGCGCGATCGGGCCGAAGGAGTGGTCGACGGACCCCGCGACCTGGCCGCTGTCCTGGAACACCTCCAACAGCGCCCGGCCGCCCAGCATCGCCGGACCGATCGCCAGGACCGCGCCCACCAGGCCCACGACCACCGCCTCGCCCACGACCATCCGCTTCAGCTGCGCCGGAGTCGCCCCCGAGCAGCGCAGCAGCGTCAACTCGGCGGTGCGCTGACGGACGTTGACGGTCAGGGCCGAGGCGACGGCGAAGAAGACCAGCAGGGTGCCGTAGCCTCCGACGACGCCCGCGGCCGTGGACAGCGTTTCCGAGCTGGTCGAGTCGACACCGTCCTGAGCGGCCGTGTCGTGCATCGAGTTGAACGTCATGATGATCGCCGCGCCCAGGAACGCGCACAGCAAGGTGGCGAGGAACCGTCCGGGGCGGTGCCGAATCGACCGCATGGCCAGCATGAACATCGCTCACACCCCCATCGCCACGTTGTCGCCCAGGTGCGCGAGGCGTTCGGCCACCGCGTCCGGGGTCGGCGCGTCCAGCCGGCCCGCCAAACGGCCGTCGGCCAGGAACAGCACCGAGTCGGCGTAGGAGGCGGCCACCGGGTCGTGGGTCACCATGACCAGCGTCCGGCCGTGCACACGCACCGCCTGCTGGAGCAACCGCAGCACCTCGCGCGCACTGCGCGTGTCCAGGGCGCCCGTCGGCTCGTCCGCGAAGATCACCCGGGGCTCGGTGACCAGGGCGCGGGCGATGGCCACCCGCTGCCGCTGACCGCCGGACAACTGGTCGGGGCGGTGCCCGAGCCGGTCGCCGAGGCCCACGGAGGCCAGGACCTCCTTCGCCCGCTGCCGGTCGACGCGCTGCCCGGCGAGTTTGAGCGGCAGCACCGTGTTCTGGGCGACGGTCAGTGTTTCCAGCAGGTTGTACTGCTGGAACACGAAACCGATCCGGCCGCGCCGGAACTTCGTCAGCTCCGCCTCGCCGCCCCCAGTAAGCTCGGTGCCGTCCACGCGCACGATGCCGCTGTCGGGCCGGTCGAGACCGGCCGCGCAGTGCAGCAGCGTGGTCTTGCCGGAACCCGAGGGCCCCATCACCGCGGTGAAGGTGCCCCGCCCGAGACCGAGGGTGACCCCGTCCAGAGCGGTCACGGCGCTGTCGTGCGAACCATAGGTCTTGGTGACCTTGACCAGCCGGAGCGCTTCGGCGGCGGGTCCCTTGTCGTGCGTACGTCGCGAGCCTGCGCGAAACATCGTCATCACTCCCCGTCCGGCACTCCCTGTGCCCTGCCGACGAAGCTACGGAGCCGGCGGCTCGGCCACATTGGGCGCAGAACCCGTATTGCCGGGTGTACTCAGCGACACCATGGACGGGGGGTCGGTAGCCGGTGACCCGGGGCGATGTCCGTGGTGGGCGGTACGTTGCGGGCATGGGGATCTATCTGGTGAGCGTCGGGGCGCAGGAGTGGTTCGGCGAGGAGGAGGACGGACGGGGGGACGTCGCCGCCGGGCTGAACGAGGAGTTGGGGCGGCGCGGGTTGCCGCCGTACGCGAGCGTTCCCGAGGAGGCGTCGTTCGCTCCCGGGTCCGGGACGGCCTTCGAGGAGAAACTCGTCCCGCCCATGGACGGCTTCACCGCGCTGTGCCGGGCGCATCTGTCGCGGGAGGAGGAGGAAATGCTCTGCGGCTGGACGGTGCTCGTACCGGTGTCGCTCGACGAGGAGATCGAGCTGCCCGTCGAGTCCGCCCACGACCTGACGACGACCATCGCCGGCGCCCCGCAGATCCTCGCCCTCGCGGAGCGGCTGGCCGAGGCCGTCGAGCTGCCGTCCGACGCGCTACCGGCGACGTCGGACAACCTGGAGCTGACCTCGTGGTTCCTGGACGGACAGGCGAAGCGGACCGCGGCGGCCCGGCCGGGGCGGTGGGGAGACGACCTCGATACGGCCTTCTACGTGGCGGTGTATCTGCGCGCCGCCCAGCACTCGATACGGCGCGGCTGCCCGATCGTCTACTCCTGAGGGGTGCAGGGCTGGAGCGCTGGATCTCGGGAGGCCGGGTCGGACGTCACCGCTCCGTGAAATCGGTGACCGTACTGGTGCCGTGGGAGGCTTCCCCGCAGGGCTCCCACGGCGATACAGCTTGCTCATGACGGACAACGGGGGACGCCGCCATGCGTGGCAGCGGGGTGTGCGGGAGTCGGTCCAGGGCGCGGACACCGAGTTGTGGCCCGACGGGCTGGCGGACGTCGTGCCGGGCGGTTTTCATTCGGTCTATGTGCAGTTCGGTGATCTCTATCCTGAACAGCAGCTGCAGTTACAGCTCCTCTACAGCGCTTCGCAGCGCGCCTTCGAGCGCCGGACGAGGGTGTCGGCGCGGGTCACCGTGGTGCGGGTGCTCGGCAACGCGCTGAGCGACCCACGGCTCGGCGACGCCAAGCCGAACGAGCATCTGGCCGAGTATCTCGACCAGGAGATCGCCGACTTGAGGGGAAGGCTGGCGCAGGACAGTGCGACCGCCGTCAGCCGGGGCCTCAACATCGGTCTCGCCATGGGCTCGGCCGCCAGTCTGGCCCTGCTCGCCGTACCGCTGCTCTGGGGCGTCGACCTGCTCGGGGCTCTCGGCGTGGCGTTGAACTGCACCAACCGCTGGAGCCTGCTGGGCGCGTTCGTGTGCGGCGGCGTCGGCGCGTTCGGTGCCGTGCTCAGCGTGCTGGTACGGCTGCGCGGGAGCGCGGACCAACTGGCGCGCCGGCAGTCCAACGGCCGGGAGGGCATCGTGGTCCCCGGGCAGATGGCCCGCAGCATGCGCCACGAGGGCGTGTACCGGGTGTTCGTCGGCTGGATCCTCGCCCTCGCCGTCTACTTCCTGCTCAGCGGCGGCATCGTGACCGTCTTCGAGCCGCCCGCCACCACGGCCGAGATCTGCCCGACGCCGGGGAGCCCGGGATCGGCCGCCGCGGGCACCGAGTTCTGGGGTTTCTGGTGCGCCATCGGCTTCGTGGCGGGCTTCAACGAGCGGTGGGCCTTCGGCATCCTGAGCCGTGACTCGACGAGGCGGCCGGGTAAGAACGCCTGACTCCGTTTTTGAACTGTTTCAACCCTCCCCAACTACTCCTCTGTTGCTGGTGAGTTCTGTTGAATTCTGCAGTGTATTCGTCCTGATCGAACCATGGACACCTTTCACTTCTGCCACTAGCTTCAACCGTCGTCCGAGCTGAATCGTTCCAACTCCGAACAGCCGAAAGGGACTACGGCATGAATGACGGAGTCGACAGCACGAAGGGCGACGGGGTGCCTCGCAGGACGGTGCTCACCACGGCACTGGGCGTCGCGCCCCTGGCCATGGCGGCCGGGATCGCGGGCGGCGGGCCCACCTCGGCGGCACCGGCCCCGCACCGCACCGCCGTCGAGGGCCTGACGGTCGAGCACAGAACGAACCCCCTTGGCGTGGACGCCGCTCACCCGAGGTTCGGCTGGCGCATGGCGTCCTCGGTACGCGGCCGCCGCCAGTCGGCGTACCGGATCCTCGTCGCCACCGCACCCGACCGCCTGACGCCCTCCCGGGCGGACGTCTGGAACAGCGGCCGCGTCACTTCACCGGACTCGATCGCCCTGCGCTACAAGGGCCCCGCCCTCGAAGCGTCCACCCGTTACCACTGGACGGTGACGGCCTGGGACGAGACCGGCCGCCCCGTCCCCGCCGCCGCGACCGCCCACTTCGAGACCGGCCTCCTCTCCACCGACGGCGTCACCGGCTGGGACGGCGCCCAGTGGATCGCCATGGCCGGCAAGCGGCCCAACACCCCCGGCGCCCCGCTGCTGCGCCGGCAGACCCGGCTGACGGGACGCCGAGTGCGCGACGCCCGGCTCTACATCTCCGCCCTCGGCGTGTACGAGGCCCACATCAACGGCCACCGGGTCACGGTCCCGCAGGGCGACGCGGCCACCCACGAGCTGCTCACGCCGGGCTGGACCAACTACGACAGCACCGTCGACTACTTCACCTACGACGTCACGGACCTGGTCGCGGGGGAGCGGCACCAAGACCAGGTCACCATGGCCGCCGTACTCGGCAACGGCTGGTACAACGGCCGTGTCTCCGACAACAGCACCTACTACTCCGCCGACGGCAACCGCCTGGCCCTCAAGGCCAAGCTCCTCGTCCGGTACGCCGACGGATCCGAGCAGACGATCGTCACCGCACCCGGCGACGAGTGGAAGGCCACCGACACCGGCCCCTACCGCGCCGACGACATCTACGACGGGCAGACCTACGACGCCCGCGCGGAACTCCCGGGCTGGACGGCGAACGGCTTCGACACGTCAGCCTGGGCGGGCGTGACCACACACGACCACACCTCCAGGTTCCCCGACGCGAAGCTGGTCGCCCACCCCGGTGAGAGCGCCCGACTGGTGCCGGACTGGGACCGCAAGCCGCACTCCCTCACCGTCTACACCGGCGTGAGCGGCCAGGAGGGCAGCCCCAACGACAAGGGTCGCATCGTCGTCGACACCGCCCGCACGGTCACCGACCCGGCCGCCGCGGCCACCGCCGCCGTGACCCTGCGCCCCGGTGACACCGCCGTGATCGACCTCGGCCAGAACATGGTCGGCGTTCCCCGCTACACGCTGCGCGGCCCGGCGGGCGCCCAAGTCACCTTCAAGCCCGGCGAGATGCTCAACGACGCCAGCGCGGGCGCCGACGGCCCCGTCGGCTCGGTCTACCGCGCCAACCTCCGCGCCGCCAAGGCCACCAGCACCTACATCCTCAGGGGCGACCCCGACGGCGAGACCCACGAGGACTCGCTGACCTTCTACGGCTTCCGCTACGTCTCCGCCACCGCGACCGACACCGTCACCCTCACCGGGTTCACCGGCAGGGTCGCCACCTCCGCCCTCCGCGACATCGGCACGATCACCACGGACGACGCCGACATCAACCAGCTGATCAGCAACGTCCGTTGGGGCCAGCGCGGCAACTATCTCTGGGCCCCCACCGACTGCCCCCAGCGCGACGAACGCCTCGGCTGGACGGGCGACACCCAGCTGTTCTGCAACACCGGCCTCTACAACGCCGATACGGTCAATTTCCTCAGCCACTTCGAGGACATGCTGATCGATTCACAGAAGACATACGGACAGGACGGCGCCCAGTTCACCTGGGTGGCCCCCGGCTCCCGCTACAACCAGCCGGTTCCGGCGAGCGGTTGGGCCGACTGCGGCGTGGTCGTGCCGTGGACGGTGTGGCAGATGTCCGGCGACACCACGATCATCGACCGCAGCTGGGCCGCGATGAAGAAGTACCTGGACTGGATACGCCGGCGCACCGGCGACAGCTACGCCGGACAGGGCGCGATCTTCGGCGACTGGCTGGCGTTCCAGGTCACCAGCACCCAGCTCATCAGCGACGCCTACTACGGCTACAGCACCCGCCTCATGGCCGGCATGGCCCGCGCCACCGGCCGCGAAGACGAGGCCCGCGACTACGACGAGCTCTTCTCCCGCATCAAGCGCGCCTTCGTCGCCAAGTACCTCGTCACCGACCCCGCCACGGGCGAGGTCACGGTCCGCTCCAGCCTGGGCGAGGCACCGCCGTGGACCGGCGGCAAGCCCGAGGACAACAGCCAGACCGCCCTGCTCTGGGTCCTCAAGCTCGGCCTCTACGACACCGAGGCCCAGCGCCGCCGGCTCGTGCTGTCACTCGCCGAGAACATCGGCAACGACGAGGCCTACAAGCAGGCCCACCCCGACAGCACCCGCGTGAAGTACGCCGAGAACACCCTCTCCGTCGGCTTCCTCGGCGTGAACGTCCTCGCCCCGGTGCTCACCGACGAGGGCCGCGCCGACCTGGCGTACAGGCTGCTCCACCAGGACGCCATGCCGTCCTGGCTGTACTCGGTACGCAACGGCGCCACCACCATCTGGGAGCGGTGGAACTCGTACTCGAAGGAGGACGGCTTCGGCCCGGTCGACATGAACTCGTTCAACCACTACTCCTACGGCGCGATCATGGAGTGGATGTACGAGGGCATGGCCGGCATCGCCAAGGACCCGGAACACCCGGGCTTCCGGCACTTCTTCCTCAGGCCCCACCTCGACCCGACCGGCAAGGTCACGCGGGTGGCCGGCTCGCATCTCTCGCCGTACGGCGAGATCGTCAGCAAGTGGCAGACGGACGACCGGAAGCTGACCTACCGGGCCGTGGTACCCGCGAACACGACCGCGACCCTGAGCATCCCCACCGCCGACCCGTCGACGGTCCGCGAGGGCCGCACCCCCCTCTCCCGGGTCGAGGGAGTCGAGTACCTGGGCTTCGCGGACGGCATCGCCGCCTACCGACTCCCGTCCGGCCGCTACGAGGTGACGTCCGCGCTCGACTGACCGCCCACCAGCACCACTTCCAGGGTGCGCGGACCGTGCACCCCCTCGACCCGGTCCAGCTCGATGTCGCTGGTCGCCGACGGACCGGAGATCCACGTCAATGGGAGGCCCGGGTCGAGGCGTTCGAGGGCCTGCGGGACGGAGGAGACGACCTGGTCCGGGACCCGTACGACACAGATGTGGTGGTCGGGGACGAGCGTGATGCGGCGACGGCCCTGGTCGGGGCCGCCGTCCAGCACGATGGTGCCGGTCTCGGCGACCGCCACCGCGCACGCCGTGACCACGCTGTCGACCTGGTCCAGCTCGTGCGCGGTGCTCTCCGCCCGGTCCGCAATCCGCTCGGCGTCGGTGGCCTGAAGCCACTCCAGGTCCAGGCCGCGCGGCACGAGCACGGTCTTCGCGCCCCGCGCGGCCAGCATCCCGGCGATCGTCGCCGCCAGGTCCTCGGCCGTGCACCGATGCACGACGGCCCGGTAGTCCGCCAGGTTCTCGGCCAGCAGGTCGACCGTCTCCCCGACGCTCCGGTCCCCGTGCTCGCGCAGATAGTCGCGGGGAACCGCCTGGTCGTACGACGGCTCGTCCTGGCGTACGTCGGCGAGCGCGCGCCGCACCCGGCCCAGGATCCGTTCCCTGCTGCTCACTTCGCCGCCCCCTTGCCGTCCATCCCGCCGTTCGTCCGCTGCCACCAGTCCCGGAAGGGCTCCTTGGGCACCGCCGGCAGGTCCCGGGTACCGCTCCACGCCTTGCCGGGCCCCGGCAGCGACCGCGGATGCAGACGGCGGGAGCGCGACACGAGCCGCTGACCGGCCCGCAGGGCTCCCGGCCGGCTGAACGCCCAGCGCGCCGCCCGCATCGCGGCCCGCTCGGCGGCATGTCCCTTCGCGGGCTTGAGCACCACCTTGTTGCCGTTCGAGGTCACCTGACCGCCCTCCACGACCCGCTCCCGCAGATGCACCAGCACCTCGGGGATGTCGATGGCCACCGGGCACACCTCGTAGCAGGCGCCGCACAGCGACGACGCGTACGGCAGCGAGGCGTCGATCTCGCTGGTCACGCCCCGCAGTTGAGGGCTGAGGATGGCGCCGATCGGGCCCGGGTAGACCGAGCCGTACGCGTGCCCGCCCGCCCGCTCGTACACCGGGCACACATTGAGACACGCCGAGCAGCGGATGCAGCGCAGGGCCTGGCGGCCGACCTCGTCGGCGAGCGTGTCGGTACGGCCGTTGTCGAGCAGGACCAGGTGGAAGGTGCTCGGTCCGTCGCCGTCCGTCGTACCGGTCCACATGGTCGTGTACGGGTTCATGCGCTCGGCGGTCGAGGAGCGGGGGAGTGTCTGCAGAAACACCTCCAGGTCCTGCCAGGTCGGCAGGATCTTCTCGATGCCGACGACCGAGATCAGCGTCTCCGGCAGGGTCAGGCACATCCGCCCGTTGCCCTCGGACTCCACGACGACCAGCGTGCCGGTCTCGGCGACCATGAAGTTGGCGCCGGAGATGCCGACCTTGGCCCGCAGGAACTTCTCGCGCAGGTGGAGGCGGGCCGCCTCGGCGAGTTCGGCGGGCGTGTCCGTCAGACCCTCGGGCGCCGGGCGGCCCCACTCGCTCATCTCCTTGCGGAAGATGTCCCGGATCTCACCCCGGTTGCGGTGGATCGCCGGGACGAGGATGTGCGAGGGCCGGTCCCTGCCCAACTGCACGATCAGCTCGGCGAGATCGGTCTCGTAGGCGCGGATGCCCTCGGCCTCCAGCGCCTCGTTGAGCCCGATCTCCTGCGTGGTCATCGACTTGACCTTGACGACCTCGGATTCGCCGGTCGCCCTGACGAGGTCCGCCACGATCCTGTTGGCCTCGTCGGCGTCGGCCGCCCAGTGGACCGTACCGCCCGCCGCCGTGACCGACGCCTCCAACTGCACGAGATACCGGTCGAGATGACGCAGCGTGTGGTCCTTGATCCGCTTGCCCGCCTCCCGGAGCGCGTCCCAGTCGGACACTTCGGCGACGGCCTTCGCCCGCTTGGCGCGGATGGTGTGCGTGGCGTGGCGCAGATTGCCGCGCAGGGTCGCGTCGTGCACGGCCTCGTGCGCGGCCTTCGGGAACGCCGGCATTCCGAGATACGTCCCGCTCATACCGCCGGTTCCTCCTCCGTGCTCGCCAGGATCTCCGCGATGTGCACCGGCCGCATGCCCGTGCTCAGTCGCGCCATCGTGCCGCCGATGTGCATCAGACAGGAGTTGTCGGCCGCGCACAGCACCTCGGCGCCCGTCGAGGCGGCGTTGCGCACCTTGTCCGCACCCATCGCCGCCGAGACATCGGAGTTCTTCAGCGCGAAGGTGCCGCCGAACCCGCAGCACTCCTCGGCACCCGGCAACTCGGCCAACTCCAGCCCCTTGACGGCCTGGAGCAGCCGCCGGGGCCGGTCACCGAGCCCCAGCCCGCGCAGTCCGTGACACGTCGGGTGGTAGGTCACCTTGTGCGGGTAGTAGGCGCCGACGTCCGTCACCCCCAGCACGTCGACCAGGAACTCCGTGAGTTCGTACGTCTTCGGCACCACGGGCGCCAGCGTCGTGGCCAGCGAGTTCCCGCGCCCCTCGGCCCGCGCCCGCTCACCCATCCGCGGATACAGCTCCCGCACCATCGCCCCGCACGAGCCGGACGGGGTGACGATCGCCTCGTACTCCCCGAAGACATCGGAGAAATGCCGGGCCAGCGGCTCGGCCTCGTGCCGGTATCCGGTGTTGTAGTGCGCCTGCCCGCAGCAGGTCTGGGCCATCGGGAAGTCGACCTCGACGCCCAGCCTGGTCAGCAGTTTCACCACGGCGCGCCCGGTGTCCGGATAGAGCGTGTCGTTGACACAGGTCAGGAACAGGGCGACACGCATCGCGGCTCCTTGTGATCGATCATCGGATGAGTGAAGGGTAGTCCGGGCGTGCGTCCCGGGGGAGACCCCGCTCACCCCCGGGTGAGCCGGGCCTCCGCCTCGCTCCAGCGCGCCGCGTCCCCCTGCGGCTCGTAGCGGGTCAACGGCTGCGTACGGGTGAGCAGGCGCCGCCCGTCCGCGAGGTCGCCGACCAGCCCGTGCGCCCGCGCCTGGACCAGGACGTTCCCGAGCGCCGCGGCCTCGGTCGGACCGGCCACCACCGGCAGCCCGCAGGCATCGGCGGTCAATTGGCACAGCAGGGCATTGCGCGTCCCACCGCCGACGACATGGACGACGTCCACGGAATGGCCGGCCAGCCGCTGGGCGTCCGCGACGGCCCTGCGATGGGCGAGGGCGAGCGAGTCGAGGATGCAGCGCGTGACCTCGGCGGGCGAGGCGGGCACCGGCTGCCCCGTGGCCCGGCACGCCTCGGCGATCCGCTCCGGCATCCGCCCAGGCGCCAGGAACGCCGCGTCCCCCGCGTCCACGACCGACCGCAGCGCCGGAACCTTGGCGGCGTCGAGCAGCAACGCACCCAGCTCCGGGTCCTCCCAGGCCCGTACGCACTCCTGGAGCAGCCACAGCCCCATGATGTTCCGCAGATAGCGGACCGTGCCGTCCAGCCCGAGCTCGTTGGTGAAGTTGGCGGCCCGGCTCTCCTCGCTCAGCACGGGCGCGTCCAGCTCCAGCCCCGCCAGCGACCAGGTCCCGGTGCAGATGTAGGCGAAGCGCTCGCCGCCCTCGGCCGGGACGGCGGCCACGGCGGAGGCGGTGTCGTGCGACCCGACGGCCGTCACCGGCACCGGACCGGCGAGCCCGGTCTCCTCCAGCACCTCCGGTCGCAGGACGCCCGCCGGATCGCCGGGCTGCCGCAGCGGCGCGAACAACGACAGGTCGATGCCGAGCCGGGAGGCGATGGAGTACGACCAGTCGCGCGTGCGGGGATCGATGAGCTGGGTGGTGGAGGCGTTGGTGAGCTCGGTGCCCTGCTCGCCGGTGAGCCAGTACGTCAGGAGGTCGGGGATGAGCAACAGCCGTTCGGCATACGACAGTTGGGCCGAGACTTGCGCGGCCGTCAGCTGGTACAGGGTGTTGAACGGTGCGTACTGCAACCCGGTGGCGGCATACAGCTCCTCCGCCGGAACGGTCGCCCACACCTTCTCCGCGACGCCTTCCGTCCGGGAGTCCCGGTAGTGCACGGGATTACCGAGCAGCGCCCCGCCCGCGTCCAGCAGCCCGTAGTCCACGGCCCAGCTGTCGATCCCGACGGAGTCCACCTGACCGACCGCCCGCAGCCCGTCCAGCACCCCCGCATACAGCGCGAGGACATCCCAGCGCAGCCCTTCGGGCACCCGCACGGGCCGGTTCGGGAACCGGTGCGCCTCGGCCAGCTCCAGGCTGTCCGGCCCGACCCGGCCGACCATGACACGCCCGCTGGACGCGCCGAGATCGACCGCGGCGTACGACTTCACGGCCGCGCTCACCGCAGGAAGGCGGCCGCGACGCCGGCGTCGACCGGGATGTGCAGCCCGGTGGTGTGGGTCAGGTCCCCGCCGGTCAGCGCGAAGACGGCGTTCGCGACATGCTCGGGCAGCACCTCGCGCTTGAGGATGGTCCGCTGGGCGTAGAACTCACCCAGCTTCTCCTCCTCGACCCCGTACACGGCCGCCCGCTCGGCCCCCCAGCCACCGGCGAAGATCCCCGACCCGCGCACGACACCGTCCGGGTTGATCCCGTTGACGCGGATGCTGTGCTCCCCGAGCTCGGCGGCCAGCAGCCGCACCTGGTGTGCCTGGTCGGCCTTGGTGGCGGAGTAGGCGATGTTGTTCGGCCCGGCGAACACGGCGTTCTTCGAGGCGATGTACACGATGTCGCCGCCCACCTGCTGAGCGATCATCACGCGCGCCGCCTCCCTCGACACCAGGAAGGAACCGCGCGCCATGATGTCGTGCTGCAGGTCCCAGTCCTTGGCCGAGGTCTCCAGCAGCGGCTTGGAGACGGAGATACCGGCGTTGTTGACGACGAGATCGACACCGCCGAAGGCGAGCACGGCCGCCTTGAAGGCGTCGGCGATCTGCTCCTCCGAGGTCACATCGACGCTCACGGCGACGGCCTTGTCGGGCCCGCCGAGCTCCTGCGCCACCGCGGCGGCGTTCTCGGCATTGAGATCGGCGACCACGACACACGCGCCCTCGGCGACCAGCCGATGCGCGATGGCCTTCCCGATCCCGCTGCCCGCACCCGTCACCAGGGCGACCCGCGTCGCGAGCGGCTTGGGCTTCGGCATCCGCTGAAGCTTGGCCTCTTCGAGCGCCCAGTACTCGATCCGGAACTTCTCGGACTCCTCGATGGGCGAGTACGTCGAGACGGCCTCGGCCCCCCGCATCACGTTGACGGCGTTGACATAGAACTCACCCGCGACCCGCGCGGTCTGCTTGTCCTTGCCGAAGCTGAACATGCCCACACCCGGGACCAGCACGATCGCCGGGTCGGCGCCGCGCATGGCGGGGGAGTCGGGCAGAGCATGCCGCTGATAGTAGGCGGCGTACTCCTCCCGGTACTCGGCGTGCAGCTCCTTGAGCCGGGCGACGGCCTCGTCGAGCGGAGCGGTCGGCGGCAGATCCAGGACCAGGGGCCGGACCTTGGTGCGCAGGAAGTGATCGGGGCACGAGGTCCCCAGGGCGGCGAGCCGCGGATGCTCGGCCCGGGCCAGGAACTCGAGTACGACATCGGCGTCGTCGAAGTGCCCGACCTGGGCCTTGTCCTGCGAGGCGACGGCACGCACATACGGTGCCAGCGCCGCGGCCCGCTCCCGCCGCTCGGCCTCGGGCAGCGCCTCGTACCCCTCGATGACGGCCCCGAAGGGCTCAGCCTTGCCCTTCTTGGCCAGGAACGCCTCGGCGGTCCGGATGATGTGCAGCGAGTTCCGCTCGCACTCCTCGGCGGTGTCACCCCAGGCGGTGATCCCGTGCCCGCCGAGGACGACGCCGATCGCCTGCGGGTTGGCCGCCTTGATGGCGGCGATGTCCAGCCCCAGCTGGAACCCGGGCCGCCGCCAGGGCACCCACGCGACGGTGTCCCCGAAACACTCGGCGGTCAGCTTCTCCCCGTCGGCGGCACAGGCCAGCGCGATACCCGAGTCCGGATGCAGATGATCGACATGTGCTGCCTCGACGAGCCCGTGCATGGCGGTGTCGATGGAGGGAGCGGCCCCGCCCTTGCCGTGCAGGCAGTAGTCGAACGCGGCGACCATCTCGTCCTCCCGCTCGACACCCGGGTAGACATCGACGAGCGCCCGCATCCGGTCCAGCCGCAACACCGCCAGCCCGGCGTCGGTGAGCGTGCCGAGGTCACCACCGGACCCCTTGACCCACATCAGCTCGACGTCACCACCGGTGACGGGGTCGGTGTCGGTGCCCTTGGCGGAGGCATTGCCGCCGGCGTAGTTGGTGTTACGGGGATCGGAGCCGAGCCGGTGGGACCGGGCGAGGAGGGCGGCGGCTTCGGGATGGATTGCCATGAACTTCCAGTCCTTATGAGAGAGGGGGAGTGCACTTACCTGGGGGCGCGGGGAACTGCGCGATCAGCCACAACGAACCCGCAGTCCGCAACAAGACAGAACTCGGCAGACGCTTATGCGCCCCATCCGGCCTGCTCCCCACCAACCCGCTCAGCCACGATCTTCTCGGCCCACCCGGACCGCCGGTACGCGGCAATGGGGTCAGCGTCGAGCCCCATCTCTTCCCGCATCTCGGCCAGCAACGGCCGCACATCCGTGTTGTACGCATCCATGACCACGGCATTCGCGCCCAGCACATCACCCGAGGCCTGCGCCTCAGCCAACGCCGACCGATCCACGAGCAGCGCCTTGGCCGTCGCTTCCTGCACGTTCATCACCGACCGGATGATCGCCGGAATCTTCGCCTCGATGTTGTGGCACTGATCGAGCATGAACGCCACGTCAGGCGTGAACCCACCCCCACGCACGACTTCGTACATGATCCGGAACAGCTGGAACGGATCGGCGGCCCCGACCATCAGGTCGTCGTCGGCATAGAACCGCGAGTTGAAGTCGAACCCACCGAGCTTCCCCTCCCGCAGCAGCGTGGCGACGATGAACTCGATGTTGGTACCGGGAGCGTGATGCCCGGTGTCGACGACAACCTGCGCCTTGGGCCCGAGCTTCAGACAGTGCGCATACGCCGTCCCCCAGTCCGGCACATCGGTCGTGTAGAACGCCGGCTCGAAGAACTTGTACTCCAGCAGCATCCGCTGCCCGTCCCCGAGTCGCTCGTACACCTCGGCCAGCCCCTCGGCGAGCCGGTCCTGCCGCGCCCGGATGTCGTCCTGACCCGGATAGTTCGTACCGTCCGCGAACCACAGCTTCAGATCGGCGGAGCCCGTCGCGTCCATGATGTCGACGCACTCCAGCAGATGATCAAGAGCCTTCCGCCGCACCGAGGCCTCGGGATGGCAGATGCTGCCCAGCTTGTAGTCGTCGTCCTGGAAGGTGTTGGAGTTGATCGCGCCGAGCCTGACGCCGTGCTCCTCGGCGAACTTGGCCAGCGCGCCGTAGTCATCGACCCTGTCCCAGGGGATGTGCAGCGCAACGGTCGGCGCCACGCCGGTGATCGCGTGCACCTGAGCCGCGTCCTCCAACTTCTCCCGCGGCGTGCGCGGAACACCGGACTGCGTGAACACCTTGAACCGCGTCCCCGAGTTCCCGTACGCCCACGACGGCGTTTCGACTGCCTGCGTCTTGAGTGCGGCCTTCACCGCGGCGAGCTCGGTCACTTGAGGGCTCCTGTGACGTAGGGACGGAAAGTCAGCTGAACGGCTACGCTGTGAAACGATTCAAGACGGGAACGTATGAGCCCTCCGAATGGGTGTCAAGCCCCGGGGTCAAGGCTGTTTCCCGTAGCCCTACCGCGACCTTCGTCCATCGAAATTTTTTCGACACGGACCCATTGACGTGACATGCGCTCCGTGCCTAACGTCCCGGCAACCAAGTTGAAACCTTTCACGACGCCGTGAGGGCCGTCCCGCCGGCGTCGTCGAGGAGCCCCCATGACCCACCCGTCCACCACGGGTCCGGCCCCGGTTCTCGCGCTCAGGGACATCTCGAAGTCCTTCGGCGCGGTCCGCGCCTTGCGGGACGTCTCCCTGGAGCTGTTCCCCGGGGAGGTGCACGCCCTCGCCGGCGAGAACGGCGCGGGCAAGTCGACCCTGATCAAGACGCTCGCCGGCGTGCACCGGCCCGACGCGGGCCAGGTGCTGCTCGACGGTGCGCCCGTCGTCTTCCACGGCCCCGGCGACGCCCGCGACGCCGGTATCGCCGTGATCTACCAGGAGCCGACCCTCTTCCCCGACTTGTCGATCGCCGAGAACATCTTCATGGGCCGCCAGCCACGGCGCGCCCTCGGCCGCATCGACCACAAGGCCACGCACACCGCGACGCTGGCCCTGATGCGGCGGCTCGGCGTCGAACTCGACCCCGACCGCCCCGCGCGCGGCCTGTCCATCGCCGACCAGCAGATCGTCGAGATCGCCAAGGCGCTCTCCTTCGACGCCCGCGTCCTGATCATGGACGAGCCGACCGCCGCCCTCACCGGCAGCGAGGTCGCCCGCCTCTTCGGCGTGGTCCGCGCCCTGCGTGAACAGGGCGCCGCCGTCCTCTTCATCTCCCACCGCCTGGAGGAGATCTTCCAGATCTGCCGCCGGGTCACGACCCTGCGCGACGGCGCCTGGATCGCCAGCGAGCCCCTCGACGGCATGACCGAGGACGACCTCGTCCGCCGCATGGTCGGCCGCGACCTCGACGAGCTGTACCCCAAGCAGGACGTGAAGCCGGGCGAAGTCGCCCTGAGCGTGCGCCGGCTGACCCGGGAGGGCGTCTTCACCGACGTCTCCTTCGATGTACGGCGCGGTGAGATCGTCGGCCTCGCGGGGCTCGTCGGAGCGGGCCGTACGGAGGTCGCGCGGGCCGTGTTCGGCATCGACCGCTGGGACGCCGGTGACGTGTCCGTCGACGGCAAGGCCCTGACCAACGGCGCCCCGTCCACCGCCATGGCCTGCGGGCTCGCCCTCGTTCCCGAGGACCGGCGCGCCCAGGGCCTGGTGATGGACATGTCCATCGAGCGCAACATCGGCCTCACCGGACTGCGTACGACCGTCAAGGCGGGGTTGATGGACCGCGGCGCCGAACGCAGCCGCTCCCTCGACTGGGCCGTCAAGCTCCAGGTCAAGTACGCCCGGATCGCCGACGCCGTCTCCACCCTGTCCGGGGGCAACCAGCAGAAGGTCGTCCTCGCCAAGTGGCTGGCCACCGGCCCCAAGGTGCTGATCGTCGACGAGCCCACCCGCGGCATCGACGTCGGCACCAAGGCCGAGGTGCACCGGCTGCTCGGCGAACTGGCCGCCGACGGCGTGGCCGTCCTGATGATCTCCTCCGACCTGCCCGAGATCCTCGGCATGGCCGACCGTGTGCTCGTGATGCACGAGGGCCGCCTCACCGCCGAGATCCCGCGCTCCGAAGCCACCGAGGAAACCGTGATGGCCGCAGCCACCGGGAGGGCCGCCGCATGACGGTGACCACCCCCAAAGAGGCTCCCGTGACCGACGTACCGAAGTCCAGCGGCACCCGCCTCGTCGACCGTGTCTTCAAGATGCGCGAACTCGCCATCCTGGCCGTCTTCGTGGTGATGATCGTCGTCACCCAGCTGGGCAACAGCCAGTTCCTCACCGAGCAGGGCATCAAGGACCTGCTCCTGAACGCGACGATCCTCGTCCTGGTCGCCACCGGCCAGTCCCTGGTGGTGATCACGAGGAACGTCGACCTGTCGGTCGGCTCCACGCTCGGCATCAGCGCCTTCGCCGCCGGTACGTATCTCCAGGGGGGCGGGAGCCCGGTCGTCGCCGTGTTCCTGGCGATTCTGATGGGCGTCGGCTTCGGTCTGCTCAACGGCCTGCTCGTCAGCCTCGGCCAGGTGCCCGCGCTCGTCGTCACGCTCGGCACGCTCTACATCATCCGCGGCATCGACTCCATCTGGGTCGGCTCCCGGCAGATCACCGCGGCCGACCTCCCGGACGGATTCGTCGACTTCGGCTCCGGCGGCCTTGCCGCGGTGCCGTGGCTGGCGCTGATCGCCGTCGCCGTGCTGATCGCGACCGCGTACTACCTCAAGCACTTCGGCAGCGGCCGCGAGCTCTACGCCCTCGGCTCCAACCCGGAGGCCGCCCGCCTCGCCGGCATCCCGGTGCGCAAGCGGATCCTGGCCGCGTACACCTTCTGCGGGGCGCTGGCCGGACTCGCGGGCGCGCTGTACCTGGCCCGGTTCGGCAACGTCGACTCCGGGACCGGCAACGGCTACGAACTCACCGTCGTCAGCGCGGTCGTGGTCGGCGGCGTCGTCTTCACCGGCGGCTCCGGCAGCGTCTACGGCGCGGCGCTCGGCGCGCTGCTGCTGACCTCCATCAACAGCGTGCTGCCCGCCCTCGGCGTCAGCTCCGTCTGGGTGCTCGCCATCAACGGCATCCTGCTCATCCTCGCCATCGCCGTCGACCGGATCGTCGCGCTGCGTGTGGCCAACGCCCTGAAGAAGAGGAACGCCCGCCATGGCTGACTTCTCCCTGAGCCGAGCGGTCCGCTGGGACACGGTCGTCGGCGCGCTGCTGATCGTCGTGCTCCTGCTGTCCTTCGGAACGGTCGACGGTTTCGGAAACGCTCTCAACCTGTCGTTCCTGATCGGCAACACCCTTCCGATCGCGTTGATCGCCCTGCCGATGACGCTCCTGGTCGTCTCGGGCGAGATCGATCTCTCGGTCGCCTCCACCGCCGGTCTCTCGGGCGCCGTGATGGGCGCACTGTGGAACCAGGGCATGACGATCGAGACGATCATCCCGATCTGTCTGCTGCTCGGTGTGGTGTGCGGGCTCGTCAACGGCCTGCTCGTGACCAAGCTGGGCCTGCCGTCCCTCGCCGTCACCATCGGCACCCTTGCCGCCTACCGGGGCATCGCACAGATCGTGCTCGGCTCGGACGCGGTGACCGACTTCCCCACCCAGTACCTCGACTTCGCGGCCGGACGGATCGGCGACACCTTCATCCCGTACGCCTTCCTGCCCTTCCTCGTGCTGCTCGCGATCGCCGTGGTCACCCTGCACGCCACGCCGTTCGGGCGGTCCATCTTCGCCACCGGCGCGAGCGAGGAGGCCGCGCGGTTCGCCGGTATCCGCGTGAAGCGGCAGAAGCTGATTCTGTTCACCGTGACGGGGCTGATGGCTTCGCTCACCGGAATCTTCTGGGCGCTGCATTACGCCAGCGCTCGCTATGACAACGCGACCGGTCTTGAACTCTCGGTCGTGGCCGCCGTGTTGCTCGGCGGTATCGACTTCGACGGCGGCAAGGGCACGTTGGGTGGTGCCGTCGCCGGTGTGTTCCTGCTGGGGGCGCTGCAGAACGTGATGAGCCTCCAGGACGTCTCCGCGCAGTCGCAGATCGTCGTCACCGGTGTGTTGCTCGTTCTTTCCGTCCTCGGGCCGCGGGTTGCGCGGCAAATCGCCGTTGTGCGTGCTCGATCGACCGGCTGACCGTCGTCTGTGGCTGGTCGCGCCCACGCGGCGGAGCCGCACATCGATACAGCCCCGCGCCCCCAAGGGCATCCAATCACCTTCGTTCAAAGGAACCGTCATGCGTAAGTCATCCCTCCGGCGCGTCTGCGTGACCCTCGCCGCCGTCACCTCCCTCGCCCTCGCCGCCACCGCCTGCGGCGGCACCACCAAGGAGGACGTCAAGAACGAGGGTGCCTCGGCGGCCACCGCCGGCAAGGCCGACCCGAACGCCGAGCTGAAGAAGGGGCTGACCGTCGGCTTCCTGCCCAAGCAGGTCAACAACCCCTACTTCACCTCCGCCGACAAGGGCGGCGAGGCGGCGCTGAAGGAGCTGGGCTCCAGCTACAAGGAGGTCGGGCCGTCCAGCGCCACGGACACCGCCGGGCAGGTGTCGTACGTCAACACGCTCACCCAGCAGCAGGTGGACGCGATGGCCGTCTCCGCGCAGGACCCGGGCGCCCTGTGCACCGCGCTCAAGCAGGCCATGAAGAACGGCATCAAGGTCGTCACCTACGACTCCGACACCACCGCCGACTGTCGCAACGCCTTCGTCTCGCAGGCCTCCGCCGAGGACCTCGGCCGCACCGAGGTGCAGCTGCTCGCCGAGCAGATCGGCTACAAGGGCGAGATCGCGATCCTGTCCGCCGCACAGACCGCGACGAACCAGAACATCTGGATCGACTTCATGAAGGAGGAGCTCAAGGACCCGAAGTACAAGGACATCAAGCTCGTCAAGGTCGCCTACGGTGACGACGACGCCCAGAAGTCCTTCCAGCAGACCCAGGGCCTGCTCCAGGAGTACCCGGACCTGAAGGGGATCATCTCCCCGACCACCGTCGGCATCAAGGCCGCCGCCCAGTACCTGTCGGGCTCCAAGTACAAGGGCAAGGTCAAGCTGACCGGCCTCGGCACCCCCAACGACATGCGCAAGTACGTCAAGAACGGCACCGTCGAGGCGTTCGAGCTGTGGGACCCGGCGAAGCTCGGCGATCTGGCCGCCCGCGCCGCCGTCGCCCTGGTCTCCGGCCAGATCACCGGCAAGGAGGGCGAGACCTTCAAGGCCGGCGAGACCACGTACACCATCGGCAAGGACGGCGTGATCAGCCTCGGCAAGCCGACCGTCTTCGACGCCAAGAACATCGACCAGTTCAACTTCTAGACCCTGGAGGGTCGTTGATGCAGCGCGTGTGCTTCCTGCTGAAAGTCCGTCAGGACCGCCTGGACGAGTACCGCGAGCGGCACGCCGCCGTGTGGCCGGAGATGCTCCGAGCGCTCTCCGCCACCGGCTGGCACAACTACTCGCTCTTCCTGCGCGAGGACGGACTCCTGGTCGGCTACCTGGAGACCGAGGACTTCGCCGCCGCCCAGGCAGGTATGGAGGCCACGGAGGTCAACGCCCGCTGGCAGAAGGAGATGGCGCCGTTCTTCGAGTCGCTGGACGGCGCCCGCCCCGACGAGGCCATGAAGCCACTCACCGAAGTGTTCCACCTCGCCTGAACGCCCCCTCAGGAGCCGCATCGATGAAAAGACGTACGCTGCTGGGCGCCGCCCTCGCAGGAGCCGTGATGACCCCCGCCCTCGCCTCGGGTACCGCACGCGCCGCCGACCCCGGCCCGTCCCTCACCCTGACGGGCACCACCACCCTCGACACCCAGGCCATCTTCTTCGTGTCGTACGACGGCCTGGTCAACAACAACGCCTTCCAGAAGAACGGCCTGCTGACCTACAAGGGCTACCAGTACGCAGTCTGGTACACCGCCGACCGCAACGCCGTCGTGGGCCGCCGCGTCCTCGGCTCCACCACCTGGTCCACGGTCAAGGTCGGCCACACCCTGCGCTACAACGACTCCCACAACGTCATCTCGATGGGGATGTCCAAGGTCGACGGGCGCCTCCACCTCAACATGGACTCGCACAGCGACGGCTTCACCTACGTCAAGTCGGTCGCGGGGCTGATGGACAACCCGGCCGGCCTGAGCTGGGTCGCGAGCCGCTTCGGCGCCCCGCAGTCCACGATGGACGGCCTCGCCCTCACCTCGCAGTTCACCTACCCGCAGTTCGTCTCCACCCCCGAGGGCAGGCTCCAGCTCAGCTACCGGGTCGCCGTCTCCGGCAACGGCCGCAACGCCCTCGCCGAGTACGACGGTTCGACCTGGACCAACCTCGGCGAGTGGAGCAGCTCCACCGGGACGTACACCAGCGAGCACGGCTCCTCGACCGCCCGCAACATGTACCTGCACGGCATCGACTACGACAGGAACGGCCGCCTGCACTCGTTCTTCACCTGGCGTGAGCAGAACGGCGCCGTGATGTGCTCCAGCGGCGGGATCACCAACCACGACACCGGTTACGTCTACTCCGACGACCGCGGTCGCACCTGGCGCAACAACGCCGGCTCCGTCGTCGGCACCACCGGCGGCTCCGACAAGGTCGCCGTCACCGACAGCGGGCTGGTGATCGACGCACTCAACCCGGACCACTCCCTGATGAACCAGGAGAGCCAGTTCACCGACTCCGCCGGCCTGCCGCACGCGATCATCAGCTACGTCCCCGGCCGGTTCGGCCAGTGCACCACCAACTACGTCGCCGACCGCACCGCCAACGGCCGCGCCTTCCACGTGCGCAAGAACTCCTCGGGGGCATGGCAGAAGGCGGAGATCCCGGTTCCGCTGAACTCCAGCCAGCGCACCAAGCTGATTCTGGACAAGTACGACAACGCGTACGCGATCTTCCCGTTCTGTCGCATAGCCGCAGCCTCCAAGGCCTCCGGGTACACGGACTGGGCGGTGCTGTACGACGGTGTCACCGCCGGGCTGAACGCCTTCGGCGAGGTCGTGATCGACGAGACGCGCGTCGGCCAGGACCACTTCCTGTCGATCATGTACCAGGAGAAGTCCAGCGGTACGACGCCCTCGGCGCTGCGCAACCTCAACTTCCGCCTGCCTGCCTGATCGCAGTCGTTGTGGGCGGCATGACGGTAATGTGAAGGCCTTCCCGCCGCCCCGCGTCGTACCGAGTCTCTCTGGAGGTCCCTGACCGATGACCCAGTCGGTGGGTATCAAGGACGTCGCCCGCGCCGCCGGAGTCTCCGTCGGCACGGTCTCGAACGTCATCAACCGTCCGGACACGGTCGCGACGGAGACCCGGGCGCGCGTGCAGTCCGCGATAGACCGGCTGGGCTATGTCCGCAGCGAGTCCGCGCGCCAACTGCGCGCGGGCCGCAGCCGGATCATGGGGCTGCTCGTCCTCGACATGGGCAACCCCTTCTTCGTGGACGTGGCGCGCGGCGCCGAGCGGGCCGCGCGCGAGGCCGGGCTCGGCGTCATGGTCTGCAACAGCGCACAGAGCGCGAGCGAGGAGGCCGACTACCTGTCGCTCTTCGCCGAGCAGCGGGTGCGCGGCGTGCTGCTGACCCCGGCCGACGCCACCGGCCGCAACATCGAGACGTTCCGGCGCCACAACATCCCCTTCGTCCTCGTGGACCGGGTCGCCGAGGGCACCACCGAGTGCTCGGTCTCCGTCGACGACGTCGCGGGCGGCGCGCTCGCCGTACGCCATCTCGTCGACGCCGGGCACCGCTCCATCGCGTACGTCAGCGGCCCGCCCGGCCTCAACCAGGTCCGCGACCGCCGCATCGGTGCCCTGAAGGCGCTGGAGGAGGCCGGCCTCGGCCCCGAGCACCTGCGCGAGCTGCCCACCGAACGGCTCGATGTCGCCGCCGGCCGGGACGCCGGCGCCCGCCTGCTCGGCCTCGCCGAGCGCCCGACCGCCGTCTTCTGCGCCAACGACCTGCTCGCCCTCGGCGTCCTGCAGGCCATGTACGCCGCGGGCGTCGGCGTCCCCGGCGACCTCGCGATCGTCGGCTACGACGACATCGAGTTCGCGGCCGCGGCGGCCGTCCCCCTGACCTCCGTACGGCAGCCCGCGGTCACCATGGGAACCCTCGCGGCGGAGATGCTGCTGGAGGAGACGGAGGAGGAGACCGGGGGCCGCAAACACGAGCACCGACGGGTCGTACTCCAGCCCGAGCTGGTGGTACGCCGGTCCAGCCTGTCGGCACGCTGATCCGACGGAGGTCCGGATCCGCAGGCGCTGATCGGCCATTCAGTACGATTTCATGATCCCGGGGCTCGGTCGACGGACGAACATGTGCTGAACTGGGACGCGGCCCGAAAACCCTCCGTCCCGGGAGCCCTGTTGACCGCGACCTACCGCCAGCCCGGCGTCGTCCTCACCGACCGCCACTTCACCGTGCCCCTCGATCACGACGCCCCGACGGGGGAGACGATCGAGCTCTACGCCCGTGAGGTCGTCGCGAGCGACAAGGCACACCAGGACCTGCCGTGGCTGGTCTACCTCCAGGGCGGCCCCGGCTTCGGCGCGAACCGCTTCGTCGGCAAGGGCGCCTGGCTCGGCCGCGCGCTCAAGGAGTACCGCGTCCTGCTCCTCGACCAGCGCGGCACCGGCCACTCCACGCCCGCCAACCGCCAGACGCTCCCACTGCGCGGCGGCCCGGCCGCCCAGGCCGACTACCTCACGCACTTCCGCGCCGACGCGATCGTCCGGGACTGCGAGGCGATCCGCCCGGAGGTGACCGGCGGCGCCCCCTGGACCGTCCTCGGCCAGAGCTTCGGCGGCTTCTGCACGGTCAACTACCTCTCCACCGCCCCCGAGGGCCTGACCGCAGCCGTCATCACCGGCGGCCTGCCCTCGCTCGACGCCCACGCCGACGACGTCTACCGCGCCGCCTTCCCCCGCATCGAGCGCAAGGTCGCCGCGCACTACGCCCGCTACCCGCAGGACGTCGAGCGCGCCCGCAGCATCGCCGACCACCTGCTCGCGAACGACGTGGTCCTGCCGAACGGCTACCGCCTCACCGCCGAGGCCTTCCAGTCCCTCGGCATCGTCCTCGGCGGCAGCGAGGGCAGCCACCGCCTGCACTACCTGCTGGAGGACGCCTTCGTCCGCACCCCGCAGGGCCCGGCCCTCTCGGACGCCTTCCAGGAGGAGGTCCAGGGCCTGCTGTCGTACGCGAGCCACCCGCTGTACGCCCTCGTCCACGAGGCGATCTACGGCCAGGACGCCCGCCCCACCGCCTGGTCCGCCGAGCGGGTGCGCGCCGAGTTCCCGCAGTTCGACGTGGCCAAGACGCTCGCGGGCGACGGGCCGCTGCTGTTCACCGGCGAGACCATCCACCCCTGGATGTTCGACTGCGACCCCTCCCTGCGCCCGCTGCGCGAGACCGCCGAACTGCTCGCCGCCCGCACCGACTGGACGCCCCTGTACGACTCCGCGCGCCTCGCCGCCAACGAGGTACCGGTCGCGGCGGCCGTCTACCACGACGACATGTACGTCGACACCGCCCACTCCCTCGCCACCGCCCGCGCCGTTCGCGGCCTGCGGACCTGGGTCACCGACGAGTTCGAGCACGACGGTGTACGGGCCGGCGGTCCCCGTGTCCTGGACCGGCTGCTCGCGCTCACCCGTGACGAAGCGTGATGTCGGTGTCACACGTTAGGGTGCGGACATGACCGAGCCGACGATCACTCAGCTGAAGCCCATGCCCGACGACTGGCAGCGCGCGCTCGCCGTCGTCGCGCACCCGGACGACCTCGAGTACGGCTGCTCGGCGGCGGTGGCCGCCTGGACCGACGCCGGCCGTGAGGTCACCTACGTCCTGGCGACCCGCGGCGAGGCCGGCATCGACACGCTCGAACCCGCCCAGTGCGGCCCGCTGCGCGAGCGTGAGCAGCGGGCCAGTGCCGCGGTCGTCGGCGTGACGGCGGTGGAGTTCCTCGACCACAAGGACGGAGTGATCGAGTACGGAACCGCCCTGCGTCGCGACATCGCCGCCGCGATCCGACGGCACCGGCCCGAGCTGGTGATCACGCTCAACCACCGGGACACCTGGGGCGGCACCGCCTGGAACACCCCGGACCACGTGGCCGTCGGCCGCGCCACACTGGACGCGGCCGGTGACGCGGGCAACCGCTGGATCTTCCCGGAGCTCACCGAGCAGGGCCTGGAGCCCTGGAACGGCGTGCGCTGGGTCGCCGTCGCCGGTTCCAGTTCGCCCACGCACGCGGTGGACGCGACGCCGGGCCTGGAGCGCGGGGTGCGCTCGCTGCTCGAACACCGCACCTACATCGAGGCGTTGACCGACAAGGACCCGGAGACGTACGTCCGCGGTTTCCTCACCGGGTACGCCGAGTCGACGGGGGAGCGGTTCGGCGGGAAGCCGGCCGTGGCGTTCGAACTGTTCAGCCGCTAGCGGCCGGAAGAGATCAGCACGGAGGGGGAGACGTGAACGGGACAGACCTGCTGGCGGACCGCTTCGAGGGGCACCGCGGCCACCTCAAGGCGGTCGCGTACCGCATGCTCGGCTCACTGGCCGAGGCGGAGGACGCCGTCCAGGAGGCCTGGCTGAAGCTGAGCCGCAGCGACGCCGACGACATCGACAACCTCGGCGGCTGGCTGACCACCGTGGTCGGCAGGGTCTGCCTGGACATGCTGCGCTCACGCAGCCGGCGCCACGAGCAGTCACTGGAAGAGGCCTTCGTCCCGGACCCGGTGATCCGGCCGCTGTCGACGATCGACCCGGAACAGGAGGTGCTCCAGGCCGACTCGGTGGGGCTGGCCCTGCTCGTGGTGCTGGAGACGCTGGAGCCCGCCGAGAGGATCGCGTTCGTGCTGCACGACCTGTTCGCGGTGCCGTTCGACGACATCGCGCCGATCGTGGAGCGCTCCTCGGCCGCGACCCGCCAACTGGCCAGCCGCGCCCGGCGCCGGGTACGGGGCGCCGAGCCGTCGAGCGAACCCGACCTCGGCAGACAGCGGCAGGTCCTCGAGGCGTTCATGGCCGCCGCCCGCGCGGGTGACTTCGAGGCACTGCTGGCGGTCCTCGATCCCGACGTGGTGCTGCGGGCCGACTCCGGGCCGCTGGTGCGTGGTGTGGCGGCGTCCAAGGTGGTGCGCGGTGCGAAGCCCGTGGCCGAACAGGCGATGCTGTTCCGGCAGTTCGCGCGGTACATGCAGCTCGTGCTCGTCAACGACACGGTTGGGGTGCTCAGCGCCCCCGAAGGGCGGCCGCAGTCGGTCATGGGCGTCACCGTCGCCGACGGCCGGATCACCGAGATGTACATCCTGGCCGACGCCGAGCGGCTGGCCGCACTGGAGCTGCCGGACCTCGGCGGCTGAGTCAGGCGGCCACGGCCAGGGCGCCGACGGTGCGGTGCGGGCCGACCACCCGCCCGTCCGGCAGAAGCTCACCGGTGTCGTCGGGTATTTGGGTAGGACCCTCTTAGGCGCACACACCGAAGCGCCTCCAGGGGGTGGGTCACATGGCCGCCAAGCAGCCACGACAAGCGATCATCTACTGCCGGATCTCCGACGACCGCGAAGGCCGTGAGTACGGCGTCGAGCGGCAGGAAGCACACTGCCGCAAGCTCGCCGCCCGGCGCGGCTGGCACGTCGTCGCCGTGCTGGTCGACAACGACATCACCGGCACCGGCCGCAAGCAGCGCCCCGGCTATGACCGGCTGCTCGACATGCTCCGCGACGGCAGCGCGAACGCCGTCCTGGCCGTGTCGGACAAGCGGCTGAACCGCAACTACCGCAACGCGTTCGCCCTGCTCGACCTGATCCAGGAACGGGACATCGCCGTCGAGTTCACCAAGGGCGGCCCGATCAACATGAACACCGCCGAGGGGCGCGGTATCGCCCGGCGCAAGGCCATCGACGCGCAGGAGGAGTCCGAAGAGATCGGCGAGCGCGTGGCCGACGCCAAGGCCGACAACGTCAGGCGCGGTGAGTTCCGGGGCGGGGGCCGTCCGTTCGGGTTCGAGGCGGACGGCATCACGCCGCGCTCCCTGATCTGCCCCGCGTGCGACACCACCGAGGGCTTCATCATCACCGTCGTCCGCGAGGAGCACGACAAGCACCCGGAGCACGACGACACGCCCTGTCCAATCGAGGCCGTCACGGTCACCTGCCCCCGGGGCTGCGCGGCGCAGCCGGTCAACGCTCCCGGCTCCGAGGCATGGCACCTGGAGGCCGCCACCCGTGCCATCGCCGAGGGCGCCACCAAGCGCTCCGAGCTGCGCAAGTGGCACGCGGAAGGAGTCCGCACCCCCGCCCGCCGCAAGCGTCTCCCGGACGGCACCCGCACCGAGCCGACCCCCGGCGACTGGACGGAGACGACGTTCCTCAAGCTGCTGCTGCGGCCCCGGAACGCGGGGCTCATGGAGGTGGGCGGGGAGATCACCGGCAAGGGTGCCTGGCCCGCCCTGGTGGACGAGGACACCTGGCGCATCTGCCGGGCGATCTTGAAGAACCCCGCCCGCCGCACCTCGCCCGGCCCGGCCCGCAAGTACCTGGGCGGCGGCCTGTACCTGTGCGGCATCTGCCAGTCCCCGGTGAAGACCAAGGGCCGTGGCAACGCCCGCAACGGCTCCGTCTACACGTGCCGCACCGAAGGGCACGTGTCCCGCAGCGTCGCCGCCGTGGACGAGTACGTGGAGGGGCAGCTCATCGATCACCTGACCCGGGTGGGCGCCATGGACACCTCGGTCGCCGCGCCGGACGCCCCGGCCAAGGACTCCACCGAAGACCTGACGGCCCGGCTCAAGGGGTTGAACGCCCGGCTCAAGGGACTGGCCGACGCCTTCGCCGACGACGACACGGCCGACCCTGTGGAGTACCGGTCGGCGGCCCGGCGGATCAAAGAGAAGATCACCGCCGTCGAGAAGCAGATCGCGGAACAGGCCACGGCCACGCTCGCGGACAGTGACCCGGTCGACTGGAGCCTGTCCCCGGAGGAGGCGTGGCCCGGCTACGACATCGAGCGGAAGCGGAAGATCATCGCCACCTGGGTCAAGGTCACCATCCTGCCCGCCGAGCAGGGCCGCCCGGCCGGTTGGCGCCCGGGGTCCAAGTACTTCAACCCGGCGTCCGTGGACCTCGACTGGATCAAGGGGGCAGCGGCATGACCGCCATCGACACACAGTTCCTGCTCGGCCTGTTCGACCAGGACGGGGGCAGCCTCTTCGCCGACGGCCGCACGGCGCTGTACCGCCTGTACGGCCTGGAAGGTCTGCTCTACATCGGCATCTCGGTCAGCCCGCTCACGCGCATACGCACCCATCTGCGGGAGAAGCCCTGGGGGTCCCAAGTCCTCGCCATCCGCATCGAATACCCCGACGACGCCGAGGCGGCCGAACGCGAAGCCGTGCGCACCGAGCGCCCGCGCTACAACGTGATCTTTAACGGCCGGAAGGACGAGACGTCATGACCGACATCCGAGAGCCCCTGTACGGCGCTCAGGCGGCCGAACTCGGAGCCCAGCTCGCCGGTTGCTGGCCAGCGGCGCGCGACCGGAGACGGCCCCTCAGCGTCCCGTGCTGACGCCGTTCCGCCTCGCCCTGCTGAGGCGCCGAACCTGACCCCACCACGCACACGACGAACCCCCGCCGGGTCGCTTCACCGGCGGGGGTTCGGTCTGTCCGGGCTACTGCGCCGCCAGGCTCCGGTGAACGTGGCACGCACACCTGCAACGGCGCACGAGGAGCACGCCGTTGGAGTAGGGCAGCGGTACGTCCTTGGTCTGCCTGCACAGGTCGTGCGTGTCCTCGTACCCGGGCCGCTGCCCCAGCGTGCACTCCGCCGACAGCGTCTGCTCCTCCGTGGGCGCGGTCATCGCGTGACCACCGTCCTGCGCGCCCGGCACCGGTGGCAGCTACAGGGCGGGTATCCCAGGTCTTGCGGCTGGAGCCGTTCGGGGTCTCCGGTCCCCACCTCGTAGCGCGGGACGACCTCCGTCCGCTTCCCGTCCCTGTCGATCTTGTAGACCTCGATCGTCATCATGCTGATCCCTCGTCCCCTCGCAGGTCACCTCAGCCTCACGCGCCCAACGGATGTCCCGGGGGCGCCCCGGAGGGGGCCAGGGAGGGGCCAGAATTAGGTAAATGAGGGGGCCAGCGATGAACACCACTGAGCGCAAGAGGCAGTTCGGCGCGTACCTCGCGCGCCTGCGCCGGGACGCACGCCTGTCCCAGCGCGGCCTGGCCGAGCGACTGTGCCGGGTGTCCGGCGTCGCCACCCTGACCCGCAACGAGGTCAGCCGCTGGGAGCGGGGCGCCCGGGTGCCGGATGCGTGGCTGCCCGCGCTGGCGGTCGCCCTCGCCGTTCCGCTCGGCACCCTGGAGCGGGCCGCCGCCTACGCCCGGGGAGAGGACGAGGGGCGCCTTCCGGGAGCGTTCGCCACGCTGGCCGAGCTGTTGCCACCCGGGGACCCTCTGGAGCCCGGAGACGGGAACTCAGGCCGCCGCATCGGTGCCTCCACCGTGGCGGCTCTGGCCGGGCGGGTGCACGGCCTGCGCCTGGCGGATGACGTGCTGGCCGGGGGCGACCTCATCGACCGCGCATTCCGCGAGCTGTCCCGCGCCGTGCAGCTCCACCGCGAGTCCAGCTACGACGAGCCGACCGGCAACGCGCTGCTCGTCCAGATCGGCGAGCTGTCCCAGATCGCCGGGTGGATCGCCAGCGACGCCGGGCAGCACGCGCAGGCGGAGCATGCCTACCAGCTCGGCATCTCCGCCGCCCGGCAGGCCGGTGACGGCACCCTCGTGGCCAACCTCGCCGGGTCGCTCGCGTATCAACACGCGAACACCGGGAGGGAGTTGGACGCGGTCGACCTCGCCCAGGCCGCCCTGGACGAAGCCGGACCCTCCGCCCCGCCGCAGACCCGCGCCCTGTTCTTCGACCGGGTCGCCTGGGCCCACGCCAAGGCAGGCCGCACCCACGCCCAACAGGCCATGCGCGCCCTCGGCGAGGCGCACGAAGCCCTGACCCAGGAGGCCCCCGACCCCGCGCCGCAGTGGGCCTACTGGGTCAGCCGGGAGGAGCTGGAGGTCATGGACGCCCGGGTCTACACCGAGCTGGCCCGGCCGCTGCGGGCCGTGCCGCTGCTCCGGTCCGTCCTGGAGCGCTACGACGCCACCCACGCCCGTGAGCTGGCCCTGTACCTGTCGTGGCTGGCCGTGGCCTACGCCGACGCCAACGAACCAGAAGCCGCAGCCGAAACGGCGGCCCGCATGTTCGAGCTGTCCGCCGACGTCGCCTCCGAGCGGACCTCGGAGCGCGGCCGGGTGGTGCTGCGCCGCCTGGCCGACTACGACGACGTGCCCGAGGTGAGGGAGCTGCTGGCCGAGCACCCGCCCGGCTGACCCTTTGCCGGCTCACCATGCGCCCCGTGAGTCACACCAGATCATTTAACGAATTCGACCAGGTCAGACGGGGTGCGCCCGTACGCTCCGAGTGCTCCAGATGCCCCGGATTTGTGGCAGACTGGCAGCAGCAAGACGACCAACGACCACAGACCAGTACGCGGTCTGTGGTCGTTTCGCGTTCTGGTCCGGGTCATGACCCGACCGGAGGCCCCTGTGGCTCCAACTCCCCACGATCTCATCGGACTTACTGAGGCCGCCCGGCTGCTCGGCAGCAGCCGCTGGACGGTCCGCCGCATGATCAACCGAGGCGAGCTGCCCGGCTATCGCGTCGGCCGCCTCATCAAGGTCTCGGCCCGCGACGTCGACCGTGCCGCCCGGCGCATACCCCCGGCCGGGGGTGAGTCGTGATGACGCTCGTCGCCCTCGGACTGGCGGTCGTGGCGTTCTTCTACGTCCGGTACCGGTTGCGCCTGTGGAAGGCCACCCGAGCCAAGCGGCTCACGCTGCGCGCTGACTCCGCAGCCAAGGCCGGTGACCGCACGGCCCGGCCGCTCACCCAGCGCCTCCACACGCACCTGCCAGACGCCGCCGTACGGCGCCTCATGCGCTGGAGCCCCCAGCCGGACCGGTTCTGGCACCGCTGGTTCGCGCCCCGGGTCACCGTGGCCCGGCGGGGACTGTTCGGCGGACCGGTCCGCGTCGACCCGGCGCAGCACATCGCCGCCATAGGCACCACCGGCTCCGGCAAGACCTCCGTGCTCCGCGTCCTGGCGGCGTGGGCACTGGCCCGGCCGGACTGGATGGTCGTCGCCCTGGACGGCAAGTGGGGTGCGTCGGTGGCGCCTTACCGGCGGCACTGCCGCGTCCTTGACGACCTGGGCGAGATCGAGGCGTTCCTGTCGGACCTGGTCCGCCGGGAGTTCCCGGCCCGGGGCCGCATGACCCGCCGTCCGCACCTGGTGCTCATCGCGGACGAGTCGCGGCTGTTCAACGAACTGTCGGCCGCCGCCCTGGCGGACCTGGTCACGATCATGCAGACCGGCCGGGAACTCGGCGTGCACGTGTGGGCCGGGCTCCAGGACTTCAAGACCTCGTCGGTGCCGTCGGAGATCCGCATGCTGTTCACGGCCCGGCTGGCGCACCTCGTGCCCACGGCCGAGGACTCGCAGGTGATCTTCAAGGACCTGGCAGCGGCGGGCTGGCGGCCGGACCGGCTGGAGCGCGCCGGGCAACTGCTCGTGTGGGAGCCGCAGCGCAAGAAGGCGCGCGTGTGCTTCGGCCTGTGGGCGAGCGAGACCGCACTCGCCGGGGCGCGCAACCGCGTCTGCCTGGTCAAGATCCCGCCCGTGCACGTGCCCGTTCGTTCGGCCGTTCGCACGCCCTCTGACCTGCGCGTCCAGGCACCGAACGAACAGCGAACGAACACCCGCCCGCCCGTGGCCGACGACGTGCTCACCGCGCTCATGACCTCGCCCGAGCCCTTGGGCGTGCGCGCCCTGGCACGGGCCACCGGGCGCAGTCCCGCCGCCGTGCACGCGGCCGTGAATGCACTCGCCGCCGACGGCGCAGTCACCCGCACCGCCGACGGCTACACGATCCCCCTCCATGCCACTGAAGAGGAGTAACCCCATGGTGCAGGAAGCCGTGGAGGCCCGCGAGAGGGCCGAACAGACCCTGGCCGATGCCGTCGCCCAGGCACCCGTGATCGAGGCCGTGACGGCGGAACTCGCCGCCGTCCTGGAGCCGTTCCGCACCGACCTGACGGGAGGCCAGGACGATGCAGACCAGGACTGAGACCCGTACGCGCACGGTGCCCAAGACCATCGACGGCAAGACGCACCAGGTGCAGGAGACGTACACCGTTGAGCTGCCGGTGCCCCCGCCGGACCGCAAGGCGCAGGTGAAGCAGGCCGTCACGGCATTCGCCGCGCTGATCGTCCTCGCGGCCGTGGTGTGGTCCGCCCTCGCCATCGGGGGCCTGCTGTCGATGGCCTTCACCCCGTGGGCTGCCTACATGATCGCGGCCGTGTTCGACGGCGCGTGGGTCTGCTGCCTCGCCCTGGAGTGGGTGCATCAGTACAACCCGCAGCGTGCCCGTGCGCCGCGCCGGGCGGGGTGGGCAGCGCTGGTGCTCTCCATGGGCCTGATCGCTGCACACGGGGCCGTGGAGTTCTCCCTGTGGGTGGGCATTGCCGGGGCGGCCGTGAGCCTGCTCGCCAAGGGCCTGTGGCACATCGTCATGACGACGAACGGTGCCCGGCTCGACTCCGCCACCCAGCAGTGGGCCGACGCTGAGCGGGCGGAGGCTGAGGGGCGGCTCGCCACCGTGGACATCCGGCGCGAACTCCAGCGGCAGGAGGCCCGGATCCGGGAGGAGTCCGCCGCCCTGGAGGGCTCCGGATCCGTCAGCGCACTGGAGTGGCGCACCCCGGCCACCGACGGCCTGACGGAGGACCGGCTGAGGGCCGAGGTGGAGGACACGGCGGAGCGGATCCGGATCGCCCAGTCCGGGGAGCAGGTGGCTCAGCGGCTCACGTCGGCTGAGCCTGAGCCGCTGAGCCCGGCTGAGCCCCGGCTGAGCCGCCCTGAGCCCGCGCAGGCCGAACAGGCTCAGCCCCGGGAGCCGTTCGGGTTCAGCGCCGCCAGCGTGCAGCGACAGGAGCGCACTGAGCGCGTGGCTGAGCTGCTCAAGGCTGAGCCGGGGCTCACGGGGGCTCAGGTGGCTGAGCGGCTCGGGGTCTCGCTGGCCAGCGGCAAGCGGTACCTCGCCGACGCCCGGAAGGAGGTGCAGAAGTGATCGAGTTCGGTTGCCTCATCGCTCTGGGAATCCTGCTCGCGGCCTCCAAGAACGACCGGCTGAAGATCAGCATCGCCATCGTGGCGACCGTGCTGCTCATGGGCGGGTTCGCCGAGTTCGGCAGCATCGTCACGGGCATCCTCGGGTCCCTCTGACGACAGACACGAGCCCCGCACCGATCACCGGTGCGGGGCTCTTGGATTTAGTCGATTCGTTGAATCGAGCCGGCAAGGGGTCGCCCCAGCTCAGGCGGGCCAGATGCGCCCGTCGGTGTCCACGCGGGCCTGGCGGCATTCGCGCAGGCTCCGCAGCGCCCCGCCGAACAGGCTCCGGTCGTACGCCGACAGCATCTCCATCAGCTCGTCGGCGGTGCGGCCAGGGTTGGCCTGGACGTGGCGCAGCGCCTTACGGCGCAGGAATGGGCTCACGCCGTCGACCCCGCCGCCCATCAGGAGAGGCCCGCCTGCACCAGGTGATCGGCCACGGCCTCGCGGACGTCCTGGGGCAGCGAGGGCATCAGCTCGCCCAGAGTCTGCGCGTCGCCCCACGACCACCGGCGCAGCACGATGTCCATCGCCGCGACGGCGTGCTGTGCCCGGCGGTCGGCGTCGGCGAGCTGAGCGCGGCTCGCGTCCATGACGCTCGGCGGCCCGGCCACGAGGCTGACCCCCGTCCGCTGCTCGACGACGCGCACGATCGCCGCTGCTGCCTCGTCGCTGGCGCGGCGGATGTCGGCCAGGGCTTCCCGGCCGTGAGCGACGATCTCGGCTCGTTGTTCGTCCATGGTCAACTCCTCCTTGCCGGACGGGGGTTGTAGATGCGGAGGCGGGTAGTGATGCGGGCCTGCTCCGCCGGGGACAGGGCGGCGAAGTGCTCCAGGCACGGCCGGTAGTTGCGGCCCGAGCCCGCGCAGGCGCACCGCTCCGCGCTCACCGCCGGGCCGCCCGTCGGTCGGCTGCTGCGTGCCGGGGGCACTGACGGTCGGCGTCGCAGGTGCACCAGTCCGGGAACCGGGAGGCCGCCTTGAACGCACCCCGCCGACGGGCCTGAGCCGTCGCCTCCCGGGCGATCTGGGGGTCGAGCGTTGCCAGGTGCCGGGCCGCGCTCCGGACGCGCTGAGCGGCTGTCTCCGCCGCCGCGTGCGCCGCGCTGAACTCCGCCCGTGCATGGTCGCGTTCGGCCTCGGCCCGGCGGGCGGTGTCGGCCTGGCGCTGGCGGTCGGCCGTCCGGCGGCGTTCCGCAGTCTGCTCGGCGAACCGCCGCACGTCCACGGGACAGGGCTCACCCAGTAGCGCGCGGTACGCCTGGCCGTTCTCCGGGGGGTGCGTCTGGTGCACCCGACTCGCCATGTGCGCGAAGCACGTCGGGCACGCACCGTCCCGGCGGAGCTGATCCCTGACGGCCGCCGCCTCCAGCACGTCCCGGCCGAACACGGCGAACGCGTCCGGGGGCAGCACCTTGAGGGCGTCCCGCCCCGTGGGCAGCAGGTAGAAGCCCGACCCCGTGGCGCCGAGCGGGGTGCTCGTCATCAGGGGGTGCAGCAGGCCGTCCACAGCACGAGCGAACGCGGTCAGGTCGCGGTGACGGCGCAGGGCCTCGGTCCGGCGGTCGGACCGGATGCGGTCGACGTCGGCGGCGGCGACCAGAGCCGGGCCGGAGCGCGCCCGGTTGAGCAGCCGACCGGCGGTGATCATCTTGCGCACAGCCCACTCGGTAAGGCCGAGTCGGCGGGCCGCTTCGGCGACGGGTATTTCATCCATCAATTCACCCCGAGATTGCGGCGGAGGGGAAAGGTAGCGCTACTAGCTTATGCTGGTTATGAGCCTCCCCCAAATGTCTGGATGATCTGCGTCGGGTCAGGGGGAGGCTCCTTTATCTAAATCAGAATTAAGTCGATGAAGATAAATAGGAACCTACAAACTTCGGCGCCCGGCGTTTGGGGCGTTTCAGTCAAGGGTTAGTCGGGGCAGAATTGAGGTGCAGCGCCTGTTCCCCGGAACGGGCGACGGGATCAGCCGGGCACCGACCCGTGGGGGATGCCAACCTCGTCCCGAAGCTGGGAACGCCGTACGAGCGGATGCCTGAAGGCACAGGTGGCCCGCGAAGACACTCGATCTTCGTGGAGGCCGCAGTGCCCAGGAAGTACACCATGAGCGAAAAGGCGCGGGAGGCCCGCCGTAAAGGCGGTGCCGTGTCGGCGCGTTCGCTGGACGGCTACATCACGCGAATCGTCGACCGCGCTCCGGAACTCACCGACGCCCAGATAGCGCGCTTGCGCACGCTGCTGCGCCCCGTTTCCGGGGGTGCGGCGGAATGACCCAGGCACACGAAAGCCGGGGCCTGGGAACCCCGGCTATCGCAGAAGAGGACGCCACCACCGACGTCACTGGTAAGCATACCCAGAGCGGTGCCGGAATTACCTCGACCGGTGGAGGTAATTCGGTCCCCTTCACCGAGGCCAGCCTTACCGCCCTGGAGAAGTCGGCCCTCACGGAGGACTTCGCGCGCGAGCACGGTGTCGAGCCGGTGCACGCCCGGGGCGACCTGCCCGAGGAGCTGCGCTGGGCCTGGGACGGGCCGGGGATGCTGTTCGTCTACGACGACGGCGCCGGGCGCCGCATCCCGCAGTACCGGCCGGACAGCCCCACCCGCAAGGACGAGCACGGACGGCCGCTCAAGTACCTGTTCCCGGCCGACTGCGGCCCGGCGCTGTGGCGGCTGCGGGACCCCAAGAGCGGCAACCCGGACCTCATGGCGGAGGGCACGAAGCAGGGTCTCGCCCTCGCGCGGCACGCCCCCGAGGGGTACGGCGTGATCATCACGGCGGGCTGCTGGACCTGGAGCGGTGCAGACCTCTCCTGGGCCGAGGGGCGCGAGGTGGCCGTGTTCTTCGACGCCGACCTGGCCGACAACAGGGACGTCTGGGACGCCGCTGAGCGGCTCCAGGGGACCCTGGCCGACAACGGGGCCGACGAGCCCGTCAAGTTCGCCCGCGCGTCCGAGGCACGCGCTCGTGAGGGCATCGATGATGTGCTCGGGCGCAAGGCGGAGGAGCACCGGAGCAAGTACATCGAGCGGCTGGTCAAGCGGGCGAACGGCAAGCTGCCGAACAAGCCCCGGCGCCGGGCGGCGGGGTTCTTCGACGCGAACGGCCTGCTGGTCAAAGACCTCGCCGACACGGTCCTGAACCAGGCCCCGGCCGCCCTGACCCGGGAGGGCGTGATCGCCCTCTACAAGAACGGCGTGTACGAGGCGGACGCCGAGGCGTTCGTGTCCAAGGTGGCGGTCCTGCTCGGCAACGATCACCGCAGCACCTACCTGGAGTCGGTGAAGCAGTCTGCCGTCGCCCGGCTGCGGGAGGAGGGCCGGGTCATCCCCGAGAAGCAGGACGAGCCGGTGCTCAACTGCGCCAACGGGATGCTCAACCTGATCACCAACGAACTGAAGCCGCACAGCCCCGACTACCTGTCGGCACAGCAGATCCCGGTGGAGTGGCACGCCGACGCGAAGTGCCCCCACTACGAGGAGTGGCTGAAGAAGGCGTGCCCCGGCCAGATGGACGACCTGGAGGAGACTCTGTCGGCCATGCTCGACCCGAGCCGCACGCCGCTGAGAAACCCCTTCCTGTTCGGGCCGACCCGGTCCGGCAAGTCGACCCTGCTGCGAATTGCCACGGGGGTCGTCGGCGCGGCGAACACGTCGGCGGTCACGCTGCACGAGCTGTCCGTGAACCGCTTCAAGGCGGCCGAGCTGTACGGGCAGATGCTGAACGCGGCGGCCGACCTGTCCGGCCAGGACGTCGAAGACCTGTCCATCTTCAAGATGCTCACCGGCGAGGACCAGGTGAGCGCCGAGCGCAAGCACCAGCAGCCGTTCAAGTTCACCAACCGGGCCCTGTTCGCCTTCTCGGCCAACGAGCTGCCGCAGGTGGGCGAGGGGCATGGAGCCTACTTCGCGCGGATCAAGCCGTTCTGGTTCGGCAACAGCTTCGCCGGACACGAGGACCCCGACATCGAGCGGAAGATGATGGCCGAGCTGGAGGGCATCCTCGTCCGGCTCGTCAGGGCGTGGCAGCGGCGCACCGTCCGGGGCGCGTACCTGCCGACGCTGCCCGAGGTGCAGAGGAAGTTCGAGACCGACTCCAACCGGGTGCGCCTGTTCGTGACCGAGGAGCTGGAGATCATCCCGGCGAAGACCGGAGCCGAGTGCCCCGGCGGCATGGGCCTCAAGGCCGTGCACGACCTCTTCGACATCTGGGCAGGGTCCCAGAAGGTGGGCGCCCTCGGCCGCAACCGGTTCGGCGCCTGGCTGAAGACGTGCCCCGGAGTGACCGAGGTAAGGATCAGCGGAGCGCGCGGCTTCAACGTCCGGCGGAAGCGGGAGACCACGCCCGCCACACCGGCCCCAGAGATCAACCTCCCCGGCACTTCCGGCTCTTTTTCTCCACAACTGGGGACACGCGCGGGAGATGAAAACGGGGTGCACCGCTCAGAGAGTCGTGAGCAGTTGTCGCCGGGAACAGCCGAAAGCGCCGGAAGCACCGGAGACCCGGCCGTGAACGGAACCCGTCCCTTCGAGCCCGTGGAACGGGGCCACGGGCTGTGCCGGGGAGATTCCCAGTGCCCGGCGACGGTGCACCAGCCGCACTGCATTCGAGGGCGCCGGGAAGCCGGTGCCTGACCCACCCTGCCGGGGAGCCAAACGGGCTCCCCGGCCCCATCCCGAACGGAGAAACGATCATGCCGCAACTCACCACCCAGAACGCCGTGATCACCACGGCGACGATCGAAGTGAAGACGCTCACCCTCGGGGGCAAGCAGGTGACCCAGTCGGTGTTCCGGCAGCTCCGTGAGGAGCCGCTGATCAACCACGACGGCACCCTGAACGGCACCCCGTGGGGCTTCGTCAACTACCACCCCGACAAGTGCGCGGACGGGGAACCTCACCGGCACGTCGTCTGGCAGCGCGACGGCGAGCTGCTGCGGGCCACCGTCTCGCAGCCTTATGACTGCCGGGGGGCCTACTGGAGCGCGGCGGGCCAGGAGTTCCTTGAGGCGCACGCGCGTGAGGTCGTGGCCGGGCGCGGCCGGTACTTCGGCGGCAAGCTGCCCGAACTCGTCCGTGAAGACGATGCCGTGGTGGTCCGGCACCGGGTGGACGGCTTCCCGTTCTCAGTGATCCTCGACGCGCCGGAAGACATCCGGGTACGTGACGCATGGCGGGCGTACCTCTCCTGGCGCACGGCGGTCGAGGAGGAAGAGAAGCCCGTCCACAACCCCTACCCCGTCTCCCCCGGCGTGTCGGAGGAGCAGCGCGCCCAGGTGGTCCAGAAGTGGACGGCGGACCGTGCCGAGCGCACCCGGAAGGCCCGGGAGCGGCTCGATGAGGTGGTGGAGGCTCTCGGCCCGGTGCCCTCCCCGGAAGAGGTGGACGCCCTGTACCAGGAGCACCTGGACGAGGCGAAGGACGAGGCCGCCCGCCGCCAGCGGGTCGCCGACGCACTCACGGCCGTCAAGGCACTGCCTCAGCTCTTCATCGCCGTCTGACCGGCCGGGCCCGCCCATACCGGGCCCGGCCTCCACCCCACCCTAGGAGCCTCGGTCGTGATCCCGACTCGCTGCTTCATGCACCCCCGCTGCCCGGCGGACGAGCACAACGTCGGCTGCCCGGCGCGCGAACCGGAGGAGCCCCGGTCGTGCATGGGTGAGCCGTACTGCGCCCCCGACCTGTGCGGCCCACCGTGCCACCACCCGGACTGTCCGGTGCGGTCTTTGCCGGCTCACCTCTAGCCCCACCCGCCCCACAGAACGGAGACGACCATGAGCGCACCGCCGGACGAGGCCGCCCGGACACACGAGCCTGGACCTGCGCCGGACGCCGGACAAATCGACGACAAGATCATCGGCCTGGCGGCTGCGGGCTTGCCCGTCCGCCGGATCGCCGCCGAGGTCGGCATGCCGAAGTCCACCGTGCAGGACCGGCTGACGCACCTGCTGCGCACCCGTACTCAGCGCGCGTCGGACGAGTTCGTTGCCATGCGTGAGGTCCGCCTGGAGGATCTGTTCCGCCGGGCGTACGCGGTCGTGGCCACGGCGGAGAAGGGCTCCGACGCCTGGGGCCGGGCGTGGGACCGCTGCCTGCGGGCGGAGGAGTCCCTACGCAAGCTCAAGGGCGCGGACGCGCCCGAGGCCATGACCATCGCTCTGGAGCGCCGGATCGACGACGAGGCCACCGACGTCGTTGAGGTGCTGCTCAAGGTCATCCCCGATGCGCTGAGGGCCGCCGATCTGGACGGCGCCTTCCGGGCCAAGCTCACCCAGTACGCCCTGGAGCTGGCCAGTTGGCACCTACGCTCGACCGGCGGCGAAGACCCCGGCCCGGCGCCGGAGGCACCCCGGCCGCAGCTCGCCCTGCCGCCCGGCCCGTCAGCCGCTGCGCCGGAGGCTCCGCCCCTTCCGCGCTACCGCGAGCCGGACGGTGCGGACGCCGTGCTGGCTCAACTGGCGAAGTTCGAGGACGAGTTCGGCTCCCTGGAGGACGACGATGAAGGCTGACCGCCGCAAGCAGATCAAGAAGCGGCTCCGTGAGATCGCCCGCAACCCCAACGCCCCCGGTGCAGCCGAGGAGGCGCAGCGGCTGACGGCGGAGTACAAGCGGCTCCAGTCGGCTGAGCGCACCCCGGCGGCCGAGCCCGCCCCGGCCGACCCGGACGCGGAGGCCATCGCCACCTGGCCGCCGGAACTGCGCGCCCGGCTCCAGCGCTCATCCTTCAACCGCGTGGTCGACCGGGGCTCCTCGGTGCACGACCCCGGCGGCTGGGACACGCTGAACGACCCGCGCCGCAGCCGCTGAGGCCGGTTACGAGGCGTAGCGATTTTGCTAAATCGGCCCAAGATCGCTCGGTGGTCCCGATTAGCGACTGTAAACCGCTCTGACCTGGGGTGATGCGGAACGAGCCCGGTAGCTCAGCGTAAGGTCGCTAAGGGGGTCCTACCTGGATTCTTGACTCGTCGAAGACGATGGTGCCGTTGCACAGCAGGCTCCAGCCCTGTTCGGGGTGGGCCGACATGATCACGGCGGTCTGATGGTCCGGGCTGTCGGCGGTGGGGCACGGGGGCTGGTGGCTGCACATGACGTCTCCCTGGGGTTCGTTCGCGGGTCGGTGCTCCTGTTTTCGTCGGGCCGTATCTCAGTGGTAGCCGAGTTTGTTTTCCGTTGTATGAGAGGACCCCCACAGCGCTTGGAACTCATCGGTGAGTTTTCGTGGCGGGGCGGACATTAGGCTGGAGGGCATGCAAGATCACCCCGGCCACCTCACCGACCTGCGCGGAGACTGCGCGAACTGTTTCGGGCTGTGCTGTGTGGCGCTGCCCTTCACCGCCTCGGCGGACTTCGCGCTCGACAAGGACGCCGGGACGCCCTGCCGCAACCTCCAGGACGACCACCGCTGCGGCATCCACGCCCGGCTCCGGCAGAGCGGCTTCACGGGCTGCACGGTCTACGACTGCTTCGGCGCCGGGCAGAAGGTCTCGCAGGTCACCTTCGCCGGGCACGACTGGCGCACGGGCTCCCGCGCGCACGCCCGGCGGATGTTCGACGTCTTCCCGGTCGTCCGCCAGCTCCACGAACTGCTCTGGTACCTGACCGAGGCGCTCACCCTGCCCGCCGCCCGTCCCCTCCACGCCGAACTGCGCGGCATCCTGGACAAGACCGAAGAGCTCACGCGGCAGGCCCCGGAGGACCTCGCGGCGCTGGATGTGGCCGCGCACCGGCAGGACGTCAACGTGCTCCTGCTCCAGACCAGCGAGCTGGCCCGGGCCGGCATCGGCGGTCGTAAGAAGAACCGCCGGGGCGCGGACCTGATCGGCGCCCGGCTCAAGGGCGCCGACCTGCGCGGCGCCAATCTGCGCGGTGCCTACCTCATCGCCGCCGACCTGTCCGGCGCGGACCTGCGCGGGGCGGACCTCATCGGCGCCGACCTGCGCGACACCGACCTCACGGACGCCGATCTGACGGGTGCCTTCTTCCTGACCCAGCCCCAGCTGAACGCGGCCCGCGGCAGCGCGGGCACCCGGCTGCCGGCGTCAGTCGGCCGCCCGGTGCACTGGACAGCGGAGCTCTGACGGCGCGTCCTCGACGGCGGGGGAGGGGCCTGACGCCACGGGCGCGGGCGTGGCCCGCCGCTCCAGGCGCAGCCGCAACCCCTCCGGCATCAGCGTCAGTCTCTCCGTCACCCGCAGCCGATAGGCCAGGTCGCTCCGGAAGTCGTAGCGGCGCAGCAGCAGACCCAGCACCAGCGTGGCCTCGTGCAGCGCGAACTGGCGCCCGATGCAGGCCCGCGCCCCCGTCCCGAACGGCTTGAAGGTGTGCGGCGGACGCGTGCGTACGGCCTTCGGATCGAAGCGGTCCGGGTCGAAGCGCTCGGCGTCCGCGCCCCACACTGCGGGATCGCGGTGCAGCATCGCCGTGAGCACCAGCGCCCAGGCGCCCCGCCGCATCGGGTGGGCCCCGCCGAGCACGGTCTCCTCGCGGGCCTCCCGGGCGAAGGCGGGCGCCGTCGGCCACAGCCGCAGTGACTCGTCGAGTATGCGGCGTACGTAGCGCAGCCGGGCCACCTGGTCGTAGCCGGGCACCGCGGTGGCGCCCCAGACGTCGTCCACCTCGGCGCGGGCGCGGGCCGCGACCTGCGGGTGGCGGGAGAGATAGTGCAGGGCGAAGGAGAGGGCGCCCGAGGTCGTCTCGTGGCCGGCCACCAGGAAGGTGATCACCTGGCGCCGGACGTTCTGTGCGCAGAGCCGCTCGCCCGTCTGCGGATGGGCCGTCTCCAGCATGCGGTCCAGCAGGTCCCCGTCCCCCCGGCCGCCCGCCGTACGGGCCCGGACCAGCTCGTCGACCGTGCGGTTGAGGTAGGCGATGTCGGCCTGGTTGCCGCGCGCGGCACGCCGGAGCAGGAACGGCCACGGCACGGTGTTGAGCCGCTGGGCGTAGGTCAGCGTGCCGACCATCGCCGACACGAAGGGATGCGGACGGGCACGCTCGAAGGAGCCGAAGTCGTGCCCGAAACCGGTGCGCGCGATGGTCTCCAGGGTCAGCTTGGTCATGTCGCCGGGCACGTCCACCGTCCGGCCCGCGGCCAGTTCGCGGTCCCAGTGGTCCATGAGCCGGTCGGCCACGGCCAGCATCATCGGGTGGTAGCCCGCCATGGCCTCCCGGCTGAATCCCGGGGCGAGGACGTCGTGCGCCAACTGCCAGTTCGGCTCGTGGTTGTACGCCGTGAACAGGCCGTCCCCGACGACCGGCCGCAGATTGGCGATGCCGAGCCCGACATGCTTGGCGAAGCGCGACTCGTCCGCCATGTCGGCCGCGAGTCCGGCGCCCCACACGAACACGAACTCCCTGTTGAACGCCCTGCGCCGGAAGATCGGCCCCAGCTCCCGGGCGTACCGCAGGGAGTCCTGCAGCGGTGTACGCCTGCTGGCTCCGAGTATGTCGCCGAGGAGCGGGAGCCGGTGCGGGGGATGCGGTATGCGGTGCAGCTCCGGCCAGCCCTGCTCCGCGCTGCGGAACCCCTTCGGGAGCCCGTTCCCGGTCGTCGTCTCCGCCATGACGCGATCTCCCTTGATCCGGCGACACCATGCGACGCAGCGCTATTTGTACGTGGGTTCAATAACGCGTTCAGTCTGGTCCCGCCGCTGAATCCACGTCAAGTAAAGTGCGGGCATGGCCGCGAACCAGGGCGAGCGCACCCGCCGCAGGCTCAGCACCGCGGAGCGACGTGAGCAGCTGCTCGCGGTCGGGGCGCGGCTGTTCTCGGAGAGTCCGTACGACGAGGTGTGGATCGAGCAGGTCGCCGAGATCGCCGGAGTCTCACGCGGGCTGCTCTATCACTACTTCCCGACCAAGCGGGACTTCTTCGCGGCCGTCGTCGAGCGGGAGAGCGAGCGCATGCTGCGGATGACGGCGGCGGTGCCCGGAGTCCCGGTGCGCGAGCAACTCGCCGCGGGTCTCGACACGTATCTGGAGTACGTCCAGGCCCATGCCCACGGCTACCGCGCCTTCCATCGCGCCGACGCGGCCGGTGACCAGTCCGTGCGCAAGGTCTACCAACGCGCCCTGGCCGCGCAGGAGAAGCAGATCCTGGCGGCGATGGCGGCGGACCCCGAGTTCGGCCCGGTCTTCGAGGGTCGGCCGGATGTCCGGCTGGCCGTGCGGGGCTGGCTGGCGTTCATCACCGCCGTCTGTCTGGAGTGGCTGAGGGACTCCGAGCTCTCCCGCGAGCAGGTGCGCGACCTGTGCGCCCGCGCGCTGTTGGGTGTCATCGCTCCCTGAGTGCATCCCAAGAGATCACACGGGATCGCCTGGCCCGGTTGGCGTGCGGCTCGATCTTCGATAGGTTAGGCAAGGCTTACCTAAGGAGGTATGGGATGGGTGACAGCCAAACCTGGGCGGCCGCGCCTTCCGCGGCGGAACGTGCCCGGTCGGTGCTTGCCGCCGCGTGGTCCTGCGCGGTGATCGCGGAGGGCTGCCGCGAAGAACTCGTCGGCGCGCACACCGTGACCGAGGACGGCCGCGTCCTGCTGGACGTCCCGCAGGACAGTGTGCTCGTCGCGGCGACGATCTGCGCACCCCGCGGAGAGCCGTCCGCCGTCCTGGAGTTCGCCGACGTCGCCCCCGTGCCGGTGCGGGGGCGGATCCGCGCCCGGCTCTGGCTGTCCGGCTGGTTCACCCCCGAGGAGGGAAGGCTCGCCTTCCGGGCGACGCGGGCGGTGCTGCGCCTGCCGTCCGGTGCCGTGGTCGTCGACCTCGACGAGTTCGCCGCCGCCGCGCCCGACCCGCTCGCCACCGCCGAGGCCCGGCTGCTCAGCCACCTCGCCGACTGCCACCCGGACGCCGTCGAGCGGCTCACCCGCCTCGTCGAGTCCGACAGCCTGCACGGCGCCGTGCGCGTCCAGCCCCTCGCCGTCGACCGGCACGGACTGACGCTGCGCATCGAGCGCGCCCGTGCCCAGGCAGACGTACGACTGGCCTTCCACCGGCCCGCCGACGACGTCGCACAGCTCACCGAGCGCATGCACGTCCTGCTCGCCCAGGCCGGCGCCGCCTCCTGCCCCCGGGCTCTACAGCGGCAGCGCACAGACGGCGACGGGTGACGCGAACGGTTCGCCCGCGAGCCGCAGTTCACCGTTGTCCTCGTCGACCTGGAAGACGCTGACGGTGCTCGACCGCTGGTTGGCCGCGAACAGCAGCGTGCCCTCCGGCGAGAGGGCGAGCTGCCGCGGGAAGTCCCCGGACACCGGCACCGTGTCGAGCAGCCGGAGCCGGGCGCCGTCCGCCTCCACCGCGTAGCGCGCGAGGCTGTTGTGGCCCCGGTTGGCGAGGTAGGCGTACCGGCCGTTCTTCGTCACCACGATCTGCGCGGGATAGCTGGTGCCCGCTCCCGTGCCCGTGGACTGCTCCTCGCCGATCGTCAGCCGGCCCGTGCCGGCGTCGTACGCGCACACCGCGACGGTGTTGTCGACCTCGTTGGCCAGGTAGGCGTACCGCCCGCCCGGGTGGAAGGTGAGATGGCGCGGGCCCGCCCCCGGCTCCGTCTGCGCCCGCGCGACCTCGGTCAGCGTGCCCGCCTTCTGGTCGAGGCGGTAGGTGTACACGGTATCCGTGCCCAGGTCGACGGCGAGGACGTGGCCGCCGTCGGGGCTCGTGACGAACTGGTGGGCGTGCGGGCCCTCCTGGCCCGGTCCCGGCGCCGGACCGGAATGCGTGACCAGGTCGGTACGCTCCCCGAGCGCGCCCGAGGCGGCGATGGGGTGCACGGCCACGCTGCCCGTGCCGTAGTTGGCGCTCAGCAGCCAGCGTCCGCTCGGATGCACCGAGAGATGGCAGGGTGCCGCCCCGCCGGTGCCTCGGCTCCCCAGAACCTTGCGGTCGGCGACGCGGACGGCGGTCACGGCACCGTCATCGCGCTCGTTGACCGCGTACAGAGTCCGGCCGTCGGGGTGCAGCGCCAGGTACGACGGGTCGGCGACGCCGGTGATCGTCCCGGTGCCGGTGACACGGCCCGTGACCGGGTCGTAGGTGGCGAGGCCGATGCCCGTGCCGCCGCCCTCGGCGGAGGTGTACGTGCCGAGGTAGAGGGGGTGCGGGCCGGAGGGCTTGCGGCTCTCGGTCTGGGCGCTCGGACGCGCCTCGGGTGTCGTCGTGCCGGAGGTCGCCGTGTCGGCCGGGTCCGCGGGTGCGGGCGCGTCGTCGCACGCCGTGGCCGCCGGGACCGTCACGCCGACGGCCGATCCCGCCATGGTGCCGACGAATCGGCGCCTGCTCAGCCCACCACTGCCCATGTCCACACCTCAGGTCGTCGGTCGTCGTGGTCGCGACAGCAACCTTGGCGTGGATCACCCGCCGAGCGCAAGAAGAGCAACGCCCATTGCGCAGGATGCAACGGCTGGAGGTGCGGTTTCCGGAGCTGTTCGGCGGATGATGCCCGAGGGCTACCAGTCGCCGTCCTGCACCGGCTTCCCCTGCGCGTCCTTGAGCGGCTGCACCTGGCCCGGCGCAGGCGCCTGCCAGGGCTCGTGGTCGTCGCCGAGCCAGTCGCCGACCGGCTTCACCGACTCCAGTGTGTCCGTGGGGGCGAGGTCCTCGGCGTCCTGGTCGTAGTAGTCGAACCAGGGCAGCCCCGCGCGTGTGTACGCCGCCCGGTCCACCGGCGACGGCGGGGGAGCCTCACCGGTGATGCGGCGCCACTGCGGAGGCGTCACCAGGTGGACGAAGACCCGCCCGGCGGGGCGGTCCGCCCAGTCCGCGAGCGGGCGGTCGTCCTCGTAGACCTCCTGCCGCATCGAGCCGCCGACGCCCAGGCCCATCGCCGCGGCGGCCCGGGACCGCCGACCTGCCGGAGCGGCGGCCGGTGCCGGGACCGCGCCCTGGGGAGCCGGTGCCGCCATGGGGAGCGCGGCACCGAAACCGCCCGAGGGCGCGACGGCCCGCGCCAGCTCCGCCCGGCGCCGCTCCTCAGCGCGCCACTCGGCCAGCCGGGGCTCCGTCAGCGGGAACGACTGCAGCTGAACGCCGCCCCAGACCTCCTCGCCCGTGACCTGGCCCTCGACGGTCGCGCCCAGCCCCAGCGGCACCGCCACGAACTGGCGGACCGTGCCCTTCCCGGAGTTGATGCCGTCCAGCCAAGGCTGGCGGGGCAATACGAGGTAGTTCTGCGGCCTGCGGGACAGCCGCTCGCTCCACGGCTTCCCCGAGACCGCGCACACCTTGCCCACCCCGACCTGGAGTGCGGCGGGCTCCGTGGTGCCGCCGAAGCTGAGCCACATCGCCTCGCGCAGATACACCGGCAGCATCACACCGCCGCGCGCCCGCCACGCTTCGGGCACCGTGTCCGCGTAGTCCGCGACCCGCCGGACCGGGAACTCGCCGAGCCCCGGCGGCAGCGGATGCGTGCCCGACTCGGGCAGCCGCAGGGTGCGGATGAACCGCACCGCCACACCGCCCGGCAGCCGCAGCGTGTTTCCGTCGATCCGTACGGTCGTGTCGGCCATCGGCGCGCTCCCTCGCATCAGGCGCCGGCCCCGTCCCGGCGTCCCTACCGAGAACGCTCGCTGATGCCGGTGCGGTTCCCCCACAGCTGCTCCTGAACGCCCATGCGCTCGCGCAGCCGGGTCAGACGCGGCATCCTCACCCGCTGCTCCTGCGACACCCGGTCCAGCTCCTCCAGCAGGCGACGCGAGCGGTGCTCGGTGTCGAGCTCGTCGAGGATGCGGTTCACCTCGGTCAGGACGGCACCGTGCAACTGCCAGTGCCCGCTCTCGCGCTCGGCCTCCTCGCGCAGCAGCAGGGCGAGTTTGTCGCGGGTGCCCACGGCCGTGCGCAACTCCGCGGACAGCCGGGACTCGGCCGCGTCGGCGTTGCTGCTGACGTGCGTGGTGACCAGCACCGAGAAGCTGACGACCGCGTCGGCGATCTCGGACAGCAACTGCTCCACGACGGCGCCCGTCTCCTTCGCGAACAGCGGCTCGGGCTCGCGTTCCTTCGCGAGGTCGGTGAGGGTGCGGGCGAGCACCCGCAGGACGACCGTGCAGATCTCCAGCGTGTCCAGTCCGGTGCGCAGCACCACCCGGTGCAGCAGGCTGTCGCGCACGCGCGGATTGAGCCGCAGGCTGTCCTCGGCCTGCCTGAGCGCCGCGTCGACCTCGATGATGTCGTGGTCGAGCCGGCGTGCCTCGTGCAGCCGTGCCGCGGCTTGCTCGAACGGCTGGCGTCCGGCGGCCTCCTCGCCGATGCGCAGCATCAACTGCCGCAGCCGGCGGGCCAGTCCCTCCAGCGACTCACCGGCCTCCTCCACCCACACCGGTGGCGCGAGGAGCAGATTGAAGCCGAGCCCGACCACCGCGCCGATCAGCGTCTCCAGGATCCGCGCCCATGCCGTGTCCCCGACGGTCGTGACGCCGAGGACCAGCATCGCGCTGATCGCCACTTCGGGCACGTACTCGTCGACCCGCACCAGATGCCCGACCACCAGCGAGGCCACGATCAGCAGCGCCAGGCTCCACCAGGTCAGGCCGACCAGGAGGCTGAAGGCGATGGCGACCAGCACGCCGGCCACCACGGAGTTCACCCGGCGGATCCCGTTGGTGAGCGTGGCGTACAGCGTGACCTGGACGACCAGCAGCGCGGTCAGCGGTGCGGTCAGCGGCGCGGCCTCGGGGCTCAGGCGCAGCGCGATGACGTAGGCGATCGTCGCCGCGGCCGCCGACCGCAGCGTCTGGACCACCACGGGATCCCGGCGCAGCTTCCCGAGCCGCTCCTGGAACGCCGTCCCCTCACGTACGTCTGGCATCCTCGGGCCGTTCCCTTTCCACTGTCACAGATGCTGCCGACACACCGAATGCGGACCGTAACAGTCCGCAAGGCACCCCAGAGTGATCGCAGCGACCGGAGTACGGCAAGAGGGCGGGCTGGTGATCGTGGACACCCGCACGAGGCCGGGTGGTTCACCGGTCCGGGACCGCGGGTCGATCGGGCCGGGACTGGGGAAAACCCCCGCCGCCACCCCGAGGTTGTCCGCCTCCGAGGACGGAGGACCGCCGGATGGCCCCCGACCGCCTCCGAGCGCAAGTCTTGGATCATGAAACGGCATAGGACGGTATTAGCCCTGACCCTGTTCATCATCCTCGCCGCCCTGACGACCAGCATCCCGGCCGCGGCGACACCGGCCGCCACCACCACGGTCGTCGAGGCGCTCGACCGCGCCGCCCACCCCCTGCGGACGGTCGAGCCAGGCGGCGGCACCGGCGATCTGCGCCCCCTTGACCGGATGATCGGCGACGCCCGGGTCGTCGGCCTCGGCGAGGCCACCCACGGCTCGCACGACTTCTTCGCCCTCAAGGACCGGGTCCTGCGCCACCTCGTCGCGGAAAAGGGCTTCCGCACCTTCGCCCTGGAGGTCCCCTGGAGCACGGGTGCGCGCCTGAACGACTACGTGCTCTACGGCAAGGGCGACCCCCGGCGCGTCATGCGCGAGGAGTTCCAGCGGGACTACCTGTGGTGGAACAACACCGACTGTCTGCGGCTCGTCGAGTGGATGCGCGCCTACAACGTGCGGCACCCCGGCGACCCCGTCCGCTTCACGGGCGACGACATCGCCTGGTCCGGGCCCGAGCTGTACGACGCCGTCGAGGAGTACGTGGCCGGCGCCCGCCCCGAGCTGAGCGCCCGCCTCGCCGCGCTCTACCGCGGTCTGCGGCCGACCGTGCGGACCGGCGCGTACATCGAGCAGTACCTGCGGTTGCCGTACGCCGAGCGCGAGGAGCGGGCGGAGCGCACGGGCGAGGCGCTCCGGTTGCTGCAACGGCAGGTCCCGGGCGCCGGCCGGGAGGCGTACGAGGGTGCCGATCGCGAGGCGTACCTGTGGGCCGTCCAGCAGGCGAGGGTGATCGACCAGACCGCCCGGCAGTACGCCTTCGACTTCGAGGACCCCGCGGAGGTCGCCGCGGCGATGCGCTACCGCGACGGCGCGATGGCCGCCAACGTGGTGTGGTGGCAGCGGCACACCGGCACCAAGGTGCTGCTGTCGGCGCACAACAACCACGTCGGGTACGTGCCGGAGGAGCCCGCCGAGAACCCGAAGGTGCAGGGCGCGTTCCTGCGCGAGAGCCTCGGCACGGGCTATGTGAGCGTCGGCCTGACCTTCGATCACGGCTCCTTCAACGCCACCGGCCTGGACGACGAGGTCATCCGCCGCTGGACGCTGGGCCCGGCGCCCCCCGGTGGCAACGAGCGGACCCTGGACCGGGTGCGGTACCGCGACTACCTGCTCGACCTGCGGTCCGTCGGGGCGCCGGCCGGCGACTGGCTGCGGCAGGCCCGGCCGACGCGCAGTATCGGCACCGCCTACCCGGACGGGCCGCACGACATCGCGCTCGCCCGCAGCCACGACGTCCTGATCCATCTGCACCAGGTGGAGGCGTCCGGGCTGCGGGACCGGTGAGGTGCGGCGCCCCCCTCAGACGTACAGCTTGTCGACGAAGGCGGCCAGATTGCCCGCGGTCCGGGCGATCTGCTCCTGCACCGTCAGGCTCTCCTCGAAGCGGGTCCCGGACTCCAGGGACTTCTTGCCGCGGACATAGAGCGAACACGCGAGGTCGGTGCACATGTACACGCCGACCGAGTTGCCCTCACGGCCCGCCACGCCCGCCTTGCGGGCCGTCATCAGGGAAACGCCGCCTCCCGGATGCGTCGTCAGACACAGGGAGCACATGCTGCGGTGCAGAAAGCCGCGCTGCGAGGACGGGAAGCGGAGGGTGACGCCCACCGGGCGGCCGTCCCGTTCGGTGACCAGGTAGCTGCGGTCGGGCGCGCCCGGATCCCGCCAGCCGAGGAAGTCGAGGTCGTCCCAAGGGCGTTCGTCGAGATCACGCGGTACGGACAGGCGCTTGGCCTCCCCTTTCGAGCAGTTGATGAAGGAGTTGCGGATGTCCTGCTCGGTGAGCGGCTTCATGGGGCTCTCCAGGGGCTGGTGGGCGGTCGGTCGGTGAAACCTAGAGGCACTAGGTTCAGAGCTAGGGTAGGCAGCCAGTTGAGGGGGAGCCAGTGAATTTCGGCCTTGTCGGGTCACCGCCCACCCCGGCGGCGACCGCCGGCGCTGGGAGAGCCGGACGAGCGGGACGCCCCGCTGGAAGTGCCTTGTGCCGTCATTCGTCCGCGGCACCGTCGTGGCTGGTCGCGCCCGCGCGGCGGAGCCGCATATTGATTCAGCCCCGGGCCCCTTCAGGGCGCCGCACCGGCGTGCGCTTCGCCGACCTGTCGAAGCGCGCAGCGCGCGGCCTACTCCGCCTCCGGAACCGTGGGCGTCGGCGGCCACACCCCGCAGGCGAGCACGCCCAGCGCATAGGCGCGGGCGACCAGTTCCGTACGGTTCGCCGCGGTCCACCGGGTCGACAGGCGTCGCAGGTGGTAGTTCACGCCGTCCACCGTGAGGCCGGTCTCCCGGGCGGCCCGCGCGGTGGTGGCGCCTCCGGCGAGCAGCGCCAGGATGCGTGCCTCCGTCGGCGAAGCCTGGGCGGGCCTGCGCTCCCGGGCCTCGCGCTCGCCCAGGACCCGGAGCATCACCAGCAGCGCCGGCGTGTCCTCCACGGTGTCGCTCACCGGGTCCGCCGTCAGCTCCCCGTAGCGCTCCGCGCCGTCGGGCGCCTGCCAGCGCACCGACACCTGGTAGCGCGAGCGGTGCCGCAGCCGCAGCGCCTCGGCGATCCGCTCCACCTGGGTCGTCTCCTGCGGCCGGAACAGCTCCAACACGTCCCTGCCGCGCAACCGCCCCGGGGTCGTACCGCACTCCGCCGCCATCGCGGGATTGGCCAGCTGGACCGCGCCGTACACATCACAGACCGCGACCGGCACCGAGACACGGTCGAAGACCAGCAGGGCGCGGTTGCGCCACACCACGGCCTCCGGGCGGGACCAGTCCACCAGCACCTCCGGTCACTCGACGCAAGGCCGACGTACCTCCATGGACTACATAATCATGTAGTGCCGGGGTGCGGGTGGCCGGGGCAGGTCGATCACGCTGGATCGCAGTACTCCCGTACCGCGAAAGGCAGTTGTCGCGCCATGCCCCCCACCGCGCCGCACCCGCAGACCACCGACACCCTCCCCGACGTCCCCGTCGTCGACATCACCGCCGTCGGCCCCGGCCGCACCCCGATCCAGCAGGTCATGGACCTGATGCGGGAGCACGGGCCGGTGCTCGTGCGGCGGCTGCACGGGCGGGACGTGCTGTTCACCGCCGACCTGGACCTGGTGGCCGACCTCGCCGACGAGAAGCGGTTCGCCAAGCACGTCGGGCCCGCCCTGGAGAACGTGCGCGAGTTCGCCGCCGACGGCCTGTTCACGGCGTACAACGACGAACCGAACTGGGCCAAGGCGCACGACATCCTCATGCCCGCCTTCGCGCTCGGCTCGATGCGTACCTACCACCCCGTGATGGTGAAGGTGGCCCGGCGGCTCATCGCGTCCTGGGACCGCGACGCCCGCGCCGGACAGCCGGTCGACGTCGCCGACGACATGACCCGCATGACCCTCGACACCATCGGCCTCGCCGGCTTCGGCTACGACTTCGGCTCCTTCGAGAGGGCCGAGCCCCACCCCTTCGTCGAGGCGATGGTCCGCTGCCTGGAGTGGAGCATGTACCGCCTGGCCCGCGTCCCGGGCGAGGACCACTCGGCGGCCGACGCGGCCTTCCGGGACGACTCCGCCTACCTCGCCCGGGTCGTCGACGACGTCATCGCCTCCCGTGCGGGCACCGACGAGCGCGCCGCCGACGATCTGCTCGGGCTCATGCTCAGCGCCGAACACCCGGCCGACGGCACCACCCTCGACGCCGCCAACATCCGCAACCAGGTCATCACCTTCCTGATCGCCGGCCACGAGACGACCTCCGGCGCGATGTCCTTCGCGCTGTACTACCTCGCCAAGCACCCGACCGCACTCCAACTGGTCCAGCGCGAGGTCGACGAGCTGTGGGGCGGGCAGGCCGACCCCGAGCCGACGTACGACGAGGTCGGCAAGCTGACCTACACCCGCCAGGTCCTCAACGAGGCACTGCGGCTGTGGCCCACGGCCGCCGCCTTCAGCCGCCACGCCCTCCAGGACACGATGCTGGGCGGGCGGGTCCCGCTGCGCGCCGGGCAGTCCGTCACCGTGCTCGCGCCGATGCTGCACCGGCAGCCGGTCTGGGGCGACAATCCCGAGCTGTTCGACCCCACCCGCTTCACGCCGGAGGCCGAGGCGGCCCGCTCGGTGCACGCCTTCAAGCCCTTCGGTACCGGTGAACGCGCCTGCATCGGGCGGCAGTTCGCGCTGCACGAGGCGACCATGCTGCTGGCGATGCTGGTCCACCGCTACCGGCTGCGCGACCACGCCGACTACCGCCTCACGGTCAAGGAGACCCTCACCCTCAAGCCCGACGGCTTCACCCTCACCCTGGCCCCGCGCACCCCCGCCGACCGCCTGCACACCCCGCTGCCCGGCGCCGCCCCCGCGACCACGGAAGCCGTGACCGACACGGCCGCCCTGCCCGCCCGTGTCCGCCCCGGCACCAGCGCCCTGTTCCTGCACGGCAGCAACTACGGAACCTGCCGCGACTTCGCCGACCGGCTCGCCGACGAGGCCGCCGCGATCGGCTGCGAGACACAGGTCGCGCCCCTCGACGCCTACGCCGGCGGCCTGCCCACCGACCGCCCGGTCGTGATCACCGCCGCCTCCTACAACGGCCGCCCCACCGACGACGCCACCGCCTTCGCCGCCTGGCTGGAGGAGGCGGGCGACGCGACGGACGTCACCTACGCCGTCCTCGGCGTCGGCGACCGCAACTGGGCCGCCACCTACCAGCACGTCCCGACCCGCTTCGACGACCGCCTCGCCGGACTCGGCGCCACCCGCCTCCTCGACCGGGCCGCCGCCGACGCCTCCGGCGACCTGACCGGCGCGGTGCGGGACTTCACGGCCCGGCTCCGCACGGCCCTCCTGGAGCAGTACGGCGACCCGGAGGCGCCAGCGGCCGACGGGATCGACGAGCCCACGGCGGCCTACGAGGTCCGCACCCTGACCGGAGGCCCCCTGGACGCCCTCGCCGAACGGCACGGGCTCGTCCCCATGACGGTGACCGAGGCGCACGACCTCACCGCCCCCGGCCACGCCCGCCGCAAGCGCCTCGTCCGCGTCGCCCTGTCCGACGGCGTCACCTACCGCACCGCCGACCACCTCACCGTCCTGCCCGCCAACGCCCCCGACCTCGTCGACCGCGCCGCCGCCTCACTCGGCGTGGACCTCGACACCGTCCTGGACATCCGCGCCACCCGCCCGCGCCGCGACGGCCTCGCGCTGGACCGGCCCTTGACGGTGCGTCAACTCCTCGCGCACCACGTCGAGTTGCAGGAGCGTCCGAGCGCGTCCCAGCTCTCCGTCCTCGCCGCCGCCAACCCCTGCCCGCCGGAGCGCATGGCGCTGGCGAACCTGACCGACGACCCACGCACCCTGGTCGAGGTGATCGAGGACTTCCCGGCGCTGCGCGGCGCCCTGGACTGGCCGACGCTTCTCGACCTGCTCACCCCGCTGCGCCCCCGCCACTACTCCATCTCCTCCTCGCCGGCGGCCGACCCCGGCCACGCGGACCTGATGATCTCCCTGCTCCAGGCCCCCGCACGCTCCGGCAAGGGCACCTACCGGGGCACCGGATCCGGATACCTCACCTCCGTCCGGCCCGGCGACACGGTGTACGCCCGCGTCCAGCCGTGCCGGGAGGTCTTCCGGATCGACGGCTCGACCCCGGTCGTCATGGTCGCGGCGGGCACGGGCCTCGCCCCCTTCCGCGGCGCGATCGCCGACCGTACGGCGGCCCTGGCCACAGGCGCCGAACTCGCCCCGGCCCTCTGCTACTTCGGCTGCGACGCCCCCGACGCCGACTTCCTGCACGCCGGGGAACTGCGCGCCGCCGAGGCCGCCGGTGCCGTATCGCTCCGCCCCGCCTTCAGCGCCGCCCCGCAAGGCGGCATGACCTTCGTGCAGCACCGCATCGCCGCCGAGGCCGACGAGATCTGGGAACTGCTCGGCGCGGGCGCCCGGGTGTACGTCTGCGGGGACGGCTCGCGCATGGCGCCGGGCGTGCGGGAGGCGTTCCGTACGCTGTACCGGGAGCGCACGCCGGGCGCCGACGACGCGGTGGCCGGGCGGTGGCTCGACGGGCTGATCGCGGACGGCCGCTACGTCGAGGACGTGTACGCGGCCGGCTGACCGGCAGGGGAGGGGTGGGCGCACGGTGGTGGACTCCTGGGAACGGGCCCGGCAGGTCCTGGACGCGGCGGGCATACCGCCGGGACACCTCGCCCACCTGCGCCCGCTGTCCGGCGGCACCTACAACACGGTCGAGGAACTGCTCCTCACCGACGGCCGCCGGTACGTGCTCAAGGTGCCGCCCGCGTCGACCGTCCCGGGCCTGACCCACGAGAGCGATCTCCTGGTGTCCGAGGCGGAGTTCTACCGCGCGGCCGCGAAGGCGGACGTGCGGGCCCCGCACGTCGTCGCCATCGGCAGCCACCTGCTGATGACCGCCTGCCCGGGCGAACCCTGGAACGGCTCGCTCACCGCCACCGAACAGACGGCCCTGCGCACGGAGCTGGGCCGTCAGGTCGCCCGCCTGCACACCATCACCGGGCCGGGCTTCGGCTATCCGTCCGGCGCCCTCGGCCCGCTCGCCCCCGACTGGCGCACGGCGTTCACCGGAATGCTCGACGCCGTCCTGGAGGACGCCCGCCGCTACCGCGCCCGGCTGCCGCGCCCCGCGGACAACGTCGCCCATACGCTCCGGACCGGTTACGACGCGCTGGACGAGGTCACCGTCCCGCGTCTGGTCCACTTCGATCTGTGGCAGGGCAACATCCTGGTGGACCGTGCGTCGGGACAGGCCCGGATCGGCGGCCTCATCGACGGCGAGCGCATGTTCTGGGGCGACCCCCTGGCCGACTTCGTCTCCCTGGCGCTGCTCGGGGACATCAAGAAGGACGAGGCGTTCCTGGCGGGCTACCGGGAGGCCGGAGGGCGGACCGACTTCGACGTACCGGCCCGCCTGCGCCTGGCCCTCTACCGCAGCTACCTCTACCTGATCATGCTCACGGAGACGGTCCCGCGTGCCGCCGACGCCGCCCAGGAGCGCTGGGTGCGGGAGACGGTCGCGCCGGAGCTGGTGGCGGGGCTGGCCGAGGTCGAGGACCTCACGTCGTAGGTCACAATGGGGACGGTTCGAACGGGGTGGAACAGGGCTGGTCCGAAGGGAGCCGCATGGCGGGGCGGAACGGGCGCACGGTACGGGACCTCAGGCGGGGCAACCGCACGGCCGTGCTGCAGCGCCTCTACTTCGACGGCCCCCTCAGCCGTTTCGAACTCGGCCCGGCGACCGGGCTCAGCTCCGGCTCCGTCAGCAACGTCGTCGCCGAGCTGATCGCCGACGGCCTGGTCGAGGAGGCCGGCAGCGTCGACTCCGACGGCGGCCGCCCGCGCATCCTGCTGCGCGTGGCTCCGGGCAGCGGCCACATGATCGGCGTCGACGTCGGCGAGACCCGGGTGCGGATCGGACTGTTCGACCTGACGCTCACCGAACTCGCCCGCGCCGAACGGCCCTTGGCGCAGGCGCGGTACGAGGTGGACGGCATCGTCGGCCATGTGCGCGACGGCGTCGCCGAGGTCCTCGAGGGCGCCGGCATCGGGCCCGAGCGGCTTCTCGGCGTCGGGATCGGTGTCCCCGGGATCGTCGAACACACGCCGCGGACCGGTGCCGTGGTGCACGGGCAGACGATCGGCTGGGACGCGGTGCCGCTGGAGCGGCTCCTGCGCGACGGCTCCCAACTCCCGGACGACGTCCCGTACTTCATCGACAACGGCGCCAGGACCCTCGGCCAGGCCGAGATGTGGTTCGGCGGCGGACGAGGCGCCCGCAGCGCGATCGTCGTGCTCTTCGGCTCCGGCGTCGGCGCCTGTCTGGTCGCTCCCGAGGTGGAGCAGGGGCGGGCGGTCGAGTGGGGCCATCTGACGGTACGGGTCCGGGGGCGCCGCTGCCGGTGCGGTGCGCTCGGCTGCCTGGAGGCCTACGCCGGCGCGGAGGCGCTGCTGGAACGCTGGCGTGAGGAGGGCGGCGGGGGCGTGCCGGAGGGTGCCGACGAGGAGACCGCGCTGGCCGCGATGCTGGCCGGCGCGTATCCGCCCGAGGGCGAGTCGGCCGACTCCGGGGCGCTCGCCGTACTGGAGGAGACGGCGGAGTACGTGGGCGCCGGCCTGTCCGACCTGATCAACCTCTTCCAGCCCGAGCGCATCCTGATCGGCGGCTGGGCGGGTCTCCAGCTCGGCGCCCGGTTCCTGCCCGCCGTACGCCGGCACGCGGCCGCGTACGCCCTGCGGCATCCGGCCCGCAAGGTCACCGTGGACCTGGGCCGGCTCGGCCCGGACGCGGTCACCGTCGGCGCCGCGATCCTGCCGCTGGCCGACTTCTTCGCGCGCGGCGGCCGACGTGCCGAGCCGGCGCCCGAGGGCCCGCCCTCCGCTCGGGGCGACTCCCTCGCCGAGCGGGTGGCGCCCTGACGTTTCGCCGGTGTGCCAGGCGGTACTCGCGGGACGCTCGGACGATGCCAGGGAGGTGCACCATGGCCGACAACGGTCGCGAGGCGCCGGACCGGACCGGCGAGCCCGTACCGCGGGACCTGCCGGACCAGCAGGCGGACACGGGCGAGGACCCGTGGGAGGTGCCTGTCGAGCCGGTGGACGACGCCACCGAAGCCGACGACGTCCCCGACACGGACGAGGCGGGCACGGGCCGGCAGGGCGCGCCCCGGTCGGGCACGGCCCCTTCCGAGGATCCGGCACCCCAGGAGCCGTCCGGCTGAGCTAGGCCCGCCAGGTGGGGGTCGCCCGGTTCGACTCCGCTCGGTCCGGGGGCAGGCCACGCTGCGGGTCAGCCCACGTTGCGGTTCAGCCCACTTTGCGGCCCCGCATCGGCTCGGTCGGCGCGCCTGCGCCGTGCCGGAGGCCGTCCAGGAACTCCTCCAGCACCTCGGTCGCCGTGCGGTCCGGGCGCCAGCCCAGTTCCGTACGGGCGCGGGCGCAGTCCATCAGCGGCAGCCGGAGGACCGCGTCGAACAGATGCGGAGAGGCGGGCAGCAGATGCAGCCCCCACGCGGCGGCGATCGCCGAGCGGGCCGCCGTGCGCGGGAGCCGGACCGGGCGGGCGCCGAGCATCCCGCCCAGCAGCTCCGCGTCGACCGGTGGTTCCGCGGCGAGGTTGAAGGCCCCACGGACGTCGGACTTCACGGCGAGCTGATACGCCCTGGCCGCGTCGTCGGTGTGCAGGGCCTGTACCCGCAGTCCCGGGACGTCCGGCAGGAACGGCAGCAGGTCGGGACGCGCCGCCGGCCCCGGCAGGAAGCGGCCGCCGAAGATGCGGCGCTGCTCGCTCGCCGACTCCCGCTTGAACAGGAAGGCCGGCCGCATCCGCACCACCCGGACCTTGGGGTGGGCCCGGTCGAAGGCGTCCAGCGCCCGCTCCAGATAGGCCTTCTCCCGGCAGTACGCGGCGTCGGGCCAGCCGTGCGTCGGCCACGACTCGTCCACGGCGTGGTCCTTCGGCCCCGGCGAGTACGCGCCGACCGACGAGGCGTGCACCAGCGTCGGCACCCGCGCCGCGGCGACCGCCTCGAACACGCGGATGCTGCCCAGCACGGTCGTCCGCCAGGTCACCGCCGGATCGTGCGTGGGCTGGAACGCCCAGGCCAGATGGACGACGGCGGTCGCACCCTCGAAGAGGTCCGTTGGATCGGCCTGCTCGGAGGCCAGATCGACCGTGGCCCAGTCCGTCTTCGGCGGCGACCAGTCGGGCATCCGGCGGGCCAGCCCCAGGACGGAGCCGACCTCGGGATCCTCCGAGAGGAGCCGCACCACGCTCGTGCCGACATTGCCCGTGGCGCCGGTGACGACGACCCTGTGCGCCGGTTCGCTGCTCACCTGCGGCTCCTCTCGCGCGGTGGGACGGGAGCCTCCGAGTACCCGTCCCGAGATGCCCGCACGCCCCGGACGCGGCGCGCTACGAGGCGAACGCGTTCACGCCCGTCAGCTCCGCCGACAGCTCCCACAGGCGCGCCGCCTGCTCGGGGTCGACGGCCCAGTCCTTCACCCCGCGCATCGCACCGTCGGCCGGGGCGGGCTCGGCCACCTCGCAGTCCTCCAGGTACACGCCGCCGAGACCGGCCAGCTGGGGCGAGGTCGCCGCCCAGATCTGCGTGGCCGCGCCCTGCTGCGGGCTCTTGAAGCCCTCGGGGTTGAGCGGGGTGCCGTTCTCGTCGATCCAGCCGCGCTCCACCATCTCCTCCTGCGCCATGTGCCGCTGGAGCGGCGTGAGGATGGCGCCGGGGTGCAGGGCGAAGGCGCGGACGCCGGCGCTCTCGGCGAGCCGGTCCAGGTGGACGGCGAACAGCACGTTCGCGGTCTTGGCCTGCCCGTACGCCGCCCACTTGTCGTAGCCCTGCTGCCAGTGGACGTCGTCCCAGCGCACGCCGGTCAGATGGTGTCCGCCGGAGGAGACCGCGACGACCCGCGCGCCGCCGGGTTCGAGGGCCGGCCACAGCCGGTTGACCAGGGCGAAGTGACCGAGGTGGTTGATGGCGAACTGGGCCTCCCAGCCGGGCCCGACCCGCGTCTCGGGGCACGCCATGACACCGGCGCTGTTGATGACGAAGTCGACGGTGCGGCCGGAGTCGAGGAACCGGTCCGCGAAGCCGCGGACACTCTCCAGGTCGGCGAGGTCCAGCTCGTCCACCTCGATGCCGGGCACGCCCTCCAGTGCCTCCCGGGCATCCTCCGGGCGCCGCGCGGGGACGACGACGCGGGCGCCGGCCCCGGCGAGGGCCCGGGTGGTCTCCAGGCCGATGCCCGAGTAGCCGCCGGTGACGATCGCGAGCTTCCCGGTCAGGTCGATGCCGGCGAGGACGTCGTCGGCGGTGCTGGTGGCCCCGAAGCCGGAGCCGATCTTGTGCTGTGCAGTGCTCATGTCCAAAACGCTACGAATTGGAGCGCTCTCGAAGTCAAGCGGCACAAGTGAGGCGGCGGAACCCACGAGGCAGAACTCGGGCGGCAAAGGAAAGCCCCGACCGGACGGGGGATTCCGATCGGGGCGGTCAATCGTGGGCGCGGATGGCGGTCGCCTCTCGGCGAAACGCTCCACAGGGCTTCAGCCGAACGATCGTCCCTGTGGGCAAAAGGTGAGGCCCGGGGACACTGTCCCATCCGCACCCACGGGTGGTTCAACGGGAAACTACCGGTGGGTGTTCCTGGGATCGCCGCGATACGCGGTGACCTCTGTCACGCCCGAAACCTCACCGCTCGTGCGTCCAGGCCAGCAGCTCGTCGGCGCTCCAGGTGGTGATCACCCGCTCGGCGGGCACCCCGCACTCCTCGGCCCGCGCACAGCCGTACCGCTGCCAGTCGAGCTGACCGGGCGCGTGCGCGTCGGTGTCGATGGAGAACAGCACGCCCGCCGCCAGGGCCTGGCGCAGCAGGCGCCGGGGCGGGTCCAGCCGCTCGGGCCGGCTGTTGATCTCCACCGCCGTACCGGACTGCGCGCACGCGGCGAACACCTCGTCCGCGTCGAACTCGGACTCCGGCCGGCCCCGTCCGGTGACCAGCCTGCCGGTGCAGTGGCCGAGGACGTCCGCGTGCGGGTCGCGTACGGCGGCGACCATCCGGCGGGTCATCGCGGCCGCCTCCATCCGCAGCTTGGAGTGCACGGACACCACCACGACGTCGAGCCGCTCCAGCAGCTCGGGCTCCTGGTCGAGGGCGCCGTCCTCGAGGATGTCGCACTCGATGCCGGTGAGCAGCCGGAACGGCGCCCAGGTCGTGTTCAGCTCCGCCACCACCTCGAGCTGCTCGCGCAGCCGCTCGGCGGACAGTCCGCGGGCGACGGTCAGGCGCGGCGAGTGGTCGGTCAGTACCGCCCACTCATGTCCCAGCTCGGCCGCCGTCCGGCCCATCTCCTCGATCGGGCTGCCGCCGTCCGACCAGTCGGAGTGCAGATGGCAGTCCCCGCGCAGCAGCTCCCACAGCTCGCGTCCGCCCTCGGGCGGCGCGGCCGCGGGCCTGCCCTCCAGGTCCGTCAGATAGCCGGGCACCTCGCCGGCCAGCGCCTCGCGCACCACCTGGGCCGTCTTCGGGCCGACGCCCCGCAGCGACTCCAGCGTCCCCGCCTCCGCCCGCGCCCGCACCTCCTCCTCGGGCAGCCCGGCCAGCACGCGGGCCGCCGTACGGAAGGCGCGTACGCGATACGTCGGCGCCAGGGACCGCTCCAGCAGGAAGGCGATCCGGTTCAGCGCGTCGACGGGATCCATCGCCACCTCCTCCTCCAGGGTTCCCCGGAGCCGCCGCCTCCGCACAGCGGCGGACGGCGCCGTCCGCGCGGCCGTCCGCGCGGATCCTGGATGGCCTGAAAAATTCGTCGATGGCCTGAAGGATTCGTTGACGCGGATTGCGCTCTACGCTCTATGCATGACCGAAATCGCGAGCCCGCACATGTCACACCCGCGGATCATGGTGCTCGGGGTTCAGCCGGGCACGCCTCCGTTCCGCATCATGGAGATAGACGGTGTGGTCGTCGGTATGGCGAGGGCCATCACCGACGTCCTGGAGACCGCCGCAGCCTTCGGTATCACGGTTCACGACCTGGACGACCCGGAAGTGGTCCGCTGGGTGGGCGGCGACAAGTTCACCTGGATCCACCACTAGGCCTTGTCGTTGGGATCATGCCGCCGTCGCGGGGTCTGATCCGAACGACAGGGCCCAGACGGCCGGGTCAGCCGACCGTCCATTTCTGATTGGCCGCTCCCGTGCAGGTCCAGATCTGCAGCCGGGTGCCGTTGGCCGAGCTGTTGCCGGTCGCGTCCAGGCACTTGTCGGCCTGCGGATTGACGATGTCGCGCGCCGCGGTGACGGTCCATCTCTGGTTGGGGCCGCCGGTGCAGTCCCACAGCTGGACCGTCGTGCCGTCCGCGGTTCCGTTGCCGGTGGCGTCCAGGCACTTGCCGAGCGCGCGGAGGGTGCCGTCCGAGCCCGCGCTCCACTGCTGGGCGGCGGTGCCGTTGCAGTCGTAGAGCTGGACGGGCGTGCCGTTGGCGGAGTTCGCCCCGGCCACGTCGGCACACTTGCCGGCCAGCCCCCTGACCGCGCCGCCGACGGGCGAGTCGCCGGTGGTCACCGAGACGTGGTCAACGACCAGCTGCTGCGGGAAGACGGTGGAGCCGTCCGGGTCGCCGGGCCAGTAGCCGCCGACCGCCAGGTTCAGGATCAGGAAGAACGGCTTGTTGAACACCCAGGTCCGCCCGCCCAGGTCGGCGGGTGTGCGCCGCTGGTAGACGTTGCCGTCGACGGACCAGGTGATGGAGTCCGGCGCCCAGTCGATGGCGAAGGTGTGGAAGGCGTCGGCGAAGGCCTGCCCGTTCGGGAGGGAGTAGGCGGCGCCGATGCCGCCCGACCCGGAGTAGCCGGGACCGTGGAGGGTGCCGTGCACGGTCGAGGGCTCGAAGCCGACGTTCTCCATGATGTCGATCTCGCCCGAGTCCGGCCAGTTGACCGGCGTGCCGAGCATCCAGAACGCGGGCCACATGCCCTGCCCGCGCGGCACCTTCAGCCGCGCCTCGATGTGCCCGTACTGGGCGGTGAACTTCCCCGAGGTGTTCAGCCGGGCCGAGGTGTACTGACACGTGCCGTACCAGCACTGGTAGTTGGCCGGGTTCTCGCGCCGGGCCGTGATCACCAGGTGGCCCTGGCCGTCGAGCGCCGCGTTCTTGTTGCCGGAGGTGTAGTACTGCCGCTCGTGGTTGTTGACGTTGTCGCCGGTCTCGATCTGCCACTTCGAGGAGTCGACCGCGGCACCGGCGGGCCCGTCGAAGCTGTCGGAGAACGTCACCGCCGCGGGCGCGACGTCCGGCGGTTCCGCCTGCGCGGGGCCGATCGCGGCGGACGCGACCAGGACGGCCGACAGAGCGGCGAGCAGACACGTGCGGAGCAGGCGTGGGGAGGCCATCGTGCTCCCTTCCGTACGGCGGCCCGATGGACGGGTGCGCCGACCGAGGTGGGGGGTGAAGGTGTCGCCACTTGATTTAAGGAGTGAGATAAGAGGGCGTCAATACCTTGGTACGGACCAGAAGTTGGCCCCTCGTGCCGCCCGGCACGGTTCGTCCACCGCCGAAGTGTTCGGTTTCTAGGCTGCCCTCCATGAACGCCGCACACATCGGTGAGCTGCTCGCCGTCCTGGGCGCGGGCATCGCCGCCGGCGCGGTCAACGCCGTCGTCGGCTCGGGGACGCTGATCACGTTCCCGGTCCTGCTCGCGAGCGGCCTGCCGCCCGTCACCGCCACGGTCTCCAACGCGCTCGGCCTGATCCCCGGCTCGATCAGCGGCGCCATCGGGTACCGCCGGGAACTGGACGGTCAGCTCCGGCGCGTCCTGAAGTGGGGCGCCGGCGCCCTGCTCGGCGGACTCACCGGTGCCGCGCTGCTGCTGGCCCTGCCCGCCTCGGCGTTCGAACGGATCGTGCCGGCCCTGGTGGGGCTCGCCCTCGTGCTCGTCGTCCTCCAGCCGCTGATCAGCAGGAGGCTGCGCGCCCGCCGCGCGCGGAAGGGAAGGTCCGCACGCCCCGACGGCGGCCCCCTGCTGCTCGCCGGACTGACCCTGGCCAGCGTCTACGGCGGCTACTTCTCGGCCGCGCAGGGCATCATCTACGTCGCCTTGATGGGCATGCTCCTCGACGACGACCTGCAACGCCTCACCGCCGTCAAGAACGTGCTCGTCGCCGTGGTCAACTCCGTCGCCGCGCTGTTCTTCCTCGTCGTCGCCGACTTCGACTGGACGGCCGTCGCCCTCCTCGCGGCCGGGTCCGCGCTCGGCGGCCATCTCGGAGCGACGACGGGCCGCCGGTTGCGCCCGGCCGTGCTGCGTGCCCTCATCGTGGTGGTCGGAACGGTGGCCATCGTCCAGTTGGTTCTGCGCTAGGAACCAGGCTCCCTGGCATGCACCGTCCGGCTCAGTCGCCGCCCCAGCAGCAGGTAGCCGATCAGTGCTCCGGTGGTGTTGAGGATGACGTCGTCGATGTCGAAGGCGCGCCCCGTCACCAGCGCACCCTGCGCGAACTCGACCAGGAGCATGACGGTCGCCGTCAGCAGCAGCACCCGCAGGACGCCACGCGTGCGTGGCGCCACGACGGGGACGAGGATGCCGAACGGGACGCCGAGCAGCAGATTCCCGCCGATCTGCCGGACGGCGTCACGCAGTTCGGGCTGGTCCAGATAGGCCCGCAGGGAACGGCCCGGGTGCAGGTTGGTGTGGGTCAGGGCCTCCGACGCGGGCGACGGCTGCAGGGTGAGCTTCGCCAGTACGACGGCGAAGGCGACCATGAGCGCGAAGGCGCACAGCATCGCCAGGAGGCGGGCCAGGAAGCGCAGGGGCCCCAGTGCGGATCGCGGGGCGCGCCCGGCTTCGGCGGTGGGCTGCGGCTTGGTGCCACGCCCGGACTTGGTGCCACGCCCGGGCTTGCCGCCCGGCTTGGGCTTGGCGCGGCGCTCGGACTTCTTGGTGCCGTCCGCGGGCTTTGCGCCCTTCGCCGACTTGGCGGCGCCGGTGGTCTTGGAAGTGCCGGGGCGTAACGCGGCACGCGAACGTGGAATTCCACGAGCCATGCGATCCCTCCAGTCTTCAACTTCCTTTTGTGGAAAGGGATTACCCCGGTTCCGCGCCAGGATGCCCACCGCGCCACCGCCGCCGTGGCGGGAGCGACGGGATCAGGTCCCGTACATGACCTTCACCTCCTTGAAGCCGAGGGAGTGCAGCAGGCCTTCGAGCATGTCGGTGGTGTTGGACTCGGCGCGGGCCGTCAGTCCGCTCTGCTTGGCGGCGTCGCCGATGTGCCGCACCGCCAGCTTCTGCACGGCCTGTTCGCTGTTCGGGTTGTCCGAGAAGAGGTCGCCGAGGCGGTCGAGGAGACCGCGCTCCTTGGAGACGGCGTAGGAGCGGTCGGGGTCCAGGGACGGTTTGCCCAGGGCGGCGTGCGGGAGACGGAGCGTGGCGGACGTACGGTCGTCGTTGACCGTCACGTCGTCCTCGCCGACCTTGCCGAGGTCGACATAGGCGTCCACGGTGCCCGCGCCGACGTACAGCGTGCGGGTGCCGCGAATCGCGTCGGGCAGGAACTTGGCGTCCTTCTCCAGATCCACGACGATCTGGAAGTTGCCGGTGGCGGCGTCGTAGCGGCTCATGTCCTGGATGGACTGCAGCAGCGCCGGACCGGAGCGGTCGTGGGTCTCGGTGCCGAACAGGTCCTTGAGGCCGGGGATCACGCTCAGCCGGATCCCGGCGAAGAAGACGACGAGCACCAGGGCGAGGGCGCTCACCGCCTTCGCCCAGCCGGGCATGCTCTTGTTGACGCGCTTGATGGGGGTCGTCATGTCGACGTTCCTCCTTCCCTGTTCAACCAAGTACCCCCAAATCCCGTGCCGGACCTGTCCGTTGGCCGATTGCCGACCCTGACTGGAGCAGGGGCGGCGCACTAGCGTGGGAGCTGTCCGTACCCGCGCTTCTGGAGACCCGGATGAGCGCAGACAGCACGTCCCGGCCGCTCCGCCCCATGCACCGCATCAGCCTCCCCGAGCCCGGACCACCCCGGCTCGGCACCCTCGCCACGGGCACCCCGGTGTGGATCGTGACCCGGTACAGCGAGGTGCGGCAGGTGCTCATGGACCCCCGCTTCAACAGGAGTTCGCTGCACGCGCCGGACGCCCCGCCCCTGCTGGTCGTACCGAATCTGCTGGACTCTCCCGACGGGCTCGTCAACCAGGACGGCGCCGCCCACCAGCGACTGCGTGGCACGGTGCAGCGGGCGTTCACGCCCCGGGCCGTGGCCCGCTGGCGGCCCTGGGTGGCCTCGGTGGTCGAAGCGCTCCTCGACGACCTCGCCGCACAGGACCGGCCGGCCGACATCGTCGCGGCGTACACACGCCCCCTGCCCGTCTCGGTGATCTGCCGTCTGATGGGGCTGGAGCACGTGGACCGCGAGCGCATCCGGCACTGGGCCGACCACGCCCTGTCCGGCGGCGCCCACTCGGCCGAGGAAGTCGGCCTGGCCATGCGGGAGTTCGGGGAGTTCGCCGGTGAACTGGTCGCCGAGCGACGGAGGTCACCCGGCGACGACCTGGTGAGCGGGCTGGTCGCGGCGGGCGACGACCTCGGGATCGAAGAACGAAGGCTGGTCACCCTGGTCTGCGGACTGGTCGTCGCCGGCCACGAGACCACCATGACGGCCCTCGGCAACTCCGTCGTCTACCTCCTCACCGACGGGCAGGGCGCCTGGAAGGGGCTGGCCGAGGACGGGGACGCGGCGGCCACCGCGGCCGAGCAACTGCTGCGCACGATCCCGCTCAGCGAGGGCCGCGTCCTGCCCGGCCTGATCCGCCGCGCCGTCGAGGACACCGAGGTCGGTGGCGTGACGATCCCGGCGGGCAGCGTGGTCGCCGTCCAGACCAACTCCGCCGGCCGCGACCCGGACGTCTTCCCGCCCGGCGAGCCCGACCTCTTCGCCCCCCTGACCTCGCCCGGCGTCGCCTTCGGCGCCGGCCCCCACCACTGCCTGGGCGCCTGGCTCGCCCGCCTGGAACTCGAACTCGCCCTCCACCGCCTCGCCGCCCGCTTCCCCCACCTGCGCGCCGAGTTCACCCTCGAGACGATCGAGTGGCGGGAGGGCCAGATGACGCGGAGCCCGCTCCGGTTGCCCGTGTCGTGGTGAGGAGCGGGGCGCGGGCGACGAGCGGCTCCGTCAGTGCCGCCTCAGCTCCCGGTCCCCGGACACCCGCGACCACCACACCCCCTCGCCGCGCGTGAGCCCCGGCAGTCGCAGCTCGACCTCCCGTACCCGCCGGGCCGGCAGCTCGCCGGTGATCAGCCATGACGTCGATCCGCCCGTGGTGCCGCTGAACTCGGCACCGTCCGAGGCGAGTTGGGCCGTCACGGGGGACAGGGCGTCGAGCGGGATCTCCGCTTCGAACGCGTGGTACGGCTCGTACAACCGCGTCCGGGCTCCTTCCAGGGCACGCCGCAGCACGATCGGGGTGAGCCCCCGGAAGTCCGCGGCCGTGCTGATCGGCGCGCAGTAGCCGGACCGGATCAGGGTCACCCGGTAGTCGGTCACGGGCGCGCCGGACAGTCCCGTCCGCATCGTCGTGTGGACCGTGTCCTCGATGGCCTGGTGGAAGGCCCGGGGGAGGGCGCCGAGTTCCGTCTCGTACCCGAACGCCCCGCCCGAGCCGGGCGGTCCCGGTTCGACGCGCAGCCCGATCGTCGCCCAGTACTTGGTGCGGTCGTGCCAGGGCATCTCGAAGCAGGCCTCGCCGGTGCCGCGCGGCCGCTCCAGGAACCGCACCCGGCCCGGCTCGAAGTCGGCCTCCACACCGAAGTCCTGCCTGAGGGTCGCCGCGAGCACCTCCATCTGGACCTCGCCGTAGAGGAGCAGCGCGGTGGCGCCGGTGGACGCGGGGCGGGCGTGGAGCAGCGGGTCCTGGTCGGCCAGGGTCAGCAGGGCCGTGCGCAGGAGCGCCGCCTGCTCGGACCGCCGGGCCCGGACCAGGGTCTCCAGCGTCGGTGGCGCGAACTGCGGGGCACGGTCGCCGAGTTCGCCGAGCCGGTCGCCGACCCGGATACCCGGGACGCCGGTCAGCGCGGCGATGTTCCCGGCGGTGAGGGGTTCGGCTCCGCCGATCACGTCGAGGTGCGTCGCCCGGCCGGGGACCTCGCTGGTGCGGCCGTCGGGCTCGCGGCGCAGGAACGTCAGCCGCTGGCGCCGTGCCACCTCGCCGTCGTACAGACGCAGATACGCCGTGCGCTCACCGCCGGGTCCGGGCCGAACGGCGAACACCGTGCCGCGCGGCGCGCCGCCTCCCGACGCCGGTGCCGGCGGGATGAGCCGGGCAATGCCCTCGGTCAGTTCCCGTACGCCCTGGCCGCCGAGGGCCGAGCCGAAGAGGACCGGGTGGAAGGAGCCGTCGGCCGTTCGGGCGGCGAGGGAGCCGCGCACGTCGTCCGCGGTGGGTTCGGGGCCGTCGACGACCGCCGCCAGGATGTCCGGATCGACCTCGGCCAGCGCCTCGGCCACGGCGGCGCGGACCAGAGGGTCGTCGAGCGAGTTCGGCCGCACACGGGCGTCGGCGGTGCCGAGTCCCGCCACACCGTTCAGGGGCGCGACGTGCGGTGTCAGTCTGCGGCGGATGTCGGTGAGCAGGTCGTCGGAGCGGGCGCCCGCCCGGTCGATCTTGTTGACGAAGACGACCGTGGGCAGCCGCAGACGCCGCAACGTGCGCATCAGCACGCGCGTCTGTGCCTGTACGCCTTCCACGGCGGACAGCAGCAGCACCGCGCCGTCGAGGACCTCCAGGGCCCGCTCGACCTCGGCGATGAAGTCGGAGTGTCCCGGGGTGTCGATGAGGTTGATGTGGGTGTCGCCGACGGTGAACGCGGCGACGGCGGAGCGGACGGTGATCCCGCGCTGCCGCTCGATCTCGCCGTCGTCCGTGCGGGTGTCGCCGCTGTCGACGCTGCCGAGCCGGTCGATGGCTCCGTGGTCGAACAGGAGCCGCTCGGTGAGGCTGGTCTTACCCGCGTCGACGTGGGCCAGAATGCCGATGTTCAGGACGTTCGGGATGTTCGGGGTGTGCATGACTGGTTGAGTCCTCGAAGACCGTGGGCCGGTGGGGGCACTGGGTGATTTCGAGGAGTCGGCGCATGCGAGGGGTCCTGACGTGAGGGGAATCGGACGCCGTCATCATGGCGCGGCCCCGCAGGGGGGCGGCAACCGATTTTCGGGGCCCCGTAGCATGAGCCCGCCAGCAGAAACGATCATGCGAGGAGCCGAGCGTGCGCGAGATCGCCGTGTTCAGCGGTAGTGCCCACCCCGAACTGGCGGCGGAGGTCTGCGCTCATCTGGGGGTGCCGCTCAGTCCCAGCCGGGTCAGCCGGTTCGCCAACGACTGCCTGGAGGTGCAGCTCCAGGCCAACTGCCGGGAACGCGACGTCTTCCTGATCCAGCCGCTGGTCCGCCCCGTCCAGGAACACCTCGTCGAGCTGCTGCTGATGTGCGACGCCGCGCGCGGGGCGTCCGCCCGTCGGATCACCGTCGTCATGCCGCACTACTCCTACGCCCGCTCCGACAAGAAGGACGCGCCCCGCATCTCCCTCGGCGGCCGGCTCGTCGCCGACCTGATGGTGTCGGCCGGCGCGAGCCGTGTCCTCGCGATGACGCTGCACTCGCCCCAGGTGCACGGCTTCTTCACGGTGCCGGTCGACCACCTGCACGCGCTGCGCGAGCTCGCCGCGCACTTCCGGCAGTACGACCTCTCGCGGACGACCGTCGTCTCGCCGGACCTCGGCAACGCCAAGGAGGCCGCCGCGTTCGCCCGGATGATCGGCGCCCAGGTGGCCGCCGGCGCCAAGCAGCGGTTCGCCGACGACCGGGTCAGCATCAGCTCCGTCATCGGCGAGGTGACCGGGCGCGACGTCATCGTCCTGGACGACGAGATCGCCAAGGGCAGCACCGTCCTGGAACTCCTCGACCGACTGCGGGAGTTGGGGCCGCGCTCGATCCGCGTCGCCTGTACGCACGGCCTGTTCGCGTCCGGCGCGCTGAAGCGGATCGGCGAGCAGCCCGACGTACTGGAGATCGTGTGCACCAACACGGTGCCGGTCCCGGCGGAGGAGCGCACCGAGAAGCTGCGGATCCTGTCCATCGCCCCGGCGCTCGCCGAGGCCGTGCGCCGCATTCACAACGGGGAGTCCGTGAGCGCCCTGTTCGACGCGCCGGGAACCGAATAGACAGGAGGGAGCGGAGCAACGCCCGGTATCACCCGGATGCTCGGCGCTCGGCATCACCCGGATGCTCAGGAGGGCTCGCCATGGCGAAGGCGAAGTTCGAACGGACCAAGCCGCACGTGAACATCGGGACCATCGGGCACATCGACCACGGGAAGACCACGCTCACCGCGGCCATCACGAAGGTGCTGCACGACCGGTATCCCGACCTGAACCCGTTCACGCCGTTCGACCAGATCGACAAGGCGCCCGAGGAGCGACAGCGCGGCATCACGATCTCGATCGCGCACGTCGAGTACCAGACGGAGCGCCGGCACTACGCGCACGTCGACTGCCCGGGGCACGCCGACTACATCAAGAACATGATCACCGGCGCGGCCCAGATGGACGGCGCGATCCTGGTCGTCGCCGCCACGGACGGGCCGATGCCGCAGACCAAGGAGCATGTGCTGCTGGCGCGCCAGGTGGGCGTTCCGTACATCGTCGTCGCGCTCAACAAGACCGACATGGTCGACGACGAGGAGATCCTGGAGCTCGTGGAGTTGGAGGTGCGCGAGCTGCTCACGGAGTACGAGTTCCCGGGCGACGACGTCCCGGTGGTCAAGGTCTCCGCGCTCAAGGCCTTGGAGGGGGACCCGGAGTGGGCCCGGTCGGTGCTCGATCTGCTGGACGCCGTCGACACGGCCGTTCCGGAGCCGGAGCGCGATGTCGACAAGCCGTTCCTGATGCCGATCGAGGATGTCTTCACGATCACCGGGCGCGGCACGGTCGTCACCGGACGGATCGAGCGCGGCAAGCTGCTCGTGCACAGCGAGGTCGAGATCATCGGCATCCACGACCAGAAGACGAAGACCACGGTCACCGGCATCGAGATGTTCCGCAAGCTCCTCGACGAGGGCCGGGCGGGGGAGAACGTCGGGCTGCTGCTGCGGGGCGTGAAGCGCGAGGACGTCGAGCGCGGCCAGGTCGTCATCAAGCCCGGCTCGGTCACCCCGCACACGGAGTTCGAGGCGCAGGCCTACATCCTGTCGAAGGACGAGGGCGGTCGGCACACGCCCTTCTTCCAGAACTACCGCCCGCAGTTCTACTTCCGTACGACGGACGTGACGGGCGTGGTCACGCTGCCCAAGGGCACCGAGATGGTCATGCCGGGCGACAACACCGGCATGCATGTCCAGCTCATCCAGCCCATCGCCATGGAAGAAGGGCTGAAATTCGCCATCCGCGAGGGCGGCCGGACGGTGGGGGCCGGTCAGGTCACCAAGATCGTGAAGTAGGTGCCCTCGCTGGTGCCCTCACTGGTCGCCTCATAACGTGCCGGACGTGGCCTCGGGCTGGCCCAGGGCCGCGTCCGGCGTCGGATGCGGTGGGAGCAGCCGGGACAGACCGGTGATCCTCAGGACGCGCAGGGTGAGCGGGTGGGTGCAGACCAGGTGCAGCTGCCCGCCGTGGTCGAGCACCCGGCTGCGGGCCCGGTACAGCAGACGCAGCCCGGAGCAGTCGAAGAACTCGACGCTCCTGAGGTCGATCACGATCCGGGCGTCGGGGTGCGTCGTCACCCGGTCCAGGTACGGGGCTATCTCCACTGCCGCCGCGATGTCGATCTCACCGAGGAACTCCAGCACCGCGTGGTCCCGGTGCTGGTGGACACGCAGATGCCGACTGAACGGCGCAGGTACCTGCTGCACGACGACATCGCCTCCAACCTGCTCACTTGCGGCGGCTGCTCAAATCCAGTCCCCGCACTGCAAGTTACCCTCGATCGAGCGAATCTGAGCATGTTCGATTGACATATGTCTTCGAATTGCGACAGAGGTTTCGCGAGACGTACGGGACGACGCGTGGGGCACGGCTAGGACAACGCGTGCCAAGCCTTGGAGAGTGCCTGGCGGAACTGCTCGGTCTGATGGGCCGTGAGGTCCCGCACCATCCGCTCCTCCAGTTCCCGTACGGATCCCTCGTGCCGCGCGAGCAGTTCGCGGCCTTCGTCGGTCAGCAGGATCAGCAGCTCCCGGCGATTGCGCGGGTTGCGCTCCCGGCGGACGAGGCCGCGGGTCTCCAGGCTGCGCACCAGGTCGGCGATCGACTGCGCGGTGACGAACGAGTCGCGGGCCAGCTGGGCGGCCGACAGTCCGTCGTGTCGCTGCAGCACGGTGAGCGCGGTGTACTGCAGCGCGGTGATCCCGGACGGCTTGACCAGCTCGTCCAGGTGGGAGCGCACGACAAGCTCCACCTGCTTCACCATGTAGAGAAGCGACGGAGGTGCCTTGGTTGCCTGGGTGTCGAGCATGAGTTCAGCCTAGAGCATTGACAGGAAACCTGTCTGTAATGAGACTGCGGAACACACAGGATTCCTGTTGGTTGAAATCTTGGCGATGAGGCTGAGGAGTGGTGATGACCACCTTCGAGATCGAACCCGGTCGGTTGTTCATCGGGGGCCAGTGGCGCGAGGCCGCCGACGGAGCGCGCACCGAGGTGGTCGACCCCTCGCGGGGCGCGGTCGTCACCACCGTCGCGGACGCCGGTGCCGCCGACGTGGACGCGGCCGTACGCGCCGCGCGGGACGCCTTCGACGACGGTGCCTGGTCCGGGCTGAGCGGCCGTGAGCGCGGCCGGGTGCTGCACCGGGTCGCCGCGCTGATCCGGGAGAACGCCGACACCATCGCGGAACTGGAGAGCCGCGACGTCGGCAAGCCGATCACGCTCGCGCACGCCGTGGACGTCACCAACGCGGCCAACGACTACGAGCACTTCGCCGCCCTCGCCCACGCCCTGGACGGCTCCGTCCGGGACACACCCATGAACGCCCTCGCCTACGTCCGGCGCCGGCCGCTCGGCGTGGTCGCGGCGATCACGCCGTACAACTTCCCGCTCATCCTGGCCGGTTCGAAGATCGCCCCGGCGCTGGCGGCGGGCAACACGGTGGTGCACAAGCCCGCCGAGGAGACCCCGCTCAGTGCCCTGTACATGGCCGAGCTGTTCAAGCGGGCCGGTGTCCCGGACGGCGTGGTCAACGTCGTCACCGGCGGACCCGCGGCCGGCGAGGCGCTGCTGCGGAACTCCGGTGTCGACAAGGTCGCCTTCACCGGCTCGACCACGGTCGGCCGGAAGGTCGCCGGCATCGCCGGTGAGTCGCTCAAGCCCGTCACCATGGAACTCGGCGGCAACGCGGCCCACCTCGTCTTCGAGGACGCCGATCTGGAGAAGGCCGTCGGCGCGATCATCAAGGGGTTCGTCTTCAACACCGGGCAGTTCTGCATGGGCGGGCCGCGACTGCTGGTGGCGCGCCAGGTCTACAGCACGCTGCTCGGCATCCTCGCCGACGCCGTGCCCGGCGTACCGCTCGGCGACCCGCGCAAGCCGGAGACCGTCGTCGGCCCGATGGCGGGGGAGCGGCACCTGCGCAAGGTCGAGGAGTACGTCGACCTGGCCCGCAAGGAGGGCGGCCGCGTCGTCTGCGGCGGTGAGCGGCTCGACCTCGACGGCGGCTACTACTACAGGCCGACCGTGATCGCCGACCTGCCGAACGACTCCCGGGTGATCCAGGAGGAGATCTTCGGCCCGGTCCTCACCGTCCAGCCCTTCGACTCCGAGGACGAGGCGATCGAGCTCGCCAACTCCACGCCGTACGGACTGGCCTCCGGCGTCCAGACCGGCAACCTGGCCCGCGCCCACCGCGTCGCCGACCGGCTGGCCGCCGGCATCGTCTGGGTCAACGACTGGGCGATGCTCGACCCGGCGGTCCCCTTCGGCGGCGTCAAGGACTCCGGCTTCGGCCGGGAGTACGGCCCCGAGGCGCTCGACGCCTACACCACCACCAAGTCCGTCGTCGTCTCGCTCGACTGAGCGCACCGCCAAGGAGATCCGTTCCATGACCATCCCCACCCGTGCCGCCGTCGTCGAGTCCGGCGGAGCGCCCTTCACCCTCTCCGACGTCGAGCTCGACGAGCCCGGACCGCACGAGGCCGTCGTCCGCATGGTGGCGACCGGCCTGTGTCACACGGACCTCGGCGTGGCCAGTGGCGGGCTGCCCTTCCCGCTCCCCGGCGTCCTGGGCCACGAGGGCGCGGGCGTCGTCGAGGCCGTCGGCCCGGACGTGACCGGCGTCGCGCCGGGCGACCACGTCGTGCTGTCGTTCACCTCGTGCGGGGACTGCCGCAACTGCCGCGGCGGCCACCCGGCGTACTGCGCGACCTGGCTGCCGCTGAACCTCATCGGCGGGCACCGAGCCGACGGCACCAGCACGATCAGCCGGGACGGCGAGGCGCTCGGCGGCCACTTCTTCGGGCAGTCCTCCTTCGCCGAGCGGGCGTTGGTGGACGAGCGCAGCCTCGTCAAGGTCGACCCCGACGTCCCGCTGGAGTCGATCGCCCCGCTGGGCTGCGGAGTGCAGACCGGCGTCGGCGCCGTCTGGAACGTACTGAAGCCGGTCACCGGCAGCACGGTCGTCGTCCTCGGCGCCGGAGCCGTCGGCCTCTCCGCGGTCATGGCCGCCGCGCTCACCCCCGCCACCAACATCGTCGCCGTCGACCGGATCGGCGAACGCCTGTCACTGGCCAAGGAGTTGGGCGCCACCCACACCGTCAACGCCGCCGAGGCCGACCTCGCCGAGGCGCTCGGCCGGATCACCGGAGGCCAGGGCGCCGACGGCGTCGTCGAGACCACGGGCAACGTCGGCGTCCTGCGCCAGGGCGTCGACGCGCTCGCCGCCCGCGGCACCCTGGTCGTCGTCGGTGCCCCGCCGTTCGGCACCGAGGTCGCACTCGACGTCAACGGGCTGCTCGGCGGCAAGCAGGTCGTCGGCCTCACCCTCGGCGACGCCGAGACCCGGACGTTCATCCCCGCCCTGGTCCGGCTGGTGAAGGAGGGGCGGCTCCCGCTGGACCGCCTGATCAGCACCTATCCGTTCGCGGACATCGACCAGGCGGTACGGGACATGGGCGCGGGCAAGGCGATCAAGCCCGTGCTGACGTTCTGACTCAGTCGACCGTCAGGACCAGCTTCCCCGTGGTCCGGCCGGTGTCGCCGAGCGCGTGTGCCTCGGCGGCCTCGGCCAACGGGAAGGTACCGGCGATCGTGGCGCGCAGCTTCCCCGCCTCCGCCAGCGCCGCGATCGCCTTCATTCCGCTGTGCGAGGCGTCGACGAGCATCCGCAGCGACCGGACGCCCAGCCGCTCGGCCTCCTCGTGGAACTCGCCCGAACCGACCGGCAGGATCGACACGACGAGCCCGCCGGGGCGCAGCACGCGCAGCGACCGCGTCGAGGTGTCGCCGCCGAGCGTGTCCAGGACGACGTCCACGTCCTTCACGGCCTCGGCGAAGTCGGTCTCCCGGTAGTCGATCGCCTCGTCCACGCCGATCCCGCGCAGGAAGCCGTGCTTGCCCGCGCTCGCCGTCCCGATCACATATGCGCCCCGCGCCTTGGCGATCTGCACGGCCACGTGCCCCACCCCGCCGGCGGCGGCGTGGATCAGCACCCGCTGGCCCCGCTGCACGTTCGCGTACTCGACCAGGGCCTGCCAGGCGGTGAGGGAGACCAGCGGCAGCGCGCCCGCCTGCACATGGTCGATCGAGGCCGGCTTGTGCGCGAAGACGCGGGCCGGCGCGGTGACGTACTCGGCGTGCGAGCCGTGACCGAAGGGGTAGGACAGCATCCCGAAGACCTCGTCGCCGGGCTGGAACCGGGCCACGCCGATGCCGACCGCCTCGACCACGCCGGAGACGTCCCAGCCCAGGACGAAGGGCGGCTCGCCCAGGAAGCCGCCGGTCGCGCGGTGCTTCCAGTCGGTCGGGTTGACGCCCGCGGCGCGGACGCGGACCAGTACCTCGTTGGGGCGCGGGGCCGGGCGCTCCAGCTCCACTTCCTTCAGGACCTCGGGACCGCCGAGGACGTCCTGGCTGATGGCTCGCATCGTGTTCACAGTGCTCATGGTGAACCAGCCTGCCGGGCGACGCCGGACAGGAAAATGGCACGATTGCCAACCTTCGATAGAATCATGCCATGTGTGGTGAGCGACAAGACGAACGACAGGGCGAACGACAGGGCGGGCGGCGTGTGGAACGGGTCGTGGTGCTGGCCCTCGACGGCGTCTACCCCTTCGAGCTGGGCATCCCCAGCCGGATCTTCGGCGCGGCCGACGGCCGGTACGAGGTGCTGACCTGCAGCGTCGACGGCCGCCCGGTGCGCAGCAACGCGGACTTCACGATCGGAGTCCAGCACGGCCCGGAGATCCTCGCCACGGCCGACACCGTGGTGGTCGCCTCCGTGGCCGTCCCGTACATCCCCACGGAGCTGCCCGCCGACGTCGCCGCCGCGCTCGCGCGGATCCGCCCGGACGCCCGCATCGTGTCCATCTGCACCGCGGCCTTCGTCCTCGCCGCGGCCGGTCTGCTCGACGGCCGGCAGGCCACCACGCACTGGAACGTGACCGACCTCTTCCGGCGCCGCTACCCGCACATCGACCTGGACCCGGACGTCCTCTTCGTCCACGACGGCCGGATCCTCACCTCGGCCGGCGCCGCCTCCGGCGTCGACGTCTGCCTGCACATCGTCCGCACCGACCACGGCGGCGAACTGGCCAACACGGTGGCCCGGCGCTGCGTCGTGCCCCCCTTCAGGGACGGCGGCCAGGCCCAGTACATCGAGCAGCCGGTGCCGGAGATCGGAGCCGCGAGCACAGCCGCCACCCGCGCCTGGGCCCTGGAGCGCCTGGACGAGCCCCTCGCTCTGGCCGACCTCGCCGCCCACGCCCGCATGAGCATGCGTACCTTCGCGCGCCGCTTCAACGACGAGGTCGGCCTCAGCCCCGGCCGCTGGCTCATCCAGCAGCGCGTCGTCCGCGCCCGGCATCTGCTGGAGTCCAGCGATCTGTCGGTCGATCAGATCGCCGGCCGGGTCGGCTTCGCCACGGGCGCATCCCTGCGCCAGCACCTGCACGCCGCGATCGGCGTCTCACCGCAGGCGTACCGGCGCACGTTCCAGGCGGCGGACAGCGTCTCGACCCCCGCACGATGAACACCGCCCAACTCGGCGACGTACCCGTGCCCGAGGGCTCCTTCGACCGCGTCGATTTCTCCGACTCTGCAGGTCAGTAAAGGCATTTGTCGATGTACGTTCTCTTGGCGGACAGTGACGGAACCCTCACTTCCGTCCACCTGTGCGGTTGATCCTTTGGTGTTCAAACCCGATAGGCTCCCGTTCGGCGCTGCGAGTTGACTCGGTCAGGATTCGCTCCTGATCGGTCATCTCGTGGTGCGTACTCATGAGTGCGATCGCCTTGCACACCCCCCTTGATCGATCGTTGCCTCGAAGGATGCTGATGGAACTCGCCACTCCGCCGCCGGCGGCGCGGCCCCCTGTCGCCTGGTACAGCTGGTGGCTGATGCCACTGGCTTTAGGAGGTGGGACGGTTGCCGCCACGTTCATGAGCTCCGACCGAATAACCGCCGGCGTCGCGGGAGTCGCGGCGACCGCGGCCAGCACCGTGTGTGTGCGCCTCCTGCTGCGAACCCGGGCGCAGTTGACCAGGTCCGAGGGCGAGTTCCGCACCTCGCAGGCCGAGCACTCGCAGCAGTGGCAGCAGCATGTGGCGGGCCTGGAGCGGAAGTTCAGCGCCGACCGCGCCGCCCTGGAGAGCCGCCTCGTCGAACAGTCCGGCGCCTATGAGGCCCAACTGGCCGAGCAGGTCCGGGCGTACGAGGAACAGCTGGCCGAGGCCGGCGCGTCCTACGAGGAGCGGATCGCCGCCCAGGCCCAGTCCTACGAAGCCCAGCTCGCCGACCAGGCCGAGGTATGGCAGGAGCAGCTGGCCCACCAACTGGCCGCCGTCGCCCGGCTCGCCGACGAGCAGCTCCCCGAGGCGCTGCGCCAACTGCGCGCGGGCGACGCCATCGACGACGTCCTGCCGAGCGTCAACCAGTGCGCCAAGGTCAGCGCCGAACTGCAGACCAGCCTGCGCAAGGTGCTGCGGACCTCCCTGATCGGAGTCGAGGAGGAGTTCAACCGCTCGACCTCCGCCGAGCAGGCCGTGATCAGTGTCGGCAACCGGATCCACGTACTGACCAGCAAGCTCCGCGGCCGGCTGCACGAGCTGCAGGGCGAGCACGGCCGGCTGCCGGCCGTCGCCCGCGGACTGATGGAGCTCGACCAGGCGATCGGCCCCGCCGACTGTCTCGCCGCCAGCATCAGCGTGCTCGGCGGCTCGGACCGGCCCGGCCGGCAGTGGCAGGAGCCGCAGCGTCTGCTCAGCGTGGTCCGCGGCGGCATCGGCCGGATCAAGGACTTCCACCGGATCGACGTACGCCATCTGCCCGAACTCGGCGTCGACGGCGGCCTCGTCGACCACCTCACGCTGATCTTCGCCCACCTGCTGGACAACGCGGCCCGCTATTCGCCGCCCACCGAGCCGGTGATCGTCTCCGGCAAGGAGGTCCCGAACGGCGTCGGCATCGAGATCCAGGACTCCGGCAAGGGCCTGAGCGAGGAGAAGAAGCGCGAGGCCGAGTACGCCCTCACCGGCACCGAGCCCGGCGCGGGTCTGGGCGGCATCTCGGAGGACGCGAACATCGGTCTGCGCGTCGTCGGCATCCTCGCCCGCCGCTACGGCATCCGTGTCACCTTCGCGGACTCGCCGTGGCTCGGCACCTCAGTGGTGGTCGTGGTCCCGCACAAGTACTTCAGCCCGCTGCCCGCGGCCGCCTCCGCCACCCAGGCGGCGCCGACGGCACCGGCCACCGCGGTCGCCCCGGCCCGCGATCAGCCGGTCGCCCAGGCGGCCACAGCCGATGCGGCCGACGCCGTGGAGACCACGCCCGGCGGTCTGCCCCGGCGACGCAGCAAACGGCACGAGGCGGCACGCCACGAGCCGGCCGAGCGCCCGGAGCGGAGCGAGGACACGGCCAGCGTCGTGGCCGTTCCGCCCGACGCGTCCTTCGCCGGCCTGGCCGCCTTCGCCACCGCGGGCCGCGAGCCCGGCGAGGAAGGCGCGACTGCCCACGGCCGCGAGTCCACCGAGCAGCACCGCACCGAAGAGAGCGACTAGTCCCATGACGCAACAGGGAACCGATGTGAGCTGGGCGCTCCGCGATCTGGTGGAGAGCATCCAGGAGATCAACTTCGCCCTCGTGGCCTCCAGCGACGGCAAGGCCATCACCTCCTACGGTGCCGAGGACCCCGACGACGTGGACCGCTTCGCGGCCGTGGTGGCCGGACTGCAGGCGCTGGCCCAGCCGGTCGCCGAGCAGTTCCCCAAGTACGCGGGGCAGCTCAGGCTGGCGATGATCGAGGTCGACGGCGGTCACCTCTTCGTCGTACGGGCCGGGGTGGAGACCTATCTCGGCGTCCTCGCCCGGGAGGGCCTCGACCAGGGCCTGCTCGGCCATCAGATGAGGGACCTGGCGCGCAGGATGGGTGAGTTGCTCGGCACCACTCCGCGCCTGGAGGAGCACTCTGGATGAGTGCTCCCCGCCGGCCCATGAACCCGTCCGGTCTCGAGCGCTACTACGTCCTCACCAAGGGGCGTAGCGGACCGGGCGGTTCGGCGTCGAGTCTCGACGTGGCTACCCTCATCGTCTCCCGCACCGCGCCCGCACCGGGCTTGCAGCACGAGCACGAGGAGATCCTCCGGCGCTGCCGCGATCCGCTGTCGGCGGCCGAACTGGGCGCCCACCTCGGACTGCCCTTCAACATTCTCGCGGTGCTGCTGACGGATCTGCTGGAGGCAGGCCACGTCGAAGCCCGTGACCCGATCCCGGCGCACAACGCCGGTCGCGGGCCCGACCTCGCGCTCCTTGAGGAGGTACTCAGTGGACTTCAAAGGCTTTGACCATTCCGGCGGGCCGGGTGGCGGGGGCACCCGCTCGGTGAAGGTGATGATCGCCGGTGGCTTCGGCACGGGGAAGACCACCATGGTCCGCTCGGTGAGCGACATCAAGCCGCTCACCACCGAGGAGACCCTCACCCAGGCCAGTGCCGACGTCGACCACCTCATCGGCGTCGCCGACAAGACGGAGACCACCGTCAGCCTGGACTTCGGCAAGATCAGCCTCAACGACACCCTGATGCTGTACCTGTTCGGCACGCCCGGCCAGGAGCGGTTCTGGTTCCTGTGGAACGGCCTGTTCAAGGGCGCGCTCGGCGCGGTCGTCCTGGTGGACACCCGCCGGCTCGCCTCCAGCTTCCGGGCCATCGAGGAGATGGAGCGGCAGGACGTCCCGTTCGTCGTCGCGCTGAACGTCTTCCCCGACTCCAAGGACTATCCGGTCGAGGAGATCCGGGACGCCCTGGACATCCCCGAGCACATCCCGGTCGTGGCCTGCGACGCCCGGGACCGGGCCTCCAGCCGTGACGTGCTCGTCGCGCTGATACGTCACTTGAAGGATCGCTCCTCCATCGCACTGGAGCCCCGATGAACGAGCAGACTTCAAACGGTCCCGACGCGCCCCGCGGGTGCCCCGTCGCGCACGGCGGGGCAGAGCTCACGCGGCTGTACGGCCCGGACGCGGCCACCGACCCGCAGGCCATCTACGAGCGGCTGCGCAAGGAGCACGGCTCTGTCGCACCGGTGCTGCTGGAGGGTGACGTTCCCGCCTGGCTGGTGCTCGGCTACCGCGACAACCGGCGGGTGCTGGACAACCCCCGTCAGTTCAGCCGGGACGCCCGCATCTGGCGGGACTGGCGGGAGGGCCGGATAGCGGAGTCCCATCCGCTGGTGCCGATGGTGGGCTGGCGGCCCGACTGCGTCTCCCAGGACGGAGAGCCGCACCGCAGACTGCGCGGCGCGGTCACCGACGGACTGCTGGCCGCCTCCAGCCGCGGCATCCGGCGGCACGCCACGTACTTCGCGAACAAGCAGATCGACGCGTTCGCCGACGCAGGGCGCGCCGACCTGGTGGCCGACTACGCCGATCAGCTGCCGATGCTCGTGCTCACCCGGATCCTGGGCCTTCCCCAGGCGGACGGGCTACGTCTGGTCGAGTCGTGCGCGCAGGTCTTCAAGGGCGGCGAGGACGCCCTCGTACACAACGGGCACATCATGGAGATCCTGGGCGAACTCGCCCAGCGCAAGCGGACCGAACCGGGCTCGGACTTCACCACCGCCCTGTTGGAGCACCCGGCGGCGCTGGACGAGGACGAGGTCGTCAGCCATCTGCGCCTGGTGCTGATCGCCGCCCACACCACGACCAGCAACCTGCTGGCCCGGGTGCTGGAGCTGCTCCTGACCGACACGGCGCGGCTGTCCGGGCTGATCAGCGGTCAGCTGAACGTGTCCGCCGTGGTGGAGGAGGTCATGTGGAACACTCCGCCACTGTCCGTCCTGCCGGCGCGGTTCGCGACCAGCGAGCTGGAGCTCGGCGGGCACGACATCGAGGAGGGCGACCTGCTCCTCCTCGGCCTCGCCCCGGGCAACGTCGACCCGGAGATCCGGCCCGACGAGGGCGTGGCGGTCCAGGGCAACCAGTCGCACCTGGCCTTCAGCGCCGGTCCGCACGAGTGCCCCGGGCAGAACATCGGCCAGTCCATCATCGAGGTCGGCGTGGACGTCCTGCTGCACCGGCTGACGGGCCTGCGCCTGGCCGTACCGCCGGAGGAACTCGGCTCGACCGCCACCACGTGGCAGTCCCGGCTGGACAGTCTGCCGGTCGAGTTCGCCGTCTAGGCCACACCAAAAGACCGCTGCCCGGCCGGAATCCGGCCGGGCAGCGTCGTGTCCTGCTCCTGAGAGGATCGCGGCGTCAGCCGTCGAGCCAGTCGCCCTCGACGCCCGTGGGACGGTATCCCGTGGCGTTCCAGAGGAAATGCGGGTGGGCACCGGCGAACATGTAGGCGATCAGCGCGGTGTCCTCCCTTCCGGTTCGAGGGTCGTGCAGGGTGTGGAACTTCTCGGATCCGACCACGCCGGCGTCTTGTTGGACCTCACGGGCGCGGGTCTGGGACGGTGCGGCTCTGGATGCCTCCACGGCGGCGATGTAGGTGCGGCGCAGGATCTCCCATGTGCTGTCGACGTTGCCGTGCCAGGGGCCGTGCAGTGCTTCGAAGGCATGGAGCTCGGCGTCGAAGAGGGGCCATGTCCCGGGGTGTTGGGCTCGGCAGCGTGCGGACAGCTCGGCGGTCCGGGTGCTCAGTGCCGGTGCTGTGGGCCGCGGGGCGATGGTCAGGGTGGTGCCGTCGGTGAGGATGCCGGTGCACGGGTCGGGCTGCAGGTCGCACAACGGGCAGTCGTCGGTCGGGGGGAGGCCCTGGGTGATGCCGTCGAACCACAGGGCGTGGCGGCCCGTGAGCCCCATCCAGGTGATGGTGGTGGTCATCAGCCAGGTGTTCCACATCGAGGTGTGCGCCTCGGGCATGCAGCCGTACTTGACCAGGGCTATGGCGCAGGCGGCGTAGAAGGCCTTGGTGTGGGCGGGCATCTCGGCGAGCCAGAAGTTGCTGATCTCGCCGGTGAGGGCGTCGGCTCGGACGTCGGTCATGTCGTCGATGACGCGGCACAGCAGCAGGGAGGCGAGGTTCTCCTCCTGCCAGAGTTCGGTGTCGGGTGCGACGTGCCAGAACAGGCAGTCCAGCATCTGCAGGATCGAGTAGGTGCTCTGGCTGAGCGGGTTGGTCTGGGGGAGCGTGACGCTGCCCGAGGCGTGCTGCCGGAGCCAGTACTCGTCGACGGATCGCTTGTGGGCCGCGAAGAGTCCGCTGACCAGGGCCCGCGCGCTGTTGGTGCTGAAGTTCTCGGCCAGGCGGTCTTCGGCGAGCTGGGTGAGGCGCGTGGTGTCGATGGTGTCGATCACGCGTTTGTATTCATGGAAGACGAGGATGTCGTCCTCGAAGCGGTGGCGGTGGCCCATGTCCCGTTCAAGGTCGTTCAACTGCCGGGTCCAGGACCATCCACCGGTCAGGACGCTGTCGAGTTCCCGGCGGTACGGCCAGGTCTTGACTGTGAGGGGACGACCGGCACTCTGCCGCCAACCGTAGTCACCCAGCGTGCGAGCGGGGGGCGTGGGTATTCGACGGCACAGAGGGCAGGCGCAGGCGGTTGTCCGCTCCTCCTCGCGCGGCGGGGTCAGTGCCCGGCTCCGCCAAGCCCCTTCCAGCATCATGCAGGTCAGTCGGCAGACCTCGATATCGGTGCTGACCTGGGGGAAGGACGCTTCGATCATGCGCAGGTTGGTGTCGAGGTGCCTCAACCTGGCGTAGCCCTCCTCGTCGGGCGGGAGGATGGCGGGCTGCGCCAGATGGAGGGCCCCCTCCAGATGCAGCGTGGTGCCGGGGTGGCGGGATCCGAGTGCGTCCAGCCGCTGCTGAGCGGCGCTCCGGGACCTTCGGTACTGCTCCGTGCTCCCGTTGATGCGTTTCAGCAAGAGGCGGGCCAGGGTGTTCCCCGCCTCCGTGGGCTGGAGTTGGGCGCTTGGCTGTGCCGGGATCAAGCTGTTGGCGACCGCCGTCGCAACGGCACCTACGACTCGAGATTTCACACCGGTCTCCCATCTAGCTGTGGTCATGACAACGGAACCGATCGACGGCCGTGTGGAAGGCCAGGGAGAACCGGATGTCTGCTGACGCGGATGCCGAAGGGGAGGCCGGGCGTGCCGTCCTGGGGCATGCACTTCCTTTCGGGAGACGAACCGCAGGGCCCCCCAACCCTGCGAAACAGACGGCCATCGAGACGGCCTCCGAGCACTCGAACTGGGCTTCGGTGTTCGAAAGTTGAACCGAGAAGCGGTATCAAGCTGCCCAGAGCGTAAATGATCTACACCGTAACCGGACCGTGATCTGCGTTACTGCTCATGCCCCTTGAGCTGCGTACACTTGCGCGCCCCCGACATAAGTGAGAGATACACGCGTCTGAGTGATCGCCTCCGTCGGACCCTCGAACGGATCACGGTCCAGGACCACGAGATCCGCGAGCGCCCCGGCGCGCACCTCGCCCGCTTCGTCGAGGTGGTTCACATACGCCGATCCCGCCGTGTAGGCCGTGAGCGCCTCGGCGAGTCCGATGCGTTCGCCCGGCAGGAACACCGGCGTGTCGCCGCCTTCGGGTGTCACACGGTTGACCGCGACATGGATCCCCTGCAGCGGATCGGGGCTGCTCACCGGCCAGTCGCTGCCGGCCGCGAGCCGGGCGCCGGAGCGCAGCAGCGCGCCGAACGGGTACTGCCAGGCGGCCCGTTCGGGTCCCAGGAAGGGAATGGTCAGCTCGTCCATCTGGGGTTCGTGCGCGGCCCACAGCGGCTGGATGTTCGCGGTGGCGCCGAGCCGGGCGAAGCGCGGCACGTCGGTGGGCTGAACGACCTGGAGATGGGCCAGGTGGGGCCGCGTGTCGCTCGGCCCGTTCGCGGCGCGCGCGGCCTCGATCGCGTCCAGCGCGTCGCGTACGGCCCGGTCGCCCAGGGCGTGGAAGTGACACTGGAAGCCGAGCGCGTCCAACTCGGTCACGTACTTGGGCAGTTGCCCGGCGTCGATGAAGGCGGTGCCCCGGTTGGCGGTGGCGCAGCCGCACTTGTCGAGGTAGGGGTCCAGCAGGGCGGCCGTGCCGGTCTCGGCGACGCCGTCCAGCATCAGCTTGACGCTGGTCGCGCGGAACCGGCCGTGGCTCAACGCGGCCCGCCGCTCGACCAGTTCGGGAATCTGCTCGGCGCCGCGCTCGCGGTCCCACCACAGCGCCCCGACGACGCGGGCGGTCAGCGAGCCGTCCCGCGCCGCCGCCAGATACGCCTCGGACGGGTCGTCCATGCCGAGGAACTCCCCGACCAGCGCGTCCTGCCAGGCCGTGATGCCGAGCGCGTGCAGATGCCGCTGGGCGTGCAACAGGGCCGCCAGCCGGTCGGCCGGTGTGGCCGGCGGGGTGAGCCGGCCCACGAGCTGCATCGCCCCCTCCTGCAAGGTCCCGCTCGGCTCACCGGAGGCGTCCCGGTCGATCCGCCCGTCGGCCGGGTCGGGCGTGTCGCGCGTGATGCCGGCGAGCGCGAGGGCGCGGCTGTTGACCCAGGCGCCGTGATGGTCGCGGTTGGGCAGATAGACCGGCCGGTCGGGGACGACGGCGTCCAGCAGCTCCTTCGTCGGCGTACCGCCCTCGAAGGCCTCCATCGACCAGCCGCCGCCGCTGATCCACTCCCGGTCGGGGTGCGCGTCGGCGTAGGCGCGCACCGCGGCCAGCGTCTCGTCGGCCGTCCTCGCCCCGGTCAGGTCGCACTGGGTGAGTTCCAGTCCCGCCGGCACCGGATGCACGTGCGCGTCCTGGAAGCCGGGCAGCAGCAGCCGCCCGGCGAGGTCCACCACCTCGGTCCGCGGCCCGGCGAGATCGTGCACCTCCTCCCGTCCTACGGCCGTGATGCGGTCGCCGGTGACGGCCACGGCGGTCGCGGTGCGGCCCTCGGGGGTGAGGACGGGGCCGCCGGTGAAGAGGAGATCTGCGTGCATGGTCCGTTTCCTGGTCGGGTTATCGGGATGCGCTGGTGAGGAGCTGGGGTGCGTCGGCGTCGGTGCCCTTGCCGGTCCGGAAGTAGGGCGACCTGCGCCCCCACTTGGCCCACGCGGCGGCCACGAAGCCGGACGCGATCATCGCCAGGGGAGTGGCGAGGAGGAACCACCCGTTGTCCGCGCTGACTTCGAAGTGGTCGGCGGAGGTGTAGAACGACCAGCCGAGGTAGCCGCCGAGGCCGAGCAGCACGGCCGCGCTCAGGGCGGGCAGGACGACCGCGCGCACCCCCTGCCGCCAGTCCTCACGCAGCAGCGAGCGGAAGCGGACCGCCGCCGCGAGAGCCGTGAGCGCGTACGACAGGGCGACCACGATGCCCACGGCGCTCACCGTCGCCATGATCATGTCGGCCAGACGCGGGATGACCAGCGCGAGCGCCGCGACGACCGCCGCCAGCGAGCCGATGAGTACGGTTCCGGCGGCGGGAGTGCCGTACCGGGGGCTGACCTTGGACCACACCGGTCCGAGCGTACGGTCCCGGCTCATCGCGAACATCGCCCGGGCCGTCGGGATCACCCCGGCCTGCAGCGAGGCGACCGCCGAGAACATCAGGGCGATCAGCGGAAGAGCGGCCCAGGGCTGGGACGCCAGCCGCTCGCCGAAGAAGGCGAGGCCCTCGGGGCCGTGGCCGACCAACTCCTCCTCGGACAGCACGCGTTGGAAGGCGACCGAGCCGAGCAGGAACAGCGCCAGCATGGTGAACAGGGTGGTGATCCCGGCCTTGGACGCGTCGCGCGGGTCGCGGACCTCCTCGTTGACGCTGAACGCCGACTCGAAGCCCCAGTAGCAGAACACCGACAGCAGCATCCCCTGGGCGAGCGCCGTCGCCGACGGGATCGCGAACGGGTCGAACCAGCTCAGGCTGAAGTCGTGCGGGCCGGTGACGATGCCGTATCCGCAAAAGCCCAGCAGGACGACGTACTCGAAGACCAGCAGCCCGGCCTGGAGCCGCGCGGCGGTGCGGATGCCGGTCACGGCGGTCAGCGTGACCGCCACCAGGACCAGGATGCCGAGCGCCGTGGTCTGCGCGGTGGAACCCGGGTCCAGCGCGAGCCCGCCCACCCGGTGCACTCCGGCGTCTCCCGCGAGTTGGAGCAGCGCCGAGCCGGTGACCGCCGTGGTGTACGCGAGGAACGCCACCACCGCCACGATGTTCACCCAGCCCACCAGGAAGCCCAGCCAGGGCGTGAGCGAACGGCCCACCCACACATAGCCGTTGCCCGCGTTGGGCTCGACCTTGTTGAGCCGGGAGTAGGCGCCCGCGATGCCGAGGATCGGCAGGAACGCGAGCAGCATGATCGCCGGCAGATGCAGGCCGACCACCCCGGCCGTGACTCCGAGGCCGATGCCGATGCTGGTGGTCGCGGCCGTGCTGGACGCGGCGATGGCGACGCCGTCGAGGACGCCGAGGGACTTGCGCAGCGCGGGCCGCGCTGGAGGGTCGACGCTGTAGGGGTTGTCGGACATGGCCGGTCTCCGCTCGCACCGGGGGGCCTGGACGGCCCCGATGAGCGGACATGAAACTGTCCGGGGGCTTAACAGGTCAACAGTGTTGTCATAAGGTGCCGGGCACCGGCCCGAGGGAGGCATCCATGAGCGAGCGCGTCGTCCCGCCCACCGCCCGGCAACGCAGGCGCCCCACCAAGCAGGGCGTCGTCCTGTCCGAGGCATTGATCGTGGAGACGGCCCTGCGGCTCATCGAGGAGCACGGCGCCGACGCCCTCTCGGTACGCCGCCTCGGCCGCGCCCTCGGAGCCGACCCCAGCTCGCTGTACCGGTACTTCCGGCACACCGACGACCTGATGCTCGCCATCGCCGACGAACTCATCGGCCGCACGCTGCGCACCTGGCGCCCCACCGGCGACTGGCGCGCCGACCTGCGCGACCTCGGCCTGCGCATGCACGCGGGGGCCCTCGCGCACCCCCGGGCGGCCGTGCTCAGCTCGTACCGGGTGACCGGGCGGGCGTACGAGATCCAGGCCGTCGAGACCATCCTCGGTGTGCTGCGCCGCGCCGGATTCCCCGACGCCGAGGCGGTGCGGATCTACCACGTGTTCGTCGACCAGGCCCTCGCCCACGGCGCCCTCGACTCGGCGAGCCTGGCGATGCCGAAGGCCGCGCGGGAGGCGGAGGCGGCCGTCTGGCGGGCCACGTACGCGCGACTGCCCGCCGACACCCACCCGCACATCGCCGCCACCGCCCGCCATCTCGTGGCGGACATGCCGCACAGCTCCTACCCGGCGGCTTTGGACCTGCTGCTCAGTGCCGCGGCGGCTCGGCTGGCGGAAAACCGGCCCCGGGCCGCACGCCCCACAGTCACACTGGACACATCCGTCAACACCGCACCATGAGGAGGCCGTTCGACGATGGCGCCGCAGCCCGCACGCCCCGCCAAGCAGCGCAAGCAGGACACCCTGCACCGACTGGAGCACGACGAGGACGTGTGGGTCGCCACCGCCGAGGTCGACGCAGGCGTGCCGTATCTCGTCCCGCTCTCCTTCCTCTGGAACGGCTCGACCCTGCTGCTGGCCACGCCGGCCAACAGTCCGACGGGCCGGAACCTGAGGACCACCGGCAGAGCACGCCTCGGCATCGGACCGACCCGTGACGTCGTGATGATCGAGGGAACGGCCGACACACTCACCCTTGCCCAGCTGCCCGAGGAGGAGGCCGACCGCTTCGCGGCCAGGACCGGCTTCGACCCGCGCCGACTCACCACGCCCTACCTGTACTTCCGTGTCCGGCCGCAGCGCGTGCAGGCGTGGCGCGAGGCCAACGAGCTGGACGGGCGGGAGCTGATGCGGGACGGGCAATGGCTGGTGGCGGACTGAAACGGCCCGGCCGGGACACCCGTGGGGTACAGGGCGGCGGGACAGGACCGTCCAGCGCCCCGGACCCTTCGGAGGAGTCATGCCGCTGGTGAAAGCCGGCTTCGTGGTGCTCGACCGTGCCGAGCCCGAGAAGCTCGCCGTGTTCTACCGGGAACTGCTGGATGCCGAGCAGACGGAGGCGACCGCCAACCGCGTGGAGATCAGGGGCGCCGACGGTACCCGGCTCGCGTTCCGCCGCGACGTGAACGCGACGCCGCCGAGCTGGCCGCGCCCGGAGAACTCTCTCCAGGCCCACCTCGACTTCGTCGTGGAGGACCTGGACGAGGCGGAGCGCAGGATCGTCGGGCTCGGCGGGCGCCCCCTGGACGCGAAGGACGCGGCGAGCCCCTACGAGGAACGCGGCTACGCCGACCCGGCCGGTCACTCCTTCACCCTGCGCCTGGTCGCGCCGACGGCGCCCAAGCAGGGCTGAGCTTCCGCCTGGGCGCCGAGTCAGGGCCGAGCCTCCTGGGCCGGGCGGTCGGCTGGGGTGGGCGGTCGGCCTTTCGGAGGTGCGCTCAGTCCCGGCCGCCCTTCTCGCCGACCGGCCACACACCCGTCGAGCGTTCGATCGCCTTCGCGCCGGTGCGGTCCGCCACGCTACGGGCCACCGCGAACAGAGCGCCCTGGACCGCGGCCGCCAGCAGGATCTCCCCCCAGCCGCGGTCCCGGTCCAGCGCGTCCGGGGCGTCCTCCTCGTGCCGTATCGCCATCCAGGTCTTGCGGAAGGCGAGCCCCGCCAGCCAACCGCTCGACCAGCCGAGCGCGAATCCCATGGGTTTGTAGGCAAGGGGGAGTTTCATCTTCTTCGGCTTCTTCTTCGCCATCTGCGCCTGCGCCTCCTTCGATGGTCAGGGCCGCCCCTGCGCCGGGACCTGCTCGGGCTGCGGAACCGGCCCGGGCGGTGTCCCGTCGCCGAACGGCCTGCCGCCCAGCTCCTGACGGTGGTGCGGCGTCAGCCAGCCCGCCAGATCCGGTCCGAGCGGCACGATGCCGGTCGGGTTGATGCCGCTGTGCACCTGGTAGTAATGCCGCTTGATGTGGTCGAAGTCGACGGTGTCACCGAATCCGGGCGTCTGGTAGAGGTCGCGGGCGTACGCCCACAGCACCCGGTTCTCCGTCAGCTTCCAGCGGTTGCACTTGAAGTGGCCGTGATAGACGGCATCGAAACGGACCAGCGTGGTGAACAGCCGGATGTCCGCCTCGGTGATCGTGTCGCCGACCAGATAACGCCGCCCGGCCAGCCGCTCCGCGAGCAGCTCCAGCCGCCGGAAGAGCCGCGCGCACGCCCCCTCGTACTTCTCCTGCCCATCGGCGAAGCCCGCCCGGTACACACCGTTGTTGACGTCCTCGTAGACGTCCGTCATCACGGCGTCGATCTCGTCCCGCAGCCCCTTCGGGTAGAGCTCGGGCGCCCCCTCGCGGAGCAGGGCCGTCCACTCGGTGGCGAGGTCCAGCGTGATCCGCTGGTAGTCGTTGGTGACCAGCTCGCCGCTGGGCACGTCCACGATCGCGGGGACGCTGACGCCGCCCGGGTAGTCGGTCTCCCGCCGGTCGTAGGCCTCGCTGAGGAAGCGGATGCCGAGCACCGGGTCGCGGCCGTCGGGGTCCAGGGTGAAGCGCCAGCTGCGGTCGTCCTGGATCGGATCGGCGATCGCCAGCGACAGGGCGCCCTCCAGACCCAGCAGCCGCCGGGAGATCACCGCCCGGCTCGCCCACGGACAGGCACGGCTGGCCACCAGCCGATAGCGGTCCGCCACCACCGGCCAGCCGTCCCGGCCGTCCGCGGTGATCCGGTCCGTGAAGTGGGCCTTCGACCGCTGGAACGACTTCCTCCCATACGAGGTGTTGCCCTCCTCGCCCCCGCCGCTCATGATCGCGCTCCTCTCCGCCGTACGTTCTCACCGGGTCCCCCGATTTACGCCGATGGCACGGGTGTGAGCCTGATCGCCGTCGCCAAGACGCTTCCAGGGCTTCGAGGCGCTGCGCGGCGGCGCCCAGGAGAGGTTCGGGGGCTGTGCGGCGGGCATGACCGTGCTCGGTGTCGTCTGCGTCGCCGAGGGCGAAGGGCACGCCGAGGACGGCTTCGCGGTGCACAGGGAAGCCCCGCCGCGACGGGGGAACGCGGCGGGGCCTGACGCACGTGTGCCCGGGGAACGCGGGTTCATGCGTCCTGGGGGAGAAAAAACTTCGGAATCCCTGATCGTGCCTCGGTCAGTCCCCGTCGACCGGCTCCAGGACGAAGAGCGGGATCACCCGGTCCGTCTTCTTCTGGTAGTCCGCGTACGGCGGATACGCCGCGACGGCCCGCTCCCACCACTCGTCCTTCTCCGCGCCGGTGACCTCGCGGGCCCTCATATCCCGCAGCACCGTGCCGTCCCGCAGCTCCACCCGCGGATCGGCCTTGAGGTTGTGGTACCACACCGGGTGCTTGGGCGCCCCGCCCTGCGAGGCCACAGCGGCGTAGCTCCCCTCGTGCTCGACGCGCATGAGGGGCGTCTTGCGGATCTTGCCGCTCCTGGCGCCGCGGGTCGTGAGCAGGATCACGGGCATCCCCGTGTTCATGAGGGTCGTGCCCTGGGTGCCGCCGGAGCTCTCGTACAGCTCGACCTGCCTGCGCACCCAACCGGTCGGGCTGGGCTCGTACTCGCCCTCAAGAGGCATGACATCGGTCCCATCGTCGTGTCCTGGTGCTGACTGACGCCGTGTTCCAACGCCGGCATGCGCGGGATTCATCCCGTCCACGGCTGCCACGACATCCGCACGGCCAGCGCCAGGATCACGCCGCTCGACACCAGCGCCGTGACCAACCGCCCTCGGTGGCCCGTCAGTACCCGCCCCAGCAGCGCCCCGCCGCCGGCGAGCAGCAGCTGCCAGCTCGCCGACGCGGCGAACGCGGCCAGGACGAACACGCCCTGTTCCAGGGGCGGTACAGCGTCGCTCGCGCGGGTGCCGAGGACGAGGGCCGCGAAGTAGATCACGGTGGTCGGGTTGAGCAGCGTGATGCCGAGCAGCGCCAGATAGGCATGCGCCGGGCTCGGCGGAGGGGGCGTGGCGCGGGTGGCGAGCCGGTGGGCGCGGTACTGGCGTACGGCGATGACGGCGCCCCGTACCGCGATGAGGGCCAGCACCAGGGCGGAGGCCCACCGCAGCGGCACCAGGACCGGACGCAGCGCGGCGGCGAGTGCGGAGCCTCCGACCGTGGCCACGAGGGCGTAGAGCCCGTCGGCGGTCGCGACACCGAGCGCGGCGCAGATCCCGGTCCGCAGGGACGTACGGGCGGAGAGGGAGACCAGGTAGGTCGCGACCGCGCCGACCGGGACGGCGATGCCGTAGCCCGCGAGCAGTCCCGCGACGAGCGCGGCGGTCACGACGTGGGAAGCGTGGGCCTCCCCGGACGGCCGGGCTGCTGCTGAGACCGCACCGGACGAACGGTGGCGGACAGCGGCATGCGGGCGATGGTCGTAGACATGGCTGGATTCTGTGGGCGACGGACACCCGCCGACAAGCGAATTTCCCGGCTGCACCGGCCGCCCGTCCCCGAGACCGAAGCTCTGTGCGACGATCCCCGGCCAGATTGCCCGGACGTCTGATCTGGCCGAACTTGGCGTCGCCCCATTAGATGCCCCGGGCATCTAATGATGATCGGCACGACGCACCCTTCGTCTGCGAGGTCTTCCATGACGGACATGACGGAATCGCCCACCGTCGCCTTCCCTCAGAACCGCACCTGTCCGTACCACCCGCCCACGGCCTACGACCCCCTGCGCGACACGCGCCCACTGGCCCGCGTCACCCTCTACGACGGTCGCCCGGTCTGGCTGGTCACCGGCCATGGCCTGGCCCGCACCCTGCTGGCCGACCCGCGCCTGTCCTCCGACCGCACCCGGTCCGGCTTCCCCGCGCCCACCGCCCGTTTCGCGGCGGTCCGCGGTCGCAAGTCCGCGCTGCTGGGCGTCGACGACCCCGAACACCGGGTCCAGCGGCGGATGATGGTGCCCAGCTTCACGCTCAGGCGCGCCGCCGAGCTGCGCCCGCAGATCCAGCGGATCGTGGACGAACGGCTCGACGCGATGATCGCCCAGGGAGCGCCCGCCGAGCTGGTGAGCGCCTTCGCGCTGCCCGTTCCCTCGATGGTCATCTGCGCCCTGCTGGGTGTCCCCTATGCCGACCACGACTTCTTCGAGGGGCAGTCACGGCGCCTGCTGCGTGGCCCCACGGCCGCCGACACCCTGGACGCCCGCGACCGACTGGAGGCGTACTTCGCCGAGTTGATCGAACGGAAACAGAAGCAGGCGGAGCCCGGCGAGGGTGTCCTGGACGAACTCGTCCACCAGCAGCTGCGCGACGGCGACCTGGACCACGAGGAGCTCATCGCCCTCGCGACCATCCTCCTGGTCGCCGGCCACGAGACCACCGCGAACATGATCTCCCTCGGCACCTACACCCTCCTCCAGCACCCCGACCGCCTGGCCGAGCTGCGCGCCGACCCGGGGCTGCTGCCCACCGCGGTCGAGGAGCTCATGCGGATGCTGTCGATCGCCGACGGGCTGCTGCGCGTCGCCGCCGAGGACATCGAGGTGGACGGCGAGACGATCCGGGAGGGCGACGGCGTGGTCTTCTCGACGTCCGTCATCAACCGCGACGAGGCCGTGTACGCCGATCCCGACACCCTCGACTGGCACCGTCCCGCCCGCCACCACATCGCCTTCGGCTTCGGCATCCACCAGTGCCTCGGCCAGAACCTGGCCCGCGCCGAGATGGAGACAGCCCTGCACGCCCTCTTCGAGAGGCTACCGACCCTCCGTCTGGCCGTCCCTGCGGAGGGAATCCCCTTCAAACCCGGCGACACGATCCAGGGGATGCTGGAACTCCCCGTGACCTGGTAAGAGGCTCCGGTCATGCACAACGAAACGCATGAATCAGGTCAAATCCACATCGACATCGACCATGACCGCTGTATCGGCGCCGGCCAGTGCGCCCTGGCCGCCCCGTCCGTCTTCACCCAGGACGACGACGGCTTCAGCGCCCTGCTCCCCGGCCGGGAGGACGGCGCCGGCGACCCGATGGTGCGGGAGGCCGCCCGGGCCTGCCCGGTCAGCGCCATCACCGTGTCGGACGAGGGGAGTTGACGGCGGGCAAGTCTCCCGGGGCGGCGGGTGAGTCTCCCGGTCGTCCGCAGTCGTGGGCGGGCCCGCACCCGGTGCCGGGCCCGCCCGCCTGCTCTCGGTCGGCCGGTGGCTCTCAGCGCACCGCCAGCAGCGACCGCGCCGCCTCCCGGGCCTCGGCCGCCGGTCGCGCACTGCCCGTGATCCCCGCCGTGACCATGGCGCCCTCGGCCAGCAGAAACAGCGGCCCGGTCAGCGCGTCGGGCAGCCCGGCACCGGCCACCAGTGAGGCGAGATACTCGCGAAAGGCCCGCTTGTGCGCCCGGACCTGGCCCGCCACCCGCTCCGACCTGGCGCCCAGCTCGCCGTAGGAGTTGATCCAGGCGCACCCGCGGAAGTCCGCCTCGCCGAACCACTCCTCCAGCCAGTCGAAGACGGCCAGGATCCGCCGCTCGGGGTCCGCCTGCCGCTCGACGTACTCGGCCAGTCGCCCGCGCCAGCGCACGTCGCGCCGCTCCAGATAGGCCTCGACCAGCTGCTCCTTCGCCGGGAAGAGCTGATAGAGCCGCTTGAGCGAGACCCCGGACGCGCCCCGGATGTCGTCCATGCCGACGGACTGGATACCGCGCCCGTAGAACAGGCTCTCCGCGGCGTCCAGCGCCTGCTCGCGGGCGGTTGCGCTGTCCATGTACGACCTCTCCTTGACGTGAGAACGAGCGTTCTCCTACGGTAGCAGCCAGACCGGAGAACGCCCGTTCTCCGTCGCTTCCCTTGCTGGCGCCACTTTCGCCGCCCTTTCCGGCCCGGAGGATGACATGACCGACCGCCCGCCCCTGCCGCCCTTCACCCGACAGAGCGCAGCGCAGAAGGTGCAGGCCGCCGAGGACGCCTGGAACACCCGCGACCCCCACAAGGTCGCCCTCGCCTACTCCGAGGACTCGGTGTGGCGCAACCGCGACACCTTCGTCACCGGCCGCGCCGAGATCGTCGAGTTCCTCACCGCGAAGTGGGCGCGCGAACGGGAGTACGCGCTGCGCAAGGACCTGTGGGCCTTCGACGGCAACCGCATCGCGGTCCGCTTCCAGTACGAGTGCCGGGACGGCGAAGGCCAGTGGTGGCGGTCGTACGGCAACGAGCTGTGGGAGTTCGACGAGCACGGGCTGATGACGCGGCGGGAGGCCAGCATCAACGACGTGCCGATCGAGGAGAAGGAGCGCCGTGTCGTCGGACCGCGGCCCGAGAACGAGCGCGGGCTGTCCTTCCCGGTGCGATAAGGCCGTCGAGGGCGTTGAGTAGGGTTCCCGGGTGACCGAACAGGCCCGCACACCCTTCCTCTACGTCGTCGTCTGCGCCGCCGGGATCGCCGTGGACGTCAGCAAGCTGATCAGCGCCGCGCAGGAGCGGGACTGGGAGGTCGGCGTCATCGCGACGCCGGTCGCCATGAACGGCTTCTTCGACACCGCGGCCGTCGAGGCCCTCACCGGCCGCCCCATCCGCGCGGCCTGGCGCACCCCGGCCGATCCGCGCCCCTTCCCACCGCCCGACGCCGTCGTCGTCGCCCCGGCCACCTTCAACACGCTCAACAAGTGGGCCGCCGGCATCGCCGACACCCTCGCCCTGGGCACCCTCTGCGAGGCGTACGGCCTCGGCGTCCCCATCGCCGCCCTGCCCTGCGTGGCCGGCGCGCTGGCCGCCCACCCCGCCTACCAGGACAGCCTGATACGGCTGCGGGGGATGGGCGTGCGCCTCGGGGAGCCCTACACCGGCGAGGTCGGGGAGGACGGCGTGCGGCCGGAGTTCGGGTGGGAGCGGGCGCTGGAGCTGTTGGAGCGGTGACCCGCGCCCCGGCCGGGGGCCCGGGGCACCGTCGCGATGGGTGGGTCGAGCCCGTCAGCCCACGACTCGGCCCAGTTCGATCCGGTCGATGTTCGGCGCCCACGCGCTGGTGTTCCCGAACGTCACCGTGGCGGGGAGGCCGAACTGCGGCTGCCGGTACGGCACTTGGCGGGACGCGAGGTCCGTACGGAGATCCCGCACCCGTCCGCGCCCACCGCCGTCACGGCGAGCCGGGACGGGGACGCACTGCGAGTGGCCCTGCCCCACACTCCCGGCGTGCTGCTGATCCGGCTCACTCGACCAGGCTCAGGCAACGGCGGCCGCCGAGGGCGCGGCGGGAAAGCGGGGGTGGCCGGACACGACCACGTACGCTCCCCCTGGTACCCCCACCCCGAAGGCAGGAGCAGCAACGATGCAATACGTGAAGCTCGGTTCGACGGGCCTGGACGTGTCGCGGATCTGTCTGGGCTGCATGACCTACGGGCTCCCCGACCGAGGCGTGCACGAGTGGACCCTCGACGAGGAGGAGTCACGGCCGCTGATCCGGCAGGCGCTGGACGCCGGGATCAACTTCTTCGACACCGCCAACGTCTACTCCGACGGCACCAGCGAGGAGATCGTCGGCAAGGCGCTGCGCGACTTCGCCCGCCGGGACGAGATCGTGCTCGCGACGAAGGTGAACGGCCGCATGCGGCCCGGCCCCAACGGCGCCGGTCTCTCCCGCAAGGCCATCATGACCGAGATCGACCACAGCCTCGCCCGCCTCGGTACCGACTACGTCGACCTGTACCAGATCCACCGCTTCGATCCGCACACCCCGGTCGAGGAGACCATGGAGGCCCTGCACGACCTGGTCAAGGCGGGCAAGGTTCGCTACATCGGCGCGAGTTCCATGTACGCCTGGCAGTTCTCCAAGATGCAGTACACCGCCGAGCGGCACGGCTGGACCAAGTTCGTCTCGATGCAGAACTACTACAACCTCCTGTACCGCGAGGAGGAGCGCGAGATGCTGCCGCTCTGCGCGGACCAGGGCGTCGGCGTACTGCCCTGGAGCCCGCTGGCGCGCGGCCGGCTCACCCGGGACTGGGGCACGGTCACCGAGCGCAGCGCCAACGACAACTTCGGCAGCCGGCTGTACGTCGACAGCGACCGCGTCGTCGTCGAGGCCGTCACCCGCGTCGCGAACGAACGCGGCGTCCCGCGCGCCCAAGTCGCCCTCGCCTGGCTGCTCCACCAGGACACGGTGGCGGCCCCGATCATCGGCGCCGCCAGGCCGCGGCACCTCGAGGACGCGGTGGCGGCGGTCGAACTCCCGCTCAGCGAGAAGGAGTTGGACGAACTCCAGCAGCCGTACGCCCCGCATCCGGTCATCGGCCACTGATCGGTCCCGCCGGCGCTCAGTGGGGTCCGTGCGGTTCGAACTCCGTGCCGCACGGGCCCGCGCCCTCGCTCTCCGCCAAGGCGACCCGGTCGCCGCTCATGGACAGCGTGCGGTAGTAGTGGCCGATCCGCTCGGCCGAACGGCCCACGTAGTGTCCGATGAACGACCGCCGGAAGCGATCGTCCGTCCCGTTGGGCTGGGACCCGTGCACCAGACTCCCGTTGAAGAACAGGACGTCCCCCGGCTCCATGTCCACCGGCACCGCCGCCAGCCCGGGCGGCGGCGGGACGTACTCCCGGGCGAAGGACACGTCGGAGTCCGCCGTCTCCGGGCAGAACAGATCCATCTCGTGCGTGCCGGGGACGACCTCGAGACCGCCGTTGTCCCGGTCGATCACATCGCAGGCGATCCACGCCGCCACACACGTGCCCGGCTCGACCCGCAGATAGAAGTTGTCCTGGTGCAGCGCCTGCCCCCGGGCCCCCGGCGGCTTGAAATAGAACATGCTCTGCGCCGCCAGCACCTCCTCCCCGAGCAGCACCTCCAGCACGCCGCGCAACCGTGGATCGAGCAGCACCCGCAGCGACAGTTCGTCGATCTCGTGCGGCTGCATCACCCTCGGGTACACGCCCAGCGGGTCGCCGCCCGACGGACGCGGCTCGAAGTGCCCGGGCACCGGCCCGGCCGCGTGCAGCGCCTCGAACCGGTCGCGGAGCCGCTCGATCTCGTCGTACCCGAACAGCCCGCGCACGACGGTGAAGCCGTCCTCGCGGAACCGGCGGAGCCCGGCCTCGGGCAGGATGGGAGCGCCGGAGGCGCCGATGTCCATGGCTGTCATGTGTCCACTCCTCGGTTTGGCGTCCTTGCCCTGTCACGCTAGGCCGATCGACGCCTCAGGAGGATGACCGTGAGCGCTGACGGATTGCCCGGGACTGCTGCGCCGGGTGACCCCGCCCCACCGCCGGGCCTGGTGGTCGTCGGGTACTTCGACCAGCCGGCGGGGTACGGGGTCAACCGGCCGCGCGGCGCGGACAGCTGGCTGTTCACGTGGACGACCGGCGGACGGGGGCTGCTGCGGCACGGAAGCGCCGAGGCGCCGGCCGGCGCGGGGGACCTGGTCGTGCTCGCGCCGGGTGTCCCGCACCGCTACGGGGTCGAAACGGGCGCACGGCACTGGGAGTTCTGGTGGGCGCACTGCCAGGCCCGGCCCTCCTGGCGGTCCTGGCTGCGGCCGTACGACACCGGTGAGGGGATGTACGTCGTCACACCGGCGCCGGACGCGGTGCACGGCCGCGTCGAGGCGGCGTTCCGCCGGATGCTCGCCGACGCGCGCTGGACGGGGACGGAGGCGCCGCCCGACGTGGCGCCGGAGGACGAGCCGGTCGCCGTGGCGCACGGCACCGCGGCCCGCGAACTCGCCCTGTGCTCACTGGAGGAGGTCGTCCTGCTCACCGCGGGCACCGCCCGGGCGCCGCAACCCCGCCCCGGTGTCGATCCGCGGGTGCGCCGGGCGCAGGCGCTGATCGCCGCCGATCCGGCCGCCCCGCACACCGTTCGCTCGCTCGCCGACCAGGTCGCGCTCTCGCCCTCCCGGTTCGCGCACCTCTTCACCGGGCAGACCGGGCAGTCACCGATGCGCGCGCTGCGCGAGGCACGTCTGCGACACGCCGCCCGACTTCTGGAGAGCACCGACCTGTCCGTGGAACGCGTGGCGGCCGCTTCGGGGTTCGTCAGCCCGTTTCACTTCAACCGGGTGTTCCGGGAGCGGTACGGGATGCCGCCCGGTGTGTACCGGGCGGGCGGTTCAATGGTTGGCGCGTGACTTGTGAAGGCTCCGTGAAGGGGTGCGCGCGCGTATGACCAGGCGAAAAGGCCGGAGTTCGCTCGTTCAATGGTTTACGAAGGAGTCTGCGGGGATGCGAGTGAATGCGATTTCCAATTGCCCCGCGGATACGCCGCAATGATCTCGCCCCGCTATTGACCGTTCGTCAAATACTGATCGCCGGGAACGTAATGCGCAAAACCAGGGAATGACTTGTTCCCTGCCGCTGACCTGTGGAAAGGTGTGCCTCGCTCCCACACGCCCCACGCTTCACAAGAGCTGCGCGCGGAGCATACCCCTTGGTATGGACCTTTAATGCCGCATGCCCTCCGGAGGAATGCCACCGTGCATGACGCTGGCCCGTCGAATTCCCCTCGCGACGCCCGTCTCTTTGAAGTGACGGACGCTCAACTGAGCGCCGAACTCAAGAGGTGGACTGGGGCGACACCGGCGCTCCATCCCGTGGGTGAACTCCTCGACCGGCACTGGGAAGCGGGCTTCGCCTACGCACGGCTGTGCACCGTGGACGCCCGTTCCGCGGGAATGCTCACCACTGCGGCATTCACCCGCCTTTTCGGCGAAACGCTGCGACACACCGGACCGACGGCCGCGTGGCGTCCCCAGCTGCTCGTCACCGTGCGGCGGATCGCGGCCGAGTGGGACACCGACCGCAGACGCGAACTGCTCCACCCCGAGCTGCGGTCCGAGTCGGACGGAGCGGAGCGGGCCGCGGCCCGTATGCTGCCGTCGGCCGAGCGCCGGCTGCTGACCGGGGCCTTCCAGCGGCTTCCCCAGTCGGCCCGGTGTCTGCTGTGGCACACCGAGGTCGAGGCCGAGCCGCTCGCCGTCCCGGCCGGACTCCTGGGCCTCGACGAGGAGTCCGCCCGCGTCGAACTGGACCGGGCCCGCGAGCGGCTGCGCGAGGAGAGCCTCCAGGTCCACCGCGAACTCGCGCCCGATCAGGAGTGCCGGCGTTACCTGCGGATGCTGGACGTCACCTACCGGCGCGGCGGCGTCGACATCGACCCCGACCTGCGCGAGCACCTGAGCCGCTGCGCGCACTGCAGCGACACCGCCGAGGAGCTGAACTTCTTCAACGCCGGGCTAGGCATCGCGCTGGCCGAGGCGGTGCTGGGCTGGGGCGCGGGAGCCTATCTGGAGTCGAGGACGAGACAGGCCGACACGCCGGCGGAGGGGCGGCCGCCGGCGCGGGCGGCACAGATCGCGGGCGAGTCCTTCTTCGCCGACGAGGTCGCGTCCGCCCCCGCCGCAGAGGCCGCTTCGGGTGCGGCCCCAGTTCCCGCCCCTGCCGCGGAGACGTTCGCTCCCGGAGGCGAGGCGTTCGCTCCCGGAGGCGAGGCGTTCGGACCCGGAGGTGAGGCCTTCGGACCCGGAGGTGGGGTATTCGCCTCCGGAGGTGAGCCGTTCGCCCCCATGGGAGGGACGGCAGCCCCCGCAGGCGAGCCCTTCACCGCCGCGGACGTGGCCTCCCCGCCCGTGGAACCGGGCCCCCGAAGCGCGCGCCGGACAGCCCGTCGAGCCGCGCGCACCGCCCCCGCCGTACCTTCCCGCCCCGGCGACCGCACCCCCGCCGCGCCCACCGACGAGACCCGTACCTGCTCCGGCCGCTCGGCCCTCAAGGCCGCACGCCGTGCCGCCCGGCGCCGCAACCTCACCGCGGCCGTCGTCACCGTCAGCGCCCTCGTCGTCCTCCCCCTCGTCGTCTGGTCAGCGCTCGGCTCCGGAGACGACCCCGCCCCGTCCGCCGGCGACCGTCCCGTCGAAACGCCCGGCCCCGACGCGGGCTCCACCACCGGCAACCCGTCCTGGGCGGGCGCCGCCGAGGCCGCGAAGGGCGATCTGCGGGGCCGACTGCACAACATCGGGTCCGGGCTGTGTGTCGGCATCGTCGGCGGGAAGGCCGTCGAGAACGCGGAGACCGAACTCGCCAAGTGCTCGGCGGAGCCCGGACAGCAGTGGTCGTACGAGACCGACGGCCTGATGCGCAGTGCCGCGGACCCCGATCTCTGCCTCGACTCCAACCTCGGCTACTCGGTCCGGCTGGCCCCGTGCAAGGGCGCCTCCGACTCCGAGAACAAGAACGTCCGCTACGACTTCACCCTCCAGGGCAGCCTCGTGCCGCGCTTCGACCAGGACCTGGCCCTCAGCCCCGCCGCCACCGACGGCTCGGGCGCCCTGGTCCTCAAGACCCGCGACGACGACGGCGACGCCCAGCACTGGGTGATCGACACGTCGAGGACGGAGCTCCAGCTGGAGGTGGTCAACTGGGACACGGAGGTCGAGTCCGACACGCCGAGCACACCGACCCCGACGCCCACACCCAAGTCGTCCAGGACCCCGACTCCCACCCCGACGCCGTCCGCGACCCCGTCGGCTGATCAGCCGACGTCCACGAGCCCGTCCCCGACCGACGTGTGCTCCTCCTACCCGTACTACTGCTCCTGGGACGGCCAGTACGGCGGGTCCGGCGGCGGCTACGGGTCGGGCGGATCCGGGGGGTACGGCGGCGGCTACGGATACGGCGGATATGGCGGGTACGGATACGGCGGCAGCGGCCGCCCCTGACCGCCGGTCAGCCTCCGGTGCCGGGCTGGAACACCGTCAGGCGCACCGAGGACTCGTTCCCTGCCACGGGTACCTCACCGTGCGTCCACGCCACCTCGAGCGGATCCCGCTCGTCCGGCGGTGTCACGAGCAGCGCCTTGGGCACGGCGGTACGGGCCCCGCTGATCTCCGGGCTGGCGAAGCTCAGCCCGGCCCATGCGCTCCGGCCCGGGGCCAGCGACACGCTCGTCGGTGTGTAGGGGGACCGCTTCGGGTCCGGGCCGAGCTGTTTGCCGGAGGCGTCCACGAACGCGGCACCGGGGTAGCCGCGGACGGTGCAGGTGCGGTCGGTCGTGTTGGTCAGCACGATCGGGAAGTTCCGCTGCCCCGCCCCGGGACTGGGACGGCCGATCTTCGCGCGCAGCTCGGAGGTGTGGCAGCGCGGGGCGGCGGCGGCCGACTGGGTCACGGGGCTGCCGGTGTCGGTGCCCGGTCCGGTGGTGCCCGGCTCCGTCGTGCCCGGCCCGGATGCGGTACTCCCCGTGTCGGCCGTGGCCGTACCGCTGCTCGTGCCGGCCGGTGGCCGAACGGTACCGCCGGCGTCCGCGCCGCTGCCGCAGCCGGCGACCAGGCCCAGCAGTGCGACGGCGGTCACGAGGGGAGTCGCTCGGTGTGAGGAGTGAAATGCCCGTGCACGTCCCATAGTTGTCACGACTCCCCGTTTTTCCGCAGGCTACTCACTCATCGTCACTCCTCGTCGACGAGCCCGATCTCCGCCCAGATCGTCTTGCCGTCCGTCGTGTGCCGGCTGCCCCAGCGCTGGGTGAGCTGGGCGACCAGCAGCAGCCCGCGGCCGCCCTCGTCGAAGGTCTTGGCGCGGCGCAGATGCGGGGCCGTGTGGCTGGTGTCGGAGACCTCGCAGATCAGCGTGGCCGCGTCGTGGATCAGCCGGAGCCGGATGGGGTGGATGCCGTAGCGGATGGCGTTGGTGACCAGCTCGCTCACCACCAGCTCGGCGGTGAACGACGCCTGGCTCAGACTCCAGGCGCCGAGCTGCTCCACGACCTGCTTGCGGATGGGCGCGACGAGCGCCGGGTCCGCAGGGATGTCCCAGGTCGCGACCCTGGAGGCGGGCAGCCCCTGGGTGCGGGCCAGCAGGAGTGCCACGTCGTCGGCGGCGTCGCCCGTCGGGAGCAGGGCGTTCAGGACGCGGTCGCATGTCTCCTCCAGCGAGTCGTAGGAACCCGTCAGCGCTTCGCGCAGCAGCGCGTGGCTGGCGTCGACATCGCGCTCACGGGTCTCGATGAGGCCGTCGGTGTAGAAGGAGAGCACCGTGCCCTCGCGCAGTTCGATCTCGGCGGACTCGAACGGCAGCCCGCCCAGGCCCAGCGGCGGTCCGGCGGGCAGCTCGATCTCCCGCGGCTCGCCGCCCGGCGGGACGATGACCGGCGAGGGGTGTCCGGCCCGGGCCATGGTGCAGCGCCGGGAGACCGGGTCGTACACCGCGTACAGACAGGTGGCGCCGACCTCGCCGGGACTGCCCTCGTTGCCCGTCTCCTCGGACAGGCGCACGACCAGGTCGTCGAGGTGGGTCAGCAGCTCGTCGGGCGCGAGATCGATGTCGGCGAGGGTGCGTACGGCGGTGCGCAGCCGGCCCATGGTGGCCGAGGCCTGGATGCCGTGCCCGACGACGTCCCCGACGACCATCGCGACCCGCAGCCCGGACAGCGGGATCACGTCGAACCAGTCGCCGCCCACCCCGGACCGCGCCGCGGGGAGATAGCGGGAGGCCGCTTCGAGCGCGGCGGTGCGCGGCAGGGACCGGGGGAGCAGGCTGCGCTGCAGGGCCAGGGCGGTGTCGCGTTCGCGGGAGTAGCGGCGGGCGTTGTCGATGCAGACGGCCGCCCGTGCCGTGATCTCCTCGGCGAGCAGCACGTCGTCGGGCGTGAACGGCTCGGGGTTCATGAACCGGGTGAGCACGGTGACGCCCAGCGTGGTGCCGCGGGCCTGGATCGGCACGGACATGGTGGTGTGGATGCCGTACTCCCGGATCCGCTCGGCGCGTGCCGGGTCCCAGGAGAGCCATTGGCCGAGGTCGCCGGTCGAGGTCGAGGCCACGATGGCGTGTCCCGCCAACAGCGCGTCGGCCTGGGGCGACGGGGCCGGATACTCGTCCACGGTCCCCGGCTTGACCACGGCTTCGGGGGTGCCGTGGTTGACCGACCGGTGGGCGGCCCGGCGCAGGGCGACCGGGGCCGTCAGCCGGCCGGTGGGCAGTTCGCCCCCGTGTTCCGGAGGGTCCAGCAGGTCGACGCTCACGAAGTCGGCGAGGGCGGGGACGCAGATGTCCGCCAGCTCCTGGGCCGTCCGGGTGACGTCGAGGGTGGTGCCGATGCGCACGCTGGCCTCGTTGACCAGTTGCAGCCGCTCCTGGGCCAGGTACTGATCGGTGAAGTCGTGCGCGGCCACGGACACGCCGCGCACCCGGCCCTTGCCGTCGGTGATCGGGGCCATGCGGGCCAGCCAGGCGTACGTCCTGTCGCCGCCGACCGGGATGTACGTGCGTACGTCGGTGCCCCGGCCCGTGGTGAGCACGCGCAGGAGCTGGCGCTCGATGTCGTGGCTCTGGGCCCTTCCGGTCAGCTCGGGCGCCCGCAGCCCGCGCACATGTTCCTCGGAGAGGCTGAGGACCTCCGCCATGACGGGGTTGATCCTGCGCAGGCGGAGCCGTTCGTCGTAGATGGCGATGGCGCAGGGCGATTCGAGCAGCCCGACGTTGTCCAGCGGATCGTCGGGCAGCCGAGGGCGGTCCGCCTCGATCGGCGTGACCACGAGCCAGCGGTCGGGCCCGGCGTCCTGCGGCCGAACCCGGTGGGCGAGCAGCCACACGGTGATGTGGCTGCCGTCGCGATGGCGCAGGGTGAGGATGCCGTCCCACCGCTCGCCCTCGGGGGCGCCGGAACCGCGGTGCCCCCCGTCGGCCAGCAGATCCGTGGCGGGGCGTCCAAGGACCGCGGCGGCCGGGTGGCCCAGCAGTCGCTCCGCCCCGGCGTTCCACTCGACGAGCGTGCCGCTGTCGTCGATGACCGCCCGGGCCGTCGCGGCCTCGTCGAACGGATACTCCGGGCTCATGCTCGCCACTCCAACGCGCACACTCACGGTGAACAAGCGTGTCAGCGGGCTCCAGCGTAGTGCTTCGGCGACCCGTACGTCCCGGAACCCTCTTGGCGCACTCTTGACTGCTCCGCGTGCCATCCCGTCAGAATCTGTTTGTTCACGATCAGTTGTGAGTACTTATGGGCCCTGATGGGGGAGGGGCACGACAGTCACTCGAAGATCGTTACTGCTGGCCTCCACGGCCACTCCGACGGCCGGAGGGCTGCTGAGCGGCCCCACGGCAACGGGCCGTGGAACTCGCCGAGGCCGGCGCGCCCGGCCGCCGCACGGTCCCGCTGCGCGCCGGCTCGCTTCGCCCTGGTGAACCCGGGCGGCATCACCGACCCGACCGGCGAGTGCGCCGACGCCGCCGAGCCCGGCCATGACGACTCGGGCCGGCGCGAGGTCGCGGTGCCGCACGACGGGAGGTGGGGTTCGACGGCGTCTACATGGACTCCTACGTCTACTGCGACGGCAAGGAGGCCGGCCACCGGCTGGTCCAACGGATTCCTCAAGGTGGCGACGGCGCTGCTGTCGGCCTTCGACGGGGCCAGGCCCGAGGACTGGGTGAGTGTGCACTTCGGCCGGGCGCGGATGTTCGACCGGGTGGAGGTCTCGTTCACCGTGGACGCGACGCACACCCTGCCCGCGTCGGTCGCGGCGGAGGTGTGGGACGGCCGCCGGTATGCGCCGGTGGAGGGCACGGCCGTCGACTGGGCGACTGCCTCGGACACGCCGACCGTCGTCACCTTCGACGCGGTGCGCGGCTCCCGACTGCGACTGACCCTGACCAGCGTCTACCCCCTGGGAGCCTCGCGGAGCGATACGGATCAGCAAGCTGGAGGCACCCGCCACCTGACCCACGTCACGGTCCGGACGGCCGGTTCGGCAGCGCCCCTTCAGGGGCGCGGGCTGTATCGATATGCGGATCCGCCGCGCGGGCGCGACAAGCCACAGCGGCGCCGCAGCTAACAGACGGCCTGTCCCGGCACCTTCCAGCGAAGCGTTGTGTCCGGACTGTTGACGGAGTGTCATGTCGCCAACAAACATGGCTGCGTCCGCATCTGGGAGCGCTCCCACCGCGAGCGTCACCCGCCCCTCCCCCGAGGAGCCCAGACGTGAAACGACGCAGAACCTTCCTGCTGACCCTGACGGCCCTGCTGGCCGCAGGCCTCGCCGCACCGGCCGGCGCCGAAGAGGTCGAGCAGCTCAAGAACGGCACCTTCGACACCACCACCGAGCCGTGGTGGACGACCGGCAACGTCACCGCCGGCCTGTCCGCCGGACAGCTCTGTGCCGACGTGCCCGGCGGCACCGCCAACCCCTGGGACGCCGCCGTCGGCCAGAACGACATCACCCTGGTGAAGGGCGAGTCGTACCGGATCTCCTTCACCGCGAACGGCTCGCCCGAGGGGCACGTCGTGCGGGCGGTCGTCGGCCTGTCGGCGGCGCCGTACGACACCTACTTCGAGGTGACGCCGGAGCTGAGTGTCTCCGGGAACTCCTACGCGTACACCTTCACCGCCCCCGTCGACACCCCGCAGGGCCAGGTCGCCTTCCAGCTCGGCGGCAGCGCGGACCCGTGGCGCTTCTGCATGGACAACGCGTCGCTGCTGGGCGGCGTGCCGCCAGAGGTGTACGAGCCCGACACCGGGCCCCGGGTGCGGGTGAACCAGGTCGCCTATCTGCCCGCCGGACCGAAGAACGCCACCCTGGTCACCGCCGCCACCGAGAAGCTGCCCTGGCAGCTGAAGAACGCGTCCGGCGCCGTGGTCGCGCACGGCTTGACCGTGCCGCGCGGCACCGACGGCTCCTCCGCGCAGAACGTCCACTCCATCGACTTCGGCGCCTACCGCAAGCAGGGCAAGGACCTCACGCTGGTCGTCGACGGAGAGACGAGCCGCCCCTTCGACATCGGCACGGCCGCCTACGAGCGGCTGCGCCTGGACGCCGTGAAGTACTACTACACGCAGCGCAGCGGCATCGCCATCCGCGACGACCTGCGACCGGGCTACGCCCGCCCCGCCGGACACGTCGACGTGGCGCCCAACCGGGGCGACGGCGCGGTGCCCTGCCAGCCGGGCGTGTGCGACTACACGCTCGATGTCACCGGCGGCTGGTACGACGCGGGCGACCACGGCAAGTACGTCGTCAACGGCGGCATCTCCGTGTGGGAGCTGCTGAGCACGTACGAACGCGAACGCCTGGCCCGCACCGGGGAGCCGGCGAAGCTGGGCGACGGCACGCTCGCCATCCCGGAGAGCGGCAACAAGGTCCCGGACATCCTGGACGAGATCCGCTGGGAGCTGGAGTTCCTGCTGAAGATGCAGGTGCCCGCCGGGCAGCCGCTGGCCGGCATGGCGCATCACAAGATCCACGACGAGCAGTGGACGGGCCTGCCGCTGCTGCCGAGCGACGACCCGCAGAAACGTGAACTGCATCCGCCGTCCACCGCGGCGACCCTGAACCTGGCGGCGACGGCCGCGCAGGCGGCACGCCTGTACAGGCCGTACGACAAGGAGTTCGCGGCGAATGCGCTCGCCGCCGCCCGCAAGGCCTGGACGGCAGCGCTCGCACACCCCGACCGGTACGCCTCCGAGAGCGACGGCATCGGCGGCGGCGCCTACGCCGACAACAACGTCACCGACGAGTTCTACTGGGCGGCCGCCGAGCTGTATCTGAGCACAGGGGAAAAGGAGTTCTCCGACCACGTCCTCAACTCCCCGGTGCACACGGCCGACATCTTCGGCGCCCTCGGATACGACTGGGCCCGGACGGCGGCAGCGGCCCGGCTGGACCTGGCGACCGTGCCGAGCAGGCTGCCCGGCCGGGACAAGGTGCGCCAGTCCGTGGTCAAGGGGGCGGACCGGTACGTGGCCACGCTGAAGTCGCAGCCCTACGGGATGCCGTACGCCCCCGACGGCAACCTCTACGACTGGGGCTCCAACCACCAGATCCTGCACAACGCCGTCGTCATCGCCACCGCGTACGACATCACGGGTGCCTCGAAGTACCGTGACGCGGCGGTGCAGAGCATGGACTACCTCTTCGGCCGCAACGCGCTGAACATCTCGTACGTGACCGGGTACGGCGAGGTCAACTCCCGTAACCAGCACGCCCGTTGGTACGCCCATCAGCTCGACCCGAGCCAGCCGAACCCGCCGGCCGGCACGCTCGCCGGCGGCCCGAACTCGAGCATCCAGGACCCCTACGCACAGAGCAAACTCCAGGGCTGCGTCGGTCAGTTCTGCTACATCGACGACATCCAGTCCTGGTCGACGAACGAGCACACGATCAACTGGAACTCCGCCCTGACCCGGATGGCCTCCTTCGTGGCGGACCAGGGCTGACGGCGGAAGAGCACAGCAGGGGCCCGCTGCCGACGGGTGCGGCGGCGGGCCCCTGCGGTGTCCGCGGCGCTCGCTACGGGGTGACGTTCTTGACCGGGAGATCCTTGCTCGCGCCGGCGATGTAGTAGTCCGTGGGCGCGGAGAAGATCGCGAACTCGTTGTCGTAGTCGCGGATCGTGGCGCGGACGGTGAAGTTGCCGCGCGCGTCGGTGGTGGTCTGCGCGTTGTGCTCGCTCTCGAAGTACGTCCGCAGGAACACCCGGGTGCCGGCGATCGGGCCGTGCCCGGCGGGCCAGGCGACCCTGCCCTTGACGACGAGGGTGTCGCCCTCGCGCACCTTGGTCCTGTTGACCCGGTAGCTGATGACGCTGGTGACGGGCTCCACCTTGACCGTGGTGTCCGCGAAGGCCATGTGGAAGTCGGTGGGGTCGGTGTCGTAGATCGCCCGGAACATCACCTGGTGGCGTGGGGCCGGACAAGGGCTCGGCCGGTCGTCGACGCGGTCCGCGGGAACGTCCTCCAGGGTGAACCGCCCCTCGGCGTCCGTGCGGACGGTGCCCAGGCCCCGGGTCTCCCACTGGGTCGGGTCGATGGGGTCTCCCCAGGGGTTCCAGGTGTCGAACAGCACCGATTCCTCGAGCTGGACCGGCGCGTCGGCGACGGGGGTGCCGTCGGTGCGGGTGAGGCTGCCTTCGGGTGTGACAGCGGGGCGTCACCCGGGGTTGTGGGGGCCGTCGGGAGGGGACGGCCCTGGTACACGCCGTACGACCGCTTGGCGCCGACAGTTTCCCTGCGGTTCGTGCTCCACGAGCTCGCCGGGCCGCTCGTGAGCGGTCAGGGTGTGGAGTTCGGCGCGGCTCAGCGGCTCGTGCACCTCGACGTACTCGCCGTGCGGAAGCCGCTTGATCACGCCGGTCTCGCGGCCGTGCGACACGCGTTCCCTGTCGCGGAGTTGGAGTCCGAGACAGATGCGGCGGGTGACGACGAACACGAACACCGGGACGACCAGGGCGGCGATACGGATCGTCCAGGTCACCGTGTTGATCGACAGATGGAGCCGGGTCGCCACGATGTCGTTGCCACCGCCCGCCAGAAGGATCAGATAGAGGCTGATCCAGGCCGCGCCGATCCCCGTGCGGACAGGACGGTTGCGGGGGCGGTCGAGGAGGTGGTGCTCTCGTTTGTCGCCGGTGACCCGGGACTCCAGGAAGGGGTACACGCCGATGAACACCAGCAGGAGCGGGAAGACCACGACCGGGATCAGCACCCCCAGGACGAGCGTGTGGCCCCACAGTGTGATCTCCCAGCCCGGCATGATGCGGACCAGTCCCTCGGCGAAACCCAGATACCAGTCGGGCTGGGCGCCGGTGGAGACCTGGTCGGCGCGGTAAGGGCCGTACGACCAGACCGGGTTGACGGTCGCCACGGCGGCCATGAGGGCGAGGGCGCCGAAGACGAGGAAGAAGAAGCCGCCCGCCTTCGCCAGGTACACCGGCATGAACGGGGCGCCGACGACATTGCGTTCGGTGCGTCCGGGGCCCGCGAACTGGGTGTGCTTGTGGTACACGACGAGCAGGAGGTGGGCCACGACCAGCGCCGCCATGATGCCCGGGATCACCAGGATGTGCAGCGAGTAGAAGCGGGCCACGATGTCGTCGCCCGGGAACTCGCCGCCGAACAGGAACATCGACAGATACGTCCCGACGATCGGAACGGACAGCAGGGCCCCGTTCACGAACCGCAGACCCGTCCCCGACAGCAGGTCGTCCGGCAGCGAGTAGCCGAACAGGCCCTCGAACATGCCGAGGAACAGCAGACTCCACCCGAACAGCCAGTTGATCTCCCGCGGCTTGCGGAACGACCCGGTGAAGAAGTGCCGCATCATGTGCGTGAGCATCCCCGCGACGAAGACCAGCGCCGCCCAGTGGTGCAGCTGCCGCATCAGCAGCCCGCCCCGCACGTCGAAGCTGATGTCCAGCGTGGAGGCGTACGCCTCGGACATGCGCACGCCGTTGAGCGGGAGGTAACTGCCGTGGTAGGTCACCTCGTTCATCGACGGGTGGAAGAAGAAGGTGAGGTACACGCCCGTCAGGATCAGCACCACGAAGCTGTACAGGCATATCTCGCCCAGCAGGAAGGACCAGTGGTCGGGGAAGACCTTGCGCAGGTACTTCCGGCCGAGGGAGTGGATGCCGAGCCGCCCGTCGAACCAGTCCGCGACCCGCTCGCCCCTGCCCGGCCCGGGCAGTTCCCGGGTGCTCACGCCTCCTCCCTGCGCACATGCGTGAGCTTGTCCGGGTTGCTCACGACGTAGACGCCGGACACCCGGTCGCCGTCCGGCGTCAGGTCCAGCACCAGGACGGCGTACGGCTCCTCGCCCTGGAACAGCACCGCCGCGTCGTCGCCGTTGACACGCCGGTACGTCAGGTCCAGCCCGCCCGCACCGCCGCCCCGGCGCGCGTACGAGCCGAAGAACCGGACCACCTTGTCCCGGCCCCGCACGGGACGCAGCCCCGCCGGCTTGCGCTTGCCCCCGGCGTCCGTCCACACCGTCACGTCCGGCGCGAGGATCTCCATGAGTGCCGCGATGTCACCGCCGACCGCGGCCCGCACGAACCGCTCGGTCGCCTCCCGCCGCACCCGCGGATGCGCCTCGTACAGCGGCCGCCGCGCATGCACATGCTCCCGCGCGCGATGCGCCAGCTGCCGTACGGCCGCCGGGTTGCGGTCGATGATCTCCGCGATCTCCGTGTGCGGGTACCCGAACACCTCGTGCAGCACGAACACCGCGCGTTCCAGCGGTGACAGCGACTCCAGGACGACCAGCATCGCCAGCGACACGGACTCGGTGCGCAGCGCCGGGTCGTCGGCGCCGGCCCCATCGCCGTCCGCGACCAGCGGCTCGGGCAGCCACGGGCCCACGTACGTCTCCTGGCGGCGGCTGACCGCGGCCCGCCGGGCCAGGGCGTGGTTCACGGCGATCCGCACGAGATACGCCCGCGGGTTCGCGATCCCGTCGAGCGGTGAGCCCCCGCCGCGCGCCGTCCACGACAGCCAGGTCTCCTGCAGGACGTCCTCGGTGTCGGCGACGCTGCCGAGCATGTTGTAGACGACGCCGAACATCAGCTCACGGTGCCGGACGAAGACGCCGGTCGCGTCGTCGGTGACGGGTACGGGGCTGTCGGACATACGGGGGCCTCCCAGTGCGCGCTCACTACTGCGAGGCCCGGCGTGGGCCGGAGTGTGACATCCCACGGCCGAATGTGACCCACGTCTCGGGGTCGTCGTGTGAGCGTCCAGGGGTCGCCCTCCGAGCGGCCCGGTGCCCGACAGAGCGTTCCGTATCCCCTCGGTACCGTCGTGCATCACACTTGACCTGCATGTATTTACGCGTAAGTACCCGAGCGGTACCGTGAGGGCATGCCAGCTCTCAACGTGGAGTTCAGCGACCGCGAGCTAGAGGACCTGCGGCAGATCGCCAAGGAACGCGGTACGTCGATGAAGGCGCTCGTGCGGGAGGCGGCCGCGGCCGACATAGCCCGGCACCGGGCGCTGCAGGAAGGCGCCGAGGCGTTCCGCCGGTTCTTCGCGACGCACGCGGACGAGTTCGCGGCCGCCTTCCCCGACGACGAACCGCCCGCAAAGGGCGAGGGGCGGGCTGCCTGACCGATGGCACCCGTCATTCATATCGACGTGCCCTGGCTGCTCCAGCGCCACGAAGAGGTCCTGCCGGACCAGCCCACGGTCAACGACTTCTCCGCGTTGGTCGCCGCCGTCGCGCGCCATCGCGTGGATCCGCCCCGCCTGGGCGTCGACTCCGACCCGGCCTGGCGGGCCGCCGCGCTGCTGCACACCCTCGCCCTGCTCAAGCCGCTTCCCTCGGCCAACGCCCGCTTCGCCTGCGCGGCCGCGGTGGCCTACATGTTCGTCAGCGGCGTCGGCATCGACCCGCCCTACGGTGCCCTCGTCGACCTCGCCCGTGACCTGATCTCCGGCAAGGTCGATGTGTACGGCGCGGCCGACCGGCTGCGCTCTTGGCAGATCTGAGGGGCGTCGGCCGGCCGCCCCGTTCCTCCCCCTCAGGGGCCGCCGACCGAGGGCGGGAGGAACGGGGTCGGCGGCCTGTGACACGCAGGAGAACCTCCCCCAAGCTCTCGGCTTCGCTCGAGCAGGGGGCCCCTTTCCTGCGCGGGGCCTTCCGAGGGGCCGCTTCCAGTGGACTACGCCGGCGTGTGCGACGGGGAGCGTGCGTGGTGCTCCGGCGCGTGCGCGAGTTTCACACGGGGCGCATGGAAAGTCGAAAGCTCGCGCGGGTGTGGCGAGTTGCCGCAGTATCTGACTTTCTTTCAAAGGTGCGCATGTTGCCCAAGTGCCTTGTTGGTCGTGAGCGTGCTGTGCAAGGGTGAACCACCCGTGGGGGGTTGGAAAAGGCCGATGCTCATTCGTGCCGTGGGGAACCGGGACGGATGGACGTCGGTGAATTCGGGCTCCCCGCGCTCGCGCCGAAAAGGTACACACCAGACCGCTCCTCCTTTTCGGTCACCAGACCTTCTGAGTCCCATGCGCGTGGGAAGGAATCCCCTCAGTGCCCACCCCCCACCCCCCTCGCCCCCCTTACCCGCCGCCCGGCGGGGTTCCCGAGGAATCCGACGAAGGTCTCGCCGCCCGGCTGCGGGGCCGTCCGGACAGCGAGGCCGCTCCGTCCGTCGCCCTGCTCATGGCGCGGCACTGGCAATCGGGCCGTGAATACGCGGTGATCTGTCTCGCCTCTCCGGCGGGCGCCGCCGACATGGTCACCGCCGCGGCCTTCCATCAGGTCCTCGACCGTCTGGCGCTGGGCGAACCTGCCGCCGCGCTGCGGCCCCGGCTCCTCGTCGCCGTCCGGGACACGGTCCGGCAGTGGTCGTCCGAGGAACGAGTAACAGGTGTTCTGCCGGAGTTGGCGAAACCCGCGGGCGGTCGCGGTATGCGTACGGCGAAGTCGATGACGCCCGAAAATCGAAAGCTCGCCGATCGGTCATTCCAGGCGCTTCCGGGACTTGCCCGATGTCTGCTCTGGCATACCGAGGTCGAGGCCGAGCCGTTAAGCGTCCCGGCGGGTCTGGTGGGCATGGATACCGTTACCGCCTCGGTCGCGCTCGAACAAGCGCGTGATAAATTCCGCGAAGGTTGTGTACATGCCCATCGGGAACTCGCGCCGACGAAGGATTGCCGGTTCTACAACCGCCTCCTCGACGTCCCGATTCGCCGTGGCGGAGCTCTGCTGCCGGATGTCCAGCAGCATCTGACGGAGTGCCGCTACTGCCGTAACGCCGCCGAACAACTGAGCCATTTCGAGGGCGGGTTGGGCGTGCTGATCGCCGAGGCGGTGCTCGGCTGGGGCGCGCGCCGTTATCTGGACACCCGCCCGGGCCGTACGCAGTCCGGCGGGCCCCGCGCACGCGGCACCGCCCGGCACGGCGCCGGACGCCGACGCCTTCTGTCCCGCATCCCCGCACAGGTCCGCAGACCCGCCGGCGGACCGCGCTCCTCGCGGACACTGCTCACGGGCGTGGGACTGGCCTCCGCGGGCCTGATCGCGGCCATGCTCGCCGCCGGCCTGCTGTCGGACGACGACGGGGTCGACCCGGCCGCCTCCGCCACCGGCGGCGGCACCGGAACCGGGGTTCCGCCCGCCGTGTCCTCCGCACCGCCCGGCACGGCCCAACTCCCCACCGCACCGCTGCGGTCCAGGCTGCGCAACGCCGACGCCGAGCTGTGCCTCGACATCCGGGGCGAGCCGAAGGCCGGGGCCGGCACCGAACTGGCCGAGTGCTCGGACGACGACACCCAGCAGTGGTCGTACGAGAAGGACGGCCTGCTGCGCAGCGTGGCCGACCCCGCACTGTGCCTGGACTCCCACCTCGACACGGGCGTGGTGATCCTCGGCGCGTGCGCCGACGACGACACGAAACGGGCCGACGACGTGCGCTACGACCTCACCGTGCAGGGCGAGTTCCTGACCCGCTGGGACGAGCGGCTGGCCCTCGCGTCCACCACACCCGACACGGACGCCGACATCGTCGTCAAGCCCCGCGACGGCTCCGACGCACAGCGCTGGCTCACCGACCCGGTGGCGTCGGCGAGCCCGGGTTCGCTCTCGAGCGGGGAGAGCGAGAGGCCTGCGGCGCGGGTGGTGGGGTTGGCGTCGGAGGAGGAGGCGTAAGGCTCCGAACGACCCTCTCGCGCCCCCGCCTGCTCAGTTCACGACATCCTGCGGTGCTCTGCCCGCCAGGAACGCGGCCACGTTCTCGACCGCGGCCAGTGCGATCCGTACGAGGGTCTCGCGGGTGACGCCGCCCACGTGCGGGGAGAGGACCACGTTCGGGGCACGGAGCAGGCGCAGGGCCGGGGTGGGGGGTTCGGGGTCGAAGACGTCGATGCCCGCCCCGGCCAGGGTGCCCTTCTCCAGTGCGTCGGCGAGGGCGTCCTGGTCGATCAGGGCGCCCCGAGCGGTGTTGATCACGAACGCCGTCGGCTTGAGCAGCGCCAGCCGCTCGGCGCTCAGCAGATGCCGGGTCTCGTCGGTGAGCGGGGCGTGCAGGCTGATGTAGTCGGCGGTGCTCAGCAGTTCGTCGAGCGGTACGTGGCGGGCGCCGCCGTACTCGGCCTCGGTCTCCGGCGGCAGCCGGCGTCGTCCGGCGTAGACGACGCTCATGTCGAACGCGACCGCGCGCCGGGCGACCTGCCGCCCGATCTGGCCCAGGCCCACTATGCCGAGAGTCTTGCCGCACAGCTCGGTCAGCGAGTGCTGGAGGCGGGGGAGTGCCCAGTCGGCCTCGACGAGAGCGGTGTGGGCGGGGACCAGCTGCTTGGCCAGGGCGAGCATGAGGGCGAAGGTCTGCTCGGCCACGTTCTGTGCCTCGGCGCCGCTGGAGCCGATGTTGCACACGCGCACTCCGCGCTCGCGTGCCGCGTCCACGTCTACGTAGTCGAAGCCGTGGCTGGCGCACTGCACCAGCTCCAACTCCGTTGCGGCGGCGAGGTGTTCGGCGGTCACAGGGGCGAGCGCGGTGATGACGGCGTGGGCGGAGCGCAGGGCGGCCGGGTCCTCCTCGGCCGCCTCGACGACGGTGACGGTCGCCCCCTCGGGGAAGAGGGTGGCCAGTCCGGCTCCGATCCCACGGCCGCCCACGTGGGGCGAGATGACGGCGAGGACGTTCTTCGGGGCGGTCATGCGTTGTCCTCGACGAGGTCGGCGGGGCCGATCGTGGTGGGGCCGGCGTGCCCGGACAGGGCGAGGGTGAGGTCGAGTTCGGCGAGCAGACAGCGGATGACGTGCTCGACGCCCGCCTGCCCGTCGAGGCCGAGCCCGTAGGCGTACGGCCGTCCCACGAGAACCGCCTTCGCGCCGAGGGCGAGTGCCTTGAAGATGTCGTCGCCGGTGCGGATGCCGCTGTCGAACAGCACCGTCAGCCGGTCGCCGACCGCCTCCACGACCCGGGGCAGGGCGTCGGCCGCCCCGACGGACCCGGCCACCTGGCGGCCGCCGTGGTTGGAGACGACGACCCCGTCCATCCCGGCGTCGGCGGCCGCGCGGGCGTCGTCCGGGTGCAGGATGCCCTTCAGGACGATCGGGCCGTCCCAGTTCTCCCGGAGGAACGCCAGGTCCGGCCAGGTCTTGGCGGGGTCCGAGAACATACCGACGAAGTGCATGACGGCAGCGTTGGGGTCCTCCAGCACCGGCTTGGCGAGGCCCGCTTGGAAGGCGGGGTCGGAGAAGTAGTTGGCGGTGCCGACGCCGTGCAGGAACGGCAGATACGCCTGGTCGAGGTCGCGTGGCCGCCAGGCCAGCATGGGCGTGTCCAGCGTGACGACGAGCGCCGTGAACCCGGCCGCCTTGGCCCGGGTGAGAAAACTCCGGCCCACCTCCGGGTCCTTCGGCCAGTACAGCTGGAACCAGCGCTCGGCGTCGCCCATCGCCTCCGCGACCTGCTCCATGGGTGTGCTGGACGCCGACGACAGGGTGAACGGCACGCCCTGTGCGGCGGCGGCCCGGGCGGCCGCGCACTCGGCGTCGGGGTGCATGATCGACAGCACCCCGACCGGCGCCAGCGCCAGCGGAGCGGGCAGGGCGCGGCCCAGCACCTCCACGGACAGATCCCGTTCGTGCACGTCCCGCAGCATGCGCGGCACGATCCGGCGCCGCCCGAGGGCCGCCCGGTTGGCCCGGGCGGTGCTGCCGTCGCCCGCGCTGCCCGCCACATAGCCGACGGGACCTGGACCCAGGCGCTGCTCGGTCAGCGCCTCCAGCCGGGTCAGATCGGTGGGCAGCCGGGGTACGGCACCCGTCATCCCGTTCAGATAGATCTCGTACTGGAAGTCCGCCCAGTGCTTGCCCATGCGTAGGCCCCGCCTCTCGTCACTGAGAACGCGCTGTACGCCGACCATACCGACCGGTAGGGGTGGGTGTGGATCAGGGGCCGGTCACCGCCTCGTGCAGGATCCGGGCCAGTTCCTTCGGTTGGGAGAACATCGGCCAGTGGCCGGTGTTCAGGTTCACCAGGTCCCAGCGGTCGCTCTTGAGCAGGTCGGCCGCGGCACCCCAGGGTTCGTCGCTGTCGAGGAGGCACTTGACGTACGTCCCCGCAAGCTCGACGAGGTCGCCCGTGAGCACCGCCGGCTCGATCGCCGTGGCCCCCGGGTGCGGGGTCGAGCCGTTCACGATCCGTGCGATCTGCTCGTCCGTCAGGCCCTGACCCGCGTAGTCGTCGGCGCCCATCGGCGGCCAGAAGCCGCTCGCGGCGATCGCCTCCCGCACCTCGTCGCTCGGCCAGCCGGAGAGGGACGACTCTCCGTCGACCGGGACCATGGCGTCGACGAACACCACATGGGTCAGCCGGTCGCCCAGCCGCTCGGCAGCCTGTCCGACCGGGACGCCGGCGTAACTGTGCCCGACGAGGACGACGTCCCGCAGGTCGAGGCGCTCGACCTCCCCCACGATGTCCTGGACATGGGTCTGCTGCCCGGCGGGAACACCTTGCTTCTCGGCGAGGCCCGACAGCGTCAGCGGATGGGCGTCATGCCCTTCCGAGCGCAGCTCGGCCGCCACCTCGTCCCACGCCCACGCCCCGAGCCACGCCCCTGCCACCAGTACGAAGTTGGTCATGTCCGCAACGTAGCGGACGGGTCTGACAACGGCTCCCCGTCGTCCTTCGCACCCGGCCCCGTGATCGGCGGCACCGGCGCCTCGACGGTACGCGCCAGCCGCGCGCCCTCGGGCCCGTACACCGCCCTCGGCTCGGGGAACAGCCGCAGCAGCGTCAGGAACAGGACGGCGGCGACAGCCAGGGACAGGGGCAGGCCGATGTCCACCCCGTTCGCGAGATCGCCCAGCGGGCCGACGAACTGGCCCGGGATGTTGGTGAACAGCACACCGGTCAGCGCCGCGACCCACCAGGCGGTCATGCCGCGCCAGTTCCAGCCGTGCGCGAACCAGTAACGGCCGCCGCGCTGGCGGCGGTTGAAGACCTGCAGGGCGTCGGGGTCGTACCAGCCGCGCCGGGTCCAGTAGCCGAGCATCATCACGACCATCCACGGCGTGGTGCAGGTGATGATCATGGTGGCGAAGGTCGAGATCGACTGCACGAGGTCGAGCCCGAACCGCCCGACGAAGATGAACGCGATCGACAGCCCGCCGACCAGCAGCGTCGCCTGCACCCGCGACAGCCGCGGGAACACCGACGAGAAGTCCAGCCCGGTCCCGTACAGCGCGGTCGTGCCCGTCGCCATGCCGCCGATCAGCGCCAGCAGGCACACCGGCAGGAAGTACCAGCCCGGCGAGATCGCCAGCAGTCCGCCCACGAAGTCGGGTGCCGCCGGGTCGACGTACTCCGGAACCTTCGTGGCGATGATGCTCGCGGTCGCCAGGCCGAACACGAACGGCAGCAGCGTCGCGATCTGCGACAGGAACGCGGCGCCGATCACCTTGCGGCGCGGGGTGCTCGCCGGGATGTAGCGCGACCAGTCGCCGAGGAACGCGCCGAAGGAGACGGGGTTGGACAGCACGATCAGGGCCGCGCCGATGAACGAGGGCCAGAACAGCGACTGGGTCGCCGCATCCGCGGAGTCCGTGAACACGCCCGCGTACGACGGGTCGAAGTCGCCGGCGAACGCGATCGCGCCGATCAGGAACAGCACGCTGGCCGAGGGCACGGCGATCTTGTTGACGAACAGCATGAAGCGGAAGCCGTACACGCAGACCGCGAGGACCAGCCCGGCGAACAGGGCGTACGCGACGACGTACGACAGGTTGCCGCGGGTCAGGCCGAAGAGCCGGTGGGCGCCGCCGACCAGGGCGTCGCCCGAGCTCCACACCGAGATCGAGAAGAACGCGACGGCCGTCAGCAGGGAGAGGAAGGAGCCGACCACGCGTCCGTGCACACCGAGGTGCGCGGAGGAGGAGACGGCGTTGTTGGTGCCGTTGACCGGGCCGAACACGGCCATCGGGCAGAGGATCAGCGCGCCGACGACGACCCCGAGCAGCGTGGCCGCGAGGCCCTGCCAGAAGGAGAGGCCGAACAGGATCGGGAAGGCGCCCAGGACACAGGTGGAGAAGGTGTTGGCGCCGCCGAAGGCGAGGCGGAACAGGTCGAGCGGGGTCGCGGTGCGCTCGGCGTCGGGGATGCGGTCGACGCCATGGGCCTCCACCTCGGTCAGGGAGGGGGCGGGGGAGGGGGGTGTGGACTGCGAGGCCTGAGGGGACTGCGGGCCCTGAGGGGACTGCGAGGCCTGAGGGGACTGCGAGGCCTGAGGGGACTGTGAGGACAAGGGGGCTCCAGCGAGGGCGGGGCGGTGGAGCGCGTTGTGGCGCGGCGGCGGCGACGGCCAGGTGCCTGCCGCTGGGGTGTGCGGGCAGGGCGGATGCCGTCCTCTCGGGATCTGCAGACGGTACGGCCGGGCGTGAGATCCGCACCAGAGGACGGTTCATCCATCTTCGGTGCCCTGACTGGACGAAACCTCCATCAGTCGCCGTCCTTGGGTGCCTCCTCCTCGGGCTCGGTGTCCGGCCCCTGGGCCCGCACCCGCTGGACGTTCTCCAGGGACTCGCGCAGCTCGGCCAGCCAGTCGTCCGTGTGCCGCTGGACCAGCCGTACGCACCAGGCGAGGGCGTCGCTGCGGCTGCGGGCGACCCCGCCGGCGATCAGGGTGTCGAGGACCTGGCGCTCGGGCTGGCGCAGCCGCGTCATCACCGGCGCGGCGATGTGCGTGAACAACGCACGCTCACCGTCGCACTCCACGCCCCAGGACACCTTCCTGCGGAACCGGTGCTCCGCCTCCCGGGCCACCCCGATCCGAGTCTCCCGGGTGCGTTCCCGGAATTCCTGGATCCGGCCCTCCACGGCCGCCTCCCGCTCGGCGGCCGAGACGCCCTCGGCCAGGTGGGGAGCGGGGATACGGCCGATCACGGTGATCTCCTCGCGGTCGACCGTGACCTCGGTCAGCTCCTCGAAGAGGTCGTCCGGCAGCCGGCCGGCGAACCAGCCGCGCAGCTTCTCTCGTTGTTCGCTGGTAATCATGTAATGACGATTACTCCACTGCTTCATGAACACAAGAGGCGGGCGGCGAGTCAGCCGAGAGCTCAACCGGAGGGCCCAACCGGAATGTTTCAGGCCTATTAATCAGCGTGCGGAAACCGGCCACTAGGGGCCTTGGAACGATCAAGAGCCGCCAAGTTCCGGCGTTGGAACGTTCGAAGTCCGTTACTTCACGCCACTGATTCAATACGCAAGGTTACTGAAACCCGTGGTGTCGATGTGAGTTTCGGCGGCGGACTCGGCAGACTCCCGCTCGTTGCTCCGGCACCGATCGCGCCGGAGCCGACACACCCTCGACTCGAGCGGAAGGATGCACACAATGCGGAACACCGCGCGCTGGGCAGCGACCCTCGGCCTCACGGCCACCGCCGTCTGCGGACCCCTCACGGGATCCGCCCTGGCCGGCCAGGACGCCGCCCCCGCCTCGCTCTACGCCCCCTCGGCCCTGGTGCTCACCCTGGCCCACGGCGACACCGCCACCATGACCACGCCGGTGCGCGCGGTCACCCTGAGCTGTTCCCCGACGGCCTCCGGCACGCACCCGGACGCCATGTCGGCCTGTGTCGAACTGCGGGGCGTGGGCGGGGACTTCGATGCGCTGAGAGCCAGGGACGGCGTGCTGTGCACCAAGCAGTACGACCCCGTGATCGTCACGGTCGACGGCGTCTGGCAGGGCAAGCGCGTCTCCTATGAGCGCACCTTCTCCAACGAGTGCGTGAAGGGCTCCTACGGGACGAGCCTCTTCGCGTTCTAAGGGACCGGGATCGCATGGCCCTGTGCAGTTCGGCAGCGGCGCGCGGATGGGGAGTGCGCGTCCTGCCGAGGGCCCCCGCGATCTCGCACTGGGGGTCGGCCGGGCGGAGTGGGGCCGCCCGGTCGACACCTCGGATCGCTGCGGAGAATCACCGTGTTCTGTTTGGATCACGGAGAATCTCCCGCTTCCCCAACAGAGTTACGGATTATTGCCTTGAGTGCGGAAATCGTCATCTTCCCCCGGGATGCCCGGTAAGGGAGCAAAACGGCCCAGCAGGCCCGCACCGCTCAGCAGTCGCTGTATACGCGGCGCTTCGGAGACGATCCGGAGGCGGCCGCCCCGGTCCCTGATCCGCGATTCGGCCCGGCACAGCGCGCGCAGTCCCGAGCAGTCGAAGAAGTCCACCTGGCGCAGATCGACGAGGACGTCCGGCTCCGGCCGCGCCGCCGCCGCGTCCAGATGCTCGGTGAGAAACACGGCGGTCGCCAGGTCGATCTCGCCGACGACCTCGACCACGGTGAACGGACCGCATCCACGGGTGCGGGCATGGGCGTTCGCCGGGGGCGGCGCCGAGCGGAGAGAGTCCGCGGCCAAGTCCTCGGTCGAGTAGGGGGCGCGGTCGTCGGCGTCCGGCGTCATGTCCGCTCCACCTCGCAGGGGGGGCATTTGATCCGGGTAGTTACCCCCGGTCGAGGCTGAGCATCCCTCACGCGCCGCGCGCAAGATCTGGTTCACTCGACCTGGTGAATTCGACCCAAGGTGATTGACTTTTCATCCCATTTGTCACTCGCCGGTCTCTCCGGACGGCCTACGGCTGGGTCCCGCCAATGTGACTTCCCCCATTGCGCCACCCCGCCGGCCCCGTGAGTCTCTCGTGGAACAAGCGTCCGAAGAACCGTTATCCGCGGCTCGTCGACCGATCTCCCATGTATCGGACAGCTTCGTTCGGCGTCGAGGACAGGGAAGTTTTTGATGAGTACAGAGCGCACGACGGAACTGGCGGCACTGGTCACCGCGGCCCGAAGCGGTGACCAGGCGGCCCAGGACGCCCTGGTCGGTGCGTACCTCCCGCTGGTCTACAACGTCGTGGGGAGGGCTCTGAACGGTTCCGTCGACGTCGACGACGTCGTGCAGGACACCATGCTGCGCGCCCTCGACGCGCTCGGCGCTCTGCGCGCCCCCGAGAGCTTCCGTTCCTGGCTCGTGGCGATCGCGATGAACCAGGTCCGGGCCCACTGGCAGGACCGCCAGTCGGCCCCCGGTGCCGTGTCGGAGGCCGAGGACCTGGCGGATCCCGGCGCCGACTTCGTGGACCTGACGATGGTGCAGCTCCAGCTGTCCGGCCAGCGCCAGGAGACCGCACGCGCGACGCGCTGGCTGGAGCCCGACGACCGAGGGCTGCTGTCCCTGTGGTGGCTGGAGTGTGCCGGCGAGCTGACCCGGGCCGAGGTCGCGGCAGCCCTGGAACTGTCCCCGCAGCACACCGCGGTCCGGGTGCAGCGGATGAAGGCGCAGCTGGAGGCGGCTCGGGTGGTCGTGCGGGCCCTGGACTCCCGGCCCCGATGCCAGGAACTGCAGGGCGTGCTGGCCTCCTGGGAGGGCCGGCCCTCGGCGCTGTGGCGCAAGCGAATAGCCCGGCATGCCCGTGGTTGCATGCAATGTTCCGGTTTGTGGAGCGGGTTGATGCCCGCCGAAGGACTCCTGGCCGGCCTCGCGCTCGTCGCCGCGGCGCCCGCGCTGCTGGAGCGGGTGCTGTCGGCCACCGGCGGGATGGCCGCGGTCGGCTCGGCCACCGGGCTGAGCGCGTCCGTGGCCCACGCCGGACCGGGCGGCGCCGGTCACCGTTCCGCGCGCGGCCGGGCGGCCTCCCGTAGCGAGGCCCGTCGCCGTCGGCGCATCCGGCGCCGCGCCGTAGGAGGTGTCGTCGTCGCGGCCTGCGTGGCGGGCGGCGGCCTCTGGTACTTCGACAAGGCCCCCGGTACCGGAACCGAGGAGCCGACCGCCGCGCGCACCGCCGGCTCCCCGGATCTGGACCTAGCGCAGGCCAGCCCCGTCGAGACCTCCGCGTCGGCGTCCAAGTCTCCGTCGCCGTCCGCGTCACCGTCGAAGAAGGCAACCCCTTCAAAGACCCCCAAACCCACCAAGAAGGCCACGCCGACTCCCCGGCCGACACCCAAGCCGACCCGGACCGCGTCCAGTACGCCGCAGTCCCAGCCGGTCCCCACGGACACCGTCGGGCAGGTGGTCGCGCTGGTGAACAAGGAGCGGTCGGCCGCCGGGTGCGGTCCGCTCGCCGAGGACGGGCTGCTGAACAAGGCCGCGCAGGGCCACTCCGAGGACATGGCGGCCCGTGGCTTCTTCGACCACACCAACCCGGACGGGGAGGACCCCGGCCGGCGCATCACCGAGGCGGGCTACCGCTGGTCCACCTACGGGGAGAACATCGCCCAGGGCCAGCAGACCCCGGAGGCGGTGATGGAGTCCTGGATGAACAGCCCCGGGCACCGCGCCAACATCCTCAACTGCTCGTTCAAGGACATCGGCGTGGGCATCCACGACGGCTCCGGCGGCCCCTGGTGGACGCAGAACTTCGGCGCCAAGCTGTAGGGCCGCCGGCGCCGGCCGCCGGTCACAGCATGACGTGCTTGACCTGGGTGTAGTCGAGCAGGCCCGTGAGGGAGAGGTCGCTGCCGTAGCCGGAGTGGCGGACGCCGCCGTGCGGCATCTCCGACACCGTCGTGCCGTGTGTGTTGACCCAGACGACGCCGGTCCGCAGCACACGGCTCGCCCGCATGACACGGTCGTGATCACGGGTCCAGACGCTCGCGGCCAGCCCCTGAGGCACGCCGTTGGCCAGGCGGAAGGCCTCGGACTCGTCGGCGAACGGCTGCACGGTGACGACCGGGCCGAACAGCTCGCTCCGCACGATCTCGTCCTCCTGCCGCACCCCGGCGACCACCGTCGCCCGGTGGAAGTAGCCGCGACGATCCAGCGGGCCGCCACCGGTGACGATCTCCGCATGGTCCGGAAGCCGTTCCAACAGGCCGCTTACAGAGGCGAGTTGAGCCGCGTTCGCGAGCGGTCCGAAGTCGGCGTGCGGGTCGTCCGGCGCTCCGGGCAGCAACTGGGCGGCCCGGTCGGCGAAGCGGGCCAGGAAGCTGTCGTGGACGCTCCGGGCGACGAGGATCCTGGTCGGCGCCGTGCAGTCCTGCCCGGCGTTGTAGAAGGCGAGCGAGGACAACTGGTCGACCGCGTCGTCGAGATCGGCGTCCGCGTGGACCAGCACCGGTGCGTTGCCGCCGAGTTCCAGGTGCAGCCGCTTGAGGTCGGCGGCCGCCGCGCCGGCGATCTCCTGCCCGGCGCGGACACTTCCGGTGACGGCCACCAGCCGGACGTGCGGGTGGGCGACGAGGGCACGCCCGGTGTCGCGGTCGCCGCACACGACGTTCAGCACACCGGGCGGCAGGTGCTCGGCGGCCAGCCGGGCCAGGAGCGTGGCCGACGACGGCGTGGTGTCGGACGGCTTCAGGACGACGGTGTTACCGGCGGCCAGCGCGGGGGCGACCTTCCACACGGCCATCATCAGCGGGTAGTTCCACGGTGTGATCTGGGCGCACACGCCGACCGGCTCGCGGCGCAGCACCGAGGTGCGGCCCGGCGTGTACTCGGCGGCCGCGGCGCCCGGCAGGTTCCGGGCGGCTCCGCCGAAGTACCGCAACACGTCCACGATCGCGGGCAGTTCGTCCGCGAGGAACAGGGCGCGCGGCTTGCCCGTATCGGTCACCTCGGCGGCGCCGAGCGCGTCGGCCTCCCGCTCCAGGGCGTCGGCGATGCCCAGCAGCGCGACCTGGCGCTGCGCCGGAGTCGTCGACGACCAGCCGGGAAAGGCCTCCTCGGCGGCCCGGCAGGCGGCGTCCACATCCTCGGGGCCGGAGAGCGGGGCCGTGCCGTGGGGGAGGGCGGTGGCCGGGTCGATCAAGGGCAGGGTGGCACCGGAGGCGGCCGGTACCTCCTTTCCGCCGATGTGGTTGTGACGGGCGGAGTGGTTGTGACGGTCGGAGTGGTTGAGGCGGTCGGTGTCAGCCACGGCGCAGCGCCTCCTCGGCGGCGGCGCGGCCCGTACGGACCGCGCCCTCCATGTACCCGGCGACCCACTGGTCGGAGCCGCAGACATAGAACGGTGGTTCATGGGTGCCGTGCAGCGGGCCCACGGCCATGACCTCGCCGGGCGGCCACTGGGTGACATAGCCCCGCGTCCACGGGTCCGTGCCCCACAGCCGCAGATGACACGCGCTCGGCCGCAGGGCCTCGTCGCCGAACATGGCGGCCACCTCGGCGAGCAGCTCGGGTGTACGCAGCTGGGGCGGGGTGCCGAGGAGGACGCCGTACCTCTCGGGCGGGATCAGCGCCGACAGGACGCCCTCGCTCTGCGGCCACGTACTGCCCAGCACCCCCTCGGCCTCGGACAGGCCGTTGAGACCGGCGTCCCGCCAGATGGGACGGTCGTAGACGGCGGCGAACTTCGCGGCCGTCGCCTGGCGTTGCCGGTACAGGGAGGCGAGCCGAGCCTCGCTCACACCGGTGACGGCGATGTCCCGCAGCGGACCGACGGGCAGGGCGCTCACCACGGCACCGGTGGTGAGGGTCTCGCCGGTGACCAGGCGCAAGGCGCAGCTGCCGGGGCGTACCTCCAGTGCGGCGACGGGTGAGCCGAGCCGGATGCGCGGACCCAGTTCGCGGCCCATGACCTCGGCGAGCGTGGCCGATCCCTCGGCCAGCCGCAGTCCCTCCCAGTCGGCGTAGTCGTAGTCGCCCGTGCCCGAACCCGGGACCGCGGCGCTCTTGCGCAGTGCTGCCAGCAGCGAGATCCGTTCGTACGAGCCGCCGGCCAGGGCGAGTTGGCCGATGTCCCACAGGCGGACCACGGCGGGCGTGGCCTGCCGGGAGCGCAGCCAGTCGGCCACGGAGAGGCGGTCCAGGGCGGCCGCGTCCGGATGGGACCAGGGGTCGTCGGGGTCGACGGTGGCGGCGAGCGCGGTGAACTCGCCGCTCAGGCGCTCGTGCAGGGCCGCGTCCCCGGGGCCGAACCAGTGCGGCGGATCGCCGGACGAGCGGCCCTCCGCAGTGGCCCGGATCATGCGGCCGGGTTCAGAGACATAGCTGGGAATGAGCTCCAGCCCGAGTTCCTTGGCGAGTCGGAGATAGGCGGTGTGCCCGTTGCCGACCACCTCACCGCCCAGCTGGACGGTACGGCCGTCGGGCGTACGGGTCTGCTCGACCCGGCCGCCGACGCGGTCCCGAGCCTCCAGGACGAGTACGTCGGTGCCGGCGGCGGCCAGGTCCCGGGCGGCGGCGAGCCCGGCGAGACCGGCGCCGAGCACGATCACGTCGTGATGCATCAGCTTCGCTTTCCTGAGAGAAAAGGGGTCGGTCAGGCCAGGACCAGGCAGTGCTCGGGCCGCCACCCGAACTCCACCGTCTCACCGCCGCTCCACCGGTCCTCCATGCGGGCACGGGCCGTGTTCTGCTCCAGCACCGACAGCGTGAGGCCCGGGGCGAGTTCGATGAGATAGGTCGTGGTCGGGCCGCTGTAGACGGTCTCGCGGATCACCCCGCTGAGCATCGACATGCCCGGTTCGAAGTCGGACAGCCAGATCTTCTCGGGGCGCACGGACACACTGACGGCGCTGCCGTCCGCGATGTCGGAGCGCGTCCCGACCGGCAGGGCGGGCCCCTTCTCCAGCGCCACCTCGCCGTCCCGGTAGGTGCCGGTCATCAGGTTGGAGGTGCCCATGAAGGAGGCGACGAAGCGGGTGGCGGGATGCTCGTAGATGTCCTCGGGAGTGCCGCACTGCTCGATACGGCCCTCGTTCATCACGGCGATCCGGTCGGACATGGTCAGCGCCTCGTCCTGGTCGTGGGTGACGAACACGAAGGTGATGCCGACCTCGCGCTGGATCTGCTTCAGCTCCACCTGCATCTGCCGGCGCAGCTTCAGGTCGAGGGCGGCCAGCGGCTCGTCGAGGAGCAGGACGGCCGGGCGGTTGACGAGCGCGCGGGCGAGGGCGACGCGCTGGCGCTGGCCGCCGGAGAGGGTACGGGGCCTGCGGTCGGCGAATCCGGCGAGCTGGACCAACTCCAGCATCTCGCCGACCCGCTGCCGTATCTCGGCTCTGGCGACGCCGCGGCGCTTGAGGCCGAAGCCGACGTTGTCGGCGATGCTCAGGTGGTCGAAGAGCGCGTAACTCTGGAAGACCGTGTTGACGTTGCGCCTGTTCGGCGGCAGGCCGGTCACGTCCTCACCGGCCAGCAGCACCGAACCCTCGGTGGGGTCGCTGAACCCGCCGATCATGCGCAGCGTCGTGGTCTTGCCGCAGCCGGAGGGGCCCAGCAGGGAGTAGAAGTGTCCGGCCTCGATGTCGAGGTCGAGTCGGTGGACGGCGTAGGAGTCGGCGAACTGCTTGGAGACGCCGTCGAGCCGGACGGCAGGGGTCGCGTCCATGGAGTCACTTCCCGGAGAGGATGTCGAGGCCGCCGCGGCGGCCGAAGAGGCGCGGGATGAACAGGGCCAGGGCGATCAGGGCGATGGAGCCCGCGAGCATCAGGGTGCCGACCGCGTTGATGGTGGGCTGCACGCCGAAGCGGATCGCCGAGTAGATGCGCACCGACAGGGGCTGCGGGTCGACGCCGGTGGTGAAGTAGGCGAGGACGAAGTCGTCGAAGACCAGCGCGAAGATCAGTACGGCGGAGGCGAGCACCGCGGGCAGCAGCGCCGGCAGCGTCACCAGCCGGACCGCCTGCCAGCGGGTGGCGCCGAGGTCCATAGCGGCCTCCTCCACCTCGGGGTTCAGCGCGGCGACCCGGGAGCGGAGGATGACGGTGACGTACGAGATCGAGAAGGTGATCTCGGCGAGCATCACCGTGGCGGTGGACAGGGGCACGCCCAGGCCCTTGAACAGCAGCATCGACGCCACGCCCGTCACGATCTCCGGCGTGATCAGCGGCACCAGCATGACCAGTCCGGCCAGTGAGCCGAGCCGGGTGCGGCAGCGGACCAGGCCGAGCGCGAGCGCCACCCCGAGAATCACCGAACCGGCCATCGCCACCAGGGAGATGCGCAGGCTGGTGCCGAGAGAGGCGATGAGCACGTCGTCGTGGACGAAGGCGCGGTACCAGCGCAGGCTGAACCCGTCGAACACGGTCAGGGACTTCTGGGAGTTGAAGGAGAAGAGGGCCACTACGGCGATGGGCAGGTAGAGCAGGGCGAAGAACAGCCCGGTGACCGCGATGAGAACGCGGGGCCGGCGGTGGGCGCGGGCGCGCCGGGCGCGGGTCCGCGAGGTCGGACTCGCCGGGGCGGTGGCGGAGGGCATGCGGACCAGGGTCATCGCAGTGCCTCCGCCTCGTCCTTGCGGGTGCGCCGCAGGTAGCCGAGCATCCCGACGAGCAGGACCAGCATCAGCAGCATGGTGAGCGCGGAGCCGAGCGGCCAGTTCTGGCCCTGGAAGAACTTGTCCTGGATGAGGTTGCCGATCATGATCTGGTCCGGGCCTCCCATGAGCTGGGCACTGACGAAGTCGCCCATGGCGGGCAGGAAGACCAGGACGAGCCCGGCCGCCGCGCCCTGCCGGGTGGCGGGCAGGGTGACGAAGAAGAAGGTGCGCACGGGGCCGCCGTACAGATCGCGGCCGGCCTCGATGAGGGAGACGTCGAGGCGTTCCAGGGCCGCGTACAGCGGGATGATCATGAAGACGACGAAGCCGTAGACGAGTCCCGCGACCACGCCGAACCCGCTGTTGAGGATCCTCGTGCCGGCGTCGGCCAGACCGATCGCGCGCAGTGCGCTCAGCACCGGCCCGTCGTCGGAGAGGACCACCGACCAGCCGTACATCCGCACCAGGTAGTTGGCGAAGAACGGCACCACGATCGCCGCGATCAGCGCGTGCTTGTACCGGCCGCCGTACAGGGCGATCGTGTACGCCACCGGATAGGCGATCAGCAGACAGATCACGCAGGTCAGCAGGGCATAGCCCAGGGAGCGGGCCAGGACCTCGGTGTAGGCGGGGTCGGCGAGGGCGCGTATGCCGGCCAGGTCGAAGCCGAAGCGGGGGTTGCCGAGTTCGTCGGTGGTGCCGACCGCGAGGACGGCGACGAGGACCAGCGAGGCGATCAGGAAGCCGGTCATCCACAGGGTGCCGGGCAGCATGAGCCAGGTCCAGATACGGGTGCCGTTCGCGTCCCGGCGCCGGGTGCGTGAGGAGGGGCGGAGCAGCGCCATGTCTCAACCCGCCTTCACATGGGTCCAGGCGGTGTCGCGGGCGTCCTCCGCCGCGCTGCCGCCGTTGCGGAAGAACAGGCCGGCCTTCAGGTCGTCCTGGGTGACCATGCACTCCGGGAAGGGCTCGACCAGATCGGCGTAGGTCTTCTCGGAGCCCGCGACCGGCATCGGGTAGCCGATGTACTCGATGTTCTTCTTCACGTTCTCCGGCCGCAGCATGTAGTCGATGAACAGCATCGCGGTACCGGGATGGGGCGCGTTCCAGGGGATGGCGTAGCAGTCGGTGTTGATCGGCGTGCCCTCCTCGGGGGCCTCGAACCCGAACACGGACGGGTCCTTCGCCTGGTAGAGCATGGCGGCCATGTCGCCGCTCCAGGCCTGCTGGATCAGCGCGTTGCCGTTGAGGAGGTTGTTGTAACTGTCGCTGGAGAAGCCGCGCAGCCGCGGCCGCAGAGTGCCCAGCAGGGAGGTGATGCGGTCGAGGTCGCCGGTGTCACCGGTGCTGACGTCGAGACCGAGGGCGAGGGCGCCCATGCCGAGGACCTCGTCGCGGTCGTCCAGCAGGAAGACCTTGCCGCTCGCCCGGTCGCTCCACAAGTCCCGCCAGGAATCGGTGAGTTCACCGATCCGGTCGCGGCGCCAGCCGATGCCCGTCTTGTACGCGGTGAAGGGGACGGTGTGCGCGGAGCCGGGGTCGTACCAGGGGTCGGCGAAGTACGGGTACGCGCCGAATATGTCCTGCGAGTGGCTGAGCTGGGAGTGGTCGATACGGCGCAGCCGACCCCCGCGGGCCAGCCGCTGTGCCCATTTGGCGGTGGGGAAGATGATGTCGTAGCGGTTGCCCGCGTTGAGCTTGGCCGCCATGCCTTCCATCGAGTCGAAGTTCGACTGGACGACCTTGACGCCGTACTCCTTCTCGAAGCCCTTGAACACGGACGGGTCGACGAAGTCGGCCCAGTTGAAGTAGACGAGATCGCCGTCGACGCGCGCTTCGACCGGGGCGAGCTGCTTGGTGTCGGGTTTCTTGGCGGGCATGAACCCGCAACCGCCGGCCGCGGCGCCGATCAGGCCGCAGGCGCCCGCCCGCAGCAAGGCGCGTCGGGACGGGGGTGGTACCTCGGGGGACATGGAGCGTCCTCTCCGTCGAGGAACGGCACAAGTCCAGGGCTGGACCGGCTGGTCGGCTCACTTCAGGCCCTGATTCCGTAGTGAAGACCGGTCTGGGGGAGGGTGCGTGCGCGGATCAGAGGGCGCGCGGTAAGGGCGACGCCGGGGCCGGCGGAAGGTGTACGGCGGCGGAACGCGGGCGCGACGACGGGGCCGTGTGGGCGGCCGTCACCGAGCGTCCCCCTCCAGGTCCTCGCGGACCCGGCGCGCGAACCAGCCGACGGCGGCCTCGCGCTGCGACAGCGGACCCGGCTCGAATCCGGGGGTGCGCAGGCCGGCCTGCACCCGCTCCACCAGTTCGGCGTCCTCGTCGTTGGTGACCCAACCGATGTGGATGTTCAGCCGCCGGGCCAGCCGCGTACGGACGCTCTCGCCGTGCCGGGTGTAGAAGGCGCCGGGGATCGCCGCCCGGTCCTGGGCGGTGGGCAGGGCGGTCCACGCGAGCACGTGGTCAGGGTAGAAGTCGATGAGAGTGTTGGGATAGATCACGGCGTACCGCCACACACGCCGGTCGGCCTCGGTCAGCCCCGGCATCGGGGTCGCCAGCCGCTGGTAGAGCCGCTCGGTCCAGTTCGAGGAGGGCTTGTCGCGCAGGGGGGACTCGAAGAGTACGTAGTTCTCCTGGACGTCCACCGTGTACGCCGCGTAGTCCAGCAGCCGCATGAGCGCCGGGTGGGCCACGGGGACGTGATAGCCCTCCAGATAGTTGTCGACGATCACCTTCCAGTTGGCGTTCTGCTGCTCGCCTCCCGCCAGGTCATGGATGCGGTGCTTGCCGACGGGCACCAGGCCGGACCCCGCGTAGCGCCCGACGGCCTCGGCCAGTCCGGCACAGCTCTCGGCCAGCGGAGTCGCCTCCATGTCGAGGTTGACGAAGACGAAGCCGAGGAAGGACTCCACGTTGACCGGGTGGAGACCGAGCTTCGGTTTGTCCAGGCAGGGGATCCGGCGGGCCTCCGGCGCGCCGACTAGGCTTCCGTCCAGTTTGTAGGTCCAGCCGTGGTACGGGCAGCGGATCGCCTTGCCCGACGGCTCCGGCTCGGTCACCAGGCGGGTGCCGCGGTGCCGGCAGACGTTGAGGTGGGCGGCGAGTCCGCCGCCCTCGGTGCGCACGACCAGCACCTCCCGGCCCGCGGTGGTGGCGGTCAAACGGGCGCCGGGGCCGGGGAGGTCGGACTCGTGGCAGACGAGCTGCCAGGACTTGGCGAAGATGCGGCCGGTCTCGGCCTCCGCGATGGCCGGATCCGTGTAGTAGCGGGCCGGCAGGGCCTCCCCGGGATGCTCGGGGGGCGGCTGCGGTGGGGCAGGGGAGACGGCACGGACTGCCCGGGTCGTCGAGGGGTTCATGTGCGGGTCCTCCTCCGCGCCGCTGCGGCGGCGATGGGCGGTGAGGGCGTGGCCGGACAGGGGCGGGTACGGCTTGCGGACCTGCCGGGATCCGGCTGACTGATTGGTTAGTCAGAGTGGGATCGCCGTGGCGGCAAGTCAAGACTTGTGAGCTGACTAATTAGTTAGTTAGTCTCGTGGCGAGCGAATGGCCCGGGGCCCGCAGACGGATGCCCAGGCGCATTCCGCAAGCCCGCGGGCCATCGGTCCGCGCCACGCCGAGTGTCCGGATCCGTACACCCCGCCCAACGATCCGGACACTCCGCACAGCTCCCTCGCCCCTCGCGTCACGGCACCGGAGCATCCCCGTCCCACGTCATGGCCGCGCCACCCCTGTCTCCGGAGCACCCGGACATGGAGCGACTCCGGACCACCCGGAAACGGTGCGACCCCGGAGGCACGCATGAGCGCTCGCCGCAGTCTCGTATGGCTCGGCCTCACACCGGAGCCCGAACAGGAGCTGCCCGCCGCGGTGGCCGCCCTGCGGTCCCCGGCGCCCGGCCGCCCGCCGTCGGCCCTCGTCGCCCTCGAGCGTCACCGCGTCGAGCGGCTGGTGCTGCGGGGCACACAACGCGGCTGGCTGCGCTACCTGCGCGAAGTCACCGACCTGGTCGTCGACGCGGCGGGCTCCCCCGGCACCGACCCCGGGGCGGCGCTGCTGGCCGGCGAGGTCGTCCTCGATCACCACCGCATGCTGATCGGCCTGCCCGGAGCGGGCTACGAGCGCACCGCCACGCAGCGGCGCGATCTGGAGCGCGCGTTGGCCCGCCTGAGGTCGCACCCCGGGCCCGCACTCTTCGGCCCCTCCAAGCCCAGGAGCACCGTATGACCGGCAAGCCCAGGAGCACCGTATGACCGGCGTGATCTCCCTCCTCCCCGAAGGACGGCACGGCCTGCTCGTCCCGCCGCTCGGCCGGAGCGAGGACCTCGACAGCTACCTAGCCGTCGGCGGCTACGCGCCGCTGGTCGCGCCCCAGCGCCTGCTCGACCGGATCGCCGCCCTGGGACTGCGCGGCCGGGGCGGGGCCGGCTTCCCGGCCGCGGTCAAGCTCCGTGCCGTCCGTGCCGCACCGGGCCCGCGCGTCGTCGTCGCCAACGGTGAGGAGGGCGAGCCGGGTTCCGTGAAGGACCGCTGGCTGCTGCGGCATCGCCCGCACGTGGTCCTCGACGGACTCCGGCTGGCCGCGGCCATGACCGGCGCCGAGCGCGGCTTCGTGTATCTCTCCGACGCCCCCGCCGAGCGGGCCGTGCGAAGGGCGCTCGCCGAGTGCGCCCCCGAGCTGCGCATCGACGTCGTACGGACGGAGCACACCTACGTCGCGGGGGAGGAGAGCGCGGTCGTCCGCCGTATCAACGGTGGCCCGGCGCTGCCCACGGCCAAACCCCCGCGCCCGTTCGAGAGCGGAGTCGGCGGCGCGCCCACCCTGGTCGCCAACGTGGAGACGCTGGCCCGCGTCGCGGCGATGTACTCGCGGCCCGACGCGGCGGATCCCGTCGCGGGCTCCCATCTGGTGACTGTGTCAGGTCCAGGTGGTGGTGCCGCGCTCGTCGAGGTGCCCGCCGGCACGCATCTGAAGGTCCTGGCCGATCTGTCCGGGCACGGCAGGGCCGATGCGGTGCTGCTGGGTGGGCTCTTCGGCGGGCTGTACGGCGAGGGGTGGGCGGATCTTCCGCTCGGGCACGACAGCCTGAACGCGGTTGGTGGGGCCCTCGGTTGTGGGGCGCTGCACTTTCTCGGCCCGGAGGACTGCCCGGTCGCCGTGGCCGTCGAGGCCGCCGCCTACCTCGGGGCGCAGAGCGCCCGGCAGTGCGGGGTGTGTGTCTCGGGCACCGGGGCGCTGGCCAGGGCACTGTCGGCGGTGGCGCACGGGGAGGCGGGCTACGACACGGTCGAGAAGCTGCACCGCTGGTCGCGGCAACTGCCCGGCCGTGGCGCCTGCGGGCTGCTCGACGCCGCCGCACGCATCGGCGCCACCCTCCTCGACCGCTTTCCCGATCAGGTCGACGCCCATCGGGGCTCCGGCTGCCCCGCGTGCTCGGACGCGGCGTCCGAGGACGGACGCCGGTTCGCGGTGCCGGTGCCCTGACCCACGAGTCGGCCCCTGACCCACGAGTCGCCCCCCAGCCGACACGCACGAACCCGCCGTACTGAAAGGACCGCACCATGAAACTCCTGCTGGACTCCACCCGCTGCCAGGGCTACGGCCTCTGCCAGGAACCCTCGCCCGAGCTGATCGACCTCGACGAGTGGGGCTATGCGCGGGTGCGCGCCGCAGAAGTGCCGTCGGGTGGCGAGGACGCCGCCGAGGCCGCCGTCGCCGCCTGCCCCAACTCCGCGCTGCGGCTGGTGAAGTGACATGGGACGCGATCTGTCGGCGCTCTTCGACCCCGTCTCCGTCGCCGTCGTCGGAGCCAGCGACGACCCGGCCAAGTACGGCCACGCCATCGCCGCCCAGGCGGTTCGCGCTAACGGCCGTCGTCCCGTGCACCTGGTCAACCGCCGTGGCGGAACCGTACTCGGACGCACCGCCTCGCCCAGCCTGAGCGCCATCGGCGAACCCGTCGACCTGGCGGTGGTCTCCGTGCCCGCCGCCGGGTTCGAGGACGCCGTCGACGAGGCCCTGCGGTGCGGGGCGCGGGCGATCGTAGCGATCACCGCCGGGTTCGCCGAGACCGGAGACGTGGGGCGGATCCGGCAGAACGCCGTGGCCGAGCGGGTGCGCGCCGCCGGTGCCGTGATGGTCGGGCCCAACTGTCTGGGGCTGGCCGACAACACCACCGACCTCTTCCTCGCGTCGGACACGTTCACCCCCGGCGGTGTCGCGCTGCTGAGCCAGAGCGGGAACCTCGCGCTCGAACTCCAGCTCCGATTCCGTCCGCACGGCCTCGGCTTCTCCCGCTTCGTCTCGCTCGGCAACCAGGCCGACGTCACCCTCGTCGACCTGCTCGCCGACTGCGCCCGGCACGAGGGCACCCGGGCCATCGCGGTCTACGCCGAGGACTTCGGCGACGGGCGCGCCTTCGCCGAGGCGGCCGCCGACGCCGGGAAGCCCGTGGTGCTGCTCACCGCAGGGCGCGGGGACGCCTCGGCGCGCAGCGCGCAGTCGCACACGGGCGCGCTGACCACCTCGGCCGACGTCGTGACCGCGGCGTGCCGGGACGCCGGGGTGGAGCTGGTCGCCACGCCGCGTGAACTCACCGTCGTCCTGGCCGCGTTGAACGGTGGGCGCCGGGCCGCCGACCACCGGGTCGCCGTGCTCACGGACGGTGGTGGCCACGGTGTCATCGCCGCCGACGCGGTGGAGGCGACCGGCCTCGCCGTGCCCGAACTCCGGGAGCCGACGCGGCAGGGGCTGCGCGAAGCCCTGTGGGAACAGTCGGCCGTGGCCAACCCGGTGGACCTCGCCGGGATGGGGGAGCAGGACCCCGGGTCCTACGCGGAGATCGTCGCCGCGCTGCTCGCGGCCGAGGAGGTCGCCGCCGTGCTGATGACCGGCTACTTCGGCGGCTACGCGGCCGCGCAGGGCGGGCTAGGCGGAGGCGGTACGGCCCTCGCGGACGGGGAACAGGCCGCCGCACGCCTCATCGCCGCCCGGCACCGCGCCACCGCCAAACCCCTGGTCGTGCAGTCGATGTACCCCGACTCGCCCAGCTGCCGCACCCTCGCCGCCGCCGGCATACCGGTCTTCGGAGCCACCGAGGACGCCGCCCGAGCACTCGCCGCCACGGCGACGGGTTCACCGGGGTCACTGGCCTCACCGGGCGTCTCCCCTCTTCCTCGCCCCGCCTCCCCGATGAGCGAGAGCGGGTACATGGAGACGCGCGTCGCTCTCGGAGCGGCCGGACTCGCCTTCCCCGCCGCCCGGGAGATCCACGACGAGGCCGAACTCCTCGCCGCAGCCGAGGAGTTCACGGGCCCCTACGTCCTCAAGGCCCTGCATCTGCTCCACAAGTCCGACGCCGGAGGCGTGGCACTGGGCCTGGCCGGCCCCGGCGAACTCCTCGCCGCCTTCCGCGAGATGCACGCCCGGCTCGATGCCTGCGCCTACTCCGTCGAGGCCATGGCGGACCTGACCGACGGCATCGAGCTCATCGTCGGCGTCAACCGGGACCCGCGCTTCGGCCCGGTCGCCATGGTGGGTCTGGGAGGCGTGCTGGCCGAGGCACTGCACGACGTCGCCTTCACCCTCGCCCCCGTGCCCGCCGACCGCGCCCTGCACCTGTTGCGCGGACTGCGCACCGCCGCACTGCTCGACGGGGTGCGCGGCCGCCCGCCCGTCGACGTCGCCGCCGCCGCGCGGGCCGTAGAGACGATCACGACGTTCGCCGCCGCACACCCGGAGATCGCCGAGATCGAGGTCAACCCCCTGCTCGTACGCCCCGACGGAGTCCTCGCCCTGGACTCCCGCGCCGTACTCGACTGATTGCCCCTCGCCCGACCACGGAGGTCCGAATGGACATGCGCTACACCCCCGAGCAGGCCGACCTGAAGCGTCGCGCCGCCGAGTACGCACGGCTGCTCATGCGGTACGAGGACCAGTCCGAGCAGGCCGGCGGACCCCTGCCGCAGCACCTCGTGACCGAGCTGACCCAGGCCGCCATGGACGCGGGCGTCTACGCCATCAACATGCCCGCCGAGTGGGGCGGTGCCGGTCTCAGCCTCCTCGACCAGGTCATCGTGGAGGAGGAGTTCGGCAAGGTCACCAACTGCCTGTGGGACATTCCCTGGCGGCCCGCCAACGTTCTGGCGTACGGCGACGAGCGGCAGCGCGAGAAGTACCTGCTGCCCGTGATCCGCGCGGAGAAGTTCGACGCGTTCGCGGTGACCGAGCCGGGCGCGGGGTCCGACCCGTCCTCCGGCACTTCCACGGCCGACCGCACCGACGGCGGCTGGGTGCTCAACGGGGAGAAGTGGTTCGTCACCTGCGGCGACATCGCCGACTTCCTGCTCGTGCAGGCGGACGCCGGACCCGAGCGGCAGCCCACGCTGTTCTTCGTGGACCGGGCCGCGCCCGGCGTCGAGATGACCCGGGTCCCGCACTTCATGCACTCCGCGGTCAACGGGCACCCCGAGTTCACCTTCACCGACGTCTTCGTGTCCGACGAGGACGTGCTCGGCGGTGTCGGCAACGGCTACGAGCTGACCAAGGAATGGTTCACCGACGAACGCCTGATGATCGCGGCCCGCACGGTCGGCGCGGCCGAGCGCGCCCTGCAACTCGCCCGCGACTGGGCCGTGGAGCGCGAGCAGTTCGGGGCGCCGATCTCCTCGTACCAGCTGATCCAGGGCATGCTCGCGGACTGCGCCGTGGACATCGCCGTCAACCGTGCCTACACCCACCAGGTCGCCTGGGAAGCCGACCAGCCGGGCACCGACCGCAAGACGCTGCACGCCAAGGCCTCCACCGCCAAGCTCGCCGCCAGCGAGGCCGCCGGGCGGGTCGCCGACCGCTGTCTGCAGATCTTCGGCGGGCGCGGCTACGACCGCACCTACCCCGTCGAGCGCATGTACCGCGAGCTGCGCGTCGACCGGATCTGGGAGGGCACCTCCGAGATCCAGCGGCTGATCATCGCCAACGAGCTCATCAAGCGCGGCACCCGCGCCCTGGCCCTGCCCACGCACTGAAACAGCCCTTCACCAGCAACAGCCCTTCCCCAGCGAGGACTTCCATGGACTTCCGCCTCACCCCGCGCCAGGTTCAGCTCAAGGCCGACGCGCGCGCCCTCACCGACTTCATCGCCACGTACGAGATCCAGTGCGAGGAGGACAACGGCCTGTCCGCCGACGCGCACGCCAAGGTCCGTGACGCCGTCCTCGACGCCGGGCTCCAGGCCGTCAACATGCCGGCCGAGTGGGGCGGCGCCGGTCTCACCATCGCCGAACAGGTCACCGTGCAGGAGGAGTTGGGGCGGCTCACCGGTGCCCTGTGGGACATGGTGTGGCGCCCGGCCAACGCTCTGCGCTTCTGCACCCCCGAGCAGCGTGAGCGCTTCCTCGTCCCGGTGATCAAGGGCGAGCGGCGCGACTGCTACGCCGTCACCGAGCCCGGCGCCGGCTCCGACCCGCAGAACCTCACCACCACCGCCACCAGGAACGACCGGGGCTGGGTGCTCAACGGCGAGAAGTGGTTCGTGACCGTCGGCGACCACGCCGACTTCCTGATCGTGCTCGCGGCCGCCGGCCCCGAGCGCGCCCCCACCCTCTTCCTCGTCGACAAGGACACCCCCGGCACAGAGATGACGCGCGTCCCGCGCTGGATGCACACCTTCGTGTACGAACACCCCGAGTTCACCTTCACCGACGTGCAGGTGGGTGAGGACGCCGTGCTCGGCGGCGTCGGCGAGGGGTACGACATCACCCGCTCCTGGTTCACCGAGGAACGCCTGATGATCGCCGCCCGCACCGTCGGCGCGGCCGAGCGGGCGCTGGAGCTGGCGCGTGACTGGGCGGTGGAGCGCGAGCAGTTCGGGGCGCCGATCTCCTCGTACCAGCTGATCCAGGGCATGCTCGCCGACAGCGCGGTGGACATCGCGGTCAACCGCGCCTACACCCACCAGGTCGCCTGGGAGATCGACCAGGCCTCGGCCGAGGACCGCAAGACGCTGCACGCCAAGGCGGCCATCGCCAAGCTCTCGGCGAGCGAGGCCTCGGGCCGGGTCGTCGACCGGTGCCTGCAGATCCACGGCGGGCGGGGCTACGACCGCTCGTACGCCGTCGAACGGCTCTACCGCGAACTGCGCGTGGACCGGATCTGGGAGGGCACCTCCGAGATCCAGCGGCTGATCATCGCCAACGAGCTCGTCAAGCGCGGCTCGGGGGTCCTGGACCTGCCCAGCGCCTGACCCGAACCACGCAGACCGCAGAGAGGGAGACGGATGACCGACATCAAGCGCGTGGGAGTCGTCGGCGCCGGGCTGATGGGCGCCGGCATCGCCGAGGTCTGCGCACGCGCCGACGTACCGGTCACGGTCGTGGAGCGCGACGCGGAGGCGGCCCGGGCCGGCCGCCTCCGCATCACCCGCTCGCTCGACCGCGCGACCGCCAACGGCAGACTGAGCGACGAACGACGGGAGGTGGCCGCGGCCCTGGTCACCGTCGTCCATGAGCTCGAAGCACTCCACGACCACGACCTGGTCGTGGAAGCGGTCGCCGAGGACGAGGCCCTCAAGGTCGACGTCTTCACCCGCCTCGACTCGGTGATCACCGAGGACCGTGCGATCCTCGCGACCAACACCTCCTCCATACCGGTCATCCGGCTCGCCGCCGCGACATCCCGCCCGGATCGCGTCGTCGGCGTGCACTTCTTCAACCCCGTACCGGTCCTGCGGCTCGTCGAACTGGTGCCGTCGCTGCTCACCTCGCCCGCCACCGCGGCACGGGCCGAGGACTTCGTGACCGGCACGCTCGGCAAGGAGGTCGTCCGGACCAGGGACAAGGCCGGGTTCGTCGTGAACGCGCTGCTCGTGCCCTATCTCCTGGCCGCCGTCCGCATGGTGGAGTCGGGCAGCGCGACCGTCGAGGACGTCGACCGCGGCATGGTCCTCGGCTGCGCGCACCCGCTCGGGCCGCTGGCCCTGACCGACCTGATCGGTCTCGACACCACACGGGCCATCGCCGAGTCCTTGTACGCGGAGTTCCGCGAGCCCCAGTACTCACCGCCCCCGCTGCTGTCCCGGATGGTGGAGGCCGGGCTGCTGGGGCGGAAGTCCGGGCGGGGCTTCCACGCGTACGACGAGGAGCCGCATCGCGACGCACCGGCACCGGCGAGGCGGCCGTGAGGGAAGATGGTCAGGGCCTACGACCACAGAACGAGGGGAGCGGCAGGGTGTCCACGAAGGTGCGCACGGCAGACACGCGCGAGCGCATCCTGACCGCGGCGTGCGAGGTCATCGCCGACATCGGCTTCGAGAAGATCCGCATGCGCATGGTCGCCGAGCGGGCCGGGGTGTCGACGGCGCTGCTCCACTACCACTTCGACACACGCGAGAAGCTGTTCACCGAGGCGATGACCCACTCCTTCGCCAACACCGCCGTCGACCTGGAACGCGACGCGGAGACGGCACCGGCGGCGGTCATCCTGGCCCGCATCCTGCGCAACCTGCTGCCGGCCGATCCCGAACTCCACCAGGACTGGCGGCTGTGGCAGGAACTGTGGGTGCGGGCGCTGCGCGACGAGACCACCCGGGTCTTCGCCGTGGACCTGTACGCCCAGCTGCACGGTTGGGTGTCCGACGCGATACGGCGGGGCATCGCCTCCGGTGAGTTCACTCCGACCGACGTGGACGACCTCAGCACCCTCGTGCTGTCCCTGAGCGACGGCTACGGCATCCGCCTCATGCTGCGCGACCCGACCGTCACCCTGGACACGGCCCTCACCTCCATCTGGCGCCATGTCTCCACCGCCCTCGGCCTGCCGGCGGCGGTGCCGACGGAGTGACCCCGACCAGGGAGAACGGTCGGAGCTGTCGTATCCCTCGACCGTTGTGTATTCCTTGACGGACATATAACCGCCGAGGCATATTGGTCTCATGTCCGACGACGCCTCCCTCTGGAGCGCCCTCGCCGATCCCCACCGGCGGGCCATCGTCGCGCTGCTGCTGGAGCGGCCGCGGCCCGTGGGCGAGATCGTGGAGGGGTGCGGGCTGAGCCAGCCGAGTACGTCGAAGCATCTGAAGGTGCTGCGCGAGGCGGGCCTGGTACGGGTGCGGCAGGACGCCCAGCGCCGCGTCTACGCCCTCGACCCGGCCCCCATCGCCGCGCTCGACGCCTGGCTGGCCCCGTACAGAAAGCTGTGGAACCGCAGCCTGGACGCCCTGGGCCGCCGTCTCGACGAGACAGGGCGGGAGGCGTCGGACGAGACCCCGCACGACACCGAGGGACCCACCACGAAGGACTGATCCACCATGACCGCCGACCTCACCGGCACCTTTCTGACCCTGGACGACGGCCGCCCGGCCGTCCGTTTCAGCCGTACCTACGACCATCCCGTCGAGCGCGTCTGGCAGTTCGTGACCGACGCCGACGAACTGGCCCACTGGTTCCCCTCCCGCGCCGACATCGATCTGCGCCCCGGCGGCACGATCAGGTTCGGCGGCGACCCCCACATGGAGGACTCCACCGGCCGAGTGATCGCCGTCGACGAGCCCCGGCACCTGTCCTTCGAGTGGGGCGGCGACGAGCTGCACTTCGACCTGGAGGCCCTGGACGACAGGCGCACTCGCTTCACGCTCACCAACGTCCTCGCCGCCGAGAACACGGCCGCCCGCAACGGCGCCGGCTGGGAGGTCTGCCTGGCCGCCCTCGACGCTCACGCGCGCGGGGAACGCTTCGAGGGGCCGCACGCCGGGGCCGAGGCGCCCTGGAAGGAGATCTACGACGGCTATGTGACCGCAGGCGTCCCCTCCGGCGCCCCGGTCCCGGGCGTCGACGCCTGATCCGGGCGCGGGCGGTGCGGTCAGTGCGTCCCGGCGGGGGCGCACTCGCTTCCGGCACTCGGAGTCCTCAACTGCGTGAGGTAGTCGTCCACGGCGTCACGAGTGCAGGCACTGCGCCCGTAGACGCTGTGTCCGGCGCCCGCGTACGGCAGCAGGACGGTCGTCCCGCGGGTCTGCCGGTGCACGTTGGCCGCCCACGTGAAGTGGTTCGCCGGGTCGTGCCGCGAATGCAGCATCAGGATCTTGGGCGCGTCGGTGACGTGCAGACGGTGCTGCGGGTTGTTCACCTCGTCGGGCCAGCCTATGCAGCCGGCCACGGCGGCATGCACACGGGGTGAGCCGCGCATGTGCGGTGCGGCCCGCAGTTCGGCCTGGGTCAGCCGGGCGTACTCCCGGTGGTCCTTCGGCCGGATACGCCAGTCCTGGCAGAAGACCGCGTAGAACGGTTCCGCCTTCGTCTGCTCGTCCGCTGCCTGCGGCAACGGCGGCCGGTGTTGCCGCGGTTGCGCGGATCGTCGCGGCTCGTTCTGTTCCTGCGCGTCCAGGCCCGCCACATAGGTGGCCAGCTCGTCCCAGTCCGGCCCGTAGAACTTCTCCTTGAAGGCGTAGAAGGTGATCTCGTACGCACTCAGGACCCGGTCCGGCTTGTGCGGATCGCGTATCTCCCCCCGGTCCGCCCTGGCGAGCAGGCGATCCCATACGGCGGTGACGTCCCGGCCGTGCAGGGCGCAGGAGCTGGTGCGGTCGCACCACTTCACGAACTGGTGGAAGGAGTCCTCGGCGGCGGCCGCGGAGGAGACGAGGAACTCCCGGGCGCCGAGGCTGTGGTCGATGTTCGCGGTCAGGGCCATGGTCCGGATGCGGTCGCCGTACTCCTCCGCGTACTGCTCGCCGATCAAGGTGCCGTAGGAGTGGCCGAAGTAGTTGATCTTCTCCTCGCCCAGCGCCCCGCGGAGTGCGTCCATGTCCCGGACGACGTTCAAGGTGTCGGCGTGGTCGAAGAGCGGGCCGGTGTGGCGTCGGCAGTCCTCGCGCAACGCGCGGTTGAACTCGGCGAGTCGATCGAACTCCGCCTGGTTGCGGGGGTGGACCGACGGCTGTCGGCTCAGCAGTTCGGTGGAGCACTTCACCGGATGGCTGCGGCCGACGCCCCGCGGGTCGAAGCCGACGATGTCGAACCTCTCCTGGATGTCCGGGCTGAAGTGGGACTTGGCCTGGTCCACCGCGAAGGCCACGCCCGAAGCGCCCGGTCCACCCGGGTTGACCAGCAGTACACCCACCCGGCGATCCGGATCGGTCGCCTTGCGCCGGGCCACCGCCATGTCGAACGTCCCGCCCGTCGGCCGGGCCCGGTCGACGGGCAGGCGCAGGGTCCCGCATTCCGCCGTGGCGTCCTGCGGGCAGGGTTTCCAGTTGATCGCCCGCGGCTTGGTGGAGCCATGGCCGCGAGGGTCGGCTTCCGCCGCCTCCACGATCGGGATCGACACTCCGGCCAGTAATAATCCGGCGGCGAGCACTCCGGTGAGAGCCCTGAAGAGCGGTTGCATGAAGTCCCTTCCGAAAGTCCTGCGAAACGGATCACGGGGGTCGCCCGCATGATCAACGTGACAGTGATCCAATCGGGGGCACAACCGTGCGGGACGGGAATCAGGGAAGGCTCGGGGGCGGGGTCAGGGCCGTCTCCGGGGCGACGCCCCAGGGGTTGCCGGACGAACCCCCGAAGCTTCCCCGGACTTGATGCGCACTCACGCCATCTGGCGCCGTACCAGCTCGTGCAGCCGCCCGTTCGTGTCCGCGAGGAGTTGTGCGGGCGGGCCCTGCTGGGCGACCTTGCCGTCCTCCATGACGATCACGCGGTCGGCGTCCAGCACCGTCGACAGGCGGTGCGCGATGACGATGCGGGTGGCGTTGAGGGCCTTGGTCGACTCGATGACCGTGCGCTGCGTCTCGTTGTCCAGGGCGCTGGTCGCCTCGTCGAAGAAGAGGATGCGCGGGCGGCGGATCAACGCCTGGGCGATCATCAGCCGTTGGCGCTGGCCGCCGGAGACCGCGCCGCTGCCCGAGACGATGGTGTGCAGTCCCATCGGCATCCGCTTGATGTCCTCGGCGAGCCCCGCCATCTCGGCCGCCGCCATCGCCTCCTCCGGCGTGTACGGCTCCGTACCGCAGATGACGTCCAGGATGGACCCGGTGAACGGCTGGGCGTGCTGGAGCACCACCCCGCACTGCCGGCGCACCGCCGACTGGTCGAGCGCCGACAGGTCCTGGCCGTCGTAGAGCACGCTCCCGGACACCGGTTTGTCGAAGCCGATCAGCAGGCGCAGCAGCGTCGACTTGCCGCAGCCGCTCGGGCCGACGATCGCCACGAACTCGCCGGAGCGTACGTCGAAGGACACGTCGTCGAGGATCAGAGGACCGTCGTCGGAGTACCGGAAGGACAGGCGGCGAGCCTCGATCGACCCCGTCAGCGGGCCCGGGCGGGTGCTCGCCGTGCGCACCTCGGGCGTCGCGTCCAGCACCGGCTTGATCTCCTCGAACAGCGGCAGCGCGGCCACCACCGAGACGAATGCGCCGGTCAGCTGGGTGACCGAGGTCAGCAGCATCGTCACCGACGTGTTGAAGGTGAGGAACGCCGCCGCGGACATCGAGCCGCGCGCCGGGCCCGCGAGCAGCATGAACATCACCAGCGTGCACAGGGGCAGATACACGGCGCCCAGCACCGCGGTGAGGTTCTTGATCCGCCCCACCTTCTGCTGGAGCTCACGGCTGCGCGCGAACCGGTCGGCCCAGGCCGCGTACGCGTAGTTCTCCGCCGCCGCGACCCGCAGCTTCGGCAGGCCGCGCAGCGTCTGGAACGCCTGGTTGTTCAGCTTGTTGCCGAGCACCACGAGCCGCCGCTGCCAGCGCACCTGCCACAGCCCGAGCCCCAGGAACACGGCCGCGATGACGACGAGCATGCCGATCGCGGCCAGCGCCATCGCCGCGCTGTACCAGAACAGCAGCGCCAGGTTCATCGCGCCCACCGTCACCGACTGCGCCACGACGGGGCCGACTCCGGCCATCAGGCGGCGGATCGCGCTGATGCCCATGGCCTGGCTCGCCAGCTCGCCGGTCGAGCGCTCGGTGAAGAACTTCGTGGGAAGCCGCAGCAGCCGGTCCCACAGGGCCGGTTGGAGGGTCGCCTCGATCCGGCCCTCCAGACGCAGGATCGTCAGGTTCTGCAGCAGCATGAACGCCGCGGCCACCACGCTGCTGATCATCACGGCCAGACAGAACTGCACGATCAGCGCGGTCTGGGCCTTCGGCACGAACTCGCCGAGCACCTTGCCGGTCGCGATCGGCACCAGCGCACCGATCGCGACCGTCACCAGGCCGCTGATCAGCAGGTTCGTCAGATCGCCGCCCGTGCCCCGCATGCTGAACCGCAGGAGTCGCAGCGGACTGGGCGCGCGGTCGGGCAGCGGACGGTAGAACATCACCGCGCGCGGCTCGAACTCCTCCGCGTTGGCCTTCTCGACCGGTGTCTCACGGCCGGTCGCCGGATGGACGGCGACATAGCCGCCGCGCCGCCACAGCAGCGCCACGGGCGCGCCCGACAGCGCGCGGTGGCCCACCAGCGGCCCTACGTTGTCCCGCCACCACCGCCCGTCCAGCCGTACGGCCCGGGTGCGCACGCGCGACGCGAGGGCCACCCGCTCGACCGGGTCGAGACGGTCGCTCTCGGTGCCGCTCTGCGCGGGCTCCGCCAGGGTGATCCCGGCCGCCTCGGCGACCAGCTTGCAGGCCGCGTAGCTGGCGTCCGCGTCGGCGGCCGTCGTCCGCTTGTCGCTGCGCTTGCCGATGGAGGCCAGCAGCGTCCGGTCGGCCTGCGCGCGCACCGCCTCACCGGCCTTGATGCCCTCGGCCGTACGCGACTCGTGGGTGCGCTCCAGCTGCTCGATCCAGCGGTCCAGCGTGGTCAGCAGGCGGTACTGCTGGTCGACCATGGACTGCCAGACCGCCGGGTCCATCAGCAGGTCGGCGGCCGCCTCCGCGCCGTACAGCGAGCCGTACTGCACACTGCCCGGCGGCACCTGCATCCAGAAGACGTCGTCGTCGGTCACCTCGGCGGCCCGCTCGGTGGCCATGGGCGCCTGGAAGAGGATGGTCAGGCTGCGGCCGACGCCCAGGGCGAGGGCGTACTCCAGGGGGCTCGTCTGCGGCGGGACGTACTGCGGGTTGCCGTACTCGTCGTAGGACCAGGTCTGGGTGTTGGCCGGCTGGTACAGCTCGCGCAGCCCTATGCGGTGCACCACGCAGTCCCTGAGCGGGCGGGCCACCAGTGTGTGCTGCGGTCCGGCGACCGGGCCCAGCAGCAGTGAGCCCGCCTCCAGGCGGCCGAGGTGATGCCAGTGGCCCTGCTGCCCGGCGTCGACCGCGAACAGGTCCACGGCGCCGGACGCGACCAGCCACAGCACCTGCGGGCCTTCGAGGTCCAGGCGGTTGAATCCGGCGCAGTCGATGCGCGTGCCCATCTGACCGAGCGCGTCGAGGACGAGGTCACCCTCGTGGACGGAGGTCATCTCACCGCTCCTTGACCAGTGCCGCGTACGCGCCGCCGCGCGCCACGAGCTCCTCGTGCCGCCCGCGTTCCACGATCGTGCCGTGCTGGAGTACGACGATCTCGTCGCTGTCGCGCACGGTGCTGAGCCGGTGTGCGATCACCACACAGGCACAGCCGCGCTTGCGCAGGTTGTCCATCACGACCTGCTCGGTCTCGGCGTCCAGCGCGCTCGTCACCTCGTCGAGGACGAGGATGCTGGGGCGGCGCACCAGCGCCCGGGCGATCTCCAGGCGCTGACGCTGCCCGCCGGAGAAGTTGCGGCCGTCCTGCTCCACCCTGCTGTGGATGCCGCCGGGCCGGCGCATGACCATGTCGTACAGCGCCGCGTCACGCAGCGCGTCCACCACGGCGTCGTCCGGGATCGACGGGTCCCACAGCGCCACGTTGTCGCGGACCGTGCCCTCGAAGAGGAACACCTCCTGGTCGACGAAGGAGACGGACGCGGCGAGCGCGCCGCGCGGAATGTCCTCGATGCGCTGGTCGTCGATGCGGATGACGCCCTCCCAGGGGGCGTACAGGCCCGAGATCAGGCGCGAGACCGTCGACTTGCCGCTGCCCGAGCCGCCGACCAGGGCCACCTGCCGGCCCGGTCCGACGGTCAGGTCGAAGCCGGTGAGCAGGGGTTTGTCGAGCGGGCTGTAGCCGAAGGTGATGTTCTGCAGCTCGACGTGGCCGTGCAGGCGGCGCGTCGACTCGCCCGCTCCGGGGCGGCCGTAGAGCGGGTCCGCCTCGAAGTTCTCCACGTCCTTCAGGCGGGCCACGTCGGCGGCGAAGTCCTGGATGCGGCCCGCGACGCCGTTGAGGCGGGTGATCGGCGCGGTGAAGCGGGTGACCAGGGCCTGGAAGGCGACCAGCAGGCCGACGGAGATGCCACCCTCGACCGCCCGCATGCCGCCGATCCAGAGGATGAGCGCGCTGTTGAGCGAGGCGAGCGTCGGGGCGACCACGCCCAGCCAGGCGCTCGGCACGCCGAGGCGCTGCTGTTCCTCCAGCGTCGTGGCGTGCTGGCCCGCCCACTTGCGGAAGTAGCCGTCCTCACCGCCGGTCGCCTTCATCGTCTCGATCAGCTGAAGACCGGTGTAGGCGGTGTTGGTCAGCCGGGCGTTGTCCGCGCGCAGCTTCGCCGTACGGGTCGCGCGCAGACGGATCACGACCCGCATGGCGACCACGTTCAGCAGGGCCACGCCGATGCCGACGAAGGTGAGCTGGGGGTCGTAGGTGTAGAGGAGGAGGGCGTAGAGGACGACGACCACAGCGTCCACGCCGGCCGCCGCGAGGTCACGGGCGAGTGTCTCGGCGACGGCGTCGTTCGACTGGAGCCGCTGCACCAGGTCGGCCGGGCTGCGCTGGGAGAAGAACGTCACCGGCAGCCGCAGCAGATGGCGCAGGAAGCGGGCGCTGGAGAGGGTGGAGGAGATGATGCGGCCGCGCAGCAGGTTCGCCTGTTGCAGCCAGGTCAGCACGACCGTGAGCAGAACGCTGGCCCCCATGGACGCGAACAGCACGCTCAGCAGGGAGGTCTGGCCGCCGATGAGGAACATGTCGATATAGGTGCGGCTCAGCGCGGGCACCGCCGCGCCGACCACCACCAGCAGCAGGCTCGCCAGCACCGCTGCGGGCATCGTGCCCGCGGTCCCCCGCAGACGGGCCGGCATCGCGCCGAGCACGCCGGGCTTGCGGCCGCCCTTGCTGAAGCCCTCGCCGGGCTCCATGACCAGGACGACGCCGGTGAAGCTGCCGTCGAAGTCCTCCATGGGCACGAAGCGGCGGCCCTTGGCGGGATCGTTGATGTACACGCCGCGCCGGCCGAAGCGGCGGCCCATGCCGTCGTAGACGACGTAGTGGTTGAACTCCCAGAACAGGACGGCCGGGGTCTTCACCTCGGCGAGGGCGGCCGTGTCCATCTGCATGCCCTTGGCGGTCAGGCCGTAGCTGCGGGCCGCCTTGAGCAGGTTGCTGGCGCGTGAGCCGTCGCGGGAGACACCGCACGCGATGCGCAGCTCCTCCAGCGGGACATGGCGGCCGTAGTGGCCGAGCACCATCGCGAGGGAGGCGGCGCCGCACTCCACGGCCTCCATCTGCAGCACCGTGGGCGTGCGGACGGTCTTCACCCGCCCCTTGGGGACAGGGCGCTTGGGCGGGGCGGCGCGGCGCCTGCTGCGGGTCTCCTGGGCGGCGCTCACGGCAGCAGCCAATCGACGGGACGCTCGTCGGCCAGCCGGATCGAGCCCGAGGCCAGGGTCATGGAGGTGAGGTCGAACGGCGGCCCGTCCGCGGACGACCAGGCGTAGCCGCTCTTCGTGGTCGACTTCTTGTCCAGCTTCACCAGGACGGCCACCGGCCTGCCGTCCTTGGTGAACTGCTCGCCCAGCTGGTTGTCCCCCAGGAACGCGGCGATCTGCTGCGCCGACTGCGCGGAGCGGTCCACCGACTTCACATGGCCGTGCAGGACGCCGTACTCCTGGGTGGGCACGGAGGAGACGGTGAGATCCACCGCCGCCTTGTCGGGGATGGAGGCCGCGTTCTCGGCGGGGACGTACACCGTGGCGTACAGCGGGTCCTTGGTGTGGGCGACCTTCTCGACGGCGGCGACGTTCGCGCCGGTGGAGATGATCTGCCCGATGGTGGCGGCGAGCGCGGTGACCCGGCCCGCGGCGACCGTCCGGACGACGGTCTCGCCCTCGGCCGTACGGACCTTCAGGACGGGGGAGTTCGCCGGGAGCCGCTGGCCCTGTTTCGCGACGACCGCGGTGACCTGGCCGGCGACCGGGCTCTGCAGGATGTAGCTGCCCTGGCCGTGCGTGAGGATGGCGGGCGCGCTGACCGTGGAGGTGACCGAGCCGGTCACCGCCCACACGGAGGCGGCGGCCATCACGACGACCGTCACGGAGAGGACCAGCCAGCCCTGGGGGCGGGCGAAGCGCACCGGAAGATCGAGCTCCTCCGGGGACTGGAGCTTGGCGAGGGCCTGTTGGCGGAACTGCATGGAACTATCCCTCACCTGATGTGACGGGAGACCGGCGCTCGAGAGGGCCGGTCGTTTTGCGAGTGGTGCCGGAATTGTTTTCCGGCACCCGAGAGTCCCGGAGCCGGGGAACGGCTCCGGGACTCAGCGGTACAAAGGCGCGATCAGAGACCGGCGACCAGGCCCGAGACCGGGGCGGTGTTCAGGCCGGTGACACCCTCCACGGTGCCGACGACCGTGTCGACCAGGCCGGAAACCGGGGCAATGCCGTTGACAGCGTCGAGGGCACCGTTCACGGCGTTGACCTGCAGGCCGCCGGAGACGTTGTCGAGCTCGGCGTCGGAGATCTCGACGGTCGCAACCTGGGGGGTGGAGTTCATGATGGAACTTCCCTTCCTAATGGGTATTTCACAAGGGGGAGCGGCCCCCTCTGGGGGACAGATGACGGCCGCGACCGCGGGTGCCCGGCGCCCGTTTCCGGGAACCGTCAGTGGCCCCTGCGGTGCGATGGATCAAAGCACGCTGCGGGTGCGGGCTTCCAATCAAACGACGGTCTCACCAGGGCACTTGAGCCTGGGAGGCATCGATCCGTGCAGACTCGCGCACGTCTCGTCGGCGACTTCTTCACAAGCGTCACAGCATCGGCTCGGACGGGCTGTTGCTTCTGTTACAGGCGGTCCGGGAGGGCGCGGAGGCGAATCCGACACTCCCGCCCCAAGGGGGTGACCGTGGGTAGCCCCTTGTGCAGAACCCCGGCGCACGGTGACTTCGTTGAGCATTGAATGTGCAGATTCCCTGGAGCCGGGATTCCGATCGAGGTTCTCAACTGACCGTTGCCGATCAGTAGCGGATCGTGTCAGCCCAGAAGGGCGTACACCGTGCTCGCCCGGGCCGCGATTTCCCCAGAACTCTCAACGGTCATGGAGATGTCGGCGAAGGCCATCCGGCGGCCCAGTTTGGTGACGACCGCTTCGATCAGGACATCCGAACCGATCACCGCGCGCTGAAAGGACGTCGACTGCTGCACCGTCGTCATCGGCCCGTACGCCCCGCGCGCCGCCGACACGGCGATCACGGTCGCGGTGTCGGCGGCGGCCATCAGAGCCTGCCCCGACAGCGCGCCGCCCTCCCGGGCGAGCTCATTTGACCAGGGCAGACGCAGGATCGCGCGGTGGCTCTCCACCGACTCGACGGACAGGCCGAGCGCCAGGACCCAGGGGGCGAAATTGGTGGAGAGGATCTTGTCGGCTTCAGCGGTGGTCATCGTCATATGGGGGATTGTTCCCGCCGCCGGACTCCCAGATGTGGTCCTTGGCCGATTCGGTGTTCCGAGCAAGGCGCGCGCAAACGGAATTGAACGCACCACGCGACCCGTGCGTACCAACTGCCAACCAGGCGCCCCGAACAGCTGCCGCACGAACAGCGGCACAGACCCCGTCCCCCAGGAGGTCGAGAAGTTTGAGTCACAAGCGAATTCCGAAGCGCAAGGCCGCGATAGCCGCGGGGAGCGTGGTGGCGCTCGGAGCGGCCGCGATCCTGCTGCCGAACGCCAACGCGTCCCAGGACGGCGCGTCGGACACCGCCGCCGCCCCCAAGACCCTGAAGGCGGGGGACGCGTCGGATCTCGCCTCGCAGCTCGCGGGTCTGCTCGGCGACGCCTTTGCCGGTTCGTACTACGACGCCGAGAGCCAGCAGCTCGTCGTCAACGTCGTCCCGGGCGACAACAACAACGTGATCGTCCAGGCGAAGCAGGCCGGCGCGAAGGTCCGTGAGGTCGAGAACAGCCTGGACGAGCTCGCGTCCGGCGCGCAGACCCTGAAGTCCGAGGCGACCATCCCGGGTACCGCGTGGGCCGTCGACCCCAGAACGAACAAGATCCTCGTCACCGCCGACAGCACCGTCACCGGCGACAACTGGGACCAGCTGGAGTCGACCGTCCAGAGCCTCGGTTCGGGCATGGCGTCCGTCAAGAAGTCGGCCGGCACCTTCAAGACGTTCCTCTCCGGCGGCGACGCCATCTTCGCCGGCGGCTCACGCTGCTCCGCGGGCTTCAACGTCACCGCGGGCGACGGCACTCCCGCCTTCCTGACCGCCGGTCACTGCGGGGTCGCGGCCGAGCAGTGGTCGGACGCCGAGGGCGGCCAGCCGATCGCCACCGTCGACCAGGCCACCTTCCCCGGCGCGGGCGACTTCGCGCTCGTCAAGTACGACGACCCGGCGACCCAGGCGCCCAGCGAGGTCAACCTCGGCGACCAGACCGTCGCGATCAGCCAGGCCGCGGACGCCGAGGTCGGTCTGCAGGTCTTCCGGATGGGCAGCACCACCGGGCTGAGCGACGGCCAGGTCACCGGGCTCGACGCCACCGTCAACTACCCGGAGGGCACGGTCACCGGGCTCATCCAGACCAACGTCTGCGCCGAGCCCGGCGACAGCGGCGGCTCCCTGTTCACCCAGGACGGCCTCGCGATCGGCCTCACCTCCGGCGGCAGCGGTGACTGCACGGTCGGCGGCGAGACCTTCTTCCAGCCGGTGACCACCGCCCTGGAGGCGGTCGGCGCGACCCTCGGCGGCGACGCCGCGGGCGGCGCGGGCGCGGGTGAGGAGGCCGGGGCCGGCGATGAGGCGGGCGCCGGTGAGGAAGCGGGCGCCGGTGAAGAGGCCGGAGCCGGGGAAGAGGTCGGCAACGGCAACGCCGACGGCACCGGCAACGGCCTCGGCGAGATCATCGGCAACGGCGTCGGGAACTGACACCTCCGGAACCGACACCTTCGGAACTGACGACTTCGGCACCGGCACGCCGGAATCCGACACAGGTATACCGGCGTACGGATCCGAGTGATCCACACGAACGTGGTCCGGCCCTCCGGCGGGAGGGCCGGACCACGTTCGTGTCCGGACCGTCAGCCCCGCGCCCGCAACAGCAGCAGCGCCACGTCGTCCACCCGCTCCCGTTCCGCCGTGCTGTGCCGGACGAGCAGATCGGCCAGTTCGTCGAGCGGCTGCTCCCCGGCCTCGGCCAGCACCTGGCCGAGGTCGGCGAGCGCGTCCTCGATGTCGAGGCCGGGTGACTCGATCAGCCCGTCGGTGTACAGGACGAGCACACAGCCGGGCGTGAGGTCGACCTCCGTCGTCGGATAGGCGGGCGAGCCGTCGATGCCCAGCAGCGGACCGCCCGCGAGGTCGAGCACCCGCACCCGTCCGTCCGGCCGTCTCAGCAGCGGCGGCGGATGTCCGGCGCGGGCCATCACCGCCCGCCCGTGCGCCGGATCGAGGCGCAGATAGAGGCAGCTGGCGAACAGGTCGGAACCGAGGTCGAGCAGCAGCCGGTTGGTGCTGCGCATGACCTCCTCGGGTGCCTGTCCGACGGTCGTGTACGCCCGTACGGCGGTGCGGATCTGGCCCATCAGGCCGGCCGCGGTGACGTTGTGCCCCTGCACGTCCCCGATCACCGCCGCCGTCAGGCCCTGCTCCGTCGGCACCAGGTCGTAGAAGTCGCCGCCGATCTCCATGCCCTGCGTGGCGGGCAGATAGCGCGCGGCCGCCTCGATGCCGGGCAGCTCCGGGAGCGAGTGCGGGAGCAGAGCGGCCTGCAGGCCGTGCGCCAACTGGTGCTTGGCGTCGTAGAGCTGGGCCCGCTCCAGCGCCTGTGCGATCAGCCCGCCCAGACTGGTCAGGACCGCCCGCTCGTCCGCGGGGAAGGGGTGCGGCTCGGCGTAGGCGAACATACAGGTGCCGACCGGCCGGCCGGAGGCGATCAGCGGCAGATACGCCCAGGCCGCGAAGCCGTCGGGGGTCGCCTGCCGCGCCGGATACAGCCGCTCCAGCTCCTGCCGGGAGTCGAAGAAGGCGGGCACCCCGGTGGACAGAGCATGGGCACCCGGAGTCGGCTCGGCGAGCGGCAGCCCGTCGAACTGCTCCACGACGTGCGGATCCGGATAGCCGCGGTGCCCGAGCACATGCAGCCGGCCCGCCCGCGATCCCAGGACGACCAGGGCCTGGCTCCCGACGGCCGGGACGATCTCGTCCGCGACCAACTGCACCACGTCCTGCACACCCGCCGCCTCGGTGAGCGCACCGGCCAGACTCAGCACCTGGGAGATCGTCACCAGCCGGGCCGGTGCGTCGCCCGGCTGCGGCCCGTTGCGAGTCATCTCGGCCACCGCGCGGGCCCGGCTGATGCGCACGCTCAGGCCGGTCGTGCTCGGATACATACGGAACGACAGCCAGTCCCCGGGCGGGCGCAGTGCCACGAACGACGTGGTGTGCTGGCTCATCAGCGCGGCCCGGTACCGGTCCTCGTACACCGGGTCGTTCAGCCAGGGCACCGTCGCCCACAACTGGTTGCCGAGCATCCGGTTGACCGGGAGGCCGATCAGCTCGGCCGCCGCCGGGTTGGCGAAGCTGATCCGGCCGTGCAGATCGAGCGAGCACAGCCCGTACGGCAGCCGCGACACCATCCGTGCCGCCTCCACCGTGCCCAGGGTCCCGGCCGCGCCGCTGAACGTCGGTCCCGCGACCAGATCGGGCTCGGGCAGCGGTGGGCGGCTGTCCTCCATGGCCCGCTCCAGCCGCACCGCGAGCCGTCGGCAGGCGGCCGTCAGATGCTCCTGCTCCCGGTCCGACAGCTCCGGCGGATGCGAACCGGGCCAGGTCACGAAGATCGCGCCGTACGCGGCGGACTCGGTGGCCACGGGCAGCGCGGCGAGCGCGAACGGATACGGCAGGACGACGGCGATACGGGGATAGCGCGCCGCCATGTCCTCCTCGCCCCCGACCCAGACCAGCCGCCGTTCCCGCACCGCCTCGGCCACCGGGATCGGCGCGCTCAGCCCGACCCGCTCCCACGGCGCCGCGAACGCCCTGGGCAGCCCCGCCATCACCGCCATCTCCAGCACGCGCTCGTCGGCCGCCAGCAGATACACGGCGCCGGAGTGCGCCTGCACCTCGTCCATCATCGAGGCCAGCGCGAGCGACAGCAGCGGCCGGCCGACCCGCGTCCGTGCGGCCGCCGGCGCCTGGGCGGACGTCTGCCCGTCGGACACGCCGACCACCTCCTCGCACAGGCGCGCCCCGGAGGCGACCCGGGCCGCTTGCACGAGCCGGGCCCCAGGGCTCAAATCTCCCCCCTCACGGCCCTTCGCGCACGGCGAGGGGGCGGTAAGGGCGCGGGTGAGTCTGCGGTGAGGGGGGCCGGGTGAGTCTCTGCGGTGGCCGGGAGCGGGTATTCGGTGGAGTGCCGGTTGGGCGCGGGGACGCGCTGGTGTGCGCCGGAGGACGAGGGCCGCACCGGCGCGGGAGACCGTAAACCGGCGCAGGGATACCCGCACTACGGCGGGATCCGCCACGTACCCCTTCCCCACCGACCCATGCCCCCGCAGTCGAAGCGCGGCGCGGCGTACGGGCGCCGCACGTGCGCCCCCGCGCACCCTGATGGCCGATTCTTCGCGCCCGGTGGCGGTGCCGGACGCGAACAATGGGGCACGCGCTCCTCACCACGAAACCGGCGTAGGACGAGACGAAAGGACGGGCAGTGATCCGGGTGCTTCTGGTGCACGACGCGTGTCTGGTCAGATCGGTCCTGGCGGAGTGGCTCCGCCGGGAACCGGACCTCGGGGTGTTCGACGCCTCATGGCACAGCGCGCCCGGCAGTCTGCGATCCGTGCGGCCGGACGTCTGCGCGGCCGACCTCGACTGCTCCGACGCCTACGGCATCCCGCCGCTGGGCGAGCTCTGCGCGCGCGAGGCGGGCCGGACACCGCCACGGCTGCTCGTGCTCGCCGGCGCCAACAGGCCCGGCCTGCTGAAACGGGCCGCCGAGGCCGGGGCGCTCGGCTACGTGGACAAGGAGAGCTCGCCCGAGAAACTCGTGCGCGGCATCCGGCGCGTCGCCCAGGGGGAACGTTTCATCGACGACTCGCTGGGCTTCGGCTTCCTCAAGGCCGCCGAGATGCCGCTGACCCGGCGGGAGCTGAGCGTGTTATCCCTCGCCGCCGAGGGGGCCTCGGTGGCGGAGATCGCGGGGAGCCTGCACCTGTCCCACGGGACCGTGCGCAACTACATGGCCGCCATCACCCGCAAGACCGGTGCCCGCAACCGCATCGACGCGATCCGGATCTCGCAGGGCGAGGGCTGGCTGTGACGGCACGGGCGTCCAGCCGCCCACCAGATCGCGGTACGACGGCGATCGGCGCAGGAGTTCCTCGTGGGTGCCGTACTCCGTGTGCCGGCCGTCCATGACCAGCACCCGGTCGGCGCGGCGGGCCGAGCTGATGCGGTGCGCGACGACCACCAGGGTGCCGCCCGGCCGAGCCGCGAAGGCCCGCTCCGCGCGTTCCTCGGCCCGCGCGTCCAGGTGGCAGGTCGCCTCGTCGAGCAGGGCGACCGGGGCCGGCGACAGGTACGCCCGGGTCAGGGCGACGAGTTGCCGCTCGCCCGCCGAGAGCGCCGCCGGATCGACCGTCGCGGCGGGCCCGCCGAGCGCTTCCAGCAACGGCAGAAGCCCCACGGACTGCGCCGCGGCGAGCAGCTCCGCCTCGGGCACGGGGGCCGCGCGCAGCATCCCGAGGTTCTCGGCCAGCGTGCCGGTGAACACGTACGCCTCCTGCGGGATCAGCACCCGCAACGCGGCGGCCTCGGGCCCGGGCACCGGGTGCCCGCAGAGCCGGACGGTGCCCCGGCCCGCTTCCAGCAATCCGGCGACCAGCGCGGTGAGCGTGGACTTCCCGATGCCGCTCGGGCCGACGACGGCCAGGTGGGCGCCGGGCCGCAGGGTGAGGTCCAGGTCGTCGATGACGGGGGTCGCGGAGGGGCCGTAGGCGAAGGTGACGGAGGTGAGGGAGAGGGCGGGTGGGCCGTCGGCGGGGCGTGCGCTGGGCGGCGACTCCAGGTCGGCCCCGGTCCCGGTCCCGGGATCTGCCTCGGCCACGACGTCGGCCCCGCCGGGCGCCTCCCGCGTCAGCCGCCGCAGCACCACCACCAGCCGCGACCCGCTCGTGCCCAGCCCGTGGACCAGGTTGTGCAGGGCGGGGAGCAGGGACTGGGTGACGTAGGCGAGGGCGCCGACGAGTGCGCCGGGGGTGACGCCTGTGTCGAGGAGCCAGGGCGTGCAGGCGAGGAGCAGCACGATCGGGAGGTGGCCACCGAGGGCGAGCGAGGCCACGCGCAGGACGCCCCAGCGGGCGAGGGAGCGGGCGGCCCGCAGCTCGGCGTCGACACGGGACCGGGCGGCGGCCGCGACCCGTTCCTCCGCACCGGCCGCGGTGATGTCCCGCAGCCCGGGGCAGACCGAGCCGAGGCCGTCGGCCAGCGCCTCGTCGGCGGCGAGGAACCCCTCCTGGCGGCGGGCCAGTGGTCGCAGCGTCGCCGCGAACAGGCCCAGACCCGCGGCGAGCGCAGGCCCGACGACCAGCAGGAGCAGCGGGTCGAGCGACACCAGGCCCACGACCGCGCCGACAGAGGTGAACACGAACGAACGGGACACCATCACCAGCCCGGCGAAGGTGTCCCGCGCGATCTCGACCTGCTGGGTCAGCCCGGACAGCGCCCCCGCGTCCGCCTCCCGCACCCCGCGCGACACGACCCGCTCGACCAGCCGGTCCCGAAGCGGCTCGGTCAGCGCCGCGACCGCGCCGTACACCCGCACGGTGCCGTACGCCCCGACGAGCACGGCCAGCCCGGCCACCCCGAGCCAGGACAGCCCGGCCCCGGGTCGTCCGGCCAGGAACCCCTCGTCCAGCGCGCGGGCGAGCGCGAACCCGGTGAGAAAGGTCTGCCCGGTCTCCAGAACCGACCAGGCACCCAGCCCCACCAGGACCCGCCACCGGTCCGTCAGGAAGCGGAGTCCGCGCCGCTGGATGCCCTCGGTCATGGCCGTTGCCCGTCTGCCAAGCCCGCCGGGTTGGGCGGGATCCGACACTGCTCCTCGTGCCGTACGGGGACTCGCCGCTGCTGCGTGAGGGGTCGGAGTCCGCTCCGGCGGACGCCCTCGGTCATGGCCGCTTCTCGGACGTGATGTCCGCGCGGGATTGCGTGAAACTCCCACCGCTCCTCATGCCGCACCAGGACCCGCCACTGCTCCGGCAGGAGTCGGTGCCCGCGCCCCTGGACGCCCTCGCTCACGGCCGCTCCCCGTCCGCGAACACCGCCCGGTACTCCGGGATCTCCCACAGCTCCTCATGCCGCCCCACCGCCCGCACCCGCCCTCCCTCCAGCCACGCCACCGCGTCCGCGCGGGCCGCCGTCGCGGCGCGGTGGGCCATCAGGAGGCGGGTGCCGTTGTTCTCGCCGCCGTCGACGAGGGCGGCCGAGATGCGGGTCTCGGTCACCGTGTCGAGGCTGGAGAGGGCGTCGTCGAGGATCAGGAGGCGGCCGCCGTGGGCGAAGGCGCGGGCCAGGCCGAGGCGTTGGGACTCGCCGCCGGAGCGGGGGGCGTCGGCGACGGCGGTGGCGTATCCCTGGGGCAGGCGGCGTATGAAGTCGTCCGCGTGGGCCGTGCGGGCCGCTTCCCGCACGCGGGCGGGGGAGGGGGAGGACAGCGCCATGCCGATCTCCTGCTCCACCGTGCCACCCAGCAGAGCCGGGCGTTCGAAGGCGTGGCCGACGGCGCGGCGCAGCGCGTCGTGGGTGAGGTCGCGCAACGGCACGCCGTCGAGCAGTACCTCTCCCGCGTCCGGCTCGGTCAGCCGTCCGGCGATCGCGGCCAGGAGCGATTTGCCGGCGCCCGAACGGCCCACGACGGCCATGGTCGTCCCGCCGGGCACCACTAGGTCGACGCCGTCGAGCACGGCACGCCCACCGCGCCGGGCGGTCACCCCGCGCAGTTCCAGTCGGCCCGGACCGGGGGGAAGCCCGCGCTCGCCGTAGCGGGGGGCGGGCTCCGCCAGGACCTCGTGGAGGCGTTCCGTCGCCGCACGGGCCCGGGCGAGCCCGGCGAGCTGTCCGACCAGCACGCCGACGCCGGTCGTGAGGACCGCGTACCGGGACGCCGCCAGTACCTCGCCCACCGTCAGCCGGTGCCGGGCCAGCAGGACCCCGGCCACGGCGACGACGCCGAGCTGGAGCAGCGGGGCCACGGCCACGGACCGGCCCGCGGCCCGCCCCTGCACGTGCCACATGCGGTGCCCGGCCTCGGACAGTTCGGGCAACGGCCGCAGGATCCGTGCCGTCTCCCGGCCGGCCGTCCCCGCCGCCTCGATGGTGCGGTGTCCGCGGACGGCCTCGGAGAGCGACTGGGCGATCCGCCCCTGCGCCTTCTGGTAGCTCACCACGCACTGCCTGGTGTCGCGGGCGAAGGCCCTCAGCAGCAGCGCCAGCACCGGTGCTCCGGCCAGCAGTACGGCCGCGAGCCACGGGTCGATCAGAGCGAGGGCCACGATGGCGCCGACCGGTCCGGCGAGCGCGGCGAGCAGGGCCGCGCGGGCGGTCGGTGCGGTGCCCGCCTGGGCGGCGTTGCCGACGAGTCGGGCGACGAGGTCTCCGGGGCCGAAGCGTTCGGATGCGCGCGGGCCGACGGCCAGGACATGACCGGTCAGACGGCGGCGCAGCCAGGCGGTGGTGCCGGCGTCCACCGTGCCGCGCAGTACGGTCTCGCACGCGTCGAGCAGGGTGAGCAGCAGGACGATCGCGGCGCAGTACAGGACCCAGCGAGTCGCCGGAGCCTGCGAGAGCAGCAGATCGAGGGTCCGGCCGAGCGCGGCGGGCAGCAGCAGGCCGGCGCCGGTCGCGGACGTGCTCACCAGGCACAGGGCCAGCGTGCGGACGGGCGCCGGGCCGAGCGGTCCGGGGAGCGTCCTGATGGCTTCGGTCATACGGTTGCGGCCCTCCGGGACGGTGCAGGACCCCGGGCGGCCCCTCCCTCGCGGGAGCGGACCGCCCGCAGCCTTGGACGCACGGAGCTCGTCAGAGACAGAGCGTCAGGCTCGCCGCGCTGACGCACGACAGCAGGCTCAGGGTGCTGGGGCCGCCGCCTTCGGTGCGCTCTTCGGACTCCATCGCCTGCAGGTCGAGCAGTGCCATCTCGATTTCCTTCCTTCGGTGTCGTCCACCCGTGGGGACGGGGTTGGGTCACGGCTCCGTCAGATCGCGGAACCGCGCTGTGGGGGCCGCCCGAGCGGCGGCAGGAACGGCAGGTGGGCGGTGTCCGGATCGCCGGGGGCCGTGTGGGCCGCGCCGAGCGCGAGCAGGCACCCTGCCGTTCCGGTGCCCAGGTCCATCGACAGCCGCATCATCTGGTGGCCGGGGAAGGCCAGTTGGCCCTGGTAGTCCATCGCGAACCAGCCGAGCCCGGCGATCTGCTCGGCGAGCCGTTCGCGGGTCGCTCCGGGCGCGGTGGTGCGGGCGAGGTGCAGGATCATCCCGGCGCGGCCCTGGAAGAGGCCGGGCTGGACGTAGAAGAGGCTGGTGGCGGCGGTCAGGATCCCGGCGCGGGCCCGGTCCATCTCACCGTCGGGGCCGCCGCCTTGAGCGAGGTAGTCGTCCAGGACCATCCCGATGCCCGCGCTCCCGTCGCCGAGGTACGGCAGCGTCCGCCAGCCCTCGTCGACCTCCAGCGAGCCGCCCGGGTGCGTCACACAGCACTCCAGGTCGCGCCGCAGCGCCACCCCGGCCGCCGCCAACAGCCCCGGCTCACCGGTCCGTTCGTACTGCCGCAGCAGGAACAGCGCGGGGCCGCTCGCGCCCCGCAGCAGCCCGGCCCGGCGCCGCCGCGGCGTGTCCGGGAGAGGCTGCGTGAGTCGTCGTACGAGGATGTCGGCGGCCTCGGCGGCACGGTCCCGCAGCTCCGTCTCGCCGGTCGTGTGGGCCAACTCGCCGAGGACCAGGCCGAGTCCGGCCAGTCCGCCGTGCAGGTCGGCGGAGAGGTTCTGCCACCGCTCCTGGAGGATCCTCTCGACCAGGTCCAGGGCGCGCCGGCGGTGACCGAGCCGGTCCAGGACGTGGGCGACGCCCGCGAGACCGTCGTACAGCCCCAGCGGCGTGCCCGTCGGCGGCGGTGCGGTGCGGGCCAGGAGCCAGCGCTCGCCCTCCTCGTAGCGCTCGGCACCGACCGCGTCCAGCGCGTACAGCACCCCGGCCGCACCGTGCGCCAGGCCGAGTCCGCCGCCGTCGGAGAACTGCGTGATGTCGCCGGGGAAGAGCCGGTCGTCGCGCTCCGGGGTCGCCGAGGCGAGGAGCGCCTTGACCATGGAGTCGCGGCTGTAGGGCCAGTCGCCGGGCGACACGAAGGACGGTGCCGGCGCGGGGGCGCCCCGCGTGATCTCCGCGACCGCCTCGTCCAGGAACTCCCGGGGCACGTCCGGGAATTCGCGTGCGATCACGTCGGCGAGGTGGGCCGCCTTGCCCCGGTCGACCACGAACAGCGTGGTCACCGGCAGGAACAGGGCGAGCCGCAGACACGCCAGTGCGTAGCGGTCCACGTCGGCGCCGGTGCGGTCCGGCGGGGCGAAGAAGCCGGGATGGGCGACCACCTGCCGGCCCTGCGCGGAGATCGGCGCCGCCGCCTCGAAGTCGAGCAGGGACACCGACTCCTCGTCGGGTCCGACCATGATGTTGAAGACGTGCAGGTCGTTGAAGGCGATCCCGCGCGCGTGCACCTCCTGCACCGCCCGCTCGACGGCCCCGTGGATGCGCACCGCCCACGCCGTGTACTCGGCCACCGCCTTCGGATCGGGATCCGGGGTGAGCAGCGGATGCCGCTCGGCGAAGAACGAGTTCAGCGGGCGGCCCTCCAGGAAGTCCATGACGAGGAACCGGTGGTCGCCGAGCATGAACCAGTCCCGCACCTCGGGCACCACCCCCGTCCCCGCCAGCTGCTCCAGGGCGTCCTTCTCCCGCTCCAGGCGCGTGATGGCGTCCGCCCCGTCGGCGGCCAGCCCCGCGTGCGGCCGGCCCTCCTTCAGCACGACCCGGCGCCCGTCGCGGGTGTCGGTGCCCGCGTACACCCCGCCGCCGTTGGAGAAGTGCAGCGCCTTCTCGATGCGGTACGGCAGCCCGCCGACCGTCGTGGTGTTGCGTGCCGCCAGATGCGGCTCCAGGAAGCCCGGCAGCGTCACCCACTCCGGCACCTGGAAGGACGGCGCCCGCCGGTCCGGCACCCGCTTGCCCTCGCCGTCCAGCACCGCCGGCACCAGCGAGCCGCGCTCGTCGACGACGAAGGTGCGTGCGAAAGCGCCGTAGCGGACATAGAGCGGGCCGTCGTGCCAGCGCAGATCGCTGAGGATGTACGGCCCCTCGAAGCCCTCCAGGAGCTTGCCGAGCTCGCGCAGTACGACGTGCAGCTGCTCCTCGTCGGCCGGGTAGACCGTGACGAACTTGCCGCTGGAGTCACGGGCGGCGTACTTGGTGTTGCGCAGGTGCAGCAGGTTCGGGCCCGGCACGAACTTGAACGGGATGCGGCGGGGCACGCAGTAGTCCCACACGAGTGCGGCGATCCGCTCCGCGTTCGCCCGGGTGGCCGAGGCATGGACCTTCCAGCCCTGGGCCGGGCCGGGCACAGGCGCCCCGTCCGGGCCGAGCGGCGTGAGCGCGAGCCAGTCGCCGATCCGCGCCGACTCCCAGCCCTCGGGCACCGCACGCCGCGCCGTCTCGTACAGCTGCTCGGCGTCCCGTGTCCCCGCGGACACGCGTTCCGGCGTCTCGTAGAAGTGCCGGTCGGCGAGCGCGTACACCTCGTACCGCTTGTCCATGCCTCCCCCTCCTTGGCCCCACGCCGAGACTTCCAGCGGGCCGGCGGGCACGGACAGTCATGGCTGTCACGAGATCACCGTGCGGAACGCACGCGTCAAGAACTGTTCGGAGGGTTTCGAGCGCTTCCCACGTCAACGCTCCATCGAACGGTCACAAGGGCTGCGCACGTGGCCCACAAGCGCTGTAATGGCGGACGTGGTCACTGAGGGCGCTGCGGGACGCAGGACGAGGCGTCCGCGTGCCGAAGGCGCCCTGAAGGCGCTTTCTGCCGAGCCCGACTCGCCCGAACGGCTGCGCCGGGTCCTGGAGCAGACGCTCGTCTACGGCGGAGCCACCTTCGCCGCCGTGTACACGCCCAGCGAGGACGGCGAGCTGCTGTGCCTGATCGAGTCCGTCGGCGTGCCCCGCACCCTGTACGGCCTGCGCGACAGCTACGCCCTCGCCGGACGCTCCCCGGTCGCCGATGTCCACCGCACCGGCCGCTCCCGGTGGCTCTCCCCGGCCGAGCTCGCCGAGTCGCGCAGGGCTCCCGCACGGGACTTCTTCCTGGCCGCCCTGCCCGCGCGCGGCGACGGCGGCGGCTGTCTGCTGGCCGTGAGCGAGAACCCCGGCGGCTTCGGCACCGACGACCGGGAATGCCTGGAACTGGTCGCCGAGGCCGTCGCCTTCCCCGTGCTGCCCGCGGCCGCGGAGGGCGGCGAACTCCCGGCCGACGCCTTCAGCCTCGCCATGGACACCGGCCGCGTCGACGTCGGCGCCGACATCCTCGCGCTGTTCGGCCTCGGCCCGGCCGAGTTCGACGGCAAGGTCGAGACCCTGCTGGGCCTGACCGTCCCGGAGGACCTGCCGTCGCTGATGTCCGTCGTCGAGGCCGACCACATGTCCATCGGCGAGCGTGAGCTGGAGTTCCGGATCCTGCAGCCGACCGGTCCGCCCAGGTGGCTGCGGCTGCGCGGCCGCCTCCTGCCCGGCGGCGAGGGCGTCCCCGCCCGCCTCGTCGGCACCGTCGCCGACGCCTCCACCCTGCGCGCCGAGGTCACCGACGTGGCCCGCGTCCAGCGCCTCGCCGCCGCCCTCGCCACCGCCGTCACCGTCCGCGACGTCGGCCACGCCGTGGTCACCGCCCTGCGCAAGCCGCTGCGCGCCGACCGCATCGCGCTCGCCGAGCTGGAGAACGACCGGCTCGTCGTCACCGTCCTCGACCCGCCCGAACCCGAGTCCTGGCCTCAGCTGTGGCGCCTGGAGTGGCGTACCGAATGGCCCGACGCCCCCGTGCGCGCCATGCCCACCCTCGCCGCCGCCCTGCGCGAGGGCCGCGCCCGGATCTGGCCGGCCGGCACCCCGCTGGAGCCCGCTCTCGCCGACGTCGGCCCCGGCGGCCTCGCCGTCCTGCCGCTGCCCGCCGGGGGCCGCATGGCGGGCGCGTGCCTGATCGGCTGGGACACCCCGCACGAGTTCGGCCCCGACGAACGCGCCCTGCTCACCGCCTCCGCGGGCCTCGCCGGCCAGGCCCTGCTGCGCGCGCACGCCTTCGACGCCGAGCACGAACTCGTCGGCATGCTCCAGCGCCAGCTCCTGCCGCGCAGGCTGCCCCGGCTGCCGGGCGCGGAGGCGGTCGCCCGCTATCTGCCGACCACGGCGGGCCTGGAGGTCGGCGGCGACTGGTACGACGTGATCCCGCTGCCCGACAACCACGTGGCCCTCGTCATCGGCGACGTCCAGGGCCACAGCGCGGCCGCCGCCACCCTCATGGGCCAGATGCGCACCGCGCTGCGCGCCTACGCCGCCGAGGGGCACCCGCCGGACGTGGTCGTCCACCACGCCAACCGTCTCCTCATGGACATGGAGACCGACCTCTTCGCCACCTGCGCCTACGTGGACGTCGACCTGGAGGAGGGCTCCGCCTGGTGCGTGCGCGCCGGACACCTCCCGCCGGTGCTGCGCCACCCGGACGGCACCACGGAGATCGCCGAGTCGGAGGGCGGCCCGCCGCTCGGTGTGCTGAAGCAGGCCGAGTTCCCGATGAGCCCGCTGCGGCTGCGGCCCGGCACCGTCATCGCCCTCACCACCGACGGCCTCGTGGAGTCGGCCGACGCCGACATCGACGACGGCATGGACCGGCTCGCCCACGAACTGGCCCTCTCCGACGCCGCCCACCTCGGCCTCGTCGCCGACGCCCTGCTGGTGGGCGCACGCCGCAGCGACGACATCGCGCTGCTCCTCATGCGCTACGACGGCATGGCCGTACGCCCGCTGCGCGAGACCTGGACGGTCTGGCGCGTCCCGGAGGCCGTCGGCCACGCCCGCCGCTTCACCCGGCGCACCCTGCGCATCTGGGGCGTGCCGCCGCGGGACCTGGACGCCGTACTGCTCGTCGTCTCCGAACTCGTCACCAACGCCCTCGTGCACACCGACGGCCGCGTCCGCCTCGACCTCACCCTCGTCAACGACCGGCTGCGCGTCGCCGTCACCGACGCCTCACCCAGAACCCCGGTCAAGCCCACCAGCATCAGCTGGGAGGCCACCGGCGGCCGCGGCATCCTCCTGGTCGAGGCCGTTTCGGCCACCTGGGGGACAGTGCCGGTCAGTGGCGGAAAACAGGTGTGGTGCGAACTCGCGTTGGGCGGCTGAGGCTGGATTCCGGTGAACGCCCAGGGGTACTGGCATGACGAACAAGCCAATCCCGACCCCGTCAAATCGGCCGGATCCGGGCTAAGGTGAACCGATGAAGGCTCTTGTGCTGTCCGGCGGCGCCGGTACACGCCTGCGGCCGATCACGCACACTTCGGCCAAACAGCTCGTGCCGGTGGCCAACAAGGCCGTGCTCTTCTACGGGCTGGAATCCATCGCCGACGCCGGCATCACCGACGTCGGCGTGATCGTCGGCGACACGGCCGCGGAGATCCAGGACGCCGTCGGCGACGGCACCAGATTCGGTCTGGACATCACCTACATCCCGCAGGAACGCCCGCTGGGGCTGGCCCACGCCGTCCTCATCGCCCGGGACTACCTCGGCGACGACGACTTCGTTATGTACCTCGGTGACAACTTCATCGTCGGCGGAATCACCGACCTCGTCGACGAGTTCCGCGACAACCGCCCCGACGCCCAGATCCTGCTCACCCGCGTCGAGGACCCGCGCTCCTTCGGCGTCGCCGAACTCGACGACCTCGGCCAGGTCATCGGCCTGGAGGAGAAACCGGCGCACCCCAAGAGCGACCTCGCCCTGGTCGGCGTCTACCTGTTCACGCCGGTGATCCACGACGCGGTCCGCGCCATCGAGCCCTCCTGGCGCGGCGAGTTGGAGATCACCCACGCCCTGCAGCACCTCATCGACTCCCGGGCCGACGTGCGCTGCACGGTCATCAAGGGCTACTGGAAGGACACCGGGAACGTCGCCGACATGCTGGAGGTCAACCGGACCGTCCTGGAGGGCCTCGCGCGACGCATCGACGGTGACGTCGACGACGCCTCGCAGACCGTCGGACGGGTCGTCGTCGAGGAGGGCGCGCGCATCGTCAACTCGCGCATCGTCGGCCCCGCCGTCGTCGGCGCGGGCACCGTCGTCGAGGACTCCTACGTCGGCCCGTTCACCTCCATCGCGGAGAACTGCCGCATCACCGACAGCGAGTTGGAGTTCTCCATCGTGCTGCACGACGCCTCCATCGACGGGGTGGGCCGGATCGAGTCCTCGCTCATCGGGCGGCACGTCCAGGTCACGCCCGCACCCAGCGTCCCCAGCGCCCACCGCCTCGTCCTCGGAGACCACAGCAAAGTGCAGATCCACACATGAACCTTCTCGTCACCGGCGCAGCCGGCTTCATAGGCTCGACGTACGTCCGCACTCTGCTCGCCCGCGACGCCCCCGCCGCCCCACGGATCACCGTGCTGGACAAACTCACCTACGCCGGCACCCTGGACAACCTCGAACTCGGCCATCCCCGGCTGGAGTTCGTGCGCGGCGACATCCGGGACGCCGAACTCGTAGACAAGCTGATGGCCGAGGCCGACCAGGTCGTGCACTTCGCCGCCGAGTCCCATGTGGACCGCTCGATAACCGGCGCCGGCGACTTCGTCCTCACCAACGTCGTCGGTACCCAGACCCTGCTGGACGCCGCCCTGCGCTACGGCGTCGCGCCCTTCGTGCACATATCGACGGACGAGGTCTACGGCTCCGTCGAGACGGGTTCCGCCACCGAGGAGGACCCCCTGCGGCCCAGCTCGCCGTACTCCGCCTCCAAGGCCTCCTCCGACCTGCTCGCCCTCGCCTACCACCGCACCCACGGCCTCGACGTCCGGGTGACCCGCTGCTCCAACAACTACGGGCCGCACCAGTTCCCCGAGAAGGTCGTCCCGCTGTTCATCACCAACCTCCTCGACGGCGAACGGGTCCCCCTCTACGGCGAGGGCCTCAACGTCCGCGACTGGCTGCATGTCGACGACCACTGCCACGGCGTCGAACTCGTCCGCACCCAAGGCAGCCCCGGCGAGATCTACAACATCGGCGGCGGCACGGAACTGACCAACAGGGACCTCACCGCCCAGCTGCTGGAAGCCTGCGGCGCGGACTGGGACCGGGTGGAGCACGTCGAGGACCGCAAGGGCCACGACCTGCGCTACTCCGTCGACTGGACCAAGGCCCGCACCGAACTCGGCTACCGGCCCCGCCACGACTTCGCGTCCGGCCTCGCCGCCACCGTCGCCTGGTACCGCGACCACCGCGCCTGGTGGGAACCCCTCAAACGGCGCGCGGGCGAGGAGCACGGATGAGGTGGCTGGTCACCGGCGCGGGCGGCATGCTCGGCCGCGACACGGTCGAGGAACTCCTCACCCGCGGCGAGCAGGTGACCGGCCTGCGCCACGCGGACCTCGACATCACCGGCCCCGAGGCCGTCGACCACGCCCTCGCCGCGCACGCCCCCGACGTGGTCGTCAACTGTGCCGCGTACACGGCCGTGGACGACGCCGAGAAGGACGAGGAACGGGCCCTGCGGGTCAACGGCGACGGGCCGCGCCTGCTCGCGAGGGCCTGCGCCGCTCGCGGAGCCCGCCTGATCCACGTCTCCACCGACTACGTCTTCGCCGGCGATGCCCGAACCCCGTACGCCGAGGACGATCCCCCCGCCCCGCGCACCGCCTACGGCCGCACCAAACTGGCCGGTGAGCGGGGTGTGCTGGACGAACTCCCGGCTGCTGGCGCGGTGGTGCGCACCGCCTGGCTCTACGGCGTCCACGGCCGCAGTTTCGTCCGTACCATGATCGAGGCCGAGGCCCGCCTCGACACCGTGGACGTCGTGCACGACCAGCGCGGTCAGCCCACCTGGACCGCCGACGTCGCCGCGCTCGTCGCCGACCTCGGCCCGCGCGTCGGCCGTGACGCGACCGGCGTCCTGCACGCCACCAACTCCGGCGAGGCCACCTGGTACGACCTGGCCCGTGAGGTGTTCCGGCTGCTCGGCGCCGACCCCGACCGAGTGCGCCGCGTCCCGAGCGAGGCCTTTCCCCGGCCCGCGCCCCGCCCCGCGTACAGCGTCCTCGCGCACGGCCGTCGGCAGCGGCTCGGCCTCGCCCCACCGCGCGACTGGCGCGCCGCCCTGCACGAAGCACTTCCCCGGATCCGCAAGGAGACCCTTCGTGAAACGCCATGAGTTCCTGAGGGAACTGCACAAGGTCAGCGGCAACCGCAACTACCTGGAGATCGGCGTCAACGACGGCCGCAGCCTCCGGCTCTCCCGCGTCCCCACCGTCGCCGTCGACCCTGCCTTCAAGGTCGTCACGGAGATCCGCTGCGACGTGCATCTGGTCAAGGCCACCAGCGATGACTTCTTCGCCCGCGACAATCCGTTCATCCACCTCAGGGGCGGCCGCCATCCGCTCCGCAATCTGCGGCGCGGGCGCCGTCCGCTCGGGTACTGGCGGCGTACCGTCCTCGACCTGTCGTTCATCGACGGCATGCATCTGTTCGAGTACGCGCTGCGGGACTTCATGAACATCGAGCGGTACTCGGACTGGACGAGTGTGATCGTCTTCGACGACATGTTGCCCCGCAATGTCGACGAGGCGGCGCGGGACCGGCACACCGGGGCGTGGACCGGTGACGTCTACAAGATCGCCGAGATCCTGGGCCGTTACCGGCCCGATCTGGTGACGGTGCTGGTGGACACCCGGCCGACCGGGCAGCTGGTCGTCTTCGGCGCGGATCGCCGGAACACGGTGTTGCGGGACCGGTACGAGGAGATCGTATCCGAGTACGAGGTGCCCGACCCGCAGAAGGTGCCCGAGACGATTCTGGACCGGGCGGGGGCGGTGGCGCCTGCGGCTCTGCTCGGCGGGAGCTTCTGGCGGCCGTTGGCTCGGGCTCGCACCCTGGGCGTCGGGCGCTCGCGAGGGTGGGAGCCGTTGCGCGCGGCGGTTTCGCGGGTTGCCGCCGGCGGGTGAACGGTGCGCTCTGTCAGTGCCGAGATGTGGCCTGTCGCGGCCTGTCGCGTCTGCGGCGCCGTCGTGGCTGGTCGCGCCCGCGCGGCGGAGCCGCATATCGATACAGCCCCGCGCCCCTGAAGACGTTGCGGTCAGCCGCGGCCGAGACGCCCCGTGCGTAGCTGGTCGTAGCGGGCGGTGCAGGCATCGTAGGACGGTAGGAGGCCCGTCCGCTCGGCCACGGCCAGTGACGGCGCCTGCGCGTCCTTGGGGGACAGCACCGGTGGAATGTTCTCCGGCCACGCGATGCCGAGCTCCGGATCCAGCGGGTGCACCCCGTGCTCGTGCTCCGGGGCGTAGCCCGTCGAGCACAGGTAGGCCACCGTGGCGTGGTCGGTGAGGGCCATGAAGGCATGGCCGAGGCCCTCCGCGAGGAACACGGCGTGGTGGCTGTCGTCGTCGAGGCGCAGGGCCTCCCAGCGGCCGAAGGTGGGGGAGCCGACGCGGATGTCGACGACCACGTCGAGGACGGCGCCGCGCAGACAGGTCACGTACTTGGCCTGGCCGGGCGGCACGTCGGAGAAGTGCACGCCCCGTAGGACGCCCCAGCGGGAGACCGAGCAGTTGGCCTGGGCCAGGGACAGGTCGTAGCCGGTGGCCTCGCGGAACTCCTCGCCGCGGTACCACTCGTGGAAGCTGCCCCGGTCGTCGGGGAAGACCTTGGGCTCCAGCGCCCAGGCGCCGTCGATGCCGAGGGATCGCATGCCGTCACCTCCTGCGGGCGTGGGCCCGGACCCGCAGCCGGGCCGCCGTACGGCCCAGGGCGGTGCCGAGCGTGCGCCGCGCCCTGCGGACCAGTCTCCGTAGCGTGCCGGAGCGGGGAGTGCGCGCCACGCGTACTCCGCCGGCACCGGTGCGCAGCGCGAACGGCAGAGTCAGGAAGCGCGGGCCGGGCGTGCCGAGGGCCGCGCGCCAGGTCCCTCGCCGCAGGTCACCGAGCGGCAGCACGGCCTTCAACAGCGCCCGGGAGCCGTGCGGGACGAGCGTGGCGGGCACCTCACGGGAGGAGCCGGACGAGGTGAGCCTGAGCGACACCTTCGTGCCGTCGTCGGGGACGTGCAGCGGGAGCGGTGCGCGCAGTCGCCCGCCCACGGCCGTGACGTCGTGCGGCGCGAGGGCGCCCAGGCCGACGCGGTGGGTCGCGCGGTCCACGTCCAGGGCGAGGTTCTCGTGCGGCGTGGTCCAGTACGGCAGGACCACGTGGCCGCCGACCACACCGGCGGGCGGGGCGGGACGGTCCTCGCGTGGGGCGGGGCCGAGGCGGCACTCCTTGGTCCAGCCGCCCAGCCTGACGCGGGCGAAGGCGTCCCACAGGCCGTCGCGGGTGAGGGTGGCGGGGTCGACGGCGGCGGTCGCGCGCAGCACCAGCCGGACCCGGCCGTCGTCCCCGGCGGGCACCTCCTCCCGGGTGAACTCCACCGGCTGGAAGTACTGGGCCGCACTGGCCCGCTCGCGCAGCAGCAGATCCGCGGTGGACGTGCCGAACCGGGCCACGGTGTCGGCGCCCACCCACGCGATGGCCGCCGCCAAGTCCTCGGGCGGTCCGTCGAGCGGCGTGCGGGCCGGGTCGGCGGCGAAGGTCATCGGCTCACCGGCGACCGTGTACTCGGCGGTGAAACCGACCCGCAGGGTGCCGTTCTCCCACACCACACGCTCGGGGACGGCCCTGAGCGCGATGCCGGTCTCCCACTCGGCGAAGGCCTCGACGTCGTCGTACCGGTCCGCCGCGATCAGCGCGGCCACGACCTGCTGCGTCGGCTGCAGCCCGGCCGCCACGCCGGGGCCGAAGCGCTCCACGACGACCTGGTGGATCTCCTCGAACAGTTCCCGGCGCCAGTCGGCCGGCATCGCACGGAAGCGGCGCCCGCGCATCCGCTCGACCATCTCCACCCGCAGCCACCGCCGCAGCAGCCGGTCACGCAGGGGGCCCGGCTCGGTGTACCGCTCGACGACGTCGAGGGCCTCGCGGAGGTTCTTGAAGTAGCCGCCGGGGTCGAAGCGCTGGAAACCGGCGTTCGAGGAGTCGTCGCGCCGCACGTGGTAGTAGCAGACGTAGTCGCCGATCACGCAGATGTTGCTCGCGCGCAGGTACGCCTCCGTGACGAAGACGTGGTCCTCCAGGCGCCGCCTGCCCTCGGGGAAGCGCAGGCCGATGTCGTCGAGGAAGGCGCGGCGGAACATCTTGTGCGGGGTGAGGCTGTCGATCAGCGGAGCGTTCTCGACGGTGGCGCGCGGGCGGTTGCGGCGGAACAGCTCCACCGGCACCCCGCGGCCCTTGCCCGCCATCTTGCCGACCACGACGTCGGCGGCGTTGGCCACGCCGTAGTCGTACATCCGCTCGAGGGCCTCGTCGCCCAGGTGGTCGTCGTTGTCGACGAACATCACGTACTCGCCCCGCGCTGCGGCGATGCCGACATTGCGGGGCTTGCCCGACCAGCCGGAGTTCTCCTGGTGGACGACGCTCACCCGGGGGTCGCGGGCGGCGAGCGCGTCGAGCCGGGCGGGTGTGTCATCGGTGGAACCGTCGTCCACGAAGATCACTTCGTAGTCGTTTGGCGGCAGCGACTGTCCGAGCAGCGAGGCGATGCAGTTCTCGATGTAGACCCCGGGGTTGTACACGGGGACGACGACGCTGACCTTGACCGGCATCCGGCTCCCAGCCCCCAGAGGTCGCTGTGCGTTTGAGTCAGATTGAGGTGCTCGTGGCCAGATCCTAACCCTGTCACCGGTTTTGTCCACCGCTCAACCACGGCGGAAACGCACTCTGCTCCTCCCCGTCGATAGCCTGACGGGGTGCGTCTGCTGCTGATGTCCGACACCCACCTGCCCAAACGCGCCAAGGTTCTGCCGGCCGCGCTGCTCGACGAACTCCCGCGCGCCGACGTCGTGTTCCACGCCGGGGACTGGGTCGACGCGGCCACGCTCGACCTGCTGGAGGGCCGCTGCGCCCGGCTCGTCGGTGTCTACGGCAACAACGACGGACCCGACCTGCGCGCCCGCCTCCCCGAAGTGGCGTACGTCGAGCTCGGCGGCCTGCGGTTCGGCATGGTCCACGAGACCGGCCCCGCCCAGGGCCGCGAGGCGCGTTGCGCCGCCCGTTTCCCCGACCTGGACGTCCTGGTCTTCGGGCACAGCCACATCCCCTGGGACACCACCGCGCCCTCAGGCCTGCGCCTGCTCAACCCGGGCTCCCCGACGGACCGCCGCCGACAGCCCCACTGCACCTACATGACCGCGATCGTGGAAGAGGGCCGGCTCATGGACGTGGAGCTGCACCGGCTGCCTCAGCGCTGACGGCCGGGCAAAAGGTCCGGGCCGCTCCGTGCGTGGGAAGCGGCCCGGCGCTGCTTATGCGCTGTCATGGACCTCCTTCCCGCTCAGAGGCTGTGGCTCGGAGGCACGGATGCCTCCGTTGTGGCGTGACTACCCCTTAGCGCCCGCCTTACACCGGCTGACGGCGGTCATTTACGTCCGCTTTGCCGCCACCTCCGTACCCGTGCCACCACCAGCACCCCCACTACCACCGCCACCACCGCCGCGACCCGTTTCGCCACCGGCACCCCGGCCGTGCGGAGCAGGTCGAGCGGCTCGTCCGCCTGCTCGTCGGCCACCGCCGCGCTCCCGGCGGGCTCGGCCAGCCGCTCCGACAAGGACGCGGCGAACTGCCCGACCAGCCGGTCGCCCACATCGGCCATCACCCCGCGCCCGAACTGGGCCGGGCGGCCGGTCACCGTCAGATCGGTGTCCACCGACACGGCCGTACCGCCGTCGCTCTCGCCGAGCGTGCCCGTCATCGTGGCCCGTGCGGTGCCCTGGCCGTGCGTCTCCCGGCCGCTCGCGATCAGCACCATGCGGTGCGCCGTCTCGTCCTGCTCCTCGAAGGCCGCGGTGCCCTTGTACGTCACGGTGATCGGCCCCACCTTGACCTTCACCGCGCCGGTCACGGTCCTGCCGTCGTACTCCTCGACGCTCGCCCCGGGCATGCAGGGCGCGACGTGCTCGATGTCGAGGAGCGCGCGCCAGGCCTCGTCGACCGGGACGGGGACGGTGAACTCGTGGTGCAGCTCCATGACTTCCTCCAATCGGCTGCTACGACGATGGGTGGATCGCGCCCGCTGTGGCCGTCAGCGGGACGCCCGTGCCGCCCCACCGCAGCGCGACGATCTCGGCGGCGACGGACACGGCGACCTCCTCGGGCGTACGGGCCCCGAGGTCGAGCCCGACCGGGGAGCGCAGCCGGGCCAACTCGCCCTCGGCGAGCCCGGCTTCGGCCAGCCGCTTCATGCGGTCGTCGTGCGTACGGCGGCTGCCCATCGCCCCGATGTAGGCCGCCGGGCGGCGCAGGGCCTCCTCCAAGAGCGGCACGTCGAACTTCGGGTCGTGGGTGAGCACGCAGATCACCGTGCGCTCGTCGGTGTCCGTGCCGCCGAGGTAGCGGTGCGGCCAGTCCACGACCACCTCCACGCCCTCCGGGAAGCGTTTCGGCGTGGCGAAGACCGGCCGTGCGTCGCACACCGTGACCCGGTAGCCGAGGAAGTCGCCGATGCGCGCGACCGCGGCCGCGTAGTCGATCGCGCCGAAGACCAGCATGCGCGGCGGCGGTGCGAAGGAGTGCAGGAAGACGGTGACGTCGTCCTCGCGGCGCTCGCCGTGCGGGCCGTAGTGCCTCAACCCCGTGGCGCCGAGGGCGAGTTCGCCGCGCGCGTCGGCGGTGACCGCCACGTCCAGGCCGGACGTGCCGAGCGTGCCGGTGACCCGGTCCGGCCACACCACCAGTGTCGCCCCGCGCGGCGCCGGCCCGTCGGTCACCGTCGCCACGGTCACCGGACGGCCTGCCGCGACCGACTCGGCGACCTCGCCGAACGACGGATCGCTCGCCGGCGTCACGGGCCGCACCAGCAGGGTGATCTCCCCGCCACAGGTCAGCCCGACCGCGAACGCGTCCTCGTCGCTGTACCCGAAGGTCTCCAGCCGCGCCTCGCCGCTCGCCACCACCTCCTGCGCGAGCTCGAAGACGGCCCCCTCGACACAGCCGCCGGACACACTGCCCACGACCTCGTCGTCCGGACCGACGGCCATCGCGGCACCGGGGTGACGCGGGGCGCTGCGGCTAGTGGCGACCACCGTGGCGAGCCCGAACGGCACCCGGGCCGCGTACCAGCCGCCGAGCACCGGGAGAATCTCACGCATCGTCCGCTCCTCTCACCACGGCCGCCAGCCGCTCCAGGGCGGCCAGACTGTGCCCCTCGACGAACGCGTCCACGCTGGGCAGCGCCGCCGCCATCCCGGCCGCCAGGGGCGCGTAGCCGGGGCGGGCCTTGCGCGGGTTGGCCCAGATCACCCGGTGCGCCAGTCGGTGCAGGCGCCGCATCTGGCCCGCGAGCAGCTCCGGATCGCCGCGCTCCCAGCCGTCGGACAGCACCACCACGATCGCACCACGCGCCATGCCGCGCTGTCCCCAGCGGTCCAGGAACGCCCGCAGCAGCTCGCCCAGCCGGGTACCCCCGCGCCAGTCGGGCACCGCCGCGGCGACCGCCGCCATCGCCAGGTCCGGGTCCCGGTGCGTCAGCTCCCGCGTCACCCGGGTCAGCCGGGTGCCGATCGTGAACACCTCCGTACGGCCGCCTCGCGCGGCGGCGTGCGCGAAGCGCAGCAGCGCGTCGGCGTACGGCGCCATGGAGCCGCTGACGTCCACCAGCAGCACCACCCGGCGCGGCTGCTCGGTGCGGGCATGCCGACGCAGCAGCGCGGGCTCACCGCCGTGCCGCAGCAGCTCCCGCACCGTGCGATGCGGATCGACGGCCCCGCGCCGGCCAGGGCGCCGGCGCGCGGAGCGCCGTGCCTCGCCGCGCAGCGCGAAAGCGGCCAGCAGCCGGCGCACCTGCTCGCGCTCGGCCGCGTCCAGGTCGGCGACGTCGCGGTGCCGCAGCACCTCGGCGGAGCCGGCGAGGGAGGCGGCGGGCGGGGTGGCGGGGTCGGCCGCCCCAGGAGCACGGCGCTCGGCACCCGCGTCTGCCACGACGAGGCGCAGACGTGGGGCGGGAGCCGCTGCCACCCTCCGCCCGGCCGGCTCTCCACCCCCGAAGCAGGCCGCGAACACCCGCTCGTACCGCTCCAGATCGTCCCGGTTCCCGCACAGCGTCAGCCGCCCCGCCCAGTACACGTCGGCCCGCATCCCCGGCCGCAGCACGTCCACCGCGGACAGGAACGCGTGCACCCGCTCGGCACTCGCGTCGACGCCCGCCGCACGCAGAACACGGGCGAAGCCGAGGAGCGCGGCGTCCCCGGCGAGCACGGCCGTCACGCCCCTCGCGCCGCGAGCACCGCCGCGAAGTCCAGCCCACGCGCCCGCTCCGCGTCCTCCCGGTATTTGAGGACCGACCCCAGTGTCGCCACCGCCAGCTCCGCGTCGACCTCGCTCGCGCCCAGCGCGTCCAGGGCCTCGGCCCAGTCGATCGTCTCGGCGACACCCGGCGGCTTGAGCAGGTCGTGGCCGCGCAGCCGCTGCACCAGGGCGGTCACCTGCTCGGCCAGCCGTGCCGACACCCGCGGCAACCGCCGCCGGACGATGGCCAGTTCGCGGGCGAAGTCGGGATGGTCGAACCAGTGGTACAGGCAGCGCCGCTTCAGCGCGTCGTGCACCTCGCGGGTGCGGTTGGAGGTGAGCACGACCACCGGGGGCGTCTCGGCCCGCAGCGTGCCGAGCTCGGGGATGGTGACCGAGAACTCCGACAGCAGCTCCAGCAGGAACGCCTCGAACTCGTCGTCGGCGCGGTCGATCTCGTCGACCAGGAGCACCGACGGCTGCGTCTGAAGCGCCCTGAGCAGGGGACGGGCGACCAGGAAACGCCGGTCGTACAGCTCGCCCTCCAGCTTGTCGGCGTCGGTGACACCGGCTGCCTCGGCGGCCCGCAGGTGCAGCAGCTGGCGTGGGAAGTCCCAGTCGTACAGGGCCTGCGAGGCGTCGATGCCCTCGTGGCACTGCAACCGGATCAGCGGGGCATCGAGAGCCTCGGCGAGGGCGGAGGCGAGCGCGGTCTTGCCGACGCCCGCATCGCCCTCGCAGAACAGCGGCCGGCTGAGGCGCAGGGCCAGGAAGCAGGCGATGGCCAGCCCGTCGTCGACGAGGTACCCCGTCTCCTCCAGGCGGGCCCGCACCTGCTCCGGGCCGTCCATGCCGATGATCGTCGCTCACCCCATCCCGGCGGCCGCCAGCACCGCCCGCTTGGTGAGCACCCGCGCCAGATGGGCCCGGTACTCGGGCGAGGCCGAGCTGTCCTGGGCCGGCCGGGTGCCCTGCGTCGCCTCCTGGGCGGCCTGCGCGACCGCCTCCGGATCCCCGGCGCCGGACAGCGCCTCCTCGGCGGCCGCCGCCCGCAAGGGGGTCGTGCCCATGTTGGTCAGCCCGACCCGCGCCTCGGCGATGTGCCCGTCGCCACGCCGCACCAGCGCGGCCACGCCGACGATCGGCCAGGCCTGGGCGACGCGGTGGAACTTCTCGTAGCGGAAGCCCCAGCCGTCCGCCTTCGGGATCCGGACCTCGACCAGCAGCTCGTCGGGCTCCAGCGCGGACTGGAGATAGTCGACGAAGAACTCCCGCGCCGGGATCGTGCGCCGCCCGCGCGGCCCCTGGGCCACCAGCTCAGCGTTCATCACCAGCACCACCGCGGGCAGGTCCCCGGCGGGGTCGGCGTGTGCGAGCGAGCCGCCGAAGGTGCCGCGATGCCGTACGGCCGGGTCCGCGACCGTGGAGGTGGCGGCGGCCAGGAGCCCCGCGTGCCGCCGGACCAGCGGATCCGCGATGACGTCGTGGTGCGTGGTCATCGCGCCGATGACCAGGGTGTCGCCGTCCTCCCGGACCCCGCGCAGCTCGGGGATCCGGTTGACGTCCACGACGAGCTCCGGGAAGGCCAGCCGCAGCCGCATGAGCGGCAGCAGGCTCTGCCCGCCGGCCAGCACCTTCGCGTCCTCGCCGGCGTCCGCGAGCATGCGGACGGCCTCGTCGACGCTGCTGGGACGGGCGTACTCGAACGCGGCGGGAATCATGCCGACGCCTCCTTCCCGGACTGGGCCGAGGAACCGGACGGACCGGACCGAACGGCCTGCCAGACCCGTTCCGGTGTGCAGGGCATCCGGATGTCCTGGACGCCGAAGGGCCGCAGGGCGTCCACGACCGCGTTGACCACGGCCGGCGTCGAGGCGATCGTGCCCGTCTCGCCGACGCCCTTCACGCCGAGGGGGTTCGAGGTGGCGGGTGTCTCGGTGCGGTCGGTGACGAACTCGGGCAGGTCCGGGGCGCCCGGCACCAGATAGTCGGCCAGCGTTCCGGTGACCAGGTTGCCCTCCTCGTCGTACACGGCCTCCTCGTACAGCGCCTGGGCGATGCCCTGGGCGATGCCGCCGTGCAGCTGGCCCTCGACGATCACCGGGTTGATCACCTTGCCGACGTCGTCGACGCACACGTACGACCGGATGTGCACGGCACCCGTCTCGGTGTCGACCTCGACCGCGCACAGGTGGGTGCCGTGCGGGAACGAGAACGTGTCGGGGTCGAGGACGTGCTCGGCGTTGATCGTCGGCTCCATGCCGTCGGGCAGGTCGTGCGAGGAGAAGGTCGCGAAGGCCACCTCCTGGATGGTCCTGCGCGCCTCGGGGGAGCCCTTGACGGAGAAGACGCCGTCCGCGAAGTCGAGGTCCGCCTCGTTGGCCTCCAGCAGGTGGGCCGCGACCTTGCGGGCCTTGTCCACCACTTTGCGCGCCGCCTCGTGGACGGCGACGCCACCGATGACGACCGAGCGTGAGCCGTAGGTGTCCATGCCATGGGTCGCCAGCACGGTGTCGCCGTGCATCACCTCGATGTCGTCGAACGGCACCCCGAGGACGTCGGCGGCGATCTGGCTCCAGGACGTCACATGGCCCTGCCCGTGCGGGCTGGTCCCTGTGATGATCTCGACCTTGCCGGTGGGCAGCACCCTGATGTTCGCCGCCTCCCAGCCGCCCGCCGCGTAGTTCATCTCGCCCAGCCAGCGGCTCGGCGCGAGGCCGCACATCTCCGTGTACGTGGACACGCCGATGCCGAGGCGCACGGTGTCCGCGTGGTCGACGCGGTCCGCCTGCTCGGCGCGCAGCTTGTCGTAGTCGAACAGCGCGAGCGCCCTGTCGGTGGCGGCCTCGTAGTTGCCGCTGTCGTAGGTGAGCCCCGCGATCGTGGTGTACGGGAACTCCTCGTGCCGGATCCAGTTGTGGCGCCGCAGGTCGACGGGGTCCATGCCGAGTTCGGCGGCCAGGTCGTCGATGATCCGCTCGATCGCGTACGTCGCCTCCGGGCGGCCCGCTCCCCGATAGGCGTCGATCGGGGTGCGGTTGGTGAAGACGCCCGTGCAGGAGAACTCGTAGGCCCCCATCTTGTAGATCGCCGGGTACATGGAGGCGCCGAGGATCGGGATGCCGGGGCTGAGCAGCATCAGGTACGCGCCCATGTCGGCCAGCAGTGAGACCTTCAGGCCCAGCACGGTGCCGTCGAGGCGGGCGGCGATCTCGATGTCCTGGACCTGGCTGCGGCCGTGGTGGGTGGCGACGTTGGCCTCGGAGCGGGACTCGGTCCACTTCAGCGGCCGGCCGAGGCGCTTGGCCAGCACCAGGGTGATCACTTCCTCGCCGTACACCTGGAGCTTCGAGCCGAACCCGCCGCCCACGTCGGGGGCGACGACGCGGATCTTGTTCTCCGGGATGCCGGTGGTGACCGCGAGCAGGACGCGCAGGACGTGCGGGACCTGGGTGGAGGAGTAGAGGGTGAAATCGCCGGAAGCGGCGAGCGGGGTGACCACGACGGCGCGCGGCTCCATCGCGGTGGGGATGAGGCGCTGCTGGTGGTAGCGGCGGGTCAGGACGACGTCGGCCCGGGCCTTGGCGGCCGCGTAGTCGCCGTCGGACGTGCGGTAGTCGTAGCAGCGGTTGGTGCCCTTGTCGGAGTGGACCAGTGGGCTGCCCTCGGCCAGCGCCCCCTCGATGTCCAGGGCGGCGGGCAGCGGGGTGTAGTCGACCTCGACGGCCTCCAGCGCGTCGGCGGCCGTGTACCGGTCGCGGGCCACGACGACGGCCACCGGGTCGCCGGCGTAGCGCACCTCGTCGACGGCGATCGGCGGGTGGTCCGGCACCACGGTGCCCTCGGCGACGGGCCAGGCGCACGGCAATGAGCCCATTGCCTCAGCGACGTCGCGTCCGCTGAACGCGGCGATGACTCCCGGGCGTTGGAGCGCCGCGGAGACGTCGACGCGGTCGATCCGGGCGTGGGCCATCGGACTGCGCAGGATCGCCAGGTGCAGCAGTCCGTTGACGCTGATGTTGTCGGTCCAGTTGGTCTGCCCGGTGATCAGGTGGGCATCCTCCTTGCGGTACCGGGCACGTCCGACCTCGCGTTCGACGGTCTCGCTCATGCCGTGACCTCCTCCTCGGAGGCGTCCAGGACCGCCTGAACGATGTTCTGGTAGCCGGTGCAGCGGCACAGGTTGCCTTCCAGGCCATGGCGCACCTCGTCCGGCGTGGGGTGCGGGTGCTCGCGCAGCAGATCGCGGGCCGCCATGATCATCCCCGGGGTGCAGTAGCCGCACTGGAGCGCGTGCCGCTCGTGGAACGCCCGCTGCAGGGCCGTCCACTCGCCGTCATGGGCGAGCCCCTGGACGGTGGTCACCTCGCTCCCGTCGGCCTGGACGGCGAGCACGGTGCAGCTCTTGACGGCCGTGCCGTCCAGCTCGACCGTGCAGGTCCCGCAGTTCGAGGTGTCGCAGCCGATCGGGGTGCCGGTCAGACCGAGGCGGTCGCGCAGGTAGTGGATCAGGAGGAGACGGGGCTCCACGTCGTCCTCGTAGGTCGTGCCGTCCACCTTCAGCGAGATGTGAGTCATGTGCCCTCCAAGGGCCGTTCGGGCGGAAGTGGAGAAGAAACATCGGCCGAACGTGATGTACGTCACTCTATGGCGGCGGCGGTGACGCGGCGAGTGCTGCGGCAGCGTTCGTTGAGCGTTAATCCATTGCTTGTGCGGGCCCCGTCCTGCTGCACTGCACGGGTCCGGCGAAGGCCGAGGCCGTCACCCAAGGCCGTCACCCAAGAAGGAGCAGCAATGCGCACTGCGTTCATGTCCACCCCGGAAGGAACGACCCCCTCATCGAAGGACATGACGTTTCGTGCACTTGCTCAACCTCGGGATCCTCGCCCATGTCGACGCCGGTAAGACCAGCCTGACCGAACGCCTGCTGCACACCGCGGGCGTGATCGACGAGATCGGCAGCGTCGACGCCGGGAACACGCAGACCGATTCCCTCGCGCTGGAGCGGCAGCGCGGCATCACCATCAAGTCCGCCGTCGTCTCCTTCACGCTCGACGACGTGACGGTCAACCTCATCGACACCCCCGGCCACCCGGACTTCATCGCCGAGGTGGAGCGGGTGCTCGGCGTCCTGGACGGCGCCGTGCTGGTCGTCTCGGCCGTCGAGGGCGTCCAGCCGCAGACCCGTGTGCTGATGCGCACGCTGCGGCGGCTGCGCATCCCGACCCTCGTCTTCGTCAACAAGATCGACAGGCGCGGCGCACGCTACGACGCCGTCCTGCGGGCCCTGGCGGAACGGCTGACGTCGGCCGTGGTGCCGATGGGGACGGCCCAGGGCCTGGGCACGCGCGACGCCCGGTTCGTCCCGGGCCTCGCCCCGGCGGCACTCGACGTCCTGGCCGACCACGACGACGAACTGCTGACGGCGTACGTCGAGGAGACGGTCTCGTACGACCGCCTGCGCGCCGCCCTCGCCCACCAGACCCGGCAGGCGCTGGTCCACCCGGTGTACTTCGGATCCGCCGTCACGGGCGCCGGAGTCACGGCACTGGTCGGCGGGATCAGGGAACTGCTCCCCGCCGCGGACGGCGACGCCGAGGGCCCGGTCTCGGGCACCGTCTTCAAGGTCGAGCGGGGAGCGGCGGGGGAGAAGGTCGCCTACGCGCGGATGTTCTCCGGCACCCTGCGCACCCGTGACCGCATCCGCTTCGGCGCCGCAGGGGAGACCGGCGGCACCGGCGCCCTCGGAGACTCCCGTGCCGAGGGCCGGATCACCGCGATCAGCGTCTTCGACCAGGGCACGGACGTCAGGGACGACCAGGTGGCGGCGGGCCGCATCGCCAGGCTGTGGGGCCTGGCCGACATCAGGATCGGCGACGCGATCGGCGAGCCCCGCAAGGCCTACGGGCACCACTTCGCGCCGCCCACGCTCGAAACGGTCGTGGACCCGGCGGGCGGCACGGACCGGCGGGCCCTGCACCGTGCCCTCACCCGCCTGGCCGAACAGGACCCGCTCATCGACCTGCGCCACGACGAGGTACGGCAGGAGACCTTCGTCTCCCTCTACGGCGAGGTGCAGAAGGAGGTCATCCAGGCCACGCTCGCCGACGACTTCGGCCTCGACGTCACCTTCCGCGAGACGACCCCGCTGTGCGTCGAGCGGCCGGTCGGCCCGGGCGCGGCGGTCGAGTTCAACAAGAAGGACGCGAACCCGTTCCTCGCCACGGTCGGCCTGCGCGTCGACCCGGCGCCGGTCGGATCCGGAGTGGAGTTCCGCCTGGAGGTGGAGCTGGGCTCCATGCCGTACGCCTTCTTCAAGGCCGTCGAGGACACCGTCCGCGAGACCCTCACGCAGGGGCTGCACGGCTGGCAGATCCCCGACTGCACGGTCACCATGACCCACTGCGGCTACTCGCCCCGGCAGAGCCACGCCCACCAGGGCTTCGACAAGAGCATGTCCAGCACCGGACAGGACTTCCGCGGTCTGACCCCGCTGGTCCTGGTGGAGGCGCTGCGCCGGGCCGGCACCCGGGTCCACGAGCCGATGCACCGCTTCCGCCTCGAGGCCCCGACCGACACCCTGGCCGCCCTGCTGCCGGTGCTGACCAGGCTGCGCGCGGTGCCGCAGGCCACGCGGACGCGGGGCGACACCTGCTCGCTGGAGGGCTCGGTCCCCGCGGCCCACGTGCACGAACTGGAGCAGCACCTACCGGGGCTCACGCGCGGCGAGGGCGAGCTGGAGAGCGCCTTCGACCACTACGCACCCGCCCCGCGCGGCACGCTTCCGGAACGCCGCCGTACCGACCTCAACCCGCTGAACCGGAAGGAGTACCTGCTGAACCTGACGCGCAGGGTCGGGAGCTGAGAAATCTTGGTGAGGGCGAGGGGCGAAGTTCGTACGATCGCCGCATGACTGTGGACCCGCGCATTGAGCAAGCCCAACTCGCCTACGAACGCTCGGTGTTCGGCGGTGACGGCGACGCCCTGAACACGGCCGACCAAGGGCTCGACGCGGTCGAGGCGGATCTCGCCCTGGCCCGAGGCAGGATCGTCCACGCCCGGTTCCTGAAGGACCGGGTCGAGGACGGACGGGAGCTGGAGCTCTTCGAACGTGCCGCACGGCTGTACCGGCAGCTCGGTGACGTGCGCGGCGAGGGGGAGGCGCTGTTCTGGGTCGGCACCTTCCACCAGGTGGTCCGCGACGACACCGAGACCGCCCTGCCCGCCTTCACCCGCTCCCTCGACCTCGCCACCCGGGCCGACGACCGGCTGACCATCTCCTACGCCCTTCGGCACCTCGGCTTCGCGGAGCACATGGCCGGCCGGCTCGACGCGGCGCGGGCCCGTTTCGAGGAGTCCACCCGGCTGCGCCGCGAACTCGGCTTCCTGCCGGGGGTGGCCGCCAACCTGATCGGGCTCGCGTACCTCGCGGCTCAGCAGGACCGGCGGGAGGAAGCCGCGGAACTCCTGCGGGAGGCGGCTGAGTCGGCCGGCAAGGCGGGGGCGGACGGCGTCCTGCGGTGGGTCACGGAGGCGCGTGAGGAACTCGGTCTGCCCAGCGAGGGATGAGGCCGGGGTGGCGGGAAAGACTGAACTTACTCCAGAGTCAGGGGTGTTGACTGTGTCCTGAAATCACCGGACTGTAGTGGACATGCCGAACATACGGTCGCGACTGCTGGTTGTCCTGGTCGTCCTCTTCGGATCCCTGACGGTGGTGGGCCCCTCTCCCGCCACCGCCGCCACCCTTCCCGGCTCCCTCTGGTTCGACGAAACCCCCCTCACCGTGCAGAACGGCCGCTTCGTCGACGGCAACGGCCGCGAGGTCGTGCTGCGCGGCTACAACGTCTCCGGCGAGACGAAACTGAAGGAGAACAACGGTCTGCCCTTCGCGTCGACCGCCGACGCGAAGAAGTCCGCGACCGCGCTGCGCGCCCTGGGCGGCGGCAACTCGGTGCGCTTCCTGCTCTCCTGGGCCTACGCGGAGCCCGTGCGCGGCCAGGTCGACACCACCTACCTCGCGAAGGCCACCGACCAGATGCGCGCGTTCCTGGACGCCGGGATCCGCGTGTACCCCGACTTCCACCAGGACCTCTACTCCCGCTGGCTGTTCGACACGGACAGCTGGTACACCGGCGACGGCGCCCCCAAGTGGGCGGTCGACCTCGGCGACTATCCCGACGAATACTGCGGGATCTGCCCGTTCTGGGGCCAGAACATCACCTCGAACGAGGCCGTGAAGCAGTCGACGTACGACTTCTGGCACAACGCGTACGGCCTCCAGGACGCCTTCCTCGACACCGCCCAGAAGACGATGGCGTATGTGAAGCAGAACCTCACCGCCGCCCAGTTCACGGGCGTCGTCGGGTTCGACCCGTGGAACGAGCCGCACGCCGGCACCTACGACTCCGGCCAGACCAGCCGGACGTGGGAGAAGGACGTGCTGTGGCCCTTCTACGTCAAGTTCCGCGCCCGCATGGACGCGGCGGGCTGGCAGGCCAAGCCGGCCTTCGTCGAGCCCAACCTCTTCTGGAACGCCAACCTCGACTTCCAGAAGGAGGAGGGCGGACTGCTGGACGCCGGCACGCTCGGCCCGCGCTACGCCTTCAACACCCACTTCTACGACCAGAAGGCCATCTCCGGCGTCTTCATGTGGGGCAAGGCGCAGGACGGGCAGTACGTGGGCGACTTCGGGACCGTCCGCGACCGCGCCTCCGCTACCGGGACGACCGCGATCATCAGCGAGTTCGGGCACCCGCTCACCGGATCCGTCTCCGACAAGGCGCCGACGGTCTACAAGGCGATGTACCAGGCCCTCGACTCCCGGGTGAAGGGCGCGAGTTGGTGGTCGAACCCGGCGGGCTCCGGTCCCGTCCTCTCCGGCTCCCAGTGGCAGTGGGACATCTACAACGGCCGTCACCAGGAGCTGATGAACGACAACCCGGACAAGGTGCAGACCGACGGCGACGCCTGGAACGGCGAGGACCTGTCCGCCGTACGCCTCGACGACTCGGGTACGGCGGTGCTGCGCCAGGACGCCCGGCTGCTCGACCGCATCTACCCGAGCGCCACGTCCGGGACGACCGTCGCCTTCACCTACGAGGACCGCTCACGCGACGGCAACGCGACCCTGACCTGGAACCCGGTGCCGAGCTCACTGCCGAACGTGGCGCAGCTCGTGGGATCGGGCCAGTACGGGTTGCTGGTGTGGCGCTCGAACAGCGGCACGGCGCCCACCGAACTGCACCTTCCGGCGTCCTTCCCGCCCGGGTCCACGACGGTGGTCTCCGACCTGGGTACGGCGTACGCGCCGCCGTCGTACACCTCGACGACCCCGGTCGGTGTCGCCGCCGAACCGGGCGGCACGGGCAGCCGCCGCCTGCTGCTCACCGACACCGACTCCGCAGTCCCGCACTACGCGCTGGTGACCAACGGGGCGACCGCGCCCTCGGCGACGGTGCTGAACGCCGCACGGTCCGAGCTCAGCGCGTGGGCCGCGCGAACCGTCGGATAGAACCGCCGTTTGACCCTCCCCTTACGTCAGGCTGCACGCTGTACCCCGACGAAAGGGCAGGTGAATGAGCTACTCCGTGGGGCAGGTCTCGTCCTTCGCCGGGGTGACCGTGCGCACGCTGCACCACTACGACCGGGCGGGACTGCTCTCGCCCAGTGGCCGCAGCGGCGCCGGTTACCGGCTGTACAGCGACGCCGATCTGGCCCGGCTCCAGCAGATCCTCTTCTACCGCGAACTCGGCTTCTCCCTCGACGAGATCGCCGAGATCCTCAAGGACCCGCAGGCGAACGCCCTGGAGCATCTCCGGGCCCGGCTGAGGCAGTTGAGCGAGGAGATCGGACGGCTGCAGCGCCTGGCCGAGGTCGCCGAGCAGGCGATCGAGGTCCGGCAGACGGGCGTGGAGCTGACCCCGGAGGAACGCTTCGAGGTCTTCGGCGAGATCGGCTTCGACCTCAGCTACGCCACCGAGGCCCAGCTCAAGTGGCAGGACTCGGCCGGGCATCGGGAGTCGATGGCTCGCGCCGCCGCCCACACCAAGGAGGACTGGCGGCAGCTGATGCGCGAGGCCGCCGCCTGGCGGGTGGAACTGCTCGCGGCCTTCGACGATGGGGAGCCCGCCGACGGCGAGCGGACCATGGACCTCGCCGAGGAGCACCGCCTGCACATCGCCCGCTGGTTCACCACCTGTCCACCCGACATGCACCGGCGCATCGCGGACGACTTCGCCGCCGATCCGCGCGCCTTCGCGCTCGTCGTGCCGCCGTCGCAGCAACGGCCGGGCCTCGCCGCCCATCTGTGCAAGGCCGTCCACGCGAACGCGGCCCGCCGGGCGGACCGCGAGGAGGACAGATGAGGATCCTGATCGCCGCCGCCGGATCGCGCGGTGACGTGGCTCCGTACACGGGCCTGGGGGCGGGCCTGCGCGCGGCCGGGCATGAGGTCACCCTGGCCACGACCGACGCCTTCGCGCCCCTGGTACGGGAGGCCGGCCTGGAGTTCAGGGGGCTGCCCACCCGCCCGCAGGACCGGGGCGGAGTCGAGGGCAGACGTGAACTGCTGCGCACCGCGGCCGCGTACGTCACCGAACTCGGCCGGGGATTCGCCGACGCGGTGGACCCGGGCACGGACCTGCTCGTGCTGTCGGTCACCACCGCACCGCTCGGCCGGCATGTGGCCGAGGCCATGGGCATCCCTACGGTCGACGCCTACCTTCAACCCACCGCCCCGACCGGCGACTTCCCGCCCAACGTCATGGGCACCCGCTCCCTCGGCCGCCTCGGCAACCGCACCGCGGGACGCTTCGCGCTGCGCATGGTCGACCGCGTCTACACCGAGGCCGTCACCGAACTGCGCCGCCGCCTGGACCTGCCACCGCGGACTCCGGCCGAGACGCGCCGCCGACAGGAGCGGGCGAACCGGCCCGTGCTGCACGGCTTCAGTACGGCGCTGGTGGCGCGCCCGTCGGACTGGCGCGAGGGTCTCGACGTCGTCGGCACCTGGTGGCCGTACGTCGCACCGGACCGGCGGCTGCCCGCCGAGGTCGAGGACTTCCTCGCGGCCGGGGCGCGCCCGGTGTTCATCGGCTTCGGGAGCATGGCCGCCGGGCACGGTGAGCGGCTGAGCGAGATCGCCGTCCGCGCGCTGCGCCGCGCCGGGGTGCGCGGCATCGTGCAGGCGGGCAGTGCCGGACTCGCGGCGGACGGCGGCGACGACGTCCTGAGCATCGGCGACGTACCGCACGCGCTGCTGTTCCCGAGGGTGGCCGCGGCGGTTCATCACGCCGGGGCGGGCACCGCGGCGGCGGCCCTGCGCGCCGGGGTGCCCGCGGTTCCGGTGCCGGTGACGGCGGACCAGCCGTTCTGGGCGGGACGGCTGGCGTCGATCGGCGCGGCCACCGCACCGGTCCCGTTCGCCGCCCTCACCGTCGAGCGGCTCGCCGACGCGCTCGGCCGGGCCCTACGGCAGCAGACGTACGCCCGTGCCGCCTCGGTCGCCGCGCGGCACATGGCGACCGAGGACGGGGTGGGTGCGGTGCTCAAGGCACTGGGCTGATCAGCTCACCGAGGGGCCGGTCCAGCCGGCCGGCACATGGGCCAGCCGGACCCGCTGCGGATGGTCGCCGACCGGGACGGACACCGTCTTGCGCCCCGTGGCGAAGTCGATGGCGGTGACCTGGTCGGTGCCGCTCTCGGAGACCACGCAGGACTTGCCGTCACCGCTGACGGTGGCCCAGTAGGGCTTGGAGGCGGTGACGAGCGGGCCCTCCTGGAGGGTGGTGCGGTTGACGACGGTGGCGTAGTCGTCCATCGTGCCCGCGACGCACAGCTTGCTGCCGTCCGGGCTCATCGAAATGCCGTGGTGGCGCGAGTCGTTGACGAAGGTGGTGCGGTCGTCGCTGGTCGCCGGGTTCTTCGGCAGGGTCTTCGTCCGGGTGATCTTGTCCGTGGCCAGGTCGTACTCGAAGAAGCCGTTGAAGAACGACACCTGGAAGTACAGCTTCGACTCGTCCGGCGAGAACACGGCGGGCCGTACCGCGTCGGAGTGGTCCTTCAGACCTATCGCGTCCAGCTTCGGGCGCATGTCGATGACCTTGACCTGCTGGTACGTGTTCGCGTCGACGACCGTGATGCGCCGGTCGCCCTTCGTCCAGTCCAGCCAGGGGGCGTCGGTCTGCGTGTTCACGTCGCCGATCGCCATGTTGTAGATGTACTTGCCGTCCTGCGTGAAGATGTTCTCGTGCGGCTTGTCGCCCGTCGCGAACCTGCCCAGTTCCCTGCCCGTGTCGATGTCCAGCACATGCACGGTGTTCGAGGTCGAGGCCGACACCGCGACGCGTTTGCCGTCGGGGGAGACCGCCATGTGGTCGGCGCGGTAACCGGACACGGGGAAGCGCCAGTTGATGTCACCGGTGGCCAGGTCGATGGACACGACGTCGGCGAAGCTCGGCCGGGAGACGACCATCGACGTGCCGTCGGGGGTGGAGTACATGTCGTCGACGAACTGGTCGTGGCCCTCGCCGACGCTGTTGCGGATCGCCATGAAGTAGATCCACTTGATCGGATCGGCGTTGATCTCCGCCATCCGCTCGTCCTTGTCGGGGACGACGTCGATGCGGCCGATCTTCGCGAAGTCAGCGGATGACTTGATGACATCGGCAGTGCCGTCCCAGTTGTTGCCGACGAACATCACCTCACGCAGGGCGGCGGAGGAGTCGGCGGCGGTGGCGACGGTCGCGGGGGCGGTGACGGTCAGGGCGAGGGCGGCGGCTACGGAGCACAGGTGCCTGGGTCTGATGGCAGGCATGACTGCTCCCTTCCTCTCGGGTGGGTTTCATGAGTGGGGCATGCCAAGAGCAGAGCTGCGGCGGATCTGAACACAAGCGGTTTCAGAATCAACTTACTGAAAAGTAAGGAAGGGGTGCCCTTCTCCACAAGACCGCGGACACGACAAAATTGGCCGTCGGGTCGGCGAGGTGGCGGGAGGACAGTGTGGCGGGCAGGCTCAAGGCGCCCACCGGCCGCTACGGCGGCAAGTCGGCCGAGGAACGACAGGCCGAGCGGCGGCGCCGCTTCCTGGACGCGGCGCTGCAGTTGTTCGGCGACAGCCCCGGCTACCGGGGCACGACCGTCGTCGCCCTGAGCGAGGCCGCGGGCCTGTCGACCCGTCAGTTCTACGAGGAGTTCCGCAGCCTGGAGGACGTCCTGGCCGCCCTCCACCTCCAGGTCAACGGGTGGTCGCAGGAGGCCGTGCTGGCGGTGGCCGCCGACGTGGTCGACCGGCCGCTCGCCGAACGCGCCACCGCGATCTTCCGCGCGTACGCCGCGAACGTCACCGCCGACCCGCGCCGCATCCGCATCACCTTCGTCGAGATCGTCGGCGTCAGCCCGCGCCTGGAGGAGCAGCGCCTCGCCCGCCGCGCCCAGTGGATCGACCTGGTGTGCGCCGAGGTGGCGGCCGCCGTCGCCCGCGGGGAGGCGGCACCTCGCGACTACCGCCTCGCCGTGACCGCGTTCATCGGCAGCGTCAACGGTCTGCTGCACGACTGGAGCGCGGGGTGGGTGGACGCGACCCTCGACGAGGTCGTCGACGAACTCGTCCGTCTGCTCCTCGGCATCCTCCAGCCGGCGGATCCGCGGATGGCCGGGCCCTGACGGCGGTGCCGGAGCCGTCGGTGATCAGTCGTCGCCGTTCTGCTCGTCCTCGCCGCTGTCCGCCGAACTGCTGACGACCTTGAAGTCCTTGTCGAGGTGGACATCGGTCCGCTTGCCGTTGTCGAGCGTGACCTCGACCTCGTAGTACGCGTCCTCGTCGCCGGCCTCGGTGTCCGTGACCCTGCCGCCGCCGGTGTGGTCCAGCGCGGCGGCGCTCGCCCGCTCCAGCGCGCTGCCCGTGATGGGCGGCTCGGAGTCGTCCCCGCCGGCGGTGGCCACGGCGAGCCCGGTGCCGCCGCCGATGAGCACGGCCGAGATCACGCCCGCGACGATCCACTTGCCCTTGTGCTTCATGTCCGCTCCTTGTGCAGCGCGGTGCGGTGCCCACTTCGGTGTGCGGTCCGACCTGTGGTTCCAGGATGCGATGTCAGGGCTGAACGAATGCTGAACGGAGCTGAACAGCGATTCAGCCGAGCCGGTTCACCGCTTCGAGGACGGGAGCCGCACCGTTCTCGGTACGCAGCTCGTCGGCCAGAGCCCGGGCGCGGCGGCCGTACGCCGGGTCGCCGGTCGCCCGGCGCAGGGCCGCCGCCAGTGACCCGGCCGTGAGCCTGCGCAACGGTACGGCCCGGGGCGCCGTGCCGAGCGCGACCAGGCGTCCGGCCCAGAACCCCTCGTCGAACTGGACCGGCACGGGAACGGCCGGCACCCCGGCGCGCAGGCCGGCCGCGGTCGTGCCCGCACCGCAGTGGTGGACCACGGCGGCCATCCGCGGGAACAGCGCGGAGTGCGGTACGTCGTCGATGGTCAGGACGTCGTCGCCGGTGGCCTCCAGCCCGCCCCACCCTCGCTGGATCACCCCGCGCAGCCCGGCCCGCCGCAGCGCGTCCACGACCTCCGTGCTGAGCCCGGCAGGGTCGGGCACGGTCGCGCTGCCCAGGCCCACGTAGACCGGCGGCGGACCCGCGTCCAGGAAGTCCCGCAGTCCGGCGGGGAGTCGAGCCTCACCGTCGTACGGCCACCAGTAACCCGCCACTTCCAGATCCGGGCGCCAGTCGCGCGGCCGGGGGACCACCAGGGGACTGAAACCGTGCAGCACAGGGCTCCGTCGCGCGGTGCGGGCCCCGCCGCGGGAGAGCCCGAGCCTCGTCCGCGCATCCGGCACCGCCGCCGAGAAGACGCGCTCGATCGCCAGGTTCACCCCGTGCCCGGCGACACGGTTGCCGAGGCCTCCCCAGGAGCGGCCGCCGAGTATCGGGGGCCCGAACTCCCGGGTGGGGGCGAGGGGTTGCAGCGGGAGGGCGATGCTCGGCAGCGAAAGGCCCTCGGCGATGACCTGCCCCAGCGGGGCGGTGGAGGCTGCCAGGAGCAGGACGTCACTGGACCGCGCGGCCGCCAGCATGGCGTCGGTCATCTGCCCGGCCAGGGCCCGTGCCATCGCGACCACGCGCACGAGCTTGCCCACGCCGGTCGCGCTCCTGTGCAGGCTCCGCCCGCGCGGGGACTCCAGCTCCGCCCGTGGATCAACCGGCAGCGGATGGAAATGTACGCCCGACCCCGCCACGAGCCGTTCGAAGCGGCCGTGCGTCACCAAGGTGACCTCGTGTCCGGCCCGGGACAGGGCGTGCCCGAGGCCGGTGTAGGGGGCCACATCGCCCCGGGAGCCCGCCGTCATGATCGCTACGCGCACTCGGCCAGTATGGCGGCGCGGGCGGACCTGCGGGCCAACGGAACGTGGGAAATGACGACTTCGGGTCTGTCCCGGCCGTTGACTTCACTCACGCGTGGCTCTAATTTCGGCGCGACATGTTCGATTTTTCGAATTGAGTTCGAAATATCGTACGAGCTGAGTGTTCCTCCCGCACTTAGGAGCCGCATGTACCCCCCGCCCCGATTGACTCCCGTACACCGCCTCAGCTCCGCGGCCGTACGCGCCCTCGTCCTGGTGCTCGCCGCGGCCGCGGCCCTGATGTTCGCGGGGCCCGCACCGGCCCGGGCGGCCACGACGGCCCGTCAGATACCCGTGCCCACGGCCCCGATGGGCTGGGCGTCCTGGAACGCGTTCGCCGCGAAGGTCGACTACGACGTCATCAAGCGGCAGGTCGACGCGTTCGTGGCGGCGGGTCTGCCCGAGGCCGGCTACGAGTACATCAACATCGACGAGGGCTGGTGGCAGGGCACCCGGGACAGCGGCGGCAACATCACCGTCGACGAGGCGGAGTGGCCCGGCGGCATGAAGGCCATCGCCGACTACATCCACAGCAAGGGCATCAAGGCCGGCATCTACACCGACGCCGGCAAGGACGGCTGCGGCTACTACTTCCCGACCGGCCGCCCGGCCGCGCCCGGCTCGGGCAGCGAGGGGCACTACGAGCAGGACATGCTCCAGTTCTCGCGCTGGGGCTTCGACTTCGTGAAGGTCGACTGGTGCGGCGGTGACGCCGAGGGCCTCGACCCGAGGACGACCTACCAGGCGATCAGCGACGCCGTGGCCGCCGCGACCGCCACCACCGGCCGCCCGCTCGCCCTCTCCCTGTGCAACTGGGGCTACTCCAACCCCTGGAACTGGGCGCCGGGCATGGGTCCGATGTGGCGGACGAACACGGACATCTTCTTCCACGGCGGCACACCGTCGTACGGCAACGTCCTCACCGCCTTCGACCGCAACATCCACCCCACGGCCCAGCACACCGGCTACTACAACGACCCCGACATGATGGTCGTCGGCATGACGGGCCTGACCGCCGCCCAGAGCCGCAGCCACATGAGCCTGTGGGCGATCTCCGGCGCCCCGCTCCTGGCCGGCCTCGATCTCACCACCCTCACCACCGAGACGACGAACATCCTCACCAACCCCGAGGTCATCGCCGTCGACCAGGACGCGCGCGGCCTGCAGGGCGTCAAGGTCGCCGAGGACACCTCCGGCCTCCAGGTCTACGGCAAGGTCCTCTCCGGCAGCGGCAACCGTGCCGTCGTCCTCCTCAACCGCACGTCGGCCACGCAGAACATGACCGTCCGCTGGTCCGACCTCGGCCTGACGAACGCCTCCGCGACCGTCCGTGATCTGTGGGCCCGCCAGAACGTCGCCACGACCGGTACGAGTCACACCACCAGCGTCCCGGCCGGCGGTTCCGTGATGCTCACCGTCACCGGCGGCACCGAGCAGTCCGCGAGCACGTACAACGGCACGTCGAGCTTCTCCGGAGTGGTCGCCGGCAGCGCCGGTCTGAAGACGGTCGAGGTCTCCTACACCAACAACACCTCCACCGCCCGCCCCGCCACCCTGACGGTCAACGGCCAGACCTCCACCAAGGTCTCCTTCCCGCCGACCGGCACGAGCCCGGGCAACATCTCCGTCAACGTCTCCCTCTTCAAGGGCAGCACCAACACGATCTCCTTCTCCGGCGCCCCGACGCTCGAAGGCATCGTCGTCCGGCCCCTTCCCGGCAGGAACGGCACGCTGATCACGGGGACCGGGTCCGGCCGCTGCGTGGACATCAACAACAACACCATCACCAACGGCACCGACGCCCAACTGTGGGACTGCGGCGGCGGCCAGAACCAGGTGTGGCAGTACAACGGCACCCGCAAGGAACTGGTGGTGTACGGCAACAAGTGCCTCGACGCCTACGACCAAGGCACCACCAACGGCACCCGGGTCGTCATCTGGGACTGCAACGGCCAGAACAACCAGAAGTGGAACGTCAACAGCGACGGAACGCTCACCAACGTCAACGCCGGGCTCTGCCTCGACGCCTACGGCGCTGCCACGGCCAACGGCTCGAAGCTGGTGCTCTGGGCCTGCAACGGCCAGAACAACCAGAAGTGGACGGTGAGCTAGCCCGCGCCTAGACGAGGCACACCACGAGGAAACCGAGAGCCAGGGCACCGGTCAGCAGCCAGCCGGCCAGCAGACGGCGCCGCAGGCCGCGGTACGTCGCCTCGTACTCGTCCCGCAGTCTCCCGGCACGCACCGCCGTGTGCTGCCAGGAGGCGCGGACGAGTGCGAGGTATTCCGCCTCGAACCGCCGCTCCACCTCGCCGCGCTGGGCGTCGGTCAGCCAGTCCAGCGGCGCGCTGAATCGCGCGGCGGCCGTACGGCCTTCCTCGCGGGTCGCGGCGAGCAGCAGATGCCCCTCGATGTCGTTGAGGAACTTGTCCGTGATGCTCACAGGGCGGTCAACTCCCGCTCCGGCGCGGGGGCGTGATGCAGGTCGAACGCCGGGGACTCGGACCGGATCCGCGGCAGGACGACGAAGTTGTGCCGCGGCGGCGGGCAGGAGGTCGCCCATTCCAGGGATCGGCCGTAGCCCCAGGGGTCGTCGGCCTCGACCTTCCTGCCGTACTTCGCGGTCTTCCAGATGTTGTAGAAGAACGGCAGCAGGGACAGCCCGAGCACGAACGAGAACACCGTCGACAGCGAATTGAGGGGCGTGAGCCCTTCCACCGCCAGATAGTCGGGAATCCGGCGCTGCATTCCGTTCACGCCCAGCCAGTGCTGGACGAGGAACGTGCCGTGGAAGCCGATGAACAGCGTCCAGAACGTCATCTTGCCGAGGCGTTCGTCGAGCATCCTGCCGGTGAACTTCGGCCACCAGAAGTGGAATCCGGAGAACATCGCGAAGACGACGGTGCCGAAGATGACGTAGTGGAAATGGGCCACGACGAAATAGGTGTCGGACGTCGGGAAGTCCAGCGGCGGTGAGGCGAGCATGACGCCGGTCAGGCCGCCGAAGACGAAGGTGATCAGGAATCCGAAGGCCCAGAGCATAGGGGTCTCGAAACTCAGCGAGCCGTTCCACATCGTTCCGATCCAGTTGAAGAACTTCACGCCTGTCGGTACGGCGATGAGGAACGTCATGAAGGCGAAGAACGGCAGGAGCACACCGCCGGTGACGTACATGTGGTGTGCCCACACCGTCACGGACAGACCCGCGATCGCGATGGTGGCCGCGATCAGACCCATGTAGCCGAACATCGGCTTGCGGGAGAAGACCGGGATGACCTCACTGATGATGCCGAAGAACGGCAGCGCGATGATGTACACCTCCGGGTGGCCGAAGAACCAGAAGAGGTGCTGCCACAGCAACGCTCCACCGTTCGCCGCGTCGAAGACGTGCGCTCCGAACTTACGGTCCGCCTCCAGCGCGAACAGCGCCGCGGCCAGCACCGGGAAGGCGAGCAGGACCAGCACACCGGTCAGCAGCACGTTCCAGGTGAAGATCGGCATGCGGAACATGGTCATGCCGGGGGCACGCATGCAGATGATCGTGGTGACGAAGTTGACCGAGCCGAGGATGGTGCCGAAGCCGGAGAAGGCAAGGCCCATGATCCACATGTCTGCGCCCACACCGGGACTGCGCACGGCGTCCGACAGCGGGGCGTAGGCGAACCAGCCGAAGTCGGCCGCGCCCTGCGGGGTGAGGAAGCCGCCGACCGCGATGAGCGAGCCGAACAGGTACAGCCAGTAGGCGAACATGTTCAGCCGGGGGAAGGCCACGTCCGGCGCGCCGATCTGCAGCGGCATGATCCAGTTCGCGAAGCCGGCGAACAGCGGCGTCGCGAACATCAGCAGCATGATCGTGCCGTGCATCGTGAACGCCTGGTTGAACTGCTCGTTCGACATGATCTGCAGACCAGGACGGGCGAGCTCGGCGCGCATGAGCAGCGCCATCACGCCGCCGATCACGAAGAACGCGAACGACGTGACGAGATACAGCGTTCCGATCGTCTTGTGGTCGGTGGTGGTCAGCCACTGGACGGCCCTGACCTGCTTGGCGTTTCTGATCGTCTTCACGCCCCGCCTGTGTCCGGCGTCCGACCGGAGGTCACACTCTGAGGACGCGACAAGAATCACGGAAGCGGGTGTGACGATCCGGCGGGTGCCGGACACGAAAGGGACATGAGCAACGACGAGATCTTCGCCGCTGCCTATCGCGAGCACTACTGGGCGGTCAGCCGCTATGTCGCGCGGCGACTGGACGGGCGTACGAGTGAGGTCGAGGAAGTGGTGGCGGAGGTGTTCACCGTCGCCTGGCGGCGCCGGGACGACATCCCGGACGCACCGCTGCCCTGGCTGTACGGCGTGGCACGCAACTGCCTGGCGAACGCGGTACGCGGTTACGGGCGCCGTCGACGGCTGGTCGACCGGCTCGGCAACGACGACACGGCGCACGGCCGGCACATCGAGGCCGGCCCCGACGCCGAGTCACCGGGTGCCTGGGTGCACGAGGCGCTCGCCCGGCTCTCCCCGCCGGACCAGGAGGTGCTGCGCCTGACGGCCTGGGAGGAGCTCGGCATCGACGAGGTCGCCGTCGTGCTCGGCTGTGGCCGCCGGGCCGCGTCGATGCGGTTGCACCGGGCGCGGCGCCGGCTGAGAGCCGAGATCGACCGCATGTCTCCCACGACCCCGGCAAAGGAACACGGCCATGGCTGACGAACTCGACCTCCTGCGCGGCGCCAACCCGGTGCCCTCCGACGGCCCCCACTACGGCGACGGGCCGCTCGACCACAACGCCGAACGCCACCTCGACCGGCTGCTGCACGAGCGGCCGGCCATCGCCCGCCGTGGGCCCCGGCTGCTGTGGGGACTCGCCGCCACCGGCGTGGTCGCCGCGCTCGTGTCGGCGCTGCTGTTCACCGGCCAGACCACCGCCCCCGCCATCGCCGCCCCCCGCCCGCTGGTCGTGCGGGCCGACTCCACCCCCGTATCCCTGAAGACCCTGGCCGAACGAGCGAAAGCCGACGCCCGGGACGGGGAGCCCGAGCTCCGCAAGGGCACGCACGTGCAGTCGTGGAGCATGGGCATGTCCGAGGACAAGCCGCCGATCACCCTCCCCGAGGAGCGCATCGTCCGCTGGAACGCCGACGACAGCCACACGGAGATCGTCGTGGCGACCGACCCGCGCCATCCGGGCCGGCCCGTCCTCGTCGAGGGGGACGGCGAGCCGCGCGTCGTCGACGACGGCCATGTGCTCAGCAGGCAGACGTACCCGCCGAGTTGGAGTGACGCCCCGCCCAAGTCGCCACCGCCGCACGACGCCGTGGAGCTGAGCGCCTATCTGGAAGAAGCGGTGCGTGCCCACCTGTCGGACCACAGCAAGCCGCTGAGCACGTCCGAACTGCTCGATGCCACGAAGATCCTGCTGGATCACTGGACCCTCGGCGCCCGTGAGTCCGCCGTGCTCGCCGGACTCCTGGCGGACGCCGAGGGGCTGCGCCCCGTCGGGCAGGTGCGGGACCGGCTGGGGCGCGGCGGGCAGGCATACGTCTACGAGATGTCCGGCGCTCGCCACATGCTGATCATGGACCCCGCCGACGGCGCCGTCCTCGGACTGGAGACGACCTTCACCAAGGCCGAGCCCGAGTACGGCGTCAAGGCCGGCGACGTGATGTCGTACAGCGCCTGGATGCGCTGAGAGCCTGTGTCACACCCCGAGCTGCCGGGCGGCGGCGTCCACGGTCTGCTCCAGCAGCGTGGCGATCGTCATCGGGCCGACGCCGCCCGGTACCGGCGTGATCAGCGAGGCCCGCTCGACGGCGGAGTCGAAGTCGACGTCGCCGACGTTCCCGGGGCTGTACCCGGCGTCGATCACCACGGCGCCGGGCTTGACGTCCTGCCCCCGGATCAGCCGCGGGCGCCCCACCGCCGCGACGACGATGTCCGCCTCGCGGACGGCCGCCGAGAGGTCCGTCGTACGGGAGTGGCAGTACGTCACCGTCGCGTCACGTGCGAGGAGCAGCATGCCGGCCGGCTTGCCGAGGATCGCGCTGCGGCCGACGACCACGGCACGACGGCCCGCCGGATCGACGCCGTACTCGTCGAGCAGCCGCATGATCCCGCCCGGCGTGCAGGACACGAACCCCGGCAGCCCGAAGCTCATCGTGGCGAAGGATGCGAAGGTGACGCCGTCGACGTCCTTCTGCGGCGCGATCGCCTCGAACGCGGCCCGCTCGTCGATGTGCGGGCCCATCGGGTGCTGGAGCAGGATGCCGTGCACACCGGGGTCGGCCGACAACTCGCGCAGGGTGGCGACGACTTGCTCGGTGGTGGTGTCCGCGGGCAGCGGCACATGGCGTGAGGTGATCCCGGCCGTGCGGCACCGGTTCCGCTTCATCCGGACGTAGGTGACGGACGCGGGATCCTCTCCGACCAGTACGGTCGCAAGGCAAGGTGCGGAGCCGGTGCGTTCGGTGAGGTCGGCCGCCCGCTTTGCGGTCTCCTCGACGATGCGCCGGGCGAGCGCGGTGCCATCCATGAGCCGGGCCTGGGTCATGATCCACTCCTGGGCTGGGGTGTCAGGTTCGCCCAGGCGCACGGCATCGACTCTGCGAGGTCGCTCCCCGGTGGTACTCCACCTCAGCGCCAGTCACGGCCCACGGCCACCATAGCGGAGGCCGTCCGCGACCACGCGGCCGCTCGGCGCGCGCACGCCGGTCGAGGCTCGGGCCCGGAAAATCCCGGCGACGGCTCGGACCCCGGCTGTTACCGTCGATTCCATGAAGGTCATCAGGCACACCCGCACCGCAGCCGCGCGAGCGACCAGCTCCCCGGCTGCCCACGCCTGATCCCACTCCTCCCGGCGGCCGGAAACGGACCGCCGGTGTGCGCCACCCTCTTCCTCCCCGTCGCACTCCGTTCCGCGGCTCGTTCCGGTCGTCATGACCCGACGACCCGAAGGAACCCGCGATGAACACCACGCCGACCACCGACCAGATCGTCCGCACCTTCACCGACTTCTTCCGCGAACGGGGCCACGAGCAGGTCACCGGCGGCACACTCCTGCCGCCGCCCTCCGACCCGGTGCTGTTCACCACCTCGGGCATGCACCCGCTCACTCCCTACCTGGAAGGCCGCCCGCATCCCCAGGGACGGCGCCTGGTCAACGTCCAGCGCTGTCTGCGCACCAGCGACCTCGACGAGGTGGGCGACCCGACCCATCTGACGGTGTTCGAGATGCTCGGCTCCTGGTCCTTGGGCGACTACGGCCATTCACAGAGCCTGCGTTGGGGGTACGAGCTGCTGCGCGACGGATTCGGGATCCCGCCGGAGCGGATGTACGTCACCGTCTTCGGGGGAGACGACCAGGTCGGTCCCGACAGTGAATCGCTGCGCACCTGGCGGGAGTTGGGGCTGCCCGTCGAGCCGACCCGCGAGGAGAACTGGTGGTCCCACGGTCCCGTCGGCCTGTGCGGCCCCGATTCCGAGATCTTCGTCTGGACCGGTGATCTGGGCACGCCACCACAGGGCACCCCCACCTGCGACCCCAGGTGGGTCGAGGTGTGGAACCACGTGAGCATGCGCTACCGCCGGCTCGGGGACGGCAGCCTCCACACCCTCCAACAGCCCGGTGTCGACACCGGGATGGGACTGGAGCGGCTCGTGACGGTGCTGCAGGGCCACAACTCCGTTTACGACATCGACCTGTTCGAACCCTGGATGAGGCTCCTGCCCTCGCTGTGGCACCTGGACGGCACGTCGAGGCGCCTCGTCTGTGACCACCTGCGGTCCGGCATCGTCGTCATCGGCGAAGGCGTACGGCCCTCCAACACCGGACGCGGCTACGTCCTGCGCAGGCTGATCCGCCGTGCCCTCACCACCCTGTGGCGCGACGACCCCTCGCGCACCCTCTCCGACCTGCCCGAGGAGGTCCTGCGGCACACACTGGACCACTTCCGCCGGCCCGGCGGAACAGGTCCGGTGCGCGAGGTGCTGCTGGACGAGGAACGGCGGTTCGGCAGGCTGCTGGAGCGGGGCCGCCGGGTGCTCGGCAGGCCGCAGTTCGAGGGCCCGTTGAGCGACGAGGACTACCGCTACCTCCATGACACCCACGGACTGCCGCGTGACCTGGTCACGACGCTGAGAACCCCTTGACCACGGCGAAGGTCCAGGTCAGCCGTGGGTGGCCCGGACCTTCGGCCGTTCCTCTCCCACCTTCCTACTCGTCCCACGCCTCGATCAGGATCTGCCGGGAGATCTTGCCGTCGCGCAGCGTGATCATGGACTCGGACAGGACGCGCACCCCGTCCGCGTACTCGCACGACTCGCTGTAGGCCGCCCGGTCCCCCTGGATGACGCATCCCTCCAGCTTGTGCGTCATGTCGCGGCTGTAGACGTCGAGGAGCATGTCCGCGATCTCGTTGCGGCCGTGCAGCACCTTGGGGTGGCTGGGCTGGGTGTTGCGGTTGACGACGCGCAGTTCCGCGTCGTCCGCGTACAGCGACAGAAGTGTCTCCGGGGTCTGTCCTTCTATGCCCCGGCGCAGTGTCTCGGTGTCGAACGAAGGGCTTGTGGCAGTGCCCATGGTGACCTCCTCCGAGGCCCGCGGCAGGACGAGGGGCGGCCGCGAAGACCTCTCCTCCGAGACTCCTCCGCCTCGCCGGACTCGGCAAGCGCGCCCGGTGCGCTGGGCCTGACGGGTGAGCGCCGCCGGGCGGCCGTGTCCGGCGGCGGGCCGCCCGCGTTGCTGAAAGCATGATCTCAACACGACGTATCGCAGCCGCCGTTGGTCTCGCCGCCGGCATCACCGGCCTCGCCGCTCCGCTGGCGAACGCGCACCCCGTGGACACCCGGAACGCGGGCGGACCGCTGAACCCGATCAGCACGCTCGACTCGCTCGCCACGACCGGTATCCCCGAGCAGCACAAGACCCGGGTCCCGCGGGTCTCCCAGCAGCTGGGGCACCTCGACCGCATCAACGCCCTGAACCCGGCGCAGCTGGGACACCTCCGCTAGGTCGACACACCGAAAGGGCCGCCCGGATCGTGCCGGGCGGCCCTTCGTGTGTGCCGCTCGTGTGTGCTGAGAGTGACGACTCGCTACCCGGCGCTTCGGTCCTGCGGCGACAGGAAGTGGAAGCCCGGCCCGGGATGCATCAGGAAGTCGTGGTGGGAGATGTTCCACGCGTAGGCGCCCGCCAGCGAGAACACCACCCGGTCCCCGGCCCGGAGCCCGGCCGCGGGCACCCGGCGTGCCAGCACGTCCTTCGGCGTGCACAGCTGACCGGCCAGCGTGACCCGCTCGCCCTCCGCAGCGGGCCGTGGCCAGGGGTGCGGCCAGGAGTCCACCGGCAGCACGGAACAGGGCTGGTCGTGGCCCTTCGTCGCCGGGGTCCGCATGTGGTGCGTGCCGCCTCGCACGACGGCGAACTCCTCGCCGTGGCTCCGCTTCACGTCCAGCACCTCGGTGGCGTACCAGCCGCAGTACGCCGTGAGGGCCCGGCCCGGCTCGATGCGCAGGGTCAGCCCCGGGTGCGCCTCGGCCAGGCGGGCCAGACCCTTGCCGTACGCGGCCCAGTCGAAGCGGCGCTCCGGGTCGGCGTAGTCGACGTGCATGCCGCCGCCGACGTTCACCTCGGCGAGCGGCACACCCAGGCCCGTCGCCCAGCTCACGATCGACTCCGCCACCGCGACCTGCTCGGCCGCCTCCAGGCCGCTGGCCAAGTGGGCGTGGATACCGCGCAGTTCGAGGTGCGGATACGTCCCGTCCGTCAGCGCACGCACGATCTCGACGGCCTGCGCCGGGTCCGTACCGAAGGGCGTCGGACGGCCCCCCATCGCCAGCGAGCTGCCCGCCAACGACCCGTCGGCGACCGGCAGGTTGACCCTCGGCAGCACCGCCACCCGCCGACCCGGCGCGTACGCCCGTGCCAACTCGGCCAGCACGCGCAGCTCGTACGCGCTCTCGACGTGGAAGCGCTCGACCCCCGCCTCCAGCGCGGCCGTCACCTCGTCCGGCGTCTTCCCGGGACCGCCGAAGGCGAGCGGTCGGCCGGGCACGGCCTTGGCGACGTGGGCGAGTTCGCCGCCCGAGGAGACCTCGTACCCGTCGACGTACGGGCTGAGCGCGGCGAGGATCTCCGGCTCCGGGTTGGCCTTCGCGGCGTAGTACAGCTCGACCCGCTCGGGCAGGGCGTCGCGCACGGCGGCGGCGTGGTCGCGCAGGGCCGCCAAGTCGTAGAGGTACGCGGGCAGTTCGGTGGGCCGCAGGGACAGGGCGCGGTCGCGGACCGCGGGTGTCGGCTCGGTCATCGGGTGCCCCCGGTCGTGTCACGCGGGGCGGTGGTGGCCCTTGTCGCGCCGCCCAGGACGGCTTCGGCGAGCGGGGACGGCAGCCGGACGTACCCGGCCTCGCGGTCGGCCTTGCGCTCCCAGCGGGTGAGCAGATTGGCCTTGGCGGGCAGGGGCACGCCCGCGAGCAGGGCCGCCATGCGCGGCGGGCAGCCGAACCGGTCGGTGTACGCATCGAGCGTGGCCCGCACCCGCGCCCACAGCGCGGCCTCCGCCGTCGGGTGCAGGTCGGCGAGGGCGGCGAGCAGCTCGGCGACATGGTTGACCAGCAGGCAGTACACGACCCGGTCCCACCCGCGCTGCGCGTCGTACGTCATCGGGCCCGCGACCTCGGGCGGCAGCCCGGCGAGCGTGTCCGCGTGGTGGTCGGGGACCAGCTTGGTGCCCTCCAGGTCGCGGAAGAGGACCTGGGCGGGCCTGCCGTCGCCGTCGACGCAGATCAGGACGTTCTGCAGATGGGGTTCCAGGACCAGGCCGTGGTCGAAGTACGCGGCGAGGACGGGAGGCAGGAGGAGGTCGAGATACGCCGACCACCAGTCGAGGGCCGCCTGCTCGTCGGCGCCGGCGAGGAGCCGGGAGATGTGCGCGGCGCCGGTCGGGTACTCGTCGGCGACCGCGGCCGCCAGCAGGGGAGTGGTGCCCGGCGCGAGCCGCTGCGGCAGGCCCTCGCGGACGATGACGCCGAAGCCCTCGAAGAGCTCGCGGTCCGGCGTCCCGTCCGGTCCGGGGAGCGCCAGCGTGCGGTAGGCGGGCTCGCGCAGCACCGCGCTGCCCGGGAACCGCTCGGCCAGGTCGGCGAGCGCCGGGGCCAGGACGCGGGTGAGGGCGACGGCGCCCGACAGCTCGTAACTGCTGTTCTTGCGCAGGCAGTTGGTGATCCGCACGTTCAGGCTGAACTTCAGGAAGCTCTCGCCGTCGTACAGGGTGCGGACGGACGCGGTGGCGGCGAAGGGCCGTCCGCCGGGGCCGAGGTCGAGGACGTCGCCGCGGTCGAGGGCCGCGCGGAGCAGCGGATGCTCGCTGAGCGTCTCGTACTGCCAGGGGTGGGCGGGCAGCAGCCGGTAGCCCTCGGGGACGTCCGTGCGCTGCCCGTCCAGCGAGGCGACGGCCGTGGCGTCGGCGTACTCCTCGGCGATCAGGTCCGCGCGCACGGCGAGGTGCCGCAGCGGGAAGGCGGCCCCGACCTCCGGGGCGTACGCGGACCAGGCGCGCGGATCGCCGGTGCGGGCCTTCGGTGTGGGGTGGAAGCGGTGGCCGAAGAGCAGGGACTGCTCCGAGGCGAGGTAGGCGGAGAGCCGGTCCTCGGAGGCGGCGTCCGAGGGACTTCGCGGGCCGGCCAGCGCGGTCGCCACCGCCTCGTGGCTGGAGGCGATCTGCTTCAGGAACTCATCGTTGCGCACGCCCGTGCGCAGCGTCAGCTCGTCGTGCGTGTACTCGGCGAGGCGACGCCAGTCCACCTCGGTCCAGTCGCCGTCGCGCTGTTCGCTCACCGGGCCGGTGAACCGGTGCGCCCCGAGCAGCGAGGTACGGCGCAGGGCGGCGCGCAGCAGGACCCCGCGGCGGGGCAGGCGCAGCAGCAGGTGGCCGTCGGTGACCACGGTCTGGTGCTCGGGGCCGGAGACCTCGCGCAGCAGGCAGTTGAGCAGGGTGTGGGCCACCGCGTCGTCGGCGGTGGGCAAAGAGGTGCGGGGGGCGGGGGTGCCGCGCTGTTCGAGCGGGGTCGAGAGCTTGGGGGCGCTGCCGAGCGAGTCGGTCAGGGAGGGCATCAGCTGCTCCGGCGGGTGCGGTGGTTCAGTGCGGGGAGTGAGGAGAGGAGAAGCGTGGCGATGACGGTGACTGCGGCGGCGGCGCCGCCGATGAGCACGGGCGCGGCCGGTCCGAAGCGGGCACTGCCCGCCGCCGCGGCCACTCCGGCGGCGACCGCGCCGGCCTTGGAGAAGAACTCCAGTGATCCGAACATGCCCCCCGGCGCACGGCCCTTGGCACAGTCGGCGGCCAGCACCGACAGGGACACCAGGCCGAGGGTGAGTCCGACGCCCAGCAGCAGTCGTACGGCGATCAGCGAGGCCGGCGAACCGGCGACCGCGTGCCCGGCGAGGCCGAGCGCGATACAGGCGAAGCCGAGCGCGATCCCGGCCCTCGGACGGTCCCGGAATGTCGCGTGCACCGCCAGTGCCGCCACCAGATAGACCAGGTGGGGCAGGGCGAAGAGCACGCCGGACAGGGCCGGTGAGGTCCCCGGTATTCGGTCGTCGACGAGCGCGATCAGGTAGGGGAAGGAGATGACCGTGGAGAAGACGAAGGCGAACTCCAGGGCGTAGAGCACCTTCAGCGAGACCACCGGGGCCGCCGCGTCGACCGTCTCCGGCCGGCTCTGCGGCTGCTCGACGGGCTCCGGCTCGGGAAGTGCGGCGAGCAACAGAGCGGCCGTCAGCGGCAGTACGGCGAGCAGCGCGTACTGACGGTGCGGGGAGAGCCAGCCCGACAGGGATCCGACCACGATCGGCGCCACGACCAGCGCCGCCCGCGCGCTGCCCTGCATCAGGGTGAGCGCTTTGGACAGCGCGGGGCCCTCCAGCGCGGCGCCCAGATAGCCGTTGGACGCGGCGAACGTCCCGCCCAGGACGCCCTGGAGCACCAACGCCACCGTGAAGGTGGCCATCGAGTCCGCCCAGCCCGCGACCACGAAGGACACCGCGAGCCCCAACTGGGCGCGCAGCAGCAGCCGTTTACGGCCGTACCGGTCGGCGAGCCGCCCCCACAGCGGGGCGCCGAGCGCGCCGAACACGGTCGGCACGATGTACAGCACCCCCGCCCAGCGGGCCTGGTGGTCGCCCAGCTCCGGCAGGATCTCGGTCAGGTACGGCGGCAGCCCCAGGGCCGCGAACGAGGCCACGAAGTAGCAGCCGGCCACCGCCTGCACATGCCCGCGCCCGAACCCCGGGCGCGGCATGCGCAGCGCCTGCGCGCTCATGCCGAACCACCGCCGCGCAGCAGGTAGTTGGGTCCGCTCGTGTAGTGCTTGTTGATGTCGGCCGCACCCGAGCGCTCCTTGGACAGCAGCGTCCCCGCCGAGACCATCGCCTTCACCGGCAGCCGCGGCGCGTCCAGGACACGGGCGCGCAGGACGGCCGCCGCGTCGCCGCCGAGCCGGTCCACGGCCTGCGACAGCCGGTCGCGGACGAGGTCCAGCAGGGCGTCACGGTGCTTCGGCAGGCCGAACGCGTAGGAGCCGGCGCACAGATGGACGGTGATGGTGGCGAACACATCGGCCACCGGACCGTCGTCCGTAGCGAAGATCCGAGCGTCGTCGAAGTCCCACGGCCCGGGGAGTACGGCGTCCAGCCGCTCGGCGTTGATGCGCGGCCCGTCGTTGTCCTTGAACAGCAGCCGCAGGTCGCCGCCCGGCCGCAGGACCACCGAGATGTTCTGCTGGTGCGACTCCAGCGCGATGCCGTACCCGAACAGCGTGGTCTGCCAGTCGAACAGCAGCGTCAGCAGGGCGTCCAGCAGGGCGAGCGGGTCACCGCCGTAGAAGCGGTCGGCGAGATGGTCGATGACCGGCCGTCCGTCGGAGGCCTGCGCGAGGAGGGCCGCCAGCGGAACGACCGTCGAGTCGTCGAGCCCGGCGGGGTAGCGGCGGCACAGGACGGCCAGCAGCTCATGGCCCGCGTGCGCGTACGTCGTCTCGTCGGCGTGCAGGATCGTGTCCCTGAAGCGGGGCTCACGGGCGATCACGGCCTCCAGCAGCCGCTGCCCCACCGCGCCGTCGACGAGTGTGCCGGGCTTGACGGTCCGCTTGTTGCGCAGGCCCAACGTGGCGGTGGCCAGGGGGAGTTTGAGGTGCAGGGAGGGATCCGCGACCGTGGCGACGGTGCGCATCGACAGGGTGGGTACGACATCGAGGTGGGCGCGGTCGGCGAGGACCGCGCCGCCCGGGAGGCCGTCGGCGTCCGACAGTGCTTCGACGGTCAACGGGTGGACGGGCAGCGCGAGATGGGTGTCCTGCACCTCGGTCAGGCCGAGCGTCGCCGGTGTGGGCCAGAGCCGCGGGAGCGTGCCGGTCAGGGTGACCGACTCCCGGGGCAGAGCGAGCCACCGCAGCGCGAAACGCGGGTGGAACTCCGGGGCGTACGCGCGCAGTTGCTCCTCCGTCAGCCCGGAGCGGCCGCGCGCGGTCGGGTAGACGGGGTGGTCGAGGCGGGCGGCGAGCGCGTCGTACGCCAGACCGCCGCCGAGGCCGGTCCCGGGTTCGAGCCGTGCCAGGACCTCCGTCCGCGTCGCCACGTGCAGCCGTGTCGTGGCCAGCGTCTGCCGGCACTCCTCGGCGAAGGCGTCGAAGCCGCCCCGGTCCACGGGCTCGGCGAGCTCGCGCAGCGCGCCGAGCACGGTGTCGTACGACGTCAGCTCGGTGCCGTCGGCTTCCCGCACGAGGAGCGGCAGCCGGGCGGCGTACTCGCTCTGGTAGCCGTCCTCCCCGACGGGCAGCAGCAGCGCGTCACCCCCGGGTGTGGGCAGCCTCAGCCAGTCACCGTCCGGCCGGTGCAGGAGCGCACTGCGCGTGCGCAGCCCGACCACGTCCTCGCGCAGCAGGGCGCTGAGCACACGGGTGAGCAGCTCCGCCTCGCAGGTGTCCGTCACGGTCGGGGCGCTCACGGCTGGATCTCCCACTGCCGTTCGGCCAGGAAGTCGGCCACCGCCCGGTCCACCGTGCCCTGGTCGGTTCCGGTGGCGCGCAGCACCCCGAGGTAGTCCCGGTTGGTCATGTACAGCTCGTGCCACTCGCCCACGGACCGCAGCGGACGGTACGTCAGGTGCACCCCGTCGACGTCGAGGTCCGTGGCCTCGGGGGCACCGACCAGGGTGCCGGCGCGGTCGGCGCACGGGTACTCCAGGCGGGCGGCGCCGTCGCGCCGGGCGCCCAGGTCGGCCGGGAGCGGCTCGCCCAGGTGGGTGCGCAGGATGTGCTCGAAGAGCGGGATCTCAAGCAGGCGGGCCAGCAGCAGGTCGCACTGGTCGCCGATGGCGCGGTAGTTGACCTCGATGATCCGCGCCCGCCCCTCGTGCACCACGAACTCGGTGTGACAGGCGCCGAACCCGACGCCCAGCGCGTCCAGCTGCGCCAGGACCTGCTCGACGACCGGCTCGGGGTGGGCGGGGACGAAGGTGAGGCGTTCCTCGATGAAGTACGGCGGCGGCGACAGCTCGGTGTGGAAGCCGCCGAGCACATGGCGGACGTTCCCGTCGCCGAGGGTCTCCAGGGTGAACAGCTCGCCGGGGAGGTACTCCTCGACGACCAGCACGGCGCCCGGGCGGCGCTCCAGGATCGACTTGGTTTCGGCCACCAGGTCTTCCGGGCCGTGGACGAGGACGACGTCCTCGCTGGCGACGCCCTCGCGCGGCTTGACCACGCACGGGTACGGTGCGTCCCCGGGAGCGACCGCCTCGGTCAGCTCGGCCGACCAGACGGTGTCCACGCCGGCCGCGGCGAGGCGGCGGCGCATCTCGGCCTTGTCCTTGCAGCGCAGGGTGGCCCGCCAGTCCTTGCCGGGGAGGTCGAAGTAGGCGGCGGCCAGGGCGGCCTGGGTCTGGAGGTGGTCGCTGTTGGTGAAGACGGCGTCGGGGCGGTGGTGGGTGGAGATCCGGGTGATCACGGCCCGGTGGTCCCGGACGTCGCACTCCAGGATCTCGATCTCCGGGTAGGTGCGGCGGTGGGCGTCGGGCTGGTCGGTGAGGACGGTGACGTCCAGGCCGAGGCGCGCGGCGGCGGGCAGGAAGCCCTCGGTGACGGAGTCGGTCGGGTTGAGGGCGAGCAGGTACAGACGCATGGCAGAGCAGCAACTTCCGCTAGCGGGTGGGGGGTCGGGGCGGGCCGAGCCGGTCGCGCGCGGCCCGCCCCGGTAGAACAGCGGCGGTTACTTCGCCGGGAGCTCCACGCCGGTGGCCTTCGCCACGTCCTTGAGCATCTCCTCGGCGGCCTGGACACCGATGCCGGACATCCACGTCTCGTCCGGGACCTCGAAGACCTTGCCGTCCTTCACGGCGGGCAGGCTCTTCCACACCGGGTTGGAGACGACCTGCGCCTTCTGCGTCTTGTCCTCGGCGTCGGCGGCGGTCACGAAGATCAGGTCGGCGTCGGCCTGGTCGATCTGCTCGGGGCTGACGTCCTTCATCGTGACCTCGGGGTCGCTGGAGATCTGCGTCTTCGGGCGCTGGAGGCCGATGTCGTTCAGGACGACGCCGCTGTAGGCGTTGGACTGGTACAGACGGGTCGGACCGGCGATGAAGCGGACCACGGACGCGGTCGGCATGGTGCCGCCGTCCTTCTTCTTGATGGCCTCACCGAGCGCCTTGGCCTGCGTCTCGTACTCCTTCAGCTCGGCCGCGGCCTCCTTCTCCAGGCCCAGCGCCTCGGCGTGGACCTTGAGGTTCTCCTTCCAGACACCGCCGGTGGTCTCGGTGAACACGGTCGGGGCGATCGCGCTGAGCTTGTCGTAGACCTTCTCGTGCCGGACCTTGGAGGACAGGATCAGGTCGGGCTTGAGGGAGGCGATCTTCTCCAGGTTCGGCTCCAGGAGCGGGCCGACGTCGACGGTGTCCTTCAACTCGCCGTCCAGGTACGTCGGGAAGCCGCCCTCGGTCTTGAAGTGCGGGGCGACCGCGCCGACCGGGTCGATGCCGAGCAGGGTGACGTCGTCCAGCTCACCGGTGTCGAGCACGACGACCCGCTTCGGCTGGGACGGGATCTTCACGTCGCCCATCACGGTCTTGAGGGTGCGGGGGAAGGCGGTCGACGAGGCGCCGGGGGCCTTCGCCGTGTCGGCCTCGTCGGACGACTTCTCGCTGCCGCAGGCGGCCAGCACGGCCGTACCGAGCAGGACGGAGAGCAGCACGGCGAGGAGCCGGCCGAATCCGCGCAGGGGAGAGCGCATGAGCGTGGGGACTTTCTGTTAGTGGTTGATCAGCCGGAGACGGCGGAGTGCCGCACCGCACTGCGCACCTTTTGATTGATTCGCCTACGGAGCGCTTTCAGCCGGGGTCGAGACCCCGACCGTGCTCAGCCCTTCGGGCCTCCGCGCGCTCGGGCTCTCGACCCCGGCGCGCCCCTCGGCTCATGGGGACGACCAGCGGGGTGCCGGTCTCCGGGTCTGGGATCACCCGGCAGTCCACGTCGAACACGGACTTGACCAGCTCCGCGTCGAGGACGTCGGCCGGGGCGCCGGCGGCGGCCAGACGGCCGTCCTTGAGGACCACCATGTGGTCCGCGTAGCGGGCGGCCTGTCCGAGGTCGTGCAGCACCATCACCACGGTGCGGCCCGCCTCGGCGTGCAGGGCGGCGACCAGGTCGAGGACGTCGAGCTGGTGCCGGAGGTCGAGGAAGGTGGTGGGCTCGTCGAGCAGCAGCAGCTCGGTGTCCTGCGCCAACGCCAGCGCGATCCAGGCCCGTTGCCGCTGACCGCCGGAGAGGCGGTCGACGGGGTGGTCGCGCAGGGCCGCGGTGCCGGTGCGCTCCAGGGCCTCGTCGACGGCCTTCTGGTCGGCGGCGGACCAGGGGCTCAGCAGCCGCTGATGCGGGTACCGGCCGAGGCGTACGAGCGCTTCGACGGTGATCGCCTCCGGCGTGACCGGCTGCTGCGGCAGCAGACCCATGCGCAGGGCCAGCGTCCGCGCGGACATCCGGTGGATGTCGGAACCGTCGAGCGTGACGGTGCCGGCGGCCGGGGCGAGGAGCCGGCTGAGGCCCCGCAACAGGGTCGACTTCCCACAGGCGTTGGGGCCGACGATGGCCGTGACGGCACCGCCGGGCAGCGTCAGGTCGAGCTCCCCGACCACGAGCCGGTCGCCGTAGCGCAGGTCGAGGCCCTGGGTGGAGAGCTGGTTGGCGGTGGCGGTCATGTGCGGCTCCTGGGGGCGGGGGAGGGTTCGTGCGGGGCGCCGAGCAGGCGGCGCGAAGTCCTCGGCAGTACGGCATCGCTCCTGAAGGGCGCGGGGCTGTGTTGAACATGCGGCTCCCGCCGCGCGGGCGCGGCCGGCCACGATGGCGCCGCAGACGCCAGACGGCACAACGCGACATCCCCTGCGGCGCGCTCCGTCATCACTGACTCCTCTGCACGGGCGAGCTCTGACGCAGCATCAGGATCAGCAGCCAGGGAGCGCCGAGCGTGGCGGTGACCGCGCCGACCGGCAGCCCCTCGATCGGCAGCAGGTGATGCACGACCAGGTCGGAGGCGAGCAGCAGGACCGCGCCGGTGAGCCCGGCGAGGGCCAGGGACGCGGCGGTCGGCGGCCCGGTGACGAACCGCACGATGTGCGGCACGGCGAGCGCCACGAACGTCACCGGACCGGCCAGCGCGGCGGCCAGCGACGCCAGCACGACGGCGAGGACGAGAAGCCGGAGCCGGGCACTGGAGGTGCGCAGACCGAGCGCGCCCGCCGAGTCGTCCCCGAGGTCGAGCACGGCCAACTGACGGTTCATCACCAGGGCGGTGGCGAGGGCCGGCACCATGGCGCCGCCCGCTCCCCACACCTCCGCCCAGGTCCGCCCGTACACCGAGCCGGTGGTCCACTGCAGCGCGGATCCGGCGAGCTCGGCCGGGAAGCGCACGATCATCAGGTTCACGGCGGCCGCGAGTCCGGCCTGCACGGCGAGCCCGGTGAGCACCAGCCGGGTGACCGCGAGGCCCGAGCCCCAGGCGAACACGCCCAGCAGCAGCGCCGCGAGCAGCCCGCCGCCCAGGGCACCGACCGGGATCAGCGTCGGCGAGGCCCCGGCGGCGATCAACGCCACCGCGCCCAGCGACGCACCGCCGGTGATGCCCATGACGTCCGGGGAGGCCAGCGGGTTGCGGAACAGACGCTGCAGCACACAGCCCGCAGCGCCCAGGCCGGCACCGGCGACGATCGCCGCCACCGAGCGCGGCGCCCGGAATTCCTGCACCACCAGCACGTCGCCCGGATCCCCGAGGCCGATCAGCGCGCGCAGGGCGGTGCCGGCGGGCATCGGGATCTCACCCGTCGTCAGGGAGAGGGTGAGCAGGGCGAAGAGGGCGAGGAGACCGGTGGTGGCGAACAGCGTCACGCGGCGGCGGACGCGGGCACGGGCGGTGGACTTCGGCCGGACGGCGACGGTCGTGGCGCTCATCGAGTCATCCTTCGTGGCGCTGGCGGAGCCACTCTTCGTGGCGCTCATGGAGCCACCCTTCGTCGTGCTCATCGGGCCACCCTTCGAGCCAGCAGCGCGAGCAGCGGCGCGCCCAGGAACGCGGTGACGATGCCGACCTCCAGTTCCGAGGGGCGGATCACCATCCGGCCGAGCACGTCGGCCGCGAGCAGCAGCAGCGGGCCCGCGATCAGACAGCCGGGCACCAGCAGCCGGTGGTCGCCGCCGAGCAGCGGCCGTACGAGATGGGGCGCGGCCAGCCCGATGAAGGCGACCGGACCGGCCACCGCCACCGCCGATCCGGCGAGCAGCACGACCGCGATGCCGCCGGCCAGCCGGATCCGGGCCACCGGGACGCCGAGCGCCTGGGCCGAATCGTCGCCCAGGGCAAGGGCGTTGAGGGCGGGGGAGACGGCCAGCGCGACCACGAGGCCGAGCAGCAGGGTCGGCAGCACCGGCCACAGTACGTCGAGGGTGCGGCCGGTTAGCGACCCGGCCAGCCAGAAGCGGGCCTCGTCCAGGGTGCGCTGGTTCATCAGCATCACCGCCGACGTCCAGGACAGCAGCACCAGTTGCAGGACGGTGCCGCCGAGCGCCAGCCGCACGGCGTCGATGTCCCCGGCGCGCCGGGCCAGCGCCTGGGCGAACACGGCGGCGCCCGTCGCGCCCGCGAACGCGAACCACACGTACTCGGCGGGGCTGTTGAGCTTCAGCGCGAAGATGGCGACGACGACCGCGAAACCGGCGCCCGCGTTGATGCCGAGCGTCGTGGGTGAGGCGAGCGGATTGCGGGTGATGCCCTGCGCCACGGCCCCGGCGACCCCGAGCGCGGCCCCGACGGCCAGTCCGATGACCGTACGCGGCAGCCGCAGCCCGGTCACCACGAGCGCGTCCCGCCCATGGGCGTCGCCGAACAGCGCGTCGGTCACCGTGGACAGGGGTACCGAACGGGCGCCGAGGGCGAGGCTCAGGGCGGTGCAGAGGGCGAGGGCGGCGATGCCGGCGAGGAAGATCGGAATGTGCCTCAGGGCACGGGAGGGCACACCTGTGGGGGGTGCGCCCTGTTGGGTCGCAGTCACAAGCCGTGAGATTAGGTTAGCCTTGCTTTAGATTTCAACTGCTGTGTGATCTCTGTGACGTTCGCAATAGAAGATCGCGTTCCGGCTGCGATCATGCGGTTGTCCAGCGATGACGTGTGTAAGGTAAGCCTTACCTCGCCAGCGTGTGCAAATCCCGTACTGGAGCGTCGATGTCCCTGGCCCTGACGACCCCGCCGACCGGCGCCCCGCCCCGGCGCACGCTCGGTGACGTCTACCGCGGGCTGACCGACCTCTGCGAAGTCCTGTCCGTGCGGGTCGCGGAGCCGGGTGAGGATGTGGCCCAGGCCGGCGTGACAGCGGCCGAGTTGGCAGCCGAACCGGCCGTCCTCGAAGCGTTCGTCGACGCCGAGGCGGGCCGGATCCAGGACCGCCACACGGTCGCCCCGCGCCGCGATGTGGCCGCCTCGCGCGCCCTGCACGACTACGCCTGGTCGGTCGCGCTGCTCATGAGTGGACCCTGGTACCTGGAGCGGAGGGTGCCGCGCATCCGGCCCGAGGAGCTGCGGCTGGATCTCGGCTCGTCCGTGTTCACCCTCGCTCCCGGAACCGACTTCGCCTGCCTGCCCGACGACTCGGACGCCGACCTTCCCACCGCGCTGACGGTCCCTCACGAAGAGGCGCTGCGCGTGGAGTTGAGGCGGGCGGTCGCCGACCACATGGCGCCGCTCCTGGAAGCGATCGGCCCGCTCGTACGGCGCGGCCCGCGCGCCCTGTGGGGGATGGTCTCCGACGACCTCGTCTCCGGCATCTGGTACCTGGGCCGGATCCTCGGCCGCGAGGGCGACGCCGTACGCGCGGCCACCGAACTGCTTCCCGGCTCCGTCGCTCCGTATCCCGGCGGCGCCGACTTCCGCTACCTGACGACCCCGGACGGACAGCGGCACCCCACCCGCACTCGCGCGGGCTGCTGCATGTACTACACGATCCGCCCGGACGAGGCATGCTCCACATGCCCCCGCACCTGCGACGCGGAGCGGCTTCGCAGGCTGCAGGGCTGAGCCCCCGACGGCGCGGCCGGTGTCGTCACCCGGCCGTCGCCAGGAACTGCGTCGCCGCCAGTTCCGCGTACAGCGGGTCCTGCGCGACGAGTTCGCGATGCGTGCCCACCGCGCGCACCCGGCCCGCGTCCATCACCACGATCCGGTCGGCCATCGTCACCGTCGACAACCGGTGCGCGACGACCAGCACCGTGGTCGTACGGGCGACATCGGCGACGGTGTCGCGCAACGCCGCCTCGTTCACCGCGTCCAGCTGCGAGGTCGCCTCGTCGAGCAGCAGCAGGCGGGGGCGGCGCAGCAGGGCGCGGGCGATGGCGACGCGCTGGCGCTCCCCGCCGGACAGCTTGGTGCCGCGGTGTCCGACGAGCGTGTCGAGACCGCTGGGCAGCCGGGCGACCAGGCCGTCGAGCCGGGTCGTCTTCAGCACCCGCGTGACGGCGTCGTCGTCCGCGTCGGGGTTGCCGAGCAGCAGGTTGTCCCGCAGTGATCCCGACAGGACCGGCGCGTCCTGCTCCACATAGCCGATGGCGGACCGCAGCCGGGACAGCTCCCAGTCCGCCAGATCCCGCCCGTCGAGCGAGATGGTCCCCGCCTCGGGGTCGTAGAACCGCTCGATGAGGGAGAAGACGGTGGTCTTCCCCGCGCCCGACGGGCCGACGAACGCGGTCATCCCTTGCGCGGGCACGGCGAACGTCACCCCGTGGTGGACGTACGGCAGGTCGTCGGCGTAGCGGAAGCGGACGTCGTCGAAGGCGAGCGCGGCGGGCTCCACCCCGGCGGCGGGCAACGGCTCGGGTACGGCGGCCGGTTCGGCGGGCAGTTGCAGCGCCTCCTGGATCCTGGCGAGCGCCGCCGCGCCCGTCTGGTACTGGGTGATGGCGCCGACGACCTGCTGGATCGGCGACATCAGATAGAAGACGTACAGCAGGAAGGCGACCAGCGTGCCGACGTCGACCGCCCCGGTCGCCACCCGCGCCCCGCCCACCGCGAGCACCGTGATGAAGGCGATCTGCATGGCGAGCCCGGCCGTGTTGCCCGCCGCCGCCGACCATTTGGCGGCCCGTACGCTCTGCCGCCACGACTCCTCGGCGGCCTCGTGCAGGGTCCGCTCCTCCCGGTGCTCGGCGCCGGACGCCTTCACCGTGCGCAGCGCCCCGAGTATCCGCTCCAGCGAGGCCCCCATCACGCCGACCGCGTTCTGCGCCTCGCGGCTGGCCCGGTTGATGCGCGGCACGATCACGCCGAGGATCGTCCCGGCGCCCAGGATCACGGCGAGCGTGACCGCCAGCAGCACCGGGTCCACCAGGCCCATCATCACCACCGTCGCCACCAGCGTGAGCCCGCCGGTGCCGAGGCCGACGAGGGAGTCGGTGGTGACCTCGCGCAGCAGCGTCGTGTCCGAGGTGATGCGGGCCATCAGATCGCCCGGCTCACTGCGGTCCACGGCGGTGATGCGCAGCCGCAGCAGATACGACGACAGGGCGCGCCGCGCGCCGAGCACCACCGACTCGGCGGTGCGCCGCAGCACGTACGAGCCCAGCGCGCCCAGCGCCGCGTTCGCCACCACCAGCCCGGACATGACCAGCAGCGCCCCGGTGATGGCCCGGTCGTGGGACAGGTCGTCGATCAAGTCCCGCGCCACCAGCGGAAGGAGCAGCCCCGTGGCCCCGGTGACCAGCGACAGCAGGGCGCCCGTCAGCAGGGCCCACCGGTGGGGCCGTACGTAGCCGAGGAGCAGCCGCCAAGCGGGCTGGTCGGTCGCTGTCCGGTCTGTGCTCACGGCGCTCCTTCGGAGTCGGACGGAGCATTCAGGCTACGTCGGCCCGCCTGCCTTGGGCGTGCCGGTTCCGGGCGACGCAGAGCACGATCGGCCGGTCGTCCCCCTGCGGCAGACAGGCGTCGAGCACGCGGGACAGGACCTCGCCCGGCCCCAGTTCGACGAAGGCGGTCACACCGTCATGCCTCATGCGGGTGACCGCGTCCGCGAAACGGACCGGATCGCGCAGTGCCCGAACCCAGTGGTCCGGCCGGGCGGCCTCGGCTCCCACCGGCTCGCCGGTGGTGTCGGAGACCAGCGGGATACGCGGTTCGCCACCGACCCCCGCTGGGCCGTGCACGCCCCCGGCCACCCCGTCGAGGTGCGCCGCGCGATCGAGCGCGCCGTGCGCGGCGGCGACCGGGCGTGCGTGCACGTGTCCGGCGTCTCCAACGCCGAACCGCGCGGCGTGACCGAGGGCTTCGAGCTCGTCCGCGAAGGGCCCGACGGAGTCGTCGCCGCGGTGGGCGCCACCCTCGACCCCGTCCTGCGGGCCACGGCCGGCCTCGACCTGACCGTGCTCTACACGGCCACCGTCCGGCCCTTCGACGAGGTCGGCCTGCGCACGGCCGTCCTGGCCGCCGACCACGCGGACGTGGTGCTCGTCGAGCCCGGGCGGCCCGGACTGTCCGCCCGGCACGTCGCCGAGACGCTCCTCCACGTACCGCACCGTCTGCTGCCCCTGGGTGACGCGGACGGCCTGGACGAGGCCGATCTCGCCCGGGCCGTCCGGGATTTCCTCAGGTGACCGCGGGCCGCCCGCGCTCGGCCAGAGCGGCCAGGGTCGCTTCCAGGTCGCCGGGGCGCGGACGGTTGTGCGGCAGCTTCGACAGCAGGGAGGCCATGCCGCAGGTGTTGGTGAGGGCCGAGAACACCAGGCCGCCCGCGACCCCCGCGGAGAGCAACTGCCAGGCCGGGTGCAGGAGTCCGAGGCCGAGGCCGGCCAGGACGATCGTGCCCGCCGTGAAGCGGACCTGGCGCTCCATGGCCCACACGGCGCGCGTGCCCGATGCCGGTCGGTGCAGTTCGTGCCCGCGCCCCGCCCAGCCCTGGGTGCCGCCCGTCAGGGTCATGGCCGGTATGCCGTGCCCGGCGAGCACACGGCACGCGTTCTCCGAGCGGGCGCCGGAGGCGCAGACGACCAGCAACTCGCCGGAAAGCCGCCGGAGCTCGGGCAGGGCACTGTCGAGCTGGTCCAAGGGGATGTTGAGGGCCTCGGGGAGATGGCCGGCGGCGTACTCGCCCGGCGTGCGTACGTCGATGACGGTCAGGCCGGGCAGCCGGGTGCGGGCCTCGTCGGGGTTGAGGGAGGTGGGGTTGTGGGAGTCGGGGTTGAGCTGCGGGTTCACGGGGAGTGAGATCCTTTCGAGGGAGGGGGTAAAATACCCCCAAGGGTATGTAGAGGGAGTGATCGTGGAGCTGCAGTTCGAGGGCGATGAGCTCAAGTCGGTGCTGAACCGTCTGCGCCGGGCGCAGGGTCAGATCTCCGGAGTGATCAAGATGATCGAGGAGGGCCGCGACTGCGAGGACGTCGTCACTCAGCTCGCCGCCGCCTCCCGGGCCCTGGACCGGGCCGGCTTCGCGATCATCGCGACCGGGCTGCAGCAGTGCCTCACCGACGCCGACAGGAACGAGCGGGACGGCGAGACGACGCAGCAGATGAAGGCCCGGCTGGAGAAGCTGTTCCTGTCGCTGGCGTAGGTGTCACGCGACGGCGTCGCCCAGCATGAACAACGCCACCGCCAGCAGGACGTACGCGAAGAGCCGCTGAAGCGTGCCTCCGGAGACCTTCGCGGCGAGACGCCTGCCGTCCCAGGCACCGAGCACCGCGGCCGCGGCGAAGGGCGCGACGGCGGTCCAGTCCACGGGCGCGGCCGAGCCGGCCCGAGCCGCCAGCGCGACCAGCGAGTTGACGGTGATGACCAGCAGGCTCGTGCCCACGGCGGCCCGCATCCGCAGCCCCACCACGTTCACCAGCGCCGGTACGGCGAGGAAGCCGCCGCCCACCCCGAGCACCCCGGTGACCGCGCCGAGCCCCGCGCCGGCCTGAACGACCCGACCGGGACGCACCGGCACGTCGTCGTGCCGTACGGCGGCCGACGGCCGGAGCATGCGCAGCGCGGCGACAGCGGCGATCACCGCGAACGCCCCGGTGAGCAGGCCGGGAGGCAGCCGCCCGGACAGCGCCCCGCCGACCGCCGCGGGCACCAGGCCCGCCGCCGCGAACAGCGCCCCGGCACGCCATCGCACGGTGCCCTCGCGGGCATGCGCGCCCAGCGCGGTGACGGACGTGACGGCGACGATGACCAGACTCGCGGTCGCCGCCGCGGCCGGCGTGAAGCCCAGCAGATACATCAGCGCGGGCACGGCGAGCACACTGCCGCCACCTCCCAACGCCCCGAGCGCGAGCCCGGTGACGGCACCGGCGAGCAGGCCGAGGACAAGGGCGCTCACCGTGGGAGGCCCGGGCGGCGGGACAAGGCGTGGTGGTCCAGGGGCACCCGCAGAGACAGGGGTCGTGCGCGGCCGAAGTGATGGGGCGGCACCGCTTCTGGCAGCGGCTCCCGGGCTCGCTCCGCGGACTGGTGGGCGGGGCTCGTGAGCTCCCGGGCTCGCCCCGCGAACTCCCGCGTATCGCCCAGGATCTCCCGCGCTCCGCCCGCGCCCTCACTCACCACCGCGCGCCCCCGGCTCCGCCACCACGGGAAGCCCTGCCTCGGCCCAGGCGCTCATGCCGCCGATCACGTCCACGACATCGGCGCCGCGCGCCGCGAGCAGGGCCGCGGCCTCCCGGGAGCGCTTCCCGGAGCGGCAGATCGCGACGACCGGCCGGCCCTGTGCGGCCTGTGGGAGCAGTTCCCCGGACGACAGTGCGGACAGCGGCGCGAGTACGGCGCCCGGAGCGTGTCCGGCGGCCCATTCGTCGCGCTCGCGCACGTCCACGAGAACGGCGTCCGCGCCCACCCGCTCATGAGCCTGCGCCGCGGTGATGCGTGCCATGGGGAGCCCGGCTTCGTGCGCCGCGGCGAACCCGTCGTCGACGGCGACGACGTCACGTCCCGCCGCGTCCAGCAGCGAGGCGGCGATGGCCGCGCGCATACCGCCGGCGCAGTGCACCCACACGGTGCCGTCCGGTATCTCCGCGAGACGGTCGCGCAGCCGGTGCAGCGGAATGTGCACCGAGCCCCGGATGTGACCGGCGGCGCGCTCGGAGTCGCGCCGCACGTCCAGGACCACGACGCCGTGCCGTGCGGCCCGTTCGGCAGCGGCCAGGTCGGCGAAGGTGCCGCGCGGGAAGGAGCGCGGCCGCTCGCCCTGCGGTGTCCAGTCGGCGGGGGAACCGGTCGCGGCGGCGGCCGGCCGGTCGATGCCGACCCGGACCAGTTCCCGCTGGGCGTCGGCCAGTTGGGCCGGGCTCTCGGCCAGCAGCGTGACCGGCTTGCCCCATGGCAGCAGCCAGGCCAGATAGGTGGCGAGCTGCCCCTCGGCCTCGAAGTTGAACGACCCGGCGACATGTCCCTCGGCGAACGCCACCCGGTTGCGCAGATCCACCACCCACTCCCCGGCGGCCAGCCGCGCCGCGATCTCCCCGGCGTCGGCCGGGTGCGGCGGGGTCAGGTCCACCGGCGCCGGACCTTCCGCGTTCGCCGGGCCCATGTGCGCGTAGTAGGCCGGGATGTCCTCCAGCCCGGCGAGCAGGTCCGCGACGAACGTGTCCACGTCCTTCACCAGAGCCTCGTTGACGGCGCGCTCGCGTCCGATGGTCGTCGCCGTCCCGCCGGCCCCCTGCGTGGCGGAGCAGAAGCTGCCGAAACCGTGCGTAGGCAGGACCGCCGTCTCGTCCGGCAGCTCGGCGGCCAGCCGGTGCGCGGAGTCGTACTGCGCCCGCGCCAGCGGCCCGGTCAGCCGCGGCTCCACGAGGTCGGGCCGCCCGACCGTGCCGATCAGCAGCGAACCGCCGGTGAAGACGGCCACCGCGCGCCCGGACTCCTCCAGGACGTACGAGGTGTGGTGCGGGGTGTGCCCCGCAGTGGCCAGGGCACGCAGCCCCAGGCCGTCCGCGATCTCCGTACGGTCCCCGTCGGCGACCGCCACCCGCTCGTACCCCACCCGCGCCGCGGCCGGTACGAGATACGCGGCACCGGTGATCCGGGCCAGCTCCAGGCCGCCGGTCACGTAGTCGTTGTGGACGTGGGTCTCGGCGACATGCGTGATGCGCACACCCCGCCGGGCGGCGGCCGCGATCACCCGGTCGATGTCCCTGGGCGGATCGACGACCACGGCGCTGTGCGCACCGCCCGCCAGATAGCTGCGGTTCCCGAGCCCCGGCACGTCGATGGTGTCGACGAAATACACGGCAGTGCTCCTCTCTCCTCGTCTTCCCCGTCTCCCCGTGAAACCCGCTGGAAGAATTACCCCCGGGGGTATATGTCAAAGATAGCAGAGGTACCCCGGGGGGTATCCAGTGGTGTGGTGGCTGGATGGTGCTGTGAAGGGCTCTGCCGCGTGCCTTTACTGATCAGTCACATCTAGGGTCGGGAGTGGAACCGGAGCCGCCGAGGGAAGGGTGAAGCACCATGGCGCAGGAAGTTCGCGGTGTGATCGCACCGGGCAAGGACGAGCCGGTGCGGGTGGAGACGATCGTGGTGCCCGATCCGGGGCCGGGCGAGGCCGTGGTGAAGGTGCAGGCGTGCGGTGTGTGCCATACCGACCTGCACTACAAGCAGGGCGGCATCAGCGACGACTTCCCCTTCCTGCTCGGGCATGAGGCGGCCGGTGTGGTGGAGGCCGTCGGCGAGGGAGTCACCGACGTCGAGCCCGGGGACTTCGTGATCCTCAACTGGCGTGCGGTGTGCGGTCAGTGTCGTGCGTGTCTGCGGGGTCGGCCCTGGTACTGCTTCAACACCCACAACGCAAAGCAGAAGATGACCCTTGCCTCGTCCGGGCAGGAGCTGTCCCCGGCGCTGGGTATCGGTGCGTTCGCGCAGAAGACGCTGGTGGCGGCCGGGCAGTGCACCAAGGTGGACGCGTCGGTGGCACCGCAGGTCGCGGGTCTGCTGGGCTGCGGGGTGATGGCCGGAATCGGCGCGGCGATCAACACGGGGCGGGTGGGGCGTGGTGACAGCGTGGCGGTGATCGGCTGCGGCGGGGTGGGGGACGCGGCGATCGCCGGGTCGCGGCTGGCCGGGGCGGCGAGGATCATCGCCGTCGACATCGACGACCGCAAGCTGGACAAGGCCCGCGCGATGGGCGCCACGCACACCGTCAACTCCCGGCAGACGGATCCGGTGGAGGCGATCCGCGAGCTGACCGGCGGCTTCGGCGCGGATGTCGTCATCGAGGCGGTGGGCCGTCCGGAGACGTACAAGCAGGCCTTCTACGCCCGCGACCTCGCCGGCACGGTCGTCCTGGTCGGTGTGCCCACCCCGGAGATGAAGTTGGAACTGCCGCTTCTGGACGTCTTCGGCCGTGGTGGCGCGCTGAAGTCCTCCTGGTACGGCGACTGCCTGCCCTCACGCGACTTCCCGATGCTGATCGACCTGCACCTGCAGGGCCGTCTGGACCTGGCGGCGTTCGTCACCGAGACCATCCAGCTCGACGAGGTGGAGAAGGCGTTCGAGCGGATGCACGGCGGCGACGTCCTGCGCTCGGTGGTGACGCTGTGAGCGGGGCCGCGCGCATCGAACGCCTGGTCACTTCCGGCCAGTTCACGCTGGACGGCGGCACCTGGGACGTCGAGAACAACGTGTGGATCGTCGGCGACGACCAGGAGGTGATCGTCATCGACGCCGCCCATGACGCCGACGCCATCGCCGAGGCCGTCGGTGACCGCCGCCTCACCGCGATCGTGTGCACCCACGCCCACAACGACCACATCGACGCCGCACCCGCCCTCGCCGACCGCACCGGCGCCACCATCTGGCTCCACCCCGACGACCTGTCGCTGTGGAAGCAGACCCATCCGGACCGCGACCCCGACGCCCATCTCGTGGACGGGCAGATCATCGAGGCCGCGGGCGCCGACCTCACCGTCCTGCACACCCCGGGCCACGCGCCGGGCGCGGTGTGCCTGTACGACCCCGGCCTGGGCGTCGTCTTCACCGGCGACACCCTCTTCCAGGGCGGCCCCGGCGCCACCGGCCGTTCCTACTCCCACTTCCCGACGATCATCGACTCGATCCGCACCCGCCTGCTCACCCTCCCGCCCGAGACCAAGGTCCTCACCGGCCACGGCGACGCGACCACCATCGGCACGGAGACGCCGCATCTGCAGGAGTGGATCGACCGCGGCCACTGAGGCCCGGACGGGTGACCCTCCCGCAAAAGGCCACACCCGCCCTTAAAAGACGACAGAAGATGTCCGGCTTACCCGGCACCCTCGACAGCGACGTAACAAGCACGGGGTCGGGAGGCCGGACATGTCACAGCCGCTGAAGGACAAGGTCACACTGGTCGCCGGGGCGACACGGGGAGCCGGACGCGGTATCGCCGTGGAGCTCGGGGCCGCCGGGGCCACCGTCTACGTGACGGGACGCAGCACACGCGCCCGGCGCTCGGAGTACGACCGCCCCGAGACGATCGAGGACACCGCCGACCTCGTCACCGAGGCGGGAGGCCAGGGCATCGCCGTACCCGCCGACCATCTCGACCCGGCGCAGGTCCGTGTCCTGGTGGACCGGATCGCGCAGGAGCAGGGCCGCCTCGACGTCCTCGTCAACGACATCTGGGGCGGCGAGAAGCTGTTCGCCTGGGACAGCCCGGTCTGGGAGCACGACCTCGACAAGGGCCTGCGCCTGCTCCGGCTGGCCGTCGAGACCCACGCGATCACCAGCCATCACGCCCTGCCGCTGCTCCTGCGCCACCCCGGCGGACTGGTGGTCGAGATGACCGACGGCACCGCGGAGTACAACCGCGTCAACTACCGGAGCTCCTTCTTCTACGACCTGGCCAAGGCGTCGGTCCTGCGCATGGCCTTCTCCCTCGGCCATGAACTCGGACCGCGCGGCGCCACCGCCGTCGCGCTGACCCCGGGCTGGCTGCGCTCCGAGATGATGCTGGAGGCCTTCGGAGTGCGGGAGGACAACTGGCGCGACGCCCTCGAGCGCGTCCCGCACTTCGCCATCTCCGAGACCCCGCGCTATGTGGGCCGCGCCGTCGCCGCCCTCGCCGCCGACCCCGACGTGGCCCGCTGGAACGGCGAGTCCCTCTCCGGCGGGCAGCTCGCGCAGGTCTACGGCTTCACGGACCTCGACGGCAGCCGCCCCGATGCCTGGCGGTACCTGGTCGAGGTCCAGGACGCGGGGAAGCCGGCGGACACGACGGGCTACCGCTGAGACGGTACCGGGGGCACCGGCTCGGCCTCGCGGATCGGCCAGCGCGCGGAGTGGCCCGGCGGGAGGCCCAGGTCCTCCCGCACCGCCGCGTAGTAGCCCTCGCGCCCGGCGCGCTGCCTCTCCAGCAGCGCCTGCCAGGCCTCCTGGTCCCGGCCGCCCTCGCGGAGGAAGCGCTCCATGTCCATCACCGTCGTGACCCAGGCCCGCGCCTTCTCCACCACGACGACGCTGCCCAGCATGATCAGCGCCTCGCCCGAGGGGTCCCGTTCGTCGTTCGCCTCGGCCAGCAGCGGCTGGGCGACGTCGAGGGTCAGGGGGTGCGGGTGCGTGCCGATGCCGCGTTCGGCTGCGACCCGGTAGGCCACCGTGACCGCCTTCTTCACCGACCGCGCGTAGTCGCTGTACACGGCGAGCCGCCGCTCCTCCCAACGCGCCGCCTGCTCCCGCCGGAACCTCACCCGGTCGCCCCGCACGACCACCACATACGAACCGAGCGCGCCGATCACGACACCGATGAGCGCGGGGAGTTGCTGAATGAACGCGGACATGGACGCACGCTACCTGCCCGGATGACCGTCCCGGCACTACGGTGCGGTCCATGACGGACACAACGCGCTTCGCGGGGTACGCGGTCCTGGTCACCGGTGCGGCCCGCGGCATCGGCGCGGCCACCGCCCGCCGACTCGCTGAGGAGGGCGCGCGCGTCCTCGTGACCGACCGGGACGGACCCGAGGCGGAGAAGACCGCGTCGGCCCTGCGGGACGTGGGGCTCACGGCGGAGGCGCGGGCCTGCGACGTCGCCGACCGTGACTCCGTCGAGACGGCCGTCGCGCACGCCGTGGAGGCCTTCGGCTCGCTCGACGTCCTGGTCAACAGCGCGGCCTCGTGCACCCCCGACCCCCCGCTCTTCGAGGACTTCCCGGACGAGGGATGGTCCCGCGACCTCGACATCACGCTGACCGGCCCCTACCGCTGCTGCCGCGCAGCCCTCCCGCACCTGGCCGCCACCGGCCGCGGAGCCATCGTGAACATCGGCTCCGTCAACGGCCTCCAGGACTTCGGCAACCACGCCTACAGCGCCGCCAAGGCCGGCCTCGGCTCCCTCACCCGGACTCTCGCCGGGCACGCGGCGGCCCGAGGGGTCCGCGTCAACCTGGTGGTGCCGGGCACGGTGCGCACCTCCGCCTGGGAAGGGCGGGAGGCGGACCTGGACGCGGTCCGCGGGCTGTACCCCCTGGGCCGGGTCGGCGAACCCGAGGACATCGCCGCCGCGGTCGCCTTCCTGGCGTCCCATGACGCGGCCTGGATCACCGGTACCACCCTCACCGTCGACGGCGGCCTCACCGCGGTCAACACCGGATTCCAGGCGGCGGTCCGGCACTCGGACCCCGCCTGAGGAGCCCGACGCGCCGCGTGACCCATGCCACCTTCCGAGACCTCCGGCCTGGCCAAATTTCACCGTTTGGTCACAGCCCGGCCAGGGCCACAACCGACACCCCCACGCGCTGGTCTACCAGGCAGAAGCCCACAGGAACACGCAAAGGGAAGGCCCGGCCATGGGGGACATACGCAGACGGCGCGCCGTCGCACTCGGTATCACCGGCGGACTCGTCGCACCGCTCGCGCTCACGCTCGGCGCCGCACCGGCGCAGGCGGCCCCGAGCTGCACGACCCAGACCGGTCCGTACCAGAAGCAGGTCGAGAAGTTTCTCGGCCGACCGGTCGACGGCAAGCAGTCCGCCGCCGACTGCAAGGCCATCCAGGCCTTCCAGACCAAGCACGGCATCAGCCCGAACGCCGGCTACGCGGGTCCCGTCACCTGGGGCGTGATGGACCTGATGAACAAGCAGAAGGCCGTCGGCAACAAGCCCAACAAGGACGGCAAGTGCCCCGTCAACAAGGGCCGCATCGCCTGCGTGAACCTCACGCTCCAGCTGAGCTGGATCCAGGACGGCGACAAGCTGGTCTACGGCCCCGTACCGGTCCGCACCGGCCGCAACGGCTACGAGACCCGCACGGGCCTGAAGAAGATCTACTGGCGCAATATCGACCACGTGTCGAGCATCTACAACGTGCCCATGCCCTACGCCCAGTTCTTCGACGGCGGCCAGGCCTTCCACTCCGTCGGCGTCAGCATGTGGAACCCGCCGGGCTCGCACGGCTGCGTCAACATGACCAAGACCAACGCCAAGAAGTACTGGTCGCTGCTGAAGAACGGCGACGACGTCTACGTGTACGGCCGCAAGCCGGGCACCTGAGTCAGGACAGGCACCCGGCTTGCGAGTCGATGTCGGGGAAACGTCACGCCTCCGGGGCGTCCCCGAAGTCCGGGATCTCCAGCCTGACCCCACCCTGCCGCGCGGACTCGTGCGCGACGATGCCCGGCAGGGTATAGCGGGCGGCTACCCACGCGTTCACGGACGGCTGGGTGCGGGTGTTGACGGCGGTCACGAAGTCGTCCACCAGGAAGTGGTGGCTGCCCTCGTGGCCGTTGTGCAGGTTGTCGAACTCCCGCGGCAGCCGCGACCGGTCGTGCACCGGCGCCGAACCCGAGGTGAAGGCGGCCCGCAGATCCGGCGCGATGTGCTGGAGTGACGGATCGTCAGGAGCCATGGTGGGCTTGGGCTCCAGCAGCTCGCTGATGTCCTTCACGCCCTTCTTGTCCTGCCACAGGGCCACCGTGGCGAGCTGCTCCATGCTGGCCTCGGTGCCGAAGAACCGGAAACGCGACTCCCGTATGTGGGACGGGTAGCCGACCCGCCGGAACTCGTTCGTCCGGAACGAGCCGCCGCCCGCCACCTCGAACAGCGCGGTCGCGTTGGACACGTCGTTGCCGAACTGGCTGACGTCCTTGTCGAAGACACCGTCGCCCCGGTCGTCCACGACCCCGATCGCCGAGACGCTCACGGCGTGCGTCTGCCACGCCCCCAGCACGCCGCCCACCGCGTGGGTCGGGTACAGCAGCGGGGGATAGCTGGCGGTCGCCTTCCAGTTCTCGCCGCCGCTGTACTGGTACGCCTCGTAGAACCCCAGATCCATGTCGTGGACGTAGTCGCCCTCGGCGTAGAAGAGCCGCCCGAAGGCGCCCTCCGCGATCTGGTTGCGGGCGTGCACCGTCGCCGGGTTGTACTGGCTGGTCTCACCCATCATGTACGTCAGCCCGGTGGCCTTGACCGCGTCGATGATCGCCGCGATCTCCTCCGTGGTGATCGCCATGGGGACGGCGGAGTAGACGTGCTTGCCGGCGTTCAGGCCCTGGAGCACCAGCGGCCCGTGCGTCCAGCGCTGGGTGAAGACGGCGACCGCGTCGACGGCCTCCGACTCCAGCATGGCCTCGTACGAGGGGAAGGTGCCGGTCAGGCCTTCGGCGGCGGCGAGTTGTTCGGCTCGTTCGGGGAGCAGGTCGGTGACGTAGACGTCGGTGACGCCGGGGTGGGCCAGGAACAGTTTCGCGAACTGGCCCGAGAACTGGCCGGCGCCGACGATGCCGAGGGAGAACGTCATGGAGTGGATGCCTTTCACTGGCCGAGGACGAGGTTGATCTGGTCGTTGGTGCTGGTCAGGCCGCTCACCGGGGCGTCATTGGCGAAGACGTCCTGCATCGCGGGGCGCATCAGGGAGTAGACGTCCGCCGCGTAGTCGGTGATCGGGAAGGAGAAGGTGGCGGAGTCCTTCTTGTCGTTGACCGGTTCGGTGAAGGCGGACACGTCGATGCCCTTCTTCTTGTACGCCGCCACCGCCGCCCGGGTGCCGTCCGGGGTTGCGGGGAAGACGATGCCGTAGCCGCCGACGGTCTTCTGGCACTCGTTGGAGGCCAGGTACCGCACCCATTTCTTCGCGCCCTCCTTGTTGCGGGAGTTCTTGGTGACGGAGTCGGCGAGGCCGTTCATCATGGTGGCCCGCTTGCCGGTCGGGCCGATCGGCGTGGGTGCGGTGCCGACGTCCAGGCCCTTGGTGGTGTGGTACGTGGAGATCATCCAGGCGCCGTCGAAGGAGGTCGCCGCCTTGCCGGAGGCGACCTGGGCGTTGGCCGGGTTGGCTCCGTCGGTGTAGTCGGTGAAGGGAGCGAGGTAGCCCTTCTTCGCCAGGCCGAAGTACCAGTCGACCACCGACTGGAAGGTCTCGCTGTCGTACTGGTACTTGGTGCCCCAGCGGGCCTTGTCCGTGTAGTTCCAGCCTGCCGAGGCGACGAACGGGCTCCAGGTGGTCTGACCGTCGGCGTCGCCCGCACCGCCCGTCGCCATCCCGTACACCTTGACGTTGTTCTTGTCGAAGCCCTCCTCGTCGCCGCGCTTGCCGTTCTTGTCGACGGTCAGACGCGCGATGGCCTTCTCGAAGGTGCCGCCGTCCTTCGGGTTCCAGGAGAGGCTGTTCAGCTGGTCCGCGGTGAGCCCGGCCTCCTTGGCCATCTTCTGGTTGTAGAAGAGGGCGACGGTGTCCCAGTCCTTGGGCGCGCCGTAGCGGTGGCCGTCCTGGCCCTTCCAGTTGGCGGCCAGTCCCGACTGGTAGGCGGAGTCGTCGATGCCCAGGTCGTCCAGCGGTTCGAGCACCTTCAGGTCGGCGAACTGCCCGAACTTCTGGATGTGGTCGGTGAAGACGTCCGGCTCGGTCCCCGCGATGAAGCTCGCGGTGAGCTTGGTCCAGTAGTCGGCCCAGCCCATCTGGGTGATCTTCACCTTCAGGCCCGGGTTGTTCTTCTCGAAGCCCTTCGCGCAGGCCTGGTAGGCAGGCAGCTGGTTGGCGTCCCACAGCCAGTACGTCACGGTGTTCCCGCCCGCCGAGACGGAGTCGCCCTGAGCGCAGCCGGTGACCAAGGACAGCGCGAGGGCCCCGGTCAGTGCGGTGACCATGGGGGTCCCCCCGCGCGAGTTCATTCGAGCGTGGGGGAGCATCCGAATTCGCATCCCTGTCCCCTTACTTGATCCCGGTGAAGCTGATGGAGCTGACGATGCGGCGCGCGAACACGGCGAAGAGCGCGAGCATCGGGAGAGCGGCGATGAGCGTGGCCGCCATCAGGCCGGACCAGTCGTAGCCGGTCTGCGGGGTCTGTGCCCGGAACATGGCCAGGGCCACGGTGAGTACGCGCGAACTGTCGCTGTACGACACCATCAGCGGCCAGAAGTAGTCGTTCCAGGAGGTGATGTACGTCAGCACGCCCAGGGTGATCACGGGTGTCGACGCCATCGGCAGCATCACCCGGAAGAAGACCCGGATCCTCCCGGCTCCGTCCAGCAGGGCCGCTTCCTCGACCTCCCGGGGCACGTTCATGAAGAACTGCCTCAGGAAGAACACCGCGAACGGCGTCATGAACATCGTGGGCAGGGCGATGCCCAACAGGTTGTCGATGAGACCGAGTTGCTTGATGAGCACGAAGTTCGGCAGCAGTGTGAAGATCGTGGGCACCATCAGCCCGGCCAGGAACAGACCGAACACCTTGTCCCGGCCGCGCCAGCGCAGCCGGGCGAAGGCGTAGGCGGCCATCGCCGAGAAGAAGATCTGGCAGCCGGTGATCAGGGTCGACACGACGACCGAATTGATCAGATAGCGCCAGAACTTCAGTCCGCCGCCCGCGCCGCCCTGGGCGATCGCCTCCTCGGTGGACTGCAGACCCAGCGCCCGCTCGAAGCCACCGGTCGTCAGGTCGACGGGGAGCGGGTCGCCGGGGTGGGCGGCGAGCGCGGTGTTGGTGGACAGCGCGGTGCGCAGGATCCAGTAGAACGGCAGCAGGGTGACGAGCACGATCGCGGCCATCGCCGCCCAGGCCGCGATCCGCCCCGGGGAAGGGCGGCGCCTGACGGGTCGTACCCGGGTCTGTGTCGTCGGAGCGGTCACAGCAGCCATGCCGGTCTCTCCCTTCTCCTCAGCCGAGGTCGGTCTGGCCGGCCCGGGTGAGCCGGTACTGGATGACGGTGATGGCGCTGAGCACCACCAGCAGGGCGACGGACATGGCGGACGCGTAGCCGAACTGGAAGCGGCCGAAGGCGGCGCCGTAGATGTAGTACTGCAGGACGTTGGTCGCGTTCGCCGGACCGCCCGCGGTCGTCACCGCGACCGTGTCGAACACCTGGAACGAGCCGATCACCGTCATGATCAGAACGACCGCCAGGACCGGCCGCAGCAGCGGCATGGTGATCCGCCAGAACATCCGCCACTCGCTCGCGCCGTCCACCTTGGCTGCCTCGTAGACGTCGCCCGGGATGGCCTGGAGTCCCGCGAAGAGCAGGAGCGCGGTGTATCCGACGTGCCGCCATACGTTGATCAGGGCGATCGTCGGGATCGCCCAGGTCTCGTCGGCCAGGAACGGTATCCGGTCCGCACCGACCGCCGAGATGATCTCGTTGCCGATGCCGAGCTGGGTGTCCAGGATCCAGAGCCAGACGATGCCCGCGACGACGTTGGACATCAGATACGGCGTGAGCACGATCCCCCGCAGCACCGCCGACTGCGTCAGCCGCTGCAGCAGCACCGCGATGGCGAGCGCCGAGACCGTCTGCACCCCGATGTTGATGACCACGTACTCGACGGTGACCGTCAGCGAGTCCCAGAAGATCGGGTCGTTGACCATCCGCACGTAGTTGTCCAGGCCCACCCACTCCGCCGGAGTGAGCAGGTTGAAGCGGGTGAAGCTCAGGTAGATGCCCCGCAGCGTCGGCCAGAGCAGGAAGACGGCGAAGCCCAGCAGCGCCGGTGCGATGAACACCGCGGCGAGCCGCCCGTCCCCCTGGGTCTCGCGGGATGCCGCCCGCCTGGTCCGCTGTTTCGTCCCTGCCCCCGTGGCGTCGCCCAACGGCAGACGCGACGGAGGGCTGCTGGAGGCGATGGTCATCGGGAGACTCCCTCGTCTGCGGCTCGTCCTCGGCCACTTACTTTTGTTGCGGAAGAATCCAACCGTCAAGAGGTGCGTCGGTATCTTCTCCTGGCCGATCCCGTCGCCTTACACTGGCCTGGTTGATTTCGCGGAGAAAGAAATCATGCGGGAAAGAATCGTGTGGGAGCCTGACGACCATGACCCCAGTAGCCGCCAGCTGGCTTCCGCTCAGCCCCGGTGAACGCTCCGTCGCGATCGAGGTTCTGCTCGGCGGACCACTGTCGCGCACCGAACTCGCCGGACGGCTCAACCTGTCCGCGGGCAGCCTCACCCGGCTGACCAAGCCGCTGATCGAGTCGGGCCTCCTCGTCGAGGTCCCCGAGGCGGGCGCCCCGGTCGAGGTGCGTCAGGGCCGCCCGTCCCAGCCGCTGGACGTCGTCGCCGAGTCCCTCTCCTTCGTCGGGTTCAAGATCACCGACGACATGGTCTACGGCGTCGTGACCACGCTCAGGAGCGAGATCGTCGCCCGCCACGACCGGCCCCTCACCACCCACGACCCCGCCGAAGTCGTGGACCTGCTGGGGGAGATGGCCGACGAACTCGCCGGTGACCACCCCCGGCTCGCCGGCATCGGCATCGGCGTGGGCGGTCTCGTGGAGGACCGTGCCGTGGTCGGGGAATCCCCGTTCCTGCACTGGAGCGACGTCCCGCTCGCCGAGTTGGTCGAGGAGCGCACGGGGCTGCCGGTCGTCGTGGAGAATGACGTGGCCGCCCTCGTCGAGGCCGAGACCTGGTTCGGTGCCGGCCGCGGCCTCGACCGCTTCGTCGTGCTCACCATCGGCGCCGGCATCGGCTACGGCCTGGTCCTGGGCGGCAAGCGGGTGCCGTACGCCGAGGAGGACCGCGGTTTCGGGCGGCACTGGATCGTGAACCCCAACGGCCCGCTCACCCCCGACGGTGCGCGCGGCAGCGCCGTCTCACTGCTGACCATCCCCAACATCCGCTACCAGGTGCAGGCCGCCACCGGCCGTGACAGGACGTACGAGGAGATCCTGCGGCTCGCCGCGGCCGGTGAGCCGATGCCCGCCCGGGTGATCGAGGAGGCGGCCCGTGCGCTGGGCACCCTGGTCGCCCAGATCGGCAATTTCGTGCTGCCGCAGAAGATCCTGCTCGCCGGAGAGGGGGTGGGGCTCATGGACGTCGCCGGCAAGACCGTGGCGGAGACCATCCGCGCCCACCGGCACCCGCTCGCGGCGCCGATCGACCTGGAGACCAAGGTGTCCGACTTTCACGACTGGGCACGTGGCGCCGCCGTGCTGGCGATCCAGGTGCTGGTGCTGGGGGCGGTGGACGCCTGAACTCGGCGAGGGGTGTTGACAGATGGACGTGATCAGCAACACGGTCCGATATGCCCGCATTGTGCGAGCTTACTCACAGCGCCTTCACCCCTGGAGCCTTATGCTTCACAGCATGTCCACCACTGTTGAATTCGCCTCCGAGCGATCGGCTGACGAGGTCAACGAGGAGATCCGGGCGCTGTGGCGCCGGTCGGGCGGGACACTGAGCGTCGAGCAGCGCGAGGAGTACCAGCGCCTGGTCCTGGAGTGGGCCGCAGCGGCCCCGCAGTCGGAGAAGGCGGCCTGAGCACTCGCCTCGGCCCGTCCCGAACGCCCTCCTCGGATCACCTCACCACCCGTCGCACCATCCTCACCGGGCACCCCTGAGACCAGGGGTGCCTTTGTCGTGCGGCCGGCCTCAGCCCCACGTCGCCGAGTAGTACCGCCGGTACGCCTTGCGGTCCTGTTCCGCCCGGATGAACCGGGTCGCCGCCAGCGCGACCAGGCTGCCCGCGACCACCAGCAGACCGGGACCGACGTTCTTCGGGTCCGCGAGGCGGGACAGCAGCGTCGAGGCGCCGCTCACCGAGACCGACGAGCCGGGTGAGGCGTCATCGGGCGCGATCGCGCTCTGCGTCGCCGACGGCGCCGGAGAGGCACCCTGACCCGCACCGTTCTGCGCCGTCACGATCAGCTTGACGTCCAGCGCTTGCAGCGCCTTCGTCACCGGCTGGAAGAACGTCGTACCGCCCGCGTTGCAGTCGCCGCTGCCACCCGAGGTCACTCCCAGCGCGACCCCCTCGGAGAACATCGGACCGCCGCTGTCCCCGGGTTCGGCGCACACGTTCGTCTCGATGAGCCCGGTGACCGTCCCCTCGGGGTAGTTGACCGTGGCGTTGAGCCCCGTCACCTCGCCGTCACGCAGCCCGCTCGTACTGCCGCTGCGGAACACCCGCTGTCCGACGGCGGGATCCGCGAAGCCGGTGATCCGCACCCCCTTGCCGTCGCCGATGGACACGACGTCGGCGCCGTCGCCCGCGTCCCCGTTCGCGTACTCCACGAGGGAGAAGTCACCGCCGGGGAAGTTCTGCTGGATCGTCTGGCCGATCTGCTGCTCGCCCCGGTTGTCGGCGAACCACACCGAACCGTTCGGCCCGCAGTGCCCGGCCGTGAGGATGAAGTCGCGTTGTCCGTCGGTGACGTTGAAGCCCGCCGAACAGCGCCCGGCGGTCGACAGCAGCGGCAGCGCGCCGTTGAGCCGTGTGGTGAACGTGCCCTCGGTGCGCTCCATGCGCACGAAGCCCCCGATGTCGCCCGCGACCTGAGTCATCCGGGACCAGTCGGCGGCGGAGACGGTGCTGTCGCCCCGTACCACCACCTCATTGGACTGGTAGTCCATGACCCACGCCGTGCCGGCCACGCGCGGCGCCGAACGCAGCGTGGACGTCGCCGACTTCAGCTCGTCCATGCTGTGGTCGACCATCTTCGCCTCGGCACCGGCCTTGCGCACCTCGGCGGCCGCCTCCTCGTCGGTGACCGCGACGACCGGCTTCCCGCCGGCACCGAGCCAGCTGCCCGCCGTACGGGACGTGCCCAGACGGGAGACGAGACCGCTGCCGGTGTCGGCGGCCGAAGCCGCGTACGTGCGGGGGACGGCGGAGGCGTCCGGTGGTTCGCTCGCCACGGCGCGTGTGACCATCGTTCCTCCGAGGAGGAGTCCGCCGACCGCCGCCAGCCGTGTCACTCGCCGGACGAGACGTCGTCGTGCGTGCCTCATGCATGGCTCCCGAACCAGTACAGCGCGGCGTCAACGCCGCGGGGCCCTCCCGTGGTTGAGCACCCTCACTCCATACGTGGCCCGGGCCGCCCGTGTTCACCGCACAGGTGATCGTTCTTGTGCCCGGGTCCGCCCGAGCACCGCCCAGCTGCGCTCGTCGCCCCATATCGACGCCGGGTCCACGTACGGGCGCAGCAGTGCGGTGAGTGCCGTATCGCCCTGTCCGTTCAGCTCGTCGGAGGCGATCTTGCGGGCGATCCCCGCGAGGAAGTCGGCGAGTTGCACCCGAGGATCGAGCACCGAGTGCACCAGCCGCAGCCCACCGAAGCCGATACCGGCCCGCCGGGCCGTCTCCCCGATCCAGGCGATGCGTTCCGGCGTCAGCATGTTCTGCCGGTCGTGGACGAGCCGCACAGGGCGTCCACCGGCACTCCAGAAGGCGGCCGTGTTCACGATGGCGGGCAGCAGGGGATTGAGGACCGGAATGAGGGTCGGTCCGTCCACCAGTCGCGCCCGATAGGAATCGGCGCGGGCCCGGGACACCGTGAGTCGGTCGAGTGTTCCGGCCAATTCCGTACGGCGATCCGCGCGTCGCAGCGCCTGCACCGTGCGGAAGAACGCGTCGACGGGCTCCTGGGGCGCACCGTCGTTCCTGACCCGCAGCAACTGGTTGGCCGCCGTCAGGAATTCCCGCCAGAGTTCATCGCCGAATTCCCCTCGCCCCGCCCGGTACAGGCCGAGCGCGTCGGCGGCGTCGCCGAGCAGCAGGTCGACGGCCCGGTCCACGACGAAGTACGCCTTCTCGATCAGATGCACCTGGGCGTTCCCATGGATCGGACCGGCGGGCGCGAGCAGCCATTCCAGCACCGCCCGGTGTTTCTCCCGCAGCAGATGGTTCGCCTTGTACTCCGACGCGGGCGAACGAATCCGGTCCCGGACCTGCTGGACACATGCGGCGGCCGATTCCACGGGCAGTCGCACACTGGCGTGCGCGAAGACATCGGTGTTCCCGCCGGTGAGATTCTCACCGTCCGACCCCGACTCGTCGCAGGCCACTTCGAGAAAACCGCGGCGCGGCACCGCCCACGCCGCGTTCTCGCCGTTCCCGGCCACCGCACAGCCCCCTATCTTGTGCCCCATGACCAGGATCCCGCACGAGACGTCCGCAGAACCAAATCCTTTTCGCGCCCTGACCCTGGACCGCCTGCGATGTCGCACGAGCATGAAGTGGCGCACCTACGCCGACGACGTGCTGCCGCTGTGGGTGGCCGAGATGGACGTACCGCTCGCCGAACCGATCGTCCGCGCGGTCACCGACGCCCTCGCCCTCGGCGACACCGGCTACCCGGCGGGCACCGGGTACGCGGAGGCGCTCGCCGGGTTCGCGGACAAGCGGTGGGGCTGGGGCGGGCTCGCCGTGGAGCGGACGGCGATCGTGCCCGACGTGATGCTCGGCGTGGTGGAGATGCTCAAGCTGGTCACCGGTCCGGGCGATCCGGTCGTGGTGAACTCACCGGTGTATCCGCCGTTCCACCAGTTCGTCGAGCACATGGACCGGCAGGTGGTGGAGGCTCCGCTGGGCGTTGACCTGCGCATCGACCTCGACACGTTGGACGCCACCTTCCGGCGGGCGGTCGCGGGCGGCAGGCGCGCCGCCTTCCTGCTGTGCAGCCCCCACAACCCGACCGGCACCGTGCACACCGCGGCGGAACTGTCGGCCGTGGCCGCCCTCGCCGACCGGCACGGCGTGCGCGTCGTCGCCGACGAGATCCACGCACCCCTCACCGCCGACGGCGTCGACTTCGTGCCGTACCTGAGCGTCCCGGGCGGCGGGAGCGGGCTGTCGCTGATGTCCGCGTCGAAGGCCTGGAACCTGGCCGGACTCAAGGCGGCCCTGGCCGTCGCCGGGCCCGCTGCCGCCGCCGACCTGGCCCGCCTGCCCGAAGAGGTCAGCCACGGGCCGAGCCACCTCGGCGTCATCGCCCACACCGCCGCCCTGCGCGACGGCACCGGCTGGCTCGACGCCCTCCTGGCGGGCCTCGACGACAACCGGCGCCTGCTCGCGGACCTCCTGGCCGAGCACCTCCCGGCGATCACCTACCGCCCAGGTGAGGCCACCTACCTGGCCTGGCTCGACTGCCGCGCCCTCGGCCTCGACGAGGACCCGGCGGACGTCTTCCTGCACCGCGGCCGGGTCGCACTGAACTCCGGGATCCCGTTCGGGACCGGCGGCGCGGGGCACGTACGGCTGAACCTGGCGACATCGCCCGAGCTGATCACGGAGGGCGTACGGCGGATGGCCGCGGCACTCGACTGACCGGGCAGGGGTGGGGCGCGACGGCCGGCGTCCCACCCGCTGCCTACACTTCCGGCCATGGACGACACGTCGCTGGAACACCTCGGAGCGGGCAAATACCTGCTCATCACCAGCTACCGCAAGAACGGCACCGGCGTGCCCACCCCGGTCTGGGTGGTCCGCGACGGGGACGCGCTCGGTGTGTGGACGGTCGCCGACTCCTGGAAGGTCAAGCGCGTCCGGGCCCGCGCCGACGTCCTCGTCGGCCCCTGTGACCTGCGCGGCAGGCCCACCGGCGAGTCGGTCCCCGCCACCGCCGAGATCTGCGACGAGGCGACCGGCGCCCGCTACCGCAGGCTCATCGCCCGCAAGTACGGGATCACCGGCCGCCTCACGCTGCTCGGCAGCCGACTGCGCCGTGGTGTGAACGGCACAGTCGGCATCCGGATCACGCTGACGCCCTGATCCGCCTCACCGCGCCCGGACCTACGTCACGGACGGCCGGTGACGTGTCACGGGGCGTCCACCACCGTGCCCGTCAGCACTGGAGTGCCGGGCACCGGCTCACCGGTGTCGTCGCTCATCTGCAGGCGCACCGACTCGGCCGGCTCGGCCACGCCGTCCTTGAGCGTCGGCACCACGAACTCCGTGCTCTTCTCCCCGGCGTCGACGGATGCCCACAAGTACAGACCGTCCACCTTGGACAACGGGCGTTCCGGATCAGGGGAGGCACCGGAGTGGTCCATGAGCCAGCGCGGGTCGACGTCCTTCGTCGACAGCTCCTGGCCACCGGTGACCGGCAGCACGGTGAACGAGCCGCCGATCTCGACATCGGCCACCGCGGACAGGGAGACCCGCCACTTCAGCGGCTTCCCCTCGGCCACTCGGTCGGCGACCGGGCTCACGGAGATCGAGGGCATCGGGTCGTCGTTCTCCGCGGTCACCCCGCCCCGGTGGGAGCCGACCACGGAAGTGCGGACCGCCTTCACGAACACGTCGTGCGCCAGTTCATAGCCGTAGCGCGTGTTGCCCTCGACCTTCACCGGTACGTCGATGCCCTGCGTCCCGGGCCGGACCGTCACCAGCCGGTCCGTGACCTTGCCCGTGACCGGGTCGGCGACGAACAGGCGTACCTGCCCGCTGCCCTGCCCGGAGACCCGCACCGGCACCCGGTAGGTCCTGACGCCCGAGTCACCCTCCTTGACGGTGAGCCGGCCGACGTCGACCCGGGGCAGTGACGCCTCCCGCACGGGAGGCGTGCCCGGCCGCCACGCCCAGGCGTCCATCAGCCAGGCCCGCCCGGACCTCGTGCGCGGCGTCAGCTCCAGGGACTTGACGTGCTTCAGGTCGAGGGCGGCCGCGTCGTCGGCCCCGATCGGGACGCGCACCTCACGCGCCCAGTACGAGGCGGTCCGGTCCGACCCCGGCAGCCCGTCGACCTTGACCCGGCCGAGGGTCCGGTGCCGTCCGGAGACGTCGGTGACGGAGACGTCCAGCTGCGTCCCGGTGGTGTTGGGCGGCACGATGACGCGCAGCGCGAGGGCCTTGGCGCCGGTGAGGGACAGCGGCTGCTGAGGCCGTATCCGTGCCGCGGTTCCCGCCGCCGTCCAGCTCAGCGCGACCGCTCGGCGGCCGGGCTCACGGTCGGTGTCCCACCGCGCGAAGTGCGGTGAGCCCCCGGCCGTCTCCGACGAGAGGCAGGCCTTGGCCGCGGCGGGATCCACCGCCGAGCACAGCCGGGCGCCGCTCACGGCGACCTTGCCGTCCGGCAGGAAGCCGGGACCGCGCTTCGCGCCCACCGCGTGGGTCAGGACGTGCGCGGGACCGGCCGAGGGGGCGCGGCGGCCCGAGCCGTCGAGCAGCGGGCGGACCCGGTCGTCCCCGGCGACGAACAGCCGTGCCGCCGCGGCGATGTAGGTGGCGCCGGCCTTGTGCTGCTGGTCGGCGGTCAGCCGGGTCCTCGTGCCGGGGGAGCAGACCCGGTCGGGCTGCTCCTCGTCGTGCCAGAAGTCGTCGTCGGCGGGCGCCACGGCCTGCCCCGGCGTCCACTCGCTGTTGAAGAAGTTGTGGTTGGCGCCGACCATGTACACGGCGCTGTGCAGCGCGCTGCCCTTGCTCACCCCGCGGGTGCCGTCGACGTACACCTCGCCCTGCAGGTCGGAGACGTCGCCGTCACAACCCGGCAGGATCGTCATCGACGGCACATCGGCGACCGGATTCTGGCCGAAGATCGTCGGGCCGATGAGGACGGTGCCGCGAATGCGCCAGCGCACCGGGCCGTGATAGCCGTCCTGGTCCGCGGGCGGCGCGTAAAGGCTGTCCATCGCGGCCCGGTTGACGCCCTCGCCGCCCCGCGAGTGACCCACCAGAAGCACCCGGGACAGATCGGCCTTGGGCGCCTTGCGTACGGTCTGCGGCGCCGTGGCCGGGTGGGCGGACCAGTCGGCCCAGCGGGCGAGATGCTGCCGGACGAGCGAGGAACGGGCCTGCGCGCCGCCGTCCTCGGCCTGCCAGTCCTGGCCGTTGATGCCGTTGGCGGAGATCGACACCGTCACATAGCCCTGGGAGGCCAGGAGTCGCTGGTCGCGCAGATAGCCGCGGTGGCTCGGCACCGGCTTGGAGCCGGCGGCGCAGGGCCAGTCGCCGGTGATCTCGCCCTGCGGGGTGTAGCAGGTGAAGTGGCGTCCGTGCAGGAAGAGAGCGAACGGACGGCGGCCGTCGGCGTTCTCGGGCGCCACCACCACCGCCCGCATCTCCACCGGCTCGGTGAAACCGGGCAGCCGCACCGGGTCGAGGTCGTACTCGCCCGTGACGGTCCGGTAGGCGCCCGGCTTGCCGGGGTCGACCTGGTTCACCGGCAGCCGCTGCGGGACGGTCACCGCGGAGCGTGCGCCGGACGTGGTGTCGGGTGCGTCCAACCGGCGTCCGGCGGCCCGTACTTCAAGGTCCCGCACGGAATCCAGACGGACCCCGTCGAGGCCCAGCCGGAAGGTGCGCCCGTCCTTCCCGGGGGCGGGACGGCCGAGCAGGCGGTCGCCTGCGTAGAACTCGACCCGGGCATCCCCCATGGGCACACGCTCGTCGGACCGCCACACCAGCTTCCGCGCGGCGCCCTCACCGGTGATGCTCCAGTCGTCCGGCAGACCGGCGCCCTCGTCGACCGGGTCAGCCAACGCCCGTACGCCGGAGGCCGGTTGAGCCTGCGCCCACCCTGGCGACGCCCCCACCACCGCGAGTAACGCCACAGCGGTGACCCATATTCGGGCACGGATCACGTGCCCCTCCTTCCGCTCGCCCCGGGACGGCCCCGGAGCCCTCACTCCGAGAGGACGGCAGGAGATGCTTGTGCGTTGCCTGTGAAGGAAGGGGGTGCGGTGCCGCGTACCATTTCCGGCCGCGCGGTCCGTCTCATCGAGGACTGGGTGACCGGCCGACGGGAAAGGCCACCCCCATGAGCCGAACCCCCCGTCATCGCGCCGCCGTTGTCGGCACCGGCCACCGCGCCCAGACCTTCACCCGGGCCCTCGCCGAACGCCCCGACCACCTGGTCGCCGCCCTCTGCGACCCCAGCCCCACCCGCATGGCCTTCCACAACCGGCTGCTGACCGAGGCCGGCGAACCCCTCGCCACCCAGTGGGAGCCGGACCGCTTCGCCGACCTGCTCGCCAAGGAGGAGATCGACGAGGTCGTCGTCACCACCGTCGACGCCGAGCACGACCGGTACATCGTCCCGGCCCTGAAGGCCGGCTGCCGCGTGGTCACCGAGAAGCCGATGACCGTCGACGCCGACCGCTGCGCCCGCATCCTCGACACGGTCCAAGAGACCGGCAACTCCCTGACCGTAGCCTTCAACTACCGCTTCAACCCGGTGCACGAGAAGGTCCACGCCCTGCTCGCCGAGGGCGCGATCGGCGAGATCCTCTCCGTGCACTTCGAGTGGCTGCTCGACGTACGCCACGGCGCCGACTACTTCCGCCGCTGGCACCGGGAGAAGCGGCACAGCGGCGGTCTGATGGTGCACAAGTCGGGCCACCACTTCGACCTGGTCAACTGGTGGCTCGCCGACGAGCCGAGGGACGTCTTCGGCTACGGGCGGCTCGGCTTCTACGGCCGTGCGGCGGGCGAACGCCACGGGCTGCGCCGGGACTACGACCGCGCCCACGGCGCCGACCGGGCCGCCGACGACCCCTTCGCCCTGGACCTGGCGGCCGACGACACCCTGCGCGCCCTCTACCTCGACGCCGAGCGGGACGACGGCTACGTCCGCGACCGCAACGTCTTCGACGGGCCCGTCACCATCGAGGACGACATGGCCGTCCTGGTGCGGTACGCCAAGGGCACGACGATGACGTACCACCTCACCGCGTACTCCCCGTGGGAGGGCTACCGGGTGATGTTCAACGGAAGCGCCGGACGACTGGAACTCGAAGTCGAGGAGAGCCGCTGGCAGCGGCCCCGGACCACGATCAGCTCGCGCAGCGGGGCGCTGCACGGGGACACGGCGGCCGAGCACGCGGGCGGCGCCAGGCTCACGCTGCGTCCGCTGTGGCGGCCTCCGGTGGACGTTCCGCTCGTGACCGCCCACGAGGCGCACGGCGGGGGAGACCCGCGCATGCTCGACGCCCTCTTCGGCCCCGTCGATCCCGCGCGGTCGGTCGACGCGGATCCGGCCGGGCACCCCACGGCGAGCGAACGCGACGGAGCGCTGGCCCTGGCCGTCGGGCTCGCCGCGAACCAGTGCTTCGAGAGCGGGCGGCCCGTCGACGTACGGGAGTTGCTCCCCGGGATCCGGGACGCCTCAGGCGGTCGGGGACAGGCGGCTCAGGTCCAGGCCCGGTAGGGCTCGTCGACCAGCTGGAACACCGGCTCGCCCCGGACCGGGTCCTTCGCCGTGGACAGCCGGACCCGGTCGCCGCTGTGGATGCCGATGGGCGGGCCCATGACCCGGCCGCGTACGACGAACCCCTCGGCCATCTCGACCAGCGACACGTTGCGCGCGGCGGGGGTGTTGCGGTGCAGCACGGTGGAGTGGCGGACCGTGCCCACGCCCTCACTGCGCTCGGTGCGCAGATCACTGCCCTGACAGACCGGGCACAGCAGCCGGTGGTACATGGCGGTGCCGCACCAGGTGCAGCGCTGGAAGAGCATGGCGTCCGTGTCCGGAGCCGCGGGGTCGAGGAGACCGGCCCCGAAGCCGGCGGTCTGACGAACAACGCTGCCTGAGTGGTGGTACACGCTGGTCAACTCCCTGCGCTCGGCCGGAATCCCGCGTGCTCGGGTCATCCGGGCACGCACGTGCGCGGTTCACCGTGCCACCGCGCACAGCCGCAGCGTATGGCACTCAGTGCCATACGTAAAGGCACTCCGTACCCTGAATCTGGCGGGATCCCGGATCAGTCGCGCCCGAGCGTGGTCTCGATCTCCTGCACGACCCGCCACAGCGGGGCGCCGCGCCGGGACACCACGACCACCACGTCGTCGGGCTCCTCGTCGAGCGCGGGACCCGGGGCGGGAGCGACACCGAAGGCGGACTGCACGTACCCCAGCGCGTGGTCCACCGCGGCGCTCGAGTCGCCCTGCCCGTCCGACCGCAGCCACGAACGCAGCGCGTTGTTGTGCGCCGCGACCACGGCGGCGGCGATCACGTCGGCCTGCAGGGTTCCGTCGCGCCGGCCGGCGAAGCGCTCCCGCAGATACTCGGCCAGGGCGCGCTCGTAGCGCCACACCACCGACAGTTCGTACGCGCGCAGCCCCGGAACCCTCTTGGTGAGCCGGTAACGCTGCACCGAGAAGGCCGGGTTCTCCGCGTACATGCGCAGCACCAGCCGGGCCGCGTCGCACACCCGGCGCACCGGCTCGTGCTCCGCGCCGCTCGTGGCGAGGAAGGCCGTCATGTCGGCCAGGCACCGCTCGTGGTCGGGGAAGACCACGTCCTCCTTGGACGGGAAGTAACGGAAGAACGACCGCCGCCCGACACCGGCCAGCGCCACGATGTCGTCGACCGTCGTCTGCTCGTAGCCCCGCTCGGTGAACAGCTGGAACGCCGCCGCGACCAGGGCCTCCCGCATCGGGGGCTTCGCCGTCGCGGCCTGCGCCTTCTCGCCGCGGCCGGGCGCCGCACTGCTGGAGCTCATGAACGGGAACGTAGCACCAGAGCGAGGCTGATGGCACTCAGTGCGCTGGTGGCGGGGTACTGAGTGCTGCGAGCTCCGTGTCCGTCACCGGTTCCCCGGAGGCGGGAAGGAGCTGCGGGATGCCGTCGATCACCGGATAGCGGCGCCGCAGGCGGGGGTTGTAGAGCGCGGATCCCTGTCCGTCCAGGATCAGCGGGCCCTTGTCGAGCGGGCAGACCAGGATCTTCAGCAACGGGTCGTCGGGCCTCATCGGCGGTTCCCTTCAGGGGCGGGTCGGTCGGTCTGGTGACGGGGCAGGGTCAGTACGACGGCCAGGGCGAGCGCGGTGCCGCCCAGGCACAGGACGAGCCGCAGCGGGTCCTGGGGGAGCGGTTCGCCGAACGCGACCGTGCCGCCCGCCACGCCGAACACACAGGTGACGGTGGTGCACACGGGCACGATCAGCGAGGCCCGGCAGCGCTGCAGGGCGGTCTGCGAGAGCACGAGGCCACAGGCTCCGGTGAGGAGCAGCAGGTAGGGGTAGGGGGAGCGGAGCAGGGCCGGGACGGCGCCGCCGGGCCCCGCGGTGGCGAGCTGTCCCGACACGCCCTTGATCGCGAGCGAGCTCACCCCGTACACCAGCCCGATCGCCACCGCGTACACCACGCCCGTAGGCGCCGCACGGTCGCCGTGCCGCCGGGCGCGGCGCTCGGCCGTGCCGTACAGCCACAGGCCGAGGGCGAGCGTGGGCAGGCACAGGGCGAGCAGGGGGCCGGCCGGAGCGGTGCGGGCGATCGGTTCGGTGCCGTCGTGCAGGGAGGCCAGCATCATCAGCAGCGCCACCCCGATGACGGCGAGACCGCGCCGCTCCCCGGCCGTCAGCCGCTCGCCGAGCACCACCGAGGAGAGCAGGAGCAGCAGCACGAGCCCGGTGACGAACAGCCCTTGGGCGGCCGCGATCGGCAGCACACGGTAGACGGCCAGCTGAGCGGCGAAGCCCAGGGCCAGGGCCACCGCTCCACCGAGCCACAGCGGGCTGCCGGCCAGCAGGAGCACCGCCCGGCCCGGCCGTCCGGCGGACAGCGGCGGCAGCCCGGCCAGCGCCCGTTTCTCCAGCACGAACCCGGTGCTGTACAGGACGTTCGCCAGCAGCGCCGCGGCCACTGCCCACACCATCGCGCTACCTCCGCCGCGCGTGCACGAGGAGGATCGAGGCCACGGACGGCACCTGGCAGGCCAGCCGGTCCAGCGGGCGCAGCGGACGCGGAACCCCGTGGAAGGGCGCGCCCTGAAGCCGTACGACCTCGAACCCGGACGCGGTCACGAACTCCCGAAGCGCACGCGCGGTGAACAGCCGCAGATGGCCCACCACCTGGCTGCCCGGCCGGCCGTGGACCCGGCGCAGGCTCACCTCCGAGAAGACGGGCTGCACACCGCCGAGCAGCAGCGCCCGGTTGTACCAGGCGGCGAGATTCGGCGTGGAGAGCATCAGATGGCCGCCCGGCCGCAGCACCCGGCGCAGCTCGTCGAGGGCACTGTCGGGATTGACGAGATGCTCGACGACCTCACTGAACAGCACCGCGTCCGCGCTGCCGGACGCGAACGGAAGCCCGCCGTCGGACAGTTCGCCCCGCACCACCCCGGGCAGCCGCAGCGCCGCCCGGCGCAGCGCGTCCTGCGACCAGTCGACGCCCACGATCCGGTGCCCGTCCAGGATCCGCGTCGCGACGGCCGCCGCCGAGCCGTCCCCGCACCCCACGTCGAGCACGGTCGCGGGCGCGCGGCCCGGCCGCACGGGCCCGAGCGCGCGGGCCAGCATCCGCGCCTGGAGTCGGCTGCGGACCTCGCCGGAGGCGACCGGGACGGCGGGGTCCTCGTAGAAGTCGCGCAGACCGGGGGCGGGGGCGTGGGCAGGGGCGTGGGCGGTCATGGCGTGCTCCGTGGGCCGTACGTCGTACAGAGGCACTCCTCGAAGAGACGGGCCAGGGCGGCGCCGGCCGCGTCGTCGAGGAGGTCGTGCGACCAGCGCAGCGTCATGTGCAGCCGGCCGCCGGTGGAGGCCGCCGCCAGGCTCAGGCCGCGAGGCATGCGGGCGGGCGCGGAGAACCACACGGCACCGGCCCGCCCCGCATCGCCGAAGTCCAGCGGATACGGCAGCCGCCCGAGGTTGCTGAGCAGCAGGGTCGACGTCCACGGGGCGACGGCCCGTCGCACGCCACGGGTGAGCCCGCCGCGCAGCCCGACCGGAAGCACGGGTGCCGTCAGCAGGGACGCCCCCGGTCCGAGCGGTGCGCGGCGCTGCGCCTTCAGCGCACGGGTGCGCCGCGCGGTGGTGTGCAGCAGCCGGGTCACCGCGGCCGGATCCGGACGCGGGGCCAGGAGCAGCGGCACGTCGGACCGGTCCCGCGGCGTCACCGGCACCTCGACGAGACGTGTCCCGTTCCCGAGGGGCATCGCCAGGTCGCGGGCACGGTCGTCCACGGGCATGGTGATCCGCACCGGGCGGTAGGGCCCGCCGTGGGAGTGGTTCCAGCGGCTCACCATCAGGGAGGCGGCGACCAGGAGCCGGTCGTTGACGGTCCACGGAGCCGCCGGATCCGGTTGTGGCAGCGGCAGTTCCCTCAGCAGCATGCCGTTGGCGGCCGCGCCCGCCCGCGGCGGCCGGGCAACGGTGGACGAGGCCAGCCGTGCGGGCCGGACCCGTCGCACACGGCCGTCCCCGCGCTGTATGACCTGCTCCCGGCGCGGGGGCGAGATCCCTCCCACGGCCGCGCTCTCCCCTCCTCCGTAGAGCGCGGCCGTCGTCGCGAGAACCCGCAGCCCGGTCGGCGCGTCGAGCGCGGTGTGGTGCAGGGTGAGCAGCAGGACGGTCCGTACGCCGTCCAGCGCGACCACCTCCAGCCGCACGGGCGGAGACTGGGACAGCGGCGGGCACAGCGCGAGCGCCCGGGACCGCGCGCGGGCCAGCGCGTCGCGCCCCGGCCCGGCGAAACTCACCGGGTCCACGTCGGGCGTGCCCGTCAGCTCCCACTCGTAGGACCGCCGGTACCAGCGGTGCGGCGCCTGGCGTACGAGGATCCGGGAGTGGACGAGCAGGGCCCGGTGGAACGCCTCCTGCAGTCGCCGCGGGTTCGGCCGGCCGGGCAGATGGACCTCGATGTGGACCGTCTCCGGCTCGTCGTCGCGGAGGATGTGCCGGGACACCTCGTCGACGGTCGGGAACGCCAGCCGTGCCGACACCGGAGCCCTGCCACGCCCGACACGGGGCTCCACCGGAGGTGCGCTCACCGCGCACCACCCCTCCCGCCGAAGCGGGTTCTCGGCCCGCCCGTGCCGCTCGTCACCACGGCCGCGGCCAGGGCCACGAGCGCCAGCACCTGCGCGATGGCGCCGAACGCCCCGAGATCCGCGGCGACCGGCGCGCCCGCCCCCGTGGCCGCCGCGATGCCCGCCCCCGCCATGGCCACCGCCGCGACCGGCACCAGGGCGCCGGGCCGTACCCGGGCGACCACCGCGAGCACGGGCACCACCAGAGCGAGGGGCCCCGCCACCAGCGCCAGGACGACAGTAAGCGCCACAGTGCCGAGAACCGGACCCGGGGCAGGCGGAACTCCTGTGTCCCCGGCGGCGTTTCGAGCCGCACGGTGCCGGCCGGCGAAGGCGAGGGCCACGAGCGCGGCGACACCGACCGCCCCGCCGATCAGCCCGGCGCGGTACAGCCCGGCGGGCTCGTACTCCATGCGCACGGTCCCGGACTTCCCGGCCGGGATCAGCCAGGCCTGCTGCCAGCCGTCGAGCCGGACCGGGGTGAGCTCCTCACCGTTGAGCGTGGCCTTCCAGCCGTCGTTGAGGTTCTCGTAGGTCCGCAGGTAGGCCGCCGCGCCCGACCCGGCGGACACGGAGACCTCCCGGCTGTCGCCGGCCCACTCCCGCACGGTGACCTCACGGCCCGCCGTACCGGAGGCGGCGCGCGGCTCGCCCCGGGACAGCGTGACGTCCGTGACGGCGAGCGGACCGGTGCCGGTGGCCTCCACGCGGTGCCTGCCGAAGGCCAGTTCCACACCGCCCGCCCGCGCCTCGTCCCCGCAGAGCTCCACCTTCACCGGCCGACGCTCCGTCAGATCACGGACCTGGCCGGACGCCTTCGTCGGGTGGAGCATGCCGTCGACGTCGAGCGCCGGGCCCTGCCCGCACGGCAGCGAGAAGCGGGCGTCCGGCCCGGGCCGCTGGACTCGCAGGTCGGCCAGCGCGGGCACGTACACCTCGCTGAGGCCCACCGGGAGTTGGAGCCGCTCGTCGGCCACGGGGTTGTAGAGGGTCAGCGGCGCGGTCCTGGTGACCGTGATGTCGAGGCGGTCCGTGGTGATCGCCTCGAACCGCGCCAGTCCGTCGGCGTCCACCTCGGCCGTCGCCGTGCCGTGCGGCGAGCTGATCCGCACCTCCTGGGGACGGGAGGACAGGCCGCCCGCCGCCCCGAAGACGATCTCGTCGATCTTCTTCCGCCCGGGCCAGCTCAGATGGATCACGGGCCGGTCCCCGGCGATCCAGGCGGTCGTCAGGTCGCCGTCGACCAGGTTCCGCGCGCCGAGCGCGGTCCCGTCGCGGCTCGTGGAGTCGGCGGACGCGGTGATCCTCTGGCGCTGCTGCGGCGCGACGCGGTCCAGCAGGCGGTCCAGTTCGTCGCCGGGTACGGCCACGGCCCGGGCGGACACGTCGTACGCGCTCGTGTCGCCCCGGGTGTGGAACTGCCGGTGCAGTCCCGCCTCCGTGGAGCCCGGAGCGAGCCCGCCCGGGTCGGTGCCGCGGTGCAGCGAGTACACCTGCGCGTCGGCGTCGATGCGCTCGGCGTCGGTCGGCAGGGCCAGCAGCCGGGTCACCCGCACGCCCGGCACGGACACCTCGGAGAATCCGGCGCCCGACAGCCCCGGGCGCGCCGACTCGGCGTCCAGGATCTCGACCTTCAGCCACTTCGCCCGGCCCTCGGGCGCGCGGACCGACTGCCGCTCACCGTCCGGCCGCAGGGTGCTGTCGACCGAACCCCGGTCCGTCTCGATCCGCACCCGGGTGGGGGCGGGCCGCGTGGCGTCCGCGGGCAGTGGGGTCAGTTGGAGTGCCGAGGGGACATCGGTCGGCCGGGCGAAGCCCACCCGCAGCCACTGGCTGGAGGGTTCGCCGGGGCTGCCTTCGGCCCAGGCGGTGTCCGGATCGCCGTCGAAGGCGTTCACCGGGTCGTACTGCGGCAGATGGAACAGCCAGTTCCCGCTGCTGGACGCGGTCACCGACGCCGCGCCGCGCAGGACGGCCGTCGTCTGATGGTCCACGCCCTGCGTGGGCAGGATCTGCCTCGGTTCCTCGCCCGGGTCCTGGAGGCTGCCGGAGGGGTTCCGCTCGGTAGGCGTGTAGGTGTACGAGGTGTTGGAGTCGACCAGGCCGAAGCGGGTGTCGGCGCGGCGCATTCCATCGGCCTCGGCCTTGACCGCGGGGGCGTCGACGCCGGGATGGGCGTCCCCTGCCAGCACGGCGGGCCGGTCGCGCAGCGCCGGGTCGGCGGAGAGCTGGAGCAGCGCCTCGGGACCGCCGCTCACGACGGCCGTGTCCCCGGCCGCGGCGATGCCGACCTGCCCCGGTCGCCCGGCGGCGCCTTCGGGCTCGTAGATCTCGACCGCCTGGAGACGCGGGTAGAGGCCCTGCACCTGGATGGGCGTGTCGGCGGGGATGCGCCCCGCGGTCACCAGCGGGCCGAATCCTGCGGCCTTGCGATAGCCGGAGGCCTCCAGGGTCCGCCGCACCGTCCGCGGCGGTACATAGCCGATCTGGTCGGGGTCGAGGTCGTTGCGTACGACCACCTCGTGCAGTCCCGCCCGCGCCAGATACGCCCGCAGGCCCGGCACCTCACCACCCGTCAGCAGCGCCTGCTCGACCGCGTCCATGGCCCGGCGCGAGCCCGCGGTGCCGAACGGCACGAAGTCCCGCTGCGCCCACCGGGTCTTCGCCAGCACGTCGAAGGGCTGGTCGATGGGGGAGCCCCAGGTGTGGATGCCGTGCGCGGTGGCCGGTACGACGAGCGCACGACTGTCCGCGGCGTGCTCGTCCAGCCAGTCGGCGGCCTGCTCCCAGTGGGCGGGCAGCTTGGTGAACGCGCCCGGCTGCAGGATGGTGCCGTTCGCGTACGGCCAGGCCAGGCCCGGCAGCACGAGCAGCGCGGCGATCACCGGGACATGGCGTCGGCCGTACGGCGCCCGGGTGCCCCGGCGCTCGGCGAGCACCGCCGTCAGGTGTGCCAGGCCCAGGGCGAGTGCGAGGGCGAGTCCCGGCTGGAACTTGTAGATGTTGCGGAACGGCCGCAGGGTGCCGTCGAGCCAGCCCTGCACGGTGTCGTGGAAGGGCGCGCCGAGGGCGCCGCCGTATCCGGCGAGGGCGACCAGCGCCACCGCCAGCACGATCAGCAGCAGCCAGCGCCGCTCGGGGATGTCCCGGCGGGCCAGTCCCGCGAGGCCCAGGGCGGCCGCGAACGCCGAGCCCAGCACGGTGACCACGGAAGCGGCGACGGTCCAGCCCGCCGGCAGCCAGGCCTCACCGAAGTGGAGGTACGCCACCCAGTTGCCCGCCCCGCGCAGCAGTTCGGTCGCGGACATGGTGGCGGTGGTGGTGTCCGCCTGCTCGACGTACGGCATGAAGTCCTCGCCGTAGAAGCGCAGCAGCAGCAACGGCACCGTCCACCAGGCGGTCGCCAGCACCACGCCGGGCAGCCACCAGGCGAGCAGCGTGCGACGGCGGGGGCCCTTCGGGCGGCTGAGCAGGTACAGGCCGACTGGCAGGAGTGAGGCGAGAGTTGAGGCCGCGTTCACTCCGCCCATGCACGGCACGAGCAGCGCCGAGCGGGCGGCGGCGATCCGTGGGCTCAGCGTCGCGGAGGTCAGCGGCAGCAGTACCCAGGGCAGCAGGGCGCCGGGCAGCGCGGCGGCGGACGTGGAGCCGACGACGACGGTGAAGGTGGGCCACAGGGCATAGGCCACCGCGCCCAGCAGCCGGGTCCGGGACGAACCGACACCGAGCCGCTCCGCCAGCCGCAGCGCACCCCAGAACGCCGTGGTCACGACGATCGACAGCCACAGCCGCTCCGCCAGCCACACCGGCAGGTGCGCCAGGTCCGTCAGGGCGTAGTACGGCAGCATCGGAAAGGCGTAACCGACGTACTGGTCGGAGATGCCGCCGAAGCCCGCCCGGTCGTGCCACAGCCTGCCGAGGTCGCCGAGGAACCGCAGCGGATCGGCCGCCACACCGAGCTTCGTCTCGAAGGTCATCCGTCCCGGGGACACCGCGCAGAACGCGGTCAGGACCGCTGCCCAGAACCCGAACAGCAGGCGTCGCCCGTGCCGTTGGACGGGCGCGGCGGTCGGTGCGGGTGCTGGCGCGGCGTGCGCGGGAGCCTGGACGGTGGTGCTCATGAACGTGCCTCGCTGGGACGTGCCTGGGTGCCGACGGGCGTCTCCGGGGCTCCGGTGCGGCGCAGGATCAGCAGGAGATTCCAGGTGGCGAACTCCCTCAGCCCGGGGATCCGGGTGACGGCGCTCGGGAGGACGGGCCAGTAGCGGGAGCGGGCCGAGACGACGCGTACGTCCTCGCGGGCGCGCACCTGCCGCAGGGTGGGCCCGATGTGGACGGGGAAGAGGTTCTCGCCGACGGTGTGCTTGGCCTCGCGGCCGGTCCGTCGCCGGTGGCGCTCGCGTGCCCGGCTTGCTCCGAGGTAGTGCCAGGGCGCCATCTCGTGGCCGCCCCACGGGGAGAGCCAGTTGGTGAAGGAGACGTAGACCAGCCCGCCGGGCCGGGTCACCCGGACCAGCTCGCTGAGGAAGGTCTGCGGGTCGGCCACGTGCTCCAGGACGTTCGAGGTGAAGCACACGTCCGCGACCGCGTCGGGCACCGGCAGCAGGTAGCCGTCGGCGACCACCGCGCCCTGCGGCGGGCGACCTCGCGCTCCCAGCTCGCGCGGGTCGGGCTCGAAGAGGTAGGCGTGGGCGCCCCGGCGGCGGAACTCCTCGGTGAAGTGCCCCGGGCCGCCGCCGACGTCGAGGACGATCCGGCCGCGCAGGTCCGTGTGGCGTGCCACCTGGGCGACCGCGTCGCGGGCCAGCAGGGAGTAGCAGCGGTCGGGGTCGGTCCGCTCCCGCAGGAAGGCTCGGAACAGCGTGAGCGATCTGCGCAGGGAGGGGTCTCTGAGGGGGCGTTCGACGGCCTCAGTCATGTGCGGTCACCTCAGGCGCGGGTGGGTCGGCGGGTGGCCTGCGGCGGGACGACGGGGAGGGGCGCGTCGCGTGGCAGGGAGGGGTCGGGCGCCGGGGCCGGGCCGCCCGGCGTGGACCGGGCCGCCGCGCGACACGCCTCCGCGGCCACCTCCCGGAACTGCCGCACGGTGCTGCTCCACCGGAAGTTCTCGGCGCGCGCCTCGGCGGCACGGCCCATGACCCTGCGGCGGTCGGGGCTGAGCGCAAGCGTGGACCAGGCCGCGGCGAAGGAGCTCTCGCCCCCGGCCAGCACCCCCGTCACCCCGTTGACGACGGAGTCCCGCAGACCGGGTATGTCGAAGCCGACCGCCGGAGTGCCGCGCGCGGCGGCCTCGGTCACCACCAGGCCCCAGCCCTCCACCAGGGATGGGTGCAGCAGCAGCCACGCCCGGCACAGCAGGCGGTGCTTCTCCGCCTCCGAGACCCGGCCGGTGAACACCACACCGGGCCCGGCCATGGCCTGCAGCCGCTCCCGCTCGGGGCCGTCGCCGACGATGAGAAGCTGCCCGCCGGTGACGGGGCGCACCCGCTCCCACAGCCGTAGCAGCAGATCGATCCGCTTGTACTCGACCAGCCGCCCGACCGCGACGAACAGCGGCTCGGGTGCCTTGGGCAGCAGGGGGCCGGGGGCGTCGACGCCGTTGTGCACCACCCTGATCCCCTCCGGCCGGACGCCGATGGAGCGCAGCGCCGCGGCGGTGGAGTCGGACACGGCGACCGTCAGGCTGCCGCGGTGCGGGCCGGCCAGCGCCCAGTGCTCCAGCCTGCGGCCGAGCCGGGCCATGGGACCCGGGTAGCGCATGTCCCACAGGTCGCTGTGCACATGGTTCACCAGGCACAGCGTCGGGCCCTTGTGCCACAGCGGTGACAGGTACGGCATGCCGTTGCACACCTCCACCAGGAGGTCGCAGTCGCCGACCTGACGGGCGAACGCCCGCTTGGCGCGCAGGAAATGACCGGCGTCGCCGCCCGCCGAGACCACGCGGTAGTCGCGGTACGCCGCCGGGCCGCCGCACAGCAGTGTGACCTGGTGGCCCGCGGCGGTGAGGCCGTCGGCGACGCGGTCGACGAGCAGTTCGGAGCCGCCGGCCGCGGGGTTGTCCAGGTCGCGGCGGGCGAGGAAGACGATCCGGCGCGGGAACGGGGATGTGCCGGAGGCGGTGCCGTCGGCGGCGGGCGTACGACGCCGGCCGGCGTGCTGAGGGGCGGTGCGGGGATGAGCGGCGGTGATCCCCTCCTGGCCGGGGACCAGGGAGGAAGCGTGTTGGGGCATCGTTGCTCCACCTCGTCGGATGCGGGGGGTGGGGGAGCCGGGCGTCCGGGGAAGACACGCTGGGCGGGGACGTTGTGTGACGGTTGGGCCGGTTCCGGGAGAACGCGGAGGTACTGGTTGGTAACGTCAGTTTTCGGAGAGACCACCCGGTAGGGATACGCACGCGGGTGACAATTTCTCCCCGCTCACGCCCCCGGGTCAGTCACCTGTGTGAGTCCTGTCGATCCGCCGTGAGTCCGCCGGTGCCGTTCGTCGCCGCCGCTCACGGACCAGGAACGTCAGTCCGGCGGCCGCGAGCACACCGCCCGCGACGGTGGTGAGCGCGGGCGCGGTCTCGCCCAGGACCTCCAGCCGGCGACTGTCGCGTGCGGTCTGCGCCACCTGGGTGCGCCGGGTCGCGTCGGTGAACTCCAGCCGGTCGCCGGCCAGCAGCGTGACCGCGTCGGACCGGGCACCGGGAGCGCGGAGCGTGATCTTCGGCGCCATGCGGGCGTTCATGATCCGGCCCGTGCGCCGCTCCACCACCAGCTCGATCCGGGCGTTGGCGTACCACTCCTCGGCCGTCACCTGTCGCTGCTTCGGCCGTCCCACCAGCGATCCGGGCACCTCGCGGGTCACGCCCGTGCGCCGGGGCGCCACGCTTCCGGTGAAGCGGTAGCCCTCGTGTCCGAGCACCTTCTCGGTGCCGGAGTACTTCAGCCGTACGGCCCCGCCGAGCACGCCGTCCCACCAGCGGTGAGTGCGCTTTTGCACGTCGAACGGGAACTTCAGATAGGCCTCGCCCCGGAAGGACGGCTGCTCGCCGCAGCAGTGCACCGGCAGGTTGGTCCGCCGGTCGGTGACCCAGCGCTCGGTGGTCCACTGCAGCGACCTGCGCGGGTCCCGAAGCGGCAGGGTGGCGGGGCTGTCGATCTGCGTGGAGACGTTCCACACCGCGTGCCCGCTGCGCTCGGCGGCGGCCACGTCGCCCACGATCCGGCGGGTGATCGTGATCTGCTGCCCGTGCACGGTCTCCAGGACGCCGGTGTCGAAATAGCTGCCGGTCCCGGTGAGCACCGAGTCGGTCTCGACGTCCACGGGCGTGCGTTTGACCCGCGGCTCCACATACCGGTCGAGTAGCTGGCCGAAAACCAGCGCGAACACGCCCAAACCGAGCAGAATCAGCGGCAGAACGGAAGCTGTACGGCGCATGAGGGCACTCCGGTGGCAGCGGAAGGAGGCGGACTGTGCGGCCGTGCGCTGGACAGTCCGGCTCACCCGGGGCGAAGATGGCCTACCGGGGAGTAAGTAGTTATGACCGGCGAAATTAAGCCGCTATTGACCCGGTGTCAACAGTGACTCAATACTGATCGTGCCGGACCGGGCCGGAACGCTGGGTGACAACCTCCTCGAACGAGAGGCTCCTCGTCCCCATGCCCAGAATCCTCGCCGCCCTGCTGACCTGCGCACTCTCCGCCGCCCTGGCCACGGGCGCCGCCCTCGGCCTCGTCACCGCACTGAGCGCCACCCCCGAGCAGCCGAACGTGCCACTCGTCACCTTCCCCGACCCGTCCGGCGACCGGTCCGCACCCACGCCGTCCACGCAGACCGCGGACCGCTAGGAGATGCTGCCCGTGCCCGCACCCCCCGCCTGGCACAAGGTGCCCCCCGACCAGGTGCGGCGGTTCGCCGACCTGGCCATGGAGCAGGTACCGGACATCGCCCAGGACATCCTGCGGGCCATGCGCCGGGAGTTCCCCAACCTGGAGCTGACGACCGACGAGACGGGCGAGCCGAAGGCGCTCCTGGCGATCCGGCTCGCGCTCGAGAACTTCGTGGCGCAGCTGACCACCGACATCGAACGCCCTCGTGAACTCCCCGAGGTATTCCGGGAGTTCGGCCGCAACCAGGCCCTCGCGGGACGTCGCCTGGACTCCCTCCAGGCGATCTACCGGCTCAACGTGCGGCTGGCCTGGCGCAGCCTCGCCGAGATCGGGCAGCAGGTCGAGATCCCGCCACCCGCGATGTACGAACTCGCCGAGTCCGCGTTCGAGTACCTCGACGAGCTCGTGTCCCACTCCCTGCACGGCTACGCCGAGGTCGCCGCCGGACAGGCGGGGGAGCGGATCCGTCGCCAGCGCCTGCTGGTCGACCTCCTCCTTACCGAGCACCGCACCGACCCGACGGCCGCCCTCGCCGAACGCGCCGCCGCCGCCGACTGGCAGCTGCCCGGCGAGGTCGCCGTCGCCGTCCTGCTCCGCCCCGCCCAGCAGCCCGTCACGCCCGCCCTCGGCGACGAGGTCCTGCTGGACATGGACGGCGAACAGCCCCGGCTGGTGCTTCCGGACCCCGAAGCACCCGGCCGCGTCGAGCGGCTGCGCCGCGCCATGGGCGGCTGGTCCGGAGCCATCGGGCCCAGCGTTCCCGTGACGCGGGCCGCGACGTCACTGCACTGGGCGACGGCGGCCGCCCGGATGATCCAGCAGGGCCTGCTTCCCCAGGGCCGCCTCCTGCGCTGCAGCGAGCACGCCGAGGCGCTCGTCCTGCTCCCTGCCGAGATACTGATCGACGACCTCGCGCGCCGTCGGCTGGACCGGCTGACCGAGGCCGGACCGGAACAGGCCCGCCGCCTCGCCGAGACCCTGCTCGCCTGGCTGGAGACCCAGGGCGGCGCGCCCGAGGTGGCCGCCCGGCTCGGCGTCCATCCCCAGACGGTACGCAACCGGCTACGGCAGATCCGGGATCTGTGGGGCGACGACCTGGACGACCCCGAGCGCCGCTTCGAACTCGAACTGGTCCTGCGCACGCGCCGGTTGCGCGGCGGGCTCGCGGAGCCGGAAGCCTGACCGAGCGGCCGGTGCGAGCGACGCGGCGCGTGCGCGGCGACCCCGATCGACCTGCTGATGGTCCGCTGTTGCCGCTCCACGTACGATCGGCTGCCGCCGCAGCCGAGGAGCCCCGCATGCCGCCCGCCCGACCCCGCATCCTGTACGTCACCGACCTGGCCTACCAGGCACGCGGGCGCCGCTACTGCGACGAGGACATCTTCCTCACCTCCCGGCTGCGCGACGACTTCGACCTCGCCCTGTGCCATCCCCGGGACACGGTCGCGCTCATGGACGCCTTCGACGCGGTCGTCGTCCGCAACAGCGGCCCGGTCCTGGCCCACCAGGACGCGTACGACGAGTTCCGCCGACGGGCGACCGCGGACGGGACACGCGTCTACAACCCGCTCACGGGGAAGGCCGACATGGCCGGCAAGCAGTACCTGCTCGACCTGACCGCCGCCGGGTATCCGGTCATCCCCACCGTGGACCGTGCCGAGGATCTGAGCCTCCTGCCCGAGGCCGACCGGTACGTCGTCAAGCCCAAGTTCGGCGCCGACTCCATGGGGCTGCGGTTCGTGTCCCTGGACGGTGCGCGGGAGTCGGCCGGCGGGGATGTCCTGGTCCAGCCGTGTGTCGACTTCGCCTACGAGGTCTCGTTCTACTTCGTCGACCACGACTTCCAGTACGCCCTGTACGCGCCGCACACAGACCGGCGCTGGCAGCTGGAACCGTACGAACCCGACGACGGCGACCTGGAGTTCGCCCGGCGCTTCATCCAGTGGAACGGCCTCGGCCATGGCATCCAGCGCGTCGACGCCTGCCGTGCGCCGGGCGGCGAGCTCCTGCTGGTCGAGCTGGAGGACCTGAACCCGTATCTGTCGCTGGACGCCCTGGACGACCCACGACGGGACGCCTTCGTCACCGCGATGACGGCATCGCTGCACGACTTCCTCGCCGCGCACGACGGAACGCGCCGCGCGCCCGCCGGGTTGCGCTGAACCGGCGGGACGCCAACCCCGTATCACTCCTCGGGGATTGGCGACGCCCCGTGCCGACGGGGACGGAAGGAGAGCGGCGTGCCCACACGGCCCGAGCCCGAGGAGCCGGACGACGGCCCGGCCCTGGAACCCATCCACGTCCTGCGCCCACGCCGCACCGACGCCCTCGCGGAGCTGTTCAAGGAGTGGGAGGAGGACAACGCCCGCTACGAGACCGTGCCCCTGCCGAGTGCCGAGGACGCGACACAGGAACTGCCGTCCGTCGCCGGGGAGACGAGGGGCGTACGGCGGGGCGGTGTCCAGCCCGGTCCGGCCGCCTCCGGCCCCGGATTTCGGCGTACCGCCGTCGCGGTGGCCGTGACCGCGGCCGCTGTCATCGGCTTCGGGGGCGCTCTCCTGCTCTCCGGCCGTGACGATGACGCCGCGGCCCGGGAGGAACCGGCTCCGTCCCCGACCGCCTCCGCGTCGGCCGAGCCCGCACCGCCCGCGCCGGACGCCCCCGAAGACTCCGCCTGCACGGCGTCCGTCCGGACCGTCAACAGCTGGCAGGGCGGCTTCCAGGGCGAGGTGACGGTCACCAACGCGCCCGCGTCCTCGGCATCAGGCTGGACCGCGACGGTCGTACCGCCCGACGGAGCCCGCCTCACCCAGGTCTGGGACGGCGCTCTCTCCACGACCGCGGACGGCAGGGCCACCGTCTCCAACGCCTCGTGGAACGGCACCTTGGCGCCCGGCGCGAGCGTCACCTTCGGCTTCCTCGCCGACACCTCGGACTCGACCGGGGAGCCGGCGGCGACGGTCACCTGCGCGGCGACCTCAGGGGCAGGGTGAACTGCTCAGCGCCCGTGGTCGATCAGCGCCTGGGACACCGCACGCACGCTGCGGGCGATGTGCTGGAGCTGCATGACCTCCGCCGCATACAGCTTGATGGTGTGTTCGATGACCGACTCGGGCATGCCGAGCGCGGGGAGGTCGGCCCGTGCCGTCTGCAGTGCGGTGCGCGCGACCCGGATCTCGTTGTGGACCTGGATCTGCGCGTGCCGGGCGAGCAGCACCGGGTGGCGGATCAGCGCGGGGTAGCTGGCGTAGCGGGCCGGCACCAACTCGCGCAGCCACTTGGCCGCGGAGCGCTCCCAGTCGTAGGAACCGGGGGTCTTGACCTGGCACGGCCAGTCGGTGCTGATGCGCGTGGTCGTCAGTGGCATGGTCATCGCTTCCGGGTGTGCGGCGTCGTATGGGGTGTCCGACGGGGTCGGCGCGGCCCCGGCCTAGGGGATGACCGGGGCCGCCGCCACGGGCGCTCGCGCAGGCGATGCCCGACCGAACAACCCAGGCGCCGACGCGGGTAGGAGACGGCGGCTTCGGCTGTTCGCGGAGGAGCCCGCAGAGGGCAGGCGGTGTTCGCACGGCGGATGGGCTGACGTGCGCATGAGCGGACCGACTGCTTTCTGCGGGCGGATGGTGCGTGTGAAGTATTTATATATGCCGTCCGCTTTGCAAGGCGTATGAAAACATTCATGCGCGCTTTGAAATGAATGGTTCCGCTGTGCTCCGGTTTGCCTTAGTGGATAGGGGCCCCGCGCGGGCGGGCGAGGGGCGGGATCAGTCCCGCAGGAAGAACTGGTGCTCGTCGGAGATGTGCTCGTACTCCTCCAGCCGGGCCTGCGTGCGCTCCGGGTCGGCGTCGGTCATGGCCTGCAGCAGTGCGGCGGCCATCACGCCGGGCGCGGCGTAGGAGTCGAAGACCAGGCGGGAGCCGGTGCCGGTGGCGAAGACGACGTCGGCCGTGTCCGCGACCGGCCCGAGTGCCAGGTCCGTGACCAGGGCGACCTTGAGCCCGGCGCTGCGAGCGACCCGGACGGCCGTGAGCGTCTCCTGGGCGTGCCGCGGCATGGAGAACGCCAGCACCCAGGTGCCGCCGGCCTCGCGCGACTGCAGCAGCGCGTCGTAAGCCACGCTGCCGCCCCGCGTCACCAGCCGCACGTCCGGGTGGATACGGCGCGCGGCGTAGGCGAAGTACTCGGCGAGGGACCCCGAGATGCGCAGCCCGAGGATGGTCAGCGGGGTCGACTGCGACAGCTTGCGACCGATGTCGATCACCTGGTCGGGGGAGGCGAAGTCGCGCCGCAGGTTCTCCAGGTTCTCGATCTCGGCGTCCACCGCGGCCTGCAGTTCGTTGGCGCCGTTCTCCTCGGCCGCCGCCGGACCCCCGGCGAGGGTGCCCAGGGCGATCGACTGGAGCTTCTCCCGTAGCGCGGGGTAACCGCTGAAGCCGACCGCCGCGGCGAAGCGCGTCACCGAGGGCTGGCTCACGCCGACCCGGTCCGCCAGATCGGTGATCGAAAGGAACGCGGCCTCGGTGATGTGCTCGATCAGGTACTGGGCGATGCGTCGCTGCCCCGGCGACAGCCTCGGCTGGTCGAAAAGCGTCCTGAGCTGGGAAGTCGGGGATGCCTCGGCCTCCGAGGCCGGCTTTCCCGAGGTGATCGCGGATGCCTGCGCGCGTGCCTGCTGGGGCGATGGCACCGGTGCGCCTCCTTTGTCTCCCACAGTGCTTCAACATAGCCCACACATCGTGGCGACCCTGGGCACTCCGAGGGGCAACGCTCAGCGGCGATAGATCGTGATCGAATGGCCGACCGTGTCGATGGGACGACTGCTGTCGATCAGTTCGGCCAGCCGCCCGGTCGCCTTGGCCGCCGAGGAGTCCGACACGACCAGCAGCCCGCGCACTTCGCCGACCGGCACCTTGCGGGGATCGGCGGCGCGGATGCCGTAGAAGGACGGCACCCCGCTGCCCTTGTACACGAGCCAGACGCGCTCGCCCGGATACCGCTCGCGCAGCCGCTCGGCCAGCCGGCCGAGGTCCTGGCCCCAGTCCACGTTGGAGTCGTGCAACCGCAGCCGCGTCTTCTGCGGACCCCCGAACGCCTCGTTGGAGTACGGCAGATAGTAGGGATACGTCCGCACCGAGCTGACCGCGACGAACAGCACCAGCGCCCCCGCCGCGACCGGCACCCACCGCCGTCGCACCGCGAGCACACAGCCCGCCGCAACGGCCAGGAACATCGGCACGAACACGGCGTACCGCGTGCCGAAGTCCCGCGACCCGAGCATCGCCGCGGCCAGCAGCGCCCCCGTGGGCACCAGCAGATACGTCGCCACCGGCCGCAGCCGCCGTACCGCCACCAATGCGACGACACCCGCCGCCCACAGCGCCAGCATGCCGAGCGGTGTCTTCACCAGCAGCGCGGCCGGCAGGTAGTACCAGAGCGAGCCGGTGTAGAGCCGGCCGAACAGAAAGCCCTGCCAGGGGTGGTTCTCGAAGGCGAACTGGACGCGCACTCCGTCCCGGTACGCCTCAGGGAACGGCAGCAGATCCACGACCAGCCCCCGCAGCCCGTGCACGACCGGCACCGGCTGCTCCGGCGTCCAGCGCAGCCTCGGATCGACCACGAGATACGCGGCCCATACGACGGCGACGGCGGCCAACGCCACGACGCCGACGCCCCCGACCGCGCGCACGAGCGCCCGGCGGCGCGGCTCGGTCGCCGGCCTCGCACACCACACGGACAGGGCGGTGAGCGCCAGCAGCACCGGGACCGCCGCCAGCATGCTCATCTTCGTCGCCAACGCCGCCCCGAGCGCCACGCCGGCGAGTGGCACGCACCACCGCGGCCGGCGCCGGGCCCGCCACACCAGCCAGACCGACGTCAGGACGAACCCGGCCGCCGGAACGTCCAGCGTCGCGAGGGAGCCGTGTGCGATGAGGTCGGGGGAGAAGGCGTACAGCCCGAGGGCCGCCAATCCCCCCACCGGACCGGCGAGTTCACGGGCGAAGGCGAACACGGTCAACCCGAACAGAAGCGTCAGAACGATCACGGGGAGACGGGCGAACAGCATCAGTCGCCACGGGTCGTTGCCGGACTCGTACAGCAGATGCCGCCCCAACCGGCCCTGATCGCCGGTGAAGGAGCGGTCGACGTGCGGATCGGCCAGTGCCACCCCGGCGCCGATGACCAGCTTTCCCAGTGGTGGATGCTCGGGGTTGTGCCGCAGCCGGTGCTCGTGCAGATACTCGGCCGCCGTGCCCACGTACACGGGTTCGTCGATCGTCGGGGTCTGCTGCACGGCCGTCGTCACCATCGCGACGGCCATCTGGCCCAGCAGCACGACCACGAGGAGGGGCACGAACCAGGGCCGCCCGACCCACCGCCGCCAGGGCGGGGCCGCGGACGCACGCGAAGTGTCCGAGGCGCGGGGCGCGGCGGGGCGTGCCTGCGATGCCGGGGCCGAGTGCGGGTCGAGCGCCATCATCCGCTCCGCGGTGCCGCCGACCCCGTGGCGGCGGGTGCTGATCCAGAGCCGGCCCATGGGCCCACTCTGCATCAGCTCCCGCCCAGGGACGCGGTTATCGCTTGAGGAGTCGTACCGACAGACCGTCCGTCGTGTAGACGGGTACGGCCCGCAGCGTGTCGGAGTTCAGCTCCACCCGGTCGAACTGGCCGCGCAGCCGCTGTGCCTCGATGACCGCGATCGTGGTCCCGGCGACCGGCGGGCGCTCGGCGTCGACACGCAGCGACAGCACGCTGCCCCGGCCCAGCACCACCCGGCCGGACACCTCCAGCGCCGGACCGTGGTTCTTGCGCAGCAGCAGGTCCAGGGCCGTGTCGCCCTCCTGGACGTACGCACCGCGCACGCGCACCACCTTGTCCGCGCGGAGCGTGCCGCCCACCACGCGTACGTCGCCCTGCCCGAGGGCGTTCGCCGAACCGGCGACCAGTACGCCGTCCTCGACCACCGTGCCGCCGTGGTAGCGGTTGTGCCCCGTCAGCGTGAGCGTGCCGGTGCCGCGCTTGGTCAGACCGCCCTCGCCGCGGATGTCGTTGCGCCAGGTGTCCGCCGCGCCGAAGCCCCCGGCCGCAGCATCCAGCGAGACGGTCACGTCGGATTCGAAGGCCCCGTAACCGTCCGCCGCCGTGAACAGGTCGAGCCGCCCCCACTGCTCGAAGCCGTCCAGCAGGACGTACCCGGCGGGCAGCGCGGTCGTGCGCAGCACCTCGCGACGCTGCGCCGCGTCCAGGTACGGCTGCCGCGTCTCCAGCAGCACCTCCGCGCCCTTCGGCACGGTCAGGGGCTGGTCGCGCCCGCTCCGGGTCAGCACGTACGTCAGCTTGGGCTTGACCGTACGGGCGTTGGCGTCGCGGTCGGCGTACGGGTCGGTGCCGGCGGAGGCCGAGTGGGCGTACGCGTGGAGCGTGTCGGCCGTCGTGCCGGTGTGCTCCGCGAAGTACGCCAGGGCCTGGGCGCGGGCGGCGGCCTTGAGCTCCGCGTTGGCCGGGTCGGTGAGGGCGGCGGCGGCCAGGGCGGTGGCCATGACGCGGCCGCCGAGGACGTCGACCGTGGAGTGCATGCCGGCCACGATGCGGGTGTGGCTGAGCTCGAAGGCGCGGGTCACCAGCTCCTGGAACCGCTCGGGCACGGCGTAGGCGTACGCCAGGGCCGCCAGGTGCAGCGCGTTGGTGTGCCCGCTGGGGAAGCCGCCGTCCTCGGCCGGGTTCTCGCTGCGCTGGCGCAGCAGCTGCGGGGCGACGACCACCTCGGACTCGTAGACGGGGAAACCGAACTCGTCCTTCTCGCCGGTGTCGACGACCTCGCTGTCCTCGTTCATGCGCCACGGACGCGGGTACTGGAAGGCGAACTTGGCAGGGTTGCCGGAGGCGAAGGGGCCGCGCACGGTGTCGACCAGCTTGGCCACGTTGCCGAGCTCGGAGTCGTACGAGCCGGCGCCGATCGCGGAACCGGCCGGCGCGTCGGCGGGCAGGGCGTCGCTGATCTTCCCGGCGGGAGTGCCGTCCGGCGCGCTGGTGATCGAGGTGACCGCCTTGGCGCCCGACTTGTACAGGTCGGCCAGCGGACCGAGCCCGGCGATCACCGAGTAACTCTGGTGCTGCCGGTCGATGATGAACGATTCCTTCGCCTGGGCGTCGGTGCGCGCGGCGGTGATCCGGGCGCAGTAGCGCATGTTGGCACGCAGCACCTCGGGCAGGAGCGGGGTGCCGGTGTTCCAGGCGCCGCCGGTCTTCCACACCTTCGCGAAGCCGCCGAGGACGCGGATCACGGCGTTGGTCTCGGGCGTCTGGTTCGCGACGACATTGGTCTTGTAGTCGTCGACGAATGCGGCGGCGCCCGTCGCGGCCTTGGCGTCCGCGGTGGGGAGCCAGCCGGCGAAGGCGGGGACGGCCACCAGGGCCGCCCCGCTGCCGACGGAGGTCAGCAGAAAGCGCCTTCTGTTCATCGACGGGTTGGCGTGGAGCCCGGCGGGTGACGGCATGCGAGCCTCTCTTGAGTTCGTCGGCCGTACGGCCGGGAAGAGATCCAAATGACCGACTCGACCGTCCGGTGCGCGGGGAACGCGCGAGGCGCGGAGAAAGCGCTTGGGGCCGAGTCGTACGAGCGAAGATCTACGGGCGAGTTGTGTCGGACTCGGGATGGCCCGGCGTCCGACAGGTGTCACAGAAGTGAACGGGCCATCGCCACCGCGCCCTCGACCGGCGGTGCCCGCAGGGGACGCGGCCGGGCCGTGGGCACGCTCTCCTCCAGCGCCGACACGAAGGCGTCGTACAGCGGGGGCTGGGAGAGGACGGTACTGCCCGCGACCACGACATCGTCGACCACCACCCCACGGGCGGCGAGGCGTTCGACGAGCGCGGCCAGGGCGCGGCCGGCCTCGGCGATCACGGTGCGGGCGAGCGGGGAGCCGGCCTCGGCGGCGGCGAAGACGGCCGGGGCGTGCCGGCCCCACTCGGCGGAGGGTGCCGTGACGGACTCCAACGCGGCGCCGAGCGCGGGTACTTCAGGGACGTCGAAAGCGGCCAGCAGACCGAGCGCCAGCGCGTCGGGCTCCTCGCCGCGGTCGTGCGCGGCCCATACGGCACGGACGGCCTCGCGGACGACACCGGCGGCGCCGCCCTCGTCACCGAGCAGCGCGCCCCAGCCGCCGACCTGGACCGGTGTGCCGTCGGCGAAGCGGCCCACGGCGACGGATCCGGTGCCGGCGACCAGGCCGACACCCTTGTCCAGGCCCGCTGCGGGCACGAGGAGTTCGGCGTCGCCCATGACCAGCGCGGGCGCGTCGAAGTGCAGTTGGAGGGCGGTACTGATCTGTGCGCACTGGCGCGCGGTCTCGCAGGCGTGGGCGCCAACGGCCAGTGCGGACGGGCGCGTGCCCTTGGGAAGGGCCTCGGCGAGCAGCGCGGCCAGCCAGCCGGCGGCGGCCACCGGATCGTACGGCCGCCAGCCGCTGCTGGGACGGACGTGATCGGCCAGGACGGTGCCGCCCGTGAGCGCGCGCAGATGCGTCTTGGTGCCGCCCACGTCGATGCCGACCATCAGAGGGCCAGACAAAGGGGTGACCTGCACGGATCCTCTTTCGTCGGTGCGCTGTGTGCTGCGACGGCGGGCGAACCGTGCCGGAGGGGCAAGACAGTTGGAAGGCTAGGGAAGCCCCGGGACGGGCCTCTGGACGGACCACGGCAGGCGAGTACCGTGACGTTCGTTAGGAAGTTAACTAACGAAGTACAGTGCCTGTCAATAGGCGTCGCGCAGTCGGCTTCCCGGGCCTTTCGGCCGGGGCGACAACGCGTGCCGCCAAGGCAACCCATCGCAGCCTTCCGCCGAGCCGATCGGCCCGGGAGAGCAGCCTGTCACCTGGGGGAACTGTGGAACACGACGTGGTGGGAGCCCCCCGTCTGACCGAGAGCGCAAACCTCGTATTCACCGTGCTCGCCCAGGCCGGCACTGCGACCCGGCCGCAGCTCGCCAGCCTTGCGCGGCTGTCCAAACCGACGGTCTCCGCCGCCGTCGCCGAACTGGAGGGCGTCCAGCTGGCCGCCCACTCCGGCACCGCTTCCAGCGGCACGGGGCGCAACGCGGCCGTGTACCGCCTCGGCCCGGCCGCCGGTGCCGTGCTCGCCGTCGACCTGGGTCCCGCGCTCACCCGGGTCCGCGGCTGCGCCCTGGACGGCAGCCTGCTCGCCGAGGCCACCGGGCCCCGGGCCGAGGCGGCCGACGTGGTGCGCGACGCGCTGAGCGCGCTGCCCGCCGACGCCCCGCTGCGCACCATCGTGGTGGCCGTCGGTGACGTCACCGCCCGGGTCGAGGAGGGCTCCGGCATGCGCCCGGCGACCGCCAAGGCCGGGCCCGTCTTCGACGCGGTGGCCGTCGCGCTGCCGCCCGGAGTCCCCGTCCACCTGGAGAACAACGTCAACTGCGCCGCGCTCGCTGAACTGCACGAGGGCGCGGCGCGCGGCCGTCACACCTTCGGCTATCTGCGGATCGGCGTCGGTATCGGTCTGGGCATCGTCGTAGGAGGGCAGGTGCTGGCCGGGGCGAACGGAGCCGCCGGAGAGCTCGCCCGGCTGCCCTACCCCTGGGACGACGACCTGGAGCCCCGCCACGAGGCCCTGGAGGAGTACATCGGGGCCCGTTCCCTGCTGCGCCGGGCCGCCGAGGCATGGCCGGACACCGACGGCACCGGCCCGCGTACGGCCGAGGAGCTCTTCGCGCTCGCCGGACAGGGCAGTGCCCCGGCCCGTGCCGTCGTCGCCCGGCACGCCGTGGACGTGGGCCGGCTGGCCGCCGCCGTGACCGCCGTACTGGATCCGGGACTGCTCGTGCTGGGCGGCAGCACCGGCGCGTCTCCGCAGCTCCTGCCCGGTGTGCGGGCCGAGCTGGAGCGGCTGAGCTGGCCCACCGAGGTGGTCAGCAGCCAGGTCGGTGATCTCGGCACCGTGGTCGGCGCGGCCCGCCTCGCGGTCGCCAGAGGAGTCCAAACCGTGACCGAGGTGGCGCGGACGAAGGATTGACGGTTTCGGACTCGGTCTGCCAATGTCCGGACAAGCGCTTTCTAAGTCGGCCGGGACAGCCGGCTTGGGGCGAACTCCCGCCCGTACTCGACGTACGGCAACCGCACGAGGGCGAGCCCGTGCGGTGACGGCCAGGACGGCCGGGGACCTCGCCCCGCGTGGACCACGCGGCCGGGCGAGGCCGCCCCTTCCGGAAAGCAAATTTTCCTGCAAAATGCACCCGTGCCGCTTCGGTCGGCGCCGTGCTCCGTCCCCTATGACGAAAAGGGATCGAAGATGACCACTGTGGGTGTGCGGCGCTCCCGCCGACTCGGCCGCGGCGGTATGCGCCGCCTTGTCCCCCTCGCTGCCGTGGCCACGGCAGGTGTCCTGCTGCTCTCCGCCTGCGGAGGCGGATCCGACTCGGGCGGTACCTCCAAGTCGCTGACGTTCTGGATCTCCACGGTTCCGGGGCAGGACGCGGGCTGGAAGAAGATGGTGGCGCAGTACGAGAAGGAAACCGGCGTCAAGGTCAAGCTCGTCAACATCCCCTACGACGGCTACACGACGAAGCTGCACAACGCCGCGCAGGCGAACTCCCTGCCCGACGTGGCGGCCGTTCCGGCGCTGGACCCGATCTGGTCGAACAAGCTGATCGACCTCAGCGACATCGCCAACAACAAGACCAACAAGATCAACGCCAACTTCGTCGCCAAGGACTCGTCCGGGAAGGTGCTGTCCATCCCCTCGGACGTCACCGCGTCCGGCATGTTCATCAACAAGTCGCTCTTCGAGAAGGCTGGGGTCTCCTTCCCGACCTCGCCCGAGAAGACCTGGACCTGGACCGAGTTCATCAAGGCGGCCAACAAGGTCCGGGAGAAGACCGACGCCAAGTACTCCCTGACGTTCGACCAGTCGCCGTCCCGGCTGCGCGCCATGGTGTACGAGATGGGCGGGAAGTACGTCCACGCCGACGACTCCGGCAAGTTCTCGGTCGACGCGGCGACCAAGAAGGCCGTGAACACCTTCGTCGGATGGAACGACGACAAGACCATGCCGAAGTCGGTGTGGACCAGCGGCGCCGACCCGTCCGCCATGTTCCAGAGCGGTGACGTCGTCGCCTACTGGTCGGGCGTGTGGCAGGTTCCCGCCTTCGCGGAGAGCATCAAGAAGTTCGAGTGGGCGAGCGTCCCGACTCCCGCCCAGCCGGTGCAGGCCAGTGACGTCAACAGCGGCGGCATGACGGTGGGCTTCAACAACAACGCCGACGCGGCCACCGCCGCGAAGAAGTTCCTGTCCTGGCTGTACGAGCCGGCCCACTACCAGGCGCTGTGCGAGGCGTCCGGCTTCCTGCCGGTCGAGAGCGGTCTGACCCCGAAGTACCCCTTCGAGTCCGAGGCGGCGCAGGCGGCGTTCAAGCTGTACAACGAGTCGATCCCGCTCTACGACCCGATCTCCGGCTACTTCAACGGCGCGCAGACGAACTGGGTGCTGAAGGGCAAGAGCCTCACCGAGGACCCGACCAAGACGGAGCTCGGCAAGGCGATCAACGGCCAGCAGTCGGCCGACAAGGCCCTGCAGAACATCGTGGACGGCTACAACCAGCAGGTCGGCGGCTGATCGCAGGCCACAGGCCCGGGCGGCGGGGTCCAGACACCGCCGCCCGGCCCTGTGGACCCGATGTGATGCCGGGCTCATGGTGTGAGCCCCCAGCAATCCAATCCACCAGCACGGAGTCAGGAAGATGACAAAACGCGCCTCGGACGTGTCCGTGAGCCCGCCCAGGAGACGCAGCAAGTACACCCTCGCGCCGCTCGTCCTCATCGCGGCCAATGTCGTGCTCTTCGCGCTGTTCTTCCTCTGGCCGGCGGTGATCGGGCTCGTCTACTCCTTCACGAACTACACGGGCGTAGGGGCGTTCCAGTTCGTCGGACTGGACAACTACCAGAACCTGGCCGGGGACTCCACCTTCTACGACGCGCTGACCCGGACGCTGCTGTACACCGTGCTGTTCGTTCCGCTGAACTTCGTGTTCTCGCTGCTCATCGCCAACGTGCTGGTGAGCAAGCACGCGAAGGGTGTGTCGGTCGCCCGCGTCTTCTTCTTCATCCCGTGGCTGCTGTCGCCCATCGTCGTGGGTGTCCTGTGGCGGTGGCTGTTCGGTGAGAACTTCGGACTGGTCAACTACCTCATCGAGAAGGTCGGCGGAAGTGCCGTTCCGTGGCAGTCGAACGCGGACCTGTCGCTGATCGTGGTCGTGGTGGCGGCGTCCTGGGCCTGGACGGGCTTCTCGATGCTGCTGTTCATCGCGGCGATCAAGAACGTACCGACGTCGTACTACGAGGCGGCCGCGCTCGACGGCGCCGGCCCGTGGCGCCAGTTCATCAGCATCACCCTGCCGAGCATCGCGCCGACGTCCTTCATCGTGATCCTGCTCAACACGATCCACGCGATGAAGGAGTATCCGCTGTTCGCCTCCCTCAACAACGGCGGACCCGGAACGTCGAACAACCTGCTTGTCCAGTACATCTACCAGACCGGCTTCAAGACGGGCCAGATCGGCTACGCGAGCGCCGCGTCGTTCGTGCTCATGCTCATCCTGATGGTCGTCGCGATCATCCAGATGATGGTCAACCGGCGGGTGGAGAACCGATGACAACCACAGACATGCCGCGCAAGGTCGACGCCGATTCCGTCCGGTCCGTCTCCAAGAAGGGGCCCCGCAGCGGCCGTAGCGGCGGGCTCCGGAGCGCGGTGCCCGCGACGACACTGCTGTGGGTCCTGGCGGCCCTCTACTCCGTGCCGGTGCTGTGGTTCGTCCTCAGCTCCTTCAAACCGGCGGGAGACCTGTTCTCCCTTCCGCTGACGCTGTTCCCGGACAACCCCACCGTGTCGGGTTACAAGGCGGCGTGGGACAGCGCCAACTTCTCCCAGTACTTCATCAACACGACCATCGTGTGTGTGATCGCGACGATCCTCACGGTGGGAGTCAGCTGCTGTACGGGCTACGCGCTGGCCAAGTACGACAACAAGTGGCTCAAGGCCTTCTTCGTCGGCATCCTGGCCACCACGATGCTGCCGGGCGAGGTCATGCTCGCCCCGCTGTTCCTGGTGGTCCGCGACCTCGGCCTCTACAACTCGCTCGCCGGCATCATCCTCCCGGCCCTGCTCACCGCGACCGGCTGCTTCATGTTCCGCCAGTTCTTCCTGACGGTCCCCGACGAGCTCATCGAGGCCGCCCGCATCGACGGCGCGCGTGAGCTGTCGATCTTCCTGAGGATCATGGTGCCGATCTCCCGGCCCATCATGCTGACGCTCGCCATCCTGTCGTTCCAGTGGCGGTGGAACGACTACATCTGGCCGCTGCTGATGCTGAACGACCCCGAGAAGTTCACCGTGCAGATCGGTATCCAGAGCCTCGTCGGGGCCCAGAACATCAACTGGTCGGTGCTGCTCGGCGGTTCGGTCATCTCCATGATCCCTCTGATCATCGTCTTCCTGGTGTTCCAGAAGTACGTCATGAACGCCGACATCAACGCCGGCCTGAAGGACTGACCTTGCCCGACCCGCTCGACCACGAGTTCATCCGCGCGGTGGCCCGCGCGGCCGACCGGTCGGCCGCCCCCCTGGCGGCCGACCCGGACCGGGAACCCGTCGGTGTGACCCACCGCGTTCTGGCCCGCCGGGCGAAGACCCTGATCGCGGCCTACCGTTCCCCGGACTCGGCCCTGCACGGCAGCGGCCAGGCGGTCGCCGCCGCGACGACCCACCTCCGCGCCCTGCGCGCCGCGCAGACGCCCTCCGGTCTCTTCGCGGGCGGCGACAACGTCCAGTCACCGCCCGACTCCGCGTTCACCGTCAACGACGTGTGCGACGCCTACGTCCTCGCCGCCGACGCGGGACCGGAACTGGGCGAGGTGACGGCCGCGCTCGCCGAGATCGCCGGCGCCGCCACCGCCAGTCTCCTGACCGGTGGCGTGCACACCCCGAACCACCGCTGGGAGCTGAGCGCGGCGCTCGCCCGTCTGCACCGGTCGTTCCCCGACGACCGGCTGCTCGACCGCGTCGAGGAGTGGCTCGCCGAGGGCGTCGACATCGACACGGAGGGCCTGTACTCGGAACGCAGTGCCGTCTACGCGTCGATCGTGACCAACCCGGCGCTGCTGTTGCTGGCCGAGGTGCTCGGGCGCAGCGACCTGCTGGACGCCGTCGAACGCAACCTCGCCACGACCCTGGACCTGATCAGGCCGGACGGCACGGTCGAGACCGTCCACTCGCGCCGCCAGGACCAGAAGCTCTCGTTCGCGCTGTGGCCCTACCTGCCGCACTACCGGCTGCTCGCGATCCGCACCGGCCGGGGCGACTTCGCCCGCGCAGCCCGCCTGGCGGCCGCCGACGGCATCGACGACCCCGACCTGCTCGCCCAGGCCCTCCTCACCCCGGATCTGTGCCGCGCCCTGCCGGCCCCGGACGCGGAGAAGTTCCCGCGCGACCGGTACCTCCCCACCGCACACCTCGCCGCACACGCCTCGTTCACCGCGCACACCGTGGTGTACGGCGGCTCCGACGTGCCCGAGCACCGGCGCATCCGCTCGGGCCTCGCCTGCAACCCCACCTTCCTGCGCATGTTCGCCGGTGCCGCCGTCCTCGACGCGGTCCGCCTCTCGCGGGTGTTCTTCGACCTGGGCCCGTTCCGCGCCGCCGACATGGAACAGCTCGCCGACAACCGGTACCGGCTCACCCAGACCCTCACAACCGCCTACTACCAGCCGCTCCCGAAGGACCAAAGGCGCGACGACGGCGCCTACCGCCTGGTGGACGAGGGCCGCTTCTCCGCGGCGATGGCCTTCCCCGACCGCCCTCAGGACGAGGTCTCCCACACGACCCGAGTCGAGGTCGATCTGCGGGAGGACGGGGCCGATCTGCGGATCGACATCGGCGGACCACCGGTGCCCTGGGCCCTCGAACTGACCTTCCGGCCGGGCGGCGTGCCGGAGGGCGCCGTACCGATCGGCGACGGACGCTGGTGCCTGACGACCGGTCCAATGACCTACAGGGTCGGCGACGACGAGATCCGGGTCGAGACCGGTGTCGAGGCGGGCGAGCCGCTTGCCGGACCGGACCGCAGCGACATACTGCGGTACGACCCGGGTCAGGACTACACCGTGGTCGGCGGTACCGACGCGACGACCGGGAACCGCGTCTACATCGCTGGACTCGGCCCGCACACACTGACCGTCGCACTGCACGCCCGTCGGCCCGCACCTGTCGTGTGACCCCGACACACCACGCCATGGCCATCTCAGGCATGAAGGGCTGATCCCCGTGGACCTCACGTCCCCTCCCGTACACCTCCCGCACCAGCGCGGCCCGCTGCACGATCTGCCGGACAGCCCCGAGGCGTACGACGCGGTCCTCGCCGACGTCGTCGAGCAGGCCCTGGCCCGGCTCACGCCGGAGGGCAACCTGGAGCACCCGGACTGCGTCGACGACATCGGCGACACATCGCTCGGCATCACCTCGCTCCTCGCCCTCGCCTGGCAGCGCGGCAAGGACCCCAGGCTGCCGGAGGCGGTGCGCCGCAGCCTCGCCTTCCATCTGCGCGAGCGGGTCTACACCGGGGACAACCCCGGCTACCCGAACCTGACGGTGCGCGACTCCGGTCTGCCCTACGCCCGCTACACCCTGGCCTCCGGCGCGCACCCCATCGGCGACTGGCCGAGCACGGTGTGGGCGCTCCTCCAGGCCGTCGATGTGCTGGACCTGGCCGAGGGCCTCGTCGACGACGGACAGCGCGCCGAACTCCTCGACGTGGCGCACGGCTACTGGCGTTGGCTCACCGAGGCGACCTTCTTCAACCCGCAGGAGGCCGGCAACCAGGCCATCGGCTGCGTCGTCGGCGGGCTGATGCTGGCCCGTCATCTCCCGCCGGACCAGGGCGAGCAGATGCGTACGCGCGCGATCGCCCTGTACACCGACAGGATCCGGGCCCACCGGGTCGCGGACCGCGGTGCACTGCTGCCTCCGGAACACGGCGGCGCCTACGACAACAACTACGGCCCGATCTCCCTGTCCTTCCTCGCCCAGGCCCACCGGATCAGCGGCGAGGAGATCTTCGCCGAGGACGGCGACGCACTCGCCCGCTACGTCGACGCCCGCCTCACGGGCGGCGGCTTCGACAACGGCGGTCCGCGCTACAGCGAGCAGCACAGCGGCTTCGAGTCGGTCCTCGGGCTGCGCTACTTCGGCGCCCGGATCGGCTCCGACCTGGGGCGCTACCGGGGTGACACCCGCTGGGGCCGGCATGCGGTCAAGGCGGACGGGGGAGTCGACGGTCACTTCGCCTGGATGCTGGTCTGGCAGATCCAGGACAGCACCCGCTGGCACCGCACGCCGTCCACGACGCCCACACGCCACCAACTCCGCGCAGGGACGGTCTCGGTGGCCTTCGACGACCGTATGACGCCGTCGCTGGTCGAGGCGGCGGGCACGTACTACCTCCCGGCCGCGGTGAACCGGCAGCACGGCTTCGGCCCGGTGGCGGACGGTTTCCTGTTCTGCCGCCCCATGGGCGAGGTCCGTGTCAGGGACGTCCGCGCCGGCGGCCTCGCGGCCAAGCTGGTCACCAAGCCGGTCGTCGGCCGCGATCACGTCCTGCGGCATGTGCGGTCCCTGTACGTCACCGACGGCACCAGCCTCTGGACGACCGTCGCGGTGGAACGGCTGCCCGGAACGCCGTATCTGCTCGCCGGCCTGCCGTACGCCGCCGACGACGGCGACCGGGTGCGCCGGACCGCGCAGGGCCAGGTCACGTCGGCGGGCGAACTCCGCCTCACCCACCCCGAGTCGGACGGTGCGGATCACTTCGACGCCCGCGCGGAACGGACCCAGCAAGAGGCGGCCTTCGCCCTGGCGGCCGACCCCCGCGGCTACGGCAACCCCGACGAGGGCTGGCGGCACCTGGTCGGCTCGACGGCCCTGGAGGCGGAACCGGCCCCCGGTGCCCCGGAGGACCTGCACGTCTTCGCCGTACGCTACGGACCGACGGGCGGGTTCGCGCCCACGTTCGCGTACGACGGTTCAGGGCTGGCCGTCCGCACCGAGGCGTTCACCGCCGTGATCGGCGAGGCGGCGGGCGACGCGCACGGGGAGCCGGAGCTGACCCTGCGGGCCGAGTAGGCCACCGGGCGCCGCCGCCCGTCACGGTCACCAGGGCAGGCCGAGCAGCCCCCACCCCCGCCGCTCGGCCTCGCCCACGACCGCGGCCCACTCGCGGAGCAGTACGGCGAACGCGTCGAAGTCCTCGATCCATCCGCCGGGACGCGCGGCGTGGACGGCGTACACCTCGCGCAGTCCGTCCAACAGCGGTTCGGCGGTGGCCCACCGTGCGCCCAGTTCCGCCACCGCCTTCGGCGGGCACGCGACGAGCAGGCCGGGCCGCCGGGGACCGGGGTCGCCGTGGAGGAGGCCGTCGAGCGGCGGCGGCGCGGGGTCGTCGTGCCAGAACAGGCCCCGCAGGAACCCGTCGAGGCTCTCCCTGAGCGCCGGAGCGGCGAAGTCCCGTACGTCCTCCCAGGCCTCCCCGGCCCAGAAGTGCGGCTTGTACGAGCCGCTGGTGCAGCGGAACGCGTACCGGCCGCACCAGTGCGGACCCGCTACCTCCGGCCACACCCACCCCGCTTCGGGCGGCGCGTCCCAGTCGAGGTCGACGTCGGGAAACGCGGCCTCCTCCAGCAGCGCAAGCCGCTCACTCACCGGCGTGGACTCCAGCCGCTCCCAGTCCACGGCCACAACCGTGATGTCCAGCCCCATCCGGTCAGGCCTTCGCGCGGGCGGCCGGCGTCTCCCGCGGGAGGGGCAGTGCCGTGCCCGGCACCACCAGGTCGGCCCTGTCGCGGGTCGCGGCGACCAGTTCCGCGTTGCGCTGGTCCGAGCCCAGCACCCAGGCCACCGCCTGCTCGTGGGCCTTGCCGAACTCCTCGTGCCGGGCGACCAGCCGCCCGATCCGCTCGGGTTCGTCGAGCTCGCAGAACCACACCTCGTCCAGCTGCGGGCGCACCCGCGCCCACGCGCCCGTGTCCAGCAGCAGGTAGTTGCCCTCGGTCACCACCAGCCGGGCCGTCGGCTCCACCGGAACGGCGCCCGCGATCGGCTGCTCCAGGACCCGCTCGAAGCCGGGCGCGTACACGGTGTCGCCACCGGCCTCCTCGTGCAGCCGCCGCAGCAGCGCCGCGTACCCCGCCGCGTCGAAGGTGTCCGGCGCGCCCTTGCGGTCCCGGCGGCCGAGCCGGTCCAGTTCGACGTCGGCGAGGTGGAAGCCGTCCATGGGCACATGCGCGACCCAGGGGTCCCCGGCACCGTTCAGCTCCCGCACCAGGTGCTCGGCGAGCGTCGTCTTGCCCGCGCCGGGGCTGCCGGTGACACCGAGGACTGCGCGGCGGCCGTCCCGGGGCAGGGACCGGGCGCGGGTGAGGAGATCGTCGAAGGTCAGGCTCACACCGCAGAGTGTGTCACCCGCCGGCATCAGGCACCTGGCCGAACTCCACACTGCGTCAACATCCCTTACGGGTTAGTTTGTGCCTGTTTTCGGACTTGTAGGGATTTGGACTTGCAGGGATGAAGGGTGGACGATGACGCACGGCACGAAGCCCATGCTCACGAGCATGGAGCGGCGCTACGCGGCGACCATGCCCGGCGGGTCCTGGCGAGCGCGCGGCGAGGGCCTGCTCGCGGCGGTGGCCGGTGCCTTCACCCTCGCCCAACTCCTCCTCGCGCGGCCCACGATGGGCCTCGGCTGGGACGAGGTGGTGTACGTCAGCCAGGTCGGCACCGAGGCTCCGGCCGCCTTCTTCAGCGCACCACGCGCGCGGGGCGTCTCGCTGCTGGTGTGGCCCGTCGCCTCCTGGTCCTCGTCCACGACCCTGCTGCGCGTCTATCTCGCCGTCCTGTCCGGACTCGCCCTGTACCTGGCCCTGCGCGCCTGGCGCGGACTGTTCCCGCCCCGCGTCCTGGCCGGCGCGGGCGCCCTGTTCGCCACCCTGTGGGTGACCCTCTTCTACGGCCCGCAGGCCATGCCCAACCTCTGGGTCGCGTTCGGCGCCCTGCTCTGCGTCGGCTGCTTCCTGCGCGCCCGCGCCGACCGCCTCGACGGACGGGCCCTGTGGGGCGTCCTGGCCGGTGCCGCGGTGATGGCGTGGATGCGGCCCACCGACGCCGTATGGATCGTGCTCCCTCTGCTCGTCCTCGCGGTCGCGGCACGGCACCGGGGGCTCGGGATCGCCCTGGCGGCGGGCCTCGTGGCAGGCGGCGCCGAGTGGGTGATCGAGGCGTTCGTCAGCTACGGCGGCCTGCGGGAGCGGCTGAACCAGGCCTCCCGGATCCAGGGCGACCTGGGCTGGAACCTCGCGGTCGACGACCAGGTGCGCAGCCTGGTCGGCAGCACCCTGTGCCGGCCCTGCGACGGCCAGATGCCCCACCCGGTCGTCTACGCCTGGTGGTTCGTCCTGCCTCTGCTCGCCGCCTGCGCTCTGGCGATCGCCGTCCTGGCCGGTCGCACCACCCGCACCGCGGTCCCGCTGCTCTGCGCCGCGACGGCCGCCTTCCCGTACCTGTTCATGATCGGATACGCGGCGCCCCGCTTCCTCCTGCCGGCCTACGCCCTGCTCGCCATCCCGGTCGCGGACGCGTTGCTCCACCTGGCCAAGAGACCGAACGGCCGGTGGCGCCCGGCGGCCGCCGCCGTGATCGGCGTCGGGCTGGCCGGACATCTGGCCGTGCAGTACGCCGTCCTGGACCGCACCGTGGAGCGCAGCACCGCGGGCCGCCAGGACTGGGCCCGCTCCGCCGCAGAGCTCCACCGCCTCGGCGTACGCCCGCCCTGCCTCCTCACCGGGCACGAGGCCATCCCCGTCGCCTACTACACCGGCTGCTCGTCCGGCGCGACCCGCGGCCACAACGCCAACACCACGACGGCCGAGATTCTGCGGACCACGCGCAGCATCCCGGTCGGCGCCCTCACCGCCCCCGGCGGCACCCCGCCCCGGTACGCCCGCGACTGGGAGCGGCACCGCCTCGACGGCCTTGAGGTCCGCATCGCCCCGGCGCCGGGCGCGGGCGGACGGGCATGACGCCGGATGAGCTGCTCGCCAAACCCAAGCGTGGACGCGCCTACTGGCACACCGCCCTCACACTGACCGTGCTGGTCGCCGTGGTCCGGCCGGCGAGGCGTCACTGGCCGGCCTTAATCCGGCGCGGTCCGGCTCGCCGCCTCGGACCACGGCCGGCTCCTGGTCGCCACCGCGGCGACCCTCGCGACGTGGCCCTGGGCGGCGCTCGCCCAGCAGGGCGCGGTGCCCGGGCGACTGCCCTCGAGTGGCTCGTCGCGGCACGTTCGCCACCTCCGACGCCAACCAGGTTCTGCCCGGCGGGCGCGGTGAGCCTGCACTTCCTGATGTGCTGCGGCATTCCGGTCGCCGGTGCGGGCACGGCGGTCGTGGTCGAGGGCACCGCCGGCGCGCTCGTCGTCGCCACGCGGGCAGTCGCGCTGCCCCTTGCGCCCGCCCGCGTGGCACTGCTCCACCTCGCCGCCAGTACCGCGGCCGCCCTGCTGCCCACTCTCGGCGCTCGGCTTCCTCGAGCGGTGCTCGCATTCGCCCTCACCTCCGTCGGCGCACCGGCCGCGGTGGCCGACTCCGCCGTGCTCGGCCACCGGCTGCTGACCGTGTGACTGCCGCTGTTTCCCGGGCTGGTGGTGCTCGGGGTGCTCGTCCGGCGTCGGGCCCTGTGAGCGCCAAAGGCGTTTCCCGGTCGGCCCGTTCAGGTAGGAGTCCGGTTGTCGGCCGAACGGCGGAGGGGGAGTGCCATGGCGAGCACTGAGCACGAGGGGCGGCTGGGGGAGGAGTTCTTCACTCCGGGGACCTCGTCGTTCACCGACTTCCTGGCGGCACACCGCCCGGCCCTGCTGCCCATGCGCCGCCCCTTCCCCGACGGCGTCCGGGCCGCACCCGACCGCTTCCCGCACGGCACCACGGTGCTGGCCCTCACCTACCGCGACGGTGTACTGATCGCCGGCGACCGCAGGGCCACCATGGGCAACCTCATCGCCCAGCGCGACCTGGAGAAGGTCCATCCCGCGGACGACCACACCGCGGTCGCCTTCGCCGGCACCGTCGGGCTCGCGCTGGACATGGTGAAGCTGTACCAGGTCGAGCTGAAGCACTTCGAGAAGATCGAGGGCATCCCCATGTCCCTCCAGGCGAAGGCGTCCCGCCTGGCCGGCATGATCCGGCAGAACCTCGGCCAGGCCATGCAGGGTCTCGCCGTGGTGCCGCTCCTCGCCGGTTACGACACCAGGGCGCCCGAGGGCGCGCGGGGCCGTATCTTCGACTTCGAGGTCACCGGCGGACCGTACGAGAAGTACGACTTCCACGCCGAGGGCTCCGGGTCGCCGTACGCCCGCGGCGCCCTCAAGAAGCTGTTCCGCTCGGGCATGTCCCGGCACGAGGCGGCCCTGGCCGCGCTGCACGCACTGTGGGACGCGGCCGACGACGACTCGGCGACCGGCGGACCGGACATCAACCGCCGGATCTTCCCCAGCGTTTCGGTGATCACCCAGGACGGCTTCGAGCGGCTGACCGACGCGGAGACGGAGGATCTGAGCCGGGAGATGGTGGAGCAGCGCCGCAGGCGGCCGGACGGCCCGAACGCCGTTCCCTGACGGCCGTCCGCCGTCCCGACCCTGCGCGCTTTCCCTCTCCATGGCCCGCGGGTTTGGTTTCCATGGGGAAGAACTGCCGCGGCCTTTACTGCACATGGTTTGCAAGTACCGGAGGATGGCCGCAGGCTGTACAGCGCAGCCGCCCTCCGGAAGAAAGACGCTCCCTCCCCGATGACGGCTGCCCCTGACTCCACTCCGACCCTCCCCGCCACGGCCCCCTCGCGGCGCACGGCCTGGCACCGCGTCCGCACCTCCATGACGCGGCAGGAGTGGAGCAGGGTCGGCGGCATGGCCGCGTTCGTGCTGGCCCTGCACGTCATCGGGTGGTTCACCCTCGTCGCTGTCGTGGCGCCCGAGCACTACAGCATCGGTCAGCAGTCCTTCGGCATCGGCATCGGCGTCACCGCGTACACCCTCGGTATGCGGCACGCCTTCGACGCCGACCACATCGCGGCGATCGACAACATCACCCGCAAGCTGATGGGGGAGGGGCAGCGGCCGCTGTCGGTCGGCTTCTGGTTCTCACTCGGCCACTCCAGCGTCGTCTTCGCCCTGGCGCTGCTGCTCTCCCTCGGCGTGAAGACCCTGGCCGGACCGGTCAGTGACGACGACTCCCGCCTCCACGACATCACCGGTCTGATCGGTACGACGGTCTCCGGAGCCTTCCTCTGTCTGATCGCGGCGATCAACCTGGTCGTCCTCGCCGGGATCTGGAAGGTGTTCCGCCGGATGCGCTCGGGCAGCTACGACGACGCGGCCCTCGAAGAGCAGTTGAACAACCGCGGCTTCATGAACCGCCTCCTGGGCCGCGCCACCAGGTCGATCACCAAGCCCTGGCACATGTACCCGCTGGGCCTGCTCTTCGGCCTCGGATTCGACACCGCGACCGAGGTCGCCCTGCTCGTCCTGGCCGGCTCGGGTGCCGCATCCGGTCTGCCCTGGTACGCGATCCTCTGCCTGCCGGTCCTCTTTGCCGCCGGCATGTCCCTCCTGGACACCATCGACGGCACGTTCATGAACTTCGCCTACGGCTGGGCGTTCTCCCAGCCGGTCCGCAAGGTCTACTACAACCTCATCGTCACCGGCCTGTCCGTCGCGGTCGCCCTGCTCATCGGCACGGTCGAACTCCTCGGCCTCCTCGCCGACCGCCTCGCCCTGCACGGCCCGTTCTGGAACCGGATCGCCGGCCTCGACCTCAACACCGCCGGCTTCGTGGTCGTGGGCCTCTTCGTCGTGACGTGGGTCGTCGCCCTGCTGGTGTGGCGGGTCGGGCGGATCGAGGAGAAGTGGGGACGGCCAGATACGGGTGGAGGCTCCGGGTTGCCCCGGAGCCTGCACCCCAGGCGTTGACCGCGGCTGTCACCGCTGCCAACTGAGGGCCCTGGGTCGCTCTACGGTCCGGCGTTGGCCACACCGCTTTCGTCGACGGTGAACTGTCCGTTCGCGGAGCCGTTGAAGGTCCCGCTCCTGATCCACTCGGTCAGTGCCGCCTTGACCGTGGCATGGGGGCCGGCCCACGGTTCACCGGGGCGCCCGCCGTAGGGGGTTCCGGACTCCGGTGTGCAGCGCGGGCCGGAGCAGCCCTCCATCGGCATCTGGTGGCTGGCGCACTCGACCTGGACGAGCACCTTGTTCGTCATCGACGCCGGGAGCGCGTTGAAGATGGCGGACGCGTTGGCCGGCGGCGCGGTGGCGTCCTCGAGACCGTGGATGACCAGTGTGGGCGGGGTCAGTTGCCCCGCGACGGCGGTGTTCCAGCCGTAGCTGGAGAACGTCGGCGAGCGGTTGAGGCCGGTCGGGTTGCCGGGGTCGCTCCCGCCCCAGTTCCGCCCCTCGGTGTCCTGCTCCATGATCTGCTCCCAGAACTGATCCTGGCTGCCGGGCACGACACGCCCGGTGCACACGGCCTCGCGATCCGGCGGCAGCACCGGTGCCCCCGGGCGGCGGTCGAGCGTCAGCGGGTACGTGACGAAGCCCGTCGAAGGCTCCGTCTCCTCAGTCGGTACACCGAAGAGCGACGACATGAACACGGCACGGTTGACCTTCGCGATGACGTCAGAGCTTCCGGGAAGGAGTGGGTTGGGGTTGGCTGCGTAGAGGGTCCGCCCGACGCGCAGCCCACCGAGCGAATGGCCGAGCAGGGTGACCTTGCCGTCCGTGGGCTGCGCGCGCGTGATGGCGTCGTCGATGACCTGGCGGATGTCGCGTACCCAGACGTCGGTGCCGGCAAAGCGGTGATTGCTTGAGTGTGCGCGCCTCTCCTCGCCCAGCGGATTGGGCATGAGCAGAGTCCCCTGTTGATCGAGGGGGAAGATCGGGTTGTGGGTGCGGTCGCACCCCTCGGGGTGCGAACAGGTGCCGTCCGGGTTGTAGGGCCTGAGGCTCGCGTTGGCGGGATCGTTCAGGCCGTCGTCGAAGCGCGTCGAGTGGCCGTAGCCGAGCAGGCTCGGGGCGAAGGTGTCGATTCCCGCCCGCGCGAGTCCGTCCTGCACGCTGAGCGAGTCACCTTCCGGGGCGGGGTGGCGCAGGTCGAAGAGCGGCGAGGCGGTGACGGAGCGGCCGTGGATCAGCACTGCGGCCCTGTTGGGCACTCCAGGGCATTTGCCGTTCGCGTACACCGGCTGAACGCGATGCACCTGGATCCTCGCGGGGCGCCCGTCGAACTGAGGGTCCGGCATGAGCCCGGGCGGCACCCTGAACCTCAGCCAGTGGTCGCGGGCGGCGACGCCGGTCGGCACCTCGTCGCATTGCTGGGCCGACGGCTTGGTGGCAGCGGCCATCGACGTTGTGCTGGAGCCGAAGGCAGTCACGATCAGGCAGACGCCCAGCAGGAGCCACTTCGTCCGGCCTGAGGGCCTTCGGCGCCCCTCGGTCCACGCTTGTCGCCCGCGCCTCATCGAGGCGGCCAGTATGCCCATTCTCCGGAGGATCGCTCTGTGTCGCTGACCCATGCGCGGTACCGCCATGCCCAAACCTCCTGCCGCTGGACGCGGGTGAAGCCGACTCTCATCAGTCTGCCCAGCAGGCACGTAGGGAGCGCCCCGCGCACTGGCGCACAGGTGGCACATCGGCGCGCAGGGGCGGACAGCGCTTTCACCCTCACCCTGGGTAGTGTCCGCCGCCCATGTCCCCGAACTGTCACAGGACTTGGAGGCTGGAGGCTTCTGGCGCCACCGTGGTCCCAGCGACCACATGCGATGACACTGCTCCTCATTCACCGAGGAATGCACGGCAGTTGCTGAAAAGAACTCAGGTTGCGTGGACCAAGGCTGCCTGAAGGAAGGAGCGTTGGACGTCGGCGCCGACGGCTGCCGCCCTGCGCAGGGTCCTCGTCGTCACGGTGGTCGCACAGCCGCTCACCGGCGCAGCCCCACCTCCCCCCGCCACCTGACGAACTGCTTCTCCGGATCGCCGGTGTACCCCCACGGAGCCCGCGTCGCCCGGCGCCCCAGCATCCGGAACAGGGCCGCGGCGATGTCGCGGACGCCCGCCTGACAGGCCGCGTGTGCCAGGTAGTTGAGGTCGCGCAGCTCGCCGGGGGCCACGTCGGCGGAGGCGCGGTTCGTGATCCAGCGCTCCCAGGTCCGGCGTACGTCGCTGACCGCGCCGTCGTGACTCCAGTGCTGGCCGAGCCCCATGGAGGCGTGCTGTCCCTTGGCCGCGTCCAGGGCGTAGCGGAACTCCTCGACGCGGGCGTACTGCACGAGCACCGGGAGCGGGCAGCCGGGCGGGGCGACGCCGGCCGCGTCGCGGGCGAAGTCGTACATCAGGCCGTGGGTGCCGTGCCAGCGCGAGGAGTAGTAGTGCAGCACCTGCAGATGCCCCTCCACGCTGAACGGGTCACGCTGGTGCAACTCGTCCCACCAGCGCCCCAGTTCCTGCCGCCGTACGCCCGCCGGATACAGCCGTGCGACGGAGATCAGCGAGATCCACGGCGTCGGGTCGTCCGGGTAGGAGTCCGCGGCCTTGAGGCAGGACAGCACCGCGGTGTCGATGCGGTGCTGGTCGATCGGCACACCCCGGCCCGCCGCGATCGCCAGATTGAACGCCCGGGTCGTCTCCGTGGCCGCCCGCAGCACCAGCGCGTCGGAGCTGTGCGGTTCGGCGGCCAGCCACGACTCCACCGTCGAACTGCCCGCACAGGCCTGTGCGAGCAGCCGGACCCGGTGGCCGCGCACCAGCCAGTCGGGACCGGTGGCACGCAGCAGTTCCCGCAGCCCCTGCCAGCGCCCGATGACGATGTCCTGACGGGCGCAGGTGAGGGGCGCGTCCCCGCAGTCGGGGTCGAAGTCGGGAGCGAAGCGGTCTCTCGCCATCGAGGGCTCCCTCAGAAGTCGGTGGAAAGACCTTCGTGGACAAGGGAGTTCGAGCCGCCCGCGCCGGCCGGAACACAGTCCGCCTCGACGGTCCGCGTGGCGTCCAGCTTGGCCGGCCGGTAGTAGTCGCTGCCCTGCCGCCAGTACCAGAGCATCGGGATCAGCCCGGCCGCGAGGCCGCCGATGCCGATGGCGATCGCGGAACCGCTCAGCTCACCCAGCGACTCGACGAAGATCCAGAACATGAACAGCGCCCCGAACAACGGCCACAGCCCGCCGAACACGAAGTTGCCCACCGACTTCAGCAGCATCCCGCGATAGGCGACGACCGCCGCGAGACCCGTCAGCCCGTAGTAGACGGCGATCTGCAACCCCATCGCCGAGATGGCGTCGGAGAGGATGTCGCCCACCGTGCCCAGGAAGTTGGCGGCGATGAACATCGCCAGTGCCACCACGCCGACCACCGCGATCGCCACCCATGGCGTGTTCCACCGGCGGTGCACCTTGCCCAGCGCGGACGGCATCGTACGGTCCCGGCCCATCGCGAACAGCGAACGCGTGACCTGGATCAGCGTGGTCTCCAACGTGGCGATGGTGGACAGCATCACCGCCACGATCAGCAACTTGCCGCCCCAGCCCGGCCAGATCTCCGCACCGAGCACCGCCAGCACATTCGCGTCGTTGTCCTGGATCTGCTGCGCGGAGAGGATGACGTTCACCGCGATCGTGAACACCTCGAACAGCAGGAACACGATGCCCACCCCGATGAGCCCCGCGAGGCCCGTCGTACGGCGGCTGTTGCGGGTCTCCTCGCTGAGATTGCTGGTGACGTCCCAGCCCCAGTAGTAGAACGCGGCGATCAGCGCCCCCGAGGCGAACCCCGTCACCCCGTCGAAGTGACCGAAGCCGAGCCAGGACCAGTCGAACGCCCGGGCGTTGTCCGAGTGGAAGAGGGCGAGTACGGCGAACAGGGCCAGTATGGCCAGTTCGACACCGGACATCACGAGCTGGGCCCGGACGGTGAGGCGGGCGCCGCCCAGCACCACGAACAGCATGATCAGGAACCAGCCGACACCGACCAGTGTCGACAGGGCGGTGTTCTCCGCGAGTTGCTCGTCGAAGAGGGCCAGCGTCATCGATCCGGCGGGCAGGGAACCGGCCACCATGAAGATGGTCGCCGAGATCACCAGTGCCCAGCCGCTGATGAACCCGAGGAAGGGGTGCAGCGTCCGCCCCACCCACGAGTAACTGGCGCCCGCGTTCACGTCGATGCGGCTGAGATAGCTGAAGGCCAGCGCGATGCCCAGCATCGGTATCGCGCAGTACAGCAGAGCGGCCGGACTGGCCAGTCCCACCGCCGAGACGAGGACCGCCGTGGTCGCGGCGAGCGAGTAGGCCGGGGCGCTGCCCGCGACCGCCATCACCACCGTGTCGAACGTACCGAGGACATTGGCCTGCAGCCCTCTGCCCCTGTTGTTGCTCATGGATGCGCTGCTCTCCGTCTTGCACGGCGCGGGGGCGACCAGGCCCCGACGCGTATGGGGGGGTGGGGTGGTACAACGCCACGAACCGGAGAGGGTTGACCTCGGGCAGGGGCGGCGAAAAGGGGTGGCGGACACTGTACGCCGTTGCGTCGCCGTGCAGTTACGCCGTGTGTGCGAGTGATGATAGCCACATTATTGAGGCTTCAAGAGCGCACGCCGGAGGCTCAGAACGGCGCGTGGGGTGGCGATGTGGGCCACCGGGGAGCCCGAGGCCGGGTTCAGTCCCCGATGCGGTCGATCTGCCGGAGCCTGTTGGTGGCGTCCAGGGCCGCGACCTTGTACGACTCCGCGAGCGTCGGGTAGTTGAACACCGCGTCGACCAGATAGTCGACCGTTCCGCCGCACCCCATCACCGACTGCCCGATGTGAATGAGCTCCGTCGCCCCGGTGCCGAAACAGTGCACCCCGAGAAGCGTGCGGTCCTCGGGGGAGACCAGCAGCTTCAGCATGCCGTGCGAGTCACCGATGATCTGCCCCCGGGCCAGCTCGCGGTAGCGGGAGATGCCCACCTCGAACGGCACGCACTCATCGGTGAGCTGGTCCTCGGTCCGCCCCACGAAGCTGATCTCCGGGATGGTGTAGATGCCGATCGGCTGGAGGTTGTGCATCCGGCCGACGGGCTCGCCGCAGGCGTGGTACGCCGCCGACCGGCCCTGCTCCATCGAGGTCGCGGCCAGCGCCGGGAAGCCGATGACGTCGCCGACGGCGTAGATGTGCGGCACCTCGGTACGGTAGTGCTCATCCACCGTGATCCGGCCGCGCGGGTCCGCGGTCAGCCCGGCCTTGTCCAGGTCCAGTCCTTCGGTGAGCCCCTGTCGGCCCGCTGAGTACATCACCGCGTCGGCGGGGATCTTCTTGCCGCTCTCCAGGATGGTCAGCGTCCCGCGCGGATGCCGCTCCACCGCGGCGACGGTCTCCCCGAAGCGGAACGTGACGGCGAGGTCCCGCAGGTGGTACTTGAGCGACTCGATCACCTCGACGTCGCACATGTCGAGCATACCGGCGCGCTTCTCCACCACGGTGATCTTGCTGCCGAGCGCGGCGAACATGCTGGCGTACTCCATGCCGATCACGCCCGCACCCACGATGACCATGGACCGCGGCACCCGCTCCAGCGCCAGGACGTTGTCCGAGTCCAGGATCGTCCGCCCGTCGAACTCCACGCTGCCGGGCCGCGCCGGCCGGGTGCCGGTGGCGATGACGATGTGCTCGGCGGTCAGCAGCCGCTCGTGGCCGGTGACCTCGCGCAGGGCCACGGTGTGCGGGTCGACGAAGCGGCCGGTCCCGGCGTACAGGGCGACGTGGTTGCGGGAGAGCTGGCTCCGGATGACGTCCACCTCACGGCCGACCACGTGCTGGGTGCGGGCGGTGAGGTCGGCGACGGTGATGTCCTCCTTGAGCCGGTAGCTCTGCCCGTACAGATCGCGCTGGGTGAGACCGGTCAGGTACAGCACCGCCTCGCGCAGGGTCTTGGAGGGGATGGTCCCGGTGTGGATGGAGACGCCGCCGACCATGTCGGGACGGTCGACGACCGCGACCCGGCGGCCCAGCTTGGCCGCGGCGATGGCGGCTTTCTGGCCACCCGGACCGGATCCGATGACGAGCATGTCGAAGTCGGGCACCCTCCGGAGTCTGACAGCCGGAGGGGCCCTTACGAAAGGGTGAGTCGGCAACCATTGCGTGCGTGAAGTACCGGGAGGGAAACGGAAGTTGCGCCACCGCCGGCGCACGGTGCCACACCGTGCATACGGGTCGATAATGCAGATATGGGGCATCGACTCGCCGACGCGAGCGCACCGGCCCGGCTGGCCGCCCCCGAGGAGGGCATCGGCCGGGACGAACTGGCGCTCGCGACCCGCAACCACGGCCTCCCACTCGAAGCCCTGCGCTACGACCTCACCCCACCGGGCCTGCACTACGTCCTGACCCACTACGACATCCCGTACGTCCCCGACGACACCCCGTGGCACCTGGCCATCGGCGGCCGCGTCGGCCGCCCACTGCGGCTGGACCTGGCCGACCTGCGGGCGTTCCCGCAGGTCACCACCCGGGTCACGCTGGAGTGCGCGGGCAACGGCCGGGCCCTGCTCACCCCACGGCCGGTGAGCCAGCCCTGGCTCGTCGAGGCGGTCGGCACCGCCGAGTGGACGGGCGTACCGCTGCGTCTGCTGCTCGCGCAGGCCGGAGTCGAGCCCGAGGCGGTCGAGGTGGTCTTCACCGGCGCCGACCACGGGGTCGAGCGCGGCGTCGAGCAGGACTACCGGCGCGCGCTCCCCCTGAACGTGGCCACGGCCGGCGACCCCGAGGTGCTGGTGGCGTACGCGATGAACGGCGCCCCGCTGCCCCCGCAGCACGGCCGTCCGCTACGGCTGGTCGTGCCCGGCTGGTACGGCATGGCACACGTGAAGTGGCTGCGCGAGGTCGAGGTCACCGACGTGCCGTTCGCGGGGTTCCAGCAGGCCGTGGCCTACCGGCTGCGCCGGCACCGTGAGGAGGAGGGCGAGCCGGTCACCCGCATCGCCCCTCGCGCCCTGCTCGTCCCACCCGGCTTCCCCGACTTCATGTCCCGGGCGCGGGTGGTCCGGCCCGGCCGGGTGGCTCTGGAAGGGCGTGCCTGGTCCGGGCGGGCGCCCGTGACGTGTGTCGAGGTCAGCTCGGACGCGGGTCGCACCTGGCGGAAGGCCGAGCTGGAGCCGGACACGGGCCACCGGTGGGCGTGGCGCCGCTGGCGGTACGACTGGACGGCGACCCCGGGCGACCATGTGCTGAGCGCGCGGGCCACCGACGCCGAGGGACACGGCCAGCCACTGGAGCAGCTGTGGAACCGCGGGGGCTTCGCCAACAACGTCGTCCAGCGGGTGCCGGTGCTGTGTGTGGACGAGGGGTGAGGCTGCGGGGTGAGGTCCGCGGGCGGGTCGCGGGATGAGGTCCGCGGGCGGGCCGCGGGCGGGCCGCGGCAGGCGCACACGGCCGCCCCGGGTGCCGGCCCGCACCCGAGGGCGACCCGTGCGGATGGCCGGTACGGCTAGGGCAGCAGCTTGTCGAGGGCGGAGGGACCCTCTGCCTCAAGCTTGCGCTTCGCCCATTCCAGGTTGCGTGGGGTGATGTCCTTGCCTGAGGCAAGCACGATGTCCTCGGGTGACACTTCGGTGCCGGTGCGGGCGTGGAGCAGGTCGTCCGGGGTGGCGCGCTCCTCGGACGGCCCGGATGTTTCGGGCTGGGACGTCGGCATCATCTCTGCTCCTCGGATCCGGATGACTTCTTCGGGCCCGGTGCGGTCATCGGGTCTGTTAACACCATTCAACGCCGGAGCGGACCCTGCATCCGGAGGCGCCGACCCGCTGTGCACTGAGGCCCCCTGGACACCAGGAGTACCTCTGCGCACCGCGGGGAAACGCCCGAAACCGGGCACCTCGCATCCACCGGGCCCGGCGGCCCCTCTCGTCAGCTCTCGAAGGGCGTGAGCGTCAGCCGGATCCCCGTCGGCGCCGTGTCCTGGATGTACGACGCGAAGTCGGCCACGTCATCGAAGGCGAAGCCGTACGCCTTGCCGTCCTCCGTCGCCGTGTGCATCGCCTTGGCGTAGTGGTTGGTCAGGTCGGTGCGGTAGAAGGTGGCGGGGTCGGTCGTCGGCTGGGCGGGATGGCTGAGCAGCGTCGAGCGGTTGAATCCTGCGCCGAGGACGGCGGCGACGGGGCCGGTCGTGCCGTCGTTGGGGGCGGCGAGGCTGCCGTCGCAGAACAGCACGTCCCGGGTCGACGGCTTGCCGAAGGAGACCTGGGCGGGCCCGTCGAAGGTGAACCGGTCGCCGCGGACCCGTCCCGTGAACGTACCCGCGTTGGTGGTGACCGTGAGGTCCCGTCCGGTGTACGTGCTCCACACCTCGTCGATGTACGGGGCGAGGTAGTCCTCGGCGAACAGGCCGGCGTCCAGGCCGTGTCCCGGGGCGATGACGCGCGTGTCGTCCACGACGAGCCGCGCGAAGTCCTCGACCTGACGGACCGCTGCGAACGCGGCCGCGCGCCCGCCGGCCCGCAGTGTGCCCGTCGTCTGGTCCTTGGCGCCGGTCAGCCGGATGCTCAGCGGCACGCTGAACATGTCGACCATGGTGGTGTTGCAGAACATGCCGGCGGCGTTGAAGGTGAACTCGGCACAGTCGTGCACCACCGGGTAGTTGGGGTCCGACGTCACCCAGCCCGCAGGGTACTGGAGCGCCGCGTTGCCGTTGCCGTCCGCGACGGCCTTGAACTTGAGCTTCTGGCCGAGCGACACATAGATCCGGCCGGACATCTGGGGGAGGGACAGCCGGGTCTCGCCACTGCCGGACAGGCTGATCGCGTAATCGGTGAAGCCGTCGGAGCCGTTGTCCGACAGGGCGATCGGAGCGAGGGTGCCGTCGGGCGTGACGCGTACCTGCCTGCCGTCCTGGTTGCCGACGATGTAGACGTGGACGCTGGCGTTGCCGAAGGAACCGCTGTCGTTGACGATCGTCAGCGGCAGTGCGGCCGCCGCGGCCCGTGTGTCGCCGTCCGCAGGTGTGCCGGCGAGGGCGTACGGAGCCACGGTGGCGGCGGTGGGGACGGCCACGGCCGCGCCGCCGAGAGCGAAGAGCAGCCTGCGTCGACCGAGATGGCGCTGATGGCGGGATGTCATGTGGGGGGTCTCCCGGAGTACGTGTGCGGGTGCTTGGGTCTCGGTGGGGAGACGGAGGCGGGAGAGCGGTCGGTCTGAGGTCTGAGAGCGCTCTCAATCCCTGGTCGCCACCACCGATGGGCCCCGATGGTACGCACCCTTCCGGCGTGGGCCAATGGTTGCGGCGGCGTCCCAAATCCCGCTGAACTGGGGGAACTTGAAAGACCACAGGATGGGCACGACCGCTTAACCCTTGCCTAAGGCTCACTTAAGCCCAACAGGCCGTTGAGAGCGCTCCCGACCGGCAGGGAAAGCTTTCGGAGAACCCTCTGCGAAGTGCCGGGAAATTCCGTGGACCGACTCCCGAAAGATCACGTACGGTGTGGCTCCACGCCCTGAGACGGTCGGAAGGAGGCGAGCGCCGTGCAGTTCACACCTCTCCAGCGCTCCCTCTCCCGTTGCCCCGGCGTGGTTCGTGAGAGCTGACCGGGAGCGCTCCACACAGCATCTATCCCGGAGGAATCCGTGACCGACCTGGTCATTCGCGCGCTCACCGCGAGCGACGCCCATCTCTTCGACGCCCACCCCGACCCGCTCGGCGCCCGCGAGGGACACCGGCGGACCCGGTTCCGCCCCGAGTGGCAGCGGGTGGCCCTGCGCGACGGCACGGTCGTCGCTCGCGGCGCCTGGTGGGGCGGCCCCGACGACTCGGAGCCCGTCAACATCAACTGGTTCGACGTGGCCGAGGGCGAGGAGGAGGCCGGCGCCGAACTCCTGCGCTCCGTCCCCTGGCGGGTCGAACTCGAGATCAACCTGCCCAGCGGCTGGCGGGACGATCCCGCCCTGAAGGCCGCCGCCGAGGCCCGCTTCGGAGCCGCGCGGGCGGCGGGCTACGAACTCCTCGTGGAACGCTTCCTGTACCGCTGGACCCCCGAGCTCGGTCTGCCCGAGCGTCCCGGGCGCCTGCGCTTCGGCGCCGAGCCGGACGACGCGGTCTTCCTCGACGCGCTGCGCCGCATCCACTCCGCCACCCTCGACGCCCACGCCCTGCGGGCCATCGAAGAGGGCGGCCTCGACCAAGCGGCCCAGGAAGAGCTCGACTTCTTCCACTGGTGCCCGTCCCCACGGGAGTGGTGGCAAGTCGCGCACACCCCGGACGGCGAACTCGCCGGCATCCACATCCCGGCCCACAACCCCTCCGGCCCGACCATCGGCTTCATCGGCGTCGTCCCGGAACAGCGCGGCCACGGCTACGCCTACGACCTCCTCGCGGAGTGCACCCACTTCCTCGTCCAGCAGGGCGCGGAGTTCGTCAGCGCAAGCACGGACCTGGGCAACTTCCCCATGGCCGCGAACTTCGCCAGGGCGGGCTTCCCCGTCGCCAAGGAACGCATCAACTTCCATGCGGCGGGCCAGGCGTAGCGAGGCGTAGCCCCGAGGGCCGGCAGAGGCATGGACCCGAGGGGCGGTGAACGGCAGGCGGTCCGGACCTTCGGCGGGTCCGGACCGTCTGTCAGTGCCGGGTGGCATGCTGGCCGACGGTGTGATCGACAGCGGGTACGGGAGGCGGGCATGGCGTTCGAGGGCGAGGTCTGGCATGTGCGCGGCGGCGACGGGCCGGTCGGGGAGATCCTGATCGACGACGCCGACTTCCCCTGGCTGTCGGGCCGGTTCACACCCGGCCCGGGGTACGCCGCGGTCCGCGATCTGTTCGCCCGTGAACTCGCCCTGCTGGAGCGGGACCTCGATGAGGGCAGGGGTGAATGGGAGGCGGTCTACGACGAGATCCGAAGAGGCGTCTCCCTGTCCTCACCCGAAGGTCCCGTCGCCGAGTTCCTGCTGCATGTCGACGGCTACAGGGCGTGGTTCCGGTGGAGCGACGAGCCGTTCGAGGACTGATCGGTCAGTCCGTCGGGCCGGTGAACAGGCCGGGGCGTGAGGCGATGCGGGCGACCGGCTCGCCGTTGTCCTGGCTGACAGCGACTCGATGGCGATGCCGCTGGTGCTGGTGCTGGTGCTGGTGCTGAGATGCTCACGCCGGCCGGGCAGGCGGTGTCCGTCCTGCGCGAGGTCTTCGGTGTGCTCACCTCCCATGCCACGAGAGCCCCTTGTAGGCCCGGACCCTCTCCGGCCAGGCCTACGCCAAGAACGATCTGGTGTCCTGGGCGAAGGAATACCTCGGCATCACCGTCAAGACGGTCCGGCGCCCGCCGGACGCCAAGGGCTTCGTCGTGCTCCCTCGCAGGTGGGCAGTGGAACGGGGCCGGTCGTGGATCATGAGGGCCCGCCGTCACTGCCGCGACCACGAACGGCTGCCCGAGATGAGCGAGTCGCTGATCAAGTGGGCGGCGATCACGCTGATGAGCCGGCCTCTCACCCGTCGCAAGAACCGTCCCGCCGAACGGCGCGGCGGCCCCCACGGCTACGTGATGCCGCAGGCCGCCGCCTGAATCACATGATCGGTCCCGCATCCCGGTTCAGGTCGCAGGATCGTCGCCGGGGTGGGGCCGTTACGTGCGGCGATCACGCTTCGAACTGACTACCAGCTCGAACACTAAGGGGCTGCCGGGTTCGTGGCGGAGTTCGTAAGGGCATCGAGCTGGGCGGCGAGGTCGGGGGTGAGGTGGGGGCGGGTGTCATTGAGGGGGCGGATGAGCTCGGCGGGGTCGTCCTGGGAGAGGGCGGCGTGGAGCCGGCTGAGCGGTTGACGGGCCGCGGTGGGCAGGTCGGTGAGGGCGGTGATCTGGCCGGCGATGCGGCGCAGGTCGGCCGCGTTGCGGCGGGCCCAGGTGGCGGTGGTGCGTTCGGCGGCGCGGCGTTCACGGGTGGCCTGGACGCGTTGTTCGCCGGTGGTTCCGGCCGGGCCGGGCCGGCCGCGCAGGTAGCGGCGTTCGGCGGCCTGGCGGCTGGCGACGCCGAGGGGCTGGGCGAGGTCGGCCCAGCTGGCGCCCGCGTGGCGGGCGGTTTCGATCAGGCCGGTCTCCCATCCGGCGAGCTGCTCGCGTACCTGGCGCAGCAGCAGGAGCGAGGCCAGGGCCTGTTCCGGGCCGATGTCGTGGTTCTCGGCAGTGCCGGGGTCCTGGTGCCGGGCTGCATGCAGGGCGTCGTCTATGGCATGCAGGGCTGCCGCAGCAGCGAGGAACGACGCCGGGCTGTGTGTGTCGGTGCTGGACGATGCCGGCTGATCGACCGGGGTCATGGGCACCTCCCTCTCTCGTCATCGCTTGGACGACATCGAGTTTGTCATCCATTGGATGACATGTTACAACGGTGTCAGTGAGGCGCATTGGCAGCCACTGCCCGAACCTCTGGAGGTGTTTTCCAATGTTGATGCGCACTGACCCCTTCCGTGAGCTGGACCGGCTGGCCCAGCAGCTGATGGGCCCGGGCACCTGGTCCCGGCCGTCCCCGATGCCGATGGACGCCTACCGCGAGGGCGACCAGTACGTGGTGGCCTTCGACATCCCCGGCGTCAGCGCGGACGCGATCGACATCGACGTCGAACGCAACATGCTGACCGTCAAGGCCGAGCGCCGTCCCGTGACGAAGGCCGACGACGTGCAGATGGAGCTGTCGGAACGGCCTCTGGGCGCCTTCTCCCGCCAGATCGTGCTCGCCGACAGCCTGGACACCGAGCATATCCAGGCCGACTACGACGCAGGCGTGCTCACCCTGCGCATCCCGATCGCCGAGCGCGCCAAGCCCCGCAAGATCTCCATCGGCATCGGAACCGGCCATAAGGAGATCTCCGGCTGAGCCGGACCCGATGAGGGCTGAACAGCGGCGGAGGACGGGCATCCATCTGATCTCCCCCTCGCTCGTCCTCCGCGCCCCGTGGACCTGAGGAAGGGGTGACGGCCGACGTGACGGTGCGACGGGAAGCGTTCCTCGACCATGTGAAGGAACGCGGCGAATACGACACCCTGCACGAAGCCGAACGCGCGGCCCGCGTGGTGCTCGCCCTACTGGGCGCGCACCTGGTCGGCGAGGTACGCGCCCAGCTCGCGGCGCGGCTGCCGGAGGACTTCGCCCTGATCCTGCTCAACCCGCTGCAAAGCGCCGAGCCGCTGCCCCCGGAGCGGTTCGTGCGCGCGGCCGCGGCCTGGATAGAGGGGGCCACCGACCAGACCGCGGCCTGGGACGTCAGCGCCGTCCTGTCCACGGTCGCCGACGCCACCGGCGACGACCTCCTCAAGCAGATCCTGCTCCAGCTCCCCGCAGGCTACGACCTCCTCTTCGGCCGCCCCCAGCCCACCTGACCACCCACCCTCGGTGACCGCACACCGGCCACCACGACCTGGTGACAGAAAGGCAACCACCGCAGTGATGTCCCACCAGAGCGCACCGCTCCAGCAGCCCTACGGGAGGGCGTACGAGCACATGCTGGAAAAGGTCCGCTACGAAGGCGCCTACCCCACCCGGGAGAAGGCCGAGGAAGCCGTCCGCCTCGTCCTTTCGGGACTGGGACGCCAGCTGACCGGCGACGAACGCGTCGAACTGGCCGCCCGCCTTCCCGTCGAAGCCGCACGCATCCTCACCGCCCAGATCCCCGACACCCAGCCGCTGGGCGGCTGGGCCTTCGTCAAGGACCTCGCCGCCCGCACAGGCGCATCCCTGGGCACCACCCGCTGGGACACCGGATCCGTCTTCTCCGCCGTCGCGGCCTACGCCGGCCCCGACCTCCTCACCCGCATCCTGCGCCAACTCCCCTCCGGCTACGCGCTGCTGTTCGGCCGCGCCGAACTCACCCAAGCCGCATAGGCAGGCCGTGCCCTCTCGGCGCCACAGCATGCCGGTGACCATGACGCGTACACGCGCAGCAAAGACTGCACAGCGCGTCACGGTCACCGGCATCACGCTGACGCGGCCAGGGCCGCCACGTGGTCCGTCACCGACGCTGGAAGCACCGCGGAGGAGGCTGTCGTAGCACCCCGGCAGACTGCCCGCCATGGACACCGAAGCGTTCGGGCGCGTGCTCGACGCCGCTCAGGACAGTGACAAGCCGCTCGACGTTGCCGTCGTCGACCATCTGTCGGCCCTGCCCGCAGAAGAGATCCTCGCCTTCGAGCACCGCTTCTCCCGTGTGCGCGACGCGGTCTACCGCGCGTCTGCCCTCGGCTTCGCGGACCAGGCACCGCGGCAGGCCTGTGAGCTGCTCGAACATGCCGTCCAGCTGCCATTGGGCGAAGGACCCGTACCGGCGCTGGTCCCGCCAGCGGTCAAAAGGCGGCGCTGGGGGGCGTGTTGGGAGCAGACAGGAGCAGCCGGAACGAAAACGACGAACACAGGCTCATGGCGACGACCTTGGCGCCATGTGCCACCGCCCACTGCATCCCGGCGATGATCGCCGAGTCGCTGCCGCTGCCGGAGTCGTCGAGGACCTTTCCGACGATCAGCTTCGCGCCGGGCGCCGCGCCCCGGTACTTCCCACCGCTCCTCGCACCCGAGCCCACTCCGCCGGGGCTCGGCGGGCGGGCGCCCGCCCGGCTTCGTCCGCGAGGTGTACAAGCGCAGGCACAAGGCCGAGAATCGGATCGGCTTGCTGAAACAGGCCCGCGTCTTCGCGCCGCGCTACGACAAACTCGCCGTCCGCGACGGGGCCACGGTTCAGCTCACCCTCATACGGCAATCGCTGTGACCTCAAGGACGGCGGCCGGGTCGTGACGCTAGACACGGCCTAGCAGCGTGGTGCCGCGTGCGCACCGCGGACCTGCGCGTCCGCCGGCTGACGGACGCAGCGGGGTGTGCACAGCCACCACCTTGCGTGCTTGGGAACGGCACTCACTGCGTGATTGCAAGCGTTCGTAGGACTGCCACCGAAGCGACCAGGCATGGGTGGCCGGAGATCGCTACGCGGTGGTGTGGCGCTTGGTCTCGTCGGTGATGATCTTCAGCGCCTCGGCGATGCGGTCGTGGTGGGTGCGGTGGGAGACCACACAGACGCGCAGGGTGTAGCGGCTGTCGACGATCGTGCTGGAGAGCACGATGCGCCGGTGGCTGTTGATCCGCTCCAGCAGGCGGCGGCTCGCCTCATCGGCCCGCTCGGCGGCGGCCCGGCTGCCGTCGGCGGGGCGGAAGCGGAAGATCACGGTGGACAGGTCCGGGCGCGGCGGGACCTCCAGCTCCGCGACGCCGGACAGTGTGTCGTGGACGTGTTCGGCCAGGTCGAGCTTCTCTTCCAGAGCCTCGCGGAAGGCGTCCACTCCGTGCAGGTGCAGGGGAAGCCAAGCCCGCAGACCGCGGATCTCGTGGGTCAGCTCGGGCCCGAGGTGACCGGAGTCCGGGACGCTCCCCGCCGCCCCCATGTCCTGGAGGTAGCTGCCGGTGCTGTCGTGCGCGGCGTGCAGGGCGGCGATGTCGCGGACCACCAGGGCGCCGGTGCCGAACGGCATGAACAGGGTCTTGTGCGGGTCCAGGGTGATCGAGTCGGCCTGCTCGAAACCGGCGAGGCGTTCCTGGCCGCGTGCGGTGAGCCGGAAGAAGCCTCCGTAGGCCGCGTCGATGTGGAACCACACGTCCTCGCGGCGGGCCAGGTCGGCCAGCTGAGGCAGCGGGTCGACGGTGCCGGTATCGGTCGTGCCGGCGGTGGCCACCAGCAGGAACGGCCGCAGCCCGGCGTCCCGGTCGGCGCGGATCATCGCGGCGGCGGCGTGGGGGTCCATCCGCAGGTCCGGGGTGTGCGGCACGGTACGTATATGGGCGGCGCGGATTCCGGCGAGGCGGGCGGCCTTGGCGACGGAGTGGTGGGCGAAGGCGGTGGTGTAGACGGTGCCGTCGGCGAGATCCTCGCCGAGCCTGTCGTGCCGGGCGGCGACCGTAGCGGAGAAGGTGGCCATCGAGCCACCGCTGGTCAACAGGCCACCGCTGCCCTCGGGTAGCCCGCACACATCCCGCGCCATCCAGCGGATCACACCCTCCTCCAGCGCGGCGAGGGCCGGGGCCACCGAGGCCAGGCCGCCGTAGCGGTTGACGGCACGGTTGTAGAACTCGGCGAGCGCGGCCGAGTACAGACCGCTGCCCGGGATGTACGCCAGGTGGCCGGGCCCAGCCGTCTCCAGAGCGCAGTCGGCGGCCTCGTCCAGGCGCGCGAGCAAAGCCTCGAGGTCACCGCCCCGGTCGGGCGGCGGCGCCAGAAAGGACTTCACGAGCTCGGCCTCGGCCCGCGGCGACAGGGGGCTGGTCGCGGGGCGTGCCGCGAGGTTCTCGGTGCGATCGACGACACGGTTCAGGACGAGACGGCCCATCTCGGTCATCGCGGCGCGGTCGGGTTCCAGGGGGAAGGGGTGCATGAGGCAGTCCGAAGGCGGTGAGAGGGGGTACGGAGGTGGCAGCGGGACCGGCTTCGCGGGCCGCGGCGCGTGAACAGAATGCGCCGCCGAGCCCGGCACACGATGGCGTAGTGAGTGCCTGTACGGCGCTGCAGCGCAGGATTATTCGTCGGTACCGCCGATACGCTGCATTTCATGCCACGCCCCCTGTACGACCGTATCGACCGGGCGATCCTGGACCACCTCCAGCGCCACGGCCGCACCCCCAACGTCGACCTCGCCGAGGCCGTGCGACTGTCGCCTTCGTCCTGCCTGCGCCGCACCAAGGCGTTGGAGGAGGATGGGGTCCTGGCCGGCTACCGGGCCGATCTGGACCGCGACCGGCTCGGCCTCGGGCTGACGGTGTTCCTCTCCCTCAAGGTCGAGCACTCCCGCACCACCTCCCAGGTGGTCGAAGAGGCACTGAAGGCGATCGACCACGTGGTCGCCTGCCATGTGGTCTCCGGCGACGCCGACTTTTTCGTCGAGCTAGCCGTGCCGGACCTGCGCACCTTCGAAAGGGTGCTCACCGACCAGATCCTGGCCATCGGTCCCGTTCGCGACGCCCGCAGCACCTTCTGCATCCGCACCGTCATTGACCGCGGCCCGCTACCCCTCAACTCCTGGCCCGCCTCGCGTGCATGACCGGAGGGCACGGCTTCATCGCAGTCTTGCCCTCTCTGCTCGGGCTTCTGCCTCCGCATTGCCGCTTCGCGCCCGGCCCCTGCCGCGTGTTGGCGGCAGCCACCGCGGCGCTGGTCGGCGCCTTCGAGGGCGGCTGTACCTGGTGGACATGCAGCGCTTTGTGAACTACCAGCTCGCATGGCCGGGTGGAACCGTCGAAGCAGGGCTTGCGTAGCCATGGCCCGGCGCCATCTTGCAACGACAAACCCCGGGCCATACGCCTCTGAGCAGGGGGCCGAGGATGGAGCCGCCGCCGATGCGGTAGATGCCGCCCATGACTCCGACTGCGAGCGCAAGGTCGGTCACAGGCCGGGGCGCGGGTTCAGGTCGTCGGTACTCGGTGGGTGCGGGCCGTAGGGTCCGGGCGATGAGCCAGGTGCCGAGCGGCAGCATCAACGCGGAGATCAGGAGTTATGGACCGGGTTTGCAGTCGTCTGTTGTCCACGCCCCAGTTGTGACCGGGCCGGTCACGTCCTGTCGGTCGGTCGCGGAGTGGTCGGTTGTCGCGGTCCAGGAGCGGAGGAGGCGCAGGGGTCAAGCTCGGAACAGGCTTGTCGACCTCGGCGACATGGACCACATCCGAAACGCCGAGCGAACGGTAAGCGGCTGCGCGCATGAGTTCCACCCTCTGCCCGTTGCACCTGCCCCCGGAGTTGCCCGTGATGCCCTGCAAAACCCGGCACGCGTCTGGCGCGGACCTTGGATCACGTTGGGCCCTTACGGATGCACAAGCCTTCCAGGAGCGCGGTCAGATAGCGGTGGGCGGTCTCGACACGGGCGGCCGGGACGCTGTGGACGTTCGCGGCGTAGGCGATCCCGCACATGAGCGGGACCAGGTCTTCGGAGGTCAGGTCGGCCCGTACAACTCCGGCGTCGCGGGCCCGTTCGAGCAGTTGTCCGCCGACCGATCGCAAGGTCTGTTTCAGTTCGGTGGTGCGCGGCAGGGCGTCCGTGGGCGCTGCGGTGACCGTGGACAGGGCGGCCTCGGTGACCTGCGCTTCGATGGTGCGGATCAGGAAGTCGGTGAGGGCGCGCCCGGGGTCGTCGTCGGTGAGTGCCTGCTCGCCGTGTGCGGCGAGTGTCTCCAGGCAGGGGTTGGCGACGGTCTCCAGGAGCGCCTCGGCGGTGGGGAAGTGGCGGTAGACGGTGCCGACGCCCAGCTGGGCGCGGCGGGCAACGTCGTTGAGCTGGAGTGGTGTGCCTTCGTCCACGAGCTGGCGGGCCACGGCGACGATCCGTTCCCAGTTACGGGCGGCGTCCTTGCGCATGGGGGCGGTCGTCATGGGAGGAGTCTAACTGGATAGCTCATCCGGATTGCTGTTGCGTGCGAACCGGATGAGGTACCCGCTCACGTCTCTGGAGTGATGCTGATCGGCTTTGGGTCTCGTCACCCGGCCGTGAGGGGTGCGAGGCGCTCACTGAGGTGGCGGACGGCTTCGGCGACGCGAGGATCAGCTGCCGAACGCAAGGGCGTGACAGGCTGCGCCCGGGGCCCGATGACGACGCCGGTTCGGCCGGTCAGCGAGCCGTCGGTCGCGGCGAAGATCGAGGGCTTGGCGGCCGCTGACGCCGGGCCCGAGGTCGAGCGTTCGAACTTCCGCCGGACCAGCGGCCAGAGCAGCCTCAGTCCCGGCGAGACGATCTTCGGGTCGCGCATGGTGCCGTTGGTCATGTCGGTCGCGGCGCCGCCGGGGTCCGCCGCGAAGACCGAGACGCCCGTGCCGTCGAGTCGGCCGGCAAGCTCCAGTGCGTAGGCGAGGTTGGCGAGCTTGGCGCGGCCGTACCAGTGGAAGCCGTAGTAGCCGCCGGGCGGCTCGACGGCGTCGAAGGCGCGCTTGGCGACGCCGACGGCGCCCGAGGTGACGTTCACGATCCGGCTCGGCGCACCGGCTCGCAGTGCCGGCAGCAGCAGTTCGGTCAACAGGTAAGGCGAGAGGTGGTTGACGGCGAACGACGCCTCGATCCCGTCGACCGAGTCCTGCCGGTCCGGGAACATCGCCCCGACGTTGTTGACCAGCACCGTCAGTGGGCCCTCGGCGGCGATCCGGTCGGCGAGGGTGCGGACCGCGTCGAGCGAGGCGAGGTCGGTGGCCAGGAACCGCGCGGAATGCAGCGGTGCTGTGGCGTTGATCCGTTCGATGGCGCGGGCACCGCGCTCGGCGTTGCGCCCGACCACGGTGACCGCCAGGCCTGCCTCGGCCAACCCCAACGCGGTCTCCAGTCCGATTCCCGCTGTTCCTGCGGTGACCACCGCTGTCTGCTTCATCGCGCGATCCGTTCCGTCTATGTGGATGAGTTATCCGGTTGAGGTCAACATAGCAGAACCGGATGACCTATCCGATTAGGCGTCCGTGTGGGCGCTTCTGAGCACGCGTCCTCGCTGTTCGGCGGCTGTCGGCGGCGAGCGTGGTGGCAGATCGAACGGACTGGCGGCGCGACACAACGTGCGTATGTCCCGCAGGCTGATCCGATCCGCCGCCTTGCGACCCGGCCGGTTCCGGGGTGTCGCTCCTGCTCGCGCCGGCGCGGCCGCAGTCGTGGCACTCACCGGCTGGGCTTTCAGCACCGGGAGGACATCTGCGGCAGCGGCGAGTACCCGCGCTTCCGAGCACTGTCGAAGGCAGGCTGAACAGCCCTTTCATCGTCGGCGTCGCCGCCGCCCGTACGGCTCGGCCTCCGGCGAATACGTCCGCGTCCGCCAGGCCGTCGGCCAGGCGCTCGACGCGGGCCCGTATGTCGTCACGGATGGCCCGTACGCCGTCCAGGTCCTGGCCGGCGATGTCCTCCACCGGCCAGTCCACGTGCCGTTGGCGGTCTTCGTCTCGGGTCCTGGGACGGGGATGTGGTGGACGACGACGCTACTGACCGGACCTCCGCCCGGCGACGGGGCTGCGGATCATTTCGCACACCGTTCATGGGAGGAGGGCCAGGTTCTACGGCGTATCCCGACATGGCCCGTCCGGCGGATCAGGCCGGCTCCGCGCGCCGGGGCCGGTGCCTCCTGCCCGGGAAGGACACGATTTCACCTCGCCGAGGCGCCCTCGGCGCGGGCCTGCGCCGAACTGCGCCCCTTCTGGCTCACGGCACTTCGTACTCTTCCCGGACGGCTCACATGGAGGTCATGGCCGGACGAGGAGGGGGGTGACGGATGCAGAGCTGTCGGCCGACTGCTGTTGCTGGGGAATGGCCATGCAGCCGAGCCGGGCGTTCCAGCAGCCGTCGCGCATCGTCAGTGTGACCGCGGACAGGGGCGGAACACCGAGCTGCCAGAAGGCGTGGGCAGGTGCGCACAGGACATGGACCAGTGAGGCTCGGACAATGGCGGCCTCGGTGATGGTGAGTATGCGCTCCGCGTCGGCGGGCAGAGAACTCAGCCATGCCGCTGTCCGACGGCAGAGCCGAGCGACGGACTCGCCCCCGTGCGGTGCGGCGTCGGGATCCGTCAGCCAAGCTGAGAAGCCGTAGGGGTCCTCGGCCACGATGTCTTTGCGCGGGCGGCCGTACCAGCTGCCGTAATCCAGGTCACGCAGGGCATTCTCGGGCGCGGCCGCGATCGCGAGGGCCTCAGCGGCCCGCGCGCAGCGGGCGGAGGGCGCTCGGAGCGCCAGTGAGTACGGCGGAAGGACAGCCTCCGTCGCTGTGTCCTCACCCCGTCCGCGGTCACTCAAGGAACCGTCCCCGAAGACCAGGTCATCCCTGACTTCCGCGCCGGTTGCACACAGCATCGTCACTCGCAGAGCCATCCTGCGACCTCCTTCCCCGATCGGGACGGGGACGCTGCCGGCCTGGTCATGTGCCGACCGCAGCGTTGGTCACAAGACTTCAGGAAACGTGCCGGTGCAACCATCCGGCAGGTGGCCGGATTGCCCCCGCCGACTGGCGGGTCCTCATCCGCCGCTGGGCGGGGCGTTGGCCGTGGGGCGGGTCTCATCGTCGTGACCGAGTGGGGAACAGACAGGGCTCGCTCCCGGCTTCGCAGGCGTGTGGGGCTGCCGGACGGACCGACGACCAGCTCGCCCGCACGGTCCTCGACTCCAGTGAGGCCGGCCTGCTCGCCCCCGCCGACGGCGAACGGCTGCGCGACGCACTGGAACCGGGCACCCGGCCGGTGGGTGAGATCCTCGTCCCCGTGCAGAAGATGCGCACCGTCGACCACACCATCACACCTGCCCACCTGGGGCCGAACGGCCGCCGACGCGGGCACTCCCGATTCCCCGTCACCGGTCCGAACGGCACCCTGCTCGGCTATCTGCACATCAAAAACACGCTCGGCGTCGCCGACCGGTTCCAGCCCTTCCCACGCAGTGCCTGCACCCGGTCACCCAGGTCCGCATCGACATCCCGCTGGACGACACCATCACCGCGCTGCGCGCCGACGGCAGCCGCCTGGCCGCCGTCATGGGCGGGACGGGCGCCGTTCTCGGCTTCGGGACCAGGGAAGACGTCCTGTGCGAACTGGTCGGCCCGGCTCCGGCCACCGCCTGACGACTTCCCGCTTGCGTGTGCCGGCCATGTGGGTCGCGTCCGGGCATACGCTGCCGGCAAGGCCCTGCCGCAATCCCCCGTGCGGCAGGGCCGTTCGCTCTACGGGCGGGTCTCAGCCCTTGCCCTTCTTGTCCTCCTTCTGATCCTCCCTTTTCCGCTGCTCCTCCGCCTTCTTGCGTTCTTCGTCTGCTTCCCGCCGATTCTCTTCAGGCTTGCGGTCGCCCGGCGTGGGTGAAGGGGCGGAGGCAGCCGGGGGCGAGGATGACGGCGTCTCGGACGCGGGGGCAGCGGGTGCGGAGGACGACGGCGTGCTGCCGGGGGCCGGCATGGCGGGGTCGTTGTCACCGGAGGCCAGGGAGACGCCGACAGCGACGACCGTGGCGAGGAGGGCGAAGCCGGCCAAGCCGAGGAGCGCCTTGGGGGACATCCTGCGGCTGTGTGCTCGCTGGGCGGGGGCCGGGGATGTGCCGGTCTGTTCGGTCGGCGATGACGCAGGGAGCTCGGTGGTGGGCTCGTCCCTCGGCTCGGGACTGACCGGATTCGGCCGCTCCTGGTACCCGGTCAACCAGGTGGCAGCCTGTTCGGCGGTGGGGCGCCGTGCCGGGTCCTTGGCCAGCAGGTCCAGGACGTAGTCGGAGAGCGGGTGCGGGAGTTCCGGGCGTAGCTGGGCGGGTGGGATCGGGGCGGTCTCGATGTGCTGCTTGACCACGGCCACGGCGTTCGTGCCGGGGAAGGGCGGTCGCCCGGTGAGAAGTTCGTACAGCACACAGCCGAGGGAGTAGACGTCGGAGGCGGGCTGGGCGGGCTGGCCGAGTCCGCGTTCGGGGGAGAGGTAGGCGGCGGAGCCGACGATCTTGCCCGTAGCGGTCAGGGTGCCGGCTTGGTCGTTGGCGAAGCGCGCGATCCCGAAGTCGGTGATCTTCACGGTGCCGTCGGCGGTGAGCATCACGTTGCCCGGCTTGATGTCCCGGTGGATCACCTGCCGGCAGTGTGCGGCGGCCAGGCCCGCTGCCATCTGCGCCGCGATGCCGGCGGCCTCGTCCGGGGGCAGGACGCTGCGCCGGGCGCGTTCCTGAGCCAGGGTCCAGCCGTCGACGAGTTCCATGACCAGGAAGAGCCGGCCGCCGTGGGAGCCGAAGTCGTGGACGCCGACCAGGTTGGGGTGGTTGAGGCGGGCCGCGGTCTGGGCCTCCAGGCGGAAGCGTTCGGCGTCGGTGGCCGCCACTTGATCGGTCTGGCCGGGCCGCAGCAGTTTCACGGCGACCGCCCGGTTCAGGACCTGGTCGGTGGCGTGCCAGACCTCGCCGATCGCGCCGCGCCCCAGCGGTTGGTCGAGCTGGTACCGATCAGCTACGAGCACGTACACACCCACCCCTCGCCCCGAGGACAACTCATCGCCCCGGCGCCTGAATTCAAGCGATACGACATCAATTGCGCCGGGCGCGTTCAGCGTACAGACGCTCCGGCGTCCAGCACCGATCGGCCCGGCACGGGGCTGGGTTCGGCGCTGGGCCGATCGGCGCCGGGCGACGGCGCGCCGGGCAGGCAGACGTCGGGGGGATGAGCGCCTGCCCGCCTCTGGCGCGACGGCCCGCCGACGAAGGAGGAACGGGGCGGGCCTCGCGGGACCGTGCTCGCCGGTCCACACCCGCTACAGCGCAGCAGCCTGCTCAGGTGTCACATCCGGCCATCCCGGCCCGGTCGTCCGGCTTGCGCTTGACGTCGGGACCGGCTCGCTTCTCCGTCTCGGTGAACGGGTGCGCCGTGACCGGGTCTCCTTCGCGAAAATCTCGGCCTCGAACTCCGGCGTGAACGAACGGCGAGGCCGGGGCTTCCTCTTTCCCGTGCTCTCCCTGACGGACACCCTCCCGGGGCAGAACCCCTGATCTCGGATGTCGCCAAAGCAGATCAGGCCCATCAATTTGGCTTGATGTACCTTCGAGCTATGGGACCCCGACCCGCGGAAGCGGCTGTCACGCCGCCGGAATTTGTCCGGCTGGCTGCGCATCCGCTGCGCTGGCGCCTGCTGACGGAACTCGCCGACGGCGACTATCGGGTCCGTGAACTGGTGGAACGTGTCGGGGAGCCGCAGAACCTGGTCTCGTATCACCTGCGGCTGATGCGCGACGGCGGTCTGGTCACGGCCAGGCGCAGCAGCTTCGACGGCCGGGACAGCTACTACCGCCTCGACCTGGAGCATTGCGCTGAGGCGCTGGCTGCCGGCGGTGCTGCCCTGCACCCGGCGTTGCGCCTGGTCCCGTCACCTCCCCGTCGTCCGGTCGCCCGGGCCGGAAACCGCCGGGTCGCGGTCCTCTTCGTGTGCACAGGCAACAGCGCCCGCTCGCCGATCGCTGAAGCTCTGCTGCGCCACCACACGGCCGGCCGCGTAACGACGGCCAGCGCGGGCACCAGTCCCAAGCCGCACCTGCACCCGCATGCCGTCCGGGTGCTGCGCGAGTCGTTCGGCATCGACCTCTCCGGTCGGCGTACCCAGCACGTGGACGACCTGGCCGACCGCCGCTTCGATCACGTGATCACCTTGTGCGACAAGGCTCGTGAGGTCTGCCCGGGGTTCGGTCCGCGGAGGGTCCACTGGAGTATGGCCGACCCGGGCGCAGCGGGCGCCACCGGCCAGGCCGGCTATGCGGCCTTCCAGCAAGCGGCGGCAGACATAGACACCCGTATCAGGTACCTGATGCCGGTCCTGAACACCCCCGAGGCCGTTGCGAGGTCCGAGCCATGAACACTCACGACGAATACGTCAGCGTCCGCTACCTCGTCGATGACGTGCGAGCCGCCACCGACTTCTACACCACCCACCTCGGGTTCACGCTGAACTCCAGCGCCGCCCCTGCCTTCGCCGACGTGGTCCGAGGCCGGCTGCGCCTGCTGCTGTCGGGCCCGGCGAGCTCGGGCGCCCGGGCCACCCCGAAGGAGGCTGCCGTCGTGGGCGGCAACCGCATCCACCTCACCTTCGACGACCTCGATGCCGAGATCGCTCGGCTGCGTAGCGCCGGTCTCTCCTTCCTCGGTGACGTCGTCTCCGGTCCCGGGGGACGCCAGATCCTGCTGGCCGACCCGGCAGGCAATCTCATCGAGCTGTTCCAGCCTGCCCGGCCCTGACCAGGCGCGACGCTGACCGCTCCCTCACCCGCAGCGTCGCGGCGGGCCGCGCCAGGCTGGAACGGGAGCTGGAGCGTGGCCCCTCGTTCACGTCCCGGCAGACCAGCGGCGGACGGCGGCGCGGGTCAGGACTCTGCTCGGCCGCTTGTTCCACGTGAGCTACACCGTCGCGAGTACGCGGCGGCTGCTGAAGCGGCACGGGTGGTCGTGGCAGGAGCCCACACGTCGGGCGATCGAGCCCCACGAAGCATCGGTCGACGTGTGGAAGAAGGAGAGCCGGCCGCGGTAAAGAGCACCGCGGGGGCCTGCAACGGCTGGATCGTCTTCGAGGACGAGGCCGGCCAGTCCTATCCGGACTCATCTGCTGGTTTGGCGGGCACTCTGGGCGTAGGAAGGCGATATCGGTGGCTCGCCGGGGGGAAGTTGTGTCGGATACGGGGCTGTCGTGGAGCGTGAGACTGGCTGGCATATGGGGGCGCGCGGAGTCGACCGTCACGAAGAGTGTCCTCGCCGTTGTCTTCGCTCTGGGGCTGGTCGCCCAGTTCGTGAAGCCCGTCGGTGACGCGTTGCAGGACAAGGTCTACCTGGGCGGGGCACTGCTCACCGCGGTGGGCTACGTGCTGTACAGCGAGGTGCAGCGCCTGAACGCGGTGCATACGACGCACCAGGAGACAGAGCAGTCCCTGGCCGCCACGGTGCGTCGCCTCGAAGACGAACTGCAGCGACTGAACCAGGTTCTGCGTCCTCGGGTCACGCCCGCGGCGTTGCGAACCGAGATCCAGCAGGCGCTCGAAGCCGGGCGAGAGGTGCACTTGGCGGCGATGAGCTTCACCGGAGAGACGTTCGTCAATCCTGTGAAGTCCATGCTGTACAACCTGAGCACGGATCCCGCACGGAGCGTGCATGTGCGCGTTCTGGTACCGGATTTCACCGAGGAGATCGACGTCCCTGGCCAGGTGGGTGCCGGAGGCAGGTTCTGCGACGCTCCAGAGTTCCGTGAGCACCTGAGACGCATGGTCGTGGGGCACGAGCTACGACTGAAGGCCCACATAAGGCGGATGGCCGCGCGCGGCCAGGGAACACTCACGGTCGAGTTCCGCGTGCTGCACGTGTCACCCATGCGCAAGCTCTACTTCATCAACACCGACGTGGCGTATGAGGGGCTCTACGACAAGCTGGATCTGCGCCCTGACCCGGACTGTGCTGCAGCTCCCGGACCGGACGCGGCCGAGGGCGATCTCCTGGACATTCTCGGCGGCTCTCGGCTGGACCGCCGGTCCCTGGACAACGGCGAACAGGACCGGAAGAACCTCGCCCGCTGCCGGGAGTTCTTCGAGACGCTTTGGCAGGGAGCCCGCGAACTGACGCCAAGTACGCCGCCCCCAAGTCGGCCGGACGTCTCCTGAATCGCTACGTACGGCTGCCACGGCGGCCGCCGACCCGTACCCGTGCCCGCCGGACCGGTGCGCACCCGGGAGACCGCCTCCGACGGCTACCACCAGGCGCTCGCCGCGCACCGAGCCCCCGGCCCGAACGACACGTCGACCCGGCGATCGCCGAAGCGATCGAGGCACAGATCCAAGCCCCGCTGTCTGTGCGGGGACGGGATGCGGGCGTCGGTCGCGTTCGCCAGTCCCGTCTCCGGATGCAGCGGCGCCTTCGCCGATCGCTGACGGGGACGGTCGAACATGTCCCCGATCCAGGCGGCAACCGTGTCCGCACCGGCCAGTACGGGTTCTGTGGCCTCAACTGCACAGAACCGCAGGTGGTCCTCGACCGCCCCGCCCTCGATCGTGTTGGAAGCCCGACCGATGTTCGCCATGAACTGCAGCCACCGTCGGGCCAGTTGATGTTCAGCGAGAGTGGGGAACTTGCCCCTCGGGATGGGGCCATGACAGCAGGCTGGTAGTTGCGACTGTGCCTACTTGCGCACGTGGAAGCGCAGCATGGTGACCCCGCCCGACTGGACGTTGCTGAACGGTTCCAGGTCGATCCGGTCGAGGCCCGGCGGCGCGAAGCGGACGCCGTCGCCAAGCAGCACCGGCAGCACGTACACCAGGATCTCGTCGACGAGGCCGCGCTGCAGGCACTGGGCGGCCACGTCGGCGCCGAGGATCTCCAGGTTCTTGTCGCCGGCGGCGCGGCGTGCCGTGGCCACGGCTTCCTCGATGTCGCAGGTGAGGAAGGTGACGTCGGGGTCCGGCTCGGCGGGCGGGCGGTGGGTGAGGACGAACTGCGCCCCGCCGTCGTAGTCGGTGTTCTCGTCGGACATGCGCTTGCCGACCTCGTACGTGCCCCGGCCGATGAGCATGGCGCCGGTGGCCGCCATGACCTCCGGGAACGTCGCCGACGTCATGTGCTCGAAGATCCAGTCCATCGTGTGGCCGGGACCGGCGATGAACCCATCCAGGGACATCACCCTGTTCACGACCACTTTGCCGGTGCTCGCATCCGTCATGCGTCTTCTCCAAGCAGCTGGAGGGCCGGGATCGCATCATAGGTCGGTGAGCAACATCTTCTCCGGCGGTAGCCACGACCTGGACCTGTCCAATGGCGCCACCGCGGTGTTCATCGACGTGCTGATGCTGGCCGTGTCCGATCTCGCCTCCGAGGACTGGGACTTCCGCTTCGCGGCGCTGCTGACCCTGCAGGACCAGAACGTCATGGGGCGCGGTGCCGTCGGGTTCGACCTGGCGGAGTTCGACTGGGGTGCGACGGAGCGGGAACGCGCCCGCGCGAAGGACTTCGTGCTGCGTGCCACAGCACTCGCGGCGAGCGGACATCGCTGGAGCGAGCTGGGCTACCACCCGCCCCGCGTGCATGACTACCTGCACCGCTTCACCACCATGGTGGAGTCCTGCACCCCGCCCGCCGACAGCAGCGCCGCACGCGGCTTCCCCGGCCCGGACGAGGCCGCGATGGCCTCGTGCGTGCGCCACCGCGTCCTCAGCGCGCTCCCGCTCTGGGACGGCTGCTTCCTCTGCAATCGGCCGCACTGCTAGCACGGCTCGATTCCATACAAGGCGGTCCATGCCCGCAGATTCCCCTCCGTGGCGGACGATTTACGGGTTCGCGCGGCGCTGGGCCGCGGCCCGGGGGCATCGGTGTCATCCGCGACCAGCCGCGCCGCAAGGTCCGCCTCGCCAGCGGGAAGACAGCCCGCGCGGCGTCGGCGATCGTCGACTCGCAGAGCATCAAGGGCTCCGAGCCTGTCGGCAAGAACACCCGGGGATGGGATGAAGCCAAAGAGATCAATGGGCGGAAAGGCACCTGATCTGCGACAACAGGGGCCTGGTGCTGCTGATCATGGTCACTGCCGCCAACGTGACCGACCGGGACGCCGCCAAGGAACTGCTGTTCCGTCTCGCGCTCACGCACCATGCGGGCCCGGCGTCGCCTCCAAAGCTAGAACTCCAGAAGCGTCTCCTTAGGTACAAGACGGTTCAGGAACAGGCATTCAGCTTGTTCTTTGAGGTCTGACCTGGTCACGTTCGGCAATTGTCTCGGGCCGCCTGAGCGCTTTGCCCACGTCGTAGCGGGTTGCTGGGTGCCGGTTCTTCGAGCCGAGCGGCCTCACCCCGGGCAAGGACCTGTTAGGGCTTTGGCCCGACTTTGACCCCGGGACACCGCTGCAACCGGCGCAGGTCAACGGCTGCCCATCGGCTGCTGGCCCTGGTTCTCCGGTTCGACGGCGAGATCGAGACCGTGCTGGCGGGTATGTGTCGAGAGACGGCCTCATCACCGGGCTCCACGCCGTACCCAAACCCCGAGGAGCCGTCGCACACGCGGCGGGAGACCGCCCGGCGCCACTCGCCCGGCCGCCCGAAGGCATCCCGAGCACAGCCGCCCGGAACATCACGGTGCGGGTCGCCACGATGCGGGGCACCACATGAACCCCCGCCAAGAGCCTGACGGCGACCGACCCCTCAGGCTCCGCCGTTCAACAGGTCCTCGGCCGCGGCCAGAATCTCGGTGACCCGCAGAGCGAAGGCCGCGTCGCACGCGTGCGCCTGGCCGGTGCCCGAGGCGGCCAGCAGCGCGTCCCCGGCGCGGAGCAGCGCGGCCACCGCGCCGTCGGAGCTCTCCGGCAGGAGCTTCACCCCGGCCGCACCTCGCAGCTCCACCGTCGCCCCCGCCGCCCCGGGCGGTGCCGTGAGGCTCAGGGTCAGTGTGCTCGACGCGCCGCTGACATGCTCGAGGACCAGATGGACGGTGTCGCCGGGGCCGTGCGCTGCGGCGGCCACCCGCTGAGCGTCACCCAGGACCGGCAGCAGCACGGACAGTGCATGGGGGCCCACGTCCCACAGCGCGCCCTTCTCCCGCCGCCACGGCGAGGCCGCGAACGGACTGCCGTCATCGCTGAACACCGCGCCGAGCCAGTGGGCGCGCCCGGTGAACCAGCCCTCCACAGCCGCCTGTTCGGTGATCCACGCCTCGATCTCCGACTGGAACCGGGCGGTGAAGAAGACGACCGAGGCCACGCCGGACTCCTCGACGGCCCCCACGACCGCGCGTCCGTCCGCCACCGTCAGCGCGAGCGGCTTGTCCAGGAGCAGATGCCGTCCCGCCCGCGCCGCCCGTACCGCCAAGTCGGCCTGGACGGCGGGCGGCAGGGCCACGGCGACGGCGTCCACGTCGGCGAGCAGCGCGTCGACATCGTCGTACGCCGGCACGTCGTAGCTGTCGGCCAACTCCTTGGCAGCGGACGTACGGCGGCCCCACACACCCGCGAAGTCCAGCTCGCCGTGCCGGCTCAGGGCGGGCGCGTAGGCCATCCGGGCCCACGGTCCGGTGCCGAGGAGTCCTATCCGCATGCCGTCGCCTCTCACTGTGCCGAAGTGTCCGCGAACCGATGCCGGGGCGGCAGGTCGGTCCGGCGTCGGTCGAGGTGAGCGTGTCATACCTCCCGGGAGTCGGCGCAAGGGATCATGCGGTCGGTCTCAGTAGGGGAGATTCGGCTTCGGCACGGGTGATTCAGCGGTGCCGTCGCTGAATGCGTTCTCCATCTTCTATTGGACCTCCCGCCGGGAGGCGGCCAGGCTTGAGTGAGTCCGGCGGCCGTGATCCACCGTCGCCCACCGGACGTCAACGTTCCTTGCGCGACAGGCGAAAGAGGTCACGAGCCCATGCACACCCGCCGTATCGGTGACGTCGAGGTCAGCGCGATCGGACTGGGCGCGATGCCCATGTCGATCGAGGGACGCCCGGACGAGGCGCGTTCCCTCGCCACGATCCACGCCGCGCTCGACGCCGGCGTGACCCTGATCGACACCGCTGACGCCTACCACCGGGACGCGCACGAGGTCGGCCACAACGAGACCCTGATCGCCAAGGCCCTCGCCTCCCACGACCGCGGCAAGGACGTCCTGGTCGCCACCAAGGGCGGCCATCTGCGCCCCGGCGACGGCAGTTGGACGCTGGACGGCAGCCCCCGCCACCTCAAGGCGGCCTGCGAGGCATCCCTGCGCCGGCTCGGCGTGGAGGCCATCGGGCTCTACCAGTTCCACCGTCCCGACCCGAGGGTGCCCTACGCCGAGTCGGTGGGCGCCGTGCGCGACCTGCTCGACGAGGGCAAGATCCTTATGGCCGGGATCTCCAACGCGAACCCGGACCGGATCCGGGAGGCGAACGAGATCCTCGGCGGCCGGCTGGTCTCCGTGCAGAACCAGTTCTCCCCGGCGTTCCGGTCCAGCGAGCCCGAGCTGCGCCTGTGCGACGAACTCGGTATCGCGTTCCTGCCCTGGAGCCCGCTCGGCGGTATCTCCCGCGCCCGTGAACTGGGCTCCGCGTACGCCCCGTTCGCCCGGGTCGCCGAGGCCCACGGGGTGAGTCCGCAGCGGGTGTGCCTGGCGTGGATGCTCGCCAAGTCGCCGGTCGTCGTGCCGATCCCGGGTGCGAGCCGGCCGGAGACGATCCTGGACTCGCTGGGCGCGACCGAGCTTGCGCTCACCGCCGAGGAGATCGCGGAGCTGGACGCCGTCTGAGACTCTTTCGGGATCGGTGGCCGACCGCGTGTGCAGTCCTTCCCCGAAGGGATCGGAAAGCGCTTGCCACGCATCCGGCGCCTTCACGGTCAAGCACAGCCCGGTCTGGCTGCTGCCGCTGATCACCGCGTCCATCATCGACACCGTCGTCCAGCACCAGCCGATCAGCAGGCTCTGGCTGAGCACCGGCGTCATCATGCTGATCCTGCTGGTCAACTACCCGCTGCACGTGCTGTACGTCCGGCTGCTGTACGGCAGCGTCCGCCGGATGGGCACCAGCCTGCGCTCCGCGCTGTGCACGCGTATGCAGCAGCTCTCCATCGGCTACCGCTCGCGCGTCAGTGCCGGTGTGCTGCAGGCCAAGGTCGTGCGTGACGTGGAGACCGTCGAGCAGATGGTGCAGCAGACCGCGGAGACGGGCCTCGGCGCGGGCATCGTGCTCATCGGCGGCCTCGTCATCATCGCCGAACGGACACCGGAGTTCGTGCCCGTCTTCCTCGTGATCGTGCCGGGCCGCGGCCCTGGTCGTCGCACGCCTCAGGGCACGGCTGCGCACCCACGGTGGTGTCGAGGATCCGCTGCCGTGACTCCGCCCCGTTCGCACGCTTCCTGCGCGTCGCCTGCGGCCTGGTCATGGGGTGCCTCTCCGGTTCGTACAAGGTCGCCCAGTGCTGAACGATCTTCGTCTGAAGCATCGTGTCGGGGCAGTGGTCCGGTGGCACACAGGAGGACCGCGGGCTCTCGGCCACGGACCCTCGCACGCTCAGGCGGCGCTGCTGCTGTGCGGCATCCCGTGCCGGCAGGTCAGGTCGTGCGCGCTGCCGAGGCTCGTCCACCAGCGCTCGCAGCACGCCGAGTCGAGCTCTGCCTGGACGATCGCCTCGGCGGCGTCGCCGGCCCGCCCGGCCCGCGCGACCAACTCCAGGAGCCACCGCCGCTGTTCGCCGATCACGGTCTCCCGTACGACGGCGATGAGCGGCACGAGACTGGCGGCGGCGAACAGGCAGGCGGCCCACACGGGGCCGTACCGGAACGCCAGGACCGTGGTCCAGGCGAGCCCCGCGCTCGTGGCGACGTAGAGAACACAGAGGAAGCGGCTGGAGTAGTTCATGGGCGTACACCGTCCTTGGGGCGGATCGATACCCCTTGTCCAACTGTGCACGGCCCGTTGGGGACTCGGGTGATTTTTACCACCGTGACCGACCAGGGCGGGTCACCGGTTATGTCTGGACGCGAATCGCGGGCTTCCCCTGGAACGCGGAGCGGTAGGCGTGCGGGGACGTGCCGACCACCCGGCGGAAGCGGTCGCGGAACGCCGTCGGTGACCCGAAGCCGGCCTGCCGTGCGATCCGTTCGATCGGGTGGTCGCTGTTCTCCAGCAGATACTGGGCCCGCCGCACCCGCGCCCGTAGCAGCCACTGCAGTGGAGTGGTGCCGGTCTGCTCGCGGAAGCGCCGGCTGAGGGTGCGCTCGCTCATGCCGGAGCGCTGCGCCATCTCCGCCAGGGTGACCTCCTTGGCCAGGTTGTCCTCGATCCACTCCAGGAGGGGTTCGAGCGCCGAGCCGCGTGGCACCGGCGGGTGCTCGTGCACGATGAACTGCGCCTGCCCGCCCTCCCGTTCCAGCGGTACGACGGCCATGCGCGCGGTGTGCGCGGCGACCGCCGAACCGAGGTCCCGCCGGATCATGTGCAGGCACATGTCCAGTCCCGCGGCGGCTCCGGCGGAAGTGAGGACCTGCCCGTTGTCGACGTACAGCACGTCGGGCTCCACCTCGACGTGCGGGAAGCGCCGGGCCAGGTCGTCGGTGGCCATCCAGTGGGTGGTGGCGCGCAACCCGTCCAGCAGCCCCGCCTCGGCCAGCACGAAGGCGCCCACACACACCGACGCGATCCGCGTTCCGGCTCGCGCCGCCTCCCGCAGGGCCGTCACCACGTCAGGGGAGGGCGCCCCGGTCCAGTCGCAGCCCGGCACGATGATCGTGTCCGCGTCCGCCAGTCCGTCGAGCCCCCGGTCGATCCGCAGCGCGAAGCCCTCGGTGGGCACCTCCGGCGACTCGGCGCACAGCCGCACCCGGTAGGGACGGCGGCCGTCCGGCAGCCGCGTCCAGCCGAACATCTGGAAGGGCGTCGCCATGTCGAACGGCACCACGTTGTCGAGAACCAGGATCGCCACGGTGTGCATGAGCGCCACTTTAAGCAGGTTCCCGCCAGCGACAGAAGCCCAGGTCGGGGGAGTGCGCGGAAGCCGACATGGCAGGCGAGGGCCGATTTCAGGGGGTGGCGAGAATCCGTTGGAAACTGTCATTTCAGCCGCTGTGCGATCAGTCGGGAGATCCCTACCGTGGGCCCGGTGACCAAGATCCTGCTCATCCTTCACGTCCTGGCCGCCATCGTCGCCGTCGGCCCCGTCACCGTCGCGGCCAGCATGTTCCCGCCGGCGGCGCGCCGCGTCCCGGAGGCGGACGGTGCCGTGGCGGTGGGCACCGTCCGGCTCCTGCACCGCATCTGCCGCGTCTACGCGGGCATCGGTGTCTCGGTCCCCGTCCTCGGCCTGGCCACAGCCCTGGCGATGGGTGTCCTCGGCAGCGGCTGGCTCATCACGTCCATCGGCCTGACCGCCGCGGCCGCCGGAATTCTGGTCGCCTTCGTCCTGCCCCGCCAGGAGGAACTCCTGGGGCAACTGGACGCCGAGAAGCCCGTCGAGCACGCGGCCACGGTGCAACTCGCGATGTTCACCGGCATCTTCAACCTGCTCTGGGCCACCGTCACCATCCTGATGATCGTCCGGCCGGGGTCGACGACGGGCGCCTGACCCGGGGACGGGCGGCCCGTTTCCCGGAAGCATTCGGTACGCGCCCGTCAAGCGCTCTGGCAGAATTCATACTTCAGGGTGCGTCCGCGCCTAGACTCGACAGCCGTGCCCAAATGCACACAGGGCCACGACAGGAAAGGCGCGTTGACGGGTGTTCCAGGATTCCCCCATTTACGACCGGCTCATCGCGGAGCGCGGCGACATCCCCACCCAGGTGCGTCGGGAGGCCGAACGCGTCAGCCGCGAAGTCGAGTTCGCCATGCAGCCGCTGCTGTCCGGCGGCTCCGTACCCGCTCCCGTACGGCCCGCACCCCCGGCCCCGACGTGGCAGCGCAGCGCCCTGCCGCCGGGCCCCGGGCAGCTCTGAGCCAGGTCATGTGGCCTTCGCGCTCACCCCGTTGACGTGCGCCTCCTGCCCGGCGACGGGCCGGGCGAGCCACTCGGCGATGGTGCGGGCGATCGGCTGGCCCGTGTCCACCTCGACGAACCCGAACTGACCTGACTGGTTGCACTCCAGGAACCACCACGTCCCGTCGGCGTCCTCGACGAAGTCGAAGGCGCCGTAGGCGAGTTCGGCGTCCCGCAGATAGGCGCGGACGGCCTCGGCGACCCGTGGCGCGACCTCGACGGGACGCCACGGCGTCGCGGACTCGGCGAAGCGGACGTCCACCTCGGCCTCGGCGCCGGTCGCCTTGCGGGCGGCCAGCAGCCGCTCGCCCACCGCGGTCAGACGTATGTCGGCCCGCTTGGCGACGCGCCGTTGTAGCAGGGTGGGGCCGAAGGCGACGGCGGAGAAGTCCGCGTCCGGAGCCACCCTGCTGGTCGGCACCGCCCGGGGCGGATCCTGCGGATGCGCGCCGGACACCGGCTTGACCACCAGATCCGGATACCGCGCGGCGAACTCTCTGGCGGCCTGGGGAAACGTCGTGATCAAGGTGGCCGGCACAGGCAGGCCGCAGCGCTGGGCCAGACGCAACTGCCAGGGCTTGTAACGGGCCCGGCGGGCCGCGTCGGGATGGTTCATCCAGCGCGCGTCACAGCCCCGCAGCATGCCGTACAGCGCCTGCCCGGCCTCCTCCGCGAGCCAGGCGGACGGCGCGGCCGCGCGCGCTGCCGGGGTCCCCGGCCTGCGCATCCAGACGGACCGCAGCCCGCCGATGCTCACCAGCCGTCCGGCGGCCGACAGATGCCCGCGGAAGGCACCGTGCACGAACTCGCCCGACAGCGCGACCCCGCCGGTCAGGTCGGCGGGATCGAGGCGGACCACCGGGACGCCCGTGGCGTTCAGGTGCACGACCACCATGTCCGCCGTCACGTCTTCTTCGCTGGTCAGAATCAAGACGGTCATCGTCGCCGACCTGTGTTCAGTCGTCGAAGTGAGTCTTCGAGCCGGCCGTGGACGTAGTCGTCCCGAGCTCTCGCAACAGCCCATGATCACTGGCGGCTATCCGCCCGTCACGGAGCACGTTCAACTGCAGCCCGGAGTCGTAGACGTACGGAGCGGTGACCTCCAACTCCGCTGCCGGCCGTGCATAGTTGAGCGCGAACGGTTGCATCGTCTCTCCCTCACAGGTGCTGCTCCGAACGAGCTTGGTCACCCGGCGCCGCCCCTCGGTCCGTCGACGCCCTTTGGTTTCCACTTACTTAAACGAATCGAACGAGTGGTTGGTTTCCTTACTTTCCGTAGTCAAGGGGGTCGGGCCGCCCGGTATCGGGAGAACGGCGCAGGGTACGCAGTGCCAGCAGGAGCACGCCGATGTCGTCCAGATACACCGGATCGGGCACCAGATCGGCCGGCAGCACGAAATAGAGGAGAGCGCCCCAGAACACCCATCGCGGTCCGGTCGGCAGCCCGGCGCGCCGCAGACTGCGCCGTGTGCGCACGAGCCGCACCAGCACCCCGACGGCCACGGCGAGCAGGACGGCCGCGAGGGCCACGGCGGCGACGATCAGTGTCGTGGTCGAATCCACGGACCCTCCTTCAGCCCTCGGTGCGCACCCAACGCACTGCTGGACGGATTCCCGGTTGTGGCGTGCGCATTGCATGACGGCCGTCACCTGGCGCAGCGCTTCACCCGTCAGGAGGGAAGACGCACAATCGGTCCGGACACCTGCCAGGTCAGGCACGTGGCCCGTTCGTCCCCGCACCGGAGCGCACCCGCCCGACGCAGTACACAGTGCGTACGACTCCTTCGCAGCCGTCGTACGCACCCGCGCGCACGCGCCCGCAGCCGGTTCCCGTGCTTCTCGTGCCCCCGCTAGCGGTCCGACGTCTCCGGCTGCTCCTCGACGGCCCTGGCCTCCTGGGCGGCGTCCGCGTCCGAGGCGGTCCGGCGGGAGCGGGCCGAGCCCTTGAGCCGCTCGAAGGTCCGGGTCAGCTGCTGCAGCGGGGACGCCGACGGGCCGGCGTGCGGCTGGGGCCGCGTGTCGGGCGCGAGGTCGGCGGACTCCCGGGAGGCGACCAGCGCCGCGTGCGCCTGCTCGGCCGCCTCCCGGTACAGGTCGCGGGACTTCGTCATGGCCTCCAGCGCGTCGGCGTACATCTTCACCAGCCTGCGCTCACGGGCGAGCTCCTCCTCGAGCGTCAGCAGCCGCCAGTCCTCCCGCAGGGCGGTGACGGCCTCCTCGGCGCCGTCCGGCAGGGGCCTGGGCAGCGCGGCGAAGCGCGTCACGGCATGGATGAGTTCGGCGGGCTCCGAGCCGTCGAGGAAGACACTGCGTACGGCGAAGTCGTCCACGCCGTAGTCGGACGGCGCCGGAGTCCCGGGCAGCACCACGGCACCCCCGCGCGGCACCTCGACGCCGGCGTCCCGCAGCGCCCAGTTGACGACGCGCAGCTGGCTCGGCGCCGCCCGGTGCTCGACGACCCGGTGCCGCAGGCCCGGCGGCAGCATCCCGGCCAGGGGGACGCGGCCGCGCTCGTCCGTCGACATGGCCTCGTGGACGACGACATGGATGCTCCAGCCGTCGCGCACGGAGTCCCGCAGCACGCGCCGTACGTCCTTGTCGTCCGCGGGCAGCGGGTTGATGTCCCGCAGGCGCAGGCCCGTGACCGCGTCGTGGTCCCAGGTTGCGTCCGGCTCCTGCGGCCAGAACTTGGCGGCCGGCGAGGGCCACCGCGGGTCCCACGGGGCCTCCGCCTCCGCGGCCAGCACCCAACTCTGACCGCCGCCGGAGTCGTGTTCGACGGTCAGCCGGGCTCGCACGGTCACGGACTCGGCGACCCGCCAGCGGGCCTCGAAGATCCACTCCTGGGCGCCCTCGGTCTCGGGCACCTCCAGGAAGTCGTCTATGGCCCCGCTGTCCTTGAGCTGCCGCAGACTGACCCGGAGGACGTCCTGCGCGGCGGATCCGAGGTGGCGGCCACGGGCCAACCACAGCGAGGGCGGGGGCGTGGGGCGGGCGCTGGAGGAGCTGGGCATGGGTCCATCTGTGGGCTGGGTGCGTACTTGTACCAGTATGGCCGCCACAGGTGATGGTCGACCGACCGGGGTGCGCACACGGGGTGTGTGCCGTCCGCACAGCCCGACTGCCGCTCACTCGTGGCCCGCACCACGCCCGTTCATGACAATGGCCCGGTGAGCAGGCCCCGCCCACCATCCGCATTGGGGCGGGTCCTGCTCACACCTCACCGCAGGCTCAGCCGTGGTAGGTGATGTAGCCGTTGCGGTCCGGGTCGTTCCCGCTCCTGGTGTAGGAGTGCGAGTCCGCGCCGGCGCCCGAGGGCTTGTACAGGTAGATCGAGTCCTTGTCGTTGTTCCACATGAAGTTGCAGTTGTCGCGGTAGACGACGTTGCGCGAGTCGGAGTCGGTCCCGTTGCCGCCCCGGAGCTTCACGTAGTCGCCGGGCTGCAGGTAGTGGTTCGCGGTGAAGGTGAAGCGGTTGCCGGCCTTGTCCTTCACGACGTAGCCCTTGAGGTTGACCGTGGTACCGGACGAGTAGTTCTTGATCGTCAGGTACTCCTCGTCGGTGTTGCCGGTGGAGCAGCTGTTGGAGTCGCTGCCGGGCGCGTCGTACTGGATGCCCTTGATCTTCAGCGCGGACGAGTACTCGGTGGCCTCGGCCGGTACGGCGGACAGTGCGGCGAGCGTGCCGGCGGCGACGGCAGTTGTGACGACAAGGCGTATGCGCATGGAGAATTACCCCCCTGTGTGGAGCTTCCGTGAAGATCAGGAGTGTATACAGCCATCGCGAGAGCTGTACCGACTTCACCGGAAGGCGAGACGCCGGTACTTCAGTGCGGGTAGGCCCGAGGTGGCCGCTGGTGGTCGAGTTCGTCGCGGAACTCCGCGATGACCGAGCTGATCTGGCGCATCAGCGTGGTGTTCTCCAGCCGGTCCAGATAGAGGTTGCGGCGGGCGAGGACGGGTGCGTCGACGCAGAAGTACAGGGCCATGAGGGGATTGACGAACAACTCGCCGTCCTTGGTCCGCTCCGTGAACCGGACGTCGCCGAAGTCGCCGCGTACGGCTGCGGCGACGGAACCCTGCACGATGCTCGGATGACTGGCCGTGCACCGCTGGGCGTGCTCCACCGCGTCGAGGTAGAGGACCGCCTCGCGGCTGTCGCGCGGCAACGAGAAGGCACCGAGGTAGCCGCCCTCGCGGTCCAGCGCGGCGAGGTTCTCCAGCACCAGGGAGTGGCTGACCCCGTGATAGGCGTCCACCCCGAAGCCGAGGCACGCCACCAGCCGCACCGGAACCCCGTCGAGCCCGGCCACGGCGGCCAGGCTCGCCATGTCCTCCTCGGGCGTGCCCAGCCCGTGTTCGTCGCCGCGCATCAGGATGTCGGTGCCGCCGTCGACCAGCACGATGGCGTCCACGCCGCCCAAGTGGTCCAGCAGCGCGCGATAGGCGGCCCTGAGCGGCCGGACGCCCGTGCGGGCGAACGCGTAGACGGTGTCGGGCAGGTCCTGCCGGCGGAGCCACTGGGCGAGTGTGCGCTCGGGGAAGTAGTCACCGCGGGCCGCGGTGTCCGGGCGTATCGCCGCGACGTCGTGGTCCACCCATACGTCGAGGTCCAGCCCGTACAGGTCCGCGAAGGACAGATTGGCGAGGTGGACCTCTTTGCCGGCCGCTCGCAGCGCGAGGGCCAGCGGGACACCGGCGTAGATGTCGAAACCGCCGCCGGCGCCGACGACGAGCACCCGCCGCGCAGTGCGCAGCCGCGTGAAGAAAGGAGGTTCGAGGAGTGAGAACACCGGGGGACGCTAACAGGCGGTGATCACCCCGAGCGCGCGAATTCCGGGAGGGCCGGTGGATCGAACCCCCGGCCCTCCCGGTCCGCGTCGGTGAGTTACGCGCCGCTCTCCCGCAGCATGTCCTCGCGCTCGACGATCTTCACGCGCTCACGGCCCTGCGGCTCGCCCAGCGCCTTCTCGGCGGCGTCGAGCTTGTACCAGCCCTCCCAGGTGGTGAAGCGGATCTCGCGCTCGGCGAGGAACGCCTCCACGGCCTCGGGCTCGGGCGAACCCGGCGTCTGCAGACGGCCGTTCGCGAAGTCGTCCAGCAGGTTCGACACCGTCTCGTTGGCGTCGCCCTTGGTGTGGCCGATCAGACCGACCGGGCCGCGGCGGATCCAGCCGGTGACGTACGTCGACTGCAGGTGCTCGCCGGACTCCTGGACGACCCGGCCGCCCTCGTCCGGGACGGTGCCGGAGTCGATGTCCCAGGGCAGCTTGGGGAGTTTGTCGGAGAGGTAGCCGACGGCACGGTAGATCGCCGTGACGTCCCAGTCCTTGAACTCGCCGGTGCCCTTGACGTTGCCGGTGCCGTCGAGGGCGGTGCGCTCGGTGCGCAGGCCGACGACCTTGCCGTCCTCGCCGAGGATCTCCGAGGGCGACTCGAAGAAGTGCAGGAACAGCTTGTGCTGCCGGTCGCCGACGTCGCGGATCGCCCAGTTCTCCAGGGTCTTGGCGACCATGTCGGCCTGCTTGTTGCCGCGCCGGGTCTCGATCGAGCCCTCGTCGTAGTCGATGTCCTCGGGGTCGACGATGACCTCGATGTTGGGGGAGTGGTCCAGCTCCCGCAGCTCCATCGGGGAGAACTTCGCCTGCGCCGGGCCACGGCGGCCGAAGACGTGGATCTCCAGCGCCTTGTTGGCCTTCAGGCCCTCGTACACGTTCGGCGGGATCTCCGTGGGCAGCAGCTCGTCCGCCGTCTTGGCCAGGACGCGGGCGACGTCCAGGGCGACGTTGCCGACGCCGAGGACGGCGACCTTCTCGGCCTCCAGCGGCCAGGTGCGCGGCACGTCCGGGTGGCCGTCGTACCAGGAGACGAAGTCGGCCGCGCCGTACGAGCCGTCGAGGTCGATGCCGGGTATGCGCAGCTCGCGGTCGGCCGTCGCGCCCGTGGAGAAGATCACCGCGTCGTAGAACGCGCGCAGGTCGTCCAGGCTGATGTCGTTCGGGTAGTCGACATTGCCGAAGAGGCGGATCTGCGGCTTGTCGAGCACCTGGTGGAGGGCCGTGATGATGCCCTTGATGCGGGGATGGTCGGGGGCGACGCCGTAGCGGATCAGTCCGAACGGCGCCGGCATACGCTCGAAGAGGTCGATGGACACACCGGGGTCGGCGGCCACGTCGGACTTGAGCAGGGCGTCGGCGGCGTAGATCCCGGCGGGGCCGGCTCCGACGATGGCTACCCGCAGGGGGCGGGGCATGATCAGGTTCCCTTCGAGCGGCGACAGAACGATCTCGTCGGGAAGCCTAAACTAAGGCAAGCCTAAGTCGGTACGCGGGTCCGGCCTATGAGCTCATAAACGCATTCTATGGGCTGGAAACCGTGGTTCGGTCACGGGGCACGGCCGAGGTGGTCGGCCGTGCCCCGCCGCTTCCCGGCTCCCGGTTGCCGGTCAGTCGAGGTGGTAACTGTCCCCGTACACCTGCCAGTCGAGGGGCGTTTCGAGGTCGAGGTTGCCCTTGCGCAGGAAGACCCGCTGGGCGGTGTCGACGCGGCTGGTGTCGCTGTGGGCCTCCTCCTGTTTCATGGCCCACACCCGCGCGTCCAGGAAGGCATGCAGGTAGGTGACCTCGTCGCCGCCCTGCGCCGGCGGCCGGGCCCGGTTCAGGGCGCGCCTGCGGATGTTGCGGAAGCTGGTGGGGTCGTCTCCGTCGCCGTGCATGACGATGGCGTCGTAGTACGCGAACTGGCCGAGGACGCGCAGCCCGTCCGTCTTGCCCTGTCGCACGGCCGGGTTGAAGTACACCCGGTCGCGCTCGTGGTCCTGGGCCCGCCGGAACTCCTGGTCCTGCGCGGCCCGCGCCCAGTCGCGGGGGTAGTGCGGGTCGAGCCCGTCGTGCGAGTCGGTGCCGTTGACCCGGCGCAGGGCCGGCAGGTAGGGGGCGAGGACGTTGCCCGGGCGGCGGTCGGCGTACAGCTCGACGAGGTCGAGCATGTCGCCCGTGCCGGAGCAGAAGCCGATGATGCCGGCGGTGTAGCCGCGGCCGTCGCCGATGTCCTCGATGTACTTGTACTGGGCCTTCCAGTCGAGCGAGGAGTTCTCCGCGCTCGACACCAGCTTCATGGCGATCTCCTTCTTCGCCGGGTCGTCGAGTCCCACCGCGGCGCAGAGCGCGGCGGCGCGGGGGGAGCCGATGAGCGGGACGGATGCCAGGGACGCGCCGATCAGGGCGAGGAGTGTGCGGCGCGACGTGTGCGTGGGGTGCTTCACGGCGGCTCCAAATGATGGTGGGGGGTGGGGAGTTGGCCGTACGTGAACTGATAGGAAGGTTTCCTATCAGACGCGGCTCACGAGAGACACCTGTCGCGTCAAAGGTTCGTACCAATCTACAAGGCAGGCACCGCTACGGCAGCGGCTGCTCCGCCCAGATCACCTTTCCGGCGGGCAGGTACCGCGTGCCCCAGCGCTCGGCGAGCTGCGCGACCAGGAACAGGCCACGCCCGCCCTCGTCCGTCATGGCCGCGTAGCGCAGGTGCGGCGAGGTGCTGCTGCTGTCGAAGACCTCGCAGATCAGGGTGCGGTCGCGCAGCATGCGGACGCGGATGGGCTCGCCGCCGTACCGGATCGCGTTGGTCACCAGCTCGCTGAGGATCAGCTCCGTGGTGAACGACAGCTCCTCCAGACCCCACTCCTCCAAGGTCCGCGTCACCGCGGAGCGCACCTGGGCGACGGCCGCCGGGTCGGACGGCACCTGCCACTCGGCGACCTGGGCGGGACCGAGCGCCCGCGTGCGGGCCACGAGCAGCGCGATGTCGTCGCTCGGCCGGGCCGGCAGCCTGTCCTCCAGCACGGCCTGGCAGGTCTCCTCCGGCGAATGCCCGGCCCGGGTCAGCGCGACGCGCAGCAGCTCCAGGCCCTCGTCGATGTCGTGCTCCCGGTCCTCCACGAGCCCGTCCGTGTAGAGCACGAGCCGGCTGTCCTCCGCGAGCTCCAGCTCGGCCGACTCGAACGGCAGCCCGCCCAGGCCCAGCGGGGGACCGGCGGGCACGTCGGGGAACTCCACGGTGCCGTCCGGGCGCACCAGCGCCGGCGGCGGATGACCGGCGCGGGCGACGGTGCACCGCCGGGACACCGGGTCGTAGACGGCGTACAGACAGGTCGCGCCGGTCACCGGGGCGCTGTCGCCCTCCTGCGCCTCGTCCTGGTCGATGCGGGCGACCAGCTCGTCGAGGAGCGCGAGCAGTTCGTCGGGCGGCAGGTCCAGTGCGGAGAAGTTGTGCACGGCCGTTCGCAGCCGGCCCATGGTGGCCGCCGCGTGCAGCCCGTGGCCCACCACGTCCCCCACCACCAGCGCCACCCGGGCCCCGGACAGCGGCAGCACGTCGAACCAGTCGCCGCCCACGCCGGCCTGCGCCGGCAGGTACCGGTAGGCGATGTCCAGGGCGTTCTGCTCGGGCAGACTGCGGGGCAGCAGGCTGCGCTGCAGGGTCACCGCCATGCTGTGCTCGCGGGTGTACCGGCGGGCGTTGTCGATGGACACCGCGGCCCGGGCGACCAGCTCCTCGGCGAGCGCGACCTCCTCGCCGTCGAACGGCTCGCCCTTCTGCGACCGCCAGAAGCTGACCACACCCAGCACCAGGGCACCCGCCCTGAGCGGCACCGCGATCAGCGAGTGGATGCCGAACTCCACCACCTGCGCCGACCGCTCCAGATCCTGGGCCCGCCACCCTGGCGCCGCCTGCAGCCGCGGCTCGACGACGGCGTGCCCGTCGCTGAGCGCGCGGGCCTGCGGCGAGGAGTCGACGAAACGGATCTGCTCGCCCACCGGATACAGCGGCGCGTCCTTGCGTATCCCGCTGAACGCCGTGCGCCGCAGCAGTGTCACCGCCTCCGGCTGACCGCCCCCGAGCACGGCGTCGAACAGGTCGACGGTGGCGAAGTCCGCGAACCGCGGCACCGCGAGTTCCGCCAGCTCCTCGGCGGTGCGGGTGACGTCGAGGCTGGTGCCGATGCCCACCCCGGCGTCGTACAGCATGTTCAGGCGCTCGCGGGCCTCCTCGGCCCGGCCGGACAGGGCCCGCAGCTCCGTGGAGTCGCGCAGCGTGGCGACACTGCCGGACGGCCGGCCCCGGAGGTAGGTGGGCCGCTGGTTGACCGCCAGCAGCCGGTCCGCCACCAGGTGCACCTCGTCCGTGGCCATCCGGCCGGAGTCCAGCAGCTCGGCGGTGTCCGAGGCGAGACCGAGGTCGAGGACCCGGCGCCCCTCCGCGTTCTCGGGCAGGTCCAGCAGGCGGTGCGCCTCGTCGTTGGCGAGCAGCAGCTTCCCCTCGCCGCCGACGATGATCACGCCCTCCCGGACGGCGTGCAGCACGGCGTCGTGGTGCTCGTACATGCGGGTCATCTCGTGCGGGCCCAGGCCGTGCGTCTGCCGCAGCAGCCGCTTGCTGACCAGCGCGGTGCCCGCCGTGGACAGGGCGAGCGCCACCGCCGCCGCGGTCAGCAGGAGCGGCAGCTGACGGTCCGCGGTACCGCCCACGGTCGCCTTCGTCACGCCGGCCGACACCAGCCCGACGACCTTCCCGTCCGGGTCCTTGATGGGCACCACCGCCTGCACCAGCGGCCCGATGGTGCCCGTGATCTCCTCGACCACGACGCCCCCGGCCAGCGCGGGTTCGATGTTCCCGACGAACGTCTTCCCGATGCGGTCCGGCTTGGGATGGGTGTAGCGGACGCCGTCGGTGTTCATGACGACGATGAAGTCCACGCCCGTCGCCTCGCGCGCCGCCTCGGCCCGCGGTTGCAGCACGGCGGTGGGATCCGGGCTCTCCAGCGCCTCACGGGTGCCCGGCGCGTTCGCGAACGCCTCGGCGACCGCCACCGAACGATGCCGGGCCTCCTGCGTGGTGTCGTACCGCACCTGCAGCACCAGGGCCACCACGGCGGCGACGACCAGCAGCAGCACGATCACCACCTGGAGCAGGAACACCTGTCCGGCGACGCTGCGCCCGCCCACGGCCGACCGCAACCGGGAGAACCGGCCCTTGCGCGGCTCCTCCTCGTGCGTGTCGGGCGGCGTTCCCCGTTCGGGCATCCCAAAGACGCGGTCGGGCGCACCGGGTGCGCTCAGACCGCTGGGACGACGGGCCGACCGGGCCCCGGATCGACCCAATAGTCGGACCATGTGCCCATGTCTACACTGCCGGGCCCCAGGAGGCGAGAGACGTCACGGAACGTGACAGGACCCGCTCGCCCGCACACAGGATGATCACGGGAGCGATACACCGAATCCGGGCAACTCCCGTCCCCGTCACAGGGATACGCGGACGCGGGCACCGCCGGAGCGCGGCTGTGGCGAGGCCCGCGCGCCCTCACTTCCGGCGCAGCGGGGCGATCCGCCGCGTGGCCAGCAGCAGCGCGATGTCGTCGGGGCGGTCCGCCGTGTGCCGGGCCTTCGCGGTGAGCCTGTCGGCGACCCCGCCCAGCGCGCGCCCGCCCCCGCGCGCGGCCGGGGCGCCGGCCCGGGCCAGCGCCACCCGCAGCGCGCTGATCCCCTCGTCGATGTCGACACCGGGCCGCTCGACCAGCCCGTCCGTGTACAGCGCCAGCACGGCACCGGGCTCCATCCGCAGCTCCGTCACCGGGTAGAGGGCCAGGGGATCCACGCCGAGCACCACACCGCCGGGCAGGTCGATGACATGGGTACGGCCGTCCGGGCGGCGCAGCAGCGGCCGCGGGTGCCCGGCCACGGCCGCCCGCGCGACGCCGGTCACGGGATCCAGGCGGATGTAGCAGCAGCTCGCGAACAGTCCGGAGTCGAGGTCGATGAGCAGCCTGTTGGTGCCGCTCATGACCTCGTCGGGCGGCCGGTCCCCGAAGGCGAAGGCCCGCACCGCGGTGCGCAGCTGCCCCATGGTCGCCGCGGCCTGCACCCCGTGCCCCTGCACATCGCCGATCACCAGGGCGATCCCGTCGCCGGCGGCGATGACGTCGTACCAGTCCCCGCCCACCTCCATGCCCTGGGTGCCGGGCAGATAGCGTCCGGCGGTCTCCAGCAGCGGGTGCTGCGACAGCCGCCGCGGCAGCAGCGCCTGCTGCAGCCCGCGGGCCAGCGCCGCCTCGCTCTCGTAGCGCCGCGCCTTCTCCATGGCGTGCGCGATCAGCCCCGCCATCGCGGTCAGCACCGTGCGTTCCTCGGTGCTGAAGCTGCGCGGACGGTCGAAGCCGAGGATGCAGGAGCCGACGGGGCGCCCGGAGGCGATCAGCGGGAGGAAGGCGCGGGCGCCCTCCGTCGCGTCCAGGGCGATGCCCGGGTAGGCGTCGGCGAGGTCCTGCATCGAGTCGAAGAACAGCGGGCGCCCACTGGTCAGCGTCTCGACCCCGGGCAGCCGCTCGTCCAGGCCCACACCGTCGAACGGGGCGAGGAACCCTTTGGGGAAGCCCGCCTCCCAGGCCAGGAACAGATGCCGCTCCTGCAGCAGGTAGATGGCCAGCCGCCGACCGCCGAACGCGGGCAGCAGCTCCCGCATCACCACGGCGGACACCTGCCGTGCCGTGACCGCCTCCGTCAGCGCGATGGCGAGGACGATGGGGCGGTACAGGGGAGCCAGCGACGGCGTACCGGCCGTCTCCGGCGTGCCGTGCGCCTCCGGCGGACCGGACGGGCTGTCGGTCATCCGGTGTCCCGGGCGGAGCGTGCAGGTCAGCAGGTCCGGGCCGGGGTAGAGGGAAACGGCGAGCCAGTCGCCGCCGAACGGGCGGGCGGCGGTCTCACGCCCGTGGGCGGACGGTCTGCGGATGTGGAAGTGCACCGGATCCGGAGACAGCAGCGCTCCGCGCAGATGATCCTCGACGGCGGGCTGGTTCAGCCACGGCACCCCCTCCCACAGCGGCCGCCCCAGCAGCTCGGTACGCGGCCGGCGCAGCAGCGCCGCCGCCCGCGGATTCGCGTAGACGACCGTTCCCACCCGGTCCAGGCAGAACACCCCGTCCGGCAGCAGATCGGCCGCCGCGTCCGCCACCGTGCCCGGCCCCGGGTCGAGGACGACACCGCGCACGCCCCGCACCCCGGAGCGCGCCGGGTCGTCGTACGGCCCCCAGACCTCGACGAGCCGCAGCGTCCCGTCCGCCGAGCGCGCGTACAGCGGCAGCGCCGGTGGCCGGCCTCCGGCCGCCTCCCGCAGAGCCGCCAGGATCCGCTCCGCGTCACCCGGCGCGACATCCCGCGCGAACGCCTCCGCGGTGCCGTCGGCCTCCTCCGCGGCCCGGCCCAGTACGAGGTTCAGCCGCTCGTCCGCCGTCACGACGTCCGTCTGCGGATCCCACGCGAACCGGCCCAGGCGCCCCGAGGGCGAACGGCCGGCGGGCGGGCGTACACACACCGGCCCGGCATCCCAGGACGCCGCCGACGCGTCCCCGTCCTCCAGCTTCTCCAGCGCCATCCCCAGCTCCTCGGCCAGGTGCGCCATGCGCTCGCGCACGGGCAGCAGCTCCGTGGCGTCCGACGCCGAGGGCCGCAGCACGGTGAGTACTCCGAAGACGGTGGAGCCGCGCATGACGGGCACGTGCAGGGAGCCGAACTGGAACGGCAGGCCGGCCGCGAACTGCGGATAGCGGCGCATCGTCTCCGTCGCGTTCGGCAGCGCCACCTCGACGCCGAGCCGGTAGGCGTCCGCGACGGGGAACGGCCGGTCCACGTGCAGCCGCCACCACGGCCGGAACAACGGCCCCGGCAACCCCTCCAGGACTGCCAGACGCAGCAGTCCGGGCGTGCTTGAGCGCAGATAGACCCCACCCGCGTGGCCACCGGCCGCGCTGATCGCCTCCGCCGAGGCATCGATCAGCAACGCCGCCAGCCTGCCGGACGTCCGCTCTGCGCCTTCGGCGCTCCCAGTCATCGGCCCTACCTCGTTCGTACGCCCTCACGCGTGCGACACAGCAAGAATGCGCCACGACGCACCTTGCCCGCACCTGGGCGGCTTGACCAGGGGTCTGCGGGACCGGAGTGAAACAGGGGTCCGGGCGCCGCCGGGGCCATGCCACCGGCCTCGACCGGATGTACCGGAAACCCGCAACCGCGCGGCAGCCCGCCCCGTTGTCGCTGCGGGGTCCGCACAGCACCGACCCGACGGCACAGGGGTCGGCAAGGCGGACGCTCTCGGGAAGACTCGGATACGTGAGCCGCCGACGCGGCACAGGCAGGAGACAGCCCCATGGAGTACTACGACCTCGGCACCCACACCCGCTCCGTGACCACGTCCTCCGCCCAGGCCCAGCTCTGGTTCGACCGAGGGCTGACATGGACGTACGCCTTCCATCACGAGGAGGCCGTCGCCTGCTTCGAGGCCGCCGTCGCGGCGGACCCCGACTGCGCCATGGCGCACTGGGGCATCGCCTACGCGCTCGGCCCGAACTACAACAAACCCTGGGAGTTCTTCGACGACCAGGATCTGGCCCGCACCGTGGACCGCACCCACGCCGCCGTGGAGCTGGCCCACGAGAAGGCGGCGACCGCGACCCCCGTCGAACGGGCACTGATCGCCGCCCTGCGCGCCCGCTACCCGCAGGCCAAGGCCGTGGAGGACTGCTCGGTCTGGAACGCCCCGTACGCCGAAAGCATGCGCGCGGTCTACGAACTCGCCCCCGACGACCCGGACATCGCCACCCTGTTCGCCGACGCGCTGATGAACCTCACGCCCTGGCAGCTGTGGGACCTCAGGACCGGCAAGCCGGCCGAGGGCGCGCGCACGCTGGAGGCCAAGGCAGTCCTCGACCGGGCCCTCGCCACCGACGCGGGACGCGACCATCTGGGTGTGGTGCACCTGTACATCCACCTGATGGAGATGTCCCCGACACCCGAGGTGGCGCTGCCCGTCGCGGACCGGCTGCGCGGCCTGGTGCCCGACGCCGGGCACCTCCTCCACATGCCCTCCCACCTGGAGGTGCTCTGCGGCGACTACCGGCGGGTGGTCTCGGACAACACCTCGGCGATCGCGGCCGACGAGAAGTACCACGCCCGAGCCGGGGCGATGAACTTCTACACCCTGTACCGCTCGCACAACTACCACTTCAAGATCTACGGCGCGATGTTCCTCGGCCAGTCCCGGGTCGCCCTCGAGACCGCCGCGCAGCTCGAGGCCTCCATCCCGGAGGACCTGCTGCGGGTGCCCAGCCCTCCCATGGCCGACTGGCTGGAGAGCTTCCTCGCCATGCGCGTCCACGCCCTGATCCGCTTCGGCCGCTGGGACGAGATCCTGGACCTGGCGCTGCCCGCCGACCCCGAGCTGTACTGCGTGACGACCGCGATGATCCACTACGCCCGCGGCGTCGCGCTCTCCTCGACCCACCAGGTCCTGGAGGCGGAGGCGGAACGCCGGCTCTTCCGCGAGGCGGTGGCCCGGGTCCCCGAGACGCGCATGCTCTTCAACAACACCTGCGCCGACATCCTCGCCATCGCCTCGGCGATGCTCGACGGCGAACTCGAATACCGCAAGGGCGATCACGACGCCGCCTTCGCCGCTCTGGAACGCTCCATCGAGCTGGACGACAACCTTCCCTACGACGAGCCGTGGGGCTGGATGCAGCCCACCCGGCACGCCTACGGCGCGCTCCTGCTCGAACAGGGGCGGGTCGAGGAGGCCGAGGCGGTCTACCGTGCCGACCTCGGCCTCGACGGCACCCTTCCGCGCGCCCTGCAGCACCCGGGCAACGTCTGGTCCCTGCACGGCCTCCACGAGTGCCTGATGCGCCGGGGCAAGGTGGAGGAGGCCCAGATGGTGGCCCAGCAACTGCGTCTCGCCGTCGCGCTGGCGGACGTACCGATCGAGGCGTCCTGCTTCTGCCGGCTCGACATCCACCAGGGCACCGGCCCCGAGGACGGCTGCTGCGCCGACTGACGGAGAGGCGGGCACGCAGGCCGGCCGCAGCTCACTCGCGGCGACGTCCGGGAAGACGTGGAGCAGCGTGGGTGAGGGGCATGCGCAATCGGGACGGGACCGGTAGGTTCGCCGAGTGAAGTCAAATTCACAGGCGCCCCGAGTCGTCGAGGAGTCATCGATGAGCAGTGGCCAGTTCCCGGAGGCCGGTACGCCGGCCGGTACGGTCCGCGGTCGGCTGGAGGGCAGCCTCGCGGTGTTCCGCGGCATCCCGTACGCGCAGCCGCCCGTGGGCGAGGCGCGCTTCGCCGCGCCGCGGCCGGTGGAGCGCTGGGACGGCGTCCGGGAGGCCTTCGCGTTCGGCCCGCCGCCTCCGCAGGAGCCGTTCGGTCCCGAAGGCGCTCCTCCCGGTCCCGTCCCGACCGGCGACGACTGGCTGACCGTCAACGTCTGGACCCCCGACGCCGACCCGGCGGCCGGCCGCCCGGTGATGGTCTGGCTCTACGGCGGTGCCTACAAGTTCGGCTCCGCCGACGACCCCGCCTACGACGCGGCCCGCCTCGCCCGCGACGGCGACCTGGTCGTCGTCACCCTCAACTACCGCGTCGGCGTCGAGGGGTTCCTGCGGATCGAGGGCGCTCCCGCCAACCGCGGACTGCTCGACCAGGTCGCGGCCCTGGAGTGGGTGCGCGAGAACGTCACCGCCTTCGGTGGCGACCCCGACCGGGTCACCGTCTTCGGCGAGTCGGCCGGGGCCGGTTCCACCGCCGCGCTGATGGCCATGCCGAGGGCCCGCGGCCTGTTCCGCCGCGCCATCGCGCAGAGCGTGCCCGGCACCTTCTTCTCGGACGCGCTGGCCGCCGACATCGCCGAGGCCGTGGCCGGTGAGCTGGGGCTGCGTCCGACGGTGGCGGACCTGTCCGGCGTGGACCCGCGCAAGCTGCCCGAAGCGAGCGCCGCGCTCGGCGCCCGGATGCGCGAGTACGTCCACCGGTGGGGCGCGGTCGCCCTCACCCCGACGCCGTACTCACCGGTCGTCGACGGTGAGGTGCTGCCCGCGACGCCGTGGCAGGCCCTCGCAGGCGGCGCCGGGCGCGACGTGGAGCTGATCGCCGGGCACAACCGGGACGAGTACCGCCTCTTCCTGTTGCTCGGCGGGCTGCTCGGCCGGGTGGACGAGGGGTTGGCGTCCATGGCGCTGGGCATGTTCGGGCCGGTTCCGGACGCCGAGCGGGCCTATCGTGCGGCGTTCCCGGACGCCTCCGCGGAGCACCTCTTCGAGCTGGTGCAGTCCGACTGGCTCTTCCGCATGCCCTCGCTCCATCTGGCCGAGGCCCAGGTGGCGGGCGGCGGCCGGGCTCACCTGTACGAGCTCACCTGGCCCGCCCCGGCGAACGGCGGCCTCCTCGGCGCCTGCCACGGCCTCGACGTGCCCCTGACCTTCGGCCGGTACGACGGGCTCGGCGCCCTGCTGATCGGCCCTGAGCCCACGCCGCAGACCGAGGCGCTCTCGGCCCTCATCCGTTCCGCCTGGACCGGGTTCGCCCACACCGGCGACCCGGGCTGGCCCGCCTACGACAGCGAGAGGCGCCTCGTCCGGCTCCTCGACGCCGAACCCACGGTCACCGCGTACCCGGAGGAGGCCTCGCGGCGCCTCTGGGAGGGGCACACGTTCGCGGAACTGCCGTTGACGACGGTATGACGCGGCCGTTGACGACGGCGTGACGCCGCTCCCTCACGCCCGCCCATGCGCCTCCTGCGACCGTCGCGCCAGGGCGTCGATGACCACGGCGGCGAAGAGCACCCCGCCCGTGATCATGAACTGGACGGCGGTCGGGGTGTCCGTGATCACCATGCCCGAGGCGATCGACTGGATGACCAGCATGCCGAGCACCGCTGACCAGGTCGTACCGCGGCCGCCGAAGAGGCTGGTGCCTCCGATGACGGCCGCCGCGATGGCGTTGAGCAGCAGCAGGCCCGAGCCCGCCCCCTGACTCACCGAGGTGATGCGCGAGGCCAGGAACAGACCGCCGATCGCGGCCATGGTGCCGGAGACGGCGAGCACGGCGGTCTGCACGCCCGTCACGTTGAGACTGGCGCGGCGGGCCGCCTCGATGCTGCCGCCGAGCGCGTACACCTGCCGCCCGTAGTGCGTGCGGCGCAGCACGATGTCGAGGCCGGCCACGACCACGAGGAAGATCAGCAGGGCGAGCGGCAGCCCCTGGAACCGGTTGAGCAGATACGCGGCGGTGAACGCCACCGCCGCGAGGAACGCCGTACGTGTGACGACTCCCCGGAACGAGCGGTGCGGCATGCCCATCGCCATGCGCCGCCGCCGGTCCTGGTGCGACACCAGGAAGACCAGGCCCGTGGCGACCGCTGCCACGCCGTAGGCGGCGGCGTCGTGGGTGAAGTAGTGGCTCGTCAGCTCTGCGACGAGCCCGTTCTCGTCGAGGTTGACGGTGCCGCTGGTCCCCAGGATGTAGAGCATGAGGCCGTTGAAGGTCAGCAGCCCCGCGAGGGTGACGACGAAGGCCGGCACCCGCGTCTTGGCGACGGAGTAGCCCTGCACGGTTCCCGCCAGGGTGCCAGCGAGTATCGCGATGATGAGGGCCAGCCATTCCGGCACGCCGTGGTTCACGTTCAGCACGGCGAAGACGGCGGCGGCGAGACCGCTGATCGACCCGACCGACAGATCCAGCTCGCCGATCAGCAGGACGAAGACGATGCCGACGGCGATCAGGCCCGTACCCACGATGTCCACGCTGAGGTTGGACAGGTTCCGCGGGGACAGGAAGCTGGCGTTGAGGGACTGGAAGGTGATCCATACGGCGGCGAGGACCAGGACGACCGGGAGCGAGCCCAGTTCGCCGGCGCTCAGCTTGCGCCGCAGGACCGCGACCCCGCTGTCCAGCAGCTGGGCGAGGGCCGCACCACGGGGCGGCCGGCCGGTCTTGGCGGTGGGCGCGGAGGGCGCCGGCGCCTCCGCCCCGCTCTGCATCCCTTTCACCACCCTGCCTCCCGGTGGGCCATCCGGCGCGGCACGTTCTCCGTGGCGCCGGTGATGGAGGCGATGATCTGCTCCTGGGACGCGGTATTCACGTCGAAGAAGCCGTTGTTGCGGCCGAGCCGCAGCACGGCGGCCCGGTCCGCGAGAGCCTTGACATCGCCCATGTTGTGGCTGATGAGCAGCACCCCGAGGCCCCGGTCGCGCAGCCGGTCCACCAGGTCCAGGACCTCGCTGGTCTGCTCGAACCCCAGCGCGGCGGTCGGTTCGTCCAGGAGGAGGATCCGCGGGTCGCCCAGGAGCGAGCGGGCGATGGCGACCGTCTGCCGCTGACCGCTGGACAGGGAGACGACCGGGGCGCGCAGATCGGGGACCCCTCTGGTCAGCCGCTCCAGCAGCAGGCTGGTGCGACGCTCCATCTCGACCTCGTCGAGGAACCCGTACCGGCGTACCTCCTGGCCGAGGAAGAGATTGCCCACCACGTCGAGGTTCCCGCACAGCGCGAGGTCCTGGTAGACGGTGGCGATGCCCAGGTCCCGGGCGTCGTGCGGGCGTCTGATCTGGACCGGCCGGCCCTCCCACTCGATGACGCCCCGGTCCGCCGGTGTGACTCCGGAGATTACCTTGACCAGGGTCGACTTGCCGGCCCCGTTGTCGCCCAGCAGCGCGACGACCTGCCCCGCGCGGATCTCCAGTTCGATGTCGGTGAGGACCTCGACGACCCCGAAGCGCTTGCACACACCGCGCAGCGCCAGCAAGGGGGGACTCGGCACGAACACCATCTCCTTCCCGTGGCCGGTCCGGCTCCGCAGCCGGTCGGTCAGGTGAGTCCGGCCCTGGCGCAGGCGGCTTCGAGTTGGGGGGTGCAGATCTGCTGGATCGTGTACACACCGTCCTTCACCAAGGTGTCCTCGATGGTGTCGACGGTCACGGACACAGGGGTGAGCAGGACGGCCGGAACCGTGCTCCCCGTGCTGGTCCGCACCGTGTCCTCGGCGACCCGCTCCAGGCTCTCGTCGCGGGCCGCGGCCACGGCCAGCGCGGCGCCTGCGGAGGCCTCGGGCTCGAAGGGCTTGTAGACGGTCATGTACTGCTCGCCTGCGACGATGCGCCGCAGGGCGCCGAGTTCGGCGTCCTGTCCGGTGACGGGGGGCAGCGGGTCGACCTTGTTGGCCTTGAGGGCGGAGATGCTGCCGGCCGCGAGGCCGTCGTTGGCGGCGTAGACCCCGTCGATGTTGCCGGCGCCGAGGGCGGAAATGGCGCCGGACATGTTCATGTGGGCGATCTCGGTCCGCCACTGGCGGGTGTCGTACTCCTTGGAGATCTCGACCTTGCCCTCCAGCTCGGACAGGGCGCCCTTCTTGAACGACACCGCGTTGGGGTCGCTGGGATCGCCGTTCATCATGACGATCCGGTCGCCGACCCCGTCGTCGTCCATGGCCCGCACCAGCGCCCTGCCCTGGAGCCTGCCGACCTCCTCGCCGTCGAAGGAGGCGTAGGCGGCGATGGGGCCCTCGGCGAGACGGTCGTAGGCGATGACGGGGATACCCGCCTCGTCCGCCTTGGTGACCGTGGGACGCAGGGACTTGGAGTCGACGGCCACCAGCAGGATGGCGTCGACCCCCTCGGCGATCATCGATTCCATCTGGGCCTGCTGGATCGCCACGTCGCTCTTGGCGTTGGCATGCTCGACCTCGCACTCCTCGCACAGCTCCTTGATGTGCCGGTCGAGCAGCGGCCGGTCGTTGGTCTCCCAGCGTGCGGTGGTGGCGTCCGGCAGCAGCACGCCGATCCTCGGCCCGTTTCCCCCGCCGGAGTCGCTCCCGCCGCTCTCCCCACAGGCCGCGAGCACGGCGGCCGTCGCGGCCGCGGCCACCGCGACGACCGCCCCCCGTGCGCAGCCCTTCATACGAGAGACCTCCCTTTCCTTCACCTCGCGGGGTGAGGAGGGCGTCCAGGACGAACAGCCGCGTTTGCCGACGCCGGGCGTCACGGCGAACGTTCTGCCTGAGATCGGGGTACATGCTGTGTCAAAGAGGGGCAAAGCGGCTATGCGGTAAGTGTGGCACCGGCCGGGATGAACTGCGAACGCGATGACGGACCCGACCGGAGTGGAGCCCGACCGATGGCGGAAAGGCGAGGGTGGAATCGTCAATGAAGGGGAATTCATCCTGATCTGTCCGCTTGGCTCCCATATGAGACGCTGGAAGCTGAACGCCCCGATCTCAGTCTGTCGGCACCTGTGGCCTTGGGGCGGGAGGAAGGTGCGGACATGCCTCATGACGGCCCTGCCCGGACCGGGGTCTCGCAGCTGCGGGCATCGGAGGCCGGGGCCGCGGGCACCGGTCCACCGTCTGCGGAGCGCGAGGCCGCGCCGGTGGAGCGTGCTCTGACGTTCGCCGGAGTGGCGATGGCGGCCGTCTATGTGCCCGGCGCCGGGGACGAGGAGCTCCGGCTGCTGGAGACGGCCGAAGACCGCACCGCACGGACGGCCGGAGTCGGCACCGCCCGGATGACCGGAGCCGGCACCGCCCAGTACGGCCTGCCGAAGCTCCTGCCCCGGTCCGGTGACTCACCCGCCGCGCGGGCCGTCCGCGCCGACCGGCCGCTGTGGCTGAACCCCGCGGCCCTCTCCTCCTACGACGACCAGGGCGGACCGGCACCGCCACGAGTGGGGACGTCACTGGGCGCACTGCCCCTCAGGGCGGAGGGCGGACGGCCGGGCTGCCTCGTCGTCGTGGGGACGTCCGCCGACGGGTTCGACGCCGAGCAACGCCGCTTCCTGGAGCGGTACGCCGACGCCGTCGCCGACCTGCTGCGGAGCGGCGCCGACCGGCCCGGATCACCGCCCCTGCTGAGCCTCGCCCTGCGCGCGCTGCGCGTCGGCTCCTTCGTCCTGGAGCCGGACACCGGCGTGGTCGACGCGGACGAGACGCTGCTCGGACTGGTCGGCATCACCCCGGCCGACTTCGACGGCAAGGCGGACACCCTGCTGGCGAACGCCCTCCCGGAGGACATGCACGCGCTGATGTCGGTCCTTGAGCCGACTGCCCCCGAGTCCGCCCGGCGCGAGCTGGAGTTCCGGGTCCGCCACTCCACGGGCGAGGTTCGCTGGCTGAGTCTGAGCTGCCGGATGACGGCGAGCTCCGACGACCGGCCGCAGCAGGTGCTGGGCGTGGTGACGGCGACCTCGGTCCAGCGCCGCAGCGCCGACGACGTCTCCCGGATCCAGTGGCTGACCGCCGCACTCGACGACGCCGTGACGGTCCAGGACGTCGGCCGTGTGGTCGTCACCGCACTGCGCGAACCGCTGGCCGCCGACCGGGTGGCGCTCGCCGAACTGACCGAGGACCGGCTGGTGGTCATCGTCCTCGACCCGCCGCAGCCCGCCGCCTGGCCGGAGATCTGGCGGGCCGAGTGGCGCTCGGAGTGGCCCGACGCCCCGGTGCGAGCCCTTCCCACCCTCCAACTGGCCCTGCGGGACGGGCGGATGGACCTGTGGCCGGTCGGCACCGCCCTCGAACCGGGACTTGCGGGGATCGGCGCCGGAGGACTGGCCGTTCTGCCGCTGCCCGCCAAGGGCGCGGTCGTCGGCGTATGCCTGGTCGGCTGGGACCAGCCGCACGAGTTCGCCACCGAGGAGCGGTCCGTGCTGACGGCGACCGCCGCGCTGGTCGGACAGGCCCTCGAGCGGGCGCACGCCTACGACGCCGAGCAGGAACTCGCGACGCTGCTCCAGCGCAGCCTGCTGCCCCGGCGCCTGCCCGAACTGCCCGGCGGGACGGCCGTCGCCCGCTATCTGCCCGCCCGGCGCGGACTCCAGGTCGGCGGCGACTGGTACGACGTCATCGTCATCTCCGAGGACCGGGTGGCCCTGGTCATCGGTGACGTGCAGGGACACAGCGCCGGAGCCGCGACGATCATGGGCCAGATGCGCACCGCGGTCCGGGCGTACGCGGTGGAGGGCCACCCGCCGGACGTGGTCGTCTCGCACGCCAACCGGCTGCTCGTCGGCATGGAGACCGACCTCTTCGCCACCTGCTGCTATGTCGAACTGGACTTGGAGGAGGGCAACGCCCTGTTCGTCCGTGCCGGACACCTCTCCCCGCTGGTCCGCCATCCCGACGGCACCACCGAGGAGGTCCACGTCGAGGGAGGGCTCCCGCTGGGCGTGCTCGCCGAGGCGGAGTTCCCCATGACCGCGGTGGCGCTGACCCCCGGCGCGGTGCTCGCCCTGGTCACCGACGGCCTCGTCGAGGCCGCCGACCTGCCGCTGGACGAGGGGATGGACCGCACACGCGCCGCGCTCGCCGCGGCCGACCCGGCCGACACCGGGCGGATGGCCGACGAACTGCTCGGCGACGAGGGCCGCCGCGAGGACGACGTCGCCCTGTTGCTGCTGCGCTACGACGGCATGACCGCCCGGCCGATCCGGGCCGGCTGGGAGGTGTGGCGGCTGCCCGACGCCGTCATGCACGCCCGCCGTTTCACCTCGCGCACCCTGCGCCGGTGGAAGGTGGCGGAAGCGGCCGACGGGGTGCTGCTGGTCGTGTCCGAACTGGTCACCAACGCCCTGGTGCACACCCAGGGCTCGGTCCGACTCGATCTGATCCTCCGCGGCGACCTGGTACGCGTGAGCGTGACCGACGGCTCGCCGAGGGCGCCCGCCAAACCGGTGATCGTGGACTGGGAGTCGACCGGCGGCCGGGGCCTGCTCCTGGTCGAGGCGATGTCGGAGACCTTCGGTTCCGTGCCGGTGGCCGGCGGCAAACAGGTGTGGAGCGAGATCCGCGTGCCGCGACCCGAACCGGCGCTCGCGGGCTCGGTGCCGCCAGGGGACCTGGGGGGCGTGCCATGAGGGGATTGAGGGGGCTCGCCCTGAGGCCCCGTATCCGTACCCGTATCCGTACCCGTACGCGGCAGATCGCCGCGGCGCTCGTCGCCGGGCTCATGACGATGTCCCTGGCCGCCTGTGGGGGAGAGAACGAGGCAGGCACGGACAGCTTCACGATCGGCCTGCTGTTCCCGAACCGAGTGACCCCCCGCTGGGAGAAATGGGACAAGCCGCTGATCGAGCAGCGGCTGAAGGAGCTGTGTCCTCGCTGCACCGTGGCGTACGCCAACGCCGGGGGAGACGTGGCGAGACAACAGCAACAGATGAGCTCCATGATCACCAAAGGGGCCAGTGTCCTGATCCTCGACCCCGCCGACAGCAAGGCGATGCGCTCCTCGGTCCAGGAGGCACGCAGAGCGGGTGCCTCGGTCATCTCCTATGACCGGCTCACCGAAGGACCGATCTCGGGCTTCGTCAGTTTCGACGGCGCGCAGGTCGGCAGGCTCCAGGGCGAGGCGCTCCTGGCGGCCATGGGGGGCAGCGGGAACGTCGTCATGATGAACGGCGACCCGACCAGCGCCAACGCGGCGTGGTTCCGCAGCGGCGCGCTGTCCGTCATCACGGGCAGGCTGAAGGTCGCCAAGTCCTACGACACCGCGGCGTGGAGCACCGACAACGCCCACGCCAACATGTCCGCCGCCATCACGGCCCTGGGCTCGGACCGGATCGGCGGCGTCCTGGCGGCCAACGACTCCATCGCCGCAGGGGTCATCTCCGCTCTCAAGACGGCCGGTGTCAGGAAGCTTCCCCCCGTCACCGGCCAGGACGCCGACCTCGACGCCGTGCAGCGCATCGTCAAGGGCGAGCAGTACATGACGGTGTACAAGCCGTTCCGGGCGGAAGCCGCCGCGGCCGCCGAGATGGCCGTGGCGCTGGGGCGTGGCGAGGACGTCCAGGACATGGCCACGACGACGTTGGACAGCGCCACCACCGAGGACATCCCGGCCGTACTGCTCACTCCGGAAGCGGTGACGGCCGACACGATCAGGCAGACCCTCGTCGACGGCGGCGTGTACACCGTCGACCAGATCTGCACTCCTAAGCTCCGCCCCGCCTGCGCCCGGGCCGGACTCTCCCCGTGACGACTCCCACGACGCCGGACCGGCCGACCACCGAAGCGCGGGCGGGCGGCGGAACACATCCGCCGCCCGCCCGCCGCGGGCCGTCTCCGGTTCAGGGCAACTCGGCCCGCGCCGGGGTGTCGTCGAGGAATCCGCCCGACTGGTGCTGCCACAGCTTCGCGTAGGCGCCCGACGCCGTGAGCAGTTCGTCGTGGGTGCCCTGCTCGACGATCTGTCCGCGGTCCAGGACGACGAGCCGGTCCATGCCGGCGACCGTGCTCAGCCGGTGTGCCACCACGAGCGCCGTCCGCCCGTCCATGAGCCGCCACAGCGCCTCCTGGACGAGGATCTCGCTCTCGGAGTCCAACGCGCTGGTCGCCTCGTCGAGCAGGAGGATCGGTGCGTCGCGCAGGATCGCCCGGGCGAGGGCGACCCGCTGGCGCTGACCGCCGGACAGCTTGACGCCGCGCTCGCCCACCATGGTGTCGAAGCCGTACGGCAGCGCGTCGGCGAACTCCGTGACGTGGGCCGCCTCCGCCGCGCGGCGGATCTCGGCGTCGGTGGCGTCCGGCCGGGCGAACGCGATGTTGTCCCGCAGCGTGCGGTGGAACATCGCCGGGTCCTGCGGCACGTAGGCCATCAGACCGCGCAGATCGGCCTGGCGCAGCCGGCTGATGTCCTGACCGCCGATCAGGATCCGGCCGGAGTCGACGTCCGTCATCCGTAACAGCAGCCTGGTGAGCGTGGTCTTGCCACCACCGGACCGCCCCACCAGGCCGATCTTCGATCCGGCGGGCACGTCCAGGTCCAGGCCCTCGAACAGCGGCCGGCCCCCGGAGTGGGCGAACACCACCCGCTCGAAGCGGACATCGGCGGCCCCGCGCACCAGCGGCTCCGGCGACGGGGGGTCGAGCACCGTCGGCGGTGTCAGCAGCAGCTCGGTGAACTGCGCGGCCTCCGTCATCGAGCTCTCCAGCCGGCGGTAGATCTGGTTGAACTCGAACATGATCCGCGTCGCGTTGTTGTAGTAGGTGAAGGCCACCACGATCGCCTCCACACCGTGCGCGCCCCCGCCGAGCGTGACCGCGAGCAGCAGTCCCAGCGCGTTGGTCAGCACCGACATCGGCGCGACCAGCGTGTCGATGCGCAGATTGCCGTAGTCCCACGAGCGCAGCGTGAGCCGGCGCGACGTGGCGACGCGGGCGCGGTGCTCGGCGGCCTCGCGCCCCTCGGCGGCGAACGCCCGGACCGTGTCCATGTTCATCAGGCTGTCGGCGACATGGCCCGAGACCCGGGCGATCGCCTCCTCACGCTCGTCGACGAGCGCCTGACGGCGCCGGATGAGAGGCACCACGCACACCGCCGTCACGGCGATCATCACCAGCAGTCCGACCACGAGCAGCGGTTCGTACCTCCACAGCACCACCGCCCCGAACACCAGCGGCACGAAGCTCCCCACGAGCTGGAACGTCAGCGTGTCGACGAACTGCTCGAAACGGGAGGCGAAGCTCAGGACGCGCTTGGTCAGCGATCCGGCGAAGTTGTCGTGGAAGAACGCGGCGTCCTTGGCGAACAGCTCGTCCATCCCGATCACGTACAGGTGCTCGATACCGAGGGCGTCGAGGCGGTTCAGGCAGTGCAGGGCGATGCGCCACAGCGTCTCCGCCAGCAGCAGGACACCGACGAAGCCGAGGACGTACGGCAGCGCCGAGCCGACGGTGATGTCCTTGTCGTCGGCGATGTCACCCACGAGCTTGGCGACGATCAGCGGCGCGACGTAGTTGATTCCGATGTTGCCCAGCGCCGAGAGCAGCATCGTGGGGAGCGTCAGCCGGCGGAGCCTGGCCAACTCCCGTCCGTAGTAGCGAAGTGCGAGAAGTACCGAGCGTTTGCCCGGCTGGACCTTGCGTGCTTGAGGGGTTTCCATCCCAACCCTGTGTTGTTCTGCGGCGGCCTGCCATGCGTCACGCGGGCAGGGGTCATCGCCGGCAACGGCCGTGTGAGCTTGGGTTCGAGTGCGGAAGTGTCCCGCGACGACGACCGCGCAGTCCAAGTGTTTTCCGGTCGGGAAAAGGGCCCTCGGGAGCAGGTCGGCAGGGTCCCGGTCCCCGGTCTGCGACCCCTGTCTTCACCGCACGGGACCCGCAGGGTACGCAGGGACACCACAGCCCCAACTCCCCAGGCCCACCGAGGACTTCGTGCGACTCCTGCCCCGCTCCCCGTCCGGCTGGACCATGGCCGTGTTCGGTGCGATCGCCGCCGTCATGGGCGCCGTCGGGCTCATCGCCCCGGACGCCCTCCTCACCGTCATGGGCTTCACCCGTGTAGGGGACGCCGGACGGGCGCAGGGCGATCACACACCGGTCTTCCTGACCGCGTCTTCACACTGGCGGTACTCGGCGGCCGTGCCCCGTCCGGCTTCCTGGGCGCGGGAGTGTGGGAGGGACTCGGCGCGCTGGCCACGGCCGCGGCTCTCCACCACGAGAGGCGGCGCAAGGCCCATGAGAAGCAGCGCGAGGCCCTCGCCAAGGCCGAGGGCCCGGCCGCCGCCTGAGACCGGGAGCGAGTCACCCGTGGGGAGGCGTTCCTCGGTCGCCACGCCATCTCAGGGTCCCTGCGGTGAGCGCGGCCGGCGCGGCGGCGCTGTTGGCGGCGGGCACGCCGACGGCGTTCGCGGGTGCGTCAGGCTGCAACGACCGTACGTGCGGCCACGTCGACGGCAGCGGACCGCGTCTGGAGACGGTGACCGCGTCGACGGCCTGGGGCGGCGACTTCACGGGTCACCTCCACATCTACGGCGGCGGCCTCGACGCCCACAGCGCGACCGGCTTGTGGGGCTACCACCAGATGCTCACGGTGCCCCGCCGCCCTCGTCGCAGGCGGTCACGGTCACTTCAGGACCGTCTCCCAGGTGTCGACGGCGTAATGGACGGTCAGCCCATGGCGCGCGTACAGGGCGGGAGCCCCCGTGGCGTTGGCGGTGTCGACGCCGAGCCCCACCGTCTCCCGTCCCCGCGCGGCGAAGGCGCCGAAGGCGTGCCGCAGCAGCAGGCCGCCGAGACCCTGACCACGGGCTTCACGCAGCACTCCGATGCTCCGGATCCAGCCCATCGCCTCACGGTCGTCGCGCGCGATGAGGAACCCGGCGTCCCCCAGCTCCTCGGTGCCGACGATCCACACCAGCGACCAGTCGAGGACGTCGGCGTCGACGTCCTCCAGCCACAGGTCGTACGTACGCGACTGGAAGTCGAAGTGCTGGGCGAAGCTCGACTGGTACAGCGCGTGCACCCGCGCACGATCCGCCTCGTCGGCGCACGCCCGCAGCCGCACGCCGGGCGGAGCCTGCGGGACGAGGTCCTCGGCGGCGTCCAGCGGCCGGTGCAGGACGTGGTACCGCCGTACGGCGAACCAGCCCCGCCGCTCGATCAGCCTCGTGTCGAGCGTCGGCTCCGTGTTGAGGTGCAGATGCACGACCGCTCTCGACGCACCGTTCGCGCGTGCCTTGTCCAGGGCGCGGGCCTCCATCGCGTCCAGCAGGAGTTCGCCCGCCCGCTGGTGCTCGGGCAGCACGTAGTGATCGATGTCGACGCGCTCACCCCCCGACTCGTCCCACAGCAGGCCGTAGGCCACCAGCCGGTCGCCGTCGAAGGCCAGCCACGAGTCGCGCTCCAGAGCGACGTCGGACCGCTTCAGATCGGCCTCGACGGTGTGCAGGTCCGTCTCGGGCCGACCTATCTCCATCCGGTCGATGTCGTTGAGCAGGTCGGTGATGGCGGCCGCGTCGGTGAGGCCGGCGGGACGCAGGACGTAAGGCATGGGCTCAGGTTCGGGGGAGGGGAGGCCGGCCGCAACGGATTTTCACCCTGCGGCGGTGCTCCCCGGTCCCCCTCCCGTATGAACGCGCCGGTCCGGAGCGGACGTTGACCGTCTCCTACGGCACGACGGTCGGTCACGGCGGTGAGCGGCCCGAGCAGGGCGAGCGCGACGAGCAGGACACCACCGACCCACGAAAGAGGCCCCGCATACGCCGCCGACCGCTCCAGACCCTGCCGGCCACAGCGTCTCGCCCGCCCTGCCGGCGGGCGACGGCCACGCCCTGACGAACACGAACTGGCACTGACGAACCGAGCAGGCCGGGGGGCCGTCTTTCAAGGCATCATGCTCACCACCATCAACACCCGCCCCCTGGCCGCCTCGGTCCGTCACCTGCTCGACTTCGCCTGGACCCAGACCCGGTCCTGCGCCTTCGCCATCGCCCTGCTCTCCGGCGTGGCCGCGTCGACCCTGCTGCCCGGGCTGCCCGTGGCCCGCTACGACCTGCTCGTCGCCTACGGCGTGCTGCTCACGCTCGTGTTCTGGCTGCGCGGCTGGGAGAACGGCCGGGACATCGCCGTCATCGCGCTGTGCCATGTCATCGGCCTGGCCTTCGAACTGGTCAAGGTGTCGCTCGGATCCTGGAGCTATCCGGAACCGGCCGTCCTGAAGTTCGCGGGCGTCCCGCTCTACGGAGGGTTCCTCTACGCGGCCGTCGGCAGCTACGTCTGCCGCGCCTGGCACCTGTTCGACCTGGAGCTGGTCCGCTACCGGCCACGGGCGACAGCGGTCGTGGCCGCGGCCGTCTACGTCAACTTCTTCAGCCACCACTGGCTGCCCGACGCGCGCTGGCTCCTGGCCTGCCTGCTCCTGGCCGTCACCGCGGGCACCTCGGTGCGCTACACGGTCCGCGGTGTCCGCCGCCGGATGCCGCTGGCGCTGTCCTTCGTCCTGATCGGCTTCTTCCTCTGGGTCGCGGAGAACCTCGCCACGTACCTCGGCGCCTGGCGCTACCCCTACCAGCTCGACGGCTGGGAGCCCGTGGGCGCGGACAAGATCGGCGCCTGGTCCCTGCTGATCAGCGTCACCTTCGTCCTGGCGGCCGTGGCCCGACCGTCCCGCCGCCGGGAGGTCCACGGCACGCACGGCCCGATTCCGGGAGAGCCGTGAACGGGGGACTGGAGGAACGGGACGCGGTCTTTCCGGACCGGTGGGGGCTTCGCCAGGAGGGGGCACCGATACGCGGGCGTGCGTCGGTCGTGCTGCCCGTGGTGTGCGGCGGTCTGGGGCGACGACGGGGCCGTACATCTGCTGGCGGAGGACCCGCATACCGGCACGTTGCTGCTCGAACGGCTCGACGAGGAGCGGCCGTTGTTCACCGTGCCCGACCTATGATGGAGGCGACCCGGATCCTCGCGGAGCTGCTCGCACGGCTGACGGCCGTACCGGCACCGGCCGGGCTGCGAGGGCTGGTCGCGGTCACGGCGGGCCTTGGCCGGCCATCGATCCGAAGCCGCTGGCGGGGACCCGTGCTTCGAGGTGCTGCCCGCCCTGTGGAGCCGCTTCGGCGAGGGCTGGTTGACGCGTCGCTTCGATCTGCTCACGGAGGCGCTGGGTGTGGACCGCGGGCGGGCCCGGGCCGCCTGACCGCGGCGCCCGCGGGATGCGGCCGGCAGGCCGGGGGCACCCTGGGCGGGCACCCCCGGCCGGCAACCACTACTTGCTCGTCGGCGCCGCCTGCTGCACGACCTCGAAGGACCACAGCGTGGACCCGCTGGCCGCCGGCTTGGGACGCTCGCCGCCCTCCGCGCCGCCGCCCTGGTGGGCCGACTTCATCGGTCCCTCCATCCAGGCCTGGAAGGACTCCTCGTCACGCCACCGGGTGTAGACGAGGTACTGGTCGGTGCCTTCGACCGGCCGCAGGAGTTCGAACCACTCGAACCCGTCGGAGCTCTCCACGGCGTGCGCACGCGAGGCGAACCGCTTCTCGAGCGTCTCGCGCTGCTCGGCGGGGACGGTCAGTACGTTGATCTTGACTACGCTCATGTCCCTCATCCTGCCGCACGCCCTCCGGCCCCCGGACAGCGACTCGGCCCACACCTGCCCGATCGGGCCGGATCGGGCTGGATCAGTGCGGATCAGGCCGTGTGCAGTGTCAGCCCATAGCGGTTGAGGATCTCGTTGACGGGCTGGAACCAGGTCTCCCCACCGCCGGAGCAGTTGCCCCAGCCACCCGAGGTGACGCCCTGCGCCTGGTCACCGCTGATGAAGGAGCCTCCGGAGTCGCCGGGTTCGGCGCAGACGCTGGTCTTGGTCATCTGGTGCACCGCGCCCTGGCTGTAGTTGACCGTCTCGTTCTTGGCCAGCACCGTCCCGCAGTGCCAGTGCGTCGTGGAGCCGGAGCGGCATATGGAGGTGCCGACGGGCGCCTCGGCCGAGCCGCGCACCAGCCGGTCCGGGATGGTGCCCCAGCCGAGGACCACCGGCACGGTCCACCAGCCACTGCCGACGCTCACCCAGGCGTAGTCGTTGTCCGGGAACGACGACCCCTGGAAGGAGCCGATGTAGCTTCCGTCCCAGCCCCTGACCCCGGCCCCCGCCTGGCCGCAGTGCCCCGCGGTGACGAATCCGCCGTGCACCGAGAAGCCTATGGAACATCGGACGTTGCCCGTGTAGTAGGGATCGCCGCCGACCGTTCCCGCCGCGAAGGTGCGTGGAGCCGATGCGACCGTCTCGACGGTGACGGGTCCGGCTTCCCGGGCGCGGGAGACGAAGCGCCGGACATCGTTGTCGGCCTGCCTGTCGCGTACGACGTTCACCACGACTTTGTTGGCCACCGGATCGACGTGCCAGCTGCTGACGCCCGCCGGGGCGGAGATGCGGTCGATACGGGCCTTGGCCGCGTCGAGAACGCGCGCGCTGTGTGCGACGGTGCGCACCGTCGCTCCGGTGGCCCGGACCTTCCGCACGGTCGCGGGCGGGGCGTCCGAGGTGACGGCCACGGTCAGCCGCTCGCTCTGCGCGTCGAACCACGCGCCGCCGTAGGCGGACCCGGCGGCCTTCCGTGCCTGCGGTGTGCGGTCCATCGCGGTGCGTTCGGCGGCCAGCCGCGCCTCGGCCCGCTGCTTCGACAGGCCGAGGTCGCGCTGCATCGCCTGCAGCAGTCCGGCGGAGGCGGGTGCTTCGTCGGTCGCCGCGGGGGCGTCGTTCGCCGAGGCGGGCCCTGTGCCGGACGCGGTCCAGCCGCCGAGCACGAGGAGTACGGCCAGGCCTGCGTACGTGAATCTGATGCGTCTCAAGGGAGTTGCCCTTCGTCGTTCCAGCAAGGTGGGGTGGAACAACCGCAATGTGAGAGCGCTCTCATTCAGGGTCGGGCAGAGCCTAGCGATGTGTGGTGTGTCAGGTCCATACCAATACAGGCCTGAATTCCGGTATGAACGTCCGCCATGGACGTCCGCCACGGATGTCCTGCATAGCGATGGCCCTTCATGCCTCAGTCGAGATTGCCGGTGCGGGCGTCCCGCCACAGGTCGACTCCGCCGTCGGTGGCGTACTTGTCGATCTCGGCCAGCTCCTCGGCCGTGAAGTCGAGGTTCTCCAACGCGGCGACGTTCTGCTCCAGTTGCTCGGCACGGGAGGCGCCGATCACCAGCGAGGTCACCCGCCGGTCGCGCAGGGCCCAGGCGAGCGCCATCTGGGCGAGGGTCTGGTCGCGCCGGGCCGCGATGTCGTTGAGCGCGCGGAGCCTGCGCAGCATGTCGTCCGAGAGCCACGTCTCGTCGAACGACTTGCCCTGCGTGGCTCGGGAGTCCGCGGGGACGCCGTCGAGGTAGCGCCCGGTCAGCAGCCCCTGCGCGAGGGCCGTGAAGCCGATGACCCCGAACCCCTCCTGCTCGGCGGTGTCGAGCAGCCCCTCGGTCTCGATCCAGCGGTTGAGCATGCTGTACGAGGGCTGGTGGATGAGCAGCGGGGTGCCCAGCTCGCGGAGGATGGCGGCCGCCTGCCGGGTGCGCTCCGCGTCGTACGAGGAGATGCCGACGTACAGGGCCTTGCCCTGGCGTACGGCCGTGTCGAGCGCGCCCATCGTCTCCTCCAGCGGGGTGCCGGCGTCGAGGCGGTGGGAGTAGAAGATGTCCACGTACTCCAGTCCCGTCCGCCGTAGCGACTGGTCGAGCGAGGCGAGGACGTACTTCCGTGAGCCGCCGCCCTGGCCGTACGGGCCGGGCCACATGTCCCAGCCCGCCTTGGTGGAGATCACCAGCTCGTCCCGGTACGGCGCGAGGTCCTGCTTCAGCAGTCGACCGAAGTTGATCTCCGCGGCGCCGTAAGGCGGGCCGTAGTTGTTGGCGAGGTCGTGGTGGGTGATCCCCAGGTCGAAGGCGCGCAGGGCGATCTCGCGCTGGCTCTCGAAGGGGCGGTCGTCACCGAAGTTGTGCCAGTACCCCAGGGACAGCAGGGGGAGGTCGAGTCCTGAGCGTCCGGTGCGCCGGAAGCGCATGGTGCCGTTGTAGCGGTCGGGATCCGCGAGGTGGGTCATCGTGGCATCGTTCCACCCGATGCGGCCGTGGCAGGGAAGCGGCCGAGGGTGAGCCATGTTTCTTTAAATTGGTAATCAATATTGACAGGGTTCCGGCCTTACGACATAGACATCGCCGTGACGCCTACGTCCCCGCCCTGAGCGGCCCGCGTCATCCCCTGACATCACGGGGGCGAGCCTCGTCGTGGACGGGGGGCTGGAGCGTCGTGAAGGCCTCGGCATGACCACCGACACCTACGGCGCCCAGCTCGCCCCGCACTGCCCGCTCGGCCCGATCGCGCCGGCCGCGAGCCTCCAAGTCGGGTTCGCGACGCCGAACTTCCTCATCCAGGAACAGAGCCGAGGTATCCACTGCAACAGGGACGACGACCTGCTCTCCTACCTCGCCGACCCCGCCCCGTTCCGCTTCGTCGAGGGCAGTGACCTGGTTCATATGTATGAACATGGCTCACGTGGGTGTACAGCGATGTGCCCGCCGTGCAAGGCTCGGTCAACTCCATTCCCCCGATGACCAGTTGGAGGACCAGCATGAGTGTTTCCCGGCGTACTGTGCTGGCTTCGGCAGCCGGTGTCGCGGCGGTATCCGCCACGTCGACACCGGCCGCGGCCGCGGACACGACCGTCGCCAGACCACCGGCACCGACCCTGCACAAGCTCCGCGCGGCGGCCGACTACGCCGTCGAGAAGGTCCGCGCCGTCGCACCGTCCGTGACCGCCTTCCCCGTCGGGACGAAGTTCGAGAAGTGGGTCTACTCGCAGAACGGGGACTGGGTCGGCGGGTTCTGGCCGGGCACGCTGTGGATGGCATGGCTCCACAGCAAGGACGACGCCTTCCGCGGATGGGCCGTGGCGTCCGCCGAGAAGCTGGCCCCTCGCCAGTACGACACCGGCACGCACGACCTCGGCTTCCTCTTCTACCCGTCGTGGGTCACGGCCTGGCGGCTGACGGGCGATGCCAGATGGCGGACCGGAGCCCTGCGGGCGGCCGACTCCCTGATCCAGCGGTACAACCCGCGCGGGCGCTTCATCCGGGCGTGGGGCGCGCTGAACGACGAGCGGAACGCCGGCCGGGTCATCATCGACACGATGATGAACCTCGACCTGCTGGCGTTCGCGAGCAGCCAGACCGGCGACGACAAGTACCTGAACATCGCCGTGGAGCACGCGAGGACGACCCGGCGCGTCTTCCCACGCCCGGACGGGTCGACCCCGCACGTGTACGACTTCGACCCGGCCACTGGCGCCCCGATCGGCCCGAACACCGTGCAGGGGTACAGCCCCACGTCGTGCTGGTCGCGCGGCCAGGCGTGGGGCCTGTACGGATTCACCACGATGTACCGGCGCACCAGGAACCCCGAGTTCCTGGCCACCGCCCGCAGCCTGGCGGACTTCGCGGTGGGCGCGCTCACCCCGGACCACGTACCCGTGTGGGACTACCGCGCTCCGCAACAGCCGTACGACATCAAGGACGCCTCCGCCGGCGCGATCATGGCCTGCGGCCTGCTCGACCTGTCCGCTGCCACCGGCCGCCACGCATACCGCGAGGTGGCGCTACGGCTGCTCACCGCACTGTCGGAGACCTGCCTGACGAGGAACTCGACCCGCGCGGACGGGGCCGTGGCCCGCTGCACCCGCCACCGGCCGAACGAGGACGGGGTCGAGATCTCCCTCCCGTACGCCGACTACTACCTCCTGGAAGGCATCCTGCGCGTGCTCCAGCCACAGGACGTCGACCGGGCGATCGACCTGGCCACCGTCTGAACTGCCCTGACAGGCGGGCCGGCCGCAGCTCACTCCCCCCTGTCCCAGTAGTCCCGCATCTCCGCCACCGATCGTGGCCGACTGCGAATTTGGTGCCATTCGTTCAACCTGGCCTGGTGTGCTCGGTTCTCCCGACGACCGAGCACGAAGGCGAGAGACAGTCTCGAAGCCAGGAATGCGAATTCCGCGACAAGGGCACCGACCAGTGCGGCCGTCAACTCACTGGCGCCCAACGAAGCGGCCACGTACAGGCCGAGTGGAAGGACAAGTGCGGCTGCGACGATGCCGAGGCACCCCAAGCCCATCCCTCCTATGAACACCAGGACACAACAAAGCCCCACGAGAATGATCGCGACGACGAGCATCCATTGCGCGGGGCTGGATGGCTCCTGGCCTGCGGCTACGCGGAATGGCATGGCATCGACCGGCATGCGCGCCCCCGGAGGAGAGTGAGTGCGTGATCAGTTGACGGTGCAACGTGTCACTACTACCGCCGTCCGCGCGGGACCGGTCCCGGCTCCGGGACCGGATGGGGGTGGCGCACTTCGACGTCGCCAGGCGGTCAGTGGCTGTGCAGCCAGCTGTCGTAGGCGGCCGCGTCGACCACGGTGTACAGGCCGATGGCGGCAGGCGCCAGGACGGCTGCCAGGGCGCCGACGCGCAGGCTGAACGGGGCGAAGACGGTGAGGGCTTCGGGCTGGCCGGTGATGGTCCGCCAGTCACGGAAGCGCCGCACGTCGCCGGCGCAGGCTCCCCAGAAGGCGAAGCCGGTCAGGAGGAAGACGAGGGCGCCCGCGCCGGACAGCCCGCCGGTGACGGCGAGGAACTCCAGGCGTGCGCTGTGGCGGGGGACGAACAAGGCGACGACGGCGACCAGGACCACCGCCCCCAGACCGAACAGCACCCCACGCGCCAGCACATCGCGCATCCGCAGCCGCGGCAGGCGCACCCCGTCGTCGTCCAACTCCATGGCGGCACCGTACTCGAGCGCCGGGACTGCCAGGAGCAGGGGGGAGCGCCGCACCGCTCCTGGCCTCGGCCGTGCACGGACCGCCTTTCACACGAGCGCGGGCTCCAGGGTCGCCGGCGTGGGACCGTCCGGGCGGACCGTGATGCCGTACTGCGCCTTCGTGGGCGTGGCGGAGAACGCCACGGTGTGGGCCGGCAGCAGGTGTTCGAGCAGGATGGTCGACTCGCGGAGTGCGAACTGCAGACCCAGGCAGGCACGGGGGCCGATACCGAAGGGAAGGTAGGCGCCCGGATGGGTGGGGCGGCAGCCCGGGACGAGGAAGCGCTGCGGGTCGAAGCGGTCCGGGTCCGGCCACAGCCGCGGATCGCGGTGCGTGAGGTACGGGCAGACCAGGAGGTCGGTGCCCGCTTCGACGGTGTGGCCGACGAGGGTGTCGTCCTCGGCGGCGTGGCGGGGCAGGAGCCAGGCGGCCGGGTAGAGGCGGAGCGTCTCGTGGACGAGGGCCTGGACGGCCCGGCGGCGTTCCTCCGAGCCCGCGTCGCCGGCGGCCAGCGCCTCCTCGCGGGCGGTGGGGTACTGGTCGAGCAGCAGGTACAGCCAGGTCAGGGTGGTGGCCGTCGTCTCGTGCCCCGCCGCGAGCAGCGTGACCAGCTCGTCGCGGATCAACTGGTCGGTGTACTCGGGGCGTTCGGTGGCGGCGTCGGTCAGGATGTGCAGCAGGCCCGGGCCGTCGGGCCCGGCATCTCCGCCGCGGACGGCCTCGATGGCGCGCAGGGCGACCGCGTCGATCCTGGCGAGATCGGCCGCGACGGCGTCCCGCGCCTTGTCGGCATCTGCCGGCAGTGTCGGCAGGGCGGCCCCCACTGCTTCCACGGCCTCCAACTCGTGTGCGGTCTCGTCGTCGAGGGGGTGCCCGGTGAGGGAGCGCCAGATGGTGTCCAGGGCGAAGCGGTGCATCTCCTTGCCCACATCGAGGCTCTGTCCGGTACGGGCGTACGCCTCCCAGCGCTCGGCGGTGGTCCGGGCCGCCTCGGTGATCCGATGTTCATAGCGGCGCATCCCGGTGCCGGTGAACTGGGACTGCAGCAAGCGGCGTTGCCGCTTCCACGCCTCACCGGTGGCGGCCAGGAGACCGTCACCGATCAGCAGACGGGCACGGTGGGAACGCTTGACGTACCGGTCCGGCCGGAGGGCGAGCACATGCTGGACCGCCTGCGGGTCGGTGACGAGAACGGTGAGGGCCGGCCCGAGCCGGACCCCGGCGACGCCACCGGCCCGCTCCCGCACCTGGGACAGCAGATCGACCAGTTCGCCTCCCTCTGCATGCCACCGCTTCACGAGTTCGGGATCGACGGTGGGGACCGGTCGCCCGGTTCCTGGCACCTGCGGGAGTGAGTCGAGACTGGCTTCGGCGTCCATGCGGCGAACTGTACGGGAGCAGGCGCCAGTTGATGGCCGTCCGCTTGCGCTCTGTCACTCTCCGGAATGACCCGGTCCCCCCGGTCGGCCACTCTCCCGAGGGTGCGGTCAGCGGGACACCCAGCGCCCATGTCGCGGCCGCTAGTCACTGCTCTACGGCCCGGCCTCCTGGTCGCCCGCACCCCCGACCCGACCTTCCGCGCGTTCTCCTTCTACAAGGACTTCACGCTCCGCGGCGACCTGGCCGACGCGATCGCCCCCGAGGGCCGCCCGCTCCACTTCACGACACACCGCCTCACCCTCGCCTCCTTCCACATCGCGGACGACACCCGATACCACGCCTGCTTCAAGCGCTCCGAGCCCCTCGTCGTCCTCGGCACAACCGACTCCGGCATACCGAACCGCCCCCGCGCCGACGGCCCGACCTTCCTCGACGCCCTCTGGCACCAGGACTCCTTCGACACCTCCGCCCACTTCATCCAGTCGGTACGCGCGCCCTCGCCGACGGGTGGCTGTCCGAGGGCCTGCTCACGCGGGTGGAGCGCGACCGGGTTGTCGCCGCGTCGGTCGGTGCTTGAGGCGCTGAGGACGCGGGCTGCCGCCGCACGACCAGGTGCCGTGGTAGCCCGCCCCGACTTGGGCGGCCGTCCAATATTCGTTTACGTTCCCCCTGGGAGACGTCATACCGTGCCCCTGTGACGACACAGTTGATCATTCTCAACGGCGGCTCCAGCTCGGGGAAGTCCGGGATCGTGCGGTGTCTGCAGGACGTGCTGCCGGATCCCTGGCTGGCCTTCGGGTGCGACTCGCTGGTCGATGCCATGCCCGCGAGGATGCAGGCGTCGGACGCGGGGATCGAGTTCGCGGCGGACGGCCGGGTGAACGTCGGGGAGGACTTCATGGTTCTGCAGACGGCCTGGCAGGAAGGCATGGTCGCGATGGCCCGGGCCGGAGCCAGGATCATCATCGACGACGTCTTCCTCGGCGGAGCGGGGTCCCAGCAGCGGTGGCAGAAGGCCCTGGCCGGACTGACCGTTCTGTGGGTGGGTGTTCGCTGCGACAGCACGGTCGCCGCGGGGCGGGAGATCGCACGGGGCGATCGCGTCCCGGGGATGGCCGCGATGCAGGCGGACGTGGTGCACCAGGGGGTCGCCTACGACCTGGAGGTGGACACCACCCACACCGAGTCCCTGGAGTGCGCGCGAACCATTTCCGCACACGTCAGCTGACCGGCCCGCTGCCTCCCGATCAACCGGAACTCGTCCTCGACGGTCTGCCCGTCCGATCCGGTCGAGGGTCGACATGGATCTTGGGACCAGGTCCGGCACCCTCCGGCCGTTCACCCGCGAGCACCGCGCCGACCTCGTCCAGCCCCACGGTGGCCGCGACGAGAGGCCTGGGGTCCACCTCGCCGGACGCGTACGCCCGGATGGTGGCGTCCAGACCGGGAGATGCGGACAGGATGCCCACCGCCGCCACGTCCTTGAGCACCAGCGCGCGGGTGTCGATCCTGCTGGGCTCGCCGGCCAGCCCGATGTACACCAGACGGCCCCCCGGTTCGACCAACTCCACCGCCGTGGACGGCAGATGCGGCGCGTTCGAGGCGTCGACGACCGCGTCGAAGGGCAGCTCCGGTAGGGAGGCCTCGTCCCATACGTGCTCGAAGCCCAGGGCATGCGCGAACGCCGGTGAGGTGCCGGGACGGTCCAGCAGGTGAACCTCCGCGCCCGATGCCCGCAGGAACAGCGCGACCAGCAACCCGATGGTCCCGGGCCCCAGGACGAGAGCCCGGTCCCCGGCACGCAGCCCGGCCGCCCGCGCCGCGCGCAGGGCATTGCCACCCGGCTCCACGAGCGCGCCGAGCTCGGCGTCGACCGAGTCGGGCAGGGCGTGCAACGAGGACGCCGGTACGGCGAGCCGCTCCGCCAGTGCCCCGGCCCGCGCCCCGCGGATGCCGACCTCCTGGCGCTTCTCGCACACGTGCTGTCGGCCCCGGAGACAGCGGCGGCAGCTGCCGCACCCCAGCATCGTGTCGCCCATGACGCGGCGGCCGACCCACCCCGGATCAACACCGTCACCGACCACCGTCACCCGCCCGGCCCACTCGTGACCCGGCCGGATCGGGTACGTGGAGTGCCCCTGATGGAGATAGGCCATGGCACCGGTGAAGAACTCCATGTCGGTGCCGCACACGCCGACCCGCTCGACGTCGACGACGACCTCGCCGGGTGCGGCCACGGGCGCCGGGAGGTCCTGGACCTCGTACGCGCCGGGGGCGGTCAGTACGAACGCGCGCATCGGCGGCCGCCGTTTGTGTGGTCTGTCGATCCGACGTACGTCTGCGTATGCTCCATGGCGATCCGGACTGTAGACCACCGTACCGACTGCTGGAAGAGGTCCAGGTGAGGCTGCGCAGCGCACAGTGGTACGAGGGAGACGACCGGAACGCCTACATCCACCGGGCGTGGATGCGCAGGGGCGTGTCGGCGGACGCCTTCACCGGCCGGCCGCAGATCGCCATCGCCAACACCGCCTCGGACCTGACCCCGTGCAACGCGCATCTCGACGAGGTCGCCGCCTCGGTGCGCGACGGCGTGTACGAGGCGGGCGGTATCCCGCTGGACCTGCCCGTGGTGTCGCTCGGTGAGACACAGGTACGGCCCACCGCCATGCTGTGGCGCAACATGGCCGCGATGGCCACGGAGGAGATGCTGCGGGCCAACCCCATCGACGGGGTCGTGCTGTTGGGCGGCTGCGACAAGACGATCCCCTCGTTGCTGATGGCCGCCGCGTCCGTGGACCTGCCCGCCGTGGTCGTGCCCGGCGGCCCGATGCTCACCGGGACCTTCCGGGGCAGGCCGCTGGGGTGCGGCACCGATGTGTGGCGGCTGTCGGAGGAGGTCCGCGCGGGCACGCTCTCGCAGGAGCAGTTCACCCGCTCCGAGTCGGCGATGATCCGCAGCCGCGGCCACTGCAACACCATGGGCACCGCATCCACGATGGCCCTGGTCGCCGAGGCGCTGGGCACGGTCGTCCCCGGGGTGGCGGGAACCCCGGCGCCCGACAGCCGTCTGCTGGAGGCCGCGCACTCCACCGGTCGCCTGGCGGTGGACATGGTCGCGGCCGATCGCCGGCCGGGCTCCTTTCTCACCGAGGCGTCCTTCCACAACGCGATCGTCGCGCTCGCCGCCATCGGCGGCTCCACCAACGCCGTGGTCCACCTCCTCGCCATCGCGGGCCGCCTGGGCATCGACCTCACCCTCGACGACTTCGACCGCATCGGCTCGCGCGTCCCGGTCCTGGTGGACCTCCAGCCGGCGGGCCGCTTCCTCATGGAGGACTTCCACCGCGCCGGAGGCCTTCTCGCCGTCCTGCGCGAGGTCCGCGACCTGCTCGACCCCGATGCCCTGACTGTCACCGGCAAGCCCTTGGTCGACGCGCTCGACGACGCCGGGATCTGGGACGGCGAGGTCATCCGCACCCGCGCCGAACCCCTGGTCGCCGAGGGCGGTATCGCCGTCCTGCGCGGCAACCTCGCGCCCGACGGCGCCCTCATCAAACCGGCCGCGGCCTCACCGCATCTGCTGCGCCACCGCGGCAGGGCCGTCGTCTTCGACTCCATCGAGGACTTCCACGCCCGGATCGACGACCCCGGACTCGACGTCGACGCCGACTCCGTCCTCGTGCTGCGCGGTTGCGGCCCCAAGGGCTACCCGGGCATGCCCGAGGTCTCGAACATGCCCCTGCCGAAGAAGCTGCTCGAACAGGGCGTCCGTGACATGGTCCGCGTCTGCGACGGCCGGATGAGCGGCACGGCGTACGGCACGGTAGTCCTGCACGTGGCTCCAGAGGCCGCGGCCGGGGGCCCCTTGGCGCTGGTCCGGACCGGTGACGTCATCGCCCTGGACGTCGAGGCCCGACGTATCGAGGTCGACCTGCCCGCCGACGAACTCGCCCGCAGGCACCCCGACGAGGCCACGCTCACCGGCTTCGCCAACCCCCGGCGCGGCTGGGAGCGCCTGTACGTCGACCACGTCCGCCAGGCCGACACCGGCGCCGACCTCGACTTCCTCGTGGGTTCCAGCGGTTCCGAGGTCAGCCGCGAATCCCACTGACGGACGGCGTCACCGTCGCTGCGACACCGCGAGCTCGATGAGATAGCGCTTCGTCACCCGCCCGCCGTACCGGCCGTCGATCAGGCCCGCGACGCACTCGAACAACCCGTTCCGGGCGGCTTCCGCAAGAGCCCGGTGGCCGGAGTAGGTCCGCAGCACGTCGAGGTATTCCGCCGTGGTGTAGGTGAGGTCCCGCTCGTAGCGGCGGAAGACCGTCGGGCCGAACCGGCCGCTGCGCGCGACCTCCCGCGCATGGTCCGATCCGTGGACGTCGGCGGCCGCGGGAGGCCGCAGCCCGGGCGGCGTGTCCGGGTCGAAGCGTTCGTAGCAGCGCTGGACCTCGACGAAGAACTCCTCGGTGCCGCCCCACACGTGCTGGGTGCGCACGACGGCGAGCGCCCCGCCCGGGCGTAGCGCGTCGGCGGCCTTCACCATCCGTACCGCCGGGTCGATCCAGTGGAACGCCGTCGCAGCGACGACCGCGTCGAACGGCTCCTGCGGCAGTGGCCAGCTCTCGAACCGCGCTGTCACCACCTCCACCGCCGCGGCCCCGGCCAGGTTGCGGCGGGCGACCTCGGCCATGCGAGGCCCCGCCTCGACGGCCGTGATCCGACAGCCCCGCCCGGCCAGCGGCACCGTCGCCTGGCCCGTCCCGCAGCCCACCTCCAGAACCCGACTGCCCGCGCGGGTGGCCGCGAGTTCTGCCAGGTCGTCGTACAGCTCCGGCGGATATCCGGGCCTGGCACGGTCGTACAGCTCCGCGTCCTCGTCGAAGGTCCGGCTCAGCCGCGCCCGCCGGGACTCCTCGGGCCTGTCGTCGCGTGTCGCCTGCGTGCTGTCGTCGGGCATGCGGAGGAGGCTAGCGAGGTCCGGCAGGCGCGGCATTCCATTGTGTTCGGCGCATCCCGTGACCGGTGTGCCGACGTACGCCGCTACTACCTACTGGGCCCCGGCAGCGGCAAAGGCCGTATGAAGCACCAGGAGGAAGGCGACGGTGCCCGGTGCGACGGTCAGGGCGGCGCGCATCATCGCGGCGGCGGCGTCCGCGCCGGTCGAACGGTGGACCGAGGGAGCTATCACGGCCAGCAGCACCGGGAACGCGGCGAGGATGCCGCCGGTGAAGGAGCCGAGGGTGTCCGCGGCGTTCACGGCGAAAAGGACCGTCGTGGCCGACACCGCCATCCGCACCGGTATCTCCCAGCTCGGGGCGCGGGCGGGCGCCGGCTCCGTGTGCGCCGGGGCGGGCCAGGTCCGCAGCCCCAGGCAGATGACGACCAGGGTCAGTGCCGCCGTCAGCCAGACGCTAGCGCACACCGCCGCGACCAGACCGGCGCCGGACGCGCAGACCAGCGCTGCCGTCAGCGACCACGCCGGACGCAGAGCGGGCGCCAGCCGCCCGTAGGCGAGACAGAAGGAAACGACGGCAAGTTGGGCCGCGATGTTGCCGTGCGCGGCCCGCGCGGCCGCATCGCTCCCGCCGTCCAGCCACATGAGCGCCAGAAACGGCCCCGATGTCGTCGGCGCGCCCAGCAACAGCCCGCCCAGGCGCGGGCCCGAACGCCTGGCTACGACGGAGACGAGAAGGATGAGGGAGGGGGCGAGGGCGGTCCGCAGGAGCAGGATTTCCATACCTGCGAGCCTGGCACCGACAATGCCGATTTTGGCTCGGACTTCTCGGCGTCAACACCTATCTCGTCGAGGAAAACTCGGCTGTTCCCATGCTGGACCGAGTATTTGTAGCATGGGCGTCATGGACCGCATCGATCGGCAGATCCTCACGATCCTCCTCGGCGACGGCCGGGCGACCTACCAGGAGCTGGGCCGTCAGGTCCGGTTGTCGGCCAACACCGTCGCCGACCGTGTACGTCGCCTCCAGGCGTCCGGGATCGTCCGCGGGTACCGGGCCGAGCTGAACCTCGCGGCGTTCGGGCGCGGGCTCGAACTGCTCAGCGATGTCCGCCTGCGCGAGGGCGTGGACCGTACGGCGTTCGAGGGGCAGTTGCACCAAGTGCCGCAGGTTGTCGGCGCGATGCGGCTGACCGGGGACTACGACTACCAACTGAGGATGGCCTGCACCGACGCCCACGAGTTCGAAACGGTCATCGACCGCCTCAAGGCCGACTTCGGGGTGCGGGAACTGCGCAGCCGACTGCTGCTGCACGAGGTGCCGCTGGGACCGGACCGCGTCCTGGAACCCTGAGGCGGGGCGCGGGAGAAGCGCGTCACTCGAGTGTCGGCGGCGGCCTTCTCCAGGAGGGAAGTGAGGACCGGCTCGGCACTGGCTGGCCGCCACCGGGAGGCTGCCGCGGGACGAGGGACGGTTGCGCGCCCGGCTCGGCGCGATCGCCGCGGATACCTCGACCGCCTCTGGTGCCTCGGGGGAGCGGACCGGCAGCAGGACGCCCGTGGTCGTGAGTGCTCGCCACGCGGGTGAAGGGCTGGGTGGTCACCCGGCCACGTGACCTGCCTGCGGGGAGTGGGGGCTGGAGCTGGTATGGCGTGAACGCCGCTGGTACTGCGCCCAACCGGGTTGTGCTCGCCGGTCGTTCACCGAGCAGGTTCGCCAGGTCCCGGCGGGTGCGAGGATCACCAGCCGGCTGCGGCAGGCGGCCGGGAGGCGGGTTCGGGATGCCGGATCCACGGTCGTGCAGGCCGGACCTGGGCCTGTCGTGGCCGACGGTGATGGACGCCTTCCGGCAGGTCGGGCAGGAGGTGATCACCGCCCCTCCTGGGCCGGTGACGGTGCTGGGGATCGAAGAGACCCGCCGAGGTCGCATGCGGTGACGCCAAGATCCGGGCACCGGCCGGTGGGAGCAGACGGCGGACCGCTGGCACACCGGCTTCGTGGACGCAACCGGGATCCAGGGCCTGCTGGGCCAGGTCGAAGGCCGCGCCCCCAGCGACGGGCTGGCCTGGCTGGCAACCACCCCCAAGCCCTGGCGTGAGCAGATCGCTTACGTCGCCATCGACAAGTCGACCACTTCCACGTCGTTCAGCCGGCGAACAAGATGCTCAACGAAGTTCCTCACCTGGTGCGCCGACTGCGTCATCCCAGAAGTCCCCACCCTCGCGCGCACCATCGACCGCTGGTGGCGGGCCCGAGATCCAAGCGTTCATCGCCACCGGCCGCGGCACCGCCAAGAGCGAAGGCATCAACCGCGTGATCAAGCTCGCCTGGCGAGCCGCCCACTGCTTCCGCAACCCCACCAACCAACGCCTACGCACACGCTGCGTCACCACCCGCCGGGCCCGAGGCCACCTCCACCCTGCCTGAATTCGAAGACGCCACAAACCTTGCCGACGGAATTTATCGTTCGAGGCCCGGCGGCAAGGTATGCGTTTGGGAATTGCTCCGGCGTTCGTCTCTATGCGCGGACGGAGTGCACCGTCGTGTCGCGCGTAGTGCGGCTAGATGCTTGATCCGCCGCCGGAGGTGTTGCTCCACCAGGCGCTGTAGGCGTTCAGCGAGTACCGCTTCTGCACGCCGCTGGTCGAGGTGATCTCAAGGCCGAACTGCATCGTGTCGAAATTGGTGTTGCGTAGCAGGTTCCACGACGCGGCCCAACGCCAGACCGCCGACGCGTCGATGCTGCCGGTGTTGGTCTGCTGGGCGGGGATGAGCTGCAGGACGTTCCAGCCGGGATCGGCCTGCCAGATCCCCGAGTACAGGATGCCGCCGATGGTCACGTTGGACGCGATCTGCCGTCCCCAGCCGCCTGCCGTCCCCCCGGCCCAGCTGGTGAAGACCATGATCTCGTCCTGGTTGTTGGTCGACCAGAGGTCGCTCGTCCAGTTCCAGTGGTCACTGCCGGAGACGGGAGCCGACGACGTGTTGTACCAGAAGCCCGCCGAGTTCAGCTGCGACAGCGGCGTCTGGGGCCGGACCGAGGTGTTCGGGTAGGTCTTGATCCCGCCGCCGGAGTGGTTGGCATCGACGTACCAGGACTTGATGCTGTCGACGGTCAGGCACTGCGGGCCGTGGTTTTCGCCCCAGACGTTGTTGTAGACCGTCCAGGTGCCCTGGGTGTACGAACCCCACCGGTCGCAGGTGTTGTACACCGCGGCCTGCGCCGGAGACGCGATGCTCAGGAACCCGGCTATCACGGCGACGATCACGGCCAACCGGCCGAACCCGGCCGACTTGCTGCTGATGGATTTAAAGGTTTGCCATCTCATGTGTCCCTCCAAGGACGGCTATGGGTTGTTCCGGCCCCCCCGGTCTGGTGGTGGACTCTGGTGCCGGGAGGTGTCACTCGTCGGCGAGTCCGGGCTCGGGACGGCGCGACTCAGCCCGTCCGAGGTACTTGCGCAGTTGGCCGACTGATCGGCTCGATGGCCGACCCTGAGCGAAGTGGTTCCTTCCACTGCTCGCAGTTGGAGTCCCCGCCGAAAGCGAGGCGGCCGAGACGGTCGGTCAGCTGACGCGTTGACACCTCCGCTCCGTTCGCCTGTGGTGCTGCTCGCGATGATGGGTGGCTCGCGTCGCCGAGGTGGCGCGCTCAAGAGCTGCGGGAACGGTGCTCGGTCCCCTTACTTTCAAGCACCGGACCTGCCAGACGCAGGTGCGAAGTGTCGAAGCGCTTGCGTCAGTGGACAGTAATGATGGGATGTTTGAACGGCAAGGCTCTGCGCAGCAAGACACATTTCTTTCACCGGCGGACATCGCTGTCGAAGCGCTTCGCCGTCGAAGCGCTTCGAATGTCATCGGCCGCGCCCGCCACCTGGCCTTCACGGCGCCGCTACTGGCCCTGGTGGATGTGGCGGAAGGTGCCGGGGCAGCGCGGGCCACCGGTCGTCCCCGGCCGTACACACCGCTGCACCTGTGCAGATCACCATCGTCGGCGCCCGGAACCATGGCCCGGGGCATCGCCACACGGGCCCCGGTGGGCGGGCACACAGTGACCGTCAGGTCAACGCGGCCTCCAGCAGCTGCCTGGACATCTACGGCTGCGGCACGGCCGAGGGCTCGGCCTCGGAGGCATCACGTCCCGCTACCAGGGCCGCCCCCAACCACCCCTGACACTCACCCAACGTGACAGCCGGTCAGTCTCTCAGGACCAGCGAACCGCTCAACTTCGAAGAGCCCGTAACGGACCGTACACCGGCATCGGCTACGCCGTCCGACGCTCATCCTCGAGCGCCACCAGCGTCTTGGTGAGCGGGATCCGCGACAGTGTGAGGACGCCGGCGGCGATCAGCGCGACACCGAACAGCTGGGGGACCAGCCACCACCCGGACCGGATGTGCTCCTCGTACAGGGTGATGCCGAGCGCGAGGCTCACCAGGGCGTCGCCGAGGGTGAGCGCGGGCTGGGAGGCGACCAGCGGGCCGGCCTGCATCGCGTTCTCCAGCAGGAACAGCGCGCATACGCCGGTCGCGGCGAACGCGTACGTCTGCCAGGCGGAGAAGAAGGCGACGAGGCCCTGCTCGTCGAGGATGTGAGTGGAGGCCTTCATCAGCGCCGCGGTGGCCGCGTAGCTGATCGCCGTCGCGGCGCCCAGGCAGGCTGCCCGGGCACGGCCCTCCGGCCGCCGGAGGGCGGCGAGCGCGAGAAGGACGACCACCCCCATGCATACGGCGAGCGCGGGAATCCAGCGGTCCAGGGGCACATGGGTGCGATTGCCGGTGGGGGACGCGGCGGCGAGCGCGATCGCCAGCCCGGCCACCACAGCCGCCACGGCCAGCCACCCCGTGCCCGCCAGCTGCCCGTGCATCAGCAGCGAGGCGACGATCAGGGTGAGCGGCAGCTCCAGCACGAAGAGCGGCTGCACGATCGTCAGTGGTCCGGTGGCCAGCGCCAGGGCCTGGCAGACCGCGGCGGCGATCACCGCGAGGATGCCGGCCAGCCAGACGGGCCGTCGCAGCAGGTCGAGCATCAGCCCGGCCCGGAACCCCTGGGAGCGCGGCACGGTGAGCGCCGCCTTGCGCTGCAGCACCGTCGCGACGGCGTTGCTCAGCGCCGCACACAGCGCGAACACGACGGACAGCGGGGTGTGCAGCGTGGTCACCTCCCGGATCGGCGCGGGCGCGCTACGTCGGCCGGCTTCCTCCTGCCATGGTCACCCGGAGGGGTGCGCGGGCGCGATCGGAGTCCCACCCGTGCCGAACCCCGGGGCCGTGACACTGGTTCACCGGGCTCCTCGCTGCACGGAACGTCTGCCCATGACGGAGAATCCCTGCCAAGCCTGGATCAGATCCTTCCGGAATTTCGGGATGGAGATCTGATCCCTCATCAACTCACGTAACTCGGTGCCGCGTTTGATGAAGTCGTCGCATTTGAGACGCTCGATCAACTTCACCAGGCCGCTGGTGGTGGGCTCGAATTTTGAATCTACTGGAAAGAATCTTGCAGCCTCGATGGGGCGTGCGTCAGGAATTATGGTGGAGAGGCCGCTCAACGCTGCTTCGAGGGGAGTGATCCCCAGGGTCTCATATCGAGATGTGCAAACGAAGACCGATCGTTCCCGTGCCGTTCCGAAGACCGAGTAGAGTTCACCCCTGGCAAGTCTCCCGGTTGCCGAGAACCTGCCTTCATGATGTGCCGGGACATCGCGGAGCAGGGAGTTCCGATGGATTCTGTCGGATTCGTCTCCGCCGATCAGTAGAACCTTTATGGGGAGTCCGCGGTCCATCAGTTCCACGCTCGCGCCGACGAGGAGGTCGATGTTCTTGAAGTAGTCGAGTCGTGCCACCGCCGTGCAGAGGAGAAGTTGAGCCGACTCGACGAAACTCAGCAGTTCGGCAGGGGGGCGAGCAGTCCGGATGCTGACCGGATCGATGGGTGGGCTGACCTCTCTTATGTGTGCTGGACTCACCCCCTGATCAACCAGGTAGTTGCGCTGCATCCTGGAGTGCTGAATCACGAAGAGGTGCTTTCCGGCGACGAGTTCGGCGAGACCGAGCTCTTGCTGGCGCATTATGTGCAGGGCCTTTTCTGCGCTTCCGAACGCCTGGAACGCTCCATCCGTGGAGAACTGATCCGCGAAATCACTGAAGAAGGGGCCGTGGTGTGTGACGCAGGCAGGCAGGTGACGGGGGTGATATCTGAGCAGGGTGTCGGTCTGGTAGTACAGCATGGGAGGTCCCGCGGCCGTTGCTTCGGAGGCCAGTTTCATGGCCGCCACGGCAAGGGCGGACCGAATTTCCTCGGGCGGCATGGAGAAATGGAACCGCATTTCCATGCACGGCATGCCGTTCCTGATGACGGGGTGCAGCGTCGGCGTTTCCAGCCCTTCCTGTCTCTTGTACAGGATGACGCCTGCGAATACCCCGGCTTCCTCAAGGCATGCGGCAGCCTCGAGCATGAAAGAAGTCGCACCCACCCTGGAAGCCATCCCGTGTGAGGTCGGGAGGTAGTTTTCGTTGAAGACCAGGACGGCAGGAAGGAGTTCCCCGTTCACAGGAATACCGTTCTTTCGGTGTTGTGCAGATCCGGAGAGCAGGATTCACCAAGAGGCCGAGAGGAAGTCCTGGCTCACGGCTGCCCTCGTGAGCTCCGCCTTGTTGCCCAGCCCGAGCTTTCTGCGCACACGTTTGACGTACGTGTCGACGGTGTGGCGGCTGATCCGTAGGCGGTTGGCGATCTGATCGTGTGTGAGCCCTTTGGCGATGCCTGTCAGGACCTGGCGCTCGCGTACGGAGAGTGCGGCAGGTTGGTGTTCCTCGAGGGCGCTGCCGGTCGTGCTGTCGGTGGGATGCGAGCGGAGCCCTTGGCTCCAGCCGGCCGCACGCACGGCCTCGACGATCGACCGAGGGCTGGATCGATCACTCAACCGGCCGGGCGTCGAAGCGGTCACCGGCACCGGTGACGGGATGTCTTCATCCGGGGGCGTCATCATCAGGACCCGTGTGTGGGGGGAGACCCGTGCGGTCAATCGGGTGGCCGACGTCGCCTGACAGGCACGGGGGTCGAGGATCAGTACATCCAGCGTGCTGACGGGTGTCTCCCGCAGGCTCGGCTCCGCGAGACGGACGTCCAAGCCGGGCTGCGTGGTGAGCAACTCCCGAAGAGCCCACAACATCAGGGGATTTCCGTGGACGATGCCGACACCTAAGACAGGTTCAGTCCCGGACGCGTCGTGCGAGGTCATAGGCCTCCGATCAGCACCCGTGATAGCGATTGCGTCGACCATGAGACAGCGATGCCAGGCCGTGGCTCACACGAGGTATGAGTTGCCGCTCCTGGGCTGACTTTTGGGTCGTGACTGGCATCAAGCCGCAGACTCCCAGGCTCCCTTGAAAGCGCTGCCAGACAGTTGACGGGCCGACGGTGTGCCCCCTCACCGAAGGGGGGCGGGTGCGGGGGCACACCGTCGGTCAGGCGGCCGAGGCTCCGGACGTCTGCCGGCTCTCGCCGTCCCGCCGTCGGCCGTGTTCCGGAACCCGTGCGTCGCCCAGCCGTTCCAGCAGGGCGCAGGCCGCTTCGAGTTCCTGGGGCGTGACGTCGTTGACGAAGGTGACACCGCCGATGCCGACGGGCAGCGGCAGCCGTTGCTGGCCGTCCCGGTGGCGCATGGTGTCCTGCAAGGCGTGCGCCAGCGTGTCCGGGTCGAGTATCGGATGCCAACTCGGCAGTTCCAGGGCGCTCATCACGGCGAAGATCCGGTCGCGCTGCCTCTCGGTGAGCTGTCCACGGAGGAAGGCCATGACGGTGGTGAGGGCCATGTCCACGCAGACGGCCTCGCCGTGCAGCAGCTCGGGCAGGGCGCGCATCTCCAGGGTGGGACTGAAGGTGTGTCCGTAGTCGACGCAGCGTTCGAGCTGGGCTTCCCAGAGGTTGGGCTGCAACTCCTCCAGCATGCCCTGGATCGCGGCGTGCAGCACCGATTGCGCGGCCTGTTCACCGGCTGCGGTAACGCCCTGGAATTTCTCGTCCAGGACGGTGGGGCCGTGTTCCTCAAGGAGTTCGAAAAGTGTCGCATCCTTGATCAGCGCGATCTTCAGTATTTCCGCGAGGCCGTTGCCGATGTGCCGACGGTCCAAGGTGGAGAGAAACCGGCGGTCGAGAAGTGTGAGGTCCGCGGAGGCATAGGTGCCGAGCCGGTTCTTGTGACCGTTGAAGTTCACGCCGGTCTTCACCCCGACACCGGCGTCGACCAGCCCGATGAGCGTGGTGGGCACCCGCAGGAACGGCGCACCACGGCGGTACAGGCTGGCGACCAGGCCCACGATGTCCATCAGGACGCCGCCACCGATGACGATGAGCGGGTCCTTGCGTCGCGCTATCCCGAAGGCGTCGATCTCGCTGACGATGCGCGCGGCCGTCTCGAAGTCCTTGACGGTCTCGTTCGCCTCCACCACCATGATCGAGCAGTCGACACGGTGATGCTCGAAATAGGCGCGGATCTGATCTCCGTGGAGTATGTCGACGTTGCTGTCCACGATGACGAAGCAGCGTAATGTGCCTTCGTTCCCCCCCGCCTTCTCCAGCAGGTCGGTGAACTCGGGCCGGAATATTCCGTCCCGAAACCGGACCTCGTAGCTGATCTGCTTCTCGGCACGGACCAGCCATCCCTGGGAGCCTTCGCTGAAGTGCAGGCCCAGAGGCGTCTCGGTCAGGTTCGTACTGGTCATGGTTCTGCTTCCTTCGGGTCGAGCATCGATGGTCGGTTGGGTCGAGCGTCGATGGTTGGTCGATTGGTTCGCCGTCAGTCAGTTCGCTGTCAGTGACACCCGCAACCTGCCGGTCGCCCGGTCGATGTCCACCCGGACGCCGCGTAGGTCCGGCACGCGGTCGAGACCCGTGGCGGCGGCGCAACGGGACTGGCCGACCACGATGGTTCTGGCCCCGGCCGCCCGGGCCGCGAGGATGCCGGCCTCCGCGTCCTCGAAGACCACGACCGACTCGGGCGGATGCCGCAGGTGTCCGGCCGCCTTCAGATATCCCTCCGGGCTGGGCTTGCCCATGGTGACGTCGTCCGCACTGACGAGGACCGACGGCAGAGGGAGCCCCGCCGCACGCATCCTCGTCTCGGCCAGTTCACGCCCGGCGGACGTCACCACTGCCCAGCTGCCGGACGTCAGCGTGGCGAGCAGTTCCGCGGCACCGGGTATCGCCACGACCCCTCGGGTGTCCGCGACCTCCTCGGCGATGAGGCGCTGGGCCTCCGCGGCGGCATCGACCCCTGCGGGGGCGAAACGTGCGACGGTCTCCTCCGTGCGCCGGCCGTGTGAGACAGCGAGAATCCGCTCGGCGTTCAGGCCGTGTCTGCGGGCGAAGCCGCGCCAGGTCCGCTCGACCACCGGGTTCGAGTCGACCAGCGTGCCGTCCATGTCGAACAGCAGGGCTGTGGCGGAGATACCCGTCGGCAGCGGTGCGGTGTTCATCCTTCGTTCCCTCCTCGGGTCGTGACGAACGAGCGCGTCCGCTGCCGCGCCCAGTGCAGATCGGCGAGCATCCGTGCACGATCGCCGTCGCGGTAGTCGTTCTCCAGCACCAAGGCGCGCACCGGTACCTGCTGCTCGCGCAGCGCCTCGAGGGTGTCGTCGAGCCGGCCCGTGCCGGTGCCCAGCGGCGGGGTGGCGCCGACGGCCGGCGGCCCGTCCTTGAGGTGGACCTGGTCGGCCAGGAACTCGCCCAGTTCGGCGACGAGTTCCCGGCACGACAGGCCGGCCTCCACCGGGTTGAACGTGTCGAGCACCAGGCGGAAGGCGGGCGACGCCACCCGCTCGACGAGGGTGCGGGCCTGTTTGCCGGTGAGGACGTTCTCGCTGGCCAGCACCAGGCCTCTCGCCGCGGCGTCGGCAGCGGCCCACCCCAGCACCTCGGCCGTGCGGTCGAACGCGGCGGCGCTGTCGATGGCACTGCGCCGGAAGCTCGGCACGAACACCAGGGGCACGGCGAGCGCGGCAGCGGCGTCGAGGAGCCGTTCCAGCACCGGACGGGCCGCGCGCGACGTCAGACCGACGTCGTTGAGGTGGTTGCCCGCCACCGCGAGCAGCCGTACGCCGGTGGACTGCGCCTCGGCACGCAGCGCGTCGACGCGACCGGGTGTGTCGAGCCACTCGCCGCGTCCCGGCCCGCCGAAGTCCAGTTGCACACCGTCGGCTCCGACGGCCCGGGCCAGCCGCAGTGCCTCGGTTCCCTGCACGGGCAGCCGCCATTCGGCCAAGGCCACCTGGCAGTTCATCGGCGGACCGGTCGGCTCTGGGAGACGGGCGCGGAGTCGTATGCCGACCACCACTGCCCGTTGTCGCCGACGACCAGGCAGTCGCCGTGGTGCTTGTCCCCGGCCGTCGCGGCCAGCTCGGTGGCGACCGCGGCGAAGTCCGCCGGCCGCATGTAGGAGCTGTAGTCGAAGTCGGCGGGCCGGCGGCTGCGGATGCCGGGACTGTCGACCATGCCGGCGGGCAGCACCTGGACGATGCGTACCCGCGTGCTGTCTTCCTCCTGGGCGACGGAGTCCAGCAGGGCTTTTGCCGCTGCCTTCGACGCGGCATAGCCGGACCTGCCCGGACCGGCGTTGAAGGCGACCTCCGACGAAACGCCCAGGAAGAGTCCCGGCGCGGCCGCACGCAGAGCGGGCAGCGTCGCCGCCAGGGTGAGCCACAACCCGGTGGTGTTGACCTCCAGTTGGTCGCGCCATTCCTGTTCGCGGACGTCGCTGAAAGGGGCACGCCTGGCGCCGTAGTGGACGGACGAGAAGCACACGGCGTTCACCGGGTCGGCTGCGAGGCGGCGTAATCGCGAGCGGGTGAGTTCGGGGTCGGTGAGATCCACGTGCTCCCAGCCCAGCCGTTCGGCACCGGCGCCGGTAGGACGTCGGCGGCTGCAGACGATCACCTCGGCGCCTGCGGCGGCCCAGGCGTCGGCGATGCCGCGGCCGATGCCCGTCGAGCCGCCGACGACGATGGTGCGGTGGCCGGCGAGTGGGGATGCGGCCGTCATGTTTCCTCCCTGTTGTCGGACCTGTCGTCGAATCGGTTGTTGATCCGGACGGCGAGTTTGACCAGTCGTCGGCCGTCGATGACGCGGTCCGGTGAGCCGGCGAGGCTTCGCATCACGCGGGCCGCGCCGTCGAGGTCGGTCTCGTGGGTGATCAGATCTCGGTAGCGCCCGGGGTCGCGGGCGAGTTCCGCGGCGGATGCCAGCAGATGGTCGTTGGCCACCCCCCGATGCCCGAAGAGGCGCACGCCGTTCGCTGTCGTGGTGATGCTCGGCGGATCGGGAATGCCACCGCAGTTCGCGGCGCGGACGGCGGCGAGGTCGACTCCCGGCAGCAACGGTGTCCGCGCACCAGGGGGCAGCCCGCCCACGACGTCCACGACGAGGTCCCCTCCCGCCGCGGTGAGTACGGCCTCCAGGGCTGCGACCGTGGCGTTGCGAGGGGTGGCGAGCAGAGCGGCGACCGGACCGGGCAACCGAGTGGTCGTCAGTTCCGGTGCGAGGAGCAGCAGATCGGCGTGGTGTGATCCCGCCCGGCTGAGGGCGCGGCTGTCGGCGGTGTGGTGGACCAGGACCACTGTGACGTCCTCGTCGATCCAGCGACGGGCCGCACGGGCGGCGAGGTGCCCGATCGTGCCGTCTCCCACGATCACCAGCGTCCGGGGAGCGAAGGGACGCAGTCCTGCCAGTGCGTAGCGGACGACGGCGAGCGGTTCCAGCAGCGGTGCCAGGCTGATGTCCGTCCCGGCGGGCAGCGGCAGGACCATGCCGCCGGTGAGCGCCGAGGCGGGCAGCAACGTACGTTCCTGAAGCAGTCCGTCGACGTTGTGCCCCAGCAGGAAGGCGGGGTCCGTCGGATGGGTCGGGTTGACCGCGACCAGCGTGCCCGGCGCGCACCAGTCGGGCGCCCCCGCGCCGGCCGCCACCACCTGGGCGATCCCCTCATGGCCGATCACCGCCGCGGGGTCGTCGCGCAGACCGCGCAGCATCTGGATGTCGGTGCCGCACAACCCCGCGTACAGCGTCGCGATGCTCAGCTCGCCCGGGCCGGGCGCGGCGGTCGGCCGCACACCGACCGAGACGTCGCCGTCGGTGCGGACGACCGCGCGATGCCCGGTCATGCGGCCTCCCCGGAGAGCGTGGCGAGCCCGGCGCCGACGAGCCCGTCCGCCTGGCCCGGCCCGCAGACCACGATGCGGTCACGCAGCCAGCCCGGGTCCCGCTCGCTGGTGAGGTACAGGCCGGATCGGTCCAGGTGCCTGAGGAGCGAGGCGCGGTAGTGGTGTCCCAGGGCCACGGCGACACCGCCGGTGAAGGCCACGAGGTCGAGTTGCGGATCGAGACACAACGCGGTGCGGACGACATCGGCCACGGGGCCGGTCGCCGCGTCGAGCAGCCGGGTCGCCACCGGGTCGCCTTCGTCCAGGGCGGCCACGAACGCGGGCTCGAACTCGGCTCCGGACGAGAGCCGTGTGCCGATCCCGGACGCGTGCCATCGGTCCGGCCTACCGTCGCGCATGACCTCGCCGAGCCGGCGGATCCCGGGCCCGGACGAGTACGCCGCCAGATGTCCCGGCTCACCGCAGTCGCAGCGCAGCTCCACCGGTCCGCCGTCGAGCGCGACGGACACGGGCAGGTGGCCGATCTCGCCCTGCAGGCCGCAGCCGTCCACCGGGATGGCACCGGTCCGTCGGTCGATGCTGCGGCAGGCGATGCCGGTGCTGATGGTGGCGAGCAGGATCTTGGACCGGGCCTGTGCGACAGGCGTGTCCGCCAGGTGCAGCAGAGCGGCGGTGACGTCGTTGACGATGTGCCACCGCACGTCGGGGCGGGCCGAGCGCAGGGCGGCGAGCAGGTCGAAGGGCCGCTCGTGTGCGCCCCACAGCGGAGCGGAGGCGTACACGGTGCCCGTCCGGTGGTCGAGCGCCGCGCCCATGGAGATCCCGGCGACCCCGTCGGGCGGTACCGGCTGGGCCACGGCGTCCACCAGCAGCGACTGCAGTTCGTCGACCGCGGTTCCCGGCAGACGTGCCCGGCTGGGCGACGGCGTGCGCTGAATCCGACTCAGCCCGTGCCCGGGTGACCAGTCGGCCCAGCGAAGATACGTTCCTCCGATGTCGAAGACCGTGATCGAAGATGGGGTTGCGTTCAACACGGAATCCCTCGTGACGGTGGGGGCGTCTACGAAACGGTGGGAGCGCCTACGACCCTGGCGATTGGCTTCGGCCCGCTGCCCGCAGCAGGAGAGCGGCGATGCTCAGCGCCAGGGAGACCACGACCAACGAGCCGATCGCGGTACGCAGTTGGGTGAACTCGGCGACCTGGCCGACGACCACCGGGCCGAGCAGCAGTCCGACATAGCCGATGGAGGCGGTCAGGCCGATGACCGCTCCGCGCCGCTCAGCCGGTGCGGCTCGGCCCGCGACGCTGTACACGGTCGGTGCCGCGACCGAGATCGCCGCACCGGCGACGGCGAATCCGGCCAGCGCGGCCAGCGGCTCCTGCGACCGGGAGACGACCAGGACGCCCAGCCCGGACACCAGCCCCGACGACAGCAGCACGATCCGGTCGGAGCAGCGGGTCGACAACCAGTGCCCGCCCAGCCTGCCCAGCGCCATCGATCCGGCGAACACGCCGGGTGCCAGGCCGGACAGCTGAGGCGACGCGCCGACCCCGTCCTCCAGGAAGACCGCGCTCCACTGCTGGACGCCGCTCTCCACCAGGGCGGCCAGCGCGGCCAGCGCGCCGAAGGCGAGCACGTAGGGGTCGATCCTGCGGCCGCGGGGGGACTTGTCGGACTGCTGCGCGCGGCTCAACCGCTCGGGCAGCCTGCCGCGCAGGACCCATCCGCCGATCACCGTCAGGACGGCCAGCCCGCCGAGCGGCCAGGCGGTCGACACTCCGCTGCCACGCGTGGCACTGGTGGCCACGGAGCCGAGCAGCAGCCCGACGCTGAACAGGGCGTGCGCCCGGTTGAGTACGCGTCCGCCCGTCTCGGCCTCGACGGTCGCCGCCAGACTGTTGATCACGACGTCACAGGCGCCCGATCCGAACCCGAAGAGCAGGAGGGTCACGACCAGTGTGGTCGTCGAATCGGCGAGCGTGGGGAGCGGCGCCACCGCAGCGAACAGGAACAGCGCCCCGATCGCCAGCGGCCTTCCGTAGCGGTCCAGCAGTCTGCCGACCAGGAACATCGCCGGGGCCGCCGCCAGCCCGACGCAGGCCAGGGCGGTGCCGAGCTCGCCGTCCGTGGCTCCGGTGTTCGCCTTGATCTCCGGAAGCGCCGCTGCGTAAAGGCCCCACAGGAGTCCGAACGCGCCGAAGGCCAGGAAGACGGTGCTGCCGCGCAGCCCGGTCGCGCTCGTGGCGCGCACGCTGCTTGCCATGCGATTCCCTCTCATCGGGCGGCGCGTACGAGGGTGGCGCCGCCGTCGACGTTGATGGCCTGTCCGGTGACATGCGCGGCCGCGGGCGAGCACAGGAACGCGACGGACCGTGCGACGTCGTCCGCCGTCTGCTCCCGGTCGGTCGGCGTCGTACCGGTGACCTGCCGCAGGGGCACCCGGTCGCGCACCACCGCTTCGAACTCCGCGCGGTCGACCAGCTGCCACTGCCTGCTCCACACGAACCCGGGGCGCACCAGATTGACCCTGACACCGCGGTCGGCCAGGAGCACGGCGAGCGAGACGGTCCAGTGCTCCAGTGCCGCTTTGGCGGCGCCGTAGGCGGGCGAGACGACCCAGGGCATGGTGGCGGCGATGGAGCTGACGTTGCAGACCGCCGCGCCGGACGTCAGCCGGTCGGCAAGCAGCCTGGTGACCCGGTAGACCCCGGAGAGATTGAGGTCGACGATGTCGTCCCAGACGGACGGCGGCGGCCAGGCCACGTCCTCGATGGGCTCTACCGGCGGTTGCCGTTCTCCGCCGAGTACGTTGACCAGTACGGCGAGTTCCGCGGGGACGGCGTCGGCGAGGTCGGCCAGGCCCTCCTCGGTGCGCAGGTCGCAGCGCAGCAGTTCGGCGCCGTCGGGCAGCGGTGCGGCCGGCTCCGCCACATCGACGGCGATGACCCGGGAGACGGTCTTCTCCGCCAGCAGCGTGGTGACCACGGCCCGGCCTATTCCGCCGGCGGCGGCGGTGACGACGGCGACACTCATGCGGCAGCCTCCAGGGCGGTGTCGACGACCACCGTGTAGTCGGCGGCGAGGCGGGGCATCGTGTACCGCTCCAGCGTGTCCTTGCGGGCCTGTTCACCGAGCTCGCGGCGCAGTTGGGGGTTGTCGAGAAGCCGGGTCAGCGCGCTGCGGACACCGTCGAGGTCGGTGGGGTCGACGAGGAATCCGTTGCGCCCGTCGATCACCTGCAGCCGGAGCCCGCCCACCGCGGAGGCCACCACGGCCCGGCCCTTGACCATCGCCTCGGTCACGGTGAGCCCGAAGCCCTCCTCCAGGCTCTTCTGCACCACCACGTCCGCCCGCCGCTGCAAGGCGTTGACCAGCAGCGCATTGCGTACCGGTGTCCGCATGGAGATGCTCACCAGATGCACCCGTGCCCGATCCTGCGGGCTCAGAGCGGCCAGCGTGTCGTGCACCTCGGCGAGGACGGCCAACCCCTCGGGGTCGTCCGGTATTTCGGTGGGGTCGGTGCCCGCGAGCACCAGGTGCACGTCCGGGGCGAGACCTTCGATGCAGCGGATGACGCCGGGCATGTCCTTGAGCGGATCCCAGCGCGAGATCTGTAACACGACGCGGGCGTCGCCCGGCAAAGGCGCTTCCTGGACGACCGTCACGTCGGGCGCTGTGCGGGTGGTCGTGAGTCCTGCCTCGTCCAGGAGTGCGGTGATCTCCGCCGGGGTCAGGTGCCGATTCTTCGGGGCGGCGGGGTCGATGGCCGGGGCGGCGACGAACCGGCTGGCCCGCGGTACCGAAGGGGGCGCGAACTCCGGCAGTGTGGTGACCACCGCGTGGGCCGCGGACAGTTCCTTCTCGAAGGCTCGCCAGACGGTGCCGGGTCCGCGGTCGGGCGGGACGTCCGCGCCGACATGGCACTGCCACACCACCCGGGCTCCCAGGGCCCGTAACGCGGGTGCGAGGCCCAGCGTCTGCGGATCGTGCAGGACGACCACGTCGTCACGGGTCAGCCGTCCGGCGAACCATGGCACCTGCGACGCGAGCCGATCATGGTAGGTCCGTAATAACACCGGTCGTAACTTCCCTGGGTCGGCGGCTCCGTGCAGAAGGTGATGCAGGAGTTTGGTGACGGCGTAGAAGGCCTCGTCGCCGGCGATCACGGCCCATCCCACGTTCAGTCCGGCGGAGCGTTGGCAGCGCAGCAGGCCGTGCAGCAGTTCCGCGACCCCGCCGCCGGTGGCTGTCGCGTTGACGTGCACCAATCTCCGCTGTCCTTGGGCGGGTTCCATCTCCCAGACCGGTGTCGACATGTCCTGCCCCTCCCTCTCCCCTGGGCGCGGCGATGCGCCATGAGAAATTCCGCTTCGCCGTCCGCGGATAGAAGGTTGACACGGGAACCGGATGGCTTGCGACCCGGATAACCTGGATTTTACATGATGTACAAAATCGAACGGATGGCGGTTTGTGGACCGCTCGTGAAAATCCCAGGTGAATGGCTGTGTATTGCCTGCAGGGTTGAAACATGTAGGCTGCATCGATTATTCGGTAGGTGGAAATTCAGCCGAGTAATACGGGTCGACCGGTTGGACGGAACCGTCCTCCAGGACGATGGCCGAACCGACTCGGGCGTCGGCGGGTACCTCGGCGCCCGGCAGCAGCACGCTGTCCCGGACGACGGCGTCCTGCCCTATCCGCGCACCGGGGAAGACCACACTGCGCTCGACCAACCCGGCGTTGTCCAGGTCGGACGGCACGATGGCGGTTCGTACACCCGCGGTGCCACGGATGAACCGCCGTGCGACGTCCGGCCGGATCGTGAGCGGCAGATGGCCGAGCGAAAGCGTGGGCGCTGCGGAGAGCAGAGCCAGGTGCGCTCGGAGGTACCGGTCCACCGTTCCGATGTCCTCCCAGTGCCCGCGAACGAGATGGCCCCGGATTCGCTCACCCCCTGCCAGCATGGCGGGTATCACGTCCCGGCTGATGTCGTGCTGCCAGTCAGTGCCGTCGAGTCTTTCCAGATATCGCCGCAGGCGCGCCGCGTCGAAGATGCAGAAGGCGGCGAAAACAAGGTCACTGGTCGGCTCGGCGGGTTTCTCCGTGAAATGCACGAGATTCCCGCCGGTATCGAACTCGACCATGCCGAAGAGGTGCACGTAGCGGCGTTCGACGCGTTGGTAGGCGATGGTCAGGGCAGCGCGGGTCGCGCGATGTTCACGCAGCATGTCCCGGTAGTCGAAGCGATAGACGTGGTCGGCATGCAGGACCAGGACGTCGGACGGGTGCCCGCCGAACACATGGGCGGCCTTGCGGATGAGTGCGTCGGCGGTGCCGCGTTCCCTGGGCAGGCTCCGCTCCGGCAGCCCGCCCGGCAGCTCGCCGGGAGGCAGCCCGCGGTACGCGGTGTCGTACGGGCCGAAGTGAACCCGGAAGTCCCGGCAGTTCCACACCTGATGCAGATCGTCCATGAGCTGCCGCTCCTCGTACTGGGACAACAGCAGCACCTCGGAGAAGCCGGATCGCCGGGCGTTGGCCAGGCTGAAGTCGACCAGTCGGCTGGTCCCTCCGAACGGCACCAGGGGTTTGAGCCGACCGCTGCCCAGACGGCCCAATCGCCGTCCCTCACCGCCGGCCAGCAGGACCGCGCGCACGTCATCCACGGTCGTCCTCCGGTCGCGTTCGCCGACCGACCCAACCGGCTGTCCTGGTAGGGGCGGTGAAGCGGTGCGCACCGCCACGGAACCAGGCACGGCACTCCGCCGGCCCCTCAAGGACGACATGGGCGCGCCGAATGCATTCCGGAGCGGCTCCGGGAGTGCTGACGGCCACGCATATGGCCTGTTCGACCAGGCCCGCCTCCCGAAGCCGGCCGGCCGCGTCGAACATGGCCACGTCGCTGTGGTCGTCACCAGCCACGATCACCCTCCGAGGCCGCCATCGCCGGACCATCTCCACCACCACATCACCCTTGTGGGGAGGGCAGGGCGGCCTGATCTCGGTCCACCCGCGTCCTGCCACCACCACCAGCCCGGAGGCACGGGCGAGGGAGATCAACCGCGCCAGCGGCACCGCGGCACGGTCGGCGGGCAGGTGCGGGTGGTGCACGGCCAGCACGACACCCTTGTCCTCGACGTGCATCTCGGCGGGGCACAGGTCGAGTTCGAGGATGTCCCGGGCCAGCCGTCGTACTTCGGGCAGCGGTCTGGACATCCGCGGATGGGGCAGCGGCGCACCTGCGTACGGTGCGAGGAGTTCCGCGCCGTGTACGCCCGCGATCCACAGGGGAGCCGCGAGGATGTCCCGGGCATTGAGGGCGCGTCGGCCGGTCACGCACACGACGGCGCAGTGCGGCTGTGCGAGCAGAAGCCGACACAGATCGTGGAGGTCGGCCTGGTGACGCGCCATGTCCGACGAGGGAGCGTTCGCGGGCAGCAGGGTGCCGTCGAGGTCGGTCAGGATCAGGGTCTGCGCCGCGGGGAAGGGAGCGACCGGGCGCCCACCCGATGCCCGGAGCTCCTGGGCGGGCCGGCCGACGTCGTGTGCCGTCTGGCTCATGGTGCCGTCCGGGCGACACGATCCCGTAGCCACTGGGTCGGGACGGCCAGTGACATCGCGATGACGGCTACGACCGTGAAGCCCGCGCTCAGGCCACCGCCCGAGGACACGAGGCCGACGGCCACCGGCCCGATGAAGTAGCCCGAGTAGCCGATGGTGGAGACCAACGAGATCGCACGACCGCGCAGTTCCTCGGGAACGCTCCGGCCCGCCGAAGCGAAGAGCGCGGGTGCGGCCGGTGCCAGACCGAGCCCCGCCAGGGCGAAGCCCGCGAGAGCGAGGAGGGGTGAGGGTGCCCATGCCGCGATGACCAGGCCGCACCCGGACACGATCGCGGCGGTACGCAGAGTGGGCACGAGGGCGGTGATCCGTGCCCTGCGCTGGGCGTGGAGCCGGGCGCCGAACATGCACAGCGCGAACACTCCCGGCGCCAGGCTTGCCACTCCCGGAGCGGCCCCCAGCTCGAACTCCAGCCGGTTGCTGCTCCACTGCTGGATCGCGTTCTCCACAAGGAGCGCCGCCGCCAGAGTGGCTCCGAGAAGGACGAGCGTGGTCCCCGTGAGCGCCGGCGCCTCACCGTCCACCGCCTTGCGCGCGGGCGCTGCCGCGATGCCCGACACACCGAGCCATACGGCGGCGGCTCCCAGGAACAAGGTGGCACTGCCGAGCATCGCCCAGGCAGGCACCCCGAGCTCCCGTGCCGCCGCCACGACCGCGCTCGCGGCGACGCCCGCGACGGGGAACATGGCCTGCGCGGACTGCACGAAGTCCCGCCCCGGGCGCGACGGGGTCGCGACGGTGGCGGAGTTGAGGGCCACGTCCACCATCCCCGAGGCAGCACCCAGCACCGCGAGGCAGCCGGCCAGCACCAGGCCGTCGCTCGTCGCTCCCAGCACCGGGGCGAGCGCGCCCATCGTGAGGAACCCGCCGATCAGGACGCTTCCGCCCCTGCGGTCGTATGCGCGACCGGAGACGATCATGGCCGGCATCGCGGCCAGGGGCACGGCGAGCAGGAGCAGGCCCAGGGTTTCGTCGTCCACGCCCGTGGCCCGTTTCACGGCCGGGATCAGCGCGCTCCACGTACCCCAGAACCACCCGAACGCGAGCCACGCGGCGCGTACGGCCCCGCGCCGTACCGCGTCATGCGCCATGGTTCAGTCTCACCGCATCGGTCATCGTCGACCCGATGCCGAGCAGTTCGAGTTGCTTTTGCGTCCACCGGGGAAGGGAGATGCGCGCCGCACGCTCCTTGAGGCGACCGGCTGCCTCAGCTCGCCGCAGGGGTGTCATGGCGACCGCGGTGACGAGAGCGTCAGCCTGGTCGACCAGGTCATGGGGGTGGACGACCAAGGCGGCGTCGCCGAGGACCTCGCTCGCGCCGCAGCTGTGGGAGATCACTAGCACGGGATCGCGTGTTCCCACGGCGAGCGCCTCGAAGGCGGTCAGGTTCTGGCCGTCCGCGGTCGAGTTGAGCATCACCGCGTCGGCGCGCGCCAGACAGCCGAAGGTGAGGCTCCGGTCGTTGCCCACCAGCATGCGGACCCGCTCGTCGCCGAAGTGGTGGTTCGCCGCGGCGACCGCCCGCTCGGTCTTCTCCAGATACTCGGCGTTGGCGCCGATGTGCAGGCGGTGGGGATTGACACGCAGCAACAGCCGGGCGTCCGCCACAGCCGGGTTCTCCGCCGCGAGCGTGAAGGCATCCACCGCCCGGTGCGCGTTCTTGATCGGGTCCGTGCGTCCCGAGTGCACCACGAGCGGGCGGTCACCCACCCATGCGTCCAGTTCGTCCGGCCAGGACTGAGGAAGCCCGGCCAGAGCGTCGGGGCTGTAGCTCAGGGGTTCGGCCACGACCCGGATCTCACGGTTGTCGAGGAGCACGGTGCCGGCGTCGTGGTCGACCCGCGCCGCGGGGACGAGATCCTCCACGCAGCGCAGGAAGTTCCGGCACCAGCGCCGGGCGAAGAACCCGATCACGTCCGCACCCAGGACGCCCTGCAGGAGGTCGTCGACGAACTGTCGCGGCCAGAGCGTCAGCCCTTCGGGTCCGGGCCAGGCGATGTGATGGAAGAACAGGACGCGAGCCGTGGGATCGGCCCGGCGCAGTCGCGCGGGCACCAGGCTGAGCTGGTAGTCGTGGACCAGGTATCCGGCGCCCTGGCCGGGGGACTGTGCGAGAAGCGCGTCGGTGATGTCCTCGTTGAGAGCGTGGAGCGCGTCCCACGCACGCCGGGAGGCCCGATCGAAGGTCGGGTTGCTCCACCGGTCCCAGAGGTTGTGCATGGTGTGCCACAGCACCTCGGTGACCAGCCCGTAGTTCTCGGCGGACAGCGTCTCGGGGGCGTGCCGGACCAGGCGGAGGCGGATCTCCTGGCCACCCGCTGCCCGCACCGCCATGCCCTCCGGAAAGCGCTGCGCGAGTACGGCATCCTCCTCGGAAGCCGCGCTCGCCACGGCCGTGACCCGCAGCCGGCCGGCCATGTCTCCGACCACGCTTCCCGTGCTCACCGAGAGGCGGGGAACAACATGGTCACCCACCCGTTCATGGACGACAGGCGCGGGTTTTGTCGCTACCAGGACTGCTGGACTGTGACGCGCCATACATCCTCTTCATGCGGGTGACCGGCGTCCGGGGCTCCGTGCGTCAGATCGCCGCACGCCCTGGACATGCCTCCCATGGTGGTCCGGGAGCCGGTGTCGCGGTACCGGGCCAGGGGTCACGTGTTCAGGGGACATGACACCCCTGAGCCGGGTTGCTTCAATGCGGCCGTGTTCTCAACTCCCCGCGCCGGCAGAGGCGTTGGCAGTGGAGCCAGGGCTCGCCTGACGGCGGAAGGGGCCGGTATGAGCAACCCGGGAAGCGTCCTGGCGGTCGACGCCGGGGAGGAGACGGTCACGGTGCGGCACTTCCGGCCTGGCAGTAGGTGAACCGGTGACAGGCCCCCAGCAGGTCATCGGGGGTGGCCGGGTCGTCACTCCGGAGGGGATCCTCGACCCCGGGTGGGTGGTGGTGCGCAACGACGTCATCGAGTCCGTGCACGCCACCGCACCGCAGACGGCCACGACAGCGGTGACGGCCGGCAGACCGACGACGCGGCGAGCGACGGACACCGCAGGCTGCTGGCTACTGCCCGGTTTCGTCGATCTGCACTGTCACGGCGGTGGCGGCGCGTCGTACGCCGACGGGGACACGGAGCGACTGGCGGCCGCCGTCACCGCTCACCGCCGTCACGGCACCACCACGACGTTGGCCAGCCTGGTCTCCCGACCTCTCCCTGAGCTGATCGAGCAGATCGGTCGGCTTGCCGATCTCGTCGACGACGGTCTGCTCGCAGGCATCCATCTGGAGGGCCCTTTCATCTCCTCGGCCCGGTGCGGAGCACACGACGCGGCGGTGTTGTGCCCGCCGGACCGTACAGCGGTGGCGCGACTGCTGGATGCGGGCCGGGGCACCATCCGGATGGTCACGATCGCCCCCGAACTGGAGGGCGGGATCGACGCCGTACGACAGCTCAGCGACGCGGGCGTGATCGCCGCGATCGGGCACACCGACGGCGACGACGCCCGGATCCGGGCCGCCGTCGACGCGGGAGCGACGGTGGCCACGCACCTGTTCAACCAGATGCCTCCGCTTCATCACCGCGACCCCGGGCCCGTCGGCGCGTTACTGGATGACGACCGCGTCAACGTCGAACTCATCTGTGACCTGGTGCTGGTGCATCCCACGATGGTCCGGATAGCGGCCAGACACGCCGGACCGGAACGCACCGTGCTCGTCACGGACGCGATGGCCGCCGCCGCGTACGGAGACGGCCGGTTCATGCTCGGCACGCTGCCCGTCACCGTCCGGAAAGGAAGAGCCACCGTCGACGGCACCGGCGTACTGGCCGCCAGCACACTGACCCTCGACGCCGCGGTGCGCAATTTCGTCCGCGACTGCGGGATGACCGTTCGGCAGGCGGTCGCCGCGGCGTCCGAGCGTCCGGCTCACCTGCTCGGCCAGAGCGGACGGATCGGGGCGATCCAGCCCGGTGCCGCAGCCGACTTCGCTGTGCTCGACGAGAACCTCCACCTGAAGCGGGTCATGCACCAAGGCAGATGGATCTGACTGCGTCCCTGAACACATGCCGGCTGACGTCACCCACGGGAAGGGCGAGACGGCGTCCACCGCGACGTGGCCTGAAACCGCACCACCACGCCACCCGCACTCTCCCGGACCCTCAGCACCCGAATGCCACGCATGCGCGGCAACCGGGTCAGCTGATCGCTGGTCAGGCACACGCGTTCGTCGGGCGGGAGGGCGCCGCAGGGTTCGCTGCGACACGGTCAGGTCGCCGCGGAGCAGGGTGCCGGGTGCCGTCGAGGTCGGTGGCGACGCGGCGGTACAGGGGACGGCTCAGGGGGAGTCGCTCCCAGGTGACGCGGCCGGAGCTGAGGGTGAGCATCAGCACCAAGTCCCGTCCCCCGGGCGGGCCGTCCAGCAGGCCCGTGAAGGAACCCGGCTCGGCACCCGGGGACAGCGCCCGCAGCTCCGCCCCGTTCCCGGCCGGCACAGGTTCGTCCGAGGCCAGGACCTCCGCCGCGGACCCCAGGGCCGAGACGGCACCGGTGCCCGTGCTCTCGACCACGACCTCGGCGCGCTCCACGTGATCGTGCCGGTACTCCACGCGCCACCGGCCGCCGGCGTCCTTGACGGCGAGGTGCAGGCAACGCTCGACGTCGGCCCTTCGGTAGGCAGCTTCGAAGAGCTGCTCGTAGGTGTCCGCGTCCTGCGTCTGGCCGGTGCAGCGCTCCCGCGCGTCCAGATCGCCGTACGTCAGGGGGGGAGGGTCCTGCCACGGAGCAGGGCCTCGAACGCGTCGAGGCGGGTGCGGGCGGCGCGCTCCCAGGTGAACTCACGGGTTGGTTCTCCCACACCTTGGGGTCGGGCACGAGCGGCAAGGTGTGTGCGCACCGATGGTCGAGATCCTCGATGGCGTAGGTCTCGCGCAGTCGGTCGAGATGGCCGTGCGCCGGTGTGACCAGGGAGACCCGGTGGCCGAGCGCGGCGTACCGGCGCGAAAGCTGCCACACGAGCGGGGAGAGCCCTCCGGCGCATGAGCCGGTTGTCGAACGCGCCGCACTCGAAGGAGAAGGTGATGATGTGCACGGGGACGTCGTCCTCCTCGGTCAACCGGTCGCTGCGGCGCGCACGCAGGCCGCGCGCAATCCGGGCAGGTCGATGAACTCGGTGTGCGTGCCGGCGCTGGTGCACGCGAACGCGCCCGAGACCGATCCGGCGAGCACGCACTCCTCCACCGGCCGCCCCTCCGACAGGGCGTGCAGGAAGGCGCTGACGAAGGCGTCCCCGGCGCCGTTGCTGTCGACGACGGGCCGCTCCGGGGTCACGGCGGGGAAGTGCCGTACCTTCGCGTCCCCGCGCTGCAGCACATGGCAGCCCGCTGAGCCGTCGGTGGCGACGACGAGCCGGGCCCGGCCCTCGTCCAGGACGGAGCGCAGCACGGCGTCCAGCCGGTCGTGGATCGCGGCGGCGCTGAGGAACACGTAGTCGGAGGCGAGGGCGTACGCGCGATGGTGCGGGTTGACGCCGTCCCAGTCGTGCAGGTCGGTCGAACTGGGCAGGCCGAGCCGGTGGATGTCGGCGTACATGTCCTTCGTGACGCCGGTGATGGACAGGTGCACGAACCGGGCGCGTTCCAGGTAGGGCAGATAGAAGTCGCGCGGCAGCCGCAGATCGGCGGGGTGGCGGCCGTCGTAGAAGGAGAAGCGGCGCCCCTGCGCGTCGACGAGGTTGATGCCGCGCGGGGTGCCGTGCGGGGAGACGACGTGACTGAAGTCGAGACCGTCTTTGGCGTACACGGACAGGATCTCCCGGCCCTGCGAGTCCTCCCCGAGGAAGTCGATGAACTTGGTGGCCAGGCCCAGTGCGCGGCAGCCGCGGGCCACGCCGTTGCCGGTGTGGGCCACGTAGTCGTGCACCGGCGGCACGGACACGGAGTCGCCGGGCGGCACGCGCAGCTCCGGCACGCGGACGATGGTGTCCACTCCGGCGCCGCCCGCAACGAGGATGTCGTACGTGGTCTCGGTCATGGGTGTGTTTCCTTCGCAGGCTCGGGATCGGACACGTCGTCGTGGGGCACGTGCTGGACGGCGCCGTTCTCCAGGACCACCGCCGAGTCGATGTCGGCGCCGACCGGGACGGTGGCGCCGGGCAGGACGACGCTGCGTCGCACCCTCGCCCCGCGCCGATCCGGGCGCCCCGGAAGAGCACGCTGTGCTCCACGCTCCCGTAGTTGACCAGGTCCTGCGGCACCCATGAGGCACACGCCGGAGGATTCGCCCACCCAGGTGCGTCGCGGCCCACCGGCTGGGACGCGTACGGCGTCACCTTCGAGGTGCCCCTCGCGGCCGGGGCGACATCGCTGAGCTCCATCATGCACAAGGGGACGAGAAGGACGTCGCGTACGACCGCTCCCTCGACCTGACCACATACGGCCACGGGGTGTGGCTGAACTCCGCCGACGCCGACTACCTCCTGCCCACGATTCGGTTCGACATCGAACCCGGACCTCACCAAGGCACAGGCCCAGTGGCTCGACGCCGACACCGTCGCCCTGCCCCAGAAGGTCGACGCGAAGCCGGCCGAGTCCACGCAACTGGTGTACGACCACGACGGACGCATCACCGTCGAGGACGGATCGCTGAGCAGTGAGGGCCGCTGGCTCCGGCTGCCGCCCGGATCGCTGACCGATGCCCACAAGGCGAAGTTCCCGCACCTGAAGGACTACACCGCCTGGTCCGTCGACCCGCGCGACCGGGTCCGCGAGGCGCTGCGCGGCCAGGTAGTCCTGACCCAGAGCCTCGCCAACGGAGCCCTCGCCGCAGCGACGGGGCCGCTTCGACCTGATGGGCCACCACCCCAAGGCCAACATCCTGGCGGTCCGCAAGGCCCTGGACGCGCTGACCCCGGCCAGGGACGGCGTCGACGGCAAGAAGATCATCCTGTACGGCGAGGGCTGGAACTTCGGCGAGATCGCCGACGACGTCCGCTTCGTGCAGGCCACCCAGAAGAACATGGCGGGGACGGGGATCGCGACGTTCTCCGACCGGGCGCGTGACGCCGCGCGCGGCGGCGGGCCCTTCGACGAGGACCCCGGCATCCAGGGCTTCGCGTCCGGGCTGTACACCGACCCCAACTCCTCCAAGAACAACGGAACGTCGGCCGAGCAGAAGGCCCGCCTGCTGCACTACCAGGACCTGATCAAGGTCGGCCTGTCCGGCAACCTCACCGCCTGCCGATGGCGGCCTACAACGCCTCGAAGTGGCCGTCGCCAAGCCCTTGTTGGGCTCGGTCAAGGTGGGTTGCGAGCAGATCGAGGGCACCTCGGCGGCGTACCGGGACCTGTTGAGGATCCGTTCGACGGAGACGGCGTTCTCCCTCGACACGGCCGACCAGGTGCAGTCGAAGCTCTCCTTCCCGCTGTCCGGGAAGGACGAGACGCCCGGCGTGATCACCATGCGCCTCGGTGACCTCGTCGTCTTCAACGCGACGCCCGAACGGCAGACCCAGACCGTCGCGTGTGTCGCGGGTGTCGCGGGAACGGCCTACCGGCTCCATCCCGTGCAGTCCGCCGGTGGCGACGACGTGGTCAAGTAGGCGTCATACAAGGAGAATTCGGGTTCCTTCACGGTCCCGGCGTGCTCCGTGGCCGTGTTCGAGCGGTAGCCACGATGGGAGCTCACGCAGGGGGCGGGCGTCGCTGCCGTCCCCTGGGGTAGATCCTTCAGCCTCCTCACCCGTGGAGCGCTTTGTTAGCCTCAGCACCGTGATCGATTCCTCCCTGCCGGGCCACGGCACACCGTGAGCGTCGTCGACTCCTGTCCGCTGGGCGCCGCGACCACGCTCGCCGAACTGGCGCGGGATCCGCATCCGCGCCTGGCGCTGCTCCGTGCGCAGGAGCCGGTCTCCTGGCTCCCCGAGCTGGACGGCTGGCTGGTGACCCGTCGTGATCTCGCGCTGAGCGTGATGCGGGACGCCGAGACCTTCACCGTCGACGACCCCCGGTTCTCCACGGCGCAAGTCGTCGGCCCCAGCATGCTGTCCCTCGACGGCGACTTCCACACCCGGCACCGCGAACCCTTCACCGCCCCCTTCCGCCCCCGTGCCGTGCGGGACGGGTTCGCCGCTTTCATCGAGCGGGAGACCGACCGGCTCATCACCACGCTGGAGCCGGCAGGCGTCGCCGAACTGCGACGATCCTTCGCCGGCCCTCTCGCAGTCGCGGTCGTGACCGAGGCATTGGGGCTGGTCGGCACCACCGGGGACACGGTGCTCGCCTGGTACGACTCCATCGTGCAGTCGGTCTCGGACATCACCGCCGGCCACGAGGCAGGACCCGCGGGCGTGGCGGCGTACACGCAGCTGCGACGTGCGGTGGAAGCCACCGTCGCCGACCGGAACGCCTCGTCGCTCCTCGTATCGGCCGCCGGGCAACTGACAGTGCCCCAGGTGGCGTCCAATGCCGCGGTGCTGATGTTCGGCGGCATAGAGACCACCGAGGCGATGATCACCAATGCGCTGCTGCACCTGCTACGACACCCTGACCAACTCGCACTGGTCCGGGCCGACGCCGACCTGCTGGACGGCGCGATCGAGGAATCACTGCGCCTCGAGCCCGGCGCCGCGGTCGTGGACCGCTACGCCACCCGGGACACCGTCCTCGGCCCCGCCACCATTCACCGCGGTGACCTCGTCACCGTCTCCCTGACGGGAGCCAACCGCGACCCGGCCGTCTTCCCCGACCCCGACCGCTTCGACGTGCGCCGCGAGAACGCCCGCCTCCAACTGGCCTTCGCACACGGCCCGCACTACTGCCTCGCGGCACACCTGGCCCGCCTGGAAACCCGCATCGCCCTCCAGCAGCTCCTCGACCGCCTCCCCGCCCTGCGCCTCGACCCCGACCGCCCGGCGGCCCCGTACGGTTTGGTCTTCCGTAAGCCCGTCAGCCTGCATGTGCTCTGGGAGAGGGGCACATGACCGGATAGTGCGGCCCTCGCGATGACGGGAATGCTCGGTTGTCACGTCACTGGTGGTGCGGTGACGTCAGGTAGCGCTGTCGAAGGAGCTCCTTTCCGTAGTCGTTCCCGTTGGGGGTCCGGATGACGGAGTGGACGTGCATCTGGGTCGCGCCGCTGCCCTGGCTCGCGCCGTACGCGCCCGCGAGCGGGCCGGGGGCCTGGCAGTCGACTCCTCGATACCGCCCGCCCAGGTCACGTACGTGTCGTTGATGTGCTTGCGGACCTCCGCCATCCGGGCTTGCGCGACGTCGGCCTTGTCGAGGTCGGCTCGGAGCCCCGGAAACAGCGGCTCATGACGACCTGGTCGCCGAGGACGAAGTAGTTGATGACCAGGTGGTGGCCGTCGAACTGGAAGCCCCAGGGCTCGGTGTCGGGCGGTGCCCAGGGCCTTCTGCTCGTCGCTCAGGTCGGCGAGGGAGACGCGCAGACGGTCGTAGGAGTCGATCCGGTGCCGCCACCGGGGGCCCCGCTGGGTGTCCCGCTCGGTGCCGCGGAGGCGGTGGCGTCGGCCATGGCGGCCCAGGCGCCTCGCCGCCCGTCGTCGCGACGGCCGTGGCACCGCTGGCGAAGAACACCTTCCGCGTGAAGGTGCGACGGCTCGCGTGCGCACGGCGGCCGGTCGCCGACCTCTCCTCGCGCGTCGCGGACTCCCCGGTGTCGAGGGCCTTGGTGAGGCCTGTGGATCGGCGCTTGGGGAGCCGTGCGCCGCTCCAACTCGTGCTTGAGCGCGGCGAGTCGGCGCCGCCCGCCATGTGGTGGGGCCAGCTAGGCAGCCTTCAGGGCGGATCGGGTGCGGGCAGTGGCGCTGCACGCGCTGTCGCGGCTCGCCGCGCGGAAGCCGCCGGCCGACGTGGCGGCAACTGCCGCCGGGCTTGGCCACCGTTACAAGCTCCACGCCGACAACGGCTACGACTACGACCATCTGCGCAGGTGGCTCCGCGAGCGGAACATCCCCCCACGCATCGCCCGCAGGGGCATCGAGGCCTCTCAACGGCTGGGACGCCATCGGGCCATCAACTCGACGTGATCCGTAAGGTACGGCCAACCGCATCCATCGGCGAACGGAGTTACCGTTGCGCATCGGCTCGCGCGCGGGCGCGTTCAATGTCGGGGACGTGGCTCTCGGCCCATTCCCGGATGGCACGTAGGGGCGTCAGCAGTGACCGCCCGAGGTCGGTGAGGGCGTACTCGACATGCGGGGGACTTGCGGGAATCTCCGTGCGAGAGATCAGACCGTCGTACTCCATCGCGCGAAGCGCCTCGGTGAGCGCCTTCGGTGTGATCCCCCGGATGTGCGCCTTGAGCTCGGTGAATCGCATCGGCCTGTTGTCCAGCGCGTTGACGATGAACACCGTCCAGCGCGCCCCGATCCGGTGCAGAACGGTGCGACTGGGGCAGGTCGCGGCCATGACGTTGTAGGCGTTACCCATGCACGACTCCCGGTAGCGTTGTAGATACCGGTATCGAATCTATACCGTCCGGGTTGTGACCATTCCCGATTGCACGGTGCGTCCCTCGATGGCTCGGCACCGCCGTTTCGTCGCAGCGATCGTCATCGACTCGATCGGCACCGGTGTCTTCGTCCCCGTTTCGATGCTGTACTTCCTGGCCACGACGTCGCTGACGCTGGTGCAGGTGGGCGCGGCACTGACGACGGCCGGGCTGCTGGCGCTCCCGGTGGGCCCAATGGTCGGAGGACTGGTCGACAGGTACGGCGCCAAACCGGTACTGCAGGCGGCAAACCTGGCCCAGGCGCTCGGCTTCGCCGGGTACCTCGTCGTGGGCCAGACATGGCAGATCGCCATCTGCGCCTGGTTGAACAGTGCCGGACGGGCGGTGTTCTTCAGCTGCTACGGCGTGACCGTCACGGCGCTGGCCGCGCCCGGCCGACGCGAGCGCTGGTTCGGTCTTCTGGGGTCGGTACGCAACCTCGGCTACGCACTCGGCGGCCTCCTCACCGCCGTCGCCGTCAGCTTCGGTACTCACGGCGTCTACGCCGCGATCGTGGTCGTCAATGCCTTGTCCTATCTCACCGCCTTCGTTCTGATGCGGGCCGTGCCGAATATCCGTCCCGAGGTGGGCCAGGACGCTGCGGGAGGCTGGGGGCGCGTACTCCGGGACCTGCGGTACCTGTCAGTGGTCGCGCATCAACTGTGCTTCGCGATCTCCTTGTTCGTCCTCAACATCGCGATACCGGTCTACGCCGTGGACGTGCTGGGACTGCCTGGCTGGACTGCCGGCGCTGTCTTCACGCTCAACACCCTGATGGTCGGCTTCGCTCAAGGCATCATCGTCGGGTGGCTCGGCGGACGGATCCGCAGCCGCGTCCTCGTCGTCGGACACGCCTGCTTCGCGACCGGCTACCTCCTGTTCCTCGCCGCCGACCGCCTGGCCTCCCACGCCCTCGCGGTCGGCGTCGTGCTGCTCGGTGCAATCAGCTACACCTTCGGTGAAGTCGTCAGTGGCCCCATTACGTCGACTGTCGCCGCGGAGAGCGCCCCAGACGGGCTCCGCGGCCGGTACTTGGCCCTCAACCAGCTCGCCGTGAGCGTCGCGGGAGCGGTCGCTCCGGCCGCCCTCTCCGGGTTGCTGTCCACGGGAGCAGCCGAGATCTGGCTGACCCTGGTCGGCGTCAGCGTCCTCGGAGCCACGCTCGCCACCACGCTCGGCAAAGTGGTGCCGGCGGCGCAGCGCCACATCGGAGGTGTCTAGTGCCGTAGGTTCGCCGGGTTGGCGGTCCTGGCGGGTGGGATGAGGCTCCTGTGTGCTGCAAGCGTGAGGGGGCGCCACCGGGATCGGGCAAGGAGCAGGAACACGCCCCCACAGCCTGAACGGGATGCCCTTCAGAGGAACCGCACCCCCAGCGCCGCGAGTTGGCGTTTCGGCAGGCAATGTCAAGGTCTGGCAGCCAAGCGAGCCGCGGCATCGCATCCGCCCCACCCGTCCCGCAACGCCCGCCCAAGTGCGCGTCCCGGCCGGCCGGGCAGGGGAGAATGAGGGCCGTACCCAACGGTCGACCCTTGCGGAGGAGTGGGGAAATGCAGGACGCGCGAGCGGGGCAGGTCGCCGGGCCCGAGGACCTCATCGATGTGGCCCGGCTGGTGACGGCGTACTACGCACTGCACCCCGACCCGGCCGAGCCCGGGCAACGGGTGGCGTTCGGGACCTCCGGACACCGTGGCTCGTCCTTCGCGGCGGCGTTCAACGAGGACCACATCGCGGCCACCAGCCAGGCCATCTGCGAGTACCGCGCCGCCCAGGGCACCGACGGCCCCCTCTTCCTCGGCGCCGACACCCACGCCCTGTCCGAGCCGGCGCGGATCACGGCCCTTGAGGTGTTCGCCGCCAACGACGTGACGGTCCTCATCGACCAGGCCGACGGCTACACGCCCACCCCGGCGGTCTCGCACGCCATCCTCACCCACAACCGGAACCGCACCTCGGCGCTCGCCGACGGAGTCGTCGTCACTCCCTCGCACAACCCGCCCGCCGACGGCGGCTTCAAGTACAACCCGCCGAGCGGCGGCCCCGCCGGTTCCGAGGCGACCTCGTGGATCCAGGACCGGGCCAACGAGATCATCACCGGCGGCCTGAAGGACGTACGGCGCATCCCCTACGCCCGCGCCCTGGCCGCCCCCGGCACCGGCCGCCACGACTTCCTCGGCAACTACGTCACCGACCTGCCGAGCGTGCTGGACCTGGACGCGATCCGGGCCGCCGGTGTGCGGATCGGCGCCGATCCGCTGGGCGGTGCCTCGGTCGCCTACTGGGGCCGGATCGCCGAACAGCACAGGCTCGACCTGACGGTGGTGAACCCGCTCACCGACCCCACCTGGCGCTTCATGACGCTGGACTGGGACGGCAAGATCCGTATGGACTGCTCCTCGCCGTACGCCATGGCCTCGCTCATCGAGCAACGCGACCGGTTCGACATCGCCACCGGCAACGACGCCGACGCCGACCGGCACGGCATCGTCACGCCGGACGGCGGCCTGATGAACCCCAACCACTACTTGGCCGTGGCGATCTCGTACCTGTTCTCGCACCGGGAGCAGTGGCCCGCGGGCGCCGGTATCGGCAAGACCCTGGTGTCGTCCAGCATGATCGACCGAGTCGCGGCGGACGTCGGCCGGGAGCTGGTCGAAGTCCCGGTCGGGTTCAAGTGGTTCGTGGACGGCCTGTCCGACGGCAGCCTCGGCTTCGGCGGCGAGGAGTCGGCGGGCGCTTCCTTCCTGCGCCGCGACGGGTCGGTGTGGACCACCGACAAGGACGGCATCATCCTGGCCCTGCTCGCCTCCGAGATCACAGCGGTCACCGGCAAGACGCCCTCGCAGCACTACGCGCAGCTCACCGACCGCTTCGGCGCCCCCGCCTACGCACGCGTCGACGCCCCGGCCTCCCGCGAGGAGAAGGCGCTGCTCGCCGAGTTGTCCCCGCGCCAGGTCACCGCCGACACCCTCGCCGGCGAGCCGGTCACCACCGTGCTCACGGAGGCCCCCGGCAACGGCGCCGCCCTCGGCGGCATCAAGGTCGCCACCGCCAACGCCTGGTTCGCGGCCCGTCCTTCGGGCACCGAGGACGTCTACAAGATCTACGGGGAGTCCTTCCTCGGCACCGACCATCTGCGGCAGGTCCAGGAGGAGGCCAGGTCCGTGGTGCTCGCGGCGCTGGGCGCCTGACGAGGCCGACGCCCTGGTGGCGCCGCCGCTGGTCGCCGCCGGGGCCGCGATCGGCGGCGGGGCGCGCACGGGGGTGTTCACCCTCGCCGCCGCCGAACGCCAGGCCGTGGCCGCCCGGGCGGCGGGCGAGCGCCGGGCCGCGGCCGCATGGGAAGCCGGACGGCAAACAGGCGGCCGCAGCCTGGGACGCAGGCCGACTCCGGTCCCGGCCCCGGGAACGCTCCGGGGACCGGGGCGAATTCCGGCGCGCTACATTGGCCCACTGCCCTGGGCGGCGTGCGCGAGCAACTCGGCGACACCCCCGCCGCCGAGCGCGCCTACGCCCGCGGCTGCGAAGCCGGTGACACAATCTGCCGCTGCATGTGCTGCCGGAGGCTTCCCGCTCAACCCCGGGCCGCAACGGCTTGCGGCCCGGATGGCGAAACCCCGCTCACGCCGCGGCGGACAACGTCTTCAGACGGCCCCACAGCTCATCCGGCACGATCCACGGTGACGTCCTCGGGCTGGACCGAGACCCCTCAACCCCCGTCCCTGACACGGCAATCGGGAGCAATCCTCCGTGTCGCGCCTCGGCCGTTCGGAAGGGCGTGAGCGCTCGGCCGAAGAGGGAGGAAACGTGGGCTGACGGCGCGCTGTTCTCCCGTGCTGCCCCAAGCCCTACACAGTTCGGTAGGCCCGGAGAAAGGTCCGCACTCCCTCGACGATGAGTGGCCGGACGCGGGTGTCCTCCGCGGCGTTCGCGGAACCGAGTCTGTCCAGCGCGACGCCGAAGGTCAGCGCGATGAACTGGTCGGCCGCGAGCCGCGGGTCGGGGACGTCGAGCATCCCGGCCGCGGCGAAGGCGGCGAAACGCTCGGCGAGTGCCTCGTCGGGGGTGTCGGCCATGGAGTTGTAGCCCCGGTGCGGCAGGTGGCCGGATTCCGCCCGGACCAGTCGTTGCAGCGTCGCGTACTCCGCCGAGTCGAGCATGTCGGTCGAGATGCGCATCGAGAACGTGACCAGGGCGTCCTCGAGGTCGGCGGCCTCGGTGAGGTCGGTGAGGGTGTCGTCGAGGGTGCGCCGGATCGTGGTGATCAGCGACTGGCCGATGGCGTCGACGACTGCTCGCAGCAGCGTCTGCTTGTCGCCGAAGTAGTCGTAGACCGTCCGCTTGGACACCTCGGCCCGGGCGGCGACCGCGTCGACGCTGGTCCGGTCGAAGCCGTCGGCGAGGAACAGCTCCCGGGCCGCCGAAAGGATGGCGGTCCGCTTCCGCGTGGACCCCTCGCGCAGTGTCTTCGTGGTCGGCATGGGCACATCGTAACCGTTCTACACTGCACGGTGTAGTGTAGTAATTGTGATAGTGGCCTGGAGCGCGCATGGCTCTTGCATCCGCTCCGCCCGGCAGCTCTACGTGTACGGCCGACCCCTTACCCGCCAGGCAATGACGGAAGGACGTCCATGACCGCAACTCTGGCTCCCCCACTCCGCATCGGGAGGGCCGCTGTCGGGGCCCTCGGCATGCTGGCAGTCGCCACCGGTGCCCTGGAGTCGGTGGTGACGCCGACGCTCCCGCTCCTGCAACGCGAGCTGGACATGAGTCCGGCCGAAGGGGCGTTGCTCAGCATCATGCTTCTCATCACCGGCGCGCTCGTCACACCGGTCGCGGGCAAGTTAGGCGACCGCTACGGCGGGAAACGGGTCCTGATCCGGCTGATGGCGGTCGTCTCGGCCGGTGGTCTGGTGTCCGCCCTGGCGCCGAACCTGCCCGTGCTGCTAGTCGGTCAGGTACTGCAGGGAGCGATGGTGGGCGCGCTGCCCCTGTCGTTCATCCTGGTGCGCGCACACCTCCCCGAGGGGGAGTCGAAGGTGGCCATCGGTGTGGTCAGCGGGCTGTTCGTGGGCGGCGGGATGGCGGGAACGCTGTCGGCCGGGCCCGTGGCGGAAGGCCTGTCCCGACACTGGATGTTCGCGCTGCCGACGATCGCGGTCATCGCGGCCACCACGCTGGTGAACAGGCTGATGCCGCATGATCCGCCGAGCCGGCGGTCGGACGGCGCCGGGATCGACTGGCCCGGCCTGGTTCTGCTCAGCGGGACGCTGGTCACGCTCATGCTCGTGCTCGCGCTGGCACCCGACCTCGGCTCGCAGCCACTCGTGCTCGGCGCCCTCATCGCCGTACTGGCCGCCTTCGTAACGGCATGGACAGCCGTCGAGCGTCGTGCGGTCTCGCCGATGGTCGATCTGCGCATGCTGGCACGGCCCGCGGTGTGGAAGTCGTGTGTGCTGACGTTCGTGATCTGCGTCGGTACCTCGGTGGCGGTCTATCTCGTCCCGCAGTTGCTCGCGGTGTCCGCGGACGAGTACGGCTTCGGGGCCAGTGCCACCGAAATCGGCTTCTACCTGCTGCCCGGCGCCATGGCCGCGTCCCTTGCCGGGCCGATCAGCGGGATCGGGGCGCGTCGTTTCGGCTCACGAGCCGTGGTCACCGCCGGGATCGTCATCATGGCCGCCGCCCTGATCGCCCTGGCGGCCGTGCACACCGAGGTCTGGCACCTCGTCATCGGCAAGGTGATGATCGCGCTTGCCAACGGCCTGTGCGTCACGGCGTTGGTGACCAGTACCGCCACATCCGTCGATCGGAGTGACACCGGAATCGCCACCAGCCTGGTCCTGGTGACTCGCGTGATCGGCTACGCCGTGGGTGTGCAGGTCGGTGGTGCGCTCCTCACCGCCCAGACTCCTTCCGGGTCGGATGTCCCGGCCGAATCAGCCTTCGTCACCGGCTTCGTCATGGCCGGCGCCGTCACGGCGCTGTCCCTGCTGGTCGCCCGGACCATGAGCAAAGGAGTCAAGGAATGACCCGCACCGGTCTGTTGAGGGACAGGGGTGCCCGTGCCACGCCGAGGCGCGAGGTCCTGATATCCGGGGCCGGCATCGCGGGGCCCGCCCTCGCGTTCTGGCTGAACCGCTACGGATTCGCGGTCACGGTGGTCGAGAAGGCGGGCTCACTGCGTGGCGGTGGCTATCCCATTGACGTACGCGGCACCGCACTCGAGGTCGTCCGGAGGATGGGTATCCTCCCGCAACTGCGGGACGCGCACATCGACTTGCGCCGGCTGACCTTCCTCGACGGGGACGGTGAGCAGGTGGCCTCGGTCAACCCCCACACCGTCACCGGCGGCGTCGCGGGACAGGACCTCGAAGTGCGGCGCGGAGATCTGACCGACGCTCTCCACACGGCGGTCCGCGACGACGTGGAGTTCCTGTTCAACGACTCCATCGACACCCTCGACCAGTCGTCCGGCCACGGGGTCGACATCACGTTCCGAGGAGGCGGCAGGCGTACGTTCGACATGGTGTTCGGCGCGGACGGGGTGCACTCACATACCCGCGAGTTCCTGTTCGGCCCCGAAGAGCGGTTCCACCGATACCTCGGCTACTGCTTCGCCGGATTCACCATGCGCAACACCTTCGGGCTCTCCCACGAGCTCATGATGTGGAACACCCCGGGCAGGGCCGCGGCACTCTACGCCGTGGGGGACAACGACGACGTGCACGCCTTCCTGAACTTCGCCCGCCCGGAACCACCGTTCGACGCGTTCCGGAACCCGGAAGCCCAACGGGACCTGGTCGCCGCGGTCTTCGCCGACGCGGGATGGGAGGTCCCGGGCATGCTCGCCGCCCTGCGCGACGCGGATGACCTGTTCTTCGACGGGGTCAGCCAGATCCGCATGCCCCGATGGTCCTGCGGCAGGGTCGCGCTGGTGGGCGACGCCGCGTACGCACCCTCGTTCCTCACCGGACAGGGCTCCAGCCTCGCGCTCGTCGGCGCGTACATGCTCGCCGGTTCTCTGGCCGACAGGGACCACGCCGCGGGACTCGCCGCCTACGAACACAGCACCCGTGAGTTTGTGACCTTGAATCAGGAGCAGGTCGGCGAGGGCGATGCCACGCTCTTCCCGACCACCGATCGGGCTCTGGAGCAGCGCAATGACATGCTGCGCCATCTCAGTGCCATGCCCTCCGCCGTGCCCTCGCCGGCGGGACGACCGGCTCATTCGGCCCTCACCCTGCCCGATTTCATGCCCATGAGGTGAGCCCGTCACTCGACGAGGAACTCGCTCAGCAGTGGCAGGAGCAGAGAAGTGCGCCGCATGAGGGTCATGTGCGTGGTGGCGGGCAGGACGGCGAGCCGGGCCCGGGGAATCAGTCGCTGCATGGCGGCCGCGTGCTCGACGCGTACGAAGTCGGTGTCGCCGACGACCAGCAGCGTGGGTGCCCGCACTCCGCGCAGGTCGTCGATGGTCCAGGGCAGCGGGGCGTGCGCCGACGCGGAGACCTTGGCGAGGAAGGCCTCGAAGTGCCCGGGATACGGTGCGCAGGCGGCGTACGCGTCGGCCATCTCCTGGAAGTCCGCCTGGCTGGGCAGCCGCGGGGAGTCGAAGTCGGCGGCGCGTACCTCGTCGTGGACGCCGTCCTGGCTGTACTGAGCGGCCGCGAGTACGAGTCGGCCCACGCGCTCCGGATGCTTGACGGCGATCTCGAGTGCGGTCAGCCCGCCGAGGCTGTACCCGAGGAAGTCGGCTTGCCCGATGCCGAGTTGATCGAGCAGTGCCACCACGTCGGAGGCCAGGTTCGGCACCGTCAGGTCACGGTCGGTGTCGGCGGTGTGTCCGTGTCCCTGGAGTTCGGGAGCCACGATGTGCCGGTCGGCCGCCAGAGCGGGCAGCACGGCGGCGAAGGACAGACCGATGGTGGTGACGCCGCCGTGCAGCAGCACCAGCGGGCGCCGGCCCTCGTGGTGGACGCCGTGGACCTCGTAGTACATCTCCAGGCCGTTGACCTTGGCGTAGTCGGAGCTGGTCGGCACTGTCATCACGTCCTTCCGCACGTTCCGCACGTTCCGCACGTTCCGCACGTTCCCCACGTTCTGCGCGTCACGCGGGCAGAGCGGCGAGCCAGTCGGTCAGGAGGCGGTTGACCTCGTCGGGCCGTTCCTGCTGGATCCAGTGGCCGCAGCCGTCGAGGAGGTGGGAGGAGATCAGGCCCGGCAGCGTGACCGGGTATGCCGCGATCGCGTCGGCCAGCCATGTCGTGGATGCGTCCAGTTTGCCACCGATGAAGAGAGACGGCTGGGGGATGGGGGCGCCTTCGAGGGCGGCGAGGTCCTCCCAGTCGCGGTCCATGTTCCGGTACCGGTTGAGCGCTCCGGTCATGCCGGTCCGTTCGAACTCCCCGGCGTAGACGTCGAGGTCCGCGTCGCTGAGCCAGGCGGGCAGCCGGCCGGTGGGGAACCGGTCTCGCAGCGCTCCGCCCCGGCTGACGAAACGCGGATCGGGAGCGCCCGGTGCGGGCATGGTGTCGGCGGACAGGGCCGCGTAGAAACCCGTGAGCCAGCCGCGTACATCGGGTTCGATCTCGGCCTCGGCGCGGCCGGGCTCTTGGAAGTAGGAGACGTAGAACTCCTCGTCGCCGCCCATCCCCGCGAAGGCCTTCGTGGGGCGGGGTCCGCCACGTGGCGCGTAGGGGACGCTGAGCAGCCCGACCGCCCTGAAGACGTCCGGCCTGAGCAGGGCGGAGTTCGCGGCGATGGCCGCGCCCCAGTCGTGGCCGACGACCACCGCCGACTCCTCGCCCAGGGCGTGCACCACCGCCACGTTGTCCGCCACCAGGTCGAGCATCCGATACGCCTCCGTCGCGACCGGCTTGGAGGAACGGCCGTAGCCGCGGACATCGATGGCGACCGCGCGGTATCCCGCCGCCGCGAGCACCGGCAGCTGGTGGCGCCAGGAGTACCAGGACTCCGGGAATCCGTGGACGAGCAGCACCAGCGGCCCGCTTCCCTGCTCCACGAGGTGAATCCGGCCGCGACCTGCTTGCCCGGCCGGCGAGGACACCGACCGGTGAGTGATCTCCCCGATGTGCTGCGACATACGCCCTCCTCCGGGACACCCGGCGCCTTGCGCGCGCCACCCGCCCCTACGGTCGTTCGTTACCTCAACGCCGATCATCCGGACGGCCGAGCCGAGAAGACGAGCCCGTTTGCCGATTCGGCAACACGGCCGTGGCTCGGGTTCCGATGTGGGGGCGTTCCGGCGTGGAACCGCCGTGCTGCGGTACCTCCCGGGTCGGCCGACAATGGGCAGTGGATCGCATGTCCGGCCCGGCCACGACGCCGGTGCGGCGCGTCGGCCCGAGAGGAACGTGCTCATGCGCGCTGAGTCTTCGCCGGCCGCGCGGACGGGAGCCTTCATCGCGGTGGCGGTCGCTCTGTTCTGCATCCGGCTCGACTCCTTCGCGCTGAACCTGGCCGTCCCCGGGATCGCGGACGAGTTCGGCGTCATCGCCTCGGCCGCCCAGTGGACGCTGTCCGCGTACGTGCTCGTCATCGGCTGCTGCTTCATCGTGGGCGGGAGGGTCGGCGACGTCGTCGGACGCCGGGGCGCGCTGCTCGGCGGGACGGCGCTGGGCGCGGTGTTCACGGCGATGGTGCCGGAGCGAACACCCAAGGCCGCGTACGACGCGATCCCGCGCCTCGGAGGCGCGCAGATCCTCGCGGCTTCCGTCGTCGTCATGTCCGTACGCCATCGGCTCGTGGTCCACGGCAGGGTCCCGCCGGTCGGCTCGCGAGTGCCGTGCGGCGGGCGCCTGCCGTGAAGGGCGCGGCGGAGCGGACGCTGATCCTGCACCGGTCGGTGCGGGTGACCCTCGCCGCGTCGACGGGCTTCTACACCTTCGTGTACGGGCTCGACGAGCCGGTGCTGGCGCTGTACGCCCTGTTCGCGCCGATCTCCCTCGGCCTGCTGTCCCCGATCCCGGGGTCCGGACGGCAGCGCGCCGAGGTGATGCTGAAGGCGCTGCCCGTGGGCATGCTGCTGGTGGCGCTGGGGACCGTGCTGGCGGTGCGGACCTGGGCGGCGGTGCTCGGCATGCTCGTCGTGGGATTCCTCCTCGCCTTCGCGGCGATCGCGGGCCCGCGCCCGGCCGGGGCGGCGCCGGGACTCCAGCTCTTCTACATCCTCGCGTGCTTCCCGCCGTACGAACCCGAGACCCTGTGGCTGCGGCTGGCGGGTCTGACCTTCGGCGTGGCGGTGCTGGCCCTGTGCGAGTTGTTCCTGCTGCCGCAGCCGCCGGAGCCGACGTACCGGACGACCCTCGCCGACGCCCTGACCACGGCGGGGGACAGCATCGCGGGGCGCGGCGGCCTGTCCCCGCAGGCCCTGCGGGAGGCCGGTGCGCGGCTGCGGCTGTCGAGCGTCCCGCCCGCGGAACGCCCCGCGGGTCCGGGCCGCGCGGCCCGCGGCCTCTCCCAGGCGGGCTCCGCCACCCGCCGGCTGCTCGAGCAGCTGGCCCATCTGACCGAGACCGGCGAACTCCGCGAACTCGTCCGGTACGGCGCCGACCCGGGCAGGAGCCCGACCGACACGGCGTCCGGGTCACTGCTGCCTCAGGTCGTGTCCCTGTGCGACGACACCGCCACCGCCCTACGCACCGGTCGGGCCGCTCCCGGCCCGCAGCGGATGGACCAGGCCATCGACGACTTCCAGCGGATGCGCCTGCGGCAGGCGACCGGGTCCGCCGACGAGGTACCGCCGGTACCGGTGCTGCGTCGGCAGGCGGCGCTGCTGGCCGTCGCCGAGTCGGTGCGCATCCTGGAGATCTCCGTACGGGTCGGCCTCGAAGGGCGGCGCACCCCGCCGATCGAGCCACGCGAACTCTTCTGGTACACCGAGGCCGCCACGCCCCGGCTGTGGGTGCGCCGGATCACCGGCAACATGACACTGCGCTCGGTGCAGTTCCAGAACGCCGTACGGATCGCCGTGGCCCTGGCGGCCGCACGCCTGGTGGCCGGTTCGCTCGACCTGACCCACGGCTTCTGGGTGCTGCTGGCGGTGCTGACGCTGAGCCGGACCACCGTCGGGGAGACCTGGACGGCCATCCGTCAGGCCGTCACCGGCAACCTCGTGGGCGCGGTGGCAGCGGGCGCCCTGCTCATCGGCCTGGGCCGGCACACCGAGGCGTACGCCGCGATCCTGGCACCGGCCATGCTGATCGCCTTCGCGCTCGGCCCGCTGCTCGGTATCGCCTGGGCGCAGGGCCTGTTCACCCTCGTGGTGGCCACCGCGTTCGCCCAGATAGCGCCGTCCTCGTGGCGACTGGCCGAGGCGCGGATCGTCGACGTGGTGACGGGCAGTGCCATCGGCCTGCTGTGCGCGATGCTCGCCTGGCCGGCCGGCGCCCGCAAAGAGGTACGCAGAACCATGGCGGGGCTGCTGCGGGAGTGCGGCGCGCTGATCAAGGGCACCGTCGAGATGCTGACCGCCCTACCGCCGGGCTCGGCCCCCGCCCCGCCGACGCTGCCCGCTCTGCACCGGCTGCGCCTGGCGGAATCCGCCTACGCCCAGTTCCGCAGCGAACCGGGGAGCAGCGCATCTGTGCGCGCGGACTGGCACGCCGTGCTCATCACGGCCAACCACATCCTGCTCGGCGCCCAGTGGCTGCCCCGTTTCGACTTGTCCACGACCGCCCTGCCCCCGGACGCGGCCGACCGCGCTCGGACCGGCGCCCGCACGCTCGCCGAGACCACCGACCGGCTCGCCGCCCTGTGCGACGGCGACCGCACGCAGCCGCCGCGGACAGAGCAGGCACCCGTGGAACCGACCGCTCCGGCGCTGCCCGTGCTGGTCGACCTCGACATGTGGCTGCGCAGCCTCACCCATCAGCTCGCCCGTATCGAGGCCGGGCTGCCCGAGGCGATCCGAGGGCCGGGCCGCGGTAAGACGGCCACCGGAACCGTGGGCTCCACGTCCCGGCCCACCGGGCCCGGAAGGTAGGCGCCCCGTGTCCGACCGCTACCTCCGCTCCGACCTCCGGCCCCCCTCACCCCGCGGGTGGGTGTGGTGGCTGCCGTTGGCCGCGGTACTCGTCGACGTGGCGGCCGAACTGATCGTCCGAGGCCGCGAACCGGTGAGCTTCATGCTCATCGCGGTGCCGCCGCTGGCCGCCGCGACACGTGGCCCGAGGGGCACCGCCCTGTCGGCGCTGGTGTGCCTGGGGCTGCAGATGTGGATGGCCGCCCGGCGCCCCGGCCACTTCGACGAGCAGCACCATGTCGCCGTCTACATCGCCACGACCCTCATCGGCATCGCCGGCGTCGCCCTGGCCCGGCAGCGGGAGCGGACCCGGCAGCATCTGATCCGGGCCAACTCGGTCGCCGAGGCGATGCAGCGGACCCTGCTGCGTCCCGTGCCGCGCAGGCTCGGGCCGGTGCGCGCCGCCGGGTTCTACGAGGCCGGGGAGGGCGGCACGCTCGTCGGCGGGGATCTGTACGACGTGTGCGAGACGCCCTTCGGGGTACGCGCGATCATCGGTGACGTTCGCGGCAAGGGGCTGGACGCGGTCCAGACGGTCGCGGCGGTGCTGGGCAGCTTCCGGGTGTCGGCCCACGAGTGGCAGAGCCTGAGCGCTCTGGCCGGGCGGCTGGAGCTGAGCATCGCCCGCAACAGCCCGGCCGGCGACGACGGCGACCCCGAGCTGTTCGTGACCGCACTGGTGCTGGAGTTCTCGCCGGACGGCGGCGAGGTGCGCATCGCCGACCGCGGGCACCCCGCTCCCCTGGCGGTCGGCCCGCAAGGTGCCCGGCGGCTGGTCACGGCGCCCGGACTGCCCCTGGGGCTCGGCGCACTGGCACCGGACGGGGAGGACACGACGGTGCACCGCCTCGAACCGGCGGAGGTGCTCGTCCTGCACACGGACGGGGTGAGCGAGGCACGCGACGCTGACGGCGTCTTCTACCCGGTCCTCGAACGCCTCGGCGAACGGTTCTGCGGGGAGCGCCCACCCGACCCGGAGACGGTCGTGTCGTTCGTACGGACCGATGCGGAACGGTGGTCGGCCCAGTGCACCCAGCCGGACGACGACGACCGGGCGGTCCTCGCGCTGTCCCTGGAAGCGGTGACCGGCAACGACTCGATCCGCAGTCAGCCTTGATACCACCGGGCCTCGAACGTGAGGCCCAGAAGCCGGAGGAGACCTTCCCGCTGCTCGGCCGAGGCCAGCACCATGATGTCGTCGCTGAGGTCTGGGCCTTCCTGCTCGAAGCGGCGGAATTCCCGGGGGTCGTCACCGAGGTCGAGCGCCTCGATGGCCTCCTGCGCCGCTCCCATGTCGAGGTAGTCGTTCGACTCCTGCTCGATGCCGAACGACAGCGGCTTGCCGTTGCAGGCGAAGTGCATCGTCCCCAGGCCGCAGTCCTCGTCGTCCGGGTAGGACTTGTCGAAGCGGTAGTCGGAGACCGTGACTTTGCCTCCGGTGAGATTCGCCGCCTCGTTCAGGAGCCATTCGTAGTGCGCGTCCGCGAAGTCGACGTCGTCGGCGTGAATGGAAACAGCCACGTCGAAGGATTCGAGGGCGCTGGCGACCTCATAGCGATCCTCGATCGGCTTGGCCGCGAAGTCGACGAACTCGTCCAGGACGCGTCGGGCCGTCTGTTCCGTGATCATTCCGAGTTCGGTGAGAACTTCGGCAATCCGTACGTAAGTTATCGACTGGCTGGTCGTCATGTGGACATCGTGTCAGCCGGGTATGACAGCGCACGGCGCCCAGGCCGAGGAATCGGCGTCCCCGGCCGTGACACCGCTGCCGCTGCCGCGGCCGCTCAGAAGTCCGTGGGCAGCCCACTGACCTCCGCGATACCGCGCAGCTCCTCGGTCTCCCTGTGCCGTTCCCTGATGTAGTCGGCGATCTCGCCGAGGCGTTCGGGGTCGGAGGCGGTGGTCGCGTCGGTGACGATCCGGACCGGGCCGGTCTCATCGACGTCGATCTCGATCACTTCGTTGTCGAGGCGACCGGTGACGGCTGTGGCGATGACGAGGGCGGCCTCGTCACGGACCTCCTGGGGCAGCTCTTCGCCTGCCCCTGAGTCGAGCGCAAGGTCGAGGCTGGACAGGCGCTCTTCTTCGATCGCCCGGAGGACCGGTTCCACCATGCGCAGCAGAAGGCGGTAATCCTCCGTGTCCATCCGGATGCGCAGGAGGTCCAGGTACACGTCCACGGGCCGGCCGTCGCCATACGGAATCTCGGATTCGCTCATTCGCTTCGTGTTTCCCACAGAACGCCGCCCACACATGTCACCGGCGGGAACACGGCTCACACCCGTCGCCAGCGGGCCATGGCGAAGGAGAACACACCGAACAGCACCAGCCCGGCCGCGACGCAGGCCAGCAGCCAGGGGCCGAGCGGAGTGTCGGCGAAGGTACGCAGAGTGTCGTCGAGCCCTTTCGCCTTTTCGGGTTCGTAGTCGATGGCGGCTCGCACGGCGAAGACACCCGCCACGGCGAACACCAGCCCGCGAGCGGCGCCGCCCGCCACGCCGGTGACGTCCACCAGCTGCCGCGTCCGGTGGCTCATCTGCCCGAGCCTGAGATTGTCGTGGTACTTGCGCAGGACGGCCCGTACGCCGATCCAGCCACCGGCCACGACGACGGCCAGCCCGGCCGCGCCGACCAGCCACTGACCGGCGGGCATCTCCAGTGCCCGGGCGGTGGCGTCCCGGGACTGCTGGTCGCTGGATCCGCCGCCGCTCTGGTTCCGGCTTGCCGCGAACGACAGCACGGAGTAGGCGACGAAGACGTAGAACGCGCAGCGGACGGCCGCCAGCAGCCGCTTGCGCACGCTCCGGCCGTCCTGCCCGACCGAGCCGAAGACCGCCTCCGACAGCCGCCACAGGGCCATGCCGACGAGTCCGACGCCCAGCGCCCACAGCAGCACCGCGCCGAACGGCTGCTGTGACAGTTCCGCCAGTGCCCCGCTACGGTCGGCCTCCTCGCTCGTGTCGCCGAAGGCGATCTGCAGCGCCAGCGCGCCGACGAGCAGATAGATCACACCCCGCGCGGCGAGACCCGCCCGCGCCGCCCCCTCGGTGACCGAACCCCGTGCCGCCGTCCGCCGCGGCCGGAACCGTCCGGGCCATGCCAACCCACCCGTGCCCATGGAGACCTCCCGCAGTCCGAATGCCCAGGCTCGGCCACCACACACTCGGCTGGGCCGCGGGCAGGGCGCCACGTCGCTCGCGGTGGGGGAGGGGACGGTGTCCCCCGGGCTTGGCCTCCTGCCGGCCCGGGGGGACCGATCGGCTGGAGCGCCTTGTGCGGCTACTGCTTCCAGGCCCAGTGCAGGCGGTCGAGCCCGCTGGGGTTGTTCACCTTCAGGCTGAGGCGGGTGCCGGTGCCCTGGAGGGTGGTCAGGGAGTAGGTGTCACCGTTGCGCAGGCCGGGCCAGTAGACCGAGCCCAGGCCCAGCTCCCGGATGGTGTCGGTCGCGGCCTGGATGTAGGCGATCTCGCCGGAGCCGTTGACCGGGCCGTTGTAGTCGAGGCCGGAGGTCATGGTCGCCCCGAACTCGTCGAGGACGGTGCGTGAGGCGCAGGTGCCTATGCGCTCCTTGAAGTCCTGCTTCCACTGGTCGACGCTGGTCCAGTCGGTGTGCCAGAAGCCGTAGTTGTGCAGGGCGATGCGGGTGCCGTCGAGTCGGCTGTCGGCGCACACGGGCTTGACGTCCTCGCTGTACTTGATGCCTCCGATGAGGATCCGGTCGCGGGGAATGAAGCGGTGCGTGGTCACCCAACGAGCGGCCACGTCGCGCCACTCCTGGGAGGTGTAGCCGAACGGCTCGTTCATCGGCTCGAAGTACACCTGGGAGTTGCGGGCGTAGGCGGACGTGATCCGCGCCCACATCTGGTCCCAGGAGGCCTGGTCGTCGATCTTGCCGTCCTTGGCGTTGTCGGCCTCCCAGTAGCCCAGGATGACCTTGAAGCCCTTGGCGGTGGCGGCGTCGATCGCGCCCCGGTACGCCTTCCAGAAAGGGCCGTTCACGGAGGTCGGGTTGACCGGGAGGCGGACCGTGTTGGCGCCGAGTTCGGAGAACCCGCCGATGATCGCCTTGGACTTGGCGTAGGTCGTGGCATAGCTGTCGGAGGTCGACAGACCCGAGGGTACGACCGCGTCGTCGGCGTAGTTGTCGCGCGGGTCGGCCCAGTTGACCCCGCGGAAGTCGCTGACGGGCGGCGGCGAGGCGGGGCGGGAGGCGTCCCCCGGAGCCGCGGAGGCGGGGGAGGCGAGGGCTGCGCCGAATGCCGTGACGCCGGCCAGCACTGCCGCCAGGCAAGCTGTCCCGCGATGGTTCTCTCGTGGCACGACATCCCTTTCTGGGTAGGTGCGACCGCGCAACCTCGCATGCGGGTTGGGCGGCTTGGTGGGCTTCCGAAACGTAGAAGAGACCTCGAACAGAGGTCAACATATCTGCACACCAAATTTCACCAAGAACGCATGAGGCAGGGGCGTGCGGCAGCGGAGGCAGGCGGGCAAGGCTCGAGTTCGAGTCCAGGTCGCGGATCAGGAGTTGGAGCGGTCCGCGAGCCATTCCAGGGCAGCCGCGCCGGCGTTGAGGATGGAGATGTGTCCGGCGGTCGGGTTCAGTCGCAGTTCCGCAGTGGGGCAGTGGTTCGCGAGCCACTGGCTGTGGGAGCTGGGCACGACGCGGTCGCTGCCGCCGTGCAGGAAGAGGACGGGTGGTGTGACCTGCCCGGGGTCGAAACCCCATGGGGCGACGTACGCCAGGTCGTCGTCGATCAGCGGGCCCGGGCCGGCCTCCACGGCCGGACCGACGACATCGCCGAACCAGGACCATTCACCGGCGAGCGCGGCGTGATCGGCCGGGGTGAACATCCGCGGGTCGTACGTGGCGGACGCCTCGTGGGTCTCCTTCGCCGCACGCCCTTTTGTGGCGGCAAGCAGGGATGCCGTGCCGGAGTCCGACATGCCCGCGAACCAGTCCAGCCCCTCGGCTCCGAACGGTGCCGGCCCCGCCACGCTGACCACGGCGAGGACGCGATCGGGCAGCAGGGCGCCGCAGGCGAGGGCGTGCGGACCGCCACCGGAATGTCCCATGACCGCGAACCGTTGGATGCCCAGCGCGTCGGCGACTGCGGCCACGTCTCCGGCGGCTGACGCCATGTCCCGGCCGGGGCGGGGTGTGGACCCGCCGTAGCCCGGCCGGTCGTAGGACACCCAGCGGATGCCGAGCCGGTCGGCGTACGGGAAGAGGGGCTCGGGAGGGGTCCCGATGTTCGGCGTGCCGTGGTGCCAGAAGACGACGGTACGGCTGTCGGAATCTTCCGTGCCGGTGTCGTAGACGTGCAATCTACGGCCGTCTCCCAGCTCGAGATCAGTCTCCGCCACACCGCCGCGTTTCGACACCTGAAGGGCCTCCAGCCACTCGAGCTTCGGCGGCACAAACCTACTGGGCATCGGGCATCGGTGTCGTCGGAGTCGAGCCTGTGGACACCGGCCCCTTCAAGGCTGCGACCTCGGCGCTGCGCGGGAACATGGTCTGCTCGTAGTCGGTGAGCGCGGCCTCGGTGTCGTCGGGGTGTGTGGCGAGGGCCTTGCCGAGTTCGGCGTCGTATCAGGCCCGAGGGACCGCTCACTGCGGCCAGGGGCGGACATGTGCGCTGGCCGCGCCGATCGCCGCTCTTGCGGCGCGCTCGACCAGGGTGATCCCGCTTCTCATCGAAGCGTTGCCGCTGCTGAGGACCGAGACCAGATACCGATGTCCGTGCACCGTGACCTGACCGACACTGTTGATGACCCACAGGCCGGTGGTGTTCCGCTGCAGCCAGCCGTTCTTGAGGGCCCACCGGGAATCTCGGGAGGCGGCCGCGGACACTCCCCAGTCCTGTTCCTCCACGATCTGGCCCATCAGTTCCCGGATGTAGGCCCGGGACGCCGGGCTCAGCCCGTCGGGCGACGAGGTGGAGGCCACCGGCCCTCGGGCGAACACCGCGCGCAACAGCCTGACCTGGTCCGTCGCTGTGGTCTGGGTGAGCCCCCAGCGGTTGTCGGGGCCGCCCTGTGCCGAGGAGAGCCCCAGCCGCTCGTTCGCCGCTTCAAGGCCCTCCGCCTCGCCGATCGCCCGCCACAGGACGTGCGCCGCGGCGTTGTCGCTGGACCGGATCATTTCCTCGGCGTGCCGACGCTCCGCGGGTGTCAGCTCGCGGTCCTCGTCCTCCGCCTGGAGGAGCAGCGCCGCGAGGATGTTCACCTTGACGATGCTCGCCGTGGCGAACTTCGAGTCCTCCCCGTACGACGCGATCTCCTGGTCGGCGCTGTCGAGGTCGAGCACCGCCACCGCCAGCCGAGTGTCGCCGCCCGGCAGGAGCGGCTTGAGCGCACGCGCGAGAGTCGCGCCCCGTTTCTCACGCGGGGGTGCCGGTGGGCCGGGAGCCGGTGCGCCTGTCCGCGCCGGGGCTTGCGTCTTGTGGTGCGTGCCGGCGGTGGAGCAGGCGGCGAGCGACGCCACGATTGCGGTCGCAGCACAGGCGGCGCAGATCCTCAGCATGTATGCGCGTAGGCCGCGCGTCCTGTGCGTCCGGTTGGGCTGTCCGTCGGACATGGTGGGGCAGGCCTCGGTATTCCTGCGAGAGGGCATGGTGAATACCCGAAAAATTATGACAAAGCGGATTCGGTGGCGAGGATTGACGTCGGGGCGGGCGTGTCGTTCCTGCGAGCGTGTGCGAGGCCTCGCGTTGTGTGGGGACCTGGGGCGGATCCGGGAGCGGTGACGCCGGCCGTGAAGCCGCTGGTGAAGGTGGTTGCCGTAACGCGGCGGGTCTTTCGTGGTCTCGGAGCGGGGTGACCGCCGGTCTAGGGGCGGCTGTCACCTGCCCCGCCCCCTTCCTCGCCCCCGTCCGGGCTACCGGTACGGCCCCGCAGCGCCTGGCGCACCGACCACAACACGGCCACCAGCGGCACGGCCACGACGGCGCCGATCACGCCGGCCGCGACCGCTCCGCCGACGACCGCCAGTGCGACCACCACAGGGTGCAACCGGACGGCCCAGCTCATCACGATGGGGTGCAGGAGGTGGCCCTCGATCTGTCCGATCACCACGATCAGGACCACGACCAGCAGGGCGATGACCGGACCCTTCGTCGCGAGCGCGACCACGGCCGCGACGGCCAGAGCGATCGGCGAGCCGATCAGCGGGATGAAGGCGGCCAGGAACTCCAGCAGTGCCAGCGGCACGGCGAGCGGTACCCGCAGAACGGACAGTGCGATGCCCACGAGTACCGCGTTGGTCGCCGCCACCAGCAGGATGCCGTGCGTGTAGCCGGTGAAGGTCCGCCAGGCCGCCCGGCCCGCGATCGTGAAACGTTGCCGCGTCCTTGCGGGGAGTTGGTCGCACAGCCACTGCCACTGCCGATCGCCGGAATGCGTGAAGAAGACCGCGCAGAACAGGGCCAGGGCGAGCACGGTCAGCACCTCGAGGAGCCGGCTCGCGCCGCTGAGCGCCTCACTGACCAGGGCGGAGCGGTGGCTCGACAGGAGCTTGCCGATGCGGGACTGCAGATCGTTGAACACGTCCGGCGAGAGCCGGAAAGGAGGCTCCTGCAGCCGTCGCTCGATCCGGTCGATGCCCGCCACGAACTCCTTCTCCAGCCCGGTCCGCTGACCTGCCACGATCTCGCCGACCAGGGCCAGTGCCCCGAGGACGACGGCGATGCCGCCGACGAGCGCGGCGGCGACCGCGAGCGGCCGGGGCAGGAACCGGGCCAGGAGGCCGGCGACGGGGCGCAGCACGGCAGTGACGACAAGGCCGAGGAAGACGGCGACGGCGATCCGGTGGAACTGCCCGAGCACGGAGAAGGCGGCGCGCACGACGACGCCGACTGCGATGATCCGCCACGCGTACGCGGCCGCCGTACGCAGCGAGCCCGGCACGCGTGTCTCCGCGCCGCTCGGACGTCCGAGCGGCGCGGCGGGCGGATCAGAGGGCGTGGACATCTGATGCCCGTACCACCCACCGGGGGACCGGACCGCGCGGCGGACCCGGAATTCCCCCGAAGGCCGGTACCGGCGAAGTGGCTCTCGCCGTCCAGAATCCGGACGCCGGCGGTGTGCGCTACGAACCGGTCCACCGATGGGCCTGGTGCGGCAGGGGTGGTCCGCCCGCGCCGACCTGCCCCGTCCTCACTCCAGATGCTCGAAGATCTCGTCCCAGAACGCGGAATCGTCCACATACGGATCCTGGCCGATCATTCGCTCGCGCAGATCGGTGACCGCGGCCGCGCGTACGGCGGCGTCGGCCGATTCCAGGGCCTTGCTCGACTCGGCGATCAGCCCCAGGAGCACGGCCAGCCGGGGGAGGTCATCGGCGGCCAGGCCCTTCCATCCTGCCCCGTGGTCCCAGCCGTTGGGGTCGTAGTGGGTGATCCCGCCGTCCGCCGCGCCGAGCATCAGGTGCTGGTCGGACCAGGTGGCCACGGTGAAGGCGAAGTTCTTGGGCGGGGAGTCGTCGTCGGGGTAGCGCTCGCCGTAGATCTCGTCGGCGTCGAACGGCTCCATCCCGTCCTCGTCCCGCAGATGCCGCGTGTCGATCCCCACCACCTCGAGGTCGACGGCGGGAAAGCCGACGGTGAGCAGGAATTCTCGCGATCCCGCGTGGGTGAGCTCGGCCGGCAGGTCGGCCTCGTCCGGTCGCCAGAGCGAGCCTTGGCCCAGCCGTTCCTCCAGCCACGCCGCGTCCGGTATCAGCGGCGTGTCGTTGCTCTGCACTGCGTGGCCCCCATGAGCTCGTGTGGTTCGGTCATGTGCCGGCCCAGTCAATCGCACAGCAGGTGGGCGCACGCGAGGTGGGCGCACCCGTGCGACATCCGGGGTTGTCGGGATGGCGTCAATGGCCGCGACGTCGGCGGAGGCGATGGCGCTCCGAGGGGTGCCACGCGTGCCTGGTGCGGAGGGCCTGCGGCCTCCGCCCCTGGCGGGCGCCTTGTCGCGCGGTGATCATCGCCGCGGCACCGCTGAGGAAGCCTCCGACGCCCGACACTCCGGCGATCACGAGTGCCAGCACGCTGGCTGGGGCCAGGTCCGGCCCGCCCTCGTTGATGGCGCCCATGTCGGCTCTGGTAGCAGGGCCGGGGGTTTGCTCCGCGACAGCTTGGTCCTCGGCGGCCGGATCCTCGAGGGGCGGCTCTTCGGCGGCCGGTTCCTCGGGGGCTGGTTCGGCACCTCCGCCCGCACCCGCCTCGGCGCCTCCGCCTGCACCTGGGTCCGTGCTGTCGGTACGGGGATCCCCTCCACCATCAGTACCTGCGCTGCTGCCGCCGTGAATACCCGCGCTGGGACTGTCCGTGATGTACCACCCCACCGCGAGCGTGCCGAAGCAGATCGCGAAGGCTGCCAGGGCGATGATCTGCCACCGCAGCGCGGCACGGAAGCCCTTCGGTTGACACCGGGGGGCTGGTACCGCGCCCTCTGTCGAGGGTTGCTCAGGACGTTTCGGCATCTGACTCACTCCCAACCTCAGCGGATGCCACAGTTCCGTGCGATCCATGACTCCATTGCGCCCTGGTCATCGATGCACGTCATGGCACTGCTTGTCGGGACTTGACACAGCGGAACCGGCGGTGCTGGTCAGAAGGCGGGTTCGTCGTGCCGGAGGTTGCGGAACACCTCGGGGGTCGTCCAGCCACGCAGCGTGGCGTGGATCGTCGATCGGAATGCGGCTTCTGCCGTGGAGGTGTCGAAGGCACCGGCGAGTTCGAGGGTCACCAGCCCATGCAGGGTCACCCAGAGCGAGACGGCGATCGCCGTCGCTTCGCCGTCGAGGACGGACGCCGTCACGGCGCGATCGATCGCCTTGACGAGAGGCCGGACCGGGTCACTGGTACCGACCGCCGCCCCTGACGGCTTGAAGGACTGCACCCCACCGAACAACACCGAGTACAGGTGGCTGTGTTCGCGTCCCCATCGCCGGTAGGCGACGGCCAGTGCGTAGAGGTCGGCGAGAGGATCCTCGGAGGTCGGCACCGCCGTCACGGCCTGGAACAGGCTGGCGACGGCTCTGTCGCGCACCGCTGCGATCAGTCCTTCCTTGTCGCCGAACAGGGAGTAGACGGCCGCCGTCGACGTCTCGGCGGCCGTGGCCACGGCGCGGACCGTGACCGACTCCTGCGCACGGGTGGCGAGGAGCTCGGTCGCGCGGTCCACGAGTCGCTCTTTGACGGTCGCGTCGTTCGTTCTCGGCCTACCCATGACAAGGAGCCTACCCCCTTTGGTAACGTCGTTTTGAAACACTGTTCTGAAACGGCGTTACGCTACTTCGGAGGTTCGCCATGCCCGCATTCGCCATACGCCTCGCTCGCCTCACCGGACGCTTACTGCTGACGCTGGCCGCCGTCGCGACGCTGACCGTCGTCTTCCTCGCGGCGATCGTCCTCACGGACGGGGCAGGCTCGGGACTCGCCGCATGGTTGACGGCCCTTGGAATCGGGGCCCTCGCCGCACTGTGGCGGGGTCGGCGTCGTACCCGGGCGGCGCGGCTCGTGCCGTTCCTGCCGGTGGTCGTCGCCGCGGCGTTGACGGCGTCGGTCTGCGTCCCGACCGCGCCCACGGCCCGGCAGTACCCGCCTGACCTGCCGTTCGTGGCCACGCAGCACTGGAGCCTGGCCACAGGCAGCCGGGTCGCGGTGTATCACTACCCGCCCGCGAACACCGGCGCCCGACACCCTGTTCCGCTCGTCTACCTCAACGGCGGGCCGGTCCGCGGCATCTCGGTGCTCGACCACCGGTTCCTGCAACTCCTGGCCCGACAGGGCTACGACGTCTACACCTACGAGCAGGCCGGCGGCGGTCGAAGCGACCTGCTTCCCATGGACCAGTACACGATCTCCAGGTCGGTCCGCGACCTCGCCGCATTCGTCGACCGCCTGGACAAGGGCAGGGTCGACGTCCTCGGATTCTCCGGCGGCGGGGTCATACTCACCCGAGCCCTCGCGGACACGCGTGCCGCCGCACGCCTGCACCGGGCGATCATCGCCGAGCCCGGCCCGATGGACGGCCCGACCGCACGGAGCGCCGGGCACAAGGGCCGGCCATCCGCGCGCGGCCTCGCGCCGGAGATGACCGGACCGCGCTCGACGCACGTCCCCCGCTACGCCGTCGCGTTCGGCCTCATGCGGCTCGGGCTGCTCACCCCCGACACCGGGCTGATCGGACAGGCCGAAGGCGACAACGCCTTCACCGCCGCAGACCTCGCCAGTGACACCGCATCCGCCTACTGCGCGCGCGACGCACACCGTATTCCGACCGAGGACACCGCACAGAACTTCTCCTTCAGCCCCGCTGCCAGCCTCCGCGTCCAGCAGACGGTCAAGGACTCGCCTTCCATCTCCCCGGAATTGGGACGCTCCCGGACCCCCGCGATGTTGATGATCGCTGAGTGCTCCTCCCAGGTCCGTCAATGGGCGACGGAAATTCTTGCCAACGCCCCTGGCATCGAGCGCACGCAGTACATGCCCGGAGTCGGCCACCGCATGTGGAACGGTCTGGACGACAACAACGACCGAGCGGCCGCCGTCATCAACGCGTTCCTTCAGGCCGGACCGTCACCCGTACCGAACTACCCGACACGCGACGACATCCCCGCCTTCCTGGACGCCCACAAGTGAACAGCCCGCCGTTCCCGGCGTGAGCCGCCCCGGCCCACGGCCCCCGCAGGGCGCGGTCAGTGGCCGCAGCTACTGTGCTGCCGTATGAAGATCGAATCCCTTCTCGAGGACCTGGACAGCGACGACGCCGCGCGCGTGGAGGCCGCCGCCGCACGGCTGGCGGAGCAGGCCGACAGTGTGGTGCCGACGCTGCTGCAGGGGCTGGCCGACAGGCGGCCGACCGATGAACTCAAGCCGTTCATACGGGTGTTGAGGTACATCGGACCGCCTGCCTTCGACGCCCTGCTGGCGGCCTGGCGCCGGAAGGAGGTGGCGGACTGGCAAGTGGGCCACTTCCTCGAGGTGTTCGACGAGCGCTCCGCCGACCAGTACGCGGCCCTGGCGGCCGATCCGGACTTCCGTAAGTCGGGCAACGGCTTCGAGGGGCTCGTCAGGCTGCGGACGGACTCCGAAGCCGGACTGCGGGCTCTGGTGGCCTGTTTCGCCCGCAGCGGCTTCATCCCCCACAAGGCATCCGACTACGCCCGCCTGCTCCACGACTCCTACCGACCCCGGCTGCGCTCCCTGCGCCGCGACCCGGCCGAGTCCCCGAGGATCCGGCGGGGCGCGATGGCGGCGCTGGTGGCGGGCGGCGGCGCCGACGCGCTCGACGATCGCGACCGGGCGGCGGTCGAGCGGCTGATACGGGTGAAGATCCTCGACGAGATCCCGAGCCTTCCGTCGTCGACCCTCAGCGGCTGGTGGATGGCCGTGCCCGGGGCGTCGTACGAGGGGGTCTTCGAGGCTCTGGGCCTGCACGACCGGCGGCCCGTCACGGTCGCCGCCGGCGTCCGGGCGTCGGAGGGCCGGGAGATCCAGGTACCCGGGCCGGAGGGCGGTAGCCGCAGCGTGGGGCGGGTCTTCGTCACCCCGGAACTGGACGGCTGGCGCCTGGTCTTCGGCTCCTTCGACCTGCTCGTCGCCGGGGACCCCTGGGACGGCATGATCGAGACGGTCGAGCGGGTCAGCGTCCACTGCGGCCAGGCCCAGCTCTTCTTCCTGGACGACGCAGGCGGCTCCGACGTGTGGATGGTTGCCGAGAACGGCCGGATGATCCGTCGGTACGCCGCCGAGGGCTACCCCGAATGGGAGGGTGACCCGCTGCCGTGGGAGATCCTCGCGGCCGACGACCCGGACTACGACGAGGCCCCGTCCAACGCGGGGACCATGGGCGCCCGGTCCGCCTGCGGGTACCTCTCGGTCGACCCCGACGCGGTCGGCCCGGACACCGAGGTGCGCGGCCACGGCTGGCTGGCCCTCACCGAGCCGGGTGTCGGCCACGGTGCGTTCCCCGGGACGCTCCGCATCTGAGGCGCACCGCATGGGTCGGCCGACATGGGTCACGATCTCAGTCGATCATGCGTTGACGCAACGCACTGTGTATTGATGCAATGCAGTCGTCGCCGTGCTCCCACAGAAGCGGAAGCGCCACCCGCCAAGTGAGGTCGATCGTTGCTGCCGTCCATCGAACTGGTGGAATCCGAGGACTCCACCGACGACGTGCTCACCCGCAGTCAGGCGGCGAACGCCCTGGGCGTGTCGCCCAACACCGTCACCAAGCTGCTCGACAGCAAGTTCCTTCACGATCTGCAGGCGACACGGGTGCTGGCCCTGGCCCGTGCCCCGCACGTGAGCGTCGTCGAGGGCATACTCCCGGTGCTGCGCACCGCCGCGGCCGCGCCTCCCGCCCACCCGGACGACGACCGCGCCTTCATCGGCGACTCGCCCGACCTGACGGACGAGCAGTTTCGCGAGGCCTCGCGCCGGTGGTGGCGATGCGAGCCGGAGGCGATCGTGCGGGCGGGGGTGCTGCCGGTGGCCGTTGGCGGGTGGGTGACCGGGGTCCTCGCTGTCCACGGGAGAGACGACACATGGCATCTGGGCCACGGTGAGGTGCGGCACTCCTTCACCGCCACCGTCGCCGGCCGGGTCGGAACCCTCGACAGCTCAGAGACCTTCCGGGTCCTGGCCACGGACAGGGCGGTGGCGGACCTGACGCGCCGACTGCTCGGCGCCCGCGTGCACACCGCCGTCTCGGGCGGACCGATCGCCTACCTGAAAGCCGACGCCGCCGCCCGGGAGAACGCGTGACCGACTTCGACCCCATCGACGCACTCGTGGACGGCGCCCGCCAACAGGTCCCGTTGCCTCCCGCGGACGAAAGGCGCCGCCTGCGCGAGGGCCTGAACGTGTCCCGCGCACAGGTGGCACAGGCCCTCGGGGTGAGCCCGTCCACGGTCGGCGGCTGGGAGTCCGGCCGGGACCCGAGCGGCGAACTCCGTGAGAAATACGCGTACTTCCTCGACAAGGCACACGCCAAACTGCAGGCCCAGGCCCAGGCCCAGGAAGCAGCCCCCGAGGCCGAGGACACGGACGTCCCGGTCGGCGGGGACAGTTCCGACGGCGACGAGACACCGGCCGAGGTCCCGGACGGGGACGTCGCCGCGGACGAGGTCGAGGCCCTCCCGGTGGCTCAGCCGTGTGTTCTGTGCGGCGCACCCGCCCGCCACCAGGTCGCCGGTTTCCCCCAGCACCTCGACCCGGCCGACTGCGCGGCCGCCGCCAGTACCCCTGCCGAGTCCGCCGCCCCCGCACCGGAACCCGAGGCCCAGCCCGCGGGCCGGGAACCACGACAGGCGCCCCGGACTCGGCCGCGGCCCGCCGACACCGGCCCCGGTGTCAAGATCATGCCGGTCGGGCGCCGGGCACAGTCGGCCGACGCCATGCCCGACCTGATCGATCAGGCCGTGTCCGAGACGCTCGCCAAGCACGCCGGTGACGTCGAGAAGGCCACAGCGGCGCTGGTCAAGCGGGCGATCCCGGACGCGATGGCGCTGCTGGACACCACCCGCATCGGCGGGCGGTACGAGATCGTCGCCCACCCGTGGCTGCCCGACATCCTGCACAAGCAGAGCGCCCGTGGGCCCGACCAGATCTGGGAGGCGCGCCCCAAGTGGACCAGGCCCGAACTCCCCCCGGGCAAGCACGAGGTGGCCGCGCTCGACACCAACGGCGCCTATCTGAGCGCGCTCAAGACCTGGCTGCCGCTCGGCCAGCTGAACCACTCCACCGGCAACCACCACGACCGCCGCCGCGCCGGCGTCCACCTGATCACCCCACCCGAGTGGGACCACGACGCCGTACTGCCCAACCCGATCGGCAGCCGCGACGAGCCGGGCCCCCTGTGGGTCACCGAACCCACCCTGCGCCTGCTGCTGCGCCTGTCCGGACCGAAGTACGGCCTGTGCGACCCGCCGGAGATCCACGAGTCGTGGACCTCCGGAGCGACGGAGGGCCTGCTGGAGAAGTTCCGCGTGGCGATGAAGGACGCCCGGGACAAGGCGATCGCCGAGGACGACGAGGTGACACTCGCGTACGTGAAGGCGATGTACTCCAAGTTCGTCTCCACCCTCGGCGAGTCCAACTACAACCGCGAGATCTACCGCACCGACTGGATGCACCTCATCCGCAGCCAGGCCTTCGTGAACCTGTGGCTCAAGGCCTACCGGGCCTATGACCAGGGCCTGATGGTCGTCCGTGCGATGGGCACCGACGAGCTGCACGTGATCGGCGACTGGCGGGCGGTGTTCGCCGAGGGCCGCGGCGTCACCGAGGTGAAGGTCAAGGACCTGTACACCGTCGGGACGGACGCCGACACCGACCACTGAGGGCGGATCTCGGCCCTGCCGCGCAAGCCGGGCCGAACCGGCTTGCGGGCGCTCTTCGTTCGTGCCGCGTGGGCTACAGGAAGCTGACGCTCTGGGCGAGAGCGAGGCGGCTGGAGTAGTTGATGGTGTCGGTCGCCGGGCGCATGTACGCGCGCCAGGCGCCGGAGCCGGACTCGCGGCCGCCGCCGGTCTCCTTCTCACCGCCGATGGCGCCGCCGATCTCCGCTCCGGAGGTGCCGATGTTGACGTTGCCGATGCCGCAGTCGGAGCCCTCGGAGGCGAGGAAGCGCTCGGCCTCCCGCTGGTCGCGGGTGAAGATGCTGGAGAACATGCCCTGCGGGACGTCGTTGTGCAGCGCGATGGCTTCCTCGAAGGTGTCGTAGGTGAGGACGTAGGGGATGGGGGGCGAAGGTCTCCTCTCGTACGACGTCGCTCTGTTCGTCGACGCGGACGATGACCGGCTCGGCGTAGGCGGCCCGCGGCGCCGTGTCGGTCAGGCGCCGGCCGCCGCCCACGAGAACCTTCCCGCCCTGTGCCTGCGCCCGGGCGACCGCGTCCCGCATGGTGTCGAGCGCGGCGGTGGTGATGAGGGGGCCGACCAGGGTGCCCTCGTCGAACGGGTCGCCGATGGGGAGTTGGGCGTACGCGGACGTCAGACGGGCGACGAGCGTGTCCGCGATGTCGCGGTGGACGATGAGGGGCCGCAGGGTGGTGCAACGCCGGCCTGCCGTACCGGGGACGAGGTGTACGACGCCGTCGCCTCGGGCGCCGTGGACCTGGCGCTCGGCCTGCACTACCCCGACGTCCCCATCCCCCGCGACCCCGTCCTGCGGGTGGCGCAGCTGTACCGGGAGAGGTTCTCCCTCGCCGTGCCCACCGGGTCGACGGCCGGCCGCGCCGTGCGCACCGCCTGCCGACGGGCGGGCGTCGAGCCGGACGTACGGGACGAGGTGACCGACACCGCGGCCACTCTGGCGCTGGTCGAGGCGGGTATCGGGGTGAGCACGGTGACGGATCTGATGCTCCGACTGCGCGCCTCGCGCTTCGACGTCGTGCGGCTGCGCGAGACGGTCGAGCGGCACATCGTCGTGGTGTTCCGCTGCTCCGCGGAGCGCCGGCCCACGGTGGCGGCACCCATCGACGTGCTGCGGGCGGTGGCCGAGTCCCGGCGCGACACACCGACCCGCGGGCACACCAACTCCCGTACGACGTCGTAGCCGTTGCTGCGGAAGGCGACAGCGGCCAGGCAGGTGATCCTGCCGCAGCAGCCGATGGCACCGCCGGCGAGCTCATGCACCTCGTAGTCCGGTTCGTCCAGGGATCGCGGTAATCATCACGAGTCAGGAATGTCATGCAATTACGATGAAGATCCTGTTGTTTGTGATCAAGCCCCGCGGGGAGTTCTCTTGCACAGCACGCGTGGGTGGATCCGCGGCGACCGGAGTGAGCCGTGAGGTGGCCCGGCCGTCGTAGAGCCGAGAGCCGCCGTGCGGCACGGGCCGGCGGTACCGGCCCGCAGGTGCCTGCCCCGCCCGCATGGATGCGCTGGCTGCCGGCCTTCTACGTCGCGGCCGTCCTGCTGCTCGAGCCGATCACCCCGGTGCAGTGGCCGGTGAGCTTCCTGCTCATCGCGCTCCCGGTGGTCGCCGCCTACGCCCACCGTCCTGCCGGTGTCGCGGCGATCGCGGTGTTCGCCGTCGTGTTGGAAGGAGTCCTGGCCGGCACCCCGTGCTGCGCGGGGCGCATGGTGGGTTACCTGTGGGACCGCCACTATGTGGGCGCCTACGTCTGCACGGCCCTGGTCGGCGTCCTCGGCACGCTGCTCGCTGCCCACCGAACGCGCCGGGAGCGTACCCTCGCGACCGTGCGCTCGGTGGCCGAGACAGCGCAGCGTGTGCTGCTGCGCCCGGTGCCCCGCCGCCTCGGCCACGTCTCGATGGAAGCCCTCTATCTGTCCGCCGCCGCCGAGGCACGCATCGGTGGTGACCTGTACGAGGCGGTGCCCACCGCACACGGAATCCGGCTGCTCATCGGTGATGTCCGGGGCAAGGGCCTGCAGGCGGTGGAAACGGCCGCGACGATGCTCGGCGCCTTCCGCGAGGCCGCCCACGACGAGCCCGATCTGGCCGGTGTGGCGCACCGCGTCGAGAGGAGCATGACCCGCAGGGCCGCGGAGCTGCCGGGCAGCGAAGTGGCGGAGCGCTTCGTCACCGCCGTGTTCGCCGAGGTCCCCGACCACGAACCCGTGGTCCGCATCGTCAACTGCGGCCACCCGCCACCCCTGCGGTTGGGCCCCGACGGGATCACCGAGCTGGACTCGGCCGATCCGGCACTGCCCATCAACCTCGGTGTTCTGCTCGGCGCCGACTATCGCGTGGATGTCGAGGCCTTCCACCCCGGCGACCAGCTGCTGCTCTACACCGACGGCGTGACCGAGACACGCGACGGCGCCGGATGCTTCTACCCGCTCACCGAGCGCATCCGCTCATGGGCCACCCTCCCTCCCCGCGAGCTCCTCGACCACCTGCACCAGGACCTGCTCGCATACAGCGGCGGGAACCTCGATGACGACATCGCAGCCCTCGCCGCCTACCGCCTTCCCGATGAGACGCGAGGCTAGTGCGCCGCCGCGCGAGGTCTCCGGAGGACGGTCGCCGCGGGCGATGTCGCCGAGCCGACCTGCCGGCACCGGCCGCTCACCTGCCGGAACCGGCGTCGGCTGCGCACCGGCGGATCAGGTCGGCACGCGACGTGATGCCCAGGCGCTCGAAGATGCGACGCAGGTGGCAGTCGACAGTGCGTGGGCTCAGGTACAGCCGGGCCGCCACCTCCTTGTTGGTCGCGCCTTGGGCGACCAACCGGACGATCTGGTGCTGACGAGAGGTCAGGGGCGGGGAGCCGGCTTCGAGACCGGGGGCGTCGGACGCCGCAGTGCTCGTCCTGCTGATCGCGCTCAACGGAGTGCACGCGCAGGCCCTGCACCGCACCCTGGTCGACCGGGCCGGCTCCCGGCCCCCGCGGCGGCTGCTCGTGCGTGGAGTGATCTCGGCCGTTCTCTCCCAACTCGGGTGGTGGGGAGCCCTGACGATCGGATTCCTCAACAGCCGGTGATGACGGCGCGGGAGCGCTGGTGGCCTATCCCGAGGTGCCGGGGCTTTCGTCGGGCGGAGCCGACAGATGGATGAGGATGCCGCACACCTCGTCCACGATCTCCCGGGCCTCCCGCTCGTCCTCGCAGTCGCCCAGCTCGCGCGCCGCCCCGCCGATCACGGTGGTCAGCACTCTCACCCGGACCCGTCCGACACGTCGCTTCTCGTCCACCTCCAGGAGCCGGGCGTTGCGCCGTACCCAGGCGCGGTCCCACTGGCGGCGCAGCGCGTCGATGCCGGCGGGGCCGTCGTCCTCCACGAGGAGCACGGCGAGGCGCCGGTTGTCCCAGGCACCCTCCAGGTAGGCCCTGGCTCCCGCGACGAAGAGGGCGATGGGATCGTCCACGCCGCGTTCACGCTCGGCGGCCAGCGTGGCCGCGGTGCGGCGCTCCTGCTCCTCGCGGAACTCCTCCCAGAGGGCGAGGTACAGGCCGCGCTTTCCGCCGTAGTGCTGGAAGAGACTGCCCAGCGGGATGCGGGAGCGGGTCGCGATCTCGTTGAGACCGGCCTCGGTGTAGCCGCGCTCGATGAACACCTCCAGCGCGGCGTTCAGCAGGGCGTGCCGAACGGAGCCGTTCCGCTCGGCAAGCGCTTCCGGCGGGCGCGTCGTCGCCCGCCCGTCCGGGTGCTGCTGCGGCGTCTGCGCCCCGGCCGGCTCCAGGATTTCGCTCACTGGTGATCTCCGTCTTCCCCGGCCCCGTCGCGGATGGCGAGGGCGACCAGCAGTTCCAGGAGGTCGGCGATCCGGCGCGGATTGCGCCCGGTGCGTTCCTCGATCCGGCGCAACCGGTAGTGCGCCGTGTTGTGGTGCACCCGCAGCCGGTCGGCGGCCAGCCGCAGGTTGAGATCCGCTTCGGCGAAGGCCCGGATGGTGGCCGCCAGCGGGTCGCCCCGTCTTCGGTCCTCCTCCAGCAGTGCGCGCACGCGGGGATCGACCAGCTGGCGGGCGAGGTCGTCGGCGCGCAGCGCCAGGTAGTCGAAGGGAGACAGGCGCGGCAGTGCCGCCACCCCGCCCGCGTTCGGCACGAGGTCGAGGGCGGCCCGGGCCTCCTCGTAGGCGCGCGGCAGTTCGCCGGCGCCCTGGGCGACGGTGCTGATGCCCATGGCGAGCATGGTTCCCTCCCGTGCGAGCCGCCGCTGCACGGCCTCGAAGTGAGCGCAGATGTCGTCCGCGTCCATGCCGGTGCGGACCACGGGCACGGCCACCACCTCGCCGTGGCGGACGACGACCAGGGTCCGGCCGGCCCAGGGCCCCGCGAGGCTGATGGACGCGCTGGTCGCGTACCCGTGCTCGGCGGAGGTGAGGACGCCGGTGCGGGTGTCGTCGACGCACACGGCCACGACCACCATCATCGGCGAGTGCGGCCCGATGCCGTACGCCTGGGCCGCGGCGTGCAGGGGGCCGCGCGTCGGAGCCCCGCCGGACAGGAGCTGGTCCAAAAGGTCCCGGCGCTCGCGGTCGGCGTCCGCGACCACGTGCTGTTTGTACTCGACGTAGGCCTGCGCGGCATGGGTGCTGGCGTAGTCGATGTACCGCATCAGCGGTGTGACCAGTGACAGCGCGGCCTGCTGTGCCTCGGCGGTCGGGCCCGCGCAGTCCAGCAGCGCGTCCCACAGCACCTGGCGGCCGACCCGGAAGGCGCTGATCCAGTCCTCCAGGGCGAACCCCGCGCGTGCCCTGCGCATGGCCGCGGCACGGCTGAAGACCAGGTCCTCGGGGGCGATGTCGCGGTCGCCGGCCAGCGCCGCCAGCTGCATCCGGTAGTGCGTGAGCACCTGGTCCCGTACGTCGTCGAAGAACCGCTCGTCCTGCAGCGCGTAGGAGGGGATCTCCGTGCGCATCACCGCGACGGTGGTCTGCGCGATCTCCTCGAGCCGGTCCTGCACGGCGTGCAGGATCCGGTGCCGCTCCCGGCTGAGCGGTTCGGAGAGTGCGGAGGCGCCCGGGGCGGGACCGTCAGGCATGGCGCAGATCGTCGCTCTCCGCCTCGTGTCACGTCAACAGGTCCGGCGGGGGAGATCTCCGGCGTGTTGGGCGCGGCGCACAAGTCGGTGGCCGTGAAGTTGGGTGCTCGCACCCAATGTGCGCCTGGAAGGCCCCCACCTACTGTGACGCTCGCTCACCCCCCAGCACATCGGAAGGGGCGTCATTCATGCTCGCGGTCGACGGTATCAGCGTGCGTTTCGGCGGGATCACGGCACTGGACGGTGTCGCGTTCAGCGTCGAGCCGGGCACCGCCGTGGGGCTCATCGGACCGAACGGAGCCGGCAAGACCACTTTGTTCAACTGCCTCACCAGGCGCTGCACGCCGGATGCGGGAACGGTGCGGTTCGAGGACGAGGACCTGCTCGCCCTGCCGCCGCACTCCGTGGCCGGGCGTGGCATCGCCCGCACCTTCCAGAACCTGGGACTGTTCCCGCGGCTCACGGTCCGGGAGAACGTCATGGTCGGCGCCCACAACCGGGGGCGCGCCGGACACCTCGCCGCGGCGCTCCGGCTGCCCCGAGTCCGGCGGGAGGAGAGGGAACTGCGTGACCAGGCGGACGAGCTGCTACGGCGGCTCGGCCTGGCGGACGTGGCCGATCACCCCGCCTCGGGGCTGCCGTTCGGCACCCTCAAACGCGTCGAACTGGCCCGGGCGCTCGCGGTACGCCCCCGGCTGCTGTTGCTCGACGAACCCGTCAACGGTCTCAGTCACGGCGAGGTCGACGAATTCGCGGATCTGGTCCGGGCGGTGCGCGACGACTTCGACCTGACGCTCGTCGTGGTCGAACACCACATGGGGTTCGTGATGGGCCTGTGCGACAAGGTGGTGTGCCTCGACTTCGGGCGCAAGATCGCCGAGGGCCCGCCGGAGGAGATCCAGCGCGACCCGGCGGTCATCGAGGCGTACCTCGGGGTGGCCGCATGAGCGAGAAGCCGACCACCGACGACACCGAGGCCGGGGCCAGCACCGAGGCCGGGCGGACGCCGGCGGAGCCGGATTTCCTGAAGGTGTCCGACCTGCACGCCGGATACGGCCAGGCCCGCGTGCTCCAGGGCCTGGACTTCACCGTCGCACGCGGCGAAGTGTGCGCGGTCCTCGGACCCAACGGCGCGGGCAAGACCACGACCCTGCGGGCCCTGTGCGGCATGGTCCGCGGACGCGGCTCGGTGACCTTGAACGGTACGGAGCTGCTGGGCCGCTCGCCCGAGCAGGCCGCACGGCTCGGCGTGGCGCACGTGCCCGAGGGCCGGGGCACCTTCAACGACCTGACCGTCGAGGAGAACCTGCGCATCGGCGCCCACCTGCACACCGGCCACTGGCGGCGGGGCCGCGCCCAGCGCGCGGCCGTGGCGGCCGACCTGGAACGGATCTACGGCTACTTCCCCAAGCTGCGTGATCGGTCCCGTCAGGCCGCCGGCAGTCTCAGCGGCGGCGAGCAGCAGATGCTCGCCATCGGCAGGGCGCTGATGCTGCGCCCCTCGCTGCTGCTGCTGGACGAACCGTCGCTGGGGCTCGCGCCGCTGGTCACCCGTGAGCTGTTCGAGATCGTCCGTGCCGTGAACGAGGAGGAACGCACCACCGTGGTCGTCGTCGAGCAGAACGCCCAACTCGCGCTGGATGTCGCGCACCGGGCCCACGTACTGGAGGCCGGCCGCCTGGTGCTGTCCGGGCCTGCCGCGCAGATCCGCGAGGACGGACAGGTCGCCGAGGTGTACCTCGGTGTCTCCGTCCGCGCGGGGACGGGCGGGTGAGCGCCGTGACCGAAGTACTCCAGCAAGTGGTGGAAGGGGTCGGCTCCGGCGCCGTCTACGCCAGCCTGGCGCTGGCCCTGGTGCTGATCCACCGGTTCACCGGCATCGTCAACTTCGCCCAGGGCGAGCTGGCCATGATCTCCACCTACGTGGCGTGGCAGCTCGTGGCGTCCGGGATGCCGTTCTGGCTGGCGCTGCCGGTCACCCTGGCGGTGTCGTTCGCCGGCGGCATGCTCATCGAACGGCTCGTCATCCGTCCCGTGCAGGCCGCGCCCGAGCTGACGACGGTCATCGTCACGGTCGGCCTGTTCATCTTCGTCAACGCCATGGCCGGCCTGATCTGGTCGTTCACCGTGAAGGACTTCCCGCAGCAGTTCCCCGACGGCGGGATCGACCTGGCCGGGGTGCGGGTGGACTGGTCGACGCTCGGGATCATCGCAGTGGTGGCCGTCGTGATGGGACTGCTGTACCTGCTGTTCCAGCACACCTCCATCGGCCTGATGATGCGGGCGGTCGCCTGCAACCCCGCCTCCGCCCGGCTGTCGGGCATCCGGGTGGGCCGGGTGCTGATGCTCGGCTGGGGGCTGGCCGCGACGGTCGGCGCGGTGTCGGGCGTGCTGGTCGCCCCGGTGCTGTTCCTGGAGCCCAACATGATGGGCGGAGTGCTGATCTACGCGTTCGCCGCGGCCACTCTCGGAGGCTTCGACAGCCCGGTCGGCGCGGTCGTCGGCGGCCTGCTCGTGGGCGTCGCCGAGACGCTGGCCGGGGCGTACGTGGATGTGATCGGAGCCGATCTCAAAGTGGGCGTACCCCTGGTGATCATCCTGGCGGTGCTGCTGGTGCGCCCCCAGGGCCTGTTCGGACGGGCGGCGGTGGAGCGCGCATGAGCATGAACGTCGCAACCCTCGGTACCGACCGCGCCCGACGCCTGCGAGCAGCGCTCACCGCGCTGCTCGCGGTGGCCGCCGTCGTCGGCGCACCGTTCTACTTCGCCCCCTTCCAGGTCTTCCAGCTGACCATGGTGCTGCTGTACGCCGTGGCGCTGGCCGGACTGAACCTGCTGGTCGGCTTCGGCGGGCAGATATCGCTCGGGCACGGCGCCTTCTTCGCGGCGGGCGCCTACACGGCGGCGGTCATGCTCGACCGGTACGACACCGGCCACCTGGCCACGCTGCCCGTCGCGGCCGCCGGATGCTTCCTGCTGGGCCTCGGGTTCGGAGTGCCCGCCCTCCGGCTGCGCGGGCTGTACCTGGCCCTGGTCACCCTCTCGTTCGCGGTGTTCCTGCCGCCGCTGCTCAAGCGGCTCGAACCGGTCACCGGTGGCTCCATGGGACTGACCGTGGACAAGCTGCAGCCGCCCGCGTGGAGCGGGCTGGCCGAGGACCAGTGGATGTACTTCGTCGTCCTCGCCGTCGCCACGGTGGCCCTGCTGCTCGCCCGCAACCTGCTGCGCTCCCGGGTCGGCCGGGCCCTGCTCGCCGTGCGGGACAACGAGAGCGCCGCCGAGGTCATGGGCGTGCGGCTGTCCCTGCACAAGACCCTCGCCTTCGCCTGGAGCGCGATGTTCGCGGGTGTCGCCGGGTGTGTGTACACCTGGGTGATCGGCTTCGTCTCGCCCGACTCCTTCAGCTTCGTCCTCTCGATCACGCTGCTGGCCGGCCTGGTGGTCGGGGGCCTCGCCTCGCTGTACGGACCGCTGCTCGGGGCGGCGTTCGTGATGTACGTGCCGAGCGTGGCCCAGGACATCAGTGAGGCGGCGCCCGGTGTGGTGTTCGGCCTGCTGATCATCGCGGTGATGTTCGTGGCCCCGACGGGACTGGCCGGACTGGCGGGCCGCGTCCGGGGCGTGATCACCCCTCTCCTCACCCGCACCAAACCCTCCGCCGCCGTGCGGACCCCCGAATCCGAACCCCCCTCCGCGCCCCCCGCACCCGCGGAAACCGCACCTGCCGATGCCGAACCCGTGGGCGCACCGCCCCGCACGGAAAAGGAATGATTCACATGCGCAAGACGACCGCTCTGCGGGCGGCCGCGGCCGCGTCCGCCGCCCTGCTCCTCGCCACCGCCTGCAACAGCCAGCGCGGCCAGGACGACAAGGAAGCCGCCGCCGACGGCGCGTGCCGGGGCCAGCAGACCACCGGCATCACCGACAAGACCATCAAGCTGGGCGGCATCTACCCGCTCTCGGGACCGGCCTCGGCGTACGGTGCGATCAGCGACGGCGTGAGCACCTACTTCAAGCACGTCAACGAAAAGGGCGGAATCGACGGCCGCACCGTGGAGTTCGTCGTCCGCGACGACGGCTACCAGCCGCCCAAGGCGGTCGAGGAGGCCCGCAGACTCGTCGAGCAGGAGAAGGTCTTCGCCGTGTTCCAGACCCTGGGCACCCCGTCCACGGCGGCCGTGTGGGACTACCTCAACAAGCGGAAGGTGCCCCAGCCCTTCGTCGCCACGGGGGCCTCCATCTGGGGCACGGACGACGAGCACCCGTGGACCACCGGCTGGCAGCCCAACTACGTTGCCGAGGCACGGATCTACGCGAAGTACCTGCAGGAGGAGAAGCCGAAGGCCAAGGTCGCCGTCCTGTACCAGAACGACGACTTCGGCAAGGACCTGCTCGGCGGGTTCAAGGAGGCCGTCGCCGGCAGCGGCATCAAGGTGGTGGCCGAGGAGAGCTACGAGGTCACGGACCCGTCCGTCTCGGCGCAGCTGACAAGTCTCGCCCGCTCCAAGGCCGATGTACTGCTCGACATCACCACGCCGAAGTTCGGCAGCCAGGCCCTCGCCGCCGACGCCAAGAACACCAAGTGGAACCCGCTGCACATCGTCAACGCGGTGTCCGCGTCCACCACCGTGCTCAAGCCCGTCGGATTCAAGAACGTCCAGGGCGTTGTCTCGGCGACCTACTTCAAGGACCCCGCCGACCCGCAGTGGGCCGACGACGCCGAGATGAAGACGTACAAGGAGGCCCTGAACAAGTACGCGCCCGACTCCGACCCGGCCAACCAGCTCAACGCCTACGGCTGGGCCGTCGCCTCCAGCCTGCACAAGGCCCTGGACGCGATGGAGTGCCCGACCAGGGAAGGGCTGCGGGACGCGGTGCGCAACCTGAAGGACGTGAAGGTGGACATGCTGCTGCCTGGAGTCACCCTCTCCACGGGGTCCGACGACGCCTTCCCGCTCGAAACGATGCAGCTCATGAAGTTCAAGGGTGAGCGGTGGCAGCTGTTCGGCGAGCCGGTGGACACCCGCAAGGAGTTCGGCCCGCCGACCAAGTGAGCCGGCGGGGGCGGTCCCGGTCGATGCCCAGTCCCTGGAACCGCCCCCGCCCCTGAACGCGGGGGAGTGCCATGTACCTCACCCGGCGCCCGAAAACTTGACTACCTCAAATATCGGAGGCTACGGTCACGCCCATTGCTTGACGTTCTCAAGCTTCGACGTTCGCAAGTAGTTCGTCGAGGGCTCACTCGCCGGCGCATGCGCCTCGTACGGCCCGTCCGTCCGGCTGACCCGCAGCTTCTCCGAAAGGCCCGTCACGATGAGCACGTACGACCACACCGGCCACGCACCCGTTCTCACGCCGGTCGACCACCGCAGGGCCGTCGCGTCGGAGACGGCCCGGTTCGTCGCAGTGGTCAAGGAGGCCGACCTGGCCACCGCGGTGCCCAGCTGCCCCGACTGGACCCTCGCCGACCTGGTCAAGCACACAGGCAGTGTCCAGCGCTGGTTCTCGGCCCTGCTGCGGGCGCGCATCCAGGAACCCCCGCGCAAGCGGGAGGTGGATCTGCGGCTCCCGGAGCAGGAGGACGGATACGCCGACTGGCTGGCCGAGAGCGCGACCGTGGCCGCCGACGCCTTCGCGGCCACCGATCCGGACCTGCCGATGTGGGCATGGGGTGTCGACCAGCACGCCCGCTTCTGGGCACGCCGCATGCTCTTCGAGACCCTGCTGCACCGGGCGGACGCCGAGCTCGCACTGGGGCTACGGCCCGTCATCGACCGTCCGCTCGCGGTCGACGGGATCGACGAGTTCCTCGTCAACCTGCCCTTCGCCACCTTCTTCGCCCCCAAGGTGGCCAACCTGCGCGGCCCTGACAAGACCATCCGCTTCGACACGACCGACGGAGACGACGCCTGGCTCGTACGCCTGCGGCCCGACGGCTTCGGACTGGACACCGCCCACCCGACCACGGACACCGCTGACGCGACCGTCCGGGGAACCGCGGCCGACCTGCTCCTGCTCGTTTACGGCCGCCTGCCCTACGCGGCAGAGACCCTCACACACGACGGTGACGAGCATCTGCTGGCCGACTGGTTCGCCAACTCTGCCTTCTGACACCTGTCTTGGGCACCATCGGCCTGTGCCTCCTTTAAAGTCGGCCCTATGACGGAGGCACCGGCCCTGGACCGCGGAGCGCGGTCGCGTGACGCGATACTCGACACCGCCGGCGACCTGATGTCGCGTCACGGCTACGCCGCCACGTCCATCTCGATGATCTCCGCCGCCTGCGGCCTGCCGGTCAGCTCCATCTACTGGCACTTCCGCAGCAAGGACGGTATCTACGTCGCGGTGCTGGAACGCGCCAGGACCGCGCTGCTGGCGGCCCTGCCCCCGGCCGAGGTGCCGGGCGCCGACGTCGCGCAGCGTCTGGACACCTTTCTCACGGAGGTCGAGGACGCGTTCCGACGCCATCCGCGAGGTGTGAAGCTGCTGTTGGGGCTGGGCATGGTGCAGCAGGACGCCAGCGCGGCGGCAGCGGCCGAGGTCCATCAGTACCGCGACGCGCTGCTGGCCTGGGCCCGGGATTCGGTGAGCTCCGTCTTCGCCCTGTGTGACCGCCCCGAGGTGGCGGACGAGTTGGCGCGCTTCACCCTGAGGATGGCGAGCGGAACCGCGGTGGCCCGTTGGTTCGATCCGGACGCCGTCCTGGAGACCGGGCCGCTGCGCGTGGCGTTGCTGGCACTGGCGACCCACCACGGTGTTCCGGTGGGGGGCGTCCCTGGCGAGGACGCCCCCTCCGGCCCCGTCACGACCGGGGAATGACGACTCGGTGGTCGCCGCCCGATGTCATCGCACGGCTTCTCGGGAATCCGGGGCGGGCTGCCAGAACGGGCAGTGGTGGTCGGCCGCGAACCCGCTGGTGGGTGCGACCCTGTCCGGTGCCAGTACCTGGATCCGGTCCCCGGCGGCCGTGTAGCGCGGCCAGGGCGGAGTCCCGGGCGCATTGGGATCGCCGGTGGCCACGAAGCGGGCCCAGTAGGCGGTCATCGTGGCGGACAGCCGCCGCTGGGCGGGCGTCAGGGGCGCCAGCGTGTTCATGGGGAAGAGATAGACCAGTTCGGAGGCGTGGAAGGCCCCCTGCGGTGTGTGTGGTGCCGGGATGAACGGCGGTGCCTGGGCGTCGTGGAACTCGTAGGCGTAGACGGGCACCCGGCTGTCGTACAGCCGGCTGTCGGCCCGTGCCGGGCAGGCGAATCGCTGGTCGGTGCCGACGGCCGAGTAGGCCAGGTTGGGGGAGGGGTACGCCGAGGCGGGGTACGTGTCCAGGACAGCGGCCGCGCGGTTGCCGTACTGGAGGCTGATGAGGGCGGCGTACGAGGCGGGGGTCAGTGGGCCGCCGCCGAGCAGATCCACGTACAGCGCGGTGAAGTAGCGGTATTCGTCATGGGTGCTGCCGCTCAGCGTCGGGACCGCGTTTACTCGTCCCTCGGCCCAGGCCGTACGCGGAGGGCGGGGGAGGACACGGGGTCCGGTGTTCGGGGCCCACAGGGAGGCGGTCCCCGTCCCGGTGGCGCGGATGAGGTCGGTGGTGGGGACGGCGCGCAGGCAGCTCGCCGCGGTCGTCGGGTCGGTGCAGCCGACCGAGGCCGCGAAGTCGCGTCCCTTGCGCTCGGCCGCGTCGAGTGTCAGCGGTGTCAGACCGCCGTCCGCGGCGCAGGATCCGCTCTGCTGGATCGCCCGGTGGAACAGGCCCTTCGCGGTCGGTGAGGCGATGTGGAGGCAGGTGTCCGCCGATCCGGCGGACTGGCCGCCGAGCGTCACCCGGTTCCGGTCGCCGCCAAAGGCGCCGATGTTGCGCCGTACCCAGTGCAGCGCGGCCTGCTGGTCCATCAGGCCGTAGTCGCCGGAGGCGTGGTCCGTGCTCTCGGCCGACAGGGCGGGGTGAGCCATGAATCCCAGTGCTCCGAGGCGGTAGTTGACCGTCACCACGACCACACCCCGCGCGGCCAGCGCGGCGCTGTCGTAGTCGCTGCCCGCGCCGTACGTGTTGCCTCCGCCGTGCAGCCACACCAGCACCGGGAGAGGTCGGCCGTTGGCGCGGGCGGGTGTCCGGACATTGAGGTACAGGCAGTCCTCGACCGTGCTGCCGGTGCGGTTGGACTCGCCGGGCAGGACGGGGCCGCCGTCGGGGAGCAGCGTGAGCGGTAACTGGGGGCAGGGGTGGGCCGGTGCGGTGGCGTCCCGTACGCCGGTCCATCGCGCCGCGGGTCGTGGCGGACGCCAGCGCAGCTCACCGGTCGGCGGGGCGGCGAACGGAATCCCGTGGAAGACCCGCCCGCCGTCGTGGCCGGCAGCGCCCCGCACCCAGCCCCGGTCGGTACGGACGAGCAGGGTATCGGCGCCGGAATGGGCGCGGGCGGAGAGCGGGAGAAGGGTCAGGGACAGGAAGAGGGCCGCGAAGACGGCTGTGGCCCGGGCCAGTGTGGGGCGCAGGCTCAGGGGTCTCATCCGTCGCTCCAGGTGCCGGTATGTGGGGGCCGGTGTGAGTGTCATGGCGTTCGCTCGTAGGCGCCGATGTCGCAGGCGGCGCCCTGGGGGCGTGCGACGCCGCGCTGGTCGGTGGGCGGGCAGTCGGCGGCCGCGTCCAGGGCGGGGCTGCCGGGCAGCAGCGCCACGGTGTCGGTGGGGCCGCCGTTGTCCGCGAGCGGTCCGATCAGCGGGGCGCGGCTGGGCAGATCGCCGGTCGCGCTCAGGCGGCAACTGCCGTGGCCGTCAAGGTTGTTGCCCTGCGACGCGATGGTGGCGAAGGCCTTCTTGCAGTCGGCCGGTGCGCCGTCGACGGTGTTGCCCGCGATGACGGAGTTGCGCAGCGTCATGCGCCCCAGGGGCAGATCGATGATGTCGGGGATCGGTGAGGGCAGGCTGTCGAGATAGGCGGGGGCGATGTTGATCCCGCCCCCGCCGTCGCTGGAACGGTTCCCGGTGATGGTCGAGTTGAGGATCTCCACGGGTCCTCGCCCGCGGATGTCGATTCCTCCGCCGTAACCGGCGAGGCTGCCGGGGCGGTCGCCGGGGTTCGTCACCCGGTTGTCCGCGATCGTCGAGTTGGTCACGGTGCCGGTGTCGTCGAACCTGATGCCTCCGGCCTCTCCCGCGACGTTCCCGCTCACGGTGCTGTCGATCAGATCGAGGTGGGAGTCCGGGACGTTGAAGATGCCGCCGCCGTAACCGGCGGAGTTCCCGCTCACGGTGACCCGGCGCAACGTCATGTGATGTCCGTTGGCGATCGCGCCACCACCGGTGTCGGTGATGGGCAGTTCGCGCTGCTTGGCCACTCCACCGGTGATCGTCAGATCGGACAGCCGGGAGTCCGCCTGCATGCGGAAGGCCCGGTCAAGGTGGTTGGCGTCGATGACGGTGGTCCGAGCGCCGGCGCCCTTGATCGTGACGGGGGCGGCGACGTTCAGGTCGCCCGTGGTGGGGTCGGGGTTGTCGCCGATGATCAGCTTTGGGTCCGGCGGGATCGTCAGCCGGTAATGGCCGGGAGGCAGCGTGATCGTACTGCCCGGCCGGGCGTTGGCGGCCATCACCGCGGCACGCAGGCTGCACGCGCCCGAAGCGGTGAGACACCGGCCGTCCGAGGCGTCGGCGTCGACCGCGTCGGACGTGGTGTCCACGGTGAACTCCGCAGGGTCGGCGGCCGCGGGAGCCGTGGCGTGGGCGACGGGCTGAGCCCCGGTGGCAAGGAGGACGGCGGCGGTTGCGGCCGTGACGGCCAAGGACTTCATGCGGTGAACCCCTCTCGGGTCAGGAATCCGGGCATGGCAGGACTCGGCTGCTGCGAGGACTTCGTGCCGGCGAGCGATGCGCGGCGGCTCGTACGGGGCATGGCGTCGGCGCGGCCACGGAGCCGCGCCTCCATACCGCCCGGTCTGTAGCGAGCGTTCCATTCAGGCTGTGCCGCGTCCACCGGCGGACGCCTGAATGGCCGAATGAGGATGCCGTGACCCTGGGGAGAAGAAGCCGCTTGAGCGCCATGAGTGTTGGTCGCGCCGACCGGCCGAGGCGCTCGCGGCCTGCGGAGGTGTCGGCGGGGGACGCCGGGGCGGGGAGCCGCCGCAGGGCCGGGGAGCCGCACCGTCGATGGCATACTTCTGGTCCGATGAGCGAACCAACCGCGGCAGCCGGACGCCCCACGACCAAGCGCGATGAGCAGCGAGAGGCCTCCCGGCGCAGGCTCTTGAACGCGGCGGTGGAGATCCTCGCCGAGGAGGGTTACCTCGGGCTGACGGTGAAGAAGGTCGGCGAGCGTGCCGGAGTCAGCCGAGGCATGGTGAATTACCACTTCACCTCCAAAGCCGGGCTCGTCGAAGCCGTGGTCGCCGACATCCGCGAGACGTTCATCGACGTGCTGCGGGCGCGGCCCGGCTACGCCCGGATGAGCGGGCTGGAAGCCGTACTGGCCAAGCTCGACCAGTTCTTCGCCAGACTGGCCGAGCCCGAACCGGGGCTACGGGCGCGCGCGTTGCTGGTGCTCCTCGTCGAGGCGATCGGCAGCGCCGACGGGATCAAGGGCCTGATGGCCGAGCATCTCAGTCTCGTGCGGACCGGCGTCGAGGAGGACATCCGGCGCGGGATCGCGGACGGAAGCATCCGCCCGGACCTGGATACGGTCGCGCAGGCGTTCTTGGTGGAGAGCATCGCGCGCGGTGTGCTCCTGCAGTATCAACTGGACTCCGCCCGCACCCGCCTGGCGGACATCGGACGGGCCGCCCACGAGATGCTGGCGCTCGGGCTCACGTCGACGCGGGGCGGAGACTGAGCTTCCGGTCGCCCGGCGGCGACCCGCCGCCGCCCGTTTTCGGCCATGGCCGATCGGGTATCGGGATGCCGCCGCGTCGGAGCACGAGATCGCCGCCCGGACCGCGTTCGCCGGCTCAGGGTGCACGGAGTGAGCGACCTACGCGTGGTGGACGCCTCCGGAGCCGGACGCCACCGGCAGGACCTTCGCGGACAGTCGGCCGCAGATATGCGTCGGCAGTGCCGCAGCGCGGCGAGCAGACGCCGGCGGTCCAGGTCAACGGCGTGGGCGGGAACCGGGTCCTCGCGTCATACGGCAGTGAGCCCGCCGTCCACCACCAGGCTCTGACCGGTGATGTAGGAGGCCCGGTCGGAGAGCAGGAACGTGACGGCCTGCGCGACCTCCCATGCGGTGCCCTGGCGGCCCAGGGGGATCCGCTCGAACGATGCCGTACGGGACGCCCGCCCGGCCGAGGCCTGCCGTCCCATGGGTGTGTCGATCAGGCCGGGCACGACCAGGTTGGCGCGGATGCGGCGAGCCCCGCCCTCCTTGGCGACATGGCGGGTGAGCCCGAACAGGCCGGCCTTGGAACTGTCGTAGGCCGGCGAGTTCGTGGCGGCGCGCAGTCCCGCGACGGACCCGATGAAGACGACGGCGCCCCCGTCGGCCAACGCCGGAAGAGCGTGCTTGGCGGCCAGAAAGGGGGCGCGCAGATTCAGGGAGAGCACCTGTTCCCAGTCCTCCGGTGACGAGCCCTCCAGCCCGGTGCCGAGACCCACGCCCACGTTCACCACGAGCGCATCCAGCCCGCCCAGCCCGTGAACCGCCTCGGCGACCATGGCGGCCGACTGCTCGGCCTGCGTGGCGTCACCCACCACCGTGACGCCCAACCTCCCCTCGCGGCCGACGAGTTCGGCGGTCGCGGCCGCGGCCGGTGCGGCCACGTCCGCGCAGGCCACGTCGGCACCCTCCCGGGCGGCGAGGACGGCGATCGCCCGGCCGTTGCCGACGGGTGCGCGTGGGCCGTCGTCGGGGCGGGTGCCCGCGCCGACCACCAGCACTTTGCGGCCGGTCAGGCGGCGGGCCGGGTCCTCCAGGTGTCCCTCACCCATGGGTACGGTCCCCCTCCGCAAAGCCGGTGCCGTCGAAACCGGGGTCCAGTTCCACACCGGTGGAGTTCAGGAAGAAGGCCACCATGTGGTACTGCCCCACGAGCATGGTGATCTCGATGAGTTCGGCGTCGCCGAAGTGCTCGGCCAGGGCCTCCCAGGTGGTGTCGGACATCCGCGCATCGCGGTTCAACTCGTCCGCCGCAAGGATCAAGTGCCTCTGCAGGCCCGTCCAGCCGGGCGCGTCCGGTCCCTCGGTGATGCGGTCGATGTCCGTATCCGTGACGCCCGCGGCCTTGGCCAGGGGGAGGTGCCGTCCCCACTCGTAGCGGGCGCCGGTGTTCCAGGCGGTGCGCAGGATCAGCAGCTCGCGGTGTCCTTCCGACAGTCGGCCCCTGCGGAGCAACTGGCCTCCGAAAGGCAGGAACTGCTCGTAGAGGTCGGGATGGCGCACGAGCGTGGTGAAGATGTTCGGGATCCGGCCCCCGGGGTCGCGGGCCGCGGTGGCCAGCAGTTTCCGGGTCCGTGCGTCCCACTGCTCTTCGGGGATCGGCACCAGCCGGGGACTGGCCTGTCGGGCGGCTTCGTGGCGCTGTGACATGGCGACCTCCAACGTCCGGGGGCTCACCCTAGGAGACTGGCTGAACGCTTAGCAAGTGAACCTCCCCGAGGGATTGATTGCCTCTCGTTCCAAACGTCGTTCGGTTTATCGGACTACGGGTACCGTGAGCGCCGGACCGGAGCGGTGTGGAGCCTCTACGGGGGCCTGATCTGCTCGGTGGCTCTGGCGGTGCTCTCGCCCGCCGTCTCCGGATCTCCGACGGCGCTGTTCCCCGACATGGACTTCGCCGTGTTCCCCCTGAAGTATCCGAGCATCGTCTCCATCCCTCTGGGATTTGTGCTCGGATGGCTCGGCTCCGTGCTGAGCAGGGACAAGCCCCACCCGGCCGCCCGGGCCGCCTTCGAACGCCGCATACTGGCCGGCGGCACCTCCTGAGGGCTGCGTGGGCGCGGTTGCGGACCGCCCGGACGCCGTACGGCGGTCCGCAGCCCTGCCCATCGGCCGGGGGAGGAGCGTCAGGAGGTGGGGTCGAGAAGGATCTTGCGGACGCCGTCGGCGCGGCTCGCGAACAGTTCGTACGCCGCGGGACCCTCGGAGAGGGCGAAGCGGTGGGACACCACGACCTCGGGCTTGATCCGGCCGGCCTGGGTGAGGGCGATCAGGGGCGGGAGTTCGTAGTGCACCGAGCACAGCCCGATGGCGAACTCCAGCTCCTTGATCTGCGCCAGCCCCATGTGGAAGGGGAACGCCTTGTTCTGGCTGACCCCGATGACACTGACCCGGCCGGCCTGTCGGACTGCCTTGAGGGCGAGTTCGATGGTGGCGTCCGAGCCCACGGCCTCCACCACGGCGTCCGGCCCGCGTCCGCCGGTCAACTCCCGTACGGCCGCCCGCACGTCCTCGCCCTCGACCGGCTCGACACCCAGGGTGGCGGCGAAGGCGCGGCGCTCCGCGACCAGGTCCGCGCCCAGCACGCGCGCGGCGCCCATCGCGAAGGCGGACTGGGCCGCCATGAGGCCGACCGGGCCGAGGCCGACGACCAGGACGGTCTCGCCGGGCTGGATACGGGCGCGGCGGCAGCCGTACCAGGCCGTGGGCGCGTTGTCCGTCAGGACGAGGGCGGCCTCGTCGGACACGCCCTCGGGCAGGTGCACCAGATTGACGTCGGCATAGGGCACCGCGAGGGACTGAGCCTGGCTGCCCGGAAGCTGCGGGCTCACTCCGTAGCAGAGCTCCATGCTCGACTTGGCGTTCTCGCACCGGGCGGTGAACCCGGCCGCGCACGACCGGCAGTGCGCACAGCCGACGGAGGCGGGCACCAGAACCCGGTCGCCGGGCTTGAAGCGGGTGACCTGGCCGCCGGTCTCGACGACGACGCCGACGCATTCGTGTCCCGGCGTGTAGCCGAGTTCCGGGCTGAACGGATTGCCGCCGTAGATGTGCAGGTCGCTGCCGCAGATACCGGCCGCGGTCACCTGCACCACCGCGTCGGTGGGGCTGGTGACGGCCGGGTCGGGGACATCGCCGTAGCGGATGTCGTGACGGCCGTGGTAGGTCAGTGCCTTCATCGGATTTCGCCCTCCCCTCAGGCCGGTCAGTCCGCGATCTTCAGCACGAGCTTGCCGCGGTTGTCACCACGGAAGAGCCGCATCAGGGTCTCGGGGAACTCCGCGACCGAGCCGGACACCACGTCCTCCAGGGACTTCAGGCGGCTCTCCGCCCGCCACGTGGCCATCTGAGTGATGCCCTCGGCGTACCGGTCGGCGTAGTCGAAGACCACCAAGCCCGTCATGGAGGCGCGGTTCACCAGCAGCGACAGGTAGTTGGCGGGGCCCTGCGGCTTGGTGCTGTTGTACTGGGAGATCGCGCCGCAGACCACGATGCGGGCCCCGCGCGCCAGCCGCAGCAGCACGGCGTCCAGAACATCTCCGCCGACGTTGTCGAAGTACACGTCGACGCCGTCGGGGGCGTGCTCGCGCAGTGCCTTGCGGATGTCCTCGTTCTGGTAGTCGATCGCGGCGTCGAACCCGAACTCGTCCACCACCATCCGGCACTTGGCCTCACCGCCGGCGATGCCGATGACCCGGCAGCCCAGGATCTTGGCGATCTGCCCGACGACGCTGCCGACGGCCCCGGCCGCCCCGGAGACCACGACGGTCTGGCCGGGCTCGGGACGTCCGATGTCGATCAGGCCGAAGTAGGCCGTCAGGCCCGACATACCGAGCGTACCGAGGTAGGTCGGCAGGGGAGCGGCCGCCGGGTCGACCTTGGTCACGTCGCGTCCGTCCGACACGCAGTACTCCTGCACGCCGAACGAGCCCGACACATGGTCGCCGACCGCGAACCCGGAGTGCCGGGAGGCGATCACCCTTCCCACCGCACCGGCCCGCATCACCTCGCCGATCTCGACCGGGCGGATGTAGGACCGGCCCGCGTTCATCCAGCCGCGCATCGCCGGGTCGATCGACAGACAGAGCACCTGCACCAGGAACTCCCCGTCGCCCGGCTGCCCGGCCGGCTCCTCGACGTGCTCCCAGTCGGTGGGCCGCGGCTCTCCCACGGGTCGGGCGGCCAGACGCACCTGGCGGTTGATCCTGCTCATCTCCGGCGGCTCCTTCGGCGCTCCCACATGGCATACCATCTGGTCGGTACGGTTGGTGAGCGTACGGGTGATGTGCCGTTCGGGACAAGAGGGAGCAGGTGCGGATGATCGCTGCGCCCCCGACCGCTCGTACCCTGTTCCCGTGTCCCCCTCCCGCCTGCACCGTGTCGCCGTCCTCGTGCTCGAAGGTGCCAAACCGCTCGATGTCGGCATCCCGGCACAGGTGTTCACGACGCGCGCGAGCATGCCGTACGAGGTACGGGTGTGCGGCGCGGCGCCCGGGCTGGTGACCGGCGGGGACGGGCTGGCGTACCACGTCGCCGACGGGCTCGACGCGCTCGCCTGGGCCGACATCGTCTTCGTGCCCGGCTACCGGTTCCCGGATCGCGAGGACCCGCCGCGGTCCGTCGTCGACGCGCTGACCGCCGCCCACGGCCGAGGAGCCCGCCTCGCCGCCATCTCGACGGGCGCCTTCGCGCTCGCCGCCACGGGCCTGCTCGACGGCAGGCGCGCCACCACACACTGGCACTACACACGGGCGCTCGCCGAGAAGCACCCCCTCGTCCGGGTCGACGAGAACGTCCTGTTCGTCGACGAGGGCAGCGTGCTGACGTCGGCCGGTGCCGCCTCGGGCATCGACCTGTGCCTGCACATCCTGCGCGGTGACCTCGGCGTGGCCGCCTCCAACCACGCGGCCCGGCGTCTGGTCGCGGCCCCCTACCGCAGCGGCGGCCAGGCGCAGTACGTACCACGCAGCGTGCCCGAGCCGCTCGGCGAAAGGTTCGCCGCCACCCGCGAGTGGGCCCTGCACCGGCTCGACGAACCTCTCGGCCTGGAAGCCCTCGCCGAGCACGCGGCGGTCTCACCGCGCACCTTCTCGCGGCGCTTCGTCGAGGACACCGGGTACACGCCGATGCAATGGGTCATGCGCGCCCGTATCGACCTGGCCCGCGAGTTGCTGGAGCGGTCGCAGCGGAGCGTCGAGCAGATCGCGACCGACGTGGGTCTGGGCACCGGCGCCAATCTGCGCATGCACTTCCAGCGCATCCTCGGGACCACGCCGAGCGAGTACCGGCGCACCTTCACCAAGGGTGAGTAGCCCGTCGTACGGCAGTAGCCCGTCCTACGGCTGGCTGGCGCGATCCTTGCGAACCATGGCGCTCACGCCACGGCCATGGCCGGGTCCCGCACGGAAGGCTGGTGGTGACGAGAACCGCAGGCACACCAAGGGACACCAGGGACACCCATGACTCGCATCGCCATCAACGGATTCGGCCGCATCGGGCGCAACGTGCTGCGCGCCCTGCTCGAACGCGACAGCGACCTCGAGATCGTCGCCGTCAACGACCTCACCGAGCCCACCGCCCTCGCCCGGCTCCTCGCCTTCGACTCCACGTCCGGTCGGCTCGGCCGCCCCGTGACCGTGGACGGCGACACCCTCGTCGTCGACGGCCGCCGCATCAAGGTCCTCGCCGAGCGGGAGCCGGCGCAGCTGCCCTGGGCCGAGCTCGGCGTCGACGTCGTGCTGGAGGCCACCGGCCGCTTCACCTCCGCCAAGGCCGCCCGCGCCCACCTCGACGCGGGCGCCCGGAAGGTCCTCGTCAGCGCGCCGTCCGACGGCGCGGACGTCACGCTCGCCTACGGCGTCAACACCGACGTCTACGACCCGGCCCTGCACACGATCGTCTCGAACGCCTCGTGCACGACCAACGCGCTCGCGCCGCTGGCCGCCGTCCTCGACGAACTCGCCGGCATCGAGCACGGATTCATGACCACGGTGCACGCCTACACGCAGGAGCAGAACCTGCAGGACGGCCCGCACCGCGACGCCCGCCGGGCGCGTGCCGCGGGGGTCAACATCGTGCCGACCACGACGGGCGCCGCCAAGGCGATCGGCCTCGTGCTGCCGGGCCTCGACGGCAAGCTGTCGGGCGACTCCATCCGCGTACCGGTTCCGGTCGGCTCGATCGTGGAGCTCAACACCACCGTCGCGCGGGACGTCACCCTCGAGGACGTACTGGCGGCCTACCGCACCGCGGCGGAGGGTCCGTTGGCCGGCGTCCTGGAGTACTCCGAGGACCCCCTCGTCTCGTCCGACATCACCGGCAACCCCGCCTCGTCGATCTTCGACTCGGCCCTCACCCGCGTCGACGGCCGCCACATCAAGGTGGTCGCCTGGTACGACAACGAGTGGGGCTTCTCCAACCGCGTGATCGACACGCTGGAACTGCTCGCGAACGGCTGACCGGCGCCGGACCCTGTAATGCGGCTGTGACCCGGAAGTGTGGCCTCCGCCACGGTCCGTTTTTCCCGGGCCCTGATGAGGTGGCCCCATGCGCACAGCCGCCCCCCTCTTACCGGTCCTCGCCCTGGCCCTGGCCCTCGCAGGATGCGGGCAGCAACCCGGCCCGCCCGCATCCCACGCGAGCCCCACCTCCTCGAACGACCCGCGCTTCCAGCCGCTTGCCGCCTACGACATGGCCGAGAGCGACAGCCGTACGGTCGGGACGGCGAGGTGGACGCTCGCCAAGGAGTGCATGGTCCGCCTCGGCTTCGGAGGCCTGAGGAACCTCGACATCGACCCCCTCCCCGCCTGGCCCCGACGTCCGGCGGGCACAGGGGTGGTGCAGCTTGCCCTGTACGCCTCCGACGACCTCCGCTACGGCGTCCAGGACCCCGAGCAGGCCGCGCGGTACGGCTACCAGGCGGCGCGGGCCGACCACGAGCGCCGCTACCCGGAGAAGAACTGGACCCTGTCCGAATACCTCGCGCTCACCGGCCAGTTCGTCGGGGAGGATCCGACGAGCGTGCACGGCCACCGCATCCCGAGGCGCGGCTGTCTCGGCGAGGCGGACCGCGCGATCTACGGGGCGAATCCGCAGGACCGCAAGGATCCGGTCCTGGACCTTCAGACCAAGAGCATCCAGCAGGGCAGGCTGTCCCCCGTCTGGAAGGAGGCGGACAGGGCGTGGTCGGCCTGTATGCGCAAAGCCGGCTACCGCTACGCAAGCCCCAGGGACGCCGAGATGGGTGAGGACCGCCGACGCCAGGAGCTGGAGGACCGGCTGAACGGGGCGTCCCGCGACGCCGACGAGCCCTCCGCCCTCGAGAAGCGGACCGCGACGGCCGACGCCCGCTGCAAGCAGCGGACCGGCTACGTCCGCACCGTGCACGCCATCGACGTACGCATCCAGAATCAGCTCATCGCCCGGCACCGGGCGACATTGGAGGCACGGCGCCGCTGGAACGACGACGCGGCGCGCAAAGCCGACGAGATCCTGGACGACCACTCGTGAAGGCTGTCCACAGCCTGGCCTGCCACGTGATCAACATGTGACATGGTTGCAGGCAGGGCACCACGACTCTGGTCAAGGAGAGCGCGATGGGAATGTACGACGACGTCTTCCGCACCAGCCTCGAAGACCCGGAGAGCTTCTGGCTGCGGGCGGCGCAGGGCGTCGACTGGGAGGTGGCGCCGTCCCGTGCCCTGGACTCCTCGGGCGCGCCCTTCTACCGCTGGTTCCCGGACGGCAGGCTCAACGTCTGCTTCAACGCGGTGGACCGGCATGTCGAGGCCGGCCGGGGCGAACAGCCCGCGCTCGTCTACGACTCCCCGGTGACCGGCACCGGGCGCACCTACACCTACGCCCAACTGAGGGACGAGGTCGCGGCCTTCGCCGGGGCACTCGCCGGGCTCGGTGTGGGACACGGCGACCGGGTGGTCATCTACATGCCGATGGTCCCTGAGGCCGCCATCGCGATGCTGGCCTGTGCACGCATCGGGGCCGTCCACTCGGTCGTCTTCGGCGGGTTCGCCCCACCCGAACTCGCGGTCCGCATCGACGACGCCACCCCCAAGGTGATCGTCTCCGCCTCCTGCGGCATCGAGGGCAAGCGCGTCATCCCGTACAAGCCGCTGCTGGACCGCGCGATCGAACTCGCCGGGCACAAGCCGCAGAAGCGGATCATCCTCCAACGGCCGCAGGAGCAAGCCGCGTTGGGGCCGGACGACCTCGACTGGGCCGGCGTGGTCGCCGACGCACCGCCGGCCGACTGTGTTCCCGTGGCCGCGACCGACCCCCTCTACATCCTCTACACGTCCGGAACGACCGGGAAACCCAAGGGAGTTGTCCGCGACTGCGGCGGTTGCGCGGTGGCGCTGCACTGGTCGATGGGTGCCGTGTACGACATCGGCCCGGGCGAGACGATGTTCACCGGGTCCGATGTCGGCTGGGTCGTCGGGCACTCGTACATCGTCTACGGGCCGCTGCTGGCCGGTGCCACGACGGTGCTGTACGAGGGCAAGCCGGTCGGCACCCCGGACGCGGGCCAGTTCTGGCGGGTCGCCGCCGAGCACCGCGTCAAGACCATGTTCACGGCGCCCACCGCCTTCCGCGCCATCAGGAAGGAGGACCCGAAGGGCGCACTCACCGCCGACTACGACCTGTCCCGGCTGCGCTACCTCTTCCTCGCCGGTGAGCGCCTCGACCCCGAGACCTACCACTGGGCGAGCGCCCTCCTGGACATCCCGGTGATCGACCACTGGTGGCAGACCGAGACCGGCTGGCCGATCGTCGCCAATCCGGTCGGCATCGAGGCCGCCCCCGTCAAACCCGGCTCGCCCACCCGTCCACTTCCGGGCTGGGACGTGCGCGTCCTCGACCCCTCGGGGCAGCCCGTGCCGGCCGGCGTCGACGGCGCGATCGTCGTGAAGCTTCCCCTGCCGCCCGGTTCGCTTCCCACCCTCTGGAACGACGACGCCCGCTTCGTCGCCTCCTACCTCTCCGCCTACGACGGCTACTACCTCACCGGCGACAGCGGGCACCTCGACGAGGACGGCTACGTGTACGTCATGGGCCGTACCGACGACGTCATCAACGTCGCCGGACACCGGCTGTCTACCGGCAGCATGGAAGAGGCCCTGGCCGCACACCCCGATGTCGCCGAGTGCGCCGTGATCGGCGTCGCGGACACCCTCAAGGGGCAGGTCCCCCGCGGCTTCGTCGTCCTGAAGGCGGGCACCGCCCGCGACCCGGAAGAGGTCGAGGCCGAACTGGTCCAACTCGTACGCGAGCGCATCGGCGCCGTCGCCTCCCTCAAGGAGGTCGCCGTCGTGGCCGCCCTGCCCAAGACGCGCTCGGGGAAGATCCTGCGCAAGACGATGCGCGGTATCGCCGACGGCCTCGACGAACCCATCCCGTCCACGGTGGACGACCCGAGCGTCATCGAGACCCTGCGCCCGCTTCTGCACCGCCCCGACGGCACCGTCTGAGCACGCTGACAGGTCTCCGGAGCTGAGGTCGACGAAACCCTCTCTCGGCCGGTTCGCCGGACGGGGATGTGTCGCGGACCGCGTAATGGCGCCACTCACCCCGCGGAGTAGCGGCTGCCCAGGTCCCCCTCGTCGGCCGCGTCCACGGCACCGGCCGAATCCAGGCCCGGCTGCACGAAGTTGACGATCGTGAGCTGGTGCCCGCAGTGGGGGCATGAGTGCTCGGTACCCAGCGGCGGCAACGGCACCGAGTGGCCGGCGTCGGCCCCGGCCGCTCCGACCGACCCGAGCATCTTGACCGCCTCAGCCGCCTCAACCGCCTCAACCGCCTCGCCCGTGCCCGCCGGTTCGGCCGTGGGCGGGGCGGGGGCGATCCGCGTGCCATGCGTCCGCTCCCAGAGTGCACGGCATGTGGCAGTGCAGAAGCGTGAGTCGGGGCGGTCGCGGCGACGGGACGTCGGGACGAACTCGATGCCGCATGTGGCGCAGAGACTGGTGGCGTTGCTCATGGGGCCTCCCGGGTCGGAGTGGGGGGTCATCGCGATCCGTTGCTCAGTAGAGCGCGGCGATGGTTACCGCGCCGGAACGCCTGCCGTTACCCCGCTGCAACCCGGGATGTGCGATGCGGTCGCGATGGTGCAGGCCGGACGGCTGTTACGTCGCTGAAACCCCCTCGGTGAGAGCATCGGGCGCCGGCGGTGAAGTCAGGGCTGCGCAGATCCATGGCGAAAGGGCTCTGATCGGCTGTCGGGGTGCGCATCCTGGATTGGCGGCTCTGCGGGAGGGAGGGGAATTCCGCTTCCGGGGGCTTCGGCGCGCCCTCTAACGGCCGCCGCCTATGGCATCGAGTATTCCCCCGGCCCGACCGAGCGGTCGGCCGGTGGTTGAATGGGCGAGAAATTGCCGGAAGGAAAGGGAGAATGAGTCGTTCCGGCTTCCGTGCTGCCGTGTAGAGGTTTCCTGTTCAGCGGAATTGACGGGCCGCCTCACGTGCTGGATGGCGCCACTGGCCCGCCCTCTGGACTGTGCGCTGCTGTTAGAGTGAACGCGCCAGGGAAAAGGACTCTTGTTCACCTGGAGGCTCGTTCGAAAAGCGGGTGCGTCACAGTTCGGCTCCTCGCTCGAGCGGACTCCACAGGTAGGGGAATCGAAGTGCCCCACGACCTGACTGCGGCGGGCGCAGTGGTGACGCAGCCGTACAGTGCCGGCATCGATGACCCGGTCGCCACGATATGAGCGCCTGATGTCGGTGCACGTCACCCCGGATCAAATTGCGACGAGGGTCGATTGATCCACTCGTGGCAGCGGAATCGGGTGTGCCGGAATGCGTCGCCCGAAGGTGCGACGCATGAGGAAGGCGTTGATCGAGCGAACGGAGATGTGGGTGCGACGGGGGAGTACCAATGACGGGATCGTCGACATCGATATTCGATCATTATCCGTGGAAGGTTCACCGAGAAACGGCGGCGAGGACCCGGACCATGTGGCGGCTCTCGCGGAATTGGACGGTCCACTGCCGCCCATCATCGTGCACCGCGAATCGATGCGGGTGATCGACGGACTGCACCGACTGCGTGCCGCCCAACTGCGCGGCCACAGCACCATCGCGGTGACCTTCTACGAGGGCACCGAGGCGGACGCTTTCGTGCTCGCCGTCGAGTCGAACGTGCGGCATGGACTGCCGCTGTCACTGCCGGACCGCAAACGGGCCGCCGCGCGGATCATCGCCACGCATCCGCAGTGGTCGGACCGGAAGATCGCCTCCGTCACCGGTATCGCCGCCGGTACGGTCGCCGATGTCCGACGGTCGGCGACGGTCGGCGCGCCCGGGGACGTCGCGAGGATCGGCCGGGACGGGCGGGTCCGTCCCGTCGACATCGCCGAGGGGCGCAGGCGGGCAGGCGAACTCATCACGCAGAACCCGAATCTGTCGCTACGTCAGATAGCCCGGGCCGCCGGCATTTCCCCGGAGACCGCGCGGGATGTGCGCAATCGCCTCGGCCGAGGGGAGGAGCCGCTGCTCCCTCCAAGGCCACGGGGCGTCCGGCCCCGTCCGCGTGAGGAGATCCTGAAGGTCGTGCCCCGCACTCCCTATGGTGAGGACCGGCACGACACGGCCGCCGGGTCCGCCTTCACGGAAGGGCTCTCGGCGGTGAACCGGCTCAAGGCGGACCCCGCTCTCCGGCTCAACGAGACCGGGCGGCAGTTGCTGCGGCTCCTCAGCGTGCACATGCTTCCGCCGGACGAGTGGGAGGGAATCGTCGACACCGTCCCGCCGTACTGGAGCGGCACCGTGGCCCATCTGGCCCGCGAGTGCGCGCATATCTGGGAAGAGGTCGCCGCCCGGGTCGAGAAGAATACCGCCCAGGGCAACGATTCATCGGATTCCCCGGCCGATTCGTCGGCCTGTCCGACCGTGTGATTTCACCGGCCTGTTCAACCGGCTTGTCCAACTGTGTGGTGCGAGCAGTTGGACGCGGGCGCCGCTTACCCCTCTCGCGGCGAGCGGAAGCCTTCCGGCCGGGCGGCATTGTCTGACGCCGCCCGGCCGGAACGGTATGCCGTACGGCTGACCCGATGCGCTTCCCGTACTTCCATGTGCGAAGTACGCCCGCATTTCTGTCATGTGCACGTTATCTTCGGCTGTCCCCCTCGGGCAGGACAGGAACGCCCAAAAGCCCAGCGGGATCGCGTGGTTGGCCGGAATTCAGACAGGTATCGTCGCCTCCCGGATCGCGGTGCGGGAATGCACCCGAGAGACTCTCCGCCCATTCGCGTTCGCTGCTTCACCCAATCCCTACAGCAGGAGGTCCTCCTCGACATGCTGGTCACTCAGACCCCCGGTGGGGTGATGATGAAGGGCGGCGATGATTCGGAGCCCTCAAAGATCAGGCCGGGAACACCGCGGCGGGTACTCGCCTTTGTCCAACCGCATCGCGGCGCGGTGATCGCCCTCATCCTCATCACGCTCGTCGATTCACTCATCATCGTCGCGACTCCGCTGGTGCTGAAGGAGATAGTCGACAGCGGGATCCTGAAGGACGACGCCGGCGTCGTCGCCGGCCTGGCCCTGCTCGTGGCCGCGCTCGCCCTGGTCGGGTCCGTGACCCAGCTCGCGCAGAGCGCGCTTTCCGGCCGTATCGGCCAGGGAGTCAGCTACGGCCTGCGGGTCCAGGCGTTCCGCCATGTGCAGCGCTTGCCCCTGGCCTTCTTCACCCGCACCCAGACCGGCGCCCTCTCCAGCAGGCTCAACACCGACGTGGTCATGGCCCAGCAGGCCCTCACCACCCTGCTGCTGTCGGCGACCGGCTCCCTCACCGTGGTGCTGGTACTCGCCGAGATGTTCTATCTCTCCTGGCTCGTCAGTCTGATCGCACTCGTGCTGCTGCCGGTGTTCTTCCTGCCCTGGATGTACATCGGCCGTCGGCTTCAGGCGCATTCCAGGAAGCAAATGGAATTGCACGCCAACCTGAGCGGAACGATTCACGAGCGTTTCAATGTGCAAGGCGCCATGCTCGCCAAGCTGTTCGGCCGCCCGGTGGAGGAACTGGCGAAGTACCAGAGCGAGGCGGAGAAGGTGCGGGAGGTCGGCGTACGGCTGACGATCTTCAGTCGCCTCGCGTTCATCCTCATGGCCCTGCTCACCGCGCTCACCACCGCCCTCGTGTACGGCGTCGGCGGTGGACTCGTCCTCGACGAGGTCATCGGACTGGGCACCCTGGTGGCCCTGGCCACCCTGCTGGGCCGGTTGTTCGGCCCCATCACCCAGCTCTCCAGCATGCAGGCCAACGCCCTGACGGTGATGGTCAGTTTCGACCGGATCTTCGAACTGCTCGACATCAAACCGCTCATCGAGGAGCGCCCGGACGCCGTAGCGCTCCCCGCGCCCAGCAGCGGGTCGGCCCCGGAGATCCGCTTCGAGCAGGTGTCCTTCGCCTATCCCCGGCCCGAGGAGGTCTCCCTGGCCTCCCTGGAGACCCACCCGGCCTCCGGCGACGAGCGCGCCAGGGCGGTGCCGAAGGTGCTGCACGGACTGGACTTCACCGTCGCCCCCGGCACGCTCACGGCACTGGTCGGCCCGTCCGGCGCCGGAAAGACCACCCTCACCCACCTGGTGTCCAGGCTGTACGACGTGACCTCGGGAGCCGTCCGCATCGACGGCAAGGACGTCCGCGACCTCACGTTCGACTCGCTGCGCTCCACCGTCGGCGTCGTCGCCCAGGACGCGTATCTCTTCCACGACACCATCCGTGCGAACCTCGCCTACGCCCGCCCCGAGGCCACCGAGGAAGAGCTGATCGAGGCGTGCGTGCAGGCCCGCATCTGGGACCTGGTCGCCTCCCTGCCCGACGGGCTCGGCACGGTCGTCGGCGACCGCGGCTTCCGGCTCTCCGGCGGCGAGAAGCAGCGACTGGCCGTTGCCCGGCTCCTGTTGAAGGCACCGGCGATCGTCGTGCTCGACGAGGCCACCGCCCACCTGGACTCCGCATCGGAGGCCGCCGTCCAGCGCGCCCTGAAGACGGCCCTGAGCAACCGCACCTCCCTGGTCATCGCGCACCGGCTCTCCACCGTCCGCGAGGCCGACCAGATCCTCGTCATCGACGACGGCAAGGTCCGCGAACGCGGCACCCACGAGGAACTCCTCGCCGCCGGCGGCCTCTACACCCACCTGTACAACACCCAGTTCCGCAAGTCCGAGACGCAGCCTCCGCCCCCCAGCAACGGCCACCGTGAACAGGTCCCGCCGCAGGGTCCGCCGGCCCCGAAGATCCGGACGCGCGGCGGCGGAATGCCCGGCGGAGGCATGGGAGGTGGCATGCCCGGCGGCGGAACGGGCGGTCCCGGCATGGGCGGCGGCGGTCTGCGTGGCCCCCGGGTGCGGGGCGACGGCTCCCCCTGATCGGCATCAGCGGCACGCGGAAGCAGTCGTCCCTCGAAGGGGGAGAGATGAACGGCACGTCGGTGGCAGCGCCGGTCTCGGTGCTGGAGTTGTTCCGTGCCCGAGTGGCGCAGGCACCGGACGCGGCGGCGGTGCTCGCCGGTGAGCGGGTGATGTCGTACGGGGAACTGGACGCGGCCTCCGACCGCATGGCGGCGCATCTGCGCGGGCGCGGCGTCCGTCGCGGAGACCGGGTGGCCGTCCGGCTGGAACGTTCCGCCGACCTGGTCGGCGCGTTGCTGGGCGTGTGGAAGGCAGGGGCGGCCTATGTGCCGGTGGACAGTGCGTACCCGGCGCAGCGGGTCGCGTTCGTGCTGGAGGACTCCGCGCCGGTCGTGACGATCGACGCGGTCGTCACCGACGAGGGCGAGGACGACGGCGAGGCTCCGTCCGTCGCCGTGGCCGGGGACGATCTCGCGTACGTGATGTACACGTCCGGTTCGACCGGAACGCCGAAGGGTGTCGCCGTGACGCACGGCGGCGTAGCGGCTCTGGTCTCCGACCGCGGCTGGGCCGTGGGGCCGGGCGACGCGGTGCTGTTCCACGCCCCGCACGCCTTCGACATCTCGCTGTTCGAGGTGTGGGTGCCGTTGGCGACGGGTGCGCGCATCGTCGTGGCGGAGCCCGGTGTGGCGGTCGACGCGGCGGCCGTACGGCGTCACATCGCCGCCGGTGTCACGCACGTGCACGTCACCGCGGGACTCTTCCGGGTGCTGGCGACGGAGGCGCCCGACTGCTTCACCGGCGCACGGGAAGTCCTCACCGGTGGTGACGTCGTACCGCTGGAGGCCGTGGAGCGGGTCCGTGAGGCCTGCCCGCAGGTGCGCGTGCGTCATCTGTACGGCCCCACGGAATCGACCCTGTGCGCCACTTGGCACCTCATCGAGCCGGGCGACGACACCGCTCGGGAACTGCCGATCGGCCACCCCCTGGCGAACCGTCAGGTCCATGTTCTCGACGACTCGCTCCGGTGCGTCGCCCCCGGCGTGACGGGCGAGCTGTACATAGCCGGTGCCGGCCTGGCCCGTGGGTATCCGGGCAGGGCCGCGCTGACCGCCGAGCGATTCGTGGCCTCCCCGTTCGCGGACGGGGAGCGGATGTACCGCACCGGTGACCTGGCCCGCCGGACGCAGGACGGCGAGTTGGTCTTCGCGGGCCGCGCGGACTCCCAGGTGAAGATCCGGGGCTTTCGGGTCGAACCCGGCGAGGTGGAAGCCGCGTTGACCGGCCGGCCGGGCGTCGCCGAGGCCGTCGTCGTCGCCCGTGAGGACCGGCCCGGCGAGAAGCAGCTCATCGGATACCTCGTCCCGGACGGCGACGCCACGGACCCCGACCTCCTGCGCGACGGTCTGGCGCAGGTCCTGCCCGACTACATGGTCCCGGCCGCCCTGGTCGTCCTGGACGCCCTGCCCCTGACCGTCCACGGCAAGGTCGACCACAACGCCCTTCCCGCACCAAAGTTCACGGCGACGGCAAGCCGTGCGCCGCGGACCCCGGCGGAGGCACTCCTCTGCGCGCTCTTCGCGGACGTCCTCGGCCGCGAGCGGGTCGGCGTGGAGGACAGCTTCTTCGAGCTGGGCGGCGACTCCATCATGTCGATGCAGCTCGCCGCACGCGGCAACCGCAAGGGCATCGCCTTCGGCGCCCAGGACGTCTTCGAGCATGAAACGCCCGCCGCTCTCGCCGCCGTGGCACAGCTCGACGTCACACACGACGCGGCGGCAGCGCAGGCAGACGTCCCCCTCGTCGACCTCACCGCGGACGAGTCCGCCGAGCTGGAGGCCAAGGTTCCCGGCGTCGCCGAGATCTGGCCGCTCACCCCGCTGCAGGAAGGACTGCTCTTTCACGCCGCCTACGACGAGCAGGGCCCCGATGTCTACGAGGGCCAGTGGGTGCTGGAACTGAGCGGGCGGCTCGACGTCGGCCGGCTGCGGGCGGCCTGGCAGGGTGTGGCGGCCCGGCACGCGACCCTGCGGGCCGGCTTCCACCGGCTCGCCTCGGGACGGCTGGTCCAGGCCGTCGTGCAGGACGTACGGATCCCGTGGCGGGAGGTCGATCTCTCCGGGCTCGGTACGCGGGAGACCGAGGCGCGGCTCGCCGAGACGGCCGCGCGGGAGCAGGCGGTACGACTCGACCCGGCCCGGCCCCCGCTGCTGCGCCTCGTCCTCGTCCGGCTCTCCGACACGCGTCACCGGCTCGTCGTCGTCACGCACCACATCCTCTTCGACGGCTGGTCCATGTCCGTCGTCCTCAACGAGGTCTCCGCGCTGTACGCGTCCGGCGGCGATGCCTCGGCGCTCGGGCCGGCACCGTCCTTCCGGGACCATCTGGCGTGGCTCGCCCGGCAGGACAAGGAGGCCGCGCGTGCGGCGTGGCGGGCCGAGCTGGCCGGGGTGGCGGAGCCGACCCTCGTCGATCCCCTGGAACGGGCGAAGGACTCGGCCGACGCCGGTTGTCTGACCCGAGAGTTCCCGGAGGAGTTCACCGCCCGGCTGGTCGCCTTCGCGCGCGGCGGTGGGCTGACGGTCAACACCCTGCTGCAAGGAGCCTGGGCGCTGGTGCTGTCGCGGCTCACGGGCCGCACCGACGTGGTGTTCGGCGCCCCGGTCGCCGCCCGTCCCACCGAACTGCCGGGCGTCGAGGGGATGGTCGGGGTGTTCATGAACACCGTGCCCGTCCGGGTACCGCTCGACGGCGGCCAGTCGGTGCTGGAGATGCTGACCGCGCTGCAGGGCCGCCAGTCCGCGCTGATCGGCTCCCACCACCTGGGACTGCCGGAACTGCACAGGCTCACCGGGTCCCGCTCCGCCTTCGACTCGGTCCTCGTCTTCGAGAACTACCCCCGCGCGGTCGGCTCCCCGCAGTCCTCCGACGCCCTGCGGACGGACCACGTCTCCACCGTGGAGGGCACCCACTACCCGCTGACGCTGGGCGTCGTCCTCGGTGACCGCCTCCAGCTCCGCCTCGCCCACCGTCGCGCCCGCTTCCCGGACGCGGACGCCGAAGGCCTGGCGCACGCCCTGACACGGGTGCTGGAGCAGATGATCGAGGATCCGTCGGTGCCGGTGGGACGGCTGACCGTGCCCGGCGTCGCAGCCGATCCCACCCCGTCGCCGCACGCCCGCGAAGCGCACCCGGACGCCTCCCCGCTCCCGCCTCGCCGCTTCACCGACCAGGCCGCCCGCACCCCCGCGGGCATCGCCCTCGTCGCGGCCGACCGCGAGCTGACGTATGCCGAACTCGCCCATGACGCCGAGCGCCTGGCGCACCACCTGGTCGCGCACGGCGTCGGCCCCGATTCCCGCGTGGCCGTCCTGGCGCCCCGCTCGGTGGAGCTGATCACCGCCCTTCTGGGCATCGCGCTCGCGGGCGGCGCGTACGTCCCCGTCGACCCGGGCCACCCCGCGGACCGCATCGCCTTCGTGCTCGCCGACGCCGCGCCCGACGCGGTGCTGTGCACGGCGCGGACCCGGCCGATGGTGCCGGAGCGGTTCGCGGGCCCGCTGGTGATCCTGGACGAGGAACCACCGGCGGTGGCCCTCGACGGGCGGGTCCTCGTGGCCCCCGACGCCGACCACACCGCGTACGTCATCCACACCTCCGGTTCCACCGGCACCCCCAAGGGCGCCGCCGTCACCTGGGGCGGGTTGCGGAATCTGGTCGCCGACCGGATCGAGCGGTACGCCATCGGCACGGACACACGTCTCGTACAGCTGGTCTCGCCGAGCTTCGACGTGTCGATGGCGGACATCTGGCCGACGTTGTGCGCGGGCGGGCGGCTGGTGCTGGCGCCCGCCGGCGGGCACACCACCGGCGACGAGCTCGGCGGCCTGCTGGCCGACCACGGCATCACCCACGCCGTGATGCCCGCCGTCCAGCTCACCCACCTCCCGGACCGTGAACTGCCCGCGCTGCGCGTGCTGGTGAGCGGCGGTGACGCCCTCCCGGCGGACACCCGCAGGCGTTGGGCAACCCGCTGCGACCTCCACAACGAGTACGGCGTGACCGAGGCGGCTGTCGTCTCCACCGTCACCGCCCCCCTCGACGACACGGGCCCGCTGACGATCGGCGGCCCGATCGCGCGGGCAGGCGTACACGTCCTCGACGGCTTCCTGCGTCCCGTGCCGCCGGGCGTGACGGGCGAGTTGTACGTGACCGGCGCCGGGCTGGCCCGCGGCTATCTCCACCGGCCGGCGCTCACCGCCGAGCGGTTCGTCGCCGACCCGCGCGGCCGCGGCGGACGGATGTACCGCACCGGTGACCTGGTCCGCCGGACCCGCGGCGGCGAGCTGGTGTTCGCCGGACGGGCCGACGAACAGGTCAAGCTGCGCGGACACCGGATCGAGCTGGGCGAGGTCGAGGCCGCGCTCGCCGACCACCCGGACGTCGAGCAGGCGGTCGCGGCGATCCACGACGCCCGGCTGATCGGCTACGCCGTGCCCGCGGACGGGCGCGAGGCGGACCCCTCGGCCGTCCGCGCCCACGCCTCCCGCACGCTCCCCGACTACATGGTCCCGGCGGCCGTGGTGGTCCTCGACGAGCTGCCCCTGACCCCGAACGGCAAGCTGGACCGCGAGGTTCTGCCCGCGCCCGACTTCGGCGCCGGAGCCGTCGGCAGGGCGCCGAGGACTCCCGCCGAGGACGTCTTCTGCACCGCCATCGCCGAGATGTTCGGGCTCGACCGGGTCGGCGCCGACGACAGCTTCTTCGCGCTCGGCGGCGACTCCATCACCTCGCTGCAACTCGTCACCCGGGCCCGGCAGGCCGGACTCCTCGTCACGCCCCGGCAGATCTTCGACGAGAAGACCCCCGAGCGACTCGCGGTCGTCGCCGAGCCCGTCGGAACCGGGGGCCGGGCAGCCGACGCCGACGACGGTGCGGGCGAGGTGCCCTGGACGCCCGCGGCGTGCTTCCTCGGCGAGCGGGTCACGGGCAGCGCCTTCGCACAGTGGACGATCCTCACGGCACCGCCCGGACTGCGCCAGGACGCCCTCGCCGCCGCCCTCGCCGCCATGGTCGACACCCACGCCATGCTCCGCGCCCGCGTGACGGACGACGGCGCGGGGCCCCGGCTGCTCGCCGACGCCCAGGACCGCGCGGACACCGCCGGTCTCCTCGTCCGCGTGGACGCGACCGGGACCGCGACCCCGGCCGAACTCGCCGACGCCGCCGACCAGGCCGCCCGCGATGCCGTGGCGCGACTCGACCCGGCGGCCGGGGCCATGGTCCGTGCCGTATGGCTGGACGCCGGCCCCGAGCGGGCCGGGCGGCTGGTCGTCGCCGCACACCATCTCGTCGTCGACGGGGTGTCGTGGCGGATCCTGGTGCCGGACCTCAAGGAGGCCTATGAGGCCGCGGCCGCCGGACGCACACCACGTCCCGCCCCGGTCGCCACCTCCTACCGGAGCTGGACCCGGCGGCTGGCGGCAGAGGCCCACCGCGACCACCGCGTGGCCGAACTGCCCGCCTGGGCCGCCCTGCTGCGGGACGCCACCCCACTGCCCGGTGTGCCGCCCCTCGACCCGGACCGGGACACGGCGGCGACCGTACGCCACGACTCCTGGACCCTGCGCAACAACGACACCGCCACCCTCGTCGGCCGGACGGCCGCGCTGTTCCACTGCGGCGTCCAGGACATCCTGCTGGCCACGCTGGCCGGAGCCGTCGCCCACTGGCGGCAGGACCCGTTCGCGCCGGTCCTGGTGAACGTCGAGGGCCACGGCCGTACCCCGCTGGACGGCGCCGACCTGTCCCGGACCGTCGGCTGGTTCACCAGCGCCCACCCGGTACGACTCGACATCGGCGGGGTCGACCTGCACGGGGCGCTGGCCGGCGAGGCCGCGGCGGGGCGGCTGCTGAAGACCGTCAAGGAGCAGAGCCGGGCGGTGCCCCGCGACGGGCTGGGCTACGGGCTGCTGCGGTACCTCAACGCCGAGACCGCGCCGGTCCTGGCCGAACTGCCCGTCCCGCAGGTCGGCTTCAACTACCTGGGCCGGTTCGACGCCCGCGCCGGCGGCCCCGGCGGATCCCGCGCGGCCGTGCCCTGGGAGCCGGCCACCGCGCGTGCCCTGTACAGCTCGGACGATCCGCGCATGCCCGTGCCGCACGCCCTGGAGGCGGGCGCCGTCATCCGCGACACACGCCACGGCCCCGAACTGACCCTCACCCTCGGCCGCCCGGCCCGGGTCCTCGCCGACGAGGCCGCCCACTCCCTCGGCCGCATCTGGCTGGCGCTGCTGCGCGGACTGGCGGCCCACTGCGACCACCCGGCGGTCGGCGGCCACACACCGTCCGACTTCCCCCTGCTGGACCTGGACCAGGACGAGGTCGAGCAACTCGAAGCGATAGCGGCGGACCTCGAAGGAGGACTCTCCCGGTGACGTCCACACCCCCGGTCCACGGCTCGGCGCTCGCCGAGGTCTGGCCCCTGTCCCCGTTGCAGGAAGGTCTGCTCTTTCACGCCGAGTACGGCGGACAGGGGCCCGACCTCTACACCATCCAGCGCACCGACCTGCTGAACGGACCCATCGACGCCGGCCGGCTGCGCGCCTCCTGGCGGGCCTTGCTGCACCGGCACTCCGCTCTACGGGCCAGCTTCCACCGCCGCAAGTCGGGCCGGACCGTGCAGCTCATCCCGCGCGAGGTCGCCCTGCGCTGGCGCGAGGCCGATCTGTCGGAACCGGACCTGACCGAGGCGGAGGCCCTCGCCGAGGTGCGGCGGCTGGCCGCCGAGGAGCGGGCGGAGCGCTTCGACCTCGCCAAGGCGCCCCTGCTCCGGCTGCTGCTCGTCCGGCTCAGCCCCGAACGGCACTGGACCGTGATGACCTCCCATCACATCCTGCTGGACGGCTGGTCGATGCCGGTCATGCTCACCGAACTCGCCGCCGTCTACGCGGCCGGCGGCGACGCCTCCGGCCTCGGCCCGGCGCCCTCCTTCCGCGATCACCTGGCCTGGCTGTCCCGGCAGGACAAGGAGGCGGCCCGCGAGGCCTGGCGGACCGAACTGGCGGACGCCGACGGCCCCACCCTGGTCGCCCCCGCCGACCCGGAGCGCACCCCCGCGCTGCCCGAGAAGCAGGAGCTGCCCCTCTCCACCGAACTCTCCGACGCCCTCGCCACCCTCGCCCGCCGCCACGGACTGACCGTCAACACCGTGATGCAGGGCGCCTGGGCGATGCTTCTGGCCCGGCTGACCGGCCGCACGGACGTCGTCTTCGGCGCGACCGTCGCCGGCCGGCCCGCCGAACTGCCCGGCGTCGAGGCGATGGTGGGCCTGTTCATCAACAGCGTGCCCGTACGGGTCCGGCTGGACGCCGACCAGCCCGTGCTGCGGCTGCTGACCGAGCTTCAGGCCCGCCAGTCGGCGCTCCTCGCCCACCAGCACCTCAGCCTGCCCGAGATCCAGCGGGTGGGCGGACCGGGCGCGGTCTTCGACACCATGCTCATGTTCGAGAACTACCCCCAGCCGCCCGACGCGGCATCGGCGCCCGGAGCGCTCGCCTTCACCCACGTCGAGGGCCACCAGGCGACCCACTACGCGCTGACCCTCGGCGTGACGCCGGGACGGCCCATGAAGGTCCATGTGACCTACCGGCCCGATGCGCTCGACACCGACGTGGCCCGGGACCTGCTGGGCCGGCTGCAGTGGGTGCTGGAGCAGCTGGTCTCCGACCCGTCGGTGCTGGTGGGCCGGGTCGGCCTGGTGGGGCGGCTGGAGCGCGGGCTGGTGGTGGAGGGCTGGAACGCCACCGCCGGGGAGGTCCCGCCGGGTTCCTCGGTGCTGGAGCAGTTCCGCGCGCGGGTGGCGCAGGCGCCGGACGCGGTCGCTGTCGTCGACGGTGAACGGCGGGTGTCCTACGGGGAGTTGGACGCGGCTTCGGACCGCGTGGCGACCTGCTTGCGGGGCCGCGGGGTCGGCCTGGGTGATCGGGTGGCGGTCCGGCTGGAGCGGTCCATCGACCTGATCGGGGCGCTGCTGGGCGTGTGGAAGACGGGGGCGGCGTACGTTCCGGTGGACAGTGCGTATCCGGCGGAGCGGGTCGCGTTCGTGCTGAAGGACTCCGCGCCCGTCGTGACCCTTGACGACCCCTCGGCCCTCACCTCCGAGGGCGAGCCCCCGGTGGTGGCGACGGCCGAAGAGGACATCGCGTATGTGATGTACACGTCCGGCTCGACCGGGACGCCGAAGGGCGTCGCCGTGCCGCATGCGAGCGTGGCGGCGCTGGTCGGGGAGCCGGGCTGGGGTGTGGGCCCCGGTGACGCGGTGCTGTTCCATGCCCCGCATGCCTTCGACATCTCGTTGTTCGAGGTGTGGGTTCCGCTGGCGAGCGGGGCTCGGGTGGTGGTCGCCGAGCCGGGTGTGGCGATGGACGCGGCGGCCGTACGGCGGCACATCGCTGCCGGAGTGACTCATGTGCACCTCACCGCCGGGCTGTTCCGGGTGCTGGCCGAGGAGGCGCCCGACTGCTTCGACGGCGTTCATGAAGTCCTCACTGGCGGCGATGTCGTACCGCTGGAGGCGGTGGAGCGGGTGCGCGCGGCCTGCCCCGGCGTCCGCGTCCGGCACCTCTACGGGCCCACCGAGGTCTCCCTTTGCGCGACCTGGCATCTGTTCGAGCCCGGCGAGGAGCAGGGCGACGTCCTGCCGCTGGGCCGGCCGCTCAACAACCGTCAGGTCTACGTCCTCGACCCCTTCCTCCAGCCGGTGCCGCCCGGAGTGACCGGTGAGCTGTACGTCGCCGGTGCCGGGCTGGCGCGCGGCTATCTCGGGCGGGCCGCTCTGTCGGCGGAGCGGTTCGTGGCCTCGCCGTTCGCCGCAGGGGAGCGGATGTACCGCACCGGCGACCTGGTGCGCTGGACCACCGGCGTCGAGCTGGTCTTCGTCGGCCGGGCCGACGCGCAGGTGAAGATCCGGGGCTTCAGGGTCGAACTCGGCGAGGTCGAGGCCGCGTTGGGCGCGCTGCCCGATGTGGCCCAGGCGATCGTGGCCGCCCGCGAGGACCGGCCCGGCGAGAAACGGCTCATCGGCTACCTCGTGCCGAGCGGCGGGGACCTGGACACCGAGGCCGTCCGCGCACAGCTGGCCGGCCGACTGCCCGAGTACATGGTCCCGGCCGCCCTGATCGTGCTCGACTCGCTGCCGCTGACCGTCAACGGCAAGGTCGACCACAAGTCCCTGCCCGCTCCAAAGTTCGCCGCGTCCGCGAGCCGGGAGCCGCGCAGCCCCGCCGAGAAGCTCCTGGTCGAGCTGTTCGCCGAGGTGCTCGGCCGGGAGCGGGTCGGTGTGGAGGACAGCTTCTTCACGCTGGGCGGCGACTCCATCATGTCGATGCAGCTCGCCGCGCGCGGCACCCGCCGGGGCGTGGTGTTCAGCGCCCAGGACGTCTTCGAGAACGAGACCCCGGCCGCCATCGCCGCCGTGGCCCGGCTGGAGACCGACGACGAGGCCACCCAGGACGTCGAGACCGGCCCCGTCCCGCCCACCCCCGCCCTCGTGGCCGCCGGCGCCACCGCCGCCCGTCCCGGATTCGCCCAGTGGACGGTGGTCGGCGCACCGCCCGCGCTGGGCGTCGACACCCTCGCCGCCGGGCTGGGCGTCCTGCTCGACACACACGACATGCTGCGGGCCCGGCTGGCGGACGGGACGCAGCTCGTGGTGGGGGAGCGGGGTGGCATCGAGCCCTCGGGGTTGATCTCCGTGCTGCGGGTGACCGACCCCGGTGAGCTGGACGGGGCCGTGGAGCGGGCCGCGCGTGCGGCGGCGGGGCGGCTGGACCCGAAGGCCGGCGTGATGGTGCGACTGGTCTGGGTGGACGCCGGCCCCGACCAGGTGGGGCGGCTCGCCCTCGTGGCGCACCACCTCGTCGTCGACGGGGTGTCCTGGCGGATCCTGCTGCCGGATCTGCGGGCCGCGTGCGAGGCGGCGGCGCGGGGCCGCGCGGCGGAACTGGGCGCGGTGGGCACCTCGTTCCGGCGCTGGGCGGCCCTGCTGGAGTCCGAGGCGCGGCACGAGGACCGGCTCGCGGAGCTGGACGGCTGGCGCAAGGTGCTCGGCGCCCCGGAGACGCCCATCGGCACACGGGCGCTCGACCCGACCCGGGACACGGCTGCCACCCTCGAACGCCATGTCTGGACCGTGCCGTCGGCGCGGGCGCGGGTGATCGTCGGCCGCACCCCCGCTGTCTTCCACTGCGGTGTCCACGAGGTGCTCCTCGCCACGCTCGCCGCAGCCGTCGTAGAGTGGCGCCCCGGTACGAACCATGACGTTCTCGTCGATGTCGAAGGTCATGGCCGTACGGCGGTGTCCGGCGCGGACCTGTCCCGCACGGTCGGCTGGTTCACCAGCGTCCACCCCGTCCGGATCGATCTGACGGGCGTCGACCTCGATGACGCGGGCGCCGGCGGACCGGCCGCGGGGGCGCTGCTGAAGGCGGTGAAGGACCAGGTCCGGGCCGTGCCCGGCGACGGACTCGGCCACGGACTGCTGCGCCACCTCAACCCGGAGACGGCGCCGCTGCTGGCCGCGCTCCCCACCCCCCAGGTGGGTTTCAACTACCTCGGCCGCTTCCCCGCCCCCACGGCGGACGTGGCCGCCTGGCAGCCCGCCGGACCGTCCGCGCTCGGCGCCTCGAACGACTCGGACATGCCCGTCAAGCACGCCCTCGGCGCGGGAGCGGTGATCCGCGACGGCGCCGAAGGCCCCGAACTCACCCTGCTGCTGAGCCACCCCTCCGGCCCGCTCGACACCGCCTGCGTCCAACAGCTCGGCCGGATCTGGCTGCGGCTGCTGGACGGCCTGGCCGCGCACACCGCGCACCCGGCGGCCGGCGGCCACACCGCCTCCGACTTCACCCTGCTCGACCTCGATCAGGACGAAGTCGACGAACTCGAAGCGGAGTTCGCCGACGAGCACCCGTAATCCCCCGCCCCATACCGGCCTGTGGGCGGCCGGTCCGCCCGGCACACGCTTGTCTCTGAGGAGTTACGCGATGACCCGATCCCAGGTCGAGGACGTCTGGCCGCTGTCGCCGCTGCAGGAGGGCCTGCTGTTCCACGCGGCCTACGACAGCGACGGGCCGGACGTCTACCAAGGGCAGCGGCTCCTGGACCTGGACGGCCCCGTCGACGCCGACCGGCTGCGGGCGTCGTGGGAGGCGCTGGTGGCCCGGCACCCGGTGCTGCGGGCGGGCTTCAGGCGCCGCAAGTCGGGCGAGGCCGTGCAGGTCATCGCGCGCGAGGCGGACCTGCCGTGGCGGGTGGAGGACCTCTCGGGGCTGGACGAGGAGACGGCGGCGGCCCGGCTGGCGGAACTGGCCGCCGAGGACCGGGCCAAGCGCTTCAACCTGGTCACCCCGCCCCTGCTCCGCCTGCTCCTGGTACGGCTGGCCGACAACCGGCACCGGCTGATCGTCACCAGTCACCACATCATCATGGACGGCTGGTCCATGCCGGTCCTGCTGCACGAGCTGACCGAGGTGTACGCGGCCGGTGGCGACGCCGCGAAGCTCCCCGAGCCCAGCTCCTATCGCGACTACCTCGCCTGGCTGGCCCGCCAGGACAGGGACGCGGCCCGCGAGGCGTGGCGGGCCGAACTCCTCGGCGCCGACGAATCCACGCTCGTCGTGGCGGCCGACCCCGGTCGCGGGCCCGTCCTGCCCGAGAGCCTCATCGCCGACATCCCCGAGCGGCTGACCGGCGACCTGGTCGGCCTCGCCCGGCGGCACGGCCTCACCGTCAACACCCTGATCCAGGGCGCCTGGGCCATGGTCCTGGCCCGGCTGTCCGGCCGTACGGACGTCGTCTTCGGCGCCACGGTCGCCGGGCGCCCCGCCGGTCTCGACGGCGTCGAGTCGATGATCGGCATGTTCATCAACACCCTCCCCGTACGGGTCGAACTCGACGCCGAGCGGCCCTCGGTGGAGGTGCTGAAGGAACTCCAGACCCGCCAGTCCACGCTGATCGCCCATCAGCACCTCGGCCTCGCCGAGATCCAGCGGCTCGGCGGCGCGGGCGCGGTCTTCGACACCCTCGTCGTCTTCGAGAACTACCCTCGCCCGCCCGAGGAGCCCGCTGCCCCCGACGCCTTCACCCTGCGCTTCGCCGCCGGCCAGGAGACGGCCCACTACCCGCTGACCCTCGTCGCCGTCCCCAAGGACCGGATGCTGTTCAAGCTCGACTACCGGCCCGACCTCTTCGACCGCGAGGCAGCCGAGGCGATCTTCGGCCGGCTGGTCCGGGTGTTGGAGCAACTGGCCGCCCACCCGCTGCAGCCGGTGGGGCGCGTCGACGCGATACGGACGACCGAGCGGACCCGCGTCGTCGACCACTGGAACGCCACCGCGGCCGAGCCGCCGGGCGAGTCGGTCCTGGAGCTGTTCGCCCGGCAGACCGAGCGGGCGCCGGATGCCGTCGCCGTCCAAGACGGTGAGCGGGCACTGACGTACGCCCAGCTGGACGCCTCCTCCGACCGGCTGGCCCGCCGTCTGGCCGACCAGGGAGTGCGCGCCGGCGACCGGATCGCCGTGGTGCTGGAGCGCTCGGCGGAACTGCTGATCACGCTGCTCGCGATCGGCAAGTCCGGGGCCGCGTACGTCCCCGTGGACACCGCGTACCCGGCGGAGCGGATCGCGTTCCTGCTGACGGACTGCGACCCGGCGGCCGTGGTGTGCGACGGGCGGACGCGCGCCCTCGTGCCCGACGACGTACCGGTCCGCCTGGTGTCGCTCGACGACCCCTCGGCCCTCGCCGCCGAGGGCGACCGTGTGTCCGTCACGGTCACCGGGGACGACATCGCCTATGTGATGTACACGTCCGGCTCGACCGGCACGCCCAAGGGTGTCGCTGTGCCGCACGGGAGTGTGGCGGCGCTGGTGAGGGAGTCGGGCTGGGGTGTGGGTCCCGGTGACGTGGTGCTGTTCCATGCCCCGCATGCCTTCGACATCTCGTTGTTCGAGGTGTGGGTGCCGTTGGCGAGCGGGGCTCGGGTGGTCGTGGCCGAGCCGGGCGTGGCGGTGGACGCGGCGGCCGTCCGGGAGCACATCGCCGCCGGGGTGACCCATGTGCACGTCACCGCAGGCCTGTTCCGGGTGCTGGCCGAGGAGGCGCCGGAGTGCTTCACGGGAGCGCGGGAGGTGCTCACCGGCGGAGACCTGGTGCCCGGACGGGCCGTGGAGCGGGTGCGCGCGGCCTGCCCCGAGGTACGGGTACGGCATCTGTACGGGCCCACCGAGGTCTCCCTGTGCGCGACCTGGCACCTTCTGGAGCCGGGCGAGGACACTCCCCGAGTACTGCCGGTCGGCCGACCGCTGACAAACCGTCAGGTGTATGTTCTCGACGCCTGTCTGCATCCCGTCGGCCCCGGCGTGACGGGCGAGCTGTACATCGCCGGTGCCGGACTCGCCCGTGGCTACGCGGGCCGGGCCGCGTCGACCGCCGAGCGGTTCGTGGCCTGTCCGTTCGCGGACGGGCAGCGGATGTACCGCACCGGGGACCTGGTGCGCTGGACCAACGAAGGGGAACTGGTCTTCGTGGGGCGGGCCGACGCCCAGGTCAAGGTCCGCGGGTTCCGGGTGGAACTCGGCGAGGTGGAGGCCGCGCTGGCCGCGCGGCCCGGCGTCGGTCAGGCCGTCGTCACCGCCCGCGAGGACCGCCCCGGGGAGAAGCGGCTGATCGGGTACGTCGTCCCGGACGGCGAGGACCTGGACGCCGAGCTGCTGCGCGAGCACCTGGCGAAGGTGCTGCCCGAGTACATGGTCCCGGCCGCCCTGATCGTGCTCGACGCGCTGCCGCTGACCGTCAACGGCAAGGTCGACCGCAAGGCGCTGCCCGCACCCGACTTCGCGGGCCGGGCGACGGACCGCGCGCCTCGCACCGACGCCGAGCGGACGCTGTGCGAGATCGTCGCGGCGGTGCTGGGCCTGGAACGCGTCGGCGTCGAGGACGACTTCTTTCATCTGGGCGGCGACTCGATCACCTCGATGCAGGTCGTCGCCCGCGCCCGCCGGGCCGACCTGGTGCTGACACCGCGTCAGGTCTTTGATCTGCGTACACCCGAGCGGCTCGCCCTCGCCGCCCGCCCGGCCGAGGCGAGTGCCCCGGCCGAGACCGGCGACGCCGTCGGCTCACTGCCGTGGACCCCCGTCATGCGTGCCCTGGGCCCTGCCGCCGCCCGCCCCGGATTCGCGCAGTGGGCGGTCGTCGCGGCGCCGCCGGCGCTGGGCGAGCGGACACTGGCCGCCGCGCTCGGCACCCTGCTGGACACCCACGACATGCTGCGCGCCCGAGCTGCGGACGACACCGCGGCCCTGGTGGTCGCGGAGCGCGGCTCCGTGGACCCCGTCCCACTCGTGGCGCGTGTCGAGCCCCGCACCGGTGAGGACCTCGACCGGGCCGCGGAGCGGGCGGCACGGGACGCCGCGGACAGGCTGGACCCGGCGGGCGGCGCGATGGTGCGGCTGGTCTGGGTGGACGCCGGGCATGGGCGCCCGGGAAGGCTGGTCCTCGTGGCGCACCACCTGGTGGTCGACGGGGTGTCCTGGCGGATCCTGCTGCCGGATCTGCGGGCCGCGTGCGAGGCGGCCGTGGCGGGGCGGCCGGCCGAACCCGCGCCGGTGGGAACGTCGTTCCGGCACTGGGCGCGGCTGCTGGAGTCCCAGGCGCGGCACCAGAGCCGGGTCGCGGAGCTGGACCTCTGGCGTGAACTGCTCGGCGACGGCGACGCGTTGATAGGCGGGCGTGCCCTGGACCCGGCGCGCGACACCGCCGCCACCCTCCGGCACCGCTCCTGGACCCTGACCGGCACCCCGGCCCACGACCTCGTCGCCCGTGTCGCCGCCGCCTTCCACTGCGGTGTCCACGAGGTACTGCTGGCCACGCTGGCGGGCGCGGTCGCCGACGTGCGCTCCGGCGCCGCCGACACCGCCCTCCTGGTCGATGTCGAGGGCCACGGCCGCGAGCCGCTCGCCGACGTCGATCTCTCCCGCACGGTCGGCTGGTTCGCGGACACCCACCCCGTACGGCTGGACACCGCGGACATCGACCTCACGGACGCACTGGCCGGCGGACCGGCGGCAGGAGCCCTGCTGAAGGCGGTCAAGGAGCAGATACGAGCCGTGCCCGGCGACGGGCTCGGTCACGGACTGCTGCGCCACCTGAACCCCGACACCGCGCCCGTCCTGGCCCAACTCCCCACCCCCCAGGTGGGCTTCAACTACCTCGGCCGTTTCCCCGCCTCCGCACCTGAACCGGAAGCCTGGCAGCCGGCCGGACCGTCCGCCCTCGGCGGCATCGTCGCCCCCGACACACCGCTGCTGCACAAGATCGAGGCCGCCGCCGTGGTCCGCGACACCCCGGACGGCCCGGCGCTGACCATCACCCTGAACTGGGCCGGGAACATCGTGGACGCCGCCGACGCGGAGGAGCTCGGCAGCACCTGGCTCGCCCTCCTCACCGGCCTCGCCGCGCACCTCGCGGACCCGGCGGCCGGCGGCCACACCCCGTCCGACTTCCCCCTTCTCACCCTCACCCGCTCCGACGTGGAGGAACTGGAGTCCACGCTCCCTGCCCTGAGCGACGTCTGGCCGCTCTCCCCGCTCCAGGAAGGACTCCTCTTCCACACGGCCTACGGCGACCGGGGCCCCGACGTCTACGAGACCCAGCGCGTGCTCGACCTCACCGGCCCGCTGGACGCCGACCGGCTGCACCGGTCCTGGAACGCCCTGGTCGCCCGGCACGACATGCTGCGGGTGAGCTTCCACGAACTGGCCGACGGGCGCAGCGTCCAGGCCGTCACCGGCGCGGCCGAGCCCCTCTGGCGCGAGGTCGACCTCTCCGGGCGACCCGGGACGGAGGCGCTCGCCGAGGCCGAGGCGCTGGCGGAAGCGGAGCGCACCGAACGCTTCGACCTGACGCGTGCCCCGCTGCTGCGGCTGCTCCTCGTCCGGCTCGGCGAGCGCCGCCACCGCCTCGTCATGACCTCCCACCACATCCTGCTGGACGGCTGGTCCACGCCGATCGTTCTCGACGAGGCGTCCCGGATCTACGCCGCCGGCGGCGACGCCTCCGGGCTTGCCCCGGCGCCCTCCTTCCGCGATCACCTGGCCTGGCTGTCCCGGCAGGACAAGGAGGCGGCCCGCGAGGCCTGGCGGACCGAACTGGCGGACGCCGACGAGCCCACCCTGATCGCGCCGACGGCTACGGGCCGGCAACCGGCGGCCACGGAAGGCGACTCGCTGCTGCTCACCGAGAAGCTGACCCGCGCCCTGACCACCCTGGCCCGATCCCACGGCCTCACCCTCAACACCCTCGCGCAAGGCGCCTGGGCGATGGTGCTGAGCCGGCTCGCCCGACGCACCGACGTCGTCTTCGGCATCTCCGTCGCGGGCCGCCCGCCGGAGCTGGCCGGGGCGGAGTCCATGGTGGGGATGTTCCTCAACACCGTGCCCGCACGGGTGCGGCTCGACGGCGACGAGAGCGTGCTGGCGATGCTGACCCGCCTCCAGACCAGCCAGTCGGCGCTGCTCGCCCACCAGCACGTCGGCCTCGCGGAGATCCAGTCCCTGTGCGGCGCGGGCACCGTGTTCGACACCATGCTGATGTTCGAGAACTATCCGGGTGACCCGGCCGGACTCACCGCCCAGGACGACGAGATCACCGTCGCCCGCGTCAACACCCGTGCCAGCACCAGCTATCCGCTGGCGGTCGGGGTCATGCCCGGCGACCGGATGCGGGTGCACGTCACCTACCGGCCCGACCTCTTCGACCGCGACGAGGCCCTCCACGTGGCCCGCCAGGTCGAACGGGTCCTTGAACAGATCGTCGCCGATCCGTCCGCGCCGGTCGGCCGGGTCGACGTCGTGGGCCCCCTGGAGCGCGGGCTGGTGGTGGAGGGCTGGAACGCCACCGCCGGTGACATCCCGGCGGGATCCTCGGTGCTGGAACTGTTCCGCGCGCGGGCGACGCAGGCGCCGGACGCGGTGGCTGTGGTCGACGGCGAGCGACGGGTGTCGTACGGGGAGTTGGATGCGGCTTCGGATCGGGTGGCGGCGCGTCTGCGGGAGCGTGGGGTCGGCCGGGGTGATCGGGTGGCTGTGCGTCTTGAGCGGTCGGTCGGTCTGATCGGGGCGCTGTTGGGGGTGTGGAAGGCGGGGGCGGCGTACGTTCCGGTGGACAGTGCGTATCCGGCGGAGCGGGTCGCGTTCGTGCTGGAGGACTCGGCCCCCGTCGTGACGATCGACGCGGTCGTCGAGGGCGAGGGCGAGGTTCCCGGCGTCGCGGTGGCCGGGGACGATCTCGCGTACGTGATGTACACGTCCGGTTCGACCGGCACGCCCAAGGGTGTCGCTGTGCCGCACGGGAGTGTGGCGGCGCTGGTGGGGGAGTCGGGCTGGGGTGTGGGTCCCGGTGACGTGGTGCTGTTCCATGCCCCGCATGCCTTCGACATCTCGTTGTTCGAGGTGTGGGTGCCGTTGGCGAGCGGGGCTCGGGTGGTCGTGGCCGAGCCGGGTGCTGCGGTGGACGCCGTGGCCGTCCGGGAGCACATCGCCGCCGGAGTGACCCATGTGCACGTCACCGCAGGCTTGTTCCGGGTGTTGGCCGAGGAGGCGCCCGACTGTTTCACAGGTGCACGGGAAGTCCTCACCGGCGGCGATGTCGTACTCCTGGAGGCTGTGGAGCGGGTGCGCGCGGCCTGCCCCGGCGTCCGCGTCCGGCATCTGTACGGGCCCACCGAGGTCTCCCTGTGCGCGACCTGGCACCTTCTGGAGCCGGGCCAGGACACCGGCCGAGTGCTGCCGGTCGGGCATCCCCTGACGAACCGTCAGGCGTATGTGCTCGACGCCTTTCTCCAGCCGGTTCCGCCCGGCGTGGCGGGCGAGTTGTACCTCGCCGGTGCCGGGCTGGCGCGGGGTTATCCGGGGCGGGCGGCTCTGTCGGCGCAGCGGTTCGTGGCGTCGCCGTTCGCCGTCGGGGAGCGGATGTACCGCACCGGGGACCTGGCCCGTTGGACGGACGACGGTGACCTCGTCTTCGCGGGCCGTGCGGACGCGCAGGTGAAGATCCGGGGCTTCCGGGTGGAACTCGGCGAGGTGGAGGCCGCGTTGGCCGCGCTGCCCGGTGTCGCCCAGGCGATCGTGGTCGCCCGTGAGGACCGGCCCGGCGAGAAACGGCTCGTCGGATATGTCGTCCCCGTCGGGGAGCACGCCGATCCGGACCACCTGCGTACGCGGCTCGCACGGACTCTGCCCGACTACATGATTCCGGCCGCCCTTGTCGTGCTCGACGCCTTGCCGCTGACCGTCAACGGCAAGGTCGACCACAAGGCGCTGCCCGCACCGGAGTTCACCGCCACCGCGGGCCGCGTGCCGCGCACGGCCGCGGAGAAGCTGATGTGCGAACTCTTCGCCGACGTCCTCTCCTTGGAGCAGGTCGGTGTGGAGGACAGCTTCTTCGAGCTGGGCGGTGACTCCATCATGTCGATGCAGCTCGCCGCGCGCGGGAACCGCAAGGGCATCGTCTTCAGCGCCCAGGACGTCTTCGAGAACGAGACCCCGGCCGCCATCGCCGCCGTGGCCCGGCTCGCGGACGACACGAGCGGGCCGGAGACCGCCGAGGCCGACTTTGGGGGGGAGGTGCCGTGGACGCCGGTGATGCGGGCGCTGCGCGAGCGTGCCCCGCACGCCGTGGAGACCGGGGGCCTCGCCCAGTGGGCGGTGGTCGCGGCCCCGCCCGGCCTCGGTGAGCAGCTGGCCGTCGGTCTGCGTGCCGTGCTCGACACGCACGACATGCTGCGCGCCCGCGTCGAACCCGGTGCGGAGCCAAGGCTGTTCGTGGCGGGGCGCGGCACGGTGGACGTCGCCGCGCTGGTCACCCGGATCGACGCGAGCACCGGCACCGTCGAGGATCTCGACGCGCTCGCCGACCGTGTCGCCCGGGACGCCGTGGCCCGTCTCGACCCCACCTCCGGCGTCATGGCGCAGGCCGGGTGGATCGACGGCGGCCGGGAGACCGGACGCCTGGTGCTGGCCGTGCACCACCTGGCCGTCGACGCCGTGTCCTGGCCGGTGCTGCTCGCCGATCTGCGCGCGGCGTGCGAGGCCGTGGCCGCCGGACGGGAGCCGGAGCCGGTGCCCGCCGGAATCTCCTTCCGGCGCTGGGCCGAGAAGCTGGCCGCCGAGGCCCGCACGGACACCCGGACCGCCGAACTGCCCGCCTGGACCGCCCTGCTCGGCGAGCGCGACGCCCCGATCGGCGGCCGGCCGCTCGACCCCGCACGCGACACCGCAGCCACCGTGCGCCGCGCCACCTGGACCCTGCCCCCCGCCCAGGCCGGGGACCTGGTCAACCGCGCCCCCAACGCCTTCCACTGCGGCGTCCACGAGGTGCTGCTCGCCACCCTCGCCGGAGGCGTCGCGCACTGGCGGGAGCGGGCCGCCGAGAAGGCCGCGGCCTCCGTTCTCGTCGACATCGAGGGCCACGGCCGGGAGGCGCTCGACGGGGTCGATCTGTCCCGTACGGTCGGGTGGTTCACCAGTGTGAAGCCGGTACGCCTGGACACCGCCGGGGTCGATCTCGCCGACGCGCAGGCCGGCGGTCCCGCGGCGGGGGCGCTGCTGAAGGCCGTGAAGGAGCAGGCGCGCTCCCTGCCGGGTGACGGGCTGGGCTTCGAACTGCTACGGCACCTCAACCCGGACACCGCGCCCGCACTCGCCGCGCTCCCCGTCCCGCAGATCGGGTTCAACTACCTCGGGAGGTCCGCCGCCCCGGCCGCCGCGTCGGGCGTCGAGCCCTGGCAGGCCACGGCCGGCATCGGCGGATCGGTCGACCCCGCCACACCGGTGAAGCACGTGATCGAGGCGGGCGCCGCCGTCCGGGACACGGCGGACGGGCCGGAGCTGACGCTGAGCCTGAACTGGGCCGGCGAAGTGCTCGACGCCACGGACGCCGAGGCGCTCGGGCGGGCCTGGCTGGCGATGCTGACCGGTCTCGCCGCCCACGTCACCGACCCCGCCGCCGGCGGCCACACTCCCTCCGACTTCCCGCTGCTCGACCTCACCCAGCAGGAGGTCGCCGAGATCGACGCGGCGGTGCCGGCGCTCGCCGACGTATGGCCGCTCTCGCCGCTCCAGGAAGGGCTCCTCTTCCACGCCGCGTACGACGAACAGGGCCCCGACGTCTACGAGGGCCAGCGCTGGCTGGAGCTGACCGGGCCGCTGGACGTGGCACGGCTGCGGGCCGCCTGGCAGGCCGTGGTGGCCCGGCACGCCACGCTGCGGGCCGGGTTCCGGCAGCTGGAGTCCGGGCGGTTCGTGCAGACCGTCGCCCGCGAGGTCGAGATCCCGTGGCGCGCGCAGGACGTCTCCGGCCTGCCCGAAGCCGAGGCGCTGGCGGCGTTCGAGCGGCTGGCCGCCGAGGACCAGGAGCACCGCTTCGACATCGCCGGCGCACCCCTGTTGCGGGTGCTGCTGGTGCGGATCACCGAGCGGCGGCACCGGCTGGCGTTCACCAGCCATCACATCGCCTCCGACGGCTGGTCGCTGCCGGTGATGGTGAGCGAGGTCGCCCGGCTCTACGAGGCGGGCGGCAACCCCCGTGCCCTGCCGCCCGCCACCTCCTACCGCGCCTACCTGGAGTGGCTGGCGCGGCAGGACAAGGAGGCCGCCCGCGCCGCCTGGCGGGCGGAACTGGCCCCGGTGGACGAGCCGACCCTGGTGGTCTCGGCGGACCGGGTCACCGCGCCCGCCGAGCCGCAGCGGGTGACCTACGAGCTCGACGAGGAACTCGGCCGCGAACTGGTCGCCCTCGGCCGCGGGCGCAGCCTGACGCTCAACACGCTTCTCCAGGGCGTCTGGGCGATCCTGCTGGCCCGGCTCACCGGCCGCACCGACGTGGTGTTCGGCACCACGGTCGCCGGACGCCCCACCGAACTGCCGGGCGTCGAGTCGATGATCGGCCTGTTCATCAACACCCTGCCGGTGCGGGTCGGGCTCGACGGCGCGCAGCCGCTGCTGGAGATGCTCACCGACCTCCAGGAACGCCAGGTCGCGCTGATGTCCCACCAGCACCTCGGGCTCACCGAGATCCAACGGCTGGCCGGACCCGCCGCCACCTTCGACACCCTCGTCGTCTACGAGAACTACCCACGCCCGCCGCTGAGTTCCGACGACCCGGATGCCCTCTCCATCCGGCCCGCCGGGACACCGGAGGACGCCGGCCACTACCCGCTCACCCTCGTCGCGGTCCTGGAGAACGAGCGGGTGCGCGGAGACCTCGTCTACCGGCCCGACGCCTTCGAGCGTGCGGACGTGGAGGAGCTGCTCTCCGCTCTGGTCCGGGTGTTGGAGCAGCTGGTGGCCGACCCGTCCGTCCAGGTCGGGCGGCTGGAGGTGACCGGCGCCGCGCAGCGGGAGCTGGTGCTGGGGGAGTGGGCGAAGGGCTCGGCCGACCACGGCCGCGACGACACCCTCACGCCGATTCGGCCGCGGGCCGCCCTTGCGGAGCTGTTCGCGGCCCAGGCCGCGCGCACGCCCGGCAACACGGCCCTGGTCGGGGCCGACCGTGAGCTGACCTACGCCGAGCTGGAACGCGAGTCGGGGCGGCTGGCCCGCCATCTGCGCGACCTCGGCGTGAGCGCCGAGATCCGGGTGGCGCTGCTGGTGCCGCGCTCGGTGGAGATGGTCGTGGCGCTCCTCGCGGTCGCGCGGACAGGCGGCACCTTCGTGCCGATCGACCCCTCGCACCCCGCCGACCGCATCACATATCTGCTCGGCGACGCGGCGCCCCAGCTGCTCCTGTGCACCGCCGGGACCCGGGCCGCCATCCCCGCCGGACACCCCGGCCGCGTCGTCGTCCTCGACGACGTGACCCTGCCCGCGCGGCCGCTCGACGCGGTGCCGGTACCGCCGCAGCAGGCCGCGTACGTCATCTACACCTCCGGCTCCACCGGCACCCCGAAGGGTGTCGTCGTCCCGCACGCCGGACTCGGCAACCTGGCCGCCGCACAGATCGACCGCTTCGCCGTCGGCCCGGACGCGCGCGTGCTGCAACTGGCCTCCCTCGGCTTCGACGCGGCGGTCTCCGAACTGCTGATGGCGCTGCTGTCCGGCGCCGCCGCGATCGTCGCGCCCGCCGAGACCCTGCCCCCGCAGGTGTCGCTGGCCGAGGCGCTGCGCCACTGGGACGTCACCCACGTCACCGTGCCGCCGAGCGCGCTGGCCACCGCCGACGAACTCCCCGCCGGACTGCGGACCCTGGTGGTCGCCGGCGAGGCGTGCCCGCCCGCCCTGGCCGACCGCTGGGCCGGCGGCCGACGGATGATCAACGCGTACGGCCCGACCGAGACCACCGTCTGCGCGTCGATGAGCCCGCCACTGGCACCGGGCGCAGACGCCGTCCCGATCGGCAGGCCCATCGCCAACGGGCGCACCTACCTCCTCGACGCCTTCCTGAAACCGGTCCCACCCGGTGTCACCGGCGAGCTGTACGTCGCCGGCGCCGGGCTGGCCCGCGGCTATCTGGGCCGGGCCGCTCTGACCTCCGCCCGGTTCGTGGCCGACCCGTTCACGCCCGGCGGGCGGATGTACCGCACCGGCGACCTGGCCCGCTGGACTCCCGAGGGGCTGCTGCTCTTCGCCGGCCGTGCCGACGCCCAGGTCAAGGTGCGCGGCCACCGCATCGAGCCGGGCGAGGTCGAGACCGTGCTCGCCGGACATCCCGGCGTCGCGCAGGCCGCGGTCGTCGCCCGCGAGGACACACCCGGGGAGCGGCGCCTGATCGGGTACGTCGTGCCCGACGACGCCGACCGCGGCCGTGACGAGCGGATCGCGCGCGACCAGGTCGGCGAGTGGCAGGTGCTGTACGACTCCGTGCACGCCGAGCCCACCGACGCCGCGTTCGGCCAGAACTTCGCCGGATGGAACAGCAGTTACGACGGCCGGCCCATCCCGCTCGCCGAGATGCGTGAGTGGCGCGAGCGCACAGTGGACCGGATCCGCGCGCTGCGGCCCCGCCGGGTGCTGGAGATCGGCGTCGGCACCGGACTGCTGCTGTCCCAACTGGCCGGTGACTGCGAGGAGTACTGGGGCACCGACTTCTCCGCCCCCGTGATCGAAGAGCTGCGCCGCCAGGTCGAGCGAGATCCGGAGCTGGCCGCGACGGTGCGGCTTCGGGTGCAGGCCGCGGACGAGACCGACGGACTGCCCGAGGGCCACTTCGACACCGTGGTGCTCAACTCCGTTGTGCAGTACTTCCCCAACGCGGACTACCTGCGGGGCGTGCTGGAGTGGGCGCTGCGGCTGGTGGTGCCCGGTGGCGCGTTGTTCGTCGGCGATGTGCGCAACCACCGGCTGCTGCGGCCGTTCGCGACCGCCGTGGAGTCCGCGCGCGCCGACGGCCAGGACGTCCCCGCCCTGCGCCGGGCCGTCGAGCAGCACCTCACCCTCGAGAAGGAACTGCTGGTCGACCCCGAGTTCTTCGCCGCGCTCGGCGCCGAACTGCCCGACGCGGCGGGCGCCGACATCCGCCTCAAGCGGGCCCGCCACCACAACGAACTGAGCCGGCACCGCTACGACGTGGTGCTGCGCAGGACGGGCGCGGCCACCCTGACCGCCGCCGACGCGCCCCTGCTGCCCTGGACCGGGACGGGGGGCCTCACCGGGCTGGCCCGCCACCTGGAGTCCGCGCGGCCCGACCGGCTGCGGCTGACCGGCGTACCCAACTCCCGTGTGGCACATGAGGTCGCGCTGGCCCGCGCCCTCCACGAGGACGTCCCGCCCGTGCCCGAGCAGACCGCCGTCGGACCGGACGTCGAGGAGCTGTACGACCTCGGCGACCGGCTCGGCTACTGGGTGGGCGTCACGTGGGCGGCGACCGCCGCGGACGAGGTGGACGCCGTGTTCGTCCGCGCAGGGCTGACCGAGTCGGCGACCGTGGTGGACGTCTACACACCTGCCCCGGTGCCGCCTTCGGCCGTCACCAACGACCCCGCCGCCGGCCGCGGCACCGGCGCCCTGCTGGCCGAACTCCGCGAGTATGTCGAGCGGCGGCTGCCCGCCTACATGGTCCCCACCGCCTTCGTTCCGATGGACCGGCTGCCGCTCACCCCCAACGGCAAGCTGGACCGGCGCGCGCTGCCCGCCCCCGACTTCGCCGGCCGTGCGGGCGGACGCGACCCCCGCACCCCCGCCGAGACGCTGCTGTGCCGCCTGTTCGCGCAGGTGCTGGGCCTGGAACGGGTGGGCGCGGACGACAACTTCTTCGCGCTCGGTGGCGACTCGATCACCTCGATGCAGCTCGCCTCGCGAGCCCGCCGCGAGGGGATCGCGCTCACGCCCCGGCAGGTCTTCGCCGAGAAGACACCCGAGCGGCTCGCGCTGCTCGCCGAGGCGGCCGCGGCCGAGGAGGCGGCCACGGGCGAGGTGCCGTGGACACCGGCCATGCGGGCGGTGCCGGCCGAGCCGAGCGGCCCCGCCCAGTGGGTGGCCCTCGCCACGCCCGAGGGCCTCGACGAGGCGGCCCTGGTGCGTGCGCTGCGGGCCGTGCTCGACACCCATCCGATGCTGCGCTGTCGTATCGGCGAGGATCTGGTCGTCGGCGAGCCCGGGGCGCCGGACGCGGCCGGGCTGGTCGACCGGGTCGACGCCGCCGGACGGCTCGACGACGCCGTCGCCCACGCCGCGTCCCGGCTCGACCCGGCCGCGGGCGTGCTCGTCCGGCTGGTGTGGGCGGACTCGGGCCGGGAGAGCCGACTGGTGGTCGTCGCCCACGAACTGGTCGTGGACGAGGAGTCGTGGCGGATCCTGGTCACCGACCTGCGGACGGCGTACGAGGCCGCGGTGGGCGGACAGGAACCCGCGCTGCAACAGGAGGTCACCTCCTACCGACGCTGGGCGCGGCTGCTCGCCGCACAGGCCACCGTCGAGGAGCGGATCGGCGAACTCGACGGCTGGGCGGCCCTGTTGACGTCCGGCGAGCGGGTCGCCGCCGCCGGCGCCGAGGCCCGCGCCACCTGGTCGCTGACACCCGACGTCACGGCCGTACTCACCGAGCGCACCACGCAGACCTTCCACTGCGCACCGTCCGAAGTGGTCCTCGCCGCCCTCGCGGGCGCCGTCGTGGAGAACGCAACCGCCTGCGGAGCACTGCTGGACCTGGAGGTGTCCGGCAGGCAGCCCTTCGACGGGGTGGATCCGGCCCGTACGGTCGGCCGCTTCGCCCACCACATTCCCGTACGCATCGATCTCGACGGACTCGACCTCGGCTCGGCACGGGCCGGTGGCGCGGCGGCCGGGGAAATGCTGAAGACGGTCAAGGAGCAGGCGCGGGCAGTGCCGGGCGACGGCCTGGGGTACGGGCTGCTGCGTCACCTCAACCCCGACACCGCGCCCCGGCTCGCCGCGCTCGCCCCGCCCACCCTGGCGTTCGGCTACCACGGCCACGCCCCGGACACCTCAGAGCCGTGGCAGCCCCTCGCCCGGACTGCCGCCACCCGGCCCCCGGCCCACCCGGTGCACGCCACCGCCGAGCTGCGGGACACACCCCACGGCCTCGAACTGACCCTCAAACTGCGCGGCCGGGCCGACGCTCTCGGCCGCGGCGCGCTCGACCGCCTCGGCCAGGCCTGGCACGAGCTGCTCGGCGGCCTCGCGGCCCACACGGACGACCCCGCTGCCGGCGGCCACACCCCCTCCGACTTCTCCCTCCTGGACCTCGCGCAGAGCCAGATCGAGGAGCTGGAAGCGGGACTCGCCGACGACAAGTGACAGACGACCGCAAGCCTTTGTGAGGAGTACCGCGATGCCCCGATCCCTTGTCGAAGACGTGTGGCCGCTGTCCCCGCTCCAGGAGGGTCTGCTGTTCCACGCCGCCCTGGACGACCGCGGCGGCCCCGACGTCTACACCGTGCAGGCCGTGCTCGCGCTCGACGGACCGGTGGACGGCGCCCGGCTGCGCGCCGCCTGGGAGGCGCTGGTGGCCCGGCACGCGGCCCTGCGCGCCTGCTTCCGCCATGTCAGCGGCGCCCAGATGGTGCAGGTCATCGCCCGCGAGGTGACCCTGCCGTGGCACGAGGAGGACGTCAGCGACCGGCCGGAGGCCGAGGCGACCGCCGTCGCCGACCGGGTGGCCGGCGAGGAACTGGGCCGGCGCTTCGACCTGGCCGCGGCCCCGCTGCTGCGGATCGCCCTGGTGAAACTCGCCGAGACCCGGCACTGGATGGTCGTCACCAGCCACCACGTGCTGATGGACGGCTGGTCGATGCCGGTCGTGATGAGCGAGCTGTCCGCCCTGTACGCGGGCGGCGGCGACGCCTCCGGGCTGCCGCCCACCGCCTCCTACCGCGACTACCTCGCCTGGCTGAACCGGCAGGACAAGCAGCGGGCACGGGACGTGTGGCGGGCCGAGCTGGCCGGTCTCGACGAGCCGACGCTGGTCGCGCCCGCGGACCTCACCCGGCTGCCCGACTCCGGCTTCGTGCTCACCGACCTCTCCGAGGAGCTGACGGCGGGCCTGGTGAGCCTGGCCCGCGGCCACGGGCTGACGCTCAACACGGTCGTGCAGGGCGCCTGGGCGGTCGTGCTGGGCCAGCTCGCCGGGCGTACCGACGTGGTGTTCGGCGCCACCGTCTCCGGCCGCCCCGCGGAACTGCCCGGCGTGGAGTCCATGGTGGGACTGCTGATCAACACCCTGCCGGTGCGGGTGCCCCTGGACGGGCGGCAGCCCGCCGTCGAGATGCTCACCTCCCTCCAGGAGCGGCAGGCCGGGCTGATCGCCCATCAGCACCTCGGACTGCCCGAGGTGCAGCGCCTCGGCGGCCCCGGAGCCGTCTTCGACACCCTCGTCGTCTACGAGAACTTCCCGCACGCGCCCGGCAAGCCCGGCCCCCAGGGCCTCACCATGCGCCCGGCGAAACTCTCCCGCGACACCGCCCACTACCCGTTCACGCTGGTCGTCGCCCCCGGTGACCGACTCCACGTCAAACTCGACCACCAGCTGGAGCTGTTCGACCGCGCCACCGCCGAGTCGGTGCTGGACCGGCTGATCCGCGTGCTGGAACAGCTGGTCGCCGACCCGGCCGTGCCCGTCGGCCGGCTCACCGCGGTCGGCGGGCCCGAGCGCGAGCGGGTGCTGCGCGAGTGGAACGCCACCGAGGAGGCGGCCCTGCCCGGCGGTTCGGTGCCCGAGCTGTTCGCCCGGCAGGCCGCCCGCACCCCGGACGCCGTCGCCGTCGTCGACGGCAAGCGGACCCTGACGTACGCCGAGCTGGACGCCGGCGCGGCCCGGCTCGCGAGCTCTCTGGCGCGGCGGGGCGTGGGGCGCGGCGACCGGGTCGCCGTCCTCATGGAACGCTCGGCCGAACTGCCGGCCGCGCTGCTCGCGATCTGGCGGACCGGCGCCGCGTACGTGCCCGTCGACGTGACCGACCCGGCCGAGCGGATCACGTTCCTGCTGAAGGACTCCGCGCCGGCCGCCGTGCTGTGCACCCGCTCGACGCGGGGCGCCGTGCCCGAGGACACCCCGGTGGCGCCGCTCGTCCTCGACGACCTCGCCGCCGGCACGGGCGAGCCGCCGGTCGCACCGCTGAGCGCCGACGACATCGCGTACGTGATGTACACCTCCGGCTCGACGGGGACGCCCAAAGGCGTGGCCGTGCCGCACGGCGCCGTCGCCGCGCTCGCCGGGGACGCGGGCTGGGACGTGCGCCCCGACGACGCGGTCCTGCTGCACGCCCCGCACGCCTTCGACGCCACGCTGTTCGAGATGTGGGTGCCGCTGGTGTCCGGGGCCCGCGTGGTGGTCGCGGAGCCGGGCGTGGTCGACGCGCTGCGGATCCGCGAGGAGATCGCCGCCGGGGTGAGCGTGCTGCATCTGACCGCGGGCACCTTCAGGGTGCTCGCCGAGGAGGCACCGGAGTGCTTCAGCGGGCTGCGCGAGGTGCTGACCGGCGGCGACGTCGTCCCGCCGCAGGCCGTGCAGCGGGTACGGCAGGTCTGCCCGGGCCTGCGGATCCGGCATCTGTACGGGCCGACGGAGACCACGCTGTGCGCCACCTGGCACCTCGTCGAACCCGGCTCGCCCGGCACCGGCACGCTGCCGATCGGACGGCCGCTGACGGGGCGTCGGGTCTACGTCCTGGACGCCTTCCTCCAGCCGGTGCCGGCCGGGGTACCCGGCGAGCTGTACATCGCCGGTGAGGGCGTCGCCCACGGCTACGCCGGGCGGGCCGCCCTGACCGCCGAGCGGTTCGTGCCCGAACCGTACGCACAGGGCCGGCGGATGTACCGCACCGGGGACCTGGTGCGCTGGACCGACGACGGTCAACTGGTCTTCGTGGGGCGGGCCGACGCCCAGGTCAAGGTCCGCGGCTTCCGGGTGGAACTCGGCGAGGTGGAGTCCGCGCTGGCCGCACAGCCCGGCGTCCGGCAGGCCGTGGTCGCCGCCCGTGACGACGGGCCCGGAGAGAAACGGCTGATCGGCTATGTGGTCGCCGACGGACAGGACCTCGACCCCGAACGGGTCCGCGAACAGGTCGCGCAGGTGCTGCCGGAGTACATGGTCCCGGCGATGGTGATGGCCATGGTCACCTTGCCGGTGACCGCCAACGGCAAGGTCGACCGCAAGGCGCTGCCCGCCCCCGACTTCGTCTCGCGGTCAGCCGGACGCGCCCCGCAGAGCGAGACCGAGCAGCTGATGTGCACGCTGTTCGCCGAGGTCCTCGCCCTCGACGAGGTCGGCGCCGAGGACAACTTCTTCGAACTCGGCGGCGACTCCGGCCTGGGGATGCGCCTCGCGCGCCGGATCCGCGAGGAACTCGGCGTCGACCTGCCCATCCGGCAACTGTTCTCCGCGCCCACCCCCGCAGGCGTGGCGCGGGCGCTCGCCGCCAAGGTCCGGCCCGTGCTCCGGCAGACCGAGGACCGCCCGGACCCGCTGCCCGTCACCGCCGGCCAGCTGCGCACCTGGCTGCTGGACCGACTCGCCGACGACGACCACGCCGCGCCCGCGCATCACGCGCTGGCCCTGCGCATACACGGCGCCCTCGACCGGGACGCTCTGACGGCGGCGCTGGGCGATGTCGCCGACCGGCACGAGATCCTGCGCACCACCTTCCCCGGCACCGGCCGCTCGGTACGCCAGCAAGTGCTGGAACCGGCGGCCGGGCGGCCCGCGCTGCGGCTGACCGAGGCCCGTGAGGAAGAGCTGCCCGCGCTGCTGGAACGGGCGACGGCCCACACCTTCGACCTCACCCGCGACGTGCCGTGGACCCACACCCTGTTCGCCCTCTCCGACACCGACCACGTACTGCACGTGCTGGTGCACCGCATGGCCGCCGACGCGCAGTCGACCGGTGTGCTGATGCGCGACCTGGCCGCCGCCTACGGCGCCCGGCGCCGGGGCCGTGCCCCCGAACGGGCCCCGCTGCCGCTGCAGTTCGCCGACTACGCGCTGTGGGAGCGGGAGCTGCTCAGCGGTGAGCAGGACCGCGAGACCCTGGCCTGGGACGAGATCCAGTACTGGCGTGCCACTCTCGAGGGCGCCCCGCAGGCCCTGGACCTGCCCGTCGACCGTGCCCGCCCGGCGCTGCCCACCCGCCGCGCCGGATCCGTGCCGGTCGAACTCGCCGCCGAGGCACACGCCCGGCTCACCCGGGCGGCGGAACCCTCCGGTGCCTCCGCGTTCACCGTGGTCCAGGCGGCCCTCGCGCTGCTGCTCGGCAGGCTCGGCGCCGCCGACGACGTCACCCTCGGCACCGTGCTGCCGCGCAGCGACGACGAGGTCGAGCTGGAAGGGCTGATCGGCGCCTTCGCACGCCCCCTCGCCCTGCGCACGGACCTCTCCGGCGATCCCACGTTCAGCGAACTCCTCGGCCGGACGCATGAGGCGGCCCGTGAGGCCCGCCGCCGCCAGGACGTACCCTTCGCCCGGCTCCTGGAGGCCCTCGACCTGCCACCCACCCCCGACCGCCACCCCGTCTTCCAGGTCGCCCTCGACGTCCGCGACGAGGGAGAGGACCCGTGGGACGCCTGGCAACTACCGGGCCTGAACACCAGCCGAATCGACCTCGGTACGGACTCCATGGAGTTCGACCTGTCGCTGCACCTCGACGAGACCGAGGACGTCGACGGCGCCCCCGGCGGCCTGACGGGCGAACTGCGCTACGCCACCGACCTGTTCGACCGGGACACGGCCGTCGCGTTCGCCGCGCGGCTGGTCCGGGTCCTGGAGCAGGTCGCCGACGACCCGGAACTGCGGGTCGCGGACGTCGACCTGCTGCTGGACGACACCGAGCGGCACACGGCCCTCACCTTCGGCAACGACACCGCCGCCGAACCGCCCGAGACGACGATCGTCGAGGCACTGGCCGCGCAGGCGGAGGCCGGCCCGGACGCGATCGCGGTGGCGGACGCCACCGGCTCCCTCACGTACGCCCAACTCGACGCGGCGGCAACGACGCTTGCACTGCGGCTCATGGCACGGGGCGTCGGCCCCGAGGACGTCGTCGCCGTCGACCAGCCCGTGGGCGCCGGGCTGGTCGGCGCGCTGGCCGGGGTCCTGAAATCCGGCGCCGCGTTCCGCCTGGTGCCCGGGCCTGACACCGACCTCGGGGAGCTCCGGACTGCCGCCGTGGTCACCAGTGCGGCGGGCGCCGGGTCTTGGGCACCCGTCGAGGGGACGCCGGTGCTGGTCGCTGACACCGGGGGACCTGAGAGCGGCGGCCTTGGGGTGGGCGGGCCTGTGACCGGTGAATCCGTGACCGGTGAACCCGCCACCCTCGCACCCAGCGCCAAGAACACCACCCCACGCCCCCCACTCCCCGGCCACCCCGCCCTCCTCCTCCCGGCCCGGGACGGCGCGCACGCAGTCGTCGAGCACCGCACCCTCGCCGCCCGCGCCGCGCACCGCGCGCAGACCTCGCCCGTCGCCGGGGTGACCCTGCTGGACCCGCGCGTCCCGGTCGAGTCACTGATCACCCCGCTGCTCGCCACGCTGACCGCCGGCGGCACCGTGCGCTTCGGCACCCCCGACGCCGACGGGCCGCGCGCCGACCTCCTGGTCACCACCGGCGCCCTGCTCGCCGAACGAACCGTGGTGGCATCGTCGTACGCGGAGATTCTCGTCGCCGACGAGGAGGCGCACGGGACACCCGCCGTCACCACCCGGGTCACCGGTCACGCCACCCCCGAGACCGGCGGCACCTGGCTGGAGACCCGGCTCGGCGCCGGCATGCACCCGCCCGCCTCCGCACTCCCGGCCGGACGGCCGCTCCCGCACACGCTCGCCTACGTCCTGGACGACCGGCTGCGCCCGGTCCCCACCGGCGTCGAGGGGGACCTGTACGTGGCGGGCGGGACCCTGGCGCGCGGCTACTCGGGGCGGCCGGCACCGACGGCGGAGCTGTTCGTCGCCGACCCGTACCGGACCGGCGGCCGGATGCTGCGGACCGGCAAGCGGGCCCGACGTGACGGCGAGGGCGTGCTGTCGCTGCGCGAGCGGCGGGTCGCGCCGACAAGCAGGCCGGCGGGCCGCGCGGGCAGCGAACTGGGCGTGCTGCTGCCGCTGCGTCCCGAGGGCAGCCGGAAGCCGCTGTTCTGCCTGCACCCGAGCATGGGCCTGAGCTGGTCGTACGCGGCGCTGCTGCCGTATCTGCCGGCCGACCTTCCGGTGTACGGCGTGCAGGCGCGCGGACTCGCCGGACCCGGGGAACTCCCGCACAGCATCGAGGAGATGGCCGCCGACTACGCCGACGAGATTCGCGCGGCGCAGCCCGAGGGCCCCTACCACCTGCTCGGCTGGTCCTTCGGTGGCATGATCGCCCAGGCGATCGCCTGCCGGCTGGAGGAACTGGGGGAGGAGGTCGCGCTGTTGGCGCTGCTCGACGCCTACCCCAGCAACGCCGGGAAGTCGGTCTCGAGGGATCGCGGGGTCTCCCGTGAGGAGCAGGCGTCGACACTGATGGAGCAGGAGATCGAGGTGTCGGCGGGCGTCGACGCGCGCGGCAACCTGGGCGACCGGGTGCTGTCGCGGATGCAGGAAGTGCTGGGCAACATGGCCCGGTTCGCGCCCGGCCACACCCCGCGCCGCTTCGGCGGTGACGTGCTGCTGTTCATCGCCGCCCACGACCGCCCCGAGGAGCTCCCCGTCCCCGAGGCGAGGGCCAGTTGGGCGCCGTACACCGGCGGTGCCGTCGAGGCACACGAGATCCCGATCGACCACTACCGGATGCTCCACCCCGGAAATCTCCCACCGGTCGGCCGCGTCCTCACCCGGAAACTCACCGCTTCCGGGCCGAACGAAGAATCCGCCAACCGCTCCCGAACAGAAAGCGAATGACACCATGACGAATCCCTTCGACAACGAGAACGGCACTTTCCTGGTGCTGGTCAACGACGAGGGCCAGCACTCGCTCTGGCCGGTTTTCGCGGAGATTCCGCAGGGCTGGACGACCGCTTTCGGCGAGGCGAGCCGGGCCGAATGCCTGGAATTCGTCGAGCAGCACTGGACCGACATGCGGCCCAAGAGCCTCATCGCCCGCACGGAAGGCGCCGCGTGAACTCCGAACAGGTGACCGCTCTGGTCATCGGCGACGTCGCGCTGATAGTCGTCGCCTCCTGGCTGACGGGCGCGCTCGCCCGTCGGCTCGGACAGCCCACCGTGATCGGGCAGATCGTGGCCGGTATCGCCCTGGGCCCCACCCTGCTCGGCCGGCTGCCGGGCGATCCCACGAGGACGCTGTTCCCGGCGGAGGTGCTGCCGTTCCTGACGGTGCTCTCGCAGGTCGCCGTCGTGATCTTCATGTTCCTCGCCGGATACGAGATCAACTACCGGCAATTGCGCGGCGGCGGACGGTCCGTGCTGGCCGTGGCGGCGCTCGCGCTGCTGGTCCCGGCGGGACTCAGCACCGGTGCGGTGACCGTGCTGGAGGGGATGTTCAGCGCGGTCGAACCGGACGCCGGCGGGCGGACGTTCGTGATGTTCATGGCCGTGGCCTGCTCGGTGACCGCGCTGCCGGTGCTGGTGGCGATCGTCCGCGAGCGCGGTCTGGCGGGCACCGCCACCGGCACGGTCGCCACCACCGCGGCCGGGGTCATGGACGTGGTCGCCTGGCTGGTGCTGGCCGCCGCGTTCGCCGGCACCGGGCACTCCTCGCGGCCGTCGTGGCTGGCGGCGCTGGTGCTGGTCGTGCTCTTCAGCGCGGTCATGTTCCTCCTCGTCAGGCCCGCCCTGGACTGGCTGCTTCGGCGCTCGGAGTCACGGATGCTCGGGCAGGTGCCGCTGGCGTTCGGACTCGCGATGGGCAGCGCCTGGGTGACCTCCATGCTCGGACTGCACCCGGTGTTCGGCGGCTTCCTCGCCGGACTGGTCATGCCGCGTCGCAACGAGGTCCCGGACGCCGAGGTACTCCAGCCCATGGAGCAGACCGCGGCCCTGCTGCTGCCGCTGTTCTTCGTCACCACCGGGCTGAAGTTCGACGTCGGCACGCTCGACGGCGACGGACTCGCGCTGCTGGCGCTGATCCTCTCCATCGCCGTCGTCGGCAAGCTCGGCCCGGCGTACGCGGCCTGCCGGTTCACCGGCCTCGACCCCCGTCAGTCGGCACGGGTCGCCGCGCTGGTGAACACCCGCGGGCTCACCGAACTCATCGTGCTCAACGTGGCGCTCGAAGCCGGAGTGATCGGTCCCGGCCTGTTCACGGTGCTGGTCCTGATGGCGCTCATCACCACCTTCATGACCGGCCCGCTGCTCACCCTGATCGGGCGAAATGACCGTCCAGAAAAGGAAATTGGACGAGTTGACCAGCCCGCCGGACGAATTCAGGCTCAATAGGAACGCAGACACGGACAGGGAGTTGGCTGTGGCAGCAAAGACCGAAGAATTCGACGTGGCCGTCGTCGGCGGCGGACCCGCCGGTTCCACCCTCGCCGCACTCGTCGCCAAACAAGGGCACCGGGTCGTCGTACTGGAAAAGGAGAACTTCCCGCGCTACCAGATCGGCGAATCGCTGCTGCCGTCCACCATTCACGGTGTGTGCCGGCTCTCCGGCGCCGCGGACGACCTCGCCGAGGCGGGCTTCCCGCTCAAGCGCGGCGGCACCTTCCGCTGGGGCGCCCGGCCCGAGCCCTGGACCTTCGCCTTCTCCGTCTCGCCCCGTATGGCGGGTCCGACCTCGGTGGCGTACCAGGTCGAGCGTTCCAAGTTCGACGACATCCTGCTGAAGAACGCCCGCAAGCAGGGCGCGGACGTCCGCGAGGGCTGCTCGGTGCGCGGGCTGATCGAGGAGGGCGAGCGGGTCCGCGGGCTCACCTACTCGGGCGCCGACGGAAGCGAGCGCGAGATCCGCGCCAAGTACGTCGTCGACGCCTCCGGCAACAAGAGCCGGCTGTACAACAAGGTCGGCGGCACCCGTGAGTACTCCGACTTCTTCCGCAGCCTCGCCCTCTTCGGCTACTTCGAGAACGGCAAGCGGATGCCGCAGCCCAACCGTTTCAACATCCTCTGCGTGGCCTTCGAGAGCGGCTGGTTCTGGTACATCCCGCTCAGTGACACCCTGACCAGCGTCGGCGCCGTCGTCAGGCGGGAGATGGCCGACAAGATCCAGGGCGATCCGGAGAAGGCGCTGCGGGCGCTGATCGACGAGTGCCCGATGATCGCCGACTACCTCTCCGAGGCCACCCGCGTCACCGAGGGCCAGTACGGCGAGATCCGGGTCCGCAAGGACTACTCGTACCACCAGACCACCTTCACCCGGCCCGGCATGATGCTCGTGGGCGACGCCGCCTGCTTCGTCGACCCGGTCTTCTCCTCCGGCGTGCACCTGGCCACCTACAGCTCGCTGCTCGCCGCCCGCTCCCTCAACAGCGTCCTGGAGGGCAAGGTCGACGAGGACGCCGCGATGAAGGAGTTCGAGGCCCGCTACCGGCGCGAGTACGGCGTCTTCTACGAGTTCCTCGTCTCCTTCTACGAGATGCACCGCGACGAGAACTCCTACTTCTGGCAGGCCAAGAAGGTCACCGCCAACACCGAGCCGGAACTGCAGGCGTTCGTCGAGCTGATCGGCGGTGTCTCCTCCGGCGAGCAGGGCCTGATGAACGCCGAGGCGCTCGGCGAGCGGCTCGCGGAGAACTCCGAGGAGTTCGCCACCGCCGTGGAGAAGTACGCGGCGAACGACGACGGCAGCTCGGTGCCCCTGTTCAGCTCCTCCGTCGTGCGCAACGCCATGCAGGAGGCGGGCCAGGTGCAGATGCGGGCACTGCTCGGCGAGGACGCCGAACCCGAGGCGCCCATGTTCCCCGGCGGTCTGGTCTCCTCCGCGGACGGCCTGTACTGGCTGCCGTCCACCACCGCCTGAGGGAGGCGAGCCCCGACATGGCGTCCCGTGACATACCCGTGTACCAGCTCCGGGACCGGTTCGACCCCGTCCCGGAGCTGGTCGGGCTGCGCACCGAGTGCCCGGTGCTGCGCACCGAACTGCACGGTGGGCCCTCCAGCCAGGTCGTGGGCTGGCTGGTCACCGGCAGCGAGGAGTCCCGCGAGGTACTCAGTGACCAGCACCGGTTCACCATGCTGCCGCCCGCCGACACCGAGGCCCAGTCCCGCCGGCTGCAGAACATCGGCAACCTTCTGCACTACGACCCGCCGGAGCACACCCGGCTGCGCAGGATGCTCAACCCCGAGTTCACCATGCGGCGCCTGCAACGCCTCCAGCCGCGTATCGAGGCCGTCGTCGAGGAGTGCCTCGACGCGATGGAGCAGGCCGGGGCGCCCGCCGACCTGATGCACCACTTCGCCTGGCAGATACCGGGCCAGACCGCCTGCGAACTGCTGGGCGTGCCCCGCGACGACCGCGCGGAGCTGTCCCGTCATCTCGACATCTCCCGCGACGACGGCCGCGGCCGGACCCGCCAGATGGCGGCCGGCCGGGCCTTCCGCGCCTACTTCCAGCAGCTCACCGCACGGCAGCGCCGGGACCCCGGCGAGGAACTGCTGGGCATGCTGGTGCGTGAGTACGGCGAGGAGATCACGGACGATGAACTGGAGGGCCTGGCCGCGTCACTGACCTCCGCCGGCATCGAGAACGTCGCCAGCATGCTGGGGCTCGGAACCCTCCTGCTGCTCGAACACCCCGACCAGCTCGCCAAGTTGAAGGAGAACCCCGAGCTGGTCGACCGTGCGGTGGAGGAACTGCTGCGCTACGTCACGGTGATCCCGACCCTCTCGCCGCGCACCGCGCTCGAGGACGTGCCGCTCGGCGGGCACGTGGTGCCGAAGGGGGAGCGGATCATCTGCTCCGCCTTCGCGGTGAACCGGATCGCGACCCCCGGCGGCGATCCCGAGGACGGGTTCGACATCACCCGTGAGCCCGCCCCGCACATGGCGTTCGGGCACGGCGTTCACCACTGTCTCGGCGCCCCGCTGGCCCGGATGCAACTGCGCATCGCCTACCTGGCGTTGTGGCGTCGCTTCCCGCAGCTGCGGCTCGCCGTCCCGCACGAGCAGATCCGGTTCCGGACGCCGTCCTCGCGGGTGTACTCCGTGGACGCGCTGCCGGTGGCCTGGTAGGAGGACACGCCCATGCCGCAGCAAACCCAGCCGCAGGCCCCGCGGGCCCAGCAGGCGTACCCCGAACTGCTCTACACCCGGCGCACCCGGTTCGACCCGGCCGAGGACCTGCGGGCCGCGGAGCCCCTGAGCAGGTACGTCATCGGCCCCAACGAGTCCGACGAATGGGTCTGGCTGGCCACCGGCTACACCGAGGTGCGCCAGATCCTCGGCGACCACACCAACTTCAGCACCCGCCGCCGGTGGGGCGCCGAAGGACCCGACTGGCGCCCGCCGGAGCTGGTGGGCCATCTGATGGACTACGACCCGCCGGAGCACACCCGCCTGCGTCAGATGCTCACCCCCGAGTTCACGGTACGGCGGCTGCGCCGGCTGGAGCCGGACATCGAGGCGATCGTCGAGGAGTACCTGGACAGCGTCGAGGCCGCCGGACCGGGTGCCGATCTGATGCCGCTGTTCGCCCAGCCCGTGCCGGGCGAGGTGCTGTGCGAGCTGATCGGCGTGCCGCGCGACGACCGGCCCGAGTTCCTGCGTCACTGCCACCGGCACCTGGACTTCTCCCGTAGCCGCAAGGTGCGGGCGGCCGACGGCGCCGCGTTCTCCCGCTATCTCGTCTCGATGGTGGCCCGGCAGCGCAAGGACCCCGACGACGGGTTCATCGGCGCGCTGGTGCGCGAGCACGGCGAGAACTTCACCGACGACGAGATGCGCGGCGTGTGCGTCCTGCTGATCCTCGCCGGCATCGACAACATCGAGGGCATGATCGGCCTCGGTGTCCTGGCGATGCTGGAGCACCCGGACCAGCTGCCGCTGCTGCTCGGCGAACGCGACGGCCGGGGCAGGGCCTCTGGTGCGGGCAGCGGCTCGGGGTCGGACAGGGGGCCGGGCCGGGGCGACGGCGGCCGGCTCGCCTCCGACCGCGCCCTGGACGAGCTGATCCGCTACATGTCGGTGGCCAACGCGCCCACCCCGCGCACCGCCGTGAACGACGTGCGGATCGGCGACCACCTGATCAAGTCGGGCGAGACCGTCATCTGCTCGCTCACCATGGCCAACCGCGACCCGGGCCTCACCGACGGACCCGACCGCCTCGACCTCGGCCGCGAGCCCGTCGCGCACGTCGCCTTCGGACACGGCGTCCACCACTGCCTGGGCGCCGCGCTGGCCCGCACCGAACTGCGCATCGCCTACCAGGCGTTGTGGCGGCGCTTCCCGGAGCTGCGGCTCGCCGTGCCCGCCGAGGAGGTGCGCTTCTACAACCGCGCGCTGGCTCATGGAGTGCACCGGCTGCCGGTCGTCTGGTGACCGGCGGAAAGGAGACGGCAGAGCGATGGAGATCCGGATCGACCGCGACAAGTGTGTGAGCGGCGGCGTCTGCGCGATGTTCGCGCCCCAGGTCTTCGACCAGGACGACGAGGGCATGGGCGTCGTCGACAACGCCGCACCGGCCGCGGAGTTGGCCGCGGCCGTGCGGTCGGTCGTCTGGCGCTGCCCGGGGCACGCCATCACGGTCCACGACCAGGAACAGGCGGGCGGGGCCTGACCGCGGGGCGGAAATGGAAGCGAGGGGGCCGGGTCACCCGGCCCCCTCGCTTCCATTTCCGCCCCGCGCTACACGCTCCGCCCGCCGGAGTCGCGCACGCTCCCGCCGACCGAAGTCACCAGCGTCTCCAGCCGTCGCGCGTCGGCGACCCCCACGCACCCCGCCAGCCCCAGCGCGTCCGTCAGTTCCCCGTGCAGGAGCTCCAGCACCTGCCGGACCCCGTCCTCGCCGCCGGCCGCCAGGCCCCAGATCGGCGCGCGGCCCACCAGGACGCCCGACGCACCGAGCGCGAGGGCCTTGAGGACGTCCGTGCCGCTGCGCACACCGCCGTCCAGGAGGATCTCGCAGGCGCCGCCGACGGCGTCGACCACGTCGGGCAGCGCGGCCACGGCGGTCATTGCGCCGTCGAGTTGGCGGCCACCGTGGTTGGAGACCACCAGGGCGTCGACGCCGTGCTCCACCGCGCGCCGCGCGTCCTCGGGGGCCAGCACGCCCTTGAGCACGACAGGCAGCCGCGTGGACTCGCGCAGCCGCTCCACGGACGCCCAGGTCAGGGAGCGGGAGAAGGTCTCCGCCGTGTGCACGGCCACCGCCGAAGCGCCGTCGCCGCGGCGGTGCGCCGTAGAGGGCCCGGCACCCAGGTGCACCGCGCGCACGTCGTCCGGCAGCGCGAACCCGTTGCGGACGTCCCGCAGTCGGCGGCCCATCCACGGCACGTCGACGGTGAGCACGATCGCCTCGCAGCCGGCGTCCTGCGCCCTGCGGACCAGATCCAGCGTCCGCCCGGTGTCACGCAGCCAGTACAGCTGGAACCACACCGAGCCGCCGACCGCCGTGACCTCCTCCACCGGGACACTGCTCAGCGTCGCCACGGTGAACGGCACACCCGCCGCCTTCGCGGCCCGTGCGGTCGCCAACTCACCCTCGGGACACACCAGTCGGTGGTACGCCACCGGCCCGATCGCCACCGGCATCCGCGCCGCCCGCCCGAGCAAGGTCGCCTCCGTACCGCACGCGGAAACGTCGTTGAGGATCCGAGGGCGCACGAAGACACCGTCGAACGCCGCCCGGTTGGCCGCGAGCGACAGCTCCCGGCCGCTGCCCCCGGCGATGAAGTCCCACACCTCGGGCGGCAGGGCCATGGCGGCGGCCCGCTCGACGTCGTCCATGTCGAGCGGGCCCGCCGCCGCGTGCCCGTCCAAGTCACCGAAGGCCATGCTGCCCGGCCTTCTCCAGCTCCACCGCCTCGTACAGCGCCTTGATGTTGGCGCTGCCGAACGTGCCCGCGCCCTGCCGCTCGATGATCTCGAAGAACAGCGTGCGCTTGGGGTGCGTGGAGGCGGTGAATATCTGGAACAGCTGACCGCCGTGGTCCTCGTCCGCGAGCAGCTGCGTCTCGCGCAGCGTGTCGATGGAGTGCGTCTCCGGCTCGATACGGCCGTCGAGCAGGTCGTAGTAGGCGTCCGGCGTCTTCAGGAAGCGGACCCCGCGCTCGCGCAGCGCGCGGACCGAGCGGACGGCGTCGTCGCTGGAGAAGGCGATGTGCTGGATGCCGGCCCCGTCGTGGTTCTTCAGGAAGTCGTCGATCTGTCCCGGCTCCGCCTTGGTGTCGGGCTCGATGAGGGTGAGGGTCACCGCGCCGTTCGGGCTCTGGACCACCTTCGACTCCATCGCCTGCGCGCCGACGACGATCCGCTCCTCGAAGATCTCGTTGAAGCCGAGGGCGTTGCGGTAGAACCGCACGGTCGTGTCGAGATCCCCCGCGGGCAGGCAGACCGCGAAGTGGTCGATGTCCAGCAGCCCCACCTCCTCGGACCAGGACGGCTGTTCACCGGCGACGGGCGTGAAGCCGGCCGGCAGCCCGCCCGGCGCCCCGGGCTCGCGCTCCACCAGCGTGTGGACGACGTCCCCGAAGCCGCCGATGAGCGCGCTCGCGCGCGGCCCGTCCCCGGAGTGCCGCTCCGGCTTGCGCAGCGCACGGGCCCCCGCGGCCTCGGCGGCGGCGAACGCGGCACCCGCGTCCCGGGTGCGCAGCGCGATGTCGGCGACTCCGTCGCCGTGGGCCGGGAGATACGCGGACGCGGGGTGCCGGTCGCTCAGCGGGGTCGTCAGGACAAGGGTGATCCCGCCGTGCCGGAGCGCGACGCCGTGATGATCGGCGGAAGTGCTCTCCCCGGCCACTGAAAAGCCGTATGTTTCCTGCCAGCCGCGGGCCGCCGTCTCCAGGTCCTTTACGTACAACTCGACGTAGTCGATCGTGTAGTGACTGATGGGCTGATGGGCGCTCGCTCGATCATTCATGACGGTCCCTGAGTCGAAGAAGGATCGGATTTGCGGCGCCACGGTACAACTCGATTGGTGAATGCCGCACTTGTCAAAGGCGGACACCGGAAGGTGCTGGTCAGGGACGTCTCACGGGTGTCAAAGAAGCGGCGTTGTCGCAGTTGACGCGGTGCGTGATACTGCCCCCATGCAGATCCGGGAAAATCTCGCGGAATTGAGTTCGGAGCCGCTGCACGCCTCGCTCACCGCTGCGTCCATGGAGTCGATGAATCTGCTGAACAATATTGCCGGGACCTATCCCGAGGCAGTGTCGTTCGCGGCCGGACGGCCCTACGAGGGATTCTTCGACACGGATCAGATCCATGAATACCTGAAGGTGTTCACGGGCTATCTGCGCAGCGAGCGGGGAATGACGGAACAGCAGGTCTCCCGCACCCTCCTCCAATACGGCGACACCAAGGGCGTCATCGCCGAGCTGATCGCCCGCAACCTCGCGGTCGACGAGGGCATCGACGCCGACCCACGCTCCGTCGTCGTCACGGTCGGCTTCCAGGAGGCGTTGTTCCTGGTGCTGCGCGCCCTGCGCGCCGATGACCGCGACGCGCTGCTCGCCCCGTCTCCCACCTACGTCGGTCTCAGCGGCGCCGCCCTGCTCACCGATCTGCCGGTGCTGCCGGTGCCCTCCGGGGAACAGGGGCTCGACCTGGGGGAGTTGGTGAGCCTGCTGCGCGCCGCGCGCGACGCCGGCCGTCGCGTGCGCGCCTGCTACGTCACGCCGGACTTCGCCAACCCCGTCGGCATCAGCATGACCGTCGCCGACCGGCACCGGCTGCTGGAGATCGCCGCGTCGGAGCGCCTCCTGCTGCTGGAGGACAACCCCTACGGACTCTTCCACCGCACCCCGGACCGACGCCCGCCCACGCTGAAGTCCCTCGACACCGACGGCCGGGTCGTCTACCTCGGCTCCTTCGCCAAGAGCGGCGTCGCGGGCGCGCGGGTCGGCTTCGCCGTCGCCGACCAGCCGGTGGGCGGCGGACTGCTCGCCGACGAGCTGTCGAAGATCAAGAGCATGCTGACGGTGAACACCTCACCGATCGCCCAGGCCGTCATCGGCGGCAAGCTGATCGCCAACGACTTCAGCCTGGTGGCCGCCAACACCAGGGAAACCGCCGTGTACCAGAGCAATCTGACTCAGGTGCTGGAAGGGCTCGCCAAGCGGTTCCGGGACTGCGACGGCGTGAGCTGGAACGAACCCGACGGCGGGTTCTTCGTGGTCGTCACCGTGCCGTTCACCGTGCACGACGCCTTCCTGGAGCACGCGGCGCGCGAGCACGGGGTGCTGTTCACGCCCATGCACCATTTCTTCGGGGCGGGAACCGACTCCCGCCAACTGCGGCTGTCGATCAGCACCTTGACCCCGGAGCGCATCGAGGAGGGGCTCGACCGGCTCGCCGCCGCCATCTCCGCACGCCTGCCCGGCAACACCGCGACCGACGCCACCGCCGGCATCGCCACCGGGGCGGTCTCGTGATCCGCACCCTCGCCGTCGTCGGCACCGGGCTGATCGGTACCTCGGTGGCGCTCGCCGCCGCCCGGCGCGGTGTCACCGTGCACCTCCTCGACGCCGACGCGTCCGCGGTCCGCACCGCCGAACTGCTCGGCGCGGGCACCGCGAAGCCGCCCGAGGAGCCGGTGGACCTCGCGGTGCTCGCCGTACCCCCGAGCAAGGTCGCCGACGTGCTCTCGGACCAGCAGGCGCGGGGCCTGGCACACAGCTACACGGACGTGGCCAGCGTCAAGGCCGGCCCGGAGCGCGAGGTACTGGCCCGCGCCGCGCGGCCCACGCACTTCGTCGGCGGCCACCCGCTGGCCGGCCGTGAGCGCTCCGGGCCGCTCGCCGCGCGCCCCGACCTCTTCAAGGACCGGGTCTGGGTGCTCACACCCTCCCGGCTCACCTCCAAACCCACCTTCGACCGGGCGCTGGACCTGATCGCCCTGTGCGGAGGCGTGCCCACGGTCATGCAGAGCGGGGCCCACGACGAGACCGTGGCACTCACCTCCCATGCCCCGCACCTCATGGCCAGCCTGATCGCGGCCCGGCTCGGCGGCCGGTCTCCGGTCACCGCGCTCCTCGTCGGCCAGGGGTTCCGGGACGCGACCCGGATCGCCCGCGGCGAGGCCCGGCTGTGGACCGACATCATCGAGACCAACGCCGCCGAGGTCGCCGGCGTCCTCACCGCCCTGCAGACCGACCTCACCGAACTGCTCACCGCGGTGGGGGAGTTGTCGCTGCGGGATCCTCGGCACCGGGCGCGGAGCCGGCAAAACCTCACCGGCCTGCTGGAACGCGGTGTGGCCGCGCTGGAGGCGCTGCCCGCCCCGGCGTCCGGCCCGCTCGCCGCCGACACCGCCCATGTCGACGTCACCATCGCCGAGCGCCCCGGCGAACTCGCCCGGCTCCTCGACACCGCGGCCGCAAGCGGCGCCGGCCCCGACACCGTCGCCGCGCCCCTCTTTCCGCAGGGCCCGGACGGACCGCTGGTCATCCGGTTCGAGCTCGCCGCGGACGAGGCGGACACCCTGGCGGAGAAGCTGGCCTCGGCGGGCTGGGACGTCGTACAGCACCCCGACGTACGGGACGAGACCGAACTCGCGCTGGTCGGGCTTCCCGTGTGACGCAATGCGACACGCCCGTGCCCTTCCCGGCCCAGTGGCCGGGAAGGGCACGGGTCCGGGTCATTTCCGGACCGGGCACGGTGCCCCTGGCGGGGGAATGTCGAGGGGCACCGCTGATCAGGGCGTGGCCAGGGCCTCCGTCGGAGGCAGCCGGGCCGCACGCACCGCCGGGTAGAAGCCCGCCAGCGCGCCGATGAGCAGCGTCGAGCCGATGCCTCCGGCCATGGCCCAGGCCGGGACGACCGACGGCCAGCCCTGATAGGAGGCGTAGCCGATGGTCACCGCGATCCCCAGGGTCACCCCGCCGACACCGCCGAGCGCGGACAGCAGCTGCGACTCGCACAGGAACTGATTGCGGATCTGGCCCCGCGTGGCCCCCAGTGACCGGCGCAGACCGATCTCGGAGCGGCGCTCCAGCACGGAGATGACCATGGTGTTGGCCACCCCGACCCCGCCGACCAGCAGCGCCACCGCGCCGAGCCCGAGGAGCAGCCCGCTCAGGGTGTCGTCCGTGGCCTCCTTCGCGGCGAGCGCGTCGGAAGGCCGCGAGACGGCCGCCTCGTCGGGCTTCTCCGGGTTGGCGGTGGCCCCGAGGATGCCCTGCACCTCGGAGACGTGCTCCTCCACAGCGCGTACGTGGATCACCGTCGGGTAGCCGTCGAAGCCGAGGTTCTCCTCCGCGTAGGGCCAGCCGACCAGCGCCTGGGTGTCCAGCTCCGGGGTCAGTTCATTCGGCGCGAGCAGTCCGATCACGGTGAACCAGCGGTCGCCGAGCCACACCTGGACGTCGGATCCGGCCCGGTGCACCCCCAGCTGTTCGGCGGCGCGCGGGCCGAGCACGACGGACGGATAGCGGTCGTTGGCCGCGTTCAGCCAGCGGCCGTCGGTGAGCTTCGCCCCGGTGGTGTCGGGCAGGTTGGTCTTCGCCGCGTAGACGGCGATACCGCTGGTCTCGGCCTCGGGGATGTGGTCGTTGCGGTAGACCTTGGCGTCGACCTTGCCGAGCGCCGTCACCGACTCCACGTCCGGGATGTTGCCCACCATCTCCACCGACTCGCTCGGCAGATGGGAGGCGTCACCGCTGAGCGACGGCCCCGGTGTGACGGACAGCAGATTGGTCCCCAGGGCGCTCAGCCGCCGGTCCAGGTCCTCGGTGCTGGACGTGGAGATGCCCACCACGCCCACCATCGCCGCGATACCGATGGCGATGCCCAGCGCGGACAGGAACACCCGCATGGGCCGGGCCCGCAGCCCGTAGCCACCCACTCGCAGCACGTCGGCCGGGCTCATGCGGGCGGGACGGGGCCGGGAGCCGGCCGCGCGCCGGCCGGGCCCCGTCACCGCTCCGCCCCGGAGGCGACGGCAGCCATCTCCTGGCCCGCGGCGGCTGCCATCTCCCGGCCCGCGGCCGAGTCATGCTCGATACGCCCGTCCTTGAGCCGTACCTCGCGCGGCAGGGACGCGGCGACGTCCCGGTCGTGCGTGATGACGACGACCGTGGTGCCGGCCTCGTTCAGCTCGTGCAGCAGCTCCAGCACGGTCGCGCCGGACCGGGAGTCGAGTGCGCCGGTCGGCTCGTCGGCCAGCAACAGCGGGGGATCGCCCAGCACCGCACGGGCGATCGCGACGCGTTGCTTCTCGCCGCCGGAGAGCTGGTGCGGCTCGTGGTACAGCCGGTGCCCGAGCCCCACGCGGCGCAGCGCCGCCTCGGCGAGCCGGCGCCGCTTGGTGCGCGGGGTGCCGCTGTAGAGCAGCCCGTCGGCCACGCTGTCCAGCACCGGGATGCCCGAGGTGAGATGGAACTGCTGGAACACGAACCCGATCGTGCCGGCCCGCAGCGCCGACAACTCGCGGTCGCTGAGCTCCTCGACCGCGTGGCCGTCGACCCGGACGTGCCCGGAGGTCGGGCGGCTCAGCGTGCCCATGATGTTGAGCATGGTCGACTTCCCGGACCCGGACGGACCGACGATCCCGACCAGTTCACCGCGCCCGATCACCAGATTCGCGCCGGCCAGCGCGACGACCTCCCCGTACTGCTGGGAGACGTCCGTCAACTCGACCACGTGAGGCGTCACTTGGGCACCCCCACGTTCATGCCCTCCTTGATGCCCGAGCCCTTCACCTCGACCAGTCCGTTCGCGAACATCCCCAGCTCCACCGGCACCAGCTCGCTGCCGCTGTCGCCGCCGTCGCCGGCCGTCGGGACTTCCAGGGCGTAGCCGCCGCCCGGCCGCGCCATCAGCGCGTTGACCGGCACCGCGAGCACGTCCCGGCGGCTGTCGGCTTCCAGGATCACGTCGACGGACGCGGCCTGATAGCGGCCCAGCTTCTTCTGGTCCTTGATCTTCAGCTGGACCGGAAGGGTCGCCTCGTCCGCGCCCTGGCCCTCGCCGCCGGCCCCGGCCCCGGAACCGGCCGTGTCGTTGCCCGCGGTGCCGATGTCGGTGACCTCGCCGACCACGGTGCTGCCGTCCGGAAGCCGGACCGTGGCCTTGGAACCCTCCTTCACCAGGTCCTCGTGCTGCGGGTCCAGGTCCATGGAGACGATCCGCTCGGTACCCGTCCAGGTCAGCACCTCGCCGCCGACGACCGCGCCGGGCGAGGTCTTCAGCTCCGCGACCCGACGCGCCCCCGGCGCGACCACCGCGTCCCCGGGCCGTACGGTCCCGGTCTCCTCGGCGCCCAGGTCGTCCTGCCACTCCTCGACCGCCTGGGCGGTGCCGGAGGTGTACTCGTCGTCCACGTCGAAGCCGTCGTAGCCCAGATCGGCGAGGTTGCGCTCCAGCATCCGCACGTCGGCGCCCTCAATGCCGGGCTCCAGCGTGCGGTAGAAGGGGATGGACCCGTACAGCAGGGGCACCTTGCGCTCGTTGACCCGGTAGACGGTGTCGCCGCGTTCGAGCGTGTCGCCCTCGCCGGGCACCCAGGTGATGAACTCACCGTCGGCACCGGCCTGGCTGCCGCCACCCTGCCCGCTCTGCCCGGACGCGGAGGCGTCGGTGACGGCGGTCGGTTCGCCGTGGCCCAGGGTGCCGTCCACGGTCTCGGTACTGGTCAGCGTGATCCGCTGGACCTTCGTCGTCGCGACCGGCCGGTCGGGGGCGGTCGGTGACGCGGCTGCGTCGTCACCACTGAACGCGCCGGTGGCGGCAACTCCCGCGGCGGCGGCCACGGCTGTCGCGATCACCACGATGAAGGCCGTACGGCGGGTGCGGCGCTTGCGCCGGTCCCTCGCCTCGCCCACCGCCGGCTGCGCAGCCTCCTCGGCGACGGCCGGCGTCCGCTCCGCCTCGTTCGCGACCGCCGGGGCCCCGCCGGGTTCCACGACGGCCGGTAGGTGTTCTGTCTCGTCCTGCGTGGTCACTGGCCTCCGCCGCCCTGAATCATCATGCCGCCGCCGGGCCACTTGTCCTGGCACGCGGAACGGGCTTTCTGGAAGGCGGGGTCGGCCATGCTGAGGCCGGCGCCGCCGAAGTCGAGAGCCATCTGGCCGCCGTTGATCTCGGGGTCCGGGAACTTCGGCACGCCGTTCTCGCGAATGCACTCCGCCCAGGCGGCGACCTTGGTCGGATCGAGCGGCTCGCCGCCCCCGCCCTGGCCCTGGCCCTGCGGGGCCTTGTCGCGGCAGGCCTCCATGGCGCCCTGGAACTCGGCCGAATTGGTGTCGACGCCGCCGGCGTCCATGCGGATACCGCCGTCGGCCTGCTGGGGATCGGGGAATTCGGGGACGCCCTCCGCGCGCATGCACTCGGCGAATTCCAGGGCCTGGTCGAACGCGCTGTTCGCCGACCCGGAGGAGTCCGAGGTCGCCTCTGCGTCGGAGGCCGCGCTGGAGTCGCCGGAACAGCCGCTGATCAGCGCGCCTGTGAGCAGCAGGGATACGGGAAGAAGCACGCGCCCGATCCGGGCGCGACGGTGTGTTGAGAACATGAACGGAGTTGTACGCCGGGTGCGGTTACACGCGGGGAACAACGTCGTCGACCACTTTCGCCCTCCCCAGGCGTTATTCCCCTGTTATGGGTCCCAGGGCATCCTGACCGGCATGAGAGTGCTGATTGTCGACGACCACCTCGAGCTCGCCGAGACGATCGCCGCCGGACTGCGGCAGGAAGGCATGGCCATCGACCTGGCACTGGACGGCCAGCAGGCGCTGGAGCAGGCCACCGTGTACGACTACCACGTGATCGTGCTCGACCGGGACCTTCCGCTGATGCACGGCGACGAGGTCTGCCGCGCGCTGATCAAGCACGGCTGCCGGGCCCGCATCCTCATGCTCACGGCCTCCGCCACCATCGCCGACCGGGTCGACGGACTGAGCCTGGGGGCCGACGACTATCTGACCAAGCCGTTCGCCTTCGCCGAGCTGGTCGCGCGGATCCGCGCCCTCGCCCGGCGCGCGCACCCCGCCGTGCCCCCCGTGCTCACCCACGACGATCTGTCGCTGTCACCCGCCGAGCACACCGCCTGGCGCGGCGGACGCCAACTCGACCTGTCCCCGAAGGAGATGGCCGTACTGGAGCTGCTGTTGGCCGCGCGGGGCGCGGTGGTGTCCGCGGAGGAACTGCTGGAGCGGGCCTGGGACGACGCCACCGACCCGTTCACCAACACCGTGAAGGTGACCATCAGCCGGCTGCGCCGCAAGCTCGGCGAACCGCCCGTGATCGAGACGGTGCCGCATGTCGGCTACCGCATCTGAGCCGGCCGGCCGGTTCCGCATCCGCTGGTCGGCCCGGCTCCGGCTCACTCTCCTCTACGGGACGCTGTTCTTCGTCTCGGGCGCCACCCTGCTCGCCGTCACCTACCTTCTGGTCCTGCAGAGCCCTGCCTCCAAAGGCACCAAGATCACCACCATGAACGCCTCTCGCAACCCGGCGGTGCAGGAGATCTCGGCACAGATCTCGTACGTCGCCGACCGCCAGCGCGAAGAGGCACAGCGCACGCTGCTCACCCGGTCCGGGATCGCGCTCGGCGTCATGACCGGTGTCTCCGGTGGGCTGGGCTGGCTGGTGGCCGGACGGGTGCTGCGGCCCGTACGCGTGATGACGGAACGGGCCCGGCGCATCTCGGCGCACAATCTGCACGAGCGGCTCGCGATGCCCGGGCCCGCCGACGACGAGCTGAAGAACCTCGGCGACACCTTCGACGGCCTGCTCGCCCGCCTGGACGCCGCGTTCGACGCACAGAGACGCTTCGTCGCCAACGCCTCGCACGAGCTGCGCACCCCGCTGACCCTGCAACGTACGGTGATCGAGGTCGCGCTCAGCAAACCGGACCCGGACGTGAAGACCCTGCGGGCGGTGTGCGAGCGGGCCCTGGCCGTCGGCGAGGACCAGGAGCGGCTGATCGAGGCCCTGTTGACGCTGGCGAGCAGCCAGAGCGGCGTCTTCCGGACCGATCCGCTGGACCTCGCCGAGGTCGTCACCGACGTGCTCGACAACCTCGCGCCCACCCGCCCCGAGGACGTCACCCTGGACGTCGGTCTCACCGCCGCCGAGGCCGAGGGCAACGCCAGCCTCGTGGAACGGCTGGTGACCAACCTGGTCGGCAACGCCCAGCGCTACACCCCCCACGGCGGCTGGATCCGGATCACCACCGGCCTCCAGGACGGGGCGCCCACGGTTCGGGTCGTGAACAGCGGACCGGTCGTCCCCCGCGAGGCCATCCCCTCGCTGTACCAGCCCTTCCAACGCCTGGGCCACCGCTCCGCGCGCGCCGACGGCCACGGCCTCGGACTGTCGATCGTCGCGGCCATCGCCAGCGCCCACCGGGCCCGGATCGTCACCGAACAAGGCCCGGAGGGCGGGCTCGACATCACCGTCGCCTTCCCCCGCACCAGGGCCGGGCTGCACGGGGTGGCCGTGCCGTGACCCGCCAGGGGTGCCAGGACACCGGTGAACAGCTCCCAAACGGCCTCAAGTCGCCCAGGATGAACCGGACGGCTTTGACCCCGCTACCCGGAGCTGGGCCACGACCGGCACCGGGGCCGAGTCCGCCCCGGACCTGGCAGGGACACCCGCGCTGGACGGGACTCTCGTCACGGACGAGACGTCACTCGCGGCCGCCTGCGACGACTTCGGCCACATCGTGCACCGCCGTCCCGTCGCCGTACTGCGCCCGGGCTCGGTCCGTGACGTCGTAGCCGTGGTCCGGTACTGCAACACCCACCGCCTGTCGGTCGCACCACCGCGGCCAGGGACACGCCACCAACGGCCAGGCGCAGATCCAGGGCGGGCTGGTCATCGAGACGGCGACCCTCGCGGACATCGGCCCCCTGGGGCCGGACAGCACCACCGTCACCGTCGGCGCCGGCGTCAGATGGAGCGAGGTGGCCGAGGCCACGATCGCCCCCCGGCAGGGTGCGCCGAGCTGCTGCGTCGGGCGCCTGACATGCATTGCGATGTTCAGGCGCCCTGTCCCGGTTCCAACGGGTTCGTGCGCGGTGGGCGAAGGAACAGTCAGTCTTCCTGGGACGGCGGCTCGGCCCTGATGCGGAAGCGGGGTGTCTCGCGGCTTGACTGTTCAGGGGCGCGCAGGTCGGGCCTGGGCGGCTGGGACGACGGGGGCGCGAAGGCGTCCGGCAGGGCGGAGAGGTCGACGGGGTCGCCCCGCTCCACGACGATGCTCTCGCCAACCTCGATGATGCGCTGGGCCAGATGGAACACACTCCTCTGGTAGGTGCTGCGATGGGAGCTGATCTTTATGAGTCCGTACAAGCCGAAGTCTCTGTAGCGGTCCCCCAGTTCCGGGTGCGTGTACTGCAATGCCTGGGCAATATCAGGGAGTTGGTAGTCCATTACTGGCGCCCACAAGGCTGGGACAATTGCGCTGGGCGTTGTGCTGGATTCTTCGTGCCGGTATTGCGTTCGGCGCCGAGCGAACGCGGCCCATTCCTTGCCGCACCAGGAACTAAGGAAGTAGCGGGGGGAGTAAAGCGGCACGAAGACCCGGCAGTGGGCGAGCGCCTCGGGGGGTTCTCGGGTCCAGGCCTGTCCTGCCCGTACGGATCGGTCCATGAATCCCGCTGGGCCAGGCGTAGCAGTCATGTTCCGGATGTGGTCACACAGGTCGCCGAAGAGCCGGTTGACCCATAGGTCGGGGTCCGACTTTTCTGCGTCGTCTCGGGGGGCGCGGGCATAGCTCAGGTAAAAGTACGGAGCTGTCTCGCTTGAGTCGCCGTAGGGGGTGGGGGCGTGGGTCGAGAAGGCCGGCTCCGGCTTTGTCTCTTGCAGGGCTGCGATCGCCCGTCGGTACCTGTTGGCCATCTCCGGCTGCCTGAGTTCGTGCGCCAGGGCCTCGAGCACGCGTTGCAGTTCGGTGTAGTCGCCCGAACTTTCTGCTGTTCGGTTGTGTGCCGTCGCCTGGGTGAGGAGGTTCGCCACCCGCTCGATTTCGGCGGTGTTGGCGCCAGAGGCGACGGCCTCGTGTACCCAGTCAAGGCGGGGGGCATGGATTCGGTCCATGAGTCCGTTCAACTGCACTGTCAGAGAGGTGAGGGAGACCTGTCGGCTCGTCCCGGTCGGCCCTCGCACGATGGACCCGCCAGGGCCGACGGTGCTCCCCAAAGGCAGGTCGGTCCGCGCGCGCAGCACCCCATGCGGGTCCGAGATGAGAGCTGCACCCGCCTGGGTCTCCTTGTACTGCTGTGCCAGGTATTCGGTCACATAGTGGTGCGTGGCCCGTTCGTCGGACCGTCGCACGAGTTCCCGCAATGATTCCGCGACGACCGGCGGGAATGCGAATGAGCGCCGGTCCCAGGGCATTGCCTCGTGAGGGAGCGGGTCGGCCCCGTCCGCCGTTACGGGTTTGTAGGGGGTCAGCATGCCCGCGAGAAACACCTCTGCGAGATGCTCGGGTCGCGACTCCGGCACGGCGGAGCGTTGCACCAGCCGCATCAGCGGGACGGTCAAGGCGCTTCCCGCGCACGCGAGATGTGCGGCCAGTCGGCGCGCGCCGTCCGAGGCGCACGCCAGGAATTCCTCGAGGGCATCCTCCGCAGGCAGATCGACCACATCGTCGTCGGACACGTAGGGCGGCAGTGCGCCCAACTGCTGTGGGTCGTAGAAGTGGAGGGCAGACTCACCAACGGGTGCGCCGACCAACTGGGCCCATGCCCGGGCCGACGTGCCACGCATGATGTCGATCACCGGTATCGGTGGGGAGGGGAGGAGCAGGACGCCTCGGGGCAGTTGGGGGTGGCGCAGGCGGATGTGGTGATTGGGGGCAGCGGGTCGGGAGGCTGAGGCCATCAGCCGCAGGGTGGGCAGGCCCGTTCCCGGCCACATGTCCTCCGGCAGGACGTGGAAGATCGCGGTGGGCCCCTTCGCCGCCCAGCGCAGCGCGTGTTCCTGTGCCTTGCCGGTCTGCCAGGCCTGCCCCACTGCGTCGGTGAGAACCAGCACGAGGCTGCGGTCGCCGGTTGCAGGGTGAGCTGCGGGAGCTGTGTGGCGGAACGGTTCGGTCGTGAACCGGACCTGCTTCGGGTCGTCGGTGTTCATGCCCAGGACCCGGATGCGCCGGAACGCCCTGAGCCGGTGGAACTCCTGGTGCACTTCCTTCGCCACGTCGTGCCACACGGCCATGGAGATGCCGTCGTCGACGAGGAGTGTGAGGTCGAGCAGAGGCTCGCGCGCGGGGGCGAGGATGATGTCACGGAAGCCGTCGGCGAGTGCCGTCACCGTGGCCGCGACGTCGAGACGGAAACGCGTCCGCGAGCGGACCGTGGAACGCAGCGGCCGCAGGGCTCTGGCCATGCCGCGGGCGTTGGTGAGAGCCCTCGGTGTGGGAATGCGAGTCGGTGAGACGGCCGATCCTGCTGTGCCCGACCAGTCCACCGAGGCGTAGAGCATACGGCTGGCGGCCTGTTCCCGCTCGGTCAGCTGCCCGTTGGTGCCGCTCGTGCCGAAGGCCGTCGCCCCTGGACCGCCCTCCGCGAGGGGCCCACCGCTGAGCGGCTCGCGCAGTGTTCCTCTGCGCGGCTGCACGGCCAGCCACAAGATGTCGGCGAGTTCCTCGGGCGTCGGGTCGTACCCGGCGGAGGCCAGGGCAGCACGCAGAGCAGCGATCACGAGGCATCCGTGTTGTCGAGCGGCCTGAGCACGGCGTTGAGGACGTGCGGGTCGAGGTGGACGGCATTCAGCCGCAGATGGATGGCGTTGAGCAGCTGATCCGTGGCCAGTCTGCCGTGGCGTCCCGCCTCACCGAACTTGTTGATCATCTCTTCCACTGCGGCCAGTGCGTCCTCGTCCGCGCCGCTGAAATCATCCCCGAACTGGGCTTTGACCACCTCCTTGAGGTGCTCCGGTTCCGGATCCTTGAGATCGAGGCGTACACAGCGCCGCAAAAAGGCCGGGGGAAAGTCCCGCTCCCCGTTGCTGGTGATGACGACGACCGGGAACTCCTGGCAGTACACCCACCCGTCGACCACTGTGGCCGATGCGGTGACCGGACCGGCCTGCGCGGACGTGCCGTCTGTGTCCGGTGCCCGGTAGGGGGCGGGGCGGGTGAGCGCGACCTGGGCTGCCTGGTCACCGGTCTCCAGGGCTTGCCGGCTGAGTTCGGGGATTTCGAAGGCACCGTCCTCGAACACAGTCAGGAGATCGTTGGGAAGGTCGATGTCGCCCTTGTCCAGCTCGTCGATCAGCAGCACGCGGGGGCTGCCGGCGGTGGAGGCCAGCGCCGTGCCGAGAGGGCCGAGAACGACATACTTCTCCACGGGCAGGCGGCGGCCCGATTGTTTGGACGCGGTGGCGTCACGGAGGCGGGCCACAGCGTCGTAGCGATACAGCGCTTCGGTCAGGACAGAGCGAGAGTTGACCGGCCAGTGCAGGACTTCTCCGAGGCCCAGGTCGTCGGCGATCGCGTACGCCAGTGATGACTTGCCGACGCCGGGAAAGCCTGTGACGAGCAGTGGCCGCCGCAGTTGAAGGGCCGCGTTGACCACATCGGTGTCCTCGGGCCTGATCACATAGGCCGGGCGCTTGGGCCGTTGAGGTCCGAACCGCCGCCATGGCGGGCCGGGAGGCAGCCTTACTGGCCGCGTGTCATGGGAGTGACCGAACAACCCGCTGGGGGAATTGGTGGCGCTCACGAGCGTGGGATCCTTCCAGGAACGCGGGGGCGGATCCGTGGTGGCACACGGCCCGGATCGTCCCACAGGAGAACCAGATCATTCCTGCTGCGCACAGTCGCTTCGTCCGCGTCGCTGCGCAACTGCCGGACCTCCTCGGGCAGACGGCACGGATGGACGACCGTCCGCAGGTCGGCGAGGTCGCCGTCGCACCGTCTGCCGTCGATTCGCCGGTGCCATGTCATGACGGGCACCCCTGCCTCGGCGCAGTACGCCAGAGCCGGTGTGAACTCCGGACACGAGCCCGTGAGTTCGACGCATCCGACGTTCGGCTGCTCATCGAGGGCGGCTTTGAGGGCCGCCAAATCCTTTGCGTCCTGCCGAAGCCAGTGGTGATCGCCCGGGAGGTCGTTCTGGTGGCACGCATTCCATCGGTCGTGCCAGGCCGTGCGCCGACCGGCACAGCGGACGACGACCGTCGCGACATGGCCCAACGGCGTGTTGTCCACCTCGCGGTGGCATACGGGGATGCGTTCAACCTGGAGTTCCAACTGGTTGCGGGGCAGAAAGAACTCCACGCCGAGGTCGGCCTGCCCTTCCGTGCTGTCGTGCCGCATGGAGATCAACGGCTCGATCAGCTCCGCGAGGGCCAGTTGTGTGTGGCGCCAAGTGGAGAACTCGGTGCCGGATTCGCAGGGCAGGGCCTGCGGGTACCTGTTGACGGGATCGACGAGCCATGCGGAGTGGACGTAGCGTGCGCGCCCCGTGGGGGCCTCCGGGTCGTCGACGTCGAGACGCACCAGCAGCCAGGCTTTGTGGCCGCGTCGGCGTGCCGCCTCCTGTCGTGCCGTCGTCAGCCGGGAGGCCAGGGCTTCACCATGTCCGGTCCGGTGTGCGACACGTGCGCCCCACTCCACGAGGGCCTCGACGCTTTCACGTGCCTCGGCTTCGGCGGCCAGGAGTGATGTGAAGCGGAACAGCGGCGGAATCGCCCCTGTGTCCTTGCGACATCCGGTGGCCTCCAGCGAGCGCACCAGCGCATCCGTGTCCGCGCTCGCGGCGACATGGTGGCGCAGCCTTCTGTCGTACAGTGCGGTGGCACGCGGGTCGGGCAGTCCAGGAGCGGAGAGGAGATCGATGAGCCGGGAGTGCTCCTCGCTCGTGAGGTACTCGTTGGGGCGCAGTTCACGTCCTGCCTCCCGGACGATGCGCAGGGTGTCTGTATCCGCCTGTGCCTCGGTCAGCCCGCTCAGCAGGTCGAGCAGGGTCGGAACGCCGTGCGGGGTGCGGGCGGCGGCGCTGACGATCTGCTGGGACGTCGGATGCCGCGCGCCTACGCTCACCGGTACCACGATCGGGACACGCTCACCGAGCATTGCGACACATGCTGCACGGGCAGCGCCGTCGGGCAGCACCGTGTCAAGCAGCGTGGCCAGGCGCTGCTCCTCAGCGGTGGGCGGCACGAGGAAGTCGCCGGTGGCGATGGTCCGGCCGTCCCAGTTACGCCGCAACAGGCTCGGCTTCTGCCAGGTCAGCCGCTTCTTCCGTAAGTCATCGAACTCGGCGTCGACGCGGTCGCTGACTTGGTGGAGGTCCGGCAGGACGTCGTTGGTGCCATTGTCGAGGAACCGCAGCAAGGCCTGGGGGAAGAGGCTGGCTGCCTGTCCCCGTCCCTGCCTCTCGCGCGGGGCGACACGCGCCCTCTGACCCGTACTGCACCCGTGCATGACGAACATGCCGCGCTCGGTGACGTAGCTGTGCCGGACGCCCACCTCGACTTTGCTGATCCAGTCCTCACGTGGTTGGTTCTGGCAGGCGTTGACAGCGACGGCGACCTTCGGCACCCCCCGGCCCTCGCGCGCTCCCAACCTGGTGGACTGCAGGGCGAGTTGCAGCGAGTCCACGTCCACGACCCGCTTCGTGTCCACGGAACTGTCGGACAGCACCAGCACATGACTCCCGCTGCTGTCGATCAGGCCGTGCCCTGACCAGAAGACCCACAGGAGGTCGGCTTCCAGATGCCGCATGCCCTCTTGCAGGTGACGAGATACTACGGCGGAGCACGCTTCTTGCGGCCGCACGCCCTCCGGCAGGACGGCAGGGTCGCCGGCGCCGGGCAGACTGGCAGGCAGCGGGGAGGCGAAGAGCGTGACGTTCTTGCCGGGCACGCCGCACTTCACCAGCCAGGAGATGAACGCGCACGCGTCCGCATAGGGCCCCGCGACGTTCCAGTCGCTGTCTTCGTACGTCTCGACACCTACGACCAGTGCATGAGTGCGTAGTGGATCAATCGCGTGCGACATCAAAGATCTCTTTGTCCAGCCACTTGTAGAACGGGGCGTGATCCCAGTAGGCCGAGTGCGCGCGGAGCAGCGGCCGGCGGGTGTTGAACGGAACGTCCGTTACTCGGTTGGCCCCGAAGACTCCGGCGCCGACATAGGCGAGCGGGTCGCGAGGGTCGTACACGTTGATCCACCGTTCCGGGAAGAACGACGGCAGTGCGTCACCGAAGGACAACGAGCTCAGGGCGTCCAGCTCATACAGGAAGGGAGCCTGGGAGCCCACTGTCACCAAGGCCTTGACCAGTTTGCGGTGGTCCTCGGTGGCCAGCAGGTCGACACACGCCACGCCGCCCAGGCTGTGGGCGAGGACCACTACCGGCGGAGACGCCGCTCGCAGGACCTCGGATATGTGCCGGCGAAGTCCCTCCCCCCGGGCCTGATAGCGGAGGATGTCGCCGATGGGCGGCGCGGCCTGACGGCTGAGATCCGACCGACGGCGGCGCACACGCCATGAGGCCGTCCACTCCGCGCTGCGCCACAACGGCAACCACACCGGCCGCGTGACATCGGAGACGATGCCAAGCGCCGCCCCCGGCTCGCCCAGCGCGCTCAGCACCACCTCCAAAAGGGCGTCGACGGCGCTCCCGTCGACACTCGCTCCCGCCGCGTCCCATCGCTGGTCCGCCGAGGCGAGGGCAGCCGCCACCACGGCACGCGCGGCGACCTGACGCACCGTCGACAGCGGTGACGTCGTCTCCCGCAGAGTCGTCGCCAGAATGTCCGACACCTCGTGCGCCGCGTCGACCATCTCGCGAATGAGCAGCCCGTGCGCTGCGGCTGTGTCCACGACGGTGGGATGGTTAGCCAGATCCTGAAGGCGTGGGCAGAGCTCCTCCGCCGGGGTCTCCTCCAGGGGCACGTACTTCTCGACGCGGCGCTCGTCCTCTTCGGCCAGGAGGTATAGCTCCGCAAAAGGGTCGGCGTCCAGGAGAGCCCAGGACGCCAGACGCATATCCTCGGTGAGCGGAGCCGGTGCCCGGGCATCGGCCTTGTCGGGCCGGGCTGGAAGCGAGGATCCGTCGCGGTTGAGGCGAGCTCCGTGTTCTTCCCCCCAGAAGCACCGCACCAGCGTGAGGTCGCGGTTCAGTTTCGACAGATGACCGGAAACCCGATCGAAGAGCGCCGTATAACCGTCTTCGCGGACCCCTGTGCCATGAACCAGGACAACGCTTGTCATGCAACCCCCCGTTGCCGCGCCTGCGATCAGTGTGGCAGAGCCGCACTGGATCTGAACCCTCTTGGACAGATCCGACGGCGCCTGTTCCAGGGCGACTTGAACTCGGCTGAGTGCAGAGCCCCCTGCGCTTCTCCATCTGGCTCGCGTACCCTCGGTTGGTCCCCGGCGGCGGACCCCGTTGCTTACATGCTGGCCGACTCGACTGGAGGGCTCAGAGGTCGACGAGGGAGCCATCGTCCGGCATAGAACGCTCGGATGCCGTGACGGCACCTGAGCCGCAATCAACCGAGCCAAGTGCCGTCTTGTGCCTCTGGAGGAAGCCCAGCCGGAGGGGCACGTCCGCTTGCTCCTATGTCAAGCAGCTGCTGCGAGGGGGATCTGTGGCTCCTCGGCAGGGTGAGCGTCGCGCGCGCGAGGGTGTGCAGGGGCAGGCTGTCAGGTGCGGTCATCGTGCTGATCTCCTTCGACACTTCGAAGATCAGCCGGTGGCCGTTCATTTAGACGATGTCTTGATTGGCGGTGGCTCGTTGCCTCGGCATGGCAGACGGTGCACCGACGCTTCACGGACTGGTCCAGGGCCCGGGTATGGGCGAAGCTGCACCGGATCATGCTGGACCTACTCGGCTCGAGCGGTGAGCTGGACTGGTCGCGGTGCGCAATCGATTCAGTCAGCATCCGAGCTGTCAAAGGGGGCCCTTGACAGGACCGAATCCGACCGATCGCGGCAAGCTCGGATCGAAGATCCATGTCATCTGTGACCGTAACGGCCTGCCGATCTCGGTGGGCATCTCGGGTGCCAACCTGCATGACAGTCAGGCGCTGATTCCGTTGATGTGTGGCATCCCGCCGATCCGCTCCCGATCTGGCCCCCGCGGCGTCGCCGTCCGGCCAAGCTGCACGCAGACAAGGGATACGACTTCGACCGCCTGCGCGGATGGCTACGGCGCCGTCAGATCGTGCCGCGCATCGCCCGGCGAGGCATCGAGCCGTCCGGACGTCTGGGCCGGCATCGCTGGGTGGTTGAGCGCACGATGTCCTGGCTGAACGGCTGCCGTCGCCTGCACCGCCGCTACGAACGCCAGGCCGAGCACTTCCTGGCCTTCGTCGGAATCGCCAGCACACTCATCTGCTACCGCCGGTGCAGTACAGGCGCCCTGCAGGTGGTTGGCTAAGCTCCGGATCATGTGGAGAGAAGCAGCGACAGCCGTCTTTCCCGGCGTGGGCTTCCGTGAACCAGCGCAGGCTCCCGAACTCGCCGCGGCGGAGAAGCAACTCAGGCGAACGCTGCCGTTAGAGCTTCGGCAATTGCTCCTCGAGAGCAACGGGGTAATCGGCCACACGCACGTGGACGCCGTCTGGCCCATCGATCAGATCGTCCAGACGAACCTTCACTTCTGGTCCGACCAGACGTCCGCGCAGCTCTACATGCCGTTCACACCCTTCCTCTTCTTCGGAGACAACGGGGGCGGCGACCAGTTCGCCTTCGTGCAGACGCCCGAGCGTCCCGACATCTTCGTCTGGGAACACGAGAGCGACAGTCGTCGATGGGTCGCCAACAATCTGCAGGACTACCTCAGCCGCGCCCTACGGGACGGCGGCGACGGCTGGTATCAGCTGTAACACGGCAGCCCCCATCGCGTATCAGCCACCAATCAAGGCATCGTCTTGTGCAGGCACCATCCCGATGCCGGAGCAGACATCCGGATCAGGTCGAAACCGACCACCACCTCCATGGACGCAACCGTTTGACCAGCGCCGCGAGCGGTGTCGTTTGCGTTGTTTGACGGTGGTCGGCTGAGCAGCCGAAGGGGCAGAAGCGGATTCCGTCGCGCCCTGCCCGTCGAGCCACCGCGGCTCCTCCACCGACGACTTGGTAGGTTGGGCAGGTTCACCGCTTGGAGAGTTGTGGCAGCGCTCGAGGGAGAGGGGCCCAGGCGACGATGCAGGCGTCAGAATTCCGGCGCGCGGTGGCCGCGGCCATGTCGACCGTCTCATCACTTGGCCTGGCAGTGGACGACGCGGTCGTACTGCATGACTCGAACAAGCTCACTCTGCGTCTGCTGCCTTGTGACGTCATGGCCCGGGTAGCACCTGTAGCGCATCAGGTCGCACAGTTCGAGATCGAGCTTGCTCAGCGGCTCGCCGAATCCGGGTGCCCTGTGGCTGCTCTCGACCCTCGAGTGGAGCCACGCGTCCATGAGCGCGAGGGCTTTGCGGTCACGCTGTGGACCTACTACGAACCCGTGACGCATCGAGAATCCTCACCCGCCGACTACGCCGGTGCGCTCGAGCGGCTGCATGCCGGCATGCGCAAACTCGAAGTCCCGACGCCGCGGTACACGGATCGAGTCGAGCAGGCTCAGCAACTCGTGGCGAGCCGCGACCGCACTCCTGCGCTCGCCGACGAGGACCGGGAGCTGCTCGGCGACACGTTACGAAGACTGAGACGAGTGATCGGCGAGCGCGGCGGCGCGGAGCAGTTGCTGCACGGAGAGCCGCACCCGGGAAACGTGCTCACCACGAAGAACGGGTTGCTGTTCATAGACTTCGAGACGTGTTGCCGTGGGCCCGTCGAATTCGACCTCGCCCATGCACCCGAAGAAGTCGGTGAGCACTATCCGGGTGTCAACCAAGACTTGCTGCGCGAGTGCCGGATCCTCGTCCTGGCGATGATCACAGCGTGGCGCTGGGATCGAGGCGACCAACTCCCCAACGGGCGCCAGTTGGGCACCGAGTGGCTCAGCCAGATCCGAGCGGCACTCGATAGCAACGGCTTTGATGCCCACGGCTGATCGCGGAACTTCCCCTGGTGAGGGAGACGTACGCCAAGACCGAGGAGGTAACTCAGCAGCGCCGGACCCCTTTCATCCAAGGGGCTGTGTGGTACGTCGGCGAAGTGTTGTGCCGCCGCAGTGGGTGGGTATGGAAGTTCGAGCCGGACTTCGACACAAGCGAGGTACCGCCGTTCTATGGCGAGACAGAAGCGCCGGGGCTCCTGGACACCCCCTGCGTCTGATGTCGTGGTATCGCGGGCGTATCGAAAATCGCATACGGCATCGCAACGGCCCTCCGCCTCCAATGAGGGCATGACCCACAACGCATCCCAGTCAGCAACGCCCCGCCGCACGCGCGGGATCGTGCTCCTCGGCCTGGTGCTCCTCGGCATGGCGAGCGCCGTGTTCGTTCTGTGGCGGCCGCTCATGATGTCCGCTCCGACGTGCATGGCAGGGCGATGGCACGGCTGCTTCGACACGTTCAACGGTGTGGTGCTCATGACGCTGGTCACGCTGCCGTTGGCCGCGCTGGTGGCGTGGGTTCTGGCGCGCCGTCGGCGCGCCGCAGGCGTCACCTCGGCGTGGCGGACGTCTCTGGCCGAGGTGGGCATGGTCCATGGGACGGTGCCGTTCGTATGGCTGACCATGATGCCTGGCGCCGGGGCGGGCATCGTCCCCGCCCGGGTGAGCCTGGTGCCGCTGCGGGACCTGGTCACGATGGGGCCGCTCGGCATCGTCGGCAACCTGCTGGTCTTCGCGTCGCTGGGATTCTTCGCCCCGATGCGGTTCGCGGCGCTGGCGTCCATGCCGCGGATCCTGGCACTCGGGGCGGGCTGCTCGGTCCTGGTCGAAACCGCGCAGTACGTCCTGGGGCTTGACCGGGTGTCCTCCGTGGACGACGTACTGGTCAACGCAGGCGGCGCCGTACTGGCCGCGCTGGCGTCGCGCCGCTGGTGGCGCACCACGGCGGAAGCGGCATCTGACCAGCCTTGCCCCGCGCCGGCACCGGCAGGCTGAGTCGCGTGTCCGGTGTGCACACGTCCTTGCACACGTCCTTGCACACGTCCTTGCATACGTCGGCCGTAGTTTGTGCTGCGGGCTGAGGCCGAGCCGATGCCGACATGGCTGCTGCACGCCTGCCCGCTAGGGCGTGATCTGAGTTCAGATCACCAATAGGCCCCGTACTGGTGCCCCCGGTACTCCCGGAAGTTGCTTCTGTCGTGAGTATCCGTACTCAAGACAGCAGGCTGCGGAGAGGGGACGGTCGATGGATGGTTGATGAAGAGGAACGCCGCCGCGTACGTGTCGCCGTGGGAGTGTGCGTGGGTCTGGGCGCTGTCGAACTGGCCATCTTCGGGCTGATCTGGCTGGGCTGGTTTGTGTCCTACCTGTCGTGGGATCCGCAGAGCTACGGAGATCCGCCGGCCGCCTACCAGGAGAAGTCCCTGTATGTGGCGGCCGCCGCCGGCGCGGCTGTCCTCGTCGCCGCCGTCCTCCGCTCCTGGAGAGTGGTCATCGGGCAGCTGATAGCGGGCGGAGTGCTGCTCATGCTGGCGCTTGCCGCTGGGAGCGCGGCGCAGGACTACTACGAGTCCTCCTACGAGAGCGCCTGCCATGCGGGAGGATCCTGCGACGCTCCTGCGCCCGCCCGGTGAGGCGGCGGAGGGGGAGACCCACAATTGAAGCGCTCACCCTTCGGCTGCTAGCACAGCTGTGCAACGGGTGGTGACCTGACCGATGGCGAAGGGGAGCTGATCGAGCCGCACCTCCCACTCGGGGCGGTCGGGCTGATCCCTGACCTGCGTAGCCACGAGAGCTACGGCTGCTGATCGACGATCTGCGACCGGTTCCGTATGTGGGCATCCACCGGGGACTTCCAGACGCTCATGGAAGCGGTGATCGCCGAGTGAGGAAGCCGAACGGGCGCGGCGCCGCGCGGTAAGCCGACGCCGCAGGCAGTGATCCCGGAGAAGGTCGGCCAGACCGCCGACCACAAGAGGAAGCGAACAGCCGGAGGCCGCCCGGCCAGTCACGACGCCACGCTCTACCTGCGCGGATCCATCCTCTGACTACGCGGCCTGCCGACGACCCGGTGATCCGGACTCAGAGCTGGCCCTACGATGCTCATCCGCGTGGGGATGTGGGGAGGGAATATGGCGCAGGTGGCGGCCGGCGGTCACCGCATGGAGATGGCGTCCAGGCGGGTGGGCAAGACGGTCTGCTGGGTGATCGTGCTGGTCCTGTGGCTGCTGCTGTGCGCCCACTTGCTCCGTGGAGTCTGGCACTTGGAAGCCTGGCGCCGCGTCGCCTTCTGCACGCTTGGGGCGATGGGGGTCTACTACGTGTGGCGTTTCGGCCTGTGCGCTCACCTCAAGGCAAGCCCCACCGCGCTGACGGTGAGGAACCGCTTCTCCAGGTGGCACGTTCCGTTCAGCGACATCGCCGACGTAACGTGGGTACCTGGTCAGGGGCCCCGACTCGCACTGCACAGCGGTCCTACGGTCCGGCTGGACGCCTACGCGGGCTGGCCTGCCGGGCCCCGCGGCCGGCAGATGATGACAGACCTCATCGCCGCACGTAGCAGCAGCCCGAGCAGCACTCCAGAAGTCAGTACCAAGCGACGCGCCGGCGGCATGGCCGAGTTGTTCCTGCTGTCGGTCTGCGTGTGGTTCTACGTCACCACTCAGATGGCTTCGTGATTCCGGCATCGCGCACCATCTCCCACCGACGACCACGCCCGGCATGGACGGGAAGACCTTTCATGCCGGGCCAGGACAGAGGTCAGGGCAGAACGACGATCTTGCGTCCCTGGCCGGCTGCGAATCGGTCGAGGGCCTGCGGGTACTCCGTCAGCGGCAACCGGTGACTGATGAACAGCTGCGGATCGAGCACACCCGTGGCGAACAGTTCCGCCGCGCGCTCGTAGCTGTGGAGCACCGCCATGGAGCCGGTGATGGTGATCTCCTGGTTGTAGACGCGGTACGGCGAAATGGTGGCCGTCGTCGCGTAGTCGGAGACCCCGAACTGCAGGAAGGTGCCGGCCTTGGCGACCCGGTCCAGGCCGTCCTGGATGGCGGCGGCGTTGCCGGTCGCGTCGACCACCACGTCCCAGCCGGTCGGTCGCCCCAACTCGTCGGCCGAGAGCGCCGCCTGTGAGCAGCCCAGCTTCTCGGCCGTCGCCAGTCGCTCCGGGTTGACGTCGACGACATCCACCGAGGCTGCCCCGGTGCGCTTGGCCAGCTCCAGCATCATCAGGCCCATCGTTCCGCTGCCGTAGATCAGGACGTGGGAGCCGAGTCTGCTGTTGAGGACGTCGTAGCCGCGCACGGCGCAGGACAGCGGCTCGATCAGCGCCGCGTCCTGGACGTCGACGTGGTCCGGAAGCCGTACGCAGTTGGCGACCGGTGCCACGGCGTACTCGGCGGCGCCACCGGCCACGGTCACGCCGATCGCCTGCCACCGGTCGCAGAGGTTGTTGTGGCCGGTCCGGCAGTAGCGGCACTCGTGGCAGTACAGCGAGGGGTCCACGGCGACCCGGTCGCCGATCGCGAGTTCGGTGACCTCGCTGCCGAGGCCCACCACCTCCCCGGCGAACTCGTGGCCCGGCACGACCGGCAGGGTCGGTGCGAACTCGCCCTGCAGGATGTGCAGATCGGTCCCGCACAACCCGCAGGCCGCGACATCGACCACGACCTCGCGCGGCCCGGGAGCGGGGTCGGGCACCGTGGTGACGGTGACCTTGCCGGGAGCTTCGATGACAGCGGCTTTCACTTGACTGCTCCTAGGGACAGGCCGCGGACCAGTTTGTCCTGGGCGGCGAAACCGGCGATGAGGACCGGCAGGGAGACCAAGGTGGCGGCGGCGCAGAGCCGGGCGAGGAAGAGGCCCTCGCTGGTGATGAACCCGACGAGGAAGACCGGCGCCGTCGAGGCGTTGGTCGCGGTGAGGTTGACCGCGAACATGAACTCGTTCCAGCTGAAGATGAAGCAGATCAGTGAGGTGGCGGCGAGTCCCGGCATGGCGACCGGCGCGACGACCCGCCACAGCACGGTGAGCAGGTTGGCGCCGTCGACCTCGGCGGCCTCCAGGATCTCCTTGGGCACCTCGGCGAGGAACGAGCGCATCATCCACACCGCGATCGGCAGGTTCATGGCGGTGTAGAGGATGATCAACGTCCATACGTTGTCCAGCATCCCGGCGTCCTTGACGATCAGGTACACCGGCAGCAGGGCCGCGATGGCCGGCAGGAACTTGGTGGACAGGAAGAAGAACATCACGTCGGTCCACTTCTGGACCGGCTTGATGGACAGCGCGTAGGCCGTCGGCACCGCCAGGGCGAGTACCAGGACCGTGGAAATGACGCTGGCCATCGCCGAGTTGAGGAGGAACGGGGTGATGTCCCGGCTGAACAGCAGCTTGTACTGGTCGAGGGTGAGGGCGGCGAAGGGGGTGGGCGGGTTGGTGGCCGCGTCCGCCTCCTGGTGGAAGGAGGTGAGCACCATCCACGCCACCGGTGCGAAGAACGCGAGCGTGGCGAGCCAGGCGACGAACGTCCACAGGGGGGACAGGCGTGGCGTACCGGCGTGGTCGTCGTTGCGGCGGATCAGCTTCTTGAGTCTCGCCCCGGGCGCGGAGACTGCTGCGTGAGTCATCGGGACACCTCCTCGCGGAACAGCGACGCGATGGTGCGCAGCGCGAAGGTCGCGATCACGATCGAGCCGAGTACGACGACCACGCCGGCGGCGGCCGCCTGGCCGTACTCGTACTTGCGGAACATGGTCAGGTAGATCTCGTAGGGCAGGTTGGTGGTCTGCGAGCCGGGGCCGCCCTGGGTGATGCTGTAGACCGCGTCGAAGGTCTGCACGACGTAGATCGTGCCGAGCAGGATGCCCAGCTCGATGTACTGGCGCAGGTGCGGCAGCGTGATGAAGCGGAACGTCGCCATGGCCGACGCTCCGTCCATGCGGGCCGCCTCCAGGACGTCACCGGGCTGCGCCTGCAGACCGGCCAGCAGGATCAGCATCATGAACGGCGTCCACTGCCAGACCAGCGACACCACGACGGCAGGCATCGGGTTGGAGGACACCCAGTCGATCGTGGGGCCGTTGTCCGCGCCGAAGAAGCGGTACACGGCGTTGAGGGTGCCGTTGAGCAGGCCGTAGTCGGGGTTGTAGATGGCGTGCTTCCACAGCAGCGCCGCCGCGACCGGCATGACCAGGAACGGCGCGATGAGCATCGTCCGCGCCAGCCCCCGGCCGATGAACCGGCGGTCGAGCAGCATCGCCAGCCCGAGTCCGAGGAGCACGCTGATGAGCACCACCGAGGCGGTGAGCACGACGGTGTTGAGCACCGCCGTACGCAGCCGCTCGTCGGTGAAGACGAACGTGAAGTTGGACAGTCCGACGAAGTGCCGCTCGCCCGGCCGCAGGATGTTCCACTGGAACGTGGAGATCACGAGCGTGGCCACGAACGGCAGTTGGGTGACGACGATGGTGAAGACCAGCGCGGGCAGCAGCGGGATACGGCGGCGCCACTTGCTCGCGCCTCCGGTGGTGCGCGGGCGGCTGGGTGGTGATGCGGTCTTGGGGGGAGCGGTGAGCGTGGTCATGGAGAGTTCCTCTGCCGGTGACGGCCAGGGTGGGAAGCGGTGCCCGGCACCGGTGACGGCCAGGGTGGGAAGCGGTGCCCGGCCGGCGCCGAGGCCGGCCGGGCGGTGACGGTCACTGGTAGTTCTTGGCGACGTCCTCCGCGAGCTTCTGGCCGTCGTCGAGGGCCTTGTCCACGCTGGTCTTGCCGGCGATGGCGGCGGAGATCTCCTGGGTGACCTTGGTGCCCAGGTCCTGGAACTCGGGGACGGCCACATACTGAACGCCCACGGTCGGCCTGGGCTGGGTGCCGGGGTTGGCCGGGTCGGCTCCCTCGATGGACTTCAGGGTGATGTCACCGAACGACGCGGCGGCCTTCTGGTATTCCGGGAGCTCGTAGGTGCTGGCCCGCTTGCCGGCCGGGACGCGGGACCAGCCGAGCTTCTCGCCGACCAGCTTCTCGTACTCCTTGCTGGAGGCCCACAGCATGAACTTCGAGGCGGCGTCGGCGTTCTTCGTGGTCTTGGGCATCGCCCACGCCCAACTCCACAGCCAGCCACTGCTCTTGGTCTCGACGGTCGGAGCGTACGCGTACCCGACATGACCGGCGATCTTGCTGGAGCCGGCGTCCTCCAGCGACCCGGCCGCACTGGTCGCGTCGTACCACATCGCGACCTTCTTCTGGCTCATGGCGTTCAGGCACTCGGTGAAGCCGGCCTGCGCCGCTCCCGCCTCTCCGTGCTCCCTGACGAGATCGACGTAGAAGTTCGTCGCCTTCTTGAACTCCGGGCTGTTGACCTGGGCCTTCCAGTCCTTGGTGAACCAGGTGCCGCCGAAGGTGTTGACCATGGTCGTCAGTGGCGCGCCGAGTTCGCCCCAACCGGCCAGTCCGCGCAGGCAGATGCCCCGCATCCCGGGTTCCGCTCCGTCGACCTTGGCGGCGATGTCGGCTATCTGCTGCCAGGTCGGACGCTCGGGCACGGTGATGCCCTTCGCCTTCATGACGTCCTTGTTGTACATGAGGAACGAGGACTCGCCGTAGAACGGCAGGGCGTAGAGCTTGCCGTCGGAGCCGGACAGGGACGTGACCATCGGCTTGAGCAGGTCGGCCTTGTCGAAGCTCGCGTCGTTGTCGGCGTAGGAGCTGAGCTCGTGCAGCCAACCGTTCTTCTCCCAGATCGGGACCTCGTAGGCACCGATGGTGGCGACGTCGTACTGGCCGGCCTGGGTGGCGACGTCCTGGGTCACCTTGTCGCGCAGCTCGTTCTCGGGAAGGACCGTGAAGTTCACCTTGATCCCGGTGTCCTTGGTGAAGGTGTCCTTGGTGAGCTTCGCGATGTCCTCCATCTGCGGATTTCCGACCATCAGCACATTGATGCTCTTGCCGTCGCCACTGGAACTCGAGGAACCGCCTGCCCCACTACAGGCGACCAGCAACGAGCCCGCGGCCGTGGCCGTGACGAGGACATGGGTCATTCTTCGTGTACGCATGACTGACTCCAGGAGACGTTCGAGGGCGTGGGGAACCAGGCCCCCGGCTTGCGAGAGTTGAAAGGGGATCGGAAAGCGAGTGAAAGGGGAGGCGAACCGCGGCGCCGCTCTAGACCCGGATGACTTCGGGGCCCAGCAGCGAGTAGCGGTGTGCCTCGGAGGCGGACAGCCCGGCGTCGGTGACGATCGCCTCGAACTCCGTGACGGCCGCGAAGCGGCAGAAGCTCACGGCACCGAACTTCGTGTGGACTCCGGAGAAGATGCGGCGCCTTGCGTTCCGGAGGACCTGGGACTTGATCTCACTGACCGCGGGATCCGGGGTGGTGAGTCCGTACTCGCGGGAGATGCCGTTCGCGCCGACGTACGCCAGGTCGATGACGAAGCCGGACAGCATGCGGGTCGCCCAGTGGTCGACCGTGGCCAGCGTCCCGCCACGCACCCGGCCGCCGAGCAGCAGCACGGTGACGTTCTCGGTGGAAGTCAGGGCACCTGCCGTGACCAGCGAGGAGGTGACCATGGTCAGTGGCCGGTCGCGGGGAAGGGCGGCGGCGATGAGCTGCGGGGTGTAGCCCTCGTCGATGAAGACGGTCTCGGCGTCCCCGAGCAGTTCGGCCGCGGCGGCCGCGATCCGGGACTTCTCGGGGACGTGCATGGTGGTACGGAAAGCGAGCGTGGTCTCGAAGCCGGCGCTCTCCACGGGATGGGCACCGCCGTGGGTACGTCGGACGAGGCCGTGCCCCTCCAGAAGGTTCAGATCACGTCTCACGGTCTCCTTGGAGACCCCGAGGTCGGCGGCGAGCCTTCCTACGTCCACGGATCCCGAGCGGCGTGCCGTTTCCAGAATTCCGCGTCTTCGTTCCTCGGCGTCCACGGCGACACCTCCGTTTCACGGCTCTGCGCGTCGTGCCCGCGCCGGCTGTTTTCCGGAGCCCGGCCCGTTCGGGCTCTGGTGGCCAAATTTCTATAGGGCGATTGCGCATACTGACCAGGTTCGTCGTAAAGCAGTTCATGACCGAATGTGCCCGGATTCCGGAATGCGGAGCCCCTGGACAATGCGGTGAAGGGCCCCGGGGCGCAGAAGATCGCTGCCCGCTTGTCCGCTCGACGTGCCCATTCGCTGCCTGTTATGCCGGCCGGATCCGAGCACCGGACCGAAAAAGGTGCGGATTCAGCCACGCGCGAGGACTCGGCTCCTTGCCACGGTGTGCCACGGTTGAGGCCGCTCCCGGACTGGGACTGCCGGCCCCGCCGGCGCGGATGTCGAACCCGTCAGCCCGTGCCGTCAGCCCGTGCCGTCAGCCCGTGCCGTCAGCCCGTGCCGTCAGCCCGTCCCGTCAGCCCGTCCCGTCAGTCCGTGCCGTCGATCCCCGCGAAACCGGCCCAGTTGCGCCCGATCCGGCCCCAGCGCCGAGGGGCCGCAGGCTCGTCACCCAGGCGGCCGGTGAACAGCGGCCGCAGGTCGGTGTCGCGTTCGGCCCAGGCCGCGGAGAACTGGCTGCGGGTGACCCGCAGGCTGCTGTTGAGGTGGGCCACGGCGGCTCTGGCGCAGTCCTCGCGCCACTCGTCGCCGGACCAGGTCGTGGAGCCCGCAGGGGGCTGCACACGCAGTGCCAGACTGAGGAAGCAGGCAGCGTTGTAGTAGACGAGATATCCCGTGGAGGCGCGGGTGGGCACGCGGTGCCGCGGTGACGGCCCGGCGATCAGCGCCTCGGCGTGGGTACGTATGCGCGCTCGCCGGCGCCATCCTGTCGGCTCGGGGAATTCGTGCCCCGCGTGGCCGCGGCCGAGCCGGTGGTCGGCGTGGAGCAGGCGGCGTATACCCCAGTCCGGGCCGCCCCACAGCCAGCCCCAGCGAGCCCACACGCCGCCGGTCACCTCCTTGGCCACCGTGTTGAAAGCCTCCCGCAGCCTGTCGGGCTCCGGCTGGCGGTTCATCCGCAGTTCCTCGGCGGCCTCGGCGATCCGCACGGCAGCGAGGAAGGAACGGCGGCGGGTGCGCAGCGAGGGGTGGGGCCGCTCGAAGCTGAACCACTGTCGCCAGTAACGCCGTTCGCCGAGGTTGCGGCGGCCCGGAAGCCAGGTGCGGGCGTAGCGGCGGACCATGACCGGCCAGGACAGGCGCTTCAGGAGCAGCTTCAGGTGCTCGCGCGAAGCGCGTTCGTAGTCGGCCGGCCAGTGGTTTGCCTGCCCCAGGTCCGGGTTCCGGTTCCGGTCTCGGCCCCGGTTCTGCTCGGCGCAGGCGATGGACAGCCGGTAGGCGGTCTCGACGTGTTCGGGCCACAGTTGGACGCAGTCCTCGTAGATCTCGATGGCACGCCGGATGTGGGTGGCGGGTTCCTCCGCGCCGTGGTCCTGGCCGATGAGTTCGCGGACACCGGCCTGCTGGAGCCGAACCGTGAGGTTGCCGGGGACCAGCCCCGCGGCATCGTCGTAGTGCTTGAGGGCGTGCCGGTAGTGGGCGCGCTCCTGAGCGGGGTCGTTGCGCTTCTTCGCGGCCAGTGCCTTCTCCTGGGCCCTGATGCCCATGCGGTAGAAGCGGTAGGAGTCGAGGTCGTCACCCCAGCTCTCCCAGCGAGGGATGCGGTCCTGCGAGCGCGGGTCGCCGAGAATCTTGACGGTGCAGTAGCAGGCGATCCGCTCGTACAGGTTCTTGTCGCGCCTGCGCCTCTCCTCGGCCGTCGCCCAGAGCCTGATGGGCTCGCCCTCCACGACGGCGGCGGCCACCACGATGTTCTTGGGCATGTACAGAATCCGTACCGAGAAGCGAGGGTGCGCATTGCCGGCCGACAGGCAGTGCAGCATCACGTGGTACGCCCGGGGCTGGAACAAGGCGAGGCGCTTCATCACGTCCACCCAGCCGTGCGGGGAGGAGGCGGTCTCCGGGACCGGGTCGGGGCCGGTGGTGGTGCCGCTTCCGGGAGTCAGGACGCGCGGGCCGAGCCCGTCGGCGGCCATGTGCTCCGTGATGTGGGCGGCCAGTTCCCCGGTACGCGCGGACTGCTGGCCGTGGCCCGCCCCGCCGGGCCCGTTGCCGTTGCCGTTGCCCCGGTGACCGTTGCCCTGACTGCCAAGAAGACCGCGGTCCTCGCACACCACCACCGGCAGCAGCCGGCTGCTCCGGTGCCGTAACAGCAGCCCGGACCCCAGGCGTACGGCGACGATGACCACGATGACCGCGAAGATGCCGAGCACCCACACGGCTGTGCCGCCGCTCTGTTCCCAGAAACCCTCCCAGAAGCCGCCGCCGTCAGTGGCCGCGGGCGCGGCGAATTCCGGCACCATGACATATCCCCCCGTATGCTCCCCCAGCACGTGCTTCTATGGATCCCCGGTACAAGAGATCGCCATGCCCGCACTTGGGTGGTGAGTCGGCGGCTGGGGCGTCATGGGGCCCGAGCCTGGGCCATCGGTCCCCGAGGGCAGATACGACGAGGCCAAGCCACGGGGCAACTCGGTGGCGTTCGGCGTGGAGATCAGGAAGGCTCGTGGGCATGGTCTCGGTATTGCAGAACGTGGCGATCGACTGTGCGGATGCCTACGAGCTGGCTCGGTTCTGGAGCAATGTGACAGGCCGTCCGCTCGATCCGGAGGCCAGGCCGGGTGACCGGGAGACGCAGGTGCTGCTGGCGGAGGGCCCAGTGCTGTACTTCAACCAGGTACCCGAGGCCAAGACGATCAAGAACCGGATCCACCTGTGTCTGCGCCCCGAGACCTCGCGCGACCAGGAGGTGGACCGGCTGCTGGACCTCGGTGCCGCCTTTGTCGCCGATCACCGCGATCCCGATGGTTCAGGCTGGGTGATCCTTGCTGATCCCGAGGGCAACGAATTCTGCGTTCTGCGCAGCGAGTCCGACCGGGCGAGCGTGAATTCCTGACGCTCATGTGCCGTCCTGGCCGGAGGCTGCGGGCATGAAGGCAGGGCCTCTCGGGTTCGAGGTTGCGAAGCCAACCGAGATCCAGGAGACCCTGTTGCCGCAGTATGTGCTCGCGTCGGTGGAACTCAACTGGAACTCAACTGGAACTCAACTCGGCCGCACCGACGTGTGATTGTGTCGCTCACCGGTTCGGGAATGCGGCCGATCACCGGAACGTCTTCGGCGGTATCCCTCGGACTGACGGACACGGGGTGGGCTGTGGTCCGGCTGCTGCTGCCGGTGCCCGGCCCGCTGCGGGTCGGGGGCGGGCAGCCGGAGGCGTATTGCCACCGGGCGATGCTGGACGCGGTGGGGTTCGTGGTGGTGCCCAAGCGGTGGATCGTCGAGCGCCTTTCGCCCACCTGATGCGCAACCGCCGCCTGGCCCGGCCATGATGAGGCTCGTTGAATACGGCCGCCCCTGATGGGGAGTCACCCCACATGCTCGATGGGTCTCCCCATTCATGCCTGACCTGACCGGGCGTCACAGGGGCGGCCGCCCGATGGACTGCCTGTTCCGGGGGCGGGCGGAGTGTCCTTGGTGGCCGAGGGCCCGCGGGTGGTGCCGTCAGCGAGGGGTGAGGAGGCAGAACTCGTTGCCCTCCGGGTCGGCCAGAACCGTCCAGGAGATGGCGGACTGGTCGATACCCGGGTCGGCGGCTCCCAGGGCACGCAGTCGGGCCGCCTCTGCTTCCAGGTCGTCACAGGGGTAGGGGCAGACGTCAAGGTGGACGCGGTTCCACACGCTCTTGGTGTCGGGGTTGCGGAGGAACTCCAGGTAGGGGCCGACGCCTTTGGCGGAGCGCATGGTCGCGTGGTCGTCGGTGACCTCGTGCAGGGTCCAGTCCATCGCCTCGCCCCAGAACCGGGCCATCTCTCGTGGGTCGGTGCAGTCGACCACCACCGCGGCGATCGGCCCGGTGTTCCGGTAGATCGGGCGGGGCTCCAGGACACAGAACTCATTGCCCTCCGGGTCGGCCATGACCGTCCAGGGGACGTTGCCCTGACCCACGTCGGCGAGCGTCGCGCCGAGATCCTTCAGGCGTGCGACCAACTCCGCCTGATGGGCGGTCGAGGTGGTGGCCAGATCAACGTGCACCCGGTTCTTGACCGTTTTGGGTTCCGGGCGGGCGACGATGTCGATGCAGACGGCCGCGGGGTCGGGGTAGGCGAACCCCACGGGTTCGAGGTTGGTCACACCGGGTCCCTCGCTGTCGACACCCCAGCCGAGTGCCTCCGCCCAGAACCGGCCGAGCACGGAGTCGTCCTGGGCCTTCATATTGATCTGCACAAGTCGTGTTGCCATGCCGCAGATCCTAGAAGCTGCCGCCGGCTCGCTGGCCGCCGCGATCACGCATGTGCGCCGGCCAGTGTGCCTCCCGGAGATGGGCGGCACACCGGCCGGCGCGGAGAACGACACCTCCTGCGGCGACGGTACGGAACTCAACACAGCGGGCGCCTGAACGGCCAAGTCGACCACCGTCTTCGGCCGCACCGTGGAGCTGCGCCACAACAGCACCACCCAGTGCGCCGGGGGTCGCATCACCGGCGGCGCGCCCGGCGACGAGATCTGGGTCGAGGGCAGCGCCGACGGGGGCACGACCTGGTCTCCGATGCGCGGCTTCACCACCATCACGCCGGGCAACGACGCGTACACCACCCGAGTGCTGTAGGCCCCCGGCAGCATGGCCTCAAAGGTTGAGCTGGTACTCCAGGGCCTGGTGCGTGGGGACGTACCCCAGTGCGTCGTTGATGCGCCGCATGTGTGTGTTGCTGTTCGCCGTATCGGTGATCAGGCCGGCGAGTTCGGGGTGGTTGGCGCGGGCGACGCGGATCATCTCGGCCTTCATCCAGCGGCCGAGGCCGTGGCCGCGGTGCTCGGGGAGTACGCCGGTGCCGTAGTGCTGCCCTTCGCCCTTGCCGTCGCCTGGCACGACGAGTTCCGAGAAGCCGACGATCGAGCTGTCCGACTCGTCGACGGCGACGACCGTGGTGAGCAGCTCCCCGCGGTCGGCGATGGCCTTGGCGGCGGCCAGGACCCGCTCGACGTCCCAGGCCACGACGCCGTAATCGGTGTCGTCCATCGGCATGTCGTCCATCGCGCGGCGCGAGTCGGCGAAGGTCTTGGCCAGTTCCTCGGGGACGGTGCCGCGCCATGACGCGAGACGGTAGCCAGGGTGCGGCTGCTCGACGAGCGCGTTGATCTCGTCGGCCTTGCCAGTGTCCAACTCGTCCAGCGCAAGGCGGGCATACGTCAGTGTCAGCACCCTGCGGAAGCCACGCGCGGCAAGGAAGTGATCGCCCGGCGTGCCCGCGTCGGCCTGCGCGATCACCGACCGCCGACCCTCTGCCCGCGCGGCCGCCACGACCGTCTCGAGGAGCCGCGACCCGACCCGCTTGCGCCGCTCCGCCGTGTGCACGTTCAACTGAAGCTCGGCCAGGTGTTCCTGGCCCTCGCGGGTGAACATCCGTAGAAACGCGGACCCGAGCGGTTCGCCGTCATCACCGCTCGCCAGCCATGCGAGGCGATAGCCGGAAGCGGTGCGGTCGGGGTCGGTGAGGGCAGTGATGCGGATGGGCAAGGCAGCTCCGGTGTGGTCAATGGGGGTGGGGTACGGCCACAGTTGACCACGCGATCGGCTGCGGGGGCTGGGAATTCGGCGGAACGGAAGGGGGAGACGATGTTGGCGGGTGTTCCCGCAAGGTCAACGATGCCGGCCGCCACGCTCAGCGGGGCCGGGTCGGTCGGCACCATGCGTCGGGGTCCGGCCGCGGTGAGAGAGCCGGTTCACGAGGTAGGTGCCGACGGTGACCGGGACAAGGACGCCGGCGATCCATGAAAAGCGCAGCCGGATGTCGGCCCAGGACGTTGCTGTCTCCCAGCCGTGAGGCAGACCCATGAGAAAAATCGAGGTCAGGAGCGAGAGAGCGACCGACCCCAGCACGGCGACAGCCATGCAGGTGACGAGCCCTGCCCACCAGGCCTTGGTGACATCCCGGTCCACGCCGCCCCCTTGTCATCTGTGCGGGCATTGTTGCCCACACTCGACGACGGACAACAGAGCAGGTTGCGTTGAAAAGTGCTTGGCGCGCAGGCTCCGGGATGTCAGCCGCCTGCGGTCACCTGGCTCATGGGCAGCCACACCACGGTGTTCGAGGACGGGCCGGTGTTCGTCTGGCGTACGCGGGTGAGCTCCGCATCGGTGAGGGCCCGGTTCCAGAGCCGGACCTCGTCGATGGCGCCGGTGAAGAAGGCCCGGCTGTCCATGCGCTGGCCGATGTGCACCCCGAACGGCGAGTTGCGGCTGACGGATCCGGCCACGTCCGCTGTGCTGATCGGGCTGCCGTCGATGAACAGGGTGAGACGTCCGCCGCCGCGGCGCAGGGCGAGGTGGTGCCACCGGCCGTCGTTGTGCGCGGCCGTGGTGCTGACGGACGCCGACCGTACGACCGTCGCGCCGCTGCGCACCGTCATCAGGGCGCGCACCCGGTTGCTCGCTGGTTCGCCGCGCAGCCAGATCTGGGGCTGGCTGCCGCCGATGCCGCCCATCCACAGCAGTGGCTGCTCGCCGGTGCGACTGGTGTAGCGGAACCACAGGGATGCGGTGAAGTTCTGGGTGCCGAGGGGCAGTTGGGTGCGGAACGGCAGGCGCACCGCGTCGTCGTTTCCGTCGAAGGCCAGGGCGCCGCCGAATACGCCGACCGTGGGCGAGGCCCCGCCGAGCACGGATGCGCGCTGGGCGGACGGGGCGTTGTCGGCCGTGGTCGGGTCGGGGCCGCGGCGCGGCGTGAGCCATTCCTCGTTGAAGCGGGCGAAGCGGATCTCGTCACGGGCGTCGACGGTGCCGCCCTCGTACATCAGTCCCACCACGCCGCCGCCGATGTGCACCATGTCGGAGTAGCCCGACCAGTCCTGGGTCACGACGGTGCCGCGGTCCACGCTCTCCCAGGTGGCGCCGCCGTCGTAGGAGGAGCGGATCATCATCGTCCGGCGGCGGTCCGGATCGCCGGGGCAGGACAGCAGGATGCGGTTGCCCAGCTGCAGCGTCGCTCCCTGGACCTGCGGCGTGTAGAGGTCCGGGAGGGAACGGAACCGGGTGGCGAAGCTGTCTCCGCCGTCCCGGCTGAAGGTCTGGGCGCGGTGGCCCAGATCGGTGCCGTCCTGCTCGCGGCCGCTGACCAGGATGGTGCCGTCGGTGTGCTCGGTGAGGGTGACTTCGGACGGCTTCTGGCGGAAGGTGCCGTCGGTGGCGATGAGCCAGGAGTCGGTGGCGCGACGTCGCCAGGTGTTACCGCCGTCGTCGCTGCTGATGAGGGCCGCGTGATTGGCGGTGACCCGGCTGCCGTTCCAGGTCTCGGTGTTGACGCTGAAGACCAGCCGGCCGGGGTGGCTGCCGCGGGTGAGCTGGATGCCGTGGACGGGGCCGGTGGCGTACCAGGAGTTCCAGTGCGGGGGCTTGATCTGCGCGCTCAGGTCGCGCGGCCGGGTCCAGGTGCTGCCGTCGTCGTCGCTGTACTGCAGATGGGGGCGGCGGGCGCACGGGACGGCACAGCTGGTGCCGTCCGCACTGGCCGGGTTGTGCGTCTGGGGGAGCAGGATGCGGCCGGTCGTGCGGTCCACGATCGGGGCCGGGTTGCCGTGGGTGTCGCCGGCGCCCTCGCTGACGACCTGGAGCGGTCCCCAGGTGCGGCCGCCGTCGGTCGAGCGTTTCAGCACGATGTCGATGTCCCCCGCGTCACCGCAGGTGCGCACGCGGCCCTCGGCGAACGCGAGGAGCGTGCCTCGGGTGGTCTGCACGATCGACGGAATCCGGAAGCACGCGTAGCCGGGATCCTGGGACGCCCTGAAGATGACCCGCTGCTCGAACTGCGGCGCGGCTTTGGCGGGCAGGGCCTGCGCGGGGCCGGGAAGGATCGCCGCGGTCGCCATGGCGACGCATACGGCGAGGTCGGCTCTCGGGCGTACGCGAAGTCTCGACGACATAGAGGGCCCTTCATTTTATCCGTACGTCTGGACATCCCATGTCCAATCTATGGGTGATTACTGCCATTCGGCGGCAGTGACGCGCCACAGGACGTGCAGCGGCAGTTCGGCCCCGGCGCAGCAATGGCCGGAGACGCCGACTGCGGCGATACGAGCTGTCATCTCAACTCCCCTTCCATATAAGCTCCGTTGCTTTTCCACGTAGGCATCGTTGTCCGACAGAAGGACTCGTGTTCCACTGATTGTTTTCTGGCACATCGGTCACCGGTCATCCGCTCCCGAGCGGGCGAGCTCTTCATGGGGGGTCCGTGTGTGAAGACCTGGGGTTCGAGAAACTCCTCGGAGAAGAGGGCTTCTTCGCGCGTCTGTTCGCGCGGTCACCGTCGGGTGCCGGCCGGGAGCCGCTGTACGGCCCCGATCTTCCCGTGGTGCTGCTCACCGGTGGACCGGGCATGGGCAAGGCGCGGTTGCTGCGCGCGGTGCGGGACGGTTTCGCCACCAAGGTGCCCGTGATCCATCTGGACTGCGGCTCGCCGGTGTACGCGGACCGGGCGCAGCCGGAGCCGGGCGCCCGCTCGGCCGCGACGGAGGCCCTGGTCGAGGCCGCCCGGCGGCTGTCCACCTGGCAGGGGACGGGCGGCTCGTTCGCCTTCCCCCGCCTGTTCACGGGCCTCGCGATGGTCGCGACCGGTGTCGGGGACGGCAGCCCCAGCGCGGTCGCGACGGAGATCGAGCGATACGAGATGCTGCCCCAGCGGCAGCGTTTCCGCGGCCTGGGAGCGGGTGACTTCTGGCGGGGCGTGCTCGGCGGAACCATCCAGAACCTGCTGGGCACCCTGTCCGGGCAAGTGCTCGGCCCGTACTCGGCGGCGGTGAGCAACGCGCTGCTGGGCGCTATTTTCGACCGCTTGGCACCCCGGGGCAGGGCGGAGCTGGAGCGGATCTACGGCGCGTATCCCGGCGCCGCCGGTCAGTCCGGCCACGGCCTGCGTAACCTCGCCGCCGACTTCCAGGCCGGTGGCGAGGACCGGGAACTGGCGGAGAGCTTCCTCTTCCGGGCGCTGCGCGAGGACCTCGAGGCGGCGTACGCCTCTCCGGTCGGCTGGCTGCGCCGGGTGGGCCGCCCGGGGCTGCTGCTGGGCCACGCCGAGTCGCCGCTGGGGGAGCGGTTGCTGCGCGCCGTGCTCACCGACCGCCGGAGCGGGCAGCGCGACCGCGTGGTGATCGTGGGTACGGCGCGCCGGGCGGACGGAGGCGTCTTCCTCCACGGCGGCGTGCCACAGCAGCAGGTGGTCACCCCGGCGGAGTTCCGGCCCGCCGACGGCGGCCCTCCCGACTGGTCGCGGCGCACAGGCGCGGGAGCGGACCAGGCGCCGCTGGCCGACGGGGTACTCCTGCTGCGCATGCCGCTTCTCACCGGCGACCAGCTCCGCCGGGAGACCCAGCGCCGACAGCAGCGCGCGGAGCCGGAGGGCGGCGCGAATCGCCGCCGTATCGACGCCGCCGTGGCACGGCTGAGCGGCGGACGGCCCCATACGGTGATCCGGTTGGCGGCGGCCGCAGCCGCGTTCCGCATGCCGGCGGACTCCAATGACCGGGACATACTCGATGCCCCGTTACGACTCCCCGGCAACGGCGGCCTCGAACGGCCGGTGGCGGACGTACTGCTGGAGGAGCTGATCCTCGATCAGCTGCCGGTTCGGCTGCCGGACGTACACCGTGACCAGTGGCTCGACCTGCTCACCCATCTGTCGGTGGCACACGACGAGGAGTGCGCGAACGTCCTGCTCCGGCATCATCAGTCGGGCCGGGTCCACCACTTGACAGCGCATCAGATATCGCAGCTGCTCATCGACACCGGATGGCCCGGCTGCGAGCGGCACTTCATCGGCGACTTCGGGCTGCGCCAGCTGCTGGTGCACCGGCTGTACGGGCTGCGTGACGGCGGCGGCGCCTGGTACGCCGACCACCACCTGCTGCGGGACCACTACGCGGGACGCGCGGTCGGCGAGGGGGCGCCGGTCGGCGGGGCGTTCCGCACGGTCACGGCGCACCGGATGAACCACCACCTGGTCTCCGGCGGCGTGGACGACGTGGTCGGCCATCTGGCCGCCACGCTGCCCGGTCGCTCCGAGGAGTGGTGCGCGGAATTGCTGGAGATCGCCCAGGCGCCGTATCCCGGTGGGGCGGACGCCCGGCGCGAGCGCGCTCAGGGCCTGGTGACCGTGGACGGACCGGCGCTGCGCCGCAGCGTCGACCAGTTGCTGCACGCGGTGTGGCTGTGCGAGGAGCGGACCAGGCCGACCGGAAAGGAGACGGCCGGCACGCTCGCCAAGTTGCTGGAGCGACTCTCGATCATGGACTTCGACGGCGCGGGAGAGCTCGACAAGACGGCCACCGAGTGGAGCGGCCTGGCGGAGAACGAGCAGCCGTTGCTGCGCTGCACCTGTACCGGTCAGCTCGGGCGAAGGAGGTAACGGGATGCCAAGGTGGAAGAAGTTCCTCTACACGTTGCTGACCGTGGGGGCGGCCACGGTGTGCGCCTGGCTCGTCTGGTCCATCGCCCGGGAACCGGACACCTGCACCGACGGGGTCGAGCGGATCGACGGCGAGTGCATCGGCGTCAACGGCGACGGCTACGACTTCGGCACGCCGGAGATACGCGACGTGGCCCGGGCCATCGCGGACGAGAACGAGAGGATCGAGGGCCAGCCGCATGTCACGGTGGCGGTGATGCTGCCGCTCCAGTCGGACAAGGCGGCGCTGCGCCGCCAGATGCGCAGCGACCTCCAGGGCGCGTATCTGGGGCAGCGGCAGGCCAACGAGGGCGAGGGGGAACCGCCGAAGATCCGGCTGGTGCTCGCCAACCCCGGGCGGAACTACGGGCAGCAGACCGAGGTCGTGGACACCCTGCTGCGGATGGCCGCCTCGGACACAGAGCGGCTGCGGGCGGTGACCGGCTTCAACCTCAGCCTGGATGCCACAGAGGAAGCCGTCGCACGCCTGACGGAGCACGAGGTCCCGGTGCTCGCCTCGCGGATCAGTGGGGACGGGATCGCGAACAAAGACGGGGCGGACGGGATGGCGAAGCTGAAGTTCCCCGGCCTGGCCCGGATCATCCCCACCAACCACGACGCGGCCCAGGCGCTGGCCAAGTTCAACGGCGAACGGGGCCGGGAGAACCTCAAGACGGTGCTCGTCTACGACAAGCGCGACGACAGCTACACCGACTCGCTGGCGCAGGCGTTCAGCGGGATCGAGGAGAAGGGCCCGCCCGGTCCCGCCGCGATGTCCTTCGAGTCCCCGGCGATCGACGAGCCGGGCTCGACCGGCAACCAGTTCACCCAGATCGCCAACAACATCTGCGACTCCGAGGCCGACACCGTCTACTTCGCGGGGCGCACCCTGCACCTGCGGATCTTCGCCCTCAAGCTGGCCCAGGTCGGCTGCAAGGACCGCCACTACACCGTCGTCAGCGGTTCCGACGCCGCCTCGCTGCGGCAGGCCATGTCGCAGAAGGACTGGGCACAGCTGCGCGGTGAGGACGGCAAGGCCAAGGTGACGGTGCAGTACGCCGCCCCCGCGCACCCGGACGCCTGGGACGCCGAGCTCGCCGCCTGGAACAGGAAGTGGGCGGCGGACCACGACCGCGAGCCCATGCCCGAGGAACTCCCCCAGTACCTCACCGAGCCGAAGACGGCCCTGGCCACCTTGAGGAAGTGGATCGAGACCACGCGCAGCGAGGAGACGAAGCTCGGCGCCGACCCGAACCTGGAGGACTCCCGGACGATGCTCGTGTACGACGGCCTCGTCACCATCGGCAAGGCACTGCACCAGGCACAGAGCGGCGGCGCCCAGGCGGTGCCGAGCCTTGAGGACGTCGGCAGGCAGTGGTCGTTGCTGCAGTCCCGCCACCGGGTGCGGGGCACGAGCGGTCTGATATGCCTGACCAGCGGCGGGAACGCGTACGACAAGCCGGTCGCGGTCGTCGAGTTGGACCCGGGCCCGAAGGGCCCCGGCAAGCTGAGGTTCGTCGGACTGGGCTGGCCCACCGGCCGGGAACAGCCGAAGAACTGCGTGATTCCCAGCAGCACTGGCTGAGGGCTGAGCAACTGCCCGCCTACGCGTGGAGCGTGGCCTCGCCCGTCACGTGGATGCCGGTCTCCTCGCCGGGGCCGACCGACAGCGGGCCCGCCACACGGACGTCCACCGTGGCGTCGAGGCCTTGTACGGAGACGGTCACCTTGGCGTCGTGGCCGTAGAAGCACACGTCGGTCACCGTGCCCCGCACTGCCCCCGCCGTGTCCGCGTCGGTCAGTCGCAGCTGTTCGGGGCGCAGTACGACCGTGCCGGTGTGCCCGTCCGTCGGTCGCGCGGCCAACGCCACGGTTCCCAGCGGTGTGGTGGCCGTGGAGCCGCTGTTGCCCACCGTGCCCTGGAGGAGTACGGCGTCGCCCACGAAACCGGCGACCCATGGGTCGGCGGGCCGCCGGTAAAGGTCCTGCGGGGTGTCGCACTGGGCGATTTGGCCCTGCCGCACGACGGCAACCAGGTCGGCGGTGGACAGAGCCTCCTGCTGGTCGTGGGTGACCAGCAGCGCCGTGGCCCCGGTCGCCCGCAGCGCGGCCCGCACATCAGCCCGGACCCCGGTGCGCAGCGCGCTGTCGAGGGCGTTGAACGGCTCGTCGAGCAGGACGAGCGCGGGGCGTGGGGCGAGCGCCCGGGCCAGGGCGATGCGCTGCTGCTGTCCCCCGGACAGCTCGTGCGGCATCCGCTCGCCGTACCCGGCGAGGCCGACCAGGTCGAGCATCTCCTCCATCCGGCGGCGCCGCTCCCCCCGATCGAGCCCGGTCAGGCCGAAGGCCACATTGCGCGCCACGCTCAGATGGGGGAACAGCGCGCCCTCCTGCGGGACGATGCCGATGCGACGCCGCTCCGGCGCCAGATGGACGCCGGGGCCGGCCAGGGTGCGCCCGCCGACGGTGACCGTGCCCGCGTCGGCGCGCAGGAACCCCGCGACGATGCGCAGCAGGGTGGTCTTGCCGCAGCCGGAGGGCCCGAGCACGGCGGCCAGCGACCCGCCCGGCACCGAGAGGTCCAGCCCTTGGAGGACGGGAGCCTCGGGGCCGTAGGACTTGGTGAGCTGCTCGATGTGGAGGTCGTTCATGTGCGGGACCTGCCCAGGAGGTAGGAGGGGACGGCGGCGAGCAGGATGAGGGCTGCGGCGTAGGGCGCGGCGGCCGCGAAGGACCCGGCTCCGGTCTCGGTCCACAGACGGGTGGCCAGGGTGTCCATGCCGGTGGGGCGCAGCAGCAGCGTGGCGGGCAGTTCCTTCATGCAGACGACGAAGGTGAGGGCGGCCCCGGCCGCCACGCCCGGCGCGGCCAGCGGCACGGTCACCTCGCGCAGCACCCGCAGGGGCGACCGGCCGAGCGAGCGGGCCACGTCCTCCAGCACGGGCGGCGCCTGCAGGACGGCGGCCCGGGTGGCAGCCACCGCGACCGGCAGGAAGAGGACCGCGTACGCGCAGACCAGCAGCGGGAGTTGCTGGTAGAGCGGATAGGCGTAGCGGACCGCGAAGAAGACCAGGGAGAGCGCGACCGTGATGCCGGGCAGTGCGTGCCCGGCGTAGGCGGCCTGCTCCAGCAGCCGGGCGCCGCGACCCCGGTGCCGGGCGGCGATCACTCCGACGGGAAGCGCGAGCAGGGTCGTCAGGGCGGCTCCGGCGGCGGCGACACCGAGGGTGGCCGAGGCGGCTTCGGTGAGCCCGCCGAGGTCCCAGGTCGCGGAGGTGCCGACGGCGAGCCAGTAGCCGAGGGTGCCCAGCGGGAAGGCGACCGCGGCGGCCACCACCGCCGTGCACCAGGCGAGGGCGGGGATCCGCCAGCGCCCCAGCGGCACCGGGATGGCCGGGCGTGCCGTCCCGCCGCCGGTCCTGGCGTGGCCCGCGCGGCCCCGGGTGCGGGCCTCGCCGGCGACCAGAGCCACCGTCAGCACGACCAGGACGACGCTGAGCGCGGCAGCCGGGGTGCGGTCGAAGGAGGCGCGGTAGGAGGTGTGGATGGCGCGGGTGAACGTGTCGTACCGCATCAGTGAGACGGCGCCGAAGTCGGAGAGCACGTACAGGGCGACGAGCAGCGCCCCGCCCGCGGCGGCCGGGCGGAGCTGGGGGAGGGTGACCCGGGCGAAGGTGCGCAGGGGCCCATGGCCCAGGGAGCGGGCGGCCTCCTCCTGCGCGGGGTCGATGCCGCGCAGTGCCGCGGCGACGGGCAGGTGGACGTACGGAAAGCTCACCAGGGTCAGCGCGAGCGCGGCCCCCGTGAACCCCGCGGTCTCGGGCGCGGCGGCCAGCCAGGCGAAGGCGGCCACATAACTGGGCACGGCGAGCGGCAGGGTGGCCAGCACCGCCCAGGCGCGCGCCCCGGGCAGGGCGGTACGCACGGTCAGCCAGGCCAGGGAGATGCCGAGTATCAGGCAGGCCGTCACGACGACCACTGTCAGGCCGAGGCTGCGGCCCAGGAGTTGGAGGGTGCGTTCGTCGGCGACGACGTCCCAGGCGTAGCCCGGCCCGCGTTCGAGCGCGCGGACCGCGAGGTAGCCGAGCGGCAGCAGGGCGAACAGGGCGGCGACACAGGCGGGGACGAGCAGGATCAGCGGGGGTCTGCGGCTGGAACCGGCGTCGACCCTGCGGGCGGCGGTACGCACGCGCCGGCGCCCGGCCGGAGCAGGTGCCCCGGCCGGACGCTCCGCGGATTCCGCCGTGCTCGCGGTTTCCGTGGGGCTCACGATCGTCAGACCAGCCCGACTTCCTGGAGCATGGCCAGTGTCTCCTGGAGGGACTCCAGCTTGCCGAGGTCGATGTCGGGGGACTGGAGCGAGTCGAACGCCGGCAACCCCTCGACGCTGCTGGTGACGCCCGCGGCCAGCGGGTACTCCTTCGTCGTGTCGGCGAAGTAGGTCTGCGCCTCCTTGGAGAGCAGGTAGTCGACGGCCTTCTGCGCGGTCTCGGTCTGGCCGCTGTCCTTGAGGATGCCGACTCCGGCCACGTTGATCAGCGCGCCGGGGTCCTTGCCGGGCAGGAAGTGGAGCTTGGCGTTGACCTTGTCCGCGCCCTTCTCGGCGACTCGCTCGTACCAGTAGTAGTGGTTCACGAGACCGAGCTCGACCTCGCCGGCCTCGACGGCGTCGAGCGTGGCCAGGTTGTTGGCGTACGTCGTGCCGTTGGCCTTCAGGCCCTTGAGCCACTCGCGCGTGGCGTCGTCGCCCTCCAGGACCCGCATGCCGGTGACGAACGTCTGGAAGGAGGCGTTGGTGGGGGCGAAGCCGACCTTGCCCTTCCACTCGGGCTTCACCACATCGTGGACGCTGTCCGGGACCTTTTCCTCGGCGACCTTGTCCGGGTTGTAGGCGATGACGCGGACGCGGCCCGACAGCCCCACCCAGTCGCCGGCGTTGCCCCGGTAGGCCGGGTCCACCTCGTCGAGGCTGGACTGAGGCAGCTTCGCCAGCATGCCCTCCTTGGACAGGGCGCCGAGCGCGCCCGCGTCCTGCGAGAAGAACAGCCCGGCCTTGGTGCGGTCGCCCTCCTCCAGGATCTGCGCGGCCAGTTCGGCGCTGTCGCCGTAGCGCACCTCGACCTTGCTGCCGACGGCCTTCTCCAGCTTGTCGAGGATCGGCTTGACCAGCTTCTCGTTACGACCGGAGTAGATGACCAGGGCGGAGTCGCCGCCGTCCGCCGAGCCGCCCTTGTCGGAGCCGCAGGCGGCGAGGGCGGGGAGGAGCAGACCGGCCGTGAGGAGCGCGGTGATCCGGCGAGCCGAGGGGCGTCGCATGTGGTGTGCCTTCCTGCGTGGCTCGCCGTGACGCCGCGGGTCGCGTCGTCGGTCAGCGAGCGGCGAAGCGATACTTTCCAGCCAACTGTGAACATGCTATGAATAAGGTAAAGCTTGCCTAACCGTCAAGGGCCCTGTGTTATTTGCGGACGCTGCCGCAGAAAGGTCGCGCGCCGTGCTAGACCCGTCCACACCTCTCTCGGCCCCTTTCACAGCGTCGATACCGCGCATCGCCCCCATTCCGTTCCCGCAACCGCCCATACGGCGGCGAGGGGTGCCGTTCGCACGCCACCTCGCGGCATACGGCGACCGCGCCGCGCTGATCACGCCATCGGGTGAGGTCAGCTACCGCTCACTGGCGGAACGGGTCGCCGCCACCGCCGAACGCCTCGGCCCCGTACGCCGCCTGGTCCTGCTGGCCGGGGCGAACCGCGCCGACGCCCTGGTCGTCCACCTCGCGGCCCTGGCCGCCGGGCACCCCGTCCTGCTCGTCCCCGGCGACAGCACGGGCACCATAGAGGCGTTGACCGCCGCGTACGACCCGGATGTGGTCGCGCGCCCGGACGGCCACGGCACTTGGGTGCTCGACGAACGGCGGTCCGAGAGCGCCCACACCCTCCACCCGGATCTGGCGTTGCTGCTGTCCACCTCCGGTTCGACCGGCTCGCCGAAACTGGTCCGGCTCTCCGCCGACAACCTCCAGGCCAACGCCGAGTCCATCGCCACCTACCTGGGCATCCACGACAGCGACCGCGCCGCCACGACCCTGCCCATGCACTACTGCTACGGGCTGTCCGTCATCCACAGCCATCTGCTGCGCGGCGCCGGTTTGCTCCTCACCGACCGGTCGGTGGCCGACACCGACTTCTGGGAGGAGTTCCGCGCCGCCCGCGGCACCTCGCTCGCCGGGGTGCCGTACACCTTCGACCTGCTCGACCGGGTCGGCTTCGAGCAGATGCGACTGCCCCACCTGCGGTACATCACCCAGGCCGGCGGGCGCCTGGCACCCGAACGGGTCGGCCACTACGTCGAGTTGGGCCGCCGCGCGGGCTGGGAGCTGTTCGTGATGTACGGGCAGACCGAGGCGACGGCCCGCATGGCGTATCTGCCCCCGGCCCGCGCGGCCGAGCGCCCGCAGGCCGTCGGAGTACCCATCCCCGGCGGCTCCTTGAGGCTCCGACCCGTGGACGGCATCGACGAGCCGGACACCGGCGAACTGGTCTACTCCGGCCCGAACGTCATGCTCGGTTACGCCGAGAGTCCGGCGGACCTCGCCCTGGGACGCACCGTCGAGGAACTGCGCACCGGGGACATCGCCCGGCGCGCCCCCGACGGGCTGTACGAGATCGTGGGACGCCGGACTCGGTTCACCAAGATCCTGGGACTGCGCATAGACCCGCAGCGCGTCGAGGCCATCCTGGAGGAGCACGGCATCCATGCCTTCTGCGCGGGCGACGACGACACGCTGGCCGTGGTCACGACCCCCGCCGGCGGTGCCGACGCGGCACGCATCCGGCGGCTGGTGGCGGACGGCTGTGGTCTGCCGCCCCACGCGATACGGGCGCGGACCGTGCCCGAACTCCCGCGACTCGCCTCGGGCAAGGCCGACTACGAGGCCGTACGACGGCTGGCGCGCGAGCCGGAAGCACCGCCCACCCGGCACGGCCGCGACACCGATGACCTCTGCGCTCTCTACGCCGAGATACTCGACCGGACGGATGTCACCGAGGACAGCAGCTTCGTGAGTCTGGGCGGCGACTCGCTGTCCTACGTCGAGATGTCGCTGCGGCTGGAAGAGACGCTGGGAGAGCTGCCCGCCGACTGGCACACCACACCGATCCGGGACCTACGCGACCCGGACGCCGCGCGCCGCACGGACGGCCCTACCGGTCCGAGGCGCCCGCTACGGCGCACCCTGGAGACCGGCATCGCGCTGCGCGCGGTGGGCATCGTCCTCGTCGTGGGTTCGCACATCCCCGTGTTCACCGTCCAGGGCGGTGCCCATGTACTGCTTGGTGTCGCCGGCTTCAACTTCGCCCGCTTCCACCTCACCGCACACGAGCGCCAGGAGCGCCTGCGGCGGATGCGGCGCAGCATCGCGCGCATCGCCGTACCGAGCATCGTGTGGATCACCTTCGCGCTGCTGCTGACCCGTGAATACGACCTGGCCAACGTCGTGTTGGCCAACAGCCTCTTCGCTCAGGACAACTCCGACCCGGAATGGCAGTACTGGTTCGTCGAGGCGCTGGTCTACTTCCTGACCGGACTGACGGTGCTGCTGGCGATGCCGTTGCTCGACCGTGCGGAGCGGCACAGCCCCTTCGGTTTCGCCATGGCACTGGTCGCCCTGGGACTTGTCGGGCGCTACGACCCCTGGGACCTCGCGCACATCCGCCATCACCTCAGCCCGACCGTCGTCTTCTTCCTGTTCGCACTGGGCTGGGCCGCGGCGCGGGCCCGTACGACGGGACATCGGCTGCTGCTGACCGCCGTCGCGTTGATGACCGTGCCGGGGCTCTTCCCCGGCGGGCAGCCCCTGCGGACCTCGATCGTGGTGGGCGGCCTGCTCCTGCTGCTGTGGATCCCGGCCCTGCCGAGCGTGGACCCCCTCAACCGCCTCGCGGGCATCCTGGCGGGCAGCTCGCTGTACATCTACCTGACGCACTTCCACGTCTACCCCTACCTGCGGGACGACTCCCCGGTACTAGCTCTGGCGGCCTCGCTGGTGTTCGGCGTGGCCTACGGCACGGCGGCCACACGGCTGACGCGCAAACTCTTCTGACGGACACGCACTGGGGCGGTTGGGCCCTGCGCACCGCTCTCGACCGGTCACCGCGGTGCTGGGCTGGAACTCAAGCATTCCTCGGCAAAGGCGAGGGCCTTGAGGTGGTAGGCGCGCGCGGCCCAGCCGAGACTGATGTTGTGGCCGGCGTGGGGCAGGCGGTCCATGACGACCCGTGGAGCCGAGGACAGGCGTGCGGTCAGGTCGGCGAGATCGTCATCGTCCTGGCTCCACCAGGCTTCGTACTGGGCGAAGGTGAAGCGGACCGGGACACCGACGCGAGGCAGAACCGCCTCTGACAGCCGCGCCCAGGCGCCCACCGAGCCGGCCTCGAGTGCGGGCATGGGCGCCACGACCGTCCGGGCCAGGCGGAACGTGTCAGGCGGATACAGGTTCAGCGGGCCCCAGTTCAGTCTCCGGTCGCCCATGCCGCCTTCGCGGCCGACCAGCGCGGGGCTGACGGCCAGCCTGCCTCCGCACCCCGAGACATCCACCCCCAGCAGCCCGGTCTCGTCCCAGCCGGCGGCGGCCACCAGAGCGACCTTGGCCCCGAAGGAGTGCGCCAGCACGATCGTCCCGGCCCCTGGTGTGTGGCGTGCGGTGAACCCCGCGACAGCGGCTCGTACGGTGGCGGCTTGAGTCGTCAGTCTCTGCCCCCGGGGCAGGCATACGGCCGATGCCCCGTAGCCCGGACGGTCCAGCGCCAGCACCGCGTAGCCCAGGCGTGCCCCCAAGGAGAGCAGGGACACGTCCGGGTGGGCCTGGCCGTCGAAGTATCCGGCGCTCATCCCGCCGCCGTGCAGAGCGACGATGAGCGCACGCGGCGAGCAGTGCGAGGGCTCGCTCAGCAGGCCGGAGAGCGTGATGCCGTTCGCGTCGACGGTGACCGGACGTACGCCGGGGGAGAGGCACCCATGCCGCTGCTCCGGCGTGACCGATGGCTTCGGAGCGGGCGCCGGGGCGGTGGAGGTATCGGTCACGGGGCGGTCCTCGACCTCGCCGGCCGAGCCGAAGCGCTGACATCCACGGTAGGTCCTCTACGTCAGTCCCTGGGGCGATCATGGGAATTATGGGGATCGAGCCACGGGGAGTAGCCGGCTCGTCCCCATCCTTCGTGCGGAAGCCGGCGCCGGCCACCTGGGCGGACTTTTGCTCCGCCGTCCGGTGGAGCACGGCCGACCGACGGGCTGCTCGCGGCGTCAGCCCCGGCCGGTCCTCTCTATCTCGCTGGGAATGTCGAAGTGGCCGGTTGCCGATCGACGTGAGAGTGAAGGCAGCACATCCCAGGACTTCAGGAGCCCTCGTGACCGTAACCGCGGACCTGGCCATCTCCCTCGACGGCTACATCGCCGGCACCGACGTCACCATCGACAACCCAGGAGGCGACGGCGCCGAACCGCTCTTCGAGTGGATCCACAACCTGGCGAGCTGGCGGCAGCGCCAGGGCATGACCGGCGGGGAGGAGAACCGCGACTCCGAGCTGATGCGCGAATGGTTCGACGCCACCGGAGCGGTGGTCATGGGCCGGATGATGTACGACACGGGTGAGGAGTTCTGGGGCGACAACCCGCCGTTCAAGGCCCCGGTCTTCGTGCTCACCCATCGCCCCCGGCCCACCCTCGTCAAGGAGGGCGGCACCACCTTCACCTTTGTCACCCACGGCATCCACAGCGCCCTCGACCAGGCGCGGGCCGCCGCCGGGGACCGGAACGTCGACATCGCGGGCGGGGCGAGCACGGTGCAGCAGTACCTCCGGGAGGGGCTCATCGACGAGCTGCAGCTGCACGTGGTGCCGGCGCTTCTCGGAGAGGGGCTGCGGCTCTTCGAGGGGCTGGGCGCCGGGCGGCGGGACCTGGAGCCGGTGAGGGTGGTCGACACGCCCCTCGCCACCCACCTGAAGTACCGATTCGTGAAGTGACCCGAAAGGCGACACGGACAGGCCTCGGTCCAGACGGTTCCTGATCAAGGTTGCAGGGGTCCGCAGGAAGCATCTGGGCTCGGAGCCCACCGTGGCAGCCTTGGAGAACAACCTCGGCGTGGCTCTGAACCGTGCCGGGCGCAGTGACTGCCCGGTCCCCTGCGCGGCAGCGCCAGGTCATGTGACGGTCCGGTTGCCCCATGGGCAGACGCCTTAGCCGCCGACCGCGGTCGCACCGGCCGGTATCACCCTCACACCGGCCTCGCGCAGAGCCATACAGGTCGCATCGTCTTCCGATGCGTTGGTGATGAGTGCGTCCAGGTCTTCGGGCCCGCAGATCTTCACCATGCCGGTTCCAGGGAACTTGCTCCTGTCGGCCAGGAGTACGACCTTGTCGCCGGCCGCAATCATGGCGCGTCGGGCGGGCACCTCGGCCACGGTGGTGTCCATGACCTGACCCCCGGGGCGGAGCCCACAAGCACCCATGAACAGCCAGTCGGCGTGAACTTGGCGGAGGTTGTCCTCCGCCATGAAACCGTCCAGCATGCGCGACTCACGGATGACCATGCCCCCTAGCAGCATCAGGTCGATGTTCTCGTCATCGATGAGTTCGTCATACACAGCAAGGTTGTTGGTGATCACGGTGAGTCGGCGACCACGCAGTTGAAGTGCCAGCCGGTGGACCGTTGTGCCGCTGTCCAGAATGATCGACTGGCCGTCCTCGATCATTGTGGCCGCTTGGGCGGCAATGGCGTCCTTCTCCGCCACCAGAACCTCGGCGGCCTCGTTGAAGGGAGCTCGCTCCGCGTCGATGACCGCTCCACCATGGACGCGGGTGAGCAGCCCGTCCGCCTCCAGCTTGAGGAGGTCACGTCGGACGGTCGCCGCGCTGGCATCGAGCTGCTCGGCGAGGTCGGCCACGGAGGCGGTGCCGCCGGAACGCAGGGCCCGCAGGATGAGTTGGTGTCGTCGTTCAGCCAGCACGCAACGGGACACTACACGCTGCCGACGGGAGCAACCTGCTGATACCCAACCGCAGTTGAGGGCTACTCGTGCCTCGGTGGCGGTGCCGTCCCGTGGGCCGGATACCGAACCCAGGAGCAGCCGGTCGGTTCCCATACGCCTGCGGCCGACAGTTGCTGCACTTCAGTGCAGAGTGGGTCGGTAGACGAGCTCTTGGATGTGGCTGTCGAGAGTCCTGTGCTCGATCAGCTCGAGGTCGAAGTCGGCCGCACCCTGGAAGATCGGGTCCAGACCGGTCTGACCGGTGATGACAGGGAAGAGGGTCACCTGGACGCGGTCGACCAGACCGGCGGCCATCAGCGCCCGGTTCATGGACAGGCTGCCGTGCGAGCGCAACGGCACCTCGGACTCCTCCTTCAGCCGGGCGACGACGTCGACGGCGTCCCCGCTCACGACGGTCGCGTCCGACCAGTCAAGGGGCCCTTCCAGGGTGGTCGACACCACCGTCGCCGGCAGGCTCCTCATCCGTGTGACCCAGGGGTCGCGCACTTCGGACTCCGCGGTGCTCGAGGCCAGCATCCGCGCGAACGCCCGATAGGTGTTGGCCCCGAAGACCATCCGCTGCTCCTCGCGGTACAGGGCGAGGCGGTGGTCGAGGAGCTCGGGGCCTTGCTTGCCCCAGTAGCCGGTCCAGTTGCCGCCGGCGGCGCCGTAGCCGTCGAGGCTGGAAAAGACGTCGAAGGTGTAGGTAGCGGTCATGTCGTTCTCCTCGAGCGCGGTCGATCGACGTGGGTACAGACTGGCGATCTTCACTGGGTTGGCTTCGGTGACCGTCGCACCCATAGACCCGGCACGCTTCTGGAACTCATCGCCATGCCGACAACAAGAGGTCCGGACCACTCGAATGGCATGCGATCCACGCGATCCAGGTGATCCGTGTGATCAATGAGACGCTGCCTGACACGACCCCGCGGGGGAGGCCGCCAGGGCAGCGTTACGCCACTCGCGGCGGAAGGGGCGGCGTATCCGCCGCGTCCGATGTGCGCTACGTCTCATCCTCAGGCTGTCACACCGAGCACGCGTCAGGTGTCTCCATGCCGAGTCCACAACGCGAGGGAGACATGATGAACGGGAACGTCGAGGTGGTCGTCGTCGGCGGCGGGTACGGGGGTGTGACGGCGGCCAACAGCCTGGCTCGGCGCGATGGCGTGTCGGTGACCCTGGTCAATCCGCGTCCCACCTTCGTCGAGCGGATCCGCCTGCATCAGCTCGTGACCGGCTCCGATGACGCGGTCCAGGAATTCGCGGAGGTTCTGGGCGGCAACGTCCGCCTGGTGGTCGACACCGCGACCCGGATCGACGCTGCCGAGCGCCGGGTGTCGCTGGCGGGCGGTGGCACGCTCTCGTACGACTACCTCGTGTACGCGGTGGGCAGCGGCGCCGCCGATCCCGGCGTGCCCGGAGCGTCGGAGTTCGCGCATTCGGTGTCGGACCTCGAGGGCGCGGAACGACTGCGGTCGGCGCTGGCCGCGGCGCCCGCGTCGGCGCCGGTGACCGTGGTCGGGGCCGGCCCGACCGGCCTGGAGACCGCCGCCGAGCTGGCGGAAGCGGGCCGGGAGGTCACCCTGGTCTGCGGCGACGTGCTCGGTCCCTCCCTGCATGCCCGGGGCCGCGGCCCGGTCGCCCGCCGACTCGCCAGGCTGGGTGTGTCCGTCATGGAAGGTCCCCGTGCGCGGGTGACGGAAGTGACACAAGACGCCGTACGGCTCGACGACGGCCGCGAGCTGACCAGCGCGGTGACGATCTGGACCGCGGGATTCCGTGTCCCGGACCTGGCCGCCCGCAGCGGGCTGCGCACCGACACCGAAGGCCGTCTGGTCACCGACGCGGCGCTGACCAGTCTGGGCGACGTGCGCATCGTCGCCGCTGGGGACGCGGCGGTGATGACGGACCGGCCGTTCCGGATGAGCTGCCAGGCCGCCGTGCAACTGGGCCCGGCAGCCGCCGCCACGATCCTGCGCCGGATCGCGGGGAAGTCACCCGCCCCCGTCCGGATGTACTTCGCCGGGCAGTGCCTCAGCCTCGGCCGGAACGAGGGCGTCACCCAGTTCTCCTACCCGAACGACAGGGTGAACGCGCTCCACATCAGCGGGCGGTCCGGTGCCGGCGTCAAGGAGATCGCCTGTCGGTTCACCCTCAACAAGTTGGTGTCCGGGGCACGCAAGGCCGGCTCCCGCGCATCCCACGGGGACAGCACGGACCGCCTGGAATCGCCTCAGTCGGAACACCGCACGACGCCGTCCGGCAGCTGACGCGCGGCTTGGCCGCCAAGACCCCTGCATGGGCCGGACTGGACGGTCCAACCTCTCGGGGACCGATCCGGAGCGACAAGCACAAGACGCCGCGACCTCATAGGCCGTGGCTGGGCGCCGGGGGGCACGGGCGCCAACCAGGAGAGAGCGAAGCGCACGACATGAACGACCACGTCACCGACCCCGCGACGGAGGCCTTCGTCGGTCACCGCGACCTGCTGTTCACCGTCGCCTACGAGATGCTTGGATCGGCGGCGGACGCCGAGGACGTCCTCCAGGAGGCCTGGCTGCGGTGGGTCAAGGTCGACCTGGCGCAGGTGCAGGACCAGCGGGCCTACCTGGTACGGATCACGACCAGGCAAGCACTCAACCGGCTACGCACCCTCAAACGGCGCAAGGAGGCCTACGTCGGCCCCTGGCTGCCCGAGCCCCTGCTCACCGCACCGGATGTGGCCGAGGACATCGAACTGTCCGAGAACCTGTCGCTGGCACTCATGTACATCCTCGAAACCCTCTCACCGACCGAACGCGCCGTCTTCGTCCTGCGCGAGGTCTTCGACTTCGGCTACGACGACATCGCGGCCGCGATCGACAAGAGCCCCGCCGCCGCACGCCAGATCGCCCACCGCGCCCGCCAACACGTCGACGCCCGTCGGCCGCGCACACCGGCCTCCCCGGAAGAAGCCCGCGAGGCGTTGAGTTCGTTTCAGCGAGCGCTCGAGACCGGTGACTTGCAGGGGCTGCTCGACGTACTCGCCCCGGACGTCGTCTTCGTCAGCGACGGAGGCGGCCTCAGGCCGGCGGCCCTGCAGCCGGTCGTAGGCGCTGACAAGGCCCTCCGTTACATGGCCGGCAGTATCAACAAGGCGGGCGGCACCCTCACCAGTGAGCCCACGACGGTCAACGGCAACCCCGCACTCCTCCTACGCCTGGACGGCGCGATCGACGGGGTGCTGGCCTTCCGCCTGGAGAACGCCCGCGTCACCGGCCTCTACTACGTCGCAACCCCGAAAAACTCACCCGTGTTGAGACCGAAACCTCCCTCACCTCCCGCTGACCGTCTTCCCCCGGGCGACATGGCCTACCGAGGGTGCGCGGTAGCGCAGGCGTCGGGGAGCAAGCCGCTGACGGCCGCCGAGAAGTGAGCGAGCCGGCACACCCTGACAAGTGTCAGGACCGTGGTGCTGTCTCCCATGGTTGCCTTGCAGCGGCGCCGCCGGGGTCCGGCCCCGGTCTGATTGCGAGCGTGGAGCCAACGGCTTCCGCGACATCTCCGACAGTCTGGTCGGTGTCCCGGCCGGCCCGGAGGACAAAACGCTGCGCTCCTCCGACCCGCAAGGGCTCGTCGGGCGTATCAGTCTGCGAGCTGCCAGGATCGACGGTCGGATCCACGGATTCGCCGCGCTCACGGTCCCGCGTGCAGGAGACGAGATCTGGATGGACTGGACGCTGAACGGCAGGGATGTCCACGTCCAGTGCGGACCCTTCAAGGCAAGCCTCGACGGCCATCAGCTGACCAGCGCCGCGAAAGTGACGGACAACAGCCCGAACTACCGGTTCCGCGCCTGCGGCGGCGGGGGCGGCCAGGCGGTGCAGTGCACGGACTGGTGGTAGCCAGACCCCTGAGCCTGCGTGGTGAGAGAGGCTGACTCCGTCTCAGTCTCCGTCTCGTTCACCCCCGTCCGGATCCGACCACGGCGGTTCAGACGGCGGGGGTGGATGAGGGCCGCCGTGCAGTCCAGTTATCCGAGGGGCGCGAAAGGGTTCGAGAAAGAGGTCAGATCGCTCACGCGGACCAGACGGAGGTCGCTGGGTTCGATCCCGGAGCCGGACAGGACGACTTCGGTGTTGTCGACGCATCCCCGCGCGACCCAGCAACGGTCGCTGGTGTTGCGCCAGAGTTCGAAGGTCATGGGTCTACCGTCTGTGGTGATGGTGACGGGTTCGGAGGCCGGCAGCCTGGCCGGGGGTTCCTCGCCGGGGTGGCAGTAGATCTCGAAGGCCCGTTCCAGGGCCTCGGTGGCCTCTGCGTTTCCCGAGGAGGCGCTGAAGACGGTGAGGTGCTGGACCTGAGGGTCGAAGTAGGGAGAGCCGAACCACAGGTACACATGGGCATCGCCGGTGACTCGGTTGTGGCCGTGACCCGTGACCTGCCGTGATTCCGGCCAGTTGGCGTCGACAGCGAAGACGCTGAAGCCTTCTGCCGAGCCACGCGTGCTTTGATCGTTCATCAGGTCTCCCGCGCCCGCTCGTCCGTGATCAGGCATCTTGCCATCGCAAGGGAACCGGCGGGAATGGGGGTCTGCAGCCGCGGCTTGGAACTTAGGGCTGAGTCAGAGTTCTCTCTTCGCCTCCGCGGCCGTTACATCCACAGCACGCCGTCATCCTCGTGCTCGCGCACGCGGAACGCGATCATCTGGCGCAGCAGGTCGCCCGGCACGGGCCGGCCGTACGGGAGCTTGACCGGGCCCTTGCCGGTGGTGAAGTCGGCGAGGTCGGCGTCGAACGCCTCGCGGGTGCTGGGCGTGAACACGACGTTGGCGTGCTTCGCGTGGCTCGCCTCATTCGCTGCAGGAACCGCCTCGAGGGTCAGCGGCCGTACCTGCTCGAGCACCTCGCGGGCCTGCCCCTCGAAGCCCTCGATGTACTCATCGATCGTCTGCGGCTTTCCCATGGCGCCAGTGTGGCACTGCCGACCCTTCGGAGTCGGCGAGGAAGCCCCCGGTGCCAGCTGCCGGAATTGGACTCCTCAGGGCCGCCCGGAACGCGGTCGTACGCGCCTTCGGCGGGCCCTGGGACACGTTCCGGGCGCGCTGCCCGCCTCCTGGGCGGACCGCTTCCCGGTACGCCTTCACCCGCCCGTCCGCAGCTTCGGCGAACTGGCTTTGACCTGGTGTTTTCCTCCATTCTGGCTAGGCTGGGGAGGTCTGCCGGAGGCCAGGGGAGGGTCTTGTGAGTGGGGAAGGCGCGGGGTACGACGTTGCCCGGATCGAGGTGCTGGAGGGGCCCGAAGCCGTTCGCAAGCGGCCCGGGATGTGGGTCGGTTCGACCGGTGAACGTGGTCTGCATCATCTGGTGTTCGAGGTGGTGGGTCGGGCGGTGAACCAGGTCCTGGCCGGACGCGGCGGCTCGGTCGACGTCACGCTCACGCCCGACGGCGGCGTGAGGGTCTCCGACGACGGGCCGGGTGGTCCCTTCGAGGCAGCCCGGGAGACAGGCGGCCCGGGCCTCGAAGCGTTGCTGACCAGCTTCTGTGCGGAGTCCGAGCCCAGTGGCCGGTACATCGCGGACGTGGCCCATTTCGGTGGGGGGCTCTTCGTCACCAATGCCCTGTCGAGCCGGCTGACAGCCGAGGTGCGGTGCGAGGGGCTCCGCCGGGTTCAGGAGTACGCGCGCGGTGTCGCTCTCGCCCCGCCTGCCACTGTGGGGCCCGCGAGCGGAAGCCGTACGACCATCGCCTTCTGGCCCGACGCCGAGATCTTCGAGACGACGCGCTACTCGTTCGCTCTTCTGGCAGAGCGTTTCCGGCAGTTGGCCTTCCTCAACCGAGGCCTGCGGATGTCGCTGACCGACGAACGTCCTGCGGGAGGGTCCCGGGCGGTGCTGTTCCGGTTCCCGGACGGGGTGCGGGACTTCGTGGCCGCCCTGGACGCGGAGGCGGGGGCGGCTCTCCATCCGGACGTCATCGGGTTCGAGCGGGAGGACCCGCGGATGGCGGGGACGATGGAGGTGGCCCTGCTGTGGGGCGGCTCCCGTGAGGAGCGGGTGCGCAGCTTCGTCAACAGCCGGGCCACTGCCCAGGGCGGCACGCACGTGGACGGTTTCCGCGACGGTGTGGCGGCCGCGGTCACCGCGTACGCGCGGAAAAGCGGGCTGCTGACGGCGGCAGACCCTGATCCCGGCGCCGACCGGATCGGCGAGGGCCTCACAGCAGTCGTGTCGGTGAAACTTGAGCGTCCCGAGTTCCTCGGCGCCACGCACGGGTTGCTGGGCAACACCGATGTACGCGCCTGTGTGGGGGAGGCCGTCCGGGAGTACCTCGGCAACTGGTTCGAGCAGCAGCCGGATCGGGCCGCGGAGGTCGTCGGCCGGATCGTGCGGGGCATCCACCAGGGTTGAGCGCTGAGCTGCGGCGGACGGCCCCGCGGAACCGGGCGATGCCCGCTCGTTGTGCATGTGACGGTTTGTGTCTCGACTGTCTCCGGGAGGACGTCATGGAAGAGGCGATCCTCGTTCATGGAGGAGCCGCCGAGATGAGTCCTACGTACGAGTCGAAGCCCAACATCGCCTTGACCGTGCTGCGCGAGCAGGAACCGTCCGCTCCTCGACGGTGACGACCCGGCGGCATGACCGCATCATGACCTCGGGGGAGTTGTCCATAAGTGACTGCGGGCGTCGATTCCTGCATTTCCAACGAGCAGCCGATCGGACTGCGCCGGGGCCTCCAAGGAATCGGCCGTATGTTGATGGCGGCGGCCACAGCGGCTACCCCGTCTCCGGCCGACAGGGCGAGGCGGGCCGCGGAGAGACGACGGGAATCGGAAGAACGTGAGGCGCGGCGCGTTTGCTCGCGTGGCTCAGAATGCGACTGCCCGGTACGTCTACACCCGCAATGCCCTCCTGCACTGGGTGCATCAGCAGTCCCAGCACGGTAACCATACGCCAGCCTGCAATGCCTTCATGAGCTCTCTCGAGGCGTCGTTCGAAGGAATTCCACTGGAGCTTGAGGCCGAACTCGTTGAAGAAGCCTCAGCGCTGCGCGATGAAGCCTCGGCTCAGCAGCCGAACCCAACAGCACTGCGCCGTGCGTACGACGCCGTCATGGGCACGCTGGGGAGGGCCCCGGAACCAATGGCAAGTCAGTGGCTGCATGAGGCCGGCACGGCAGCTATCAACGGCACGCCCGGCGGATAGGTCCTCGAAACTCGCCAGATTAATTACACATCCGAATCGCTGCGCCGAGCCCTCTGCCAGCCGTTGGCAGGAGCCTTGGTCATGTCGCCGAAGATCGCCCAACGAAAATGATCCCGTGAGGTGACTCGACCCAGGGGATCCGCGAGTCGCGATGAGTTCTGCGGCGCCCGGCGGTCCTACTGTGGAACCCGTTCCCGAGGAGGACTTCTGATGCGCAGCGTGACCTATTCGATGAACGTCTCACTGGACGGTTACATCGTCGGGCCGGACGGCAGCTTCGACTGGTCGGCGCCCGACGAGGAGGTCTTTCGCTTCTGGATCGACGAGATTCGAGGGGTCGACGTCCATCTGATGGGACGACGGCTGTACGAGACGATGCTGTACTGGGAGACCGCCGACCAGGACCCATCGCTCGACGACGCGGGGCTCGAGTGGGCCGGGCTCTGGAATCCGCTCCCGAAGGTGGTGTTCTCCACCACGCTGACGTCGGTGGAGGGCAATGCCCGCCTGGTCTCCGGCGGGCTGGCGGAGGAGATCGAGCGGTTGCGGGCCGAGCCGGGGGAGGGCGAGATCGCGATCGGCGGCGCGACACTCGCCGCCGAGGCGGCCGCGTCGGGTCTCATCGACGAGTACCGGGCCGTTGTCTACCCGGTGCTGGTCGGCGGTGGCACTCCGTTCTTTCCCCGGCACGAGCGCCGGGTGGATCTCGAACTCGTCGAGACCCGCACCTTCAGCTCGAAATTCGTCTACCTCCGCCACCGCGTGGCGCGTTAGCCGGTTCGTCCGCCGAGCCCTACGAGGAATGGGCCGGCCAGTGACCTTTCTCAGCGAAGTGACCTGCGCCTCGCCGATCTCGAACGCGTCCTTGACCAGCCGCGCCTCGCCGGAGAGCCAGAACTCGCCGTTCTCGCGGTCGGAGCGCGGCAGCAGGTAGATCGTCGCCTTGAGGCCGTCGGCGACGGGCTCCAGGACGAGCACGCCGCCTGCGCTTTCATCGGGCCGGCCGCCGGTGAGGTACGCGTACTCGACCGCCGCCCGGAAGGGGTACTCCGTGTCGTTCGACCGTGTCTTCAGATTGCCCGTGGGGATCACCAGACGCTCACCCGGGAACCGCGCCGACAGCGCGGCACGCCGCGTGGCGGTCTCGGCGGCCTGGGGGACCGGCGCCAGGTCACGCAGCTCCGTGTCGGCCCAGCCGGACTTCATGTTCTCGGCAAGCTCGTCGGACACGCCCGGGTACAGACCGTTCTCGCGAAGAGGCGTGAAGTACCCTCTAGGGAAGGGGAGTTGGACGGATCAAACTCACCCAGGGGTCAGCCGGCCGAGTCGCCGGGGCGGGGATCGCCGCGCTGGGGCGTGGAAGGCCAGTGCCGAGCCTGCCCTGACGCGTGGTGCGAGACGGGCATCGGCCCGGCTCCCCAAGAGATCAGGCAGGCATTGATGGCCAAGTGCGTGGCCGTTCGGCTTCGCCTGGCGACCAAGGAGGCCAGTCTCGTCCCGTGTTGCGTGCCCTGCGCGAGATGCGCCACCTGTCGATGGCCGACTTCCGGCTGATGACCGCAGACCTGAGCGGTGCCGGTCTGGTCGGCACGTCTGTGGAGATGGCGCACCCGGCGGAGGGACTTCGCAAGCGGTCCGTCGCCTCTACCCTCGTTCCGTCGCCCGCCTGACCGCCAGCGAAGCTGCTCGGATTACCCCTGCCCTCCGGGCCGTTGGCCACTTCTGCTGATGTGCGGGCTTCCTCGGTGTGATGATCGGACTCATGATCGGCAAGGGGAGCGGACGGGCCGGGGGCAGAGGCAGTACATGGAGGGCGATAGCGGCAGCGGCGTTCCCGCTGTATCTGACGATGATCGCCGCGTCGGCAGGAGCGCTGGTTGATACCGCGCTGCTGGGCAATCACGCCACCACTGTGCTCGCCGCGTTCGCGGTGACCATGGCGGTGTTCAGCCCGGCCGCGGCCATGGTGGCGGGTGCGCTGCGCGGGGTGATGCCGTTCGTCGCGCCGCGCAGCGACGATCCTGACGGCCTGCTGCCGGTGGTGCGCGGCGGGATGTGGCTCGCGATCACCGTGGGTGCCGTGGCCGCGGCGGCGGTTGCGTCGGTACCCGTGATCGGCCGGGTGGCCGGGGTTCCGGGCGCCGCTCTGGACGAGCTGGGGGTCTTCCCGTTGTTGCTGGCCGGCAGTGTGCTCGCTGTCGCGGTCGGCTCGTCGGCCACGTCCGTCCTGGTCGCGCTGGGCCACTCGAAGCTGGTGATGCGGGCCGGGCTGCTCGGCACCGCCGCCTCCGCCGCGCTGTCGATCCTGCTGGTGGGCGGCCCAGGCCCGCTGCCGGGTTACGGCCTGGCCGGGGCGGGTGTGGCGATGCTCGCCTCCAGTGTGATCAGCGCCTGCGTCAGCCAGGTGGCCCTCGGCCGCTCCACCGTGCTGGCGGGCCGTTCCTTGTGGCCGGGCAGGCCGGATGTGAGGCAGGTGTGGCAGCTGGGCGCGGTGGGGATTCCGCTGGCCGGCACGGTCTTGGTCAAGTTCGCTGTCCTGGGCGTGCTGACCTTCGCCGCGGCGCGGATCGGGACGGACAGCGCTGCGGTGCACAGTGTCGGGATCTCGCTGGTCAACCTTGTCTTCACGGCTGCGGTGGCGGTCGGCCAGGCCACTGTCCCGCTGGTGGCCGGCTATGCGCACAAGCGCGACAGCGTAAGCATCCGGCGCAGTGTTCGGGAGGGGACGTGGCTGGCGCTGGCCGTGGTGGGGCTCATCGTGGCGGCGTTGATCGCTCTGGGTCCGTGGGTCGGTGCGCTGTTCACCGGGGATGCCGTTGTACGGGGGCAGGTCACGGACCTGCTGCCGCTGGTGGCGGCCGTGGTCGTCACCGACGCGCTGCAGGCGGTCGTCGGGTTCGGCCTGATCGGCCTCAAGCGCACGGTGCCGAGTTTCGTGTCGACCTTCATCGCTTACGGAGCCCTGGCCGCCCTCGCCGCCCCGGTCGCCGCGGCCGGGGGCCTTGCCGCCCTGTGGACGGCTCTCACCCTTGCCAACATCATCCAGGCAGCCGCCAAGGCGTACTCCTTCCACCGGCACAGCACCTTCACCGGGAACCGCGAACACGCACCGGCCACCCCGTGAGCGAGGAGCACCGGCCAGTACCGTGCCAGTCATTGACGCCCAGCCACTGCACCCCCCGGGCGAGCGATCGAGCGACTCCTCTTGTGGCCGGGAGGTGTTCAGCCGACCACCGTCACCAGGTCCCGGCCGACGCGTCCGCGCTGCGGCCGGCGTGCAGCTGCGGCTTGCCTGTGGGGCCGCGCGCTTGGGTGTGGCTCGGCGGCCCGGGTGTCAGGGGTTGGTCAGGGTGCGATCGAGGAGAGGGAGGAGGCTGTCCCAATGGCGCTGCAGTGCGGCGGGGTTGAAGGCGTCGGTGTCGGACATGGTGAAGCCGTGGACGGTGCCGGGGTAGATCTCGCTGCTGTAGTCGACGCCCGCACTGTCCAGAGCCCGGTTGAGCTCGCCCAATGCCTCCGGCGTCAGGTCGCTTGCGGCGTGGCCGAAGTGGACCTGGGCGGTGATCTGGGCGAGGGAGTCGGGCCCGTCCGCGCCCACAGGGCCGTGGAATGCGGCGAGGGCGGCCACCTGGCCGGGGTGGGCCACGGCGGTGCGCATCGCCAGGAGGCCGCCTATGCAGTAGCCGGTCACCGCGACCGGTCCGGCACCGACCTCGGGCCGGCTGGTGAGGAACCGGAGGTAGGCGTCGGCGTCGATCAGGACACGTTCGGAGGTGTGCGCCTCGATCAAGGGCATCAGCTGGGCGAAGACCGCGGGCCGGACCTCTTCGCCGATGTGCTCGGGAAGTTCGATCACCGGTGCTGGGCCATGCCGGTAGAAGAAGTTGGGGACGAGCACGTAGTACCCGTGCCCGGCGAGTTCGCGGGCCATCTCCCGCAGTACGGGCCGGATGCCGAAGCCGTCCGCGTACATCAGCACCCCCGGGTGGCGCCCGCCACCGTCGGGGAAGGCGGCGAACGCGTCGGCGTGACCGTCCGCGGTGGGAATCCGTACTGACTTGGTGGGCAAGATCTTCCTTCCTGTGGGTCTACTCGGGTTCACTCAAGTTGCGTTAGTGGCACTAACGTTTTCGGCGCGAGTGAACGTACATCGTTAGTCGGACTAACGCAACGGTAGAGTGGGTGGCATGATCAGAGCCGAGGCCGCGGACGGGCCCGACGCCGGCGTACCCAGGACACCCGGCAGGCTGCGTCGGCGCGCGAGCCGGCTGTTGTCGCAACTGGCCATGCGGTCGGACCGGCTGATCAGCGAGGGGCTGGCCCGGGCCGACGCCCGCCAGTGGCACTACGCCGTACTCGCCTCGCTGCAGGAGTACGGGCCCGGCAGCCAGGCGGAGCTGAGCAGGCGCTCCGGCATCTACCGCAGCGACATGGTCGCCGTGCTCAACGAACTGGCCGAGCGCGACCTCGTCGAGCGGGCGCCGGATCCCGGCGACCGGCGCCGCAACGTCATCACCATCTCGCCCCGAGGTCGCCGCCACCTACGCCGCCTCGACAAGGTCCTCGACGACCTCCACGAGGAACTGCTTGCGCCGCTGAGCCCCGCCGAACGCGACCAGCTCGTGCAGTTGCTCACTCGCCTGCTGGACCACCACACCCGGACCTCCTGAGCCGGGCGGGCAACCCCGCGTAGCGGCATCCGGCATCAATAGCGGGCCCGGGCGGCGGCGGTTCACCTGCGGCCGCCTGCGAAACGGCGCCCAGGGTGGTGGAGTTCACCTGCTGCGATCACGTTTCATGAGTGGCTGCGATCGGCCGGACGGCCGGGACACCCTCAGGAAACGGTCGGCGGTCGGAAGCAGCGACTTCGAGCGCGTGGAAGCGCACGCCTGCCCGCCGTCCGCGTGCACCCCTCCAGCAGGCTCGCCAGTCGCACCGGGAAGGGCGCGACGGCCATCCAGTACCGCACCGCCCGCTTGCGGCTCGTGCCCCAAACTCGCTTGAGAGTTGAACGTGCCTTCTTTCAGCCGTGCGCAAGCCCCCGGGGAGCGTGGGGGCCAGTGCCTGCGCTGTCGCCGGGGGTTGGGGTCAGGGGGGCACCTCCCGGCGGAGCGGTCTCCTCGGGGCGCTCTCCTCGGATGTCCTGCACGGCGGTCCCTGACGCCGCCATAGCGTTCACTTCCTTTCCATTGCAACGCTACTGCGGATAGTCGTTGCGTTATCTCCAATGCTGTTGCAACAGTTTAACGCCATCTACCTGCGTAAATGTCAGTTCTGCGCAACAAGAGTGTTGTCGCAACATGGAAAGCAACGTAGCGTTTCCGATGTCAGAAACGAAGTGGGAAGCAACTAACAAGTACTGGAGAACGCGATGCAGAAGTTCGACACCCCCGCCCCGATCTCCGCCGTCCTGGACATCCCCGCCGGACGTATCCAGTTCATCGCCGCGGACCGCGCCGACACAGCAGTCGAGGTCCGGCCCTTCAACCCTGCCAAGAGCCGCGACACCAAGACCGCCGAGCAGACTGAAGTCGCCTACGCCGACGGCGTCCTGCGGATCACGGCCGAGGCACTCGACAGCCGGCTCTTCGGCCCCTCCGGGTCCGTGGAGGTCACCGTCCAACTGCCCGCCGGTTCCCATGTCGAGGCCAAGGCCGCCAGCGCCGAACTCCGCAGTGTCGGACGCCTCGGCGACGTCACCTTCGACGGCGCCTACCGCCAGATCAAGATCGACGAGGCCGCGAGCCTGCGCCTCACCGCGATCGACGGCGACATCGAGGTCGGACGACTCAGCGGCCCTGCCCAGATCACCACCACAAGGGGCGACATCCGGATCACCGAAGCAGCACGCGGCACGGTCGTGCTGCGCACCCAGTCCGGCGACATCTCGGTCACCGCCGCCGCGGGCGTCTCGGCCACCCTGGACGCCGGCACCGACCACGGCCGCATCAGCAACGCCCTCAAGAACGACGGCGCGGCCGAACTCGACATCCGCGCCACCACCTCCCACGGCGACATCACCGCCCGCAGCCTCTGAAAGAGCACGACAACCAGGACCAACTGGCCGGGTCCACCCGCGACCGAATTCCTCCCGGCCGCCGCCCAGGACCCGGCCGCCCGTCCTCGAGGGGCCTGCGAGCCTCCCCCATAGCAATAGCCCGCAGAAGTCAAACAAGACGCCACACGCGACCAAGGGAAAACCATGACGAAGAACAGCACTTCCTCGACCAGTTCGAAATGGACCGGCATGGTGCCGGTCGACGACACGGCCCTGGCCGTCACCGACACTGGCGGCCCCGGCATCCCCGTCCTCTACCTCAACGGCCAGTTCGCCACCCAGGGCTACTGGCGGCGAGTCACCGCCGAACTCGGGACGCAATGGCGGCACATCACCTATGACGAACGCGCCCGCGGCAAATCAAAGCGCTCGGCCGACTACACCTTCGAAGCAGCCGTCCGGGACGTCGATGCCGTTCTCGCGGCCAGGAACGTGGACCGGGCCCTGCTGGTCGGCTGGTCCTACGGCGCGGTCGTCGCCGCACACTGGGCCAACCGCAACCCGGACCGTACGGTGGGCGCGGTCCTGGTCGACGGCGCGTTCCCCTACGACTGGCTGGACGAGGCCATGGAACAAAGGATCCGTACGCTGTTCAAGCGCCTGAGCTGGTTCATGCCGCTGCTGCGCCCGACGGGCCTGGCCCCGCGGATGACCGCCGAACAGCAGGCCGACAGCAACATCGAGCTCGGCAGGCTCTCCCGAGAGAGCGAGCTGGGCCCCGTACTGGACAACATCACCGTCCCGGTGCGGTACGTGGTCGCCTCGGGAACGTCGTTCGGAAGCCGCGGCGACGAGCAGGAACGGATCCGCGCCGGCCTCAATGCGGTGACCGCCCGCAACCCCAGCATCCGGATCAGCGCGAAGGTAGACGGCAACCACGGCGCGATCCTCAAGAAGGACTTCCCGGCCATCGCCGACGCCGTACGAGAGGCCGCTGCCTTGGACCGCGAGAAGGCGCTGAAGACACCACCAGTCAACTGACGACAACCACACATCCACGCCGGCCGTGGTCAGCACCTCCCGGCACGACCGCGTCCGTCCCGCGCAATGGCCACCAGCCTGCGCGCGGGACGGGCGCGGTGCCGCTGCAGTGGCCGAGCACATGCAGGCCGCGGGTCTTGCACAGGGAGAGCCGGGCGACATCCACGTCACGAATTCCGTAGCCCTGTACGCCTGATGCGTGGCGCCGCGCCGGCGCAGAGCGGCCGCCCACGAAACTGAGCCGGAATCCGAGGGACAACCGCACCGTCGTGCCAGTAGACGCGGTCACGGCGAATACGGGGCGAGCCTGGAGGTGCCGCCTGAGAGTCGGGCAACGGTAGCCTCCCGCCATGCTCGAGACATCGGTGGCGCGCTTCTACGACGAACTGGCCGACGACTACCACCTGATCTACGCGGACTGGGAGGCGAGCATCCGCCGGCAGGGGGACGCCCTGGACGCTCTGATCGGCAAGGACAGCGCAGTGGTGCTCGACTGCTCGTGCGGCATCGGCACACAGGCCATCGGCCTGGCGTTGCGCGGACACCATGTGACCGGGACCGACCTCAGCCCCCGCGCCGCCGCCCGCGCTGCCCGTGAAGCCGCCCGCCGGAAGCTGACGCTGCCCACGGCCGTCGCCGACATGCGGCACCTGCCGTTCCCCCACGGCCAGTTCGACACAGTCGTCTGCGCCGACAACTCATTGCCCCACCTTCTGACGGAGCAGGAGGTACACGCCGCCCTGATCGAGATGCGCCGCGTGCTGCGCCCGGCCGGCCTGCTGCTGCTCAGCACCCGGCCCTACGACGAACTGCTGCGCGAGCGCCCCACGTCGACGCCTCCGCAAGTCCACTGGCATGCCGATGACGCGGAACGGACCGTCACCTTCCAGCTGTGGCACTGGCACGACGACGGCGAGCACTACGACCTGGAACACTTCCAGCTCCTCCCGGCAGACGGAGAATGGCGCGTCCGGGTCCGCCGGACCACCTACTGGGCGCTCGGCCGGGACCGGCTGACCGGCCTCCTGGCCGGCGCGGGCTTTGTGGACGCAGGGTGGCGGATGCCGCAGGAGACAGGTTTCTTCCAGCCGCTGCTGGTGGCCCGCGCCGGAGAGTAGGTGAGACCGCCACCTGCCAGGCATGTCGCCGAGGCTCTGTGCCGGCGTGTCACCAGAGGACTGTCACCGTCCGCATGCCGGAAGCAGTTCCGCGACATCGACCACCAGCAGGACTGCCCGGCCGCAAGCGGGTGACGAGGGAGCCGCGCTTGGCCCTGTCCGGCAGATCGTGTGACGGTTCCGGATCCGGCTCGCGCCGCAGCGACAAGTCACCAGGGATCGGGTGCTCCGACCCACGTCCCAACCTCATGCCTCACAGGTACCCGTCGCGCTCCCCGGTCCGCTCATGCCGGGCCTCCCTGCGGGCCCGCGCGAGCTCGGTCAGGGGTGTGCGGAACGCATAGAGGGCCAGAAGCGCTGCCGCGACACTGCCCAAGGCGATCAGCCAGTCCCGCATCGAGGCGATGCGATTCGACCAAGAGTTCTCCACTTGGAGGTGAACCGTGATGGGCGGGTTGAGTGTGTGCAGGGCTCGGTTGGAGTCTCCCTGGTATGTGGTGAGGCCCAGTACGAGTTCGTAGGCGCCCGGCTCCGTCGCGGTGACGCTCCAAGTCCAATAGGCCCTGTCACCCGGCTCGGCGATGACTTGGCGTGCCCTTGTGTCGTTGAGACTTGCCACACGTAGGTGGCTGCTCGCACTGGTGAGGGAGGCGCCCTGCACCCCACCCACCCGGAACGACCTGGTTTCCATTGCCGGTTCGGGGAGTGAGCTTTGCCGACGTGGCCTCGCCCAGGCGGTCAGCACGCCGTGTGCGGCGGCCGACGGCCGCGTCGGTACTGTCCATTCGGACTCGTGACCTGCTGCCGGTGGCATCGGTGTCCGACGGGGCCGAGACGGGCGTGTGATGCGTCAGGGCCCATCCGCCGGACGCGGGTGAGCCCTGTCATACGTGCAGGCCAGGAGGGGAATGCGATGGGCACACGCGAGGACATTGCGCGCTGCCCGGCCGACCGGGATGTTGGCGAGGTACGCTGCCCGGCCGACCGGGATGCAGCTCAGGCGAGGGCATCGAGACGGTGTGACAGGAACCCCGCCATCGCGCGGACCCCGATCCCGATCGCGTGCTCGTCGGCAGCGAAGTCCGGGGAGTGGGGGACCCCGTTGATGCCCGCTTCCGGGTTGGCGACGCCGAGGTAGAACATCGCTCCGGACACCTGGTGCAGGAAGTACGCGAAGTCCTCGCCGTTGAACGGATACGCCGCGTGCAACACCATGACCGCGTCCGCACCCAGGGTGCCTCGCAGGTACGAGGCTGCCGCCGCGTTGAGCTCCGGCGAGCACACCATGGCGGGCAACGGAGGCTCGGTGAACTCCACCCGCCCACGGGGCAGCGCATCCATCCAGCGCCGCACCTCCTCACGGATCTCGGCGTACCGGCTCTCAGGCCAGGCCCGCAGATAGGCGTGCACGCGCGCGCCGTCATCGCCCGAGCTCGAATGAGACAGGGCGTAGACAAAGCGCGCCAGCGGGCCGTCCGGGTTCTGCATGTCGTCCATGAACTGCTGGAGCTGTCCGGGCGTCTGCGGGCGCCCGACAGTCGACAATCCGTCGATCATGGCGACGAGCCGCTTGGCGTCGTCGGCCGCGCCCGGAGCCGCCAGCTCGATCCGGAAGCGGTCTTGCCCCGGCTGACCCGGCCCGACCGCGAACGTGCCGACTGGATTGGAGCCGCAGTGCAGCGCGTAGATCTCCCGCGGCGGGGTCCGCTCCAGGACCCCGTCCTCGATCATCGCCCGGGCGCCCTCGCACGTCTCCTCGGCCGGCTGGAAGACGAAGACGACCCGGCCGTTCAGCTGCTTCCGCAGCCGTGCGAGGACCAAGGCGATACCCACCCCGATCGCCGTGTGCAGGTCGTGGCCGCACAGGTGGGCCGCCCCCGGGACCTGCGAGGCGAAGGCACAGTCGAACAGTTCGTCGTCGTCGACCGCGTCCATGTCGGCCCGGTAGGCGACGGTCGGGCCCTCACCCGCACCGTCGAGCACCGCCACCACACCATGGCCGCCCACGCCGGTTGCGACGGCCAGACCCGCGGCGCGAAGCCGCTCGGCGACCAGTGCTGATGTGCGCCGCTCCGCACCGGCAAGATCGGGATGCCGGTGGATGTCGCGGCGCATCCCGATCAGCTCATCGTCGATCTCGGCCGCAATCTTGTCGATCATCGCGTGGTCCAGCGTGGAAGACATGCGCCGGAGGCTACACGAGCCGATCTCCAACCCGGCCTTGAAGTTGAGCAAGGCTCACTGGGCGGATCGATACTTACGCAGCGCGGCTCCGAACGCGCGAAGCGCCGGGAGATAGAACTCGTTCGCGGCCATGAGGAGATCCGCGAGAACCGTTCGCTCCGACGCACCTGCTATGCGGAACTCAACCGAGATGCCCGCCAGTTCACCACGGCACTCAACCACCACCTACATGTCATGAGGGAACGCGGCGTGGGGGACTCGGATATAGAGGCACTCGAAGCAGCAAAGGACGCTCACCGTGGCCGATACTCCGAAGCACAGATGATCGCCCCTGACGAAGTACTCAAGCAAGCGAGTGTCGTCAACCAAGCCCTGAACAAGGTGTACGGGCAGGTGAAACGCCTCGAACGAGGCGCCCCCGAGCCAGGCGAAACGATGGAGACCGCAGCCCGGGCCCAGTACGAGGTCTGGGACAACCTCCGGGCTATGAGAACTACCATGCGTCAAGAGCTCGTTGTGACGCCTGAAGAATGAAGGCTGGTGGTCAGCTACGTGGTGCCACTGCCCTCTGACTCGGCCAGCTGAGAGCTGGCGAGTCAGAGGCAAAACGCAAGCTCATGCATGGATGAGCTCGGCAACATGGAACTCGACCGGCACAGCGCGGAGTTGCTGCTCCATCATCGACGCCCTCGCCGAGCTGGCCTTTTCGGCGACAAGGGTTACCAGGGTGCCGGCGGCACCGTGCGAGTGCCGTTCCGCGTCAAGCACCGCAACCTTTCTGCCAGAAGGCAGACGGTGAATATCGCCCAGGCCCGGATCCGCGCCATCGGCGAGCAGGTCATGGCCACGCTCAAGGGCCGGCGTCTGCTTCGCAAGCTGCGCTGCAGTACCACCCGGATTGCTCGCCTCGTGCAGGGGATCCTCACGCTCCACCACGCATCCGCACGAGCCAGCGGTTACCTGGGGTCATCGCTTTCCCACGGGTAACCGAAGCAGTCCGGACGCAGCCCCCAGAGGGCGAGAACGCCCGCCAGCGCCGACTCGTCCGCTGCCGAGGCGGCGCGCACCAGCACTGCGCCCACGTCGTAGTCGAAGCCGTCGATCCGGTCAGCGTCGTACTCCCAGTGCTCCAGGCGGAAGCCACGTGACCGATCACCACGTACCCATCCCTCCTGCGCTGCCTGCGTATCACGCATGACGCGATCTGGCGTGATGTCCACGAACGCCCGCCGACCGGGTCGGGATGCCACAACCTCGGTGACCAGCGGGCGCCCAAGGCGCAGCGCGGTCAGCTTGTCGGTCGGCCACGTCGATCGCTCATTCACACACCTCATCCTGACGATCACAATCGAACAGCGCCATGGATTTCATCGCAGTACGACCAGCACCGCGTCAACATAGCCACGTCGGCACAGTGCGCACCTGTTGCCGATTTGGATCACTCTTCTTGGGAGGCCGGCCGGCCAGGCGCAGAACGGCGACCCCAGTTCGCGTGGTCGGCGTAATCCGGTTTGATTTGGGCTGAGGTCGGGGTTGCTCAGTCAAGTACCGCGAGGTGGTCGGCGACGCCGCCGTGCCACTCGATCATGAAGAGGGTGGCGTCGTCGCTGGTGCGCCCGCCCCGTTCCACCTTCAGCGTGTGGGACAGCTGACGCAGATCCGCCCGCACCCCCTGCGAGGGCCCTTCTCCCAGGCGATTGACGCAGTCGATGAGGCGTTCCTCGCCGAACGGCTCGCCGCCGGTTACGTGTTCGTCGATGATGCCGTCGGTGTAGCACAGCACCCGATCGCCCGGCTGGAGCGTGTGCTCTCGGATCCGGGGCTCCTCACCGCCGAAGCCGACGGGCAGCGTCGTCGCGCTCTCCAGCTGCCGCACGACCCGGCCGGCGCGGATCAGCAGCGGTGCGGGATGGCCCGCGTTGACCAGTTCCAGTTCGCCGGTGGCGATGTTGATGTGCATCAGCTGGGCGGTAACGAAGTGGTCGGGTCCGAACTGCCGGGAGATCGCGTCGTCCATGAACGCGTACTTCTCGGCCAGGCTGACGAACACGCGCCGGGCATGCCGGTAGGCGCCGATGGCGATGGTCGCCATCGCGGCGGCGTCCAGGCCGTGGCCCATCGCGTCGATCACGGCCATGTGCAGGATGTTGCCGTTGAGGGCGTAGTCGAAGCTGTCACCGGCGACCCGGTAAGCGGGCTCCAGGATGCCCGCCACCTCGACCTGCGGCACGGTCATCGTGAGCGGCGGCAGCAGGCTCCACTGGATCTCCGCGGAGACACTCATCGGCTCCCGGCGCCGGGCCAGGAAGAACAGGTCGGTGTAGGCGTTCTTGGTGACCAGCACGTCGGCGACCAGGCTGGCGAGCCGGCGCAGCAGGCGCCGGTCGTCATCACCGACCGTGGCCAGGGTCAGGGCCATCACCCCCACCTGGTCGCTGCCGTCCAGCAGCGGCAGATACATCCGCACGCCGCCGCGGGCCTGCGGTACCTCGACCACGTCCGAGCTCAGGAAGGCCCGGCCGGCGGGAGATTCGGCCATCGGTTCGGGCTGGCCGACATGCAGCTTCTTGCCCGCGAGCGGCACGAGCACTTCCTGGGCATAGTCCTGGAGCAGGATGGAGACGTCATGACCCCCGATCCTGGCCACTTCCTCCGCGATCAACGGGGCGATCAGCTGTGGCGGCATCAGATGTGCCCGGTCCAGCAGCAGTCCGAGCAGCCGCTCGCCGAAACCCTCCGACCGGTCCACGCTCTCCTTGCCCATGACCCGCCTCGCCGCCTGCTCCCTGCTGCCCGTACCGCTCGCCGCCTCCGCACAACGTGACCTGGGAAGCCGCCGGAACGGCTCATTACTCCATGCGCAGCATGTCGGCCCTCGCTGCCCGCGCGAAGTGATCAGGCCACCCGGGGCAACGAGGACGCCGTCCCGGGGTCGGCGGTAAGGGGCGGCCACGGGCAGCCATGAGGGCCACGCGCGGGCCGATCGGGGCCGTGCGGCGATCGATCATGGCGAGCCGTAGAGGCGGGGTAGTTGGTACTGGCCCACGTCCTGTCGTTTGGATCAGTTCACAGACGAGGTGACCGAACGGGACGAGCGCCGATGTGTGGGCGAGGCTGGCCGAATGGGGAAGTTGCACTGCTGACCATCCACTGGAGGACTGGCCGGAGGCTCAAGATCGGCTCAACTCGCTGGAATCTGCCGCGGACGCAGGTGCATCCTCCTCGACAAGACCATGTACCCAAGGGGGAACACTGATGGAGACCTTGCTCGACCGAGTCGTGATGCGCGTTCGGGACGTCGTTTCCGGACGTCAGGTTCTCAAGAAGTACGGCGCCCCGGAGGCCCATCGCCACGGTCCCCACAACCGCGACGCCAACCTGGCCCACCACTACATTCCGACGCCGCCGGCGGCACCCATGAACCTCACCACCGGCATGTAGACGGCGCGCACACGAACGCCGGTGCGTCGTCCAAGTGGCGCTCGGTGTAGGGCTTAGGGGCTTTCGATTGGATCATCGGGCGGGACCGGAGGAAGATGCCTGCGATTTGGAGCCCGGCCAGGTAGATGGTGGCTGTCTTTTCGTAGGGGATGGCGATGCCTCGCCGCCGCTTGAGGCGGTTGATGCACTGCGCGACGGCGTTCCGTTGCTTGTGGGCCTCGCTGTCGAAGCTGGGCGGTCGGCCAACCGCGCCGGCCTCGCTGCAGGAGGTGGCCGACTTGGTCCGACGGCTGCGGGATGACCGCATGGATACCCCGGCGCTGTAGGCGGCTGCGGATTGCGTGTGAGGAATGCGTGCGCTGCGGGTGATCAAAGCTGCTCAGCGGCTCGGTTCACGTTGGAAGAGATCGCCGAGCTCTTGCAAACCGGCTGCCCCGCCGTGGCCGCCCCGTGGCGGAACTCCTCATCCCGCACCGGTCTGCCGAGGAGAGCCCGCAGACCGTGACGGTCCCGCGGCATGCCAGCACCGAGGCCGAAGGCTCCGAGCAGGTCGTCGCGCAGTTGGAAGGTCTCCCCGGCCGGCAAGCGCGAAAGCACGGAGCACCTCCCGCACTTCATGCGCGGCCCCGGCCAGGGCCGCCCCAGAAGCAGTGGGTGCGCCACCTCGTACTTCGCAGTCGCTATGTTGTTGCCGGCCATGACGTTGCTGCCGCTGCTCGTCGTTCTTGACCTTCAAGTTGGTTGAAGTCCGATGATGACGCGGTGTCAAATGATGAGCTGATGCCGATCGGGGCCTTCGCCCGACGCAGTGGTCTGACCAGCAGCGCGTTGCGCTTCTATGCCGACTCCGGCTTGCTGCCTCCTGCCGAAGTCGACCCGGTTTCGGGCTACCGCTACTACAGCGCCGACCAGGTGGCGCGGGCGACCGTGCTGCGTCAGCTCCGCGAGCTCGCCATGCCCCTCGCTGCTGTCGAGGCGGTGCTCGGTTCCGGGGCTGACGAGGCCTCCCGGCTGCTCGATGAGCATGTCGCAAAGGTCGTTGAGGATGCGGCGTCCGTGCAGCAGAAGGCTGCTGTCATCAAGTCCGCGCTCGGCAACGTGCCAGGCTTTCCCATCGCGGTGATGAAGGGCCCCGTGCTGGCGGATGCGGTCGAGCAGGTCCTGACCGCGACCGCGCAAGAGCCCGGGATGCCGGCACTTGCCGGCCTCCGCATCGAGGCACGTCAGGAGGCAGTCACCCTGACCGCGACGGACCGCTACCGGCTCTCCACTCGAACCCTGGTGCCGGCTGAACCACCGAGTCGGACATGGGCCGGCACAGTCAACGGCGACGAGCTGCGGGCCGCGGTCGCCGTCAGCCGCCGCAGTCCGTTGGTGCGGCTGGAAGCGGTATCGAACGGGCTCTGGTTCCGCGTGGCCGACCGGGAGGACCGGCACTGTCGGTTGCTGCCCGAGGAGTTCCCCGACTACCGGCTGATGCTCGCGTCGTTGGGCGAGGTCAGCACCCGCGCGACGGTCTCGAAGAATCTGCTCCTGCGAGCGCTGGAAGAACAGTCCGGCGAGCGCGTCGCGCTGCACGTTGCCGACCACGGAGTGAACGTCGTGTCAGCGGACGACGAACACCCCAGCATCCCACTCCCGGCCACCGCGACGGGCCAGGCCCTCCAGATCTGGTTCGAGCTGACCACGCTCCATCCCGCAGTGAGCACTGCGATCGGCCCCGACGTGATGCTCGACCTACGGGGACACGACCAGCCCGCCACGATCCGCTCTGCCGACCGCGGCGATCTCACCACCCTGGCCATGCCCGTCAAGCCCGACCCCTGTGCCTGAGAAGAACGACGAGGAAATGCCCATGACCACCGCACCCACCGGCGCCGGCCCCGACCCGACCATGGAGGCCATCGGCCACGCCGTCGCCGAGGGCCGAGCCGGTAACAGCGACTCCGCCCGCCATAAACTGCTGGGACTGTGGTCCGCGATCGGTGTCACCGGCGACCCCCTGCACCGCTGCTCCCTCGCTCACTACCTGGCAGATCTCTACCAAGATCCCGCCCAGGCCCTCGCCTGGGACATACGGGCCCTGGACGCCGCCGACGCCATGACCGAGCAGCGCGTCCAGGAGCACCACACCAGCCTCCACATCGCCGGCTTCTACCCCTCCCTGCACCTCAACCTCGCCGACAACTACCGCCGACTCGGCTCCTTCGAAGCCGCCACCGAGCACATCAACGCGGCCAGAAGGCACACCCCCAGCCTTCCTCAGGGTCCGTACGGTGACCTTCTTCGTGGCTCCATCCAAGGGGTCGCCGAGGCTATCGCCGGGCGGGAAAGGTCACGGCGAGCCACTGCGCCTGGTTCCGCTACGTGACGCACAAGAACGCACCCTCACCGTGGAGGGACGACGTCGCCTCGTCGAGCGGTGTCGCACGAGGCCCATCGCCCACGGCGCAGCCGAGATGGGGATCTCCCGGGCGTGTGCGTCGAAGCGGGTCAACCGATACCGGCGCCAGCCCACCCTCCGACACCGGCTCTCCGCTACGCCAGTCGGTGGAAGGACTCCTGGATGTCGGCGGCGAGCAGGTCCGGTACTTTCATGGCCGGGAAGTGAACCGCAGCGGCCGAACTCGGACCAGCCTGTGATGTTGTTGATGGCTTCGGCGAACCGCGGGGCGTCCGGGGGCTGACGTCGTGCGGTGGCTCGCGGGACTACGCTCCGGTGTGGGTGTGCGCGGCCCACAGGGTCGGTGTCTTGGGGTAGCGGGCACGTTGTCGCTGGATGGCGTAGTGCAGGGCCTGGGAACTGCGGTGCGTCTGCGGTGGGACTTTGCCGTCGTTGGTGAGGTGGGCGTAGAAGTCCCGTGCGAGTTGGGCGGCAGCGCGGTCGTCGACGTGCCACAGAGTGCCGATGACGTGCCGGTATCCGGCCAGTTGGAATGCGCCGGTGACATGGAGGGATTCGTCCACCAGTAGTGGGGAGGTGATGCTGGTGTCGCAGGCGGAGAGGTATGCCAAGTGGGCGGTCAGTTGCAGCGCGCCGATGTCACTGATCGTCAGGGGTGCGACGTCATGGTCGCTCAGCAGGAGGCAGCTCCGGGCGGGATCGGCCCAGCCGCTGGAACCGTGGCAGGCGAAGTGCGCGATCTGGTGGTCGGGGAGCGCACGAAGGACTCCGTCACGGGTTGTGGTGGTGAGGACGTGGGCGTCTGGGACGAGCGTGGTGATCTCGGTGGTCTCTTCATGCACCGCGGGCAGCGCGGTGGCGCCGGGGATGTCCGCGGCAGGGACGATCAACATGGCGTGGCCGTCGGCATCAGGCTGCTGGGCGAGGATGCGAACAGTAGTGGTGTATGAGGAGACGACGCGTTCTATGACGGCGCGGGGTGCGGTCGATTGATCGGGGTCGTCGGTGTGGTGGCCGGCGGCGTGGAAGGGAAGATAGGCGAGGAATCCAACGGGGCACCACCGCACCCGAGGCCAGGGCTTGTGTGGGCCGGGTGTCGCGGTGTGGCCTAGGTGGGTCAGAACAGGTTCCGTGATGGTGTCCCACATCCAGGCCAGGACTGTGAGGATCTCCTGCTGGGCCTTGACACGCTCTGCGGGGTCCAGCCGCGGGTCAGTGGCAGCGTGGATGGCACCGAAGAGTCGGTTCGTGTGTTCCATTGCGGCGTGCTGGGTCAGCGAGACCAACGGCACTACCTGGACGGCGTGCTCAGCGGTATCAGGGAGGATCAGCGCATCGCATCGGGTCGGGCTGGCGGTGATGAAAACAACCGTAGCGCCGTGTGCGTGGCGGACAAGCTCATCAAGTGTGGGTGACTGAAAGAAGCGGGTGAATCCCGGCAGACTGCGGATGTGATCGAGCAGGCGGCGCCAAGCCTCGTACGCCTCACGGCGGTCCTCCGCCAGGCGCTGCTTTGCCTCCCGGTCCGTGTCCCAAGGCTTGTCCTCTGCGGGTAGTTGCGCGGACGCCGGGGGGTGGTCCAGCACGCTGAGGCGACTGCGTAGTTGTTCGAGTTCGTCTGCGAGGTGCGGGGCGTGCCCGCGGAGACGGACCATGTCCGGACCGCGCGCACTGTGCGTTTCGGCGGCAAGTATGCCGCGGGCGCGCTCCAAAAGCTCTACGGCTCGGATGGGTTGATCTGCAGCCAGCGCGGCAGCAGCGGCTTCCCCGGCCAGACCCGGTAGGCGACCGAGTTGGTACTCGCGGTCAGCGCGGACCAGACTGTTGGGGAGGACGGCGGCCAAAAGTTCGATGGCATCCTCTATGGCCTGCAAGGCGGCTTGGTGTGAGCCGCGGACGATTGCCAGGTGGGCGAACCGCCGGTACGCGATGTATCGAAGAAACGCCTCGCCGGTCGTGCTGTCCGCAGCTTCCTTGTAACAACGGCACGCTTCATGCAGTGCCTCGGTGGAGCCGGTGCGGTCGAAGAGGTGATTCAGAGCAGCCCCGAGGCTGTACAAGTGCCATGTGCGCTTGGGCTGATTGAGAGGGCTAGCGGCCACGGCCTGACGCCCCATCTCTATGGACTCCTCCAACACATCAATTCGGCCGTTGCGCTGGAACAACCTCAGCAGAGCGGTTCCGAGGTTGGCGAGATTGTCGGCGCGATTGCGGTGGTTGAGAGGAGTGGCGGTCACTGCCTGGCGCCCGGTCTCGATCGCCTCCACCAGTACATCAATGCGGCCCGTGTGATCGAACAGCAGTCGTAGCGCGATGCCGAGGCTGGTGAGATTGTCGGCGTGGCCGCGGTGGTTTAGTGGTGTGGCGGCGAGTGCCTGGCGTCCGGTCTCGATTGCCTCCTCCAGCACGTCGATCTGGCCCGTGCGCTCGAACAGCCTCAAGAGCGCGACCTGGAGCATGTTCAGGGCTACAACGCGCTCCCGGCTGTTGTGGGTCGTGGTGGACACAGCCTGACGCCCGGTCTCGATTGCCTCCTCCAGCGCATTGGTCTGACCCGTGCGCTCGAACAGTCGCACAAGGGCCACGCCGAGGTTGCTCACGATGCCAGCGTGGCGTGGGTCGTCGTGGGGGGTGGCGGCGAGTGCCTGGCGTCCGGTCTCGATCGCTTCCTCCAGCGCATCGATCCGGCCAGTGCACTCAAACAGTCTTTGTAGCGCGGGCGTCAGGTTGCTCACGACGCCAGCGTGGCGTGGGTCGTCGTGGGGGGTGGCGGCGAGTGCCTGGCGTCCGGTCTCGATTGCCTCCTCCAGCGCATCGATCCGGCCTGTGAGCTCGAACAACGCCAACAGGGCGGTCCCGAGATTGCTCAGGGGTATCAGTCGGTCGGGGTCGTCGTGGGGGGTGGCGGCGAGTGCCTGGCGTCCGGTCTCGATCGCCTCCTCCAGCACATCGATCCGGCCAGTGCACTCGAACAGATTCCGCAGGGTCATCCCGTGGTTGCTCGCGACTCCAGCGTGACGCGGATTGTTGCGGGGGGTGGCGGCCAGTGCTTGGCGCCCTGTCTCGACCGCTTCCTCCAGCGCATCGACCTGGCCGGTACGTTCGAATAAGCGCAGCAGGGCAACCGCGAGAATGTCCAACACTGCAGCTCGCTGAGGATGGTCGTTGGGTGTGGCGGCTAGTGCTTGACGCCCTGTCTCGACCGCCATCTCCGCCACATCGACCTGGTTCGTGCGCTCGGACTGTAGCAACAGGTCTACCGCGCGGTTTCCCAAAACCTCAGTGCGGCTGGGACTTTTCAGGAGGAGTTTGTTGAACACCTTGCGTAACAGGCGGTACGCCATGGCCGTCATCCTCCGTTGCTGAACACTACCGTTCGGTTCCAAGTACCCCGGGACAGCAGTGTGGGGAGATGGTGGCTCACCGACGGCGCTTTGCATGGACTCTAGTTATGCTCCGCCGTTCAGAGATCTACTCTCTTGGCGATGTTGAGATTGCGAAGGTGCTTCAACTGAATCGTGCCGGCAGCATGATCGGCATCGGCCAAGCCAGGGGAGAGGGGGGACATGAACGCGATGACGCGCGCGCGTGTGGTTGGCTATCGGCCAACTCAGTCGATGGCCGACGTTACAAGCGACCATCCGAGATGGAGGAGGCCGAACTGAGCTCCGCGACCTGCTCAGGCAGCCCACGAGCGAGACGGAGCCCGACGTGCAGCGGGTGAGCGAGCTGCTCGATGCAATTGAGCAAGCTTGTGCCTGACAGGGGCTGGTCGGGCTGACCAGCCGGAACAGCTACGGTTCGGGAAGTATGACGACCCTAGACCCGAACGGGCGGACGATGCCTACCCGCCGATCGATCGATGAACTCCGTCCTTGCCGCGATCGGTACGAGGCTCGGCGACCGATGGGCTAACGCCCTCCTCGTGCCCAGCCTTCTGCGGACCGCGCTGCTGGTGGTGGCCGTATGCCTGGGCCGCGTCCAGTCTTTCGATGTGGAACGGCTGGCGGCGTGGCTCGACCAGCTCGCGGCACGCCCATCCTTCTGCCTCCGGCGTTCTCCGTCGGAGGTGTTAGAAGGGCCCGGGAGGGGGGGGCGGATATGACGGCGACCGTGCGGCCGGTCAGATGTCAGGAGGAGCGGGTCAGCCGGGCGGGCGACCCTGTCGTCTGACTGCCCTCGTTCCCCAGGGTCAGGGTGTCGGCGCCGGTCTTGGCCAGGGTGTAGAGGTTGCCTCGCGCGCACAGCACGCCGGCCGACGGATCCGTGGGTGCGCTGGTGACCGCCTCGAAGACCATGGACGTTCCATGCGTCTCCCGCAGACGCAGCGTCTCGGTGCACCCGAGATCCCGGCCTGTGCCGTCCTCGGTCACGTGGCTGACTTGTCTGCCCACGATCTCGCCCCGGTCCGCAGCGTGCAGGGTGACGGTCACGGCCACCTCGGTCGTGCGCGCGTTGACGATGCCGTCGCTCGTGGGGCTGCCGGGGCCTGTGCCCTTCCAAGTGCCCACCCAGGACGACGGCAGGGCATTCCCGGCAGCGGTGGGGGAGGGAGAGGCGGAGGCGGGCGGGGTCGTACGACCGTTCCCACCCGCCGCGTCATCAGAGCCGTCGGGCCAGGCCAGCGCCGTGACGACGGCCGCGGTCACCACCGCCACCACCGCGCCCGCGGCCGCGACGGCCTTCCACGTGCGCACCGAAAGCCGACCGGGCGCGGAACCGGCCCCGGACGGGGCGAGGGGCACAGGGTTGGGAGCAGGACTCGACGGAAGGGCGGGGGGAGGGCCGTACGCGATCGGCGAACCGTACGTGGGCGGTGGCCCGAACTCGGCCTGCGGTGCCGGGTCCGGCGCTGGTTGTGACTCCGGGGGGAGGTGTGCCGAGTGTTCCAGCAGCGCCGCCAACTCGGTTTCCCGCGCGGCGATGTCCGCCTCCAGGCCCGGCGGCCGTACCGAGGCCCAGACACCGGGCTTCGCCTCGAGCCTCTCCAACAGCGCGTCCGCGGTGGGTCGGTCCTGCGGTGACTTCTCCAGGCAGGCGGTCAGCAAGGGCACGAGCGGCTGCGGAACGCCGTCCAGCACGGGCGCTTCGTGGGCGATGCGGTAGAGCAGTTGGGCGGCGGACGGATCCTCGCCCGGGTGCAGGAAGGGTCCGGTCCCGGTGGCGGCGTACACCAGGACCGCCCCCAGCGAGAAGATGTCGCCGGGCTCGGCCGATATCCCAGCGGTGACCTGCTCAGGGGCCATGTAACCGGGGGAGCCGATGACACCGCCGGTACGGGTGTGCCGGGTGTCGTCCGCGGCTCGGGCGATTCCGAAGTCGATGAGCAGCGGATGGCGGCGGGCGAGCAGCACGTTGGACGGCTCCACGTCGCGGTGCGCGAGCCCCGCCCGGTGCACGGCCCGCAGCCCCTCGGCGAGTTCCGCCGCCAGAGCCAGGACGGCGGACTCGGGCAGTGGGCCGTCCGACTCGATCCAGTCGGCGAGAGAGGGCGCGGCCACGTACTCCGTCGCCAGCCATTGCGGCCGGTGCCCCGCGGGGCTGTAATCGACGACCGACACCGTCCACGGGGAGCGCACCTGGTCGCTACTGGCGATCTCGCGGGCGAACCGCTGCTCGAACCCGGGGTCCTGGCCGAACTCGGTGCGTACGGTTTTGAGGGCCAGCGGACGACCCGACGCGGTACGGGAGAGGAACACCTGCCCCATGCCGCCGGCGCCGAGTCTCGCCAACAGGGGGTAGCCGCCGATGGCCGACGGATCGGTGGGATCCAGACGTCTCATGAATCTCTCCGGTCGCTGCTCGGGCCGCAGGGGCGGTACACCGTGGATGCGGGGACGTACACCGCCCGTGACGCATGCGGGCCTGTTCTGCACGCGATGCATTCATATCAGTTCATATCTTGAGTGCATGGCGGGGCGTCCCTACGTTTCGCAAGGGGGCGGCGCTATGCGAACAGGGCGGTATGACACGACAGTTGCCGACGTCTTGGACAAGCACCTCGCGTTCATGCGGCACCTGTGCAAGCCGTCCCTGACCGGTGGCGATGGTGACGGCGATGGCGAAGCGTGACTGGCGTGCCAATAGTGTGACCGCATGCCTGACATGTTGAGTTCCGGGAGAGCCCGCGCCGCGCTTGCCTCGTCCGCGCGTGTATCGGTCGAGTTGTTGTTGGTGTCCGTGACGGTCGCGGCGGCTCTGTGGGGTCTGGCCCGGATGTGGTCGGTCGTGTGGCCGGTGATCATTGCCCTGTTCCTCACCACACTGACCTGGCCGCTGACCCGTGCGCTGCGCCGGCGTGGGTGGCCTTCGGCGCTCGCTGCGTTGCTGGTGACCCTGCTGTTTCTCCTGGCCATCCTCGGCATCGTGGCGCTGATCGCGGTTCCGGTGGCATCCCAGTCCGGCGAGTTGACCGACGGTGTGGTCGAGGGCATCCAGAAGCTGCGCGAGTGGGCCGCGGGGCCACCGCTGAACATCGGCGACGACCAGATCACGGCTGCCCTGGACAGCGCGGCCGCCCGAGTCCAGGGCAGCGTCGGAAGTTTGGTCAATACCGTCGCAACGGGAGTGGCCACCACGCTCAACGGCTTGGTCACGGCCGTCCTGGCGGTCTTCCTGATGTTCTTCTTCCTCAAGGACGGCCCGCGATTCCTGCCGTGGCTCACCCGCCAGTTGCCCGGCCGGCTCGCCCACGACGTTCCGGTCCTGGCCGAGCGTGCCTGGGACACCTTGGGCGCGTTCATGCGGTCCCAGGCGCTGGTCGGCATGCTCGACGCTGTCTTCATCGGCCTTGGCCTGTGGATCCTGGACGTACCGCTGGTGCTCCCGCTGACGGTGCTGACCTTCGTCTCCGCGTTCGTGCCGATCGTGGGCGCGGTGTTCGCCGGTTTCGTCGCGTGTCTCATCGCGTTGGTGTCGAACGGTCCGACGGACGCGCTGATCGTGCTAGGGATCATCCTCGTGGTGCAGCAACTTGAGGGCAACGTGTTCCAGCCCATGATCCAGAGCCGTGGGCTCGGCCTGCACGGGGCGGTGATTCTGCTGGCGGTGACGTTGGGCGGCAGTCTGGCCGGCATCGTGGGCAGCCTTCTCGCCGTGCCGGTCACCGCACTGATCGCGGTGATCTGGAACTACCTGCGCGAGCAGCTCACCGACCCGCCGCAGGAGGCGGAGCCCGACAAGTCGCAGGCCGGTGTCGCTGCCCCGGGAGTGTGACACCCGCTCGGTTACCTGCCTGTGTGGCGTTCGGGCCGCTGTAAGCCTTGCCTGGCAGGCTGCTGAGCACTGAGGGCCGGGTTCGAGGTGCGGCCGGAGGAGGCGGACCGGCGGCGCGAAGAGGCCGGTCGCTGGGATGGACCTGGTCGAGCCACGCAGGCCCCGGCGGAGGATGGGGCACGAGGATCCTCCGTCTGGGAGGTGACGGGAGGTCACGCCGGACAAGGGCCGGGCAGCGTCACGTCGTACGATTCCACCTCGCGCACGGCCCCGACGCTCGTACGGCCGCTCTCGCCGGTCGCCGCGTGCCGCCGTGATCGTGGCGCCGAAGCCGGCGTCGCGGGACCGGACCTTGGTGCCGACCCGGGTTTCGGCGATGACAGCGGCTGCTTGGTGCCGGTGTCGCGGTAGGTGAGGGTCTTGGTGACAGGCTTGGTGTCGGTGTGCGGCCACGTTGGAGGCCGAAGGAGAGCGACGGGGATGTCGGTGGTGAGGCGTGTGGCACGCACCGGTGGGCGAAGCGGACCCAGGCAAGGGGGAATTGCCTGGGGCCGCTTGCGGTGGGGGTGGGGTGCCGGCGACGGGAGGCGTCACCGGCTGGAAGAGAGTCTTGGGTGCTTGCGGATTGTTCAGAAGCCCTGCTGGAGCTCTGAACAATCCGTGGGACGTCCTCCTGCGGCGGGAGAGACAGTCGTCTCAAGTGGGGCGGCAGGGATTGCGGGAGATTTGCGCGAGTACATAACTTGGCAGGCGATTGAAGCGCTTTAAGAGCGCGACGCCGCCCGAGCCCACACGAGGCCATGCGCACCGTCTCGGCCACAGGCCGAACCCTGCGTCCCCACCCTGCGTCCGCACCCCTGCATCCCTAGGTCGCCCATGCGCACATACACCCTCGCCCCAGCACTCCTGGTGTTCGGCATCCTGATCCTGACAACCGCCTGCGCGACCCACGCGCCCAAGGCCGACTCGGCCCGAGGCGGTGACAGTCCGGCTCGCTCCGCCGGCACGGACACGGGCGGCACCGTCGACCTGTCCAAGATCAAGGGCATCAGGATCGTCAGCGACAACAGCGAGGACCACTCCTGCCGATGGGCCACCGCCTATCCGGACGTCCCCGGCGCGACCGCGATGACCGCCGCCATGAAGAGGACCGTGGAGAGACGCGTCGCGGACTTCCTCGGCAAGGAGGGCGATGGACCCGCCACCCACTGCGGTGGCCTCCCCACCGGGACCGAGGGCGCGCCGGCCGCCGAGCTGAACATCAGCTTCTCGTTCCTGGTGGCGTCCGGCGACGTGCTGGGCGTACGGCTGACGACGTTCCAAGGCCCGTCGGTCGGCGACGGCCTGGACACACGGACGTACTGGTACGACGGCAAGGAGAAGACCGGCGAATCCGCGCGCGGGCTCATCGCGGACGACTCTCAGGGCGCCTTCGCCGCGGCGGTGCAGAAGAAGCTTGAGAAGAGGGAGGGTGCTGATCCCACGGTTCTCGACGACACGACGGACCGCGCCGCCTACCTCGACGACATGTCCTTCACCTCCGACGGCGACCTGGACGTGGACTTCGACCGCGGCACCGTCGGCGTCCCCGCCGGGGGCCGCTACACCGTGACCCTCCCCAAGGCGACCGTCGCACCCTGGCTGTCCGACTTGGGCAAGCGCGTCCTGCGGCAGACCCTCAGTCCCAGCGCCGGGCTTGACCTCGGCGCCACCAGCACCCCCACCGTGCCCGTCCCCACGTACACGGTGGAGGGCGACGACACCACCGACTGCGCCAAGGTCACGTGCATCGCCCTCACCTTCGACGACGGCCCGGCAGCCCCGCACACCGCGACCCTGCTGACCTACCTGGCGAAGTACAACGCCCGCGCCACCTTCTTCACCGTCGGCCAGAACGTCGCCGCCCACCCCGAACTCGTCCGCGCCGAGGCCGAGGCCGGCCACGAGGTCGGCAACCACTCCTGGAACCACCCCGACCTCACTCGCCTCACCCCCACCCAGATCGCCTCCCAACTTGCCCGCACCGACACGGCGATCAAGGCGGCCACCGGCGAGGAGGCGACTCTCTTCCGACCGCCGTACGGCGCGATCAACAGCACTGTGCGGGCGGCCACCTCCCTCTCCCCGGTCCTGTGGGACGTGGACACCGAGGACTGGAAGTACCCGGACGCCTCCCGGGTCGCCCAGTACGTGATCTCGAAGGCCGACCGCAACGACGTCGTCCTCCTGCATGACATCCACCGCACGTCGGTGGAGGCCGTACCGGAGATCCTGCGCACCCTCACGGCCCGCGGCTACCACTTCGTGACCGTCAGCCACCTGCGTGCCGCGCTGTGACCGAGCTCATGCATGGCGGGTGTCCTCACGGCCCGGCGCCGGGAAGCCCCCGTACCGGGGGTTGGCCCGTTTCGAGCCGGACGACAAGCCACGACCGCACGGAACGCGACCGGTGCCTCGACCTGCTGCTCGCCTCCCGGCGTCCGGAGAGCCGACTGCGGGTAGTGGTGGCGGTCCGCGGCGATATCTACGGTCGCTGTGCCCATCACCGGGAGCTGGCCGTGGCCGTCTCCCGGGCCAACCTTCTGGTCGGAGCGATGAACCGGGACGAGCCGCGTGAGGTGATCACCGGCCCCGCGACGGCGGATGGCCTGAACGTGGAACGTGTTCTGACCGCCCGGATCATCGACGAGGCCGTCGATCAGCCGGGTGGGTCGATCAGGGCCTGCATCTAGGCGCACATCCTCCGCCGCAGATCCACCCGCCCGAACCGGTGGCCGATCCGCACGAGTACTTCTTCGAGTTCCGCGGACCAGTATCGGGATGCACATCGTCTTGCACGACAAGCCAACGGCTCGCCGCACCCGAGGTCACGAACTCCCGTCGCTTGACGGCACATCAGTCAAATACGCTCACGAACACGGCCCTGACCAGCGGCGATAGCGAACTGCGACTGGAGCACTAGACTCTCGCAGACCCGATCGAAGGGCGGGACCGGCATGGAAGAACCAACGGGGATGACCGCGCTGCGGCAGCTGCTGCCTCCGCCTCCCGGTGCGGGCGAGGACATCGACTGGGAGGCGGCCGAGGCGCGGTGGGGGACCGGATTTCCCCGGGACTACAGGGACTTCATGGCCGTGTACGGCGTCGGCGGGATCGGCTCGGAGGAGGAGATCGGCGAGCTCGGAATCCTCGGGCCGTTTCCCACCGGCGCCTACGAGCACTCCCCTGACGACTTCGAGGACGAGACGGGGAACGCCCGTCTGACCTGGGAGGAGGAGGGCGCCGACCAAGAGGGTCTCGACCTGGACCCGGCGCACATCCTCGCCTGGGGGTACACCTCCCACGCTGACATACTGTGCTGGCTGACCAGCGATCCGGACCCCGAGAAGTGGCCCGTCCTGCTCTTCGCCCGTCATGGCTCGGAGACCTGCGAGGTCGTCCCCTGCGGCATGGTCGAGTTCCTGCGCAGACTGCTCGCCGAGGAACTCCCCTCGTACATCATGGAGTTCACGCCCAAGCCGCGCTTCGAGCACTGGCGCAAGGGGCGATGAGCCGCCTGCGCCGGGGCTCATGTGCCTTCTTCAGGGGCGAGCCGCCGGTGCTGTCGGCCCAGTGGACCGTACGGCCGGCGCCGGCATCGCCGAGCTGGTACGTATCGGCGGGACGCGCTGGGCGTTCGAGGAGACATGCCAGGCCGCGAAGAACGAGTGCCGCCTGGATCAGCACGAGGTATGCCGGTATCCGGACTGGTATCGGCGCATCCCCTGGCCGTGCTCGCCCATGCCTTCCTCTCCGCTATGGCTGCCGCCGAGGGGCGGAAAGGGGGGCGCCGCGGCTGGTCCCGCTGGCGCCATTGTCACTAGGCCAACGCACGCCGCTGTCACCTGCAACCGCACCCGAAGTCACGAACTGCCGCCACCTGACGGCACATCAGCCGAGTGCACCCACGGGCACGCCCCTGACCAGCGGCGATAGGGAACTGCAACTGGAGTACCAGTACTACAGCCGTAGGTCGTGACTGGCCGGAGTTGGCTCGTGCTCTCCTGGGCTTGCGAGGCTTGGCCCAGTTACCGTGCGGACGTTCTCGTTCCTGTCCCAGCATTGCCGTGTCGTGCGGGAAGTCCTGGGGCGCTCGCAAGAAGAAGCCACGTGTCCCGGAAAGGGACGACGCCTCGGCACCACCGCCGCGACGAAGGACTCCGACGGTCTCGGGGCGGCCTGACCTGCAAGATTCACCTCCCGGGTGAAGGTGGCTGCCAGCCGATGGCCTTCCTGGTCCCACCCGGCCAGTGGGGCGACGCGCCGCAGATGATCGAGGTCCTCGAACGGATCCGCGTTCCCCGCCCCAGGGACGGATGCCCCCGCACCCGGCCGTACCACTTGGGCGGCGACAGGGCAACCGGCGCAAGAAATCCTGGGCCGTCGCCACCCGCTACGACAAGGGGGCCTACGTCTTCCACAGCACCGTCATCACCGCGGCTGTCCGGCTACGGCTCCGGGGCTGCGCCGGCCTGCAGCCTCAGTCCCCGAGGAACCACAGGTACAGGCCCTGTCCGTCGAGAACTACCTGACCCAGCTCGATCAACTCGCGCGCGAACGCATCAGTTAGCACGCCTGCAGGCAGCCGCGGTACCTCCTCCAACAGGGTGGACACCTGCCGGTGGTTGAAAACGGTGTCGGCGTACGGCAGCAGGTGTCCCAGCATCGGAAACACTGACTGATCAAGACCAGCCAGCTCAGGACCCCAGACCACACCGTGCTTCGCGCGGGCCTCGATCGTGCCGTTCTCGCCTCGGATCTGGAGGTTAATCACTGTCAGACCCTATGGCCTCATGATCCGCCGGGTACGGCGTAGGGGCGCTGTGGAGACGGACCCGTTCCGGCCGCGCAGGCGCGAATGGCGGCGCGGCTACCGTGGGTGCACGGCGTAGGTCAGGTGCGTCACCCGCGGCGACGGCTCCGAACGGACCTGCTCCAGCGCGATCCTGGATGCGTCCACGCCGTCGAACAGGCGGGTGCCGGTGCCGAGAAGCACTGGTGACAGGGCGATCGAGAACTCGTCGACCAGGCCGGCGTTGAGGTGCTCCAGGATGGTCGCGCCGCCGCCGGCGATGCGGACGTCGCGGTCGCCGGCGGCCTCGCGGGCCTGGTCGAGGGCGTGCTCGATGCCGTCGTTGACGAAGTGGAACGTGGTGCCGCCGGGCCGCTCCCACGGGTCACGCTTGGTGTGCGTCACGACGAAGACGGGGGTGTGGAAGGGCGCTTCCTCCGGCCACGACTGCTCGCCGAGGTCGAACATGCGCTTGCCCATGACGCTCGCGCCGGTGCGCTCGAACGTCTCCCGCGCGACGTCGTTGTCGCGGCCCTCCTCGCCGCCCTCGCCGAGCTTCAGGTTCTCCCGGATGAACCGCAGCGGGAACAGCCACTGCTGCAGCTCCGTCCACTGCGCCATCCAGCGCTGAACGTCCGGGTCGTCGTGCTTGTCGGGCGCGAGGAAGTCGTCAATGGCCACGGGCTCGGGCGCGATGAAGCCGTCCAGCGACATCGACACGCTGAAGAACACCTTCCCGGCCATCAGCCCTCCACCCCCTTGCGCGCGAGGTCGGTGACGTAGGCCGCCAGGCTGCTCAGGGTCTGCCGGCCGCCCTCGATCGCGTGGTACTTCTCGACCGCCTCGTCGCGCAGTTCCTTGGTGCGGAACACCGTGCGCATCACGATCCGGGTCGCCGCGCCGTCCGGCGTGAAGGTCAGGACCGACTCGAAGGCGTTCGGGTCGTCGCGTGACTCACCGTGCAGCAGCGCGATCCGCTCCGGCGGGACGATCCGCAGCCAGCGGATCCACTCGGAGTAGTCGGTCCCGTCCGGTCCGTGCAGCACGAAGTCCCACTCCCCGCCCTCGCGGAACTCGAAGGACCGCGTGGTGGTGGTGAACCCCTGCGGACCCCACCACCGCGACAGATGCCGCACCTCGGTGAACGCCTCGAACACCAGCTCCGGCGGGGCGTCGATGACCCGGGAGATCACGATCTCTCGGTCGTCCGTCGTCGGCTCCGCCCGCGGTTCTTGCCTTGCCCCTGTCATCGTCATTCCTCCTGCCGGGTCTGCTTGAGGTCCTGCACGTAGGTGTCCAGCCGGTCGAAACTCTCGTTCCAGAACTGCTCGAATCCGCCGACCCACTCGTGGATCGGCCGCAGCCCGCGGGCGTCCAGGCCGTAGAGGCGCTGCTTACCCGCCCCGCGGACCCGCACCAGCCCCACCTCCCGGAGCACCCGCAGGTGCTTGGACGCCCCCGGCTGGCTCATCCCCAGCTCCTGGGCCAGGTCGGTCACCGGCCGCTCACCCGACCGCAGCAGGGCCAGGATGTCCCGGCGCTGCGGCTCGGCGATCGCGTTGAACGCGTCCGACGTCGTCGCTGCTCGTGCCATGACAGCCATCGTATGCCCATATCGGAATACGTCAAGCTGGTCGGGGCGGGCGAGTCTTCTCAGGTGACGCTGACTGAAGCAGGACCATCTTGCGAAGCAGTTCGAATCCGGCTCGCCCGTTACAGCCGCCTCTTGATCCTTTTCGCGCTGTTTACGGCGCCCTCGGTGCCGCCGGAGCTCCAGTGCGCGGTGAGTCGGGCGATCACGGCTTCCGGGTCGATGGCCGAGTCCGTGAGCGAAGCCGGTCATCCCGGGCAGCCGTGAGGCGCGGTATCAGTGAGCCGGTCCAGCCTCTCGATCCGTGGCTCCGGGCAGGGGCACGGGGGAGAGGAAGGCGAGGCTGGCCGTCCGGTCGGAGGGCCTCGTGATCCGCTCAGGGCAGAGCGTGCTGGAGATCAGTCAGGACGGTCTGAGCCAGCTGAGCTGTCTCGTTGGTCAGGCCGGTGGCGGTGCCCGCTGCGGCACCTGCCGCTATCGGGACCAGGACGGCCTGAATCCGCCCCAGCAGGCGGCGCAAGCGCCCGACGTCCGGCTCCTGTTGGGCTGCCTCCTCCAGGGCGGCTTCCGCGTCCTGGCGTACTCCGACCTCCTCCTCGGCGTGCAGGCCGAGATGTTCCAACGCCGTCAGGAGCGCGCGGACCGCTGCGGTCAGACCCTCGTCGGGCTTGCTCTGGGCGGCCACGTACTGCCGCTGGAACACATCGTGGTTGCCGATGGCGATCTGACTGCCGTGGATGTCACCGTGGAACTGCGGGCCGCCTGTACTCGTCACAGCCTTCCTCCCCGCAGAGGTGCCTTCGGCTGGTCGTCTGGGAACGCCCGATCGTCCTGCGGCTCCGACAACGCGCCTTTGATGAGAGTCAGCCCGTCGGTGACGGCTTTCATGTCGACAGGTGTGCGCCTTACACGGGCTCGTACTCCAACGATCGTCTGCTTGAGTTCCTCCCTGGCAGCCTTGCTCAGCCCCAACTCCGGGATATGGCGCTCAAGCTCGTTCAGCATGGGCAGCAGATATTCGCGGCAGAAGATCTCGACGCTGGCGGGCTGCACGCCCATGTTCGTCAGTTCCGATTGCGGATCCGGCGTTGGTCCCTGTGGCGGGTCGGACTTCCTGGAGACGATGCCGTGCTCCGGCTCCGTCATCGCCTGAGCCGTGCCTCGGAGGTAGTTCTCCGTGAACTTCTTGACCTCGGTCTGCGTCACCGTGCCGCTGTTGATCGCCACCTGACTGTCGGTAATTGCGCCGAAGAAATACATTCGTACGTCCGGAGCAGGCGGCAAGGCCGTGGGCGGGGAGCCGACGGTGTCGCGCTCGGCACCCGGCGCCGGAGCCCGTGATTGCTGTCCCCGGTCCGGCACCGCCGACGATGTCCTACCCCGGGGAGAATCCAGCACCGCCGGCGGCGTCTGCGCCGAATCGCGTTGACGGGGCCCCTCTGGCGTCTGCTGACGCTCAGGCGCCCCTCCTCGGATCTGCGGGGGCGACCCAGGACGCGGGAGTGGAGTGTTACGCCGGCCGCGCTCCGCCGGCGACGTCTCAGCCGGAGGAGGATTCGGCTTCACCGAGGGCTGTGGGGCCGGCGGCTTTGGACTGCGTCGTGTTCCGGCCATGTGATCCCCCTCGGTGTCGGTTCGGCACCTTCTCCGAAGGTAGCCGAGGACGACAGCCGGTCGGTGATGTGTGAGACGCACGGTGTAAAGGGGCCCTGTTCGCCCGGATTTACCTCCGCAGCACTCCATCGAGCATCCTGATGTGTTGCCGTCCCATGAGAGCGGGTGGTCTCTCGGCAAGGCCTGACCCCTGGCTTTGTTCACGGGTTGGGGAGGCTTGTTCAGGGCCTTGGGTGGCACCTGGACTTTGCCGTGTTCCATGGCAGCGAGAGGCGACGGTACTCGACCGCCGGCCGTGGCCTGCCAATCGGTCGCCGGGGGCAGGGGGATGGGCTCCCTCAAGTGGTTGCCGTGGTCATGGCCGCGTGACCTACTGGATGCTCGTGAGGTGCGGGTGGGAGGGATCCTCGGGGCAGGCGAAGATGTTCAGTTCACCCCAGCGGCCCACGGTGACCTCGGTTGGCGTGGCGTACATGTGTGTCGGCAAGTCCCGTTCTTCCAGCGGCTTCCAGCTGCCGCTGCCGCCATCCCATTCCGAGCTGTCGAGGGTCAGCAGCAGGTGCATCGGTGTGGCGCAGGTCGGGCAGTTCCTGGGAAACGGATCGGTGGCGTGCCAGGAGGCGAAACCGCCAACACGCCAGCCTGGTGGGATGGACAGGTCGTACTGGTAGCACACTGGCGCTCCGGCAGCGGCGCACGCCGACTGCTCAGCCTCCTCCAAAGCCTCTTCCCAGGCATCGATGCGGGCGCACAGGTCCTCCGGGAGGAGGCCGGCGAACGGATAGGTGGCCACCTGCTCCGGATGCAGCATGCACGGCTCGGGCACATACCCGTCGAATCCGACGACCTGCGGCTGTGGCGGTGAAGCCAGAACCTCGGTGACCTCCCACGACCGGCGCCAGCGTAGGTCGAGCAGCATGCCGTGGCCGCTCGGACCGTGCGCGTCGAAAGGGCACCAGAACACCTGGAGCAGATCGCAGTCTTCCGGCCCGGCCGGCAGATCCGGGATGTCCCTGCGGTACAGCTGGGCGAGGCCGATCAGCGGTAGTGGATTGTTCGTGGGAGTCTCCAGAATGCGCTGCTCCTGGGCCAGTTCCTTCAGCAGCTCCCGTTCCTCGTCCGTGGGGCCCGGGTTCGATTCACGCAGCCATGCGGACGTCAGAATCTGCCGGCTCCGGCGGATGTCCGCCGGGCGTCGGCCACGCGCATGGCTGTGCGGCTCGGTGCATGCGGGCCAGGGTTCGTCCGCCGGCCATAGCAGCGGTCCGCCCACAGAGCTGGCCCCCGCGTCCGGCCGGCCCGGGCGCGGGTGGAGCCGGGTGGTGGTGCCTCGGTAGGTCGCCAGCTCCGGGAAGAGCGCCTCGACATCGAGCGGGCGCGGCGGTGTGGTTCTCGACATGCACGCGACCTTAGACAGTCGTCAGCCGCCGCGATTCGGCACCCTGCCCGGCGACGGCCCTTGCGCCAGTGCGGCGGACGGAACGCTCACGGCCGACGGGATCTGACCCGGATGAGCGCCCGCGCAACGGTGCTCAGCCACTGCGGGGAAGAGCTCGTCCGCTGCACAGGCCCACGGGGGGAGCAGAACGTCCCGCGCATCTGGGCGTCCGCGGATCGAAGCTGTGGCTGAGGGCGATGCCGAAAGAGCCGACGGTGGCGCGGTCGGGCGGACTGTGCCGGAAGCCGGTCCAGGACAACGGCAGCGCGCGGCCCGCCGTGCATGCAGATGTCCGGCGGGCCGCTGTGCGAGTCGGGTGGGGGTCAGGTTCCGCTGAGGGTGAGTGCCAGGGACGTGATGTTCAGCGGGAACTGGGCGATGGGGGTCGGTTCGCCAGTGGTGAGGTTGATGCTGTAGAGGGTCGGGGTGCTCGTGCCGTAGGGGGTGAGCGAGGCGAACGCGGCGACCGACGTCGTCTTGCCGCCGGTCAGGTAGCTGAAGATGTCCAGGCCGGCGTTCGGCTGCGCGTCGAAGCCGAGGGAGCCGACCGTGGTCAGGGTGCCGTTGTTGGCCGGTGCCTGCAGGACGAGGTTGTTCGTCGTGGTGTCGATGCCGTACAGGAGTGTCCCGGTGGCGGCGACCAGGTCGTTGTTCGTGTAACCGGAGGCGGTCACGCCCCGGGTCGGACCGGTGGCCGGCGGGGTGGTCAGGGTGGTGTCCTCGACCGTGGTGTGGTCATTGAGGTTGTGCCGCAGGTTCTGGCCGTTGTCGCTGACGACGCGGAGCCGGTCGGCCGCGGGGTTGAAGTCGAAGCCGAAGTTGGTGCCGTACAGCGCGACCTGGAGCTGCGAGACCTTGGTGACCACCACGTCGGAGGTCTGCGGCGGGGTCTTGATCGTGTAGATGCCGCCCTTCTCGCCGAGGCCGTACATCAGGCCGTTCTGGACGCGGTGGTCGATGGCGAGCAGTTTGGTGTCGCCGCTGAGGCCGGTGACGACCCGGACCCAGTCGAGTACGTTCGGCCGGTCGGTGGTGAAGGTTGCCATCAGGGTGCCGTCGCCGGTGATCCCGAAGGCCCGCAAGCTGGGCGTGGCGGTGGGGGCGGCCGAACCGGTGCCGGGCGCGCTCACCAGCAGTGCCGCGGAAACGGACAGGACAGCGGCCGCCGCCGCGAGTCTCTTTCTGGCTCCTGCTTTCATCAGTGTTCCCCTCCCGTTCGATCGAATGCCATCGAGAGGAATTGCGCACGCGATGCGAGTATCTGCGAATGCGAATTCCGGCATGGTGACGGCTCCTATTTAGCCGCCTTCACCGCAGCTCCACAACCGGATCGAGAGTCAACGCCGCCTTGATCCGGGAACTTTGCGCACCATGACAAATACCCGGCCGTGGCAAGGGCCACCGATTCACGCGAACTGACAAATCGCGTCTGGATTTCATCTGTCGACCCGCTCACCTGCGATGGCAGGCTCCCGCCCATGGGGAGCCTCTTCGCCGAACTGGCCCGGCAGGCGGCGGCCAACGCCCGCCGGGAGGTCGAGACGTATCTGCGCGAGATTCCGGAGTTCCGTTCGTGGGAAATCAATCCCCGGACCAGGATCGAGACGATGGAATACTCGGTGTGGCTGCGGCGCCGCACGATCGAACTGTCTCCGGACAACAGCGAGCTGACCGACGACGACCTCGGCTACATCGCGGCCATCGGTGAGGTACGGGCCGATGCCGGAATGTCCTCCGAATCGCGGCAGCAGGTCCTGCACCTGCACACCACGCTCATGCTGCGCGACATCCAGGAGGCGGCCGAGAGCCTGCGCGGCCGCCGGGTCGAGGAACTCATGCAGGTGATGACCTGGTTCGCCCCGCAGGGCGACCGTGGCATCGCCGCCTACCGACAGGGATTCGTGACGGTGCTGCACCGCCGACTGCCGTACGTCGAACAAGTCGCCCTGCTGGCAAGGTCACTGCTCAGCGGCGACCCCATGGCCGCGGACCTCGCCGCCGCCCTCGACCTTCAACTCCCCGAATTCTGCGCCGTCACGGTGATCCGCGTGCCGGACCGCCCTCCGGGTGACCACGATCTGAACCCGGAGATCGAAACGCTCGTGAAGGCACACCGGGTACCCGCCGTCTGGTACCCGCAGAGCGGCACAAGGGGTGGTGAGCTGATCGCCGTCGTTCCCTGTGCCGACGAGGCGATACGGCTGCCTACCGCACCCGACGCCGTAGAGGACCTCGTCGGGGACTTCACCGAGGCACTCGGCCGGCCCTGTGCCGCCGGCACCGCCACCGCACCGCTCGACGACCTCCCCGCCGCCCTCGAACGGGCCCGCCGGATCAGCAGGTCGGCCCCGCTGGGAAAGCCGTCCCGCCGGGCGCGGCCGTACACCATGGCGGACGTCTTCGTCGAACTCGCGGTCGCGGACGTGCCGTTCATCGACGCCTGGCTGCACACGGTGGCCCAAAGCCTCGAACCGGGCCCGGACCTCGTGAGCACGCTCGATGCCTACTACCGCCACGACATGAACCGCGGCGCGGCGGCAGCGTCCCTCAACGTCCACCCGCGCACCCTGGACTACCGCCTGCGCCGGGTCGCTGAACTCACCGGTATCGAGCCGGGCTCGGTGCACGGCATACGCACGCTCAGCGCCGTCGTGTCGCGGCGGCTGTCGGGCGCGTGGGCCTGACGCTGCACCGGGTGACGCCGTCCTCCGTACCGGCAGCGCACCCGCAGGCCACCGGTGTTCCGGCTTGAGGAGGCTGCGGCTTCGCCTCTCGCGTGGCCCCGGCCGACGATGGTGGAGCCGATGAGACGGGGAGGTGCCGGTCGGTGCGCACTCCTTGCGGGCAGGGACCTTCCGATCTAGCCACGCTCTACCTTTGATCTTGGCCGGCGCTCCGGCGTTTACGCCGGGGGTGAAGGCCATCGCAGAACTGCTCTGACCCGCACGTGAGCACGGGGCGGCACTGGTTGCCTCTGCCCACGGGACGCTGCTGGGCGGAGACGCCCTTGAGGCTGTTGACCAGTTTGGAAAGCTGGACCTTCGGCGGGTAGTGCACGAGCAGGTGTACGTGATCGTCGTCGCCGTTGGACTGCTTCAACTCGGCCTCGAAGTCCATGCAGACCGGGGGCAGAGCAGGCCTGCACCAAGTAGCACCCTCAGAGTCCGAGGTGGCTGAACGCGCCCACCGGAGATCGCCTTGCGCGACGCCTGGCCTGTTCCGGACTGGCTTGATCACAATGAGCGGTGATCTGCTGACCCAGTGTCAGTGCCTGCTGCAACGATGGGCAGTTGCGCAGGGGAACAGCAACGAGGGGGAGGCAGCCTTGCCTTGGGTGAGGGATTACGTGCGCTCGGACGGGACACCGGTTCGCGGACATTCGCGGTGGGCTCAGGGCGCGCGGCGAGAAATGACGATCTTGGCCGTGGTGGCCTTAGCCGTGGTGGGCATGGGCAGCGGCGGGTCCTCGACTGGCAGCGGAACGACTGGGCGACCGCAGCCGACGGTGCGCTACCCGGTCAAGATCAACAGCACGACCACCGTGCGGCAGCACCCGCAGCCGACGGTCTCGTACCCGATTCCGTGGGAGCGCCCGGACGGCAAGCGATGACGCGCCGACGGCCGCCGGTGCGGCGGCGATCGCGGCGGCGCAGCCGGAAGCAGGCGGAAGCGGAGCTGATCGGGTTCCTGGTGGTGGCGGCTGCCGTCGTCGGGCTGTTCGTGATGGTGGTCAACTGGCTGCTGGCCCACTGGTGGGTGCTGGTCGTGGCGATGGTGCTCGCCAGTCTTGGGGCGGTCGGCTGGGTGTACCAACGGCAACAGCAGGCGCGTTGGGAGGCGGTACGAGCGCAGGGCCTGCGTTACGGGCTGTCCCAGCTGGACGCGCTGCATCACTCTCGGTTCGAAGAGGCGGTGCGGGATCTGATGCGCCGTGACGGCTGCCGAGATGCGGCCCGGGTCGGCGGCGGCGGAGACCTCGGCGCTGATGTGAAGGCGACCGATCCCTACGGCCGTCGCTGGGTGATCCAGTGCAAGCACCGCCGCAGCGGGGCTCGGGGCTCGGCGGTGGGCACGCCGGACCTGCAGGTGCTCAATGGCACGGCCCGCCAGGTGCACGGTGCGGATGTCGCAGTGATCGTGACCAATGGGCGGGTGACGGCGCCGGCCGTCGACTTTGCCAGGCAGCAGCGGCTGCATGTGGTGGACCGCGAGACGCTCGGCGTGTGGGCGGCGGGCTCGCGTCCGTTGTGGGAGCTTCTGCGGGCGGTGCCACCCCCGCGTCGTTCAACGCCCCTGGGGTAAAGGGGAGTTTGCTCATCCTGGGACCGTGGCCTTTGCCATGGTGCGGCCGACCTCGCGGATGCGGCACTGCAGGTGCTCGGAGTCGCCTGCAGGGCGTCGCGGGTCGGCTGCGTCGCCCAGCAAGGCCTTGTTCAGCCGTCCAGGGCTTGCTCTGCCGCGCCGGTCTCTTCTACGAGGGGGGTGCACTTCCTTCGGCTGGCGGGCTGGCTGTGTGTTGTCGGGGTGGCGTGGAGCGGCGTCGGACGCTGACCTCAGCATCGCGTAGTCGCCGGCGGCCTGTTCGTCGGAGGTGCTGGCGGCGTAGTCGGGCCGGCGGCCCGGCCCGAAGACCGGCGGCGGCGCGGGCCCCTGGAATTCGTCAAACCTTCCGGGGGCCCAGCTGTATGGAGTTGCGGTGCTCAACGACACCGTGAGGGGCACGTCGGGCTCGGGGCTGGCGGAGTTCGGGGGGCGGGCACCGGGGTAGCCGCCGCCGGGGATCACAGTGGTGGTTCCGACGGCGGCCTCTGCGCGCCGGAGGCTCCCACGCTTTGCGGTCGTTGCGGTGTTCTGGCCGAGGCATGCCTGCTGCAGGGCTGCATCCTCGCCGCTTACTGGCGGGGCCACTCAATCTGATCAGTTACAGGACAGCCTTGAGGGCCAGACGTGACGCTGCCCCCGCCGCACCCTCGCAGCAGGAGCAGAGCCGCTCACGACCTGTCACTTACTCTAGACAACCTGTATATAGGCTATGTAGAGTACGAGTATGGGTAGTCTGCGTATGACCCTGCAGACCCAACTGGTCCTGCGGGCTTTGCTGGAAGACCCCGCCACACAGCGCTACGGCCTCGAGCTGTGCGAGCTGGCGGGACTGCCGTCGGGCACGATCTATCCGATCCTTGCCCGTCTGGAACAGGTCGGCTGGGTGGACAGCACCTGGGAAGACCCGGCCGTACACGAAGAAGCCGGCCGTCCACGCCGCCGCTTCTACCAGATCACTGAGGACGGCGCCGAGCAGGCCCGTGACGCCCTCGCACACGCCTACCGTTCCCGCAAGCAGCCCCTGCCGGGGTGGGCTGCCCGTCCGGTCAGCGACGGGGGAGTGTCATGACTGCCATGCGGCGCCGGTCAGCGACCCGACCGAACAGGCGCCGTCCCGCCGCCCCGACCCTGGGCAGTCTCTTGGCCGTTGCGCGCACGCACCACCCCGACGCCGACACATCGCCCATCCAGCACGCCCACGACGAGGCAGCCGTCTGGCACGAGGGCCAGACCCGCCGCAGTGGGGATCCGTTACTCAGCCACTGCTTGGCAGTCGCCGTCATCGTCGCCGGTGTCGGCATGCCACCGCCCGCGATCTGCGCGGCCCTGCTGCACGACGTCGTCGACACGCCCTGCCCGCCCGGCCGCGTGAGCGAACTCTTCGGGCAGGACGTAGCCGATCTGATCTGGGCCGTCCGCACCGCCGAACTCAGCGCGATCCCGCTGGGGAGTCTCACCTTTGACCACGCGAGGCCCGCGGTCCAGCCGACGCATGAGGAGGCCGTGCTGGCGATCCGCCTCGCCGACCGGCTGCACAACATGCAGACCATCGCATTCCTGGCGCCGGCCAAGCAGTACCGCAAAGCGCGCGAAACCATCGACGTACTGGTGCCCCTGGCCCGGTCAGCAGGCCTCACCGACGTGAGCCGTGAACTGCACGATCTGTCCGCCGCCGTGCTGCGGCCGACGACCTCCGCTTCCGCCGTCGCCCCACGCCTGCTGACCCTGCTCACCCTGCTGCTTCCCGCCCCGCAGCGAGCACGATGGCAGGAGGAATGGCACGCTGAACTGGCCACCCTTCCCACCCGCCGCACTCGCATCCGATTCACTTTCCGCGTCCTGCTCGGCGCACCCAGCCTTTCTCTGACGCTGCGTCGCCCGGCCTGCCGGGAACGGCGATGATGAGCGCTACGGCCCGCATCGGCGGTGTGCTGGGCGCGGCAGCCGCTTTCGCAATCGCGATGGCGCGCGGCGGCCTCTCCGCCTGGGCGACCGGAGCACTCACGGCCGGCGCCCTGGTCTTGGTCGCGGTGGTCCTGTTCATTCCCAGCGAGACACCGGCCCGCCGTCTGGGCCACCTGATCCAGGCATGGCGCCTTCCGGCCGAAGCCCCCATGCGGCCTGCGCCGGCTCAGCCTCCTGCTACACCACCCCAGCCTGCCCCGGACGGCAGATAACAGCCCAGCCCCCCGGCTGCTGCCAACTGGGCCCCGACCAAACGCACAAGGACAGATGGGCCAGGCACACGCGTGCCTCAACCCGTGCCGAGTCCGGTGTCACCCGACTCCTTACGCGGCCCTGGAGCCGCGTTCACGAGGCGAGCCCCTCACGCCGTTGGCCGCCTCGCGAACTACGGCGATCTCTTCGCTGAAGTCGGCCACTTGCTCGGAGGCCCCCTCCTGATCGCTTTCAGCCCTGCGCGACGCAGTTCCAACAACGGGCCCACATCTGCCGGGGAGAGGCTGAGGCCACGGAGGCTGAGGCCACAAGCGCGAAGGTGCTCGGGCATACCGGGGACGCACTCGGCCGGGCAACGGAATGGCCGCGGAGACTGCCATCCACCACGGCCTCAGAGAGACCAGCTCGACCGCCATGAGATGGGGAGAAGACGCCACATTGCAACTGAGCCTTCGAAGAGCGGCGGCGAACCGCCTGGCTGTTGTGGGGTGGGACGTTGCTGACGTGTAGATCACGTTGTGCGGCGGGTTGCATTCCCCTTACGCCGCGCGTGTGAGGGAGCAGGGTCACCTGGTTGCGTACGTTGACGGTGCGAGCGAGCCGGTGTTCAGTTCGGTGACTCGGATGTAGGAGTCGAGCGCTTCTCGTGACCGGGGCAAGGTGTCGATCTGGCGGTCGAGCTTGCTCCGGCGCTGGCGGAGCGCAGCTCGTGCCGGAGTCAAGAGCCCTTGGGCCTCGTAGTAGCGCAATTGATGCGCCGGCACATCGGTCCGTCAGCTCAGCTCAGCTCTGCTCACCGATCGGCATGCTGATATCTCCGGGTCGTTCTTGACCTTCATACCGGTGTCAAGGTTGAGGATACGGGCATGACCAGTTCAGAACACGATCACGCAGGATCCGATCAGGCTGGATCGGTGACCTTCCTCGGTTTGGGGCTGATGGGGCACGCCCTGGCCGACACGCTCCTGGCTGCGGGGCGCCCGACGACGGTGTGGAACCGCTCCACTGACAAGGGCGCTGACCTGATCGGCCGCGCTGCACGCCGAGCAGGCTCGGCAGGCGAAGCGATCACAGCCAGCTCCCTCGCCATCGTCTGCACCGCCCACAACAACGCCGTCCGCGAGCTTGTTCAACCACTCGCCGCCGAGTTGCGGGGCCGCACGCTCATCAACCTGACGTCCGGGTCATCGAGCGAGGCCCGCGGCATCTCCGACTGGGCTGCCGGGCACGAGATCGCCTATCTCGACGGGGCAGTCCTGGCTGTCCCCGACGGCATCGGTACCGATGAGGCCGCCATCGTCTACTCCGGCGACAAGGATGCCTTCGACCAGCACAACCCCGTGCTGCGCAGGCTGGCCACCCCCACGTTCCTCGGCAACGCCCCAGGCCTCGCCGCGCTCCACGACGTTGCTGTGCTGGGCATGATGTGGCACATCCTGAACGCCTTCCTCCACGCAGCCGCACTCCTCCAGTCGGCAGGAGTCTCCGCGACCCCACTCACTCCTGTCCTGGAAGGCGGCATCGCCACCACCACCGGATGGCTCGCCGACTACGCCGAGCAGATCGACGCGGGAGTCTTCCCGGGAGACGATTCCACGATCGCAACCCACTTGGCCGCCATGACTCATCTCATCGACGAGAGCGGCGCCCATGGAGTCAGCACCGATCTGCCGCTTCAGATGAAGGCGATCGCCGACCGTGCTGTCGCCGAAGGGCTCGGCCAGTCGGGCCATGCCGCGATGATCAGCCAGTTCCGGAGCCCAGAATGAGCCATGACCACCACCTTCGGGAGCTCCTGGCTTCCAGCTCGCTCGGTGTGCTCGCCACACTCAGGTCCAACGGCAGGCCACAACTCTCGCCAGTCCAACCCACCTACGACAGGCGCAACGACGTCATCCTGATTTCGACCGAAGATGGTTTCGCCAAGACCCACAACCTTCGCCGAGACCCACGTGCCGCGCTCGAGGTCACCAGCGAGGACGGGCGCGCCTGGGCCACTGCTGAAGGCGTGGTCACGCTGCACGGACCCGGCACCGCGCATGACGATCCTGCTGTCGAGGCACTGGTCAACTACTACCGCACCGCAGCAGGCGAGCACCCGGACTGGGACGAGTACCGGCAGGTGATGGTCGCCGATCGGCGAGTTCTCATCGAGCTCCACATCGACCACATCTACGGCGACAAGATCGTATGAACCCCATTCATCCCCACAACCACCCACGTCGGATTGAACACCAGACCCCGAAGTGACCCACGAGAACGCCCACCTCGGCAGTGAAGGACGCCGACGACGGGTCGAGCGGTGTCGTACTCGTCCAATCGCACATGTCGCTGCCGAGATGGGAATCTCGCGGGCCTGCTGAAAGTTTCGACCAACGCGTCGGCGGGCGTGCCGAGCCCGGCGTCATCGGTGTCGGGCGGGGCGAGGGACACCGAGATCATCAGGCAGTGCGAGACACCTCGGTTCAAGAGCACTGCCCAGGCGCCCGCCGAGCTTCGGCCCAGGATCGGCTCGGCCGGCAGCCGAGCCATCCCTCCGAGCGTCTGGCCGTGCCGGGCGAAGAGTTCGTCTCGCGGGTCGAAGTGGACGAGGTCCGCCAGGACGTGACTCGAGACTGCCATCGTTGGTGAAACCACCACTGACAACTGCTAACAGCATGGGCGCGGGGAACCGCACCCAGAGGTATCCCGGCTCGCCTACGCCGCCTCTTGGTCCCCGCCGTCCAGGCGTCCGGAGGTGGGCTTGAGCTGGGAGAGCCGGCGGGCAACGCGAAGTTGGCATTCTCGGCCCGCCCCTACGCCAAGCGCGCCGACGGCCTGCTGCCGGCCGAGAGCGCCTACTGGCAGCTCTCCCTGGATCCCGCCGATGCCCGGGCCCGCGCGGCCGAAGTCGCCGCGGACCGCGCCCGCCGACGCTTCGGGCCGCAGGCCGTACGGCCGGCCATGCCTTGGCGAACTGACCGATCTGATGTCTGGGTAGGGCCGGTTGCGCCTGGGCTGAGGGCCTTGTCCCACCGCAAGTCGGCGGGGATCATGACCGCGTGCAACACCGAGAGGAACTCCACGAACTGCTCCCATGCGCCGGACTCACGGTCGTCGAGGACATGCGCCCGGGCAGCCTGTTCCCGCCGGAGGCCGGCTGGCGGATCGCGCGGGGGATCGCGGCGCCGGACGGCGCGGTCCGGGAAGCGCTCGACGCCGCGTGGTGGCGCCGCCTCGCGGATGCCGACGGCGAGTTCCTGGTGGCCGTCCTCGGACATCGGATCGGCGGCAACGACTCCTGGTGGACCCGGGTCCGCTACGCCGGCGGCGGTGTGCCGGGGCTGACCGCCGACCCCGGCTTCGTGGCGCTCTCCCTCGACGGGCAGGTGTTGCTGGCGGAGGTGCCAGGCGCGGACGGGCCTCGGGTGACGGCCCTCGACCGACTGTCGGAGCGGCTGGAGGAGGCTGCCGCGGCCGCCGGGCGCGAGACGGAGGTCGAACGCGCCGAGGTGTGGGCGGCTGTGCCCGGCCGGCCGGCATGGCCTTTGCACTGGGCGGAGGGGATCGGGTCCAATCCGGCCGTGCCGGACGAGCTGCTGATCCGGCTGCTGGATGTGGAGGTGGGCTTCCTGCACGGCTGCGACCGGCCCGCCGTACTCGACGCCGCCGTGGCGCATCCCGATCCGCGGGTGCGCTCGAGGCCCGCGGACACCTTCCGGCCCAAGCTCACGTCCGATCAGTGGGTACGCCTGGTCCGCGCCGAACCGTCGCCGAGCCGGCGAGTGCTCTGGGCCGAGCATGCCTGCGCCTGGGGCGTCGACCTCCCCGGGGACCTGTACGACGACCTCCTCGCCGGCCCGTCCCGCGCTCAGGCCGCCGAACTCCCGGGGCTCCCAGCACACCACCTCCCCAGCCTCGCGGCCGACGCCGATCCCCAGGTGCGGGCGACTGCCTGCGTGCGGTGGGAAGACCTCGCCACGCAGCTGCGGGCGCGACTGCTGGCCGACACCGACGACGCGGTGCGTACGGCGGCGTTGCTCGCCCACCACACCGGCGTCCCCATGCCTCGCGAGGTCTTTGCCGCGCTGCCCGCGCCCTGGCGTGCGCTCGAACAGTGCCGTCTCTCGCCCGAGCTGGAGGCGGAGCTGGTTCGGGACGGGGACGCGGAGGTACGCCGAGCGCTGGCCGCCAACCCGCGGCTCAGTGCACACAGCGTCGCCGTCCTGGCGGAGGACCCGTACGACGACATCCGCTCGGCGGTGGCACTGCGGCCCGACCTCGACGAGGAGCAGCGGGCCGCGGTGCGCTACGACTTCGACCCGACGTCGATGTCACGCACTCTGCCCTGGGTCGAGGGCCTGCACGGTGACGCCGACGCGATGCGCCGCCTCGCCGTATCGTCCCATCCGCTGATCCGCCGAAGCGTGGCCCGTGCCCGGCATCTTCCACCGGACGTCGTGGAGCGTCTGGCGCGGGACGAGGACCGGACGGTCCGCCTGTTCCTCGCCGAATCGTGCGATGACGCGCCGGCCGAGATGCTGCTGGAGGTCTGGCGCTGGTGGGACGGCAGCTTCACTCACCCCGACCGCCCCCGTAGCCACCCCAACTTCCCCCGTACGGGCCTGCTGCGCTACGCCGGCGACCCCAGTGGGCGGATGCGCCGCCTGGCCCTGGACGATCCGGAGTCCACGCCTGCCGACATCGCACGTCTCGCCCGCGACCCAGAAGCCGAGGTGCGCCGCCGCGCGGCCGAGGACCCCCGGCTGTCACCGGCCGACGCGGTGCGGCTGCTGAACGACCCAGCGGCCCACGTCCGCGGGACCGCGATGCGTAATCCGCGGCTGCCGGCCCGCGTCCTTGCCGGGCTGCTGCACGACCGCGACACGGCACCCGCGGCGGTCACCAATCCGGCGATCCCGGTCCCCGTCCTGCACCGCATCCTGGCCGCGGCCGCGGCAGCCGTGGCAGCCCGGCGCTGACACACCGCCACCCCGCCGGGCGGACGTGGCGGTCTGACCCTGAGCTCCGGCACACTCCCGCCGGGCGGCTCGAGTTGGCCATGAGTCCTTCGAGGTGGGTGAGTCAGTGGGAGGAGGCGAAGCCCTCTGACTGGTCGAGATGGAATGGTGAACCGGGGCTTTCGGGTGCCCATCCGCTGGCGCGAGCAGTGCGAATGCTGTCGGCAACATCGGAGGGCCGGACGGGGTTGGCCTGTGTGCCGAGCCAGTTGCTTGGGTGCGGCTGGTTGGTAGTGATCACCAGCGTGGTGCCGGGAGTCTCGGCGTGCTCGACTGCATAGGTAAGGGGCGACGAGACCAGTCCCTGGTCGTAGGTGGGCCTTCGGCGAAGTCTCCATCGGTAGGTAGTGCCGTCGACGGATATGCGCCGCGACCCCTTTTTCACCAGTGCCATGCCCACGTCCTTTCTCACGGCGACGATAGTGAACGGCCACTGGTCATGTCGCGCGGGTTTCCCTCGAGCGAGTCAGCCTCTGCGGATGGGAATCACGTCCGGGCTTGTTGCTGGAATGGGATGGTGTCCCGCCGAGTGGCGTAGCGGGTCGAGGGTCGTGAACGCGCCGGTGTGAGCCCGGGGGTGCTTCCGCTGTGGGGGAGCGCTCCCTGAACAGAGGCAGGACATCGCGCAAGTCTCCCTCGTGAACGGGCAGTTCGACCGGATGAGGACAGGATGGCCTTGTACCGGTCTGATCTGATGCGGCTACTGGATTCGCTACGTACGGCGACGGAGTTGGGTCACCGTCGGCGTCTCCCTGTTGGGATGAGGCAGGCGCATACACACCGTGCCCGAGGCCTTGGCGATGTCGATCGCTGCGACGCGCTCCACCAACTCCGCAGCCTGGTCCGGCACTTCCGTATCCGCATGCACTTTCCAGCGCTCCTCCCCAGCTCGGATGGCCATCGGGGGCGGCTGACCGGGAGCGGAGGAGTACCGGCGTCGGCGGCAGCCGCACTTCCGTCTTTCACGCCGGCGAGGCGTCCCGTCAGGGACATGGAGGACTGTTGTGAGAGTGGGTCGACTGTCAGACCTGCCTGGGATGCTCCGAGGATGGAAATGACAGTGCAGCTGACGATCGACTGCTCCGATCCGCAGAGAATGGTGACTTTCTGGGCCGAGGCCCTGGGCTATGTGCCTGAGCCTCCGCCGGGCGGGCACGCCACGTGGCGTGCTTACTGGGCGGCGGTAGGGGTACCCGAGGCAGAGTTGCCGGCCGGTGCCGGGGACATTCCGGAGTCGATCATCGATCCCGCGGGACGTGGACCGAGGGTGTGGTTCCAGCAGGTTCCGGAGCCGAAGGCCGCCAAGAACCGGTGGCACTTCGACCTGAAGGTCGGTGGGGGCCGTGACGTCCCACCGGACGTCCGCACACAGCGGGTCAAGGCTGCGGTGGAACAGCTGGTCAAAGCTGGTGCCACCGTGCTGCGGATCAAGGATGAGCCGGACATGGGGCTCTACGCCGCCGCCATGCAGGACCCCGAGGGCAACGAATTCGACGTCGTCTGAGGGCCATTGCGAAGGTGCTGGTCATAGCCACTCGCTTTCGGCTGCGACCAGCACCGTCGACTCGTGGCGGACGGAGAGCCTGTCGGACCTCGTGGCCACTGCCCTGTGCCTGTTAACTGATCGTTTCAGAATGCTGTCCTGCGGAGACGCTGGCGGCCGCATGGAACAATCCCTTCAGCCACGGGCTCGAGGGGATGACGCTGTATGGAACGCGTGGGGGCTGAGCGAGACCTCGTGCTCGGTTACGTCCACGCTCTGAACGCGATTGACGCGGCCATGAGGGTGGCGATCCCCTCGCTTGAGCGAGTGGCAGATGTCCTCGGCCTGGCCCGCTCGCGCCGGCTCAGCCGGAGAGGACACATCGGGTCCTACTCCTACACGGTTCATGGGGCAGGGTGCCGCTTCGTGTGTGACAACGGTACTGAGGTCGATGTGGACTTCGCAGCCGACGGGAGCGAAGTCTTCGACCTCTGGCGGCTGCGCTGGTTTGGGCTGAGCCTGCCGGAGCCTCTTGATGTCACAGATCAGGACCTGCGGTCCGCAGTGTGGTCGCTGCAACCGCTTCTGATCGAAGTGCGGCCGGGGTGGTTCAGCGTAGCCAACTGATCGTTTCGGCATGAGGTTTGCAGACGGCGCAGGCATGTGAGGCTGCAGGCAAGTCCGAGCAGGCCTTGATGGAGGTCGGCACGTCGCTCGTAGCGGGTGCGGAGCCGTCTGAACTGGTGCAGCCAGGCGAAGGCGCGCTCGACGACCCGGCGCACCAGGCCCAGTCCGGAACCGTGGGCGACGCCGCGTCGCGCGATCAACGGCTTGATGCCCCGCTTCCACAGCAGGCGGCGGTACTTGTCGAAGTCGTAGCCCCGGTCCGCATATACAGTCGCCGTGGCGTGCGGCGGGGATGTCCCCGCAGACCCCGAATCGGCGGGACCGCGTCGAGCAGCGACAGAAGCTGGGTGACGTCGTGCCGGTTGCCGCTGGTGAGGGTGACGGCGTGCGGGGTTCGGTGACGGTCGACAACCAGACATCCGATGCGTTTAAGGAGTCAAGCTGTCGTCGCGAGGACCGGTTCGGGCTGGGTGGGAAATGCGATGGCCTCGTCCTAGCGGACGCGGTTGCCGAGGCAGTGGTGGAGGCAACCGACCATGCGGTTGAAGAGATTGCGCAGGGCGGAGATGTGGCGGTCGCCGTGGGTGCGTCTGCGGTCGTAATGGGCTCTGGCGCCGGATGAGGCAGTCAGGGAGGCGAAGGCCCAGATGTAGCCGGCAGCGGCGAGGCGCTGGTTCTTGATGCGGCGGGCCTTGACGGACATGCTCTTGCCGGATGCCCGGGTCACCGGTGCCGCTCCGGCGTAGGACTTGAGGGCCCGGGCGTCGGCGAAGCGGGACCGGTTGTCGCCGATCTCGGCAAGTATCCGGGCTCCGGTGAGCGAGCCGAGCCCGGGAAAGCTGGTGATGATCTCGGAGTCCGGGTGCCCCTCAAACGTCTCCACCGCCGCTTCGGCAAGTTCGTCCGCGCTGGTGCAGGCGGCATCCAGCTTCCGCAGCAAGGTCACAGTCTGTCGGCCCATCGCCTCCTCGACCAGCGGAAGTTGGCGCATCTGCGGGCTGCGCAGGGCTGCGCGAAGACGTGTCGCCTCGGCTTCGATGCCACGCTGCCGACCGGCCCGCTTCAGCACGGCTCGCAGTTGGGCTCTGGTCAGACCGGCGGCTCGGGCCGGAGTGGGCGCGGCGGCGAGGAGCGCGCGTGCAAGGGGCGAGCACAGTCCACCAAGTTCAGTGCTGCTGTGTCCCAGGACCAGCTGAAACAGTCCGAAGAAGACGCTGACCTGGCGCTTCGCAGACAGGCATTGCGTGTATCCATCTGGGAGGACGAGAACGGTGGAGCCCCCGTCGTACACGTCTTGAACGGATCGTCGGATCCGGTGTACCGAAGCGCTGTCCCATAAATGATCTACGACGGGTTCGTTGACCTGCCTGCCCTTCGTCACCCGGCGAGGGCGAGGTTGTGCAGGCGGGCGATGCCGAGCATCGCGTGGTGGTCGCCATCGCCCTTTGAGACGGCAGTCGCGGAGGATCTTCCAGGTCTTCATCCGGGCGAAGGCGTGCTCGACGCGGGCACGGACCTTGCGGTGAGACGCGTTGTGTTCCTCTTTCCAGGGCGGGAGTTCGGTCTGGCCAGGTTCGCGGCGGTGCGGGATGGCCAGGCCGGTGCCGCGGTAGCCGCCGTCGGCGATCACGGTGGCGGTGCCGACGGCGTCCTTCGCTCCGGACAACTCCCACGTGTCCACCCTGACATCTGTCAGGTACCCGCCCGGCAACGCCCCCTGGTAGGCATGAGACATGTCAAACAGAGCCAGGAAGGGAACCACCATGAGGAACAAGCTCCGCAATCTGCTGGCCGTGGCCGCCGTCGCCGCTGCGACCGGCACCACCGTGCTCACGGGCGCGACCGGCGCCTCCGCCGCCGCTCAGGCGGACTGGGCCGGCTGCCCGGACGGCAACGTCTGCATCTACGCCGAGGGCCGCTACAGCAACATCGGCGCCGGAGACATCACCAACAAGTACTTCCGCTACGGCACCTACAACCTGTCGAACCAGGTCAACGAGCACTGGGTCCTGAACAACCAGAACGGCCCGTTCGAGGACGCATACGTGAAGCTGTGCACCGGTTACAACGGCACCGGCGACTGCAGCAAAGTGCTGGGTCCCGGCTACGGGGAGTACCTGAACCTGACCCCGATCAACTCGATCGTCCTGTACCGGTAATTCCCAGCGGTCCCGCGATCTCCTCCGCCATCACCCGGCCCGCCTCGAACTCCAGCGTCTCGTCCCCCATGGCCTGGTCGGTGTCGAGGCGCTTGCCGATCCCCGTCTGCGCAGGGCAGTTGGCGCTCCGAGAACGACGTCGACGGTGGCGAAGACGTGCCGGAGGACACTGGCGGTGAGGACGGCCAGGAGATCAGACAGCAAGGCCCGGACCACAGCGGTCCGGGCCTTCCTCGTCGCCCGGGACCAGACAGGAAGGCAAGCTAACCGACGGTCTAAAGGGTGTCCCGTAAGTGATCTTGCTTTGCGATGATCTCGACCGTGTCAGGCGTGATCACGGCGTCCGAGCCGTCCTGGATAGCCCCGTTCACCGGTCTGAGCCCCCGCGCCTTCGGCAGGTTGGTGACCGCTCTGCGTCGCGAGGGTGCCGACTTCCCGGGCCGGGGCCGGCCGTGGAAGCTGTCGTTGGAGGACCGGGTGCTCCTGGTCGCCGCGTACTGGCGGACGAACTTGACGATGCGGCAACTGGCCCCGCTGTTCGGGTGTCGAAGTCGGGCGCGCACCGGGTGATCGACGACCTCGGCCCGAGGTTTGCGCTGCGTCCACGCCAGCGGTTCGCCAAGGACGCGGTTCTGATCGTGGACGGCACCCTGGTACCCACCCGGGACCACAAGGTGGCCGAGCAGTCGAAGAACTATCGCTATTCCACCCATCATCAGGTGGTCATCGACGCCGACACCCGTCTGATCGTGGTGATCGGCCGGCCGTTGCCGGGCAATCGCAACGACTGCCTGGCCTGGGCGGAGTCTGGTGCGAAGTCCGCCGTCGGCAACACGATGACCATCGCCGATGGCGGCTACCCGGGTACCGGGCTCGTCATGCCGCATCGCCGCCGCAAGGGAGAGGATCTGCCCGACTGGAAACAGGCACACAACAAGTCCCACAAGCAGGTTCGCGCCCGCGTGGAGCACGTCTTCGCCCGGATGAAGACCTGGAAGATCCTGCGCGACTGCCGCCTGAGAGGCGATGGAGTGCAGCACGCGATGCATGGCATCGCCCGCCTGCACAACCTCGCCCTGACCGGATAGCCCCCCGCAGGGGAGTCGCGGGCGGGGTCGGCCTTACTCGAATAGCGTCGCACGGTGACGGTCAATAAAGTTCGCATTCCCAGGGCTCGATGTCCGGCTCCCCCGGTGGCAGCTTCCCGGTGCAGTATGCGTAGAGATAGGTTGCAGCCCGGCGCTCCGCGTACTTCTCATTGACCGGTTCGCCCTGCTCGTCCAGTTCGAGGACGTTGGCGAAGATCGCGACGCAGGTCTCCATCTGGGAGGGCGACTCGCGCAGCTCTTCCCAGTAATCGATCCCGTCCAACATCGGATGGCCCACCGACCCTCGAGCAATCCATCCGGCGAAGCGTCGCAAGGCTCCCGAGGCGCCATGACTGAGATGCGAAGACATGCGAAGGAATCTAATCCCAGTCTTCCCGGGTTGATCCTTGGCCCCGCCTTAGCGGGCGCCGAGGTCCTAGGGGGTGGCGCGGCTGGTTACGGGACAGCCTTGAGTAACCGTCGTGTTCACCTTCTACGAGGGTGAACAGAGTGAGGAATCCTATCTTTTGCAGGTCACGATCGCGCCCTGCACGGAACTGCTCTATGAAGAGAAGCGGTTGGGCGCAGGAAGCCGAGTGTTCGGGAAGGCGAAGTCGTTTCGCGACCTACGCGGCTGGAGCTTGGATTCCGTAACGTTCTCGGATCGGGATGGACGGTCCTGGATGCGCCGTGAAACCGAACTGCACCAGTGGGGCCCGGGAGACTTGGGAGAAGGTTTCTCCAATGTCACATACGGGGGAGTGCCGAAAGTCAAGTCTGCCGCCGCCTGCGGGTAGATGTGGACAGGTATCCGGCGTGGTCAGGTCGTTCCAGGCGAAGCCGTCGTTGACGAACTCGAACTGGAGAAGCGGGAAGGAAGTAGACCTCCGCGGGCCGGGCTCAGCCGCCTGGGGCCAGTCCAACTTGCCCTTCGAGCGCAGCTTCTCCAGCGGCACCGCATGGAGTTGGTCCCAGGCGCCGGCCTCGTCCCATGCGGCCAGGCGCCGCCAGCAGGTCATGCCCGAACCGAAGCCGAGCTCCTGCGGCAGGTACTCCCACTGGATACCGGTGTGCAGGAGGAACAGGATCCCGCACAAGGCCTGCCGGTCCGGCACCCGCGGCCGCCCCGCGACCAGCTTCGGCACCGGCTCGGGCAGCAACGGCTCGATGAGCGCCCACAGTTCATCCGACATGAGCATGGTCGGCCCCCTACCAACGCATGTCGAGCGCAGTGAGCGTGTCCTTGAGATCGTCGGGCTGGCCGGCTTGCCGAGCGCGCATGTTGTCTATCCAGGCGCCAAGCCCGACGTCGGTTCCGTCGACGGGCTCACGGTGGGAGCGGGGGACGTCGAGGTGTCCATCCCTGGCGTGGAACTGGTGGGCGGCCGCCAGGTTGAGCGCGTTGCTCGGCGCGGCTGAGCTTGCGCGGGGCCGGGGCGGGCGTGAAGCCGAGCGTTGCGGTGAGCATCCACTGCTGGGTGACGGTCAGTTTGCTGAAGGAGTGGGCCTGCGGGGCCAGCCAATTGCTGATGTCCGCGCCGTCGACGACGAGTTCACCAGCTTTCGAGTGCAGCGTGCCGCCGGTCTGCCGGTGGTGCCAGGCGAGGCGGAAGTGCCGCTGCCAGTCGATGGGCCAGGGCGGGCAACAGCCCGGGTCGATGTCATCGAGGGCCTGGCACCGCCGGTGCCGGACTCCCTGCTCATCAGCGCGCTGCACATCCTGGTCGGCGTCATCCTGATGTGGCTCTCGGCCGCCCTGTGGCGCACGGGCCCAGAGGTCGAGCACAGCGCGGGCCCAGAGCGGATACCCGTCTGACACGACGTGGGCTGCCGGCGCGCAGCCGTAAGCCGTGAGCCGTAAGCCGCCGGCTCGAACCAGCCCTCTCCGGCTTCGACGAGATCATGCCCACGAACCTGGCGATCGCCACGGTCGACCGGTACCCGCAGGCCCGAGGACGTAGGCGGGCCGGTCCGTCACAGCGGTCTCGATATCCGCGCCCGAAGTCTGCGGTCGTAGATGGCGGCGCATGCTGGAGATGAGGCCGCTCGGCGTCTGGATCCGAACGCGGCTCGGGAAGGAGGCCACCGAACGATCAGTGGTAACGCAGTCGGCGACTCGCGGCCGCCACAGCCGCGGCGGGCGCGGTCACGGTATGCGGCGCATCGCTCACAGGGACAGACCGGGCCGGTGGACCTGCCGCCGCGCCGATCACCAGCCTCGCGACTGACTCCTGGACCCCCGTGGCTGGGAGTGTCCGGCGTCGCACTCGCCGTCACGATCGCCGGTATGGGGCGGGCGCCTCGGCTGCCCGCACCGGAGAGTGGTCGCCGCGCAGCGAGGCCGTCCACCGGTCCGTCATACGGTGAACAACGCACAGGTGGTGAGACACATGGCGACACTTGAGATCCACGGTCTGTACTGCTCGGTGCAGACCGACGCCGGTCCACACCAGATCCTGCGCGGGGTCGATCTGACCGTCCGGCAAGGCGAGACACACGCGATCATGGGGCCCAACGGCTCCGGCAAGACCACTCTCGCCTACGCACTCGCCGGCCACCCGAAATACCAGGTCACCTCCGGCACGGTCACCCTGGACGGCGAGGACGTGCTGGCGATGAAGGTCGACGAGCGGGCACGGGCCGGGATGTTCCTGGCCATGCAGTACCCGGTCGAGGTTCCGGGCGTGTCGGTGTCGAACTTCCTGCGCTCGGCCGCCACCGCAGTACGCGGCCAGGCACCGAAACTGCGGACCTGGATGCGGGAGGTCCGCGAGGCGATGGAGCGGCTCCAGATAGATCCTTCCTTCGCCGAGCGCAACGTGAACGAGGGCTTCTCCGGCGGAGAGAAGAAGCGGCACGAGATCCTCCAGCTCGAACTGTTCCAGCCGAAGATCGCGATCCTCGACGAGACCGACTCCGGCCTGGACATCGACGCCCTGCGCATCGTCTCCGAGGGCGTCAACCGGGTCCGCGCCGCCGGGCACGTCGCCACACTCCTGATCACCCACTACACGCGGATCCTTCGGTATGTCGCCCCCGATCACGTCCACGTCTTCGCCGACGGCCGGATCGTCGAATCCGGCGGGCCGGAACTCGCGGAGCGGCTGGAGGAAGAAGGCTATGAGAGGCACGTGAAAGGCGCAGTCGACGGGTGACATCCGATCGATTGATCCCGGACCGTACCCGGGCACTTTTGATCAAGGCCTGACAGTGAGGGGTTGGACATGATCCGACGTGATGCGCTGGCGGAGTACGTGCGCGGGTCGCTGTGGGTGCTTCCCACGCTGTCCGTGCTGGGAGCTCTGGTCGCCGGGGCACTGCTGTCCTTGATCAAGACCGGTGAAGGCTCGCCGCTGGCATTCCAGGGGACCGCTGACGATGCCCGGCCGTTGCTGATCGGAATCGCCGGGACGATGGTGACGGTCATCGCGGTGCTGCTGGGCCTGACCGTGGTCGCGCTGCAACTGTCGTCCACCCAGTTCTCGCCCCGGCTGCTGCGCAACTTTCTTCGCGACCGGCCCAATCAGATCGTGCTCAGCGTCTTCGTGGCGACCTTCGCCTACAGCGCGGCCGGTCTTTACACGGTCGGGGTCTCGGGCGGGGGCCGCTCGGAGAGCTTTCCGCGGTTCGCGGTGAGCGGCGCGCTTGTCCTGCTCTTCGTCAGCCTCGGTCTGCTGGTGTTCTTCGCCGACCATCTCGTGCACTCCATCCAGGTGGACGCGATCATGAACGTCGTGGAGCGCAACACCGTCCAGGTGATCCGCGAAGAGGTCTTCGCCGGCGGCGAGGATCCCATCGACGCACCGGAGTGGGCCGTGCCCATCGCCGCCCAGCACTCCGGGTACGTGCAGGTGGTGCGTCCTCACCTGCTGCTGCCGGCCGCGGCCGAGGAGGGAGTCTGCCTGCGGCTGCGGCCCCGGGTCGGCGAACACATCGTCAGCGGAACGACGCTGGCGTGGATCTGGCGCGATTCACCGCGCGATCCCGCTCCTGACCCCCAGAAGTTCTCGCGGGTGCTGGGCGTCGGGGTCCGCATCGGATTCGAGCGCACCCTGGAACAGGACGCCGCGCTCGGAATCCGGCAACTGGTCGACGTAGCCTGCAAGGCACTGTCTCCGGCGATCAATGATCCCTACACAGCGGTTCAGGCCATCGATCACCTGTCCGTGATCTTTTGCTCGCTCTCGCAGAGACCACTGGGAAACCACGTCGTCCGGGACGACAGCGGCGCAGTCGTGATCATTCCCGGGCGGCGGTTCCCGGAATACCTCGCTGTGATGTGCGGGCTCATCCGACGCTACGGGGCTCGTGAACCCACTGTCGTCCATGCCCTGCTTCGGCTGCTGCACAATTGCGCCGCCGTGATCAGCAACGATGCCGAGCGGCGCGCGGCGATCGCAGAACAAGCCCGCATTGTCATCGCCGACGCCGAGCGACAGGTAGCCCAGCCGACCGACCTCGCCCTCGTCCACGCAGAGGCGGAATCCCTGCGCGAACTGGTGGCCGAGAACCGGCTGTAAGGGTCGGAGAGATGGGCGCGCAGCATCACGACGTGGCCCTTGCGGACGCCCTGGACAGCGGGGCTGCCAGGGTGGGTGCGCTCTCGGTGGTGATGACGGTTGTGGTCATGGAGTGTCCTTGAGGGGAGCGCGTACAGGGCTGGGTGCGGCAGGCTGGGTCCAGGCCTGCCGTTCCTGTCCGCGGGGGTCGTCGAGCTGGGTCCATTCGGCGTCGATGCGCATCGTGGGCCGGCGCTCGGTGTCGTACGGGTCCCAGCCGGGGTTGCCGGTCCTGGCGAACCGGACCCAGGTCTCGTGCATGCGGGCGGCGAGGTCCGCGGGGGGCTTGGCGGGGCCCAGCAATCCGCCTGGTCCGTGCAACTGGGGCAGGTGTGGGAGGTCGAAGACGAAGGGGAGTTCCATCGTGTGGGTGGCGCCGAGCCTTCCGTCCAGGGCGTGGGAGCGCCACGCGAACTCGTAGCAGAAGGTGGCGGACTCGGGGTGGGCGGCATGTGCTTCGGCCAGGGCCCAGCTGCCCGCGCCGAACAGGGCGTCGCCCAGGATGGCGGACCTCAACTCGCCGAAGGACGCCTTGGGGCGTGCCTTCTTGTATGTCTCGATGAGCTCTGCCGGATTCGGGTGCGAGCGCGCCGCCACGGCGTCGACGTCCCGGGCCGTCGAGGTGTCGTACTTGCCCAAGGGGACCAAATAGAGGTTTCCCTCCTCTGCAGTGGTCCCGATGAGCAGATCGATGTCGTTGCCGAGTCCGGCGGCGACGGACTGGGCGGGCTGTGTGTCGAGGACCAGGCTGAAGGGGCTGAGCCCGACCAGCGGGTCGCTGTGCGTCTCGGTCTGCAGGTCGATGCCCGCGAGCCGGGAGGCGGCCTCGGCCAGGCGCTCGTCGGAGACCTCCGCGAAGGCGGCGGCGCGGGGTTCGATGCCCAGGGATTCGGCAGCTGCCCGGGTGACGCGGGCGGCCTGTTCGGTCGTGAACGCGGCCAGGCCGCTGCCGCTTTGGACGATCGCCCGGCGGAAGAAGCCCGTGGCTTCGGGAGTGGCGAGGATGCCACCGACGATGGTCGCCCCGGCCGACTGGCCGAAGAGGGTGACGTTGTGCGGGTCACCGCCGAAGGCGGCGATGTTCTCCTGGACCCAGCGCAGCGCTGCGACGACGTCGAGCAGACCGCGGTTGGCGGGCGCTTCGGGGAGGTGGAGGAACCCTGCGATGCCGAGCCGGTAGTTGAGGGTGACCAGGACGACGCCGTCGCGGGCGAAGGCGGAGCCGTCGTACATCGCTGACCGCGTCGACCCGGCGACGAATGCGCCGCCGTGGACGAACACCATCACGGGCAGGCCACCGCCCGCGGCGGCGGGCGTGAAGACGTTCACGGTGAGGTAGTCCTCCCCGCGGGCCCAGCCGGTACCGAAGTAGGGGGACATGTCCACGCTACCGAGCTTGCGCTCGGACTGCGGCGCGTTGGGCCCGAGCTCGGTGGCGTCCCGTACACCGTCCCACGGCTCGTGCCGCTGCGGCGGCGCGAATCGGCCGGCGCCAAGGGGTGGGGCGGCGTAGGGGATGTTCAGGAAGGCGGCGGTGCCGTCCTGGCGCAGGCCGCGAACCGCTCCCTTTGCGGTGATCACGACCGGGTCGCGATGGTGGTACATCGACATTCCTTTCACAGGACCTCGGTGTCAGTACCGGGTGAACGGCGCCCACTTCTTGATCGCGAAGTCGCTGCCCTGGTCCTCGATTTCCAGGGCGCTGTGGCCGCTGAAGTGGGCAGGCAGTACGAGGGCGTTGTGGTCGGCGGCCCAGCCGAGCAGCCTGCGGCGGGTCGTACGGGATTGCGCCGGGTCCTCGCAGAAGCAGCTGTTGTGGTCCGGGAAGGAGACCTGCAGCGGGGTGTGCACCAAGTCGCCGGCGAACAGCGCCCGGTCGCTTCCGGAGTGCAGCTTGACGACACTGGAACCGGGGGTGTGGCCGGGGGCTGCTTCCAGGCGCAGGTGCGCGTCGATGAGGTGGCTCGTCTCCCACAGCTGGGCCTGGCCCGCGGCGTGCAGGGGGGCGATGCTGTCCTCGAACACGTTCTCGTTGACACCGCCGGCGATGCCCGGGTTGTTCGCCGGGTTCCAGAACTCGAAGTCTGCCTTCGGCATCAGGTAGGTGGCGTTCGGGAACGTCGGCACCCAGGCGCCGTCGATCAGCCGTGTGTTCCAGCCGACGTGGTCGACGTGCAGATGGGTATTGACCACCAGGTCGACCTCCTCGGGCCGCACGCCGGCCCGGGCGAGATTGCCGAGGTAGTCCAGCTTCAGGTGGTCCCAGGCTTCGACGGCCGGGCGGGTCTTGTCGTTGCCGACGCCGGTGTCGATCAGGATGGTCCGGCCGCGGCTGCGCAGCAGCCAGGTCTGCATGGCGACGTGCACCATGGCGCCGTCGGCACCCAGGTGGTCGGGCACGAGCGTGTCGCGGTGGTCCTGCCAGGCCTGCTCGGGCAGGTCCGGGAAGAACTGGTCCGCGGGCATGACCGGCCCGTGCATCTCCTCGACTCGGGTGATGGTGACATCACCCAAGGTGATGTCGTACGCGTCCTGCATGGTGTTTCTCCGTAGTGTTCGGGTACTTCGGGGGCTCTGGGTGGTGTGACCGGCCGTCCCGGCGCGACGGAATGCGCCGGTCTGGGACGGGTCGGCATGCTTCGCACGGGGTCTGTGCCGGTGCCTGCGGCCCTACCGGTCCAGGTGGGCGAGGATGAGGTTGGGGTCCTTGGCGGTGAGCCAGCCGGCGCTCAGCACGTAGACGGTGTCGCCGCGCAGGGCGATGGACGTGGGGTTCTGCAGGCCGTCGGCTGAGGTCAGCACGGTGGAGTGGCTGCCGTCGGGCTGGACGAGTACGACTTTGTTGGGCCCGTCGAGGGCGGCGAGCAGCTGGTCGCCGTGGCCGGTGAAGGCGATGTCGTCGATCCCCGGCATATCGGTGGCCTTGGTCCGGATCCCGCCGGCGCGTCCGTCCCGAAGGATGGGGATGCGCAGGACGGTGCCCTGGTCGAGGTCCGGTCGTTGGCCGTGCCCGGGTGGGATGGGTGGTGGCTCGTTGCGGCCGAGCTCCCGCAGCCGTTGTGGGGGATCAGCCCTCGGCGACCCGTGGCCGCGTCTGCGCCGGGTCGGCCAAGAAGCCGGCCTGCGTGGTGGCCTGGGCGAGCAGGGCCAGAGCGGCCCGCGAGGGCGAGCCCGTTTCCGTGGTGGCGACCACCACGATGGGGCCCGGACCGTGGCTCAGGGTCTGCTGAAGGACCGTCAGCGACCCGACCAGCGGGTGGCACATCTCGTAGGCGGCGACAGTGCACGCTTTGATCCGGTGGTCGGCCCACATCGAGGCGAACACGGCACTCTTCGCGGACAGTTCGCCCAGCAGCGCGTGCAGCGCCACGTCCTCCGGGTGCCGGCCCGCCACCACGCGCAGATTCCCCACCACCGCCCTGGCCTTGCTCGGCCAGTCCGCGTACAGGCCACGGACATGAGAGTCGAGGAACACCAGCCTGGCCATGTTGGGGCGCTGCGCCGGCAGGTCGGGGGCACCACGGTCCAAGTGCCCGGCGAACAGCGCGTGGCCCAGGCGGTTCCACGCCAGCACATCGGTGCGTCGGCCCAGCACGATCGCGGGAACGTCCGCCAGCACGTCCAGCAACTGGCGGGTCGCCGGCGTCACCCGCTCCGGCGCGGGCCGCCGGCGCTGGGCGCGATGCCTGCCCAGGCGGGCCAGGTCGTGCAGGTACCGCCGCTCGGACTCGTCCAGCCGCAGAGCCACAGCGAGCGCGTCCAATACCTCGGGCGATGCGCTCAGTGACTGCCCCTGCTCCAGCCTGGTGTAGTAGGAAGCACTCACGCCAGCAAGCAGCGCCAGCTCCTCACGCCGAAGACCCGGCACACGCCGACGCTCGCCGTAGGTGGGCACGCCGACATCCTCCGGGCGCAACTGCGACCGCCGCGCCTGCAGAAAGTCCCCGAGCTGCGATTTTGCGTTCATGGTTCCGAAGTATGGGCCGCCTCCGAACAGCCAGCCTGCCCCAGTTGTGGATAGTCAGCAGTGTGTCTGGCTCCCCGGCCTCACTGCCGGTGAAGTGGGGTGCAGCCGTTCCGGCATCCCGCGCGCACCCAGGAGGTCACCTTGAGCGCCATCACCGCCGAAGACAACCCCTGCGAGGATCTCGACGCAGCCGACTTCGCCTTCACCAGGCGCGCTTGGGTCGACGCTGCGCCAGCCCGTGTCTACGAGCTGATCAGCGACGTGTCCGCGATCGGCCGGTGGAGTCCCAACGCCAGTGACGTCGCCTTTGACCTCGGCGCCGGACCCCGAGTCGGCGCCTGGTTCAGCGGCCGAAACCGCCGGGACGGCAAGGAGTGGACCACCCGCTCCCAGATCGTGCAGGCCGACCCGGGGGCGGCTTTCGGCTTCGTCGTCGGCGGCGCCGAGAACGGCATCGTGCACTGGAGCTGGACCTTCCGCCCCCAGGGGCGCGGAACCGTCGTCCAGCAATCCTGGCAGTTGCTGCGTCTCGATCCGGTGCTGGGCACCACGCGCGCCGACCTGGACGCGCTCCGCCGCTACATGACGGACAGCGTCGAACTCACCCTGACCGCGCTAGCCCGATGGCTCGCCGAAGAACGTCCCGCTTCACATGCGAACGCGGTGGGGTGCGGCTCCTCTCAAGGGAAAAGCTGAGGTGGGAAGAGGCTGATGGGCGTGTGGTCGGAGCCGTCCGCCCTACGGCAATCCGCGGTCGGCCGCATGCCTGCCACCCGGCTTGACTTGCAGGCGACGACGGGTGGAGTCCGTCATCGGCCAGCTCGTCGACCGCTACCACCTCCAACCGGTCTGGGCCCGCGATGCATGGCACCTGTGGTCACGCTGGCAACGCAAACTCCTCAGCCACATCGTCGCCTTCCCGCTCCGCCAGTGCAGCGGCCTGCCGCCCCTGTGCTTCGCACGGCTGATCACCAACAGAACCCGCACACCGGGTTGGCAACGACCACGACCCACGGCGAAATCGTCGACCCCCAGACACGGGACGAACTCCGGCGCCGGGATGGGAAGTGCGCGAAGGAGACGGAGCAGGGTGTCCTTGCCGGTGGTGATGGCCATGGGTCCGCACAGATGAGCTCCCGCGCGTCCGCCTGGTACGACTCCGGTCCAGGCTCAGTCCGTGTTTGAGACGCCGGCCGGGGTGACCCTGGGCGCACCCGAGCCGAGGCCGTTCCTGCGGGCCGGGGACGTCGTGGAGCTGGAGATCGAGGGGTTGGGGCGGCAGCGGCAGGAGTTCAAGGACGCCTGACGGGCGGGACGTTCCGCTGCTCAGCGATTGCCGAAAAAGGGGCGGCGCACGGCGCTCGGACAACAGGTGGAAGTGCGCCCCCAGAAGGCTGCGCACGCCGGTCAGAGCAGGGGCGTCGCGGCGGGTGTCGGCGCGGCGGATGGCGACCGCCCGGGCGCGCATCGACGCTCGGCTTTCACCGAGAAGCGCTCGGCCTCCGCTGCAGCCCGGGTCATGATTAGGAATACTATGCAATGCCATGTCATATCAGATCCGTAACTGCATCTATGTTTCGGCCTGTTGGGTGCCACCGGTGACCTAGCGTCCGCGCATGAGGAACAGTTCAGGAGCCACAACAGCCGAAGGACGCTACGACATTCGAAAGGGCGCGGCAGCCTACGCACCCATCGTCGGGGCTTTCGGGGCACTCGCCATTCCCACTGTCACGGTCCTGTTCACATCGAACAAGCCAAAGGGCTCGGAGACATTAGTGGCCCTGGCATGCGGTCTGCTCGTGGTTGCCACCATAGGCAGCCTGACCGGGTCCATCGGTCTCGCCGCGATCGGCGCTGAACGCGACCAGACGGCAAATCTCCCACCGGCAGTGATGTACACCGGCGTCCCCGTAGCCATCTCCATCGTATCGATCCTGGCGTCCTTCGAGGTCCTCGCCGCCATCTACCTGAAGGACCAGAAGGGCCTGTTCGCGATCACCACCGGTATGGGAGGGCTCGCGGCAACGTACTTCAGCTCGTTCGCCGTCGCAGACAGCTGGCAATCCGGCCCCAGCGACGCGGACCTCAAGTCCGAGTGGGCAGACGGCCAGTGGATCAAAAACAAGGAGATCGCCTACCGAAAGGCCGGCCACGTGGCCGCGGTCAGCAGTGCGCCCGTCATACTCGGCCTGGTGCTCCGCTTGTGCGACGTCCACTGGAGCCTCACCTCGACCGGCGTGAACTGGATTGTTGGTTCCGGGCTGGTCTTGTCGATGGCGGGGACCTTCGCCGGAGTCCAACGCACCAAACACGCCATGTACGACTCGGAGCAGAGAGGGATCAACGACTGGGAGGCATACCTCACGCCCACGGCCGTCGGACTGTACGCACTCGCCGTCTTGGTCTTTCTGCCGTAACCGGCGCGCCGAGGACACCGCGCGTGACACCGTCCCGGTTTGGTGGCGCGCCCAGGTGGGCTTGCTGCAGGATCCTTCGTGGAGCTGCTGTGGTGAACCGACTCCACGTGAGTGACTGCGCGATCACCACCGGTGGTCAACGCGTTGAGTTCTTTGTTGAGTTGGGCGGCCACTGACCCGCCCGTCCGAGTGAAGACACGGCGATCGCAGAACCTTGGGGGGCGCCGGCGCGTCATGCGTGCATGAGGCCGATCAATGAAGCGCATGTCGCGGAGCCGGGGCTGGCCGGGGTGTAGATCGCGGCCTGCGACGACCAGACCGCCTTCGCCGTCCAGGAGCTCCTCGCCGCGCGATGCGCGATCGCTCCGGCAGAGCGCACGACGCGAGATCCGGGCGATCCCGGCGTACGACTTCGCTGCTTTCTCCGTTGGCCAGGGCCACGGTCGAGATCACGAGATCGTCTGTCGGTGCCGCGCATGTCGATGGCGGGGAATCTCATGCGCTGACCTCCTGCCGGCCGGTGGGGTGGACGACGGTGAAGTCGCGGGCGTCGAAGCGTGCCACCCGTGTGCGGAGCCGGCCAGTGGACCAGGGCCAGCTGAAGCTGTTGCGGCCGTTGGCGTCGAGGTAGTAGCTCCGGCATCCGCCGGCGTTGTAGACGGTGCCTGCGAGGGCGGCCTGCAGTTCGGTGTTGTAAGCGCTCTGCACGTCGCGGCGTACCTCGAGCGACGCCCACCCCTCGGCGCGTGCTGAGCGGATCGCGCCGAAAACGAGATCGAGCTGGGCTTCGAGGATGGTGAACGCCGAGCTGTGCCCGGTGCCCAGGCCGGGACCGAGAAGCAGAAACGCGTTGGGGAACCCGGCGGTGACGGTGCCGAGGTACGCCTCGGGGGAGCCCTGCCAGTGGTCGGCGAGGGAACGTCCGGCGCCGTCGTGGATGAGGTTCGACAGGGGCATGTCGAGGATGTGAAAGCCCGTACCGAGGATGATCGCGTCCACGTCGGCGCTGCTGCCGTCGGCGCCGAGCACGGTGCTGCCGTCGACCGTTCGGACGGCGCAGGCGTGCACGTCCACATTCGGGCGGGTGAGGGCCGGGTAGTAGTGGTTGGAGAACAGGATGCGCTTGCAGCCGATGGTGTAGTCGGGGGTCAGCTTGCGGCGCAGTTCACGGTGCCGGACGGTGGCGCGCAGGTGTGCGCGTGCCACGGCCTGTACGCCGCGCAGCAGCGAGGGCCTGCGAAATCCGCGGCCCAACATCTCCATCGCCCGGTACTCCACCGCGGCCACCGCGGCCCGCGCGCCGGGCACGTGCCGCATCACCCACCGCTCAGCCTTCGGTATGCGATGGTCCGGCTTGGGCAGCACCCACTGAGCAGTGCGCTGGAACAGATGGAGACGGTCGACCTGCGGGGCGATGGCCGGGACGAACTGCACGGCCGATGCCCCGGTGCCGAGCACCGCGACCCGCTTGCCGCGCAGGTCGTAGTCGTGGTTCCAGCGCGCGGAGTGGAACATCTCGCCGGGAAACTCCGCAAGGCCCGGGACATCGGGGATGAGTGGCTCGTTCCACGGCCCGGCACCGGCGATCAGGAACCGGGCGGTGAACTCGCCGCCACTGGTGCGGATCCGCCACCGTGCCGCGTCGGGCTGCCAGTGCGCCTCGCTCATGCGCACGCCGAACCGGGTGTGCTCGCGCAGCCGGTACCGGTCGGCGACCCCTTTCACATAGGCGAGGATCTCCGGCTGATGCGCGTACACCCTCATCCAGTCCGGGTTCGGCGCGAACGAGTAGCTGTAGAGCCGGGACGGCACATCGCACTGGCAGCCCGGATAGGTGTTGGCCCGCCACGTGCCGCCGAAGTCGTCGGCGGCCTCGATGATCAGAAAGTCCCGGATCCCGGCCTCGCGCAAACGGACCCCCGCGCCGACCCCGGAGATGCCGGCGCCGATGACGATGACCTCGAAATGGGCGCTCATGGCGTGGTGCTCCTGTCGATGGCTCGCTTGACACGGTTGGGCGCGGTACGCAGGGAGACGTCGAGGGTGGCCGGGCGGCGGGCGACGTCCATGAAGTTGAAGCCCATGACGGCCAGTTCCTCGGCGCCGGGCTCGATCCGCACGACGCGGGTCCCCGCTGCCCGAAGCAGGTGTTCCTCCGCGTCGAGGGTCCGGGTCATCCAGCGCCTGAGGACGCGTTCGAGGCGGCTCAGCCCGGTGGCGGGCGCGCCCCCGGACGTCGCCATCGGGGCGACGATCACCACCTCGTCCAGGCCCAGCGGGGCCACGAGGTCGGCCGACGTCGGCGACAACATTCCGCCGTCGAGGTAGGAGCGCTGGTCGATCCGTACGGGAGGGAACCAGCCCGGGATGGCCCACGACGCGGCCATCGCGCTGCCGATGTCGGCGACCGGGGCGCCGGGCGAACCGAACGCGACCCGCTTGCCGGAGCGCGTCTCGGTCGCCACCAGCCACGTACGGGACGAGGCGAGCCACGTGTGGCCGTCCGCCAGCGCGGAGCCGAAGCCCCGAAGCCACCCCGCGTCCCCCCGGCCGCGCGGCAGGAGGCCGAGCAGCCCCGGCCCGAGCGGGACACGGCCCCGCGCTGCCGCCGCCGTCAGCCCGGCGCCCGGCAGTCCCGGCCATGGAACCGGTGGCAGGGCGCCCGGGTGTGTGCCGACGTGCCGCAGGAGCAGAGGGTCCGCGTCGGACCGGCCCTGCAGTGCCGCGAGCAGGTCGGAGACCGACCGGCCGGACCCGAGCGCGGACACGACCTCCGCCCCCGCCGACGTCCCCACCAGCACCTCTGCCGTGCGGGCATCCCAGTCGAGCTGCTCCTCGACCGCGGCCAGCGCCGCAACCGCCCAAGTGAAGCCGAGGGTGCCGCCGCACCCGACGACCAGTCCGCGCCGTCGACCCGCCATAGATTCTCCCGGTATTCGAATTCCATGGGAATCCGAAAGCTAGCGGTATCCTCCGAGGGTGGCAAGACTGACCCGGGCCGAAAGCCAGGCCCGCACCCGCGAACACGTCCTCGACACCGCGTACACGCTCTTCCTGGGCGACGGCTTCACGGCGACGTCAATGGAGCGTGTCGCCGAGGCGGCGGGCTACTCGAAGGGGGCGGTGTACTCCAACTTCGCCACCAAGAACGAGTTGTGCCTGGCCGTCCTCGACCGCATCGCCGCGGAACAGGTGACACAGCTGGCCGCCGCGATGGGCGACGCACCCCGCTTCGAGGACCGGATCGCGGGATTCGCCCGCTGGGCCGACGAGACCATCGGCGACAGCTCGTGGACCTCCCTGGAAGTCGAGTTCGCCACCGCCAACCGCCGCGACCAGCAGGTGTGCGAGCAGCTCGCCCAGCGTCGGCGCACCGTCACCGACGCGCTCGCGGACCTGATCAGGGCCCAGGCGGACGAACTCGGCATCACACCTTCCCTGCCCGCCGACACCGCCGCCCTGACTCTGCTCAGCCTCGGCATCGGGCTCGGCGTCCAGCGCGCCTTCGACCCGACCGTCCCGGTGCAGCCCATCGTCGACCTGCTGCGCAGCGTCATGAGCGGGTGCCCCTGAGGGTGCCCATGCTGCTGCACTGACGGTGCGAGCACCCGGCTGGAAGAGGCGGCTCGGAAGTGAGCGGCGCGATGCGCGACAGCCGTGTTGCCGAAGGGACCGCCGGGGCGTTGCGCCGCTCACGGAGCCGCCGCCGACCCCCGGCCCCTGTGTGCGCCGCACTGGTCGCCCTGTACCGGGCTATCGGTGGAGGGGACGGTCGGTAGCGCTGTCTCAGGTGCCACACGAGAGGTGGACGCGCAGCGCGCAGACCAGCCCGTCCCGAACATCGGAGCAGGAACGGCACGACTTCCAACAGGGCTTCGAGCTCCGTAAGCGGTCACACCGGCGCCGGGAGACCGCGGATCATGTCTGCGGCCTTTTCCGCGATCATGATCGTGGGGGCGTTGGTGTTGCCCCGCACCACGGTGGGCATCACCGAGGCGTCCACCACCCGCAGGCCGCTCACACCGTGCACCCTGAGCCGGGAATCCACGACCGGGCCGATGGAGCAGGTGCCCGCCGGGTGATAGAGGGTCTGCAGCTCGCGCCGGGCGAAATCGAGCAGGCCGGCGTCGTCCGTGGAGCGCGGCACGCGGAAGTCGGCACGGCGGTGCTTGGCCAGGCTGGGCTGGTCGGCGATGTCGAGCAGTATCCGCAGTGCCCGGATCATCGTGGCGCGATCCTCTTCGGTGGTCAGGTAGTTGTGCAGAATGTGTGGCTTGGCGCTGGGGAGCGCCGAGCGTAGGGAGACCTTGCCCCGGCTCGTGGGAGCGAGCAGGACCGCACCGAACATGAAGGCGTGGCCGGTCACGGGGCTGATGCCCTCCTCATGGAACATCACCGGTGTGGCGTGCACCTGGATGTCGGGGGCGTCCAGTCCCTCACGAGTGCGGTGGAACCCGCCGGCCTCGCCGACGTTCGAGGTGAGCGGACCGCGGCCCTCGGTCTCGAGCAGGCGGAGATTGTCCGGCGTTTCGGCGGTGAACAGCGATTCGGTGTCGGTGAGATAGCCCAGCCCGACATGGGGATGATCCTGCAGGTTCTCCCCGACCGGGAGGTCGACGCGGGGCGTGATGCCGCGGGCCGCCAGTTCGCCGCCTGGGCCGATGCCGGAGAGCATGAGCAGCTGCGGAGAGTTGTAGGCACCGGCTGCCAGCACGACCTCCCGTTCGGCGCGCAGGCACAGCAGTTCGCCGTCCCGGTCCACCTCGACGCCGGTCGCACGGTCGCCGTCGAGCAGTACGCGGGTGCACTGGGCGCCGGTCAGCACCTCGAGGTTCGGCCGGGACAGGGCAGGCCGCAGATATGCGTCGGCCGTGCTGCAGCGCAGACCATCGCGCTGAGTGAGGTGGTAGTAGCCGACGCCGTCCTGCTCGGGGCCGTTGAAATCGCTGGTGTAGGGGTGGCCGGCTTCCTGTGCCGCCGCCACATAGGCGTCCATCAACGGATGTCGGGAGCGGCCTTCGCTGACCGTGAGCGGACCGCCGGTGGCGTGCCACGGTGACGTGGCGCCCGTGAAGTCCTCGGCCCGAAGAAAGTACGGCAGTACGTCCTGCCAGCTCCAACCGTCGGCGCCGCCGGCCGCCCAGGCGTCGTAGTCGCGGCGATTGCCTCGTATGTAGATCATCGCGTTCATCGAGGAGCAGCCGCCGAGCATGCGGCCCCTGGGCAGATATCGACGGCGGCCGTCCAGCCCCGGCTCACACTCGCTGAGGTAACTCCAGTCGTACTTCGTCTGGAAGAGCTTGCTGAACGCCGCTGGAACGTGGATCTCCGCGGCATCGTCCACAGGGCCCGCCTCGAGCAGCAGCACTCGTGCGCTCTCGTCCTCGGTGAGCCGGTCCGCCAGCACGCACCCGGCCGATCCGGCGCCCACGATGATGTAGTCGTACACCTGTGCCCCCCTGCCTCACCCGGTTGCTCGATCCCTTCACCCAAGCGGTAGCGGCGGGGGAATCCCACCGTGCTCTCGGCCATTGTCGAGGGGGCGTCAGCCGGCTCGGTCGGCCGCGTGCAGGGACACGACGGCCTCCACCAGGGCGTGTGGGTCCTCCCAGTTGAGCATGTGTCCGGCATCCGGCACGGTGACCAGGCGGGCCCCGGGTATCCCCGCGGTGAGGCGCCGGGCGTGGCTCGGCGGTGTGCTGCGGTCGGCCGAGCCGACCATGACGACGGTGGGAACCGTGATCTCGGGCAAGCGCGGATAGTGGTTCTCGCGCGCGAAGGCCCGGACGATCGGTACGAGCAGGGCATGGTCCTGGCGGAGGAAGACGTCGAGGAAGATGTCGATCATGGCCGGAGAGGGGTGCTTTCCGCACTGGGCGGCTCCGAAGAGGATTCCGCCGGTCCGGGTACGTGCCAGCTGCTGGAGGACGCCCCTCTCCAGCAGCGGTATCTGCAGCCGGTTGTGCGGCGCTCCGTCGTAGATGCGGCCCGCCCAGGTCGCGAACAGCACCAGACCGCGCAGCCGCCGGGCGACGCCGGGATGGTCGAGAACAGCGCGCAGCGCGACGAACCCGCCCATGGAATGCCCGACCAGCACGGCGTCCCTTACGTCGAAATGCTCGAGGACCGCGAGGTAGTCCTGCGCCATCGGGCCGGAGCCGATGCCGTCCGCACCGCAGGTGGAGCCCCCGTGGCCGCGCTGGTCGAAGAGGATGACACGGTGACCGCCAGCCACCAGGGTGGCCTGCACCAGGTTCCACTCCAGGAGCGAGACGCCGTAGCCGTGGGCCAACACCACAGGGGGCCCTTCACCCGCGACGACGGCGCGCAACACCGTCCCGTCGGGCCGGGACAGGAACACCTCCTCGCCCTCGGGCTCACGACCCAGCACTTCGCGGGGCACGGGATCCGGCTGACGTTCTATCCCAGCGGCCACCGCCCGCACCGCGAGGGCGGCGACGGCGGCCCCGGCAACACCCCAGACCAGCCTCGATTTCATCGAAATCCCTTGAGTTCGTCCTCGTGTCGGGCGGCCTCCGGGCCGACGTGCACTGACAGCGCCCATTGTGTATTGCCGTGTGGATGCGGACGGCGGTGTGCCAGGGTTTGGCCGGGACTCGCCTTTGCTGCTTTGAGGTAGGTACGTGTGGTGCTACCTGCGGCTTGTAGACCTCCTCCTGGGAGCACAGTTGGCAGCGCGGGCACAACCATCCGGTTCCGGGAAGCCGTTTCAGGGGCGGGTTCGTCTGCGGTAGTGGCAGGCGGGGGCAATGGCTTGGTGCCGTCTGCGCCTGCGTGATCAGTTCGGTGCGCCGACGCCGCGGCCCCGGCGGCGAGGAAGGTGTGCGCGAGCATGGCCAAGGTGATGTGCCGATACCAGCCCGGAGGCCGCCGCACCTCGTACCCGTCCAGGCCACACTGCCCCTTGGCGATCTGGAAACACTCCTCGATCGCCCAGCGGGAGCCGGCGACGCCGACCAGGTTCTCGACGGTGGTGCCGACGGGCGCATAGGCCAAGTCGTAGGCGATCTCGTTGGGGCGCGCGAGGCTGTGGCGGGCCAGCACCCACCGCTCGTGCGTGGGCGGGTCGGGGTCGAAGACGATAGTGACGGGCAGCTTCGCGGCGGACCAGCCGTAGATACGCGGGTCCTTGGCGCCGTCGCCGCAGGACAGCTGCTGCCAGACGTCGGCGGGGGATCCGCGCAGTGGCTGTACCGCTCACACCCCTCGCGGCTGACGACCAGGCAATCAAGCGCTGGTCGCCTCTCAACGCAGCGGCATGCCGGGCGATTTCGTAGCGGTCGGGTCGCTCCGCAGCTCTCCTACGGCCCGTGTCTCGCCGACGCCGGGCCACGAACATGGTCAGCTTCCTCTGATCCACCGGTCACATCTGCGCGGCCATCTGTCGCAGACGTCCCCGGAACCACTGATGCGCGGGGGAGTGCATGGTGTTCGGGTGCCAGAACATGGCGAGGTTCAGGGGTGGGTGGGGTATGGCGAGCGGCACCTCGCGCAGGCCGAGTGCGGGACCCAGCAGGTCGAAGAGGCGGCGCTGGGTCAGTGTGATCCGGTCCGACCCCGCGACCATGCCGAGGGCAAGGGTGAAGGACTCCACCGTGATCGCGGTCGGTTGACGCAGTGTCTGCTCGCTCAGCTTCACCTCGGACACGACCCGGTTTCCGCCCACGCCGTTGACCTGGACCGCCGGCGTCTGCGCAAGGGCCTTGGCGGTCAGCGGTTCCTCGGGGACGTGGTGGTCCTTGTCGGCGACGGCGATGAACTCGTCGGTGAACAGCGATTCGTGCGGGAAGCCCAGCAGGTCCGGTCCTGCCAGCTGTAAGGGCCAGAAGAGCAAGTCGCAGCGGCCGGAGCGCAGTTGCTCGATCAGATCCGCACGCAGCGGCTCCACATTGACCCGCACGCCGGGTGCGTCGGCGGTCAGTTCCCGCAGTGCGGGGCGCAGGAGTGTGCAGGCCGCGTAGTCGCTCGCGATCACGGTGAACGACCGTTGTTCGGAGCGGGAGTCGAAGGAGTGGCCGAAGCTCAGCGCGTCGAGCGCGGCGACCAGAGCGGTCTGTACCGGTTGCCGCAGCGACTCCGCGAACGGAGTGAGCACCAGCGTGCGGCCTTCCCGGATCAACAGGGGGTCGCCGAAGTGGCGCCGCAACTTGGCGAGTGTCGTGCTCATCGTCGGCTGCGCCATGGAAAGCCGCTCGGCCGCCTTCGTCACATTGCGCTCGACAAGGAGTGCGTTCAGCGGAATCAGTAGATTCAGGTCAGGTCTGCCCCGGTCGGTGGCCACTGCGGGGGTCCTTCCTTTCCAGTGCATCGCTGCGTCCTGCCCGGCGGGTGCGTATGGTCGCCGTCCTCGTCCTGGTGGTCGACCCTACCGTCGCGAGTGTCTTTTGCGGAGGTCAGAGCAGCTATCGAGGGCGGGAATGCGGTCCATAGGCAAATGATTCCTTCTGGATCGGAAGTCGGCCGCCTAGCATTCAAGCGCCATTGCGGAAATACCCTCGCGATGGTTTTGCAATTCAACTATTTTGCCGAGAGGTCTGCGTGCCGAAGCCTTTGGACGATTCCAACGGGCAGGGCCGGTTCCTTGTTCCGATGCGAGGATCGGCGCCTTCGGTGACGCCCCGGACGGCGTGCTCGACGAGTCCCGGAACGGCCGCCACGACCCTGCCGATGACGCCGTTCTGGGAGCGGTTCCAAGGCGGGTCGTCGTTGGCAGCTAGCTGTCATGGAACCGGACCGGCCGTCTGAAAGCAGGGGGTACGCCCGGTGGGGCGTCCTCCTGTAGCGGCCACACTGCTCGCCCGAACCCGACGGCCGACTTAGCTTCGAACGTGATCGATGGCCCTCGGTCACGATCTGCCGAATACGCCCGAATATGGAGGAATCAACCATGACAAGTGCTTTACGCAAGGCGCGGTCGAGCGCGGTCGTCGTCGCGACAGCAACGGCTGCGATGGTCGGACTGGCCGGCGGGGCCGGCGCGCAGACGACGGACGACACGCCGTCGCGTGCGGCCGTGGTGAACTCGGCCACCGCCGCGACCCCTCGTGCGGCGGCCGCGGCCGCGGTCGACTATGCGACCTGGCAGCGCGATGTCCGCAAGGTGATCGACGAGGCGCGGCCCTACGTCGAGCAGCGGATCGCGGGCGCCGGCGGTCAGAAGCAGGCCATCGTGCTCGACATCGACAACACCTCGCTGGAGACGCACTTCCAGTTGTTCCCGCCGACTCCCGCGGTGGCTCCGGTGCTGGATCTCGCCCGCTACGCCCATGACCGGGGTGTGGGGGTGTTCTTCATCACGGCGCGCCCGGACGTGCTGGAGCAGGTGACCCGGGGGAACCTGGTGCATGTCGGGTATCCCGTAACGGGCCTGTACCAGCGTCGGCTGGACGAACTCTTCGGTGACACCGCCGAATACAAGACGGCGAAGCGGGTCGACATCGAGGCCAAGGGCTACACCATCATCGCCAACATCGGGAACAACACGTCCGACCTGGTGGGCGGCCACGCGGACCGCACCTTCAAGTTGCCGGACTACGACGGCCAGTTGTCCTGATGCGGCCGCCCTGCCGCCTCACCGGGTGAACCGGAAGGTGCCGGGGACGCAGTAGCCGGGCGCATGGCTCATGCGAGCCGCGTATGAGCCGTGCGTACGGAAATCCTCAGTTCACCATGAGGTTTTCCGCACTTCCGCCATGCGGACTTCCGTAAAGTGCGTGCATCCTCAAATAATTGACTGGTCCAGTCCTGATGTATATCGTCCAGAATGGCTGGCCGGCCGCCAACGGGGGAGTGCAATGCAGGATGATTTTGGTCAAGCTTTCAGGGGGAGCTGTGCCAAGTATGTCTGCCAACAACGTGTCCACCGTCACTCTCACCGGCGCCGTCACTGATTCTGATGCCATCCGAATACCGGAAGGCCGCCGGCTCTCCAGTGGTGAGATAGAGCGCATGTTACTGGAGGCCCGGAGACTTGTGGAGACGGCGGTCGACCGCCATCGCAATGAGGGGCGACTGCTGACCGCGATGGAGTCGGACGAGGGGGTGGACGCCGCCGAGCGCTTCATCGAATCGGCGGAACGGACCGTCGCCGTGGTGCTCTCCGGGAGAAACGATCAAGTAACGGCCCGGCTGGTGGCCAGGCTGGGCCGGGCTGCCGCCCGGGGTATCGATGTCAGGGTGCTGGGACGGTTCGGACTGCTGGAGAACCCGTCCCTGCTGGCCCTGCTGGACAAGTACGCCTCCGGGGTCGAGGTCCGGCTCCTGAGGGCACCTCTGCAGGAAATGGTGCTCGTCGACGGGCTGTTGAGCGTGGTGTGGTCGCGCGTAGAGGGGCCCTGGCACGAGGCCGCGCTGGTGCGGGCTCCGGCCGTGCTGCGCAATCAGCGCACCCTCTTCATGGCCGCCTGGAGCCTCAGTGCGGCGCTGGAGGACCACCGGCGCCTCACCGGCCGGACCCGCAGCGCCGTGGCCCGGCGGATTCTGCTTGCCCTCAGTTCCGGCCGCACGGACGAAGTGGCCGCCCGCGAACTCGGCGTGTCGGTGCGTACCTACCGTAGGAATGTCGCCGAAATCACGCGTGAACTCGGCGCGAATTCAAGGTTCCAGGCCGGAGCCCGCGCCATGGAACTCGGCCTGCTGCCACTTGCGGCCAGCAGTCCTCCGGACAATGGTTCCCCCGACGATTCAACGTAAGGGAGCCGTAACAACTTGTCGTGGCGGGCCGGTTTCCCGCGATCGGCCCGGTACGCCTGGCAGCTTGCTGTAGCGCTCCTTGCGGGGCAAAGAGCAGGGAATGTAGGAATTCATCAGTCCTCACCGGACTGCCCCTGCCGCCCTCTGCGAGGAATGACGCCCCGGTGAACAGCGTGATGATCGAAACCGAAGAATTAAGCCGTTCCTACGGAAGCACGCGGGCTTTGGACGGTGTCAGCTTCCGTATGGGACAGGGGAAAGTGCTCTGCCTGCTCGGCCACAACGGGGCGGGCAAGAGCACGCTGGTCAGCATTCTCGCCACCGCGCTGCCCCCGACCCAGGGGGTGGCACGGGTGGCCGGATACGACGTGGTGCGCCAGGCGCGTGAAGTGCGTCGGCGCATCGGGCTGACGGGCCAGTTCGCCGCGGTGGACGGGAGCCTGTCCGGCCGGGACAACCTCGTCCTGGTGGCCCGGCTGCTCGGTGCACGCCGGGCCGAAGCCCGCACCAGGGCAGGGGAGTTGCTGGACGCCTTCGCCCTGACCGGCGCGGCCGACCGGGCGGCGTCGACCTACTCGGGCGGGATGCGCCGCCGTCTCGATCTCGCCAGCAGCTTCGTCGGCCACCCCCGGGTGCTGTTCCTCGACGAACCCACCACGGGGCTGGATCCGGTCAGCCGCGGCGCGCTCTGGGAGATGGTCCGGTCGGCGGTGGCGGGTGGCACGACCGTCCTGCTGACCACTCAGTACCTCGAAGAGGCCGAGCAGTTGGCGGACCGGGTGATCGTACTGGGCCACGGTCGGATCATCGCCGACGGCTCGGTGGCCCAGCTCAAGGAGCAGCTCGGCGTCAGTACCGTACGGGCCACCCTCGCCGATCCCGCCTCCAGGCCGGCGGCGCTGGCCGCGCTGCACCGCGCGGGTCTCGAACCGCAGCCCGGCGAACCGGCCGGCACGGTCGTGGCGCCGGTACGGGAGTCCGCCGCGCTGGCGGCGGTGGTACGGGCGCTGGACGAGGCCGGAGTCGCGATCACGGGCATCGCCCTGTCCGAGCCGACGCTCGACGACGTCTATGTGTCCCTCGCCGAGCGGCTCCCCGAGCTGCCGGTCCTCTCCTGACCGCCTGCCGAAGCCGAAGCATCTCCTCGCCCCACCCCCCATACCTTCCAGGGAGTTCTCCCATGCCGCCGCTGAGCACACTCACGTACCACTCCATCGCCGAGGCCCAGATGCTGCCGCGCCTGGTCCGGCTCGGCCCCAACCTCTACGGGGCGGTGTTCACCCTGATGAAGCTGGTGCCCGCGGAGTACATCCTGCGCCGGGCCATCGAGCGCGGTGAGCTCGAGGACGACGCCGTGATCGTCGAGACCACCTCGGGCACCTTCGGGCTGGCGCTGGCCATGCAGGCCGCGCTGATGGAACGCGAGCTGATCCTGGTCAGCGACCCCGCCATCGACGACAACATGCACCGCCGGCTGGCCGACCTCGGCGCCAAGGTCGAGATGTGCACGGTGCCCGCACCCGTCGGCGGCTACCAGGGCGCCCGACTCCAGCGGCTCGCCGAGATACGGGCCGGCCTGCCGTCCACCTACTGCCCGGAGCAGTACAGCAACCCCGACAACCCACGCTCGTACGCGCTGGTGGCGGAACAGCTCAGCCGCACCCTCGGCACCGTGGACTGCCTGATCGGCACCGTGGGCACCGCTGGATCGATGGTCGGCACCGTGCGCGGCCTGCGCGAACACACCCCGCACACGCTCGCCGTCGGCGTGGACAGCCACCGCAGCGTGCTCTTCGGCCAGCCCGACGGACCCCGCACGCTGCGCGGCCTGGGCAACAGCCTGTGGCCGCCCAACCTCGACCACACGGTCTTCGACGAGATCCACTGGTGCTCCGCCGCCGAGGCCTTCGCCCAGACCCGCGCCCTGCACGCCCAGCACGCCCTCTTCCAGGGCCCGACCAGCGGCGCCGCCCACCTCGTCGCCCAGTGGTACGCGGCCAACCACCCCGATCAGCTGTGCGTGGTGATGCTCCCCGACGAGGGATACCGCTACCAGGCCACGGTCTACGACGACAAGTGGCTCGCCGCCGAGGGCTATCTGCTGGCCGAGCGCCCCACTGAACCCGTCACCGTCGGCTCGCCCGCCGAGGCCGACGACCACTGGACCCGGCTCGTCTGGGGCCGCCGCTCCTACGAGGAGGTGCCCGGCGTCGTCCCCCGCGCCCGGCAGACCGTCCAGGAGCGGGCCCTGTCGTGACGGCCGACGCAACGCCCACGCCGACCGCCGCGCAGACGGCAACCGGTACGGGGCGACTCACCGCGACACTGCGCCCGCGCACCCGGCGGGTCGTGTACGGGTTCGGCGAACCCGGCCCCGAGGCGATACGCCAGGAGCTGGGGCCCATCACCACCATCGACCTGGCGCACGTGGTGATGCTCACCGAGTGCGGACTGCTGCCGCCCGGCCCGGCCGGCGCGCTCCTCGCCCGGATCACCCGGCTGCGCGCGGAGGACTTCCGCGAGCTGCACGGCCTTCCGGCGCCGCGCGGCCTGTACATGATGTACGAGGGCCACCTGGTGGCCGAGCTCGGTGCGGACGTCGGAGGCAAGCTGCACACCGGGCGCTCCCGCAACGACATCAAGGCCACCGTCACGGCGATGCGGCTGCGCACCGAACTCGCCGATCTGCTAGGCGAGTTGCTGCGGCTCCAGGCGGTCCTGCTCTCCCGGGCACGCGCCCACCGCGAGGTGGTCATGCCGATCTACACACACTTCCAGCCGGCCATGCCGGTCGGCTACGGCTACTACCTGGCCGGGATCGCGACCGCCCTCGACCGCGACCTCACCGCGCTGCGCCACACGGTGGACGAGCTGGACCGCTGCCCCCTGGGCGCAGGGGCCGTCTCCGGCACCGACCTGCCCATCGAACCGGCCCGCACCGCCGAGCTGCTGGGCTTCGCCGGGCCACCGCTGCACGCCACGGACGCGGTGGCGGCCCGGGACACCGTGCTGCGCGCCCTGGCCAACACTGCCTCCGCGGCACTGACGCTGAGCCGGCTCGCCACCGACCTCCAGCTGTGGAGCACCCAGGAGTTCGGGTTCGTCGACTTCCCGGAGCGGCTCGTGGGCGGCAGCTCCGCCATGCCGCAGAAACGCAACGCCTTCCTGCTGGAACACGTCAAGGCCAAGGCCGCGGCGGCCGTCGGCGCCTGGACGGCGTCCGCCTCCGCCATGAAGTCGACCCCGTTCACCAACTCCATCGAGGTCGGCACGGAGGCGGTCGCCGTGGCCTGGCCGGCGCTGGCCGCCGTACGGGACTGCGTCCTTCTCGCCCAGGTCCTGGTCAGCGGTGCCCGCCCGGTCCCGGAGCGGATGGAGCGGCGCGCGGAGGAAGGCTTCGTCACCGCCACCGTGATCGCCAACCGGCTGGTCGCACAAGGGGTTCCGTTCCGCACGGCACACCACGTCGTGGGAGCCGCGGTGCGCGACGCGATCGAGTCCGGGGCCACGGAACTCACCGGGATCGACCCGCCCGAGGGGGCACCGGACGGGGTGTCCGTCGCTGTGCCCTCACTGCGCGCGGCGGTCGACGCGCACGACCGGGGAGGCGGCCCCGGCGAGTGCGACCGGACCGTGGGCGTCCTGCGGGATCGGCTCACCGCGCACGGGACATGGCTCGCCGAACACCGCGCCCACACGCGCGACGCACGGCAGCGACTGGACAAGGCTGTCGGGTCACTGCTGACGGCAGGGGACGAGCACAGGGAGGGCGCGCCGTGAGCGGGCAGCAGTGGTTCGCGTTCGTGGAGAGCAACACCACCGGGACCGGACGGGAGTTCTGCGCCGCCGCGTGGGCGCGCGGACTGCGGCCCGTGCTGCTGACCCGGGACGCCGCCCGCTATGTGTACGTTGAACAGGACGGCGTCGAGACCCGGGTGCTCGACACCGGTGACATGGCCGCCGTACTCGACCACTGCGCCGAACTCCTGCGGGACGGCGGGCTCGCCGGGATCGCCTCCAGCTCCGAGTACTTCGTGTCCACCGCCGCCCTCGTCGCCGCCAAGCTCGGGCTGCCCGCCGCCGACGGGGACGCCATCGCCCGCTGCCGCGACAAGGAGACCCAGCGGATCGAGCTCGCGGCCGCGGGTGTCCCGGTGCCCCGGTTCACGGCCGCCACCGAGGCGGGCCAGGCGGTGCGCGCGGCGGCGGCGATCGGCCACCCGGTCGTGCTGAAGCCGGTGCTCGGGTCGGGCTCGGTCGGCGTACGGCTGTGCCGGGACGCGGCCGAGACCCGGGCGTGGGCGGCCGAACTGCTGGGCCGGGCGACCGACGAGCGCGGCAATCCCGTTCCGGGCCGGATCCTGGTCGAGGCGGCGGTCCAGGGACCCGAGTTCTCGGTGGAGACCTTCGACGGTGCGGTCGTCACCGCCGTCGCCAAACACATCGGACCCGAGCCGTACTTCGTGGAGACCGGGCACGACGTGCCCGCGCCAGTGCCGGAGCGGACCGCCGCCGCGCTCGGCGACACCGCACTGCGGGCGCTCGCGGCACTCGGCCTCGGCTGGGGCGCCGCCCACACCGAACTGCGGCTGACCGACGAGGGCCCCGTCGTCATCGAGGTCAACCCGAGGCTCGCGGGCGGCATGATCCCCGTCGCGGTGCGCGCCGCCCTCGGCATCGACCTCGTCGACGCGGTGATCGCCCGTGCGGCCGGGCAGCCGGTGCCGCCCGCCCGGGACGCGGCGGGGCGTGCCGCTGTCCGGTTCCTGCACATGGAGCGCGAGGGGCGGGTCACCGACATCGCGGGCCTCACGGCCGCGCGCGAGGCGCCCGGTGTGGTCGCCGTCGGGATCAACACCGCCGTCGGGCGGACGGTGCGCCGTACCAACTCCTTCCAGGACCGGCTGGGCAGCGTGGTCGCCACGGGCGCGGACCCGCAGCAGGCGGGGGCACGCGCGTGGGACGCCACCCGGCTGATCACGATCGGGCAGACGGACCCGGAAGAACGCCCGCAGCACGAGAATCTCGCAGGACCCGCACAGGGAGCCGGGGGACGATGATGAGCGACCAAGCCCAGAACCACGCCTTCACCAGAATCCCGCGGTGGACACCGCCCTCCGGCGGGGAGTCCGGTACGGGGGTGCACGGCGTCCGGCTCCACGCCGAACTCGCGGACGGACTGGAGCACACCGCCGAGCGGCTGGGTACGCCGGTGGAGGCCCTCCTTCTCGCCGCGCACGCCCGGGTGCTGGCCACCGTGGCAGCCGAACGCGACCTGCTCCTCGGCTATGTGCCACCGACGGGCCCGGGGCACGCCCGCCCGCTGAGTCTGTACGTCACCGACTCCACGTGGGCGGAACTCGTCACCGCCGCCGCCGAGGCCGCCGACCGCGAGCCCGGTGCCCTCGGCGGGGTGCTGCCGGAGGCCGTGCTGGACCTGACGGGCTTGGCCATCACGGCAGTCGGCGAGCCGAACGCGCTCCCCGAAGGCGCGGTGGTGCGCGTCGCGTGGGACCGGGACGACGAGGGCGGGCTCGCGCTGCGCGTGCTGCACGACCGGTCCGCCGTCGACGGGACGTACGCCGAGCGGCTCGCGGGATACCACCTGGCAGCGCTGCGGCTGCTGGTGGCGGATCCGCAGGAACGGCACGAACCGCAAAGCCTGCTGACGGACCAGGAGTGCCAGCACCTGATCCACGGTCTCGCCGGGCCGCGGGTCGAGCTGTCCGAACTGACCTTCGTGGACCTGTTCGAGGAGCGGGTGCGGGACAACCCGGAGGCGGTGGCCGTCGAGCACCGGCAGACCCGGTGGACGTACCGGGAGCTGGACGAGCGGGCCAACCGGATCGCGCACGCGCTGCTCTCCGCCGGGGTGGGCGCGGAGGACGTGGTCGCCGTCGTCATGGACCGCAGTCCGGACTGGATCGCCGCGGCGATCGGCGTGTTCAAGGCGGGCGGCGTCTACCTGCCGGTGTCGCCGGACTTCCCGGCCGAGCGGGTGGCCGCCCAACTGGACCGCAGTGCCTGTGCGTTCGCGCTGACCGAGCCGGGCAGTGAGGAACTCGTACGAAAAGCCGCCGGCACCCGCGACCTCACCGCGCTCTCGGTGCCGGGCGTCCTCACGGAGGACGGCCCCAGGCACGCGCCGCGCGTGCCCATCCCACCCGACCAGGCCGCGTACATCTACTTCACCTCGGGCTCCACCGGCACCCCCAAGGGCGCGCTGTGCGAGCACGCCGGCTTCGTCAACCACCTCTACATGAAGATCGACGACACCGGGATGGCACCCGGCCCCGGTGAGGTCGTCACCCAGATCGCCTCGCAGTGCTTCGACATCTCCCTGTGGCAGTTCGCGGCGCCCCTCGTCACCGGCGGCAGCGTCCGTGTCTTCGACACCGCCACCCAGCTCGACGTACCCGCCTTCCTCGACGAACTCGTCGCCGGCCGGGTCACGGTCGCCCAGGTCGTCCCCTCCTACCTGGAGGTCCTGCTCACCCGGCTGGAACAGCACCCGCGCCCGCTCGGTGATCTGCGCGTTGTCTCCGTCACCGGCGAGGCGCTCAAGTACGAACTGGTGCAGCGCTGGTTCGCCGCCTGTCCCGGGATCAAGCTGATCAACGCCTATGGCGCCACGGAGACCTCCGACGACGCCATGCACGAAGTAATGGACCGGGTCCCGGAACGGGACTTCGTGTCAGTCGGGCGCTCGCTGCGCAACGTCAACACCTACGTCCTCGACGAGAACCTGGCGCTGGTACCGCTCGGTTCACCCGGCGAGATCGCCTTCTCCGGGGTCTGCGTGGGCCGCGGATACATCAACGACGAGGAGCGCACCCGGCAGGCCTTCGTCCCCGATCCCTTCCGGCCGGACACCCGGATGTACCGGACCGGGGACTTCGGACGGTGGCTGCCCGAGGGCCGCATCGAGTTCCTGGGCCGCCGCGACGAGCAGGTCAAGATCCGCGGCTTCCGCATCGAGATCGGCGACATCGAGAGCAAGCTGCTGGCCATGGCCGGCGTACGCGAGGCCGCCGTGGTCGTCGACGGCACCGGCGAACAGCGCAGCCTCGTCGCCTTCTTCAGCGCCGCCGATGAAGAGGAGCTGCCCGCCGAGCGGGTACGGGAGTTCCTCGCCACGGTGCTGCCGGAGTACATGGTGCCCACACATATCCACCGCATGGAGCGGCTGCCGCTCACCGAGAACGGCAAGATCGACAAGAAGTCGCTGGTCCGGCGGGCCGCGATGCCGGGCCAGAGCGCTGAAGACGCGCCGGCCACTCCCGCCGAGCGGCGCCTCGCTCAGCTGTGGTCGGAGGTCCTCGGCGTACCGCCGGAGCGCATCGGCAGGTCCGACAGCTTCTTCGAGCTCGGCGGCACCTCGCTCGCCGCCGTGCGGTTCCTCGTCCGCCTCGACCGGGCGCTGTCGCTGAAGGACCTCGCGGCCCACCCGGTGCTCGCCGACCTCGCCGCGGCTCTCGACGCCGGTGCTACGGGCACGGCGGCCACCGGGCTGCTCCAGCAGCTGTCCGCCGTACGCGATCCGCACCGCACCCTCGTCTGCTTCCCCTACGCGGGCGGCAACGCCGTCAACTTCCGTTCCCTGGCAGCCGAGTTGGACCGCGACGGGATCGCGGTGCTGGGCGTGGAACCCCCGGGCCACGATTTCACCGGCGCGGGCGCGGGCGAGCCGATGCTGGATGTCCCGGACATCGCCCGGCGGGTACGGGACGAACTCGCCGAGCAGGTCACCACACCCGTACTGCTCTGGGGCCAGGGCACGGGCGGCGCCGCCGCGCTGGAGACGGCCCGGCTGCTGGCCGATGCGGGCCGACCCGCCGAGCGCGTCTTCCTCGGCGGCCTGCTGCTCGGCGAGGCCGACACGCGGGCCGCCGAGATGGCCGAGGCAGCGGCCACCGACGACACCGCCCTGCTCGCCCGGCTGCGGGCGGGCAACGCCCACGTCGAGCTCGACCTGCCGGAACCGGGGCGCGCCGAGGTGGTGGGCCGCGCCTACCGGCACGACGTGCTGACCGCGGGCAGTCGGCTGATCCGGCTGCGCGAGGACACGGCGGCGTACCGGATCGACGCCCCGGTGGACGTCGTGGTGGCCCGTGACGACCCCGCTGCGGCGGACTACGCCCAGGGGTACGGGGACTGGAAGGCGGTCTCCGACCATGTCACCATCCTCGAACTGGAACAGGGCGGGCCCTACTTCGTCAGCACCCGGCCGGTGGATGCCGCCGACGTGGTGCGCCTGCGCTGCGCACGGCCGGGAGCACCGGCGGGACCGGGAGCATCGACGGGACCGGGAGAACCCGGGTAACGGCGAGGCGCACGCCAGAGGGGCCGCACCCGGCAGGTGCGGCCCCTTCTCCTGGTTGCGCGGGCTAACGGCGGAGCGGTTCGCCCAGGCCCACGACGATCTCCCGCTCGCCCTGGTACGGCTCGCGGCTGTGGGCCGTACGGAAGTTGTCGACCACCATCACGTCGCCGTGCTGCCACGGCTCGCGCACCGTGTGCCGCTCGTAGACCTCGTTGATCAGATCCACGGTGGCTCGGTCCAGCGGCGAGCCGTCACCGTAGAAGGTGTTGAAGGGCAGACCCTCGGGGCCGAACTCCGAGGTCAGGAACTCCCGTACGTCGGGCGCCATGGTCCACTCGTTGAGGAACGCGATCTGGTTGAACCAGCACCGCTCACCCGATACGGGATGCGGTACCACCGCCGACCGGATCTGCCGGGTACGGAGCCCGCCCTCCTCGTCCCAGTGCGCCGTGATGCCGTGATCCGCGCAGTAACGCTCCACCTCGGTACGGTCCTTGGCGTCGAAGGCGTCCTGCCAGCCGATCCCGAGGAACGGGTTGTAGTGGCGGGTCAGCAGCCAGCCGTGGCGCTCGAAGCGATCGACGAGTTCGGCCGGCAGATCCCGCAGCACGGCACGGGAGTCGGCGAGGGCCGTCACCCCGCCGGAGGAGGGCGGGGTGACACAGGCGAAGGCGAGCAGGCTGGGTGTCTCGGCCGCGTAGCTGAGCTCGTGGTGCATGCACATGGGCTGGTCGGCCGGCCAGTGCGAGGACGAGTACACGCCCGCCGCCCGCCCGTACGGGGCGCGGGGTGCGAACCCTTCGCGCTCGACCATGCCCGTGCCGATGACCCGGCGTACGGCGGCGACGGCCCGGGCACGGTCGTCCAGTGGTAGCCCACGCACCAGCACGGCACCGTGCCGGGCCACCGACTCCCGTATCTCGTCCAGGTGTCCGTCGAGCCAGATCTCGGGGTCGCTGCCGGGCGCGGCGGTCAGCCGGGCCAGGAGCTCCGGTTCGTCCGGTCGGGATTCGGTCATGGGGCGCTCCGTTTCGTCAGGCACAAGAGGTTCGTCAGGCACAAGAGGTTCGTCAGGCACAAGAGACAGGAGAGAAGGCGAGGGTGGTTCGGGTCGGGTGAGGGGGTGGGCCGGGTCAGGTGAGAGGCCGCCGGAAACCCCGTATCGCCACGGTCGAGCCGACGACGGCCACCAGGGCGCTCGCCGCCAGCGCGGACCACACCTGCATGCCCAGTGGCTGGTCCAGGGTGAGTGCGCGAGTCGCGTCCATGGCGTACGAGAGCGGGTTGAGTATCGCGAGCACCTGGAGCCAGCCCGGCATCCGCTCCACCGGGACGAAGGCGCTGGAGGCGAACATCAGCGGGAACGTCGCAAGGTAGGCCGCGCTCTGCATCGCCTCGGCGCTGCGCAGCCATGCCGCCAGCGCCAGGAAGATCCAGGTCAGCGCCCACACCACGACACAGGTCAGCAGCAGTGCGGCCAGCAGCCCCAGGGCGCCGCCTGCCGGATCGCTGCCCAGGAACACCACCGACACCAGCAGGACGATCACCAACTGCCCGGTGGTGCGCAGCAGATCGGCGAAGCTGCGGGCGAACAGCAGCAAGGGGGCGTGGATGGGCAGCGTGCGCAGCCGGGCCACGGCCCCGTTGTCCATGTCCCGGACGAGACCGATGCCGGACGCCACGGCCGGCCCGATGCCGGTGGAGATCAGCAGCGCGGGCAGCAGATAGTCCAGATAGCTGACGTTGTCGGGTAACTGGCCGCGGTCGACGATGCTGCCGAAGACCTCGCTGAGCAGCAACAGCATGAACACCGGTTGGAGCATGCCGAGAAGCAGCGTCGGGGGGTGCTTGAAATGGGCTTTCACCGAGCGGACGGTCAGAATCCATAATTGCGCGGCCGGACTGCTGCCGTGCCAGTCGGGATGCTTTCCGGTGATTCCGGCTTCCGGAGTCGGTGACAGCTGTGTGCTGGTCATGGAATTCCTCATGGGGAGAAGGTCCGAGCCGCGCCGGTAAATGGCTGCCGCCCTGTGACCCTACTTGGCGGAACACGGCTGCGGCGTGGGATCCCATGGCCGGTACCGGCCGCAACTCCCCTGGCTAGGTGCGCGATTTGGGTGATTTGGCCACTTCGGGGGAGTGCCGTGCAGCGTGTCCTGCAGTTTGTTGTCAGTCGCCTTCACAGGGTTCCGTGGCCGCCGGTAGAAAGACACGACAGTTCTGTTTCGGGTCTGCCGAAACCAATTAGCGGAAACGAAGGGCAGGGCCTCGGATATGGCGGGAATCGTCACCGCCCCCAGCGTCACCGCTGTGCTCAGGGCACACGCGGAAAACCGCCCGGAAAAGCAAGCGTCGGCATTTGTGACCGACGGATTCATGGCGGACCCGTTCGCCACGGACCCGGCGCGGGCGGACGCGGTGCGGTGGCTCGACTACGCCGGACTCGACGAGGGTGCCAGGAGCGTCGCCGCACGACTGCGCGCCGCGGGCGTCGTTCCCGGCGACCGCGTCGTCCTGCTGCACCCCGCCGGACTCCCCTTCCTGACCGCCTTCTTCGGCTGTCTGTACGCCGGCGCGGTCGCGGTCCCGTCCTCGCTGCCCGGCCGCTACCGACATGAGCGGCACCGGGTGCGGCGGATCGTCGCCGACTCGGGTGCCGCCGTGATCCTCACCGACGCCGCCACGCACGGTGAGGTCGAGGAGTGGATGGCCGAGGAAGGACTCGGCCGGGTACCCCTCCTGGTGTCCGACGAGGAGACCGAGGCGGGCCCGGACCCCGACGGCTGGACGATGCCCGACGCCGGGCACGACACGCTCGCCGTGCTCCAGTACACCTCCGGATCGACCGGCGACCCCAAGGGCGTCATGATCAGCCACGGGAATCTGCTGCACAACAGCGCCCGACTGATCGACGCGCTCGGGATGGACGACAACTTCCCGGCCGGCGGCTGGATCCCGCACTTCCACGACATGGGGCTGATGGGCTCGATCCTCCCTCAGCTGATGACCGGCTCGACGACCTTCCTGATGAGCCCCACCACCTTCCTCAAGCGGCCCCATCTGTGGCTGCACATGATCGACCGCTTCGACCTCAAGGCCTCGGCAGCCCCCGACTTCGCCTACGACGTGTGCAGCCGCCGGGTCACCGAGGCGCAGTCCGAGGGACTCGACCTGTCGCGCTGGCACTACGCCCTCGACGGCTCGGAACCCGTGCGCGCCGCCGTCCTCGACCGGTTCCACCAGCGCTTCGCGCGGCACGGCCTGCGCGCCGACGCCCTCGCCCCCTGCTACGGCATGGCCGAGGCGACCCTCTTCATCTCCGGGTCCTTCCGCACCGAACCACGGGTGGTCGAGGTCGCCGCCGAACTCCTGGAACGCCACGAGTTCCGCCCCGCGGTGACCGCCGCGGACGAGCCGCTGCGCCAGGTCGTCAGCTGCGGCCCGCCGCTCGGCGCCGAGGTGCGGGTGGTCGACCCCGACACACTGCGGGTGCTGCCGGAAGGGAGTGTCGGCGAGGTCTGGGTACGCGGAGACATCGTCGGCCAGGGCTATTTCGACCGCGAGGCGACCAACGAGGACGAGTTCCGCGCCACGACGGCGGACGGCGACCCCGGGTATCTGCGCACCGGCGACCTCGGGGCCCTGCACGAGGGCGAGCTGTACATCACCGGCCGCATCAAGGACGTACTGAATCTGCGCGGTCGCAATCTCTACCCCCAGGACATCGAGCACGAACTGCGCGCCCAGCGACCCGAGTTGGGCAATCTCGTCGGCGCGTGCTTCGCGGTGCCGGGGGAGGGGCCGCAGGGCGACGAGGTGCTGGTGGTCACCCACGAGGTGCGCGGCATCAAGGAGGAGGAGCGGCTGCGCGAGCTCGCCGCCGAGATGCGGCTCACCGTGGCGCGCGAATTCGGCGCACCCGTGGGGGCCGTGCTGCTGCTGCGGCCCGGCGGCGTGCGGCGCACCACCAGCGGCAAGATCCAGCGCTCCGCGATGCGGGAGCTGTTCCGCACGGGCGAGCTGGAGCCCACGTACGCGGACTACCAGCCGAGTCTGCTGCGTCGCCCGGCGCCCGCGGAGGCCACCGCATGACCGCCCCCACGACCACCCCCGACACCGTGACGAACCGTCTCGACCTCCTGCTGGCCTCACTCGGCGGACCTGGCCTGCCCTTCTCCGCCGAGACGCTCGCGGAACTGGACCGGGCGGAGACCTTCCCCGCCGAGGCGTGTGCCTTCCTCGACGCGTTCGGACTGCGCCGCTACTACGTGCCCGTCGAACACGGCGGCGCCCTCGGCGACTTCTCCGCCGTGATGACCATGCTGCGCAGCGTGTCGCGGGCCGACCTGACCGTCGCCGCCTCGCACGGCAAGACCTATCTCGGCGCCGTCTCCACCTGGATCGCCGGAGAGCCGGAAGCCGCCCGGCGGCTGGGAGAGCGGATCACCCACGGCGAGACCGTCTCCTGCGCCCTGACCGAACGCGACCACGGCAGCGATCTGCTGGCGGGCGAGGTCACCGCCCGGCTCGCCCCGGACGGTGGCTGGCTGCTGAGCGGCGAGAAGTGGCTCATCAACAGCGCCACCCGGGCCGGCCTGGTCACCGTGCTCGCCCGCACCGCCGAAGCCGGCGGCCCACGCGGCTTCAGCCTCTTCCTCGTCGACAAGTCCCGCCTTCCGGCCGGCACCTTCAGCTGCCTGCCGAAGGTCCCCACCTACGGCATCCGCGGAGCCGACATCAGCGGCATCGCCTTCCACGACGCGCCGCTGCCCGAGGACGCGCTGATCGGCGCGGTCGGCCAGGGCGTCGAGACCATCGTGAAGGCCCTGCACCTGACCCGCACGGGCTGCGCCGCGATGTCCCTGGGCGCCGGCGACCAGGCACTGCGGCTCGCGGCGGAGTTCACCCAAGGCGCGCAGGCCGGGACCATCCCCCTCGCCCGACGTCCCTACATCAGGCGGGAGTTGGGCGACGCGGCGGCAGGGCTGCTGCTCGCCGACGCCGTCGGACTGGTGGCGATGCGCTCCGTGCACGCGCTCACCGGCGAGATGAGCGTCGTGTCGGCGGTCGCGAAGGCCTTCGTGCCCTCCGCGGTCGACGAGATCGTCGCCCGGCTGCTCCAACTGCTCGGCCCGTACGGGCTGCTGGGCGCTGGCGACCCGCACGGCAGGTTCGCCAAGCTGGAGCGCGACCACCGCATCATCGGCATCTTCGACGGCAGCAGCCTCGTCAACCGCAACGCGCTGATCGAACAGTTCCCCCGGCTCGTCCGCGCCTACCGCAAGGGCCGCTGGGACGAGGCGGGCCTCGCCGAGGCGACCGGTCCCCACGTGCCCCTGCGGCCCTTCCGCTCCGACGCCCTCAGCCTGCTCTCCGGCGACGGCGCCTCCGTCGTCGCGGGCCTGGCCGACGCCGTCGCTCAGGTCAGGGCCATCGCCTCCGCCCCGCTCGCGGCCCTCACCGAGCGCGTCCTGGACGCCACCGGCCGGCTCCACGAGGAAATGGCGCAGGTCCGCTTCGCACCCCGCGCGGTGCCCGCCCACGCCTTCGACCTCGCCGAGCGCTACGAACTGTGCTTCGCGGCGGCCTCGGCACTGCACCTGTGGGTGCGCACGTCGCCCGCGGGCGGCGACGAGACCTGGCTGCGCGGCTGCCTCGTCAAAGCACTCACCGAGCTCGGCGACAAGGTCGACGACACCGAGCTCGACGTCCTCGACGACCTCGCCGACGCGCTCGTCTCCCGCCCGCCCGGCACCTTCCGCACCCTCCTCGACCACCTCGGCCAGGCAGGGCCCGCCGACTCCCGGGAGGCGACCGCCTCGTGAACACGACCGCCACCACCGTCGAGGAGCGGCTCGGCGACCCGTACGACACCGCGAACCCCTTCGGATTCCACGCGATCGTCGCCGCGCGGGAGGCCGGCCGACCGCTGGACGGCGAGCCGCTCGACCTCGGTGACGCGCAGGACACCGAGCGGCTGATGCACGCGGCTCGGGCCGTGTACCGCCGATCGCCCGCGCTCGCCCGGCCCCCGGCCGACGGCGCCGTCGCGGCGGGCGCGGCCGTCGGCGCGCTCGACTCCGGACTGCGGATCGCGATACGGCACCTGCGGGCCCGCAGACTGTACGGGGCGGCGGCCGCCGACATTCCCCAACTGCGGGCCGTACTCGCCGGAGTCCTAGCCGATCTGCTGCTGTGCGACGCGCTGACCACACTCGCGGTCCGCGACACCGAGAACGCACCGGACTCCGACTTCGTGCCCCGCGTGCTCCAGGCCGCCATGGACCGCCTGTCGCTGCTCATGGGATCGCGCTTCTACATCAGGCAGGGCGAACACGCCGTGTTCCAGCTGTTGTTGAGCGAGACACAGCAGGCCCTCTTCGTCCCCGGCCGACCACCGCGATCCCCTTCCGCCCCGGTGCCCCTGAACGCCGCCACCGCCCTCTGCGACCCCGAACTGCTCGCCGCGGCCCCCGGCCGCACGCTGTTCCCCGCCGCCACCCGGCGACGCGCGGCGCAGCCGGCAGGCCCGGTTCAGGAGCGGCTGTACGAGGAGCTCGTACGCCGCTACGAGGCCTCGCGCGCCTTCGACCTCACCGAGCGCCCCCTCCCCGACCGTCCGTGACCCCCTCTGAGGAGACCGCCATGCCCCTGCCCGACTCAGGCGTCGAGACCCATACGGTCGACGGCCTCCGCGCCTGGCTGACCGACTGCGTCGCCACCCACCTGGATCGGCCCGCCGACGCCATCGACACCAGCGTGCGGCTGTCCGACTACGGACTCGACTCGCTGTACGTCCTCGCCGTCGCCGCCGAACTCGAGGACCACCTCGACATCTCCCTCGACCCGACGCTCATGTGGGACAACCCGACCATCGACGCGCTCAGCGAGGCCCTGGTCGCAGAACTGGCCCAGACCCACGTCTGACGGCGCGCCCGCGCCCGTCCGCCGTCCGTACGCGCCCCGCACCGCAGAACCGAGAGGACCGCTCCGTCATGTCCGACGCCCGTACGCTCCGTCGACCCGTGGCCGCCGCCCAACTGGGCATCTGGGTCGCCCAGCAGCTGCAGCCGGACAGCCCCCTCTACAACTGCGGCGCCTACGTCGAGATCGACGGCCCGGTCGACACGAGCATCCTCCAGGAAGCGGTACGGCGGGCCGTGGACGAGACCGAGGCGCTCCGGTCCTACTTCGTCGAGGAGACCGACACCGACAGCGGCGATCCGACGCTGTGGCAGATCGTCGGACCCGCCGAGCCCCGGCCCCTCGAACTGCTCGACCTCCGCGACGCCCCGGACCCGGAAGCCGCCGCGCACCGGTGGATGGACGAGGAGATGACCAAGCTCTTCGACCTCACCCGCGGCCCGCTGAGCGCCCAGGTGCTGCTGCTCCTGGACGACAACCGGTCCTTCTACTTCCACCGCTACCACCACGCGGTCATCGACGCCTTCGGCCAGGCAGTGTACGGAGCCCGTGTCGCCGCCCTCTACACGGCCCTGCTCGCGGGTGACCAACCTCCGGCGACCGGCTTCGCGAGCCTGGACCGGGTCGTCGCCGACGAATCCTCGTACCCCGGCTCGCGCCGGCAGTCCCAGGACCGCGACCACTGGCTCGCTCTGTTCGCCGACGGCGTCCCGGAGCCGGTCGCGCTCGCCGACCGCTCGCCCGCCGGTCCCACGCACAGCAGCCTGCGCCACATCCAGGGCCTGCCGCCGGCTCTGGCCGACCGGCTCACCGTGCTGGCCGAACGGCTCAACGTGCAGTGGCCCGCGCTGGCCATCGCGGCGACGGCCGTCCTCTACCACCGCATGACGGGCCGTACCGACCTCACCTTCACCCTGCCCCTCGCGGGCCGCACCGGCCGGGTCTCCCTGACGACGCCGAGCGCCATGGTCAACATCCTGCCGATCCGCGTGACCACCACGCCGCATACCACCTTCGCGGAGCTGGCCGCGACCGTTTCGCGCTCCCTGGCCGATGTCATCAGGCACCAGCGCTTCCGGGGCGAGGAACTCGTCAGGGAGCTGGGCCGCTCGGGCGGGCGCCAGGCCCGGCTGGGCCCCACGATCAATGTCGTCGGCTTCGCCGGCGAACTCCACTTCGGCGACAGCCCGGCCATCGCCCACCCCCTGTCCACGGGCCCCGTCAACGACCTGAAGATCAACTTCTATGGCACCGCCGACTCCGGCACCGGCGTGCGTGTCGAGTTCGATGCCGACCCCGCGCTCTACGACGCGCGCGAACTCGCCGCGCACCAGGGGCGGTTGGTGCGGATTCTGGAGGCTCTCGCGGAGGATCCGGAGTGCCGGATCGGTGACGTGGAGCTTCTGGAGGAGGCCGAGCGGGAGCGGGTGTTGGTGGAGTGGAACGGCGTGTCCCGGGATGTGCGGGGGGTGTCGTTGCCGGTGTTGTTCGCGGAGCAGGTGGCGCGGACGCCGGATGCGGTGGCGTTGGTCGCGGGTGATGTCTCCCTGACGTATGGGGAGTTGGATGCGTGGTCGAACCGGGTGGCTCGGTGGTTGGTGGGCCGGGGGGTTGGGCCGGAGTCGTTTGTCGGGGTGATGTTGCCTCGGTCGGTGGAGCTGGTGGTGGCGCTGCTGGCGGTGGTGAAGGCCGGGGGTGCGTACGTACCTATCGACCCGGAGTATCCGGCGGAGCGGGTGGCGCACATCCTCGCGGATGCGGATCCGGTGCTGTTCATCAATGACGTGGCACAGCTGGAGCAAGCGGCCGGGTTCGAGGATGGTCCGGTTGAGGGTGTTGGGCATGAGTTGCGGCATCCGGCGTATGTGATCTTCACGTCGGGGTCGACGGGTCGGCCGAAGGGTGTGGTCGTTGAGCACGGTTCGGTGGGGGCGTATCTTGAGCGGGCGCGAGAGGTGTATCCCGATGCGTCCGGTACGGCGTTGCTGCACTCCTCGGTGGCGTTCGACCTGACGGTGACGGCGCTGTACACGCCGCTGGTGAGCGGTGGCCGGGTGGTACTGGCCGAGCTGGACGAGCACGCAGCGGACGGTGGTCGGCCGTCGTTCATGAAGGTCACGCCCTCTCATCTGGGGCTGTTGGAGGCCCTACCGCAGCAGACCTCTCCCTCCGGAATGTTGATCACGGGTGGTGAGGCGCTGGTGGGGGAGGCACTGTCCTCCTGGCGGGCCGCGCACCCGGACGTGACGGTCATCAACGCCTACGGTCCGACCGAGGCGACGGTCAACTGCACCGACTACGTGGTGGCTCCGGGTGCGCAGGTGCCTGGCGGTCCGGTGCCGATCGGGCGGCCGTTCTGGAACACCCGCGCCTACGTACTCGACGCGCAGCTGCGACCGGTCCCGCCGGGTGTGGCGGGGGAGTTGTACGTCGGCGGCGTAGTGCTGGCGCGCGGCTATCACCGGCGTGCGGACCTGACCGCGGAACGCTTCACCGCCGATCCGTACGGTCCGCCCGGTGCGCGGATGTACCGGACGGGTGATGTGGCCCGCTGGAATGCGGACGGGCAGCTGGTCTATGTCGGCCGGGTCGATGACCAGGTCAAGGTGCGCGGCTTCCGGATCGAGCTCGGTGAGATCCAGGCCGTCCTCGCCGCCCACCCGCGCATCGCCCGTGCAGCGGTGATCGTCCGTGAGGACCGCCCCGGCGACCAGCGCCTGGTGGCCTACCTTGTCCCCGACGGGGACGAGCCGATGGCCGGTGTGCGGGAGCATGTCGCCGCCCAGTTGCCGGACTACATGGTGCCCTCCGCGTTCGTCACCCTCGACGCGCTGCCGTTGACGGTGAACGGCAAGCTGGACCGGCGTGCCCTGCCCGCCCCCGACTACGGCACCGAGACCACGGGCCGCGCTCCCCGTACGCCCCGCGAGGAGATGCTGTGCGGTCTGTTCGCCGAGGTCCTGGGGCTGGACTCGGTCACGATCGACGACGACTTCTTCCGACTCGGCGGCCACTCCCTGCTCGCCACCAAGCTGGCCAGCCGCATCCGCACCGCCCTCGGCGCCGAACTCCCCATCCGCCAGCTCTTCGAGACCCCGACCGTGGCCGGTGTGGCGGAGGTGCTGACGACCGATATCTCCGCCCGTCCGGCTCTGACCGCCGCGGACCCGCGCCCCGCCCGGGTCCCCGTCTCCTACGCCCAGCAGCGCCTGCGGTTCCTGGATCTGCTGGAGGACGGGAGCACGGCCTACAACGCACCCGGCGCGCTGCGGCTGACCGGGCATCTCGACCGCGAGGCACTGCGCCATGCCCTCGCCGACGTCGTCGCGCGGCACGAGAGCCTGCGGACGGTGTTCGGGCAGGACGAGGAGGGGTTCACGCAGATCGTGCTCGCGCCGCAAGAGGCGGTGCTCGGGCTCGACGTACGGGATGTGGACGAGGAGCGGCTCACGGAACAGCTGACCGCGCATGCCCGCCATGTGTTCGATCTGGCTGTGGAGATCCCGCTCCGGGCCACGCTGTTCAGGCTCGCCGACGAGGAGCACGTACTGCTGCTGCTCCTGCACCACATCGCGGGCGACGGCTGGTCGATGGGCCCGCTGACGCGGGATGTGGCGGCGGCGTACACGGCTCGGGTCACCACCGGGGAGGCGCCGGAGTGGGAGCCGCTGCCCGTCCAGTACGCGGACTACACGCTGTGGCAGCGCGACGTCCTCGGGGACGAGGACGACCCGGACAGCGAGATCTCCCGCCAACTCGCCCACTGGACCGAGGCGTTGGCGCATCTGCCGACGGAGCTGGAGTTGCCCGTCGACCGGCGGCGCGACGACGGGCTCACGCAACGCGGCGGAACGGAGTCGTTCGTCGTGCCCGCCGAGCTGCACCGGGCGCTGAACCACCTGGCCCGCTCCACCCGCTCCAGTCTGTTCATGGTGCTTCAGGCGGGCCTCGCGGCCCTGCTCACCCGCCTCGGCGCGGGCACCGACATTCCCATCGGCACGCCCGTCGCCGGCCGCACCGACACGGCGGTGGAGGAACTGGTCGGCTTCTTCGCCAACACGTTGGTGCTGCGCACCGACACCTCCGGTGACCCGAGCTTCAGCCGGCTGATCGAGCGAGTCCGGGCAGCGGACCTGGCCGCATACGCGCATCAGGACCTGCCCTTCGAGCGGCTGGTGGAGGCGGTCAACCCCGAGCGCTCGACCTCCCGGCACCCGCTCTTCCAGGTGAGCCTGACGCTCCATCACACCGATCCGCGGGCCACGGTCGCGCGGGCCGCCCGGCTGCCGCGGCTGTCCGTGGAGCTGGAACGGCTGCCGATCGAGGACACCAAGTTCGACCTGAACTTCGAGCTGACGGAGCGGTTCGACGACGCGGGCCGGCCCGCCGGTATCGCCGCGGACCTGGAGTTCAGCACCGGGCTGTTCGAGCGGCGTACGGCACGGTCGATCGCGGACCGCTATCTGCGGCTGCTGGCGGCCATGGCCGAGGAACCGGACCGCACGCTCACCGAGGCGGACATCCTGGACGCGGCGGAGCGGACGGCCCTGATGGAGGAGTGGAGCGACGCCGGGCGCACGAGTGTGGCCGCCGTGCTGGCCGGGCTGTCCCGGCTGCCCGAGCCGACAGCCGCGGAGCAGCCCGTGACCAGGGCCCATGTTCTGGACGACACCCGGCAGCCGGTGCCGCCCGGAGTCCCCGGGCAGCTCTACGTCACAGTCGGCGAGGAGACTCACGCGACCGGCCGTATCGCCCGCTGGTCCCACGACGGGGAACTGCTGCTCCTCGAACTCCCCGAGGAGCAGGGTTCCCAAGCAGCAGCAGCCAAGCCGCGGGCCTCGCGCGCCCCCCGCAGCCCGCGTGAACAGATCCTGTGCACCCTCTTCGCCGAACTGCTCGGCGTCCCCGCCGCCTCCGTGGGCATCGACGACAACTTCTTCGAGCTCGGCGGCCACTCCCTGTCCGCCGTACGGCTGCTCAGCCGGGTCCGCTCCGTGCTCGGCGCGGAGATCTCCATCCGCAGGCTCTTCGAGAACCCGACGGTCGAGGGCCTGTCCGAGGCGCTCGACGCCCAGGCGGCCGAAGGTGCGGTCGCCCTCACCCGGCGCGCCGTGACCCCCATGCCCCGCCCGCCCCGGATCCCGCTGTCGTACGCCCAGCAGCGGCTGTGGTTCCTGCACAACCTGGAGGGCCCCAGCGCGACGTACAACATCCCCGTCACGCTGCGGCTCACGGGGACCCTGGACCGTGCAGCACTGCGGCTGGCCCTCGTCGACCTCGTCGAGCGGCACGAGAGCCTGCGCACCCTGTTCGCGGAGGAAGGGGCCGGCGGCCGGCAGGTCATCCTGCCCGTCGCGCAGGCCCGGCCGGAGCTCATCGAGGAGGAGGTCGCCCCGCAGGAGCTGGACGATCGGGTACTGGCCGCCGCGTCGCACCCCTTCGACCTGACGGCCGAACTGCCCATCCGGGGATGGCTGTTCACCTCGCACTCCGGCGACTGCGTCCTGGTCCTGGTGGTCCACCACATCGCGGGCGACGGCTGGTCACTGGGCCCGCTGGCCCGGGACCTGTCCCGCGCGTACGCCGCCCGGGTCACCACCGGCCGGGCTCCGCAGTGGGAGCCGCTGCCGGTGCAGTACGCCGACTACACGCTCTGGCAGCGGGATGTGCTCGGCGACGAGGACGACCCCGACAGTGAGATCTCCCGCCAGCTCGCCCACTGGAGGAGCGCGCTGGCCGACCTCCCGGAGGAGCTGGAGCTGCCCGCCGACCGGCCGCGGCCGCCGAGGCAGTCCCACCGTGGCGGCCGGGTCGCCTTCGAGGTCCCGGCACAGCTGCACGCGGGCCTCGCCGACCTGGCCCGCTCCACCCGCTCCAGCCTGTTCATGGTCGTGCAGGCCGCCCTCGCGACCCTGCTGACCCGTCTCGGAGCCGGTACGGACATCCCCGTCGGCAGCCCCATCGCGGGCCGCACCGACGACGCCCTGGAGGAACTGGTCGGGTTCTTCGTCAACACGTTGGTGCTGCGCACCGACACCTCCGGCGACCCGACGTTCGAGGAACTCGTCGGCCGCGTCCGGGAGGCCAACCTCGGCGCGTACGCCCACCAGGACCTCCCCTTCGAGCGGCTCGTCGAAGTCCTCAGCCCGGTCCGCTCGCTGGCCCGCCACCCCCTCTTCCAGGTGCTGCTGGGCCTCGACAACAACCAGGACGCCCTGGAAGGGCTGTCGCTGCCCGGTCTGACCGTCGACGTACGGGCCCCGGAGACCGGACGCGCCAAGTTCGACCTGGCCTTCTTCTTCGACGAGACGTACGGCCCGCAGGGCGAGGCGACCGGCATGCACGCCGCCGTCGAGTACAACGCCGACCTCTTCGACCGTGACACCGTCACCGGCTTCGCGGAGCGGATGCTGCGCGTGCTCGAAGGCGTGGTCGCCGACCCGCAGCGCAGGATCGGGCGGCTCGACGTGCTGACGCAGACCGAGGCCCGTCGGACCCTGCGGGAGTGGAACCGCACCGCGCACGAGGTGCCGCCGCACACCGTGCCCGTGCTGTTCGAGCGCCAGGCCGGCGAGGTGCCGGACGCCACCGCGCTGATCTCGGAGGACACCACCCTGTCGTACGGGGAACTCGACGCCCGCGCCAACCGGCTGGCCCGTCTGCTGGCCGGCCGGGGTATCGGCGGCGAGGACGTGGTGGCGATCGCCCTGCCCCGGTCGGCGGAGCTGGTCGTGGCCCTGGTGGCGGCCCTCAAGACGGGGGCGGCCTTCCTCACCCTGGACACCTCCGCGCCCGAGCAGCGGCTGCGCGGCATCCTGGCGGACTGCGCACCGGCCGCCGTGATCACGGACACGGCCACCCGGCCCCTGCTGGGCGAGGGCCTCGCGGCCGACACCGGCCTGGTGCTGGACGACCCGGCGGTGGCGAAGGAGCTGGCGCTCGCCCCCGCCACCGCCCTCACCGACGCCGACCGGGCCCGCCCGCTCGACCCGCGCCACCCGGCGTACGTCGTCTACACCTCGGGATCCACCGGCACCCCCAAGGGCGTGGTGATGCCGATGTCCTCCCTGATGAACCTGCTCGCCTGGCACACCGGCACCTACAGCGGCGGGGTGGGCACCCGCACCGCCCAGTTCCTCGCCGTCTCCTTCGACTTCGCGGTGCAGGAGATCCTGCAGGCACTGGTCGCGGGCAAGACCCTGGTGATCCCCGAGGAGCAGGTGCGCCGGGACGCCTACGAACTCGCCGCGTGGATCAACCGCCACGGCGTGAACGAGCTGTTCGCGCCCACGCTGGTGATAGACGCGGTGCTGGCGGCCGCCGCGGACCGCGGTGAACTGCTGGACTCCCTCACCGACATCTTCCAGGGCGGCGAGCAGTTCCGGCTCAGCGGCGAACTGCGCGCCTTCTGTGCGGGCGGCTCCGGCCCGGGCGGCGGTGACCGCGGCGCCGGCGCGGGTGGCTGGCGGCGCATGGCGCACAACATCTACGGCCCCGCCGAGACCCACGCGGCCACCTCGGCCACCCTTCCCGACGACATCGACGAATGGCCCTCGGCCGCCTCGATCGGGCAGCCGCTGTGGAACACCGAGGTGTACGTGCTGGACGCCGGGCTGCGCCCGGTGCCACCGGGTGTGCGCGGCGAGCTCTACATCGGCGGCGCCCAGCTGGCCCGCGGCTACCTGGGCCGCCCCGACCGCAGCGCGGAGCGCTTCGTCGCCTCCCCGTTCGGCGGCCCGGGCGCACGGATGTACCGCACCGGCGACATCGTGCGCTGGAACCGGACCGGCGAGCTGGAGTTCCTGGGCCGAGCCGACCACCAGGTGAAGATCGGCGGGTTCCGTGTCGAGCCGGGCGAGGTCGAGGCCGTACTCGCCGACCACCCGGCCGTCGACACCGCGGTCGTCGTCCCCCGCGACGACACGCCCGGCGGCCCCACCCGGCTGGTCGCCTACGTCGTACCGCACACCCCACTGGCATCCGACGAGCAGAACACCGCTCTGGCGCGGGCCCTGCGCACCCACGTCGAACACCAACTGCCGCACTACATGGTCCCGTCGGCCGTGCTCCTCCTCGAGGCGCTGCCCCTCACCGCCAACGGCAAGCTGGACCGGCGCGCCCTGCCCGCCCCCGACCCGGCCCGGAGCGCGGGGCGCGCGGGCGGCACCGGCCACGGGCCGCGCACCGAGCGGGAGAAGCTCCTGTGCGGGCTGTTCGCCGAGGTACTGGGGCAAGGCGGCGTCGACGCCGTCGGCATCGACGACGGCTTCTTCGACCTGGGCGGCGACAGCATCATGTCCATCCAGCTCGTGGGCCGCGCCCGTCGGGCCGGACTCGAACTGACCGTCCGCGACATCTTCGAGCACCGCACGGTCGCCGCCCTCGCCGAGGTCGTCACCGAGACCGCCGGCGCGGTCGCCGAGGAGCCGGGCGCGGGCATCGGCGACGTCCCCCTGACCCCGATCAAGCACTGGCTGCTGCGGCGCGGTGACGACCTGGACGGATTCAACATGTCCGCCGTCCTCCAGGCACCCGCCGCGCTCGACCTCACGACCCTCACACACGCCGTCCAGACGCTCCTCGACCACCACGACGCCCTGCGGGCACGGCTGACGGACGGCCCGGAGCGGCGGCTGGAGGTACGGCAGACGGGTTCGGTCGACGCCTCGACCGTCGTACGCCGGGTGGCCGCGGCCGACGCCGACGACGAGCAGTCGCTGCACGCCCTGGTACGGGCCGAGGGCGAAGCCGCCCGCGACCGGCTCGACCTCGACGCGGGCAGGCTCGTACAGGTCGTGTGGTTCGACCGCGGCACGGACACCCCGGGCCTGCTGCTCCTGATCGTGCACCACCTGGTCGTGGACGGAGTGTCGTGGCGCATCCTCGTCCCCGATCTCGCCGAGGCCTACGAGGCGGTCGCCACCGGCCACGCGCCGGAACTCCAGCCGGTGGGCACCTCGTTGCGCCGATGGGCACAGCGGCTGACGGAGGAGGCCGCCAAGCCGGCCTGGGGCGCCGACGCCGCCTGGTGGCAGGACGTACTGCGGCTCGGCGACCCGCTGCTGGGGCGGCGGGCACTGGACCCGGCACAGGACACCACCGCGACGGCGGGACGGATCAGCCTCACCCTGCCGGTGAGCGTCACCGAGGCGGTGCTGACGCGGGTGCCGGCGGCGTTCAACGCCGAGGTCAACGATGTGCTGCTGACCGCGTTCACGCTGGCCTGGACGCGCTGGCGGGGCGACGGCGCCGGTCTGCTGCTCGACCTGGAGGGACATGGACGCGAGGAGCACCTGGTGCCCGGCACCGAACTGTCCCGCACGGTGGGCTGGTTCACCAACCTCTACCCCGTACGCCTGGACACCGGTTCCGCCGACGTCACCGAGGCGCTGACGGGCGGCCCCGCCGCCGGAACCGTGCTCAAGCGCATCAAGGAACAGCTGCGGTCCGTGCCCGACAAGGGCATGGGCTACGGCCTCGTACGCCACCTCAACCCGGCCACGGCGGAAGGCTTCGCGAGCCTGGCGGAACCCCAGGTCGCCTTCAACTACCTCGGCCGGTTCTCGACGGCGGGGGGCGACGGCCGGACCGCCGACTCCTGGACCCCGCTCAGCGGTATCGACGCCGTGGCCGGCGACCCCGGCCATCTGCCGCTGGCACACGCTCTGGAACTCAACGCCCGTACGCACGACGGCCCTGACGGATCGCGGCTCGTCGCGACCTGGAGCTGGGCCGCGGGGATCCTCGACGAGGCCGAGGTCCGGGAACTGGCCGAACTGTGGTTCCAGGCGCTCGAAGCCCTGGTGACCCATGCCGAGAACCCCGACGCCGGCGGGCTGACACCGTCCGACGTCTCGCTCTCCTCGATCACGCAGGACGAGATCGAGGAGTTCGAGGACGAGTTCGGCGAGCTCTACGACGAGGACGAGTTCGAGTCATCGGACGACGCACACGCTCTTGACGAGGAAGAAGGGCCCCAGAAGTGAGCCGCACTCCGCGGAAGATCGAGGACATCCTGCCGCTGGCCCCGCTTCAGGAGGGCCTGCTCTTCCACAGCGTCTACGACGAGGGCGACCTGGACCCCTACGTCGTGCAGATGTCCTTCGACATCGAAGGCGCCCTGGACACCTCCGCCCTGCACGCCGCCGCGAAGGCGCTCCTGGCCCGCCATGCCAACCTGCGCGCGGCCTTCCGGCAGCGCAAGAACGGTGACTGGGCGCAGCTGGTGCTGCGCGAGGTCCCGCTGCCCTGGGAGGAGCGGGACCTGAGCGGGCTGCCGGAGGAGGAGCGCACGGCGGCCGTCGCCGAGGCCATGACGGCCGAGCGCACCACCCGCTTCGACGTGACCAGGCCGCCCCTGCTGCGCTTCACCCTGCTGCGACTCGGCGCCGACCAATACCGCATGGTGTTCACCAACCACCACCTGGTGCTGGACGGCTGGTCGCTGCCGATCCTCATGGGCGAACTGTTCGCGCTGTACGAGCGAGGCGGCGACGAGAGCGCTCTGCCCCGGGTCCGCCCCTACCGCGACTACCTCAACTGGCTCGGCGCCCAGGATCGCGAGGCCGCCCGTACGGCATGGCGCGAGGCCCTGGCCGACATCAACGAGCCGACGCAGCTCGCCCCCGGCCTCGCCCGCTCCGCGGCCACCAGCGAAGAGGTCCACGCCTCCCTCTCCGACGTCGACACGGCCGCCCTGTCCGAGGTCGCCCGCCGCCACGGCGTCACCCTCAACACCGTCGTGCAGACGGCCTGGGCCACCGCCCTGGCCAAGCACACCGGACGCGACGACATCGTCTTCGGCACCACCGTTTCCGGCCGGCCGCCCGAGATCGAGGGCGTCGAACGCATGGTGGGCCTCTTCATCAACACCCTGCCCACCCGGGTACGGCTGCGCCCCGCCGAGCCGCTCTCCGCCCTCCTCGCCCGCGTCCAGGACGAGCAGACCCGGCTCACCCCGCACCAGCACCTGGAACTCGCGGAGATCCAGCGGGCGGCCGGGCACGGCGAGCTCTTCGACACGTCGATGGTCTTCCAGAACTACCCCGTCCAGCCGTCGGGCGGCTCGTCCGGAGCGGGTGTGGCCGGCGACCGCGTCGGCCCCGGGATCAGCCTCGTCCCCGGCAAGGACAGCGAGGCCACCCACTACCCGCTGATGCTCGTGGGCTCCGCGCGCGACACCATGACGTTCCGCCTCAAGTACCGGACCGACGTCTTCGACGAGGACGCTGCCCAGCGGTTCCTCGACCGCTTCGTACGGATCCTGCACGCCGTGACAGCCGACGCCGACATGCCGCTCGGGCACCTCGATCTGCTGGAGGAGGCGGAGCGGCGGACGCTGCTCGCCGACTGGAACGACACGGTGGCAGAGGTGCCCGGGCGTTCGGTGGTGGAGCTGTTCGCCGAGCAGGCGGCGGCCACGCCGGACGCGGACGCGGTGGTGGCGGGCGGAGTGTCGCTGTCGTACGCCGAGCTCGATGCCCGTTCGAGCCGTCTCGCACGGTTGCTGGTGGAGCGCGGTGCGCGGGCGGAGCGATTCGTGGCCGTGGCGTTGCCGAGGTCCGCGGACCTGGTGGTGGCGTTGCTGGCGGTGTGGAAGGCGGGGGCGGCGTATCTGCCGCTGGACACGGAGTATCCGGCGGAGCGGCTGGCGTACATGCTCCAGGACGCCGAGCCCGCGCTCGTCCTGACGACCGCTGAGCTGAACGCGGTTCTGCCGGACCTCGGCATCCCGCGCCTGCTGCTGGACGACACGGACCTGAACGACGGCGAGGGCGCCCGACTGCCGGCCGCCGACCTGAGCAACGCGGCATATGTGATCTATACGTCGGGGTCGACGGGCCGGCCGAAGGGCGTGGTGGTGCCGCAGGCGCCGTTGGTGAACTTCCTGACGTCGATGCAGGACCGGTTCCAACTCACCGGTCGGGACCGGTTGTTGGCGGTGACGACGGTCGGGTTCGACATCGCGGGGCTGGAACTGTTCGTGCCGCTGCTCAGCGGCGCGGCGGTGGTCGTCGCCGAACGTGAGGCGGTGCGGGATCCGGCGGCGCTGTGCGGTCTGATCACCGGGCAGGGTGTGTCGGTGATGCAGGCGACGCCCAGTCTGTGGCGTGCGCTGCTGGCCGAGGACGCCGCCGTGCTCGGCGGGGTGCGGGTACTGGTCGGCGGCGAGGCACTGCCCGCGGACCTGGCGCAGGCGCTTGCGGCGCGGGCGGCCTCGGTGACGAACCTGTACGGGCCCACGGAGACGACGATCTGGTCGACGGCCTGGGAAGTCACGGCCGAGCGGGCGCGGCAGCCGCGGATCGGCCGGCCGATCGCCAACACGCGCGTGTACGTGCTGGATGCCGGTCTGCGCCCGGCGCCGGTCGGGGTGCCGGGCGAGCTGTACATCGCCGGCGAGGGTGTGGTCCGCGGCTATCACGGACGCCCGGAGCTCTCGGCGGAGCGTTTCGTCGCCGACCCCCACGGCGCGACCGGAACCCGCATGTACCGGACCGGTGACCTGGCGCGCTGGACCGCGGATGGCGACCTGGAGTACCTCTCCCGCGTCGACGACCAGGTCAAGCTGCGCGGTTACCGCATCGAACTCGGCGAGATCGAGGCGGTGCTGGCCGCACACGAGCAGGTGGCCCAGGCGGCCGTGCTGGTGCGCGAGGACCGTCCCGGCGACAAGCGGCTGGTCGCCTACCTCGTCCCGGCCGGCGACGGCAGCCTCTGGATACCGGAGCTGCGCGACCACCTGGCCGCCCAGCTGCCCGAGTACATGGTGCCGTCGGCGTTCGTGACCATGGAGGTCTTCCCGCTCACCCCGAACGGCAAGCTGGACCGGCGTGCCCTGCCCGCCCCGGAGTACGGCTCCGACGGCGCGGGAGGCCGGGCCGCGCGCTCGCCGCGCGAGGAGATCCTGTGCGGGCTGTTCGCCGAGGTGCTGGGCCTGGAGACGGTGTCGATCGACGACGACTTCTTCGCCCTCGGCGGCCACTCCCTCCTCGCCACCAAGCTGGTCAGCCGGATCCGCTCGGTACTGGACGTCGAACTCGCCGTCCGCCGCGTCTTCGAGGCTCCCACGGTCGCCCAACTCGCCTCCGCTCTCGACGACTCCGCGGTGGCACGCGGAAGGGTACGGCGGGTGGCCCGGCCCGACCGGATCCCGCTGTCCTTCGCCCAGCGGCGGCTGTGGTTCCTGCACGGGTTCGAGGGCCCGAGCGCGACGTACAACATCCCGGTCGCGCTGCGGCTGTCGGGTGTGCTGGACGAGGCGGCCCTGCGGCTGGCGCTGGCGGATGTCGTGGCGCGGCACGAGAGTCTGCGGACGGTCTTCGCCGAGGACGCGGAGGGCTCGCACCAGGTGGTGCTGGACGCGGACCGGGCCGGTGCCGAGCTGACCGTGGTCGACACGGATGCCGGGCGGCTGGAGGAGGAGCTGGGCCGGGCGGCGCGTACGGTCTTCGATCTGGCGGTGGATCTGCCGCTGCGGGCCTCGCTGTTGAGGCTGGACGAGGACGAGCACGTTCTCGTCGTGGTCGTGCATCACATCGCCGGTGACGCGTGGTCGATGGGTCCGCTGGCGCGCGATCTGACGGCAGCCTACGCCTCACGGGCGTCCGGCCTGGGTGCTCCGGGCTGGGAGCCGCTGCCGGTGCAGTACGCGGACTACAGCCTGTGGCAGCGCGCGGTCCTGGGCGACGAGTCCGACCCGGGCAGTGAGCTGTCCCGTCAGCTCTCCTACTGGCAGGAGGCACTGGCGGGCCTGCCGGAGGAACTGGTGCTGCCGTCCGACCGGCCGCGGCCGGCGGTGGCCTCGTACCAGGGTGACCGGGTCGGCTTCGAGCTGCCGGAAGGTGTCTACGAGGGGCTGGTGCGGGTTGCCCGGGAGCACCGGGCCAGTCTGTTCATGGTCGTCCAGGCGGGGCTCGCGGCTCTGCTGACCCGGCTCGGCGCAGGCACGGACATCCCGCTGGGCACGCCGATCGCCGGCCGCACGGACGACGCCCTGGACGACCTGGTCGGCTTCTTCGTCAACACGCTCGTGCTGCGCACCGACACCTCCGGGGATCCCACGTTCACGGAGCTGATCGAGCGGGTGCGGGCACGGAACCTGGCGGCCTACGCCCATCAGGACCTGCCGTTCGAGCGGCTGGTCGAGGTGGTCAACCCGGAGCGATCGCTGTCCCGGCATCCGCTGTTCCAGACCATGCTCACGATGGACAACACCGAGCAGGGCGCGGCGGCAACCGTGGCCTCGCTGCCCGGCCTGGAGGTCACGGGCCGGCCGGTCGGCGCGGGTGCCGCCAAGTTCGACCTCTCGTTCCACCTCGCGGAGCGCACCGGTGGCCTGGACTTCAGCACGGATCTGTTCGACCGGGAGACCGCGCAGGGCATCGCCGAGCGTTTCGTCCGTGTTCTGACCGCTCTCGCCGAGGGGCCGGGGCGGCGGGTGGGCGAGGTGGAGATCCTCGACCCGGCCGAGCGGGATCGGGTGTTGGTGGAGTGGAACGGTGCGTCCCGGGATGTGCGGGGGGTGTCGCTGCCGTTGCTCTTCGCGGAGCAGGTGGCTCGTACGCCGGATGCCGAGGCTGTGGTGGCCGGTGAACGGGTGCTGACCTATGCGGAGTTGGACGCCTGGTCGAACCGGGTGGCTCGGTGGTTGGTGGGCCGGGGGGTTGGGCCGGAGTCGTTTGTCGGGGTGATGTTGCCTCGGTCGGTGGAGCTGGTGGTGGCGCTGCTGGCGGTGGTGAAGGCCGGGGGTGCGTACGTACCTATCGATCCGGAGTATCCGGCGGAGCGGGTGGCGCACATCCTCGCGGATGCGGATCCGGTGCTGTTCATCAATGACGTGGTGCAGCTGGAGCAAGCGGCCGGGTTCGAGGATGGTCCGGTTGAGGGTGTTGGGCATGAGTTGCGGCATCCGGCGTATGTGATCTTCACGTCGGGGTCGACGGGTCGGCCGAAGGGTGTGGTGGTCGAGCACGCGTCGGTGGGGGCGTATCTGGAGCGGGCCCGCGAGGTGTATCCCGATGCCTCCGGCACGGCGTTGCTGCACTCCTCGGTGGCGTTCGACCTGACGGTGACGGCCCTGTACACGCCGCTGGTGAGTGGTGGCCGGGTGGTGCTGGCCGAGCTGGACGAGCACGCAGCGGATGCTGGTCGGCCGTCGTTCATGAAGATCACCCCCTCCCACCTGGGCCTGCTGGAGGCCTTGCCGGAGGAGGTGTCCCCGTCGGGGATGCTGATCACGGGTGGTGAGGCGCTGGTGGGGGAGGCACTGACCTCCTGGCGGACCGCGCACCCGGACGTGACCGTGGTCAACGCCTACGGTCCGACCGAGGCGACCGTCAACTGCACCGACTACGTCATATCCCCTGGTACGGACGTCTCGGGCGGTCCGGTGCCGATCGGCCGTCCGTTCTGGAACACCCGCGCCTACGTACTCGACGCGCAGCTGCGGCCCGTCCCGCCCGGCGTGGCGGGGGAGTTGTATGTCGGTGGTGTGGTGCTGGCCCGTGGCTACTGGCAGCGTGCGGACCTGACGGCGGAACGCTTCATGGCGGACCCGTACGGCCCGCCCGGAACCCGGATGTACCGCACCGGGGACATGGCCCGCTGGAACCGTGACGGTCAGCTGGTCTACGTCGGCCGCGTCGACGACCAGGTGAAGGTGCGGGGCTTCCGGATCGAACTCGGCGAGATCCAGGCCGTCCTGGCCCGTCATGAGCAGGTGGCGCAGGCCGCTGTCGTCGTCCGCGAAGACAGGCCCGGCGACCAGCGCCTGGTGGCATACCTCGTGGCCGCCGGGGACGAGCCGGTGACCGGCGTGCGGGAGCGCGTGGCCGCGCAGCTGCCGGACTACATGGTGCCCTCCGCGTTCGTGACCCTCGATGAGCTGCCGTTGACGGTGAACGGCAAGCTGGACCGGCGTGCGCTGCCCGCCCCCGACTACGGCCCCGAGACCACGGGCCGCGCTCCCCGTACGCCCCGCGAAGAGATCCTGTGCGGTCTGTTCGCCGAGGTGCTGGGTGTGGAGTCGGTGTCGATCGACGACGACTTCTTCCGCCTCGGTGGGCATTCGCTGCTGGCGACGAAACTGGTCAGCCGCATCCGTACCGCCCTGGGCGCCGAACTCCCCATCCGCCAGCTCTTCCAGACCCCGACCATCGCCGGCCTGTCCACCGCTCTGGAGACCGACACCGCACGCCGGGCCGTCACGGCGGTGGACCCGCGACCCGCCCGGATTCCTCTCTCCCACGCACAGCAGCGGCTGTGGTTCCTGAACCAGTTCGAGGGCCCCAGTGCCACCTACAACTCCCCGGTGGCGCTGCGGCTGACCGGCCCGCTGGACCGGCAGGCGATGCACCTGGCGCTCGCGGACGTGGTGGCGCGGCACGAGAGCCTGCGGACCGTCTTCACCGAGGACGCGGGCGGCTCCCGTCAGATCGTCCTCGCCGCCGACGAGGCGCGCCTGGAGATGGAGGTCGTCGAGACGGACGAGGAGCGGCTGCGCGCCGCCCTCGCCGAGGCGGCGGCCCATCCCTTCGACCTCGCCGCAGAAATCCCCTTCCGTGCCGTGCTGTTCGCGGTCGCGGAGAACGAGCACGTACTGCTCGCCCTGACGCATCACATCGTGAGTGACGGGTGGTCGCGTTCCCCGCTGGCCCGTGATGTGACGGCTGCGTACGCGGCCCGTGTCACCACCGGTGAGCCGCCGGCCTGGGCACCGCTGCCGGTGCAGTACGCCGACTACAGCCTGTGGCAGCGCGAGCTCCTGGGTGACGAGAGCGACCCCAAGAGTGAGATCTCGCGTCAACTCTCCTATTGGACCGGAGCGTTGGAGGGTATTCCGGATCAACTGGAGCTGCCCTACGACCGCCCCCGTCCGTCCGTCGCCTCCTACCGCGGCGACCGGGTCCCCTTCGACATCCCGGCCGAACTGTACGGGCGCATCACCGACGTGGCCCGCGACGCCCAGGCCAGCCCCTTCATGGTGCTCCAGGCCGGGCTCGCCGCGCTGCTGACCCGTCTCGGCGCGGGCACCGACATCCCGATCGGCACTCCTGTCGCAGGCCGCACCGACAGCGCGCTCGACGAGCTGATCGGCGTCTTCCTGAACACACTGGTGCTGCGCACCGACACCTCCGGGAACCCCACTTTCGCCGAACTCGTGGCACGGGTCAGGGAGACGAACCTCGCGGCATACGGCAACCAGGACCTGCCCTTCGAGCGGCTGGTGGAGGCGGTCAACCCGGAGCGATCGCTCGCCAGGCATCCGCTGTTCCAGGTGCTGCTCACGCTCAACAACACGGACTACGAGGGGGCGTTCGGCTCCCTCGGGGGTCTGCCGGGACTCTCCGCGGAGCACCGGCTCGTCGATTCGGACGTTGCCAAGTTCGACCTCGCCTTCGGCTTCACCGAGCGTCATGACGCGGACGGGCAGGTGTGCGCGCTGGGCGGCGTACTGGAATTCAGCACCGACCTGTTCGACCGCCAGACGGCTCACAGCCTCACCGTCCGACTTCTCCGCCTTCTCGACGCGGCCATGGCGGATCCGACGTCCCCGGTCGGCGGTCTTGAACTGCTGGAGGACGCGGAGCTCCGGACGGTTCTGGGGAACTGGAACGACACGGTGCGTGAGCTGCCGGATCGTTCGGTGGTGGAGCTGTTCGGGGAACAGGTGGCGCGTACTCCGGATGCGGAGGCGGTGGTTGCGGGTGGTGTGTCGCTGTCGTATGCCGAGTTGGATGCGCGCGCAAGTCGTCTGGCCGGCCTGCTGATTCAGCAGGGGGTGGGGGCCGAACGGTTTGTGGCGGTGGCGTTGCCCAGGTCTGCCGATCTGGTGGTGGCGTTGCTGGCGGTGTGGAAGGCGGGGGCGGCGTATCTGCCGCTGGACACGGAGTATCCGGCGGAGCGGCTGGCGTACATGCTCCAGGACGCCGAGCCCGTACTCGTCCTGACGACTACTGAGCTGAACGGGGATCTGCCGGATCTCGGTGTCCCGCGTCTGCTCGTGGATGCCACGGACCTGACCGTGGGCGAGGGCGTCCCCGCGCTGGACATCGACCTGAACACGTCCGCGTACGTCATCTACACCTCGGGGTCGACGGGCCGGCCGAAGGGCGTGGTGGTGCCGCAGGCGCCGTTGGTGAACTTCCTGACGTCGATGCAGGACCGGTTCCAACTCACCGCCGAGGACCGGTTGTTGGCGGTGACGACGGTCGGGTTCGACATCGCGGGGCTGGAACTCTTCGTGCCGCTGCTCAGCGGTGCGGCGGTGGTGGTCGCCGAACGTGATGTCGTGCGGGATCCGGCGGCGCTGTGTGCGACGGTCACGGCTCAGCGCATCTCGGTGATGCAGGCGACGCCCAGCCTGTGGCGTGCGGTCCTGGCCGAGGACGCCGCGGTGCTGGGCGGTGTGCGCGTGCTCGTCGGTGGTGAGGCGCTGCCCGCCGATCTGGCCGGCGCGCTGGCCGAGCGGGCGGCCTCGGTGACCAACCTGTACGGCCCGACGGAGACCACCATTTGGTCCACTGCCTGGGAGGTCACCGCTGAGCGGGCGCGGCAGCCGCGGATCGGGCGGCCGATTGCGAATACGCGGGTGTATGTGCTGGATGGCGGGCTGCGCCCGGTGCCGGTGGGCGTGCCCGGCGAGCTGTACATCTCCGGTGAGGGTGTGGTGCGCGGTTACCACGGTCGCCCGGGGCTGTCCGGGGAGCGTTTCGTGGCCGACCCGTACGGTGCGGCGGGCTCTCGGATGTATCGCACGGGTGACCTGGTGCGGTGGACGGGCAACGGCGAGCTGGAGTACCTCTCTCGCCTCGACGACCAGGTCAAGCTTCGCGGCTACCGCATCGAACTCGGCGAAATCGAAGCCGTATTGGCCGACCACGAGCAGGTCGCGCAGGCGGCGGTGCTGGTGCGCGAGGACCGCCCCGGCGACAAACGCCTGGTCGCCTACCTCATCCCGGCCGCCGCGGACGTACCTTTCAGCGCCCTGCGTGAGCACGTTGGGGCTCAACTGCCCGAGTACATGGTGCCGTCGGCGTTCGTGACCATGGACGTCTTCCCGCTCACGCCGAACGGCAAGCTGGACCGTCGGGCGCTCCCCGCCCCCGACTACGCCATCGAAACAACCGGTCGGGGCCCCCGCTCGCCCCGCGAGGAGATCCTGTGCGGTCTGTTCGCCGAGGTGCTCGGTCTGGAAACGGTCACGATCGACGACGACTTCTTCCAGTTCGGCGGCCACTCGCTGCTGGCCACCAAGCTGGTCAGCCGGATCCGCACCGTCCTGGACGCCGAACTCCCCGTCCGGCGGATCTTCGAGGCTCCCACCGTCGCCCAACTGGCCGTCATCCTCGATGAGTCCACGGCAGCGCGGACGCCGCTGCGTGCGACCTCCCCCCGCCCCGAGCGCCTCCCGCTCTCCCTCGCCCAGCAGCGGCTGTGGTTCCTCCACCAGTTCGAGGGGCCGAGTGCGACGTACAACATCCCGGTCGCGCTCCGCCTGTCCGGTGCTCTGGACGAGAGCGCACTTCGCACGGCACTCACGGATCTCGTCGCACGGCACGAGAGCTTGCGTACGGTCTTCGCGGACGACGCCGAGGGCGCCTACCAGGTCGTACGCGACCCGGCTGAGGCGCGGCCCGAGCTGACCGTCGTCGCGACGGACGAGGAGACCCTCGACCACGAACTGCGCCGAGCCACGCGTACCGCCTTCGACCTGGCGGTCGATCTGCCGCTGCGGGCATGGCTGTTCAGGCTCGGTGCCGAGGAGCATGTGCTCGTCGTCGTCGTTCACCACATCGCGGGTGACGCGTGGTCGATGGGTCCGCTGGCGCGCGACCTGACGGCGGCCTACACGGCACGGGCCACCGCCGGTGAGGCGCCGGCCTGGGAGCCGCTGCCCGTGCAGTACGCCGACTACAGCCTGTGGCAACGCGACCTGCTCGGCTCCGAGGACGACGCGGACAGTGAGGTGTCGGGCCAGCTCGCCTTCTGGACGCAAGCGTTGGCGGGTCTGCCCGAGGAACTGGTGCTGCCCTTCGACCGGCCGCGGCCGGCGCGGGCTTCGTATGAGGGTGATCGGGTCGGCTTCGAGTTGCCGGAGGGCGTGTACGAAGGGCTGGTGAAGGTTGCCCGGGAACACCGGGCCAGTCTGTTCATGGTCGTCCAGGCGGGGCTTGCGGCCCTGCTGACGCGGCTGGGCGGCGGTACGGACATTCCGCTGGGCACGCCGATCGCGGGGCGTACCGATGACGCGCTGGACGAACTGGTCGGCTTCTTCGTCAACACGCTGGTGCTACGCACCGACACCTCCGGCGACCCCACCTTCGCCGAGCTGATCGGACGGGTGCGAGAGACGGACCTGGCGGCCTACGGCCATCAGGACCTGCCGTTCGAGCGACTCGTGGAGGCGGTCAATCCGGAACGGTCGCTGTCCCGGCATCCCCTCTTCCAGACCATGCTGACGATGGACAACACCGAACAGCGTGCGGCGTCCGCCGTCGCCTCACTGCCCGGCCTGGAGGTCACGGGCCGGCCGGTCGGCGCGGGCGCCGCCAAGTTCGATCTGTCCTTCAGGCTGGCGGAGCGCCATGGGGTGCTGGACTTCAGCACAGACCTGTTCGACCGGGCCACCGCGCAGAGCATCGCCGAACGCTTCGTGCGCGTCCTGTCGGCGCTGGCCGGTGATCCCGAACGCCGTGTCCATGACGTGGAGATCCTTGACCCTGCCGAGCGGGAGCGGGTGTTGGTGGGTTGGAACGGTGTGTCCCGGGATGTGCGGGGTGTGTCGTTGCCGGTGTTGTTCGGTGAGCAGGTGGCGCGGACGCCGGGTGCGGTGGCCGTGGTGTGTGGGGATCGGAGTCTGACGTATGGGGAGTTGGATGCGTGGTCGAACCGGGTGGCTCGGTGGTTGGTCGATCGGGGGGTGGAGCCGGAGTCGTTCGTCGGGGTGATGTTGCCTCGGTCGGTGGAGCTGGTGGTGGCTTTGCTGGCGGTGGTGAAGGCCGGGGGTGCGTACGTACCGATCGATCCGGAGTATCCGGCGGAGCGGGTGGCGCACATCCTTTCCGACGCCGAGCCCGTGCTGGTCATCGACGATCCGGTGCTGCTGGAGCAGGCGGCCGGGTTCTCCGATGAGCCGATCGACGATGTGGCTCTTGAGTTGCGGCATCCGGCGTATGTGATCTTCACGTCGGGGTCGACGGGGCGGCCGAAGGGTGTGGTGGTCGAGCACGCGTCGGTGGGGGCGTATCTGGAGCGGGCGCGTGAGGTGTATCCCGATGCGTCCGGTACGGCGTTGCTGCACTCCTCGGTGGCGTTCGACCTGACGGTGACGGCGCTGTATACGCCCCTGGTGAGCGGTGGCCGGGTGGTGCTGGCCGGGCTGGACGAGCACGCAGCCGATGCTGGTCGGCCGTCGTTCATGAAGGTCACCCCCTCCCACCTGGGCCTGCTGGAGGCCTTGCCGGAGGAGGTGTCCCCGTCGGGGATGCTGATCACGGGTGGTGAGGCGCTGGTGGGGGAGGCACTGACCTCCTGGCGGACCGCGCACCCGGACGTGACCGTGGTCAACGCCTACGGTCCGACCGAGGCGACCATCAACTGCACCGACTACGTCATATCCCCTGGTACAGACGTCTCGGGCGGTCCGGTGCCGATCGGCCGTCCGTTCTGGAACACCCGCGCCTATGTTCTGGACGCGCAGCTGCGGCCGGTCCCGCCGGGCGTGGCGGGGGAGTTGTACATCGCGGGCACGGTGCTGGCGCGCGGCTATCACCGGCGTGCGGATCTGACGGCTGAGCGCTTCACCGCCGATCCGTATGGTCCGCCCGGTGCGCGGATGTACCGGACGGGGGATGTGGCCCGCTGGAATGCGGACGGGCAGCTGGTCTATGTCGGCCGGGTCGATGACCAGGTCAAGGTGCGCGGCTTCCGGATCGAGCTCGGCGAGATCCAGGCCGTCCTCGCCGCCCACCCGAACATCGCCCGGGCAGCGGTGATCGTCCGCGAGGACCGCCCCGGCGACCAGCGACTGGTGGCCTACCTCGTGACCCGGGACGCAGTATCGGAGTCCGAGCTGCGGCAGCACGCGGCCGCGAAGCTCCCGGACTACATGGCCCCCACCGCCTACGTCACCCTTGACGCGCTGCCGTTGACGGTGAACGGCAAGCTGGACCGGCGTGCCCTGCCCGCTCCGGACTACGGCACCGAGACCACGGGCCGCGCTCCCCGTACGCCCCGCGAGGAGATGCTGTGCGGTCTGTTCGCCGAGGTCCTGGGGCTGGACTCGGTCACGATCGACGACGACTTCTTCCGACTCGGCGGCCACTCCCTGCTCGCCACCAAGCTGGCCAGCTGTATCCGCACCGCCCTCGGCGCCGAACTCCCCATCCGCCAGCTCTTCGAGACCCCCACCATCGCCGGCCTGTCCAACGCCCTCGCGGCCAACGGACCCGCCCGTCCGGCTCTGACCGCCGCCGACACCCGCCCGGCCCGAATCCCCGTCTCCTACGCCCAGCAGCGGTTGTGGTTCCTGAACCAGTTCGAGGGCCCCAGCGCCACGTACAACATCCCGCTGGCGCTACGGCTGACCGGGCAACTCGACCGCGAGGCACTGCACCATGCCCTCGCCGACGTCGTCGCGCGGCACGAGAGCCTGCGGACCGTCTTCACCGAGGACGCCGACGGGGCGTACCAGGTCGTGCGCGGCCCCGGCGAGGGGCGGCCCGAGCTGACAGTCGTGGAGGCGGACGGGGCAGAGCTTGAGGACAGGATGCGCGACGCGGCCCGACAGGGCTTCGACCTGTCGGCCGACTCGGGTGAACTTCCGCTCCGGGCCACGCTGTTCAAACTCGCCGACGAGGAGCACGTACTGCTGCTCCTCCTGCATCACATCGTGAGCGACGCGTGGTCGCGTGCTCCGCTGGCGCGCGATCTGACGGCGGCGTACGCGGCGCGCGTCACCACCGGCGAACCGCCGGCCTGGGAACCGCTGCCGGTGCAGTACGCCGACTACAGTCTGTGGCAGCGCGCCGCCCTCGGGGACGAGGACGACCCGGACAGTGATATCTCCCGCCAACTCGGCCACTGGACCCAGGCCTTGGCGGGCCTGCCGGACCAGCTGGAACTGCCGTACGACCGGCCTCGGCCCGCCGTCGCGTCCTTCCGGGGCGACCGCATCCCGTTCGAGGTCCCGGCCGAGCTCTACGGCAAGGTGGTCGCGCTCGCCCACGACCTGCAGGCCAGTCCCTTCATGGTGGTCCAGGCAGGGCTCGCGGCCCTCCTCACCCGCCTCGGCGCGGGCACCGACATCCCCATCGGCACCCCCGTCGCCGGCCGCACCGACTCCGCGCTCGATGACCTGGTCGGCGTCTTCATCAACACGCTGGTGCTGCGCGCAGACACGTCAGGACTGCCCTCGGCGCGGACGCTCATCGAGCGCGTACGCACGCGGAACCTGGCGGCCTACGCCCATCAGGATCTGCCCTTCGAGCGGCTGGTCGAGGTGCTCAACCCGGAGCGCTCGCCGGCCCGCCACCCGCTCTTCCAGGTGCTGCTGGCCTTCAACAACACCGACACGTCGGCGGTCGGCGAGGCCGTGGCGGAGTTGCCCGGCCTCACCGTCGCGCCGGCCGCGGCCGACACCGGCGCGGGCAAGTTCGATCTGTCCTTCTGGCTCACCGAAGAGGCGGGCGGAACGGGTGGTCTGGCGGGCGTGCTGGAGTACAGCACCGACCTCTTCGACCAAGCCACCGTCGCAGCCTTCGGCAGGCGCTACCTCCGTCTGCTCGAAGGCATGGTCGAAGCCCCTGACGCTCCGCTCGGCCGCCTCGATCTGCTGGAGGAGGCGGAGCGGCGGACGATGCTTGCCCAGTGGAACGACACGGAGTGTGAGGTGTCGGGTCGTTCGGTGGTGGAGCTGTTCGCCGAGCAGGTGGCGGCCACCCCGGATGCGGAGGCCGTGGTCGCCGGTGGCGCGTCGCTGTCGTACGCCGAACTCGATGCCCGTTCCAGCCGTCTCGCCGGTCTCCTGGTTCAGCGGGGTGTGCGGCCGGAGCGGTTTGTCGCGGTGGCGTTGCCGCGGTCCGCCGATCTGGTGGTCGCGTTGCTGGCGGTGTGGAAGGCCGGGGCGGGGTATCTGCCGCTGGACACGGAATATCCGTCCGACCGGCTGGCCTACATGCTCCAGGACGCCGAGCCGGCACTCGTCCTGACGACCTCCGAGCTGACCTCCGTCCTCCCGGACCTCCATATCCCATGCCTGCTGCTCGATGAACAGGACGGGACCGACGACACCGACTGGGCAGGCACACCCGTCGATCCGGACAACTCGGCTTACGTCATCTACACCTCGGGGTCGACGGGCCGGCCGAAGGGCGTGGTCGTTCCGCAGGCGCCGTTGGTGAACTTCCTGACGTCGATGCAGCACCGGTTCCAACTCACTGTCGGAGACCGGTTGTTGGCGGTGACGACGGTCGGGTTCGACATCGCGGGGCTGGAACTCTTCGTGCCGCTGCTCAGCGGTGCGGCGGTGGTGGTCGCCGAACGTGATGTCGTACGGGATCCGGCGGCGCTGTGTGCGACGGTCACGGCTCAGCGCATCTCGGTGATGCAGGCGACGCCCAGCCTGTGGCGTGCGGTCCTGGCCGAGGACGCCGCGGTGCTGGGCGGTGTGCGCGTGCTCGTCGGTGGTGAGGCGCTGCCCGCCGATCTGGCCGGCGCGCTGGCCGAGCGGGCGGCCTCGGTGACCAACCTGTACGGGCCCACGGAGACCACCGTCTGGTCCACCGCCTGGCCGGTGACCGCGGACGCTTCCGACCGTCCGCGCATCGGCAGGCCGATCGCCAACACCCGCGTGTACGTACTCGACGGCGGGTTGCGCCCGGTGCCGGTAGGCGTGCCCGGCGAGCTGTACATCGCCGGCGAGGGAGTCGTCCGGGGCTACCACGGCCGCCCGGGGCTCTCAGCCGAGCGTTTCGTCGCCGACCCCTACGGCCGGGCAGGCACCCGCATGTACCGCACCGGCGACCTGGTTCGCTGGACCCCCGAGGGCGAGCTGGAGTACCTCTCCCGCGTCGACGACCAGGTCAAGCTGCGCGGCTATCGCATCGAACTCGGCGAGATCGAGGCGGTCCTGGCCGCCCACGAACAAGTCACCCAGGCCGCGGTGCTGGTACGCGAGGACCGCCCCGGCGACAAACGCCTGGTCGCGTACCTCATCCCCGCCGACGCGGACGTACCGCTCACCGCCCTGCGCGAGCACGCCGCCGCTCAACTACCTGACTACATGGTCCCGTCGGCGTTCGTCACGCTCGACGTCTTCCCGCTGACCCCGAACGGCAAGCTGGACCGGCGTGCGCTGCCCGCCCCCGACTACGGCACCGAGACGACGGGCCGTTCACCCCGCTCGCCCCGCGAAGAGATCCTGTCCGGCCTGTTCGCCGAGGTCCTCGGGCTGGAGTCGGTCACGATCGACGACGACTTCTTCGCCCTCGGCGGCCACTCCCTCCTCGCCACCAAACTCGCCAGCCGCATCCGCACCGTCCTGGACGCCGAACTCCCCGTACGCCGGATCTTCGAAGCCTCCACGGTCGCTCAACTCGCCACCGCGCTCGATGAGTCGACGACAGCGCGGGGCCGGGTACGGCGTCGTACCGCGCGGCCGGCCAGGGTGCCCCTCTCGCACGCCCAGCAGCGGCTGTGGTTCCTTCAACATCTGGAGGGGCCCAGCGCCGCGTACAACATGGTCGTCTCCCTCAACCTGACCGGGCCGGTCGACGAGGACGCGCTGCGGCGGGCGCTCGCGGACGTCGCCGGACGTCATGAGAGCCTGCGTACGGTCTTCGCGGACGACGCGGGCGGCGGTGCCTACCAGGTGGTGCTCGCACCGGAGCAGGCCCGGCCCCCGCTGATCGTGGAAGCCGCCGACGACGAGTCCGTCGACGGGCTGATGCGCGCCGCCGCCGGGTACGCCTTCGACCTCACCACCGAAATCCCGCTCCGTGCCTGGCTGTTCCGCTTGCCGGGCGCCGACCGCAGCACCCTGCTCCTGCTCACGCACCACATCGCGGGCGACGCCTGGTCGCGCGGCATCCTGGTGCGGGACCTGACCCAGGCCTATACGGCCCGCGTCACCACCGGACGGGCCCTGGCCCGGGAGCCGTTGCCCGTCCAGTACGCGGACTACAGCCTCTGGCAGCGCGATGTCCTCGGCGACGAGTCCGACCCGGACAGCGAGATCTCCCGCCAGCTCGCCCACTGGACGAGCACGCTGGCGGAGCTGCCCGAGGAGCTGGCACTGCCCTTCGACCGGCCGCGTCCGGCCACGGCCTCGTACCGGGGTGAGCGCATCGCCTTCGAGCTGCCGGACGGTGTGTACGAGGGGCTGGTGAAGGTCGCCCGGGAGCACCGGGCCAGCCTCCACATGGTCCTCCAGAGCGCCCTGGCCGCCCTGCTGACCCGGCTCGGCGCGGGCCACGACATCCCGATCGGCACCCCGATCGCCGGCCGCACCGACGACACTCTCGACGAGCTTGTCGGGTTCTTCGTCAACACCCTGGTGCTGCGCACCGACACGTCGGGCGACCCCACCTTCGCCGAGCTGATCGACCGCGTCCGTACGCAGAACCTGGCCGCGTACGGCAACCAGGACCTGCCGTTCGAGCGGCTCGTGGAGGTGGTCAACCCCGAACGCTCCCTCGCCCGACACCCGCTCTTCCAGACGGTCCTCAACCTCAACAACGCCACCCGTCCCTTCACCGCGGACACCGGTCCGGGCGGGCTCACCGTCACCGGCCGCCCGCTCGGCGCGCCCTCGGCCAAGTTCGACCTGTCCTTCGAGCTCGCCGAGACCTCCGACACCGACGAAGGCCGGCCGAACCGGCTCGCATGCGCGCTGGACTTCAGCACGGACCTGTTCGACCGGTCCACCGCACAGGCCATCGCCGACCGCTTCGTACGCGTCCTGGCCGCCCTCGCCGCGGACCCACTCATCCATATCGGCGAGGTGGAAGTCCTCGACTCGGCCGAATACCGGGCACTCACCGCCGGACCGGAGCACACCCCGGCCGTGCCCGGCGACACGATCGTCTCCCGGTTCGAACGGCAGGCCGCAGCCACGCCGAATGCGTTGGCCGTCACGGATGAGCAAACCTCCCTGACCTATGCCGAGTTGAACGCGCGGGCCAACCGTCTGGCGCATCTGCTGATCGAACGCGGCGCGGGGCCCGAGAAGTTCGTGGCCCTGAGCATGCCGCGCACCGCAGACCTCGTCGTCGCCGTCCTGGGCGTGCTGAAGTCGGGGGCGGCGTATGTGCCGGTCGATCCGGCCTACCCGGCCGACCGCATCGCGTACATGCTTGCTGACGCCCGGCCGATCCTGACCGTGACGCCCGAACTCCTCGACGCGGCTCAGGCCCACGCCGAAAACACCAACCCGGGGCTTCCCCTCAGTCCCCTCAACACGGCCTACGTCATCTACACCTCCGGCTCCACCGGCCGCCCGAAGGGCGTAGTCGTCCCCCACGGCAACGCGGTCCGGCTGATGGACGCGACCGACCACTGGTTCGGCTTCGGCTCCGACGACGTGTGGACGCTGTTCCACTCGTACGCCTTCGACTTCTCGGTCTGGGAACTGTGGGGTCCGCTGCTGTACGGCGGCCGGCTGGTCGTCGTCTCGTACGAGACCAGCCGCGCGCCCGACCGGTTCCTGAAGCTGCTGGTGGATGAGAGGGTCACCGTTCTCAACCAGACCCCGTCGGCGTTCTACCAGCTCATGGCGGCCGACCGGGAGGATCCGGAACTGGGCGCCCGGCTCGCCCTGCGCCATGTCGTCTTCGGCGGGGAGGCGCTGGAGCCGGGGCGGCTCGCGGACTGGTACGCACGCCATGCCGACGACGCCCCGTCGCTGGTCAACATGTACGGCATCACCGAGACCACCGTCCATGTCACGCACATCGCCCTGGACCAGGTCACCGCCGCCACATCCGCGGGTTCGGTGATCGGCGTACCGATCCCGGATCTGGCCGTGTACGTCCTGGACGAGTGGCTGCGGCCCGTACCGGCCGGTGTGGTCGGCGAGTTGTATGTGGTCGGGGCCGGTCTGGCGCGGGGCTATCTCGGCCGGCCGGGGCTGAGTTCCGAGCGTTTCGTGGCTGATCCGTTCGGTGCTCCCGGATCCCGGATGTACCGCACCGGCGACACCGGGCGGCGGCTGGCCGACGGCCGGCTGGAGTACGCGGGCCGCATCGACGACCAGGTCAAGCTGCGCGGCTTCCGGATCGAACTCGGCGAGATCGAGGCCGCCCTGCTGGCGCAGCCGGAGGTGACGCAGTGCGCGGTGATCCTCCGGGAGGACCGGCCGGGGGACAAGCGGCTCGTCGGCTACGTGGTCGCCGCCACCGGCACCGCCACCGATCCCGACGTGCTGCGGACCCGGCTGGGCGCTGTGCTGCCCGAGTACATGGTCCCCTCCGCGCTCGTGGCCCTGGACGGGCTTCCGCTCACCCTCAACGGCAAGCTGGACCGCCGGGCCTTGCCCGCGCCCGTCTTCGGCGGGAAGCCTCAGGCGGAGCGGCGCGGCCCGCGCACCGAGCGGGAGAAGCTGCTGTGCGGGCTGTTCGCGGAGGTGCTGGGGCTCGGCGGGCTGGGTGACGTCGGGATCGACGACGGGTTCTTCGACCTGGGCGGCGACAGCATCATGTCGATCCAGCTGGTCAGCCGCGCCCGCCGGGCCGGGTACGAACTGTCGGTGCGGGACGTCTTCGAGCACCGTACGGTCGCCGCGCTCGCGGAGGTCGTCACCGAGACCGGCGACGCGGCGGTCGAGGAGCCGGGCGAGAGCATCGGCGAGGTACCCCTCACGCCGATCATGCGGCGGTTCCTCGGATTCGGCGGGCCGGTGGACCAGTTCAACCAGTCCCGGCTGATCCAGGTGCCCGCGACCCTCACCGTGGAACACCTCACGGCCGCGGTGCAGGCACTCGTGGACCATCACGACGCGCTGCGGTCCGTGCTGAACGGCGCCCACCCAGAGTGGCGGCTGGAGGTGCGGGAGCCGGGCGCTCTCGACGCCTCCGCCCTCGTCCACCGGGTGGCCGCCGGTGAACTCGGGCTGGACGACGAGGCGTTGCAGGAGATCGTCGGACGGGAGACGGTGGCGGCCCGCGAGCGGCTGGACCCGGCCGAGGGCCGGTTCCTGCAGCTCGTGTGGTTCGACCGGGGTGGGAACACTCCTGGCCTGCTGCTCCTGCTCGTGCATCACCTCGTCGTGGACGGGGTGTCCTGGCGGATCCTGGTTCCCGACCTGGCGGAGGCGTACCGGGCCGTCGTCGCCGGCCGGGAGGCGGAGCTGCAGCCGGTGGGCACCTCCCTGCGCGGCTGGGCGCGGCGGCTGGCGCGGGAGGCGGCGAAGCCGGCCCGGGCGGCGGAGGCGGCCTGGTGGCAGCAGGTGCTGCGGCCCGGCGACCCGCTGCTGGGGCGTAGGGCGCTGGATCCCGCGCGGGACACCTACGCCACCGCGGAACACCTCACGGTGGCCCTCCCGACGGCGGTCACGGAGAAGGTGCTGACCCGGGTGCCGTCGGTGTTCTCGGCCGAGATCAACGACGTGCTGCTGGCCGCGTTCACGCTGGCCTGGGCGCGCCGGCGCGGCGGCGGATCGGGCACCGGCACCGGCGCGCTGCTGGACCTCGAAGGCCACGGCCGGGAGGAGGAGTACGTCGGCGGGGCGGATCTGGCCCGCACGGTGGGCTGGTTCACCAGCCTCTACCCCGTACGCCTCGACCCCGGCTCCGTCGACCTCGCCGACGCCTTCGCGGGCGGGCCGGCCGCCGGAGCGGTCGTCAAGCGGGTCAAGGAGCAGCTGCGGGCCGTACCGGACAAGGGCATGGGCTACGGCCTGGTGCGCCACCTCAACGCGGACACCGTCGGTGGCTTCGCTCAGCTCCCGGAGCCGCTGGTGGCCTTCAACTACCTGGGGCGCTTCACGGTCGCCGGCGTCACCGGCGCCGAGGACGCGGCCGGTGCCGCCATCCCCGACTGGACCGTGCTCGCCTCGGCAGGCGGTCTCGGCGGCACCGACCCCCGGGTGGCGCTCGCCCACCCGCTGGAGCTCAACGCCCGTACCGACGACGGGCCCCGCGGTCCGGAGCTGGTGGCCACCTGGACCTGGGCGGCCGGAATCCTCGACCGGGCCGAGGTCCAGCGCCTCGCCGAGCTGTGGTTCCAGGCTCTCGAAGCGCTCACCGAACACGCCGAGCACCCCGACGCGGGCGGCCTGACCGTCTCCGACGTCTCACTGAGCCTGCTCAGCCAGGACGAGATCGAACTGCTGGAAGACGAGTGGAGGACCTTGTAATGGCAACCCAGCCCACGCGCCGGGCCCAGTCCGGAGGGCTGCAGGACATCCTGCCGCTGGCCCCGCTCCAGGAAGGCATGCTCTTTCACAGCGCGTACGACGAGACGGGCCCGGACGTCTACCTCGTCCAGGACGCCATCGACCTGGAGGGCCCGCTCGACACGGACGCCTTACAGGCCGCCTGCCGGACCCTGCTGCGCCGACACGACAATCTGCGCGCGGCCTTCCGCTTCCAGGGGGTCCAGCGTCCCGTTCAGCTCATCCCGCACGAGGTGTCGCTGCCCTGGGAGGAGCTGGATCTGACCGGCCTTGCGGAGGCGGAGCGGGTCGCCGCCGCCGACCGGGCGCTGGAGGAGGACCGGCTGCGCCGCTTCGACCTCGGCAAGCCGCCGCTGATGCGCTTCACGCTGATGCGGCTCGGCGAGGGCCGTCACCGCTTCGTGCTGACGACCCATCACATCCTGCTGGACGGCTGGTCCTGGCCGTTGATGGTGCGCGAACTGCTCGCTCTGTACGCCACCCGGGGCGACGACAGCTCGCTGCCCAGCGTCCCGCCCTTCCGCGACTACCTGAGGTGGCTCGCCAGCCAGGACAAGGAGGCGGCGCTCGCCGCGTGGCGCGAGTCGCTGGCCGGACTCGACGGGCCCACCCTGGTGGCACCCCGGGCCGGCCGGCCCAGGAGGGTGCCGGTACGGCTGCACACCGAGCTGGACCAGGAGACGTACGACAGGCTCGCGGCCCTGACCAGGGAGCGTGCCCTCACCCTCAACTCCCTGGTGCAGGGCGCCTGGGCGGTGGTGCTGGGCGGGCTGACCGGCCGGGACGACGTCGTGTTCGGCGCGACCGTCTCCGGGCGGCCGCCGGAGATCCCCGGCGTCGAGACCATGGTCGGGTTGTTCATCAACACCCTGCCGGTACGGGTACGGCTGAACCCCGGCGAACCGCTGCTGGACACGGTCGCCCGGGTGCAGGACGAGCAGACCCGGCTGCAACCGCACCAGCAGGTCTCGCTGGCGGAGGTGGGCAGGCTCGCCGGAGCGGGTGAACTCTTCGACACCACCATGGTGTTCGAGAACTACCCGCTGGACGTCGGTGCCGAGGGCGCGGGGCCCGCCGGGTTCGGCGGACTCAAGGTCACCGGTTCCCGCAACCGCGACGCCGCCCACTACCCCCTCGCCCTCGTCGCCGTCGGCCGCGGCGGGCTGCGGTTCCGCCTCGACCACCAGCCCGACGTGATCCCCGAGGCGGACGCCCGTGGCCTCCTGGACCGGCTGGTGCGCCTCCTGCGCTCGGTCGCCGCCGACCCCTCGCGTCCCACCGGCCGACTCGAGCTGCTCTCCGACGCCGAGCGCGACGCCGTACTGGACCTCGGCAAGGGCGCCGACGTCCCCGTCCCGGCGATGAGCGTCCCGGAGGCCTTCCGCGCGCAGGCGGCCCGTACTCCGCAGGCCGTCGCCGTCCAGTACGGCACCGCCACGCTGGACTACGCCGCCCTCGACGCCCGCTCCGACGCCCTGGCCCGTCGGCTGACCGCCCTCGGAGTGGGCGCCGAGACCCCGGTCGCCCTCCTCATGGACCGCTCCGCGGCCGTCGTCGTCTCCGTGCTCGCCGTCCTCAAGGCGGGCGGCGCCTACGTCCCGCTGCGGCACCGCGACCCGGCGGAGCGGCTGCGCACCCTTACCCAACTGGCAGGCGTCTCCCTGGCGTTGACGGACCGGGCGCACATGGGCCTGGCCGAGGAGCTCGGGCTCACAGGGGTCACGGTCGACGCCGACGACCCGTTCGACGAGCCCGGACCGCGCCCCGACCTCCCGATCCCCGCCGACCGGGTCGCCTACGTCATCCACACCTCCGGGTCCACCGGCACCCCCAAGGGCGTCGCCGCCACCCACCGGCACATCCTCGAACTCGCCCACGACCGCGCATTCGCCGGCGGCGCCCACACCCGCGTCCTGGTCCACTCGCCGCACGCCTTCGACGCCTCGACGTACGAGATGTGGGTGCCGCTGCTGAACGGCGGCACCGCTGTGATCGCGCCGCCCGGTGACCTGGACCCCGAACTGCTCGGCAAGACCCTCGCCGAGCACGCCGTCACCGGTCTGTTCCTCACCACCGGCCTGTTCCAGCTGGTCGCCGACGAGGCGCCGGAGCACTTCGCCGGGCTGAGCGAGCTGTGGACGGGCGGCGAGGCGGTCCCGGCCGAGTCGATGCGCCGGGTGATGCGGGCCTGCCCGGACACCACGGTGACCGATGTGTACGGGCCCACCGAGACCACGACCTTCGCGATGCGCCACGTGCTGCCCAGCGGGGAGCCGGTGCCGGACTCCGTACCGATCGGCACCGCCCTGGACAACACCCGGCTGGTGGTCCTCGACCCCGGCCTGCGGCCCGTGCCGCGTGGCACCGACGGGGAGCTCTACATCGCCGGGGCGGGCCTCGCGCGCGGCTACTGGGGGCGGCCCGGCATCACCGCCGAGCGGTTCGTCGCCGACCCGTACGGACCGCCCGGGGCGCGCATGTACCGCACCGGTGACCTGGTGCGGTGGAACGCGCAGGGCGTCGTAGAGTACGTCGGACGCGCCGACGAGCAGGTCAAGATCCGCGGCTTCCGCATCGAACTCGGCGAGATCGAGGCCGTGCTCGGGCGCCACCCGGACGTGGCCCACGCCGTCGTCACCGTCCACGAGCCGCGCCCCGCGGACAAGCGGCTGGTCGCCCACCTCGTGCCGGAGCACGGCAGCACCCCGTCCCCGGCCGAGCTGCGCGCGCACGTCGCGGCCGTCCTGCCTGACTACATGGTGCCCACGGCCTTCGTCACCCTCGACGCGCTGCCGCTGACCGGCAACGGCAAGGTGGACCGCAAGGCCCTGCCCGCGCCGGACACCGAGGAGGCCACCGCCACCGCGACCACGGCGGTGCGGCGCGCCCCGCGCACCCCGCAGGAGGAGATCCTCGCCGGTCTCTTCGCGGAGCTGCTCGGCATCCCCTCCGTCGGCATCGACGACGACTTCTTCGACCTGGGCGGGCACTCGCTGCTCGCCACCCGGCTCGCCGGGCGCATCCGCTCCGTCCTGGGCGCCGAACTCGCCGTACGGCAGCTGTTCGAGACGCCCACGGTGGCCGGGCTCGCCCGCGTTCTCGGCACGGCGGGCGCCGCCCGCGCCGCCCTGGAGCGCGCCGAACCGCGCCCGGACCGCGTCCCGGCCTCCTTCGCCCAGCGCCGGCTGTGGTTCCTGCACCGGTTCGAGGGCCCCAGCCCGACGTACAACATTCCGTTCGCGCTGCGACTGACCGGGGATGTGGACAGTACGGCGCTGCGGCACGCCCTCGCCGATGTCGCGGGCCGGCACGAGTCGCTGCGCACGGTCTTCGCGGAGGACGCCGAGGGCCCGCACCAGATCGTGCGCCACGTCGAGGAGGCACGGCCCGAGCTGACCTTCGTACCCGCCGTCACCCAGCAGGACCTGGAGCGCCGGATCGCGGAAGCGGCCGGGTACGCGTTCGAACTGTCGGCAGAACTCCCGCTGCGTGCGTGGCTGTTGGAGACGGGTGAGCGGGAGCGGGTGCTGGTGCTGCTGGTTCACCACATCGCGGGCGACGGCTGGTCGGTCCCGCTGCTCGCCCGCGACCTCATCGCCGCCTACACAGCCCGCCTGGCCGACGGCGGCGCCCCCGACTGGCGGCCGCTGCCGGTCCAGTACGCCGACTACAGCCTGTGGCAGGCGGCCGTACTGGGCTCGGAGGACGACGAGTCCAGCCCGATCGCGCGCCAACTCGCCTACTGGAAGCGGACCCTGGCCGACCTCCCCGACGAACTCCCGCTGCCCGCCGACCGGCCCCGGCCGCCGCGCTCGGCGCACCAGGGGGACAGGGTGCGGTACGAGGTCCCGGCACCGCTCTACGAACGGGTCCGCTCACTCGCCCGCGCCACCCAGGCCAGCCCCTTCATGGTGCTCCAGGCGGCGGTGGCGACCCTGCTGACCCGGCTGGGCGCGGGCAACGACATCCCGCTGGGCACGCCGATCGCGGGCCGCACCGATGACGCGCTGGACGACCTGGTCGGCTTCTTCGTCAACACGCTGGTGCTGCGCACCGACACCTCCGGCAACCCCACCTTCCGCGAGCTGATCGCCCGGGTGCGGGAGACGGACCTGGCCGCCTACGCCCACCAGGACCTGCCGTTCGAACGGCTGGTGGAGGCACTCAACCCGCGGCGGTCGCAGTCCCGGCACCCGCTGTTCCAGACGATGCTCACCTTCAACAACACCGAGCAGCGGCCGGCCGTGCGAGGCGACGCACCCACGCCCGGCGGTGTCACCGTGGAGTCCGTGGGCACGCGGACCACCACCGCCAAGTTCGACCTGCTGCTCTCGTTCGCCGAGCGCCACGGCCCCGACGGCGCGCACGACGGGCTCAGCGCCGGGCTGGAGTTCTCCACCGACCTCTTCGACCGGGAGACCGCCGAGGGGCTCGTCGCCCGGCTGCTGCGGCTGCTCGACACCCTGACGGAGGACCCGCAGCGCAGGATCGGCCAGGTGCCGCTGCTCACCGAAGCAGAGCGGGGCGAACTGCTCGCCGGCTGGAACGGTCACGCCCACCCGGTGCCGAAGGCTCCCCTGCCGGTGCGGTTCGAGACGGCCGCCGCCCGTACCCCGCACTCCGTCGCCGTGGAGAGCGCCGAGGGCGTTCTCACCTACGGCGAGCTGAACGCACGGGCGAACCGTGTGGCACGGCTGCTCGTCGAACGCGGGGTGGGGCCCGAGGACCTGGTCGCGGTGGCCATGCCCCGCTCCGGCGACCTGGTCACCGCCCTGGTCGCGATCCTCAAGGCGGGTGCGGGCTATCTGCCCGTCGACCCGGCCTACCCGGCAGGCCGCATCACCTACATGCTCGAAGACGCCCGCCCGGCCCTCGTCCTGACGACGAGCGACCTCGCCGCCGCCCTGCCGGACACGTTCGCGCGCCGCACCATCGCGGTCGACGATCCGGCGCTTCTCGCCCACCCGGACGGCGATCTCACCGACGCCGAACGCACCGCACCACTTCACCCCGCACATCCGGCGTACGTCATCTACACGTCCGGCTCCACCGGCCGCCCCAAGGGCGTGACCATGCCCGCCGGGGCGCTGGCCAACCTGCTGGACTGGCACGAGCGGGAACTCCCGGGCGGCGGTACGGGCCGGCGGGTCGCCCAGTTCACGGCCGTCAGCTTCGACGTGTCCGTGCAGGAGACACTGTCCGCGCTGCTGTCGGGACGGACCCTGGTCGTCTGCCCCGAGGACGTACGGCGCGACCCGGCCCGGCTCGCCCAGTGGCTGCACGAGCGGCGCATCCAGGAGCTGTACGCGCCCAATCTGGTCATCGACGCCGTGTGCGAGGCCGCCCAGGCGCAGGGGCTGCCACTGCCGCACCTGACGGACCTGGTCCAGGCCGGTGAGGCGCTCACCCCGCACGGTGCCATCCGCGCCTTCTGCGCGGCCCGGCCCGGAGTGCGGCTGCACAACCACTACGGGCCCGCCGAGACCCATGTGGTCACCGCACACCGGCTGCCCGCCGCCCCGGCCGAGTGGGCGCCCGCGCCACCCATCGGCACTCCGCTGGACAACACCGCCGTACGGCTGCTCGACATGTGGCTGAACCCGGTGCCGGACGGGGTGCCCGGGGAGCTCTACATCGCCGGGGCCGCGCTGGCCCGTGGCTACCTGGGCCGCCCCGACCGCACCGCGGAGCGGTTCGTGCCCGACCCGTACGGCCCGCCCGGCACCCGGATGTACCGCACGGGAGACCTGGCCCGCCGCACCCGCGACGGACAACTGCTGTATCTGGGCCGCACCGACGACCAGGTCAAAATCCGTGGGTTCCGTATCGAACCCGGCGAGATCGAAGCGGTCCTCACCCGCGCGCCGGGGGTGGCGCAGGCCGCCGTGATCGTCCGCGAGGACCGGCCGGGCGACCGGCGGCTGGTCGGCTACGTGATCCCGGCGGACGGTGCCCCCGACGTCGGGGCCGGGACGGGTCCCAAGGGCGCGGCACCCATCACGGTGCTCGAACCCGCCGTGCTGCGCGAGCACACCGCCCGGCAGCTGCCCGACCACATGGTCCCCGCCGCATTCGTCACCCTCGGCGCACTGCCGCTGACCCCCAACGGCAAGCTCGACCGGGCCGCGCTCCCGGCGCCCGAGTATCCGGCGGGCGCCGCATCCCGGCCGCCGGTGACGCCCGAGGAGCGGGCGCTGTGCGCCCTGTTCGCGGACATCCTCGGCCTCCCACAGGTCGGCGCCGACGACGGGTTCTTCGAACTCGGCGGCCACTCCTTCCTCGCCGCCCGACTGGTCGCCCGGATCCGCGAGGAGATGGGCGGCGACCTTCCCGTACGGTCGGTCTTCGACGCACCGACACCGGCGGCACTGGCCCGGCTGCTGACCGCGGGAGCCGGTGCGGACGTACGGGCCACGGACCGCGGCGCCACGGGCACGCTGCTGCCGCTGCGCGGCCGAGGCGGCGCCACGCCGCTGTTCTTCCTGCACCCCGGAGGCGGGTTCAGCTGGTGCTACTCCGGACTGGTCCGCCAACTCCCCGCCGATGTCCCCGTCTACGGCATCCAGGCTCGCGGTCTGGACGGTCCGGAGGGATCGGGCGCGCTGCCGGGCTCCCTGGAGGACATGGCCGAGGACTACCTGGCCGTCATCCGCTCCGTCCAGCCGAGCGGCCCCTACCGGCTCGCCGGCTGGTCCTTCGGCGGACTGACCGCCCAGGCGCTGGCCGTCCGGCTGCGGGCAGAGGGGGAGGAGGTCGCGATGCTGGCGATCCTCGACTCGTATCCGCCCGGGGAGCACACCGACACCTCCGACCCGGTGGAGCACGAGGTTGTGGCGAGCAATCTCCAGGCCATGGGATTCACGGTCGACACGGACGAGCTCATAGCAGACCAGGAAGGCGTGCTGGTGCGTTTCCGGGAGTTCCTGCAAGCCGGAAATCACCCCATGGCGCATCTGGATCACCTGGAGACCCAGGACGTCCTGGCCATCAAGGACGTTTACGTCAACAATGTCCGGATCATGCGGCGTTTTCGGCCGCAGTTCTTCGACGGGGACATGCTTTTCGTCTCCGCGGAACGCAAACCGGAGGAACACCGGGAAACCCTGCTGAATGTCAGCTTGTGGCAACCCCTGGTGGGCGGATCCATCGAGATCTGCCCGATAGACTCGGACCACGGAAATCTGATGACGGACACCCGCCATGTGGCCCGGATCGGCCGATTTCTCGCGGACCGGCTCTGAAATCGACAGACACCGCCGACGGAAGACAATTCTTCGAGAAGGAGCGAAACGCATGAGCACCAACCCCTTCGAGGACCCCGAGGGCACCTATCTCGTGCTCGTCAACGATGAGGGTCAGCACTCCCTGTGGCCCGCGTTCGTCGAGGTGCCGGAGGGCTGGCGCACGGTCCTCTCCGACGCCCGGCGTGACGCGGCGCTCGACTACATCAACAACCACTGGACCGATATGCGTCCGCTGAGCCTGGTCAGCGCCATGGAAGGCACTGACGCGGCCTGACGCGGCCTGACGCGGCCTGACGCGCCGACACGCGCCGCCGCGCGACCACCTGTGGCCCGTCCGCCGATCCCCCCGGCGGGCGGGCCACAGGGCTTTCAACACACTGAAGGGGAGAGGCGAGATGCCCGTCGTTGCCGTCAACGGAATACGGCTGCACTACGAGGAGGAAGGAACCGGAGAACCGGTGGTGATGGTCCAGGGCACCGGCGGTGGCCACACCGTGTGGCAACTGCACCAGGTGCCCGCGCTCACCGAGGCCGGATTCCGGGTCGTCACCTTCGACAACCGGGGCATCCCGCCCACGTCGGAGTGCCCCGGCGGATTCACCCTGCGGGACATGGTCGCCGACACGGCCGCACTCATCGAGCACCTCGGCCTCGGCCCGTGCCGGGTCGTCGGCACCTCGCTCGGCGCCTTCGTCACCCAGGAACTCGCCCTCGCCAGGCCCGACCTGGTCGACCGGGCCGTACTGATGGCCACCCGGGCCCGCACCGACACCCTGCGCCTGGCGCTCACCCGCGCCGAGATCGAACTGTACGACTCCGGTACGCCGCTCCCGGCCCGGTACGCGGCCGTCCTGCGCGCACTGAAGTCGCTCTCTCCGCGCACCCTCGACGACGACGCGGCCATGGCCGACTGGCTCGACCTGTTCGAGCTGGCGGGCCCGGCGGGCCCCGGGCAGCGGGTCCAGATGGAGCTCAGCAAGCTCAACGACCGCCTCGACGCGTATCGCGGCATCCGGGTCCCCGTCCAGGTCATCGCCTTCGCCGACGACCTGATCACCCCTGCGCACCTGGGCCGGGAGGTCGCGGACGCCATCCCGGGAGCGGTCTACGAACTGATCCAGGGCTGCGGCCACTACGGCTATCTGGAGGACCCGGCCACGGTCAACAAGGCCCTGGTGCAGTTCCTGACGGCCGGCATCTGAAGCCCGTACGGCGGCAGGAAGAGAGGGAAAAGGGGGAGGAGGGAGGGCCGCCCGGACAGGGGATCCGGGCCGCCCTCCCTCCTCTTTCGGAGGGGCCTGACTACTACTGCTGGGAGTAGCCAGACCGCGTGGTCTCGGGTGCCGGGGCGGCCAGTGGCGTGTGCTGCGGGAGCCGCTGCGCGCTCTCCTGGCCCTCACTCGTGACCCGGCCCGGCCACCAGTTCCACTTGCCGATGACCGACATCAGCGCCGGGAGCACGAAGATCCGGATGACGACGGCGTCCAGCGCGATCGCCACGGCCAGCCCGATGCCCAGCTGCTTGAACTCGATCGCGTTGAGGGTGCCGAAGATCGCGAACACCCCGATCATGACGATCGCCGCGCTGGTCACGACGCCGGCCGAGCGGGTGATGCCGTCCCGGACGGCCTGCTTGACGGGGGCGCCCGCCAGCGCCGCCTCGCGGATCCGGCTCACCACGAACACGTGGTAGTCCATCGACAGCCCGAACAGCACCACGAAGAGGAACAGCGGCAGCCAGTTCACGATCGCGCCGGTGCTGTCGAAGCCGAGCAGTCCCTCCGCCCAGGTGTTCTGGAAGACCGCGACCAGGACACCGAAGGAGGCCGCCGCGGAGAGCAGGTTCAGCAGGATGGCGGAGAGTGCCACGGCCAGCGAGCGAAAGATGACGAGCATGGTGCCGAAGGTCAGCAGCAGGACGAAGCCCACCACCCACGGCATGCGTTCCTCCAGGTGCCCGGTGAAGTCGGTGCCCCTGGCCACCTCGCCGCCGACCCCGCTCTCGGCGTCCGCGACTCCGCTGAGCGCCTCGGGCACCCAGGTGCGCAGGACCTTCAGTGATTCCTTCGCCTCGTCGGTCTTCGCCTGGTGCGGCGTCGCCACGTCCACCACATGCACCCGCCGGTCCTCGGACTCGCGGATCACCGGCGCCTGGTCGTGTGCGAACAAGTCGTCCGCCGCGGTGCGCCTGAGCAGGTTCTGGAGGGCGGCCTTGACCTCGTCGGCCTCGGCGGCGGGGGCGCGCACCGCGACCGTGTGCGCGGTGCCCTCGCTCGGGAAGGCCTCCGTGAGCCGGTCCAGTGCCTGGACCACCGGAATGTCCCGGGACAGGTCGTCCGAGCCGGGCTGCTTCAGCTTCATGTCCAGCGCGGGCAGCGCGAGCAGCAGCAGCGCGCCGACCGACACGACCAGCGTGATCACTGGCCTGACCAGCGAGGGGCGCAGCAGCACGGGCCACAGCCGGGACTCGCCCGAGCGCATCGTCAGCCGCCACAGGAACGGCACCCGTGGCCGGTCCACCCAGCCGCCCAGCTTGCCGAGGAGGGCGGGCAGCACGGTCAGCGAGCCGAGGACGGCGGCCCCGACGACGATGATGGAACCGGTGGCCAGGGAGGCGAAGGTGGCCTCCTGGGCGAGATAGAGCCCGGCCATCGCCACGATCACGGTGGTGCCGGAGACCACGACGGTGTGTCCGGAGGTCTCCGCGGCGATCTCGATCGCGTCGATGTGCCCCTTGCCCTTGTGCCGTTCCTCGCGCTCACGCTTGAGATAGAACAGCGAGTAGTCCACGCCCACGGCCATGCCCATCAGCAGGATGACATTGCTGATCGCGCTGGTCTCCGGCAGCACGTGGGAGGCCAGCGAGGACAGTCCCATCGCGGCGAGCACACAGGACAGCGCGAGCACCACGGGCACGCCGGCGGCGATGAGCGCGCCGAAGACGACGAGCATGATCAGCAGGGTCAGCGGAAGGCTGATCAGCTCGGCCTTCTTGAAGTCCTCGCCGATGGTCTCCTGCATGCCCTTGGCCGTGGATCCCGTACCGACCTGCTCGATCCGGAGCCCGTCGTGGGCCTTCTCGGCCGCGGCGCTCGCGTCGAGCAGGGGCTCGACTTCCTTGACGGCGCTGTCCTTGTCGCCCTGCATCGTCACCGGCACCAGCAGGGCCTTGCCGTTCTCCGCCGGCACCGGGTCCCCGACGCTCGCCACCTCACGCAGCGCCTTCATCCGCTTCGTGACGTCCTCGGCGGCCCGCAGCGCCTCGGTGTGATCCAGCTTGCCGCCGGACTCGGCGGTGATCAGTACGTTCTCCTCGGGCCGGTCGGTGAAGTCGCCGGAGACGATGATCTTGCCCGCCGTACCCGACTCCCTGACCCCGGATTCCCGCTCGTCCAGCTTGTTCGTGCCCGCCGCTCCGCCCAGGAAGACGCACAGCGCGACGAAGACGGCCCACAGCCCTATCGCGGACCACGGATGTGTGGCGCTCCATCGAGCGATCCGGACCGTTGCCGGTTTCTTGTCCACCGTCTGTTTTCCTTCCGCCGAGTCGACGCCGAAAACGGTAGTTCCGTGGCCCGGTCGTGCATACAAGGTAAACCGTCGAGGTGGCCGGAGTTTCCCACAGTTTGGACCCTGCGGTTTCCCGCAGTCGGGAACCTGCGGGAACCCGTAAGAGGTCCAGCTTAATCTTGACCGAAAGAAATGGCGACGGATATTTTCATATTCCCGGTTCTCGCTTTACGTGGCGATGATCAAAGGTAGTAGCTCATTCGCCGCGAAAAGGTAAGCGAATCGGCAAGGTGTCGGCAGGTAATTGCCACACTGCAAGGTCAGTCAAGGGGAGATAATGGAAACATTGGTCGTCACTCGGCAGCATGTTGCCAAGATCGTCCGGGGAAAAGGGTTCGACCATTTCATGGACCGGATGATCGTCCGCCTCGGTGAGGCGTTCAGGGCGGTCGGCCGGCGGGGCACAACCCCCGCGCGGGACGGATTCCTGCGCGGTCCGAACGACTCGGCCGTCCTGGAATGGATGCCGCACCATCGCCCGGGTGAGTCGATCACCATCAAGACCGTGGCCTACACGCCGACCAACCCGGCCACCTACCAACTGCCCACCATCATCGGCACGATGGCCCGCTACGACGATGCGACGGGCCGACTGCTCGCCATCTGCGACGGCATCCTGCCCACCGCCATCCGTACCGGCGCCGCCTCCGCCGTCGCCAGCGGACTGCTCGCCCGCAGGGACAGCAGTGTGCTCGGCCTGGTCGGCACCGGCGCCCAGGCGGTCACCCAGGCCCACGCGCTGAGCCGGGTCTTCCCGCTGAAGCGGATCCTTGTCCACGACATCGAGCCCGCCCACGCCGCGTCCTTCGCCGACCGCGTGGAATTCCTCGGCCTCGACGTGGAGATCGCGCCGGTGGCCGAGATCGAGGCCGCGGCCGACATCATCTGCACCGCCACCTCGGTCGGGGTCGGGGACGGCCCGGTCCTGCTCGGCGAGCACCTGCGCCCGCACGTCCACATCAACGCCATCGGCGCCGATCTCATCGGCAAGTTCGAGATCCCGCTCGCCGTCCTCAAGTCCGCCTTCGTCACCGTCGACCACCGCGCCCAGGCGCTGCGCGAGGGCGAGGCCCAGCAGCTCACCGAGAGCGACCTCGGGCCCGACCTGCTCACCCTGTGCGCCGAGCCGGAGGTCGCCACCGTCCAACAGGACCGGGTGACCGTCTTCGACTCGACCGGCTTCGCGCTGGAGGACCATGTGGCCTTCGACGTACTCCTCGAACTCGCAGAGGAGGCGGGGCTCGGCGACCGGGTGCAGCTGGAGCACATGCCGCTGGACGCGCTCAACCCTTACGCGTTCCACTGAGCCGGCCACGGGCCGACCCACCCGGCGTCGGCCTGTACACGCGCCGGTGCCGGGGTCCTGGTACTCCAGCGGGAATGGAGACGTCCCACGGGAGTACTAGGACTCCAGATAGCGCAGGACGGCCAGGATCCGCCTGCTGTAGCCGGTGGTGTGGGACAGCTCCAGCTTGTCGAAGATCGTGTTGAGGTTCTTCTCCACCGAACTCAGGGAGATGTGCAGCTTCTGCGCGATGGCCGTATTGGTGTGCCCTTGAGCCAGCGCCTCCAGCACGCCGCGCTCGCGCGGGGTGAGCCGGGCCAGCGGATCGCCGTGGGTGGTACGGATCACCAACTGCCGTACCACCTCCGGGTCGATGGCCGCGCCGCCCGCATGGATCCGCTCCAGCGCGTCCAGGAACTCCTCGACCTGCGCCACCCGGTCCTTGAGCAGATAGCCGACCCGCTCGGCGTTGGAGGCCAGCAGCTGGGCGGCGTAGTTGCGCTCCACGTGCTGGGAGAGGACCAGCACACTGATCTCGGGCCAGCGCTTGCGGATCTCCACCGCGGCCCGCAGCCCCTCGTCCGTGTGGGTCGGCGGCATCCGGATGTCGACGACGACGATGTCCGGCTTCTGCTCCTCGATCTCCCGCAGCAGGGCCACCGCGTCGCCCACCGCCGCGAGGACCTCGTGGCCCTCCTCGACGAGCAGCCGCACCAGGCCCTCCCGCAGTAGGGTCGAGTCCTCGGCGAGGATCACACGCATGGCAGCTCCGCGGTAATCGTGGTGGGTCCCCCGAGGGGGCTTTCGATGTGCAGGACGCCGTCCAGCGCGCCCACCCGGCTGCGCAGCCCGGTCAGCCCGCCGCCGGCCGGATCCGCTCCGCCGGTGCCGTTGTCCTCGATCCGCAGGACGAGGACCGGGCCGTGCCGGGCGAGCCGGACGGAGATGTGGGTGGCACCGGAATGCTTGGCCGCGTTGGTCACGGACTCCGACACCACGAAGTACGCGGCGGTCTGCGCCGGTTGCGGCAGCGGCCCCTCGACCTCGTACTCCATGCGCAGCGGGATCGCGCACCGCTCGGCGACCCCGCCCAGCGCCTCCCGCAGCCCCTGGCTGTCCAGTGCGGACGGATAGACCCGCCAGGCCGCCTCGCGCAGTTCGGTGAGCGCGTCCTGGGCCGCCTCGTGAGCCTGCAGCAGCAGGACGTCCGCCTGCTCCGGGTCGCGGGTCCGGCTCCGGCGGGCCCGGCCGATCAGCATCGCGAGCGCCACGAGCCGCTGCTGAACCCCGTCGTGCAGATCCCGCTCGATGCGCCGGCGCTCGGCGTCCACGGCTCGCACCACCCCCGCCCGGCTGGTGGACAGTTCGTCGATCCGCCGGCGCAGCAGCTCCCACTCGGACGGCCCGAAGCACTCGCGGGCCAGCCGGGTGTCCAGCACGGCCAGCGCGTACAGCCCCTGGATGTCGAGGAAGAGCAGTACGCAGCCCAGGAGCACCTGGAGAAGCAGTTCCTGCCAGCCGACAGTGCCCCGGGCGGTGGCCATGACCAGAACCCCCGCCAGGATGAGGCCCACACCGAGCAGCCCGGTCACGACGGCGCTCAGCAGGCCCGTGTAGCCGCGGACCAGGACGTAGCGCAGGATCTTCCGGTCCGAGGCCTTGTAGTGCTCGGGGAAGCGGTCGCCGAAGAAGACGGAGCGGCGTGTCCGCTCCCCGTCCGCCAGTCTGCGGGCCCCGGCGGCGACCTTGGCCAGCGCGCTCTCCCTGGTACTCGGGCGCAGCAGCCAAGGGCCGAGGGCCAGGCCGGCCACCAGGAAGTAGAGGAGTCCGATCAGGGCGGTGGCGCAACCGAGGGCCACTCCGGGGATGACGCGGTGCCAGGAGGGGGGTCGGGTCGCCTCGGCTTCGTTCCCCTGCACCTGATGGGCGGTGATTCCCGTGTAAGACCCCAGCACGGGCATCGAGCCTAACCGGACTGCCCGGCGGGAACAAGATCGTCCCATGCTGCCGCGCCACGCCGCCTGCCACATGTGACGACGTCCCCGAGTCACGAACCGCCTTGCTGCCGGGCCTGGTTACGGTCCCGGTAGCGCACGGCCAGATAGCCGACGAGGGCCAGTACGACCGCGGCGAGCACGACCTTGGACAGCACTCCGACGTACGTCTCGACCGCGTCCCACTGGTCGCCCAGCCAGTAACCGGCCATCACCAGCACCGAGTTCCAGATCAGACTCCCCAGCGTGGTCAGCGCCAGGAACACCGGCAGCCGCATCCGCTCCACCCCGGCGGGGACGGAGATCAGGCTGCGGAAGATCGGCACCATCCGCCCCAGGAAGACCGCCTTGGAGCCGTGCCGTGCGAACCACTCCTCCGTACGCACCAGATCCGAGGGCTTCACCAGCGGCAACTTCCCCCAGATCGCGTGCATCCGCTCGCGCCCGAACCACATCCCGATCCAGTACAGGACCAGCGCCCCCACCACCGACCCGAGCGTCGTCCAGAACAGCGCCGAGCCCAGGCTGATGACCCCCTGCCCGGCCGCGAACCCGGTCAGCGGCAGGATCACCTCACTCGGCAGCGGCGGGAACAGGTTCTCCAACGCGATGGCCAGCCCGGCACCCGGCCCGCCCAGCGCGTCCACCAGATCCGCGGCCCAGCCCGCGATCCCACCCGCGGGCTCCTCGGGCAGAGCCAGACTCACGAACTCCATGACGAGGCCTCCAAGCCGCAGTTCAGCTACCGCCGAAGCCCTCGGCCCCGACTCTGTCCCACGCTAGAAACCGCAGCTCAGCGCTGGTATGAGGATTGCCGTCCGACACGGTGTTGTTCTCCGCACAACGCAACTGCGGGAAACCGCAGTCGGACGTGGCCGGCAAGAGGCACGGCTACCGGGAAGCGGCCGTGGCCGCGGGGACCGCCAGGCGGTCAGGCTGCCCGGGCGGTCAGTACGGCCTTGGCCACCTGCCGGAGATTCCTGATCATCGGATTCGAGTCACCCTTGCGGCTGACCAGGACGACCTGGCTGGGGGGAGCGCCCTGAACCGGGACGGTGACGAGGTCGGGGCGCAGTGAGCTACGCCGATCGCCGACCGGTAGCACGGCGATCGCCCTGCCGCTCGCGACGAGTTCGAGCTTGTCCTCGTAGCTCTCGATCGGCGGCACGCCGGCCCCGAGGATCCGGTAGGAAGTCCAGTCCGCGGTCTCGAACGCGCACGGCGCCTCCTCCTCGCCGGCCAGTTCTTCCGCGGTCACCGACGTGCGGTCGGCCAAGGGATGGCCGCGCGGGACCACGAGCATCCGGGGCTCCTCGTACAGCGGCGTGGTGAACACGTCGTCGGCGGCAAGCGGCAGCGGGGCCCGCGCGATCAGGGCGTCGACGCGCTTGTCGGACAGCGCCCCCACGTCGCGGCAGCTCAGGTACCGGGTGGCGATCTCGGCGTCCGGGTACCGGCGGCGCAGTTCCCGTACGGCGGCAGTGATCACCAAGTCTTCAACGTAGCCGATGGCGATTCGTTCGGTCTCGGCTTGTGCACGCACGGCCTGCTCGGCCTGCCGGGCGGCCTGCAGCAGGGCTTGGGCACGGGGGAGGAACTTCTGGCCGGCCGGAGTGAGCCGGGTGCCCTTGGGTGCGCGGTCCAGCAGTCGTGCGCCGAGATACTTCTCGAGCCGTTGGATCTGGCGGCTCAGCGCCGGCTGGGCCACGTGCAGGTCGGCGGCGGCCCGGCCGAAGTGCTGGTGCGCCGCCACCACGGTGAAGTAGCGCACCAGCCGCAGTTCCAGGTCCTGTCCGAGATCGTTCACCCTTCCAGCGTAGACGTCATGCCGTTTCGGAATGATCAGGTTGCCGAACCGGTCTTGGACGGCCATGCCGTCCCGGGCCTTGACTGAAGGAGCAACGTTTCCCCAGGAAAGCGACAGGCGCGATGAAGGCGATCCAGTTCCATGAAGCGGGCGGGCCGGAAGTTCTGCGGTACGACGAGGTGCCGGTTCCCGAGATCGGCCCGGGCGAGGTGCTCGTCCGGGTGCACGCCGCGGGCATCAACCCGCCGGACTGGTACCTGCGTGAGGGGATGAAGGTCATGCCGGCCGAGATGAGGCCGGCGCTGGAGTTCCCCCTGATCCCTGGAACGGACATGTCGGGCGTGGTCCAGGCGGTCGCTCCGGACGTGCTGGGGTTCGCCGTCGGCGACGAGGTCTTCGGCATGCTGCGGTTCCCCGGATTCGACGGCCGGACATACGCCGAGTACGTGGCCGCGCCGGCTTCGGACCTGGCTCACAAGCCGGCCGGTATCGACCACGTGCAGGCGGCTGGGGCGCCGATGGCCGTGCTTACGGCCTGGCAGTACCTGGTTGATCTCGGCCACGACGTGCCGTCTCCTTTCACCGGCCAGGTACACCAGCCAGTGCCGATCACGCCAGGAATGACCGTGCTCGTCAACGGGGCCGCCGGTGGAGTGGGCCACTTCGCGGTGCAGCTGGCGAAATGGAAGGGGGCACACGTCATCGCGGTGGCCTCGGGTCGGCACGAGCAGTTCTTGCGCAAGCTCGGCGCCGATGAGTTCATCGACTACACCAGGACGCAGGCCGCGGACGTGGTCAGCGATGTCGACCTGGTGATCGACACCGTCGGTGGCCCGGACAGCTCACGCTTCCTGACCGTGCTCAAGCGCGGCGGCACCATGCTTCCGGTGTTCTTCGCCCAGTACGACCCGGAAGAGACGGCGAGTCTGGGCATCACAGTCTCGAACATTCAGGTGCGTTCCAACGGCCCCCAGCTCGCCGAGATCGGGCGCCTGTTCGACGAGGGCAAGCTCCAGGTCGGGCTGGACAGCACCTACCCGCTGCCCGAGGCGGGCAGCGCACACAGACGAGCCGCGCAGGGCCACCTCCAAGGCAAGATCGTGCTGACGGTGGTCTCGTGACAGCCAAACCCCAGCAGGCGGCGGCGATCTGCTTCAACGTCAGCAGGCAGGAGACCGTCAAGACGTTCGTGTCCTGCATTCTCGGCGAACTCGGGCTCCGCGGCCGTGTTCAGGTTGGTCGTGTACGCCCCCCCGCCGGGGGAGGGCTGGTGATCTGATGCGGGTGCGCACAGCGGCCGACCGTGCGGCATCAAGGTGCTCGCGGGGACGTCAAGGGCGAAGCGGCCGGACGGCGACGACTACGACGCTCCGTTCATGGCCAGCGCGGTGCGCGCCAGCCCGCGCAGCCAGGCGTGGGCGTGGTCGGTGTCGTAGCGCTGATGCCACGACAGGTATATCGGTGCCGACGGCAGTTCGAGCGGGAGCGGGAGCACGACCAGGCCGAGGTCGGCGACCGCTGACCGCGTGGTGGCTTCGGGGACGCTGATCAGGAGATCGGAGCCGCGCGCGAACTCCAGCGCGGCCGCTTCCGTGGGCGCGGTCGCCACCACGCGGCGGGTGAGGCCGAGCCGCGCGAGGGCGTCGTCGAGGGCATTGCTGAGGTTGCCACGTCGCGAGACGGTGACGTGCTCAGCGGCGGCGTACTGCTTTGCGGTGACCGTCCCGACGCGGGTGAGGGGGTGCCCCTGCCTCACGACGATGACGAGGCGGGTCTCGCCCACGTTCTCGGCCCGGATGTCCGGTGCGCTCGGGCGGTTGGCGTTCGCCTCCAGATCGACCTCGCCGCGCCGCAACTCGGGGGTGTCGATGCTCGATTCCGCGACGAAGCGCAAGCGCACGCCCGGCGCCTGCCCGCGCACGGCCGCGAGCAGTGCGGGTCCGCTCAGGGCGACCAGGGAATCGTGCCAGCGGAGTGTGAAAGTGCGCTCCAACGTCGCCAGATCGAGTTCACGGCTCGGTGCCAGCACCCCCTGGACCTGGTGCAGCAGCTCGTGCACCTGTTCCCGGACGGCGATCGCATACGGCGTCGGGGTCATCGTGCGACCGGTGCGCACCAGGATCTGATCCCCGGTCGTGCGCCGGATCCGGCCCAGACTCCGGCTCATCGCGGGGGCGGTGACGTGCAGGCGCGCGGCCGCCCCGGCCACACTTCCCTCCTCCAGCAGCGCGTCGAGCGCGGCGAGCAGGTTCAAATCCAATTGCATGTGAGTAATCCTAGCCGTGCTTTACATGCATTTGAAGTTAATCAAGGTGCTCTATACCTTCGAGACCAGAGCGCTGAACAGAGCGCACAGTTCGGCCCGAACGGCCCCATCACCTCCTTCTCAAAAGGGAGTTCACCATGCCCGAAACGCTTCAGACCACCGACGTCCCCGCCTCCGACGCCGACCTGCTCGCCCAGACCGAGATCGCCGTGCGCGCGGCCGGTTCGGTGCTGCGCGAGCGCTTCGGCGAGGTGATCCGCTACCAGACCCGCGAAGAGCTGATGCGCGCGCTCGCCGCCAACGACGACACGGCCCTCGACATCCTGCGCCCCCGCCTCACGCGCCTGCGTCCGGACGCCGGCTGGGTGGAGGACGAACTGGACGGCGGGGCGCTGCCGCCCGGCGAATGGTGGGTCGTGGATCCGGCCGAAGGCAACGTCAACCACCTGCACGCCCTGCCGGAGTGGGCGGTGACCGCCACCCTCGTGCGTGAGAACCAGCCGGTGCTCACCGCGGTCCACCTGCCGTTGACCGGCGAGACCTACACCGCGCTCACCGGCGCCGGTGCCTACCTCGACGGCCGGCCGCTGCACGTCTCCCCGACCGCGGACCTCGGCCTGAGCATCGTGGCCACCAGCCAGGCCCGGCCGGACGAAGACGAGAAGGTCGTGCGGCGCGTCGGCTCCTCGATCACCGCCATGCTCTTCGACGCGCTCGTCGTCCGCACCGCCGTGCCCGCGACCCTGCACCTGCTGAACGTGGCCGCCGGCCGGATCGACGCCTTCTGGCAGTTCGCAGGCGCCCGCGCGGACCTGCTGCCCGGGGCGCTGCTCGTCACCGAGGCCGGCGGACACATCTCCGACGCCGAGGGCCGCCCCTGGACCCCGCAGAGCGAGAGCTTCCTGGCCGCCGCGCCCGGCGTCCACGCCGAGGCCGTCGCCACGCTCTCACGCTGACCGCGCACCACCACCTGCACGCACGAAAGGACCGGATCATCATGACCGCGATCGCAGTACTCGGAAACGGCCGCGTCGGCGGCAACCTGGCCACCGCCCTCACCCGGGCAGGGCATGAGGTGACCGTGGCGGACCGCGCGCCAGGCGCCGCCGCCGACGCTGCCCGGACAGCCCAGATCGTCATCAACGCCACCCCGGGCGCCGGCTCGCTGGACCGGCTCGTCGCCCTGCGCGAGGAACTGCGCGACAAGATCCTCGTCGACGTCTCCAACGCCACCCTCGACGGACCGGACGGACTGCCCGCCGACCTGATCTACCCAGGCTCGAGCCTCGCCGAGCAACTCCAGGAAGCGCTCCCCGAAACGCGCGTCGTCAAGACACTCAACACCATGCTCTTCTCGGTGATGACCGCGCCGGCCACGCTCACCCAGGCGCCCGACGTCTTCCTCTCCGGCGAGGACCCGCAGGCCAAGCAGACCGTCCGTGAACTGCTCATCAACCTCGGCTGGCGCAAGGAGTGGATCACTGATCTCGGCGGGATCCAGACCGCCCGCGCCACGGAGGCCGCGATCCTGTTCGTACCGCACGTGATCCGGTCCAGCGGATTCGCGCCCTTCGCGATCTCGATCGCCCGCTGATCCGCGTCGTGGACGCACCCTGGCCGTGCTGGCCGCACCGTCGGGTTCGAGGGCCGCAGCGGATGCGGTGCTCATGACGAACTCCAAGCCGATGAAGAAGTATCAGTGCGTAGAGGGGCCGCGGTGGGCGCCGATGTCCGCGTGCAGCGCGTCTGCTCCGTCGAGTCCACCCTGCCCGCGCTCTTCGGCCTCTCGCTCACCAGCACGGTGGTGCCGAGGACTTGACGTGCGGCGGCGTGGTCCGCCTGCCCTGTCAGCCCTTCACCGCCCCCGACGTGAGGCCTTGAACGATGTGGCGGCTGGCGAAGGCGAACAGGAGCATGGTGGGCAGGATGGTGAGCACGGCCGCCGCGGACATCGAGCCCCAGTCGATGTTGAAGCTGGAAATGAAACCGTTCAGGGCCGTGGGGACGGTCTTGTTGCTGTCGCTGTTCATGAGCGTCACTGAGAGGAACAGTTCGTTCCAGCAGTTGACGAAGTTGAAGATGAACGCGGCCACGATCCCTGGACGCATCACCGGCAGCAGCACCCGGAACAGCGCCCCGAACCGGGACAGTCCGTCGATCATGGCGGCCTCCTCCAGCGCGTCCGGGATGTTCTCGAAGAAGCCGCGCAGCATCACCGTGCAGAAAGGGATGCACACCGCGATGTAGACGAGGATCAGGCCGAGGCGGTTGTCGACCAGCTTCAGGTCCGTCATCAGCAGGTAGAGCGGTCCCAGCGCGATGAACGACGGGATCATCTGGGTGACCAGCGCGGCCATCAGCAGGGCGGACTTGGTGCGGAACTCGAACCGGGCCAGCACGTATGCCGAGAGCATCGAGATGGCCGTGGCCGTCGCACCGGCGACGGTGGAGACGATGAGGCTGTTGGTGAGGTAGGTCCCGAAGTCGGCCGTGCCGAACAGGCCGCTGTAGTTCTCCAGGGAGAACCGCTCGGGCCAGTAGGCGAGCGGGAACTGGAAGATGTCGCCGGGCGCCTTGAGCGAGGTGACGGTGATCCAGTAGAGGGGGAAGACGGTGAAGAGCAGCCACACGCCGAGGAAGGTGAACTTGACCACCCGGCCGACCGTGGTCTCCTTGCCGATCATCGCCTCGCTCCTTTCTTCTCGCGCGTGGCCATGAGGAAGAACACCGCGAACACCAGCAGCGCGGCCACCACGAGGAGGCCGAGCGCGGAGGCCCTGCCGTAGTCGCCCTGCTGAGTGATCTTGATCATCCAGGTGGTCACGATGTGCGTCTCGTTGTTCGGCCCGCCGCCGGTCATGCCGAAGATCAGGTCGGGGAAGTTGAAGATCCAGATCACCCGCAGCAGCACGGTCAGCGCCAGCGTGGTGCGGATGTACGGGATGGTGATCTGGAAGAGCGTGCGTGCCTTGCTCGCGCCGTCCAGGGCCGCCGCCTCGTAGAGCTCGTCGGGGATCGACTGGAGCGCGGCCAGGATCATGATCGCGAAGAAGGTGACGCCGTACCAGATGTTGGCGATGAGCACGGCCACCATCGCCGTCTTCGGATCCGCCAGCCAGGCGACCGGCTCGTCGATCAGGCCGGCCTTCTGGAGCAGGTCGTTTACGACACCGAACTCGCTGTTGAACAGCCAGCGGAAGAGGATGCCGATGAGAAAACCGGAGATCGCCCAGGGGAAGAAGATCAGCGCCTGGTAGAGGCCGCGGAAGCGGAAGCGGCGGCGCAGCCACAGCGCGAGCGCGAAGCCGATGACCAACTGGGGCACGATCGAACCGAACACCCAGATCGCACTGTTGCCGAGTACCGTGCCCCAGGCCGGGTCAGCGAAGACGTCGCGGAAGTTCTTCAGGCCGACCCAGGACGTGTCGGTCAGGTCGGTCAACTTCCAGTTGCGGAAGGCCATCTGGCCGCCCGCGATCATGGGGTAGTACGTGAAGACCGCCACGAAGACCGCGGCCGGCGCCATGAACGCGGCGATCTGAAGACCGCGCCGGGTGGTGAACTCCCGTCGCCTGCCCCCGCGGGGGAGACCCCGCTTGTGCGAGGTCTCCCCACTGCCCGGTGTCTTCGTCTTCGTCGCCGTTGTGGACGTGACGGACATGTCTACTGCTCCTGCTGCCACTTCTCGGTCCAGTACGCGTCCCAGCCGGCGACCAGCTCCTTGGGCGTGGTCTTGCCGAGGATCAGCTTCTGCACGTCGGCGTCCGCCTTCTGCTGCCACTCGGCCCACCAGGTGACACCGCGCGGCTGGGTGACAACCAGGTACTTGTCGGGCTGCTCGGTCATCGTCACGTAGCTCGACCAGGGGCCGGTCCTGTAGAAGGGGTCGCTGGTCGCCGACTTGAGGATGGGCACCAGGCTGTTCTTCTTGGTGAACGTCGTCGACGCCTCGCCCTGGGAGAGGAACTCGACCAGCTTGACCGCTTCGGCCTTGTGCGTGCTGCCCTGGGCGACACCCCACCCGGCGGTGGCCAGCGGCTGCACGGTCTTGCCGCCGGGCCCGGCCACGAGCGGCGCGGTGGCCCACTGGTCCTTCGAGATGGACTTGGACTCCGAGACCGTGGCGATCACCTCGGGGTCCTGGAGCAGGAAGGCCGTCGAGCCGTTGGAGAACGCCTCGACCATCTCCGGGTAGCCCCAGGCGACGGACGACTTGGGGGAGGCCTGCTTGAAGAGCTTGAGGTAGTTCTTCATGGCTGCCTCCGCCTCGGGGGCGGCGAAGATCGTACGGCCGTCCTTGAGCTTGAAGCCGTTCGCCGGGTCGACCTGGTCGGCGAGGTAGGCCTCGATTGCCGCGGTGGCGTTGCTGTTGGAGTTGGCGCCGCCGCGGAAGGCGTAGCCGTAGCGACGCTTGGCCGGGTCGTGGACGGCGGACGCCTGCTCCACCAGCTCCGCCCAGGTGGCCGGCGGCTTGCTGAAGCCGGCCTCCTTGATCAGGTCGGTGCGGTAGAAGAGGCTGAGGCCGTAGAAGCCGTACGGGACGAAGTACGTCTTGCCCTCGGCGTCCTTCGAGGCGTTGACGGCGTTCTCCGTCATCGCCTCCCAGCCCTTCCAGCCGGCGAGGTCCTTCTTCATGTCGTAGAGCCAGCCGTTGTTCGACCAGGGCCCGACGGTGATGTCGCGGACCTCCAGGACGTCCACCCCGCTGCCGGACTGGAGCATCTGCTGGAGCTTCTGGTCGGCCTGCTCGGTGGGCGGGGAGACCAGGTTGACCTTGACCTTGGGGTTCTGCTGCTCGAAGTCGGCTATGAGGTCCTTGAGCAGATCGGTGCGGGTCGGGTTCGTCAGGCTCTCCACCATGTTGAGGGTGACTGTTCCGCTCGCCTCGGGGCTCATGGTGGAACAGCCGGTCAGAACCATCGCGGCGGCGGTGCCGAGCGCGAGAGCTGCCGTCCTTCTTCTCATTGTGCTGACCTCTTCCTTCAGTTTTCTCGTGCCCACCGGCCGAGGGCGGGGACGCATTCCTCGGCGAAGTACTCGTAGTCGTCGGCGGTGTTGTAGACGTGGGCGGACAGGCGCATGTAGCCGATGCCGTCGAAGCTGGTGAAGGCCGCCTCCACGCCCAGTTCGAGGGCCACCCGGTCGCGCAGTGCGTCGGCCTCGAGGCGGTCGGCGGCGAGTCCGTCCGGGAGGCGCACCAGGCGCATGCCGGGGACGGGCATGCCCACGTCGACCGCGCTGTCCGCGCCGGTCAGTCCGGTGACCGCGGTGCCGATGACCGAGGCACCGTAGTCGGCCAGGTCGTCCATGTAGCGGCGGGCGGCGGGCCAGCCCCAGGTGCGCTCGATGAAGCCGAGGGACGTCGGCGCGGCCAGGTAGGACGTGGCGTCGATCGTGCCCTGCTGGTCGAAGCGGTCCGGGTAGGGATCGGCCGCGGCCCAGGAGTCGATGAGGGGGTAGAGCCGGTCGCGCAGCGGGCCGCGGGCCACCAGGGCCGCCGTGCCGCGCGGGGCGCAACCCCACTTGTGCAGGTTGCCGGTCCAGACGTCGTAGGTGGCGTCGGCGAGCGGCGCGTCGAGCAGACCGGGCGCGTGTGCGCCGTCGACGAGGACGGGGATGCCGCGCCGGCGGGCCTCGGCCCCGATGCGTTCCACCGGCAGCCGGCGCGCGGTCGCCGAGGTGATCTGGTCGACGACGACGAGTTCGGTGGCGTCGCCGAGTTCGGCGACCACCGCCTCGTACGCCGCGTCCTCGTCCGCGTTCAGCGGCACCCGGGCGGTACGGACCTGGCCGCCCCAGCGTCGTGCCAGCCGCTCGGCACCCATCGTCACAGCCCCGTACCCGTGGTCCGTGACGACGATCTCCCCGCCGGGACGCAGGGTGAGGGCGGCGTAGACCACACTCGCGCCGGCGCTGGCGTTCGGCACCAGGGCGAGGTCGCCGGCGCTGACGCGCAGGAAGTCGGCGAGCTCGACACGGGCCGCGGCGAGCCGCTGGGGGAGCGCCGGGAACCACACCACGGGTGAGCGTTCCATCTCCACGCGCAGCAGTTCCTGCCGCTCCTGAGCCACCAGCGGAACGGCCCCGAAGGAGCCGTGGTTGAGGTGCTTGAGGGCAGGATCCAGCGACCACGCCCGGTCGGCGGGCCGGCCGTCCGCCAGCAGCAGAGGGCGCGGTGCGGTGGTCACCTCGGTCTCGCTCACAGGACTCCACATCTGGGCAGGGCGGGTTCACGGAAGGCCGGACTCCGCCGAACACGTTTGATGACTCGGCATCCTGCACCACCTTTATCGGCGGGAACAAGGGTCGTACAGTGAAAGTCATCAGATGACTTTCGAGTGGCATGCATCCGACACATCGGAGACTCGCTACAGTGCTCCGAGGGACGGCGGCATGATTCGCCGGCCCGTCAGGGGAGGAAGAGGGGACGGATGTCCGCAGTCGAGAAGGCGTTCCACGGCCTACGGCACATGATCGGTACGGGACGCCTCGGTCCGGGCGAGCGCATTCCGCCCGAGGGGGAGCTCTGTGAGGAGCTGGGGGTCTCGCGCGGTTCGCTGCGTGAGGCCGTGCGGATGCTCGCCGCCCTGGGCGTCATCGAGCCGCGGCACGGCTCGGGCACCTACGTCTCACAGCTGAGGCCCGAGGACGTGATCGGCAGCCTCTCCTTGACCCTCGAACTCCTGCCGCTCTCGGGCCTGTTGGAGGTCTACGAGATCCGGCGCGTCCTGGAGGCCCACGTGGCCGCCCAGGCGGCGGCGCGCTGCACACCGGAGACCGTGCGCACGCTCTTCTCGCTGATCGAGGACATGGAGGCGACGAGCGACCCCACCGAGGCCTCCGAACTCGACCACCGCTTCCACGCGGAGATCGCCCGCGTCGGCGGCAACCCCACCCTGGCCACCCTCCTGGCGGTCTTCCGCGCCCGCTCCCGCAAGTACCAGGTCTTCACCCTGCCCGAGGGGCCTGACCTGCGCAGGAAGAGCGACGACGACCACCGCGTCCTGGCCACTGCCATCGCCGACCGCGACCCGGTGGCGGCGGCCGGGGCGGCCCAGTCGCATGTCGCGCAGACGGAGCGGTGGCTGCGGGCGTTCATGCCGCCCGTGGAGGAGACCGGCGACGGAGACTGACCGCGGTGACACAACCCGGAGGACCGCCTCCGTGGCATGATCCACAGATCCTCACCGCTGGGCGTCCTCCTCGAACACGTCAGCCGACGATGTGACGACGTGTGCGACGAATGCTGCGGGACCGATGGCCGTGATTTCGTGCGGCGATTGGCAGGGCTCCCTGTGGCGCAGCTCCCATAGACGAGACGAGACGAGACGAGACGAGACGAGACGGGCGTCGCGGCCACGTGCCGCAGCGGCCGCTCAGAGGTGGCCGTCCAGGAACTTCCGTACCTCGGCGATGGTCATGGGCCCCGTGCCGTGGGCCACCGCCTCTCCTTCCTTCAGCAGGACGTAGGACGGGGCTCCGGTGATCCCGTATCGCTCGGTTGCGGCCGGACAACGCGTGATGTCGGCGCGGACGGCCGTCAGGCGGCCCGTGTAGTCGTCGGCGATGCCACCCACGACGAGGTCCATCGCCCGGCAGGGCTCGATTGCTTTGGGCCATGTCCCGGTGAAGTATGCGAGGACCGGAACTTCGCTCATCCCGAGGATGAAATCGAACTCCGCGTCCTCACGGGGTCGGTGAACCCGCTTCGCCATGGAAGCTCCTGACCTCACGTTCTGTCTTTCCACCCCCATCATCCCCCGAGGCTTTGTCTGCCTTCCCATCACCCCCGGTCCCAGCCGGCCACTACCCGTTCTTTTTCGTGGACGGTCGAAGTACGCGTCAGCTGACCCGAAGACCGAGCGCCAGCGTCAGTTCGAGGAGCCGGTGAGGCGATGCGAGATCCGGAAACAGCTCCCGCAGCTGCGACATCCGGTACCGGACTGTCTGGGGATGGACGAACAACGCCGCCGCCACCTCGTCCCGCCTGCCCTGGTGCAGCAGCCACTCCCGCAACGTCTCCTCCAGTCGCCGTGCGGTCGCGACAGGCAAGGTCCGCAACGGTGCGAGAGCTCGGGCACGCAGGTCTGCGAACGCGTCCAGGTCGGCGCTCAGCACCAGCTCGGGCAGGTGGTCCTCGGTGTCGCAAATGGCAGAGGAGAGGGAGCGCGCGCGTACGGCTCGTGCGTACGAGGCGGACGCACGAGTCCATGGCCGGGCCGGGCCGACCACGGCGGTGCGGTCGGTCAGCTGCCTCAAGAGATGCGATCGGTCGGCATCGGGGACGAGCAGCACACCGGTGGCGTCCGGCAGATCGTCGAGGACGAGGGTGCTCGGGTCGAGCGTGCGGTAGGCAGGCCGGGCCTGGGCGGCGGGCAGCAGGACCGCGGTCAGTGAAACCGGAGGCTGCCACCCGGCCCGTTGGACAGAGGCCACCAGCACGTCCGGGCTCGCGCCGGCGAGGAGGTCGCGGGCCAGTTGTTCCAGGTGGCGCTCGTGGGCCCGGCCCTGGGCGGCCAGTTCGTCGGCGTGGCCCGCGGCGCTCGCGGCGGAGAGCTCGTCGATGTAGGCGAAGGTCAGCTCGGCGAACTTGGCGACCTCGGCGGCGGGCAGACCTGCGGGTACGGCACCCGCTGCCAGGCATCGCCAGGCCACGCGGGCGCCGACCCGGTAGGCGCTGAGCAGGGCGTCCATCGAGCGGCCGTCGCGCACCTCGCCGCGGCCCAGCTCGTAGGCCGCGTCACCGGCGTCGCCGCCTGTGGCGTTCCCGCTCGCGAGGTCCAGGTAGTGCCCCAGGGCGGTGCGGACGGCTCGGCGGATGGTGGCGCCCATGTGGCCCGACAGGGCATTGGCGTAGGGAGGGACCTCGTCGATGATCGCCTGAACGACCTCGTCGGCGGTGGTCTTCAGCGCGGCCCGAAGCGCGGTGACCGTCGTCTCATCCAGGGCCAGTTCGCTGACCCTCCGCATTGCATGGCTCACGTCTTTTATTCCCTGCGAACAATTCAGCCGACCAGATTCACGTCCTGCGGTCAGGACTTTACGCCCTGAGACACAGCAAGCTGAAGCCATGACGAGTACAGCCCTCCGCAGCAGGGCGTGGAAACTGCTGGAGATGGTCACGACGCCGCTGCTGCCGTCGGACTACCTCGACCTGGTCAGCCCGCTGCGCGCGGGCGCAGACCTGCGTGGGCGCATCGAGGCCGTGCACCCCGAGACGGGTGACGCCGCGACCATCGTGATCAGGCCGGGACGGGGCTGGCGCGGCCACACGGCCGGTCAGTACGTGCGGATCGGGGTCGACGTCGACGGGGTGCGCCTGTGGCGTGCCTACTCCCTCACCTCGCCGACAAACCGCCAGGACGGCCGCTTCACGATCACCGTGAAGGCCATCCCGGACGGCAAGGTCAGCAACCACCTGGTCCGCAGGGCGAAACCGGGCACGCTGATCCAGCTCGACCAGCCGACCGGCGACTTCGTGCTGCCGCAGGCCAAGCCGGCCAAGGTGCTCTACCTGACGGCCGGCAGCGGCATCACGCCGGTGATGGGCATGCTGCGCGACACCGAGTTCGACGACGTCGTCATGGTCCACAGTGCGCCACAGCCGCAGGACGTGATCTTCCGCAACGAACTGCACGACCTGGTCGCGGACAAGAAGCTGCGGCTCACCGAGGTGCACACCGACACAGACGGCATGCTCGACATCGCCCGTCTCGACGAACTCGTGCCCGACTGGGCCGAGCGCGAGACCTGGGCCTGCGGGCCCGCGGGGCTGCTCGACGCCGCCGAGGAGCACTGGGCCAGGCACGGCGTACCAGAGCGCCTGCACACCGAACGCTTCCGCGCCGGCATCGTCGTCGCCGGAGAGGGCGGCGAGGTCACGTTCAGCGCCACCGGCAAGACCGTCGCCGCGGACGGCGCCACGCCGTTGCTGGACGTCGGCGAGGAGGCCGGCGTGCTCATGCCCTCCGGGTGCCGCATGGGCATCTGCTTCGGCTGCGTCACGCCGCTCAAGGCGGGCGCCGTCCGCGACCTGCGCACCGGCGATATCACCGAGGCCGAACCGGGCGTCCTCATCCAGACCTGCGTGTCCGCCGCAGCGGGCCCCTGCGACATCGAACGGTAGGAGCACCTTGACCGCCATCGACCCCACCGCCCACCTGACCGCGGAGCAGATCGAGGAGCTCGGCCGCGAGCTGGACGCGATCCGCGACGAGGTGATCGCAAGCCGCGGCGAGAAAGACGCCGCCTACATCCGCAAGGTCATCTCGGCGCAGCGCAAGCTCGAGCTGGTCAGCAGGGGCGTGCTGCTGTTCTCGATCTTCCCGCCCGCGTGGCTGATCGGCACCGCCGGGCTGTCCGTGGCGAAGATCATGGACAACATGGAGATCGGCCACAACATCCTGCACGGCCAGTGGGACTGGATGCGGGACCCGAAGATCCACTCCACCACCTGGGAGTGGGACCACGTCTCGCCGGCCGACCAGTGGAAGCACTCCCACAACGAGCTGCACCACACGTACACCAACGTGATCGGCAAGGACAACGACCTCGGCTACGGCATCATGCGCGTCGACGAGGACCAGAAGTGGCACCCGTTCCACCTCGGCCAGCCGCTGTGGAACTTCATCAACGCCTGCTTCTTCGAGTACGGCATCGCAGCGTACGACCTGGAACTCGGCAAGAACCTGCACAAGCGCCGCCGCAACAACCCGGAGTTCCGCGCGCGGGCCAAGGCCGTGGGCCGCAAGATCCGCAAGCAGGTGCTCAAGGACTACGTGATCCACCCGCTGCTGTCCGGCCCCTCGTTCCTCCCCACGCTCGCCGCCACCTTCACCGCGAACCTGGTCCGCAACCTCTGGTCCCACTCGGTGATCATGTGCGGGCACTTCCCCGAGGGCGTGCAGGTCTTCGAGCGCCGGTCGATCAAGGGCGAGACGCGCGGCCAGTGGTACCTGCGCCAGATGATGGGCTCGGCGAACATCAGCGGCAGCAAGGCCATGCACTTCATGACCGGCAACCTCTCGCACCAGATCGAGCACCACCTGTTCCCGGACCTGCCGAGCAACCGGTACGCCGAGGTCGCGGTGAAGGTGCGCGCGCTGTTCGAGAAGTACGAGCTGGAGTACGTCACCGGGCCGCTGCCCAAGCAAGTGTTCTCCGCGTGGCGCAAGGTCGTCCGGCTCTCGCTGCCGAACAAGAAGTCCAAGGTCAAGACGCCGGACCGCGAGCAGGAGCTCGTCGCGGCCTGATTCCCGGGACTGGTTCAGATCCCTCGGCCGTACCGGCGGCACCGCCGGGTTCGGTGAGACCCGTTGCGGACGGAGGGCGGCCGCAACATCAGACCGTACGACACGGGATCCGGGCAGCCCGGTGTCCGGCTGCGCTGCCTGGACGTGCGCCAGGAGCTCGGCCACAGCCCTCGGCGAGGAGCTGTAGTGCGCTGACCTGCTGTGGTCGGGCCGGTAGTCGGGTGCGTACGCGTACTCGGTTTGCCGACGGGCGGGCTGGGTGGAAGGCAGGGGCTGTGACGTGGACACTGCCCGCCCTCTCTGGGTTGCGTGCTGGACCACGGCCCGTCTCTCTGTCTCTCCCTGATGCTTGGGCAGGGTGCTATTCCTGTCCTGGGACCGCCATCTCCCCAAGGAGCGACCAATCCTCCTGCGGAATCGTCGCGTTCACAATGCGCGGCGTCTCGATCAGATGGGGTGGCAGCGTCTGCTGCGCAGCCTTGAAGTGCGCGGACTGTACATGCGCGACCCCGGCCTCGTCGTCGCGGAAGGCCTCGACCAGGACGTACTCCGTCGGCTCGTCCACGCTGCGCGACCAGTCGAACCACAGGCAGCCGGGCTCGGCGCGCGTCGCCCCGGTGAAGTCAGCGGTGATCTCGGGCCAGCGGTCGGCGTGCTCGGGTCGGACTCGGAACTTGGCGGTAATGAAGATCACGGGATTCCTTTGCTGATGACTGTGCACCCTGCATCACAACGGGCGTGGCGTACGGCTTGACGGCGTCGTCCTGCACCGGCAGGACGACGAACCGATCCATGGGCAGGCGGGCCTTGCTCGCGTTCCGGTCGCGCCATCGGGACTCATGGCGAAAGGATCGTACGAACGGCCTTGCCGGTGCTGGCTTGGGGACTTCGCGACACCCAGCGTGTCGCGGTGATGGCGGACGGATCGTTACGAACGGAGTACCAACTTACCGTCCGCGTACGGAAGGACCTTGGCGCGCGGCAGGTGCACGAGGACCTCCTCGCCGACCGGAACTCCTTCCTCCCGCGGCGTCTTGGCCCTGACGGGTTGCCCCGCGACCTCGATGTCGAGCACGCGCTGCGCGCCGTGGTCACTGACGCCCCGCAGCCGGCCGGGGAAGGTGTTGGGGCCGGGGTCCGTGACGACCTTGACGTACTCGGGCCGGACGCCGACTCGGACCTCGGTTGTGCGGCGGGGGATGTCCCAGGCGACGGACAGCGGCCGGCCGCCCAGCGTGAAGGGCCCGTCATTGCGGTCCACGGTCAGGAAGTTCATCGCCGGTGAGCCGATGAAGTAGCCGACGTAGGTGGAGGACGGTGCCTCGAACAGCTGCTCAGGGGTGCCTTGCTGCACAGCACGGCCGTCCTTCATGACGAGCAGTTCCTGCGCGAAGCTCATCGCCTCGTACTGGTCGTGCGTCACATAGATCACCGTGGGCCGGAACTGCTCCGTGATCTCTCGGATCTTGCGTCGCAGCGAGTGCTTCAGCTGCGGGTCGATCACGGTGAGCGGCTCGTCCATCAGGACGGCCGCCACGTCGTCACGGACGAGGCCGCGGCCGAGTGAGATCAGCTGCTTGTCGTCGGCGGTGAGCCCGCGAGCGGGTTGCCGCAGCCGGTCGTGCAGGTCCAGGGCCTCGGCGACCTGCCGGACCTTGGCGTCGATCCTCGCCTTGTCCTGGCGTCGGCACTGCAGGGGGAAGGCGAGGTTGTCGTAGACCGTCATCGACTTGTAGATGACGGGGAACTGGAAGACCTGGGCGATGTTGCGCGCCTTTGTGGGCAGGGCGGTGACGTCGACGCCGTCGAACAGCACCCGCCCCCGGGATGGTCTGACGAGGCCGGACAGAATGTTCAGCAGCGTCGTCTTGCCGCATCCCGAGGGCCCGACCAGCGCATACGTCCTGCCGGACTCGAAGGTCAGCTTCAGCGGCTTGAGAGCCCACCGCTCCTCCTCGGCGCCCGGCGCGTATGTGTGTCCGACGTCGATGATGTCCAACTGCGCCATGTCAACGGCCTTCCACTGAAGCGAGATCGTAGGACGGTGTCCGCATGAGCGCCCCCTGCTCGTCGAAGGCGAACAGCCGGTCGGGACGGAGCCGGAGTCTGACCACGTCGCCGAGGGCGACGTCGTGGATGCCCTCGATCTGTACGACGAAGGGGGTCTTGCCGACGACCACATGGACGAAGGTCTCGGAGCCGGAGATCTCGACGAAGGTGACCTGGCCCTCGACACCGCTGGAAGCCAGGCTGACGTCGGTGGCGCGCAGGCCGAACCGGTAGGAACCGTCGGGCAGGTCGGCCAGGTGCGCGGAGGCGTGCGTGGCCTGGAAGCCGGCCACCGTGACCTGGCCGCCCGCCAGCCGGCCCGCGAAGATGTTCATGGGCGGGTCGTTGATGATGGACGCCACCGTGGTGGTCGCCGGGCGTTCGAAGACCTCCTGCGGGGTGCCGCTCTGGAGGATCCGTCCCTCGTGCATGACCAGGACCACGTCCCCGAGCATCATCGCCTCGGCGGGTTCGGTCGTCGTGTAGACCACTATCGTGTCGCCCTGCTCCGAGAAGAGGGTCTTGAACTCGTCGCGCAACTGTTCGCGCAACTTGTAGTCCAGGTTCGCCAGTGGCTCGTCGAGCAGGAGGATGCCGGTACCGCGGGCCAGGGAGCGAGCCATTGCGACGCGCTGCTGCTGGCCGCCGGAGAGCTGGGAGGGCTTGCGCTTCTCGAAGTCCGCGAGCCCCACGCTCGCCAGGCTCTGCCGTACCCGTCGTCGGATCTCGTCCCGTGACAGCCCGGCCCGCTTCAGCGGGAAAGCCACGTTGTCGAACACATTGAGATGCGGATAGTTGATGAACTGCTGGTAGACCATGGCGGTGTCGCGCCGCCACACCGGCGTCTTCAGGAAGTCGGCCCCTGCCCGGGTCAGCGAGCCGGAGTCCACTTTCTGCAGGCCGGCCAGGGCCCGCAGCAGCGTCGTCTTCCCTGCCATCGTCCTGCCGATGACGGTGTGGAGCCGTCCCGGCCGGAAGGTGGCGGTCACGTTCTTGAGGTGGTCGACGCCGTCGACGGTCAGGCACAGATCAGTGGCGCTGAGATTCATCGGACCGCTCCCGACAGGTTCCCCTTGGACAGTAGGCGCTCCACCCACAGGGCGAGCAGGATCAGCGGTGCCACGCCGAAGAGCGCGGCGGCGGACAGCGTCCACCACGGTGGAATGGAGGAGTTGAGGGCGACGACCGCCTGAGGCAGGGTCTGGACCTCGGTGAAGGTGAGCCGGAAGGCGAAGAAGAAGTCGTTCCAGCCGAACACGGCGCAGAACATCGCCGCCACGGTCAGCCCGGGCAGGGAGTTCGGCAGGATCGCCCGTACGAAGGTCTGGAACGGGGGGCAGCCGTCCAGCATCGCCATCTCGTCGATCTCCCGGGGGATGCCGTTGAAGAAGTCCACCATCACCCAGACCGCGATCGGCAGCAGCAGCGCGACCGTCACGATGACCAGGCCGGGGATGGTGTCCAGGAGGCCACCCCATTGCAGGAGGTAGAAGAAGGGGATCACCAGGACGACGGGCGGCATGATCCGTTGGGAGACGAAGAAGAAGACGATGTCGCTGTTCTTGATGAAGCCCAGCCTGAACCGGTACCGGGACAGCGCATAGGCGGCCAGGGACCCCAGCGCCAGGCTGATGGCGGACGCGGCGATGGTGACGATGGCACTGTTGATGAAGGGGTCGATGACATCGATGCCGCCGGCTCCGCCGAAGATGTTGCGCCAGCCGGTGAGGGTGGGCTCGTACTGCGCCCAGGGGAGGTAAGTGGGGCCGCCCTGGACGGCATTGGCGTTCTTGAAGCTGGTCGTCATCGCCCAGAAGAACGGTCCCGCGACGAAGCAGGCCCACAGGGCGATCACGGTGTACTTGAATACGGGATAAAGGCGCGACCTCATGAGTCCCCCTTCAACTTGAGGGCCCTGGTGAGCAGGGCGGCGACGACCGTGAGCGTGACGATCATCAGGACGAGGTAGGTCAGGGACATCGCCCCGCTGTAGCCGGTCTGCTGATCGCGGAGCCCCTGGATGTAGAGGTAGTAACCCGGTGTCTCCGTGGAGGACCCCGGCCCGCCGGATGTCAGGACGTAGACGCTGTCGGAGAGCTTGGACGCCTCGATCAGTCGGATGATGACCGCCGCGACCGAGACCGGTGCCATCAGCGGGAAGGTCACCTTCCAGAAGGTGCGCCAGGTACCGGCGCCGTCGATCGCGGCGGCCATGAACGGTTCCTTGGGAAGGCTGAGCAGGCCGGCCAGCAGCAACAGGAACATGAAGGGGGTCCACTGCCAGACCTCGACGGTCTTCAGCGCGAACAGGGCCGGTCCGGACTCGGTGAGCCAGGGAATTTCCGACAGGCCCAGCATCCCCAGCGAATCGTTCACCGGCCCCAGCGACTCATGGAAGATCGTCTGCCAGATGGCGGCCATCACCACGGGCGTGGTCATCATGGGGACGAGAAAGAGCACCCGCCAGAATCTGCGGCCGAGTACCTCGCGCCAGACCAGCAGAGCCATGCCGAACCCGATGAGGTACTGGATCAGGACCGTGCCGCCCGCCAGCAGGATCAGCCGGGTGATGGAGGCCCAGTAGCGGCTGTCGTCCAGCATCGCGGTGTAGTTGGCCCCTCCGATGAAGTCCATCTGAGGGTTGCTGACGTTCCAGCCGGAGAAGCTGACGCGGATGGTGAACAGCAGCGGGAAAATGATGATCAGAAAGAGCGTGAGCAGTCCCGGCAGCAGGAACATGCTCTTGTGCCGGCGCAGGCCGTCCATGGTTCTCCTTGCGGAAGGGAGCGGGAATCCCCGGGTGGCCGGCCGGTGCGGTCCGGCCATCCGGGGCGCCCTGCGTTCGGATCAGGACTCGTCCTCGAGCGCGACCACGTTGCGATAGGCGCTTTGGACCTTGTCCTTGCCGATCTGGTCGGTGATCTTGGCCCATTCGCCGGCCACGCCGTCCAGTGCCCGCTGCGGGGACTCCTGGCCCGCCAGCGCCGCGGCGACTCCGTTGGCCAGCGCGGACATGTACTGGTTGACGCCGGGGACCCGCAGGTCGAAGACGCGGTTGGGGTTCTCTTCCATGCCGGAGAGCGTGTTCACGTATGCCTTGGCGACGTCCTCGTCCCAGCCCTGCTCCTCCCAGAACTCCGGGTCGAAGTGGGCGATGCGATAGGGGTTGATGCCGAAACGTCCGATGGTCAGGTCGAGAGCGGTGTTGGCCTCGTTGCTGAAGAAGCACAGGTAGTCGAAGGCCATCTCCTGGTGGCTGGACGCCTTGGTCACCGCGGAGGTCCATCCCCAGGTGAAGTAGGCCGCCCGGTTGGCCTTCTTGTCCCACGACTTCGTGGTGCGGTTGTAGACCTCCGTGGAGCCCGGCAAGGGCGCCGCCTCAACCATGTTGCGGATCTTGCTGTCCGGCTGCTGGGCCTGGATGAAGGCGTCGTCCCAGGAGTAGGACATCAACGTCTGGCCGCCTCCGAAGGAGAAGATCTCGTCTCCCAGGCCGAAGTTGGCGCCGCCGGGTGCCCAGGTGGCCTTGGCCTTGACCATGTCCTCCAGGGCGCGGACGAAGCCGGGCGTGTTGATCAGCGGCTTCATGGTCTCGAGGTCGAAGAAGACACCGCCCTCGACGTCCGGATTCTTCACGTACGGCGCCGCCCGGCTGATGAACGCGGAGAACGTCAGGTCATCGCGTTTGGTCACCTCGGCACTGCCGTAGTTCGGCTTGCCGTCGCCGTCGAGGTCCTTGTCGCTGAAGAACTTGGCTGTCTGCTGGTACTCGGCCCACGTTCTGGGGACCTGAAGCTCCTTGCCCGTGGTCTTCCTGTACTCCGCCTGCCACTTGGCATCCTTCAGCACGTCGGTGCGGACCTTGAGGTAGTGCCGGTCACCATCCACCGGATACTGCACGACCTTCCCGTCCCAGGTCGCCACGTCCATGTAGGCCGCGGTGACGTCCTGCATGCCGGTGGTGTTCAGGTAGTTCTCCGGCACCGGCGCCAGGTACGGGGCCATGTCACCGATCCACAGGGACGGGTAGAACATCACGTCGTACGCAGGCTGGCCCGCCTGGAGGGGCGTGAGGATCTTCTGGTGCAGCTCGCCGAAGGGGACGTTGACCACCTCGACCTTGCCGCCGGTGATCTCCTCGAACTGCTTGGCATGCAGCTGCGTCGGCTCACCGATGACCGGGACGGCATGGCTGATGATCTTCAGCGTCTGTCCCGAGTAGTCCTTGCGGCTGATCGACTCGTAGCTGCAGCGGCCGGGGACGTCCTTGACCTTCGTCGCCGGGTAGTTCCTGCCGTACTTCTGGTAGCTGATCTCCGAGCCGGGCTTGAAGAGCGCGGCCTTTTCCTTGGGCTTGTGCTGTGCCTCGTTCTGGGCGGTGCACGCGGTGGCGGTCAGGGCGGCTACGGCCGCTACGGCGACCAGGCCCTTGTACGGTCTGCTGCGCATGGGGCTTCTCCTGCGGGTGTCAGGGGATCAAGATCGCTCGGCCGCGTACGGCGCCGGCGTGCAGGTCGTCGAGGGCCTGCCGGAAGGAGGCGAGGGGGTAGCGCTGGGTGTGAAGGGCGACCTTGCCGCGGGCCGCCAGGACCATCAGCTCGGAGAGGTCGTTGTAGGACCCCACGAGGTTGCCGATGAAGTTGATCTCCGTGGAGATGACGTCGATCGTCGGCACGTGGAGGTGGCCGCCGTAGCCGATGACGTAGTAGTTGCCGTTGCGGCGCAGGCAGGCCACGCCCGTCTCGACGGCGCCGCCCTCACCGACGAAGTCCAGGACGGCCTCCGCCCCGTGTCCCGCCGTGAGGTCCCGTACGCGGTCGGCTTCGCTGCCGTCCGCGAGGAGCGCGTGGTCGGCGCCGAGTTCCTTGGCCAGGGCGAGGGCCTCGGGGCTGCGGTCGATGACGATCATCTCGGCCGGTGACAGGGCCCGCAGCACCTGGATGCCGATGTGTCCGAGTCCGCCGGCGCCGATGACCACGGCCTTGTCGCCGGGCCACAGTGCCCGGGCCGCCTTGGCGGCGGCGTGGTACGCCGTGAGCCCGGCGTCGGCCAGGGCCGCCACCGAGGCCGGCTCCAGGGACGGGGCGAGAGGCACGACCGAGCGGGCGCTGGTCCTGAGGTACTCGGCGTAGCCCCCGTCGGCGTCGATGCCGGGGAAGGCCGAGTTCATGCAGTGCACGTCGTCGCCGGCCCGGCAGGCGCGGCACAGACCGCAGGTCACCAGCGGGTGCAGGATGACCGGGTCACCCACCTCGACGTTGGTGACGGCCTCCCCGACCTCCGCGACCCAGCCGGCGTTCTCGTGACCGATCGTGTACGGGAGGGCGACCCCGCTCTTCTCCTTCCACTGTCCTTCGAGGATGTGCAGATCGGTCCGGCAGACTCCGGCGCCCCCGATCTTCACGATCACATCGAGCGGGCTGGTGATCTGCGGGTCCGGCACGTCCACGAGCACGGGCGGCTCGTCGTACTCGATGACCTGCACGGCTTTCATGGCGGCTCCCTGAGATGCGGCGGGTGGGGGGTGCGCCGATTACACAGGCCGCCGTTCGCAGGTCGATGTCTCAGAATCCGTCCGCGGATGTCTCAATGTGATACACGCGGTAGGCGCGATGCCGCCGAGCTGTTCCAATCACTGCACCGAGGAATGTGACGCGCGCCGCACGGGAGTGTTAAATGCCCCGACACCAACCCGGGAACTCACTGAGAGCAGCCAGAGAGCTCTATCTGGAGGCCACCAACGATCCGAGCGCCCGGCCGCTCGTGGTCGCCTCATGGCAACGTTCCATCGAGTACAAGGTGGAGTCCGGCAGCCTCGACGCTCCCTATTTGGACAACCCCAATCTGGACAGCCCCCTGGCCAGGGCGGCGCTGCCCATTCTGGACACGCTGCACGAACAGCTCGCCGACGACCCGGTATCCACGATGATCACGGACCGGAACGGCGTCGTGCTGTCCCGGAAGGTGTCCCACGACGGCCTGACGACGCACCTCAACCGCGTGCGTCTGGCCCCGGGGCATGTGTTCGCCGAGCGCTACGTGGGCACCAACGGCATCGGCACCGCGCTGGCCAGCGGCCGCCCGGTCGTGATCGCCGGGAGGCAGCACTACGTCGAAGAGCTGCGGGAGTTCCACTGCGCGGCCGTGCCGATCCTGCATCCCACCCGGAGCACGCTGTTGGGAGCGTTCAACCTCACCACCATCCGTCAGGGCTCCGACGGCATGCTGATGGCCTTCGCCCGCTCGGTCGCGGCCCAGATCGAGGCCGAGATCGCGGCGATCACCTCGCGGCGCGAGCGGGCTCTCTTCCAGGACTACATGGAGGCGTGCTCCTCGGCGCGCCCAGGACCCGTGCTGGCACTCAACCGTGATCTCGTCATGATGAACGAGCAGCTCAGTGCCGCCGTGACCGGGCCCGATCACTATGCGCTGCTCGACCACGCCCGTGAGATCGCAGACCATCCCCGGCTGGAGGGGACCCGTAGCATCGCCCTGCCCTCGGGGCGGGTCGCCGAACTCAGGGTCAGTCGCTGCCGGCGCGAGGACAGCGACGCCGGCGCCGTCTTCCGAGTCCGGCTGATCGGACGGGCCCAGCCCAGCTCTGTGGTGTCCGCCCCGCCCGACCGCTCCAACCTGGGACTGGTGGGCTCGTCCCCGCACTGGCTGCGTGCGGTCGCCGACAGTGAAACGGCTTTCGTCGCCGGGACATGGCTCCATCTCCTGGGCGAAGCCGGCGTCGGCAAGAGGACACTGGTCGAGGCCATGCACCGGGCCCATGGCGCCGGACGTCGGCTGGAGATACGGGAAGCGCCACTGTCGGATTCACCTGCCGTCACCGAGCGCTGGCTGCACGACATCGAAGAGCTGCTCGTCGTGCCGTCCAACGTGCTCCTCCTGCGCGACGTGCACCTGCTGGGCGACCACCTGCGGCATCGGCTCACGAACCTGCTGGTGCGACGGGACGGCGGCGCGACCGGGCAACTGGTCATGACCAGCCAGCCGTCGATGGTCAGCGCCGACGACGGGCTCGACCAGCTCTGCGGCGCCTTGGTGGAGGTGCCTGCCCTGCGCCATCGCTTCGGGGACGCCGAGCACCTGGCGCGGTTCTTCCTGCGCAAGTACCGGCCGAGCGGTGAGAGCGGGTTCTCCCCGGATGCGCTGACCATGCTGCAGCGATGCCCCTGGCCGGAAAACGTCCGGCAGCTGGAGTCGGTGATCCGGGGCCTGGCGCGGCGTCCTTCGGGCCGGATGATCCACGCGGAGGAGCTGCCGCCCGAATGCCGGGCGTCGTCGAACAAGGTGCTCACCACCATCGAGGCGCTGGAACGCGACGCCATTCTGCGTGGACTGATGGACCGCAACTCCAACGTCCAGCGGACCGCGCAGGACCTCGGGATCTCCCGCGCCACGATGTACCGCAAGATGCGGCGCTACGGGATCGTCCCGTCGAGCTTGACGTGACGGGCTGTTCCGGCACGGAGGCCGCGCCGTGCGGCGCCTTGGCGGCGTCGCCGCTCGGGCGGCCCCACGGCAGGGACAAGGGGGTGGGCCCGGCCCTGTGGCGTGGGTGGCAGGGCGGGTCGGCGCTCCTCGACCAGGCCGGCGCCCGCATCGGATCGACGCTCGACGTGCGGCAGACGGCTTGCCAACTCGCGGATGTCATGGTCCCCCACCTGGCCGACCACGTAACAGTCGCAACCGGTGCCTGCGTCGGGTCCCAGCAGCCCGACAAGCCGCAACCGGAAGGCGAACCGGTGCAGCTCGCACCCGGCGCCCCCCCAGGCCAGCTGCCTGGCCGACGGGCGGCCCCTCCTCGAACCGGTCATTTCGCCCGAGTGGTTCCTGGCAGAGCCGCGCCGGGGCGAGCATGCACCGGACCTCTCGGCACATTCGCTGATCGTCGTGCCACTGGCCGCGCGCGGCCTGGTGCTGGGCATGATGAGTCTGTGGCGATCGCGGCACCCCGAGCCGTTCGAGGCCGACGATCTCACTCCGGCCCTGGAACGCGCCTTGCGTGCCGCCGTCAGCATCGACAACGCTCGACGCTTCACCCAACAGCACCAGACCGCGTCCACCCTGCAACGCACCCTTCTGCCGAGGAGCGTTCGCACCAGCCGGCCCTCGAAGTGGCCCCACGCCATCTCCCGGCCACTACGGCCACCGGTCCCGGCGGTGACTGGTTCGACGTCATCCCGTTGTCCGGGGCCAGGGCCGCGCTCGTGGTCGGCGACGCGGTCGGTCACGGACTGCACGCCGCTGCCACGACGGGCCGACTGCGTACCGCCGTGCACACCTCGCCACCCTCGACGTCGAAGCGGACGAGGTCCTTTCCCGGCTGGACGACCTGGTCAATCTCCTTGCCGCCGAACAAGAGACAGCCGGCGAACGGCCCATGGGCGAGCAGATGGTGGGCGCCACCTGCCTGTACGCCGTCTACGACCCCGTCTCCCGGCAATGCGCCGTGACGCGGGCCGGTCACCCGCTACGGGTCGTGACCACCCCGGACGGACAGGCAGCCGTGCTCGACCTGCCTCCCGGTCCACCGCTCGACCTGGGCGGTCTGCCGTTCGAAACCCGGGAGATCGAACTGGCCGAGGGCAGCTTGCTCACGCTCTACACCAACGGACTCATCGGCGACCGCCACCTGGACGTCGACACGGGCCCGCAACGGCTGCGCACGGCGCTCGCCCACCCGGCGGACCCCTTCTGGGGTACCCGCTACACCCGTGAGAGCAAGACCGTGTGGATCGAACAGTCGCTGCTCGCGCCGTGAATCCGGATCATGGCGCGGCGGGAGCCGGACAGCCACCGCGCGCAGCGAGTCTCGCAATCCGCCCCGGAGCGGTCTGAACCGCTCCGGGTTTGATCGAGACTCCGGACTGCCCCGAGTTGGGTGGAGTCGAGTTGCTTGGTTTCACGCTACCGGTGGGGTGCGGAGTTCGTGCTGGTCGCTGCTGGTCGTGCCGGGCAACTGCCCGGTATCGATGCGATGTTGGCGACGCCAGACACGGATCGTCTGGTCGCTGATGTCGAGGAATTGGGGAACCTCGGCGACCCTTCTTCCGGTCTTCCGGATGCGACGAGATCGAGGACCTTGCGGCGGAACTCTGGCGGATAGCTGCGGGGCATCACGGCCTCCGGCAGCTGCTGGATCGTCAATTGTCCAGCAATCCGACTCCATCAGAACCGGGGCATACCATCCCTGCCGAACCCGGAACGGTTCAGAGAGCGCGCGGTTGACCATGCACTGAGTCGGCGACATGTCGCGGTGGTCGCGGTCCGAATCCTCCCATGTCAAGCGGACGTTGCGAGCGCGATCATGTTGCCGTGCGATGGCTGAGCGGAGCCCTGCCCGGGCGCTGACCTTGCTGACACAGGCGACCTGCGGCGTCGTGAACTCCACATCGCTGCGCCACTTCGCGGGACGCGATCGTCTCAGAGGCGTCTCAGTGCCCGTTGTGGGTGGCGGTCTCCGCGATGCGGCGTGCTGGGCAGGGCGCGGGCGATCAGCAGGGCGACATCGTCGTGGTTGTCGGGGTGTCGTAGGCCGTGAAGGAGCCGGTCGCAGGTTTCTTCAAGAGGGGAGTCGGGGGCGTCGAGGAGGCGGAGGAGGGCATCGAGGCGTTCGTCGATGGGGTGGTGGCGGGTCTCGACCAGTCCGTCGGTGTACAGGACCAACTGGTCACCGGGACCGAAGCCGACGGTGGTGGTTTCGAAGGGGATGCCGCCGACGCCGAGGGGTGTGCCGGTGGGCAGTTCGAGCAATCGGGGAGGCTTTCCGCGGCGGATGAGGACGGGGGGCAGATGACCGGCGTTGGCGATGCGGCACTCGGCGTTTTGGGGGTCGTAGGCGGCGTAGACGCTGGTGGCGATGTACTGCTCCAGCTCGGAGGTGATCGCGTCCAGATGTTCAAGAACCTGGGCGGGGTCGAGGTCGAGGCGGGCGAAGGCGGTGGTGGCGGTGCGCAGGCGGCCCATGGTGGCGGCGGCGTCGATCCCGCTGCCCATGACGTCGCCCACGACCAGCGCTGTCCTGTCGCCGCCCAGTGGCAGGACGTCGTACCAGTCGCCGCCGATTTCGTAGGCGGCCTGGGCGGGCAGGTAGCGGGAGGCGACCTGCAGGCCGGGCAGGTCGGGCGGGTGGTCGGGGAGCAGGCTGCGCTGCAGGGTCTCGGCGGCGTTGCGCACGCTCTGGTGCGCGCGGGCGTTGTCGATGCACACCGCTGCGCGGAAGGCCAGCTCGGTGGCGATGGCGAGGTCGTCCTCGTCGAAGGGCCGTGGATCGCGGGCACGGGCGAGGCCCAGGAAGCCGAGGACGGTGCCGCGGGCGGTGAGCGGGACGGCCAGGTAGGAGTGCACGCCGGCGCGGGCCAGCAACGTGGCGGCGTGCTCGTCGCGGGCGATGCTGGTCAGGTGGTTGCCGTCGGCGTGGCGGATGAGGACGGGCCGGCCGGTACGGACGCACCGGGTGGCCAGCCGGTCGGCGTCGTAGGCGGCGATCTGGCCTGGAGGATCGGCGGCGTGGACGGCCTCGGTGGGGTATGCGGCCTTCACCGCGAGGGCACGGAAGAGCGTCGGACCGTCTCTGGTGGCGGGGCGGTGCTCGTCGACGATGGAGTCGAGTACGTCGACGGTGACCAGGTCGGCGAAGTCGGGAACGGTGACCTCGGCCAGTTCCCGGGCTGTCTGGTCGATCTCCAGACTGGTGCCGATGCGGGCCGAGCCGTCGGCGATCACGGCCAGGCGCCGCCGTGTCTCGGTGGCTTCCATGGCCGCCTGGTAGCGCTCGGTGACCTCCACCACGATGTCGGCCACCCCGAGTACCCGGCCTTGCGGGTCCTCCAGCCGGTACAGCGAGATCGACCAGGCGTGCTTGCGTCCCGGGTCCGCCGGCGTGCGGCCGACGATGGTGGACTGGTCGACCAGGGGGATCCCGGTGGTCAGGACCTGCCGCATCGCGGCCTCGGGCACCTCGAACTTCGTGGCTTTCATGATGTCGCGGTAGTGGCGACCGAGGTGCTCTGCCTCGGGGATGCCGTGCATCCGCTCCAGGGCGGGGTTGACGGCCACGTACCGCAGATCGGGGTCGAGGATCGCGATCCCGATGGGGGACTGGGAGATCAGCCGGGTGGACAGGGCGATGTCCCGCTGCAGCTCGCGCAGGGTCGGTGAGTCGGTGCCCAGGCCGAGGGCGTAGAACTCGCCGCGGTCGTTGAGCAGCCGCATGTTGCGTAGCTCCACCGGCCGGGTGCTGCCGTCCTTGCACCGGATGGGGAACGTGCCGGCCCAGCTCCGGCCGGTTTCCATGACCTCGGCGAACTTTTTGATCACCCAGTCCCGGTGTTCTTCGTTTACGAGCAGGTGTGCCGCGTACTGCCCGAGCGCCTCCTCGGCCAGGTAGCCGTACAGCTCCTCGGCCTGCGGGCTCCACAGGACCACCCGTCCCTCTGCGTCCAGCAGCACCGCCGCGACACCGAGGAGGTCCATCAGCCCGCTCGGCTGCGACGACTCGCCCTCCGGCCGGGGGACATCCGCCCAGCCGACGTCTGGCGGCTGTTCTGCTTCGCTCATCGCAGGCACTCCTTCCGCCGGCCGGCGTCACGTGAGCCATCCGCGGCCCGGCTGGAGCGGGACCTGCCTTGGTCTGCAGGCGCTTCGGTCTCCATCGTCTCTCTGGACGACCGGACAACACACCCTGTCCTCACCGCGCTCACCGCAACCGGACCTGAGTCGGTCTCACGGTCTGCAATCGGTTGGCAGCAGTCAGTGTCCGAGGTGGAGTGGTCTCCCGGCTTCAGTGAATCTGCACATCGGATGCGCAGCCGCGTCACGGGGCGCGGCGCGTCCGCATAAGGGCATGCCGGATGCCGTTCTGTTTGGTGCCGAGTGTCCGGTTCGGGAGCCCGGCGACCATCTCAGTCGCGTCCCGATGTCGTGTGGGATGTAGAGAAGCTGCCTCCAAGTCGTGCGTAGTTCTCCATGGATGCGCAGCCCGTTCGTTCAACTCCTTGGATGCGTGCTCAGGTTGATTGGTCGCCCGGTGTGCTCCGTGCTTTGATCCTCTGCACCGCGGGAGCCGCGCGACAGTCTCCGGAAACGGGTGTCGCGCACCTGCGGTCGAGGCCCGCTTGCTGTCCCCAGCGGGGCCGCCCCCCTTGTGGATCATCCATACGAAAGGGAATTTCCTTATGAACTCCGCTCCCCAGGTTCAGACCGTTGAGATCTCCGACGCCGCGCTCGATGACGTCTCCGGCGGCCTGAACCCGCACGCCAGTCTCGTCGCCGGCCCCGCGGCGGTCACCAGCACGGATGTCCTGGCCCAGCTCGACGCCGTCAAGAACGAGGTGCTGGGCGCCGCCGGCCAGTACAGCCACGTCAGCGTCAGCGCCTCCCTCTGATACCTGCAGTCCGACCGCCAGTCGGTGACCTCCTTCCAGCCTGATGGTGTGGTTGGGGCGTTGGCGCAAGGAGGCGGTTCGGAAAGGTGAAGCTCCTGGCGGCAACGGGCTCTTGATCAAGATCATCCGTCGCTGCCAGGAGCTTTGTGCTCGTTCACCCGTCGTCGAGCGATGGGCCCGGCCCTGTTAGGTCTTGCTCCGCGCCCGCCGGCGCCGGTCTGGCGGCCGTCCAGACCGGCGCCGGCGGGGCGACGTCACGCAGGGCCGCCGAGCGGCGGGTGCTCGAGCACGCGGGGCTTGTACTCGACCAGCTGGATGCGGCCGTCGAAAGTGCGGTGCTCGATCATCTCGAGGGCAACGTCCGGATAGCCGTCGTAGATGCGTTCTTCGCCCGTGGCCCCGGTGATCACCGGGAACATCACGACCCGGAAGCGGTCGACGAGTCCGGCTCGTAGCAGGGACCGGCACAGGCTGAGGCTGCCGATCGTGCTGAGGAGCCCCGAGCCCTTCGACTTCATGGCGCGGACCGTCTCGACGGCGTCGTCGCGGACGAGCGTGGAGTTGGCCCACGTCAGTGGCTCCTCGAGTGAGGAGGAGAACACCACCTTGGACGCTTGGGTGAGCTCGTCGACGGACGCCTCTTCTTCGGGCCTGAACTCGTCTTGGCCATCTGGGACCTCGCCTGCGGCGAAGCCCGACATCAGGCGGTAGGTGTTCGCTCCCATCAGGTAGGTGGCCTCGGGCTGTTTGCCGAGCCATGCGAGGTACTCCGGGCCCTCGAGGCCCCAGAACCCGGGCCATCCCTCTGCCGATGCGTGGCCATCGAGGGAGGTGATGAAGTCGACGAGAAGCTCCGACATCGCGGTGTCCTTTCCTAGGTGTCATGAGCTTGGACCGGCCGGGGGCCACAAACTCATCGGCCGCGCGCTGCGGAGTAACGAGAAAGCCCATGACGCTGCGGGCGATCTGGCCGGCGGAGCGGCACTGCTTCGGAGGGCCCGGAGGGCCGGTTCAAAGATGGGTTCTCATGCGGCGGGGCTGGTCTTCGGTGTGCTCGCGTATGAGGGGCGCCCGTGACGCCGTGGGCTGGTGCTGCTCGGGGTAGTCGCGGAGGTCTGCCATGCCCCGAACGATCTGGAGCGGCGCGATCAGCTTCGGTCCAGTGACCGTTCCTGTGGACGTCCAGTCAGCTACGGAGAACCCCGGCATCCAGTTTCACCAGTACCACCTGGCGGATGGCGGCCGGGCGCGGGTACGCAAGGTGTGCGAGCTGGACGGCCGGGAGGGCGCCCAATCGGAGATCGGCAAGGCTACGAGTACGCGAAAGACCAGGTCGTCGCGATCACTGACGATGAGTTGAGCAATCTGGCGCTACCGACGGCGAAGGCGATCGAGATCGAGGCCTTCATGCCGCTCGACTCGATCGACCCGATCCGTATCGCCGAGGGCTACCACCTGCAGCCGAACGGGCAGGTTGCGGGGAAGCCGTACAAGCTGCTGAGCCAGGCCTTGGAGAGGTCGTCGAGAGTGGCGGTCGCGAAGTACGCATGGTCGGGTCGCGAGCGTCTGGGCCTGCTGCGGGTGATGGGCGACGTGATCGTGCTTCATACGATGCGCTGGCCAGACGAAATCCGCGACCCCGCCGAGCTGCTGCCGTCGCCGGTGGAGCTGAGCTGACCGACGACGAGATCGAGGGCGCGCTCGCGCTCATGGACTCCATGAGCCGCGACGACCTCGAGAGCCCGGACTTCCAGGACACGTACACCGATGCGCTGGCCGAGGTCATCGACACCAAGCGTGAGGACAAGCCCCTGCCCGAGGCACCCGAACCCGGCCAGGAGGCCGGCAAGGTGTTCGACCTGATGGCCGCCCTCAACAAGTCAGTGGCCAAAGCGAAGGCGAAGGCCTCACGCGGCGAGGCGCCAGCCGAGGTGCACGAGCCGCCGAAGAAGAGGACCGCCGCCAAGAAGACGACGGCGAAGAAGCAGCCGGTCAAGAAAGCTGCGGCGAATCTTCGTCGGCCTGGCCCGCGACCGGCAGCGAGGGCATCTCCTCGCTGACTGGGTCCGCGAGGCCGGGACCAACGGGCCCGGACCCGCGCGGGGCTTCGCCGGCTTCCTCCGCCAGGACTGGGACGCCGTCCTCGCCGGCATGACGCGCGACTCCGGAGTCGTCGAAGGGGCACGTCAACCGTTCAAGACGATCAAGCGGCAGATGTACGGGCGAGGCTCCTTCCGGCTACTCCGCACCCGCGTCCTGCTGCGATCGTGAGCGCCACGAAATTCCGCCCAGACCCGATTTCGGAGCCCCCATCAGCGGACAGAACCCCCATGGCCAGGGCATTCCCGCAGCCAAGCACGACGCTGCCGAGCATCGAGTACTCCCTCATCGACGGCAGCTTGAGCATCCTGCGATTCCACGGGGGAAGTACCCCCAGCAGCGGCGCGCACGCTCGCGGGATTGATGCCCCGGCGGTAGTTGCCTGTCCCGCGGAGGCGAGTCAGCGGTCCTGTAGCCGTGTCGCTTGCGTAAGGCAGTCAGCTCTGCGGTGGGATGTCCAAGGAGCGGATGAGCTGGGCCAGTTCTTCGCGGAAGAGCTTTTCCGGGCTGAGGGCCTGGGTCTGCAGGTGGCCGTAGATCTCCAGCGACACAAGGCCGTGCAGGTGGCTCCAGATGCGCAGGGCGAGGGCCACGGCGGCCGGGGGCAGATCGGGGAAGGCCGGGCGGACCTTGTCCAGCAGGCCAAGGTCGAAGTCGGACCACTCGAAGTCGCCGTCCGAGTAACGGAGTTCAGCGTGCGGCCAGGCCGCGGCCGCGAGTGCGGTAATGCCGGTGCAGACACGGCGGGCGGCTTCCGGAGCGGCGCCCCCCTCGGGCGGCCGGTAGCCGGGGACGGGGTCGCCGTAGATGAGGCGGAAGCCCTCGGGGTTGGCCAGCGCCCAGTCCCTGAAGGCGCGGGCCCATGCCTGGATCCGGACGGCCGGATCCTGAGCGGGGGCGGCGTCCCAGGCGGCATCCACGGTGTCGGCCAGCGAGGTGTAGACGTTGTTGATCAGCGTGGTGACCAGGTCGTCGCGGGTGGCAAAGTAGCCGTAGATGGCGTTGGCCGTCATGCCCATCTCGCGTGCGATGGCCCGCAGTGTGATCGCGTCCGGTCCCCCCGAAGCCATCAACTCCAGCGCGACCTTCTTGATCTCTGCGGTCGTCTCGGACCTCAGTCGCTCGCGGCGCCCCTTGGTGTTTCCCACGCTCTCCATGACTGGCAACTGTACAGCGTCACAGTACTATGTGCTGTATAAATACTTCACGCCGTATAGTTTATGTACGCTGTGAATTCTGTCGGCACGGCACCAGCAACCACCCAGGGAGAGCCATGCACATCGGAGTCATCGGGGCCACAGGCGGTATCGGCAGTCGCGTCGTCAGCGAAGCCCTCGACCGGGGTCATCACGTCACGGCTTTCAGCCGTGACGCCACGCGGATCGACGAGGACCGCAAGAACGTCGTCTGGAAGAGCGTCGACGTCCTGGACGCCGACGCCGTCGCCGCCGTCATACCCGGCCTCGACGTACTGATCAGCGGGTTCCAGCCCGGAAACGCCGCCAGGGACATCGCCGACACCGTCGTCCGCTCGATCGCCGACCCCACGGTGTACGTCACCGCCGCGCGAGCCCTCCTCAAGGCGCTGGAAAGCCACCCGCGAACCCGGCTCATCGTCATAGGCGGTGCCGGCAGCCTGGAGATCGAGCCCGGAGTCGTACGGGCCGACTCCGACGAACTTCTGCACGAAACCCTCGACGCGATCGGCCTGCCGAGGGAGTACGCCGCCGCGGTGCGCGGTCACCGCGACGCCCTGAATGTGCTGCGTACCTCCAACCGGCTGTGGACCTACTTCAGCCCTGCGGAGGACATCGCACCCGGCGAACGTACGGGCCGGTTCCGCATCGGTGGCGACCAGCCGGTACTCGACGCGGAAGGGCGCAGCCGTATCTCCATGGAGGACTCCGCCGTCGCCCTTGTCGACGAGGCAGAACTGCCGCGCTTCGTCCAACGTCGCTTCACCATCGGCTACTGACCGACACCGACGGGCCATGACTGCATCTGTCGGACGGCCCTGAGCGTGCGCTGTTGCGCCGGCGGAACCGGAGAGCCACGGAAGTGCGTTCGTGATCCCTATCGGGATGGCCGTTCACAGAGGCCAAGGACTACGCGATCGTGACCGTCACGAAATTCCGCCCAGACCCGCGGACTTCCCCGTCGATGTCGCGGCATCCCCAGCCAGCGCTGAAATACCGCCCGTGCCAGGGGCGTTCGGATTCTGTGGGTGTCAGACGCTGGCCCACATCGCGCCGGACCGCGGTCGTCACAGGGGTGGCGCGAGCGACCATCCGCAGGCCGCCGGCTTCGTCGTAGCGGCCCAGCAAGAGGGTGAGCTGATCCTTCAACGAGCCGGTGACACCGCCGATCACCACTGCGGACGTGGTCTGGGCGCACTGGTGAAGCGTCGGTATTCGAGAGCTGCGGTATTCCGCTGACGCCAGGCGTGCTGATCGTAGGCAAACGCACGCCCTGCTGGGACGGAACTTACTGATGTAAGGGAGCAGGCGCTGGCTGACTCTGGTACTCCAGCCGTAGATCGTGATCTTCATGGCTGGGCGGCTTGGCGGCGGTAGTGGCTGTGGCGGGCGCGACCATGCTCGGCGATCGTCCAGCAGTTCTTGCGCGGCAGGTCCGCCAGCAGCCTGAGTATCAACTGCCGCACCCGACGGCGGGGTTCGACCCGCGCGAACCGGCTCGCGATCCGACCCATCAGGCCCTCGAACACTTCCCGCCAACCGGCAGGCGCTACGCTGTGACCTGCGGCCACTGCATGATCTTCTGTCTTCACACACTGATGATCAGCGGTGGCCGCACGCGTTCCCACGGCAGCCCCCACCAAAGATCAGGATCGTTGGCCAGGTAGTGGGCGGCCGGCCTGGCGACGCAGGTTAGTGTCCTTCAAACAGTCACAGCGTCCGGAGACGGGGCTGCACCATTTCCGTGCTTCGGTCGCGAGCGTGCGGGGTTCGCCCGCCGTCCCGGGCCAGGAGGACATGTGCAACGAGGCGAGATCTGGTGGGTCGAGTTCGACGAGCGGCGGCCGGTCGTACTCCTGTCGGGAGACGAGGCGCGCGGGTTCCGGGCGATGCAGGTCGTCGCTCCGGCTGACGTCGACATCAGCGGTCTGGGCGTCGAAGTGGCAGTAGGAGCTACGGAAGGACTGCCCTTTGAAGGCGTGCTGCGGTTCGCCTTCTCGCATCCAGGCTTCACCCCTTGCACATGGCTGACCACAATGTCCCGGGGCGACCTGATCGAGCAGGCGGGCGTCCTGTCCTCCGCGAAGCTCAGTGCGATTGAGGATGCTCTCCGTCTCAGCGAACAGGAGATGGAGTGGACCCCAGCGACGGCTGCGAAGCTCAGCGACATGAGGGACGCCCTCCGTCTCGGCGGGCTCAAGTAGGCGGAGAAAGAACGGCCTCCCTGACAGTCCGGCCGATCTCGTCGAGATGATCAACGGTGGCCGCACCTACCCCTGCAGGGCGCCCCTACTCGCAAGATCACGATCTGCGGCTGGAGTACTAGTAGGACTCCGTTAGGTCTGTCTCGATCTTGGCGTTGTGTGTGTCCTGCTGGGCAGGGGCTGTTGGCAGGTGGTGCAGATTCCGGTCCAGCACCTCAGGATGTTCTGGAGGGTGTCGAGGACTTGGTAGAGGGTGAGTCCGGTGCGGGCACTTTTGGGGCCAGGCGCTGTTCGGTCAGGAAGGCGTGGGCGGCGGTCACGAGGGTGACGTGGTGGTGCCAGCCCGGCCATGATCGGCCCTCGAAGTGATCAAGTCCCAGGCCGTGCTTGAGCTCGCGGTAGTCGTGCTCGATGCGCCAGCGGACCTTGGCCAGACGGACCAGGTCGGTGATCGGTGCGTCGTCCGGCAGGCTGGACAGCCAGTAGTCGGTGGGTGCCTCGGCATCGGCGGGCCATTCGATCAGCAGCCAGCAGTCGGGCAAGATCCCGTCCCACCAGCCTTGTTCGGCGGAGGCGGTGGCCTTGATCGGACGCTCGACAGCCTTGCCCGCGGGCCGCACGCGCACTGCGGCGAAGCGGGAGCGTAACTCACCTCGCGAGCCGTTGCGCCAGGTGACAGAGGTGAATGCCGTGGCACCGAGGCCGGCGGCAAGGGCTGCCACCGAGGGCGCGGGATCTCGGTAGCGGGGCTGCGGCCAGCAGCCGACGGGCCCGTTGCGGGCCGGAGCGAAGGGCTCGGCGTCGAATGGGTGGGCGATGACATCGGCGCGGATGGCCAGCATGTAAGCGATGGCGCGGTCGGCCAGTGCGGCCCGCAGCCGGGCGTTGGTTCCGTAGGCGGCGTCGGCCACGACGACCGGCGGCGTCATGCCCCAGCCGGCGAGTGTGTCGAGCATGTCCAGGGCCAGACGCCACTTCTCCCGGTGCGTGACGTTGGCCGGGATGCGGGTGAGGCTGCGGCGGACGGTGTCCGAGGCCCACTCCTTGGGCAGGAACAGGCGCCACTGCAGCGGGCAGGAGGCGGTATCGCTCGCGGCGTGGACGCTGACCGCGACCTGGCAGTTCGCCCGCTTACCCAAGGCGCCGCAGTACTGCGGGGCCACGGCGACCGACATCCGCCCGTCCTTGGGCACCGACACGTCGTCGATCACCCAGGCCGTCGGGTCGATCAACGGCAGCATGCGTTCGTTGATCCTCCGTTGCACCGGCACCGGATCCCACGTGGACTGGTTCACGAACTGCTGCAGGTTCTGCTCGTTGCCGTCCGGCAACCGACAGGCCATGGCCTGGATGGACTTGCGGCGGCCGTCCAGCATCAGCCCACGCAGATAGCAGTCGCCCTTGGCCCGCTGGTCCTTGCGCGGCACCGAGGCGAACACGTCCGCCACGAACAATGCCAACTTCGCCCGAACACGGTTCACTTCATGTGCGTCCACACACCCAACGTGCTCCCGAACAGGGCCGACAGGAAGACCTAACGGAGTCCAATAGGCATACATGGCGAAAAGGATGAGAGCGGAGCGCGAGGCAACGGCGAGCTGCTGTCTCTCCTTTTGACTATCCCGGTCGGGATCGCGATTGACGTGGCCGCCGACCAGATCAAGGGCTACCTACGCCGAAGGGGACGGGACCGGGGCATCAGAGAAGCAACCATCCGCTGGACGGAGGAGACGGTCGACGCCGACGGCAACGTGACGACGGATCCAAGACAACACCGGGTAGAAATAGACGAGTCCTGACAGAGTTGGGACCTCCGGCCCCCGCCCCGCCAGAGACGCCCAGCGGGCACGTCCCGCTCTCGACGACCAACGATACATAGGCAGTAGACATAGCTCCTACGTCTACCGCGGGATCCGCCGCCCGAACCGGCCCACAGACAGCGGCGGATCGCCTCCAACACCAAGCTGCCCGCGCGCTCCCACAGCAGACGTGGAGACGGACCTCCCACCACCAGGCATTGGTTCTCGCGTCGTGAGCGGGAGGGGCGGCCCGCGTCAACGTGAGGAAGTTCCGAGACTCCTCCTGCAGGCGGCCTCAACTCGTCGTGCAGCGCGGAGCTCTTTAGCGGTGGGTGGATCTTCCAGAACCCCATGTGTGCCCAGGCAGAACACCTTACGGCCGCCCGCAACGTCGGCATGAGCTCCCGCACCCCCGGCCCGACCCAGATCGACCACGCGCCGACACTTGCCGGTTCTCATCGCCGGACCGGATGCCTGTGTCCGAGCTTCGCTCAACCGCCGACGATCTTTGTCCGTGGCCACAGCCGCGGTACCCAGCAGCACAGGCGGCACGGGGTGATGCCGCCGTCTTGAACGGGGGCCGGGATGAAGTCCTGATCCGCGCCGCCCAGGTCGTCACTGCCGGCGAACACCGGCCCGCACACCCGCTGTTTCCGGCAGTAGTTGCCGCAGCGATGTGAAGGGCCGCTCGGCGAGCTCCATCTGCTCGGCGATGTCTTCGACCACGTATGTGGGTACCGCCGCGGTCAGATGGGCGAGGGTGGTACGCGCATCGGCGTGTGCGAGGAGGTTCCGGCGTCGGGAGAACACGCCGTTGCGGTAGACGGCCTCAAAGAACCCCGCCACGTGACACAGCCGGGTCAGCTCCTCCTCTCCCAGCCGCGGCGCACCCTCCAGGTGGGCTTGGATCCGGGCGTGCAGCCGGGTGCCGGCCGTATGCAGGGCTCGCCGCGCGTCTGGCGGGGGAGCACCCTGAATCGGGACAGTACTGCCAAGAAGGCGCACGCCGGTCGTGACCGCGCCGCCCAGGCCGCACCCGAGACTGAGCCGGAGACGGTAGTCGATGGTGCGTCCGAGGGCCGCATAGTCGGGGCGCCGCTCGTCCATCGGCTGCACCGCCGGGGCAAACCCACGTGACTGGCGCAGGTAGGAGGCGACCAGCCGGTCCGTGCGCGGCAGGTGCCGGGCCAGGAACTGCGACATCGGCGAGCGCGGGTACTCCAGCTGCCCCGTCAACGGCAGCGCGGCCAGCGGCACCCCGTCCGGGGTACTCGTCACAGCCGCGCGCGAGGCCTGCCGGATCTGGGCTTTGGCCCACTGGATCCCCGTCGTGTCCAGCACCTCCCGAGCCCGCGTCACCGCCGAGCGTCAACGGCGTGAACACCCGCCTCTCTTCATTTCTGACCGACTCTGACTAAAGTCGACCAGAACTGACATAACTCGCGATCTATCCCGCGTAAATGCCGGGAAGTGGCTGACTCTCTCAAGGGAAGCCTCTTCATGCCTGGGCAGCGAGCCTGATCTCGTCCGTCCGCCAGGAGCCCCACGCCGTCCCAGAAGCCTGTTTGCGCAAATTCACAGCTGTGCGTGCTGTTGGGCACCCTGATCTTCAGGGGAAGCGCTGCGGCCAAATGGCCCCGAACGGTGAGCGGTAAGTCCGCTCGGGGCCGTCTACGGTGCAGACCCGGACTGGGGAGTGTCTGGCACGTGCCCAGTTGGCAGCGCAGCCGTACGCCCGACTCGCCGTGAACATGTTGGCCGGTCCGCCCTTTCGCACCATCCGCGCAGGCCCGGTGCTATTCCGACTGGTGCTCCGGCCCTCCGGAGTCCTGGTTGGTGTAGTCAGGGCTCGTGTAGCTCGGGCGCGGACCTGCGACGGGGCCGCCGTCCGGGCTGTCGAAACCAGGCCGGTTGTAGCCGAGGTGCGGGATGCGGCCGGCCGGTGTCGTCGGGGCCATGCGGTGCAGGGCCGCCGCCGTGCCGGGGTCGGCGAGTGCCTCACGAAGGAAGGGCAGGATGCCGCGCTCTAGCAGGGCTTCGCGCCAGGCTTCCTTGGCCCGGGCCACCTCTTCGTTGAGTTCGCCGTGTGGTCCGGAACCGAAGGCCTGCCGGTTGCGTCGGGCGCCGAACAACATTGCGGCAATGGCGATGAGGATCGGGATTGCGACCGCCGCGCCGAGAATCCATCCAGTGGTGACCAAGGTTTCGGCGGTCGAGGCCGCAGCACCAAACTCCTCCAGGACGTAGCCCAGCAACAGACAGAGCAACGTGGCGAGCGTAGCCAGGAGGCCGGCGAGTACAGCGAAAGCCCGGAACGAACCGCTCAGTTTGACTGCCAGTTCCCTTGCAGCAGCCGCCCTGGCCACCGGCGGTGCAACTGGGCGGAGGCGTACCCCCAGGAGTGCCGCCGACAGGCGGCGTCCAAAGGACAGCTGCTCCGGCTGCCGGGACGGATTACTCACCTGACTGCCACGGAGTCCAAGGCCCAAGACAGCCATAAGGATGCGGCTGAGCACCACGGCTGCCGGACTGGGCCGCGCAGAGGCGACCTCTCCGATCGTGGTGGCGAGCCCCATCGCGCCCATGCCCGGCTCGGTGGAGCCGTACGGGCGCGCCGGTGACGGGCTGGAGGGCGCTGGCCGGCGTTGTTCCTCACGGACGCGGATGTAGTGCTGGTACTCGGTCGCCGCGGCCGCCGTGATGAGTGCGGTGGCGTTCAGCGCCATGGTGCGCAGCTGTTCGGGGTTGAGCCGCTGTCCGACAGCGGCCAGTTCCGGGCGGTGTGGTGCGGAGCGCAGCGCCTCGTCGAGGATCCGCTCGTACTCCTGGCGGTCCTCGCTGTGCAGGTGCTGCGGAACGCTGTTCATCATCAGCGCACCCCTCGCTCCGCCATGATGCGGGACCTCCGGCGGCCGACTCGGCCAGAGACCTCGCCACATGCCGGTACGTGGTCTGCATCAGTCCGAGCTGAGTCCGGCTCTGACCCTGCCGCTTCGAGTACGTGCTGGAGGGGCGCGGTCATGGCGTCCCCTCTTCGCGGACGGACTGGCGGCTGTCGGCCGCAACACGCGTGGGGAACTGGCTCCTGGTCAGCGTCGGGTCCGGTTGCAGGGCAGACGGGGCCGGCTGAGAGATGACTTCGATCTGCGCAATATTGCTGGCCTGTGTATTGCCCGTGACCACGTCACTCACCGACTGGACCCGCCCGAGCTGGGTCAGAAGCATGGGGGCTGACATCCCGACCACGAGGGCCGCATAGGCACCACTGATCTGCCCTGTGGTGCCGAACAGCACCGCGGCTCCCGCCCCCATCGCACTGTGGACAACGGCCGCGATGGGATCGGCAATGGGGTCGTAGTACTCCTGGAATCGCGGTGTTTCGGTTTGCTCAGGCGACTGCCGGTGGGCGCGCCGGTCCGCCTGCCAGTTCATGAACTGCGTGTAGACGTCCAGGAGCCCGCGTAGCAGACCTCCTGCTGCCCCCAACAGAACTAAGGTCGACACTTCCACGGTTTCCCCCGGTAGTGGACGCCTACTGAGCTTGAACTCGGGTTGTCGTAGCGGCTGACAGCGCTTGATCCTCGCGGTACGCCGTTGTCATGAGGTATGCGCAGGGCGGCGGTCTGTCGGACGAGCGTCGGCAGTTCCGTGAGGGCATCCGGTTGAAGGCGGCCCAGGGGTTCGCCTCTGGTGAGCCGAGCTCAGCGATCGCCAAGGAGTTACGGGTGAGCGTCCGGTCCGTGCAGCGGTGGCGGCGGGCCTGGGACAGGGGCGGGCCGCGGGCGCTGCGCTCGGCGGGTTCGGCCTCGCCGCCCAGGCTGAGCGAGGCCCAGTTCGCCCAGCTGGAGGCGGAGTTGGTGAAGGGGCCGGTTGCGCACGGCTGGCCGGATCAGCGGTGGACGCTGTCGAGGATCAAGACCGTGATCGGTCGGCGCTTCCATAAGAGTTACACCCTGCAAGGAGTGCGCAAGCTGTTGATCCGGCACGGCTTCTCCTGCCAGATCCCGACAAGACGTGCTGTCGAACGCGATGAGGAACAGGTCACCGGCTGGGTGAAGGAGACCTGGCCGCAGGTGGAAGCACCGCGGCGGCGCTCGACGCGTGGATCGTCTTCGAGGACGAGTCCGGCTTCTCGATGACGCCGCCAGTCACCCGCACCTGGGCCCGCCGCGGACAGACGCCTGTGATCCGGGTCAGGGGCCGCTCCCGCCGGCGGATCTCGATCGCCGCGCTGGCCTGCTACAAACCCGGCGAACGGTCGAGGCTGATCTACCGGCCGCGCCGTGACGACGGCCGGCGTGACGGGCGCAAGAGCTTCGCCTGGACCGAGTACCGCGACCTGCTCATCACCGCACATCAGCAGCTCGGCGGGCCGATCGTGCTCGTCTGGGACAACTTGAATGTCCATCTGGCCTACGGGATGCGGCAGTTCATCGCCCGGCAGGACTGGCTGACCGTCTACCAGCTGCCGTCCTACGCACCCGACCTCAACCCGGTCGAGGGCATCTGGTCGCTGCTGCGCCGCGGCTGGCTGTCCAACACAGCCTTCACCACCCCTGAGCACCTCATCCAGACCATCCGCCACGGAATGAGGAAGATCCAGTACCGCCCTCACCTCATCGACGGATGCCTCGCCGGAACCGGACTCTCCCTCACCCCTACGACTTCATGAGTTCAAACTCAGTAACTCTGATCGTTGGGACATCCCACGAGCGTAGAGCCCACAGGAAGTCCCAGGGAAGAGTTCATCTGCGTGAACGAGGTTGATTGGAACGCCCCTTACTGACTGCACGGCCTCTCTCATGCTGCCTGAATGCCTTACAAGGTTCAGCACCTTCGGTCGCTGTGCCAGGGCTGGCAGTGCACCTGCCCAACCGTGCGCTGACGTAGACGGGAGAATAGCGGTCGGTTCCCCCAAACCGGGGCGCGTTCCGAACGAATCGGAGAGCGGTCTGGGTCGCTACCCCTATGGAATGTTGCTGAGAACTGGCAGCAGGCAGTTGCGTCGGAACCTGAGTGACGTCAAGCAAATGTTGACCGTAGGCTCTCGGCGAAGGGCAGGTGCGGTGGACATCACGGTGCAGTGGATCAAGACGTCCTGGACGAAGCAGTCTCGGGGCGGGGAGGCCGCTGCCCGCAGGAACGCGGCGCCGGTCGGCTTCTCGTTGCCTCAGGTGCCCTCTGGGTTTGCCCACTTCGTCCAGATGTCCGAGCGTGACGGCTTCGAGCCACGTTCGAGCCCGAAAGACCTTTGCGAGATCGGTGTCAGCCTGCGGGACGAAGGTGATCGGCTCCGAGTGCTCGCTCGTGTGGAGCCGCTCTTCGGGTTGCCGCCTCGGCCGCGCAGGCCGCCGGCAGTTCGAATGCTTCCCGGGCAGTGGGTCCGCTGGCAGTTGAACTACCGGTTCACCAGCGCCCTGGGAATCCGCGGTTGGTCGTACTGGCTCGACACGTTCAACATCGCTTATAGCCCCGTCGACCAGGATGTCTTCCTGTCAGAGCCGACCGTGATCGTCGATGAGTGCGGGCCAGTTCGATAGAGCAGGAGGAATGCGCTCAAACGGCTGCTCGTTCCGCTTGGGCGCGGGGGGTGGCGAGGCGGTAGGAGTCGGTGCCGGTTTCGATGATGTTGCCGCCGAAGTGGCATGGAGGCCTCGCCGGTCACCAGCCTCGTACGGACGGTCGGAAAGTCCAGGCCAGAGCGCTGATGACGGCCAATACCCCGCCCACGATCAGTATGACTCCGATGTAGGACCACACCGCATCAACCGTCGTCCCGCCCACCTCCCAGCATGCCCTGTGACCGTTGCGCATGCCTGGCCCTGCATCCTGGTGCCTCCAGCAGTACCCGCGCTCGCCGAATAGCTGTACCAGGATGAACCCGAGCACGACCGCTACGACGGACAGAGCACCCACGCTCTTGATGAGCTGCAGGTCGTCCTGAATGCCGGTCCGACTGCGTGTGGTGCCCGCCGGCCACGGCTTGCCCGTGCGCCCGCCCCAGCCAGCTTCTGACGGGCGCACCTGGCCGGCGCTGGTGGGCTCGTGACGGGTGGCTCGCTCTCTACGAGGCGGGCGCCTGCGCTGTTGATCGTGCTCCCTCACACGCTCGCGGTCTTCCGGAGTGCGCCACCGCTGCACCGTGCCGCCAGACAACTGTCTGCGCACACTCGCGGGCGTATGACCGGCCGCGCGTGCATGCCGTCGCACAGCCGCCGCCGCGGTTTCCATCTCCAGCTGGGGCACTTCGTCGCCGCACGCCTCACACGTCCAAGCATCCACCCGTCATACCCCCCGGCTGCCACCGCAGTTCTCATCCCTATCACCAACTGCGCCCGGGACCAGGCAAGTCATGCCCTCACTCCGGGTCATCTTCCGCGGATCCGAGCGGCGCGTTCCCGATCTTCGGCTTGCCTCAGCAGGTCCTGCTGTTGCAGGCGTCCTGCTGCAGCCACGGCTTGAAGCGCGGGGACGCGGTCGGCGAGGTCAGCGAAGTACTCCAGGAGCTCGACGTGCAGGCGGGAGCGGTCCCCTGACCAGAAGTCGTACCAGGCCACGGCCGCAGCGATCTGCCCTGCTTCCACCCCCCGCTCCAGAAGCAGGAGGCAAAGCCGTTCCATAGCCGTGGTGCGCTGTCCCATGAGCGCGGGGACCAACTCGCCCGGAGCGACCGAATGCTCGTCGAGCAACCGCCTGGCCAACTCGGTGTCCGAGCCGACCAGGTGGACAAGGGCGCTGTGGCCAATGCGGGACAGGCCGACGCAGTGCACAGCGAGACGGAGGCGGTGGGAGTGCGGGAGGAAGGACAGAATGCTGTCGCTGTCGTGGGGGAGAGGTGAGGTATACCAGCCTCGGTCTGCCATCTCGTGCAGACGTTTGAGGAACCATGCCTCGAAGGTGTCGGGGTCGTGCTGCGCCAGATGGCCAAGAACTCGGCCCGCCCGCCACTGGTTGTGCTGGGACAAGTCATCGAGGCGCAGGCCTTCGACGGCGGTACGCCAGGCGGTGCGCCATGCCGACGGTAGTGCGGGGCCGTGAGGTGCGCCGAGGCCAGAGAAGTTGATGGCTGCGCTGGCTGCGATGGCGGGGACGGAGTGGACCAGCAACCGGTGCATGACCTCGTCCGGCTCGTGGCGGATCAGCATCTCCAGCAGGGCCGTGTCGGCCGACGTCAGCGAGGAGATCACCATTTCTCCGGTCTCGTCCACGACGTCTCGTGCAAGGACGGTGCTGATGACCGTCGACCGGGTGGAGGTACCTTCAAGGGCGCGACGGAGTACAGGAATTGGGACACACCCGGGGCCCGCGTTGAACCACTGCCGCAGGGCGGCCCCGAGTAGGAGTACGTTGCCCGAGGCGGCGGCCGCCTGGTGCCAGGCAGACGGGTCGGTCATCAACTCGCCCATGCGGACGGCCGTCAGATGCCCGGCGGCGCTGTCGCCTGCGACTGCTGCCTGCGCGGCCAGCTCGTCGAACCGCGCGACGCCTGCACGTGATCCGAGCGCGACCAGTTTCTCCGCAAGTGCCTGCGCCCGGGTGAATACTTCCTCGGTGGCTTCCTCGTAGTCACGGGTGACGCGGACACTCGCCCATTCGCAGAAGGCTTCGAGATCGAGATCGATGTCGAAGTCGGGCAACGCGTGGCCGACCTCTTCTGCCCGCGGCCTCAGCCATGCGAGTTCCCGGTGCGCGCGCAGCGCTGTGCCTGGATTGCGCTGGAGCAGCGGTCGGAGTGTGTCCATGAGGACCCTTCCGCCCTCGGCACCGCACTGCCGATGCTCGGCAGAAGGAGCCCGGTCCTGCCCTTCTGCGGTATTCAGGCCCAGACGGACCCACTCCAGCGCCGTCTCGAGCAGCACGACCAGCGCCGCAGGCGGACAGGCGATATCGCCCTCCTGCGCCGGCTCGCTGTTCAGTGCCGGCACTACCTGATCCCACAGGCGCAGCAGTCCGGACAGGTTGTCGGCACTGTCGATGCCTCGGACAAGCGTGATGGTGTCCAGCGCCCCTGGGTTGGTCCAGTCGCCCGACACCCCGACGCTGAAGATGCCAGCCACGGCTTCGGTGGCCACACTCCATTGTTCGACCGAACTGCGGTGCTGCCGCATCCAGCTGAGCACCGCCTGCAGCAGACGCGCGCGAATCTCCAGGGATGTGCCGAAGTCCGGATCGACCACGATGGCCAGGTCACTGAGCACCCGCAGCGGATGTTCCGGGGTGGAGTGCCGGCGCCGGGTGTCGCCCACGGCCAACGACAGCAACCCTTCGACCGCCTCCGGCAGCAGGAACTGGCGCGCGCTCTGGATCAGCTGCTGGACCGCCGCCCGGCCGACGGGATCGACGCTCACCCCGTAGATCTCCACCGGTTCGCGCTCGGCGGCTAGCGCGGTCAACGCGCCCCGCACGGCGAACGCAGCCGCCCGCGGATCCAGGTGTGCGTACTGCGCCACGACCGCGAAGATGTCGGCACTCCACGTCGTAGGGGCGGGCAGTGACCTGATCCACGTCTCCGCCTGATCCCGTGCCTGCGGGGCGGGAGACGCCGCGGCCGCCGACATCACCGACGAGGCGAGATCCAGCGCGCGGTTGGGGAACGCGGCCGTCAGCGTGCCCCACGGTCGGCGCACCGGGCTGGTGAAGAACCATCGCGTCACCAGCGGCGCGCACAGTGTCGGCTGCAGCTGCCACGCGCCGCGGGCCAACTCGACCAGGCCGTTGTGCGCAAGGTCTTCCATGACGCCCGACAACTCGGCCGGAGCCACAGCGACCAGGGGTGCCAGCTCGTACAAGGTTTCCGGCGAGGCCCCGCCCAGAGCGGCAACGCATGCCAGCACGTCCAACACTGTGGGCGAGGAAGTGACTTCGCGTAGATGACGCTCGACGTGCGCCATATGCGCTCTGCCGCTGAAGACATCCCCGTCCTGTCCGTCGGCCAGTAGCGCGCACAGGGTCACCGCCCAGCCGGGGCGGCCGGCCGCCTGTTCGAGCACGGCTGCCCGAGCCCGGTAGCCCGTGACCCCTACGGAGGTCACCAGCTCGTTCATCTGTGCCCGTTCGAGGAGCCCAATGGGGATGACCGTCGCACCGGGCAGCCACTTGAGGACGTCCTCGAGACGGTCGGGCCAGGTGGTTGCCACCACAGAGAAGGAATGCTCTGTCTGCTGGCGGGCCTGTCGCACTGCACGCACTCCCTCGGGATGAGCGTGCGCATCGTCCACGATCACCGCGCCGGGCCGCGTCAATAAAAGTTCGTCAAAAAGATGGTGCAGGGAAGCTGTCCCGAGGTACAAGGCGCCCTCGCCGAGCTGCCCGGTCAACCGCGTCTTGCCCACCCCCGGGACACCGACAAGCACCACGTCCTCACCGGACGCCACAGCCCCGGACAGGGCCTCGAGCTCGGGCTCCCTGCCGACCAGTACCTGCGGAGACGCTGTCGGAGTGGTCTCCAAGGGCACCTCGAGTAGAACCCCCAGCCGGCCCTCGATACCCAGCAGACTCCGGCGCCACGCCGCATCCTGGACCAGCTGCTGCACAAACCACTCCTGGGCATAGACCTCCGCAGGCGGCAGCCCCCGACCCGTGCACATCTGGTCCAGCACCCTGCGGGTTCGCGCATCGACCGGACGTGAGCAGGCCACGACGACCAGATCGACCCGTAGACCCTCCTCTTCCATACGGCGCAGGCCGTTGCGCACGTTGGCCACTGGGTCCCCCGTGGTGACAAGAAGACGTCCACGCGCTCCGGAAGAACTCCGGCCGTGAGGGAAGTAGATGTCGGCGTCACGGCCGAAGTCGTGGCCGCCTTCCACCGCCGAGAGTCCCGGGTAGCGGGATTGGAGCAGGGCACAAGCACACCGCTCGAACTCCGTAGGATGAACGGCCTCGTTGAGCGCCTGCCGTACACGAGCCGGAAGATTCACAACCCCACATGCTACGCCGCCTTTCGCAGGCCACAGGGGGCCTGTGGCAGGAAGACCCGCGATCCTCAGTGCCCAACGGGCTCAGGGGCGCGCCCACAGCCGCTGACTGCCCGCTGGGCCACTTCCCTCGTCTGCGACGGCTGCCGAGCACATCAAGTCCGTCGTCCAGGACCACGTGATCACGGACCAAACGCTCGGATAGATCCCCGCAGCTGATCACCACCGTAGGGGGCCCGAAGGGCCGGGAGCTGGTCGCCAGGTGCCGCTGAAGGTCGATGTGCCGGAACTGGTACACCGCTCCGACTTGTCGAAGGATGCCGTGGCGTTCGTGCGCATCGGCGAGGAACGCCATCAGGTCCGACGGCACTCGTCGCCGTGCCGACAAGAAGACGTTCGTCACGGCAAAGTGGCCCCCTGCCGTCTCGAGGCCGGCTACGAGCCCGCCCGTGAGGCCGGCCCCAACACCCACCGCAAGCCCGATGCCTATGCCCCAACCCGGCCCGGCCGTAAGTCCGGCGGCCAGCCCGGCCCACAGGCTGAAGCCCCCTGCGAAAGCCAGCCCGCCCACGAGTGAGGACACCAGGAACGTGCGTCGGTCTGATCTGAGCACCGCTGACGGGCCGGCAGCGGAAGCAAGATCGGGTTTCACCGTCACGAGCCCGCCGGTGAGTCCCAGGGACGGGCCGATCAAGAGTCCGACGACGAGGCCGAGGCCGAGCGAGCCCACGTACTGGAACGCGAGCCCAACGATCAGCCCAAAGAGGAGACCCAGAGGGATCCCATACGCCAGCCCGGAGAGGAGTCGGCGCCCGAATGCCCGGGCAGACCAGCGCAGTCGCGTGCTCGGAGCGCTGGGTGGACGTCTTCCCGCGGCCGTGAACCCGGTCAGAAGGCCGGTTGCTGCCCCGACTGCAAGCCCGGCAGGCGCCATGAAGAAGAGCCCGAACAGCAGCCCGCTCGCGAGTCCGCTCGGATGTTGCGGCTCTCGTGGAGATGAGCAGTCCTTGCAGGCTCACCAGGGCGTTGCTCAGTGTTGGAGAGCGGAGTTCGGCGGAAGTTACTGAAAGGTAGCTCTGGGGCTTGGTTGAGCGTGTGCCTCTGAGAGTTGGCTTTACCTGTGGTTTTGCTTGATGTGGCCGTGCTCTGCTCAACATGAGCGTTGACTGCTCAGGGGTGAGGGGACGTTGGTGGTGGTGGTCGAAGAGCGCTGGTGTTGAAGGGGCGCAGACTGTGTGCGCGAGGTGCCGGGGAGGGTCTCATCACGGCCCGAGGCCCCCCTCCGTAGCAGGCGGCGACGCGATCCAGGAACGACCATGCCGTCCCGCCCCGGACGGGCACCGCACTGCCCGGAGCGCACCAGGCGCCGAGCCCGTCATCCTGGAGGCCCGAGTTCCGGTTGCTCAGGGGCAAGGGGCAGCCGGTTGCGGCGGTCGAGCGGCGCTGGTGTGAAGGCTCCGAGTCGGCCCAGTGCCGTGGCGTGGCATCGCTTCCTCGGGCCTGTCCCGAACAGGACCGGCCCGCCCCGTAGGGTGACTTCGCGTACCAGCCCGGGGCGGCCCCGGGCGTCAGATATGCGCAGCAGCGGGGGAGCACGCCATGCACAGCACCCAAGACACCGGGGCGACAGACGTCCAGATCAGGCTCGACTCGGCGAGCGAACTCGACGATCGCCTGGCGCTGATTGGGTGGCTCCGCGGTGAACGCGGCCTCCAGGGGCGCCTCCACGTCCTGCCCGCCGCACCTGCGGAGAACGAACTCGGTGCCGGTCTCGAACTGCTCACCGTGTCCCTCGGTTCCGGCGGTATCGCCACCGTCCTGGCCGGCTCCCTCGCCACCTGGTTGCAGAACCGCCGTACCCCGACCACGATCCGCATCTCCATCACCCGGGCCGACCGCACCCTGGAACTTGAGACCGGTGACGCCGCCGAGGCCGAGGCGCTGATCCAGAGATTCCTGGGGGAGGACACCGATGGAGTCTGACGACGCCGCCATCCTCATCGGCGTCTCTCAGTACCGGGACCCCTCCCTCCTGGACGTGCCCGCAGCGCGCAACAGCCTGCACGCGATGCACCGGCTGCTGACCAGCCCCGAGCTGTGCGGCTGGTCCGAGGACCAGGTGCACGTTCTGGAGGACCCCGCCGGGGCCACGGACCTGGCCCTGGAACTGCACCGCCTGGCCGAGGAGACCACAGGTACCCTGCTGATCTACTTTGTCGGCCACGGAGTTGTCAGCAGGTCCGGTTCCCTGTGCCTGGCCGCCGGCGATACCCAGCTGCGCTATCCCGACCTCACCGGCCTGGAGTACGACAAGGTCCGCAGCGCTCTGCTGGACTCCCCGGCCCAGGTGAAGCTCGTGATCCTCGACTGCTGCTACTCTGGCCGGATCATCCAAGGCCTGGCGGGTGCCGGTGAGAGCCAGCTCGTGGACAGCACCGACATCCGCGGCGTCTATACGCTCACCGCAGCCGACCAGGTCGCGCACGTGCCGTCGCGGGACGAGACCGCCAGCACATCCTTCACTCAAGTCCTGTGTGACGTCGTAGGAAGCGGCATCCCGGGCGCCCCGCCAGCGCTGGCTCTGACCGACATCTATCCCAAACTCAAGAGCACACTCAAGGCACGCGGTCTTCCCGAGCCGAACCAGCGCGGGACCGACACGGTCGAGTCCTACCCCTTCAGCCGCAACGTCGCGTACGCCGGCGGTTCCGGATTCCGGCTGCTCCCTCAGGAACACGTGGACCACTTCCTTCGGATCCTCGCCGCACAGCCGCGCCACGCCCTCACGGCCGGGAGTATCGCGACGCTGGACGACTGGCCCGGCGTCTACGTTCTGCACCGGGAGTCTGGCGGTGCCCCGGAGATCCTCTACGCCGCACGGGGCGACCGTTCGATCGCCGTCCGTCTCGGCCAGCACCTGCGAAAGATCAGCGGACGCTGCCATATCGACGCCCGTGACCTCTCGTTCAGCTATCTCAAACTGGACGACGACCTCAGTGTCCTGGCGCCGGAGCGCCTGGTGCTACAGCACCTGCATGCCCAGGGTCGTTCTCCGCAGTGGAACAACAGCGGCTTCGGCAACAACGACGCGGGCAGGATGAGGGACTCCCACCGGCGCAGCGGCGACCACTTCGACGTGCTCCATCCCATCGACCTGTCATGGTCTGTTCGCTTCGACGATCCACCCTCCGAAGTGTCGGCGCACCAGATGGCCGCGCAACTACGCGCCCAACTCCCTTACGGCTTGCGCATCGAGCCCAGGGACAACGAACTCGACCAGGTGCGGCTCGCCCTGCCGGACAGCTCTCTCAGCGCCGATCAGGCCTTCCGTCTGCTCGCCACTGCCATGGGTGACTCATGGCAGATCAGCGCCCTGGTAGGCCAGGTTGTGATGTACCGGGAGCAAGGCAAGAGGTATCCCAACGCCATCCGCTACTACGCGGGCACACAGACGATCACTGAAATGCCTGAAGTGTGCAAGGCAGTCGGCCTCTTTGCCGACTGCTAAAGAGGCACGGCCTTGCGCTCCGGCGAGACGGGAGGGCCGTCGCTGTACCTCGCCCGCAGCAACGCGGCGATGTAGTGGGGTCGTCGTGCACGGCGTCCATGCCTCGGTGCGCCGGCTTAGGGCTGCATGACTTGCCCCCTGACCCGGCCGTCATCAAACGGAGGTTCGATTAATGAGGTTGGGAAAGGTATCAGAAGCGGTCGCATACCCGTGTACGCATCCCGCTACTGCGGTTGGGGCGGCATCGTTAGGCAGCGCACCGTGACGGACGGCAGGTCCGAGGCAGCTTGGACGAGGGTGGAGGGGGACCGGTGAGCGACCGCAGTTCTATCGAGTGGACCGAGGCGACCTGGAATCCGACGACGGGCTGTGACCGGGTGTCGGCCGGATGCGACAACTGCTACGCGATCACGCTCGCCAAGCGGCTGAAGGCGATGGGGTCGGCGAAGTATCAGAATGACGGGGATCCCCGTACCTCTGGTCCGGGTTTCGGGCTGACCGTGCATCCGCAGGCGCTGCGGGTGCCGCTGGGCTGGCGCACTCCGCGCACGGTGTTCGTGAACTCCATGAGCGATCTCTTCCACGCCCGGGTCCCCCTGGACTACGTGCAGCACGTGTTCGATGTGATGGCGTCGACGCCGCAGCATACCTATCAGGTCCTGACCAAGCGGGCGCGGCGGTTACGGCAGGTTGCGGACCGGCTCCAGTGGCCGGGGAATCTGTGGATGGGCGTGTCGGTGGAGAGCGCGAAGGAACTGCCGCGCGTGGACGATCTACGGCTGGTGCCGGCGTCGGTGCGGTTCCTGTCGTGTGAGCCCCTGCTCGGCCCGCTCGAGGGCCTGGACCTGGACGGCATCGACTGGGCGATCGTCGGCGGTGAGTCCGGCCCGGGAGCCCGGCCGATGGACCTGGCCTGGGCCGGCGACATCGTCGAGCAGTGCAGGCAGTCCGGGACGGCCCCGTTCGTCAAGCAGCTCGGCTCGTGCTGGAACAAGACCCATCACAAGGACATCACACACTTCCCCGCCGGCCTACGGGTGCGGGAGTATCCACAAGCCCGGGACCGCGCCCCGGCCTGAACAGCGGGACGTCAGGCGGCAGCAGGGAGGCTCACCTGGCTCTTGCTGGTGAGCTTGCCCGACGACAGGATCACTACGGAGCCATCCTGACGCATCTGCCGCACCGCCTTCAATGCGTGCGTCGGCATCCAGCGGGAGGTCTCCGTCAGCAGCCACTGGCCGACCGCCTCCACTGGGGCGGAGCCGGACGCGAGCCGTTGCGCCACCAGCTCCAGCAGTTCCGGGTCGCACGTCTCGAACGCCTGGAAGAGATCGAGCTGACCGACAGGCTGGGCGCCGCGGGTACGGGGATCCTGGAAGCTTTCGCCGTCGCGGTCGTCGACCTTCCACATCGCTTCCTTCATCGCCTTCAGGCCCGCGTCGCTGCCGGTGCCGAACACCAGATACAGGGGCTGCCCGGTGCGCGGTACCAGCCGGAACTGCAGCTGGTACGCGAAGCCCGCCCGCCGCAGCGCGCTGCGGTAGGTGCCCAGCCACGCTCGCCACCGTTCATCGGGCCGGGCCTCGTCCGCGGCCGGCGCCCAGTGCTGACGGCCGCCGAAAACCGTGTCGAGGACGTCGGCGTTCAGCTCTTCCCTGCGGCTGAACCAGTTGGGCCCGAAAGTGGTGATGACCTCGCTGGAACGGTTACGGGCGATCCTGCGCGTCACCTCCAGCGGCACGTTCACGCTGCCCCAGCTGTCGAAGATCCCGAGAATGGGATGACCCCACGCATGCAGTTCGCTCAGCACTGCAATGCTGTCCCGCCCCGCCTCCCCGCGCCGGACCTCCACCCGCACAGGAAGCTCCGACAGGTTGCCGAATTGGCCGGTCAGTTCGGACACGAGGTGTTCGTGGCGGGCCCGGTCCTTCTCGATGAAGACCAGGTGCACCCGCTGAGGAGTGAGGTTCATCCGGTCAACGGCGGTGTGGTTCAGCAGCCGGTCCAGGATGAACACCGGGGAACCGGGTTCTCCGCCCTCGTATCGGCCCGGTCCGGCGAACGCGTCCAGCAGTGTCACCCGGGGCCGGCTGTATCCGGTGCGCTGCGACGTCTGCAGCAGGATGGGCCACCACGCATCGAGATACCGCTGGTAGAGGCGATGCTTGGCTGCCGTAGCAGGCTCCAGCGGCCACAGAACACCCATGCCGGCCCCCTCGGTCAACAGAATGTGCATCGATTGTCCGCTGAGCATCCGTCAGGCACCAGAGCGCCTTTCCGTCCGATCCGAGACCCATGACGGCCGTGAGTGAGAGGGTTCGCACGTTTCCGATGCGGCCGAGGCGTACGCCGCAGCCCTTGCCTCGTTCTCGGCGACCTGTTGCCTCGACCACCGGTCGGCCGAGTCGAACCGCTCCAGGCAGGACGTGCCATTGCAGGGTGCCCGCGGCCGATCGGCCAGAGACGCCCAGTTGGTTGCGCTGTTCCGCGAGGCAAGGGGTCTTGGGCGCGTCGCGCGCCTGAGGTTTGCACGTTGGTGTATGCAGACCTGAAGGTCGGCCGCTGCAGGCGCCGAGCGGGGAGCAGGAGATCGGGGGTGGCTCGTGGCCAGCGGGGCTTTCGAGGAGCTGCAGACCGGCGAGTTCGGGCCTGCCACGTTTGATCTGTTGCGGCTGCTGGTCCACCAGGTGCGCCGTGCCTCCGGCTTTCCGCCCCCGGAAGGGCACACTGTCTGGAGCGATGACGCGGCCTACGACGTGATCATTGCGATGTTGTCCCAGGAAGGAGCGGGACAACGGTTCGTGACCGTCTGCTTCGCCCAGGCCGCCGACGAGGCCTCCCTGGAGCGACTGTTCCTCACGTCGATCAAGAACTTCCTTATCGATGACGCGAAGAAGACGCCGCGGGGCAAGCTCCGGCGCCGCATCGCCCACTTGATGAGCGAGGACACGGCCTACCGGAAGAGCAAGGGCTCACCGCCGCGCTGGGCGCTGGCCGAGCATGCCGAAGGAGCTGTGTGGCAGGGAGATCTCGACGATCTCATCGCACAGGCGGCACGGGTGACAGGTGTCGGTATCACCCGCTGGAACCATTCCGGCCCCACCCCCAAGCAGACGGTCCCAGGACCCGCAGCCCGGCCAGATCTGGCGCGCAGTATGGGACGACACCATCCAGCTGCTGCTGATCACGGCGGCCGGCGACGATGACATCCTGCGCGCCGTGCCAGCCTCCTTCGAACGGTACGCCGACCCCGACACCCTGCTCCTGCCCGCCCAGGCGACCACCCTCGAACAGCCACTGGCCCTGTGGTGGGGCCTGGAAGCCACCCTTCCGTGGTGTGTGCTGGACGGGCAGGTCAGCGAGCTGACCAACCGCCCTCCCGCCCTCACCGCCCGTACGCTCGCCGACGCCGTGCCCGGCACGCGGTGGGGGAGCAGTACGGGCTTGTCCGCGCCGGCCATCGAATATCGCGGAGTCCTGGCCGACCAGCTAGCGCTCTTTGCCTCTGCGCAGTGGGCTCCCCAAGGCTCGGGAGGCCTCAACCAGCTGTTTCGTGACCACGGCATCACCGCCCCACAGCTCGGGGCCGAACTGAAACTGCCGCCGCCTCAGGCGCTCGCCGTCTGGAGGGGGCAACTGGCACTGACCGCCGACCAGGCAGCCACGCTAGCCGATCGCCTCGAGCAGCCGGCCAGCCAGCTGCTCGCGGCCAACCCTGCCTTGCCGTCCGCCGTCGTGCACGAACTGAACCGTCCCTTGCGCCGCAAGCAGGTGAAGGCGCTCGCTGCCCAGCACGACGAGACCGAACGCGACGCCCGGCTGCGCGCCGCCTACGGTATCTACACGCTCGCGGCACGCGACGACGACCGCACGCAGCCGAGCTGGATGGCACGCACGGACCGCTACTTCGAACTGCGGCTGGGCGAATAAAGGGGGGTACACCGCGTGGTCAACTACGTGCGCGCCGATGCCGCCCGGACCCAGGCCGCTGCGATGATCCAGGAACTCGAAGCGGCTCGTCCCGGCGCGGTCGAGCGCCTGGCACAAGGCGCCCTGGCAGAGCTGAAAACCTGGCCCGAGCTGACCGTCCTGGAGGTCGACGAGAATCTGGTGGAACAAGGGTGCAGCGTCGCCGGAGCGTACGACTTCGGCCCGCCACCGCACCTGTCCGTCGCCACGTCCGTCAGCCGCGCACGGCGGGATTTCACCGCCCTGCACGAACTGGGCCACCACCTGCAGAAGAACAGCTTCGCCCTCATGGAGCCCTTCGGCAGGGAATCCGACGGCGGCCTCCTGCTGGAGGATGCAGCGTGCGACGCGTTCGCCGCCGAGATCCTGCTTCCCACGCCCCTCGTCAACCAGCACCTGGACGCCAAAGGACCCACCGCCTCGGCGATCACCCAGCTGTGGCAGGCGAGCAACGCCTCCCGCATGGCAGTCTGCGTACGAGCCGCCCAGCATCTTCCCGCCTCCGGACACATCCTCCTCCTGGACCCGTTGGGACACCTCGCCTTCGCCGCCTCCTACGGCCTGCCGCCTCTGCGGCGCGGCAGTTTCCAAGGCGACGTAGCCGTCATCGACCGCGCACTGTCCGGCTCCGGCCACGCACGAGGGCTGACACAGGTCCGCTACCGCGACGGCATCCTCGGACGGGAACTGCACACCGACACCGCGCCCATGGACGGCTACCTCGTCGCAGTCCTCGTCACCGACTCCGCCCCCTGGCGCGCCTTCACCCCACCCACCCCCGACACCGGCCCCCAGGCACGCGACTACATCTGCGCGAACTGCAGCGAGGAGTACCACTCCTTCGACCCCGCCTGCCAGCGCTGCCACATTCCCCCGTGCCCCGAATGCGGCCGCTGCTCCTGCCCGCCCCGCGTCCCCGAACGCCTCTGCCCAGGCTGCTTCACCCTGCACCCGCCCTCGATGTTCTCTGCAGACAGCGACCGCTGTCTCGACTGCGACTGACGCCTCGCCACCCCCATCTGCACGGCGATCACCCCTACCCGCGAGTTACGTCGTCCGTCCCAGGCGAAGCACCCCATCCAGGGGTGATCACGGAGCCCGGGCGCCGGCCGCGGGCGCCGTCGGAACCTCGCCGGCAGGAACAGAACGATGGCTATCCAGATCACCGCGGTGCGCCTGTCGACCGGCGACACCATGCACGAACACATCATCCACCTGTGGTGGACCGAGCAGGCGTCCGGCAAGACCGGCAACAACACGCGGGCACAGATCGTCGACTGGATCGAGAACCAGGCCGGCAAGGCCTACACCAGCGACCGAGCCGGGCACCGCACGGAAGTCGCCGTGGTGACGCCCACCCGAGGCGAGAAGTACCTGCGTACCCACGCCGACGGCGTGTGGACCAACAACCTCCTCGCCCTTCCCCGGCGCTGACCCGCCACCACAACACGACTGTCTGGCGCGCCGCCCCTCCGGCGGCGCGGCAGACGCCCCAGCCCCGCCCGAGGCACTCCCGGGCCAACACACGGCACCCTCACTCCGGGAGGACCTATGCCCCAGGACAGCCGCGGGCCCGCGCCCGTCACGATCATCGTCAACGCCCGACCGCACACCTGGGAGGCAAAGGAGATCGCCTTCGAGCAGGTCGTCGACCTGGCCTACCCCGGCGAGCCGCCGAACGACCAGGACATCTACACCGTCCGCTACAGCCGCGGCCACGAGGGCCACGGAACGGGCAGCCTCACCGCCGGCCACAGCGTCAGAGTCAAGAAGGGGATGGTCTTCGATGCCTACCGCACATCCCGCTCGTGACCCCGACCTCGCCCGCCTCCTCGACGACGGCTACGACGTGGTCGTCCACGCAGGCCACATCATCGTCCGGCACATCCCGTACGTCACCGAGAACCGCACCCTCGAACACGGCTTCCTCGCCTACCCCGTGACCATCAGCGGGGACCGCCTGGTCTCCGGAACCGACCACCGCATCTGGTTCAGCGGCTCCACCCCCTGCGACGAGCACGGCCGCCCCCTGCCCCTCGCTAATCCGGAGACCCGGATGATCGCCGAGGGCATGCAGGCGAACTTCATGCTCTCCAGCAAACCCAGCCCCGACGGCTACCCCGACGAGTACACGAAGATCACCGCGTACGCGAGGATCATCGCCGACCAGGCACACGCACTCGACGCCACGGCCACCCCCGGCGCCGCATGGCAGGAGACCGAGGACGACAGCCCCTTCACCTACCGCGACACCGCCACCTCCCGAGCCGGTATCGCGGCCGTCAACCGCCGATTTCGAGGCCACCGCATCGTGATCGTCGGCCTCGGAGGCAGCGGAAGCTACATCCTCGACCAGGTCGCCAAGACCGAGGTCGACTCGATCCTCCTCATCGACGGCGACACCTTCGACAACCACAACGCCTTCCGGGCCCCCGGTGCCCCCACCCTCGACACCCTGCGTGACCGCCCGCCCAAGGCCACCTACCTTGCCTCGGTCTACGCGAACATGCACCGAGGTGTGTCCGCCTGCGCGCAATACCTCGACGAGGACAACCTCGACCTGCTCACCGGGGCCACGTTCGTGTTCCTTGCCTCCGACGACGCGGCGAGCAAACCGATGATCATCGACTGGCTCGAAGCACACAACGTACCCTTCATCGACGTCGGCATGGGCATCGAAGAGATCGACGGCCGGCTCACCGGACTCCTGCGCGTCACCACCAGCCTCCCAGGCCGCCGAGCTGCAGCCCGCCACCGCATCCCCCAGCCGGCCCCCGAACGCGACGCCTACGCACGCAACATCCAGACCGCGGATCTCAACGCGCTCAACGCCGTCCTGGCCGTGATCCGCTGGAAACGCTCCATCGGTATCTACGCCGACGCAACCGACGAGAACCACACCACCTACTCGCTGATCACCAACGAGATCGCCAACGAGGACCTGCCGTGACCGCACAAGACACCCTGCGCCCGGTCTTCACCGAGACTTTCCCCAAAACGATGGACGCAGGGGTGCTGTACGTCTCGATCCCCTACCGCACCTGCGGTCACCTCTGCTGCTGCGGTTGCGGCCACGAGGTCATCACACCACTCTCCCCAGCACAATGGGCCATCACTTACGACGGCGAGAACGTGTCTCTCACCCCCTCTGTCGGCAACTGGGCACTCCCTTGCTGGTCGCACTACTGGATCCATGACGGCCGTGTCCGATGGAGCCGGCGCTACTCGGCGGCAGAAATCGTCCAGAACAGGGATCGTGACCGTCGTCTGCTAGCCGCAAGTACCAAAGAACACAGGCCAAGGACGCTGACCAGGCTGCGTCGCCACCTGCAGTCGTGGCGACGGTAGGGGCAACGATCGGGCTGCCCATCGTCAGTTGCGGCACCGGCCGCGCGAGGACGACGTCTACGGGCTAGGGGCGGGCTCGTGGGGAAAGCACTCGCTCGGCAATCCCGTCAGCAGCGATACTGCGAGGGAGTGAGTGAAGGGTGACCCGCTAGTGGCCTTGGAGTTCGACACGCGCCGCGCGCCCGTACGTGCCTCGCACTACCTGGAGTTGGTGAAAGCGATCCGCGCGGCGAGCGCAGCGGACGAGCTGGACTGGCTGGAATGGAAGTCGACGCTGGACTTCCGGCCAAGAAACAAGGCGGACAAGAGCGCCCGTGCCCATCTGGCACGCGCCATCATCGGCTTTGCCAACCGCCAGCCTGACGTCGCCCTGCGCAACGCGGAGGGATACGGGTTCCTGGTCGTCGGGGTTGACCCGGAGGGCTACCACGGCGTTGAAGAGATCGACAGCGTTGAGCTGGAGCGGTGGATCACCCCGTATGTCGGGGAGGGCATCGACTGGCGTACCACCTACGTCCACGTCAGCGAGGATGGGCACGAACAGCTGCCGGTCCTGATCGTCACCGTCAGCCCGCCGAACTGGGGCGATCCGATCTTCTGCATCCGCAAGGAGATCCCGCCGCCCCCTCGCGGCGAATCGGACCAGGCGAAGGACAAGGACACCATCCGCGAAGCGGCGATCTTCGTGCGACGCCCCGGCCGGACGGACCGGGCCCGGGCCACCGACATCGACCGCCTCGGCGAGCGCCTCCTGCGCAAGCACCAGACACTTGACCTGACCCTCACTGTGCAGCAGGGCGAGGTGACCCCCATGACCGTTCCGCGTTGATGTCCTGGAGCAGGTCATCAACGCGGAACGGGAGCGTCTCGTCAGCCGCCTGCCGCTACGGACCACGCCAGCACTGTGGACCAGATGATGCAGACCCTCGCGTCGGAGATCGCGATGGGGACGCGGCCAGACCCGCGCGGCCGTGACGGGTACCTCAGAGAGGTTGAGCTGTACCTGGAGGTGCTCCGGGGAGCACTCCCACAGACTCTGCCGGAAGTGGCCGCGCTTGCGGCACCGTGCGTTGCGTTGCGCCTGCACAACAACACGCACACTCACCTGAAGGACGTGCAGGTAAGGCTCGTGATGCCAGACGGCATGCTCGCTCTGGTTCCCATGGATCCTGAGGATCGGGACAGAAGGGAGCCCTTTTTGAGCGGTCTCCTCAAAGCTCCCCGCCCTTACGGGCCGGTGAACAAGTTCCACATCGGTCCCATCGCTCACCCTCTCCTGCCGTACTCGTTCACGGCCGCGGCGCCTAGCGTCGTGCCGTCACAGTGGGACATCGAGGTCGAGGAGACGACGGTTGTCTTCCCAGCGCAGGACGTGCGAGTCGGGCTATCTGAGGACCTGGCGCTGTTCGTAGCCGTGACCGAGCGGCCGATGTCCGGAACGCTGACGATGCCCTGGACAGCCACGGCCACGAACATGGACGGCACCGCTCAAGGAACCGTGTCCCTGCCGGTGGCCCCGGAGCGGTCGCTGTTCGCTCTCATCGCGGACGTGGACGGCACCGAGAACGAGTACCAGGGCGAGGACTGAGCGGTTGCCGGGCCATACGGCGGTCATTAACCCATGGGTCTCGCACCCTCACCCGGGTCTCCACGAGGCGGTGCTGTATGACCCTGCTCTGTCGGACCTGCAGCTTTATCCAGCTCCGCCCACGGGTGCTTGGGCCGGCCACTGGAATGCGGAAGAAGCTCGGCCGCGGTGCCGAGCCACACATGGTCGTAGCCGATCTCGGCCCCTCGTGGCTCCGGCGGTTGGTACACGCAGCAGCGCCTCGCGTTCAGTCCAATCCACGTGGAGATCGGGAACGTGGTGCGTGCTCAGGTGGGCGCGGCCGGAAAGGTCGGCTTGGTTGCGCGGGCCGGTCGCGGTCGCGATCGACCCGGAAGACGGAGTGTGCTTCGTGAAGGTGCCGGACACGATGCTGGACTTGGGAGTGATCCGAGCAGCTTTTCCGACGGACGACCGACGGGATCACTAGGCTGAACGCTGCTGCGCGGGCGATGCGTGGGCAGGTGAAGGGGAGGCGCGGGGTGCTGGACGAGCGGGCAGGGGCCGACACGACGGCCGGGGACGAAACGGCCGTGGTTCCCGTGACAGTGGAAGGACATCCGCTGTATCTGTCGGTGCGGCGGCTGGAGTCCGGCCAAGCCGGTGCGGACGAGCAGGAGATCGCGGCTTCGCGGCCGACCCTTGAGGAGGCCCTGGACTCGCTGGTGGGGGTCGCCAGAGCGGTGGGAACGCGCTTGCAGCAGACCGGCAGCCAGAAGGCGACCGTCGAGTTCGCGTGCGAGTTCGCGGTCGAGTCCGGCACGCTCGTCGCGGTCCTTGGCAAGGCCACAGCCCGGTCCACCTTCAAGGTCGCACTGGAATGGGCCGCGCCGACGCCGTGACCGCCCTGAGCACCACCACTCGGGATCTGCTCACGGCGGCGACGGTGGCGCTGATGATCCGTTCACCCGATGGTGCGTCGCGAAGATCCGGCACGGGTTTCCTCATCGCGCCAGGCACCGTGGCGACGTGCGCCCACGTGGTCGCGGACAGCGCTGAAACACTCCCGGAAGTGGTGTACGCCCGGGTGGGTGGCACGGACCGCGAACTGCGGCTGCGTCCCGCCCCCGCCCTGTACTTCCGCGACCGGAACACGGGCCTCGACCTGGCCCTTCTGCGAGTCGTGACGGACGCCAGCGGCCTGGCCGCCCTTGCCGACCCCTGGGCGCTGTTCCACGACGACCTGCGGGACGGCGACCGGGTCTGGGTCCGGGGGCACCCGGAGGGAATGTTCCATAGCGGCCAGTCGGTCGAACTCGACTACCAGGGCCCTTCGTCGCGCGACCCGGACGGACCCGGCCTGCTGGAACGGTTCTGGGGTCCTCCCATCGGTGGGGGCTATAGCGGCAGCGCGATCCTCAATAAACGCACCGGCGCCGTCTGCGGAATGCTCTGCACGTCCGACCACTCCGGCAGCGTGCACGCCCTTTCCACCGCGGCACTGCTCTCGCGCTGCCCGCAACAGGTCCAGGAGCTGCACAAGTCCGCGGCCCGCGCGGTAAGTTCGCGAGTGAGCAGCGGAGTCTGGGACGTCGACCAGCCCTGGCTGCGCACCCTCACCGATGACCAACTCCAGGCGGGTGGCTGGGCGTTCCCCGGCCGCCGCCTGCGCGGCTACCTCGCAGCCGCCGCGCGTGCGGCCGAGTCCCACCCCTATCCCGGAGTGGCACCGGGCAACGTCTCCCCGCCGCTGTCGACCGTCTACGTCAGTCAACACGCCCACTCCATACAGACTCTGACGCGGCCAGACCAACCGGACACCGAGGAACGGGTGTCGGCCGCGACCATCATCGAGAACCACATGGACGCCCTGGCGGTCGGCGGACCGGGAGCCGGCAAGTCCAGCCTTCTGCGCAGCTTCGTGCGGGAGTGCGTGGCGGGGTGGGGTGATGGGTGGGCCGGGGAGGAAGGTGACCAGGGCGGGGGTGGCTCGGGCGACGGCGCAGACGAACAGTCCGCGCCGCAGGGGCCCGGCCCCCGCCCCGACCGCACCACGTCCACCCCTCTGCTGGTCCCGGTCTACGTACAAGCCGCCGATCTGGTCCCCGACCGCCCCTTGGCCGAAGCGCTGGAAGCCGGAGTCCGGGCCGATGCCGGGCGGTACGGTCCGCTGGAGGCCTGGTCGGCAGAGTTCTTCCGGGGGCCGCCCACCACGCATGCGTCATGGCTCGTACTCGTGGACGGGCTAGACGAGTTGCTGGCCTCCGAGCAGCGTCAGGTCGTGCTCACCAGGCTGGCGGGTATACGGGCCGCCGATCCCGAAGGGACGATGTACCGATGCGTCATCGCCACGCGTCCCGTGCCGGAGCTGCCCACGTCGCGCTCCCCGGCCTGGCGGGCCGCCGTCTTCGACCTTCTGCCCTTCGACACCCGCCAGCTGCGGGACTTCGCCGAGCGCTGGCTGAACGCCCTCGGTCTGCCCGACCCCGAGCGTGCCGCGGAGCAGTTCACGCTTCAGTTCGGCGAGCGACGTCGCGAAGCGCTCGTACGCGTACCGCTCATGGCCACGATGCTGTGCCAACTCTTCGCCGACCAGCCAAAACCCCCGCTGCCGACCACCCGGCACGAGGTGTACCGCTCCTTCATCGGGCTTCTGCAGAGCAGGCAGTACAGCGACACGGCTTCCGGGATCATCGCCCAGGCCACAGGCGCCGCCGCCAAGTACGGCACATCGGCAGTGCGCACCGTGGAGCGCCTGCCCGCCCAGGTCGTGGGTCTGGCCGGAGAACTCGCCTTGGCCTGGCTGGACGGGGAGCAGCTGTCGGCAGTCGAGCTGTTCGCCGCACGCACTGAGGACCAGCGCCCTCCCGACCTCCCCGAGCCGGTCTGGCGAGAGATCCTGCGCGAAACCTTCCGCCGCAGCGGCCTGTTCACGGAACGCGGCGGCGACCTCGTCTTCATCCACCAGACTCTGCTGGAATTCCTCGCCGCGCAACGTGTCGCCGTAGACCCCCGGCGAGCCGACACCGAGCTGCGCAACGTCTTCGGCCGCTGGGCCAGACGCCCGCCCCCAGAATGGCGACGGCACGACTCCTTCACCCGCTTCCTCATCGCGGCTGTAACGGAGCGCCCCCTGCTCGGCCGAGCCCTGTGGCGCTGCGGAAAAGGCTGGGAGGGCGCCCGCTTCATTGCCGAACTGGTCGCGGACGGCATCGCAGTCGCTCCCAAGTCCATGCGCCGCTGTGCCGACACGCTCGCAGCCGCCGCGAAGATGCCAGAGTGCACCGGCTTCTTTCGCCGCGAACTCGCCCAGCACCTGCGCACTCTCGGCGACGGCAGAGACGCGCGCATCCTCACCGCCGTGGCCACGGACCCCATGGTCAGCGACGACGACCGCATCATGGCTGCCCGAGCACTGGGTGCCCTGCGCGGCAGCGGTTACACCGAGTCCCTGCTGAGCATCGCCGCCGACACCGACGTAGGCCTGTTCGCCCGGGTCGAGGCCATGCAGCGCATCCTCGAGGGGCTCGACGACACCTCCCGCGGCAGGCAGCTCCTTGCCATCGTCGCCGACCCCGTCTTCCACGACGGGCTGCGTCGGGACGTGCTCAACGCACTGCGCTCGGCCGACCCGAGAGGCTGCACCGAACTGTTCTTCTCCTACGCCCAGGACCCCGAACTGGGCCAGAACGCCCGCGCCCTCGCGCTCCGCGAACTCGCGGCAGCGGGTGACCGGCGCGCCCCCGCACTACTGCTGGCCCTGGCCGGCGAGAGCACAGCCGACAGCACGCTGCGATACGAGCTCATGCGGACCCTGCGCTCCACCGACGCTGACCGCTACGCGGAGCTTCTCGCCTCCTACGGCGCCGACTCCGACCTCGACCCGGGGACCCGCGTCACCGCGCTCGGCGAACTCGCCCACACCGGTGACAAACGGGCCGCCGACCTGCTGGCCTCCCTCGCCGCCGAACTGGACGCCGACCCCGTCGGCGGGGAACGCGTCCAGACGACCCGCCTGCGGGTCGCCGAGCAACTCGCCCAGCTGCACGACCCGCGCGCGGACGAGCTCTTCACCACCCTGGCCGGCGACATGTCGGTCGCCGCGCCGATCAGGCTGGGCGCCGCACACGAGCTGCAGGCCACGGGGCATGCGTCCGCGGCCGACGTCTTCGCTGCCCTGGCCGCCGACCGTGTGCTCGACGAGCACGCGCGCGTGGCCGCCGCCCGAGCGCTCACCAAGGCTGAGCCGGGCGGGCACAGCCCCCGCCTCACCGCCATCCTGGTGCAGTTGGTCATCGACCCCGAAATGCCTGAGACGGCCCGCGACGAAGCGTTTCGCCTGCTCGACTGGTACGCCGCCGGTGTCCACAGGGTCCAGGACCCGCGCGACTCCCACCGTCCTCGCGCGGCCAAGGGTGTCCTCGAACTCCTCACCCGCGTCGCAAACGACTCAAACTACTCACGCCTTCAGCGAGCATGGGCGGCCAAGGCGATGCGTAACCTGCCGCATCTGCGCCGCCTGAGGGAGGGCCCGGCATCGTGGGACCCCGCCCCCGATACACCGGGCGGCACCCACCAGACGCGGACACGCCTGCCGGATCTGTAATGGACGGCGGACGGTTGTCGGTGTCGTCGGCGAAGTAGGTCATGCAGTGCCACTTCAGGACCTGCACGAGGCGCTCCGCCCGGACTACATCGAGAGTCTCAGGCACCGGGTCGCGGACAACACGTAGAAGCACCCGGTCCAGGTAGTGCGGCAACAACGACTGCGGTCGGCACCGTCCTTCGCGGCGGCCCCGACGAGTCGCCGCTCGGACAGCCCACGCCGGAAACTGCAGCTGCCGACCGGCCGACGCGTTCATGGCCCTGCTTCGCCGAGGGTGGCGGACGGCCCACTCGTCATCGTCAAAGCCTCGGATCATCGCCAGCCGCAGCCCCGTCCAGGCCCGCCTGCACGGTTGCTGCGTCCCGGCTGGACTCGGTGCACGGTGCGGGCCGCAGGCAGGCCACCGCCTGGGCCGGAGCAGTGCAGGCGGCCAGGTCAGATGAGTCGCCCGCGATGGCGGGTGGCGGTGTCCCGGACGAGCTGGGCGAAGCGTTCGCGGCTGCGGTTCTGTTCCAGTTCGGCCCGTGCGTCGTCCCATTCCTCCACGTCGTCGGTGTCAGCGTGGTCGAGGCCCTCGTACTCACTGTGGAGAAGCCAGCAGCCGTGGATTGCGGTGAGGAGGTCCTCGAGGAGGTCACAGGCGGGCCGCTGAGGGTCGAGAGGAGTCAGACGCAGGGCGACGTCAGTGAAGTCGGGTTCTTCCTCGCCGCTGTACCTGGCGAGTGTCTCGTGCAGATCCTCCAGCTGTTCCCGCAGAGCGGTGGGGTCGGGCAGGACACCGTCGGTGACCTGCATGGCATGCCGGACGAGGCTCGTCACAGCGTCGTACGGCGACACGCCGTCATTGATGAGGCCGAGGACGAGGGTGGGCGACTCGTGGGGCAGCTCCTCGATGTTGTCGGCTTCCAGAACCACCTGGGTGGGGTCGAGTCCGGATGCCTCGCCGGTGACCTCGGCTGCCGCGGCGAGCCAGTGGGCCGCCGCGACCGATGCCGCCGTCGGATCGATGCCGCGGAATAGATCGTCGGGGCCAAAGGGATCCTGCTGCAGGAGTTGATCGGCGGCGGCGACCTGCACGGGGGAGGCGTCCTCACGGCTGAGGAGGACAGCCTGCTGGGACCGGCCGCTGAGATCACCGAGTTCGGCACTCTCCACGGCCGCGAGCTCAACGGCGACTTCAGCGGCAACGCCCTCCACAAGCTGCGGGTCGCCGATGCGGTGCAGGGCACGCCCCACGCGATGAGCGGATTCGAGGAGGCTGCTGTAGGAGACCGTCAACGTGCCGCCACTGGGCAGGTTGGGCCGGCTGATCGCGTCGACGACCTCGCTGAACTGCTTGCGCTCCTCCTCACGACGCCAGCCCTCACTGTTGGGTTCCAGAGAGTCGGCGGCACTGGCGGGATGCGTGTAGGTATGCCACGCGGCGCTGGAGAGCTGGGTGAGCACCCGGGCCAGGGCCAGCAGGCTGCCGATGTCGGCACCCACCGGCGCCGCAGCGACAGCGGCGGCCAGGTCACCCTCGCCAGTACCCCAGGTGGCGATCAACTCGTGCCGGTCAGACGCGACACAGTAGCGGGTCATGAAGGTGCTCCTCCGCAGACATTACGCTGCACAGTGATGTCTCGCTGAGCCTATGAGACGGACCACAGAGCCTGCGGCGGCCAGCCGGCGCTTATTCCGACACCCCCTGAGGCTTTCGAGCGTCATATGGCTACACCTTCACTGCACTTGCAGCGTGGTTCTCGCCGAGGCCTGGCCCGACCTCACGACTGCGTCATATGGCCCTGTAGTGGCACCTGACGAGCTACCCGCGGGATCGATCATGGCCGCAGCTCACCGCGAACTCTCACCGCCACCAAGCCCTTTCATCGCCCGACGAGAGCTCCTCGCCCACCGCGCTGCCAGCCCCGGGGCCACCGGGCACGCCCGCCGCCTGCCACACCGGCCCAGACCACGAGAGAGAGACAGGAAACGAGCCTCCCCGATCGGTACCTGCACCAGACGAGACCTGCTCGGTCGGCCCGATCTCGTATTTCCTGAACGGGCCTGGGCTGAGGAAGCGTTTGACCGGCGGGGCCGGGGAGCAGCGCCTGCGGCATCTCTCTGGCCGGAGGGGTGAAGGGCAAGTTCAGAGCCGGAGCCTTGTCACGAGCAACTTCCTGCAGAGCCAAGGCCAGCGCATTCTCCAGGTCTTGCCGCTCCGGACACGAGACGCCCATGTCATCCCGGCGTGGCCACGGTGAGCCTGGGGCAGGTTCAGTCCCGGCGGTGACGCGTGTGTCATCTAGCCCGCAGGTCGGATGACACACACGGGGTTTGGCCTTCAGCCACTCAGTCGCCGATGCCCTGCCGACACCGCGAGCACAGTGCTCCGATTCGTAGTGCTGTCCCTTCCGTCACCCGGGGGAGTCCGAGGCCCAGCGAGCTGTCTGGGGGGCGTTCAGCGCGTCGCCGGTCGGATAAGCGGGGTGGTCTGGTTTCATCGAGCAGGACGGCGGCGGCCCGGACGTGTTCGCGCACTACTCCGAAATCAAGGGCAGCGGGTACCGCGAACTGACCGAGGGCGAGCATGCGACCTTCGACATCGGCCAGGGGCAAAAGGGGCCGCAGGCGCAGAACATCGTCCGGGGCTGAGCTGAGGGGGTCCGTGCCGTCTGCGTCACCGGCACGGACCCCGAGCAGCTTCTCACGCGTACTCACGCCTCCCACTGCAAGCCGAGGTCGGCGAGTTTGCCGCAGTGAGCTTGGCCCGACACGTGTGCGACCGTGCAGGTGGCAGCCCGGACAGCGTCTGCCACACAGCATCACTGATCAGCGGCTGCCACCACCGGCACCCCGCCGTTCAGCGACAGCAGCTCATCGACCAGTTGCTGCTGCTCTGACCGCAGCAGCGGCAGTTGCGCACAGGCCGTACCCCGCACGTCGGAGAGATCTACTCGGCTGCAGCACCGTCGCGCAGGCCGAGGTCTGCGAAAACGACGTCCCGGGCCGGGAGGATCGCTTCGGGGGCGAGGGCTGCAAGGACCGGGATGGCGTGGTGCCAGCCGTCCTGGGTGAGGGCTTCGGCGAGCAGGGCTCTGGCGCGCGGCAGGTCGGGGCCGGTCTGCGGCGGGTGGAGAAGAATGGCCAGGCGCAGGGCGACGTGGAGGTAGTCGAACCTGTCCGCCGGCCGGTTCAACAGGGCGTCGTCGCGCTCCAGTCCGGCCGTGTAGGCGGCGAGGTGAGCGAGTGCCTCAAGGCGTTCCGTCTCTGTCGCGATGTCCAGCACCATGGTGCGGGCCGCTTCGAGGCCATGAAGCGCGCCCCACGCGAGAGCCAGCATGACCGCTTGCCTGTCGAAGGGGTCGCGGTGCCAGAACCGTGTCAGCAGGTCGAGAGTGCGCCGGGCGGCGGCTCGGTTGGTAGTGGCGGTCACCAGACAGAGCAGGGCTGACTCGTTGAAGTCGTAGGGAACGGAGGCCTGTTCGAGACCGAGTAAGTGCTCCATGACGCTGTCGCCGCGTGCCTGGTCATGGGGCAGGGCCACGGCGAGGAACAGAGCCAGATCAGGGGCGCCGTAGCGCTCCCTGCCCGCGAGGAGCGGGTCGAAGAGTCGCACCGCCGCGTGCGGGTCACAAGCCCACAGTCCCTCGGCGGCGAGGGCATGCTGCCGTGTCCGGTCGGTCCACTGGTTCGTGGGCACCTGTTCGATCGCTTCCGCGACTCGTTCCGCTGCTCCCACCAGCGCCCATGCCTGAACGATCGCGGTCGAGGTGTTGACCTGGACCAGAAAGGTGTCCGACACCCGTGTCACGTCGGCCGCCCGTTCTGCGCAGCGCAGTGCCTGCCGGGTGTTCTTGCCGGCGAGGGCTACGGAGACGGCCGCGTATCCCCAGGCACGGATGTCCGGTGAACCGATCGTGGCCGCGAGCCGCTCGGCGTCCTCGGTGCGGCCTGCACGGGCGAGCGCTCCGGCGAGGACGGCGAGCCGCTCGTCCCGGGTGCTGTAGGCGGATCCGTCCTCGGATTCACGCGCCTGCTGAGCCTGGTCCAGCAGGCGCAGGCACCGGGTCTGGTCGCGGTCCGCGAAGTGGCGGGCCAGCGTGGCGAATGCGGCGGCGACGGTCCTCGGCCGGACATGGGGCCGATTCTGAGTGGGGGCGTACAGCAGTGCCTCCAGCTGATCGGTGGCTCCGGCCTCGATCAGCAGATCCACGATGCGCGTGCCGGTGCGGACACGCCCGTTGAAGGACGCGCGGAAGTCCACTTCCTGGGCGTCCGCTAGCGCGGCCCACGCCTGCTCGGCTCTGCCCTCACGGGCCAGTCCTTCGGCAATGGCGAAGCACGCGTCCGGCCACTGCCAAGGTCTGCGCTCGGCCAGCCATGGCCCAACGGCCTCGGCGAGCAGCATGGCATCATCCGTACGTCCCGTCGCGACGAGCGCGCGCACGGCATCGCACGCTTCTTTGCCCTCGGGCAGGTTCTCGGGGGTACGCAGCAGTCTGCCGGCCAGATCCAGGGCGAGTCGGCCGAGCTGTGCCGCCTCCTTCGGCCGTACCCGCCCCAGAACCTCGGCAGCGGCCCCAGACACCCCGACCGGATCGTGGGGTTCACTGCGGACGAGTTCCGCGACCAAGTCGTAGAGCCGCGCCGCCCGGTCCGGCTGGTCGATCCGTTCCCATGCGTCGGCGACGGTGCCCACCGCGCGGACCCGGACGTCCGCGTCCGACACCCTCCCGGCCCACTCCTCCGCCTGGCTGAGTAGTTCGACGGCCGTTGACCGGTCGCCCAGCGCGAGAGCGGTCTCGATGTGGGCCCTGACGATGTACCGCGTCGCCGGGTCATTGGTTGGGGACGGTAGTTCGCGGAGCCCGCGTAGGCTCTCGGTCCGCCTGCCCAGCAGCGCCAGCACCGGGGCGACCTGTCCGAGCGCCGCCTGGATGAGGGAGGGATCGTGGACGCGGCGGGTCTCAGCCAGCGCTCTCTCCGTCAGCGCCACGCCCTCCTCCACTAGGCCCACCGCCCGTCTGTCGCCCGTCTCAGCGAGAACACGGGCCACGCGGCCCAGTGCCCATGCGCGGTCCGTCGGCGAGAAGAGGCTGCGGGCGAGGCCGATGGCCTTCCGGGTATGCCCGAGACGCGCATACACCTCGGAAATCGCCGGATGCAGCGACTCGTTGTGGCGGGCCACGAGATCCTCGGTGACCGCGAGTGCCGCCAGCGCCGCCAGATTGTCCGGGCTGGCCCGGCGGACGTTCTCCCGGGCCCCCACGGTCTCCGCGAGGCACGCGGCATCGCTTCCGGTGACCTCACGCAGCCGTTCCCGGCGTCGGGCGTCCGTGGCGAGCGCGGTCGTACGGCGATCGTCCCCCAAGTGCGCGAGTAGGCGGCTGTACTGCTGGAGCAGGTACGGCGGGGTGCCCTCCGGCCAGCCGCGCCGTTCGTAGCCCTCGGCCCAGGTATGCAGGCGCTCCAGGTAGGCGGCCAGGTCGGAACCGAGTTCGTCCTGTGCGGCGGCCAGTAGGGTCTCGTGCGCGAAGAGGTAGCCGCGGCTGGACGCGTACAGCGTCACTCCGCTGCTGTGGCCGTAGCCGTAGCCGTAGCCGTCGATGCCGCCACCGCCACCGGGGTTCGTGCCGCCGCGCAGCCGCAGGATGCGCCCGAACGCGCTGCTCAGCCGTCGGCGCAGCTCGTAGCCCGGTTCTTCGGTGAGTTCGCGCAGGTCGTCGAGGGTCAGGGTGCCGCGTGCGGCGGTGAGCAGGCCGACCAGATCGCGTTGCAGACGGTCGCCGGACAGGGCCTGCTGAAGCTCGTACTTTGCCTCGTACTCGGTGTGTTGGGCCGCGGCAGCGGCGGCCAGTTTCTCCACGCGGCAATTTCGCAGCGGATGCGCGCCGCCGACGTCGGCGGGGATGCCGGGGCCGGTCCGGCTGGTCACCAGGACGCGGACGTTGGGAGGGGGCCGCTCCGGCAACAGTGAGACGATGCTTGTGCCGCTGCCGCCGGGTTTCAGCGATTGGTCTTCGTCCAGGCCGTCCACGACCAGGAGCAGCGTGCCGCCGCGTTCGGCGACCCGTTCGGCCGCCTCGCGCAGAAGCAGCCGACGTTCGCCGTCGCGTGCCGGGGCGGAGGCAGCGCGGACCGGCTCCCGGCCGGCGATCGTGGCGAGTTGGTCGATGACCGCTTCCGTGTATGCCGTGCCGTCCGACTGGCTCGCGGAGCGGTTGGTGATGAAGAACCAGACCGGAACGACACCGCGAGGCGGGTGCAGGGCAAACCAGGCTGCCAGGGCCGTTTTGCCCGCCCACGGTGGGGCTTGGAGCCAGCGGTAGGTCTCGGCGCCGGCACAGAATGCGACCAGGTCGTCCAACTCAGTCAGTCTGTCGCGGAGTTGTTCGGGGGCGATGTCGGTGAGCTGGGCGCGGTAGATCTCCTGGACCAGGTCGGCGTTTTCTCGCGGCGCGGCGGAGGGCAGCGCGCAGTAGCGAAGTTCGCGGCCGAGTAGACGTTCCAGCGTGGTCCGCTCTTCCGTGTTCAGGCCGTCGGCCCAGCGGTCCACGCGGCTCGCGGCGAGGCGCCCGGGGCCGTCGCTGCGGTGATGGTGGGCGACGACGCCGACGAGTCGGCTGCCGGTGAAGACGGGTGCCCCGGACATGCCCTCCCATGGGCTGCGCTGGGGGTCGGGATCGTCGGGGGGAGGGGAGCCGACCGCGAGGTCGAGGGTGCCCTCGCGCCGATTGGACAGGACCGCGCAGGTGGCCTGCACGTGCTCGGCGTCCCGGAAGCGTGAACCGGCGTCGTCCGTACGGAGCTTGAAGCGGGGAAAGCCGAGGGTGGTGCAGGTCAGTACCGCGTCCAGCTCACCGATCCGGCCGTAGGAGACGAGCGGAACGGCTTCGGCGGGGGTGGCCCCTTCCACGGTATCGGCGGCTCCGGGCGCTACGGCGGCCAGAGATTCCATGGTGAGGACCGCGATGTCGATGCCTTCGTGCCGCCAGGTCACCGTCGTCTCGGTGGTCCACTCTCCGGGGCGGTCGGCCTGGAAACGCACACGGATCCGCGTGCCGCCGTCGACCACGTGCGCGGCGGTGAGGATCCGTTCTGCCGAGACGCGGTACCCGGTGCCGCGCCGGCCCTTGCCGTCCGGCAGGGTCACGATGATCTCGGCGATCCGCTCCGGCGCAAGGCCTCGGTCAGCGCTCGTCGTCAAGCTCGTCGCCCACGATCAGAACGGGCCGGACTGGGCTGCCGTCCGCCGACACGGCCTTCGGCGTCAGGGTGACCCTGATCCGCTGGGTCTGCGCCTGCGTGTACTTGCCGTTCGCGCCCGCGTCGACGACCCACAACCGCACCTTGGCGTCCGCGCCCGCCTCGCGTGTGACGGCGACGGTCGCCTCGACCTCCACCGGCCCCAGCTCGAACCGCACAAGCTCGCCGTCCGCATCCGCCACGGCTGCCGTCAACTGCGCCCTCAACTCGCGGACCATGTCCGACAGTTCGATCACAGCGCCCCCTCACGCACCGGATTCCCTGATGCTACCGGCCAGCCAGGTATGCGCCGGCCTATGGTGTCGCGCAACGCGACCGGTGGCAACGGCCGGGGCCAGTAGTCGACAACGGCTCCCAGGGTGCCGGTTCAGCCCGAGACCGCGGCCTTGGTGCGAGCTTGGCGCTGCCTGAGAGGTCGTTTTCTCCCGTTGTTTCATCCCGAGATGTCGCTTTGATTCTGCTATGTCGGGTCGCGCCAGGAGATGGTGGTCTCGCCGGTGAGGCGGCGGGCCATCAGGTCGGTCATGGCCAGGTGGATCATGGCTTCGGAGCGGTGCGGGTGGGTTTCGTAGTCGCGGGCCAGGCGCCGGTGCAGCATGAGCCAGCCGTAGGTTCGCTCGACTGTCCACCGCTTCGGGATCGGGGCGAATCCTCTGGTCCCGGGGGTGCGTTGGACGATTTCGAGGTCGATGCCGAGGGTGGCGGCGTGCTCGACGAAGTGCTTGCGGTAGCCGCCGTCGACCCAGACCTTGCGCAGGGTGGGGTGGTCGGTGGCGGCCTGCTCGAGCAGCGTGCGGCCGGCGGTGGAATCCTGGACGCCGGCCGCCGTGACCAGCACCGCCAGCAGCAGGCCGAGGGTGTCAGTGATGATGCTGCGCTTGCGGCCGACGATCTTCTTGCCCGCGTCGATGCCTTGTGTTCTGGCGGGGACGGAGGTGGAGGTCTTGACGCTCTGGGCGTCGATCACGCAGGCCGAAGGGTGGCGGTGTTTGCCTTCCTGCTGGCGCACCAACTCCCGTAACAAGCCGTTGAGCTGGGCGAAGACGCCGTCGGTCTGCCATTTGGCGAAGTAGCCGTAGACCGTCTGGTGGGGCGGGAAGTCGTGCGGGAGGTAGGCCCACTGGCAGCCGGTGCGGTCCACGTACAGGATCGCGTTCATGATCTCGCGCAGGTCGTGCCGGGGCGGCCGGCCGAAGTCCAGGGCCCGGCCGCGGCGTTCGAAGCGCCAGGCGGACAGCACCGGCTCGATCAACTCCCAGCGGGCATCGGACAGATCACTCGGATACGCACGACGGTCGGTCATGACCTGGGCATACCGCCGGTTGGGGGCGTGCGCCCAGGCGTGCGTTCCGCCTGGCGGGAGCACGGGACAGATCCGGGCGTCCTGGAATGAGACAGGCGTAAGTCGGCTCTCTTCCCAGACGCCACACCATCCGCCTCGCCAACCGCTGCCCGCACTGCAGACTCGCCAGCACCAGATCATCAGCAGGAGCAAAACAAGAGATAACACCGCACTACAGAGGAAAACGACCTCTGAGTAGGTGTTTTTCAACCTGAGGCGACCCAGGTCCGTCAGCATGCCACCGATACGATCATGGCCATGACGGCATTGGAACCGACCATCCTCGCGACCTCCGGCGGACATCGAGTCGGAGGACGGACCAGGGTGATGTTTGATGCTCTGGTGCATCATGCGGTTGACCTCTCCGGTGCGCATGGTCGGCGCCCGCGCATCATGTACGTCGGCACCGCCATCGGGGATGCCGAGCACTTCACGACCCGCATGACCGAGGCTGCGCGGATAGCGGGATTCGACCTGACGCCTCTGCACCTGTTCCCCATGCCCAACCTCGAAGATGTCGAGGGCTCGATCCTCGACCACGATGTGGTCTGGGTCATGGGGGGCTCGGTGGTCAACCTGCTGGCGGTGTGGAGAGCGCATGGCCTGGACCGCATCATGCACCGTGCCTGGCAGGCCGGTGTCGTGCTCAGCGGAGTCAGCGCAGGCTCCCTCTGCTGGTTCCAGGGAGGTGCGACCGACTCGTTCGGGCCGGAACTGCGCCCGGTCACGGACGCACTCGGTTTCCTGCCGTATGGCAACGGCGTGCACTACGACTCGGATGAGGGTCGGCGTCCGTTGATTCACCAGCTTGTGGCGGACGGCACCATGTCTACTGCTCACTGCACAGACGATGGAGTCGGCTTGGTGTACCGCGGAACGGAATTGGTGGAAGCGGTGACGGAAACTCCCGGTAAGGGCGCCTACATCGTCAAAAGCGACGGAACCAAGGCGGTGGAGGAGCGCATCGAACCTCGCAGACTGACCGTATCTTGGCGATAACCAGGTCTTTCACTTCGCGGGGCGAGACGAATCGCGTTGGAATCGTCCCAGCTCAGCGGGTCGCCGACGGCTTCTTGGTCCACTGACTTGTGCGGGGGCTTTTGCGGGTGAGGCGTCGAGTCATCATGGTGATGAGTGCCCAGTTCAGATGGGCTTCGGAGTGCTGGGGCAGTCGTTCGTAGTCGCGTGCGTTGCGGCGGGCGTTCATGCACCAGCCGATCGTGCGCTCGACTTTCCAACGGCGGGGAAGCACGACGAAACCCTTCGTGCCCTTGGGCCGGGAGACGATGCGCAGGCTCAGCCAGAGGCGTTCGCGCGCCCAGTCCACGAGGTCGCCGGCGTAGCCGCGGTCGGCCCAGACCTGGGTGATCTGCGGCTGGGTGAGACGCAGCCGCCAGAACACGTCGCGGGCGGCGTCGCGGTCCTGTATGTCGGCGGGCGTCACCGTGATCATCACGGGCAGGCCGAGCGTGTCCACGGTGATATGTCGCTTGCGGCCGTTGATTTTCTTCGCGGCGTCGTAGCCCCGGCTGTTGTGGCCCACGGTGGAGGCGCCCTTGACCGACTGGGAGTCGACGATCAGCGTCACCGGATGCGGGCAGCGGCCCTTGCCGGTACGGATCCTGCGGCGGAGTTGGTCACGGATGTAGGTGACGACCCCGGCCCGGTTCCACCGCCAGAAGAACCCGTAGACCGTCTCCCAGGGCGGGAAATCCGCAGGCAGGGCCCGCCACTTGGCGCCGTTGTCGACGATGTAGCGGATGCCGTCCACGATCTCCCGCCGCGGCCACTTCTCCGGATGCCCGCCGGTCTTGGTCCGGTAGGCCGGGACGGGCAGCAGGGGCTCGAGAAGGGCCCATTCGGCGACCGACGTGTCGGACGGGTAGCGGCGGCGACGGGAGGAAACGGGCATGGCGGGCTCGGCAGGGTGATCGGCAGCGGGGGCTATTTGGAGAGCTGGGCGAGGGTGGCACGCACCCCAGTGAGCTGTGCGGTGGCGAGCTGGGCCCATTCGTCGTCGGGGTAGCGGGCCAGGTGCGGATCGAGCGTGCCCGTGATCACCCGGGTGAGGCGGCCAAGGGTCTGCCGGAACTGCCGCTTGACGTACTGGATCCAGTCCGCGGGGTCGTCGGAGAACATGAACCCGTCGCGGCGGGTCCAGGTGATCGGCGTCAGGTTCTCCGCGGCGACGACGTCGCGGACGTGCCGGATGCCGCGGCCGATCTGCGAGCGGGTCAGGCGGGTGGCGGCCATGAGCTGGTAGGTGAAGCGCTCCGGGTCTGATGGAGGCTCGATTCCCTGAGAGGATCGAGTCATGGCACGTCCGTCCCCCTACCCTGCTGAGCTTCGTGAGCGTGCGGTGCGCATGGTTACGGAGATCCGTCCGAACTACCCGACCGAGTGGGCCGCGATGAAGGCGGTCGCCGCGAAGCTGGGATCGGAGCGGCGGAGACGGTGCGGACCTGGGTCCGCAAAGCGCAGGTGGACACAGGCGAGCGGACCGGCACCACCTCCGAGGAAGCCGCGGAGATCAAGCGTCTGCGGGCCGAGAACGCTGAACTGCGGCGGGCCAACGAGATCTTGAAAGCGGCGTCGGCTTTCTTCGCGGCCGAGCTCGACCGGCCGTCGAAACGCTCGTAGCGTTCATCGACGAGTTCAAGAAGGTGTTCGGCGTCGAGCCGATCTGCCGTGTGCTCTCCGGTCACGGACTGAAGATCGCAACGAGCACCTACTACGCCGCCAAGAAACGTGCACCCAGCGCCCGAGCGATGCGGGACGCGGAGCTGAAAGCCCAGATCAGCCGCGTCCACGCCGACAACTATGGCGTCTACGGGGTCCGCAAAGTCTGGCGGCAGCTGCACCGTGAGGGCATCGAAGCAGCCCGCTGCACGGTCGCCCGCCTGATGCGCGATCTGGGCCTGGAGGGCGCCCGCCGCGCCAGGAAGATCCGCACTACGGTCCGCGACAGCGGGCATGAACGGGCGACTGACCTGCTGCAGCGACTTCACCGCGTCACGTCCGAACCAGCGATGGGTGGCTGACTTCACCTATGTCGTCACCTGGTCCGGCATCGTCTACGTCGCATTCGTCGTGGACGTGTTCTCCCGGGCGATCGTGGGCTGGTCGGCCGCCACCAGCAAGCGGGCCAAGCTCGTCCTCGACGCCCTCGACATGGCCCTGTGGCGCCGCGACCGTGCCGGAACTCCCGCTGGGCCAGGGCTGGTTCATCATTCGGACGCGGGCAGTCAGTACACGTCTTTCGCATTCACCGCGCACCTCCTCGAGGCCGGCATCGACGCCTCGATCGGCACCGTCGGCGACGCCCTGGACAACGCGCTCATGGAATCCCAGATTGGTCTCTACAAGACGGAGTTGATCAAACCCCGCAAGCCCTGGCACGGCCTCGCCGACGTCGAACTCGCTACCGCGGAATGGGTCGACTGGTTCAACAACCAGCGCCTCCACACAGCGACCGGGGACATCCCGCCCCACGAACACGAAACCAACTACTACGCCCAACCGGCTGCTGGAGTCAACGCATAGAGCCTCCACCGATCCCGGAGCGCTTCATCACCCATTCTGGCTGGATTGCATGATCGAATGCTAGGGGGCGCGGGCCCTTACTGGTGCACGGTCGTTGACCGCGTGCGACATGCGGTGTGCACTTGCGCCGACGGCCCCGCACCCTGCTCCCGCGCGGCACGGGGCTGACCTCCCCTCTCCGGTGGGAGGCCGGTCGGCAGGTTCCGGGCCGCACGCGCCGACATGCCCGGAGCCTGCCCAGCCGGCCACGGCCCGCTTTGCCGGGTCACACGGGAGCGAGGCGGACGGTCCAGGGGTGCAGGCGGATCCGCATCGGCGCAGTCGGCGCGACCGGCGGCGGCTTGGGCTCGCGCCAGGCGGCCACGGGCTTGGTCAGGCGGCGGGTCATCAGGGCCATGACGCTCCAGGCCAGATGGGCTTCGGCGTGCTGGGGCAGCTTTTCGTAGTCGCGGAAGTTGCGGCGGGCCCTGAACACCGCCGGCTTTGCCAAACCTTGATCTCACGATGCGGTCTCTTGGAATTGACTTCGCGATCACCTACGTCGTTATGTACACATCACAAATGTGAATACGTTGTGAGTGAGTGATGACAGGTATATGGGCCCGACAACCGGGCCGTAGTAGGGCAGTTGGCGCACTGCTCGGTGTGACACTGGCCGCCGGCCTGGTTCCAGGAACGGTCGGCTACGCCATGGCCGGGACGCAGACACCCGTCACGGCGGGCACGGGGACCACCGACGGCCCGGCCGCCGCGGCGACCGAGGCCCAGGCGCTGGCCAATGCCAGGAAGTCCGGCGAGGCGGTGGAGGTCCTGTCCCAGCGGGGAGAGACCACCGAGGTGTTCGCCACCCCGGACGGGAACTTCGAGGCACGGGAGTATCTGCGGCCGACGTGGACGCGCGCCGAGGACGGCTGGAAGCACGTCAACACGGAGCTGGCCGCCACCGAGGGCGGGACGGTCGCGCCCAAGGCGGCCACCGTGAACCTGGAGTTCTCCGGGGGCGGGGCCCAGGATCCGCTGGTGCGGATGGAGCGTGCGGGGCGGACGATGAGCCTGTCGTGGCCCACTGCGCTGCCCGAGCCGCAGCTGTCGGGGGCTATGGCGACATACCCTGACGTGCTGCCGGACGTCGACCTACGGATGACCGCGCAGGAGGACGGCTTCGCGCAGTTGCTCGTGGTCAAGTCGGCCGAGGCCGCCAAGAATCCGGATCTCGCCGAACTGCGGCTGAAGCTCGGGTCTGACGGTCTGGAGGTCAAGGAGAACGCCCAGGGCGGCTTGCGCGCGGTCGACGGCGCCACGAACGGCACCGTCTTCGAGGCGCCGAAGCCGGTCATGTGGGACTCCAGCCCCGGCGAGTCCGCGCAGGCCCCGAGTGTTTCTGGCAAGACCCTCACCGCCACCACCGCCACCACCGCCACCTCGGCCGGTGAGCCCGGCGCCGGTGAGTCCGGCAAGCTCGCCCCGGTCGGAGTGGACCTCCCGGCCGGTGAGAACGAGCTGGTGCTGACCCCGGACCAGAGCGTCCTCAATGGTGCGGGCACCAAGTACCCGGTGTTCATCGACCCGCAGTGGTACTCGCCGCGCGCGTCCGCATGGACGATGGCGTCGAAGTACTGGGCGTCGTCGCCGCAGTGGAGGTTCAACGGCGACTCGGACGCGGGCCTCGGCTACTGCGGCTGGTACTACTGCCAGCCGCACGACACCAAGCGGCTCTTCTACCGCATCTCCACCTCGGCGTTCGCGGGCAGGACGATCCTGGAAGCCAACTTCGTGGTCCGCAACACCTGGTCGGCCTCCTGCTCGGACCGCACGGTCGAGCTGTGGGACACCGACCCCATCTCGGACCAGACGACGTGGAACTCCCAGAACGCGACCGGGTTCTGGAACAAGCAGCTCGCGTCGGACTCCTTCGCGTACGGCTACTCGGGCTGTTCCGCCGCCGACGCGGAGTTCAACGTGAAGTCGGCGCTGCAGGCCGCCGCCAACGCCAAGGACCCGTCGATGACGTTCGGTCTGCGGGCGGCCAGCGAGACGGACGAGTACGCCTGGAAGCGGTTCTCCGACAAGGCGTTCCTTCGGGTGAAGTACAACCGCCCGCCGGGGCAGATCAAGATGTCGCAGCTGACGATGGAGTACGGCGGCACCTGCAAGGCACCCTCCAGCGCGGCGCGCGTGCGCACGCTGGGCAAGATCTACGCGACCGGCATCACCGACCCCGACGGTGACCCCGTCTCGGTGCAGTTCCAGGCGAAGTGGGACGGCGGCTCGTGGACCCCCGGCCGGACCGGGTCGAAGGCCTCGGGTTCGTCCTTCACGATCAGCCTGCCGACATCGATCCCGCCGAACAAGACGGTCAACTGGTACGTCCGCTCCCACGACGGGGCCCAGTACTCGCCCTGGTCGAACGCGGGTGACCCGACCGGCTGCTACTTCGTCTACGACACGCAGTGGCCGAAGGCCCCCTCGATCACCTCGGGCGAGTACCCCCTGGCCGATCTGGACGACCCGCAGGCCCCCTGGTACGACGGCGTGGGCAAGTACGGCTCGTTCACCATCAAGGCCGCCAACACCGATGTGACCAAGTACTGGTACGGCATCAACAAGGACCCCTCCTCAGCGAACACCCTGCCGACCAGCGGCGGTGCGGCAGAGATCCTGAAGGTGCTGCCGTCGGAGCCGGGCGTGAAGTTCGTGACCGCGAAGGCCATCGACGCGGCGGGCCACCAGAGTGAGACGTACACGTACCACTTCCGCGTGAAGTCCGGTCAGCCGGAGCGCTCGATGTGGCAGCTCGACGAGACTGCGGGCGCGACCGCCGCGACGGCCACGGCGAAGGACCGCCCCGCGACGCTGTACGGCGGGCCGACCCTCGGCGCGGTCGGGACCAAGGACAAGGCCGTGACGTTCGACGGCGTGGACGACTACGCCGCGACGGACATCCCCACCGTGAGTACGGACGGCGGGTTCGCGGTGTCGGCCTGGGCGAAGCTGTCCAAGGCGCCAGGCACGGCGGCGGTCATCGCGGCCCAGCCCGGCAATCACGCCCCCGGCTTCGAGCTGTACTACTCGAGCGCCTACGACAGGTGGGCGTTCAACCAGTACACGGCCGACACCGCCTCCGCGACGCCCGTGCGGGCGATGGCTCCGGCCGCGGGCGGCGTCACCGTCGGCAAGTGGACCCACCTGGTGGGTACCTACAGCTCTGGCGCGGACGAGATGAAGCTGTACGTCGACGGCGTACTGGTCGGCACGACCGCGTACTCCACACCGTGGGACGCGCGCCGGGGTCTGCAGTTCGGCGCGGGCTCCTACAGCGGGCAGCCCGGTTCGTTCTTCCCCGGTGACATCGACGAGGTGCAGATCTTCGACAAGCCTCTGTCGCAGGCCGAGGTGACAGTGCTCAACGGCAAGACGTCGCTGAGCACCGGGCGTCCGGCGCGCATGGTCTTCGCCATGGACGAGCAGGCCGGCGCGCCGGAGCTGACCGGCAAGCAGGAGGTGGTCGACGCCACCTACGTCGGCGGGCCGACCGCCGGCGGCGAGGGCGTGGCGGGCAACGCGCTGACCCTGGACGGCACCAACGACTACGCCACCACCAACCGGCCGCTGCTGAACAACGAGCGCAGCTTCGCGGTGTCGGCGTGGGCGAAGCTCCCGGCGGCCAAGCCGAACCACGCGGGCGTCGTCGCCACGCAGCTCGGCACGAACAAGCCGGGCTTCGAGCTGTACTACTCCAGCTCCTACGACCGCTGGGTGTTCAACAACTACTCGGCGGACTCTGCCACCGGCACCCCGATCCGCGCCATGCAGGCCGAGGGCAAGACCGCTTTCGGTGGTTCGTGGGCCCACCTGGTCGGCGTGCACGACACAGTGGCCAACAAGCTGCTGCTGTACGTGAACGGCACGCTCGCCGGTTCCACGGCGCTGTCGTCGACCTGGTACGCGGGCGGCCCTGTGCAGCTCGGTGCGAGCCGCCACGACGGCAGCCTCACCTCGTTCTTCCCCGGGCAGATCGACGATGTGCGCATCTTCGACCGCGCGGTCTCGGGCGAGGAGGTCACCCAGCTGTTCAAGCAGCGTCCGCTGGTCAAGAGCCGCTGGACGTTCGAGACGACCGCCGGGACCGCCCCGGTCACCGTCCCGGACGCGGCGGGCTCCGGCAGCTCGCTCACGCTGAACGGCGGTGCGGCGCAGTCGTACTCGGCCTTCATGGACGCCGCCTCGATGGAGCTGAACGGCACCACCGCCTACGCGTCCACCTCGAAGGTCCCGGTCGACACCGCGGGCAGCTTCACGTTGACCGCGTGGGCGGTGGCCTCCTCGATGCCGAGCGGGCCGGTGTCCCTGATCGGCGCGGAGGGCGCCAACCGGAACGCGTTCACCGTGCGGTTCATCCCCGACCCCGTCGACCCCGACCGCAGGCCCGGACGCTGGCAGCTGGCGGTGACCGACACAGACGACCCGGCCGCGACACCCACCGTGGTGGAGGTCGACAACGGTCTGTTCAACGACGTACGCCTGTGGAACCACCTGGCACTGGCCTACGACGGCTTCTCCAAGCAGGTCCGCCTGTACGTGAACGGCGACATCGCCGAGCTCGGCTGCGCGGACGCGGACGGCAACGGCGAGGCCGACGTCACCGGGTGCGTGGACCTGGTCCCGTGGGCCGAGAACGTGCTCGCGTTTAAGGCCACGTCGCTCCAGATTGGCCGGTCCGGCACCGGCACGGCCGCGGGGTCGTACTTCCCGGGCCTGGTGGACGACGTGTGGACCTTCCAGGGCGCGCTCACCGACGCCCAGATCGAGAAGCTGTCCAACACCTGGTTCGACCTAGCGACCAAGGTGCCCGGCGACTGACGCAGTGAGAAGCGTGCCCGGGGCGCCATGCCCCGGGCACCTCTTGATTTCCCCCCTTGATCAACCTTTGATCGAAGAAACGAGTTCATTCATGTATGGCAGAGCGCGCTCATGGCGCGTAGCCGCCCTGGGGCGCAGAGTCGCCCTGGGAACATCGGCGGTCATGGTCGCCACGCTGCTTCAGGCGACGGCGTTCGCGCCGGCCGCCGAGGCGGCGGGCAAGGGACGCCCCGCGGTGTCCGACCCGGACAAGCCGGTGGCGGGCACGTCCGTCAGGAAACTGAAGCCGCGCAAGGTCCAACAGGGCCCGCGCACCCCCCAGGAGGCCCCGAAGGCCGACTGGCCCGAGGCCGATTCGGCCCTCGTCACCCTCAAGGAGCCGACCGCGAAGGCCGGTGCCCGAGTCAAGGCGAAGGGTCTTCCGGTCGAGCTGAACACCCCCGCGAAGCGGGTGAAGTCGGCGACCGGCGGCACCATCGAGGCCGAGGTCGTCGGTCAGGCCGCCGCCAAGAAGGCCGGCGTCGACGGGGTGGTGTTCACCCTGAAGGCCACGGACAAGGCGTCCTCCGGGGCGGTGGGCGCCACCCTCGACTACGCGGACTTCGCCGAGGCGTTCGGCGGCGCTTACGCCTCGCGGCTCACCCTCGTGGAACTTCCCGCTTGTGCGCTGACGACGCCGAAGAAGAAGGCCTGCCGTACCACCGAGCCGGTGGTCACGGACAACGACACCCAGGCGCAGACCCTCACCACCCGTTCCGTGTCCGTGAGCAGCAGCTCGCCGACCGTGCTGGCCGCGACGGCCGGGGACGCGGGTAAGACCGGCGACTACAAGGCAACCTCGCTGTCGCCGTCCGCCACCTGGAGCACCGACCTGAACACCGGTGACTTCGCCTGGTCGTACGACATCCCGGTGCCCGAGGTGCCCGGCGGCTTTACCCCGCACGTGGGCATGTCGTACTCCTCCGGATCGATCGACGGCCGCACCGGCAACACCAACAACCAGTCCTCCTGGGTCGGTGACGGATTCGAGCTGTCCCCCGGTTTCATCGAGCGCCGCTACAAGCCGTGCGCGGACGACGGGCAGACGGCCGCCGACGGCGTGAACAAGCCCGGCGACCTGTGCTGGGGTTACGACAACGCCTACATCACCTTCAACGGCAGGGGCGGCGAACTCGTCCCCACCGCCACAGAGGGCGAGTACCGGTTCCGGCGGGACGACGGCACGCGTGTCCACCGGCTGACGGACACCGGCCGGGACAACAAGGACGACAACGGTGAGTACTGGCGGGTGACTGACCCGAAGGGCAACCGCTACTACTTCGGCTACAACCGCTTGCCCGGCTGGGCCACCGGCAACGAGACCACCGACTCCACCTGGACCGTCCCGGTCTTCGGCGACGACTCCGACGAGCCGTGCAACAAGGCGACCTTCGCGGAATCCTGGTGCCAGCAGGCCTGGCGGTGGAACCTCGACTACGCCGTCGACACCCATGGCAACGCCATGGCGTACTACTACATCAAGGAGGAGAACTCCTACGGCCGAAACCTCAAGGCCACGGACGACACCCCCTACGCCCGCGGCGGTTACCTCGACCGCATCGAGTACGGACTGAAGTCGTCCTCCGTGTACAGCGCCAAGGCGCTGGCCAAGGTCGACTTCATCAGCTCCGAGCGGTGCATACGCGACGCGAACACGACCTGTTCGTCGATCTCCACGGACTCGTACTACTGGTACGACACTCCCTGGGACCTGAACTGCACGGAGGGCACCGACTGTGACAACAACCGGCTCTCACCGTCCTTCTGGACCCGTAAGCGGTTGACCGGCATCAATTCCCAGGTCCTCGTCGCCGACGGCTACAGCAAGGTCGACTCCTGGGCCCTGACTCACCGCTGGGGCCAGGCGGACGTCGATTACCAGCTGCTGCTCGACTCGATCCAGCGCACCGGGCACACCGGCGCCAATGCGAGCACGCTGCCGAAGACGACGCTGGCCTACACGCAGCTCGCCAACCGGCTGGACAGCACCGGCGACGGCTACGCCCCGTTCATCAAGGCACGCCTGTCCACAGTCGCCGACGAGCACGGCGGGCAGATCGACGTCAACTACTCGGCCCCGGCCTGCGACGCGGCCGCGCTGCCGACCCCGGAGACCAACAGCACCCGCTGCTTCCCTCTGCTGCTGGGCGGTACGGACACCGAGGCTCCCAAGAAGCACTGGTTCAACAAGTACGTCGTCACCTCGGTGACCGCCACCGACCGTACCGGCGGGGCCCCCGACTCGGTGACCGCCTATGAGTACCTGGGACCTGACGGCGAACCGGGCGGCGCGGCCTGGCACTACGACGACGATGACGGCCTGACCAAGGAGAAGAACAAGACCTGGTCGCAGTGGCGCGGCTACGGCCACGTCCGGGTCAAGACCGGCGGCCAGGGCGGCGCCGCGTACCTGAAGACGCAGGCGGACACCTACTTCCTGCGCGGCATGCACGGCGACCGGCTGAACGCATCCGGCGGCACCAAGTCCGTCAGCGTCCCCCTGGACACTGGCGAGGGCGCAGCGATCACCGACCACGAGTCGGCAGCCGGTTTTGCCTACAAGACCGCCAAGTACTCCGGTCCCGGCGGCAGTGTCCTGAAGAAGACCGTCGAGCGGCCCTGGCACCACGAGACCGCGAAGAAGACGCGGTCCTGGGGCACGGTGACCGCCAACTTCACGGGCACGGACGAGTCGCGGACGTGGACATCGCTGGACGACGGGGCGGGAAGCCAGTGGCGCACCACCCTGATTGACACGACGTACGACACCGTCGCGGGCCGCGTCACCCAGGTCGACGACCAGGGCGACACGTCCGTCACAACCGACGACGTCTGCACCCGCACCACCTACGCCACCAACACCACCGACAACATCCTCACCCTGCCCTCGCGGGTGGAGACGGTCTCGGTGAAGTGCGCGACCACGCCGGTCCGGACCACGCAGGTCGTGTCCGACGTGCGCAGCGCCTATGACGGCCTCGCCTACGGCGCCGCACCCACCAAGGGCGACGAGACCGCCACGGCCACACTGACCAAGCACAACGGCACCACCGGCACGTACCTGGAGGCGGGCAGCACCTTCGACGGCTACGGCCGTACCCTGACGGTCACCGACCTGACGGCGAACGTCACCGCCACCGAGACCACCGCGCCGGTGCGCACCGCGCGCACCGACGGCCTGACCAGCACCACCGCCTACACCCCGGCCACCGGCTTCCCGACGACGGTCACTACGACCACGCCGCGCGCCAGGGCCGCGGACGCGGCCTCCGCTCAGACGACCACCACCACGCTCGACGGGCTGCGCGGCATGCCCACCGAGGAGAAGGACACCAACGGCAAGTTCAAGACCTTCACGTACGACGCGCTCGGCCGCGCCGACAAGATCTGGCTCGCCGACCGCAAGACGACGCAGCTCCCGTCCTACGACTTCGACTACCTCTTCGACGAGGGCAAGCCGGTCGCGGTCCGCACACTCACCCTGGACAACGCCGGGGCCGGCCAGATCGCCTCGTACACCCTGTACGACGGTCTGCTGCGCGCCCGCCAGACCCAGGACGTGGGACCCGACGGCGGTCGGCTGCTGACCGACACCTTCTACGACGAACGCGGCCTGGTCGCCAAGGAGTTCGCCTCCTACTACACGACCGGGACTCCCAGCCGTGAGCTGTTCAAGCCCGTCGACGCGGTGAGCGTGGAGACGCAGACCTGGCACAGCTACGACGGTCTGAACCGTGAGATCACGACGAAGGAGGTCGCCGGCAGCGGTGACGGCGGCCCGGACCTGGGCACCACCACGACCACCTACGGCGGCGACCGCACCACGGTGATCCCGCCGGAGGGCGGCACGGCCACCACCAGCCTGACCGACGCCCGCGGCCGTACGTCGGAACTGCGCCAGCACCACACACGCAGCGCGACCGCCACGTACGACGCCACGACCTACAAGTACACGCCGACGGGCAAGGAGTCCCAGGTCACCGACCCGGCGGGCAACAAATGGTTCTACGAGTACGACCTGCTCGGCAACCGGACCGAGTCCACCGACCCCGACCAGGGCGTCACCATCAGCACGTACGACGACCGCAGCCGGCTCGTCACCACCAAGGACTCCGAGGACCGGGTCCTGTACCACCTCTACGACCAGCTCGGCCGCAAGACCGAGCTGCGCGACACCAGCGCCACCGGCACCCTGCGCGCCTCGTGGACGTACGACACGATCATCGGCGCGAAGGGCCAGCTGGCTTCCTCGACCCGGTACGTGAACGGCGCCCAGTACGTCAACCGGGTCACCATGTATGACCTGCTGTACCGGCCGGTGCGCACGTCGATGACCATCCCGACGTCCGAGGGTGATCTGGCCGGCACCTACCAGTCCGGCACCAGCTACCAGGCGTCCGGCAAGGTCGGGGGCGTCTCCTACTCGGCGGCGGGCGCCCTGCCCGGCGGCTCGTACAGCTACACATACGACTCCACCCTGCGGCCGGTGTCGATCCTGGGCGACGGCTTCCAGGCCGACACGACGTACTCCAACACGGGCAAGCCGCTGCAGTACGCGTATGCCTCGACCGCCGCCGGCGCGAAGAAGACCTGGGTCACCAACACCTACGAGTGGGGTACTCAGCGTCTGGCCACGACCCGGGTCGACAGGCAGGACGTCGCGGGCATCGACCGGCACCACACCTTCGGCTACGACAAGACGGGCAACGTCCTGTCGATCGCCGATGTCTCACGCGCTGGCACCGACACCCAGTGCTTCACCCACGACTACCTGCGCCGCATGACCAAGGCGTGGACCGAGGGCGACACCGCCTGCTCGGCCACCCCCTCGGCGGCCGCGGTCGGTGGCGTGGCGCCGTACTGGCAGTCCTACACCTACGACAAGACGGGCAACCGCAAGACCGAGATCCGGCACGACCCGAGCGGCGACACCGCGAAGGACACCACCCGCTCCTACACCTACCCGCCTGCGGGAGGTCCTCAGCCGCACACGCTGACCGAAGTCAACGAGACCGGCCCGACCGGCACGTCGAAGACCAGCTACCTCTACGACAAGACCGGCAACACCACTGACCGTGTCATCCGCGGCACCACCCAGAAGCTGGCGTGGGACGCCGAGGGCCGCGTCACCAAGGTCACCCAGCCCGTCACCAACAAGCCCGACGAGGTCACGGACTACGTCTACGACGCCGAGGGCAACCGGTTGATCGCCCGCGGTCCTAACGAGACCACGCTGTACCTCGGACACACCGAGGTCGTGCTGCCCAAGGGCACCACTACGACCAAGGCCACCCGGTACATCGGCCTCGGCAGCGGCAACCAGGCCGTCCAGTCGAACGACGGGTCGATCACCATCACCGTCGCCGACCACGTGGGCACAGGCCAGCTCTCGGTCAAGGCCACCGACCTGACGCTGTCCCACCGGCGCACGCTGCCCTTCGGCGGCACCCGCGGCACACCGACCGGCACCTGGACCGGCACCAAGGCCTTCGTCGGCGGCACCGACGACACCAAGACCACCGGTCTGGTGCACCTCGGTGCCCGTGAGTACGACGCCACGATCGGTCGGTTCATCTCCGTCGACCCGGTCATGGACTCCAATGATCCGCAGCAGATCAACGGATACGCCTACAGCAACAACAGCCCGGTCACCTTCACCGACCCGGACGGTCTGAAGTACTACCCCGTCTCCGGCCCGTGCGTGCCCGTGCCCACCGCGGGCTGCAAATGGAAGGACGACGGCCCCGGCATCGCCTCGAGCAGCAAGGGCTACTACGACGAACCCAGCAAGAACGGCAACAGCAACGGCAACACTGCCGCTGCCGATTACCGCTGCGGATCCCCGGGCTGCTCCACCTCCGGTCTCACCGGTTACGGGTCGGGCGCGGACAAGGCCGCCGAAGGGGCCATGCCGCACGACGGACCCGTTGCCACTCCGATCAGCTTCTGGGACATGGCGAAAGCCATCGTGCTGCCGGACTTCGGCGAATGGAAAGCATGCAAGAAGAACCCCGGCCTCAACTCCCACTGCGGCTTGGCCGCGACGGACCTGCCCGCAGCCAAGGCGCTGAAACTCCTGAAGCTCCTCCCGCTGGGTAAGGCGAAGAAGGTGGACTGCAAGTGCTTCCTCGCAGGCACCGACGTCCTCATGGCCGATGGCAGCACCAAGAACATCGAGGACATCGAACTCGGTGACAAGGTCGTCGCCACAGACCCGCAGACAGGGAAGACGAGTGAACGCGAAGTCACCGCGACCGTCGTCACGGAGAACGACAAGCGCTTCACCGAGCTGACGATCGCCACGGAAAACGGTGAAGAGAACCTCACCGCAACCGACGGGCACCCGTTCTGGTCCGTCTCGGAGCACAGCTGGATCAGGGCCGGTGACCTCAAGCCGGGCATGACCCTGCGCACCGACGAGGGCCCCACGGTCGAGGTCCAGGCCACGCGCCACTACACGGACCATGTGCGGACATACAACCTCACCATCGAGGGCGTCCACACGTACTACGTGCTGGTTGGCGACACTCCGGTCCTCGTGCACAACACCGAATGTCCGACCGGTGACGAATCGGCTTCGTCCTCTTCCTCCAAGAAGAAGCGCGTGGAACACCTTCAGCCCAACCGGAAGGCCGAAGGGGACCACACGGTATGGGGACTCGACGAGAACGGGCGGGTGATCCGCTACCAGACCTGGCTCCTTGAGCCGCGCGCGCCGTCGGGATGGCGGCTCGGCCCCCGGTTCCGGGGAATCGGCAAGCCGCACAGTGGTGTGAATCCGCCTCTGTACTATCCCAAGGGCGGCGGGTACGGAGAATCCGCCACTGGTGACAACCTTCCTCTGGGGTATTAGGCATGGGCATCCATGAAGCCGCGGACGACGTGCTGAGAAGGTGTGCGAGTGCTTCGTTCTCCGAGGCCGCAGACCTCTACGTTGCTCTGTCTCTGGGCCGTCTGTACTGGCCGGAGACCAGGCTGGTGAACGGAGCTGTCTTCCTCGCCCTCAACCCGGGTGATGCGGAGGAGATCGAGCGTCGGGTTGCCGCGTGGAACGAGTCCGGCGCAATGACCTGGAGTCAGTTCGTCGACAGTTTCAACGCTTTCGACATCCGGTACCTGTTCGCCCAGTGGCCCGGGTATCCAGAAGCCCTGGAAGAGGCCGAGATGTTCCTTGCGCAGCTCTTGCTCGAAGCGTGGACGGCCAAGCTGCGATCCGATTTCCCTGATCGCGCGTTCAGCGTCGAGCTAGACGACGACATCGAATCGGACGGCCCGCGCATCTTGGTGCGACAAACCCGCATCGGACAGTAGGTCCGGCTCACGCAGGGCCCCCGCCAGGTTTTCCTGGTGGGGGCCCTGCTACTTCTGCGTCCGGGGGTCACGTCTGCTGGAGTGGTGTATCGACGGCCACTCGGTGATCTCGTTTGAGGCTATGCGGTGAGTTCGGTGGGCAGGGTGGTGTCGTCGGATTCTGACTCGATCGGGTGGAGGCGGGCTTTGGCCAGCAAGTCGAGTCCCATGTAGCGGCGGGCCTCCGTCCACTCGTCGTTCTGCTCGGCCAGCACGGCGCCGACCAGGCGGATGACGTCGGTGCGGTCGGGGAAGATGCCGACCACGTCGGTGCGGCGGCGGATCTCCTTGTTGAGCCGTTCCTGCGGGTTGTTGGACCAGATCTGCCGCCAGATCTCGCGCGGGAAGGCGGTGAAGGCCAGCAGATCATGCTGGGCGGTGTCCAAGTGGGCTGCGGCTTTGGGGAACTTGGCTTCCAGGGCGTCGAGGACGTGCTGCATCTGGGCCTGGACGGCGTCGGTGTCGGGTTGTTCGAAGACGGTCCGCAGCAGCGTGGCCACCCAGGGCTGGGCTGATTTCGGGACCTGGCTGAGCAGGTTGCGGGCGTAGTGGGTGCGGCATCGCTGCCAGCTCACGCCGGGCAGGACCGCGCCGATGGCGTCGACCAGGCCGGCGTGGGCGTCGGAGATGACCAGTTGGACGCCGGACAGGCCGCGGGCGATCAGTGAGCGCAGGAAGGCCAGCCAGCCGGCGCCGTCCTCGGCGGTGGCCACGTCGATGCCGAGGATCTCGCGGTGGCCGTCGGCGTTGACGCACATCTGGCTGGCCGGCGCCGTACTCATCGACGCCAACCTGCACCAGGCCGACCTGCGGACCGCGGTCTTGTGGCATGCCCGCCTCGACGGGGCAGACCTGAGCGCGACAGACCTTACCGGCGCCGATCTGACGGGTGCGGTGGTCAAAGGCGCGCGTTTTCAACTGGCCGATCTGCGTGGCGCTGACCTGACTGGTACCGACCTTGCCACGACCAGCCTGACGGGCGCAGTGGGTGACGCCACCACGATCTGGCCAGCAGGATTCGACCCCGCAGCCGCTGGCCTCGTCACAGCCCGGGACGACGCACCACCGCTGCGCCCACACTCGTCCCACGACCTGCCCCGGTGAGCAGGGATTCGCGTCGCCCGGCAGAACTGCTGCTCAGGCTGCCTGCTGGAGGTAGTACGGGTTGACGTCGCTCCGGCGGACCGGGCCTTGCGGCGGGTGAGGCGCCTCGTCATCAGGTGACGGCGGCCCACGTGATCAAGGATTCGCTCATCTCGGGGCGCCGTTCGTGGTCGCGGCAGTGCCGTCGGGCCCTCATGATCCACGACCATGATCGTTCGACCACCCAGCGGCGGGGAAGGACGACGAAGCCCTTCGCGTCCGGCGGGCGACGCACTGTTTTGATCGTGATGTCGAGGTAGGTCGTGGCCCAGGTCACGAGCTTTCCGGCGTAGGCGGAGTCGGCCCAGACGATGGCGATCTCGGGGTGCGTGAGAGCGCGAGACGGAACACCAGTTCCTTGGCGGCATCCTGGTCGGGCACGTTGGCGGCAGTGACCATGACCAACCCGGCCCTTGTTGTCGCAGATCAGATGTCTTTTCCGCCCATTGATCTTTTTGGCTTCGTCCCATCCCTTGGTGTCCTTGCCGACAGCTGGGGGCATTCGGACCGATCCCTGACCTGCGTAGCTATCCGCCTGCAACCTTCCCCCCGTCCGACTGTCTCCTGATCATCAACCACTCCTGTCTCTGTGGTCCCTGAGACATCAATCGGCACAGGAGCGGTCGCACAGAATCATCAGGAGACACTTCATGCGTATTCGCCCCGCAGCCTGCGCGGCACTCCTCGTGGCGTCCCTCGCCCCCATCCTCACGGCACCTCCCGCCAGCGCGGCGGCGGCCAGGTACGCGGACGACTTCAACGGCGACGGCTACCGCGACTACGCCAGCTACACCTACGAGCAGTACAGCAAGGGCGGCGGCGTCCGGATCACCTTCGGTACCGCCTCCGGACCCGGCACGCAGACCCAGTTGATCACCCAGGACAGCCCCGGCGTCCCCGGCGCCGACGAGACGGAGGACCAGTTCGGCGACGTCCGGGTGCCCGCCGACTTCAACGCTGACGGATACGGGGACCTCGCCGTGTCGGTGTCGCGCGAGGACGTCGACGGACGCACGGACGAGGGCGGCGTCGTCATCCTGTGGGGAAGCGCGACCGGCCTCTCGGGTGGCACCGCGATCCCCAACGCCGGCGCCAAGGTGTCGAACGCCTGCTTCGGCCGCGACCTCGCCGTCGGGGACTTCAACGGGGACGGCAAGAAGGACCTGGCCGCGATCAGCGGGAGCAAGGCCTACGTCTACCGCAGCATCACGCGCACCGGCGTGGCAGGCTCGGTCACCAGCCACGACAAGACGACGAGATTCGCGCCCACGTCTCTGGTCTCGGGCAACATGAACGGGGACTCCAAGACCGATCTGGTGATCATCGGAATCACCGACGAGCCCGACAACTTCGGCACGGACGCGTGGTTCATCAAGGGCGGCTCACCGCTCAGCGCGGGCAAGACCCTGCGCCTCGTCACGGACTACGGCGACCCCAGCGAGGCGGTGATCGCCGACTTCAACAAGGACGGCTACGGGGACCTCGCGGCGGGCAGCCAGATGTACAACAACTACCAGGGCCGGGTGTCCCTCTGGTACGGCTCCTCCACCGGCCCCGCCACCGCCGTCCGTATCACGCAGGCCACCACCAACGTCGCCGGCACCCCAGAGTCCGGCGACCTGTTCGGCTCCTCCGTGTCGGCCGCCGACATCAACGGCGACGGCTACAAGGACCTCGCGATCGGCGTCTACGGAGAGAAGATCAGCCAGGAGATGACCGAGGGCGGTGTACACGTCCTGCGCGGCAGCGCGAGCGGGATCACCGGCACCAACTCCCAGTGGCTCGCCCGCAACACCGCCGGCGTCCCCGGCGACGTCGCATGGAACGACTGCTTCGGCGACCCGGTCCGCCTCCGCGACACCAACCGCGACGGCAAGGCCGACCTCTACGTCGGCGCCATCAACGGCTCGCTGCGCTTCGCCGGCACGTCGTCCGGCGTCACCACGACCGGTGTGACCGACGCCGACACCGAACTCATCTGGGGCATGCTCCAGTAGGCCCGGCCTCCCACCCAGCTGCCTGGGGTTCGCCGGACGTTCTAGAGGACCAGCTTCATCGAGTCGTACGGTGCGCCCCCCCACACACACGACGGGGCAGCCCTGAGGCGAGTCGTCGGGACCGACGGCAGCGCATGAGCAGGAGGCTCCGACTGGACGGGGGTGGCCAGCCAGGGATGCAGGCGGTGGACTGAGGACGGCCCCGCGAATGAGCGCCGGGGGAGCCCGTCGCTCCTTCTCCGGCTGCGACCTGCCGAACATCCCCACGGGCACTGGCCCCAAGGGGGCCAGCGCCTGCATGATCAACGCATCTGACAACAACGCCCAGGGCGGCCTGAACACGCAGTTCTTCCGCAGCGAGCGCATGCTGGACGGCGACCCCTTCCAGATCCGCATCTCCTAACCGTCGGCCGGCCACTCACCGAAGTACCATCGCAGCCTGGCAAGGCCCGAACTGTCACAGCCATCCCGGTAAGGAAAGGCTCACAGATGAGCGCGGCCCAACTGTTCGTCGCAGAAGGAACCTTCGGAGTCCTGGACGGCGGAGACATCCCCGTGGACACAGTCGACTGGTCCAACGGCCTGGCCGCACCCATGTCCCACGGCGCGATCATCCTCACCGGCATCCGTACAGGAGACGTCCAGGTCACTGCCGAGGCAAGACAAACTCCGCCCCAGGCAGACGACGACACTACCTGGGAGGAGATCGTCGAGGTCAGCCTCCAGTGCCAGTCCGGCCAGCTGCTTGTCGAGTCCCTCGACCTCGGCCCCGCCGAGGACCTGCCCAACCTGGCCACAACAGGGCCCGGCTGGTACCGCATCCGCGTCCACGCACACGGCCGCGGCACCAACCCCGACGGCACCGACTCCGACCCCATCGAGCGCTACCAGCTGACCGTCTGGCCCTCAGCCGAAGCACAGGCAGCAATCATGAAAGGCAGCGACCGCATCGCAGCAGAGCCGCCGTGCCACGGTCCAGGCTGGCCCTGACGTTGTTCAGCGGCTCCGGCATGTTGGCTTCGAGCGGCCCCAGTTGGTGGAGAATTCGAGGCTTTCGGACGTCCTGAAGTCGGCTCTGGCAGCGATCACGGGGAGCCGTCACGGTCGGTATCGGAGCTGTTCGATTCCTCCTTGCGCGCCGGGGTACGCCTTCCCGATTCGAGCCGTACCTGACGCCCCCTCACCTCACGCAGAATGAGGCTGTCCGTCCCCGTACACGTCGACGTCCTGGACATGGATGAACACGAACTCTCCTGGCAGGACGTGCTCTTCGGCGAGGTTGCACTGCGGGGCGACTCGGCGACGTGCAGTACGGCGGCAACGATCGTCCGAGCTCGCGGCCTCGGCCGTGAGGGCTGTTGCCCCAGCTGCGGAACCTTGTCTGTTCGGGTGCACGATCGCTACCGAAGGCGACTCCAGGACGTTCCGCTCGCCGCTCGTTGTGTGCGCATCGAGTTGGAGGTCCGCCGGTTCGTCTGCGTGAACAGCGAGTGCGTACAGAGGACGTTCGCGGAGCAGATTCCGGGCTTCACCAGCGCCTACGCACGCTGCACCGACCGACTGGGGGCACTGCTGAACGTGATCGGGCTGGCCCTGGCCGGACGGGCTGGATCCCGGATGGCAACCGCGCTGGGCATCGTGGCGGGGCGGGTGGAGCTGCTGAACCGGGTGCGGGCGATGCCCGACCCGTCGTACGCCACTCCGCGGCTGCTCGGGGTCGACGACTTCGCGATCAAGAGCTTCCATACCTATGCCACCGTGCTGACCTGCGGAGACACCCACCGGGTCGTCGACGTGCTGCCCACCCGGGAGGCTGGGCCGTTGACCATGTGGTTGCTCGCACATCCCGGAGTGGAGGTCATCTGCCGCGACCGGGCCGGGGCCTACGCCGAGGGTGCCGCCGCCGGCGCGCCCGACGCTCAACAAGTCGCCGATCGCTACCACCTGTGGGCCAACCTCGGCCAGGCCGTCGAGAAGTCCGTCGCCGCCCACCGCACGTGTCTTCCCGCACGGTCTTCGACGCCCAACGTGCCCCAGACCCCACAGCCACCGCTTCCGGCGACATCGCACGGCAACGGCCGACTCGCCGCCCGCCTTCAGGCTCACCATGCCCTGGTCCACGGCCTGTTGGAGCAGGGCATGGGGCTCCGGGCCATCGCCCGCCACCTCGGCTGGGGCCGTCACACGGTGCAACGGTATGCCCGCGCCGAGCACTGGCACCAGGTCTCGCCAGGGCGTCATCTCCGGGGCAGCAGCCTGGATGTCCACCACGCTTACCTGAGCCGACGCATCGCCGAGAAACGGGGCCGCATCTCCCTGGTGGCACTGCATCGTGAACTGGCTGAACGCGGGTGGCACGGCAGCTACTCCACGCTGCGCGACTGGGCCGCCAAGCGCCTTCCTCAGCCTCGCCGAACTCCGCAGCCACCCCCAGCGCCACCGAGTATCCGGCAGGTCACCGGCTGGCTCACCCGCCGGCCGTCCTCGCTGACCGAGGATGAACACCAGCAGCTCAAAGCGGTCCTGGAGCACTGCCCCGAGCTGACCGCCGCGCATCAACTCGTCCGCGACTTCGGCAACATGCTCACCGAGCAGACCGGCCTGCTCCTACCCGCCTGGATCGACGAGGCCATGGCAGCGGAACTGCCAGGTCTGAGCAGTTTCGCCCGCGGCCTCACCAACGACATCGACGCCGTGACCGCCGGGCTCACGCTCCGCTGGAGCTCGGGCATCACCGAGGGTGCCGTGAACAGAATCAAAGAGCTTCTTCAGCGTTGCAACTCCAGTGTGAGGACGGCCTTGGCGATTGACGTCATGCGGTTGGGGCTGCAGCGGGACCTGCGGAAGATCCGCCAGGACTTCAGGCGGGCGACTCCGCGTTCGACGGGTGCGCGCGCTGCGGCCAGGGCACGGTTGCGAGTCTTCTCGGTGGGAGTCAGTTTCTTCAGGGGCCTGCGTTTGATGCCCGTAGTCAGCCACGGACCGGCGCCCTGGTAGGCGAGATCGGCCACGATCGGAACGCCCTGGCGCTCGCAGATCCGGATGATCCGGTGGGTGCGGGCAGCGGTCAGGTCGTGGGTGCGGCCCGGCAGGGCGGGCGAGAGCCACAACAGCCGGCCGCCGGGATCGGTGACGACCTGCACGTTCACGCCGTGGCGCCGGTGTTTGTGGGAGTAGTCGGCCCGGCCGTCGCCGACCCGGTCGCACTCGGCGAGAGTGCCGTCGAGCAGGACGAAGTCGGGATCATGCTCGCGCAGCGTCTTCAGCAGACCCGGTGCACGGGCGGCGAGGAGGTCGACGACTGCGCTGGTGTAGGCATGCACGGTGGACTCGCTGATCCCGAACCCGGCAGCGATCTTCGCCAGAGTGATGTGCTCGCGCAGGTACACCAGTGCCACCATCGCTCGCTGGGACGGACGGAGCTTGCAGCGCCGGTCGCCCTCACGGGTGACGATCAACATGGTGACCCACTCCACGAGTGCATGCGGCAGGTCAAGTGCGGCAGGATGGACGACCAACGAGGCCCCCGAGCAACGTGATTGAGACGTCAGACATCTCGATCAACAGCCCGGGGGCCTCGCTCGTTGCGCTGCACGGGCCGTCACCCGATCGGTGGCCACATCGAAGAAGCTCAGCGATGCTGACCACGGTATTCGGCTTCGGTATCTCGGCGGCGGGTCTCGCTCTCAGTCTGTCCCGGAGTGAACCGGGGGGGATCCCGGCTGTCCGCGGAGGAGGTGCTCGACTCGCGCGTCGACCAACTGGCGGATGCCGCACAGCGGCAGTGGCGGGCCGAGTGGCGGCTGCGGCGTCTGCAGGATCCCGAGCCCATCGCCGTTGACTGGGCCGCTGCGGCCCCGTGGCTTGCAGACGAACCCGGCGGCGAAGGGCCCCCGAGGGCTCCGCCGACATCGCCACCGTCCTGGAACGTGTAGCGTCGCGCTGGTTGGTTGTTCTTGGGGAGCCGGGCAGCGGCAAGACGGTGATGGCCATCCGGTTCGTCCTGCGAGCGTTGGAGCGGCGAGCACCCGGTGGACCGGTGCCGGTGCTGTTTTCCCTGTCCGGCTGGCAACCACACAGCGAGACCCTGGACGACTGGCTGGTACGTCTGTGGGCCGCCACTCCCCAGGCGCTTCATGGGCGCGTGAACTCCTCGCAGCCGGGCGGGTGATCTCTGTTCTGGATGGCCTGGTTGAGATGGCGCCGCCGCTGCGCATGATGGCGGTGCGCCGGCTGAACGCGGACCTCGACGACGGCCGTTCCCTGCTGCTGACATGCCGGTCCGGGGTGTATGAGGAGGTGGTCCAGGCCGGTGGTGTCCTCACGTCCGCCGCTGCTGTCGAGTTGCAGTCACTGCCCTTTGAGGCGGCCGCCCGCTGTCTGCAGCACACGGCCCGCCCGCTCAGGGGGCCCGCGGGGGCAGCGCACCACGCTCTGGCACCCCGTGATCGAGCGCTTGCGGTCGAGCCCTGATGACCCGGCCTGCACCGCACTGCGCGAGGTCATGCAGACGCCGCTGATGGTGGCCATGCTGCGCACCGCATACGAGGACCCGGATACTGACCCCGTCGAACTCCTCGAGGGAAGCTGGACTGAACGGGCCGCCCTCGAGGCGCACTTGCTCGACACCTTCGTGCCGGCAGCCTTCCGAGACGACCCGTCGTCCCCTCGGCAGCACGCTCGATTGGCTGGCCTTCCTGGCCCGGCCCATGCAGCGACGCAGCACCAGGGAACTGGCCTGGTGGGAGTTACGAGGGGAATTGCCATGGGCGTTGCGTGAGTGGGGGCCAGTGCTGCTGATCGGAGTCCTGGGCCTGGGGATCGCGCTATGGGTGGCAGGGCCGTATAGCGGCTGGACGATCGCCATCGTTGCAGGGCTTTTCGCTCCCGTATGCGCCGGACAGTCCCTGTTCTTGCGCACCGGGGGGAGGATCGTCCTGCGGCGGCGAGCAACGCGGAGCCCCGGTGTTCCCGGCGAGGTTGTCCTTGCGGCGGGAGCGATACCGCTGGGCGTGGTCATCGGCGTGGCCGGTGACCTCAGCGGCGAGGATTACGCGCTCAATCCGGTCAGGTTCCAGTGGCGGGCGGAACTGCCGCGGCGCTCGCTGGAGGTCTGGTACTCACCACGGCCCTGGCAGTGCTGGGCCTGCTCGGCAGGCCCACCCCCCCCATGCGGCGCGTCCTGGACCTGCTCGCTCACCGGTACGGCGCCCCCGAATGCTCGCGCTCGGACTGGTCGGCGCGGCCCTCGTCCGGCGCCGCATCGCCACATTGTTGTTGACCTGATCGAGGGGGGTGTCGCCCTGCTCCGCGGCCTGAACCTCGGGGAACCGGATATCAGCCTGTGGTGGCATGTGGGCTATCTGCCCGAGAAAAGAAACATCGGCAGAACCACAAGGGGCCACTGGGAGCCGCAGAGACAGGGCGTCCATGGGCCAGAAGGCTGCTGGGACTCCTGGTCGTCGCCGGGGCGACCGCGTTCGGGGTGGTGATCCCGGTCCAGTTCGGACTCTCCGGCCGCGTCAACGTGGCGTGGGGTGCGCTGGCAGCTCTTGCCGCGATCGTGGCCGTCTGGAAGAGCCCGCATACCGCCGGCAGCGGGACCTCGGCACGGGGGCGGCGGGTGCTTCCCGTGATGGGCAGGGCACTGGCCAGGGGGATCGCCGCAGGGCTCCTGCTCGGCCTCGGCTTCGGCGTCGCGGACGCCACGGTGCTCGCTGGCCGGGCGGCCGCAGCCCCGCAGTTTCCGCCGGGCGGGGTATGGCGCACCGCTGCGAACGGCGATCGATTCCTGGTGACCCCCGATGGATGGCGACACGCTCGGCTCGCCGACGGCACCCGGGTCGCCCTCACGCCCAAGGCAGCCCACTGGAAAATCGACCGCCTGCCCGACGGGACGGTCTATGCGAAGACCGCCGGTGAGACGTGCGACGGCACGTGCCAGACAGTCCACCGACCCATGGAATTCCACCTGCGCCCAGGTCACGGCGGGATCCGAGTGAAGCTGTCCGACGGTACCTTCGCCGACAGCTACGGCATGGAGGACATCCTTCCGGATGCCACAGGGAACTGGCTCATCACAGGCACGCCAAGTGTCTTGTTCGCCAGGGCCTTATGGACGTGTCTGCTTATCGGCCTCTCCGTCGGGCTCCTCAGCGGAGCCACGGCAGCCCTGCACCGCTGGCTGATCACCCCCACCGACATCACACGGCTCGGCACTCCATGGGACGGGCTGCGCGCCGACCGGGCTGCAGCGGTCAGCCGTGGTGCCCTCCTGACGGCCTTCGCCCTGCTGTGCGCGTTCGCCATACGGGGACCAGGGGAATCGACCCCGGACACCGTCTCGACCTCACCGTTCATCCTGCTGTTCGCGGTCCCCTTCGCTGTCCTTCTCAGCGCCTGGGGCTGGTTCCTGGTCACCCGGCTCTGGCTGTGTACCACCGGCCGCCTGCCCTGGCGGCTCATGCGCTTCCTGGACGAGGCTCACCGCAGAGGGGTACTCCGGCAGACCGGTGCCCTCTACGAGTTCCGTAACGCACGGCTGCAAGAGCGCCTAGCTGCTGGGGGCGATCGATCCAGGTCGGTGCAGCAGCCGTTCATTGTGTCTTGAGTTCCGGCACACCGCCAGCGAGGCCCACGCGCGGCCACGTCCCGCCTCTCCCGCGCGGCATCGATCTCCACAGCCGGGCCTCGGCCAGTGCGAGGTCAGCCCCACAGCCCGCATCTTCGTCACGGCGATCGCATGCGTCGGGCCGGCCAAAGCGAACCTCCCCGAGGCCATGGGCGATCTCGGTCTGAAAGCGCGCGCTCGTCGCCCAGGCGACCGGCCAGCACACCGGCGCACACGGAACGGATGATCCCTCCGAGCCGAGGCACGTTGCCGGATGCGCCAAGAAATCCAGGCGCGCGAGGTCACGCGCGGCTGCTGTGGACGGCACTTGTCTATGACCACTTCACCCGAGCGGCGAACGGAGCACGCAGCGATGCCTGAGTATGTAGTCGTGGCAGGAGTCACAGCGGTGGGGTATCTGGCCCTGGTGCTGCGTACATGGGTGCGCGTGAGAGGCATCGTCCAGCGGGAGAAAGCCCGCGGAGCCTTCCGCCGTGACGTGCTGCGTGAGCTTCCCCAGGGCAGCCGCTTCGTCGACGAGGCAGACCAACTGACCATCGAGGTCGGGGCAGAGGACAGGACACAAAGGCGTTCGGTGTGAGCGGGCCAACTGAGTGGTCAACCCGTGCGGCCTGCCGCACAGTTGACCCATGGGAGATGTTCGTTCCTGCCAGAGCGCGAGAACGACGCCAGAGCGACTGCCTCGGCTGCCCGGTCCAGATCCCGTGCCTCGCCCACGCCCTCGACAACCGCATCACGGACGGCATCTTCGGCGGCTGGTCGCAACGAGAACGCCGCGCACTCTTGCGGATGGCACCGGCAGTCAGCTCCTGGAGCGGGATTCTCGAGGCCGCCGGCACGGACTTCGAGAAGGCGGCAGCGCTCGCGCAGCAGCAGCGGTGCCTGCCGTGGCTAAGCTCTGAGGAGGAGGCGGCCTTCACCGCCGTGTTCCGCGCTCGGTTCGTGCCCCTTGTGGCCTTTTTGATCAAGGCCGGTGGCTCGCGACAAGACGCGGAGGACGCCGTGCAATCCGCGTGTGTGGAACTGGCCGAGACCTGGCGCCGCGTTGAGTGTCCCGAACCATGGCTGCGCACCACGGCCTACCGCATGTGGCTGAAGTCCGTGTACCGGATCAGACCGGACGAGCTGACGGAGGAGATCCCCGAGAGCCCGGCGAACGATCACAGCGATGACGTTGCGGAGAAGTTAGCCATGGTCCAGCTGCTTCGGCGCCTGCCGTTGCTGCAGCGCACGGTGATGGCGTTCGAATTCGACGGCTGTGAACCATCCGAGACCGCCGAGGCGCTGGGCGTGCCGGCCGCGAACGTACGCCAGAACCTGCGGCGGGCCCGTCAGAAACTGGAACGTCTGCTGGACGAAGACGCGGGAGGTGGGCAGTGAACGCCGAACCATCCTCGAACTCCCGTCTTCAGATGTTCCTTGAGGCGGGCACGACCGAGCTGGAGGCCACGCTGGACGCGTCGACCGACATCGACGCAAAGCTGTCGGCTGCATGCGACGCCGCTGCACAGGCGGACCCGAAGGCATCCTCGCTCACCCGGATGCTGCACGCCGAAGACGAGACGCTCCGGGAGATGCTCACGGCATCGACCGACGTGGAGCACAAGCTCACCGACACGCTGCGCAAGGCAGCAGCCCCCAAGCAGACCACCGCGCAAACCAGGCCGCGGGCCGACGCCAGCCGCCGATCCGCATCGATCTCCACTGCCGCCCGCACAGACTGGGCAACACCGCGCAACATCGCAGGCACCCTGCCCGACATTCCGGAAGTCCGCGTGGTCGGACTTCCCCAGCTCACGTCGGGCTTCGACCTTGTCGAAAGACTTGACCTGCCCATGCATCTGAAGGTGCACGGGCCGCTCGAACCGTTGGGCGGCGAGCAGCTCGCGAAGCTCGCCGAGAACATCAACCTGAAGGGCCGCGGCGGCGCGGGCTTCCCCTTCCACACGAAGCTGCGCTCGGTCGCCGAGTCCGCCATCAAGCGTGGCGTCCGGCCGGTCATCGTCGTCAACGGCAGCGAGAGCGATCCCACTTGCCGTAAGGACACGGTCCTGATCAACCGCGCCCCGCACCTCGTCCTGGACGGCGCGCTGCTGTGCGCCGAGGCCCTCGGCGCCCGTGAACTCGTCATCGGGGTCACCCGTGAATCGACGCAGCGCTCGATGGAGGCTGCCCTTGCCGAACGCGGCCTCAGCAACAGCCGCCGCTCGCCCCTACGCGCGTGGGTGCACCGCAACCCCAGCCACATGGTCACCGGAGCGGGGGCGTCGCTGATCCGCTCCATCGACGGCGGCCCGGCGATCCCGCCCGGCCGCAAGGTCAGCGCCTCGCAGAACGGCGTCGGCGGCGCCCCGACCCTGCTGTCCAACGCCGAGACCTTCGCCCAGCTCGCGATCGCCGCCCGCATCGGCCCGGAGCGCTACGGCAACACCGGCCTGTACGACGAGCCGGGCACCGTCATGCTCACCGTCTCCGGCGCAGTCGCACGCCCTATGGTCATCGAGGTCCCCACGGGCGTGCCGCTGCGCTACGTCCTCCAGCTCGCCGGCGCCCCGCCCGTCCCGCAGGGCGTGCTCACCGGCGGCTACCACGGCAAGTGGATCGACGCGGCGACGGTCAACGAGGCCATCGTCTCGCGCAACTCCCTGGACGCGGTGGGCGGTTCGCTGGGCGCCGGCGCGATCCTGCCGATCACCCAGGAAACATGCCCGCTCGGCGAGTCCCTCCGCGTCGCACAGTGGCTGGCCGAGGAGAGCGCGGGCCAGTGCGGTCCCTGCTACCTCGGTCTGCCGGCCGCCGCGCGCGGCATGGAGGACATCCTCAACGGCGGTGGACCCGCCGCCCTGGAGGCGCTCAAGCAGGTTGCGAAGAACGTCAAACGGCGCGGCGCGTGCTCGCACCCGGACGGCTCCGCGATGTTCCTGGAGTCGACCATCAAGGCGTTCACCGACGACCTCGCGGCGCACGTCCTCGGCAATGGCTGCGGACGGCCCGTGGAGGGCGTTCTGCCGCTCTTCGAGGGCGGCAGGGGCCCGGCGGGCATCCCGGGCGGCGCCGAGGCGGAGGAGAACGGCCCCAGCCGCCAGAAGATCTACGTCGACTGGACCCTGTGCCGCGGCCACGGCCTGTGCGCGGACATCCTCCCGGAGGTCTTCCAGCTCGGCGCCGACGGCTTCCCGACCGTCGCCCAGGCGAAGGTCCCGCGCCACGCCGAGGCCAAGGCCATCCGCGCGGTGCGCCGTTGCCCGGCCCTCGCCCTGCGCATCGAGGAGGACACGCCCCACGACCAGACGTCCCGCAACCTGCCGATCCTCTCCCAGGGCCGAGAGCTCGGCACACCCGACCGGCGCGGCGCCATCTGACCGATCTCCTCCCGTGCGTGGCCTTGCCATCGGCACCACGGGAGGAGATCGGTCACCGCGACAGTGCTCCAGGCATGCCGCGCGAACCAGCCAGAGACAAGTGAAAGCACGTGACCCGGCGCCGTTCCCATTCAACCGCGGGAGGGCAGAAAGGGAGCGGGCGGTCTCGATCCAGGGGCGGTGTACGGGGCCGCCTGAGCCAAGCCCAGGCGTCCTGTCAGCGCAGGGCGCTTGCTACAACGTGCCGCCCTGCCAGGCGCAAGAGATCGGCCAGCCAACTGCCTTCCACACAGCGTGCACCAGGTCGTCGAGGTGGACGACGTCGTAGTCCCGCAGTCGCGTACGAGCTGGCTGGCCAGGAACCAGCCCAGTTGGGGATGTTCGTACGGCAGCGGTTCGTCGTCCTGGCCGGGCAGCGGCTCGGGGCCGCTTTGGGTGAAGCGATAGCGGGTCCCAATGACGCCCCACACCGTGGTCTCACGCGCGAGGAAGGCGAGGTGCCCCTTTTCTCCAAGGTGCTTGCACTGCTCGGCTGAGGGGCGCGCGTGCGCGAGGCGTACTGGCGGCTGGGTGGTCTTGCCGGCTCGCCGGGCCGGTGGGGTTTGCGGCCCGGCCAGGAAGAGGTAGCCGGCGGGTGTCTCCGCCGGGCAGAAGCCGATCTGGCACCGGAGCCGGGCCTGTAACCTCGCGATCGAGGGGGCCCGTTCCGCCCGCCCGCCGCCAGATGGCCAGGGTGAACGCGTCACCCTGGCGCCGTCGTTGAAGTCGTGGCTACGTCGTTGGGCTGTGGGCGGCCCAGATGCGGGTCGTGATCCGCAGCAGGCCTGGGTCGATCGGTTCTACGTCCTCGGCGTGCTCGCGGTGGGCTTAGGTTCTGTCTCTTTGGTCAGCGTCGGGTCCAGATGAGGATGCGCGCGAGGTGGAGTGCGGCCTGGTAGGCGATCGCGAGGTTGTCGGTTCGTGTGGCCAGGCCGCGCCATTGCTTGAGGCGGTTGATGCACCGCTCGACGGTGTTGCGCTGCTTGTAGACCTCGCTGTCGAAGCGGGGCGGACGGCCACCGAGTCTGCCTCGCCGCAGGCGGTGGCCGACTTGGTCGGACGGCTGTGGGATGACCGCACGGATACCCCGGCGCCGCAGGTGGCTACGGATGGCGCGTGAGGAATACGCGCGGTCGGCCAGAACAGCCAGGGGCCGGGTCCGGGGCCTGCCCGGACCCGTGCGGGGCACGCGGATGCGGGACATCACTGTCTCGAACGAGGGTGCATCACCTGCCTGGCCAGCGGTGGCGGTGAAGGCGAGAGGCCGTGCGCGGCCGTCTGCGGCCAGGTGGACCTTGGTGCTCAGCCCGCCGCGGGAGCGTCCGAGCGCGTGATCGGCGGGCTCGCCGGAGCGTGCCGCCCCCTTTTGAGTGCTCCGGCAGCGTGCTGGTGAGCTCGGACGATCGTGGAGTCCACCGACACCGTCCAGTCGATGTCGTCGTCGGCGTCTGCCGCCGCCAGGAGTGCGGCGAGGATCATCTCCCAGGTGCCGTCCACGGCCCATCTGATCAGCCGCTTGTGAGCGGTCTGGAGGGAGCCGAGTTCGTCGGGAAGGTTCCGCCAGGGCGAGTTGGTGCGGTACTTCCACGCGATGGCCTCAAGAGTGCGACGGTGGTCGGCCCATCGCCGCCCGCGGACCGGATCCGCCGGCATCAGCGGCACGGACACATCCGATCAACTGACCAACCCACCAAAGAGACACGCGCTAGGTGAGCGGCCTAGTTCGAGGAGCATTTCGACTCGTCGATAGCCTGCATCACCATGATGCGCGCTTGGATCCTGCCGATGCTGTTTGTGCTCAGCGGCTCAGCCGTCGCAACCGGGCTGATCTTCAAGGGGAGCCCCGGCACAGCCGCAGCCCTCCTGCTGGCGTTCCTGGCGCTCGCCGGCGTGAACTCACCCCTGATCTTCCCGAGGTCGATCGGCGTGCAGGAAGCACAACGCCGCAGTGCGGTCGACGACCGACCGGTCGTCTTCTGGCGGCCGGGCTGCAAGTACTGCATCCGGCTGCGCATCCGGCTGGGCCGCAGCGCCCGCCAGCTGCACTGGGTCAACATCTGGCGCGACCCGGCAGGAGCCGCAGCGGTGAGAGCAGCCAACGACGGTAACGAGACCGTGCCGACCGTCATCGTGGCGGGCCAGCCACACACCAACCCCGACCCCGAATGGGTGCGCGGACAGCTCTCCCCTTCCGCGTGATCAGAAACCGCACCCTACGGAGAGCCACCCGCCGCACCAAGCGCACGGAGGTTACAAGACAAGCTGAGGGGCGGCCGAGGCTGCCTGCCATCGGAGGGCGGCCCATGCCGCCCCCCGCCAGAACACGGCGCGCTACTCGAAGCGCCGGACCGCCTCACGCAGCCTGTCGTCGTCGTAGAAGCGCCGTGACCAGAAGGAATCCGGCTTGGCGAGACGGATGGCCCCGACCCACCAGAGGAAGTGAAAGGCCACGCCGAAGACAGCCATGCCGTACTTGCCTTTGAGGGCCGTGACGACGAGGGGGACGACCCAGATCACCAGGACGAAAGCGATGCCGAATACTGCTTCCACGGATTCTCCATCCGACAAGGTAGCGGACCGGACCGCGACGCTAACCGGCGTCGGCGGGGAGGGGTCCCGGTCGTCCTCGTCACCGGTTCGGGCGAAGTCCGCACCGCCGTACGGCAGTTATCACCTTGAATGATCAAGTTCATGGAACGATTCGACCTGCGAGGATAAAACTCAAGCTGGGCTGTGGGCGGCCCGGATGCGGGTCGTAATCCGCGGCAGGTCCGGGTCGATCGGTTCTATGTCCTCGGCGTGTTCGCGGTGGGCCCAGGTGTCCCAGTCCGGCCCGGAGTTGCCGAGCTCTTGAGCGGCGATCGCGCCGTCCGCCGGGTGGGTGATCAGTTCCTCGCAGGCACGGCAGATGTGGACGCTGTTGCCCGCTGACCGCCCAGGTTCACGCGGTGGTTGTACAGTGCGTTCACCGACCGTGCCGGCTTGGTCGTCACGGCCGGCCGGACGGCGGCGGTGTCTCCGTTGCCAAGGCGCAGGCGCATCTGTGTCTCGCCGAGGCATGCCTGCGCGCACATCTTCGGGACGTCGTCCTGCGGCAGGCCCGGGATGGCTGCCTTGGCTTCGGGGTTCAGTTGCCGGATGTGATCACGCAGCAGCACAGCGAGCGGCGTCGGCGCCTCGGGCGTGAGCGGGTCGGCGTCGTCGGTGAGCAGCCGCCGGGCGGTCTTCCGGATCGTCTCGACGTCCAGGGGCGGTGCCTCTGCCTCAGCCGGTGGGCGGGTGGTAGGAGTTGCCATGTCGTCGCTCCTTCGAAGCGTCGGCCGGCCCCGGGGCCGTGTCAGTGGTCGCCGGGGTCTTCTCGTGTCTGTCGACGCTAGGAACGCGCCACTCTGGTCGGCTACGAACTTGCATGGGCTTGCACGCCAATTCGCGCGGCAAGACGCCCTGTTGACGCTGTCGTGGCAGGCCGTGGCGCTGATGTGCAAGCACGAGCAAGCGCCTGGACATAGGAGATCAGGAGACGCGATCATGGCCATGGAGTTCATCGGGATCGACCCCGACACCGGCCGCGATCACTGTCCCACCGTGTGGGCGGACGCCGAGACAGGAGAGATCTTGTTCCAGGGCTGGAGGCCGGACGCCGCCACGCAGGCCGCCTGCGAGTCGTCGAGCCCCGCGAGCGGCTCTGTGCCCGACACGGAGGCGATCATCCGCATCCCGGCCCGGATGATCCGGTGATCAGGGAGGCGTGTGATGCCGTCGAGCGCGCCCACGTTCGCTGAGTTGCTGGCGGGCTGTGAGCACTCCGCCGTCCACCTGGAGCTCAGGGACGCCTACGCGCCGGCCGAGCGCTTCGACGCCTGGCGGCGGGGCGACCGGATCGACTGGGACGATCGCGCCTCCTGGTGGGACGACTACCTCCAGACGATCGCGGACACGGTCGGCCGGGGTGTAGTGATCCGCCGTGCCCGGGTCGTCTCTGAGCCGGTCTCCGAGTACATCCGTGGAGCACTACGTCACGTGGGAGTTGATCGAGGCGGGCGAGCGGGTGCGCTGGCTGCCCCGGCGCCGGACAACTGATCTCTCCTTGCCGGGCAATGACTTCTGGCTGTTCGATGGCCGTGTGGCGTGCGTCCATCACTTCGACGGCGACGGCGGCGGCGACGGCGACGGCGACGGCGACGGGGCCGTGGTCGACGACGAGTTCACCGAGGACCCGACGCTGACCAAGCACGTGTCGGCCGCCTTCGAGGCGTTCTGGGAGCGCGCGGTCCCGCATGAGCAGTACACCGTCTGACCGGCACAGCCAGCTCATGTCTCCGCATCCGTCGTCGAGCGTCCAGCAGGCCCGCGAGCGTCTCGCGGCACGCCTGCGGGACTTCCGGCTCGACGCTGGTCTGACCAAGCGTGAGCTGGCCGTCCGCTGCGGCTGGCACGAGTCCAAGTCCGCCCGGATCGAGGGCGCGAAGACGCCTGCCTCTGACGGGGATATTCGCGCCTGGTGCGAGGCGTGCGACGCAGCCGACCGGGCGCCTGATCTGATCGCCGCCAACCGGCAGTCGGCCGAGATGTACGTCGAGTGGCGTCGCCTCCAGCGGACCGGACTGCGCCGCCTTCAGGAGTCCGGCGCGACCTTGTACCAGCGCACCCGGCTCTTCCGCGTCTACTGCTCGGACGTCGTGCCGGGCTTCCTTCAGACGCCGGGGTACGCCGCGGCCCTGCTGAAGTCGATCGCCGCCTTCAGGAGGACACCCGACGACGTCACCGAGGCCGTGGAAGCGCGCATGCGCCGCAACTCAGTGATCCGCGAGGGCGATCACCGGTTCGCGATCGTGCTCGAAGAGTCGGTGCTGCGGTATCGCATCGGCGACGCCGACACGACGGCCGCGCAGCTCGGGCACCTGCTCTCCGCGATGGCGCTGCCGTCCGTCTCGCTGGGCGTGATCCCCTTCGCCGTCGAGCGCACCGTCTGGCCGATGGCGACCTTCACCGTGTTCGACGATCAGCGGGTCCACGCCGACTCGCTCGACGCCGCCGCGACGCTTACGGCGCCGGGGCAGGTCGACGCCTACCTTCACGCCTTCCACGGACTGTCCGGGCTCGCCGTTCACGGAGCCGCCGCGCGGGGACTCGTGACACATGCGCTCGCCGCGCTGGATGGCTGATCGTGCCAACCGGCATCTCTAGCCCCGAGGGGTGCCTACTACTCGGGGTCTGGGAACTCTTGGTCGATCTTCGGCAGCTCTGCCTTGATCTCTGCGATGGCCCTCTGTCGGCTTTGGATTGCCTCCCTGGCCATCTCTGAGGGTGAAGCCAGGGCCCTTCGCAGCCTGCTCCCGGAGAATGTCGATCTCGGCCTCCCTAGCGCGCAGGTTGTCTCGTGTGGGGTGTGGGTTGTCGGGTGAGGGCTGTGTTGTGGGGTGGTGCTGGGCGTGGCGTGGTGCGCGTCGTTGCTTTTGAGGCGGTAGTGGCGCGGGATCTTGCGGTTTTTCCACCGTGACAGGGTGTGTTCCGCCTGGGCTCGGGTCCGGCGGTGGATCGTGTTCTCCGCTTGCTGCTGTGGGCTGGTGCGTCTGGCCTCGTGGTCTGCGGTGCGGGGTGATCAGGCTGGTGCCCTGGTAGCCGCCGTCGGCGAGGGGCGGTGTGTCGTGGCGGGTCTGGTCGGTGCCGGGTTCTGTGAATGCCCGGTAGTCGTCCGGGCTGTCGGGCAGTGGTAGGCCGGTCGTTTCCATCGGGCGGTTGTTGGCGTCGGTGACGGCCTGATGGTTCGTCGAGTATCGGTGGTTGTTGCTGGGGGTGGCGATGCTGCGGTCGTGGGTGGGTGCCGGGGTGCCGGGGTGCCGTCGAGGGTGTGGACGGTGTCCTTGTGCGGCTTGCGGGCCGGTGAGGTGGCCGGCGGAGGGGCGAGGTGGTCGAGGGTGCGGTCGGCCGCAGGTTTCGAGGCTGCGGACAGTGGCGCCAGCTGTCGCAATGTCAGGTTTGTGCGCCAGTACGTCGCTACCAGCAGCGCCCGGTCCGCCGGCGGCAGCTGTCAGGGACGGCCGTGCTGAGCGTCATTGCCGCGGCGCCGCACCAGTGCCACCAGCGTCACCAGCTGGGTGAACTGGCCTTCGGTCGGCCCGGAGAGTGGCTGGATCCGTTTCGGATCTTCCGCTGGTTTCACCTCGCCCGTGTCCGGCGAGCGCATCGAGCGCCCTGCCGGTTAGGGGGCAGCTTCTGGGGTGGTGTCGTCTTGGTGGCGGGCCGTCGGGTGGCGGGGTTTTGCGCTTGGTGTGGCTGGAGGTGCTGTGCTGGTCTCCCGGTTTGAGGGAGTGGTGGGTTTGGGTGTGGGGGTGTTGAGCCTTGGCGGTGGGGTGTGTCAGGTCAGGGTTTGGGTGCCGATGGCTGCGAGCAGGGCGAGTTGTTCGGCTGTGGTGGTTGCCGGTGGTGCGGAGCAGATGGCGATACGTAGATCGTTTCCGGGGATGGTGAGTGTGTCGCAGTCGACGGTGACGGGGCCGAGGTCGGGGTGGTGGACGGTCTTGCTGTCTGTGGTGTGGAACCCGACGGTGTGGGAGTCCCACAGGTCCTCGAAGCGTTCGCTGGTGCTGCGCAGGCTGGTGATCAGTGCTGTGAGGTGGGTGTCTTTGGGGTAGCGGGCGGCGCAGGAGCGCAGGTCGCAGACGAGGGCTGTTTCGAGCCGGTTCTGTTGGTCGGGGGTGTGGGTGACGCGGGTGGGCAGGTGGGTGAAGTGCCGCCAGGCGATGTTGCGGTCTTTGCCGCGCCAGGGCGAGGGGTCGCCCATGAGGGCGGCCCACAGGGGGTTGCAGGAGATGAGGTTCCAGGCGGCATCGTGCACGCTGAGCGGGTTGCCGTTCAGCTGGTCGAGCAGGCGCTGGACGCTGGGCGGGATGTGTGGGGAGATGTGGCCGGTGGTGGGTGGTGCCTGGCCGGCGAGGAGGTAGAGGTGGTCGCGTTCGGTCTCGGTCAGGCGCAGGGCGCGGGCGAGGGAGGCCAGGACCTGCCCGGAGGGTGAGGTGGCGCGGCCTCGTTCCAGGCGGACGACGTAGTCGACGGAGAGTCCGGCGAGCTGGGCGAGCTCTTCGCGTCGCAGTCCGGGGGCGCGGCGGACGCCCCCGAGGGGCAGGCCCAGGTCTTTGGGGCTGGTGCGGTCACGCCAGTGGCGAAGGGCCTGGCCAAGCGCTGCGGGTTCGTCGTTCACGCATCCATTGTCCGCCGGGCAGGGTGCGACAGCCTGGTACTGGCCGACCCCCCGCTGAGGAGAGCTCTCCCTGTGTGTTGCTGCAGCGCGCAGGCTCGGTGGCATGACAACAATCACCGTGATCACCGGGGCCACCAAGGGGCTCGGTTTCGAAACGGCCCGTCGCCTGATCGAGCAGGGCCACACCGTCTATGCCGGCGCCCGCGACGCCCACCGCGGCGAGCAGGCCGCGAAGGCCCTCGGGGCCCGCCCGCTGCTGATCGACATCACCGACGAGGCGTCGGTCGATGCGGCCGCACAGAGGGTGCGCGCCGAGGCGGGCCGCGTGGATGTGCTGGTCAACAATGCGGGCATCGCCGGGCCGGCCGCGCCGGCCGGTGAGCTGACCGCCGCCGATCTGCAGCAGGTCTTCGACACCAACGTCTTCGGGGCTGTGCGCACCACCCGCGCTTTTCTGCCCTTGCTGCAGGCCGCGGCCCGTCCCGCGGTCGTGAACGTCTCCAGCAGCCTGGGCTCGCTGGCGATCAACGCCGGCCCGGCCGCCCACACCGATATCCTTCAGGCGTGGGCGCCGCTGCTGGCCTACAACTCCTCCAAAGCCGCGCTGAACATGCTGACCGCGGTCTACGCACAAGCGTTCCCGCACATCAGTGTGGTCTCGGTCGACCCCGGATTCACCGCGACCGACCTCAACGGCCACCAGGGCACCCAGAGCGTGGAGGACGGCGCGGCGGTGATCGCCGCGGCCGCCACCGCCGGCCCCGGCGCGCCCAGCCCTGCCTTCCTCGGCGCCACCGGCCCCGTGCCCTGGTGACCTCTGCACCCTTCCCGCTCCCGCGGCTGCAGACCGCGGCCGTGCCCCACCACCACGAAAGAATGATCATGAACGGCATGCACCAGAAGTCCCTCGAGACCGCCCAGGCGTTCATCACCGCGTTCGAAAACCGCGACCCGGCCGCAGTGGCGGACCTGCTGTCCAAGGAGGCGACCTTCGTCATCCCGCTGTCGATCGCGGGCACCCCCGAGCCCTGGTACGTCTTCGACAGCCCCGCCGCCGTCCTCGCCTACGTCGAGTCGGTCGCGGCGAAGTTCGACCACGTCGCCTTCCTGGACAAGGTCTGGACGGTCAGCGAGGACGCCCGCTCGGTGTTCCTCCAGGCCAACGGCGACATCCTGTCCAGCGCGGAGAAGCTCGTCTACAACAACGTCTACATCTTCCGCATCGACGTCGCCGACGGCCAGATCATCAAGGTGTGGGAGTACGCCAACCCGGTCGCCTACGCCAACCTCGGCATCGCCGACTCCGAGGCCGAAGCAGCCGCCCAAGACCGCTGATCTGCAGACCCGGCAGCCTCAGAGGCGCCCCCCGGCAGACCGCAGCGGTCCGCCGGGGGCGCGCCGGCCGGGATCCCGCCCCCTGCCGGGCCTGGTCGAGTCGGGGGTCTCGGATCGGCGTCCGGCAGGGACGGGGGGCCCGGGGCTGTGGTGGCCTGGGGGCCGGGGGTGGGCTGATGTGGAGTCAGCCTTGAGGGGGTGGACCGCAGGCGTTGTTGCGGGCGGCTGCGCGCAGTGCGCGGCGTGCTCTGAGGATGAGGTCGAGGACGGCGTCGTGCGGGCAGAGGCCGTTGCGGTGGCAGGGTGGGGTGACCCAGTGGGTTCCGGGGGGTGTGGTGCGGTCGAGGGCGGGGACGCCGAGGTAGCTGCCGGTGGCAAGGAGTGGCGTGTCGTTGGCCCCCACCAGGGCATGCCGCGTCCGTGGGCGACGAGGACGTAGTAGGCGGGCCCGGTGGTGAGGTGGTCGTGGATGACCGGACCGTCGAGCGCCTCGCGCACCGTTTCTGTGATCAGGCCGGGGACGTCGCTGCCGGCGGCGGCGTGGATGAGAGCGCCGGGGATGCGGATGGCGGCGAAGCGCCGCCCCAGCGGCAGCAGGGCCACACCCTGGTCGGTCCACTCGGCGCGTGCTCGTGTCGGCACGTCGTGAGCGGTGGCGAGCCACTGCCGGATCATCTCGGGGGCGTCCGGTGCCCGGTCGCTGCGCCGTGGCAGGCTGGGCGGCCTGACGGGCGGGGGATCGGCGTGGGTGTTCATGGCGGTCTCCGGTGGGGCGGGCGCCGGGCGGTGGCGGCCCGCGGCGGCTCGTGGCGGCTCGTGTGAGGTGGTGGCGGGGAGGGGAAGGGCACCGAAGGTGCCTGCGGTTGGCCCTTGTCGGAGGCGCGCCCCGGGGCCCGGTTTGCCCAGGGCTTGAGTGTTCGGGGGCGGTGATGGTGGGGGCGCGGCCTTGGCAGGGCGGGGGTTATTAGTGGCGGCGGACGGCGTGGGCGCATCGGGTGTGGAGGCTGCCCGCCCGGGTGGCTGAGTCGCTGGGCCTGACGAGGCCGTAGGGGAGCGTTTCTTCGTCGTCGCGCAGGGGCTGGTCGCAGGCCAGGCACATCACGGCGTCGGTCAGGGCTTCGTAGTGGTCGCACAGGGCCGCCAGGGTGCGGGCGAGCTTGCGCGCGTGGGTGAGGGCACCGTGCTCGCCCTGCGCGGCGGTGGCGCGGAGTTTGCCGCGGGCCTCGCCGACGCAGGCGAGGGCGCAGTAGCGGGGCACGTCGTCCTCGTCCCGGGCGTGTGCGGCGCGTTCGACCTCCGGGATGATCAGCTGCAGGTGCCCGCGCAGCAGGCTGTCTGATACGGGCAGCTCGTCGCGGGCGGGCGGCGGCGCATCGCGGCCGAGGAGCTGGCTGATGCTGTGGCGCATCGTGTCGATGTCCACCGGCTGGGTGGCTGGCGTTGTGTTCAGGGTGCGGTTCATTGCGCAACTCCTGCAGGGGGATGCGTAACGCTGTGGTGCGCCCCTGGGTCTGCTCGATGCCCGTGGTCCTGATCCGTTAGATCTCGAGGCGAGGAGCAAGCCTGCTGCCGGCCGAGGGGGCGGCCAGTTGGGCCTGTTCCCATGCATGACCAGTTGTCGGCAGTGTGGGCATGCATGGGTAACAGGGCAGCCGGTGTTCTGCTGCCTGCGGCTGCTCCGGTGCCTTCGCCGTCGGACGCTGCGAGGACGAGACGCCGCCTTCGACCAGCCCATGCTGTGCGTTGATGATGACGCCGGGGCGCGCGGGCGTGCGGAGCGGTGGTCGAGAGACGGGTGGTCGGCATCGTGCGGCTCCTCGGCGTCGCCTGAGGCGATCTAAAGGTGGCTATCACCCTGGCCCTCGAGCAACAGCAAACCGAGGACTTCAAGAGGTCTTCTTATGGCCCTGAAAAGGACTTTGGGGGCTGCGCGGAGGCGACGGGTGGTCAAGTGGAGGGCTTTCGGCAACACTTGCATCGGTGCTCGATGCGGAGGTGAGGCACAGGTGCGCCCGGCAGGCAGCACCCGGCTCAAGTCCGCCCGTGTGGCGGCCGGTTATCACTCGCAACAGGCCCTCGCGGACGCCTTGCAGGTGGGGGTGCGTCAGGTCCGCAGATGGGAGTCCGACACTCCGCCGTGGCCGCAGCCAGAGATGGCTCAGGCCCTCACCCGCCTACTCGGCCAGGACCTTCAGTCTTTGGGATTCACTCCGCCGGATGGGCCGCACCCCGAACGCGCCCGGCACAGCGCTTTCGCCGGAGCGGTCACGGGCGGGGGTCTGCCGGCCGTACCGAGGCAGGCGCTCTCCTTGCAACCGGCCACCGCGGCAGAGGACTTCACGGCCGTCACCCGTTCCCACCGCCGCCTGTACTGGTCCGTCGCCCCCGCCACTCTCCACCCCGCTGCGCTCGCCCATGCCGCCCTGGGATGCGCTCTGCTCCTGGAGACAGCCGGCCAGACCCGGCAGCGCATCGCGGCCGCCCTCGGCGAGACATGGCTGGTGGCCGCGCGTATCGAGTTCTTCGACCTCCGCGACGCCGACCGCGCCCGGCAGACCCTCGTGCGCGCCCTGCAGGCAGCAGGCGAAGCGGACGCGCCTTTGCTCGGCGCTGCGATCCTTGCGCACTCCGCTTTCATCCCGGCCTGGGCAGGGGAGCGGGACGCGGCCCTGGAGCGGATCACCGCCGCCCGCACCTACGCCCGCCGAGGCCCTGCCTGCGCCAACCTCCTGGCCTGGCTGGACGCGGTCGAAGCCGAATGCGAGACACGCTGCGGCCACACACGCACGGCCCTCCAGCTCATTCAGCACGCCGAGGGCATTCTCGCCGCCGGCAGCAGGCAACACCCAGCTCATCGCAGGCCACCTGCCCCAGGCTAGAGAGACGCTGCAGCACGTTCTCGACGCCCTCAAACCCAGCGACGACAAACAACGCACCGTCGTCCTCGGCGACCTGGCCGCAGTCGAGGCTGCCGCCGGCCAACTCGAACAGGCCTGCCAGTACGCCCTGCGCGCCCTCGATCACCTCGAGCGCACCTGGTACGCGATGGGCATGGACCGCGTACGAGAAGTCCGCCGCATGCTCATCGCGCACCAGCACCAGCCCTGCGTACGCGGACTCGACGACCGCCTCTACGGCTGGTCGACCGCCATCAGCGCGCTGAGCCGTTGAACTGCGCAATCAGACCCGACAACTCCAGCAGGCTCTCCACGCGGAACGTCGGCAGCTTCTGCGCTTCCTCACTGCGCCACTGGACCGTCGCCCACGGACCGCGCCGCACCAGCGCCGTATGCATCCCCGCCTGGTGAGCCGGGCGGATGTCGTTGTCGACGCGGTCCCCGACGTACAGCATCTCCTCGGCCTCGACCGGCACCACCTTTGCCACCCGCTCAAAAAACGCAGGCGCCGGCTTGGAAGCCCCCCAGTCGTCGGAGGTGCCGATCAGATCCACATCCTGGCCGAACAGCCCTCGCAAGATCCGCCCGGCCCGCACCGTCTGGTTCCCGGCAACCCCCAGCCACAGACCATCCGCACGCAGAGCAGCCAGAGCATCGCGGACGTCCGGATACAGATCGTCCTCGCCGAACGTCTCGGGCCGTCCGGCCTGCGCACGCCGCTCCCGCTCCGCATCAAGGTCGAAGCCGGGCCGAAACTCCTGGAACGTTTCGTGGTAGTCGCGGCCCTGGGCGATGACCGCCCCGAACATCGCGTGAAAGGTGTGCCGGGGCACCCCGAGCCAGTCCGCCCACGTGCTGTACTCGGTCGTCTCATCCACGAGGCACTCGCCGACATCGAAGACCACAGCGCGAATCATGCTGGCAGCGTACCCATGGTCCTTGTTCGGTGGGCGAGGTGGCCTCGACGGGTGTGCTGGGCGTGGGCTGAGGACAATGGCCCCTGTCCGGCTGCGGGTTCTCGCGCGGTGGTCAGAGGCGGGGTGTGTCGTCGACGCCGATGAGAAGGATGTGGTGGCCGACGGGCTCGGTGATGCCGGCGGTGACCTTTTCGATGTCCAGGCGGATGCGTCCGGTGTGCTCGTTGTTGTGCTGGAGGTCGTGTTCCAGTTGGTCGTCGATGCGGTCGATGGCGGCCTCGGCTGCGGGGTAGTCGGGCAGGCCGCGGGCGAGGAGCTGACAGGTGGTGGTATCGCGGATCTGGAAGCTGGCCATCGGTTCGGCTTTCGGGAGGGGCGCGATCAGGTGGTGGGTTCGGTGAGCTGGGTGCGCGCGGTGTTCACTGCGCGGGACCACACGTCGGGGCTGCCTCCGTGTTCGCGGGCGAGGGAGGCGGCAAGGCCCCGGACGTCGCCGCGCTCGCGCAGGGCGGTCAGGGCGATCTCCACTCGCCGGCCGGCGGGGGAGGGGGAGGGCGTGGCCTCGGGGTGGTGTTTGCGGGCGTTGCGTACGACGTACTCCCAGGACCTCTGCGGACCGCCGTACTGCGCGCTGAGCTCTGCGGCCAGGCCGGGGTGGTAGCCGTCGCGCTCGATCGCCTGGGCGGCGTACTGCGCGGCCAGCTGTGTGGCGGTGAGCGGCTCGATGCCCCCGCGGGCGCTCAGCTCGGAGGCGAGGGCCTCCTCGAGGGCGGAGCGGCGGCCGACAGGCGCCTCGGGCTGCGGCCCCGGACGGCGGCCGGCCTTGCCGAGCTTGTCCCCGGTGCGCTTGCCGTCGAAAGCTTGCAGGTCGCCGACGCGGAAGGCCTGGATCATGCGGCCGGTGGGGCCCTCGACCTCGCCGGCGGGGGCCGGGAAGTAGCCGGGGTTCGCCTGCTGGTACTTGCGGATCACCGAGGCCCCGCTGAAGTTCAGCAGCTCGGCGGCCTTGTTGATGGAGACGACATCCTCAGGGTCGAGCTCGTACAGTTCGGGGTCGGCCTTGAGGACCTTGCTCGCCTTCTCCGCCTGGAACCATGTGTAGAAGCTCCGGAACTGCTGCTCGTCGTAGAAGTCGGTCCCCTCGATCCGCTCCTTTTCCGGGTGACGGTGCTCCTGCGGCTGCTCGTCGCGCACCTTGTACCAGCGGGCCGCGGAGCCGCCGCTGGCGCCGGTGTACTCGCGGATCCAGTCCCGGTTGACCAGGGCGCGGCCGCCGACGACGCGGCGCTGCGGGTTCAGGGCCTTGGTCATTGCACTCTCCGCTTCTGGCCGCGGCCCTATACTTGGGGCCTGCTCCTCTTTGTCCCTGCGGCGCTCACGCACCGGCGGGCGAGTCGAGTTGGTGATGGTGGTCGGCGGGACGTTCGGCCGGGGTTGCCGCTCTGGGCCGACACCCTCATAGGGGATGCTTTCCGCCGCCCACCGCTTTGCCGCCATTTCGCGTAATCAATATGACGCTCTTGGTGGGTTGCTGTCAATCTCGTGGGCGCCTCGAGTGACGTGACCGGCTTCTGCGCTAGGCGGCGCGCTGCCGTTCGAAGGCGGGCACATGCTTGTTCCGGACGTGGAACGGGGTGCGGTGGCCCTCGGTTCCTCCACGAAGCGCCGGAAGTTGCATCAGATGGGCGGTGGCGATGTTCGTGATGCCGTCTACGGCATCAGCACCTCAACCGCCCCCTGGCTGGCCAGGGGATCATTCAAGGCTTCAAATGCTGCTGAAGCAGCCCGTCGAGGCGACCCGGACAGGTGATTCCCGGTGGGCCGCAGGTCAAGGCGGATCGGCTCTCTGGCGAGCGCCGTATGCGGTTTGGCAGGCGGGCGGAGATGATCCGCAGGGCGTACAGGTCTTCCCGGAGCCGACGGTAGACGCGGCGGCGGGGGTGTCGCCGGGTGCAGCGCAGGTAGCCAGGATGGACCGATGCCGGGCCCCGGGGCAGGGAACTGGGGTGCAAGCGCCCACTGATTCGGCACAACCCCTGGACTGTCCAGGAGACCCTGCCCTCATTCCGCGGCAGGTTCCTTCACCGCGGCCGGATCGCCTGACCGGGAATTCGCGTTCGGCCGGCGCCGTGCAAGACCGAAACGGCAACGGCTGCTTGGGCGTGAGTTTCCGGTCAGGATCCGGCATCCTCGCTGAGGTGCCTGCCATCCCCCTACAGTCACTGTGTGGACCTGGTGACAGCACTCACCGTGGTGGGAACCTTCGCGGGCGTGATGAGTGTTGTGGTGGCGCTCCTCCAGGGCCGACAGCCACCTCGTCCCGCGCCGGCTACTGACCCAGGTCCGCCCCCGGAGAATGGCACGAGGCGAGCACCAACCCTGCCAGCCCCTGATGCTTCCCCGCCATCGGCTCTCACCACAGTGCCCATTGCACGAACGCTGCACCCTCCAACGGGACGACTGGGGCAGATCCACGGCCGGGATGACGTGCTGGAGCTGCTGAGCAGCCGGCTCTCCGCACCTGACGGCCGCTTTCAGGTGCTGGCCGGCTTGGGCGGCACAGGAAAGACAACCCTGGCCCTCGCGCTGGCAGAGCGCGCAGAACGCCAAGGGCGCAGAGTGTGGTGGGTGTCTGCCACGGAGCAGAGGTCACTGTTGGGCTCCCTCCTCCAATTGGCTCTCACCTTGGGCGCGCCGGCCACGCAAGTGGAGGAGGCCCGAGCCGGAGTCCGCAACGCGGCCGACGTTCTGTGGGAGCGACTGGAGGCGGAGCGAGGATGGCTGCTCGTCTTCGACAACGCCGACGATACTGCGACGCTGGCGCTCGGTGACGCCCCTGCGCGCGATGGCAGCGGCTGGCTCCGCGCCACGTACGCCGGCCTGATCGTTGTGACCAGCCGGGTCAAAGACCAAAGAGATTGGGGCCGCCACGGTGTCGTGGTGCCAGTCCTCTGCCTGGACGCTACCGCCGGCGCTCGCGTCCTTCAGGATCTCGCTCCGCACGCCGGGCCTGCGGCTGAGGCGCAACTACTTGCCCAACGCCTCGGCGGCCTCCCACTGGGCCTTCACCAAGCAGGGGTGTATCTGGGATCGCCCTTTGCCTTGGAACGCACCTTCAGTTCCTATCTGGAGGCACTTGACGATCGATTCCCGCTGCTCATGGGCCAGGCAAGTGATCCCCGATCGGGCGTGACACACACCTGGGAGCTGTCCCTCGACGCCTTGGCAGCACAGGACAGAGCCCAGGCCCGGCCGCTGCTGAGGGTCCTGTCCTGCTTTGCCCCGTCTGCGGACATCACCTCCTCGCTGCTGGACCTGCAGGTACTGGGAGACGGCCTCGGTATGGCGGACATGTCCGTTCGAAGCGGACTGGAGGCCTTGCTCTCCGTGGGATTACTCGAGCTGGGGGCAACGCCTGGATGCGAGGAAGCCGCCAGCGTGGTCGTTCACCCGTTGGTAGCGGCCGCCAGCCGCCAACACCTGGACGTATACATCACGACAGCAGCCGCCCGCGCACTACGAGTCGCCACCGGCCGACTACGACCGGACGACCCCGAGGACTGGCCCTTCTGGCTTCGGCTGCTGCCCCACGTGCGTTCCCTGCTGTGTCTTCCCCCGGCTGCACTGTCCGACAGGGGCCTTGCCGCGATCGCGTGGGCTGTTGTGAGCAGTTGCCCGGCATTGAGGTGGAGCGGGGCGTGGTCGGCCCCGGAAGCGCTGACACGCGATGCCCTGCGCCAGGCGGAGTCTCTCGGCCCGGACCACGAGGCGGTGCTCTGTCTCCGATACCAACAAGCCCTCGCTGCCCTGTACCAAGGACGCCATACCGAAGCGGAATCACAGCTGAGCGGCATTCTGACGGCTCAACTCGACACCTTGGGTCCGGATCACCCCGCCACGCTGGCTACACGTCATGAATCGGCACATCTACTCGTAGAACAGGGGCGTCTGGTCGAGGCCGAGAGCGCCTGCCGCGATGTATTGCGCGACCAGCTCAGGGTGCTGGGGCCTGAGCATCCGCAGACTCTGGCCACACGTCACTGGCTGCTGCGGGCCGTCGGAGAGCGAGGACGTTACGCAGAAGCCGAGGCCGGCTACCGCGACCTGTTGGTCATTCGGACCCGGGTGCTGGGGCCGGAGCATCCCTACACCCTGATGACCTACAACAACCTGGGCCTGCAGCTCGCTTATCAGGGGCGCCTCGCAGAGGCGGAACTCATGTACAGCGAACTGGTCGAGACTCGCCTGCGTGTCTTTGGCTCCCGACACCCCTACACACTGCAAGCGCGCGCCAACCGGGCCGGGGTCATGACAGAGCTCGGCCGAGGACAGGAAGCAGAACAAGAGTTGCGCGACGTGCTGGAGACAGAACTACGCGTGCTGGGAGCAGAGCACGTCAACGTACTCGACGCCCGCTACGAACTTGCACGGGCGATATCCGCGCAGGGACGCCACCGGGAGGCAGAGACAGAACTGCGGGCGGTCATCGCCCTTGAGAACCGAGTGCTCGGGCCCGAGCACCATCTCGTAGGAGACGCCAGACTCGCGCTCGGCGAGACGCTGGCCAGCCAAGGCAGGATCGAAGAGGCAATCACAGAACTCCGGGGTCTTCTCGACATACAGACGCACATCCTCGGCCCGGCCAACCCGAGAACGGCGGCGACACGGGAGACCCTGACTGCCGTAGAAGCCAGCCGCACTTGAGTTGCACGGTTCACAGACCCGACCTGACATTGTGGTCTGACTGGTCGTACCCGTGGCTTCGACAACGTGAGCTGGCTCCGCTCGGCAGCGGGTTTCGGCCCCCACTTAGCGATCTTTCGGGCTGATCTGGCAGTGGAGTTGGCCCCATCCAGGCCGCGCGGCATGCTGATCCGACATGCCGGGCCCGACGCGGGGGCACGGCAACGGGGCGGGGAGGATCGCGTTGATCGTCTGGGTGAACGGTGCGTTCGGCAGTGGGAAGACCACGCTGGTGGACGAGTTGCGTCCGCGCTGGCCCGAGGTGCTGGTCTATGACCCGGAGATGGTCGGCTATGTGCTGAGGGAGATCGTGGAGGTGCCGACCGGCGACTTCCAGGACCTTCGGCTGTGGCGTCGGCAGGTCGCCGACCTGGCGGTGGGCCTGGTCGAGGAGTATCGCCGCCCGGTCCTGGTCCCCATGACCTTGGTCAATCACGGTTATGTCGGTGAGGTCTTCGGCGCGTTGACGGATGCGGGCATCGACGTCCACCACTTCTTCCTGAAGGTCTCCCGAGAGGTTCTGGAGAAGCGGATCGACGGCCGGAGCTTCACCCCGGACAACCCTGAGCAGGACGAGAAGGTTCGGCGCTGGTGCAAGGAAAGGATCGCGCCGTGCATGGCGGCGGCCGACACCCTGCCCAGTGACACGGTGTTCCTGGACGGAGAGCTGACCCCGCAGGAGTTGGCCGACCAGGTGCTGGCCCGGGTCCGAGCCGGTGGAACCTCCGGGGTGTGACCGTGGCGGGTGCGGTCAGCCGCTGTCCTGCTGGGGCCTGGGCGTGGGCAAGACGGTAGGAGTCAGTGCCGGCTCGATGATGTTGCCGCCGAAGGTGAGCCGGTCCACGATCGCCGCGCAGAGCCGGGGATCGGTGAAGGTCTTTGTCCACCCTCCAAACGATTCGTTGGAAGCGATAGCCACCGATGCCTCCTCCCACCGGAGAGCGCATCGATGCTCCCACCGCAACAAGGACGGTGGGGCCAAAACTTCCTCACCTCACCCGGCCGCCAACACGGGTGGTCCCAGCCCTGATTGCCAAGTGGAACCACAAACCGCTGTCAAAGCCATACCCGTGAGTCTGCTGTTTGTTGATTCGCGGCGGCTGAAGGATGTGAAACCGCCTGCGCCCGTGATGCTGCACGAACCTGCTGCTGCGGCCTAAGAACACCGCACGCCACAATCGCCGCGCGAGAGCAACGCTGCCCTACGCTGCTTGAGGCCAAGAAGGGTTCGGGGGAAGCGCATGAAATTCTTGATCACTGTTGTTCCCGCCGATGCCGCGGACACTGCCCTGCCCGACTTGCAGCGGTGGTTCGGCTGGTCTGAAGGCAGAAACACGGCACCGTCACGCTCGACGACCAGGCCTGGGACGGGGATCCGCAACGGGCTGGCACACCTGACCAGGCACGCAACCGGGCTCTGGTCATCGAGCTGCGGCCGGGTGCGACCAGCGAGCGACTGATCGGAACACTGGGAGCGTGGCTGCGGACTCAGCTGGCGGCCGATATCGAGATCGTCGTGCGGCTTCCCTCCGACCAAGAGATGACCGTTTCCAACGGCGACGACCTCGAAGAACTACGACGAGCCGTCCCAGAGTTGATCAGACCACCGTCGGCCCCGCCGATCCCACATCCCCCACCCAGGCCCACGCCCAGGGGCGGGGACACGCACAGGGCTTTCGGCGATCAATTCAAAGCGGGCCGGCCTCCGGGCCCTCCACTCCATCCCGACGATGACTGGCCACGGGGATAGCGACGGGAGACATCGCCAAGGGCGTGCTGGGCGGCGGCTGGGGACTGCTTGTCGGATGGATTCTGCCCACCGGCCTCAACCTCGCCGTCTTCATCTTCGCCGTCGCGCCGAGTCTCAAGGGACCCGGTCCCCTGGACAAATGGCCGCCGATGGGCAACAGCACGTCCGCGTTCCTCGTCGCCGCGGTCCTCCTTGGATTGGTCATGAGTGCTCTGGGACCACCGCTGTACCGGTTTCTGGAGGGCTACGCGTTCTGGCCGCGCAGAGCTTACGAGCGGGGCCTGCGTGTGCAGAGGAGCCGGCGTGAGCGGCATGGACCTTGTCGGCCCAGTCGGCGGCGCGCTGCGCCAGGTCGGCGAGGCGCAGGAAGTACGAGTCCGGGTGCCGGCGGGCACGGTCCATGAGCCGGGCGTGCTCGGCGGTGAGCTCCTCGGCGGCGTACGCGGCGATCGCCTCCACGCCGTGGCGGCGTGTGACGCGCCCGAAGGGGCAGGCGCCCTCCTCCTGTTCGATGACGGCGAGGTCGGCGGGAAGCCAGCCGGTCTCCTTGTCGCGCGGGCCGAGCTGGATGTCGAGCACGCACACCGCGTCCGCATCGTGCAGGCCGTCTCCCTGGTAGCGGATGTGCGGCCGGGGAACGGGGCCGATGGGGCGTTCGGTGTGGGCGCGCCACAGTTCGGGGGAGGGGTCCTCGTCGTCCTGGTGGAGGCGCTGGAGGTAGGAGACCAGGGCGGGAAGCTGCCAGGCAGGGGTACCGAAGGGCGCGGCCGGCATGGCGAGCCCAGCCCGGGCGATGAGGCCGGTGTGGTTGCTAACGGCGGACTGAGCGACAAACAACGGGGCATTCAGGCGGAGTTCGGAGCGGAGCATGGCGAGGCCTTCCGGGCGGCGGCGCACAGCGAGAGAGGGGGGCGGGCTGCCCGGGCCGAACCCGTCGGCCCGGCCCGGGCAGCGGGTCAGGAGGCGTCTTCCGTGCTCCTGCGGAACGGTGATGGCCGCCGGGCCAGGCTCCGGGCCGCGCAGCGGCTCCATGCCGGGGCAGGCTCCGCCCTCGGACTCCCACGCTTCGGCCGTTCCCGGGCCGGACGGCGCGGCGTTCGGCTCGACGGCCACCCGGCGGACAACGTCACCGGTCGACCACTCGCCCGTGACCCGTTACCCGCGCGCGGCGATCAGGCCGCCGGCCCGGTCCATGTCGACCTCGCCGAAGCTGCGGTAACGGCGCTCCTCGTCGTCCCACACCGTAGTGCGCTCCCACGGCCAACCCCGATGACGCCGCCCGCAACCGCACTCCAGACCCAGCGCCGCACCATTCATCCGCGTGTACATGAGCACCGCCTTGGCAGCGGTCATGGTGCAGGTGAGCGACCGCTCCCAGCACTCGTACGCCGCGTTGTACACCCCGAACGTCAGGATCTCCGACGAGATCACCCAACGGGCGAACGCGGCCCCCTCCGCGGGCTGCGGCCCTCCGCGACAGCGTACTCGGCGAGATCTTCGAGGTGGCAGGCGTTCGACGCGAGATAGCCGGCGGGGAGCACCGACAGGACCCGGTTCCGCGTCGAGAGCGGCGTGGTCGCCTGCGGGGGCGAGCAGGCAGTCAGCGCCGAAGTAGTCGCTCCCGACGGACCGCGACGGATACAGAGTCACGGGGACGGTTGCCTTGATCCACGGGCGCAGCATGACGGGGACCTCGCCTGCCGGAGTGGTGGCGATCGAGGCAGAGACGACCTCCGCAGTCACCGGCGACGCGTCCAGCTTGCCGTAGACCGACATAGACAGGTCCGGCGCCGTCGGCCGTGTGCGGGCGGTGGGCGCCTCGGCGACCACCAGGTCCCCGAGGGCGAGCCACGCGATGCCCTCGGACAATTTCTGGCCGAAGCGGGTCAGGGCAGCGCCGTTCCAGCGGTAGCCCCGGGCGGTGAGCCGCCACACGCACCGCAGGACGGTTTCCCCCGCCTTCTGACGGGCGGTGAGCAGCAGCACGCAGTGTCCGGGCTGCAGGTCTGCAGGGGAGTGTCAGTTGAACATCGTCGTCTGAGTGTCAGTGGATCGGGCCTTCTGACCTCGTGATCGGCACTGACGGATGGTGCTCAACTGGCACGAACATGAACGACGAATGGCCATGTCATTCTCGTGCAGACCGCTATAGCGGGCGCCGAGTTTGCGCTGGTCAGAGACGTGTGGCTCCACTGGGTTTGAGGTCTCAGTGCTGCTGTGGTGACCGCGTCCTGTTGGATGAGGCCACCACAGGCTTGGTGAGGACGTCTACAGGGCGGTGGGTGTGGGCGGTACAGGAATGGCAGTTGTCTCGAGCCGTGCTCGGCTTCGACTGAGGTCGCTGCAGCGAGGCCAACTCTGACTCGCCCTCGTGTCCCAGCCAACGTGGGCACCAGATGTCCGGGGCGGCGGGTTGTGCACTCATCAGTACGGTCGGCAGCTCAACATGCCAGCCGGTGCTGTGGGCGTCATGCACCCCCTGGTGGTTGATGGGTGGGCTGCCGGCATCCCACGGTCCTTACCACGCACCGGCAGCGTGTCGTCAGAACTCAGGCCGTCATCCCTGGGCGTAGCGTTCGTACAGGCGCAGGGCGGTTGTCAGCTCGTCGCCTGCCTGAAGTGAGCCCTCGTCGAGGGATTGCTGCAGGCAGGCGACGGCTCCGGCCAGGCCGGTCTCTCCGGCGAAGGCAGACATCGTTGGCTGGGAAGCAGGCCAAGCCCACAGACCCGCTCGAGGTCGTCGACCACACCGACACCCTGATCACCCATCTCGTCGACGGCCCCTTGCGGGTCGGGCCGCTGGGAGATAGCTGCGGTCAGTACCAACCTCACGATCGCCGGACGGCAGGACACCATGCCCTCCATCGCGCGTACTCGCACTCACCCACCCTGGATCTGTCCGGGCGGCGGCAGGAAGCCGCTCCGGACGTATGCCCGCACATACCCGGCGAAGAGTTCCTCATCCACGATCGGACAGTGAATCCCCCTGTCGGCTAGAGCGTTTCGCGTCGCGTGCGCATCGAAGACACACGGAGTATCACCGCCTGAGGAACCCACGTCTGCGGGTAGCAGGGTCAGTAACGGGTAGGCGGCATTGGTCGGTTCACCCTCGACGGCCTGACGCCACTTCGCCAGCGGTACTTCGGAAATCCGGTAGCCCAGCGCGCGCAGGTACTTGGCCGCCTCGGTCAGCCGCAGGAAGCGCTCGCTTGTCACGTGGAAATTGCCAGAAGCGTCCTGCCGCGAGAGTTCCAGCACGGCGCGGCTGACGTAGTCGACCGGCACCAGGTCGAAGATCTCTTCGGTGTCGTTGGGCACCATGCCTACGTCGACGCACCCCTTGAGCAGGAGCCACAGGTAGTCGGTAGTTGGCCCGAGTCCGCCGACGGCAGCCCCGGTGATTCGAGTGGGCCGATAGATCGACACGGGTAAACCGCGCTGACGGGCCTGCCGCAGCAGCACCTCGGCCGCCCATTTGCTCTGTGCGTAGCCGTTGCTCAACGTGCCGTCCGGGGGCAGCGGATCGTCCGGCCGGATGGCGCCACGTCCATCAGCGTTCGCGTAGACGCCCACCGTGGAAACGTGGTGAAGGGGGACGGTGTGGTGCTGAACGGCCAGGCGCAGTACTTCCGCGGTGCCGCGTACATTGGTGTCCTTCAGTTGCTCGTAGGAGAGCGCAAGGTTGACACAGGCGCCAGTGTGATAGACAGCGTCGACCTGCCGGGCAAGGGCATCGAAGTCCGTTGGAGGCAAACCCAGTCGCTCGAGCGACAGATCACCCGGGACGGCGATCAGCCGCTGCGCGAACGCCTCGTCCCACAGCCCGAAGTGGGCGAGGGTTGTGCGCAGCCGCTGCTGCGCAGACTCCTCATCGGGTGAGCGCACCAGGCAGTACACAACCGCTTTGGTGTGGGCCAGCAGGTCATGCAGGAGATGGCTGCCCAGGAAGCCGGTGGCCCCGGTGAGGAAGACGTATCGGGCAGGGCCCGTTGCCCGCTTGCCGGTGCCCTGCGCGATGATGTCGGGAGCCAGTTCAGCGTCTGTGTTCGTACCGGGAGCCGTCTCTGCGGCGCCGTTGGTAAGAACCGTCGCCATGCGGGCGATGGTGGGTGCGGCGAACATCGCCCCTAGGCCGAGGCGGATCCCCCAGTCCTCACGCACTTTCAGAAGTAGCCGTACGGCGAGCAGCGAGTCCCCGCCCAGCGCGAAGAAGTCCTCGTCCGGTCCGATCTCGTTCGTGCCGAGTACCTCGCACCACAGCGTGGCGACCCGGCGTTCTGCGTCGCTCATCGGCCGCCGAGGCTGCGTCGCCGTGCCCGTTTCCTCTGGTTCTGGCAGCCGTGACCGGTCGACCTTGCCGCTCGCGGTGAGCGGCAACGCAGACAGCGGCACGTAATGCGCGGGGATCAGGTGAGAGGGCAGCCGCAGGCCGAGCTGGGCACGCAGGTCCGCCGCCAGAAGCGCGGTTCCGCTGGCGGATAGGTAGTGCACGACCAGGCGCCTGTCACCGGCCTGCGACGTACCGGCGGTCACCACGGCGTCGGCCACACCCGGCAGCCCTTTGACAGCGGCTTCGACTTCGCCGAGCTCCACCCGGACACCACGGATCTTCACCTGCTCATCCCTGCGTCCGAGGAACTCGATCCGGCCGTCCGGCAGGAACCGACCGAAATCACCGCTGCGGTACAGCCGGGCGGGTGCGGCAGCCCAGGGGTCAGCTACGAACTTCTGTGCGGTCGCTGCCGGCTGTCCGTGATAGCCGAGGGCGAGACCGGTCCCGCCGATGCAGATCTCACCCGGCGTGCCAGGGGGCACCGGGCGCAGCTGTCCGTCCAAAACAAGAATCTTGGCGCCGGGCACCGGCCGTCCGATGGGCGGCCGTTCCGGCCAAGCCGCGGGATCGCCGGAAAGCAGTTCGGCGGTGACGACATGGGTCTCGGAGGGGCCGTACTGGTTGTCGAGCACGGCACTGGTGCTCTGTGTGAAGAACCGTCTGACTGCGGGGGTGATGAACAACTGTTCGCCTGCGGTCACCACCTCTCGGAGGCTGGCGCAGCGCCATCCGTCCGCCGCCGCGCAGTCCGCCAGCTGCTGCAGGGCCACGAACGGGAGGAAGAGCCGCTCGATGGACTGCTCCGTGACGAAGCCAAGCAGCCGCGTGGGGTCTCGTCGGACGTCCTCGTCGACCAGGACCAGCGTTCCGCCGCCGGCCCAGGTGGCGAACAACTCCTGGAAGGCGACGTCAAAGCTGAGTGGGGCGAGCTGAGCCGTCCGTGAACCCCGTGTCGTGCTGGTCCGGTGCTGTTGCCAGCTGATCAGGCCGGCCAGCGCCCGGTGCGGCATCACCACCCCCTTCGGCCGGCCAGTGGAACCTGAGGTGTAGATCAGGTAAGCGGGGTCGTGCCCGGTCACTTCAGGCAGTGTGGGGAACGTGTCGTCTGATGTGGCCCGGGCATGCGTCGACGGGGCTTCGTCCAGGAGCAGCGTCTGGACAGCGGGTTGACCGGTCACCAGGTGCTGGAGGTTCCGGGTGGTCAGCACGGTCCCGGCTGCACTGTCGTGCAGGATGAGGGCGACGCGCTCCGCTGGATATCCGGGGTCGACCGCCACGCAGCAGCCGCCGGCCTTGAGTACGGCCAGCACGGCCAGCGGCAGCCCAAGGGAGCGCTCCAGCAGAATGGCTACCCTGCTTTGCCCATGCCCGGCGGCAACCAGTTGCTCCGCCAGCGCGGTACTTGCCGCGTCGAGCTCCGCGTAGCTCCACCCGTCCTCCCCGTGCAGCACGGCAGTTGCATCGGGGGTTCGGCCGGCCGCCAGGCGGAATGCCTCGTGGGCAACGGGCGGATCAGGTTCCGGCTCCGGTCCCGCGGCCCAGGATCCCACGACCCGATCGTGGTCCGCCTGGGAGAGCATCGCCAGTTGGGCCACCGTCTGGTCGGGGTGAGTGACCGCGTCAGCGAGCAGTGCACGAAATCGAAGGGTCAGCTCTTCGGCGGTTCGTGCCGAGAACAGGTCTGTCGCGTACTCCAGGCGTCCTCGCAGCGCTCCGTTCTCGGGAGTGAGATGGAAGAAGACGTCGAACTTTGCTGTGCCCGCATGCGGATACAGCCGCTGTGCCGACACACCCGGCAGAGACAGGCCGGGCGGTGGCCCGTCGTCCACCGTCAGTACCACTTGGAACAGAGAGGAGCGGGAAGGTACGCGTGGCACGCCCGCTTCAGAGACCAACCGGGTGTAAGGGATGTCCCGATGGGCGACGGCGGAACGGATCCTCTGCTTCGTCCCGAGTGCCAGTTCCCTGAACGGCTCCTCGGGCCGTACCGGTTGGCGCAGGGGAAGGACCTCGGCGAGGCAGGCGATCATCGATTCCAGCTCGGGCCCCTCACGACGCGAGACCGGTGCACCCAAAACCACGTTCTGTTGACCGCTGTGCCTGCTGAGCAGGGCAGTGACGGCGGCCGCCAGTACCGTATAGGGGGAGGCCTTGAGTTCACGGCACAGCCGGTGCAGCCGCTTGGTGATCTCGCGGTCCACGGTGAAGTCGACTACCGCGCCGCGGCGGCTGAGCATGTCCGGACGGGGCCGGTCGGGCGGAAAGGTGGACTCAAGGGGGGCGTCGGCGAGGACCTTACGCCAGTAGGCCATCCCATCGGTGTGCCGCGCACGCTGCTGCTGCGCGTACGCCCTGAATGGCAACGGCAGCTCGGGCAGCGTCGCAGTGGTTCCCCCGACGGCTGCCCGGTACAGCTCGCTGAACTCCTCGTCGAGGAGTTGGAGAGACCAGCCGTCTACCGCCGCATGGTGGACGGCCACGGCCAGCACCGCTTCCTCCTTGCCCAGTTCGAGCAGGGTCGCGCGTAACAGCGGAGGCTGCTCCAGTGCCACTGGTCCTGAGACCGCCGTCCGCACGGCTTCCCGCAGCCCGGTTGCGGTGACCTGCCGGCGGGCGAGCGGGACGGGGCGTGGGGGCACGATCTCCTGCAGCGGTTGTCCATCGATCATGTGGAGCCGACTGCGCAGGGACTCGTGCCGACGCACGATGCCGTCCAGAGCGTCCTGCACGGAAGGGACGTCGATTGCACCGCGCAGGTGGTGTGCCCACGCCTCCACGTAGCTGGAGGGTCCGTCGCCGATTTGGTCGACGAGCCAGATCCCCTCCTGCTCATACGACATCGGATACAGCGACGGTACGTCTGCGCTCGTCTGCCTGCGGACGGAGCCAGGCGGGATCACGGACTTCTCCTTGCTCATGGGCCGGTGCGAGGACGTGGTGAGGAGGGCAAAGATGCCAGTAGCGCCGCAGAGTCGACCTTTCCATGCGTTGTGAGGGGGAAGGACGCGCACGGCCGGAGCAGGTGCGGGACCAGATATCGGGGCAGTCGCGCCGACAGAGCCTTCCGAACGGCCGCTGGGGAAGCGGCGCCTTGCTCGCCTGGCACGGTCGGCAGCGCAGGCACGTAGAACATGGCCAGGCGGACCACGCTCCCACCGCTGTCGGTTACGGGCAGCACCGTGCATTCCCGCACCCCGTGAACAGCCCGGCCAGCCGCCTCGATCTCCGCCGGTTCCACCCGGTGGCCAGCCACCTTGATCTGGCGGTCGCCGCGTCCACTGAAGTGCAGAAGGCCGTCCTGGTCCAGCCAGCCGAGGTCGCCTGTGCGGTAGATGCGCCGTGCGACTCCTTCGACTCGCACGGTGGGGAACTTCTGGGCAGTCAACTGCGGATCTGTCAGGTACCCCAGCGCCAGCCCGTCCCCGGACAGGCATATTTCGCCGGTCTCTCCGGGCCCGGCCGGCTGGCCGCCCCGCAGCACGTGGATCCCGGTACCGGGAACGGCGCGCCCCAGCGGTATGCCGCCTGTGAGATCACAGTCTTCTCGGTCGATTGCGTGGACGGAAGCGAACACACAGTTTTCGACAGGCCCGTAGCAGTTGCTGACTCTGAGCAGCGGATGCCTTTCCAGGCAGGTGCGGACGTGGGTGGCTGAGAGTCTCTCGCCCCCTACGAGGACACGGCGCAGCCCCCTAAAGGAGTCCACGTCCTCCTCCACAAGGAAGTTGAACAGCGACGTGGTAAGGAAGACTGTGTCGACCCGCGCCGTGCCCACCAGCGTGCGCAGCCCTCCTGGAAGAAGGTGGCCCGAGGGGTGCACCACGCAGGTACCGCCGGTCAGCAGCGTGCCCCAGACCTCGAGTGAGAAGGCGTCCCAGGACGCTGGCGCCACTTGGGCGATCACCCCGCCTACTGGCCACCAGTCGGTGTGCTCCCGGAACAGGCGGGTCGTCGCCCGGTGCGGGGAGAGCACCGCCTTGGATGTGCCAGAAGTGCCCGACGTGAAGAATACAGTGGCCGGATCGGCGCCGCTGATGCCGGACAGGGGAGCCGCGCCGGTCGCGGAAGCCGGCCAGGTGGCGGGGGGCGACCAGACAGGCACGGCGGTGTGCGTCGATGACGGCGCCGTGGCCACCAGTACCGGGGGGTTGAGCGCCTCCAGCAGGGCGTGGACTCGCTGGTCCGGCCAGCTCGGGTCCATCGCCGCGTAGGCTGCGCCGCACTTAAGCACTCCGAGCAGCACGGTGATCAACTGGGCCGAGCGCGGCAGGATCACAGGAACGATGCTTCCTCGGGCCACTCCCCGCTCTCGCAGCGCGTGCGCCACCTTGCCAGCGTCTGCATCAAGTTCAGCGTAGCTGAGCCGTTCCACACCACTGATCACCGCTGTTGCCCCAGGCTTCATCGCAGCCCGACACGCTACCCCCTCGTGGATCAGCACGGGGTTTGTCATCACGCGTCCTTGAGCTCAGCCACCGATCGCGCGAAGTCACCGAGGCAATCGCTGTCGAGAAGGACCTCAGGCTTGATCACGACAGCAAGTGTCTTCTCGATCCGGACGCAGATCCGCATGGCCTGAAGTGAGGTCCCTCCGAAGTCGTAGAAACCGTCGTCCAAAGTCACTGTGCCTGCCCGTAGGACCTCTTCGACGATATTCAGCACCACTTCAGAAGCCGACGCGGAAGGCATTCGGCCGGTGGTCATCGATGCATCATTCATCGGGTCTTCCGGTGCAGCGGGTTTGCTTGCCTGGGCAATTTTGGGCAGATTTGCCACCAGACTCCTCACTCGCGGGCAGCGTACTTTCGGCCATTCGAGGGAATCGGTTTCAGGACATAGTTCTGTGGATGTAGGAACGGCCTGTTGTAGCCACTAAACGTCGCCCAGGCCCTTCGGATCTCAAAAGGCCTTTTTCGGTCACGATCTTGCTGCCTGGCTGAAATCAGTGCAGTGCGGGCGCAGTAGTGATCCTCGCACCCCAGACGGAGTCCCGTTGACCGTGGTGCGATACGCCGGGGCAGGCCGCGCAATCTACCCGAATACCGCCAGGGCCATCACCCGGCAGGGCAGGGCCTTCAAAGCTTTCCGCAAGCAAGAAGCCCTCTCAGAACCTGTCGGGGCCCCGAGAGGGCTTCCGCGCCCCTGGGATCGGTGTGAACAGGGCCGCATAGCAGCCCTTGCATCCCCTCTCTCGGCTGGCCACTTACAGGAGATGGGGGCCGGGTTCTGCGCACCGCAACCGCCCGCCCGCGACTTCTTCCTGTGCCGGGGCCGCGGTAAGGCCGCTTCCGCAGGCGCGTTGTCTACAGGGGGCGAGCGGCCGTTGTGGCGTGGTCGGTGAAGCCGTGGCGCGCATAGAAGCGACGGGCTCCCTCGTTGGCGACGTAGGCCGTGACTTCCGCGCGCTCAGCCCCACGCTCCTTGGCCCAAGTGAGGAACTGCTCGACGAGTTGGGCACCGACGCCAGACCCGCGATGGTCGGGACTCACCCACATGGCAGTGAGGGTGGCGATGGGGAAGGTGGTCATGGGCGAGGGCTGGGCGAGGGTGCCAGTCAGGTAGGCGACAGCGCTTCCGTTCTGGCTGTCAGCGGTGAGGATGAGCCGATCCGGATCGTGCAGACCGGTGGCGAAGCGGTCCGGCCCGTATTCGCGCGGCCAGTTGGTGTTAATAGCCGAGTCGCGGCTGCCGGCGTCCTCTGCAAAGAGCGCGGCAGCACATTCGACGAGATTCGGAATGTCCTTTTCGATGGCGGTTCGCACCACGATGGGGTGAGCCTGGTATGTCGTCACGACACGCATCGTATCGCAGGAGACTTCCCGGAATGCGAAATTAAGCGGAACTCTAAACTCCGGAATGCGTGCATGCGCCAGGCGTGACGCAAGTAATCATCGGTAATGGGTGATCTTCGCCACAGCGAATTTCCTCTGTAACAACAAGGTCTCCCTGTGTTAGCTTCAAGAAGTCAGCAGTCGGGAGCGCTCCCATTCGGGGCGGATATCCCGACTTACGTTTGCGATTTGAGGAGCCTCAAATGGTGAAGACCTACGGCGAGCGTGACGACCTCTCGACCCGCGCCCCGGCCAACAACAACGTGGCCCCGGCGCCCACGGTTCGCTGGGCCTGAAGCTGAGGCCTTGCTGAACACGCTGAATTCTCAGCGGTAGCGAATGGGGTCGTTTCCATCCTCTGGAAGCGGCCCCATTCCGCGCACTCTGTTAGGTTTCACGGAAGGGCCACTTTCTTGACCGACGTGATCGCAGCCGAGGTAGACGTCCTTGAGGTGACGGCAGACCAGTCCTTACTGGTCACCCCCCACGGCGCCAAATTCATGCTCTCCACACCCGCACCGCTTCTCCGCGAATGGCTGGAGCTGCTGGACGGTAGTCGGTCACTGGAGGAGGCTCTGAAGTCCGCCCCGGAAGGCTACGACGAGATCGCTGCCGTGCTGCAGGAGGCGGGATGCCTACGCCCGGTACAGAACGGCGTGCTGGAGCGATGGGCCTATCGCATGGCGGATCCGGAAGCACCCTCGGTGCCGCTGGAGCGCGTGCGACTGGCGGTCACTGGAACAGAACAACTGCGGTCAGAGGCCGGCCCCCTGCTGAATCAGTTCCGCACGTACGAGAACGTGACGGCGGCCCAACTCCCCGAGTGGGCCGCCGACGCCCGCAGAGCAAGCCAGGTGCCGGTACTCCTCGCACTCTTCGACACCCCAGCTCACGCCCAACTGCTCGCACTGAACGAAACATGCGAAGCCGAGCGCATCCCGTGGCTGTCGCTCAGGTTCGAACTGGGGCAGGGTCTGATCGGCCCAGGAATCTGGCCAGGGCGGGGAGTAGACATGCGCGACGTCCTGGACCGCCGGCGGTCGGCCGCGGTCCAGGAGGACGTCTTCGACGCCCTGGCCCGTGACGAGGCTTCCATCCTGACGCGCACTACGCCATCCGAACTGCAGTGGATGCTGGCACAAGTCGCGACGCGTCTCCAGCGGTGGCTCATGGGGCTCATGCGCCCCGACCTGTATGAGTCGGAGCTGGAAATGAACCCTCTCTACCTCACCGTGCAGCACCACGAAATCATTCGCATGCCTCACCGACCCTACGCCGATGCCGACTACACTCCGCCACCCAAGTCCGTCGTAGGCCGAGAGACCGGCATCGTCACACGGGTCAAGCCCTGGGGAGCCCGGCAGGGCAACCCATCCAAGCTGCACACCTGCACGGTGGACGTGGCTCGCGTACGACGCGTCATGGAACTCTCCGCTGACCCGGCCGCGTTCGGCACGTCGTGGGAGTCCGCCGAAGCGGCACAACAGGCGGCGGTCGGCGAGGCCATCGAGCGCTACAGCGGCAACTACGTGGACCCCGCAAGGCTGGTGCACGGCTCCTACGCCTCGCTCACCGCCCGCGGGCTGAACGCACTCAGCCCTGCCTCGCTGGTGCTGTACTCCGAGACCCAGCACGCGACCCCCGGCTTCCCCTTCCCACGCTTCACCACCGAATCCGAATGCGCCTGGGTCAAAGGCTGGTCCCACACGAAGAACGCCGAGATCTACGTGCCGGCGTTCCTGGCGTACGTGGCCTGGCACGAGCACCCCGAACGAGTGAAGCACGACGAGCCGCTGTACGCCTATCCGAACCTGGCAGGCATTGCAGCCGGGCCCTCGAAGGACTTCGCGCTGATGTCGGGCCTGGAAGAGGTCATCGAGCGTGACGCGTCGATGGTCTGGTGGCACAACGCCAAGGCATTGCCCGCCATGCCGGATCGGCCCGAGCTGCAGGACCTGATCGCTGACCGGGCCGATGAGCTCCTGCCCCGGTACGTGCACCTGGACAACGAGTTCGGCGTTCCCGTCATGGCCTGCATCCTCGACTCGACCGTGAACGACACAGTGGTCATCGGCTTCGCAGCCCGCGACACCCCTCTGGCGGCGGCCAAGAAGGCCCTAGCCGAGGCGATCACCTTGCAGGGCAACGCCGCCTTCACACTGGACGCGGAAGAGCTCGCGGCTGAGATAGCAGCCGGCGCGCTGAACGGCCACAACCTCAAGCCCCACAGAGCCGACCGGCGCTATCTCGACAGCTACCGCCCAGACTTCCGGGACGTTGTTGACCTGCAATGCCAGGGCCAGGTGAACCTCGACCCGCGAGCCCGGGAACGCATTGCCCCGTGGACGGCCGATTTGCCTCAGGGCGACTGGGCCTCCCTGCCCTCACTGCCAGCGCGTTCCTTCGAGTTGTACCTCGAGCGGATTGCCGCCAGAGAGCTGGACGTCATCAGCGTGGATGTCACCACCGCCGATGTGGCACCCTGCGGCTTCCACGTGGCCCGAGTCCTGGTCCCAGGCCTCACCTCGAACTTCCCCGCCGCGTTCCCACAGCTTGGACGAGGCCGCGTGCAGCAGGCGGCCGTCACCCTGGGCTGGCACAGCGAGCCCACGCCCGAGGACGAGCTGAACTACTTCCCCCTCCCGCACGTGTAGAGCCGGAGCAGCAGTGAGCACACTCATATCCGTGGTCTATGACTCGCGTGGCGGCAAGACCCACCGAATGGCCAGCGCGATCGCTGACGGAGCGGAGAAACAAGGCGCGCAGGTCCACCTGATCAGGGTTGCGTCACTGAACGAGCACCAATGGGAGTTGATGGCAGCTTCGAACGGTGTGATCTTCGGGTCACCCACCTACATCGGAGGTCCCACCGCCAGCTTCGTCGCCTTCGCCGAAGAAACCGCCGGCCGGCAGATGACCTCCCACTGGACTGACACCCTGGCCAGCGGGTTCACCACGGGGGCAGCCATGGCCGGCGGCAAGCTGCACACCTTGAACTACATGCTCGCTCTTGCCATGCAGCACTCGATGATCTGGGCCGGGCAGTCACTGCCCGCGGGGTGGAACACCTCCACCAGCAGCCCGGACGACGCCAACAGACTCGGCTACCGGCTAGGCACAGCAGCTCAGGCGAACATCGATCAGGGCCCCGAAGGCCTGCTCGACAGCGACCTGGCCACTGCGACGGAACACGGACGACGCGTGGCCGAACTGGCCACCCGCATGCGACAAGGAGCCCAGGCGTGAACGCCGCGCTATGGAGAGACCGCCTGGGATTCCCGGACACCGCCCGGCGCAAACGGCTCGTCGTCACCGCCGCAGTCGACAGTCTCGGCACCGGTCTGTTCCTGCCGCTCAGCGTCCTCTACTTCGTCAACGTCGCCGGCATGGACGTCGCCGAGGTGGGACTCGCCCTGTCCATCGGCGCCGGCATCGCCCTGCTGGGCGGCCCTCACACCGGCACTCTCATCGACCGCATCGGCCCCGGCCAGATGGCCGCACTGTCCTGCCTCCTACGGACCGCAGCCTTCCTCGCCTACCTCGGCGTCGACCAGTTCTGGCAGATCATCGCCATCTCAGCAGTCGTGCTCTGGGGCGACAACGCATTCTGGCCAGCCAACTCAGCCATGATCATCGCGCTGTGCGGGCGAGAACAACGAGCCCGCTGGTACGCCCTCGGACGTACTGTCCGCTCCGTCGGCACAGGCCTCGGCGCGGCCCTGTCCGGAGTGATCGTGGCAACAGGCAGTGAAGGCACACGAATAGTGGTCTTGCTCAACGCGCTGTCCTTCGCGGTCGTGGCAGTGCTCCTCTACACATGGCGAGAAGCACGTGTAACCACGACAACCTCCGGCCAAGAAACGGAAGATGGCGAAGACAGCGCAGAAAAGCGAGCCGGACTGCGAAACGTACTGGCCGACCGGCCTTTCCTGCTCGTCGTGGCTTCCAACGCCCTGCTGGCCGTATGCGCCATGTCCCTGATCGTGCTGCTACCTCTGTCTGCAAACAGCCTCGCACCCGACGCCGTCTGGTTGCCCGGCCTGCTCTTCGCAGTCAACGGCGGACTACTCATGCTGGCCCAAGGCCCCGCCGTCCGGCGTATCGAAGCGAGTAGCCCCTCCCGGATGCTGCAAGCATCGATCGCCCTCTACGCCGCCGGTTTCGCCACCTTCATGATCACTCCAGACATCGGCGGCCTGATACCCATCCTGGCCATGACAGCTGCCGTGACGCTCTACACCGCCGGTGAACTGATCCACCCTCCCACCAGCGTGATCCTCGTGACAGACATGGCACGCGCTGACCTCCTCGGCCGATACCTGAGCGTCAATCAGCTCTCCTGGAGCGTGAGCCACGTAATCACGCCCGCCGCGCTGGCAGGTCTCTTCGCCTGGAACGCCCGTCTGCCCTGGCTCGTGCTGCTGGCCACCTGCGCGGCAACCTCGGGCCTGCTGGTACTTGCCACCCGCAACCTTCAACCGAAGGAAGCTGTATCGGCATAGAAGCGGCAGGGCACGAGAACGTCACCGGGGGACTTTTGGGTGGCTGTGTCTCGGTGCCGTCCTCGATGCGGCAGCCAGGGGCGCAAAGCCGCGGTCAGGAGGTGGAAGCCGCTTGCAGAGCGGCTTCCACCTTCTTCACCTGCCGGGCGACCAGGTACTCCGGCAGCACCGGCATGAGAGCAGCCTTCTTCTGCTTGGGCAGTGTGCTGCCAAACGTCTCGTTGAATTTGAACACGGCGAGGACATCCCCGATGCGCACCAGTCCGTACGCCGTGTGGTTGTCGATCCCCTTCGAGGAGAAGCCCATGTTCACCCTGAGCGACTCGTCACCTGGCTCCAGCGGTTCTCCAAGCGAGAGCTTCGCGTGCAACGAGTTTCCCAACACGGTTTTGTAGACCACCGACGGACAGTCCTGAAGCGACTTCTCAACCGCTGCGAGCACCCGTTTGGCCCCACCTGCGGGATAGCTCGTCAGCGCCACCGATCTAACCCCTACGGTGTTCGTCGGGTCGCTCAGGTACAACCGTGTATAGGCGGATGCGCCTTCTGCCCAGCCGTGTAGGAGCACCCTGAGCGCGGGCAGGCAGACCTCCGGCTTGGCGATGGTCACCCCCGCCTTCATGTCCGTTGGTGTTTCGCTGCTCAGACCTACGCCGTAGCGTCCCGATTCCCTCTCGGTCAGTCTCGCGGCTTCCAGTTCCCTCTGACTGAGTGAGCGCGCTTCAGGGGTGGCACTGGGGCTCGGACTGGAAGCCTGCGACGAGCACCCGCTCACTGCGGACACGGCAAGGACTAGCACCGCGGCTGCTGCACGGCTTCTTCGCCGACCAAGCCCGACGGGCTCACAGCCCGTGCGCGAACTACGAAACATCCCAGCCCCTCCCCGAACAATCCGGCCGAGAGCATAAGGCAGTCGCCGGACCTCGCATGCTTGTGGGGTGCCGCAGAATCGGCGCGAGCGCTGAGAGCGCGGGGGTTGAGCGCCGCTGCGGCCTTCTGCGTGACCTGACGCGACACGCCTCCCGCCCCATAGACGACTGCCTCGGGGCGGGCCTAGTGGTCTGTCCTGGATTCAGCAACTCCGAACAACGCCTTTGGCCAATGCCCCACCGCGTAGAGCGAGTTACAGCTGTGTCGGGATTCGGCGAAGTCCTGTCGATGCCTGTCCTGCCCCTCGCACATGGCTGCCTTTGGGCGAGTCGTGTCTCTGCGTTCTGGTCGTTACCTGCGGGAAGCCGCAGCTCAGGTTCTTGACATATGCAGAACACGTCTGGATAGGGTGCCTCCACTTTGATCATCTTGTGACTCCGGGGTGGGGATGCTGTGGAGTCGGGGGAGGCATGGGATGAGTGTGTCCATGTGGCGCCGCAGCATCGGTAAAACGTTCTTGACAGCGGTCGCGGTGGCCGTCGTGGGCGGTGTGCTGCCACCCAGCGCTGCGGCTCATGCCGTAACGGCCAACGCCGCAGCTGTACAGGACGCTGGGCAGGCTTCGGATGCCATTCCCGCGGAGGCTGAAACCGCGTCCACCCTCGCTGCCCAATCGGGGGAGCCGGTGGAGGTGCCGTTCGAGCGGACCGAGTATTCCCAGGTCTTCGCCCAGCCGGACGGCAGCTTCAAGCTGACGCAGTCGACCACCCCGCAGCATGCGAGGGCGTCGGACGGGTCGTGGAAGCCGGTCGACGTCACGCTGGCGAAGCGCGCCGATGGCCGCATTGCGCCGAAGAGCGCTGTCGTGGACCTTTCCTTCTCCGGCAAGGGCACCGGTTCCGACATGATCCGGATCGGGTACCGCAACGGGCACATGCTCACCCTGGGTTGGGGCCGTTCATTGCCCGAGCCGGTTCTGGAAGGCGATACGGCCACTTACCGTGAGGTGCTTCCCGGAGTCGATCTGCGTCTGACGGCGACGGCGGAGTCCTATCGCGAAGTTCTTGTCGTCAAGACACCGGAGGCCGCGGCCAGCCCGGAGTTGGACAAGGTGCTTTTCAGCGTCGACAGCGAGGGCCTGGAGGTCACGTCCACCATCAACGGCGGCCTGGCCGCGGCGAACGATGACGGGGTGGAGATATTCACCGGCCCGCCCGGCCGGATGTGGGACTCCGCAGGCGAGGCTCAAGCCGCGGGTGCTCAGCCCATGATGGGCGCGAGTACGGCTGCAGACGAGAGTCAGACCCCGGGTGAGGGCGGGGCAGAGGAGCCAGACCCGGCCGCCGGTCCGGGTGACGGCGACGCCTCGGCGGTCATGCCCGTGCAGGTCGCAGACGACAGCATCGCTGTCGTGCCGGACACCGATGTGCTGGAGGGTGCCCAGACGGTCTATCCGGTCTACATCGACCCCGCCGTCGGGATCGGGCACACATACCGCGCGGTGCTGTCCTCCGACGGCGACAGCTACTGGATGTTCGACGGGGCCGGCTACGGCATCGGCCGGTGCGGCTACAACTCGCAGGGCACCTGCACCACCGGTGCCTGGTACACGAACCGGATGTACTTCCAGTTCAACTCCGCGAGCGCCCTGCGCGGCAAGTACGTGCTCGACGCGACCTTCCGCGCCTATGAGACCTGGTCGTTCGACTGCAACCCGGCCTGGGTGGACCTGGAGCGCACCGACGGCATTTCCTCGGGCAGCAACTGGCCCGGGCCCGGAGGACCCAAGGCGGACAACAGCTGGGACCAGATGGGCGACCAATACGTCTCGGCCGGCCGCGGCACCGCGTGCTCCCCTGAGCAGCCGAACGCGTGGATCGAGTTCAACGACAACCCGAACGAGCCGGACGAGAACCTGAAGTCCACGGTGCGGAACTTCGCGGACGGCAAGATCGACAATCTGACGCTGATGCTGAAGGCGAAGGACGAGTCGGATGTCACCGCCTGGAAGCGCTTCGACGACAACGCCGAGTTGCAGGTGGACTTCGCTTACCAGCCCGGGGTGCCGACCCGCTACGGCCTGTGGCCGGGCAACCCCGGCGGCGACCCGGACGACGTGCAGTGCGCCACCTCCTCATCGAACCCCATCATCGTGACCCGGGCCGAGCCGTACGTGCAGGCGGCAGTGCAGACCAAGGTCGAGCACAACGCCGGAAGCTCCGAGGGATCGCTCCAGGCCGAGTGGGTGATGGAGCGCCAGCACTCCGGCACCTGGGTAGGCAGCTGGAGTGCCCACAAGCCCGACACCGGCTGGGATCCCGACGGCACCGTGGAGACCGCGAAGGTCTCCCCGCGAGCTGACAAGACGCTGTACCGGGTCAAGGCACGTACGCAGTCGCACTGGACCTATGACGGCAAGTCCGGGGATCTGTTCTCCTCGTACACGCCCTGGTGCTACTTCAAGGTCGACCTCGAGCGGCCGAAGCCCCCCGTGGTCACTGCCGTGGACGGCGGCATCTACACCCTGTGCGTCACGGAGGACTGCGCTGCGCAGGGCGGTCCAGGCATCCAGGGCAAGTTGCACTTCGCCCAGAACGCTGCAGACAGCGACGTCGTCAAGTACGAGTGGATGCTGCCCGGCATGACCAAGACCGACTTCGCCACGGGCGCGAGTGTGGATGAGCCCGTCACTCCCTTGGTCGCCGGCCGCCAGACCCTGCAGGTGCGCGGCTGGGATTCCGGCGGCTCGGGCGAATGGGCCCACGTCAAGATCAAGGTGCAGGCCGCAACCGGCGCGATCGGCCGCTGGCACTTCGACGACTACGCAGCCGGCTCACTCGAGAAGCTCGCCCGGGACACCGCCACCGAGGGCACCGTGCGGCACGACGCCACCATGTACACCGAAGGCACCGGGTTTTCCTCGCTGGCGCGCCGCGGCGGCGGTACCGACGGTACCGACCGGTCGCTGTGGCTGGACAGCACTGACCCGGCCAAGCAGCAGGGCTATGCGGCCACCTCCACACCACCGATCAACACCGGCGACTCCTTCACCGTTTCGACGTGGGCGTATCTCACCGACGCATCGGCCAACAGGGTGGTCATGGCCCAGCCCGGCACCAATGCGAACGCGTTCGCCCTGTACTACTCGACCGCCTACAACGCCTGGGTGTTCAACCGCACCGACCAGGACAAGACCAGCCCTGTGTTCATCCGCTCCCTTGCCGAGGAGGAACCTCAGCTGAAGGTCTGGACGCATCTGGCCGGCGTGTTCAAGACCGAAGGCGATGACGGCCTTGCGGACACCGACCCGACCAACGACACCATCCAGCTGTTCGTCAACGGCCGGCCCCAGGGCCAGCCGGTCAAGCTGGCCAGTGCGGCCTCCACCTACCAGCCTTGGTCAGCCTCCGGAGGCTTGCAGTGGGCCCGCTCGGTCAAGTCTGGTGTCGGAGGGGAGTTCTTCCGTGGGCGACTCGACGAGACAGCCGTGTGGCAGCAGGCACTGACCGAACCCCTGATACGTGCCGAAGGCGAGCTGAAGGAGAACGAGGCTGCGGCCACCGAGCTGGTGGCGCACTGGGACGCCACCAAATCGACGGGTACCACCCTGGCGGAGACGACCGGTTACCCCATTACCGGCATGGCCCTGGCAGGGAGCGCGCAATTCGCAGAGACCCCGCAGCTGCTCACGCTGAACGGCACCACCAGCTATGCCTCCACCAGCGGGCCGGCGGTCGACGAAACCGGCTCCTTCACCGTCAGCGCCCTGGCCCGGGCGGACTCGGCCAAACTGGTCGGCAAGGCGGACGGCTACACCGTCACCATCGCGAGCCAGAAGATCGGCAACGAAGCGTCCTGGGCCCTGAAGCTGGTCAAGCTGGCCGACGACATCGACCGCGACAACAAGCCTGAATGCCTATGGCGCTTTGAGCGCACCAAGGTCGACGCGAACGGAAACAAGGCTTCCGCGACGCAGGTGTCGGCCATCGCGGTGGCGGTGCTGGACGAACTCGTCCACGTCACAGGGGTGTACAACGCCGCTGAGTCATTCGCGGACGGCGATGCAACCCGGTTCGGCAAGCTCCACCTGTTCGTCGGCGCTGACGACCAACAGGATGACTCCACCGAGCCCAACTTCGCCGACCCGCAGCAGGGCACCGGTGAACTCGCCATCGGCCGGAGCCACACCAGCGGGGCGCCCGGCGAGTACCTGCCCGGGGCAGTACAGCAACTGCGGATCTGGGCCGGGGCGATGGAAAGCCGCCAGATCGCCGAGCGGGTCCTCGGCGAACCGGCCACAACCACCGGCTAGCCGGATCCTCATGGGCGGCCGCCGAGACCGGCACGCCGCCCACCTCAGCAAGCAGGGCAACGACGCGGATTCAGACGTGCACCTTGGTGCGGGTCAGACGATGACGATGGGCGGAACAAGGCCATGAAGGCTGCACACCGAGCAGGGCGGCGACGCTGGATGGGCCGGGCGGCTGCCGTATTGGCGCTGGCCATGGTGCCGAGCCTGCTGGGGCCCACCGAGTTCCAGGCCGAGGCCAAGGACAAGGGACTCGGCCGCCCGAAACTGCCCGCGCCGCGGGAAGCCGATCTGCGCCCGCTCAAGGCCAAGCCGGACAAGAAGAGCGCCGCCGCGTTGAAGAAGGCGGAAGCCGCCGACAAGGCCGCGGCACGGCGTGCCCGTGACGAACAGGCGGCCAAGCCTGTGTGGCCCACGCCCGGATCCGTCACCATGGACGTGCCCGCCACCGGCACCGCTCGTGCCAAGGCAGGTTCCCTGCCTGTCACCATCGCAGCCCCCAAGAAAAAGCACGCCAAGGCAGCCGATGAGGTAACCGTTACGGTCCTGGACCGCAAAAAGGCCAAAGCCGCAGGCGTCGACGGGGTGATGCTCACCGTCACCGGCAACGCCACCGGAGCCGCCCGACTGGCCGTGGACTACCGCAAGTTCGCGGTAGGCGGCGCCGACTTCGCCGGTCGGCTCCGCCTGGTTCAGCTGCCTGCCTGCGCACTGACCAAACCCCACAAGCGTGCCTGCCGAATCCAAAAGGAACTGCCCTCCACCAACAATCGCCGCACGGCACGGGTGACCGGGGACATCACCGTGCCCAAGCCGGCCACCACCCCCACGCCCGACCGGCCCGCTGCTGAGCAGACGACACAGCCGCGCCAGATGGCCTTGCTGGCCGTCACCGCAGGGGCCAGCTCCGGACTGGGCAACTACAAGGCCACCCCGCTTGCGGCATCGTCCGCGTGGCAGGCCGGCGGCTCCTCCGGCTCCTTCTCCTGGAGCCACCCGCTCACCATCCCCGCCCCCGCGGCCGGCCCGGAGCCAGATCTGGCCATCTCCTACGACTCCAGCAGCGTGGACGGGCGCACCGCCAACACCAACAACCAAAGCTCCATGGTCGGAGAAGGCTTCGACATCACCTCCTCCTACGTCGAGCGCAAGTACCACTCCTGTGACGACGACGGCGAGACCGGCAAGTACGACCTGTGCTGGAAGTACACCAACGCCTCACTCGTGCTCAACGGCAAGGCCTCGGAACTGGTCAAGGACGACACCAGCGGCGAGTGGCGGCTGAAGAACGACGACGCCTCCAAGGTCGAGCTCCTGCTGGACACCACCCTCGGCAACGGCGACGGCAACGGCGAACACTGGCGCATCACCACCGGCGAGGGCACCAAGTACACCTTCGGCCTGCACAAGCTGCCCGGCGCTCCGTCCGGCGAGCGCACCAACTCGGTCTGGACCGTCCCCGTCTTCGGCGACGACCAGGGCGAGCCCGGCTGGGGGAACTCCACCACCTTCGGCGGACGAGCGGTGACCCAGGCATGGCGGTGGAACCTCGACATGGTCGAGGACACCCGCGGCAACGCCATGACCTACTGGTACGCCCAGGAGAAGAACTTCTACGCCAAGAACGGCGTCGACACACCGGGCACCGAATACGTCCGCGGCGGCTACCTGAAGGAGATCCGCTACGGCCAGCGCGCCGACGCACTGTTCACCGGCACCCCGGCCGCCTCGAACAAGGTCACCTTCAACGTCGCCGAGCGCTGCCTGGCCGCATCTCCCGGCTGCAACACCCTGGATGAGGCGCACCGCACCAACTGGCCCGACGTACCCTACGACGCCATCTGCAAGACCGGCGACGCCTGCACCGGCCAGACCAGCCCCACCTTCTTCACCCGAAACCGGCTCACCAGCGTCGACACCTACTTCTGGAACACCAAGCTCACCACCCCCGCCTTCGACCAGGTCGACTCCTACCGGCTCAAGCACCTCTACCTCGACCCCGGTGAGGTCGGTGACTCCTCGGACCAGTCGCTGTGGCTGGACGAACTCCAGCGCGTCGGCACCTACGGCACCGACATCGAGCTGCCGGCCCTGAAGTTCGGCCACGAGATGTTCACCAACCGTGTCGACGGCAAGGCCGACAACATCCTGCCGCTGGGCAAGCCACGCCTTGCCACCATCGTCTCCGAGACCGGCCAGCAGACCACGATCAACTACATGCCGGCCGAGTGCACCGCCGCCATGACCAAACCGGCCGAGGACAACAACACCAAGCGCTGCTACCCGATCTACTGGTCCCCCAACGGCGGCTCCGTCCCGCAGCTCGACTGGTTCCAGAAGTACCCCGTCTCCGACGTCCGCCTCACCTCCGTCTACGGCGGCACCCTGGCCGTCAACCACCACTACGACTACTCCGGTGGCGGCGCCTGGCACTACAACGACGACCCCATGACGCCGCAGAAGGAGCGCACCTGGTCCATCTGGCGCGGCTACGGAAAGGTCACCCACACTGTCGGCGACGACACCGGGCCGAAGTCCAAGGACGTCACCGTCTACCTGCGCGGCATGCACGCCGATAAGCAGAAGGACGGCTCCACACGCACCGTTGAGGTCTCCGGGATCAAAGCCGCACCCATCGACGACCTCGACCAGTACGCCGGCTTCACCCGTGAACAGGTCACCTACGACGGCGCCGACGAGATCTCCGGAAAGATCAACGACCCCTGGTCGAAGAAGACCGCCACCCAACACAAGTCCTACGCCGACACCGAGTCCTACTACGTCCGCACCGAAGCCAGCCACGCCCGCACCCGGGTGACCTCCGGCATCACCGCCACCGACAAGACCCGCACCACGCAGACGACGTACGACGACTACGGCATGCCCGTGACCGTGGAGGACTCCGCCACCGAGGCCTCGGGCGACGAGGTGTGCACCCGCACCTGGTACGCCCGCAACGCCACCGCCGGACTCACCGCCTTGGTCTCCCGCCAGCAGGTGGTCGCCAAGAAATGCACCGTCGCGACAAGCCAGTTGGACCTACCGGCCAACGACGCCCGTCCCGGCGACGTGATCGGCGACACCGCCACGTCCTACGACACGACCACATGGTCGGCGGACCAGGTGCCGACCAAGGGCGAAGTCCGCTGGATCGGCCGCGTCAATGGCTACGACGCCTCGGACAATCCGATCTGGCAGAAGGTCACCGAGACCACGTACGACACCCTCGGGCGCGCGACCCTGGTCACGAACAACGTGGGCAGCCGTACCCGCACCACGTACGTCCCGTCGACTGCCGGCCCTTTGACCCAGATGGACGTCTACAACGACAAGGACCACAAGACCGTCACGGTCATGGACGCCAGCCGCGGCCTTCCCCTGAAGACAACCGACCCCAACAACAGGATCACCGAACAGAGCTATGACAGCCTCGGCCGACTGACCGAGGTGTGGCTGGCCAACCGCTCCCACGTCCTGGGCCAGGGCGGCAACTACAAGTTCGGCTACAGCATCTCCAACACCGAACCCTCGTGGCTCTCCACCTCAGTCCTCGGCAAAACCCAGTACAACACCAGCTACGAGATCTACGACGCGCTCCAGCGGCCGCGCCAGACCCAGGCTCCCTCTCCGCGCGGTGGCCGGATCGTCAACGAGACCCTCTACGACGACCGCGGCCTGGCAGTCGAATCCAACGCAGACCTGTGGGAAAGTGCCACCGCCCCGTCCGGCGAACTGGTCGCCACCGCGGGCGGCTCCGCTCCGCTGCACACCGACACCAGCTACGACGCCACCGGACGCCCGACCCAAGTGGTGACCAAGACCTACAGCACCACCCGCTGGACCACCACCACCAGCTACACCGGAGACTCCGCCACCACCACCGCGCCCGCCGGAGGCAAAGCCGTCACCCTGCTGAGCAACCTGCTCGGACAGGTCACAGAGAGCCGCGAATACCCCAACCCCACACCGACCGGTACACCGGCCATCACCGCCTTCACCTACGCTCCCGGCGGCCAGACCAAGACCGTCACCGGCCCGGACACCAAGCAGTGGTCCTACGGCTACGACCTCAAGGGCCGCCGCACCACCGCCACGGACCCGGACAGCGGCACCACCAAGTCGACGTACACCAGCCTTGACCTGCTGGACAACACCACCGACGCCGAGGACAGGAAGCTGCTCTACGGCTACGACTCCCTCGGCCGCAAGACAGGCCTGTGGCAGACCGACAAGACCGACGCCAACAAGCTCGCAGCCTGGACCTACGACACCGTCGCCAACGGTAAGGGCTACCTGGATTCAGCCACCCGCTACGTCGGCGGCACCACCGGCAAGGCCTACGCCCAGAAGGTCACCGCCTACAACAGCCTCTACCAGCCCCTGTCCACCCAGCTGCAGCTGCCCGCAGCCGCCGATGAACCCCTCGTCGCCGCAGGAGTCCCCCAGACCCTGGACTTCGCCACTGCCTACAACGTCGACGGCACCATCCAGTACACCCGCGAGCCCGCCGTCGCAGGCCTGCCCGCCACCGGCACCCAGACCTACGAACAAATCGACTACACCTACAACACCCTCGGCATGCTCAACACCGCCAAGGGAGTCACCGGTTACCTGCTCGGCACCACCTACACCACCATGGGCCTGCTGGAGCAACAGACCCTCGGCAGCGACTCCGCCGGCAAGAAGGTGTACGTCGCCAACCAGTACGAAGACGGCACCCGCCGTCTCAAGGAGTCGGACGTCACCACCGACACCCACAGCTACATGCTGCAGGACCTGAAGTACACCCACGACGACGCCGGCAACATCACCGCCATCTCCGACACCGCCACCTGGCAAGGAACCTCCCAGGCCGACCACCAATGCTTCGCCTACGACGGCCACCGCCGCCTCACCGAAGCCTGGACACCCAAAACCGCCGACTGCTCCACCACCGGCCGCACCACCTCCAACCTGGGCGGAGCCGCCCCATACTGGTTCAGCTACACCTACAACAGCGCCGGCCAGCGCAAGACCCAAACGCAGCACGGCGCTTCCGGAGACACCGCCGTCACCTACACCTACGGCACCGACACCGGACAGCCGCATCCGCTGACCAAGACCGAGACGACCGTCCCGGGAAGCTCCACCCCGACCACCGAAACGTACAAATACGACAAGGCCGGCAACACCACCAGTCGGCCCGGCACGCAGGCAACCCAGACGCTGAGCTGGAACAGTGAAGGCAAACTCGCCCAAGCCAGCGAGCCCGCCGCCGAAACCAAGCCCGCCACCAGCACGCAGTACCTCTACGGCCCGGACGGACAGCTCCTGATCCGCCGAGCCGCCACAACCGACGGCGAGACGGTCCTGTACCTCGGCAGCACCGAGGTGAAACTCACCGTCTCCAACAGCGGGGCGAACAAGGCCCTCTCAGGCACCCGCTACTACGCAGGCGGCGCCGTACGAACGGCCGACGCAGGAACCACCAGCCTCTCCTTCCAGGCCGGCGACCACCACGGCACCATGAGCCTGACCGTCAAGGACAACACAGCCCAGCCCGCCACCCGCCGCTACCTCACCCCCTTCGGAGCCCCCCGCGGCAACGAACCGTCCACCTGGCCCGACGACAAGGCATTCCTCGGCAAACCCGCCGACGACACAACCGGGCTCACCCACATAGGGGCCCGCGAATACGACCCCACCCTTGGCCAGTTCCTCAGCGTCGACCCCTTGCTGGAAACCGACAAACCTCAGACCCTCAACGGCTACAGCTACGGCGCTCAGAACCCCGTCACCCACTCCGACCCCACCGGCCTGGGCCTCGCCTGCGGCCGAGACACCGGCTCGCCGGAAGAATGCGGAACCGGTGTCGTCACCCACGGCGACGGCTCCCTCTCCAAGGACGGCAACCCGACAGGCGGAGGAGTCGCCCCCGGCTACGCCGGCACCAACCAATCCAGCGGCACGAACGGCGGCAACAACAAGGGCAGCACGAAGCAGCCCGAACTCGTTCCCGGCGTGGAGATCCCCACCGAGGAATACCTCCGCAACATCGGTTACGACCCGTTCGGGAACCAGACCTACAGCCAGCTCCTCGTCCGATGGGCCGAGAACCTGTGCTACCAGAACTCGGGAAGCCCCGAGTGCAACGCAGCCCACCAACTCGGCTGGATCAGACCCTCAGGCGACTTCCTCGAACTCATCGGCGTACGAGACGCCATCCGCTGCGCGCAGGGGAGCGTCAGCGGCTGCGTGTGGACGGTGGCTGGGCTTCTGCCTGTGGGGAAACTCGCCAAAGCGGCAAATCTCATCAAGAAGGGCGACACGGAGGCCGCCCGAGCGCTGGCCTGTCTCAGGCCGAGTAGCTTCCTGCCAGGCACCCAAGTACTCATGGCCGACGGCTCGACCAAGGAAATTGAGGATCTGCGGATCGGTGACCAAGTCTTGGCGACGGATCCTTGGACAGGGGAGACCTCACCACAGAAGGTGACCGCTGAACTCCTCAGCGAGGGCTTTAAAAACCTGGTAAAGATCACCGTTCAGGAAGAGACGGACGACAAGCAGACGCTTACTGCCACAGAAAACCACCCCTTCTGGGTCGTTAACGCAGGCCAGTGGGTCGACGCTGGCGACCTGAAGCTCGGCCAGTGGCTCCGCACATCAGCCGGCACTCTTGTTCAGGTCAAGGCCATCCAGCGCTGGACTCAGAGCGCACGCGTACACAACCTGACCATCGCTGGCCTGCATACGTACTACGTACTCGCGGGTTCTCACCCTGTACTCGTACACAATGCAGGAAGCGTTGGAGCGTGCCCGGAATCAGGAATTGACCACGGAGCCCTAGGGGCATTTGCGACGGCGGACCGGCTGGCTGCCGAGGGGTATCAGAACATCACAAAAGAGGTTCGATTCCTTGACAGTAATGGCGATGTATTCATCGCTGACTTCATAGCAAGGCGACCGGATGGTGCGTGGGTAGCGGTCGAGGTAAAGACTAATACCGGCCCTCTCACGCCCAACCAGTCGACCGGCTACCCTGAACTCACGACTACTGGCGCAGTGCTCCAGTCGAGCAAATTGAAGCAATATGGTTTCAAGAAGGGTGATAAGGTCCGGATGGAAACCGTGGAAATCGATCACTGGCTCTGCCCGGACTGCTGATGAGCCGCATGACCTGTGGATGCGTGACGAGGGGTGGCCAGAGAGGTTAACAGATGGGCTCGAAGGTTTCGGTACTTGCTTTTGCTCACCAGACGCCCCGCGAGGTGCTTCACTCCGAGCTCGTTGACGATGCAGTTTCCTCGCGTCGTCTGGTTGAACGCATCCTGCCGGACCAGGGCATGGAACCTGTGGGGCCAGTGACTCTCGACGAGGCTCTCTGGCCCCTCCCGGGGATTGCGTGCGCCGGCAGCTTCGAAGGCCTGGAGCTGATTACCTCGCAGGATCTCCGTGAGCGTCGGCCCAGCGACCTGACCGACGATATCCATAGATGGGGAGATGATCGGAGCGCCTTTGCTGTCTTTATGGACAGCATTGTCGGATGGGCGGCATTCGCAATGTGGGATCACGGCCGACTGAGGAGATCTGTCAGTATCTCCCATGAGGAAGGAATCATCGAGGATGAGGGTGTGCGATTCACATTTGAGCAGACCTATTGGGATCGCTCCCTGAGTTCCCGTCTCGGATTCCACCCTATAGAGCTTGGAAACGAAGCTCTGCGGGCATTCTTTGGATTTGTTCTAGAAGGTCGTTGGGATCAGCATTGCATCGATCCGGAGGAAATCGCGGTGACTGAGTACCGTGCCCAGAATGCGGGATATCGTCAGCAACTCATTCGAGAGCGAGCGGCTCGAATGATTCGGCGTGCCTGACTCCCGAATTGGGTGAATTAGGTGACAAGTCGATGACTTTGACTATTTATCGTGAATTCCTGATGTCGACTTTATCGGACAAGATCGGTGTCCTGGCGGGACATGCTTTCATATGTAGGGTCTGGTCTGAGGTGCAGGGTGTCCGAGTGTATCTGCGAGGAATATCAGCCGCTCATCGTTTAAGGCAGATCTCTGAGATGGTTGGGGTGTTGGTTAAAGTCTCAATAGCCCTTTTGTGGTTCCCTGGGCGCCGATCCTGACAGGGCGTCGGCGTAGTCGTCGGGCGTCCGTTGCGTGATCACGTGAGCTGAAGGAGGGCGAGCGGACGGATCCCTGCTCACGGACGTACGCCTCGGAGCTGTTGCGTCTGCAAGCACCGTCAGGTGGAGCGAGCCGACTGTGCTGGGGGATGATCTCCTGCGTGGCTGAAGAGGCAGGTACTGGTGCGGACGACGCTTGTCTATGGGATGAGCGATTGAGCTGGGCGTTCGGACTGATAGCGGATGATCCGGCTGCGAGGACCGCAGCGCTTGCCCATCTGGCTGAGGCACGGAGGCAGGTCGTGGACGCGCTCGGTCGGTTCAACGAGATGTGGCGGCTGACGCGGCCCCTGGGAGCGGACGAGCAGTACCGGGAGCCGGCCATTCTCAAGGCGCGTCGGAGGTGTCAGCAGGCGCAGAGACGTTCGCTGCCCGACGGGCTGTGGAATCGCCCTGCGAGCGAGGATCTGGCCACTTGGCCGGGGTTGCCCTACGCGTTGCTCTTCCTGGAGTGGGAAGCGAGATTCCCCCAGGACTGGACGCAGCATGCGAAGGCGTGGGGTACGAAGGAGAGCCTGATCCGGGAGGTGGCCCGTGCTCGCCAGGAGGAGGCCGTCAAGGCGAAGCTCACCGACCTGGTAGAGATCGTCGTCCACCGTGCGTATCGCTGCAAGGACCGCGAGTACGTGCGGGTTGCCCGGGCCGTCGACAGCGCTGACCTGCGCGGCAGGCTCGATCGGGCAGCCGAGTCCGACAGTCCGTGGGCCCGGTGCCATGCAGGGTATGTGCTCTGGCTCCTTGACCGCCCTGACCTGCCAAACACCCGTCATGTCTGGCAGACCTGGGTGGCAGGCAAGGCTGCGGCGTTGATGTGACCTGAGGACAATGCCGGGAAGGTCCCGTGCTCATGGAGTGCTCTACGCCCTCGTGACCTGCCTGGAAGACCATGCCTGCCCACGCATCATCCGCAATCCCGCTCGCCCTTGACCAGCTCCGAGAGCATCTCGACGTCGGCCCCGGCGAGGTGCCCGGCCTGCTGGAGCGGCTGACCCAGGTGCCGGACCCGCGCGATCCGCGCGGAGTGCGGCACGCCCTGTCCTTCGTCCTCGCGCTGACCGCGTGCGCGGTGCTGGCCGGGGCGACCTCGCTGCTGGCAGTCGGCGAGTGGATCGCGGACGCGCCACCGCAGGTACTGGAGGGACTCGGCGTGTGCCCTGATCCGGTGCTGCCTCGGCGGCTGGTCCCGGCCGAGGCTACGGTCCGCCGACTGCTGACCCGCATCGACGGAGACGCCCTGGACCGGGCGGTGGGCGGATGGCTTGCCGATCGTCGGCCTGCGAGTGCCGGGCTGCGCGGATTGTCCGTGGACGGCAAGTCCCTGCGCGGCGCGGCTAAGGCTCGGGGGCGGAAGATCCACCTGCTTGCTGCGGTGGAGCACACCACCGGGCTCGTCCTGGCTCAGCTCGACGTCGGCGAGAAGACAGGGGAGACCAGGCGCTTCCAGCCGCTGCTGGACAACGTCGCCGACCTGGCCGGAACCGTGGTCACCAGCGACGCGCTCCACACGCAACGCGAGCATGCCTCTTATCTCCTGGGCCGCCGGGCCCACTACATCGCCATCGTCAAGGGCAACCAGAAGAACCTGCGTAAGCAGCTGAAGTCCCTGCCCTGGAAGGACATCCCGCTCCAAGGCCGCACCCACGGCACAGGCCACGGCCGCGCCGAGATCCGTCGCATCAAGGTCGCCACCGCGGGCAACCTGCGCTTCCCCGGCGCCCGTCAGGCCGTGCAGATCAAGCGCCGACGAACCGACCGCAAGACCGGCAAGACCACCCTCACCACCGTCTACGCGGTCACCAGCCTGACCGCCGAGCAGGGCACTCCCGCCCAGCTCGCGAAGCTCATCCGCGACCACTGGAAGATCGAAGTCCTGCACTACGTCCGCGACACCACCTTCGCCGAGGACGCCTCCCAACTGCGGACCGGCAACGCACCCCGCGCCATGGCGACCTGGCGCAACCTTGCCGTCGGCGCCCTGCGAATGAATGGCGTGAAGAACATCGCCTCCGGCCTCCGCCGCAACGCGCGCGACGCCCGCCGACCCCTCGAGCTCCTCGGCCTCGCGTGATCACAAAACAGACGCCCGCCGACTACGCCGAAGCCCTGGCCGATCCTGCACCATGCGTTAGGCCGCGCTGAGCGCGGTGGGGTGAGTGTTGATCCAAGAGAGGCCGCCGAGGTCAAGGTGGTGCCGGGCGCGGGTGACGGCGACGTAGGCGAGGCGGGCGTCGGTGTCGCTGATGGGTTCTGGAATGGGCTGTCCTTGGGCGTCGTGTTGGTCGGTGTCCTTGGGTGGGGGGAAGTCGTCGGCGATTTTGACGGTGGGCCATTCGCGGCCTTTGGCGGTGTGGGCAGTGGAGACGGTCACGTCGGCATGCTGTTCGTCGGTGAGCTGGTCTACTGCGGTGAGGATGGCGTCGGGTCCGTGGGTGTCGATGAGGTCGACGAAGGGCTGGACGTCGCGTCCGGCGGGGTCGTGTGCGGCGTAGTCCTGCAGTTCGCCCCAGGAGTTGAAGAGCACGAGCTCGGGGTGAGAGGTGCTGCGGCCGCCTTTGAGGTCGCGGGCGGCGAGTGCTAGTGCCGCCAGCTGCTGCTTTCCCCGGGTGAGTGCGACACGGTGGCCTTCGGAGAGCAGGCGCATGACTTCTGCCATGGCTCCGATGTTGGTGCGGCACAGCACCACGTCAGGGCAGTCGAGATGGCCGATCTCGGTGGTGATGGTGTCGGTGCCTGTCAGGCGGATGGGGGCGTCGGCGAGGGCCAGCCACCGGTTGGCTTCTTTGGCGATCAGAGGGCCGAAGCGGAAGGATCGGGTCAGGGTGAGAGCTGTGGCATCGAAGCCGGTCATCACGTCGCGTGCGCCGCGCCAGCCGTAGATGGCCTGAGCGGAGTCGCCCACCATGACGAGCTGGGCGTGGCGGCGCTGGGCGTTGAAGACCTCCTCTAGGACCGGGTTGGTGTCCTGGGCTTCGTCGAGGAAGAGAAAGTCGGCTTCGAGCTTCGGCTGGGTCAGGGCCCACATTTTCAGGTAGTGGTCGTGCTCGAAACGCAGCACACCTTGATCGGGGTTGTGTAGATCGGCCCAGGCTTTGGTGGCGAACGGCAAGGCTGCCTCGGCGAGTTGAGCGTGCTCGCCCGAGGTGTTCAGGCCGCGCAGGTGCGGCACGTGGTGGTGGGCAAGGGCGCGGTCGGCGGAGTGGCAGTAGCGGGTCACGGTGCGCAGCACGGTGTGGGAGAGCGCCCTGGGGTTGATCTTGTGATCGCCGATGCGGACCGGCCGGGTGATACCGAGCGCCTGCCCGCTCTTCCAGGCAGGTTGGCGGGGACTGTTGAGACGATCCCTGTAGCGGTGGCCGAGGGCGGCGTAGGCCGTGGCGTGGGCGGTCTGGCACTTCACGGTGCGGGGGAAGCGGGCCGCGGCGTCCCGGGCGATGTCCTTGTTGAAGGCGAGGTAGCGGCCGCTGCGCTGGGCGCTGGCAGCAAGTAGACAGAGCGTGCTGGTCTTCCCCGTTCCGGCGCCGGCTTGCAGGACGAGATGGTGACCGGCCCGGAAGGCGTCGGCGGCGTGGGCCTGTTCGTCGGTGGGCGTGTGCAACAAGGGCTCCGGGAAAGAGAGAAGCATCGAGGGCAGAGGAGGGATGCCTCTAGCGGCTGTGCTGGGCAGCTGCGCCAGGGTCCTACGGTGCCGGCGGCGCGCAGCGGTGATGACGGCAGCCGACGCGACGTGCCGCGCTGGCCAGGACCTCTTCGGGCGTGTGATGGGCGAGCAGGCTCGCGAGCCGGTCCTCCAGACGTTCGGCGCGCTCGCGTGCATCCCGGTCCAGGGCCGCTCGCACGCGTCGGCCGAGCACGTCCTGCGGACGCTGCCCCAGGGCAGATGCGTCACGGCAGAGAACCTCATGGGTAGCGGAGTCGAGGTCAACGTTGAGCAGGACCTGACCGTGCCGGTCCGGGTAGTGCGTGGTAAGGACGTCGATGGGCAACCACGGGCCCAGACGGCGCCGCAGCCCATGCAGGGCGCGGCCGGGACCGTGCGCGCTGTGCACCACCATCAGCCTGGTGCGGTCCGCATTTGCTGCCAGGGGCACACGGTGACGGGCATGGCGGATCTCGCCGGGGGCGGCGGGCCTGGTCAGGGTGATCTCGACTGCATGGTGCACAAGGTGTCCGGTCACGGCCGAACCGCCCGGCGTACGCGGCTTGCAGGCCCAGGGCGTCGGTTGCGATCGGGCAGGCGGGTGTGGATGTGCTCGTGATGGCGTAGGGGTTCGAAGGGCTCCCAGTCGGCCACCGCCAGGTCGGCCGCCGCCGGTGTGGCGGCGTGCTGCGGGCACCGCTGCACACGCCACCGCATCTGCTCGGCATACGGCAGTCCGCCCAGGTCGTAGATCGCCATAACCTCAGCGGGCAAGGCCAGTTGACCGCTCGTTGCCGTGGCCGGGACCAGCCTCCAGGTGCCGGGCGGGGCGTCGGATGTCAGGAGCGGGCTGGTGCAGCGGTTGCGGCGCCGGGTCTGGGCGACGCACTGGATCTCCTCCACCGGGCGGGCCGCGAGGTAGCGGATATACAGCAGCTGCACGATGGGCCTGGCCGGGCGGCAGACGGCCGGCGCGGGGGCCTGTGGCGAGGGCGGGGGAGGGGCGAAGGCGCCGGCCTCGATCAGGCGCCGGGAGTTCACGGCCAGCGACCGGCGTAGCCCGGCCAGTTCGGGGGGAGTCGGGTGAGCATCCCGGGCGGGGCAGACGACGGCGTGCGGCAGACGGCACCAGCTGCTGCCGTCCCCGGCAGGGTGGGCGACACCGCAGCTGACGTGCCAGCGGCACGCGGCGGGCACCCGGGCGGCCGGAAGTTCCTGGGGATGGAGACGGACGGGCCGCTCAGTGCTGCGGTGGTACCACTCGATCCGGTTGCCGCACTCGCGGCACCGGCCGCTTTGACCGCACCGCAGCAGCCGGCTGACGCTGCCGGGGGAGACCTGCAGAGAGCGGCGCACGCGATGGGCGACGACCGGGCTGCCGTCCCAGTGCCGGGCCGAGGGATGTGGTGTGGGGCGCATGCGGGCGAACCTGCCAGCCAACACGCCGGATCCATGGCGGCAGTGCCGCCGGATCACCCGGCCAGCCCCACTAGGTGCGACTGGAGTGCGAATGCCTGAATGAACGTTCGAGATTTTCTTGCCGGCTGGGTGATTTCCGGCATCGGCTCGGGCGGCGTGTCAGGCCTCGGTGGGCCCAGGCAGGTCATGCCCGCGGCACAGGGTGCCGAAGAGCTCGTCGAGCGGGGTCTGCAGGGCGTGGGCGAGGGCATGCCAGGTCTTCAGTGTGCCGATGGTGCGGCCCTGCTCGATCTCGATGACGGTGCGCCTGGCCAGGCCGCTGCGGGCGGCAAGCTCGTCATAGGTCCACCCGCGCGCGGCCCGCAGACGCGCGAGCTCCAACCGCAGCGCGTCGAGGTCCGGATCGGGCGGCAAGATCGTCACCCGTCCATCCGAAGGGGCAGACCCCTGCCCTGTCAGTGCAGACCTCTGCCCTATTTCCCCAGGTCGCGGCAGCCGTCAGAGGGCAGACCTCTGCACTACGGTGGGCGACCGCCCCACAACCAAAGACACACCGGCGCGCACGCGACAGGAGGACCACGCGCCCATGAGGCTGCGCACAACATGCCCAGCAACGCCACGCGCCTGGACCGTGGAACTACGCTCGCACCCCAGCGGGCTCGTCCTCGTCTGCCAGCACTGCCCCCACGGCAGCGGACAGATCACCGCAGCCTCCGCCCGCTCAGCCGCACTCAGCCACCTCGCACGCCACGCACGCGGCGACCTCCTCCCCTCACATCTGCGCATCTGCCAGTGCCACGAACGAGGCTGCCGCTGGCACCCCCGCCACCGCGGCTGCTCCGGCCCTATCCGCCTCCTCCTCGCCTGCGAACGCGGCGGACGACTATGGCGACTCGCCGACGCCTGCAGCGCCTGCGCCGCAGTAACAGCACAAGCCGCCGTCGTACCCGACACCGCCCTCGCCCGCGCACCGCGGCAGCCGGCAGCCACCCGGCGACGCACACGGCAAGCCAAGGGTCCAGGCGAACAAATCCGGGTCCGTGAAATGCTCAGCTACCTGGCCGCCGCCCTCCCGTCCGACGCATCAGCCGCCACACGCCTGCTCGCGCTGCAGTGCGCGCTACGCATGAGCGCCAACATGCAAGTTCGGCTACCCAAAGGCATGCTGCGCAGCCTCCGCCTCGATACCCCGGGGCTCTGGCGCGAGTTGGAACACGCACGATGGCTGCGCACCTCCCCCGGAAGTACCACTAACGGGGTCGTTGCTGAACTACTCGACGTCACGCTGCTCGAGCAGGCCCCAGCTCGCCCCGACCGAATGTATGCCGCAGACTGGGCACTGCGAGTCAGCTCCGAGGTGGGAGTAGCCGGACCGCTGTCGCAGCTTTCAAGCCTCTATCTCACAGCACACACCACCCCGGAAATCGGCAGCGGTCAGAGCGAGCTCGACCAGATGGCACACGTTTGCGGTGCCCGCCCCGCGGAACTGCCCAACACGCTCGATCGCCTCGCAGCGACCGGCATACTCACGTCATGGAAGGTCTGCCTGAACTCGGGAGACCTGCACTGGACCCTGGCCGGGGAGAGGGGGCGTGCACGAGAGCTGACACTGGGGAGATCTGTTACTGGGCACTGAGCCCGCCTCCGCACCCGTTCGAGGCGTTGGCACAAACCGTGGGCAGCCCGGAGAGCCACGAGCGGGCCGCATGCCCTCGGCCTTTCCGTCGGGAAGGTACGCCCCTCGCGTCCAACCCGGCGCCGATCCACAGGCCTTGAGCATTGCTCGCCTGAGCGCGCGAGCCGCGAGGCTCCTTCCAGACCACAACCCACCGTCCGTACTCGACACCACGGAACGCAAGCAGGTACTAGCGTGTTGTGTCGTTCGGTGTGCGAAGAGTGATCAGGCCAGGGGGGCCTATGCGGAGGCGGATGTCACCGAATCGCCGTGGGGCTATCGTCAGTGGCGGCCTCGTGGCCGTCATTGTGGGGTTGACTGTGTCTGACTGGCCCCAGGGGAGCCTCCGGGGCTTTTGGAACCAGCATGCTTTTCTTGCCGGTTCACTGTCCTCCGTGCTTTTCCTAGCTCTCGGTGCGACGCTCGTCGAGGAATGGATTGCGCGGCGCGACGAGGCTCGGCTTCGGCTGGTCATACTCGTGGCCTGCGGGGCGCTGGCTCGGGCGCCTCTGGCTCAGCGGCGGGTGATGTGGTTTGCCCTAAACGGTGGCCACCTTATTGAGGATGCCGACTTCCGGCTCGATCCTGAAGCGGCAAACCGGATCAGGGCGATTCTGGCTCGCCATGATCTTGCTGAGCTCAAGGAGAACGAAGTCATCAATGGGGTGGCAGTTCCTCCTGGGACAGCATCCAGGATTAGCGTGCTCGCTGCCGATCCGGAGTGGGCCCAGACGGCATACGACCTTCTTCGGGGGTGCTCTCACGGCTTCCGCGTGATCACGGCCAGGTGGGCTGCGCTGCTGACTGGGACGGACACGAGTGCGGCGATCCTCGAGGAGATCGCTCTTCAGTCGGAGCAGTTGACGCAGGTCCAGGTGAGGCTGCTCCCTGTCGCGCGAGGACGTGTGACAGAGTTCCAGCCCGAAGAGATCAACGAGTTGGGCGGCCTATGGCGGAGGGAGTTCGCCAACTCCATCGCTCTCGACGAGGCGTTGACGCAACTCAGCGGCAAGAGAGGGGCCGACTGGGTCACGGACGGGCGGAATCTGCTCGAGGCCACGGACCTGGAAGCGCTCAGGGCGCGGGAGCCGATGGGGGAGGGGCGACCCATGCGGCTGTACACGTGACTTTGACGGGGCGGCATCGACAATGAGCTCCGGTTGGCTTTCGAAGCCGCTCACACGGCATCCCGGCCCTCCGCGGCGCTCCACACCGCTGTCAAGGATGGGTGAGCCCGTCCTGAAGAGAGTGGACCTGCACCTCAATAAGCCGGTCAGTGGCTGGGGTCGGCGATGCGGGCCCAAACGGTCTTTCCGCCCGGCGCTGTTGTGGCGTAGCCCCACTGGCTGGTGAGGGCATCCACGATGAGCAGCCCCCGGCCTGCGTCTGCCAGTGGCGTTGGGTCGGCGCGTGTTGGGGGTGTGGGGCTGGGGTCGGTCACGGAGCACACCACTGTGCTGCCTGTACGGGCTACACCCAACCACGCCTTGCTATCTGCTTCGCCGGGGCCGGCTAGTGCGTGCTGCACGGCGTTGGCGGCGAGCTCGTTTACCACGATCATCAAGTCTTCGGCGAGCGCGTTAAGCCCCCAGGCGCTGAGGTTCTCGCGGATGAAGCGACGCACGGTTTGCAGGCTAGCGGGATCACCGCTGAAAGCCCGGGCAGCGAAGTCGGCCGTGCTGATACCCAGCGCAAGTCCCCAGTCCGAGGTGAGGGACGAGGCCAGGGGGACGTCTGGGAGCGGACCTTGTTCCGCAGGCGCGAGCGTGCTTTCGACTTCTGTGGCCCGGCTCAGTGCCGGTGCCGCGTGTGCTGCCACTGTTCATCCCCCCGGAAGACGCCCAGTTTGCGGGCCGCGGAACCCCTGCCCCGACTGGTCAGTATCCGCCCCTCCGCGCTCCACATGCAATTGCATCGGTGACTTGCATCCAAATGAGGCGACCCGGGAACGCTTGTACCTGGCAAGGAGAGCAGCATCGACCAGAGGTGAGTGAAAACCGGACAACGCTGAAAGAGGGCGGACATGACGCAGATCATCAATGGTGTCCCGGCGGATTCCCTGTGCAACGTGACCTGGGTGAAGAGCAGCGGCAGCACGGCGGACGGCAACTGCGTCGAGGTGGCCTTACTGGCTGGAGGGGAGGTGGCAGTGCGCAACTCGCGGGACCCACACGGTCCCGCACTGGTGTACACCCAGGCGGAGATCGCGGCCTTCATCGCGGGGGTGAAGGACGGCGAGTTCGACCTGATCGCCAGCTAACGCCAAGCAGAAAAAGCCCAATTGGGTCCTCGCCGGACGGCATCCTGGAAAACTGACGCTCGTCGTCTGCCCTTCACAGGAGACCCCATGCCCGCGCCCGCCGTCCCGGTCGATGCACCCACGCTCGAGTACTACCTTGCCGCCTCCGCGCGCAGCCCGATCGCGGTGCGCCTCGTCCTTGGTCACCTTCTGCGCACTCTGCGCAAGGCAGCCGGGATCGACGCGGAGGCGGCAGGCCGCTTCATCCGCGGCTCGGAAGCCAAAATCTCCCGGATGGAACGCGGCCAGGTGACCTGCAAGCACGACGACGTGACGGACCTGCTCGCCCTTTATGGCGTGGCTGGCACCCAAGTCCTTGGCCACTTTGCGGAGATGGTGCGCATCTCCCGTCAGCCCGGCTGGTGGCACCGCTTCGACGGCGTCCTGCCGGACTGGGCCGGCAAGCTGATCGGCCTGCAGGAGGCTGCCTCCACCATCCGCACCTATGAGGTGCAGCTCATCCCCGGACTCCTGCAGACGCCCGCCTATACCGAAGCACTCGTGCGTCAGGCCTACCCGCTGGCATCGCAGGAGGAGATCAACACCCGGCTGGAGCTGCGCAGGACCCGCCAGAACGTGCTCGCCCGCCAGGATGCGCCCCACCTGTGGGCGATCCTTGACGAGGCCGTGTTGCGCCGGCCCATGGGCGGCGAGCAGGTCATGCGCGACCAGCTGCGGCATCTGACGGAGATGGCGCAGCTCGAGCACGTCACGGTGCAGATCGCTCCGTTCAATCGCCCCGGCTGCATCGCGGGCGGCTTTCCGATAACCCACCTGCGCTTCGATCTTCCAGCGCTGCCCGACGTCGTCTACCTCGAGCAACTCCAGGACGCCGAGTACCTGGAGAAGCCTGAGCAAACCCAGCACTACCGTCGTGTCCTGGACGGCCTGGCCCAGGCAGCCCTGTCCCCGCAGCACAGCCTCGACCTACTCGAATACATCCTCAGCTAAGTCGCCGGACAATCACGAGCCCTTGCCGGTCAGCGGACCTGGGCCACGCCGCCGTACTCCGCCCAGAGTGGGCTGCCCGTACTCGCAGCGCGGTCACTGCCCGGCCGCCACTGCGAGACATCGACCTGCCCCGGCGCGAGTAGCCGCAGCGTGCTGAAGAACGACTCGACCTCCGCACGCGGCCGGATTCGTCCCCACCATCCGCTGGCCGCCCCCTGCAGTACAGCGTCGGCCTGCCGCCGCACATCGGCGTCCTCACTGACGAGCTGGCTGGCCGCGACGCAACTCCCCGGCGCCAGCACGCGGGCGGTCTGCTCCAGCAGGCCGGCCGGATCTGCGCGATCGGGGATCGTGTGCAGTACGGACACCAGCAGCACCGCCACGGGCAGGTGGATGTCGATCAGCCTGAGCACCGGCGGCGCACACAGCAGGTACCCCACCTGCAGGGGATTGGCCCGCACGACCATGGTGCGCCGCTGGTCCTCCCACAGCGCCCGGCCGTGGGTGAGTACGAGCGGGTCATCGTCGGCGTAGACGACCCGGCAGCGCACATCAACACTCCGGGCGACCTGATGCACACTCATCGCCATGGGCAATCCGGCACCGAAAACGATGAACTGACGGATCCCGTACTCGCGCACCAGATGGCTGGTCACCCGCAGCAGGAACCGATGCGCGGACTCCGCAACGCATCGGGCACCTGGCACGACCTGCAGCAACCGCTCACACGCCTCCTGGTCAGCGGGATAGTGATCCTTGCCGCCCAGCAGGTAGTTGTTCATCCGGGCAATACTCGGCGACGCGACGTCGATGACGTCCTTTTGCGGCACCCGCCCGCGTTCCAATGCGGCACCCCACCCTGGCCTCCGTACCTGCGGCACGCTGAATGCCGCAGACACTCCATGGTAGAAATACCGCGCCCGGCCGGGACAGTTCTCCACAGAATCACTCGCCCCGACCCGAAGTGCGCTACAGCAAGCCAGCCATGGCCGCTGTCACCGGCGCACGCGGCCGGCCGGTAACTGCGCCCTCGCAGGCCCAGCTGGCGGCGCCGTCAGCTCATCCCCCAGCGCCCGCTGCGCCATCCGCAATTGGGAGGCGACCGCCGGCACTTCAACCCCCATCACCTCAGCGGCCTGTGCCTCGCTCAACCGCAGCCGACAGAGCAGGATCACCGCATCCGCCTGCGCATGCGGCAGCACCCGGTGCACCGCATCGACCGGCTGCGCGACAGCAGGCTTGCGGCCGCGCAGCGCGGAGGAGATCAGCGCATCCAGCAGTCGCCACGCCACCGCCGCCGGGCGGGGACTGCTGATGACCGTCGGCCAGATCGTGGCCAGGTTCCCCAGGACCGCCTCCACGACCTGCTGGCTCATCCACACATCCCGCACGCGCTCCCGCGTGTAGCTCAGATAGCGCTCCTGGTACAACAGGCAAAACGCCGTGTACTCCAGCGGCAGGACCAGCTCGATCGCCGGCTGCGGGGCATGGTCCGGGGCCCGCTGGGGGCAAGACGCCCGCACAGGCAACTCGCCGCGGCGGCGTAAAGACAGAAACATGGCACCTCATTTCCGGGGCACAGAGCGTCAGATGGACTCGGGATCTGCAGCTGGAGGCCGCCGGGGACCCTCCTCGGGATCCACGCAGAGCAGGAACGTGTAGTGGACGGCCTCCCACAGCGGCCGCACATCCGCAGGCCAGCCACCCATGGCGGTCACCAGCGCCGACGTCTGCTCCCAGCCCGGGACCATCTCGCCGCCGAGAATCTCGTTGATCTCCTGCGTGCTCAGCGCCCCGTGCGTCGCTTTGCGCACGACCCCGACCTGCGGGCGCCCGGCAGCCAGATGCAGCCCCCGCAGCGCCGCCTGCAGACGCGCAACTGCATCAGGAACCGCATGCCGCGCCGGCGCCACCAGCCCGTGCGCGCTTTCGAACAGTGCCTTGAGTTCCTCGGGTTCCCCGTCGAACAGTTCGACCATCGCGCACAACACCAGCCATGTCGGCGTGCGCTCGCCCGACAGGATGCGCGAGACGTACGACGGCGACAGCGACAGCTCGTCAGCCACCTTACTGATCGTCAAGTCGCTGGCCCGGTGGAGATGAGACAGCGCCGAGGCCAGCTTCACCGACGCCCGCTCGGCCGACTGCGACAGCGGATTTCCCTCCGCCGCCTGCGGGTCCTCCACCGGCGGCGCGGGCGGCTGCCGGACCGCAGAGCGCTCCGCGGCCCGCCGTTTCAAGCGTTCTCGCACCCTGTTCTCCGGCCACCGCGTGCGCGCCGTGGTGGCGCTGATCCGGGCGGCCTCGGCCACCTGATCCCAGCTCGCACCACCGTTGCGGGCGTCCTGGACGGCTGCCGCGACGTAGTACTCCACCTCCCGGCTCACATCGCCCGCACAGCGCAGCAGTTCCTCCAGGGGACGTCCGTCGTACTCGGCCTCCAGCAGCGCCGCCGACAGCGCCTGCAGATGCTCGGCGATCCGCCGGCCCAACGGCAGTGCAGTGCGAGCGTGCTGCTGCCCCCGGCCGTCCCGTTCACGCTGCGCTTTGCCACGGCAGTCTTTGGTGCAGTACTCCTTCTTCCGCCCAGGACCGCTGGTCTGTGCAAACCGCCGCTTGCAGTAGCGGCAGCTGTCATAGCGGGGAGTCGTGCCCGCCATCGTTCCTCCCACGTGCTGTAGCCGTTTCTCCTCCGGACACGCGCGAGTTCTTGCACGCGCGGAAGAGGAACTCGCTATTCCCAAAGTCATAGCGGCGCCAGCCGCCGAAGCGCGTGGTGGCATGCCCGCAGGCACGCCACCACGCCTAAGAGCGGCTCAACTCAGCCGAATCCGCAGGTAGTTGCAGTGCGACTGGCGCATCGCCACCATCAGGCCCGCCACCAGCACCGTGGTAGCGGGCGCCGCCCACCAGCCGCGAATCAGGATCGTGGGCAGCACGAGGAGGGCCAGAAACACACTCGCCTGCACCGTGACAGTCCAGGCACTCGCGATACGGGTTTCGGGCCGGGGAAGACGCGGAATGCTAGCGTCGTCGCGAGTTGCCGCCCGAACGAGAGCGGGAACGGAAAACGGGTCAAGCACAGGGCACTTACCTGCCTTTCTTGGTCTTGTCGATGAGGGGCCCCGGCATCGGTAGCGAGCCTGTCCGGGGTTTCCTCGCGTCAACGGACCGTAGTGCCTCCGTCACACCCGGCGCCATATAAACGGTTCATCGCGCAAAGTTCGAACGTCACAGCGGTGACAAATGGCCGAGCAGCGGCAACACGAGCACCCGCCCCCGCTCGCTTTCGACCGACTCCGACTGGAGTCGACCAAAACTGACAAAATCCGCGCCCATCCCGCATAAATGCAGGGAAGGGGCCGACTGGGGCCGGAACGATCCCACCAAGGCGCGCGCCCAGCGCACACCCTTCCGGTGGGCAACGGACCGTCCGTCCCCACGGTCAGCCGCATCCCCGCAGAATGTTTGCGCAAATTCGCAGCGTGTGTTCACCGGCGACGTGACCAAGCGCGCTCACGTGCCGTTGCCCAGGCCGTGGACCCTTTCGAAGAGACCGACCTCGACTTCGCACCGATGCCGACCATCGAGCGGCAGGCTCTGCTGAGTCTGGAGGAGGCACACGAACTCCTGCATCTGCTGCTTGCCGTAGCCCAGGAGGGCGGAGCCCTGTCCAGCCAAGCCGACCATCTGGCCCGCGAACTTGCTGCCAGGATCCCATCGGAGGATGAGAGGGCCTCGCCATCGGAGCCTCCCCACTGAACGAGTGGCGGGTCCCAGATCGTCGAGAAGCCCACGACGAACCAATTGCGCCAAACCACGGCGTGGCCGCCTGACCGGCGACGCCGCGGCGTCAGAGCAGAGGGCGGGACGACCAGGCCCCTGGCAGGCGATCAGCCACTGGTGCGCCCGGCTCGCTCGGCGTCCCCTGCCTTGAGAATGTCGCCGAACATCGGTTCCCCATCCGGGAGGCCGGCCACGCTCGTCTCCCGCCTTCGCTCGATCAACTGCCTTACGAGGCGTACGAGTTCGGCGGGCTCGAAGGGCTTCGCGAGGAAGGCGTCGACGCCGACGTCGAGGCCACTCTCGACCTCGTACTGCGAACAGGCGCTAATGATGGCGAGGGGAAGATCTCTGGTCCGCGGATCGGCCCGCAGCTGAGCAGCGGTGCGCAGCCCATTCAGCCGGGGCATGATGACATCGAGGGTCACGACATCGGGCCGCACCCGATGAATGACATCCAGGCACTCGACACCATCGGCTGCGGTCACGACCTCGAACCCTTCCAGTTCGAGATGGACTCTGATCAACTGCCGGATGACCCTGTTGTCGTCCACCACAAGCACCCGCCCCGACCTGCCTGGCGCTACCTGTGAGTCGGTCCCCACCGGCTCCACGACAGCTGGCTCCGCACCCGGCTGCCGCGCTGCGTCCACCTCTGCCTTCGCACCGTCTGCGGCTGATTCGGGATCGCTCTCCAAGCGGTTGGTCAGCCAGCCGAACAACGCCTTGCGCCGCCGATCGAGGTCGGCTCTGTCCACGACGACGGCGGACTCCGCTTGCCGCAGGGCATCGCTGATCACCGCGTCCAGCTCACCGGAGCTGTGCTGGGACTGGTCGCTCATGCGCGTGCCTCCTCTTGCAGCGCAGTGCGTGTCCGATCATCGAGGAAGGGCCAAACTTCTTCTTGCAGCTTTTGACGAGCATTGGCCACGTGCTTGCGGACTCCGGATGGCGCGATCTCAAGGAGCTCGGCGATCACCGGCGGTGGGTGCTCCTCCAAGAAGTACAGAATCGCGACGCGTCTGCGCACCGTCGGCAGACTGTTGATCACGCATAAACAGTGATCTGCTGCCTGCCGCAACAGCGCCAGATCCGCCGGGTCGAGCTCAGCACGTTGGTAGCGCTCGGCCAGTTCGGGTTGCAGCCTGTCGAGGTTGTGGGAGCGCCGGATGCCGTCGATCCACATGTTCTTGCACGTCCGGCGCAGCCACGCACGCTGTGCGTTCTGACTGCGTGGCCCGACCGTGGCCCAGGCCAGTGCGGCCGCCTCGAAGGCACGGCTGACCAGGTCACCCGCTTCTGCGGCGTTGTTGGTGATCACGGTGGTGTACCGGAGAAGCCCTTCGGATTCCCGGTGCCACAAGGCCGCCACTTGGCTTGCGGTCTCGATCGTGAGGCGCGGCTGTGTCACCCGCTGTTCCTGTTCCGCTTCGCCTGTGGGGGGTTGCCGATCTGAACGCGCATGGCCGGCCCGCCCCTGCCCTGCTCCTGCACGACCACCGTACCTGCGGGCGCATGACGCACGAGCGCTAGCAGTGTGGCCCTGCGCTGCCGTTCAGCCAGGCCCGAGTCAACAGCCGCCGCAGCAGCAATCAGACACAGCACAAGCCAGGAGCCGGGCTGTAGGGCCAACGGCCATAACCAGCCCAGCCATCCCATCCAACTTCCCCAAGCGACCTTCACACCACCAGATCGAACGAGACGGCCAAAGTGCTGCCCTCCAGACCAAGATTCTTTCTCCCGAGGCCGAGTGTCAGCGGGGGGCACGGCCCGCAGCACTACGTCGATACCTCACTCCAACCACTGCACGACGGCTGCTGGATGTCACCGTCCCCACGCATCCCCCTCACCCAGCCCTCTTCGAAGAACAACGGCAAGTGCACTCCTTCGCGCAGCGGCATGCCGACGCCGGCACCCCAGTTGACGTGCGGAGAGACCTGATGGACCACGACGATCCCAAAACGACCATGGGCTTCTACCGGATTTCTATGGAACGCAAGCGCAGAGGGAGCGGACGCTTGCGCGGCGGGCTTCCTGGGGAGCGGCGCGTTCGGCTGCGGTCTGTGTGTCGGCCTTGGCTCCAGGGCAGGCGAACTGTTACTCACAGCGGTGGGGGCGTCCGGGCTCCCGGGCGCGGCGCATAGTGCGGGAAGAAGGCATCATCCGCCAGCCGAGTGGTCCAAATGGGTGAATTTGTCGTTTATGTGCATATGGTGTCGCCGGTGTGAAACTCGCGGCTCAAACGTGCGCGGAGCGCAACGACGCCCATTGGCCCGCAGCCGTCAGCCACCGCTCAGCCTTGAGAACCAATGAGGTGAGAAATGTGAGTGCGCCATACCCGGACGGGAGCCCCGGACTCCTCAGCAAGCCGAAGATGCCAAAGCTGGCCAACGGCCTGCCCAGCATCGTCTACGCCCAGGCATCGCCCCGCTCGATCGGAGGTACGTCTCTGTTCGAGGCCGGTGCCATTACCGCTCGCACCGCACAGGCCGTCCAGTCCGAGCCCCGCATCGTCGACCGAGCCGCGCAGCAACTGCGTGAGGCCGGGTTCACGGTGTTCCAGGACACCCCGCCTGAGCGTGGTGTGCGTGAACTCGCGCCCCAGGCGACACTCAACATCTCCGGACCCCCCGACCTCTACGAGCGCGCCTTCGGATGCTCCCTGGAGGCCGAGGAACGGCCGGTGCTCAAGGAGAACCAGCGAGAAGACCTCGCCACCTTCGTGGAATGCCCGCAGACAGACATGCCGGGTCTCATCGACACAGCGGACACCGACTTCGCCGACGTCCTCGAGGGAGTAGCACTCGAGGAGCCCCGGTACTTCTTCGCCACCGCCATGGCCCCGTCTGCCGCCTACTGGCACCTGGACGTACCGGGCGATGTGTCCTTGGGCTGCAACGCCGACAAGGCCCACCGCATGGGGGTGACCGGCACAGGGGTCAAGGTGGTCATGACCGACTCGGGCCACTTCGACCACCCGTTCTTCTCTGCACGCGGCTACAGAGTGCAGCGGCCCGTGGTGCTGGGGCCTGGTGCCACAGCGCCGGCCGACGACGAAAGCGGCCACGGCACTGCGGAATCGGCGAACATCTTCGCGATCGCTCCGGACGCCGATTTCACGATGGTCAAGATGAGCTTCTTCAACACCATCGGCGCCTTCAATGCCGCGGTCGCACTGAACCCGCACATCATCAGCAACAGTTGGGGTTCGAACAAGCGGCGACCGCAACAGATCAGCGCGGCAGACCAGGCCCTGGCCGCCGCAGTCGCCGTGGCCGTCGCAGCTGGCATCACCGTGGTGTTCTCCGCTGGCAACGGTCAATTCGGCTTCCCCGGCCAGCACCCGGACGTGATCTCCGCAGGAGGCGTCTTCCTGACCCCCGACGGCACCCTGCGTGCGTCGGACTACGCCAGCGGCTTCGCCAGCGAGATCTTCATCGGACGCAACTCCCCAGATCTGTGCGGGCTCGTCGGCATGCAGCCCAGAGCGGCCTACATCCTGCTGCCGGTGCAGCCCAACGACGACATCGACCGCGACCTCGCAGGAAGCCACCACCCCAACGGCGATGAGACCCGTGCCGACGACGGCTGGGCGGCGATCAGCGGCACCTCCGCCGCCGCTCCTCAGATCGCCGGCGTCTGCGCCCTGGTCAAACAGGCAAACCCACAGCTGACCCCCAAGCAGGTCCGCGGCATCCTGCGCAGCACCGCCCGCGACGTGGCCGCAGGACACTGCATCAACCGGGACGGCATGGGACACGCGGCGGTCCCGGGCCCCGACCTGGCCACCGGCACCGGTCTCGTTGACGCCCACGCCGCCGTCGTTGCCGCCCAGCAACCCTAGAAACCGATCGAAGCCCCGCCCAGCAGCGCCACCCGAGCATGCCAAACCGCGATCAGGAGGTCATCTGCGACATGGTCAGCGTGCCCAGGGGCCAAGACCAGACGCTGTCGGTACTCGTCGTCCTGCGCCCGCCCGGAGACGCGCCGGCCATCGAGGAGATCACTGCCAACCACGTACACCAGTTCCTGCCGTCCCCGGACGTGGTCCGGGCCGTCACCCGCTGGTTCACATCGCGCGGCTTCGACGTAGGCGAAACCGTCGGCATCTCCTTCCCACTCACCGGGCCACACTCCCTGTTCCAGGACACCTTCCACCTCCCCGCCGGTGAACTCCCACAAGAAGCGCTCAGCCTCGACGCCCTGCCCCCCGACATCGCCCGGCACATTGACACCGCCACATTCACGCCACCCCCTGAGTTCGGGCCGGGCAATCCATAAACATCCTGGCCGGAATCCCGGAGCCGACCTCGCCCTCGTGGTGGTCACAACCTCGCATGGCACCCCCGCTTTCACGCCACAGTGGGCGATGCGCTGGGTTCAGGCGGCGACGCCGAGTTCGATTCGCGTGCGGTGGATGAACGCGCGGACGGCTGGCTCGCGCCGCCAGGGGATGAGGGCGGTGTTGAACTCGCGGACGTAGTCCTTGGCGCGGGTGGACTGGACGCGGGCGAGGATGTCGACGGAGCGGTTGCCGAGTTCGAGGCCGTGGTCGAGATCGCGGGCCTGGAGGTGGGCGGTTGCGACGATGGCGAGCCGCATCCCGACGGAGCGGGTGAAAGCGCCGGGCGGCATCGCGGCTGCCTGCCTGTTCCACATCAGCGCTGCCTTGGGGTTGTTCAGATCGCGGAATACTTCGGCGGCGTCTGCGGAGAGGCGGGAGTGCACGTAGAAGTCGATCCACCCAGGCTCGTCGCCGCAATCCTGCTCGGCCCTGCCCAGGAGATCCTCGGAGGCGGCCAGGGCCCGGCAGGCCGCATTCGGGTTGTTCTCCCGGGCGTGAGCGCGGGCCTCGATCAGCTTGGTGAACGCCAGCACCCGCGGCGCCGCCTGGCGTTTGGCCCGGTTGAACGCGCCCTGCGCCATGTCGATGGCTTCGGATGCGAAACCGCGCATCAGGGACTGCATGGCCATGGTGGTCAGCACATAGCAGCCGAGTTGCACATCCCCGCCGGCGCGGGCGAGGCGGAGGGCTTGGATGAAGTGCCGCTGGGCGGCATCGTGCTGGCCGACATCGAAGGCTGTCCACCCGGCAAGGCGGGACAACTCGGCGGTGACGGAGAAGAGTTCACGGCCGATCTTGTCTGAGAAGCTGCCCTGAAGCAGCGGGGCGGCCCGTCGGTCGAGGCAGTCGGTGACGGAGTTGGCCTTCCAGTTCCCGCCGCCGTATTTGGAGTCCCACCGCCTGGCGTCGTCGGCTGCCTCGCGCAGCTCGCTGAGGTCGGCCCGGCCGACCTGCTGGCCGCCGCGGCGTTCGGCGGTCTCGTCGGCCGGGGTGACGAGCCATCGGGTGACGGGGGTGGTGAAGGCGGAGGCGGCGAAGCCGGATCCGGCCAGGAAGTCGCGGCGGTTCACGGAGCTCCAGAACGAAGTGGCGACGCGGACGGCGTCGGCGGGATCCCTGGGGAAATCCAACCCCACCGAGGCGCCAATTGTCTCCGCCTCGCCCATCCCGATCTCACTCAAGTCGACGGGCCGGCCTAGCCTCTCCCCGATAGTCTGCGCCAAAAGCTTCGGAACCGGCCATTTCGGCGTCATTCCCCGCCTGCACCAGTTCGCCACCGACGTGTGGGTGTAGTCGGTCTCTATCCCGGCGGCATGGGCGAGCTGGTTGACGCGCAGAGCCAGGGACTTGTGGCTCGCGCCGCAGGCTTCGATGAGCCGGGCCAGGTCCGTGTTGGGCGGACGGGGCCGGCGGGTGGTCGATGCCACGACCTCTCCCTTGCCGGTCTCCGGGACCGCGGCCGACTCGAACAGACGGTTGAGGGCATAAGTTCAGTCCTCGCCTTGGGGGCGAAGAGTCGTACGCGTTCCGCGTGTTGGGTCACCGAGGATATTGCCCCGGCACGACTGACGAACCGCGTCTGCGAGTTGTGAGCCCCCCTGCGAGCCCTCCCCTCACGCCGGCCGGGCGGCTGTGATGAGAGCCCAGGCGGCCGCCAGAACTGGACGGATCCCCTCCGGCGGCCGCCGCCGAAGCACCACCTCACCTGACTCGGGGGCGGCCCAGAGATGTGCGGAATCGCAGGATTAGCCGGAGCGGACGCTGCCCGGCACAAAAGCACGGTCGGCGCCATGGGCGCGTCGCAGGCCCACCGCGGCCCGGACGGCACCAAGCACGCAGCCGCGATGGACGGGCGGGCGGTGCTGGCCATGAACACGCTACTGATCGTCGACCCGAAGGCCACGCCCGGCCCCTACCTCGACCGCGAGTCCGGAGTGCTGCTGGCCTTCAACGGTGAGACCTACAACTACCGGGCCCAGGCAGCCGCTTGGGGCATCGAGCTCGGCGAGCGGGACACCGACGCCCACCTCATTCTGCGGGCCTGGGCCAAGATCGGGCCGTCCTGCCTGGACGGGCTCGACGGTATGTTCGCCATCGCCGTCTATGACCCGCGCGTCGGGAAGCTGTTCCTGGCCCGCGACCGGCTCGGTGAGAAGCCGCTCTACTGGCGTCTGGACGGCGGCCGGCTCGCGTTCGCCTCCGAGGTCACCACCTTGACCGGCTACGGCCCGGCGCCGCTCGTGCTGCGTCCGGAGATGCTGGCGATCGAGACACCCACCGGCGTCGATACCCCCTTCCAAGGCATTCAGCTACTGGCCCCGGCCACCCTGCTGTCCTTCGACGTCGTCACCGGCTCCCTGACCCAGCACACCTACTGGGGCTTGGAGAACAGGCAGCCCTTCACCGGCACCTACAGCGAGGCCCTCGCCGCGTTCTCCGTCGTCCTGGCCGAGCAGGTCCCGCTGCGGGCTCCGGCCTGCGACTTCGCGCTCTTACTGTCCGGCGGCCTCGACTCGTCGGTGCTCGCCTACCTGCTGCGGCCGCCGGTCTGTGTCACCGTCCGCTACCCCGGCCAGGACCGGCTCGACGAATCGAAGATCGCCACGAGGATTGCGGCTGACATCGGTGCCGAGCTGGTGGTCGTCGAGCCGGAGCCCTTCGACTTCCCCAAGGTCCTGGGGCACATGATGTCCGCGCTGGACTATCCGATGGGCAACGCGTCCACGTTCTCCGAGTACATGGCCTACCGGAGGATCGCCGCCCTCGGTGTACGGGTCGTGGTCGGCGGGCTCGGCCCGGACGAGTTCCTCATGGGCTACGTCCGCCACTCCCTCGTCCTCTTCGGCGCCGACGCGGTCCTGGCTGCGGGGATGGACGCCTACCGGCCGCTGGCCGCGAAGCTCATGCACACCGCCGGCGAGGACCTCGACCCCGCCGACGCCGTCACCCGGCTCGTCCTGCGCGGCCCCGACCCAGAGGGGCGGATCCGTGACCTCATTGCCGCCGCGATGGGGAAGGCGGGCGGGGACCTGGCCTGTGCACTCACCCTTGCCGACCTGGCCACGGCCTGGCGGCCGCTGGTGATGACGAGCGACAAGCTCGCCTCCGCCTTTGCGCTGGAGCGCCGGTCGCCCTATCTGGCACGGGAGTTGGTCGAGCTCTCCTACCGGCTGCCTGCCGAGCACAAGATCGCCCACCCTGCCGAGGGCAAGCGGATCCTGCGGGACGCCGCGAAGGCTCTCGGTCTGCCGAGGGAGGTCTGGGCCAGCCGTGACAAGCTCGGCTTCGCCTCCCCGGTCCCGTCCTGGCTGAACAGTCAGCTCGCCACCTGGGCCAGCGCGCAGATCCACACCGCACTCGCCGAGGCTCCGGCCTCGCTGCGTCCGCTGCTGGAGGGCGGACTCACGAAGCCGGGCGGGCGGTTCGACCGCACCCGGATGCAGGCCCTCATGGCCGCCGCCTGGTTTCACGGCCAGACGGTGAGGGCTGCCGCGTGATCCTGAACTCCCTTACTACGGTGTCCGGATGCACCAGGACACCACCGCCGACAGCCCGGCCACCGCCCGCGGAGCGGTCGCGATCATCACCAACCGCCGCGGCGAACTCCTCCTCCACCTGCGCGATGACCTGCCCGGCATCGCCTGGCCGAACCACTGGAGCGTGCTGGGAGGCGGCTGCGATCCTGACGAGGAGCCCCGCGAGGCGATCGTCCGTGAGCTCGACGAGGAAGCTGGCTTGACCGTCACCGGCCTCATCGAGCTCTTCGAAATCCGCGACCAACACGGCTCTGGCCAGCTGATCACGTTCTTCGCCGCCTCCTGGGACAGCGATGAGAGCCGGCTGCCCCTCGCGGAGGGCGTCAAGCTCCAATTCTTCGCCCCCGAACACCTCGACATTCTCACGATCCCGCCGTTCATCCGGGACGGGATCAACCGCCATCTGGCCGCCCGGCCCGCCTGAACCACCTCGCCCTCACGGACGGGAAGAGGTGGGCCGCCTGCGGGCGGACCCACCTCGCAAAGGAACCCCGTTCATGAAACTCACCGTGATCGGCTGCGGCTACCTCGGTGCCACGCACGCCGCCTGCATGGCCGAACTCGGCCACGAGGTCCTCGGCATGGACTGCGACATCGACAAGGTCCACATGCTCAACTCAGGCAAGGCCCCCTTCCACGAACGCGGCCTCGACGACCTCCTCGCCAAGCACACCGCCAGCGGACGCCTCACCTTCACCGCCTCCTACGCGCAGGCCGCCGCCTTCGCCGACCTGCACTTCATCGCCGTCGGCACCCCGCAGCAGCCCAGCAGCGACGCCTACGATCTCACCCACCTCTTCACCGCCGTCCGACAGCTCGCACCCCGCCTGCACCATCCGGCCGTGATCGCCGTCAAGTCCACCGTCCCCGTCGGCACCGCACCCCGCGTCCGTGACCTCCTGCACGAACACGCCCCCGTCGGCGACGCCATCGAGGTCGCATGGAACCCGGAGTTCCTCCGCGAATCATTCGCCATCGACGACACGCTGCGCCCCGACCGGCTCGTCCTCGGATTCGACACCGAGCACTCCCGGGCCGAAGCGATCTTGCGGCAGTGCTACAGCCAGATCATCGACGCCGGAACGCCGACGATCGTCACCGGCTGGGCCACCGCCGAACTCGCCAAGTCGGCCGCGAACGCCTTCCTCGCCACAAAGATCTCCTTCATCAACGCGATCGCCGAGGTCTGCGAAGCCTCAGGGGCGGACGTCGCTCAACTCGCCAGCATCCTCGGCCACGACATCCGCATCGGACCCCGCGGCATGCGCCCGGGTCTCGGCTTCGGAGGCGGCTGCCTGCCCAAGGACATCCGCGGCTTCATGGCCCGCGCCGACGAACTCGGCCTCGACCAGGCGCTGACGATCCTCCGCGAAGTCGACGCCATCAACCAGCGGCGCCGCGCGCGCATGGTCGACCTCGCCCGCGAACAGACGGGCGGCAACCTCGGCGGCAAGCGGATCACTGTGTGAGGCGCAGCCTTCAAGCCCAACACCGACGACATCCGCGACTCGCCCGCCCTCGCCGTCGCGCACCAACTCTACGAGCTCGGCGCGGCCGTCACCGTCACCGACCCTCAAGCCCTCGACAACGCCCGCAAGATGCACCCCGAACTCGACTACATCGAGGACCCGGTCGCAGCCGTCCAGGACACGGACCTGCTCCTGCACCTGACCGAATGGCCGCAGTTCACCCACATCGACCCCCACCGCCTCGCCGCTCGCGTCACCACCCCGAAGGTCATCGACGGCCGCGGCACCCTCAACGCCGACACCTGGCGCGAGGCCGGATGGACCGTCCTCGCCCTCGGCCGGCGATGAGCAACCCTGCCTGCGTGTTCGGGAATCCGGAGGACATATCTCGAGCCGCTGCTGCCCGCCCTGCAACCCGCGTGCGATCGTTCGGCCGTAGCTATGCAGAGCCCTTCGCCGGTCACAACCGCATTCCTTGGATCCGGGGCTGCTGAGCACTGCTCCGTTGTCTGGCAGATGGAGGGCGCCTCCCAGCACAGCCTCGGGTCGTGTGGGGGGCGACTGCCGAGCAACGGCTAACCGCCATACACACTGAGGTACCTCGTGTGCGTGGCCGAGTTTGGTGCGCAAGCATCTCAAGTCCAGCTTGTACATGCAGAGTTGGCCGCCACCTCCTACGGTATTTCCGGCAGCGGTGAAGGCTGCCGAAGCTGCTGGGGAAACGGGGGTGGCCGCGTTGAAGGACTTCGTCGCGGCGTGTACGGCGGTGCTGGTGCAGCACATGCATGGGGACTCTTGGCCGCTTGTCCGCGATGGCCTTGTCGCGTTCCTCATCGACAACGAGTCCGGCGATCAGGCTCGAGTGGACGTCGAGCGCCAGTTGGACCGGACCCGGGACGACCTCATCAACGCCCGCGCACGCGAAGAAGAGGGCACGGCTGCGGATGTGGAAGCCGAATTGCGCCTGCGCCTGCGACGTGTCCTTCGTGGCAGGCCCAGTGCTAGCACCCCACTCCGCGTTCTGGTGAACCAGTTCCCGCACGGCGAGCCGGAAGACGGAACACGTGAGGGGCCGAGCCTTCCGGTCGCAAAGGCCACCACGGAGCCCCGGCTGGCGGGCACCCGTACGAAGACGGACGGCCCCCCGCGTCCCACGGCTGCGAGGCTTTCCGGGCGACGCCGCAAGGAGATCGTCGCGGTGCTGCTGTTCAGCGGCGGCCCCATCTTCGAGAGTTCCATACCGCTGTCGGTGTTCGGGATCGACCGCCAGGACGCCGGCGTGCCGCGCTACCGACTGCTGGCGTGCGGCGGCGAGGAAGGCCCACTGCGGACCACAGGGGGACTGGAACTCTCCGCACCACACGGCCTGGAGGCGATCTCACGGGCGGGCACGGTCGTCGTGCCGGCCTGGCGTTCGATCACCTCGCCGCCACCCGAGGACGCGCTCGACACACTGCGCCGGGCGCATGAGGAAGGTGCCCGCATAGTCGGGCTGAATACCGGTGCCTTCGTCCTCGCCGCGGCGGGCCTGCTGGACGGCCGTCCCGCGACGACGCACTGGATGTACGCACCGACGCTGGCCAAGCGCTACCCGTCGGTGCACGTGGATCCACGAGAACTCTTCGTGGACGACGGAGACGTCCTGACGTCCGCGGGTACGGCGGCCGGAATTGACCTGTGTCTGCACATCGTGCGGACGGACCACGGCAACGAGGCGGCCGGGGCCCTGGCCCGCCGTCTGGTGGTGCCGCCGCGCCGGTCCGGCGGTCAGGAGCGCTACCTCGATCGATCTTTACCGGAGGAGATCGGCGCCGACCCGCTGGCCGAGGTCGTCGCCTGGGCGCTGGAGCACCTCCACGAGCAGTTCGACATCGAAACAATGGCGGCACGCGCACACATGAGCCGCCGCACCTTCAACCGGCGTTTTCGGGAGCTCACTGGCACCGCTCCCGTGCAGTGGCTGGTCACTCAACGCGTCCTGCAGGCGCAGCGCCTGCTGGAGACGTCGGACTACTCGGTGGACGAGATCGCCAGCCGCTGCGGCTTCCGCTCGCCGGTGGCGCTGCGCGGGCACTTCCGCCGCCAGCTCGGCTCGTCGCCGGCCGCGTACCGGGCGGCCTACCGCGCGCGCCGCCCCTCAGACGGCGGGACCCTGCACACCTCACCCGGACCTTCGCCCGCTCCAGACGATGACGAATGGCCCGCACCGCCCAGCAGGCCAAGTGCGCCTCTTCTTCCCTCCAACCGGGATCCGGCTTCCACTTCTGTTGACCAGGGTGCCGGCGCCTGATGGGGGACATCGCCAAAGGCGCACTCACAGGCGCCTGGAGCCTGCTTGTCGGCTGGGTGCTGCCCACCGCGATCAACCTCGCCGTTCTCACTACGGTCCTGCTGCCCAGCCTTCGCCGTGTCCCGGCGCTCGGGCATGCTGCAGACCTGGTCGCAGGACGAGGCGCGCTGGCCTTCCTCACCGCATCGCTGATGGTGGGCCTCGTGCTCAACGCTCTGCAGAACCCGCTCTACCGAATCCTGGAGGGCTACCTACTGTGGCCCTCCTTCGCGTACGAACACGGCTGCCGCCGCCACCAGGCCCTCAGGCGCCGCCTGACCGACCGCCTCCTGCTCATGCGCCTCGAACGCCGCGCGGCCGACTCCAGCCTGTCCCCGATCCACAGGGCCGACCTCACCCTTTTGCTCCACAGTCCCCACCTGGCCCGCCACCGGCGCCTGGACCGGCGCAGCACTGTCACCCGCCGGGCCCTCCTGCAAGAGCGCCTCGCCCGCTACCCCGTCGGGGACGGCCACCTCGCTCCGACCCGGCTCGGAAACGCGATTCGCCGCTTCGAGGTCTACGCCTACGACCGCTACCAGCTGGATTCGCAACTGCTGTGGAACGAACTGACCGCAACCGCACCCGAACAGGCGCGCAGGCAGGTCGATACCGCGCGCACCAGCGTCGACTTCTTTATCTGCCTGCTCTACGGTCACATAGCGCTGCTGCTCGCCGCGGCAGCAACCCTCACCTCCGCCGCCGGCACTGCGGCCGTGGCTGCTGCGGCAGTCGTCCTCTGCGTCCTCATTCCTGTGTGGTACCGCTGTGCCGTCAGCGCCACCGATGAATGGGCGGCCGCTGTACGGGCTCTGGTCAACGTCGGCCGGCACCCTCTCGCCGCATCGCTCGGTCTGGACATCCCCAAGGAACTTGCCGCGGAGCGCACGATGTGGTCCCTGGTTTCCCGTCTCCCACGCATCCCCTACCACGAGCATGCCGCGGCCCTGGACCACTACCGCCGCCCACCCGCCCGCACCAGTGACGACACGACGTGAAGAACGAGCTCGCCGTGCTCAAGGCATCCTGCGGCCGCCGGCACCGGGGCTGGCGGGCAAGCCGTAGAGAGTTCGGTACTGATGGTGGTGCGGACCAGGGCGGAAGGGCGCTGAAGCCGGTTGAACACCAGTTGCTGGCGCACGCAGGAGTCGGCGCATACTTCGGGCAGCGCTTCGGCGATCACGCAGGGAGTGCGGCAGCCTGGGCCGCTTGCTGCGCTCAGGACGGCTGTGCGGCAGGACGGGCCGGATGACCAGGCCAAAGACCGAGCGAGGGCGGCGGATGCTGCGGCTGCGATCCGGTAGTGCGGGTCGAACGCCAAGGCCAGGAGCAGCATGCCAAGCGCCAGCGTGGCATCGGAGTGTTGAGCACTGTGCGCCAGCACGCGTGCGCTGACAACCGTTGGACTGTGTTGCCACACATCCACGGGACCACGCCAGCGGCGGGCGAGGCCGCTTCGGATTCCGGCTACTGATCCTTCCGGCTCCTTCGCAGTGCCTCGTCGAGTCGGGCGCGGATCTCCCGCTCTGCTGTCGCCTCGGGGGGTTCAGCCGGGTGCATGCGCGGAGGATGCGGATTGGCAGCTTCTGCCTGTTCTTCTTCTTCGAGCCGATTACTGCCCCGCAGTGTGCGCGTGGGAGCTGGTTCGGCGGGCCACACCAACAGCAGGTACTCCTCCCGGGGTACCTGAGCGCTCTGGCTGCGAGCGGCATCCCTGCCGCGGGCGTGGACTCGGAGGCGGTACTGGGTAGTGTCCGCGGTCGTCAGGGGCATGTCCGGGGCAGGGGGACCGTAGTCGAGCGATTCGAGCCGGAGACGATTGCGGGGGGCGGTGACGGCCGCTTCCACGATCTCTTCCCAGGGCCGTGACTCGTCGATTTCTTCAGCCGGTTCCCTCAAGGCGCGGATGCTGACCCGGACGTATCCCGATTGGATGCCTGTGCGGACAAGAGCCCCTCCTTGGAGCATCGGCGCGATCAGCCCGTTGGACCAGTCAGCCGAATGCACCGGGATCTCCCCGTCATCCAACAGACCGAAGGTGCCTTCCGTGACGAAGACGTCGTGCCATGAGGCGTCCATGTATCCTCCTCCCGCTTCAGGCTAGCTTCGTCGGCGCCTGCTGCCCGCCCGCATGCGACGCCGGGGAGCGGCCGGGACCGGCGCTGCTCCCCGGCGCGCGGGCTGCGTGAAGTGACGCACTCTCAGTGGAGCTAGGGGGTCACCACTACACGGAACGGGTCTTTGTCGAGGACGCGTTCAGACCGATACAACCCGGTGTGCAGTCCGCCCTGGGAGCTGTTCTCTGTAGCGGTGATCATGCAGACGCTGACGCCTGTGGGGCCTTGCCCGGCAGGGATGCCGGGGAACTGGCATCCGTCGAAGGTGCGGCGGGTGCCGCCGGCTGAGAGGCCTTGATAGGAGCTGGCGACGGGGTATTCGTCGCATGATTTGCCGGACACGCTGGGCGCATCGCCACACGCCTTCTCGCGGTTGTCCCCGTTGACCGCCGGATCCGTCGTGCGCGTCAGTGGAGCCTCGAAGGTGGCTCCCGGCAGTCCCGAGGCTTGGGCGCGTGAGACATGGGAGGCCAGGTCAGGGTAGGCGGCCCGGCTGTAGTAGACGGCCGAGGCGTACCACGGCACGACGCAGCCGGGGACCGGACGGCCGGCGGTGTTGTTGTCACACCGGAACTGGCGGAACACAGGGACCACATACGTCGTCGAGGTGTAGCCCGGGTTCGTGAAGGTCAGGTTCCACCCTGTGCCGCACTCCCCGACGGCGCCAGTAGCAGTCGCTGTCGAGTCGAAGAACGCCTCGCCCGTGTGCCACTGGTTCAGCGGTTGGATCGGCTTTGCGGAAAACGAACCGCTCTCCTTGGTGCAGGCATACCCGACTCGTGCATTGCCGTTGTAGGAGGCCTTGAGCGCGTCGCCCCAGCCACTAAAGGCCGTGACGTCGAGCTGATGGGCTATGCGGGATTCACTGGTGCTGCCGTAGCTGTAGTTGATGAGGAGGAGATTGGCCTCACCTGTAGTAGTCCTTGTGCCATTGCGCACGACATACGTCTCGTAGTAGACCGAGTCGATCCGGCAGGCCTGAGTGCGCGTGGCATACACCACGCCCTGGGCGTCCTCGCACCACTGAGGCGGTGCAACTGCCGCCAGTTGCGGGTTGGATTCGCCGCTCGGCAGGGCCGGTATGGTGTCGGGAGCTTTGTACTCGATACACGAGCCCCGGCCGTTCTCATCCGGCTCAGTGCAACTCGCCCCCACGTCAGAGAGCCGGCTTGTACCCGTTTCGCTCGTGGGTTTGTCGGAGCCCGGTGTGGTTTCCGGGGTCAAGCGCGTTAATTCCGAAACAACGGCAGCTTCATTGCTGCTGTCCTGACTTCCCATCATGGCGGCAGCGGGAGCCGCACCAGCGAACACGGTGAAAGCCGCAGCTGTCGCTGCGATCGCGAACCAGCGTCTCTTTCGGTACTGCTGCACGACAGTTCCTCTCAGACGAACGCACCACGCATGAGCGCGCACCACTGAAACCTCACCGAACGCAGAAGGTCAAGAGTCGAAAGTTCCCGATGGGCTATTACACGCCAGGACAGAACGTCCGAAAGCGAAAGTCATTCACCTCGGGATCACCACAGATTTACGGCTGCTTCAGAATCCGCGGCGTCGTCGTAACGGGCCACGCCGGTATGCTTTCTGCCGCTCGGACGCCCATGGAGTCGGACAGGCGCTTGTTCTTCGCGGCCTCGTTCCGGAGCGGCACGCCAGATGACGGCCGCCCGCTCGGCCACCTCGCCGCTGTTGGCGCGGGCGGCATAGGTGGCGAGCCGGGACAGCATTTCTGAGACGGCCTCGTACCCGCCCCGTCGAGACCTGGGCCGCGGACACACTCACCGCGATCCTCGCCGGACACGCCGAGCGCGTGGCTAGTGAAGCCCAGCGGCCGCCTGCATCGAAGCCCTCCTGGGGCCCGCTGGCGCGAGGGTTACAACGGCTCTTCCTCGGCCCCACACGTAGCCGAAGTGCCGCGCCATATGAATCAGCGCCCGGCGCAGCGGCGCCTGGCGCTCCTGGCGTCGCATGGTGGGAGACCGGGTGATGGTGATGGCCATCTGAGTGCGGGCGCCGTCCCCGACGGGGGCGAGCGGGTCGAGGTCGAGCAGCTTGCCGAGAGCGGGGGAGGGCTGGTCGTGAGGGCCTTCGGCGCTCAGGCGAAACTCCGTGGTGGGCGGCCCGGCCCACTACAGCCGGGCCGCGTCACAGGCGACGTCGGGCAGGACCTCAGCGGCGCTGCACGGTGCACGCCCAACGGCGCGGTCATGATGGGGTATTTCGCGGAGGGCGAGAGCAGGGAGGACGACACCGTGATCGGCGTGCTGCAGGCCGTTCTGCATTTTGGAAGACGATCGTGGCGTGTGGGACGAGAAGACCTAACCCCTAGGGAATCCTTCTGACCTGCATGGTCGTTCTTTTAGCGGTGCCTGACCGGCAGGGGTGAGGCTCGTCTCTCCTAGAACAGGGAGGGCCTCGTTCTTTCGTGCGGGGTCTTGGCAGGCCCGCCGCAGGCGATCCGGGAGGACGCGTCCGGCGGGTCCAGGAACCACAGGTTGGCACCGCAAATGAATACCCAGATCCTGCTCCTCCTTGCGGTCATCGCCGTGATCGTCGGCTGCGCCGTATTCGCCACCCCGGCGTACACGATGCCTACGACGGCGGTCGCTTCTGGAACGGCGCCGGACTCTCGCCGCACGCCGTGAAACTGGTTGCGCGGCCCCTCAACAGGGGCAGACGCGGGTATCGTGCGCCCCCGGGCGCATCCTTCACGCCCCCGTGCTTCCTCCGTGCCCGGTGGTCCGCTCTCATGAGCGCTGACGTCCATCTTCCCTATGGCGTAGGCAACTTGGGCCTGCGCGCTCAGCGCAGAGCAGGAGTGTCACTGCCGTTGCGCGGTGGGGGTGCACTGGTTTGGGTCCGCCTCGTAAACGCGTACGGGCGAGGTAGCGGTAATGTCATGGTCGTCTTCCCCTTCGGCATCGGTTGCCGGACGGGAGGGGCCAGACGGTCCACCGGCCAGCTGACCCTTCACCCTTCCGTAACCGCCGCAGAAGGAAGGAGGCAGGCGATGCGCTCCTCCCCGGATCCCCCGGACCCGCGGGACGGAGACCAACGCCGCACTTAGCCGGGTCTCATACCCGCAGAGCCCCTCCGGTGCTACGGAGAGGCTCTGGAGTGACGGTAAAGGTTCGCCGACCCCGGACCCCGTGGCTGACCCAAAAAATCTTCCACGGGGTCCACCCAATTGTGGGTGGCCCCTAATCGTCACTGGTGTCGGACACCAACTGTGGTCGTCCGCAGCGGCCTTCGGGGAGAGGGCAATGCGCCTTGATGGCACAAACACACTGCTCAAGAGTCTTCGAGCAGCGTGAATTAACCCCCTGCTCCTCGGAGGCGACGCACGTAAAATGTACCGCGCCTGAGGGAGAGGGGCCTGCGATGGCGAGGGGTTTGGCGGTCATGTTCTCCGGCGCTCGTCTGCGGCAGGCACGCGCCGAGGTGCAACCGGGCGGGCTGAGCGCCGAGGAGCTTGCCAAGCGGGTGGGAGCGAGCAAGGCGCAGATCCTTGCCTATGAGCACGGTCAGCGCGTCCCTGACCCGCCACGCATCCGCCGGCTCGCCGAAGCATTAGGCGTCCGTCCGTTGGAGCTGGCGAACCAAGCTGGCATGGCCTACTGGCAGCTGGCCGACCTGCGTAGAGCCAATGGTCTGCGAGCCAGTGACCTCTGCCGGGAGCTAGAGCTGAATCCGCACAGCTACCGTCGGTTGGAGACGACAGGACTGAGTCCCGAAAGCCGCTACGGCATGGCGGTGCGCCTGGCGGGCACGCTGGGTGTGTCCGTGCAGGTACTGGAAAGGCATATCGCCAACGTTCCCGGAGTACGCCAACGCCTCGATCGGGTACGGGAGCTTCTCAGCACCCTCGTCGACACGCATCTTGCCCCGGGGTGTGCAGACGTGCCTGAACCGGAGGACGAGGTCGTCAAAGCCGTGGCTGCCCACTACGCGCGTTCCGCCCCGACTGTTGCACGCATCCTCCAACAGCAGATCATGGCCCTGCGGGAGATGCACCACCGGCAGGCGACGGAAGCAGCAACCGCGCACTACGGTGTCACGTCCGAGGACCAGGACCGTGCTCGCCGGCGTATGCAAAACGAAGCCGTACGCATTCATCAGTCGATCGTCACTCTTCCCCAGCGCATGGACGCCTTCTTCCGCGCGCAGTTGTCACCACATGGCTGGGAAACGCTGGGGCAGTTGCACATCGCCCGCTCCAGCAAGGCCGCACTGACCGCAGCGCAGAACACCCTGCCCCATGCCCCGTCCCTGGTTCCGTTCATACAGCCGGCGTCCATACAGGCAGGAGCAGGCAGGACAGCCCCCTACATGCTTTCTAGGGACGGGCAGCACCACTACGCCGCGTTCAAGCCCTGGTACGACGCCCTCTACCCGTGGGTGCAGGAGAGCCTGCGGCAGTTCGAAGCGCAGTTGGAGGCAGGGGAGCCACCCTCCCATGCCTGGCTGCGTCATTGCTTTGCCCAATCCCAGACTGTCCTGTTCAGTTTCGACGGAGTCCTGTGCCGGCTGTTCGCCGACAACGTGCGTTCGGTCTCCGGGCACTTGACCCAGGCGGCCCATAGCCTGCAGTTGGGCACCGCCCCGGGCGGAACCGCAGACCCGGTTGCTGTGCTGCGCTCGGTCGTCGACCAGGGATCGCCTGAACAAATCCGCGAGCTCGACGGAATTCTGACGTCGTATGAAACCGAAGCAGCCCGTCGCGCGGAACCCCTTCCCGGCGCCGCGCAACTGCTGGGAGTTCTCAGCCGCGGCCCTTGGCGCATCGCCGTCGTGACCGACCACGCGAGCGCTGCCGTGCAGACCTTCCTGACACACCTGCGCCCCGACACCGGCGATGCGCCCAACCTGGTGGACGTCTTCGGACGCCCCACCGACCCACGGCTGATGAAGCCCAATCCGCACGCCGTTTCGCTCGCCACCAGTGTCCTGGGCGGCGACCGCTCACGCACCGTGCTCATCGGCGAGTCCCTGGCCGACGCCCTGGCGGCCCAGGCAGCTGGTGTGCAGTTCATCGGCGTGGCTTCACAGCGCAGCCAGGCCCGCAGGCTCAAGCAGGCCGGTGCGGCCAATGTTGTGGAGACCCTGGCGACCCTGATCGCGGCAATCAGCAGGATCAACGGCACGCGATCGTGACACCGTCCGACGTCCCAGGACCAGCAAGACCTTCCAGAGCCCGCGCAGCCCGCTCAGTCTGTACATGACCTTCCCCCAGCACGGCCGACAACCCGTCGCGTACGTGCAGCAGCAGCGCACGGGCCCGCACGGTGTCACCCCTGTCGCGCAGCACGCACCCAAGCCGGTACCCGGTCCACAGCGTCTGCGGATGCACCTCGCCCAAAACCCGCGATCGAACCGCATGAACTCTCTCGAACTGCTGCTGTGCTCCTGTCAGTTCACCCTCGTCCTGCATCAGGCAGGCGAGGTTGTGGAGCGTCGTCAATGTCCTCGGATGCTCATCCCCCAACTGTTCACACCGCGCGGCAAGAACGAGCCCGTACTCTCTGCAGGCCTCCCGCAGCAGGCCCAAGTCATGTAATACCCGGGCCAGTTCATGCTGGGCCGACAGCGTGTGGCCGTGCTGCTCGCCCAGCAGGCGTCTGCGGACGTCGAGCACGGCTGACAGATGCTGCTGTGCTTCTTCCAGCCGGCCCAAGTCATGTAATACCCGGCCCAGTTCATGCCGGGCGGTCAGGGCATGGGCAAACTCCGCACCCCGGGCATCACGGTGCGCTTGCCACACCTTCCGGTACACGGTCTCGGCCTGGCCGAGCTCGCCGACGTCGTGCAGCGCTCCGGCCAGGTTGTGCTGGGCGGTAAGGGTTTCCGGATGTGCCGCCCCCAGCACACGCATCCGGATCCGCACCACCTTCCTGAACACCGCACCTGCCCGCCGGGAAAGGCCACGCGCCTGCAGGAAACGGGCTGCCATTTCCGCCGCAGCGGCGGCCGACACCTGGCCGGCGTCAGGCAGAGAGGCCAGATCGTCCTCCTGTTCCACCAGCTCCAGTGCATGCGGCGCCAGGACAGACCACGCAGCCCAGGAACTGGGCTCTTCGGGCTTGCCGACCTGCTCTACCGAGCAGGCGTCCTGCAGCAGACCGGTGACGAGGGACAAATAGCGCGGAGTACGGCTGACGTCTCTGATCAGCGGGTGCACACGCAAGCACTCCGGCGATCTCGCCGATTCCTCAGACTCATCCCCGTCATCGCCTTCCGGCGCAGGACACAAGTCGATGAGGCTCAATGCCGCCAATGCACGCAGCGTCCGCCACAGGGTGCCGCCGTCGATGCCCTCAAAACCGGGATGCCGTTGCAACACCTGTGCACGCAGAACCAGGGCATGGGGCACGGGGGCGTCAGCGAAAACGGACAGCAGCTCCAGGACGTCAGCCGCATAACGAAAGCCCCGGCGGTGCAGCAGATCCAGAGCCAGGCGCCAGGTGTCGGCAATCACCTGAGCCGGGTTGAGGCCCTGCCCCGCCGGCCCGTCCAGAGCCCGGCGGAACGCGTCGAATTCGGCGGGAGTCTCAGGCTCACGAAAAGCATCCGGCATCCCCATCACCTCGGCTAAGTAGACCCCTGCCATACGCAAAGCTAAAGGCAGCCCACCTAATCGGCGCGCCAGGCAGGCCGCGTCATCCAACGCTCCCGCATCCGGTCCCGCGTGATCCATCAGGACACAGGCAGCATCCCGCCCCTTCAGCGGCAGCACGGGATGCATGACCGCGCCGGAGCCCCAGGCATCCGCCGTTCCGTCACATGTCGTCACCAGGACCAGCCCGCACGGACACGAATGCGGCCGGATCCACCCTGTACCCGCTGCCAGCAGCCCTGGACCGTCCAAGAGACGCGGGTCATCCACCCCGTCAATCACCAGCAGCCACGGCAGCTCGGCGCGACTGAGCCGATGCCACAAAGCGTCCACGACACCGTCCGCTTCAAGCAGATCACCAGCGACCCCTATACGGCGGGCGACCGCCCGAAACCCGTCCTCGAACAACGCAGCCTGCCTGGCATCAAGCCACCACACACGGTGCTCCGACATAGGACTGGCCCGCATCTGCAGCATATGGACGATCTCCAAAGCCAATGCCGTCTTCCCGCTGCCGCTCAGCCCGTGCAGGACATGCAACCGGCCATCACCACCACGGCGGCACTGATCGAGCAGACAGTTCAAAAGCTCATCCCGGCCGCGCAACGGCAAGGCGGGATTCCGATACCCCAACGGCGCAGCGAGCGTCAGCGCTTGCGCCCGCCCCGCCGCCGCGGCGACCACCATCTGGCCGACCTCCAGACGACCGGCAGCCACCGCACCGTGCTGCGCGACCAACTGCTGAGCTCCGCCGCCTCCGACGGACATCAATCCCGGCGAGACCGTGTGATAGGTAAAGGGCTGCCCCCCAGCTGCACATCTCCCTCCACTCGCACCACCGCACCGGCCACCGATCCGCCTTCCGCGCGCACTTGCACATCTCCGCCCGCGGCAACGCCCCCAGCCCCGGCCTGCAGGCCAGGACCCCCCGATCGAGCAAGCGCGACGATCTCAGTCAGCTTCTCCACGGCAGCGAGGCGTTCCTCCACGTCAACCGACTCAAGCACCAGCTCCAGACGGGTCTGCCACACCCCCTCCCACCGCCCCCGCTGCCCCAGCAGATCGCTGGAATCTGCCAGCGCGGTCTCCATCTGGTCCAGCCGCGTCAACTCGGCGGCCTCCTGCTCGGGATGCCCGCGCCCCAACAGCCGGGCGACCGCCCGCCGCACCGTTGCCCAAGCATCTGTCCCCGCTGCCTGCACCACGGCCATCCCTCCGGCTGCCGCCACAGCCGCCACCGCCTCAGCCGACATCGCACCCCCCGGTTCCCGACGACAGGCGACCGCTTCGCACCCGGCCGCCGCTGATACCGAAGGTATTCCTCAACGCCGCTGCCATCACGCCTGGAAGGAAGCCGATCATTTGATCAGAATCGGCTTCCCGTGCGTAACTCAAGGAACAGGCAGACGCATAAATGATCAAGCCGACGTAGGAGAATCAGTGATAAACGCACGCAGGCACCCGCCCGGCTACAGTCGTGCCGACAACCCTGCAGTGACGGCCCTCTCCGGCGCCGATACTGACGGCGCGTTCTTCGAGGGGAGAGGTCGCCTTGATCCGTCCGCGGCGCGACAAGCGGAGGCGGGAAGCACAACTGGCGGCGCAACGCAGCCAATACAAGAAACAGGTAGGCGATCTGCGCCTCTTCCTGCTTCTGGAATGTGCTCCCCTGGTCGTCGACCCGCTCGAGATCGCAGACCAGGCGTTCCGTCGCGCGTTCGCACAGCCAGACCGCACCTTCACTTACTGCGACATCCGAAAGATCGCAGAAGAAATCGTGCGTGAGAAAAGGCAGGACGCAAACACCCGGGAATACGCTGACTATAAACTGGAGGACGTGTTCGATGCCTACCTCACCGAAGACCTGCAGCCCGTTCGTGAGGTACTGCGTGCCATCGACGCACTCAGCCTCGGAGAACGCCGCGCTGTGGAGGCCGAATTGATCCATCTCCTGACCAGTGAAGGACTGATCGAAACAGTCGGCGGCGCACCATCGACACGCCGAGGTCAGAAAGCGAAAGGCCTCGCCAAGCTGGCCCGGGCAAATGCCAACCTGTCCCTCCTCGAACCATTTTTCTCAACCATGAGAGGAACGTACAGTGGCCAGCAAGACGGATAGCGACCTCGCCCGCGTGCTGTACAGGTACTACATGACGCTTCAAGCGCGCCTGGCCGGCGACGAAAAGGACCTCGACCGCCGGTTCGATAAAATCATCTCCGACATCGACCGCCAGAACCGTCGAACTGCACTGAGCCGGATCAGCAGCGGCCGGTGCATCGCATGCGTCAGTACTGCCCTGCGCTCCGCACGCACAACCACCCTTGGCCAAGCCGGAGCAGGCGGAGCGGTCGCAGCCCTCGCCGCCAAACTCACTCAATACGCCCAAGGTTTGGCCAGCCTTGCGCTCACAGCGGTCACTGGAGCCGTAGCAGCTGTCGCCGTAGCCGCCATAATCGATGCCCGCAAACCGAAACGACGGCCCGGACAATCGCGACGCCGAACGGAAGAAGCCACGTCCACGCCCCACCCCTGAGGAACTGGCGTGACGCAGCACAGACAGAAACCCGAGACCACCCGCCGAGCAATATCGCGGACTGACCCCTGCACCGTCGCATGTACGCGCCGCCCGCCTCTGGTGCCCGCAGACGGGAGAACTAGAGCGTGAACAGCTCCTGCTGCTGGCAGTCGACGATGTCCCGCCGTGGGTAGAACAGCCCGAGCAGCATGAAGGTCTTGGGCCGCCTATGAACGTTGCCAACAAAGCAGTGAACCGCTCGGTCCGAGGTGAACATGCGGGTGAACCAGCGCTCGCGGAGCTTGTCCTCGACGCCCCGTTGGCCGTACTGGCGTAGGTATTTGCGATAGGACTCGCCGGCCTCCCAGTCCCTGAGGGCCATGTCGTGCCCCGAGCAGGCGGATTCGCCGCAACGGAAGCGGTAGCGGAACTCCAGCGGCACCCATTCGAGTTGGCGCAGGTCCTGGTCGAGGAGGTCCATCTGGCCCGCCAGGGCGGCTTTGGAAGCGGGCCAGGGTTCAGCCGGCTCGAAGCGGAAGTCGACGCCGTCGGCCGGGCGGAAGACGCCCAGGGACGTGTTCTGTTCTTCCTGAGCCCGTCTGATCGCGCACATGGACGGAGCGATCAGCGGCCGTAGCAGTGAGTAACGCCGGAGCCAGCAGGAGGGCCGTCTCGCTGTGGAGTCTCCCAGCTAGCCGAGCAGAGGGCAGCGGGCCAGTGTGTGTGTCTATCCACCTGACGAGGCGGTAGCGCGTTGAGACGATGTACGGGTGACGGGACCAATGCGCAGGGCCGTCGTCGCTGCGATGGCTGTTGTGGTCGCCGCGGTTACAGGCGGGCTGGTGTGGGTGCTGCGTGCCACCCAAGACGGGCTTTCCGATGCGGCGAGTTGGGCACAGCTGGCCGGTGGCTGGGTACTGGCCGTCGCCGTTGCTGCTCCACCGGTCTTCCGGTGGATGCGCCAGGACAGCACGTCACCGGCTGTCTCCCGCGCGGATCTTGAGGAGTCCCAGGAACAGCTTGCGGCCGTCGTCCGAGCGCAGTGGCTCGAGGAGATACGCGTCCGCCGCCTGGAAGACCCTCAGCCCGTCGCAGTCCGCTGGACGGCGACCGCGCGGCCTGTTGTCGACCGCTTCGAGAACCTGCCTGCGCCGCCCCGCCGCGTCGACACTACAGAAGCCGGCATCAGCAACCTGGCTGCGTGGTTTCGGGCTCTGCGGCGACGGCGTCTGGTGCTGATCGGAGAGCGCGGATTCGGGAAGACGACGCTGGCTGTTCTGCTCGTACGGCACGTGCTCGCCACCCGCTCGCCAGGCGAGCCCGTGCCGGTGCTCCTCACCATGGCAGACTGGTCCGACGAGTCCTTCACGGCCTGGGTCACGAGGCGCCTTTCCCGCGACTATTCCTTCCTCACGCCAGAGACCGCGCATCGCCTGGTCCGTGAATGCCGGGTCATCCCGGTACTCGACGGTCTCGACGAACTGGCCGCCGAGGATCGGCCGGGCAAAGTCCGCTCGATCAACCAGGCCATGGCCGGCACCGATGCGTTCATCCTGACGTGCCGCACATCGGAGTACGCCGAGGCCGTCGCAGGTGCTGATGTCCTGACCAGTACGCCGGTACTGGAGCCGGAAGCAGTCGACGCTGCGGCGGCCGCCTCCTACCTTGAACGGCGGCTTCCACCGCGACCGGGTGCCGGCTGGGCACGTCTCCTGGCTGACCTGCGTCTGGGTCCTCAGACGGCACTGGGGCAAGGCCTGGGCAGCCCATTCGTGCTCTGGCTGCTCGAGGCCACGTTCGTCGAGCAGGGGCGTGATCCCACCGTGCTGTTGGAGATGACCACCGGCCAAGAGGTCTCTCGATGCCTGCTCGACGAACTCGTACCGGCACTCGTCGAGAACAACCGACATGTGCCGGACGACGACGTCGCCCATCCCTTCCGACCGTTGGCGGACTGGGAGACGGAGGACGTCCGGCGATGGCTGACCTTCATCGCCCGCCACCTGGCCGACCTCGGGACCTATGACCTGGGCTGGTGGAACATGCATCTGATCCTGCCCGACGGTGTGCGCCGGCGCTGGTTCGGAACTCTCTCCGCCCTTGCCTTCGCCACCTTTGCGGGGGTCGTCGCAGCGTTGTGGCTCGGCGCTCTGGGAGGAGTCCTCGCAGGAGCCGGCCTGTGGCTGCTGATGATGTGGCAGGGGCCCATCGAAGACGAAACAGCCCGCTTGCCGCGAGCGGCGACGGGGGGACTCTTCGGCAATCACCCGATCAGGTCACTGACCGATCACCTCAAGAGTGAGGCCCGCGGTGCCGTCGGCCACGCGCTCCGGTTCGGGACCATCGCCGGGGTCACCGCAGGATTTGCCTTCGGCTGGCCGGCGGGGGTCACGGTCGGGGCCACGGCCGCCGCTGCGGACTGGCTGATCCGCAGCATTTCAGGTACCGGCATCGACCTCAGCATGGTTTTCACGGTTCCTTTTGCGCTGGTCTGGGGCTTGATGTTCGGTGTCGCCCACGGGCTGGTATTCGGATCCACCCTCGCGCTCCAGTACCTGGCGGTCATCGTTGCGGGTCCCGGGATCGGACTAGCCCTCACCCTGCCGGTGTTGGTCGCTGTATGCACCTGGCGTGCTCTTCCGCCCCACCGCAGGCACGGAGCCGTCCGCGGTGTCTTCCTGTGGGCTGCCTCAGGCGGCGCCTACATGGCGTTCCAGCACCTCGGCAGCGACCCGCTCATGGCGATCGGAACGGCGGCCGCCCTTGGTGTGGGGCTAGGGCTGATCGAGGGCATCGTGTCCGATCTGACCTACTTCATGCTCGTCAGACCCGGACCCGCCTACCTGATGACCGTCGCGATTTTGCGCTACCGCTCCCAAGCGCCGCCGTATCCACTGAAGTTCCTCGCAGACTGTCGTCGGATCGGCCTGCTTCGTCAGGTGGGGCCGGTCTATCAATTCCGGCATTCCACTCTCCAAGACCACCTTGCCGTCCGGTGAGTGCACCGCCACAGTGCTGCCCAGGCCCGGCGACACAGCCGGCGGAAGGACAGCACGCGGGACTGGCCCCTGACGGCGCTGGAGCGAATTGACGCAGGACAACCGGACGGCTGGCCCCGAACAGAGAGCCGGGGCGGCTGGTTGAAGGGGTGGTCAGGGTCGGCGTGGGGCAGGATGCCGGGTGCGGCAGGCCGGTTGGCGCTGACGGAGGGGGCTGGCTTCGGTGCGCGTTGAGGTGCTGATCGATGAGGAGCGCGAACTGCGCTCGCTGCGAAGCTGGTTGGGGCAGGAGCCTGAGGTGCGCAGGTCCGCTGTGGTGGCACTGCGTGAACGGTCGGTGGAGCCCGGGGCGATGGGTGGTGTGCTGGATGTTCTTGAGCTGGTGACGGGCAACGGATGGAGCGCTGCGTCGTTCGTGCTGGCGGTGGCTGCGTGGCGCCAGACCCGGTCACGGGCGCCGCAGGTCACGATCCGGCGGGGAGATGTCGAGGTCAGCATCTGCAACGGGTCGGAGGCCGAGCTGGCTCGCGTTCTTGCCGTGCTGGAGGACGGTGTCGACGAAGGCCCGAACACCGGACGGCATGCTGCAGACGGGCCGCAACAGTGAGATCGCTGCCCGATCCGGCCGCGTCCCGGGCGGTACTGGTGGGAGTCAGCCGCTACTCGACACTGGAACCGCTGCCTGCAGTGGCGAACAACCTGCCCGCCCTCGCCGATGCACTGACCGACCCCGCATCGTGGAACCTGCCTGCCAGTCACTGCAGCGTTGTCGCCGAGCCAGAGACGCAGCGCGACATGCTGGACCCGGTCAAGGCGGCCGCCGACCACGCCAGGGACACCCTGCTGGTGTACTTCGCGGGCCACGGCCTGGTCGACGGCCGCGGTGAGCTCTTCTTCGGCCTACCCCTCTCCGTCCAGGGCCACAGCTACACCGGGGTCACCTACCAGGCATTGCGCGAGATCGTCACGGACTGTGCAGCACAGCGCATCGTCATCATCCTGGACTGCTGCATGAGCGGACGGGCCCTGGGACTGATGGGCGGCGAGGACCTCCTGGCCGACCAGGCAGAGATCGACGGAAGCTACCTGCTTGCCGCCGCCCCCGAGAACGGACGTGCGCTCGCCCCGCCCGGGGAGACCTACACCGCCTTCACCGGCGAACTCCTGCATATCCTGCAGCACGGCATCACTGGCCAGCCCCGTGAACTGGATCTGAACACCGTCTACCAGCGGCTGCGCAGCGAACTCGCCGCAAAAGGCCGGCCGACACCGCAAAAACGGGACCGCAACACCGCCGGACGCCTCGTCCTGGCCCACAACCGGGCCTATCGCCCAATCCCCGCCCCAAGCAGAGCAGCGGCCAGCGAGACGGATTGGCCCGACCCGGACGAGTGCCACACGCCGCTCGCCTTCCTCGACGCCCTGGCCGAGACCAGAGTACTCACCGGCCTGACAATCCCCGCCCTGAGTGAGCGCACCGACCCGCCTGTGGCACCGGCCACCATCAGCCGACTCCTCAACCGCACCACGCTGCCCGCCACTTGGAAGACCACCGGCATCTACCTGGCCGCCTGCGGCCTCCACCCCGAACAGATCAAGGCATGGCAGTCAGCCTGGCAGCGGCTGCGTACCCACGAACAGCAAAGCCCGGAGCCACCGCTGGCGCCCCCGCAGCCACCGGCCCAGACTTGGCGAGCCCGTCTGCCAGGACGCAGGCGCAAACGCCACTAGCCGCCCGGCTTCTGTGGAGAGCCTGCCTGGGACGTGAGCATTCGCTCTGCAGCAAGGGGGACGCAAAGCATCAGCGGCCGACGGACGACGAGACGGACGACGGCTCGGGCGCAGGCTTGTCATTGCTGCTGGAGTCGGGAGAGAAGAACCCCATCCAGGCCCCCACCACCAGCAGTCCCACGACCACAATTCCAGTCCCGGACTTCTTCGCTCCCGTGCCCTTGCCTTCCGACCGGTTCACCCAATGCCCCGCCCGGTAGTACTTGCCAGAACGACCCGCCACGCAACACCCCCGAGGTCAGTCTCACAGCGACAGCCCACCCGCCGCAGTCACAGAGTGTTGCAGCGCACCGCGAAGTGGGGTACAGGATGAACCGAATTTGGCTGATACACGCCATGACATAGCGTGATGAGATCAACACGCATTCGCAGTACGCGTGTTGATCTCGAGGCTTTGGAAGAGCCGTGCCCCGGCTTCGAATGCGAGTCTGGCTGCAGCGGCCGTGGCGCAGCAGATCAGGACTCGGTCCACGGTGGGTCTGGCGTGTAGTTGAGGCCGAGCAGAATCGGCAGTGCCATTCCGATGGGAGCTCCCACTTGTCGACCCACCAGCCGACCTGCCGGCCCTGGAAATAGTTGTCGCCCCCGCACCAGCCGCAGTCGAAGACGAACTCGCCATCCGCGATCTGTACGGGCAGTGACACAGTGCCCTGTTCGTCCATCCCGTCATCCTCGCGCGCACGCCACCGATGATCATCATGTTCTGCCCTCACCCCGCCACAGTCTCCTCAGGGTCGGACCGGCCAGCCACCAAGTCATACAGCGTGAAGTCGTTGCCGAGCGGGGTGTCGAGCAGCAGAATCCGCGCTCCACGGATTCGGCGCCGCCACAGCGGTGTCAACTGAAGATGGAGGACACGGGCTTCGGCCTGCAGTACGCCCAGGGCTGTCGGTGCGAGACAGCGGCCTGTTCGCAGAGGGTTGGCCCAGCCGCCAAGGAGCGCTGTGGATACTGCCTCAGCCCACTGAGCCCCCCACCGCAGGCCCAGCACATCGGTGGTGAAGGCCCGCATGGCCCCTTGCTGCCCGGTCACCGCCGCTGTTCGGGCCTCAAGAGCTTTCACGATGTCGGGCAGGAGGATGTCGTACGAGGTTGTTCCTGCCTGCACGACCGCTACCGGGTCGGTCCAGGACACCCCGCCGCCGATCGGGAGGATCTCGCAGTTGTCCCTGAGGTCGGGCGTGGACCTGACGCTTACGGTAAGAACGTACGGCTTGCTCGCTGGGGCCGCGGCGACCGGCTCAGCTTGCCCAGTACGCAGATCGATTCGGACTAGATGCCAGCATAGGCCCGGATTCGGACCGGATCCGCTGCTGCCGGGTTGTAGGAGTCCGGCGGAGTGGGGCGGCGGTCGATGGTCATCGAACGGACCTCCTCGTCGCGTCGGGCGGAAGTAGCTTCCTCCTCGGCCTCCGTAAGGCAGCTTTCCAGCAATAAATCTTGAAATGCTGGCCAGCCTTCGGGAAATCGGCGCATCGCGGCGCAACGTTCGACAGCGCCTCTGCCGCTGCTGTCACAAAAGGGGGCTAAGAACCGCCCGCGGGTCATACGCTCCATGGACGGCCCGGGCGAGCCAACCGCCTGTGCACAGTGGAGCGTCGCCCATGCAGTGGCCCGGGGGAATGAGACGGGGACATGGAAGAAGAGGACAACACAGTCGGGGCGCCAGCGGGGCCGGAGCGCGATGTATCGGCGGACGGTGCGCTCGGCGGCGGCCCTTACTCAAACACGAGTGCCAGCACGGCCGGATCGGTAATCGTGGGGGACTGCAGCGTCGTGATCGACGCGAACCTGACGTCGACCGTAACTCCGCTCGAGCCACAGGCCCGCCCTCATCCGGTGCGCCGCGATCGGGCGGAGCCGCTGAACCGGCCTCACCGACAACTTCAGGGCCGTGCCGCTGAGTTGGCTGAGCTGGGCGAGGCTGTCCGGGCCGCTCAGGACAGCGGCGGCATCGTGCAACTGGTGGGGCCAGCCGGCGTGGGCAAGAGCACGCTCATGCGGCATGCGGCCCGACTCCTGGCACCTGGACCGGACGGCGCACTGTTCTTAAGCGCGGCCCGCCGTGAGGTGGCGGACCTCGCTCAGGAGATGTTTGAAGCCTGCTACGAGGTCGAGGACTACGCGCCTGCTGGGAGAGACCTTCGACGCCTGATGGCCCGCGTGCGGATGACCGTATATATCGATGAGGCCGATCTAACCACCGAGCAGGTGGCCGAACTCGCGGACATGGCTCCCCAAGCGACCTTCGTCTTCGCGAGTCGCGATCGGCTGCCGGGCGACGTCGACGTCGTGGAGGTGCCGGGGCTAAGCCGTGAAATGGCACTGGACCTGCTGGTTGCCTGGGGGCTTCGGCGCCCCCAGCATCAGGGCAAGCTCGTTGAGGCCCATGACTTGTGCACACCTATGCTTGGACGACCGCTGCTGCTGCTACGCGCGGCCGGCCTGGCCCGGATCGAGTCGTCGGACGAGCCGACGGTACCCCGCCCGACAGACGCTGAAGCCATCCTGCAGAGGCTGTTCGATCGGCTCGACACGGAGCAGCAAAACGTCCTCAGGCTCTTGGCGACACTGGACGCAGAGTTGAGCCCGTCCCACGTCGGCACCCTGTGCGGTATCTCGGACCCGATAGGCGTGTGCGCGGACTTGACCGACCTGGGGCTGGTGCAGGCAGAGGAGCGTGGCTACCGCATCGCTTCCGACGCGCTGGATGAAGCGCAACGCCGGAATCGTCCGTTCCCCGCCGAGCAGTTATGCGACCACTTCAGCCGGTGGGCCACCCTGCCCACGATTACCCCGACCCAAGTCGTCTGGCACGGGGCGGCGTTGGAACGGGCGATGCAGTTGGCCCAGGAGCAAGGAGTCCCGCACGTTGCGGTGAGCCTTGCAAGAGCGGTCTCACCCCAACTGGCCCGTTCACTGAGGTTAGGCGTATGGATCCGAGTCGTCGACGAGGGTCGGCGGGCCGCCTGGCAGGCGGATGACGAGAGAGCCAAGGCCTACTTCACCCATGAGAAAGGCATCCAACACCTGCTCACCGGTCGGCACGTCACTGCCACCGCTCACCTGGCCGAGGCGGCTGAGCTGTGGCAGCAACTCGGCGACACCGACGCCGCGGACGCCACGCGGGAGAGCATGACCGCGATCCGCAGCCCAAGCGGCACCGCCGCTGGTGTCTCGGTGCTCCCCGGTGCTGCCGACGCTGCCGGCGCAGGCGCGGCGACAGCAGCATCCGCTGGGATTGGGTGCGCGCCATGGATGTTGATTGCCATCCTGAGCGCCCTCTTTTCGACGACCCTGGTGTACACAACCCACAACGACGAGCCGAGAAAGGGGGCACAGCAAACATACGTCGAGGAAATCGGCGAGGCCCGCCAACGCCTCTTTAGCGGCCAGCTCATCTACACAGACCCGCACTCGATGGGCCTCGTGGCAGGCGCGCAGCCACGCCGATTCCAAGTCGCCATCCGGGGCGCCTGGCGCCAGGCCAAGCCCGGTGAAGAGCAAGCCCCTGTGAAGGCCGGAGCGCAGATCGGGGTGAAACTTCACTGCTCGGGCAACGTACGATGCACGCCGCTGTCCTCAGAACGCCAAAACGTACTCTCACGGAGCGACAAGGCCACCTGGACATGGGCCCTGAGCGCGCGCGATGCCGGGAAAGCCAGCGTCGCCCTCACGGTGACCGCCTACCTCGGCGACGGGAACACCGTGCTCGTCGAGAAGCCGCCACAGATGTTGAGCCTCGATGTCGCAGCGGCCCCCAGCGACAACAGCTGGTACTCCTGGATCACGGATCTCTGGCGCTGGATGAGCAACGCAATCACCACACTAGGAGGGATCGCTGTCTCCCTCAGCGCCATCGCCGCCGCGGTCGTCATGCTGGTCCGCCGGAGGCTCCCACCGGCCGACGTAGCCGACAACGGAACCCCTCAGCCGCCGCGCGGCATCCGCCGACGGCTACGAGTGCCACCTGTGCGACAGACTCGCCCTCGCCCCGTTCACCCCCGCAGGCAACACACTGAGGTACGAACGTCTCAGCCAAACCAGCGCGCAGCTGCTCACCGTGAACCTCGGGAATGACAAACACTTGAAGCTCAACCGCCCATATGTCGCTGCATCGGCAGAATGTCAGCCCGAGTGAACATAACTGCACCTTCGGTGCTGTCAGTGCTCAGTCTCAGCGGACTGCGTCTCGGTCTCAGGAGTAGTGGCCGACTTGGGGGCCGTGTAGAAGACGGACCTTCCTTGCTTGGTGCGCTCCGCCTGGCTCTTGGCCACGAGACCCTCGAGCGTAACCCGCACGACCTTGTCCGCGATCTGACGCTCAGGGTGGGTCTGGCCGAGCGCCGCAGAGATCTCCGCAGCGGAGCGCGGTTCCTTCAACTCGAGAAGGTGGCGGCGAATGAGCTCGACCAGGGTGGGCTGGGCCGCCTTCGTGGCACCCTCCGTCTCGGCCGCCGGCTTCTTGGCTGCTGCCTTACCCGGCGCGGCCGCGGGCTTCCGCGTCCTGGGCTTCCCGCCGCGAGCGGCAGCAGCCTTCCGCCGGGGAGAGGGCACTGTGGCATTCTCGGACTTTGCCGCAGTCTGAGCTGGCGCTTCCGTGATCCCAAGCACCTGCCGCATGTTCACCAGCACAGTGTGGTCGCGCTGCACTGCGGCAAGCTGCTCCTGCAGGGCGGCGATCTCCGCACTGATACGTTCCTGCTCCTTGGCGTTGCGTTCGAGATCACCGGTCACCTGGGCGACGTACTGCGATGTCAGATCGGTGGCGGGAGCCGTTGACTCGGGCATGGTGCTGACCTTTCCTCGGCGAATGACCGTGCTGCGGGGCTGCACCGCATGCGAGTGGTGCCCCTCTTGGGCGAGATGTCGGCGGCCCGGCGGGGGAGCCGCAAGCGCCGCAAGACGCCTCGGCGTACAGATGGTACGGACAAACAGCGCTGGTTGTTCCTTCCCAGCGTTGTCTTCTCGCCCCGGGTCAGTCTCAGCGCTGCTGTGTTCCGTTCCGGTGAGGCAGTGCTGCGGGACGAGTTGGTGCCTGCGGCTGAGGCAGTTGCCAGAACACCTCGCCTGACTCCTGGTTGTAGCGCCAGGCGGACAGCGTGCGGATGCTCACGAGTTGGTCGAGCATGTCCGCGGTCTGATGGGGGGAGTGCCCACACAGACGGGCAAGGATGTCCATGTCGACGCCGCGGTGGTCATGAGCGCAGGTGTGAGCGGCGAGCACGAGTGCCGTCAGACGCACGGCCGGTGGTGCAGTGGCAGGCAGAGCCAATGGCGCGGGGTGCAGGGCCCAGTGAGCAGCGTGGCGGCGTGTACGGCGACCGGGCACTTGGCCCAGGAGTGCCGCATCCCGCACACCGTCCTCTGCCCGGCCCGCACCCCCACCTGCCAGACCAGCCCTTACCTTGAGGCGATCCGCCGCCAACTCGCCGTCCGCACCCGCCGCCTGAACGACACCGGCGCACTCACTCCCGGTCCGCCCACTGCAAGCGGACAGTCCGACGACCCCGACACCCACGACGGCCCCGCCCGGCCCGTCGTGCAGCTGCTGCTGTGCCGCTACCTCGCCGAGCACGCGGTCGAACACCTCCGCTGCGTGGCCCAGACCCGCCACCGTCACCGCTGCCCCCACCCCATCCGCGCCCTCACCGGACCCGCCGGAACCTGGAGACTGCTGCCCACCGGACCCCGCCGCGGCCAACTGGCCCTGCCCGACGTACTGATGGCCATCTACGACCTGGGCCACCTGCCCTACCGCGGGCAACTGCGCTGGCGCGCCCAGCGCTGCCCCCAACACGACGCAGCCCCCGGCGCCGCCGACCTCGCCCTGGCCGAATGGCAGCCCTTCGATCCCCTCCTGCACGCGGCACACATCCGAACCCGCCTGCCCCACCCTGAAGCCCGCCGGCCCGGAAGCCGGTGACGATGCCCAACCACGCCCTGGAGATCACGCTGACCCGGCCCCTGACATCGGTCGAACTCCGCCACGCTGCCCAAGCCTGGCCACTCGCCGCCAACCACAACGCCACCCGCCTCATGGCCCTCGCAGACGCCAAAACCGACGCACGTGCCGCCCACCGCCTGCGCCAGCGCCTCACCATCCGGCTGCCCATCGACGTGATCACCAGCCACTACCCGGACACCCACGGCCGCGTCCTGCTCAACGTCGCCTTGCCACCCGACGCGCGCACCGCTCTGCAACGCGGCGCCCGCCGCGCAGGCCTGACCCCCGAACGCTTCGTACGAGAGGCCCTCCACCGCGCCCTGGCCGAGCACGCCGACCGGGAAGCCGACCGACTCGACCGCGCCGTACGCCACCTCCTCGCCAGCACCACCCCTGCGCACCTGCTGTCCGCCGTCGGGCACGTCCTCACGCGCCCACTGAAAGGCCCCACCCCATGAACCCCACGGACGAACAGACCGCAGCAGTCGACGCCTTCCACACCGGCAGCCACCTCGCCCTGCAGGCAGGCGCCGGCACCGGGAAAACCACCACACTCGCCCTGCTGGCCCGCACCACCCCACGCCGCGGCCGCTACCTCGCCTACAACCGCGCCATCGCCCAGGACGCACGCGCCCGTTTCCCGAACACCGTGCAGTGCAAGACCGCCCACGCGCTCGCCTGCGCAGATGTGGGCCACCGCTACACCCGCCGCCTGAACGCACCCCGCCGCCCGGCCTGGCAGACCGGACAAGCCCTCGGCATCACCAAAGCCCTCCGCATCGCAGACCGCGACGTCACCCCGAAAGCCCTCTCCAACGCCGCCCTGCGCACCGTGACCCGCTTCTGCCACACCGCAGACGAGGCCATCACCCGCCACCACGTCCCCCATCTGCGCGGACTGGAAGGCACCGGTCTCCACGCCCAACTCGCCGCCTACATCGTGCCGTTCGCCCGCAAAGCCTGGGCCGACCTGCAGCACCCCGACGACGGCGCCGTCCGCTTCGACCACGACCACTACCTCAAGATCTGGGCTCTTGCCCGGCCCCGCATCCAGGCCGACTTCCTGCTGCTGGACGAGGCCCAGGACACTAACCCCGTCGTCGAACAGATCTTCCTCGCCCAGCGCGAGCACGCACAGCTCGTCATGGTCGGCGACTCAGCCCAGGCCATCTACCACTGGCGCGGCGCCAAGGACGTCATGACCGGCTTCGACGGCACCCACCTGACCCTGTCCCAGTCCTTCCGCTTCGGCCCCGACCTCGCCGCGGAAGCCAACCGCTGGCTGCACCTCGCCGACGCCCCGATCCGTCTCACCGGCACTCCCGCCGTGCCCACCGAACTCGGCCCAGTCACCCAGCCGGACGCCGTGCTGTGCCGCACCAACGTCGGCGCCATGGCCCAGGTCATGACCCTCATGGCGGCCGGCTACCGGGTCGCCGTGGCCGGGGGAGGAGACAGCCTGCAGGCCCTGGCCCTTGCGGCCCGCGACCTGAAGGAAGGCCGCCGCACCCACCACCCCGAACTCATCCTCTTCCCCTCATGGGGCGATCTGCAGGACTACGCCGCCCACGACGCGGCCGGCCGCGACCTGCAGCCCCTGGTCAACCTCGTCGACACCCACGGCACCGACGCCATCCTCACGGCCGTCGCCCGCCTCGCCCCCGAGCCACACGCGCAGGTCACCGTCTCCACCGCCCACAAGGCGAAAGGACGTGAATGGTCCCGCGTGCTCATCGCGGACGACTTCGCCCGTCCCAAGAACAACCCGCCCGACGAGCAGACAGGCCCCCCGCCGACACCCGATCCCATCGACGACGCCGAAGCCCGCCTGGCCTATGTAGCGGTCACCCGCACCCGCCAACGCCTCGACCTGGGCGGACTGTCCTGGATCCACGACCATCCCGACGGCCCCCCGGTCGGCGACGACCGCGCCCGTCCACCGGCGCTGCCACAGCCTCCTGCCGCTGCCAGGACATGAAGCCAGGTGCCCGCCAGATCGGCCTGTCGGCCGGCCCGCACCCCTTCCGGGACGGCCAGGCTCGACGCGAGGCCCCGCTCCAGCACGACGGACGATGGACACCTCGGCTATCCCGATGCACCTGACACGCGCTCACTGCTGCGGCTGGGGATGGACAAAGACAAGTTTTGTGGTTCCAGGCCCTTTGAGCCCGGTAGCGGTCATGCTGGTCCAGGGACGCACGTGATGCGGGGGTGGAGGGGGACTTGCCGGATCAGCCTGACTTGTTCTCCGTGCAGCAGGAGGACGACGCGGAGGGTCTAGAGCACATACCGCCATTCGCGGCACCGGTCGCTGCTGCACCGAGCGCAGTGACACGCGATCCGGTGGCACTGCGCATCGCCGAGGCCGTCCGGGACGTGTTCGGCGACTTCGGTTCCGAACACGGCCTGAGCCGCGGGGAGATAGCCCAGGCGTGTGCTGCGGTGGCCTCCGCCGGCGAGTTTGATGCGAGATTCAGGGTCTTCATCAAGCTTCGTCTGCTGGAGTCGCTGCGCGGCAAGGCCCACGACCAGCGGTATGTGTTCAACCCGACCAGCGGCGCGGCGCTGTTGGTCTATGAGCGGCTCGGGGAGGCTGGCGGTGTCCAGGAGATCACCATGCTGCTGGACCGGACCCGCGAAGGCCTCCTGAACGGCTCCCTGACCGAGGAGCAACTGGCCGCCAAGATTGCGCAGGCCCGGCGCAGCTTGGCGAACTACACCAACCACCTGCTGCGGCTCGTTCGGACCAGGCCCATCGAAGAACTGCTTGGCCAGCGCCACCACCATGCCCACACCACCTCGCTCGAGGAGGCGAAACACCTGGTCCACGCCGTCGCCGAGCAGTACCCCGCGCTGCGTCCTGCCGGTACCCGCCTGATCCAGGAAGCCCTGCGCTACACGGCAGCCGTCAACGAGTTCCACGACCGGCTCATGCAACAAGCCACCACCCGCCGCGACTTCAGCATGCTCCTTCCCGAGCAGTACGTGACCGCGGCCCGGCGGTCCTCCGCCGATGCGCTTGCGCAGGTGTTCGCCACGACCGTCTTCGATCCGCCGCACGTCCAGATCACCACGGGCCAGATCCTCACCGCCGCAGCCGACCACCAGCCCCCACCACCACGGCAGCGCCTGCCCCGCCCCCCGTCGCGGCCGCCCGGCCCGGACCCGGTCGAGGCCGCACGAGCCAAGGCCGCGCTCGCCCGCCAGCGACGGGAGGCCACCGTGACCCTGCTCATGGCCGGCAAGGACGAAGCCGACGTCACCGCCGCCCTGCGGGCCCTGCCCTGGCAGGCAGCGGTCAAGCATCTGGTCGAGCTGCTGCGCGCCGCAGCGGACCCGGCCATCCCGTTCATGCTCGACATCTCCCGCGAGGTCATCGTGGATGGTGCAGGCCCGGTCACCTACGCCTCACCGGTGACCGCGTACCGCATCCCCGACAGCCCCCAAGGCATGGACGACGACACCGAAGCCGCACCGCAGAGCCCCCATGAGTGACCCCTACCTGCTGGCACGCGCCCGGGCCCTGCGCACGGTTCCCATCCCCGCGGACCGCGCCGAACTCAGCCGGCTGCGCCGCGCCGTCGACGATGTGGAGCGCCGTCTGGTGGAGACCGTCACACCCGACGGTATCCAGGAGCTGATGGCCGGCTGGGCCCCCGACGTGGAACCGGCCAGCGGCGCCCTGGGCGACAGCGACGCCCACCGCACCGCCTCGGCCGTCCGCCTGGTCACACTGGCCTGCTGCATCCGCCACTGCTGGCCCGACCCCAGCCAGCCGCTGTACCCGGGACAGCCCGCCGCGCAGGAGGACGTCATCGCCTCCCTGGCTCCCCTCCAGGACGCCCTCACTCCCCGGGAAGGCGTGGCCGCACTGGGCCAGAGCGCACACTTCCTGACGGCCCTGCGGTTCCTGCGCGCCTGCGGCCACCTCTCGGCGGACGCCGGCGACGGCATGATCCGCCTCGGACCCATGGTCGCGCTGTGGTCCGAGCGTGATGTGGCCGAACTCCGCGGCGGATACGACGTCCTGCCCGCTCCGAGGAAGGGATGAACCGGTGGACGTACCGGCCCTGCAAGCCCTGTCCCACAACCGGCGAGCGGACGTCCGAGCGGCGGTCTGCGCCGTGGAGACCGCCATGCTCCCTGTCCGGCCGACCCACTACCGCGCCCTCGCGGAGACCCCGCTGCGGGTCGTGGTGGAACAGGTCCTGGCCGCATCCGGACGCGCTCTGCTCGCGGTCGGCGGCGGCTACCTCACCGGCTACACCGACGAGATCAGACAACGTCTGGCGCACGAAGGGATCGGGATTCTGCCGCGTGACGACCGCGCCGTCCTCACTCTGATCCTGCTGTTCAGCGTAGCCATTCCACGAGCGTCCGGCATCACCCTGCCCGAGCAGCTGTGGACCCAGGGCACCCCCGTGCCCAGGGATCAGCTCAAGGACTGCCAGGTGTCCGACGTGGCCCTCACCGGCGCGTTGCAGCGCCTGACCGACGCCGATCTGGTCCGCCGGACCAAACCCGGCTACGTCCTGGGCAACCAGTTCCTGCGCCTGACGCCGGCCGTGGGCGCCGAGCTGTTCGAACGGCTGATCCTGCTCGCCGACCCCGACGGTCCCCTCGCCGAATCGATCCGTCGCCGCCGCGCCCTCCGCGCCGTGCCTCCGGCTGCCGCTCCCGACCACGAGGTGCCCGACACACCATGACCACTCCGCCCGCGTCCGATCCGTCCCGGGGCATTGTCGGCGACCGCCAACTCGTCGGTGTCCAGACCTTCGACATCGCCCGCCTTACGGCACACGCCGTTCCGATTCTCCCGGAGACCTTCATCGCCGTCTCCGGCCTCGGTCCCAAGGACGACTCGAACGGCTCCGGCAAGACCAGCTTCCTCATCGCCGTCTCCCTGCTGCTGGCCGACCCGCAGTGGCGCCTGGAGGCCAACGGGGGCCGGCACGCCAGCGGCATCCTGTTCCGTCCCGACGCAGCCGGCGTCGACCAAGCTCACCATGCCTCGCCGGTCACCCACGGCTACATCGTCGGCGTCTTCGCCGACCCTACCGACCCCGCCACAAGCTCGTTGACCGTGTGGGTCCGCATCGCCACCACCGCCCCCTACCTGCAGGCCAATTGGACCGAAGGCCTGCACCTCGCCGACGCCCCCACCGATCACGAGCGCAGCATCCAGGCCGACGCCCTGTGGCGCGAGCTGGGCACACGCCAGATCCTTTCGGCCCGGGCCATGGCCGAGAAGCTCTACGGCACCGCCCCGCGCTGCCTCACCTACCTCGACACCGCCCTGCGCCCACCCGTTCCCTCGCTGCTCAGCCAGCAGCTGACCGAGATGGAGCCCCACGACATCGGCCGGTCCCTGATCGCCCTGTCGGGCATGACACACCTGCTGGAGGAGGAAGAGGACCTGCGCGGCCAGGCCCTGGAACACCAGATCAACCTCGACAAGGCCCAGACGGAGCACGCCCAGGCGCTGCTCGCAGAAGACGACGTGATGAGCGGCGTGCACGCCCGCGAGGCCGCCCGCCTCGCCCTCCAGCTCGGTCACGAGGCATGGCGCCGCTACCTTGCCGCCTCCTTCCGTGACGCCCACGACAGCGACCAGCGCATCGCCGCGGCCATGGAGGAGGAGAGGCAAGCGGCCGCGACAGTCGCAGACTTGGTGCAGGACGCCGAGGACCATGTGACCTCGTTCGGTTCCGCCGCGGACCTCGCCACCCAGGAGAGCGAAGCCCGCCAGACGTGGTCCGACGCCCAAGAACATGCACGCGAACTGTCCAGCAAGATGACGGAGTTGACCACCCAGCAGGCGCTGCTGCACAGTCAGCGGACCACGCTCCTGCCCCAGGCACAAGGCTGGGACGGCAGCGACTGTGCCACCGCGGCCGCCCGCCTGGAACGACGCCAACGCGATCACGCCAAGGCTGAGCTGCAACGCCTGGATGCCGAAGACATCGCCACCCGAGCCCGCACCCACCTGCACAACGTCGAACGGGGCCGCAGCGGGAAGGCCGGCCACGCCATCGATCTGCTGAGCGAACACCGCATCCCCGCGCACGGCCTGCTCGACCAGCTCAACGTGGACGAGGCCGCCCGCCCCGCGTGGGAACCGCGTCTGGCGCCCTGGCAGGACGCGATCGTCGTCGAACCCGAGCATGAAGAAAAGGCCCGCCGCCTTCTGCATGCCGATCTGCCCGGCGCGCAGATCATCTCGTCCGACGAAGGGCAAGAACGCCTGCCCGAGGGCATGCACAGCACCCTGAACGTGGCACGCTTCCTCGGCACCCTTCAAGAACGTCTGATCCCCTCGGCCGACGGCGCTGCCGTCCATGACCAGGCGCTGGCGCTGACCGTGACGGGTGGCTTCACGACCCCGCTGGCCGGGCGCGAAGCCCGGCTTCGACAAGCCCGCGACGATCTCATAGCCGCCGAGCAGGGCATCGCTGAGGCCGCCGAGGCCGTGACCGTTGCTGCCGCTGCCCTCACCCTGGCCACGACCCAGCACGTGGCCGCCGAGGCCGCTGAAGAACTCGCACGCCTCCGCACCCGAGAGAACGACCTTCAGACACAGATCGACGAACTGACCGGCCGCGTCAACAAGGCCGCGCACGACGAACAGAAGCTCCAGCAGACCTGGAAGGAAGCCGTGGCCCGGCACGCCTCCCACGAGCAGCTCCTCGCCAATGCAAAGCTCAAACTGGAAGCGGTCAGCAAGGCGCTCAAGGAACGGCACCGCACCCTGGCGGCTCTTGAACGCCAGCGCAGCCAAGTCGCAGCAGCCCAGTGGCAGCTGCAGTGGGACGGCACTCTCGAAGACGCCGTCCGCCTCTTGGACTCGGCATCGGACCAGGCTCGTTCACCCCGGCCGGCGACCCTGCACCGACAGGCGCAGGACGAACTACGCAAGGCCTACGAGTACTACGGGCTGGACGGCACCCCAGGCGCAGACGTCGGCGAAGACCTCCGCGCCGGAGAGGAGACGATGCGGGCCTTCTCCGACACCGACCCTACGGTCCTGCCCACCCTCACCTTCATCGACGTGGCAGCACCGCTGGACAACCGCCTCGCCGGCCACCGCGACCAGGACGAGGTGGCCGCAACGCGCATTACCCGCGACCAGCACGCCCGGGAGCAGGCGATCGCAGAACTCACCACCGGGGTCGCCACCTGCGTCCGCAACCTGGAAACCCTCCAGGACATGATCGAAAAGCACCTTGACGGCCTCTTCGCCCAGATCAGTGCCGCCTTCAACGACCTTGACCTGCGTGGCGACGGCCACGGAGCCAAGCTCGAGCACATCAGCGTCCGCCCCCAGGGCGCCGGTGACTGGCAGTGGCAAGTCATCCCGCGGTGGAAACGCTCCCGCAGCGGCGGATATGTCTCCTACCGAGAAAACGCCAACAGCGCCCAGGTCAAGGTGCATGCCATCCTGCTGGTCCTCGCGGCACTCCTGGCCGACTCCCAGACCCAGGGCAGAGTCCTGATCCTGGACGAACTCGGCAACAGCCTCGGGGAGGTCAACCGCAAGGACATGCTCGCCGCCCTGCGTGACGTCGCCCGTGACCAACACCTGACCATCCTCGGCACCTGCCAGGACAGCGTCCTCGCCGACGCCGCCGATGTCTGCGGGGAACTGCTGTGGTTCGTCCACGCATCAGCGGCCGACATCATCAACCAGCCCACCAACATCTGGGCCTTCGACAGCAACGGTGACCGTACCCAACTCACCGAAGACTGGATCACCGCAGGACGCGCCCATGTCTGATCCCACCCCCAGGCCTCCACTCCTCATCGGCGAGGCACACGGCCGCGAGACCGTCCCCTTGCGTAATCTGCCGCCGGGCATAACCGCCGTCACCCTGCCGCGCATCACCAAGGACGCGGACGACACCATCCACGTGCGCGTCCCCAGGGACCAGCGACGGCGGGTCAGTCCCCGGCAGGTCGACCTCGTCGCCGACCACCCCGTCAGCCCCTATGAGCCGCCGCCCGCCCTGACCACCCGACAACTGATGAAGGTCCTGCGGACCAAGACCACCAAGCGCTGGCCCACCATCCAAGCCGACCTCGGCGACAACGCCTGGCAGACCGTGGTCGACCTCATCCGCTGCGGCGCTGTCATCCTGCGCTGCGACGTCGTCAACGGCACCGCCTACAGCCCGCGGTCATGGACCCTGACCCAGTCGTGGGCCGAACTCGCCGAGGACAAACTCGCCGAACTCCAAGGCCGCCAGCACCCCGAAGACCTGCACCGCGAGCTCCTCGACGTCATGGCCGACGTCCCTCAACTCGCCCATGAACACGCGCTGCTGGCCAAGACACCACCCGGGCGCGTCCTGAAGATCCCCGAAGGCACCGCCACACGAGCCGAGGACTGGCGCGTGTACGAGGTCGCCATCCGGGCCGCTGGCATCTGGTGGCCCGCCCAGGACACCCCCCGCAAGATCACCGCCAAGGAACTCGCCGGACGCAGCCTGCGCAACACCAAGAGCGCCTGGACCCCAGCCAGGCAGCAGGCCTTCTCCAACCTGATCGGCATCCCCTTCGACCAGGCCGTCGACAAGGCCGACACCGAACTACGCATCCGTGGCCCTCTGCAGTGGCGCGTCGGAACCGTCATCGCCGATGCGGCAGCCTGCAACCCCTGGCTCGCCCTTCCCGCCCGCGGTGTCCGCGCCCTCGGCATGATCTCCTGCGACGCCCAGGGCATCTTCCTGATCGAGAACGAGGACACCTTCGAACAGGTCTGCAAGATCCGGGAGATCGCCGACACCTGGCTGTGCATCTGGGGCAAGGGTTACGCAACCGACGGGCTGGCCGAGTTCCTCCGCGGCCTCGACGGCCTGCCCGTTGCGGCATGGGGCGACCTCGACGCCCACGGCATCCGCATCATCGGGAACCTCGCCGACCGCATCGGGCGGCCCGTCACCCCCGTCGCCATGACCGTCGACCTCTACCGTGCCGGCACCAAATACCACCAGGAGCCCTCGAAACTGGAGGAGAACCGCAAGCTCGCCGCCCGGCTCGCGTACCAGGGCATCGAGGCCCTGCGCGATCTGGCCGACGAGATCGCCCGAACCGGCGGGCACGGCTGCGAGCAGGAGACCCTCTACGACGAAGTCCTGCCCACGCTCCCAGGCCTGCTGAAAGCCGTGCACCTGCCCGGCAGTTGCTGACTTCGCGCCAGGCGGACAGGGCGGGGCGGCAGGGCTGTCTTCCACTACCCCTGGTCCTCCCGCCATGGGCGGCGGTGCCTGCCGCGAATGGAGACTCTCGGCTGTGCCGTGTCTGTAGCGCGCAGTGCGGGCGGTCGGCACACACAGCTCATGGGACGAGGGTGCCAGCGGGCAGGGACAGGTCGAGCCGGGGCAGGCGTCCGGCGTGTGCGCGCAGATGGCGTGCTTCGGCGACCATGGCGGGGGCGAACATGCCGTCCCCGGGCGGGTGGGGTGTCAGGCGGTGGTGGGCGCGGGCGCCGGCCAGCAGCGGGCGTGCCCAGGCAGGCACAGCGTGCAAAGGGCAGTCCCGGTGGACGACCCCGTGGAGCTTGATGGCGGTGACGTCGCCGGTGATGTCGAGGTCGCCGGTGAAGCGCAGGTTGCTGAGGCCGGCCCGGGTGAAGGCCAGCACGCTCAGTGCTCCTGCGATGAGCGGGTGTGCGAGAGCGGCCAGCGCGGCGGCCTCCTCGGACGCGATCTCGAGGGCAGGGGCGGCCTGGACCAGCTGCGCTGTTGCCATCGCGCCGGTGCAGGGGTGAGCTGGCCGCCCGGGCCTCAGCGACGCCGCCCGAGCCTCCCGCGGCCGGGGGGCGGGGGACTGCCCCGCAGCCACCACGGCCGGTCCCGCCATCGGTGGAGCAGGAGGGAAGGAGGGGCGCGCGGGTATCGGTCCCGGCTCGGCGAGGAGCGCCTCGAACTGGCCCCGGCCGCTGATACGGCGCTCCACGCGGGCCAGCGCCGGCGGCAGTCCGCGCGGGGCCTTCTGCCACAGCAGTGTCAGTTGAGCTCCCGTCGACTCGCGCCAGGCGAGCAGTTGGTCGATGCGCCGGATGGTCAGCAGGTGGGCCCGGGGGACCACCACGTGCCGCACCCCGGTCGCGACACCCCAGGCAGCCGCGGCGAGCCAGGCCGCGTTCACCGAGTCCAGCCACACATCGGGGGAGTTGGGCCCGGGGGCCAGCCGCTTGCCCAGCGCATACAGCATGTCGTGCGCCAGCGCGGCCGGGCTGCCGCTGGCCGGCGTCGGCTGCACGGTGATGCGGCCTTCCCCGGGCCGGTGGGCCTGCAGCGCCGCCCGGGTGTAGAACAGGTCGTCCTGCTCGTCCACCACGATCGTCACGTCGTCGTAGACCACGGCCACCGCCTCCCTTCCGGCCGTGCACCGCACAGACTGGGCCCTGCATGTGGAAGACGCCAGGGCCGGTCCGTGCGGAGTCCGAGGTCGATGGCGGCGGCCCGGGCTCGACGGGCCGCCGCGCATGTGCGGCCGTTGCTACATGCCGCCCAGCTTGCTGTACACCCAGTTGACGAGGTCCTGCTTGACCTCGGTCAGGCCCTTCTTCTTCATGCCGTTGAGCATGTGCTTGGTGATGGTGGCCCAGTTGCGAAAGTTGCCGTGTGCCGCGGCCCGGTCGATGTTGCGGATCATCTGCGGGTCCACCCCGGCCCACAGCGAGTGGAACGCCGGCAGCGTGCCGACGACCTCGGCCTCGGGCATGCGCGTGAACTTCTGCCAGATAAAAATCCGCGACGCCAGCATCGGTTCACGCTTGAGGACCTTGTAGCAGCCATCGCCGCCGGCGAAGATCACCGCGATGTCGGTCTTGCGGTCGTCCCACAGGTGGCGCCAGTACTCAAACGAACTGCGGCCCATCCACTGGGCCTCGTCGCACACCAGCACCCGGAACGTCTGCGACAGCGTCTCCTTCAGGAGCGTGTCGAATTCGATCGGCCGGGTCGGCGGTTCCCCGGGCAGCCCCAGGGCATGAAACAGCCCGTGGCGGATGTCGCGGGGTGTCGGCCCCGAGCGCAGCTCCAAGCGGTAGGTGTTGTCGGGGGCGATCTTCCGCAGCGCCGAATTCACCGACATCGTCTTGCCGTATCCGGCCGCTCCATAGGCGACCATCATGCCCTTGGCGTCGATCGTCGCCTGGACGTCGTCCAGGGTCGTCATGAGCGCGTCGGTGGCCACCAGACGCGCATCGAGGCGATGAAAGTGGTCCTCGTCCTCGGCAGGCAGCCTGCCGTAGTCCATGTCACCGCTCACGCGTTCTCCCCAGGGGTGTCGTTTCCCGGCTCGTCCGCGGCTGGGGGGATCGGGCGAGCCCAGCCATCCGGGACGGGCTGGTGCGGGATGTAGCCGGGATCGGCCCGCCGCAGGTCCGTGGCGGCCGAGTCGGCAAGCTCTGCCTCGGCCTCCGCCTCGGTCAGCGCACCCAGACGCTCGGGCGGGGCGGCTGTGGTGACGGCCTCGAAGCGCTCGCGGCGCAGCCGTTCCGCAGCCTTCATATCCGCGCGAAGCCGCCGCGCCTTCGCAGTGCGGGCGTTGCGGACCTTACGGACCTGCTCCTCGCTGGCCGCCTCGGCCAGAACGGCGCTGCCCAGGTGTACGCCGTCAAGGCCGAAGACCTCGATGGTCATGTCGTGGTGAGGCAGGTGACGCACCGCGACACGGACGCCGGCCTGGCCGACCATCCAGGGGGCGATGTAGTGGCGGTTACGCCACTGCACTCCCCGGGTGGTGATGACGCGGGTGCGGCCATCGTCCTCAAGCCCGAAATGGGCCAGCTGTTCGGCGGGGACTTCACGCAGGGGAGTCGGGTCGGACCGCCATGCCTCCATCGGGGTGAGGCCGTCCAGAGACTTGGGCCGGTGCTCGGTGTTCCACCAGTGCACCCACTCCAGCAGCAGTTCCACGAACGCCTCGAAGGGGAGCGCGGGCTCGTCCGGATCCGCAGTGTGGCCGCCGGTGAGTTTTTGCCGGTGGACGTAGCGCGGCATGGAGACGAACAGCATGTCCTCAACCGCCCCGTTGAGCGCCTCGATGGTGCCCTTCAGATGCGGGGTGTAGGCCGGAAGGTCGACGACGGGCACGGCGAGGGCACCCAGCGCCGAGGCAACGGTCTTGCACAGGAACTCTTTGCCGCGGTCCACGCGGATCAGGCCGGGCAGCCCGCCGGCTGGGCCGAACGGCTCGGAGCGGTCCAACGCCATCCGCAAGGCCGCCAGCACTGCGTCTCGGCTGGGTGCGTGGGGCGTCACAGCCAGGCCCATGATGACTTTGCGGGCGCAGTCGATGAACCACGTCAGCCAGGGCTGCACGAGCTCGCCCTCGACCCATACCCGAACGGGCACACACTTGTGGTCCCCTTCCCAGGCGGCGTTGCGGTGGGTGGCCGGGCGTTGCCCGAATACATCGAAGGCACGCCGGGCGGCCTCTCCCTTGGCGAGCCCGGCCCGCTCCCCAGGCGTCAGATCCCGTCGCAGCGCCCGGTGGATCGTCGACAGCGACGGAGCGGCAGGCAGCAGGGGATCGGCCAGGGCCCGTTGCTGCAACTCGCGGTGTACGGCGGAGGCGTTGCCTCCCCAGAGCACCAGCAGACGGCGGATCTCCGGTGTGATGGTGAAGCGTGTCCGGTACGCCGCATCGAGGCGGCCGGTGGCGCGCGCCTTGGTGACCCATCGCCACACCGTCCGCTCCGACCGTCCCACAGCCGTGGCGACCAGCTGTACGTGCGCGCTGGTCAGTTCGCCGTGCTGGTCCAGCGCCATCAAGCGCGGCACCGCGGCCAGCCGCCCGGAACGGGCAGTGAACAACGGTTTGTCGGCGCCGGGCGCGCCGACAGAGGAATCGCTCATCCAGTCTTCTCCTTACCTTTTCGAACGAATGGGTGCTGGAAGTGGCAGAAACGCGTTGTGCCGCACTGGTACTGGCGGACGCGGGAGGCCCCGGCCGGCACGGGGCATCCGGGGAGGCGTCACGCAAAAAAAAAGGGGGGTTGCCCGGCGGGGTTTGTAGGGGCCGCGCTTCAGGCGTTCAGGCATTGTGTGGCGGTCTGCCCCGCTCCGCGTACGAGGGCCTTCCCGGATAGGGGGACAACTGCGGGAGGCGCGGTTGCGCGGCGCCCTCTGGCATGGGGGAGAGGGGCTCGCGGGCCTGCCATCGGAGTATGCAGGCCCGTTGCAAGGGCGCTGCGGTTGGTGCTGCGCAGGGGTGATGCGCCGCTACCGGCCGCAGGTGTCCCCGGGCCGCCTCAGGCGGTGGAAACAAGTACCGGGCTCGGTGTGTCTGTGTAGGGGCCGCCGGGGCCGTAGACGGGGTGCCTGAAGCCCCCGGAATGCGGGTTTCCCGGCGGCGCTGTTGGCCGGCCCGGTGCTGCTCAGGTGTGTTCCAGCATGCGCCGGATCCCGTCGTTGATGAGGGAGGTGCGCGTTTCCGGCGTGAGCCAGGTGGCCGTTGAACCCTGAGGGGTTTTGTCGACGAACAGGACGTCGTCGACGGCATCGGCCACCGGGAACAGGTGGCTGATGACCGTGACTGTCTTGTCTCGGGTCATGCTCCTGAGGACGTTGAGGGTGTCTTCCAGACGGTTGTTGTCCAGCGAGGCGAAGCCTTCGTCCAGGAAGAGACTCTCCACCTTGGTATGGCTGCGATTGTGGCGTTCGACGAGGGCCAGTGCCAGCGCTAGGGAGGCCTGGAAGGTCTCGCCGGCGGAGAGTGTCTCCGGGTGCCGCATGTGATTGGTGGCGAGGTCAACGATCCGGAAGTTCTTGCCGAATACGTAGTCGCCCCCGGAGATCTGCTGGAAGGTTCTGCTGCCGTCCTTGATGAGTGAATCGGTGCGCTGATCGGTGAGATGCTTGAGGAAGTTGCCGTCGGTGAGGTGTTCACTCACGCTCTGCCATTGCGCGGCCTGTCGGTGGGCGGCTTTGAGGGCGGTGTCCAGCGCTTCGGCGTAGGGGATCTGGGACTGTGCGAGGCGCAGGTCGGTCTTGGCCTTGGCATGCGCGTCTTCTGCTTGGAGTGTCTTGCGGCTGAGCGGGTCGAGAACGGCGCGGGCGAGCAGGTCGCTCTTCGCAGGCACCGGGAACCCGGGTTCTGGGTCCCTCTCGTCGGCGGTAGCCTCGGCTTGGCGGGTGAGCTCCTTCTGGAATGCGTGGACCTCGTCGGAGGCGTGCTGGGCGGCCTGTCCGAGTGCGCCGGTCAGACGCTGGTGCAGGGAGGCGAGGGCCATGCAGTAGGCGTCGACGATGGCCAGGTCACTGCCGTCCGGGACGGGAGGCAACTCGTGGGATACCGCGTCCCCGAGAAGGGCTGCCGCGTCGGTGGCCGCGTCCGCCCAGCGTTCCACTTGCTTGATGAGATTGCGTGTAGGGGTCTCGACTGAGCGCCGACGACGCGCGTCCAGGACCTGCAGACTTTCGCTGTGCAGTGTCAGGGCCTGCCGGACTTCCTCACGCTCCTGTTCTGTGTGTTCGAGCTGTGCGAGACGTTCTCCGGCCGCCTTCTGAGCGGAAGCGATGTCTGGCAGGGAGGGCAGTTCTGCCGGTGCGGACTGGGTGGGACGAATTGAGGCAGGGAGCTCTGCGACCTCTGTCAGCAGATTCCCCAGCTCGCTCTCGTGCTGCAGCCGAGTCTTGTCCAGCCGTTTGCGGTCACGCTGCAGCCGACCACGCTGGCGTTTGATCTCGGCCCGGGCTGCTTCATTCTCAGCCTGAGCCGCCCCCAGCTCCGTCTGGGCTCTGGAGTGGGCCGCGAGGGTTTCGCCTTCTGCGTCGCGCACCGGCTGGACAAGCGCTTTGACCGCACGGGTGATCTGAGCCCGGTTCACTGGTTCGCCCTCGGCCAAAACGTGCGCCTGAGCTGCCGTCTGCCGACGCAGCGTGGCCAGGGCGATGGCTGTGGCAGGAAGACCGTCCGGGTGTAAAGCGTCTACCAGTTCCTGCACCTGGAGCAGAGCCGCGTCCATACGCTCGCGGGCAGCCAGCTGCCCACGGCGGTGCTTTTCGACCGCCCGCTCAGCCCCCTTCAACTGGGCGGCTGCCTCCGCTTTCGCCTCCACCGCCGGGTTGACGGCCTTCATGTGAGTGCGGACCTTGCTTTTGGCCCGACCAAGCGCCTTGCTGTCCAGCAGCGGCGGAGGAGTGAAGTCACCAGGGACGGGCTGGGCGCACACCGTGCAGGCGTCCCCGGGCACCAGACCGGAACCTGCCGCATGCGCCGCCTCCCCGCGCTGCAGCGCGGCGAGGGCTTCCTGGGCGGCTTCCAGCGCGCCGCGGCGCTCCTCCAGCCTGTTCGCCAGGTCCGCGAGGTGGCTGCGCTGTTCCTCCACAGTCTCGAGCGCTGTGTGCTCGGACTGCCGATGACCGGCCGCGGCATTTGCCTCCTGCAGCGCCGTCCGGACGGCCTCCTGCACCTGGTCCGTGCGCGCACGTGCCTCGCTCACCATGCGCTCGGCCCGGCCGGCGGCCTCGACGAGGGCCGCCTTGTGCTGCTCGTGCTCCTCCAGTTCCTGCCGTGCCTGCGTATGTTCCTGCTCGTGCTCCTCGTGCTGAAGCTGCTCCTGCTTCAACCGTTGTTCGACGGTGTCCAGGCTGGCCGCACGCTCCGGCAGGCGGGACAGGACTGCGAACGCGCTGGAGAGGGACCGAACCGTGTCGCCAGCCTGTGCGGCCGTCTCCAAAGCGGCCTGGGCCGTCTCCAGTTTCGCGTTCAGGCCGTGCCCGGTTGCCTCCTGTTCTGCTGCCTCGGCATCGAGTTCCTTCTTCTTCCGTGCCAGCGCCGCCATCGTGATGCTCGCATCCGCAACAGCACGCTCACGCAGCAGCTGTGCCGCTTTGTCCAGGCCGCTCTTGCGGTGCCTGTGTTCGATGGCCTGGCTCTGTGCTGAGCGCAGTACATCCAGTTGCTCGCGCCGACGGGCGGCGATGGCCCGGGTGCGGTCCAAGTCCAGTATCGCCTGGGCCGCAGAAGCAGGGGGGTCCGGCAGGAGGTCGTGGCGGATCCGGGTCGCCTCGTTGATCTGCGCATTCAGACGCTCGAGCCGTGCACCGGCCAGCTTGCGTACGCGTGCCAGTTCAGTGATGCCGAAGATGTGCCGCAGGAGGTCGGCACGGACGGCGTCGGAAGCCTTGAGGAGGAGGTCGAACTTTCCCTGGCGGAGCAGGATCGTGCTGACAAAGCCGTCACAGTCCAGCCCGATGACTCGGGTGACCGCATCGGTGACCGCAGCCTTGCCGTCGATCCGGGCGTCGCTGGCCCCTTCAGTGAGGGGCTCCAGCACGGCCTGCGGCCTCTTCTTGCGGTCCGCATGCAGAGTGCGGTGCACACGCCATTCGCGGCCGTTCGCCGAGAACTCGAACAACACGTCCATGTTGGGGCATCCCGTGCTGATCAGCTCATAGACGTCTGCAGCGCTCTTCGACCACGAGCACACGCCGTACAGGGCGAAGATGATCGATTCGAGGATGGTGGTTTTGCCCACGCCGGTATGGCCCAGAATGGCGAACGAGCGCTTGTCGCTGAAGTCGATGGTGCACGTACCGGCGTAGCTGCGCACTCCCGTGAAGGTGAGCCGTAGGGGCTTCACGGTGCCTCCGTCGTGGTGTCTTCCAGCGCGATGCGCGACGGTTCCTCGGCGTCCTCGGGCCACGAAGGCGTCCGGTACAGCGCAAAGAGGATCGCCTCAAGGATGGTGGACTTGCCCGAGCGCGTGTCGCCAGGCGGATGCCCGTCGGTGACATCGATGGTGCTGGCGCCGGCGTAGTTGCGCACTTCCGTGAGGGTGAGCTGCAGGGGTTTCACGATGCCTCCTTCCAGGTGTCCTGCAGCGCGGCGCGCAGCAGTTCCTCGGCTGGGGACGGGGTCTGTGTCTCGTCGTCGAGTTCGCTGAGCAGGTGAAGGAACGCCGTGACCGTGGACTCCGCGGCCTCCCCGCTCAGCCCCTCACTCGCCAGGTAGGCCCGGAACGCGTCGGGGAGTTCCGGCTCGTCTCCGGGATCGCGGTCAAGCACGGCGCCGTCGGCTGCCTCACGTGCAGGGGCCGGGTTGATGAGCACCGCGTGGGGAACGATCTCAGCGATCTTTTGGCTGAGCGGCCCGTCGGGGTCTTCGCCAGTGATCGTCGGTTTGAGGAAGGTCTCGTCGTACTGGTCGGCTGCGGCCTTCAGCTCATCAAGGGTCCCGGTGAACTGGGCCAGCCGTCGGCCGCTGGAGAGCCGCCGGGGCAGTGCCCTCACCGGGCGTCCGGGATCAGCGTCGACGATCACTACGCTCTTGGATTCGTTGGCTTCACCGAAGTCCATGGGCAACGGACTGCCCGCGTAGCGGGCGGTGAACTTGAGACCTTCGATGACCTGTGGGCGGTGAATGTGGCCGAGGGCGGCGTATGACACCACCGGAAGATCCGCGGGAGGGGTCTCGAAGTCATCGCCGACGGCTCGTTCGCTCGGGGAGGTCGTGGCACCGGCGACAAACACATGGGCCGTGAACACGAGGATGTCCCGGTCGGCGTCATACCCCTCATGCAAGGCATCCAGCAGCTCACTCTGCAGCCCGCGCATCGCTTCGGCATAGTCGGCGTACGACGTGCCCGTGGTGGAAGAGTGTTGCCAGAACCGGTTCGGGTGCACGAATGGCAGAACACCCAGCCGGATTCGCTGCTCACCACCGCAGGCGTCGAACGTGAGGACACCGCCGTCGCGTGCTGGGCGGCGCTGGCCGATGAAGAACAGGCCCCGGCCGCAGGACGGGCCGGTCATGTAGTCGAAGAAGTCGAAGTGCGCTGCGGAGTCGTGGTTGCCGGCGACGACCACGGTGGGGGCGATGCCGGCGAGTTGGCGCAGGGTGCGCATGGCGCGGAACTGGTCGTGGATGGCGGGACGGGACAAGTGGAACAGGTCGCCGCTGTGGATGATCAGGTCCGGCCGGCTCTCTTGGGCGATGGCCACGATCTCGGCCAAGACCGCGTCGAAGTCCTCTTCGCGTGAATGCCCGTACAAGGTGTGGCCTAAATGCCAGTCGGAAGTGTGGAGCAGTCTGCTCATGCCTTCATGCGCCCTTCTGGAAGCGAGGCGTAGGAGGGCACCAGTGGTGCCCTACGAGCCCGGGACTGTACACCAAAATCACTGGGCAAATCATGGGAGTCCCGAGCACCTGCTAGCGTGCGGGCATGGACGAGCATTTGGTCGCTCTCGAGAAGCGCATGCAGCAGCTGCAGGAGGCGATCCGGCAGGCGCTCACGCGACACAACAGAGCCCAAGTAAGTTTCTTAGGTGCAGAGTTGACGCGCATCCGACATGCCTGGATGACTCTGTGCGGACTCACTGACGGCCCGGACGCGGCCCAGTCGGGGCCTGGGCCGGCAGCCGTCGAGCCCGACCAGAGCGAGCTCGCAAGCGAGCAGAACCATCAGGCGCTGACCCTCCTAAATCCCGGAGAAAGACTGGGAGTCCCGAGCGGCTGCTAGCATGCGGGCATGGACGAGCATTTGGTCGCTCTCGAGAAGCGTATGCAGCAGCTGCAGGAGGCGATCCGGCAGGCGCTCACGCAACACGACAACGCCCAAGCAAGCCGCCTCGGCGCGGAACTGACGCGCACTCAGCACGCCTGGAACGTACTGTGCGGACTCACTGACGTCCCGGAAACGGCCCGGCCAGAGGACCAGCCTGAGCCCGCACCGACGGCCGCCGAGCCCAACCAGGCTGTGCCCGTACGCGACCAAGTCCACCAGGCGCTAGCTCTCCTCACCGTACCCGCCTCGCCGAAACTGCTCAGCCAGGTCCACCAGGCCTTCTTCTCCAGCCCGCTGAACACGGCGCGCCTCACCACCCTGCGCCGCGACGAGGAACGCTCCTTCCGCTCCGCCCCCTACGGCCGCGCCTACTACATCTGCCCCGCGCTGACGTCCGATCTGCTCTCACCAGCCCGCGGGCTGCTCGCCCTGAGCACCTGGCCACTGCAGCAGCGTCTGGTGGGACCACTCACCCAGCGCGTCCACTTCCTCACCGCAGCCCTGCGGCTCGCAGACGCCGCCGAACACCTCTCCGGCGAGACCAGCCTGCCACAGCCCGTCCAGCAACTCCTGCTGCACTACAGCCGCAACATCCACGGCGACACCATCCGAAGCCCACGTGACCTGGACGCACTGCGACGGGCCGCCGCAGCCGAACTGGAGATCCACGCCCACGACGACGCCGACCACCGCGCCGAAGCGGCGCAGCGAGCACGCCAGAAACTCGGCGACGCAGAGCAGATCTTCGGCAACACCCTGCGCAACACCAACCGCCTGCGCCGGACTTCGTAAACCACCCCTTCAACCAGCACGGCTGTGCCCTGTCCCACCAAGGAAGAACAGTGAGCTCGCTCGACGCACGACTGAGCGCATTACGCGGAACCGCACCGCCCACCCCGCACAATGCACGAACCCTGGCAGCACTGAACGCCAACCCGAGCTGCGACCGCCGCTCCCTCATAGACGCGGCCGGCATCGACAAAGCCGCCCTCGCCGCCCACCTGGGCCTGCCCCAGCCGCTGAGAAAATCAAAGCTCGCCCTCGACTACGGCCTCGCCTTCGAACACAAGGTCACCGCCCAAGCCGGAGCCCCACTGGTGCCGCTGCTGCGCCAAGCCCTTGGCCTGACCCTGTCCGAGGTGGCCTACGAGGACCTCAACAGCGTCGGCAGCGACGAGGACAAATCTCCCCTGAAGCGACGCTACTCCCGCACCCGGTCCCGCATCCTCAGCGCAGCACACCGCAGGCCGGACCTTCACCGGACCCTGCTCGACCACCCCGTACTGCGCCTGACCGTCGCCGGCCACCAGGTCTACCTCGAGCCCGACATCGTCGCCTTCCAGAATGAGGGCGCCTTCTACATCGTCGAGATCAAATCCTTCCCCGTCATCCACGGACAGCCCGACCCCGCCAAGGTCGCCGCAGCGCTGACCCAGGCCGCAGCCTACGTCCTGGCCATGCGTGAACTCCTCGCCGATGACGGCCTCCCGCCAGAGCGCGTCTCCGAAACCGTCATCCTGATCAATCCACGTAACTTCACCCAGCACCCCACCGCCACGACCTACAACGCCCGCCAGCAGATCAAGACCTTGAGCCGTCACCTCAAGAGACTCCGGCGACTGCCCGAACTGCTGGACAAACTTCCCCCCGGAACCACTTTCGACCTCGCCCCCGGACCCGACAAGAACCCGACCAGGCCTCGCGGTGAACTCACTGCCGCACTTGCCACCGTGCAGGCCAGCTACACCACCAGCTGCCGTCACCACTGCGATCTGGCGTTCCACTGCCGCAACGAAGCCCGCCACCAAGGCAGATTCGAGACCCTGGGAACCGCAGTCCGCGACGACCTGGCAGGAATCGACACCATCACCACAGCCCTGGCCCTCACCGACGGCCGACTCCACCCGGCCCGGGACCAGCAGGACATCACCCAGGCCCTGCAGCAGGCACAGCGCATTTACGAAGACCTCCAGACAGACACCGCATGAGCCTGCTCACCTCGCTGCTGCGGATGCGTGCCACCGCCACCGGCAACGCCCTGCGCGCCAGCCACCTGCGCCACCTCCACCTCAGCGACCAGCCGCTGATGCTGCTGGCGCTGAAGCGGACAGGCCCCGCCGCACGCCCACTGGCCGTCATGCTGGGCACCGACCCATACCGGCCCCAGCTCCTGATCGCGCCCCCCTCAGGAAGCACCACCCCAATGCTCGCCGCCCTGGCAGACACCGTCACCGCATACATCGACGCCTGCCAGCGACACAGCGAATACCTGCCAGCCGTCTCCGACAACAAACCCGCACGCCGGCGCCACACCGACGCTCCCCAGATCCTCGTCCCCAACCCCCAGACCGTGCAGCACCTAAAAGATCTCGGCGACGCCCTGAGATTCCGCCGTGCCGACGACCAGAACTCCCAATCTGTTCAGCGCCTGGGCCACTGGCTCACCTACCTCACCGACCGCGCCGACATCCCCGGCTCAGCCGCCCTCATACCCCTGACCAGCTTCCTCGGCATGCACTGGGTCACCGGCCAGAGCCCCCAGGAGGACGACGACCTCGCCACCCTGCTGGCCTGGATCGACCCACCCCGCAACACAGCCTCGGGACGCGACGCCGCACTCAAGACAGAAAATCCAGCCACCCACCGCCTCGCAGGCCCAGCCACCGACGCCGCCTTCGACAACGACCACCTAGCGCCCCTGTTCGACGCCCACGCCCGTACCCGGACCCAAGGACGAGACCAGACCCGCACCCTGGCAGAACTCGAACGCCTGCTGGCCGCCTACATGCAACCCACCTGGGACCTGATGTGGCACGCCTACGCACTCCTGCAAGCCCTCCCAGAAGCCACAGGCAGCACACGCCGCTGGGACCACGAACGCACCGCGTTCACCGACGAATGCATCCACCTGACCCAGGACGGGCGCCCTCGGCCAGCCCGCGACCAAGCCGTCGCCGCCGCCGTCCGCCTGGCTCGCATGGAACACGCAGCCGCAGCCTTCGCCGCAGAACGCGCCGCCGACGACCCCTTCGCACGGGCGGAACTGCGCACCACCGGCGCAGCCTTCGGCGGAACCGTCACCGTGATCGACTCAAGGCACACCCTGCGCGGCCCCACCGGACGGCCCCAATGGCGGCCCCGGCTCATCGTGTCCACCACGGACCAGCTGCGCATGGAACCCGGCCAGCCCCTGGTCTGCCATGCCCACCGCAAGGCCGCCTACACGATCTGCGACATCACTCGCCGCGGCGGCGACACTCTCGTCGAGCTCGAGATCACCGCAGGCATGGGCCCCGCAGCCCGCCCCAACCACGGCATCCTGCCCGAGCCTGGTGCCTTCCTCGTATTCACCATCGCACCGGACCACTACCGGATGCCGGAATTCCCCTCACGAGACGAGACACCCTGGACCCACGGCGGCCCTCCTCCCGACCATCCGGACCACACCGACGAGGACGAGAGCGACGAGAGCCAGTGACACTCCCGCACCAGCCATCGCCGCAGCAGCGGATGGACCATGCCTCCCGCGCCATCCTGGAGCGACTGCCCACCCTCACCCACCGAGGCCTCGTCGTGGACTCCCCGCCCGGCGCCGGCAAATCCACCCTCGCCGCCCGGGCCGCCGACGTCCTCACACAATCCAGCCGCCCCTGCGCCGTCATGGCCCAGACCAACAACCAGGTCGACCACCTCGTGCGTCGATTCGCCCGGCACCACCCCCACCTGCACACCGCCCGGCTCACCGCCACGGACTACACCGTCCCGGACGACCTGCAAAAACACCCCCGCGTCCGAATCGGCACCCGGATCGAAGACCTCGAAAAGACCGCCGACATCATCGTGGGCACAGCAATGAAATGGGCCACGGTCACCGACCGCCGATGGCCATGGGCGATCATCGACGAGGCCTACCAGATGCGCTCCGACACGCTCCTGGGGACCGCTCGCCTCTTCGACCAGGCACTCTTCGTCGGAGACCCCGGCCAACTCGACCCCTTTTCCACAGTCGAAACAGACCGCTTCCACGGCCTGACCCACGACCCCATGAACAGCGCAGTCGCCGTCCTGCTCGCCAACAACCGCGACCTGCCCGTCCACTCCCTGCCCGTGTCCTGGCGCCTGCCGCCCTCAGCCGTCACCCTGATCAGCGACGCCTTCTACCCCTTCACGCCCTTCCACGCCGGAAGCAGCGAAACCGACCGCACCCTCACGTACTTGTCCAACGGCATGCGCACCCCCGCCGACGCAGTCATCGAACATGCCGCCCGAACCGGATGGGCCCTACTCGAGCTACCGGCCCGCATCACCCACCAGCTCGACGCCGAAGCCTTCCACGCCATCCTCGGCATCGCCGAGCGACTGCTGGTCCGTCACGCCATCACCACCTGCGAAGACAACCCACAGGGCCACATCCTGCAGCCTGGAGACATCGCCATCGGCACCGCCCACAGCAGCCAGGCCCACCACATCCGCGCACTCCTAGCCCGCAACTACCCCCAATTGCACGGCGTCACCGTAAACACCGCCAACCGACTCCAAGGCTCCGAATTCCGCGTCACCATCGTCCTGCACCCCCTCTCCGGCCGCGGCGACGCCTCCGCCTTCCACCTCGAAGCAGGCCGCCTGTGCGTGCTCACCACACGACACCGCCACGCCTGCATCGTCGTCGCCCGCGCCGGCATCGCCGGCCTCCTTGATACCCACCCCTCCAACGACCCCGTCCACCCCGGCGCCACCTCCAAGGTCCCTGACGGCTGGGAGGCACACCACTCAGTCCTCGCCCATCTGACCGACCACACCATCAGTTCTCAGACGCGGCGCGGCCGCCGCCGCAGCTAGACAGCTTGAGACACACGCCTGCAGCAACCCAAGCCGGGTACGAAGGCACAGGCAAGCAGGCCGGGCCCCAGGACCGGTGCATCGTCAGCAGCTCGCGCATGTCGGCTACCTCACTGAGGACACCGAGGTCCTCAAGCACGCTCGCTGCACATGGGAGAAGAGACTGTCCGACCCGCATCGCCCGCGGCGATCCAGGCGCCTCCGATGCCGAACAGCGCATACGCCTGAAGGTCAGAGGCGGGCCAGCGTCCAACGTATCTGTGCACCGAGGCGATCGCGTGCCGGCCGGCCACGCCTGCGCGACTCGTGTTCCAGAAGCCCTACCCCGGGAGTGGCTTCACCAGCTTCGTAGTGCGGGAATCGACATCCTTGGCACAACTTAGGACTGGCAGGTCGTGCTCAGGCAGGCCGCTCATTTCGACGGCGGTCCGGCCGAGGAGGTGAGCAGCCTGGACGGACTCGCCGGCAGCAAGCGCAGCGTAGAACCGGGCGGCGTAGGTCAGGGCGTCGACGTCACCGATGGAGTCAGACATGCTGATGACGAACGGGACAGCGTCGACGAGGCTACCGAGCTGGGCGCCGGAAAAGGATCTGTTGAACAGCGCGACCAGCGGCTTGTCGTCGACGGCTGCGATGGTCCGTGCGAAGACGTCGGGGGTGAGCATGGGCTGATCGTGGAAGCCCTCGTCGCCCTGCCCCAAGGCGATCAGATCCTGTCCCCTGCCGCCGCTCAAGTGCACGATGTGTGGGCGGAACTGGTTCAGTGCCTCCAAGAACGCGTCAGCAGCCGTCGGTCGGCTAACGAACTCGACCAAGACGCGGTGCGTGGCGCTCCGCACTGCCGCAAGGGTCCTCAGCTGCTCCCGTCTGCTGTCAGAGGCAGTGCCCAACAACAGCACTCGCAGTTTCTCCGGGCTTGGTCTCCGAAGCTCCCTTCGTGTTGTGTGTATGTGCCCGTCCGCTACTGATGTAAAGATCCCGGCCGCGACCTCACCGGCAGCAGCAAGGCCAGCGGCCCGCTCTTCCTTCATGAGCTGCGCCCCAAGGTGCGCTGCCTCCCTGCCGTATTGGGCCTCCTTCGCGCTCCAAATCTGAGCATCGCGAGCGGCCTTGTCCGCACGGTCCTCGAACACCTGCGCGCTGCGCAGTCTGACCCGTTGGTTGTTGACATTCTTGGTCTTGCCAGCGGCCGTCCGTTCCCTTGCGGCCCTTGCGCGATAGTCGGCTTCCCTTCTCCGGAATTCGCTGACCTTCTCCTCCGCGTCGGCGCGGGCTTTATTCTTGGTTTCCAGCCAGCTTCGATAGGAATTGACCAGCGAAGAAGTAGGCCTCCGGGTCGAAACAGCGGTGAGTGGCCTTACCAACTGCTCGATGGAACCCTCGTACACCCAGTCGGGTTGGCGATCCTGGGCACGTGGTCCGAGCGGCACGAAAAGGTCCTTCCAGGCCGGACCGAACATCTCCCCGATCAGGATGCGCAGGGCGTCGGACACGGCGAAGTGCACAGGTGAGTCGGGGAAGCGTGCCGCCTGGAACGACTGCTCCGTATAGAACGTGTTGTGGGCAAGCCGCGAGGCCTCCGACACGGCTTCACCGACAAGGCTCAAGTGGGTGTCCGTGACCTCACCAATGGAGGCCCCGACGCCGATCAACAAATGATGGGTGACGGCAGCGCTCTGCAGTTCGGCCAGCACTCGGCCCATGTCCCGAACGGCCGTAGGGCCGTTCAGTGCCATCAGCAGATCTGTTCTCTCGTCAGTTGTCACTGCGCGGACTACACCGTCGGTACTTGCGCGGCGCATGCTTTCGGTCAGGGAATGCCTGATGTCCTGCGTTGACGTCGGTGTCAGGTGAGGAGTGTCTGTGTTCTGACGGGAGCTGACAGCGCGCGCTTCGAGGGCAAGGCATAGGGCAGATGGCCACCGCCGGGAATCGGCGGCCAACTCGCCTCCTACGTCCTCCAGCTCGTACGGCGTCGTCATGTGCGTGGCCAGGGTCTGGCGAAATCCCTGATCCTGGAGGAGACGGGCAGCAGACACTGCCATGAGTAGAGGACGCTGTCGGTGCCGCCCGGTGACCATGCCCACGAAGAAGCCGTCGCAGGACACCAGCGCGCCCGACATTTTCGTCAACGTGCCCCTGTCGAGGGACTTAGTGCCTTCGATAACGAGCCCCATACTGACTGGCCGAGCCAGCCCACGCAGCCCAGTCCATCCGCCGATCCGCCCAAGGCCAGTGACTCGCACGGATGATGCGGATCCATCAGGGATGCGCCCCCAACTCAGCCGGGACGGTAGAAGCCGCTCCCAATCATGGCTTTCGAGGATGTTCTCGCCCGTGACCACCAGGGCGGCGTCCAGGTCCCCCGACCCTCTCCACACGGTTCGGCAAGGGATCTCCTTGCCGTCTGTGCGCACGATCCGCAACAGCGCTTCATCCGACATGTGAGCGCACGTGAGCACGAGACGGGGCGTCAGTATGATGCCAGCTTCGGATATTGTGTCCGGACTGCGTCTCCCCGTCACCATGACGACACGCGGGGACGGATCGAAAGCCCGCCCCCGGCCCGTTTCTGGAGCACCGGAAGCCCGCTCGGAGGCCGTCGGCAGTTCCGCCGCTGGCGCCACCGGCCGCTCTTCCCCGGGCTGTCGGCCGTCGTCCACCTGCCAGCTGTCGCCTGCAGCGTCCGTGTTGGTGCCCCGCATCTGCTCGCTGAGGCTGTCGATGACGAGATTCTTGGCCATCTCGTCGAGGATGATCGTGGGCCCGGCAGGGAGCTGGGGGAGGCCGTGCTCAAGGTGGTGGAGTAGCTCCCTCCCCGGCAGACTCGTCATGGCCCGGAACCGGGCGTCGAGGCGGAACTCCTTTCGGTGGGCCCCGATGAAGTCGAGCACGGTGAGTACAGCCTTGCCCGGGCTGCGAGCAAGGGCAACCCCCACCTGCCGCACGAACTGCATGCCGCTCGACACCGGATGCAGCAGGAGCAGGGTGTCCACCTGAGGGAGTCGGAGGCCTTCACCGAAGGCGGCAGTGCAGAAGACAGCATGCAAGTCGCCGCTTCTGAGGGAGGCGAGCACCTCCTGACGGGCTGCGGGGTTATTCGACGCGGTGAGAGTCATGGCCTGGAAGCCAGCGTCACGGAAGTACCGAGTCATAAATTCTGCGTGTGCCACGGACACGCAGAAGCCGACCGCCCGCATGGCCCCCACGTCGGCAACCCTGTCCCGGACGGCGTTGATGACTACCCGCGCTCGTGAGTGGTCGGCAGTCAGCAGAGCGTCAAGTGAAGCCCGGTCGTACCTTCCCTGCTTCCATTCCAGCGGTTCGAAGTTGGTGCCGTCCGCAATGCCGAAGTAGTGGACGGGACTCAGGAGGTCATCCTCCAGCGCATCCTGAAGACGCATCTCCGCAGCGATACGCCCGCCGAAGAACACATCGTGGATGCTCAGGCCGTGCTCATGCTCGGAAGCCGCAGAAAGCCCGAGCAACTCCTGCGGCATGAAGCGGTCCAGGACGCTCAGATACATCGACCATGATCCTCCACGGAACTCGTCGATGACGATCACATCGAAGTGATCAGGGGACAACTCGTCCATGACCCGGCTGAGAGCCGGCACCGTGGCGAACACATGATTCCAGAACGGAGGATTCAACCTGGCGCCATGCAGGGGCTCTCCGAAGTCCGGGGTCATCAGGACATTCCGGAATGCCTGCCGCGCTTGGTACAGCGCTTCCTCGTTGTCCGCAATGAAGAGGAGGCGCAGGTCCCGTTGGTGCTGCTCGCGCAGGCGCTTGTAGTCGAAGGCGGACATGATGGTTTTGCCGGTACCGGGGGGAGCGAGCAGGAGGTTGCGGTGCCAGCCGTGGCTCTCGCGCTCGGTGTTCAGACGATCAAGCATGTCGCGCTGGTGGACCCGCAGAACGAGTGCCCCGTCGGTCTGGAGGCTGTCCGGGGTGACTTCCTCGTTCGGGTCCGGCTCTTGGAGATCGTCCGGGGTACCTGAGGCGGGAGTCTGCTGAACGTCGTCTTTCTCGTCACGGGAGGGCTCGCGCGCGAGGCTGGCCTGTTCAGTGTTCGTGCGAGGGCCGGGGGTCTCGATTCCGAGGAGTCGCGCTGTTGCCGCAGCCGCTTGGGCGACGGGCCGAAGCCCGGTGGGCAGCATCTCCTTGCTGTTGGGGGAGTGCAGCGCGGCGACGATTCCGTGGGGGACCTGAGGGTGGGCTGCGAGGTGGTCGGTGAGGGCGAAGTGCGTGTCCCACGCCTGATCGCGGCTGAGCATTCCGCGCAGATGTTCCGCCGCGGCCGGGTGGAACCGGTACACGATGTCCGCGTCCTCGTGACGGCTTGCCGTGAGCAGGCCGGCGGTGAGGAACTCCGCGGTGTCGGCCAGGGCGGCCTCGGGAACGATGCGCTCGCGGATCACGTCGAGAACGGGGAGGGTGAACGCGTCCAGTGACGAGGCGGCGATCGCCAGCCGGACGGCGGGGGAGTGCAGGCTGTCCGTGAAGGCCTCTGCCGCGGCGGTGACGTGAGTGTCAGTTGCCGGCGCACCGGACGCCACGGTACTCGGCTGCGGACTGCGGTTCCTGGAGGGTACGCGTCCTGAGGCGGGGACGAGGACAGCCTCGCAGCCGCTCGGGTCGGTGCGCATCGTGGCCCGTGTCCAGGCGAGGACCTGGTGGGCATCCAGCTGCAGTACGGGCAGTGCCTGCCAGGGCTGCGTCCCTGGGGCGTCGTCGCGGAAGAGGCGGGGACGGCGGTAGGCGAGGAGCCGTCCGGGCGATGCCGGGATAGACGCGGTGGCGGTGGTACGGGGCAGGTCGAGACCGGAGCGGTGCCAGAGGCGTTTGGGGAGCGGATTGATCAAGGCTACGGGGGCGGTGCGGCCCCAGGTGTGGAGTGTCTGCCACAGGTCGCTACGGCGCCAGGCGGGAGCCGCGCAGTCGGAAACAACGAGCAGGAGCCGGTGGTCCGGCTGGATATGCCGGGGGTCGGATGGATCCAGAGGGAGGGGGCGGCCGTGGTGATTGTGGAGAACAGGCGGGGCCTGAGGCGGGTGCTCAAGGTGCCATACGCGGACACTGCGGAAGGCAGACAGAGCGCGCAGCATCTTGGTCAGTGCGCGTGAGGTCTCGTCCCAGACGGCCATGGAAGTGCCGCGGTCCACAACCACGACGGCTTCCAGCCAGGGTTCTGCAGCAGGCGCGAGCTGGGGGACGAGCACACCGGTGCGGGTGTAGTGATCGACGGTGGCGCCCAGGTCGAGACGGCGGTGAACCCGGGACGGCCGGAAGCGGCGCAGAGGGCGCAGGGCGCGGCCGATGTCGAGCGCGTTCGGCAGGGCTGGGGCGCGGCCAATGCTCAGGGGCCGGCCGGGCACCGAGTGAGTGCTGCTGTCGTCCTTCAGCCAGACCGAGGCGGTCCCAGGAGGGCTTGCGTCCGAAGCTGATTCAGAGGCCGGCGGATCGTCGCAGGAGTCGTCCGGTCCCGGTTCGGGCTGAAGGGGCACCTCGGCGAGTGACTCTTCGTCGGCCGGAAGCAGGTCGGCGGCGATGCCACCGGTCCAGCTGATGCCGGATCTGGCCGCGGCGAGAAGAAGAGCGTCGAGGGCATCCCGGATGTCGCCCTCCGCGCCGTCGCTGATGTCGCCCGGGCCGGCATGGGCCAAGGCGGCCAGCAGCCGTGCGGCACGGTTCTCAGCCACGCCCGAGCCCTTGCAGCAACAGCTCCTGCAGCCGCGTCCGCTGCTCCTCGTCCTGCACGCGGCTGCCGCGCAGGAGATGGACGGCGCTCAGCAACTGGTCGACGGCGAGGTTCTCGCCGCGGTTCAGCCGGTCCACGAAAGCGTTCACCAGGGCATCGGTGGTGTCCTCCTCGACCTTCTCCAAGTGAGCCTCGACGATGCTGGTGAGGGTCGAGACGGTGAGGGCGGGCATGTCGAACCGCACACAGCGCCGCAGAAACGGGGCCGGGAAGTCGCGTTCACCGTTGCTCGTGAGGACGATGACCGGAAACTGCTCGCACTCCACCAGGCCGTCTTCGACCTCATGCCGAACGCCGGGATCGGCCGTGCGGACGGTGACGTGCCTCTTCGAGTGCCGGGCAAGTTCGGGAATCTCGAAACGGCCGCGTTCCAGGACGTCGAGGAGGTCGCTCGGCAGGTCGAGATCGCTCTTGTCGATCTCGTCGATCAGCAGGGCGCGGGGGAGACGGCCGGGCACCAAGGCAGTACCGAGAGGGCCGAGTTGGACGAAGTCCCCGATGTCGTCGCGCGCGGAACGGGTGGACCGGCGTGCCACTCGCCCCCTGGACGCGACGGGACGGCCGATGGCGCGGAGGTTATAGGCGTGGATACGCCCCAGGGCGTCGTAGCGGTAGAGCGCGTCGGCGAGGGTGCTGCGGGAGGTGATGTGCCAGCGCAGCACACTCCCGAGCCCGAGTTCGGTAGCGATCTGCTCGATGACGGAGGACTTACCCGAGCCGGCCGGCCCGGTCAACAGCAGGGGCCGACGCAGATGGAGTGCGGCATTGACCGCGTCGACCAGTCCGGGGTCCGCCTGGTAGGTGCTCGCCGGGGAAGATGACGGCACGGCGTCCGTAGCGCCGGTTTTGCCCGTCGGCGCGCGCCACGGAGGCGGGGGAGGCAGTTGCTGAGGCTGCTCGGGGACGCTCCCCGTACCCGTGTAGTACGGCGTCCAGTTCATGCCTGCTCCTTCGGCGTCACGTCTTGCGGGGCGACGACCGCCCGGCCGGCGCGTCGCTGGCAGAAGTCCTGCCAGTGCGCGTCGTGCCATGTCGTACGGATATCAGCCAGATGACCGGGAACGTCTTCACCCAGTCCGTTCTCCAGCCGCTGTTTGAAGGCGCGGACGACTTTCTCCGGCAGTGACTGCCAGTGCTCCGCGACCGCGTCCTGAAGCGCCTGCGTGTCGGAGACGCCCTCACGCCGGGGCCAGATCAGGGCCGGGGTGTGGATCAGGAGTTCCTCCAGCATGAGGTCGAAGTCCTTCGTCGGCAGAGTGCTCACTCCCCACACGCAGCCGCCCATACGACGACGGTCGAGTAACTCCTGCAGCGCTTCGACGCTGCTGAGGTCACCGGAGCTGAGCCACGACGGTCCGGCCTGAACCTTGGCCTGCAAGGAGGACAGCAACTGGCTCCCAGCGTGCAGCATGTCGTCGAGACTGACGCCGGACGGGGGTGTCAGCAGGCCCGACCAGCGTGTCGTGACGTCGTAGTCGACGCCCAGCATCCGTCTCTTGCGGACCACTCGCCACTCCTCCGGGGAGGAGTCCAAAAGCAGAAGGGTCGGGACTGACACATCGACCCGCACCAACTGCTCGCCCGCCGCTCCCAGCCAGGACAGCGCCCACCCTCGGGCATCCTCCAGTGCGGACACCAGGCCAACTCGCCCGGGCTCGCACGGGAATTCTGTTGCGTGCACCACGGCCGAGCCGAAGAGAAGCGATGCCTCCACACGGGTGACGTCTTCACCGCCGTCGTCGGCGGCGACCAGGACCAGGCGGGGCGTCGCTCCGCTCAGTTCCTTCAGCCGGCTGTTCAGAGCGATGGTGGCTGCCGATTTGGCCGCCCAGGTGGTCAGTTGCTGCGGAAGAAGATCTGCTGGACTGAGCAGGTGAGCGAGGGCGGCGACGAAATGCACCAGTATCCGGTGCTGTCCTGCCGTGGTGATGGCCGACTGGTCGAGGACTGCGTGCTCGACCAGGTCACGCAAGGACGGGCAGGGCACCCGGACCACCACCTTCAAGGGGAATCCGGCGCGGGCCGCCGCCTTGCGGAGCAAGTCGTCCGTCAGAGCACCCCCGAAGACCTCCTCGAGGACGGCTACGGCGTATGTGCAGAGGTCCAGATCACGCTCGAACTCCAGGACGCGTTGGACCGCAGGGTGGCCGACACGTTCCTGTTCCAGCCCGCTGAGCCAGTCCGTGAGCTGTTCCCTGCTGTGGATGCCTTCCGTGCCTTCCAGCGGACGCAGCAGCTTGGCCAGCCTCTCGCACGCGACGGCACCAAGAGAGCCGGCGGAGCGTCGCGCGGCGGCCTGGGCGTTGCGGGCCAGCCACAGCGATTCACTGTCACCAGGGGTGCCGTCGAAGGTGTAACTGCCGGGCTCCTGGGTGTGGATACGGCCACGCAGCTCCTTGATCAACTGAGCGTCGACGGTCAGGAACTCCTCAGCATTCGTCACCCCGTGCTCCAGCAGCTCGGCAAGCTGGACACTCAGGTTCATGTCCAATGCCGACTGATGTGCGGAAGCAGCGAAAAGAACCGACACGCGCACCGTGCCTTGCTGGACTCCGGCTGTCACGGACTGCGGACCCACCAGTGAGGCGGCCGCGTGGCAGGTGTCGACGATGACTATCAGGCCATCGAGTCCATTCTCGTTCGTCACCGCACCGATCGTGGACGACACATCCAGTTGGTGGACGAGTCCGTCCTGCGCGTTTCCCGAGGTGACGAAGTACAGCGGGCCACCGCAGCCACCTACTCCATGGCCCAGCAACGCCAGGACGAGCGGGCCACGGTCCTCCTTCGCCCGATCGGCTGCCGCGGCGATCGCCGTTCCGACAACCTCTTTGCCCAGGCCAGTGCCCACGAGCAGCGACCCTGCTTCGCCTTCACCCCGGTCGACGCAGGCACCGAGATCCGGGTCCACCAGCGCGCGGTGAAGACGGCGCGCCGCGTCTTCCAGGCCCGGCAGTTCCTCCGCGCCGCTGCACTGGGCACCCACCACCAGCACATGGCGGGGTGCCGCTGATGTGGCGAGGCCAGTCACGGCAGAAGAGCTTCCGCGATCGGCCCGGCCACCTCCGCATGTTCCAGGTACTTAGTAGCTGTATGGGTCCACAACCCACCGGACTTCACGGGCGCGGTCTGTGCCTTTACCCCTCTGGCGCTCGGCGCGATCCAGTCCGCCAGCCGCGGACGCCCGACCACGACGTCGTTTCGGTCCCAGAAGTTGTGCCACGCCCCCACCCCTTCCGGGCAGGACGGCGGCCGCGGCACCAGGCGCTGCAGGACCACGCCGCCGAGCGCGAGAGGGGAACCAAGCGTCACCCACAGGGCCACCGGCCCTTCGTATTCGTGCAGAGCTTCGTAGGCCACAACGGTGCCCAGGGAGTGTGAGACCACGACGAGCGGCCGAGTGGGATCCAGTCCCTCCAGCACCCGGGAGCGGATGGCCGCCCCAAGCGCGGCCCTGTCACCGTGGCGGTTCAAGTAGCGTGCGACTTGGGAGAGCTGCAGCGCGAAAGCCTGACCACCCGCCCATTGGGCACCTTGGCGAAGACCGGGCAGCTGGAGCAGCGTCGTGGTCACCGCCACCAGTCGCCGCCCGGACTCGCCCACGCCCTGCGCGCGGCCGTCGGAGGAGACCGCATCAAGTTGGTGCCGGGCCTGTTCGATGAACCTGGCGTCGCGTGTACCGGAATCCGGTGGATACTGCTCGGCGAGTTCATCCACCATCGCCTTCAGCAAGTCGGAGAGCACCTGCTCGTCGGACGGATCCAACTCGCCCCCCGGCGCGCCTCCCTGGGCTCCTCGGGCGTTGAACAGATCGCTGTAGTCCGCGAAACGCACATCCGCGAGCCAGCCTTGGGTGAGCGCCGAGACCAACTCCGCCCGTCCGGCCGCCCGCACACCGGTGGCCAGCGCCCGGAGCCATTGCTGTCGTTCCGCCTCCGCGTCGCGGAGTCCACCGATCCCGTGAACGAACACGAGCTGCGGATTTGCCGTCCCCACCACGAGCCTCCCCCGGCCTTACTGTACGAAGACCATCCTGCCTTGTGAGGAGCCAAGGACGTGCCTGAACCTCCGCACATGACAAACATTGCTCAGCTGCCACGCTTCGGCATCCGTCAACACGCGCGCCCCATTTCGGGGAACCCACGCCTGAATCCGATGAGAGGAAGCTGCCCCGGTCCTTACTAGAACTGCCGCCCTGCGACTCTGTTGAAGGACGTCTGGTAGGCCTCCAACGCGGAGCGCGCACGTTCCTCGTCGCCGCCGAACAAACCGCCCTTGAGCGGGCCCCACTGGGCGCCCTGAGTCTCGAACTCGTACACGAGGTCGGCGACTGGGTTGCCATGATGGTTGGACCGCCACGTCGACCGTCCGTACCAGTGGGTGCGGCTCCACGACCTCCCTTCCGGGTGTGCGGCCGCGCGCACGTTCGTCACGTCCTGCGCGAGCACCCCGAGCACCGCCTCGGCCCTGTCGAACTCCGCGCTGTAGGTGTCATCGTCCGGCAACTGGTCAGAGAAGACCGGGCGAAGGATCTGGTGGAGCCACTCGGCAATCGGTGTGTGATACCGGCCGTTGTTGCGTTCTGTGAAGTCCTTCAACGAGTCGCCCAAATCCCTCCCGGTCAGGGTGGCGCGTGCGAGGGCGTTGGAGATCAAGTCCGTGGTGCTGCCGAACGCCTGGTGCGGGTCCGTCATGTCGATGACCGGCGCCGGTTTCTGTTCGTAGCGGTCCCTGACCGAGGGGTCGACGACAAGCGACTTGAGGTTGGCCCAGTTGCCACTCGACGTACAGGCGAGCGCGGCCGTCATGATGCTCACCATGCCGGGGATGTGCCGAAGACCAACGAGCGCGGAATTCCCGCTTTCCTGTTTGATGGCCGCCGCGACGAAGGACCGGATGCTGTTCGTCCAGGGTGTCAACGATTCCGGTGTCCCCCATCGTGACGCGACCTGGAGCGGCGCACACAACGGCACGGAGAGAGTCCAAAGCTCTCGGGCCTCCTCGGCGATGCGAACGATCTGCTCCTCGTCCGTGCCGCCCAGCGGCCCGGCCATGCGGTCCTGGTCTTTCAGGACCGCGAGGACACGCTGGACTTCCTGTGAGATCAGATCGTCCAACTCGATGCGGCGCGAGGGTTCGGGGAGCATCTCCTTGGTGAGCCTTCGAAGGAGGTCCACTCGGTCCGTGGCCTTCGCCTGTTCGACGGCGGCCAGGGCGGTGGCTGGGTCGGGCCTTCTCTCACCGAGCTGACGACTGATCGTGGTGACGAGTCTGACCACGTTGGCCGTGTGCTCCTCCCCGAACAGGTCCGAGTAGTTGAGGTCGCTCAGCACGCGTCCTGCCCCAAGGTCCCATTCGGGGACGGCTCCCGCGTCGAATCTCACCGGGATCAGCCAGACACGTCCCGGCGGTCTGAGACGTAACTCCTCGACGGCGAGCGACAGTTCCTCGTTCATGTAGGACTTGCCCTTTGCCCTGGAATTGTCCGAGAAGCAGGCCAGGAAGACGAGCGATCCGTCTCTGATCGCCGCGCGGATCTCGGTTCTCCAGGCATCGCCAGGCCCGAGGTCCTGGCGGTCTCGCCAGTACGGGATCTGCGCCGCCTCCAGGACAGCGCACAGGCCATCCACCCGATCCGAGTCCTCACGGACGTAGGAGATGAAGACGTGTTTGGCCACTTCGTCGCTCATGGGTCGGATGATAAATCCAGGCTCTGACACCGAGAGTTGTTTCAGAGCAGGCCGCCATCAGCGACTCGGCCGACGTGACGCCGCAGCCCTCGGACAAGGCTGCACGCGGTCAGCCAGTACTGCCTGAGCACCTTGCCTAGCCACACCCGGGACGGCGCAGAGCCTTTGGACGGTTTCGGGTTAACTCAATTTTTCAGGGGCCCTGAGCAGGGACGAAAGGCAAACCCGCCTGGTTCGCCGGTGAACACGTCGGTTTGGACGGACGCTGATACGACTGGCCGCGAGGGTGCCGACACCGGCACCATGAGGTCTCGACGGCGGGGCACGACCCCGCATCAATCCCACCCCGAAACGCCCGAGTTGGGTGTCGGGTGCCTGCCTGCCTGGAGTTGCACATGTCTGCCCTGCCCCTGCCCGCCAGCCCCGAGCCGTCGGCATTCTGCTCCACCCACCTACCGGAGCGCCCTCAGCAGAGCCGGCTCGGCATCCCCGAGGTTGTGGTCGTCGTCGTGGTCGTCCTGGCATCGGCAGCCCTGGCCGCCGGAAACCGGCCCGTTCCGGCCGCGCTGGTCGTGGTGGCCGCTGCCGCGGCTGACCTGATCACCGGCCGTCGTCCGAGCGCACTCGGCAGGCCCTCCCGCCGCCGCAGGCGGTGAGAATGGGCCGTCCCACCAAGCCCGTCGACGCCAGCGCCCACCCCCGGCTGCGGGCCCTGGCCGCGTACCTGCGCCAGCTCAAGGACGAGTCCCGCATCACCTACGCCACCCTGTCGGAGCGCACCGGGCCAGCGAACACGCCGGGATTCCGCGGAGCCTCCACCCTCAGCCAGGCCGCCCGCGGCACACACCTGCCACCGCTCGAGACCGTCCTCGCCTACGCCCGCGCTGCCGGCGACCCCGGCGGCTACTCCATACAGTGGCGCGAAGCGAAAACCCGGAGCCTGTGGAAGGCAGCCGCGGCCGAGAAAGCACGCCGGCACCTGTCAGGCCGGGCCCGACGGACCCGGCAGGTCCGCACCCAGGCATCCCTGGCCCAGGAACTGGCCCGACTGCGCCTGCGGGCCGGCCGGCCCTCTTACAGCGCCATCGAGCAGGCGACCAAAGCCGGCGGACACCGTGTGCCGCGTTCGACAGCCCACCTGATCCTGAGCGGGAAGGCCCTGCCCAGCCGCGAGCAGTTGTCCGCGCTCCTGCAAGCCTTCGACGTGAGTGCCCCGGACACCGCTCAGTGGCACACGGTCCTCAACCGGATCGAAGACCGCCGGCGACCGCCCGAGCCGCCGCCCCGGCGGTGGGGAGGGTACGTGTGCGCGGACGCCCACCCGGCCGTGCAGGAGCACCTCGAACGCCGCGAGCGCGACGAGGAGATCAAGCGCCGCACCGGTCAGATCCAGCCGGACGAGACGTACGAGGACTACGAGGACCGCATGCGCGAGAGGGCGTTCCAGCGAGCCGCAGAGGAATGGCTGGTCGAGGAGTACGAGGAGTACGAGGACGATGAGCCGGGGGGCGAGGCTGAGGAGCAGGCGCGGGCCGCCGAGCAGACCGCCTTCCGCGTCCGGCTGAGGGCCATGGTGGAGCCCGACAGCCCCCACGGAGCCGACTGAACGTGCCTGACAGTTCCCCGGGCCGACTGCCTGGCGTCTCCAGCCCACTGCCATCCCTCCTGCATGGCAGGGCCGGACTCGGGAGCACTCTTGAGTCCGACGCCAGCGTTACATAATCTCAGAGGTTGGCGTTACATAAATCTGGTCAATGTGATGTAGCGTCAGCTAGGCTGTGAAGTGGCGTTACATTTTGATGGCGCGGTGTGCCGCGCCTGCTGACGGCCGCCAAGCCGAAGCTCGGCTTCCCCGTAAACCCGCTCGCCGTTTCTGCCCTGGAGCCCTCAGGTGCCTTCCTCGCGTTCATCCCACACCGCCGGTGAGGCAGCTTCCGCCGCTGCAGTACCGGACAACCCCGCCAACGATGCCGCGCCCGCAGCTCCTGCATCGCCGACCGAGCCGACTCCACACTGGGCGGGGACCTGGCCCCTGCATCTCCCGACGACTCCCACCTTCTCTGCCAGCGCCGACCGCCGACAGGGAGCAGACAGTGAACCCGAGGCTGCCGACAGCCCGTTGACCGAGGCGGGAACAGCCTCCGCCGATCCGGCTGCGGAAACACCTCACGACCCTCCGAGTGAAGACCCCCATGCACCCGCCCGCCCGGCGACGCTGCACGAGGCCCGCAGCAAACTCCGACAGATGATCAACGCTGCCAGCGAAGGGCACACCACACCCCTGACCCGCGGCCCGCACCATGCCCTGCTCACCACCCCCGCCCACGCCACCGAACTGGGCTGGGACCTCACCCAAGCCACGACCCACAGCTTCGCGGACGCCCGCAAAAAGCTCGGGGATCTGATCCAGTCCGGCGCTGAAGGCCACCCCCAGGTGCTCTGCCGCCACAAGACCCCCGTCGCCGTACTGCTCCCCGCAACCGCGGACGGCACGCTCATCCCGCCCGAACCCCAAGCCGAACCCGCACCCGACACAGCAGCTCCAGCCGCACCCCCGGACTCCACCTCACCCCCTCAAGGCGAGCAAGCAGTCCAGAATCCCCTTGCGACCACAACGGCAGCCGAAGCGGCCGAAGAGCCCGCGCCCGCGCCGACAACTGCCCCTGCCGAAGCGGCCGCCGCACCCACCACGCCCTCAGAACCACAGCCAGCTCCGGCAGCCCCAGACACGCCCGCACCTACCCCCACACCCTCCGCTGCACCCGGCCCCGCCCCAGCGCCAACCGCCCCGCCGCCCAGCCCTGCCGCACTCCAGCACCCGGTCACTGCGCCAACTGCCCTTCCCCCGAGCCAGCCCGAGCCGAGCCCGCCGGCCTCCACTCCCGCGGAGCCCGGTTCCGGCCACGAGAGCGCCATCCCGGCCAGCGGCCCACAAGCCCTCACCGCGCCGCGCACTCCGCGACGCCTGGCGGTACTCGCCCAGGCCCTCGACACCGTCCTCCCGGCCGCCGCTCCCGCCGGTGAAACCACCACACCCGCACCCCAGATGGGTCTGCCGACCGGCATCCGCGCGCTGGACGACGTCCTCGGCGGCCTGCAGCCCGGACGCTTCTACCTCGTCGCAGCCGCTCCCGGCGCCGGATCCAGCCTGATCGCCACCGCCGCCGCACGCACCAGCGCCCTCGACCAGCACCGACCCGTGCTGTACGCCGCCTCCGGACTCACCCGCGCCGACGTCGCCGCACGGATCGTCGCCGCGCACCTGCCGGTCGACTACAGCCGCCTGCGAGCCGGCCGCCTCACCCCCACCGAACAGGACGATGCCGCAGCCCTCCACCACCACCTGGCCCAAGCCCCGCTGTACATCGACGACGGCACCGACCTGACCACCGACGCGATCGCCGAGAGCGTCCCCGACCTGCCCGACCTGGCCCTCGTCGTGGTCGACCGCCTTCAGACCACCGCAGACCCCCGGCTGCCGCTGTCCGGCCCGCCCCAGATCACCGACGCCGCCCAGGCTCTCGCCCACCTGGCCCGCACCCACGAGCTCCCCGTCCTCGCCGCCGTCGACACCGACGACCCCCAGCTGATCGCCACGCTCAGCCTCGACATCACCATCACCCTGACCCGCGACGCCGACCAGATCCACACCACGATCACCGAACGCGACCTCGGCCCCCAGGCCACCCTCACCCTCCACGCCGACCTCGCCCACGCCCGCATCACCGACCCCACCAACCCCTACGCCAGCCCCACCCCAGAGCCACAGACACCCCCGGCCGCGCCCCAGCACACCCCCGCACAGACCCCGCAGGCGCCTCTCCAAGCCCCCAACAGCCCGACCTCGGACTCCACACCCACCGAGCCCGCACCGACAGCCCACACAGCCGACCCACCCAGGCCATCGCCCCGCCGCACCGCCGCTCCACCTCCGCCCGTGGGCGGCTACGCAAACCGGGACTACAGCTACTTCACCGGCATGATCACCCGCGCCGTCGACGAAGCCCTCCACGACCACGACGGTGACGTCACCGCCGCAACCGAAGCCCTGGTGAAAAAGGCCGTACCGAACGCAATGGCCTTGTTCGAATCAACCCGCGTCGGCGGAAATTACGAGCACACCGTCTACCCGGAAACCCTCGAATTCCTCCGAAAGAAAACAAAAGACGGCGCCGACGAAATCTGGGAAGGCCGCCACAACTGGACCAACACCCACCTCATGGAAGCCCTCCAAAACGGCACCCACCCCCCGATCACCGTCTACGCCCTCGACACCAACGCCAGCTTCCTGTCCGCCTTCAAGACCCACCTGCCCATCGGCGCCCTGATCCACGACCCCAACGGCGGCTTCGACCCCAAGCGTTCCGGCATCTACCGCCTCCCCACCCGCCCCACCTGGCACCACCCCCACCTGCCCGACCCCATCGGCAACCGCCGCGAAGACGGCCCCGTCCTCCTCGACGACGCCACCATCCGCCTCCTCATCCGCTGCGCCCGCCTCGGCCTGTGCGAGACCCCGCACATCACCGAGTGCTGGACCTCCGGCACCAGCGAAGGCCTCCTGGAAAAATTCCGCCGCGTCCTCACCGAGGCCCGCACCAAAGCCCTCGAAACCGACGACACGGTGACCGTCGAATACATCAAGGCCATGTACTCGAAATTCACCTCCACCATCGGAGAATCAAGCGTCAACCGCGACATCCGCCGACCCGACTGGATGCACATCATCCGCTCCCAGGCATTCGCAAACCTCTGGTACAAATCCCACCGGGCACACAGCAACGGCCTGAGCGTCGTCCGTGTCCGCGGCACCGACGAACTCCACGTCGCCGGTGACTGGCGCGCGGTATTCACCGAAGGCCGCCTCACCACCCAGATGAAACAAAAAGACCAGTACCCCCTGCCGAGGAAGAGCGCCCGATAGATGTCGACCGACGGCTGGAAGAACTTCGGCAACTACGGCGCAGACCGCGACCCTGGAAACGTCCACGGCAAAATTGCCCTCGCCCGTGCCCTCGAAGACGCCCTCGAACGCATGATCATCGACGGCGGGATCAAATCCCCAGTAGGCACCCGCCGCGGCCTGAAAGCCCGCATGCGCTACCTCACCACCACCAAAGGCGGCCCCCAAGCCCTGGCCGACGCCGGCATCCACGCCACCCCCGCCACGATCCGCGCCTGGACCCGCGGCACCCAACGCCCGCGCCCAGCCAGCCTCGAAGCGATCGACACCGCCTACTGGAACCTGCGCGCCCACAACGTGCTCGCCAACCCAGGAGCCCTCAAACAGCACCTCAACCGAGGCGGCCGAGGCACCCGCATCGAGATCCACCCCGTCAACCAGACCGCCGTCGACGAACCACGCCGCCGCAGCAACCTGAGGATCCAGCACCGGCAGGTCCGCTACATCTGGGACGACGCCGTCGACGCCCTCGTCGCCAGCGACCTGGAGACCATGGAAGACCTCTGGGACGACGTCATCGCCGAACTCGACTCCGACTGGGGCGCCTACACCTACGTCTCCTACATCGGCATCGGCGCCTGACACGACCGCCCGCGGCCGGCCTGACCGACCCAAAGCGGCGCCGGCGCCCCGTAAGACCGATGGTCTGCAGGGAAGTGCCAGTTGAACGTCGTCTGTGCGTCAGTGGCGCAGGCGCGTGACCTGCGTGTTGACGCTGACGGGTGGTGCTCATTCGTTGCTGGCTGAGTGACGAAGGACCATGTCATTCTCACACCGACCACCAGGCACGGCCGGGACTAACTTCGCGGGCTACTCGGCGCCTACCGCACAGAACGCACCCCGCGTACGGCATGGGGCAGGCCCCGTCTATCGGACTTTTTGACAGGAGAGTGCCCTCGGAACGTGCCAGGAGCCCGGGCGGAAAACCCGACCTCACCCGCTGGCTGCACGACCGCCGCTGCGAGCACGGCGACGACCTGGAACTGGTGATCTGGGATGAGACGGGCTACGGCATCCCCTGGGAACTGTTCTGGCTCGACACCCCGCCCCGTTCCCCACAACGGGCCGGCTGGCTCGGCGGGTTGATCACGCTCACACGCTGGCTAACCGTCAACGCCGCCTGGTCCGTCGTACGCGAGTACGCCGAGCCCCATACCTGCGCAGGCCCCGTCGCCGCCTACATCGCCGAAGACATGCGCCACGACGACCGGCTCCTGCACGCGTACGCATCCGAAGGCATCGCCGGGGTGCGGGGCCTGCCCAAAGCATTGGCGGCTGGCGACCCCCTGGGCATGGTGTACGTCGCCTGTCACGGCACATTCGGGCGCGGGGAAGACGACTGCCTGCTCGGTGACGTGCCCCTGGTGATGCTGGAGGGCGGCAACTCATTCGAACGGCTGGCGTCCGCCGCCACCTTCGTCTTCCTCAACGCCTGCCATTCCGGTCAGCTCCTCGCCGATGAGGGCGAGTACGCGGACCAGACCCAACGCGGCTTCTCCGAGCTGTTTCTGCGCTCCGGGGCGGCAGGCGTACTTGCCACCAGTGGCGCGATCGGAGACGAGGAGGCCCACCAGATGGCCGACGAACTCCTGCAACTCCTCAGTGCCCGCCCCCACACACCGATCGCCGTAGCCCTGCGCGAACTGCGCTCAACGGTGGCCCATTTGACCCCGGCAGATCTGCTGGACGTAGACGGTAAGGAGGAGCAGCGGCGCCTGTTGCCGTTGCTGTACCGCTTTATGTATGTCTACTACGGCAGTCCGCGCACCGTGGTCACTCTCACTGCCCGTGAGGCATCGACATGACCACCGTGCGCGTTAAACCACGCGTCGCCTGGCCCCGCTCCGTGGTGGCTGGCGAGCCGTTCCTGGTCTCCGTGGACCTTGCCCTCGTCGACACCGGCGGGGAGCCATGGCCCTTCGAGGACGAGGAGATCGAATTTACCTGCCTCCTAAATGGCGGGCGGTACTTCCGTGTTGAGGCGGTCCATGACGCGAGTGTCGTGCTGCACCGCTTCGGCGGCTCCTACGGCCCGGCCGAGTTTGTGGTGGTGACCCGGACGACGTCCGGCAGGCATTCCCTCCGGCTGACTCCGCTCACGTCCCACGGTGTGGTCATGGGATCGGTGGAGGTTCCTGTCCAGGTCGGACCGGCGACCGCGGAGGCCGGGACGAGGGTGGTGAAGCTGGCCCCACGAGCGTGGTCCAACGCACCGGTACCGGTACGAAGGATGGAGGCGGGACAGGTCGCCGAGATCATCGTATTGCGGCCCGGAGGCCTGCCGGGACGGCGCGGTTCCGGATACCGGGTCGGGCCCGTGTACGTGCTGACGGCCGCTCATGTCGTCGCTGGCCCGACCGCCTCGGTCCAGGTGTGTTTCGACGCCCACCGGCCGGGGGAGTGGAGCGCCGACGCCCACGTCGTCCTGCTGTCCGAGGCGGCGGACCTGGCACTGCTGGAAATCACAGCTGTCCCGCCCAACCTGCCCCCCATCGTCTCGCCGCGCTACGCCGCCATCCCAGAGGCCGACGCGATCTTGCCGTTCAGCGCTGTCGGCTTCCCCCAGTTCCAACTCCGCACAGACCCCGGTTCCACGCAGATCGTGTACCGCGACTCCTGCCTTGTGCGCGGAACGATCTCAGTTCTGTCCAACCGCCGTGAGGCCACAATGGAGCTGGTCGTCGCCCCACCGTCCGTCGGCGTCGCGCCAGAGCGCTCCCCGTGGGAGGGCATGTCCGGGGCCGCAGTGTGGTGCGACGGCGCCTTGGTTGGCATGGTGAGCTTTCACCACCGATCCGACGGGATTGGCAGGCTGGCGGCCTGCAGGGTGGACCGCTGGTACGACCTCCTGTCCCCGGCGGAACTGGAACTGCTCCAGCACGACGCCGGCCTGCCCCCGCGCGACGAACTCGCCCCTGCTGACGTCACCAGCACCTCGAACCAGGCCGTCGTGTTTGCCGACCTGCCCGCCGACCTGCCGCTACACGAACTTGCCGATCTCGTCGACGCATTGACGGCCCTCCCGCTGCTGCGAAGCCCGAACGGCATGAGCGTCCTCCTCGACAGCATCGACCCCGTGATCCCCGCAACCAGCCCCCGCTCCGCCAACCTGCGGATAGACCTTTTCGGCATCGTGCGGACCTGCCTGCGCTACCCGGGCACGCTCGGCCAACTACTGGAGGCCGTACGTCTGCTGGAGGGCCCGTCCATGGAGACGGAACGCGTCGACCATGTGGCTGGCGAGCTGACACGGCGGTGCGGACACGATACTTCCAACTGACTTGGGCTACGCCTGAGTCGAACGAAGCGGGAAGTCGGCCGCCGCGCCATTCGCGGCTTCGCCAGCTCCACAGGAGCCGTCGCCGTCCTCGAGTGGTGGCTGCGCACCCGCTGAACCGCTGTTGGTCTGCAGGGGAGTGCCAGTTGAACGTCGTCTGTGCGTCAGTGGCGCAGGCGCGTGACCTGGGTGTTGACGCTGACGGGTGGTGCCAATTCGTTGCTGGCATGAGTGACGAAGGGCCGATGTCATTCTCACGCGGACCACTACTGCGGAACCCGCTGTCCGCTACCGGGTGACTAGCGTCGTCATGCAGGGCACCGGCCCCTAGCCGGTGCCCTGCATGACGACGCCACAGTTGTTGCCCAACGCCGGTTCCAGCAACGCTTCAAGTTGG